>CAVWLF010000001.1:0-232681 GCA_963755815.1 uncultured Actinomycetes bacterium
GCAGGCGCGCTAACCAAGCTGCGCCACATCCCGTCAAGCCAGCCGAAGCCTATCCTGTCCGATCAGCCCAGGACGGGCACCGGGTCTCGCCCGCCCCTCGCGCGCCTGCGGGCGCGGCTACTGCGGCCGTGCGGGAACGGTACGCTACGGTGTGGCGGCCAAGCCGCTGCGCGGGCGTAGCTCAATGGTAGAGCCCCAGCCTTCCAAGCTGGTCATGCCGGTTCGATCCCGGTCGCCCGCTCCACCGCTCCTCCGCAGGTCAGCGCTATAATCCTCGCACCGCTGACCTATGTCACGACGCGTTCCTCGTGCCCATGCCCGGTACGGTCAGCGATCATCAGGGATGAACTCGATCGGGGCGACATCAGCAAGCGGGCCGCCATTGAGGCAACGCCGGTCCAGTCACTACAGGCATCTGGCCCGGGCGGGCACGACGCGGTGCCAGCCGGGCCAGAACGGGGTCGCTACAAGCTGCAGCTCGCCGTCACGATGTTCCGCCCCTGAGGAAGATCGCAATGGTGCGGGGCTGCAGCGGAGTGGCGTGAGCAGTGCAGGTGTAAGAGCCCTTGTCGATGAGCGCGAAGTTGGTCTGCTCACCGTTCGTCAGCTGGAAGTTACCGAAGCTCAGCTCCGTTCCGGCTGGCATTGCCGCGGGATTGATCGTGATGGTCCGAACGTAGCGGGTCCGCGGGATGGACACGACGTGCAAGAGACCGGCCGGGGCCGGGTCGGAGGAGCAAAAGCTGCCCACCGTGACCTTGGCGGAGATGCCGTCTCGCGCGAGGTCGCGTTGCAGGGTGCCGGGCTCGAGGAGCACCTTCGGCTTGATGGTCAGCGTGGCCGTGCCGTTGGCGTTGCTGACCAGCGTGAAGGCCGCGGTTTGGATCGTGCTTGTGCCGTGCACCGGTGCGGAGCTGGCCAGGCCAACGGCCAGCACCGCGGTCACCGCCACCGTCCCGGTTCCGGCCAGGCCAATGAGCCTGCGGCGCCTGCGTGTTGTCCGGCCCTGCCGCACGATGGTATCCAGCGGCGTGCTCATCCGAACCTCGGAGAGGGAGTCCTTGGCCGTGGTGAGAGAGTCCTGGACGGTGCCGAGCGCGCTGTCGTCGTTCATTTCCGTATCTCCTGATCATCGTGATGCGGGATCGCGGATCGCAGCGTCGCTACCGCTTTGTGCAGGTGGGCGCTGACGGTCCCGGGGGCAATGCCTAGGAGCTTGGCCGTGGTCTCGGTGTCCAGGTCGAGCAGCAGCCGCAGGGTGACGACCTCGCGCTGACGCAACGGCAGCCGGCGAAGCGCGGCTACCAGCTCGCCGCTCATCACAGAGTCCTGATCTGCCGGAATCGCGCTGTCGTGGCTGCCCAGGGCGACCTCGCGCCGGTGGCGCCGCCACCGGGACACGTTCACGTTCAGCGCCGCGCGCACCACCCAGGCCCGCGGCGCCTGCAGGTCGCGCACCTTCCGCCATGCCATCCACGCCCGGGCGAACCCCTCCGCGACCAGTTCCTCGGCAAGCAGCCGGTCACCGACGTTGAGCAGCACGATCCGCAGGCAGTCATCACGGGCGGACTCGTAGAACTCGGCGAACTCCATCGACGTTTGCTCCACACCCCATACACGCATCAGCCGCCGGATTCCTTTATCTCCCCTCCGGCTCCTGGCGCAGTCAATCGGCCACCGGTGATGAGGGCGTGTCCTACCACCTCTGCCGCACCCTCAGCAATGGGGGACGGCAATGTAGCCGGTCAGGACTCCAAGTAGCGGAGGACGGCGAGTACCCGGCGGTGGTCGGCGTCTGGGGGGGCAGGCCGAGCTTGCTGAAGATGTTTCCCACGTGCTTTTCGACGGACCGCTCGGAAACACCAGGATCGCGGCGATCGCGGCGTTGGAGCGGCCTTCGGCCATCAGCGCCAGCACCTCGCGTTCCCTGGTCGTGAGCGTGCCGAGCCCGTCATTTAGCGCGGGTACAGTCCGCGGATTGCTGGCTCGGTTTCCGTCACGCCCTTGGCGGCCTCCCAACGCCACAGGGCAATGTCGCTGGTGAGATCGGCAAACCAGCAGTCAGCTATCGTTCCGGCTGGCTGCAAGTACCAGGCGTCCCGTGCAGCGCCGCCGCCGTCAGGTTGCCGTCGAGAAACCGGAACAGGCGGGAACTTCCGCGGGCAGTGCGCCTCCGGGTCTTGCTGGGCCAGGTCATCGAGCCCTGCCTGCATCGCCGGGGTGGCGTAAACACGGATGGCCGAGACAACCGAGTTGGCATGGAATAGAAGGCCTTGGCCCGGTCCACGTCGGAGACCGGGATGACGACTACCTCAAGGTGGGTGTCCATGGTCCGGTCATATCCGGCTCGGGAAGAAATCCGAACACTGCGAGCAGGCCAGGATTTCCGAACGAGGTAACCTGGCTGATCCCGCGGTCGGTCACGGTCAGCACGCAGACGCCGTAGGGCTGCAGCTGCCCGTCAGCGTCCCGCGCGTACACCGCTGCGGCGGGCTGCCCGTTGGCGCCGGTGGCCAGCATCCGCCAGTCGCCGGCGGCGCCGAGGACGCGGTCGCGCAGGAACGGGATGCAGGCACGGCGGCCCGAGAACCAGGACCGCAGCGGCGTCGCCTCCAGGATGACGTCCTCGACCAGCAGCCGCTCGAGGGCAGCGGCGTCGGCGTTCTCGAACGCGGCGATGTACTCATCCAGCAGCGCCCGCGCCTGCGGCATGTCCGGCTCGGTGATCTGATCAGCTGCGGGGGCTACTTCCTCCAGCCGGGCCCGGGCCCGCTGCAGCGCGCTCTTCACTGACGCCGTCGTCGTTTCGAGCATGACCGCGACCTGCGCGGCGGGAAACTCGAGCACGTCGCGCAGGACGAGCACGGCGCGCTGCCGGGGCGGCAGATACTGCAGGCTCGCGATGAGTGCCAGCCGCAGGCTCTCGCGGGCGGTGACGATGACCGCCGGGTCGGCCGCCTCCGGGATCGCCAGCGTGTCCGGGACCGGGTCGAGCCACGCGACGGCCGGTCCGGCGTCCTCGGGCCATACCGCCGGATCCGGCTCCGCATCGTATAGTCCCGACGGCAGCACCCGGCGATCGCGACGGGACAGCGCCGTGAGGCACGCATTGGTGGCGATCTGGTACAGCCACGTGCGCACCGAGGACCGGCCCTCGAAACTGTCGTACGAGCGCCACGCGCGCAGGTAGGTCTCCTGGACCAGGTCCTCGGCGTCCGCTACCGAGCCGAGCATCCGATAGCAGTGCGCGAACAGCTCGCGCCGGAACGGCTCCGTGTCCCGGCCGAACGCCGCGCTATCCGGCATCAGTCACACCGGCCGGCCGAGGTAGGCGGCGAGCTGGTCCGCGGGCCCGGCCCCGGCCGGCGCGGGCGCGACGGGCCCGAACGGGGCCTGCCCGTCCGGCCCGCGGAAACCGTCGGTGATCGCCAGCCGTGCCGAGGCGAGCAGCCCGGTCGCCAGCTCGGGGTCCAGGTCGCTCGGGTAGCCGATAGCGCGGGCCAGGTCCCAGCCGTGAGCGAACTGATCGAGGGCTGCCATGCTCCGCACGGCAGCGCCCGGGAACTCGCCGAACGGCAGCCGGATCATCCGGCCGAGCACGCCATCGGCCTCGAACGCCGCCGCCGCCATCCGGGCGCTCTCCTCGTAGGCGGCGACGAAATCACCGGCCGTGTAGTCCGCGTCGGTGGGCTCGCTAGTGCCGCTGACGACACCGGCCCACCAGCGGGCCGTGTCGGTGAAGTGGTTGATCAGCGCGCGAACGTCCCAGGATGCACACGGCGTGGGTGCATCCAGGTCGCCGGGCTGCACTTTCTGAAGGACTGCCAGGGTGCTGCTCAGGGCTCTATCCAGTTCGGTCACGTGCTCGCTCCTGATTCTCTCGCCTGCCAAGGCCGTCAATCAGGTAGACCTGGCCGCCCGGCGAAAGGAATCGGTACCGTTCGATCAGGTCTCGGTGATGATCTTGACGGGCTGGCCCGTGACGGGCTGCGATGCCCAGGCCGGGCATACCCCAACTCCCGGAGCGCGGGCGCTACCTGCTCACGCATCATCAGGTCATACGCCTGCTGCACCCCCGTTGACGCTGACCCAGCCTGCGACTTGCTCGACACCAGCACCGCCCCTTCGCGGAACGCGCATTCGCAAATGCCAGCATCGACCCTAGGCCCATCTGCATCGATCAGGCCAGCCGCTCAAGTCGGCCGGCGACCGTTCCTGCCACCGCGCAGCGACCCAGATCCCGCAGACATTTTGCGAATGGTGTGGGCAATGTGGCCGGTCAGGACTCCAGGTAGCGGAGGACGGCGAGTACCCGGCGGTGGTCGGCGTCTGAGGGGGGCAGGCCGAGCTTGCTGAAGATGTTCCCCACGTGCTTTTCGACGGACCGCTCGGAAACCACCAGGATCGCGGCGATCGCGGCGTTGGAGCGGCCTTCGGCCATCAGCGCCAGCACCTCGCGTTCCCTGGTCGTGAGCGTGCCGAGCCCGTCGTTGCGGCGGCTGGCGCCGAGCAGTTGCGTGACGACCTCCGGGTCGAGGGCGGTGCCGCCGGCGGCCACCCGGCTCAGCGCCTCGACGAACTCCTCGACGTCGCCGACCCGGTCCTTGAGCAGGTACCCGACCCCCGCTGCACCGCCGCCCGACGCCGCGCCGAGCAGGTCAGCCGCGTAGCGGGTCTCGATGTACTGAGAGAACACCAGCACCCCGGTCTTGGGGTGGTCGCGGCGGATGGCGATCGCGGCGCGCAGGCCCTCGTCGGTGTAGCCGGGCGGCATCCGCACGTCCACCACGGCGGCGTCTGGGTGGTGCTCGTCCACCGCCGCTAGCAGATCGTCGGCGTTACCAACGGCGGCCGCCACTTGGTGGCCGCTGTCGGTCAGGATTTCGGCCAGGCCCGCTCGCACTACGGCCGAGTCTTCGGCGATCACGATCCGCATGGGGGCTCCGGTTCGGTCAGGCGTGGGACGGCAGCTCGACGGTGACCGCGGTGGGGCCTCCGGGCGGACTGCTGATGCCCAGCTTGCCGTCCACGGTCCGGACCCGCTCAGTGAGCCCGGCCAGGCCGCCGCGGGCGACGACTCCGGCGCCGCCGGTGCCATCATCGCTGACCCGCATCCGCAGCAGGCCAGGCACATGGACCGCCTCCAGCCTGGCATGCCGGGCGCCGCTGTGCTTGGTCACGTTGGTGAGCAGCTCGGCTGCGCAGAAGTAGGCGATGGTCTCGATCGCGGCCGACGGGCGCTCGGGCAGGTCGATAACGAGGTCGACGGGCAGGTCGCTGCGCGCGGCCAGGGTGGTGAGTGCGACGCCCAGGCCCTGGTCGAGCACTGAGGGGTGAATGCCGCGGGCTAGGTCACGCAGCTCGGTGATGGCCTCCTTGACCCCGCGGTGGGCAGCGGCGACCAGCTCCAGGACCCGGTCCAGGTCGGTCTGCCCGGTCCCGTCGACCATGCCGCCGAGCTTCTTGGCGGCCAGCCCCAGCTTCATGGTGACAGCAACCAGCTGCGCCTGCGCGCCGTCGTGAAGGTCCCGCTCGATCCGGCGCAGCCTGGCGGCCGACTGGTCCACCAAATGCGCCCGGGACTGCTCCAGATCACGAACCCGCTGCGGCAGCGGAGCAACGAGCAGCCGGTAGGCGATCCAGAGTTCCAGCGCTCCCACCGCTATCAGCGCCGCGCCCCACCAGAAGCCGTAAGAGCACAGGATGACGCCAAGGATGAACAACCAGAGACTGACGGCCAAGCACGCGCGGCCCCAGGCCTTGGGGTGGCGATATGCGGCGGGCCGCAGCAGAATTCTCATGATCAGAGGTTCCGAGGGAGCACTGTCGTCACTCGGCGCGTATGTCGAGATGCCGTCAGCGACCTGGGATGCCTTGGCCATTCGGGTCACCCACATCTCAATGCTCGCCGGGCCCGCGAAGCCTGGGAGGAATTGGTATCAAGAGTGAATATGCCGCCTCGCGCTGGCACAGGAGGGCTGGACCGCTGATCAATCGCCGGGCTGGCGCACCTGTCCATCGCGCTCCTCGCTCCTTTAGTATCCGCCGCAAGCTCGCGCCACGAGCATGAAGCATCTCCCCAAGCGGGCCGGGGGTTGCTCGGTCCCCGTTACGGGGAGATGCTTCCAAGCTAGGTCTGGACACTGGCCTGCAGACGGTAGGCGGTCCAGAAGATCAGCGCCGCCCCCGCCAGCGGCAGCACGCCCAACCAGGCGAGCGGGCCCAGCCAGGGGCCGGAAGTGAGCAGGAGCACGGCCAGGGCGACGTTGAAGACGCCACAGGCAACGCGCACACGAACCCACACATGGGGGTAGCGGTATTCGCGTGACCTGACCAGAAATCTCATGAGGGCAGATCGCGAGGAAGCGGTCTTGTCATTCGGCGGGAACATCGGAATGCCTCCTGGGAGCTGCGGTACCGGGCCACCCCGGTCACCTGTATCTCAATGCTCGCCGCCCGCGAACAGGACATCCACCGTGCGGATACCCGAACCTGAGGTGGGGCTAGCACGGTCCCCCGGCTCACCCGGCAGCTACGAGGAGGACGAGGGCCAGCACGACAAATATGGGCACGGCTGAGTCATTCGGAATCGCAGTCACTGAAGGCTGGGTGTTTCGGTAAATGCTTGCCGTCTAACAGTCGACGGCAAAGCATCGTCTGCGTGACGTAACTTCAGGCCGCGCCTTGGGGGCCACAGAGGTGCTCTGCCAGCAGTGCGGCGACACCGGCAGCCCGGTCGACGGGCACTTCGAAGCGGGCGCAGGGACAAGCGGAACAGGCCGACGCGCGGGTGCTTAGCCTGGCATTACCGGCGGATAAAGCGCGCGAAAACGTCACTCGGGGTAGCGATAGCCTCACCTAGAAGAACAATGGACGCCTTCATCTTCTCATTACCGAATCTTTACCAGGTGAAATTCTTGCCCGAAAGGTCCCTGCTGATAGAAAGGAAATTGGTACTGCCCTAGCCCCTGGCAGCCGCAGAGAACTCACCCGGCACAGTGAGCAGGAGCAGCCATGAATGCCGTGACCAGTACCGGGAAGGCTGCCCATCCGGCCAGGTCACCGCGCAGCGCCCGCGGCACGCGGCCAGGCACGGACACCCCGGCGGTCCCTCCCGCGGGCCAGCCCGGTCACGGTCTTAACGCGAGGCTGCGGCGCCAGCCGGTCCGGATCGTGGACGGCCGGATCGAAGGCGGCTACACCGACGCGTTCGAGGTCATCTGCCCCGACTGCGGCGACCATCAATACCTGGATTACGGCGAGGTCATACCCCGGCTCCGGCGCCTGCGCGGGCCCCGCACGCTGGAGGCGGGCCTGGCGGAGTATGAACGACACCTCGGACTCGGACTGACTGGCTGATGGACGTGCTCCGGGCTCGTCATGCCCGGGACCACGTGCATCGCATCGAGGCCGGGAAGGCGGCGACCATACCTCCGACCGGCCAGGCCCGGCACGCGAACGAGCGCGATTCAAGTGCACCCGGAGCATCGGCGCTGACCGGTGCCGAACTGCGCCTGCTGCCGCTGCTCTCCACCCACCTGTCGCTTCCGGAGATCGCCGGGGAATTCTCGCTGTCCCCGCACACCATCAAGTCGCAGGCGTCGTCGATCTACCGGAAGCTGGGGGCCTCCTCCCGCAGCCAGGCGGTCGCCCTATCCCGCGAGCTTGGACTCCTGGAGGTTTGACCATCCGGTCGTTCACCCATCAGCGGATGAACGGCAGACCCAGGGGCGACTTCAAAGCTGACTGCAGGAGTTCGTCCTTTGCTAGCTGGGCTGCTGGAGGAGCTTGACCATTATCAGGCACGGGTTTTCGGGCCATAGGCCGTGAATCTCCTCCAGCGGCCGGAAGCCCATGGCCGCGTAGAACTGCCGCGTCCGGTCGTAGCCAGCGTCAGGCCGGGACGGACCGAGGGTCTTGACCTGGAGCAGCTCAACCCCGTCGGCGATCAGATCGGCCTCCAGGGCTTCGACCAGACCCCGGCCGACACCGCGGCGATGCGTGGCGGGCTCCACGGCCATCAGGTAAATCTCGGCTGCGCCGGGGAAATGGCGAGCCGCCAGTAGCACCCCCACCGGCGCGCGCTTCCCCACCCGGGCCTGCGGCGCAGCACTAGGCCACGCCAGGTAGGTGGGCAGCTCGCGGGCCATCTCGACGTACTCGATGATCGCGGACTCGATTCCGAACCAATCAGGCAGCGAGCGCAGCAGCCGGTCGACCGCATCGGGGTCCTGCTCGCCCGAGGTCACGTGCCACGGCGGGGATGCCGGAACTTGCCCGATGCCAGAAGTCATTCCCGCACGCTAGCCTGACCCCCGCCGCGGCGGTGATGAGGCCTCGCCTCATTCGGTCCACGACTCGGTGCGGCATAGACGATCCCGCCACAGCCGGACGCCATCCCCCTTCGGCTGCCATCGCTCGCACCGGCGAAGCATGGCGCGGCATCGCGCGAGCATGGCCTGCTGGCGTGATGCCCAGGCAGGAGCAGAGCCGTACGCGTCGAAGAGCCCGTCCAGGGCCGAGGCGTGCTCAGGGTGATGCATGCGGACGATCCACTCGCACCAGGCCAGGTCCTCGACTGGATGTCCGAGGTGGGCCCATTCCCAGTCCAGGACAGCTGTGATCGCATCGGCAGCCGGGTCGAGCAGGACATTATTCGGCCCATAGTCGCCGTGGACCAGGACACTAGGAGCCTGGCCCGGACCGCCAGCAATGACTAGCGCGGGATCAATCGAGTGGATGCGCCTGAGCATCTGCCCGCACGCCCGCAGGACGTGTTCAGCCAGGCCAGCCTCGATCAGGTCCTGACCGTGGACACCGACCATGAAGGCCATGCACAGCCAATCGGCACCGGCGTCTACGACCCTGGGAATGGGCAGGCGGCCCGCAAGCCCGCGCAGCACCGCAGCCTCAAGCGCGCACCGGTCGACGGCGTCAGGCCCCTGATAGCCCTTGATCACCGTGAACCCGGCACGAGTGGTGCGGTTCGTGTAGCCATGCGGCATCCGCTCAGAGATCGTCCGGCCGCCCTCGAAGTCCAACTAGCGCGGGCCGCTAGAGATCGACGGTGCCGGAGATGCAGGTAACGGTCGAGCCGCCGACCCAGACCGCGCCGTCGGGGCCGCTGGTGATGCGCACCTGCCCGTTCCGGCCGAGGACGGTGCCCTGCCGGGCCAGGTACGGGGCCTGCGCGCGGCCGGTGGCCAGCAGCCACTGCGCCAGCGAGGCGTTAAGGCTGCCCGTGACCGGATCCTCGGCCGTGCCGCCGTCGCTGGCGGTGAAGGCCCGCACCTCGAACGCGGCCGGTCCGCCGGGCGGGTGCGGCCCGGCGACGCCGATCTCGAGGTCGGTCGCGCCGGGCCGGAGCGCGAGCACGGCGTCGGCGCTGGCCAGCAGCACGGCGATCCAGCCGGGTCCGTTGTCCGCCCACTGCAGGTCGACGATTTCCTCGCGGCCGATCCGGAGGATGTCAGCGATGCGCTGCGCCAGCGGCTCGTCCACCGGGCCGCTGCGCAACAGCGGGGGCGCGGCGAAGGCCAGCCCGCCGTCATCCTGGCGGATCGTGATCAGGCCTGCTTCGCACTGCTGCACCACAACGCCGGCCCGGCGGGGCTGGCCGCCAGCCTCCAGCCAGGCGTGACACGTGCCAAGCGTCGGGTGCCCGGCGAATGGCAGCTCCCGGCTGGCCGTGAAGATCCGCACCTGGTAGTCCGCGCTGTCATCGTCAGGCACCAGCAGGAACGTGGTCTCAGACAGGTTCGTCCAGTTAGCGAAGCGCTGCATCTGCTCAGTCGTCAGCCCGTCCGCGCCGAACACGACGGCGAGCGCGTTGCCCCGATAGGGAGTTGAGGTAAAGACGTCGACCTGGCGAAACTGTCGCAACATGATTCGATTCTGGCATCCGCGCCCGGAGGCGAGGGCGTCACCGGCCGGTATCCGCCAACGGCAGGCCGAAGACCTCCGTCACTACGCGGGCACGGCCAGGCGCTGCATCCATAGCGAGCTGATGTACTGACCATCCTTAACCGCGTACTCGCAGAACGTGCCCACCTCGGTAAAGCCGAACTTCCGGTGCAACGCGACCGACGCGTCGTTGGGCAGGGCGATGCCGGCCAGGGCGACATGAATCTTCTCGCCCGCCAGGCAGCTGAACAGCTCGCGGTAGAGCGCGGTCCCAGCGCCCTGCCCCCGGCAGCCGGCCTGCAGCGCGATGGTGACTTCGATGGTTTCCGAGAAGGCCTCGTGCCGCCGGTAGCGCTGGCTGCCGGCGTAGCCCATGACCTGGCCGTCACGCCGGGCCACGAAGAGCCGGTAGCAGCCGGCCGGGGAGAACTGCCCGAACCAATCGCGCCGGTCAGCCACGCTGACCGGCCGGGTGCCGAAGTTGGCGATCGAGTTCGCCGCCGTGTAGTTGAAGATCTCCACGATTCCGGGCAGGTCAGCTTCGACCGCAGGCGCGATCCGCACGGGCGTCATCATGCTTGCCCTTCCGCCGGATCAGCGAGCCACCGGTCGAACCACGCGCGGGCCCGCCGGAGCAGGTCGAGCTGATGATTGCGTTCCGCCAGCCCGTGACCCTCCCTCGGGTAGACGACAAGCTCATGCTCGGCCCCGAACCAGCTGAGCGCGCGGTGGAAGTAGATGGCCTGGCCGAGCGGCACGTTCGTGTCATCCTCGCCGTGCACGATCAGCACCGGGGTACGGACCTTCGAGGCGAACGAGATCGGGCTGACCTGGTCGTGCGGGTGCGGGCCGGTGCCCTCCCAGCCGCAGCTGCCGCCGTACTCTGCCTCCAGGGTGCCATTTTCGCCGGTCGCGACGAGCATCCCCCAGTCGCTGATCCCGGCGCTCATCAGCGCGGCCCCGAACCGGCCGGTCTGCCCGATCGCCCACGCGGTCATGAACCCGCCGTGGCTGCCTCCCTCGATCCCGAGCCGGCCGGAGTCCGCGACCCCGTCCGCGATCAGCAGGTCGATCCCGCTGACGATGTCGGTCCACTCTTCGCCGCCGATCGAGCCGGTGATCGTCGCGGCGAAGTCGTTGCCATGGCCCTGCCCGCCCCGCGGGTTGGGCAGGAACACCGCGTAACCCGCGGCGGCCAGCCACTGCCCCGGGGCGTGCGCGTGCAGCATGAGCCGGTCGGACCACCGATAGTAGGGACCGCCGTGCACCATCGTGACCAGCGGAAACGGGCCGTCCGTCCGGCGCCGGCCAGGCGGCAGGATCAGCAGGCCGTCCAGGCCGAGTCCGTCGGACGCGGTGTAGGAGAGGCGCTCCTGAGTCCCCCAGCTGATCTGGCGCAGCTCCGGGCTGGTGTCGCTGACCCGGACGAGCCGGCCGCCGGGCGGCCCGGCCTGAACGTCGGCCGGCTCGTACGACGTGGTCACCAGCACGGCGACCCGCTCACCCGAGCGGCTCACGGTCAGCGAGGCGGCGTCGCCGGCCAGAACCGACACCCGGTCGAAGCGCCGCAGGCCGGCGTCGAGCCGGTAGATCGCGGTATCGAGCCCGTCGGCGAACAGCGCCAGCGGCGGGCCGGCCGATACCTGCGCCAGGCCGAGCGGGCAGACGGTCATGCCCTCGGTCAGATTGACCTGCTTCCCGGCGGCACCGGCAGCGGGCACCGGGACGTCGAAGACGGCAAAGCCGCCATTCGGCCCGGGCATCGCCAGGTAGCTCAGGTGCCAGCCGCCATCGGCATTCCACCAGGCCAGCGAGTGCGCCTCCGCTGCGATCTGGCCGAGATCGCGGACCGCGCCGGTCTCCGGATCGATCACGTGCAGCTCGTTAGTAGACATGCCGGGATCGATCTCCGGCGAGACCCAGCTGATCACCGCCAGCGGGCCGCCGTCCGGCCGCTGCGTCACCTCGGCCACGTGCCGGTCGCCGAGCCCGTCCACCACGCGCAGCTCCCGGGTGGCCAGATCGAGCAGCCGCAGCCGCTCGCGGGGGAACTGTTCTCCCCAGACGAACGCGTCGTCGAATTCGGCGCGCCTGCGCTCCTCCTGCTCGGTCGGCTCGTCCGTCGCGACCACGGCCGCCAGCCGGGCGCCCGCGAGCGGGCAGGCATCGGAGATCGCGCCACGCCAGCTGGTCAGAGCCTGGGCCTCGCCGCCGTCAAGCGGGATCCCGTGCAGCTGGACGGAGCCGGCCCGGTCCGACCGGAAGAACAGCGACGCCGAGTCCGGTGCCCAGCGCGGGCCGGAGTCCGCCGCCGTACCGGCGGTCAGCTGCCGCGCCGGTGCGCTCCCGTCCGCGGCGGCGACCCAGAGCGCGCTGAGACGGCGCTCCCCCCGCCGGCCGACCGGGGCGACCACGTAGGCGACCCAGCGCCCGTCCGGTGAGATCACCGGCTGCAGCGCCGTGGCCCGGTCCACGATGAGCTCCGCGGTCAGTTCCGGTGTCTCCTCGCTCATGCAACGCGTCCTTTCGCCGACCGTGGGTACCAGCCACATCCTGCCGTAGCGGAGAGAACCTTCCGCGCCGCTGCGGCAAGCTCAGCGCGGGGCCCGGCCTGAGCCAGTGGGATGCGGTCCGAGGGAATCCGCCAGCGCCCGCGGCGCCTGGCCGCGCCAGGCATCCGTGATCAGTTCCGCGAGCAGTGTAGGCACCAGCCGGAGCATCGCCGGCCGGCAGCGGGCTGCCGATAATTTTTAACGGATGGCCCGGCGTCGGTCGCCCGGCCCGGCGACCCCGCCCCGCGGGAGTGCCATCCCGGCCCGGGCAGGTTGACCTCCAGCGCACGTGAGGTACGACGATGGTCCGGCGCCGGTCGCCCGGCCAGGCGGCCCGCCCCGCGGGAGTGCCGTCGCGGCCCGGGCAGGTTGACCTCCAGTGCACATGAGGTACGACGATGGGCCGATGGCAGCGGCGGCGGGTGATGCCGGGGAGTGGTCGTACTGGCGCGCACTGCGCAGCGGCCGGCTGGGTGCGCTGCTGGCCGGCAACCTGATCTCCAGCGCCGGTAACGGCATGATCATCAGTGCCCTGCCGCTGCTGACCCTGCAGATCCGCGGCGGAATTCCGGCCGGACTGGCCATCGCGCTGGTCCAGGCGTCGCCGTACATCCTGGCCAGCGTGCTGGCCCTGACGCTGGGCCTGTCCCGGCTGCGGATCCCGCCGCGGGCACTGCTCATCTGGGACAGCATGCTGCGGAGTGCCACGTTTATCCTGCTCGGCACGCTCGCGGTGACCGGGACGCTCACCTTGTGGATGCTGGTGGGCGGGCTGCTGGCCGGATCGGTCTTCCAGATCGCCTCGAACAGCAGCCGGCGGCTGCTGGCCACCGGGATGACCGGCGCCGCTGGCCAGTTCGCGGTCAACGGGCTGCTGGGGACGAGCAGCAGCGTGGCCGCCTACGCGGTGGGCCCGGTCCTCGGCGGCATCGTGGCGACGGCGGCCAGCCCGGGCGTGGCGCTGATCGTCGACGGGCTCACCTTCGTGCCGATGCTCGGCGCCGTCTGCTTCGCGGTCTCCGCCACGTCCCGGCCGGCGCGCGGTCGTTTTGCTCCGGAGTCCGGCCTGCGCATCATGCGTGCCGTCCCGCCCGCGGCGCGGCTGTTCGTGGTGGTGTTCTGCTTCAACCTGTTCTACATGCCGGTCGAGGTCGCGCTGCCGCTGCTGGTGCACGGGCAGTTGCACGGCAGCGGAACGGCGCTCGGCCTGATCTGGTCCGGGTTCGGGGCCGGGGCGCTGCTCGGCGGGATGGGCACGTTGCTGCTGCGCCGGGTCCGGAGGCAGCGCGTGCTGGTCACGATCATCGGGGCGTGGGCCGCGGCGGTGCTGCTGCTCGCGTTCTCGCCGGCCGTGATCTTCGCGGTGGGGGCGTTCTTTCTCGGCGGGCTCATCTACGCGCCGTTCACGCCGATCGCCTATACCTACGTTCAGTCCATGCTGACGCCCGATGAGCAGCAGCCGGTCATCACCCTGTGGGCGGCGGGCGCCGTGCTCGCCGCGCCGGTCGGCCTCGCCCTGGCCGGGCCGCTGGTCAGCGCCGCGGGGGCCAGGAACGCCATGATCATCTCGGCATTGCTGACGGTCGCGCTCGTGCCCCTGGCCGCCGGCAGCCTGCGCCGGGCCCGACCATAGGCTGGCTTCCGCCGGATTCGGCCAGGACATATCCCGGGCCAGGCCCTGGATCCGGCATCGAGCACTCCGGTACGGCCGCCATGGGCCGCTTGACACCGGTACTCGCCGTTGCCACGCTGGCGGCGGGCCTGCCCGGCGCTGCTGACGGGGGGACGAGATGCGCGACGGCCGCTGGGAAGTGGCATCCGGCGACGCCGACTTCGGCCCGTACCTCGCTGGCCAGCCGGCCGCGAGCGCTGAGATGTTCCTGCGCTTCATCGAGATGGCCCGGGCCTGCGGGCCGGTCACCTTCGAGCTGCAGAACGGACGCGTCGTCCTGCGCGGAACCCGCCGGATCTTCGCCTCCGTCCGCGCCAGCAAGCAGGGGCTGGACGGGCATATCAATCTCGCGCGCAGCGTCGCCGATCGCCGGTTCCGCAAGGTCGAGATGCTGACCAAACGCCTGTACTTCCACCGTTACGCCGTCACCTCCCTCTCCGAGCTGGACGAGGAGTTCGGGCGGTGGCTGTGCGAGGCCCGCGCGATCGGAGACGGGAGCCATCTGACGGACTCGGACGTGACGTGATCTCCTTCGAGTTACGTCCGGCCGCACCCGCCGACCGCGAATTATGCCGGCGGCAGGCCGGAGGCCGCCGTCAGGCGAGGTACTTACGGAAGATCACCCCGTGCCGCGCGTAGCCCATCCGGTCCTCGTAGAAGGGCACCGACAGCGGGCTGCGCAGGTTGGTATCCAGGGCGACCAGAACCGCGCCGCCGGATCGTCCCCACTGCTCGACGGCCGCCATCAGGGCCGTGCCCACGCCGGCCCGCCGGTACCTTTCGGCCACCATCAGCGCGTTGACGTAGACGCGCGGGCTGGCTGCCGCGCGGGTCAGCTGCCACTGCGCACCGGGTACCGGAGGCTCAAATACCGCCACCACGAATCCGGCTACCTGCTCGTCGACGGTGGCGACCAGCCGCAGCACGGTCTGGCTGCCGTCGGCGTGGTCCTGCTCGAACCAGCCGGCCAGGCCTGCCTCCGCGGGCAGCTGGAAGTTCGCCGGGTCCAGCTCGACGTAATAACGGGCCGCATCGAGCCAGGCCCGGGCACAACCCGCTCCGTCACCCGGCTGGATTCCGCGAACCTTCACCTCGGCCATTGACAATCCCCCTCCCCGGCACCGTATCTCTGGCTGCCGCATGCCTGGCGGCGCCGCGACCTGCTGTCGCTTTCTGGCAACCTCGGAATTGCGTTCCGCATGGTGGATATGGTCGATTGGTGTTGCCAGGGCAACAGCAAGGCGCCATCGATCAGGAGGAATGCTCCCCGCACACCGGCCGGCCGGGCGGGCTGGGGCGCATTGGCGGGGCTGGAGAGGTTCATGGCTGGTCGGCGTCCACGCAGATCAGGGCCCAGGGCCGGTCCTGGACCCGGGTCATCACCAGGGTCGCCCGGCGGGATCCGGAAAGCTTGAGGCGCCGGTGCAACTGGTCCACATCGCCGGCCAGTCCGCGGCGCCGGATGTCGACCGCGCCGATATCGAGTGCGCGCAGCCGGGCCGGGAGCTGCTTCTGGTTCCACGGGGCGGAGTCGATGACCCGCAGCCCTCGCCCGAACGGGGTACGCAGCGGCACGTCAGCGGACAGGAAGGCGATCTGATCATCGATCTTCCAGGCGCCTAGCCCGCGCGCCAGTTCCGCCACCAGGCTGGCGCGGGTGACGGCCGGGTTGGGGTCGAGCAGGAACTCGCCGGGCATCCGGACCTCCACCGGCGGCCCGGGCTCGGGAACCAGGGTGTGACCGCCGGGCAGGAGGGTGGCGCGGGTGGCGCGGCCGGCTCCGGCGGCCGGCCTGGGGGCCGTCGCGAGCGCCGGAGACCAGGCGACCGCCTCTTTCAGCGCGCGGCCGATGGCGATGAACTCCAGCTCCCAGCCGGGCGGCACCGCCTCATGCGGCAGGCCGGGCGCGGCCTTGATGCCGACCGCCTCGACCCGCTCAGCCAGGCCGAGGCACCACGCCAGCGGTGGTTCGCTCTGGCCGGCCCGGAGCCGCCGGCCGCCGGCCCGCCGGGCGGGATCGACGAAGATCGCGTCCAGGCCGGCCAGGCTGACCTCCCGGACGTCGCCCTGCACCGGTGTCAGGTTCCCGGCGACGCCGCAGACCTCGGCATTGGCCCGGGCGACGCGCAACTGCAGCGGGTCGCGGTCAACGGCGAGCACCTGACGGCTCCCGGCCGGCCCGCGGAGATCCTCGCCCGGCACCCGGTGGTCCTCGGCCGACGCGCGGAGATCCCCGGCCCGTACCCGGGGATCGTCGGCCGGCATGCAGGGGGCCTCGGCTAGGACGATGAGGTCGCCGCCGATCCCGCAGCACAGGTCCGCGACCCGGCCCGCGGCGCGGTAGCGGGCCGCCCGGTGCCGCGCCACTACCTCCGAGGACGCTTGCTCCAGGCCGGGCCGGGTGAAGAACATCTCCATGGCCCGGCTGAACTTGGCTCGCGCCAGCAGCCGCAGCTCATGCTGGGCCAGCGCTTCGGCCACGAGATCGGCCGGGTAACGCGAACGCAGCACCGTGCCCAGCCGCAGCGGCGTGTCCGCGGCGGCCGCCTCGGTGGCGAGATGATCGAGTAGCTCCCGGCCGCGCGGGGCCAGCAGGGACTCGAATCGCTCCACGCTTGCGTCAGCCATGTCCTCTTCCCCGGGCGGGCCGGGCATAGGCCCCGGCCGCAGCGCGGCGAGGCAGCAACAGCCAGGCCGGCGGGCGGCCCGTGCTACAAAATGCTATGAGCGAGATGCGATGAGCGAGCCATCGGAGGAAGCCCGGCCGAGCCTGTCCAGGAGCCCCCGGACGGTCAGGGACTTCGATTCCTCCTACGCGGGCACGCCACCGTGGGATATCGGGCACCCGCAGCCCGCGTTCTTGCGGCTGGCCGAGTCCGGCCAGCTGACGGGACGCGTGCTCGATGCGGGCTGCGGGACGGGCGAGCACGCGCTCATGTGCGCGGGCCTGGGGCTTCGGGCCACGGGCATCGACGCGGCGCCGGCGGCTATCGGCCTGGCCAGGCGCAAGGCGGCCGAGCGCGGACTCGATGTCCGCTTCCTGGTCTGGGACGCGCTGGACCTGGGCGGGCTGGGCGAGCAGTACGACACGGTCATCGACAGCGGGCTCTTCCACACCTTCGAGGACGACGATCGGGCCCGGCTGGTGCACAGCCTGCGGGCCGCGGTCGCGCCGAGAGGCCATTACTTCCTGCTGTGCTTCACCGATCAGCAGCCCGGCGACTGGGGTCCCCGCCGGGTCAGCCAGGACGAGATCCGGGCCAGTTTCGCCGATGGCTGGCGGGTCGAGAAGATCGAGGCCGCCACCTTCGAGATCACCCTGGATCCCGGCGGTGCGCTCTCCTGGCTGGCGACGATCACCCGGACGTGAGGGACGAGACGGGCGGCCGGGCCGTCCCGTAACATCGCTGCCATGGGATTCCTTTGACTGTGACCTAGCTCCGCGGCACGTGGGCCGCCTTCCTCATCTGACCTGGCCGGTGAGACGAGGAAGGACAACACGTGACACGCCTGAATGCAGCCGACGGGCCAGCGCGAGCGCGACGGTCTGCGCTGGTCGGGGCGTCGGTACTCGCGGCGGCGCTCGCCGTCGAGCTTGTCGATGAGCTGGTCGGCGGTACCCAGGGCGCGGCGATGCCGCTCATCCGGCACGCACTGGCGCTGAGCTACGGGCAGATTGGCTTGCTCGCGTCGGTTCCGCTGCTGCTCGGGAGCCTGCTGGAACTCCCTATTGGTGTACTGGCCGGGCATGGCAGGCGGCAGCGGATAGCGGTCCTGACCGGCGGCCTGGTGTTCATCGCGTCGCTGGCCGCCGCGGCCGCGGCGGGCTCGTTCGCGGCGCTGCTCGTCGCCTTGGTGGCCTTCTTCCCGGCCTCCGGGGCGTTCGTCGGGCTGACCCAGTCCGGCCTGATGGACGCCGATCCGGCGCGGCAGGAACAGCACATGGCGCGCTGGAATCTGGCCGGGTCAGCGGGCGCGGTGGCGGGCCCGTTCCTGCTCATCGCGGTGCTGGCCGCCGGGGGCAGCTGGCGGACGGCTTACCTCGTGCTGGCCGCCTGCTCGGTGCTGGCCTGGCTGGGCGTGGCCGGCCGCGGTCCGCGCCCGTCGTCGCCGCCCGCGGCCGGCGAAGACGGCGACGCTGACCGGGCCGGCGCCGTGCGGCGGGTGCGGGCCGCCCTCCAGCAGCCCGGGGTATTCCGCTGGCTCGTCCTGCTGCAGCTCTCTGACCTGCTGCTCGACGTACTGACCGGCTTCCTGGCGATCTACCTGGTCGACGTGGTCCACGCCAGGCCGGCCGAGGCGGCGCTCGGCGTCGGGGTCCGGCTGGTGGCCGGGCTGGCCGGGGATATCACCCTCGTCCGGGTGCTGGAGCGGACAGCCGGGCGCCGGGTCCTGACCGCGAGCGCGGCCGCGGCGGCGGTGCTGTACCCGGGCTTCCTGCTGGTGCCCGGGTTCTGGCCCAAGCTCGCGATCCTCGCCGTGCTGAGCATCGCCACCGCACCCTGGTATCCGGTGCTGCAGGCCGGCCTGTATGGCAGCCTGCCCGGTCGCAGCGGAGTGGCGGTGACGCTTAGCAGCGCGGCCGCGCTGGCGGGCGGGGCCGGGCCGCTGGCCGTCGGGTTCCTGGCCGAGCGCTTCGGGCTGGCCTGGGCACTGGCCGGCCTGGCGCTCGCCCCGGTAGGCCTGCTGATCGGGCTGCGCAGGCGATAGCGGACCGGCCGGGGCGGCGTTCGGCCAGGCGGGGGCGGCCGGCGCCGATTACTGCGTTTAATCCAAAGTAGGCCAGGCAGGGCGGCAGGCCGCCTATCTCGACCGGGATGGCCCGGTGGGCCTCCCAGGCGGCCCGGTCCAGGCGCAGCCGACGACTCACCACCGGGCGGCCCCGGACGACCAGTCGCTCGATGCCGTCGTCGGCCGGGGCGTGGTCAGTCGCAGGCCGGTCAGCGGCCAGTGCGGCGTTGTCATGCCGTTGATTCTGCGTTACCGGGCTCGCGTCCGAAACGTGTTATCGGCACGCGGCCGGTAGCTCCCGGGCTGGCCGCTGAAACGGCAGCGCCGGAGGGGCCTTAGAAAGCGGGCCCTGGCTCCGTGGTGAACTGCTGGAAGTCCTGCACCAGCCCGCCACTCGGGTTCTCCCGGTCGACGCCCAGCTGGTTGGTCGGGCCGTGACTGCCAGTGTCAACAGTCAGTGCCAGCGGGTGCGAAATGAAGGTGTCGCTGGCCGCGACCCACGGGCAGTAGTTGCCGGCGATCCGGCAGTCGCCGCCGAGGCCCTGGGCACGGTCGCCCACGAACAGCGTGCGGGTGGTGGCGCCGCAGGGAACAGATTCAGCAAATTCAGGGAGTTTATTTTGGCACACGAATTTGTCGACGGAAATCGTACGCATTTACCTTGATTTAGTCGCCGGAATTTCATCTGATATCGCAGCCATAAACGATATGCATTCATCTCATGAGGATTGCCAATACAAGATCACGCAACATTAAAATAATACGTAATCATATTTAGAGGGCATATAGCCGGCATCTTGATGGGCCCGGGCAGGCCTGACGCCAGGCGGCCGGGCGGCCAGACGACGTAGGTAGGGCCAGAACGCGCGGCCGTAAGTCGTGGATGCGCTCAGGCGCCCGGGCCGCGACACGCCGGGCCGCAGCGCCGAGGCCAGGTACGCCGCCGGAATTACGTGATCCCGCCGGGGTCCGGCCGGGGCGCAGCGTGCCTGGCCGGGACGCAGCACCGAGGCCAGGCACGCCGCCGGAATTACGTGATCGCGCCGGGGGTTCCGGCCGCCTCCTGACTGTCGTTCGCCGGACCGGAGATCTCATTCTCCCGGCCGGAGAGCTCATAGGAGGTGCCGACCTTGTCCGTCGAGCCGCTCAGGCTCTTCTTCACCGACTCGAGAATCGTCAGGCCCTGGCCGACGAGGCCGGCCGCGATCTCGCTGAGGCCGTCCGCGCCGTTCAGCACGCTCAGGTTCGCGCCCGCCAGGCCGCCGGCCGCCTCCCGTACGATCTGCGGGAGTTGCTCGATCAGCATCCGGTCCAGGGCTATCCGCTGATGCGAGGCCGCCGCCTCGGCCTGGAACTTGACTCGCTGGGCATCGGCCTGCGCGAGGATGCGCACCTTCTCCGCCTCTGCCTCGGCCGGCCTGATCACCTCGGCGACGAGCTGGCGCTGGCGCAGTTCAGCCTGCCGGTGGGCCAGCTCCGTCTGAGCGGCGAGCACTCCCATGGTGGCCTGCGCCTGCGCGAGCGGCCCGGCCTGGGCCGCCTCGGCCTGCGCTTTGTCGATCTCCGCCTTGTACTGCGCCTGCACCACCGAGGTCTGCCGGGCGTACTCGGCCTGCTTGCGCTGTGACTCCTGCTGCGCCTCGGCCGAGGCCTGGTTAGCCTGCGCCTGGGCGATCTGCGCCTGCCGCTGGATCGCGGCGTTATGCGGCGCGGCCATCGCGTCGATGTAGCCGGAGTTCATGTCGTCGATCGACTGGATCTGCAGCGAGTCGACGGTCAGCCCGATCTTGACCATCTCCGCCTTGGAGCCGTCGAGCACCTCACTGGCCAGCTTCTGCCGCTCGGTGACGATCTCCTCGACCGTCATCGAGCCGATGATGGAGCGCAGGTGCCCGGCAAAGATCCGGCCGGTCAGCGTGGACATCTGGTCCTGGTCGGACAGAAACCGCTGCCCGGCATTGACGATGCTCTCCTCATCGTTGCCCACCTTGAACGCGATGACCGAGCGGACATTCAGCGAGATGCCCTGCTTGGTGACGCAGGTCTCGGCGACCTCGGCCTCGCACATGGCCAGCGTAAGGAATCTCGTTTTCCGGACAAACGGCACGATAAAAGCACCATGGCCGGTCACGACCCGGAACGGCGCACCGTTGCGGCCATATCTCCCACCGGAGACCAGCATGGCCTCATCCGGTGCTGGAACGCGGTATCCGAACATCTCTCATCTCCAAGCGCATTGCCGGGTTCTGGCCCGGCACCCTCAATTGTTGTCACTCTGGCCTATCGCGCTGGTGCCAGCTCTATAACATTCGCGGCCGGGCCGACCCGCGAGGTTCACCGCTAGCCGCCATGAGGTCCACCGCTGACCAGACCGGCCGGATCGCTGCCTGCCAACCCCGGCCGGTTGACTGCCCGCCAGTCGCGGCTCGCTCGCTAGTCACTGGCCCGGCCGGCTCACTGGTCACCGGCTTCTCCCGGAAAGGGACCAACCGGGTCGGTCCATTCGCTGACATCGACGGACCTGGCCCCCCGGGATTCGATGACCAGGACCGTGGCGCCCTTAGGTATCGGCTCGGGCGACCAGGCGATGTAGGCCTCTGATCCGCCCCGGATCTTGACCAGTACCTCTCCCGGGCCCTTGGTGCCCCGCGTGGCGATGAGGATGACACCGATGGATCCGATCACTGACTCTTCCCGAGGCACCGGCAGCCACTCCTCATACCACCCAGACCTGGGTGCTCACACTATCCCCGCCGCCGGCATCCGGGCGACTGGCGCTACCCGGGTCAGGCCGCCAACTTCGCCGGACGCGACCCGGAATAGGGCCGCGGCCGGGTGCGTTCACTCCACCGTCGGTGTGATGTGTCCCCCGGGCCTGATCACTGCCGTCGCGGAATACCGTCCGGCTGGAACCGCGTCGCGCCACTCGCCGAGAGGCGACCACGCACCGGCACCGGGTAACGCCCTCGCCAGCGCGATCAACGCTGACGGGGGTGTTCTCATGTCCGCCGCTGGTCATCAGCCTTTCAGCGCGCCGGAGATGAGCCCGCGCACGTAGTACCGCTGCAGCGCGACGTAGACCAGGATGCAGGGAATCATCGCGATGACGGCGCCGGCCAGCAGCAACCCGAAGTTGACCGCGCCATAGGTGCCCGTCTCGACGTTGCTGAGCGCGACCGGCAGGGTGAAGAGGCTGTCATTGGTCATGAAACTCAGCGCGCCGATGAGTTCCGTCCACGAGAACAGGAACGCGAACAGCGCGGCGGTCGCGATCCCGGGCAGGACCAGGGGCCGGAGCACGGACACCAGCGTCCGCGTCACCGACGCCCCGTCCACCCGGGCGGCGTCGACGATCTCCCGGGGCACCTGGAGGAAGCTGTTCCGCATCACGTAGACGCCGACCGGCAGATTAAACGTGGTGTAGAACAGCGCCAGGCCGATCAGGCTGTTCAGCAGGTGCAGGAAGTGCAGCTCAAGGAACAGCGGCGTCAGCACGGCCTGGAACGGGATCATGAACGCCAGCAGCACGAGGCCGAAGGCGAGGCCCGACAGGCGGAACTTGAAGAGCGCGAAGCCATACCCGGCGAGCGTCGCCACCAGGGCCGTCAGCAGCGCGGTGAGAACGGCCACGATCAGGCTGTTCACGACGTTGCGGATGATGTCATCCTGGCCGGTCAGCAGCGCCTGGTAGTTCGCGATCGTCAGGTGGCTGAAGCTCTCCCCGGACAGCGGCGCGCCGATCGCGGACTCGGGCTGCAGGGAGCGGACGATCTCCCAGAGCAGCGGCACGACGAACACCGCGCTGATCGCCACGCCCGCGACCAGGAAAGCGGCCAGCCCGCCGCGGCCCCGGCGGCCGCTCCGGGACGCGCCGCGGGCGGGCGGGCCGGACGGCGGCCGGGGACCGGTCGTGGCCCGCTGATCCCGGCGGCTGCGCACGGATGCCATTAGTAGTCGTCCTCCCCCTGGAGGAAGTGGAACTGAATAAAGGTGATGAGCCCGACGACCACGACGAGCACGACCGACATCGCGCTGGCCAGGCCCACATCCGTCTGCGGGAATGCGGTGTCATAGATCGACATCACGACGGGTACCGTGCTGGTCCCCGGCCCGCCGTCGGTAATGATGAAGAACTGATTAAAGGCCAGAAACGAGCCCACCACCGAAATGATCAGGCTCAGCGCGATCGACCTGCGCAGCAGCGGAATCGTGATCCGCCGCTCGGTCATCCACCAGGAAGCCCCGTCGACCCGGGCCGCCTCGTAGAGTTCGGTCGGGATCGCCTGCATTCCGGCCATCAGCAGCATCATGGTCAGCCCGGCCGCGAACCAGATAACGAGACCGCTGATCGCCGTCAGCGCCAGCCCAGTATGCACGGTCCACGCGGTATTGATGCTGGCCAGGCCGAGCTTCGACAGCACGAAGTTCGCCGTCCCCGAGCCGGGCTGCAGCTCCACCACCGCCATGTAGCTCTCCGCCACCAGCCCGACGATGTAGGGCAGGAAGATCATCGTCCGGAACAGCGACGAACCGCGCCGGTTCGACCGGACGAACAGCGCCAGGGCGTAGCCGAGCACGAAGATCGGGACCGTGACGATCGCCGTGTACTTCAGCGTGAACACGATCGACTGGATGAACACCGTGTTATGGATGAGCCCGCTGTAGTTCGACAGGCCGATGAAGTGATACGCCCCGATGAGCGGCCAGTTCGTCAGCGAGATGTAGATGCCGAACCCGAGCGGGAAGAGGGCGAAAACGCCGACGAACAGCAGCGCGGGCGAGACCAGCAGCAGGCCGGTCCGGGCGTCCCTGCGGGCTCGCGCACTGGGCGGCGACGCAGGCCGGCCCCTTCGCCGTAGCAGCGTGGCTCTGGCCGGAATCGCGCCCGGCGCCTCTGTCCGTGCCAACGGTCCTCTTCCTCCGCTTGTCGCGCCCTGCGCCCGCTTGCGCCGCGTCCGGCCTGGCTCCCGGCCAGGCCGGACGCGCGGCGCAAGGTCCGGTCAGCCCTTCACGGTGTCCAGTGTGCTCTGGACACCGGACTGGCCTTCCTGCAATCCGGCGCTGAGATTGCCGTTGTAGACCGCATCCTCGAACATCTTGAACCACGGCGACCCTGGCTCGTTGAATACCGCGTCGTAAGCGAGCGTGTACTCGACCGATCCCTTGGCCAGTGCCTTTAGTGCCACGGCGTCGTAGGGGAACTTGGCCGCGAAGGCAGGCGTCAGCACGTCGCTGCGGACCGGCGTGTCGCCCAGCGTCGGGTACTCGGCCTGCTGCTTCGGCTCAAGCGCCCACTTGACGAACTCCCAGGCACCGGACGGATTCGGAGCGCCGGCCGGGATCACGAAGTTGTCGCCGCCGTCGAAGGTGCTGTAGCCGCCGCCGTTGACCGCGGGGAGCGGCGCGTCGGCGAAATCGGCCTTATCCTGCTTGCTCGTCATCGCGGCCGCGAATCCGTAGTCGCCAGGTAGGATGCCGACCTTGCCTGCTTCGAAGTCCTTGCCCCAGGTGAGGCCATTCTGGGTCTGGTCGGCCACGGGCACGAGGTGCTTGGCCCACAGCGTGTGGTAGTCGGCCAGCATCGTCTTGAGCGGAGCGTCGTTAGCGACGTTGGCCTTCTGCGTGCCGAGGGGCCCGACAATGAGGTGCTGGCCGGACGCCCACAGCGAAGGCAGCATCACGAACCCGAGGCAGCCCTGGCAGTCGCCGGCGAACGAGAATCCGGAGATGCCGTGGCCGAGCGCACTGATCTTCTCGGAATCCGACACAATCTGGGCGTAGCTCGTCGGCGGGGCGTTCGGGTTGAGCCCGGCCCTCTTGAACAGGGCCTTGTTGTACCAGAGGACCGAGAGGTCGGCCAGGTAGGGCACGCCGTAGTACTGGTTGCCGATGGTGGCGAGCTTCAGGTGGCCCGGGCTGAGCTGGTTCTTGTACGGCAGCGCGTTGACGTACTTGGTGATGTTCAACAGCGCGTGCTCACGGGCAAAGGCTGGCACGTCGATGTCGTTCAGCCCGACGACGTCGGGCACCGAGCCGGCCCGGATGGCCGTCGCCAGCTGGCTGGTGTCATCGTTGGGCGGGGTGAGGTGAAGCACTACCTTCAGGTTCTTGTGCGTCGCGTTGAACTGGGCAGTCAGTGCCTTGGCCGGGCCGTCAGTGGCCTGCCTCGCCCAGAAATGCACCACGCCGGTGGCGTTCACGCCGAACGTCTTGGCCGACTGCCCGGTCCCTGATGATGACGACGACCCGCCGCAGGCCGCGAGCACCAGCGCTGCGGCGGCGCCAGCCGCGATGACCGCAAGCGATCTGGAGTGGGCATGTCTCATGGCCATCCGCCTTTCGTGCCTAGTGCTCGAACCGCGGGCGGGTGCCGCCCGGGTGTTACGCCCTTGCATGTCGATGAGCCTCCTCGGTGAGGGGTCTTACGCTTCTTCTGCTGACAGCGGGGCCCGGCCAGCGGCCGGGTGATCCCTGGTGGCCGGCTGGCCGGACCGGCTCAATGGCATCCAGACCCGCATGGCCTGGCCGTCGCGGTTGTCCCACTGGAAGTAAGGGACGGCAACCGCCGTTACGGGACCGCCGCCGGGCTCGTCCGGCAGCGGGGCATAGGGCAGTCCGCCGCGGCTGACTGACGGCAGCCGGACCGCGGCCGCCTCGATGATCACGGTCGGGCCCACGCCCGGCAGCCTGGCCTCGCGCTCGGTGAGGCCGCCCGCGCCCGGGCCGGCGGAGCCGCCGCCGGCGCCCTCCGGGCTCTCGCCGCCAGCGCCCGCCGGGCTGAGCGCGAGATCTTCGACACTCACCCCGCTGGGCTGGTCGGCCTGCTCGAAGCAGTAAGTGAGCGGGCCCCGTTCTACCGCCACGGTGCCCCGCAACGCGTCAATCCGCCGGTTCGGATACGTCAGGCGCGGCCTGACGTCCATCGACAGGGACAGCACGTCATCCGGCTGCCAGCACCGTCGCACGATCAGGTAACCGTGGTCATCGGCGGCCGAGGCAACCGGCTGGCCGTTGACGCTGACGGACGCATCGCGGCACCAGCCCGGGATCCGCACCGCCAGCCCGCACTCGGCGCCGGGCGCACGGCGCACCCGGAGGTCAGCGGTGCCGGTCCAGGGGTAGCTGGTGGCGACGTCCAGGGCGAAGTCGCCCTCCGGCAGCCGCGCGCTGACCTGCGAGCCGGTTAGCTGGTGCAGGTACAGCACGTCGCCGGCCACGGTCGCGATGTAGTGCTCAAGCGACGCCATCAGCCGCATGATGTTCGGCGGGCAGCAGGCGCAGGAGAACCATTCCCGGCGGCGCCCCGGATCGTCGTCCTCGAAGTGATCATCACGCCGCTGCAGCGGGTTGACGTAGAAGAACCGCCGCCCGTCCGCGGACAATGCCGCGGCGAAGCCGTTGTAGAGCACTCGCTCCATCAGGTCCGCGTACCGTGCGTCGCCGGTCGCGAGCAGCAGCCGCCAGCTCCACTGGAAGCTCGCGATCGCGGCGCAGGTCTCGTTGTAGGCGCGGTCCGGCGGCAGCTCGAAGGCGTCGCCGAATGCCTCGCCCGAATGCCGGGACCCGTTGCCGCCAGTGAGCGCGGTCTTGGTGGCGACCATGTCCTCCCAGCGGGCGATCGACGCGGCCAGCAGTTCGGGGTCGCCGGTCTCGACGGCCACGTCGACGACGCCGCTCTCCAGGTACAGTGCCCGGACGACATGCCCGACCTCGGTCGGGGACTCGCGGACGGGCAGGTGATCCTGCAGGTAGCGGATGCCGAAGCCGGAGTCGCCGATCATGCCGTGGCCGCGCTGGTTGATGAACTGCGTGGCCAGCTGGAGATAGCCGGGCGTGCCGGTCTGCCGGTATAGCTCCACCAGGGCCGTCTCGATGATCGGGTGACCGTCCAGCCCGGCTTCCTGGCCGAGGAAGACGTCCACCAGGTGATCGGCGAAGCGCCGGGCCACCTCCAGCAGCCCATCATCGAACGTCCTGCTGGTTGCGACCGCGGCCTGGATCAGGTGGCCCGCGCAGTACAGTTCATGGCTCGACTCAAGCCTGGCGTAGCGCCGGGCTCCGCTGGCCTGGATGCAGGAGTTCAGGTATCCGTCCGCCTGCTGCGCCTTCGCCAGCAGGGACGTGACCTCGGCGGCGAAGGCGGCCAGCCCGGGATCTGCCGCGTGACCGAGCTCCCAGCCGATCGCCTCCAGCGTCTTGTAGATATCGGAGTCCATGAACGCCGGGCCGCGGTACCCCTCGCCGGTCCCGGCGATAGCCAGCCGCAGGTTGTCGAGGTTGCCCGCCGCCTGCAGCTGGCGCAGCGCCAGCGGAAGGCTCGCCGCGCGATTCCGCTGCTGCCAGTCGTACAGCAGGCCGCTGGTAAGCCGGACACCGCTCCCGACCGCACTCGTCGTGCCCGCATCATCCCCGGCCGCACTCGTGCCGTCGGCGCCCGTGCTGGCCAGCGGCCGGTGGGCCACGGCGGCCGACGCCGTCGGGTGTACCGGACCGCGGGCCGGTACTGCTCTCTCCGCATTAGCCACGTGCGCGACTCCGCTGCTGCTGACCGGGTGACCCTGGCTGCCGGAAGCCACGATCGGAGGAATAGGTTTTCCTCAGCAAGGTAGAGTCTGCGAATGTTGCCGTCAAGCCTGTACAGGTTCTCTTTTATTACGATATTAAGATGGTGGCCGAGGCGTTAGATGGGAGCAACCGTTTGCCTGGCAGGGAAGCTGACCCGAAGCGGGCGACCATCAGGGACGTCGCGGCGCAAGCCGGCGTCTCGATCGGCACTGCCTCGAAGGCACTCAACGGTCAGGGAAAGCTGCGCCCGGAGACCCGGGACCGGGTCGCCGCGGCGGCGCGCAAGCTGGACTTCGCGCCGAATGTCCTGGCCCGGGGTCTGCTCGCAGGAAGAACCTACACCGTGGGCGTCATCACCACGGATAGCTTCGGGCGGTTCAGCATCCCGGTCATGCTCGGTGCCGAGGACGCCCTGGGAGCGGGCCAGATTTCGGTCTTCATGTGTGATACCCGCGATGACCCGGCCCGGGAGCGGCAGTACCTGGAGATGCTGCTGAGCCGCCGGGTGGACGGCCTGATCGTGACCGGCCGGCGGATCGAGCCGCGGCCGAGCATCGGCCGGACGCTGGGAATCCCCGTGGTCTACGCGATGACGCAGTCCCTCGACAGCGACGAGCCGGCGATCCTGCCCGACGACTATGGCGGCGGCATGATGGCGGCCAGGCACCTGCTGGCCGATGGCCGGACCCGGATCGGGCATATCACCGGTCCCGAGCGATTCCTGGCCGCGCGCAAGCGCGCGGGGGGTTTCTGCGAGGCCGTCGCCAGCGCCGGCGTGCAGTTCTCGCCGCATGATGTCCTGTACGGCGAGTGGAGCGAGCGGTGGGGCCGCGAGGGGGTTCGCATCCTGCTGCGGGGTTCCCCGGACGTGCAGGCCATCTTCTGCGGCAGCGACCAGATAGCCCGCGGCGTCTCCGAGACGCTGCGGTTGCTCGGCCACCGGGTGCCTGATGACATCGCGCTGGTGGGCTTCGACAACTGGGAGCCCATGGTTGCCGGCGCGGATCCGCCGCTCACCAGCATCGACATGTGCCTGGAGGACGTCGGGCGGACGGCGGCCGAGCACTTGCTCGCAGCGATCAACGACGAGCCGACGCATGGCGTGCATACCGTGCCGTGCCGTCTGGTCATCCGCAGATCAGCCGGCCTGGCCGAGAACGGGCCCGCTGACCTGGCCGGCAGCAGGTCCGGTGAGCGGCCGGATGGCGGGCCGGCCGTCCAGCCCGGCGGCGCCGGATGACGCGGTGGCGCCGCAGCGGCGGCACGCTGCCCGGCGCCATCGCGGGCTGGAACCATCGGCACGATCGCGGATCACAACTACCAGCACGATCACAGATCAGAACCACCAGCACCGCCGCGGGTCAGAGCTCCGGGCACGATCACGGATCAGAGCTACCGGCACGATCGCGGATGAGAACTTGCGGAGGGACGGCATGTCCACGGTGACAGCCGAAGGGCTGACCAAGGTCTACGCGGGTGGCGTCGAGGCAGTCAACGACCTTGACCTGCAGGTCGACGACGGAGAGTTCGTCGTGCTCGTCGGGCCGTCCGGGTGCGGCAAGACCACGGCGCTGCGCATGGTAGCGGGGCTGGAGGAGATCACATCGGGCACGCTGCGGCTCGGTGACCGGGTGGTTAACGATCTCTCGCCGCGCGAGCGTGACGTCGCCATGGTCTTCCAGAACTACGCGCTTTACCCGCATCTGAGCGTGCACGAGAACATCGGCTTCGCGTTGCATAGCAGGAAGGTTGCTAAGGTCGAGCGGGACTCGAAGGTGCGCGCCGCGGCGGCCGTGCTCGGCCTGACCGGGGAACTCGATCGCAAGCCGCGGCAGCTCTCGGGCGGTCAGCGGCAGCGCGTCGCGATGGGCCGGGCGCTCGTGCGCGAGCCCTCGGTCTTCCTGATGGACGAGCCGCTGTCCAACCTCGACGCCAAGCTGCGGATCCAGATGCGCTCGGAGGTGCTGCGGGTGCACCGGCGGATCGGGGTCGCGACGCTGTATGTCACGCACGATCAGACCGAGGCCATGACGATGGGCGACCGCGTCGCCGTGCTCCGCTCCGGAACGCTCCAGCAATGCTCGGCGCCCAGGGAGCTTTACGACTCGCCGGCGAACATCTTCGTGGCTACGTTCATCGGCTCGCCATCGATGAACCTCTACCGGGCCGGCCTCGAATCCGCCGGCGAATCCGGCACCATCGTGCTCGGTTCGCAGCGGCTGACGCTCCCGGCCGCGGTCATGCGGCAGAACCCTGGCCTCGCCCGTTACCAGGGCCGCGCAGTCATCGCCGGGATCCGGCCTGAGCACCTGGTCGACCAGGCGATACTCGGCACCGCGCCAGAGCCGGGCGCGAGTCTCACCGCGACGGTCGACCTCGTCGAGGTCCTCGGCAGCGAGCAGCTTGTCCACTTCACCATCGACGCGCCCGGGGTTCGCGGGGAAATGGAAGAGCAGGACCAGTCCTTGGCCGGAGCCGCGCCCGGGCCCGGGACCGGGACCGGAGCCGGGCCCGGGACCGGAGCCGGAGCCGGGACTGGGGAGGGCGAGATCGTCGCCGCGGCGGTAGCGGAGGGTGTGGCCAGGATCGACCCGCGCTCGGGGATCCGCGCCGGGGAAAGGGCGGTCTTCGGAGTGGACGTCCGGCGGATCCATTTCTTCGACCCGGACAGTGGAGTCGCGATCGCGCCGGCCAGCCCGACGACCAGCACTGCCCGCTGACTGCTGGCACCGTCGCCCCGACTGCCAGCACCGCCCCGGACGGCTAGCACCGCTCGGACTGCCACCTCGGCCCCGGATTGCCCCCCGCCCGGATTGCCAGCACTGGGCCGGATTGCCAGCACTGGCCCGGCCCGCCCCGGATTGCCAGCACCTCCCGGCCGCGGGCCGGGCACGACCGGGGTTTGCGAGGAGCAGCGCGGACCGTGTGCAGCCGATTCGCGAGGAGCGGGAAGGCCACGAGACCGGACGGCGTTGACGCTGGCGCGGACGGGTGCCCACCCGGTGGTGGGCCGGACCGCCCCGGGCGGCCGCTGGCTCCGGATGACCTCGCCGATCGCGGAAAGGCTGAATGTTCATGGCTGATGTCCTGCCGGACCCCTCGAAGATGACGCTGGACGACCCATTCGCCGTGCTGTCCGGACCGCTGGCGGGGACGTCCCGGCTATCGCTGCAGGTCGTCGAGGCGGGGCTGCTCACGCCGCATATGCGCCGGCTGCGACTGACCGCGCCGGAGCTTGCCGGTTTCAGCTATGCCGCCGGCCAGGACGTGATGCTGCTCGTCGACGTCGAGGGCAATCGCCCGGTCCGCCGCCGGTACACCATCCGCGCGCTGGAGGCGGCCAGCGCGATGCTGACCCTCGACATCGTCCTGCACGGAGACGGCCCAGGTGAGCGCTGGGTACGGGACACGAGCCCGGGAGACCGGATCGAGGGGATCGGGCCCCGGGGGAAGATCACGACGGCGGGAGGCGCCGACTGGCACCTTTTCGTCGGCGATGAGTCGGCACTGCCCGCGATCTTCCGGATGGCCGAGTCGCTGCCCGGCGGCACCCCGGTGCGGGTGCTGCTCGAGATTCCCGGACCAGAGGACGAGCAGGACCTGCAGGCGGCAGCGAGCACGCAGGTCACCTGGCTGCACCGCGGTGACGGGCGCGCGGGCGAGCCGGGTGCGCTGGCCGCGGCCGTCGGCGAGGTGCCGCTCCCGGCCGGGCGCGGACATGCCTACCTGCTGGGCGAGGCAAGAGTCGTGTCGCGGCTCCGCGAGGTGCTGGCAGCGCGCGGGCTCGAACCGGATCAGATGTCCCCCAAGGCCTACTGGGGCCGCGGGCGGGCGAACGCCAGCCACGGCGAGCCGGCCAGGGACGCCTGACGCGAGACGCGGAGACTTAAGGCCCAGGGGCCCCAGTCCGCAGCGGAGGCACCGCATTCTCAGCCGAGTGCGGCCGGCCATTCCGCGCCGGTGGCCGCGCGGATCTCGGCCGGGCGCGGCAGCGCTACCTGAGTGCCCCGGCGGGTAGTCGCGGTGGCCCCCGCCGCGCACGCGGCCCGCAGCGCTTCGGCCGGAGTTACCCCCGCCGCCAGCATCACGCCGAGCGCGGCCACGAAGGCGTCACCGGCTCCGACGCTGTCCACGCTGCGGACCCGGAATCCGGGTACCGACTCGGCCCCGGCGGCCCCGGCCAGCACCGCTCCGTGCGACCCCGCCGTGACCACCGCGTGGCGAGCGCCAATGAGAGCCAGCGCGGCGGCCGCGCTAGCCGCGTCCCGCAGGCCGGCCACGGTCCGCCCGAGGATCGCGGACGCCTCTGACTCATTGACCACCAGCCAGTCAACGCCCGCCGACAGCAGGGACTCGGGCTCCGCCGGCACCGGCGCGAGGTTGAGCAAGCAGGTCATGCCCCGGTCGCCGGCCTGGCTGAGCACCGCCGCGAGGACTTCGGCGGGGATCTCGGCGGAGAGCACCAGCAGGCCGGCCGGGCCGGAGAGCGCCGCGGCGGCCTCTTGCTCTCCGGCCTCGCCGTTTGCCCCCGGCGCGACCGTGATCATGTTCTCGCCGGCCGCATCGACGGTGATCAGCGCCAGGCCGGTAGCGCAATCGGGCACCGCCCGCACTGAGGCGAGACCGATATCCTCCGCCCGCAGCGCTGCGGTGATCCGGTCGCCGAACTCGTCCTCGCCCACGCAGCCGACCATCCGCACCGCCGCGCCAAGCCGCGCCGCGGCGACCGCCTGATTGGCGCCCTTTCCGCCCGGCGCGATCACCGCCCCGGCACCCAGGATCGTCTCGCCCGGCCCTGGCAGCCTGCGGACAGACACCGAGATGTCCATGTTCAGGCTGCCCAGAACAGTCAGCCGGGGCTGGCTTCGCATGATCCTCCTCAGGGCCGGGCTGGGGCCGGGGCCAGGGCCGACCCCTGGGCCAGGACCGACCCCGGGGGCCAGGGCCGAGCCGGGACCAGAGCCGAACCGGGGCCAGAGCCGGGCCGGGCCGGCCTAGCCGGGCACTGCGCCCGCCTCCGCCGACCTGCCCGCCCCGGATCTCATCATTGTCTGGCCTGCCGCCGCTGGCCCGGTGCCCGGGTCACCGGCCGGGCACCAGGCCGGGGCACCAGGCCAGCTACCCGCCCGGGATGGAACGGGCAGGAGCCCGGTTCTGGATAAATAACAGCGAGTCATGCCAGAACAACTGCCCGTTCTTTCTCGATATGAGCAAAGCTGCTCCATAATTGGACGATCCGCTAGCAATCGGGGTCGGAGGGAGCGCAACCCGTGACGTCTGGGATTAACACCGAGATCTCCGCGCTCCTGTCGCACACCTCAGCCCCGACCTTGCTGCTGGGGATCGACAAGGCCGGGCGGATCATCCAGCATGATCGCAATGCCGCGGATATCCTCGCGTACCCGCGGGACGCGCTGCTCGGCGTTGAACTCAGCAGCCTGATAACCGACTCCCCCGCGTCGGCCGCGGCGCTTGAGGGCCTGCTCAGCGCCGCCTTGGCTGACCGCGAAGGCACCGCGGTCCTGACCCTGCAAACCGGTAAGGGCGATCAGGTCGACTCGGTGGTCACCATGCAGCCGATGCGATCCTCCGATCCCCAGCTGGCCGCGCTGGCCGTCGTGCGCATCCCGCAATCGGAAGGACGGTTTCTCGACCCGGCGGTGATGCGCCGCGCCCTCCTCGATAGCGCCTTCAAGCGAATCGGCGAGGCGCTCGACATTGACCAGCTGGCCAGCGAGTTCGTCAATATCGTGGTCCCGCACTTCTCCAACTCCGCCGGCCTGCTGGTACTGGAGAGCCTGGTCGGCGGCGACGAGCTCCCGAGCAGCGCCCCGGACGGATCGCACCTGCTCCGGCGGCTGGCGATTGCCTACGACGACGGCGAGCCAGGCTGGGACGCGGCGTTTCCTACCGGCGAGATCCTCCGCTATCCGCCGGACACCCCCTTCGCGCGGTGCATGGACTCGGGCGAGCCGGTCCGGGAGATCAGCTTCGCCGCGGAAAGCGCCCGCGCTCTCGCTGAGGCCTGGCTGCGCCCGCCGGTCGCCCAGCTGCTTTCCAGCACCTCGATGCTGCTGCTGCCGCTGGTGGCCAGGGACGTCACGCTGGGTTTTATCGTCTGCACCCGCACCGAGGGCTACCGCCGGTTCGACGCGTACGACACCGAGATCGGGATGGAGTTCGCTTCCCGCTCGGCGATCTTCATCGATAACGCCCGCCGGTACAACCGGGAACGCGCGACCGCGCTCACCCTGCAGCGCAGCCTGCTGCCGACCGGGCTGTCCGCGCCCTCGTCGGTGGAGGTCCGGCACCGCTACCTGCCGGGCAGCAAGATGATCGAGGTAGGCGGCGACTGGTACGAGTCAATCGCCCTGCCGGGCGGCCGGGTGGCGCTCATTGTCGGGGACGTGGCCGGGCACGGCGTGCGCGCCGCCGTCACCATGGGCCGGCTGCGGACCGCGATCCACACACTGGCCATGCTGGAGCTGCCGCCCGCCCAGACCCTGCAGCAGCTCGACGAGCTGATGCAGGAACTCGGCGAACGCGAGCCGCACTTCGCCACCTGCGTCTACGCGGTATTCGACGCGGTCTCCGGGACGCTGGAGGTCGCGTCCGCCGGTCACCTCCCGCCGCTGCTGGTCCGGCCGGATGACACGATCGAGTTCCTCGACGTCTCGCCCGCACCGCCGCTCGGCGTCGGCACGGGACCGATCCTGAGCCGGACGATCAAGATCGACGATGGCAGCCTGCTGGTGCTCTATACCGACGGGCTGGTGGAGAAGAGGACCCAGGACATCGACGAGGGCCTGCGGCTGCTCGGCGAGGTCTTCGGCCCCGGCGCGACCAAGCGCCCGCTGGAGGATCTCTGCCGGGCGTCGCTGGCCGATGTCTACGGCGATGAGCAGCGTGACGACATCGCGCTGCTCGTCGCGCGGCTGAGCCGGATCTCACCGGACCGCCATGTCAGCTGGAAGCTGGCGCCCGAGCTGACGTCAGCGCGGCGCGCGCGGGAGCTCATCCGGCGCCCGCTGACCCGCTGGAACGTCGCCGAGCTCATCCCCGTCACCGAGCTGCTCGTCTCCGAACTCGTCACCAACGCGGTCAGGTACGCGCAGGGCGCGATCGAGCTGCGGCTGGTGCTGGAGGGCGGGCTGGTGTGCGAGGTACTGGACAATTCGGCCGCGCTGCCCCGGCTCCGGTATCCCGGCAACGAGGATGAGCGCGGCCGGGGACTCCAGGTCGTCAGCCGGATGGCACAGCGCTGGGGCGCGCGGCGGACAACCGCTGGCAAGATCGTCTGGACCGAGCAGGCCCTCCCCCGCCACTGACATACGGCAGAACGGGGCACTACTGGCCAGTGAGCCGCCGCCAGTTGGGCACCGACGGGTGCTGGCGGCAGGCCGGCCCGGTGCCGAACGCACGCAGGATGTTGCCGGTGATCCGCCGCACGATCGCTGACGCACAGGTCCCGGCCGCAGTCTTCCCGCCTGGCCTGTTCCCGGTCCTGTCCCTGGTCGTGTTCCCGGTCCTGTTCCCGGTGTTGCTCCCCGGCCGGTCTCTGGCATCGCATCCGCTCCGGCCGGCGAGCGCGGGAATCCAGTTGGTGGTCCCGGTGTCCAGCACGCCCGCGCCGCCGGCCGCATCGGTGTAGTACGTCATATCCGAGTAGAACGGCCCGATGTCCGTCTGGCCCAGGCCCGCCGGGATCGGCGAGTGCGACAAGACCTGAAGGCCCGCCGGATGGATCATCGCCGGGTAAAAGCGATCGACGTCCGAGCCGATGACCCCCGGCACCGTCGACCCGTCATGCAGGCCGGTGCCGCGGTACACCCAGGATGATGCGTCGGACACCACCAGGCTGGCCCGCAGGCCGGGCTCCAGGAAGCCGGCGTACATCTCGCCGACGAAGTCACTTTCCGGCCAGTTGGTGGGCGGCGACCCCCAGGTGTTAGCGGTGACCTTCAGCCGGCTGCCCTTCCCGTCGAGCGGGTCCTCCGCGGCATCCCGGTAGTCGACCTCCTCGCGGCCGGGCCCGAGTGGCGAGGGCTGCAGCCGGACATGCCGCAGGATCGGCTGGCCCCGAAGAAGACGATGTTCATGCCTGCGTCGTGGGCGGCCACGACGGCGGTCCGCTCGGACAGTGACCAGCATTCGTCGTGGCCGAGGGTGAGCAGGACGCGATGACGCAGCAGGTAGCGCGGATGCTGGGCGACCGCCTGATCCGTCACGTAGGTCACGTCCAGGCCATGCTGCTCGGCGAACCGGACCAGCGGATATTCCAGGGTCAGGAAGTTCCCTGACCCTTCCTCGGCGGCATAGGGGCGGCGTCCAGTTGGCGCAGGACACCATATTTATCCCGGCCGTCACCGGGCAGCGCTGCTGCACCTTTCCGGCTATTTCCGCCGACTGCCATACCAGCCGGGCACCTTTGCCCTGGTAGTAACCCATCCGGAATGCCTCAGCGCGGAATTCGGCGGCGGCGGTGGTGACGTAGAGCCTGACCTGCTGGCCGCGGTGAGCATAGGTGCGGCTCGCGAATCCGGCGATACTGCCTTTCGGGTGCCGTATCTTCCATGCGGTCGTACCCGGCCGGTTATTCTCGGTGATAACCCACTGGGCTTTCCTGCCGTCCGGCCCCGGCCACGTCGCCGCCGCCGTCCTGGCGCCGGGCGGACCGCCGCGGCCGGCCCGCGATCCGGTGCCGCGCCCGGTGGCCGGGCCCGGGCCTCCGCCCGGAGGCGCAGCCTGCGGGCGGCCATTGGCCGGCGCCGCCACATCGCGCAGGCTGTGCCGGATAAGGACCACGCCGGCCGTGACGACGACCGCTAACAGCAGGATCCCGGCCACGCCCGCCATGCCCGCCCGGATACCGGGGCGCCCGGGTTTGCCGCGGTCCCGCCAGATCCCGGAGTTAATGACTGATCCTCCTGCCTGCCGCTGCCCGGGGGGAGCGAGGATGCCGCCCCGTGCATCAGCGCGACGGAAGAGGGCAGCTAGGGAATGAGCCCGGCCGTACGCGAGCAGCACGCACATGATCTTCGCTGCATTAATTCTAACGGCAGGCAAATCAAACAACAAAGAACTCCGGCGGCTTATTCAGCTCGGCTCGCAGCCGGGCGAAAGCCATTAGCCGGTATTTGCCTGAATATAACTAATGACGGCGCTGTGCGGGACTACGGCTATTGCCCGATACATGTACCAGTTAGCCGCGGACCAGGTAAGCTCGCGGAAAATCCTCCTGGCCGGACTGGACGGCGGCAGATGCATCGGTGGACGTGGCTGGCCGGGACGGAGCGGCCGCAGGCGCACCGCCGGACCTGGCTGGCCCGGACGGGACAGCCGCAGGCGCACCGCCGGGCCTGGCTGGCCGGGACGGTAACCGCCGCCGCCGTGCTGTGCGTTACGTCGGTTGCCGCCTGCGCGGCTCCGCCGCCACGGCTGCTGCTCGGCGGGATCACCGCGGAGCGCTCGGCGCCGGACGGTATCAGGGCGTTGCCGCCGGACCCGTCATCCCCGGCCAGCTCCGCATCCCGGGACGGTTCCGCATCCCAGGGCGGCTCCGCGTCCGCGGCTGGTTCCGCATCCGCGGCCGGCCCCGCATCACCGGCCCGCACCGCGTCGCCGGCCGGACTCGCGCTCCCGTCCCTGGCCGGACCGCCGCATAGCGCGGCGCAGCGCTGGCTGGCGGCCGGCTCGGTGCCGGGCCGCACCCCGGCGCAGCGGCAGCTGGCCGAGGGCGCGCTCATCGACCTGCGGCTGCTTACCCGCCCGGACGGCGCGGTCGCCGCCGCCTGGTTCGGTCCGTGGAAGTTCGCCTGGCCGCGTGACTCCAGCTGGGTGGCCGCCGCGTTCGCCGCCACCGGCCATTCCGGCGACGCACTGCGCATCCTGCGCTTCCTCGCCCGGGTGCAGGGCCCGGCCGGCACCTGGGCCGCCAAGTACACGCTGGCGGGCGGGCCGGCCCCGGCCGGGCCAGGGGCCGAGCTCGATGCCAACGGCTGGTTTCCCTGGGCGGTCTGGATCTGGTACGCCGAGCAAGGCGGCCGGGCCGGGGCGCGGCGGGAACTGGCCGCCCTGTGGCCCGCCGTCCGCCGCGCGGCGGACGCCACCGCGGCGTCGCTGTCGGCCGGCGGGCTGCCACCGCCATCGCCGGACTACTGGGAACAGCCGGTCAGCCAGCCGACGATCGGTACCGCCGGCCCGCTGCTGGCCGGGCTGCGCGCCGCCGCCCGGCTGGCGGCCGGCCTCGGCGACGTCAGTGACGAGCGCCGCTGGGCATCCTCCGCGGCGCGGCTTGACCGGGGAATCCAGGCTGCGTTTGGCCCGGAATTCAATCGGTTCCCGAACTCGGCCGGGGGCACTGGCACCTGGCTGGCCCTCTTCGGTACCGGCCCCGGCCCGGCCCATGACGGCCTTTCGGCCGACTCGGTGCTGAACGGGCCCGATGCCGCGGTGACCTTTCTCGGCCCGCCATTCGGCCGGCCAGCGCGGCGGTCAGCGCGGCGGTCGCGCGCGCGGCCCGGGTCCTGACGCTGCCGGACGGCGGCATCCTGCCCGGCACTACCTGGCGGGGCGACCGCACCGTCGCCTGGACGCCGGCGACCGGTTTCTTCGCGCTTTACGACGCGGCCACCGGCCACCGGGCCGCGGCGGCCGGCTGGCTGGACTGGCTGGCCGCGCATCGCACCGCGGACGGGGCGCTGCCCGAGCAGGTCAACGCCAGCGGGCAGCCGGTGTCGGTCGCCCCGCTCGGCTGGACGTGCGCCATTGTGCTGCTGGCGCTCACCGCGATGCGGCACCCGCTGCCGGTCCCGTGAGCCGGGCCGGCCTCAGCTGGCCTGCGGCCGGATGTCCTGCTTGATGGACAGCTTGCCGTCCCTCATCACCCCGACCCGCTGCGCCCGGCGCGCGATCGAGCTGTCATGAGTGATCAGGACCATGGTCAGCCCGAGTTCGCGCCAGAACTTCTCCAGCAGGGCGATGATCTCGTCTCTGGTGTCCTCGTCGAGGTTGCCGGTCGGCTCGTCGGCCAGCAGCACCTTGGGCTTCTTCACCAGCGCCCGGGCGATGGCAACGCGCTGCTGCTGGCCGCCGGACAGTTCCGAGGGCAGGTGCCGCAGCCGGTCGCCGAGCCCGAGATCGGTCAGCGCCTCGGCCGCCCGGGCCCGCCGCTGCGCGGCGGGCAGCCCGGCCGGCACCAGGGCCGCCTCCACGTTCTCCTGCGCGCTGAGCGTGGGTATCAGGTTGAACGTCTGGAAGACGAACCCGATCGACCTGGCTCGCACCGTCGTGACCTGGCTCTCACGGATGCTGGCTAGGTCCTGGCCGTCGAAGTCGACGAGGCCGGCCGTCGGCCGGTCCAGCCCGCCGAGTATCTGCAGCAGCGTGCTCTTACCGTGGCCGGTCGGGCCCTGGATGGAGAGCCACTCGCCGTCCTCGATGACCAGGTCGATCCCGCGCAGCGCGGCCACCGTGCCGCGGTCCTTCCGGTAGTCCTTGGTCACGCCAGTGAGCTTGTACATCTGCTTCCCCTCGTCGAGGTCCGCGGAATCCGCCGCCGGGTCCGGCCGCTGCCCGTCACGCGACCCTGGCCAGCGCGTCCGCCGGGCGCAGCCGTGCTGCCCGCCAGCCGCCGAACGTCCCGGCGATGAGGCCGCCGGCCATGGCCAGGACCACGGCCAGCACGATGACATCGAGCGTTACCTGAGCGGTCAGGTGCACCGGCACGGTGTGGCTGGCATTCGCGGCGGCCCGCCGGAAGCCGCCGCCGAAGCCACCGCCACCACCACCGAAACCGCCGCCGAAGCCGCCGCCACCGCCACCGCCGAACGTGCGCGCGCCGCCCGGCGTCGCGCTGCCGGTCGTCGGGCCGATCGATGCCGACAGCGGCCCGGACAGCCGGGTTACCAGCGTGGCGCCGAGGAAGCCGAGCGCGACGCCGGCGATGCCGCCCGCCAGGCCGATCACGAGTGACTCGCCCATCACCTGGCTGACCACCCGCCGGCTCCGCCAGCCGAGCGCCTTCAGCGTGCCGAACTCCCTGACCCGGCGGGCAACCGCCGCCATCGTCAGCAGGCTGGCCAGCAGGAACGCGGCGGCGAGCACGGCGATGGAGAGCCAGCGGCCGAGGTTGCTGGCCAGGCTGGACGCGCTGGACAGCGAGCCGGTCACCTCGCTGGCCAGGTCGCTGGAGTTGGTCACGGTGGCCTTGGGCATGAGCCCGGAGATTTCCTGCGATACGGCGGTGATGTCCGACGCGCTGCTGGCGGCCACGTAGACCGTGTTCACCTTGTTCTTCAGGCCGGCCAGGGCCTGCGCCCGGGCCAGCGGAATGTAGGTGTCCGCGGCACTGGCGCCGGCCGGCACGCCGACCACCCCGATCACCTTGAAGCTCTTCTTGGCGATCGTGATCGAGGAGCCGACCTTGAGCTTGGCCTGCTTGGCGTAGTCGGAATCCACCACGGCGACGTTCGAAGTCGCGTCGGCGGCGGTGAACGTCCGCCCGGCCGTGACCTTGCCCGAGCTGAGCGGGCCAAGCTCGCCCTGGGACAGGTCAACGCCGGAGACACTGAACGAGCTCGGGGTAAAAGCGCCGCGGAACCTTCCGCCTCCGCCACTTCCGCCTCCGCCACCACCGCCGCCGCCGAATCCGCCGCCGCCCCCGCCGCCGGCGTTGATCGACGGGATCTTTCCGGTGATCTTGGTGTCGGTGAGGGTCAGCCCGCCCGCGGCGGCCGCGACGTCGTGCAGCCTGGAGACGGTCGTCACCGACGCCGAACTCAGTGTCCCGAGCCCGAAGTTCCCCAGGGTGTCGATGTCAATCTTGGTGCCGGGCGCGGGCCGGGTCCGCGAGCCGGTTGTCCCCCGGAACCCGAACGAGCGGGGCCCGCCGGCGCTGGCCGCCGGGGCCTGCGTGACGGTCACGTCCGTGCCCACCCCGTACAGCGAGTGCAGCACGGTGCCCTGCGCGGTCCGCACCCCGGCCGACAGCGCCGCGACCGTGATGACCAGCCCGATCCCGACGGCCAGGCCGGACGCGATGAGAATGGCCTGGCGCATCCGGCGGCGTAGCTCGCGCCGCAGGTAGGTGAAGAACAAAGGAACTCCTCAGGGTCGCGGGCGCCAGGGCCAGGACGGGGCGCCGGGACACGAGCCGGGCGGCGACGTCGCGGCCGGGCTTGCGCCAGGCGCGCAGTCAGGAACCTGAGGAGATCCTGGCCAGCGATTCTGAACGGACCCTGTAAGGAGTCTGCAAAATTACCGGGTTCCGGCGAGGGACGCCGGGCCGGTATACCTTCACGCCGTCCGCGGTGTAGCCGAGCCGGAAGCCGGTCTCGTGCAGATAGCGGATGGCCGGCCGGGTCCGGCCATGCCATCTCCAGACCAGCACCCAGCCGATGTCCAGGTGGCGCGCGTCCAGCCGGGCCGCCGCCAGCTGCGCCGGGGTGACCTGCTGGCCGTGCTGGACGGCCACCAGCTCGGCGAAGAAGGCATGCTTCCTGGCCGCGGCCAGGGTGGGACCGGGTATCCGGGACAGGAAGCCCACCGCGCGCGGGTGCCCGTCGGCGGTCGCCAGTACCTGCGCCTCCGGGTCGAACCGGCCTCCGTAGACCGGGGCTCCGCCGCGGAGGCCGTACGGGACGTCGACGACGAGTGACCCGGAATGGTCGGCGGCGATCGGCCGGTCGACGGCGGGCAGCGAGGTCGGCATGGAACCGATGCGGGGATTGCCGGACCAGCCGGCTTCCAGCATTCCGAGCGCCAGCACGACGACGATGGCGGGGGCTGCGTGGTAGCGCAGCCAGTTCACCGCCGCGCCGGCCAGCAGGGCGGCGGGCACCATGCCCAGCATCAGGATCCGGGCCGGCTCCCGGAAGCCGGACAGCCCGGGGATGCGGACGAACCAGGTGTACGGCATCACCGCGGACACCCGCACCCCGTCCAGGGTGGTGGCGTCGGGAACGTAGACGTGCGGGCCGATCCGCAGCACCGGACCTAGGGCCAGCGCGGCGCAGCCGAGGCACAGCAGCGCCAGCAGCCATGCGCTGCGCCGCCGCCAGGCGGCCAGCAGCCCGAGCAGGGCGAGCAGGCTCAGCACCAGGCCGTAGGTGGGAACCCCGTCGATGAGCCGGCCAGAATAGATGAGCCCGGCGGGGACGTGCAGCCTGAGCTCGGTCACCCGCGGGGAAAGCTCGAACATGCCGGGGAGCGGGACCGAGTAGGCCAGGTAGGAGGTGCCCAGGTCACCCGCCGGGGTGGTGGCGCCGCCGGATCTGGTCTGCTGGGCGATGGCGATGAGCTGCGGGCTGGCGACCAGCAAGGTCACCAGCCCGGCCAGCGCGGCCGGCCACAGCTTCGCCACCACCGGACGCCGCACCAGCCACGGCACCAGCGCCGCGCACGCCAAGATGACCACCAGCACGGCCATCTCCTGATCAGTCAGCAGCGCCCCGCCGGCCACCACCCCCAGGACCACCGCCCGCCGCCACCCCGGCCGCCGCGTCAGCCGCACCGCGGCCTCCAGCGCCAGCGGCAAGAACAACGCCCCCGCGGCCAGGTTCAGGTGATACCAGGACCGCCACGTCAGCATCGACGACAACCCGAAAAACGCCCCCGCCGCGATCGCGCCCACCTGCGAGGGCAGCCACAACCGCGCCACCCGGTACATCGCATAACACAGCAACCCCGGCATCACCACCGACAGCAGGTTGTACGACGCACTCGGCCCGAACACCACCGTCACCGGCATCATCACCACGCCCGGCAGCGGCATCAGCGCATGCAACCCCAGCTGAGCCCCCGCCGGAGCATCGATATAACGGGTAAACCACGGATTACCCAGATGCTCCACCTGCCGCGCAACCCACCAGAACCCCCACACGTAACTACCCGCATCACGCGTCGCCGGCAACCGGCCCGCCAGATACGTCACCCGCGGCCAGCTCACCGCCATCCCCGCCGCCACAAACCCAGCCAGCACCCCCAGCTGAACCGCCACCGGACCACGAACCACCCGGAAAACCCGCCACCACCCGAACCCGCCCGGCCCGGGACCACCCGCCGCAACGCCCGGCAGCCTCCGGCCCGGCTCCGGCCCCGACCGGAGCCCTGACCGCCGCATCCACGCCGGCCGCCACGGTCGAGCCGGCCCGGTCAGCGGCCGTCTCCGGTCCCGCCTCGCGGGAATCGATCACGCTCTGATCGGCCGCTTTCATCGCCGGGCAGCGCCGCCCGCGCGGTATACCCGCACGCCGCCCGCGCGGTATACCTTCACGCCGCCCGCACGGTGTACCTTCACGCCGTCCGGCCGGTATACCTTCACGCCGTCCGCGATGTAGCCGAGCCGGAAGCCGGTCTCGTGCAGATAGCGGATGGCCGGCCGGGTCCGGCCGTGCCATCTCCAGACCAGCACCCAGCCGATGTCCAGGTGGCGCGCGTCCAGCCGGGCGGCCGCCAGCTGCGCCGGGGTGATCTGCTGGCCGTGCTGGACGGCCACCAGCTCGGCGAAGAAGGCGTGCTTCCTGGCCGCGGCTACGGTCGGGGCCGGTACCCGGGACAGGAAGCCCACCGCGCGCGGATGCCCGTCGGCAGTCGCCAGCACCTGCGCCTCCGGATCGAACTGGTCACCGTAGGCGCCAGTTCCGCCCCGGAGGCCGTACGGGATATCAACCACGAGTGACCCGGAATGGTCCGCGGCGATCGGCCGGTCGATGGCCGGCGGCTGGTGGCGATGGACCCAATGCCAGGATTGCCGGACCAGCCGGCTTCCAGCATTCCGAGCGCCAGTACGACGACGATGGCGGGGGCTGCGTGGTAGCGCAGCCAGTTCACCGCCGCGCCGGCCAGCAGGGCGGCGGGCACCATGCCCAGCATCAGGATCCGGGCCGGCTCCCGGAAGCCGGACAGCCCGGGGATGCGGACGAACCAGGTGTACGGCATCACCGCGGACACCCGCACGCCGTCCAGGGTGGTGGCGTCCGGGACGAAGATATGGTTGCCGACCCGGATTACGGGGCCAAGGGCCATGACCGCGCAGCCGAGCCAGAGCAGTGCCAGCAGCCACGCGCTGCGCCGCCGCCAGGCGGCCAGCAGGCCAGCCACCGCCAGGACGCTCAGCACCAGGCCGTAGGTGGGGATCCCGTCGCCGATCCGGCCGCCGTAGATGAACCCCGGCGGGCCGTGCAGCCCGAACGCGGTCACTCGCGGGGAGAGCTCGAACATCCGGGGGAAGATGACGTCGTTCCCGAGATACGACCCGCCGAGGACGAGCTTCGGGATAGTGGCGCCGCCGGATCTGGTCTGCTGGGCGATGGCGATGAGCTGCGGGCTGGCGACCAGCAAGGTCACCAGCCCGGCCAGCGCGGCCGGCCACAGCTTCGCCACCACCGGACGCCGCACCAGCCACGGCACCAGCGCCGCGCACGCCAAGATGACCACCAGCACGGCCATCTCCTGATCAGTCAGCAGCGCCCCGCCGGCCACCACCCCCAGGACCACCGCCCGCCGCCACCCCGGCCGCCGCGTCAGCCGCACCGCGGCCTCCAGCGCCAGCGGCAAGAACAACGCCCCCGCGGCCAGGTTCAGGTGATACCAGGACCGCCACGTCAGCATCGACGACAACCCGAAAAACGCCCCCGCCGCGATCGCGCCCACCTGCGAGGGCAGCCACAACCGCGCCACCCGGTACATCGCATAACACAGCAACCCCGGCATCACCACCGACAGCAGGTTGTACGACGCACTCGGCCCGAACACCACCGTCACCGGCATCATCACCACGCCCGGCAGCGGCATCAGCGCATGCAACCCCAGCTGAGCCCCCGCCGGAGCATCGATATAACGGGTAAACCACGGATTACCCAGATGCTCCACCTGCCGCGCAACCCACCAGAACCCCCACACGTAACTACCCGCATCACGCGTCGCCGGCAACCGGCCCGCCAGATACGTCACCCGCGGCCAGCTCACCGCCATCCCCGCCGCCACAAACCCAGCCAGCACCCCCAGCTGAACCGCCACCGGACCACGAACCACCCGGAAAACCCGCCACCACCCGAACCCGCCCGGCCCGCCACCCCGCGGCCCGGCATCCGGCCCCCCGACCGGAGCCCTGACCGCCGCACCCACGCCGGGCGGCCGCACCTCAGCCGGCCGCACACCGGCCGGCGTTACCGGCGAGCTAGCCGCCGGACCCGGCCCGCTCAGTGCGGCCGGCCCGGGACCACCCGCCGCCACGGCCGAGCCGGCCCGGTCAATGGTCTGTGCCGGGCCGGAGGCCAGCGGCCCCTGCCGGTCACTGTCCGCCCGGTCCATCCGTTCCCTCGCTTAGCTCGTCGCGTGCGCGGCTTACAGTCGTCCTTCGCTAACGGCCTGCTCAATCCACGGAATGACCTCGTCGAGCATCTCGTCGAGCGTGGTGGTGGCCCGGTAGCCGAGCACCCGCCGGGCCTTCTCGACGTCAGGAACCCGCCGTTGCACGTCGTGCTCGTACGGCTGCTCAGCCACGAAGCGGAACGGCACATCCGGGCCCTTGACCTTGCGCCAGATGAGCCCGGCCAGGTCGAGCACGGTCGTCGACTCCGCGGTCGACAGGTTGAAGTCCTCATTGACCGTGCCCGGGTGCAGCAGCGTGGCGACGATCCCGCGGGCCAGGTCACCGCCGTAGGTGTAGTGCCGGATCTGGTCGCCCTGACCGAGGATGCGCAGCGGATCCTGGCCCTTGAGCACCTTCTGCACGAGATCGGGAACGACATGCGACATGGCCAGCCGGACGTTTCCGGACAGCACCTCGGCCTGGCCAAGCGCCCGTCCCTCGCCGATGCCAACGCAGTTGAACGGGCGCACGATCGTGTACGGCAGCTGGTACTGGTCCCACGCGGCGCGGGCGAAGTACTCCACGGCGAGCTTCTGGAAGCCGTACGAGGAGCGCGGCGGCGGGATCCGCCGCTCGTCCCCCTCCCGGGACGGCCAGTTGTCCGTGCTCTCGTACACCATGGAGGAGCTGACATAAGTCATCTTTTGCAGCGTGCCGGATTTATGCGCCCGCAGCGCCGCGTCGCAACTCGACGCGATGATCCGCTCGTTAGTGGCGAGCAGATCGTAGGCATAGGCGTGAAAGTAGCTAATTCCTCCGATCATCGCGGCTCCGGCGATGAAGTGATCGCACCCTTCCAGTAGCTCGGCCAGCAAGCCGGCCTCAGCGGCGTCGCCTTCAACAAAATGGTGGTTCGGGTGGTCATCGAAACTATGCTTCACCGGCCCGTACTTGGAGAAGTTGTCGACCCCGACCACGGTGTGGCCCTGATCGAGCAACTCCTGAACCACGTAGCCGCCGATGAAGCCAGCCGAGCCGGTGACAAGAACCTTCGCCACGAACACTCCTTCGTCGCAGTACTCGTATCTGGTCTCAGTACTCGCATGTAGGTCAGTTCAGCGCGGTGCCGCGGCATCGCTTTCCCGGCGCGCGGTCAGTTTCTCCAGGGTCAGCCGCGGGCCGAAGGCGAAGCGATACCAGTGCAGGTAGCCAGGCAGCCATTGCACCAAGTCGAAGCGGGACTCCCCGAACGAGCGATCCAGCCAGATGGTCGGGATCTCGGCGACCGGGCGTCCCAGCCTGGTGGCCTTCGCGGTGAGCTCGAGGCCGATCTCGAATCCGGCTCGCGAGTCAATTCCTACCTGCCGCACGAACTCGGTCGAGTAGGCCTTGAAGCTATTGGTGGCGTCCCTCGTGCCGACCCGGGCGAGCAGCCGCAGTGACTTGCCCGCCGATCTGGACAGCAGGCGCTTGAGCTTCGGGCCGCCAACCTGCTGGCCGCCCGGCATATACCGGGATGCGGCGGCGACCGCAACCCCCCGTTCCACTAGCCGGGCCAGGTCGTCGATCTGCCGCGGGTCGTCGCTGCCATCCGCCATCGTCACCACGGTGACCGGCGACCGCGCCTCGTCGAAGCCGGCCCGGATGGCGTTCGCGGGACCGGGACCGTAGCCATTGAGCACGCCGCGCACGCGCGCGTCCGCGCTGGCCACCTTCTCGATGTAGGGGACCGTGGTGTCGTCTGGCCGGTCGTAGACGACGAGTACCTCACACGGCGACGTCACCGCGGCCAGCACCCGGTCCAGGCACGGGCGAATGGCCTCGCCCTCGTTGTAGACCGGAATCACCACAGTGATCTCGGGACTCATACCCGCATGCCTCTTCCGGTCACGCCCCACAGGTCCGCGACCGGCTTGTCGGTGACCAGGTCGCGATATTCCGGATGAGGTGCGGCAACGATCAGCAGGTCGGCGCGCTCAAGCACCTCGGCCAGCGATGTGAACCGCTTATCGGTGATGTAGGGGTCCGAGCACAGGACCTCGTTCGCCTTGAGAATCAGAATTTTACGGAGCTTATAGGACAAACTCTCCCGCGAGTCATCGCTGCCGGCCTTGAAGCCCATTCCCAGGACCCCGACGGTGAGTGCGGCGAGATCGTAGCGGGTCTCCAGCCGGGAGACGAGGTAGAGCGGGAGACCCTCATTGATCAGCATTGCCGAGTGGCCGAGCACGAATTTGTTCTGGTTGAATGCCGCGAGCTGCATCGTGTCCTTGAGCAGGCACGGGCCGGCCGCGAAGCCCGGCCCCGGCATATCGGCGGCCCGCGGATAGTCGTGCCGGATGGCCCAGCGTATCCGCTCAAAATCTAGCCCGTAGTCATTCGCCATCATCCAGAACTGATTGGCCGTCGCGAATTTGATGTACCGCCAGGTGTTGGTGAAAAGCTTAGCGAGCTCGGCTTCCTCGGGTTGCAGCCGGACGACCTCATTAGTCAGGATGCGGAAGAACTTTTCCGCCCGGTCGCCAGCACGGTCAGTGCGGGCACCGACGATTTGCGGCAGGTCGAACAGCTCCTCCATGGCATGTCCCTCGGCGATGCGCTCGGGGCAGAAAGCTATATCCACGTCGATGCCGCGTTTGCTGAGCATGCGCTCGGTCAATGCGGTGACCGTCGGGTGAATGGTGCTGCGCAGAATGACGAGCTGGCCGTCGACCAGATATTCGGCGCACCGGTCCAGGGCGGCCGGCACCGCGCCCAGGTCCGGGTTGAGATGCTCGTCAACCGGGGTCCCGACGACGACAACGAGGATCTCGGCGGTACCGACCACCGCCGGGTCGGTCGTGGCCGTGAGCCTGCCTGCGCACACGGCCGCGCGCAGCGGCTCCTCGGCACCTTCCTCGGTGAACGGCATGCGCGCATTGCTGACAATTTCTACCGCAGCCGCGTTGAGGTCATATAGGCGCACCGATAGGCCGCGCGAAGCCAAGGCCACGCCAAAGGGGAGGCCGACGCGCCCGCAGCCGCCAATGATCGCCACATCGGCCGAGAAGGATGGGGGGGCCTGCTTGTCCGTTGGCATGCTGTTCCTCGTCCGTTGGCATGCTGTTACTCGTTCGGGCGCAGACATAACGTCATCCGGCGGCTAGTTAAACTGCTGCGGAAAACTACCGCAGCAGTCCCGCACCGCCTCGATGGTCCGCAGGCACCGGATTTCCCCGATTCCTTCCGAAGCCGAAGTGTACCTACCGGCGGCGTAACGTAAAAATCCATTACTTTACCGAGATCTGCACTTGGGGCGCACTTGACGTACGTCAATATTCCAGTGGTGATCTATTTACCCAGGCCGGGAGGCGGCGGGCAATGCTTTGCCAATAGCACCGGCGCCGAATCCGCCGGCCGGCCCGGAAGCGGCCCGCCGACCCGGTAGCGGCGGCCGTCGAGCGCCGAGCACCCCGACCAGCAGGTAGCTCGCCGTGGTGGCGAGCGCCGTGACGATGGCAAACGATCGTGCGTCCTGGCCGTACCAGCTGATCTCCGGCAGCGCGGCGAAGAAACCAGCCCGGCGAAGAGCCCGGCCCGCGGCGACACCAGCCGCCGCCCGATCGCCGCCACCCCGGCCGCCGCCGCGGCCATCGCCAGCGCCGACGGCAGCCGGGTGGTGAACTCGCTGCTGCCGCCAAGCCGCACCACGACCCAGATGATCATGTAGTAGGCGCCGTGCACGGCGTCAGTGTGGCCCAGTATCCGGATCAGGGCGCCGAACGGGCGGCGCACCGCCGCCAGGGTGGCGCCCTCATCCCGCCAGTACGACGGGGTAGTGATCCGCCAGAGCATCAGCGTGAGCGTGGCCGCCGGCGGGACGGCCCGCATCCAGAGCGGGCCGCCGGCGGCCTGATCCGGCGGCCGCCGGGCCGCTCCGGCCGTCTCCCCGGCTGGCCTGTCCAGGACGGCAGGCCGGCCAGCTGACGACATGATGCGGTTCCTCCCGGCACGTCAGGCTACGACGAACGGGCCAGAACTAGCTACTGCCCGCAATCGGGAGAATACAAGAAGTGACGGTCAGGCTCCGCGCATGGCCCGGATTGATTCCCGCAGTGACCCCATCGTGGCGAGCACGGCGGACGGCTCGTACCCGCAATGGGCCATGCAGTTGGAGCACCGCTCGTCCTTGCCGCGGCCGTAGGCGTCCCAGTCGGTGGTCTCGATGAGCTCCTTGTACGTCTTCACGTAGCCGTCGGCCATCAGGTAGCACGGCTTCTGCCAGCCCAGCAGGGAGTACGACGGGATGCCCCAGGCGGTGCAGCCGAAGTCGGTCTTGCCCTCCAGGAAGTCCAGGAACATCGGCGAGTGATTCAGCCGCCAGCGCTTCCGGTTGCCGTTGTCGAACGCCTTGCGGAACAGCTCCCTGGTCTCGGTCACGCCGAGGAAGTGCTCCTGGTCCGGTGCCTTCTCGTAGGCGTAGGCCGGCGAGATCATCATGTCGCTGACCTTGAGGTCGTCGTTGAGGTAGTCGAGCACGTCGATGACGGTCTGCGGGGTGTCGGTGTTGAAGACCGTCGTGTTCGTGGTGACCCGGAAGCCGCGGCGCTGGGCTTCCCTGATCGCCGCGACCGCCTCGTCGAAGACACCGTCCTTGCAGACCGATGCGTCGTGCCGCTCGGCCAGGCCGTCAATGTGCACGGTCCAGGCGAAGTACCGGGACGGCGTGAACTTGTCGATGTGCTTGGGCAGCAGCAGCGCGTTAGTGCACAGGTAGACGTACTTCTTGCGCTTGACCAGTTCTTCCACCAGCACGTGGATCTGCGGGTGCATCAGCGGCTCACCGCCGGCCAGGGAGACCATCGGCGCGCCGCATTCCTCGATCGCCGCCAGCGCCTGCTCCACCGGCATCCGCTGCTTCAGCAGGCTGGCCGGCTGCTGGATCTTGCCGCAGCCGGCGCACTTCAGGTTGCACGCGAACAGCGGCTCCAGCTCAACGATCAGCGGGAACTTCTCCCGCCGGGCGAGCTTCTGGCGGGCTAGGTACGCCCCGACCCGGATGCTCTGGCGCATGGGGATACTCATGTTTGCCTTACCTCCTTGGGCAGGCCGAACCGGATGTTCTCAGTAGCGACGACGCGCTCGCTCACCTCGACCGGGCCGAGGCCGCCGAGCGCGGCGATAATCTCGTCGACGACGGACGGCGGCGCCGAGGCGCCGGCCGTGAGCCCGATCGTCGACACTCCAGCCAGCCAGCCGAGCTCGATGTCCTCAGGGCCATCGATCAGGTAAGCGGGCCTGCCAGCCCGCTCCGCCGTCTCCACCAGGCGGCGCGAGTTGGAAGAGTTGGCCGACCCGGCCACGAGCACCAGGTCGGATTCGGCGGCCACGGCACGGACCGAGAGCTGCCGGTTGGTGGTGGCGTAGCAGATGTCGTCGCTGCCGGGCCCGCGGGCGGCCGGGAACCGTTCGAGCAACTCCCCGACGAGCCCGCCGGCCTCGTCGGCCGACAGCGTGGTCTGCATCAGGTAAGCCACCTTGCCGGGATCCTCGGGGCGCAGGCCGGCCACGTCGGCCTCGTTTTCGACCAGGACAGTTGAACCGGGCGCCTCGCCCAGCGTGCCCTCGACTTCCTCGTGGCCGGCGTGCCCGATGAGCGCGACCAGATAGCCGTCGGCGGCGAACCGGCGGGCCTCCACATGCACCTTGGACACCAGCGGGCAGGTGGCATCGACGGTTTCCAGCCCGCGCCGGGCCGCCTCGTCCCGCACCGCCGGCGACACGCCGTGCGCGGAGAACACCGTCACGGCACCGTCCGGAACCTCGCTCAGCTCGTCCACGAAGATCGCGCCGCGGCGCTCCAGGCCCGCCACCACATGGGTGTTGTGCACGATCTGCTTACGCACGTAGACCGGCGGACCGTGCTGATCAAGCGCCCGCTCGACGATCTCGATCGCCCGCTCGACCCCGGCGCAGAAGGACCGCGGCCCGGCCAGCACCACCCGCCGCCGCCCGGCCGCGGCCGCCCAGCTGGCGAGCGCGGGCGCGGCCAGCCGCAGGGAGCGCAGCGCCGCGACCCCGCCGGCCAGGCCCGCCGGGCTCAGCAGCGGCCGCTGCGGCGTATCCGATACGGCCCGGAGCACGATCGCGGGCCGGTCGGCGGCCGCCGCGAGCAGCTGCGCCGATTCCATATCGGCCACCAGCGCGCCGGTGCGCGCGAGCCGCTCCCGCTCGGCGCCGTGCACCAGGTGATCGACGGTGACGATCTGGCCGGCCCGGGCGTTCAGCCCGGCCCGCCGCAGCTCGCCCGCCAGCAGCGGGGCCGACGGGCAGCTGATGGCTGCCGCCCCGGAGCCACTGACCTGCGTGCCAACGACGAGGTCGCCGGGCGACAGGTCGCCGGAGAGGCCGCCGCCGGTTCCGGCGATGGCCAGCATCCCAAACGAGCCCGGGCGGAGCTTCGCCGCCGCCGAGGCCGATTTCACCGGCCCGTAGCCGGTCTGCCTGACCTCGGCGCCGGAGCCGATGCCGCGCCGCACGGCGCGCGCTTCCAGCCGGAGCGGCGAGCAGACGAGCAGCCGGTTCATCGCATTCCTCCGCTCGGCCCGGCGGGCGCGCCGGGGGCCCGCCCGCCCGCGATTAGCCCGCCCGCGGTCAGCGACGGCCGGCTCATCCCGCACCGGCCAGGTAGCGGCCCAGCGCGCTGACCGGGAAGACCAGGCGGTACAGGTGGTAATTGATGTAGAAGTCACCCGGGAACCCGGTGCCGGTGTACTGCGGCTCGTCCCAGGTACCGTCCGGGCGCTGATGACTGGCCAGCCAGCGGACGCCGCGCTCTACGCAGGCCGCGTCATCCGCGCTGTCCCCGTCCCCGCTGGCCCCGTCCCCGTTGTTCCCGGCGCGGCCGGCCGCGCCGTGGCTGCTGCCGGTCTCGCCGTGGCCGGGTCCGGCGGCCGTGGAGCCCTGGCTCGCGGCCAGCAGCGCGAGCAGCGCCCATGCCGTCTGCGACGCCGTCGACTCGCCGCGCCCGGCCAGGCCCGGGTCGTCATAGGACCGCAGGTCCTCGCCCCAGCCGCCGTCCGGATTCTGGTGCTCCCGGAGCCAGGCCACGGCCCGCCTGATCGGCGGCTTGCCGGGCAGCACGCCCGCGGCGATCAGCGCGGGCACCACCGCGCCGGTACCGTACACGTAGTTCGCTCCCCACCGGCCGAACCAGGACCCGTCGTCCTCCTGCGCCCGCAGCAGCCAGGCCACGCCGCGGCGCACCGCCTTGCTGCCCGCCAGGCCCGCCGCGGCAAGCGCCTCGATGGTGTGCGCCGTGACATCCGCGGACGGCGGGTCGATCACCTCGCCGAAGTCGCAGAACGGCAGCTTGGCCACGATCTTCCTGGTGTTGTCCGCGTCGAAGGCGCCCCAGCCCCCGTCCCGGGACTGCATGCCGGTCAGCCAGCGGAGGCCGCGCGCCGTGGCCGCGGCCGACCGCGGCTCGGCGGCCGGGTCGACCCGCCGGAGCGCGAGCACCACCTCGGCGGTGTCGTCGATGTCCGGGTAGCCGTCGTTGTCGAACTCGAAGGCCCAGCCACCCGGGCTGAGCCCGGGCCGGCGGGCCTGCCAGTCACCCGGCCCGCGGATCTCCTCGCCGGCCACCCAGCGGGCCGCTGACGCCAGCGCCGGATGGTCGGCCGGAAGGCCGGCGTCGGAAAGCGCGATCATCGCCAGCACGGTGTCCCAGACCGGCGACTGGCATGCCTCCAGCCGCCTGGTCGGGCCGTCCGGCCCGTCGGCCCAGATGGTGAACCGGTCCAGCCCGGCCAGGCCGCGCTTGATCACCGGATGCTCCAGGCCGTAGCCCAGCAGGTGCAGCGCGATCAGCGAGTACACCCAGGGCGGCTGAATCCCGCCCCAGCAGCCATCGGCCTCCTGCCGGGCGATGATCCACTCCGCGCAGCGCCGCAGGGCCGCGGTCCGGACCGCGCGCATCGGGCGGGTTTGCTCGCCATGCCGGTGGTAGGCGTGCAGCACGCGGTCAAGCCCGCCGAAGAAGGCCGGCCAGCCCGGCCGCGGCAGGCCCCCGGCGCGGGCCGCGGCCGGCCCGGGGCCCGGATCAGGCGCGGCCGGCCACAGCTCGGGCAGCGCAAAGGGCAGCGAGCGGACGGGGCGCAGCGATCCGACAATGGTCAGCGGGACGATCGTCTGCCTGGCCCAGCAGGCCCAGTCCTGCACGTTCAGCGGGAACCAGCCGGGCAGGTAGATCATCTCCGGCGGCATCACCGGGAGCTCGTCCCAGGACCACTCGCCGAAGAGGGCCAGCCAGATCCTGGTGAACACGCGGGTGGCGGGAATGCCCCCGGCCGCGCGGATCCAGCCCGCCGCCCGCGCCATGTGCGCGGCGTCCGGCGAGTCGCCGGCCAGCCGCAGCGCGACGTAGGCCTCGACGGTGGTGGAGAGGTCAGCGTCGCCCTGGTAGTAGTTCGCCCAGGTCCCGTCCGCTCGCTGCCGGGACCTGATCCACCGCGCCGCGGCCGCCGTCTCCGGCTCCGCCCGGATGCCGAGGAACTCGCGGAGGAGCAGGTCCTCCGCATCCATGGTGACGTTGGTCTCCAGCTCGCCCTGCCACCAGCCGCCGGGGTGCTGCAGGTCAAGCAGATGACGGGCGGCCAGGTCCAGCGCCGTCCGCGCGACCTCGGGCGCCGCCTGCCCGCCGGGGCGTGCCTGCGTCACCGTCATGTCGCCGTCCCGCTCATCTCGCCGCTCTCCGCTTCGTCTGCCCTGCGGTACTCGGCTCAGCCGCGTACCGGTCCGTCATGATCAGCTCTGCCGCGCCGTGATGAACTCGGCGATCCCCGCGAACTCCGCCCGTACGTCATCGGGCATGTCGGTCGCGGCCAGGCACTCGCCGGCCGAGGCGAGCTGCACATCCGCCTCCGCCTCGACCCAGGCCCGGCCGCCGGCCGCCTCGACCAGGTCAGCGGCCCGCAGCAGGTCGTCCTCGCCGAGCGGCCCGGTGGAACTCAGCAACTCGCCGAGCTCAGCGCCCGCCTCGGTGCCGCTGGTCAGCGCCGCGACGACCGGAAGTGACTTCTTCCTGGCCCGCAGGTCGGAGCGGACCGGCTTGCCGGTGACCTCGGGGGCGCCCCAGATGCCGAGCAGGTCGTCGGTGAGCTGGAACGCGAGCCCGGCGTGCGCGCCGAACCCGGCCAGGCCCATGGCCAGCTCGGCCGGGGCGCCGACGTAGATCGCCCCGATGCTGCAGGCGCACGCCATCAGCGCGGCGGTCTTGTCACCCGCCATCTCCAGGCACTCATCCAGCGTCACGTCATCGCGCCGCTCGAAGGCCAGGTCCGCGCCCTGGCCCGCGATCAGCCGCTGGACCGAGGCGGACAGGCAGCGGGACGCCCACAGGCCCTGCGGCGCCGGGCCCTCCAGCAGCATGTCCTGGGCGAGCACCAGGAGGGCGTCGCCGGCCAGGATGGCCGCTCCCACGCCGAACACCGTCCACGCCGTCGGCCGGTGCCTGCGTTCGGTGTCGCCGTCCATGATGTCGTCGTGCACGAGGGAGAAGTTGTGCACGAGTTCCACCGCCGCCGCGGCGGCCACCCCGCGCTCGGGCGCGGTTCGGGCCGCCCGGGTGGACAGCAAGGCGAATGCGGGCCGCAGCGCCTTGCCCATCCCGCCGGGCCGGCCGTCGGTACCGGTCGGCTGGCCCGCCGCGTCCGCCAGGCCGAGGTGGTAGGCGGCGACGGATCGCACGTCCGGGCTCAGCCGGCTGACCGCGGCGGCGATCGCCGGTCCGACCAGATCGCGGGCCGTCTCAACGCCGGCCGGCATGGTGGCCGTCATGACGGCGCTCCGGCCCCGGCCGGCGCAGGCGTGCCCGCCGGGCAGGCCAGCTCCCGGCCAGGCGGCCAGGCCAGGCCTCGTCTCAGTTCCCGCGCCGCATTCAGCCCGCTTCGCACTGCGCCCTCCATGGTGTCCGGCCAGCCGGTATCGGTCCACGCGCCGGCCAGCACCAGCCCGGGCAGGCCGGTGGCCGCGGCCGGCCGTAGCTGACCGCACCCCGGCGCCTGGCGGAATGTCGCCTGGCGCTCCCTGGTCACGAAGAAATCGGTAATCTGCGCCTGCCGGGCCGCCGGGAATAGCTCCGCCAGCGCGGGCACGAATTGCTCGCGCAGCCGCGCGGCGGGGACGTCGATGTAGTCGTCCGCGGCCGACAGCGACACCGCGAGGTACTGGCCGCCCGGCTGGCCCGAGGATGCGGTCTTGTCGAAGACCCACTGCACCGGGGAGTCCACCGCGGCGGCGAACGGCAGCCTGGTGACCCGCCGGTCGTAGATGACATGCACATTGACGATCGGCGATGAGCCGAGCGCGGCCCACCGGGTTTCGCCGGCCGCGGCCGGCATCAGGCGCGCGGCCGGCCCGGGCGGCACGGCGATCACCACGCCGTCGGCGGGCAGCGACGACTGCGCGCGATCGGCGCCGGCCGCGGCGGTGACGCTCAGCCCGCCGCCTGGCCCGGGCGTGACGGCGACCGCGGCCGTGCCGAGCCGCACCTCGGCTCCGAGTTCCGCCAGCAGCGTCGCGGCGGCGGTGCCGTGCAGTTCGCCGAGCGGAACCGCCGGCACCCCGATGTCAGCGGCATCCCGGGCGCCGAGCAGGGCCATCCGGACCACGGTGGCGGCCAGCGCCAGGCTCGCGTCATCGCCGGCGATGTTCAGGGCCGAGACGACGAAGAGATCCCACAGCACCCGGCGGGCCCGCTCGCCCTGGCCCCGGGCGGCCAGCCAGTCCCCGAGCCGCTCGCTGTCCAGGCCGGGCCGGGCCGGGTTGAGGAAGCGCATGGCCAGCGCGGCCCGGGCCACGCCGAGCCGCGCCGCGGGCGAGAGCAGCGAGTATCCGGCCAGCGCCCGGCCCATCTGCAGCGGGCCGGGCAGTGCGGTCCGGCGCAGCCGGGCCGTGCCGCCGGGGGAAAGCACGGTGATGTCAAAGCGATCCTGGATCGTGGCCGAGCCCGTCATGCCGAGCCTGGCCAGCAGGCCCCGGTAGGCACTGCAGCAGCGGAGGAAGACATGCTGGCCGTTGTCGATGACCAGGCCGTCCCGGCTGAAGGAGCTGGTCGCCCCGCCCAGCCTGGGCCTGGCCTCCAGCAGCGTGACGCCGACGCCCGACTCCCGCAGCGCGATAGCGGCGGTGATCCCGGCCAGACCGCCGCCGATCACCACCACGCTGCGGCCGGGCGCGGCATCGCCTGGCCGGGGGGCGGGCCCGCCGCCGGCCGGGGCGCTCATGCCGCCGCCACCGGGCCGGCGGGCGGCAGCACCACTGGCATCACGCCCGCCAGCGAGCGCACCGCGACGATGGCCTTCTCCCCCGCCGACAGCGACAGCCGGCGCTGCAGCGCCGCGGCCGGCTCCGCGCTGATGTGCCCGAGCAGCCGGACGTAGATGCCGGCCATCGCCCCGGCGCACGCCGCGCTGCGCCGGTCAAGCAGCGGCAGCAGCCGCAGCCCGGTGGCATACCAGCCGCGGGCGCGATCGGCCTCGAACCGCACCACGTCCTCCAGCTGGGCGCTGGCGGGCAGGCCGGTGGTGCCATCCGGGGCCAGTGCCGTGCCGAAGCGCGCGAGGTCGTCGGCGGGCAGATAGACCCGGCCGGTGCCGAAATCCTCCCGGATGTCCCGCAGGATGTTGGTCAGCTGCAGCGCCACGCCCAGCGCATCGGCCAGCGGCGCCGCCACGGCCGTGTCCGGGCAGCCGAACACGCCCAGCGACAGCCGCCCGATCGAGCCGGCCACGCACCGGCAGTAGTGCTCAAGGTCGTCAAACGTGGCGTACGTGGTGCCCCGCACGTCCGCCTCGCAGCCGTCGATGAGCTCACCGAAGGCATCGAGCGGGATCGCGAACTGGGTGGCCGCGTCGGCCAGCGCGACGAGCACCGGGTCAGCGGAGGTGCCCGCGGCCGGCCCGGACAGTGCGGTCACGCTGGCCCTGGCCTCCGCGAGCGCCGCCAGCTTGCTGGCGGCGGGCAGGGTGCCGTCACCGATGTCATCGACCCGCCGCGCGAACGCGTACACGGCGGACAGCGCGCGGCGCTTGGCCGCGGGCAGCAGCCGGATTCCGTAGGAGAAATTCCTCGCCTGCGTCCTGGTGATCTGCTCACAGTGCTGATACGCGGCACGCACCTCGATCGGCATCGGAACCCGGGTGTCCACCGCGTTACCGTCCCGTCGCATAGCAGCGCAGCAGTTCCGCCACGGTCCGGCGCGCGCGGGGGCGCGGCGTGGCCCTGAGCACATCGTGATCGGCGGCCGCGATCGCGGCCAGCGCGGCCCGGCCGCCGGCCACGTATCCGGCCACGGCCGCCCGGGCGAACCCGCGCAGCGTGCCGACCAGCGGAGCGCCGGCATCGAGCAGCGCCCGGGCCCGCTGCGTCTCGAACCCGACCAGCGCGCGCAGCGCGGGCGACGACCGGGGCGCGGAAAGGTCGGACTCGGCGCAGCCGTACCTGGTCATGTCCTCGCCGGGCAGGTAGATACGCCCGGCCCGGAAGTCCTCGCCGACGTCCTGCCAGTGCTCGGCCAGCTGCAGCGCGGTGCAGACCTGATCGGAGAGCGCGGCCCGGGCCGGGGAGAACGCGCCGAAGGCATACAGCACAATCCGGCCGACCGGATTGGCCGAAAGGCGGCAGTATCCCTGCAGGTCATCGAATGTCGGATAGCGGGTGACCAGCTGGTCCTGCCGGTTGGCCTGGATCAGGTCCAGAAAGGGCTGCGGCGGGATCGCGCACTGGCTGACGACCGGGCCGAGTGCGCGGATCACGCTCAGTTCCGGGCCGCCGCCCTGGCCCGCGTCCCGGTGGCCCGCCTCGTCCCGGTGACCCGCAGCGGCCTGATCCGCAGCGGGCCCCCCAGCGCCCGCCCGGTCCGCATCCGGCAGGCCCGCGCCCGCCTGGTCCGCATCCGGCGGGCTCGCACCCGCCCCGTCCGCATCCGGCAGGCCCGCGTACAGCCTGCCCAGGTCGGCCTCCAGCTCATCGAGCAGGCGGGCCCGCTCGGCGACCGGAGCGCGGTCCCCGATGTCATCGGCCGTGCGGGCGAAGCCGTAGACGGCCATCAGGTGCTGCCGGTGGCGCGCGGGCAGCAGCCGGAGGGCGACCGGGAAATTCTCGCCCGCCGACCGGGCCGCCATCGCCGCCTGGATACCCGGCCCGGTGGCCGGCGAAGGGCCGGTTGATGCCGGGCCCCCGTCGGCCGCGACCGCGATTGTGTCAGCCGACAGGCCGGATTCCCGGTCGGGGAACCCGGTGCCCATTGGCGTCCGGTCGCGTGTCACGGTCCCTATTTCTGCACAGTTCTCATGGATTTGCAAATAAATGACATCGACGTCATATGACATGCGTGTCGCTCTTCCCGGAAATCATGACGCGGACGTCACATGACGTCCGTGTCGCCTTTCCGCGTGACTCCCGCCAGATCGCGGCGGTGCGCAGATCATATAGGCCGGCCGGGCTGGCGGGAGCACATTATTCCGTTCGTGACCGATTGTCGGCACCGATTGCAATAAACCCGCCGCGGCGGAATTAATCTGCTAAGTAAAATTCATATCGCCGGAGCGGTCCCCCGATCGGGCCGCGCCGTCGCGATCAGGGCCGCCGCCAGGTGCCGCTGGGCAGCTCAGGCCCGCCAGATGAGAACCAGCGCGCAGTCGTCCGAGCTGCGCGCGCCCGCCTGCATGGACCGGACCAGCGCCCCGGCCCCGGCCCCGAAGCCCGATGCCACCAGCCGGTCCGCCTCGCCGAGCAGCCGGTCAATCCCGGCGTCAATGTCCCGGCCCGGCACTTCCACCAGCCCGTCGGTGTAAAGCATCAGCGCGTCACCCGGCCGCAGCGCGCCGCGTTCCGGAACGCTACGCAAATCGGGAACCACGCCGAGGACGATCCCCCGGGCCTGGGTAATCCGCCAGGTCCCGGCGCCCGCGTCAAAATGCGCGGCCGGCGGGTGCCCGGCAGAAGCGACAATGTAGTCCCCGGTCGCGAGGTCCAGCGACAGGTGCACGGCGGTGACGAAACCCTCCGTGGATGGCCCGCGCCGCAGATAGGCATTGCACGAAGCGAGAAACTCGCCGCGGGGCACGGAGCCAAGGAGCCCGCCGAATGCGCCGGATAGCAGCAGCGCACGGGTGCCGGCGTCGATCCCCTTTCCGGGCACGTCGACCAGCGCCACCTCAAGGGTCTTGCCGTCGCAGGCGGAGACCAGGAAATCGCCGCCGAACGACGCCCCGTCGGCCGGCTGCAGGATCGAGGTCGATTTCCAGCCGGGCGGCAGCGCGGGCAGCTTGCCCTGCGCCCGGATCCGGTCCCGCAGCTCGATCAGCATCTGGTCCCCGCGCAGGCCCTGCACGCCGAGCTTGGCCCGGGTCCTGGCCAGGACAAACGCGAACGCGGCAGTGATCACGATGGTCGCGATGATGCCAGGAGGAGCCCGGCCCGCCATCACGTCGTAGGCCAGCGTGGCTGCGACGACGCCGAACAGGACCAGCAGCGCGCGGGGCCAGAGCAGCAGGCCGCCGGCCATGATGGGCAGGATCATCACCCCGGCCGGGAACCACGACTGGGACACGTGCCCGCCCGCGATGCCGATGCCCACGGTGACGGCGGCCAGCACGACGAAGAGCCGCCGGTTCCTGGTAATGAACTGCCGCCGAACCCAGCCGCGCACCCGTGCCGCGGCCGCCTGCGCGGCGCGGAGCTGGCGGTGCGGCACCGAGGTAACCATGTTGGCCGCACTGTATCGGTATGCGGCCGTTCCGGCACGTTCCCGCCGGTCCGCGCGGCCCCGCTGCCGCCCGGCCGGGCTGGCCGGCAGCGGGCAGGCCGCCGATCGCCAAGCCGGGCCCGGCCGAGGATACTGTGCAGGCGGACTTGATACGAGGGGGTCGAAAGCAGCCTGACTACGTTCTCGCGGGAGTTCGTCACCAATCGCGGCACCAGGCACCAGCTCCCCATGTTCCTGCCCGTCTACCAGCCGCACCGGCTGGCCGGGCTGCTCGACGGCTGGGCCGGCGGCCCGGCCGTCGACGGCTGCATTGTCAATGCCTACTTCCTGTACAAGCAGCGCGACCTCAAGCGCAGGCTGACGACCGAGCAGGACCTGCACGACTACCTGTCCTTCCAGCGGCTGGTCGCGACCGACTCCGGGGCGTTCCAGGGCTTCACCCGGCGGCTGTACCTCAAGAACGCCGACATCGTCAGGTTCCAGGACCGGATCGGCAGCGACGTGCTGGCGCCGCTGGACCTGGTCACCCCGCCCGGTGACAACCGCGAGACCGCGACGGCCAAGCTGCGCGCCACCGAGACCCGGATCCGGCAGGCGCTGCGCATCGTGGAGCGCGGCGTGCTGGCCGGGGTCCAGCAGGGCGGCCGGTTCCCCGACCTGCGGCACGAGAGCACCAGCGTGCTGCGCGACCTCGGCGTGCGCTACCTGGCGCTGGGCAGCCTGGTGCCGTTCTTCACCCGGAATCACGACATCCGGTTCGTCTGCGCGGTCGCGGCCGACGCCCGCCAGGTGATCGGGCCAGAGGTGCCCATCCACCTTTACGGCGCCGGTGATCCGGTCGAGCTCCCGTTCCTGGTCGCCTCCGGGGTGAGCATCTTCGACTCCGCGTCCTACGGCCACTTCGCCCAGGGCGGCTGGTACATGACGCCGTACGGGTCGCTGCGCGACATCGGCCCGGTCCGCGCCGGGGAGTACCGGTGCGCGTGCCCGGTCTGCCCGCCGGACATGACGGAACTGCCCGGCGGCGATGACCTGTTCCGGCACAACCTCTGGACCATCCTCGCCACGATGGAGGAGATCAACCGCCGCCTCGAGGCCGGCACCCTGGCCGGGTACCTGGCCGAGGTGCTCGATGTGCACGGTGCCTGGTTCCCCGGCAGCGCGCTCGCCACGTCCTGGCGCACCGTGGAGGACGGACGTGACCAGCCAGCCAGTTCCTGACGACCTGCTCGCCCGGCTCGCGGCGGACTTCGCCGACCAGGTGACGGCGCGCTACCGCATCGACCGCGCCGATGCGGTCGCGATGATCCTGGCCGACTGGCAGGGCCGGCCCCGGCTGGTCGCGGCGGCGGCCGCCGCGTCCTCGCCCGCGGAGGTGCGCAGGCTGCGGATCTATCAGGACGCAGCCGCCGCAACCAAGCGGGACATCTACCGCCGGCTCCGGCGTTACCGGGCGGCCGGGACCGCCTTCGACGATGCGGTGCGCGCGCTCGCCACCCTGGCGCCGGGCTGCCCGCCGGACCTGCTCGCCGGACGGATCACCGCGATCGCGGCCGCGCACGTGAGCACCGCCGAGCGGCTGCCGCATCTCGGCGAGTTCCTGGCCGCGCTGACCGCCGCCGCCGGCGCCTTCGAGACGGTGGTCGACGCCGGATGCGGGGTGCTGCCGTTGCTGTTCCCGTTCGACTCGGACGCCAGCGCCGGCGTTCGCGAGTACTGGGCCATGGACAAGGACCAGCGCGCCATCACCGCCCTGCGCGAGTACGCCCGCGTCCGCGCGGACCGGCGGATCCGCCCGCTGCACTGGAATATCGCCGATGGCTGGCAGCCGGCGTTCGACGCCGGCCTGCCGGCCCGCTGTGACCTGGGCCTGCTGCTCAAGGTGGTGCCGGTGGTCCGGCGCCAGGACCCGGCCCTGCTGCGCGGGCTGGCCGCCATCCCGGCCGACCGGCTGGTGATCAGCGGCTCCCGGACGGCCATGGCCAAGCGCCGCGATATCGAGCGCCGGGAGACCCGGGAACTGCAGCGCTTCTGCGCTGAGCATGCGCTGACGGAGATCGGGCGTTTCCGCACGGCCGACGAGGTCTGCCTGGTGGTGCAACGGGGATAGTGCCCCGTTTCCGCGTTTTCTGGTGCGGGCGGAAACCGGCCGGCCGTCAGGATGGCTCGTCTTCGCCCCGGTACACGCAGCCGCAGGTGCACGTCTCGCGCACGATGACCGCCGACAGCGGCAGCTGCCCGGTCAGCCGCCGCCAGATCCACCGGGCCAGGACCTCGCTGGTCGGGTTGTCCAGGCCCGCCACCTCGTTCAGGTAGCGGTGGTCCAGCTGATCATGCAGCGGCCGGAACGCCGCGGAAATCTCGGCGAAGTCCAGCACCCAGCCGGTCACCTGGTCCACGTCGCCCCGGACGTGAATCTCCACCCGGTACGAGTGCCCGTGCAGGCGGGCGCACTTGTGCCCGGCGGGCACCTGCGGCAGCCGGTGCGCGGCCTCGAAGGTGAACTCGCGGTAGATCTCCATCAGGCAATTCCGGCGTACTTGTGGGTCTGCAGGCTGAGCCGCCACTGCGGGTGCGCCAGGCAGTATTCGATGGCGGCCCTGGTATTCGCCTCGCGATCGGGGCCATCCATCGGCTGCAGCAGGAAATTCGCGAAGTCGAGATCCTCGAACCGCCCGGGCTCCGCGCCCGGCTGCGGGAACACCAGCTTGAGGTCGTCACCTTCGGTCAGCACCAGGCCGGCGCCGGCCTTGGGGCTGACGCAGATCCAGTCCAGGCCGGCCGGGGCCGGCCGGGTGCCGTTGGTCTCCACCGCCACCTCGAACCCCACGCCGTGCAGTGCGTCGACCGCGGCCTTATCGAGCTGCAGCAGCGGCTCTCCGCCGGTGCACACCACGTAGGGCCGGCTCCGCAGGTGCGGCTGGCCCTGCCACGCCCAGGCCACCGCGGCGGCGAGATGGGCGGCGCTGTCAAACCGGCCCCCGCCCGGCCCGTCGGTCCCGGTGAACTCGGTATCGCAGAACTGGCAGATCGCCCGATGGCGGTCACTCTCCCGCCCGGTCCACAGGTTGCAGCTGGTGAAGCGGCAGAACACGGCCGGCCAGCCGGCCCGGGTGCCCTCCCCCTGCAGCGTGTAGAAGATCTCCTTGACCCGGTACGCCGGTCTCACCCGGCGACCGCCAGCGCCGGGTCGGTCAGGCCCAGCTCGGCGAAGCCGCGCGCGCGCAGCAGGCACGAGTCACAGCTGCCGCAGGCCAGGCCGCCGGCCGGGTCGTAGCAGCTGTGGGTGAGCCCGTAGTCCACGCCGAGCTCCAGCCCGCGGCGGATCGTCCCGGCCTTGGTCAGCTGGATCAGGGGGGTGTGGATCTTCAGCTGCTGGCGGCCCTCGACACCGGCCTTGGTGGCCAGGTTGGCCATCCGCTCGAAGGCGGTGATGTACTCCGGCAGGCAGTCGGGGTAGCCGCTGTAGTCCAGCGCGCTCACCCCGATGAAGACGTCTGAGGCGCCCAGGGTCTCGGCCCAGGCGAGCGCGAACGACAGGAAGATCGTGTTCCTGGCCGGCACGTAGGTGACCGGAATCACGTCATCCAGGTCGTCGGCGCTGTCGTGGTGCGGCACGGCGATGGAGTCGTCGGTAAGCGCCGATCCGCCGAAGATGCGCAGGTCGATCTCGGCGATCACGTGCCGGGTGGTGCCCTGGGCGCGGGCCACCCGCGCGGCGGCGTCAAGTTCCACCGTGTGCCGCTGCCCGTAGCGGAAGCTCAGCGCGTAAGCCTCGTAGTTCTCGCTGATGGCGACAGCCAGTGCGGTGGCCGAATCCAGGCCGCCGCTGAGCAGCACCACCGCTTTGCGTTGCGCCGTCATGGCCGGGCGAGTCACTGTCCTGTTCCTTCCGGGGCAGCCCGTCGTCCTGGGCCGCCGCCACGATCCAGGGTATCCCGATCATGGCCCCCGGCCCCCGGCCGCCGGGCCGCCGGACCGGGCGCGACCCGGAGCCGGGCCGGCCGGGCGGCGGCCTGGCCGGGCGGCGGCCTGGCCGGGGGGACCCGGCGGGCCATGCGAGACTGGGCTAGGAGGCTGTGATGCCGGCGATGAAGATAGTGATCGATACGGCCATGCGGGCCAGGGACGTCTCCCGGCCGCAGCCCGAGGACGTGGCCCGGGCGGAGGCGGCCGACGCGGCCGCGCGGGCGGCGAGCCCGGCCCGGCCAGCCACGACAGCCCGGCCCGGCCGGCCAGGCCGGCCACTGCCGCCCGGGAAACCGCCGAACAGCACGGGCCACCCGGGCGCGGCAAGCGCCGATGACCGCGCGAACGCCGCCAGCACCGCGGACAGGCCGGCCGAGCCAGGCTCAGGCCGGACGGACGCCCGGCCGCGCGCGGCCGGGCTGCCGTCGCCGCCACCCCGGCGGCGAGCCCGCCGGCACCGGTGATGGTGGCCGGCGGTTACCCGCCCGGCAGCGGGGGCAGCACGCCGGTTTCCTCGTAGTCGGCGATCATCGCGAGCCGCCGGGCGTGCCGCGGCGCGCCGGAGAATGCGGTGCCGACGAAGACCTGGGCGAAACTGACCGCCTGATCGATGGGCTGCTCGCGAGCACCGAGGCTGAGCACGTTGGCGTCATTGTGCAGCCGCGCCAGCTGCGCCGTCTCCGTACTCCAGGCCAGGGCGGCGCGGACGCCGCGAATCTTGTTCGCCGCGATCTGCTCGCCGTTGCCGGAACCGCCGATAACGATCCCGAGGCTGCCGGGGTCAGCGACGGCGGCGCTGGCCGCGCGCATGACGTACGGCGGATAGTCGTCCTGGTCATCGAGCTTGGCCGGCCCGCAGTCCACCGGTTCATGACCGGCGCTGGCCAGCCATTCGACGAGACGGGCCTTCAGCGCGAAGCCAGCATGGTCGGATCCTAGATAGACGCGCACGCTCGCCAGTCTGACAGACCGGGTCAGAACTGCAGCGCCTTTATCTCCAGGTATTCCTCCAGGCCGTGCGCCCCGAGTTCCCGGCCGTACCCCGACTGGCCGAATCCGCCGAACGGCGCGGCCACGTTCCAGGCCCCGCCATTCACCTCGACCTGCCCGGCGCGCAGCCGCCTGGCGATGGCCACCGCGTGATCCTGGTCGGCCGACCAGACCGCCGCGGCCAGGCCGTAGGGCGTGCCGTTGGCGATCTCGACCGCCTCGTCCTCGGATGAGTACGGGAGCACCGAGAGCACCGGCCCGAAGATCTCCTCCTGCGCGATCGTCATGTCCGGCGTGACATCGGCGAATACCGTCGGCTGCACGTAGTAGCCGGTGTCCAGCCCGGCGGGCGGCCCGGCGCCGCCGGCCGCCAGCCGGGCGCCCTCAGCCAGGCCGCGCTCGATGTAGCCCCGGACCCTGTCTCGCTGCACCGCGGAAACCAGCGGGCCGAGCCTGATGCCCTCGGCGAGCGGATCGCCGGTCGGGTAGCGCCCCGCGTTCTTGGCCGCGTGGCCGACCGCCTCGTCGTAGCTGTCGCGGTGCACCAGCATCCGGGTCAGCGCATTGCAGCTCTGGCCCGAGTTGATGAACGCCTTGGCCACCCCGACCTTGACCGCGGTGGCCAGATCCGCGTCGGGCAGGATCACGTTCGCCGACTTGCCGCCCAGCTCAAGCGTGACCCGCTTAACGGTCGCCGCGGCGACCTCGGCAACTCGCGTGCCGGCCCGCGCCGAGCCGGTAAAGGACACGATGTCAATGCCCGGATGACCGGCGATAGCCTCGCCGACCACCGGCCCGCTCCCGCTGACCAGGTTGAATACGCCCGCAGGCAGGCCCGTCTCGTGGAAGATGGCGGCCAGCTCATAGGCGGCGAGCGGAGCCACCTCGCTCGGCTTGAGCACGATCGGGCATCCGGCGGCAAGCGCGGCGGCCACCTTGTTCACTATCTGGTACAGCGGGTAATTCCACGGGGTAATCGCCCCGGCGATGCCGGCCGGCTCGCGCACGATCAGCGAATTGCCGACCCGCTGGCCGCTGAAGTCATAGGAGGAAAGCAGCTCCACATAGCTGGCTAGCACCAGCAGCGGAGTGCCGACCTGAACCTTGCGGGCGAAGACCAGCGGTGCGCCCATATCCGCGGCGATAACCGCCGCCACCGCGTCCGCCCGCTCGGCCAGCAGTTCGCGGGCCGCCTCAAGGTGCCGGGCCCGCTCGGCCACGGGCGTGGCCGCCCAGCCGGAGAACGCCGCCCGGGCGGCGCCGACCGCCGCGTCGACGTCAGCCGGGTGACCCGCAGGCACCCGGTCGATGACTTCCTCGGTGGCCGGGTTCAGCACGTCGATGCCCGCATCGCTGGCCGACGAGGTCCAGGTTCCGCCGATGTAGTTGCTCCGCATGAACTCCATCCTCGCGCACGACGCCGGCCGCGCCAAAGCCGCCGGGCCCGGCGGCGCCCGCGGGCCCGCCCGGCCCGCCGGCTTGCTTTCGGGCGATTACAGGCTGTAGAGAAATTAGTCGGCAAAAAGTTAAAATTTTGCCTACAAATCGCACAATGCCGCTGACTGTCCGGAAGTGCCAGCCCTGCAATCCCACGAGGGCGATTGCTGATCAAGCCATTTACCAGGAAAAATACTAGTAACCCTCGGGCGTCATTTCATTTCGTGATACAACGCTCCCGGTGAGTGACGAAAGAAAATAGTCACTTTCCGTGACAGACCCGAAACGCCGCACCTGAAGGTACCAGGATGACTCGACAGTCCCCGTATGCGTGGCCCCCCCGGCCAGCTCACGGTCCTCAGCACGCCGCCGCGGTCAGCGGCCGGGCCGTGCTGGGCAGCCGGGCCCACCGCGCCATGAAGCTCTTCCTGATCGCCAGCGTCTGGCTAACGGGCCTCTTCGTGGTCATCGTCGCGGTGACCGTGGTCGCCATGGCGACCGGGCCGGGCGGCAGCCGCGGCGGGGCGGCCTCGCTGCCGAAGAGAACAGCCAGCGGCCAGCTGACCGGGGACGCGGTGGCGAGCGGGCTCCCGCGGACCGGCGACCACGACCAGGTCGGCCAGATCCGGGCCGGCCACGGCCAGGCGGGCGGCAGCCAGAGCGAAGGCGGGCTGGCCCGCACCGGGTCATCGGCGCCGGCCCAGATCCACGCGGTGTACATCCATACCGGCAGCGCGGACACCAGCCCGTTTACTATCGGCGGCAACGGAACCTGGAAGCTCGCCTGGTCCTATCGTCACTGCTCCGGCCCCGGCGGCGGCTTCACGGTCAGCCAGGACGGCACCGGCGGCGCTAACGGCCCGTCGGTCATCCGGCCCGGGACCGCCGGGCACGGCGTGACCTGGGCGCATAACGACGGCGGCACGCATTACCTGGCCATCAGGACGCAGTGCCAATGGCGGATCACGGTCACCAGCCAGTCATGACGCCGGGCCAGAAGCCCTGACCGCGCACTCCCGGCCCGGCCTGACTGGCCGTTAGTCGAAGATCGGGTCCCTGGTCCGGCTGCGCTTCAGCTCGAAGAACCCGTCCGTGCCCGCGATGAGCATGACACCGTCCCAGAGCCGGGCCGCGGCTTCGCCGCGCGGAATCGGGGAGACGACCGGACCGAAGATGGCCAGGTCACCCACGGCGATCACGGGCGTGCCGACGTCGTACCCGACCCGGTCGATGCCGTCCTTGTGCGACGCCCGCACGGCCTGGTCGTAGTCCGTCGAATCCATCGCGTCGGCGAGGTCGGCGGGCAGCCCCGCATCGGCCAGCGCCGCCTCGATCGTGGCGCGGTTCCGGTCCGCTTTCTCGTCGTGGAAGCGGGTGCCGATGGCGGTGTACAGCGGGCCGAGGACCTCGGCGCCGTACTTCTGCTCCGCCGCGATGCAGACCCGGACCGGGCCCCACGCCCGGGCCATCATTTCCTGGTAGTTCTCCGGCAGGTCCTCTTTTTTCTCGTTGAGCACAGCCAGGCTCATCACGTGCCAGCGCGGCGCCACCGGGCGCACCTGCTCGACTTCCAGCATCCACCGCGAGGTGATCCAGGCCCACGGACATAGCGGGTCAAACCAGAAATCGACCGGGGTTGGCTCCTGCTCAGTCATGCACATCTCCTCGGGGTAACGGCTCCTCAGCTTTGGACCAACCGGCTGGTGCGCCTGGGCATTCCGGCCCGCAGCATGGGATTATGCCCAGACTGCTAGCCCAGGGAAGGGATACCGCACCGTGGCCAGCAACCTCACGCGCAATGAAGCGCGGGACCGCGCCCGGCTGATCGAGGTCGACTCCTACCGGATCGAGCTCGACCTGACCGGCGGCGCGAGTACGTTCCGGTCGGAGACGACCGTGGCGTTCCGGGTGGCGCACCCGGGCGCATCGTCGTTCATTGACCTCGCCGCTTCGGAAGTCCGCGAGATCACGCTGAACGGCGGGCCGGTCGACCCGGCCGCCGCCACCGCGGATCGGGTCCTCCTCGATGACCTGGCCGGCGACAACGAGCTCCGGATCGTGGCCGACTGCACCTACTCGCGCACCGGCGAGGGCCTGCACCGGTTCACCGACCCGGCCGACAAGGGCGTCTACCTCTACTCCGACCTGGAGCCCTTCGACGCGCACCTGATGTACGCATGTTTCGACCAGCCGGACCTGAAGGCCAGGTTCGAGTTCACCGTGATCGCTCCGGACACCTGGCTGGTCATCTCCAACATGGCGCCGGACGTGACCGCCGCCCCGGCCGGCCCGGGCGCGCAGCGCTGGCATTTCCCGCCCACGCCGCCGATGTCCAGCTACATCACCGCGATCGCGGCGGGCCCGTATCACCAGGTCCGCGCCGATCACGACGGCATCCCGCTCGGGCTCTACTGCCGCCAGTCGCTGGCCGGCTACCTGGATCCGGACGAGATTTTCGAGGTGACCCGGCAGGGCTTCGACTTCTTCCACGACTCATTCGGCGTGCGGTACCCGTTCGGAAAGTACGACCAGCTATTCGTGCCGGAGTTCAAGGAAGGCGCGATGGAGAACGCCGGCTGCGTCACGATCACCGAGGACTACGTGTTCCGCTCCCGGGTGACTGACACGGCCCGGGAGGTCCGCGCCGAGACGATCCTGCACGAGATGGCTCATATGTGGTTCGGCGATCTGGTCACCATGCGCTGGTGGGATGATCTCTGGCTGAACGAGTCCTTCGCTACCTGGGCCGGAACCGTCGCGCAGGCCGAGGCGACGCGCTGGGGGCAGGCCTGGACCACGTTCGCCCAGGCCTGGAAGGCGTGGGCGTACCGGCAGGACCAGCTCCCCTCGACGCACCCGATCGCGGCCGACGCGCCGGACATCGATGCCGTCAAGGGCAATTTTGACGGCATCACCTACGCCAAGGGCGCGGCGGTGCTCAAGCAGCTCGTCGCCTACGTCGGACGGGACAACTTCCTGGCCGGGCTCCGTGCCTACTTTGCCCAGCACGCCTGGGGCAACGCCACCCTGGGGGACCTGCTCGCGGCGCTGGAGGAAGCCTCCGGCCGGGACCTGTCGTCCTGGGCGAAGCAGTGGCTGGAGACCGCCGGGGTGAACACGCTGCGGCCCGAGTACAGCTGCGACGGCCAGGGCCGCTTCACCGAGTTCGCCGTGGTCCAGCAGGCCGCGGCGAGCCACCCGGTGCTCCGGGCGCACCGGATCGCCATCGGCCTCTACGACCGCACCAGCGCCGGGCTGGTCCGGCGGCGCCGGCTGGAGACCGACATCGCGGGCGAGCGGACTCCGATCCCCGCGCTGGCCGGCGAGCCTCGCCCCGACCTGGTCCTGGTCAACGACGACGACCTGACCTTCGCCAAGATCCGGCTGGACGATCACTCGCTGGCCACGCTGGTCAGCGGGATCAGCGAATTCGCCGACTCGCTGCCCGCTGCGCTGTGCCTGGCCGCCGCGTGGGACATGTGCCGGGACGCCGAGCTCGCCGCGCGTGACTACGTCAGCCTGGTCCTGTCGGCCGCGGACTCGATCGCCGATGTCTCCGTGCTCCAGTCGGTGCTGGCCCAGTCGGCCGCGGCCGTGCGCCGGTTCGCGGACCCGGCCTGGCGCAGCGGCGGGCTGGAGCGCCTCGCGGCCGGCCTGCGGGCCCGCCTGTATGACGCCGAGCCCGGCTCGGACCGGCAGCTGGTGTACGCCCGGGCCCTGGCCCGCGTGGCTACCACCCTGGCCGACCTGGCGCTGCTGGCCGGGCTGCTGGCCGGGTCCGAGCGGATCGAGGGACTCGCCGTCGACACCGAGTTCCGCTGGCTGCTGCTACGCCGGCTGGTCAGCCGCGGCACCGCCGGGCCCGCCGAGATCGACGCCGAGCTGGACAGCGACCGCACCGACGCCGGCGAGCGGCATGCTGCCTCCTGCCGCGCCTCGATCCCCGATCCGGCCGCCAAGGAGGACGCCTGGGCGCAGATCATCAGCGGCGACCTGCCGAACGCCGTCTTCCGCGCCATGCTGGACGGCTTCACCGACGCTGATTACGACCACGCGGAGCTGCTCAAGCCATACGGCCAGCGCTTCTTCGACGAGGTCGGGCGAGTGTGGTCCGAGTGGGGCAGCGACATGGCCCAGTGGTTCGCGGAGAAGGCCTACCCGGGCGAGATCACGCCCGAGGCGATCGCGGCGGCTGACGACTACCTGGCCCGCAGCGATCCCCCGCCGCCGCTGCGCCGCCTGCTGACCGAGGGCCGCGACGACGTCGCTCGCGCGCTGCGCTGCCAGCAGCGCGACGCCGCGGCCGGCTGACCCCGACCCGGGCTGACCGATCCAGGGATGACCTGGCCCGGGCTGATCCCGTCCAGGCGGCCGGCCCGGCGGCGAGCGGGCGGTCAGGCGCCCGGCTCAGGCCGTGCGGCCGGCCGGCCCGGCGGCCGCCGCGGCGACGGCGCGGACCAGCGGCAGGGCCGGCAGGCTCTCCAGCAGCACCGCGCGGCCGCTGGCGTCGCAGAGCGGAATCCGCCAGTTCGGGTACTCGTCACTGGTGCCGGGCAGATTCTGCGCCCGGCGATCGCCGACGGCGTCGGCCAGCGAGACGCTGATCAGCTGCGCCGGGGTCTTGGCCAGGTAGGCGTAGAGCGCCACGGTGAACCCGGCCGGGCCGGGCTGCACCCGGGGCGGGATCAGGCCCTCGGCCACGAGCGCCGCGCGCCATCGCGACAGCATCAGCTCCGCGTTGCCGCGTTCTGTATCCTCGGGCAGTTTCAGCAGGCCGAGCCGCGCCCGGACGGTCACCTGCTCGCCGGTGAGGAACGCCGTGACCGGCGGCAGGTCATGGGTGCCCACGGTCGCCATGCAGCGGCGGCGCCAGTGCTCCGGGCGCAGCGGCGTTCCGTCCGGCTCGCGCGCGAACCAGAGCATGCTGGTGCCGAGGATGCCGCGCTCGGCCAGGTACTCGCGGATCCACGGATCGACGGTGCCGAGATCCTCGCCAATCGCCAGCGCGCCGGCCCGGGCCGCCTGGCCGGCCAGCGCGCCCACGGTCGCCCGGTGGTCGTACCGCACGTACGCGCCGCGATCGGGGGTCATGCCCTGGGGCACCCACCACAGCCGCATCAGCCCCATCACGTGATCCACCCGCAGCCCGCCCGCATGGCGCAAGGCGGCCTCGAACAGGCTGGCCAGCGGGCGGTAGCCGACGGCGGCGAGCCGCCCCGGGTGCCACGGCGGCTGGCCCCAGTCCTGCCCGAGCTGGTTGAACCCGTCCGGCGGCGCCCCGACGCTGATCCCGCGCACGATCTTGTCCTGATGCGTCCACGCGTCCGCGCCGCCCGGATGCGAGCCAACGGCCAGATCAGCGATGATGCCGATGCCCATGCCCGCCGCCAGCGCGGCCCGCTGCGCCGAGGCGAGCTGCTCGTCGGCCAGCCATTGCAGCCAGGAGTGGAAGCCCGCGGCCGCGCATGACCCTGCGGCCGCGGTCAATTTTCCGGCCGAACGCGGCTTCCTGGCCTCAGCTGGCCAGCACCGCCAGTCGGGCCCATGGATCTCGGCCAGCGCGCACCAGTCCGCCCAGTGCGTCAGCTCAATGCCTTCCCGCTCGCGGAAACGCCGGAAGCCGGCCGCTCGCCGGTCGCTGAGCGGGACCCGGTAGATGATCTCCAGGGCGGCCCGCTTGGCGGTCCAGACCTCGTCCCGCTCGATCAGGTCGCTGGTCGCGTTGCGGGCCCGCAGCGGCGCGGCCAGGGCATCGACGCTGGCCCGCTGCTCATCGCTGAGCTGCCGGTACTCCGGGATGTCTTCGATCCGCAGGTAGAGCGGGCTGGTGAATCTCCTGGTCATCGGAAGGTACGGGGACGGGCTGACCGGGGGCAGCGGCTCGGCCGCGTGCAGCGGGTTGATCAGCACGAAGCCGGCTCCCAGGTCGCGGCCGCTCCAGGCGGCCAGCTCGGCGAGGTCATGCAGGTCGCCGTGACCCCAGGAGGCACGGGAGCGCAGCGAGTACAGCTGGACGGCGAATCCCCAGGAACGCCCGGCCGGCGCCGGGGCGACGGCTCCCCCGGCCACCGGACCGCTCACCGCGCCTGTCTCGCTGCCGCCTCCGGGACCGCCGGCGTCATTCACACCGCCCGCGCCGCCCGCGTCCCGCCTGCGCCACTCCCCCCGCCCGGACCACTCGCACCGCCCGCGCCGCCCCGGTCAGGCGTGTCTGGCGCTTCGTCGAGCGCCGCGAGGATCGCCGTGAGGGTCTCCTCGCTCACCGCGACTTCCTCGCCGCGCCAGTCCCGGTAGTGATGCGCGATTCCGGCTGCCTCGGCCCGCCGGATCAGCTCAGGGTCCGTCACTGGTCAATGATCGCGCGAGCGGGAGTCGGTACTGGCGGCGGCCGGCCATGATCCGGAAGGATTCGCGCCACGGGCGACGCAAATCCTTCCGGATCATGACGTCGGGGGCGGGTTATCCACAAGCAGCCCGGTAACAACCGGCCTTTGTCGGTATCGCTGGCCACCCTGGCGCTATGCCCCACGAATTACCTCAGCGCCTCCGCGAGCTGGCGCAGTTTCAGCACGGAATCCTGACCCGGGATCAGGCCCGGCAAGGCGGCCTGACCAAGGACGTCATCAGGTCGCGGGTCCGGCAAGAGCGCTGGCAGCGGATGCACGCCGGCGTGTATGCGGTGTTCTCCGGCGAACCGGGCCGGACGGCCGTGCTGTGGGCCGCCGTGCTCCGGGCTGGCCCGGGCGCCATGCTGAGCCATCACACGGCTGCGGAGCTGGCCGGGCTGACCGATGCTCCCAGCACGTCGATGCACGTAACGATTCCGGCCAGCAGGCGTATCGCCGGTAGCCCTGGACTCGTGGTCCACGTGTCCAGCCGGGCGGATCAGATCCGGCACCCGGCCCTGGCGCCGGCCCGGACCCGGATCGAGGACACGGTGCTGGACCTGACTCAGCTGGCCACGACGGCCGAGGCCGCCTACGACTGGATGACCCGTGCGCTGGGCCGCAGGCTTACTACCCAGCCCCGGTTACGGGCCGCCATGGCGTCGCACAACCGGCTGCGCTGGCGCCTTGACCTCACCGAGGCACTGGCCGCCGACCGGGCGGGTGTCCATTCCGGCCTCGAGCATCGCTATCTGCGCGATGTCGAGCGGCCGCATGCACTGCCGCCGGGCACCCGGCAGGCACTGGCCCGGCAAGCCGGGCGTAACGAGTACCGCGATGTCCTGTACCAGGAGTACGGCGTGGCCGTTGAGCTTGATGGCCGAGCCGCACACCCCGGTGACACCCGCTGGCGTGACATACGGCGCGACAACTCGGCCGCCGCGGACGGCATTGTCACCCTCCGGTACGGCTGGACCGATGTCAGCCAGCGCCCCTGCTGGGTCGCAGCGCAGGTGGCCCAGGTACTCGTGCGGCGTGGCTACTCCGGTTTCCGGCCATGCGCTCCGGACTGCCCGGTCGCACTGATCAAAGTGAGCCGCGGTCGGCCCGCTGGGTGACCCATTTGAGCGCGGCCCGAGTTATCCCGAAGGATTGGCGCCACGGATGACGCGGATCCTTCGCCTTAGCGGGCCGCGGGCGGGCGAGACCGGACGCCGGACTGGCGTAGCCGGAAGGGCGAGCCGGAAGCTAGCTGCGACGGGCTGGGTGCGGCAGGCTGGGCACGGCGGGCTGGGGTGCGGCAGGCTGGGGCCATGACGACGTTCATCCCCGGGCTGGAACTGGCCCGGCAGTATTACGCCGAGGTGGTCGGGCCGGTGCTGGACCAGTCGTTCCCCGGTGTGCCGTATTCCGCGGCGCTGATCGGCGGGGGATCAGACGTGCTCGGGTTCGACTCGCCGCGGTCCACCGATCACAACTGGGGCCCGCGGCTGCAGGTCTTCCTGGCTCCCGGCCACGCGGACCTAGCCGGGGACGTCCGCCGGGTAATGGCCGGCCGGCTTCCGGCCACCTTCCGGGGCTGGCCGACGGCCTTTCCCGACGCCACCGCAGCCAGTACCGAGCCGCGGCACTGGGTCGAGGTAGCAGAACTCGGCTCGTGGCTGAATGGCCAGCTCGGGTTTGACCCGCGGCGTCGGCGTGACCCTGCTCGACTGGCTCGCCACGCCCGCTCAGCGGCTGGCGGAAGTCACCGCCGGAGCCGTGTTCCACGATGGGCTGGCGGCCGTGAGCGAGGCCGGTCAGCCCGGCGGGCTCGGTGCCGTCCGGTCCCGGCTCGCCTGGTATCCGCGGGACGTCTGGCTGTATGTGCTGGCCGGCCAGTGGCAGCGGATCAGCCAGGAGGAGGCGTTTCCCGGCCGGTGCGCCGAGGCGGGCGACGGGCTGGGGTCGGCCGTCGTCACGGCCCGGCTGGCCCGGGACCTCATGCGGCTGTGCCTGCTGATGCAGCGCCGCTACCCGCTGTACAGCAAGTGGCTCGGCACCGCCTTTGCCGCGCTGCCGTGCGCCGCCGGGCTCGGGCCGGTGCTGGCGGGCGCGATCGCCGCGACCGGCTGGCCCGAGCGCGAGCGCCAGCTCAGTGCCGCTTACTCGGCCGTGGCCGGCCAGCACAACGAGCTCGGGGTCACCGAGCCGCTGGAGACCAGCACGCGGCCGTATTTCGACCGGCCGTTCCAGGTCATCGGCGCGGGCCGGTTCGCCACCGCGCTGCAGCGGGAAATCACCGATCCGGCGGTCGCCCGGCTGCCGCCGACCGGGACCGTCGATCAGTTCATCGACAGCACCGACGCCTTCGGTGACATGGCCCGGCTGCGGGCGACGGTCGCCGCCTGGCTGCCGGAACACTGACCAGCGGCCGGAACACTGACCGGCTGCGAGAACACTAACCGGCTGCGGGAACGCTGACCGGCTGCGGGCGGGGTCAGACCAGCGGCCGGTGCTCGGTCCCGCGCCCGGGCGTGATGAATATCGCCTGGCCCGGCTCGTGCACCACGCTGCGGTGCCAGACCCCGGCGGGATTGATCACGGCCTGGCCCGGCCGCAGCTCGACCACGTTCTCCTGGCCGTCCCGGTCCTGGACGAGATCCACCCGGCCGGAGAGCAGCACGACCACCTCCTCGCCGGCCGGATGCCGTTCCCAGCTCGTCCAGGTGTGGTCCTGCGGGCCCATCATGACCAGCCGGCCCTCGTCGCCGTCGGCGGCATGCTCGTCCTCGTACCTGGTCAGGTAGTCGGCGCTCCACTCGAAGTCGGGCAGCGGGATAGCCCGTGCACCGAGCCCGAGGTGGACGAAAGTCCTGGATAGGTCGAACGCCTCATCGCTCATGCGGCCCATCCTGCTCCCCGCCGGGCCTGAAGGGGATAGCGGCGGCGCGTTTCTCGGGCTGGCTGACCGCCCGGGCAGAAGCCGATCGCGCATCATCAGTGTCAGCGGTCCCTGGTACGTTCGCGGCGAGCCAGGCACCGGACACGGCACGGAATGATACGAGGCCAGACGGCACCGAGCATCGCATCGGGACGCTGCACGGGCGGGCCATGGGAGGAACCGCAATGGAGGTTGACTGGGGCCAGCTGATCGTCGCCCAGCTTGAGTTCTACTGGGACGTCCACCTGCGGCCGCAGCTGGACGGCCTGACCGATGCCGAGTATCTCTGGGAGCCGGTCGAGGGCTGCTGGAGCCTGCGCCAGCGCGCGGACGGCAACTACACGCTCGACTCGCAGCGGCCGCCGCCGCCCGCACCGGCGCCGGTCACGACGCTCGCCTGGCGGATGATGCACGTCGGCGCCTATTGCCTGTGGAACCGGGCCAGTGCCTTCTTCGGTGGCGACAGCGTCCCCGACGACGCGGACATGTTCGATCCGCGCCGGGTGCCCGCCAGCCTGCCGGCCACGGCCAGCGAGGCCATCGCGTTCCTCGATCAGGCGTACGCCAGGTGGCATGACGGGATCGCCGGGCTGGACGAAGAGGCGCTGCGGGCACCGCTGGGGCCCAAGGGGGACATATTCGCCGAGGACCCGATGGCCGGGCTGGTCGTCCACATCAGCCGCGAGGTGATGCATCACGGCGGCGAGATCTGCCTGCTCCGCGATCTTTACCGGGCCGGCGGCCCGGTACGCGGCTGAGGCGCCAGGAACGCCGCTGGCCGACTGGCCCGCACGCCGCGGGCGGCGACCCGCACGCCCGCGGGCCGACTGACCCGTAGGCCGCTGACCCGCCGGCCCGCACGCGGGCGGGCGCACGGCTGGCCTACCAGATCGGCGGGTGGCGGTCCTTCCACGGGCGCGCGGCCTCCAGCTGCGCGGACAGCGAGATCAGCGTGGACTCCTCGCCCATCCGGCCCGCCAGCATCACGCCGATGGGCAGCCCGCCGGCGTTCCAGTGCAGCGGCACGTTAACCGCAGGCTGCCCGGACAGGTTGTACAGGGCGGTATAGGGGGTGAACCGCTTCTGCCGCTCGAAGTTCTCCGCGGGCTCCACCTCGTCGAAGTACCCCACCGGCACCGGGGGCGATGCCAGCGTGGGGCTGAGTACGGCGTCGTACCCGTTCAGGATCTTCATGGCATTCCGCATGACGGCCTGCAGGTAGGCCTGGGAGAAGAGCAACTCGGGCGCGCTGAGCGCGAGCCCGCGCCCGCGCAGGTAGCGGGTCAGCGGCAGCAGCTGATCCTCCTGCGCGGGATCGATCGGCGCGAGCGTGGCCATCGAGTACCAGAGGATCTCGAACATCGGGACGACATCGGGGCCGAAGGGGAGTTCCACGTCCTCGACATCGTGCCCGAGGCTGGCCAGCAGCGCGCTGGCGTCCTCATAGGCGGCGACGCAATCGGGGTGCACCTCGGCGCCCTCGACCGCATGCTGCAGCGACCGGCCAATGCGCAGCCGGCCCGGATCGCGGCCCGCGTGCGAGGCGAACGTCTCACCGGCCGGCAGCGGCGGCTGGGTGTACATGTCTCCCGGGTGATTGCCCGTCATGGCGTCGAGCAGCAGCGCGGCATCCGCGACGGTCCGGGCCAGCGGGCCGTCGGTGGACAGCCCGACCAGGTCCGGCATGAGCGGTCCGCCGGAGATGCGGCCGCGCGACGGCTTGATCCCGAACAGCCCGCAGACGCTGGAGGGTATCCGGATCGACCCGCCGCCATCGCTGCCCTGGGCGGCCGGGGCCAGGCCGGCCGCGACCGCCGCCGCCGCGCCGCCGCTTGATCCCCCGGCTGACCTGCTCAGGTCCCATGGCGTGCGGGCGGGCGGCCCGATCCTGGTCTCCGTGTAGCAGGGCAGGCCGAACTCCGGAGCGGCTGTCTTGCCCGTCATCACCGTGCCGGCGGCCCGGAGCGCGGCGACGACGTAGTCGTCCTCGGTCGCGACGTTGTCGGCGAAGATCGTGCAGCCATAGGTGAGGCGGACCCCCGCGACCATGTTCAGGTCCTTGATCGGGATCGGGATCCCGGTCAGCGGCGACAGGGACTCCACCCGGCCGCCCGGGCTGCGCAGCTCGCTGGTGACGGCCTTTTCCGCCGCGGCGGCCTGCTCCCGGGCGAGCTCCGGCGTCACCGTGTAGAAGGCGCCGACCTGCTCGTTCAGCCGGTCGATGCGCTGCAGGTAATGCTCGGTGATCTCGACCGGGGATAGCCTGCCGGCCCGGATCGCGGCGGCCAGCTCGGTCACGGTCAGGTCATGAATGTCAGTCACGTTACCGAACAGTAGACGGCCCGCGGGACGGGGTCCAGCGCGCTCGGCCGCACGCCCAGCGGCTCCGCCCGGCACCACCGCCCTCGCCGTGCCCGGCCCGCCGCCCTCGGCGCACCCGGCACCGCCGCCCTCGGCGGGCCCGGCACTGCTCCGGGCGGCGCGCCCGGCGCCATTTCCGGTGGAATGGCGGGGCGCCGTTTCCGCTGAAACGCCCCGCTGCTGTTTCCGGTGAAATGCCATGTGCCGTTTCCGGCGAAATGCCCGCCGCGATTCCGGGTGAAATTGCAGGCGCCGTTTCCGGCCGCGGGCCAGCACCGCGGCCGCCACGCCGCAGAAAACTTTTACTCAACAATATGTATCTATTCAGCTACTCTCAGAGTTATGGACCGAGAACCCTGGCCCGACACAAAAGCGACTGGGCCGCACGCCGCGGCCGATGCGCAGGACAAAGGCACGGGACAAGGCACGGACGCCGGCACCGGCGCTGGCCGGGGCCCCCGCCCGGGCGCCAGCACCGGACCAGGTGCCGGCTCAGGCACCGGCTCAAGCGCCGGGACCGGATCGGGAAGCGGATCAAGCCCCGGGACCGGCTCAAGCCCGGCGACCGGGACCGGCACCGGCCGGAACGGCGCCCCGGGCAAACTGGCTCCGGGCCGCCGCGCGGCCTATGGTGGCCTGGCCTCCGACCCGCGGCTCCCGATCTGGATTGGCCGCGCGCTGGCCTCGGTGATTGTCGGAACCGCCGTCTCCATCTGGGTTGGCTGGCGGCTGGGCGTGACAGCAGCGGCCCTGATCGCGATCGCCGACATCATCTTCCGCTCGAAGACGACAGCGCGCGTTCCCGCCTTCGCCCGGGTCACGTCGGCGCAGCGGCGGTCCCAGCGCCAGCTGGCCAGGCTCAGGATGAAGGGTTACGTCACGCTGAACGCCCGGGCTATCCCGGGCACCCGGCAGGTCATCGACCATCTGGTGATCGGGCCGAGCGGCGTGTACGCGCTGGACTCGGAGCGCTGGGACCGGCGCCTGCCGGTCCGGACCGCCGCGGGCGACCAGCTCTACCACGGGCCGTTCACCCAGCGGGACCGGCTGGAGCATGCGCGCTGGGAGGCGGGCAAGGCGAGCCGCCTGATCGGCGCGGCCGCCCAGCGGGCGATTGATGTCCGTCCCGCGATGGTGATCTACGGGCCGACCATTCCGTGGACGGTAGTGAGGCTGCACGGCGTCGACGTCTTCGGCGGCGGGAGGTTGCGCAGTTACCTGCGGCAGCAGCGCAAGGCGCGCCAGACTCCGCGGCTGGATGACCAGCAGATCAGCCTGATCCAGCAGGCCGCCGAACGGGCGCTGCCGCCGGTCAAGCAGTAATCACCGGGCCGGACGCGGCCGATCCGGCCGCTGGCTAGGCCGAACCGGCCGCTGGCTATGCCGATAGATGCGCCGAACCGGCCGCTGGCTAGGCCGAACTGGGCGCTGGCTAGATGGTCGGCGGCGCGCTGGCGCCGGGTGCCCCGTTTCCGGGTCTGCCGTGGCCGGCTCGCCGTTGCTGACCGCTCCGGCCGCAGCCCGCGGATCCCGTCCGGGTGGGCGGGTGCGACTGGGCTGCCCACTAGGCTGTCACCGGCCGACAAACGACGAAGGGCGGGCCGTGGCCGGAGCACGAGACTGGGTGGCGGGCGCCCGCCCGCGGACGCTGCCCGCGGCGATCGTTCCCGTCGTGGTGGGCTCGGGCGTCGCGATCGGCTATGGGCAGCTGGAGCCGTGGCGCGCGGTGCTGGCCCTGCTGGTGGCACTCGCCCTGCAGGTCGGCGTCAACTACGCCAACGACTACAGCGACGGGATCCGCGGCACCGACGAGCGGCGGGTCGGCCCGGTCCGGCTGGTCGGCTCCGGCCTGGCCCGGCCCCGGCAGGTGCTCGCCGCCGCGCTGGGCTGCTTCGCCGTGGCCTGCGTAGCCGGGCTCGCGCTGGCCGTGATGACCTCGTGGTGGCTGATCCTGCTGGGCGGCGCGGCCGTCGCCGCCGCGTGGTTCTATACCGGCGGCGACCGGCCCTACGGGTACCGCGCACTCGGTGAGGTCTCCGTCTTCCTCTTCTTCGGGCTGGCCGCGGTGACGGGCACGGCCTACGTGCAGATGGACCGCGTGGCGTGGCTGGCGCTGGCGGCCGCCGTGCCGATCGGGCTGCTCGCCTGCGCCCTGCTGGTCATTAATAACCTGCGCGATATCCCGACCGACACGGCGACGGGCAAGCGGACGCTGGCCGTGGTCGCCGGTGACCACCGGACCCGCCTGCTGTACGCCGCCTGCGCCCTGCTGCCGTTCGCAATCGCGGTCGCGATGGCGCCGGTCAGGCCGCTGACGCTGCTCGCCCTGGCCGCCGTACCGCTGGCGCTGATGCCGATCCGGCTGGTACGGGCCGGTGCCGCGGGCCCGCGGCTGATCACTGCCCTCGGCCAGACCGGGCGGCTGCAGCTAGCCTTCGGCGCGCTACTGACCGTCGGGCTGGCGATCAAGCTCTGACGTCGCGGGCCGCCGCCTACTCGGGCCGGCCGCCGTGGCCCGTGCCGCGCTCCGCGTCGGCCGCCTCCCGCTCTAGCGCCGCTACCTCCCGTTCAACCTCGGCTACCTCGTCCCGGGCCCCGGCGGCCGCCGCCGCCCGGGCGGCGGCCCCGTTCGGTGCGGGGACGGCCGGCCCGGCGTCGCCGGTCAGGGCCGCGGCGCCGCCCGCCACCTGAATACGGCCACCCGGCGGCACGGCCCGCTCGGGGGGCACGCTCGCGCTGCCCGGCGCGGCGGCGCCGTCCGGACCGCCGAATGCGGTACTCAGCGTCCTCAGCGCGGTGGTCACCTCGCTCGGGATCACCCAGAAGGTGTTGCCCTCGGCCTGCGCGAGCTGCGGCAGGGTCTGCAGGTACTGGTAAGCGAGCACCTGCGGGTCCGCGTTGCCGTCGTGAACGGCCTGGAACACCGTGCCGATCGCCTGGGCCTGGCCCTCGGACCGCAGGATCTGGCCCTGCCGGTCGCCCTCGGCGCGCAGGATCTGGCTCTGCTTCTCGCCTTCCGCGGTGAGGATCTTCGACTGCCGGACGCCCTCGGCGGTGAGGATGGCCGCGCGCTTCTCCCGTTCGGCGCGCATCTGCTTTTCCATCGCGTCGATCACGCTCTTCGGCGGGTCGATCGCCTTGATCTCCACCCGGGTAACCCGGAGCCCCCATTTGCCCGACGCATCGTCGAGCACTCCGCGCAGCATTGTGTTGATCTTGTCCCGGGAGGTCAGGGTCTCCTCAAGGTCCATGTTCCCGATCACGCTGCGCAGCATGGTCGCGGTGATCTGCTCAATCGCCTGAATGTAGTTGACGATCTCGTAGTCCGCCGCCCGCGGGTCGGTGACCTGGAAGAACAGCACGGTGTCGATGTGGACGACCAGGTTGTCCTCGGTAATGACCGGCTGCCCCTTGAACGCCACCACCTGCTCGCGCAGGTCGATCAGGGGCTTGACCCGGTCGACGAACGGGATGATGAAGTTCATCCCGGGTTCCAGTGTCTTGCGATACCGGCCGAACCGCTCGATGTTGCGGGCCCGGGCCTGGGGCACGATGCGGACCGTCCTCGTCACCCCCAGCACGACCAGCGCGACGATGACGACGGCAACGATCAGGATAGCCAGTTCCACTGCTACTCCCGGGGATAGACGAGGGCGGTCGCGCCCTCGATCAGCATGACGTCGACGGTGGAGCCCACCGGGATCGTCAGGGTCTCGTCGTAGGGACGGGATGACCACAGCTCGCCGCCGATTTTGACCTGCCCGGCGTGCGCGGTGACCTCCTCGACGACCAGCGCCGTGCGCCCGACCAGCGCGGACGTGCCGCTTCTGAGCAAGGGCGGCTGCTTGATGTGGCGCAGCGCGATCGGCCGCGCCACGGCCAGCCCGGCCAGCGATGCCACCACGAACGCGCCGAACTGGAGGGCCCCGTTCCCGCCCGCAGCGCCCACTCCGGCAGCGGCCACGGCGCCGACCGCGATCAGGCCGAGCGCCAGTGTCATGGTGACAAGCTCGGCCACCCCGAGCACTGCGGCTACGATCAGCCAGACAATCCAGATCCCCATAACCGCTCCGGCAGGGAAACTTAGCGTGCGCGTTCCTTGACAGTAACCCCGCCGCGGCCCTGACCGCACCACCACGCGGCGGCGAGCAGCCCGGAGCTTCCCACCGGCGGGCAGAACGGGGACGATGGTGTGACCCGATTCCGGAGGATGCGTTATGTCCGGCGAAAGTCAGCTGGCCTACAGTCACGGAACCTCGTCCCTGGCCCTGCTGGGCGAGACCATCGGGGCGAACCTGCGCCGGGTCGCGGGCGCGCACGGAGATCAGGAGGCCATGGTCGACGTGCCGTCCGGACGGCGGTGGACCTACCGGCAGCTGGACGCCGATGTCGACGCCCTGGGCCTCGCCCTGCTAGCGGCCGGAATCGACGCCGGGGACCGGGTCGGCATCTGGGCGCCGAACTGCCCGGAGTGGGTGCTGCTGCAGTACGCGACCGCCCGGATCGGCGCGATCCTGGTCAACATCAACCCGGCCTACCGCAGCCATGAAGTCGGCTACGTGCTGCGCCAGTCAGGCGTTCGGCTGCTGGTCAGCGCGGAGAGCTTCAAGACCAGCGACTACCGCGCGATGGTCGGTGAGGTCCGCAGCGGCATCCGCGAGCTGGAGCGGGTGATCTACCTGGGCACCGCCGACTGGGACGACCTGGTCGCGGCCGGCGCCACCGCGGCCGCCGCCGGGACCGCGGGCGTGGAGGTCCTGGCGGCACGGGCGGCGGGCCTGGCCTTCGACGACCCGATCAATATCCAGTACACCAGCGGGACAACTGGGTTCCCGAAGGGCGCGACGCTATCGCACCACAACATCCTGAACAACGGCTTCTTCATCGGCGAGGGGTGCCGGTACACCCCGGCTGACCGGGTGTGCATCCCGGTGCCCTTCTACCACTGCTTCGGGATGGTGCTCGGGAACCTGGCCTGCACGACGCACGGCGCCTGCATCGTCATCCCCGCGCCGGGCTTCGATCCGGCCGCCACGCTGCACGCGGTGCAGGCGGAACGGTGCACCTCGCTGTACGGAGTGCCGACGATGTTTATCGCCGAGCTGGGCCTGGCCGGCTTCGCGAGCTACGACCTCTCGACGCTGCGGACCGGCATCATGGCCGGCTCCCCCTGCCCGGTTGAGGTAATGAAGCGCGTGGTCAGCGAGATGCACATGTCGGAGGTCACGATCTGCTACGGGATGACGGAGACATCGCCGGTCTCCGCGCAGACCACGGCCGATGACGACATGGAGCGCCGGGTGGCGACGGTCGGCCGGGTGCATCCGTTCGTCGAGGTGAAGATCGTCGATCCGGAGAGCGGCCTGGTGCTGCGCCGCGGGATGCCCGGGGAGATGTGCACTCGCGGCTACTCGGTGATGCTCGGCTACTGGAACGAGCCGGAGAAGACCGCGGAGGCGATCGACGCGGCGCGCTGGATGCACACGGGTGACCTGGCCGTGATGGACGACGCCGGCTACCTCAACATTGTCGGGCGGATTAAGGACATGGTCATCCGCGGCGGCGAGAACGTGTACCCGCGCGAGGTCGAGGAGTTCCTGTACGGGCATCCGGCGATCGAGGACGTTCAGGTCATCGGGGTGCCGGACGAGAAGTACGGCGAGGAACTATGCGCGTGGGTGAAGCTTCGCCCGGGCGCCGAGCTGACCGCCGACGACATCAAGGCCTACTGCACCGGCAGCATCGCGCACTACAAGGTCCCGCGGTATGTCCGCTTCACCGACGAGTTCCCGATGACGGTGACCGGCAAGGTACAGAAGTTCAAGATGCGGGAGACGTCGATTTCCGAGCTGGACCTGGGGGCCGCCAGCCAGACCAGGACGGCCTGACCCAGGCCTGGCCGGGCCCGGGCGGCCGGGGCACGCGGCCGGCCGACGGGCCGAGCCGGGCCGAAGGCTAGCCCCGGACCTCAAGCTGGCCGAGCAGCGCGCTGGTGGCGGCGGCGATCGAGTCGACCGCCTGGCCGAACGCCTCGGCATTGTGCTTCGCCGGGGTCCGGAAACCGCTCACCTTCCGGACGTACTGAAGCGCGGCGGCCCGCACGTCCTGGTCCGTCACGTTCTCGGCATAGGGCTCACGCAAGGTCTTGATGCTGCGGCACATGAGTCGACGGTATGCCAGGTCCGGACCAGACGGGGCCATTAACTCGCGGCCGGATCAGGCGTAGCTGTGCTCGGCGCCGGGATACGCGGCGTCCGCGACGTCGCTGACGAAATGGCCCGCGGCCTGGTCCAGGATCTCGGCCAGCTGCGCGTACCGCCGGACGAAACGCGGCGCCCGGCCGGTGGTAAGCCCGGCGAAGTCTTGCCACACCATGCCCTGGGCGTCGCAGGACGGCCCGCCGCCGACGCCGACGGTCGGGATCGCGAGCGCGTCAGACACCCGGGCGCCCAGGCTGGCCGGAACCGCCTCGAGCACGACGGCGAACGCCCCGGCCCGCTCCAGCGCCAGCGCGTCGGCCAGCAGCACATCACCTTCGCGGCCACGGCCCCTGGACCGGTAACTGCCGAGCGCGTTGATGCTCTGCGGAGTCACGCCCAGATGACCCATCACCGGAATGCCGGCCGCGGTCATCGCCTCGACCTGCGGCAGCACCCGGCGGCCGCCTTCCAGCTTGACCGCCTGCGCGCCGCCTTCCTTGAGGTAGCGGGTGGCATTATGCAGCGCCTGCGGCACGCCCGCCTGGTAGGAACCGAACGGCAGGTCGGCGACGACCAGAGCCGTCCTGGTGCCGCGCACCACCGCCTGGACCAGCGGAATGAGCAGGTCCATGGTCGCCGGAAGGGTCGAGTCGTAGCCGAACACCGTCTGCGCGGAAGTGTCGCCGACCAGCAGGACGCGGACCCCGGCGCGCTCGAAGATGCCCGCGGTCAGGGCGTCGTAACTGGTCAGCAGCGTCCACCGGTCGCCGCGATCCGTCGCTGCCTGCAGGTCCCGCACGGTGATGCGGCGATCCTGCGGCCATGCCGATGCCAGCTCGCTCATGCCGAAACCTTCCGTTCAGGTCGCCACGGATGTTGGCGCCGGAATCGTCAGCATAAGCCGCATGAGGCCGGCCATCTCCCGGATCCCCTTGGGGATGGCCGCCGCGCAGGCTAGAACGGAACTATGGACCCCCGCAGCCTTCCGGTGCCGCGGCCCGGCGAGCCGGGCGGCATCGATCCTCGTGCCCTGGCCTCGTATTACTCCTACCCGCGCCAGTACGACGGCGCCGGGACCTCGATTGCCCTGGTCTGCCTGTACGGCGGCTACCGGCGCTCGGATCTGGAGACGTACTTCGCGGCGGCCGGCCAGCCGGTGCCGGACATCGAGGATGTCGCGGTCGGCGGCGCGCGGAACGATCCGGCCGGCGACCCGGATGCCAACGTGGAGGTCACGCGCGACCTGGAGATTCTCGGCTCGGTCGCCCCGGGCGCCCGGCTGGTCGCCTACTTCGCCGGTAATAACGAGCAGGGCGTCGCCGACGGGCTCGCGCGGGCCATCTTTGACGCCGAGCGGGAGAACTCAGTGGTCTGCCTGACCTGGTGCATCCCGGAGAGCCAGGCAGGCGGGATGCTCAAGCCAGCGGTCGAGTCGCTGATCGAGGACGCGGCCGCGATGGGCAAGACGGTCTGCGCCCCGTCCGGCCGCTCCGGCCCAGGCGAGAAACCCTGCTTTCCCGGCACTTCCCCGTACGTGCTGTCTTGCGGCGCCACCGTCGCGGTACCGGCCGGCCTCCGGCTTCGCCGAGGCCCCGGAGGCCGCCGGCGACCTGCCCGCGGTCAGCCGGCTGTACCAGCGGCCGAACTGGCAGGCGCACGCCGCCGGGCGCGCCGGACGGAGTACCAGCGGCAGGCTGGTCCCCGACGTGAGCTGCCTGGCGGGCGGGACGCTGGGCTACCGCTGTTACGCGAATGGCGGCTGGCTCAGCGTGGCCGGGCCCGGCGCGGCCGCGTGCATGTGGGCGGGCCTGCTGGCCCGCTTCAACCAGGCGCTCGGGCGGCCCTGGGGCATGACCTCGGACTTTTACACCGTCCTCGGCCCGGCCGGGGCGCTGGCCCCGGCGGGGGGAACGGCGGAAGCCGCCCGGCCGGGCTGGGCTGCCGGGACCGGCTGGGGAACGCCGGACGGGGAACGGCTGCTGGCCGTCCTGCAGGACCCGCAGCGCGCCCGGCCGGGACGGCGCGGTCGCTGATCCGGGCGGAGCGGCGGCAGCTGACCGGATGGCGCGAGCCGGGCCTGGCGGCCGCTCACGCGCCGACGAACAGGAATGGCGCCCAGTACCAGGGGTGGCTTGGCTCGACGCCGGCGGCCAGCGCCGGGAGGGCGGGCCCGGAATCCGGACGCCGCGCCGGATCGCGCAGCCAGGTCTGCGCCGAGCGCAGGGCATCGGCTGGCGGTAGCTTCCTGGTCCGCCATTCCCAGTAGAAACGCTGCATGAGCGCCGCAGTGGTCGCGTCGTCGACACGCCACAGCGAGCCGATCGCACCGGCCGCACCGGCCTGAATCAGGCCGGAGGGCAGGTTAATCAGCTCGTCGGGGAGGTTCCGGTCGCTCAGTGCCGACTCGCAGGCCGACAGCGTGACCAGGCGCATTCCGGTGAAGTGCTGGCCGAGGATGTCAGCCAGGGTGACGGCCCGGTCGCGGCAGGCCAGGATGGCGCTGTTCAGTGCGTGCTCCCCGTCGGCGGCACCGTGGCAGGCGAAGTGCGCGATGCTGGCGCCGCCGAGCGTGCTGACGAGCTCGTCGTGCTCGGCCCGCTGGCGGCTGAAGGCCGGGCCCGCGTCGGCCAGGGCGAAAAAAGACCGCACCCCGTCCACCTCCGCCTGAGCGTGCGGCAGCGCCTCATCGACCACGGTGAGCAGAGACGAGCCGGTCATGGCGGCGGCCCGGCCTTGCGTCGCCAGGGCCGCGCGCAGGCTCGGCGCATACCGGATGGTGAGATCCTCGACCGCGTACCTCCGGCCGTCAGCGGCCTCGGCGGCGGGCCGCCAGGCCGCGTGCAGCGGCAGGTCGGCAAACCCCCCGCACGGCACCAGGATCAGTTCGGTCCCGGCTTCGAGCAGCGCCGCCGTCTCGCTCATGGCCACGTCCCACAGCCAGCCAGTTAGCGACAGCAGTGCGGCGGCGCGATCGGCCCGGCCCGGGCTGTCCGGCCCGGGTACCCCGTCCGGCCCGGGCACCGCGTCCGGCCCGGCCCCGGCGCTGCCGGTCACCGCGCCCGCCGCACTGGCGGCGGCACTGCCGGTGACCGCGCGCCACGCGCGGCACCGGCTGAGCATGGCCGCCTCGGTCACCTGCGGCAGCGGCCGCCAGGCCAGCGGGCGCCCGGCGCCGACGCGGATGGCCGCACCACCCTGCAGCCCGGGCACCAGGTATACGCAGGGTGCGGTGAGCCGGGCGGCGTCGGCGGCGCCGGGAACGGGCGGCCGCGGGAAGTCCTCGAAGCCGGGAACGCGGCGGATCTCCGCGACGACGGCATCGAGTTGCTGGCGCGCCGCATCGAACTGCCGGACCTGCCGGGCGCCGGAGGCACCCGGCCGGGCCTGGTCAAGCGCCCGGGTGTCCTCCAGCGCCGAGGCCGATGCGGCCGCCGAGATGTAGCGGTCAAGCAGCTCCGCGTGGCCGAGGCCGGCCAGGCCCTGCAGTCGCGCCCGGGCCGTCTCCAGCGCCGTGTTCGCCAGCATCGTCCGTCCCGCCTCAAGAACGGCGACGGCCTCCGCCAGTTGCCCCGACCCGGCGAGCACCACGGCCGCCCGGGTGACCAGGCCGGCCGCCTGCCGCAGCGCCGTCTCCCGGTACGGGCGCAGCAGCTGGGTATCGACCAGGCGGTTCATCGCGGCGATCCCGAGCCGGTAGGCCTCCGCGGCCTCGGCCAGGTCGCCGCGTTCCTGCGCCCAGTCGCCCCACCGGGTGGCCGCGCGCAGCGCCAGCCGCGGCAGCGAGGCGGTGGCCGCGACCGCCCTGAACAGCGCTGTTCCCCGGGTCAGGTCGTCAGCCGCCCCGCTGTCCTGATAGCGAGCCTGCAGGTACAGGGCCAGGTGAAAGCCGGCCGCGCGGCGGCCGATCGTGTTTTCCGCCCGCTCCGACAGCACTTGCTCGCCGAGCAGGACCGCCCTGGAGATATCCGGCCGGCGATGCAGCACGGTGCCCCGCACCCAGTACGCCATCGACAGCGCCTCGGCCGCCTCGGATCGCGCCGCGGCGGAGGCTGGCGCGAGCAGCTCCCGCTCCAGCGTCCCGATAGCCGAGTCCACGACGACGCCGGCCTCGGCCAGGGAGTGAGCGTGCGGCGCCTGCCGCATCATGGCCGCGGTCAGGTTGACCAGGATGCGGGTCCGGAGCGTTGCGTCGGCCGGCTGGCCGAGGGCGTCGGTGTAATGCCTTATCGCCTCGGCCAGCAGCGCGGGCTGCCCGCGGACCTCATAGAGCTCCTTGAGCACCAGGCCGGACGTGACCAGCGCCGCCACCCCAACCAGGGCCGGCTGGTCGAACCTCAGCCGCGCGATGATGGCCTCCGCCGCCTCCAGGTGAAAGTTATCCCCGGTGAGGTAATACGCCTCGACGTGCGTCGCGGCCAGGCTCGAATACAGGGCTTCCCGCTCATGCGCACCGGGTCCGAGCAGCTCGCAGGCCTGGCCCCGGAGTGTCACCGCCCGCTCGACCGCTGCCGCATCGCCGCTCGCCTTCCCCAGGGCCACCAGGGTGCCGGCCAGATTGTCGAGCCGCACCGACCGGAAGGACGCGGTGGGAGCCGTCAGCGCGACGGCCCGCTCCTGCAGGCTCAGGGCTTCGGTCAGCTCGGCCATCGCGGCCCCGCTTTCGAAGCGGTACCGCAGCGCCAGGCCCAGCGTGTTGAGGATGCGCGGCAGCTCCTGCGGATCGGGATGGGATCCGGCCGCCTCCCTGAGCAGCTCGACCGCCTCGTCGAGGCTATCCGGGTACGCCGGGTCCCCGCGCAGGTGACGAATGAGGCAGTCACCGAGATTGTTAAGCGCGACCGGCAGGTCGCTGTCCGGATGAGCCCGCCCGGCGGCGATGGCCCCCCGCCAGTCGCTGACGGCCTGGCCCAGGTAGGCCTCATCGCCGCGGTGCTCGTAAGACAGCAGATTGCACAGGGCGCGGATGTTGAGCATCCGGCTGGCGGCCGCCCCGGCCGGGCCCAGCGACACCCCGGCGCGAGCGTGGCCGAGCGCGGCATCGAGATCGGCCTCGTCCCCCGTCTCCAGGTAGCGGTCGCGCAGGACGTTGGCCGCCCTGAGCCGGAAGTCGACCTGCAGGGCGGCGGGAAGATCCGGGACGGACAGCGCCGCCTGCTGGTCCCGCAGCGCATCGTCGAGCCGGTCGAGGTCGCGGGTGCGCGCGAAGATCGTCCGGTAGACGGTGCCCCGGAGGCTGATGATGCGGGCCAGCGCCGGGCTGAGCAGCTGGCCTTCGAGTACCCCGGTCAGTACGGCGGCGGCTTCCTCCAGGTCACCGGGGCCGGGGGCCGAGCCCGCCCGCTCACTAAGATGGCCCGTCAGCGCCTCGGCGTAATGCAGGCTGGCCTCGCTGCCCGGCTGCGTGAGCTGGAGCGCCTCGCGCTGCAGTTCGATCGCCTGGTCCAGGTCGGCGCGCTGCCGGTCGCGCTGGTATCGCTCGCGCAGCCGGGAAGCGTACCGGCTGAGATACCAGGAGCGTTCCTCCTGGCCGAGGCCGGTCAGGCCGAGCGCCCATCGAGGCGCGTCAATGGCGCGGTCCAGGTCCGCCGCGGCGCCGGTGGCCTCCGCCAGCTCCCGGCTGGCGTCCAGGAAGTTCAGGATGGCCTGCGGCCGGCTGCGGTCGGATGCCGTCAGCCCGGCCGCGCCGCGGCGAAGGTGCTCGGCGGCCTGGCGGGCATCCGCGGGATCGCGGCCGGCCAGGTAACTGCGCCGGTAACCGCAACCGAGCAGAACCTCGGTGCCCGGAGGGACCGCGCCGCCGCGCGCCGTCGCGGTGATGAGAGCCTGGGCCTGGTCGAGATCAGCACGGTCGGCGCTGAACAGGTGCCGGTTGAGCAGTGTCGAGGCCAGCTGCCAGCGCAGCGCGTCCTGACTGGCCGGGGCGGGCGAGGGCAGGGCCAGCAGGCGGGCGAGCAGATCAGCGCACGGCTGCACGGTAGCTAGCGAGGGAGCCGCTTCGAAGCGGGACCGCGCTGCCTCGTACTGGGCCAGCAGTAACTCGGGGGATGGTGGCTGAGCGGGCACGACGCCTAGCCTTCCGTCCGTCCGATGCCGAGGGCGATGTAGTTATAGCCGATCGCCGTCTCAGTGTTCCGGCTTTCGACGATGACACCGCGTTCCCGGTCGTATACGTAATCTGCCCATGACCAGAGGCGGCCGCCGACGTCGGACGGTGCCTGCGCCAGGACGTAGGAGCCGAGCCGGAGCTTCGGCGCATCCACCAGGTCACGCTGCAGGCCAACGGCCAGCAGGCCGTCCTGCACCGGCTTGTTACTGGCCCGGCTGGCAAAATACGTCGCGATCGAGCCGAGCGTCTGGGACAGCAGGCCGATCGCGGGCCCGGCCGATGCGGCCAGGTCCAGCCCGCCGCGGAACACGTCGCTCTGCAGCACGGCCAGCAGCCGGGCATCGTCCTCGCTGCTGACATTGATCGTCCTGAGCCGGATGCTCAGCCCGTCCGCCGCGACCCGCAGGCCGGAGAAAAGGACCTGGCCCACCAGCGCGGGAGTGCTGCCGTCGGCGGATCGGACGGTCGAGCCGAACTGCATCCGCTCATCCTTCATGCCGCCGTCGCCGGCGTCGAAGTGCAGCAGGATCTCGTGCGTGCCGTGGCCCGGGTACCGGGCGACGAGAGCCTGGGTCAGCTGCACCGTGACCCGCTGCCGGGCCAGTGACCGGTCCGGCTCGATGTCGCGCGGGTCCACGATCCGCAGGTACCGGTCCGGCCCCGGCCGGATGTGCCCGACCTGGCTGCCGGTATAGCTGAAGGGCTGCACGCGGCGGCGGAGCGTCAGCGCCCGTTCGGTGTCCGGACCGTCATCCGCGTCCTGGGCCGAAGGATCACCGACCCGGCGGAGGTAGTCCTCGTACTCGCTCACCGGGAGGTCGCCCAGCAGCGCGATCCCGTCGAACCATCCGGCGTCACCCATTTGGCCAGCCTCCCGCGGCGCCGTTGCTGCCAGCTAGCGTATCGGCCGGCCCCGCGGCCGGGAACCGGTCAAGGCCGCGGGCGGGCCGTCCCCCCGGGCTCCCGGGGAGATCAGCTGAATCCCAGCAAGGACTCCAGCCCGAACGTGAGCCCGGCGGGCAGCGAGGCCACGCCGCGGATGCCGAGGAGCACGCCGGGCATGAACGAGGCACGGTCCAGCGAATCATGCCGCAGGGTCAGGATCTCACCATGCCCGCCGAGCAGCACCTCCTGGTGCGCGACCAGGCCAGCCAGCCGGACCGAGTGCACGTGCACCCCGTCGACCAGCGCGCCCCGCGCGCCCTCGGCGGCCGTGACCGTAGCATCCGGGGACGGGCCGAGATCCGCGGCGCGGCGGGCCGCCGCGATCAGGGACGCGGTCCGGGACGCCGTCCCGGACGGGGCATCCGCCTTGCCCGCGTGATGCAACTCGATGATCTCGGCCGACTCGAAGAACCGCGCCGCCTGCTCGGCGAAGCGCATCATCAGCACCGCCCCGACGGAGAAGTTGGCCGCGATCAGCACCCGGGGGCCCGGCGACTCGGCGAGCCACCCTTGCACGGCGGCCAGCCGGTCCTCGCCGAACCCGGAGGTGCCGACGACAACATTGCGCCCGTGCGCGATGCACCAGTGCAGGTTGTCCATGACCACGCCGGGGTGGGTGAAGTCGACCACGACGTCGCATCCGTCGAGCGGGTCACGAGCGTCACCGGCATCGACGGCGGCCGTCACTTCCAGGTCATCCGCCGCGTCAACGGCGCGGCGCACCTCGGCCCCCATCCGGCCCTGGGCGCCGAGTACTCCAACCTTCATCATCACTGGCCTCCTCACAGGCTGCGGGCGCTCATGATCACGGAGGATCCGGCACGCTATGGCCGGCCCGATTCTCCGTGATCATGAAAAGCATGCGGCTGGTGGCGCCACCGCGCTGGCTCAGCTGAGCGCGGCGGCGAAGTTCGCCTCGTCGTCAAACGGGCCGACGACGGCCAGTACCTTCGGTCGCGCCAGCACCTCGGCGGCCACCGCGCGTACCTCGTCGTGGGTCACTGCCTCGATCGACGCGAGGATCTCGTCGACTGGCTCCAGCCGGGGATAGACCAGCTCGGACTGGCCGAGCCTGCTCATCCGGGAGGACGGGTGCTCCAGCCCGAGCACTTTCGACCCGCGCAGCTGGCCCTTGCCCCGGTCGAGCTCGGCGTCGGTCAGCCCGCCGGATACCACCTTGGCGATTTCCTCCCGGCAGATGGCGAGCACGTCGTCGGCCTTGGCCGGCAGGCAGCCCGCGTACACGCCCCACATCCCGGTGTCGGCGTAGGGCGAGCTGAAGCTATAGACCGAATAGGCCAGGCCGCGCTTCTCCCGCACCTCCTGAAACAGCCGGGAGGACATGCCGCCGCCGAGCGCGGCGTTCAGCACGCCGAGCGCGAACCTGCGGTCGTCGGTCCGCGACAGCCCCTCGCAGCCGAGCACCAGATTCGCCTGCTCGATCTCGCGCGAGACCAGCTGCACCCCGGTGCCGGCCGGGCCGGCCGGCGGCCCGCCGGGGGCCAGCCGGGGAGGCACCGGACCGGCATCGCCGGTCAGCACCGGGCCGAACGCCCGGCGGGTGAGCTCGACCACCTCCGCGTGGTCCAGGCTGCCCGCGGCGGCGACGACCAGGTTGTCCGGCGTGTACCGGGCGGCGTAGTGCCGGGCGATCTGCTCGCGGGTGATCGCGTTGATCGACTCGATGCTGCCGAGGACGGGCCGGCCAAGCGGCGTATCACCGAACAGCCGGGAGGCGAACGCCTGGTGCACCGTGTCCGCGTGATCGTCATCGTTCATGGCGATCTCTTCCAGGATCACGCCGCGCTCGGCATCCACCTCCTTCGGCTCGAGCAGCGAGCTGGTGACCATGTCGGAGAGCACGTCGATCGCGAGCGGCAGATCGGCATCGAGTACCCGCGCGTAGTAGCACGTGTACTCCATGTCGGTGAAGGCGTTCAGCTCACCGCCGACGGCGTCCATGGCGGCGGAGATATCGAGCGCGGTGCGCCGCCGCGTCCCCTTGAAGAGCAGGTGCTCCAGGTAGTGCGTGGCGCCGAAATGTCCCGAGCTCTCGTCCCGGGACCCGACACCGGCCCAGATGCCGAACGCGGCGGACCGCACCGCGGGCAGTGCCTCGGTGATGACCCGCAGCCCGCCGGGAAGGACGGTGCGGGTGACGGTGGATTCGCCACCCGCCGGCCGTCCGGTCCGGTCGCTCATGAGTTGCGCGGCCCGCGGTGGCGCTCCCTGGTCCGGTGGCTGTCGCCGCCCCGGTCCCCGCCGCGGTCGCCGCCACGATCCCCGGCCCGTTCCCGGGGCCGACGGTCATCGTGGCCGCCGAGGTCCTCGCCGGCCGCCTCGCGCTCGACGACCTCGACGGGCACCAGCGACAGCTTTCCGCGGTCGTCGACCTCGCGGATCTCGACCTGGATCTTCTCGCCGACCTTGATCACGTCGTCGACGTTGTCGATCCGGACGCCGCCGTGCAGCTTGCGGATCTGGGTGATGTGCAGCAGCCCGTCCCGCCCCGGCAGCAGCGACACGAAGGCCCCGAACGTGGTCGTCTTCACGACTGTGCCGAGGAACCGCTCGCCAACTTCCGGGATGTGCGGATTGGCGATCGCGTTGATCGCGGCCCGGGCCGCCTCGGCCGAGGTGCCATCGGTGGCGCCGATGTAGATGGTGCCGTCGTCCTCGATGGTGATCTCGGCGCCGGTGTCGTCCTGGATCGAATTGATCATCTTGCCCTTGGGCCCGATCACCTCGCCGATCTTGTCCACCGGGACCTTGACCGTGATGATGCGCGGAGCGTACTGGCTCATCTCGCCGGGCGCGGAGATCGCCGACCGCATCACGTCGAGGATGGTCAGCCGGGCGCCGCGGGCCTGGGTCAGCGCGGAGGCGAGCACCGACGCCGGGATGCCGTCCAGCTTGGTGTCCAGCTGCAGGGCGGTGATGACGTCCTTGGTCCCGGCGACCTTGAAGTCCATGTCGCCGAACGCGTCCTCGGCGCCGAGGATGTCGGTCAGGGTGACGTACTCGCCGCCCTCGTAGATCAGGCCCATCGCGATGCCGGCCACCATGTCCTTCAGCGGCACGCCCGCGTCAAGCAGCGACATCGTGGACGCGCAGACCGACCCCATGGAGGTGGAGCCGTTGGAGCCGAGCGCCTCGGAGACCTGCCGGATCGCGTACGGAAACTCCTCGCGGGTAGGCAGCACCGGCACCAGCGCGCGCTCGGCGAGGGCACCGTGGCCGATCTCGCGCCGCTTCGGCGAGCCGACCCGGCCGGTCTCGCCGGTGGAGTACGGCGGCATGTTGTAGTTGTGCATGTAGCGCTTGGTGCGCTCCGGGTTGAGCGTGTCGATCATCTGCTCCATCCGGAGCATGTTCAGCGTGGTCACGCCCAGGATCTGGGTCTCGCCGCGCTCGAACAGCGCGGAGCCGTGCACTCGCGGGAGCACCCGCGCCGTCGCGGACAGCTGCCTGATGTCGGCCAGCCCGCGGCCGTCCATGCGCCGGCCATCGGCGATGATCCGCTGCCGGACCAGCTTCTTGGTCAGCGCCCGGAACGCGCCGCTGATCTCGTTCTCGCGGTCCTCGAACTGGCCGGCCAGCTTCTCCTTGGCCACCGCCTTGACCCGGTCGGTCTCGGCGTCCCGGTCCTGCTTGCCGGTGATCGTCAGCGCCGCGGCCAGCTCGTCGGAGACCTGCGCGGTGACGGCATCGAGGACGTCCTGCCCGTAGTCGGCGAAGACCGGGTACTCGGCCGTCTCCTTGGCCGCGTGGGCCGCGATGGCCTGCTGTGCCTCGCAGAGCGCCTTGATGAACGGCTTCGCCGCCTCCAGGCCCTCGGGGATGGTCTCCTCCGTGGGCGCTACCGCGCCGCTGCCGGAGTCAGCCAGCAGGCGCAGCGTGCTGGGCGTGGACTCGGCTTCCACCATCATGATGGCGACGTCGCCATCCTCGAGCACCCGCCCGGCCACGACCATGTCGAACGTGGCCTCGGCCAGCTGGGAGTGGGTCGGGAAGGCCACCCACTGGCCCTTGATCAGGGCGACCCGGACGCCGCCGATCGGACCGGAGAACGGCAGGCCGGCCAGCTGGGTCGACAGTGACGCGGCGTTGATCGCGATGACGTCGTACAGGTGCTCGGGATTGAGCGCCATGATCGTCTCGACGACCTGCACCTCATTGCGCAGGCCGTGCACGAACGACGGCCGCAGCGGCCGGTCGATCAGCCGGCAGGTGAGGATCGCGTCCTCGGACGGGCGGCCCTCACGGCGGAAGAACGAGCCGGGAATACGGCCCGCCGCATACATCCGCTCCTCCACGTCGACGGTGAGCGGGAAGAAGTCGAGGTTGTCCTTCGGCTTCTTGGAGGCTGTCGTCGCCGACAGCACCATGGTCTCGTCGTCGAGATAGACGACGGCGGACCCGGCCGCCAGCCGGGCTAGCCTGCCGGTCTCGAACCTGATCTTGTGTACGCCAAACGTGCCGTTGTCGATGACGACCTCGGCGGTAATAGCACCCTCCACGGGTGACCTCCTTGACTGAGGTCCCGCGCGTCTGCCCGCCGCCAGCGGAGCGCATGCACGGACTTCGAGCCGTGCTGGCTGGCCGGTCTTCGATCGAAGCCCTCGGCCCGGGTGCGCCGCGCCTTGGCCGGCGCGCGCGTGCCCTGACCCGAGAACCACTACCGAGGACCGGCCCGTTGGCGCCTAAGTGCTCCGGGCTGGGGGCCGCGGGACGTCGTTCCTTCGTGGTGTATTCAGTTGTCCGGCCGCTGAGCAGCCGCTTTCAACCTACCTGCGCAGGCCGAGCTTCTCGATCAGCGCGCGGTAGCGGGTGATGTCCTCGTTCGTGAGGTACTTCAGCAGCCGCCTGCGGCGGCCGACGAGCAGCAGCAGGCCGCGACGGCTGTGGTGATCATGCTTGTGCACCTTGAGGTGCTCGGTAAGGTCATTGATCCGCCGGGTCAGCAGCGCGACCTGGACTTCCGGCGAACCGGTGTCACCCTCGCTGGTCGCGTGCCCGGCGATGATCTCTTTCTTCACCGTGGTGTGAAGCGGCACGTTGCTCCCTATCGTCATTGCTCATCATCGAGTGCCCCCGGAGCCTGGATGGCGTGCCCGGGCGGGGCCGCCTTGCGGCGACGGCCGGGCATCCGCGAATGGTCAGCCACATGAGGGCACGGCTGAAACGTGGCCGGTAACTTTCCGGCCAGCAATTACGGTACCACGCCCCCGGCGGTGATCTCGCGGGCCGCGTCGACGTCACGGTGCATCTGGGTGACAAGCTCACCGACCGAGTCGAACCGGACCGTGCCGCGGAGCCGCGCGATGAAATCGATGGCCACGTGCGCGCCGTACAGGTCGAGATCGTCGCGGTCAAGCGCGTACGCCTCGACGGTCCGCTCCCGCCCGTCGAACGTCGGGTTGGTGCCGATCGAGATCGCGGCCGGCCAGCGCTCTTCCTCGATGCCCGCCGGGTCGATGCTGGCCAGCCACCCCGCGTACACGCCGTCGGCGGGAATCGCGGTATGCGGCAGCGTCTCCAGGTTGGCGGTGGGGAACCCGAGCGACCGGCCGCGCCGGTGCCCGCGGGCCACGATGCCCTCCACCCGGTGCGGGCGGCCGAGATCACGGGCGGCGCCGGCCACGTCCCCGGCGGCGAGCCGGGCCCGGATGCCGGTGGAGGAGATCGTCTCGCCCGCCCCGGCCAGCAGTGGCACGCCCTCCGCCGCGAAGTCGTATTTCTCCCCCAGCTCGCCGAGCAGCGCGACGTTCCCGGCGGCCCGGTGGCCGAACCGGAAATTCTCGCCCACCACCACCCGGGCCGCGTGCAGCCGGTCCACCAGCACCGCCTGGACGAACTCGTCCGGCCCGAGGCGGGAGAACTCCAGCGTGAACGGCAGCAGCAGGACCGCGTCGACACCCAGGCCCGCCAGCAGCTCGCCGCGCCGCCGGGCGGTCGACAGCAGCGGCGGATGCGAGCCGGGCCGCACCACCTCGTCCGGGTGCGGGTCGAAGGTCACCACGACCACCGGCAGCGCGAGTTCCCCGGCCAGCCCGGCGGCCCGGCGGACGATGCGCTGATGGCCGGTGTGGACGCCGTCGAACTCGCCGATGGTGACGACCGACCTGTCCCAGCCGTCCGGCACGTCGGCCAGGCCCTGCCACCGCTGCATGTGCGCTTCCCTCCCTGCCGATCCGGCGTGGTACGGCGGTACGCCCAGCCTGCCACGCCGCGGGCGGGCCGGCCGCGGCAGCGTCCGCGCCGCCCCGCCTACGGCACGAAGACGGCCAGCGAGCGGGCCTGATCCGCCTCCTCGGTCAGCAGCGCGACCAGCGTGCCATCCGGGCCAAACGCGGCAACCGGCGCACTGCCCAGGCCAACTGCGGGCAACCGGGCGCCATGCGAGACCTTCGCCGCCTCAGCGGCGGACAGCTCCCGCCGCGGGAACGCCGCCGCGGCGGCCTCGGCCAGCGGGATCGTCGTCAGGGATGCGGCCAGCTCGTCGAGGGTGCGTGCCATCGCGACGGTGTACGGGCCCACCCGGGTCCGCCGCAGCGCCGTCAGGTGCCCGCCGACGCCGAGCGCGGCACCGGCATCGCGGGCTATCGCCCGGATGTAGGTGCCGCTTGAGCAGGTGACGCTCACGTCGGCGTCCAGCACGTCCCCGGCCGGCCGCAGCGCCGTCAGGGCCAGCTGGCGCACGGTCACGGTCCGCGCCGCGAGCACTGGCGGCGTGCCTTCGCGAGTGAGCTGGTAGGCCCGTTTCCCGGCAATTTTGATGGCACTGATGCCGGGCGGCACCTGCTGGATCTCACCGGTCAGCGCGGCCAGGGCATCCTCCAGCGCCGCCCTGGAGACGCCGGCCGCCGATGCCGCGGAAATGATCTCCCCGTCAGCGTCGCCGGAGTCGGTGGCCTGGCCGAGGCGGATGGTGGCGGCGTATTCCTTCTCGGTCAGCGCCAGGTACCCGAGCAGCCTGGTCGCCTTCTCGACGCCGACCACGAGCACGCCGGTGGCCATCGGGTCGAGGGTGCCGGCGTGCCCCACCCGGCGGGTGCCGGCCAGGCGGCGGATGCGAGCCACCACGTCGTGCGAGGTCAGGCCGGCCGGCTTGTCGACGATGACCAGCCCGCTCGCGGCGGTCACCGGCGGCTGTCCGCCCCGTCTGCCCAGTCCGCGAGGTAGCCGCGCAGCCCGGCGATGGCGTCGGCGACGGTGCCCGGCGCGGTGAACCCGGCGGCGCTGCGGTGCCCGCCGCCGCCCGCCCTGGTGCAGGCGCGGCCCACGTCCACCTTGCCCTTGGACCGCGCCGATACCATCCACTGGCCGCCGTCCGACTCCTTGAATACCACTGCCACGTCGGCCTCGTCGGTGCGGCGCAGCAGGTCGATCACCGACTCCGCCACGTCGTAGTGCAGGCCGAAGGCGGCCCGGTCGGCGCGGCTGACCGTGGTCCAGACCATGCCGTGGCCCGCGGCCGCGGCCGGCTCCAGCACGGCGCGGCCGAGCACCTGGGACAGCATGCCCAGGTACCCGAACGGCGCCCGGTCCCACAGCTCCTGCGCTACCGCTCCCGGCTCGATGCCGGTCTCGAGCAGCTGCGCGACGATCCGGTGCACCCGCGGCGAGGTCGTGGAGTACTTGAACGAGCCGGTGTCCGTGACGATCCCGGCATACAGGCCGAAGGCGATGTCCCTGGTGATCGGGACGCCCAGCCGGCCGATCAGGTCGTAGGCGAGTACCGCGGTGGCCGCCGCCGCCGGGTCGATCAGGTGCAGCGTCCCGAACCGGGTGTTGGACGCGTGATGGTCCAGCACGATCAGCTCGTCCGCGCGCGCGGCGCGGGCTTCGAGCAGGCCAAGCCGGTCGGCGCTGGCCGCGTCGAAGGTGACCATCACCTCCGGCCGGTCCGGGTACGAGTCCGGCGGGCTGAGCAGGCCGGCTCCCGGCAGGAAGCGCAGGATCCGGGGGATCTCGAAGGGGTCGTCGCCGAAGGAGGCGATGACCCGCTGGCCGGAAGACGCGGCCCGCTGCCGGAGCGCGTGCGCCACCGCCAGCATCGAGCCGAGCGCGTCGCCGTCCGGGCGGACGTGGCAGGCCAGGCATACCTCGCGCGCGCGGCTCAGAATCGCCACCGCCCGGGCCCAGTCGTCCTCCATGTCCTGGCCGGGCGCGGGGAGCAGGCCGCCGGGCACCCGGTCCGGGGGGATGGGCCCGGCGACGGGATCGCGCTGAACCTGCGTGTGCTCGGCTGTCACGACCGCGAGTATCCCGCGCCACGCTCGCCGGATGCCGGGGTTTCGGCGAGATGCTCGTTTTGTCCGGACTGTCCGGCCGGGCGCCCGCCCGCGAGGTCGTCGGCCGCGGAGCCCCGGTCCGCCAGGTCCGCGCCCGCCAGATCGTCGCCCGCCTGATCGTCGCCCGCGGAATCCTCGTCCCAGGAATCCTCGTCCCAGGAATCCTCGTCGCCGGGATCGGAGTCCCCGGAGTCGTCGGCGGGGTCGGCGGGAACCCGGTACGGGTCGGCCTCGCCGGCCGGCTCCGCGCCCACCCGGACGGCCGCCACCGCCGCATCGGCCTCGCGGGCCCGGGCCACGAGTTCCTCGATGTTCCTAGCGTTGTCCGGCAGGGTATCCGGCTTGAACTCCAGCGAGGGGGTGTGCCGCAGCCCGGTCTGGCGGCCGACCTCGGACCGGATCACGCCGACCGCGCTGGCCAGGGCGGCGGCGGTACCGGCCCGCTCCTCGGCGGAGCCGTAGACGGTGTAGAACACGGTCGCCTCGCGCAGGTCGTTGGTCAGGCGGGCCTCCGTGACCGTGACGAAGCCGAGCCGCGGATCCTTGATCCGCCGCTCCAGCATCTCGGCCACGATCTGAGCGATCCGGCCACCAAGCTTGCGTGCCCTGGCTGGATCCATGAGTCGCTCACTCCTCCTCGTTGAAGAGCCGCTGCCGTGCGGAAAGCAGCTCTATTTCCGGGCGCCCGGCCACGAAACGCTCGCACGCCGCGAGCATCCCGGTGCACTGCGCCGCCGTCGAGGCGACGACGGCCACGCCGATCTCGGCCCGCCGGTGCAGGTCCAGGTGACCGGTCTCGGCCACCGCGGCCGCCGGGTAGCGCCGATGAATGTCGGCGACCAGCGGCCGCACCGCCGAGCGCTTCTGCTTGAGCGACCGCACGTCGCCCAGCAGCACGTCCAGCGTCAGCGCGCCCACGTACACGTCGGCTCCCGGCGGGATCAGGCCCGCGGCTTCTCGCGCATCTCGAACGTCTCGATCACGTCCTCGACCTTGACGTCGCTGTAGCCGATGCCGATGCCGCACTCGAAGCCGTCGCGCACCTCGGTCACGTCATCCTTGAACCGGCGCAGCGACTCGACCGTGAGGTTGTCCGACACGACCACGCTGTCGCGGATCAGCCGCGCCTTGCTGTTCCTCGTGATCACGCCGGTGCGCACGATGCAGCCGGCCACGTTGCCGATCCTGGGGACCCGGAAGACCTCCCTGACCTCGGCCGTGCCGAGCTGGATCTCCTCGAATTCCGGCTTGAGCATGCCCTTGAGCGCGGCCTCGATCTCCTCGATCGCCTGGTAGATGACCGAGTAGTAGCGGATGTCCACGCCCTCGCGCTGCGCGAGCTCGCCCGCCCGTCCGGCCGGCCGGACGTTGAAGCCGATGATGACGGCCTCCGAGGCGATGGCCAGGTTGACGTCGTCCTGGGTGATCGCGCCGACGCCGCGGCCGATGACCCGCAGGACCACGTCCTCGCCAACGTCGATCTTGAGCAGCGCGTCCTCCAGGGCCTCGACCGAGCCGGACACATCGCCCTTGATGATCAGCAGCAGCTCTTCCCGCTCGCCCGACTTGAGCGCGGACTCCAGGTCCTCCAGAGTGACCCGGGGGCGCCGCTGGGCGAACATCGCGGTGCGCTCCCGCGCCTCGCGCCGCTCGGCAATCTGCCTGGCCACCCGGTCGTCGTCGACCACGATGAAGCTGTCGCCGGCCCCGGGCACGGCCGTCAGCCCGAGCACCTGGACCGGGCGCGACGGCGGCGCATCGGCCACCGGGTCGCCGTTCTCGTCCAGCATCGCCCGGACCCGGCCGTAGGCCTCGCCGCAGACGATCGAGTCGCCGACATTGAGCGTCCCGCGCTGCACGAGCACCGTCGCGACCGGGCCGCGGCCCTTGTCCAGATGAGCCTCGATCGCCACGCCCTGGGCCTGCTGGTGCGGGTTGGCGCGCAGGTCGAGCTCGGCGTCGGCGGTCAGCACGATCGCCTCCAGCAGGGCGTCGATCCCGGTGCCCTGCCGCGCCGAGACGTCGACGAACAGCGACTGGCCGCCGAATTCCTCCGCCACCAGCCCGTACTCGGTGAGCTGAGAGCGGACCCGCTGCGGGTCAGCGCCCTCCTTGTCGATCTTGTTGACCGCCACCACGATCGGCACGCCGGCCGCCTGAGCATGGTTCAGTGCCTCAGTGGTCTGCGGCTTCACGCCGTCGTCCGCGGCGACGACCAGGACCACCAGGTCGGTCGTCTCGGCGCCGCGGGCGCGCATCGCGGTGAACGCCTCGTGGCCGGGCGTGTCGATAAAGGTGATCTTGCGGTCCTGGCCGTCCACCACGGTGTCGACCTGGTAGGCGCCGATGTGCTGGGTAATGCCGCCGGCCTCGTGCGCCACCATGTTGGTGTTCCTGATGGCGTCGAGCAGCTTCGTCTTGCCGTGGTCGACATGGCCCATCACGGTCACGACCGGCGGGCGCGCCACCAGGTCGGTCTCGTCGCCCTCGTCCTCGCCGAACTCGATGTCGAACGTCTCCAGCAGCTCCCGGTCCTCTTCCTCCGGGGAGACCACCTGGACCGTGTAGTTGAGCTCGGCACCGAGCAGCTGCAGCGTCTCGTCGTTCACCGACGCGGTCGCCGTCACCATCTCGCCCAGGTGGAACATCACCTGCACGAGCGACGCCGGGTTAACCCCGATCTTGTCCGCGAAGTCACTCAGCGAGGCGCCCCGGGACAGCCTGATGACCTGGCCGTTGCCCCGCGGGATCTGCACGCCGCCGATGGCCGGCGCCTGCATGTTGTCGAACTCCTGGCGCCGCTGCTTCTTCGACTTGCGGCCCCGCGATGGCCGCCCGCCGGGCCGCCCGAAGGCGCCCTGCGTGCCGCTCCGGCCGCGGCCGCCGCCGCCGGGACGGGCCGGGCCCATGCCGGGCCGCTGGCCGCCGCCGGCGCCGCCGGGACCGCCGCCACGTGCCGCGCCGCCGCCGGGACCGCCGCGGCCGCCACCTGGCCTGGTGCCGGTCCCGCCGCCGGGACCGCCACGGCCGCCGGGACCGCCCGCGCCCGGACCGCCGGGACCGCGTCCCGGAGCCGGCCGGGGCGGCATGCTATTCGGGCTGGGCCGCGGGCCGCCGGGCCGCGGGCCGCCGGGCCGGGACGCGTCCGGGGCTCCGGGCCGTCCCGCGAATCGCCCGCCGGGACCGGCCGGTGCCCCCGGCCGGCTGGCCGGGAGGCCGGGGGCCGCCGGAGCGCCGGGCACGGTGCCTGCCGCGCCGGCCGGGCCGGTGCTGCCTGGCTGACCGGGCCGGACGCGCGGGGCCGAGCCCATCCCGCTGGCGTTCGAGCTGAATGGGTTGTTGCCGGGACGCGGTCCCGGGCGGGGGCCGCCACGTGCGCCCGGGCGCTGACCGCCCGGGGCCTGGCTGCCCGGCCTCGGCGCGCCGGCCGGCGGCGCGGCCGGACCTGGCCGCGGGCTGGACGGCCGGGCGGCGGGCGGGCCGGCCACGGCCGTCTCGCCCGCGCCGCCCGGCGCGGGCGAGGATGGCGGGAAAACGGCATCCGGCTGGGCGGCCGGGGGCGCGGCCGGCGGTGCCGCGGGCGACGGCTGGCCGGAGTCAAAGGAAGCCGGGGCCGCCGGAACCGATGGCCTGCTGCCGCCGGCGACCGGATCGGCGGCCGGTGCGCGTGCCTCCGCCGGGGCGGCATCGGCGACCACCGCGGCGGGGCCGCGGCCGTTCGCGCCGTCCAGGGGGATGACCGCATCCGGGCCCGCCGAGGGCGCCGCGGATTTCTGACTGGCTGCCTTGCCGGCTGGTGCCTGCTTAGGCTGCTGGGCCGCAAGCTCTTCCTTGAGCCTGCGGACGACGGGCGCCTCGATCGTCGATGACGCCGAGCGAACGAATTCGCCCATTTCCTGGAGCCTGGCCATCACGGCCTTGCTCTCTACGCCGAACTCCTTCGCGAGTTCGTATACCCGGACCTTCGCCACTGCGCTCCCTCTACTCGGTCCGGATTGACCGGACCAGTCAGCCGGTGCGGGGCAGCGCGTGCTCCGTCCGGCGTCAGCCTGTGCTGTTCATCGCCGCATGCTCATCGGGCGCTCATTGCCATCTCATGCCTGCTTTCCCTGGCACTGTTCCCGTCCCTACCGTTCATCCGCCTGGCCGCCGACCGCTGTCCGGCCAGACCGCGACGTCTCAAGATACCCGGCGAGCCTGCCGGTTCCGAGCGGTCCCGGCAAGCGCAGCGCCCGCGGCCATGCCCGGCGCCGTTGTGCTCGCTCAAAGCACCCCTCGACCGGGTGCAAGTATGCGCCCCGGCCGGGAAGTCGCGCCTGCGGGTCGGGAACAACCTCATCCCCGGCCGCCACCAGGCGAAGCAAATCAGACTTGACCCCGCGAGCACCGCACCCCACACACATCCGGATCGCTGGCGCGGGCCGGACAGGCTGCGGGGACCGCCTGGCCATTTCTGCTCCCAAGCTTACAGGGCCGGCGAGTCCGCGGCACCGGGCAAGGTGCCCGCTAACCTGGCGCCGCCCTCCGGCTGCACCGCCGCGTCCCGGGCCGGGCGCGCGGCCGGCTGGCCGCCGGCCCGCGAGACGCCGCCGGCCGGATCCGGTGCCGCCGGGTCCCGGTCGGGGCGGATGTCGATCCGCCAGCCGGTCAGCCGGGCGGCGAGCCGCGCGTTCTGGCCTTCCTTGCCGATCGCCAGCGACAGCTGATAGTCGGGCACGATCACCTGCGCCGCCCGGGCCTGCAGGTCGACGATGTCAACCCGGGAAACCCGGGCGGGCGAGAGCGCGTGCGCGATGAATTCGGCCGGCTCGGTGGAGAAGTCAACGATGTCGATCTTCTCGCCGTGCAGCTCGGTCATCACGTTGCGGACCCGGCTGCCCATCGGGCCGATGCAGGCGCCCTTGGCATTCACGCCCGGCTGCCGCGAGATCACCGCGATCTTGCTGCGGTGCCCGGCCTCGCGGGCGATGGCCGCGATCTCCACCGCGCCGCTGGCAATCTCCGGGACCTCCAGCGCGAACAGCTTCTTGACCAGGTTCGGATGAGTACGGGACAAGGTGACGGACGGACCGCGGTAGCCCTTCCGGACATGCAGGACGTAACAGCGCAGCCGCTCGCCGTGCACGTACCGCTCGCCGGGCACCTGCTCGGTGGGCGGCAGGATCGCCTCCAGCTTGCCGAGGTCCACCAGCACGGCCCGCGGATCCCGGCCCTGCTGGATCACGCCAGCTACGACATCACCTTCGCGGCCTGCGTACTCGCCGAAAGTCAACTCGTCTTCGGCATCCCGGAGCCGCTGCAGGATCACCTGGCGTGCGGTCGTGGCGGCGATCCGGCCGAAGCCGTCCGGCGTGTCGTCATACTCCCTGACCAGCTCGCCGTCCTCGCCCGTCTCCCGGGCCCAGACCGTCACGTGCCCGCTGCCCCGGTTCACCTCGACCCGGGCCGTCGGCGGCGTGCCGTCGGTCCGGTGGTACGCGACGAGCAGCGCGTCCTCTATCGCCTTGATGGCCAGGTCCATCGAGATGTCCTTCTCGGCCTCCAGGCTGCGCAGGACATTCAGGTCAATGTCCATCTGTCTCTCCCCTGTCCGCATGCTCGCCGAAGTGGCCGAATTCGAGGAGTATCTTTCCCGGGCCGAGCTCGGCGTAGCCGAACTCGCGCCGCTCCCCCGCCACCTCCAGCGTCACCGCATCCTCGGTGGCCGCCAGCACCCTGCCCTCGACCGTGCGCGCGCGGGCCGGCGCCGCGGTGCGTGCGTGCCCCGCCGTCTCCGTTGCGGATTGTGATCGCGTCCGCAGCGGCGCGCGGACTAGCCGGCCCGCAGCGCGGCGCCAGTGCCGCGGCTCGGTCAGCGGCCGGTCCGCCCCCGGCGAGGAGACTTCCAGGGTGTAAGGGGTCTCGCCCATCGCGCCGATCGCGTCAAGCTCGGCCGACAGGGCGCGGCTGATCAGCGTGATGTCGTCCAGGCTCACGCCGTGGTCGGCGTCCACCGTCACGCGCAGCAGGCGGCGCCGGCCGGTCGCGGTGATCCGGATGTTCTCCAGGTCCATGCCGGCCGCGGTGACCACCGGCTGGAGCAGCCTGGTGAGCTGCTCGGCATCCGCCGGGCCGGCCGCGGCCGGCGCGCTGCCCCTGGGCCGGGTCGCGGCGCTGTCCTTCGGACCTGCGGCCGCGGGCCCGCTGCCCCTGGATGCCGGCCGCGCCGAGCCCTGACGGGAGCTACCGTGCATCACGACCTCCTCGGCGGCGACCTGTGCTGTTGTCTGGTCATCTACCCTAACGGTGATCGGGTACCCGATCGTGCCGTCCGGCGGCTGCGGGCGGCCCGGGCAGGTCCGGAATGGACTGGATTCCGCCCGGGAGATCGAGCGCACTGGCGGGAGGTTCCGTGCCGGCAGACCAGACGCGGCGAGCCGTGCTCGCCGCTACCGCGGCCAGCCTGCCGCTGCTGGCGCTCTCCGGCTGCAAGGCCGTCGGCGCGCTCGCGACGCCGCCCCGGCCCGCCCCCGACGTGGCCGTCCTGAAGGCGGCTATCGCCGCGGAGGAAGTCATGATCGCCCGCTACGACGCCGTCATCACGCGATCGGCCCGCCTGGCCGGGAGCCTGCGCCCGCTGCGCGCCGAGCACCAGTCGCATCTGATCCAGCTGAGGTCGCGCCTGATCGTGCCGCCGGGCAGCGCCGCCGCGTCGCCGTCGCCGTCGCGGTCAGGGCGGGCGGCGGCCGGGCCGGGCCCGGGCCGGCGCGCCAGGCCGGCCCCGCGGCGGCGATCTCGTACCTGCAGGCCGCCGAGCGGCACGCGGCATCGACTCTGCTGCATCAGCTCATTGCGGTATCCCCGTCGCTGGCCCAGCTCATGGCCAGTGTCGCGGCTTCCGAGGCGACTCACGTCGCCGCTCTCGGCGCTGCCGGAGGTACCGGCGCTGGCGGAGGTACCGGAGATGCCGGAGGTACCGGACTCCCGTGACCGGCACCACCGCGCCGGCCGGCCCGGCCGAGATCAGCGCACTGCAGGCGGCATTGTCAGCCGAGCACGCCGCCGTTTACGGCTACGGGGTGGTCGGCGCTCACCTGACCGGTGCCGCGCTGGCCGCCGCCACCGGCGACTGGATCGCGCACCAGGTCGCGCGGGACGGGCTGGAGGCGAAGCTACGGTCGGCCGGCGCGCAGCCGGTGGCCGCCGCCGTGGCCTATCGCCTGCCGCATTCCGTGCACGGCCCGGCCCAGGCGAAATCGCTCGCGGTCATCCTGGAGGACCGGGTCAGTGCGGCTTACCTCGGCCTGGTGGCGCTGCCCGGCGCGTCGATCAGGGCATTCGGTGCCCGCGAGGTCATCGCGGCGGCGATCAGGGCCGCGGCCTGGCGCGGGACGACCGTTGCCTTTCCCGGGCTCCCGGCCGGTGCGCTCGCGCCGCGAGTCGCTAGCCGCGAGCGGCCAGCACCCGGCTGATCCGGGCGGCCGCGGCGGCCAGGTCGTCGCTGACGGCGATCCGCTCGGCCCATGACCACCAGAACCACCAGACGCCGTCCTGCCCGGGCCCGGCGTAAATGTCCTCGGCCAGGACCGCGGCGGCCGGGTTGACCACATGCAGGCTCGGCACCCGGCCGGCCGGCGTCGTGAGCCGCGCGCGGAGTCCGCGGCGGGCCAGCACCTCCGCGAGCCTTTCCAGCCTGTCCAGGTAGGCATGCCCGACTTCGCCCGATCCTGGTGCTTGCTGGGTTTCCATGGTCATCAGATCACCTTTGGTAGCTGATGCGCCTCGTAGAGTGATATCTTGTCTCAGAATGCACGTCTCATGTGCGAGATGCAACATGCATTAGGTAATTCGCCTATCGCACTCTGGCGGGCACTGGACGCCGTTATGCCGACCTTGCCACACTGAACACAGGCTCACGCCTGACCACGCGAGACACATTGCAGACTCGTAACCTCGCCGAATGCTGGCAATATCTGAATCTCTCAACTGATCCTGCGCGGCCGGCGTGTCATCCGCCCGGTCGCTCGCGGGCGGGGGTGACACATGCCAAGCGAGCAGAGCCCGACCGTTAGGCGGCGCAGGCTTGCGCTCGAACTCAGGCGGCTCCGCGAGGCCGCGCGGCTCACCTGCGAGGAGGTGGCTGAGCACCTCGAATGCTCGGCTTCCAAGATCAGCCGCGTCGAGACCGGCCGGGTTTCCGTCTCGCCCCGCGATGTCCGCGACATGCTGGCGCTTTACGGCGTGCCCGAGCAGCAACGGGACAGCCTGGTCCAGCTGTCCCGCGACTCGCGCCAGAAGGGCTGGTGGCACGCCTACAGCGACCCGGTCAATCCGCAGTTCACGACCTACGTCGGGCTGGAGAGCGCAGCGTCGGAGATCCGGGTCTACGAGGTCAACATCATTCCCGGCCTGCTGCAGACGCAGGACTACGCCCGGACGATGATCAAGGCCGGGATGATGAGCGGCCGGCATGAAGATGTGGAGCGCAAGGTTGCCCTCCGGATGGCTCGCCAGCCCGCCCTGACCAGGGATGACCCGCCGATGCTGTGGACCGTCGTGGACGAGGCGGCGCTGCGCCGCCGGGTCGGCGGCACGGAGCTGATGCGCGCGCAGCTGGAGCACGTGCTGGAGCTGTCCAGCCTGAAAAACGTCGCGATGCAGGTGATCCCGTTCGGCGCCGGCGCCCACCCGGCTATGGGCAGGCCGTTCGTGATCCTGGTCTTCCCCGAGCGGATTGACCCCGACGTGGTGTACCTGGAGGACCTGACCAGCGCGCTCTACCTGGAGGACGTTGACGAGGTAGACCGCTATAACGTCTTCTTCAACCACCTGCGGGCAACGGCGCTTTCGTTCGAGGACTCAGCGGCGCTCGTCATCTCGGCCCTCAAGGACCTCTAGCGCGGTCAGCGCAGCGGCGCGGGGAGCGGCTCGGCGTGCAGCACCGTCAGCCGGGACACCGCCCGGGTCAGCGCGACATAGAGCCGGTGCAGGCCGCGTGACTCCGCGGCGGCGATCCTGGTCGGCTCGACCACGATGACCTGGTCGAACTCCAGGCCCTTAGCGATGGTGACCGGCACCAGCGTGAGCTGCCCGGCGACGGCATCGGCGTCAAGGACCGAGTGCGGCAGGCCGGATTTGGCGAGCATCGCGGCGATGTCGGCCACCTGGTCGTCAGCGGCGATCACGGCGGCCGAGCCGGGCCGGCCAAGCGCGTCGGCACAGGCCGCGGCCAGTGCGCCCGCCATCGAATCGCCCGGTGCCGGGATGATCACCAGGGATCCCGCTTCCTGCCGGACGGAGCGAGCCGGGGCCAGGCCCGGCGCGATGTGACCGAGCAGCTGGCTGGCGAAATCGAGGATCTGGCGAGGCACCCGGTAGCCGGTATCGAGTACCCGCAGGCGGGCGTCCTCCTTGCCCAGGTGGGTGAGGAGCTGCCGCCAGCTGGCCGTCGCCCACGGCGTGGTGCCCTGGGCGATGTCGCCGAGCACGGTGGCCGAGCCGGTGGCGCAGCGGCGGCCGATCGCGCGGCACTCCATCGGCGACAGGTCCTGCGCCTCGTCCACGACCACGTGGGCCAGGCTCGGCGTGCGGCCGATGAGATCGCGCGCCTCGTCGACCAGCACGGCGTCGGCTCGCGACCACCGGGCCGAGGCAGGTCCCCGCGGCGGGCTGGACCAGGCGATCGACGCCTGCTCACCGGAATCAAGCAGTCCGTCGGCCGCGCGGGCGAGCAGGGCGGGATCGGAAAGCAGCCGCAGCACCAGCCGTACCGGGTCGGCCTTCGGCCAGATCCCGTCCACGGCGGCGCGTACCTCCCTGGTCCGGCGGACCGCATCCTGGGTCCGGTCGTCACAGACCTCCCCGGCCGCCTCCATCCTGGTCAGGATCACGTGCGCAATGCGGTGCGACAGCATCTCGCGGCCGGTGCCGTAACGGACACCGCGAAGGCGCAGCTCGTCGGCCAGCCCGGCGATCTCGTCCGCGGGGACCCGCCAGCGACGCGAGCCGCGGACCAGCATGAGCGCCTCGGCTGGCGCGCTGACCTGCTCCCATAGCGCGTTGCGCAGCACCTCCGCCATCCTGGCGTCACCCTTGATCCTCGCCGCCAGCTCCGGATCGGTCGCCCGCACCGGCACCGTGGCCAGCAGATCGGTGACCGATACCTGGGTGACGTCAAGCTCGCCGAGCGCGGGCAGCACGTTGCGGATGTAGGACAGGAAGGCCCGGTTCGGCCCGACGACGAGGACGCCGCCGCGGCTCATCCGCTCCCGGTGCGCGTAAAGCAAGTAGGCGACCCGGTGCAAGCCGACGGCCGTCTTGCCGGTGCCGGGCGCACCCTGGACGCAGACCGTCCGGTCGGCATCGGCGCGGACGATATCGTCCTGCTCCGGCTGGATGGTAGACACGATGTCCCGCATCGGGCCGGACCTGGGCCGCTCAATCTCGTCAATCAGGATCCGGCTGACGGCCGCGCCCGGCTCCCCTGGGCGTGGCTCCGGTCGCTCCCGGAGATCCGGCCGCGCGGCCTGGGTGAAGTCCTCGTCCTCGTACGCCGTCAGCTCCCCGCCGGAGAAACCGAACCTGCGGCGGTGCGCCAGTCCCATCGGCTCGGCCGGGCTGGCTCGGTAGAACGGCCGGGACACGGGCGCCCGCCAGTCGATCACGACCGGATGGCCCTCCGGATCGTGGACGTGGCGGCGGCCGATGTGGAACTGCTCGCCGGGAAAGGCGCTGCCGAATTCGACCCGGCTCGCCTCGCCGCCAGGCTGACCGCTACCCCCCTCGCCGCCAGAATGACTGCCGCCGAGCTGACCGCCGCCAGGCTGATCGCCGGTTTGCTGGCTGGCTCCGGCGTTGCTGTCCGGCCAGGTGATCTCGTCGGAGTAGTCGAGCCTGCCAAAGAAGAGCGGAGTGTCCGGGAGGTCATGCAGTGACTCGGCGCGCCGGTGCAGGTCGGCTTTGAGGTACTCCACGGAGACCCGGTCGGCGCCGAGTGCCTGGAGCGAGAGGACGTTCTCGCGCATCAGCCGCAGGAATTGCCGTGCGGCCACCAGGTGGGCGCGTTCGGCGGCGAGAACCAGCTCGGGATCGGTATCGGGATGGGGATCGGAATCGGCGGGCGGGCTGGGCCTGGCCGGGGGACGCGAACTGGCCGGTGCCCCATTCTGGGTGCCGCTGGCCGAGGGCATGATGCATCACCTCGATGGCATGGGGAGATGGCGCAAGGGCCAAAAGCCTAGCAACGCTGACGCCCCCGGTCACCTCAATATTCCTCGGGCGCCCTGACGGCGGGACCGGCGGCACGCCGTAGGCAAGGCGCCCCGCGCCCCGGCAGGCACGCGCCCCGGCAGGCATGATGATCCCGCCGGCCGCGCATAGTGGTCCGGCCGGGAGGTCCGGGAATAGTGACATGGCCGGGAGGCGCAGGCATGGAGGCCGGGGTTCAGGGCCATTGCGATCAGCGGTTCAGCCGCGTCGCTGCCGTCTTCGCCAGGCATTTCGAGCGCGGCGAGGAGGCAGGAGCGGCGGTCTGCGTCTACCAGGGCGACGAGATGGTCGTCGATCTTTGGGCCGGTCATGCGGACCCGCGAGCCGGCCGGCGATGGGAGCGAGATACGCCGTGCCTGGCGTTTTCGTGTGCCAAGGCGGTCACGGCGACGGCCGCGCTGCGTCTCGCCGCGGCGGGCGCCTGTGATCTGGACGGTCCGGTGGCGGCGTGGTGGCCGGAGTTCGCGGCGGCGGGCAAGGCGCGCGCGACCGGCGTGCAGCTGCTCAGTCATCAGGCCGGGCTGCCCGCATTCCGCGACCCGGTGACGGTCGCCGCGGCCGCCGATCCCGCCGCGATGGCGGCCCGGCTGGCGGCGCAGACCCCGGAGTGGGAGCCGGGCACGGCTCACGGCTACCACGCGCTGACCTATGGCTGGCTGGCGGGCGAGCTGGTCCGGCGGCTGTCGGGCCAGACCGTCGGCGAGTACCTGGCGGAGCACATTGCCGGGCCGCACGGCCTGGACCTGTGGCTCGGCCCGCCGGACGAGGTGATCGGGCGGGCGGCCAGGATCAGCCGCGGCCCGGCAGCCAGCACCGGAGCGAGCAGCACCCGAGCGGGCAGCACCGGAGCGGGCAGCGCGGAGGTCCGTGATCTGGCCCGGCGCGCGTTCGGCAACCCCGACCCGACCTCGGTTCCGGGCGGCAGCAACAGCCATGCGGTGCTGTCCGCCGGCTGGCCGGCCAGCGGGCTGCTGGCGACAGCGGCGGGGCTGGCCGGGTTCTACCGGCTGCTGCTGGCCGGGCAGATCATCAGCCCGGCGACGCTGCGCAGCGCACTGACCCCGCGGGCGACCGGGCCGGATCGGGTCCTGGGCGTCACGAGTGCGTATGGCCTGGGGTTCATGCTGCCGTCGGGAGCATTCTGGGTTCCGGCCGACGCCCGGGCGGGCGCCTTTGGGCATAGCGGGCTGAGCGGCGCCACCAGCCTCGGTGACACCGCTCGCGGGCTGGCGATCGGATACGTGACCAACCGGATGGGCAGCGGGGCCACCGCGGGCACCCGGGCGGCGCGGCTGGTCAGCGCGGTTTACGCGAGCGCCGGGTGACCGCGGCGGAAACGGGCAGCGCGGCTGGTCAGCGCGGTCTACTCGGTCTACACGAGCGCCGGATGACTCTCAGGATCTGGTTTGCGGCCAGGACCAGCGGAAGCCCACCACGACCTTCTCCAGCGATCTCAGGTAACGGTGGGCCGAGTGCTGGCTGTCCAGCGTGACCTGCTCCTGCTCGGCGACCGGCCCGTCCACCCCGGCCCAGATCGCCCACCAGACCTTCTCCGGCAGCCGGCCGGGGTGGAACTCGACGCGAAGGTCGAAGTTCTCCAGCCGGCTGAGGGCACCGCGCCGGTACTCACATTCATGCGGATCGGCGAGGTTCCCGGGCAAGTGGAAGGACGTCCAGTACTCCAGCGTGAGGGTCTCGCCGAGGGCAAGCGACCTGGTCAGCGGAATGTCGGTGGCGTAAACGTCATCCCTGATCCGGTACAGGGGCCCGGTGGGATTCCCGCATCCCTGGCCCGTCTCCAGCGTCGCCGCGTCCGTGTCGTAGAGGTAAGGGATACGGTCCACCCCTTCGGCGGTCGCCTCGACCACCTTAAGCGTGCGGGTGGCGGCAAGCCGGCCGTCCGGCCCGACGTAGACGTGATCATGCATGGACACCGTGTGGTGCTTGCGCGGCCCCAGGGCGGCGGCTACTTCCGCGAGGTTCTCGGCCGGCATCGCGCTTTCGCCGGACAGGACGCTGATCGCGGCGGAGCCCTCCCATAGCCGCCAGAGGCGGCTCTCCTCCTGCTCGGTGAACCCGAATGTGTCGATGAACATCGACAGCGCACCGCGGCTGAGCAGCCGGCCGGTCAGCGCCCGGGAGACGGTGTCCTTGAGCTGATGCGCGGTCACGTCCGAGCCGCCGGTTGCACGCGGGCTGGACCACAGGTGCGTGGCGATCGCCTCCGCGACGGCGAGCTGGTTGATCTCGCCCGTCCTGATCCGCATCGCGTGCTGCTCCCAGATCCGGCGGTACCGGCCCGGCCGGAACAGTAACTCCCGCAGGTAGCCGGCGGCCGCCCGGCGGCCGGCTGCGGAGGGAATGTCGGTGGAGGGAACCTCGGTCACGGTCTCTGTATCCCGGTCTGTGCGAACTTACTGCGACATGTATCGGCTACCTTACGGCCGCGGGCTCGCCCTGGCGGCGAGGGCCGCTCATGGCGTCAAGCCGGGCGTGACCGCGTTCCTCAGCTATCTGGGGCCTGCGGCACGGCCAAGTCAGCTGGACTGGCGTGAAGGCGACCGCATGGCGGTCTACCGGCAGCCAGGTGATTAGGGGGGCGGGCCCGCTGCGAACGCGGCGGGCCCCACCCTTTGGCCACCGTCCGGGGTCAGAACAGCACGGACATGAAGGTGCCGGCTTCGATGAAGCCGGCCCGCCGGTACGCGGCGCGCGCGGGGGCGTTGTAGTCGTTGACGTAGAGCGTCACGATCGGCGCGATGGACTCGATCGCGATCGCCACGACCGCCGCCATCCCGTGCGAGGCGATCCCGCGCCCGCGCAGGTCCGGGGGCACCCATACGCCCTGCACCTGGCACACCTGCGGGGTCACCGAGCCAATCTCGGCCTTGAACACGACCCGGCCGCCCTCGATCCTGGCGAAGGACCGGCCGGCCTTGATCAGCTCCATCACCCGCGCCCGGTACGCGGCACCGCCGTCCGCGCCGACCGGCGATACGCCTACTTCCTCGGTGAACATGTCCACCGCGGCCGGGAACAGGATGTCAAGCTCGCCCGGGCGCACGGCACGCACCAGCGAATCGGGCGCGACCAGCGGATCACCGGAGATGGCCAGGACCGGCTGCACCGCCCGGACCTCACGCGGGCGGCCCCAGTAGGGCGCGAGCAGCCCCCACAGTTCCTGCACGGCGGGCGCCGGGCCGACGATCGAAGAACAACGCCGACCTTGCAAACGAGCACGCCCCGCAAATGCCGTAACAGCGCTCGATGTCGCCGCGACCGGGACAAGGTTCGCACCCGAATAGCAGAGCGACGTCAGCCGCCCGCGATCGGAGTAGCCCCACAACTGCGCGCCGAGCCGGCCAGGGTCGAGCCCGGCCGCCCGCAGCCGGGCGCTGACGAATACGTTCGTCACCGCGTCGGAGTCGCAGATGCCGAGCGCCTCGTCGCGATCGCTATCGTTCAGCAGGCGCAGCGACGACGACTTCCACGTCCTTGTGCGCAGCACCCTCCCAGGGTAACTGCACGGCAAGAACTGCCGAAGGGGCGCCGGGCATGCGACTTCGTAACAGCACAGCAACGAACTGCCGGAAGGGTGCCGTGCCGATTCCGGTGCCGTGCCGTCAGCTGGCCGGCGGTGGCGGCAGCGCCGCGCAGGTGGCGTTGACCGGGTCCGGCCCCTGCGGCAGTGCGCCGGTGGCGAGGTAGCGGTTCAGGTAGCCGTCGACGCAGGTATTGGGCGGGTTGGCCAGGGACTGGCCGTGATTGCCGCCGCCCTCCACGACGACCATCCGGGCGCTCGGCAGCGCCTGGTGCGCCTGCTGCGCGCCCGCGTACGGGGTGGCCGGATCGAGCGTGCCCTGGATCATCAGGATGCCCGGCAGCCCCTGGCCCTTGATCTGCAGCGGCCGGGCCGGCCCGTGCACCGGCCAGAACGCGCACGCGGCGTTGAACCAGGTGTTGTCCCAGGCCTCGAACGGCGCGGTCGAGTACACCTTCCTGGTGTCGGAGTTCCACTTCGCCCAGTTGCGCGGCCAGTTGACGTCGCTGCACTCGACCGCGTTATAGACGGCGAACTCGTTCTCGTTCTGCTGACCGCCCTCGTCGTACGCGCTGATCAGCTGGCTGGTGCCGCCGCCATGGAGGTAGCCGGACAGCGCGGTGGCGAGCGTCGGCCAGAAGCTGTTCGTGTACCCGCCGGTGAGGAATGTGTCATCGAACTCGTCCGGGCCGATCAGCGGGCCGTTCGCGCCGCTGATCGGATGCGCCGCGAGCCGCGCCCGGGCCGCGTGCCAGGCCCGGCTCACCTGCGCTTCGGTCGAGCCGAGCCGGTATACCCGGTTGTTGGCGGCGGCCCAGGAAAAGAACGCGTTCTGCCGGCCCTGGAACGCATAGTCCTGGGCGATGTTGTCCGCGTACCAGACCCCGTCGGGATCAACGGTGCTGTCCAGGACCATCCGGCGGATCCGGTGCGGGAACAAGGTGGCGTATACCTGGCCGATATAGGTGCCGTAGGAGTAGGCAAAGTAGCTGATCTGCCGCTGGCCGAGGGCGGCCCGGATGGAGTCCATGTCCCTGGCCGTGTCCTCCGTGGTCAGGTAGGGCAGCAGCCAGCCGTACTTGCGCTCGCAGTCGGCGGCGTAGGACCTGGCGCGGCCGATCATCGCCTGCTCCGCTGCCTCGTTCGCGGGGACGTAGTTGGGCCGCACTCCGGCGAAGAAGGACGGGTCGCAGTGCAGCGCGGGCACGGATGACCCGACGCCCCGCGGATCGAAGCCGACGACGTCGTACTCGGCGGCCACCGACGGCTGCAGGCCGCTGGCGACGACGGAGGCCAGGCCCAGGCCGGGTCCGCCGGGGCCGCCGGGGTTGACGATCAGCACGCCCCGCCGGCCGGACCGGGCCGTGGCCGGCACCTCGTCGAGCGCCAGGGTGATCTTCCGGCCGCCGGGGTGACGGTAGTCAAGCGGCACCTGCAGCCGGGCGCACAGCATCCGCGCTCCCTGCGCCGGGCAGGGGCGCCAGTGCACCCGCGCCGCCGCGGCCGGCTGGCCGGCGGCCGGCGACTGCGCGGCCGGCCGCGAGCTCGCCGGGGACTGCCCGGCGGCCTGCGGCGTCCCGCCGCCGGTGCAGCCCGAGACGGCGAGCGCGGCGGCCGCGGCGACCGCAGTTGCGGCCAGAGCTTTCCTCATAACGTCATCCTGCCCGATCAGGGCGACTGCTCCAGCGCCCCGGCCGCGGCGATACGCGGCTGCGGCGGCGCCGATCAGACCTGGACGAACTCGATCCCGGCCAGCTCGCAGAAAACCTGCCAGTCGGCCGCATGGTGGCCGAGGTTCATCACCTCATGGTGCGGGCCGCCGGCCCGCAGCCATCCGTTCAGGCAGGCGCGCACGCCGGAGGCCGGGCGGAACTGGCCGTACGGCATTTCCAGGGCGGGCAGCAGCTGGCTGTCCAGGTTCTCCCCCTCGGCGACGACGAGGCGGAAGCGCTCGCCCTCCAGCGAGACCAGGGTCGCGATGGTGGCCGGTCCCGGCTGGTACTGGAACAGGAACGTCGGCGGGTCGGCCAGCCGGCCGATGCCGAGCGGGCGCTTGATCAGCCGGACCGGCCGGTCGGATCGCGCCACCTTCCAGTTGCCCTCGCCCATGTGGCTCATCAGCACCGAGTCGGACGGGAAGTCCATCGCGTACATCTCGGTGAAGTGCGCGTCGCCGATCAGCGTGTGGCCCGCCGAGACCAGGCAGGCGGTCAGCACGTCGCCCTCGGCGGCGTAGCCGTAGCCCTTGGCCATCAGGCTGGAGGCGGCGGCCAGCGGCAGCCTGCTGAACCGGCCGTCCTCGCCGATCGCGTCGAAGTGCGCGGTGTACGCGCCGAACCCGCGATCGGTGAGAATCCGCTCGATCGCGACCTGCATGCGCGCGTGATCCTGGCGTTCTTCCGCGGACAGCCGCTCGTCGATCTCGAAGTTCGCGTCCTCGAAGGCGATCACCCCGGCCGCCTCGGCCTCGGTGACGGCGAGCATGCCCCGGTACATATCGCCGGGCGCGACGGCCAGGATCTCCGGGCCGAGGCTCCTGATCAGGGCGCTCTCGTCGACCCTGATGTCGCCCATGTCGTTCATGGCATAGCCGAAGATCGCGACCTTCAGCGACTTCCAGGCCGTGACGGCGGCCGCCGCCCGGGCCCACCTGGCCACGTCAGCGCGGAACGAGTCTGCCTTCCAGTCATCGGTCAGCACGCTGAACCGGCGCCCGGCGCGGACCATCGCGTTCGCGGTGTCCTGGCTGCCGTGCACGCCCTGGTTGTAGGTCATGTCGGCCATGTCCCACGCGGGCGTGACGCTCGGCTCGGGCTGGATGTTGGCCAGGCAGATCGGCAGCCGCGATTCCGAGAGCAGCCGCGCTACCCGCATGGCCGGCCCGTAGGTGAGCATCACGACCAGGACGCCGTCCAGATCCGCGGCCTCGAAGGCCCGCATCTCGCGTTCCGCGTCCTCGCGGTACTTGACCGGCTGGCTGGGGATGAACTCGCCGACATCGGCCAGGTGCGCGGCGATCTCGGCGGCGTAGCCCGCCTGCCGCTGCGCGATCCCGGGGATCATGTCGTCGTAGAGGTCCTGCATGATGCCCAGGATCCCGATGCGCGGCTTGCGGTCGGTCATGAGTGGAAGCCTTCCTGAACGGATGCGTCCGGGCGATGCCGTACGCGGGGCGGGTCAGCGCTGACCGTAGTGCTCTTTGTACCGGCGGTGGAGCGCGTCCACCTGGCCGGCCGCGAGCGGCTGCGTGGGTCCGAGCGTGCGCGCGATGTGCACGGTGCGGGCGACGTCCTCGCACATCACCGCGGCCTTGACCGCTTCGGCGGCAGTCGGCCCGATGGTGAATACGCCATGGCTGCGCATGAGCACGGCCGGTGAGCGATGGCCGTCCAGGGTGGCCACGATGGCGCGGCCGATCTCGTCGCCGCCGATCAGCGCGAACGGCCCGAGCGGGATCTCGCCGCCGAACTCGTCGGCCATCGCGGTGATGACGCACGGCACGGGCTCCCCCCGGGCGGCCCAGGCAGTGGCGTAGGTCGAGTGGGTGTGCACCACGCCGCCGACCTCCGGCATGTGCCGGTACACGTAGGCGTGCGCCGAGGTGTCACTGGACGGGCTGAGCCCGTCCTCAGCCGGCCCGCCGTCCAGGTCGCACACCACCATGGACGCCGGGGTCAGGTCGTCGTAGGACACCCCGCTCGGCTTGATCACCATCAGGTCAGCGCCGGGAACCCGGGCGGACACGTTCCCCGAGGTCCAGGCGACCAGCCCGTTCCTGACCAGCTCGGCGTGCAATCGGCAAACCTCATCGCGAATCTTGCTGATCACCTCGCCGGGCGCGGCTGCCGCCGTCCTGGCCGGCCGGCCGGGGCGGCGCCCGGCGGGCGGCCCGCGCCGCCGGCCCGGCCGTCATGGCTGGCCTGCCCGCGCCGCGAGCACCCGCTCGCGGAGGGTGCGGAGCCGGTGCATGACCTCGTTTTCGCCACGGCCGAAGTAGTCGTGCAGCAGCAGGTACTCCGCATACATCTGGTCGTAGACGTCCGCGCTGGCTTCATCCGGCAGGTACACCGCTTCCCGCTTGCGGCCCATCGCCCGGGCGGCCGCGGGGACGTCGGGGTACGCGCCCGCCGCGACCGCGGCGTGCAGGGCGGAGCCGAGCGCGGAGCCCTGCTCGGAGCCGATCAGGCTGAGCGGGCGGCGGGTCACGTCGGCGTATATCTGCATGATGGCCTCGTTCCTGGTCAGGCCGCCCGCAATCACCAGCTCGGTGACTCGCGTGCTGGACGATCCGAACGCGTCGATGATGACACGCGTGCCGAACGCGGTCGCCTCGACCAGGGCCCGGTAGATCTCCGGCGGCCGGGTGGCCAGGGTCAGGCCGACGATCATGCCGGACAGATGGTGATCAACCAGCACGCTGCGATTGCCGCTCAGCCAGTCCAGCGCGATCAGCCCGTGCGCTCCGGCCGGCTCCGTCATCGCCTCGGCGGACAGCAGCTCGTGCACGGAGACGCCGCGCCGCGCGGCGGCATCGACGTAGGCGGGCGGCACCGCCTGCTCGGCGAACCAGGCGAAGATGTCCCCGACGCCGCTCTGCCCCGCCTCGTAGCCCCAGAGCCCGGCGATGATGCCGCCGTCCACCACGCCGCACATGCCCGGCACCTCGGCCAGCTCCGCGGCGTTCATCACGTGGCAGGTCGAGGTACCCATGATCGCGACCATCTGGCCCGGCCCGGTCGCGCCCGCCGCGGGCACGGTGACGTGCGCGTCGACGTTGCCCGCGGCCACCGCGATGCCTTCCGGCAAGCCGGTCCACTGCGCCGCCTGGCGGGTCAGCGAGCCGGCCCGGGCGCCGAGCGGCAGCACCGGGTGCTCCAGCTTGTCCGCCGCGAAGCCCGCGAACCCCGGATCGAGCGCGGCCAGGAACTCGCGCGACGGGTAATGGCCGTCCTGCCGGATGCCCTTGTACCCGGCCGTGCAGGCGTTCCTGGTCTCGGCGCCGGTGAGCTGCCAGATGATCCAGTCGGCCGCCTCGATCCACCGGTCGGCGCGGGAGTAGATCCCGGGATCCTCGTCGAGCAGCTGCAGGGCCTTGGCGAACTGCCACTCCGCCGAGATCTTGCCGCCGTACCTGGCGATCCACGGCTCGCCGCGCTCGTGCGCCAGGGCGTTGATCCGGTCCGCCTGCGGCTGGGCGGCGTGATGCTTCCACAGCTTGGGATAGGCGTGCGGGCGGCCGGCCAGCCCGGGCAGCTGGCACAGCGGCGTCCCGTTCCGCAGGACCGGCATGACCGTGCACGCGGTGAAGTCGGTGCCGATGCCGATGACCAGCCCCGGGTCGATCCCCGCCTGCCTGATCGCGGCGGGCACCGCCTGCCGGAGCACATCGCGGTAATCCTCCGGGTCCTGCAGCGCCCAGTCGGGCGGCAGCTGCTCGCCGGTGGCGGCGAGCGTGTCGTCCATGACGGCGTGGCGGTACTCGTGCACCGAGGTGCCGAGTTCCGCGCCGTCCCGGACCCGGACGACCAGCGCCCGGCCGGACAGCGTCCCGAAGTCCACTCCCAGCACGCACGCGGCGGGGTTGTTAGCGCTAACACTCATGCTTCGCCTGATCCAGCACTCTGGTTTCCTTCCGGCCGGCCCATCCTGGCATGACCCCCGCTGCGGCCGGGCAGGCCCCACCCGCGGCCGGGCAGGGCCGCCCCGCGGCCGGGCTCACGGCCGGAACCGGGTCGCGCTTGACCGCACGACAAGCTCAGGGACGATCGGCAGCCGTGCCCCGGCCGACTCGTGCCCGGAGATCCGGTCCACCAGCAGCCGCAGCGCGCGCCGGCCCAGCTCGCCGAAGTCCTGCCGGACCGTGGTCAGCGGCGGCAGGAAGAAGGCGGACTCGGGGATGTCATCGAACCCGACGACGCTGACGTCCTCCGGCACCCGGCGCCCGCCCTCGGACAGCGCGCGGAGCAGGCCGAGCGCCATGTGGTCATTGGCGCAGAAGACCGCGGTCACGCCGGGCATGGTGGCCAGCTGGTGGCCGATCTCGTAGCCCGAGCGGGAGGACCAGTCGCCGGCCAGCACTTCGGGTTCCGGCGCCCCGGCCGACCGCAGCGCCTGCAGCCAGCCGTCGGTGCGCTCGCGGGCGTCCAGCCAGGAGCCGGGCCCGCCGACGTGGTGGACGGTTTCGTGGCCGAGGTCGAGCAGGTACTGGGTGGCCCGGGACGCGCCGGCCGCGTTGTCCACCGCGACCGAGGCCAGCGGCGCATGGGTGCCGCATCCGACGGCGACGAGCGGGACCGCCGCGGGGACGCCGTTGAGCGCGGCCACCGCCGAAGTCTGCGGCGCGATGACGATGATCCCCTCCACGGCCTGGCCGACGAACCGGTCGACCGCGTCGAGCACGCCGCGATGATCAAGGGCCGGCAGGCTGGCGATGCTGACGAAGTAGGCGTGCCGGGCGGCCTGCTCGATGCCGTAGAGCATCGACGCCGGGCCGTAGAGGGTGGTATCAAAGCTGATCACGCCGAGGGTGTGGGTCCGCCTGGTGACCAGGGTGCGCGCCGCCGCGTTCGGCCGGTAGCCCAGCTGGCGGATCGCGGCGAGCACTTTCTCCCTGGTGTGCGGCCTGACGTTGGGATGCTGGTTCAGGACCCGCGAGACCGTCTGGTGCGATACGCCGGCCAGCCGGGCGACGTCCGCCATGACCGGCGGCCGGGCGGTACCGTCCGCCGGGCCCGGGCCAGTCCGCGCAGGCGCCACGTCGCTCCTCCGGTCGAATCGGGCCCGCACCCTTCCCGTGCGTCGGCGTGAAGTGATTGTTATCGCTCACAAACCGGCCGGTCAAGTGGCCGCCAAGGCGTCCCCATGGCGGTCTACAGACGGTGCGCTCCAGCTGACGGTCTGGCGTCAAGGAACTGCGGCGGCGGCCAGCCCCGGCGGCCGAACTCGGCGCTGACGCCGGCCCGGACCCGGGCCGAGTCAGCCGCCGGGACCAGGGCGATCACCGAGCCGCCGAACCCGCCGCCGATCATGCGCGCGCCCAGCGCGCCCGCCCCGGCGGCGGCGGTCACCGTCACGTCCGCCTCCGGCCAGGAGATCTCGAAGTCATCGCGCAGCGACGCGTGCGAGGCGGCGAGCAGGACCCCGGCCTGGCCGAGCCGGCCGGCCCGGAGCAGCGCCACGGTCTCGAGCACCCGCTGGTTCTCCGTGACCACGTGCCTGGCCCGGCGCCGCAGCACCGGGTCCGCCAGCCGGGACAGCTCCGTCACGTCGGTGACATCCCGGAGGGAGCGCAGGCCCAGGGCCCGCGCCGCCTGCTCGCACTCGCCGCGCCTGCTCGCGTAGTCGCCATCGGCCAGTTCCCGCCGGGCGCCGGTGTCGATGACCAGCAGCTCCAGCCCGGCGGCGGCCGGATCGAAAGGGACCTGCGCGGACTCGGACGTGCGGCAGTCCAGCAGCAGCGCGTGACCCTCCTGGCAGAGCAGCGACGCGGACTGGTCCATGATCCCGCACGGCACGCCGACGAAGTCGTTCTCCGCCCGCTGCGCGATCGTGACCAGCTCGGACCGGGGTACGGCCAGGCCGTGCAGGTCGGTCAGGGCGAGGGCCACCGCGCACTCAAGGGCCGCGGAGGATGACAGGCCGGCGCCGCGTGGCAGGTCCGAGTCGAACACCATGCTGACGCCCCCGACCGGGTGCCCGGCGGCGCGCATGGCCCAGACGACCCCGGCCGGATAGGCCGCCCAGCCGGCCACCGCACCGGGCGCCAGGACGCCGGCCGGGACCGTCACGCCGCCGCCCGGCACCTGACGCGAGTGCAGTTCCAGCCGGCCATCGCCGCGGCGGCCGGCCACCGCGAGCGTTCCGCGGCTGAGCGCGAAGGGCAGCACGAAGCCCTCGTTGTAGTCGGTGTGCTCGCCGATCAGGTTCACCCGGCCCGGGGCATGCCACGCACCCTCCGGCGCCGCGCCGAAGATGTCGCGGAACCAGGCGGCGGGGTCCGCGCCAGCGGGCTCGGCCGCGGCATGATCCGCGGCAGCGGGACCGGTCAACGGACCACGGCCCGGGCCGCTACGTCTCCGCGCTGGCTCACCTGGCCTCCCGCAGCCTCAGCGCCGCCGTCTCCGGCACGACATCGTTGATGAAGACGCCCATGCCCGATTCGGTGCCGGCCAGGTACTTCAGCTTGCCCGGCGCCCGCCGGAGCGACATCACCCGCAGGTGCAGTCCGAACCCGTCCCGGGCCGCGGCGTCACCGGCCGGCGCCTGGTACCACGCCGCGATGTAGGGCGGAGGGCTCCCGAACAGCGCGTCCAGGCGGCGGAGCACGTCCAGGTAGAGGTCGCAGAAGGCACTGCGCGCATCCTCGCCGAGGGCCGGGATGTCGGGCACCCGCCGGGCCGGGAAGAGCAGCACCTCGTACGGCCAGCGGGCCGCGGCGGGCACGAAAGCGGTCCAGTGCTCGTTCCGCGCGACGATCCGGGTGCCGTCCGATAGCTCGCTGGCCACGAGATCGTCGAACAGGTTGCCGTGACGGCCGTGCGCGTACGCCCGCGCCTGGCCGAGCAGCTGCGAGGTGCGGGGCGTCACGAAGGGAAAGCCGTAGATCTGGCCGTGCGGGTGATGCAGCGTGACGCCGATCTCCTCGCCCTTGTTCTCGAAGCAGAACACCTGCCGGATCCCGCTCATCGCGCCCAGGACGGCGGTGCGGTCGGCCCATGCCTCCAGCACCGTGCGGACCCGGCCCGGCGTCAGGCACGCGAAGTGCGAGTCATGATCGGCGGTGAAGCAGACCACCTCGCATCGCCCGATAGCCGGGCGCCGGGCGGTGAGCAGTTCCCCGGCCAGCGGATCCGGGCCGGCCTCCGCCCCCGCACCGGCCTCGCGCTGCGGCCGCCCGGCCCCGCGCAGCGAGGGGAAGCGGTTCTCGAACACCACGACGTCATAGTCGGGCGCCGGTATCTCAGTCGGACGCCCCGGCCGGGACGGGTCGAGCGGGCACTGGTCGGCCGGCGGGAGGAACGTCCGGCCCTGCCGCTGGGCCGCTATCACCACCCACTCGCCGACGAGCGGATCCCACCGCAGTTCCGATTCCGGCCCGGCCGCCGCGGACTGCGGGCCGGACGCCGGATCGAAATCACCGCCGAGGTCCCGCGTGTCGCGCACTTGCGCGCGCTCGGACCCCGGGGCCTCGTCGAAGTAGATGATCTCGCGTCCGTCGGCGAGCCGCCCGCTGCTCTTCCAGACGTGCGCAGGCGGCGCGGTGGCCTCATGCACTGCGGTGGCGTGCCTCCAGCGCCGCGCGGTACTCGGCGACAACCAGGTCGGTGAGTTCCACTACAGAGGTCTCCGAGCTGTACTTGTCCAGGGTGATCTCGCCGTGCTGGAGCAAGTTCACCCGGTCGCATACCTCGAGCACCTGGCCGTAGTTGTGCGCGATGATGATGACCGACACATCGCCGCGGCGCTTGAGATCCCGGACCAGGTCCAGGATCATGGCCGCCTCCTTGGCGCCCATCGCGGCCAGCGGCTCGTCCAGCAGCAGAATCTTGGCGTCCGAGTAGACCGACCGGGCCACAGCAATCGCCTGACGCTGCCCGCCGGAGAGCTTGGCGACCTGGACGTCGACCGACGGGATGTTGACCCCCATGTCGTCCAGGTGCTCCTTGGCCTGCTTGCGCATGGACTTGTTGTTCAGCAGCGGCCAGCGGACATGCTCCCGCTTAAGGAACATGTTGTGGTAGACGGTCAGCTCGTTGATCAGCGCCAGGTCCTGGTAGACCGCGTCGATCCCGAGCGCACGCGCCTGGTCGACGGACTTGAGAACGACCTCCTCGCCATTCAGTACGATCCGTCCCGAGTCGGGCTGCTGGAACCCGCAGAGGATCTTGAGCAGGGTCGACTTGCCCGCGCCGTTGTCGCCGATCAGGCCGAGTACCTCGCTGCGCGCCAGGCGCAGGTTCACGTCGGTGAGCGCGGTCACCGCGCCGAACCGCTTGCTGATGTGCTCAACCCGAAGAACGTCCTGCGTGGCTTGCGCGGCGACTGGCGCCGGTTGCTCGACGGTCATTATGTTCGGCCCGCCCTTCTCAGCCGTGCGAGCTGCACGTTCGCGATCATGGCAACCAGGATCGCGCCGCCCAGGATAATCGGCAGTGGGTCGGCGCTGATCCCGAGCAGGTTGAATCCGTCGCTGAGGATCGCGAGCAGCAGCGATCCGAGGAATGCTCCGATGATCGTGCCGGATCCGCCGGCCAGGGCCGTACCGCCGAGCACGGCCGCGGCTATCGCGTAGAACATCGGCTGGTATCCGCCGGAGGTCGGGTCAATGTCGCTGACCCGGAAGGCCTCCTGCATGCCGACCAGCGCGCCCATGAAACCCGTGATCATAAAGGCGCCGATCTTGATCTTGGCCACGCTAATCCCGGCCTCGCTGGCGCCCAGCATGTTGCCGCCCACCGCGACGGTGTGCAGCCCCCACCTCGTCCGGGTCAGGATGACATGGAAAATCACCACCAGCACGACCGCCCAGATGATCTCCGACCACGCGTCGGCACCAACCCATTGCCCGACTGACACCGCCTTGGGCGGGATGTTCAGCGGCTCATCGTGGGAGGTGACCTGCATGAACCCCAAGATGACGAAACCGGTGCCCAGCGTCGTGATGAACGAGGGCACCCGCAGGGCGACGGTGATGAACCCGTTGACAAAGCCGATGACAACTCCCATGAGCAGGGAGATCAGGACCGCCGGGATCACCGGGACGCTGTAGTAAACGATCAGGAAATACATCACGAACGGCGACAGCACGAAGATGAAGCCGACCGAGAGATCGATTTCGCCGCAGACCAGCAGCAGCACCTCGCCGATCGCGATGATCGCGACCGGAGCCGTGATCTGGGAGATGTTGACGAGATTGTCTTTGGTCGAGAAGGCGGGCGCGGCTGCATTGAAGTAGATCACCAGCGCGACTACGACAATGAAGACCGTCGCCTCGCGCTGCTGGAGGAAGATCGTCAGGCCGCGCTTGGCGGTGCCGAGGAGGTTGTTCCCCGGCGGACTGCCGCCCGGTGCAGCGCTCTGGACTCCTGGGCTTCGTTCGGCCGTCTCGCTCACGTTGCCGTCCGTTCTGTGCTCGTTCAAGCTGCGCGTCGGCGGCGAGAACCGGCCCTGCTCCTGCTGGTCCAATTATCCCGCCGCCGACGCGTGTCCCTAGCTCACATACCCTTTCCCGCAAAGCGAGGCCGTTATGCGGTCCCGCTTATGCGGTCCTGCTTATGCGCCGATCGAGCCAGCTCGGGTCAGCCGATCGGACCAGACCGGGTCAGCAGCTTCTGGGTAGCGGTCGAGCCCTCGAACCTGCTGGTTGTCGTCTGGTACGGGCCGACGTTGGACTTGGTAACGAAGGTCAGGCCGGTATCGGTCTCCGCCGGGGCCACCAGGCCGCCGGACAGGTTGAACAGATACAGGCCCAGGACCGGCAGGAAGCCCTGCAGGTAAGGCTGCTGGTCGATGGTGAAGTCCAGGAATCCGCCCTTGATCGACTCCAGCGTCTGCGGGGTCAGGTCGAATCCGCCGGTTGCGACCTTGCCCTGCAAGCTGTACTTCTTGACGATCGCGCCTACGGTCTGGGTCGAGCCCGCGTCCACCGCGAAGATGCCCTTGAGGGTGGCCTTGTGCGCGAGTATGTAGGCATTGATCGTGGTGTTCTCCTGCGGCAGCTCAGCACCTGACGTGACCGCCGTGAAGTTGATGTTCTTGCCGGATGCCTTGATGGCGGACTTGGCGCCGTCGATGCGCGGCTGGATGTTCGACGCGCCCGGCGTGGCGATGAAGCCGACCGCGTCACCGCCGCCCGACATGGCCGGGGCAGCCACGATCCGGTTGCCGAGCGCCTGGCCCGATGCGAAGAGATCCTGACCGTAGTAGGCCAGCCGGTTGGTGCCCGGATCGCTCGGGGCGTTGCCGTCGGCGTTGTAGCGAGACAACGGGGATGCCAGCCGTCATTGCCTGGGCCGTCGGGCTTTTGAACGCGGTGGCGCTGATGACTGCCACCGCGATCCCGTTCGCGCCCGCCGAGGTCGCGGCGTTCATCGCGCTGACCATCTGCGGCACGTTCGAGGTCGCCGATCCGGTCCAGGCCTGGCTTCGGGATCCCGAGCAGGGCCGCGGCGTCCTGCAGCCCGTACTGAGTGGGCACGAAGAACGGGTTCGTGGTGACGTGGTTGACGAAGGTGAACTTCCACGGCGGGGTCTTCGGGAAGTTCCCGGCCGTGCTCGCCGCGGACGCGCTGGTGCTGGGGCTGGCGCTGCTGCTTGACGAGCACGCCGCGAGCAGCGCGGACGCCGCTGCGGTCGCGCTGACCAGCCCGGTGCCCTTGAGCAACCGCCGGCGCGTCGGCCCGTCCTGCATATTGAGCGTATCGATCGCTTCTTCGACCTTAGGGTGGACTTTGTCCATTACTAACCTCCGGATAGTGGCCTGCGGGCAGAACGCTGCCCTACGTCGTACCGGGCTAGCTGCCCAGGGATTGATAGCGACCTCACCGCCGTCGGCAGCTGGCCGCGTCATTGCGCGCCGCCGGGCGGAAGCCTGGATCCTGGTCACTGAGGTTCGGCAACTGGCGCCGTCGCTCATGGCCACCTGACTTCCTGTCTCGTGGCTATCCGTCGGGGGATCCACCTGAGGCCGGGCGTCGACGGAGCTGTCCGGTGCTCGGCCGCATCCAGGCCCTGGGGCACGACGCTCAACCTGGCCAGTGAGGGCGCCGCTAATGAACCCCCACCGCCGAGTGTGAGCGCTCACACTCCTGCGGCCGCAGAAAACGACAAAGCTGTGATGCCATAAGCTAGAACAGACAGGGATCCTCGTCAATGAACAACTCTCACCAGATATGAACATGTGATACTGGCGTCCCGACCGACGCCCGGCAGTGTGCGAGCGGGCGGCCTGCTCGCGGCGCGGGAAGGCCCGAGATGCTCGCCAAACACCGGCAGTCGCTGATCCTTCAGGACGTCCGGCGCGCGGGCAGCGCACGCGTGAGCGATCTTACCCAGCGTCTCGGGGTCTCGGACATGACCGTCCGCCGCGACCTGGAGGTGCTGGCCAGCGCCGGGCTGATCGAGAAGGTGCACGGCGGCGCGGTAGTGCCGGGCGTGCCGAGCAGCCACGAGCCCGGCTTCGACGCAAAGTCCGTGCTCGAGCGGCCGGAGAAGGAGGCCATCGCGAGGGCGGCCGCCGCCCTGGTCACGCCGGGCACCGCGATCGCGCTCTCGGCCGGGACGACCACTTTCGAGCTGGCCCGGCACCTGCGCGAGATTCCCGGGCTCACGGTCGTGACGAACTCCGTCCGGGCCGCGAACCTGATGGAGGGGGCCAGGCCGGCCGGCAGCGGCTCGACCCGGTTCGCGGTGATTCTCACCGGCGGCATCCGGACCCCGTCCGATGCCCTGGTCGGCCCGGTGGCCGATCTCGTGATCCGGTCGCTCCACTTCGACCTGCTCTTCCTCGGCTGCCACGGCATTGACCCGGCGGCCGGGCTGACCACGCCCAACCTGGCGGAATCGGAAACGAACCGTGCCTTCGTCCGGTCCGCGCGCCGGGTGACGGTGATCGCCGATCACACCAAATGGGGCATCGTCGGACTGAGCTCCTTCGCCGACCTGGAGGACGTGGACACCCTGATCACCGACGGCGAGCTGCCCGCGGAGGCACGGACGCTGCTGGCCGAGCGGGTCGGCGAGCTGGTGATCGCGGACGGCCGTTCCAGCCCGGCGGCCCGCGGCTGACCGGCCTCAGTCCGCGGCGAGCTCCATCGCGGCCGCGAGCTTCATCGCCTCTTCGATCAGGGTCTCCACGATCTGCGACTCGGGCACCGTCTTGATCACCTCGCCCTTGACGAAGATCTGGCCCTTGCCGTTGCCGGAGGCCACCCCGAGGTCGGCCTCCCTCGCCTCGCCCGGGCCATTGACGACGCAGCCCATCACGGCCACCCGCAGCGGGATGTCCAGTCCGTCCAGCGCCGCGGTGACCTGGTCGGCCAGCTTGTAGACGTCCACCTGGGCTCGGCCGCAGGAGGGGCAGGACACGATCTCCAGGCCGCGCTCGCGCAGCCCGACCGACTCCAGGATCGCCGCGCCGACCTTTACTTCCTCGACCGGCGGTGCGGACAGCGAGACCCGGATCGTGTCGCCGATCCCCTCGGCCAGCAGCGCCCCGAACGCCACCGCTGACTTGATCGTCCCCTGGAACAGTGGCCCGGCCTCGGTGACGCCCAGGTGCAGCGGGTAGTCACACTGCTGCGCGAGCTGCCGGTACGCATTGATCATGACCACCGGGTCATGATGCTTCACCGAGATCTTGATGTCGGTGAAGCCGTGCTCCTCGAACAGCGAGCACTCCCACAGCGCCGACTCCACCAGGGCCTGCGGGGTGGCCTTGCCGTACTTGGCCAGCAGCCGCTTGTCCAGCGAGCCCGCGTTGACGCCGATCCTGATCGGCACCCCGGCGTCGCCGGCCGCGCGGGCGATGTCGGCCACCTTGTCATCGAACGCCTTGATGTTGCCCGGGTTCACCCGCACCGCCCCGCAGCCGGCCTCGATCGCGGCGAACACGTACTTCGGCTGGAAGTGGATATCGGCGATCACCGGGATCTGCGACTTACGCGCGATCTCGGGCAGCGCGTCGGCGTCGTCCTGCGTCGGCACGGCGACGCGCACTATCTGGCAGCCGGTCGCGGTCAGTTCCGCGATCTGCTGCAGCGTGGCGTTCACGTCCGCGGTGACCGTGGTCGTCATCGACTGGACGGACACGGGCGCGCCGCCGCCGACCGGGACCGCGTGCTTGCCCTTGCCCACCATGATCTGGCGGGACTTGCGGCGCGGTGCGAGCGGCTCGGGCGGCAGCTGCGGCAGGCCAAGATCGACTGTCATTGCGGTGATCGCCTCACTGCACGAAATGAATCGGGTTGAAGATGTCAGCCGAGATCAGGAGCAATCCGAATCCTACTAGCAACGCGAACACGCCGACGCTCACGGGCACCAGCTTGCGCATGTCCACCAGCCCCGGGTCGGGCCGTCCGCGCAGCCTGGCCAGCCACGCCCGCGCCCGCTCGTAGAACAGCACCGCCAGGTGCCCGCCGTCGAGCGGGAGCAGCGGCAGCAGGTTGAAGAGGCCGACGAAGATGTTCAGCGAGATGATGATCAGCAGGACGATCTGCACCTTCGTCTGCCAGCCGTCCTTGGCCGCCACCACCTGGGCGGTCAGGCCGCCGACGCCCACCACGCTGGATACCTGCCCGGCCGGGGTCTTCGCCCGGTCCTTGGCGAACAGATCGGGGATCGCCGCGGGCAGGTGCCCCACGGCCGCCACCGAGCCGGTCAGGACCTCCCCGAAGGTTGACCAGGCGTAGGACACCGCCCGCAGCGGACCCAGCGGCTGGAACAGCGCGACGTTATCGATGCCCAGGTACGACCCCTTGCGGCCGGGGACCTTGGCCGGGCTGGCGTGCAATACCACCAGCCGCCCGTCCCGCCGCACGGTGATGGTCATCGGCTGGCCCGCGGGCTGCGCGCGGATGGCCGCGCCGAGCTGCGTCCAGTTGTGCACCGGGGTGCCGGCGATGGCGATGATCGTGTCTCCCGGCCTGACTCCCGCCTGCCGGGCCGGAGCGACGCCCAGGCTGCCCTGGCACGAACCCGAGGCCGCGGCGGCCGCGCTGGCCGGGATGCAGCTGCCGACGATGCCGATCTTGTTGGAGTTGTCATTCTCCAGCCCGACGCCGATGGCCAGCACGATCAGCAGGAAGAAGGCCAGGGCGAAATGCATGAACGAGCCGGCCGCCAGCACGATGGCCCGCTGCCAGCCGGGCTGCCGGCGGAACGACCGTTCCTCATCGGCGGGATCAACGTCCTCCAGCGCCGTCATGCCGGTGATCTTCACGAAGCCGCCGAGCGGGATGGCCTTGACCCCGTACTCGGTCTCGCCCCGCATGGTGGACCAGAGCGTCTGGCCGAAGCCGACGAAGAACTGGGTGACCTTCATCCGGAACTTCTTGGCCGTCGCGAAGTGGCCCGCCTCGTGCAGCATGATCGAGAAGAGCAGCGCGACGAGGAAGATGATCCAGCCCAGCAGCAGGCTCATCCAGCCGCCTCTCCACTCCCGAGTAACCTGCGCGCGGCGTCAGGACCCGCCGCGCGGCACCGCGCCGGTCAGCTCGCGGGCCCGTTCCCTGGCCCAGCGGTCCGCGGCTAGCACATCGGCGATGGCCGCGATATCCCGTCCGGAACCGTCGTGCTCAGAGACTACCCGGGCCACCGTATCGACGATCCCGGTGAACGGGATGTGCCCGGCCAGAAACGCCCCGACGCATTCCTCGTTCGCCGCGTTGTACACGGCCGGGGCGGCGCCGCCCGCCAGCCCGGCCCGCCGGGCCAGCTCCACCGCCGGAAACGCGTCCTCGTCGAGCGGCTCAAACGTCCACGCGTGCGGCGTCGTCCAGTCGATCGCCGGCGCGGCCCCGGCGACCCGGCCCGGCCAGCCGAGGGCCAGCGCGATCGCGATCCGCATATCGGGCGGGCTGGCCTGGGCGATGGTCGATCCGTCGGTGAACTCGACCATGGAGTGCACCACCGACTGCCGGTGCACGACGACCTCGATGCGATCGAACCCGATACCGAAGAGCAGGTGCGCCTCAATGAGCTCCATCCCTTTATTAACGAGGGTCGCGGAGTTGATCGTGATGACCGGGCCCATGCTCCAGGTGGGATGGGCCAGGGCCTGCTCGGGGGTAACGCCGCCGAGTTCCGCGCGGCTCCGGTGCAGGAACGGGCCGCCGCTCGCGGTCACCACCAGCCGTCTGACCTCGTCGGCCTGCCCGCTGCGCAGGCACTGCGCGATCGCGGAGTGCTCGGAGTCGACCGGCACGATCTGGCCGGGCGCGGCCCGCGCCGTCACCAGCTGCCCGCCCATGATCAGCGACTCCTTGTTGGCCAGCGCGAGCATCCGGCCGGCGTCGAGCGCGGCCAGCGTGGCGGCCAGGCCGACCGCTCCGGTCACGGCGTTCAGCACCACGTCGCACGGCCACGCCGCGACCTCGGCGACCGCTTCGGGCCCGGCCAGGATCTTGGGCAGCTGCCCGGCCCGCAGCCCCAGCGCCGCCGCCTGGGAGGTCACCGCCCGCTGCAGGTCACCGGCTGCGCTGTCCCGGGCGACCGCCACCACGTCGGCCCCGAACTCCAGCGCCTGGCTGGCCAGCAGGGCCGGGTTACCGCCGCCGGCCGCGAGGCCGACGACCCGGAACCGCCCGGGGTTGCGCCGCACGATGTCAGCGGCCTGGGTCCCGATCGACCCGGTCGAGCCGAGCAGGACGATGTCACGGCATGGTTCGTTCGCTGACTCCACCCCGCCATTGTCCCCTGGCCCGATCAGCCGCCGTCAGCCACTCCACGATCCCGCCGATTTCCCGCCACCAGAACCGCCGGCCCGTTGCCCGGCCGTGATCACGCGGGCGTCGGCCGCCAGCGGGATCAGGATGCCGGGCCGCGGGCCGCCGCGGCCAGCGCGTAGCGTAAGACGGTGATCCGCGCCAGTAGTCCGCCCGGGTGCGGCCAGCCATGACCACGGCGGCGGCGGCGTCCACGTCCCGGCCCGCCGCGGCTCCCGGGGCGGAAGGCTGGCGGACCCGGCCGGCGGCGCAGCAGCCTGGCTGGCCGGATCTGGCCCGGGTCAGCCAGGTGACCGCGGAGCTGGCCTCGTTTCCGCCGCTGGTCATCGCGGGGGAATGCGAGACGCTCACCGAGCGCCTGGCCGCCGTCACCCGCGGCGAGGCGTTCGTGCTGCAGGGCGGCGACTGCGCCGAGACGTTCGCCGGCGCGACCGCCGACGCGGTGCACGGCAAGCTGCAGACGCTGCTGCAGATGGCCGTGGTGCTGACCTACGGCGCGCGCGTCCCCATTGTCAAGATCGGCCGGATGGCCGGCCAGTTCGCCAAGCCCAGGTCGCAGCCGGACGAGGTGCGCGGCGGCGTCCGGCTGCCCGCCTACCGCGGCGACGCGATCAACGGGCTCGAATTCACCCGGCCGGCCCGGAACCCGGATCCGGGCCGGCTGATCCGCGCCTACCACTGCTCCGCGGCCACCCTGAACCTCAGCCGCGCCTTCACCACCGGCGGCTACGCGGACCTGCACCAGGTGCACGCCTGGAACCAGGATTTCGTCGCGCGCAGCCCGTCCGGCCAGCGATACGAGCAGCTGGCCGGCGAGATCGACCGGGCGCTGGCGTTCATGCGGGCCTGCGGCGCCGACCCCGACGAGCTGCGCTCCGTCGAGCTCTACTCCAGCCACGAGGCACTGGTCCTGGACTATGAACAGGCCCTGACCAGGACCGATCCGCGGACTGGACAGCCCTACGACGCATCGGCCCATTTCCTCTGGATCGGCGAGCGGACCCGGGCGCTCGACGGCGCGCATGTCGAGTTCGCCAGCGGCATCAGCAACCCGGTCGGGGTCAAGCTCGGCCCGGGCGCTGATCCGGCCGATGTCCTCGCGCTCATCGCCCGGCTGAACCCGCGCGGCCATCCGGGCCGGCTGACCCTGATCACCCGGATGGGCGCCGGGCGGGTGCGCGACGCGCTGCCGCCGCTGGTCCGGGCGGTCACCGCCAGCGGCGCGCCGGTCGCCTGGGTCTGCGATCCGATGCACGGCAACACCTTCGAGGCGCCGAGCGGGCACAAGACCCGCCGGTTCGACGACGTGCTCGACGAGGTGCAGGGCTTCTTCGAGGTGCACGGCCGCCTCGGCACCCACCCCGGCGGCATTCACATCGAGTTCACCGGCGACAACGTCACCGAGTGCGTCGGCGGCAGCTACCAGATCGCCGCGGCCGACCTGCACCAGCGGTATGAGACCGCGTGCGATCCGCGGCTCAACCGCAGCCAGGCACTCGACCTGGCCTTCATGGTCGCCGAGAGCTACCGGCACCCCGCCCGGCGGGCGAGCGCCCGCCGGGCTGACTGACCGGGCCTGCGCGGCCGGGCCGGCCGGGGCCCGGGCTAGCGCCGGCTAGCCGACGGAGCTGGCGACCGGTTCCCAGTCCGGGCGCAAGGGCATCCCGGATGTGCCGTTCGCGCCGAGCCGGACCCCGAGCACCTGGTGCAGCTGAATCTGGTTCCGCTCGAACCCGAGCCGCGAGCCGGCCATGTAGAGCCGCCACACCCGGGCCTTGCCCTCGCCCACCTCGGCGACCGCCTCGTCCCAGTGCTCGTCCAGGTTCGCGCACCAGCCGGCCAGCGTCTTGGCGTAGTGCTCCCGCAGGTTCTCCTCATGCCGGACCTCGAAGCCCGCGTCGTGCATCAGCGACACCAGGTGCCCGGGCGCCTCAAGCTCGCCGTCGGGAAAGACGTAGCGGTAGATGAACCCGTCCGGCCGCCGGGCCGGCTCGGTGCTGTCGGTCCTGGTGATGCAGTGGTTGAGCAGGCGGCCCTCCGGCCGCAGCTTGCCGTAGAGGAAGGCGAAGTAGCCGGGCAGCTGGGCCTTGCCGATGTGCTCGGTCAGCCCGATGGAGCTGACCGCGTCGAATTCGGTCTCGGTCACGTCCCGGTAGTCCTGGTGCCGGACTTCGGCCAGCTCGGACAGTCCGGCGTCCTTGATCGCCCGCTGCGCCCACAGGGCCTGCTCCTGCGACAGCGTGACGCCCAGCGCGTGCACGCCGTACTCCCGCGCGGCGTGCATCACCATGCTGCCCCAGCCGCAGCCGACGTCGAGCAGCCGCATGCCGGGCCGCAGTCCCAGCTTCCGGGCCACCAGGTCGAACTTGTTCGCCTGGGCCTCCTCCAGGCTGGCGTCCTCGCTCGGGTAGCAGGCGCAGGTGTAGGCCATGGACGGGCCGAGCACCCACTCGTAGAAGGTGTTGGACACGTCGTAGTGATGCGAGATCGCGCTGGCATCACGGGCCTTGGAGTGCCGCCGCCCGGACAGCCACCGCCGGTTGACCCTGACCTCCTGCGGCGGCGGGGGAACCCGCGGCAGCAGGACCTTGGGGCCGCCCAGCTGACGGAGCAGCTTGAGCCGTTCGGGAAAGTCCAGGTCCATCCGCTGGGCGTGGATCATGCGCGCCAGCGCGGCGTACATGTCACCCTCGACGTCGAGATGACCGGACACGTACGCGCGGGCCAGCCCGAGCCCGCCGGGCGCCTGAGCGAGGTAGGACACCGCGGTCGGCGACCGCACGGTGATCCTGATCGGCGAGTCCTCCGCGCCGGCCTTGCTTCCGTCGTAGGCCAGGAATTCAACCGGGGCATCGGGCCCCGCGACCCTCTGGAACACGTCAGCTAGTGCCATGGCCCATCCCTTTCGTCAGTGCCCGCGAACGCACTTGTCGTACAGGCCGGCCAGCCGCCCGGCCGGGTCATACTCACTCTTGAGCGCTGCGAATGCCTGCCCGTTGTAGAGCGCCCAGAAGTCCTCCGCTGAGTAGAAAGACGTGGAGTACAGCCCTTTATGCCCGCCGAGCGCGGTTACTAGCTCCTCGACGAGCCGGTTGTAGTAGCCGTTGGCCCGCCCCGGCGGCAGCGGGACGGTGCCCCAGAAGCCGAAGTTCACGTACACCTGGTGCGGCTCAAGCGGGTACAGCGGCCAGGTCCGGTCACCGCGCAGCCGCAGCGGGCACATCCAGACCGGGTTCATCCCCACGTCCGCCGCGAACGACCGCAGGAACTCGGCGCCCCGCTCGACCGGGATCTCCACGTCCTGGATGACGTCCTCGTGCTGGGGCGCGCGGCGGCCCGCGTTCAGGGCCGCGGACAGGCCGTGCTTGCGATCCAGGGCGACCAGCTTCCGGTACACGTCCGAGCGGCGGTACCGGCGCGGCCAGAGCCGCCGGATGAGCGGGCGCTGCACGCCGAACGGGCGCGAGCACCAGAACCAGTCGGTATCCCACCGCCACAGGTAGTCGCGGATGGTGAGGAAATCCTCATGCGGGCCGCGGATGGACTGGTAGTAGACCCGCTCCCGGGTGTAGTCGCTGAGCCATGGCGCTACCTCGCTGAACGACCCGACGGTCAGGTACATCTCGTCGAGGCTGAAGGCCGTGCCGTCGACGAAGTCGGCCCGGTGCCCTTGCAGGCTGCCCTCGGCGGCGATCGTCGCGACCGCGTCCATGCAGTCATCGGGGGTGCTGAAGCGGAAATGCCTGAGGTGCACGTACGGCGTGACTGGCTCCAGCTCGATCGTGAGCGAGAGCGCGTAGCCGAGCGTGCCGTAGGAGTTCGGGAAGCCGCGGTAAAGCGCATCGTGCTCGTTACCCGGCGCGGCGGTCACTACCCGCCCGTCGCCGGTGAGGATCTCCATCTCGATCACCGACTCGTGCGGCATGCCGCTGCGCAGCGAGCTGGACTCGATGCCCAGGCCGGTCACGGCGCCGCCGATGGTGATCGTCTTGAGCTGCGGCACGACCAGCGGCATCAGGCCGTGCCGCAGCGTCGCGTCGGCGAGGTCCTCGTAGGTGGTCATCCCGCCGGTGACCGCGGTCCGGGACTGCGGGTCGACGCTGAGCACTCGCCCGAACGCGGATACGTCCAGGCCGGGGGCGCCGCGCGCCGCGCTCACGCCGGTGCCGGCGCCATCGCCGGGATCGGCCCGGGCGCCGGCCGCCTCCCGGAACCTGAACAGGTTCGAGGTGCGCTTGGCCAGGCGTATCGGGCGGCCCGGGGGGATGGCCGCGTAGGCGGCCTGCAGCCGGGCCACGGCCGCCTGGTGCGCGGCCGGCTTGGGCGCGGGCGACGCTACCGCCGCCGGGGGCTGCTCCCGATCGCGGGGATCACCGGTGTCCGTGACATCGATCACAACGCGCTCCCCGCCTCGCAGCCACATCTGCCTCACCCGCAGGATGCACGAAGGAGGGCATTATGGCCAAGGTCTACGCCGAACTGGACGAACGACTCCGGAAGTTTATCGTGGTCCAGCCGATTTTCCTCGTGGGCACCGGGCCAGCCCGATCATGGACCCGGGCGCGGGGCGCGACGTCCTGACCGCTCGGATCATCCGGCGCCGGTACGCGATCCCCACCTCCTAGAGTTGGCGCATGCGGATCGCGCTGCTCAACTCGGGACTCGGGCTGCTGGCCGCAGCCGCAAGCCTGCACCGGCTTCGCCCGGACGCCGATCTGGTGCTCTCCATGGATCCGGACGGGATGCCATGGGGGGCGCGGACGCCCGACGACATCGCGCGGCGGTCGCTCTGCTGTGCCCGGGCCGCCGCCGCCTTCGAGCCTGACGTGCTCGTGTTCGCCTGCAACACCGGCTCGGTGCACGCGCTCGGGGCGCTGCGCGAGGAGTTTGAGCCCGGGATTCCGGTGGTCGGCACCGTTCCGGCGATCAAGCCGGCCGCGGCGTTCAGTGACATGGTCGCGATCTGGGCGACCGTGGCCACGACCGGCAGCGCCTATCAGCGCAACCTCATTACCGAGTTCGCCGCCTCGGCGCAGGTGGCGGAGGTCGCCTGCGCCGGGCTGGCCGACGCGATTCATGCCGGGGACGAGGCAGCCACCCGCGCCGCGGTGTCCGATGCGGCGGCCCGGACTCCGGCCGGCTGCGGCGCGATCGTGCTTGGCTGCACCGAGTATGAGCTCGCGGCCGGCCTGATCAGCGGCGCGCTGCCGGGCGTTGCGCTGTTCGGATCGGCGACCGCCGTGGCCGCCCAGGCGCTGCGCCGGGCCGGAGCCGGCGGCTCCGGCCCGGTTCCCGGCGATGGCGCAGTTAGCTCCACGTCGGCTAGCTCCACGTCGGCCGGAGGGACGCTGCAGGTCTTGCTCAGTGGCCGGCCAGCCAGCCTGCCGGCGGCCGCGTTGCGCTACCCGGAAGGTCGCCTCATCGCCGCCCGGCCCGCTGGACCGCCGGCCCGGCGGTCCTCCCCCGTCCGGTCCTGACTGATGTCCGGCCGCGGCACCGGCCGGACGGCGCCCGGGCCAGCTCGCCTCGCGGAGCGGGTTCCGGAGCTACCGGGAGCTGAATCCGGTCCTGACGTTCGAGCTCAGCTACCTCGCTCGGCCTGCGCGTAGCTCTCCGCTACCTCCTCTGGCGTCATCGGCAACCTCGCCTCCGACGGCGGCACGCCCGCATCGATCACATCGCTGAGCAGGAGTGCCATCGAGTACTGCGGGTCCGCGTCCAGAGCGCGCTCGATGGCGATGTTGGCCAGCGTGCCCTCGCCGGCCTGCCAGGCGGTGAACGCCAGCAGCGAGGCTGGCGCGGGCACGTACTCAGGGCACGCCCGTCGTACCACGTCGGTCCACAGCCGCCGGTGCACTTCGGAGTAGTCCGGATCCATCCGGGCCCACGCGTCGTCGCGCACGCGCAGGTCGGTCAGGGTCACGCTGAGCCAGGCGATCTTGTCATCGTCGGCGATCCGCCCCCCGTCCCGATAGGCACTGATCGCCTCGCTGACCGCACGCAGCCCGTCCTCGACGACCAGCCGCAGCACATCGCCGGCCTGCTTCGAGTTCCGCTGCTCCGCGAGCAGGGCCGCGACTCGCGCGCGCGCCCGTTCGGTGGCCCGGGCCATCGAGTCGGCGGCGGCGCCTTTCACCGGGGCCAGGGTCCGGACCACCGACTGCCGGTCGGGGTAGGCAGCCAGCCCGGCCGTCACGAGCGCGGCAGCCGCCGGATGCGCGACCGGGTCATACGGCACTCCGTCGGCCGGGCAGCAGGCCGGGTCATGGCACAGGTAGGACCAGTAGCGGCCATTCTCAACTCGCAGCACCTCGCGCAGCGAGAGCCTGGCGCGGCCCGCCGCGGCGCGAAGCGTGTCGGCGACCGGCGTGACCAGCTGCCCGGGACCGTAGCCGATCAGGACGGCCGTGGTGATCCGCTGCCGGGCCAGTATCGCCATCGCGTGGCCAGCGATCTCCTCCGCTACCGCGGCGTCCGGCGGGTCGGGCAGGTCGTAGCGGAAGCCGAGCTTGACCCGGCCGCGCGGCGGCGCCAGGCCAAGTACGACGAAGCTCTTGCTCGGGTGGAAGCCCAGCAAGTGAGGTACGACGGCCAGCACCCCGGCCGGCGAATCCACGCTAACTCGCTGTAAGGGGGCGGCGGACGAAGAATTCCGGCCACCAGGCAGCGGGCCTGGCGGGACAGCGGATGATGAGCGAGGCGGTTGCGCGGGCGAGGATGAACTCGCAGAACGGTTATCTTCCATGCCGCCAGCCTGAAAGCCGGGGAGTACCGGGGTCAGCGTGTTTTCTGGCGCCTGGGGATAATCCCCCGCAGCCGGACGCAGCCGCCGGCCAGCAAAGGCAGCCTGTGCCCCGGCCGAGCGACCGTGCTCGCTGCCTAAAGTCGCGGTTATCGAGCCAAAAGTCGTGGTTATCCAGCCGAGAATCGCGATCGGCGGCTGACTGCCGCGGTCCTCGCCGGCCGGATGGCGCCGTCCACAGGCAGCAAACAGCTCTGGACAGATCGATCTCGGCGGGGGCGGTATCGCCGCATCACAGCCGTCTTGACCAATAGGTCAGATTTCCGTAGCCAGAGGGCTACATGCCGTGTTGGCCACCGGGCCGGCGGACATGGGTTCTAGCTGGGGAGATACCTGCGCCCGCGACGATCGCGGCCGGATAGTTATCCAGGCCGCCAATGTTTTGTTTCCTTGATATGGGTGATTTTTCCCGATGTTAGCGCTCACAATGCGCACGTGGGGCTGGTCGGCAGCCGTGGCCGGGCAGGCCGGCTCGCCCGAAACGCAACAGGGAAGGGAGCCTTCATGCACACAGCGTTGACGCGTCTGCCCGCACGCAGAGCCGCCATCATCGGTACGGTATTCGCCCTCGCGTTAGGCACCGTAGGCATACTCGGCATGGGCCGGGCGCCGGCGACGACCACGCGTAGCTGCACTGGCGGGCCGACCGTCTCGAAGCAGTTCTTCGGCAGGACCATCGAGCCGTACACCGGGAAGCTGACCAAGGTTTTCCGCTACACCCTGGCCAACTGCGAGGGCATGCAGGTCAGGCTGCTGACCTTCGGCGCTATCCAGCAGTCGATCACGGTGCCCGGCCGGAACGGCAGAAGGGCCGACGTCATCCTCGGCTTCAAGACGCTGAAGGACTACGTCAAGGAGGACAGCCCGCCGGTGACCGCCAACGGCGGCCCGTACTTCGGCGAGAACATCGGCCGCTACGGCAACCGGATCGCCAAGGGCACGTTCGTTCTTGACGGCGTGCGGTACCACGTCCCCATCAACAACAACGGCAACAGCCTGCACGGCGGCCTCATCGGATTCGGCGACCACATCTACGCCGCCAGGCAGGTACACGGCTCCGGCGTCGCCGGCGTCGCGATGACGATCGTCAGCCCGAACGGTGACCAGGGCTACCCCGGCACCCTCACCGAGACGGTCACCTTCCTGCTGACCAACGCCAACCAGCTGTGGATGCACTACCACGCCACCGTCAAGGGCAAGGCGACAGTGGTCAACTTCACCAACCACGACTACTTCAACCTCGCGGGCGAGTCATCCGGCTCGACCTACCACCAGGTAGTGCAGATCAACGCGAACCGCTACACGCCGACGAACAAGACCCAGATCCCGACCGGGCGGCTGGCGCCGGTCAAGGGCACGCCGTTCAACTTCATCCGGCCGCACACGATCGGCTCCCGGATCAACCGGGACAACCGGCAGCTCCTCATTGCCCAGGGCTACGACCACAACTGGGTGCTGAACAAGAGCGGCCCGACCATGGACGGCCTCCGGCTCGCCTCCCACGCATGGGACCGGGCCAGCGGGCGTGAGCTGACGGTCTGGACCGACCAGCCCGGCGTTCAGTTCTACAGCGGCAACTTCCTGAACGGGACGCTGGTGGGCATCAGCAACCACATCTACCGGCAGAGCGACGGCTACACCTTCGAAACGCAGCACTTCCCGAACTCGCCGAACCAGCCGAATTTCCCGTCCACCGTCCTGCGGCCGGGCAAGGTGTTCAACTCGACCACCGTCTACCAGTTCTCTAGCTAGCACCGGAAGAGCTAGCACCGGAGGCAGGGACCGGCGCCGGCGTGCCGACCAGGCACGCCGGCGCCGTCCGGCTGCCCGGGCGTTGCCTGGTCGGGATCCCGGGCGGCGCGGAACGGCGCGGAACCGGCCGAACGGTGCGGAGCCGGCTGAACGGTACAGTCGGCCCGTGGCTGACAACGATCGGCCCGTGGCTGACAACGACTGGCGGGTGACGGTTACGTGACGATCGACCCGGTCATCACCGGCGGAGGTATCCCGAGCCGGGCACAGGTAGTGATTGTCGGCGGCGGGGTGATCGGCTGCAGCATCGCCTACCACCTCGCGCATCTGGGCTGGACTGATGTGGTGCTGCTGGAGCAGCACCGGCTCACGGCCGGGACGACCTGGCACGCGGCAGGCCTGATCACCTCGGCCGGCATGACCGACGAGACGGCCCTGTTCTTCAGCCGGTACTCGCGTGACCTGTATGCCCGGCTGGAGCAGGAGACGGGGCACTCCACCGGCTTCCGCGCGGTCGGGCATATCTCACTGGCCACCACGCCGGAGCGGCAGGAGGCGCTGCGGCGGGAGAGCGCCTGGATGCACGGATTCGGCGTCGATGACGTGGAAATCTCGCCGCGGGAACTCGCCCGGATGTGGCCGCTGGCCCGCACCGACGACGTGCTGTCCGCCTTCTACGTCGCTGACGAGGGCCGGGCCGACCCGGTGGGCGTGGCCACCTCGCTGGCCAAGGGCGCCCGGCAGCTGGGCATCCGGGTAATCGAGGGCGTCGCCGCGACTGGTGTCGAGACCCGCGGGCGGCAGGTCCGCGCCGTCCTGACCGAGGCGGGCCGGATCGAGACCGACGTGGTGGTGAACGCCGCCGGAATGTGGGCCCGGCAGTTCGGCGCGCTGGCCGGGGTCGGCGTGCCGTTGCAGGCGGCCGAGCACTACTACCTGCTGACCGCCGCCGTGCCCGGGATGAGCCAGGACCTGCCGGTCATTGAGGACCCGGATAACTACGGGTACTTCCGGCCCGAGGGCGACGGGATGCTGGTCGGCCTGTTCGAGCCGGTCGGCGCGCCATGGTCGCTGGACGGTGTGCCCCGCGAGTTCTCGTTCGGCACGCTGCCGCCGGACTGGGAGCGGATGGAGACGTACCTCGGCCAGGCGATGAGCCGCATCCCGTCGCTGTCCGGGACCGGGATACGGACCTTCTTCTGCGGGCCCGAGTCGTTCACCTCCGATGTCCGGCCGCTGCTGGGGCCCGCCCCTGAGCTGGACGGCTACTTCGTCGCGGCCGGGCTGAACTCACTCGGCATCCTGTCCGGCGGCGGGGTCGGCAAGATGCTCGCGCACTGGATCGTGGACGGGGTGCCGCCCGTCGACGCCACCGCGGTCGCAATCGACCGGACCGCGCTGTATGAGACATCGCGGCGGTTCCGGGCCGAGCGAACCGTGGAGCAACTCGGTGTGCTGTTCGGGGACGCGGTGTGGCCGGCCTGGAAGCCGTCGACCGGGCGGAACGTGCGCCGCTCGGTGCTGCACGAGCGGCTGGCCGCGGCCGGCGGCCACTTCGGCCAGTCGGCCGGCTGGGAGTTCGCCGAGTGGTTCGCCGGAGCCGGCCAGGCCCCCGCGACCAGGCTGAACTACGGCCGGCCGGACTCGCACGCGCTCGTCGGGCGCGAGCACGCGACGGTACGCGAGGCCGTGGGCGTGCTGGACATGAGCCTGATGGCGAAGCTGATCGTGCAAGGACCGGACGCCGCCGCGGTGCTGAGCCGGCTGTCCGCCAACGACGTGACCCTCGCCGCGGGCCGGATCGTCTACACCCAGTGGCTGAACACCGCAGGCGGGATCGTCGCCGACGTGACCGTGACCCGGCTGGAGGAAGAGAAGTTCCTGGTCGTGGCCAGCGACATCATCCACCGCCGGATCGAGCCGCTGATCAGGAGGGCGACCAGCAAGAACGAGGTCATCACCGTGACCGATGTGACCTCGGGAACCACCTTGCTGTCGGTGCAGGGCCCGGCGTCGCGGCAGCTGATCGGACGGCTGACCGACGCCGACCTGTCCAACGAGGCCTTTCCCTACCTGACCGCGCGGCAGATCCATGTCGGCTACGCGCCGGTACTCGCCGTCCGCGTCACTTACGTGGGCGAGCTCGGCTGGGAGCTGCACGTGCCGGCCGAGTACGCGCTTGGCGTGTACGACGACCTGGTCGAGGCCGGCGGTGACCTCGGCTTCCGGCCGATCGGGCTATCCGCCATGTCGAGCCTGCGACTGGAAAAGGGCTACCGCGACATGGGCGTCGATATCGACAACACCGACAACCCGCTGGAGGCCGGGCTCGGATTCGCGGTGGCGTGGGACAAGCCGGGCGGGTTCATCGGCCGGGACGCGCTGGTCAAGGCGCGGGCCGAGGGACCGCCGCGCAATCGCGTGGTCGGCCTGCTGGTCGATGATCCGGCGGTCGACCTCTTCGGCAACGAGCCGGTCCTGCTGGACGGGAAGTGGGCCGGCTACATCCGGGCCGCCGCCTTCGGCTACACCGTCGGCGGGCCGGTCGCGCTGGCCCAGGTGACCCACCCCGACGGCGTCACCGGTCAGTGGCTGAAAGACGGCGATTTCCGGGTGCGCACGCCCGGCGGCGACGTCGCGGCCCGGCTGCAGATCGCCCCGTTCTATGACCCGCAGCGGCTGCGCATCCTGGACCGCTGAGGCGCGGTCCGGGCGGCCAACCCTGGCCGCCCGGCGTTCAGGTAGCGCGGCAGGAACTGGTCGTTATCGGCCGCCGCCCGGCAGGCGGCGCGCGCCGCCCCCTGTAACCGGCCTCAGCTCCGGTCCGGCAGCTGGCCCTCAAGGAAACGGGCCACCAGCCCGCGGATCACGGTGGCCATCGAGAAGCCGTGTTCCGCGCACCACTCCCGCAGCTGGGCGTGCTGCTCGGTGGGAAACCTGACCGGCACGACCTGCTGGGCGGAGGCAGCGAATCCCCGCAGGGGCCGGGCGGCGGCTCGCTGCAGGGACTGCAGCTCGTCGGCCTCAAGGGCGGTCGCGCCCAGCGTCCATTGCCGCGCCAGCGCGGGACGCTGGCGCAGCAGCCAGGTGAACACCAGGTCCCGCTGCTCCGGCGGAAGCTCCCCCACCGCGCTGACCAGCAGACTAACCGGATCCCCGGAAGCCCCAGCGGCATCGGGCGGGCCCGGGTCGTCCGGGCCGTCGGCGATCTCACCGGGATCGCGGGTACCCGGGTCTGGCGGTGTTGTCATGGTCGTTCCCTGGACAGCGCGGAAATTGGCTGCGGCGATACCGCAGAGATATCACGATATCGCTGCGGCATCAAGGGTGCGTCTGCGCGCCGAGCACCAACCCGCGGCCGCATCCGGCGTTTCCGCAGGCCGTGCCCGCGCGGCCCGTGTTCCGCTGACCGTGCTTCACGGCTGTGTTCCGCCAGTCAGAATGCCGTTCCGCAGCTGGTCCGAAAGTCGCACCGAACTATCTAAGGGCGAAACCAGGCATATCGTGAGAGGCCCGCAGCGCCGACCGCCTGACGGCGTCTACAGCGCGACGCCGAGCAGCGCGTCCACCATGTCCCTGACCAGCGACGCCGCCGGCGCGTCCGAGCCCGTCGGCACCGTGTCGGCCAGCACCCCGCCGGCCAGCACCGCGTCGGCCCAGCGATCGACCACGGCAAGCGCGCCGGGGGCGTCCAGGTCGTCGGCCATCCGGTCGCGGACGGCAGCCAGCAACTGGCCGACCTCCGGTACCGTTTCCCCGCGAACGGAGGAGCCAGCGGGGTCGGCGGCGGCTAGCGCCACGGCGCGGCGCCAGCGGGCCAGGCGGTCCGCCGCCGCGGTCAGCCCGGCCGCCGTCCAGTCCCAGTCCTGCCGGTAGTGATGGGCGAGGATGGCCAGCCGGATCGCCATCGGGTCGACACCGGCCGACCGCAGCGCGGAAACGAAAACCAGGTTGCCCAGCGACTTCGACATCTTCTCGCCGTCGAGCCGCACCATCCCGGCGTGCGCGTACCGGCGGGCGAACATCGGGCCGCCGCCGCCGACCACCCGGGCATGCGAGGCACTGAACTCATGGTGCGGGTAGATCAGGTCACTGCCGCCGACCTGCAGGTCGAACACGGCACCCAGGTACTCGGTCGCGATCGCCGCGCACTCGACATGCCAGCCGGGACGGCCCGGGCCGAACTCCGACGCCCAGGACGGCTCCCCCGGCCGGGCGGCCAGCCAGACCAGCGCGTCCAGCGGGTCCTTCTTGCCCGGCCTGGCCGGGTCACCGCCGCGCTCGGCGGACAGCTCGATCATCGCCGCCGGGCTGAGCCCGGACACCGTGCCGAACGCCGGATCGGACGACCGGGCGAAATACAGGTCCCCGTCCAGCTCGTACAGCGCGCCATGGCCGGCCAGCGCCAGGTTGAACCGCTCGATGATGCCCATGGCCTCGACCGCCCCGACCAGGCTGGCCGGCGGAAGCACCCGCAGCGCCGCCATGTCCTCCCGGTACAGCTCGATCTCGCGCGCGGCCAGCTCCCGCCAGTCCTCGCCGTCCCGGTCCGCGCGCTCCAGCAGCGGATCATCGACATCCGTGACGTTCTGCACGTAGGTGACCTCGTGCCCGGCGTCTCGCCACGCGCGCACCAGCAGGTCCCAGGCAATGTAGGTGGCCGCATGCCCGATATGCGTGGCGTCGTACGGCGTGATCCCGCAGGCATAGAGGGTGGCCGCGCGCCCGGACGCCGCGATGGCCAGCTCGCCGCTGGCGGTGTCCCTGATCCGCGGCTCGGGACCAGTTCCGGGCAGTTCGGGAATGCTCGCGGAGCCCCAGGATTCCATGCCGTCAGGCTACCGAGGGCCGGCCGCGCCGACGCCTCCGGCGCTTCCGGCCTGCTCGAACGCATAGGCCAGGCCGAGCAGCCGGGGTTCGCTCCAGGCCGGTCCCATAAAGGAAACTCCCACCGGAAGATTACTGACAAAACCAGCCGGAACGGAGATCGCGGGGTACCCGGCCACGGCGGCCGGAGTCGACGAGCCGAACAAGTGATGATCGCCCAGCACGTGATCGGTCAGCCAGGCGGGACTGCCGCTCAGCGCGAGAACGGCGTCGAGGCGGTGGCTCCGCAGCACGCCGTCAACCGCCGTGGTGGCCAGCCTGCGCGCCTCCCCCCGTGCGGCCTGATAGTCCCGGTCAGCCAGGTCGCCGCTGGTTGCCTCGGCCAGCTCGAACAGTTCCTGGCCGAAGTAAGGCAGCACGGTGGCCGCGTTATCCCGGTTGTAGGTAATCAGGTCGGCGAGAGTGGCCGGGTGGCTGCCGGGCGTCGCGCTGAGGTAGGCGTTCAGGTAGTGCTTGAACTCGTGCAGCAGGGCGGCAATCTCCGGTTCGCCGACCTTGTCCAGGCCGGGGAGCTCCACCGGATCGATGACCTCGGCGCCGCCGGCCCGCAGCCGCGCGATCGCCGCGTCGAGCAGCGCGACCGCGGCCGGGCCCGCGGCGTCCGACCCGTCCCGCCAGACACCGAGCCGGGCGCCGTCCAGCGCGGCGGCGTTGAGGAAGAGCAGGTAATCGTCCGGCTGGCTGGCCGCCGGCCCGGTCTCCTCGTCGGCCGGATCATGGCCGGACAGGGCGCCGAGCAGCGCGGCCGCGTCGGCGACCGACCGGGCCATCGGGCCCGCCGTGTCCTGCATCGGCGAGATCGGCACGATTCCGGTCCGGCTGATCAGCCCGAGGGTCGGCTTCACGCCGACGATCCCGCAGGCGCTGGCCGGGCTGAGGATCGAGCCGTCGGTCTCTGACCCGACCGCGAGTGGCGCCAGTCCGGCGGCGACGGACGCCGCCGATCCGGAACTCGAGCCGGACGGATTGCGGCCGGTGCCGTGCGGGTTCACCGTCTGGCCGCCCAGCGTGCTCCAGCCGCTGCTGGAGTGCCGGGAGCGGAAGTTCGCCCATTCGGACAGGTTCGCCTTGCCGAGCACGACCGCGCCGGCCGCGCGCAGCCGGCCGACCAGGAACGCGTCACCGTGGCCCGAGTCCCGGAGCGCGGGCGAGCCGGCCGTGGCGGGCAGTCCGTCGACGGCGATGTTGTCCTTGATCAGCACCGGGAGGCCGGCCAGCGGCCCGCCCGGCGTCCCGTTCGCCCTCGCCTCGTCGCTGGCCCGCGCCTGCGCCGCGGCATCATCGCTGACCGTGATGACGGCGCGCAGCCGCGGATTGAGCCGCTCGATCCGCGCCAGGTAGAACGCGGTGAGCTCGGCCGAGGTCAGCGTGCCATCGGTCATCGCCCGCTGGAGCTGGCCGGCCGTCGCCGTGGCCGCGTCGAGGCCCGTGCTGCCGATGTTCTCGCTGAGTGATCCGCCTTCAACCATGATCGAAGAATAATTGAACGGCCGATCAGCGCAAGGCCCAGTCCGGCCAGGAGCGCCGAAGAGCACGGCCGGGCTGTCCGGGACGGGTGGCAGACTGTCCGGCATGACGATCTCGGATCCGAAAACTGACCTGCACAGTTACCTGCAGCAGGCCCGCGAGGCGCTGGTATGGAAGCTCGACGGGCTCTCGGAGTACGACATCCGCCGTCCGCTGACGCCGACCGGCACCAACCTGCTGGGGCTGGTCAAGCACGTGGCCGGCGTTGAGCTGGGGTACTTCGGCGATACCTTCGGACGGCCGTTCGGCGAGCCGCTGCCGGCCGGGTTCGACGAGGACGCCGAGCCCAACGCGGAAATGTGGGCGGCCGCCGACGAGTCACGCGAGCAGATCATCGGGCTGTACCGCCGGGCCTGGGCGCACTCGGACGCGACGATCGGCGCGCTGGCGCTGGACGCGGTTGGCCATGTGCCGTGGTGGCCGGGCGAGCACGGCGAGGTGACGCTGCACCGGATCCTGGTGCACGTGGTCGCCGAGACCGACCGGCATGCGGGGCACGCCGATATCGTCCGGGAGCTCATCGACGGGACGGCCGGCCTGCGGGAGGGCACCACCAACATGCCGTCCGGCGACCGGGCATGGTGGGAGAGCTACCGGAGCAAGCTGGAGCGCGTAGCGCAGGAAGCCGGCCAGGCCTGACCGCCCGGACGGTCTTGGTGGGCGCGTCGCGACTATCAGCGATCGCGAAATAGAGCACTGATGATCCGACCAGGACCGCCCCGAGGGCATCCCGGCTGGTGACGCCCTCACCAAGAAAGACCACCGCACTCGCGACACCAAAAACGGGAATGAGGTTGAGTACCACCGCCGCCCGCCCGGCGTCGACCCGGGCGATCACCATGTTGAAGAGCAGGAAACTGACGCCGAATCCGCCGGCGCCCACCAGCACGGCAGCCAGCCAGAACCGGGGCGCGGCGGACACGGTGCCGCCGCCCGCGCTCCAGCGCACCGTGGTCACCAGCAGCGACACGAGCGTTGCCACCGTGAACTGCCAGGCCGTCAGCGAGAGGGCATCCGATCCGTCATCGAAACGCTTCGCCACCACCGTATACAGGCTCGCGCTCAGCACGCCGCCGGCCACCAGGAGGTCACCGGCGGCCGTGCCGCGGCCGGAGCCCGCGCCCGCCAGCACGAGCAGCCCGCCCAGCGCGACCACGACCGAAATGATGGCCGGCCGGGTGATGGTCTCCCGGAGCAGCATGGCGGCCAGCATGACCACCAGGGCGGATTCGAGGCCGTTGATCACGGCCCCGTGCACCGCGCTGGTGAGAGACAGGCCCCAGGTGTCACCCAGGTAGGCCAGGGCGGGCTCGAGCAGCCCCAGCAGGACCGGAAGCCACCAGGACCCGGGCGGACGGTAGCCGCGTATGAGCAGGGCAGCCCACAAAACGCCCGCACCCGCTAGGAGTTCAACACTGAGCAGCGTTACCGGATCGAAGCCGCCCAGGGCATATTTCGTCCCGCTCACCGCAACTCCCCACAGCGCGGCCGCCACCATCAGTGCGACAGCCGGCCGGCGCAGCCCGGCCATCCTGGTCGCAGGTAGCAACGTCGCTTGTGCTGGAACGGCCATTCGGAGCGTCACGAGTCCCCCCGTCACAGGATCAATCGATGTGACGGTATGGCGGCAGGTGCTAGGCGCGGATCGGGGAAGGCCCCCTATATTCCGGGCGGGATTACCTAGATTGCGCGGTGGCGCCAGCACGCCGCGGGCCGACGTGTCCTCGCCGGGACGGCCGGCAGTGTCGTCACGCCCGCGCTGAGGACTCAGCCGCGCCCGGGCCCGCCGCGTGTCGCGGGAGTTTCCTGGGCTTTCGTGATCAGGAAGCCGGGGACGTGGCCGGGCAGGACTTGCCGGGGGCGGGCGACGGGGCGTAGATGACGACGGACGGGTTCTCGAACACCCGGTGGTACCGGGCCGGGTCGGCGCGGAACCCGGCCAGGTCGGCGGCATGCCCGTGCCGGTAGAGGACGACATACCTGACGTCCTGGGCGGCGAAGATGCCGGCCGACCGGCAGCTCGCCGGATGCAGCAGCACTTCCTGGGAGTCCAGCAGCGGCGCCCGGCCCGCGGTCGGCAACGACCGCGGATGCGCGATCCGGAACGGGCTGTAGGCCTGCAGGCCGGTGTATCCGCCCATGGCCAGCACGGCGCGGTTGGTAATGCCCGAGTTCATCGCGGGAGTGGAGATGATCGTGCCGCCATTGTTGTGCTGTCCCAGCCAGGTGCCCGCGGCAGCGACCTGCGGATCCAGGATGCCGGTGTGCACCGGATGGCTCTCGGCCACCGCGGCGCGGAACGCCTGCAATCCCGCCACCGCCACAATGGCCACGGCGGCCACGGCGGCCAGGGCGGCGACGGCCCGCCGGGGCGCCCGCCAGCGCACCAGCGACTGCAGGATCAGGCCGGCGCCGAGCGCGCCGAGCACCGACAGCGCGCCGCCCAGGTCGCGCTCGAAGCGCTGCGGGAAGCCGTCGGCCGCGGTCCGGCTGCCCGCGTACATCAGGCCGCACCAGAGGATCAGCGTCAGCGCGGCGAGTACCTGCCCCGGCCGGCGCAGGTACCTGATCCCCGCCGCCACCGCCGCCAGGCCGAACAGGCCCAGCCAGACGACCGAGGACGACAGGGCGGACAGCAGGTTCGTCACGCTGAGCACCGGCTGGCTGCCCACCGCGATGGATACGGCGGTGGAGGTGGCTGACGTGCCCGCCCCGGACTTGCCGAGCAGGTACGTGTACGCGGCATAGGCCACCGCGAGCGCCCCCAGCCCGGCCAGCGCGAGGGTCAGCGACCCGGCCAGGCGGCGTGCCTCCGCCCGGCTGTCCGCGCGGCGCTCCGCCCGGGCCTCCGCGCGCGCCCCGCGGGGCTCGGCCTGGCGTACCGCCGTGCGCCCTTCGTCGCGGACTCCGGCGGGCCGGTCGGCCGGCCCGGCCGCGCCCGGGGCAGTAGCGCCCGGCTGGGTAGTGCCCGGCTCGGTAGTGCCCGGCCCGGCGCGCCGTTCGGCGGGCGGCCCCGCCCCGCGCCGGCGCATGCGCAGCAGCAGGTAGGGCAGGCCGACGATGGCGACGGCGGCCAGCAGCAGCGCCAGGTACAGGGTGGCCACCGAGTGGTAGAGCACCACGGACCCGCCGATGACGGCGACCAGCACGGCGGACCGGACGGTCGCGGACCCGTACAGCGTGATCAGCGCCGCGACCAGCATGACGAGCAGGAAGTACGCGGCGGTCAGGTCGGGATAGCGGCCCTCGGCGAAACTCGCGTACGGGCCGCGCAGCACGAGCCCGGACAATGCCGCCGCAACCAGCCCGTACTCCCAGCCCCACAGCCGGGTGGCCAGCGCGTAGGCCGCCGCCGTGGTCAGCACCAGCAAGGCCGGAGCCAGCACCGGGAACAGGGCCAGCGGCGTCAGCCCGGATACCCGGCAGATGACCGCGGTGAGCGTCGAGAAGCCCGGCGGGTAGATCAGGTAGGTGGTGTACGAGCCATGGGCGAGCATCTGCTGGGCCATCACCGCGTGCGAGAACTGGTCACTGCCGCGCAGGTAGGGCCAGTCGTGCCGGATCGGCCCGGCATACGCGCGCACCGCCGTCAGGGCCAGCACCAGGGCCAGCCCGGGCTCGCGCAGTACCTCGGGTGGCTGCCAGCCTGCTTCCGTTCCCGCCGCGGCCAGCACGCCGGCGGCCGCCAGCAGCGCCAGGATCACGATGAGCAGCCACCACGGCGAGGGCAGGCCCAGCGCCACGGCCAGGACCAGCCCGAAGGCGGCGACGAGCAGGGCCAGCGCGCGGACGTCGCGGATCGCCGGCGGCCGCGGCAGCACCGGGCTGGCGCGGCCCGGCCGGCGCGCCGCGCAGGGCGACGGCCAGCCCGCCGGAGCCGAGCACGACGACGATGGAGACGATGGCCACCCAGAGGGTGACTCCGATCCCCAGGCCCCGCGCCAGGACCAGCGCCAGCACCGGCACTGACGCCAGCGACAGCGCCGACGACCAGGCCAGCCGCTCGCCCAGGCCGCCCGCCGGGCGCAGGAAGCCGGCCCAGAAGTACCCGGGCAACACGCCCGCAGCAATCGCGCCGAGGACGGCGCGCGCCAGGTCCGCAAGCAAAGGCCACCGCCGGTAACGGATCGAACCGCGTGCTCAAGACCGGCTTCCCGGCCGAGTTGATGGTGCTGAGTCATCCGGACCCTACACCGCCAGGATCTAGACTTCCGGGGGTGACCCTGAGCATCGGCAGTCTTGACACCGTGACCGCCCTCGGCCGGCCCGACCTGCTGGCCCCGGCCGTGGCCGCCGCGCTGGCCGCTGCCGACGGGGCGCTGCCGGCCGGCGACGTCGGCGTGGCCGAGATCGATCCCGCGCTGGCCGACACCGCGGCCTTCTGCGAGCGCTACGACGTGGCGCTGGACGAGTCAGCGAATTGCGTGGTGGTCACCGGGCGGCGCGACGGCGAGGCCAGGTTCGCGGCGTGCGTGGTGCTGGCTACGACCAGGGCGGACGTCAACGGCGTGGTCCGCCGCCGGCTTGACGTCCGGAAGGCATCGTTCGCCGCCGTCGAGCTGGCCGTCGAGGAGACCCAGATGGAGTACGGCGGCATTACCCCGATCGGCCTGCCGGCCCACTGGCCCGTCTTCGTCGACGCGGCGGTCGCCGCCGCACCCCGGGTCATCGTCGGCAGCGGCGTCCGGCGGTCCAAGCTGGCCTTGCCCGGCGAGCTGCTCGGCCGCCTGCCCGGCGCGCTGGTCATCGAGGGCCTCGGCCGCTAAATCAGGAACAAACGCGGCCAGCGGGGCCGGCCCGGATCATTTGGGGACGGGGAGCCAGGAGACGCGGCCCTGCAGGAGCGCGTAGCCGACGAACGCGACCGCGTCGATCAGCACATGCGCGATGATCAGCGGGGTGACGCGGCCCCAGCGCCGGTAGAGGTATCCGAACACCAGGCCCATCGCCGCGTTGCCGAGGAAGGCACCGAATCCCTGGTACAGGTGGTACGAGCCGCGCAGTACCGCCGCGAACACGATCGCCTTCCACGGCGTCCAGTTCAGCTGGTCCAGCCGGCGCAGCAGGTACCCGATGACCAGGATTTCCTCCAGGATGCCGTCCTGCGCCGCGTTCAGGATCAGGACCGGGATGCGCCACCAGACCGCGGGCAGGCTCTCCGGCACGACGGTGAGCTCGACCCCGAGATGGAACGCGGCCAGGTAGAGGGCCAGCCCGGTGCCGCCGATAATCGCGGCCAGCATCGCGCCCCGGGCCGTGTCCTGAGCCGGGTGGCGCGCATCCAGGCCCAGGTCCGAGGGCGATTCCCCGGACCGGGCCAGCAGGTAGAAGACCAGCGCGACCGGGGCCAGGCCCTCCGCTACGCTGACCAGTTGCAGGGTGAGGTCGAGCCAGGGGCGGCCGGGGGCAAGCGACCCGACCAGCAGCGCCTGCTGGTGCCGCAGGGCCTGCGGCGCGGTCAGCGATCCGATCAGGTCGAGCAGCGCGTTCAGGCCGCTGGCGCCGAGCGAGACGGCAAAGACTACGAAAATTTCCCAGCCGATCAGTCGCCTGGGCGGCAGGCTAAGACTGGTTTCTTCCCGCAGAGCCACGTCAGGACTTTAGCCGGTGGCCGCGAGTGCCCGGCCAGTGCCGTGCCCCGGGCCAGTGCCGTAGCCCGGCCGGGCCAAGAACGCGGATGAGACGGGCGAGGTGAGCGGGTGGGCCACGTCGGCGACGGCGACGGCGATCAGTTCGGCCCCGGCGAGACCGGGGTCCTCGAACCGAGCCGGCCTGCGGCGGCGGCGTGGGCGGCCGGAGCCGCCGTCCCAGCGCGAGGCGACGCGGGGAGCGCCGGGACGGCAGGCGGCTGGCCCGAAGCGATGGGCCGACCCGAAGCGGGCGACCGGCCCGAAGCGGACGGCGGCGCGGCAGCGGACGGCGGCGGCGCAGTTCGCCCGCGCAGCGGGCCGCCGCCCGGCAGGACGCCAGCGGCCTGGATATCGGCTGGGTGCTGGCGTGGTACCGGCTGCGGCCTGCCGTCCGCCGGTACCTGACCGAGACCGGATTCCGTTTCAGTTACCGGGCGGACGGCGTTTCCGTTTACCGGCCCGCGGCCCCGGCGCGGGCGGCGGCGCCGTAGTTACCGGCGGCTACCCGCGCTATTCGCCATCTTCTCCGGGCGCGGGGCGCCCGGCGGAGCCGGAATTGGCCTCGGTGACCCGCGCGATCGCGAGCACCGACTGGCCGAATGGCGGCCGCACGATCACGCGCTCGGCCAGCCGGACGACGGGCACCACGAGACGGTCATAGAACGTCATCGTGCCGCCCTCCGATGGCGTCTTCCCGAGCAGGCTGGTGAACGCGTAATAGCACAGCAGCCCGATCGAGTTGGCGTACCGCACGGACACGACCTCCAGGCCCGCGCTGACCAGGGCCGCCCGCATCGAGCGCTTGGTGTAGCGCCGGACGTGCCCGGTCGCGATATCCACCTTGCTCATCGCGAACGGAAAGGCCGGGCAGACGAGCACGATATAGCCCCCGCCACGGACCAGCCGGCCCATGCTGCGCAGCGCCCCGATGTGATCATCAATGTGCTCAAGCACGTTATAGGCGATCAGGCAGGAATGCTCAGCACGCTCCGAGGCGGGCAAGGTGACCTGCCGCACCGAGACTCCCGGGTAGGGGGCCATCTCCTGCTTGAGTTCCAGCACCGAGGCCGGATCCGCGTCGGTGGCGGTAAAGCTGCTCACCAGGGGAATCCATTCCCTGGCGTAATCACCGAGGCCACTGCCGATCTCAATCGGGCTGTCGCCGAGATACGGCTCCGCGAACTGCGCGAACCACTTCCGGTGGTTCCTGCATTCCGCGAGCGCGACCAGCACATCGCACTGGACCTGGCGGTTCCCCCGGATCTCGGGCACGTCACTAGCGACATCGCCCCCGGACCGCGCAGTTTCCATTCGCATTACCTCTCGTAGCCAGAAGCATTCAGAAGGGGCAGGTGTCCACCAAACTGACTCACGTGATGCTACCGGCGGCCGTGGACCGCCCGTACCACCGGCCATGCCCGGGCGAGCGTAGTAGCCGATTCAACTGGCCAGAAGGCAATCCGAACCGCGAGAATCGGCATCGCCCGGCGGCGAACGCGTGACACGCGGCGTCGCGGCGGACGAGGATTGAATCGAGCGTGAGGAGCAGCCATGTACCAGCCGTACCCGTCCGGTGCGCAGATGCCGGAGCCGCAGCGCCCCGACCCGCCGCCGCCGATGCTGATGGCGGTCAGGCTCATGTACGTAGGCGCTGGCCTGAGCGCGATCGGCATCGTGCTGGCGCTGGTGACCATCGGCAGCCTCAAGACCGCCATCCTTAAGCGGCACCCGCTGTACACGACTAGTCAGGTGCACAATCTGCAGACGGCCGCGGTCACCTCCGTCGTCGTCGGCGGCCTGATCGCGATCGGCCTGTGGATCTTGATGGCCCGGGCGAACGGGGCCGGGAAGAGCTGGGCGCGCATCGTCGCGTCGGTTCTTTTCGCTATCAACACCCTGGACCTGCTCGCCTCGGCCGTTCAGGTGCACGCGCCCGCGTCACTCGCGTTCGCCGGGCTGGTCTGGCTGGCCGGGCTGGGCGCGACCATCCTGCTGTGGCGGCGGGAGTCGAGCCAGTACTACGCCGCGGTATCAGGCAAGGGCGCGCCCGCCTGACCCGTCCGCCGCGGGTGCCGACGGCAGCAGGGCCAGCAGTTGCTTCCAGGCCAGCTCGGTGCCGGACGCCAGGCAGCCGTCCACCACGGCGTCGTTGCCCAGGGCGCTGACCCGGACCTCGGGCAGCACCGGGGCCAGCAGGCGGAGTTCATCGGTCACGGCCGCGGCGAACCCGGGGGCCTGGCCGATTCCCCCGCCGAGCACCACGAGCTCGGGGTCGACCACCGTGACGACCGAGCAGACGGCCTTGGCCACCAGCCGCGCCTCCTGCGCGACGACGGCGGCGGAGCGCTCGTCCCCCTTCGCCGCCGCGGCGAAAACCCGGCGCGCCGACACTGGCCCCCGCATGCCCGCCCGGCGGGCGGCACGCACCACGGCCTGCGCGGATGCCGCCGACTCCAGTGCTCCCCGCTTCCTGACGTCGCCGGGATCCGCGCCGGGGCCTTCGGAGATCGGCATGAACGCGATCTCGCCGGCCACGCCGTGCACGCCGCGGTGCAGCCTGCCGTCCAGCACCAGCCCCATGCCGATGCCGGTCCCGATCCAGACGAAGGCGAAGCTGGCGAATTCCCGGCCGTGACCGTGCGCCTGCTCGGCCAGGGCGGCGGCGTCGACGTCGTTCTCCACGACGAGATTCAGGCCGAACGCCTCGCGCAGGCCGGCCAGCACGGCCGGGCGGCTCCAGCCGGACAGCTGGCCGGTGAGCGCCATGGCGTTCCGCCGCGGGTCATACACGCCCGGGCTGCCGATCACCGTCTGGGTGATGGCGCCGCGGTCCAGGCCCGCATCGGCGCACAGGGCATCGGCGAGCTGGATCAGCTCGGCCACCCGGCCGGCCGGCCGGGCCCGGGCGCGGGCGGATGCCTTGGCCCGGATCTCGCCGGTCAGGTCGGCCAGCGCGCCGCGCAGGTACTGCTGCCCGATGTCGAGGCCGAGCACGAAGCCCGCGTCGGGCCGGATCTCATAGAGCCGGGCGGAACGGCCGGGCACGCCGGTCCGCTGGCCGGCGATCCGCACCAGGCCGGAGCCCTCCACGTTGGTCAGCGCGAGCGAGACGGTGGGCTTCGACAGCCCGGACAGCCGGGCCAGGTCGGCCCGCGAGCACGGGCCGTGCTGGCGGATATGACTGAGCAGCAGCTGCTCATTGAGCTCCCGGATGAGCTGCGGCCGCGCCGCCTGGCCGTCATTGGGCCGGGCGGCGCCGGGCAGGCCGACGCGCTCGCCGGCCGACTCGCCGCCGGCCGGCTCGGGACGGGGCCGGGGGCCGGCGTCGGCGGGCGGAATGCGCCCGGCGGGGGGAGCAGCCGGCGCTACCCCGGCCGTGCTTGATGCGGTCACCGTCACGGCCACCTCCTCGGTCATTTCTCCCACTTTGACACCGGCTTGCCCAGGGCCGCCTACCGCAGGTAAGACAGATGCTGTCCGTGCCGCTCCCGGTACTCGCCGATCAGCTCCCGGGCCGCGGTAATGCCAGGAACCAGCGGATGCTGGGACAGGGCCACCGCGGCCAGGCCGGCGTCACCGGTCATCGCGGCCTCGACGGTGCCGCGCTCATATTCCTTGACCTGCTCAACCAGGGCCTGAGCTGACCGCGGCAGGGCCGGGACCGGCAGCGGCGACAGGCCGCCGGCATCGACCCGGGCGGGAATCTCCACCACGTCGGCGGGGTCCAGGAAGCCCAGGCTGGTGCCGTTGCGGATGTTAACGATCACATCGCGCGCACCGCGTCCGGCCAGTCCGTCGATGACCCGCAGCGCCAGGCCCTCATAGCCGCCCACCGGGGCCGCGCTGATTCCGGCCGCGCCATCGGCCGCGCGCCGGGCCCGCGCCTCGCCCTGACCATTATCGCCCTGCATGTCGGTGCGCATGTAGGTGTCGCGGCGGACCCCCATCAGCAGCTCGTAGACCGACCAGGCGGCATCCACCCCGCCGTCGGCGAATGCCTTCGCCAGGCCCGCCAGCAGCTCATCGTTCAGCCGCAGCACGTCCTGGCCCCGGCTGACGCCCGCCCGGGCGACGCCGTCAAGGTAGCGCCGGGCGTCGTAGAAGTAGTAGACGTACTCCGTCGGTATCGCGCCGACCCGGCGGACCAGCGCCGGGTCGAAGGCGGCGAAGCGATGATCGAAGCGCTGCAGTTCCTCGAACCGGCCGAGCAGCTCGCCGATCCGCTCCTGACCGCCGGCCTGGAGCGAGCAGACCCAGCCCAGATGATTCAGCCCGGCGTAGCTGCCCGAGACGCCGCCGCCGTCGGCGCCCAGGAACGCGGCCAGGTGCTCGATGGTGCCGCCGGGGGTGTCGCAGACCCCGACCGCCCGCACCCTCCCCTGCGCGGAAATCGCCTGGGTCATCAGCCCGGCCGGGTTGGTGAAGTTGATCAGGACCGCGTCCGGCGAGCAGCGGCTGAGCAGCTCGCAGTACGAGAGCAGGACCGGGATGGTGCGGAGCGCCATCGCGCACCCGCCGGGCCCGGTCGTCTCCTGGCCGACGATGCCGCGCCGCAGCGCGACCTCCTCGTCGATGACCCGCCCGCGGTCGCCGCCGACGCGGATGGCGGAGAACACGTAGTCCGCCCCGGTGAACGCCTCGGCCGCGTCGGCTGAGATCCGTACCACGCCGGGATGGCCGAGGACGTCCGCGACCTCGGCCGCGAGCCGGCCGGTGGTTTCCCGGCGGACGGGGTCCGGCTCGAACAGGCAGATCTCGCTGAAGGCGTCGGGGCGGCTGGCCAGGACCGCCCGGACGAACGCCGGCATCCGCACGCCGCCACCACCGAGGATCGTGAGTTTCATAGCTCCTGCTCCATGGACGCCTTCTTCGCCGCCGGTGCGGCTACCTGGTGAGGGAACATCGGATCCGGCGTCCGGCCGGACCCGGGCATGGCCGTCACGTCAACCTCGCCGACCGCGCCCAGCCGGGCGGCGGCCTCCGAGCCGGCCGCATTCGCCGCCACGACCGCCTCGGTCAGCGCGGCGCCGCGCAGCAGCGCGGCGATCATCGCCCCGGCAAAGGCGTCCCCGGCCCCGGTCAGGTCCCGGACCCGGATCCGGCGGACACCCTCGGCGACATCGGTCATCCCGTCCGGACCCGCGACCAGCGCGCCGGCCGGGCCGCGCTTCACCACCAGCTGCGTGCCCCACGCCGCCGCGGCGGCCAGGGCCGGGCCGATAGCGCCCGTTCCGGTCAGCCGCAGCAATTCTTCCTGGTTCGGGACAAAGACGTCGGCCAGCCGGACGCACTCGATAACGGTGTCACGGTCCTTCTCGTCGCCCAGCGACACGTCCAGCACGACCTTGGCGCCCAGCTCGCGGGCGTCGCGCAGGAAGTCCGTCACCCCGCGGCCGGCATGCAGGTAGCACCAGCGGGGCCGGTCGCGGCGCAGCACGCCGCGCCAGCGGTCGATCTCCGCCCTCCCGCCGTCCGGCCGCGGCGGCAGATGAGTGACGAAGGCCCGGTCGCCGTCGAAGTTCAGCACGGCCGAGATCCCCGCGGACTTCCCGGGTACCCGCACGGAGGGGGACAGGTCGACGCCGGTCCCGGCGCAGTACTGCGTCACCACGTGCGAGCCGAGGTCGTCGGCCAGGATCGTGCACAGGCCGGCCCGGGCGCCCGCGCGGGCAGCCGCGCCGGCGCTGGTGACGGCGCCGCCGCAGGAAATCGCGAAATCGTCAGTGAGGACTTCCTCGCCCGGTCCGGGCAGCTCGCGCAGATGCCCGAAGACGAGTTCGAGGTACACCGAGCCGAAGGAGATCATGTCCAACCGAGTGATCCTCCAGCGCTGTCGGCATCGGTCACATTTCGGCCACGGAGCTATTGCAGCGGTCGATAGTTAGGATACTGTCCTAACTATCTTGAGCGGTAGCTCGCCGGGAAGTTCTTGCGGAACTGGCAGGTCAGCGTGGGAAACTCCCCCGTGGTACTCGGGTTCGACTTCGGTGGCACGAAGATCGCCACTGCTGTCTGCGACCTGAAGGGTAACCGGCTGGCGTCGGCGACGGTCTGCACCGGCGCCGGGTCAGGCGCGCCGGCGGCCAGCGAACCAGGCGCAGCCGAGCCGGCCGCAGCGGGGCCGGCCAGCGACCGGGGTGCGCAGGCGATCTTCGGCCGGGGCGTCCAGGCGGCCCGTGACCTGCTGGCCGCCTCGGCACCGGGCAGTGAACTGGCCGCGGTCGGAGCGGCCACTTTCGGCATCCCCTTTGAGGACCGGGTGGAGCTGGCCCCGGCCATCGACGGCTGGGAGTCGCTGGCGCTCGGCCGCGAACTGCGGGCCGCGTTCGAGGGCGCCGAGGTGCGGATGGCCACCGACGCGAAGGCGGCGGCCACCGCCGAGGTGCGGTGGGGCACCCTGAACGGCTGCGACCCTGGCGTTTATCTCAACCTGGGCACCGGCCTGGCCGCGGCGATCGTCATCGGCGGCCAGGTCGTCAGCGGCGGGAACGGCGCGGCCGGCGAGATCGGGTACAACCTGCGGGCCCTTTCCGATGTGGGCCGTCCGCTGGGCCGGCGCATGCCGCTGGAGGGCGTGGTCAGCGGGCAAGGGCTGGCCCGGCAGGCCAGCAGCCGCGGGCTGGGCCGCCGCGGGCCCGGCAGCCCCGGGGCCGGCGGATCCGCGCGCGCGGGAAACATCCCCGCCGAATCCGCGCTGACGGGAGACGGGCCCGGCGGTTCCGGGCTCGCGGGATACGGGCTCAGCGGGCCCGGCCACGGCGGGCCGGGCGACGGCCGGGCGGGCGATCACGCCGCCGGCCAGCTGACCGCGGCGGACATCTTCGCGGCCGCCCCCGGCGATCCCGAGCTGGATGAGCTGCTGACCACCTTCGTCAATGAGCTGGCTTTCCACCTGGTCAATCTCACCATCTGCATCAACCCGGTGCGGATCTCGGTCGGCGGCGGCATGGCCCGCTCCTGGGCGCGGATCCGCCCGCAGCTAGAGCAGGCCCTGCGCGCGGGCGTCCCCTACCCGCCGGAACTTGTTCTCGCGCAGTTTCCTTACGACGCCCCGCTGCTCGGCGCGGTGGCGCTGGCCGTGGACGCCGCGCAAGGCCGCGGCGAGCCGGATCGCGCGGCGCAGGACGCGGTGCCGGCCAGGGCCTCGCCGGTAGCCGGGGCCGGGCATGCAGCCGGCACAACCGTCCATCTCAGCATGGACACGATGTACCAGAACACCATGATCCAGGACACAAGGGTATGACAGATTGCCTGCGTGCCTCCCGGCCGGTGGCTCCCACCGGCCGGTCACCGTCTGGCACCTGCGCACCTGGCCGGGCAGTCCCGCTCAGCCACCCGGTACGCGGACAATTCATCGGAGGGCTACGGCAATGAGACGCCTAAAGCTGATCGGGGTCGTCATCGCATCCGTCCTGCTGGCCGCCGCCTGCGGCAGCAGCGGCGGCGGTTCATCAGGCCAATCGTCGGGGCAGGCGTCAGGTCCCAGCGGCGTGCTGACGATCGACAATGAGAGCGGCGGGACCTGGACCTGTGACTTCAACCCGTTCAATCTCTCGGACATCTCCTTCTCCCTGGGGCCGGTTTACGAGCCGCTGATGTTCGTCAACACGCTGCAGAACGCCAAGGTAACGCCGTGGCTGGCCACCGCCTATGCCTGGAGTAATGGCAACAAGACGCTGACCTTCACCATCCGCAAGGGGGTGAAGTTCACCAACGGCAACCCGCTGACCGCAGCCGACGTCGTCTACACCTTCAACCTGCTGAAGGCGCACAAGACGCTCGACATCAACTCGGTCTGGGCGGTGCTGACAGGCGTCAGCCAGAAGGGCTCCGACCAGGTGGTCATGACGTTCAAGGCCCCCGCGGTGACGTACTTCTACTACATCGCTGACCAGATCGGGATCGTGTCGCAGAAGGTCTGGTCGCAGGTCGCTAACCCGGTGACGTTCGCGGACAAGAACCCCATCGGGACCGGCCCGTACACGGCAGGCAGCAAGACCTGCACGCCGCAGAACATCAAGTACACGGCTAACCCGCACTACTGGCAGCCGGGCCTGCCGAAGGTCGGCACGATCAACTACCCCGCGTTCCTGACCAACGACACGGCCAACACCTACCTGGCCAACGGCCAGGCTCAGTGGGGCAGCCAGTTCATCCCGAGCATCCAGAAGTTCTACCTGTCCAAGAGCCCGAATTACCACTACTGGTTCCCGCCGGTCGCCAACGTCTCGATGTTCATCAACCTGACGAACCCGATCCTGAAGAACGTGGCGGTACGCCAGGCCATGGCCTACGCGATCGACCGGCAGAAGGCGTCCACCATCGGCGAGTACGGCTATGAGCCGGCCGCGAACCAGGCGGGGATCGTCACCCCGACGTTCTCCAGCTGGCTGGACGGGTCGCAGGCAACGGCGTACGGCAACGACTACCACTTCGACCCGGCGAAGGCGATCTCCATCCTGGAGAAGGCCGGATTCAAGCGGGGCTCCAACGGCATCTTCCAGACGCCGTCCGGCAAGCCGCTGTCCTTCACCATCGTCAACAACGGCGGGTTCTCTGACTGGGTGGCGGCGGTGCAGACCATCCAGCAGAGCCTCAAGGCGGTAGGAATCCAGCTGACGCCGGAAAACCTGGCCCAGACCACGTACCAGACCGACCTCTACACCGGCAAGTTCCAGCTCGGCTACGGTGCTGAGACCGGCGGCCCGACCCCGTACTTCGAGCTTCGGCAATGGCTCTACGGGCCTAACTCCGCGCCGATCGGCACCGCGGCCGGCTCCAACTTCGAGCGGTACGACAACGCGGCCATCAACAAGCTGATCGACAAGTACCCCACGACCACCTCGACGACCGAGCAGCACTCGATCGTGGACCAGCTGCAGAAGGTCATGCTGCAGGAGGTGCCGGTCATCCCGGTCACCGAGTCGGTCGACTGGTTCCAGTACGACACCGGCAGCTTCTCCGGCTGGCCCACCCCGAGTAACCCGTACGCGCAGCCGGCCGCGTACAACTACCCGGACTGGGCGCAGGTGATGCTGCACCTGGCGCCGGCGAAGTAACCGTGCCTGCTCCCGGGCGGCCCGCGTGCGCGGGCCGCCCGGGACGGCCCGCCTGGTTGAGCGAGGGTAAGGAGAAGAACCGGATGAGCACCAGGAGGAGCACATGAGGTTCTTGCTGCGCCGCCTGGGCTTCTTCTTGCTGACGTTGTGGGTGGCGCTCACGCTGAACTTCGTGCTGCCGCGGCTGATGCCGGGCAATCCGGCTCTCGCCATCATCGGCAAGTTCAAGGGCGGGATCAGCCCGCAGGCGGTCAAGGTGCTCGAGGCGCAGTTCGGCGTCGGCGCGCATCAGAACGTGGTGGCGCAGTACTTCAGTTACCTGGCCAACGTGTTTACCGGCAAGTTCGGCACCTCGCTGACCACCGAGCCCGGCGCATCGGTCGGGCGGGTCGTGCTGGACGCGATCCCGTGGACCCTCGGCCTGGTTGGTGTCACGACGGTGCTGGCCTTCATCCTGGGTACCGGCATCGGCATCCTCGGCGCCTGGAAGCGCGGCGGCCGGCTGGACAGCCTCATGCCGCCGATCTTCGTGATCATGACGGTGGTTCCCTACTTCTGGATCGGCCTGATCCTGATCCTGATCTTCGGCGTCAAGCTGCACTGGCTGCCGTACTTCTTCAGCTACAACTACACGCTGACGCCGGCCCTCACGCCCGCGTTCATCGGCAACGTGATTGAGCACGCCATCCTGCCCGCGTTCACGCTGCTGATCACCACCATCGGCATCTGGATTCTCACCATGCGCAACACCATGATCACGACGCTGGCCGAGGACTACGTGCGGATGGCCCGGGCCAAGGGCCTGCCCGGCCGCCGCATCATGCTCGACTACGCGGCCCGGAACGCGATCCTGCCCAACCTCACCGGCTTTGCCCTGTCCCTCGGGTTCGTGGTCGGCGGCGCGATCCTGATCGAGGAAGTCTTCAATTACCAGGGCGTCGGCTACCTGCTGCTGCAGGCCGTCAGCAACAACGATTACCCGCTCATGCAGGCGCTGTTCCTGCTGATTACCGTGGCCGTGCTGGTGGCGATCCTGCTCTCCGACATCGCCACGGCGATACTGGACCCGCGGACCAGGGGGGCGAGGTAGCCATGTCGGTGCTGGGCGGCTACACCGAGACCGGCGATACCGACGCGGTCGGCCCGCTCCTGATGCCCGCGCCGGGCGAGGGGATCACCGGCGCCCGCGCGCTGCGGCGGATGGCCCGCGCGGTGCGGTCGAACGGCAAGGCAACCGCCGGCGCGGTGCTGCTAGTGATCTTTATTCTGGTGGCCCTGTTCCCCGGAGTCATCGCGCACGACAACCCGAACGCCGAGATCTACCCGCGGTCACTCGGCCCGTCGCTGCGCCACCTGCTGGGCACGACGTCCTTCGGGCAGGACATTTACGCCCAGGTGGTGTGGGGAACCCGGCCGGTGCTCCTGATCGCCTTCGGGGTCGGGATCGGCGCCACGCTCATCGCGATGCTGGTCGGCGTGGCCGCGGCCTACCTGGGCGGCGCCTGGGACGGAAGCCTCAGCCTGGTCACCGACGTGCTGCTGGTCATCCCGCTGTTCCCGCTGCTCATCATCATCGGCAGCTACCTGCACGGGGTCGGCACCCTGGTCATGATCGTCGTCATCACCGCGACCGGATGGTCCTTCACGGCGCGCCAGCTTCGGTCCCAGGCGCTATCCCTGCGCAACCGGGACTTCCTGCAGGCGGCGAGGGTCCGGGGCGAGCGGTCGCTGTACATCATCGTGGTGGAGATCATCCCGACGATGACGTCGCTGCTCGTGGCCAGCTTCCTGACCAACGCGCTGTACGCGGTGCTGTTTTCCTCCAGCCTGCAGTTCATCGGGCTCGGCAACCCGGCCGTGACCAGCTGGGGGACCATGCTGTACTGGGCGGAGCAGGAGGAGGCGTTCCAGATCGGCCTGCCGCTGTGGATCATCGCTCCCGGCCTGTGCATCGTGGCCCTGGGCGCCGCGTTCGCGCTGCTCAACTACGCATTCGATGAAATCGGCAACCCGGCCTTGCGGTCGGCGCGGAGCATGCGGGGGAAGCGTGTCAAGCCAACCGCGTAACGAGGTCGCCGGCCGCGCCCCGGCCGGGCGGGCGGGCGCGATGCTGACCGTGCGCGATCTGTCGGTCGAGTACGCCATGGATCGCGGAACCGTGGTCGCGGTGGACAACGTCAGCTTCCACCTGGACCCGGGCGAGTTCATCGGCATCGTCGGCGAGTCCGGCTGCGGCAAGTCCACGCTGCTGTTCGCCATCGCCCAGCTGCTGGTCTCGCCGGCCGCCATTACCGGCGGCAGCGTCATCTTCCAGGGCCAGAACATGGTGGGGCTCACCGACAAGGAGATGGCCACCGTCCGGTGGAAGGACATGTCGGTCGTCATGCAGAGCGCGATGAACGCGCTCAACCCGGTGAAGTCGATCGAGGCGCAGTTCCGGGACGCCATGCGGGCGCACGGCCTGACCGGCCGGGCCGAGGTCGCCGAGCGGTCGGCCGAGGTGCTCAGGATGGTCGGCATCGACCCCGCGCACCTCAAGAGCTACCCGCACCAGCTGTCCGGCGGCATGCGGCAGCGCTCCATGATCGCGATGGCGATGCTGCTCACCCCCGACTTGGTGATCATGGACGAACCCACGTCCGCCCTCGATGTGGTGGCGCAGCGCTCGCTGATGGTCCAGATCAAGGAACTGCAGGAGGAGCTGGGCTTCGCCATCATCTTCGTCACCCACGACATGTCGCTGGTCAGTCACTTCTCCGACCGGCTGATGGTGATGTATGCGGGCCAGGTCGCGGAGCTCGGCCCCACCCGGCACGTGTTCGACTCCCCGCTGCACCCCTATAGCGCCGGCCTGCTGGACGCCTTCCCCTCGATCAGGGGCCCCCGGGTCCCGCTGACCGGCATCCCGGGCCGGCCGCCGGACCTGGCCCGGCCGCCGGCCGGCTGCCGGTTCGCCCCGCGCTGCCCGAAGGTCATGCCCCGGTGCGAGGAGGAGGCCCCCGAGTTGTACCGCGTGGACGGTATCGATGTCCGCTGCTTCCTGCACGACGAAGGCGGCGCCAGCCATGACTGACCCGGCAGGACTGGCCGACGGCCAGGACCCGGCCCCGCCGCTGCTGCGGACCGAGGGGCTGACCAAGCATTTCAAGATCGGCGGCGCCCTGTCCCGGCAGAAGCTGCACGCTGTCGATGACGTCAGCATCTCCATCGGCGAGCGGCAGATCGTGGCGCTGGCCGGGGAAAGCGGCAGCGGCAAGAGCACGATCGCCCGGCTGCTGGCCAGGCTCTACAAGCCGACCCGCGGCGAGATCCATTTCCAGGGCCGGCCGCTGTCGGCCATCCGCTCGCGCCAGGACGTACTCCGCTACCGGGGCGACGTGCCGATGGTCTTCCAGGACCCGTTCGCGTCGATCAACCCGGTCTTCCGGGTGTCCCACGGCGTGCTGCGCTGCCTCAAGCTGCACCGGCCCGAGCTGTCAGCGGAGCAGCGCCGGGCGGCGGCGGTACAGGTGTTCGAGACGGTGGGCCTGGCCCCGGGCGCCGAGGCGCTGCAGCGGTTCCCGCACGAGCTGAGTGGCGGTCAGCGGCAGCGGGTCGGCTTCGCCCAGGCCCTGGCCCTGCGGCCGAAGCTGATCCTGGCCGACGAGCCGGTCTCCATGCTGGACGTCTCGATCCGGATCGGGCTGCTGAACCTGATGACGCAGCTCCGGGATGAGCAGGGGGTGTCGTTCCTCTACATCACGCACGACATCGCCAGCGCCCGCTACGTGGCGGACCGGCTGATCATCATGTACGCGGGCCGGATCGCCGAGCAGGGCCCGTCCGAGGAGGTGCTGGCCAGTCCGCGGCACCCTTATACCCAGCTGCTCCTGTCGGCCGTGCCCGACCCGCGGGCGCCGCTGGCGGTGGGAGCCGAGACCGACCGGGGCGAGCCGCCGCGGGTGATCGACCCCACGCCCGGCTGCCGGTTCCGCTGGCGGTGCCCGCTGGCGATCGACGAATGCCACCAGGTCACGCCCGAGCTCAGTCAGCTAGCGCCCGATCACGACGTCGCCTGTCACGTCGCCCGGGCCGGCGCGGAAGTAAAGGCCTTCGGATGAAGCTTGCGGTAATCGGCGGCGGGTCTACCTACACGCCCGAGCTGGTCGACGGGATTGCCCGGCTGGCCGGGGATGTCCATGTCACCGAGGTCGTCCTGGTCGACCCTGACGAGGGCCGGCTCGCGGTGGTCGGGCCGTTCTCGGCCCGGATCATGGGCGGCTACGGGCATCCGGCGGCGCTGCGCTGGACCACCAGCCTGGACGATGGACTGGACGGTGCCGGGACGGTCCTGCTGCAGCTGCGGGTGGGCGGGCAGGCGGCCCGTCACCGGGACGAGACCTGGCCGCTGGAGTGCGGCTGCGTCGGCCAGGAAACGACCGGCGCCGGCGGCCTGGCGAAGGCGCTTCGCACGGTCCCGGTGGTCCTTGACATTGCCGAACGAGCACGGCGGCGGGCGGCCGCTGACGCATGGATCATCGACTTCACCAACCCGGTCGGGATCGTCACCCGGGCCCTGCTCGACGGCGGGTACCGGGCCCTCGGGCTGTGCAATGTCGCGATCGGCTTCCAGCGGCAATTCGCCGCGCTGCTCGGCGTGCCGCCCGCGCGGGTGATGCTCGACCATGTCGGGCTCAATCACCTGACCTGGGAGCGAGCCGCCGTGGTGGACGGCACCGACCGGCTGCCCGGCCTGATCGCCGCCCATGGACAGGAGATCGCGGGGCACACCGGCATGCCCGTCTCCGTTATCGAAGAAGTTGGCGCAGTCCCGTCGTCCTACCTGCGCTACTTCTATGCGCATGACGCCGTGGTGGCGGAGGCACGCGGCCGGGCGACGCGCGCGCAGGAAGTGGCCGAGATTGAGCGACGGCTGCTGGAGATGTACACCGACCCCGCGCTGGACCGCAAGCCGGAGCTGCTCGGCGAGCGGGGCGGGGCGTTTTACTCCGAGGCCGCGGTGGCGCTGCTCGCGTCGCTGGTCGGCGACACCGGGGACACGCAGGTCGTGAACGTGCGGAATGCGGGCACGATGCCGTTCCTGCCCGACGACGCGGTGATCGAGGTGCCGGCCGTGATCGGGGCCGGCGGTGCCGCGCCCGTCCCGGTGGCCCCGCTCGGCCCGCTGATGCGCGGGCTGGTCGCGCACGTCTCGGCGTACGAGGAGCTCGCGGTGGACGCCGCGCTGCGCGGCGGGCGGCACCGGGTGGCCGCCGCGCTGCTCGCCCACCCGCTGGTCGGCCAGTTCGACCTGGCCTTCGAACTCGCCGACCGGCTGATCGCGGAGAATGCAGGTTTCCTGCCCTGGACCTCTGGGCGGTGACTGCGGGCCGCGCCGCCGTCCTGGCTATCGACGGCGGGAACAGCAAGACCGACCTCGCGCTGGTGGCCGGCGACGGCGCCCTGCTGGCCGCCGTGCGCGGCCCGGGCTCGAACGCGCACATGCTCGGGCTGGACCGGGCCATGGCGATCCTCGCGGAGCTGGCCGCGGCGGCCGCGCTGCAGGCCGGGCTGGCCTGCCCGGGGCCGGCCGCCCGCCGCTGGCGGCGCACGTGTCCGCGTGCCTGGCCGGAGCCGACCTGGCCCGGGATGAAGAACGGCTCGGGGCCGCGCTGCGCGCCCAAGGATGGGCGCCGACCTGCACGGTCGTCAATGACACGTTCGCCATCCTGCGGGCCGGGCTGGTGCCGGGACTGGCCGGTGCCGGGCCCGGCGGCGCGGACGGCGACGGCGCGCTGCGGCACTGGGGGGTGGCCGTGACCTGCGGCGCGGGAATCAACTGCGTCGCGCTCGCGCCGGATGGGCGGGAGGCCAGGTTTCCCGCCCTCGGCGAGGTAACCGGCGACTGGGGCGGCGGCGGCGGACTCGGCCGGGAAGCGCTCTGGTGGGCCGTCCGGGACGAGGACGGCCGCGGGCCGCAGACCGAGCTCCGCGCCGCGGTGGCCGCCCATTTCGGCCTGCCCACGGCGAGCGACGTCGGGATCGGCATCCACTACGGCACGGTCGATGACGCCCGGCTGCTCGGGCTGGCCCCGGTGCTGCTGCAGATCGCGGGCCAGGGTGACGAGGTGGCGCGCGATCTCGTCATCCGGCAGGCCGACGAGATCGTGGCCATGGCCGTCGCCATGATCCGCCGCCTGGACCTGGCCGACCGCGCCGTCCCGGTGATACTCGGCGGCGGCCTGCTGACCGCCCGGGACCCGCTGCTGACCGATGCCATCGCGGCCCGGCTGGCGACCCGCGCGCCGGCCGCCAGCCTGCATATCGTGGACGTCCCGGCCGTCGCCGGAGCGGCGCTGCTCGGGCTGGATCACGTCGGGGCGCCGGTACATGCCGAGGAGCGGCTGCGCGCGGCCTACCTGAGCCAGCGGGCCTGACCGCCCGCGGTCAGTCGTAGTTGCGCAGCCGCGGCCACAGCTGCCCCCACGGCTGGCGCGGGCCGGTGCACACGTAGATGTGACCGGCCCATTCCTGGTTGTGCAGGCCGTACGGATTCGACAGCGTGGCCACCATCCGCACGCTGGTGAAAAACTGCCGGAGGTAGCCGGCGTAGCCGGTGACATCGACTGGCCCGGGCGCGATGGCCAGCACGGTGCTGGCGCGCGGGTCGCCCGGCCCCCACCACCACTCGCTGTTCTGCCCGCTCACGGCGGTCGGCAGCCCCGTCCCCCGGCCGAGCTCGTTGATGGCTCCGGCCTCGCCGTAGTCGGCGGTGAAGATCACGGCGCCGGCCTGCTGCCGCGGCGGCAGCGACCTCCAGGCCACCTCGACGGTGCGGACGAACTGCGGCCAGCCGACGGTCTCACCCAGGGTCGGGTTGGTCTGGTAGGTCCAGGCGATGTCGCCGGCCGGCAGCACCGGCAGGACGACTAGCAGGCTCACCGCGGTCGTGAGCGCGGTGAGCAGCATGAGATTGCGCAGTCGGCCTGGCCGCGCCGCCAGCCACCCGTCGATGGCCACGGCACCGGCGGCGAGCAGGTACACATACGCCGCGCCCAGGTAGTAGGTCTTCGCGCCGGTGGTGAGCGCGAAGAGCACGAACAGCAGGCCGTACGCCCACGCCAGCGCCTTCCACAGCGGCCGCCCGGAGCGCCACAGGAAGCGCAGCCCGGCCACCCAGACCCACGCCAGGGCCAGGGTGACCACGCCCAGCTGGCCGAAGACCCAGGTAACGATGTTGACCGCGCCGCCGTTTTCCTGGTTTAGCGCATGGGTCATGGCGATCGTCGCCCACCCGTGCTGGGCCTGCCACCACAGGTCGGGAACCTCGAAGGCCACCGCGATCGCGGCGCCGGCCAGGAACCAGCGGTTCCACAGCATCCGGCGGCCGCCGCTGAGCAGGGCGCCGATCACGATCGCGATGGCGAAAAAGGCCGCGCTGTGATCGTCGGCCACCCCGAGGCCGGTGACCAGGCCGCCGGCCAGCCACCAGCGGCGGTCGCCGGTCCGCCCGATCCTGGCCACGATGAGCGCCAGGCCCGCCCACGCCAGCAGTTCGTAGGACGTCGTGTTAGCGATATGAGCGGCGCCCAGCAGGACCGGCATCGTCGCCGTCCCGATCGCGGCCAGCAACTGCGCGCGCCGGCCGCCGCCGAACTCGCGCGCGGTGAGCCCGCCGACCACCACCGTGGCCCACGCCCCGAACGCGGCCCACAACCGCAGGCCGGGCAGCGACACGCCGAACAGCTTGAGCGACACCCAGGCCAGCAGCGGCGCCAGCCCGGGCTGATCCACGTAGCTGACCTGCAGATGCCGGGCGGCGTCCAGGAAGTACAGCTCGTCGCGGTCAAAGCCATACCGCCCCGACAGCGCCATCAGCAGAACGAAAACGATGCCGCCCATGACGATCACGCGCCGGTCGAAGGGGCCGACGCCCGGCCGCGGGGCAGCGGGATCTGCCCCCGCCCTGGGCGGGGGCTCGTCAGCCAGGCTGGCCGCCTCGTCCTGCATCGGGGGCATCATAGCCCCGGCGCTGGCCGGCCCGCCCGGCCCGGCGCCGCGGGGCCATGCGCGAATTGGGGCTGGGCGGTCCCGCCCGGCCCGCCTATGCTGCTGAAGACCCCCCGGGCGGGCGATGCGCCCGGGGAAGGAGAGGAGCAAGCGACCGATGAGCAGCTATCTGGACAATTCCGGCCGGGATGACGTGCTGAGCGGGGGCTCGCGGATGATCCCGGTGAGCACACCGGCCGGGGACTACCGGGTATGGGTGAAGCGGATCGGCAACAATCCCGATCTCAAGGTGCTGCTCCTGCACGGCGGGCCCGGGATGACCCATGAATACCTGGAGGCCTGCGACAGCTACCTCCCCGCGGCGGGCGTCGAGTACTACTACTACGACCAGCTGGGCTGCGGTTTCAGCGACCAGCCCGAGGAACCAGCGCTGTGGGATCTGGACCGCTACGTGGACGAGGTGGAGCAGGTCCGGATCGCGCTCGGGCTGGACGCCGGCAACTTCGTCCTCTACGGCCAGTCGTGGGGCGGGATCCTGGCCATGGAGTACGCCCTGCACCACCAGCAGCACCTGCGCGCGCTCGTCATCTCCAGCATGATGTCCAGCGTCCCGGCCTACAACGCCTACGCCGAGCAGGTGCTGATGCCGGCCATGGACCAGGCGGCACTGGCCGAGATCAAGTCGCTCGAAGCGGCGGGTGAGTTCGAGAACCCGCGGTACATGGAGCTGCTGACCGAGCAGCACTACATCCATCATGTGCTGCGCATGCCGGAGGCGAGCTGGCCCGATCCGGTCCAGCGCTCCTTCACCCACGTCAACCCGGCGATCTACGTGTCGATGCAGGGACCGAGCGAACTCGGCATCAGTGCCGACGCCAGCCTCGCCCAGTGGGACCGCAGCGAGGAACTCGCGACGATCGAGGTGCCGACTCTGGTCATCGGCGCCGAGCACGACACGATGGACCCGGCCCACATGCGGATGATGGCCGGCCGCCTGCCGGCCGGCCGTTACCTGCACTGCCCGGACGGCAGCCACCTGAGCATGTATGACGATCAGGAGACGTATTTCGCGGGTCTGGTCGAGTTCCTGCACGACATCGCGAGCCCCGCGGCCGGCTAGCCGCCCCGGGACGGACCGCCATCGGCGTGCTAGAACGCTGGTATGGCCGCTCCACCACGACGGGAGTCCGCAGCATGACCGCAACCGTGCCCGAGACCCAGACCGGCGCCGCAGCCGCCGTGACGACCTGGCTGTCCGCCTTCTCCGAGGCGCTGGCGGCCGGCGATCCGGCCGCGGCCGCTGAACTGTTCCACCAGGACTGCTACTGGCGCGACCTCGTCGCGTTTACCTGGAACATCAAGACCTGCGAGGGCCGCGCCGCGGTCGCCGGGATGCTCCGCGAGACGCTGCCCGGGCTGCAGCCGGGCAACTGGAGGATCACCGACGGCGAGGAAGCCGCCGACGCGGGCGGCGTGATCGAGGCGTGGATCGACTTCGAGACGGCCGTCGGCCGGGGGCACGGGCACCTGCGCCTGCGCGACGGCCGGTGCTGGACGCTGCTGACCACCCTGGAGGAGCTCAAGGGCCATGAGGAACCGCGCGGCCTGAGCCGCCCGATGGGGGCGGAACACGGCGCGAGCCGCGACCGGACCACCTGGCTGGAGAAACGCGACCACGAGGCGTCCGAGCTCGGCTTCACCGAGCAGCCGTACGTGCTGATCATCGGCGGCGGCCAGGGCGGCATCGTGCTCGGCGCCCGGCTCCGTCAGCTCGGCGTGCCCACGATCATCCTCGACAAGCACGGCCGGCCCGGTGACCAGTGGCGGCACCGCTACAAGTCACTCTGCCTGCATGACCCGGTCTGGTACGACCACCTGCCCTACCTGAAATTCCCCGCCAACTGGCCGGTGTTCGCGCCCAAGGACAAGATCGCCGACTGGCTCGAGTCCTACACCACGATCATGGAACTCAACTACTGGGGCAACGCCGAGGCGAAGAGCGCGGCCTTCAGCGAGGCAACCGGCGAATGGACCGTGAACATCGAGCGGGACGGCCAGCCGATGGTGCTGCGCCCGAGGCAGCTCGTGCTGGCCACCGGCGTATCCGGTAAGCCCAACCTGCCATCGTTCCCGGGCATGGACCGGTTCCGCGGCGATCAGCACCACTCGTCCGTCCACCCCGGCCCGGATGCGTACCGGGGCAAGAGATGCGTGGTGATCGGGTCCAACAACTCGGCCTTCGACATCTGCGGCGCGCTCTGGGAGAACGGCGCGGACGTGACCATGGTGCAGCGCTCGTCCAGTCACATCGTGAAGTCCGACTCGCTGATGGAGATCGGGGTGGGCGCGCTCTACTCGGAGCAGGCCGTCGCGGCCGGGGTGACGACCGAAAAGGCGGACATGGTGTTCGCGTCCCTGCCGTACCGGATCATGCACGAGTTCCAGATCCCGCTGTATGACCAGATGCGGGAGCGGGACAAGGACTTCTACGACCGCCTCGAGTCGGCCGGCTTCGACCACGACTGGGGCGACGACGGCTCCGGGCTATTCATGAAGTACCTGCGCCGCGGCTCCGGCTACTACATCGACACCGGGGCGGGTGACCTGGTCGCGAACGGGGACGTCAAGCTGGCCAAGGGGCAGGTCGATCACCTCACCGAAGACGCCGTGGTGCTCGATGACGGCACGGAACTGCCCGCCGACCTGGTCGTCTACGCCACCGGGTACGGCTCGATGAACGGCTGGGTCGCCGACCTGATCTCGCCCGAGGTGGCCGACAAGGTCGGCAAGTGCTGGGGCCTGGGCTCGGACACCACCAAGGACCCGGGGCCGTGGGAGGGCGAGCAGCGCAACATGTGGAAGCCGACGCAGCAGGATGCGCTGTGGTTCCAGGGCGGCAACCTGCATCAGTCCCGGTATTACTCGCTCTACCTCGCGCTGCAGCTCAAGGCCCGGGCGGTCGGCATCCCGACGCCGGTATACGGACTTCAGGAGGTCTACCACCGCAGCTGATGGGCAGGCCTAGGCTGGCCGCGAATTGGTGACTGCGGGCCGGGAGGACGCGGATGACTGACCATGACGCCGACTGGATTCCCGGCCTGGCCGGGCGGCTGCGGGTGAAACCCGGATCGCGGGTGCGGCTGCCGGCCGACTTCGATCCCGGCGCGACGCTGGGCGTGCGCAAGAAGGACGATGGGCTGAGCCTGCTCCGGCGCGGCATGGCCCTGCTCGCGGAATACCAGGAACGCCTGGCGGCGCAGGAGAACTACGGGGTCCTGGTGGTGCTGCAGGCCCTGGACGCGGCGGGCAAGGACAGTACGATCCGGCACGTGATGAGTGGCGTGAATCCGCAGGGCGTCAAGGTGTCGAGCTTCAAGGCGCCGTCGGCGGAGGAACTCAGCCACGACTACCTGTGGCGGCACGCCCGCCGGCTGCCCGCCCGCGGCGAGATCGGGATCTTCAACCGGTCGCACTACGAGGAGGTCCTCGTGGTGCGTGTGCACCCGGAGCTCACCGACGCCGAGGGGCTGTCCCGCGAGGAGACGGACGGCATCTGGAAGCGCCGCTACCAGGAGATCAACGACTGGGAGCGCTATCTGGTGGACAACGGCATCCGGCTGGTGAAAATGTTCCTCAATGTGTCGAAGGAGGAACAGCGGGCTCGCTTCCTCAAGCGGATCGAGCGGTCGGAGAAGAACTGGAAATTCTCCGCCAGCGATGTGCGCGAGCGCCGGTACTGGGACGACTACCAGCGGGCTTACGCCCAGATGCTCAGCCATACCAGCACGCAGTGGGCGCCCTGGCATGTACTGCCGGCCGATCACAAGTGGTTCACCCGCGTCTGCGCAGCAGCCGTCATCGCCGACACGCTGATCGGAATTGACCCGCACTACCCGGTTCCGGACGCGGCCGCGCGCCGGGAACTCATGCGGGCCAAGTCCGAGCTGGAGGCCGAAACGCCACCCGCCGCGGCCGCCAGCCCCGGCGGCCGAACTTAACCCCCGGCGGCCGAACTGAAGTTGAGCCTTAACGGGTGAGCGTTTCCTTCGGGCGGATCACGCAGAACTCGTTCCCCTCGGGGTCGGCCAGCACGGTCCAGGACTCCGCGCCGGTCTGCCCGATGTCAACCCGGCTCGCTCCCAGCGCGAGAAGGCGCTCAATCTCCTGGTCGCGATCCTGGGCGCTGCTGGTGAGGTCGAGGTGCACGCGGTTCTTGACCGTCTTCGGGCCGGTGACCGGCATGAAGCAGATGCCGACGGGCGCATTCTCGTCAGTCCCGATGACGATCTCGCGCTCGCGCTCGGAGAGGACCTTCCAGCCCAGCGCTTGCGTCCAGAACCGGGCCAGACCGGGCAGGTCGTGAGCGTCAACAACGATGTGATGGAGTCGGACAGGCATGCCGTCAGTATGCCGGGCTCCGGGGTCAGGAGTCTTTAGTGCAGGTAAACCAGATCCGGTGCCCGCTATCGTCGTCGGCAGCGCCGTAACTTTCAGTGATCCTGATATCAGCGAACCTCGCACTCAATGCGGTGAGTATCTTTTCCGGCGGAAAGGCTGCTATCCTGATGACTTCCGTGAACGATTTGTAGCTGCCGTCCCGCTGGAGCTCGCGTACCTCGATATTCCAGTCGTATACTGCCTCATCGTTCGCTCGCACCCTTATATTGAGGTAGTTCTGGCCAAATTCCTGAACTATCTCCGGGCCGCTCGCCATCAGCTCAAGATTGCTGACGGCATAGGTGTCAAAAGCAAACACGCCACCATCATTCAGGTGCCCGTGCACACAGTCGAAAAAACTCTCCCAGGCTGAGAAGTCAAGCAAGTGATTGACCCCGTGGTAGACGCAGATGACCGCGTCGAATTTCATATCCAGCTTAAAGTCGCTCATATCCGCCGCATACAGCGGGATTCCGGCAGGCAGTTTCTTGCGGGCAACAGCCAGCATGCCTGACGATATATCGAGGCCAGACACCTGATATCTGCTGGCCAGCGAGGAAATTATCTCGCCCGTCCCGCAGGCAACCTCAAGAAGCGTCACCGCCCGCGGGCAGGCATCCTTGATAACACCGTCAATAAACGCGGTCTCGGTGGAGGAATCTCCGGTCACCGCGTCATAATGCGGGGCGAGCAAGTCATAAATCGCCACCATGGTCTCCTACCAGCCGCCGCGATGGACTAGCTCGTCCAGGGGCCGGCGCTTGATGACCTTGCCGGAGCCGCCCTGGTCCGTGGCCGTGTCGGGATGCCCGATAGCGACGGCGCCGATTGGCAGGTACTGCTCCGGTACGCCATACAGCCCGCGGAACTCACCGATCAGGTCCGGCGGGATACCGAAGAACAAGGCACCGAGGCCTTCGTCGACCGCGGCAAGCAGCATCAGCAGAGCGGTGAACCCGGTGTCAATGTCCCAGTACGGCACCGGCCAGTGCGCCTCATCCCGGTCAGTCCAGCCCTTGTCCTGCCGGGCGTACCGGTCCAGGTAGATGTCCTTGCACGACAACGGCACCACGACCAGCGGGGCCCGGGTCACCGGGTCGAAGGACGGGCCCGCGGCCTGCTCGTCGCCGTGATAACGCGACACCAGCTCCCAGAACGGGCCGAGTTGTTCCGGCCCCTCCAGCGTCATCAGCGCGTAGCCCTGGCTGAACCCGGCGGACGGCGCGCGGTTAGCCGCGGCGAGGATCCGCTCAGCGGATGCCGGGGCGACCGGCTCATCGGTATAGGCCCGCACCATGCGGCGCTTCCTGATCACGTCGGCGAACTCCACGTCAGACCTCCCGGGCCGCACGCGGCGAGCCAGCCTCGCCGCCCGAATAGCTATTCTGGCCGGCCGGCCCGAGCAGGTAACAGGCGATCGCGGCCGCGGAGGCCACGTTCAGCGAGCTCACTCCCCCGCTCATCGGTATCCGGACGCGCAGGTCCGCGGCCGCCAGCCAGCGGGCCGACAGCCCGTCCCCCTCGGTTCCGACCAGCAGCGCGATCGGGCCGCCGGCCGGTATCGGCCCGATCGGCACCGCGTCCGGCGCCGGCGTCAGCGCCAGCATCCGGAATCCGGCCTGCCGGAGACCGCCGAGCCCGTGCCGCCAGTCATCCAGCCGGGCGTAGGGCACCGAGAAGACCGCCCCCATCGACACCTTGACCGCGCGCCGGTAGAGCGGGTCAGCGCAGCGGGGCGCCAGGATCACCGCGTCGAATCCGAGCGCCGCCGCGCAGCGGAAGATCGCGCCCACATTCGCGTGATCCACGATGTCCTCCAGCACCACGACGCGGGCCGCCGCGCCCTTCCGGTCAGTGACGGCGGCCACCAGGCCGGCCACGGCGGGCAGCGGCCGCCGGTGCATCGAGGCGAGCGGGCCCCGGTGCACCCGGTAGCCGGTGAGCGCCTCGGCCGCCGCCGGGGCGATGACGTATACCGGGCCGGGACAGCTAGCGGCCAGGTCCGCCAGGCCGGCCAGCCGGTCCTGCGTGACCAGCAGGGAGCGCACCTGGTAACCGGCCGCGATGGCCCGCCTGATCACCCGCTCGCCCTCGGCGACGAACAGCCCGTGCGCGGTCTCCAGTTTCCGGCGCAGGTGCACGTCGGTGAGCGCGACGTAGTCCGCGAGGCGCTGATCATCGACGTTGCTGACCGGGATCGGGGGCGGCACCTGGTCAGTCTGGCCGGCCCCGGACCGTTACGGCAGTGCCGGGCCTAAAGCGGGCAAGCCGGCCGATTCGCTGGTCACCGCTTGGATATAGTCAGCCAGCCGGATCTGGTGGCCGGAGCCGATGACCGACGGAAAGGTCTGCGGTGAGCGCTGGACGCACAGGACGGCCCGGCGCGGCCCGGCGCGGGGTACGGACCGGCGTTCTGGTGGCCGTGGCGGTGGTGATCGCGGCGGCGGTGATGGCCACTCTCAGTACGCAGGCGATCATGGCCAGCGCCCCGTGCGCGGGTAATCCGCTGCTGGTCAAGGTCGCCGCTGCGGACGACATCGCGCCCGCCATCCAGCAGGTCGGCCGGTACTTTAACCGCCTGCACCGGCTGCTGCACCGGCGCTGCGTGGAGGTTCAGGTGGCCGCGGTTCAGCCCGCCATCGCGGCGGCGATGGTCGACGGCAAGACGCCGCCGCGCGGGCGGCCGGCCATTGACGCGTGGATCCCGGACTCCAGCCTGTGGGTCGGCGTGGCCCACAGCGGGCCGGCTGGCGCGCAGCGGGTCCAGACCACCGGAATTGACGTGGCCCGGTCCCCGCTGATGATCGTGATGCCGCGATCGGCGGCGTCCCGGCGGCACCCGCTGGGCAGCTCGACGGGCTGGAACTTCCTGCTGCCACCGTCCGCCGGCGGCCCGCCGTCCGCGGCTGGCGTGCAGGTGGAGCTGCCTGATCCGGAGCAGAGTTCCGCCGGGCTAGCCACCGTCGTCGAGCTGCGACGGCTGCTCGGCACCGGCCCGGCCTCGGGGGAGAACTTCTCCAGGTTCGCCTTCGGCGCCCACCTGACGGCCCAGTATGACAGTCCGGCTGCGCTGGAGTCCCTCGTTGCCCTGGCCAAGCCCCCGCAGGATCAGAGCCCGGTCACCGTCGCCTCCGAGCAGGCGGTCGTGCAATACGATCTGGCGCACCCGGACCGGCCGCTCGCTGCTCGTTATCCCTCCGGCGGAACCCCGGAGCTTGACTACCCCTATGTGCTGACCACGACCAGCCGCCCGGAGCTCGCGGCGGCGGCGGAGTTCGGGCAGGTACTCAGGCAGGACTACGCGGCCGCCGTGGTCCGTTTCGACGGCTTCCGCTCGGCGCCCGGCACGGCGGACCGGACGCCTGCCTCCTTCGGGCTGGCCCGGCAGCAGCTACGGCTGGCGGCGCTGGCCAGCCCGGGAGTGGCCCGGGCCACGCTGCGGGCCTGGAAAAAGCTCCGGATCGGCACCCGCCTGCTCGCGCTGGCCGACGTTTCCGGGTCGATGGCGCAGCCGGCCGGGCCGGGCGGCCCGAGCCTGGAGGAGGAACTCACCCAGACGGCCGACCAGGGGGTCGCGCTGTTCCCCGACAGCACCCGGATGGGCCTGTGGGAATTCGCGAGCGACCTGGACGGCACCAGGCCGTACCGCCGGCTCGTGTCCGTCGGGCCGATGAGCGCCGAGGTCGGGCTGATCACCCGCCGTCAGCAGATCGAGCAGCTCAACCAGGACCTGCGGCCCAGGGCGGGCAGCGCGGCCAGCCTCTACGACGCCACCCTGGCCGCCTACCGGTACATGATCGGCACCTACCGGCCGCACTACGGCAACTTCGTGCTCGTGCTGACCGGCGGCGCGGGCAACGCGCCGGGCGACATATCCCCCGGCCGGCTGCTCCGGCAGGTGCACGCCCTCAGCCGCCCGGGCCGCCATGTCGCGATCGTCTTCCTGGTCCTCGGCCCGTCCGGTAACTTCGCCGCCATGCAGCGGATTGCCGCCGCCACCGGCGGGTCAGCCTTCCGGATCACCGACCCGGCCGAGATCAACAAGGACTTCTTCCAGAGCCTCGCCCACAGCATCGCCCCTGGCTGAGGCGCGGCCGGCGGCCCGGTGAGGTTTTGCCGGAACGGGGATGATCCTGGCCGTTTCGTGTGAACCTGCTATCGCCGCAGCGCGTCATGTTTGTGAGGCCCGGCGAGAGCGGGGCGCCGGGCCTCATCCAATCTTCTTTCCCGGGTTCTTCTTCCCGGGGATGGCCAGCGGGTCGGAATCCAGCAGCTGGTGCGCCCGCTCGATCAGCAGCGGCACGGCATGCCCCTCCCGCTCGAAGCCCTCGCCCACGGTCTGGCGCTGCAGGTACCTGGCGTGGATGCCCTCCAGGACGACGGCCAGCTTGAAGCAGCCGAACGCCATGTAGTAGCCGATGCCGGAGATGTCCCGGCCGGTCAGCTCCGCGTACCGGCTGGCCAGCTCGGCCCGGCTGAAGAACCCGGGCAGTGACGTCGCCGCCGCGCCCACGTTGATCATCCGCCAGTCCTCGTCGTCGGCATCGGCCCAGTACATGAGCGTCAGCCCCAGGTCGGCCAGCGGATCGCCGAGCGTCGACATCTCCCAGTCGACCACGGCCGCGATGTCCGGCCGGCGGCCGAGCACGACCAGCATGTTGTCGAGCCGGAAGTCGCCATGGACGAGCGCGGCGTCGCCCGTGCTCGGGAGCCCGGCGGTCAGCCTCTCGACCAGGCGGTCGTAGCCGGGCATCTCCCGCGTGGCGGACAGCTCCCACTGCCGCTGCCAGCGGGCGAGCTGCCGGGCCAGGTAACCTTCCGGCCGCCCGAATCCGGTCAGCCCGGCGGCGGACAGGTCCAGCCCGTGGATGGCGGCCAGCATCTCGATCAGCCGTTCCGACAACTGGCGCGCCTGGTCCGGCGTCACCTGCTCGCCGTCCTCGCGCGAGCGCAGGACCAGGCCGTCCACGTACTCCATCAGGTAGAACGGCGCGCCGATGACGTCGGAGTCCGGGCAGAACGCGACCGGCGCGGGAACGGGGATCGCCGTCCCGTGCAAGGCCGACAGCACGCGGTACTCCCTGGTCATGTCGTGGGCGGTCGGCAGCACATGACCGAGCGGAGGCCGGCGAAGTACCAGCCTGGCCGCGGAAACGAAATCAAGCCGGTAGGTCAGGTTCGAGCGGCCGCCCGCGATCAGCTCGATGCCCGCCAGCTCGCGGCCCGAGGCGGAGCCGCAGGCGCTGCTGATCCACCGGGCCAGCCGGGCGCCATCCTCGATCCCCGGGACGCTGATCTCCTTCGTCATTCCCGCCTCGCCTGCCTCATCCGCGCTCGCATGGGTCCAATGATCCGCCTGTCCGGGACGGTACACGGCGGCCGCCAAAAGCATGCCTTCCGGCTCAGGGCTGGACTAATGCGCCGCCCTGACGTAGGCAGGTAAGAAGGGGGCGGCCAGGCCGGTGGTCTAGACCCTTGCGGCGGAAGGAGCGCGGTGACTGACGCATGGATGCCCGATGCCTGGTACCTGCGAGCAGCAGCCGACGGAGGCCATCTGGGCGGCGGCGCTCCGCGGGCCGTCTGGCAGGCGGCGGGCGCCGATCCCGCGGTGGTCTCGGCCCGATCGGTGGCCGATCGCATGATCGAACTCGACCAGGCCGGCCACCTGGCCTGGAATCCGCTGACCGGGGAGATCATCCAGCTGATCTCGGTCCTGCGGGCCGGGCGCTCGCTGGGCGGGCCGGAGGGCCTGGCCCCGCCGGGGCCCGCTCGCGCGGCGGACTCAGCGGCACCTCCGCCGGCCGCCGAGGCGGTCAACGCCGAGGGACGGGTCTGCGTGCAGATCTGCGTGGTGGCCTTCGCCTGGGATCCGTTCACGGCGGGCCCGATGATCGGCCTGCGGCACATCATGAGCTGGCTCGACTCGTGGGGGGTCGCGCGGTGCTGGCCGGCCGGCCAGCCCGCGGCGTTCCCGCCATCGCACACCGGCGTCCGCTGCCGCAAGCGGTGGGCGCAGGGCGGTCATTTCGGCGCGTCGCAGGTCCCGGGCTGGACGGCGGGCGGCCCGGGTGCGATCGACATCGGCAAGCTGACCGGAATCCGGCCGCCACGGACGCACTCCGAGCCGGAACGGGCCGGGCGGGAACAGGCCGGGCCGGAACGAGCCGGGCCGGAACGGACCGGGCCGGAACGAGCCGGGGAGGCCGGGCTGGCCGCCTTTGACGGCATCTTCGCGGCGCCCGGGCCGGCCCCCGCGGCCGCGGCCGGCTCGCTCACCCCGGTCGGCTGACGGCCCTTACCGGGCCGCCAGGGCGGCCACGATCTGCCTGAGCACCCGGCAGGCGCGGGTGACCTGGTGCACGGACGCGCCGCCGTAGCCGAGCACCAGGCCGTCCGCCGACGGCCGCCCGGCGAAGTAGCGCTCCAGGGTCAGCACCGCGACGCCGCGCCGGCCGGCGCTGGCGGCGACCTGATCCGCCGTGCCCGGCGGCAGCCGGAGTACCACGTGCAGTCCGGCGGTGTCACCGAGCAGGCGGGCTGGGCCGGGCAGATCACCAAGTACGGCGACGATCGCCGACCGGCGCCGCGCGTACTCACGGCGCATCCGCCGCACGTGCCGGTCCAGGTCTCCGCTGCCGAGCAGGGCGAGCAGGGCCCGCTGGGCGGCCTCCGACGTGCGGTCGCCGATGTCCTGCCTGGCCCCGGCGATGACCTCGGCCAGGTCGGGGCGGGCAACCAGCCACCCCACCCCCATGGCCGGGGTCAGCGTCTTGGCCGTGGTGCCGAGATGGACCACGGCGCCGGGCTCCAGGCCGAACAGGGCCGGCAGCGGCGCGACGTCGTACCGGAACTCGCTGTCGTAGTCATCCTCGACGATGAGCGCGCCGGTCGTCCTGGCCCAGGCCAGCAGCGACTGCCGGCGCGGGACCGGCAGGCGCCCGCCGAGCGGGTACTGGTGCGCGGGCGTGGTGTAGACCATGCGCAAGCCGTCCGGGAGCTCGCCGGTCACCAGGCCGTGCTCGTCAGCCCGGCAGGGCACGATCCGCGCGCCGCGGGCCGCGAAGACCGCCCGGGCCGCCGGGTACCCGGGCTCCTCGACACCGACGGCGTCCCCCGGACGCAGCATCGCGGTGGCCAGCAGGCCTAGCCCGTTCGTCACCCCGCGGGTGACCAGGATCTGGCCCGGCCCGCAGGATATGCCGCGACTGCGCCGCAGGTGCGCGGCGAGGGTTACCCGGAGTTCCGGCAGACCGCGCGGGTCGGGCCAGGCGGACGGCGGCACGGCACCGGCCTGCCGCCAGGCCCGGCGCCAGGCCGCCGGATCGATGCCGCCGGCCCACGGGATCCCGGGCCGTAGCTCGATCATCGCCGCCGTGGTCTCCGCACCCGCCGCGGTCTCGGCCGGACCCGCGTCGGGGGCGGGATCCGGGCGCTGCCCGGGTGCGCCGGGCGCGACGAAGGTACCCGAGCCATGCCGCCCCTCCAGCCAGCCCTCCGCCTCCAGCTGGGCGTAGGCAGCCGTGACCACCGTGCGGCTGACCCCCAGCGACATGGCCAGGGCGCGGCTGGCCGGCATCCGCTCCCGGGCGCCGAGCCGCCCGTCGGCGATGCCTGACCGCAGCTGGCCGGCAATCTGCGCGGACAGCGGCAGGTCCCGCCCGCGATCAGCGTCGAGCGGGAACTCGACGGCAACTCGCGACAAGTGGTCCTCTCCCTTTTGTCTAAAGTGGCTATTTGAGTAAGTCCACTTAGCTTATACGGTAGACCATCATGAGCACCGACCTCACCCTCTCCCGCACCGAGCGCACCCGGCTGCACCGCCTCCGGGAACGCGGCCGGAGCGATCGCGCCGAACTGCACGCCGTACTGGACGCCGGGCTGATCTGCCACCTCGGCGTGCTCGTCGATGGCTCGCCGGTCGTGCTGCCGACCGGCTACGGCCGGGCGGGCGACATCCTTTACCTGCACGGATCGTCGGCCAACCGCTCCCTGCTCGCCGCCGACGGGCAGGATGCCTGCGTGACCGTGACGCACCTGGACGGCATGGTGTGCGCCCGGGCGATCTTCCATCATTCGATGAACTACCGCAGCGCCGTCGTGTTCGGCCGGCCACGGCTGATCACCGACGAACCGGGCAAGCTGGCCGGGCTGCAGGCCGTCACCGAGCAGCTGATTCCCGGCCGGTGGGCGCAGGCACGCCCGCCGACCCGCAAGGAACTCGCGGCCACCGCCGTGCTCGCGCTGCCGCTCGACGAGGCATCGGTGAAGGTCCGCACCGGCCCGCCCAAGGACGAGCCGGAGGACTACCAGCTGGACATCTGGGCGGGCGTGGTCCCGTCCGCGCTGACCTTCGGGCCGGCCGAGCCCGACCCCGCGCTCCCGCCCGGGATGGCGGTCCCGGGCCATATCAGCGCCCTCTCCCGGCGGATCAGCGGCAGCTGACGCGTCCGGGCCGGAATCATCATTCGGGGCTACCGGGGGCCTAGGCTGGGGGCATGACTGACCGGCTCGTCTGGATCGACTGCGAAATGACCGGGCTCGATCTGACCCGTGATGCCCTGGTCGAGATCGCCTGCCTGGTGACCGACGGCCAGCTCAACATGCTGGACGACGGCATCAACCTCGTGATCAAGCCGCCGGCCGAGGCGCTCGACCACATGCCGGACGTCGTACGCGAGATGCATACCAAGTCCGGCCTGCTGTCCGAGCTCAGCGCCGGGATCACCCTGGCCGAGGCCCAGGGGCAGGTGCTGGCGTACGTGCGCACGCATGTGCCCGAGTCGAAGAAGGTGCCGCTCTGCGGCAACTCGATCGCCACCGACCGGTCGTTCCTGGCCCGGGACATGCCGGAGCTGGACGCGTTCCTGCACTACCGGATGGTGGACGTATCGAGCATCAAGGAACTGGCCCGGCGCTGGTTCCCCCGGGCGTATTTCGCCAGCCCGGAGAAGCACGGCGGCCACCGCGCCCTGGCGGACATCCGGGAGAGCATCCAGGAGCTGGGCTATTACCGCGAGGCCGTCTTCGTCCGGCCGCCGGGCCCGGACTCGGCGACCGCCCGGCAGATCGCGGCGCGGCACACCGGGCTCAGTCCGGCGGCCGCGGCACCCGGTGCCGAGGCCGGGCCGGCCACGTCCGGCGGGGCCCCGGCCGCGGAGCCTGGTTCTGCCCGGTGAGCGAATCCCGGTATGCTGCGTGAAACCGCGGGGCGAATCTTCGCCGCGCGGCCATGGTGGGCGTAGCTCAGCTGGTTAGAGCGCCAGGTTGTGGTCCTGGATGTCGGGGGTTCGAATCCCCTCGCTCACCCCAAGTGTGATATCTGGAGACGTCAGGTCCCGGCTGATGGCCGGGGCCGGGGCGCAGCTGGCTTGCCTTTCCCGCCCATGGCCCGGCGGCAGCGTCGCCGCGGGAGGCCAGTCTCGCCGGGCCGCTGGGCCGGGACGGAGCGGACCGCGCGCGACTCGTTGCTGGCTATCCACAGATGCGTGGCGGCCAGGGCGCGCCACGGATAGCATCGCCGGCCGAGTTCACCGACGGCACCCGCCGAGAATGCTCCGCGGATGGCCTGGCCGAGATCGATGTCGGCCACGGGGAAGGCGTCGCGTTCGCCGAGCCGCAGCGCAATGTAGTGCGCGCAGCGAGCTCCGATACCGTCGATCACGGTCAGCGAGTCGATGAGCTGGTCGAGGCCGACACTGCGATCGAGCCGGAGCTGGCGGCTGGCCACGGCGGTGGCGAAGGACCGCATCGCGATCGCCTGCGGGCCGCCCAGCCCCAGCGCGGCGAGGCGGGCGGGATCGGCTTCCGCGACAGCTTCCGGCGAGGGGAACGTATGCGTGAGCCGCAGCTCGCCAAGCCCCGGGACCGGGCCGCCGAGCAGCCGCACGAGCTGCGCGGTGCTCGCCGCGGCCGCTTCAGCGGCCTTCTGCTGGCCGAGGATGGCCCGCACCCCGGCTTCGAAGGGATCCCAGCTGCCCGGAGCCCGAACCCCCGGCCGGGCCTTAATAAGCGGCCCGATCAGCGGATCGGCCGCCAGGTAGCTACTCGGCTCGGCCAGATCGTCATCCAGGCCGGCGATCTGCCGGGCGCGGCTGACGATGTGCAGCAGGCCCGCCCAGTGCGGCAGGTGCACCCGCAGCATCAGGTAATCAGCCCCGCCGGGGAGTAGTTCAAGCATGCCGGGGTCGCCCTCGACGATGACCGTACGCCGGTAGCAGTCGGCCGACACGTGCTCCACGCCGGGGATAGCCTGCGCGGCCAGGCAGCGCGTCAGCGCCTCCCAGTCGAATGGACCGCGAAATGACAGCCGAAGCGGGAGGCCGCCGTCGGTGGCCAGCCGGCCGGATGCGCGCCCCGGGGCCCGCAGCTCGCGCGGCGTCGCCCGGAACACCTCCTTGAATGACCGGTTGAGCTGGCGGAGGCTGCCGAAGCCCGCGGCGAATGTGATCTCCGTGATCGACATCTCGGTGTCGTCAAGCAGCCGGCGGGCGAAGTGCGCCCGGCAGGAGCGAGCCACCTGGTCGGGTGTTGCGCCCACGTGCGCTAGAAACAGGCGGCGCAGGTGCCGCCCGGATATCCCGAGCCGGGCGCCGAGGGCGGCCTCGGTGCCGCCGTCAAGAGCGCCATCCACGATCATCCGCACCGCCCGGCAGGCCAGTTCGGGCCCGTTCCAGCCGACCGGCTGACCGAGACGGCAAGGCCGGCACTCGAGGCAGGTCCGGTGGCCGGCCGCCGGGGTAGCGAACCGCTCGGCATTCTCCGGCCCGGGCCGTCCGCCGCTCCCAGGCCGGCAGTAGATGCCGGTAGTGGCTACCGCGCCGAACATCTCCATTTGTCCAGATATACCGGCGGGCTGCCGTGGGGAACAGACATATCCGGACCAGGTAAGTCTCAGTCCGCAAACGTTGAGATTGCGTTCCAGAAACAACGCCGGTCGTGACCGGATATGGCGAGCCCGGCCGCCCGGAGGGCGACCACCCTGACAGTCATGTTCGCCCGGGATCGCGCTGATCGGACCGGCGACGCCCGATGAGCCTGGCCGGGCCGGCCGGGACCGCGGCGGCCGGGGTCGTCGTGACGGCCGCCACGGCGGCCGTCCTCTGGTTCGCCTCGTCCCTCCATGAGGTGCCGGTGCCGGTGCAGCGCGCCTACCGATGGTTCACGGTGGCCGCGGTGGCCTGGGGAGCGGGCTTCGTCGCTCAGCAGGCACTGGCCGGCCCGCTTGGCGAGACCGCCGTACCGCTGACGGTCGGTGACCTTCCCTCACTGCCCGCCCTGCTCGCGATGGTCGCCGGGCTCGGGGCGCTGGCGTCGGCCCGCCCGGAGGCGGCCACGGCCGCTCCGGCGCCGGGCGTCGCGATGAAACGACTGGCGGATGGCTACGTGCTGGCCGCCGCGCTCTTCGTCATTGGCTGGGTCACGCTGTTCGGATCGATCTACCAGGAGTCCGGGGAGCGGGCGGGCGCATTCGCGCTGGCTCTCGCTCATCCGCTGGCCGACCTGGCCGTGCTCGGGATGGTCCTGCCATCTGCGGTCATCGCGGGCCAGCCGGGACTGGCGCCCTTCCTCGCCCTGGCCGCGGTGGCGGTGAGCGACGCGCTGGCGGTCGGGGCGAAGATCGACGCCGCGAGCCCGGGGCTCTGGGCCCAGCTCCTGCTACTCTCCGCGTTCGGCCTGCTCGCCGCGGTACCGCTGATCAACTCACGCCTGGCCCGGCCGCCCCCGCACCGCCCGATGGCGGGCGCGCGCCCGCTCGGCCGCCATCGCCAGGCCGGGGATGCGGGCATGACCGCCCTGGTCGCCACGCTCGCCGCGGCGACTGCCGCCGTGGTGATCATCTCCTGGGCGCTGGCGGGCGGGTCGGCCATCGAGCCCGCCGTGGCGCTGGCCGGCGGCCTGGCCGTGCTCGCGCTGGCCGCCAGGACCACCGGGCTGATCGTCCGGGAAAAAGCGGTAACTGTCACGCAATTCCAGGCGGGGAGCCATTTCCGTGAGCTTTCCGAGCGTATTACCGACATGGTGCTGGTCTGTGATTTCGATGGCACGATCAGGTATGCCAGCCCGGCGGTATCCGAGTATGGCTATGCACCGGAAAAGCTAGCCGGAATGACCTTCGCCGACCTCATCCATCCCGAGGACCTGCCCGGCGTCATCGGGTTCGCCCGGGCGGCGGCCCGGCGGCCACCGGCGCCGGATCGCTTCCCGTGCCGGGTGCGGGCATCCGACGGGACCTGGCGTTATACCGAGTCCACGGTGTCGCGCTACCGGGAGGCGGGCGAACCTGACCAGTTGCTAGTCACGGCCAGGGACGTCAGCGAGCAGGTGGCGCTGCGCGGCCAGGTGACGCACCTGACCTTTCACGACGGGCTCACCGGGCTGCCCAACCGCACGTACCTCGAGCAGCGGGCCAAGGACCTGCTCGGCGGCGGCATGCCGCCGGCCGCGGCTGAGCCGGCCGCGGCCGGGGTCATCCTGCTCGATCTCGACGGGTTCGCGGGTGTTAACGACACGGTCGGGCACGGTGGCGGTGATCTGCTGCTGACTCAGGCTGCGCGCCGGATCCGTGCGGCGGTACCGCCGCACGACACGGTGGCCCGGTGGGGCGGGGACGAATTCGCGGTGCTGGCGGAGAACGCTAACGGCGCCCAGAAGATCGTAGATATCGGCGAACGGCTGGCTGCGTCCATCGCCGCCACGGCGTTCCACGTCGCGGGCCGCGATGTGTCGCTGACGGCCAGCGTGGGCGTGGCCATCGCCGATGGTGACGACCCGGGTGACCTGCTGCGCAACGCGGACGTGGCGATGTCCCGGGCCAAGCAGGCCGGCGGCCGGGTGGAGGTTTTCGGGCGCTCGCACCCACCCGCCTGACAGGCCTCACGGCCCGGCCGCCGGAGTCACGATTCGTGTGCCATCGAGTCACGATCGGGATAAGCACGGCTCCTTGTCCGGATCTGGCTAGCCGGATCCGGCGGCCGCAAATCAGCCTGAGGCCATGCAGAACACCACGACATGACGCTCCGGCCGGCAGCCATCCTGCCGGCCGGCGCGGCTGGTTCGCGGGCTGGCTGCCGGACGCCTGAACGGGCCCGGGGTGCCGCGATCTGGAGCGCGTACGCGCCATAACGGAAGGAGCGCAGATGTTCAGAGGTGGCAGGAAATGGCGCTTTGCCGGGCTGGCCGCGGTCGCCGCGATCGCCATGGTGGCCGCGGGTTGCGGCGGCAGCAGCAGCCCATCAAGCTCGTCGGGTTCGTCGGGCACCCCGGTCAATGGCGGGACGGCGACGGTCGCGCTGCCGGCCGGCGTCACCTATGACTGGATCTTCCCCTTCTATGCGATTACGAACGCGAGCGTCTACAACTCCCAGCAGTTCCAGTTCCTGATGTTCCGGCCGCTGTACATGTTCGGCAACAACACCAATACCTCGGTGACCGTCAACTACCCGCTGTCGCCCGCCAACGCCCCGGTGTACAGCAACGGCGGCAAGACCGTGGTCGTCACTATGAAGGGCTGGAAGTGGTCCAACGGCGAGACCGTCGACGCCAAGGACCTGGTCTTCTACCTGAACATGACGGAGGCGGAGAAGGCGAACTGGTACGCCTACTCCAAGGGCCTGCTGCCCGACAACATCGTCTCCTACAAGGCCACCGGGGCCAACCAGGTCACCTTCCAGCTCAACAAGCCCTATTCCAGCCTCTGGTACACCTATAACCAGCTGGCCGAGCTCACTCCGATGCCGATGGCCTGGGATGTCACCAGCCTGACCGGCAAGCCGGGCAGCGGCGGCTGCACCACCGACAGCGCCGCGGACAACTGGGCCAAATGCAAGGCCGTCTACACCTTCCTCACCGCCCAGTCGAAGCAGTCTGCGACCTATGCGACTAGCCCGCTCTGGTCGGTGGTGGACGGGCCGTGGAAGCTGTCCCACTTCAGCACGACGGGCAATGTGACCATGGTGGCCAACAAGGCGTACTCCGGCAGCCCGAAGCCGAGGCTGGCGGCGATCAAGTTCGTGCCGTTCACCGCTGACTCGGCCGAGTACACGGCGCTGAAGACCGGACAGGTCGACATCGGCAACATCCCGGCCGCGGACCTGCCGCAAAAGCCGGCCAACTCGCCGCTGCCGGCCACCGACCCGCTGGGCCCCGGCCACTACCTGGAACCGTTCTTTTCCTACGGCATCCAGTACATGCAGCCGAACTTCAACAATCCGACCGTGGGCTTCATGGTCCGGCAGTTCTATATCCGGCAGGCCATGCAGGAGGCCTTCGATCAGCCCGGCATCAGCAAGGCGATCTGGCGCGGATACGCGATCCCGACCTCGGGGCCGGTCCCGAACGTGCCGCCGAACCAGTGGACGCCGCCGATCCAGCGCGAGAACAACGGCCAGGGCGCGTACCCGTTCAGCCTCTCGAAGGCGACGGCGCTGCTGACCAGCCACGGCTGGGCCAAGGTGGGCGGCGTGATGACCTGCCAGGACCCGGCCAAGTGCGGCACCGGCATCACGAAGGGCCAGCAGCTGAAGTTCACGGTGACCTACGAGACCGGCATAGCCGCCGCCACGGCGATGTGGCAGGTCTACAAGTCCGACGCCTCCAAGGTGGGCATCGACATCAACCTCGTCGGGCAGTCGTTCAACACCATCATCGGCGAGAGCGCGCCGTGCGCGCCGATGGGCCCGAAGTGCGCCGTGCAGGTGTTTGCCTACGGGGGCTGGAGTTTCGACGGCCCGGGCTATGAGCCGACCGGCGAGCCGCTGTTCCAGACCGGCGCGAACTCGAACTCCGGCAACTACTCCAACCCGACGATGGACAGCCTGATCAACGCGACGCACACCAGCGGCAGCCTGCAGACGTTCCGCAACTACGCCACGTTCGGGGCGCAGCAGCTGCCGGTCATCTGGGCGCCGAACCCGAACCCCTACCAGATCGAGGCGGTCAACAGCAAGCTGCGCAACGTCACGTTCAACGCGCTGTTCACGCTGCTTCCGGAGTACTGGTACTTCACCAAGTAACACGGGGTGCCCGGGTGCCGTCCCGCCGCGCGGCGGGACGGCACCCGGAAGGGCAAGGTGCGGCTGGCCGCGGGGGTGGGAGGTAATGATGAGCTGGATTGAGAACGCGGGCATCGCCCCGGCTGGCCGGGAAGCGGTGGCCCGATGATCGGGTGGCTGATCCGGCGGATCGTGCAGGCCCTGATCGTGGTGTTCTTCGTAACGGTGTTCACGCTGTTCCTGGTGCACCTGTTTCCCGGCGGGCCGATCCGGGCGCTGCTCGGCCCGCGGGCCACCGTCCAGCAGGTCGCCTACTACAACCGCCTCTACGGCTTCGACCAGCCGTTCTACCGGCAGTACCTCAAGTGGGTCGGCCAGCTGCTGCACGGCAACCTCGGCTTTTCCCTGAAGCTCAACCAGTCGGTGTCGAGCCTGATCGCCCAGGACCTGCCGAAGACGATCGTGCTGGTGGCGCTCGGCACCATCGTCTCGCTCGTGTTCGGCATCCCGCTGGGCGTCTATCAGGCGGTGAAGCGGTACACGGTGGGCGATTACGTGCTGACCGGGGTGTCGTTCCTGGGCTATGCGACCCCGACGTTCTTCGTCGGCCTGCTGCTGGTCGAGTGGTTCTCGGTTGATATTCACCTGTTCCCGCCGTTCGCGCCGCAGGGCAGCACGGTCGGCCAGATCCTGTCCGACCCCCGGGCCCTGGTGCTGCCGGTGCTCTCGTACTCGTTCGTGCTGTACGCGCTGTGGAGCCGGTACATGCGCTCTTCGGTGATGGACAACCTGGTGCAGGACTATGTCCGCACCGCGCGGGCCAAGGGCGCCAGCGAGCGGCGGGTCCTGTGGGGGCACGTGTTCCGCAACTCGCTGATGTCGATCGTCACCCTGCTCGGGCTCTCCCTGCCCACGCTGGTCGCCGGGGCGATCTTCATCGAGGTGGTCTTCAACTACCCGGGCATGGGGCTGGCGTTCTACAACGCCGCACTGAACGTCGACTACCAGGTGCTGCTCGGCTTCACCCTGGTCGCCACGCTGGCGACGATCCTGGGGAACCTGCTGGCCGACGTGGGGTACGCGGTACTCGATCCGAGGGTGAGGTACAGCTGATGGCCATCATTCCGCCGCCGGGCACCGCATCCGGGCAGCTGGCCGAGCCGACCGCGTTGCTGGACGAGGCACCCGGCGCCGCCGAAGGGCCGCTCGCGGCCAGGCCGCGCGGCATGCTGCGCCGCGGCTGGGAGGTGTTCGCGGAGAACAAGCTCGCGCTGGCCAGCATCGCTATGATCTTGCTCATCGTGCTGTTCTGCTTCGCCGGGCCGCTGATCTACCACACCAACCAGGTCAACACCGACCTGAGCAACACCTTGTGCCCGCCCAGCAGCGCGCACCTGCTGGGCTGCGACAACCTCGGCTATGACCAGCTCGGCCGGCTGATGGTCGGCGGCCAGACGTCCCTGGAGGTCGGCTTCGCCGCGGCGATCGTGGCGGTCGTGTTCGGCACCCTGTACGGGGCCTTTTCCGGGTTCGTCGGCGGCCCGGTCGACTCGTTCCTGATGCGCGTCGTCGACGCCGGGCTGTCCATCCCGTACATCATGGTGGTCATCATCCTGTCGGTGATCTTCCACCCGAACAAGCTGATCATGATCTTCATCATCGCGGCGTTCTACTGGCTGGGCGTGGCCCGGCTGCTGCGGGGCGAGACGCTGTCGCTGCGGACCAGGGAGTACGTGCAGGCGGTCAAGATCATCGGCGGCCGCCGGGGCCGCACGATCGTGCGGCACATCGTGCCGAACGCGATCGGCACGATCATCGTGCAGACCACGTTCGCGGTCGCGGACTCGATCCTGATCCTGGCCGGGCTGGGCTTCCTCGGGCTCGGCGTGCAGCCGCCGGCCACCGACTGGGGAGACATGCTGTCGGGCGGCCTGGCCTACCTGCAGAGCAGCCAGAACTACTGGTGGCTGATCTACCCGCCGGGCATCGCGATCATCTTGACCTGCATCGCGTTCAACTTCATCGGCGACGCGCTGCGGGACTCGTTCGAGACCCGGCTGCAGCGCCGGTAGCGGCGAGTGCAGGCGGGATAAGGGCGGACTTAGGGCGGGTACGGGCAGGCTGAGAAAAGGAGACCTGGTGGCGCCGCTACTTGAGATCACTGACCTGCGCACCGAGATCCGGCTCAAGGAGGGGGTCGTGCACGCGGTCGACGGCGTGTCGCTCCACGTTGATCCGGGCGAGACGCTGGGAATCGTGGGCGAGTCGGGCTGCGGCAAGACCATGACCGCGCTGTCGATCATGAACCTGCTGCCGACCGGCGGGTCGATTGCCGACGGCAGCATCAAGCTCAGCGGCCTGGATATCAGCACGCTTTCCGACCATGACATGCGCCGGATCCGGGGCAACGAGATTGGCATGATCTTCCAGGACCCGCTCACCTCGCTGAACCCGACCATGACGGTGGGCAGGCAGATCGCCGAGGCGGTCAGGCTGCACGGCGGCGCCACCAAGGAGCAGGCCCTGGAGCGGGCCGTCGAGGTGCTTGACCTGGTCGGGCTGCCACGGGCCAAGGAGCGAATCGCCGAGTACCCGCACCAGTTCTCCGGCGGGATGCGGCAGCGGGTGATGATCGCGATGGCGCTGGCGTGCGAGCCGAAGCTGCTGATCGCCGACGAGCCGACCACCGCCCTGGACGTGACCATCCAGAAGCAGATCCTGGAGCTGATCGACGACCTGCGGCTGCGGCTCGGGATGTCGGTCATCCTGGTGACCCATGACCTCGGCGTGATCGCCGGCCGGGCGGATCGGGTGGCGGTGATGTACGCGGGCAAGATCGTCGAGACGACGGGGACCGCGACGCTGTTCGATAACGCCCGGCACCCCTACACCGAGGCGCTGTTCCATGCGCTGCCGGACAAGGCGGCGGAGACCAAGGAGCGGCTGTACTCGATTCCCGGGATACCGCCGGACCTGACCCGGCCGCCGGCGGCCTGCCGGTTCGCTCCCCGCTGCCGGTACGCAACTGACCATTGCCGCGAGGATGAGCCGCAGCTCATGGGCGAAACCCCGGGGCACCAGTTTGCCTGCTTCTACCCGGTCGGCGAGGCGGAGAAGGGCGGCAGGCGGATTACCACCGCGTTCGAGCCGACGGCCGGGTCCGGCCGGCCCGCGTTCGGCGGGCCGATCGGCGAGGTACTCCTGAGTGCGGAGCACCTGGTGAAGAACTTCCCGGTGACCAAGGGAGCCGTGCTGCAGCGCCGGGTCGGCTGGGTCAGCGCCGTGGCCGACGTGAACTTCGCGATCCGCACCGGTGAGACATTCGGCCTGGTCGGCGAGTCCGGCTGCGGCAAGACGACGATCGGCAGGCTGGCCGTCGGCCTTGACCCGCCGACGAGCGGCTCGATTAACTTCAAGGGCCGGGACCTGGCCGGCAGCAGCGGCCGCGGGTACCGGCGGGAGCGCCGGGAGATCCAGTTCATGTTCCAGGACTCCTATGCCTCCCTGGACCCGCGGATGCGGGCCGGCACGATCCTGCAGGAGCCGCTCGCCGTCCAGCACATCGGCTCGCGCAGTGACCGGCAGAAGCGCGTCGCGGAAATGCTGGACCATGTCGGGCTGCCGCGCTCGGCGGCCGAGCGGTACCCGCACGAGTTCTCCGGCGGCCAGCGCCAGCGCCTCGGATTCGCCCGCGCGCTCATACTGTCCCCGCAGCTGATCATCGCCGACGAGCCGGTTTCGGCCCTGGACGTATCGATTCAGGCCCAGGTGCTCAACATGATGCGCGAGCTGCAGCGCGAGTTCGGGCTCACCTACCTGTTCATCTCGCATGACCTGGCGGTCGTCCGCTACCTGTCCACCCAGATCGGCGTCATGTACCTGGGCAAGCTGGTCGAGGTCGGGCCGGCCGACGAGGTGTACCTGCGGCCGGCCCACCCGTATACCCGGGGACTGCTCGACTCCGCGCCGGTGGCCGATCCGGCCGCGGAGAAGGCTAAGGTCCGTGCGGGTATCACCGGAGAACTGCCGAGCGCCATCAATCCGCCGTCCGGCTGCCGGTTCCGCACCCGCTGCCCGCGGGCCGAGGCCATCTGCGCCGAGGTCGAGCCGCCGCTCGTCCCGTTCGCCGGGGAGGGCCACCTGGCGGCCTGCCATTTTCCGCTGCGGACCCCGCAGAGCCCGGCGTCCCCGGCCGGGATCCCGGCGCCCTAGCCGCCGCGGCGGCACCCGCACGCGGCGGGCACGGTGAGAGGCGCCGCCGGTCCGCTCCGGCGGCCTTGCGCCTGGTTGCTCCGGGCACCGATGCTCCGGTGCTGCCCGCGAGCACAGGGATCCGGCCGGCACTGGTCCGAGATGGGCGTCAATGGGGTAGATCGCGGGCTATCGTGAGCCAGTGGCCCCGCGAATGATGACTGAGCGTCTAATCCTGCGTCCGTGGCACGTTGATGATGCCGGGGACGCGCTCGCTGCCTACGGCCACGCGGAGGTCGCGCGGTGGCTGGTCCCGACCATGGACAAGGTCGGCGACGAGGGCGCCATGCGTCTGGTCCTGCAGCAGTGGGTGGCCGAGGACGCGCGGCTAAGCGCTCCGGCCGGCCGCTGGGCGATCGAGCGGGCCGAGGACGGACGCCTGATCGGCGGGGCGACCCTGCTGCCGCTGCCGCCCGATGAGGAGTTCGAGGTGGGCTGGCAGCTTAACCCGGACGCGTGGGGCAGCGGTTATGCCACCGAGGCCGGGCTGGCGCTGGCGCAATGGGCATTTGGGCAGGGTATAGAGCAGGTCATCGCGGTGGTACGGCCCGCCAACACGCGCGCGGTGGCGACCGTGCGCCGGATCGGCATGGAGTGGGTCGGAGAGACCGAGAAGTACCACGATCTGCGCCTGCAGCAATTCCGCCTCCGTTCCGCGGATCTGACCGCGTCGGTGCTGCCGCCGGAGCGGTGAGCAGCGACTGGCGCAGCGGCGGGCGGGCCGCTCGGGCCGGCACCGGGCGCGAATGGCCGGCGGTCAGCTGAGCATGAGCACGGCGTAGGCGGCGAGCCAGTGCTCGACCATATAGTCGGCCCCGACGACATGCGGGAGGGCGGCCTCCGCGTGCGCCCGGGCGGCCGCGACCGCGGCGCCGGTGCGCGGGTCACCCTCGGGCAGGCTTTCCGCCAGCCGCCGCCAGCACCAGGCGCGGCTCGCGTTGAGCCCGTGCAGGTGCGCGAAATGGCCGTCACTGGCGTCGGACACGAATACCGGGGTGAAAAGCGCGGGCGGCTCGCCCGACTGGATCCCGGGCAGGAATACGGCCAGCCAGTCGGCGAACTCGTCCGGGTGCATGATCTTGGCCATCAGCTCTGCTTCGGTGAGTGCCGGTGACAGGAAGTCGTGCCCGGAGGGCTCCCAGCCAGCCGGATACAGCATGTCGTTGCCGAACCACGCATGTGCCTTGGCGGTGATCGCCTCCAGCAGCGCAGCATCTCCCGACTCGGCCTGCGCTACTGCGTAGGGCAGCGCCATCGACAGCCCGAACGCGCTGTTGGCGTGCACTCCGTGGCGCACCGGGTAGGTCGCCTTGGGCAGCCATTTGAGGAAAAGGCCGCTCAGCCCCTCGGCCAGCGGTGCCATCGCGGCCGCCCACCTCCGGCCATCCGGATCGTCCCAGGTCGCGGTCTCGTTAATGAGCATGAGCGCCCAGCCCCAGCCATAAGGCCGCTCCCCCAGGCCGTCCGGGCTGACCACGAATGCCGCCTCGGCGGCCAGCGCGATGCGCGCGAAATGACCGCCCAGCACGGACCTGATCTCCTTGGCCGGCACCGCGTCAGCATCGATGCGGAGCAGCCGGACCAGCAGCCAGTGCATCTCCACGCACGAGTGCCAGTCGAAACTGCCGTAGAACACCGGGGTGCGCACCTTCGGGCGGAACGGGAAGTCACCGGGCGCCTTCATCGTGTGCCAGACGGCAGAGGGGAATTCGCGCCTGATGTTGGTCAGCGCCACCCGCGCATATGCCGCGGCCTCGTCCCGCAGCAGCAGGCCCCAGTCCTCCGTCAGCCCCACGATTCCTCCTTGGCCACTGCGCAGATGATCCTCAGGGCAGGCTAATTCACCGGGCTGGAGCTATTCCGGCAGGCTGGCAGATGCGACCATAGTGCACGTGAGCGACGCTCCGCAGATCACCGACAACCCGGAACGATCCCGCCTCGAGATCACGGCCGACGGGCACCTCGCCGACCTCAGGTACCGGCGCAACGGGAATCGCCTGGTCATCATCCACACCGGAGTGCCCACGGAACTGGAAGGCCGCGGCATCGGCGGCCAGCTGGTGGCCGCGGCGGTCGACCGCGCGGCGCGCGACGGCATGACTATCGTGCCGTTGTGCCCGTTTGCCCGCGACTGGCTACAGCGCCACGCTGACACGGCCAGCCGGGCACCCATTGACTGGGGCGGCGGCCCGGCTGCCCGCACGGGTGACATCCAGGGTCCGTAACCCGGTCCGATCTACGCCCGCGCCTGGTCAGGCGGCGCGGGCGGGTGGTCCGTGGCTGTTCAGGATGCGCTGCTTGTCGGGGCTGACGGCGGTGGTGGTGCCGTCGGGGTGCAGGGTGAGGTGCCAGCCCCAGCGGTGGATGGCGGTGAGGTGGTGGAAGGCGCAGAGCAGGATCAGGTTGTTCAGGCTGGTGGTGCCGCCCTGGCTTCTTGGTTTGACATGGTGGGCCTGGCAGGCGGCGGGGCGCTGGCGGCAGCCGGGGAACCGGCAGCAGCGGTCCCGGGCGATCACGGCGCGGCGCAGGTGATCGGGGATGGTCTTGGTGGCCCGGCCCACGTCCAGCGGCAGGCTGATGCTGCCCGCCGCGCCGTCCAGGAGGCCGGTGCGCAAGAACGCGGCCAGCCCGGCCGGGCCGGACAGCAGATCCGCGGCGTGATGCAGGATCAGCCGCCGGACGGCCGCCGCTTTGGGTGACTGCGGCCCGTCCGGGGACCGCTGGCCGTACGGGGGCTGCGGCTCCGGCAAGGTCGGCAGGCCGAACCCGGACCCTGCGCCGGATCCGGATCCCGGGCCGTACCGGGTCGGCGGTGCGCCTTCTCCGGGCCGCGCCGGGTCGTGGCTGAGGAGGGCGGCGGTGAGCTGGTCCAGGACGGCCGGGTCGACGTGCCCGGACACGACCGGCACGATCGTCGCATCGCAATCGCTGCCCGGCGCCGCGGCCGGGCCGCGCGCCGCCCACGCCGCCTCCGCCCACGCCGCCTCGGCACCGGCGGCGCCGTCCAGGCCGCGGAGCTGATCCAGGGTCATGTGCAACTGGATCTGCGTCGGCTGCCCGGCCCGGTCCGGCACGCACCCGGAGGCGATCAGCTGCCGGCACGCTTCTTCCAGCCCGTCATGGTCCGCTGCCCCCGCGTCCGGGTGTCCTCCGGGCCGGTTTTCTTGCTGAACGCGTCCAGCACCGCGTCCAGCGCGGCGGTGCACTGCGGGGTCAGGTCACCTTCGACCCGGCCCGCGTCGTGCAAGGTGCGGTCCAGCCGCAGCCACCGATCCGCGAACCCGTCATCGGCGTCGGTGTCGGGCTGGGCGCAGCGGCGGCGCATCTCCTCCGCCAGCCCGGCCAGGTCCGCCAGCTCCGCGCCGCCCGCCGCGGCCGCCAGCAAAATCTGATCGGCGTCCGCCTGCTTACCTTCGGGGAGCTTGGCGGTCCAGGAACAGATCTCCCGCGCCCACGACGCCGAAATCTCCCCCGCCGCCAGCGCCTCCCCCACCGCCGGATGCGCGGCCAGCCGCCGCGCCCACCCGACCGCCCCGGCCGCCGCGCCGTTCGTGATCCGGGTCTGCCACCTAAGCCAGGCTCTTGCCGTGCCCTGCCCGTCGTCCTGGCAGCCGCCGGAGGAGATGAACGCGGCTAACGCCCCGGCCCGCGCCGCGGTATGCAGCGACTCAGCCCGCTCCAACCCGCGCAGGCACTCGGCCTGCGCCGCGGCCGGCAGCGACGCCATATCCGCCGACGCCAGGTACGCCAGCCCGGCGTGCGCCATCGCCACCGCCGCCGCCGCGCTCACCGGAACCGCCGCCGCCCCTGGCGCCGCCGCCGCTGCCGGAGGTGCATCCGCCGCCGTCTCCGGGGCTGCCGTTGGAACAGCTGCGGTTCGGGGTGGCTGGCCGGGCAGGCACATCGCGGGCGGCACCTCCTTATTCGAATCTATGTTCATACACTAATCAGCGGGTCTGACAAAACCGCGGGCATCCGGCACCAGAATCCAGATACCTGCTCCGTGGCTGGAGCGGCTTCCCGGCTGCGCTAGCTGGCCGATGCCACAGCGACTACGAAGCCGCGGACGGGAACGAGGCGATCCGCCTGGCCCGCCAGCTCCGGTCTGATGCCTGCCTGGTCGACATCCGGATGCCCCGCCAGGATGGCATCGAGGTCACCGCCGCCCTGGCCGGCCCGGGCGTACCCGACCGCTCCGGGTCGTGATCGTCACTACCTTCGACCTGGACGAATCCGTCTACGACGCCTTGCATGCCGGGGCTGCCGGCTTCGTGCTCAAGGATGCCGGCCCCGCCTTGCTCGTCGAGGCCGTCCGGGCCGCCCACACCGGCGACGTCCTCATCTCACCGCAAGTCACCCTCCGGCTGCTCCGGCATCTCGCCCCGGTCAAGGCTCCGGTCGTGGCGCAGCCCGTCGTGCCCCTTTCGGAGCGGGGGATCGAGGTCATCAGGGCTATCGCGAAAGGCCGCACCAGCACTGAGATCGCCGCCTGGGCCTGGGAAAGCCGGCTCATCCAGCATTAACCGCGGAGGTGATCGCCGCGCGGATGTCGGCACGCTGCTCGAATGCTGCGCGCCCCGGCTGCTCGAACCACCGGTGACCGTACTCCGAATCAGCCTGCGCTGGTACCCCGCTATCACCGCGCGCACCATCCCTGGCCACGCCTCCCGCCACTCACGCGGGTTGGCCTGGTAGTTCGCTCTCGCCGCCCGATGGCGCTCGATGGCAGCCAGCTCGGCGTCGGTCAGCAGCAGGTCACCGGTCCCGGGCCCGGCGGCCGTCCCCCCGCCGGTCGCGGCGCGCCTGGCCACCGCGTCAGCGTGCACCGGGTGCCGGGGACCGATGCGTCCGGTAAGTCGCGATTCTGATTCTCCATAGCCAGAACTCTAGACCGCGTCATACCGCGTTGCATAGCGTTAGACCGCGTACTGAGTGTTTATGCTGCTCAGAGCCGTTCTATGGTGATCATCATGACGGGTGTGCCAAGGTTCGATCCCATCGCCGGGGAACCCGCGTACGTGTACGTCCGGATCGCTGACCACATCGCAGCGCGGATCGAGGCCGACGAGCTGCCGCCCGGATCGCGGCTGCCCGGCGAGCGTGATCTCGCCGCGGAGTACGGGGTCGCGCTCGGCACGGCCCGGCGGGCGATTGTCGAGCTACGCAGCCGGGGACTGGCGGTCACCCTGCCCGCCAAGGGCACCTTCGTCGTTAAGAACGGCCCGGCCGACTGACCTGCCTCCCGTCACCGCCCCGGGCGATGCGGGACGACGCCGGATCGCGGCCGCGGCCAGCCCTGGACAGCAGACCGGATGGGCCGCGCGGCGTGCTGGCCGGGCGACATTGCCATCGACCGCGTTACAGCCGGTCGGACAGCCAGGCATGCACCTCGGGCAGGTGATTCTGCACCAGGGTCAGGTGCCCGTCGTGGTCGAGCAGCCGGGCCTCGACGCCGGGGATGTGCGCGGCCAGCCATTCGCCGTGGCCGAACGGAACGAACTGGTCCTGCCGGCCGTGGAGCAGCAGGACCGGGACGGCGATGTCAGCCAGCTCGAACCCCCACGGGCGGACCATGCAGTTGTCGTCCCACCATCCCTGGCTGCCCGGCGCCATCCCGTCCTGCATGGAGGACGCCAGGTACTCGGCCAGTTCGCCGTTCAGCACGGCGGCATCGGTCGGCGATATCAGCGAGGCCATCCCGGCGGCCAGGTCATCCGGCGACGCGGCCAGGAGCTCTTCCCGGTCCTTGTCCGTCTTGGCCCGGGCCGCGGCCTCGTCGTCGAGGAACAGGCGGGTGTCATCGACGTTGTCCTGGCCCATGCCGGCGAAGTAGTCAAGGCCGTCGGCGCCGAACGGCGCCGGCGAGGCGAGCGAGGCGGCGGCGGTGACCAGATCCGGGAGCAGGGCGGCGCACGCGAGCACGTGCGGGCCGCCGCCCGAGACCCCCCAGGTCGCCAGGCGATCGATCCCGAGCGCGGCGCAGATCGCGCGGACGTCGCCGGCGCAGTCGGCGACGGTGCGCCCCGGCTGGGGCGTGGACCCTCCGTAGCCGGGCCGGTCGTAGCCGATCAGCCGGAGCCCGCGCTCGGCGGCATCCCGCACGTTCGGGCCGTAAAGGTGCCGGGAGTTCGGCGTGCCGTTGTGGACTAGGACCGGCCGGCCAGCGGGATCACCAGAATCCTCGACCGCCAGCGTCCGGCCGTCGGAAGTATGCACCGTGCGCTGCACGTTGCCTCCTTTGGATGGCATTGAGTCGACTCTAGCCATCCGCAACCGGCGATGCGGGGGCAGCCGTTCCGCGGATCCGCCAGGCCGAAGGATTCGCGTCATATCTGGCGCGAATCCTTCCGGATCATGGGCCGCGGCGGCGGGCCAGCCCGCCGGTGCCGGGCTGAGCATGGCCGGGTGGGCCATTCCGGCGCTGATGGCTTGCTACGTTCTCGGGTGTGATGCATCTGACCGCCATCTCCAACTGGGTGCGCGGCACCGGCCTGGAGATTGTGCTGCTGGTGACCGGGACGATCCTGCTGACCCGGATCGTGACCTGGATCGGCGCCCGGACCACCGACCGGATCGACGCCAACGCCCAGGAAACGGACGCGCTGGTCCGCTCGGAGGCATCAAAGCACCGGCACGCGCTGGCCCAGGTGATCACCTGGGTCACCCTGGTCATCATCTACTGCACGACCGCGGTGGCTATCGCGTCCCGCCTCGGCATCCCCATCACGAGCCTGGTCGCCCCGGCCGCCGTGGTGGCCGTGGCGCTCGGCTTCGGTGCGCAGCGCATTGTCCAGGACATCCTGGCCGGCTTCTTCATCATCACCGAGCGCCAGTACGGCTTCGGGGACCTCATCAGCCTCTCGGTGCCGAACTCGAGTAATCCGGCGACCGGGACCGTCGAGGACGTAACGCTGCGGATAACCACGGTGCGGACCGCCGCCGGCGAGGTGGTCATCACCCCCAACGGCCAGATCAGCCAGGTGACCAACCTCTCGCGTGACTGGGCGCGCGCGGTGGTGGACGTGCCCGTGCCCAGCACGGTGGACGTCAACCTGGTGAGCGACCTGCTGCGGCAGATCGCGGCGGAAGCATACGGGGACCCGGAGCTGCGGCGGCTGCTGCTGGACTCCCCGGCCATGATGGGCGTGCAGAGCATCGACGTGGGCCACTTCCAGGTCCGCATCGTCGCCCGGACGTTGCCCGGCAAGCAGTTCGAGGTCGGGCGGATCCTGCGGGCCCGGGTCGCGACCGGGCTCCGGCGCGCGGGCATCCGGCTGCCCACAGCGCTCGACACCGTGGACCCGAGCGGGACCGTGGACCCGAGCGGGGCCGACTGATGCGCCGGGTGCGGATCTCGACCTGGATCCTGACCGCGATATTCGTGCTCACCCTGGTGACCTACGTGATGGTCAAACCCCCGGCGCCCGGAACTACCGGGGATACAACTACCGGGGATACCCAGCAGGTGCACCCGACCACGTCGGCACGGCCGGCGCCGACCACGCCATCGCCGACGACCAAGCCGCGGCCAACCCCCCGGGCCACGCCGACGGCTACGCCGTCAGCGACGCCGAAGACCACGCCCGTTATTTCGCCGTCCCCGGTCGGGACGTCGCACCCGACGGGGACGCCGAGCCCAACCGCCGCGGCGACGCCATCGCCCTCCTAGCGACCCGTGGCCGCCAGCGACCGGTTGCCGCCAGCGACCCCGTTGCCGTTAGCGACCCCTGCCGCCGGACACCGCGAGGCGGGAGAAAGAGCCAGCCGTTGCTGCCTTCTCCTGATGCGTCCTGGCCAGTCCGGCCGGACGATTAGGCTCCGCTCATGCCCGATCTGACCGAGCTAGCCGACCGGTGGAAAGCGGACCTCGCCGCCTGGGCAATCCCCGAGCACATCACCGCGGCCGTCAGCGAGTCGCCCTGGGTGCTGCCCCGGCAGGTGTTCGCCCGCCGGGCGGACCGGCTGGCAGGCGCCCCCTGCGGTCCCTCGTACGAGCGGGAATGGGCCGCCCTTGATCCGCCGGGAAGCGTCCTGGACGTCGGCGCGGGCGCGGGCGCGGCCTGCCTGCCGCTGCTCCCGCGGGCCACCTCGCTGACGGCCGTCGATACCGATCCGCAAATGCTGGAACTGCTCTCGCAGCGCGCCTCGCCGCTCGGCATCACAGCGCGCCAGATCCTGGGCCGCTGGCCATCAGTCGCCGCGCAGGCGCCGCCGGCCGACGTGGTGACGTGCCACCACGTTCTCTACAACGCGCCGGAGCCAGTCCCGTTCCTGGCCGAGCTCACCTCGCACGCCCGGCGCCGGGTCGTGGTGGAAACAACGATGAAGCACCCACTGACCACGCTGAATCCGTTCTGGCTGAAATTTCACGGGCTGCGGCGGCCGGTGGCCCCTACGGCCGCGGATCTCATCGGGATCCTGGCGGCCATGGGCCTGCGGCCCCGATCCGAGACGTGGACCCGGCCCGGCGGGCCTGACTACGCCAGCTTCGACGAGCTTATCGACGTCACCAGGCGGCGGCTCTGCCTGCCGCCGCAGCGGGCCGGTGATGTCGGCGCCGCGCTAGTCGAGGCGGGCATCGATCCCGGGCACCCGGCTGACCTGGGCTCATCCGGCCGTGAGGTGGTCACGATCTGGTGGGATGGCGATTTTCCAGAAATCTGACAACGCCCAGGGCGGCGCCGCATGCGTCTTGGGAAGTAGAAACGATGGTGACCGCGAGGCAGGGAGAGGCAGCAGGCATGAGCGAGTGGCCGGATGACTGGTTCAGGCAGGGTGCTGGCGCGGGCGGAGCGCCAGCCGGCCCGGGCGGAGCATCAGGCGGCACCGGCGCGGCTGACCCCACGGTGCGGCTGCAGGCCAGGGCCGGGCAGCCCGGCGCGGGGCCGGCCGCCGGGACGGGCGGCGCGCGGCCCGGCGGCCCCGGCCCGGCCTGGCCATCGCAGCCGCCGCCGCGGTCCGCGCCCGGTGGCGGCCGGCCCGGCGGTCCGGGTGCCGCCGGCCGCCGGCGGTTTCGGCCGCGGCGGATCGTGGCGATCATCTGCGCAGTGCTGGCGCTGGTCATCGTCGTGGTCGCGGGCATGTACTTCTACCTGGGTTCGCAGCTGAACAAGAAGAACGTGCTGGTGAATTACTCCGGCCGGCCCGCGGCGTCGGCTGGCCAGAACTGGCTGATCGCCGGGTCGGACAGCCGCCAGGGGCTGACCGCCAAGCAGGAGCGCCTGCTGGCCACCGGCCACGACATCGGCGGCCACCGCTCCGACACCGTGATGATCTTGCATATTCCCGCCAACGGCGGGCCGTCCGTCCTGGTCAGCCTGCCCCGGGACTCCTACGTGCCGATTCCCGGCTACGGGGATAACAAGCTCAACGCCGCGTTCTCGTTCGGCGGCCCCAAGCTGCTGGCGAAGACCGTTCAGAACGTGACCGGCCTGCGGATCGACCACTACATGGAAATCGGCTTCGGCGGTTTCGTGCACGTGGTCGATGCCGTCGGCGGCGTGCGCATGTGCCTCAAAACGTCGCTGTACGACCAGGCGTCCGGAGCGCGGCTGAAGAAAGGCTGCCAGACCCTGGACGGCGACCAGGCGCTGGCCTACGTGCGGACCCGGCACAACTTCTCCGATCAGGACCTGCAGCGGGTCCAGGACCAGCGGCTGTTCATGCGGGCGCTGCTCACCAAGCTGACCAGCCCGGGCGTCATACTCAACCCCTTCGCCTCGATCCCCGCCGCGCTCGGGGTGGCCAATACGGTCACCGTCGACCAGGGCACGAGCCTGTACCAGCTGATCAAGGCGGCATTCGCGCTGCGGCATCCGGAAACCACGACGGTCCCGATCGCCAACTCGAACTACGCCACGGCGGCCGGTGACGCGGTGCAGTGGAACAGTGCCGAGGCGACGCAGTTGTTCAACGACCTGAAGAACGACCAGCCGGTCCCGAAGAGCCTGCTGACCGGATCGAAGCAGGCCCCCTAGCACCTGCGCCTCCGGCCGGCTCACTGGCGGCCGGCCTGGGCGGGCGCACCGCGCTTGCTTCCGACACGCATGCCGTACACCATGCGAACAGGACGCGCGCTGTGAGAATGTATGACTATTGCATTCACCCAGGCCCTATCCGTTACCATGCGCAACTCCCGCTGCGGATGGCCGCAACACAGCCGGAGGTCTCACATGGGGACCGGCACCGCCGTCGGCGCAACACGCCCCGCCGGCCTGTCCGCTCGCGAGGCGCAGATCATGACGCTCATCGCGGCCGGGCATTCCAATGGCCAGATCGCAGCGAGCTTGGTCCTCGCGGAGAAGACAGTGAAGAATCACGTGAACCGGATCTACGCCAAGCTCGGCGTCGGCTCCCGGTCGGCGGCGATCTCCCGGTGGGGCGCCGGCGGCTAGCGCGACACCAGCCACGCACGGCTCGCCGAGACCGCGCGGCCTTCCGGTTTACGCCCGCCCAGGACTAGGCCCTCGCCCAGGGCTATTACAGTGCGCCTTCAGGTAACTTTCAGGAAGGAGGCGCATTATGGCTGACATGACAAGCCCGGCGAATGACGTGCACAGGCGGGTGGATGCCAGGCTGCTCGTGGTCGAGGACGAGCCGAACATCCTGGAGCTGCTCTCGGCCAGCCTGCGGTATGCCGGGTTCGAGGTCATCACCGCGGCCGCGGGCGGCGAGGCCGTGCAGGCGGCCCAGCGGCACCGGCCGGACCTCATCGTGCTGGACGTCATGCTCCCGGACATGGATGGCTTCGACGTGATCAGGCGCCTCCGCGGCGGCGGGGCCCGGATCCCGGTGGTGTTCCTGACCGCGCGCGATTCCACCGAGGACAAGATCCACGGCCTGACGCTCGGCGGCGACGATTACGTGACGAAGCCGTTCTCGCTGGAAGAGGTCATCGCCCGGATCCGCGCCGTGCTGCGCCGCACCAGGGGCGACGGGACCGAGCCGCCGCCGAGGCTGAAGTTCGCCGACCTCGAACTCGATGAGGACAGCCACGAGGTGTGGCGGTCGGGCGCCCAGATTCAGCTCTCGCCGACGGAGTTCAAGCTGCTCAGGTACTTCATGGGCAACGCGAACCGGGTGCTGTCCAAGATGCAGATCCTCGACCATGTCTGGGACTACGACTTCCGCGGCGATACCGGCATCGTGGAGTCCTACGTCTCCGTGCTGCGGCGCAAGGTCGACTCCGCCGAGCCGCACCTGCTGCACACCCTGCGCGGAGTCGGCTACGTGCTCAGGCTCCCGTCCTCATAGTCCCATGGCCTCGACCTCGGCCCCCGGCCGTCAGCGGAACGCGGCCAGGCGGCTTCCCGGCCGGATGTCGCTGCGCGTCAAGCTCATCTCCGCGCTGCTGGCCCTGGTGACTGTCGCGCTGGCCGTCATCAGCATCGCCGGGATATCTGTGCTCAAGAGCTACCTGCTCGGCCAGGCCGATCAGCAGCTCGCCTCGCTGATCGGCCAGGGCCAGTACGGCCAGGTCAACCGGGACATGCTGGGGTACTTGCAAAATACCGAGGTCAGCTACCAGCCCGGCGTCTCGGTGGCCTGGATCCCGTCCGGCGGCAGCCTGCAGCAGGTCGTCCAGCCCGAGATCGTCACCGGCTTCGGCCCGCGGGCGCACAATACCCCCGTCGCCGGGCCCGCCGTGCCGGCCGCGGAGCTCTCGCCGGCCGCGAGCGCCAGCCACCCATTTACGGTGGCGGCAGAGACGGGATCCGGGCGATGGCGGGTGGTCGTGCTCCCGTCGCAAGTCACCCTCAACGGCACGGTCATCAACGGGACGGTCGTCGTCGGCGTGGACGTCACCGACGAGTACGCCACCATCGGGCGGCTCACCAGCATCGACCTGATCGTGAGCGCGGTGATCCTGATCGTGCTCGCGCTGGTCGGGATCACCGTGGTGCGGGCGAGCCTGCGGCCGCTTACCGAGATCGAGCAAACCGCGGAGGGGATCGCGGCCGGCGACCTGACCCGCCGCGTTCCCGACCGCGACCCCCGGACCGAAGTCGGCCGGCTCGGCCGCTCGCTGAACGCGATGCTCAGCCAGATCGAGTCCGCGTTCCGGGCGCGCGCTGAATCGGAGACCGCCGCCCGCCGGTCGGAGGAGCGGATGCGGCAGTTCGTCGCCGATGCCAGCCATGAGCTCCGTACCCCGCTGACGGCGATCAGGGGGTTCGCCGAGTACTACCGGCAGCGCGGCGGGGTCGAGCACGGCGGGCCGGAGCGAGGCGCACTCGCCGCGGGGAGTTCCGGGAGCACGCAGATACCGGGTGGCCACGTCCGGGATCTGCCGGCTCACTCGTCGGAGGCCTGGGGCCCGCTCACCCGGGTCGACCTGGACCGGATCATGCGACGGGTCGAGCAGGAGTCCTCCCGGATGGGCATCCTGGTCGAGGACATGCTGCTGCTGGCCCGGCTCGACCAGCAGCGGCCACTGGAGAACCGTCCCGTTGACCTGCTCACGCTGGCCGCCGACGCGGTGCACGACGCCCGAGTGATGGCCCCGCGGCGGAGCATCGACCTGACGGTGCTGCCCGGCGCCGCCCCGATCGTGCTCGGCGACGAGGTACGGCTTCGTCAGGTGATCGGGAACCTGATGAGCAACGCGCTCATCCACACCCCGGACGGGACTCCCGTCGAGGTGCGGATCCGGCCGGGCACCCTGGACGAAGGACATGCGCACGCAGGCCAGGCAGTCCTGCCGCCGAGCCCGGAACTAGCCGCCGGGCCGGCCGTCGCGGCCGGCCCCGGGTCAGCGGGCGGGCCGGGCCCCGAGCCAGCAGCCGGGCCAGCCCGGGCGCCAGCAGCCGGAACCGCGTCTCCGGCAGTCATCCTCGAGGTGGCCGACCGTGGCCCGGGGCTGACTCCCGACCAGGCAGAACGCGCCTTCGAGCGGTTCTACCGCGCCGATCTGGCCCGGGCCAGGCACGCCGGCGGCAGCGGTCTCGGCCTGGCCATCGTGGCCGCCCTGGTCGCGGCGCATGGCGGCACGGTGAGCGTCGAGCCGACACCGGGAAACGGCGCCACATTCCGCATCGCGCTCCCGCTGGCCCCCGAGGTGCTCGGCCCCGAACCGGACGCCGAATCCTCGCCCGCCGGCCAGCCCGCGCCCGCCGGCCAGCCCGCGCCGGCCGGGGAGCCCGCGATAGCCGGGGAGGCCGGACCGGGCGGGGCGTCCGCGCCGGACCACGAGCACCCGGCCGGTCACGCCCCGGCGGCCGGCTGAGCACCGCTGGCGGCGTGGCCTGGGCGGATCTTGGCGATTTCTCATAACTGGGAAACCCCTGTGAAGGTCATCCCGCTGTCACCTGAAATGACCCGCGATGCGTCATCGTTAGGACGGGCTTTCATTCCCTCCCCGTCTTCCGATAGCTGCCCGTCGCAGTGGCAGGTCTCGTACGAGAGGACTCCCCCGCATGCACACCGCACGACTCCTCCGGCCGCTCGCGGTCGCGGCCAGCGTTGCGGCGCTGGCCATGTTCGCGGTCTCGCCGTCGGGCGCCGCCGCTGCGCCGTCTCCTCAGCAGGGCAAAGTCGTGGTGCACCCGCTTGAGCTCGCGCCCGGCGCGGGCACCACGGGAGGCACGGTGGACAGCAACAACTGGGCCGGATACGTCGCCCTCCCCGCGCACCCGAGTGCCAGCTTCCGCTTCGTCAAGTCCACCTTCACCGTGCCATCGGTCAACTGCGGGTCCACCGACAGCTTTTCCGCGCACTGGGTCGGGCTGGACGGCGACGGCACCGGCACCGTGGAGCAGGCCGGCGTCGAATCCGACTGCAACGGCTCCACCCCGGCCTACTCGGCCTGGTGGGAGACCTACCCCGGTAACGCGGTCCAGACCGCCTTCACCCTGAACGCCGGCGACGCCGTGACGGCGTCGGTTTACTTCAACGCCGCCTCCGGCTCCCACCACGACATGTACAACCTCGTCCTCGACGACGTCACCAGCGGCCAGAGCTTCAACCTATGGGAGCCCTGCGGCGGGTCCAGCTGCAAGAACGGCTCGGCCGAGATCATCTCGGAGTCGCCGTCAGACGACACCGGCATCCTGCCGCTGGCCGACTACGGCATCATGAACTACGTGAACATCGGGGTCACCGACAAGAGCGGCCAGCGGGGCGGCATCACGTCGTCCAACTGGAAGGAAGACAAGATCATCCAGGTCGGCACCACCGGGCACACTCTGGCCACGCCCGGATCGCTCTTCGGCAGCCAGGCGTTCAGCAACACCTGGGAGAACTCCAGCTGACCTGCGCTACTCCCCGGCATTGAGCGCGGCCCGGGCCGCGCTCAGTGCCGCATCCCGGTAGCTGGCGCCGAACAGGCAGACATGCACCAGCAGGGGATGCAGCTGGTGCAGCGGCACGCGGGCCCGCCAGCCGGCCGCGAGCGGGGCGACCTCCTGGTACGCGGCCACGATCCGGTCCAGGTCGGGCGCGCCGAACAGGGCCAGCATGGCCAGGTCAGATTCCCGGTGCCCGCCCTGCGCGGCCGGGTCGATGAGCCACCCCCGGCCGCCGGACCAGAGCAGGTTCCCGGACCAGCAATCGCCGTGAATGCGGCTAGGCGGCTCGGCCGGCCCGGCCAGCGCGCCGGCCCGGCTGGCGACCGTCTCCACCAGCCGCACGTCGGCCGCGGTCAGCGGGCCCGCGTCGAAGGCACGCCGCGCATAGGGCAGCAGCCGCTCACGTCCGTACCACTCCGGCCACGAGTCCCCCGCGTCCCCGCTGCCGCTGCCCAGCGGCAGGCTGGCGATGAACCCCTGCCCGGGCGTGCCGAAGCGGCCGGCGCCGGCCAGGTGCAGGCGGGCCAGATCCCGGCCGAAGCGCTCAGCGGCCGCCGCGCCCGGTGCCTCGCCCGGCAGCCAGGACACGGCGAGCGCCCCGGAGTCCCAGCCCAGCACATCGGGAACCGGCACCGCCCCGGCATCGGCCAGCCAGCGCAGCCCGCGCGCCTCGGCCTCGAAGACGCCATCCAGGCCAGCGCCCAGGTCCGCCCCGGCCACCTTGGCGAACACCTGCCGCCCGTCGGCCAGCACCGCGTGGTAGTGGTCCCACTCATGCTGCCCGCCGAGGCGGCGGACCGAGCGCGGCGCCGCGCCGGTGAGCCGCCCGAGGCGCGCAGCGACATCCGGATCCGCGGGCGGCCCGGTCACCGCTCGCCCGTGCCGCTTCCGTCATCGCCGGAGATGAGCACGGCGAGCTGCGCCGCCAGGCCGCTGGCCGCGGCCTGCACCAGGTCAAACGCCAGCGCATACTCAGCCGAGCTGCCGTGGTACGGGTCCGGGACATCGCCGTCGTACGGGTCGCGGGCCGTCCGGCCCGCGACCGGCTCGCCGCCTCCGTCGGCCGCCGGGTCGAACGACCTGAGCAGCCGGATCCGCTCCCTGGCGGTCGCCCGGTCCGGCGCCATCCGGCGCAGGTCGGCCAGGTTCTGCCGGTCCATCGCGACCACGAGGTCGTAGCCGCCGAACCAGGACCGGTCGAACTGCCGGGCGCGGTGCCCCGACCCGTCGTAGCCGCGCGCCGCCAGCTCCGCCCGCGCGCCCGGATCCATCGGCCCGCCCACGTGCCAGTTCCCGGTGCCCGAGCTGTCCACCTCGACCCGGCCGGACAGGCCGGCCCGCGCGAGCTCCGCGCGCAGCACCACCTCGGCGGTCGGTGACCGGCAGATATTGCCCAGGCAGACCAGCGAAACCCGATACGGGCCAAACGGATGACGGGGCGCCGGTGGCGGCTCCGACGCGATTGCATGACCGGGCATGCCACCAAGGATGCCCGACCGGCCGGTCCGCCTCACCCCAGGCCCGCAGGCAGGGCGCGGGGCCAGGCCGCCCTGGGCGGCTGACCGCCGCGGGCAGCCGACCGCCGTGGGCGGCGCAGTGCCGCCCGCGGCCGGCTGCCACGATGGAGCGCATGTTCTCGACCGCGGATTACCGGAAGCTGTCCTTCTGGCTCGACACCGTGCCCGGCTCACTGGCCCCTGGCCGCCCGCTGGCCGGCGATGTTGATGTCGACGTGGCCATTGCCGGGGCGGGATACACCGGGCTGTGGACTGCGTACTACCTGTCTCGCGCGGAGCCTGGTCTGAAGATCGCGGTCTGCGAGCGCGAGATCGCCGGCTTCGGGGCCTCGGGACGGAACGGCGGCTGGTGCTCGGCGCTGTTCCCCGCGTCACTCGGCAAGCTGGAGCGGATGGCCGGGCGGGACGCGGCGATCGCCATGCAACGGGCCATGCAGGAGACCGTGGACGAGGTCGCGGCCGCCGTGTCGGCGGAGGCCATCGACTGCCACTGGGCCAAGGGCGGGACGGTGCAGCTGGCCCGCTCGGCCGCCCAGCTTGACCGGGCCACGGCCGAGGTGTCCGAGGCCAGGGAGTTCGGGTTCGGCTCCGGCGACCTGAAACTGCTGACCGCCACCGAGGCCCGCGACCTGGTGGCCGCCACCGGCGTGCTCGGCGGCACGTACACCCCGCATTGCGCTGCCATTCACCCGGCCCGGCTGGTGCGCGGGCTGGCCGAGGCGGTGCGCCGTCGCGGCGTCACCCTGTACGAGCGCACCCCGGTGACGCGGATCGAGCCGGGCCGCCTGGTCACGCCGTCCGGAACGGTCCGCGCGCGGTACGTGATCCGCGCGACGGAAGGCTATACGCCGCAGCTGCCCGGCCAGCGGCGCGCGATCGTGCCGGTGTACTCGCTGATGATCGCGACCACGCCGCTGCCGGACTCGGCCTGGGAGCAGATCGGCCTGGCCGGCCGGCCCACCTTCGGTGATCTCCGGCACCTGATCATCTACGGGCAGCGGACCGACGACGGGCGATTCGCGTTCGGCGGCCGGGGTGCTCCGTATCATCTCGGCTCGGCTATCCGGCCCTCCTTTGACCGCGCACCCGGCGTTTTCCTGGCCCTCCGCCGCACGCTCGCGGAACTCTTCCCGGCGCTGGCCGACGTGAAGATATCGCACGCCTGGGGCGGCCCGATCGGCGTGCCGCGGGACTGGTGCGCGTCGGTCGGCCTGGACCGCTCGACCGGAGTCGGCTGGGCCGGCGGCTACGTCGGCGACGGGGTGGCGACCACGAACCTGGCCGGGCGCACCCTGGCTGACCTGGTCCTCGGCCACGACTCCAGCATCACCAGGCTGCCCTGGGTCGGGCACCAGTCACCGCGCTGGGAGGCCGAGCCGCTGCGCTGGATCGGCGTCAACGCGGGTCTGCAGGTGATGACCTGGGCGGACCGGCAGGAGGCCAGGACCGGCCGGCCATCGCGAGCGGCGGGGTTCGTCGGACGTTACCTCGGGGACTAGCGCGATGCCTGTTTCCCGCGGAGACGAGCGTTTCGCGCCCTCTCCGCGAGCCTGCTACGATCACTGCGTCTCATGCGCCGCTAGCTCAATTGGCAGAGCAGCAGACTCTTAATCTGCGGGTTCGGGGTTCAAGTCCCTGGCGGCGCACCCAATAATGCCAAGTTTGCCCAGGTGAGCGAGCGCTTTGCGCTCGCCGTCCGGCCGGGCCCGTAAATGCTGGCGGCCGTTGCCGCGGGCCGCATTGTTCGCCCATAGCGCCGCTCCGATCTTGGTGACGGCGTCAGTCATGCCGGGCCCCGGCACGCCGGCGATAGCGTGAAACCAGCCTGACCCGAGGTGGTTTCCATGCCCGAGGTTGTTGTGCCACTGACGATCCGCGACCTGACGGCCGAGGATCTGCCGTCGTGCCCCTGGCTCGCGCCGGCCCCCTACCTCGCCAGCGTCGCTCAAGGCCTGGAATGCGCCCGCCGGGGCGATGCGGACTACCTCGCGGTCTGCCCGCCGTCCGGCCTGCCAGTGGCGCTCGGCGGCATCATCTACTCCCAGACTCCCGGTACCGGACGGCTGCGGCATCTGGAGGTGCACGCCGCGCTGCACTCGTGCGGGATCGGCACGCTTCTCATCCAGGCCGTCGAGCAGCGGATCCGCGCCCGCGGCCTGCACCGCGCCGAACTGAAGGTGGAGGAGTGCAACCCGCGGGCCCGCGCGCTCTATGAACGGCTCGGCTACGTCGCTTGCGACCGCGCGCCTGCCTCCTGGGACGTGCAATCCGCGGACGGATCCTTCAGCCGGTACGAAACCGTCTGCACGCTCATGCGCAAGGAACTGCCATGACCCTGCGGCCAGTAACGGCCGGCGGCCGGAGCCCAGCCGACTGCGAACCCGGCCAGCCGTAGCATGATTGCTCGTCGGCGCACCGCCGGCCGGGCGCGACGGGAGAGCGGACCATGACCGGACCAGTAGCGGGTGGTGCCGCCGAATTCGAGGCCAGGCTCGCCTCGTTCGTGCGGGACAAGCGCCTGTACGGGGCCGCCGCGGGCGTGGTGCACTTCGGCGAGCTGGCCTGGGCTGGCGGGGCCGGGTTCGCCGACATCACCGCGAAGCGCCCGTCGCAGCCGGACACGCTGTACCGGATCGCGTCCATCACCAAGACGTTCACCGGCACCGCGATCATGCAGCTGCGGGACGCCGGGAAGCTGGACCTGGACGACCCGGCCGTGGACTGGCTGCCCGAGCTCAGGGCCAGCGGCAGCCCGAAGACGATCGCGCGGGTCACGATCCGGCGGCTGCTCTCGCACGAGTCCGGGCTGACCGGCGATCCACCCGGCACGGACTGGACGCTGCCGGTCCCGGTTTACGAAGGCCGGGCCGAGCGCAGCCTGGCGCGGGCGGCCGAGATCTTCACCGCCGTCCCGCCCAGCACTCAGGCGAAGTACTCCAACCTGGGCTACCAGCTGCTCGGCGAGATCGTGCGCCGGGCCAGCGGGACAGACTATCCCGCCTACCTGCGGGCGCACGTGCTGACGCCGCTCGGCCTGACGGCGACGGCATTCGAGCCGCTTGAGCCCGCGCTCGCCGCCCGCCGCGCGACTGGCTACGACGGCCGCGCGTTCAGCGACGAGCTCAGTGTCGCGGCGGCGGTGCCGCCGGTCTGGGCCGAGGGTGGCCTCTGGTCGGATGTCGGGGACCTGGCCCGGTGGCTCTCGTTCCAGCTGGGGCCGTATGCGGACCAGCCGGCTGACTCGCCGGTGCTGGCCGCGGCCACGCTGCGGGAGATGCACAAGCCCCGGTACCTGGGTGACGACGGGTGGCAGGAGGCATACGGCATCTCCTGGTACGCCATCCGCAAGGACGACGTCACCTGGATCCAGCACTCCGGCGGCCTGAACGGCTTCATCACCAATGCGTGCTTCGACCGCGAGCATGGTGTTGGCGCCATCGCGCTGCTGAACGGGGTCGCGGAGGCGCATGACCTGGCGATGGACCTGGCCGATATCGCCCGCCGGCTGGTGCAGGCCAGCCCGCCCGCCGTGCGGCTGCCCGCGCCGACCCCCGGGCAGTACAAGTCGCTGCTCGGCCTGTATGCCACGGCGGACATGACCATGCTGGTGCGGCTGGAGTGGCGGGACGGCAAGCTAGTCTTCGTCGAGCCGGGCAGTCCCGACGAGCTAACCGAGATCGAGCCCGCCGGAACTCCGGACACCTTCACCGCCGCCGCGGGCAACCGCAACTCGGGCGAGACGGTGCGGTTCCGGCGGCTGGCCAGCGGCCGGGTGGAGTCGGTGTTCGTCGGCAGCGCCACCCTGCTGCGGCTGGACCCGGTACCCGAGGACAGCGTCGTAGTCGGCTAGGACGACGAGGGTCAATGACTTTCCCGGGCGAGGCGGTGCAGGACCGGGCGGACAGCGGCCCAGTCGGCCGCCAGATGGTCCAGCCGTGCTCTCTCGGGTGCGGCGGCGGGTAGTTCCCGGTGCGTGCGCACTTCACGCATGAGCACAGTCGCCGCAGACGTCCAGAAACCCGCGCGCACGGCCGGATCGGCACCGACCTCTGCCTCGATCCGGGTCCGGGCGCCGGGGATCGCGCCCAGCAGCACCCAGAGCAGAGCCAGGTCGCGGCCCGGGGGGTACTGGCCCGCGAACTCCCAGTCGATGAGCGTGGCGCGGCCGTCCTCGGTTACCAGGACATTGGCGGGCCGCGCGTCGCCGTGGGCAAACTCCCAGCGGCCCGCGGACCGGCGCAGCAGGACCCGCAGGGCGGCGGCATCGGCGGCGTCCAAGAGGCCTGCGGCACGGTAGCGAGCCAGGCGGCCGGCATAGTCGAGGGCCGGCTGGGCCAGGACGGCCGGCGGCGTCCAGGCCCGGACGCTGGCCATCGCGGCCAGCAGCGCGGCCGTCGCGGGCGGGGCCAGCACAGCCGGGTAACGCCCGTCGGCGGCCGGGCGACCAGCCGCGCGGCCGGTGACGAGCACGCCTGCCGCGGTGCTGGCGGCATGCAGCGGAGGCACCGCGAAGGGCGGCGGGCCGGCGGTGAACGCCCGGTAGGCGGCGGCCTCACGGCCGAACTTCTCGCGCCAGAACGGAGCCTCGTCGGTCAGCACCTTGGCCACCACGGAGTGGCCTTGCCGCGTGCCGGTGAACAGTACGCTCTTGCCCGTGCGGTGCATAACCCCGGTAATCCTCAGGCCGGGGCACGCGGCCACCGCCCGGGCGGCCAGGTCCGCGGTTAGGGCCGACCGCGTCATGCTGGGACCTCCATACTGATCCGCTGATCCAGGGACCGGAGAGCGCCCGCGGGCGGTAGTCAGGGAACGAGTTGCTCGACCGTGGCACCGACTGCTTCGTAGGTTGCGGTAGCCCGCTGGTCAAGACTGAGCAGCGCGGCTTGATGCTCGGCCGCAGTGAAAGCGATCAAGGTATCGTAGGCCGGGCCGCCGAGGATCTGCCGACAGCCTTCATCGGCGGGTGCGCTCCAGCGTGTCCCGCACCATGTCGGCGGTCAGCACGGGCATGTCGGCGTCGGCGACGGCAGCCACACCGTCGCCCTCATCCACCAGGCGCATCGGCGTCGTAACCGGCACGATCTCCAGCCGTCCGTCCCGTTCGGCTATCTCCAGCGGCTGACCTGCCGTCAGCCCGAGAGCGTCCCGGAGCGCCTTGGGGATGACAACCCGGCCGGCAGAATCGATGGCAGTTCTCATGCCATTGATTTACCATCGCTGCGGCGCCCCCGCTCAGGCGTCCCTGGTCATCATCCGCCACGCGCCGAGGATCGACCAGCCCGCCAGCCAGGCGATGACGACGCAGACGGCCTGGGTGGCCGACTCGGGCAGCAGTGTGTTGCCGGGTCCCCCGACGCCTCCGGTTACCCCCGGCAGCCCGGCGGCCACCGGCAGCCCGGAAGGCTCCAGGCGCGCCACGGCCAGCCCGACGACCGCGCGCTGCAGGTCCTGCAGATGGGGAATGGCCACCCCGATCAGGATCGGCATCAGGATTATCTGGAAGACGATGATCAGGATTACCGGGCCGGTTCGCTGCCCCATCAGCGAGGCGAGCCCGAGCCCGAGGATGAATCCGACGGTCGCATCGAGTTCGATCCACAGCCCGGCCTCGATCATGAGGGAGTTCGGCGGGTAGCGGAAAATGCTGGTGTAGCCGGAGTAGCCCTGCCTGGCAACCCTGACGGCCAGGGCTTCCACCGCGGCGGGCGCGGGCTGGCCGGGGGTGACGGCTGACTTCGACAGGCCAGGCACCCCGGCGCACGAGACATTCGCCGGAACTTGCCCGTTGTAGAGGGAGCAGATGACCGGCTCGGCGTGGCTGGCGGCCCAGTTCTCGAAGCCCGTGCGGGACAGGCCGGGAGGTATGTTCACGTTCGAGTCATCGATGAAGGCCGGTGCGGCGAAGACGCTGACCGCGCAGACGATCGTGTAGCCGATCGCGACCATCGGCACGACAATCGCCAGCCCGGCGGGGATCCGGGCCAGGTAGAGCGCCAGCCGGGACCGGCCGGTCACCACTAGGTGCCGGAACATACCTTCGGTGAGGTCGCGCGATCCGGCCGTGCAGCCCACCGTGGCCGCCATGATGAAGCCGAAGGTGGGTATGAAGCCGGCGACCAGGATCTTGAAGATCAGGTCGTTGCCGGCGGGCTGGTTGGCTCGCGGCGCGAACGCGTGCAGCAGCAGCCGGATGAGCATGAACAACGCCGGGAACCCGATGTTCAGCACGATGAGGGCGGTCATGAGGCCGTGCCGTTTTCGCAGCTCCATGACCTTGCTGGTGATCATGCCGGCAGGTGGGTACCGGGGATCCCCGGCGGTCGCGCGAGTGATCGGCGGGCGTAGTCTGGCCGGGCAGCGACTGGCTGGGCGCGGGCGGGCCGCTGGCGGCGTGATCGTCATTCGGAGACCTCTCAGCTGCTTTGACCTGAAGGAACCACGATTCCAGCGAGGTCCGGACCGGCTGAAGCCGGTAGACGGAGATTCCGCCTGCGACGAGAACGCGGTTGACTTCGGCGATCACGTCGCGTCCGGTGCCCCCGGGCAGCGTGATCTCCAGGCCCAGTGCCGACGGCACGGTCTCGATGCGGGCACCGGGAGTGGCGCCGAGCGCGTTGCCCGCCAGCAGGGCGCTGGCCCGGCCGGGTTCGGAGCATTCGACCTGAAGCGCGAGCCGACGCCCCCGCCAGCAACTTGCAGATCGGACCCTGCCGGCTATGCTGCCGCGATCAACGATGGCGTCCGCGTCACAGGTCCGTTCGACCTCGTCCAGGAGGTGGGACGACAGCACGACCGTGCGGCCCTCGGCCACCAGCGAGAGGATCATGTCGCGAATCCCGGCTATCCCGGCGGGGTCGAGTCCGTTCATCGGCTCGTCCAGAATGAGCAGCTGCGGGTCTCCGAGCAGGCAGGCGCCGACGCCCAGTCGCTGGCGCATGCCCATCGAGTACTTCGAAACCCGGTCGTCGGCGCGGTGAGCCAGGCCGACTCGCTCCAGGGCTGGCCCGATGCGGTCCCCGCGGCCGGCTCGCGTGCGGCGGCGATGAGCCGCAGGTTCTGCCTGCCGGTCAGATGGCCGTGGAACCGGGGCACGTCGACGATGGCGCCGATACGGGCGAGTGCCGCGTCGCGATGCCGCGGGACCGGGTACCCGAGCAGGGACATCGTGCCAGCGTCAGCATGCGTCAATCCCAGCAGCACCCGGATAAGCGTGGTCTTGCCGGCGCCGTTGGGGCCGAGGTAGCCGAACGCGGATCCCCGGGGGACCAGGAGCTCGACGCCGTTCACGGCAGTATTCGCCCCGAAGCGCTTGGTGAGCCCGTGGGTCTCCACGGCCCAGCGGCTCTGGACGGTCATGAGATTCTCCAGACGGCGGCAGGAGGAAGCAGCAGCACGGATCCTTGGCGTTGCCGGGCTGACCTGCAAGTCTGCAAGACGCGAGGACGGCATGTCGTCGGCGCGGGGTTGCACATTTGCCACTCCGCCACGCTGTAACCCCGGGTGGAGGCGTATCCACCCTGCGTTAGACCAGGCCGTGCAGCCTGGAACTGATGCCGCCGCGGCCAGCCCGCCGTAGGGTTCGTCAGATGAGCACAGACCTCGCGGGCAGCCCGGCCCTGGCCACGCTGCGCCGGGCGCGGGCCCAGCAGGAGGCAGCCCTCCGGTGGATGCGCCGCCTCGCTCCGCCCCTGTTCGTGGTGGTGTAGCGGTCACGTTCAGCAGCGGCCGGAACCCGGGGATCCCGGCCGTGACGTGGTCGCCGTTCTCGCGGTGGCGGGTTCACGCTGGGCGCGCTGGACGCGCTGACGGCCCGTTACCGGCGGGTGGCAGTCCGCATCGTGTTCGCCGTGGTGCTAGTGGCCAGTTCGGCACTGCTGATGGGACTGCAACCCGACGGACCGGGCCTGGCCGGGCTCCTGGCGGGCCTCGTGCTGCTCGCCCCGCGGGTGCCGGATCGCTTCCCGGTCGCGTTGTCCATCGTCGGCATCACCTGCCTGGCGGCGGTCGCGGTGGCCTTCAGCCACACTCGCCGACCCTGGCGCTGCTAAGCGCCATCGCAATCGTGGGCTTCCCGGGCGTGACGTCTGCACGCTCGGGCAGGCTAACGACCAGGCCGAACGGCTCCTGATCGAGCTGGAGGGCACCCGGGCGGCGCAGGCACGGGCGGCCGGACTGGCCGAACGCCAGCGGCTGGCCAGGGAAATGCATGACGTGCTCGCCCATTCCCTGTCCGGGCTCATGCTCCAGCTGGAAGGCGCCGGATGCTCGCGGCCGATGACCCCGGCGATCCCCGGCTGCCGGGAATCATCGAGCGGGCCCACCACCTGGGCAAGTCCGGGCTCGACGAGGCCCGCCGGGCGATCGGGATGCAGCGCGACGACGAACTGCCCGGGCCCGAGCGCCTGGCCAGCCTGGCCGCGCAGTTCCAGCAGTTCAGCGGCGTCCCGTGCCAGTTCACGGTGTCCGGCCAGGAATACGAACTCCCGTCGCAGGCCCGGCTCGCGGTGTACCGGGTAACGCAAGAAGCCCTGACGAACATCACCAAGCACGCCTGTCCGGAACGGGTCGAGGTGCACCTCGGCTATGAGCCTCGCGGCACTCGCCTGACCGTCGAGGATTTCGCGCCGCACTCTGAACCGCCGCGGGCGGCCACCGACGGTCGCGGCTACGGCCTGACCGGGATGCGCGAGCGGGCCGAGTTGCTCGGCGGCGAACTCACCACGGCGACGACACGCGACGGCTTCCGGGTGGAGTTGCGGGTGCCGGCATGAGCCAGCCGATGCGTGTTCTCATCGCTGACGACCAGCGAGTGGTCCGTGAGGGACTGGCGATGGTGCTGGGCCTGCTGCCTGATGTCGAGGTCGTGGGCTCCGCCGCTGATGGTGACGAGGCCGTCGCCCTAGCCGCTGAACTGCTCCCCGACATCGTTCTCATGGATCTGCGCATGCCCCGCTGCGATGGCGTCGAGGCCACCCGCCTGCTGGGTGAGCGCGTACCGGAGACCAAGGTCGTCATACTTACCACCTACGCGGATGACCGTTCCGTGATAGACGCCCTGCGGGCTGGCGCCCGCGGCTACCTGACCAAAGACGCGGGCGGGGCGGAGATCCGCCACGCCCTCAGGCAAGTCCTCGATAACCATGCGGTCATAGACCCCGCCGTTCAGCATCACGTGGTCGACGCCATCGCTGCGCTATCGCCGGCCCAGGCCCGGCGATCGATCTCGCCTCTTCCCGCGGGCCTCACTCCCCGGGAAGCCGAGGTACTGTCCCTGATCGCCACCGGCATGTCGAACGGCGAGATCGCGGAGCACCTCGTCGTCAGCGAAGGCACCGTTAAGAGCCACATCAACCACCTGCTGGCCAAGATTGACGCACGCGACCGCGCCCAGGCGGTTGCCTTCGCCTACCAGCGCGGACTTGCCCTGCCGCGGGAACAGCCCGGCTGAGTGTCCCGGCCGGGCTAACTTGATGATCAATCTGCTCAGGATTACGCGGCGGAGCCGGGTTGCTACTGCGTCCGCAGCGTTGCCGGGCGGGAGCTATCGGCCATTACCAGAGCCTTCGCCTGGTCAGCGCCTTATTCCTGAGTTTCCCCACGCTTCCCGCGTGGCTCCAGTAGGTTTCCCCAGGACAGGCGTTCCCCGTGCCACCTGACGCCGAGTGGCGTCAGCTCGCCGGGCGAACGCGAAGGTTCGCGGTCAGGAGGGTGATGCCCGCAGCATCCCGTCATGCCAAGCCCAAGGCGCCGGTCAACAAGCTGAGGGCGGTCGTAGCGGCCGTAGCAACGCTTGGAGGCGTGGCTGCGGCTTTCGTATTCCTGCATGGCGGATCCGCGACGGCCGCGCCCTCCCGTCACCCGGTTGGGGTGACGAGTGCCGGGTCAGGCCTCGCCGACAACCAGGTGACGGCCACTGTTCACCATGCCGTCGCCTCGGTGGAGACCCGCACGGCCCAGCGCGCTAGCACCATCGCCCGGCAGAAGCACCGCGCGGCGCTCGCCGCCGCGCGGCAGAAGGCGGCCCAGCGGGCGGCGGCGCAGCCGACGCCGACCGCCACCCCGGCCCCGACGCCGACCGCCACCCCGGCCCCGCCGCCATCCACCGGCGGCGGTAATGCCGCCAGCTCAGCGCTCGGGGTCTGCATCCGCAACGCGGAAGAGGGCGGCAGCTACGCCTGGGGACCCGGTAACGGCGGCGGGGCGTACCAGTTCCTGCTCGGCACCTGGGAACACTATGGCGGCGCGGCCAGCGCATACGGCTCCGCCGGTCCCGCTTACCAGGATCAGATCTTCGACAACGCCATCGCCGCAGGTGGCGCGTCGAACTGGACGGACTACGACGGGTGCTGACCGAACCCGCAGCTCACCGCGGCTCGGGTAGGGCGGCGCGGCGCCCGCGCTGGGCGGCTAGCGCGGTAAGGCCGAGGGCGACGACGCCGAGGCTGTAGGCCACTGCGGTGGCGTGCAGGCCGACCGCCGTGCTGGCGAAGCCGGCCGCGACCGCGGGCAGGCTGAAGGCCAGGTAGGCGAGCACGTAAGCGACCGCGAACAGCTCGCCGCGCTCGGCTGGCGCGGCCAGCCGCGCCAGCGTCCCGAAGCAGGCGAGCACGGATGCGCCGAAGCCGACGCCGGCGATGGCCGTCCCGGCGCGCGGCCAGTACCACGGCATGGAGCTGCACGCCAGCCAGCGTCAGCGCCGTCCCGGTGGTGAGCAGGACGGCACCGGTGCGCAGGACCCGGTCAGCTGGCCAGGCCCGGACCGCGAACGCGGTCATGGCGCCGGTCCCGCACAGGAGCGTGACGACCAGCCCGCCGATGAGGTGGCTGCCCAGGCCGAAGATGCTGACCGCGACCGAGGGCCCGAGGGAGAGGTAGAGCCCGCCGAGCGCCCAGCTGGCCACGAGTATCGGGACCAGCGCATAGGCCTCGGGGCGGAGGCGGGCGGGGACGCCGAGCCGGGGGGCCAGCGAGGCCAGGCCGCCCGGGCGGCGGGCCGAGGTCTCGGGCACGGCGGCCACGATGAGGCAGGCCAGCACCATCCCGCCGAGCAGCAGCGCGTAGACGAGGTGCGTGGGCGCGGGCGCGAACTGCACGAGCGCACCGCAGCCAAGCGCTCCCAGCGCCAGCCCGCTGGTCGGCGCGACGCCGTTGACGACCCCGGCCCGGCCGGGCGAGTGCGGCGGGTTCAGGTCGGCCACGGTGGCCGCGAGCGTGGTCAGGGCGGCGCCGGTCGCGACGCCTTGCACGAGGCGGGCCAGGAGCAGGAGCGTGACGTCGCCCGCGGTGATGAACAGCACGAGCGCCACGGCTTCCAGCGCGATCGCCGCGGCCAGCACGGGGCGGCGGCCGACATGATCGGACAGCGCCCCCAGCACCAGCAGCGACAAGATCAGGCCGAAGACGTAGACGGCAAATACCACCGTGAGCGTCGTGGCGGAGAAACCCCACTCCTGCTGGTAGACGACGTACAGCGGCGACGGCGCGCTCGATGCGGCGGCGAACAGCACGAAGATCGCGGTGACCGCGACGAAGGCGGCCGGGTGCGAGAGGCGCCGGGGCCGGGTGCGCGGGCCGGTTGGCCGGCCGGGCCCGGTCGCCTTCGGGGAGCGGAGGCCGATGTCGATCTGCTGAACGGGGGGCATTCCTACTCCGGATCCGAGGTGATCGAACAGAAGGGTCTGTCTGTGCTGTCGACACTAGACAGACCTGTCTGTTATTGTCAAGCCATGTCCACCAAGACCACGGATCGGCGGTCCGCCCGCGAGCGGCTGCTGGCCGCCGCCGACGAGCTGTTTTACGAAGAGGGCGTGCACACTGTCGGCATCGACCGGGTAATCGCGCGGGCCGGGGTGGCCAAGGCCACCCTCTACAGCGTCTTCGGCAGCAAGGACGAGCTCATCCGGTGCTATCTCACCGCCCGGCACGCGGCCCGGCAGGAGCGCATCACCCGGACGCTCGCGCGCTACGAGACACCCAGGGATCGCCTGCTGGGGGTATTCGACGTGCTCGGCGAGTCGTTCGCGGAGCCGGGTTTCCGCGGCTGCGCGTTCATGAACGCCAGTGCGGAGGCCCGCCCCGGCAGCGCCATCGAGGAGGTCTCCGACGAGTTCCGGGCCTGGGTCCGGTCGCTGTTCGTCGAACTCGGGCGGGCCGCGGGCGTGCCCGCGCCCGGGCGCCTGGCCAGGCAGCTTGCGCTGCTTTACGACGGGGCGACGGTCACGGCGCGGATGGACCGGGACCCTGGTGCCGCCGCCGCGGCGCGCGCGGCCGCCGCGGCGCTGCTCGATGCGGCGCTAACCGACGCGGCACCGGCCGAAGGCACGCTGGCCGAAGGGGCGCTGACCGGAGGCGGGCGTGCCTGAGCCGCCGGGTGACACCGTCGAAGTCCTGTCCGGCACCGTCGGGGACGAGCTGCGATGGGTCGTTGTCGTTGCCGGGGACGACCAGGATCTCTCGACGATGCTGCATGTCTATCGAGGGGATCGGCGAGTCGCGGGTTCGGGGTTCGGCGGGCCGAAACTGTACCGTGACTCGCTGGTCAACGAGTGGCGCGGAAAGACAGACGACCTGCCGTATTTTGTGATGGCGCGCATGTCGCCGATCGTGGATCGGGTGATCGCGACGACCGATCACGGATCGGAGATCACGCTGGCACTGTCGCCGCCGATCGCGCGCTTCGGCCTGCGATTCGCTGCGGCGGCGCTGCCAGAGGGAGAACAGCCGGGCAGCCTTCGGGTGGAACGCGAGGGCATCGTGCTGGAAGCACGGCCGCAGCCCGGACCGTGGCCGGGTCCGCCAGCCGGCTGGCCAGGTGGCTGACGGCACCGGGCCGGCCGACCGGGCCGACGGCGTCAGGAGATGCCCTGGAGCGCGCGGATGGCCAGGTTCGCGTGCAGCAGGCAGCCGTCGGCCAGCACCGAGTCATCGAACTGCGCTAGCGGGCTGTGGTTGTCCGCCGCGCCCTCGCAGTCATCCTGCGGGCATGCGCCAAGGAACAGGTAGCAGCCGGGTACCTCCTCCAGGACGCGGGAGAAGTCCTCGGCGCCCGCGTCAGGAGTGCGCATCGGGGTGAACCGGTCCGCCCCGAAGACGTCCGCGACCACTCCGGCGGCGAACTCGGCCTGGACGGGGTCATTGGCTGTCACCGGGTACTCGGTGGTGAACCGGACGTCGGCCTCCAGGCCATGCGCCGCCGCGATCGCCTGGCACAACCGCACCGAGGCGGTCGCAATGCGCTCCCGCGCGGCGGGCGAGAAGGTCCGGACGGTGGCGTCGAAGGTGGCCTGCTCCGGGATGATGTTGCGCTTAGTGCCCGCGTGGAAGCTGCCCACGGTCACCACCACGGGGTCGAAGATGTCGAACTGCCGGGTGACCATCGTCTGCAGGGAGGCGATCATCTCGGCCGCCACGCTGATCGGGTCCCTCGCGCGGTGCGGCGCGGATCCGTGCCCCCCGGTGCCGGTCACCGTCACGGCCAGGCCGTCGCTGGAGGCCATCATGGTGCCGGGGCGGGTGGTGAACTGGCCACGGGCGAGATTTCCGGCAATGACATGCATGCCGTACGCTCGCTGCACTCGGGGCCCGGCCGCCTCCAGCACGCCTTCGGCGAGCATCCGTCCCGCTCCGTCGTATCCCTCCTCACCGGGCTGGAACATGAAGACCACGTCTCCGCGCAGCGCGTCGCGGTGGGCGCTGAGCAGCCGCGCTGCCCCCGCCAGCATCGCGACGTGCAGGTCGTGGCCGCAGGCGTGCATCGCGCCGTCGATGGTGCTGCTGAACTCCGCGGCCGGCTCGCGCACCGGAAGCGCGTCCATGTCGCCGCGCAGCAGCACCGCCGGGGCGGGCCCGCTGCCCGTGCCCGTGGCTGAGGCCGTGCCGCGCAGTACCGCGGTCACCGACGTGCAGGACGTGCCCGCGGAGATCTCCAGCGGCAGGCCGCTGAGCGCGCCGAGGACTGCCTGCTGCGTCTCGGGGAGCTGCAGTCCTATCTCGGGCCTGCGGTGCAGCTGATGCCTGAGGCGGATGATGTCGCCCTCGAGTTCGCGTACGTCGTCGCGTAGGCGGTCCGGCAGTGCCATTTCGTTCCCCGTTCCCGGGTTGGGGATGGTGGTCGGGACCTAGCCTGCCATCCGCAACGACCTCATCCTGGCCCGGCGGGTCGTGGCCGGCGGGCAGCCGGGCACTGATCACCCTGACAACAGGGAGTTGACATTGACAACCATAGGTTGGCTCTCGAAGTCCGGCCCGGCCGCAGGCAGGACGCCGGGGTCGGCGCGAGCCGCCTGGTGCGGCTCAGTTATCCGTAGGTGGGTTGCTGCGGCCAGCCGGGCGGGGAGTCCTCCCAGTCCTCCTGCCGGCCGTACGGGGTGAGGTCAAGGATGCTGTTGACGAAGACGAGCCGGTCAACGCCGCGGGCCGTGGTGCTGTAGGTGCGGTAGACCTGGTCACCGTCGCGCAGGAACACGCTGAGCATGAAGCCGTCACCGGCACCGCAGTCGTCCGCGAACGACGTGCCGCGTGAGGACACGAACGGCACCGTCCAGCCCTTCCGCGCCTTGTACGCCTCGATCTGGGCGAGCGGCATGTTCGACACGGTGACCCAGGTGACGTCCATCCCGGCCAGCTGGCCCGGGGTGGCCGCGGGAACGCTGCTGGTGAACATGGTGCAGCCCGGGCAGTAGTCGTCCGGTCCATTGTCCATGAACTGGTAGACGACCAGCTGCTGGCGGCCGTCGAACAGGTCGAGCAGCGTCTTCGTGCCATCGGGCGTGCTGAAGGAGTACTCGGCAGCGAACCTGACCATGGGCAGGCGGCGGCGGCGCGCGGCGATTGCGTCCAGGGCGCGAGTGGCTTCCTTCTCGGCCGTGAGCAGCTCACCGCGGGCCCGCTGCCACTCCTCCGCGGAAACGATCTTCGGTTTCTCCATCTTCCGATTGTGCCTTACGGCTCCGGCCGTCATTCATGCAGTTCGGCCGGGAGCTCGAGCGCGGCGCGCGGCGCTGCGATGGCACCGGCGGACGAGGGCGCGGAGTTCAGTCCTGGGCACAATCCGCGGGTCGGGCCAGGGCCTCCGCGCCGTGGGCTGGATGCGAGACTGGCCGGATGGCCGCCGATGAATCAGCAGGCAGCGACGCCGCTTCCGCGGAGCCGATATCCGTCCTCGCGGACCTAGTCGCGCGGCACCGGCCCGACAGCCGGCGGCTGCGTTACCTGATCGGCCTGCTGACCGAGGAACAGCTGGACCTGGCCGCCCTGGTCGAGCGCAGCGCGCTGCCCCGGCAGACCGTTCAGGCCGTCCTGTCCGCCGCGGCCGGCGATCTGATCCTGGACGCCGGCCAGGCCGCGATCCAGCCCGACCGGGTCCCTGCTTATCGTCAGCGGTTTGGCTACGACCAGTTGGCCCGCACCGAGCTCGCGGACCCGCTAGCGGGCCGGCTCGCCGAGGCGGCACCGATCGTGACCGTCATGGCCGCCCTGGCCGCCGAGGCACCCCGCGCCCGGACCGACCTCGATCACGTGCCGGCCACGCCGGAAACCGTGGTCCGCCGGACGCTCTGGCTGGACAGTACCTATGACCTGGCCGGCACCGTCCTGCTGTTCGTGGGCGATCACGATCTCACCTCGCTGGCCGTGGGTCAGGTGAGCCCGGGCACGGACCTGGTCGTGGTCGACATCGACGAGGCGACCCTTGAGTTCATCGACGATCGCGCTAGCCAGCTGGGGATCGGCGTGCGCTGCCTGGCTGGCGACCTCCGGTTCGGCCTGCCGGAGCGGGCGGCCGGCTGCGCGGACCTGGTTTTCACCGATCCGCCCTACACGCCCGAGGGAGTGGAGCTGTTCGCCGCCCGAGGACTGCAGGGCCTGGGCAACCGTGACCAGGGCCGCCTCATCGTCGCCTACGGCTTCAGCGATCTCCATCCGGGCCTGGGGTTCGCGGTACAGTCGGCCGCGCACCGCCTTGGCCTGGCCTACGAGGCGGTGCTGCCGCGATTCAACCGCTACGACGGGGCGCAGGCGGTGGGCAGCTCCAGCTCGCTGTATGCGTGGCGGCCGACCGCGCGGACCTGGCGGGTTCTGGACCGCCCCGGCACTGATGCCGCGGCGGGCATCTATACCCGCGGCCCGCAGGCCGTGGAGAAGGAGCCGGACCCGTTCGGGGCAATTCCCCCGGCGGTGCTGAAGCTGACCGCCGAGGCGGGATTTCCGGTCCGGGTCGTGGTCGGCAGCGCGTGGGGCGGTGCCGGGGAAAAGGCGGCCAGGCTCCGGCTCGGGACCCTGCTGTCGGGAGGAATCCCGCCCAGCATGGCCACGGGAGGAGAATCCGCGCTGGTAGCGGACCTCTCGGATGACCCCGGCCCCTGGCTGCTGCGGGCCTTGCTGGCCGCGAACTCCCCGCGCGTGGTGGCGCTGGTGCCCAACGGCCATCCCGACCTGGCCAGCGAGGCGGCCCAGACGTCGCTCGCCGCGTTGCTGCGGCCGAAGTACGGGCTGCGCTTCCTGCGCAGTCAGCCGGACGCCCGGCACGCGATAGTCCTGGCCGAGGCGACCGACGCTCAGCTCCTCGACCCGCCGGGGAGGCTGGCCCGGCGGATGCTGCTCCGGGCCCATGGCAAGGCCGGAAACGTGTGGCGCGAAGGACTGATCGAGGCCAGCCGTGAACTCGGCGGCGCCCCGCTCACCAAGCGAGAGGCACGGGCCGCGGTCGAGGCCGGGGCCCGCCCGGGCGACGCGCTCGACACGCGCCTGATCGACCTGCCGCGGCACCAGATCGCCCGCCTGCTCGACGATGCGATGGCGTCGGTCAGCCTGGCCCGGCGCACGTCCACGGGTACCTCGCCGGCGCCCCACATCACTTGAAAGGGGGAATGGGGGGAAACGAGCCTTCAACGGCACCGCGCCCCTGACTGCCAATGGCGACGCGACTTGTTCAGATTCATATGAAGGCTCGGGATGACTCGGCGCTCGGCCGGTTCTGGGCGGAGGCGCTCGGCTGGGGTGTTGACAGCGAGGAACCCGGCGTGACCAACCTCGAGCCCGTGGGCTTCGTCTATCCCGACGCTGCTGCCGTCTGCATCGACGTCGTTGCCGACCCGCAGCCCAAGACGGTGAAGAACCGCGTGCGCATCGAGCTCGCCACGACCTCCGCCGCCCATCAGGCGGACCTGGTCGCGCGCCTGCAGGAACTTGGCGCAACACCCGCCGACGCGGGCCGGGGCGACGTGCCATGGACGGTCCTGGCCGATCCGGAGGGCAACGAGTTCTGCGTGCTGGAGCCTCGACCGGTCTACCGGGACACCGGACCGATGGCCGCGGTGGTGGTCGACTGCGCGGACCCGCGGGCCATGGCCCGGTTCTGGGACGAGGCGATGGACTGGACCCTGCACGAGGTAACCGACGATCACGCGGTGCTGCGCTCCGCCAAGGGCGTCGGCCCTTATCTGGAGTTCGTCCGCACGCCCGACGTGAAGACCGGGTGGAACCGGGCAGCTCGGCCGCGCATCCATCTCGACCTCCGGCCGTACTCCGGTGACGATCAAGAGGCGGATACAGGCCGACTGCGGGCTCTCGGCGCCACCGACATCGACGTCGGCCAGGGCGACGTGCCGTGGACGTGCCTCGCCGACCCGGAGGGCAACGAGTTCTGCGTCCTCACCCCGTATTGACGCCGAGCCGGCTGTCAGACCCTGTCCGTACTGTGCTGCCTGACCGCGCATCTGGGAGGCAGCCTGCATGACCAGTATCGAAGCGGGGAAAACCGCCGCTGGCGAGCGCGCGGACCTGCTGGAAACGCTGGCCCGGCACCGGGCGCTGCTGCGGGGCACCGTGCGCGGCCTCACCAATGAGCAGGCCGCGCAGCGCACCACCGTGAGCGAGCTCTGCCTCGGCGGCCTGATCAAGCACGTCTCGGCCACCGAGAAGGGCTGGGCGAGCTTCATCGTCGGAGGTGCCGCGGCGATGCGCGACGCGGCGGGCAGGGAGGACCGGGCCGCCGGATTCCGAATGCTGGACGGGGAGACGCTGGCCGGGCTGCTGGACGGGTACGAGGAGGTAGCGCGCCGGACCGATGAGCTGGTGGCCACGCTGCCGGATCTGGACGGCTCCCACGCGCTGCCCGAGGCCCCCTGGTTCGAGCCGGGCGCGCGCTGGTCGGCGCGGCGCGTCCTGCTGCATGTGATCGCGGAGACAGCGCAGCACGCGGGTCACGCCGACATCTTCCGCGAGTCCATAGACGGCGCCAAGTCCATGGGTTAGCCGGGTGCCCGGCGCGGCTGGTCAGCGTTTCCGCAGCACCCGGGCGAGCCCGGACAGCGCCGCGCTGACCTCGGCCAGATCGAAGTGCGCCGGATCAAACTCGGCCGCCGCGGTCAGGCCCAGCCACTCCAGCCGGTCTGGATGATCCGGATGGCGCGGATCGGCCAGGATCTCCAGCAGGTCCCGGTACCCCCAGACGCCGCCGCAGTCCTCGGGCGGGCAGGCCCGGCGGCCGGCCGTACATCGCGGGTACGCCGTGCCAGGCTCGGCCGGCCGCACGTCCTCGACGGCGATGTCATGCTGCCAGTCATCGCCGAAGTCGTAGGTGTACCGGATCCGGTCGCCGGTGACCCCGGCGACGTCGGCCACCTTCGCCGATGCCGCGCTGCGATGCCCGAGCTCGCGGCCGCCGTTGCCGTACTCACCGGCTGAGGTCTCGAAAACCCAGAGATGACTGCCTTCCCAGCCAAACGCGGCCAGGACGGCATGGTGCAACTGGAGCAGGGTACTGCCGGACGGGACCTCAAGACGGCGCCAGATAGGCGGCTTCGCACCGCGCAAGGTGATCTTCAACCGGTGGACGGCCGGGACGCCGCCCGCCGCGCGCAGCCCCGCGCCACCTCGCCTGGCCGGCCTGCCGCGGCGCGCATCGCCGGCCGGCCCGCTGCGACGCCCATCACGGCGCCCATCGCAGACCGTCCCGGCCCGGCCGCCCGCGACCAGGAGCTCCACCCGGGCCCGCAGCAAGTCCAGGTGATTCCTGACATCCTCGATCTGATCGGGCTCCGCCGGGCAGGGCGGCATGCGCAGCGCCTGGCTGAGGATCGCCCCGGCCTCGGACGGCTGATAATCGCGGAAATCGAGGCCGAACCCCCGAGCGGCCTGCTGGTACTTAGCCCGGATCCGGTCGGGGCGGTCGGACAGGAAACAGTCCTTAATGCCGCCGCCGAGGCCGTGATCGATGAGCACCACGACGGCGTGCGCCTTGCGCCCGTAGGCGAAGGTCACCGCCATCGACTCCTGGGCGCCGAAGGCGTCCGCATAGCCGAAGCAGCGGCCGACTCGCGGCGCGCCCAGGCCGCGGGCCCACGCGCAGTCGGTGAACCCGCTATCGGCCAGGGCGTCAGCGGCGCGGGTGGCCGCTGGCCGCACCGCGGGCGGGCCGACGACGGCCAGCACCCGCAGCATGGCCAGTGCCTCCGCTCCGCCGTACTCCCTGACCTGGCCAATCAGCTCGATGAGCAGCTCCGGCAACCCGGCCTCGGCCGGAGCCGCGCCGCGCACCATGCCGAGGAACTCAGTGCCGCAAAGCTCCGCATTCAGCGCGTCGCAGCCCGGCTCGAGCAGCGGCTGCCAGCCGGCCAGCAGCCCGGCCACGGAGTCTTCCGGGCCCGGCAGCAGGCCGGCATCCGCCAGGCGCTGCATTGCTTCGGCTACGTCGCTGGCACTGTCAAGCACCTGCAGCACCTCCGCGGGTGCCCCGGCGATGGCCAGGTGCTCGCGGAACTCGGCCAGCTCCGATACCCCGGCCCCCGGACCGCTGGAGACCAGCGTGAGGTGCGGTGGCCGGTTGCTCCGTCTCGGGCGCTGGGTGTTGGACACGCAGATCATCCTTTCAGCCAGCGACCCGCGTTGGCCCACGATTCGGTTGCGGAGGCCCCGCCCGGGCGCCGTTCTCGCGATCGCCGCCGGGGCACGCGGCGGCGATCACCGGCCGCGGGCCGGCCGACGGCCGCCGCCGCCCATGACCAGCCGCGGCGACCGCCAGCCAGCACCAGAACCGGCCGCAGCCGCAGCCGACAATTAGACTAATGGCGCTCAAGCCGGAATAGCTGGCGAAATAGCATTCTTATTTGCCATCGGCCCGGCCAGGGCGTCGCCACCGCGCTGATGATCTGGCTAGCCGACCGGGGGCCGGTATTCTTCCGGCAGACCAGGTCAGCAAGAACAGCCGGCCCTTCACGCTCTACAAATTCCGGACCATGTTCGTGGACGCGGAACAGTGGAAGCCGCTGCTGGCCGAGCGCAACGAAACTGACGACGTGCTCTTTAAGATCCGCCGGGATCCGCGGATTACCCGCCCGGCGGATGGCTGCGCCGCTGCTCGATTGATGAGCTTCCGCAGCTGCTCAACGCGCTACTCGAAAACATGTCCCTGGTCGGGCCCAGGCCAGCGCTGCCACAGGAGATCGCAAGCTACGGCGACCTGATGCGCCGCAGGCTCGCTGTCACGCCCGGGCTTACTGGGCCTGTGGCAGGTCAGCGGAAGGTCGGACTTGCCGTGGGAGAAAACCGTCCGGCTCGACCTGCGCTACGTCGAGAATTGGTGGTTCGCTCTCGACCTGCAGATCCTCTGGTAAACAGAATCAGCGGTTATCCGCGGGGCCCGGCGGCACCGAATGCTGAGCGCCAGGCGGACCGGCCCCGGGGGGACGGATTCGCTCGACCCGGGACAGCTGGCCGGAGTTCAATAGCCGCGTGCGCATCGCGGGCATGACCGGGGCCTACGCGGCCGATATCGTCACTTGGCGGTACGCGGCACCGTATGACTGCTACGACATGACCGGAGCCGACCCGGCTTTCCTCGTGCATCCAGACAGCGGTTACTTCGCTCTGTTGGACGAAGGGACGCTGATCGGCTTCCGATCCTTCGGCGCCGATGGCCAGGTGCCAGGCGGCACGTATGACACGTCCGCCCTCGACACCGGCGGCGGGCTGCGCCCGGAGCTTACCGGGCGAGGCCTTGGCCGAGAGGCCATCACGACGGGTCTGGACTTCGGCCGCCGGCGATTCGCGCCGGAAGCGTTCCGGGTCACGATCGCCACCTTCAACATCCGGGCGCAGCGAGTCGTCAGCTCGCTTGGCTTTCGCAACATCGGCCAGTTCCAGGCGACGGCCGACGGCCGCGGCTACGAGATCCTGATCCGGCCGGAACCCGCCGCGGATGCCGAAGCCGGCTAGCCCTCTCCCCCGGCCACCGGGGTGAACTCAGCGCGCGAACTCGGCGCGGACGCCCAGCAGCCGGACCGGGCGCCGCGCGGTGAACAAGTCCAGGGCGGCCAGGGCCGCCCGCTCCAGCGCGGCTTCGTCTCCGGCCGGGACTCCGGCGGCCAGCGGACGGGAGCGGGTGCGGGTCAGGAACGGCGCGTACCGCACTTTCACCACGACGCGGACCACCGGCCGCTGGTCACCGGATACATCGGCCGCCACGAGCCGGGCCAGCCGCGCGACCTCATCGCGCACTTCCGGCCAGTCCTGCAGATCCTGCTGGAAGGTAATCTCCCGGCTCCTGGACCGGGCCAGGTATGGCGTGTCATCGACCGGCGAGGGATCAAGTCCGCGCGCGATCTGCACCAGCCATGGCCCGGTCGCCGGGCCGAACTGCGCGGCCAGCTGGCCGGCGTCGGCGGCCGCGAGCTGGCGCACGGTGCCGATATCCAGCTTGGCCAGCCGCGCCGCGGTCTTGGCGCCAATTCCCCACAGCACCCCGGTGGGCAGGTCGCCGAGCACCTCGAACCAGTTGTCGTCGGTCAGCCGGAAGATACCGGCCGGCTTGCCGAAGCCGGTGGCCAGCTTCGCCTGCAGCTTGTTCCGGCCGATTCCGACCGTGCAATCGAGCCGGGTCCGGGCGCGGACCCGGTCGGCGATCTGCCGGGCCGCGGCCTCCGGATCGTCGGTCTCCACGGCCAGGAACGCCTCGTCCCAGCCCATCACCTCGATGACCGCGTCGAACTCGTGCAGCGCGGCCATGACCTGCGCCGAGGCCGCTTCGTACACGCCCCGGTCGACGGGCAGGAACACGGCCTCCGGGCAGCGCCGCGCCGCGGTGCGCAGGGGGAGCCCGGAATGCACGCCGTGCGCGCGTGCCTCGTAGGAAGCAGTACTGACCACGCCGCGCTTGGCCGGATCGCCGTCGCCCCCGACGACGATCGGGCGACCGCGCAACTCGGGACGGCGCAGCAGTTCGACGGCCGCGATGAACTGATCGAGGTCCACATGCAGCACCCAGCCGGTCACGCCACCAGTCTGACCCGGCCGGAAACGAGCATCAGCAGCGGCGCCTAGTGCGCAGCGTCGTATTTGCTCATTACCTCGGCGCTGATCCGGCCCCGCTCGGACACCTTCAGGCCCTGCTCGGCGGCCCAGGCGCGCACCGCGGCCCGGTCAACTCTCGATCCGGCGGCCCTCGGTGCCTTGGCGGTCTTGCGCTGAGTGCTCTTGCGCCCGGCATCCATAAATGGCTGCAACGACTTCTGGAGCTTGGCGCGGTTCTTCTTGCCGAGGTCGATCTCGTAACTGTGGCCATCGAAGCCGAAGGTCACAGTCTCAGCATCAGGTGATCCGTCTAGGTCATCAGTGATGACCACATTCACAGTTTTTGCCATGTTCGGAATCGTCCAGGTTCAGCGCCTTAATGTCAAAGTGACTCGCAACATTCGCGGTCCGCCAGCTAACGCAAAGCGATTAACGGCGGCTCGCGCCGTAGCGCACGCGCCGGCGCCCGGCGCATGGGTGCGGCTGGCGGGCGCTGCGAATGACGTCAATCCCGGCCATGCTGAGGTACGCCGAGGAACCGCATGGCGGCGAGTCATCTCGGCAATGCCGGTGGGTATCACCAGAAATGCCAGCCGGGGTCATCAGAACAGCGCGCCCCAGCCGCCGGATGGCCGGGACTGACCTGACATCATGTCCAGGTGCGCGCTTCTGACTGGTACGACCCGGCCAGCTACCCTGAGCTCCGCAGCGCTCCGCCCTGGGTAATGGAAGACATGATCCAGGCCCAGGCGACGCTGCCCGAGATGCTGGCCGAGTCCCTGGCCAGCTCGGCACCGCGGCTGGTCGGCATGCTGCACTCGGCGGCCGCCGCGAGCGAGCCGATCGTGGTGACGGCGGTGGGCACGTCGGGACACAGTGCGCGCGCGGTAGCGCTGATCCTCAATGACGCGATCGGGGAGTCGGCCGTCGCGGCCGGCCCGGCGGAGGCGCGCGAGTCCGCCGACCAGGCCCTGGCCCCGCGCCGGAACGGCCTGTGCATCGCGATCTCGCACGGCGGGCTGTCCAAGTCGACGGTGCGGGCGCTGGCCGCCGCCCGCGCGGCAGGCGCGAGAACCGCGCTGATCACGGCGGCCGGTGACACGCCGGCGAAGGACGCCGCCGATGTCGTGCTGACGACCCCGCTGCGGGACAAGTCGTACTGTCACACGGTTGGTTACACCTCGCCGATGCTGACCGGGTTCTACCTCGCCGCGGCCTACCGGGACGAGGAGTTTCCGGCCGCCGACCTGGCCCGGTACCTGCGCGAGCTGTTGACGATGCGCGCGCGTGCGCTGGAAATCGGCCGGGATCTGGGTAGCGCCGAGCGCCTTATCTCGGCCGGAAGCCTCCTCGATGGGCCCACCGCGCGGGAACTGGCCCTGAAAATCGCCGAGGGCGCCTGGGTTCCCACCACGGCGCTCGGCGTGGAGGACACGCTGCACGGCCACCTGGTCGCGCACGACGCGAACAGCGCTCTGGTCGTGGTCATCACCGGCGGCCCGGACGCCGGACAGGCGGCTGACGGGGCGCACGACCTGCTGACGGCGGCCCGCCGGATCGGGCTGCGTACCGCGGCCATCGTCAGCCAGGACACCAAGGGCAGGATCCTGGCGGCGGATGTCAGCGCCGGCCAGCTGGTGATCCCCGCCGCCCGGTTGCCCGGAATCGTGACCTCGCTGCTCGGCGGCGCGGTGGCCCTGCAGCTGCTGACCGTCGGCCTGGTGCACGCCCGCGGGACCAACCCCGACCTGCTGCGAAGAGAGCAGGCGCAGTATCGCGAGGCGGTCACGGCCGGCGCTGCCAAGCACCCGCGGCGCTAACTCGCCACCGGCCCGACCACTGGCCCGGCAGGCGAGCCGCCGGCGATCCGGCGCACTGCGAGTGGTTACCGGGCGGCGATGGCCCGATGAATTTCGGCCGCCCGGCCGGCCGGCCG
>CAVWLF010000002.1:0-55826 GCA_963755815.1 uncultured Actinomycetes bacterium
ACTGCTAGCGAGGGGAGTCTCGCCCGCTGCGCTTGCGGCGCTCGCGTGCTGCCCTCTGTATCTGCGGCCACACCGGGATGAGAGTGTCGCGGAGGGTCGCCTGCCGCAGGGCCGTGTCATCAGCCGTGCGCATCAGGCCGGCGATCTCCGGCTCGCGTTGCCGCGCGCGGGTGATCATCGAGGATGACGGGCCCGAGTAAGCGGCCACCCCGGAGAGAAACAGCAGGCTGGCGACGACGACCCATTCCGTCTCGATCCCGCCGGGGTCCTGGTAGCTGTCGTCATCCGATGGGTCCGGGGCGATGAAGGAAACGCTGCCCACGCCGGTGAATGCACACGCTGCCGCGCACATCGGGCACGGCCGGTGCGAAGACCACAAGGTCAGGCTGCCAAGCCCGGTTCCGGTTTCAACGGCGGCGAGCGCGTTCATCTCGGCGTGCGCAATGGGCGTGCGCTGCAGCCGGTCAGTCCCGCCGGCAGGATCGTAGGCACGGTTGCGGCCCTCGCTGACCAGCTCGCCGTTGCTCCTGGCGATTACGGATCCAACCGGCAGGCCGCCCGCGAGGAAGGACTCATGCGCAAGCTCCAGGCACCGCCGCAGCGCCTCGCCGGCTTCCTGCCACATCGCCTCCAGACCAGGCATGCATCAACCATCCCAGATCACCGGCCGGGCCCGCACGTTCGTGCCAGCAACCGCATTGCCGACACCTGCACTTCGCGCCCGCAGCGGCATGACAGTGCGCTGCGAGGTGCCGACAAGCCCGGCATCCACGCGTGTTCATCGCCGGGTATCTTCGGCGGGACTTGGTGGTTACGAGATCGGCCCGACAGGGGTCCGCTCTGGCTAGTGCTGAGAACCTGACGTCTTCGGTAGCCCTGCATGGAATGACCACGGATAGGTCACAGCTGCACGGTTCCCGGGACGTGCTGGCGGCTGAAGATCACCATTGACAGCTAGAGCGCATGTTCTTCAAGGAGGGCCTTGAGGTTCTCGCCCGCGGTCTCGAACTGCCTTTTGGCCAGCCGGACAACAAGCGGCTCGGCGAGCCTGAAGAAGCCGCGGCTCTCTCCCCGGTAGCGGATCGTCAGCTTGGTGCCAGTAGCGGTCGGCTCGAGCGTCTGGTCGGCCTCGAGCTGGAACGGCCCGGCAGTTGTTACCGTGGCGAACTGCTTGTTCTCGGCGAAACTCGTGCATACGACGGGCGACTCATAACGCCGGCCCAAGAACGTGCCCTCGTAGACCATCGTCGCGCCCACCCCCAGCGGCCCGTCGCTTGTCCGTCGCACCTGCGACAATCCCGGAGTCCAGATCGGAGCCTTGGTGACCTCCCGCACGACGGCGAAGACCTCTTCGACTGGACGCCCGATAACCGTCACGACCTCGAACTCATTCATCTCGCCCTCCATCTTCCCCGCGCCCGTACGGGCGTCACAACCCATCCAGCCACCGCAAGACCGGGCCAGCAAGGATGCTGGCATGCGCAGCGCCGGGTGTACTGGCCCCACTCCCCAAACGAAGAGGCGCCGCCGACCGTCAACCAACATCCGGCGGCCCGGGTCCTGGCTCCTCTGCGGGCATCGAGAGCGCGATCTCAGGCGCCCGGGCGGTGTCACAGCGTCTGCGCCGCCTCATAGTGCGAGGCAGTGGTCTCCCGGCCGATGCACATGCCGAGTGTTCACGGCGGTCAGCGGCGATGCGGCCGTAGCGGGACACGTCGGCGCGAAATACCCGCATCGTCGACTGGCTCGGCCGACGCGTGATCTCCGGTTAGCGGCCAGGCCAGCGCTGTAGTCTCGCCGGCCCGCTCGCGGCCGGCGATAACGCGGCATTCGTGCTGGTAGAGTGCGCCCCGTCCGGGTGGCCGCCGCATGCGGCCGGAACCGCGTGCCTGCCTGGCTGGCAGCAACCATGGAGCCGTGTGCACCATATCTGGGTTGTGCGCGTCATCATATTGTCGCCTCGGATCGGGAGGCCCGTATGCGAGCACGCGCAAGGACGCCGCATGTCGCCGCGCAGGCCATGCCGCGCACGGCAGCAGCCAGGCACGCGCAGGCCATGGATTTAGCTGAGGAGCGGTTCGACTACGGCCAGCCGTTCGAGGTCGACCTTGGCCGCGCGGCCGTCATTGCCGAGGTGCTGCGCGACTGCGGATACCCGGAGTGCACCGCCGAGGTAGTGACCGCCGAGCTGGCCAGGCCGGGGGATGAGCGCAGCAGCGTCGGCCGCTTCGCCGCCGACGCGCTGGATCGGTACGGGTGGCGGCCGTGAGCCCGGCGATGGCCACTGATAGCGCCAGTACCTTCGTGACGCTCCTGGTGGTGCTCCTGGCGGTGATGATCGTCGCGGTGATCCGGGCGCCTAGGTCGGACGGCAGCTCACCCGAAGATGCCACCCGCCCGCTGCCAGCCGTGCAAGCACCGCCCCGGCCGGTGCCCGCGCGTTCCCGGCCCGTGCCAGCGCATTCCCGGGCTGCTCATCCGCTGGCCGGAGTCGCGGACGCGCAGGCTCAGGCGGCCGCGGCGATCGCCCGGGCCGCGGCGGTGCTGCCGGCCCGGCAACCGCCGGGCCAGCAGTCCGCGAACACGGCCACGATGCCCCCTGCCAGCATCGCGAGCAACGGCCATGCCCGTTATCCGGCCAGGCACGTGGCCGGAACGCTTCCCCGGCCGCCGGTGACCGGCGGCCCGCCATGGGCGCCGGCTCCCAATCCGGCCGAGAAGGCCCGGTAGCGCCGCGGCTCGTCGTTCTCGCGGCTGGCGAGCTAGGCGGCCCGCTAGGCCCGCCAGGTCCGGGTAGAGGGGAGCCCTGCCAGTGACGGTGGTACTTCACGTCGCCGCGTGCGGGCGCCAGCCGGCCCTGCTCCTCCGCCCGTGGTGCAGCCGGGACCGCCAGGACCTGATGGATATCTACCGCGATCCGGTGATGCGCCAGTCGGCCAGGAACCCGATCGTGACGGAACAGGATGCCTTCCGCTGGCTGGACGCGCAGCAGCAAGGCTGGACGGACGGCGGCCGGCTGAGCTTCGCCGTCTTGTCGTGTGAAGCGGCGGCCGCGCCTGATCACGTGCTCGGCAACGTCGTACTGAAGGGCCATGCGGCCGGCCGGGACTCGGCCGAGGTCGGCTACTGGACCGCTCCCGCCGCACGGCGCCGCGGTGTAGCCAGCGCAGCGGTGGTGACGCTGACGACCTGGGCTTTCAGGAGCCTCGGGCCCGCGGGTCTGCAGCGTATTGAGCTCATCCATCAGCAGGACAACGTCGCATCGTGCCGGGTCGCGCAGAAGTCCGGGTATGCGCTGACCGGATTGCTCCCGGCTGATCCTCCCGCCTTCCCCGACCGGGGGCATCTGCATACCCGGTACTTGGCGGGCTCCTGTTCATGCCACTAGCCGATTGAGGTCACCAGGGACAGGAACTGCCCGGCGTGAGTCGCGAGCCAGCGAACGGTCGAGTCCAGCTCGCGCAGCCGGGCAGTGACCTCAGCGAGCTGAGCATGCCCGCGGCGCCATCGGCGGGCCCGCCAGAGCACCGAGCCGACCGACCGGCACAGCAGCAGTTCCGGCAGGGCCTGGATCTCGGCGTGGTCCAGCCGCCGGACCGAGAAGCTGCCGCGAACGAGCGCGGCCGTGCGGCGCTGCCACTGCGGCCCGTCCAGCGCACCGGACTGCAGCAGCCCGGCCACCAGGTCCTGGACCCGGAAATCCGCGCCGGCGATCTCGAAGTCCAGCAGCCCGGTGACCTCGCCGGTGTGCTCCTCGACCAGCGTGTTCGACGCGCCGGGGTCGCCGTGCACGACCTGGACCGGCAGCTCGCTGGCCGCTCCTGGCCACCATTCCGCTACGCGCTGGGCCGCGGTGTTCAGCAGCATCGCCTGCTCCGGGCTCAGGCCGGCGGCACGCAGCTCAAGGCAGAGGTCTTCGAGGCCGGAAAGGCCGTCATCTATCTGCAGCGGAGCGCCTCGCCAGTCGTGCGGGGCGTCCCGCGCCGGCACCTGCCGCAAGGCTTCGCTGAGCACCCCGATCGCGCGGCCGAACCGTTCCAGCGGCAGCTCGCTGGCGAGATCGGGCCGGATCCCCGGGATCCACCGGCACAGCGTCGCGGGACCGGCCGGAGTCGGGACCACGGTCTCGCCGTCCAGCGCCGGCACGGGCTCGGGGACGCGGAACGGAAGGCCGGCCCGGCCCAGGCGTCCCAGCAGGCGATGCTCAGCACGGACCTGGGTCACGGACAGGTTCTCGCTGATCCGCAGCGCCCACCGCCGGCCGCCGCGCGCAACGGCGAAGGTCTGGTTGTTGGTCCCGCGCTCCGCGCCGGCCAGATCCGCATCCGGCGGGATGCCCCACCGGGCCAGCAGGTCAGCCAGGGTCTCCGGCGCAGCAGTCACACGAGGATCCTGCCCCGAGCGCCGACCCGCAGGCGCCTCGTTTCCGTAGGGGCCTCGTTCCGGCAGCACGCCTTGCCGCTGCTGCCGGGTCTTCTTATTCCTCGCAGCAGGTCACAGGGCTGCCCGGAGGCAAGGGGCGGCCAGCTTTAGGCTGGGCCAGCCAAAGCGGCAGCGTCGCCCGCCCGGCCGGAATGGGTCATTGCCCGGCTGAGTCTCAGCGCCGCCGGATCCGGCCGGCCCGGTACCGGCCTCGCAGCCGCCGCCTGGTTCGCCGTTGCAGCCAGGTCAGCGGCACGGCGCAGGTGAAGCCAGCGACCAGCGGCAAATACGGCGACTCCGGGGCGACCCGCGTCCCGGCCAGCTCAGCCGCGGCACGCTGCGCCGCCGGGGCGCTCTGCGCGGCGGCGGAACCGCCCGGGCCCGGGGGCTTGCTGATCCCGGGCTGGCTGAAGGTTGACGGGATCGGCAGGATGCGCCACTGGCTGGGCGGCCATGCGATCACGAACGCCCGGCCGACCACCTGGCTCTCCGGGATGGTGCCGTGGCCGGGCATTTCCTGCCGCAGTCGCGAGTCCTCGGAGATGGCCCGGTTATCCCCCATCACCCAGAGCCGCCCGGGCGGGACGGTGATGCTGAAGCGCAGCAGTGACGGCACCGCACCGGGAAACAGGTACGACTGCTCGTGCAGCGGCACGCCGTTCACCGTGACCAGGCCGCGGGCATTGCAGCAGGCCACGTGATCACCTGGCACCCCGATGACCCGCTTAACGAAGTCGGTCTGGCCGACCGGCGTGCCGAACAGGCCGGCAATCGACTGCAGCACCGGCCGCACGGCCGCGTCGTACGCGCGGATAACGGGGTCCGAGCCCGGCCTGGCCGGCGGCGGACTGGGAGTCCAGGAGCCCGCGCCGTTGAAGACGACTATGTCGCCGGGCTGGATACCGCGGAAGTTATAGACCAGCTTGCTGACCAGGATCTTGTCACCGATCAGCAGTGTGTCTTCCATCGAGCCGCTCGGGATGTAGAAGGCCTGCACGATGAAGGTCTTGATCACCAGGGCGATGACCAGCGCGATGACGATCAGGACGGGCAGCTCCCGCCAGCCGGAACGGCGGCGCTTCTTGGCTCTGGCACCGCCGGTTGCCTTGTCGCCCGCTGCTTCGTTACCAACCGCCTCGTTACCGACTGCCTCGTCGCTGGCTGGCCTGTCGCCCGATGGCTTATCGCCTGCGTCGGCGTCGGCGATCCGGCCCGTCTTGCGGCCTTCGGCTCCGGCAGTGCCAGGCAGGTCGCCAGGCTCACCGCCGATTTCCCGCAATGGAGACACCGATTAACCATAGTGGCCGCCGAGGGCAGCCCGGCCGCGAGCGCCAGCACGCTGGAAGGCGGACCACGCTGCTCTCCCGCGCGCTGACGGCACGCGGGGACCTGCCCGCCGGCCGGACGCGGCCCGAGCCGTCGGATACGGCTGGCGATAGGCTGGCGGGCGATGATCGTGCTCCTGGCCGGCGTCTCCGGCAGCGGTAAGTCGACCGTCGGCAGCATGCTGGCGAAGCGGCTTGGCTGGCCCTTCGCCGACGGCGATTCCTTTCACACCGCGGTGAACGTGGCGAAGATGCGGGCCGGCCAGCCACTGACCGACGAGGACCGCTGGCCGTGGCTGGAAACGATCACGGCCTGGATGGACAAGCAGATCGCCGCCGGGCAGTCCGCGGTCGTGGCCTGCTCGGCGCTCAGGCGCGCATACCGGGACGTGCTGCTCGATGGCCGGCCGGCCGCCAGGATGGTTTTCCTGCAGGTCAGCCACGATCAGGACGTGGCACGCCTGACGGCGAGGCAGGGGCATTTCTTTCCGTCGAAGCTGCTTGAGAGTCAGTTCGCGGCCATGGAAATGCCCCAGGATTCAGAACGGATTCTCGTCCTTACTGCCCAGCACAGCCCGGCCGACGTCGTGGCGGAAATTATCCGGCGGCTGGGCCTTCCGGACGGCCCGCAGTGACCGGGCCGGCCAGTCGTGGCCGGGCGGCCGGGCGGCCACGAGCTGGCGGCGGGCGGCGGCGGAATCCCGGGCCCGGCCTGACCGGCAGCCCGCGCCAGGTGAGTACTCGCGTCCTGCCCTAGACTTGGCGCCCTAGACTTGGCGGCCGTAGCCGTGAGTGACCACCCATTTGCCCGGGCCGCGGAGCCGTGTTTGCCTGGCGAGGAACCGAGGAGTAATGCCGACGTGAAAACCGACGTCGAAGAGCTGAGCCCGACAAGGGTCCGGCTCACCATCGAGGTTCCGTTCGAGGAACTCAAGTCAGACCTCGACCAGGCATACCGGGAGGTGGCCCGGCAGGTCCGGGTGCCGGGCTTCCGGCCGGGCCGCATCCCGCCGCGGGTTATCGACCAGCGGTTCGGCCGCGGCACGGTGCTGGAGCAGGCCGTGAACGACGCCGTGCCGAAGCTGTACGGCAAGGCGCTTGAGGAGCATGAGGTCTTCGCGCTCGGCCAGCCCGACCTGGAAGTCACGAAGCTCGATGACGGCAAGGAGCTGACGTTCACGGCCGAGGTGGACGTGCGGCCGAAGTTCGACATCCCCGACCTGGACGGGATGCCGGTCACGGTCGACGACGCGGACGTCACCCCGGACCAGGTAGAGGAGTACATCGGGGCGCTCAGGGAGCGGTTCGCCTCGCTCAAGGGCGAGGACCGGCCGGTCGCCGAGGGCGACTTCGTCTCCATCGACCTGGCCGCCAGCGTGGACGGCGAGCCGGTCGATGATGCGCAGGCCAGCGGGATCTCCTACGAGGTCGGCACCGGCTCCATGCTCGATGGGCTGGACGACGCCCTGCTCGGGATGGCCCAGGGCGAGACGAAGACCTTCACCGCCGAGCTCGGCGGGGGCAAGCTGGCCGGGATGCAGTCGGACGTGACCGTCACCGTGCACAGCGTGAAGGTGAAGGAACTGCCTCCGCTCGATGACGAGTTCGCCCAGTCGGCGAGTGAGTTTGACACCCTGGGCGAGCTGCGTGCGGGCACCCGGACGCAGCTGGAGACGATGCGCCGCGCTGGCCAGGCCGAGCAGGCCCGGGAACGCGCCCTTGATGCGGTGCTGTCCAGGGTCGACATCCCGCTGCCGGACAGCCTGGTCAACCAGGAGATCGAGCTGCGCAGGCAGTCCCTCGATGACCGGCTGCGCCGGTCCGGCTCGGACCGGGACGGCTACCTTGACGCGCTCGGCATGACGGCCGACGACCTCGACGCGGAGTTCGACAAGGACGCGCGGCGGTCGGTCAAGGCGGGCTTCATCCTGGACAAGCTGGCGGCGGACGAGAACCTGGGGGTGGACCAGGCCGAGCTGGGCGCGTACGTCACCGAGCAGGCCTACCGGATGGGCGTGCCGCCGGACCGCCTGGCCAAGGACCTCGCCGATCGCGGGCAGCTCGGCTCGGCCGTCGCCGACGTGCTGCGCAGTAAGTCGCTCAGCCTGATCGCGGAACGCGCCAAGATCACTGACGAGACGGGCCGCGCAATTGACCTGGCCGAACTCATCCGGCCCGCCGACGCGGCGGACACCGATGAGCCCGGCCCGGATGCGGTCACCGACCCGGCCGACGACGAGGACGACGAGTCCGAGGCATAGCCGCGGGCGAGCCGCCACCCGGATCCGGCACCCCGCCGGGTCCGCGCCGCTGGCCGCCGCCCGCGGACTGGCCGGATCGCGCCAAAGACCGTCGCCCGCGGGGGACTGGCCGGAGCGCGGCCCGGGCGTCCGGGCGCTCACGCCCCGGGGGCTGGTGCGTCGACGCAGTCCGGCTAGCTCGCGGGCACCTGGCTGCCGTTGCGCGGCCGCCCGCGGCGCCGCCGCGGGCGGCCCGCCCGGCCGGGGCGGCCGCGCGGCAACATGCCTGCGCCTAGAGCGAACAGGCGCGAGCGGCGGACTAGCCGGCCCCGGGAGCGGGTTAGGGTCACTGACAATGACAGAGCAAAGTAACGAGGAGGGCACACCGTGAGCACGCCTCCCCTAGCCGAGGAGCCGGCCGGCATTCTGGCCCGGGTCGCGGAAGCGCCGCCCGGCGCGCTGATCGGCGAGCAGATCTTCCAGCGGCTGCTGCGGCACCGGATCATCTTCCTCGGAGACCAGGTCGACGACGAACTCGCCAACCGCATCTGCGCCGAGCTCATCCTGCTCGCCGCCGAGGACGCGCACCGCGACATCAGCCTGTACATCAACTCCCCGGGCGGGTCCGTCAGTGCCGGCCTGGCGATCTACGACATCATGCAGTACGTGCCGAACGACGTCTCCACCTTCGCGATGGGCATGGCGGCGTCGATGGGCCAGTTCCTGCTCTGCGCCGGCGCGGCGGGCAAGCGCTACGCCATGCCGCACGCCGCGATCCTGATGCACCAGCCGCACGGCGGGATCGGCGGCACGGCGACCGACATCAGGATCCAGGTGGAGCACAGCACCTACCTCAAGCGCACGCTGGCCCAGCGCACGGCCATTCACACCGGCCAGACCGTCGAGCAGATCGAGGCCGACTCCGACCGGGACCGCTGGTTCACCGCCGATGAGGCCAAGGACTACGGGTTCGTCGACTACGTGGTGCGCAGCGCCAACGAGGTGCCTTCGGAAGGGCCGGTCTCATGAAGCGGATACCGGGAGCAGACCAGGCCACCGCGGCCGCCAGCCGGACGGCGGGACGGCTAGCCGAGTCCCGTTACGTGCTGCCGTCGTTCGTCGAGCGGACCTCGTACGGGATCAAGGAGATGAACCCGTACAACAAGCTCTTCGAGGAGCGGATCATCTTCCTCGGCGTGCAGATCGACGACGCCTCGGCGAATGACGTCATCGCCCAGCTGATCACGCTGGAGTCGATCGACCCTGACCGCGACATCTTCATCTACATCAACTCGCCCGGCGGGTCGATGACATCGATGATGGCGATCTACGACACGATGCAGTACATCCAGCCGGAGATCCAGACCTTCTGCGTGGGCCAGGCGGCCTCCGCCGCCGCCGTGCTGCTGGCCGCGGGCACCAAGGGCAAGCGGATGGCGCTGCCCAACGCGCGCATCCTGATCCATCAGCCGGCCATCGAGAGCGGCTACGGGCAGTCCAGTGACCTGGAGATCCAGGCCACCGAAATCCTGCGGATGCGCACCGCGATGGAGAAGGCACTTGCCATGCATACCGGCCAGGACGAGGATCAGATTCGCAAGGACATTGAGCGGGACAAATTCCTGACCGCCGCGGAGGCGAAGGAATACGGCCTGCTGGATGAGGTTCTGACGATGCTGAAGCGGAAGAGCGAGGTAGGGTCGTCCTAACCAGCAGGACCTAGTCCTGGACCGCTAGCTGGCGACGGGCGTTTGCGCCACCATTGGTGGCGCGGACGCGGTACCGTCAAGGTTCAGGAACAAAACGTTCAGGAGGACGACCGGCCACGCGGCGAGGCGCTCGCCGGAGGGACGACATAGCCGGCGAGGCCGCCCCCGCGGCGGCCCTGGCGAAGGAGTAGCTGGGTGGCACGTATCGGCGACGGCGGTGACCTGCTGAAGTGCTCGTTCTGCGGTAAGAGCCAGAAGCAGGTCAAGAAGCTCATCGCTGGCCCCGGCGTGTACATCTGCGACGAGTGCATCGATCTCTGCAACGAGATCATCGAGGAAGAGCTGTCCGAGCCGCCTGAGCTGAAATGGGACAGCCTGCCCAAGCCGCGGGAGATCTACGAGTTTCTCGACGCCTATGTGATCGGGCAGGACAAGGCGAAGAAGGCCCTCTCGGTAGCGGTATACAACCATTACAAGCGGGTCCAGTCGGGCGGCGAGCGAGCCGGCGGCGAGGACGGCGTCGAGCTCGCGAAGTCCAACATCCTGCTGCTCGGGCCGACCGGATCCGGCAAGACCCTGCTGGCCCAGACGCTCGCCCGGCTGCTCAACGTGCCGTTCGCGATCGCCGACGCCACCGCGCTGACCGAGGCCGGCTACGTCGGCGAGGATGTCGAGAACATCCTGCTCAAGCTCATCCAGGCGGCCGACTATGACGTCAAGAAGGCCGAGACGGGCATTATCTACATCGACGAGATCGACAAGATAGCCCGCAAGAGCGAGAACCCGTCGATCACCCGCGACGTCTCCGGCGAAGGCGTCCAGCAGGCGCTGCTGAAGATCCTGGAGGGGACCACCGCGTCGGTGCCCCCGCAGGGCGGGCGGAAGCACCCGCACCAGGAGTTCATCCAGATCGACACGACCAACGTGCTGTTCATCTGCGGCGGCGCGTTCGCCGGCCTGGAGAAGATCATCGAGCAGCGGGTCGGCCGGGGCGGGATCGGCTTCGGCGGCGTGCTGCGGGTCAAGAACGAGCGCAACCTGGTGGACGCCTTTGCCGACGTCATGCCGGAGGACCTGCTCAAGTTCGGCATGATTCCCGAGTTCGTCGGCCGGCTGCCGGTCATCACCAGCGTGCACAATCTCGACCGCGAGGCCCTGATCCGGATCCTGACCGAGCCGCGCAACGCGCTGGTCCGGCAGTACCGGCGGCTGTTCGAGCTGGACGGCGTCGAGCTCGAGTTCACCGATGACGCCCTGGAGGCGGTCGCCGACCAGGCCAACCTGCGCGGCACCGGCGCCCGCGGGCTGCGGGCGATCCTGGAGGAAGTGCTGCTCTCGGTGATGTACGAGGTGCCGAGCCGCAAGGACGTCGAGGGCGTGGTCATCACCTCCGAGGTCGTGCTCGAGAACGTGAACCCGACGCTGGTGCCGCGCGACGTGGCCCGGCGGACCCCGCGCGAGAAGTCGGCCTGATCACTGCGCCGGCCGCTCGTGCCGCGTTAATCGTCTGGACTGTCTAGACTCACCTGACGTGACCGGACAAGACCGCCGCCAGCTTCCCCCGCAGTACGCGCCAGCCGAGGTGGAGGCGCGCCGCTACGCGCTGTGGGAATCAGCCGGCCTGTTCGGCGCCGACCCGGCCGACGTATCCGCGGCGGCGCCCGCCTTCTGCATCGTCATCCCGCCGCCCAACGTCACCGGCTCGCTGCACATCGGCCATGCGCTCGACCACACCCTGATGGACGCGCTGGTCCGGCGGCGCCGGATGCAGGGATACACCGCGCTGTGGGTGCCCGGCATGGACCACGCGGGCATCGCCACCCAGAACGTCGTCGAGCGCGAGCTGGCCAAGCAGGGCCTGAGCCGGCACGACCTGGGCCGGGAGGCGTTCGTCGAGCGGGTCTGGCAGTGGAAGGCCGAGTTCGGCGGCAAGATCCTCGGCCAGATGCGCAGGCTCGGTGACAGCGTGGACTGGTCGCGGGAGCGGTTCACCATGGACGAGGGGCTGTCCCGGGCCGTCCAGACCATCTTCAAGCGGCTCTTCGACGACGGCCTCATCTACCGCGCGCAGCGGATCATCAACTGGTGCCCGCGCTGCCTGACCGCGCTTTCCGACATCGAGGTCGATCACACCGAGGACGACGGCGAGCTGGTCTCGATCCGCTACGGCGACGGCGCGGACTCGATCGTGGTGGCCACCACCCGGGCCGAGACCATGCTCGGCGACACCGCCATCGCCGTGCACCCGGACGACCCCCGGTACAGCCACCTGGTCGGCCGGGAGATCGACCTCCCGCTCTCCGGCCGCCGCATCCCGGTCGTGGCTGACCCGCACGTGGACCCGGAGTTCGGCACCGGCGCGGTGAAGGTGACCCCCGCGCATGACCCGGATGACTTCGAGATCGGGCGCCGTCACGACCTGGCCAGCCTGACGATCATGGACGAGCGCGGCGTCATCACCGCGCACGGGCCATTCCTCGGCCTGGACCGGTTCGAGGCCCGCCCGGCGGTGATCGCCGCGCTCCGGGAAGACGGCCGGATCGTGGCCGAGCGGCGCCCCTACCTGCACGCCGTCGGCCACTGCGGCCGGTGCGGCACCACCGTCGAGCCCCGGCTCTCGCTGCAGTGGTTCGTCAAGGTCGGGCCGCTGGCCAAGGCGGCGGGCGACGCGGTGCGGGACGGGCGGGTCAGCGTGCACCCGCCGGAGCTGGCGGCCAGGTACTTCGACTGGGTCGATGACATGCACGACTGGTGCATCAGCCGCCAGCTCTGGTGGGGGCACCGGATCCCGGTCTGGTACGGGCCGGCCGGCGAGGTCCGCTGCGTCGGACCGGACGACAGCCGGCCCGAGGGCGAGGGCTGGACCCAGGATCCGGACGTGCTCGACACCTGGTTCTCCTCGGCCCTGTGGCCGTTCTCCACCCTCGGCTGGCCGGACGACACCGCCGACCTGCGCGCGTTCTACCCGACCAGCGTCCTGGTCACCGGCTACGACATCCTGTTCTTCTGGGTGGCCAGGATGATGATGTTCGGCCTGTACGCGATGGCCGACCGGGGCCCGGCCCGGGCCGTGCCGTTCCGTGCGGTCGCCCTGCACGGCCTGGTGCGGGACGCCCACGGCAAGAAGATGTCCAAGTCGCGCGGCAACACCGTGGACCCGCTGGACTGGATCGACCGGTTCGGCGCGGACGCGACCCGGTTCACGCTGGCCCGCGGGTCGAGCCCCGGCGGCGATGTCGCGATCAGCGAGGAGTGGGTGGCCGGGGCCAGGAACTTCTGCAACAAGCTGTGGAACGCGACCAGGTTCGCGCTGCTCAACGGCGCCGACGCGGGCGCGGGCCAGCCGCCGGACCCGGCGGCGCTGGCCGTGCCGGACCGCTGGATCCTGTCCCGGCTGGCCGCCGTCACGGCCGAGACCGACGACCTGCTGGAGCGGTTCGAGTTCGCCAAGGCCTGCGACGCGCTTTACCACTTCGCCTGGGACGAGTTCTGCGACTGGTACCTGGAACTGGCCAAGCCCGCGCTGTCCGGGACGGACGAGGCGGCCGCGGCGGCGACCAGGTCGGTGCTCGGCTTTGTCCTCGACCGGCTGCTCAGGCTGCTCCATCCGGTGATGCCGTTCGTCACCGACGAGCTCTGGTCCGCGCTGACCGGCGGCGAGTCGGTGCTGGCGGCGTCCTGGCCCGGGCGGCTCGCGGCCGCCCGTGCGGCCGGCCAGGCGAGCCTGGGCGCGCTGGCCGACCCGGCGGCCGAGCGCGAGGTCGACGCGCTGATGCGGCTGGTGACCGAGGTGCGCCGGTTCCGCTCGGATCAGGGGCTGCGGCCGACCCAGCCGGTGCCCGCCGTGCTGGCCGGGATCGGGGCTACGCCGCTGGCCGCCCACGAGGCCCGCATCCGCGCGCTGCTCCGGCTCACCGCGGCCGGCCCGGACTTCACGCCGACCGCATCCGTGCAGGCCGAGGGCGTCACCGTCGAGCTGAACACGGCCGCGACGATCGATGTTGCCGCCGAACGGCGGAGGCTTGAGAAAGACCTCGCCGCCGCCCAGGCCGATGTTGACGCAGCAGAAACGAAGCTCTCCACCCCGTCCTTCATCGAGCGGGCTCCGGCCGCGGTGGTGGCCAAGAACCGCGACCGGCTGGCCGCCGCGCAGGCCGAGATCACCAGGATCGCGGAGCGCCTAGCCGCCCTCCCGCCCGCCAGCCACTAACCCCACCCGTCGCACTGGTCCCGGCCCCGAGCACCCGCCCTGGAGCCGCCGGGCACTCGCCCAGAATGCCGTTCCAAGACGGCAGCCTCCCGCTCAGGCTCATCATTCCAAGCATATGCTTGACATCGGCGGTTCAGCGTTCCTACTATTCCAAGCATGTCCTTGGAATCTGATGGGAAGGCTCAGCCGCCAGCGCGGCCGCCCGGGCAGCGCCGGCGCCTGATCGATGATCCGCGCAGCATGCGGGCTCTCGCGCACCCGCTTCGCCTGGAGCTTCAGTCGCTGGTCGGGCGGTCGGGCCGGATGACCACCGCCGATGCGGCGCGCGAACTGGGGATCAGCCACGGGCTCGCCTCGCATCACCTGCACCTGCTGGCCAAGTACGGGTTCATCGAGCAGGTCGACGGGGCCGACAACCGGGAGCGGCCATGGCAACTGGTCGCGACATCGCTCAGCCATGAGGGAATCGAGGAGAAGCCCGGCGGGGATGCGGCAATGGCGGTCTTTGAGCAGGTCATCGCGGAGCGCACGCTGGAAAGCCTGCTGGACTGGCACGAGCGTCGCGGCCACTGGACGGCCGGCTGGCGGGATCACTCCGGCATCGGGCGCAGCACCATCTACCTGACCGAGCCGGAACTGGCGGAGCTTGTCGGCCGCATTGAGGCCATGATGACCGAGCTGGTCGAGGAGCGACCCCTCGACGACCTGTCGTCCCGCCCGCCCGGCTCCGTGCCGGTCGAGTTCACTTTCGTCGTCGTGCCCCGGGAGCCCACCTCGGGGGGTAACTGACGTGGGCGCGATCCGCCAGGCGCTCGGCCAGCGCGGCCTGCGGCTGCTGCTCGGCGCCGGCCTCATCTCGGCCACCGGCGACTGGGTCCTGCGGGTCGGGCTGACCTACTACGTCTACGTGCTCACCGGTTCCACCGTGGCATCGGCGCTCGTCATGCTGGCCTCGTTTGTCCCGCAGATCGTGCTCGGCTCAGTGGCCGGCGTCTTCGTGGACCGGTGGGACGCCAGGCGGACGATGGTCATCTCGAACCTGCTGCTGGCGGCCGGCCTGCTGCCGCTGCTGGCGGCCCGCCACGCCGGGCAGGCCTGGATCATCTACGCCGTCCTGGCCTGGGAGGGGTGCGTCCAGCAGTTCTTCACCCCGGCCGAGCAGGCGCTGCTCCCGCGCCTGATCGATGACGATCACCTGGTCACGGCCAACGCGCTGAACGGCCAGACCAGTGATATGTCGCGGCTAGTCGGCTCGGCGGTCGGCGGGGTCGTCGCCGCGACCGGCGGGATCACCGCGCTGGCCTTCGCCGACATCGCGAGCTTCCTGATCTCGGCGGCGCTGATCGCGCGGATCTCCGCGGCGGCTAGAGCGCCCCGGGCGGCCCGGGTGCCCCGGATGCGCCGCGCGGCCCGGGCGCCCCGAATCCGCCGCGCGGCCCGGGCGCCCCGCGCGGCGCAGGTGCCCGGCGTGGCGGGTGTGCGGGGCTCGCTGGGCCAGCGGGTAGCGCAGCTGCGCACCGAGTGGACCAGCGGCCTCCGGATGGTGACGCGCCAGCGCGTACTGCGGGTGATCCTGATCTTCCTGCTCATCACCTGCGTGGGCGAGGGCATCATGAGCACCCTGTTCGCCCCGTTCGTCCGGTCGGTCCTGCACGGCAGCGCGGCCGACTACGGCTTCATCGTCTCGGCGCAGGCCGTCGGCGGAATCGCCGGCGGCCTGATCGGGGCGTCGGCCGGCCACCGCATCCGCGCGTCGGTACTGCTGGGGTGGGGTGCGGTCACGTTCGGCGCCGTCGACCTGGTGATGTTCCTCTATCCGCTGGCGTGGGTGGCCGTCTGGCCGGCCGCGGTCTGCATGGTCGTGGTCGGCGTGCCGGGCGCGCTCATGCTGGCCGGGGCCATGACGCTGCTGCAGCGCAACGCGGCCGACAGCCACCGCGGCCGGGTCTTCGGCGCGCTGGGGGCGGTCGAGGGCGTCGCCATCGTCGCTGGCACCATCGCGGCCGGGTTTCTGGGCGAGACGGTCGGGATCATCCCCGTGCTGGCCACCCAGGGCGGCGGCTACGTACTGGCCGGGCTACTCGTCGTCGTGGCGCTGCGGCACGAGGCACTCGTCCAGCCGCAACCGGAAGAAGGTCAAGGTCCGGGCACGCAGCCGGAAGAGGCTCGCGCCCGCGGCTGAGGAAGGGTCGGCGCACTCAGCCGGGACGGGGACCGCGCCCGCCGCCGGGGAACGTCCGCCGCCGTGGGAGGGTCCGCGCACGCAGCCGGGGGAGAGCCGGGACCAGCAGCCGGGACCGCGCACGCAGCCGGGGGAGAGCCCGGACCAGCAGCCGGGGCCGCGCACGCAGCCGGGGGAGAGCCCGGATCAGCAGCCGGGGGAGGTCCCGCGCACGCAGCCTGACGGGCGGGCAGGTCATGTTGGCCAGGACAGTAAGCTGCCAGGGTGATTGCTGCTACCTGCTTGCTGTCGTGACAGCTGACTCCGGTGACTCGCGCGACCGGCTGCGCGAGATCGAGCGCGAGCTCTTCGCGCGGCGGCCCGAGCATGCCATCGAGCCTTCCCTGGACCGGATCAAGGCCCTGGTCAGCCTGCTCGGCGACCCCCAGCGGGCCTATCCCGTCATCCACCTGACCGGGACCAACGGCAAGACCTCGACCGCCCGGATGACCGAGACCCTGCTGCGCGCCCGCGGCCTGCGCACCGGCCTTTTCACCAGCCCGCACCTGTCCTCGGTGCAGGAGCGGATCTGCGTGGACGGCGTGCCGCTCAGCGCGGAGCGCTTCATCGAGACGTACGAGGAGATCGGCCCCTACCTGTGGATGGTGGATGACAACCAGCCGGTCCCGTTGTCGTTCTTCGAGGTACTGACCGGCATGGCCTTCGCCGTCTTCGCCGACGCCCCGGTGGACGTCGCGGTGATCGAGGTTGGCATGGGCGGCACCTGGGACAACACGAACGTGGTCGACGGCACGGTCGCCGTGGTGACGCCGATCTCCATCGACCATTCCCGCTATCTCGGCAACACGGTGGACGCGATCGCCGCCGATAAGGCCGGGATCATCAAGCCCGGCGCGGTCGCGGTGCTGGCCCAGCAGCCGGTGGATGCGGCGGAGGTGCTGCTCCGGCGCGTCGTCGAGGTAGGCGCGACCGTGGCCCGGGAAGGCATCGAGTTCGGCGTGACCAGCCGCGAGCTCGCGGTCGGCGGACAGCTGCTCAGTATCCGCGGCCTGCTCGGCGAGTACCACGATCTGTTCCTGCCGCTGTTCGGCGCGTACCAGGCAGGCAACGCGGCCTGCGCCCTCGCCGCGGTGGAGGCGTTCGCCGGGGCCGGTGACACCCAGGCGGGTCCCGAGCCGCTGGGCGAGGCGCTGGTCCGGGAGGCGTTCGGCATGATGTCGTCGCCGGGCCGGCTGGAGGTCGTCCGGCGCAGCCCGACGGTGATCGTGGACTCGGCGCACAATCCGGCCGGAATGGCCGCCAGCATGGACGCGCTGACCGAGGTATTCACCTTCACCGATCTCATCGGCATCCTGGCCGTCAGCGAGGACAAGGACGTGCCCGCCATCCTCGACCAGCTGGAGCCGGTGGTCTCCGAGCTCGTCGTCACGTGCAACTCGTCCCCGCGGTCGATGAGCCCGGCCAAGCTGGCTGAGCTGGCCGCCGCGGTATTCGGCCCGGACCGGGTCCTGGTGGCCGCCCGGCTCGACGATGCGATCCAGGTCGCCGTCGGCCTCGCCGACGACGCGGCCGCCGCGGCCGAGACGGACGGCGCGCTGCCGGGCGGGTCCGGGATCCTGATCACCGGGTCGGTGATCACTGCCGGTGACGCCCGGCTGCTGCTGGCGCCGCAGGACGAGGTGGCCGGCGAGCCGGAGGCTGACCCGGCATGAGAAGGCTGTGCGCCATAGTGCTGATCATGGAGGCGATCGTGATCGGCCTGGCGATCCCGGTGGCGATCACCGGCGAGCACCTGTCCCGCGGCAGGACCGCGACGGCCGGCGGGGTGCTGGCGATCGCAGCCGTGCTGCTGGCGGTACTGGCCCGGCGCGGCCCGCTCCCGCTGCTGCTGGCCGGCGGCAGCGTGCTGCAGGTCCTGGTGGTGGCCGCGGGTGCCATCGTCCCGGCGATGTACGTCCTCGGCGTCATTTTCGCCGCCCTGTGGGCGATCGGAATCTGGCTGGGGCACCGCGTCGAGCAGGTCCAGGCCGCCTACGCGCAGGCCAATGCGGTAGCGGCCGACCAGGAACCGGGCGGCCAGGCACCGGCTGACCAGGCACCGGCCGGGTACGCGCCGCCGCCGGCCAGTCAGGCACCGGCCGACCAGACACCGGCCGACCAGACACGGGCGGATCAGGCGCCGTAGCGACGGTCCCGGCGGCCGGCCCGGGCGTGCGGCGGCGGGTGGCGCTGGCGCCCGGTTCTGCTGTGCGGTCAGCCCCAGGCCCGCGCCACCGGTAGGCTTTCCGGAACGGGGGATTCTTCGCTGGTTCCGCGACGACGGGCCAGCAATTGATCGCGCTGGTAAGGAGAGTCTTTCTTGTCTGAACGTAGCCTGATTCTGATCAAGCCCGACGGCGTCCGCCGCGGCCTGATCGGCGAGGTGATATCCAGGATCGAGGGCAAGGGCCTGCGGATCGTCGCGCTGGAACTGCGGACCCTGGATCTCGAGGTCGCGCACGAGCACTACGCGGAGCATGAGGGCAAGCCGTTCTACCTGCCGCTGGTCGCGTTCATCACCTCCGGGCCGCTCGTCGCCGCGGTGATCGAGGGGCCGCAGGTGATCGAGTCGTTCCGCACGATGGCCGGCGCGACGAACCCGGTGCAGGCCGCGCCGGGCACGATCCGCGGGGATCACGCGTTGGAAACCAAAGAGAATATTGTGCATGGGTCGGACTCCACGGAAGCTGCTGAGCGAGAAATCAAGATCTTCTTTCCAGACCTCGTTTAGGCAGTCCAGGCCTGGCCATGAAGGACATAGACCGGCCCGGCTTCCCCGAGGGCGAGGAGCGCGGGCAGGCAGTAGATCACCGGGCAGCATCCTTCTGGAGGGTTTTCGTTCTTCATGAGTAACGCGCTGGCCTTTCTGGGCCGTGACATGGCGGTCGATCTCGGTACGGCGAACACGCTGGTATACGTCCGGGGCAGAGGAATCGTCCTCAATGAGCCGTCAGTCGTGGCGCTGAATACCAATACCGGCCAGATTGTCGCGGTCGGGGTAGAGGCCAAGCGCATGATCGGCCGGACACCCGGCAACATCGTGGCCGTCAGGCCGCTCAAAGACGGCGTAATTGCGGACTTCGACGTCACCGAGCGCATGCTCCGGTATTTCATCCAGAAAGTGCACAAGCGGCGGCATCTGGCCAAGCCGCGGATCGTCGTGGCCGTGCCGAGCGGGATTACCGGAGTGGAGCAGAGCGCGGTCAAGGAGGCGGCCCATCAGGCCGGAGCCCGCCGCGTGTACATCATCGAGGAGCCGATGGCGGCGGCGATCGGCGCCGGGCTGCCGGTCAACGAGCCGACCGGCAACATGGTGGTGGATATCGGCGGCGGCACCACCGAGGTGGCGGTGATCTCCCTCGGCGGGATCGTGACCTCGCAGTCAATCCGGGTCGGCGGCGACGAGATGGATCAGGCGATCATCAGCTTCGGCAAGAAGGAGTACTCGCTCATGCTGGGCGAGCGGACCGCCGAGGAAATCAAGATGGCGCTGGGATCCGCTTTCCCCTCAGTTGACGAGCCAACCACCGAGATCCGGGGCCGGGACCTGGTCAGCGGGCTGCCCAAGACCATCGTGATCTCGGCCGAGGAGATTCGCCGCGCGATCGACGAGCCGCTGAACGTTATCGTGGATGCGGTCAAGACCACGCTGGACAAGTGCCCGCCCGAGCTGTCCGGTGACGTCATGGACCGGGGCATCGCGCTGACCGGCGGCGGTGCGCTGCTGCGCGGGCTGGACGAGCGGATCCGCGAGGAGACCGGCATGCCGGTGCACATCGCCGACAACCCGCTCGACTCCGTGGCGCTCGGCGCGGGCAAGTGCGTCGAGGACTTCGACACGCTGCGCCAGGTGCTCGTGCCGGAACGGCGGCGCTGACCACCGGCGCTGACCAGCGGTGAACTGACCAGCAGGACGACCTGAGGCCGCGACAGTGGCAGCACGAGGTGATCGGTGTGCACGACACCCGGCGGACGCGCCTAGTCCTTAGCATCCTGCTGATTGCCGCGATCGTGCTGATCACGCTGGACTACCGGGACCAGTCAGCCGGGCCGCTGCGCGGGCTCCGCGCATTCGGGGGATCGGTGTTCGGCGGCGCGGAGCGTGGCGTCGCCGACGTGACCCAGCCGGTCGTCGGGCTCTTCGGCGGCTCGGGCGGCGGCTCCGGCCCGCAGGTCGCGGCGCTGGAAACCCAGGTGACCAGGCTCCGCGCCGAGCTCAGCCGCGAGCAGCTGAGCCAGGCTCAGTACGCGCAGCTTCGCCGGCTGCTGCAGGTGGCCGGCCGGGGCGGCTACCGGATCGTGGCGGCCGACGTCATCGCCGTCAGCCAGGGGTATTCCGAATCGGTGACCCTTGACGCCGGCCGCGAGGACGGCATCAAGGCGCAGGAGACGGTACTCGACGGCGCCGGGCTGGTCGGCACGGTGACGGCCGTCAGCGCCCAGACCTGCACGGTCCTGCTGGCCTCGGACACGACCTCGGTCGTCGGCGTCCAGCTGGCCAGTACCGGGCAGATCGGCTGGGTGACGGGGACGGGCAAGAGCGAGACACCGGCCGGCCTGCTCCGGCTCCAGGTGCTCGGCGGCGGCGCCGCACTGCGGCCGGGCGAGCAGCTGGTCACCTCGGCGTCGGTGCATGACCGGCCGTACGTGCCCGGCGTGCCGGTGGGCGTGATCAGCGAGGTCGGCGGCGGCGTGGGCTCGCTGACCGCACGCGCGATGGTCCGGCCCTTTGTGGATTTCGCCGCGCTCGGCGTGGTCGGCATCGTGGTGGCGCCGCCGCGGCACAATCCGAGGTTCTCGGTGCTGCCGGCGGGCCCGAAGCCGACGCCCACGGTAACCGTCACGGTGACCCCGACGCCGACGCCGTTCCCGTCCGGCACGCCCGGCGTGACGGCGGGCGGCTGAGATGCGGCGGGACTGAGATGCGGCGGACGGAACCCTGCGCGCCGGACGGCGCGCCCGGCGCGGTGCCGGGAGGCCCGGATGAGGCGGGCCGCCCTCTCGGTCATCGCCATCGTGGTGGCGCTGGTGCTGCAGCTCACCGTGATAGACCGGCTCCCGCTGCCCGGTGGCGGGCCCGATCTCGTGCTGGTCGTGGTGGTCGCGCTCGGCCTGACCGGCGGGCCGATGGCCGGCCTGCTGGCCGGCTTCGGGGCCGGGCTCGCCCTGGACATCGCGCCGCCCGCCAGTTACCTGCTCGGCGAGCACGCGCTGGTCTTCTGCCTGGTCGGATACGGGTGCGGCCGGCTGAGCGGGATCACCGACCGGTCGGCGGCCAGCTCGATCGGCATCGCGGCCCTGGCCGTGGCGGGCGGTGAGGTGCTGCAGGTCATCGTGGGCCTGCTCTTCGGCGACCCCGGCGTCAGCTGGCCGGCCATCCAGGTGGTGCTCCCGCCGGTCGTGCTGCAAGACATCCTGATCAGTCCCTTCGTGGTGTACCTGATCATGCGGGCCTCAAGCTGGGCAGCGCGCAGCCGGCTCGGCTCGGCGGCCGGCGACACCGTGCCCGGGCTGCTGGCCGGCCCGGCGGGAGCGGGCCGGGGCAGCCTCGTCGATGGCGCGTTGCTGGGCGGCGGCGGGTGGCTGGCCTGGCTGCCAGGTTCCGGCCGCGGCCGGAAGGCGAGCGCGCTGGCCTCGGTCCGGTTCAGCAAGTACGCGGCCCGGCCGCGCCCGGCCGGGGCAGGCAGCGGGCCGGGTTCATGGCGAGTGGTCCGGGGCCAGATCGCCGGCGGCCGCCAGCGCAGGCTCCGCCCCGGCGCGGGCCAGGCCGGCTCCGCCACCGCAGGCCAGGTCCATCGCCAGCGGCCGGTCAGCCCGGTCAGCATCCGGATGGGATCAGGCCGGCGGGCCGGCGCCGCGCTGCTGGACGGTCGCCGCAGCACTCACCTGGGCAGTACCGGCCTGGGCAGTACCGGCCTCCGCGCGGCCGGCCTGCGCGGTGCCAGCCTGCGCAGTGCCGGGCTGCGCGGGGCCGGGCTGCGCGCGGACGGTGTCGTGAGCCACCGCTTCCGGATCAGCTTCCGCGGCAGCTCCGGGTCGGTCAGCGCCGGGCGAGGCGGCTCCGGGCGCGGCAGCTTCCGGTGGCCGCGGGCCTGGCGGGTCCGGGCGCGGCGCGGGCTGGCGGCCGGCGGGCTGGCGCCCCGGAGCCCTTCCCGGTCGAGCTTCCGGGCGGCGTCCCGGTCGAGCTTCCGGCCGGCTTCGCGGCGGGTGGTGCCGCGCTTCCGTCGCGCTACCGGCGGCCCGGGGCCCCGGGCGTTCCGGCAGCGCAGGTTCCGCGCTCGCCGGAAATCGAGCCTGGGCGGCACGACCACGCGCCGGGCCATGGGCCGGCCGGCCTGGTGGCGGATCGGCCGCTGGCACAAGGGAGGTTTCTCGTGATCCCGGCCTCACGGCGGCGCCTCGTGGTGCTGAACATCGTGGTGGCGGCACTGCTGGTCGGCCTCGGCGGCCGGCTCTGGTACCTGCAGGTCATGACCGGCACCGCCTACGCCAGCCTGGCCCGGCAGGACCAGGTCAGGAACGTGATCGTGCCGTCGGTTCGCGGCCAGATCCTCGATGATCTGGGCCGTCCGCTGGTCGGGGAGAAATCCTCCCTGGTCGTGTCCGCGAACATGGCCGTCGTGTCGCGGCAGCCCGGCGGCGGCACCGGCGAGCTGCGCGACCTGGCCAGGCTGCTTGGCATGCGCGGCACGACGATGCTCAAGAAGGTGCGGCTCTGCACCGCCGGGGTGCCGCAGCCGTGCTGGGCCGGGTCGCCCTACCAGCCCATCCCGGTCGATGAGCATGTCTCGGCCAAGCTCGCGGTGCAGGTGCTGGAGAGCCACCGCCAGTTTCCCGGCGTTACCGCCCAGGTCCAGCCGGTGATCCAGTATCCCGGCCCGGCCAGCACGGCCGCCGCCCAGGTACTCGGATACCTCCAGCCCATCACCCCGGAGGAGGTCAGGCGGCGGCACCTGACCAGCACCGGGTTCTCCGGCGTCGACCTCGTCGGGCAGTCCGGGCTGGAGGAGCAGTACGACCGGCAGCTGCGCGGCCGGGCGGGCTCCCAGGAGGTGTCCGTCAACGCGGCCGGTGACGTCACCGGCACGATCAGGCAGACCAGCCCGCGGGAAGGCGACACGCTGGTCACCAGTATCAACGCACGCGTGCAGGAGGACACCGAGAACGCGCTCGCCACGGCGATCCACCAGACCCAGTCGGCCGGCAACCCGGGCGCCACCACCGGCGCGGCGGTGGTGATGACCACCACCGGCCGGGTGATCGCGATGGCGAGCTACCCGACCTACAACCCCAGCATCTGGACCGGGGGAATCACCACGAAGGAGTACAAGCGCCTCTTCGGCGCGAGCGACTCCGAGCCGATACTGAACCGGGCCACGCAGGGCCAGTACGCCCCCGGATCCACCTGGAAGGTAACCTCGACCGCCGCCGCCGTCGCGGCCGGGTACAGCCTGAACGGCTCGTATGCCTGCCCCGGCTCAGTCACCATCAACGGCCTCGTTTTCAACAATGACACACCGTCGAATTCCGGTTACATGAGCCTGCATCAGGCACTGGTGGTGTCCTGTGACACGGTGTTCTACCAGCTTGCTTACAATATCTGGCTGACGGATCACCGGGGCGCCGATACGGTGACCAGCGCGCATGCGCCGGTGCAGGAAATGCAGAAGATGGAACTCGGCTGGGGCTTCGGCAAGGATACCGGGGTCGACCTGCCGGAGGAAAGCAAGGGCACCGTGCCGACCCGCGCCTGGCTTTATAATTTTTACCAGCAGTACAAGCATTTCTGGTGCAAGAACGGTCGCGCTAATGGCAGCTACGTGCAGCAGATCGAGTATGACGACTGTCAGTCCGGGAACATCTGGACCCCGGGCCAGGCGGTGAACGCCGCGATCGGCCAGGGCTACGTGACGGTAACGCCGCTGCAGCTGGCCCGGGCCTACGCCGCGCTCGCCAACGGCGGCACCCTGTACAGCCCGCGGATCGGCGACGCGCTGATCGGCCCGGACGGCAAGGTCGTCCGGAAGATCACCCCCCCGGTGGTCGGCCACCTGCCCGTGTCCAAGGGCGTCCTCGCCTACATCAGGGACGCGCTGGCCGACGTCATCACCCAGGGCACCGGCGCCCCGGCGTTCGTCGGCTTCCCGCTGAATAAACTGCAGATTGCAGGCAAGACCGGCACCGCGCAGGTGGAGGGGAAGGTGGCGACCTCGGTGTTCGCCTCGTTTGCCCCGCTGCATCATCCGAAGTACGTCGTGGTCATGATGATCCCGGACTCCGGTTTCGGCGCCGACGTGTCCGCCCCGGCCGTGCGGAAGATCTGGGACGGGATCTACGGGCTGGAGGGCCACCGGGCCGCCCTGCCCAGCGGACGGCTGCCCGGTTTGCCGAAGGTGACGCGCGGCGGCCAGGTCATCGCGCCCGCGGGCTTCACCGGGGGGAAGCAATGAGCTTCCCGCGCGGCCCGGCGGGGCTGCGCGACCGGCGCCGGCCGTCCTACGGCGGGCTGGCCCCGCTCCGCCCGGCCGGCCTGGGCAGCATCGGCCCGCAGCAGCCGAGGTCATTGCCGCGGCGCATGCTGGCCAAGGGCTCGGCGGCGCGCCATATGGACTGGATCCTGCTGGCCGCCGTCCTCGGCCTGGCCCTGATCGGGTCGCTGCTGGTCTGGTCGGCCACGCAGCCCGCGCTGCTGCAGGCCGGCGCCGACCCGCGGGCCTACCTGAAGAAGCAACTGCTGAATATCGCGCTCGGGCTGATCTTCATGCTGATCACGAGCACGCTCGACTACCGCAGGCTCCGGCTGTACGCCCCGGTCGTCTACGGCGTGTCCTGCCTCGGCCTGATCGCCGTGCTCAGCCCGCTGGGCAGCACCGTCAACGGGGCGCACTCCTGGATCTCGCTGCCCGCCGGATTCCAGCTTGAGCCGTCGGAATACGCGAAGCTAGGGCTCATCCTGCTCACCGCCGTCATCCTGGCCGGCCACCGGCAGGGCCAGGCCCGGCCCGGACCGCGGGCGGTGGCGCTGGCCGTGGCCTGCGCGGCCCTGCCCCTGGTCCTCGTGGCGCTGCAGCCCGACCTGGGCGTGGTGATCCTGATGACGGCCATCGCCGTCGGCATGATTGCCCTATCCGGGATCCGGCTCGGCTGGCTGGCCGGGTTCGCGGCGGCCGGCCTGGCCGTCGCCTTCGCCGCGGTCAACCTGCACCTGCTCAAGTCCTACCAGCTCAATCGGCTGACATCGTTCCTGAACCCGTCGGCCGACCCGCGCGGGTCCGGCTACAGCGCCGACCAGTCCAAGATCGCGATCGGCTCCGGCGGGCTGTTTGGCCGCGGCCTGTTCCACGGCCCGCTCACCGCGGGCAACTTCGTGCCCGAGCAGCACACGGACTTCATCTTCTCGGTGGCGGGGGAGGAACTCGGCTTCGCCGGGGCAGCGGTGATCATCCTGCTGCTCGCGGTCGTCTTCCTCCGCGCGCTGCGGATCGCCGCGCACGCCGACGATCAGTTCGGCATGCTGGTCGCGGCCGGGATCGCGATCTGGTTCGCGGTGCAGGCGTTCGTGAACATCGGGATGACGATCGGGATCATGCCGGTCACCGGGCTGCCGTTGCCGTTCGTCTCCTACGGCGGCTCAGCCATGTTCGCTGACATGATCGCGATCGGGGCGCTGCACTCGGTGCGCAGGCACATGTCCCTGTTCAGCGACTAGCGCTGTTCAGCGACTAGCCCGGTTTGGTGACGCCTGTTCAGCGACCGGCGCTCCGGCCGCTGCCCGCTAGCGTCCCGGGCTTGCGGGACCTCGGTACGCTGTGGGGATGTCAGCGGACTCGGTCTACCCCTTGCTGGAACCGCTGCTTCCGCTCGTGCGCAAGCCGATCCAGTACGTCGGCGGTGAGCTGAACTCGGTAGTCAAGGACTGGGACGGCGCCGAAGTCCGCTGGGCGCTGATGTACCCGGACGCCTACGAGGTGGGCGTGCCGAACCAGGGCATCCAGATTCTCTACGAGGTCCTGAACGGCTGCGAGGGCGTGCTGGCCGAGCGCACCTACAGCGTCTGGCAGGACCTTGAGGCGCTGATGCGCGAGCATCAGGTGCCCCAGTTCACGGTGGACGCGCACCGGCCGGTCCGGGCGTTCGACGTGCTCGGGGTGAGCTTCGCGACCGAACTGGGTTACACGAACCTGCTGACCGCGCTGGACCTGGCCGGGATCCCGCTGGCCGCGGCCGACCGGGGGGCCGCCGATCCGCTGGTGCTGGCGGGCGGGCACGCGGCGTTCAATCCCGAGCCGATCGCCGAGTTCATCGACGGGGCCGTGCTCGGCGACGGCGAGCAGGCCGTGCTGACGATCACCGAGCTGATCAGGAGCTGGAAGCGGGCCGGGCGGCCGGACGGCCGGGACGGCCTGCTGCTGAGCCTGGCCACCGCGGGCGGCGTTTACGTGCCGCGCTTCTACGACGTGGACTACCGGGCGGACGGGACGATCGGCCGGGTCGCGCCGAACCGGCCGGGCGTGCCCCGCTCGGTGGCCAAGCACACCGTGATGGACCTGGACTCCTGGCCGTACCCGAGCAAGCCGCTGGTGCCGATCGCCGAGTCGGTGCACGAGCGGTTCAGCGTGGAGATCTTCCGCGGCTGCACCAGGGGCTGCCGCTTCTGCCAGGCCGGGATGATCACCCGCCCGGTCCGCGAGCGGTCCATCACCACCATCGGCGAGATGGTGGCCAAAGGGCTCGCGGAGAGCGGATTCCAGGAGGTAGGCCTGCTCTCCCTGTCCAGCGCCGACCATAGCGAGATTAACGAGATTGCCTCGGGGCTGGCCGACCAGTACGAGGGAACGAGCACCGGGCTGTCGCTGCCGTCCACCCGGGTGGACGCCTTCAACATCACCCTGGCCAACGAGCTGAGCCGGAACGGCCGCCGCTCCGGGCTGACGTTCGCCCCGGAGGGCGGCACGGACCGGCTCCGCAAGGTGATCAACAAGATGGTCACCGAGGAGGACCTGATCCAGACCGTCAGCATGGCCTACGCCAACGGATGGCGGCAGGTCAAGCTGTACTTCATGTGCGGCCTGCCGACCGAGACCGACGAGGACGTGCTGGCCATCGCCCGGGTCGCGCAGCGGGTGATCAAGGCGGGCCGGGCGGCCAGCGGGCGGCGTGACATTCGCTGCACGGTCTCGATCGGCGGCTTCGTGCCCAAGCCGCACACGCCGTTCCAGTGGGCCGCGCAGTGCGATCACCAGACGGTGGACGCCAGGCTGCGCGCGCTCGCCCGCGCGCTGCGCGCCGATCCCGCCTACGGCAAGGCGATCGGCTTCCGCTACCACGACGGGCGGCCGTCGATCGTGGAAGGGCTGCTGTCGCGAGGCGACCGCCGGGTCGCGAAGGTGATCCGGGCGGCCTGGCAGGACGGGGCCAGGTTCGAGGGGTGGAGCGAGCACTTCTCCTATGACCGCTGGGAGCGCTGCGCCGCCGAGGCCCTGGCCGGCGAGGGCGTCGACCTGGCCTGGTACACCACCCGGGAGCGCGGATACGGCGAGGTACTGCCCTGGGACCACCTCGATGCCGGGCTGGACCGGGACTGGCTCTGGCAGGACTGGCTGGCCGCTATCGACCCGGCCGGCGCGGACGAGGTGGAGGACTGCCGCTGGACGCCCTGCTTCGAGTGCGGCGTCTGCCCGGCGATGGGCACCGAGATCCAGGCCGGGCCGACCGGGGCCAAGCTGCTCCCGCTCGCGGTGGCCGGCGGCCGCCCGGCGGCGCGGCCCTCGGAAACCGCGGCGGCGCGGCCGCTGGTACCCGCGGCGGCGCAGCAGGCAGTCGCCCCGGGAAGCGCGGCGCCGGGTCGCGGCAGTCTCCCCGCGGGCCCCGTTCGGCATGCGGGCACTGGGAGCGAGGCGTAGATGGGCCGTCCTGCGCCCGCCGGCCCGCCGCCGCCGCCGGTCGCCCAGCGACTTGTCATCCGGTACGCTAAAAGAGGCAGGATGCGTTTCGCGAGTCACAGGGATATCGCGCGCGCCGTGGAGCGGGGAGTGCGAAGGGCCGGATTGCCCATCGCCTATTCGGCGGGCTTTTCTCCGCACCCGAGGATTTCTTACGCGGGGGGAGCGCAGACGGGAACGGCGAGCGAGGCTGAGTACCTGGAACTCGCGTTTTCGGATCTGTGCACTGCCTCTGACGTGCGGGACCGGCTCGACGCTGCCCTGCCGAGCGGAATTGATGTGATTGAGGTTTTGGAGCTGACCAGCGGCCCGGCCGCTGGCGGGATGGATGCCCTGGGGCTGGAGGCATCCACTGGGAAGTGACCCTTCCCGGGGTGGCGGCTGCGGACGCGGCCCGGGCCGTCGAGGTGTTCCTCGGCGCCGGTACCGCGGAGGTAGAGCGCCTGACCAGTAAGGGAACGCGGCGGGTGGATGCCCGCGCCGCCGTGGTCCTGCTTGAGGCAGGCTGGCGTGCCGCAGATGAGCGAGACGCCGCTTGTGCCATACTTCGAATGGTTGTTCGGCACTTGACGCCTGCCGTCCGGCCCGATGACATCTTGACCGCGCTCCGCCAGCTGGCGGGCCTGGCGCCGTCGTCGCCGCCGATGGCGACGCGGCTGGCGCAAGGACCGCTCGGCAGGCTGACCGCTGCCGCATCGGCGCCCGCGCCCGGCCTGCCCGGGCCAGCAGGTTCCGCAGCCCCGGACGGGGCCGCGGCACAGGATTCTGCGCTGTCCGGGTGGGGCTTGGAACAGGGACAGAGAAAGACAACGCGCCTGGGAGCCGTGCCCGCCGACGTGGCGGGCGCACCAGCGAGCGCGTACGACCAGCTCCTGCGCGGCGCGGAGGGTCCGGAAGCGGACCTACGCGCCCGGGAGCCTGACGGGAGATTGCCCGAATGCTCGAGATCGAGCCACAGGATAGAGAAGACAACCGTGACCGGACTGGACAGGACAGCCCGGCCGCTGATGTAGCCGGGACCACGGCCGCCAGCGGCGGAGCCAGCCCAGCTACCGGCGACAGCGGCACCGCGGCCGGCGGCCGGCGCGGGCTGCTTCGCCGCGCCCGCCGCGCCGTGACCCGGCCCGGCGGCCAGCCCGCCGCGGAGCCATCGCCGGCATCGCCTCCGGCAGCGTCGCCCCCGGCCGGGTCCGCGGCGCCGCCGGCCCGGTCCGGGCTGCCCCCGGTAGCCGTGCCGCACGGGGCCGGACCGCACGTGGCACCGGCTGCGCAGCCGCAAGCGGCGATGCCGCCGGTGGCCATGCCGCCGCCCGTGCCGCCGCCGGCGGGCTCACGTTCAGCGCAGGGACCGGGCGCGGTGCCCGCGCCTGAGTTCACGCCCACCAAGGCGCCGGTGGCGCCGGCGACCGGATTCCTGCCGCCGCTGGTTATCTTCCAGCCACCGGAGATCAGCCAGGGCGCCACGGCTGGCCAGCGGCCCGCTGGCGCGCCGGACCCGGTGTCATCCGGGCCCGGCAGCGCGGCTGACCGGGCCGGGGCCGAGCCAGCCGATCGCGACGGCGACGACGGCGCGGCGGGCGGGGCCGGCAAGCGCCGGCGCCGGGGCGGCCGCAGCCACGCCAAGGGCCGCGGCGGCGCGGGCGACGATGCTGAGGCCGGCGCCGAGCCGGCCGTCACCGGGCCGGACGAGGGCGAGGGCGCTCAGGCCAGCACGGGCCGGCGACGGGCCGCGGCGGCCGACGCCGCCGATGACGACGCCGACGAGGACCACGACGAGGACAACGAGGACGGGACCGGCGCGCCCGCGCGCCGCAGGCGCCGCAGGCGCCGCAGCAGCGGATCCGCGGCCGAGTCAGACTCGCAGGCCCCCGATGACCCGCCGAACACGGTCGTGCACGTTCGCACGGCGCGCGCCGCGGCGGCCGATGACTCTTCCGGTGATGTCAAGGGAGTTCGCGGTTCCACCCGGCTGGAGGCCAAGCGGCAGCGGCGGCGCGAGGGCCGCGAGTCAGGCCGGCGGCGCCCGCCGATCATCACCGAGTCCGAGTTCCTGGCCCGGCGTGAGGCCGTGGACCGGCTCATGGTCGTGCGGCAGACCGGCGAGCGAACCCAGATCGCGGTGCTGGAGGACGGCGTCCTGGTCGAGCACTACGTGGACAAGGCCAGCCACCAGTCGTACGTCGGCAACGTCTACCTCGGCAAGGTGCAGAACGTGCTGCCCTCGATGGAGGCCGCGTTCGTCGACATCGGCAAGGGCCGCAACGCCGTGCTCTACGCCGGCGAGGTCAACTTCGATGCCAGCGGGCTTGAGGGCGAGTCCAAGCGGATCGAGTCAGCGCTCAAGTCGGGCCAGTCGATCCTGGTCCAGGCGACCAAGGACCCGATCGGCCACAAGGGCGCGCGGCTCACCAGCCAGGTGAGCCTGCCCGGCCGCTACCTGGTGTACGTGCCCGGCGCCGGGATGACCGGGATCAGCCGCAAGCTGCCCGACACCGAGCGGGCCCGGCTCAAGCAGATCCTGAAGAAGGTCATGCCCGAGAACGCCGGCGTGATCGTCCGGACCGCCGCCGAGGGCGCCACCGAGGAAGAACTATCCCAGGACGTCGCCCGGCTGTCCGCGCAGTGGGAGGCCATCGAGCAGAAGGCGAAGACCGCCACCGCTCCCGCGCTGCTCTACAGCGAGCCCGACCTGACCATCAGGGTGGTCCGGGACATCTTCAACGAGGACTTCGCCAGCCTGGTCATCTCCAGCGACAGCGAGTGGGACATGGTGGAGGACTACGTCCGCTACGTCGCACCGCACCTCGCTGACCGGCTGAGCCGGTGGGAGGGCGATCAGGACGTCTTCGCCGCGTACCGGATTGACGAGCAGATCGCCAAGGCGCTGGACCGCAAGGTCTGGCTGCCCAGCGGCGGCTCGCTGGTGATCGACGCGACCGAGGCGATGACCGTCATCGACGTGAACACCGGCAAGTTCACCGGGCACGGCGGCAACCTTGAGCAGACCGTCACCCGCAACAACCTGGAAGCCGCCGAGGAAATCGTCCGGCAGCTCCGGGTCAGGGACGTCGGCGGCATCATCGTCATCGACTTCATCGACATGGTGCTGGAGAGCAACCGCGACCTGGTGCTCCGGCGGCTGCTTGAGTGCCTGGCGCGGGACCGGACGAAGCACCAGGTGGCCGAGGTCACCTCGCTGGGCCTGGTGCAGATGACCAGGAAGCGGGTCGGGTCCGGCCTGCTGGAGGCGTTCTCGGTGCCGTGCGAGCACTGCAACGGGCGCGGCGTGCTGATCTCGCTTGAGCCCGTTGATCACACGCCGGCCAGCCCGCGCGCGCTGGCGGGCGACGGCGACCGCCAGTCGGGCGGCGACGGCCAGCGCGCGAACGGCCGCCGTGGCGGCCGCGGTTCGGGCCGGGGCCGGAAGAGCGAGCACGCCGCCGTCGCGGCGGACATGGCCGAGATAGCGGCAGGCAAGCCATCCGCCGCCGCGGACGCCCATGCCGGTGATAACCGCGCCGGGGACACCCAGGCCAGGGACAGCCACGGCGGGGACAGCCAGACCGGGGACGCCAGCCACGTGGCCGGTGCGGCCGGGGCCACTGACGGGGCCGACGCTGCGGGGGCCGCTGCTGTGGCGGATTCGGCGCCCGCCGGGTCGGCGGCTGACGCCGTGAGCCAGGCGACTGAGCTCGCGCCCGCGGCCCGGGCGAGCAAGCCCGCCGGGCCCGTGGTCACCGTGGGCCCGGTCATGATCGGTGGCGCCGTGGCCGCCGGGGCGGCCGATGCCGCGCCCGCCGAGGCCGCGCCCGCCGATGCCGGGCGGGCTGAGCCCGGGGCGGCCCATGCCGGGTCGGCCAATGGCGCGCCCGCCGAGGCCGGGGCCAAGGCTGAGGCAACCGGGGCCGGGCCGGCCAGCGCTGAGGCAGCCGATGCTGAGCCGGCCGAGACCAAGCGTCCCGCCACCCGGCGCCGGCGTAAGCCGGCGGCCGCGGCGGCTGTCGCGGACCCGCCGGCCGAGAACGGCGACGCCGGCTCGGGCTCCGGCCCGGCCGGCGGCCCGGAGACCAGGGAGGCACCGGCAGCGGCGATCTGAGCGCGCCCTGCGTCTGATAGCCTTTGTGGTCGGCGCACAGGATAGATCCAGCGGCGGTCCTGCCGGTGGTGGTGCCGTGTGCAAGACAGCAGCCCGCTCGCATCGATGTCGAGCTGAATCCGCGAATCTCGTGGCGGGCACGCATAAGAGAGAGAGAGTTCACGGTGTACGCGATCGTGCGCTGCGGCGGCAGGCAGGAGAAGGCGTCGGTTGACGACGTCCTGACCGTTGACAAGCTCGCCGGCGAGGTCGGTTCCAGCCTGACGCTGCCCGCCGTGCTCGTCGTCGACGACGGCAAAGTCATCAGCGACCCGGCGGTGCTCGGCGGATATCAGGTCACCGCGGAGATCGTCGGCTCGGCCAGCGGGCCCAAGATCAACATGATCCACTACAAGAACAAGACCGGCTACCGGCGCCGGCTGGGTCACCGGCAGAAGTACACGCAGGTGAAGATCACCAAGATCAGTGCCGGGAAGGCCAGCGCCAGCTCAAGGAAGAAGGCCAGCGCCAGCTCCGGAGAGAAGGACTGAGATGGCACACAAGAAGGGCGCCTCGTCCAGCCGGAACGGCCGGGACTCAAGCGCTCAGCGGCTCGGCGTGAAGCGGTTCGGCGGCCAGCTCGTCGGGGCCGGCGAGATCATCGTGCGCCAGCACGGTACCCACTTCCACCCCGGCCCGGGCGTCGGCCGCGGCGGGGATGACACCCTGTTCGCCCTGATCCCGGGCACGGTCGAATTCGGCACCCGGCGCGGCAGGCGCGCCATCAGCGTGGTTCCCGTGGCGGCCGACGCGGCCGTGAAGGCGGGATAGGTCCGCCGCAGCAGTTCACCAGGCGTTGCCTCAAGGGCGGACCGGGTAGCCGGCCCGCCCTTGGCGTGTCTGGCGCCGGAGGCTTATCCGGGCCGTGGCGCCGGACCCGCGTCAATGGCCATGGCGCAGCCGCCACGGCGCAAGAGACCGCAGTACACGAAGGCGCAGCCCCCGAAGGCGCGGCGCACGAGGAAAGGCAGGAGGTGCGGCAGTGGCTGAGTTCGCTGATCAGGCTGAGGTGCGAGTGCAGGCGGGTGACGGCGGCCATGGCTGTGCCTCGATCCACCGGGAGAAGTTCAAGCCGCTCGGCGGCCCGGACGGGGGTAACGGAGGCCGCGGCGGCAATGTGATCATCGAAGTCGATCCCAGCGCCGCGACGTTGCTGGACTTCCACCGCAGGCCGCTCCGGCGGGCGGGCAACGGCAAGCCGGGGGCCGGCTCCAACCGGAGCGGGGCCGAGGGCGAAGACCTTGTCCTCCGGGTCCCGGACGGCACGGTGGTCAAAACCCAGGCCGGTGCCGTGCTGGCCGATCTGATCGGCGCCGGAACCATGTTCATCGCGGCCCAGGGCGGCCGCGGCGGGCTGGGCAACGCGGCCCTCGCCTCCACCCGACGCAAGGCTCCCGGCTTCGCGCTCCGCGGCGAGCCGGGGATCGCGCGGACGCTGGTCCTGGAGCTCAAGACCGTGGCGGATGCCGGCCTGGTCGGCTTCCCGAACGCGGGCAAGTCCTCGCTCATTGCCGTGCTCTCCGCGGCCCGGCCGAAGATCGCAAACTATCCGTTCACCACCCTGATCCCGCACCTGGGCGTGGCCGAGGCGGGGGAGACCCAGTTCGTCGTCGCCGACGTGCCCGGCCTTATCCCCGGGGCGAGCGACGGCAAGGGTCTCGGACTCGATTTCCTCCGGCACGTGGAACGCTGCACGGTCCTGGTGCACGTGCTCGACTGCGCCATCGAGGAACCAGGCCGCGACCCGCTCACCGATCTGGACGTGATCGAGCGGGAACTGGCCGCCTATGAGGCCGCTACCGGCGCTGATCTCCGCGACCGGCCGAGAATCGTGGCGCTCAACAAGATCGACGTGCCGGCCGCCCGCGAGCGCGCCAACCAGGTGGCGCCGGTGCTCGCCGCCCGCGGCATGACCGCCTGCCCGGTATCCGCGGCGACCAAGGAGGGCCTGCGCGAGCTGGCCTTCGCGCTCGCTGCGGTGATCTCGGCGGCCCGCGCGGCCGCGCCCGTGGCCGAGCCGACCCGGCTGGTCATCCGCCCGGAGCCGATCGCCGGGCCGATGTTCGAGGTGATCAGGACCGGCGAGAACAGCTTCGCCATCCGGGGTGAGAAGCCCAGGCGCTGGGTGCAGCAGACCGATTTCAGCAACGACGAGGCGGTTGGCTACCTGGCGGACCGGCTGGCCAAGCTCGGGATCGAGGACGCGCTGGCCCGGGCGGGCGCGCTGCCCGGTGCCGAGGTGCTGATCGGCGAGGAGTCCAACGAGGTGGTGTTCGACTGGGATCCCGAGCTGCCCACCGGCGCGGGCTTCGGGCCGCGCGGAACCGACCGCCGCCTGTCCGGCTGATCCCGCCCGCCCGCTGGCCGGCTGACCCGCCTGGCCGTCTGACCTGCCTGGTCGTCTCTCCTGCCTGGCCGTCTGACCGCCTGGTCGGCTGGCCTACGTGGTCGGCTGGCCTGCATGTCCGGCTGATCCCCGCCCGCCCCGCTGGTCACTCCGGGGTGTGGCCCGTCATCAACGAGAAGGATCCGCGTCACTGGTGACGCGGATCCTTCGGGATCACGAGTGCCCGCGGCGTGCGCCGCGGGATCATGGTTGCCCGCGGCGTGCGCCGCCTAGGGCGCGGCCGCGAGCAGGCGCTGGATCTCGTGGTAGTCAACCGGGCCGGCCGGGACGCGCGTGCAGATCAGGCGCCTCGCGCGCCTGTGCCGCCGCCCGGAGCGCCGCGCCGAGGGCGGCCCGGTAGAGCGCCGACCCGGTGCTGACCCGGGCGACGCCCGCGGCGGCCAGGTCAGCCAGCCGGGTTCCCGGCTGCCAGAGCACGTTCAGCGGGATGTCGGCCCGGGCCGCCACCGCCGCGGTATCGGCATGGCCGGTCAGCCCCGGGACGAACACCCCGTGCGCGCCCGCGTCCCGGTACACCTCGACCCGGCGCAGCGTCTCGCCGAGTCGCTCCGGCGGCTCCGGCGTCTGCAGCCAGTAAGTGTCGGTGCGGGCGTTCACGAACAGGCCGGGCGCCGCCGCGACGACGGCCGCGATCACCGCGGCATGGTCGCCAGCCGGCCGGAGCCCGCCGCCGGGCAGGCCGTCCTCCAGGTTGAGGCCGGCCACCCCGGCGTCCGCCAGGTCGCGCGCCAGCGCGGCGACCGCCGCCGGATCGTCGGAGTACCCGCCCTCGAAGTCGACCGTGACCGGCACCCGCAGCCGCCTGGCCAGGGTGCGGCCGAGGTCCATGGCCGCCTTGCGGCCGCCCCCGGAGGCGTCGGGCAGGCCAGCGACCGCATTCACGCCGAGGCTGGTCGTGGCGACCGCGGGAAAGCCGGCTTCCTGCAGCAGCAGCCCGGAGGCCACGTCCCACGCGTTCGGCAGGACGAACGGCCGCTCGCCATGATGCAGGGCGGCGAATTCCTGCTGCACCGTCATGATCGCTCCATCAGTACCGAGACGGGAATCCGGAGGTTGGGCCGGGGCTCGTAGCGGAGCACCTGCCCGGGCACCGGGCGCCAGCCGCCGTCGAGGATCGCGGCGACGACGCCGCGGCCCAGCGCGGTGGCGATCAGCCGGCCCGGGCAGCCGTGCCGCCCGCCGCCGAAGGTAGCAGGCGGCCAGGGCTCGCCCCGGTCCGCCATCGCCAGCAGTATCCACACCCGGGCCCCGGCCGGGATGCTCACGCCGCCGATGGTGACCGGCACGGCCGCCGTGCGGCTGGTCCACTGCACCGGCGGATCGCTGCGCAGGGCCCGCTCGACCAGGTCGGCCGCCGTGGCCCGGGGCGGGTGGGCGGCGGCTGATAGCGCCAGTCCAATCAGCCCGGCGGTCGCATCACGGGCCTGGAACAGGATGCTGGCCGCCGCCACGGCCCGTTCCTCGTCGTCGCGGCCGCGCAGCGCGGCCAGCAGTGCCGTGGCGGCCGCATCGCCTCCGGCCGCCCCGTCAGTGCCCGGCCCCGATCCGGCGGCCGGCACGAGCGCGGCGCAGAGCTCGCCGGTCAGCTGCGCCACCGCGTCGATGGCCTCCGGCGCCACGCCGGCCGCGTCCGCGAGCACGGCGACCGGCACCCGGCGGGCCAGCTCCATGGCGTCGTGGCGGCCGCGCCAGTTCCCGAGCGCGGCCGACGTCCTCGACCAGGCGCCCCACTCGACGCTGGCCGGGTCCGGCAGCAGCGCATGGACCAGCGCGCGGCGGTGCCCGTGCGCTGCCCCCTCGCTGAACCTGGCCATCCGGGCCTGCAGCAGCCGGGCGGCGCCGGACGCCTCGTGCGCCACGCCAACCGTGAGGGCCATGGACGCCAGTGCGGCGACGACGTCAGCGGGCCTGGCGATCACCCATCCCTCCGCGCTCTCGTGCACGGGCTGATTGCGCAGCGCCGCGTATCGATGGGTGTCGGTGCTGCTGGCCGCCATCCGGCCGAGGACTGGCCTGGTACCTGGTTGCGCTGTCATGCTCGCCAACGTAGGCGCGAACGCTTCGGCCCACGCCGAACCATCGCCGGCCTACAGTAGGCGGGTGAGCCGATCCCGCATTGCCGAACTCGGCGCCCTGCTGGGTGACGAGACCAGGGTGCAGTTGCTGACCCTGCTGCTGGACGGCCGGGCCAGCACGGTCGGGGAACTCGCCCGGGCCAGCCACGTCGCGCTGTCCACGGCGAGCGGGCACCTGGCCCGGCTGCATGACGCTGGCCTGGTCGGGGTGCAGGCGCAGGGGCGGCACCGCTACTACCGGCTGGCCGGACCGGAAGTGGCCGGGCTGCTGGAGGCCATGCAGGCCCTGCCGGTCCCGGGCGCAGCGGGCGACCCGGCCGGCCGTGCGGCCGGCCGGCCGCGCGCGGCCGGGAGCGACCTGCTGCGGGCGGCCAGCACCGTGCCGTCCGAGCTGAGGTTCGCCCGTACCTGCTATGACCATCTGGCCGGCACGCTCGCGGTTACGCTGCACGATCTGCTGATCACCGGCGACGACGGGGCGCCTGCGCTGGTCCCGGCGGCGCCGGCCGCGCTCGCCCTGCTGGGAGTGAGCGAGACCCGGCCGGCCGGCAGCCGCCGGCCACGGCTGCGCGACTGCCTGGACTGGTCCGAGCGCCGGCCGCACCTGGCCGGGGCGCTCGGCGCCGCGCTGCTCACCAGCCTGCTGGACCGGGGCTGGCTGGTCCGCCGCCGCACCCCCCGCGCGGTGCGGCTGACCAGGGCCGGCGCCGGCGCGCTGGCCACCGCATTCGGGCCGCACCCGTGCTGGGCGCCCGCGGCCGGGCAGCACGGGCTCCGCAGCTGAGCCGGTGCGGCGGACCGGGGTCACTCAGCGCGGCGGCGGCACGATCTCGGCCGGGAATCCGGTCCAGCGCAGCGACGGCGGCAGGTGCCCGATGTCATTGAAGCTGACCAGCGAGGCGGGCTGGCCGGTCCGGTAGAGGATCACGGTCAGGCCGCCGTTGCACTGATTCAGGCCCATCCACCGCTCGTCCGGCGCGTCGAGGGCGTGCCGGACGAACCAGCCGATCAGGAAGTTGTGCGTGACGATCAGCTCGCTGCCGTCCCGGTCGGCCGGCCGCGCATACCGCCGGATGGCGGCCGCGGCCAGTTCCGCGCCTTCGGCCCGCTCCTCCGGGGAATACGACTCGACCAGCGCGGCGTAGGCCGGCGGCAATTCCGCCTGCTCAGGCACGGGCGGCAGGTAGTCGCCAAGCAGCCCGGACGGGCCGATCGGCACGCCCGGCAGGCAATCGGCGATCAGGTCGGCCGTTTCCTCGGCCCGTTGCTCCGGGCTGTGCCGGATAACCGAGAAACGGACATTACGCAGCCGTTCCCCGGCTGCGCCCGCCTGCTGACGGCCGGCCTCGGTCAGCCCGCCCTCGTCATCGGCCTCGCCGTGTCTGACCAGGTAGAGGAATCGGATCGGCACCATAGTCCTTTCGCCGTGGCGGCGACCCGGCGGCTCAGCGGCCGCCAGCCGGCGGCTGATCGCTGACCGGATGGTCGCCGACCGGGTCTCAGGGGAGGGTCAGGACCTGCGGGCCGTCATCGGTGATGGCGACCGTGTGCTCGAAGTGCGCGGCATGGCTGCCGTCCGCGGTGCGCAGCGTCCAGCCATCGTCGTCGACACGGTAGCCATCGCGGCCGCCGGCCATGAACCAGGGCTCGATGGCGAGCACGAGCCCGGGCCGCAGGGGCAGGCCCCGTTTTGGCCGGCCTTCGTTGGGCACCGACGGGTCCTCGTGCATACGCCGGCCGATCCCGTGGCCGCCGAAGTCGGTGTTGATCCCGTAGCCGCCGCGGCGGCCGACCCGGCCGATGGCATGCGAGATGTCACCCAGCCGCGCGCCCGCCGTGGCGGCCCCGATGCCGGCCAGCAAGGCGCGGCGGGTGGTCTCGGCCAGCCGGGCGTCGGCCGGGCGCGGCGTGCCGACGATGAACGTGATGGCCGCATCGCCCGTCCAGCCGTCGATCTCCGCGCCGCAGTCGATGCTGACCACGTCACCATCGGCGAGCCGGGAGTCGCCGGGGATACCGTGCAGCGCGGCATCGTTGACCGAGGCGCAGATCACGGCGGGGAACGGGACCGGGGCGAATCCCGGCTGGTAGCCGAGGAAGGTTGACTTCGCGCCATGCTCGGCCAGGATCGACCGGGCCAGCGCGTCCAGCGATCGCAGGGTGACCCCGGCGGCCGCGTTATCCGCGACGGCGGCCAGCACGGCGGCGACCGCTCGCCCTGCCTCGCGCATCGCGGCGATCTCACCGGCGGACTTCAGCTCGACCATGCATCCCTCCACTCCTGGCCTCTATCCTCCTGCACCCGGCCGCCAGCCCGCAGGCCGGACCACTCGCCGGGCGGCAGGACGCTACGGCCGGTCCGCCGCAGTTGCCGGCCCGGCGCTAGGCGAGGCCGTCCGCTTGGTCGTGCAGCGCCCGCATGGTGTGCACGAGGTCGGCCGCGGGCATCGGGAGCAGGTTCTCCGGGACGAACACGTCACCGTGGACGAGACTCCGGTTAATCCGCAGTAGCAGCCGCCGCCCGGCCGGCTGGCGGCGGCGGAAGGCCGCCGGGTCTTTCACCGTGACCGTCACCAGGACCCGGCCCATGAACAGCCGCGCGTCGATCCGCTGCACTTCCGGCCAGGGCACGAAACCCGCACCCGTCGCGGTGGCCCGGTCGGTGAAACCGTCGGCACTAAGGATCAGCGCCGGTTGCGGGCTGATGGCGCGCAGCAGCGACCACAGGGTGATCGGGCCGAAGAACGCCAATCCCAGCAGGCCGACCGCGATGTCGAGGCCGCCGTCCGTCTGAGTGATGATCAGCGCCGCCGACCCGGCGGTCATGATCGCCGCCAGTCCGGGGAGCCGCCAGCGCTGCCTGGCCGAGGTGGTGACCGCGAGATCCTCGCCTTGCTGCATGGCCATGGGTCAAGAGTCCATGTGCGGTGGCTAATGTCAAGGATCGCCGGAGGTACCGGGATTTCGTCCGGGCCGGAGCCTCCGCCCGGCATAGGGTCCGAGTATGACGCTCTCCGGCAAGGCGGCCGAACTGCTCCGGCTCCATCTCGACCCCGAACTGCTCGTACTGGTCAACGTCTGGGATGTGATCAGCGCCACGACCGTGTCCGGCCTGCCGGGATGCCGGGCGATCGCCACCGCGAGCTATTCCATCGCCGCCTCGCACGGGTATCCCGACGGCGAGCGGATCCCGCTGGACGAGATGATCACCGCGATCAGCCGGATCGCCGCGGCCGTTGACCTGCCGGTCACGGCCGATCTCGAGGCCGGTTATGGCGACGCGGGTACCACCGTCCGGCGCGCGATCGGGGCCGGGGCGGTGGGCGGCAACATCGAGGACCAGATGCGGCCGCTCGGCGAGGCCGTCGCCGCGGTGCAGGCCGCGGTCAGGGCCGGGGAGGCGGAGGGAGTCCCGTTCGTGCTGAACGCGCGCACCGACGCCTACATGCTGGCGGCGGACCGGGATCCGGCCGCGGTCCGCGCTGATGCCATCGAGCGCGGCCGGGCGTTCCTGGACGCGGGGGCGAGCTGCGTCTTCGTGCCGGGCCGGCTCGACGCGGCCACCGTCGGCGCGCTCGTCGAGGGCATCGGCCAGCGCAAGGTCAGCGTCATCTGGACGCCCGGCTCGCCGGGCCAGCAGGAACTCGCCGCTCTCGGGGTGGCCAGGATCTCGTTCGGCCCGTGGACCCAGCGCCACGTGCTGGCCGCGCTGGCCGACGCCGGTGCCGCGCTGCTGGCCGGCGGCTCCCTGCCCCCGGCCAGGTAACTGCCGCCGCCAGCTGAACAGTGCCCTGAGCCGGCCGTTTTGCCCGGCGGCGTGGCCGCGGCTACAGATCCTGTCCAGGCCGGACTGGCTGGACAAGCCATACGTAGCTAGCCTGAGCGGATGAAATGGTTCTCGCTATCCGCCGCGGCGCTCGCTGCGTCCCTGCTGCTGACGGCCTTCCCGGTGGTTGCGTCCGCCTCAAGCCACGCCTCCTCCTCCTCATCCTCAGTCGTCATCCGGAAGATCTTCTATAACTCACCCGGCTCGGACAGAGGCTCAAACGTGAGCCTGGACCATGAGTGGGTCAAGCTGCACAACCGCACCGGTCAGAGGATCACCTTGACCGGCTGGACCTTGCGAGACCGGCAGGGGCACGTCTACACGTTCGGCGCCTACAGCCTCAAGGCGCACGGGTACGTGAAGATCCGCACCGGCAGTGGCCGGAACACGCAGACGAATCGCTTCTGGGGCCGGTCCTGGTATATATGGAACAACAACGGCGACCGCGCGACGCTCGAAAACGCCAGCGGCAAAGTGAAGTCGAGGTGTTCCTACTCAGACCCGGATGAGCGAGGGTTCCTCAAGGTCTGCTGAGGGAGCCGGTCGGCCGCCACATGCCTGAGGCGTCCGCGACTGGTCATCCTGATCGGCCGGATCCGGTAACGGAGTGCGGTCACGCTCTCTCCAGCTGCTGGCGGGCCAGCATGCGGTCCTGGCGCACCGGGGGTCGCACCAGCCACAGCAGCCCGGCGCTGGTTGTACCCTTTAATGCTGCGGTTTTCCGCGGCGCGGTCCAGGCCACGGCGGTGTGGCGGGACGAGGGTGAGAAGGGGTTCTGGTTGCCGAACGAGGACATGAACCTCGAGCAGGACTATGTCTCGATGCTCTACCGGCGCCTGGATGACTTGCGGGAACGTGCGTCGGGCCGCCTAGCGGGCGTGCTGAGGCAGACCGGCGGGACGCATCAGGCCAGGACCGAGCGCGAAGCTTTCAGCGTCATGTACGGCCAGCAGCTCGCGCAGTTCGACGCGGCGGAGAACGGGCTGGTTTTCGGCCGGCTCGACTTTCGCGACGGGGATCGCCGCTATATCGGCCGTCTCGGCCTGCACCGGGATTCCGAGGACTATGAGCAGCTGCTGATGGACTGGCGCGCGGCGGCGGCGCGGCCCTTCTACCTGGCCACGGCCGTCGCGCCCGAGGATGTGCTGCTGCGCCGCCATATCGAGACCCGGGACCGAAAGGTGATCGGCCTCGACGACGAGGTCCTCGACCTGGCGTCGGCCGACCCCACCCGGCGGGAGGGGCTGGCCGGCGAGTCGGCGCTGCTGGCCGCCATGAGCGCCAGCCGTACCGGCCGGATGAGCGACATCGTCGAGACCATCCAGGCTGAGCAGGACCGCATCATCCGGGCCCCGCTGGCCGGCGTCCTGGTCGTTCAGGGCGGCCCCGGTACCGGCAAGACGGCCGTGGCGCTGCACCGCGCCGCCTTCCTGCTCTACACCCACCGGCGGCTGCTGCTGAAGCGGGGTGTGCTCGTCGTCGGACCGAATACCACGTTCCTCCGTTATATCGGGCAGGTACTGCCGTCGCTGGGCGAGACCAGCGTGCTGCTGTCCACCATGGCGGGCCTGTACCCGGGCATCACGGCCACCGCCTCCGAGTCGCCGCAAGCCGCGGTGATCAAGGGCGGCCTGCGGATGGCGCGCGTGATCGCGGCGGCGGTGCGGGACCGGGAGCGGGCGCCCGCCGAGGGCCTGGAGGTGATGATTGAGGGCGACCGGTACGTCATCAGCAGGCAAGCGTGCGCGAAGGCCCGGGAACGGGCCCGGCGCTCGCGGCGGCCGCATAACCGGGCCAGGCAGATCTTCGTCCAGGAGATGCTCGATACCCTGACCGGGCAGGTCACCGAAAGGCTCGGCGCCAACGTGCTCGGCGAGGGCAACCTGCTCAGCGCGGACGACGTCGCGGAGCTGCGGAAAGAACTGCGCGCCGAGCCGTCCGTGCGCGCCGCGATCGGCGGGCTGTGGCCGGTGCTGACCCCGCAGCGGCTGCTGGCCGAGCTGTTCGCCTCGGACCAGCGCCTGGCCTCGGCCGCGCCGGGACTCTCCGAGCCGGAGCGGGCCTTGCTGCGGCGCGAGGCGGGAAGCGGCTGGACGCCGGCCGACGTGCCGCTGCTCGACGAGGCGGCGGAGCTACTCGGCGAGGATGACCTGGCCGCCCGGGTGCGCGCCGAGCGCGAACGGCGGGCGCAAATCGGCTACGCGCAGGGCGTGCTCGACATCTTGTCCCGGGACGAGGAGGACGATCCCGAGATCCTGATGGGCGCGGACCTGGTCGACGCCAGCAGGCTGGCCGCGCGGCACGAGGAGGATGAGTTCCTGACCGCGGCCGAGCGGGCGGCCACCGACCGGACCTGGGCCTTCGGCCACGTGATCGTGGACGAGGCGCAGGAGCTCTCGGAGATGGCCTGGCGGATGCTCATGCGCCGCTGCCCGGCCCGGTCCATGACGATCGTCGGCGACGTCGCGCAGACCGGCGACCTGGCCGGCGCCGGGTCGTGGCAGCAGATGCTCGGCCCGTACCTGCAGGACCGCTGGCGGCTGGCCGAGCTGACCATCAACTACCGGGCGCCCGCGGAGATCATGGCGGTAGCCGCCGATGTGCTGGCCGCTATTGACCCGGAGCTTGAACTGCCGCGGTCGGTCCGCGAGTCGGGCGCCGCGCCGTGGCGGCTGCAGGCCGCGCCCGGCGCCTTCGCTGACCAGGTCGCGGCGGCCACGGCGCGCGCGGCGGCACTGGCCGGCGACGGGCGGCTGGCGGTGATCGTGCCCGCCGCGCGGCTCGCCGAGCTCGGCCGCGCCATCGCCGCCGCGCTGCCCGATGCTACCGCCCGCCCCGCGGGCGGCGCGGAGACTGCGGGCGGCACGGAGGTTACCGGCGGCACGGGGGTTACGGACGGCACCGCGGGCGGGGAGGATCCCGACCTGGAGAGCCCGGTCGTGGTGCTGACCGTCCGGCAGGCCAAGGGGCTGGAGTTCGACGGCGTGCTGATCGCCGATCCCGGCCAGATCCTGGCCGAGTCGCCGCGCGGGCTCAATGACCTGTACGTCGCCATGACCAGGGCCACCCAGCGCCTGGGCGTCGTGCACACCGGAGCGCCGCCCAGCGTGCTGGCCGGGCTGAAGCCGATCGGCACCGTGGACGAGATCGCCTGACCCCGGGGCGTCAGCTGTCGTCGCGGTGGCCGAACCGGCTGAACAGCCGCTCGCCCGCGCCGGCGGCGGCCTCGGCGGCATTGCGCACCACGCCGACGAACGGGTCGGAGCTCCGGTTCCAGGACTCCTGGTAGGCCCGCGCGGCCGCCTTGACTTCCTCGCTGACCGACGCGTCCGCGTCGTCCTCGCGGCGGGGGTAGTTCCCGGCCAGGATGGTGGCGTAGTCGCCCTCGGCCGCCCAGCGGTCCAGCTCGGCGAACCGGACCACGGCGAACGGATGGGAGTTGCCCTCTAGCTGGAGCAGCTTCAGCAGCCCGTCGCGCACGTCCGGAACCGCGTCATACTCCTTGGCCTGGGCGTGGAACGCGTCGTGGCTCAGCTCGGACATCCGGGAGCCGCCCGCCAGCTTCATCAGCGCGCGGCGAGCCGACTCCACGTCCTGGCCGGCCAGCAGGCCCGCCCGGTCGCAGGACAGCTCGGACTTGCGGTACCACTCCTCCAGGCCCCAGATGATGGAGCGGAGCCCGAGATAGCCCAGCGGCATCCAGGCAATCCGGGCCGCCAGGTTGATCAGGTGGTAGAGCATCGTCCGGTACACCGCGTGGCCGGACAGCACGTGCCCGAGCTCGTGCCCGATCACCCACCGCGTCTCCGCGGCGTCGTACAGGTCCACCAGGCCGGTCGTGATCACGATGAACGGCTTGTCGGTGCCGAGCGTCATCGCGTTGACGGTGGGGTCCTGGCTGATGAACAGCTCGGGGACGGTCGGCAGGTCCAGCACGTAGGCGCCGTCCAGCATCATCTGGTACAGCTGCGGGAATTGCTCCTGGGACGCCTTCACCCCGCTGGCCAGGAACATCAGCCGCAGGCTACGGTCGCTGAAAAGCGAGGCCAGACGGCGCAGCAGCACGTCGAATCCGGTTAGTTTGCGCATCGCCACCAGCGCGGAGCGGTCGGCGGGATGCTCGTAAGCACGTGAGCTGATACCGGGGAGACGCACCCGGGAGCGGTCGGGCACAGAGGTCATAAGATCTATCTTAAGTCTAGGAGCGGAGGCCGGTACCAGATGACGGCGGAGCGGGTGCCCGCGATGTTCGAGCCGGACGCCGAGACGATGCCGGAGGAACAGCGCGCGGCGGTGCAGCAGAAGCGGCTGAGCGGCATGATCGACCGGCTGCTCGCCGCGGGCGGGCTGCAGGGACGCAGGCTGGCCGAGGCCGGCCTGGCCAGCGGCGCGGATGTGGCCCTGGCCGACCTGCCCCGGCTGCCGATGACCTCGAAAACGGACCTCTGGTCGCATTACCCGTTCGGGATGCTGGCCGTCCCGCTGCCGGAAGTGGTCACCGTGCACGGCTCAAGCGGCACCGGCGGCCGCCCGACGCTGGTCGCCTATACCCGCGGCGACCTGCGGCTATGGGCGCGGATGTGCGCCCGGGCGCTAGCCGCGGCCGGCGCGACGGCGGGCAGCATCGTGCACAACGCGTACGGCTACGGGCTGTTCACCGGCGGCCTGGGCATCCATCAGGGCGCCATCGAGCTCGGCGCCACCGTGATCCCGGTGTCCGGCGGGATGACGTCGCGGCAGGTGACCCTGATCCGCGACCTGCGGCCGGACATCCTGACCTGCACGCCGTCCTACGCGATCAGGCTCGGCGAGGCGCTCGCGGCCGCGGGCCTGCGGCCCGGGGAGGGCCTGCAGCTCAAGGCGGGCATCTTCGGCGCCGAGCCGTGGACCGACGCGCTCCGGGCCAGGATCTCCGAATTGCTCGGCCTGCGCGCGCTGGACATCTACGGCCTGTCGGAAGTCATCGGCCCGGGCGTGGCGTCGGAGTGCGTGGTCGCCGCCGACGGGCTGCACGTGAACGAGGATCACTTCCTGGTCGAGGCGGTCGACCCGCTGACCGGCGGGCCGGTGCCGGACGGGACCGCCGGGGAACTGGTGTTCACCACGGTCACCAAGGAGGCCCTGCCGCTGCTGCGCTACCGGACCGGCGACATCGCCGCGCTGCGCCGCGGCACCTGCGCCTGCGGCCGCACCCTGGTGAAGATGAGCAAGATCACCGGGCGGCGCGACGACATGCTGGTGATCAGGGGCGTCAACGTTTACCCCAGCGAGGTCGAGCGGGTGCTGCTCGGCGAGGCGGCGCTGGCGCCGGATTACCTGCTGGTGGTGGACGAGCGGGCGGCTCAGTCCCGTCTAGTGGCATGCTGCGAGTACAAAACGGATGGCCCGGCGCCGGTCCCGTCCGCCGCCGAACTCGAATCGCGGCTGCGCGAGGCGCTCGGGATCAGCGTCGCGGTCAGGCTCGTCCCGGCCGGCACGGTGCCGCGGACGGAGGTCGGCAAGGCCGTCCGGGTGGCCCGCTGGGCCGGCGGCGAGCCGCCGCTCCCCGGCCTGAGCTGACGCCCCCGGGCTGAGCTGACTCCCCGGCCCGAGCTCCCGGGCCTGAGCCGATTCCCGGCTTGAGCGGGGCTCCCAGGCTGCGCGGGGCTCCCCGGACGGCGCTGGCTCCCCGGCTCGCGGCCGCCCGCGGACCGCTGGTGCGGGATACTGCGTTCATGGCGGATCGCAATGTGCTGGGCGGCGAGCTGGAGCCGTGCGGCACTGACCCAGTGACCGGGTTCTACCGGGACGGGTGCTGTAACACCGGGCCCGAGGACCACGGCAGCCACACCATCTGCGCGGTGGTGACCACCGAGTTCCTGGCCCACCAGCGCCAGATCGGAAACGACCTGTCCACGCCCATGCCGCAGTACCACTTCCCCGGGCTGGTGCCCGGCGACCGCTGGTGCGTCACGGCGGCGAACTGGCTGCGGGCGCACCACGACGGCGCGGCCGCGTACGTGGTGCTGGCGTCCACCCACGAGCGGGCCCTGGAGGTAGTGCCGCTGGCCGCGCTGAAGGAGCACGCGATCGACGTCCCCGCGGATCCCGGCGCACTGGGCGAGTAAAGGCCGTCAGGGGCGGGTGCCGAAGGACGGGCGGCCGGGGCTGGCGGGCAGCGTCGCGTAGGCGTCGCGGACCCAGTCGCAGAGCAGCGGCCTGGTCTCCCGCGGGTCGATGATCTCCTCGATGCCGAACCGCTCCGCCGTCCGCAGCGGATCGCGCACGGCGTCCAGCCGGGCCCGGATGGCGGCCAGCGCCGCGGCCGGATCGTCCGCCGCTTCCAGTTCGGCCCGGTAGGCGGCCTCGGTTCCGCCCTCGACCGGCAGCGAGCCCCAGTCGGCTGACGGCCAGGCCCAGCGGCGGGCCAGCCGGTGCCGGTTCGTGATGCCCGCGCCGCCCACCCCGAAGACGCGGCGCAGGATGACCTCGGCGGCGGGCACGCTGGCCTGGTAGACGGCGCTGATCGCCCGCACGCCGTGCCGGATGGTGGCCCGCTGCTCGGCCCGGGTGCCGATGAGCAGGCCGGGCTGATCGGTGAGCGTCACGATCGGCAGGTGGAACGTCGAGCACAGGTCGGCCAGCCGGGTCAGGGCCTCCGCGCCCTCGACGGTGAGGCAGCCGCCGGACACGTACGGATCGGCGGCCACCACGCCCACCGGGTGACCATCGAGCCGGGCCAGCGCGGTGACCACCGATCCGCCGTAGCCCTGCACCTCCATGACCGAGCCAGCGTCGAACACCGCGGCCAGGATGGGCCGGATCCGGTACGGCTGGCGCCGGTCCCGCGGCACGGCCGAGGCCAGCGCGTCGTCGCGCCGGTCGGCCGGGTCCGCGCACAGGGCGACCGGCGGCAGCCCGAAGGCACTGGCCGGCAGGTACGACAGGAAGCGCCGGATCAGCCCGAACGCCTCCGGCTCCGACGCCGCGACCAGGTCCACCGCGGCGTTACGCGCATGCACGCCCGATCCGCCGAGCTGCTCCTTGCTGACGTCCTCGCCGGTCCCGCTCTTCACCACCGGCGGTCCGGCGACGAACAGCTGCGCCGTGCCCTCGACCAGGATCGACAGGTGCGCCATGCAGAGCCGGGCGGCGCCGAGGCCGGCCACCGGCCCGAGCCCGGCCGCGACCACCGGCACCACGGACAGGTTGTCAACGACGAGATCCCAGCCCGGATTCACCGGAACGTACGTGTTCCCCATCTGCTCCAGCATCTTTACGCTGCCGCCGCCGCCCGTGCCCTCGACCAGCCGGACGATTGGCAGCCGGAGCTGGTTGGCCAGCTGCTCGGCGTAGATCTGCTTGCCGATGATGGCGGCGTCAGCGGCGCCGCCGCGGATGGTGAAGTCGTCTCCGCCAACGACGATCTTGCGGCCCGCGATGCGGCCCGTCCCGGCGACGAAATTGGCCGGCCTGAAGCTGGCCAGGCGGCCGTCGCCGGCATAGGCGGCCGTGCCCGCCAGCGCCCCGATCTCCCGGAACGAGCCCTCGTCCAGCAGCGCCGCCAGCCGTTCGCGCACCGTCAGGCGGCCGGCGTCGTGCTGGCGCTTGATCTTCTCCGGCCCGCCCATCTGGTCGGCCAGCCGCTGCCGGCGGCGCAGCTCGTCCAATTCCGGTTGCCACGTCATGCCGGAAAGCTAGCCCACGGCGGCGCCGGCGGCCAGGCACGGCGGGCCTCGGCCGGCCAGGATGTGCGGGCCAGCCGTCAGGCGGCCAGGCTGAGCCGGCCAGGCTGCGCGGCGGTTCCCGGGGGTGGCGCTGGCGCCCGATGCCCCGTTTGTTATGTCAATCTTTCGCGGGATCACGGCAGTTCCGGCGGCCGCCCGGTGCGGTCGCCGGAGGCTCCTGAGTCGCGTTATCGAGGCTGCTCGCGGCGGGCGCGATGGGGTCCGGCTACCCTCACGACATGAGCGCTGCGGGCTCCGGGGCCAAGCGGATCGGCGTGATGGGCGGCACCTTCGACCCGATCCATCATGGCCACCTGGTCGCGGCCAGCGAGGTCGGGCACTTCTTCTCGCTGGACGAGGTCGTGTTCGTGCCGACCGGCCAGCCCTGGCAGAAGGACGGCCGGGTGGTGTCGGAGGCCGAGGACCGCTACCTGATGACCGTGATCGCGACCGCGTCGAACCCGCGGTTTTCCGTCAGCCGGGTGGACATCGACCGGCCGGGCCCGACGTACACCATCGACACGCTGCATGAGCTGACCACGGTCCGGGGCGCGGACGCCGAGCTGTTCTTCATCACCGGGGCGGACGCGCTGGAGCAGCTGATGTCCTGGCGGGATGCCGAGGAGCTCTTCAAGCTCGCGCACTTCGTCGGCTGCACCCGGCCCGGCCACCGGCTGTCCGGCGCCGGGCTGCCCGACGAGCGGGTCAGCTTGATCGAGATCCCGGCGCTGACGATCTCGTCGACGGCCTGCCGGGCCCGCATCCGGGCGGGGGAGCCGATCTGGTACCTGGTGCCGGACGGGATCGTGCAGTACATCGCGAAACGCGGGCTCTACCAGCGCGGGGACCGCTGAGTCCCGGGGGCCGGATATCCTGAAGTACGCGTTTGCCCCGGTGGCCTGGTCCGCCGGACCGTCTCCTGGCTGGCTGCCGGGGCGGATCTTCGGCTGGCGGGCGGGCTGCCGCTCCGGGCGGAGACGTGAGAAAGTACTTGCAGGACGTACAAAGGAGGACGAGCAGCGCACGTGACCGCCACTGATAGGGCCGTCGAGCTAGTGACGCTCGCCGCAGGGGCCGCGGCAGACAAACTTGCGACCGACATCATCGCCTACGACGTGAGCGAGCAGCTCGTCATCACCGACGCGTTCCTGCTCTGCTCAGCGGCCAATGACCGCCAGGTCAAGGCGATTGTCGATGACATCGAGGACAAGCTGCGCAAGTCCGGCGCCAAACCCGCGCGCCGTGAAGGCGAGCGCGAGGGCAGGTGGGTGCTGCTCGACTACCTCGATGTGGTCATCCACGTACAGCACGCCGAGGAGCGCGTTTTCTACTCGCTGGAGCGGCTGTGGAAGGACTGCCCGGTGATCCCGCTGCCCGAGCCGGCGGTGGCCGGCCGTCCTGGCGGCAGCGCGGGCTCGGGCGGGAGCGCGGGCCCGGGCGGCTCGGGCGGGGGTTCGCGCTGACTGCGTCAGGGCCGGATCCCGCGGCGGTTTCCTCGGCCGCGGATCGGGGGCTAGCCGCGGATCCCGGGCTGGTCGCTGGTGCCGGGGCCATCGTTGCTTCTGGGCCGGTCGTGGATCCTGGCTCGGTCGTGGATCCTGGGGCCGGGGAGGATGTCGGGCCGGTCGAGACGGCGGGACCCGAGCGCACCGCGGACAAGCCGGTCACGCTGCTGCTCTGGCGGCACGGCGAGACGGACTGGAACCTGGAGCGGCGCTTCCAGGGCCAGAGCGACGTCGGGCTCAACGCCACCGGCAGGCGGCAGGCGGACCGGGCCGCCCGGCTGATCGCGGCCCTGCAGCCAGCCACGATCTACTCCTCGGACCTGGCGCGGGCAGCCAGCACGGCCGAGTCGCTGGCCCGGCTGACCGGCCTTCCGGTGATCCTCGACAAGGACCTCAGGGAGCGCAACGGCGGTGCCTGGGAGGGGCTGACCGACACCGAGATTCGCCAGTTTTACCCGGAAGAGCACCAGGTCTGGTCGCCGCCCGATGGCGAGCCGACCGCGGTCGTCACCGACCGCGCGGCCGACGCCTTCGAGCGGATCGCCGACAGCGTGCCGGCCGGCTCGCTCGCCGTCGTCGTCAGTCACGGCGCCGCGATCGGGTTCGGCATGTCGCGCCTGCTCGGCCTCTCGGCCACGGAACGCGTGATCGGGTCGCTGGCGAACTGCTCCTGGTCCGTCCTCGGCCGCCGGGCCGGCCGGTGGCGGCTGCTGGAGCACAATGTAGGGCGGCTGCCTGAGCCGGTGCCGGACGTAGCCTTCGCCGTTGCGTCCGACCGTGCGGCTGAGGGAGCCGGGGAAGTGCCGGCCGGGGACGGCGGCTGACCGGTTTCTTGTACACTGGCGTGGCGCTGCGGCCCGTTGGGCCCGGCGCTCCCGAGGGGCTATAGCTCAGTTGGTAGAGCGCTTGCATGGCATGCAAGAGGTCTGGGGTTCGAATCCCCATAGCTCCACCAGGCAAAACACCTCTGGCCGGGATCTTGACACCGGCGGCTGACCACCAGAGTTGACCACAGTAGGCCCGTTATTGGCTGCTGCTGAGCAGCTTGTCGAGCCCGGTGATGGCGTCGTTCCGGGCTTCTTCGTCGACGTGGGTGTAGATCTGCATCGTGGTCGAGATGTGCGCGTGCCCGAGGATCATCTGGGCGTCGCGCGGCGGGACGTGCAGCTTCTTGAGCAGGGACGCGGTTGTGTGCCTGACATGGTGGACCTTGATGACCCGGATGCCGTTGTGGTCGCAGATGCGCCGGAATGACCGGACCAGGTTCCGTGGCTCGATAGGCCGTCCGGTGCGGGTGGTGAAGATCAGCCCGGTGTCTAGCCAGGCCCGGCCGAATGCCTGCCGGTCGGCCGTTTGCGTTGCGGCGGATCTAGCAGTGCCTCACGGCCAGTCCGGGGATCGGCAGGTCGCGGTTCCCCGCGCGGGTCTTGACCGGGCCGACGCGCAGTTCGCCGCTGACGCGCTGGAGTTGCTGGCGGATGCGGAACGTCGCCGGTGTCCAGATCGATGTCCGCCAGCGGAGGCCGAGGACTTCGCCACGGCGCAGCCCGTAGAGCAGCAGCAGCATGAACGCCGGATAGAGCGGGTCGGCTTTGGCGGCGGATAGGAAGGCGATGGCTTCGCTGGCTGACCATGGGCGGATGGTCGCCTGGTTCCCAGGTGCGGCAGTTCGGCCAGGCGGGCGACGTTGCGGACTGAGGAGTTCCTCGCGGACAGCGCGGGTCAGGGCCGCGCCGAGGACCTGGCGCATCATGTGCACTTTGCGGATGGATGGCCGTCCGCCAGCTTGCCGTTCAGGAATCCCTGGACGACCGGCAACTGACAGCCGCCGCAGACGGGTGCTGTCCGAGGCCAGGCTTGAGATACAGCCGGATGATGGTCTCGTACAGGGCATGGGTGGCCGGGCGCCGTGACGGCTTGACGACGTGCTCCAGCCAGTAGTCGAGATAGGCGCCGAGCTTCCACGATTCGGCAGGCAACGGGGATGCCGCGCACGATCTTGGATTGTGCCTCGACCGAGCCGGTCGCGGGCTTCTCCCAGGTCCTGCCGTAGACGTACGATCCGTTTGTGGGTGCCTGCGGTGGTCGGGGCGTAGAACGCGCCAACGTAGCGGCCGTCCTGGCGCGGCCCGGAGATGGTTCCCTCGCCGTTGTCGGCGCCTGCGGGCCTTGGCTGGTTTCCTGTCGGCGGGCATCAGGCGGCCTCGGCGGCTTGCGGCTTCGAGCTGGCGCACGTAGGCGGCAGCGCGTCGGCGGTGATGAACCGGGCGTGGCCGTCTTTGACGGAGCGTGATCCGCCTGGCGCGGATCAGGTCGTAGAGGCTTGTCCCGGCTGATGCCGAGCACGGGCGGCTTCCTTGGGCCGGTAGAGCAGCTTGTCCATGGTGGTTGGTTTCCTTTCCTTGTTAGTCAGGCGGACATGAGTTCCTCGCGTGCGATGCGGTCGTGCTCACGGGCTCGCGCGGCGGCGGCGAGGGCGAGCTGGTGCTCGGCGGTGGTGGCGTGGCCGGTTCCGGCGTACTGCCAGGCGGTCATGAGCAGGACGGTGTGCTCATTGAGGTCGCGGCCCCAGGGGTCCTTCTCGCCGTCAGGGTGCCGCTCGGCGCTGCGGTGGGTGATGCGCGCTTGCCGCAGCTGGGTGAAGGTGACGGAGTAGCGGCGGGATTTGGTGAGGAAGTGGCCGCGGTAGCCGAGCATGTGGGTCCACTTGTTGAGCGCCAGCTCGGCTGCGGCGGGGCGCTTGCCCAGTTCCCAGCAAGTAGAGATGAGCCGCTTGTAGTGAGCGCCGCAACGAAGGGCCGCGATGGCGGCGGGGCTGCGGACGGGCCGGTCAGGCAGGCCGGGGGCGTCGATGGTTTTGGTGGCGTATTTGGCGATGTAGTTCGCCACCGCCTGGGCAGACAGTGCGCTGCCGGTTCCGGGCAGGTCGCCAGCCGGGCGGATGGTCCGGGTGTCGGCCTGAGTCCCGAATCGGAGCGTACGCCGCAGGTCCGGGTCCGATGGCAGGTACGGCGCCCGTGTCGCCGGGGGAACTGCGCGGCGGCGCGGATGGTGAGCTTCGAGCAGGTGGCGGCGATGTCGCAGGGAGACGGCAGCGGCGGCCTGGCGGATGGCCTGGGTGAGCAGGGCGGTGTCGTACCGGGCCGGGGGTGGCTGGCAGTCGTCACCGGGTGCGTCCAGCCGGATGATGGCGTGGTAGTGAATGATGCCGCGGGCCTGGTATTCGGCGACTTTGACGAACCGGACCCGTGACCTGCGGCGCAGGTGCTTCTGCGTGACGCCGGTCAGGCGGGCCAGCTGGCGGGGCAGGTAGATGGTGAACCGGCGCCACAGTTCGGGGGCGAAGGCGTTGAACAGGACGTGGCCGGTGTAGTCGTAGCAGTCCGGGCACATGGGCTTGCCGAGCCGCGGGTCATCAGGCTGGTGGCGGCGAGGGCAGGAGATGTCGCGGCCGTGCGGGCAGCGCCGCTGGCTGGCGTCGCGGCGGGGTCGGCAGGGCAGCTGCTGGCCACGCTTGCCGGTGCGGGTGGTGTGGACCGGGCCGAAGCCGGGGGCGGTGAGGGTGGCGAACACGCACGGATGCCCGGTGACGGTGTCCGGGATGCCTTTGCCGCCGGTCAGGCCGGAGCGGATGATCTGCCGGGCGTCGTTCTTGTAGACACCGGAGCAGGCCGGGCAGACGTGCTCGCGGCGGTTGCCGCAGGCGATCAGCAGGACCTGGCCGGGTTCGGTGTCGGTGTCGTACATGGTGCGGGCCTGGCCGGTGGCGCGGTCGATGGCGTCGATGCGGCCTTGGAGGCGGATCGGGCTGGTGCAGTGGCCGGTGGCGGCGAGCTGGGTTCCCAGCGGTGGAAGTCATCGCGGGCGGCGAGATCGATGAGGTCTCCGGCTGAGCCCCCACCCCCGGGATGTCATCGTTCCCGGGGGTGAGAGCGAAGGCCGGAGCTGTCAACTTGTCGGCCTTCCGTTGTGCTCGCCGTCGTGGATGCAGGCTGGCGCATCGCCGAGGCGTGCAATGGCATCCCGCTTCGCAGGCGGGGCAGTCGTACAGCCTGCCTGGCTAGGTGCGGGTAATCGGCAGTGCCGGGCCGGTTCCGCCTGGATCCGGTGTTCCGGCGTTGTCCGGCGTTACCGCTGCTGGCGGTTCGCTGGCGGTGGTCATGCCGCGGTGATTTCGCGGACGAGGGTCAGTGCCCGGTGCTTGAGCGGCTCGGGCCGGATCAGGGTCCGGTTGAGCCGGGTCTCCCAGCTGCGGGCGGTGCGGACGTGATCGAGGTATTCCCCGGCGGCCTGGACGAGGCCGTAGGCGGTGCCGGCGATCTGCTCGTTGGTGGTGGAGTCGAACAGCAGCCGCAGGGCCTTGCGGGCCTCTTCGACGTTGCGGGCTACCCGGTCGGTGACCAGGCCCTGGGGCGGCATGGGGATGAACTCGGTGACGAACAGTTCCCGCTGCCTGGGGGTGACCGGGATGCCGAGGAGTTCGGCGGCGAGTTCGCTGTAGCGGCGCATTTCGCGGCGGGCGCCGGTGACGGCCTGGCGGGCTTCCTCGATGCGGTTGCGCCAGCTGGACTTGTGGATGAAGGAGAACGTGGTGCCGGTGCGCTCGCCTTCGAGTTCGGCGGCGCGGAAGGTGTTGGCACACACGATGCGCACGGCGGTGGCGCGCAGGGCGCAGGCGGCGGTGCCGTCGTGCCGGTTGGTGATGGCCAGGTAGGGCAGGGTGGGGCTGGCGTCGCCGGGCAGGGTGATGGGCTCGTCGAGCAGGGCCAGGCACCAGACGGAGCGGCCGCCGTCGAGGACGCCTGCGGTTTCCCATTTGACGTTGGGCTGGGCGAGGACGGCTTCGACGATCTCGCCCATCTCGCCGTGGCTGATGACGGTGTAGGTGTCGCGGTTCAGTGACAGGACGGCGCCGTTGTCGGAGCGGGCGATGGCCTTCCAGCCGTCGATCGGCTCATAGCGCGGGGTGCCATCGACGTTGAGGTCGGCGAGTGCGTAGACCTCGGTGGCGATGGGGTCCCAGTCGAGTCCGGCGAGCTTGCGGGCGTTGTCCCAGTCGCCGGGGTAGTCCTCCAGGATGGTGCCTTCGCGGTGCCAGGGCATCTGGCGGACGGAGAACATGGACTCGACGTTTGCTGGCATGTCAGTTTTCCTTCGAGGGGAATCGGGTTTCTGGCGGTTCATGACTGCCACTGGTCGTGGCAGTCGTTGCATTCGCCCCTGGACCGGGGGATGCAGTACGGCTTCTCGTTTCCGCAGGTAGGGCAGGTGCGCCGGGCCTTGAGCGCTTTGCCGATGGCGGCCAGTTGCGCGGCGGTGGCGTGCCGTTTCGGCTTGGCTGCTCTTCGCGGTAGAGGTAGGCGACGCGCCGCTGCTTGCGGTGGCGCCACAGGATCTGAGCGGCGATGTCCTGGCCGCCAGGACGCAGTCCGCGGGCGCGCAGCTGCCGGATGGTCAGCAGGCCTGCGGGTGCCCAGTGGTAGGGATAGGTGGGCAGACCGTAACGCTGGCCTTCGGGGTCGTAGAACTGGACGTGCAGGCCCTGGCCGCGCAGGCCGTCCAGGTACGGGACGGCCGCTCATGCGGCATCACGGCCGGGTAGCTTGATCACGTTCCCGGCGTTGTCGGGCTGGTCGCCGTGGTGGTGGGTGCTGCGGGCCTGGGCGGCCCAGGAGGCCAGGTGGATGATCTGCTCATCGGAGAGATAGGCGGCCTTGACGCGGCGGGGGATGCCGTCTTCGGCGCGCAGCCAGGACACGCCGCGTGCCTGGGGGTCGATCTCGGTGGCTGAGTAGCCGTTGTTGGCCCAGCCGTGTCCGAGGATGGTGTCGGAGGATGCTTCGGTGGAGCAGCGGAAGGCCCACCGGTAGCCGAACAGGTCCCGCAGCGAGGTGGGGATGATGTCGGCGGATGGCCGCTGGGTGGCCTCAACGGGGATGATGCCGGTGCCCGGCCGCGGGCAACGACGTCACGGTTGGTGGCGTTGAATTCCTTCTGCTGTGCCGGGGTGCCGACGGTGGCGGAGAAGTAGGCCACTTCATCGATCGGCACCAGGTAGAACGGCCATCCCAGGTCGGGGGTGACTTTCCGCTTCTTCATTTGC
>CAVWLF010000003.1:0-871687 GCA_963755815.1 uncultured Actinomycetes bacterium
CGCCGAGCCGCCGATCGAGCTCAACGGCCGGCGCAACCGCCCCTCCCGTAGCCGCTAGTCAGCGGCTCGGGAATCTGGCGGCACTGCGTTAGTCCGGAGTCTCCTGGTGGCGGATCATCCGGTCGATACGCCGGTCGGGGACGAGCCACATAATTGCCGGACCGACGAAGCAGGCCAGGGCAATGACAATTCCGGCCTGCCCGCTCCGGTCGATCGCCAGGGCGCTGAGAATCCCGGCGAGGTAGAACAGCGGGGAGATCTTGCCCTTGATGTCGGTGCCGACCGCCTGCCGCAGCGGTGACTCCGGTCCCTGCAGCCGGATGATCACCGTCTGGAGCGTGAAGTACGCGGCGGCCGCGGCGAGCAGGTTGACACCGTAAATGATCACCGGGGCCTGCGCAAAACTCGATTTGTTCATCCAGTCGGTCGTGAATGGGACCAGCGACAGGCAGAACAGCAGCGCCAGGTTGGCCCACAGCACCCCGCCGCTTACCTGCTTAACCAGCTGGAACATGTGGTGGTGGTTGTTCCAGTAGATGCCCACGTAGACAAAACTGACTAGATAGGCCAGCAGCCCCCCGCCGGTTGTGTGGACGAGGTCGGAGAAGCGGTGGCCCTCGGGGACCCTCAGCCCCAGCACCATGATCGTGATGATGATCGCCAGTACCCCATCGCTGAACGCCTCCAGCCGGCTGGTCCTCACGGCGACCGCTGGCCTTCACGCCCGGCCTCGCCGGCCTCGCCCTGGGCACCGCGCGGCCGCGGAACACAAGACGGATCTCCGGGGTTCTTGCACCTGCGGCAAACCTTTCAACTGGCGGGGGACCCTGTGCTCATCGGCATCGACAGCTTCGTCTCGATCGTCACGGACCCGGACACCGGCGTGGACGTGACCCCGGTCGAGCGGGTCCAGCACCTGCTGGAGGAGGTCGAGCGCGCTGACCAGGTCGGCCTCGACACCTACGGCATCGGCGAGCACCACCGGCGAGAGTACATGGACTCCGCTCCCGCCGTCCTGCTGGCCGCCGCGGCCGCGCGAACGAGCCGTATCCGGCTGAACAGCGCGGTCGCGGTACTGAGCGCGAGCGACCCGGTTCGGGTCTTCCAGGAGTTCGCCACCCTCGACCTCATCTCGCAGGGCCGGGCCGACCTGATCGTGGGCCGCGGCTCGTTCACCGAAGCCTTCCCCCTCTTCGGGCTGGACCTCGGCGACTACGACGACCTGTTCTCCGAAAAGCTCGGCCTGCTGCTGCGCATCCGCGACAAGCCCGAGGTTTACTGGTCGGGCCGGCATCGCGCATCGCTGACCGGCCAGGAGGTCTACCCGCGGCCGCTCCAGGACCCGCTGCCGATCTGGGTCGGAGTCGGCGGGACGCCCGAGTCCTTCGTCCGCGCCGGCGTCCTCGGCCTGCCGCTCATGGTCGCCATCATTGGCGGCCAGCCGGCCCGCTTCCGTCCTCTCGTCGACCTCTACCGTGAGGCCGGGCGCCAGGCTGGTCACCCTGCTGAGCAGCTCAAAGTCGGCCTGCACTGCTTCGGCTTCGTGGGCGACACCGACCAGCAGGCCCGTGATGACTTCTACCCGGGCTGGGAGCAGATGTTCACCAAGGTCGGGAGGGAGCGCGGGTTCAGCCCGCCCAGCCGGCGGCAGTACGACGCGCAGTGCGGTCCCGACGGCGCTTTCCTCATCGGTGCCCCCGAGACCGTGGCGAAGAAGATCCTGCGCATCTCCGCGGACCTCGGCGGTATCGAGCGGATGGCCATGCAGATGACGAATGTCCGGCTGGCTCACGCCAGCCTGCTGCATGGCATCGAACTGCTCGGCACCGAGGTCGCCCCGCTCGTGCGGGGTTAGCTCCCGGGCCGCCATCGGCCTCATCACGCGCTGGCCGCGGCGATGGCTCATGTCAGAAGGCGCGTTTACCGATGGCTGGTGCCGTAGCGCAGCCCGTCGACGAGCAGCGCGACCATGCGCTCGGCGCGGCCGGGCCCGTCATTGTGGGCCGACATGCACAAGCTCGCGACCGCGCCCAGGAGATCCTCAGGATCGACATCGGCGCGGACCTCGCCGGCGGCGGCGGCGGAATCAAGCAGGGTCCGGAAAGCGGGCTGGAGCCGCTGCTGGAAGTAAGCGGGCAACGGGTCGAAGGCCGGGTTGCCAGAGTGCAGGGCCGTGGCTAGCCCGCGTTTGGTGGCAATGAAGGCCGCGTATCGCTGCATCCATCTGGCGAGCGCCTCGAAGGGCGGGTACTCGGCGGCCAGGATCGGCGCTTCGGCCGCGCAGGCGTCGATTTCGCGCCGGAAGACGGCTGCGATCAGGTCCGAGCGCTGCGGAAAGTGCCGATACACGGTGCCGACGCCGAGGCCGGCCTGTTCCGCGATCTCCCGCACCGGCGCGTCCACCCCGGAGGTCGCGAACACTGCCTTGGCCGCCTGGAGCAGTGCATCGAGGTTGCGCTGCGCATCGGCGCGCACGCGCCGATCCGCGCGGTCGGGAGGGCGGACTGATCAATTTCGTCTTCCGATTTGCTGCTCACCACGGGCCTGCTTTGGTCGCTCTAACGGGCACCAGCTTGCAAGCGGACGAGTGTTCCGTTTACGATACGGAATGTCGTTCCGCTTACGCCAAGCTAGCGCAGCGCGGCGGTGCTGACAACAAGCCGAGGAACAAGGGAGATAACCATGCAGGACAAGCCCGTGGCCCTGGTCACCGGGGCCAACCAGGGAATCGGTCTCCAGATCGCGAAGGATCTCGCTGCGCATGGCTTCACCGTGCTGGTCGGATCGCGTGACCTCGGGCGCGGGGAGGAGGCGGCCCGGACGATCGACGGAGACGCCCGCGCGCTCCAGCTCGACGTGACAGATCAGGCTTCGATCGCCGCCGCGGCGGAGCACGTCCGGGACGAGTTCGGCCGCATCGACGTACTGGTCAACAACGCGGCTATCTCGAATACCAGCAAGCAGCCCGGCATGTCCATCCAGGAGCACGCCGCGCTGACCCGCCCGAGCAACGTGTCCCTCGATGAAATGCGCGCGGTGTGGGAGACGAACGTGTTCGGCGTTCTCGCCGTTTACCAGGCGATGCTGCCGCTGCTGCGCGCGGCGCCGGCCGCCCGCATCGTTAACGTGTCGAGCGGAGTTGGCTCGCTGACGATGAACGCGGACCCGGCCTACGCCCACCGCTCAGTCTTCGGCCCCGTCTACCCGGCCTCCAAGACGGCGCTCAACGCCATCACTCTCGCCATGGCGATCGAGCTGGAGCCGGCCGGGATCAAGGTCAACGCCGTCTCCCCGGGCTTCACCAAGACGAACCTCAACAACTACGCGGGCACGGAGACGGTCGAGGAGGGCGCGAGCGAAGCGGTGCGCGTCGCGCTGCTCGGCCCGGACGGCCCGACCGGCACGTTCACGCACGCGAAGCTCGGAACGCTCCCGTGGTAGGCGGCCCCATGGCGCCAGCCCCCCGGCCTCATTTCGGGATCATGACCGCCCCGCAACAGGTCGGCTACCGCGACATCCTGCGGGTCTGGCGCGAGGCGGACACCATCCCGGAGATCGAGCATGCCTGGCTGTTCGATCACCTCATGCCGATCGGTGGCGACCCGGACGGACCGGCCTACGAAGGCTGGACCCTGCTGTCGGCCCTCGCCGCGCAAACCGAACGACTGCGCCTCGGGCTGCTCGTGACGAGCAACCGGTTCCGGCCGCCCGCGATGCTGGCCAAGATCGCCGCCACCGTCGACGTCGTCTCCGGCGGACGGCTCGATTTCGGGATCGGCGCCGGCTCACGACCTGGCCACCCCGTGGCCCGGCGCGAGTACGAGGCGCACGGCCTGCCTTTCCACGACTTCGCGTACTCCGTGGGGAGCCTCGCCGAAGCGTGCACCGTTATCCGTCGGTTGTGGACCGAGACCGAGCCGTTCGACTTCGATGGCAGCTACGTCCGCCTCGCCGGCGCGTTCTGCAACCCCAAGCCAGTACAGCGCCCGCACCCGCCGATCCTTATCGGCGGGCGCTCGGCCCCCGTGCTGCGGGTGGCCGCCGAGCACGCCGACGGGTGGAACATCCCCGGCGGTGACCTCGATGACGCCGTCCGGCGCAGCGCGCTGCTGGACCGCTACTGCACGGAGATCGGCCGCGATCCCGCCTCGGTCACCCGCTCCATCCATCTGGCCGTCTCCTACGACCAGCCCGGAATCACCCGGGACGCGATCGGCGAGGCCATCGAGGCCGGCTTCCGGCACATCGTCCTCGGCCTGCCAGCGCCCTACCCCGCCAACGTCGCGCGGTGGGTCACCGACGAGCTCGTCATCACGTCGCCTTAGGGAACGGAAATGAGGTGCGCCGGGGCTCCGCTCACCACCACGGGCACGAAACCGTGTCTTACGTGTGCCGCACCAAATGCTTGTTGCGCATCTATTGCGTGATACGCAAGTTCGTCCTACGATGAGGGCATGGCCATCGCATCAGCAGCTACGGGACACCCGCCCCTGCGGCGCCGCGACCAGCAGAAGGAGGAGACCCGCCTCGACCTGGCGATCGCTGCCTTTGAGCTCGCCCGGGCGGAGGGGCTGGCCAACGTGCGGGTCCCGCAGATTGCCGAGGCGGCCGGTGTCTCGCCCCGGACGTTCAACAACTACTTCCCCAGCAAAGAGGCGGCGATCGTCTGGCCGACCACGCTGCGGGCCGCCCGGCTGGCCAGCGACCTGGCCGAACGGCCGGCGGGCGAGCCGCTGGCCGACGCGCTAGTCGCCTCCGTCACCGGGCTCTACGGGCCGAAGGGCCAGGATGGCCTGCCGGATGGCTGGCTGGACGGCTTCCGCGCCCTGGTGGCGGCCGAGCCGGCGCTGCACGGTGAGTACCTCAAGGCGATGGCGACCGGCGAGCGCGCCCTGGCCGGGGCCATCGCCCACCGCAGCGCGGCCGCCGCCGACGCGCTTGAGCCGCTGGTGCTCGCCGCGGTGGTCGTCGCAGCCGAGCGAGCCGCCGTCCTGCACTGGTTCCGCCAGGCAGCACCGCGCACCCCGCTGGTCGAAGTGGTCCGGGCCGCCGTCGGCCTGGCCGTTCGGGGAACCGGTCCCGGCGCCACCAGCTCCTAGCCACCGGCCAGGCGATCACCACCAGAACGGAAAGGAGTCATCCCATGCTGTTTTTCTTCCGGGGCCGCAACGGTCCCGTCGCCCGCGCCGTCATCGGAGCCATCCTGCTGGCCGTCGGGCTCGTCCTCCGGCACGGGGCGCTACTCGCCGGGATCGGGGCCGTCCTGCTCATCTGGGGCGGGATCGGCGCGCTCAGCGCCTGGCGCGCTCGCCGCCAGCACGATAGCAACGGGGACCGGACGCCGTGAGCGCCATCGTGATCGACCGTCTCACCAAGCACTTCGGGGACTTCACGGCCGTCGACGGCGTGAGCCTCGACGTGCCCGACGGGCAGCTGGTCGCCATGCTCGGGCCCAACGGGGCGGGCAAGACCACCACGCTGGAGATCCTCGAGGGCTTCATCGCCCCGACCGCCGGCACCGTGCGGGTGCTCGGCGTCGATCCCCGCCGCGGCGGCCGCCGGTGGCGGGCCCGGATCGGGCTCGTCCTCCAGTCGACGAGTCTCGACGCCGAGCTCACCGTCCGCGACACGCTGAGCGTGTTCGCCGGGCTCTACCCGGCGCCGCGGCCCGTCGGTGAGGTCCTCGAGCTGGTCGACCTGGCCGACGACGCCGAGACCCGGGTCGGCGCCCTCTCCGGCGGCCAGCGCCGCCGGGTCGACGTCGCCATCGGCATCATCGGCCGGCCGGAGGTCCTGTTCCTCGACGAGCCGACCACCGGGCTCGACCCCGAAGCCCGGCGGCGAGCGTGGACCGCGGTGGAGAACCTCACCGCCACCGGCACCACCGTGATGCTCACCACCCATTACATCGACGAGGCTGAGCACCTCGCCAGCCGGCTGGTCCTCCTGGCCGCCGGGCGGGTCGTGGCCGATACCACCCCCGAAGGGCTGCGCTCGCGAGGCGGGCCTGCCACCATCCGCTGGCGGCTCGCCGCCGGCGCGCCGCTCGCCGACCTGCCCGCCACCCTCGCCGGGCACGTCGATCGTGACGCCAATGCGCTCGTGGTCCGCGCCGCGGACATCACCGTGGCCCTGCGGGACCTGCTGGCCTGGGCCGACCGTCACCACCTCGACCTGGCCGGCCTCGAGGTCGGCCCGCCCAGCCTCGAAGACGCCTACCTGGCCGCCATCGGCGCGCCCCGGACACCGGAAGGAGCCCTCTCATGACCGGCTCCGCTGGTGCCGCGGCCGGCCGGATGCCGGGCGCCGGGCGCCTGCTCGCAACGCAGATCAGCTACCAGGCGCGGCTGCTGGCCAGCGGCCGGGCCATCACCATCGGCGTCGGGCTGCCCGTCATCCTGCTCTTCGCCTCCCACGGTACCCACCGCCAGGCCGGCGCCGCCGGCATCGCCGGCTACGCCGTGTTCGGGCTCACGCTCACGGCCTGGAACACCTACGGCGTCCGCCTCGTCGCCGCGCGGGAGGCCGGCGTCCTCAAGCGGTGGCGGGCCACGCCGCTCCCGCGCTGGTGCTACTTCCTCGGCCGCATCGTGGCCACCGTGGTGGTGGCGGTGGCCGCCGGAGCGGCCACGGTCGCGGCGGGCGTCCTCCTCTACGGCACCCACCTGACGGTGAGCGGCGCCCTCGGCGCGCTCGTCGCCTTTGTGCTCGGCGGCTTCGCCTGGGCCGCGACCGCCACCGCCCTCACGGCGGTGATCCCCACGGTCGAGGCGGCCGCGCCCACCCTCATGCTCACTTACTTCCCGGTGATCATCATCTCGGGCATCTTCGGCGCCATCAGCGAGCCGCACTGGCTGGCCACGATCGCCAGCTACCTCCCGGCCCAGCCGCTCGCCGGCGCCGTCGCCAGCTCACTCCAGCACACCGCCGGCCACCCGCTGTTCCCGGCCCGTGACCTCGTCGTCCTCGCCGTGTGGGCCGTGGCCGGGCTCGCGGCCGCCATCGCCACCTTCCGCTGGGAACCCCATCGGCCGGCCCCGCGGCGGCCCGCCCGGAAAACGCCAGCCGGGGACGGGCCGGAAACCATGACGGCGCCCCCGGCGCTCGCGGCGCAGTCAGGCCAGGACTCCCGGCCGGCGGCCAGGCGATGAGATCTCTGACCCGGCCCGCATATCAGGGATAATCAGATCGCCGCGCCGAGCCCGCGGCGCGGGGGGACCTGCCGCGATGGTGGTGCCCGCCGCTGCAACCAGGCGAATGGCGCACGAGGTCATGACCGAACAGGACAGCAAGGTCGCCATCATCACCGGAGGTTCTCAGGGCATCGGAGCCGGTCTCGTCGCCGCGTACCGGCAGCGGGGCTGGGCCGTCGTGGCCGCTTCCCGGACGATCAAGCCCACCGGGGACACCGGCGTGCTCACCGTCGCCGGGGACGTGTCCGAGCCCGCCACGGCCGGCCGGATCATCAGCGCGGCACTTGAGCGCTTCGGGCGCATCGACACCCTGATCAACAACGCCGGCCTCTACATCGCCAAGCCGTTCACCGACTACACCGCTGACGACTACGCGGCTATCGTCGGCGTCAACCTCACCGGATTCTTCTGGCTGACTCAGCGGGCCATCGCCGAGATGCTCCAGCGAGGCCGCGGCCATGTGGTCAACATCAGCGCCACCATCGCCGACTACGCCGACTCCGGCACGCCCTGCGTCCTGACCGCGCTCACCAAGGGCGGCCTCGCCGCGGCCACCAGGTCACTGGCCATCGAGTACGCCTCCCGCGGCATCCGGGTCAACGCGGTCTCGCCGGGCATCATCCAGACGCCGGTGCATCCGGCGGAGAGCTACGCCGGGCTCGGCGCGCAGCTCCCCCCGGTTGGGCATGTCGGCCAGGTCAGCGACATCGTCGGCGGCATCCTGTTCCTGGAGTCAGCACCGTTCATCACCGGCGAGATCCTGCACATCGACGGCGGCCAGATCGCCGGCCACTGACCCGGCGCCCGGCGGCTCAGGGATGCTCGACGGGTGCCTCGACGTCGTCGTAGACGCGGGCCGCCGCCAGCAGCCCGTCCGGGCCGCGCTCGTAGACGCTGATTCCGGCCTGCGGCGGCAGGTCATGGCGGCCCCAGCGGACACAGTTGTATTCCAGCGCGCAGCGCACGCCGTCGTCGGTCATCACGCACGGCTCAAGGCCGATGCCGCCGCCTGCGCTGAAGCTGGTAGTGAAGAACGAGCGGAGCTCCGCGCTGCCGTGATGGACGTAATCCGGACCGATGGGCTCGTGGTAATACCCATCCGGCGCGAAGGTGCTCACAATCGCCTCGGCATCGCCGGCGTCGAGCGCGGCCTGGTAGCGGCCGACGACACCACCCGGGTGAATGGGCCCGGGCTTGAGGATGGGCGGCCTGACGTGCCGCTGGCCGTCGACCGGCCATTGGCTGCAATAGGTGCGGAACACCACCGACTGGTCGTCGGGGGATTCGGCGACGACCGCCACCGGCCAGGCCAGGTCGCCTCCGTCGCCGTCCAGGTGAGCCAGCAGTTCCACTACGGCCCGCCCGTCAGCGCAGGTGGAGGCCACGGTCTCGGTGCGTGCGTGGAGCCCGGCCAGCCAGGATAGATTCCTGCGGACGAACCGCCGCAACTCCCGGTGGCCGCGGATCTCGCCTGCGCGGGGGTCGTAGATCACCACCTCACCGGGCCACACGGTCTCCAGGGCCTGGGTATCGCCTTCGTTCAGTGCGGTGAAGTACTGCGCGACCGGATCAGCGTGACCGGCGGCGCGAGTCTGCTGGCGCGCGAGTTCCGCGGCATTGGCGAAGTCTGGAAACCACGGCATCTCAAACCCCTATGCTCCGTTGCCGGCCGGATAGTTTGTCCGCAGGCTGCCATCCTGCCCTCCGGCAGCCTAATCATCCCCCAGCGCTGACCCGGCGAAAGCGCCGCACCAGCCGGGCCGCCCGCCGGCGGCCATCGGGACGGGCAACCGCCGGCGCGCTGTGCCATCCCGGCAGCCGGCCGTCCGGGCAGCCCGGCCGTTAACTGGCGTGAGCCTGGCCGCCGGAAGCCGTGTGCCTCCGGCCGTTCAGCACCACGTGCCCGGGGCGGTCAAGGACGCCGAGGTCGGCCACCGGGTCGCGGTCGTAGACGACGAAGTCGGCCGGGGCGCCGTCATCGAGGCCCGGCAGGCCGAGGAACGCGCGCGCCGTCCAGCAGGCCGCCCCGAGCGCAACGGCGGGCGGCAGGCCGCCGGCGGCGAGATAGCGGACCTCGGCGCCGATCGTGCCGTGCGGGCGGAAGTCGGTTCCGGCCAGCACCGTGACGCCGGCCGCGTGCGCGGCGACGGTGAGCGGGCCAAGCCGCGCGTACCCGTCCAGGAACCAGTCCCGGGCCGGCCGCCGCAGTTCCCTGATGGCATCGAGCTGCCCGGCCCATGGCGTGAAGGTGGGGGTCAGTGCGGTGCGCTGGGCGGCCATCCGCGGCAGCAGGCCCTGGTCCAGCCACATGCCGTGCTCGATGCTGTCCACGCCGGCCAGGACCGCGCGGCGGCACGCCTCGGCATGGATCGCGTGCACGGCGACCCGGCCGCCGGCCTCGTGGACCTGGCGTACGGTCGCGCGCAGCACGTCCAGGGGCAGCACGCGGGGCGCGGCATAGGTCTCCTCATCCACGATCCAGTCGCCGCGCAGCTTCACCCAGCCATCCGCGGCCGCCTCCTCGGCCGCGGCCGCCGGCAGGTCGGCCTCGGCCACCATGCGGCCCACGCCGGGGAAGAACAGCCCCGGCGTGCTCAGCCACGGCCCGGTGGAGATCACCCGCGGCAGATCCATGTCCCCGGCGACCCAGCCCGGCAGCCGGGCTGAGGCTCCCAAGGCCCGCAGCGCCGTCACCCCGGCGTCGCGGTGAGCCAGCAGATCCTGGCGCAGGAGCGCCTCGTCCAGCGGCTGGTCCGGGGCCGGCGCGCCGGGGTGCGTGTGCGCGTCGATCAGCCCCGGCAGGACGAATCCCCGGGCCACCAGGGTCTGCGCGCCGGCCACCGGGCGGAGCGAGATCCGGCCGTTATCGGTCCACAGCTCGACCGGCTCGCGTTCCGGCAGCCGCGTCCCGCGCAGGTGCAACTCCATGCCGCCAACGTACGGTCGGCCGATGCGGCCGGCCAGCCGTTCCGCTATCGGCCGACAGCGGGCCGGTCATGGCCGCCGGCCAGGTGCTGTTGCCGCCCGGCGAAGCATGAGGTTAATGACGGTGCGGAAGAGGGCGGGCCCGGGCCGGATCCGGCCGGGCCGGCCGGGGAGGTGACGCTGGCCCGGGCTCGTCATGGTTAGATTCTGAATGGCAGCTCGCCGTCCATCACCGGTCAGATGACTGGGCTGCGGCGGTCCGGTCCGCGGCGGCTACGCTCGCCCAGGAGAGTGCGCGGCGCGGGTTTCTCATGACTGGCCCTCAACCGCTGGCAAGGGAGCGTGTAGTAATGGCGGTGTCAGGTCAGCCGGCGACCACCGGGACGCCGCAGCCGGTGCTCAGCCCGCTGACCGCCGCGGCGATCTTCCTGGTGCTGTCGGTTAATCCAGGCGGCGAGAGCGCGGCGCGCGACCTGCTCGGCGATATGGCGGCGCTGCAGCGCTCGGTCGGGTTCCGGGTCCCGGCCGCGGAGCTGGCGTGCGTGGCCGGGGTGGGGTCGGCGGCGTGGGACCGGCTGTTCGGCGGGCCGCGGCCCGCCGAGCTGCATCCGTTCCGCGAGCTGGCCGGGGCCAGGCACCGTGCCGTAGCCACCCCCGGCGACCTTCTGTTCCATATCCGGGCCACGCAGATGGACCTGTGCTTCGAGTTCGCCGCCCGGCTGATGGACCGGCTGACCGGCTGGGTGAGCGTCTGCGACGAGGTGCACGGGTTCCGCTACTTCGACGAGCGTGACCTGATCGGCTTCGTCGACGGGACCGAGAACCCGGCCGGTGCCGCTGCCGCCGCGGCGGCCCTGGTCGGTGACGAGGACCCGGATTTCGCCGGGGGGAGCTACGTCATCGTGCAGAAGTACCTGCACAACATGCCGGCCTGGAACGCGCTGCCGGTGGAGGAACAGGAGAAGGTCATCGGCCGCAGCAAGATGTCCGACATCGAGATGCCCGATGACATCAAGCCGGCCAACTCCCACGTCGCGCTGAATACCATCATCGATCCCGACGGCACGCAGCGGCAGATCCTGCGGGCCAACATGCCGTTCGGCGCGGCCGGGCGCGGCGAGCACGGCACCTATTACATCGCTTACGCGGGCACGCCGGCCGTCACCGAGCAAATGCTCACCAACATGTTCGTCGGCCTGCCGCCCGGTAACTACGACCGGATCCTCGACTTCTCTACCGCCGTTACCGGCAGCCTGTTTTTCGTGCCGTCGGCTGATTTCCTTGACGACCTGCCGGGGCCGCCCGCCCGCCCGGCCGGCGCGGTACTCGCGCCGCCCGGCGCGGAACCCCCGGCCGGGGTTGCCCTGCCGCCAGCCGGGGAAGAACCGCGCGACGGCTCCCTCGGGATAGGCGCGCTGAGAATAAAAGGAGCGTTCAGCGATGAATAACCTGCACCGCGAGCTTGCGCCGATCTCCGGCGCCGCCTGGTCCAGCATCGAGGAGGAGGCCAGGCGCACTTTCACGCTGCACCTGGCCGGCCGCCGGGTGGCCGATGTGCGCGGGCCCGACGGCACCACTTTGTCAGCGGTGGGCACCGGTCACCTCAGCGATATCGCGCCCCCGTCCGAGGGCGTGATCGCGCGGGCGCGCCGCGTGCAGCCGGTGATCGAGCTGCGGGTGCCGTTCACGGTGCGCAGGCAGGACGTCGATGACGTCGAGCGCGGCGCGAAGGACCCGGACTGGCAGCCGGTGAAGGACGCGGCCCGCGCGATGGCCGTTGCCGAGGACCGGGCCGTGTTCGAGGGATACCCGGCCGGCGGCATTCCCGGGATCCGGGAGAGCTCATCGAACGAGGCGCTGAGCCTGCCCGCGGACGTGCGGAAATACCCGGATGTCATCAGCGAGGCGCTGGCGTCGCTGCGGCTGGCCGGCGTCGGCGGCCCGTATGCGCTGCTGCTCAGCGCCGACGCCTACACCGCCGTCAGCGAGTCGTCGGAGTACGGCTACCCGATCCGGGAGCACCTGGCCAAGGTCACCGGCGGGGACATCATCTGGGCGCCCGCCATCGACGGCGCGTTCCTGCTGTCCGCCCGCGGCGGGGACTACGAGCTGTACCTCGGCCAGGACCTGTCCATCGGCTACCTGTCGCATGACGCCGACAGCGTGCGGCTGTACTTCCAGGAATCCCTGACCTTCCTGGTCTACACCGCCGAGGCCGGCGTGCCGTTCCGCGCCGCGCCGGTCCGGCCCGCGACCGCGACGAGCTAGCCGGTCCGGGTCCGGCCTGCATCAGCGGTTAAGATTTAGCCGGTTTGCGCGGCCCGAAACCGGCAAAATCTTAACCGCCGCCGACCGCGTGGCCGAGATCGCGGCCGGACGATGGCTACGTCGCCCGGCCGCGGTTCCTACATGATCATCCAGGCGATGGTGCTGGCGTCGGAGCTGCTGGTGGAGCCGATCGTGAATGATCCGGTGCCGCGCGAGCGGACAAACGGCGTCCCCATCCCGGCCGAGGGGCCGATGTTGGTGAGATAGATCAGGCTGCCGGGGAAGGCCCAGGGGCTGGAAACAGTGGCGGTCCCGCCGGTGAGAGTCGCCTGTCCCGTCCGCGCCGAGATGGTCCGGCTCTCGTACCCGCCCGCCTGGGTGACGGTCGGGCCGATGGCCAGGTGCCCGGCCAGCGAGGGGTTCTGGATGGCCTGCCCGCCCTGCCCGGTGGAGTAGTTCATCCGCCCGCTGGCCCACTCGATGGTCTCCGGCTGGCCCGGGGCCGACCCGGTCTGGCCGATCCCCAGCGAGTACTTCGGTGCCCCCGCTGGCACGTCGAGATTGTTGACCATGACCGTGGTGCCATCGATGAAGACGCGGTTCTGTCCCTGGACCCGGATGCCGGCGAACTCCCCTCCGGCGCCGTGGTTCGTCCCGTCGCCTTCGAAGCAGCAGCCGCTGATGATGACCGGGTTCCGCCAGTCGGTGCCCGTCGCGGAGCTGTTGGTGATCAGCACGCCATACTGGCCGTTGCGCTCGGTCGAGCAGCCGATCAGCTTGGTAGCGTCCCCGAAACTGCCCTTGTGGTCAATCAGCCAGCCGCTGCCCGCGCACAGGTCCGCCCGGCAGCCGAGGTAGGCCATGTTCCCCGAAGAGGCCGGCGTGGTGAAGAACCCGTGGCCATCGGCGGCCCCGGCGACCTGGCCGGCGTACTGGATGTGCACGTTGTGGATGTTGGCATCGCTGACCGGCCGGTGCACCGCCGACTTGCCGGTGCGCTGGAACATGCACCGGCTCATCCACAGGCCGTCGCCGTCGTGGCCCGCGGCGTCCTGGTAGTAGGCCAGGCCGTACCCGCTCACCAGTGCGACCGAGACGTGCAGAATCTCCAGGCCGTTGACGTTGCCGTGACAGGAGATCCCGTCCACGTTGGCGGGTGAGCCGAGGTCGTTGAGGATGGCCAGGTCCCTGATCCTGGCGCCGGCCACGCCCGCCACCAGGTTGAGGACGCCCCCGGTCGCGCTGAATGCGGCCACCGGATGAATCACCGAGCCGGCCGGGGTCGTCGCGGTCTTCCCGTTGATCCCGCCCTTGACGCCGGCCAGCTCGACCCCGGCGGAGATCTCCAGCGGCGCGTCGGTGTACCAGTCACCCGGGCCGAGCAGCACGTTCCCGCCCGCGCCCGCGCGGCCCAGGGCAGCGTTGATCGCGGTGGTGTCGGTCGCCCCGGCCGTGTCCCCGGACGGGCTCAGCGTGACGGTCGATGGCACGGCGCCTCCTGCTGCCCCGGGTGTCCCACTGGTGTTTTATACCACGTCAGCCCCTTCAGTGCCGATTATCCCTTTGTCATTATCAGCTGCTCTCAGCCTCGCCGATAACGCAAGTGCGCTCTTGTCTACGCCATGCGGGGGGCGCCGGCCGTCCCGGCAATAATCGGAGGATGTAAATGAAAATTGCATCGGCAAGCCCACTGAAAGGAGCCAATCAGGCCGCCCTTCTCGCTAATTCTCGCAGGATTCACGTGAGAGCTGTTTATAACCGGGGTATTAGCGTGGCAGAATGTTTCTGCACATCCCGTTCGGGCGCAAGCTAGGAGCTTGCCGTAGGCGGTAAAATGCAAGGCGATCATGGAATTCCGGGGGCCCCGGCCGAATTCCGGGTACTGGGGCCGACTGAACTGTGGTCGGCCGGGCAGCAGTGCGATCTTGGGTCGGCCCGGACCCGCAGCGTGCTGGCGATCCTGCTGCTGACGCCGCGCACGATCGTGCCGGCCGAGGCTCTGATCGACCGGCTGTGGGACACCCGGCCGCCGCCCAAGGCCCGGGAGAGCCTGTCGGTGTACGTGGCCAGACTGCGGGCGTCGCTGCGGCAGGTCGCCGACGACAGCGTCCGGCTGGCCGGGCGCGCCAACGGCTACGTGCTCAATGTCGATCCCGAGGCGGTCGACCTGCATCAGTTCCGCCGGCTGCAGCCGGCAGGCGGAGGCGCTGGCCGGGAGCGGCGATAACGACCACGCGGCCCTGCTGCTGCGCGAGGCGGACGGGCTCTGGCGCGGCCAGGCGCTGGCCGGGATCCGCGGCGACTGGGTCGGGCGGATGCGCGACAGCCTCGAAGATGAGCGGCGGGCCGCCATCCTCCAGCGCGTCGAGTGCGAGCTTGAGCTTGGCCGGCACGCCGACCTGGTCGGTGAGCTTCGCGGCCTGCTGGCCCAGTACCCGCTGGATGAGACGTTCATCGCGCACCAGATGACGGCCCTGTACTGGAGCGGCAGGTCAGGTGACGCGCTCAGCCTGTACCGGGAAACCCGCAGCAGCCTTATCGATGAGCAGGGCACGGAGCCGGGGCCGGTGCTGTCCGAACTCCATCAGCGCATCCTGCGCCGCGACCCCCAGCTAGCCGTCAGGCTGCCCAGCCGGCGTCCCGGCCGGGCGGCACAGGCGGACACGCTGCCGCCCGAGACGGCGGAGTTCGTCGGCCGCGGCGAGGAACTCGCGCTGCTGGCCGGGGAGCATGGCGACACCCCCCGGGTCAGCGTGATCGAGGGCATGCCGGGGGTGGGAAAGACCGCGCTCGCGGTCCGCGCGGCCCGCATGGCCGCCGAGCTGTACCCGGACGGGATGTTCTACCTCAACTTTCATGCCCACGACCCGGGCTGCCCTTCGCTCGACTCAGCCGAGGCGCTAGACCGCCTGCTCCGGATGCTGAACGTGCCGGCTACGCAGATACCTGACGCCGTCGGCGAGCGGGCCGCGCTATGGCGAGCCCAGCTGAGCCGGCGCCGCGCCGTGGTGATTCTCGACGACGCCGCCCGGCATGACCAGATCCGCCAGCTGCTGCCGGTGGCGGGCCGGTGCCTGATCCTGATCACCGCCCGGTGCCGGCTTCCCGATCTTGAGGGCGCCCGCGTGCTCACCCTCGACGTGCTGCCCCCCGGCGACGCGGTCACGCTGTTCACCCGGATCGCCGGACCCGGCCGGGCCCAGGATGCCGATGAGGTGGCCACGGCCGTGGGGCTGTGCGGACGCCTGCCGCTCGCGATCCAGCTCACCGCCGGCCGGCTCGCGCAAGGCCACCCGCTCCGGCTGTCCGACCTGATCGGGGAACTGTCCCAGTCGCCCGATCGGCTGGGCAGCACCGGCGCGGCCAGCCCGGAGGTAATGTCGGCGTTCGACCTGTCCTACCGCGCGCTGGAACCCGACCACCAGCGGTTCTTCCGGCGGCTGGGCGTGAGCCCGGGCCCCGATGTCAGCCTGCCGGCCGCGGTGGCCCTGGGCGGCGGCACCCTCGCCGAAGCGGAAAAAGCCCTCACCGCCCTGCTCGATCATCACCTGCTGGTACCGGCCCCGGCCGGCCAGTTCCGTTTCCATAACCTGATCCGCAGGTACGCGGCCGTGCGTGCCGCGCATGATGACCCTCCGGCCGAGCAGCGGCACGCCGTCGGCCGGCTCCTTGACTACTACCTGCACACGGCTGAGCAGGCGGACCGGGTACTGCATCCGTTCCGGCACCGGATGCCCGTGTCGGTGGCCTATCCGCCGGCGGTCAGCCCGCCGCTCGGCACGCCCGAAGACGCCGCCGCCTGGCTGGAGTCCGAATGGCGCAACATCCTGCAGGCCGCACAGCACGCGGGCCGGCACGAATGGAAGCGGCAGTGCGCCGATCTGACTCACCTGCTGGCCGGCTTCGTGGAGATCAGGGCGTACTGGGAGGAGGCCATCGCGGCCCACACGCTGGCCCTGCAGGCGTGCCGTGACCTGGCTGACCCGGCCCGGATCGCGCAGGCATCACTGGAGCTCAGCGTGGTCAGCCAGCAGACCGGCCGGCACGAGGCCACCCTGGCCCTGGCCCAGGACGCGGTGGCGACCTACCGGGCGCTGGCCGACCGGCGCGGCCAGGCCGAGGCCCTGGACCAGATAGGCCTGGCCAGCCAGCGCGCGGCGCGGTATCGCGAGGCGCTCGCTTATTTCCACGAAGCGAAAACCCTGTACGGTGACGCCGCGGACCAGCATGGCCTGGCCGATACGCTGAGCCACTCCGCCATCGCCTGCTGGCAGCTGGGGCGCTACCCGGACGCCATGGGTCAGCTGCGCGCCGCGCTTTCGCTCTACCGCGACGTCGGCGACCGGCGCGGCGAGGCGAAGACCCTCAACAACCTGGGGAAGATGCAGCTGCAGTGCGGTTACCATCGGGACGCGCTGGAGAACTACGAGGAGTCACTGCGCATCTTTACTGATCTAGGCGCCGCGCAGAGCCAGGCGATCCTGTATCACAATATTGGCAGCGTCTACCATTACAAGGGCAGTTACGAGAAAGGCCTCACTTCTTGCCGGCGGGCACTCACGATCTACCGTGACATCGGCGATCTCCCGGATGAAGCGGATGTGCTCAATGACATCGGCGCTATTTACCAGAGCGCGGCGTGCTTTGACGAGGCGCTGATTCATTACCAGCAGGCGAGATCGATCGCCGAGGAGATCGGCAGCCTGTCCCAGCAGGTGATCGCGCTTCGGGGGATAGCCGACGTCCGTCGCGGAGCTGGCCGGTACGGCGAGGCGCTTGATCACTATCGCGCCGCGCTGAAGCTGGCAGGGGAAATCGGCGATCCCTACGAGGAGGCCAAGATCCTCGAAGGAATCGCGGAAACGACGCTCAGCACGCAGGGGCACTACGCAGCGCGGATCGTCTTCCGGCAGGCGCTGGACATCTTCGAGCGGCTCGGCGTGCCCGAGGCCGAGTCGGCCCGGATACGCATCGAGACTACGGACCCGGCCTTCGGCCGCCGTACCTCGTAGCCCGGGGCCGGTCCTGGCTCTGGCCCGGAGCCTGGGCTGACGTGCCTGAGCCGCACCCCGCCCGCGTCTGTGACCTGGGGTGCAAGGCAGGCGTCAAGGCGAGTGCAATACAGCCGTCCGGGCGGGCCGCGCACGCTGGTGCTGCGGTTCCTGCCCGGGGAGCCGCCGGAGCCAGTTACCGGAGGGCGCGATGTCATGCGGGAGTAGAACTATTGCAGGCACCCGGAGCTACCCGGGGAGGTCACCATGGGCCTGAACCAGGGCCGGATCCTGCCGGATTCTCGCTGGCGCCTTCCCGGCGGCAGCCGGCCGCGCGATCGCGCCCACGCCCAGCCGCCGGGCGAGGAGTGCGCCATGCGCCCGGCTTTCCAGGCCTGCCCGGTGGCGGTGGCGGAAACTGAGACTGCCGTACCCGCCGACCTGCACGTGCTTCCGGCCGCGTCCGCCCTGGCGGGCGAAGACTCGTTTGCCCTGGCCAGCCTGGTCGCCAGCGCCGAGCGGTTCATCAGGCTGTTCCACAGCGAGACGCACGCCGGGACGCCCGACAGCCGGCTCCGGCAAGTCCGCCGCGAGATCGAGACGGCCGGCACCTACTGGCACACTCCGGCTGAGCTGGCCTTCGGCGCGCGTGTCGCCTGGCGGAACAGCTCGCGGTGTATCGGGCGGCTGTACTGGCGGAGCCTGCGGGTGCGCGACCGCCGCGAGGTCACCGCGGCGCCGGACATCGCCGCCGAGTCGATCGCGCACCTGCGCGAGGCGACCAACGGCGGCCGGATCCGGCCGCTGATCACCGTGTTCGCGCCGGACGAGCCGGACCGGCCGGGCCCGCGGATCCTCAACTCGCAGCTGGTCCGGTACGCGGGTTACGAGACCGCCGACGGCACCGTTATCGGGGACCCGGCGAACGCGGCCCTGACCCGCCTGGCCTGCCATCTCGGCTGGCCAGGCACGGGGCAGGCCGGCCGATTCGACCTGCTCCCGCTGGTCGTGCACGAGCCCGGCGCGATGCTCACGCTGCACGAGCTGCCCGCCGCCGAAGTACTCGAGATAAGCATCGGGCATCCGGAATTCGGCTGGTTCGCCGACCTCGGGCTGCGCTGGTACGCCGTGCCGGTTATCAGCGACATGTACCTGGAGATCGGCGGCATCAGATACCCGGCCGCGCCCTTCAACGGCTGGTACATGTGCACCGAGATCGGGTCACGCGACCTGGGCGACACGGGCCGTTATGACCAGCTGCCGGTGATCGCCAGGCAGATGGGCCTGGGCACGGACAGCGACCGGACCTTGTGGAAAGACAAGGCGTTAACCGAGCTCAACCTCGCGGTCCTGCATTCGTTCAGCGCCGCCGGCGTAACGATCGCCGATCACCACACCGAGTCGGTTCGCTTTCTCCAGCACCTGGCGCGGGAAGAGGGGCAGGGCCGGGCCTGCCCGGCGGACTGGAGCTGGATCGTGCCGCCGGCCGCATCTTCCGCCACCCCGGTCTTTCACCGGACCTACCAGGATTTCGATCAGGCGCCGAACTTCTACCGCCACCCCGGCACGCAGCAGGGTCAGGCCGGCCTGTTCCCGCGCTGGTAGGCCCCCGTCAGGGGCCGATGCTCCGGTGACCGTTGTGCCACTGGGCCGCGTCCTGGAGCGCGGCGGCTTCCTGGGGGGATGCGGCTTCGGCGATGGAGACTGCTTCCTTGCGCTCCCATTCATCGATACCGCGCAGGACGCCCTCGGTGTAAGCCCGCAGATGGGACCGGTAGACGTCGCTGTAGGTACGCAGGTACGCCAGTTCGGCCTGCGCGGCCTGCCGTTCGCGGTCGGTCTGCGGCTGCGGCGCGGCGTTCAGCGCGGAAACCGCCGCATCGCGGGCCCGGGCGTGCGCCTCTTCCAGCAGCATGTCCGAGTGCTGCTGGGCCTCGCGCATGATGTCATCGCGGCGCAGCCGGGCCTCCTCCGTTACCCGGCTGCTGTAGGCCTGGGCGTCGGCCACGTACCGGTCGGCGGTGACTTGCGCGGTCGACAGTATCCGTACCGCGTGCACGTGCGAGTCGGCCTCACCGAACAGCACCCCGGACGAATCACCGTCGCCCCCTCCGGCGATGATCCGGCGGCGCAGCCGCTGAACGTCCTGCCACAGCGACGCCCGCTCGTTGACCAGGCGCACGAACTCGGCGTGCACCTCGCGCAGGAACGCCCGGACCGGCTCCTCCTCGTAGCCGCGCCGCCCAAGCCGCGACATGGGGAACGTTACGGCCTGCAGCTCCTCGGGAGTCAGCCTGTTCCTCTGGTCGAACCATCCTGTTGTCACGGCTCACTCCACCCGAAATCCTCGATATGTATCTGATCCTGCGGCAGGCCCGCTGAGGCCAGCCGGGCGACGGCTTCCCGGACCATCTCGGTCGGGCCGGCCAGGTAGGCATCGCGGTCTGACCAATCGCCGTGCCGGGCCACGACATCCGGGAGGCTGCCGGTCTGGCCGGCGAATTTCGAACCGGCTGACACGGCGGGCGTGACGGTCAGCCACGGATGCTGGGCGGCCATCTTCTCCAGGCTGTCCAGGTCATACAGCCCGTCGGCGGTCCGCGCGCCGAAGAACAGGTGCGCCTTCGGCGGCTGCGGCAGACCCGCCACCTGATCGAGGATGGCTTTCAGCGGGGCCAGTCCGGTACTGCCCGCCACGAGCAGCAGGTCCCGGCCGGAGTCGGGGTTCAGCGTGAGCGCCCCGACCGGGGGTCCCAGCCGGAGCTGAGTGTCGGCGAGCGTGGCGCTGGTCAGCGCCATGCTCACCGCGCCGCCGTCGATCAGCCGGATATGGAACTCCAGCAGCCCGTCGTCACGGGGAGCGTTGGCCATGGAGTAGTAGCGCCACAGCTTCGGGCGGCTCGGGCACTCGATCGCCACCGACTGTCCCGGCAGGTAGTCCATTCGCGGCTCCGGCCGGACGAGCAGCACGGAGACATCGAAGGCCTTCCGCTCGCAGGCCACGACCGTGCCCACCCACCAGGGCGGCTGCAGCTCCTCGTCCGCGCTCGCGGCCGTGGTCATGATGGAGCCGATGAGCTCGTAAGCCGCCTTCCAGTCGGCGGCCAGCTCCGGCGTCCAGTCCGGCCCGGAGAAGTGCTCCAGGGTCGCTAGCAGGCTGGCGCCCACGGCGTCGTAGTGCTCGGTGACGGCGCCGAACTTCCGATGATCACGGCCCAGTCCCCGCAGGAATGCAGCCAGCTCATTAACGCTGTCTACCTGGGAAACGATCTTCACCAGCGCATCGACGAGATGGCCGCGCTGCGCCGCCATCGAGACCGGGAAGAGCTCCCGCACCTCAGGGTGCTTGATGAACAGGTCGGAGTAGAAGAACAGCGGTAACTCATCGCCGTGCATCGCGACATGGGCGAAGCTTTCCCGCAGTCGGACGACGTCCAACAATCCCGCCTTCCTCCGCTGTAGCCACTTGTTGCTGGTCTTGGCGTACTAGCCGGGCTTCCGGATCCGGGTCGGCGACTGCCGCCGCCGGATCGGGCCGGTGATTGCAGGAAAAATACTGCTGCAAGTTTCAGCCGGAGACATCGGTCAGGTGACGGATCCCTGAAGCCGCGCTGGTGCGGCAGGCGCGGGGCCCGGAGGCCGGCGGCGCTGGCCGCCGCGGTGCGCGCGGTGCGGCCTCCCGCGGGCCGCAGCCGCTTTCCAGCGCGTCTACCAGCTACTTTGCCTGGATCGATGCAAATGTCACATCTCGGCATCGACGCTGGTGTAGTTTCTCGCTCTCGGAGGGGCCTGACCGTCAAGTTACCGATGAGGGGACCTTCTCGATGAACAAGCACAGATCGCTACGTCGTGTGATCATGCGGACCGGCGGGCCGGTACGCAGCGCTCGCCGTGAACCCTCGGTGCGAACAGTTCGCAGTCAGGCTATGCGCGGGATTCTCGTCCCGGCGCTGGTGTTAGCCAGTCTCGGTGCGACCGCGGCGGCATCGCCGGGTCACGGGACCAGTGGCCATATTCAGGCCAGTGCGAAGAGATCCTGCAAGACCGACAGCAGGCCGTGGATTTATGCCGCTGTCGACAACCGGCCGTGGATTTATGCGGCGGTCGGCAACGCGCCCAGAACGTCCGCGTCCCAGGTCGCGTCAAGCGGCCGGGCCGGGTGCCGGCCGGCCCGCCCTGCCGCTGCCCGGCGGGCCGCGCAGTCAAAGGCAAATGTGCAGGTCAAGGCATGATCGCCGCGGCTTCTGCTGGCCAGAGGGCGCTGATCACCGTGCGTTGATATTGGCCTGCCCGGCGGATTCCTGGCACCATTTCCGCGGCGCGGCAATACCATTTCCGCAGCGCAGGAAAAGGCTATTGACGCAGCGCGGGGAAGGGCTAATTCCGGAGCGCGGAAAGCGGCCCCGGCTGCCGCGGTGACCAATGGCCCGCGCCAGCCCGGCTGGCGCGGGCCGCCCCGCGCGAGATCGGGCGCGGCGAGATCAGCTGCGGCCAGGCCAGCCTCCGGCGGCAGGCCGGCGAAGTTCAGGGCCGGCTGGCCACCGGGGACGGCGGCCGCCTGATCGCGAAGACGCCCGGCGGCGGGGCCAGCGAGGGCTCGGCCCGCGCATCAGTGATCGGCTTGGCCCCGGCGGTGAACCGGTCAAGCCCGTCGCCGTGCACCAGCCGCCCGGGGAACGGGTCGCCCGCCACCCGCCGGGCCAGCCCGTCGATGGGCAGGCCACGCCGGGACGCGGCCACCACCAGGTTGCCGAACCTGCGGCCGCGCAGCACCGCGGCATCGGCGATCAGGCAGGCATGCGGGAATACCGAGCGAACGGTCGCCACCCGCGCGCGGGTGTGCGCCAGCGGCGGGCCATCGCCGATGTTGGCGGCGTAACTGCCCGCCGGGCTGAGCGCACGGGCCACCGCCACGGTGAACTCGGCCGAGGTCAGATGCGCGGGAGTGCGCGCGCCGGCAAAGAGGTCCGCTATCACCACGTCGAAGGACCCGGCGGGCACTTGCTCAAGAACGGCCCGGGCATCGCCGACCCGGACGCGGACCCGGCCCGGCCGGCCGCCGCCCGCCCGCCGCCCGCGCTGACCGAGCGGCAGCCGCCGGCGGACAAGTTCCGCCAGCGCGGCGTCCGACTCCACCGCGAGCTGGCCGGACCCGGGCCTGGTCGCGGCCACGTACCGGGCCAGGGTCAGCCCGCCCGCGCCCAGGTGCAGCACGCGCAGCGGCTCGCCGTCCGGTGCCGCCAGGTCGAGCAGGTGCCCGATCCGGCGCATGTACTCGAACTCCAGGTACTGCGGATCCTGGAGGTCAACGTGTGACTGCGGGGTGCCGTCCACGAGCAGCGTCCAGGCCAGCGGCCGGTCCGGGTCAGCAACCAGCTCGGCGACGCCCGAATCGACGTCCTGCCGGACATCCGGGTCATCGCTGGCCAGCCGCCGGTGTGACATGACAACCAGTATCGTGCCTCCCATGAACGCAACACTCGCGACCAGGCGGCCGCTCGGCCGCTCGGACCTCACCATCCCGCGGGTCGCGCTGGGCTGCGGCAATTTCGGCGGGGTGGGCTCCGCGCCGGAGTTCTTCGGCCAGGGCCTGAATGCCGACCAGGCGCTTGCGCTGATGGACGCGGCCTGGGAACTCGGCCTGACCCACTTCGACACGGCCGACGCGTACGGCGGCGGGCGCAGTGAGCAGGCGATCGGCCGCTGGATCGGCTCCCGCGGGGTTCAGCCGCAGCTGACGACCAAGACCTACAACCCGATGCAAGCCGGGGCGGACAGCGGCCTGAAGCCCGAGCGGATCGCCCGCCAGCTCCGGATGAGCCTGGAGCGGCTCGGGGTCGACCGGGTCGATCTCTACCTGGCCCACGAGTTTGACCCTGACGTGCCGCTGCCGGAGTCATTCGGGGCCTTCGATGAGGCCCTGGCCGAAGGCACGATCGGGGCGTACGGAGTCAGCAACTTCGACGCGGCGCAGCTGGCCGCGGCGCTCGCGGCGGGCGCACCGCAGGCGATCCAGAACTGCTACTCACTGCTGACCCGCCAGGACGAGCCGGAACTGCTTCCCGTCTGCGCCCAGCGCCAGGTCGCCTACCTGGCGTTCAGCCCGCTGGCCGGCGGCTGGCTCACCGGCAAGTACCGGCGCGGAGAGCCGTTCCCGGCCGGCTCGCGGATGACCCAGCGACCCGGTCCCTACCAGGAGTTCACCGCCGGCCGGACCTTCGACGCCCTGGCCCGGCTGGAGGCGATCGCGGCCGGCCGGGGGACCTCGATGGCCGGGCTCGCCCTGGCCTGGCTGCTCGCCGACGAGCGGGTCACCCAGATCGTGATCGGCCCCGGCCGGCCTGAGCACCTGGCGCCCGTCGGCGAGGCGCTGGCGCATCCGCTCAGCCCCGAGGAGCAGGTCGCGGTCGAGAGGGCGGTCGGCTGATGCGCGTGCTCCTGCTCAGCCACCGTGACGTGCTGGCCGCGCTGCCGCCGGAGGCCTGCGCCGAGGCGATGGCCGCGGTGCTGGCCGCGCATGCCCGGGGCGAGACGTACATGCCGCTGCGGTCGGTCATGATGCCGCCGGACGCGGGCGGCTTCATGGGACTAATGCCCGGCTGGCGCGCGCCGCAGCACGGTAGCGCCGCGGTGTTCGCGCTGAAGGCAGTCTGCATTATGCCCGGCAATCCCGCCCGCGGCCTGGACGCGCATCAGGGCCTGGTCACGCTCTTCGACGGCGAGACCGGCCAGCCGACCGCGATCCTTGACGCCGCGGCGATCACCGAGATCCGCACCGCCGCGGTCACCGCGGTCGCGACCAGCGTGCTGGCCCGGCCGGATGCGCGGACCCTGGCCATCATCGGGGCCGGCACCCAGGCGCGGGCTCATCTTCAGGCACTGGCGCAGATCCGCGAGTTTGCCCAGATACGCGTCTACGCGCCCACCGAGGCGCACGCCCGTGCGCTGGTCCAGCAGGCCGGCCAGCTGCGGCCGGAGCTGAGTATCGCCACGAGCGCGGAGCAGGCGCTACGCGACGCCGACGTCGTCGTGACCGTGACCAGCTCGCGCGAGCCGGTGCTCCGCCGGGCCTGGCTGAAGCCCGGCGCCCATGTCAACGCGGTCGGCGCCAGCAGCCCGCAGGCGCGTGAGATAGACACCGCGACGGTGGCCGCGAGCGCGCTGTTCTGCGACAGCCGCGAGTCGCTCCGCAACGAGGCCGGCGAGTTCCGGCTCGCGATCGCGGAGGGCCTCATCAGCGGCGAGGAGCACGTCCGCGCCGAGCTCGGCGCGGTGCTGGCCGGAACCGCGCCCGGGCGGCGCGATGACGGCGAGCTGACCCTGTTCCGCTCGCTCGGCCTGGCCGTCGAGGATCTCGCCGCGGCGGAGCACGCCGTAGCGGCCGCCACGGAGCTGGGCATCGGCACGGAGGTCGAGCTGTGATTGACCTGGCGGAGATCGAGGCGGCCCGGGAGCGGATCGCCGGCGCGGCGATCCGGACGCCGCTGGTGCGGCTGCACGTGCCGGAGGCCCCGGCCGAGATCTACCTCAAGCTCGAGTGCCTGCAGCCCATCAACTCGTTCAAGATCCGCGGCGCCACTAACGCGATCATGCTGGCCACCGCGGCCGAGCGGGCCCAGGGGCTGGTCACCGCGAGCGCGGGGAACATGGCCCAGGGAGTCGCGTGGGCGGCGCGCACGCTGGGCGTTCCCGCCACGATCGTGGTGCCCGAGCACGCGCCGGAGGCGAAGCTGGCGGCGATCGAGCGGCTGGGCGGCCGGGTCCTTAAGCTGCCCTACGACGACTGGTGGAACGTGATCGTCAGCAGCCATGTCGACGGGATCGACGGGCTGTTCGTGCATCCCGTCCAGGACCCGGGAGTGATGGCCGGGAACGGGACGATCGGGCTGGAGATCCTGGAAGACCTGCCGGACCCGGACGCGGTCGTGATCCCGTACGGCGGCGGCGGGCTGACCGTCGGCATCGCCAGCGCGATCAGGGCGCTGCGGCCGGCCACGAAGATCGTCACCGCCGAGCCGGCCACCGGTGCCGCGCTGGTCGCGGCGCTCGAGGCCGGCCGCCCGGCCGACGTCGATTACCAGCCGTCGTTCGTGGACGGCTCGGGCAGCCGCCGCGTGCTGGACAGCATGTGGCCGCTCGTCGCGCCGCTCGTCGACAGCGCCCTGGCCATCGCGGTCGCCGACGTCGCCGCCGCCGTGCGGCTGCTCGCCGAGCGCGTCCGGGTGATCGCCGAGGGCGCGGGCGCGCTCGCCCCGGCCGCCGCGCTGAGCGGCCGCGCCGGGACCGGCAAGGTCGTCTGCGTTGTCTCAGGCGGCAACATCAACCTGAGCAAGGTGGCGGAGATCCTGGACGGCGCCGCCGGCGAGGTCCGGCGCACTGCCTCCAGGGCCTCGATGAGCCGGTCGACCTCCTCCTCGGTGTTGTAGTGGATGAAGCCGATCCGCACTGACTTGTCGGCGTAGCCGAGCCGCTTGTACAGGTCCAGCGAGTACCACGAATCGTGCGCCCAGACGCCGATCTGGGCCGCGGCCAGGCTCTCTGCCACGGCTGCGGCGGGCACGCCGTCGACATTGACCAGGAACGTCGGCACCCGCCCGGCCATCCCCGGCAGCCCGTATACGGTGACCGCGGGCGAGATGCCGTCCAGGAACCGCTGGCCCAGCGAGCGCTCGTAGGGCGCGATTCCCGCGATGCCGCCGATCGAGTTCAGGTAGCTGATCGCCGCGTTGAATCCCGCGAGCAGCTCGTAAGGCTGGGTGCCGGTCTCGAAGCTGCGCCCGAGCGGGCTGGCGGGCGCCGGGCGTGCCTTGTAGGGCCGCCAGCGCTCGATCACCTCGGTGCGCCCGTAGGCGAGGCCGAGATGCGGGCCGCAGAACTTGTATGGCGAGCAGAGCAGGACGTCAGCGCCGATGTCGCGCACGTCGATTGGCTCGTGCGCCGCATAGTGGACGGCGTCAACCCACGCCAGCGCGCCGGCCTCGCGGGCGAGGCGGCACACCCGCCGGGCGTCCACGATCGTGCCGATGGCATTGGACGCCCAGGCAAACGCGACCACCTTCGTGCGCGGCCCGAGCTTTCGCTGCAGATCCTCGAAATCGAGCGTCGTGTCGTCATTCAGCTCGATGTGCCGGACGATCAGGCCCTTGTCGTGCGCCAGCTCCAGCCACGGCGCGACCCCGCCGTCGTGATCCAGCGAGGAGACGAGGATCTCATCGCCCGGGCTGAAATCGCGCGCGGCGGTGCGCGACAGCGAGAAGTTCAGCGAGGTCATGTTCGGCCCGAAGATCACTTCATGGGGCTCGCAGCCCAGGAACAGTGCCGCCCTGGTCTCGGCCTCCTCCAGGATCTCCCGGACGCGCAGGCTGGTCGCGTAGACCGCGCCGAGGTTGGCGCTGGCCTCCCGCAGCGCACGGGCGATCGCGTCGCCGACCTCGTCGGGCACCTGAGAGCCGCCCGGGGCGTCGAGGAAGGCGAAGCCCTGCTGCAGCGACGAGAATCGGCTCCGGATCGCGGCGACGTCAGTGCTGGCGCTCAGTATGTCGGTCATCGGCAGCTTCCTCTCCCTGGGAGCCGGCGGACGCCGCCCCGATTGCGATCGAATCACAACTGCCAGCGGAACCCCAAAAATGCTTCCCTTGCGCTGGCATGCGGCGCGATGGTTTGATCAGCCAACCATTCGACCGCTGGGGAGGGCGCTTTGAGTTTCCGCGTCGTCCGCCGCGCCGAGGCGCGCTGGCAGGGCACCGTGCCGGACGGAGGCGGTCGGATCACGCTGGGCAGCGGCGCCTTCGACGGGCCGTACTCGCTGCGCGCCCGGGTCGAGGACGGCGTGCACGCGACTAACCCGGAGGAGCTGCTGGGCGCGGCCGAAGCGGGCTGCTTCACGATGTCGCTCGCGAACCTGCTCGGCGAGGCAGGTCATCCGGCGCGAGATCTCCGCACGACCGCGCAGGTGACCCTCGCGTCGGCCGGGGCCGGCTTCGACATCACCCGCATCGAGCTGCGCACGGTCGGCGACGTTCCGGGGGTCGATAGCGCTTTTTTCACCGAACTGGCCCGGCAGGCCAAGGACTGCACGATCTCGCGCGCGCTGACCGGCACTGAGATCACGCTGGAGGCAAGCCTGGCCGGTCCCTGATCCGGCATCCATCCTGGCCGCAGGCCGTCAGCCCCCTGGCGGAGCCCTCGGCCAGCTGACTTAACGCATCACAGCATCACGAAAACGGAGGCAGTACCCATGAATAAACGCGTGATCATTGCCACGGCGGCGCTTGGCGCGCTCGCCGTGGCCGGTTGCGGCAGCAGCGGCGGCAGCACGGCGAGCGGCGGCAGCAGCAGCACGGCCGCGGCCACCACATCGTGCGTTGCGAGCATCGGAATGGAGGGCCCGCTCACCGGCCCGGTGGCGGTCCTCGGCCAGGAGCAGTTGCACTTCGCGGAGCTCGCGAATTCCATGGACAACGCGGCCAACAAGACGAAGATCTCGATCGTCCAGGGTGACACGCAGCTGAACCCCGCCCAGGCGACGACCGTGACCCAGCAGTTCACCGCGAACTCGAAGATCGTGGCCGTCGTCGGCCCGGCCGGCAGCCAGGAGGTCGAGGCGATCGGCCCGCTGATGGCCCGGGCCGGGCTGCCCTTCATCTCCGGTTCGGCGACCGCCGCGGCCCTCACCACCGGCAAGTACCCGACGTTCTTCCGGGTGGTGTCCAAGGACAGCGTGCAGGGACCGCAGGACGCCAACTACATCGTGCATACCCTGCACCCGAAGGCGCTGATGATCGTCGATGACCAGGAGGCCTACTCGACCGGCCTGGTCGCCGCGATGGTGCCGGTGTTCAAGGCGGCCGGGATCAAGGTCGATCACGAGTCGGTGTCGCAGAAGGTCACCGACTTCTCCTCGCTGGTCTCCAAGATCACCCCCGCCGAGTCGGTCGTGGTGCTGCCCTGGCAGATCGCGGCCAATGCCCAGCAGTTCGGCCGCGACATCGCCCAGCAGCACAAGAAGGCCGTCATCTTCGGCACGGACGGCTTGTTCTCGCCGGGCACGTTCACGATCAACGGCTCGTATGTGTCCTCGTTCGGCCCGGACATCACCGCGATTCCCGCTGATGCCGCGATCGCCGCGGCGGCGAAGGCCAAGTACGGATCCTTCGGCACGTTCGGCCCGCCGGTGTTCGCGGCGACGAACGTGATCGACCAGGCCATCGCCAAGGTCTGCAAGTCCGGCCAGACGCCGAGCCGCAGCAACGTGCTGGCGGCGATCAAGCAGACCAGCGAGGGGACCTCCATCCTCGGGCAGCCGATCAAGTTCACCCCGAGCGGCGACATCGTCAACGGCAAGTTCTTCCTCTTCAAGATCAACTCGAAGGGCGATTACAAGCTCATCCCGGGCTGACCGGGCCGAGCGGCCTGACCGGCCCGGCCTGATCACCGGGCCGGCCGGGCCGGCCGGGCTGAATTAGCAGCTGCCGGACGGTGCGCCTGCGCTGAGCAGGCGCGCCGCCCGGGCGCATGATCGTTGGGCGGGACTGCCGCGAATGGCCTTTTTCTTCCAGGAACTGGTGAACGGCCTCACCACCGGCGCGCTCTACGCGCTGGTGGCGCTGGGCTTCTCCATGGTCTACGGCGTGCTGAAACTGCTCAACTTCGCCCACGGCGACCTGTACATGGTCGGGGCCTACATCGGCTTCTTCGTGATCCAGTGGTTCGGCGGGCCGCAGGCGCTGACCATCCCGGTGCCGCTGCTGCTGGTGATCATGTTCCTGCTGGCCGGAGGGGTGGTGGGCGGCCTGGGCGTGGCGATCGAGCGCTTCGCCTACCGGCCGCTGCGGAACGCCCCGCGGATCGCGCCGCTGATCACCGCGATCGGCATCTCGTTCTTCCTGGAGAACTCGGCGCTGCTGCTGTTCGGCGCGCAGTTCCGCGTCTACAACACGCCGGACTTCATCTCGTTCTCGTCCGGGATCCAGATCGGGTCGGTCAGCATCGACTCCGTGCAGATCCTCGTCCTCGTCCTCGGCCTGCTGCTGACGGTCGGGCTGCGCCTGCTGGTCCGGCGGACGAAGCTCGGCAAGCAGATGCGGGCGGTAGCCACCGACCGCGAGGCGGCTGAGATGATGGGGATCAACGTGAACTGGACGATCACCGCGACGTTCTTCCTCGGCTCAGCGCTCGCGGGCGTGGCCGGGGTGATGGGCGGGCTCCTGTTCAACCAGGTGACGGCCACTATCGGCTTCATCGTCGGGCTGAAGGCATTCACCGCGGCCGTGGTCGGCGGGATCGGCTCGCTGCCCGGCGCGATGCTCGGCGGCCTGCTGATCGGCATCGCCGAGTCGTTCATCACCGGTTACATCTCCTCGACGTACACCAACCTGCTCGTCTTCGCGCTCCTGATCGTCGTGATGCTGGTGCGGCCCTCCGGGCTGTTTGGCCGGCCGCAGCTGCAGAAGGTGTGAGGCAGCCATGAGCATCGAGCCGCAGCCTCCCGGGACCGCCGGCCCGGCAGCCGACCCGCCCGCCGGGCCGCAGGTCGGCGCCGACGAGTGGGTCGCCCGGCAGGCGCACCGGCGCGAGTACCTGCCGTCCTGGCTCGGCGGCGCGCAGCGGGCCGGCGAGCGGATCGGCTGGTGGGCCTGGCTGGCGATCGCGGCCGTGGCGGCGGCCCTGCTCCCGCTACTCGGCCTCGGCGGGTTCCAGCTGCAGGTGGGGATCGACACGCTGGTGCTCGCGCTGCTGGCGCTGGGGCTGAACGTGGTGGTGGGGTGGACCGGGCTGCTCGACCTCGGCTACGTCGCGTTCTTCGGCGCCGGTGCTTACCTATTTGCGCTGCTGTCCTCCAATCAGCTTGGCCCGCACGGGATCCACTTGCCGGCCTACCTCTCGCTGCCGATCGTGATGGTCGGCACCGCGCTGCTCGGGCTGCTGGTCGGCCTGCCGTCACGGCGGCTGATCGGCGACTACCTGGCCATCGTGACGCTGTTCTTCGGCGAGGCGTTTGTCGAGTTCACCAACAACGTCGCGCCCAGCAAGCTCGGCGGCCCGGACGGGATCATCGGGATCGACACGATCAATGCCTTCGGGCATCAGATCACCTCCAACGAGGGCTACTTCTACCTGCTGCTGATCGTCGTGGTGCTCACCATGGTTGCGATGCGGCTGCTGGAGAACTCGCGCACCGGACGGGGCTGGCGGGCGGTGCGCGAGGACCCGCTGGCGGCGGCCTCGATGACGGTCCCGATCGTCTGGGTGAAGCTGATGGCGTTCGCGGTCGGCGCCGCGATCGCCGGCCTGGCCGGCTCGATCTTCGCCGCGCAGCAGATCAGCGTGTTCCCGACGGATTTCGACACGCCGTACCTGATCCTGGTCTACGCCGCGCTCATCCTGGGCGGGGCCGGCAGCATCGGCGGCGCCGTGGTGGGCGCGCTGGTCCTGAACGTCACGCTCGACGGCGTCCTGCGCAACCCCACCGATGCGGGCTACGTCTTCTACGGCCTGATCCTGGTCACCTTGCTGGTCAAGATGCGCCCGTGGCGGAAGCTGGTCGCCGTCCTGGCCGCGCTCGCGGCGTTCGGGTTCGCCGTGCACGCCATCGCCGCGGGCATCTCGTCCGCCGCGGTGGCCGGCGGCCCGCATTCAGGTGGCTGGATCGCCGACGCGCTGCGCGAGTGGGTGATCGTCCCGGCCAATGCGCAGACCGCGGGAAACTTCGGCTACGTCCTGCTGGTGTGCGCGCTGGTCGCGCTGGTCCAGCTGAAGGACCCGTGGCGGACCATCCTGCTGGTGCCAACCATCTACCTGGCCTCGTTCGTGTGGGAAACCCGGCTGGTCACCGAGCCCGCGATCACCCGGCAGCTGATGATCGGCGTGATCCTGATCGTGATGATGAATGCCCGCCCGCAGGGCCTGCTCGGGGCCCGGCGAGTCGAGGCCCTGACATGAGCGCGGCGCCTGAGCAGCCGGGCGGCGGGAACCCGCCCGGGCCGCCCGGCCCGGGCGAGGCCGGCCAGCCGGACGGGCCCGTTCTCAGCCTTGACCGCCTGTCCCTGGCGTTCGGCGGCCTGCTGGCCCTGTCCGAGCTGGACCTGCACGTCAATGACGGGGAAGTGGTGAGCATCATCGGGCCCAACGGGGCCGGCAAGTCGACCATTTTCAACGTGATCACCGGCGTGTACGAGCCGACCGCGGGCGACGTGCGGTTCGCCGGGCAGTCGATCGCGGGGCAGCGGCAGCATGTCATCGCGCGGCGCGGCATCGCGCGCACGTTCCAGAGCCTGCGGCTGTTCCTGAACATGTCGGTGATCGAGAACGTGATGACCGCGACCTACGGCGGAACGAAGGCGTCGCCGGCCGAATCGATCCTCCGCCTGCCCCGGGCCCGGCGGGAGGAGCGCGAGGTGCGGGCGCTCGCCGAGGAGGTGCTCTCGTTCTTCGGCCAGCGGCTGGCCGGGTACCGCTGGGACCAGCCGGCTTATTCGCTGTCGTACGCGAACCGGCGGCGGCTGGAGATCGCCCGGGCGCTGGCCACCCGGCCCCGGCTGCTGCTGCTCGACGAGCCGGCCGCCGGGATGAATCCCACCGAGACCCACGAGGTAACCGAGCTGATCGGGCGGCTGCGGGCCGAGCGGGATGTCGCGATCATCGTGATCGAGCACGACATGCACGTGGTGAAGGGCTGCTCCGACCGGGTGATCGCGCTTGACCACGGGGTCAAGATCGCCGAGGGCGGCTTCGACCAGGTCGCGGATCACCCGGCCGTGATCGAGGCGTACATGGGACGCGATCCCGAGGCACTGGCGGAGGGAAGCGAGTGACGTGCTGCTGAGCCTGGAGAACGTCACCACCTACTACGGCCAGATGCGGATCCTGGAGGGAATATCCCTTCAGGTCGGCGAGGGCGAGCTGGTCTGCTTGCTGGGCGGCAACGCTTCCGGCAAGTCGACCACGCTGAAAACGGTGCTCGGCATCGTGCGGCCGCGCACCGGGCGGGTACTGCTGGACGACCAGGACGTGACCGGCTGGCCGGTGCCGCAGCGGATCGCGACCGGGGTCGCGATCGTCCCGGAGAACCGCCGGCTGTTCTCGGATATGACCGTCCGGGAGAATCTCGAGCTCGGCGCGGTGCTGCGCGGACGCGAAACCTTCGACGAGGACCTGGATCGGGTGCACGAGCTGTTCCCGCGCCTGAACGAGCGCCGCCATCAGCTCGCGGGCACGCTATCGGGCGGCGAGCAGCAGATGGTCGCGATGGGCCGCGCGCTGATGTCCCGGCCGCGGCTGCTGCTGATGGACGAGCCGTCGATGGGTCTTTCGCCCGCGCTCGTGCAGCAGAATTTCCGCATCATCAAGGAAATCCACGCCACCGGCGTCGCGGTGCTGATGGTCGAGCAGAACGCGGCGATGGCACTGTCGATCGCCGACCGCGGCTATGTGCTGTCGACCGGGGAGATCGTGCTGGAAGGCACCGCGGCTGAGCTGCTGCGCAGCGAGGACCTGAAGCGCGCGTACCTGGGCGGATGAGGCGGCTCGATCAGCCCGCGTCGGCGTCGGCCCAGCGGGATGCGACCTGATCGACCTGGCGCCGGGTGGCCGGATGCCCGCTGACGGCGGCCAGGAAGGTGGCCGAGTCCAGCGCGAACAGGGTAACGGGACCGACCGCGATGGCCGTCGCAGTGCGGGGCACGCGCCGGAGCAAGGCGATTTCCCCCAGGCCAGTGCCGCGGCCCCGGGTCCCGCGGAGCCGTCCGTCGACCGAGATCGCCACCTCGCCGTCGGCGATGGCGTAGAACCGGTCGCCCTCGGCGCCCTGCCGGATGATCACCTGGCCGGGTGCGGCGTCAACCCGTTCGAGCGCGCCCGCCAGGGTCTCCAGCGCGGGCCCGGGCAGCTCGGCGAAATGCGGCAGCGACCGCAGCAGCGCGACCTCGGTGACCGGGACGATCTTGCCCGCATCGAGGCGGCGCAGGGTCCGGATCCCGCTGATCGCGGTGGCCGGAAGCAGGGCGCCGACGACGATCAGCGCGAGCCGGCCGCCGCCGATATCGATGAGCAGCGGGGCGAGCACGGACCCGACGGCCAGCCCGGCGAAGGAGAGGCCCTCCACCACCCCGAAGACCCGCCCCACCACGCTGGCCGGCACGACCCGCTGCAGCATGGTGCTGGCGGCGACGTAGAGGACCGCCCGGCCCGCGCCGGCCACCGCGAGCAACACGATGACCACGCCGGCCGAGCTGGAGAAGGCCGTGAAAACGAGGCCAGCACCGAGCGCGGCAACCGCGACCGAGATCACCCGGCCGAGCCGGTGGCCCAGCAAATTAGCGGTCAGCACTCCCGCGACGACCGCGCCGGCCCCGTAGGCGGTGTTCAGGTATCCGACCCATTGCTGGCCCTGGCCGAGCACCTGGATGGCTACCACCACGAACAAGACATCGAGCGCGCCGACGACGACGTACTGCATGGCCAGCAGGCCCGTCAGCAGCCGGGGGCGGGGCGGACCGGTGACCTCCCTGACCCCTTCCAGCAGCATCCTCGCGCCCGACTGCCCGCCCGGCTCGGCGGCCGCCGCGATCCCGGCGATCCGCACCGGCAGGACGAGAACGGCCGCGGCGGCGACCAGCCCGGCGCTGGCGGCGAACAGTCCCCCGATCTGCCCGGCCCCGAGGAACAGCGCGGCGAGCAGGGCAGCCAGGACCATGCCCCCGTTCTCGGCCCATCCGGCTACCACGTTCGCGGCGGTCAGCTGCCGGGCATCGCGAGCCAGCGCGGGCAGCGCCGCGAACTGCGCCGGGCGGGTGGTTCCCATCGCCGTGCTGGCCAGCACGGCGAAGCCGTAGGCCACGAACGGCGAACCCCCGGTCCACAGCGTCACCGCGACCCCGGCCATCCCCAGCCCCTGCACCGCATAGCCGCCGGCCAGCAGCGCGGTCGGCGACCTGCGGTCCGCCAGAGCGGCCAGCACGGGAGCCAGGAACGTGCCGGGGATCAGCTGGGCGACGGCCACCAGCCCGGCGGCGGTAGCGCCGCCATGGTCGAAGGCGTACACCAGCATGCCGATCCAGACGGCGTACTCGGCCACGATGAACGCCACGAAGGCCACGGTGAGGCGAGCCACGGCCGGATCGCTGAGCAGCGCCCGGGTCACCCGGAAGAACCGCCCCACGTTGCCATCCCTCCGCCGCCCTGGTCCGACCGTACTCGCATGATCATGGGCCGGGATCGCCCGGCTCATGCCCGTCACGCGGGTTCAGCCATCAGCCCGCTGCACGGCACCGGGGGATGATGGCATGCCGGCCCAGCTCCCGGGGGTCAGCCACCGGACCGGGACTTCTGCCCGGCCAGCGGCGAGGCATAGTCCGGGCTGAGCACCGGCTCATGGGCCCGGAGCTGCTGCTGCGATTTGGCCGGCAGCCGGTCCGCCGCCATCCGGAAGCAGTGACCGGCGGCGCAGCGCAGCGCCACATGATCAACGGGACCGTCGGTGCTGGCCAGCGCAAAGCGATCGGTGACCTCGGCGGGGACGTCGCATTCCGGGCAGGATATGAGGGTTAGCAAGGGTCTCACCTCCGGAGGGATACTGCGGTTCAGTTCCCCTCGACCGGTACAGAGGCGCCTCCGGCCGCCCTGATACAGCGGCTACTGATGATCAGCTGACCGCGGTCACGGCTCTCAGCTCGGCGAGCGATTCCCGGATGACCTGGGCCAGGTCCGGCGGGCTGGTCTCGCTGATCCAGCGCTCGAACGCGATCTTGAAGACAGCGACCCCGGCCTCGGCGGCCAGGCTCGCGGCCGGGCCGGTGACGCCGCGCTGGCGCAGCGCGCCGGCCAGCGCCGCGGCGAGTGCGGCGAGCTTGATCAGCTCACGTTCCTGGAGCTCCGCGTTCGCGGCAATGATGGCCTGACGCTGCCGGGCGCCTTCGCGCCGCTCCTGGAACATCCCGCCGGCGGCTTCCAGGGCGGCCGCCACCGCGTCCATCGGCGCCGCGGAATCGGGGGCGCTGGCCACGGTATTCACCAGGAGTTCCTGCAGCGCGCCCGCGCCCCAGAACAGAACCTCGCGCTTGTCGGCGAAGTGCCGGAAGAACGTCCGCTCGGTGAGCCCGGCCCGCTGGGCGATCTCCGCCACCGTGGTCTGCTCGAACCCGCGCTCGCCATAGAGAGCGAGGGCGGCCTGCTCGAGCCGGCCGCGCGCGTTCGGCTCCCATCGACCCATGCCCCGATGGTAGCTGATGACAGTGGCTGACATCATTTGCTATGCTGATGACAGTGACTGACATCAATCTGCTTCCGCGCACGCCCGGTGCCGGAGGCACTCGACCACCCGGAGGTTTCTCATGCGAGTTTTCGTCACCGGCGCGTCCGGCTGGATCGGCTCGGCCGTCGTTCCCGAGCTCATTGGCGCGGGCCATCAGGTCACCGGGCTGGCCCGGTCGGATGCCTCGGCCGCTGCCCTCACCGCCGCCGGGGCGCAGGTGCATCGCGGCACTCTTGACGATCTCGGCGCCCTGCGGACTGCGGCGGCCGGGTCGGATGGCGTGATCCATCTCGCGTTCAAGCACGACCTCGCGTTCTCGGGGGACTTCCAGGGCGCGGCCGACGCGGACCGCCGCGCGGTCGAGACCTTCGGCGACGCGCTGGCCGGCTCGGACCGGCCGCTCATCATCGCCTCCGGGACGCTCGGGGTCGCACCCGGGCGGGTGGCGACCGAGCGCGACGGGCACGGTGATCCCGACCCGGCGGTGGCCGCCATGGCCGGCCCCGGTCCGATGACCCGGCGGGCCACCGCCGAGTTCGTGCTCTCCCTCGCCTCCCGCGGCGTCCGCTCGTCGGTCATGCGGCTTCCCCCAACGAATCACGGCGACGGAGACAACGGCTTCATGGCGGCCATTGTCGGCATCGCCCGGGACAAGGGCGTCTCCGGCTACATCGGCGACGGGTCCAACCGCTGGCCCGCCGTGCACCGGCTCGATTCCGCGCACCTCTTCCGCCTCGCGCTGGAGAACGCCCCGGCCGGATCGACGCTGCACGCCGTGGCCGACGAGGGCGTCCCGATCCGCGCCATCGCCGAGGTGATCGGCCGTCACCTGGACGTGCCGGTGGTCTCGATCCCCGCTGCGGAGGCAGCCGGGCACTTCACCTGGCTGGCCAGTTTCCTCGGCGCCGACAGCCCGGCCTCCAGCACGCTGACCCGCCAGCTGCTGGGATGGAAGCCGGTCCAGCCCGGACTCATCGACGACCTCGACCAGGGCCACTATTTTCGCCAGCCCGCCGCCTGACCAGCCGCGCGGCGCAGGCCCGGCGGGCTACCCGCGGCCGGCCCGGGGCCGGGTCTCGGCCAGGTACATCTCGATGATGGAGCCGAAGTCCGGATCCGGGGCCAGGCCCAGCCGGGTCGCCCGGCCGGCCCGGATCCGGGCCGGCCAGCTGGTCACCAGCCTGGCCACGGCCGGGTCCGGAACCCAGTCGATCAGCGCGCTGGCCGCGGGCCCGGCCACCCGCTCCAGCGCGGCGGCCATGTCCGCGACCGACACGGTGAGCGCGGGCAGGTTGACCGCGCTGCGGCCGCCCCACGCCTGGTCGGACGAGCTGGCGGCGCAGAGCAGTCCGCCGGTCGCCTTGGCCGGCGAGGCGAGGGCCACCTCGGTCCGCGGGTCCACCGGGCAGATCGCGCGCTGGCCCGCCAGCGGCTCGCGGATGATGCCGGACAGGAAGCCCGAGGCCGCCGCATTGGGCCGCCCGGGACGCACGCTGACGGTCATCAGCCGGATGGCCCGTCCGCGCAGGAATCCCTTGCGGGTGTAGTCGGCCAGCAACTGCTCGCCGATGACCTTCTGCACCCCGTAGCTGGACTGCGGATTCGGCGCGGTGTGATCGTCCACCACGTCCGGCAGCGGGTGCTCGCCGGATGCGCCGAAGACGGCGACGGAACTCGCGAACACCACGACCGGGTTCGTCCCCAGCGCGCGGCACGACGCGAGCAGCGACTCGGTGGCGCGCAGGTTCGCCCGGATGCCGAGGTCGAAGTCCGCTTCGCATTCCGCGCTGACCGCCGCCGCGAGATGGAAGATCACGTCGGCCCCGGCCAGCGCGCGCCCGGCCTCCGCGGCGCTGGCCGGCGCATCGGCCGCCGTCCCGGCCGGCGCATCCGCCGCCGTCCCGGCCGGCATATCCGCCGCCGTCCCGGCGGGCCCGGGTCGGCCCCGGCCGGCTGGGTCCAGCAACTCGCCCAGGTCGCCGCGGATCGCGGTGACCCGCCGGTCCGCGGCGAGGTCCGCCGGAACCGGTACCCGGTCCAGCAGCGTCAACTGCGATATCGGCTGCTCCCCGCCGCCTGCCACCGCCAGCGAGCCCGCGGCGAGCAGCTCCCGGGCCAGGCGCGCGCCCAGAAAACCCGCGCCGCCGGTAATCACCACGTTAGCCACGGCGTCCTCCGTCCGTCCCCAGGTTGCCCGGGGCGTCGAATGCGGTTACCTACCCGGCTGATTTTCGTGGTGTTCAGCACGGCGATCAACCGGCCGGCTCATCCGGCCGGGCTCAGCCCGCGCGCTTGGCCCACCGGGCACCGGCTGGCGGGCCGACGCTGGCGGGCTCAGGCTGCCGGCTGAGGCTGGCCGGCTCAGCCTGCTGGCGGCGAGTCTGGGTCGGCGATCCAGGCCGTGGTGTCCGGCGGCAGCCGGTCACCGTCCAGCGGGGAACTGGCGATGACGACGGTTCCGGCCGGCAGGGCCAGCGGCCCGGATCCGAAATTCGTCACCGAGTGCCAGCCGCCCGGCCGGGCGAACTGAAGCACATCCTGGCCGGCGGCCGGCGCCCACTCCAGGCCGGCCGAGGGCGGCCACTCCGGGCCCCCGGCCGTGAGCAGCTTCCGGCGCCAGCTGAGCGCTTGCCGGTAGAACTCCAGCGTGGACTTCGGATCCGACTCTTCCGCCTCGACGCTGCAGGCGCCAAACCAGGCCGGCTGCGGAAGGTGGGCGGTGCCGGTCCCGAACCCGAACGACGGTCCGTTGACGGTCCATGGCAGCGGAACGCGGCATCCGTCCCGGCCCTTGTCGGCCCCGCCGGATCGCAGGAACACGGGATCCTGGCGAAACTGGTCCGGGATGTCCCCGACCTCGTGCAGGCCCAGTTCCTCGCCCTGGTAGAGGTAGGCCGATCCCGGCAGGGCCAGCATCAGCAGAGTCGCGGCGCGGGCTCGCCGGATCCCGAGGCCGCGATCCAGCCCGGGCGCCGTGCCGTTGCTCAGCAGCCAGCCCCGGGCCTGCTGGTGCTGCCCCACGCCGTCATCATCGGGGGGCAGCCCGTAGCGAGTGGCGTGCCGGACCACGTCGTGATTCGACAGCACCCAGGTCATCGAGGCGCCCTGCTGCTGAGCCTGGGCGAGATTCTCGGAAATGATGCGGCGGAACTGCCCGGCATCCCAGTTCGCCTGGAGCAGGTCAAAGTTGAAGGCCTGCCCTAGCCCCAGCGGGCTGGCGTACCGGTGCCGCCGGGAGGGATGCACCCAGGCCTCGGCCACCGCTGTCCGCGGCGGCTCGTACTCGTCGAAGACCCGCCGCCATTCGAGGTAGATGTCGTGCACCTCGTCACGGTCCCAGAAGGGGTGGCTGCCATCGGCCGGCGATACGCTGGTCAGGTGCGCCTTGGCGGCGAGCGGCTCGGCCAGGCTCTTCGCCAGGCCATGCGCGACGTCCACCCGGAAGCCGTCGACACCGCGATCGGACCAGAATCGCAGCGTGTTCAGGAAGTCGTCCCGGACCTCGCGGTTCGCCCAGTTGAAGTCCGGCTGCTCCTTGGTGAACAGGTGCAGGTACCACTGCCCGTCCCGGACCCGGGTCCAGGCCGGCGCACCGCCCATCGAGTCCCAGTCCGACGGCGGCTCGGCGCCGTCCGGGCCCGTCCCATCCCGGAAGATGTACCGGTCCCGGGCCGGTGACCCCTTCGGGGCGGCCAGGGCCTCCCGGAACCAGGCGTGCCGGTCCGAGCTGTGATTCGGCACGATATCGACGATCACCTTCATGCCCGCGGCGTGCAGCGCGCCGGCCATCTCGTCGAAGTCGGCCAGTGTGCCGAGGCGCGGGTCCACGTCCCGGTAGTCGTCCACGTCGTAGCCGCCGTCGGCGAGCGCCGAGGGATAGAAGGGGCTTAGCCAGACCGCATCAATACCGAGCGACGTCAGGTACGGGATCCGGGAGATGATCCCCCGGATGTCACCCACGCCGTCGCCGTCGGAGTCGGCGAAGCTGCGCGGATAGATCTGGTAGGTAACCGCCTGCCGCCACCATGCGGAACCGGCCGCCTCGTTACGGCCGGTCGCCGGGTTGGTGCTGCTAACGCGCAAGGCACGAATCTCCCTGGGTTGACGGGTGATCTGCTGACTGGGGGGCGCTACTTGATCGAGCCTCGCATGATGCCGCTGACGACCCAGCGCTGGGCGATGAGGAAGACGACCAGGGTCGGGAGCAGGGCCATGAGATACGACGCGAAGGCGACGTTGAAGTTGGTGGTGAACTGGTCCTGGAACAGGTACTGGATGACCGGGAGGGTCTGCAGCCTCGGGTTCGCGGTGATCAGCTGCGGCATCATGAAGTCGTTCCATGACTGCAGGAAGGCGAAGATGCCGACGGTGGCGCTGATCGGCGCCAGCAGCGGCAGCACGATCAGCTCCGCGCCGGCCTCGGCGACCTGGCGCAGCTCGCGGACGCAGTCGTCGGGCGTGCCCGCGATCGCGGCGGCCTCGATGTCAGGGGAGCGGCGCCCGTAGAGCCGTTCCAGCTCGGCGTCGATCCGGCGGCGCGCGCGCCCGCCATCCTCATCGATCGCGATGTACACCCGCTTGGCGATGCGGAATTCCCCGGCCGGCCGGCCCGACTCGGCCAGCGCCGCGCGCACGATCTGAACCTGGCCGGCGAACTTGGCGGTGGGGGAGGACCCGGCGCCGAAGAAGCCGCTGCCCAGCTGCGTGGCGCGCCGCAGCGCGGCCGGGGCCATCCCGCCGAACCAGATCGGCGGGAACGGCTTCTGCGCCGGCTTGGGCTCCATTGCCGCGTCCTTGAGCTGCCAGAACTCCCCGTCGAAGGTGACCCGGGATTCGGTCCACAGCGCCTTCATCAGCGCGAGCCCTTCGGTGAACCGCGCGACGTACCGCTGCGGATCCACGCCGAACGCGGCGAACGGCCGCCCCGGGCCGCCGGTGCCGACGCCGATCTCGGTCCGGCCGCCGCTGAGCTGGTCCAGCGTGCTCAGGCTCTTCGCCAGGTGCACCGGGCTGTGCAAGGTGGACACGAAGACCACGCATCCCAGCCGCAGCCGCTGGGTGCACGCCGCCGCGTAGGTCATGGTCTCGATGGGCCCGAGCTGCGGCGCCGCTCCCAGCACCTGTTCCTGAGTCCACGCGCCGTCGAAGCCCAGCTCCTCGGCGCGGGTGAAATAGGCCCGGAACGCCGCCGGATCGAAGTCGCCATCGGAGTAAAACTGGGGAATCGAGATCGCGAACCGCATACGCCGGATCGTATCCGGCCGCTGGCGGCCAGCTCGATGACCGGGAGGGTTACTGCCGGGGACCGGAGGTGATCATGTTCTTCGCGCCGAACCTGTCGATGCTGTGGGCCGACCTGCCGCTGGCGGAGCGATTTGAGCGGGCGGCCCGGGCCGGGTTCGGCGCGGCCGAGCTGTGGTGGCCGGGAGCCGAGGCCGCGGCATCCCTGCCCGGGCTGACCTCCCGCTGGAACCTGCGGCTGGCGCTGCTGAACTTCGACGCCGGCGACCTGGCGGCCGGCGACCGTGGCCTGGCCGCCGATCCCGGCCGCCGCGAGCAGCTGCGGGCCAACGTGCCGGCCGCGCTGGAGATCGCGCGGTCCTGCGGCTGCGAGCGGCTCAATCTGCTGATCGGCCTGCGGCAGCGGCGGTACCCGCTGCGGGCGCAGCTGGCGTCCGCGCGGGACAACGTGGCCTGGGCCGCCGACCTGGCCGCCGCGGCCGGCTGCGAGGTCATGATCGAGGCCATCAACCCGATGGACAACGGGCCGTACCTGCTGACCACGACCGCGGCGGCGGCCGCGTTCATTGGCGAGGTGGCGCGGCCTAACGTCCGGCTCCAGTACGACGCGTACCACATGCAGCGGACGGAGGGGGACCTGACCAGGACCCTGGATGAGTACTGGCACCTCATCAGCCATATCCAGATCGCCGACGTGCCGGGCCGGCACGAGCCGGGCACCGGGGAGATCAACTACCCGTTCTTCCTTGATCACCTCGACCGGAAGGGCTACCAGGGCGCAGTCGGCCTGGAGTACCGCCCGTCCGCGGGCCGCGCCGAGGACTCCTTCGGCTGGCTGGAGGAATACCGCCGAGCGCGCCCGGGCCGGTGCTGAACTCCGCTCGCATCCCCGCGCTCAGGAGGGCCTGCCGTCGCGGCACTGGGCGGCGTCGCCGCGGGCGGACGCGGTGCTGCTTGATGTGTAACGATGTAAGTATGGAGTCGCTCTATGAGCATGCGGGCGGACAGGAAAGTGCCCGGGTTGTCCGGCTTGCCCGCTGGTAGCGTGGATGTCGGGATGCAGCGCGACGGAGGGAGCGGGAGATGACAGGCATGGACGGGACGTTGAGCGCGGGGGACACCGAACTGCTCCGCAAGGATTTTTCCGCTAACCCGGCCTACCGGCTGGCGCAGAACGCGGTGACCCAGGTCGCCGTCGATGACGTGGCCATCAGCCGGGAGATCATCAACAGCACCAGCCACTCGCTTTCCACTGTCCTGGACGACTGGAAGGTCACCAACCAGGAGCGGAGCGGCCGGTGCTGGCTGTTCGCCGGGCTCAACCTGCTGCGCGTCGGCGCCATGCGGAAGATGGGGCTCAAGGACTTCGAGTTCTCGCAGAACTACGTCATGTTCTGGGACAAGATCGAGCGCGCCAACTACTTCCTCGAAGCCGTCATCGAGACGGCCGGCCGGGATCTTGACGACCGGACCGTCGCGTATCTGCTGGAGTCGGTGGCCGACGATGGCGGGCAGTGGAACATGTTCGTGGCCATCGTCAGCAAGCATGGTCTCGTTCCGCAGGCGCTCATGCCCGAGACCCACAGTTCATCCGGCACCAGCCGGATGAACTCGGTACTGCGCAGCCTGCTGCGGCAGGGAGCCAGATCAGTGCGCGAGGCGGCGGGCCGGGGCGTCGACGCGGCCCGGGCCGAGAAGGCGGATGTGCTGCGGGTGGTCTACCGGGTGCTGTGCATTCACCTCGGCACCCCGCCGGACCGCTTCGACTGGCAGTGGATCGACAAGGACCGCAAGTTCCACCGGGACGGGGTGCTGACTCCGCAGGAGTTCGCGGCGAAATACGTGGACCTGCCCATGGACGATTACGTGTGCCTGGTGCACGACCCGCGCCCGTCAAGCCCGGCCGGCCGGACCTTCACGGTCGAGTACCTCGGCAATGTGCTAGGTGCTCCGCCGGTCACCTATCTCAACGTCGGCATGCCGCTGATCAAGGAAATCGCCTCGCGTACCCTGCAGGGCGGCGAGCCGGTGTGGTTCGGCTGTGATGTCGGCAAGATGATGAGCAGCGAGTATGCCGTCTGGGATACCGGGCTCTACGACCTGCCAGCTGTCTACGACACGGCCTTCACGCTCGGCAAGGCCGACCGCCTGGCCTTCCACGAGACCCTGATGACGCACGCCATGCTCTTCACCGGGGTAGACGTCCTCGACGGCGTCACCCGCAAGTGGCGGGTGGAGAACAGCTGGGGCGCGGACAAGGGCAAGGACGGCTTCTACACCATGAACGACTCATGGTTCGACGAGTACGTCTTCGAGATCGCGGCGCGGCGCGGCGCGCTTCCGGAAGAGCTGCAGCAGGCGCTGCACGCCGAGCCGATCGTGCTGCCCGCCTGGGATCCGATGGGCGCACTCGCCGGTTAGCACCACCGGGTCCGGGAGGCCGGGTGTTAGGGAACGCCTAGCCGGGGAATTGGCGAGGCGTGCCGGATCACCTGGCCCTGCCCGGAGGTGCATGACGTGGAGATCAAGATGGTGCTGTTCCTGCCCCGCGATGCCGCGAGCGTGCCGGTCAGCCGCCAGGTCCTGGATGGCTGCCTGGAGACCCTCGGCGTGACGCTTGATACCCGGACTGACATCGCCCTGGCCCTGAGCGAGGCGTGCGCCAACGTCATCCGGCACGCCGGCTCCGGCGACGAGTACGAGGTGCTGGCGAGTACCAGGGACGGGCGATGCGTCATCGAGGTAGTGAACACGGGGAATGGCACCGGGGCGATGATCCCGGCCAGCGGGCCGCCGCCGCCCACGGCCGAGCACGGTCGCGGCCTGCAGATCATGGACGCGGTCGTCGACAATCTGCGGCTGACCGGCAACGGGCGGGAGGGGACCACCGTCCACTTCGAGAAAGACCTGCACTGGATACCGGGGGCGGCCGGCGAGCATCTGTCCGGCGACGACGGACCGTCAGCCTCCCCCGGCCCGGCCGCGAGGCGGGCTAGCCGGGTTCCAGCCAGAGTCGGCGGCGCGGGCGGGCGGGGGCGGGGCTGGGCGTGATCGGCCCAGCGAGATTGGCTTGATCACGCAAAGACCGGGCCCGGTGCTTTCTCGTCGCAACGTCGAGCAAATCAGCTGAGTTCCGCAGCTGAGTTCCGGCGCGGGCGCCGTGACCGGAAGCAGGCCTCTCCGTCCTACTGCCTGGCCGGCCCGGTGACAGATTGGTTAGTTCGCTGAATCTCCTCTTGACACCGGCCTGAGCCCGCTTGACACTACTGCTCATATTGAAACGTTCCACAATCCAGCGCGAAACAGCCGCGCGGCGAGCGAGAGGCAGCATGGGACTGCGCGCGAGACGGCGGCGAGGCTGACAGCCTGGTCCCCCGCCGCGCCGATCGCCGCACCAGGTGCCGAGCTGCTCTCCTTGCGCCACGCGGCGAAGGCATTCGGGGCCGTGCAGGCGATCGCGGACGGATCGATCGAGCTATACTCCGGCGAGGCGCATGCCCTGGTGGGCGAGAACGGCGCAGGCAAGTCCACCATGGTCAAGATCCTGGCCGGGGTGCATCAGCTGGACAGCGGGACGCTCCTGATGGACGGAGAGCCGACCACGCTGCATGGCCCGGCCGCCGCCAAGCAGGCCGGCATCGCTGTCATCTACCAGGAGCCCACCCTCTTCCCGGACCTGACCGTGGCGGAAAACATCTTCATGGGGCGCCAGCCGCTGCGCGCCGGGCGCCGGATCGACGCACGGGCGATGCGCGCCCAGGCCGCCGAGATCTTCGGACGGCTCGGCGTGCCACTGGACCCGGCCCGCATCTGCCGCGGCCTGTCCATCGCCGACCAGCAGATCGTCGAGATCGGCAAGGCCCTGTCGCTGAAGGCGCGGGTCATCGTGATGGACGAGCCCACGGCCGCGCTGTCCGCCTGGAGGTGGCCAGGCTCTTCGAGGTCGTGCGCACGCTGCGGGCCGCGGGCGCCGCCGTGCTCTTCATCTCGCACCGGCTCGAGGAGGTGTTCGAGATCTGCCAGCGGGTCACCGTCATGCGCGACGGCCGGCAGGTGCTCACCAGGGAACTGGCAGGCCTGACCGCTGATGACCTGGTGCGGGCCATGGTCGGCCGGGACATGCCGGATCGCTCCGTGGGCGAGCAGGCCTCGCCGGGCGAGCTCGTGCTGTCCGTGGACCGGCTGACCTCCGAGGGCGTATTCACCGATATCTCGTTCGGCGTGCGGGCCGGCGAGATCGTGGCGTTCGCCGGCCTGGTCGGCTCGGGCCGGAGCGAGGTCGCCCGGGCGATCTTCGGCATCGATCGCTACGACGCGGGCAGCGTGGTGGTGGCCGGCCGCCGGCTACGCCGGGGATCGCCGCCAACGCGATGGCGGCGGCGTGGGCCTCGTGCCCGAGGACCGCAGGCAGCAGGGCCTGGTGATGGACATGTCCATCCAGCACAACATGACACTGGCCTCGCTGGGCTGGCTCCGGCATGGCGGCCTGCTCTCGGCCGGTGCCGAGCGGGCCTTCGCCACCGACTGGGCGACCCGGCTGCGGATCAAGTACGCCCGCCTCGCCGACCCGGTCGCGCGGCTGTCCGGCGGTAATCAGCAGAAAGTCGTTCTGGGCAAGTGGCTCGGCCGCAAGCCCGCCCTGCTGATCGTGGACGAGCCGACCCGCGGTATCGACATCAACACGAAGGCCGAGGTGCACCGGCTGCTGGCGCAGCTGGCCGCCGACGGCGTCGCGATCTTGATGATCTCCTCTGAGCTGCCCGAGGTACTGCATGTCAGCGACCGGATCCTGGTCATGCGCGAGGGGCGGCTGACCGCGGAGTACGCACGCGCCGACGCTTCCGAGGAAATGATCATGTCCGCGGCCACCGGCCAGCTGCAGGAGCAGGCGCCATGAGCACCACGGTGGCACAGCGGCGCGAGCCTCCGCCCGCGCGCCCCGATGCCAGCTCGCGGCGGCTTACCGAGCGGGTGTTCCGGATCAGGGAATCCGGCATCATCGCCGTGCTCATCGTCTTCGTGGCCGTGACGACCGCCATCCAGCCGCGCTTCCTTGACGCGCAGAACATCCAGTTCGTGCTGATCAACACCACCGTCTTTGCCCTGCTCGCGCTGGGCGAGACCATGGTCGTGGTCAGCCGCAACGTGGACCTGTCGGTGGGCTCGGTGCTCGGGCTCTCGGCCTACCTCTCGGCTCGGCTGTTCAGCCAGGTGCACGGGATCCCGATTCCCGCGGTGTTCGCGGTCGGCCTGGCGATCGGCCTGGTCTGCGGGGTGATGAACGGGCTGATGGTGTCGCTGGGCCGGGTGCCCAGCCTGGTAGTGACGCTGGCCACCCTTTACATCATCAGGGGCATCGACATCCTGATCGTGGGTGGCAACGAGGTGGTTGCGCAGTCTCTGCCCGGCCGGTTTCGCTAACATTCCGCAGGACACGGTGCTGGGGGTGCCCGACCTGGCCATCGTGGTCGCCGTCATCGTCGCGGCCGGGGCGTATTACATGCGCTCGTTCCGGTCCGGGCGGGAGCTCTACGCCATCGGCTCCAACCCGGACGCGGCCCGGCTAGCCGGCATTCCCGTCGGTAAGCGCATCTTTACCGCCTTCGCGGTCAGCGGTGCGCTGGCCGGGCTGGGCGGCGTGCTCTGGGCGGCCCAGTATCAGACCGTCGACTCTACCGCCGGGACGGGCTACGAACTGCTGGTCATAGCCGCGGTGGTGGTCGGCGGCGTGGCGATCTTCGGCGGCAGTGGAACCGCGATCGGGGCGGCGATCGGCGCGCTGCTGCTGAGCACGATCCAGTCGGCCCTCAATGTCCTGGGCATCGCGCCGTTCTGGGACCAGGCGATCGCCGGTCTCCTGCTGCTGGTGGCGATCACCATCGACCGGGTGATATCGCTCCGGCTGGCGGCCGCGCTGCGACTAAGGAGCTCTCGTCGTGGAATCTGAGCGCGCCGCGGCCCGGCCCGGGCCAGGTACCCCGGCCGGGCCCGAGACTGGCCACCCGGGCGCGGCTGCTTCGCTGTCCCGAGGCGCTGCCGCGGGGCAACTGCTGCGGCGGTCGGCACGCTGGGAAACCGGCCTGCTGGTGGTGGTCATCGCCATCGCCGTGTTTGGCGTGTCGACCTCGTCGGAGTTCCTGACCGGGTCTAACATCTTCAACCTCGGCCTGGGCTCCGGCGAGATAGCGATCATGGCGCTTCCTATGACGCTCATCATTATCAGCGGCGAGATTGACCTGTCGGTGGCCTCGATCCTCGGCATGTCGAGCGCGTTGCTGGGAGTTCTCTGGAGCAAGGGCTGGCCGATGCTGGCCATCTTCGCGGTTCTGGTGCTGCTCGGGATCGCGGCCGGCCTCCTCAACGGGCTGCTGGTGACCCGCGTCGGGCTTCCGTCGCTGGCCGTGACCATCGGGACGCTCGCGCTTTACCGGGGCATTGCCCTCATCATCATCGGCTCGAATACGGTCTCCAATTTCCCGGCCGTCTATACCAACATGGGCGTAGAGCCGATCCCGCACACGGAACTCTCTTACAGCGCGGGAATCTTCATCGTCCTCGCGATAATTTTCGGGGTGGCCCTGCACGGCACCCCGTTCGGCCGGTCGATCTTCGCCATGGGCGCCAGCACGGACGCGGCGCTGTTCGCCGGAATCCGGGTGAAGCGGATCAAGACCCTGCTGTTCGTGATATCGGGCGTGACCTGCGCTTTGGCCGGCGCGCTACTGACCTTCCGGCTCAACACTGCGGTGCAGAACAACGGCCTGGGCCTGGAGCTTGACGTGGTGGCCATCGTCCTGCTGGCCGGCGTCTCGATCTTCGGCGGCAAGGGATCCATCGTCGGCGTCGTACTCGCGGTCCTGGCCTTCGCCGGGTTGCAGAACGCGCTGCTGCTGACGAACTTCAATCAGGAAGCCACCGGGATCGTGATCGGCGGGCTCCTGCTGGCCAGCGTGTTCGTGCCGAACGTGCTGTCCTTCTCGGCCCGGGCGCGCGAGTCGCTCGCCCGGCGCAGGCGCGCCACCCCAGCCGGAATCAGGACCGGGCCATGACGGCCGCCCGCACGCACAACAACCGCATTTCCGCTTAACCCCGATTGAAAGGATTCACAATGAAAGGTTCCGTGAAACGGGTCCTGTTGCTGCCCGCAGTGCTCGCCACCGCATCAGTCGTCCTCGCGGCATGCTCGTCATCGGGCTCGTCGACGCCCGCCGCCTCCGCGTCCGGCTCCTCCTCCGCCGCGGCCTCGGGCGCGCTGAAGACCGGGCTGAAAGTGTTCGTCATTCCCAAGAACCTCGGCAACCCGTACTTCACCACCTCGGACAGCGTGAAGTCAGGCGGCGCCCTGGCGGCACTGCAGCAGCTGGGCGAGAGCGGCTCGGAGACCAGCGGGACGGCGGCGACGCCGGCCTCCCAGATCCCTGCCATCCAGGCGGCGGTAGCCAAGGGCGCTAACGCCCTGGTGGTCTCGGCGACCGACCCGTCGGCTCTCTGCCCGACGCTGAACGCGGCGATCAAGAAGGGCATCACCGTAGTCACCTACGACTCGGACGCGCCCGCCTGCCGCACGCTGTTCGTCAACCAGGCATCCACCGCGCAGATCGGCACCAGCGAAGTCTCGCTGCTCGCGTCGGAGATTCACGACAGCGGGCAGATCGCCATCTTGTCGGCTACCGCCTCGGCGCCCAACCAGAATGCCTGGATCGGCTTCATGAAGCAGGAGCTGAAGAAGTACCCGAAGATGAAGCTGGTCACGACCGTATACGGCAACGATGACCCGACCACCGCCACGCAGGTGGCCCAGGGGCTGCTCCAGCACTACCCGAACCTCAAGGGCATCATCTCGCCGACGACCGTCGGGATCCTGGCGGCGGCGCAGGTCGTCAGCGCTTCCTCGCGCCGCGGCAAGGTGCTGGTCACCGGCCTCGGTACCCCGGACTCGATGAAGAAATACGTCGCAGACGGGACGGTGAAGGCGTTCGAGCTGTGGAACCCGGCCAACCTCGGTTACCTCGCCGCCTACGCCGCGGTGAATCTCGCGTCGGGGAAGATCACCAACGCGGCCGGCCAGTCGTTCACGGCCGGGAAGCTCGGCAAGTTCACGGTCGGGGCAGATCATACGATCCTGCTCGGCCCGCCGTTCGTCTTCAACAAGAGCAATATCAACCAGTTCAACTTCTGAGCCCGGCGCGGGCCGTGGTCCCGGACGAAGCCGCCGGGACCACGGCTGGCCTGCCCGGCCTACGATGCAGGAGGCGAGAACCATGGAGCGGGTTTGCTTTCTCGCGCGGGTCCGGCCCGACCGGCTCGATGAATACCGGACCAGGCACGCCGAGGTCCGGCCGGAGATGACCGATGCGCTGCGCAAGTCCGGCTGGGCAATGACAGCCTCTTCCTGTCCGGCGACGGCCTGCTCGCCGGCGACCTGGAGACCGACGACTATCCGGCCGCCCTGCAGCGGATGGCGCAGACTGGCGTCAACGGCCGCTGGCAGGCGGAAATGGCCCCTTTTTTCGCTGACCTCAACGGCCTGCGACCCGACGAGGGGTTCACCAGGGTGGCCGAGATTTTCCACCTTGACTGAGCACTGAGCACCACCGAGCACTACTAGTAGCACAGCAGCATCAGCAGCACCTGAGTCACGCAGCCTGGAGATGACCGGAATGCCTCACCTGACCACCGTGAAGACCGCGCTGAACTCGCAGCGGATCGAGCTGCCATCCTGGGCGTTCGGCAACACCGGGACCCGTTTCAAGGTCTTCGCGCAGCCCGGCGTCCCCCGCACGGTGCAGGAGAAGGTGGCGGACGCCGCCCAGGTGCACCGGTTCACCGGCGCCGCGCCCAGCGTCGCCCTGCACATCCCGTGGGACAAGACCGGCGATTACGCCGCCCTCGCCGCCTATGCCGCCGATGGCGGGATCGCGATCGGCACGATCAACGCGAACGTCTTCCAGGACGACGACTACAAGCTCGGCAGCGTCGCCAACCCCGATCCCCGGGTCCGCGCTAAGGCCCTGGATCACCTGCTGGAATGCATCGCGATCATGGACGCCACCGGATCGCGTGACCTGAAGCTGTGGTTCGCTGACGGCACCAACTATCCCGGCCAGGACGATATCCGCGCCCGCCAGGACCGGCTCGCCGAGGGCCTGGCGGCCGTCTACGCCCGGCTCGGGCCGCAGCAGCGGATGCTGCTGGAGTACAAGTTGTTCGAGCCGTCGTTCTACACCACCGACGTCCCCGACTGGGGTACCGCACTGCTGCACTGCACCGCGCTCGGCCCGAAGGCCGCGGTCGTGGTGGACACCGGCCATCACGCGCCGGGCGTCAATATCGAGTTCATCGTCGCTGTCCTGCTGCGGGCCGGACGGCTCGGCGGGTTCGACTTCAACAGCCGCTTCTACGCCGATGATGACCTGATGGTCGGGGCCGCGGACCCGTTCCAGCTGTTCCGCATCCTGCACGAGGTGGTGCGGGCCGATGCGCTGGCGCCGGCCGCGGGCGTTGCCTTCATGCTGGACCAGTGCCACAACATCGAGCCGAAAATCCCGGCCCAGATCCGCAGCGTGATGAACGTCCAGGAGGCGACGGCCAAGGCGCTGCTCATCGACGCCGGAGCGCTGGCCGCCGCGCAGCAGGCCGGTGACGTGCTCGGCGCCAACGCCGTCCTCATGGACGCCTACAACACCGACGTCCGGCCGCTGCTGGCCGAACTCCGCCAGGACCTGGGCCTGGACCCCGACCCGGTCGCCGCTTACCACCGATCCGGCTACGGCGAGCGCATCATCAAAGAGCGCATCGGCGGCACCCCGGCCAGCTGGGGGTCCTGACCAGGACATCACGGCATCCAGCCCGCTCAGCTTCACCTCGACCGGTGACGTAACCGCCCAGGAGGCAGGCCATGGCCCCGCAGGGACCGCCCGAGGTCAGCGCGCTGCTGCAGCGCAGCAACCGGCTCGGCTCGGATCCGCGCAACACCAACTACGCGGGCGGCAACACCTCGGCCAAGGGCCAGGCCGCCGATCCGGTCACCGGCGGGTCAGTGGAGGTGCTCTGGGTGAAGGGGTCCGGCGGTGATCTCGGCACGCTGACCGAGGCCGGCCTCGCCGTGCTGCGGCTGGACCGGCTCCGCGCGCTGCCCGGCGTCTACCCCGGCGTTGGCCGCGAGGACGAGATGGTCGCCGCCTTCGACTACTGCCGGCACGGCGCCGGCGGCCCCGCGCCGTCCATCGATACCGCCATGCACGGACTGCTCGACCTTCCGCACGTCGACCACCTGCACCCCGATTCCGGCATCGCGCTCGCCGCCGCCGCTGATGGCGAGGCGCTCACCCGGGCCTGCTTCGGCGACCGGGTCGGCTGGCTGCCGTGGCGCCGGCCCGGGTTCCAGCTAGGCCTGGACATCGCCGCGTTCCAGCGCGCCACCCCGGCGGCGATCGGGGTGATACTCGGCGGTCACGGGATCACGGCCTGGGGCGCCAGCAGCACGGAATGCGAGGCGAACTCCCTGGAGATCATCGCGACCGCGCAGCGGTACCTGGACGAGACCGGCCGCCCGGAGCCGTTCGGCCCGGTCATCAGCGGTTACCAGCCGCTGCCCGCCGCCCAGCGGCGCGAGCGGGCCGCCGGGCTCGCGCCGGTGCTCAGGGGGCTGGCCTCCACCGACCACCCCCAGGTCGGGCACTTCAGCGACAGCGACGTCGTGCTCGGCTTCCTGGCCAGTTCCCGGCACGCCGAGCTCGCCGCGCTCGGCACCTCGTGCCCCGACCATTTCCTGCGCACGAAGATCGCGCCGCTGGTACTCGACCTGCCCCCGTCGGCCCCGCTTGACGTGATACGCAGCCGCCTGGAGGAACTGCACCGCGCCTACCGGGATAATTACCGGGCCTACTACGAGCGCCATGCGGGCCCGTCGTCGCCGCCGATGCGCGGCGCCGACCCGGCGATCGTGCTGGTGCCCGGGATCGGGATGTTCAGCTACGGGGCGGACAAGCAGACGGCCCGGGTGGCCGGGGAGTTCTACGTCAACGCGATCAACGTGATGCGCGGCGCCGAGTCGGTCTCCGCCTACGCCCCGATCAGCGAGGCGGAGAAGTTCCGGATCGAGTACTGGGATCTTGAGGAGGCCAAGCTGCGGCGGCGGCCGAAGCCGCGGCCGCTGGCCAGCCGGATCGCGCTGGTGACCGGCGGCGGCTCCGGGATCGGCCGGGCCACGGCGCGGCGGCTGGCCGCCGAGGGAGCCTGCGTGGTGGTGGCCGACCGGGACGGCGACGCCGCGCGGCAGGTCGCGGCGGGCATCGGCTCCGCCGACGTCGCGGTGGGCGTCACCTCGGACGTCACCGACGAGAGCGCCGTGGCCGACGCCTTCCAGGCGGCCGCGCTCGCCTTCGGCGGCGCGGACCTCGTCGTGAACAACGCGGGCCTGTCCATCTCCCGGCCGCTGCTGGAGACCACCGCGGCCGACTGGGACATCCAGCACGACGTGATGGCCAGGGGATCGTTCCTGGTCTCCCGGGAGGCCGTGCGCGTGATGGCCGCGCAGGGCATGGGCGGCGACATCATCTACATCTGCAGCAAGAATTCCGTCGCGGCCGGCCCGGCCAACGTCGCCTACGGCGCGGCCAAGGCAGATCAGGCGCACCAGGTCCGGCTGCTGGCCGCCGAGCTCGGCGAGCTCGGCATCCGGGTCAACGGCATCAATCCGGACGGTGTCGTCCGCGGCTCCGGAATCTTCGCCGGCGGCTGGGGCGCGCAGCGGGCGGCCGTCTACGGCGTGCCCGAGGAGGAACTCGGCGCGTTCTACGCCCGGCGGACGCTGCTCAAGCTGGAGATACTGCCCGAGCACGTGGCCGCCGCCGTGGTGGCGCTGACCGCGGGGGACCTGCCGGCCACGACCGGCCTGCACATCCCGGTTGACGGCGGGGTGGCGGCGGCGTTCCTGCGATGACCGCCGTCACGGTCGCTGCCGCCGACCTCGGCGCATCCGGCGGGCGGGTCGTGGTCGGGCGGCTGGACGGCGGCCGGCTGCAGGTCACCGAGGCGGGCCGGTTCCCGAACGTGCCCGTTTTCGCGGGCGGGACCCTGCACTGGGACGTTCTGCGCCTGTACCGCGGCATCCTCGACGGCCTGCGCGCGGCGGGCCGCGCCGGGCCGCTGGACAGCGTGGGCATCGACTCCTGGGGGGTTGACTACGGACTGCTCGACCACTCCGGGGCACTGCTGGGCAATCCGGTGCACTACCGCGATGCGCGGACGACGGGGGTGCTGGCGACCGTCCTGGCCCGGATCCCGGCCCAGCAGCTGTACTCCGTCACCGGCATCCAGCAGCTGCCGTTCAACACGATCTGCCAGCTAGCCGCGGCGGCCGGCACGCCCCAGCTCAGCGCAGCCGGCACCATGCTGCTCATCCCCGACCTGCTCGGCTACTGGCTGACCGGGGAGACCGGCGCCGAGGTCACGAACGCATCGACCACGCAGCTGTACGACGTCACCGCCCGGACCTGGTCCGCCCGGCTGATCCGGCAGGCCGGAATCCCGCCGGGCATCTTCCCCGCGCTGTGCCAGCCCGGCGAGCTCATCGGGCTCCTGCAGCCCGGCGCGGCGGCCGGCGCGGGCCTGGGCCCCGGGCTCCCCGTCGTAGCCGTCGGCTCGCACGACACCGCGTCCGCCGTGGTCGCCGTGCCCGCCAGCGGCCGCAGCTTCGCCTACATCTCCTCCGGGACGTGGTCGCTGGTGGGCATGGAGCTGGATCAGCCGGTGCTCACCGAGGCCAGCCGCCGGGCGAATTTCAGCAACGAGACGGGGGTCGACGGGACGATCAGGTACCTGCGGAACGTGATGGGCCTGTGGCTGCTGCAGGAATGCGTGCGTACCTGGTCCGGGGCCGGCCTGGCCCGGCTGGAGCCGCTGCTGGCCGCGGCGGCCAGGGCGGAGCCGCTGCGCTGCGTCATCGATCCGGGCGACCCCGCGTTCCTGGCCCCCGGTGACATGCCCGCCCGGATCACCGCGGCCTGCGTGCGGGCCGGCCAGCCTGCGCCGTCCGGCCGCGGCGGGATGGTCCGCTGCATCCTCGACAGCCTGGCGCTCGCCTACCGTCAGGCGATCGCCGAGGTGCAGGAGCTGACCGGCAGGCATGCCGACACGGTGCACATCGTTGGCGGCGGCACCAGGAACGAGCTGCTCTGCCAGCTCACCGCCGATGCCTGCGGCCTGCCCGTGGTGGCCGGGCCGGCCGAGGCATCGGCCATCGGTAATGTTCTGGTCCAGGCCCGCCGGCTCGGTGCCGCGCCGGGCGACCTGGCCGGGCTGCGCGGGCTGCTGCGGGCCGGGCAGCCGCTGCGCCTGCATGAGCCGGCCGGCGACAGCCGGGCCTGGCGCGCGGCCGCCGCGCGGGCCGGCTGGCGCGGCGCCATTTGACACGTTCCAAGAACGGACCGGACACTGTCACTCGGGTCAGGGAGGATGTCGGTGAACGCGCCGGTCAGCATCAGGGAAGTGGCGGCGCACGCGGGCGTCTCGGTGGGCACCGTGTCCAACGTGCTGAACCGGCCCGACATCGTGGCCCGGTCGACCCGCGACCGGGTGCAAGAGGCGATCAAAGCACTCGGCTTCGTCCGGAACGAGTCGGCCCGGCAGCTGCGCGCGGGCCGCAGCCGGATCATCGGCCTGGTCGTGCTGGACGTGGCGAACCCGTTCTTCACCGATGTGGCCCGCGGCGTGGAAGATGAGGCGAGCATGTCCGGGCTCGCCGTCATCCTGTGCAACAGCGATGACCAGCTGCTGAAAGAGACCCGGTACCTGGAACTGCTGGAGGAGCACCGGGTGCAGGGCATCCTGATCACTCCGGTGGCCGGCGCCGACGAGCGGCTCACGCTGCTGCAGCAGCGCGGCACGCCCGTGGTCCTGGTCGACAGCACATCCCCGTCCGGCGGCCAGTGCTCGGTGGCCGTCGATGACGTCCTCGGCGGCGATGTGGCGATGTCCCACCTGCTGGCGGCCGGGCACGAGCGGCTCGCCTACATCGGCGGGCCGCTCAGCATCCGGCAGGTCGCCGACCGCCGCGACGGCGCGCTGCGCGCCCTGGCCCGGGCCGGCCGCGGCCCGGCCCACCTGCGGATGATCGAGACCCGCGCGCTGAATGTGCAGGCCGGACAGCAGGCCGGGGCGGCGATCGCGGCACGGCCGGCCGGGCGCAGGCCGACCGGCGTCTTCTGCGCCAACGACCTGATCGCCCTCGGCCTGCTGCAGGAGATGACCCGGCACGCGATCCGGGTCCCCGAGGACATCGCCATCGTCGGCTACGACGATATCGACTTCGCGGCCGCCGCGGCCGTGCCGCTCTCGTCCGTCCGCCAGCCCCGCCAGCAGCTCGGCCGAACCGCCGCCCAGCTGCTGCTGGAAGAGACCCTCGGCACCGGCGCGCACACCCACCGGCAGGTGACGTTCGAGCCCGAGCTCGAAGTACGCCAGTCCAGCAGGGCCGGGCCCCGGGCCGGGTGACGACGGCGGCGCCGCTGGCTCCCGCCGCCCGCCGCCCGGCGCCAGGATCCGGGCCGGCCACCCGCGGCGGGGCCGCTGTGGTGTCAGGGACAATGCGGGGATGGGGTCTGTTGCGCCATCGGCGCCGGCGTTCCTGCCTGATCCGGCGCACGGCCGCGTGTTCGGCGTCTCGCGGGCGGTCCGGAGCACCGAGGTAACCCCGGGCGGCCGGCTCCGGCTCGACGCGCTGGCCCGCTACCTGCAGGAGGCCGCGGAGGACGATCTGGCCGACGCCGGCTGGCAGGAGCCGTATGACTGGCTGGTGCGCCGGGTCGTCCTGGCCATCGGCGGCTACCCGGTGCACGGCGAGTCACTGCGGCTGCGGACCTTCTGCTCGGCGATAGGGCCGCGATGGGTGGAGCGCACGACCACCGTGAGCAGGTCCGGCTCGGACCTGATGCAGGCCAGGACGGTGTGGGTGGCGGTCGCCCGGGCGGACGGGCGCCCGGCTCCGCTCGGGGCGGCGTTTCACCGCCTGTACGGAGCCGCCGCTGCCGGGCGCACGGTGTCGGCGCGGCTGTCACATCCCGGGCCGGACGAGCCGCAATCCAGCCGGGCCTGGCCGCTGCGGGCCAGCGACTTCGACACGGCGGGCCATGTCAATAACGCCATCGCCTGGGCCGCCGTCGAGGACGTCCTGGCCGGACTCGACTGGCGGCCGGCCAGTGCCGAGCTGGAGTACCACCGTCCCATCCTGCCTGGCCACGACGTCCGCCTGGCCGCCAGCCACACGCCGGATCAGCTGTCCTGCTGGCTGCTGGGCGGCCCCCGCCAGCTGGCCTCCGCGCGGCTCGCCCGCTGACCGGGTTGCGGGCCAGGACGGCGCAACGCAGCACAGCAATGCAGTACAGCAATAACGAGCCAGCCCCGCCGCTCGCCCCCTTAGCGCCCGCCGGAGCGGCGCCGCCGGCCCGAACGACGGCGCGCCCAGGCCAGCGGCGCAACGCCGAGCAGCCCGAGGACCAGCGCGCTGGCCGGGGCCGCGGCGGCGGCACGGGTCAGGGCCGCCTGCCCGAAGGTGGCCGGGATGGGCAGGATCCGCCACCTGCTGAGCGGCCACACGACCATGAATGCCCGCCCGACCACCGCGGTCTCCGGGATGGAGCCCCCGCCCGGATCGGAGCGGTGCAGCCGGGAATCCACGGACACCTGCCGGTGATCACCCATCACCCACAGGTGCCCGGGCGGCACGATGACGCTGAACCGGCTGGGGCCGTACGGAATCGACGACGGCGCATTCCCCGGGTACAGGTAGGACGACTCGTGCAGCGCCACCCCGTTGACCGTGACCAGGCCCTGGGCATTGCAGCACACCACGTGATCTCCCGGCAGCCCGATCACCCGCTTGACGAAGTCGTCGTTGGGCAGGTCGACGCCAAACAGCCCGACAACCGTGTGCCAGAGGCGGACCAGCGGATCGGGCGAGGACGTGGTCGGCGGAAGCCACGAGCCGGACCCGTTGAACACCACGATGTCACCGCGGTGGATGTCGCGGAAATGATAGACGAGCTTGTTGACCAGGATCCGGTCGCCGATATCGAGCGTCTCCTCCATCGACGACGACGGGATGAAGAACGCCTGGACCACGTATGTCTTGACCAGCAGCGCCAGTACGAGCGCGAACGCGATCAGGACTGGCAGTTCCTTCCAGAACGATCTGCGCTTCCCCGGCCTGGCCCGGTCCGCGCCGCTGCCCGGCCCGGGATCATCATTCGTCACGGGCTCTGAGCCTAGTGGCCGGCCGCGCCCGGCACGGCCAGTACTCCGCGCGAGCGCGGCGCGAGTGCGGTCAGTCCCGGCCCGGCTTGACGTAGCCGAAGAATGCGCGGCGCTTGATCAGCTCGGCGACGTTGGGCGGGACCATGCTTTCCCAGGTCTCGTCGCCCGCGGCGATCCGGCGCAGGACGTCGCGGCTGAAGATCGGCAGGCACTCGGGCCGGTAGTTGTCGAGGTGGACGAAGCTGCCACGTCCGGCGAGGTAGTCGTACAGCGGCTGCAGCTCCGGCTGGACCTTAATGTCGTTGACGGTCTTGAGTTCCTCGTCCGGCGACGGCTGGAGCGGATAGACGTAGAGTTTCAGCTCGTTCTTGAACAGCCGCCCGAAGCTTTCCAGGATGCCGCCCGGGAGCCGGGCGTGGTTCTCCTCGTTGAACAGGTCAATCAGGCTCGGCACGCCCATCACGATGCCGATCCGCTCGCTGGTGCGCTCGGCGATATAGGCGGCCAGCCGGTAGTAGTCGAAGTAATCGCTGATCAGTACCGTCATCCCGCACGCCGCGAGCAGCTCCGCGCGGGCCAGGAAGTCGCGCCGGTCCACGTCGGCGGCTCCGCCGGCCAGCAGGTTGCGCATCGTGATCTCGGTGAGCATCAGCACCGGCTTGCCCGCGACCGCCGGGTCCTGGGCGAACCTGGCCTTGGCCGTCTCGAGCATGTCGAGGTTCACCAGCGTCGGCGGCCGGAAGCTGCCCCGCTCGACCAGGATCGCCTTCTTCCGCAGCACCTCGCTGGGCTGCAGTACCTCGCGGTCGGGCCCGAACATGGCCACGCCGCTGAGCCCGAGCTGCACCAGCTTGAGCGCCATCAGCCGGTTGTCCACGCCGCGGAACTCGATGCCGCGGAACTCGATCATGTCGATCTCGACCCGGCCCGTGGTCAGGCGGTCAAGGAGGCTCTCGATCAGCCGGTCCGGCTCATGGTGGTGGAAGAACGCCCCGTACAGCAGGTTCACCCCGACGATCCCCAGCGCCTCCTGCTGGGCGAAGGCCTCGATGTCGAGCATCCGCACGTGCATGACGATCTGGCTCGGCTCGTCGTGCGGCTGGGCCTGGAACTTCACGCCCATCCAGCCGTGGCACTCGTTGCTGCCCCGGTAGCTGCGCGCCACCACCGTGTCGGCAAACGCGAAGAAGCAGTTTTCGTCACCGCGCCCATCGTCCAGGCGCTCGACATTGAGCTGGAATTCCATGTCGAGCATGCCCTGCAGCCGCCCGGCGGACACGTACCGGTCGGCCTTGCCGTACACCGCGTCGCTGACGACCATGTCGTAGGCGGAGATCGACTTGGCGACGGTGCCCGCGGCGCCGCCCACCCGGAAGAACCAGCGCACGACCTCCTGGCCGGCCCCGATCTCGGCGATCGTCCCGTACCAGCGCGGATCAAGGTTGATGCGCAGGGCCTTCTGATGCGTGTCGGACTGATGAGTGCCGACGATGAGCTCGGTCATCTGTCTCCCTGCCTGCTCACCCGGCCCGCTGCCGCCGCCTGCCGCCCGTCGAGGGCGGCGGTCCGGGGCCAGCGTCCCACGTCGGGATTGTACTTATTCCGCCGCGCCTGGCGCCAGCCTACGCCGGCCAGCCGATCCCGGCCCGCACGCTCGCCGGCCGCCCGGGGGCGAGCCGGCGGCGCAGGTCCGGCCGTCTCCGCCCGGGCGGGCAGGCCCGGGCGGGCCAGCCTGGCGAAGCGCTCGTCAAGCATCGCGAATGCATGCATCCGGGCTATGAACAGCGGCCGAATTCTGGCCCGCCGACCGCGTCCGGATGTCGCGCCGGGTCAGCTTGAGGACCGCGACGGCCGGCCCGGGGTGCTGCGGCGCGAGACCCGGTCAGCTGCTGGCGCGCTCGAGGACGAAGACCGGGATCCGGCGCTCGGTCTTCCGCTGGTACTCGGCGTACGGCGGGAATGCGGCGACCGCCCGTTCCCACCACTGCGCCCGCTCGTCCCCGGTGACCTCCCGGGCGATCATGTCCTGCTTGTCCGGGCCGTCCTGGAGTTCGACGTGCGGATCCGCGCGGAAGTTGTAGTACCAGCGCGGATGCACCGGGGCGCCGCCCTGTGACGCCACCGCGAGATAACGGCCATCGTGCTCGACCCGCATCAGCGGCGTCTTGCGCAGCTTGCCGCTACGCGCCCCGCGGCTGGTGATGATGACAACGGGAAGGCCGGTGTCGCGCAGTGTCGTGCCCTGCGTGCCGCCCGAGCTCTCGTACAGCTCGACCTGCTCGCGGACCCAGGCCTGCGGACTCGGCTCATATTCACCCTCGACAGACATGTCGCCAGTCAACACCCCCGCCGGATGCCGCCGCATCCGGCCCCGCCGCTGAGCGGCGCGATGCGCCCGGCGCGCTGGCCGGCAGCCGCCCGGGCCGCGCCCGGTGAGCGGACCGCCGCCGGGCCGCCGGGCTAGCCCGCGCTGAGCGCGGCCGCCAGCAGGCCGCGCGTCGGCTCGTCGAAGGCGACCAGCCGGACCCGCTCGACCGCGGTCGGCGAGGACCGGATGGTGGCCACCGCGATCTGCGCGGCCAGCCGCGGCGGGAACCCGTAGACGCCGGTGGCGATGGCCGGGAAGGCGACGCTGCGGGCCCGCAGCCCATCGGCGACCTCCAGGCTGCGCCGGTAGCACGAGGCCAGGACATCCGCCTCGCCGCGGCCGCCGCCCGCCCAGACCGGCCCGACCGTATGGATGATGTGCCTGACCGGCGGATCGAGATCAAAGGCCGGGGTCGCCTTGGCGTCGCCCGGCAGGCACGGCGCGATCGCGGCGCCCGCCTCGGCCAGGCGCGGCCCGGCCGCCCGGTGAATCGCCCCGTCTACGCCGCCGCCGCCCAGCAGGGATTCGTTCGCGGCGTTGACGATGGCGTCGGTGTCCTCGGCGGTGATGTCACCGGATACGACCTCGATCGCGACCATGGACCGATGATGCCACCACCGCGGCCGGCGGACCGGCCCGGAGGTGATCAGTCACCGGGCCGTCATGGCCCGGAATCCTGGTCAGCCCCGGGCGGCGCGGCCGCGGCTTAGCCGCCGGCCGTGGCCGGCGGCCCGCCATCGGCCCCGGACAGGTCCCGCACGGGCGTTGATAGCAGGCTCTCGTAGCCGGTCCGGTACTCGTCCCACAGCTACTGGCGGGTCGTGACCAGGCCGGCCTGGGCTGACTCCAGCCGCTGCCGGAGCCTGGCCACCTCGGTGGCCGCCAGGTCGTAATTTCTGGCCTGATCCGCGCACCGCCGGAAGCGGGGCGCATAGGCATCCCGGCACTCGCCGAAGTCCGGCCAGCCCGGCGGTCCCACGGACAGCAGGTCAGTGCGCAGGCGAACGGCCGCACGGGCCGCCCGGGCGGCCGCCCACGCGCTGCTGCGGGGGCCCGCCGAGGTCGTGATCATCTCCGCTCCGGCGCTGCCCAGGCCGTCAAAGACACCGCACAGCCCGGTACCCGCGTCTTCGCCCTGGCCCGGCCGGTACTCAAAGCTGACCCTGAGGCTGGGGCACGACTCGGCCGCCGGCGGCGGCCCGGCGATGGCCCCGGGCGGCTTCGTCCCGCGTTCCGGCCTATGCCTGATCAGGCTCATACGCCTTCATCCTCCTATCGCCGGCCGCGCTGGCGCCGGCGAGAATAGACCCGGAAATCATCAGGACAGCAGAATTACCGGCACGCATTCCCGGCGCGCGAATTGTGACCTTGCCCCCGTTGATCTGAGTGTACGCATAGCCGGCGAATTCGCGGAGTTTGCGGCTCGCTGATTAAATCCCGGTGAAAGCCCGGTACCCGGGGAGCGCAAATCGCCCGGTTATAGCGCCGATAGAAGTAATTACGGCTTAACGGTGATAGGCCTGATTCGCGTTAGATAGCACGATTGCTGCCGGGTGGCGCTCGGCTGGCCCGGGCGATACTCGCGATGCGCCATCGGGCCAGAGCTCCCGCTCCGGTCAAACGTTGCGCAGGGAAATCTCGTCCGACTCGGCGATGCTGTCGGCATTGATGGCGCGCAGCCCTTCGCCGAGCCGTTCGCGGGCCTGCCGCAGCAGCTTGAGCGAGTTGGTGGAGGTGCTCTGCGCGGCGGCGCGCACCGGATCAGCCCCGTGCTCCTCGATCAGGTGCGACTGCAAGGCGGCCGCGACTTCGTCCACCGCCTTGAGCGCCTGGTAAATGGCCCGTTCCCGGGTGACGTCACTAGTCATGCCACCGAGTATCCCGCGCGCCGGGCGGCATCGCCGGCATCGGCGTCCGCTAGCCTGCGGTGCACCGCTGGGAAGCATGCCCGGCGTCAACGGACGGGAGGCCGCGGTGCCGGAGAGACGGGTAGCAATGAGCGACGGGGTGGCCGAGCGCGTGGTGCGCCGCGCCATCGCCGCTTTGGCCAACTCCTATGGTGCCGCTCCGGCCCGGGCCACGGCGGCCAAGGAGCTACTGGTCCACGCGCTGGAGGGCGAGTCCGAGGAAGCCGATGCGGTCGATGGCTACGCCGCGGCGGCCGCGCTCGCGGCGCTCGCCCACGGGATCGAGGCCGAGGCGGGCCGGGGGCTCGACTGGCTCTCCGTCGCGGCCCTGCAGGAGTGGGACTTCCACCATCCGGAATCCCCGATCTGAGCCGGCCCGCGGGTATCGCGGCGCGGCCGCCGGTCAGCTGCCGAGATAACGCTCCAGGGCCTCGACCTTGGACTCCAGCGCTCCGGTTACCCCCGGGCGGATATCGGCCTTGAGCGTCAGGCTGACTCGCGGGGCCTTCGCCGCGACGGCCTCGACGGCGCTTTTCAGCACGGCCATGACCTCATCCCAGTCACCTTCCACCGTGGTGAACATGGCGTCGGTCTGGTTCGGCAGGCCGCTGTCGCGCACCACCCGGACCGCGTCCGCGACGTACTCGGCGACGGCCTCGCCCACGCCCAGCGGCGTCACCGAGAAGGCGACCAGCATCGTGGTTCTCCTGCCTGGGTAGTGGGTCAGAGATCGTCTTCCAGGTGCGCGGGCGCGTCCGGGCTGATGTGCGTGCCGTCATCTCGCATCGCGGCCACGTCCTCGGCTGATTCCCTCCGGATCTCGGCCAGGCTCTTGCGGCGGAAGCTGGGCCAGATCCGGCTGCGCGGCGGCTCGCCCGACGCTAGCTCGTCCAGGGTCAGCTGCTCCGGCCGCAGCTCATCCGGCGGCAGCTCGTCCGATGCCCGGTCATCCGGGGCCAGGTCGATCAGTGCTAGCTCATCCAGCGGCGGCTCGTCCAGCGGCAGGTCGTCCGGGGGCAGTTCGTCCGGCGGCAGCTCGTCCGGGGGCGGGCCCGGCGTCGGCCAGACCTGCACCACGGGCGGGAGCAGCAGGCCGGCGACTCCGGTGAGGATCAGGATGACACCCACGATGTGCCAGTTCAGCGGGGAGGTCCCGGCCGTCACCGCGAACAGCAAGATCGCGCCGGCCGCGATCAGGAATATGCCGGTGCCGATGCTGATCGCGCCTCGCCGGCGCGGCGGCCGACCGGGCTGGCCCCGGCGGGTACCCGGTCTCATCGGCTCGCCGGGCCGGCGGCCGGGGCGGTCGCGGCGGAAATGCCCATTACTCGGCTCCTGAGCCGGCGCCCCATCTGGCCTGCGCAGTAGCCAGGCTGGCCGCGCCAGCAGTGTTCCTTGCGTCGCTGGACTCTGCCTGCCAACTTATGTCACCGCGGTCGCCTTTGGCACCCCCGGCCCGGGACTCCGGCGGCGCGCGCCCGGGCCGCCGGCATCACAGCCGCGGGTCGACCGGCTCGCTCTCCAGCGCGAGCACGCCGAACACGCACTCGTGCACCCGGAACGCAGGCTCGCGGCGGGTGAACCGCTCCAGGGCCTCGACTCCCAGCGCGAATTCACTGCCGGCCAGCGACCGCTTGCGCCCGAGGCTGCGCTCGCGCAGCCGGGCCAGGTTGCCGGCCAGCGCGTATTCCGGCCCGTAAATGATCCGCAGGTACTCCGGGCCCCGGCACTTGATCCCCGGCTGGGCCAGGCCGTGCCTGCCCCGGGTGACCGGGGCGGCCGGCTTGACCACCATTCCCTCGCCGCCGGCCCCGGTGAGCTCTTCCCACCATGCGGTCACGGCCGCGTCCGCGCCGGGGTCGGCGAGATCGGCCGTGAGATAGCGGGTCGCCTTGATCAGCGGATCGGCTGCGGCCAGCCGCCCGGCCGCTTCCATGTGCCACTCGTGATCGCGGCCGAAGCAGGTGCCGGCCGAGCCCGCCAGGACCTGGAACGGCGCCAGCCGCACGTCGTCCAGGGATGCCACCGGCCACACGTACGGCCGGTAGGCACGGACGAAGGATTCCGCCGCCAGCCGCCGCTGCCCGGTGCGCTCGCGCAGCCCGGTCACCTCCAGGCCCCTGGCCCGGGCCGCGTCCAGCAGCTCGGTGGCCGCGCCCAGCCCGGCCACGGCCGCGGCGCCGACCGCGGCGTAATGGCTGCTGATCAGCTCGTCCGCCTTCAGCGACCAGGGCAGGATCTCGCAGTCGAGCGCGGCCCAGTCGCCCAGGTCGTCCCACAGGCCGGCCGCCTCGATCGCGCCGCGCAGCCGGCTGAGCAGTTCCTCCTCCATCGGCGTATCGGCAAAGAACCGCCGGCCCGTGCGGGTATAGACGAGGCCGGCCTGCTCGGTGCCGAACCAGTCCCTGGCCGCGGCCGGCGTCCGGCAGACCACGGCCACCGCCCGCGAGCCCATGTGCTTCTCCTCGCACACCACCCGCGCCACGCCGTCCCGCCGGTAGGCGGCCAGCGCGTCGGCCGGATGCTCGAGGAGCCCGGGGCGGCCGCTGGCCGACACCGGCGCCATGGTCGGCGGCAGGTAGATCAGCCATTGCGGGGCGACCGCGAACCGGCTCATCACCTCCAGCGCGGCCGCCGCGTTCTCTTCCGGGATCGAGACCCGCCCGCGCAGCCGGGTCTCGATCCCCCGCCTGCCGAGCACGTCGGCGATGTCGAGCAGGCGGCCGGGCTCGTTTGCCGGTCTGGCCGCAGCGGTAGCCGCGGGCCCGGCTGCCGTCCCGGCCTCAGCCGTCGCGCCGCCGTCGGGCACCAGCGGGCGGGCCGGCTGGTAGTACACGCTCCGGGCCGGGACGGACACCAGTTCCCGCTCCGGATAGCGCAGCGCGGTCAGCCGGCCGCCGAACACGCAGCCGGTATCGATACAGATGGTGTTATTGACCCAAACGGGCACGGGGACCGGCGTGTGACCGTAGACCACGGTCGCCTGCCCCCGGTAGTCCTGCGCCCACGGGTAGCGGACCGGCAGCCCGAATTCGTCCGTCTCCCCGGTGGTTTCCCCGTACAGCGCGAACGACCGGACCGCAGCCGAGGCGCGGCCGTGCATCTCCTGCCGCAGGCCCGCGTGGGCGACCACCAGCCGCCCGCCGTCCAGCACGTAGTGGCTGATCAGGCCGTCCAGGAAGGCGATCACCTGGGTCCGGAACTCCTCCGGCGCGGCCGTCAGCTGCGCCAGCGACTCGGCCAGGCCATGGGTGACCTTGACGTCGCGGCCGCGCAGCGCCCGCAGCAGCTTGCTCTCGTGGTTGCCGGAAACGCACAGCGCGGTGCCGGCCGCGGTCATGGCCAGCACCGTGGCGAGCACGCCCGGCGTGTCCGGGCCGCGGTCGACCAGGTCACCGAGGAACACCGCGGTCCGGCCCGCCGGATGCCGCCATCCGCCATCGGCGGCGGGCCGGTAGCCGAGCGCGTCCAGCAGGTCGGTCAGTTCCCGGTGGCAGCCGTGCACGTCGCCGATGACGTCAAACGGCCCGTGCTCGCCGGACCGGTCGGTCCAGGCCGGCTCCCTGATCACCGCCGCGGCGTCCACCTCGGCCGGGCCGGTGAGGACGAACACGCGGCGGAATCCCTCCCGCTCCAGCCGCCGGACCGAGCGCGCGAGCATCGCGTGCTGCCGGGCGACCACCCCGGGTCCGAAGCTGCGGTCGGCCCGCGCCGCGTTCCGCTCGATGCAGGTCCGCTCGCTGATATCGAGCACGATCGCGACCGGCAGCACATGATGCTCGCGGGCCAGCGCCACCAGCGGCCGCCGCGCGTCCGGCTGCACGTTCGTGGCGTCGATCACGGTCAGCCGCCCGATGGCGAGCCGCTTGGCGGCGACCAAGTGCAGCGCCTCGAAGGCCGCCGCGGTCACCGACTGGTCGTTCTCGTCGTCGCCGACCAGGCCGCGGAAGAAGTCCGAGGACAGCACCTCGGTCGGCCGGAAGTGCCGGGCGGCGAAGGTTGATTTGCCGGACCCGGTCACCCCGACGAGCACGACCAGGGACAGCTCGGGGATCTTGATCGTGGTCACTGCGGCCGGCTCAGGATGGCGAGCTGCGTCGGCGGCCCGGCCCGCGGGTCTTCCGCCCCGACCGGCTCGAACGCCGCGGTGTAGCCGTGCCGCCCGGCGACCGCGCCGGCCCAGCCGCGGAATTCGTCCCGGCCCCACTCGAACCGGTGATCCGGATGCCGCCGGGCACCCGGCGCCAGGCCCGGGTAGCGGACGTTGTACTCGGCGTTGGGCGTGGTCACGACGACGGTGGCCGGGGCGGCCGCGCCGAACACGGCCTGCTCAAGCGCGTCCAGCCGGTCGCGATCGACGTGCTCGATCACCTCCATCAGCACGGCCGCGTCGTAGCCGGCCAGGCGCCGGTCGGAGTAGGTCAGCGCGCCCTGCAGCAGGCCGATCCGGGCCCGCTGCCGTGGCGCCATCTCGGCCAGCCGCAGCCGCCGGGCGGCTCGCTCCAGCGCGGCGGTGCTGGCGTCCACGCCGACGATCTGCTCGAACTGCCCGTCCTGCAGCAGCCCGGCGAGCAGGCGGCCGTCCCCGCAGCCGAGGTCGAGGACGCGCCGCGCGCCGGATGCCCGCAGCGCCCCGAGCACGGCGGTCAGCCGCAGGTCCCGCAGCCGGGCATGCTCTCCGGTGACCGGCCCGCTGGCGGTCCCGGCGGCATCCGCGGCCCCGGTGCCCGCGGTTCCGGCGTCCTCGGCCCCGGCATTCTCGGCCTGCGCGGCTGAGTCCTCATCGAGCAGCCGCGCGATGGCGTCGGCCGCGAGACCCGGCTGGTGCCGCAGGTAGCGGCGGACGATCACGTCACGCTCGGGGTGCGCGGCCAGCCACTCGCCGGCGGCCGCCACCAGCTTGTCGATCTCGTCCTTGGTCACCCAGTAGTGCTTGTCGTCGTCCAGCACCGGCAGCAGGACGTACAGGTGGCCGAGGAGATCACGGACCCGGCAGCGCGCGGAAATCTCCGCGTCGAAGTACGGGCTGTCCCCCCACCAGGGAAACCGCGAGTCGAGCGGAATCGGCCGGGCGCTCACCTGGTAGCCGAGCGGCTCGAACAGCCGCCGCAGCAGCTCCTCGCCGCCGCGGCACGGCAGCACCGGCAGCCGCGCCGAGAGTTCCAGCCGTTCCTCCGGCAGCCCGGGACGTTCCTGGCACTGGCCCCGCAGCGCGGTGCCGAACACCTTGCGCAGCGCGACGCTGAGGAACGAGGACGCCACGTACGGCCGGTCGTTCACGTAGGCGGCGAGCGGGAACGGCCCGCCCCGGCTGCGGCGGACCAGCGCGACCGGGTCGACCTCCAGCAGCAGCGCGATGGTGCACCGCCCCGGCTCCGCCTCCGGGTAGAACGCGTGCGCGGTACCGAAGCCAAGCTCCACCGAGCGCACGGCGGCCGGATTCTTGTGCAGCAGGAACCCGAGATCCGTGGCCGGCGGTGACGTGCTGGTGATCGTGAGCAGCATGACGGTCAGCGCGTCGCGGGCCGGAGCCGGAGGACCTGGAACCCGGCGGTCTCCAGGATCACCGGGAACTGCCGGATGGCGTCCCGGTCCTTGTCCTTGGCCCGCTCACTGAGCTGCTCCCAGTCCACCAGGTCGGGGTGATGCCGTTCATCCCGCTGCGGCCCGTACTCGAAACCCGCCGCCTGGCGCTCCTGGACCCAGCGCTCATGCTCCAGCTCGGCGAGCAGTTCGGCCTCGGCATCGGTGAACGCGAAGTCATGGGGCAAGTCGGACTCTGGCGTGATGACGCAGTGAATCCTGCTCAGCATGGCGCCGATGCGCGCGGCCTGGGTGAAGTTGGACTGCTGCAGATACTCCGGCAGCTCCTCCCAGGGCCGCATGGACTTGTTGTCCGCCGGTGCGTCTCCCCGGGCCGCGCCCGTTTCCAGGTAGCCCTGGTGGATGGCCCGGGCCAGCCGGTCATTGAGGTCAGCCCTGATCAGGTCGGGCACGCATGCCTCCTCCATCACGTCGAATACGGTCAGGCGGCCCTCCACATCATCCAGCAAGGCTCGCTCGCCGGTCAGGACCGAGTCGAAGGGCGTGGGCTGACCGATGCAGATCACCACCCGGTCGGATCGGTCGGCCACGGAATGGGCGGCGGCCAGCCCGGCGCTCAGCGCCTCCTCGTTGTCGGACAGGCAGACGAACATCAGCGTGGGCGCGTCATCGGCCAGCACGATTGAGGTGGTCCGGTCCTGGACTACGACCACGCAATTCTCGCGGACGGCCGCAAATTGCTCGATGTAACCGACGGCGGCCCCCGGGCTGTCGTCCTGGACCAGCACGGTTACCGGCGGATGACCAGGTATCCGGCGGCGGGCGATCTCGCGGAGCACGGCCCGGCCCAGCCAGCCGAAGCCGGCGATCACGACCCGCGGGGCGGCGCCGTTGGCGTCCGGCAGCGGGTGCTGGTCAAGCAGGACCTTGGCGGCTACTTCCTCGATGGAGAAGAAGTCCAGCCGGAAGCGCGGGTCACCGTCGGTCCCGATCCGCCGGGCCCGCAGCGCTGCGCAGATCTCCGCGTCGCGGACCTGCGCGTAGGTGGCCAGCGGGCGGCGGCGTTGCTGCGAGATCTCCAGCGCCCGCAGCGCGGTGGCGGCGTTCGTGATGCTGTGCTCGGTGCAGGCGTACACCTCGGCGGCGCGGCGGAGCCCGGCCGCGCGCAGCGTAGCGGCGTCCGTCGGGTCCCCGGGCACGTCGAGCAAGCGGTATCGCCGGGCCTGGGCGGCCGCCGCCTCGGTGGCGCAGACCAGCACCACCTTGCGGTGGCTGACCCGCAACTGCCGGGACAGCTCAAGCGCGGCGGGGCCGTCGCCGGTCACGATCGGGTGCCCCGACGCCCGCGCGGCCTTCAGATTCCGCAGTTGCTCGCTCATCAGCAGGCGGGTGGCCTCGACGGCGGCCAGGATCGTGATGCCGGGCGCAAGGAAGCGGGCGACCTGAAGCGAGGCCGTGAACGGGCCGGGGCCGTTCAGCGGCGCCTGCAGCACGAACAGCTGCAGGTCGGCGAACATAATGTCGAGAAAGCTCCGGCCCATAGGCATCTGTTGCGCCAGGGGAGTGAGCACGTAGGCGCGGAGGCCGAAGTATCCGAGGACGAGCGCAGTAGCCGTCAGCGCGAGCCCGATCAGCCCGCGAGCTAACGCTCCATTCACGCGCATGCTGGCATTCCCCCGCCGGCCCGGCGGCCCGCCCGGATCCGCAAGTTGTCCGCGGAGTTCATAGTGCGCATCGTACGCAGCCAGCGCCCGGCGGGCCGCTTCTCCCGAGCCGGGCTCCGGGGCCGGGCGGCCGCAGCAACTGAAGGCCGGGCGGCCGCAGCAGAGTCAAGATCGGGTTAGCGGTTAAGATTTAGCCGGTTCCGCCGGCCCCAAACCGGCGAAATCTTAACCGCTATCTCGGGCCCTCTATGGGTGAGGCTGCTGGGACGCAGGGGGCAGGCCGCAGCCAGGACCCGGCCGGTGTCGTCGGTGCGGTGGATCAGGCGAGTCCGCCGGAGGCCCGGATGTTCTGGCCGGTCAGCCACCGGGCATCCGGGCTCATCAGGAGCGCGACCACGTCGGCCACGTCGGCCGGCTGGCCGAGTCGCCCCAGGGCCGTCAGCCCGGCGAGTTGCTCGTGCACTTCCTCGGCCGGGTTCGCGGTGCGGAACATCTCGGTATCCGTGGCGCCGGGGGACACCGAGTTCACGGTGATCTCACGTTCGCCGAGCTCGTAGGCGGCCACGCGGCTGAGCAGCTCCAGCGCGGCCTTGCTCGCGGCATAGGCGGCCATGCCGGGACCGTTGAGCACCGTGTTCACCGTCGAGATGTTCACGATGCGGCCGCCGTCCCGAAGGCGCCTGGCCGCCTCCCGGATCAGCACGAACGGGCTCCTGACGTTGGCCATCATGACCGCGTCCCAATCCTCGTCGCTGGTCTCCGCGATCATGCCGGTGCCCGCGACGGCCGCGTTGTTGACGAGAATGTCCAGCGGCCCGGCGATCGCCTCGGCGTGGCCGAAGAGCCGCCGGGCCGCATCGGGATCCCTCAGGTCGGCCGCGACGGCATGCGCCCGGCCGCCGGCCGCGGTGATCGCCGCCACCACCTCGGCGGCCGCACCGGCGTTGGTCGCGTAGCTCAGCACGACCTCGGCGCCGTCGGCGGCCAGTCGCTCGGCTATGGCCCGGCCGATGCCCCGCGACCCTCCGGTCACCAGCGCGGTCTTCCCGCTCAGTCCGATCACAGCCAAAGCCTGCCACGCCGCCCTGGTCCGCTCTTGACTGCCTTGCCCCGTCCTGCTGCCTTCGGCTGCGGCGGCCGAGGCCAGGACCACCGCTGTTCCGGTCAGCCGGAGGCGCTGAGCCTGAATTGTTACCCGGTTCGCAAATGTCACCTCCGCGGACGCAACGTCAGCCCCCGGCGGCGCGTCTGTTGGGTGACGATCGCGCGCGATCTGACCGAGGAGGAGAGGGCCATGAACCGACCACGATGGAAGTTGCGGTATGCCGCCGTCGCCGTCGCCGCATGCACGGTGGCGGCGACCGCGCCGTTAGGGGCGGCCGCCGCCCAGTCCGCGGCCCAGTCCGCAGCGCCGCCGCCAGGGCCGTCAGCGCGGCTGATCGTGGCGCAGAACCGCATCACGGTGCCGCGCTTCCGCGGCCGGGCCTTCATCGATCCGGGCGTCTACGTCGCCGCACTCAGGTCCGCGCTGCAATTCGACGTACAGCGGGCCAGTTACACGCAGCCGATCACGATCACGCAGGTCATCCACCTGCCTGATGGCTCCACCGTGACCAGGCACCGGTCGGCCAGCTTGCTGCACGGCTTCAGGGGGCTGCGGAACTTCCTGTCCGTCAGCGTGGCGAACTCGGCCGGAAAGATCGTGGCGACGCACCGCTATGTGTTCTGCCCCGCCGTGTTCGACCCGCAGCGGACCAGCCCGGGCAGCCCGATGAACTCGCCCTACCCCAATGCTGGCTGTCACTCCGATCCCTTCCCGAGGGGCGAGGTGTGGGGCATCCAGCGGGGCTGGGCGGCCGATGCGGTCGAGGGAAGCAATCATTCCTACCGGCTGCACCTCGGGACCTATCAGCTCACCGCCACGATGACCAGGAAGTACCGGCGGTTGCTGGGCGTCTCCGCGGCCGATGCGACGGCGCACGTGCAGGTCAAGATAGTGAAGGGATCCGGATGCTGCGATGACCGGCCTTCCCCCCGCGGGCCGCGGGGCGGGACGCTTCCCCGGCTGCCGCAGGTCCCGACGCTGCGGAAGCCGCCGCGGGCAGCGCTGCCGGACCTGGTGCCGCTTCCCTCCTGGGGCATCCAGACCCAGCGCGTCCGGGCCACGCCGACCTCGCCCGCGGTGGACGAGCTGACCTTCGGCGCCACGGTGTGGATCGGCGGCCGCGGCCCTCTCGATGTGGAGGGATTCCGCTCGAACGGCTCAAAGACCATGAAGGCCTACCAGTACTTCTGGCGCGGCGGCCACGTCGTCGGGCGCGCCCGCGCCGGGACGATGGGGTTCTCCGGCTACAACCAGTGGCATTTCCGGCAGTTCGCGCGGTACCAGCTGCTGGGCTCGGCCAAGACGGTGGCGCTGCGGAGCCATAAGGAGGGTTTCTGCATTGCGCCGACGGATGCGGTCGACCTGGTCCTGCCGGGCGCGGTGTGGCAGCCCTCGTTCACCGGGCTCAGTGGCGCCTGCGGCGAGCAGAGCGCCCTGCAGGTGCAGGAGATGCTGCCGCTCGGCTGGGGAGACACGTACTTCCAGTTCCTCCCCGGCCAGGCGTTCAACATCAACCACGTGCCGAACGGCACCTACTACATCGAGATAATCGCCAACCCGGAGAAGCTGATTCACGAATCCGACACCGGCAACGACACCTCGCTGCGCAAGGTGATACTCGGCGGTACCCGCGGCCACCGGACGGTGCGGGTGCCCGCCTACCACGGCATCGACCCGGAGCACTGAGGCGGCCGGACGGGGCCCGGCGCCGGCGCTGGCCGTCGGCGCCGGGTACCGTCGCGGGTGCTAACGCCGGGAGCGAGGGGAGCAGCGGATGAGCAGGACGGTTCTGCATGGCGGGCAGGTCTTCGACGGCACCGGCAGCCCGGTCGCGGCCGCTGACGTGGTCATCGAGAACGGCCGGATCCTGTCGGTCGGACCCGGCCTCGACGGTGATGAGCAGGTCGACGTATCGGGCCTGACGCTGCTGCCCGGGCTGTTCGACTGCCACGTGCATGTCATGAGCTCGGGCGTGGACCTGCTCCGGCGCCTGCAGCGGCCGTTCTCCTACCAGTTCTTCGAGGCGGCGGTGAACCTGCGGGCCACGCTCGACTGCGGGATCACCACCGTGCGCGACGCGGGCGGAGCTGACCTGGGTGTCCAGCGTGCCGTCGAGGACGGCCTGATCGACGGCCCGCGGCTGCGGATCGCGATCACGGTGCTGAGCCAGACGGCCGGTCATGGCGATGGCTGGCTTCCGTCCGGGCTCTCGGTATCGCTGCGAGTGCCCCACCCGGGCCGGCCCGGCGGGATCGTGGATGGCCCGGAGGAGATGCGCAAGCGGGTCAGGGAGATCGTCAGGGCGGGTGCCGACGTCATCAAGGTGTGCACATCCGGCGGCGTGCTCTCGGCCCGTGACAGCCCGCGGCACGCGCACTTCCGCCCGGATGAGCTGGACGTCCTGATGGCCGAGGCAGCCGCGGCCGGCCTGCCCGTGATGGCCCATGCCCAGGCGACGGAGGGCATCAAGAACGCGATCCGGGCCGGCGTCCGTTCCATCGAGCACGGCATATACCTCGATGACGAGGCGATCTCCATGATGCTGCAGGCGGGTACCTGGCTGGTGCCGACGCTGGTGGCGCCGGTCGCCGTGCTGGAAGCGGCCAAGGAGGGCGTCCGGCTGCCGGACGGGGTCGCGGCCAAGGCCGAGGAGGTGGTCGGGGCGCACCGCGAGTCGTTCGCCCGGGCCGTCGCAGCCGGCGTGCCGGTGGCGATGGGCACCGACAGCGGCGTCGGGCCGCACGGCCAGAACCTCCGCGAGCTGACCCTGATGGCCGAGGGCGGCATGACCCCGCGCGACGTGCTGGTCGCGACCACCAGTTCGGCGGCGCGGCTGCTCGGCATGCAGGACGAGGCGGGCGTGATCAGCCCCGGCAGGCGGGCCGACATCGTCGCGGTCGCCGGGGACCCGTTCGACCTGGCCAGCCTGAAGGCGGGCATCCGGGCCGTCTACCAGGGCGGGCGCCGGGTCCGCGGCTGACGACCGCGGCCGGGCGGCTCAGTTGATCGTGGAGTGGATGATGTCCGGGTGACCGGCGCCGGCGAAGAAGATGCCGGGATAGCCGGCCGTGTGGAAGCCGGCGCTGGGGTTGTTGTGCAGGGTCGAGTCCTGGATCCGCAGGCGGCCGGTGAGGTTGTCGCTGACGAAGAAAATCGCGCCGCCGCCCTCGTTGGCGAGGTTGCCCCGGATGACCGAATGGTAGATCTTGACGGTGTAATGGTCACCGTCGGTGTAGATGGCCCCGCCGCTGCCGCCGCCCGCGGTGCCGGGCCCGGCCGGGTTGGCGCCATTGCCGATCGCCCGGTTCTGGATCATCCGGCTATCCCGGATCACCCACGACACGCCGATGCTGCTCAGCGCGCCGCCGTTCGAGCACATGCCGCCCCGGAAGGTGCTGCGGATGATGTGCACCGGCAGCCCGTGGTACTCGCTCAGCGCGCGGATGGCCGCTCCGCCCAGATCGGGCCCGGCGGGATCGCAGCGGTTGCCGATGAAGCGCGAGTTCACCACCCGCAGACGGCCGCCGCGCGCGAAGATGGCGCCGCCGCCACCGCCGTCGAAATGATGCCCGGTCGAATTGCCGTCGAGGAAGGTCAGGTTCCGGACGGTGAGGCGGGGCCGCGACTGGTCCTGGCAGTGCGGCGTCGTCCACACCTGGTGCGGGTCACAGGTGTCCATGTACAGGATCCGGTGCACCCCGCCGCCGCTGAGCGTTACCTTCCCGCCGCCGTCCAGGACGACGCGGGCGCTGGTGTTAATGACCCTCGCGGTAGCCGTCATCAGGATGGTTACCGGGCTGGGGCCGCAGGAGAAGGTGATCACGCCGCCCGCGGCCACCGCCGCGACGACTGCCTGCGATGTGCAGCTCGCCGGCGTGCCGTTGCCGATGACCCGGGTCGGCGTGGCGCTGGCCGGCCGGGCCGCGGGCGCCGGGGCGGCTGCCCTCCCGGTCGCCGCGGCCAGCGACGCGCTCTGCACGCCGGCCCCCGCCCCGCACGCGGCCAGCGCGCCCACCGAGCCGAGCACGGCCAGGACAGTTCTGGCACCACGCATGCGTCGCATGGGGCCTCATGCTAGCCGCGGGAGTGAGGACTGCCGTGCCACTTTCGCCTAATTTTCTGAGCGCGGCGACCCGGGCCGCGGCATATCGCACGGCCCGGCACGGTTTGGCCGGCCCGACGCCGTGACCTGCACGGACGTGTGCGCTTGTACAGTGCGCTGGATGGAGGGACGCGATGACTGAGCATCAGCTGGAACCCGCGCCGGAGACGACGGCGGATGTCTTCTCGCGGGACCGGCCGCCGGTGCTGACGGTTGATCCTGGCGACAGCATCGTGGTGCGCTCGCTGGACGCGTCGGGTCACCTGGCGCGCCAGCAGAGCCCCGGCCAGGAAACGCCGCGGATGTTCACCGAACAGCGCGGGCACTGCCTGACCGGCCCGGTCGCGGTGCGCGGGGCGGCGCCCGGCGACGTGCTCGCCGTGCGCCTGGTATCGCTGCGGCCGGACGACTGGGGCTGGACGGTCGCGGCCGCCCGGGACACCCCGCTGACCCGGCGCCTCGGGCTGCACGACGGCCCGCCGTCCTGGCTGCTGTGGGACATCGACGTGGCGGCGGGCACGGCCACCAGCAACTACGGCCACACCGTGACCATCGCGCCGTTCCTCGGCGTCACCGGCGTGGCCTGGGATGAGGCCGGCGAGCACTCCACCATCCCGCCCCGCGCGGTGGGCGGCGGCAACATCGACTGCCGGGAACTGGTGGCCGGCTCGACCCTGTACCTGCCGGTGACCGTGCCGGGCGCGCTGCTCAGCCTCGGCGACGGGCACGCCGCGCAGGGCGACGGCGAGGTGGCGGGCACCGCGATCGAGTGCGGCATGACCACCAGGGTCCAGCTCAGCCTGGCGGCCGGCCCGCCGGTCCCCGGCGTGCATGCGGTCACCCCGGCCGGCCGGATCACCTTCGGCTTCAGCCCGGATCTCAACGAGGCGATGGGCGATGCGCTCGACGCCATGCTGACCTGGCTGCAGGGGCTCTACGGCCTGGACAAGGCGGCCGCGCTGGCGGTGGCCAGCCCGGTGGTGGATTTGCGCGTCACCCAGGTGGCCAACCAGGCCTGGGGCGTGCACGCGGTCCTGCCGCATGACGCTCTCCGCGCGGCCGGAACGTGACCGGCAGCCACGGGGCGCCGCAGCCGGCCGCGGAGTTCCCGGCCATCCTCGGAGCCGGCTTGCTGCGCGGGCTGGTGCCGATGCCGGACGCGATCGAGGCGAGCCGCCGCGCCTTCACCGCCGCCGCGCGGGGCGAGATCAGCGGGCCCTTGCGCACGTCGCTGTCCCGGCAGCGGGTGCTGGTGATGCCCGCCGAGCACTCCGCGGGCAGCGGGGTGATCAAGGTCATCAGTTTCCAGCCGGACGGCGGCTCCGGCGGGCTGCCGAGCATCGGCGGCTGGGTGCTCTGGATTGACGGGCCGACCGGCCGGATCTCGGCCATGCTCGACGCGGCCGCGCTGACCGCGCTGCGCACCGGTGCCGCCAGCGGCCTGGCTACCGCGCTGCTGGCCCCGGCGGCCAGCCGGATCCTGGCCATGCTGGGAGCCGGTGGCCAGGCCGCTGACCAGGTGGCCGGCGTGTGCGCGATCCGGCCGATCCGCGAGATCCGGGTGTACAGCAGGCGCCTGGAGCGGAGCGAGGAACTGTGCGAGCGGCTGGGGGCCAGCTACCCGGGCGTGGCGGTCACCGCGGCCGGGACGCCGCGCCAGGCCGTCCGCGGGGCCGACGTCATCTGCACGGCGACCAGGTCGGCGGTGCCGCTCTTCGAAGCCGCGGATCTTGCGCCCGGCGCGCACATTAACGCCGTCGGCGCCTACCGGCTGGACATGTCCGAGGTGCCGCCGGAGGCATTCCGGCGGGCCAGCCTGGTGGTCATCGACCAGCTGGAGGCGGCGCTGGCCGAGGCCGGGGATCTGGTCGCTGCGCTGGACGGCGGTTACCTGCGCCGGGCGGACATCGTCGAGATCGGGCAGCTGCTGATCGGGAACGAGGCGCAGGCAGGCACTGGCTCCGCCGCCGCGCGTGCGACCGCCGCGCGTGCCGCCGCGAGCGGCCCGGGCGCGAGCTCCGGGCCCGGGCTCACCATCTTCAAGTCCGTGGGTATTGCCGCCCAGGACTGGGCCGTGTGCGAGCTCGCCGTCCGGCGCGCGCGGGAAGCCGGCGCCATACCAGGCGCCCCCGAGGACGGCGGCGCGGTCATCGCATGATGGCTCCGCCGCTGGGCGCCAGTCCGCGACGCCGCATCGAGAAAGGCCGCCGATGAGCGATTTCCACCGCCCCGCGCTGGTCAGCACGGTGGACTACCACACCGCCGGGGAGCCGTTCCGCATCGTGACCGGCGGGATCCCCCCGCTGCCCGGCGGCACCGTCGCCGACCGGCGCGCGCACGCCGCCGCCCATCTCGATCATGTGCGCCAGCTGCTGGTCCGGGAACCGCGCGGGCACGACGGGATGTACGGCTGCTTCGTCACGCCGCCCGACGACGCCGGCGCGGTGCTCGGTGCCGTCTTCTTCCATCAGTCCGGCTTCTCGACGGCCTGCGGGCACGGCACGATCGCGCTCGCCACCTGGGCCGCGGAGGCCGGCCTGGTGGCGCCCGACGCGGATGAGTTCGGCATCGACGTGGCGTCCGGCCGGGTCGGCGTGCGGCTGCGCCGCGGCGCCGGCGGCCGGGTCAGCGCGGTCAGCTTCCGCAATGTCCCGGCGTGGGTCCACCAGCGCGGAATCCGGCTGCCGGACCGGTCGGGCGCGCTGACCGTCGACGTCGCCTTCGGCGGTGCCTTCTACGCGTCGGCGCCGGCCAGCGCGCTCGGCCTCCGGGTCACGCCCGGGTGCCTGCCGCAGCTGGTCGAGGCTGGCCGGCGCATCCAGGCGCAGCTCGACGCGGCCGGCGCGGCGAGGCACGGTACCGATAGCCGGCTGAAGCGGGATCTACGGCGTCATCCTGTATGAGGATCTCCCCGGCGAAGACGGCTGCCTGGTGCAGCGCAACGTGACCGTCTTCGGTGACGGCCAGGTGGACCGGTCTCCCTGCGGCAGCGGGACGACCGCGCGGCTGGCGCTGCTGGCGGGCGACGGTCTCGCCGACGGCCAGGTGCTGCTGCACGAGAGCATCATCGGCACCAGGTTCGAGGGCCGGATCGTGGCCACCGTGACCGAGCAAGGGCGGCCGGCCGTGATCACCGAGGTGACCGGCAGCGCGTCGATGACCGGGCTGCACCAGTTCGTGCTGGACTCCCGCGATCCGCTCGGCACCGGCTTCACGCTCGGCGCGGACACCGCCGGTAAACCCGTTCGGTGCTGACAGACCCAGCGATTAGGCTCGTTTTCCTGTACATCGGGCCTGCTGGGAGATGCTTACCTGCCCGGGCCGGGCAATGCGCGGGCGTACCGCACGATGCGGCGCGCGGTGGCCGCATTCTCCGCCGGGCGAGGCCGGTCGGCCTGCGACCTGATCAGGAGGATGCGGTGTCACCCAGCAATCCAGGCTCGGTCGGCCCGGGCCCGGCGATTCTCGTGGAGGGCCTGACGAAGTCGTTCGGGGACGTGCACGCGTTGCGCGGTATCGACCTGGCGGTACCGCACGGCACGGTGCTCGGCGTACTCGGCCCGAACGGCGCGGGCAAGACGACCGCCGTGCGAATCCTGACTACGCTGCTGCTGCCGGACTCCGGGCGCGCGCTCGTCGAGGGCCGCGACGTCGTGCGGGAGGCCGCGGCGGTCCGGCGCTCGATCGGCCTGTCCGGGCAGTCGGCGGCCATCCAGGAGGAACTCACCGGCCGGGAGAACCTGGAGATCATCGGTCGGCTCTATCACTTCAGCTGGCCCAGCGCCCGGCACCGCGCCACCGAGCTGCTCGAGCAGTTCGACCTGACCGACGCGGCCGACCGGGCGGCCAAGAATTTCTCCGGCGGCATGCAGCGCCGCCTGGACCTGGCCGCCAGCCTGGTCGGCCTGCCCAGGGTCTTGTTCCTTGACGAGCCGACGACCGGCCTGGACCCGCGGTCGAGGCTGGGGATGTGGGACATCATCCGGTCGCAGGCCGCCGGCGGGACGACGCTGCTGCTCACCACCCAGTACCTGGACGAGGCCGACGAGCTGGCGGACGAGATCGTGGTCATCGACCACGGCCTGGTCATCGCGGCCGGCACGGCCGATGAGCTGAAGGGGCGCGTCGGCGGGGACGTGCTGGAGTTCACCGTGCCCGACCGGAGCCAGATCGGCGACGCGGTCACCGCGATCGCCAAGATCAGCGACGCCGAGCCGCACGCCGACCGGGAGACCGGCGTGATCAACCTCGGGGTGGGGAGCCGCGGCTCCGACGCGCTCGTTGAGGCGGTACGCGGCCTGGACGGGGCCGGCGTCGGGATACGCGGCCTCGCGCTGCGGCGGCCGTCCCTCGACGACGTGTTCCTCGCGCTGACCGGGCACGCCGCCGAGGAGGACGACCCGCCGGCTCAGGGCCGCCGGGGCCGCCGCCAGGCCAGTAAGAAGGACACCGGGAGGACAGGATCATGACCGCCATCACCGCGGAAGTCACCGAACCCAGCCCGCTCACCCAGGCTCGCTGGGCGGTTAGCGACACGCTGACCATGACCAGGCGCAACCTGCTGGTCTGGATCCGCATCCCGGCCTACATCGTGTTCACCGTGGTCCAGCCGGTGATCTTCGTGCTGCTGTTCGTCTACGTCTTCGGCGGCGCGATCAAGGTTCAGGTGGCGGGCGGTCTTTATGTCGATTTCCTGATGCCGGGGATCATCGCGCAGACGGCGGCGTTCGCGACGTTCGGCACGGCCATCGCGCTGGCCAACGAGCTGCAGAAGGGGGTGATCGACCGGCTGAAGTCGATGCCGATGGCCCGCTCGGCGGTGCTCGCCGGGCGGCTGGTGGCCGATACCTTCCGGATGCTGCTGACGATCCTGATCGTCCTCGGGGTGGGCTACGCCGTGGGCTTCCGGTTCCATAACGGCGTTATCCCGGCCGTGGGCATGGTGGTGCTCGCCACGGTATTCGGGCTGGCGATCTGCTGCATCGCCGCTTTCACCGGGCTGGCCATCGGGGACGAGGAATCGGTGCAGGCCTTCGGGCTGATCTGGCTGTTCCCGCTCACCTTCCTCAGCTCGGCGTTCGTGCCGATCGCCACCATGCCGGGCTGGCTGCAGGCCTTTGCCAGCAACCAGCCGGTCACGTACGTCGTCGATACGATGCGCGCACTGGCGCTGGGCGCCCCGCTCGAGGCGAACATGTGGAAGAGCGTCGCGTGGCTGGCCGCGATCTTCATCGTGTTCGCGCCGCTGGCCGTCCGGGCCTACCGCCGGGCGGGCTAGCCCGAGTTTCCTGGCTAGCACAGCGCCGGCCGGGCGGGGCTTCCGCCGGCGAGCGGTGATCGAAGATGATGGTCGCGATGGCAATGGCGGAGCGGACGTGGAGGCGGCAACATGACGACGACGGCTGAGCGGGCGGCTTCGCCGCGGTACGCGAGCCCGGTCGACTTCGACGCCTACGGGCAGTACGGCGCGGGGCGGGGCTTCGACCAGGGCCAGGCCTTCCAGCGCCCGCGCTACCCCTTCCGCGGCCGGATTACCGCGGACGGCTCCAGCGGTTACCGGGCCGAACCGGGCCGGTACCACCTCTACATTTCCTGGGGCTGCCCCTGGGCGCAGCGGACCGCGATCGTGCGCAAGCTCAAGGGCCTGGAAGACGTCGTCTCGCTGTCCTACGTTGACGACCAGCGGGACGGCCGCGGCTGGGCCTTCCGGGCCCGGCGCGGCCCCGACCCGGTCAACGGATTCACGCTGCTGGCCCAGGCCTACGAGGCGACTGAGCCAGGGTTTCCCGGGCATATCTCCGTGCCAGTCCTGTGGGACCGGCAGACGGCGGCGATCGTCAGCAACAATTTTCCCGACATCACCATCGACCTCGGCACCCAGTTCGGCGCGTGGGGGGATCCGTCCGTCGACCTCTACCCGGCCGCCCTGCGCGGTGAGATCGACGCGCTGAACGAGCGGATATACGAGACGGTCAATGACGGCACCTACCGGGTGGCCGGCGCCACCACCCAGCAGGACTACGAGCAGCTTCGCGGCCGGGTGACCGGCACCCTGGAGTATCTGGAGGAGCGGCTGTCGGCCCGCCGTTATCTGTTCGACCCGGCGGTGACCGAGGCGGACGTGCGGCTCTGGCCGACGCTGGCCCGGTTTGACCTCGGGTACAACCCGATGGCCAAGATCAGTGCACGGCGGCTGGTCGACTTCCCCGTGCTCTGGGCCTACGCCCGTGACCTCTACCAGCGGCCGGCCTTCCGGGAGACAACGGAGTTCTCGTCCTTCGCCCGGTTCGGTACCGGGCCCGTGCCCAGTTTCGTGAACGAGGCCGACTGGCGGATCCCGGTCGAGCCGTACCAGGCCGACTGGGACGCGCCGCAGGACCGGCAGTTGCTCGGCTGATCCGGCCCGCGTGCTGCCATCGTGACGATGCCAGCCAGTTATCGGGGGAGAGGTCGCGGTGATCGATCTTGCGGTCCGCGGTGTCCGGCTCTCGGGCGAGCCGGACGGGCCGCTACACGACCTGCTGGCCGACCAGGGCCGGTTCGTGGCCGTGGTGCCGGCCCCGGCGGCGGGCCCGGCGGGCGGCGAGGGCGATGGCCAGTCGCCGCCCGCGCGGACGGTCATTGACGCCCGTGGTGCCTTCGCGTCGCCTCCCTACGTCGAGCCGCACGTTCACCTGGATGCCACGCTGACCGCGGGCGAGCCCCGGTGGAACGTCAGCGGCACGCTGTGGGAGGGGATCGCCTGCTGGTCCGAGCGCAAGGCGATGCTCAGCCGGGCGGATGTGATCGACCGGGCTACCGAGGTGCTCCGCTGGCAGGCGGCGAACGGCGTGCTGCATGTCCGCAGTCACGTCGACGTGACCGATCCTGGCCTGGTGGCGCTCGATGCGCTGGCCGAGGTCGCGGATCGCGTCCGGGACGTGATCAGCCTGCAGCTTGTCGCGTTTCCGCAGGAAGGCATCTGCTCCTTTGCCGGCGGTGCACGGCTGGTCGAAGAGGCGGTGGCGCGCGGCGCGACCGTGATCGGCGCGATCCCGCATTTCGAGGACACCAGGGAGGACGGCGTCCGGTCGCTGGAGATCGCCGTCGACATCGCCGTCCGGCACGGGCTGATGCTGGACGCGCATTGTGACGAGATCGATGACGAACAGTCGCGGTTCGCCGAGGTGCTGGCGACGCTCGCGGCGCGCAGCGGGCTGCGGGAGCGGGCGACGGCCAGCCATACCACCGCGATGGGCTCGTATAACGCCGCGTACGCCCTGAAGCTCGAGCGGATCCTGGCCCGGTCCGGCGTCAGCCTGGTCTGCAACCCGCTGGTCAACCTGCACCTGCAGGGCCGTCTCGACGATTACCCCAAGCGCCGTGGCCTCACCAGGGTCAAGGAGATGCTCTCGGCTGGCATCAACGTGGCGTTCGGGCACGACGACATCATGGATCCCTGGTATCCGCTCGGCACCGGGAACCCGGTCCAGGTCGCCTTCGTCGGGGCGCACGCCACCCAGCTCACCGCGCCGGCCGAGATCGCCGAGTGCTTCCGGATGGTGACTGACCGGGCGGCCGCCGTGCTCGGCCTCGGTGCCGGGTACGGCATCGCGCCCGGCCGCCCGGCGAGTTTCATGCTGCTGCCGGCCAGCGGCCCTTTCGACGTGGTCCGGCGGCAGGTCCGCCCCTCGCATGTGGTGGCGCATGGGCAGGTGGTGGCCACCACGCCGGCGTCGGTGACCACGCTGCGCTGGCCCGGCCGCCCGGCCGAGGCGGTGGACTTCATCCGGCACCGCGACGCGGGCGGTGCCACCTGGCGGTAAACGCGCCGAGGCGCGGGGACGACAGTCCGTCCCCGCGCCTCGGCGGCCATGCGGTGTTACAGGCCCACGGTGATAAGGGCATTCATTCTCGGGGTTCCGATTCCGGTGGCCTCGTCGTATCCCTTCGTGGTCGGGAAGAAGCCATTGTGAGTTTCGGGCGTGCCCGCCCCGGTGATGTCGTGGAAGAACAGCCCGGGAGCGGTGTTGTAGGCCAGGTAGAGCAGCGGGTTGAGGTTACCGCTGCGGTGGCCGTGGAAGCTGTCGCGGTCGGCGGCGATGCCCGACCACAGCGGCGACGACAGGCTGGTGCCGCCGATGCCGAACCATCCAGGCGGCGTCTGGTTGTTGCTGAACGTGCCGCATACGCTGAACGGCGTGTTGCTGTTGCCGGTGCAGAACTCGGCATACGGCGTGTTCTCGTCAGCGTTGGCCGACACATCCGGGTCTTCGCGGCACGGCGTGCCGGTAGCGGCGAGCGTGCACTCGTTGCTGCCGTTGGCGTGCTGGGTGAACGAGTTGTTCACGCCGGGACCGACCTGATAGAACGGCCTGCCCCAGTAGATGCTGTTGCCGCCGCCGCCCGCGCCGTTGCCGGCGCACCAGTCGAAGCCGGTCAGCCCGTCCTCGTTGGCGGCCGTGGCGTTGCACAGGTTCAGGTAGTTCCACACCGTCTCCTGGCCCGTCGGGTAGGACGGGCTCGTGCTGGCGCCGGGGTTGAAGTGCTCGAACGACGTGCCGCCCACGCTGGTCACCCAGGGCTGGCTCGGCGGGTCGAGAACGGCCAGGCCCGTGGTGCCGTCGGAGCGGATGCAGGAGAACGCGCCGGTGTCGCCCTCAGCGCCGAACATGCTCTGGCCCTGCGCGGCCATCTGCTCGAAGACGACGTTCTCGGCCTGCACATAGCTGGCGGTGACGTCCTGCTCGCAAACGGCCCAGCTGGAGCTGACCGAATCGGCGGTGTTGGCGTTGGCGATCGCCGTGTACTCATCGAGCTCGGTCTGCCCGGTGAAGTCGTTCGGCGCGTTGTAGACGATCAGGTGCCGCATGTCCGGCGAGATCGTGAGCTGCATCTCGATGTCGGCGTCGACCTCGATGTCACCGGCGTAGCCGTTGAAGCTGGGCGGGCATTGATCGCCTGCCGGGCAGACCGGGTGCAGCGGGCCGCCATCGACATTCACGTCGACCAGGGGCGGGCTGAACGAGGAGCCGTAGAACGTCTGCGCCCAGGTGTCGATATCGGAATGCTGGTAGGCGGACAGCTCGAAGACCGCGGTGTTGACGCCCGCGCCCTTGCCGCGCGGGCCGGCATGCGGTGCGCTGTAGATGGAGTTGACCTGCTGGGGGGTCAGGCCGTTGCAGCCCGGGCCGCCGCCGTAGCCGAACGGGAAGCCGCTGATGCCGAGGAGCGCGTTAGCGATTTGCTGCTCGGTGGGATAAGGAGTCTCGCAGGCCGGCGGGCTGCTGCCCTTGGCGGCCGGCTTAGCGCCGGCCGGGCGGATGACGTTGTCGATCCGATGGACCATCGAGTGCTCGCGGACCGAATTGGTGAGCCCGATGACGCCGAGTGACTTCGCCGCGACCGCGGCGGGCAGCTTGACGGCGGTGGAGTTGGAGAAGTACCGGACGCCGCGCGGGTCGCGGTAATTGCTCAGCGTGGTGTGGAAGGCGGTGCTCATCTGCCGGCTTGAGCCGGCCGCGCGGACGAGGAACGGCGATGCCGACGTCGTGACCCTCAGGCCCTCGCTCTTCAGGTAGCTCACGACCGTCGCGCGGGTCGCCGAGGTCGGCGCATACCTCGCGTCGAACTGGCCGGTATGCAGCCAATGGTGATATGAACTGCTGCCCTTGGTGTACATCGCCTTGAGCGACTGCGAAAGTCCGGCACTGTCCCTTGGGGCGAGCGCTACCTCGACCGACATGCGCGGACTGTTATAGGCACCCATGATCTTGTCGGTCGTTGCGCTCACGCTGTTCTTCAGCGCGACGAGGTGCGGACCTGCGGCCGCTGGCGCCGCTACCGCACTGGTCGCCGCGAACGCGCCGCCGACACCGGCGATGGCCAGTCCCATAATGGCAACGGCGCCGGCTCGGATGGAACGGTGCAAAACCATGCCAGCCCTCCTTGGCTTGGACGGTCTTCCGAAGCCGCAAGGGCCGGTAGGGCACCGGGGTGGCCCCCCATTTGCGACGTCTGTGGGTATATGTACAGCGCGGATTCTGGTGTGCGCCGCACACCGTGTCAAGCAGTAACCTCCAAGCGTCACTGAGTCGGTATACATGCCTTGTCCCGGGCTATTTCACCCGCCGTAACCGAACCTGGTGAGGCCTTAGTGCTGGCGAACGGAGGCCGCCGGGGCAGGTGCCGGGCACGGGTCAGCCGCGCTCAGCGGCCGCCGCCATCGCCGCCGCCGTGCCCGCCGCCGCCACTACCGCCACCGCCGCCACCGTCGTCGCCGGCACCTCCGCCGTGCTCGTCACCGCCGCCGCCGCCCTTGTCGTCGCGCGCGGTGGTGAAGCGCGGATGATGGCCGGCGCACGTCGCCGAGATCGTCTGCTCGGTCGCGCCGCTGGTGAACTTGACCCAGGCGGACGCGGCCGGGCCGCGTGAATAGCCGTCAGTCTGGTAGCCCTGCGCCGGGAACCAGCCCGTCAGCGTGACCTGGCCAGCGGAGCAGGACGCGAGCACCGTGCCGCCGCTGGTGGCCAGGCTGCCCGTCGCCGGGGCAGGCGCTGCTGGCCGCGGGGATGACGACGGGCGTGGCGGCGGACTGCCCCGGCCAGGTCCCGGCTGGGCCGATGCGGCCGGCGCCTGGGCGAGCTCCCGATGCACGTCCGCCTGGCTCAGCACCGGGCCGCCGGCGCCGAAGATGCCGTCGCCCAGGACATTCAGCGCGACGGTCACCCCGACGGCGGCGAGCACCGCGCCGGCCAGCCATATCGTGACGGCGATCACGACGCGCTTCTGCATCCCTCCACTGTGCCGTGCCGACGGCAGTGCCATGGTTAAGGCACTCCTAACGAAACCATCAGGGCCGTCGCCGGGAAGGTCCGGCGGAACCGATCTCGGATAGCGTTTGCGCCATGCCGAAGGTGCTGATCATCGAGGACGATCCGATGATCCGCACGGCGGTGATCCGGGCGCTGACCGAGAAGGGCTACGCCGTGGCGGCCGCGCATACCGCGATGACCGGCCTGCAGCTTGCCGTCTCTGAGCGCCCGGACGTCGTCGTCCTTGACCTGGGGCTGCCGGACCTGGACGGGCGTGAGGTGCTGCGGATGATCCGGGCCGTCAGCAGCGTGCCGATCATCGTGGCCACCGCGCGCGGCACGGAGGCTGACATCGTCCGGTCGCTCGATGCGGGCGCCGACGACTACGTGGTGAAGCCATTCGGCGGGGCGCAGCTGGACGCCAGGATCCGGGCGGTGCTGCGCCGGGCCGCCGAGCCCGCGGAGGAGCCCGTGCTCGAGGTGGGCGGCCTGCGGGTGGACCGGCGGTCACGGCAGGCGTCCCTGGACGGCGCCGCGCTGGACCTGACGCCGCGTGAGTTCGACCTGCTGCACTACCTGGCGGCCCGGGCCGGCGCAGTGGTCACCAAGCAGGAGCTGCTGGTGGAGGTGTGGCAGCAGCCTTACGGCGGCGCCGACAAGAGCGTGGACGTGCATCTTTCCTGGCTTCGCCGCAAGCTCGGCGAGAATGCGCAGGAACCGCGCTACCTGCACACCGTGCGGCGGGTCGGGGTGCGGCTGGCCGCGCCGGCGGAGCCGGGCTGATGCGGCGGCGGCTCGCCCTGCTGACGTCCGCCACCATGGCGCTCGTGCTCGTCGCCTTCATCGTGCCGCTGGCCATCCTGGTCCGCGTCATCGTCGCCGACCACGCGACAACCAGCGCGACGGACGATGTCCAGACGCTGAGCGCGCTGATAGTGGCCAGCCCGAGCCCGCCCATCGTGCGCCGCCTGATCGGGGCGGCCGGCCGGCCGGTCACGGTATTCCTGCCCGGCGAGCAGCCCATCGGAGTGCCCGCGCGCCGGACGCCGTCCGTCCGGCTGTCCGCGGAGCAAGGCCGGAGCATCACCGTCGCCGATGCGGGCGGCCGCGAGATCCTGGTCGCGGTGCAGGGCCTGCCGGGGAACGGCACGGCGGTGGTCCGGACGTTCGTCAGCAACGCCGAGCTGACCAGGGGCGTGGCCGGAGCGTGGCTCATCCTGGCCGTGCTCGGACTGGTTCTGCTCGGGCTGGGGGTGGCGGTCGCCGACCGGCTGGTCGGTACCGTGACCCGCCCGATCGCCGACCTGGCCCGGATATCGCACCGGCTCGCCGACGGGGAACTCGACGCGCGCGCCAGCCCGACCGGGCCGCCCGAGGTACGCGAGGTGGCCGATGGCCTCAATCAGCTGGCGGGCCGGATCAGGGACCTGATCTGGCAGGAGCGCGAGTCCATCGCCGACTTGTCGCACCGGCTGCGCACCCCGCTGACGGCGCTCCGGCTGGAGGCCGAGGCCGCCGGGGAATCGGCCGACCCGGATGGCCGGCTCAGCGCTCAGGTGCAGGCCCTGGAACGCGCCGTGACGTCGCTGATCGAGGATGCGCGCACGCGGGGCAGCGGTCATGGCCGCTGTGACGCCGCGCAGGTGACCAGCGAGCGGACCGCGTTCTGGTCGGTGCTCGCGGACGATGAGGGGCGGCCGATGCGCGTCGACCTGGCCCCCGGGCCGGTCCTCGTCGGCGTGGCGGCCCCGGAACTGGCCGCGGCACTGGACGCCCTGCTGGGCAACGTGTTCGCGCACACGCCGGAGGGCACCGCGTTCGAGGTCCGGCTGCGGCCGCGACCTGACGGCGGCGGCGTCCTGAGCGTGCACGACTCCGGTCCCGGCTTCCCGGCCGGCGATCCCGTCCGGCGCGGGGCCAGCGGCCGCGGATCGACCGGGCTGGGACTCGATATCGCCCGGCAGGCCGCCGAGGCGTCCGGCGGATCGCTGGCCATCGGTAACGGGGCCAGCGGCGGCCAGGTCGTGGTCGAGCTGGGGCCGCCGCCGGCCGTCAGCCGGCCGTTAGCATTCGGGCAGTACGCCGCTATCGCCCCAGGTCGCATCCTCTTCATGCACGACACGCCAAGAAGAGGAGACAGGGACATGCGCAGGACGCTGAACATCGGCATCGGGCTGGGCACGGCAGTGATCGTGGCGACCATGGCGGCGGGCGTGGCCTCGGCCACCACCGGCGGGCACCAGCAGGCGGCCGGACCGGCCGCGGTGTCGTCCGTCAACCGGCATATCACCCGGGCGCAGGCGCGGCAGATCGCCAGGGCCAAGGTGCCGCACAGCCGGGTCATCGAGACCCAGTCCGATGACCGGCACGACCGCGCGGTATGGAAGGTCGAGCTCCGCACTCGCCGCGGGCAGGTCGTGGTCGACGTCGACAAGCGGACCGGCCACGCGGTCATCGTCCGGCACGACGGCCGGGACCACGACGGCGCCCGCGCCGAGCGCGGTGACCGGCACGACCGCGACGGCCGTCACCACCACCGAGGTGACCGGCACGATCACGACCGTGGCGACGACAGAGCTGGCCGTTAGCCCGTTCCTGGATGTCCCGTTGGTTGGGCCTATAGCCCCGCCAACGGGACATCGGCGAACCTGGTGGCCGGTACCCGCGCCCGCGCCGCGCTGCCCGGGCCCGGGCAGTGTCGGCGCGTTGCTACCGTCCGGGTATGAACCTGCGGCGCCGGGGCAGGCGCGTCCTGGCCGCGGTAGTGGCCGCGGTCCTGGTGGCCGCCGCGGTCGTGGCCGGCCTCGTCGTCGCCAGCCGCCCGGCGCCCATCGGGGTGCGGAACCTGCGCATCGCCGTCACGGACGGCCCGCGCGACAACCAGCACGTGCTGCTCGACGCCACCTTCTTCACCCCGGCCGGCGACGGCAAGGTACCGGCCATCCTGGTCGCGCACGGCTTCGGCCAGACGAAGAACGCGGTCCGGCCGGAAGCCGAGCAGCTGGCGCGGGCCGGGTTCGCCGTGCTGACCTGGTCGGCGCGCGGATTCGGCCAGTCCACCGGGCAGATCGCGCTTGATTCGCCGGACTACGAGGTCAAGGACGTCGAGCAGCTGGTCAGCTGGCTGGCCAGGCAGCCGCGGGTACTGCTCGATCATCCGGGCGACCCCCGGGTCGGCATCACCGGGGCGTCCTACGGCGGCGCGATCGCGCTGCTGGCCGCCGCCTACGACCACCGGATCGACGCCATCGTCCCGCAGATCACCTGGAACAACCTGGCCACCGCGCTGTTCCCGAACGCGGCCGGCGGCGGGCCGCTCGGCGGCGTGTTCAAGAAGCAGTGGGCCGGCCTGCTGTTCACCCAGGGCTCGGTGGGCTTCGGTACCGCCAGCCGGGATGCGGCCAGCCCACTGGGCACAGCCAGCCAGTGCGGCCGCTTCCTGCCCCGAATCTGCGCCATCTACCGGCAGGTCGCCACCCTGGGGCGGCCCACGCCGCAGGCCGTCTCGCTGCTGCTGCGGTCCAGCCCGGCCAGCGTCGCGAGCCGGATCGATGTCCCGACCTTGCTGATCCAGGGCATGCACGACTCGCTGTTCGGGCTGGACCAGGCCAACGCCAACTACCAGGCCATCCGGCGAAACGGGGCACCCGTGGACATGGTCTGGTTCGCCGGCGGGCACGACGGCGGCGATCAGGAGACCAGCCGGATGAACGCACTGACCGAGCAGTGGTTCGACCGCTGGCTGAAACCGCCGGGCCGGGCATTCCACGCGGGCAGCGCCGCCGCCGGGGCGAGCGCCGGCCGCACGTCCGCGGCGAGCACCGCGACCGGCCAGCCGGCCTTCACGGTGACCAGGCCGCTCGGGTTCGACCCGTCGAGTGAGACCGAGATCCTGGGCGTCGCCACCGCGCCGGCCTACCCGGGCCTGGACGGGACCAGGCAGACCATGCTGCCGGTGGCCGGGCCGCCGCAGACGATCATCCGCCCGCCCGGCGGCGCGCCCGCCTCGATCTCGGTCTTCCCCGGGCTCGGCGCGCTGGGCGGGCTCACCTTCGACGTGCCCGGCCAGAGCGCGGCCTTCACCTCCGCGCCGCTGACCGCGCCGATCCAGGTCACCGGCGCCCCCATGGTCCGGATCCGGGTCAGCGGCGAGGCCCCGGTGACCCTGTTCGCCAAGGTCTACGACGTGGACCAGGCCGGCAACGCCACGCTCCCCGATCAGCTCGCCGCGCCGCTGCGGGTTACCGGCGCGGCGGCCGGCCGGGACGTCACCGTCCGGCTCCCGGCGATCGATTACGACTTCGCGGCCGGGCACCGGCTCCGCCTCGTGCTGACCACCACCGACTTCGCCTACGCGACCCCGCCGCAGGAGGCGACCTACCAGGTGGGCCTGGCCGGCCCCGGGCTGTCGCTGCCGTCGGACCCGGCCCTGGCCGTCGTCAACGGCGGGGTGCCGTGGTGGACCTGGGCGGCGCCGCTCGCCGCCCTCGCGGCGGCGGCCCTGATCCTCGCGGCCGGGCGCCGCCGGGACCGGGATGTGCTGGTGCCCGGGCTGGCGGGCGTCCCGCTGGAGATCACCGACCTGACCAAGCGCTACCACGACGGCCAGCTCGCGGTGGACGGGGTGTCCCTGCGGGTGGAACGCGGCCAGATCCTCGGGCTGCTCGGGCCCAACGGCGCGGGCAAGACCACCACGCTGCGGATCCTGATGGGCCTGATCCACCCGGACGCGGGCACGATCATGATCTTCGGGCGGCCGGTCCGGCCTGGCGCGCCGGCCCTGTCCCGGCTGGGCTCGTTCGTGGAGGGGCCCGGTTTCCTGCCGCATCTGTCCGGCCGCGCCAACCTGGACCTGTACTGGCGGGCGACTGGCCGCCCGGATGGCGATTCGCACCTGGCCCGGGTGGTCGCGATCGCCGGCCTGGGGACCGCCATCGACCGCCCGGTGCGCGCGTACTCGCGCGGCATGTGCCAGCGGCTCGCTATCGCCCAGGCCATGCTCGGCCTGCCGGACCTGCTGGTGCTCGACGAGCCGATGAACGGCCTGGACCCGCCGCAGATCAGGGAGATGCGCGACGTGCTGGTCCAGTACGCGGCGGACGGCCGGACGGTGATCCTGTCCAGCCACATGCTCGCCGAGGTAGAGCAGACCTGCACGCACGTGGTCGTCATGGGCATGGGCAAGCGCCTGGCGGCCGGGCCGGTCAGCGAGATCGTCGGCACCGGATCGGCGCTGGTGGTGGGCACCCCGCAGGCGCAGCGGGCCGTGGACGTGCTGTCCGCGATGCACGGGATCGACGGCGCCGAGCGGCATCCGGACGGCGTGCTCGTTCATCCGAACGGAGTCGCGGCGTCCGCAGTGGTCGCGGCGCTGGTCGGAGCCGGGATCCCGGTGGAGCGGGTGACCCCGAACCGCCGTCTGGAGGATGCCTTCCTGGCCCTCATCGCCGGCCGGCCGGCGCCGGCCCGCGGCCGTCCGGTGATCCGGGGCACGACGGCGATCCGGTCCCCGGCAGCGGGAAGGAGCAGGCATGACGACCGGGCAGGCCAGTGCGGGCGCCGCGGGACCGGCCGGCGCCAGCGTCCCCGGGCCGGCCAGCGCCGGCGCGCCGGGCTACAACCCGCGCCGGACCCTGCCGTTCCGGGTCGAGGCCATCCGCCAGCTACGGCGCCGGCGGACGATGATCGCGTTCGGGATCCTGCTGGTCCTGCCCTGGATCCTGGTGGGTGCCTTCGAGGTCAGCGGGCCGGCCTCGCCCGGCGGCGGAACGCCCGGCCTGGTGACGATGGCGACCCACGGCGGCCTCAACTTCGCGGCGTTCCTGTTCTTCGTCTCGGCCGGGTTCCTGCTGGTGGTGGCGGTCGCGCTGTTCTGCGGGGACACGGTCGCCAGCGAGGCCAGCTGGGCATCGCTGCGATACCTGCTCGCCGCGCCGGTGCCGCGCGCCAGGCTGCTCCGGCAGAAGCTGGCCGTCGCACTCACGTACTCGACCGTCGCGATCATCACGCTGGTGGTCATGGCCCTGGTCGCGGGGACGGTGGCGTTCGGCTGGCACCCGCTCCGGCTGCCCGGCACCGGGGTGGACCTGCCGTACGGCACGGCGTTCGCCCGGCTGGGCATCGTGCTCGGCTATGTCCTGATCACCGAGCTGGTGGTGGCCGCGCTGGCGTTCCTGCTCTCGGTCTCGACGGACTCGCCGCTCGGCGCGGTGGGCGGGGCGGTGGGCCTGGTCATCGTCAGCAACATCCTCGACGCGGTGACCGCGCTGGGATCCTGGCGGGAGATCCTGCCCACGCACTGGCAGTTCGCCTGGCTCGACGCGGTGCAGTCGCAGGTCACCTGGGGCGGCATGATCGAGGGCGCGTCCGTCTCGGTGTGCTACGCCGTGGTCCTGTTCGCGCTGGCCTTCCGGCATTTCCGGGTCCGGGACATCGTTTCCTGAGCACCAGGCGGTAGCTGTACCCGGCCCGGGACGCGCGCGGCCCGCTCACCGGCTGGGTTTCCAGCCCGGCCGGTGCTATCGGTCAGGTGCCGGTGCCGGGGGCGGTTGGCCGGCGGTGGTTGCGCCGGTGACGCTTGTGCGGCCATCCGGCCCAGCTCGGCGTAGTCGTAGGCGGCCTCGGGCTTCGCGCGTACCAGCGCGTCGAGCGACTTGGCGTCCTCGCCGACCAGGATCCGCCAGGCCCCCGACCGCACCCCGTCGAGGATGATGGTCGCCGCCGCCGCCGCGCTGAGCGGCGCCTTGTCCCGGAAGTCGGCGTTCGCCCGGACCAGCATCCGGCGCAGGTCGGCGGCGGACGCGCCCTCGGCCAGCGCCCCGGCGGCGGCCAGCTTGGCCTGCGCGTCGCGGGGGATGAGCTCCTCCAGCTGGGCGTCGGTCATGTGCTCCGGCTCGGGCAGGCCGCGGGCGCGCAGGCTGTTCGCGACGATATTGGTGCCCACGTGGCCCGGCAGCACGACGGCGACCCGGACCTGGGGCGCGTTGGTGCGCAGGTCCTCGATCAGCGCCTCGGAGAAGCCCTTCACGGCGAACTTAGCCGTGGCGTAGGCGGTGTTCGGCACGCCCGGGCCCAGGGCCGCCCAGAAGCCGTTAACGCTGCTGGTGTTGACCAGGACGCCGTCCCCGCTGGCGATGAGCAGCGGCAGGAACACGCGGGCGCAGTAATAGACGCCCCACCAGTCGACGGCGAACGTGCGTTCCCATTCCTCCCGGCGGTCGCTGACGAAGCTGCTGCCGCCGCCGATGCCGGCGTTGCTGAAGACCAGGTCGACGTGATCGCTGGCGTGCCCGCCGAGCAGCTCGTCGCGAAACCGCAGCACCTGCGCCTCAGCGGAGACGTCACAGGCATGGCCGGTGACCTGAACGCCCGGCGGGGCGCCCGCCCGGGCCATCTCCGCGGTCTCCGCGACCGTGTCCGCGTTCACGTCGCAGGCGGCTACCGAGCACCCCTGCGCCGCCAGCTGGCGGACCAGCTCGCGGCCCATGCCGGAACCGCCGCCGGTCACCACCGCGAGCTTCCCCGCGAACGAGTCCACCGCCCGCCGCCTCCTGCCGGTCGTGCCTGGCCAGGGAGCACCCGGCCGCCGCGGCCGGCCGGGCCGTGCCGTGCCGCGTCCGGGCTGCTGACTGGCCCGCAGCCGCCAGGTTAGCCACCGGGCATGGCGCGGACAAGCCGCCCGCGACCTCGGTCCGGGACAGCGCGGGCCCGGGAGGCAGGCGCGCGAGCCGATGGCGGACGGCGTCCGGCCCGCATGAAGCATCAGGGGGATCCGTCGCTGTGGTACAAGGAAGTCCAGACAGGTAGATGCTGTCAGCAGGGGAGGTGCGGATGACAACCCCTGACAGCGGCGGGGCGCCGGACGGTGCGCAGCTTCGGCTGGTCGGCACCTTCGCGGTCGCCTGCGGCGGTACCCCGGTGGCCGGCCCTGATCTCGGCAGCCGCAAGGCCCGCACGCTGCTCAAGCTGCTGGCGGTCGAGCGTCCCCGGACCGTGACGGCCGACCGGATCGCGGAGGTGCTGTGGGGTGCCGCGCCGCCGGCCGGCCCGGCGGAGAACATCGCGACGTTCGTCAGCCGGCTGCGCCGCATCCTCGGGGCCGATGCCATCCACGGCGGCCGGACCGGCTACCGGCTGGGCCCGCCGCCCGCGGTCCAGGTCGATCTGGACGAGGCGGGCCGCTGGGCAGACGAGGCGGAGCGGCGGCTGGCCACGGCCGAGCCGGCCCTCGCCGTCGCCGCGGCCACCCGCGGGCTTGACGTGCTGGCGGCCGGCCTGGTCCTGGAAGATGAGCCCGACGCCGAGTGGGCCCAGCCTGCCCGCGCTGAGCAGGCCGAGCTGCTGCGGCGGGTGCGGCACGTTCTCGCGGAGGCGGCGCTCGCCGCGGGCGACCCGTCCGCCGCCGCGGCCGCCGCCGTGGCGGCGGTATCCGACGACCCCTACGACGAGCGGGCCCGGCGGGCGCTGATGCGCGGGCTGGCCGCGGGCGGCGAGCCCGCCCGGGCCCTGGCCACCTACGCCGAGCTGCGTGACCTCCTCGCCGAGGAGCTCGGCGCCGACCCGGCGGCACAGACTCAGCAGCTGCACCTTGCCGTGCTCCGCGAGCAGGAACTCCCGCCCGGCGGTGCCGCGGTGCCCGGCGGTGCCGCGCCGGGCGGTACCGCGACGCGCGGCCGCGCCGTCCCGCCTGATCTGCCGGGCCGGGCCGCCGAGCTGAACCGGCTGCGGGCGGCCTGGAATGACGCGGCGGCCGGCCACCCGGCACTCATCCTGGTCAGCGGTGAGGCCGGGATCGGCAAGACGCGGCTGGCCGGCCAGCTGACCCGGATCGCGGCCACGACCGGAGGCACCGTCCTCGCGGCGCGCTGCTACGAAACCGAGCGGTCCCTGTTCCTGCAGCCGTTCGCCGATGCGATCGCGGCCGTGGTCCGCGCGATGCCGCCCGCCCGGATGCAGGATCTGGCCGGCGGCCACGCCCCGGTGCTGGCCCGGCTGGTGCCCGAGGTCGCGGAACTGCTCGGCCCGCTGCCCGCCGCCCGCCAGGACACCGCCGACATCGAGCGGCGTCGCGGGTTCGAGGCGGTCACCGCGTTCATCCGTGCTCTCGCCGACCGTGGCCCCGTGCTGCTCAGCCTCGATGACCTGCAGAACGCCGGCCGGGCGACGGTCGAGTTGCTGCACTACCTGGCCAGGCACGCGCCGCGCAGCCAGCTGCTCGTCATCGCGACGGTGCGCGCCGAAGAGGGCGCCGAGGTCGTCGATTCGCTGGCCGCCGTCTCGGACCGGATGGACCTCGGGCCGCTGCCCGCCGATGCGGTCGCCACCCTGGCCGCGGCCGCCGGGCAGGCGGACCAGACCGAATCGATCGTCAGCCGCACCCGCGGGCACACGCTGTTCGTGGTCGAGACGCTGCGCTCGCTCGCGGCCGGCCACACCGGCGTGCCGGAATCGCTGGAGGAAGCGGTCCTCGCCCGGGTACGGCGGGCCGGCCCGGCCGTCGAGGCGGCGCTGCGGGCCGCCGCGGTGCTGGGAGCATCGTTCGATCCGGCTACGGTGGCCGGCTTGCTGGGGGAGGCCCCGCAGGCCGCGATCGCCGCGTGCGCGGGCGCGCTGGCGGCCCGGCTGCTCGTCGTGGCCGATCGGGACTACGAGTTCGCCAACGATCTGGTCCGTGAGGTGCTGTACGCGACGACCCCGGCACCGACCCGGCAGGCGTATCACCGCCACGCAGCTGACCTGCTAACGCGCAAGCCCGAGACGATGGCCGCGCACGCGGCGGCGGCGCAGGACTGGCCGCGGGCGGCACGCGGGTGGCTGCTCGCCGGTGAAGGGGCGCTCAGCCGGGCGGCCGCCGCCGACGCGGTCGAGTTGCTCACCCGGAGCCTGGACGCCGCGGTCCGCAGCGGTGACCGTGAGGTGCAGGCCAGGGCGCTGCTGACCCGCGGCCGGGCCCGGGAGGCGCTGGTCGAGTTCGACGCGTCGGTGGCCGACATCGAGGCCGCGGTCAGCCTGTCCCGCGACTCGGGCGACCGGCGGCTGCAGATGACGGGGCTGCTGGCCCTCGGCGGGGATTCCCGGGTAGCGCGCGGACGGCCGGTCGCGGACGCGGTCGATCCGCTGGAGCGCGGTCTCTCGATCGCCGCCGCGCTCTCGGACCGGGCCATGGAGGCGAACCTGCGGGCCCGGCTCGCTATCCTCGCGACGCACCGGCTGCACTTCGGCGAGGCCGTTGAGCAGGGCCGGATGGCGGTCCGCGCGGCGCGGGCCGCGGGAGATCCCGAGGCGCTGGCCGCCGCCCTGGACGGGCAGAAGACATCACTCGCCTATCTCGGCGAGATCGGCCCGCTGGTGCCGGTGCTGGACGAGCTCGAGCCGCTGGTGCGCCGCCTCGGCGATCTCTACCGGCTGCACTGGGTGCTGTTCGAGTCGGCGTTCCCGGCCCTCGCGGCCGGCGACTGGCCGGGCGCGGTCGCCCGCATCGAAGCGGCCCTGGAGGTTCATCGCCGCAGTGGTTACGGGGCGCACGCAGGCTGGCATGTCGCCGTGCTCGGCGCGGTGGCCCGGCTGCAGGGTCGCTACGACGAGGCCATCGGCATCGGCCGGCGCGCCGTGGCCCTGAGCGAGGCGGCACCGCACGTCTGGACCACGGCGGCGGCGGGCGCGGCGCTGGGGACGACGCTGCTGGAGGCGGGCGCCGTCGATGAGTGCCGTCACGGTGCTGGACCGGGCCCGGGTGGCCGCCTCGCAAGACGGCGCCGAGGCCATCCGGCTGCGCTGCCTGGCGCCGCTCGCCGAGGCGACCGGCTCGACGGCGATCCTGGGTGAGGCGGCGGCGCTGCTCGACGGGATCAGCGCCCCCGATGGCTCGGCGTTCCTGACCGCGGACGGCTGCTACCTCGCGGTAGCGCGCGCCCGGCTGGCGCGCGGCGAGCCGGAGCTCGCCCGGGCCACGCTGGCGCCGTTGCTGCAGGCTGCCGCCCGGGTGCCGTGGGTGGCGCCGCTGGCCGCCGCGTCGCTCGTGGATGGCCGTGCCGCCGCGTCGCTCGGCCTAGCCGGGGAGGCCGCCGTGTCCTGGCGCCGCGCCGCTGACCTGGGCCGTCGCCACGGCTTGCCGCGTATCGCGCGGGAGGCGGCGACGGCACTCGGCTGACCCCGGGCCGATGGCAATTCCGCCCTGAAAGCACCACGACCACGCATCAGGCTGCAATGGGCTTGCAATGGCCTTGCAATGTGCCGCGGGACTATCCCGGTGGCCGGGTGGTCCGGCCACGACCAAGGGAGGACACATGGCCATCGATGAGGGCAAGCTGAACGAGTTCCTGGGCCGCTTCGTATCGGACCTCGGCGCCACGATAGCCGCGGGCGGCATCGTGATCGGGCACCGGCTCGGCCTCTTCCACGCGCTGGCCGAGGGCCCGGCGACGGCCGACGAGCTCGCCCGGCGCACCGAGACCAATCCCCGCTACATCGCGGAGTGGCTCCGCGGCCAGGCGGCGGGCGGCTACGTGCACTACGACGCGGCGAATGACACCTACTCGCTGACCGAGGAGCAGGCGTTCGCGCTGACCAATCCGGACGGCGGGGTCTACATGCCGGGCGCGTTCGTGCTGGCCCTCGGCACGCTGAAGGCGAACGACCGGATCACCGCCGCGTTCAGGTCCGGCGACGGAATGGGCTGGCATGAGCATGACGAGGACGTGTTCACCGGCTGCGAGCAGTTCTTCCGGCCCGGCTATGTCGCGAACCTGGTGCCGTCCTGGCTGCCGGCCCTGGACGGCGTGGTCGAGAAGCTGCGGGCCGGCGCGAAGGGCGCCGACCTGGGCTGCGGGCTCGGGGCATCGACGGTGCTGCTCGGCCAGGCGTACCCGGAATCAAGCTTTATCGGGTCGGACTACCACGAGCGCTCGATCGAGCTGGCCCGCAAGCGGGCGGCCGACGCGGGCGTCTCCGACCGGGTGCAGTTCGAGGTGGCCTCGGCGGCCGGGTTCTCCGGATCGGACTACGACCTGATCACCACCTTCGACTGCCTGCACGACATGGGCGATCCGCTGTCCGCGGCGAAGCACATCCGCCAGGCGCTGGCCGACAACGGGACCTGGATGGTGGTCGAACCGGCCGCCGCCGATGACGTGCCCGGCAATCTCAACCCGGTCGGCCGGATCTACTACAACTTCTCCGCGCAGCTCTGCATCCCGAACGCGCTGTCGCAGCCAGGCGGTTATGCGCTCGGCGCGCAGGCGGGCGAGGCGGCGATTCGCCGGGTCGCGACAGACGCCGGCTTCACCAGGTTCCGCCGGGCGACCGAGACGCCGTTCAACATCGTCTACGAGGCACGGCCGTAGCAGCGCCACGGCCGGATGCGACCACGGCCGGATGCGGCCACGGCCGGAAGCGGCCAGCGGCTGGAAGCGGCCACGGCTGGGGTGTGTACCGGCCGTGGCCGCCGGCCGCTGGCCGCGGTGACCGGCCCGCGACCGCGGCGTCCGGCCTGATGCCGGGGCCGCGGCGTCCTGACACGAAGAGAGAAAGGACAGTCCGATGCGAGCACGCCAGCCGGACCAGCAGGGCGTCATCCGCCGCGACGGTGTGCGGGTGACCTATGACATCTACGGCGAAGAGAACGCTCCGACGGTCCTGCTGCTGCCGACCTGGTCGATCGTGCACGCCGGGCACTGGAAGTTCCAGGTTCCGGTGCTCGCCCGGCGGCACCGGGTCATCACCATGGACGGCCGGGGTAACGGCCGCTCCGGCCGGCCGACGGATCCGGCCGCCTACGCCGTCGGCGAGTACGTGGCCGATGCGGTGGCCGTCCTCGACGCGACCGGCACCGATCGCGCGGTCATCGCGGGGATGTCGCTGGGCGGCCCGCGGGCCGTCTCGCTGGCCGCCTCGCACCCGGACCGGGTGCTCGGCGCCGTCCTGGTCGCCCCGAGCATCGACTCGCTCAGCACCGAGCCGGAGCCAGCGCCCGAGGCCGAGAACGCGGGCAACCCATTCACCGACGAGCCGGGCGACGACGCCCAGGGATGGGCGCTGTACAACCAGCACGTCTGGCGGCGCGACTACCGGAAGTTCCTGGAATTCTTCTGGGGCACGGTCTTCCCGGAACCGCACTCCACCAAGCCGATCGAGGATGCCACCGGCTGGGCGCTGGAGACCGACCCGGAGGTGCTGATCGCGACCGTGCTGGCGCCGCCGTGGGCGCCATCACCGGCCGAGCTGGTGGCGCAGATCAAGGCCATCCGCTGCCCCGTGCTGCTGATTCACGGCACCGACGACGCCATCATTCCCTCGCAGCAAAGCGCGGAGATCGCCGACCTGACCGGCGGTGACCTGCTGCTCATCAACGGCGCCGGCCACTGCCCCCAGGTACGCGAGCCGGTCGTGGTCAACCGGGCGATGCTCGACTTCATCGACCGGGTCAGCCCGCCCGCCGAGCGCGCCGGGCGCCGCACGACCTGGACGCGCTCGCTGAACCGGCCGAGGAAGATTCTCTACGTTTCCTCGCCAATCGGGCTTGGTCACGCCCGGCGAGACGTCGCCATCGCCCGCGAGCTGCGCAAGCTGGACGACCGCGTGCAGGTCGACTGGCTGGCCCAGCACCCGGTGACCAGGGTGCTGGCCGATAGCGGTGAGCGCGTGCACCCGGCATCGTCCTACCTGGCCAGCGAGTCCGCCCACATCGAGGATGAGGCTGGCGAGCACGACCTGCATGCGTTCCAGGCCGTGCGGCGGATGGACGAGATCCTGCTGGCCAATTTCTCGGTGCTGCAGGATGTCGTCGAATCGGGCGACTACGACCTGATCATCGGCGACGAGTCGTGGGACCTGGACTACTTCTGGCATGAGAACCCCGAGCTCAAGCGGGCCGCCTATGTCTGGATGACCGACTTCGTCGGCTGGCTGCCCATGCCCGATGGCGGCGAGCACGAGGCCATGCTCGCGGCCGACTACAACGCGGAGATGATCGAGCACATCGCGCGCTTCAGGCGGGTCCGCGACCGGTCGATCTTCGTCGGCGACCCGGACGATATCGTTCCGGCCGCGTTCGGCCCGGGACTGCCCTCGATCCGGGCCTGGACCGAGGAGCACTACGACTTCGCCGGATACGTCACTGGCTCCGGCCCGGCCGCGGCCGCTGCGGCCGGATCCGCGGGTGCGCCCACCGCCGTCGCCACCGTCGGCGGTTCCGGCGTCGGGGAGGCCCTGCTCAGAAAGGTGATCGAGGCGTTCCCGCTGGCCCGCAAGCAGATCGGCGACCTGCAGATGACCGCCGTGGCCGGGCCGCGGATCGATCCGGCCGGGCTGCCCGTGCACGACGGGCTTGAGGTACGCGGCTACGTGCCCGATCTGCACCGCCACCTGGCGGCCGCCGACGTGGCGATCGTGCAGGGCGGGCTGACCACCACCATGGAGCTGGTCGCCGCCCGCAAGCCGTTCCTCTACTTCCCGCTGGCCAGCCATTTCGAGCAGCAGTACCACGTCCGGCACCGGCTTGAACGGTACCGGGCCGGTCGCCGGATGGATTACCGCCAGACGGACCCGGACCAGATCGCCGACGCGATCGTGGCCGAGATCTCCCGGCCGGTCGACTACCTGCCGGTGGCCACGGACGGCGCGGCCCGGGCCGCCGCCCTCATCGTGGAGCTGCTCTGAGCGCCGCCGAGCTGCCCTGACCGCGGCCAGGCAATCAGACGTCCCTGGCCAGCAGCTCGTCCCAGCGCTCGCGGCGGACCACCAGCCGGGCCCCGCCGCCGTCGGCGAAGACCACCGGGATCCGGCGGGCGCCGTTGTAATTGTTCGACATGGTGTAGCAGTACGCCCCGGTCACCGGGACGACCAGCAGGTCACCGACCTGCGGATCGCGGAGCGCCACCCCCTCGCTGATGACGTCGCCCGACTCGCAGTGCCAGGCCGACCACGGTGACCTGCTCCCCGCCGCCGACCCGGCCGGCGATCGTGGCCTCGAACCGCTGGCCGACGAGCGCTACCTCCAGGTTGTCGCCCATGCCCCCGTCGACGGCGACGAATGTCGTCGGCCCCCGCTTGACCGTGGTGACCCGGTACACGGTGACGGCGCTGGGTGCCACCAGGCTGCGCCCGGGCTCGATCAGGATCCGGGCCCCGGCCGGCAGGTGCTCCCGGGCCGCCCCGATCAGGGTGTCGAGGTAATCAGCCAGGGTGGGCGGGTGATCGGAATAGGTGTACCGGCAGCCCAGGCCGCCGCCGAGGTCGTAGACGGGGTAATCGCCGAGCGCCGCCAGCGGCGCGACCGCGGCGGCCAGCTCCTCCGCACGCAGGATCTGGGATCCGACGTGCGTGTGCAGGCCGTCCATGCGCAGCCGGCCGGCCAGCTCGATCCGGGCGATGGCCTGCCTGGCCACCGCCGGCGCCAGCCCGAACTTCGAGCCCGCATGCCCGGTCGCATACGCCGGGTAGGTCGAGCTCTCCACGCCCGGGATCACCCGGACCAGGCAGCCCTGCACCCGGCCGGCCGGCACCGCGGCCTCCAGTCGGCTGATGTCGTCGAAGTTGTCGACGACCACGGTGCCCACCCCGGAGCTGACGGCCAGCTCGATCTCCTCGGTGGTCTTGGCGTTGCCGTGCATGATCAGGGTGGCCGGATCGGCGTCGGCCGCGAGCGCGGTGACGATCTCCCCGCCGCCGGCCACGTCCAGCCACAGCCCCTCGGACACCATCAGCCGCTGCGCGGCCGTGCAGGGGAACGCCTTGGACGCGAAGGCCACCTGGGAATCCGGCCACCGGGCGGCCAGCTGCTGCCGGTAGTCACGGGCCTGCTGCCGCACCGCGCCCTCGTCCACCACCAGCGTCGGCGTGCCGTGCTCGGCGGCCAGCTCATCCAGCCGGCACCCGCCCACCCGCAGCATGCCGTCGCCGTCCTGCGAGGTGCCGGCCGGGAACAGGCTGAGCAGGTCAGCCGCCGCGGTCATGCCGGCGACCCGAGGACGTCGGCGAGGTTAAAGCTCACCGGCTCCTCCAGCTGGGCGAAGCCGCAGGACCGCGGCTCGCGGTCCGGGCGCCATCGGGCGAACTGGGCGGTGTGCCGGAAGCGGGTGCCCTCCATGTGCTCGTAGCGGACCTCGACCACCCGTTCCGGGCGCAGCGGGATGAACGAGAGGTCCTTGCCGGCGTTCCAGCGGCTGGTCTCCGCCTCGCGGGGGCCGCGGACGCCGGCTTCCTTCTTGGCCCAGCTCCACGGGTGATCATCGAAGCTGGTGACCAGCGGCTGCAGCTCGGTGAAGAGCTCGCGTCGCCGGGCCATCCCGAATGCCCCGATAACGCCCACGCTGGCGAGCTGGCCAGCATCGTTGTAGAGGCCGAGCAGCAGTGACCCGACCGCGTCCGGCCCGCTCTTGTGCAGCCGGTAGCCGGCCACCACGCAGTCGGCCGTCCGCTCGTGCTTCACCTTGAACATGACCCGCTTGTCCTGCTGGTAGGACTCGTCCAGTGGCTTGGCGATCACCCCGTCCAGCCCGGCCCCCTCGAACTGCCGGAACCATTGCCCGGCCAGCTCGATGTCGGTGGTCACCGGGGTGAGGTGGATCGGCGGCCGGGCGCCGGCCAGCACCTCCGCCAGGGCCGCCCGGCGCTCCGTGAACGGGCGGGCGGTGTAGTCGACGTCACCCGCCGCGAGCAGGTCGAAGGCGACAAACAAGGCCGGCGTCTGCTCGGCCAGCAGCCGGACCCGGCTGTCGGCCGGGTGCACGCGCTGCAGCAGCGCCTCAAAGTCAAGCCGCCGTCCGTCGGAGCTGGGGATGATGATCTCTCCGTCGATCACGCACCGATCGGGCAGGTTGGCCAGGACGGCCGCCACGACCTCGGGGAAATACCGGGTCATCGGCCGCTCGTTGCGGCTGCCGATCTCGACTTCGCCGCCGTCCCTGAAGATGACCGACCGGAAGCCGTCCCACTTCGGCTCGTAGCTGAGCGGGCCCCGGGGAATCTCCTTGACCGCCTTGGCGAGCATCGGCGCCACCGGCGGCATGACAGGTAGGTGCATGACCCCATGCTGGCAGGCCGGCCCGGCCGCCGTCGCGCGAGCCCCCGCGAAACAGCTCGCCGGCCCGCGGCCGCGATCACCCGGCGAGCGGCCCGTCCGGCCAGCAGATGACCTCCGGCGGCGGCTCCGCGGCGTGCAGCGCCGCGACCAGTCCGGCCCGCCGTCGCAGCACGGCACGCTGGTTCACGTAGCCCTTGTCCGTGATCTCCCCGTCGGCCAGCGACGGCGGCTCGGCCAGCAGCAGGAGCCGCCGGATCCGCTGCGACGTGCCGGTGCGGCGCGCGTTATAGCGGTCCAGCGATCCGGCCGCGGCGGCCCGGACGGCCGGATCGGCGGCCAGCGCGGCGGGGCCGGCCGCCGGGACGCCGGCGCTGACGCCCGCGACCTGCGCGGCCCGCTGCGGGCTGAGCCAGCCAAGCGCGCCGATGAAGCCGGCGTCCTGGCCGGTCAGCACGGCGTCCTGCAGCAGGCCGCCGCTCGCCGAGAGCAGCGCCGGGCGGAGCGTGCCGACCCGCACCCAGGTACCGGTGGCCAGCTTGAAGTCCTCCGCGATCCGGCCGTCGAAGCGCAGTCCCGCGTTCGGGTCATCCCCGTCGACCATCGTCACGGCGTCGCCGGTCCGGTAGAAGCCGCCGGAGTCGAACGCGGCCTCGGTCAGGTCCGGGCGGCCCGCGTAACCCGGGGTCACATTCGGTCCCCTGACCCGGATCTCCAGCCGGTCGCCGGCCGGCGCGAGCTTGATCTCGACGCCGGGCAGCGGCACGCCGATGCAGTCGGCGCTCCCGGCCGCGAAATGCGCGGCGGTGGCGGCCGGCGCGGTCTCGGTGCAGCCCCACGACGTCGTCATCGGCGCCGCCGAGCCGACCGACGCGGCGAGTTCCCCGATCGTGTCCCAGAGCCGCTGCGGCAGCGCCGCCCCGGCGAAGAACACCAGCCGCAGCCGGGCGAAGAACGCCGCGGCGAGATCACGGTCGCGCTCCAGGAACGGCAGCAGCGCGGCGTAGCCCGCCGGGACGTTGTAGTACACCGTCGGGCTCACGTCAGCGAGATTGCGCACGGTCCGCTCGATCAGGCCGGGGGCCAGGCCGTCGTCGATCCACAGCGTGCCCGCGTTCGCGATGACCTGGTTGACGTTGTGATTCCCGCCGAAGGTATGACTCCACGGCAGCCAGTCCAGCAGCACCGGCGGTTCCTGCCCCAGGAACGGCCACGCCTGCCGGATCATCTGCTGATTGGCGCACATCATCCGGTGCGTGTTGAGCACGCCCTTCGGGCGGCCCGTTGATCCCGAGGTGAAGAGGATCTTGGCCACCGTGCCGGGACCGACCGCGGCGGCGCGTTCGGCGACCTGGCTGGTCACCGGGGTGCCGGCCAGGTCGCCGAACGCCATCCCGCGGCGGTCGCCGGCCCGCCCGGACATGGTGATGACCGCGGCGCCGGCACGGCCGGCCCTGGCTCCGCCCGCCCCTGGGCCGGCCGCGGCCTGCAGCGCGGCGGCGTACGCGTCGCCGTCGTCGGCGAAGACGACGGCGGGGCCGGTCAGGTCCGTCATCGCCCGCAGCACCGCGTGGTCACTGGCCAGCAGCGAGTAGGCGGTACTGACCGGCACCGCGGGCACGCCGATGGTGTAGCAGGCCAGCGTCAGCAGCAGGTGCTCGGCCGAGTTACCTGACAAGATCATCACCGGGGCCGCGGCGGCGCAGCCGCGATCGAGCAGTCCCTGGGCCAGCCCGTCGACCCGGCTCCGCGCCTCCTGGTAGGTCACCTTCCGCCAGCCGTCCGCGTCCCGCTGCGCGACCAGCACCCGGTCCGGATGCGCATCGGCGGCGGCCCGGAACAGCCCGGCCATGCTGGTTCCGTAGGGCTGCAGCGGCATCCCCGAGCGCAGCACCAGCGATCCGTCCGCGAGCCGCTCGGCCGTCGTGACCGGCGCGGCGAACACCGCGGTACCGGGCGCGGGCCGGGGTACGGGCTCAGTGCCGGGGTCGCTTCGGTGCGTCATGCCGCCACCTCCGGGACCACAGTAAGGTCAGCCGGCCCCCGCGGGCGGCCGCGGTGATCAGCCGGTCAGGACAGCGGCGGCCGGATATCCGCGTGCCCGGGAAGATCTACCGGAATGTCCAGGGCGTGACGCAGCCGGGCCACTACGCTGCGGCCCGCCAGGCGGCTCTGCCAGGAGGGCCGGTCGAAGACGAGGAACAGCACCCGGTCATAGTCACCTCGCGCGACTTCCCGGCGCACGGCCTGGTACGCGTCTCCCGGCTCGATGTCACCAGTGGCCCGCAGCCCGAGCCCGCGCAGGTGCATCAGGGCCCGGTCCAGGCGCTGGCGGGCGCTGTCGGACGGGTTGTAGCTTCCGGACGGCCCGCTCCCGCCCGACCCCGCGCGGGCGCCGACGGCACGGCCCAGCGGCATCCAGAACAGCGACGTGCGGGGACTGTTGACCAGGGCCATCACTCGCACCTCGATCGCCGCCGGGCTATTCGCGGCGACCAGGGCTTCGAGCAGGCCCCAGTCGCTGCGCTCGTCGGCGCCCATCAGCTCACCGCCGATAACCGCGAGAAACCGCATTACCCCAGGCTAGCCCGGAGCGATGGGACTGGCGATAAGCGGAACGATAACGTGCGGCGCGAACTGGCAGGATGACGGAATGGACCCACGGCACGCGATCTTGTTCGAGCCGGTCAGGATCGGGCCGAAGACGCTGCCCAACCGCTTCTACCAGGTGCCGCACGCGTCCGGATTCGGCAGTCACCAGCCCAGGACCCAGGCCGCGTTCCGCGCGATCAAGGCCGAGGGCGGCTGGGGCGGGGTGTGCGTGGAGTACGCGCCGGTGTCCCGTGACTCCGACGAGGTACCCGCGGTCGCCGCCGACATCTGGGACGACGCCGATGCGGCCGCGCTGGCGCTGACCGCCGACGCGGTGCACGCCCACGGAGCGCTGGCCGGCCTGGAGTTGTTCCACGGCGGCGGGCTCAGCGTCAACGGGGCGTCCCGGCTGGCCCGGCTGGCGCCGACCCAGCGGGCGTCCGAGGTCCAGTTCGGGTCCCTGGCCAAGGAAATGACGGCCGCCGATATCACCCGGGTCCAGCGGGACTGGGCGCAGGCCGCCCGGCGCGCGGCCGGCGCCGGCTTCGACATCGTCTACGTCTACGGCGCGCACGGGTACCTGGTGACCCAGTTCCTGTCGCCCGCCACCAACCGGCGGACCGACGGCTACGGCGGCACCCTGGCCGGCCGGGCCAGGTTCTGGCTGGAGACGCTGGCGGCGGTGCGCGCGGCGGTCGGCGCGGACTGCGCGGTGGCCACCCGCATCGCCGTGCACGGCGCCGACGGGCTGCCCGGCATCGAGGTGGACGAGATGCTCGAGCTGGTGGCGATGGCGGACCACCTGGTCGATCTGTGGGACGTCAACGTCGGCTCCTGGCCGGAAGACTCAGGTACCTCCCGCTACTACCCGGAGGGCAGCCAGCGGCCGTGGACTCATCGGGTCCGCGAGGCCACCTCGAAGCCGATCGTCGCCGTCGGCCGCTACTCCAGCCCGGACCTGATGGCCGACGCCGTCAGGTCCGGCGCGGTTGACCTGATCGGCGCGGCCCGGCAGGCGATCGCCGACCCGTTCCTGCCCCGCAAGATCGCCGATGGGCGGCTCGACGAGATCCGCGAGTGCACCGGCTCCAACGTCTGCATCCTGCGCGAAGAGGCATTCCGTCACGTCGGCTGCGTGCAGAACGCGACGGCGGGGGAGGAATACCGCCGCGGCTGGCACCCCGAGGTCTTCGCCCCGGCGGCCAGCGCCGGGGAGCCCGTGCTGGTCGTGGGAGCGGGCCCGGCGGGCCTGGAATGCGCGATCGTGCTGGGCAAGCGCGGCTTCACGGCCGTCCACCTGGTCGAGGCGGAGGCCGAGATCGGCGGCCGGCTGCGCTGGACCCGGCGGCTCCCGACGCTCGGCGACTGGGGCCGGATCGTCGACTGGCGGGCGATCCAGCTGGACAAGCTGCCGGGCGTCACGGTCATCACCGGGCACCGGATGACGGCGGCGGAGATTCTCGGCTACGGAGCCAGCCTGGTGGTGATCGCCACCGGGTCGGCGTGGCGCGGCGACGGCGTGCAGCCGGGCAACCAGGACCGGATCTCCGGCGCCGACCCTGGCCTGCCATACGTGCTGACGCCCGAGCAGGTCGCGGCGGGGAAGCGGCCGCCTGGCCGCAGCGTGATCGTTTACGACACCGACGGCTATTACGTCGCGCCGGGGATGGCCGAACTGCTGGCCGGCGAGGGTTTCAGCGTGCGCGTGGTGACCACGTTCCCGGTGCTGTCGCCGGTCTCCGACGAGACCCTGGAGGGCGGGATGCTCCGCGCCAGCCTGCATCGCCGCGGTATCCGCGTCCTGCGCGGCGTCACGATCACCGGCATCGGCGCCGGGTCAGTGCGCGGTCAGGACGAGCACGGCGACCCGTGGTCGGCCGGCTGCGACGGGATCGTGCTGGTCACGCAGCAGGCGTCGGATGACCGGCTGTACCGGGAACTGACCCGGGACCGCGCCGCCCTGGACCGGGCGCAGATCCGCGCCGTGTACCTGATCGGTGACGCGGCGGCACCCCGGATGATCTCGGAAGCGGTCTTCGACGGGCACCGCCTGGCCCGCGAGATCGACCGGCCGGATGCGGCCGTCCCGGCCCCCTTCCGGCGCGAATTCACGGACCTCCGGGCGGGCGGCCAGCGGACATGAGCGACGGCCATGGCCCCTTCCGGCGCGAATTCACGGACCCCCGCAGGTACCGGCCACCGGCAGGAGCGACAGCCATTTTTTAGAACGGATGCTGCGGGCTGACTGCCGCCGCCCGGGCCACGCCAGCAACGAGCCGATCGGAGCCGCCCATTCGCGCGACCAGGGATCTCCTTGAGCGGATGATCCTCCCCCTGGTGCTCGCCGCGGCCGTCCTCGGCTGGGCGGCACCGGGACCGGCGCGGCTGCTGGACCGTCATCAGGCGATCGATGTGGTGCTGGCCGTCCTCGTCTTCGCCAGTGCCATCACGGTTCCGGGCGGGGCGGCGAGCCGGCTGCGGGCGCTGGCCCCCCGGCTCGGGATCGCCGTGCTCGCGGCCGCGGCGGTGCTGCCCCTGCTGGCCTTCGCCCTCAGCCGGCTGCTCGGGCCCGCCGCGCTGCGGGACGGGGTACTCGCGGTGGGCGTGGCGCCCGCGGAGGTCGCCTCAGTCGCGATCACCGCGATCGCCGGGGGCGACGCGGGTGCCGCCGCCGTGCTGCTGGTGGCGTCGACGCTGATCTGCGTGGCCGTGGCCGGGCCCATCCTGGCGCTGGCCGGCGGCCACGGCGTGTCCGCGGTCCACGTCCTGATCACCCTGTCGCTGGTGGTCGGCGTTCCGCTGCTGGCGGGCCTGCTGCTCCGGCGGCTCGCGGCGGCCGGGGGCCGCGCCGGTGACGGCTTCCAGGCGCTCGCCATCGTCGCCGTCGTGGTGCTGGTCTGGCTCGTTTCCGGCCAGGTGCGCCTGTCCGCCGCGTACTGGGCCCTGGCCGGAGTCCTGGTCGTGCTGATCGTCGCCTCGGCGGCGATCGGGCTGCTGCTTGGCTCGCGGCTGGAGCCCGCGGTGAAGACCGGCATCGTGCTGACCGTCTCGATGCGGGACTTCGCGGTCGCCAGCGGGATCGCACTCGCTGCCTTCGGTCCCGCGGCCGCGGCCCCGCTGGGCATTTACGGAGTACTGGTGATGACCTGGGGCGCGCTCATCGCCCGGGCGGCGAGCCGATCCCGGCGAACGGCATGACCGCCAGCCGGCGCTGGCGGGATCGTCACCGGCTAACTCAGGCCTGCGCCCGTAGACTTCCCCTGTGACCGTCGGGACGCAGGCAGGCAGCGTCAGGATCGCGGAGCTGGTAGCGACCCTTTCCTACGCTGCTGACCTGGGCCTCGGGCAGCCGATGGCGCACTGCATGCGGCAGACGGTCATCGCGCTGCGGCTGGCCGGTCTCGCCGGGGCCAGCGACAGCGAGCTTGAGGCGACCTATTACCTCGGGCTGATGATGAACGTCTACTGTCATGCCGACGCGGCCGAGCAAGCGAAATGGTTCGGCGACGAGATCAGCATGAAGGGTGACGGGTTCGAGATGCTCGATATGAGCACGGCCCGGATGATCTCGTTCATCCTGCGGCGGGTCAGCTCGCACGGCAGCGGCGTATCCCGCGCCCGGCGGCTGGCCGTGTTCCCGCTGGCCGGGCAGAAGCAGGTGTTCGCGTTCATGACCACGCACTCCACCCTGGGCGCGCAGTTCGCCGCCCAGATCGGCCTGGACGACGCGGTCTGCGTCGCGATCCAGCAGGCCTATGAGCAATGGGACGGCAAGGGTCATCCAAGCCATCTTCGCGGTGAGCAGATCTGCCTGCCCGCGCGGCTGGTGCAGCTGGCCAGCCCGGTCGAGGTGTTCAGCCGCCGCCGCGGCGCCGATGCGGCCCGGGCCGTCGCCCGCAAGCACGCCGGGAGCCAGTTCGATCCCGCGATCGTGGAACTGTTCTGCGACCACGCGCCCGAACTGCTGGACGGCCTGGATCAGGCGTCCGGCTGGGACGCCATTCTCGATGCCGAGCCCGAGCTGTCCCGCCGCGCGGCCGGCTCCGGCCTGGACGAGGTCCTGGAGGCCATGGCCGACCTGGTGGACATGAAGAGCCCGTACCTGGCCGGCCACTCGCGGGGGGTAGCCAACCTGGTCAGCGAGGCCGCGCGGGCCTCGGGCGGGTCAGCGGGCGAGGTGAGCACGCTGCGGCGCGCGGCGCTCATCCATGACCTCGGCCGGCTGGGCGTCTCCAACGCGATCTGGGACAAGCCGGGCCCGCTGACGGAAGCCGAGTCCGAGCGGGTCCGCCTGCACCCCTACCTGACGGACCGCATGCTGGCCCGGGTGAGCGCGCTCGGCAGCAGCCGCGAGATCGCCGCCCGGCACCATGAGCGGCTGGACGGCTCGGGGTACCCGCGCGGGCTGACGGCCGCCTCGCTCACGCCGCCGGACCGGCTGCTGGCGGCCGCGGACGCCTATCACGCGATGACCGAGCCGCGCCCGCACCGGCTCCCGCTGGATCCCGGCCAGGCGTCCCGCGCCCTGCGGGCCGACGCCGTGGCCGGCCGCTGGACGGCGACGCGGTGGACGCCGTGCTGAGCGCGGCCGGCCATCGCGCGCCCGCCCGGCGTGCCTGGCCCGGCGGGCTCACCGCGCGCGAGGTTGAAGTGCTGGGGCTGCTGGCCCGGGGTCACTCGAACAAGCAGATCGCCCAGCACCTGGTGGTCTCGCCGAAGACCGCGGGCAATCACGTCGAGCACATCTATGCGAAGCTCGGCGTCTCCAGCCGCGCGGCCGCCACGCTGTTCGCTACCCAGCACGGGCTGATGGGGACCTTCGAGTCCGCCTAGGCGGACTGCATCGCCTGCATGTTCTTCACGATCGCCGCCGTCACCGCCTGCAGTTCGGCGGCCGGGCTGAACTGCAGGTACTCGGTGCCGGCCGCGGCCGACGGCGTGTGACCCGGCCCGACATAGAACGCGTCGCCCGCCTGGCACACTTCCTCGCGGTCGGCGAAGCGGAACGTCAGCGTGCCGGAGATGACATAGCCCCAGTGCGGGCACTGGCAGCTGTCACCGGGCAGGCCCTTGAGCATCGGGGCCAGGTCCGCATCCTGGCGAATGGTCAGGAAGTTAATGGTGTAGCCCTCGATGTCCTCATGGCGGTCCAGCGCCGCGCCGAAGTCGTCGACGTGGGCGGCACTTTCCCTGGATACCTTCGGCATCTGTCTCATCTCCCAGCGTTGGCGTTTACTGCTCGTCTGGGGCGACTGTAAGCGCCGGGGCCGGGGCCGGTCATGAGGCGTTTGCCTCATCTAGTAGCACCAGAATGCGGGGCGGCCCCGGGCCGCCCGCGGGAAGAAAGCCGCTGGTCCGGGCGGCAGCGCCGGCGTAACCGGGCCGTCGCCGGGGTGGTTCGGCACCGGCGCTGGAGTCGGTGTCAGCGCCGGTGCCGAAGTCGGTATCCGCAGGGCCCGGGACGACGGCGGATTCCCCGGGATGCTCGTCTTGTGCGCTGGTTCGGTGCGGGTATGGCCCGCGGATTGGTGGCATGCGTCCCAGCGGTCCCGGTGGCCGCCAAACGGCACCCGCGCGGGCCGTCGCCGGCGGCCGCGCCGCCGGACCGGGCGGCCCGGGCCCGGCCCGGACCGGGGCGCGACTTGCCGCCGGGTCGTTACGTCGGCGAACCTTCCTTTCGCCTAGGCCGGGTAGTAATCTCCGCCTCAGCAAGCAGTCGGCGGTGTCGCAGCCGTGGCACCTGCCCCCGGGAGGCGAGGAGCAGGGAGGCCCGGCCATGACGGGAATCAGCGAGTCGATAACGGGTGCGGATACGGGGGCGCCGCCCATCACGACGATCGAGCAGCGCGGCATCGAGTACGTGCCGACCGACAGCCGGTGGGGTAAGCCGAGCGGCCTGTTCTGGATGTGGGCCGGCGCCGTCTGGAACGTCGAGTTCGTGTACTACGGCGCCATCGCGGTGGTCTTCCTCGGGCTGTCCTTCGCCCAGGCGGTCCTGATCATCCTGATCGGGAACGTCTTCTACCTGCTGACCGGCCTGGCCAGCCTGCAGGGACCGCAGGCCGGGACGACCACGTTCGCGATCAGCCGGGCACCGTTCGGGCCGCTCGGCAACAAGCTGCCCTCCTTCTTCAACTGGGTCACCCAGGTCGGGTTCGAGATCGAGGGCATTGCCTTCATTGTCTTCGCCGCGATCGTGCTGATGGCCAAGGCCGGATTCACCGCCGGCACGGCCGCCAAGATCATCTTCATCATCGTCGCGGTGGCCATCCAGGCCGTGCTGCCGCTGCTCGGGCACGCCGCGGTGCTGAAGGTGCTCCGCTGGCTGGCCATCCCGTTCGTGATCCTGTTCGTGGTGATGGCGATCCTCACGGCATCCAAGGCGAAGCTGCACGCGGTCCCGCACGGTGCCAGCTGGGGCATGCTGCTGGTGTTCCTCGCGCTGGTCATCTCGGCCGGCGGCCTGGGCTGGACCGAGAACGGCAACGACTACTCGCGCTATCTGCCGGCCGCCTCCAACAAGAGGCAGATCGTGCTCGCCGTCGCGCTCGGCGGCGCGATCCCGTCGGCGCTGCTGGAGATCCTCGGTGCCGCGGTCGGGACGGGCGTGCCGGCCGCGGCGGACTCGCCGACCGGCCTGGTGGCGGGATTCCAGACCTGGTTCGTCGTCCCGTTCCTGATCTTCGCCATTGTCCAGCTGTTCGCGATCAACACCCTCGACCTGTACTCCTCGGGAGTTACCCTGCAGAGCCTGATCCCGCGCCTGAAGCGGATCCACTGCGTGGGCATCGACACGGTCGTGTGCGGCGTGATCGCCGCTTACGCGGTGTTCTCGTCGAACTTCTTCGGGCTGCTCGCCAGCTTCCTGCTGTTCATCATCTTGTGGCTCGGCCCGTGGTGCGCGATTTACCTCGTGGACAGCCTGCTGCGCAAGAACCGGTATGACCACGAGGCGCTGCTGGACGAGCGGGGCGGGCGGTATTTCCGCAATGGCGGAGTGCATTGGCCGGCCATCATCGCGCAGGTCGTCGGCGGCGTCGCCGCCGCGCTGTGGCTGAATGCCTTCAACTCCACCGCGCTGTCCTACGTCGGCCCGCTGTCGAGCCGGAACGACGGCTCGGACTTCAGCGTCTTCATCGGGCTGATCGTCGGCGGCCTCATCTACTGGCTGCTGGCCAGGAAAACCGTGCGGGCCGAGGGCGAGGCCACGCCGGCCATCACCACCGGGTAGCGGCCGGGCCCCCCGGGCGGCCAGCCCGGCGAGCCCCGTTATGGCTGGTATTGACGGCTGGGCCGGGACAGCGCCGGCCTGGCCCAGGGCGCCTGCGTCAGCCCGGCGTCACCGAGGTCAGCGCGAACTTGTCCACGTCGACGAGCCCGAGGTCGGTGATCCGCAGCTGCGGGATAACCGACAGGCCAAGGAAGCTCAGGTGCATGAACGGGGCGCCGATGGTGACGCCGAGCGCCTCGGCCGCGATGCGCTCCAGGTGCTCCACCGACGCGGCGACCTCGCGGGCCGGCTGATCGCTCATCAGCCCGCCGATGGGCAGCGCGACCTCGGCGATGACGCGGCCGTCGAGCACCGCCACCTGGCCGCCGCCGAGCTCGGCGAGCCGGGTCAGCGCCACGGCCATCTCGGCCGGCCCGGACGGCCCGGCCGCGCCCACGATCATGCAGTTGTGGGCGTCATGGGCCACGGTGGACGCGATCGCGCCGCGGGTCAGCCCGAAGCCGCTTACGTAGCCGAGCCCGATCCGGCCGGTCCGCAGGTGGCGCTCGGCGACGGCGATGCGCGCGACGGCGGCGGCCGGGTCGGTCACGTCGAGGACCAGGTGACGGGTGGTGAGCGTGTCCGGCTCGATGCCGATGACCCGCGCCCGGCCGCCGGCCGGCGGCTCCAGCCGGAAGGCCTCCGGTACCGGCCGGGTGGCCAGATGGACGGATCCGCGCATCCAGTCCGGTGACCCGACGGCGGCCACCGCGCCCGCGATGACCTGGCCGTTCTCGGCGACGAGCCGGCCCGCCTGGTACACCCGGGCGGGCAGCAGGCGGTCCAGGGAGTCGAAGCAGAGCACGTCCGCCTGGTAGCCGGGCGCCAGCCAGCCCAGGTGGTCCAGGTTGTGGTACTGCGCCGGGTTCGACGTGGCGAGCACCAGGGCATCCTCGATCGGCACGCCCTGCGCGACCGCGAGCCGGATGCAGTCGTCCAGGTGGCCGTCGCGGAGGATCGTGTCGGGCTCCCGGTCATCGCTGCACAGCGCGATCCGCTCGGTGCCGTAACGCAGCACGGTCGGGATGAGGTCGGCCAGGTTCTTGCTCGCCGAGCCCTGCCGGATGAAGATCCACATGCCCTTCCGGCGCTTCTCCTGCGCCTCATCGAGCATGGTGCACTCATGGTCGGACTCGACGCCCGCGGCCAGGTAGGCGTCCAGCGCGGGGCCGCTCAGCCCGGGCGCGTGGCCATCGACGCGCCGGTCGCCGGCCGCCGCGATCTTGTCCAGCAGCCCGGCCTCGCCGGCCACCACGCCGGGGTAGTTCATCACCTCGGCGACGCCCAGGGCGCCGCGGGTCGCCAGCAGTTCCCGCACCTCCGCGGCGTGGATCTGTGCTCCGGGGCTCTCGAAGGGCGAAGCGGGAACGCAGCTCGACGCGCATATCCCGAACGTGAACGGCAACCCGGCCGCCGCCTCGGCCAGGGCCGCGACACCGCGGACGCCGAAGACATTGGCGATCTCGTGCGGGTCGGACGCGACCGCCGTCGTGCCATGGGGGAGGACCGCCCGGACGAATTCGTCCACCCAGAGTTTCGTCGATTCGAGGTGCATGTGAGCGTCGATGAACCCGGGCGTCAGGGCGGCGCCTGCTACATCGACCACCGCGCGGGCCTCGCGTGGTCCCCAGCCGGCCACGACCCCGTCCACGATCGCGAGGTCGGTGTCGATCCACTCCCGGGTGCCGGGCACGAACACCCGGCCGCCGGTAAGCAGCAGGTCAGCGGGCTCGTCGCCGCGGGCGACGGCCAGCACGTGGGGCGTGCCCCGGCGTGGCGGCATGGACACCTCCGGGAACTCGGGCGAAGTACCGGCCGCCGGGTCTGGTCGACCAGACCGGTCCTGGCCAGTCCTGGCCGCTCCGGGCTGGTCAAACCGGTCCTGGCTGGGCCGAGTCTATGACCGCGGCCTGGCCGGCGGCACGGGGCCAGAACGGCCACCGGCTGCCCGCCATGAGGTTATGATGCCAGTGTGAGTAGTACTAATGCCACAGTTGAGATTGATCATTCGAGTCCGGTGCCGCTGCATGAGCAGGTTGCGGCGGCGATCAGGCGGGCGATCGCCGAGGGCGAGATAGCTGCTGGCGAGCGGATGCCGCCCGCCCGGGATCTGGCCGCGGTCCTCGGGGTCAACGCCAATACCGTCTTCCGCGGGCTGCGCACCCTCCGGGATGAGGGGATCGTCGAGTTCCGCCGCGGCCGCGGCGTGACCGTGAGCGGCGTCGGGCCGCAGCGCAGCGCGGTGGTGGTGAAGGCGCGAGAACTGGTCGCGCTGGCCCGCAGTTACGGATACCGGCCAGAGGAACTAGCCGAGATCATCGCGCAGGTGCCGTAGGGGAGTGGTGCAGTGAAGGCCAGCACGGTGGTGCCCGCTCCCGGTTCCGGTACTGAGGCGGAGGCGCTGATCAAGGAGGCGCGGCGGCGCCAGCGCAGGCGCTACGCCGTGACCGGCCTCGCGGTGGCGGCCGTGCTGGCCAGCGCGCTGGGCGCCTTCGCCGGCCTGCACGGCGTGAGTCAGCCGCCGGCCCGTCGGCCGCCAGCGGGCCGGTCCGGCCCGAAGCCGGCCGCCAGCCATGCCGCCGGCGCGCCGGCTCCCGGCCGCATTCCGCGCAGCGTGGACTCGACGGTGCTGATGTGGCCGGTCGGTCCCGGGCAGGCCCCCGGGATCTACCTGGACAACTTGCGGACCCGCCGTCTCCGGCAGGCCTACACGCCCAGTGTCGATCCCGGTGAATTCCAGCCGCTCATGCCGACCGGCCGCTGGCTCGTCTACGTCCGGGACGGCAGGGTCCTGGCCGTTCCCGTTGACGGGCCAGGCCAGCCGCGGGTGCTGGGCCGGACGCTGTCCTTCGCGCCGTCCGCCACGCCGGGTCACGTCTGGCTCCAGTACAGCATCTTTCCGCACCGGCCGGGCCCGGTCAGGGTGCGGCCGGTCTCGATCGCCACAGAGCAGGCCGGCCCGCCGGTCACGCTGCTTCCGGGCACTCAGCTGATCGCCGGGACGGATGCGGGACTGCTGCTGTCGGCGCGTTACGGCCGCCCGCTGCAGCTCTGGAATCCGGGCGCCGTGCCGACCGCGCTGCCGTATTCGTCCCGGGCCCAGGCCCTAGCGGTCAGCGCGCGGCTGGTCGCCTACGAGACCGGCTGCCGGGCTGAGGGCACGGCGCAGAACCTGAGCTACGAGGGTAACTACGGTTACGACGCCTGCCGGATGCTGAGAGTCTTTGACGTCGTCACCGGCAGGCTCCGCTCGTTCGCGGCGCCGCCGGGCACCAGCGGATGGGTACCGAGTCACGGGGGCTACTGGTCGGTCAGCGCGATAGCGCACTCGGGCCCGGTGCTGGCCGCCGAAGCGGTGGTTCCGCCCGACCGCCGCGGCCTGGCGCGGGTCTTCGTCCTGCACCTGACCGGCCGCCGGCGCCCGCCGGTGGCCGTCCCGTCACCCGCTGCCTTCCTGCTGTCCGTGACGGCATGGTCGGACCGCGGCTCGTGGCTGTTCTACCAGGGTCCCGGCCAGCACATGTGGGCGTATCAGGTACGGACGGGGAAGGTGCGGTCGTCCAGGACGCCGTGCTGTCAGTACGCCGTGATGGGCACCGTTAAGAGCCCGCCCGGCTGACCGCCGGATGACTCCGGAACGGGCCGGACGTGACCGGTGCGAGGGGCCAGCCGGATGCCGCCGCCGGATGGTGGCCGCCGGCCTGCGGGCGGGCCGGCCCGCCGCCGCCGAGGTGAGCGCCGCGACACCGCCGCGCCGCATTGCCCGCATGCCCTCCGGCGCGAGAACCTGGGATCATGAACGACCGGCCCGCACGCCCAGCGGAGGACGAGCAGCGGGCCCGTCTCGCGGAGTTCAACGGCCTGCCCGCCGATGCGGCCCGGCAGGCGCTGCTGGACTGCTGCTCATCGGCGCGCTGGGCGGACGCCGTCGCGGCCGGGCGGCCCTACGCTTCGGTGGCCGGTCTGCTGGGGCGCTCCGATGCGGCAGTCACCGGCCTGGCGCCCGGCGACCTGCGCGACGCGCTGGCGGGCCATCCGCGGATCGGCGAGCGCACCGGCGGGCGAGGCGGCCAAGGCGACGCCCGGGACGACAGCGGCGCTGACGGCTGGTCCCGCGCGGAGCAGGCCGGGCCTGGCCGGGACGGCGGCGGCGACGATGCAGGCACTCGCTGACGGCAACGCGGCCTACGAGCGGCGGTTCGGCCACATCTACCTGGTCTGTGCGACCGGCCGGACGGCCGGGGAGTTGCTGGCCCTGCTCACGGCGCGGCTGGAGAATGATCCCGACACGGAATGGGGAGTCGTGCGATCCGAATTGCAGCAGATCAACCGCATCCGGCTCCGGAAGCTGCTCGGCGGTGCGGGTTGAGCTCCGGTAGCCCCGATGCGACCGGCGCCGGCGCCACCCGCATCGGCGCGACTGGCTCCGGTGCGACCGGCTCCGCTGCCACCAGCGCGATCACGACCCATGTGCTGGACACCGCGCGGGGCCTGCCCGCGGCCGGCGTCGCCGTCCGGCTCGAGCGCGGGCCAGGCGACGGCCAGCCTCCGCCCGGCCAGCCGCCGCTCGGCCAGTCCGTCACCGACGCCGACGGACGGGCTCGCGACCTGGGCCCGGCCGTGCTCCCCCCGGGCATCTACCGGCTGGTTTTTGACACCGGCGCCTACTTCGCCAGCCAGGGCACCGAGCCGGCCTTCTTCCCCGAGGTCACCGTCACGTTCCGGGTCGGCGGCGAAGCGCGGCACCACCACGTGCCGCTGCTGCTCAGCCCGTTCGCCTACTCGACGTACCGAGGGAGCTAGCGATGGCCATCGTTCTGGGGCCGAACCAGTACGGCAAGGCGGAGACGCGGGTCGTCAGGATCAGCCGGGACGGCAGCCGGCATGAGATCCGCGATCTCAACGTCTCCACCTCGCTGCGCGGGGACTTCGCCGACGCCCACATCCGCGGCGACCAGGCCCACGTGCTGCCCACCGACAGCCAGAAGAACACCTGCTTCGCCTATGCCATCGAGAAGGGCTCCGGCCAGATCGAGGACTACGCGCTGGCCCTGGCGCGGCACTTCGTCGGCGACATCGAGTCGGTCCGGGAGGCCCGGATCGAGGTGGAGGAATACCGGTGGGAACGAGCCAGCGTGGCCGGCGCCGCCCATCCGCACACCTTCATCCGCGCCGGGCAGGACGTCCGGACGACGTCGGTGGCCGTGCGGGGCGAGGGGCCCGGCCAGCAGGCCTGGGTGGTGTCCGGCCTGAAGGATCTGGTCCTGCTCAAGTCGACCGGCTCAGAATTCTCCGGCTTCCTGAAAGACCCGTACACCACGCTGCCGGAGACCCACGACCGCATCATGGCGACCTCGCTGACCGCACGGTGGCGCTACGCGACCGATTCGGCGGACTGGGCCGGGGCTCATGCCCGGACCCGGCAGATCATGATCGAGCGCTTCGCGGAGGTGCACAGCCTGGCGCTGCAGCAGACCCTGTGGGAGATGGGCCGCGCGGTGCTGGCGGCGCAGCCCGACGTCGCCGAGATCAGGCTGTCGGCCCCGAACAAGCATCATTTCCTCGCTGACCTGGCCCCTTTCGGGCTGGAGAACCCCGGTGAGGTGTTCTACGCGGCGGACCGGCCCTATGGCGTCATCCAGTGCTCCGTCATCCGCGAGGACGCGCCCCCGCCCGGGCCCGCCTGGGAGTCCATCGCCGGCTTCGCCTAAGCGCACACCTCAGGTCAGGTCAGATTCACCGCCCTTGACGCTGCGATTCACCGGCCTTAACGCTGCCGGAGCGATGGCCCCGGCTAGCGTAGTGAGCGCCGCTCCGCCCACGGTCATCGCGCCGGAAGGCGGCGGGATGATTCTGATCGAGAACCGCGTTGTCCTGGACACGACATATCGTATTACTAGGCCGCCTGGGCCCTTGAAGAGCCCGGGGGTCCTGAGGGGTGAGCGTGATGACCAGTTGGCCCGCAGAGCAGACGCCGGACCGGTCCGGCCGGGCCGTGATCGCCGTGATGCTGCTCGCGCTACTGCTGGTGGCGGCCGTGCCCGTAGCGCTGCTGGCCGGACTGGTCATGATGGTGCTGGGACACGTCATCGGCGGGCTCGCGCTGTTCGGCGGCTCGATCCTCGCCGCCGTCATAGCTCTCGCGGTCGCAGGCATGAGCGGGGTGCGGCACCTGCGCAAGCTGGTCTCCGAGCGCGGCTTCGGTGTCGTGCGGCTGGACAGTAGCCAGTACACCGACGTCAGCCAGTACACCGACATCGCCGAGCCGAAGGGCAGCGACCACGCCGGGGTCGTGCGGCTGGACCGCAGCGAGTACACCGAAGTTCGCTGACCTAAAACCGATCCGCCAGGGACCTCAGGTAGTCCTCCATCTTGTCCCAGCTGTCTTCCTGGCCGTCGGTCCTGGTCATGTGGTCACGGCCAGCCTGGTCACGGAACGCGAGGTTCATCTTCACGGTGGTCACCCCGTCGGTCTCGTGCAGGTCTACCGTCTCGACCGCCTCCGCATCCGGCCAGCCTTCGAACAGCCAGGTGTCGACGATCCGGGTCGGCCGCTCGATCTCCAGGTAGGTGCCGCGAAACGAGCACTCGGTTCCGTCGCTGGTCACGAAGACCATGTGGTACGTCCCCCCGACGCGCAGGTCGATCGAGCACACCGTCATCTTGTCCTCAAATGGAGCGAACCAGTTGCGCACATGCTCCGGCTGCGTCAATACGTCGAAGACGAGGTCGATCGGGGCGTCGAACTTTCGAGTGGTGAGGATCTCGAGAGCACTCGGATATTCGATGACTGCCGATCCATGCCGGTGAGGTGTCACTGCCGCTCTCCTTGTCGTTGCAGCTCTTTGAGGTAGTCGTCCATCCGGTCCATCCGGTCGTTCATCGCCCGCTCGTACTTGGCCAGCCACTCGTGAAACGGCGCCAGCCGCGCTGGCTCCAGCCGGTACAGCCGGTGCCGCCCTTCCGCCCGGCACCGGACGAGTCCGACCTCGCTGAGCACCCGTAGGTGCTTTGACACCTGGGGCTGGGACATCGACAGGCCGTCCACGATCGCCCCGACCGTCTGCTCGCCTGCGATCAGCACATCCAGGATCTCGCGGCGGTGCACATCGCCAATGGCGTTGAAGACATCCGACGTCGTCGAAGAGCGGGCCACGACGCAAACATATTCCGATATCGACATGTGTCAAGTCCGCGTTCCATGCCTGACGTGCCCCAGAACGGCCGGCCTCCCGCCAGCCCAGGGTGACCCGACCGCCGGCCGGTGGCCGTCGGCCAGGGCTCCGTGCGGTACCTGGTGCCGGAACTAGGCGTGCGCGTCGGGGCCAGCGGACCGCTGCACCGGCGTGTGCTGGCCACGCTGACCCGGTCGCCGCTGTCGGTCGTGCTGAGGCGCGGTCAGGCCCGCCCGGTGCCCGCCGGCTGGATCTGGCACCGATCCGGCGGCGTCCGGTTCGCTGTCCCGCGCTCCTGGAGCGTGCAGCGCAAGAATCAGTGGGCCACCTGCGGAACCGGGCTCGTGCCGCGCTCGCTGCTGCTGATCGATGCGATCCGGCCGCCGGCCCGCCTGCCGTGCCCGGCTCCGTTCCCGGCCGCCGCCGTCGAGCAGGCTCAGCCGGGCCTGACGGTGGTCACCGGGAAGTACGCGGCCAGGTCGGTCGCCGCGGACTTCGTCCGCTGCCGGGTGCGCCGCGGCGCCCGGATCTGCCTGTCGTCGATCACGGGACAGGGCGGCCTCCTCAGCGGCGTGCTGATCTTCTCGGCCTCCCGGACGCACCGGCACGAGGCGACGTTCTTCCTGCTCGGGCTGTCCGGATCCGGGGCCCGCGCGCGAGCGATCTTCGGCTCGATCAAGGTGGCACGGCACTGATCACCGCCGGGCGTAGCTCTGCACGGCGGAGTCAAATTGGCTGCGCTCTCACACGTTCCGGAGTGCAGCGGGGCTGCGTCACGACCGAACGGGACTCGTGCGACACGAGGCAGCTGAACATCACCCTCACCCCGGTCGGCCGCGACTACGCCCGTGCTGTCCAGCGCCGATCAGGCGCCGGCCGCCCTAGATCGTTGACCGGGAAGTACGGGCAGCTCAGGAGTCATAGGCGATCAGCCAGCGTTTGACGGGGGCACCGATTTGCCAGTTGTGTGCCAGCTTGCGGCGTTGAGCGCGAGGAGGCGCTGGGAGCTAGCGGCCGCACCCTGACCCCGGTGCCGCCCGGCCAACTTGCCCGCCTGGGTCAGGCGGCGCGGGCGGGTGGTCCGTGGCTGTTCAGGGTGCGCTGCTGGTCGGGGCTGACGGCGGTGACGGTGCCGTCGGGGTGCAAGGTGAGGTGCCAGCCCCAGCGGTGGATGGCGGTGAGGTGGTGGAAGGCGCAGAGCAGGATCAGGTTGTTCAGGCTGGTGGTGCCGCCCTGGCTCCGTGGTTTGACATGGTGGGCCTGGCAGGCGGCGGGGCGCTGGCGGCAGCCGGGGAACCGGCAGCAGCGGTCCCGGGCGATCACGGCGCGGCGCAGGTGGTCGGGGATGGTCTTGGCGGCCCGGCCGACGTCCAGCGGCAGGCTGATGCTGCCCGCCGCGGTGCTGTCGGGGAGGCCGGTGCGCAAGAACGCGGCCAGCCCGGCCGGGCCGGACAGCAGATCCGCGGCATGACGCAGGATCAGCCGCCGGACGGCCGCGGCTTTCGGGGACTGCGGCCCGTACGGCGACCGCTGGCCGTGCGGGGGCTGCGGTTCCGGCATGGACGGCAGGTCGAACCCGGACCCCGCGCCGAACCCGGACCTCCCGCCGTACCCGGATCCGGGGCCGTACCGGGCCGGCGGTGCGCTCTCCCCGAGCCGCGCCGGGTCGTGGCTGAGGAGGGCGGCGGTGAGCTGGTCCAGGACGGCCGGGTCGACGTGCCCGGACACCACCGGCACGATCGTCGCGTCACAATCGCTGCCCGGCGCCGCGGCCGGGCCGCGCGCCGCCCACGCCGCCTCCGCGTGCGCGGCGCCGTCCAGGCCGCGGAGCTGATCCAGCGTCATATGCAACTGGATCAGGGTCGGCTGCCCGGCCCGGTCCGGCACGCAGCCGGAGGCGATCAGCTGCCGGCAGGCTTCTTCCAGCCCGTCATGGTGGCGCTGGCCCTCCGTGCGGGTGTCCTCCGGGCCGGTTTTCTTGCTGAACGCGTCCAGCACCGCGTCCAGCGCGGCGGTGCACTGCGGGGTTAGATCACCTTCGACCCGGCCCGCGTCGTGCAGGGTCCGGTCCAGCCGCAGCCACCGATCCGCGAACCCGCCATCATCGCCGTCGGTGTCGGGCTGGGCGCAGCGGCGGCGCATCTCCTCCGCCAGCCCGGCCAGATCCGCCAGCTCCGCGCCGCCCGCCGCGGCCGCCAGCAAAATCGCATCCGCGCTCCGCCTGCTTCTCGTGCGGGGAGCTTGCCGGTCCAGGCGCAGATCTCCCGCGCCCACGACGCCGAGATGTCCCCGGCGGCCAGCGCCTGGCCGACGGCGGGGTGGGCGGCCAGCCGCCGTGCCCAGCCGACCGCGCCGGCGGCCGCGCCGCTGGTGATCCGGGTCTGCCACCTAAGCCACGCCCGCGCCGTGCCCTGCCCTGCCCGTCATCCTCGCAGCCGCCGGAGGAGATGAACGCGGCTAACGCCCCGGCCCGCGCCGCGGTGTGCAGCGACTCGGCCCGCTCTAACCCGCGCAGGCACTCGGCCTGCGCCGCGGCCGGCAGCGACGCCATATCCGCCGATGGCCAGGTACGCCAGCGCGGCGTGGGCCATCGCCACCGCGTCCGCCGCGCTCACCGGAACCCCCGCCGCCCCGGGCGACGCCGCCGCTGGCGCCGCTGCGGGGGGCGCGGCGGGATCGGCGGCGGTTCGGGGTGGCTGGCCGGGCAGGCACATCGCGGGCGGCACCTCCTTATTCGAATCTATGTTCATACACTAACCACCGGGTCTGACAAAACAGGGCTGCGCCAGCCGTACTGCTGAAGGAAATTTCGCCGTTCGTGATCGAGGGAGGGGAGCGGCGGCAGCGGGGCGTGCCTCGTTCTGGCTCGTCCGCGAAAACCGCGGGGGAGTGGCCGGTAGCTCCCGGGGAGCGGTCGGCCCTTTCCCGGTCAACGATCTAGTCGATCAGCTTGTCGAGCAACTCGAAGGTCTGGTAAGGCTGGTCGTAGTCCCCGAAGTGCCCGTCATCACGGACGATCTGCGTCCCGCCCAGCCGCTCGAACATGACCCGCCCCTGCCTGTCGTCGCAGCCGTAGGGGTCATGGCGGGAATTGATGAAGTACAGGTCGCGGGCATGGGCTTTGATGGCGGCCCAGTCGTAGCTGGCCTGCAGCACCGGTTCGTCCTGGGCGTTGGGCTGGGTGGAGTACCCGGCGACCAGGACGGCCTGGGACACCGTCGCGTCGATGTGCTCAAGGACCGCGAGGAGCAGCGCGGCGCCTCCCGAGTGGCCGACCAGCACCGCGCGCTCGTCGAAGCCGTGGCTGGCCAGCACCTTCGGCAGGAACGTGGCGATGGGCTCCTGGTTGAGACCGGGATAGTGCGGTATCTCGACGGCATATCCCCGCTCGGCCAGTCGCCTGCCCAGCCATGGATACCAGCAGGCCTCAGGGTTCGCGCCTGTTCCGTGGAAGATGATGGCGGTTCGCTGCACTGGACTGTCCTTCCGCAATGGCGCCAATCACTGGTTGAGGCGGGGAGGAGTAACGCCGTCGGCGAGACGCAGCCGGTTCCGAAGAAAACGACGTTCGGCCTCCGTCGGTGCGAGGCCGAGCGCCACGCGGTAACTCTCGCTCGCCTCGGACCCGCGCCCGGCGCGTCGCAGCAGGTCGGCACGTGTCGCATGCAACAGGTAGTACGTGTCCAGCTGCCCGGTTGCGGCGATCGCGTCGACCAGGGGCAACGCCGCCTCGGGGCCATCGGCCATGCCGATCGCGACGGCCCGGTTCAGGTCCACGATCGTGCTCGGTGCCACCAGCGCGAGTTTCCCGTACAGCCCGACGATCTGGGGCCAGTCGGTCTGGGCCGCGACCGGCGCGGTGGCATGGCAGGCGGCGATGGCCGCCTGGATCTGGAACGGCCCGGCCCGGCCGCGGCGCAGTGCTCGTTCCAGGATCGTGGTGCCTTCCGCGATCTGCGCCCGATCCCAGCGCGAGCGATCCTGCTCGTCCAGCGTGACCAGATTGCCGTTCGCGTCGATCCGCGCCGGGCGGCGGGCATCGTGCAGCAGCATCAGCGCGAGCATGCCGTGCGCCTCGGGCTCGTCCGGCATCAGCGCCGTCAGCACGCGCGCGAGCCGGATGGCTTCCCGGGACAGCCCGGTCTTCTCCGGATCCCCGTATCCCTCGTTGAACAGGAGATAGAGCACATGGAGCACGGCCGGAAGGCGCTCCGGCAGCAGGTGCGCGGGTGGCACGCGAAACGGGATGCCCGCGTGCGCGACCTTCTGCTTCGCCCGGAAGAGGCGCTGGCCCATCGTCCGTTCGGGCACCAGGAACGCGCGCGCGATCTCGGCGGTGCTCAGGCCGGCCAGGCTCCGCAGGGTCAGCGCCACCTGGGCATCGAGATTCAGCGATGGATGGCAGCAGGTGAACATGAGCTCAAGGCGCTCGTCCGGGACCTCGCTGTCGCGCGTGTAGGAAGGCACCGGGTCCTGCTGCATTGCGGCCACCTCTCGTAGCTTGGCCGCCTCAGTCGACGCGCGGCGCATCCGGTCGATAGCGCGGTTGCGGGCCGTGGTGGTGAGCCAGGCCAGCGGCTGGTCCGGCAGGCCTGACTCCGGCCACTTCTGGAGTGCCTGCGCGAACGCGTCCTGGGCACACTCCTCGGCCAGGTCCCAGTCGCCGCCGGTGAGCCGGATCATGGTGGCCACGATCCGGCTCCAGCCGTCGGCGTAGATCCCGGCGATGTGCTCTTTGACCTGAGCTGTCACTAGTCCTCGCCGTGAGCGGTCGCTGTCAGTCCTCGCCATCGGGCCAGAACGGGCGCAGCTCGATCATCCCGTGCCACGCCATCGGGTGCTTGGATGCGACGTCGATCGCCTCATCGAGATCGGCGCACTCGAGGACGTCGAAGCCAGCTATCTGATCCTTGGTTTCCGCGTACGGGCCGTCGGTCAGCAGCACCTCACGGTTGCGGACGCGGACCGTGGTGGCGTCACTCGCCGGCCTGGTGGCGTTGCCCATCAGCCGGATTCCCTTGCCATCCATCTCGGTGACCCAGTCGTTGACGTCCGGCGCGCCGTCGTCCTGGCCGGGCGTGTAGTCCGGGTCCGTGCATACCAGCATCAAGTACTTCATCGGGTTGCTCCCATCTGTGCTCGTTTATCTGGATGACGAACAGGCGGGGCGCTCTACTACCGGCACCGGTCAAGATTATTTTGCTCGCGGCCGGGCTGGAGCCCGCCGCTACCGCCCGGCTTGCGCCACAGCGGACGTCCTTTGCGGCTGACCTGGCGCCGCCGTCCTGCTGGCCGTGGGTGAACTGAACGGGGTTTGACATCAAACTCACGCGCAGATCACGCAGAGGCCACAGATCCGTACCACAAGATGTGACTCGTGCCGGGTCCCCGAGGGGCTTCCGGCCTGGGCGAAAGCCCGGGGAGGTGCCCGCTATGCAGGGAGGATCTCGTGACACAGTCTGGCTCGCCGGCCACGGAGAGCAGCCCCGCTGACGGCGGCCGGAAGGCGGTACGCGGCTCGCGACTGGCCCGCCGCCGCCGCGTCCTGTTCTGGGTGGCTGGCGGGGCGGCCCTGCTGGCCATCGGCGGGCTGATTGGCTCCTCGTTCGTTAAGTCGCCGCAGCAGATCGCGGCGGATACCGCGGCGCCGCCGCCGACGGTGACCACGGCGAAGGTTGTCTCCCAGGTCCTTACCTCGTCGGTCCAGCTGCGCGGCGTGGTGTACCCGGCGACGCAGTACGACGTGTACCCATCCGCCCCGGAAGCGGATGCGGCCGCGCCGGACGCCGGATCCGCGGCCGGCGGCTCGCCGGGGACCGTGTACATATCGAGCCTGGACGTGGCGGCCGGCCAGACGATCTCCAACGGCGAGAAGCTGGCTGAGATAGACGGCGAGCCGCTGTTCGCACTGGCCGGCCGGGTACCCGCGTGGCGGGACATAACGCCTGGTGAGAGCGGTCCGGACGTGGCGGAACTGCAGAAAGCCCTGGCCTCGCTCGGGTACTACTCCGGCGGCGACACGCCCGGCTTCTTCGGCGCGGCGACCCAGGAAGCGGTGTCGGAGTACTACGAGCACCTTGGCGATACCCCGCCGGTCACCGGCGGCGTGCCGATGTCGGACGTGATCTTCCTGCCGTCGCTGCCCGCGAAGGTGGTCGCGATGAACGGGGCCAGGGGCCAGCAGCCCGGCCAGCCGTTCCTTGAGCTAGCGGCGCGCGGGTCGCTGGCCCTGACCGGCGAGCTGCCGCCTGCCTACGCCGCGCAGGTCAAGCCGGGCCTGAAGGTGAAGATCTTCGACGACGTGACCGGCATCCGCGCCGCCGGTGCCGTCGCCGGCGTCGGAACGGCGACCACGGTGGCGCCGGTCGGAGCGATCGTGAACGTCGGGGGCGGCGCGAGCTCGGCGGTCTCGGCGGGGTCGGCCGGCTCCGGGTCTACTCCGGCGGCCGGCTCAGGTAGTTCCGGCCCCGCAGCGAACCCGGGCGCGACGCCATTCATCCCGCTGACCGTGCGCCCGTCCAAGCCGCTGCCCGCGGCGCTGAACGGCGAGAACGTCCTGGTCACCGTCAAAACCGGGCGGACCGAGGGGCCGGTGCTCACGGTGCCGGTCGCCGCGATCGTCACGACCGCATCCGGCACCAGCTACGTCACGGTGGCCGGCCCGCACGGCCAGCAGACCCAGGTCCCGGTCACGCCGGGTATCTCCGAGAACGGCTATGTCCAGGTGACCCCGGTGAAAGCGGGCCAGCTCGCGGCCGGCGACAGCGTGGTGGTGAGCGGCTGATGACCACGCCCGTAATCGAACTACGCGGACTGGCCCGGACCTACCCCGGCCCGCCGCCGGTCCATGCGCTGCGCCCGGCCGACCTGGTGATCGAGGCGGACGGCTACGTCGCGGTGACCGGGCCGTCCGGCTCCGGCAAGTCCACGCTGCTGCACCTGCTCGGGCTGCTCGATTCCCCGACCTCCGGCAGCTACCTGCTAGACGGCCTGGACACTTCGGCATTGCCCGACCGGGACCGCTCGGCACTGCGCGGCCGCCGGATCGGGTTCGTCTTCCAGGCCTTCCATCTGCTGGCCTACCGGACGGCGCTGGAGAACGTGCTCCTCGCCGAGCTGTACAACCACACACCGCGAAGCAGCCGGCTCCAGGCGGCGGTCGACGCGCTCGGCGCGGTCGGGCTGGGGCACCGGCTCGACGCGCTGCCGACCACGCTGTCCGGCGGGGAGTGCCAGCGGGTCGCTATCGCACGTGCGCTGGTCAACCGGCCGAGCCTGCTGCTGTGCGATGAGCCGACGGGAAACCTGGACTCGCGCAACGCCGCCGCGCTGATGGAACTGCTCGACCAGCTCAATGCGGATGGCCTGACCATCGTGGTGATCACGCACGACGCGGCGGTGGCGGCGCACGCGGGCCGGACCGTGGCGATCAGCGACGGGATCATGTCCGAGCGCGCCGGGGCCGGCCATGAGTAGGCCGGGTGCTGGCCTGCCGTCGCCCCAGCTAACCGTCCGGGACGCGGCCGCCGAGGCGATCGCGGGAATCGTGCAGCGCCCGGGCCGGGCCGGGCTGACCATGCTGGGCACGGTCCTCGGCGTGGGTGCGTTCGTCGCCGTGCTCGGCCTGACCGCGACGGGAGCGGGCCAGATCTCGCACCAGTTCACCGTTCTTGAAGACACCACGGTCACGGTGGAGGACAACGGACCCGCCAGCAATGTCGCGCCACCCGGCACCAATCCTGCGATCGGTTTCCCGGCCGGCGCGGACGCGATCGCGGACCACATCAACGGGGTGGCCGCCGCGGGTGTCTGGTGGCCGGTCGCGCTCCCGGACGGGACGAACTTCAGCGCCTCGCTGGCGCTGTCGGGCACGGCCTCGCAGACGGTCAACCTGCTGGCCGCCTCGCCCGGTGCGGTGCGGGCGATGGATCCGGCGATGGTCGCGGGCTCGCCGCTGAGCACGTATGAGAACGACACCGCGCAGCACGTCGCGATGATCGACACCACGACAGCCGCCGCGCTCGGCATCTCCGCGGCCCGCCTGCCCAGCCGCCCGGCCGTATTCGTCGACGGGATCGCCTACACCATCGTCGGCGTCTACAGTTCCGCGCAGCGCGTGGCCAGCGGCGGGAGCGCGATGCTGATCCCGGAGAATACGGCCCTGGCCGACTACGGCAACCCGCAGCCGGGCATCGGGACCGAAGATGAAGCCCAGATGGTCATCGCCACCAGAACCGGCGCCGCGCAGGCGGTGGCGCGCCAGATCGCCGCCGCCGAACTGCCCACCGACCCGCACCGGCTGGTCGTGACGTCACCGCCCAACCCGCTGAACCTGCAGAGCGAGGTGAACGGCGACCTGGCCGGGCTGTTCCTGATCCTCGCGCTGATCAGCCTGCTGATCGGGGCGGTGGGGATCGCGAACACGACGCTGGTCGCCGTGCTGGAGCGCACCGGGGAGATCGGCGTGCGCCGCGCCGTCGGGGCCCGGCCCCGGCACATCGCCGCGCAGTTCCTCGCCGAGTCAATGGCGCTGGGCACGCTCGGCGGCCTGATCGGCACCTGCATCGGCGTCGGGATCGTGGTGATCTTCGCCGCCGCCAAGGACTGGACCGCCGTGCTGAACCCCGTCTACACCCTGCCCGCCCCGCTCATCGGTACCGTCGTCGGCCTGCTCGCGGGCGCGTATCCGGCGCTGCGCGCGGCGCGGACGAGCCCGCTGGCGGCCCTGCGGCACGTGTGAACCCACGGCACCCCGAGCTGCCCCGGCGCGGCTGGAAAGGAACGACGATGCGCACCCGCACCTGCTGGTGGCTGCTGATCTGCTGCGCGGTCCTCACCGCCTGCACGGCCGCGCCCAGGGGACCTGACGCGAATGTGACCACACCTGCCGTGGGCAGGCCGCCCGCCCCGGCCTCGGTTGCGGCGGCCATGTCGTCGGAGGCGTTCACGCCCTACGCCGCCCTCGGCGCCGCCGACAATGACGGCCTGGCCCCCGGCGACACCTACGACGCCCTGCACACCGCGTGCATGAACGACGCAGGCTACGGGCAGTACGCCGCCCAGGCACCGTACTTCGTACGTTCCAACAGCGGCATGGGGTTCCCGCAGGCCTACGGGCCATGGGGTTACGTAGGGACCGCGCTGGCCGCCCAGGAGGGCTTTATGACCGGAAACAGTCTCCCAGCGCAGAACGGGAACGCCGGGCCCGGTGCGCCCGGCGGGCCGTTTGGCAACCTGCCCGCCGGGGCGCAGGCGGCCGCGGGTAAGTGCTTCAACATCCTGGAGAACTTCAACAATGCCCAGTTCGCTCACTCCCTGGCCATCGTCGAGACGCTGAACAACGTCATCAGCACGGACGTGGTCGAGGACGGCGAGTTCAAGAATGCGATGAAGCGCTGGTCGGCCTGCATGGCCAGGAACGGGTTCAGTTCCCCCGATGCGGACAACTTCGCATTGAATGAGCTGGTCGTCCTCGGCCAGCGGGCGACCCCGGGCCAGAACCCCGGCGGCCCGCCTGGCCCGCCGACCGCCGCGCAGAACAAAACGCAGATCGCGATGGCGGTGGCCGATGCGGACTGCACGCTGAGCAGCGACCTGGGCGGGATCTACTTCGCCGTCCAGGCCAACTACGAGCAGCAGTTCGTCACCGCCAACCAGCAGGCGCTCAATGCCGGGGTCCGGCAGTACAAGGCCGCGTTCGCCCACGCGCTCAAGACGCTCCCCGCCCTGCTCCAGGCCGCATCGGCCACACTTAACCTGCCGGGACCCGCCGGCCATGGCAGGCCCGGCCCGGCCCATTCGAAGACACCGGCACCGCGAGCCTCCGGCTGACCAGGCCGTCCGGCCCGGCTGCGGCCGGCGCGTCAGGCGGAGCCGAGCGCCGCCGTGATCTCCTGGATAGCCTCGGCCTCGGCCGGGCTTACGGCCTGCCCGTCCTCGCGGTGCGCGGCGGCGACCTTGTTCGCCAGGGCCAGCACAAAGCGCCGGTAATCGTCGAGTTCCCCGGCCGTCGCCTTGCTCTCTAGCAGTGCCACCGCGCTGCGCAGATGCTCCAGGCCGGCCGCCCTGAGCTCTTCGGGCGAGTGGTACCGGGTGTGATCCATCGCGGGCTTCGCGGCCACGATCTCGTCCAGCAGCTCACTCTCGCCGTGCTGCTTGCGCGCTTCGACGTAGGCCTTCGACATGGCGACCGTCTCGCGGATCATGCCCCCGCGGGCGGCGGTAACCACGATCGTGCCGGCCGCCGGCGGGCCCGCGAGCACCACTTTCCATTCCTCCGGCGAAAACGCGGCCTTTGCGGTCATGTCATGCTCCTTCGCTGCTGGGAGGCGAACCACCACCCTAGCCACCTCCCGGCCCGCGGCCCGGCACGGACCACGGCTTCCGGGCGGGCAGCTGAGAACGGGAACGTCAGGGGAGCCGGGGGTGTTGTGGAAGGTCGTGGAGAAAGTGGTCGTGACCACGCCCGGCATGACGTTCCAGTTGCTCGACGGTACGCGGGCTGGCCAGCTCGCAGCCGAACTGGAGGCCCTGCACGCTGAGATTTACGCCGGCCCGCCGTCCGGGCGTCGATGACGACGCGGCGCTATTCGCCCGCCGTTTCCGGGTCCAGCACCGCCAGCCCGGCTTTGCCCTGGCCGAGGCCCGCCACGGCGGCTATCTGGTCGGTTACGCGGCCGGGATGCCGCTGCGGCCCGCCACCTCCTGGTGGCGGGACCTGACCACCGACCTGCCGGACGAGGTCACCGCCGAGTACCCGGGCCGCACCTTTGCGCTGACCGGCTTGCTGGTCCGCCCGTCATGGCGGCGCCAGGGTACCGGCCAGGCCCTGCATGACCTGATCCTCCGGGGCCGGCCGGAGGAACGGGCGACGCTGACCGTCCCTCCCGCGGCCATTCCGGCGCAAAGCGCCCTCCGCAGCTGGGGCTGGCGCAAGGTCGCCCGGACGCGCGATCCCGGTCCCGGCTCGGCCGTAGCTGACGTCCTGGTCATGACCCTCCCGGCGAATCACCGGCCCTGATCTCAGCTCATGCCGTGCGCCCGAACCCGGGCGGGCAGTGCATCACATCGCCGTTTGCCGCGCCGCGTCGCTGAACCGGCGCTCGAGCTGCCATCGGCGGTGAGTGTGGCCGTTCAGGCCGGCCGCGGCGGCCCGGCCGATGATTATTGGCCTGGGCGGCGGTCTTCCTTCCGACCGCACGCAAGCGGAGAGGGACTGATGAGCGATCTGCGTGACATCCTGGAACGGCACGTCGGCCGCGGATCGGTGCCGGGAGCGGTGGGCCTGGTGGCCCGCGACGGCCGGGTCGAGGTGCAGGCCGCCGGCTTCGCGGATGCCGAGGGCAGTGCCCCGATGGCCGGGGAGTCGATCTTCCGCATCGCCTCGCTGACCAAGCCGGTCATCGCCGCGGCGGCGATGATGCTGGTCGAGGACGGCCAGATCGCGCTGGACGAGCCGGTCCGGCGATGGCTGCCGGAGCTGGCCGCGCCGATGGTCGTCCGCACGCCGGCCGGCCCGGTCGACGACGTGGTCCCGGCGGCCAGGCCGATCACCGTGGCCGACCTGCTCACCTTCCGTGCCGGGTACGGCTTCCCGTCCGACTTCTCGCTGCCGGTGGTCGGGCTGCTGTTCAGCGAGCTGAGACAAGGGCCGCCTGAGCCGCAGCTCGTCGCGGCGCCGGACGAATGGATGGCGGCGCTGTCGCGCATTCCGCTGCTGCACCAGCCCGGCGATGCGTGGCTGTACAACACCTGCTCCGACATCCTGGGCGTGCTGATCGCCCGGGTTTCTGGCCAGCCGCTGCCCGAGTTCCTGGCCGAGCGGCTGTTCGGGCCGCTCGCCATGGCCGACACCGGATTCGGGGTACCGGCCGGCCAGCTCGGCCGGTTCACCAGCCTTTACCGGGCCGATCCGGGCGGCGGCCTGGAGCTGATCGATGGCCCCGGCGGGCAGTGGAGCAGCCTGCCGGCGTTCCCGTCCGGCGGCGGCGGGCTGGTCTCGACCGCCGGTGACTGGCACTCCTTCGCCCGGATGCTGCTCGCCGGCGGGACCGCCGCCGGCCGCCGGCTGCTGTCGCCGGAGTCGGTGCGGCAGATGACCACCGACCATCTGACCCCGTCCCAGCGCGCGGCCAGCAGGCTGTTCCTGGAGGGCCAGGGCTGGGGGTTCGGCGGCTCAGTCGACGTCGAGGCGATCGAGCCCTGGAACGTGCCGGGACGCTACGGCTGGGTCGGCGGCACCGGAACCGCGGCGCACATCACCGCATCCGCCGGTGCGGTTACCATCCTGCTCAGCCAGCTGGAAATGGCCGGACCCACCGCGCCCGCGCTGATGCGCGACTTCTGGCAATACGCGGCCGGCGCCTGACCCGGGGCCGCGGCCCGGCTGACCGGCGGCCCGGCGGGGAACAGGAACGGGATAGCCCGGGGCCAGTGGCGTCGCTGGCCCGGGGGCAGGGAGGATGGAGCCCGAGGAGCTGCCCGTGGACTTCATTCAGCCGACCAGCTGGGCCGACGCCCTGGCGGCCAAGGCCGAGGCGCCGGACGCGCTGCCGGTAGCCGGCGGTACCGACGTCATGGTCGAGCTGAACTTCGACGTCAAGCGCCCGGAGGTACTGCTCGACCTGACCAGGATCACCGAGCTGGCGGACTGGGACACCGGCACCGGCACCAGGCGCCGGTAACGGCCGGATCAGGCTGGGCGCCGGCGTCACCTACACCAGGGTCATCGGCGAACTCGGGTCCCGCCTGCCGGGCCTGGCCATGGCCGCCCGCACCGTCGGCTCGCCGCAAATCCGCAACCGCGGCACCGTCGGCGGCAACCTCGGCGCCGCGTCGCCGGCCGGCGATTGCCACCCCCCGCTGCTGGCCGCGGGCGCCGAGATCGAGGTGGCGTCGGCCACCGGCACCAGGACGATCCGCGCCGAGGACTTCTACACCGGCGTCAAGCGCAATGCGCTCCGGCCAGACGAGCTGATCCGGGCGATCCTGATCACGCCGCCGTCCGGCCCGCAGCAGTTCAGCAAGATCGGTACCCGTAACGCCATGGTCATCGCGGTCGCGGCGTTCAGCCTGGCCCTGCACCCGGATACGCGCACGGTCGGAACCGGCATCGGCTCGGCCGCGCCGACGCCCCGCCGCGCCCCGGACGCCGAGCAGTTCCTGGCCGCCGCGCTCGACGAGGCCGGCCTCTGGGAGTCCAGGGCGCAGCTCCCGGACGCGATCACGCGCGAGTTCGGCCGGCTGGTCGCCGCCGCGGCCCGGCCCATCGACGATGTCCGCGGCACGGCCGCGTACCGGCGGCACGCGCTGGCCGTGCTGGCCGGCCGCACGCTGGCCTGGGCCTGGCAGGACTACCGCGGCCATGGCCCGGCGGCGAGCGGAAAGGCGGCGGGCTGATGCGCATCACGGCCACCGTGAACGGGGAGCCCCGGCAGGCCGACGACGTGTGGCCGGGCGAGAACCTGCTGTACGTGCTCCGCGAGCGGATGGGACTGCCCGGCTCCAAGAACGCCTGCGAGCAGGGCGAGTGCGGTTCCTGCACCGTGTACCTCGATGGCGTGCCGGTCTGCGCGTGCCTGGTCGCGGCGGGCCAGGCCCAGGGCCGCAGCATCATCACGGTCGAGGGCCTGGCCAGCGGTGCTGCCCTGCATCCCGTCCAGGAGGCATTCCTGGCCACGGGCGCGGTGCAGTGCGGGTTCTGCACCCCGGGCCTGCTGGTCGCGGCGCACGACCTGCTGGCCAGGAACGCCCGCCCGTCCGACCTGGAGATCCGGGAGGCGCTAGCGGGCAACCTCTGCCGCTGCACCGGATACGGCCAGATCCTGGAGGCGGTGCAGCTGGCCGCGGCCCGGCTGGCCGAGGTGGCCGCCGGGCCGCCGGAACAGGCAGGCGGCAGGCTAGCGCAGGAGAAAGACGACCGGCAGGAGGAAGCATGACCTCTCTCGTCTTGAACGGATGCTTCGTGGCGACCGTCAACGCCCAGCGGGCTGAGTACCCGGCCGGTCACGTCATCACCGACGGCCGCCGGATCACCGCCGTGGGCCCGGGCCCGGCCCCGGCGGACCTGCCCGGCGCCCGGTACGTCGACGCCACCGGCTGCCTGGCCACGCCCGGCCTGGTCAACACCCATCATCACCTGTACCAGTGGGCGACCAGGGGGATGGCGGTGGACGGCACCCTGTTCCAGTGGCTGACCGAGCTCTACCCGGTATGGGCCGGACTGGACGAGGGCATCACCCGCGATTCCTCCGAGGCTGGCCTGGCCTGGCTGGCCCGGACCGGCTGCAGCACCACGAGCGACGATCACTACGTGTTCCCGCGCAACGGCGGTGACCTGCTCGGCGCCACCATCGAGGCGGCGCGCGAAGTCGGCTTGCGCTTCCATCCCAACCGCGGGTCGATGGACCTGGGCCGGAGCGCCGGCGGCCTGCCGCCGGACGAGGTGGTCGAGGACCGTGATGAGATCCTCGCCGCGACGGAAGCGGCCATCGACCGCTTCCACGACTCGTCGGCGGAGTCCATGCTGCGGATCGCGGTCGGGCCGTGCTCGCCGTTCTCCGTCACTGCCGAGCTGCTCACCGATGCCGTCACCCTGGCCCGGCGGAAGCAGGTACGACTGCATACCCACCTGGCTGAAACTGACGATGAGATCGACTACTGCGCCGAGCATTTCGGCTGCACGCCGGTCGAGTACATGGACTCGCTTGACTGGCTGGGCCGCGATGTGTGGCTGGCCCACGCCATCCACCTGGATGACCAGGGGATCAGCAGGCTCGGGGCGACCGGGACCGGCGTGGCGCACTGCCCGTCCTCCAACGGCAGGCTCGGCGCGGGTATCTGCCGGACCCGCGACCTGCTCGACGCGGGCGTACCGGTCGGGCTGGGCGTCGACGGGGCCGCCTCGAACGAGGCCAGCTCGCTGATCGCCGAGGTCAAGGCGGCCACGCTGGTCGCCAGGGCGGTCGGCGGCCCGCAGGCGATGGGCGTGCGGCAGGCGCTGGAGCTGGCCACCATGGGAGGCGCCAGGGTGCTGGGGCGGGAAGCCGAGATCGGCTCGCTGGAGCCGGGCAAGCTCGCCGACGTCGCCCTGTGGCGGCTGGACTCGCTCCCGCAGGCCGGCATTGCCGACCCGGTGGCCGCGCTGGTGCTCGGCTCGGCGCCGCCGCTTGAGTTGCTGCTCGTCAATGGCCGGGTCATCGTCGAGCACGACCATGTCCTGACCGTCGACGAGCAGCAGGCCGCGCTGGCCGCCCGGGGCGCCACCAGGCGATTGCTCCGCAAGGCCGGAGTGACATCGTGACCGCACGGGTACCCGGCGGTGCCCCGCGGGAACTGCGCAGCCCCCGGCCCGGCACCAGCACCGCCGACCGGGCCGGCCAGGACCGCGGCATCGGCGCCAGCCCGGCCCGGCCGGACGGCACGCTGAAGGTGACCGGCCAGTTCGCCTACGGCAGCGATCTGTGGATGGAGGACATGATCTGGGGCGTCACGCTGCGCAGCCCGCACCCTTACGCCCGGATCCACGCCATCAAGATCGGCGAGGCGCTGGCCACCCCCGGCGTGTACGCGGTGCTGACCTACGAGGACGTGCCGGGCACCAACGCCTGCGGGCTTGAGCTGTCCGATCAGCCGGTGCTGGCCCAGGACGTAGTCCGCTACCAGGGCGAGCCGGTCGCCCTGGTCGCGGCCGACCATCCCGAGATCGCCCGGCGGGCGGCGCAGAAAATCGTGGTGGAGTACGAGGTACTTGAGCCGGTCACCGACGCGCGGGAGGCGCTGGCGCCCGCCGCGCCGCGGCTGCATCCCGGCGGTAACCTGCTCCGCCACCTGAAGATCCGCAAAGGTGATCCCGGGCCGGCCGCCGACGTCGTGGTGACCGGCGACTACGACGTGGGCATGCAGGACCAGGCCTTCCTCGGGCCGGAGGCCGGCCTGGCCGTGCCCGATGACCAGGGCGGCGTCGACCTGTACGTAGCCACCCAGTGGCTGCACGTCGATCAGCGGCAGATCTGCGCCGCGCTCGGGCTGACGCCCGCCCAGGTCCGGCTGACGCTCGCCGGGGTCGGCGGCGCGTTCGGCGGCCGCGAGGACCTGTCCATGCACGTGCATGCCTGCCTGCTGGCCCTGCACACCGGCAAGCCGGTCAAGATGATGTACACCCGCGAGGAGTCCTTCTTCGGGCACGTGCACCGGCACCCCGCGACGATGCGCTACGAGCATGGGGCCACCAGGGACGGCACCCTGGTCTACGTCAAGGCGGAGATCTACTTCGACGGCGGCGCCTACGCCTCCAGCACCCCGGCCGTGGTCGGTAACGGCGGCACCATGGGCATCGGGCCCTACGTCGTGCCGAACGTGCATCTCGACTCCTACGGCTCCTACACCAACAACCCGCCCTGCGGCGCGATGCGTGGCTTCGGCTCAGTGCAGACGGCGTTCGCCTACGAGGCGCAGATGGACAAGCTGGCGGCGAAGCTGGGCCTGGATCCCGTCGAGCTGCGCTGCCGCAACGCGATGAGCATGGGCTGCGAGGCACCCACCGGCCAGATCGTCGACAGCCCGGCGCCCGTCACCGAACTGCTCCGCCGCCTGCAGGCCATGCCGCTGCCCGGCGTCCCGGCGGCGTCCGCCGGGACGGCCATCGACCTGCGCGATCTTCCCGGCGGGGTAGCGAACACCACGCACGGCGAGGAGGTCGTCCGCGGTATCGGCTACGCCGTCGCCTACAAGAACGTCGGATTCTCCGAGGGTTACGACGACTACTCCACGGCCCGGATCCGGCTGGAGGTGACCGGCGGGGAGCCGACCGTCACGGTGCACACCGCGGCCGCCGAGGTCGGCCAGGGGCTGGTCACGGTCGAGCAGCAGATTTGCCGCACCGAGCTGGGCGTGGATCACGTGGTCGTCTACCCGGCCGACACGGCGGTCGGGTCGGCCGGGTCCACTTCGGCATCACGCCAGACCTACGTGACCGGAGGCGCGGTCCAGGCCGCCTGCCAGCAGGTCCGTGACCGGGTCCTCGCGCTGGCCCAGCAGCGGATCGGCCGCACCGTCGCCGACCTGCACCTGGCGGATGGCCAGGTGGTCTCGGCCAGCGAGGGCGTGATCTGCTCGCTCACCAGTCTCATCGGCGGCCAGGCCATCTCCGAGACGGTGGAGTGGCGGCACCGGCCGACCCAGCCCATTGACCCGGAGACCGGCCAGGGCTTCGCGCACGTGCAGTACGCCTTCTCCGCGCACCGCGCGGTCGTCGACGTCGACACCGGCCTGGGCCTGATCAAGGTGGTCGAGCTGGCCTGCACCCAGGATGTCGGGAAGGCGATGAACCCCCGCGCCGTGATCGGGCAGATCCAGGGCGGCACCGCGCAAGGCATGGGCCTGGCCGTGATGGAGGAGATCCTGGTGACCGGCGGCCAGATCCGGAACCCGTCGTTCACCGACTACCTGATCCCCACGATCCTGGACATGCCGCCGATGCAGATCGAGGTTCTGGAGTACCCGGACCCGAACGCCCCGTACGGCCTGCGCGGCGTCGGCGAGGCGCCCACGATCTCCTCCGGCCCGGCCGTCGCGGCGGCGATCCGCGCCGCGACCGGACTCGATCTCCCGCGCGTCCCGATCAAGCCCGAGCACCTCACGGGCACCGCGTGACGGCGCACGCGCACCGGCCGGACGGGCCGGCCGGATCGGCGGATGCCGCCGGAGCCGCGGCCGGGACCGCCCGGTCCGGGCTGGCGGAGACCGCCGGAGCCGAGCTCGACGCGCTGCTCGCGGCGGCGGACCGGGACCTCGCGGCCCGGTATCCGGGGGACCGGCCCGGCCGCCAGCCGGTGCACACCGTGTACGTGCCCGCCGACCGGTTCGGGCCCGGCCTGCCGGCCCAGTGGGGCCGCCTGGCGCTGGACGCGCTGGCCAAGTGGGCGCCGGAGGCCGCCGACTTCGCCGCGGCCATGGGCCTGTCACCCGGCCTGGCGGCCGACGTGCTGCCGAGGGTCCGGGCCAAGCTGGCCAGCGAGCCGGTCGAGGATCTGCGGCTGGACTTCGAGGACGGCTACGGCGACCGCGGCGACCAGGCGGAGGACGCCGACGCGGCCAGTGCCGGAGCGGCGCTGGCCGCCGCCGTGGCGGCCGGATCCGCCCCGCCGTTCACCGGTCTGCGGTGCAAGAGCCTGGAGCGAGGCACCCGCCGCCGGGCGATCCGGACGCTGGACATCTTCCTGGCCGGGCTGCTGCGCGGCGGCCCGCTGCCGCCCGGCTTCACCATCACCCTGCCGAAGGTCACCTCGGCCGCGCAGGCCGAGGCGATGGCCAGCCTCTGCCGGTGGCTGGAGGAGGAGCACCACCTGGCCCGGCGGCGGCTGACCTTCGAGATCCAGGTGGAGACCCCGCAGGTCATACTCGGCGCGGACGGCACGGCGGTGATCGCCCGCTGCGTGCACGCGGCCGACGGCCGCCTGACCGGCCTGCACTATGGCACCTACGACTACAGCGCGGCGCTCGGCATCGCCGCGGCGTACCAGAGCATGGCGCACCCGGCCGCCGATTATGCCCGCGCGGTCATGCAGGTGGCCGCGGCCGGCACCGGCATCCGGCTGTCCGACGGCTCGTCCAACGTCCTGCCCGAGGGCACCGGAGCTGAGGTGGCCGCCGCCTGGCGGCTGCACGCCCGGCTGGTCCGCCGCTCCCTGGAACGCGGCTTCTACCAGGGCTGGGACCTGCACCCGGCCCAGCTGGCCAGCCGCTACGCCGCCACCTACGCCTTCTTCCGCGACGGCCTGCCCGCCGCCTGCGCCCGCCTGCGCGGCATCGCCGGCGCCGCCCGGGCCGGCCTGCTGGAAGAACCAGCCACCGCCCGGGCGCTGGCCGGCTACCTGGCCCGCGGCCAGGACTGCGGCGCGATCTCAGCCGCCGAGATCGCGACCCTGTCCGGCCCCAGCCGCCCCGCCTGGCCCGGAGCAGACCCGTCCGGCAGTCAACCTGAACAGACATCCTGAACGGCCATCCTGAGCAGTCGCCCGGCCAGTCGTCCTGGACAGTTAGGTAAGGCTAACCTAAGCTATACGGACCGGCCCGCTGGCCGCCTACCCCCGGCCAGTCTGCCGTCTGGCACGTTCAGCAGAGAGGTGACGATGAGCGAATCGACGACCAGCCTGGCGCGCCCCGCCCGGCCGGCCCGCCCGCAGGCGGTTCTTACCGTGCTGCGCCGGGAGTGGCTCAGCCCGCACACGGTGCGGATCACCGCCGGCGGGCCAGGGTTCGATGCGTTGCGCATGAACGAGTTCACCGACAAGTACGCGAAGATCATCTTCGTTGACCCGGCCCTGGGGCTCACGCCGCCCTACGATCTGGCCGCCCTGCGGGAGTCGCTCCCGCCTGACCGGCAGCCGGTGACCCGCACCTACACGCTGCGGCGCGCCGACGCGCGGTGCCAGCAACTCGCGATCGACTTCGTGGTGCACGGGCCCGAGGGGATCGCCGCGCCGTGGGCGGCGCACGCGGAGCCCGGCGACATCCTCACCCTGTCCGGGGCCGGCGGTGGCTACCAGCCCGATCCGGGCTGCGACTGGCACCTGCTGGCCGGGGACGAGTCTGCCCTGCCCGCCATCTGCTCCGCCCTGGATGCGCTGCCCGGCGATGCGCGCGGTATCGCCTACCTCGAGACGTGCGACCCGGGCGAGTACCTCGATGCGACGCCGCCCAGCGGCATGGAGGTTATCTGGCTGCACCGGCCCGAGCCCGGTAGCCGGCCCCGGCTGCTCGCCGACGCGCTGCTGGCCGGGCGCTGGCTCGCGGGCCGGGCCGACGTGTTCGCGCACGGGGAGCGGGCGTCAATGAAGGCGGTCCGCTCGGCGCTCAAGGCCCGGCTCGGCGACGGTGACCAGCTCTCCCTGTCGGGCTACTGGGCCTCCGGCCGGACCGAGGACGTGTTCCAGTCCGAGAAGCGCCAGCCGATCGGGCAGATCTAGCCGCGCCGATCTAACACCGCAGGCTTCCCCGGCCGCTATCCGGCGGCGGCTCCACGCTGCGTAGCCGACGTGAGTCGGTTGCGGGGCGATGTACGGTCGGCGCGGTTGGTCCGATGAGGTGGATCCTGGGCAAGTACCTTGACGGGCAAGGGGGCAGATGCGCAGTGCGAGCGGTTGGCGGCGAGGCGGTCAGGAGCGCGGCTGACCTGATCGTGCGCGGCCAGCGCGTGCTGACCCCGGACGGCATCCGCCCGGCCGCGGTCGGGATCCGCGGCGGCGAGATCATCTTCGTCGCCCCGTACGATGCCGCAGGCGCGGCCGGTCCAGCCAGCCCGGTGAGCCCGGCCCGCACAGCCAGCCTCGTCCGCGAAGCTAGCCGCGCCAGCGCAGCCAGCACCGTGGAGCTGGCCGCCGACGAGGTGCTGCTGCCGGGCCTGGTCGACACCCACGTGCACGTTAACGAGCCGGGCCGGACCGGGTGGGAAGGGTTCGCCAGCGCCACCAGGGCCGCGGCGGCCGGCGGCATCACGACGATCATCGACATGCCGCTGAACTCGATTCCGCCGACCACCGATCCGGCCGCGTTGCACGCCAAGCGGGAGTCAGCCCGCGGCCAGGTCCACGTCGACGTCGGTTTCTGGGGTGGCGCGGTGCCCGGCAACGCGGATCAGCTGGGCGCGCTCCATCAGGCTGGCGTGTTCGGCTTCAAGTGCTTCCTGGCCGATTCCGGCGTGCCGGAATTCCCGCCACTGGACGAGGCCGGGCTGGCCCGGGCACTGCGCGCGGTGGCCGCGTTCAAAGGTCTTCTGATCGTGCATGCGGAGGACGCGGCCGCGCTCGCGGCCGCCCCCCGGCCGGAGGGCAGGACGTACGCGAGCTTCCTGCGGTCGCGGCCGGACGCCACCGAGACGGCCGCCGTCGCGATGGTGATCAGGCTGGCGCGCGAGAGCGGCGGGCGGGTGCACATCCTGCACCTGTCCAGCGCCGCGGCACTGGGCATGATCGCCGCGGCCCGCGCGGAAGGGCTGCCGCTGACCGCCGAGACCTGCCCGCACTACCTGGCCTTCGCCGCGGCCGAGATCCCGGACGGCGGCACCGAGTTCAAGTGCTGCCCGCCGATCCGGGCCCGGGCCAACCGCGAGCGGCTGTGGGCGGCGCTCGGCGCGGGCGTCATCGACTGCGTGGTGTCCGACCACTCGCCGTGCCCGCCGGAGCTCAAGCTGCCCGGGCTCGGGCAGTTCGCGGCCGCGTGGGGCGGCATCTCGTCCGTCCAGGTCGCGCTGCCCGTGGTGTGGACCGCGGCCCGGGCGCGGGGCTACCAGCTGACGGACGTGGCCCGCTGGATGGCCAGCGGGCCGGCCTGGCCGGCCTGGCCCGCAAGGGCCGGATCACTCCGGGCGGCGACGGCGACCTGGTGGTATTCGCGCCCGATGAGACCTTCGTCGTCGACCCGGCCCGGCTGTTTCACCGGCACCGGCTGACCCCGTACGCGGGCCAGTCACTGTCCGGGGTCGTCCGCCGGACCTGGCTGCGCGGCGCGGAGGTCGCTGGCGAGCAGCCCGGCGGGCAGCTACTGACCAGGGAGATGACAGGACTTTGAACGAGCCCGCACCGGCACTCCCCAGCTTCACTGCGCTGCCTGACCTGGCGGCTCGTCAGCTGGGCGGCAGCGTGGTGTTCGCCAACGACGAGCTATTCGCCGAGAAGGAGAACCTGATCCGGCCGGAGCCGCCGGAGTTCGCGGCCGGCACGTTCGGCCACAAGGGCAAGACCTACGACGGCTGGGAGACCAGGCGCCGCCGTGAGCCGGGGCACGACCACGCGATCGTGCGCCTGGGCGCCGCGGGCATCGTGCATGGCGTCCTGGTCGACACGTCGTACTTCCGCGGCAACTATCCGCCGGAGATCTCGGTCGAGGCAGTCGCCGCCGAGGGCTACCCGTCGCCGGCCGAGCTGGCCGGGATGGCGTGGCAGCCGCTGGTCGGCCGGAGCGCCGCCCGGGGCGACGCGGTGAACAGCTACGCCGTGGCCGACCGGCACCGCTGGACGCACGTCCGGCTGTCGATCTATCCGGATGGCGGGGTGGCCAGGTTCCGCGTGCATGGCGAGGTGCGGCCGGATCCCGCGTTCCTGACCGGGACCATTGACCTGGCCGCCCTGGAGAACGGCGGGCAGGTAACCGGCTGCTCCGACGCGTTCTACGCCGCGCCCGGCAACCTGATCCGGCCCGGCCGCGCCCGGGTGATGAGCGATGGCTGGGAGAACGCGCGGCGGCGCGGGCCCGGTAACGACTACGTGATTGTGGCCCTGGCCGCGGCCGGGCGGCCGCGGCTGGTCGAGGTCGACACCTCCTATTTCGTCGGCAACGCGCCCGGCTGGGTGCGGCTGCTGGCGGCCGATGAGCGAGCGGCCGGCTCCGGCGCCGGTGACTCCGCCGCTGGGCCCGGCCCGGATGCGCGGCCCGGCCCGGCGTCCTGGTGGGAGCTGCTGCCGAGGACGCGGGTGCAGCCGGATACCCGGCACCGGTTCGCGGTGACCGGCCAGCCGGCCGCGACGCACGTCCGGCTGGATGTCATCCCCGACGGTGGCCTGGCCCGCCTGCGCGTGCACGGCGAGATTGACCCGGACGCACTGGCTGACCTGCGTCAGCGCTGGCGGGCCGCGCTGCCGGAGACGGCCGGTCCGGCGGGCCCGGATGCGGCCGGCTGATCGGCGCCGTGGCCGGTGCCGTTGTCGCCGCTCGCGGCCGCCCGGTCACCGTCGCCGCCGGCCGCGGCCGGGGAGCCGTCCGCGCCGCCGGCGGAGACCGCTGGCATCCGGAACCTGGGCAGCGGGGACGGCAGCAGCCACAGCACGCCGGTCATGGCGCCGGCCACCGCGATCCACAGCGTCGGCCGGACCCCGATGAGCGAGCCGAGGATTCCGCCGGCCACCGCGCCGAGCGGCCGGGTGCCGTAGTTGACGGCCTGGAAGGCGCCGCTGACCCGGGACCTGAGCTGGTCGGGGATCACCGCCGCGAAGATCGCGCCGACGCTGATGTCCAGCATCATGACGCCGAAACCGGAGATGAACTCGGCGCCGAACAGCATGGCCAGGATGACCGGCTTGGGGCCGGCCGCCAGCGGGACCAGGACCAGCGGTGCGGTGTAGACCAGGGCACCGATGGTGTAGGTCAGGCCGACGCCCAGCCGGTCCGCCAGCCGGCGGGTGACCGTCGCGCCCAGCACGCCGCCGATGGCGCCGGCGCCCAGCACCAGGCCCAGCAGCCCCGGCCCGACGTGCAGCGAGCGGACCGCGTAGAGCACGAACAGCGCGAAGAACATCAGGGTGAAGAAGTTGATCGTCGCGACCGCCGTCAGCGACGACCGCACGATGGCCGAGTGCCTGATGAACCTGGCGCCCGCCGTCAGCGCGCCCTTGCCGGGGCCCGCCGCGGGCGGCTCGGCCGGCCGGATGCGGCTGAGGAAGAACGCCGAGCCGATAAAGGACAGGGCGTCGGCGAACACCGCGAACGGCGCGGTCACCAGCTGGACGAGCAGGCCGCCGACACTCGGGCCGGCCACGAAGGACAGCGCGCGGCTGCCGTAGACGAGCGACTGGCCCTCGACGTAGCGGTCCTCGGGCACCAGGGCGACAAACAGCGCCGGGTCCGACACGGTGAACAGGACGCTCAGCAGGCCGGTACCGAACGCGACCCCGTACAGCTGCGGGAGTGTCAGCACGCCCGCGGCGTAACAGACCGGGATGCTGGCCAGCAGCACCGCGCGGCCCAGGTCAGCCGTGATCATCGTGACGCGGCGGTGGCCGTGCCGGTCGACCAGGGCGCCCGCGTGCAGCCCGAACAGCAGGCTGGGCACCCACACCAGGCCGGCCAGGTAGCCCATCTGAGCCGGCCCGACGTGCAGGGTCAGGACCGCGACGAGCGGGAGCACGATCGTGGAGATCTGGTCCCCGAACATCGAGATCGTCTGGCCGCTCCAGTAACGCCGGAAGCCCCGTTCGCGCAGTAGCGGGGGAATTTTCGAGGCCGGCCAGCGCGGCTGGCCGGCCGGCCTGGTGGCCTGGTCCCGGCCAGCGTCCTGGCTCGCGCGCCGCCTCATGGCCCGGCCGGCCCATGGCCGGCGGCAGCTTCGCCGCCGGGCTGGCCGTCCGGGGTCTCCGCGGCCGGGGGCGTGCCGCCGGGCTGGCCGTCCGGGGTTGCTCCGGCGTCGCGCCCGGCCTCGGCCCGGGCCGAGGCGTAGTCCTTCGCGGCCAGCCGCCCGGCCGCGTCCATCCTTGGGAAGGCGAGGTGGAGGTAGGTGACGGGGCGGGACCCCGGCGGCCGCGATGCGGGATCGGCCTCGCGATCCAGATACTGGTCGACGAGCGCCCTGACCTGGTCACCGAGCTCGGCGAGTTCGGCCGCGGTGACGTACAGGCAGGAGTCGCCGAAGTGCGCGGCTCGCTGCCACTCCTCCGGCTCGTCGGACCTGGCGTCGATCCAGCGCATGGTCTGATCGAAGTAATTCTCGGCCACGACCGAGGTGAGCAGGCCGGCCGCCGCGGCGACCTCGGGATCGTCGGTGACATCGGGCCAGCCGGTGAACATCGAGGTCGGCCGCCAGGGCCGCTCCCGGCCCTGGCCCCCGCCCGCCTCCTCCACCAGGCCGTACTTGGCTAGCTGCCGCAGGTGGAAAGAGCAGCTGGCCGAGCTCTCACCGAGCAGCTCGCCCGCCCTGGTCGCGGTCAGCGGCCCGTGCACGCGGAGCATGCCGACCAGCGACATCCGGATCGGATGCGCGAGCGCCCGGAGCGCCTTCGGATCGGTGAGCCGATTGATTGACCTGCGCTCGCTTGGCTTCATACATGCAACCATAGTTTTCCAAAGCTATCTTTGCAAACATAGCTTTCCAAAGCTATCTTGGGATCAGATAGCCCCGACCGCGCGAGCCAGGCCCGCGGGTAGTCGGTCAGTCTCAGGCCGGCTCGCTGGCCGCGCGGGCCAGCCGGAACGCGGCTAGCTTGCCATCAAGCTCGCGGACCGCCGCCGTGCCATCCGCGGGCCGCAGCTGGGCCCGCAGCCTTTCGATCCGGCGCGAGATCCGCGGGGAGCTATTCAGGGTCGTCAGCCGGGCCGCGTCGGCCAGCGGCTGGCAGGCCTGGCCGAGCTCGTCCTGCTTGATCAGCGCTTCAGCCTGCAGGGCGAGCGTCAGCGCGCTGTTGTGCGCGTTCACCGGAGCCGCCAGCGCCAGCGACCGGCCGGCCGCGGCCGAGGCGTCGACGGCCAGGCCAAGCTGCAGTGCGCATTCGCTTTCGGTACCCCAGTAGAAGGACCGGTCGTAGAAGTACCACCACGGGGCCCGCGGTGTCTGCGGCCCGATCTCGCCCAGCGCCGCCTGTTCCCGGTCCAGCGCCGCCCGGCAGCGCGCCGCCTGGCCGGCCGCGGCGTAGGCGCGGGCGGTGACGTCGGCCGCATACGCGGTCGCGAACGGGCTGCCGCTCCGGCGGGCCGCCTGCCGCGCGGCGTTCGCGTGGTCGATCGCATGCCGCGGGTGGCCCCCGGCCAGCGCCAGCTGGCTGGAAGCCGACAGCGCGTAGGTGACCAGGTCCGCGTTTCCGGCCCGGTCAGCGGCCGAGCGGGCGTCATCGTAGTAGTAGCGCGCCGCGGCCTGATCGCCGAGATTGAACATCAGCCAGCCGACTAGCTGAGTCAGGTCGCCGTACACGGCCAGCGTCTCGGCGGTTACCGTCTCCGGCGCGTTCCGGCCCATGGCGGCGATCGCCGACCGCAGGGCCATCGCGGGCGGGAGGGTCGCCCGCGGGCCGACGGCCCCGCCCAGCCGGCGAAGTCCCGCGACGACATCGGCCGTATACCGGATCATGGCCTGGTCGGTGCGGGGCGCTCCGCCGGTCGCGGCGGAGGCCCGGCGCGGTATCTCCAGCACCGGCGCCGCGGCCACCACGGCCAGCGCGCTGCTGGCCTCCAGCAGCAGCGTCCGGTGCTGGAGCCGCAGGCCAGGCTCCGCGTCCGGCAGGTAGCCGGTCCTCAGCTCGCTGATGTCGGCGGCCCTGATTCGCTCCAGCGCGGCCAGCAGGGAGGGCGCCGCCGGGGCGGAGCGGGATGACGGTGACTGCGGGGAGACATCGGCCGGATCCTCAGCGCAACCGTTTGCCGGGGCGAATGCCGCCTCGGCGCGCTGCGCCCGGGGCGGCGTGCCGTAGTCGCGGCAATCGGCCAGCAAGTCGCTGACGCTGCACTCGTAGAGCTGGGCGAGCCGGTCGAGGGTGTCCAGCGACGGCGCATGTCCCGTGCCGCCCGGCCAGAGTTCCCAGTAAGAGAAGTTCTTGAAGGTCTTCGGGTCATCTGGCCAGCGCGTTGTCCACCGCGCCGCGGCCTGCGGCTGGCTCCAGCCGTGCGCCTGGCGCAGGGCGACCCGCGCGTTGACCCGGTAAGCCGTCCGGAACTCCGCGGCGACCTGCGCCCAGGTATACCCTTGCGCGCGCAACTGCCCAGCAAGCAACGATTGCGCCTGCCGCAGGCTGCGCGGTTTTACGCTCATGTGCGGGGCCTTCGCGGTACTAGCTGCTCCAGGTAACCGGATGTCCCGGATCGTAGTGGCCGTCACTCCAGTCCAGACGTCCTTATCTTACGATTTCTCCCCATCTAGCGGGGAGGATTTGACGCAGTTGCCCTCTTTGGCGCCGAGCCGATCACCATGACATTAGCGCGTTGCAAACGATTGGTGCAGCTGCACTGCCACGCGGGATGGGGAGCGGCTATCTCTATGTCAGGGCATGAGATGTCTGGGCACGAGTTACTGTCTAGCCGCATCGCGTTCACCGCAGCGCCGGCCGCCGTCCGGCGCGCGCGGCACTGGATCGCCGCCCAGCTCGCCCGGACCGATCCCGCCGAGCTGATCGACGCCGCGGTCCTGCTCGTTTCCGAGCTGGTCACCAATGCCGTGCACGCCTCCGCGGCCGCGGCCGGCAGCCACGGCGGCGCCGATCCGGGCCGGGTCGAGCTCGCGGTCGCGCGGACCCGCGACACGGTGCGCATCGAGGTCTCCGACAGTGCCCACGGTTCGCTTCCGGCGCCCGCGGACCCATCCGCTGACGATGAGAGCGGGCGCGGCCTGCAGGTCATTACCGCGCTGACCAGGGAGTGGGGCTGCCGCTCCGTGCAGCGGGGAAAGGTTGTCTGGTGCGAGCTGGCCGCCGCGGTTCAGGAACCGCCGCTCGGTCAGCCGGTGCCCGCCGGCCGGTGCCCGCCAGACAGCTGCTCACCGCCGGTCAGCCGGCCGCCGCCGGACAGTTGCCGGTCTCCGGTCAGCCGGTGTCCGCCGGACAGCTGCTCACCGCCAGTCCGCCGGTGGCGTCCGCGGGCTGCATTGATCTCTCCCGGCCGGTATCCGTCGCGGCCCGCTATCCGTAGCCGGCGGCCGCGCGCGCCGATATAGCATCCCAAAATGGAATCTGAACGCGGGAGCAGCCCGGCGGCAGCACGGCCGGAACAATGCGACTTCATCATCGTCGGGGGCGGCTCGGCGGGCTGCGCCCTGGCCAGCAGGCTCTCCGCTGATCCATCGAACCGGGTCCTGGTGCTGGAAGCGGGACGGCCGGATTACCGCTGGGATGTCTTCATCCACATGCCGGCCGCACTGACCATCCCGATCGGCAACCGTTTCTATGACTGGCGTTACGAGAGCGAGCCCGAGCCCTTTATGGGCGGCCGGCGGATCTATCACGCCCGCGGGAAGGTGCTCGGCGGATCGAGCAGCATCAACGGAATGATCTTCCAGCGCGGCAACCCGCTGGACTACCAGCGCTGGGCGGCCGACCCGGGTATGGCGGCCTGGGACTACGCGCACTGCCTGCCGTATTTCAAGCGGATGGAGACCTGCCTGGCCGGGGGCGACGAGTTCCGCGGCACCGACGGGCCGCTCGTGCTGGAGCGCGGGCCGGCCACCAACCCGCTGTTCGGTGCCTTCTTCGAGGCCGTGCAGGAGGCCGGCTATCCGCTCACTGCCGACGTCAACGGCTACCGGCAGGAAGGCTTCGCCGCGTTCGACCGCAACGTCCACCGCGGCCGCAGGCTCAGCGCCGCCCGGGCGTACCTGCATCCGGTGCTCAGCCGCCCCAACCTCAAGGTCATCACCGGCGCGTTCGTGACGAAGATCCTCTTCGCCGGCCAGCGGGCCGTCGGCGTCGAATTCACCCACGGCAAGGGCGCGGTGCGCCAGGCCCGGGCCGGGGAGATCATCCTGTCCGGCGGCTCGATCAACTCGCCGCAGCTGCTGCAGCTCTCCGGCGTGGGCAGCGCCGATCACCTCAGCTCACTCGGCGTCGACGTCGTCGCCGACCTCCCGGGCGTCGGCGAGAACCTCCAGGACCACCTGGAGGTCTACGTGCAGTACGCGTCCAAGCTGCCGGTATCGGTCGCCCCGGCGCTGAAGTGGCGCAACCGCCCGGTCGTCGGGGCGAAGTGGCTGTTCCTGCGCAGCGGGCCCGGTGCCACGAACCACTTCGAGGGCGGCGGCTTCCTGCGCAGCAATGACGAGGTCCGCTACCCGAACCTGATGTTCCACTTCCTGCCCATCGCCATCCGCTACGACGGCTCGGCGCCCGCCGGGGAACACGGTTACCAGGTGCACATCGGGCCGATGTACTCCGACTCGCGCGGCTCAGTCAAGATCACCTCGCGCGATCCCGCCGTGCACCCGGCGCTGCGGTTCAACTACCTGTCCACCCCGACGGACCGCCGGGAGTGGGCGGAGGCGATCCGGATCACCCGCCGGATCCTGAACCAGCCCGCCTTCGCGCCGTACAACGACGGCGAGCTGTCCCCCGGTCCGGCCGTCGCCACCGACGAGCAGATCCTGGACTGGGTCGCCCGCGACGGCGAGACGGCGCTGCACCCGTCCTGCACCTGCGCGATGGGCACCGGCGGCCAGTCGGTGGTCGATCCGGCCACCATGCGGGTGCACGGGCTGGACGGGCTGCGGGTGGTCGACGCATCGGTGATGCCGTACGTCACCAACGGCAACATCTACGCCCCGGTGATGATGATCGCGGAGAAGTCCGCCGACCTGATCCTGGGCAACACGCCGCTGCCGCCCTCGCCCGCCCAGTTCTACCAGCACGAACCGGCTCAGCAGTAAGGCGGCTGGCTGGTCAGCGTCGCCGCCACGCTGAAGAAGACCCCGAGCAGGCGGAACAGGTCCGGCATCGCGCCGGTGACCGCCGTGGTGCGGCTGTCCCGCAGGGTGACCCCGGGCACGCCGGCCAGCTGCGACGCGACCGACGCCGACTGCCAGCGGATGGCCAGGGCGCGGCGGTCCGGCTGGGGCACGGCCGGCGGCCGGCCGTCGCGCACCGCGCCGGTCACGGCTTCCTCGATCGCGTCCCGGGCCTCGGCCACCGGGCGTAGCTCGGCCGCGAACCGGTCCCGGGCCCGCTTCACCGCGATCGTCGTGGCGGCCGGATCCCAGCCGGTCATCTCGGCGCAGGCGGCGTCGTCGCCGGACAGCGCGAGCACCGGCGCCCCGACCGCCGCCGCGGTGGCATGCACCAGGCCGATCTCGCCGGCCGGCCGGTCGTCCAGCCAGATGTCCTCGACCTCGTGTCCCATGAAGCTGTGGCTGAGTACGCCGAGCGCGCCCGCCCGGGCGTGATACCCGATGCACACCGTTGCATCGAAGTCGCCGCCGAGGCCCTCCAGCATGCCCATCCGCTTGGGCCGGCCGCGGATCAGGGCCGCCGCGGGGTGCAGGAGGTCGGGCAGCAGGTTCCGCATCGGGCCGTGCGCGTCATTGACCGTCACCTGCGCGGCGCCGCCCGCCAGCGCGCCGCGGACGGCCGCGTTCACGTCCTCGGTCATCATCACCCGGCCGCGCTCGTAGTCCCGGCCGCCCGGCTGGACGTCGTGGGCGTCCACGAGCCCGGTCACGCCCTCCATGTCCGCGCTGATGTAGATCCGCACCGAACCGCCTTCCGCTCATCCGCTGTCCGGCACCTACCCTGCCTTGGCCCCGGCCGATCATGCACACTGAGCAGATGACCAACACCGGAGCACCTGACCCCCGCGATCCGCGCGGGCTGCGGACCGACGCGCCGCTGCTCGACGCCTGGCTGAACTTCACCGCGCAGGTCGAGGCGGGCCAGCTGACGCCGATGTGCGTACCCGGGCACAAGCAGCGGCAGGATCTGGTCGGGTCGGTGGTGGCCGGCGACGCGCCGCTGTACGGCGCGCTCGCCCCGATCAAGCGCGCGGACGCGCTGCGGATCGACGCCGAGGGCCGGGCCGCGAGGCTGTGGGGCGCGGACTGGTGCCGGTTCTCGGTGGCCGGCTCCACGCATGGCAACCAGGCGCTCGCGCTGGCCGTGGGCAAGCCCGGGGATTACGCGGTCATCACCCGGACCCTGCACCGTTCGCTGCTGCTCGGGCTGGTGCTCGCCGGGCTCCGCCCGGTCTGGGTCCGGCCGGAGATCGATCCGGCCTCCGGGCTGCCCGGGCCGGTGGCGGTCGAGACCGTGCGGGCCGCGCTGGCGGCGCACCCCGGCGCCTGCGGCGTGTTCCTCGGCGACCCGTCCTACGTCGGCACGATCGGTGACCTGGCCGGGCACGCGGCGGTCGCCCACGAGGCCGGCGTCCCGCTCATCGTCGACGCCGCGTGGGCCGCGCACATGGGCTTTCACCCGGACCTGCCGCCGCACGCGCTCGCGGCCGGCGCGGACGCCATGGTTACCAGCGCGCATAAGGCGCTGCCCGCCTACAGCCAGGGCGCGCTGGTCTTCGCCCGGACCGAGCGGTTCGACCTGGCCCGGCTGGACCGGGCGTTCGAGGCCACCCACACGACCAGCCCGACCGGCTCGATCATGGCCAGCATCGACGCCGCGCGGGCGCTGCTGGAGCGAGACGGCAAGGAGCTGTGCGCCCGGCTGCTTTCCTGCGTCGCGGCGGCCCGGCAGCGGCTGCGTGAGGTACCGGGGCTCGACGTCCTGGACGGCCCCGGGGTGGAGCCGACGAAGCTGGTCGTCCTGCTGGCCGGCACCGGCGCGCACGGCAATGCGGTCGAGCAGGACCTGATCGCCGCCGGGATGCCGGTCGAGATGGCCGATCGCGACACCATCATCCCGATCCCCACGCTGGCCGACGACGCGGACACCGTCGCGGCGTTCGTCGAGACGCTCATCGTATCGATCGAGCGGCATCGCTCCGCCCCCCGCGTGCCGGTGGCCGCGTCGTCCTGGACGGTCGTGCCGGAGACCGTGCTGGCGCCGCGGGATGCGTTCTTCGCGCCGAACGAGACCGTCAGCGCGGCCGCCGCCGTCGGCCGGGTCAGCGCCGAGCTGATCGCGCCATACCCGCCCGGCGTCCCGGTGCTGGCCCCCGGCGAGCTGATCACCGCCGACGCGCTGGACGCGCTCCGCGAGGTGCGCGCCGACGGCGGCCGCATCGCCTACGCGGCCGACCCGACCCTCGCCACGTTCCAGGTCATCAGCCGCTGATGCATGCCCGGCGGCGTCATCCTGGTGCAGCGCGGCCGGTCACCTCGTAGCGCCAGGCCGGCCGCGTGACGGCTGGGCTAGGCCCAGGGCAGCGGCCGCGTCATGACCATCATCGGCTGTCCGGGGCCGTTATAGTCCTCGACCCGGCTGGCCTCGAACCCGAGCCGCCGGTGGAACGCCACCGAGCCGTCGTTGGTCACGCTGGTAATCGCCTTGGCCGAGCCGGCGCCCTGGGTGACGGCGGCGCGGGCGAACGCCCGGTACAGGGTGCCGGCCACGCCGCTGAGCCTGACCGTGTCGCGCACCGCCGCGGCGTGGATGTAGCCGAGGCGGCGCGGCGTGGTGAACCCGATCAGGTAGCCGTCGATCCGCCCGCCGCGGCGGGCGGTCAGGCAGGTCTCGCCGAATTCCTGCACGAGCGCGGTCAGGTGCAGGAAGCGCATGTCGCGCTCGCCCCAGAACCGGGCATGGTCGGCCAGCACGTCGGCGAGGTCAGTCATGGTCATCGGCTCGACAAGGATCCCCATGCCCGCATCCTGCTCGCTGACCGCCGCCCGGTTCAACCGCCCGGTCTGCGATTATTGGCGGGTCTGGCCGGCCGGGTGGCGGAGGTAACCATGTCGTTGGCGATGAGCGTGGCCGAGCGGGAGCAGTTCCTTGCGCAGGTGCATGTGGGCGTGCTGGCCGTGGCGGCGGCCGGCGGCCGGGCGCCGCTCGCGGTGCCGGTCTGGTACAGCTACCGGCCCGGCGGCGAGATCAGCGTCATCACGGCCCGGGACTCACGCAAGGCAGCCGCGATCCGGGCGGCGGGCCGGCTGAGCATCTGCGCCCAGGACGAGACGCCACCGTACAAGTACGTCAGCGTGGAAGGACCGGTCGTCGTGATGGGCGCGGAGTGCGACGCCGCCGAACGGCTCGCGATGGCGCGCCGCTATCTCGGCGCCGAGGGCGGCGCGGTCTACACGGAGAGCAATCCTGACCCCGAGGGCATCAACGTGGTCTTCCGGATGCGCCCGGAGCGATGGGTGAGCGCGGACTTCAGCGAGCCCGGCTAGCCAGTTCCGGCGACGGCGCCATTTCTGCGATCATCGGACATTGTGACGATGACCGAGTCCGCCGACGACGGCCTGGATCGGGATCCGCGGCGCCCGGCCCGGCTGCTGCTCGCTGAGCGCGGCGCGCTGCTGCCGATTCTGCGGCGCTCGCCGGCCGAAGCCTTCGACCGCCCGACGGCATGCCCCGGATGGTCGGTCCGGGATGTGCTGGCCCACTGCGGTGCCGCGCTGACCAGGGTCGTCGACGGACGGCTGCATGACTTCACCCCGGAACTGAACGAGGCGGACGTGGCGGAGCGGCGCGGCTGGCCGGTGTTCGGGGTGCTGGCCGAACTCGATCGGGGCTACCGCGCGGCCGGGGCCGTCATCGGTCAGGCGGGCGGCCCGCTGGATGTCATTGCGCTGGGCGAATGGCTGCACGGCGGCGATGTGCGGGATGCCCTGGGCGAGCCGCTGGCCTTCGCCAGCGAGGGCTTCGATGACGCCTGCGTCCTGCTGTCCGCCTGGACCCGCGAGCGCGAGGTGCCGCTGGTCCAGGTCACGCTCCCGGGCGGCAGCCTGACCCTGGGAGTCCCGGTGCCCGGCCGCCCGCCGGCCCGGCTGCGCACCGACCAGGCGACGCTGATGCGAATCTTCGCCGGGCGGCCGGCTGACCCGGCCGCCTACGAGCTCAGCGGGGCGGCGCCGGCCGAGCTGGTCGTTTTCTGACATGACCGTCCGCCCGCTGCGGCTACTCGGCGATCCCGTGCTGCGCACGCCGTCCGAGCCGGTCACCCGATTTGATGACGCGCTGGCCCAGCTCATCGCCGACCTCATCGACACCGTGCAGGAACCAGGCCGCGCCGGGCTGGCCGCCAGCCAGATCGGCTCCAGCCTGGCCGCGTTCTCCTTTAACGTCGACGGCCAGGTCGGGTACCTGATCAACCCGCGGATCATCGAGGTGACGGGCAGCTACGAGGGGCTGGAGGCATGCCTGTCCATTCCCGGCGTCAGCGCGGACCGGACCCGTAGCTGGTACGCGGTCGCCGAGGGCGTTGACCTGCGGCAGCAGCCGGTTACCGTGGCCGGGACCGGCGAACTGGCCCGCTGCCTGCAGCACGAGACCGATCACCTGCACGGTGAGCTGTACATCGACAAGCTCACCGGCGCCGAGCGCCGCCGGGTCATGCGCGAGCTCCGCCGGCACCAGGTCGCCGCCCGCCGCTAGCCGCCCGATGGCGGGGCTATGCGCCGTCCCAGCGCGGACGCAGGACCAGGATGAGCGCATCGAGAATGCGATGCCAGTCCAGCTCATCCAGCCCCCGGCCGGGCTGCGGCACCGCGGCCATGGCGGTCAGCAGCTGCCGGCGGATCCGGGCCGCGTCCCCGTCCTGGGCAGTGGCCAGCTGGCGGACCTCGGCCTGAAAGCGGCGGCTCCGGCTGAACTCCGCCAGTGAGGCGGGCAGCGGGACTGGCCCCGGGGCCGGGCCGCTGCCCTCGTCCAGCAGTTCGCTCAATGGCGCGTCCAGCGCGGCGGCGAGCCGGTGGGCGGCACCCAGGGTGGGGTTCCCCCGGCCGTTCTCCAGGTTGGCCACGTAGGGCACCGACAGGCCGGCCTGCATGGCCACGGAGGCGATGGTCCGGCCTTGCGAGGCTCGCCGGGCCCGCAGGCGGCGGCCCAGCTCCAGCCGGAGCTCTTCCTCGGTCATGCGTGCTCCGTCAGTGTTCTGTAGAAATATTGACAGTCAAAGTCTATTCTCACAGAATACAAACAGGATGAACGACTCACCGGCGGGCGCCGGATTTTCGGACCGGACGGCGCCGTGCTAGCCCTGCGGATCCGGGATTTCCGGCTGCTCTGGACGGGCGAGCTGCTGTCCAGCCTGGGTAGCTGGCTGCTGCTGGTCGCCGTTCCCTACCAGGTCTTCGAGCTGACCGGCTCAGCGCTGGCCACGGGAATCACCTTCATCGCCGAGAGCCTTCCGGCGCTGGTCATCGGTCCGGTCGCCGGGGTAGCGGCCGACCGCTGGGACCGCCGCCGGATCATGCTGGCCGTGAGCCTGGGCCAGGCCGGGTGCATCCTGCCGGTCGCCTTCGTGCACCGCCCGGGCCAGGTCACGATCATCTATGCCGCGCTCGTGGCCGAGAGCGTACTTGGCCAGCTCTACGCGCCCGCGGCGCGGGCGCTGATTCCCAGCCTGGTCGGCCGGAACGAGGAACTTACCTCGGCGAACGCCCTCAGCTCGGCCAGTAACGCCATGACCAGGCTGGCCGGGGCCGCACTCGGCGGGATCCTGCTGGCGGCCCTGGGCCTGACCGCGGTCGTGCTCATTGACGTCGGCAGCTACCTGGCCGCGGCTGGCTGCATCGGCCTGCTGCGCTGGCGCGCGGTCCCGCGCGGCGAAGCGGAATGCGGCCGGGAACGGGGCGCGGCCCGGACCGCGGCGGCCGAGCTCAAGGCAGGCGTCCGGCACCTGGCCGTCAGCCGCCCGCTGCGGGGACTGCTGCTCGCGGCGGCGATGTTCCAGCTCGGGAACGGGGCGTTCACGGCGGCACTGGTGCCCTATATCCATCTCCGGCTGCACGGCACCGCGGCCGACGTCGGCTTCCTGATCGCCGCGACCGGCGCCGGCTTCCTCATCGGCGCGCCGCTGAGCCGCAGGCTCTTTCACCGGGTGCGGCTGCGGATGCTGGCCAGCCTGGCCCTGCTGATCACGGCGGCGGCGTATGCCGGCTGGTTCAGCACCAGCCGTCTCGCCGCTGCGCTCCCGCTGGCCGCGCTCACCGGCATGACGGCAATGATCTTCCTGGTCACCCGGCTGACCTGGCTGCAACGGCTCACCCCCGGCCGCCTGCTCGGCCGGGCCAGCTCGGCCTTCGCCGCCGCCGAGGGGGGCGCCGGGCTGATCGGCATCACCCTCGGCGGGATCCTGACCGGGCTAGCCGGCCTGACCGCCACGGTGGCTGCGGCCGGCCTGGCCATCGCCGGCGGCGCCGTGCCTGGCCGCCGTCCTGCTCCGCGGCCCGCCGCCACCGGAACCCGGCGAAACCGCCGGGCGGAGGCTACTCGCCGGTGCTGCCGTCGATGAGCTCGCGGGCGATGTCGAGCTGGCCGACGTGCCGCGCATACTCCTGCAGCAGGTGGAACAGGATGCGGCCGAGCGACGGCCCGGGGCCGGGCGGGGGGAACCTGCCGCCTAGCTTCGAGGCGTCGGCCAGTGCCGCCGGGGCGCATAGCTCCCGCGTTCGCTGCACCTCGCGGAGGTATCCGGCGATCACGTCCGCCGTCGGCTCGCCGGCCGTCACGTTGTACTCGGTCCGCTCGCCGGTGGCCTGGTCCGCGCCGGGCAGCCAGGGCACGACGTCCTCAGCGTTGAATCCCCACTGCATCCAGCGCCGCTCGATCCAGCCGAGGTGCTTCACCAGGCCCAGCGGAGACCAGCCCAGCGGCCCGGCCGGCGTCCGCAGCTGGGCATCGGACAGGCCGTCGATCTTCCGCAGCAGCGCTTCCCGGTACCAGTCGAGGTACCCCAGGAGCAGCTCGCGCGGGTCGGAGACGTCGTCCGCCGGGCCATCGAACAGGGACGACGGCTGCTCTTCGGGTGGCGGCTGCATTCCCCGACCTTACGGCGCGGGCCCGGGCGATCCGGCCGACCCGGCGGGCCGCGCCGGGCCTGACGTTGAGCTCATGACGGGCGGGTGGCCGCGCTGGCCGAGCGAGCCGTCTCGCCGAGCAGCGACCCGGCGCGCCGGTGCCGCTCGTCGTCCGGCACGCCCGCCAGGTTGATCCGGACCAGAACTGCCGCCGACCGGGCCCCGGCCTCAGCCAGCAGGGCGGCCGTGCTGGCGTCACCGCGCAGGGCCGGGTTGCCGTCCGCGGCCAGCCGGGCCGCCAGCCGGGTCACCTCGGCGCCCAGCGCGATGATCTGCATCGGCACGTCGGCCGCGTCCGACAGCGCCGCCGCGATGGCCCGCTCCCGGCCGGCCGGATCGTCCCCGGCGGGGGACCGCAGCGCGGAGATCACCCGGCCGTAGGCCTCGGCATCCGCCTGCATGAGCGAGGCGGCCGCGGCGCGGAGCCGTTCGGCCTCGGTGGTCAGCTGGCCGGCCGTCTCGCCGCCCAGCCGGCGCACCGACAGCCGCGCCGCCATCGCGCACAGGCTGGCGCCCAGGGTGACCGACAGCGCCGCGGCGGCGCCGCCGCCGGGCGCCGGCGAGCCGCTGGCGAGCGCGCCGAGGAACTGCTGGAGCGGCAGGCCGAGATACGCGGGCTCGGTCCCGCCCGGCTGGCTCATGCCGAGTAGGTTGTCACGCCCGGCTCGCGCGCGTCCGGCGGGCGGTCACGCCAGGCCGACTATCTCGCCGTTTTCGTCGATGTCGATCCGCTCCGCGGCCGAGTTCGAGGCCAGCCCCGGCATCGTCCGCATCTCGCCGCAGATCGGGTAGATGAAACCGGCCCCGACCGACGCGCGTACCTCCCGGACCGGCAGCCGCCACCCGGTCGGCGCGCCCTTCAGCGCCGGGTCCGCGGACAGCGACAGCGGGGTCTTCGCGATGCAGACGGGCAGGCCGCCGAAGCCATTCCGCTCGTAGCTGTCCAGCTGCCGGGCGGCAGCGGCCGCGTAATCGACGCCATCCGCGCCGTAGACCTGGCTCGCGATCGTCTCGATTTTCTCCCGGAGCGGCGCGTCGCCCGGATAGAGGTAATGGAAATTCCCTGGCTCGCCGGCCGCCTCCACGACGGCTTCGGCCAGTTCCGCGGCCCCCCGCCCACCGTCGGCGAAGTGGGTGCAGACGGCCGAGCGGACGCCCATCGACGCCGCGATCTCGCGGATCGCCTCGTGCTCGGACGCGAAGTCTTCCGGCATCGCGTTGATGGCGACCACCGGGGTGACGCCATGCAGGCGGACGTTCTCCAGCTGCTTGCGGAGGTTGGCGCCGCCGATGTGCACCTCCTCCGGGTTCTCGGCCAGCAGCGCCGGGGGCAGCGGGCGGCCGGCCACGATGCGATGGCGGCCCGAGTGCGCCTTCAGCGCGCGCACCGTGGTGACCACCACGGCGGCATCGGGAACGAGCCCGGAGACCCGGCACTTGATGTTGAAGAAGCGCTCCGCTCCCATGTCGGCGCCGAATCCGGCCTCGGTGATCAGGAAGTCCCCGGCATGGATGCCGACGAGGTCAGCCACGACGGATGAGTTGCCGTGCGCGATGTTCCCGAACGGCCCGGAATGGACGAGCACCGGGGTGTTCTCCAGCGTCTGCAGCAGGTTCGGCTTGATCGCGTCCCGCATGATCACGGTCATCGCGCCGGCCGCCTTGAGCTGTTCGGCGGTGACGGGCTCGCCGCCGGGCGTATAGCCGACCACGATCCGGCCCAGCCGGGTGCGCATGTCGCGGAGCGAGACCGACAGGGCCAGCACGGCCATCGCCTCGGAGGCGGCCGTGATGTCGAATCCGGTCTGCCGGGCCAGGCCGTCCTGCGCCGAGCCGAGGCCGACGACGATGTTGCGCAGCGCCCGGTCGTTCACGTCGAGCACCCGGCGCCAGGTGATGTTACGCAGGTCAAGGTCAAGTGCGTTGCCCTGGTGCAGGTGGTTGTCGAGCATCGCGGACAGCATGTTGTGCGCCGCGGTGACGGCATGCATGTCGCCGGTCAGGTGCAGGTTCAGCGCCTCGAACGGCACCGCCTGACTGTAGCCGCCACCCGCGGCGCCGCCCTTGATCCCGAAGGTGGGCCCCATCGAGGCCTGCCTGATCGAGATGGTGGCGCGCTTCCCGATCACGCGCATGGCCTGGCCGAGGCCGACGGTGGTCGTGGTCTTGCCCTCGCCGAGCGGCGTCGGCGTGACGGCGGTGACCACCACGTACTTGGCCTTGGGCCGGTCTGACAGCGCCTCAATGGCGGCGAGGTCAATCTTGGCCACGTATTCCCCGTACGGCTCCATCAGCCAGGGGGGTATCCCGATTTCCGCCGCGATCTCGGCGATCGGCTTGAGCGTCGCGTGCCGGGAGATCTCCAGTGCGCTGGGCATTGCCACCTGATACTCGCCACCTTTCCTGCCGTTCTTGCCCGGACTGCCGCTTCATCGCGCCAGCCCGCCTAACTCCGCCCGGCCGCCTCGCTGCGCCCGGCCGCCTAGCCCCGGTAACGCGGTGCCGGGTACACGACGACCTTGGGCTCGGTGAAGGCCTCCATCGGATAGCGGCCGCCGACCCGGCCGTGGCCGCTCACGCTGCCGGACCGGCCGCCGAACGGCAGGTGCGATTCCCACAGGTTGGTGGAGGCGTTGATGTTGACCCAGCCGGCCCGGGCCCGCTCCGCGAAGGCCAGGCCGCGCTCCAGGTCCTCGGTGAATACCGCCGCGGTCAGGCCGTACGGCGAGGCGTTGGTGAGCTCCAGGGCCTCCTCCGCCGATGCCACCTCGACCACCGGCACCACCGGCCCGAACGTCTCCTCGCGCTCGATCGCCATCCCCGGCGTGACGCCGTCGAGCACCGTGGGCTCGGCATACAGCGCGGTCGGGAACCCGGCCGCCCGGCGGCCGCCGCAGCAGACCCGGGCGCCGCCGGCCAGCGCATCGGCGATATGCCGGTCGAATTTCGCCGCGGTGGCCTCATTGTTCAGCGGTCCCATGGTGGTTTCCGGGGCAAACGGATCACCCAGCCTGATGTTCGCCTTGGTCGCCGCCACCACCCGCTCGACGAATTCGCCCGCGACCGCGGCGTGCACCAGGAACCGCTCGCCCGCCGTGCAGCTCTGCCCGGCGCAGAGATAGGCCGCCTCCAGCGCCGCCCCGGCCGCCAGGTCCAGGTCGGCATCGGCCAGGATCACCATCGGGCCGTTGCCGCCCAGTTCGAGTAGCTGCGCCTTGCCGGCCGCGCGCGCGGCGACCAGGCCGCCGGTCTCGACCGAGCCCACGAAGCCCACCCCGGCCACGTCCGGATGGCCGGCCAGCGCGTCGCCGACCACCGGCCCCGGGCCGGGGACGAAGTTGAACACCCCCGCGGGCAGGCCCGCCCCGGCCAGCACGTCGGCGAGCACCGCGCAGCAGGCCGACGTGGAGGGCGCGGGCACCCAGACGACGGTGTTGCCCGCCGCCATGGCGGGCGCGAAAAGCTCCGCGCCCATCGTGTAGGGCCAGTTCCACGGGCTCACCACGGCGATCACGCCGAGCGGCACCCGGGTGGCCAGGATCCGCCGCTCCGCCGAGGTGGAGGCGGGCAGGCCGCCCTCGCGGCGCTTGGCGTCCTCCCCGGCCATCCGGAAGTACTCGGCCAGCTCGTCGACTTCGTCATAGGCCTCGGCCGCGAGCGGCTTGCCCTGGTCCTCGGTCAGGGCCCGGGCCAGTTCCTCCCGGCGCTCGCGGATCCCGGCGATGACCTGCTCGCAGCAGCGGGCCCGGTCGAACGGCGAGGCGGCGGCCCAGGCCGGCCAGGCGGCCCGGGCGGCGGCGACGGCGTCATCGACGTCGGCCGGGCTGCCGGCCGCCACCGAGGCGAAGGTCTCGCCCGACGACGGGCTGACCGCGGCCGCCGCGCCGCCGCCGCCGGGCCGCCAGCCACCGCCGATGTACAGCAGATGCTCCCGCACGGTGCTCGCCTCTCGCCTCGCTGGTCAGGATCGGTGCTTCAGGATTCCGCGCAGAGCCGCCCGAGCTCCTCCAGCCGCTCCGGCGGCATCCGGTAGGCCGGGCCGGACACGGACAGCGCGGCCACGCACGCCCCGGTGCCGTCGAAAACCGGCGCGGCCACGGCGACCAGCCCCTCCTCCAGCTCGGCCGTCGCCTGCGCCCAGCCATTCCGGCGGACCGCCGCCAGCTCCTCCTGCAGCGCCTCGTGCGTCGTGATCGTGTGCTCGGTATACCGCTCCAGCTGGTGCGGAATGCCGATGGCGCCGTAGGCCAGCAGCACCTTGCCGTTGGCCACGGCGTGCGGCTTCGTCCGGCGGCCGGTCCAGCCGCCGGAGCAGCTCAGGATGTACGTGCTCGGGAGCTCGGCCACATTCAGGATGTCACCGGAGTTGGGGACCGCGAGGTTGACCGTCTCGCCGGTCCGGTGGGAGAGCTTCTCCATGGCCGGCTGCATCGTGGCGACGACATCAAAGCCGCGCAGCGCCAGCGTGCCCAGCCTGATCAGCTCGACGCCGAGCCGGTAGCGCTTGCCCGCGCGGGTGAGGTACCCGGCCCGCTCCAGCGCGGCGGCCAGCCGCGAGGCGGTGGACTTGTGCACGCCGAGCGACTCGGCCATCTCCGAGACGCCAATCTCGGTGCGCGAATCATCGAAGCTGGCGAGCAGGGCAAGAGCCCGCTCCGCCGACTGATAAGTTGCGCCGGCAGCAACTTCATGCTCGGTCACGCAACTAGGATGACCAAGCCGGCCGCCCGCGTCAACTACTTCGGGGCGGCAGCGACACCATAGTCCGGATCCAGCCGATACTGTGTCGTGGCGCCCGATTTCGCCGTGCGCCTGGTCGGCAAAGGAGCAGTCGTGGGCAGTCAGGTACCTGGCGAGCAGACTCCCCCGGGGCAGGCGCCCCCCGAGCCCGTGGCCGTCGGATCAGTGCATGATCCGCTGCCCGAGGCGCTTCAGCTGGCCCGTGGCGCGGCCGACAACGGGCTCGCCCTCAAGCTGCTCGGCGGGCTGGCGGTCCGGATCATCTGCCCTGAATACCCGCCCCGGCTGCGCCGGGACCAGGACATCGACTTCGCCTGCTTGTCCAAGGGGCGCAAGGACGTGGCGGCCTACCTGGAGCGCAGCGGCTGCACGGCCGACCGCCGGTTCAACAATCTCAACGGCGACAAGCAGATGTACTTCAACGCGCCGTCGGGCCGCCCCATCGACGTGATGGTCGACCGGCTGACCATGTGCCACACGCTCGACTTCAGGCCATCGTTCGGGCGGCTGCCGCTGACCGTGGACGCCATCGATGTGCTGCTGTCCAAGCTGCAGATCGTCGAGCTGAACGAGAAGGACGTCAGGGACATCCTGCACCTGCTCAGCGCCCTGCCGGTGCGCGGCGAGGGCCAGGGCGGCGGGCGGCATGCGGCCGGCCCGGCGGGTGACGGTCCCGCCATTGACATCGACCGCTTCAGCAAGCTGCTCGGCGCGGACTGGGGCTGGTGGCGGACGGTCACCGGCAACCTGGCCAAGCTGCCGGGTCTCGTCGCGGAGCGGCCGGACCTTACCCCGCCCGGCGCGTCGTACGACGCGGTCGAGCAGAGCAGGCAGCTGCTCCAGATTGCCGAGTCGGCGCCCAAGGGGGTCAAGTGGAAGCTGCGGGCGAACGTCGGCGACCGGGTGCGCTGGTACGAGCTGCCGGAGGAGGTCGACCACTGACGGATCTCAGGACGGTTCCGACCTTTTACATATGCTTGACGCTTCGTTGCAATGGGTGCTACACCGTTGCACAGGGAGCGCGTAAGGGCGTGATGGTCGCATGAAAGTCTTTTTCGCCACCGATATTCACGGCTCGGAGATCTGCTGGCGGAAGTTCCTGAACGCCGCCGCGTTCTACAAGGCCGACATCGTGGTGCTGGGCGGGGACGTCACCGGCAAGGTGATGGTGCCGGTGGTCGCTCACACGGGGTACTGGCAGGTCGTGCTGCGCGGCGAGACCATCCGGATGGAGACGCAGCAGGAACTGGACGACCTCAAGACGCGGGTCCGTAACACCGGGTCCTACCCGGCCATCGTCACGCCCGACGAGCTCTCCGCGCTGAGCAGCGAGGAAGGCGCGATTGACCGCCGGTTCACCACTGAGATGGTGCACTCACTCGACCGGTGGCTGGACATGGCCGACGGGAAGCTGGCCGGCCATGACATCCCGTGCATCCTCAATGGCGGCAACGACGACATCTGGGAGATCGACGACATCATCGAGGCGTCACCCAGCGTGAGCTTCGGCGAGGGCAAGATGCTCGACCTCGATGGTTTCCACCTGGTCTCGATGGGATGGACCAACCCGACTCCGTGGGACACCTTCCGGGAGGCACCGGAGGAGGAACTGGCCAGGAAGATCGAGGCCGTGGCCAGCCAGATACCGGACATGGAGCGGGCGATCTTCAACTTCCACGCGCCGCCGTACGGCACCGGCCTGGACGAGGCGCCGGAGCTTGACAGCACGCTGCGGCCGACGCACGGGGGAGCGGTGATGAAGGCGGTTGGCTCGACCGCCGTGCGGGATGCCATCCTGGCCCATCAGCCGATGCTCTCGGTGCATGGCCACATTCACGAGAGCCGCGGAATCAAGCGGCTGGGCCGGACGCTGGCCATCAATCCGGGCAGCGTCTACGGCGACGGCGTCCTGCAGGGTGCCGTGCTTGAGCTGAACCCGAAGAAGGGCAAAGTCACCAAATACCTTCTGGTGAATGGATAAGCATCAATTTCTGCGATATTCACGACGGACTGTAGTGATCTCACGGCGCGAGCGGGCTACGATCTGGTCCTGATAAATCACCACTTGGGAGGCGAGCATGGCGGCCGAGACTGTCGGTGGCGAGACCCCGACACTATTCCTCCGCAAGGCGACCGGCCTGGTCAGAGGCTGGTCGGTCAGAGACTCGATCATCTACGCGTGCCTGGCGACTAACTTCGTCACGCTCGGGATTTACGAGTTCACCTTCGCCGGCCCCGCGTTCCCCACGGGCCAGCTGATTACCGCCGTGATCATCTCCGGCATCTGGGTGTCGTTCCTGGTCATCGCGTACGCGGGGCTCATTGTGACGATCCCGCGGGCGGGCGGTGACTACGTCTGGCAGAGCCGCATCCTCGGCAGCGGCATCGGTTTCGTGATGGCGGCCACCGGGTGGTGGTTCATCCTCTGGCTGTGGGCGCCCATCTACGGCAACATCCTGTCGGTCCAGCTGTTCCAGCCGATCTGGGCGACCATGCAGTGGACCTGGCCAGCGGGCGGCGCGGTGTGGTTCGGCACCAACAACGGGATCTTCATCGTGACGCTCATCACGATCGCGCTGGCCGGCGTGCTGGTCTCGCTCGGGATGTCCGGCTACGCGAAGGTCCAGAAGTGGTGCTTCCTCGGCGGCATGATCGGGTTCGCCGTCGTCGCGCTCTTGCTGCTGACTCACTCGCACGCCAGCTTCGTCGCCTCGTTCAACACCGAGGCGCAGAAGATCTTCGGCGTCAGCAACGCCTACCACGGCACGAACGTCCTGGCCGCCAAGGCCGGGTACACCACGTCGAAGCTCGGCTTCGGCCCGCTCGGGCCGACGATGCTGCTGGTGCCCGCGCTGATGTTCTTCCTGCTGTGGCCGAACTGGGGCGCCACGCTCTACGGCGAGATCCGCGGCGCGAGCGACTTCAAGCGCGTGTTCATGGGCATGTTCACCGGCCTGTGGATCACGGTGGCCTGCACGGTCATCTTCCTGCTGCTGATCGCCAAGACCATCGGCTGGGGCTTCTACCAGAACCTCAACTCGCTCGACTACAACCTCACGCCGCGGTTCGGCATCTGGCCCTACCCGTTCATGTTCGCCGGCTGGATGGTGCACAACCAGGCGTTCCAGATCGCGCTGATCCTGGTCCTGAGCCTGTGGTTCTTCGGCTGGGTGGGCACCTTGTTCCTGTCCTCGACCCGGGTCATCTTTGCGGCCGCGTTCGACCGCGTGCTGCCCGACCGGGCGGCCGAGGTTTCGGAGAAGCGGAAGGTGCCGGTCTGGTCGCTGTTCCTGATGCTGCTCCCGGCGGTCGGCCTGGCCGCCATCTACGCCTACTCGACGACGTTCCGGAGCTACACGCTGGACGCCACGCTGGTCATCGCGGTGACTTACCTGTTCAGCGCGATCGCGGTGGTCATCCTGCCGTGGCGCAAGCCCGACCTGTGGCGGGCGTCGCCGGCCAGCCGGATCAAGATCTTCGGCGTGCAGATCGTCCCGGTCGCCGGGGTCATCACGATCGGGCTGCTCGGCTTCAACCTGTACGAGTGGATGACGAACTCCCTGTACTTCGTGAACAACCGCGACTCGCTGTACTACATGGGCGCGATGTACGTGCTCGCGATCATCATCTACGTGACGGCGCGGATCGTGCGCAACCGGCAGGGAATCGACCTCGGTCTCATCAACAAGGAGATCCCGGTCGAGTAAGGGTGCGCCGCCCGCCTGCGGGCAACGTCTGGCCCCGCTGCCCGGATTTCCGGGGGGCGGGGCCAGACTGGCGGAGGCGGCAATGCGCGGCGGGCGCGGGCCCGCGGCGCGGGCCCGTCAGCAGCGCAAGGTAACGGAGCGAGACGAACGGCGGGAACCAGCGGCATGAATGACATCCCCACCCGGGCCAGCGCCGTCATCGTCGGCGCCGGCATCGTCGGCAATGGCCTGGCCTGCCACCTGGCCAGGCTGGGCTGGCGCGACATCGTGCTGGTCGACAAGGGCCCGATGCCCAACCCCGGCGGCTCGACCGGGCACGCCTCGAACTTCATCTTCCCGATCGAGTACTCGAAGATGATGATGGAGCTGACCCGCGACAGCACCGAGCAGTACCAGGCGCTGGGCGTCTTCACCGAGAGCGGCGGGATCGAGGTGGCCCGCACGGCCGCGCGGATGGAGGAATTCCGCCGCCGCGGCTCGGTCGCCCGGGCGTGGGGCATCCCCGCGCAGCACCTCTCGCCGGCCGAGGTGGCCAAGCTGGTCCCTTACCTGGACGAGTCGGTCATCCTCGGCGGGCTGTACTTTCCCACCGTCGGCGTGGTCGACTCGCTGCGCGCCGGGACGCTCATGCGCGAGGAGGCCCAGCGGCTCGGCGCCCTGACCGTGCTGGCCGGTACCGAGGTGCTCGGCATCGATACGGCACCCGGCGGCCGGGCGGGCCGCGCCGTCACCGCCGTGCGGACGACCAAGGGCGACATCGGCACCGATACCTGCGTTATCTGCTGTGGTGTCTGGAGCCCGCGGATCGCCCGGATGGCAGGCGCGCGCATCCCCCTCACCCCGATCGTGCACCAGATGATCAGCGTGGGGCCGGTGCCGCTGTTCGCCGACACGGCCGGCGAGATCGCGTACCCGATCGTCCGGGACGTGGACACCAACATGTACGAGCGGCAGCACGGCGGCGACATGGAAGTCGGCTCGTACGCGCACCGGCCGATCATCGTCGGCCCCGACGACATCCCGTCCATCGAGGAGTCGGTCCTCTCGCCGACCGAGATGCCGTTCACCCAGGACGACTTCGACCCGCAGCTGCTGCAGGCCCTCGAGCTCATGCCCGAGCTGCTCGGCGACGAGCGGGTCGGCATCCGCTACTCGATCAACGGGCTGATCTCGATGACCCCGGACGGCCACCCGGCACTCGGCGAGACGCCCGAGGTCAGCGGGCTGTGGTCGGCCGCGGCCAGCTGGATCAAGGAAGGCCCCGGCATCTCCCGCGCGGTCGCCGAGTGGATGAGCGGCCGGACCCCTCAGATCGACATCCACGAGGCCGACATCTCCCGGTTCCACGGCCACCAGCGCACCACCGCGCACGTCACCGCCCGGGCGCGCGAGGGCTTCAACAAGATGTACGGGATCGTGCACCCGGCCGAGCAGTGGGAGTCCGGCCGACCGCTGCGGGTCAGCCCGGCCTACGACCGCGAGCGGGATCTCGGTGCGGTGTTCATCGAGACGGCCGGCTGGGAGCGGCCCAACTGGTACGGATCAAATGAAAAACTTCTAGAACGGTATTCCGGTCAGCTCATGCCGCGCGAGGCGGAATGGGAATCCCGCTGGTGGTCGCCGATCATCAACGCCGAGCACCTGGCCATGCGGGACGCCTGCGGGCTGATCGACCTGTCCGCGTTCGCGGTGCTCGACATCACCGGGCCGGGGGCCCTGGCCGCGGTCCAGTCGGCCGCCGTCGCCCAGCTGGACGTGCGGGCCGGCCGGGTCGTGTACACCTCGCTGCTGGACGACAACGGTGGCTTCCGCGCCGACCTGACCATCATGCGGCTCGGCCCGGAGACATTCCGGGTGGTCACCGGCGGGGGCACCGGGATGATGGACAAGCAATGGCTGCGCGATCAGCTGCCCGCCGACGGGTCGGCGCAGCTGACCGATGTCACGTCCGCGTGGGCGACGTTCGGGATCTGGGGGCCGGATGCGCGGACCGTGCTGCAGTCCGTCACCGACGCTGACCTCTCGCATGCCGGGTTCCCGTTCGCGACCTGCCGGGAGGTGGAGATCGGCGGCGTCACGGTGCTGGCGTCCCGGATCTCCTATGTCGGCGAGCTCGGCTGGGAGCTGTACGTGCCGATCGAGCAGGGCGCCCGGGTGTGGGACACGATCTGGGCGGCCGGCCAGCCGCACGGGCTCGTTCCCGTCGGTATCGGGGTCTACGGCACGACCGGCCGGCTGGAGAAGGGCTACCGGGCCTATGGCGCCGAGCTCGAGGCCGACTACAACCTGGTCGAGGCGGGGATGACCCGCCCGAAGGTGAAGCCGCAGCCCTTCCGCGGCAAGGACGCCTACCTGGCCCAGCGGGAGGTGCCGCCGTGCGCGGTGCTCTGCACGCTGACCGTGGATGATCACCGCTCGACCGCCGGGACGCTGCGCTACATGCTGGGCGGCGAGCCCATCCTGACCGCGGCCGGGGAGCCGCTGACGGACGCGAGGGGACGGCATTCCTACGTGACGAGCGCGGGATCCGGCCCGTCGGTCGGCAAGCACCTGCTGATGGCGTACCTGCCCGCCGAGCACGCCCGCGAGGGTAACCGGCTGGCCGTGGAGTATATGGCCGAGCAGCACCCGGTGACCGTCGCGGTGGCCGGCGCCACCCCGCTGTTCGACCCGGAGAACATCCGGGTCCGGAGCTGACCGGCATGGAGATCCTGGTCTGCGTCAAGCGGGTGCCCATGGTCGGGGGCAAGGTCGTGGTCACGCCGGACGGCCAGGACGTCGACACCCGGATGTCCGGCTTCACGGTCAGCCCGCACGAGGAATGCGCCGTCGAGGAAGCCGTCCAGATCACCGAGCGGCTCGGCGGGACCGTGACGGTGCTGACCCTCGGGCCCGCCGAGGCCGCCGATCAGCTGCGGGACATGCTGGCCCTCGGGGCCGGCCACGGCGTGCTGCTGGAGACCGACGGGCGGGAATGGGGGCCGATCGCCACGGCGGCGGCCATCACCGATGCCGTCCGCCGCCGGGCCGCCGGGCCGGACGGCGGCTATGACCTGCTGCTGTTCGGGAACGAGGCCGCCGACACCGGGGATTACCAGGTTCCGGTGCGGGTCGCGCACGCCCTCGGGCTGCCCTGCGTCACCGGGATCAAGAACCTGGAGATCAGCGAGTCACCGGATCCGGCCGGTGCCGGTGGCGGTGCCGCGGCCGGGGCGCGAGCCCGCCGGGAGTACCGGGGCAGCGAGGAGATCTTTGACCTGGCGCTGCCCGCCGTCATCAGCGTGAAGGAGGGCATCAACCTGCCCCGGTACCCCTCGCTTCCCGGGCGGCTGCGGGCGAAGCGGGCCGTGATCGAGCAGTTCCAGCCTGAGTTCCAGGCCGAGGGACTGCGGAAGGAAATGCTCCGGGTGCCGCCAGGCGAGAGCAAGCGCGCGGAGATCCTCGGCACCGGGGCGGACGCGGTCCCGGCCCTGGTCCGCCTGCTGGACGAGCTCGGGGTGCTGTCATGACGGTGCTATGCCTGGTCGAATTGGACGGCGGCGGGGCGGCGGACGCCTCGCTGCGCGCGCTCGCCTTCGGCCGCGACCTCGCGGCCAGCACTGGGCCCGCCAGCACTGGGCCCGCCAGCGCCGGGCCCGCCAGCACTGGGCCCGCCAGCACTGGGCCCGCCAGCACTGGGCCGGCCAGCACTGGGGAGCCGGCCGGGGAGAGCCTGGCCGCGGTCGTGTTCGGGCCAGCGGCCGCAGTGCCGGCCGACGCGCTGGCGGCGGCGGGCGTATCCGCTGCCTACGCGGCCGAGTCGGACCGGCTGACCGGCTATGCCCCGCTGGCCTGGGCGCGCGCCCTCGCGGAGCTGGCCGGGGTGTCATCCGCCACGGCGGTGGTCGCGGCGGCCACCGACCACGGGAACGAGGTGCTCGCGCATCTCGCCGCGATCACCGGCCTGCCGATGGCGGCGAACTGCGTCACCGCGGCCCGGGCGCCCGACGGCAGCTGCCGGCTCGTCCGGCACCGCTGGGCCGGCAGCCTGCTGGAGGACGCCGTGCTGGGCGCGTCGCCGGCGCTGCTCACCGTGGCCGTCGACGCCGTCGCGGCCACTCCGGCGGCGGCGCCCGCGGCGATCATGGTGCACGCCTTTCAGCCCGCCCTGGACGACGCGGACGTCGCGGTCTGCGCCACCGAGTCGGCCGAGCGCAGCGGCGGGGTGTCGCTGGCCACGGCGCGGGTGGTGGTCGGCGGCGGCCGCGGCGTCGGCGGCCCGGAGGGCTTCGGCGCGCTGGAGGAGCTAGCCGGGCTGCTCGGCGGGGCGCTGGGAGTATCCCGGGTGGTCACCAGCCAGGGCTGGCGCCCGCACAAGCAGCAGGTCGGGCAGACCGGCACCCGCATCTCGCCCGAGCTGTACCTGGCCTGCGGGATCAGCGGCGCGATCCAGCACATGGCCGGATGCCTGTCCGCCAAGCACATCGTGGCGGTCAACACCGACCCGGACGCCCCGATCATTTCGCACGCCGACTACGCGGTGATCGGTGACCTGAACCAGGTGATTCCGGCGCTGGTGACCGCCCTGCGGGCACGGTCCGGCTCGCCCTGACCGGGCCGCTCCCGGTGCGGTGCCCGGCCCGGCCCGGCCCGGCCCGGAACGGTGGCTAGGTGGTGGTCTTCCGCCAGCGGCGATCCATGACCCCGGCGACGGCCTGGCCGGTTCCCGCGCCGATGAGCGCGCCGACCACGGTGTCCCCTGGGTAGTGCACTCCCGTGTGCACGCGGGAGTACGCCACCGCCGCCGCGGCGAATCTCAGTCCCGAGCCGAGCCAGGGCAGCTCGCGCCCCACGGCCGACGCGAACGCGAAGCCGGCCGCCGAATGCCCGGACGGGAAGGACGACGATGACGGCATCGGCACCTGACGCTGGTCCGGCACGCCGGCCCCCGCGCGGTCGGGCCGCTGCCGGGCGTACAGGGACTTGACGCCCAGGTTCACCAGGGCCGAGGTGACGCCGATCGCGACGGTTCCGGTCAGCGCAGCGCGCCGGCCCCGCCGCCCGCCGGCGATGGCCAGCCCGGCCGCGATGCCCAGCCAGAGCCGGGAGTTATTCGCCGCATTTGATAGCCGCCGGACCGGGACGTCAAGCACCGGGGTCGATGCGGAGGCCACCGCGGCGTAGACGGCGCGATCCACCCCGCCGAGCTCCCGGAGGCTCTCCGCGAGCCGCTGCCGCGCCGGGTTCCTGGCGCCCGCCAGCCGGTCGGCCAGCCGCTCGGTCACCGGACTCGGGACCGGATCCGCCCCCGGTCCGGCGGCATGATCGCTCGACGGCACCGGCGTATGCTAGCACTCCGGGTCGAACGGCTGGTAGTGGCCGACAGCGGATGGGTGGTGGCGTGCCGGCGCATCAACGGGCTACGCCGACTGCCGGGGAGCGCGTGGCCGCGCTCGCGGCCCTGGTCACGGAGGTGGCGGCGGTCGGCCTGGTGCTGGCCGGGATCGTCGCTCACCTGATCCCGATCATCGCCGCCGCCGTCTGCCTGCTCATCTGCGTCGTTGGCTGCTGGTACCTGGTCTCCCGGCGCGGCGTGGTCCGGGTGGTCTCGGCCATCGTGGCCGTGGCGTTCCTGGCCGCCGCCATCACCAGCCTCGTTTTTGCCGACCTCAGCCTCTGGCGGCTCGCGCTGGTGATCGTCCTGTCCGTGCTGTCGGTCGGCCTGGCCCGGCATGCGCTCCGGCGCGATGCCCAGGCGGTCCGGGCCGGCGTAGCGCAGCAGGTGAATGCGGCCCTGCCCGACTACCCCGTGCTGATCATGAATCCGAAGTCCGGCGGGGGGAAGGCCGAGCGGTTCCACCTGGCCGATGAATGCCGCAAGCGCGGGATCGAGCCGGTGCTGCTCGAATCCGGCGATGACTTGCTCCAGCTGGCCCAGGACGCCGTCAGCCGGGGCGCGGACGTGATCGGGATGGCCGGCGGTGACGGCTCGCAGGCTCTGGTCGCCTCGGTCGCCGCCCAGCACGACATCCCGTACGTGTGCGTGCCCGCGGGCACCCGGAATCATTTCGCCCTCGATCTCGGGCTGGATCGCAGCGACGTGACCGGCGCGCTCGACGCGTTCGCGGACGGAATCGAGCGCCGTATCGACCTGGCCACGGTCAACGGCCGGACGTTCGTGAACAACGCCTCGCTCGGGCTGTACGCGAAGGTGGTGCAGTCACCGGAGTACCGGGACGCGAAGCTCAGGACGGCGGCGACGATGCTGCCCGACCTCATCGGTCCCGACTCCGCCCCGCTGGACCTGCGCTTTACCGGCCCGGATGACACCGAGGCGACCCGCGCCCAGCTGATCCTGGTCTCGAACGACCCCTATCAGCTGGTCCAGCTCGGCGGGCGGGGCACGCGCGAGCGGATCGACACCGGAGTGCTCGGCGTGGTGGCGGTCACCATCGCCGATGCCGCCGCCGCCAGCCGCTTCGCCGCGCTCGAGGCCACTGGCCAGCTCCACCGCTTCCCCGGCTGGCTGGAATGGAGCGCGCCGCGGTTCGAGGTCAGCGCCGGCGGGCCGGTGGAAGTGGGCGTCGACGGCGAGGCGCTGATGATGGATTCGCCGGTGGTATTCGAATCCAGGCCCGGCGCGCTGCGAGTGCGCCTGCCGCGGCGCAAGGTCGGGGCCTCACCTGCCGCGCGGGCGGTGAATCTGCTGTCGGCCTCGACGGTCGCGGAACTCTGGCAGGTGGCTGCCGCGTCCCGCTGACCAGAGACGACCGCCGCCTAACGGCCCGTCAGTCGTTAGCGGTTACGATTTAGCCGGTTTCTGGCCGCGGAAACCGGCTAAATCGTAACCGCTAATTCGTGCCATGCTGAGTGCGGCTGGCTCGGCTGACTCGACCCGGCCCAGCATTGCGGGGGGGTAAGGGGGCCTACTTGGGTGGGCGCCTCCTTGATCGTGTAGGTGTACGGGATCGCGGCCAGCTCGTCACCTGCCTCCTGGCCGTAGGGCAGGATGTCGCCGACAAAGTCATCGACGTACAGGTCGCCGCTGACCACCGTGCCAGCCGGGCCGGCCGGGGTGATGGTGACGTTGATGGTGCCGGTCTGGCCCGGGTCGAGGACCAGCGGCGAGAACGACGCCGACGGGTTGACGGCCTGCTGCCAGAAGTCACCCGCTGGCGGCGGTGATCGCCGGGTCGAACGCCTTCGCCGTGGCGGACATGCTCATGCTCACGGTGCCGGCCGGCGCGTCCCGGTACGGCCGCCTCAGCGGGTACCGCGTCCAGGCGCCGGAGGTGACCACGCCGTCCGGCGGGGGTAGGAACCCGACGGGTGGTGCTGCACAGCGACCCGGGCGGGCGGGCTGCTGGACAGGTCCGGGTCGCCGCTGGCCGGGCTGAAGTCAAACTGGACTGGCAGGCTCGCGCTGGCCGATACTGCGACGCCAGAGGTCTGCGTGGGCACCAGCCAGAACGGCGGGCTGGTGACCAGCGGCAGGCTGATCCCGGTGTCGCTTGTGCCGAACTGCGTGGCCAGCGTCATCGTGGACGTGGCGGCGAGCCGGGCATCGGCGTAGAAGTCCTCCGGCGCGGCCCCGTTGTTGGTGATCGTCACTGGGACGGTCACCGGGGTACCCGCGGCCAGCAGGTGCCTGCGCTGTCCGGCAGGCCAGCTGCTGCCGCACTGACGTGGTCGAGGCGGATGTTGCCGGTGAAGTGCTGGGAGACCTCGTCTCCCGCCACCGGGTTGGCGAAATCCACGATGAGCGTCCAGACGCCGGGGATCGGATCGAGCGAGTAGGCGGTCAGCGACAGCTCAGGGCTCAGGCTTACCGGCCGGTATTGAAGTTCCCGGTCTCCAGGGAGTTCTGGCCGTAGCCCGCCACGTCCCGTCCGGGCTGACCAGGTAGGCGCCGACCGGATCGCTCGCGTCATTGGCCAGCGAGAGGCTGGCGGCGATGCTCTTGTGCCGGCCCGATCCGGATCTGGTAGTAGTCGACCTGCCCTTCGCCGGAGGGCGCCCGTTACCGCGGACAGCCGCCGCGAAGTGCCGCCCTGAGCGTCCCAGCGTCGGAGCGTCCCGGGATCGAGGTGCTCTCCGGGCCGAGCACGCTGTCAACGCCGCCGAGATCCGAGCTCAGCCGATCGACCGGCGGAGTCGCCGGGCGCGGCCGGACTGTCGCCGCGACGGTGACGGTCCTGCGGCGCGGGCGCCAGGTGAGATGCTGGGCGGCGAGACCAGGCCGAACGACGCGAATCGCTGAGTCGCTACCCGCCACGGGATCGTCCCGTTGGTCCGCCGTCGGCGGCGACATCCCGAAGATGACGGGTCCAGGTACCAGGTACCGGCTGCCTGACATCTGCGTTGCCGATTGCCGACGCCCTGCGGCAGCGAGTGCGAGGCGAGACGGCCGCGAGGGTCGATCAGGATCAGCCGCAACCGGGCGTTGTTGTCGGAGCCGGGTGGGGACGGGTAGGCAGGGAAGCGCCCAGCCGGGCGGCGCCGGCGACGTTGAAGTGGATGACCGCATAGTTGTTCGGCAGGCCTGGTAGTTCGTGAACTGAGGGCTGGTGGTGTCGCTCAGGGTGACCGAGCCGGTCTGCACTCGGTCGGGCCCGACGCTGCCGTGCAGTGCCGGACTGCGCTCCGCGCGGTGTTGGTCACGGTGACCTGCCAGCTGTGCCTGCTGCCGGCCCGCCGACCGCGGTCTTGGCTGTGCTGGTCAGCAGCGTGTTCGCCGGTCGGCGACGGTGAGCCGCTGGCCGTGTGCACGGACTCGGCCAGCTCGACTGCCTTGTAGCTGTTCAGCAGCCGGCGCCTGCTCGGCGGCGGGGGCGCCGAGTTGGTGCGGTGCTGGTCAGGATCTGCTTGATCGGGCCGGGAGTCGCGCCGCCGTGGGTCTGCGTGCAGGATGACCAGCGCTGCGGCGCCCGCCACGACCGGCTATGACTCGCTGGTCCCCTGCTCTCCCGATGTCGGAGGACTGTGCCCTTGAGATCGATGCAGCCGGCGAAGATCGGAGCTGGCGTCGCAGGACGCGAAGCTCAGATCGCCGGGTGCGACCATGTCGACCGTGCCGGCGTTCTCGCTGGAATCCGCCAGAACCAGCGAGCTGATGTTGTCGCCCAGCCAGCCGGTGGTCGCGAAGTAACGCGCGGCGCCGTAGTTGGTCTGAGCGTAGAAGCGGAACTCCGTCGACCCGCCGGCCGAGATCACCTCGGGTCCTGGCCGGGGAGCCGATCGTGCTGGTCGAGCCCGCTCGCCGCTCGACACGGCTCACCGCGACGCGCCGCGACCGCGGCTCTGAACTGCTCGGTCGCTCCAGCGCGTCACGTCCGGGAACGGGTTGGAGCCGAACGACCGTAGCACGTGACGTGATCGGTCCGACCGCAGCTGATGGCCTGCAGGAAGGGACCGGCGGTGACCCGACCGGAGCCGAACACGTCGAGCCCGACCAGCGAGGCGCCGGGGGCCACGCCCCGATCCGGACGCTGCACGCCGCCGGGGTCCGGCTGCGCGCTGAAGCCGCCACGACACAGACGTGCACGCCCTGGCCGGCGACCGCGCCGGCACGAGGAACGCCCTCGCCGCCGGCCGGCTGGCCGGCCCGTCGCCGCTGAAGCCCTGGCAGTCACCGCCCGCGTTGGTGGAGCCAGGATGAAGTTGACGTTGATAGGGACGACACCGACGGCGATCCAGGCGACCTCACGCCCGCGCCGGTGATGCAGAGCGACGAGCGGTCTGAGCGCGGGAGACGGAGCGGTACGTCGGGCAGGCCCGGGCGGGCGGCCCGTGACGCCGCGCGCGGGGACACGTGGGGCGCCAGAGAAAAGCGAAGAAAAAGAGAAGACCGACGGCGAGAAAGGGCGACGGCCCAAGAGGCGGCGGGGCGCCCCGGACCACGACCGGGAGACAAACGCACGCCGGAGGCGACCGGAGAGAGGCCCGCCCGGACACCGAGGCGAGAGCGCGACGACAGACGGAGGGCGATGTGCGGGCGGCACCTGACGCAGACGCGCACAGCGGCGCCTGAGCGCGCGATCGCGGCGGAGCGCGGAGGACGCGCGGGCCGCGGCGCGCGGCGCCGGCCCAGACGACGACACGCGACGACACGCGGACAGCTGCGCGGCCAGCGCGGCGTCATCGGCGCGAAGCGCGCGCGACCGACCGGCGAGGCGCCGCCGACGCGGCAAGGACGCCGGGACGGGCGGCACGGCCGCGCCACCACGAGACGGAAACGCCGGCCGGCGGCCGAGGCCCCCGCCACGCGCGAGCCGCTGCAGCCAACGAAGGCGGCTATCTGGCCGTACGGTGAAGCGGACCTCGCGCGACTGGTGTGACCACAGAGGCACGCGGGACGCCGCGATATATGAATGCGGACGCTATCAGGATGAGCGGCGGGAGATCAAAAGATAACTGTGGATAACGACGTCTCGGGTGTGGTTCAGGCGGTAATCGTTAATGCAACGAAATAATAGGAAGATAAATTGGGAGGTCAGGTAAATTGCGCCGGTTAGCCTGTGGTGCACATCATCAGCGGCGGCGTCAGTCGTCATCCGGCGCGGTGCCGATTCCGAGCGCCCGCTCGATGCCCGTCAGCCGGTCGCTGATCGAGTCCAGGCGGCTCAGGGCCTCGGTCAGCTTCGCGGTCAGGCTGGCGCTCTCGGCCGGGTTGATGCGGCCGCCCGGACTCGCGCTCTCCGCCCGTCCCGCGCTCGCGGCCCCGCGCTCTCAGCCCGCCGCGCTCGCGACCCGCCCGGCGCTCTCGGCCGGCCTGGCGCTCTCGGCTGGCCCGGCGCTCTCGGGCCCGCCGCTGCTCTCGGCCGGGCCGGCGGCTGGGCCGCGGCTGGCATTTCCTCCGTCTCCGGGGTGCCCGCCTTCATCTGGATGACCTGCTGGCGCACCTTGTTCAGGTTGCCGTCCAGCTTGATCAGGACCTGCGCGGCCACGCCCTCACCCTCGCGGATGAGGCCGAGCAGGATGTGCTCGGTGCCGATGTAGCTGTCACCAAGCTGCATAGCCTCGCGCAGCGAGAGCTCAAGGACCTTCTTGGCCCGCGGCGTGAACGGGATGGTCCCCGGACGGGGCGTGCTGGCCCGTTCCGATGATCTCCTGGACCTGCTCACGCACCGCCTCCAGCCCGATCCCGAGCGCCTGGAGGGCCTTCGCGGCGATGCCCTCGCTCTCGCGGACGAGGCCGAGCAGGATGTGCTCGGTGCCGATGTAGTTGTGCTTGAGCAGCCTGGCCTCTTCCTGGGCCAGGACCACGACGTTGCGTGCCCGGTCGGTGAATCTCTCGAACATTTTTCACACCACCCTGCTCGCGAAGCCGCGGCGTTCGGCGAGCGACCGCCCGGCGGGGTCCGATGACGACTTCCGCGACCCTCCCAGTCTGCACCTCGCAGCGGGGTTGTCCATGACGCCCGTGGCGACCTTGCCGGGCCGCCCGTTCCCGCCTACCGTTCGTCGCATGACCGTCAAACTCGTGGTCCTGTACACCCACCCCGATGACGCGGAGGCCTTTGACCGGCATTATCTCGATATCCACATGCCACTGGTGGGCCAGATTCCCGGCCTGCTGCGGGCCGAGGCCGCCCAGGTCGTCACCGCGCTGGATGGCGGCGAGCATACCTACTACCGGATCACCGAGATGTACTTCGCCAGCCAGGCCGCGCTCGGCGCGGCCTTCTCCTCGGCCGAGGGCAAGGCCACCGCGGCCGACTACCAGAAGATCGCCCCGGCCGGCTCGCGGATGTTCGTGGCCAGCCTCGACGACTGACCGGTATACCCGGGCCCCAGGAGATCCGTACCAGGGCGTGCCGCCATCGGCTAGCCTCGATCCTTCGTGCCCTTGGAGCGGCAGGTTTCGCAGGCCGGTGCCCGTGGTGCACCGGATCCGGTCCCGCACCTGGCCCGGCGCCGGTGCCGTAGCTCCAGGCCGGTAAACGACCGGGCTGCCCCGGAGGTATCGCAATGACTGAGCAGTACGTGCTGGATCTGCACGAGGCTGACGCGACGCAGGTTGCGGTCGTGGGCGGCAAGGGCGTGCACCTGGGCGAGCTGTCGCGGATCGAGGGCATCCGGGTGCCGGGCGGCTTTTGCGTAACGACGGACGCCTTCCGGCGGATCATGACGGAAGCGCCGTCGATCGACGACCGGCTCGATCGGCTGTCGCGCCTGAACCCGGACGACCGGGAGGCGATCCGCACGCTCAGCGCGCAGATTCGCCGGACCATCGAAGGGATTGCCATCCCGGGCGATCTCGCGGCGGCGATCACCCGCGCGCTCGCCCGGCTCGGCGAGCAAGGCGCCTACGCCGTCCGATCCAGCGCGACGGCCGAGGACCTGCCGACGGCCTCCTTCGCCGGCCAGCAGGACACGTACCTGAACGTCGTGGGGCCGACGGCGATCCTGCAGCACGTCAGCCGGTGCTGGGCGTCGCTGTTCACCGAGCGGGCCGTGACCTACCGCCAGCGGCACGGCATCGACCACCGGACGGTTCAGATGGCCGTGGTCGTGCAGCGGATGGTCTTCCCGGATGCGGCCGGCATCCTGTTCACGGCCGACCCCGTCACGGGCAACCGGACGGTCGCCACCGTGGACGCCAGCTTCGGCCTCGGCGAGGCCCTGGTCTCCGGCCGGGTGAACCCGGACGTCTTCAAGGTGCGGCACGGCGAGGTCGTCGCCCGGGCGATCGCCGCCAAGCAGCTTGCCGTGGACGCCCGGCCGGCCGGCGGAACGCAGGAAGTGGCGATCGACCCGCAGCGGCAGGAGCAGCCGTCGCTGACGGATGCGCAGGTCGTGCGGCTGGTGCAGCTCGGGCCGGCGGATCGAAGCGCACTTCGGCCGCCCGCAGGACATCGAATGGTGCCTGCTCGATGATGGCTTCCAGGTCGTTCAGAGCCGGCCGATCACGACGCTGTTCCCCATCCCCGAGGCCGGCGACCAGGAGAATCACGTCTACGTCTCGGTTGGTCATGGGCAGATGATGACCGACCCCATGAAGCCGCTGGGGTTCTCCGTGTGGCAGCTGACGGCCATGGTGCCGATGCACGAGGCCGGCGGGAGGCTGTTCGTCGACGTCACCGGGCGGCTGGCCTCGCCCGCGAGCCGGGCCGGCCTGCTGGACGTCATGGGCCGGGGCGATCCGCTGATCAGGGACGCCCTGGAGACCGTCCTCGGCCGCGGCGATTTCGTCCCGTCGCGCCCGGACGCGGGTCCCGGCGGGCCGCCGGCCGGCGGTGCGCCCGCCCCGATCGAGACCGATCCGGCCATCGTCACCGCGCTGATCGAGCGCAGCCAGTTGTCCAACGCCGCCCTGGAGCGCGACATCCGGGCGAAGACCGGACCGGCGCTGTTCGACTTCCTGCTGGAGGCCATCGAGGAGCTACAAGCAAGTCCTCGGTGATCCGCTGAACCTTCAGGCGATCATGGCGGGGATGGAGGCCACCTGGTGGCTCAACGACAAGCTGCAGGAGTGGCTGGGCGAGAAGAACGCGGCTGACACGCTAACGCTGTCCGCGCCCGGCAACGTCTCGTCGGAGATGGGGCTGGCGCTGCTCGACGTCGCGGACGTGATCCGCCCGCACCCGGAGGTGGTGGCGTTCCTGCATGGCGTCGAGGACGAGGGCTTCCTGGACGAGCTGCCGAAGCTCGCGGGCGGGACCGAAGCGCGGGACGCCATCGAGGCCTACCTCGACCGGTACGGCATGCGCTGCGTCGGCGAGATTGACATCACCAGGCCGCGGTGGCGCGAGCGCCCGACCACGCTCGTGCCCGTGATCCTCGACAACGTCAGGAACTTCGAGCCGGGCGCCGCCGCGCGGCGCTTCGAGCACGGGCGGCAGCAGGCGCAGCAGAAGGAACAGGACGTGCTGTCACGCTTGCGCGCCCTGCCGGACGGGGACCAGAAAGCCGGCCAGGCCAAGCGGATGATCGACCGGGTCAGAACCTTCATCGGGTACCGGGAGTACCCGAAGTACGGCATCGTCAGCCGCTCTTCATCTACAAGCAGGCCCTGCTGGCGGAGGCCGAGCGCCTCGTGCGGGCCAGCGTGCTTCCCGAGCCGGAGGACATCTTCTACCTCACGTTCGGAGAACTCCGCGACGTCGTGCGCTCGAACCAGGTGGATGACCGGCTCATCCAGCGGCGAAAGGACGCGTTCCGGTCGTACCATGCGCTCACGCCGCCCCGGGTGCTCACCTCGGATGGCGAGGCCGTCACCGGGGCGTACCGGCGCGACGACGGGCCGGCCGGCGCCCTGATCGGCCTGCCGGTTTCCGCCGGGACCGTCGAGGGCCGGGCCCGCGTCATCCTTGACATGGCGGAGGCCGATCTCGATGCGGGCGACATCCTGGTCACGACCTGCACGGACCCCAGCTGGTCGCCGCTGCTGGTCGGAATCGCGGGCCTGGTGACGGAGGTGGGCGGCCTGATGACCCATGGCGCGGTGATCGCCCGGGAGTACGGCTTGCCGGCCGTCGTGGGCGTGGAGCAGGCCACCCGGCTGATCCGGGACGGGCAGCGGATCCGCGTGCACGGAACCGACGGGTACGTCGAGATCCTGCCCTGACCGGCCACATGCCGCTCGCTTCGGGCGGTGGCGCGGTGCTGGGGGGGGGGGGGGGGGGCAGCCGTCAGGCCTGGTCCCGCTCGTGCAGGACGTCGCGGAGCGCCGCGCCGATCAGTTCCTTCTGATCGTCGCTCGCGTCCGGCCCGAAGATAGCCTCGGTGAGCACGCCCTGGTCCTCGCCGGACGGGTCGGCCAGATGCTCAAGCAGCACCATCACCAGCTGGCGGCGCAGCCGGTCCGCGTCGCGGATGCGCAGGCTTATTCCGTTGCCATGCCCGTGCAGCTCGAAGGCACGCGCGTGCCAGAAGATGCCCTTCAGCTTGTTGAAGTCGACTTCCGACAAAGCCAGCCCGTGCGCTTGCACGCCGGGCTCCACTTTCAGGCGAAGGTCTTCGAAGCTCGGCTCGGCGGCGGTTTCCGATGACCCGAAAGCCTGCACGACAAGCCCCGGAACGATCCACAGGAGCTGTCGCTCGGCTGGCAGCCGCAGGCCCTTCCGGTGGAGCTGCCGCTTAAAGCGCGACGGGGGTGGATTCCGGCACGGAGTCGAAGGCGCGCGCCGCGCCCGCCGGGACGCTGCCCTCGCTCAGGTCTTCCCGGACGGCCAGTTCGTGATCGAATTTACCGACCCGCTCGACCACATAGGAATCCAGTGCCTTGAGCAATTCCGTGAACGAGCTAACCCCGAAGCGCCGTTCATCGAAGGTCGGGTCAAGGCGCTTAACCAGCGGCCGGATACTTGCCTTGAGTACCCACGGCTCACCGCGGCCGGCGGCGAGCCTGCGCAGCGCCGTCACGACAAGATCCGCCGCGTCCTCCAGCGAGCCAAGTTCCTCCGGCGCGGCCGCTACGCCGCCCGTCATCGGTACGACGCTGCCGACGGTCAGGCCCAGGTAGTCGCGGAACTCATCGCAGGCGAACTGGAAGCTCTTGGGGGTAACCGCAGTGCCGATGCCGATGAACACCCGGCCCTGCTTGCGGCAGCGCTGGGCCAGGGAGGTGTAGTCGCTATCGGACGCGACGACGATCACGTGCGTAACGTGCGCCTGTTGCTGCATGTCCTCGGCGACGTCCAGGACCAGGCGAATGTCAGCGCCGTTCTTCGAAGCGGTCAGCGGGAAGAGCTGGACTAGATCAACCGCGTGCGCTTGCATTTCATCGCGGTATCGACCGAAATATTGCCAGTTCGCATAGGCGCGGTGGACGACGATGCGCCCCAGGGTCGCCGCATACTCGACGACTGGGTCGAAATCCACCACTGGCTCCTGCGGCCTGAACCTGGCCGTCCGGTAGGCGCCTTCTCCGCGGAGTTCGTCGAGCACGCAGGCGTGCACATTCTCGAAATCCCAGTAGATCGCTATACCAGCGTCCAAACCGGTCACCGCCCCCAGTGGGTAACATCACGTCGCAACATAAATCCTACGAGGGCAAGCCGGACGTCCAAGGCAGCTTTCCGGCATTTGTTCCACGCGCCGCTGCGCGGCCCCGGATCGCTGTGCGGTCACCGGCCCGGGCTGGCGTTCGCGGCCCGGATCGCGGTGCGGTCACCGGCCCGGCTGCGAGCGCAAATTTCGGCACGCGGTCCCACCCAAACGGCTGAACGCGATGTATCTTGAAATCTGCGGAGCATATCCGGGACGAGGCCTGAGAAGGGCGGCGTGAAGCATGTTCGAGAGGTTCACCGACCGGGCACGGCGGGTGGTGGTCCTGGCCCAGGAAGAGGCCAGGACGCTCAACCACGACTACATCGGCACCGAGCACCTTCTGCTCGGGCTGATCCACGAGGGCCACGGCGTCGCCGCCAAGGTACTCGAGTCGCTGGGGATCAGCGACGAGGCGGTGACCCGGCAGATCGACGAGAGCGTCGGCCGGGGCACGAAGCCCGCACGATCCGGGCATATCCCGTTCACGGCGCGCGCCAAGAAGGCGCTGGAGCTGTCCTTGCGCGAGGCGCTGCAGCTCGGTCACAACTACATCGGCACCGAGCACATCCTGCTCGGGCTGATCCGCGAGGGCGAAGGCCCCGGCGCGCAGGTGCTGACCGCCCTGAACGTGGACCTGGATACGGTCCGCGAGCGGGTAGTCGAGCTGCTGCGCGGTCACCAGGGCCAGGCAGCTACCCGCCTTGCGCTCCGGCAAGGGCGGCCGCGTGAAGCGCAGGCTGCTGGCCGAGATCCTCGCCCACGTCGAGTCGATCGACTCGCGCCTGTCGGCCGTCGAGCAGCGCGTGGGTATCGGACCGGACCTGAGCGACCTCGACAAGCAGATCAAGCAGGCGCACGACGACAAGGACTCCGCCATCGACGCGCAGGACTTCGAGACGGCCGCGGTGCTGCGGGACAAGGAGAAGCAATTGCTGGCCGACAAGACCTCCCGGCAGGAATCGTGGGCCGCTGCGCATGCGGACCTGCCGTCCCTGACCGACGAGGTCGAGCGCCTTCGCGGCCTGCTTGGCCAGCCGGGCATCAAGCCGCACGACGGTGCCGCATAGTCAGCCGGCCGGTGATCGCCGTTCCGCTGGCCCGGGTCCAGCCCGGCTGACGTCGCCATGGCCTCGGCACGGCCGCTGATGATGCTGGCCACGGACGGGTAAAGCTGGTCAGGGGCGTACGTCCGCGGACAGGCGGTCGAGCAGCGCCCGGCGCCACTCCTCCGTCTGCCGGACCTGGTTGAACGTGAACAGGTGCAGTCCCTCGACGGCTGACGCGGGGGCGGCCAGGGTGGCGCCGGTGCGCTCGAGCAGCCGCTCGGGACTGTAGCCGCCGGGGGTGCCGAGGCGGAGGAACCACTCGGTGTGCCCGGCCAGGAATCGGGCCGACTCGGCGGCGCCCGCCTTGGCCGCCATCCGCAGCAGCCTGGCCCGCTCGACCGGCCCGGCCAGGCCGACGAACAGCGGCAGCGTGATGCCCCGGGCCCGGATCCGGCTGATCCAGTGCCGCAGCGTGGCGGGATTGAAGCACAGGTTGCTGACCACGTAGGTGGCGTGCAGTCGCTTGTCCCACATCGCCTGGATGGTGATGTCGTCGTCGATCTTCGGGTGACTCTCCGGGTAACCGGTGATGCCCACCCGCGCGAACGGGCGGCCCATCTCGGTGAGCTGCTCCAGCAGGGACAGCGCGCTGGCGAACCGGCCGACCGGCGGGTCGGCGTCCCCGGCCGGGACGAAGACGTCGTCAATTCCGCAGCCGGTCAGCCGGGCGACGATCTCGGCCAGGTGCGCGTCGTCCCGGACCAGCCGGGCGGACAGATGCGGCACGACCTGGTAGCCGTGGCCCGCCAGCCGCTCGGCGAGCGCGATGGTCTCCTCCAGGCCCTTGGCCGGTGAGGCGGTGACCGTGACGGTCAGCTCCGTCGGCACCCAGTCGAGCACGGCCTGCTCGGTGCGCGGCGCGGGCAGCACCTCGTACCGGGGACTTTGCAGCAGCGGCGCCGCCCGCGCCAGGCCGGCCCGGATCACGGCGAGCAACTTTCATGATCCGGAAGGATCCGCGTCATATCTGGCGCCAGATCCTTCCCGATAAGGGGCTCAGCCACTTTCGGGGGCGACTCAGCCACCAGGAGCTCAAGCTCGTGCTCCAGGCCGCCGGTGCCGGTGTCAAGCACCGTGAGCGGCAGGCCGAACATCGCGCCGATGGCCGCTGCCTCCGCGTCGAGCGCCGCGTCGCGGGCCTGAGCCAGCCAGACCAGCCGCCGGTAGTGGCCGAAGTAATCCGGCCACAGCTCCGGGTACCGATCGAGCCCGAGCTCGGCCAGCACCGACCGGCGGAAGCTGCGTACCAGGAAGTCAGTCAGCAGGTACGTGCCGGGCTCGGCCTCGAACATGGCCCGCAGCCGGTCCGGGCCGGCCAGCACGTCATAGCAGTGCAGCCCGGGCAGGCGGCGGATGCCGAGGCGCTCGCAGAGCGAGTCAAGCGCCCCGTAGCTGCCGCAGTCGGCGTAGCCGAGCGCCACCCGCAGGCCGCGTTCCTGCAGGTCGCGGGTCAGCTGCTCGGCGGCGGGAGCGATCCGGTCCGGGTGATTGTGCAGCAGCGACGGGAGCAAGTGCAGTTCGATCGTCCAGCCCCGCCGGGCGGCGATCTCCCGGATGTGCCCGCCCAGCGCGCCACAGGCGATAACCGCGACCTCAGCCGCGAGCACCGGCTCAGTCAGCACCGGCTCGGGCGGCACTGGCTCAGTCAGCACTGGCTCAGGCCGGGAACTGCAGCTGCTCAACGAACCGGTCGTTGAAGTCAGCGCGGTCAGAGAGCTCGACATATCGCACCTCCTCAAGCAGCGCCAGCGCGCCGGCCCGCTCCCGCATGCTGAGCAGCGCCATCTTCGCGCCCTCGCCGGCCACGTTGCCCGCGCTGACCACCCGGAGCACCGGCAGCCGCGGCACCAGCCCGAGCCTGATCGCGTTGGCCGGCGACAGGTAGCTGCCGAACGATCCGGCCAGCAGCACCTGCTGGATATCCCCGGGCGCCAGGCCGGCTTCCTCCAGCAGGATGTCCCACCCGGTGGCGATGGCTGCCTTGGCGAACTGCAGCTCGCGCACATCCCGCTGGGACAAGTAGATCGACTGCGAAACGTCGCCCGGCTCGCCGAGCCAGTGCAGCACGAAGACCCGCTCGGCGCCCAGCTGGGTCAGCCGGGAGGCGAGGCCGGGCGCGATGGCCGCCGCATCCTGCTCCGGGATCAGCCGCCCGGACCGGTCCAGCAGCCCGAGCCGGACCAGCCCGGCGACCGCGTCCACCAGCCCGGATCCGCACAGCCCGGCCGGCGGCGCATCGCCGATGACCTTGAGGTCCAGGCCATCCGGGGTCATCGAGACGACCTCGATCGCCCCGTCGGCGGCGCGCATGCCGCACCGGATCGCCGCGCCCTCGAAGGCCGGTCCGGCCGGGGCCGCGGTGCCGAGCAGCCAGTCCCGGTTGCCGAGCACGATCTCGCAGTTCGTGCCGATGTCCACGAATAGCCTGGTCCGCGCGTCGCGGTTCATCCCCGAAGCCAGCAGCCCGGCGGTGATGTCGCCACCCACGTAGGCGCCGAACGACGGGAAGATCACGGCCCGCGCCCGGGGGTGCACGCTGACCCCGATGTCGGCCGCCAGCACCTCGGGGAACAGCCGGGTCGACATGATGAACGGGGCCACGCCGAGCGGCTCCGGATCGATGCCGAGGGCCAGGTGGGTCATCGTGGCGTTGCCCGCCATGGCCACCTCAAGCACGTCGGCGGGATCGACCCCGGCCTGCTGGCACACCTCGGCGGCCAGCTCGTTGAGCGACTCGTGCGCCAGCCGGGTGAGCCGCTCCAGCGTGGCGGGATCCATCATCACGGCGCTGATCCGGGTAATCACGTCCGCCCCGAATGGCTGCTGCTTGCTGAGCATGGACGCCACGGCCATCGGCGTCCCGGTGGACAGGTCAAGCAGCGTGGCGACCACCGTGGTCGTGCCCAGGTCGAAGGCGATGCCGTACAGCCGGCCGGTGGTGTCGCCTTCCTGCACGTCGATCAGCACGTCGTCCACGATCACCGCGGTGACCTTGTAGTCAGCCGCGCGCAGCACCCGCCCGATCACCCGCAGCGCGTGCAGGTCCGCGCGCAGCTCCAGGTCGTCCACCGCGGCCAGCACCCGCTCGAGGTCGGTCAGCTGATCGGCGAGCGACGGCTCGTCCAGCTCCAGGTAGCGTTTCTGCGCGGCGGGCCGCAGGATGACCTGCCGGCCCACCCCGACGGTGGCCGCCTTCGGCCGGGTCACCAGCGGCGGCACGTCCACCCGCAGGTCCGCCGCCGTCACCACCCGGCAGGCCAGCCGCCAGCCCTCCCGCAGCTCATCCGGGGAGAACGCGCGCACGTCCAGCGGGGTCACCTCAGCCCCGCCATCGACGATCCGGACCTTGCATTTCTTGCAGGTGCCGTGGCCGCCGCAGGTGGAGTCGATGGCGATGCCGTTCCAGCTCGCCGCGTCGAAGAGCGTCACGCCCGGCGGCACCCGCACCCTGGTCCCGGCCGGCTCGAAATACAGGTCAACGCGCGCCGGGGCGTCCGCCGCCGGGTCGCCGGCCGCGGTGCTGCCGGTCAGCGGCGGGTCGCTGGTCTGGGTCACGTGGCTGCGGCTGCCTGCTGCGCGCGGTGCGCCGCGATCCAGGACGCGCCCCATGCATCCCGGTTGAGCAGCAGGTCAGCCGCCTTGACCGAGCGGACCAGCTGCGGCGAGCGGGCGTCGATGATCGCGCTGGTCAGCCCGGCCTTGATCGCCATCGGCAGGAACGCGGCGCCGATCGACGCGCGGTCGGGCATGCCGAACGAGACGTTGGACGCCCCGAGCGTCATGTTCACGCCGAACTCGTCGTGCAGCAGCGCGATCGTCTCCAGCGTGGTCAGCACCAGCGAGGTGTCCGCGCCGATCGGCATGGCCAGCGGGTCGATCACGATGTCCTCGATGGGAATGCCGTACTTCCCGGTCGCCACGTCGATGATCTTGCGGGCCAGCTCGACCCGGCGGGCGGGCTCCGCCGGGATCTCCTCCTCGTCGTTCGGCAGCGCGATGACCGCGGCGCCGTGCCGCTTGACCAGCGGGAGGATGGCGTCCATCCGCTCGTCCTCGGCGGTGATCGAGTTGACCAGCGCCTTGCCCTCGTAGGCGGCCAGGCCGGCCTCAAGGACCTCGATGATCGAGGAATCCAGGCACAACGGCAGGTCGCACGCGCCCTGGATCAGCCGGATGGCCTTGACCATCAGGTCGGTCTCGTCCGCCAGCGGCGCGCCCATGTTGACGTCAAGGACCATCGCGCCGCCCGCTACCTGCTGCGCGACGTCGATCTCGATCCGGGACAGGTCTCCCCGGCGCAGCTGTTCCTGGAAGATCTTGCGGCCGGTCGGGTTGATCCGCTCACCAATGATGCAAAACGGGCTCTCGGCGCCGATGACCAGCTCACGGGTTCTGGACGCCAGGATTGTGTCCACGCCGGCGCCTATGCCCGCGCCAGGGCGCGGCGCTGCGACAGCAGCTCCTTGGCCCGCACGACGGCCGCCGACGCATCGGATGCGTAGCCGTCGGCCCCGACCACGTCGGCGTACTCCTGGGTGACCGGCGCGCCGCCGACCATGATGATCACCTGGTCGCGCATGCCCGCCTTCTGCAGTGCGTTGATATTCGCCTTGAACATCGGCATGGTCGTGGTCAGGAACGCGGAGAAACCGACGATGTCCGGCTTATGCTCCTTGATCGCGTCGATGAACTTTTCCGGCGAGACCTGCACCCCCAGGTCGATGACCTCGAAGCCGGCCCCCTCGAACATGATGTTCACCAGGTTCTTGCCGATGTCGTGCACGTCGCCCTTGACGGTCCCCATGACGATCTTCCCGATCGGCTCCGCGCCGGTCTCGGCCAGCAGCGGCCGCAGTACCTCCAGCGCCCCGGCCATGGCCCGGCCGGCGATCAGCATCTCGGGGACGAAGAAGTCGCCCCGCTCGAACCTGGCGCCGACCTCCTCCAGGGAGGGGATCAGGGCCTCGTACAGCAGCATCTCCGGGCCGAGCCCCATCTCCAGGCCCTGGTTCGTGAGGCTGAGTACCTCGGGCGCGTTGCCGACGAGGGTGTAGTCGTAGAGGTCCTTGAGTAGCTCGTCCTGGGTCACGCGGCACCCTCTCTCTGCGGCTGGTGGCTGGCGGTCTGCTGGTATCCGAGCACGGCGGACAGGGCCCGGGCCTGCGCCACGCAGCTCGCCGCGACGTCGGTCATCCGGGCCCGGGTCAGCCGGCTGGCCGGGCCGGACACGGACAGCGCGGCCGCGACGGCGGCACCGCCGGCGTACACCGGCGCGGCGACGGCGATAAGGCCGGGCTCGAGTTCCTCGTCGGTGACGGCGTAGCCGCGGCGCCGTACCTCGGCGAGGTCGGCCGCGACGGCGGCGCGGCTGGTGATGGTCCTGGCCGTACGGTGCTCCAGGCGGCCCGGCGGCAGGGTCGCGGCGCCGTAGGCGAGCAGCACCTTGCCGAGCGCCGCGCAGTGCAGCGGCACCGAGAGCCCGACCCAGTTCGTCCCGCCGATCAGGTACGTGCTGTCCACCTGGGCGATCTGCTCGACCATGCCGTTGCTGGCCACGCCGAGGTTCACGGTCTCGCCGGTCGCTGCGCCGAGCCGGTCAAGGAACGGCCTGGCCACGGCGACCAGGCCGGCCTCGGCGCCGCCGCGCCAGGCGTACCGGACGAACATCTCGCCGGGCTGGAAGTGGCCGTGATCGTCCCGCCGGACCAGCCCGCCCCGCTCCAGCGCCATCAGCAGCCGGGACGTGGTGCTCTTGGCCAGCCCGGTGGCCGCGGTCAGCTCGGTGAACGTGACCGGGTCGGGCCCGTGCACGACCTCCCGGAGCAGCTGCGCTGCCCGGTCGACCGCCTGCGTTCCGGTAGGGCTCGCCACCGCCGCCTCGTTCCCTGGAGTGCTCCGCAGCGTCCTGGACGCCCGGCGATATCCTCGCCGAGTTCCATCTTACGGAACCATGTTCTACTATGTGATCCTAGATTCGGGCCACCGGACGGTCAAGCGAGCCCGGTTTGGCTGCGCTGTACCGTTGGCTGATCAGGCACCGTTCTGCGTGGAACTGAGGTGGCGATGTTCCTCAACCGCATGCCCCGTTACGAGATCCTGTCGGAGGATGCCGTCGGCGTCCTGGACAAGGGCTGGCGGCGCATCGTGTCCGAGATCGGCATTCAGTTCGCCAAGCCGGAAGCGGTGGAACTGTTCCGCAAGGCCGGTCAGTCGGTCGACGGCGATGTCGTCCGGCTGGATCCGGAGTTCGTGCTGGAGCAGGTGGCGAAGGCGCCGCGCGAGTTCGACGTCCAGGCCAGGAACCCGGCCAACAGCGTGCACATCGGCGGGGACCAGATGGTGTTCGGCGCCGTCTACGGCTCGCCGTTCGCGCGCGAGGGTGACGTGCGCCGGGAAGCGACGATGTCTGACTTCCGCCGGCTGGCCATGCTGGCCCAGTCATTCCCCGAGCTTGACTCGGCCGGCGGGGTGATCTGCGAGCCGAACGACACCCCGCTGGACTCCCGGCACCTCGACATGATCTACGCATTGCAGACCCTGACCGACAAGATCTACATGGGCAACGTGGTCTCCGGCCCGAACGCCGCCGACACCATCGCGATGAGCGAGATCCTGTTCGGCGGCCGGGCCGCCATCGAGCAGACCCCGGCCACGATCTCGCTGATCAACTGCAACTCGCCGCTCCGCTGGGACGACCGGATGCTCGACGCCCAGTTCGAGTACTGCGCCGCGAATCAGCCCGTGGTGCTGACCCCGTTTCTGCTCATGGGCGCGATGTCCCCGGTCACGATTCCGGCCGCGCTGGTCCAGCAGCTAGCGGAGGCGCTGTCCGGGATCGCGCTCGCGCAGCTGATCCGGCCGGGCTGCCCGGTCATCTTCGGCTCGTTCCTGTCCAACATCGACATGCAGTCCGGCTCGCCGAGCTTCGGCACTCCCGAATCGGGCATCGGGCTGCTGTGCACCGGGCAGCTGGCCCGGCATTTCGGCCTGCCGTTCCGTACCGGCGGCGGCCTGAACTCCAGCCAGACCGCGGACGCGCAGGCGGCCTACGAGTCGCTGATGACACTGCTGCCCACGTTCCTGGCGGGCACGAACTTTGTCATGCACGCGGCCGGATGGCTGGAGGGCGGCCTGGTCAGCTGCTATGAGAAGTTCATCATCGACATCGAGTTGCTGCGGATGCTGCGGGTGGAGTTCACGCCGCTGGAGATCGACGAGGCATCGCTGGCGTTCGGCGCGCATGAGGAAGTCGGCCACGGCGGGCATTTCCTCGGCGCCGCGCACACCATGGACCGGTTCCGCGACTGCTTTTACCGGCCGCTGCTGTCGTCGACCTCGAACTACGAGCGCTGGCTGAAGCAGGGCGGCAAGGATGCCACGGCGCGGGCCAGCGAGATCTCCGCCAAGACGCTGGACGGGTACGAGCCGCCGCCGATGGACGAGGCGATCCGGGCCGAACTTGAGGAGTTCGTCATCCGCCGCCGCGCCGAGCTCGGCGACTAGGCCCGCCCGGCCGGAGCCGGGCGCCCCGCGGAGCGGACGCGGCCGGCCGTGGCCCGGAACGGTGCCGCCGGGAATTCAGCGGCGCTTGGTGGCCTGGAGCGTGTAGCTGTGCGCCAGCCGCCAGGGCCGGTCGGCCAGCCGCCACTCGTGGCCGGCCTGCTCCATCTGCCCGGGCAGGGCTTCCCACGGCACGCTGTCGTGCTCGGTCAGGCCGGTCAGCTCCATTCCCGCGTCCAGCAGCGCGGTGACGATCTCGCCCAGGCCGTGGTTCCATTCGTTGGTCCGGTTGTGGGAGAAGGTCACGTCGGTTTGCACGTACGTGCCCCCCTCGTCCCAGACCTGCGGCTCCGCCCGCTCGAAGTAGGGGTATTCGATCACCAGCAGGCCGTCCTCCCGGCTGTCCTCGAGCGCCCACAGCATGGGGTGACCCTCCCGGATGAACAGCCGCCCGCCGGGCCGCAGCAGGCCGGCCACCACGTCGGCCCAGCGGCGGACGCTCGGCAGCCAGCACAGCGCGCCGATCCCGGTGAAGACCAGGTCGAACGCGGCGGCACCAAGGACGCCGACGGCGTCATACACGTCCGCCTCGACGAAGCTGGCGTCATCGCCGGTGCGCCCGGCCAGGCTCCGCGCCTGCTGCACCGCCGCGGGCGAGAAGTCCAGGCCGGTCATCGAGGCGCCGAGCCGGGCCAGTGAGATCGTGTCGGTGCCGATGTGGCACTGCAGGTGCACTCCGCGCAGTCCGGCGATGTCGCCGAGCAGCGGCCGGTCGAACCGGACGACGGCACTGAGATAGGCGGAGTCAGTGACGAATTCCTCGACCGCGTAGTCCGGCGATGCGGCATGCGCGGGGGCCCGCTCATCCCAGCTGGCCCGGTTCAGCGCCTGGTAGTCCTCCATGGCACTACCGTCGCACACTGTCCCCCGGCCGTCTCGCCAGCACCGGGGCAACGCGGTTGTCCAGCCACTCCAGCACCAGCGCACCGAAGGCCGCCGGCTGCTCGAACGGCAGGTAATGGCCGGCCTGCGGGAGCACCGAGTAGCTGGCCGCCGGGAAAGCGCTCAGCGCGCGGAACTGGTCGGCGTATCCGCCGATCCGGTCCTGCCGCCCGGCCAGGATGCAGGCCGGTCCCGGATACCCGGCGGTATCGTCCTCGTCCGGCGCCTGGTAGCCAGCCGCCCGCAGCCGCTCCAGGTACTCCTCGTCGCCGGGCCGCGCCGCGGTCAGCGCGGCGGCGACCCGGCCGGCTATCTCGGCGGAGCGGTTGCCGATGGCCAGGGCCAGGTGCTCCCGCAGGTGGGCGGGCACGCGATCCAGCCAGGGCCCGGGCCCGGGATCGGCGGGCGGCCCGGGCAGTTCGCGCTCTCCGGGCGCCAGCAGCCTGGCCCCGGCGCAGATGAGCAGCAAGCCGGTGACGCCGGCCGGCCTCCGCCGGGCCAGCGTGGCCGCGATGTAGCCGCCGTAGGACCAGCCGGCCAGCAGGACCGGGCCGCCGCCCAGCGGGCCGTCGATGAACGCCGAGACCGCGTCGGCGACGCCCGCCGGGTCGGGCGGCCCGGCCGGGGACTCGCCGTGCCCGGGCAGGTCGGGGTAGATCCGCCGGAGGCCGGGCCGCAGCCCGAGCACCGGCTCCATGGCCGCCGCCATCACCGACCGGTCCAGGCCGAATCCGTGCAGGCACACGACCGGCTCGCCCATCCCATGCTCGTCCCAGGCGAGAGCCATAGGGGCATGAAATCACGCCCGGATCGCCCGGGCCGCGGGCTGCGCTCAGGGCGTATCCGGCCCGGGCCGCCGCTCAGGTGAGTCCTCGCGCCCGGACAGCCAGGCGCGGATTTCCTGGCCATGCTCGTCCAGCGCCGGCGGCGGGCGGTCATACCGCGGGGCGGTGGCCGAGAACGTGAGCGGATTGCGGATGCCCGGCACCCCGGCCGCGCCCTGGCCCGCGATGACCACCGGCTCCAGCCCGATCTGCGCGGCGAACTCGATGCCCGCCTCGACGGTGTTGATCGGCCCGCAGGGCACGCCGGCCGCGGTCAGCGCGCCGAACCACTCGGTGGCCGGCCGGTGGCGCAGGCCCTCGACCAGCAGCACCCGGAGCTGATCGCGGTTCGCGGTCCGGCCGTGGTTGGCGGCAAACCGCGGGTCGTCGGCGAGCCCGGGGTTCCCGATCACCTCGCAGAGCCGCCGGAACTGGACGTTGTTGCCGGCCGCGATGACGAGTTCTCCCTCGGCGGTGGGCAGCGGCTCGTACGGGAACAGGCTGGGATGGGAATTGCCCATCCGGTGCGGCACCACGCCGCCGGCCGCGTAGGCGCTCGTCTGGTTCACCATCCCGGACAGCGCGGCGGACAGCAGGTTGACCTCAACGTGCTGGCCCAGGCCGGTGACGCTGCGCTGATGCAGGGCGGTCAGCACGCCGATGGCGGCCTGCAGGCCGGAGATCACGTCGAAGACGGCGACCCCGGCGCGGTACGGCGGGCCATCGGCGTCTCCGGTCAGGCTCATCAGCCCGGACATGGCCTGCACGATGAGGTCATATCCCGGCAGGCTGGCACCGCCGCCGGTACCGAACCCGGTCACTGACGCGTAGATGATCGCCGGGTTCGCCGCGGCGACCGCGGCATAGTCGAGCCCGAACTTGCGCAGCCCGCCCGGCTTGAAGTTCTCCACCATGATGTCGGCGCGCCGGGTGAGCTCGGCGGCGGCCGCCCGGTCCGCCTCGTCCCGCAGGTCGAGCACCACGGATCGCTTGTTCCGGTTGATGGCCAGGTAGTACGTGGAGATGCCGTCGCGGACCGGCGGCACCCAGTGCCTGGTGTCGTCTCCGGCCGGGCTCTCCACCTTGATCACGTCGGCGCCCAGGTCGGCCAGCAGCATCGTGCAGTAGGGGCCGGCCAGCACCCGGGAGAAGTCGGCGATGAGGAGGCCAGCCAGCGGACCGCCCGCCTGGGCCGCGGCCGGACTGGGCTGACTCACGTCGGGTGCACATCCTTCAGCTCGCGCGGGACGGGCGCTGGCCTGGCTGCGGTCAGGCTACCAATGCCCCCGGGCGTCGCCGGCGGCGAGCCGAACGGCCAGGTCAGGTTACGCTGCGTTAGATGGAAACCCCCTACGGAGAGATCCCGGACCGGTTCGTCAGGGACATGAGTCCCCGGGAGATGCACGACTTCCTGCAGCGCAGCTACCGGCGCCGGAGCGTGCTCCGGGGGGCAGCGGCGCTGGGCGCCGCCGCCCTGGCCGGGCCGGTGCTCTGGCGCCAGCCATCGGCGCTGGCCGGGGCCACGCCGATCGGGCCGCAGTGGATCGCGTTCGGGACCGATCCGCGCGCGGCGATGTACGTCTCCTGGTCGGCGGGTACCGTTGCGGGCGCCGTCCCGGCCCCCCGGTCCCCGCACGTCCGCTGGGGCGCGGACGCCTCTTACGGCAGCCGGCTCCGGGCCGGGTCCGCCCGGGTGCCGGTCCCCGCCGCGGTGGCCAATGAGCCCGCCCAGCCCGTTTTCTACAACACCGCGCTGCTCAGCGGCCTGGCGGCCGGGACGACTTACCACTACTCGGTGAGCAACGACGGCCGCACCTGGGGGCCCGACAGTACCTTCACGACGGCCGGCGATGGCGCTGCGGGGTTTCGCTTCACGGCGTTCGGCGACGAGGCGGCCAGCGCCGCCCGGGCGGCACCCATGGTGCGCCTCGTCTCCTCCCTCAAGCCGGCCTTCCACCTCATCGCCGGCGACCTGGCCTACGCCACCACGAAACCGCTCAAGCTCCCTGACACCACCGGGTATGCCCCCGGCCAGTGGGACAAGTACCTGGCCATTGCCGGGCCCGGCGCGGCCCAGTCGATTCCGTGGCAGGCGGCGGTCGGCGCGCACGAGATCGAGCCCCTCGAAGACCATGGCTACGCCGGCTTCGTCACCCGGTTCCCGCAGCCCTACGACCTGTCCTCCGGGTCGCCCGTCGTCCGCGGCTTTACCGTGGGCAACGTCGGGTTCGTCCAGCTCGACGGGAACGATGTCTCGGCTCAGGAGACCGCCAACACCGGCTACACCGGGGGACGTCAGACCGCGTGGCTGGAGCGGCAGCTGGCCGGCTATCGCTCGGCGGCCGGCATCGACTTCATCGTCGCGCTCTGCAACTGCTGCTGTTACTCAACCAACCAGACGCATGGCTCGGACGGCGGCCTGCGGCACGTGTGGGGGCCCCTGTTCGACAAGTATCAGGTCGACCTGGTGATCAGCGGCCATGTGCACGCCTATGAGCGGACGAATCCGATCCGGGCCGGTCAGCCGACCCGGAAAGTGAAATCGGGCGGGACCGTCGACCCGGTCGCGGACGGGACCACTTACATCTGCGCCGGGGGCGGCGGCAACCACCTGTACACGAGCTGGTACGGCAGTACCGACGCCGGCGATGCCGGCGGCCCGGCCGCGCCGAGGGTATGGCAGTGGAGCGGCGGCGAAACCGCCAGCGGCGGCCGCGGAAAGTCAGTCGACGTGCCGGACCCGGCCGAGGGCTTCTCCGCCTTCCGCCGCGCCGTCTACAGCTGCCTGGTCGTCGACGTGACGCCGCCGGGCCCCGCTGACGCGCAGGCGCGCATGCACGTCCGGGCGCTGATGCCCGCGCAGACGCTGAGCGCCGTGACCTCCATCGCGGCTCCCGCGGTGATGGACAGCGTGACGCTGGCGCGGAGCCGGGGCGCTGCGCCGGGCGCCGCTCCGTCCGGCGCCGCTTCGTCCGGCGGCCCGCCGGCGTGGCTGTACGGGGCCGGGGGAGCGGCCGTTATCGCGGCCGGCGGCGCGGCCTACATTGCCCGCCGGCGCGGCATCCGGGGCGGTGCGGAGCCCGGCGCGGCCGGGTCCGGTCCGGCGGCCGGCCACGACCCGCCTGCTCGCCGTGACGTCGACGACGACTGGTGACTGGCTGGCCTGACGTCCCGGTGCAGGCTCGCGTACCGTTCTCCCATGGGCGGCGGCCACGGCCACGGCAGGGCCGGCGAGGGCGCGGGTGGAGGGAGCAAGATGTCATGAGCGAGTCTCTGGCCTACGGCGGCGCGGGCACGGCCCGCCGCGACCGGACGCTGACCCTGTTCGGGCAGACGATGGCGTACGTGGCGGCCGCGACCGGCTTCTTCGCGCTCGGCGCCTATCTCGGCCGCAATCTGTCCTCGGGCTGGGCCATCGTGTGGTTCATCGCCGCCTTTGCCTGCCTGATCAGCATGAATTTCGCCGTGCGGCGGCCCGGGGCGCTGCCGGTCGTCCTGCTGCTCGCCGTCGGCTTGCTGCTCGGCCTGGCGATGGCGCCCACCCTCGTGTACTACGCGGTCGCGAATCCCCAGGCACTCTGGCAGGCCGGCGGCGCGACCGCGCTGTTCATCGCCGGTTTCGGGACGGCCGGCTATGCGGCCCGGCGGGACCTGTCGGGGATCGCCCGGCTATGTTTCTGGGCGCTCCTCGCGCTCATCGTGTTCGGCATCGTGCTGATCTTCGTCCACATCCCGAACGGCGACCTCATCTACTCCGTTCTCGGCCTGGTCATCTTCGCGGGCCTGACCATGTTCGACTTTCAGCGGCTGCGGCGCTCGAAGGATCTCGATTCCGCGCCGCTGATCGCCGCGTCGATCTTCCTGGACGTGCTCAACGTGTTCCTGTTCTTCCTGCGGATCTTTTCCCGGAGCAGCTGAAGAACGTGACGGATGCGGCGACACGTTAGCTCCCCGCCTGGCCGGTCCGCGGTGAGCGGCCGGCCGGGGGGCTGGCGGCGGACGGCCGTGCTGGCGGCCGCCGCGGCCATCTGGGCGGCCGGAGCCGGGTACGCCAGCGCGGCGGGCAGGCCGGCCCAGCCGGCCGCCGCGGGCTCGTGGACGGTGTATCACCAGGATGCCGCCGGCACCGGGGTCGTGCACTCAGTGGCCGCCGTCGACACCGGCACCCGGGCCTGGACCTCGCCCGCCCTGGACGGGCAGATCTACGGCGAGCCGCTCGCGTTCGCGGGCCGGGTCTACGTGGCCACGGAGAACGACACGGTGTACGCGCTTTCGGCCGCCACCGGCGCAGTGGCCTGGTCGGCGCACCTGGGCCGCCCGGTTCCCGCGGGGTTACTTCCCTGCGGTGACATCTCGCCGACGGTGGGAATCACCGGCACGCCCGTCATCGACCCGTCCCGGGATGAGATCTTCGTGGTGGCCGACGAACTGGTCAGCGGAACGCCGGCGCACATGCTCATCGGCCTCGCCGTGGCGACCGGCCGGCCCGAGCTGAGCCAGGACGTGGACCCGGCCGGCGCTGACACCGCCGCGCTGCTGCAGCGGACCGGGGCGACCCTCGACGCCGGCCGGGTGGTGTTCGGCTTCGGCGGCAACTTCGGTGACTGCGCCGCCTACCGGGGCCGGCTGGTGGCGGTGCCCGAGGCGGGCGGGAAGCCGGCCTATTTCACCGTCGACGCCGCGGCCGGTGAGTCGCAGGGAGCGATCTGGATGGGCGGGGCAGCACCGGCCGTCGACCACCGCGGCCACCTGTGGGTCAGCGTCGGGAACGGCTCGGTCTACTCCGCCCGCCACCGGTACGACGACAGCGACTCGGCGCTGGAGCTGTCGCCGTCCCTCCGGCTGCTGCAGTTCTTCGCGCCGCGCACCTGGGCCTCGGATAACCGCCAGGACCTGGATATGTCGACGGTGCCGGTGCTGCTGTCCGACGGCCAGGTGCTGCTGACCGGGAAGTCGCGCATTGTTTATCTCCTCAACGGCGCGCGGCCCGGCGGCATCGGCGGGGAGCAGGCCGCGCTCGGGCCGGTCTGCGGCAGTGACATAGACGGCGGGGCCGCTGCGGTGGGAACCACGGCCTACCTGCCCTGCCTCAGCGGCATCATCGCGGTGCGCGCGACCAGGTCGCCGGCCGGGCTCCGGCTGCTCTGGAGTTCCGGCACCGGCGGCGGCCCGCCCATCGTGGCCGCGGGCCTGGTCTGGACCATCGGGCGCAGCGGCACGCTCTACGGGCTCGATCCCGGCACGGGCCAGGTGCGGCAGCAGGCGTCGATCGGCCCGCCGGCCAATCACTTTCCGACGCCGAGCGTCGGAGCCGGCCTGCTGCTGGCGCCGTCGGCCGATCGCGTCGTCGCGTTCGCCGCGGTCGCCGCCAGCGCCGCCAGTCCCGGCGCCGCCCCCAGTGCGGTGACGAGTCCGGCAACGTCGACGGCCGGCCGTCCGGGCCGCCCGCCCGCGGGCGGCGGCGGCGTGCCGCTAGCCGCGGTGGCCGGCCTAGTGGCCGGCGGCGTGCTGGTCATCGGCGGGATCGGCTGGCTCTTCCGGCGACGGGGGGCAGGCGGCTAGCGCGTCCCGGCGGTCACGGCCGCGGCCGGAGGTCAGCTAGGCTTCCGCCCGCAGCTGGGCGGCCGCGCCGGCCATCGCGGCCAGCTTGCCGGCCGCGGAATCCCGCGGCAGGTACTTCATCCCGCAGTCGGGCGCGAGCACGAGCCGCTCGGCCGGGACGTACGGCAGCGCACGCCGGACCCGATCGGCTATCTGCGCGGGGGTTTCCACCGCCGCGTCGTTCAGGTCCAGGACGCCCAGGATGATCGTCTTGCCGTCCAGCCCGGCCAGCACCGAGCAGTCCAGGCGGGACTGCGCCGTCTCGATAGAAACCTGATCACAACGGGCGGCGGCCAGTTCGGGCAAGAACGAATATCCCTCCGGACGGTCGTGGATGATGGCCGCGTACCCGAAGCAGACATGCACGGCGGTCGTGCCGGTAATGCCCTGCAGCGCCCGGTTCAGCACCGCGACGCCGTAAGAACGTGCCTCCTCCGGCCTGGCCTGCAGGTAGGGCTCGTCCAGCTGGACGATGTCAGCTCCGGCCTCGAACAGGTCCCTGACCTCGTCGTTGACCGCCTCCGCGTAGCCGAAGGCGGCCGCCTCCCGGCTCGGGTAGTAGTCGTTCTGCGCCTGCTGGGCCATCGTGAACGGGCCCGGCACGGTGATCTTGACCGTCCGGTCGGTGTGCGCCCGGAGGAACTTCAGGTCGTCCACCTCGACCGGGTGACGGCGCCGGATCGGCCCGACGATCCGCGGCACCGGATTGGGGTGCCCGCTGCGGTCAAGCGCGGTGCCCGGGTTGTCGATGTCCACGCCTTCCAGCGCGGTCGCGAACCGGTTGGAGTAGCTCTCCCGGCGCATCTCGCCGTCGGTGATGATGTCGAGCCCGGCGTCCTCCTGCGCCCGGATGGCCAGCAGCGTCGCATCCTGCTGGGCCTGCTCCAGGTAGCCGGGATCCACCCGCCACAGCTCCAGCGCCCGGACCCGGGGCGGGAACCGGTGCGCGAGCCGCTCGCGGTCGATCAGCCAGTCCGGCTGCGGGTAACTGCCGACCAGGGATGTCGGGAAGAGCATGGGGGGCCTCCGCCGGATTCTCCTGCACCTGCGCACGGTGTCGCCGCCCAGTATCCCGCAAGCCGCACCTGGCTCAGCGGTGACCGGCCAGCTCGGCCCGGACCTCGGCGGCCCCGGCGACCATCGCGCCGAGCTTGGCCCGCGCTGCCTCGGGCCGCACGTGCCGGAGGCCGCAGTCGGGGTTCACCGACAGCCGCTCCGGCGGCACGAACCGCAGCGCCCGCCGGATCCGGGCCGCGACCTGCGCGGACGACTCCACCTGGTCGGTCTTCACGTCGATAACGCCGAGCCCCAGACCGCGGTCCCACTGGTATTTCTCCAGCAGCCGCAGGTCCTCGTCGCCCTTCCGGGCGAACTCCAGCGCCAGCTGATCCACCGTCGTGTCGTTGACGGCCGGGAAGAGGAAGTCGTAGTGGCCGGCCCACAACGGCCGCGCGTACCGGTTGCCGTAGCAGACGTGCAGGGTCCAGTGCACCCCGGGAACGTCGGTCACGATGTTGATCGCCTCCACGGCCAGGGCGATGTCCTCGGGGTACCCGGCCAGGAACGGCTCGTCGACCTGCAGCAGCCGCGCCCCGGCCCGGGCCAGCTCCGCGGCCTCCGCATTAAGCAGCCGGGCGAGGGCCCGGACGAGATCGGCCGGGTCGGCGTAGGCCGTGTTGCGGATCCGGCGCGATAGCGAGAACGGCCCGGTGATGGAGACCTTGACCGGCATGTCCGTGAGCTGCCGGGTAAAGCGGTAATCCCCGGCCAGCCCGAGGCCGAGCCCCAGGTCGGCCGGCTCGGGCAGCGGGTGCGCCACCTCCGCCTCGTAGTAATCGAAGTAGTCGGCCTTGGCCCGCTGCGGTATCTCGACGCCCGGGATCCTGGCCAGCAGGTAGTCGATGTCGTTGTCGCGGCGCAGCTCGCCGTCCGAGACGATGTCGATGCCGGCCCGCTCCTGGTCCAGGATGGCGGCCTTGATGGCCATCTCGTGAATCTCGTCCAGGTAGCTCTTGCTGATCCGGCGCTGGCAGTAGTCGTTCTTGAGCTGCCCGAGCCACTCGGGCACCGCGTATGACCCGATGACCGTGGTCGGCAGCAGCGTTCCGGCCGGCCGGCCGGCGGCGTGCCCGCCGCGCGTCGCCGCGGTCATTCCCGCACCACCGCGGTCAGGGTCTTGACGTTGGCCGCGGGCCGCTGCGCGAACGGGGAGATCCGGACGTCGAATCCGGCCCGGCTGCCGACGTGGCGCAGCAGCGGGCCATTGACCCAGTTCACCACCGAGCCGTCGTACTTCCCCGGCCCGTAAAAGCCGGAACCGTAGTCACGGATGTCGGTGACGAAGAGATCGTGACAGAGCAGCCGCCCGAACGGGTGCAGCAACGGCAGCGTGTCCGCGAAGCTGTTCAGCGCCCCGTTGTTCACGTGCATCCGGATATCGCCGCCGGACTCCAGCTGCGATCGCAGCGCCGCGCCGGTGAGATCGGGCCCGATCTGGTAGAGGTCCAGTCCCTCCAGCGGCACATAGCGTTCCTGCAGCCGCAGCGCGCTCCAGATCTCCCGCCAGAAGGCGACCGCGCGACCGGGATCGCCGAAGTGCTGCGGCAGCGCCTCGCAGAGCAGCTCCGGGCCGAGCCGCAGCAGCTTGTCGACCAGATCGCCCAGCCGCCGGACCGGGGCCGCGAACCGCCGCGCGATCCGCCGGGCGTCCTGCCCCGGCAGGAAGGCGCGGACCTCCACCTGGTAGGAGCGCCCGCCGATTCTGGCCACCTCGTCGCCCGGCAGGTTGTCATACACGTTGGAGATGTAGACCAGGAACGACTTGCCGCGCAGGAAGCCCAGGCTGACCGCCGGGCGGGTCGCGTCGACCACCAGGGCGTTGACCCGGTCGCCGTGGTGCGCGACGGCCTTGCTCGCGCGGCCGAGCACGTGCGGTGAGTAATCGCCCATCAGGTAATGCAGCCGGCGGTAGTAGTCCCGGCTGTGCATGCCGGAGAGCGTCACGAACTCATCCAGCCAGGTCCTGGCCTGGCTGCCGTTCCCCACCCCGAGCTCCACCACGTACAGCTCGGCGGGCAGCGCGCCGCGCGCGTCCAGGTCGTCCCAGATCTTGAACAGCTCGAGGATGAGCTCGCGGACCGCGCCGGAGTCACGGGCCGCGCTCTCGCCGCCGGGCAGCGCCCGCTCGTACTCCCGGCCGGTGGCCTGTTCCCAGAACGACAGCGCCTGCCAGTACAACGTGTTGAAGCGCCAGATACAGCTGGCCGAACCCGGGCCCCACGGCTCCAGCGGCAGCTGCGCCGAGCTGGCCGGCGCCGCGTGCTCGGCCAGCAGCCTGGTCACCAGCGCACCCAGGTCCGGGCCGGCCCGGCGCAGATCCACCGCGAGCTCGAACGCGGTCTCCGCCGCCGGCAGCCCGTCATCGGGCAGCCAGGCCGGGTCGCCCTGATCCGGGCCGGGCCGCCACCCGGCGGCCAGCACCGGCCGGTAGTCGGCCGCCGCGCGGAAACTGGCCCGGTACTGGACCCAGTCGCAGACGATCCGGGCCTTCGACAGGTCCGCGCTGCTGGCCTGCAGCGCCTCGATGACCGGCGCGAGCGCGCCGAGGAGGTCGATCGGGTCCTGGCCGCGGAGCCTGCTCACCGGGCGCACGTCAATGCGCATCAGCCGGCCAGCCCGTCCGCGGCCAGCTCGCCGGCCGCTAGCTCGCCGGTAACCAGATCGTCCGCGGCCGGCTCGCCGGCGGCGGTGCCGGCCCCCGGGCGGCGCCCGGCGGCCAGGCCGGCCTGCCGCAGGATGCCGGGAATGCTGGCCTCGTGCCCGATGGCCATCACGTGTACCCCGGCGACCCCGGGAATCTCCCTGAGCTGCGCGATCGTCTCGGCGGCCAGCCGCCTGCCCTCGTCAGCCAGCCAGGCCGGCACCGCGCGCAGCCGCCGGTCGACGCCGGCCGGGATGCGGACTCCCGGCACGGCGGTCTGCAGGTGGCTCAGCGCGCGCAGCGAGGAGACCGGCCCCACCCCGGCCAGGATGTGGCACCGCTCAGGCAAGCCCAGGTCACGGACCCGGGCCAGCCAGGCCGTGAACTCCGGTACGTCGAAGACGAACTGCGTCTGCACGAACTGCGCGCCGGCCTCGACCTTCGCCGCCAGCCGGGCCACGCTGGCCTCGGCCGGAACGGCCGGATTCTCCACCGCGCCGAGCAGCCAGCTGGGCGCCGGGTCAAGCTGCCGCCCGGACATGAGCTTCCGCTCGTCCCGCATGGCCCGGGCCGCCCGCAGCAGCTGAATGCTGTCCAGGTCGAAGACGGGCTTGGCCTCGGCGTGATCGCCGAACCGGGGATGGTCGCCGGTCATCAGCAGCACGTTCGGTATGCCCATCGCCGATGCGGACAGCAGGTCGGACTGCAGCGCGATCCGGTTCCGGTCCCGGCAGGTGAGCTGCATGATCGGCTCCACCCCGGCGGCCAGCGCGGCCAGGCTGCCGGCCCAGCTGGACAGCCGCACCATGGCGCTCTGATTGTCGGTGATGTTCACTGCGTCCACCCAGCCGCGCAGCAGCGCCGCCTTCCGCCGGATCGGCTCGGCGTCGGCCCCGCGGGGCGGCCCGATCTCGGCCGTCACCGCGAATCGGCCCGCGGCGAGAACCTGCCGCAGCCCGGACCGGCCCGGGTCCCCGGGGGCGCTTCCGCTGCTCACCCAGTGTTCCTTCCCTCGAACCCCGGCCACGGCACCCGATTCCATCTTGCTCCTGCCGGCCCCCGCGCCGCCACACCGGCCAGCCGTCACCGCCAGCCGGTCACCGCGGCCCGCCGGTCAGCGCGGGTCAGGCGGTACCCGGCAAGGCCGGCACCAGCTGGCCGTCCGCCAGCAGCAGCACGTCGTCGGCGACGTCGATCAGCGCCGAGTCGTGCGTGGCGACCAGCGCGGTGATCCCCTCGGAGCGCACCACCGTCCGGAGCAAGCGCATGATCTGCCTGCCGGTCTCCGAGTCCAGCTGCCCGGTCGGCTCGTCCGCGATCAGCAGTTCCGGGCGGCCGGCCAGCGCCCGCGCGATCGCCACCCGCTGCTGCTGGCCGCCGGACAGCTCGCCCGGGCGCTGCAGGGCATGGTCGGCCAGGCCGACGATGCCGAGCATGAGCCGGACGCGTTCCTCGCGCTCGCTCGCGCCGACGCCGTTGATGCGCAGCGGGATGCCGACGTTCTCGGCCGCGGACAGCATCGGGATGAGGCCGAATGACTGGAAGATGAACGCGACCGTGCCGCGGCGCAGCAGCATCTGCTCCCGCTCGCTCATCGCGCTCACCTCGCGCCCGGCCACGTGCACGCTCCCGCTGGTCGGGCGGTCCAGGCCGCCGACGATGTTGAGCAGCGTGGTCTTGCCCGAACCGGACCGCCCGCGCAGCGCCACCAGCTGGCCGCGCGGCAGCGTGAACGAGACGCCGCGCAGCGCCCGGGTCGCCGTGCTGCCGCTGCCGAAGGTGCGGGTCACCTCGCTGGCGGCGACCATCGGCCCGGGGTCCTCGGCGATACCCGCCGCGACCCGGCCGGCCCCGGCCCCGGGACCGGCCGCGGCGGCCGGGTCGCCGCTCACGCCGCTCCTCCCGCCGCGGGCCCGCCAGCGTGCGGCGGCCGCTGGTCGTCCGGCTGGCTCCCGCCCGGCGGCCGCTGCTGGCCCGGCCCGCCCTTCCGGGTCAGCGGCGGGTCGTCCGGCCAGACCCCGATGTGATCGGGCTCGGCTTCCAGCCGGACCCGGTCCCGCATGCCGAGCGGCTCCACCATCTCGCGGGGCAGCTGCAGCCGCCCGGCCCGGTCCAGGACGGCGTACTCGACCGCGTGCTGCGTCGCATTGCCCTCCTCGTCGGCCGCCTCGTGCCGGAGCGTTTCCGTCGCCGTCCGCCCGTCCCGGATCGCGATCGTCCGCCGCACCTGCCCCGACACGGCCGGATCGTGCGTGACGACCAGCACGGTGACCCCGACGCTGGCGTTGGCCGCCTGCAGGGCGCCGAACACGTCCCGGGCGGTCGCGCTGTCCAGCTCGCCGGTCGGCTCGTCGGCCAGCAGCACCCGCGGCCCGTTGGCCAGCGCGGTGGCGATGGCCGCGCGCTGCTGCTCGCCGCCGGACAGCTGCTCGGGCCTGCGGTTGGCGCAGTAGCCGATGCCGAGCACATCGAGCAGTTCCCGGGCCCGGCGGCCGCGCTTGCGCCGCGGCGTCCCGCTGAACCGCATCGGCATCATGACGTTCTGCTGGGCGGTCAGGTACGGCAGCAGGTTCCGCGCGGTCTGCTGCCAGACGAAGCCGACCGTTGACCGCCGGTAGGCGACCCGGTCCGCGGTGGTCATCGCGGCCAGGTCATGCCCGGCGACCCGGACCGAGCCCGCCGTCGGCGCGTCGAGCCCGGCCAGGATGTTCATCAGCGTCGACTTGCCGCTCCCGGACGCGCCGACGACGGCGGTCAGCTCGCCCTCGGCGATCAGCAGGTCCAGGCCCTGCAAGGCCTGGACCTCGATGCCGTCCGCCGCGTAGATGCGGACCAGCCGGTCACAGGCGATCAGGGCATCCGCGCCGTAGGAAGACCGGGACCGCTCGAACTCGGCGCCCAGCTCGGCGATCCCGTCGGCGGCCGGCGCCGATGGGCCCGGCCCGCCGGCGGCACTGGCGCCCGCGGCCCCGTTACTGCCCGTGGGTAGTCCTGCTGCGCCCGGCATGGCGTTCATTGTCCTCCTCTGCCCTCAGCCGCTGATCCGCAGAGCGCTGGCGGCGCCGCGGCGGCTCGCCGCGACGGCCTGCGCCGATAGGGTCGCCACGGCCAGGATGATCAGGCCGGCCGCCGGGATCGCCAGCGCCACCAGGTCCGCCCGGACGGGCACCGCGGCGGCCGAGCCGGTGAAGACCGAAAGGTCAAGGACCGGGCCGAGCAGCGGCACCAGCGCCAGCGCGCAGGCGGCCCCGGCTACCGCGGCCGCCAGCACCGGCGGCAGCGCCTCGGCGATGACCAGCAGCCGGCCCTGGCCGGTGCCGAGCCCCATGGTCGATAGCCGGGCCAGCGTCAGCGCGCGGGAGCGGGCGGCCAGGACCAGGCTCAGCATCAGCACGATGATGCAGAATCCGGCGGCCACGCCGCTGCCCAGGGCGAATGCCACGTACGCGCCGTGCGGCAGCGCCGCCCCGGCCAGGCCGGCCAGGACCCGGGTCCGGAAGGTGATGGTTGCTCCGGGGACGACCCGCGCCGCCGTCGCGGTCAGCGCCTGGTCATCCAGCCGCGGCCCGGTCACCAGCAGTTCCGTCGGCGACTTCTGCGCGGACAGGTGGCTGGCCGCCCAGAAGGGGACCACCACGAAGCTCCCGGTGCCGGGGGCGGCCGGCGTGCTGGCCAGCCGGCCGGCCACCCGGACGCGCAGCGTGCCGAGGTCGGTCGACAGCGCGACCGGGTGATGCGCCAGCTCAGCCGCCGCGGCCGGGGAGGCGAGCGCGGGCGCGGGCGTCCCCGGCGCCGCACCCCCGGCGGGCTCGGCCAGCAGCGCCGCCGGGACCCGCGGAAACGGCGTGCCGGCCACCAGCGCCGCGTAGCCCGCCGGGCTGACCAGGACGACCGTGAGCGGTGCCCGGCTGCCCGGGGTCCCGGCGGTGACCAGCGCGGCGGCGGTCCGCCGGACGCCCGGCACGGCCGCGATGGCGTGCTGCCGGGCTGGGGTCAGCGGTGCCGCGGGGGACAGGCTGATCACCGCGTCCGCGCCGGTGGTCTGCCATGATGCCCCGGTCTGGCCGCGCAGCACGGCAGTGCGCACCATGAAGCCGAAGGCGACCACCGTCAGCGCCAGCACGAGCGCGAACGCGGGCAGCATCGCCGCCAGGGACGCGCGGGCCGCCCGGGCGAAGCCGACGAAAGCGGTCACCCCGGGCCGGGCCGCGGCGATCCGCAGCAGCCCGCGCAGCACCAGCGGGGACAGCCGGATGACGAGCACGGCGGCCGGAATCGCGACCAGCACCGGTGCCGCGCTGATGTAGAAGTTGACCCCGCCGCTGCTCGGCAGGCCCTGCTGGCGCAGCTCGATCAGGCCGCCGGCGGCGAGCAGCACCAGGGCGCCCTCCACTACCCACCGGCGGGCGCCGGCGGCCGGCCGGGCTGCAGGTCCAGCGTCCTGGCCCCGGCCGCCTCGCCGGTATCGGCCCAGCGCACCGCGATCAGCGGCGGGCCCGCCAGCGCGGCCAGGATGGTCGCCGCGGCCAGCCACCAGGCCAGCGGCTCGGCGACGCCGGGGGTCACCGCCACCGCGGCGGCGATGCCGACGAGCGCGGCGGGAACCGCCGCGGCGGCGCCCCCGGCCAGGGCCAGCAGCGCCAGCTGCGGCCGGGCGGCGCCGCGGGCCCGCATCAGGCCGAACTCGGCCCGCCGGTTCTCGGCCACCATGCGGGCGCCGAGCAGCACGACGATGAGACCGAGCACGGTGAGGCTGACGAACAGCAGCGAGAGCAGCACGGCGAGGGCGGCGTCGGTCGTGATGAAGGCGTACAGCTGGTTGCTGAGACCGGAGCCGACGGCGACATTGACCACCCCGCCCGGCGTCCTGAGCCCGCCGGCCCGGAAGGCGGCCCGGTTCAGCTGGCCGGCCAGTGCGTCCGCCTGGTTGGCATTGACCCCGCCGAGGGCCAGCGGGAAATCCCATACCAGCTGCCCGTTGTAGAGGTTGAAGTCGCTCTGCAGCTGGCCGAGCTCGGTCGCGCTGACGAACGCGGCGCCGGACCAGTACTGCGGTCCCCGGAAAATCGGCCCTCCCGGCGCGGCCGCGTTCGGGTCCGCCGTCCAGAAGGCCGATCCCGGATCGACCGGCCGGATGATCCCGGTCACCGTCAGCCTGGTCCGGTTCGCTGTGGTCAGCCGCGACCCGACGTGCAGGCCGAACCGGCGCGCGGTCGCGGCGGTCACCGCGATGTTCAGCCGTTTGCCCGCGGCCGGTCCCGGGTACCCCCCCGCGACCAGCCGCGCGTTGCTGCTCAGCACGTCCCGGTAGCTGACCTCCAGCTCCGGCGGGGTACTGCCGTTGAAGGCACTGCGGGCGGCGCCGCTGACGACGCCGTAACCAGTGGTCAGGCTGGACCAGTCGGCCGAGGCGGGCTGCAGCGGAAGCCCGATCCGGGCCAGGTTGGCACGTAGCTGACCGCGCGCATTGACCAGCGCGCTGGCCGGGATCTGGCCCTTGAAGGGGACGGTGAAATCGGTGTAGCCGATATTCGCCAGCACCGATCTGTCCAGCGCCGTGGTGCCGGCCAGCGCGGACCGCAGCGCCCGGGTGCGGTATTCCAGGCTCACCCGCGGGCTCGCCACGGAGACGAACACGCAGCCGAGCACCAGCAAGGCGAGCGCGATGCTGGCCGCCCCGCCGGTACCGGTGAGCGCGGCCCACCGGGCCCGCAGCCGGGCCGCGCTCACACCGACTCCGCCGCGCGCAGCTGGGCCGCCGGGTCCGGCCTGCGGGCGATGCTGAGCGCCGCGACCAGCACCGGGATCGTGGCCACGGCCGCGGCCAGACCCGCCGCCAGCGCCCACGGGATCTCGACCAGGACGGCCGGAACGGGCGCGGCCGCGGCGGCCGTGAGGGTCACGGCCTGGATCAGCAGCCGGGCCAGCCCGGCGCCGAGCAGCAGGCCGGCGCCGGCCGCGGGCACGCTCAGCATGAGCTGCTCCAGGCACAGCTGCCGGGCCTGGGCCGCCCGGGACACGCCGAGGGCCGCGAGCAGCGCGCGCTGCCCCCGTCGCTCCCGGACGCTGGCGGTCACGCCCACCGAGAACCCGACCGCCGCCAGCGCCGCCGCGGCCAGCGCGATCGCCGGCAGCGCCTGCTGGGGCAGGCCGGAGAGCGGGTTGGCCAGCAGCGCGGCCGCCGTCCGGGCGCGGCTGGTGACGGTCATCCCCGGCGGCAGCCCGGCCGGCACCGCGCCACCGCGGGTCCGCAGCCACCACTGGGTGACCGGCAGGATCCCGGCGGACTCGCTGGTCAGCACGGATTGCACGGTCGGCAGGTCCATGATCAGCGCGCCGCCGCTGGTGACCGTCGGGAACCTGGAGACCGCGGCGACGATCCGGGCCCGGATGCTGGCCGTGCCGATGTTCACGCTGAGCGTGTCCCCGACGGCCACGTCCGCGCCGGTCAGGTAGGCCCGGGTGGCGACCGCGGGGACCGGCCCGCCGGGCGGCAGCGCGCTCAGCGTCAGCTGGCCCGAGAGCGGGGTGGCCGGGCCGACGATATTCGCTACCGAGCCGTAGCCGGGATCGATGGTCAGTACCTGGCTGGCCGGCCCGGAGACGTCGCGGACGACGCTCTGCGGGCCCGCCGGCGGACTGCCGGGGCCTTGCGCCTGGTCGATCGCGAAGGCCAGGCCGGGCGCCGACATCGGGGTCACCCAGTGGCTGATGGCGCGGCCGGGGGCGAAGGCGGCCGCGAACGGGCCCGCCGGGCCCGCGGCGGCTATGCCGCGGATGGTCAGCACGGCCAGCGGTGGCCTGGCTTCGGGCAGCGTGTAGGCCAGGGTGATCCCGGTCAGCCGGAGCGGATAGGCGGCCTGGCGCTGCGGCGAGATGACCGCGACCAGCCGGTGCACGCGGCCGTCGGCGGGCAGCGACCCGGCGGGCAGCGAGTAGCTGGCCCCGGTCGCGTCCATCACCACAAACGCCGCCTGCATCGGGCTGGACTTCGCGGCTGACCTGCTCAGGCTCGCGGAGACCGCCAGCCTGGCCGGCCGGCCGGGCACGGCCAGCCCGGCGGCCCGGGGGATCAGCGGCCGCCAGAGCGCGGCCGGGCTCAGCCCGGACAGGTCGGGCCGGAGCAGCACCGTGGCCGCGGCCTGCCGCGCGTTCAGCGCCAGGACCTGCCCCGGCCCGTTGCTGGCCGGCCGCGCCACCGGCATGGCGCCGAGCACGCCCGGTGCGTGCGCGATCACCGCCGCCTGGCCGGGCCGGGCCGTCAGCTGCGTGTCCACCCGGACCGCGGCGCCGGCCGTGAAGGCGGCCTGATCCTGGATCGAGCGCCGCCAGCTCTCGTGCTGCGCGAGCGCCAGCGTGCTCGTCGCGGCGGCCAGCACCACCAGCAGCACCGACGCGCCCTGCCGTACCGGCCGCCGGCTGATCTCCCAGCTGGCCATCGCGGCACCGAGCCGCCGGCCGCGGGCGGCCATCCGGTCACCGATCCTGGCCGTCACCGGGAGCAGCCGCAGCAGCACCACCGTGCCGGCCGCCAGCGCCAGCACCGGCGCCGCGATCAGCACCGGGTCGATGGTCAGGGCGCCCTGGCTGTTCTGCGCGACGGCCTGGTACCTGCGCAACTGCCAGATGGCGACCAGCGCGATCACCACCAGCGCGATGTCAGCGCCGGCCCGGGCGATGCCCGCGGCCCGGCCGGGCCGTGCCCAGCCGGGTTCTCGCGGCGCCCGGCGTGGGCGCGCGGAAGGCCGGCCAGAGCAGCAGCACGGCGCAGAGCAGGCCGACCAGGCCGGCCGCCCACCAGACGATGCCCGCCACGCCGGCCAGGTGCAGCCCGGCGGCGCGCAGCGGGCCGGACCGGGCGAGCCTGGCCGCCAGCCATCCGCCGGCCAGGCCGCCGACGACGACCGTCACGACGCCGAGCAGCGCCGACTCGGCCCCGCCCAGCCGCGCGAGCTGCCAGCGCGCGCCGCCCCTGGCGCTGAGCAGGGCGGTCTCGCCCTCGCGCTGACTGGCCAGCAGGCTGGCCGCGAGCGCCAGCGCGGCCACCGCGAGCAGCAGCAGCTGCAGTTCGCCGATGACCAGCAGCGACCTGGCCACCACATCGTTCCGCGCCACGCCCTGCAGCAGGCCGGGCAGGCCGGTGCTCACCTGCAGGCCGCCTAGCTGGGCGTCCTGGTCAAGCTGGTGCTCGGCCCGGCTTGACCCGGCCGGCCAGGGCGGTGAGATCACCGGGCCCGATCCGGCCGGTGCGCGGCAGCACCAGCCAGGACGCCCCGCCGACGGTGAGATGGCCGCGGCTGAAGGCGGCCGGATCCACGATCAGCGGGCCGTACGTGACGAACGTGCCCGACCTGACCGCGCCGCCCGCGCCGGACGGGGTCAGCCGCCAGTACGGAGACGACGGCCGGATGGGCCGGAAGATGCCGGTGATGCGGAGCCTGATCCGGGCGCCGGTGTCCCGGTCGCGCAGCGCCAGCACGTCGCCCGGCGCGAGGCGCAGGCGGCTCGCCACGGCGGCGGGCGCGGCGGCCGGCACGGCCGCGGGCCGGGCCGCGCCACCCGCCCGGCTGGGCCCGGGGCCGGCGGCGGGCGGCCCCGGCCAGGAGCCCGCGGTCAGCACCACCTGCGCCCGGATGCCGTCCGGGGCGGCGGCCTCGGCCAGGGGCGTCAGCTTGTGGTGCGCCGCCGCGGGCAGCCCGAGCGGATCCGACCACCGTGAGCTGCCGACGGTGAAGGCCCCGGCGCCGAACACGGCCCGCATCGAGCGGCGGACGACGCGGTCGTCCTGGCCGGCGATCTGGGCGTTGACGGCGCCGCTGACCACGATCGAGGTGCCGCGGCCGGTGGCCAGCTGATGATGGATCGCCTGGGGCAGCGCGCCGGCCGCGAAGCTGGCCAGCGCGGCGGTCAGCGCGGCGGTGACAATGGCGGTGAGCAGGGCCGCGCCGAGCACGAGCCGGTACGAGCCCATCCTGCCCAGCAGGAAAGAAGCCCGCACTCGCCTGACCTTCCTGACCTTCCTGCCCTGCGCCATGTCCTCCCAGTCTGCCCGGGCCCGCGTCGGGCCGGCCCGAGCGCCGGGCCCCGCGTCATGGCGGCCCGGCCCGCCGCAGGGTCGCGGGCGGCTGAGCCCAGACGCGGGTCCTCTTCATCATCAGATGCGAAACACCCGGATATGGATGCAGTGACGCGGAGCATTAATCGAAGTGATGATGAATCGTTGCCGGGGTAGGAGCCTGCCAGGCGCCGGGTGGCGCGGAGCGCGGATAGCTAATCAAATCAATCGGAATTATGGGGTATTCTGCCGGGCAGGCAATGTCTGGCGTGACCGAGGAGGATCCGCAACATGTCCGTGACTGACGAACTGCTCGCGAACAATCAGCGTTACGCCGACAGCTTCGGCGGACTGCTGCCGCTGCCGCCCGCCCGGCACGTCGCCGTGGTCGCCTGCATGGATGCCCGTCTGAACGTCTACGGCATCCTCGGCCTGGCCGAGGGCGATGCGCACGTGATCCGCAACGCGGGCGGCGTCGTGACCGATGACGAGATCCGCTCGCTGGCGATCAGCCAGCGCCTGCTCGGCACCCGCGAGATCATCCTGATCCACCACACCGACTGCGGCATGCTCACGTTCACCGACGACGACTTCAAGGCCGGCATCCAGGCCGAGACGGGGATCAAGCCGACCTGGGCCGCCGAGGCATTCGACGACCTGGACACCGACGTCCGGCAGTCGATCGCGCGGATCAAGGCCAGCCCGTTCATCCCGCACACCGACGCGGTGCGCGGGTTCGTTTTCGACGTCGCCACCGGCAAGCTCAGCGAGGTCAAGTAGCCCGGCCCGGGGCCGCCCCGGCGAAGGTCCCGCCGGGGTAGAATTTCCGCATGCTATGGTTTCCAGCCGGTCGCCCAGGCCGTCCGGCATGCCGCGAGGCTGGAGACCGGGATGCTCGCCGCGTTCCTGACTCTGATCTGGGCGAAGGCCATACCGGAGGCGGAGTGACACTCCGTCGTGCCGCCTGAGGTATCCGGAAATGGCCAGGTGCGCGAGCTGACCAGGGCTGACGCCAGCCCGGGCTGACTTGCCGCCCGGGCTTGGCAAGCAGGGAGTCCCGCGTCATGAAACGCACTGTCATCACCCCGCGCACGCTGCGCGGGTTCACCGACGTCATGCCGTCCGCAGGCCGCAGGCGCCGGCAGATAATCCAGGTTCTCGAGGACGTCTACAACTCGTTCGGGTTCGACCCGATTCAGACCCCGACGGTCGAGTACGCCGAGATCCTGAAGGGCCAGGGCAGCACCGAGTCGGACAAGCAGATGTTCGAGTTCGAGGACAAGGGCGGCCGCCAGGTGGCGCTCCGGTTCGATCTCACCGTCCCGCTGGCGCGCTTCGTCGCCCAGCACGAAGCCGAGCTCACCTTTCCGTTCCGCGCCTACAACATCGGCTACGCGTGGCGCGGCGACCGCCCGCAGCGCGGGCGCTACCGGGAGTTCCTGCAGTCCGACGCCGACATCATCGGCGAGAGCGGGATAACGGCCGACGCCGAGATCCTCACGGTCGTCGCCACCGCGCTGGCCCGGATGGACATCGGGCCGTTCACGATCAGGATCAACAACCGGAAGATCCTGAACGGCGCGCTGACCCGGCTGGGCCTGCACGACCGGGTCGCCCCGGTCCTGCGCGCACTCGACAAGATCGACAAGATCGGCCCGGGCGCGGTGGCGGACGAGCTCGCCGAGGCTGAGGTCTCCGCCGCCGCGGCGGCGGACCTGCTGGCCCTGATCGGCTCCGTGCAGGAGTCGAATGAGGCGAGCCTGAGTCACGTCGAGGCGGTGGTCAAGGGCTCGGCCGACGGCGAGGCCGGCGTCGCCGAGGTGCGCGAGGTCATCGGCCTGGTCTCGGCCGGCCTGGGCGCCCCGGCGCCCATCCGGTTCGACCCCAGCATCGTCCGCGGCCTGGACTACTACACCGGCATCGTGCTCGAGGCCGTGCACGATGAGGTGCCCGAGGTCGGTTCCATCACCGGCGGCGGCAGGTATGACGATCTGGCCAGCCGGTTCACCACCAGCAGGCTGCCCGGCGTGGGGGCCAGCATCGGGATTTCGCGCATCCTGGCCGCCCTGGAGCGGCTCGGCCGGATCGGCGACCTCGGCCGGGGCCGGGCGCTGGTGGTGGTCACCCAGGACCAGGAGTCGGACCGGTCCGCGCTGATGCGGCTGGCCGCGGAGATCCGCGCCGCCGGGCGCTTCGACGTCGAGCTGTACCCGGCTGCGGTGAAGCACGCGAGCCAGATGAAGTACGGGGACGCTCGCGGCGCCAGGTTCCTGCTGACGCTGGATGACGACGGCACGATGTCGGTCAAGGACATGGAGTCCGGTGATCGTGCCTCCGCGACCCCGGCTGACGTGCCCGCCCTGCTCGGCAAGCTAGCCAGCCCCGGCTGACCGGCCCGCCCGCCAGCACAGCTCAGGAATCCGGGGAGTCGCTGCGCCCCTGCTGCTCGGCCAGGAAGCGCTCGAACTCCGCGCCTAGTTCCTCGGCGGTCGGCATGTTGTCCGGGTCATCGCCCAGCAGGCCTTCCTGGCCCGCGGTGAACGCGTCGTACTGCTCCTCCAGGGACTGGACGACCTCGGCCACCTCGGCTGAGCCTTCCACCTGCCGGCTGATCTCGATATCGGTCCGGCGGGCCGCCTCGCGCAGGGCGTCGGCGGGCAGGGACAGGCTGGTGGCGCGCTCGATCGACTCCAGCAGCGTGACCGCGGCCGCCGGGTAGGCCGCCTGGGCCAGGTAGTGCGGCACGTGCACGGCGAACCCCAGCGCGGCACGCTCGTCCTCGCCGAGCCTGAGCTCGAGCAGGCCCGCGGCACTGCCGGGCACCTGCAGCCGGTCGACCAGCGGCCGGTGGCCCTCGGTCAGCTCGGGACGGGTCGCGTGCGCGGTGACCCCGAGCGGCCTGGTGTGCGGTACGCCCATCGGGATGCCGTGAAACCCGACGGCGAGCTGCACCTTGAGGGACAGCGAAAGGGCGCGGACCGCACTGGTGAAGCCCTCCCACAGGTGATCGGGCTCAGGACCATTCAGTAGCAGAAACGGGGCCCCCGTGGCGTCATGCATCAGATAAACGGCCAGCTCAGGGACCTCGTAGCTCTCCCAGTGATCCTTCACGAAGGTCATCGTGGGCCGGCGGGAGCGGTAGTCGATCAGCTCGTCCACGTCGAAGGCGGCAACCTGGCGGTGGTCGAGCGTGTCGAGCAGGTGCGCCGCCAGCAGGCGGCCGGCGCCGCCCGCGTCGATGAAGCCATCGAGGTAGTACAGCATCACGATGTCATCCGGCGCGGGCGTGTCCGGCTGCACCGTGTAGAGGCCTCCGGGATCACGCGTCACATTCCCAGCCTTCCGCACGTTTGGTTGTCCATTAGTTTTATCAACATCTGGCGGCTAGTTATGCATCCCCGGCCGCCGCCTGCAGATCCCGCCAGCGCTCAATCAGCTGCGGGAGCTCGGCGCCGACGAATTCGAAGTACCTGATCGACTCCGTCAGCCGGTGACCGGCGGCCGAGCCGGCGCCGAGCACCTCGACCCCGTCCCGCATGGTCGCGGTCCACCGCTTCATGACCTGATCGCGGAGCCTGAGGATCTGATCCCAGACGTCATCGGGCACCCGGTAGCCCACCCGCCGCGATCCCGGCTCGCTCTCCTTGCTGACCAGGCCCAGCTGGCTGAGGTAGCGGACGCTGCCGGATACCGCGGCCGGGCTGACCTGCAACAGCTCCGCCAGCTCGGCCGCGTTCAGGCGGCCCGGGTCGCTGGCCAGCAGGCTGGCGAAAACGCGGGCCGGCATCCGCGGGAAGCCGGCCTCGCACAGCACCGAGGCCAGCCGCTCGATGAACCGCCGCACCGCATCGGGATCGCGGTCCGGCGGCGCATCCGCATGCTCGCCGCGCCCGGCGGTCCCGGCGTCAGCATGCCCGCTGGGGCGGACCTGGCCGGCCTCAGCGGACCCGATGCGAGCGGCGGTCCCGGCGTCAGCGCGGCCGGTGCGGCCGCGGTCCCGGCGTCAGCGAGCCCGCCGTGGCCGGCGTCGGCGCGCCTGGCGGTCATCGGCACCCGTCCCTTCGTTTTGAATTTTCAGGTTTTTATGAATTAAGCGTAGAGTACCGGAGCGTGACGACCGCCATCGAAGTCTCCGGCCTGCGCAAGTCATTCGGCCGGACTCTGCGCGCTGGAGGCGCTTGACCTGACCGTGACGGCCGGGGAGGTGCACGGCTTCCTCGGGCCGAACGGGTCGGGTAAGACCACCACCATCAGGATCCTGCTCGGCCTGCTGCGGGCCAGCGGCGGGACGGCCCGGCTGCTCGGCGGCGATCCGTGGCGCGACGCTACCTCGCTGCACCGCCGGCTGGCGTACGTGCCCGGTGACGTGACGCTCTGGCCGAACCTGTCCGGCGGCGAGGTCATCGACCTGCTCGGGCGGCTGCGCGGCGGGCTGAACGCGGAGCGCCGGGCCAGCCTGCTGGAGCGCTTCGACCTGGACCCGACGAAGAAGGCACGGGCGTACTCCAAGGGCAACCGGCAGAAGGTCGCCCTGATCTCGGCGCTGGCCTCCGACGCCGAGTTGCTGATCCTGGATGAGCCCACGTCCGGGCTCGACCCGCTGATGGAGGCCGCGTTCCGCGCCTGCGTGGAGGAAGAACGCCGCCAGGGGCGCACGGTGCTGCTCTCCAGCCACATCCTGTCCGAGGTCGAGGCGCTCTGTGACCGGGTGACGATCATCCGGGCGGGCCGCACCGTGGAAACCGGCACGCTGGCCGGGCTGCGGCATCTGACCAGGACGTCGATCTCGGCGGAACTGGCCGGGCCGCCCGCCGGGCTGGACCAGGTGCCGGGCGTGCATGACCTCGACGTGCAGGACCTCGGTGGCGCGCGGCGCCCGGGTGCGGTGCGAGGTGGACACCGCCCGGCTGGATGAGGTGCTGCGGCGCCTCACCGCGGCCGGGGTCCGGAGCCTGACCAGCCAGCCGCCGACGCTGGAGGAACTGTTCCTGCGGCATTACTCGGGCGGTTCCGGCGCAGGCGGTTCCGGCACCGGCGGTTCCGGCACGGGCGGTTCCGGCACCGGCGGCGCGGCCGCCGCCAGCGATACCGCCGGGGCCCGGTCATGAGCGCGGTCGCCGGGGCCGGCCCGCTCGCCCGGCTGGCCGTGCGCCGCGACCGGATCATGCTGCCGGTCTGGATCTACGTGCTGACCGCGCTGATGGCCGGCACCGGGTACAGCTTCAAGTCGCTCTACCGGACCCTGGCGTCAAGGGAGCAAGTCGCCGCCGGCACGGCCCACAACCCGGCGGTTCTCGCGCTGACCGGCCCGCTGTTCGGTACCTCGGTCGGCGCGCTGACGGCCTGGAAATATGGCGCCTTCGCCGCCGCCGCGGCCGCCCTGATGAGCATTTTCGTCGTGATCAGGCACACCCGGGCGGACGAGGAGGCCGGGCGCCTTGAGCTGGTCGGGTCGGCCGCGGTCGGACGGCACAGCGCGCTGGCCGCCGGGGTGCTCGTGGCGGTAGCCGCCAACGGCGTGCTCGCGCTGCTGATGGCGGCCGGCCTGATTGCCGTGGGCCTCCCGGCCGGCGGGTCGTTCGCGCTCGGGCTGGCGATCGCATCGTGCGGGCTGGTCTTCGCCGCGGTCGCGGCGGTCGCCGCGCAACTGTCCGGGACGGCGCGCGGCGCGCGCGGGATCGCGATCGGCGTCCTCGGCGGCGCCTTCGTGCTGCAGTCGGTCGGCGCCGCGGCGGGCGCGGCCGGGCCGCAGTGGCTCGGCTGGCTGTCCCCGGTCGGCTGGGCGCTGCAGGTCCGGGCGTTCGCCGGGGACCGCTGGCTGGTGCTGGCCCTGCCGCTGGCCGCGGCCGTCGCGGTGACCGCGCTGGCCGCCGCGATGGCGGCGCGGCGCGACCTCGGCGCCGGCCTGGTGCCATCGCGGCCGGGCCCTGCTCAGGCCCGCCCGTCGCTGCGCAGTCCGCTCGCGCTGGCCTGGCGGCTGCAGCGCGGTGCGCTGGCCGGATGGGCGGCGGCTCTGCTGGTGGCGGGCGTCGTCGACGGCGCGGCCGCCAAGGGCGTCGGCTCGCTGCTGGGCAGCGGCACGCAAGTGCGGACCGCGCTGGCCCGGCTGGGCGGCCAGTCCGGCATCACCAGCGCTTACCTGGCCGCGGTCATGGGCATCATTGGCGTGGTCGCGGCCGCTTACGCGACCGCCGCGGTGCTGCGGCTGCGCACCGAGGAGTCCGCCCAGCGCGCCGAGCCGGTACTGGTCGCGTCGGCCGGCCGGGTCAGGTGGGCGGCCAGTCACCTGATCATCGCGGTGGCCGGGACGGCCGTGGTGCTGGCCGCCGCGGGATTCGGGGCCGGCCTCGGGTACGGGCTGCGCGCGGGCGATCCCGGTACGCAGGTGCCCAGGCTGCTCGGTGCCGCGCTGGCCCAGCTGCCCGCCGCGCTGGTGGTCGCGGCCGTCGCGGTGGCCCTGTTCGGCCTGCTGCCGCGATCCTGCGTGGCCGGCGGCTGGGCCGCGCTGGCGCTGGCCGCCGTGCTCGTCGAGCTCGGCCCGACCCTCCGGCTGGCCCGGTGGCTGCAGGACATCTCGCCGTTCACCCATCTGCCCAAGCTGCCCGGCGGCCCGGTGACGGCCGCGCCGCTGGCCTGGCTGACGGTGATCGCGGTGGCGCTGGCCGCCGCCGGGCTGGCCGGGCTGCGCCGCCGCGACATCGGCTGACTCCCGCAGGCTTACGGGTAGATCTTCTTGTGCTCGGCCAGCATGGCCACGTACTTGGCGATCCGCCGGGCTCTCGTCTCCGGCCGCTGGGCACTGCCGATCCGGTACAGGATCGCGTACCGGTTCGCGCTGTTGAGGCTCTCGAAGAAGGCCCGCGCGGACTCATCGCGGGCCAGTTCGGCCGCGAGGTCGTCCGGGACCGCGCTGGTCGACTGCGGCTCGTAGGCGGCCGCCCACCGGCCGTCGGCCCGGGCCCGCTCGACCTCCGCGAGCCCGGCGGGCCGCATCCGGCCGGCCTCGATCAGCTCGGCCGCCTTGTCCGTGTTGATCCTGGACCACCGGCTGCCCGGCTTGCGCGGGGTGAAGCGCTGCAGCCAGTAGTCGTCGTCGAGCCTGCCCTTCTGGCCGTCGATCCAGCCGAAGCACAGCGCCACCGCGAGCGCCTCGGGGTAGGTCACCGTGCGCGCCCCGGCCCCCTTCTTCGCGATCTTGAGCCAGACGCCGGGGGAGGAGGCGTGCTCGGCCTGCAGCCACGATTCCCACGCGGCACCGGTGTCGAAACTGATCACCGGGAGGCTGTCGCTCGCCATGCTGGCAGTCAATCACGGCCGGTAGTTAGTTTTCATCTCGCAAATGATCGGAGGCATACTGCTGGCATGGTCACCAGCGAGCCGGCCACGGCGGGCCCCGAGCTCAGCAGCCGCCGCCGGGGGCTCATCCTGGCCATCTGCTGCATGAGCCTGCTCGTCGTCGGTCTCGATAGCACGATCGTGAACGTCGCGCTGCCGTCCATCCAGCGCTCCCTGCACGCGCCGGTCTCCGGCCTGCAGTGGACCGTCGACGCGTACACCCTGGTGCTGGCCAGCTTCCTGCTGCTGGCCGGCTCCACCGCCGACCGGATCGGCCGCCGCCGGACCTTCCAGACCGGCCTGGCGGTCTTCGCCCTCGGCTCGCTGCTGTGCAGCCTGGCGCCGGGCCTCGGCTGGCTGGTGGCGTTCCGGATGATGCAGGCGGTCGGCGGCTCCATGCTGAACCCCGTCGCCATGTCCATCATCACCAACACCTTTACGAAGCCGGCCGAGCGGGCCCGCGCGATCGGGGTCTGGGGCGGCGTGGTCGGGATCAGCATCGCGCTCGGCCCGCTGGTCGGCGGCGCCCTGGTGGCCAGCGTCGGCTGGCCGGGGATCTTCTGGGTGAACATTCCCGTCTGCGTGGCCGCGCTCGTGCTCACCGCGCTGTTCGTGCCCGAGTCGAAGGCCGCGCATGCCCGCCAGGTGGACCCCGTCGGGCAGGTGCTCGTCATCCTCACGCTGGCCTCGCTCACCTACGGCATCATCGAGGGCCCGAACGCGGGCTGGACATCGCCCCGGATCATCAGCTGCTTCGTGCTCTCGGCCGCCGCGGCCATCGGCCTGATCTGGTATGAGCCGCGCCGCCGCGAGCCCCTGATCGACCTGCGGTTCTTCCGCAGCGCGCCGTTCACCGGCGCGACCGTCATCGCGGTGAGCGCGTTTGCCGCGCTGGGCGGCTTCCTGTTCCTGAACACCCTGTACCTGCAGGACGTGCGCGGCTATTCCGCGTTCCACGCCGGGCTGTACACGCTGCCGATGGCCGTGATGACGGTGATCTTCGCGCCGCTGTCCGGCCGGGTGGTCGGCTCCCGGGGACCGCGGCTGCCGCTGATCGTGGCCGGCCTGGCGATGACCGCCAGCGGGATCATGCTGACGCAGCTAACCGCGACCACGTCGGCGCACTGGCTGATCATCACCTACCTGGTCTTCGGCCTCGGCTTCGGCGTCGTCAACGCGCCCATCACCAACACCGCCGTCTCCGGCATGCCCCGGTCGCAGGCCGGCGTGGCGGCGGCGGTGGCCTCCACCAGCCGCCAGGTCGGCACGTCGCTCGGCGTCGCCGTGATGGGCTCGGCGGTGATCTCGGCGATGACCGGGCCGCTGCGGACCGGCTTCACCAGCGCCAGTCACGTCGGCTGGTGGATCATCGCCGGGTGCGGCGCGGTCGTCCTCGCCGTCGGCTTGCTCACCAGCGGCCGCTGGGCCCGGCGGACCGCGGACCGGACCGCGGCCATGTTCGCCCCGGAAAGCCCCCGGGTTCCGGCGGCCGCGCCCTGACCGGGCCGGCCGGCCCCCGGCCGGTCAGTCCGCGGCGGCCGCCGCGATGCCGATCAGCGAGAACGCGGCTCCCTGGTCATCGCTGACCACGGCCATCTTCCCCCACGGGCTCTCCCACGCGGGCCGCACGACGCTGCCGCCGAGCCGGGCCACCGCCGCGGTGGTGGCGTCCGTGTCGGCGACCGCAAAGTAGACCGACCAGCGCGCCGGGATTCCGGCCGGGACCTCCGGGCCAAGCTCGCCGATGCCGCCGACCTCGGCGCCGCCGACCTTGACCGCCGCGTAGGTGAAGCCCGCGGTGCTCATGTCGTCGTAGTCGTAGCCGAAGACAGCGCGGTAGAAGGCCTTGTTGCCCTCGAAGTCCCGGCTCATGTTCTCGTTCCAGCACAGCGTGTCGGGCTCGTTGGCCAGGCCGGCGCCGGTATGGGTGCGCGATTGCCAGAGACCGAAGACCGCTCCGGCCGGGTCGGCGGCCATCGCCATCCGGCCGACGTCCATCACGTCCATCGGCTCCATCATCAGCTGGCCGCCGGCCGCCCTGATCCGGGCGGCCGTCTCGTCCGCGCTGTCGGCCGCGATATAGGTCGTCCAGCTGGCCGGCGCGTCCGCGGCGCCCGGGCCCGGGCCGATCCCGGCTACTGGCCGGCCGTCCTTCCGGCACATGGCATAGCCGCCGGCCTCCGGCAGGCCGGGCTGGATGTCCCAGCCGAACAGGCTTCCGTAGAACGCCCTGGCCGCGCCGATATCTTTGACGCCGAGGTCAATCCAGCACGGCGTCCCGCTGGGCCAGGGACCATCGCGGGTAACCAATTCGCCCTCCAGGTCTCCCGGCCGCCGCCGAGCCGGGGATGCGTCCTGCAATAATCGCGCTGGCAGCGTATACCTGGCCCGGCCCGGCGGACCGGCGAAGGACGATCTGCCCGCAGTGTCCGTTCGGCAGCGGTAACGGCAGGCAGGTGCGCATGGAAACATGGGACGCGATCAGGTCGCGGCGGAACGTCCGGTCCTTCGACAGCACGCCGATCCCGGCCGCTGACCTGGATCAGATCCTGGAGGCCGGCCGGCGGGCGCCGTCCTCGCAGAACTGGCAGCCGTGGGACTTCGTCGTCGTGACGAAGCGATCGGAGCTGGGGGAGCTGGCCACCGTCTGGCAGGGCGCCGGCCACGTGGCCGAGGCCGCGGCGGCCGTCGCCCTGATCGTCCCGGTGACCAACGACGAGCGCCGCGCCGCGGCCGGCCAGTATGACCTCGGACAGGCCACCATCAGCATGATGATCGCGGCGGCCGACCTCGGCGTCGGCAGCTGCCACGCCGGGGTCGGCGACCAGGCGCATGCGCGCCGGCTACTGCGCTTCCCCGAGGACCGGCGCTGCGCGTACCTGATCTCGTTCGGCTATCCGCTGGCCCGGCCGCTGACCCCGGTGCTCAAGCCGGACCGGCGGCCGTTTGCCGAAATGGTGCACCGCGAGCACTGGTAGGAAAGACTGGAATCATGACGGATCTCGCGGACTTCTCCCGCCTGGTGGCGCTGGAGCACGGCCTGTGCGTCGTCTCCGTGCTGCGCCCGGACGGCACCATCGGCTCCTCGGTGGTGAACGCCGGCGTGCTCGATCACCCGGTGACCGGGCGGCCGGTGGTCGGGCTGGTCGCCCGGGGCGGCAGCCGCAAGCTGGCCAACCTGCGGGACCGCCCGCAGGCGACCATCGTCGTGCGGGCCGGCTGGGACTGGGCCGCCGCCGAGGGGCCGGCCGAGCTGGCCGGCCCCGGCGACCCGATGCCCGGCGTCGACGCCGAGGCGCTGCGGCTGCTGCTCCGCGCGGTCTTCACCGCGGCCGGCGGCAGCCACGACGACTGGGACAACTACGACCGGGTGATGGCGGCGGAGGGACGCACCGCCGTGCTGATCGAGCCCCGGCGGGTGTACTCGAACGCCTGACCGCCGCCGGCCGCGGCCCGGAACTCGTGCTGGCGGGCGTGCTCGCTGACGGGGGTTATTTTCGCCACCCGGTGCCATCGGGCGGACATCGCGGGCCGCCGTTGCCTTAGATTGAGACGCGAGTGGCGCCCCGGCCGGGCGCCCGGACGTCACGATGACCGGCCCGCTGACCCGCGGGCCCGGAGGAGGCAGCCCCGTGCCCAGTAGCCGGCCCTGGATCCGGACCACCGGTGCGCTCGCCGCCATCGTGCTGCTGGCGGGCTGCGCCGCGGCGGCGGGCAGCACCCAGTCGTCCTCCCCGGGGGGATCGCACCGGGGCGCGGCCGCGGTGGCATCCGTCCCGGCGGTCGCGCTGCCCACCCTGACGGACCGGCAGCTGGCCGGGCAGCGGGTGATCTACAGCTACAGCGGCCTGACGCCGCCGGCCCGGCTGCTGCGGCGGATCCGGCACGGCCAGGCCGCGGGGGTCATCTTCTTCAGCCAGAACATCGCCAGCCGGGCGCAGCTCAGGCGGGTCGCCGCCGAGCTGCAGCAGGCCGACCGGAGCAGCCTGAACCCGGTCCGGAAGCCGCTGCTGCTGATGACCGACCAGGAGGGCGGCCTGGTTCGCCGCCTGCCGGGCTCGCCGGCGAAGTCGGAAAAGCAGATCGGCGACTCGGCTAACCCGGCCAGCGCGGCGCGTAACGCGGGCCGGGGCGCCGGGCGCAACCTGCATGGCGCCGGCCTGAACGTCAACCTGGCCCCGGTCCTGGACGTATACCGCCAGGCGGGCAACTTCATCGACGAATTCGGCCGCTCCTACAGCAAGAATCCGGCCGTCGTCTCCAAGCTCGGCACGGACTTCATCAAGGCTCAGCAACGGAAGGGCGTGGCCGCCACCGCCAAGCACTTCCCCGGCCTCGGCGCGGCCACGGTCTCGCAGAACACCGACCTGCGCCCGGTGACGCTGAACCTGTCCCGCCATGACATCCGGACCATCGACGAGTTTCCTTACCGCGCGGCCATCGCGGCCGGGGTCAAGCTGGTCATGGTGTCCTGGGCGTCGTACCCGTCGCTCGGCTCGCGCCGCCCGGCCGGGCTGTCGTCCAAGGTCGTCCAGGGCGAGCTGCGGCAGCGGCTCGGCTACACCGGCGTCACCATTACCGACGCGCTGGAGGCCGGCGGACTGGTGCACTACGGCAGTATCGAGAATCGCGCCGTGCTGGCCGCGACCGCCGGGATGGACCTGCTGCTCTGCTCGGTCCAGCACGTCAGCGAGGGCGTCCAGGCGCTGGACGGGCTGGTCAATGCCTACCGCGACGGCACGCTGAACCACAGCAAGTTCCGGGCCTCGGTGCGGAACGTCATCGCGCTGCGGACCAGCCTGGCCGGCTAATCCCGGAGTCGGGCCGCGCCGGACTATCCCGGTGCGGTCCCGGGCGGCGGCGCACATACTGAGCGGTGTGCTGCGGATATCGGTGGTCGGCAACAGCGGATCAGGCAAGACGACCGTGGCCGCCGCGCTCGCCGCCGCACTGGGCGTACCGCATCTCGAACTTGACTCGGTCTTCCACCAGCCCGGCTGGGTGCCGCTGCCGGAGCAGGAATTCCGCCGCCGCGTGGCCGAGTTCGTCGCGGCCGGGCGCTGGGTGACGGACGGCAACTACAGCGCGGTGCAGGACCTGATCTGGGCGCGGGCGGACACCGTGGTCTGGCTGGACCCGCCCAGGTACCGCGTCATGCGCCAGCTCATCTGGCGGACGCTGCGCCGGGCCACGCTCCGGGTCGAGCTGTGGAACGGCAACCGGGAGCGGTGGGCCAACGTCCTGCGGGCGGATCCGGAGGAGTCGGTCATTGCCTGGGCCTGGACCCGGCACCACCACACCCGGCAGCGATACGAGCGCGCCCAGGCCGATCCGGCCAACGCGCACCTGGCGTTCATCCGGCTGCGGACGCCGGGGGAGGTAGCGGCGTTCGTCGGCCAGGCGAGCGGGCAGGCGGCCGGGCCGCAGCCGGGAGCGGCGCAGGACGCGCCCCGATCGCCCGGGCCCGCCGCGGAGTAGCGCCCCGGGTCAGCCGCCGGCCATGGCGTCGATGCGGGCCACCTCCGCCGGGTCGAGCGAGAAGCCGAACAGGTCGATGTTGGCCGCGATCCGATCCGGGTTCGCCGACTTCGGGATCGCGGTAATTTCGTGTTCGAGATGCCATCGCAGCACGACCTGGGCCGGCGTCACGCCGTGCCGGGCCGCGATCTCGGTGAGCACGGGGCTGCCCAGATCGGTGCCGAGGAGCGGGCTGTAGCCCTCCAGCACGACGTCACGCTCGCGCAGTTCCGCGACCAGCTTCGGGTCATGCTGAGACGGGCTCCACGGAATCTGGTTGACCGCCGGCGCCTCGCCGGTCGCCTCGGCCAGCTCGTCGATCTGGGGGGTGGAGTAGTTGCTCACCCCCACGGCCCGGGCCAGGCCCGCGTCCCGGGCCGCCAGCAGTTCGCGCCAGACCGCCGGGCTGGCCGTGTCCGCCGGCGGCTCGTGCACCAGCCAGAGGTCCACGTAATCCATGCCCAGCGCCCGCAGGCTGGCGTCGAGGGTGGCCCGCTCCCGCCCGGCGCCCCGGCCGGGGAGCTTCGTGGTCAGGAAGATGTCCTGGCGATCCAGCCCGCTATCGCGGATGGCGCGGCCGGTCTCCTCCTCGTTGCGGTACATCGTCGCCGTATCGATGTGCCGGTAGCCGCAGTCGAGCGCGGTGCGCACCGCCTGATACACCTGCTCCCCCCGCAGCGGCCAGGTACCGAAACCGACGAGGGGCATGACGACTCCGCTGGCCAGCGTGACGCCTGGGATCTCACTTTGCTCTGCCATGACGTCTATTCTGCGCGGTCCGCCCACGGCCAAGCCCGCCCGCCCCGGTCAGGGCCGCCCCGCCCCGGTCGGGCCCGCCCCGCCCCGGTCCGGCTCGCCCCGGCCCGGTCGGGCCCTGTCCGGCCGAGGCGTCAGGCGACTGGCGTGCCGGTGCGGGCGGTTAGCTCGGCCAGCAGCTTGGCCAGCTGCCCGGTGACCGGCCCGGCCGCGCCGGAGCCGACGGTCCGCCCGTCCACGCTGATCACCGGCGCGATCCCGCCCATGGTGCCGGTGACGAACACCTCGTCGGCCGTGTACAGCTCGGTCAGGCTGTAATCGCCGATCACGTGCGGGATCCCGGCGTCCGCGGCGAGTTCGAGCACGGCCGCCCGGGTGATCCCCTCCGGGCAGGCCGCCGCCGTCGGCGTCGCCAGCAGGCCGCCGGTGACGAGGAAGATGTTGGTCGCGTTGGTCTCGGCGATGAAGCCCCGGTGATCCAGCATGACCGCGTCATCGGCGCCCGCGTTGTTGGCCTCGATCTTGGCCAGGATCGACGTCAGCAGGTTGTTGTGGTGGATCTTGGGATCGAGCGAGTCCGGCGGCGAACGGCGCACGCTCGAGGTGATCAGCGTGATGCCGGACTGGTCGTAGACCGGCGGCTTGTGCTCGGCCAGCACGATCAGGGTCGGGCCGGACTGGTTCAGCCGCGGGTCCATGCCACTGGTGACCTTGACGCCCCGGGTCAGGGTCAGCCGGATGTGGACATTGTCGGTCATCCCGTTCGCCTGCACGGTCCGGCGGATCTGCTCGGTGATCTCCTGGTCGGACGGGACTGACGTGAAGGCCAGCGCCGTGGCCGAGCGGCGGAGCCTGGCCAGGTGCTCGGCCAGCCGGAAGATCCGGCCATGGTAGAGCCTGAGCCCTTCCCAGACCGCGTCGCCGCCCTGGACGGACGAGTCAAACGGGCTGATCGCGGCCTCGTTCCGGTGCGTCAGCCTGCCGTCGACGTTGACGATGAGGTCACGGTTGCGTTCGTCGAAGCCTTGCAGCACGGTGTCTCCTGTCCGGCAGTGAGCGGCTCACGCCGTGGTCGGGTTTCGGGCGGTGCCGCGGCACCGGCGGCGCGGGGTGGCCGACGGTGCCGCGGGGAGGGGGTCACGGCCGGATGCGGTGGGCGGACATTTCCTCGTAGAACGGGCGGCAGCGTTCCGCCAGCGGCTCGAGTTCCGGCGGCAGTTCCGTCGTGGCCGGCCGGTACGGGCCGAATCCGGTCGACCGCCACACCCCGTCGTACCAGTGCGGCGCCCAGACGCCGTCGGTGTCCCGCGGCCCGGCCGGCCAGGACAGCATCGCCGGGTCGAACGGCACGTCCAGGGCGGCGCAGAGAGCACGCAGCGCCGGTTCGGGCTGGCGCAGGATGTCGGCCGCGTCCAGCACCGGGCCGCCGAACATCCGGAAGATCTCCACCTGCTGCGCGAGGCCAAGGTCGGCCAGCACCGGCTGGTCCCGCACCCGGGCGTAGGACGCGAGCAGCTGGCGCGGTTCGCGGATGAGGTAGGCGTGCCGCAGCCCGCCCAGCGCACCGCGGTCCACCTCCGGCAGCAGGTGGTGCGTCATGTGCTTGGCGTAGAGCACGGTCTTGCCGGGCGGCAGCGGGGTCAGCGTGAGCTGGTCAATGACCTCGGGCCATCCGTTTTCCATGGTTTGGATTATCTCGTCGCGGCCCGGATGGGCTATGCCGGTCCTGGCCAGGTAGAACCCGTACAGGGGCTCATCGACGACTACCGTGTCGGGCCGGTTCTCCCAGGCGCGCATCAGCGCGGTCGAGATCGTGCGCGGGCCGGACCACATGGCGATCCGGGTGCCGCCCGGCCCGCGATCGGTCACAGCACGACCACCGAGCGCAGCACCTCCCCGCGCTGCATCTTGGCGAACGCTTCCTCGACCTGGTCGAGCGCGATGGTCTCGGAGACGAACTTCTCCAGCGGCAGCCTGCCCTGCAGGTGCAGGTCGACCAGCATCGGGAAGTCGCGGCTGGGCAGGCAGTCGCCGTACCAGGACGACTTGAGCGACCCGCCGCGGCCGAAGTAGTCGAGCAGCGGCAGTTCCAGCTTCATGTCCGGCGTCGGGACGCCGACCAGGACCACGGTGCCGGCCAGGTCGCGCGCGTAAAACGCCTGGACGTAGGTCTCCGGCCGCCCGATGGCCTCGATCACCACGTCGGCGCCGTTGCCCTCGGTCAGCTCGCGGATCTTCTCGACCGGGTCGGTCTCGCGGGAGTTGATCACGTGCGTCGCGCCGAACTGGCGGGCCCACTCCAGCTTGCGGTCATCCACGTCGACCGCGACGATCGTGCGCGCCCCGGCCAGGCGCGCGCCGAGCACGGCGGCGTCACCGACGCCGCCGCAGCCGATGACGGCTACCGAGTCGCCGCGGCTGACCTGCCCGGTGTTGAGCGCCGCGCCGAGCCCGGCCATCACCCCGCAGCCGAGCAGCCCGGCCACCTCGGGGCGGATGCTCGGATTCACCTTGGTGCACTGGCCTGCGGCCACCAGGGTCTTCTCAGCGAACGCGCCGATGCCCAGCGCCGGGGACAGGGTCGTGCCGTCGGCGAGGGTCATCTTCTGTGCTGCGTTGTGGGTGGCAAAGCAGTACCAGGGGCGGCCACGCCGGCAGGCCCGGCACTGCCCGCAGACCGCGCGCCAGTTCAGGATGACGAAGTCGCCGGGCTCCAGCCCGGTCACGTCGCTGCCGACGGCCTCGACGACGCCGGCTGCCTCGTGCCCGAGCAGGTAGGGGAAGTCACTGCCGATGCCGCCCTCGCGATAGTGCAAGTCGGTATGGCAGACGCCGCATGCCTGCACCTTGACCAGCGCCTCGCCGGGGCCCGGGTCGGGCACGAGTACCGTCGTGACCTCTACCTCGGCGCCCTTGCCGCGGGCGATGACTCCCCTGACCTCATGTGCCATCGGGCCATGCTCCTCTCGTCACGACTCTCCGAGCCGAGCGGCGCGGCCGGCCGGCCGCGCCGCAAACTCGGGGTGGGGCTGATCATAATGCCGGAATCCCGGCCGGCCATAAGCCCGGTCATGGCGGCCCCGCCCGTCGCCGCCGGGGAGCGCCGGGCATCGGCTATCCCGGCCGATCCGGTGCGAACAGCGCAGATCTTGCCGCATGATGTAGTGATCTCAGTCGGGCACATGCTGTGTTGGGCGTATGCCAGTGCGAAGTGCCATTGTCAGGGGTGACTCGGTTCATGAGCAGCGGATGGCCGCAAGGCCAGCAGGATCTGCGCTGGCCGCACGGGGCGGGTGACGATGCCTGGCCGCCCGATGACGACGTACGCAGCGAAGAGCCGGAAGCGTCCGGGGCCACCTGGGGGAGCGGCGAGTGGCCCGCGGATCCCGGTGCCGCGGATTTCGGTGGCTCAGATTTCGGTGCCGCGGATTTCAATGCCGCCGGTCCGGGTGCCGCGGATCCGTGGAATGCCGGGCCGGGCCCGGGTGCTGCCTGGGGCCAGCCAGAGCATCCGGTAGAGCCCGCCGCGCCCCAGCCGGCCGCCCGGCCCGCGCCGCGCCGCCAGCCGGAACCCGAGCCAGACGTCGATGACGAATACGACTGGTATCGCTACCTGACCCACGGCGGAAGCCCGCCAGCGGACAACGGCGCCGGCTCAGCCGGTCCGGTGACCGGCGACGCGGATGCCCGCGATGGCCGCCCGGGCCGGTCGGCGCGTACTTCGCGTAAGAGCCGGAACGAGCGTAAGAGCCAGGACGAGCGTAAGACCCCGGCCGAGCGGAAGACTCGCAAGGACCGCAAGAACCGCGGCCCGGATCCAGGCCGGCGGACAACATCTCCGGCTGATTCCGGTCCGGCCCATTCCGGCGGCGCGCCCGATTCCGGCGGCGCGGCTGCGGCCGCCGCCGGTTTCCGGCCGGAGCCCGCCGTTCCCGGCTTCTGGCCGGAAAGTCAGCCGGACGCCAGCCTGGAGCGGCCGAATCCGCCGGACCCGGGCTATCCGGACTCGGGCCATCCGGAGTTGGGTTATACCGCGCAGGCATACGCGCCGCCGGGCTACCAGCGCCCGCCGGCCGATGCGGAGGCCGGCGGCCACGCCCCGGCCAGCCGGGCGCCCGAGCCATCAAGCCCTCCGGTGGCAGCACGGCCGGCGCAGAAACGGGGCCGGAAGGCGCTTCGTTCGCCAGCCGCCCGGGCCGGCCGTCGTGCTGCGCATCCCGACGTTGCGGAGCGCGCCACGCTCGTCGCGGCGGACGGCGCCGATCAGGTCGGCCTCACGAGCCGGCCCGGAGTCGCTGAACGGCCGGCTCGCCCGGAGCAGCCGGTTCAGCCAGTTGGTCCAGATCAACTGGTTCGTCCGGAGCAGCCGGTTCAGCCAGAGCAGCCGGCTCGCCCGATTCAGCCGGCTCGTCCGGAGCGGCCGGGGCGTGCCGATCCGCCTGCCCGGGCTCAGCGCCCGAGCCGGGCGGACCGCGCCGTCCGCAACCGCAAGCGGCTGCGTCGCCGGGTGCTCCTGCTAGTGACCGGGACGGTGGCCGCCGTCGCTGTCGCCGTCGTGCTGCTCACCGGCAAGGGCGGTCCGGCTCATGTCCTGGTGACCCCGGCCAGGCTCGGCGCTTACGTCAAGGAGCCTCATCTGGCCAAGGCGATGGACGCGGGCCAGCTGCAGCGGCAGGTCGTGACCAAGAGCGCCGGCGAGGCGAAGAACGTGGTGTACGCCGTCTATCAGGACAGCACCGGGGCCACCGCGCATTCCGGGCCGCAGATCATCCTGTTCATCGGCGGGAACCTCACCGGCGCCTCACCGGGCGGGTTCATCAGCAGTTTCGTTGGCGAATCCAGGGGCGGCCAGAGAACTAGCGCCGGATCGATGGCCGGCCAGGCCGCCTGCGTCCCCCGGATCCCGGGCAGCGTGGCGGAGTGCGCGTGGGCTGACAACGACACCTTCGGGGTCGTGGCGTCGCCGACTCTGAGTGTCTCAGCCCTGGCGGCGGAGCTGCGGGATGTCCGGCCACAGGTGGAGCACCTGGCTAAATAGCCCGGCGGCCGCGCTGGCCGTCACTGCTTGTCGCTGCCGCCTTCTTGCGGTCGACGCGGGCGGAGCGACAGCCGGGTGATCGCGATCGTGATAGCTGCGGCCAGGACGACCAGGCCAATGAGCTGGCCTCCGACTAGGCGCATGTTCAGCGGCAGCGTGTTGGAGACGGAAGTTGCCCTGATCCCGGTTGCGCTCCTGCGCCCCGCCGCTGCGCCCGCGGAGGCGCTGGCCGTCGGCTGCGGGGAGACGGTGGGGAACAGGCCCGAGGGGTCGGTCTTGGTGGTGCCTGGATCGGGTATCGGCGGCAGCTGGGGCAGCGGAGGCAGCGAGCTTATGCTGGGCGGCGGGGTCGTGGGAGAAGTTGTCGCGGGGGCAGCGGGCTTCCGGGCGATGATCTCTACCGAGCCGGAAGCGGCGAAGGATGCGGCATCCTTCGCCGTTGCCTTCGCGGTGAGGGTGACGTGGTTACCAACCTTGGCATCCTTTCGCACCGGCACCCTGGCTTGCAGTTCGTCCGCCTGGCCTTGCGGCAGGTTTCCCAGTGTGCAGGTGGCCCCGGAAGCGTCCGGGCAGACCGAGAATCGCGGCGCGGCAGTGCCCTTGACCTGCTGGATCGCCGCGCTGACCGTGACCTGCTTGGTGCTGCTGTGGGTGCTCCAGACCCAGATCACGTAGGTGGCAGTGTGGCCGCGGTGCACCTGCGCGCTGGTGGAGAAGGGCTGTACGGAAACGCAGAGCTGGCTGTTCGAGGGGGTCGTCGTCGGTGACGGGGAGGTGCTGGGCTTCGGGCTGGTGCTCGTGCTCGGGCTGGGCGAAATAGTGCTCGGGTTCGGGTTCGGGCTGGTGCTGATCGTCGGCTTAGGGCTCGGGCTCGTACTTGCGGTCGCGCTCTTGCTCGGGCTCCCGGTCGGGCTCGGACTCCGCGGGCCCGGGACCGGGCTGCTGCTCGCGCTCGAGCTCACGCTTGAACTCGCGCTGGGCTCGGGAGTGCGGCTGGGGCTCGCGCTGGGCGATGACTGGCCCCGGGCTGCGCTGTGCGCCGCTGACCCGGAGAAGCCGGACGCCGAGGCGGACAGGGCGGTGGCCCCGCTCTGCCCTGCGTTCCGCGCCGAAGCTAGCCTGGCCGAAGCCGGGCGCGTTCCGCACGGCTTCTTTATTGCCGAGGCCAGAGCAGCGTGGGTTCCGGCAAAGAACACGCTGACCAGCCCACAAGAAACGACGGCAGTCCCAGCCCACGCACGGAGCGTCGCTGATCCAGAACGCCGCAACTTCACAACATCGACCTCGCCTTGATCGGTCCCCCCGCGGGAGCCTCACCCATCGTCATCTCTAATCACACTATGCTCGCCACCCAAATGGGCATTCCCCGCTGTTCTGATTCGACACCTCAGCTGGAGCGTGCGCGACCGGCGCGGAGGCAAAGGGTTGGTATGCCGTGACCCGCTCAGGAGCCAAGATGGATCCGCGCGAGATTCTCACCAGGCCAGCCCCGCCGCCCGATCTGGTGCTCAGCTACGGCCCGGCTGATGAGCACATCGCTGACTTGCGGCTACCAGCGCCGAGAGGCAGCATCGGGCCGGATCGAGGGCCGGGCGCTCCGCTGGTGGTACTGCTGCACGGCGGCTTCTGGCGGGCAGCTTATGACCGCGCCCATGCGGGACCGCTCGCGTCCGCGCTGGCCCAGGCGGGATACGCGGTCTGCGTGCCCGAGTACCGCCGGACGGGTCAGGCCGGCGGCGGCTGGCCGGGGACCTTCGATGATGTTGCCGCCGCGGTGGATACCTTGCCCGGCCTGGCCGCGGCGGCGGCCGACGGCCGGATAGATCCGTCCGTGGTGCTGCTCGCCGGGCACTCCGCCGGGGGGCACCTGGCCCTGTGGGCAGCATCACGAAGCCGGCTTCCGGCGGACTCGGCCTGGCGCTGCACGGCATCGGTCGGCGGTGTCGTCGCGCTCGCGGCGGTGAGCGACCTCGCGGCCTGTGCCGAGCAGGATCTCGGACGCGGCGCCGCAGCCCTGCTGATGGGCGGCGGCCCGGACCGGTATCCGGGCCGGTATGCCCAGGCCGACCCCGCCCGCCTGGTCCCGGCCGCCGCTCCGGTCCGTCTGGTTCACGGCGAACTCGATGACGTGGTGCCCAGCGCGATGAGCCGGGAGTACGCAGAGCGGGCCGCGATCGCGGGTGGTGACGTCGCATGCGATGTCCTGCCGGGATTCGGTCATTTCGAGGTTATTGATCCGCTATCAGGCGCCTGGTCTCGCGTGCTGGCGGCGTTCCGATCGCTGAGCCGGCCGCCCGGCCCGCCCGGCTCCGGCCTCCCGGACCCGTAGAGTTTCCGGTCGTGTATGCTCGCCTGGCACGGACGAGCCGATCGGCGGATGAACCCGTTCTGCTTCGGCGCACGTTCGAGTCGGCCCGGGGCGGAGTCAGCGCCAGGCCGCCTGCCCCCTTAGCTCAGTCGGCAGAGCGTCTCCATGGTAAGGAGAAGGTCTACGGTTCGATTCCGTAAGGGGGCTCCACGAAATCCCAGGTCAGGCCCGGGTTTCCCGGGCAGCTGACAGAGTTCGAAGATCATCCGACCGTCATCTGACCGTCGTTCTAGGCGTTGACAGACGGCACTCAGCAGCACGCATTGATCCTTTATGGCAGGGCGTCAAGCTCGTCGGGGCGAGCCGTTGAACAGCCTGGGCGGGTCGGATGGCGCATCAGAGCCCGGCTCCGGAGCGCGGCCAGAGCGCAGGGAGCGCGGGGATCGTGGCGCACCGTTCGGCCCGATACCAGGAGGATCTAGCTAATAGGACCACCGGAAGCGGCCCGCTGGATGGCTGATGGGCCATCCATCTGTCCTTGCGGTCAGCATTGCGGTTCGATCGCGTTGTACGGCCTCAGCGTTGGCGGCTGTCGGGGCCGCCTAAAACTCTCCCAGGCGCGGGCGAACTGCAGCATCTTCGTCTCCGTCAGCGGAGTGCCGAGCAGTTCCATTCCCACGGGCAAGCCGTCGTCGGTGAAGCCGACCGGAATGGTGAGTGCTGGCAGCCCGGCCTGGGATCCGATGACGGTGTTGGTGGGAAAGGTGAGGGCCTGGTACTTCTCGGCGGCGAGTTCGTCACGCGTCGGCGGGAGCACCTGCACCGTGGGGTAGACCAGGAAGTCGAGCCGGTGCACGGCGAAGATGTTCAGGACCAGCCGCCGGAAGTGTTCCTGGTTGAGCCGCAGCCGCAGGTACTCCGCGTCGCCGTCGGTCGTGCTCGGGCCTGCGGCGATCCCATGGAACAGGTCGTTCAGCGGGTGGAACTGCCGGCTGTCGTAGATTTTCATGAAGCTCGACACGGGCGCGCCGGGCCGCTGCGCGAGGAAGTCGCTGATATCGGACTTCGATTGCCGGAGGTAGACGGAGGTGTCGGCGATCCAGTCGGCGAGGTCGTTGATCTGGAGTTCCGGGGTCGTGGCCACGCCGAGTTCCCTTAGCTGGGCGAGCGCTGCCCGGACCGCGCGGTTGACCGGTGCGGCGTCAGGATCCTCGTCGGAGCCGAAGCCTGTTTCCAGTACCCCGATCCGCCAAGTGGCCAGCGGAACCTCGATGTCGAGCGCCTGCGCGTAGCCGCCGATGCTGGGGGCAGCCGACGCCGTCACGGTGAAGGGATCCTGCGGGTCGTAGCCGACGATGCTATCGAGCAGCGTCGCGAGATCGGAGACCGTCCGCCCGATCGGGCCTGGGGTGTCCTGGAAGTGCACCAGGGGCGAGAACCCAGCGCGGCTGATCAGCCCGGTGGTGACGCGCAAACCAAAGAGGTTGTTGAACGACGCTGGGACCCGGATGGACCCGCCAGTGTCCTCTCCGATCCCGACGAGCCCGAAGTTCGCGGCTACTCCGGCGGCCGTGCCGGCGCTGGAGCCGCCGGACTCACGCGCCGGGTCGTAGGGGTTCTTGGTGTGGCCGGTCAGCGACGAGGAGGAGAACCAGCCTGCTGCGAAGTCGCACATGGCCGTCTTGGCCAGGATGACCGCGCCCGCGTTCCGGAGTTTCGTGACCACGGTCGCGTCGGTCGACGGCACGTAGCCCTCGAACAGGATCGAGCCGAACGTCGTGCGCAGGCCAGCCGTTTCGGCCTGGTCCTTGACCAGTACGGGCACGCCGTGGAGTGGTCCCGAGAGCCTCCCAGTCGCCGCGTAGGACTCATCGCGAGCGGCAGCCTCGTCGTGCGCTCGGGGGTTCACTGTCACCACAGCCTGGAGCTGCGCGCCGGCCATGTTGTGCGCCTGGATCCTGGCCAGGTACCAGTCGGCGAGTTCGGCGGCGGTCAGCTCACCGTTCCGCAGTGCGGTGTGGAAGGCGGCGATGGTGAGCTCTTCGTACTGCGTGTCGATGTCGGTCCGCCTAGTTGTGTGTGCCGGGACAGAGATGCGGCTAGGTCGGCGTCGGTATGCGCGCGGCGTCAGTGAGCGCCTCCCGGAGCTGTCGCCGGGAGCTGATGCCGAGCTTGGGGTACACCTTGCGCAGGTGCCACTCGACCGTGCGCGAGCTGATGAACAGCTCGGCGCCGATCTCCGGGTTCGTCTTTCCGTCACCGGCCAGCCGGGCGATCTGCGCCTCCTGTGCTGTGAGCTCCTCGCGCGCCTCGACTCCGCGGTCGCGGACCGTCTCCCCGGTGGCCAGCAGCTCACGGCGAGCGCGCTCAGCGAACGCCTCGACACCCATCGCTGTGCACATCTCGTGGGCCGTACGCAGCTGCTGGCGCGCGTCGACGCGACGCCCGCGGCGGCGTAGCCATTCGCCGTACAGCAGGTGAGCACGGGCGAGCTCGACACGAATGCGGGTGCGGCCGAGCCGCTCGATCGCCTCGCGGTAGTTGCCCTCCGCAGCGTCGTCCGCACTCAGCAGCGCTCGCGAACGGGCCTCTATACCCAGCGCCCAGTCCGTGCCGGCGGCACGCGTCGTCTCCGCGAGCCGCTCAAGGGCGGCGGCCGCTACCTCGGGCCCGCCGCTCCGGGATGCCGCCTCGATTAGCTCGGTCAGCGCCCACGCAAAGACACCCAGATCCTCATGCTCGCCTGCCTGCTCGGCCGCGGTCCTGGCTTCGGCATAGCGGCCGAGGCCGTTATAGAGCAATGCGCGCGCGTGATAACTGATGCTCAGCCCCATGCCTTCGCCACGGCTCGTCACATCGTCGATAGTGGCCTTGATAAGCTCGCCAGCTTCGGCCTCGCGACCTCGCCAGGCAGCGAGCGCGACGGCGCCGTAGGCCGCGAGCTGGGTCCCAGTCACCTCGGTGACCGCGCGCACCTCCTGCATCAGCGCTGCGCCCTCGTCCAGCTCGCCCGCGAACACGTGCACGAAGATGCGGGACCTGAGGGCGATCGGGAGCACGGTGAGCGCACCTGCCTGCCGTGCGAGCTTGACATGACGAGTGCACAGCATCTCCCAGCTCTCGTCATCCCACAGGTCATCGGCCACGCGTCCAGCGAGCCACAGCCAGCGCAGCCCTTCCTCCGTGGAGATGTCCTGGCCACGGAAAGTGCTCAGCGATCGTTTCAGCAGCGGTGTGCCGGCGGCGCGGCCGTCCGTGACCAGCAGCGCCAGGCCGTCGAGGAGAAAATCGGGCGCGCGGGGCGGTGCCGACGGCGCGGGCGCCAGGCGCACCGCTCGTGAAACCTCGGCCACGTCCGCGCCACGGGACAGGCGGCCGGCGAGCACCGCGGCCGTGAATGCCTCCAGATAGGTCTCACGAGCGAGCCCGAGGTCCAGCGGCTCGAGCTGCCGCGCAGCCTTCAGCAAGAGCGGAGGAGCGTCGCTACCCCGCCGCGAGGCGAACGCGATTTCCGCTCGCAGGAGGTCCACCCGGGCCCGCTGCAACTCATCCAGCGGCCTCGCCTGCGCCATGGCCAGCAGGGCGAGCGCCGCGTCGGGTGCGCCGGCCTGATGTTGGGCCTGCGCGGCAGCAAGCGCGCGCCGCGCCCGGCGCGCCGGGTCAGGCGTCAGCCGGGCGGCTTCCTGGAGGAAAGCAGCCGCCGCGGCCAGGCCGCCCCGCGTCTGCGCCCGAACGGCTGACCGATCGAGTTCGTCGGCCACCTCCTCGTCGGGTCTGGATGTCGCGTGGGCGCGGTGCCACGCCCGGCGATCGGGATCGACACCGGGATCGGTGGCGTCCGCCAGGGCCTGGTGGACCTTCCGGCGCTCCTCGGGCGACGCCGCCCGGTAGACGGCGGACCGCACGAGCGGATGGCGGAACCGCACCTGCCCGGCGAAATCGACCAGTCCAGCCGCGACTGCCGGCAACGCCGCATCGGCCTCGATGCCGAGCTGATCGGCTGCCCGCCACACCAGCACCGGATCGCCGATCGGCTCGGCCGCCGCCACCGCGAGCAGCAGCCGGGTCGTCGGCGGGAGCGGTTCCAGCCGCCGTCGGAAGCTGTCCTCGATCCTGCCCGACAGTGCTGCGGCGTCCGGCAGCCCGAAACCGCCTGCCAGCTCCTGGGGCGTCAGGCCACGCGGCAGTTCCAGCAGGGCAAGCGGGTTTCCGCGGGTCTCGGCCACGATCCGGTCGCGGACTCGTTCGTCCATTGGACCGGTGATCACAGACAGCAGCAAAGCGCGCGCCTCGCCATCGACCAGCCCGGGTACTACCAGCTCAGTCAGCCCGGTCAGGTGACGCTCGGCCGCGGGCTCGCGTACCGCGAAGACCAGGGCGACGGACTCGGCCGCCAGGCGGCGCGCGACGAACGCCAGCGCTTGCGCCGAGGCGTGGTCGAGCCACTGCGCATCATCGACCGCGCACACCAGCGGCTGCTCCTCGGCGACGTCGGCCAGCAGGCTCAGAAGAGCCAGCCCGACAAGGAAGCGGTCTGGGGCGTCGCCCGCCTGCAGACCGAATGCCGTGCTCAGTGCGTCGCGCTGTGGTCCGGGAAGGCGACTGAGCCGATCGAGGAACGGCGCACACAGCTGGTGCAGCCCGGCGAACGCGAGTTCCATCTCGGCCTCGACGCCGACCGCCCGGGCGGTGCGGCATCCGGACGCGCGCCTCAGCAAGTAGGTCAGCAGCGCGGTCTTGCCGATGCCCGGCTCGCCGCGCAGCACCAGCGCCCGGCTGTTGCCGGCCCGCACACTGGCCAGCAGTTGATCCAGCACCTCGCACTCGTTACGCCGACCGCGCAGTCCGGGCTGCCGGCTACGTAGGCCAAGCTCAGGCTCACTGCTGGATATAGGCATCCCAACCGACACTAACGATCACCTCTGCGCTTGGCCACGGCGCCTTCGCAACATCCGGTACCTGACCAGCGGCTGCTCGTTGTGTCCGGCGGGTCTGCTTCAGACTCTATGCCTCTGTATAAGCCGGCGAGCGCTCCGGTGCGGCCAGTCAGCCCTCAGAGCTTCTCCGCGTGCCAGCCGAAGCTGGATTGCCAGATCAGCCCGGTTATCGCTGCCGTGATCACCACTCCTCCGTAGACGACGGCCGTCGGCATTATGCCAGCCGTTGACACCAGCAGGCCGGCGATGACGACCGGCAGGCTGAAGGACAGGTAGCTCCCGAGAGGGCCAGGATCGCAAGGCCCGTGACAAGACCACTGTCTATGTCAAAGACGCCGTGCATGATCGAGGGGACGAGTCCGAGATAGAGGCCTCCGAGCATCCAGCTGGCAATGTGCACCGGGATGCTGGCGAAGAACTCCGAGCGCGCCATTTGCGGAACGGAAACGCGCGGGGTTAGCGACTGCAACGCGCCACCGCGGCGTGCGGCGGTTTCGGGAGATGCGATAACGACGATCATGCCGAGGACGAAGAACACCGCCAGGAATGTGAAAATGATGGAACTCGGTGCGGCCGTAAATTGCACGACGATGCCGGCCAGGAGAGCGCCGAGGCCGAGGCCCGCCGCGGGCGCCACGCTGCCGGCTAGCACTCCGAGCTTCTTGTGCCTTGCTGGCGCGTACTCGGCAGCCGCGGCGGTGAATGCACTGACTCCCGCACCAGTTGCGATGCCCTGTACGGTACGGGCGGCGATCACCCAGCCGATATCCGGCGCGAAGAGGAATATCAGCATTGCCGCAGCCTCGACGCCGAGTGCCCCGATCAGCACCGGCCGGCGGCCGATGTAGTCGGACAGTGACCCAGCAATAAGGAGAGCGGCCAGCAGTGCTATGGCATAGATGGCGAAGGCGATCGTGAGTAGCCAGACCGGAAATCCCCATTCTTGCTGTTCAAGGCGGAAGAGTGGCGATGGTGCTCCCGCCGCGAGAAAAAGCTCGAGGAATGAGATTGTCACCCCAGCGAACGCCAGGGCCGGGGATGCGCGGCGACGGGTGGCCGCCATGGTTGAATCACCGGCCAGGATGGTGAGCATGATTGCTCCTAAAGAACAAGGAAGTGGTTGACTTCGGCTGCGAACTCGTGCGGGTACTGGAAGAGGAAGCCGTGACCGGCGTCCGGGTAGATGATCAGCTTTGCATCCGGGAGATGACCCGCGAGAAGGTAGGAGTTCACGGTCGGAACCATGATGTCGTTGCTACCGTTGGCGACAAGTGTGGGCTGAGTGATTCCGGCAAGCCGCGCGAGCTTGCTCATGTCGGGGATGCCCCAGTCATTGATCGCTTCCGCTTGGGCGTCGCGCACGGCCAGTGTCGGCGTCTCGTCGCGGTCCTGTTCGCGGGTGAAGATTCGTCCGAGAAACTCCTTGCCCCTGGCCTGGCTCGTCTCGGTCGCAGAGAAGAAAAGATAGAGCCCGTCCTCGACGCCTTGGACATCCTTGTAGGCGTGATCGCTGGTTTCTTCGCTCCAGTTATGGAACCCACGGCCACCCTGCGGGCCGGTGCCGCCGAGGATCAGCCGGCGAACCAGGCGGGGGCGCAGCAGGATGACTTCCTGCGCAACGAACCCGCCGGTGGAGAAGCCGAATAGATCGATCTTCGTGAGGCCGAGGGCGTCCACGAACGCGAGGATGTCGCGGGCGAGTCCCTCGATAGTGCGCGGGGTGGCGCCTGTCGACAGACCGACTCCGCTGTTGTCGACGAGGATGACTTCGCGTTCGGCGGCAATGTCGTCGACGAGGGCCGGATCCCAGTTGTCAAGGTTTCCCCGGAAGTGCTGGAGGAAGACCAGGGGAATCGTACCAGCCATGCCGAAATGGCGGTATGCGTAACTCGTTCCGTTGGGGGATGTGATGGAGAGATTGGGGGCGGTGTGATGGGACATGATTTCACTTTCTTTATCTAGTGGCCAGCCGTCACAAGGTGCAGTGCCAGCGGCATTCTTCTCCTGTTGTAAGGAGCATCGATCAATGCCACTGGAATCATGATCGCGGTTTCGTCGGCTGGTTTATAGCGCGGCCCCGGCCGGAGATAAATGTGGCGCTCAGATTTACCGAAAAGTGAATGCGTAGGCCTGAACCCCGAATTCCGGGACATGCGGCAGATACCGGGCTCCGGCATCTGCCGCGTGTCCCGGGGGGACGGCCACGCTCTGCGCGCCGTCCCCCGGAAGTCCCCGGTGCAGGCTGCCTTAGCGCAGTGACCGGAACGCCGCCCGGATCTCGGTCGCGAATACCTCGGGCTCTTCCCAGGCGGCGAAGTGACCGCCTCTGTCGACCTCGTGGAAGTAGCTGAGGGTCGGGTAGACCTTCTCGACCCAGCTGCGCGGGGCCGGCCAGATCTCACCGGGGAATGTGGTGAAGCCGACCGGGATCGAGACCTCGGGAGGAGCCTGCCCGGCCGCGAGGGCCTGTCCTGTCTCCCAGTATTCCCGGGCCGCCGATGCCCCTGTGCCTGTCAGCCAGTACAGCGTGATGTTGTCGAGGATCCGGTTCCGGGTGAGATGGCCCGCGGGCTGCCTGTCGAGGAAGGCGCGAGAGATCTTCTGGTAGCTGTCGGTGTCGTGGTCGATCATCCAGGCCGCCAGGGCGACGGGTGAATCCAGCAGGGCGTAGCCGATCGTCTGCGGCCGCGTGGCCTGCTCAATGAAGTAGCCATTGCCGCTCGTGTTGAAGGTGACGAGCGCGTTGAGCGCCGCGCGTTCCTGCTCGGATTCCGTTGGCGTTGGGCTGCCGGTCAGCACGGCCAGGAGCAGGTTGAGGTGGATGCCCAGCAGCCCCTCGGGTGCCTGGCGGCCTATCGCGTCGGTGACGGCGGAGCCTACGTCGCCGCCCTGGGCGACGTACCGGGTGTAGCCGAGGCGGTGCATCAGCTCGTCCCAGGCGCGCGCGATACGGCCGGGGTCCCAGCCGATCTCGTCCGGCTCGGCGGAGAAGCCGTAGCCGGGCAGCGAGGGAAGCACGAGGTCGAACGCGTCCTCGGCGCGTCCGCCGTGCGTGGTCGGGTCGGTGAGCGGGCCGACGACCTCGAGCAGCTCGATGACCGAGCCGGGCCAGCCGTGCGTGATGATCAGCGGCATCGCGTTCTCGTGCGGCGACTTCACGTGGATGAAGTGGATGCCGACGCCGTCGATCTCGGTCGTGAACTGCGGGAGCGCGTTCAGCCTCGCTTCGCACTTGCGCCAGTCGTAATCGGTCGCCCAGTAGCGGGTGAGCTCCTGGATTGTCGCCAGCTGCACGCCCTGCGACCGATCGGCGACGAGTTCCTGGGAGGGCCAGCGCGTCGCGGCAATGCGCCGCTGAAGGTCGGCGATTTCTTCGTCGGGCACGTCGACCCGGAAGGGACGGACTGCGGTATCGGTCCTGGCGGCTTGCGTGATGGATGTCGGTGTCGACATGGAAGGCTCCTTAGTTCTGGATGAAAGCGGCATCTTTTGGTGCCGCAGGCCTTGACCTGCTATCAGCGTTGCGCTCCGGGCGCCCCTGGCGCGCCCGTCGGTGCCCTGGCCGGTGCCCTGGTCAGTGGTTTACGGCCGCATGGAGTCGTGGTTCCGGCCCCTCGCAAACGACATGACGGCCCGCCAGAAGAACTGACGAGCCGTCGTGCGTGGTCAGGATCTTGTTGACCGCGGAATTCCCGAAGCAGAAAGCTCAGGTGGACAACCAGCCTGTGAGCTAGCCGCTTGGATCAGGTAGCGGCGCCGGGAGCCGCAGCGATGGCGGCGCGGATCTGCTGTGCCCAGGCGGCCGAGGTGAAGTCGGGGCCGACCTGGTCGACCAGGATCAGGTCGCTGATGGTGTTGTCGGTTCGCAGGTGGAGGATCTTCTGGTACTCGGGGGAGTTGTACCACTTCTTCGCCGTGTCCATGTCGGAGAACTCCATCAGCACCACGGAGCCGGGCCAGTCACCTTCCAGCGCCTCGACCTGGGCGTCGAGCACGAGCCATTTGCCGCCGTATGGGAGGAACGTGGCCTCTACTTGTTCCAAGTACACCAGGGCGTCCGGCTTCGGAACGCCGTTGGGTATGCGCAGGTGGTTGATCAGATAGGTGGTCATTTTCCGGCCTTCCGGTCTCGTCGTGCAGAGTGAGCTGGCATCTGTTAGCGCCGCCGTGACCATGGTTGCGGCCGGTGCCGGGCTGCCGCGCCTGTGGAAGCCCTGGCCGGTGCCCTAACCGGAGCCGCGGCCCAGCGCGGGCTGATGAACAGCTCGCTGATTAAGCCACTTGGCGGATGCCGCGTTCTGCCCGCGACCGGACACTGGAGACAGCCAGCTACCGCGTTCACGAACGTCGAGATCATGCAGGCTAGCCGCCTGACCGAAGAACGGTTGTCACATGATGAGCGAGACAGTTTCGGCATCCTCGATGACAGTCTCGAGCCGTTTGGACCAGCAAGTGCAGCTTGGATCAAGCGAGGCGTCCGAAGACGCATTGACGGGAATCTACGCCGACATCGGGCGGCCGAACGGACGGTATTGGTCGAGTATGCTGCCGTTCAATGTCGGGGCGGCATGGATACGTGGTGTGGACAGCGATGAGCGAGGACCGGGTACTGCGCTTGCCGACGGGTGAGCTTATTTCCATCATCCGCACCGGATCCGAGACTGAGGGCGAAGTATTTGAGTTCGAAGCCGTTCTGCCATCGGGGCTGTCCGGCCCGCCCGCCCATTGGCACCGGGTCGAGCAGGAGACATTCGAAGTTGTCGAGGGCAGGCTACGCGTACGGGTTGGGCACGCCGTACGCTATCTCGAACCAGGAGACTCGCTGGTTGTGGCGCCCGGCACCGTGCACGCGTTCTCCAATCCGACCGGCGAGCAGGTGCGTGTGATCACTCGCGAAACGCCGGCGGGGCAACTCGAAGGGCAGCTGCGTGTAATGGCGTCGGCCGGGAGGCTGCCGCCGTTGCTGCGGCTGGCCGAAGTCAACGCCGGGAACGGTTTCTCGTTCTTCCTGGCCGGCGTGCCCGAGTTTCCGCAGCGCCTGCTGTGGCAAGGTCTCGCCGGACTGGCGCGTCTCCGGAGACTCCTGTGACCCGAGCCCGACGCGGCCCGGGGGTGGTATGAGAAGGCGGCCCAGGCCGACTGGATCAGGCATACGTTTCAGCGGCATGGCCCACCGGCCAGTAGCGGGCGCGACGACATAACCACCTCTTCTGCGCGGCGGCACCAACCGATCGCGTTGCCTGGAGATGCAGATCGGCGGCGATGCGCGCGTTGCAGATGTCGAGGCAGAATTACTGGCTGTGACCACCTCGTAGGGAGGCGCAGCGCCGGATCGCCGACTATTTGCGTCTTTCCCACAGGCGGGCGCCATCGCCGGATCAAGTACGGATCGACCCGTTCGGCGCGGCCCTCAGTACCGTCGCGCGGAGCCGTGCGGCACCCGTCGTGGCTGGTCCTGGCGCGGGCTCGCTGATGATCACGGACACTTCGGCAGTCGCCGGGCTCCTCAGCGCGGTCATCGTCATGGGCACTCGATCGTCCCGGTAGATGATCCCTTGTGAGGCGAGCCCCGGAGTGGACGGCATAGTCCCCTGGGACGGCCCACGCGACGCTGAGCCGGCTTGGGATCAGGACGGCAGGTGCACGGCTGGTTTCGCGAATGCTGGTGGTCAGCGTGCCGGGTGCCCGGGTTTCTTCGTCGGCGGAGTAGGCGAGGAAGTCATCAACATTGCGGTGTAACAGCGTGGCGAGCTGGTGCAGTTCCTAGGGCCAGTGTGCGAGAGCGGCCTGCATGCCGCTGGTGCCGGCCTCGCGGGTGCGGTCCGATGCTGCCCTCCCTGAGGGGGTGAAGCTGGACTAGGTATGAGCGGCGCGTACGTCGTCCCAGCTCTCGTCGCGGTCGGGTGCTTTCCGCCGGCTTAAGCATCCGTGCAACGGGCGGGCAGGGCTGACGGTTTTCACCGGTCGGGTGCCGGGGTCAGGTTGTCTCTCCTGGTGCGGTGGTCGCGGAGGGTTTTCTGGACGCGGTGGGCGGCTGGGGCTTTGATGCGCTGGTAGATCGTGAGTGCCTGCTGGAGGTGCGCGGTGCCTTCTCTGGTGTGGCCGTCTTGGAGGTGGCAGCGGCCGATTCCTTCTAGGGCGCGTGCCTCCTCCAGTGGCACGCCGAGTTCTCGGGCGATGGCCAGCGCCTGGGCATGGTAGTCACGGGCCTGCTGACGCGGCGCGAATCGGGACAGTTCGCCGAGGCTGTTGAGGACCTCTGCCTGGCCGTATTTGTCGCCGATACCTCGGACCAGCGCGAGGGCCCGCTGGCAGCTGGTGCTCGCGGCCGCAGAGTCGCCGGCTAGCTGCTGCGCAAGGCCGAGTTCATTGCGCGCGGACGCCTCCCCGGATATTTCGCCGATGTCATTGAACTGCTCGGCCGCCTGCTGATGGGTCGCGGCCGCGGCCGGATAGTCCCCTGCCAGGCGTTGCAGTATTCCCAGCTCGTTGAGGGCGAACGCGTGTCTGTAGCGGTCGCGGAGGTCATGGAATATGGCTAGCGCCTGCCGCTGGGTGACGGCAGCGTCTGTGTAGTTGCCGGTCAGCCGCTGAACGATACCCAGATTGATGAGGGCATCACCTTGGCCGGACAGGTGGTCGATATCGCGGAACAGTTCGAGTGCCTGCTGGTGGAAGGCGGCAGCGGCCGCATAGTCACCGGCCAGCCACTCGTGAGGCGCCGAGCTTCGTTGAGGACATCGCCCTGGCCACGCTGATCGCCGAGGTCGCGGAACAGGGCCAGGGCCTGGTGGTGGCAGGCATCGGCTGCCGGGTAGTTTCCGGTGATGCCGTGCAGGGTTCCCATGCCGTTGAGGCAGTCAGCCTGCCCGGACAGGTTGCCCAGATCACGGTAAAGCGCCATCGCCAGGTCTGTGTTCGCGGCGGATGCCGGGATGTTCCCGGCCATGCCCTGCACGCCGGCCAGCAGGGCCAGTGCCCGGGCATGCGCGGGCATGTCCCCGGTCTGGCGTGCCGCGTTCACGGCGATGCGGTGCAGGGTCTGAGCCTCGTCCCAGTATCCGCGGACGTTAAGGAAGCTAGCCATCGCGGCGGGGATGGCGATGGCGTGCTCAACGTCCGCGGACGTGGCGTAGATGACGGCCGCGTGCAGGTTGGCGCGCTCGGCCTCCAGCCAGGCGAATGCCTGCTGGGGTGCGCGTATCGGCGGCGCGCAGGCGGGCGGCGGCCCGGGAGCGGGACGGCCTTGCGCAGTGATCCAGTCAGGGATGTGCTTGCTGGCGGCCAGCGCGGTATGCGCGTAGTAGCCCAGCAGTCGGCCAGTAGCGGAGGCCCGGGCGGATGGGTCATCGGCAGCGGTCAGAGCCCGGGCGTGCTCGCGGATCAGGTCATGCAGCCGGTAGCGGCCAGGGCCGGGCTCGGTGATCAGGTGCTGGCCGTACAACGCCTCCAGGTACCGGCGGGCGGTTGCCACGCTGGTACCCGTCAGCGCCGCGGCCGCGTACGCGTCGATATCGGGGCCCGGATGCAGGCCGAGCGCGCGGAACAGGCGCCGCTGCCCGGCGGTCAGGTCCCGGTACGACAGGCCGAATGCGGCCGCGACCGACAGGTTCTCGGTCTGCATCAGCTCCAGCCGGTCCCGGGCCGCCGCAAGGTCCGCCGCCAGGCCCTCCGCGGTCCAGGCCGGGTGATGGTACAGCTGGCGGCCGAGCATCCCGATCGCCAGCGGCAGGTATCCGCACAGGCGAGTGATCTCGCCCACGGCGGCATCCCCGGCGCGCACGCCGGGCCGCCCGGCGAGCCTGGCCAGGAGGGCCGCCGCATCACCGGGAGACATGGTGTCGAGGCTGATCACCGCAGCGTCTTCGAGCGCGGCCAGCCGCCGGCGGCTGGTCACCAGGACCAAGCTGGCCGCCGCGCCCGGCAGCAGCGGAGTGACCTGCTCATGCCCGGCCGCATCATCCAGCAGCAGCAGGATCTTCTTCCCCGTCAGGTAGTCACGCCAGACTGCGGCCCTGGCCTCCAGGCCGGGCGGGATCTGCGCCGCGCCGACCCCGGCCATCAGCAGCAGGCTGGCCAGCGCATCCGCCGGATCCACCGGCCGCTGCCCGGGCGTGTGGCCGTGCAGCGGCAGGAACACCTGCCCATCGGGGAACCCTGGCGCGAGCTGGTGCGCGGCATGCACTGCGAAGGTGGTCTTGCCGATCCCGGCCATCCCGCCGATCGCGTGGATCCCCACCACCCCGCCGCCAGCAGCGGCGTCCGCCACCGCGGCGGTCAGCTGGGCCAGTTCGCTTTCGCGGCCGGTGAAGCTGGCGATATCACGCGGCAGCGTCCGCGTCGCCGCCGCGGAAGCGCCCGCCGCCCCGTCCGCCGCCGCGGCGTCCCGGGCAGCCAGCACGTCGGCCGCCGGGGCGCGCCCGCGCGCCGCCGCCACGAACGCCGCCTGCACCGGGGCCGCCAGGCCTAGCGCGTCAGCCAGGAGCCCGGCGGTGTCTTTGCGGGCTGTCCGGTGAACACCCCGTTCCAGATCGCTGACCGACCGCGGGGAAAGGCCCGCCACTTCCGCCAGCTCCTCCTGCGTCAGCCGCACCTCACTACGCAGCAGCCGCAGCAATTCGGCGAAACTCAGCGCAGGCTGCTCGGCCACCGCCCCAACGTCCCTTCACCAGCCCGCTGCCCGCAGCCCCCAGCCCATTCCGGTAAAAGGCCGGCCACGGCAAGGACACAGTCCCGCTACCAGAGCCTAGAGCAAGCCAGAAATCAGCACGATGCCTGCTCACAGCCAATCGGACGGCGTACAGCAGTCGGCTGCGAGTAGAGAACTAGGCGAGGCACCATCGGCTAGGACGAGCGCAGCCCGCGCTCACACGACCTGCGCCGGTGGCGCCATGTCAGGCAGCAGGAAACGGCGCCTGCTTTCTCCCCGCAGCGCAATCAGGTGGGCTGTCGCGTGGGCCGGCGCGTGTGGTGATCGTCCACGCTGCTGGCGACAGTGGAGGAACCGCGGCGATACCAGCCAGCTGACACCGCTGACCACTGACCCGAGACCATCCGCACCCAGCGTCCGCACATACGACGAGACTCAGCGCCCACCAGGCCAGCCAGCCCGTCAAGGACAGCAAAAGAGAGATGAATCACCATGCACTCCCTCTATCAGCTCGCCAATGAACTGAACCGTGAAAGGCTGGCGCACGCCGAGCAGCAGCGCCCCGCACGGCAGCGGCTTGCTGCTCGCAAGGCATCACTACGCGCCGACCGGATCGCGCGGCGCACGCGCCGCCGCGCGGCCCGGAAAGCCGCGCGCCTGCGGACCGAACCCGAGCGGTGACATGCCCCCTTACCCCCCCGGCCCGGCCGGGCCTGCCGCTCTCGCGTAATTGCCGCCATTTTTGGCGCAGTACCGCAGTGGCTCCGGCGGCACCGGCTCCCGTCTGCACTGATTGCGGCAGCTGCCGCAGTGTTCCTCGACCGGGCGCTGGCAGCTCCATGCCAACCCCAGCGAGCCCAGCGTGGCTGACCAGGCGGCATGGAAGCCGACTGATCCAGTCGAAGTCGGGACCATCTCCATCACCGGCAACACCGCAACGCTTGTTCCGGAAACCAACCCCGCAGAACGGGTCGGAAACTTCGGTCTACACCTTCGAGCTGTTCCGCGGCCAGCTCCCTGGCACCTGCTATCCGGCGCGGAGTGGGACACGACTCGTCCATGGCGGCAGCTGAGCTGAGCACTACCCAGGCCCGGCGCCGCTGACACCACGATCCCTGCCCAAGCCCGTGGCGCCCGCCCGCTTGCCTTGCCGCCGCCGAAGGCTGAGGGCTGAATCCCCGGGCAGGCTCATCCACCGCACGCTCCACCCGACCGGACTTACAGATACCTGCTGGCTTACCTTCCAGCGATCATGGGAGTGCGCAGATTAGCCAAATCTGCGCACGGTAGCCAGCCACGGAGGAGAGCTGGGATCTGTGCCAGAACGGCGGATCTGGCGCGCTCGCGCCCCGGGCCAGCGGTCACGATCCGTCACATTCTGACCTCACTGGGCGGCTGAGGGGGAGATCCCGGGGGCTGCCGAAATAGTCGTCCCGCCGGGGCTCCTTGGCAGCCGAGGGCTCTGGCGATCGCCCGGTCGGCATTGCATGTGCGGATGTTCCGTTCTTCCTACGACAGGGCACCCTCGGACGCATAGGACAGTATGCGCTCGGCCTTGACCCGGATCCACGCCGCGATCCAGTCGCCGGTAACGGCGGCGCGGACATCGGCCGGGACCTCGGAGACGGGGGCGATGTCAGCTGGCCCTTCGATGAGCACCACGGCGTGCCTCTCGCGGTCACCTTCGGTGACCGTCAGGGTCAGCCAGGGTTCGCGGCGCACGTTGCGCTCCCGTACCGATCCGGCCACGGTGGGCAGCCAGAAGGCCGTCCCGCGCCGGATGAAGGAGGACATGGCGGCATGGGGGCGGCCATCGGGACGGCTGGACCCGATGACCGCGAAAGCGCGGCGGCCGAGGTAGTCCGCGAGCTGGCCGCCGTTGAGCCGCCGCTCGGGCGGGTAGGAGCGGGCGGTGGCGGCAGTCGCCCGGGCGAAGGACTGGTCCTGCAGCGTTGCGAGTACATCAGTCATGCCGCTGTTCTACGGGACGCCCGGCTCGGGGTCCAGGTCCCGCGACACTGAATGCGGCCAAAGTAGTGCGTTAGGCTGCGCGAGCCGCGGCGCATAGTTATGCGGACTCATCGGTTCGGTGGGATGGCAGAACCTGGATGAGCCGGTGCGCGGCGAACGGCTGGCTGTGTACGCCGGGCCGCCGGTTTGTGTGCGCATGGCACCCTGGCGGGTGTGCTGGGAGGCCAGCCTGGAAGGGCGACGGCTTTGCGGGGCCGATGCGCGATGATAGCGGTGTGGTCAGGGTGGATGGGCAGTCGTAGTGCGCTGCTGGTTCGCCGAGTTCATCGCGCCATCGCGCCTTGGCCGTAGTTTCCGCTGGCTGCTGGCTTCGTCGTGGGTGACGAATCTCGGCGACGGGATCACTTTGGCGGCCGGCCCGCTGCTGGTGGCCTCCCGGACTCACGATCCGCTGGCGGTGGCGATGGCCGCGCTCCTGCAGCGGCTGCCCTGGCTGCTGTTCGGCCTGTATGCCGGCGTGGTCGCCGACCGGCTCAACCGGCGCGCCATTGTCATCACCACCGGCCTGGTGCGCGCGGCGATCCTGCTGCTGCTGACAGCAGCGATCCTGACCCGCCGCGCCGATGTCGCGGTGATCCTGGCCGCGCTGTTCCTGTTCGGGGTGAACGAGACCTTCGGCGATACCACGACCACCACCTTGCTACCGATGCTCGTCGGCAAGCCTGACCTGGGTATCGCGAACTCACGCGCCCTGACCGGCGTGATCGTGTGGAACCAGCTGGCGGGCCCGCCGATCGGCGCCGTGCTGTTCGCGGCCGGGATGGCGCTGCCGTTCGCCAGCGAGACCGTGTGCGTGCTGGCCGGCGTGCTGCTGTTCTGGCAGGTGCGGCTGCCGGCGCACGGCGCCCGCGGACAGCATGCCCGGGTGCGCGAGGACATCCGCGAAGGATGGCGCTGGCTGTGGGCACACGCTGCGGTGCGGACGCTAGCGATCACGATCTTCACGTTCAACATCGCATTCGGCGCCGCCTGGTCGGTGCTGGTCCTGTACGCACGCGAGCGGCTGGGTATGGGCGAGCTCGGCTTCGGGCTGATCACCACCGCGATGGCGGCGGGCGGCCTGATCGGCGCTGTGTGCTACGGCTGGCTCGAGCGGCATGTAAGGCTGGGCGTCATCATGCGCGGCGGGCTGATCATCGAGACGCTGACCTACCTTGCGCTCGCGCTGGCCCGCTGGGCCTGGCTCGCGCTGATCGTCTTCGCGATCCTCGGCGCGCACGCGTTCATCTGGGCAACGACATCCGCAGCCGTGCGGCAACGGGCCGTGCCCGCCCGGTTCCAGGGCCGCGTCGGCAGCGTCTACCTCATCGGCGTTGTCGGCGGCATCGTGATCGGGTCCGCGCTGGGCGGATTGGTCGCCTCGGTGTGGGGCATCACCGCACCCTTCTGGTTCGCCTTCGCCGGATCGGTCATCATCCTCGCGGCGATCTGGCGTTCGCTGCTGCAAATCGCACACGCCGACGAGCACGCCCGGGAAAGCTCCCCCGCTGACCGTGCCTGAGCTACGCGTCCCGCCGGCCGAGGCGGAGATCGAGCTGCTGTTCGCCGGTTGGCGCGAGGAACTGGCCACCCGCCGCAAGTTCGTCCCGGCCGCGCGGAACTACGAGGCCGCGCGGCTGGAGGCCGACGTGGGCCTGCGGGTTAACGAGATCCGCATGCTCGACCTGGACGACGTGCGCTGGGATCTGGGCCGGTTCGGCAAGCTGAGCGTCCGCCACGGCAAGGGCGCACGACGCCGCGGCCCCAGGCCGCGGCTGGTGCCGCTGATCAACGGCGCTGACCTCAGCCCACCACCACATCCATCTCGACCGCCGCGCCCAGCGGCAGGGCGGCCACGCCGATCGCGGTGCGGGCCGGGTAGGGCTCGGCGAAGTGCCTGCGGTACGCCTCGTTCATCGCGCCGAACTGCGACATGTCGTTCAGGTAGACCCCGACCCGGATCACGTCGTCCAGGTCCTTGCCGATCGCCGCCAGAGTCGCCGCGATGTTGCGCAGGATCTGGTCGGCCTGCTGGGCGACGTCGCCGTCGACCAGCTCGCCGGTGGCCGGGTCCTGGGCCACCTGCCCGGACAGGAAAAGCAGCCCGCCGCCGCGCACGGCCACCGAGAACGGCAGGCCCGATGGTGGCAGCTGGTCACTGGTAACGGCGTCACGTGTCATAGCCGGTGAGGTCCTTTCCCTTATGTGCTGAGCCGTTGGATTCTTCGCCAGGACTACCGGGATCCCTCTACCCGGCCGTCCGCGGCCGGCGTGACCGGGATCCTGGATCCCCGGCGGGACCCGGGCTGCTGCGCTGCCAGCCGGGTTGACCGCCTCAGGTGAGCTGCCAGCCGACGCCGCTGGGTGTGGCGGGCTTCACGGGCCCGCCGCGCCTCACCGGCCTCGGTAATCAGATCCTGGGTGTGCTCGGCGGCGAGCCGCCGCAGGATGTCTGGATGCACGGTGTCCTCCTCGCGGGGGTCGATCTTCGTTAACCGGTATCGAGCTGGCGTAGCGAATCGGGGTTCGGCCCACGCTGGAACGGCCATTGGCGATAGCGGGCCGGGAGCCGCCGGGTTACCGCCTGTGACCGCCGCTCCGCCTGCTGCCTGCGTGCCGCCCGCCGCGGCTGCTGGGCCGGGGATCTTGCTGAGGCTCTGGTATTCGAGGGCGCATTCCCCGGCCAGGATCGCTGCTGCTCACTATCGTTGCTCCAAGTCTGGTCACCGGGCCGGGAGCGATCGCGGTAGCCCGAACCACGGCAGCACGCTGGCCTCGAAGCGGGTCATGCCGCAGATCCGGTCGCCGGCCAGGGTGAGCACGTAGAAGCCAGTCGCGTGGCGGATTCCGGCCGGCAGGTGCAGGTATGCCCCGAACGCGGGCTGGCTGTTGGCTCGGGTCGGCACGAGGTCGAACCTCCGGCCCGCGCCGAACTGGCGGGCCCAGTAGCGGGCCACGGCGTCACGGCCCTCGTATCCGAATGGCTCCGGAGGCATAGCGATGAAGACGTCGTCGGTCAGCAGGGCCACCAGCGCGCCGAGATCGGCCGACTCCCACGCCCGGGCGAACATGGCCACGATCGCGTCCTCGGCGGGCGAGCCTGCGGCGGGCGGCGGCTGGTGGCCGGCGGCCGACTGCTGGCGGCGCTGCAGGCTAGCGCGGGCTCGTTTGAGGGCGCTGTTGACCGATTCGATGGTCACCTCCAGCATGCTGGCTACCTCGCTGGCGTGGAATCCGAGGACGTCGCGCAGGATGAGGACGGCGAGCTGGCGCGGAGGTAGCAGCTGCAGGGCGGTGACGAAGGCCAGCGAGATGGCTTCGGTCTGCTCGTAGCGGGCCTCCAGCCCGAGCGGCCGGTCGGCGGCGCCCTCAAGGAACGCGTCAGGAAACGGCTGCAGCCAGACGGGCTCGTCGCGCGGCGTCGGCACGGGCGCTTCGAACTGCGACATATCCCACTCCCTGACCGGGTGCCGGCTCGCCGCGCGGCGCGCGTTGAGGCACCGGTTGGTAGCGATCTTGTACAGCCAGGTGCGCAGCGACGCGCGTTCCTCGGTGAACCCGCCGATGCCTTGCCAGGCGGCCAGCATCGTCTCCTGGACGGCGTCCTCGGCGTCATGGACGGATCCGAGCATCCGGTAGCAGTGCACCTGCAGCTCCCGCCGGTGGGACTCGGCCAGCTCCCGGAACGCCTCTCCATCCCCGGCCCGCGCCCGTGACAGAAGATCGGCTGTCACCATCCCGCGCTCCTTCCTTCCGCACCACGTCGTACCTCTGCCCGGTATATACACCGCCCACGGCGCGAACTGGGCGGCTCGCGGGCGCCCAGTTTCCCGGTCCCGCGGTGTATGCACTACCGACCGCCCGGACGATCCGCCCACCGGATCGTGCCGCAGCAGCCGGAAACGACCCTGGAAGGTTGACGATGGACTGGTCCGCACCGGCCGGGCGCGCGGCGTCCGCCGTTCTCGATCGCCGCGGCCGCGGGCGCTGATGAACGTGCGAGCCTCACGCATGCACGGGAAAGCAGCCAACCGCGGGAAGCAACCGGGCAGGACGCTCGCTCGTGTATTCGGCGGCTGGCGGACGGGCCTGTCGGGGCCTGTCATCATTCTCCAGGCCGGGACCGCGGTCAACTACTTCGGCACTGGGCTGGTCCTTCCCTTCGAGATCATCTACCTGCACCAGGCCCGCGGCTTCCCGACGGCCACCGCGGGGCTGGTGCTGGCAGCGGTCATGGGCACAGCCGCGGTCATAACGCCCCCTTCGGGTGCGCTGCTCGATCGTTTCCGTGCCAAGCCGATCCTGATCACCGGCAACCTCGCGAGCGCACTGGGCTACGCGGGCTTCGCCTTCGTCGACCGTCCCTGGCAAGCCTTCATCTGCTCGGCCGTCGGCGGCGCCGGGTTCGGAATCGCGAACTCCGCGAACCAGGTGCTGAGCCTGACCCTGGTCTCAGCGGAGCAGCGCGCCTCCTCGATCGCGCTCCGCCGAGTCGCAGGCAACTTCGGTCTCGGCAGTGGCGCGACGGTTGCGGGCTTGATCGTCGCTTCCGCCAACGACCTCCGCACGTTCCAGGCGCTTTACCTCTTCGACGGCATCACCTTCGCTGTCTTCGCGCTGGTTGTCCTCGTGGGGATCCCGAATCCACGCGTCGCGAACGCTGCGCCGGCAAGCGACAGGGAAACAGGCTTCCGAGCAGTTGCTCACGACCGGCTCTTCCTCATCCTGATCGCCGCCAACATCGTGCTCGTGACGACCGGCGGCGCGCTGTTTTCCAACATCCTCGCGCCGTTCGCGAAGGCCCATACGCCTGTCGGGCCGGGCGAGATCGGCCTCGTCATCTTCATCAACACCTTCTTCATCGTCGTCGCGCAGATTCCAGCCACACGGGTCGTCAAGCGCATGCGCCGCACCCACGCTCTTGCCGCGACCAGCGCGCTATTTGCCATCGGCCTGCTCGCGGTCCTGCTCGCAACGCTAACCAGCTCGACCCTGACCGCTACCACCGTCTTGGCCGGGGTCGCGATCGTGATCGCGATCGGCGAGTGCGCGCAGTTCATAGTGCTCGGCCCAATCGTCGCCGACCTCGCACCACCGCATCTGCTCGGCCGCTACATGTCGCTCTACGGCCTCACCTTCATGACAGGCGTCGCCCTCGGCCCCGCGGTCGGCGGCGTGCTGCTCGCAACCTCACCCGACGCCGTCTGGTGGGGCGGCGCCATGGCGGTAGCACTGACCGGAGCCGGCTTGCTGCGACTCGGCGACCGGATACCCGACCCGCTCTTGCAGGCGCAATGCCCTCGCCCGCAAGCCGTCAGCGTGGCCGATATGGACTCCGCCCGTCACAGCCAGATAAATAGTTGAGGTGCCCCGAGTTCCCGGACAAGGAGATCAATAAGATCTTCCCTGAAAAGGGGACGGGGGAAATGGCGAAAGGAAAGTGTTACACTCCGGAATTCTAGGAACAGGCCGTGAAGATGGTGGTCTGCCTGCACTGCACCTACGACCTGCTCCACGCCTCACAGGGCCAGTGCTTCCGGTGATGACAACCTTTCTGCGGCCAGGCACGCTGGTTTATTACATGCCGCTCTTGCTACCCTGATCCTACCCGAGGTAGGATATCAAGTATGAAGGTCAGTGTCAGCCTTCCGGCAGACGACGTCGAGTTCCTCGACTCCTATGCTCACGCCCAGGGCATAGAGTCCCGGTCCGCCGCCCTGCACAAGGCTGTCAGCCTGCTGCGGGCCGCGCAGCTCACCACCGCCTACGAAGACGCCTGGGAATCGTGGACCGAGTCCGGCGACGCCGGGGCATGGGAAGCCGTCGCCGCGGACGGCCTGGGAACCTGAGTGCGCCGCGGCGAGATCGTTACCCTCAGCCTCGACCCGGTCCGCGGATCTGAGGCAGCAAAGACCCGCCCGGCCGTCGTCGTCAGCAACGACGCCGCCAATGCCACCGCCACCCGCCTGGGCCGCGGTGTCGTCACGGTTGTGCCCGTGACCTCGAACACCGCTCGCGTCTACCCCTTCCAGGTCCTCCTGCCAGCTCGCCTGACCGGGCTGCCGCACGACTCCAAAGCACAAGCCGAGCAGGTCCGGTCCGTCGCCGTCGAACGCATCGGAGCACGCGCGGGCCAGCTACCCGCAGCGCTCATCGCCGAGCTCGACCAGGCACTTCGCATCCACCTGAGCCTGTAGAACTGGCCAGCCGCACCGGGCCCGGCTTACCCCCCGATGGGGCCAATCTTGGGGCCATGCGCCAGGCTCATCCAGCCACACTCAGCGACCTCCAGCCACGAATGTGCGGGAAGAGATGCAGGGGCACCTCAGTCTGCTCACAGATGTCTGTCAGGCGTTCGGCTCTGTCGAACGTCTTGCAGCCCCGTTGCGGCGGCTGCAACCAGGACCACGAGTTCTTCGGCCACCCGGCAGTCCATCTGGACCACGGACATCAGCGCCGGCACAGGAACGGCCCGGACGGCCGGGGCCCGGCCGCAGCGTCGAGACCGCAGCCCGGTCTAGATTGGCAACGGCGGGAGGCGGCAACCAATGGGTGACGTACACAAAGTTCAGGTGCGCCGGGTTTACGACGAACCCGCCCCGGGAGACGGCACCCGCGTGCTGGTGGACCGGATCTGGCCGCGGGGCATGACCAGGGAGAAGGCCAGCCTGGACGAATGGTGCAAGCAGATCGCTCCCTCCACGGTCCTGCGCAAGTGGTACGGCCACGACCCGGCGCGGTTCAAGGAGTTCACCCGCCGTTACCGCGAGGAACTGACCGAGCCGGAGCGGGCCGAGGCCCTCGCGCATCTGCGCGGACTGGCGAAGACCAGAACGCTGACGCTGCTCACGGCCAGCAAGGCCGCTGACATCAGTGAGGCCACTGTCCTCGCCGGGCTGCTGCAGTGACCAGCGGCCCCGACGGCGGCACTGCGCCGGGCAGGCCGGCAGCCGGAAACGCAGCCAGCGCGGATCACCCGCGCAGGCGGGCTGCAGCGTCAGACCGTACGGCACCCGGCCATGCAGGACCAGCACCGACGAGCGTGGTGAAACCTCGCCTGGTCGGATTCACCGATCGCCGAGAACGATAGCGAGCCCCTCCCCGGCGCCCAGCCCCTGGCAACGCCCGCGGACCCGTTCCGCATTCTGGAGCATTGATCATCAGGCGTGCGCCAGGGCACATAGCGCCGAGCCCGTCTCCTAGTCCGCGGGGCCGCCGACGAACAGGTGCTAATGGTGGTCACCGGGAGGGTCCTCACCGACAAGCCCGTCCACCGACTCCCTGATGAGGTCAGCGTGCCCCACATGGCGCGCGTACTCCTCGATCATGTCGATGAGCAGGCGCCGCAGGCTGGGGGCGCGGCCGTCGCGCGAGCCGGCGGCGGCGCGGTCCAGTCCGCCGTCGGCAAGCGCCGTGGCCACCAGTTCGCGGGAGCGGCTCACCGTGCCCTGCCACAGCGACATGAGCTGCTCGGGGCTGTCCTCCGCCGCCGAGTGCCACTCCCAGTCTGGATCAGCGTCCCAGTCGACCGTGTTCCACGGCGGGTGCGGGGCCCGGCCGTACAGCATGATTGAAAAATTGTGGTCCTCGCACACGGAGAGGTGCTTGAGCAGGCCACCTAGAGTCATCGTGGAGGGTCCGAGGGTCGCCCGCAGCCCCGCCGGGTTCAGGCCGCCGCACTTCCAAGCGATGTACCCGCGCACTCGTTCCAGTTCGCCGAGGAGCGTGTCGAGTTCGTTCCCTGCGACCGGCGGCTCAGCCGGGATCGCTTCCATGTGGAGGTCATTGTCCATGGCCAGGGACGGTACCGTCGGTTCCGGACGTTTTCCTTCCTGGATGGAGGCGGGATGACGCATGACATCAGCCCGGCGGCGCGGGCGCTCGTCGCCCTCGAGCTCATCCAGAACACCCCCGGCATCACGGCCCAGCGGCTGGCTGACAGACATCCCAGGAGCCGAAATGTCAAGCCGCAGTGTTGTCTTGCCTGGCTGCATATTGCGGCCAGGCGGTTGCCTCGTTGTAGGGGGTGCGGGTCTTGAGGCAGCCGTGCAGGATGCCGGTGAGGCGGTTGGCGAGCTGGCGCAGGGCGGGGTTGTGCCCGGCGCCGCGGGCGCGCTGGTGGTCGTAGTAGGCGCGTGCGCCGGGCGAGGCGCTGATGGCGGTGAAGGCCTGGGCCATGAGGGCGTCGATGAGCCGGTCGTTGTGCACGTGCCGGGCGGCGACGGTTTTCTTCTTGCCGGAGGCGCGGGTGATGGGGCTGGTGCCGGCGTAGTTCTTGCGGGCCTTCGCGGAGGCGTAGCGGGCGGGATCGTCGCCGGTTTCTGCGAGCACCCGGGCACCGAGGACCGGTCCCAGGCCGGGCTGGGAGGTGATGATCTCAGCGTCCGGGTGCCGCCCAAAATAGGCCTCGACCTGCCCTTGCAGGGTCTTAACCTGCTCGTTCAGGGTGACCAGGACCGCGACCAGGGCGCGAGCGGACGCGGCGTAGGCAGCGGCCACGACGGCGGGCTGGCCCAGGTGCCCGGCGCGCAGCACCGCCTGGATGCGCTCCGCTTTCGCCGCGATGTCACGGCAGCGGGCGCGCTGGAGCGCCGCGCTGATCTGCGCGGCCGACTCGCTGGTCAGCCACGGAAAGGTGCACCGTCGCAGAACGGCAGATCCGGACGAATATGCGACCATCCGGTAGTGGATATGACGCTGAGGCTGGAGATCTTTCCGGATGACCTGGACGCCACCGTTGACTTCTACACGCGCGTCCTGCGGTTCGCCGTCACGGCGGATCAGCGCAGCGAGCGGGCCGCGTATGTCGCGCTGCAGCGGGGCAGCGTGCGCGTGGGTGCCGCCAGGAGGGCAGCTCCGGATGCCCGGGCCGCGCGGGTGCCGCCCGCGGGGGCGGAGGTGGTGCTGGAGGTCGACGATGTTGCTGGTGAACGCGACCGGGTCGTGGCGGCGGGGTGGCCGCTGCAGGAGGATCTGCGGGACCGCCCCTGGGGCCTGACGGATTTCCGGATCCTCGATCCCGCCGGGTACTACCTCCGGATTACTGACCGGGCCTCAAGGTCTGCGCGACGTCGTAGTGGGTGACGGTGGTCTCGCGGTCGATGAGGTAGTTGTCGTCCTCTGGGTAGAACACGGCGACGTCGATGTCGTGGCCGGCAAAGCGCTCGATGTCGGCCCGCGATGACCACCAGCTGACCGTCATGACCTCGGTGCGGCCGTCGCCCAGGTCGGTGGTCCACATCTGGGCACCCAGATTGCCGGGTGTCTGGCCATACTCGCGCAGCCCCGTCCGGGTGATGTACTCCACATAAGCCGCCGTCTGCCCAGTCCTGACCCAGCCCCGCCATGTCCTGGCTATCATCGTGCGCCCCTTCCCATCCACGGGTGCCAGCTAACCAGCCGGAACCCTGTGACTGGTTTACCCCGGTGGGGGCCAATCTTGGGGGCTATCTGCCAGTCTCACCCAGCATGCGGTTCTCATGCCTTTGGCCCGATCCGGCGAAATGCGGCTAGGGCTGGGTCCCGCTCAGCTAGCGGGGCCCCAGCCGCAGAGCCAGCGTGGCCGGGCGTGGCGCCTAGGGCGGCACCTACTGGCGGGAACACGGGCAGGGTAGCCTCCGGCATCGGCGCCCTCACGACTATGGCAGCGGCACGATTCCCTGCGCGCTGCGCGGGAACTTCGCGAGGGTCTCCCCGGGAATGTTCAGGTGCGCGGTCACGAGCTTGGGCGGCAGGTGGCTGAGCCAGTTGGCCAGCGAGACCTCTTCGTAGTGGTCGCTGCGGAACGTTTCGATGAAGATCAGGTCATCGTCGCCGGTGTTCTCGCTGCCGCCGCTGTTCTCATACATCGGCTTCACCTCCGACATACGGAAGATCACCGGCTCCGTCCCGCCCCATTCGCCGCCGGCCGCGACCTGGTCCGCCTCCAGGTCACCCGGTTAGGCGGGCGTGCTGCCGGCTCGCAGGAACCGGTCGTAGAGGGCGATAGCTACCACACCCCCGGCTATCGGGGCGGCGAGGTAGGCCCACCAGTCGGTGAACTGGCCGGCCAGGATCATCGGTCCGATCGCGCGGGCTGGGTTGACGCCCGCGCCGCTGACCGGCCCGGCGATCACGATGGCTACCGCGAGGGCGGCGCCGATGGCCGTGGCGGCGACGCCGCGCGGGACCCGGGTGTCGGTGGCCACCGCGACGACGACCAGGACCAGGACGAAGGTGACAATGGCTTCTGCCGCGAGCACCCGCCCCGCCGAAACCCCGGCGGCCGGGACCGGGGTGCCCAGGCGGGCGATGGCCCGGGCCTGGTTCCCGTATAGGCCCCAGGTGACCGCGGCCGCGGCTGTGGCGCCGGTGAACTGCGCGATGAGGTAGCCAGGGGCGTAGGCCCAGGGGAAGCGCCTGTTGATAGCCAGCCCGAGCGTGACCGCGGGGTTGAGGTGGGCGCCGGAGATGTGGCCGAGGCTGGCGACGGCGATGGCCAGGGCCAGGCCGCCGGCCGCGGGCACGGCCAGGGACCCGTAGGGTGGCCCGGCGACCGGCCGGGACAAGGTGGCCGCGACGGCGGTGCTGGTAATGGCCAGGACCAGCACGAACGTGCCGGCGGCCTCGGCCGTGACCGCCCGGGCGAGGTTCCGCTCGAGCGGGTGGCCGTGCAGGAACACGACCGTGTTGCTGGTGCCGGCAGGCTGCTGTCCTGACCGGGGGCTGATGCTGGCTGCTTTCATGATCACCACTCCGCCGGTAGCCGGCTGAAGCCGGTAAGGACGATCTGTTCGTGGTCACGGGCTCTGCGGGCCTGGGCGTTCCGGGCTGTCGGCGACGGCGTTAGGGCGTGCTGCGGGACCGGTGTGCCGCGGTGGCGGTGGCCGGCAGGCCGGTCGCGTGGCGCAGAAGGCGCAGGACTTCGGTGTCGAGGCGCCCGGCGACCTGGGAGGCGGCGGCGTCGCCGTAGGGCGCGATCGCGCTGGTGACGGTGTCGTAGGCGACCTGGGTGCCGCCGCCGGCCAGTTCCTGGATGAGGATGGTGACCGGCGCGTAGGAGCCGGCCGCCGGCAGGTGGCGGGTCATCTGCCCCATGGTGACCGGGTTCCCGGCGATCAGCCGGACCAGGCGCCGCCCGGCCTGGTCGCGGGCTTGCGGGTCGAGGGCCAGCACGTGGTCGTCGTCGAGGTGCCAGAACCGCATCAGGCCAGCGCTGCCCTGCGCGTGGCGGACCAGCGCGGTGAACTGTTCGTAGGAGGTACTAGCCGCCAGCGTGGCGAACAGCGCCCCGATGTCGGGCTGGCTGATGCCGCCGTAGATGCCGTCCAGGACAACCGGGAACGGCCGTTCGCTGGTCAGCACATGGCGGCGGACGGGGATGTCGAGCACTTCCTCGGATGCCACCGGGTTCTCCCTTTGATCTCGCTGTTCCTGAGCCCTGCCCGCCCGGCCGGGGAGCAGGGGCACAGAAGCGGCGCGGGTTCAGATGGCTGCGGCGGCGGCGCGGATGACGTCCAGGACGTTGTCGGGCTGGGACAGCATGGGGCAGTGGCTGCTGTTGAACTCGTAGGTGGTGGCACCCATCCGCTTGGCGGCCGCCCGCTCGAGGTCGGGGTGGACGGCCTGATCGTTTTTGCCCACGATGTACCAGGACGGCTTGGTCCGCCACGCGACACCGGGGACGTTGCTGCTGAACAGCTCGACCGACGGGGGCCAGGCGGTCGCCCAGACGACCTTCTGCTCTGCCTCGGGCAGGTCGCCGCAGAAGCAGGCAGCGCCGCCGGGCAGCATCCAGATCCGCCCGTCGGCGACCTCGATCTGGCCGAACGCCGCCGTCTGGGGGAACTTCTCCTGCTCGCTCTGGGAGGTCTCGGTCTCATCCGGGCCCAGGGCGTTGATGTACACCAGCCCGGCCACCCGGTCGTCGGTGCCCGCCGCGGTGATGACGGAACCGCCGTAGGAATGGCCGACCAGCAAGATCCGGTCGTGGACCCGGTTGAAGGTACGGATCGTCGCGGCGACATCGGCCACGTTGGTGTCCAGGCCGTACTGCGCGCAGATCACCTCGTATCCCTCCGCCTGCAACGGCGGGAGCAGCTTGTTGAAGCACGACCCGTCAGCCCAGATCCCGTGACAGAACACAATGCTCGGCTTGGTTGGCGTAGACATGGCTTCCTCCTGAACTGTGGTGGCGATGGCTCCACTCGGGGGAGCCGCACAGCCACCAGCCTGGCCGGACGCGTATCAGCAATCCCTCACACGTTCAGGTGAGCCGAGATAGTCGTCGATTGGCGGCTCGGGTGCTGACCCGTTCGGGGTGATTCCGCTACGTCCAAGAGGAATGCTGGCCGCAGGTCTCGTGTCTTAGGCTGAGAGAGGGGCGGTCCTGTCAGACCGGACCTGCGCTCGGCACTTTCCATCGGGATTCCGGCAGCGGTCCGCCGATACGACGGGGGTCAGGTGGAGGCGATGAACCGGTTGATGGCGGCGGCGACCTCGGCGGGTTGCTCCTCGGCAACCCAGTGCCCGCTGTCGGCGATGATGCTGGTTTCCACGTGGTGAGCGCCGGCTTTGCCCAGGCCGACCGCCACTTCGGGCAGCACGGTGGCGTGACAGTACTCGGCGAACGCCAGCTGGACCGGGGGGTCCACCGTGGCGGCATAGCGCTCGTTGCGGGCGATGTCGAGCGGGATCGCCCGGTACAGGGCGAAGCCCGCGGCCAGCCGTTGCGGCCCTCCGTATCCGTGTGCGTAAATGGCCACGTCGGCGTCGGTGATCGCGTCCGGGTGGGCGGCGAACCGGTCGATGTGGCTGCGGAAGTAGCGATGCTCCCGGCCGGTGACCAGCAGGTCCGCCAGGCCGGTGCCGCCGGACGTGGTCTGGTGGAATCCGATGTGCCAGAACGCCGGTGAGGTGAACAGGTCCTCGCAGCCGCCGACTCCGGCGATCGGGGTGTCCAGCAGCATCACCCCGCGGACCTGCGCCGGGTAGCGGCGCAGGTAGGCGTAGGCGACTTGAGCCCCCATGCCATGGCCCACCACCAGTGGGTTCTGGACGCCGCGCTGGGCGAGGCTGGCGTGCAGGTCACCGCTGATGGACCACTTGTCGAACTGGCCGGCCGCCGGTTCTGAGGAGCCGATGCCGGGCAGGTCGTAGGCCAGCGTGCGGCAGTCCGGGGTGAGCAGTGGCATCACGTGCCGCCACGCGTACGAGGTCTGCGGCCACCCGTGCAGCAGGACTAGCGGGATCGTCCCGCTGCCGTGCTCGACCACGCCCAGCTGCCGGCCTGCCGCCTCCCGGCGGTTGGCGTCTTCTCGCCCGGCGCCACTCCTGGCGTGATCGCTGATCACGTGCCGACTATAGCCAGACCGACGTGCCGGCGCGCTCACCAATTCAGGTGAGACGTCGAGGTCGCCCCGGCTGCGCACGCCAGAGCCCGAGCCCAGCGGACGGTCCCGATAGGCTGCGTTGATCAGTCCCACGGCCTGGAGCAGGGTCAGAGGCTACAGATGGCAGCTGTACCGTACTTGCCGCTGCGCGGACGAGACGCGCACCTGGCCGCGTTGGACCGCCACCTAGCAGGGGCGGCTTCGGGCACCAGCGCCGTAACGATTATCGAGGGCGGGGCGGGGCTCGGGAAGACCACGCTGCTGCGCGCCGTGCTGGCCAGCGCCACCAGCCAGGGCTTTCGTACCGGTCACGGCACAGCGGATCCAATCGAAGCCGTGGTCGACCTTGCGGCGTTGACCGAGGCCCTGTTCGACGGCGACCCGCCGCTGCTCGACCGTGTCGCACTCCCAGACACACACGCGTCGCCCGAGCAGCGCTTCTGGCTGCTGCAGGACATCCAGGGGCTGCTCGAGCGAGCTGCCATGGACGGACCCATCCTGGTCTGCCTGGACGACCTGCAGTGGGCCGACAACGGTACGGCGGCCGCTCTGCGATGGCTCCCCCATCGGCTAGCGGACCTCCCGGTGGTCTGGCTCCTCGCCACCCGCCCGGGCCAGGGCTCAACCCAGATCCTGGCCGCACTGGCGCAGCTGGACGATGCCGGCGCTGAGGTGCTGCGTCTGGGGCCGCTGGCCGACGCCGCGGTCGCACGGGTCATGGGAGACATCCTTGATGCAGAACCGGACACCGACCTGCTGCGGGCGGCCGGGCAGGCTCACGGCAACCCGTTCCTGCTCGTCGAATATGCCCGAGGCCTCAAGGAAGAGGGCATCGTCGTAGTCGAGTCCGGCCGGGCCACGCTCATCGATGAGCGGCTTCCGGCCCGCGTCGGGGACGACATGCGGCGGCGGCTCACCAGAATGCCCGGCCCGGCCGAGCGGGTCGCCACGTGCGGAGCCTCGCTGGGCCGGCGGTTCTCGGTCCCGGAGCTGGCCGCCGCCAGCGAATTGTCCGTTCCGGAGCTGGTGGTGCCGATCCGCGAGCTTGTCGAAGCGGACATCCTGGCCGAATCCGGCGAACGGCTAGCCTACCGGCACGACCTGATCCGCGACGCGGTACGGGCCAGTGTTCCCCCGGCGGTGCGCCGCGCGCTGGACCGCCACGGCGCGCAGGTGATGCTCGCCCAGGGAGCGCTTCCTGTCGAGGTTGCGACGCAGCTGGCGGGCAGCGCCGAATTCGGCGACGAGATGGCGATCGCGACCCTGCTCGACGCGGTGGAGGCGCTCGGCACCACGGACCCGGCCGCTGCCGCGGATCTTGCCCAGCGGGCACTGCGGCTCACCCCCGCGCATCATCCGCTCCGGGGCCCGTTGGTATCCCGCCGCGCTGTGTCGCTGTTCGCAGCAGGAGCGGCGCGGGAGGCTAAGTTGTTCGCCGACACCGCGCTGCGTCAGGCCCTCCCGCCGGAGCAGGAGGCTGAGGTTCGGGTGAGCATCGCCAGCATGTTCACCCTGTCGCCAGACGTGCGCGCAGATAACGCCCGCTACGCGCTGACTCTGCCAGGCCTGTCGGCAGATCAGCGAGCATGGCCGGCGGCTCTGTTGCTGCATAACCTTGCGGTCGCTGGCCGCGGTGACGAAGCAGTTCGCGCCGTCTCAGGCCTATCTGAGCTAGTCCACGCGAGTGATAGCCGCGATGCACGGTTCGGCTTCGAGCTGGGGCATGCGGCGTTGGACTACCAGCTATTCGACTTCGAGTCAGCGTTGGGCCGACTGGACGTCGCCGATCGGATAGGTACCTCAGGAAACGTCAGCCAGCGGCTTGCTCACTATTTCCGGTGCTGGCCGCTGGCGGCGCTGGACCGGTTCGACGAAGCCCGCGCCGTGGCCGACGCAGGTATCGCCAGCGCCACGCGGGACCGGCAGAACTGGGCCCTGCATATCTTCGAGACCTGGAGAGGTCTTCAGGAGCTTCAGGCCGGACGGCTGCCAGACGCGGTGGTAGCACTTGAGGGCAGGTTCAGCGTTGACGAAGCCGGCGGGGTCCTAGGCATCATCGACGCGGCCAATGTGGTTGCCCTGGGCCGCATCCATATCCACACCGGGGACCAGCGCGCCGCTCGCCAGGTCGCGCAAATCTGCGGCGTAATGCTGGGGACGACTGCACCGGGTAGCCGCCGCCACGCTGCCTGGTTCCTAGCCCGCCAGGCGATGGCTCTGGGATCCCCCACCGACGCGCATCGGTGGCTATGCGCACTGGGTGTCGACGAGCGGTTGTCGATCTTCCCCTTGTTTCCTCACGACCCGGCCGATGACCCTGAAATCGTTCGAATCGCTTTGGCCTCCAGCGACGATGAGCTCGCTGCCCAGGCGGTCGGCATGACCGAACGCCGCCAGCGGCTCAACCCGTCCGTGCGTTCACTTCAGGCGGCCGCCGCGCAGGTCCGAGGGCTGGCGGACCATGCGACGGACGAGCTCGAAGCGGCGGCCGGGCTGTACCGGACCGCCTCGCGTCCGCTCGCTCTGGCCTCCGCGCTGGAGGATCTCGGCCAGGCCCGAGTCGACGACGGCGCCACGAGCGACGCCATCGCCGCGTTCGGCGAGGCTCTGGCGATCACTGTCGAGATCGGCGCGACGTGGGACGCGGCTCGGATCCGACGTCGGCTGCGCCGCCTCGGCGTGCGCAGACGGATCCAGGCACCGCGGATCCCGCAGACGGGGTGGTCGGCCCTGACCCAGGCGGAACTCCAGGTCGCCCAGCTGGTAACCCAGGGCAAGACCAACCGAGAGATCGCGGAGCACCTGTTCATATCACCCCACACAGTCAGCGCCCACCTTCGCCACATTTTCGAGAAAATGGGAGTCAAGTCCCGGGTCCAGCTGACCACCGTTGCCGCAGACCTCACCGAAAGACATCGCACGAATTGACGATGTGGCGCAGTTCAGACGCTGCCACGCTCAATCGCAGGAGTGTCGTTCTCTCGAGGTGGTGCCGTGCGGTCAGGACCGTTGCGGGGGCGTAGCGAGCCGATGGCCAGTGCGCTGTCGGCCTTGCGTGGTGCAAGCCAGCACGGAACCAGTGCCAGTGTGCTGATCTCCGGGCCGTCCGGTATCGGCAAGACCGCGCTGCTCGCGGAGATCTGCCAGCAGGCCACGCGCATGAAGATCCGGGTCGGCTGCAGCAAGTGCGACCCGATCGAGCAAGTCTCGCGCGGTGCCCCGGTGATCGCGGCCCTGCGCGCGGGGCGGGACCCGCTGATCACGGCGGCAGAGTACGAGCAGATCGTCGGCGCGGTCAGCGAACCGCTGCTGCTCGCCGACCGCATCGCGTCGCGCCTGGAAGACCTCGCCGCGGTGCAGCCGTTGCTCATCGCGATTGACGACCTTCATTGGGCCGACCGGGTCAGCCGGTTCCTCCTGCGCAGCCTGCTGTCGCGGCTGGCCAGCCTGCCCGTGGTGTGGATGTTCGCCAGCCGCGACGACCCCATCGGGATCGATCTGGCCGGCCCCGGCACCGTCCGCCGCGAGCACCTTCACCTGGCGCCGCTGACAACCCCCGACCTGGCGGCGATGGCCCGGGACCGGCTCGGGCGGGTCCCCGACGAGCGGACCCGCCGCTACCTGGATGCCACCGGCGGCAACCCCTTCCTGGCCACGCAGGTCATCGACAGCCTGGCCCGCTCAGCCGCAGCCGGGGAACCCGGCACGGTCGCCGGAGGGTTCGCCGCGGCGATGGCCCGCCAACTCGCCGACCTGCCCAGTCAGGCTCGCGAGCTGACAGAGCTAGTCGCGGTCGCCGGCCGGCCGTTGCCGGTAAGCGACGCGTTCGCGCTGATGCCCGCCCTGAGCGGCTGTGACGGTCGGGACGGTCTCGCCGGTGCCGTCGAGTCCGGGCTGATCACCGTGTCCGCGGATTCCCTGGCCTTCCGCCACGACCTCGTCCGGGAGACGGCCTACGCCCTCCTGGCTGGCCATCGTGCCCGTCAGCTGCACGCCCGCTTGGCCGAGTACCACCTGAGCGTGCTCGGTGAGCCGCTGGCCGCCGCTTCTCATGCCCGGGCGGCGGCGGTGCCCGGTGACCTGGCCAGCGCCCTGATCCTGGTTTCGGCGGCGGAAACCCTGGCCCGCACCAGTGCCGAGGACGCGGGGGAACTCGCCGCGCTCGCCTTCACTACGGTGCGACCTGCTCAGCCGGGGTGGCTGGAGCTGGCCCGCCGCTGCCTGTCCGCCTTGTGCCAGGCCCAGCACGCGGCCCAGGCGATCACCGTTGCCGGCCAGATCCTGGCCCGCGTCGATGACGCTAACCTGGCCGCGCACGTCGAGACCGAAGCCGCCCGCGCGCTGTGGCTGAGCGGACGGGTCCACGACCTGGCCTCCAGGATCGAGAAGACCCTGCGCAGCAGCGACCTGGACGCACTGGTCACGGTCCGGCTGCGCGCTGCGTACGCGCTGGCCTGCACCCGGACCCTGCCCGGCGAGCCAGCGGCCAGGGAAGCGGCCAGCGCGCTCGAGCAGGCCCGCGACAGCGGTGACGCAGAAGCGCTCACCCTGGCGGTGCAGGCCGCCGGTGAGGCAGCCCGCAACCTAGGGCGTCACCTGGAGGCGTTGCGGCATTTCCGTGAGCTGCGTAGTCTCACCGGCGCGCCGTACCTCGCGGAGGAGATCACCGCGCTGCAGTTCGTGGACCGCTACGACCACGCCCAGGTCCTGCTCGATCAAGCTCGCGGCAGCTACACCGCCGCCACGGAGGCTTTGCTGCCGGGTGTCGCCTGCGCGCAGATGTGGCAGGACTTCAATCTCGGGCGCCTCGACGACGCCGACGTCGGCGCTCGCATGCTGATCGAGCTGGCCCGCGAGCTGGGCACCAGCCTGCACCTTCTCGATGCGATCACGGTCCGTACCGCGGTCGCGCTGTTGCGCGGCGAGACCGAGGTCGCCGAGGACCAGCTGCGGCTCGCTGGCACGCTCACCGACGCCGACGAGGCCATCCGTAACCCGGGCATCACCGTGATGCGCGGCTGGCTCGCGGCGAGTCGTGGCGACCTGCCCGCCGCACGGGACACGCTGCGGCCGGTCCTGCAGGGTGCAGAACAGGGCCGCAGCTACTGGCCGCTGTGGCCGTGCTGGAACGGGCTGTTCTTCCAAGTCGGTGCCGCCACCGGCGATGACACCTTCACCGCGTCCTGCCTCGACGTCGCCGAAGCGAACGCGGCCCGCAATCCCGGCGTGGCCAGCTTCGAAGGCGTCGCCCTCAACCTGCACGGACTGCGCAACAAGGACCTCGACATCCTCGCCAAGTGCGTGCACGTCCTCAACCGCAGCCCGCGCCCCGTCCTGCGCGCCGTCGGCGCCGAATCCTACGGACACGCCCTGCTGGCCGCCGACCGCCGCTCCGAGGCACTTGCGCAACTCGATCGGGCCTGGGACGAATACCACCACATGGGAGCCAAGGCCTTCCGCGACAATGTGCAAGGCGCTATGCGCCGGACCGGCGCCCGCCGCACCAAATGGTCCGCCGCGGCCGCCGCGCCGGCGAGCGGATGGGCTTCCCTGACCGAGGCCGAGCGGCGCGTCGCCACCCTCATCAGCCAGGGACACACCAACAAGTCCGCCGCATCCGCGCTGGGCGTCTCCATTAACACCGTGGGCACCCACCTCCGCGCGGTGTTCGCCAAACTCGGCGTGCAATCCCGCGTGCAACTGGCTAACTACCTGGCGAGTTACGCCAGCGAGGCGCCCGTCGACTCGAGGCGACGGCAGGCCTTATCTCTCCGCGCAGCGGGGATCTATGAATAGCAGGCGGCGATGCTCCGTTGGAGGAGTTGCTGATTCAGGTCTCACAACCAGGCCGCCAGCCAAGGCGCTGATCACTGAGATCGTCGGCAGGAGGTGAGGAGGCTTCGCGTCGCCAGCGCGGCTTCCACTCGGCGGTTAGCTGGCTTCTCGCGGGTCCGGTAACTGTCAGCGGGCCGGGCCATGCTGGCCGCATGACCGCGCAGAACCATGTGCCTCCGGTTGCGGGGCGCAGCGGAGACGCCTGCGGCGATCAGGGCCGTGCTGGCGGCGAGCGCTGTCCCCGAGGTGGTGGCGCAGTACGAGACCGAGCTGGATGCCGCGTTTGCGCGGGCTCGGGAGACTGGCGACCTGAGAGTGCTGACCGCCACGGTGCGGCGGTGGTGGATCGAGGCGCTCGAGTGGCAGCGTGACCCCGCCGGGCAGCGGGACTTCCTGGCCCGGATGGAGCGGTATCTCGCGGACGGGCCGCCTGGGCCCGAGCACCGGATGACCCGCGAGGACTTCCGGGCACAGCTCGGTGCCTGAGCTTGTTCAGGTGGGAGCTGGAGGACTAGGCCAGCATCTGGCGAGCGCCACTGGCCAGGCCCCGGGTCGGCCGGCAGCGCGTGCCCGGGCGGCCGGGTCGGGCCTGCGGCCGGTACTGGTTGCGGTGCGGTAGCCGGACGCAGATGGTGTGGCAACCCTGGGAATAGCCGGTGTGGGCTGCGGGCCAATGACCCGCGATCATGGCGAGCACCTGGCGGTTGGCGGGCAGCACGTCCATCGCCACCGACGTCACGCCTCGCGCCTGGGCACTGGTGATCAGGGCGCGCACCAGCGCCGAGCCCACGCCCTGGCCCTGCCAGGCGTCGGCCACCACGACGCCGATTTCGGTCGTCCGGACGCCGCAGGGACCAGCCCGGTCCGCGGCCATGGCGTGCCCGATGATGACCTCGCCCCAGGTAGCGACCACGGCGTAAGTGGTGCCGGTACCGCCGGACAGGACGCGGAGCAGAGCCGGGCCGGGGGTTACCGGGGCGAAGAATCTCAGGTAGCGGGTCTGCGCGGACAGTCCTGCGAAGAAGTCGCGGAGCGCAGCCAGGTCCGCTGGGCGTGCCGGGCGGATCGCCGTCGCTGTGCGGCCGACGGCCCTCGCCACCTGGGTTCGGTTCACGAACTCAGCATCCCCCGGAGTTGCTGGGTCTGTCAACTGGACTTAGCATGCGGTCATGGGACGCCCGTGGATTCTGGATTACGACTCGGCCAACTGCACGATCGGCGCGGCAGTGGGGATTATCGGGGAGCGGCCGACGTTCCTGCTGCTGCGCGAGGCCTTCAACGGGGTGCGCCGCTTCGATGACATGCAGCGCCGCACCGGGATGCCCCGGCAGGTCCTCAGCGACCGCCTGGCCCGGCTGGTGACCGAGGGCCTGCTCCGGAAGGTTCCCTACCAGGAGAGCGGCCAGCGCCGCCGGGACGAGTACCGCCTCACCGCGAAGGGCCTTGACCTGTACCCGGTGCTGGTGGCGCTGATGCAGTGGGGGGACCGGTACGCGGCGGGCCCGGCCGGCCCGCAGGTCCTGCTGCGGCACCGCGACTGCGGGGAGCCAGTGCAGCTGCAGCTGTCTTGCCGGGCCGGGCACGTCCTGGACTCAGCCCGCGACGTCACCCCGGTGCCCGGCCCCGGCGCGCGCAAGATCGCCTGAGGCGCCCGCAGTCACGGTCATCTTCTCTGTCGCTGGTTCTCCGGCCCGCTCGCCCGCGTGCGGGCCTGGCTCAGATGGCCGATGAAGTCGAGCAGTGCCCGGTAGGCCTCGTCGGCGTGGGTCCAGCCGGCGCCCGGCGCGCCCTCAAAGACATCACCAGCTCAACCGGGTCGATACGGACAAAGATGAGGATGCAGAAATGCCGTCCGGAAGATGCGCCACCCGGTCGGCGCCCGGTACGGCCGAAGAGAAGAAGGAGCTCGCCGAGATGAACCTCACTGACCATGCCGGAGCCCGGCTCACACACGGCAAGCCCAAGGTCAACGGCGTGGAGATCCACTACGCGATCGGCGGCGCCGGCGAACCGGTGTTCTTGCTGCACGGCGTGCCGAAGACCATGTCGTACTGGCGCCACGTCGTGCCGCTGCTGACCCCGCACTACACCGTCGTCGCGGTCGACAACCGAGGCGCCGGCGGCTCCCAGCGCCCCCTGACCGGCTACGACACGGCCACGATGGCCGGTGACGTCGCCGAACTGGCCACCCATCTGGGCTTCGGCCAGTTCCGCGTCGTCGGCGAGGACTGGGGTGCGGCCATCGCCTACGCCGTCGCCGCCTTCCACCGGCCCCGGGTGCGGCAACTGGTGTTCCAGGAAACGCTCCTGCCAGGGCTGCCGGCCGGCCCAGGATTGCCGGGCGGCGGACCCGACCCCTCGCTCGCCGCCGACGACATGCGCACCGGCTGGCACTTCACCTTCTTCAGCCTGCCGAACGTGCCCGAGCTGCTGCTGGCCGGGCGGGAACGGCCGTTCTGGACCTGGTACGCCAGGCGCCAGATGTGGGACCCCAGCGCGCTGGCCGAGGAGGACATCGACGAAATCGTGCACTCGGCCGAGCAGCCGGGCGGCAACAGCGCCATCTTGGAGATGTACCGCGCCCGCCAGGTCGACGCCGAGCAGAACCGCCCGCATTACGCCGACCCGATCAGCTGCCCGGTCCTGGCCGTCGGCGCGCAGGCCTATCTCGGGGACCAAGTATCCAAACAGCTCGCGCAAGTGGCCAGCGACGTCCGCGGCGCCGTCATCCCCGCCGCCGGTCACAACATCGCGCTGGAGAATCCGGCCGCCCTGGCCCAGGCCTACCTCGACTTCTTCGCAGGCGGCTAGCCATGGGTTCAGCCATGTGACCCAGCGGCGCCGGGCCGGTGTTATCCAGTGGTGCGTCGATGACATCGCCCCGCTGCTCGGCCAGCTGCGGGCCGGCCAGGAATGCCGGCCAGCCGGCTCGTGTTGACGCGCTGGTGAAGCAGATCGGGTTCCTGTCGTTCGGGCACTGGTCGTCGTCGCGCGGCTCGCAGACGCAGTCGGCCTCCGACGCTCTGCTGCAGTCGATCGACCTGGCGGTCGCGGCGGAGGATCTGGGCGCCGACGGTGCCTATTTCCGGGTGCACCACTTCGCCAGGCAGCTGGGCTCGCCTTTCGCGCTGCTGGCCGCCATCGGCGCGCGGACCAGCCGCATCGAGATCGGCACCGCGGTCATCGACATGCGCTATGAGAACCCGCTGTACATGGCCGAGGATGCCGGCGCGGCCGACCTCATCGCCGGCGGCCGTCTCCAGCTCGGGATCAGCCGCGGCTCGCCGGAGCAGGTGATCGACGGCTGGCGTTACTTCGGCTACCAGCCGCAGGAAGGCCAGACGGACGCCGACATGGCGCGCGGGCACGCCGAGGTGCTGCTGGAGGTACTGCGGGGCGAGGGCTTCGCCCAGCCCAGTCCCCGGCCGATGTTCCCGAACCCGCCTGGCTTGCTGCGGGTGGAGCCGTACTCAGCCGGGCTGCGGGAGCGCATCTGGTGGGGCGCGGGGTCGCAGCAGACGGCGGCGTGGGCAGCCGGGCTGGGCATGAACCTGCAAAGCTCAACGCTCATCAGCAACGAGTCGGACAAGCCTTTTCACGTGCAGCAAGCTGAGCAGATCCGGGCATTCCGTGACGCGTGGCACACGGCGGGCCACGAGCGCGAGCCGCGGATATCAGTGAGCCGGAGCATCTTCCCGCTGGTCGACGACCGCGACCGGGCCTACTTCGGCCCCAGGGACCAGGACACCGACCAGATCGGGTTCATCGACGCGACGACGGAGGCGATCTTCGGGCGCTCGTACGCGGCCGAGCCCGAGGAACTGATCCGCCAGCTCAAAGAGGACGAGGCGATCGCGGCCGCTGACACGCTGCTGCTCACCGTGCCCAACCAGCTCGGCGTCGACTACAACGCCCACGTCATCGAGAGCATCCTGACCCAGGTGGCGCCCGCGCTCGGCTGGCGATAAATCAAGCCCGCAGCCGGGTGATCTACCCGCGCGACCTATCGTCCCGAACCCGCTAGGGAGCGTCACTCCGAGCCGACCGCGGCCAGCGCCGCGGCGAGGGGCTCGAGCTCGGCGATGAGCTGGTCGAGCTCGGCCGGGGTCAGGATGTCGTAGGGCGGTGCCGCGAGGTCGTCGGTGAGGGCCTCGATCCGCTCCCTGGTCTCGCGTCCGGTGCCGGTGATCTGGCCGTTGTCGTCGATGAAGTCACGGGCGCGCATCCGGCCGGCTACCGCGGCCAGCGTCGCGGCGGGCAGGTGGTGGATCCGGCCGAACTTCTCCGCGGGCATGCCGTGGTACACCGCGTACAGCGCGTGGGACTCGAGCCCGCCGATGCCCTCGGAGACCAGCGCGGCGATGTGACCGTCGCCGCGGTGCTCGCGCAGCAGGTTGGCCGCGTGCCAGAGCCGGGCGACGGGTTCGCCGGGGATGGGGAGCGTTCGCAGCCCCGCATACAGGGCGCGGCCCTCGGTCGGGGCACTGGTGGCCGCCTTGGTGGCCAGGTCGGCGGCCCGGGTGACGCCGGGGGAGTCAGCCAGGTCAGCGAGGATCCGTCGCACGGCGGCGGCGCACCCCCGCTCTCGGGCGGCCAGGACGGCCTCGGGAGTGGCGATGTCCCAGACGTGCGGGATGTGGCGGGCGACCTCGCCGTCGGCGAAGTTGTAGAAGATCGCGTGCACCACCTCGGCCGGGCACCGGCCCAGCGGGGCCGCGCGCCCGGCGAAGTAGGTGTCCCAGTAGTTCCGGTACCCGAGCGCCATGACCTCGGCGGTCGGCTCCGGGGCGGCGTACGGGACCAGCGCGATCGGCTCGGTGAGCCCGTAGAAGCGGCGGGCCAGGGTCCCGGAGGGCTTTGTCCCGGTCATCTCGATCATCTCCCGTGGTCGTGGCCCCGCTGTGCGCGGAGCGCCGTCACCTCTTCCACGAACACGGGTCACTCAATCCGACACCCGCGGAAAGTGCCATTCGAGTGGCACTCGTGAGCGCTGCCCGGGTCCAGCCCGTCAGGCGTCGCGCAGCCGGAGCGCCAGGGTGCCGGCCAGCAGCGCGGCACCGGCCCAGATCGCGAGCACCCCTAGACCCCCCCACGGGGTGATCGGCAGGCCGCGCAGGCCGGTCGTGTCCTGGATGGTCAGTCCGGCGATGGTGGGCGTCCAGCGCTCGAGCCGCTGCTGCCAGTGCTCGTTTCCGATGAAAGCGAGGACGATCGGGAACAGGTACAGCAGGGCCAGCACGGTCCCGATGGCCACCGCCGAGTCCCGCACGATGACCGCCACGCCGAGGCTCAGCAGCGCGATCAATGTCAGGTACAGTACCGACCCGCACGCGGCTCGCAACGTCGGTCCGTAGCTCAGCCACACCGGCTGGAAACCCCGCGCCGCGGTGAAGCCGTGGCCGGGCAGGATCAGGTGCCCGGCCAGCACCGAGCCGAACACGGCCACCGCTCCGGCGACCAGCACCAGGCCGGCAATCAGGATGGCCTTGGCCGCAAGTACCGTGTGCCGCCTTGGCATCGCCGCGAGCGTGACGCGGATCATGCCGGTGCTGTACTCGTTGCAGAACGCCAGCACGGCCAGGATCGCGACCACCGCCTGCCCGAACTGAATCCCGGTCAGGCTGAGCTTGGTCGTGTCGACCGGGCAGGTCAGGTTCTGCGGGCAGTGCGTGGCCCCGGTAGCCGCGGCGCTGACCGCGATGGTCAGCGTCACGACCCCGAGGAGCAGCCAGGCGGGCCCGGACACGGTGCGCAGCTTGGTCCACTCGGCGTGCAGCGCGCGGCGCAGGCTCGCCCCGCGCGCTGCCGTCGTGGCCATGGCCGGCGCTGGCTGCGCGTGCACAGCGGTGCTCATGCGTCCCGCCGCCGCAGCATGATCAGCGCGAGGGCAAGTGCCGCCGCCGCCCACAGGCACAGCACGGCAAACCCGGCGTAGGGCGACAGCGGATAGTTGCCGCGCACGGGCGAGATAGCGGTGGTGACCTGCGCGTACCGCGGGACGCTCTGCTCGACCGCCAGGGCCGCGGCCGGGGTCACCCGCAGCAGCCAGTCGCCAACCCCGGCGGGCACGATATTGAGCGCGGCCAGCAGGAACGGCATGACGACCAGGACGACCGCGATCGTGATGGCGGCGGCGCTGCGCCGCAGGATCGCGCCCAGGGCGACGGCGAAGACCGCGGCCACGGCCAGCATCGCCGCCGTGCCGACGATCACCCGCACCTCGGTCAGCCCGGGCACGGTCAGCAGGACCAGGCCCGACGCCTCCTCCTTCGGGACGCCGACGCCGATCGAGACCGCCGCGGCCACGAGGCCGATGACGAACGTCACCGCGCCGATCACCACGGCCTTGGCGGCCAGCACCGCGCCGCGGCGCGGGGTAGCGGCCAGCGTGGTGCGGATGAGGCCGCGCCGGTACTCGGTGCTGAAGAACATCGCCGCCACCACCAGGATCACGATCAGCCCCAGGAACACGCCGAGCAGGCTCTGCTCGATCGTCACCGTTGGGAACGGGCTGTTGGGCCCCGCCGTGACCGGCGCAATGTCGCCTGAGCCGGTCAGCGTGTAGCTGCCACCGCTCCGGGTGAACGGCGCCGAGCCGCCGCCGCCTGGCCCTGGCCCGCTGCCGGGCGGGCCCCCGCCGCCGATCGCGGTGCCGGTCCAGGTACCGCCGGGTGCCCCGCCAGCCAGGCTGACGTGATCGAAGGTTCCGGTGGCCTGGGCGGGGCCGCCGTTGTTGCTGGCGCCGCCGAACGAGTTCTGGGTCACCGTGTAGCCCGGCGATGTGGCGAACATGCCGGCCTGGACGGTGGACGGCAGCCCGGTTAGCTGGACCGTGCCCACCCGGGTCCAGCGCGTGCCGTCGGCGGAGTCGTAGCCGGTAATCGTGCCGCCGGACCGAGTCAGCCGCAGCCAGCGCGGATGCGCCGCTGAGACGGCACCGGGCATCCCGGCGGTATCCCCGGTGAAGTTGTACTGCATCCGGACCCCGTGACCGCCCGTCACCATCATCGCCGCGTAAGCCGAGCCCTGGTGCGTGCTCTGCTTGATGATGATCCCCGCCTTGGCCCAGTTCACCAGGCCGGGGACCATGTTGCCGTGGCCGGCCTGAACAGGCCCCGGGCTCAGGTTCGCGTGCTCGCCGGTGAGCGAGGTGACTTCCGCGGTGATGGTGCCGTTCCCGGTCAGCGGCTGGCGGGCGAAGTAGAAGCTGTCGGTCACGATCTCGCCGCCCGGCCCGTGCGGGATGTACGGCACGCAGGCTTTGCCCGTTTTCACCGGGCCGCCGTTGATCTGGCAGCCGATGTTCGCGTTAGCGGCCCCGAACACGCCGAGGAAAATGGTCAGCAGCGCGGCCAGGATCATGCCGATCACCCAGCCGCGCACGCTGCGGAACTTGATCCACTCGGCCCGCACGAGTCCGCCGAAACCGCCCCGGCCGGGACCGGCATCGGCGCCGGCGTCCGGCCGCGGCACCGAGATCGCCTGAGTCGTCATCGCGGCACCTCCGCCGCCGCGCCGGCGTCGAATCCGGCCGGCCGGAACTCGACTGCCTGCCTGGTCAGCTCCATGTAAGCCTGCTCCAGCGTGGCCCGGTGGGCGGAGACCTCGGAGAACGGCACGGCCGCCGCGCCCAGCAGCGCGACGACGCGCTCCGCGGGCAGGCCCGAGATCGTGAGCACGTCCTGGCCGGACGCGACGATGGTCGCCCCGGCCCGCTCCAGCACCGTCGTCGCCTCCGGCCGGGCGGACGTGCGCAGCGCCACCCGGTCAGCGGACGCGGCTGCTAGCAGGCTCGCCACGGTCGTGTCGGCGATGACCTTGCCGCGGCCTACGACGACCAGGTGATCCGCCGTGTCCTGAAGCTCGCTCATCAGGTGGCTGGATACCAGCACCGCCCGGCCGTCGGCGGCCAGCGAGCGCAGGAAGCCCCGCACCCACACGATGCCTTCGGGATCCATTCCGTTGAATGGCTCGTCCAGCATGATCGCGACCGGGTTGCCCAGCATCGCCGCGGCGATGCCGAGCCGTTGCCGCATGCCGAGCGAGTACCCCCCGGCCCGCCGTTTGGCGACGCCCTCCAGTCCCGCCTGCTTGATCACTTCGTCCACCCGCCTGGCCGTGAGGCCCTGGGAGTGGGCCAGCCAGAGCAGGTGGTTGCGCGCGGACCGGCTCGGCTGCAGCGCGCCCGCGTCCAGCAGCGACCCGATCACTCGCATCGGCTGCCGCAGGCTCGCATACGACCTGCCGCCGATGGTTGCCTTGCCCTCGTCGGGTGCGTCCAGGCTGAGGATTACCCGCATGGTGGTGGACTTGCCGGCTCCGTTCGGGCCGACGAAGCCGGTGACCTGGCCGGGCTGGACGGCGAAGGACATGCCGTCCAGCGCCAGCGTCGGCCCGAACCGCTTGCGCAGGCCGTGCACTTCAATCGTGGCTTGCATTCGGTGATCCTTCTCGTTCGCTACGAAACTTCCGGTGATCTGAGTTCTACGGGGGCGGCCATAACATGGGCCGAACGGATGCTGTTATCCCGTTGTTAGGTCCACCCGGGCATGCTGAAGTGGGATGGCAGAGCCGAAATCCCTGATCAGGGCATCGCCGACGGGAGGAGGGGCACATTGCGCGCGTCGCGCTGGGTGCGGCTGCCGGGATGGGTGCGGCTGCCGGGCCGCACGGTGCGGACGCGGCTGACCATCCTCTACGGGATCTTGTTCGTGTTCTCCGGCGCGCTGCTACTGACCATCGCCAGCGGCGTCGCAGTCGGCACCTCGACATCCGAGGCCGCGGCGGCCGAGCTCGAACCCCGCTACCGGGTCGGCACTGAGCCAGGCGGACGCTCGCATCCACCAGCTGCAGGCGCAGATCGGCCGGCTCCAGTCCCAGGCGGCCACCCAGCCGAACCAGAGCCAGCTCAGGCATGTGCTGCTGATCTCGTCGCTGATCGCGCTGGCGGTCATGACGGTGATCTCGGTGGGGCTCGGCTGGCTGGTGGCCGGCCGCGCGCTAAGGCCGGTCCGCCAGATGACGGCCGCGGCCCAGCGGATCTCCGAGGACAGCCTGCACGAGCGGCTCGCGGTGCAGGGCCCCGAAGACGAGCTGAAGGAACTCGGGGACACCATCGACGGCCTGCTGGAGCGGCTGGAGGCCGCATTCAGCGCCCAGCGCCGTTTCGTCGCCAACGCGTCTCACGAACTGCGGACTCCGCTGACCACCATGCGAGCCTCACTGGACGTGGCGCTGGCGAAGCCGGATCCTGCCCCGCCGCAGACTGTCGCGCTGGCCGGGCGGCTGCGGATCGAGCTGGACAGGATCGACAGGCTCCTTGAGGCGTTCCTGGTGCTGGCGCGCGCCCAGCACCGGGCCCTGCCCGGCCGCGCGGTCATCCCGCTGGACTACGTCGTCGGCGCTGCCCTCTCCGATCAGGCCGCGGCGATCCGCGCCATGAACCTGACCGTCCAGGAGCCCGGCTCCCTGGGTAGCGCGTGGGTGACCGGCAGCCAGGCGCTGATCACGAGGATGGTGGAGAACGTCATCGACAATGCCGTCTGCCACAACGCCGAAGGCGGCTGGATCCGGATTGTGTCCCGCACCACGGGCGGCCGGGCCTGCCTGATCGTCGAGAACGGCGGGCCGCTGCTTGACCAGCAGCAGGTAGCCGGTCTGTCCGAGCCATTCCGCCGGATCGGGGCGGACCGCATCGGCTCAGACCGGGGATCAGGCCTGGGCCTGTCGATCGTGGCGGCCATCGCGGAGGCCCACGGCGGCTCGGTCGACCTGCAGGCGCGGTCCGCAGGCGGCCTGCGGGTCACCATCAGCCTGCCCGCGTCCGCTGCCGGGGCCGAGGTCGTCCCGTCAGGTGCCCCGGCATGAGAGTCCTCGTCGTCGAGGACTCGCGGTCCCTGGCCGAGGTGCTGGTTGAGGGCCTGCGAGACCAGGGCATGGCGGTCGACGTCGCCCACGATGGCCTGGAGGCGGCGGCCAAGCTGGACCTCAATGCCTACGACGTCGTGGTCCTGGATCGTGACCTGCCGGGCATCCACGGGGACTCCCTCTGCCAGATGATCACCGACCACGACCAGCGGGCCATGGTTCTCATGCTGACCGCGTCCGGAGCGCCCGGTGACCGGGTGACCGGACTGGGCCTCGGCGCCGACGACTATCTGGGCAAGCCATTCCACTTTCCCGAGCTGGTCCTGCGGATTCGCGCCCTGGCCCGCCGCAAGCCCGCCGCACGGGCCCGGATCCTGGGCGCGGCCGGGATCGAGCTCGATGCGATGCGGCGCACCGTCACCCGGGAAGGCCGGCCGGTAGACCTGTCGGTCAAGGAGTTCGGGGTGCTGGAGGCGCTGCTGCTCGCCGCACCGGCCTACCTGCGCGCCGAGGACCTGCTTGAGCAGGTCTGGGACGAGCAGGCCGACCCGTTCACCAACACGGTCACGGTCACCATCGGACGGCTCAGGCGCAAGCTCGGCGATCCGCCGGTTATCGCCACGACCCCCGGTATCGGCTACCGGATCTCTGACTCCCGCTGAGCTAGGGCTCAATGACTTGATGGCGGTGACCGGTGGCGGTCAGTGCCGGACGGCGCGAGCCCGCGCTTGGCGAAGATGCTGGCGATGTGCAGGGCAGAATGGCCGCATGGATCTCGGCTTGCGGGACAGGGTGTACCTGGTGACCGGCGGCAGCCGGGGCCTTGGCTTCGCCGCCGCCCAGGCACTCGTCGCGGACGGGGCACGCGTGCTGCTCAGCGCTCCGCACGAGTCCACGGCGGCAGCCGCCGCAGCTCGCCTCACCCAGGACGCCGCGCCCGGTGCCGCCGCATGGACCATCGCCGATAACGCCGACCCCGCTACCCCGGGCCAGCTGATCGACACCGCCCGGGACCGCTTTGGCCGCTTGGACGGTGCGCTGATCAGCGTCGGCGGATCACCAGGCGGAACGGTCGCTGACACGGGAGACGATGCGTGGCGCTCCGCATTCGAGAGCGTCTTCCTGGGCGCGGTACGGCTGGCCCGGGTGCTCGCGGCCGGCCTGGGCGGCGAACGCCAGGATGGTGCTGCGACGGCCTCGCTTACCGGGACCGGCGGCTCGATCGCTTTCGTCCTGGCCGCCTCCGTACGCACGCCGCTCCCGGGCCTCGCCATCTCTAACGGGCTCTTCCCGGGACTGGCCGGCGTGGTTAAGACACTCGCCGACGAGCACGGGCCGGCCGGGATCCGGATCAACGGGTTGCTGCCCGTCCGGATCGCCACCGACCGGGTCCGCCAGTTGGATGCCCTCGCCGGCGATCCCGATGAAGTACGGGCCCGCATATCCAGCAGCATCCCGCTCCGCCGCTACGGTGAACCGGCCGAGTTCGGGCAGGCGGCCGCGTTCGTGCTCTCTCCCGCCGCGTCCTACATCACCGGCGCGATGATCCCGATAGATGGCGGTGCCATCCGCTCCATCTGAGCGCCCGCCCGGCCAGCCGCCGGGCCGGGCACTGACGGGAGAGGTCCTACGATTGCCGCATGGGCTCGATAACGGTCCGCCCAGCCCAGGCTGAAGACGTGCCGGCAATGGCCCGCATCCACGTGCGGTCATGGCAAGAGGCCTACCGCGGGCTGGTGGCAGACGAAATCCTTGACCGCCCCGACTTCGTGGAACGGCGCGAGCGGTTCTGGACCGCCGCGCTGAGTGACGAGCGTTACGCCATGAACCGCGTGGCCGTCGCCGAGCGAGACGGTGAGATGGCCGGGATCGCGACGGCAGGACCAGCCATAGACCCGGATGCGCACTGGCCAGCACAGCTTTTCGTTCTCTACGTCCTGGCCGCGGCGCACGGTACCGGGGCCGGCCGTGGCCTGCTGGCGGCCGTGATCGGTAACGATGACGCGGCGTTGTGGGTGGCCGATCCGAACCCCCGGGCCCAGGCGTTCTACCGCAAGCATGGCTTCAGGCCGGACGGAGCCAGGAAGCACGACCGCGACCTCCGCATTGACGAGATCCGCATGGTGCGGCACGAGCACTAGCCGCTGCGATGCCCGGTGAAAGGAGGCGAACGACGATGTCGCCGATCGCGGGTGAGCTCGTCACCGAGAGACTCGCCGGGTACGACGGTGGCCGGCCGGTCACGGTGTATGTCCCGCCGGTCCCGGCCGAGGCCGTCGTGTTCGCCGGGGACGGTCAGCTGATCTCGCAATGGCGCGAATCGGTGGAGGCGGCTGACGTACTCCCGGTGATGATCGTCGGTGTCCACCGGCGCTCCGATGAGACGCTGCGGCTGCATGAGTACTCGCCGGGCCTTGAGCCGGAGCGGTTCGCGGCACACGAGAAGTTCTTCGTCGAGGACGTTCGCCGGTGGGTGCGAGCGCGTTTCGGAGTCGGGATGCCCGCCGAGCGCACCGCGGTGTTCGGTGTCTCGGCGGGCGGGGAGCTGGCCCTCGCCATCGGGCTCCGGCATCCTGACGTCTACAGCGCGATCTTCTGCGCCTCGCCTGGCGCCGGCTACCAGCCGCCTGGCGCTATGCCGGGTCCGCTTCCGCGCGCGTACCTGGTCGCAGGCACCCGGGAGCCGTTTTTCCGCGAGAACGCCACCCGGTGGGCGACCGCGCTGCGCGATGCCGGCGCTGACGTTGTGATGACCCAGCGCGCCGGATCCCACGGTGACGCCTTCTGGGCAGAAGAGCTGCCGCTGATGGTGGCGTGGGCGTTCGGGCGGTCTGCGGGCATTTCGTGACTATCCCACCGTGAGATGGACCTCGTTTACTGACTGGGCGGATCGCGCATTAGGTCCCCGTGCGGCCACCATAGCTACCACGATCTGAACACAGCGACGCCCGGGAAAGGTCACCACTCCGGACGGGACAGCCCACCGAAACGGACAGGCGGACATGGGGACACACACGGTTGAATCGACACCGGACACGGTGCGCTCGGGCTACCTCGACCCGGCGGCGGAACCGGTGGCGGTGATTATGCCCGGCGACCTGGTCAGTTACCCGCGCACCTGGACGCACTGGGGAAACGAGGCCCAGTTCGGCATGAGCTTCGCCGACCGGGAGCCGCTGCGGCACCGGTACCCGCACGGTCCGTACTCCATGCTCGGGCCGGTGGAAGTGTCCGGCGCCGAGCCCGGCGACGTGATCGAGTGCAGCATCACCCGGCTGCGCACGATTGACTGGGGCTGGAACTCCTTCCCGCTGGGCGTCGGCGCGCTGCCGGACGACTTCGCCGAGCCCTACGTGCACTACTTCCGGTTCGACGACGCCAGGACAACGGCGGAGTTCACGCATGGCATCCGGCTGGCGATGGCACCGTTCCTCGGCGTGGTCGCGGCCGAGCCGGCCGGCGATGATCTGGTCAGCGCGATCCTGGCCGGGCCTTATGGCGGGAACCTGGTGCTGCGGGACCTCACCGCCGGCAGCCACCTGTTCCTGCCCGTGGCGAAGGCGGGGGGACGGATCTGGACCGGGGACGTGCACGCGCTGCAAGGCGACGGCGTGGTCGACCAGACCGCGATCGAGACCGCCGCCGAGGACCTGGAGATCCGCTACGACCTGCACAAGCAGGTGGCCCTGCGCGGCCCGCTCGGCGAGACCGATACAGCCTGGATCGTCATCGGGTTCGGCGGCGACCTGGACGAGGCGACGGTCGCCTGCGTGCGCGAGGTCATCCACTGGCTGGCGGCCGCCGCTCAGGTCACTGAATCGGAGGCCTACGCTCTGGCCAGCATGGCCGTCAGCTTCCGGGTGACTCAGTACGCCAACCAGACCGCCTCGGCTTACAGCTCCACGCCACCCAAGGCCGTGCACGCCGTTATCCCGAAGCAGGTCTTTCCGGCCGGCCTCCGTGACCGGGTAACAGCCTGGCTGCGCCCGGGCCAGGCCCGGCCATGACACTCTCGACGGCCGACCGGCTGGAGATCCTCGACGTCATCAGCCGCGCTGACTGGGCCGCCAGCCGCCGGGATGCGGCGGCCTACGCTGACCTGTTCACCGATGACGTGGTGCTCGACGGCGCGCAAGGACGTCACGCGGGCCAGGACGCGCTGCGCGCGTCGGTCGGGCCGATCTGGGCCGCGGAAGGACCAGCGAGCCTGCACCTCACGCTCAACCCCATCATCGAGGCCGGGGAAACCACCGACGGGCACGCAGCGACCCGTTCGATCCTGCTGATCATCGACCCGGTACCGCGGCCCACCATCCGCACGGTGGCGGTGATCACGCAGACCCTCCGGCGGGCCGGAGGATCATGGCGCATCAGCCGGCGCACGGTCGCCACTGCTCCGGACGGGCTCTGATGGCCGTTCCCGCCGCACCCGAATAGGCTTCCGGGAGCGCTGGCGGTAAGGGGTGAGTTATGCGTGCGTTCGCTGTCCGGGACTTCGGGGAGGCTCCGGCGATGCACGACTTGCCGGTCCCGGCCGCGGACGGCGCCTTCCTCCTGCGCGTGGTTTATGCGGGGGTCAATCCGCTCGATAACCACAACCTCGCGCGCCTGACGGCCAGCTCGGCGTATCCCTATGTGCTGGGGATTGACTTCGCGGGTGTCGTCGAACGGGTTCCGGCGGGAGAAAACGATCTGCGGGCGCCCGGGTCTTCGGAATGGCGCGCACGCACGGCGCGTACGCCGAGTACACCGCGGTCACGCCGGGGGCGAAGGCCGAGCCGCTGGCCCCCATTCCCGACGGCGTCAGCGACGCCGAGGCAGCCGCTCTGCCCACCGCGGCGGTAACCGCGCTCAGGACGGTGGAGCTGCTGGGCGTCACCGCGGGTCAGCGTCTGGTGGTGATGGGCGCGACCGGCGGGGTCGGCGGCTACGCGGTGCAGATGGCGCTGTCCCGCGGCGCGCACGTCATCGCGACCGTCCGCGGCGACGTCGGCGAGGCTCGCCGCCTCGGTGCCGAGGAGGTCTACGACAGCCAGGCCGCCGATGTGGCCGGCGCGCTGCGCACGGCTCACCCGGATGGCGTCGACGCGGTCCTGAATCTGGCCGCAAGGGCTGACCGAGGTGGCGGGCATGCTCGCCGACGGCACGATTACCGCACGGATCCGCTCCACAGTGGAACTGGACGGCGTGGGCCAGATCCTCGAAAGGCTCCGCCAGGGCGGCCTCCGCGGCAAGGCCGTCATCCGTCTGTAGTACCAGCGTCGTCTCTCGCCGGTAACTTCGGCCGCCAGGGACGCGAAGCCGCGAGAGCGGCCTGGTCATCCTGGCCGTATCCGGGCCTGCTCACGCCGGGCCAGTTACCGCGTCGCGTTGCGGACGGCCGCGGTCCCGGCGGATACTAGGACCGCCCTGGCGGGCTTTTCGGCGGCGGATAACCACGTTGCGCGTTCGCGCCGGGCCCGGGTCGGGGATGGAGCGCCGGGTGGCTTGCAGGTAGGGGAGGCCCCGTGAGCGGTGAGGTGCCAGTGCAAGCCGACGGCGGGGTGGTCGCGGGAGCGCGGGTGGGCGGTCCGGGCGGCGAGGATGGCGCGGCCCAGCCGGATACCGGCCGTGGGCAAGGCGACCCGGCCGTGGCAGGGACGGTAGCGGAGCTGCCCACCGGGACTCTGACCATGCTGTTCAGCGACATCGAGGGGTCGACGGTGCTGGTCAGGCGCCTGGGGGAGCGGTACAGCGAGGCGCTGTCGGCGCAGCGGAAGCTGCTGCGGGCCGCATTCCGCAGTTTCGGCGGCCGGGAGCTGGGCACCGAGGGGGACAGCTTTTTCGTGGTCTTCGAGTCGGCTACCGCCGCGGTCAGCTGCTGCGTGGCCGGGCAGCGGGCCCTGGCCGGGCATGACTGGCCCGATGGCCTGACGGTCCGGGTGCGGATGGGGCTGCACTCGGGTGAGCCGAGCCGCTACGAGGACAGCTATGTCGGCCTAGACGTGCACCGGGCGGCGCGGATCGCGGCGACGGCGCACGGCGGGCAGGTCGTGCTGTCCGATGCGACGCGGCACCTGGTGGAATCGCGGCTGGCCGCTGATGTCTCGCTGCGCGACCTGGGCTGGCACCGGCTGAAGGACATCGAGGCGCCGGAGCGTATCTACCAGCTGGTCGTCGCCGGGCTGCCGGACCGGTTCCCGTCGCTGAAGAGCCTGGGCGCGCAGAGCAGGCTGCCGGTGCCGATGACGCCGCTGGTCGGCCGGGACCGCGACCTGGAGCAGGTCATCGCCACGCTCCTGCGACCCGGGATCCGGCTGGTGACACTGACCGGCACCGGCGGCGTCGGCAAGACACGGCTGTCGCTGGCCGCTGCCGCAGCGCTGGATCAGGAATTCCCGCACGGCGTGTTTTTCATCCCCCTGGCCGCCGTCCGTGATGCCGAGGTGATGTGGAAGACCATTGCCGACGGCCTGGATGTGGCCGGCGACGGGCCCGCCGCCGACGCCGTGACCGGGTACCTGCGTGACCGGATGGCACTGCTGGTGCTAGACAACCTTGAGCAGCTGGACGGCGCCGCCGGGGTGGTGGCCGGGCTGCTCGCGTCCGCTCCCGGCCTGGTCGTGCTGGCGACCTCCCGGCGGCCGCTGCACCTGGCCGCCGAGCAGGAGCTGCCGGTACCGCCGCTGCAGATGCCCCGGGAGGCGTCCGTCGAGGAGGTCTCCGCGTGCGGTGCGGCGCAGCTGTTCGTCCAGCAGGCGAGCATGTCCCGCCCGGGCTTCACCATCACCGCGGCCAACGCCGCCGACATCGCGGCCATCTGCGAGCGCCTGGACGGGCTGCCGCTGGCCATCGAGCTGGCCGCAGCCCGGATCCGGCTGCTGGCCCCCCGGGCCCTGCTGGCCCGCCTGGGCCACAGCATCGACCTGGCCGCCGCCGACGTCGGGCAGTCGTCGCGGCAGCAGACCCTGCGGAACGCCATCGCCTGGAGCTACGACCTGCTGACCCCCGACCTGGCCGAGGTGTTCCGCCGCGCCGGGGTGTTCGCCGGGGGCTGCGACCTGGACGCGCTGGCCGCGGTCGCCGCGCCAGAGCACGGCTCAGGCGCCCAGGGGGCCGGGGCCGATCCCCTGGATTTGGCCGCCGGGCTGCTGGACGTCAGCCTGGTCACGGTGACCGACGGCGTCGACGGCGAGCCCCGCGTCGGCATGCTGGAGACGATCCGCGAGTACGCGCTCGAGCGCCTGCAGCGGGCCGGGGACCTGGACGGCACCCAGCGCCGCCACGCTAACTACTATGCCGGGCTCGCCGAGCGGGCGTGCGAGCAGCTCCGCAGCTCAGGCCCGGAGCACCTGGTGGCCCTGGACCAGCTGGAAGCCGAGCATGACAACCTGCACGCCGCCCTCACCTGGTCGCTGGAAACCCCGGCCGCCGGCCCGGCGCGCTGCCGACCGCGAACGGTCAGCTACCGGCCTGCGGCTGGTCCAGGCGCTGGCCCTGTTCTGGTACCGGCATAGCTACCTGGCCGAAGGGCGACGGTGGCTGCAGCAGGCCATCGACCTGACCGCCGAGGATGGCGGAGCACCGCTGGCCCAGCTGGCGCACTGGCTCGGGGTAGTGCTGCAGCAGCAAGGCGAGTCGCAGGCCGCGCTGGCGCTGCTGGAGCGCAGCCTGGCGATCTGGCGTGACCTCGGCGACCGGGACCAGCAGGCACGAGAACTCAACAGCCTCGGCATCACCCACCATCACCTCGACGAGCTGGACACCTCGCGATCCCTGCTGGAAGACAGCGCCGCCATCGCCCGCGAGATCGGCAGCGACATGCGGCTCGCCGCGGCCCTGACGAACCTTGGCCAGCTGGAGGCCGATGCGGGCAACTTCGACCGCGCCACGCAGGTGCTGCAGGAGGCGCTCGCGATCGACCGGAAGCAGGGGGACATGCTGGGCGTGGCCCTGGATCAGCAATCGCTGGCCGGGGTCCACCTCCGGGCGGGCCGGGCCCGGGAGGCCCGCGAGCAGCTGTCCGACATGGCCGACTACGTCGTCAGCTGCGGTGACCCCGAGCTCCTGGCCACCACCCTGGAAATGTCCGCCGCCAATGCCGCGCAGCTCGGCGAGGTCCTGCGGGCGGCCCGCCATGGCCGGCGCCGCGGAAGCCGTCCGGCAGAAGTCCGGCATCCCGATAAAGCAACCCGAAATAATCGAGGAGTTCCTGGCTCCCGCCCGCGCGACCATCGCACCCGAGGCCTGGGAGGCCGCGCTGGCCGCCGGACGCGCGCTCAGCCAGCAGCAGGCAGCCACGCTCCTCCTGGCCCAGGATTAGGCACGCGACACACCTCAGTGACCCGCGCCCACGGCAGGCAGGAAGGCAGGCAGGATCCCGCGCTCGTTCCGGGCCAGGCTCGCTGGATAAGATCCCCAGGCAGGAGGGGCCGATGAGTAGTCGGGCTGGTGCAGGCGAAGACGGCACCGAGGCGGCGTCTCGCCCTGCGGTGCAGGTACCGGTGCCGGGCGAGTCGCCCGCGCTGACCCCCGAGCTGCGCGACCGCCTGCTCTATTACGCCTGGCGCGCGCCGTCACCGCACAACGCGCAGGGCTGGCGCATCGAGGTGGACGGCCGGAGCTTCCGCGTCTCGCGGGATCCGGCCCATCAGGTGCTGGGCGCGCTCGATCCCGGCGGACGCGAGGGCGACCTGGCCTGCGGCGCCGTTGTCACCAACCTGTGCGTGAGCGCCAGGGCGTTCGGCTTTGACGCCGAGGTCCGCTGGCGGCAGGCCGGCGATGTCGCGGCTGACGTGACGTTGCTGTCCGGGCCTGCGCCGCCGGACGAGGTGGCCAAGGGCCGGTTGCGCGCTTTGCGCCGCCGCGAGATGAATCGCTCCCGCTACCGCGCCGATCCCGTGCCCGGCTCGGTGATCGAAGGCCTGCAGGCCACCGCGGGGCGGCTGGGCTTCAGCCTGTCGGTGCTCACCGACCGGGCCGAGATCGACCGGGTGGCCGCGATCGCCGCCCGCGCCTCGGCGATGAAGCTGATGCACGGGCCCACCCAGGCCGAGCTGTACTCGCTGATGCGCTTCAGCGCCAAGGCGGCCGCACAGCACCGGGACGGCCTCGACCTGGAGCTGTTCTTCACGCCCGCCGTGGCCGCGCGGTTCGCCGCCGCCGCCATGCATCCGCGCGTACTCGGGGCGCTGGCGCCATTCGGCATGGCACAGGGCCTGGCGGAGAAGCTCGCCCGCGACACCGAGGAGGATCCGCTTCGCAGCGCACCCGCGCTGTGCCTGCTGCAGGCCGGCTCGCTGGAGGCCGAGACCTTCCTGCGCGGAGGGGCCTGCTTCGAGGAGATCGCGCTCGACATCACCGAGGCCGGGCTGGCCATGGCCCTGCACAGCGCGCCGATCGAGGTCGGCCTGTCGCATCCCGGCCGCCTGCACTCGTCGGTGCCTAGCGAGTGGCACGCCAGCATCGCCGAGGTGCGCCGCGAGCTGCTGACGGCGTTCGGTGCGCCGCAGGCCGTGCCGATCGCATTCTTCCGGCTCGGGTCGCCGACCAGCGAGCCCGGGCGCCGGAGCCTGCGGCGTGGCCCCCGCGAGCCGCGGCCCGAGACCGCTCACTACCGGGAGATGACGCGGCGCAACCAGCCGTCGCTCAGCCGGAAGGAGCAGAGCGCGCTGCGCGCCGTGCGGATCCTGGTTGCGGGCTGCGGCAGCATCGGCGGGGCGACGGTCGTGCCGCTGGTGCGGCTGGGCGCGGAGCGCTTCGTCCTGTGCGAGCCGGGTGAGTACGAGCTGAACAATCTCAACCGGCAGGCCGCCGACGTGGGGGATATCGGCCGCAACAAGGCCGAGGTGCAGGCAGCCCGGGCCCGGGCGATCAATCCTGAGGTCGAGGTACTGGTCGAGCGGGACGGCGTGACGGCCGACAACGTTGACTGGCTGGTGGGCACCACCGACGTCGTGCTCGACGGGGTCGATGTGACCGAGCCGGCCGGGATCGCGGCCAAGCGGGCGCTGCACGACGAGGCCTGGCGCCAGCGCCGCCTGGTCATCTCCGGGCTCGACCTCGGAGGCACCCAGGTCGTGTACGCCTTTGACTATCGCGACGGCCGCACCCGCCCGTTCAACGGGCGCCTCGACGGCGCGCCGGCGGGCCTGGGCGCGGTGGAGTTCCTGGCGCGCCTGGTGGACCCGCTCGACGTGCCGCGCGAGATGATCGCCCACGCCGAGGCGATGATCCGGGGCGAGGCCGGCTCGGCGCCGCAGCTGGCGCCGACAGCGGACCAGTTCGGCGTGCTGGCCAGCTGGATGGTACTGGATTTCGCCGCCGGGAGGCCGGTGCGCAAGCGCGTCAAGGTGGCGATCCCGGACCTGGTGATGCCGCGCGGCCGCCGGCTCGCCAACGAGACGGCGCGCATGGTCGAGCTGGCCCGGGTCAAGTTCCTGCTGGAATCCACCCGTCGCCGCGCCGGGGCGCAGACCCGGGCCGGCCCCGAGGCACCGCGGCCCTCCGCGAGGGACGGATCATGAGCCGGGTTGTCGCGCCGACGCCGGAGATGCGTGCCGTCGCGCCGGAGCTTATCGGCGCGCTCGAGCCGGTGTACGTCGCCGAGACCGGCGCGGAGCGCGAGGCGGTGTTCTCGTTCCGGTACTCGGTGTACGCCAAGGAACTCGGCCGCAAGCTCGGCAACGCCGACCACGGCCGCATGCGGGTCCACGACGAGGAGGACGACAAGCCGTACACGACGCTGCTCTACACCGACGACGGCACCGGCCGGCTGACCGGCACGATCCGCATCCGCCGATGGGAGCCGGGGCAGGTGCCCGCGAAGGACTGGGACACGTTCTCGATGGAGCGCTTCGACGGCCTGCGCGACATGTGCACGGCGGAGATCGGGCGGCTGATGATCGAGCCCGGGCATCGCGGGCAACTCGGACTGGTCTCGCTGGCGTGTGCTGTCTACCAGCTGTATGCGCGCGAGCTGGCCGCCGATGTCGGGTTCATCAACTGCGCCGCCGGCCTGGTCCGCCACTACCGGCTGCTCGGCTTCCGCACCTACGCGGGCCGGCTCGTGCCGACCGCCGACGGCATCGAGGTGCCGCTGGTCCTGATCCCCGGTGACCGCGCTTACCTGGAGCAGGTCGGCTCGTTCGTGGCGCCGTTCGCGGACGTCTTCTACGGGCCGGGTAAGCGCGCGCCGGTGGACGTCGGACGCTGGTCCCGCCTCCTGGACGCCGACTCGGCGCCGGTCAGGTTCGACTCGGTGGCCGCCTGGGAACGGGTCAACCGGCTGCGGCAGGCCGAGGCCGAGCACCCGTCGATACTCGAGGCGCTCAGCGAGAACACGATCCGCAAGCTCACCGAAAAGGGCTTCCTGATGGATGTTCCGGCGGGCCAGCTGCTGACCGAGAAGGGCCTGTCCCAGCGAGAGATCTTCGTCATCCTCGATGGAGCGTTCGAGGTGCATGACGGGGAGCGGCGGCTATGCGTGCTCGGCGGGGGAGACGTGATCGGGGAGATCGGCTTCTTCCGGTCCTCCGGGCGCCGCGCCGCGTCGGTGACCGCAGCGTCCGACGGGCAGGTGCTGGTCCTGCGCCGTCATTTCATCGACGAGCTGATGAAGAACGATCCGGCCTGCGCCGCCGAGGTCCTGTTCGGGCTGGCGCGCGTGCTCGCCGACCGGCAGAATATTCCGGCTTCCTGACCGGCGCAGGCAGCTGCCGAAGCCGGACTCAGGTCACGAAGCGTTCGGCTAGCCCGGACTTGGCCAGCGCCTCAACGGCATGCCGGTAGCCGACCTCGATCAGCGCGAGCCCGCCCTTGAAGTCCAGGCTGCCGAATCCGGCGACCGGCGGGCTGAGCAGCAGGTCGATGTGGTCGCCGACCAGCGTGGCGCGCTGATAGCGAACCTGGGACAGCCCGGTGGAGCGGCTCAGGATGTCCACCACGCTCGGGACCGTCTGCGGCGGGGCGACGGGGTTGATGCGATGCCCGAGCACGCGCCAGCCGGACAGGCCTGCCTCAAATGGCGCGGCCGTCAGCGGTTCCACCTCGGGGGAGACGTTGACGGCGACAATGCGGCCGTTCCCCACCCGGCCGCGCATGACGTCGACCGGTACGTTGTCCACCGCCGAGCCGTCGATGAGCAGGTCTCCACCGGAGTAGACCGGCGGGAAGATGCCCGGCAGGGACAGGCTGGCGCGTACCGCTGGCCACAGTGGCCCGCGTTCGTGGATGACCTCCTCGGCCCGGTTCAGGTTGGCGGAGATGCAGAAAAAACGCAGCGGCAGGTCCTCGATGAGTGCCGAGCCGAGGTTCTCGAAGAGTATCCGGTCCAGGTAGCGGCCCGATGACAGGGCGATCAGCGGGAGCGTGGGCGTGAGCAGCCGGCGGCCATGGCGGGCGATGGCGGTCACCCGCGCCACCCGCTCCACGTGACCCATGCCCAGGGCGGTTAGACCGGCCATGATCGCGCCCATGCTGGTCCCGCCGACGACGTCGATCGGCACCCCGGCCTCCTCCAGCGCCCGGATCACGCCCAGGTGGGCCAGCCCCCGCGCGCCGCCGCCGCCGAGGACGAGCCCGCAGCCAGTGCCGGTGATCATCCGGGCCAATCGCGCGACGTCGCCCGGCCGGTTAGCGCGCAAATGGTGGCAGTCGGCTACCGGCCGGCCTGCTAGCCACGCGGCCGTGCCAGCCGGCCGGGCCGGGTGCAGCAGCACGAGCTCACAGCGCAGCCACCCCGTTTCCAGCGCACGGGCTTCCACGGCACCGATCGAAGGATCGTCCCCGGCCGAGGCGGCCAGCAGCAGTACATCAGACTGACTCAGGCAGAGCCGGCTCCACGCGGTGTCCTCCGCGTCAGGCTGGTAGATCACGCGATCATGGTCGCGTTCCACCGAATGCAGCCACCTGGTCAGCTCGGCCCGGCCGGGGTCGCCTGGTGCCCGCTGGGCCGCGCCCGGGCCAAGATGCCGCGCGACGACGTCGGCGTCCACCCGGAGGACCGAACCAGCGCGCGCCAGTTGCGCCGTCAGCTGCTCGGCGACCAGCACCGCCGTCCCGGCGCTCTGGCCGGCGGCGACCACGGCCACGGTGCGGGCGGCCGGAGGCGGCGCCTGCCGCCCATCCGCGGTCAGCAGCCGGTTCACGGTCAGCAGCCGGTCGACCAGCAGCCGCGTCAGCGCGGTGAGCAGCACCGGGCTCCGCCCGACCAGGGACGTGAACGAAGATAGCCGCAGCAGCAGCAGATCGCTGTCCCGGACAGCGCGCACGGTGGCCGCCCGGGGCTGGCCGGTGAGCAGCGCGATCTCCCCAACGATGGCATTCCGGCCCAGGTCGTACAGGACCCGCTCGGCGCCGTCGGCTGCCGTGGAGACCCGGAGGCGACCGCTGACCACCAGGTAAAGACCGTCTCCGGCACCGCCTTGCCGGAGGATCACCTCCCCTGCGGCTACATGCACCGGCTGCAGCTGCCCGGCCAGCTCGACCCGGGTGCTCTCATCCAGCGAAGCGAAGAAAGGGATGCTGATCAGGAAGGCGTTCACTTCTTGCAGGTGCTGCCGGCCGCTCATTCACGCCAGCATGCCAGAGGTCCCAAAAGCGCATGGCTTGAGTTCAGCAATCCGCCCGCTGAAAAGGCATCCGCATGGAACGCATTAGGACCAACGGGGCGGGGTATCACCGCGGATGCCTGACCTTTCATGCGGACGCCAGACCCATCTCCTTGCCCGGGGTAACGCCGCGGGCCACTTCGCTCGTCACAATCGGGATCGCCCTGGCGGTCACGCCGAATCGCACCGTAAGGAGAGTCCATGCCGGCCGATGACGTCACCATCCGGTCCTTCCAGGTCGATGTTCCAGAAGCTGAGCTCACCGAGCTGCGCAGACGGGTAAGCGCGACCAGGTGGCCCGAGCGCGAGACGGTCGCCAACGACACGCAGGGCGTGCGGCTCGCGCTGATGCAGGAGCTCGCACGGTACTGGGCGACGGACTACGACTGGCGCCCCTGCGAGGCGAAGCTGAACGCCCTGCCGAACTTCCGCACCGAGATTGACGGCCTCGACATTCATTTCATCCACGTCCGCTCCCAGCATGAGGATGCGCTGCCGCTGATCGTCACCCACGGGTGGCCTGGCTCGATCATTGAGCAACTGAAGATCATCGAGCCGCTCACTAATCCCACGGCGCACGGCGCGAGGGCCGCGGACGCGTTCCACCTGGTGATTCCCTCCTTGCCGGGCCACGGGTTCTCCGCCAAGCCGACCGCCACCGGATGGGATCCCACCCGCATCGCACGTGCCTGGGTAGTGCTGATGAAGCGCCTCGGATACACCCGGTTCGTCGCGCAGGGCGGCGACTGGGGCGCGGCCGTCACGCAGACGATGGGTGAACAGGCCGCACCCGAACTGCTCGGCATTCACTCCAACATGCCCGGTACCGCCCCGGCCGACATCACCAAGGGGTTTGAGCGCGGCGACCCGCCGCCAGCGGATCTGTCCGCCGCGGAGAAACGCGCGTACGACCAGCTGAGCAACTTCTACGCCAAGCACGTCGCCTACGCGCAGATCATGGCGACGCGCCCGCAAACGCTGTACGGACTGGCGGACTCACCCGCCGATCTAGCGGCATTCATGCTTGACCACGGCGACGGCACCGGCCAGCCCGGGCTGGTAGAAAAGGCGCTTCAGGGACAACTGCAGAGCGCCCTGACGCGTGACGACATCCTCGACAACATCACGCTGTACTGGCTGACGAACACCGGGGTTTCCTCGGCTCGCCTCTATTGGGAGAACAAGGCGGACTTCTTCAACGCCAAGAACATCTCCATTCCGTATGCCATCAGCGTCTTCCCCGACGAGCTCTATCAAGCGCCGCGCAGCTGGGCCGAGCGCGCGTATCCCGGCAACCTCATCTACTTCAACGAGCTCGACAAGGGCGGTCACTTCGCCGCGTGGGAACAGCCGGAACTGTTCTCCGCCGAGATGCGGGCATCGTTCAAGACACTGCGCTGACCGGACCACCGGCGGGCGGCGCGCACCCGCTGCGCGCCGCCGGCCGGCCCCGCGAGGCACCGGCCGGGCCCGGGCCGGGACATCCAGGACAGGGAGGCAATGTCATGGTCGCACGCTGGCGCGCGCCCGCCGGGCTGCACGTGGCCTCGGCCCGGCTGCCCGATGAGGGTGAGCTACCATCTTTTGCAGGCGCGACCGGGTGGCTCAATTCGCCGCCGCTGACGGCGGCCGGCCTGCGCGGCAAGGTGGTTCTGGTCGACTTCTGGACCTATACCTGCGTCAACTGGCTACGCCAGCTTCCCTACGTCCGCGCTTGGGCCGAGAAATACTCCAGCCACGGGCTGGTGGTGATCGGCGTCCACACACCCGAGTTCTCCTTTGAGCACAATGCCGATAACGTCCGGCGGGCCGTCCAGGACATGAGGGTCACTTACCCGGTAGCGATCGATAATGATTACGCGGTGTGGCTTGCCTTCGGCAACCACTACTGGCCCGCCCTCTACTTCGCCGACGCGCGGGGGCGTATCCGGAATCACCACTTCGGCGAAGGCGAATACGGCCGGTCGGAAATGGTCATCCAGCAACTGCTGGCCGAAGCCGGATCCACCGGCGCAGGTACTGAACTGGTCTCGGTCGATGCCCGCGGACTGGAAGCCCCGGCCGACTGGGCCACCTTGAGATCAGCAGAAAATTACACCGGCTATGAGCGCACCGAGAACTTCGCATCCCCCGGTGGCGCTGTGCCCGGCACGCCGCATGTTTACACCGTCCCGGCCCAGCTGAGACTCAACCAGTGGGCCCTGTCGGGGGACTGGACCATGGCGGAAGAGGCCACCACACTGAACGCGGCGAACGGGCAGATCGCCTGCCGCTTCCGGGCTCGCGACCTCAACCTCGTGATGGGACCGGCAGCACCAGAGACCCCCGTGCGATACCGCGTCCGCATAGACGGACAGCTACCCGGCGAGGCGCACGGAAGCGACGTCGACGGCGATGGCCACGGCACGGTCACCAAGCAGGGGGTGTATCAGCTCATCCGCCAGCCCGGCCCCATCCCCGACCGCACCTTCGAGATCACCTTCCTCGATCCAGGGGCTCAGGCCTACTCGTTCACCTTCGGCTAGCGGCGAGGACCTCAGCTGCCGAGGGTGTCGATCACATCCTTGGAGTGCGTCACCGGGAGCCGGCTGCCCTCAAGCTCGATCCGCGAGTCGCTGGCGTTATCGATCAGTTCCAGCACGCGCACGTTCACCCGCTGGTGAACCTTAACGGTCAGGGCCGTCCGCGGGACCTGGAAGACCAGAGCGGTGGGCTCGCTGTGCCGGGTGGGCGCGGCGAAGCCGTACACCATGGTGGCGGTGACGCCGACGAGCATCTTGTCGGGCAGTCCGGCACGGGCTCCCGCGGCGTGCATGCCCGCGACAGAGCCCGCCTCCTGGCCCGCGATTTCCCCCGCCTCGCCCAGCAGCCCCCCGGCTTCACTGCCCGCGAGGCCGCCCGCGAACATGCCGCCGGTATGGCCGCGCGGATTGAACTGGCCTGCGGCGAGCACCTCGTCCTTGATCCCGGCGGCAGCCAGCGCGCCCTGCACCAGCTCGGCCATCCGCTCCTCTGACATCCCCGGTTTCCCTTCGCTGAATAGGTCAGGCCGTGGTATCGCGCCCGTCCCAGGCGAGGTGGTGTCCGTCCCAGGCCACCAGGCCGCCCTGGATAACGAGCTCGACCTGCCGGACGCACTCGATGTCCCGCAACGGGTCGCCGGTGACGGCCACGATGTCAGCGGGCGCGCCCGGCTCGATGACCCCGGCCGTCCCGGCGAGCCCGAGCAGCTCCGCGGCCCACAGCGTGCCGGCCCGCAGCGCATCCGCGGCGGACATCCCGAGCCCGGTCATCAGGGCGAACTCCTCGGCCTGGGACACCCGGGTCCACTCGAAGCCGCCGACATCGGTGCCGAGCACGATCCGGACGCCCGCGTCCAGGCAGTTGACGAAGGAGCGGTTATGGGCGGCTCGCACCGGCTCGGAGATGTGCGAGCCGTGCGCGGCGTGCTCCCGGGTAACCAGGAGGGTCGGCACCAGGGCCGTGCCCCGGGCGGCCATGTCCGCCGCGAGATCGGGAGAGATGGCGAAGCCGTGCTCGATCGAGTCAACTCCGGCGGCCACGGCCATCTTTGCCCCGCTGAGCGTCAGCGAGTGGGCGGCCACCCGGATGCACTGCCGGTGCGCCTCATCGACCAGCGCCCGTACCTCAGCCTCGGTCCATACCAGCGGGCCGTCCAGATAGTCCTGCTCGCCGGAGGGCAGGTCAAAGCGCTCACTGACGTAGATTTTCAGGCAGTCGATTCCGTGGGCGATCTGGGTTCGCACGGTCTCACGACAGGCCTCAGCGCCGGTGCAGCTGTCGATGCCGACCGGGAACGTCATGCTGCGCTGCTGACCGGGCAGCGGATAGCGGCCGAGCGACCGGATTGCGGGCCCGGCGACCAGCATCCGCGGACCCGGCACCATGCCCTCCCGGGCGGCATCGCGCAGGCCGACATCGAAATAGCCGGCGCCTTCCGTGCCGAGATCACGGATCGTGGTGAACCCATTCCTGAGCGCGATTGCCATCGCCTGGACCGCGCTGGCGGCCCGGTGACCCGGGTTCTCCTCGACCATCTGCCGCGCCAGTTCCAGCTCGTTCCAGCTGCTGCGCAGCAGCACATGCGTGTGCGCGTCGATCAGCCCGGGCAGCAAGCTGGTGCCCGGCACCGCCAGCACCGGCCACCCGTCCGGCGCGGACCGGGCGATGCCGGTGATCACCCGGTCCTCGACGAGCACCACCGTGCCATCAGCCCAGGCCCCGGCACGCGCATCGAATACCCGGTCGCCGGCTACGGCAAGGCGTGAGCTGACGGAGGAAGCGGGCACTGTTGAGGCTCCCATCACATCGACAGCCATCACTACTGCTGGGGGCATCTGCTGGTACGGATCCTACGGCAGCGCGCAGCGGCCGGCTTGCTGCCCGATGGGAGGCAATGGCCAGATGGCGCGCTGCATGCGAGCAGATCAGCCGGCCTCGGGCTTGAGCAGGCGCCTATGCTCGATGTATGCGAAGGCCGCGGCTGATCATCAACCCCGGCAAAGCTGTCGCGGAGTTGACCGCTGACCTGGCGGACCGGGACTTCGCGGAACAAGGTCGCCTGACCAGAGAAGATCATGCGGCCCATGCCACAGGCCAGGTCTGCCCGCGGTGCGGCCAGGTGATCGAGGCCACCCAGATGGCTCGCCGCCGCGGCGCAGGCGAAGGCGAATGGGTGCACGACATGTGCCCGGTCGCTGATGAATGACATGCCCGGACCATTCCCCCGGCCGGCCAGCCGGGAGCGCACCATGCTGCCGCTGGTCAGGTCGGCTGCGATTCGGCCGGCTGGTAGGCGACTTCGCCGTGTTCGCCGAGGTCGAGACCGGCTTCCTCTTCCCCGGGAGTCACCTTTAGCCCGACGGTGCGATCGGTGATCCACAGGATGATCCAGGTCATCACGAACGGGTAGGCGATTCCAACGACAGCCAGCACTACCTGGCGGCCGAGCTGGGTCCAGCCTCCGGCTTCGCCCGCGGCGTTCACGGCGAGGCTGGCGAACACGCCGGTGAGCACGACCCCGATCGCGCCGCCGACCATGTGAACGCCGACCACGTCGAGGGAGTCGTCGTAGTGGAAGATGTCCTTCAGGTGGACCGCGCCGTAGCAGAGCAGCCCGGCCGCGGCGCCGATGATGATCGCCGCCCATGGCGGCACGTAACCCGACGCCGGGGTGATCGCGGCCAGGCCAGCGACGGCACCGGTGGCGATCCCGATGCCGGATGGCTTGCCGCGGCGCCACCATTCGATGCCCATCCAGGCGAGCATCGCGGTGCACGCCCCCAGCTGGGTGTTCACCAGCGCATAGCCGGCGACCTGGCCGGCGGACAAAGCGCTGCCCGCATTGAAGCCGAACCAGCCGAACCACAAGATGCCCGCGCCGAGCAGCACCAGCGGCACGTTGTGCGGCGGATCGAGCTGGTGGCTTCGCCTCAGGTAGAGGGCAGTGGCCAGCGCCGCCGCGCCGGCCAGCTCATGGACCACCGAGCCCCCGGCGAAGTCGATCGCGTGCAGGCCGCCCGAGCCGAGAAACCCGCCGCCCCATTCGCTGTGCGCGAATGGACTGTAGACGAGTAGCGACCACAAGCCGATGAAGACCAGGTAGCCGCGGAAGCGCATCCGCTCGCAGAATGCCCCCGCGATGAGCGCGGGAGTGATGACGGCGAACATCATCTGGAACGCCATGTATACCAGCGAGGGAATCGTGGGTGCATAGCTGTTCGGCGTGCCGTTGACCCCGCGCAGCATCACGTTCTGCAGGCTGCCGATCACCCCCCCGTGGTCCGCGCCGAATGCCAGCGAATACCCCAGGATTACCCACAGCAAGCTGATCACGCCGATCGCCACGAAAGACTGGACCATCGTCGCGATCACGTTCTTCGTGCCGACCAGGCCCCCGTAGAACAACGCCAGCCCCGGCATCATGAAGAACACCAGCGCGGTCGAAGTCAGCATCCAGGCGGTATCACCAGCATTAATGTGCACGCCAACCTCCGATGACGGTGGCCTCATTGCCCCGGCATGATTCTGGCCACGGTAGACCATAGGAACTGTGCTGATGCGGGAGGGTCAGCGTGTGACGCACACTGATTCGGTATGACGGATGAGGCCACCGGTATGACGGATGAGGCCACCGGGCGGCTCCTCGGACGTTTCGTCAGTGCCGTCCAGCCGGTCTTGCCGCTGGTCTCGGTGTGGGCGCACGGGTCACTGGCCGGAGGTGACTACCAGCCGGGACGCAGCGACCTCGACCTGATCGCCATTGTCGGCCGGCCGTGCACGGCAGCGGAGAAACAGCATCTCGGGGAGGTGCACGAATGCCTGGGAAGTACCATCGCGCTCGCGTCGAGGCTGCATTGCAGCTATTGCGCGGCCGGGGAGCTGGATGATCCCGCGCGCTTGCACCTCACCTGGGCGCACGAGGAGTTCATGCGCCGGCCAGTCACCCCGGTGACCCGGCGCGAGCTGTCCGACTTCGGGCTCGTCTTGTATGGCGAGGCGCCGGCGGCCCTGCTTCCGCCGGTGACCGGCGACCAGCTCGCCGGGTTCGTGGTCCGGGACCTGGAGAGCTTCTGGCGGCCGTCCCTGGACCACCCGGAGGTGTGGGTCCGTGACATCTGGGTCGACCTCGGCCTGCTGACCCTGGCCCGGGCCACGGTAACGCTGCGGGACGGCAAGCTGATCACCAAGGCCCAGGCTCTGGGCGTGCTTACCGAACTCGGCGCCCCGGCGGAGGTCGTCGACGACATCAGGGAGCGCCGGTACGGCGATCCCGGTCCAGCCTCACCGCGGTGGATCGCCCGCCGGGCGGAGCTGACACTCACCTTTCTGCGGCCCGCGATCGAACAGGCCATAGCACTACGCCAGCCCAGCCATCCCAATCCCGGCGCCGTCTGAATCCACCCAACCGGGCGCGGCCGTCCTGCGTCTCAAGGTCTACCCACCGCACCTCCGCCGCGCCCGCTACCTGCCGACCCGAGTCATCACCTGCTCATCGCCGGCGGACCAGGTCCTGGAAATCAGCCCGTTGCTCAAGCTGGATCCTCCAGCTGGCGCGGGGCCCGCTCGGCCAGTTGACTGAGGGCCTGCTCGGCCACGTCGCGGCGGGGCAGGCCGGTGGCCAGCGCCGCAGCGGCCACGTCGTCGTGCTCGGGCTTAGCGCGGTACGGGCCGATCTTGATGCGGATCCGGTGTCCCCGGACGGTCACCTCCGCCGTCTGCCGGGACAGCGCACGACGCTGGACGGGATGGCGCCGTGCGCCCAGACTGCCCGTCTCGGCCAGCAACCGGGCCTGGACGGGGCCGTCCGCGCCCGGCCGGCACAGCGCGGTGATGACGTGCGCGGGACGGCCCTTCTTACCGGTCACGGCGGTGATCCAGACGTCCAGCGCACCCGCGCCGAGCAAGAGCGCGGGCAGGTCACCGAGCAACTCGCCGGTCACGTCGTCGACGGTGGTCTCGACCATGATCAGGGTCTCGGTGTCCCCGGCGGCCGCATCCTCCGGGCGCTGGCCGGGAGGCATGTCCAGGGGGTAGCCCGGAGCCTCGTCCAGCGGCTCGCCGAGCAGGGCGGGCAGCACGTTGGGCCGCTCCGGCACGTCCCGCGCGCCCGCGCCGTACCCGCTCCCGGTCACTCGCATCGCGGGCATGGGCCCGTACCGGCAGCCCGCCGCGTGCAGCAGCGCCGCACCGGTGGGCGTGACCGTCTCTCCGGCCGTGGCCGTTCCGATGACCGACGCCCCGCTCAGCAGCGCCACCGTGGCCGGCGCCGGGGCCGGGTACTGGCCGTGGTGCATGTCGATGACGCCGGCCCCGAGCGCGAGCGGCGCCGACCAGACCGCGCTTACCCCGAGCGCGTCCAGCGCCGCGGCCACCCCCACGGTGTCCACGACCGTGTCCACCCCGCCCAGCTCGTGCAGGTGCACCTCGGCGGCGGGGATGCCGTGGATCCGGCCCTCGGCCTCGGCCAGGGCGGTGATCGCCGCGGCGGCCAGCCGCCCGGCGGCCGCGGGCACCGCGGCCCGGGCCAGCGTGAGCAGGTCCGCGGCGCGGCGCGCGGGCACGTCGTCGTCGACGCGGACGCGGGCCTGGCGCGCGGTCAGCCCGGCGCGCCGTACCGGCCCGGCGGTCAGCTCCCAGCCGGTGAGCCCGGTGCTGGCCACGGCGGCCCGCACGGTGTCGACCGGGGCGCCCAGATCGAGCAGCGCACCGAGCAGCATGTCACCGGAGATCCCCGAGAACGGGTTCAGCCAGAGGATCACGGCCGGCTCACCGGGCCGGGCGCGGCATCGGACGGCGCTGCCGCCGGTTCGCGCGGCCCGGGCCCTGCGGCCCGGCGGCGCATGCTGAACGCCAGCCGGTGGGCGGCCATGGCGCCACCGAACCCCGAGTCGATATTCACCACGCAGACGCCGGCCGCGCAGGAGGTCATCATGGCCAGCAGCGCGGTGATGCCGTCCAGCGCCGCGCCGTATCCGGTCGAGGTGGGCACGGCGACGACCGGGACGCCGACCAGGCCACCCACCGCGCTGGCCAGCGCGCCCTCCATGCCCGCGATGACGATCACCACGTCGGCCGCGGCGATGTCATCGGCCACCGCGAGCAACCGGTGCAGCCCGGCCACGCCGACGTCGCGGAACTCGGTGACCTGCAGGCCGGTGGCGCGGGCCACCGCGGCCGCCTCGTCGGCCACCGGCCCGTCCGCGGTGCCCGCCGTCACCACGGCCACCCGGGCTCCGTCCGGCGGGGCCGGCCGCCAGTACAGCAGCCGGGCCCGGGCGACGTAGTCCCCGGGCCCGTACGCGCCAGGCCCGGGCGCGCCGGCCCGCTGCCCGCCGGCCGCGGCGAGCTCCGCGGCAACCTCGGCGGCCGCCTCCGGCCCGAGCCGGGTGACCAGCACCGGCCCGGACGCGCGGTCCAGCAGGGCGGCCGCGATGGCCGCGATCTCACCGGGCTGCTTGCCCGGGGCATAGATGACCTCCGGCAGGCCCTGCCGCCGCTGGCGGTCCAGGTCGACGGTGGCGAAGCCCAGCGGCAGGCTCTCGGGCATCTACCGCGCCTGGCCCGCCCGGGAGACCACGGACAGCGGCAGCAGTGCGTTCATGCTGCCGCTGCGCAGCCCGGCCAGGTCGGCGGTGGTGAACACGAAGCCCGCCGCGCGGACCAGGCCGGTGATCTCCTCCCGGCGGTCCAGCAGCCGCCCGAGATCCTCGGCTGGCACCTCGATTCGGGCCACGCTGCCCGCCGCGTGCGCCCGGACCCGGCAGACTCCGAAGCCCGCCGCGTGCAGCGCGTCCTCGGCCTGTTCGATCCGGGCGAGCAGCTCCGGGCTGACCGGGTCGCCGTAGGCGATCCGGGAGGACAGGCAGGCCGCCGCGGGCTTGTCCGCGGTGACCAGGCCCAGCTCCCGGCTGACCGCCCGGACCGCCGCCTTGGACAGCCCCGCGTCGACCAGCGGGAACACCGCTCCGCGGTCGCGGGCCGCCTGCTGACCGGGCCGGTGGTCGGAAAGGTCATCGAGGTTGGTTCCGAGCGCGACCCGCGCGCCCATGGCCGCCGCCACCGGCACCAGCGCGTCGAATAGCGCGCTCTTGCAGTGGAAGCACCGGTCGGCGCCGTTGCGGCGGTACTCGGGCCGGTCCAGTTCGTCCGTGCATACCTCAACGTGGGCCAGGCCGTGGGACCGGGCGAAGCCGCGGGCGCCGGCCCGCTCGGCGGCGGGCAGGCTGGCCGACACGGCCGTCACCGCCAGCGCCCGGGATCCCAGCACATCGTGGGACACCGCGGCCAGCAGCGCCGAGTCGGCGCCGCCCGAGAACGCGGTCACCAGCCGGTCTTCCTGGGCCAGCCGGTGCCTCAGCCGCCCGAGCAGCTCAGCCACACCCAGCCCTGTCACATTCTGCTCGGCCGCATCCTGCTCGGCTGCACCATGCTCAGGCACGTTCACCTCGGTCACGCCGCGCTCCCTCCGCTTCCGCGTCCGCAAACGGGATCGTCTGCGGGCCCTCCGGCAACACGCACACCCGCGCGCCGGGCCCGGCCGCTTCCAGCCCGGCGGCGACCGCGGCCGCGATGTCCGGCACCGCGAACAGGTGGGCACTGCGCAGGTCCGCGTCGGTCAGGCCGGACGTGTGCACACCCACCCGGGCCCGGCGCAGCACCCGGGCCAGCACCTGCACCTGCCACTGGTCGGGCACGGTCGTGGTACGCGCCGCGATCGAGGCGAGCAGCCGCTCCGGCGTCGGCTCGGCCGCCAGCTCCGCGCGGAACGAGCCGTGGTCGGGGAACCCGTCCGCGCACTCGGCGGCACAGATGATCAGCCCGCCCGGCACGACCACGGTGGCCGCCGCGGACATGCCCTTGACCGCCTGGTACAGATTCTGGTCCAGCGGGAATCCGGCGTTGGTCGTCACGACCACGTCGAAGAGGCCGTCCACCGGGCGCATCGAGACCTCGCGGACATACGCCCGGGCCGCCGCGTGCATGGCCAGCACCTCGCCGCCGAACGCCGCGACGACCTGCTGCTCCCGGTTCAGCACGACGTCGAGGGCGAAGTCCACCCCGGTGGCCGCGGCGATCGCGCGCACGTCGTCGTGCACCGGGTTGCCCTCGCAGATCCCCCAGGTGGCCTGCTCGCTGCCGATCCGCTGCGCATCGTGCAGGGTCAGCGTGGTGTCCAGGCCGGCCAGGCCCGGCGCGACCAGCTTGGGGCCGCCGCTGAACCCGGCGAAGAAGTGCGGCTCCACGAACCCCGTGGTGATCTTCACGTCCGCGCCGGCCCAGTGCTTGTTCAGCCACACCGGCACCCCGTGACCGTGCTCGCCGCACCAGGTCAGCATGCTCTCGTCACGGGCGTCGTGGTTGACCACCCGCAGCCGGGCGGCCAGCTCGGGGCCTAGCATCTCGTCCAGCTCGGCCGCCGTGTTGCCGCGGTGCGTGCCGGTCGCGATCAGCACGGTGACGTCGTCGGCCGTGACCAGCCCCGCCAGCTCCGCGAGAAGCGCGCGGAGCATGGCCTCGCGGGGCTGGGGCCGGGTCACATCGCAGACCGACACGGCTACCTGCTGCCCCGGGCGCACCACCGCCCGCAGCGGTGGCCCGGCCACCGGATGGCGCAGCGCGTCCCGCAGCGTGGCCGGGATATCCGGCGCCGCCGGATGGTACGCCGGCGCGACGACCGTGGTGCGGCCCGCGGGCAGCGAGATACGCAGGCCCTGGCGCCCGTAGGCCAGGTCGATGTCCAGCAGGCCGTCAGCAGGCATCCAGCTCCGTCCGCACCTCGTCCGGCACCACCGTAGCGAAACATGTCATGCCGACGGCAAGAGCGGTGCCACGGCCTGACTGCCCCCGCGATCCGCTATACGCTCAGATTCAGCTCCAGGCACTTTCGCTCAGCTCCAGGGACCCCGGGAGGTCACGTGCCTATCGAACAGGCCGAGTTCGGCCGCACCGGCCACCAGAGCAGCCGGGTGATCTTTGGCGGGGCGGCTCTCGGGCAGGTCTCCCAGCGGGTCGCGGACGAGACCCTGGACCTTCTGCTCGCCCACGGGGTGAACCACCTGGATGTGGCCTCGTCCTACGGTGCGGCGGAGATGCGCATCCGGCCGTGGCTGCAGCGCGAACCGGGCCGGTTTTTCCTAGCCACCAAGGGCGACGAGCGGACCGCAGCCGAAGCCCGCGAGGAACTGCACCGGTCCCTGGACCGGATGGGCGTCGACCACGTCGACCTCTGGCAGCTGCACGCCCTGGCCGATCCGATCGAGCAGGACATCGCCTTGAGCCCGGGCGGGGCGCTCGAGGCCGCCATTGAAGCTCGGGACCAGGGCCTGATTCGCTGGATCGGGGTGACCGGCCACGGCAGCCAGATCGCCGCGACGCACCGGCGCAGCCTCGAGCGGTTCGACTTCGACTCGGTGCTGCTCCCGTACAACTTCGTCACCATGCAGAACCCGTACTACGCAGGCAACTTCGACGCCCTGTACGAGACCTGCCGCGAGCGGCGGGTCGCCGTGCAGACGATCAAGTCGATCGCGCTGCGCCCCTGGGCGGGCCGGCCGCACACCCGGGCGACCTGGTACGAGCCGCTCGAGCAGCAGGACGACATCGATCTTTCGGTGTGGTGGGCGCTGAGCCGCCCCGGCGTGTTCCTGTGCAGCGCAGGGGACGTGGACCTGCTCCCGAAAGTGCTCGACGCGGCCAGCCGGTTCGCCGGGGCGCCGGACGACACGGTGATGAGCGCCCTGGCTGAGCGGACGGCGGCCGAGCCGCTGTTCGTCTGACCGGCCGATTCAGAAAACTGCGGTACGGGAGCGGCGATGACGAGACCGGGCACCGACTCGCCCCAGTGGGCGATGGTGGATGAGGGCTGGGGCCGCAGGGCGGTGGACTTCGCCACGCTCAGCGAGCCGGGCAACTGCCGGGAGTATGTCGCGGTTCATCACCGGCTGGGTGTCGATGCCGGGGACCGGCTGCTCGACGTGGCTTGCGGGTCCGGGCTCGCGGTCGAGCTGGCCCGCCTCCGCGGGGCTTCCTGCGCTGGTGTCGATGCCTCGGCCAGGCTGGTCGCGGTGGCCCGGGACCGGAGCCCCGGATGCGATATCAGGGTCGGCGATATGCACGCCCTGCCCTGGGATCGGGCGTCGTTCGACGTCGTGACCAGCTTCCGGGGGATCTGGGGTACCACACCCGACGCGGTGGCCGAGATCTACCGGGTGCTTCGCCCGGGCGGACGCGTCGGGATAACGGTGTGGGGCCACCTGAAAATCTCTCCCGGAGCCTGGGCGCTGGCGCCGTTCCGGCTGGCGGCGGCGGAGAAGGTCGGCAACCAGGCGGCGATGGTGGCGCTCGGCCGGCCCGGTGCGGGTGAGCAGCTCCTCCAGGCATATGGGTTTGCCGATGTTGAGCGCCTGGACGTTCCGTTCGCCTGGGAGTTCGCGGATCCAGAACTGTATGCGCGCGCGGTGGCCTCTTCCGGCCCGGCCTATGAGGCCATCCAGAACGTCGGCGAGGCTGAGTTCCATCGCGCCGCCGTCGAGCTGGCCCGGCAGCAGCTGCGGGATGGCCTGCCGCTGCGGGCCGACATCAACGTGGTGGGCTACCTGGCCCGCAAACCCGAAGGAGCCGAACGCGCATGACCGGCAGCTTTCTCCGCGAACCCCCGGTGTCTCCGCAAGTGCGGGCGCTCTACGACGACGACCTCAAAGACGACGGCTATGTGGCGAACGTGACTCGCTTGTGGGCGCACCAGCCGGATACCGTGAATGGGCTGTTCGGGTTGATGTCTCAGGCATTCAAGCCGAGCGGCCTGAGCTTCCGCCAGCGCGGGATCCTGGTGGCCGCGGCCGCCTCGGCCCTCGGTGATTCGTATTGCTCGCTGGCCTGGGGCGGGAAGCTGGGCAAAGCGTCTGACGCCGCTCTGGCGGCGGGGGTCCTTACCGCCAGCGACGCCGGGCTGACGGATCAGGAGAAGGCCATCGCCGCATGGGCCCGGAAGGTCGCCCGGGACCCGAACGCGACGACGCCCGCCGACATCCAGGCTCTCCGCGACACCGGGCTGGACGATGGGCAGATCTTCGCCATCACCGCCTTCGTGGCCCTCCGCCTGGCGTTCTCCACGATCAACGACTCGCTCGGCGCCCAGCCCGACGCGGAACTCGCCCAGTCGCTGCCCCGGGAGGTGCGCGAGGCCGTGACCTACGGCCGGCCGGTGGCTCAAGCGCCGGCTGTCTGACCCGCCCGGCCGGCCGGAGGGCCGTGCCGGTCGCCGACGGCGGATTACCGGCCGTTCGCCGAGAAGTGCTGGTAATCACGGGCCCCCAGCCAGGTGCCGCCCCAGCCCCAGCCGACCGAGGCGAACGCGCGTACCACCTTGTCACCCGCGTGAATGACCCCTGGATCGGGCAGGCTCCGGTCGACATACATGCGGCAGCGCCGGTGCGCCTCATAGCCGTCGGCGGCGACGTACGGGTTCTCGCATGGGTCCAGGTCGACCGCGAGGCCGTAGGCATGCTCGGACCAGCTCGACGAGCCGGTGGCGTCGCGGCAGTTGAACGCCGACGTGTTGTCCGCCTGGATCGACGCGAAATCCGAGCCGTGGAAGGCGTCTACCGGCACCATGCTGCGGATCGGATAGCGCATCGCGAACAGCTTGCGGAAGACCAGGATCAGCTTGCCGGTGACCGCGGCATTCACCACCAGCCGGCCCGTGTGGACCCGGTGGTCGAACCCGCGGTAGGTCATGGTGATCAGCCGCAGCGCCGACGGCGCGGTCGGGCAGCCGGGATGCCACGAATACCTCAGCTGAGAGCGATGCCTGATCCGGGAGACCTTCGCGGTGAACACCTGCGAGCGCTGGTGCTGGCGGGACGGGACGGCCGTCGGCGGGCCGGCCAGCGCCGGCGAGCCGGCCGGACGCTGCGGCGCCACGGCCGGGGCCCGGCCGGCGCAGCCGGCCCCGGCCAGCGCGAGCGCAGCCGCGAGCACGGCGGGGACAATCACTGCCCGCATCCTCGTCATGCCAGCCGAACCTACCGTCCGGGCGCGGGCGCCAGGGCGAGCCCGGTCAGTATCGGTTCGCCGTCGCCGCGGCGGGCTCGCCCGGCCGGCGGCGGCCGGCCGGGGGCCGGGGGCAGGGGCCGCCGGGGGCCTGGCATCCTCGGGCTATGAACAAGGCGTTAGGGCCCGTGCGCGACCTCACGGACTCTGCTCAGAACCAGGCGGTGCTCGACGTGGCCTCCGCCCTGGCCGAGGGCGGCGCGGCGGCGGAGCGTGCCGCGGGCCGCCACGGGCCGGCGGTGGCGGCCGAAGCGAATGCTGCCGCTCGTTCGCGGCGGCGGCTGAGCGAGCTCACCGGGCCGATCCAGCTGACCGTGGTGTGGGCCATGTACGGCGAGACGGGCCGGATGGTCCCCCGTGCCGCGCACCCGCACGGGGAGGACTTCGTCCGGGCCAAGGTCCGCCAGCTCGATTGGCTGACCGGCGGGCTGCCCGGCGTCACGTGGAGCATCATCGCCGTCGATGACGGATGCCCGGACCGGCCCTCGAGTGCCGACCTCATGACGGACATCGCGACGGCCGAGGGCTACCCGGGGGAAGGTCACCGCAGCGTAAGGGTGCTCAGGCTGGCTGAGGTGATCGGGGGCGACATCTCGATCAGCCCCGCATTCGACCGGCTGACCTCGACCGGGCAGTCCCGCAAGGGCGGATCGATACTGGCCGGGATGGCCGCCGCGGTCACGACGGGCCCGGCGGGGGAAGACGGCGCCGGCCGGCACGTGGTCTGCTACACCGACGCGGATCTGTCCGCGAACCTGGCCCAGCTGGGCTCGCTGGCAGCGCCGGTGGTGGCCACTGACCTGGTGGTGGGCGCGCTCGGCCAGCGTTACGGGATCGACGGGGCGGTGCTGGTCCGGGCCGACGGGCCGGTCACCGAGCCGCACAGCACCGGTGACAAGCCCGACAAGATCATCGTCCTGTTCCGCCATTTCGTCCGGGCCCTGCTCATCCCGCCGCTGGCCCAGGTGCTCGACACCCAGGCCGGCTTCAAGGCCTTCGACGCGGCCGCGCTCGGCCCGGCCATCCGGCAGATGACGTCCTTCAACGAGACCTTCGACGTCGAGCTGCTCATCCATCTCGCCCAGCGCGACGGAGCAGCTGCGCTGGCGGTCGAGCCGATCGTCTTCACTGAGGACTTCGCCGCGACGAACTTCCCCTCGGTCGAGCCCGGCCCGCGCCACCTGGCGATGATTCACCAGGTCGTGGAACTCTACGACCGGCTCGTCGCACCGACCGCGCCCGTCACCGGCGAGGCGGCCGACCTGCTCGCCCTGATCAGGACGCTCGACCTCGACGACTACGTGACCTTGATCGAGCACCTCCGCGCCGAGGACCCCGGCGACCCGACGCTGTTCGACCGGCGATGGCCCGTGCAACACCTCCGCGACATTCTCCGCCGCTGACGCGCGCTCCATGCTCCCGGACCGTGTCACCCTTGCTCCGAACGACCAGGCCTGAGCCAATCCCTGCCATCACCGCCCATGCCAGCCGGGTGCAACAATCGCCACATGCCGGAACGACTCGAGGTACAGCGCGCAGTGGCTGCATCAGCGGGCGAGATTTTCGCTGTGCTGAGGGATCCCCGGGGGCACGTTGCCATCGACAGCTCCGGCATGCTGATGGAGGCCAGCGGCGGCATCGTGGCTAAGGCCGGAGATACCTTCGTCGTGCACATGGACCGTGCGGCACTCAACGACTATCCCCTCGGCCTTTACGACGTCACCGTCGAAATCGTCACGTTCGAGGCGGATCAGGAAATTGCCTGGACCGTCCACGGCCAGCTGGATCTCGGCCACGTGTACGGCTACCGGCTCGAGCCCATCGAGGCGGGCACGCTCGTGACGTCCTACTACGACTGGTCGGCGGCCGAGCAGAGCTGGAAGGATGCCGCCATCTTCCCGGTGATCCCGGAGAGCGCGCTGCGGGCCACGCTCGGGATCCTGGCCCGCACTGTCGCGCCCGGCAAGCCCCGCCCCGCGCCTTCGCCATCCACGTCGCAACGGTAGCGGCCCAGCGCCCGCTCCCGGGCGAGTCGTCGTTAGGCTGGTGCACGTGGGGTTCTCGGGATGGCCGGCCGAGGCCGTGGAGTTCTTCCGGGGCCTTCAGGATGACAACACCAAGGCGTACTGGACCGCGCACAAAACGCTCTATGAGGCGTCGGTGCGCGAGCCGATGGCCGAACTGCTCAGCGAGCTGAGCGCGGAGTTCGGCCCGGGCCGGATCGCCCGGCCCTACCGGGATATACGGTTCCGGGCCGACAAGTCCCCGTACAAGACCGTGATCTACGCGACCATGGACCGCGGCGGGTATGTGAACTTCAGCGCGGAAGGGCTGACGGCCGGCACTGGCTACTTCATGATGTCCGCCGCCCAGCTGGGCCGTTACCGCGATGCGGTGGCCGGCGACGCCGAGGGCGCCGGGCTGGCGCGGGTGGTGCAGCGGCTTCGGGCAGAAGGGTTCGAGGTCGGTGGCGGCCAGGCCCTCAAGAGCGCCCCACGCGGGTACCCCAGGGACCATCCCCGGATCGAGCTGCTCCGGTACAAGGGCCTGATCTGCTGGCAGCGCTGGCCGGTGGCGCCGTGGCTGCATACGGCGAAGGCCAAGGGCAAGGTGGCCGGCTTCCTGCGCACCGCTGCGCCGCTGCACCAATGGCTGGATCACAACGTCGGACCCGATCCCGGGTGACCGGCCCCAGCCCAGCGGGGCGGCCAGCGACCCTGAGCCGAGATCGGAGCGAATGTTGAAGGCAGCTCGTTTCAGCCAGTTCGGGGGCCCGGAGGTCCTCGAGATCGTGGATCTCCCCGATCCGCATCCAGGTCCCGGCCAGGTCCGGATTGCGGTGCGCGCGGCCGGCCTCAACCCGAGCGACTGGAAGAAGCGCCAGGGCCTGATGGACGGGGAGCTCCCGCAGACCATGGGCCACGAGGCGGCAGGCGTCGTCGATGAGCTCGGCGAGGGGGTTGCGGACGTGGCCATCGGCGATCGCGTGTTCGGCTTCTCCGCCGACGGAGCGGCCCAGGCCGAGCTGGCGGTGCTGTCCTACTATGCGCCGATCCCGCCGTCGCTTGACTTCCCCGGCGCTGCCGCGCTGCCGGCCGCCATCGAGACGGCCACGCGCGCGCTCGGCCAGCTCGGCGTCGGTAGCGGCAGCACGCTGCTCATTAACGGTGCCTCCGGAAGCGTCGGCAGCGCCGCGGTTCAGCTCGCCGTGGCGCGCGGTGCGCGCGTGATCGGCACCGCCAGCCCGGCCAACCACGAGTACCTTCGCTCGCTGGGGGCCGAGCCCGTCAGCTACGGCGAGGGCCTCACCGGGCGGGTTCGCGCGCTCGCGCCGGACGGCGTCGACGCCGCGCTCGACGTCGCCGGGAGCGGCGTCCTGCCCGAGCTCATCGAGCTCGCGGGCGGCCCGGAGCACGTCGTGACGATCGCCGACTTCGGTGGCGCGCAGCAGCACGGGGTGAGGTTCAGCAGCGGGGACGCAGGCCGCGCGCTCCGCGCGCTCGACGACATCGGCGAGCTGATCGAGTCCGGGCGCTTCTCGCTCCCGGTCGCGCAGGCCTTCCCGCTCGCCGAGATCGCGGCGGCGCACCGCGCCAGCGAGGACGGTCACGTGCGCGGGAAGCTCGTGCTGGTGGTCGGCGGCGAGCCCTAGGGCACGATGATGAGGGGCACCGGTGAATGGCGGGCCAGGCTGACGGCGACCGAACCGACAATGCGGTGCGCGACGAGGGACGAACTCCCGACCACGATGACCACGGTGGCCTGGGGTTCGGCCGCGCCGATATCTTTGGCCGCCGCGAGCAGTTCTTCCGCGACCAGGCCCTGGCGCCGCTCGAAGCCCCAGTTCTCCTGGCGTCCGCGCAGTTGCTCGCCGACCGCGGTGCGAAGCTCCTGCTCGATCTCGTCGAAGGTCGTTTCTATTTCGGCGATGGCACCGGGTGACAGCGCGGCGACGCTGGATACGTGCGCCACGTACACCACTTCGATGCGGCCCGTCCGACCCTGCAGCAGGTTGACTGCCGCGTCAAGCGCCCGGCTGGTCGGCGGAGATCCGTCATAGCCGACGACAAGGCGCAGATCTGCGGTGGGCGGTGCGGGCGTGGCATTGCTCATCGGGCGAGGATAGCCGCTGCGCCCCGGCGCGGGCGTACCCGGGCTTCGCCGTCAGCGCCACCCGGGCGATCGCGTCCATCGCGGCCCGCCACCGGGCTACTGGTGCGAGCGGCGCGGGCGGAACTTGATCCAGACCAGGATGCCGATGGCCACCAGCACCCAGGGGGAGAACAGGAGGTGCGCGGTGAAGCTGAGGACGGTCAGGGCCACCAGGGCGATGAGGACGAGGGCGATGATGCCGGGCATGGTAATCGGTCTCCGTTCAGGTCCGGCCGGTCGCGGGCCAGGGATCCGCGGAAGCGGTCCTGGCGGCCGGCGATCCAGGCTGCGACCGCCTGCGGTGGTCGCGTTCATGGTTCAAGACTGCCGCCGGCGGATACTCCCGTCGATCCGGATCAACCCCGATTCGCACCCTGGTGTGCATCCCGGAAAGCATCAGGGTGAACCCTCGCCACGATCAGGCCGGCCGGCCCGGCCGGCCGCTGCGGGCGCGTTACGAATCGGGGCCGCCCGTGATCGCGTTGCGCCGGTTGCGCTGGGCCAGCGCCGCGCGCAGTAGCTCGTCCAGGTCCTCGTCGCTGAGCGCGTCCAGTTCGGCGTGTCGGGACGAGCCCGCCGCGAGCCCGAAATCAGGGTCGGCGGAGACAACCTCGGCCAGTTCCGCGATCGTCGGCCCGGCGAAGACGTGGTGAACCGGCAGGCTCACGCCGTAGGTGTCAGCGATGCGGGCGACGAATCTGGTTGCGGTCAGCGAGTGACCGCCGAGGGCGAAAAGAGGTGGCGCGCTGCACTGTCGTCCCCGGGAATCGCCGTCTCGCGAGCGCCAAAGGCGCTATCTCGCGAGCGCCCGTAAGCGCTATCTGGCCTGCGCTCGCCGACGCCGGTAAGCGGCGCCGGCCAGGGGCATGATCTGAGCCTGCGGCCGCGTCCGCGTGCGGCCGCTTCCAGGTCCGGATGGCTCTCCGCCCATGGAGCCGGTCAGGTCCGCTGAGACGGCGGCTCCGCTGACCAGACCGTGATCATCCGCTGACCAGACCGTTATCTGCGTAATGTGCTGCGTTTAGCCTCCTGTTGCTTTCCCTTTACCTATACTGCCGTGATCGAGCGGTCCGCGGTTACTGGTCAGGGGCGGGCCCTCGGCACTCCGGGAGGGATCAGCGGTGATGGCGGACGACCTGCGGCTTCAGCCCGGTGTCCGCCTGCTGCACATCGGCCCGCACAAGACCGGGACGACCGCCGTGCAGGGTGCTTTTCACCTGGCCCGCGAGCGGCTGGCCGAGCCAGGGCGTGGTCTACGCCTGGCCCGGCCGGCAGGCGCTGCTGCCCGCGCTGGCGGTCACCGGCCGGCCGCCGTTGCTGGGCGGGCCGCAGCCCGGCATGGCCGACTGGGACAGGCTGGTCCGCGAGGTCTGCGCCGCGGGCGACCAGCGCGTCGTCGTGAGCAGCGAGTTCTTCGCCGACGCGACCGAGCGCGTGATCCGCCGCGTCACCGGGGAGCTGGGCGGCCCCCGGGTGCATGTCGTGGTGACGTTGCGCGCGCTGGCCCGGCTGCTGCCCTCGCAATGGCAGCAGTACCTGCAGAACGGTCTCCGGATGCCTTACCTCGAGTGGCTGGAGGGGACGCTCGCGCAGCCGCCGCGGACGCCGACGCCCAACTTCTGGTATCGCCACCGGCACGACAAGCTTGTCGCCCGGTGGGCGCAGGCGGTAGGTGCGCAGAGCGTCACCGTCATCATGGTGAACGAGTCGGACCGGATGGCGCTGCTGCGCGCGTTCGAGTCGCTGCTCGGGCTGCCGGGCGGTTTCCTGATCCCCGAAGAGGGAGTGCAGAACCGGTCTCTCACCCTCGGCGAGGCCGAGCTTGTGCGGCTGCTCAACGAGGAGTTCAAGCGCCAGGAGTGGCCGGGCGGCCGCTATTCCAAGTTCATGCGGTACGGCGCCGTCGAGCAGCTGAAGGAGGCCCGGCAGCCGGCCGCGGATGAGCCGAAGATCGCGACTCCCCGGTGGGCGCTGGAGCGGGCGGCCGAGATCGGCGCCGAGACGGCCGAGAACATCTCGGCGCTCGGCGTCAGGGTCATCGGCGATATCTCCACGCTCGGCAGCCTCTCCTCCGGCCTGCCCGAGCTGACGGCGGACAGCCGGCCCGCCGAGCCGCTGATCCCGGCCGGGGCGGCCGCGCAGGCCGTCATCGGGGCGTTCCTGGCCGGCGGAGCGGGCGGCCAGACGACCGAGGCGGCCACCTGCGAGGTAACCGCCTCCCACCTGGCCGCCGAGATCGTGCGGCGCGGAGGCCGGCGCGCGCTCCGGAGCCTGCGCCTATCGCGAGACGGCGACCGCGCGCAGCCCTCGCCCGCCGGCCCCCGCAGCCTCCTGGACCTGGATACCGGCCGCCCGGCCACCCAGCCGCCGATCCCGGTCCAGTCAGCCCAGGTGCCGGGTCCGCGCCTGGTGCCAGACGAAGATCACGGCGGGCTTGAGCAGGTGACGACAAGTCAGTCAAGCGCCGTGTGATGACCAGCCGCGGCCATCACGCACAACGAAAGCGAAGGCCCCTCAGCGATGGGAGGGGCCTTCGCCTGAATTCTGCCCGAGGGCTAGCCTGAGCAGGCCGCTACGGAACTTTGCTCCATAGCGGTCATTTTTCACCCGAAGCTATTGAATTCTCCGTTCTGCACTCCGCCAAGGAATGCACTCCACTCGCCCGGCGTGAACACCAGGACCGGACCCTCGCGGCCGCGCCGCGCCGCTCCCATTCCCGGCGGGCTTGGGTCACCGGCGTGCAGCAGCGGCCGGCTCCGTCCGGCAGCGGCGGCCAATGGGCTTGACCCAGACGGGCTGATCACGACTGGGCGGCGGGCTGATCTGACCGGGTAGCGGGCTGATCATGACGGGGCGGCGGGTTGACTATGACCCGGGCTGGCCCGCGCCGAGACGGCCACCGGCCTGGCGATGGCCGGGGGTGGAGAGAGACGCCGGCCAGCGCAAGCCCACGGCTCGACCGGGGCCATGCTGTTTCCAGGCGGCGGTAGCCGGCCGTGCACGCGCCCGCTGATGCGCCGTGTCCCCATTGGCCTGGACCGCGGTTGCCGCCGAGTAATTGCCAATGCTGAGATTACGGTGCCGCGTGTGGTGCAGGAGGCGGTTGTGAATAGCTATGCCAGCCACTTTGCCCGGACATTACCGGAGTCCGCGACAGGCCCGGGCGACGGCGGTGGTTACGCCTGCCGCAACGGACTGACCGGGCCGCGGATAACGGCCCGGTCGCCCGCGGGATTGGATAGATCCGCGCCGCCGCCAGCCCGAGGCTAGCTTATTTCACATGTGGAAAAGAATGCCGTATGGCGAGCCGGAGGCGGCTGCATGCACGTGGACGGCGGAAGCATGCGTGGCCGCTGAGGCCATTGCTGGGCTAGCCAGAACTGGTCCGGCCAACCCGAGCGACAGGATGGCGGAAATAAAGATAGCTCGCACGGTGCACATGATTCCTCCATGGCCTTTCCCGAGGCCAGCAGCTCGTGGTCGCGATCCTGCCAGCCTGCCCGGCGGTTCTACGTCATGCCGAGTTGGTTCCCGGTTAGCCATTACTTTATGCGCCATGGTAGACCATTATCTAGCATTTTTTAATGGTGAAATCTGTGCGGCAAATGTCGGCGTTTTCTTGCCGGAAACATTCACGTCTTCATGCGGAAGAATGTTAGCGCGTCCGTGCACTGAAAGGATCGGCGCAACTTTCATTGCGCGAGCGGGACGCCAGTAATGCCATTACTATCAGAAGACACCCCAGACCGTTAAGTGATTGTCCGAAAACATCGCTTGTATCCCTAATGTTCTAGTAGTAGGGTTCGCTCCGTGCCCACCGTGACCCTGGCCGGCGCGCTAATAGGCCGCGACAGCGAGCTAGCGATGCTGGCCGGGCTGATGCGGAAGGTGGCCGGGGGGCAGGGCGGATCCGTGCTAATCGAGGGCGAGCCGGGAATCGGCAAGTCCGCGCTGGTGCGGGCGGCGCTGGCCGGGGCGGAGGAGGCCGGCTGCCAGGTCTTCTGGGGCGCCGGCGACGAACTGGGGCAGGCGTTACCGCTGCTGCCGCTGCTTGAGGGGCTGCGGGTGCGCGAGCCCTCCGCGAATCCCCGGCGGAACACGATCCTCCGGCTGTTACGCGGCGAGCTCACCGCCGATCGCGGCACGGACATGTCGGCTGCCCTGGCCGAGCAGTTGCTGGCGCTCATCGCCGAGCAGTGCGCCGAGCGGCCGACGGTCCTGGTCATCGACGATCTCCAGTGGGCAGATCAGGCCAGCGTCACGCTGTGGGGCCGGCTGGCCAAGTCGGCGCGGCAATCGCCGCTGCTGCTGGTCGGGATGATGCGGCCGGTGCCGCAACGAGATGACCTGCTGGCGCTGCGGCGGGCGGTCGGCGACGCGGCCCGGCTCCAGCTCACCGGGCTGGCCCCGGCGGCGGTCACCGAGCTGGTCGCGGCCCTGGCCGGCGGCCGGCCGGACGGCAAGCTGCTGCGGCTCGCTGACGGCGCCGCGGGCAATCCGCTCTACGTCACCGAACTGGTCGCCGCGCTGGCTCGCGGCTCCAGCCTGACCATTACCGACGCGGGAGCCGCCGAGCTGACCAGCGGTCCCGTCCCGGGCTCCCTGTCGGCGGCCATCGCGGACCGCCTTGGCTTCGTTTCCGGGTCGGTGCGTGAGGTACTGCGGGCGGCCGCGCTGCTGGGCGTGGATTTTGCCGTCCCGGACCTGGCGACCGTGCTGGGTCGCGGCGTGGCCGACCTGGTCCCGGCCGTTGAGGGGGCCCGCGCCGCCGGCGTGCTGGCCGAGTCCGGCAATGGTCTCGGGTTCCGGCATCCGATGATCCGGGCGGCGCTTTACGACGTGATACCGGTGCCGGTGCGCGCCGCCTGGCACCGCGATGCGGCGCGCGCCCTCGCTGAGGCGGGCGCGCCCGCGGACCGGGTGGCCCGGCAGCTGCTTGCGTCCATTGACGGATCCGGCGGCAAGGCCGAGCCGATGGATGAGTGGATACTGGGCTGGCTGGCCCGCACGGCGGAGCTCCTGGTCGGCCGGGCCCCCCGGGTCGCGGCCGAACTCCTCCGCCAGGCCGTCGCGAGCTCCCCGGCTGGCTCGGCCCAGCATGACGCTCTGGTGGGCCGGCTCGCTGACGCTCTCTACCGCGTCGGCGACGTGGCCGGGGCGGAGCAGGTGGCGAACCACGCGCTGGTGCATGTCGTCGACCCGGATCTTCTCGTTGACCTGCACTGGACGCTGGCGCAGTGCAGCATTGCGGGCCGGCCGGTCCGCGGAGTCCCTGGCCACGCTGGACCGGGCGCTGGCCGCGCCCGGGATCTCGGCCCGGCACCGCGCCCGGCTGCTCGTGCTCGCGGCGCGGACGCACAGCAACCTCGGCGAGGTCGAGAAGGCCGGCCGGGTCGCCGCCACTGCGCTCGCGGCGGCATCGGAGGCAGCGGACAACTGGGCCATGGGCTGGGCCCTGCACGTGCTGACCATCGTGACCACGGTGCAAGGGCAGATGGCTGACGCGCTGGCCCTGTTCGACCGGGCGCTGGCCGTGACCCAGGCCGATCCGGCGCTAACCGACCTGCGGCTGCTGCTGCAGATCAACCAGGCCGTCGTACTGGGCTACCTGGACCAGTACGAGGAGGCCTTCGCGGCGGCCCGGCAGGCCCGGCAACTCGCAGATCAGGTCGGCGCCGCGATCCGGCTGGCTCAGGCGCATGCCGCCCTGGGCCAGCTGCTCTTCGACACCGGGCTATGGGACGATGCGCTGGCTGAGGTGGAGGTCCAGCACGAGGGCCTGAAGGAGCCCGCCGCGGCCTGCAACGATCTCGGTATCGCCGCCGTGATCTGTTTCCACCGCGGCGAGATCGCCGCCGCGCGCCGCCGCCTGGCCGCCGCCGTCCCGCATGCCAAGCAGGCCGGAAACCGGGTTATCGGCCCGCTAGCGCTCGCCCGCAGCCTGGACTGCGAGCAAGGCGACGCGCTGCCGGAGGCGCTTGGCGTACTGACCGCCGGGTTCGCCGATAGCACCGAGGAACTTGAGGAGAGCGAGGACCTGCTCCCGGACGCTGTCCGCCTGGCCATGACGATCGGCGACCTGGACACGGCGAAGAACCTCGCGGGTCACGCCGCCGCACTCGCTGCTGAATCGCAGATCCCGCACCGGCAGGCGAACGCGCTCTACTGCGGCGGCCTGCTGGATCACGATGCCACCCGGCTGCTCGGGGCGGCGGAGCGATATGGCGACGCCAGCCGGCCGCTCTTGCGCGCGAAGGCGCTGGAGGCGGCCGCCGGGGAGTTCGTCGGCACTGACGACCGTGACCAGGCCCGGGCCGCGTTCACCGGTGCCGTGGAGATCTATGCCTCGCTGGGTGCCGCCGCGGATGTCGCCCGGCTACAGGCCAGGTTCCGCGCTCACGGCATCCGCCGCGGCCCGCGCACGAAGCACCGCCGGGCGCTGACCGGATGGGACAGCCTGACGCCGGCCGAGACCAAGATCGCCGCGCTCGTGCAGGGGGGATTGTCCAACCCGGAGATCGCCGCCAAGCTGTTCTTGTCCCGGCGGACCGTCGCTACCCACGTCTCCCACATCCTGAAGAAGCTCGACGTCCACTCGCGTACCGACATCGCCCGCGAGGCAGCCTTGCGCACCATCGCGCCGAGGTGATCGGCGGCGCGATGGCGCGCAAGGTGTGTCGGGCAGACCTCCTCCAGGGGTCTTCACACGATCTACCGGACACGACTGTGACCGCGCAGCGGGGTGCGGTCGCTGGCTTCGTCGGGCTGGGCATGGAACGTGAGCGTGCCGGGCCGGCATGGCCGGTGCGGCTGCCTTGCGCACCATCGCGCCGAGGTGATGGCGGCGCGATGGTGCGCAAAGCGTGTCCGGTAGATCTCCGGGGGGGCCTCACACGATCTACCGGACACGACTGTGACCGCGCAGCGGGGTGCGGTCGCTGGCTTCGTCGGGCTGGGCATGGAACGTGAGCGTGCCGGGCCGGCATCGCCGGTGCGGCTGCCTTGCGCACCATCGCGCCGAGGTGATGGCGGCGCGATGGTGCGCAAAGCGTGTCCGGTAGATCTCCGGGGGGGCCTCACACGATCTACCGGACACGACTGTGACCGCGCAGCGGGGTGCGGTCGCTGGCTTCGTCAGGATCGGAATCGAACGCGAGCGTGAAGTACACGGCCTTGCCCGCCGGGGTCCGGTAAAAACCCCACTCAGTCGACAGGCTGGCGACCAGCATCAGGCCCCGTCCGGCTTCCGCGTCGGCCGGCGCGTCCGCCGCCACCGGCAGCGAGCGCGACGTGTCGTGGACATCAACGCGTAACTGGCCGCAGGCGCAGGTGACGACGAGCAGCGCGGCCCCGCCCGTCGCGTGCATGATGGCATTGGTCACCAGTTCGCTGGTGAGCAGGACCGCGACGGATGCGTCGATCGGGACGTCAAAGGCGCAGATGGCCGCCTCGACCTCGCGGCGGGCTTCCGCCGCCGCGGCCGGTCCCGCGGTCAGCGAAATGCTGCGCGGGGCTCGCACGGTCGGGCGGATAGGCGTCATGGTGTCCATCTGGCATCCTTGCTAGGCCGGGTTGAGCTGGTCCGGGAGCGCGAGCCATCCTGCGCTCCAGCCCGGGCCAGACCCGATCAAACCGTTGACACGGGACCGTGCCGGTTCTTGCATGACAAATCTCCTGCAATTTTCAGAGCAAGACATCGGTCGGGTGACCGATCTTCGAAGCCGTGACCGTGATCAACGAGCCTGGACGGGCCTGATGATGCCGGTGGGGCACAGGGGCCTTCCCGGTGCCCGCGTGCGGCCGGACCTGCTCAGCCGGGAACGGGCCGGTGCCGCAGCGGAAGGCAGATCGTGAACGTGCTTCCGCGCCCCTCGTCGCTGTCCACCGCGATGGTGCCGTGGTGGGCATCCACGATGGCCTTGGTGATGGTCAGTCCCAGGCCGGTACCCGGGACCGCCTGCCGGGTGGCGATCGCCGTGCGGAAGAAGCGCTCGAAGATCCGCTCCCGGTCGGCGGCGGAAAAGCCGGCACCGGTGTCGGCGACAGCGAGCACGGCCTGGTCTCCTTCCAGGCCGACCCTGATCTCGACCCTCCCGCCGTCCGGGGTGAACTTCACGGCATTGGAAATGAGGTTGCCGAGTAGCTGCGCGATCCGGGTCGGGTCAACGGCGAGGCAGGGAGCAGCGGCCGCGCGGAGCGTCAGGCTGACGTGCTTCCGCTGCGCCTCGGGCCGCATCTCCTCCACCACGCAGGCGGCGATGCCGGCCAGGTCTGCGCTGCGGAACTCCATGGCCATCTGTCCCGACTGGATCCGGGAGAGGAACAGCAGGTCACCGACGAGGCGCAGGAGGCGTTGCGCGTTCCGGTCGATCACCTCGGCGAACTGGCCGGCGTTCGGCCCGGTTGCTCCCTGCTCCCGGAGCAGCTCGATGTATCCGATGATGGAGACCAGCGGCGTCCGCAGTTCGTGCGAGACCAGGCCGATGAACTCGTCCTTCAGCCGGTCTAGCTCGCGCAGGCGCTCGTTCTGGGTGCTCAGCACGAGAGCCTGCCTGGCTAGCGCGTTCTCGGCCCGGACCTGCGCCGTGACGTCGCGGGAGATCCCGAAGGTGCCGATGATCCGGCCGCCGGAGTCCCGCAGCGGCATCTTGGTGGTCGACACCCAGGCGTCCGCCTGGCCGCTGTAGGTCTCCCGCTCCACCTTCCCCACGATCGGCTCGCCGGTGCGGATAACCTGCTGCTCATCGGCCAAGGCAGCGGAGGCGTGCTGGTCGCTGAAGACATCGAAGTCCGTCTTTCCGATCAGCTCCTCGGCGGTGCGGCCCGGGGCGTACGCGGCGATCCAGCCCGCGCTGACCAGGAGGAACCGGCTCAGCAGGTCCTTGAAGTACACCCGCTCCTGAGCCGTGCACAGCAGGTTGCTCATGCAGGTGAGCTCGAGCTCGCGCCGGGGTTCGCGCTCCTTTCGCCGCGGTGGCCGCAGCCTGGCCTTGACCATCGCAACTCTCCTGAGAGACTGATGCGCGCCAGCGGCCGACTGGCCGCGGGCGAGGGCCTGAACGCCGGCGTCTTACTGTGAGTTAAATTTACCTTACACAAAGTATCGAACTGCGACGGCGGCGCTGCGGCCGCGAGCGGCACCGGCACGGGGCAGGCCTCGCTCCGGCCGCAGCGGAACATCCGCGGGGGGAGAAGGATGGCCACGGTTCTCCTGGCCGAAGATGACGCCGACATCCGGTTTCTGGTGACCTTCAAGCTGGAGCAGGCCGGCCACCAGGTCAGCGGGTTCGGCGACGGCTTGTCGGCCCTGGCCAGCGCCCGCGAGCATCCCCCTGACCTGGCCGTTCTTGACATCATGATGCCCGGGATGTCCGGCCTGGACGTATGCCGGGAACTCCGCGGCGACCCGGCCACCGCGGCCGTCCGGGTCATCATCCTGACGTCCGCCGCGCAGGAAGCTGACATCGCGGCCGGATTCGCCGCCGGAGCGGACGACTACATCGTCAAGCCGTTCAGCCCGCGCGATTTCGCCCGGCGGGTCAAGGCCGTGCTGGCCCTCACCGGGCGATGAGGTCAGCCACCGCGGCGGTGATGGCTCGCGCGTCTGGGCGGGCCGCTGTGCCTCCGACCAGGACGGTCGGCGTCCCGCTGACGCCGAGGGCGGTGGCTCGCTCGGTCACGTACGACGGCCAGTCCAGATACGGCCCGTCGGACAGGCAGGCCGCGAACGCCGCTCCGTCCAGCCCGGCGGCATCGCCGAGGCCGGCCAGCTCAGCATCGCTCAGCCCCGCCCCACCCTCGGGCGGCTGGCTGACGAAGAGCGCGCGCGAGTACTCAAGGAACCGTCCCTGGTCCGCGGCGCAGCCGGACGCCGCGGCGGCGCGCGTCGAGTAACTCGTCGTCGACGCCTCGTCGAGGAAGTTCATCGGGTGGTAGACGAGACTAATCTGCCCGTCAGCGATCAGGCCGGCCAGCGCCGGCCCCGAGGACAGCTCAAATTGCTTGCAGAACGGGCACAGGAAGTCGATGAAGGCATCCACCCGGACCGGCCCGTTGCCGGTCAGGATCCCGTCGCCTTCCTGGGTCGCGCCGGCCGGGATATGGCTCGGGGCGATCGGGCCGGTCATGGCACCTCCGGGGATTCTCGGGAATCGCGGCAGCCGTGGTTGCAGCATCACACAGTGCCGCGATTCCCGGCCCGCCGGCCCCGGCCGCGAGCGCTGACCGCCGGCCCTGACCGCCAGCCCAGGCCCGGCGCCCGGCCGCGCCGGGCCGCCGCCGGAAACGCGGATCCGGCCCAAGGTTCCGCGCCGCCGCGGTTCCTGGTGCGGCGCCGATGTGTTAACACTGGCTGATGGCGCACGAGCAGGACGGCGAGCAGGCTCCGGCACCGGTGCTGGCGCAGGGGGCCGCCCGCGGATCCCATGACCTGCTCAGCTCGGTGCCGGGCTCAGATGGTCCCGGCGGGTCCGAGAGCGTGACGACGGTGCTGGTCGCCTTCGGCGCCAATGTGCTGATCGCACTGGCGAAGTCGGCCGCCGCGGTGCTGACCGGGTCGGCATCGATCCTGGCCGAGGCGGCGCATTCCTGGGCGGACGCCGGCAACGGGATCTTCTTGATGATCGCCAACCGCCGGTCCCGGCGGCCGCCCGATCTCGCGCACCCGTTCGGGCACGGCCGGGAGGCCTACGTCTGGTCGCTGTTCGCCGCGCTCGGGCTGTTCGTGGCGGGCGCGGCGGTATCCGTCGCCCGCGGCATCCAGGAACTCATCAGCCCCGAGCCCGCCGAGCACTTCGCCCTCGGGTACGCGGTGCTGGCCATCTCCTTCGTCCTGGAGGCCGTCTCCTTCATGCAGTCGGTCCGGCAGGCCCGGGCCGAGGCCGATGCGTTCCAGCGGGATCTGATCGAGCACGTCCTGGCCACCTCCGATCCGACCCTGCGGGCGGTATTCGCCGAGGACTCCGCGGCGCTGACCGGCCTGGTCATCGCGGCTGCGGGCCTGGCCGCCCACCAGCTGACCGGCTCGGCGGTTCCGGACGCGGCCGGCTCGATCCTGGTCGGCGTGCTGCTCGCGGTGGTCGCGGTGGTCCTGATCAACCGCAACCGGCGATTCCTGGTCGGCGAGCAGGCCGACCCCCGCGTGCGCGCGGCCGCCATCCAGGCCCTGCTGGACGCGCCGGAGGTCGCCCGGGTGACCTATCTGCGGCTAGAGATCGTCGGGCCGCGGATGGTCTCGGTCATCGGCGACGTCGATCTCACCGGCGACGACACCGAATCGCACCTGGCCGTCCGGCTGCGGGCGCTCGAGGCGAAGATCAGCGCCTCACCGGCGGTGGCCGGCGCGGTACTGAGTCTCTCCGCACCCGACGAGCCGAGCCTTACGGCCTGAGCGCCTTACGGTCTGACCGAGCGGAGCCGGCCGTAGCGGGCCGCCGGGCTATGCCGGCGGCTGGCTCCTGGCCGCCGACAGCCCGGCGGCGACGGCGCCGCAGGCCCGGAGCGTGTCGATCAGATAGGCGGCGTTCTGCGCGTCGGGCCAGCAGGACATCTTGACCACCACTGTCCGGGCGGCGCGATTGACGTAGACCAGCTGGCCGTGGATGCCGAGGCACACCAGGATGGGGCCGCCGCGGCCGGGCACGAACCAGAACTGGTCCCGGTACCAGCCGCCGGGCAGGACGGGTTCATTGTCGGTGCCCGCGAAGGCCGCGCGAACGCCCTCGTCCGGGGTGCGGGCGTCGGCCAGCCAGGCCTCCGGCACCACGGAGCGTCCCTGCGCCATCCCGTCGTCGAGCAGCATCTGCCCGAATCTGGCCAGGTCGCGTGCGGTGGCCGAGATACCGCCGTCATGCACGGCCGAACCGAGCGGGTCGCAGGTGACCTCGGCATCATGCTCGGCGCCGATCGGCTGCCAGATGAGGGCGGAGATGAGATCGGCCATCCGGGTGCCGCTGACCCGCTCGCACGCCCAGCCGAGCATGTCGCTGTCGGCCGACCGGTAGGTGAACTCACCGCCATGCGGTCCGGCGGTGCCGAGGCCGGCCAGGTACGGGTACGCGCCGACCGGGTCGCCGGCCCGCGCCGGGCGCCAGCCCATCGAACGCTCCATCACCCTGACCTCGGCGTCGGGCGCGGTGTAGGTCTCCCGGAACCGGACTCCGGTCCGCATGTCCAGCAGGTCGCGGATCGTCGCGCCGGCGTATCCCGAGGCGCTGACCTCCGGTACGTAGCTGGTCACCAGCGCCCCCGGATCAAGCAGGCCGCGCCCGGCCAGCACGCCGGCCACGCACCCGACGATCGACTTCGATACCGACATGAGCAGGTGCCTGGTGCCCGCGGTCATGCCCTCGTCGTACCGCTCGGTAACCAGCTTCGCATCGTGCAGGACCACCAGCGCATCGGTAAAGGTATCGGCGAGCACATCCTCCACAGTGCCCGTACTGCCATCGATGCGGGCCACCGGCGGGTTCCCCAGCGGCCGGCCGGACGCCGGCAGCGAGGCCGGCTCCCCGGCCGGGATGAGCTGACTGGGAATGAGCTCGCGCATATGCCGGAAGGCCCAGCGGTGGAACGGCGGGTCCTGCCAGTTGGCCAGGGTGACCTGCGCGTCCGGCTCCGGCGGGAAGCCGGTCATGAGTTCCGGCGCACCGCGGCGCGAGGCGGCTGTGGCGGCGCCATCTCGGGACATGATCCGCACCCTAACCCACCCGCCGGAGCGCGCCGCGGCCCGGAACCGGCGGGCCCGGGTGGCCGATGGCCGACCGGGCACCGGACGGTCAGCAGGCCCCCGCTCAGCCCGGAAATACGGCGCCCGCCGTCAGCTAGGATTCGGCTCATGCCGCTGGAAGGAGCCCCGCAGGTCCAGGGTGCGCCGGCCACGGCCGAGAACTGGCAGGAGCCGCCGTTCAACCGCTGGGCGTACTGGCACATCCGCGAGATCCTGCCCACCTATCTGGTGTCGCGCGGTGCCGGCCCGGCTCGCGGGCTGCCCGCGTCCGCCGCGACCGCGGACCTGCTCGGCATCGGCCTGACCCGCATCGACGGGTCAGCCGGCACGGTGGGCGCGGTGTTCGAGGACACGTTCACCGACGCGTACGTGGTGCTCAAGGACGGCGAGCTGGTCAGCGAGTGGTATGGCCCCGAGGGGGCACCGGACCGGCCGCATGCGCTGATGTCGGTCTCGAAGTCGGTGGTGGGCTGCGTGGCCGCCGTGCTGATCGAGCGCGGCCAGCTCGACGCCGATCACGAGATCACTGACTATGTGCCCGAGCTCGCCGCGAGCGGCTACGCCGGCGCGACGGTGCGGCATGTGCTGGACATGCGCAGCGGGGTCAGGTTCCTTGAGGACTACGCCAGCCCGCAGGCCGAGGTGCGGGTGCTGGCCGACTGGATCGGGCCGCGGCCCGGCCCGGGCGGCGAGGCCCGCGGGCTGTACCCGTTCCTGGCCACGCTCCAGGCCGAGGCGCCGCACGGCCGGCGGTTCCTTTACCGCTCGGCCGAGACCGACGTGCTGGGCTGGGTGTGCGAGCGAGCCGCGGGCGCGCCGATGGCCGAGCTTATTTCCGCGCTGGTGTGGGCGCCGATGGGCGCCGAGCACGACGCTGACCTGCTGCACGATGGCCTGAGCGCCGCCGTGCACGATGGCGGGCTGTGCGCCACCGCCCGGGACGCGGCCCGGTTCGGTCAGCTGCTGCTGGACGGGGGATCGGTTCCGGACGGCGCCGGGGGGAGGCGCACCGTCGTCGGGGCGAAATGGCTGCGGCAAGGCTGGGCCGTGGACTCCGATGTGCGGGCCGCATTTGCCGCATCGCCTGCCGAGTCGGTGTTTCCCGGCGGCTGGTACCGCAATCAGTTCTGGTTCCGCCCCGGCGAGCAGGGCGACGTGCTGCTGTGCCTCGGCATCCACGGCCAGATGGTGCACGTCAGCCGCCGCACCGGGACGGTCTGCGTGAAATTCTCCACCTGGCCGCAGGCGCTGAACCCGGCCTACCTGCAGGACACGCTGCGCGCCCTGGACGCGATCGGCGGAGTGCTGGCCGGACGGGAGCGCACCGGCGACGGCCGCCACCGGCTGGCCGGGGTGGTATCCGGCCTGAGCCGCCGTGGCGACTCCCGGTCCCCGCACGGGACGAACGTCGTCTGACGCACGGGACGAACGGGGCCGCAGGGGCACTGGCGGGCCCGCGGGGCGGGCGGGGCGGCGGAACCGGGGTCCGGGCCCTTCTCGACGGCGGCCCACTGGCGACCTAGCCTGGCGCTATCCGCATGATCGCGCTGCGCTCCGAGCGTCAGCGGATCTCCGGCGCCGAAGGAGCCTCCGTGCCTGCTACGACACCTCCAGCCGACTCCGCCGCACCAGCCGACTCCGCCGCACCAGCCGACTCCGCCGCGCCGCCGGGCCGCCGGCTTCACGGCATCCCGGAGATCCGCACGTTCTTCCGCACCAACACCCAGCCGATCTACTTTGTCGGGCCGACAGCGTTCAACCTGCTCGGCATCGACCGCTGGGTCCGCAACTTCCAGTACATCGCCTACTACGACTCGTGGGACGGCCAGCATCCCCGGGTGTTCACTCCGGAGAACCGCCCGTACGTGGAATTCGAGTCCAGCGAGCAGATCAACAACTATCTGCTGCGCGATGCGGAGGTGCGGGAGCACCTGCGCCGCCGCGGCGGCGTGCCGATGATCGCGATGGTGTTCTTCGACGAGGAGACCGAGCAGATCTGCCAGGAGCTGGGATACAACCTGATCCTGCCGCCGGACTCGCTGCGGCGCCGGCTGGACTCGAAGATCGTCACTACCCAGCTGGGCAACGAGGCAGGCGCGCCGTCAGTACCGAACGTGCTCGGCGAGGCCGCCAGCTACGCCGAGCTCACCGCGCTGGCGACGGCCGCCGAGCTGGGCAGTGACCTGGTCGTGCAGACTCCCTACGGCGATTCGGGCAAGACCACGTTCTTCATCGCGTCCGAGCCGGACTGGGACTCCTGCGCGGCCGACGTCATCGGCCAGCAGCTCAAGATCATGCGGCGGATCAACAACAAGGCCGCGGCCGTGGAGGCGTGCATCACCAGGCACGGCACGATCGTCGGGCCGTTCATGACCGACCTGACCGGATACCCGGAACTCACCCCGTACAAGGGCGGGTGGTGCGGAAATGACCTGTTCCCCGAGGCGCTGTCCGAGGCTGACCGGGCCACCGCGATCGGGCTGGTCCGCAAGCTGGGCAGCCGGCTCGCCCAGGAAGGGTACCGGGGCTTCCTGGAGATCGACGTGCTCGTTGACCTCGATACCGGCGCGGTCTACCTGGGGGAGCTCAACCCCCGGATCTCAGGGGTCTCATCGATGACCAATGTCACGGCCGGCGCGTACGCCGACGTGCCGCTGTTCCTGTTCCACCTGCTGGAGTTCATGGACGTCGACTACGTGGTCGATGTGGAGGAGATCAACGAGCGCTGGCGCGACCTCGCGGCCGTAGACGTCTGGTCGCAGCTGATCATGAAAGAGCCAGGCGACGCGGTCGAGCGGATCCTGGCCGCGCCGCGCACCGGCGCCTGGCATATGTCCGACGGCGGGACGCTCACCTTCGACCGGGCCAGCAATGACTGGCATGAGATCACTACCGAGAACGAGGCTTTCTTCATGCGCGTCTACCCTCCCGGTGATTTCCGCTTCCACGGTGCCGACCTCGGCATCCTCGTCACCAAGGGCCGCATGCAGACCGCCGACGGACTCACCGAGCGGTGCCATCGCTACATCGAGGGCATCCGCGCCCACTACCACTCCGAAGCCGTGCCGGAGGCGCCGGCCGTGATCCCCATCGCCTATGTCAAGTAACGCGGTCGCCGCCTGGAGATGCACCTCAGACCTGAGTTGGGCCACGTTGCGGCTCGCTTCGCCGCGGCCGTCCCCGTAGCGTCCTGGCACGCAGGCTCCGGGGGTCCCCGGGCTGGTTTCCTTCCGCCGGTCACCACTGGCCGAGTGCATTTACGTCGGACGGCTGGTACTGCCTTGTTTGTCAGACCCGTTGATTAGTGTATGAACATAGATTCGAATAAGGAGGTGCCGCCCGCGATGTGCCTGCCCGGCCAGCCACCCCGATCCGCCGCCGATCCCGCCGCGCCCCCCGCAGCGGCGCCAGCGGCGGCGCGCCCGGCGGCGGCGGGGGTTCCGGTGAGCGCGGCGGAGGCGGTGGCGATGGCGCAGACCGGGCTGGCGTACCTGGCGTCGGCGGATATGGCGTCGCTGCCGGCCGCGGCGCAGGCCGAGTGCCTGCGCGGGTTGGAGCGGGCTGAGTCGCTGCATACCGCGGCGCGGGCCGGGGCGTTAGCCGCGTTCATGTCCTCCGGCGGCTGCGAGGACGACGGGCAGGGCACGGCAAGGGCGTGGCTTAGGTGGCAGACCCGGATCACGAACGGCGCGGCGGCCGGGGCGGTCGGGTGGGCGCGGCGGCTGGCCGCGCATCCGGCGGTGGGGGAGGCGCTGGCGGCGGGGGAGATTTCGGCGTCGTGGGCGCGGGAGATCTGTTCCTGGACCGCCAAGCTCCCCGAAGGTAAGCAGGCGGACGCCGATGCGATTTTGCTGGCGGCCGCGGCGGGCGGCGCGGAGCTGGCGGATCTGGCCGGGCTGGCGGAGGAGATGCGGCGCCGCTGCGCGCAGCCCGACACCGACGCCGATGATGGGTTCGCGGATCGGTGGCTGCGGCTGGACCGGACCTTGCATGACGCGGGCCGGGTCGAGGGTGACTTAACTCCGCAGTGCGCCGCTGCGCTGGACGCGGTGCTGGACGCGTTCAGCAAGAAAACCGGCCCGGAGGACACCCGCACTAAGGGCCAGCGCCACCATGACGGGCTGGAAGAAGCGTGCCGGCAGCTGATCGCCTCCGGGTGCGTGCCGGACCGGGCCGGGCAGCCGACGCAGATTCAGCTGCATATGACGCTGGATCAGCTCCGCGGCCTGGACGGCGCCGGCGCCGCGGAGGCGGCGTGGGCGGCGCGCGGGCCGGCCGCGGCGCCGGGCAGCGATTGTGACGCGACGGTCGTGCCGGTGGTGTCCGGGCACGTCGACCCGGCCGTCTTGGACCAGCTCACCGCCGCGCTCCTCAGCCACGACCCGGCGCTGGCCCGGTACGGCCCGGGATCCGGATCCGGCGCGGGGTCCGGGTTCGGCCTGTCGTCCTGGCCGGAACCGCAGCCCCCGTACGGCCAGCCGCCGTACGGGCCGCAGTCCCCGAAAGCCGCCGCGGTCCGCCGGGTGATCTTGCGTCATGCCGCGGATCTGCTGTCCGGGCCGGCCGGGCTGGCCGCGTTCTTGCGCACCGGCCTGCTGGACGGCGCGGCCGGCAGCATCAGCCTGCCGCTGGACGTGGGCCGGGCCACCAAGACCATCCCCGATCACCTGCGCCGCGCCGTGATCGCCCGGGACCGCTGCTGCCGGTTCCCCGGCTGCCGCCAGCGCCCCGCCGCCTGCCAGGCCCACCATGTCAAACCACGAAGCCAGGGCGGCACCACCAGCCTGAACAACCTGATCCTGCTCTGCGCCTTCCACCACCTCACCGCCATCCACCGCTGGGGCTGGCACCTCACCCTGCACCCCGACGGCACCGTCACGGCTGTCAGCCCCGACCAGCAGCGCATCCTGAACAGCCACGGACCACCCGCCCGCGCCGCCTGACCCAGGCGGGCAAGTTGGCCGGGCGGCACCGGTACTGGGACGGTGCCTGGGCATGAGCTCGCGCCTGGCCCGGATCAGGCCCAATACGGGTTCCAGCTGCCCGATCTTCCCGTCGACCGGCCGAGTCGGCGGAGGGCGCCCGCTGGCTCGGCCGGCTGGCCTAGCTCGGGCGGCACCGCGGCTCGGCTGACACACTGCGGTCTGCTCGCCGAATGCGGGCCCGTGCGGATCTCAGGTCGCGAGCGCCTCGGCGACCCGGTCGAAGACGAGCCCGGCCATCGCCCCCGCCATCGTGACCGCCTGCCGCGAGCCCGCTTGGTAAAGCGCGAAGCAGTTCTCGTCTCGCGGCACGAAGATGGCCCGGACAAAGCGAACATCGGCGCCAGCACGGGCGGCTTCCCGCGCCCCGGCGCGGGCCCGCACGACCATGTCGGCCAGTGACGCGTCTCCCGGAAGGTAGAACTCGGCCAGGTAGAGCACGATGTGGAGCGTAGGCCGCGACCCGCCTGCCGTGAACGCGGAGATCCACACCTAATGGGCGTGACTCAGCCGGCCTCGTGCAGCCGCGCCGCGAGCTCGGTGCGGGACCGGACGCCCAGCTTGGCGTACGCCTTGGTGAGCGTGGACTCGACCGCGCGAACGGTCACGAACAGCTCGGCCGCCACTTCACGGTTGCTCATCCCCCGGGCCACGAGTTCGGTCACCCGCCGTTCGGCCACGGTGAAGTCAGCCGGCCCTGGTCCCCGGCCGCTGACCCGGGCTAGTTCGGCTCGCGCCCGCGCCGCCCACAGCGGCGCGCTGATGTCGTCGAAGATGCCGATCGCCTCGGACAGCACCGCCCGGGCTGCGCTGCGCTGTTTCATCCTGCGCCGCACCCCGCCGAGCACGAGCAGCGTGCGGCCCCGCTCCAGCGGCTGCGGTGACACCAGGTCCTGCAACCGCAGCGCCTCGTCCAGCTCACCCGCGGCGGCCTCAAGAGCCCCGCGCGCTGCGGCCAGCGCGCCGTGGCAGCGCGCCGTCGGCCCGGCCGTCAGCGGAGTGGCCGTCCTGCGGTCCAGCTCCGACAGCAGGATGCCCGCCTCGTCCAGGTCGCCCGCGCCGATCAGCGCCTCGGCCGCTTCCGGCAGCACACCCAGCGTGCTGGGATGAAATCCCCAGGCCAGCAGCAGGGTGAGCAGCGGGCGGAACCGCCCGGCGGCGGCTCTGCTGTCGCCCAGGGCCAGGTCCAGCGAGCCGAGCAGGGCCTGATGCAGGGTGACATAAGGCTGCTCTCCGGACCGCTTCGCTACCTCGATCCCCCGGCGCGCCAGGTCGCGAACCCGGTCGGTCTGTCCCAGCTGCAGGGCCGCCCGGCCGCCCGTCAGCAGCTGCGCGCGCATCTGGCGGGGGAAATCGAGCTGCTCAGCGATCTCCAGCCCGGTGGCAGCTAGCTCGGCGGCCCGCCTGGCGTCGCCGCGCCGTCCTGTCACCAGCGAGAGCCGCAGCAGGGCATCCGCCCGGGAATACTCGGCCCCGTGCGCCTCGGCGCGGGCTAGCATCCGCCGCAGTTCCGCCTCGGCCTCCTCCAGGCGCCCCTGAGTGAAATGCCACATCCCCGCTACCCCGCTCGGCGAGCTGCGCATGGACGCCCCGCTGACCTTCGCCTCAAGCTCCAGCGCTCGCTCAAGCTGGCGTTCGTCCACCTCCGCGCCGCAGATCATGGTGCAGAAGAACACATGGGCGAGCGAGCTGGCGATCAGGGCGGGATCGCTGGTGCGCTCGGCCTCCGCCAGCGCCATCAGCGCCTCCGCGCGGCCGGGCACCAGACCCCCCTGGACCATCGAGATGTCGGAAAGGTCCAGGTGAATCGCGGAAGCAAGCGCCGGATCGTGGTCGGCCTCGGCCAGCGCCTGAGCAGACAGAGCAGCGGCCTCCGCCACATCCTCCTCACGGAGCGCGGCGAGCTGACTCAGCGCCCGCGCGCGCTGCGGCCCGGCGGGCAGGGACGCGATCAGCTGCTGCAGCGATGCCATGGCGGCGCGAGTCTCCCCGGCGACGGCCAGCTGCCGGGCGGCCGCCAGCCGGCGGCGGAAGGCATCGGCCGGCTGGTCTTCCGGGGTCAGCGATGTGGCCAGCCCGAACAACTCGGCCGCACTCGCCGGGGCCCCCCGGCGAGCAGCGGAGCGGGCCGCATCATCCAGTTCCGCGGCCACCGGGGCGGACGGTCCGGCGGCGGCGAGCGCCCGGTGCCTGGCCTGTTCCTCGGGCAGCCGGACGCTGCGCGCGGCGATCCCGTGCAGCTCCCGCAGGCTGGCCGGCGGTATTGATCCGGCCACCGCGGAAGCGAGCAGGGGATGGGAGAACCGCAGCCGCCCGCCGTCCGGCTCCAGCACGCCCGCCAGTACCGCGGCGTCCAGCTCGGCACCACCCGCCCCCGCGGCCAGGTACTGCCCGAACGGCGCATCCGGCATCACCGCGACCAGGCGCACCGCGTCCAGCACGGCCGGCGGCAGCTCGCCGAGCCGCTCACCGACCAGGCCGCTGAGGGTGTCGGGCACCGGCAAGGCGCTAGCCCCGGCGCTGGTGATGCCGCGCCGCGCCAGCGCGCGGCCGATCTCCAGCGCGATGAACGGATTTCCGCCCGAGTCGGTCTCGATCCGGCGCAATGTCTGATGCGAGAACGAGGTCCCGAGCCGGGTCCGCAGCATCCGGTGCAGCGCGCCGAGGCTCAGCCCCCCCACCGGCAGCAGGTCAGCGCTCAGCACGGCCCGATCCAGATCCAGCGGCAATCCTTCCCCCGGGTGGCTGGTGCGCTGCGCGCAGAGCAGGCCGACGGCTTCATGCTCCAGGCGGCGGACCGCGAATCCGACAGCTTCCTCGCTCGGCGGATCGAGCCATTGCACGTCGTCGATGACGACCAGGACCGGAGCCGACCGGGCGAGCAGCCCGACGGCGGAGCGGAATGCCGTCGCGATGACGCGCGGCTCCGGCGGGTGCGCCGGCGCCTCCTGCAGCAGCAGCGCCATTCGCAGCGCCCGCGCTTGCGGCGGTGGCAAGCCGGCGGTGACAGCTTCCAGGCCGGGCTCCAGCAAGTCGGCCAGCCCGGCGAAGGCGAGCCGCAGATCCCCGGGGCCGGCCTGGTGCGCAGCACCGTGAATCCGTGTTCGGCGGCCAGCGCCGCTCCGGCCCGCAGCAGCGTCGTCTTGCCCGCGCCGGCAGGCCCAGCCAGGACCAGTAAGCCGGGCGAGCTCGCCAGTGCGTCGAGGAAGGCGCCGATGGTGCGCAATTCGGCGTCACGCCCGAAGATCTGCGTGGGCATGGCCCGAGCGTACGCGCGGCCGGCCCGGGCCCGCAGTTCCAAGCGCTGGCAATTTACCGGTAAGCGGAACGCCAGGCCAGGAGTCTCAGAGCGACGCGCTGGCCCGCCGACGGCGGGCCAGCGTGACGCGGCGAATTGCTACGGCAGGGTCACCGGACCGTGCGCCCGGATGATGACCTGGACGGCGACTGGCGGCTGGGAGCACCCGTGCGCGGTATGCCTGGCGACGATCAGCACGCGGAGCCGGAAATGGCCCGAGCCGGTGATGCCGGCGTACTTGCCGGTGCCGCCGCTGATCTTGTAGGTACCGCGCTGTCGTTGCACGCCCGCACAGGCCGTCTTGCTGAAGTGCTGGCGGCTGCGGGTGACCTTGTGCTTGATGAGGAAGCTGCCGCCGGGGAACGTGAAGAGATCGGTCCGGTGGCCGAGCTGCGTGTCGACGCCGCCGGCGTTGAACGCGCCGTAGGCGGCCACCGGGCTCTTGTTGGACGTGAGCGAGGCGGACACGTCCTGGAAGTGCTCGGTCCTGGTGACGGCCCGCTGGGTGACGGCCGCGCGGGCGGCCGCCGGGTGAGGGCCGGCCGGGTGGCCGGTGGCGGCCGTGGCCGCTCCGGCTCCGGTGATCATCGTGACCGTGGCGGCCGCGCTGATGAGCGCGGCGACTGTCTTGCGCATTGCTGTCTGCCTCTCTCCTGGGGTTCCCCTGCGGTACTGGCGCTTTCCCGGACGGGCCCGGGCTAGCTTCCTGGCGATGCGGGTGACGCGCTCCATGCCGGGCTGGATGCTGGGGATCCGGCCGGCTGGATGACTGGGACGCTACGGGCGCGGCGAGCGGGCGTGAACGCGGAAAACCACACAGATTGGCCGGGTTCGCGCCGCCGCTGGTCGCGCCCGGCGGGCCCGGCTCGGCTCGCCCGGCGCTGTGGGCAGGCGCGCCGCGGGCCCGCTGACGGCGCTCACCGCCGTGCTGCATGGAGGGTTAGCGTGCGTCCATGCGGCGCAGGAAGTTCCTGGCCGCTTTCGTCGCTTCGATGGCGACCTGCCGGGCGACCGTGCTGGCGATGCGCAGCGGGAAATTGACCGGCGGCGCCAGGCCGGCCTCCCGGGCCGCCTCGAAGGAGCCGGTTTCCCCGACAGTGGGCAGGCCAGCCGGAATGTCGACCCGGAAAGCACCGCCCCCGGTGGTGATGTCCCTGAACTCGAACCGCTGAACGGGCTTCTCGCCCAGGTAGGACGTCAGGCGCAGCAGGATTCCCAGCTCGGCGTCCACGACCGCCACGGCCGCGGAGGACATCAGCGCGAGTGACGGCGGCCTGTCACCGCGCGCGACATTGATGCGGTACGCCGGACGGCCGCCGGCCATGATCGGCGCGCCGCCGGACAGGCGGCATTCCAGCAGCCAGGACGCGTTAGCGAGGTCCGCTATGGTGCTGTCGATTGGTGCGGCCGGGCCGACCGTCACCTGGTCGGCGTAGACCTGCCAGCAGCGCTGCCCGTCGCAGGCGATTGTCTTCGGGCCGCGCGTCGGCTCGTAGGCGTGGTCGACCTGGTACTTGTCCGGCCCGCCGATGCGAACGGCGGAGACCAGGCGGCTGGCGGACGGCCGTTCGCCCATCGCATCGGCCAGCAGGCCGAGCCCGCCGAAGCCGGCTCGGCGGGCCCCGGCCGGCAACTGTGACAGCATGCCGCCGAAGTCCAGCCAGTGGTCCAGCGTGGCGGCCCACCCCCCGCTGCCGCTGTCATGCAGCAGCCGCAGCACCTTGGCGCTGACCGGCGGCCCGGAAGGCACGCCCGCCGGCGACAGCTCGGGTGCCGGATCGTCGCTCGGAATCGCCGCGGCGTCTTCGGCGCCCGCCGGGGGCTGGCCGTGGCCGAAGGGCGAGTACCTGATCCACGCGCCAAGGCCGCCCGCCGCGAGCCCGGCCGCGGCCTTCCCGGCCCACCAGAGCGGACCCCCCGCGCCGAGCATCTCGCCGAGGCTTTCGGAGATCAGGCTCCCCGGCGGCGGCGCGAACTGCGCCGGGTCGACGTCCGGGTTGACCTCCAGGCTGGTCAGCTCGGTCACGTCCGGCGCGTCGCGGCCGGCCATCCGGGCGATCCGCAGCAGGATGCCGAGCTCGGCGTCCACGATGGCCTCAACGCGGCCAGCGCCAAGCTGATCCGGCTCGATCCTGCCCTGGATGCCCGGGCGTCTCGTCACCACCACGTGCAGGGCGTCGCGTCCGCACGCGCTCACCGGGCCCCGCACTTCCAGCCGGGAGCTCATCAGCAGCCAGGCCGGGCACAGCATTGCGCGCAGCGGCGGCTCGGGTCCGCCGATCAAGTGCACTGTCCCGTGCCTGCCGTCCGCGTCCCCGTCTTCCCCGTCGTTCCCGGGCAGCTCCCAGCGGCGGTCGCCGTCACATCCCGTGACTCGCTCCCCGTTTTGCCGCCGGTACCGCTTGCCCGGCGCGATCAGTAACGTTGACCCGTCGTTCACCTCGGCCGACAGGCAGAGCCGGGTCCAGTCCGCGCGGTGCAGCAGGCTGATCAGGTCCGGCTCGCCGGTCATCACGGTTCCCATCCGCGCATTCGTCAGAGCACGTCACGCTGCAGCTGCGGAAAGACCTTCGATACCTTGCCCAGCAGGTAGTCGCCGTAGCTGCCGCTGAAGGCCCGCAGGTCCTGGCCGTCCCACCGCGGCCGCCCGTCCTGACCGGCCGCGGCCCGCCCCGGCAGCGGAGGTACCTCGGCGGTGAAGCCGGGATCGAGGAAGAACGGGAACGAGAGCCGGCTGCGGCCGCTGAGGTTACGGACCCGGTGCGGCGTGGAGCGGTACCAGCCGCCGGTGAGGCGCTCCAGCATGTCGCCGATGTTGCAGACGAAGGTTCCGGGGATCGGCGGCGCGTCGGTCCAGCCTTCCGGCGCGGCGACCTGCAGGCCGCCGTTGCTGTCCTGGGCGAGCAGCGTGAGCAGCCCGTAGTCGGTGTGCTCGCCCACCCCCCAGCCGTCCGCCTGCGGCGGCGGCGCCGGGTAGCTGAAGATCCGGAACAAGATCGTCGGGTCCGCCGTGTACCCGGCGGCGAAGTACCCGGCCTCCAGTCCGAGGCTTAGCGCCACTCCCCGCAGCACCGCCTGGCCCAGCCCGGTCATCGCGTCCAGGTAGGACAGCACCAGCGGGCGCAACTCAGGGACCTGCCGGGGGAACAGGTTACGGCCGTGCAGCGGAACGCCAGCCCGCACCCGCGGGTCAGTATCGGCCAGCTCGGCGCCGAAGTAGAGCCCCTCCTTCAGATCCGGCTGTCCCGAGGTGAGCTCGGCGCCCACCGGGAAGAAGCCCCGCCAGGCGCGGCCGCCGCGCTCCATCGCGATCTCGAGCTTGTCCTCCAGCGGCAGCGCGAAGAACTCGGCACTCGCCGCCTCCAGCCGCCCGAGCAGCCCGGCCGGCACGTCATGGCCGGTCACGTAGAAGAAGCCGCGCTCCCGGCAAGCCGCCTGGATCTGGCTCGCCACCCGGGAGCAGGCGGCGCCCGGCGCCCCTTCGACCAGCGGCGCCACATCGATGACCGGCAGGGCCGGTGAATCACTGGAGTCCTCCATCACCCCATCCTGCCCGATGGGGTGATCTCAGCGAGATCCCCCGCTAGGAAGGTATGACGAGAAGGACCCGATCGCAGCAGGCGCGCCGCCAGCCGCAGCCGCTTAACTCGGCCGGCCAGCCGGTGCCCTTCACGAGGTTCTGACGCTCGTCCCCGGGCCGGGCGGGATCACGGCCCGCATACGCGCTGCGCTAGGTCCTGCCAGCTGTCCGCGATCCGCTCGGCGGCGGTGCCGGGGGCGGCTTCGGTGAGATCGGACGCGGACAGGTAAAGCAGGAACGGGCCGTCCAGGGCGGCGGTGAGCTGGACGGCCAGCATGTCGAGGTCGGCGTCGCTAAGGTTCATCTGCCCGAGCAGCATCCGGATGTGCAGCCGGGACAGCGGGCTTTGTGACCTGCCCGGGATGGGCTGGTGGCCGTCCAGGGTGGCGCGGGCGATGTCGCGGTGCGCGATCAGGAAGCCGGTCCGGGCCCGGCCGTAGGCGATCAGGCGGTCCAGCGGCGCCGCGCCCGGGCCGAGCGGCGGGGGTCCCGCGAGGACCTGCTGCTGGAAGGCCCGCTCGTCGTCGTCCAGCAGCGCCGCGAAGATCCCGGCGCGGGTGCCGAACCGGCGGAAGACCGTTCCCTTGCCCAGGCCCGCGCGTTCGGCCAGCGCGTCCATGGTCAGCGTGCCCGGGCCCTGCTCGGCGAGCATCTGGCGGGCGGTGGCCAGCAGGTGCCGCCGGTTACGCGCGGCGTCGGCGCGCTCGGCGTGCGGTGCCCCCCAGGGCACGATGGGCCGGTCCACGGGACCCACCTTACGGCCGGGAAGGCTAATCGGGGTAAAGTCCGTTTAGGTCGATGCACCCCCACGAGCGCAGGAGGAAGACATTGCGAATCTCGGTCAAGGCACGGCAGCTACCGCCCCGCATAGCGGCCGGCGCGTTCATCCTCAACGCCGGCATCGGCAAGCTGTCGGTCGATGAGGAGACCGCCGCCCGGCTGCACGGGATGGCCGCGGGGACGTATCCGTTCCTGAAGAAGCTCAAGCCCGCGGATTTCGCCCGGCTGCTCGCGGTGACCGAGATCACGCTCGGCTCGGCGCTGCTGCTGCCGGTCATCCCGTCCGCCGTGGCAGGCGCGGGGCTGGCCGCGTTCTCCGGCGGCCTGCTTGGCCTGTACGCCAGGACGCCCGGCATGCGCCGGGAACACAGCCCCTTCCCGAGCCAGCAGGGCACCGCCCTGGCCAAGGACGTCTGGATGGCCGGCATCGGCCTCGGCCTGGTCGTCGATGAGCTCGCCGCCCGCACCGGAAAAAGCGGCCCGGGCTAAGCCAGCGGCAGCAGAGCGCGACCGCCGGCCAGGAACCCGGCTCAGGCCAGCCGTCCGCGTCGCTGCGCACCGGCCCGGTGTGACCGGGGCAGCGGGTTGGGGTGGTGGCGGTCAGCTGGTACCCCGGGCATGGAACATCAGGTTCTGGCCCGGGCCGTGCGGTGCCGAAGACCGGCACCGCACCGCTCCGGCGAGCTTGACGGGCAGTAATGACTGTAATATTTTTCAATGAAAGGAAAATACTCCAGAACTAGCATCCGGCGACGGAGCCCCTGATGAGCGACGCGATCACAGAGCAGGCCGGTCACGCCGTCCGCGCCTCCGACGGCGAACGGGACCAGGTGGTGGCGCTGCTGCAGCGTGACTTCGCCGACGGCCGGCTGACCCAGGCCGAACTCGAGGAACGGGTGGGCGCCGCCCTCGCGGCGCGGACCAGAGGTCAGCTGCGGGCCCTCACCGCGGACCTGCCCGGCGCAGACGTACGGCCCGCCCGCCCGGCCACGGTGCTGGACCCGGTCCTGCTGTGCCTGCTCCTGTTTCTGTGCCCGCCCGCGGGGGTCGCCTACTGGCTGCTGTCCCGCCGCGGGACTGGCGGCGGGTGGCTGTCGCGGCGGCAGCTGGCCGGTATCCCGAACTGGGCCTGGATCCTGATCATCGCCGGGGCGGCCGCCGCCGCTGCGCACCGGTGAGCGCCGGCGGCCGCCCGGCCCCGGCCGGGCCAGCCGCGGCGAAGGCCTGGCACGGCGTGCACCGGGCGCTGGCCGACCCGCTGCGAATCCGGCTGGTGGAGTGGCTGATGGAGCGGCCGCGGTCGGCGCGGGAGCTGGCCGATTGCGCTGGCCTGCCCGCCGACCGGCTCTATTACCACCTCGGCCAGCTCGAGCAGGCGGGCTTGATCGAGGTCGCCGAATACCGGCGGCTGGCCCGGGGCAAGGCCGAGCGTGTCTACGCCCCGGCGGAAGCCGAGCCTCCCGGCGACGACGCCAGCCCGCAGGAGACCGCCGCATTCCTCGGATCCATGCTGGAGGCCACCAAGATGGACATCTCGGCGGCATACCAGGCCAAGCAGGCAGGCCGCCGCCGGGAGGTCGACGTGACCCGGGCGGCGCTGCGGCTGACCGACGAGGCGCTGGCCGAACTGCGTGGCCACCTCACCCAGCTCGCCGCCCGCGGTGCCGATCCCGACGCCGAGGGAACCTGGACGCGGCTGGTCCTGGTCCTGGCCGACCTGCAAGACCGTCCCGGCCCGGCCACCCCCGCCGGGCAGCGCGGGTAGTCAGTCACGGTCAATGCGCTCGTCGGGTACGACGAGGCCGGACTCGTAGGCGACCACGACCGCCTGCACCCGGTCGCGGAGTCCCAGCTTCATCAGGATCCGGCTGACATGGGTCTTGACGGTGCTTTCCTCCACCACGAGTTCCGCCGCGATCTCCGTGTTGGCGAGGCCGCGGGCGATCAGCCGCAGCACGTCAAGTTCCCGCGCGGTGAGATCCTTCAGCCGGGCGGGCAGCAGCGATGGCGGCCGGGCGGCGCGGGCGAACCGGCGGATCAGCCGCCGGGTTACGGACGGATCGATCAGCGCGTCACCGGCGGCGATACAGCGCACCGCGCCGATCAGCTGCTCGGGCGGGGCGTCTTTCAGCAGGAATCCGCTCGCGCCGATCCTGAGCGTCTCGTAGACGTACTCGTCGGCGTCGAAGGTCGTCAGGACCAGAACCCTGGTGTCGGAGTGCCCGAGGATGCGCCGGGCGGCGGTCAGGCCGTCCATATTCGGCATCCGGATGTCCATCAGCACGATGGCCGGGGCCAGCGCGCGCACCAGCTCGATGGCTTCCAGCCCGTCGGAAGCCTCGCCGACCACGCTGATATCAGGCTCGCTGGCCAGGATGACGCGGAAGCCGGCCCGGACCAGCCGCTGGTCGTCCGCGATGACGACGGAGATAGCCTGGCCGGCCGGCGCACGCGCGGTGCTGGTCACGGCACAGGTTGCCTTTCGCTGGCTGATCGATTGCTCATGCTAGCCAGTACCCGGCGGGCCTGCGTCATCCTGGCGGGGGATGGCGGGGCCGGCCGGTCGTCCTGGCGGCCGACGCCCGGCGCCACCGCGCTGCCTAGGTTGTGAGCAGGCGCGTGAGCGCGAGCTGAGGGCCTGGCACCGGCGCCTGCACGGAGCGACAATAGAGTGCCGGCCGAGGAGGGCAGCCGTGAACCGGAGACGCCTGGGTAGCTGGCTCGGCCAGCCGGTACTGGGAATGCGGGATATCGGCCGGGGGGATGTCATCCTGGCCGGGGTTCTGAGCGTGCTCATGGTGGGCCTGGTCAGCGGGAAGCTGACCGCGCAGCACCCGCCCGGCGGCGTGGTCGCCGCCCTGGTGGCACTGGCCATGACGCTGCCGGTGGCGTGGGAGCGCCGGGCGCCCGTCGCCGCCGCGGCCGCGGTCGCCGTCGGCGCGGTGGTGAACGAGCTGCTCATCGGCCCGCTGGTGCGCTGCGGCGTGGCGCTGCCGGCCGTGTTCGCGATCGCGTTCTTCGTCGGTACCCGGTGCACCGGCCGGCGGCTGGCCATCGGTCTGGGGTGCTGCCTCGGGGCGGTCACGACGCAGTCGTTCTTCGACCCGCAGCTCGGCGTTACCTTCCTGGTCGCCGGGCTGCCGGTGGTGGCGGGATTCTGCGCCGCCGGGCAGCTGGTCCGGTCCCGCAGCGCCGCGGCCGCGGCCCTGCGGGACCGCAACGCCGAACTCCGGGCCCAGCGTGAGCAGACCGCGCGGCTGGCCGTGGCGGCCGACCGGGCGCGGGTGGCCGGCGGTCTCGACAGCTTCCTGCAGGACCGGATCACCACGATGGCCGCGGCCGCCGCGGCCGGGCGCGAGCAGGTTTTCAGCGACCCGGCCGCGGCGGACGGCGCGTTCGCCGCCGTCGAGACCAGCGGGCGGGCCACGTTGTCGCAGATGCGGGAGGTGGTCGGCGCGCTGCGGGACGAGTCAGCCACGGCGCCGCAGCCGGTGCTGGCGCAGCTCGGCAGCCTGCTGGAGCGGGCCACCAGCGCCGACGCCCGGCTCCGGGTCGAGGGCAGCCCGCGCGCGCTGCCCGGCGGCGTGGAGCTGTCCGGCTACCGGATCGTCGAGCACTTGCTGGCCGCCCTGGAGGATGCCCCGGAGGCCCGCATCGACGTCCTCGTGCGGTTCACCGCCGATGCGCTGGAGCTGCAGGTCGCCGGCCCGGCCGCCAGCCGGGCTGATCCGGCGACGGCATTCGCCCTGGTCCGCGAGCGGGCCGCGCTGCTGGGCGGGACGCTGCGGGTCGAGAACCGGGCCGGCCGGTGCGACGCGCTCGTGCAGCTGCCGCTGGCACCGCACCATGCGTGAGACCGCCACTCGCGCCTGGCATGCCCTGGATAGCTGGCGCGGTGACGCGCTCACCGCCGCGATCCTGATCGCGGTGCTGCTGGCCGCCCTGGCCGGGACCGGCGAGCTGACCGGGCCGGGCCGGCCGCTCCAGGCGGCCTGCGCGGCCGGCCTGTGCGGCTGCCTGCTGCTGCGGCGTGCGCACCCGCTGCTGGCCGCGCTGGCGGCGGCGGTGCTGCTCGGCCTGGCCGGGGTGGCGGGACCGAGCGCGGGCGACCCGTTCGGCGTGCTCTTCATCGTGATCTTCCTGCTGGCCTACTCACTCGGGGCGGGCGCCAGCCTTGTCCCGTCCGTACTCATCCTGGTACTGCTCTGGGCCGGCCTGCAGCTCGCGCTGGCGCAGTTCAACCCGTTCGCCGTGATCATCACGGTCGGCCCGTGGGCGGCCGGGCTGGTGGCCCGGTCGCGCCGTGAGCTGACCGAGCAGCTCACCGCCCGCAGTACCGAGCTGGAGGCGGAACGTGAGCTCTTCGCGGCCGAGTCGGTCCGTTACGAGCGGGCCCGGATCGCGCGGGAACTGCACGACATCGTGGCGCACGGCGTCAGCGTGATGGTGATCCAGGCGAGCGCCGGACGGCGGCTGGCGGCCACGGATCCGGCCCTGGCCGCCGAGGCCTTCGACTCCATCGGTGAAGCCGCCCGGCAGGCGGAGGCGGAGATCAGCCGGCTGGTCGAGCTGCTTGATCACCGGCCGGATCCAGGCCGCGCGGACGGCCTGCGGCTGATTGACGAGCTCGTCGCCCGGGCGGCCGCTACCGGCCTGCAGGTCACCTGCAGGTTCACCGGCGCCGCCGAAGACCTGCCGCCGCCGGTCGCGCAGACCGCGTACCGCCTGATCCAGGAGAGCCTGACGAACGCGCTCAAGCACGCGCCCGGCGCACCGGTCGAGATCACCATCCAGGCCACCGGAGGGCACGTCACGATCAGCGTGGTCAACGGACCCGCGGTGGCCGTCCGGTCCGGGCTGGAGCGGGCCGGGGGCGGCCATGGCCTGGCCGGCCTGCGCGAGCGGGCCGCCGCATGCGGCGGCGATTGCACCGCGGGACCGGCCCCCGGCGGCGGGTGGCAGGTGCTGGCCCGGCTGCCGGTCTAGCCCGGTCATCTCTAGCCCGGTCATCCTCCGGGCGGACCGGCCGGGCGCAGCTTCCGCCGGACGGCGGACGCACCGGCAGCGGCCCGGATCCGACGATGTTCTCAGCATCTTCAGCGAGGGAGCATCAGATGAAACCTGGCCTTAAGCCGGCGGCCGCCGCGGTGGCGGTGGCCGTCGCCGTGACGGTCGCGCTGATCATCTGGCTGGCCCTCCAGCCGCGCCAGTTCTATCCGCCGCTGTCGCTGCTCATGCCCGCCACCTTCACCGCGATGGGATCGCTGATCGTAACGCGGCAGCCGAGGAACCTGATCGGCTGGATCGTGCTGCTGTCCGGGCCGCTGGCCGCCATCGGGTTCGCGACCGACGGCTGGGCGGTCCGGTCGTTCGCGCGGGCCGCCGGGCCGCTGCCGCTGGGGACCTTCGCGGCCTGGACGGCGAACCTGATCCTGGGCTCGCATCTGCTCTTCCTGGTCATCGGCCTGCTCTTCCTGCTGTTCCCGGACGGCAGGCTCCCGTCGCCGCGCTGGCGCTGGCTGCTGTGGTACGGAGCGTTCGTCTACGGCGTGCTCGCGGTCAGCGCGGCGCTGTGGTCGGCCGACGTGACCAAGATCTTTCCGCACCGCATCCTGCCCTCGCTGCTGCCCGGCCAGGCGGCCGCCCTGACGGTCGCCTCGCCGTTCCTCGCCATCCAGCTGACCGTCGTGGCGGCCTGCGTCACCGCCCTGATCGTGCGGTTCCGGCGCTCCGCGGGCGACGAGCGGCAGCAGCTGAAGTGGTTCGTCTACACCGTCCCGGTGATCTTCGCCGCGGTGGTGATCTCGATTGTCGTCATCGTCGGGAACGGCCGGTACTCGTTCGCCCTCTTCGCGCTGATCCCGATCCCGATCGCGGTGGCCGTGCTGAAGTACCGGCTGTACGACCTCGACCTGGTGATCAGCAAGACGATCGTGTTCGGGACGCTGGCGATCTTCATCACGGCGATCTACGCCGGGATCGTGGCCGGGATCGGCGACCTGGTCGGCCAGCGGGGCAGCCTGGCGCTCGCCGCCGTGGCGGCCGCCGTGATCGCGGTGGCGTTTCAGCCGCTCCGCCAGTGGCTGCAGCACCTCGCGAACCGCGTCGTCTACGGACGGCGGGCCACGCCGTACGAGGTCCTCGCCGACTTCTCCGGCCGGATGGCCGATGCCTACGCGACCGAGGAGGTTCCCCGCCAGATGGCCCAGGTGCTGGCCCAGGGCACCGGCGCGCAGCGTGCGGAAGTGTGGCTGGCCATCGGCGCCGACCTGCACCGCGCGGCCGCGTGGCCGCAGGTGACGGCCGAGCCCGCCGCCATCCCGGCCGCCGAGGGCCAGCCATCGGTCCCCGGCATGGACCGCGTCGTCCGGGTCCTGCATCAGGGCCACCTGCTCGGCGCGCTGGCCGTGCGGATGCCGCCGGGCAGTCCCGTTAACGCCGCCCAGGACAGGCTCATCCGCGACCTGGCCGGGCAGGCCGGGCTGGTGCTGCGCAATGCCCGGCTGATCTCCGAACTGCGGGCCTCGCGGCAGCGGCTGGTAGCGGCCCAGGACTCCGAGCGCCGGCGGATCGAGCGCAACCTGCACGACGGTGCCCAGCAGCAGCTCGTGGCGCTGGCGCTGAAACTGAGGCTGACCGACTCGCTGATCGATGACGACCCGGGACAGGCCCACGCCGCCCTCCGGGAGCTGCAGGCGCATGCCGGCGAAGCGTCCCGGGACCTGCGGGAGCTAGCCCACGGCATCTACCCGCCGCTGCTGGCCGACCGGGGCCTGCCCGACGCGCTTGAGGCGCAGGCCAGGAGATCCGCGGTGCCGGTCGTCGTGCAGCCCCAGGGGATCGGCCGGTATCCCCAGGAGGTGGAGGCGGCCGTCTACTTCTGCTGCCTGGAGGCCCTGCAGAACGTGGCCAAGTACTCCGGCGCCGCCTCGGCCCGGCTGTGCCTGTCGGCCGCCGGTCCCCGGCTGTCCTTCAAGGTCACCGACGATGGCCGGGGGTTCGACCCGGCGGCGACGGCCTACGGCACCGGCCTGCAGGGGATGACCGACCGCCTGGAGGCGCTCGGCGGGTCAGTCGAGATCCGCTCACGGCCGGGGGAGGGAACCACGGTCGCCGGATGTATCCCGGTGACCGGCTGACCAGGGTCCGGGAGGGCTCGCACGCTGTTCCGGCCCGCTGCCCGCCGGAGCCGGCGGAGGACCGCCGCGCCTCCGGCGGACCGGCGCACGCGACCGGCCGGAAGGTGCCACAATTCGGGCGTGCTTCCAGATGCGGCCGGCCCGGCGGATGACCCGCTGGAGCAGGATGCTCCCGATCACGTGGCCGACGATCCGGCTACCGGGCTGTGGTTCCTCGGCGCGGGCGACCGAACCAACCCGGCCACCGGCCTCCGGGTCTTCACCACCGGAAACCTGGTCCGGCCGCTGGTGGACGGCCGCAGCTATTTCGCCCGGCTATGCACCGTGCTCCAGGCCACCCAGGCCGGAGACCAGCTGTACTTCCTGGACTTCCGGGGGGACTTTGAAGAGCGCCTCGACGGCCCGGGGTCCGAGGTCGGTGCGGTACTGAGCGAGGCCGCGCGCCGCCAGGTGATGGTCTACGGCCTGCTATGGCGTTCGCAGCCCAGGGCGCTGCAGCAGTCGGAGCAGGCCAACGCCGACTTCGTCCGGCGGATCGATGATGACGGCGGGCAGGTCCTGCTCGATGCCCGGACCCGGCGCGGCGGCAGCCATCACCAGAAGCTGGTCGTGGTGCGTCACCCCGGGTCTCCCGCCCGCGACATCGCGTTCGTCGGCGGCATCGACCTCGGCTACAGCCGCAACGATGACTCGGCGCACGCCGGTGACCCGCAGGTGATGGAATTCCCGGGCGCCTACGGCCCGCGGCCGCCCTGGCATGACATCCAGGCCGAGGTGCGCGGGCCCGCCGTGCACGACCTTGAGCACACCTTCCGGGAACGGTGGTACGGCAGCAGCGTGCTCGACCTGCCCAGTCCGGTCCGCCAGCTCTACGACCGGGCTTACCACATGGGCGCGATGACGAGCCGCCCGCTGCCGGAGCCGGCCGCCGCGGATGAGACCCCGCGGGGCACCCACGCGATCCAGGTGCTGCGCACCTACCCGGCCCGGCTGCGCCGCTACCCGTTCGCGCCGCACGGCGAGCGGAGTATCGCCCGCGCTTACCGCAAAGTGTTCGCCCGGGCCCGCTGCCTCGTCTACCTGGAAGACCAGTACCTGTGGTCGCGCCCGGTGGCCGGCCTCATCGCCTCCGCCCTGCGGGATCAGCCGGGCCTGCACGTCATCGCGGTCGTGCCCCGTTATCCCGATAAGGACGGCGCTATCACCCGGGCGCCCTCCATGCTCGGGCAGCACGACGTGATCCGGGCCGCCGCCGCGGCGGGCGGCGACCGGTTCGCGGTCTACGACCTGGAGAACCATCAGGGAACGCCGGTGTACGTGCACGCCAAAGTCGTGATCGTCGATGACGTGTGGGCGATGGTCGGGTCGGACAACCTGAACCGGCGGTCGTGGAGCCACGACAGCGAACTGTCGATCGCGGTGCTGGACTCCGAGCCGGATCCCCGGGAGCCCAGGGATCCGGCTGGCCTCGGCGACGGGGCGCGGGTATTCGCCCGGGATCTCCGGCTCCGGCTTTGGCGCGAGCACCTCGACCGCGGTGAAGCCGATACGGCGGACCTGCTCGATCCGCGAGAGGCCTTCGCGGCGTTCCGGCGGCAGGCCCAGGCGCTCGCCGAGTGGCATCGCAGCGGCAGATCGGGGCCGCGGCCGCCCGGACGGGTGCTGCCGCATCAGCGCGGCCACCTCACGTCCGCGCAGCGGCTCTGGGCGACCCCGCTGTACCGGATGGTCTACGACCCGGATGGCCGCCCGTGGCGGGACCGTCTCCGGGGCCGGCTCTAGCGGCCGCCGGAATAGCACGTGTGAACGCCCGCATCGCGGGCAGTTGCGGTGTCATGCCGCCACCGACCGCCGGCCGCCCGCGCCGCGGGCTTACGCCACTGATCGCCGTCACCGCCGCGGCGCTCGTCTTCGCGGTCCTCCTGGTCCTGGTCCGGCTGCGGTGGGCGCCGCTGGAGTCGGCCGACCACGGCGCCGCCGCCCAGCTCAATAACCTGATCGCGGGTCACCCCGCCGTTGTCACCGTGGTGAAGGCGGTGACCTGGCTGGGCAGCGACGGCGTGCTGTGGACGGTCATCGGGGTCGCGGCGATCATCCTCGCGTTCCGGCGGCGCTGGCGGCTGACGATCTACCTGCTCGCCACCGGCGCGGGCGCGCTCGTGCTGGACCCGATCCTCAAGTCCCTGGTCGGCCGGCTGCGACCGGTCGTGGCGCATCCGGTCGCGCACGGCACCGGGAACAGCTTCCCCAGCGGGCACTCACTCGGCTCGATCGTCTGCTACGGGGCGATCTACCTCGTCTTCCTGCCCGTTGCCCGCGGCCGGTGGCGCACCGCCTTCACCGTCGTGATCGCCGCCCTCATCGCCCTGATCGGGATCAGCCGCATCCTGCTCGGCGTGCACTTCCTGTCCGATGTCATCGGCGCGTGGGCGGTCGGGATCGTCTGGCTCGGCATCACCGCCTTCGCGTTCGAGCTAACCCGGCGGGCCGCGGGCCTGCCGGTGACCGATCCGGCGGCCGAGGGACTGGAGCCCGAGGCCCGCGCCGACCTCAAGCCGACTCAGAAGGAGACTGCCGTGGATAACGCGCCCGCCCGTCAGCGCGGCCGTATCGCCGCCGGCCGCATCGCCGCTGGACTAGTGGTCGCCTGGGTGCTGATTGTCGGCATCGTGGTTGGCTTCGGCGAGCTGGTCACCAAGGCCGGGAACGGCAATGTGCTGGGCGACCGGACGATCCCGCACTGGTTCGCCGCCCACCGCACGCCCGGCCTGACCCGCTGGAGCCTGCTCTTCACCACCCTCGGCGCGACCACGGCGATCCTCGTCGCGTCGGTCGTGACCTGCGTCGTCTTCCTCGCCGTGACCCGGCGCTGGCGGCCGGTCATCTACATCGCCGTCCTCATGGCCGGGGAACTCGCCGCGTTCCTCCTCGCGGCCGCCGTGGTCAAGCGCCCCCGGCCGAACGTCCCGCATCTCGACCACAACCTGCCGACCTCCGCCTATCCGTCCGGGCACACCGCGGCCACGACCTGCATCTATGTCGCCATCGCGATCCTGGTTATCGGGCACGCCCGCGGCTGGTGGCGGTGGCTGTTCCTGATCCCCGCGATTGCCATGCCGGTCCTCGTCGCTACTTCCCGGATGTACCGCGGCGAGCATCACCCGACCGACGTGCTCGGCAGCCTGATCTTTTCCGCGCTCTGGCTGACCGCGACCACGCTGCTGATCAGGCCCGGCGCAGCGGGCCGTGACCGGGCCCGGCCAGGCGCCTCCGGCGCTCGCGGCGGCCGCCGCCGGGTGCCGGCCGCCGTAGCGCCCGCCCAGGGTTCCGCGGTCGCCGCTAGCCGGCCACCGGCATGAGGAGCTGGGCGAGGCCGGCCAGGCTGTCGGCGTAGACGTCGAAATGGTCGCCGGCGGCCGGGCCCCGGCCCGTCATCCGGAGCCGATCACGTCGTGCACGAAGTCGCGGATCACCGCCTGGAACTTGTCGAATTCCTCGATCTGCGGCGAGTGACCGGACTTCTCGAAGACCACCAGGCGCGAGTCCGGGATGAGCGACGCGATGGTCTCGGCCGACGATACCGGGGTGACCCAGTCGGTCCGTCCCACGGTGACCAGGGTGGGGCAGCGCACCCCGGGCAGCTGCGGCTTGAGGTCGTAGCCGGGCATGTTGCTGGTGAAGCACCAGTTGTGCGCCTCGTGCCGGTAGATGCCGGCCTCGACCCGCTCGGCCGACCTGACCGGGTCGTACTCGAAGTCATACAACGGGATGATCTCGGCCCACCGGGCCTTCAGGTCCTCGTCGTCGCGGATCCGGCCGCCCCAGTAGCGGTCGAAGTTGTCCCAGTTGATCTCGATCCGGGTCTGGCTGCGCGCATTCTCATAGGCCCGGTCCAGGTTGGAGCGGTCGGGCGAGGTGTCGCGCAGGATCATCGCCCGGACCCGGCCGGGGTACGCGATGGCGTACTCCATGGCGATGAAGCCGCCGTAGGAGCCGCCGGCCACGATGATCTGGTCCACGCCGAGCCACTCCCGCAGCCCGTCCACATCGGCCGCCCACTGGGCGTGCGAGAACGGCGGCTTTCCCTCGCTCAGGCCGCAGCCGCGGGCATCGAAGACCACGACGCGCAGCTCGTCGGCGAGCGGGCCGAAGGTGGCCTTCGGCTCGGCCAGCGAGCCGATGCCGCCACCGCCGTGGTGCGCGATCAGCACCGGGGCGCCGTCGGGGCCCAGGACCTCGACATTGAGGTCGTTGCCGTTGATGTTCACGCGCATGGGTTACTCCTCGTCAGGGCCTGGCGGCGGTCGCGGCTGTCTTCCATGATCCCGGAGGATCCGGGTCGCGGCGTCAGGAGGGCAGCCGTTCCGCCCAGCGCGTCACGAGCTGGTCGAGCACCCCGAGCGGAACGGCGCCGCTGCCCAGGACGGTCCCGTGGAACGCCCGGATATCGAAGCGCGCGCCGAGCTGGCGCTCGGCCTGCCCGCGCAGCCGCTGGATCTCGCGCCGGCCGATCATGTACGCGAGTGCCTGGCCGGGCCAGGCGATGTAGCGGTCGACCTCGTTGCGGATGTTGGCCATGGTCGTTGCGGTGTTGCGCCACATGAAGTCCACTGCCTCGGCGCGAGACCAGCCGTAGTAGTGCATGCCGGTGTCGACCACGAGACGGCAGGCGCGCAGCGCGTCGAAGGACAGCATGCCCAGCCGCCGCAGGCCCGAGGTGTACAGGCCCATCTCGTCCGCCAGCCGCTCGCAGTACAGGCCCCAGCCTTCGACGTAACCGCAGACCTCGGCGTCGAGGAAGCGGCGGTAGGCGGGCAGCCCGGGCAGCGTCTGAGCCGAGGCGAGCTGCAGGTGATGACCCGGCGTGCTCTCGTGAAACGCGAGCGCCTCGTACTCGTAGGCGAAGCGCTGCTGCGGCTGGTCGGTCAGCACGCAGTGGGCGCCGGGGCGCAGCCCGCCGGCCGCCGGGGGCCGGTAGTAGGCCAGCGGCGCGTTGCCGGCCTCGACCGGGTCGATCTCCTCGATCACGCAGCCGGGGATGTCATACGGCGGGAACCAGTCGTCGCGTGCCGCCTCGGCCCGGTCCAGCGCATCGGTGACCGTGCGCACGATCTCGGCCGCGTCGGTGAACCTGAGCGTCCGGTCATCCCGCAGCCGGCTGAGGATCGACGGGACATCGGCGGTCCCCAGGACGTTCCCGCCCAGCTCGGCCCACTCGTCCTGGAGGGCGGCGAGAGCATCGATGCCGATCTGGTGGATCTCCTCCGGGGACAGCCCGGTGGTGGTGTGCCTGCGCACGGCCGCGCGGTACCCGGCCTCGCCGCCGGGGACGAAGCGGATGCCGACCTGCTGGTCCGGCCGGGCGGACGGGCAGCATGTCATCGCGCAGGCAGGCCAGCAGCCGCCGCATCGCGGGCCGGACCCCGGCCTCGACGATGCGAGCGGCCTCGGCGCGGGCCCCGGGGCCGGCCGCCGGGGCCGTCCCGCCGCCGGCTCGGTCCGGCCACGGCACCGTGACCAGCGTGTCGGCGGTGATGTCCCGGGCCAGGTGGCCGTCGAGTTGCTCGATGGCCTGGCGCACGCCGACCTCGGTCGAGAAACGCCCGTCGCGTGCCGCCTCGGCGTAGCGGGCGGTGATGGCGTCGAAGTATCCGCCCAGCCCGCGGAGCCGCCGGAGATAGCCGGCCACCGCATCCGCGTCGTCCAGCACCGCGGTCGGGACGGCCTGGAAAACCATGGCCTGGGGGGAGACATAGCCGCCCGCCGATGCGTTCGCCTCCCACAGCCCGTGCTCAAGATCGGCGCGCGCGCCCCCGGCCAGGTGCGCCAGGACAGCATGGTTGGTGCGGTCGGCTTCGCCGAGCAGGGCCGGGTCGATGTCGCCGAGGCGCCGCTCGATCCGCGCGATCCGCTCCGCCCCGCGGGCCGCGCCCGCGCGGCTCGGATCCGGGACCAGCGCGTCGAAGCCCGGCGCGCCGAGCTGCGTGGCGCTGAGCGGATCGGTCGTGTGCACGACCTCGAAGAACTCGTCGCTGAGCTGGGCGAGCTGCGCCGCTGGCCCCGTTTCAGGCAATTTTCCCGTCACCTCCGGCGGCACCGGCTACGGCCAGCCGGTGCGGGCCGGCGGCCAGCAGGCGCCACAGCTGCTCCCAGGCTCGCATCCCCTCCCGCAGCCGGCGGATGCGCAGGTACTCGTTGGGGGCGTGCAGGTTCTCGTCGGCGGTCGAGAACGAGAAGAACAGCGTCTTGACCCCGAGCGCCTGCTCGAACAGCTCAGTGGCCGGAAGCGTGCCGGCGATGCAGGCCAGCAGCACCGCCTGGCCGGGGTAGACCTCCGCCAGCGCGGCGGCGGCGGCCCGGATGGCCGGGTGGACCGCCGGGATGGTGTACGCGGGGACCCGGGCCTCGTCCGGGCGGACCTCGGCCCGGACGCCCGGCGTGGCCAGCGCGCCGACATGGGCCACGATGGCGTCGATCACCCGGTCCGGATCCTGGCCGGGGACCAGGCGGCAGGACACGTGCGCCACGGCGGCATGCGGGATCACGGTGTACTTGCCGCCGCCGGATACCCCGTTGATCTCCAGCGTCGGCCGCTCCCAGAGGCGCTCCAGCGTGCTGTATCCGGCCTCGCCGTGCGCCTCGCGCAGCCCCAGCTGCCGCAGGTAGGCCGCGTCATCGAAGGGGACCGCGGCGAGCTCACGGCGGCGCTGCCCGGTCAGCGCGGGGATGCCGTCGTAGAAGCCGCTGACGGCGACGGTCCCGTCCGGGCGGTGCAGGCTGGCCAGGATCTCGCTGAGCGCGTGCAGCGGGTTGGCCACCGTGCCGCCGTACCGGCCCGAGTGCAGGTCCGCGTGCGCGCCCTCGACCCTGATGTCCATGGTGACCAGGCCCTTGGACGCCAGCGACAGGGACGGCTCATCCGGGCGCCACATGGCCCCGTCCGCGGAGATGACCAGATCGGCGGCCAGTTCGTCCGCGTGCGCGCGGACGAAGGCGGGCAGGTGCGGGCTGCCGATCTCCTCCTCGCCCTCGAAGAGGAACTTGACGTTGAGCGGGAGGCCGCCCTCCTGGGCGATGAACGCCTGCGCGGTCTTCAGGACGATATAGACGGGGCCCTTGTCGTCCGACGCGCCGCGCCCGCGGATCACGTCGCCGTCCGCGGTCAGCTCGAACGGGGGAGTCAGCCACTCGGCCTCCGTGCCCGTCGGCTGCACGTCGTAGTGCCCGTACACCAGGATGGTCGGCGCGCCATCGGCACCGAGCCACTCGCCCCGCACGACCGGATGGCCATCAGTCTCGACCACCCGCCCTCCGGCGAATCCGAGCTGGCCGGCCAGCCATTGCGCCGCGGTGCGCATCACGGCCGGGCTTGCGTCCCGGCTGACGCTGGGCACCGCGACGAACTCGGCCAGCTCGCGGACGTAGCCGGCGTCGCCGCGGTCATAGGCCAGCATGGCCGCCGTCAATCGCGATCGTCTGCCCGGTCACCCAGGAGGACCGCTCGGCGGCGAAGAACGCCGCGCCGTTGGCGATGTCCTCGGGTTTCCCCAGCCGCTGCAGGGCGATGCCAGCCAGCAGCTCCCGCTGGCCCTGGTCGCCGTAGCTCGCCCACTGCTTCTCGGTGGTCGGGTTGGACAGGATGAATCCGGGCGCGATGCAGTTCACCGTGATGCCGAACGGCCCGAGCTCGCGGGCCATCTGGCGGGTGAACCCGATCTGGCCGGCCTTGGCGCTGGCGTAGGCCTGGATCCCGGTCCGGCTGACCGACAGTCCGGCCGCCGAGGAGATGTTGATGATCCGTCCCCAGCGGCGCTCCTTCATGCCCGGCACGACCGCGCGGGTGCACAGGAACGCGGTCGTCAGGTTGGCGTCGACCACCGCGTGCCAGTCGTCGTCCGGCACCTCTTCCAGCGGGCGGCCGACCTGGCCGACCACGCCGCCGGCATTGTTGACCAGGATGTCGACCTCGCCGAGCGCGGCGAAGAACTCGCGCACGGCGGCGGGCCTGGTCAGGTCGGCGGTGTCCTTGTCGACGCCATGGACCTTCGCCCCGTCGGCGCGGAGTGCCTCGGCGATGGCGGCGCCGATGCCGTGCGCCGTGCCGGTCACGACGGCGGTCCGGCCGGCCAGCCCGGCGGCAGGCTGGCCCGGCTCGGCCGTCATCTGGCCCAGCCGTTCTCCAGCAGCGCCCGTACCTCGGCCACGCCGGCCGCCCAGACGGCCTGCATGTCCTCATCCGGGCGCGCGTAGGCGCCGCCGAGCATGCCGTCCGGCGCGGCGGCCCGGACCTGCCCGGGGTCGAGCTGGCCGAAGAGTTCCCGGGGGATGACCGGTTTCGGGTCAGCCGGCATGCTGGCGCCCGCCACGCGGGTCCAGGGAAAGTTCTCCACCCAGCCTCCGTGCATCTGATCGTCGTCGAACTTGCTGGCGGCCGCGGCCGTCAGCGGCGCGTTGTACCAGCTGTGGAAGAGGACCTGGACCCGCTGGCGCCGCGGCTGGCAGATCCACTCCCGGATGAAGCCGGTCACCGGGGAGTTGCCGCCGTGCCCGTTGACGATGGCGATCCGGCCGAAGCCCTGCGCCGCGAGGCCGTCCAGCAGGTCGCGCAGGACCTCGATGTAGGTCGTGATCCGCAGGCTCATGCTGCCCGGGAAGGCGGCGAAGTAAGGAGCCATCCCGAAGGGAAGCACCGGCAGCACCGGGACGCCGAGCGGCTGGGCCGCCTCGGCCGCGACCCGCTCGGCCAGGATGGCGTCGGTTCCCAGCGAGAGGTAGCCATGCTGCTCGGTCGAGCCGGTGGGCAGCACGATCCGGTCGTCCCGGCCCAGGTACTCCTCGATCTGCATCCAGTTCGTATCGAACACCCGCACGGTCGGCTCGCACCCGCCTCATCAGTCGCGCTGCGGCCGTGCCGCAGCTGGGCTGCGCCGGGGGACAGGCACCGGCCCCGGCGGCCGGCTCGCTGCTGCGCCGCTAGCCGGACAAGCCAGTCGTCGCAGCAGGTCAGGGGACTGAAAGCTCCTGGATGATAACGCAAACCATACGGCTGCCGCGCAATTCGCCCCAACAGTGACTGCCGGTCCGGCCCAGCCGGGCCGTGGCTGGCATGCTCATCATGGCCGCCGGGACCTATTCTTTAGCTGTCGGACGCTGGACTTCCGGCACGCCGGCCGGGTGCGGCAGGACCGTTCCCGCGCGGCCGCCAGCGCCCGGCAGAAGGGCGGCGCGGAGCATGTTCGAGAGGTTTACCGACCGGGCGCGGCGGGTTGTGGTCCTGGCTCAGGAAGAGGCCAGGATGCTCAACCACAACTACATCGGCACCGAGCACATCCTGCTCGGCCTCATCCATGAGGGCGAGGGCGTCGCGGCGAAGGCACTGGAGTCGCTCGGGATCAGCCTGGAGGCGGTGCGCCAGCAGGTGGAGGAGATCATCGGCCAGGGCCAGCAGGCCCCGTCCGGGCATATTCCGTTCACCCCGCGGGCCAAGAAGGTGCTGGAGCTGTCGTTGCGCGAGGCGCTGCAGCTGGGGCATAACTACATCGGTACCGAGCACATCCTGCTGGGCCTGATCCGTGAGGGTGAGGGTGTCGCCGCGCAGGTGCTGGTCAAGCTGGGCGCGGACCTGAACCGGGTCCGCCAGCAGGTGATCCAGCTACTGGGCGAGTATCAGGGCCAGGAGCCGGGCGCCGCCGCCGCGGGCGCTGAGCCGCAGGCCGGCCCGGCGGGCCGGCCGGAGCGACGGCAGCTGGCTGAGCTCCGCCGCCGGATCGAGTCGATTGACTCGCGGCTGTCGGCCATCGAGCGCCGCGTGCGTACCGGGCCGGACATGAGCGACCTCGACCTTCAGATCGCCCAGGCCGGCCGCGACAAGGGATCCGCCATCGACGCCCAGGATTTCGAGACCGCGGCGGTGCTGCGGGACCGGGAGCGGGAATTGCTCGCCGAGAAGGCCGCACGCCAGGAGGAGTGGGCCGCCGCGCACCCCGACCTGCCCTCCCTGGCCGAGGATTTCGGCCGCCTGAGCGATGAGGTCGAGGGCCTGCGCGGCCTGCTCCGCGAGCAGGGCCCGCAGTCGCAGGACGGGTAAGCAATCCCCGCGGCTAGTGACGCGAGGATCCCCGGACTCCACCCGGACAGCCCCGGGCAAACGCCGGGTGACACGGCACTAGAGTCACCGGTGTGGGCGGACACGAGCTCGTACTGCTGCACGGCCAGCCGGGATCGGGCTCGGACTGGCAGCAGCTAGCCGACCTGCTGCCGCCCGAGCTGCACGTCGTGGCGCCCGACCGGCCCGGGTACGGAGCCAGCCGGGAGGCCGCGGGCGGCTTCGCCCGGGGCGCGCGCGTCGTCCTGGCCGAGCTGGACGCGCGGAATATCGAGCGGGCCGTCCTGGTGGGTCACTCTTACGGCGGCGGCGTCGCGCTGGCGGCGGCCCGGCTGGCACCTGACCGGGTAGCGGCGCTGGTCCTGCTGGCCAGCGTCGGCCCGGACTGCCTCACCGGCTGGGACCGGCTGCTGGCCGCGCCAGTGGCCGGCGAGGTGTGCGCGGTGGCGGCCTGGTGGCTGACTCCGTGGCTGGCCCGCGCCCGGCTGACTGGCATCGCCCGGCGGCGGCGCCTGCCGATCGCGCCGGACGAGCACGTGAACTGGCAGATCTGGGGCAACACGCAGCACGAAAACGGGCCGGTGTGGCGCACCTTCCTCACCGAGCAGCGGGCGCTGGTGGGCGAGCTCGGCGACCTCACCGCCTCACTCGCGGACATCCGGCAGCCGGTGCTGCTGCTCGCCGACCCGCAGGACACGCTCATCCCGGTCCGGGCCACCGATCAGCTGGCGGCCGCCCTGCCCGATGCCCGCGTGCAGTTCGTCCACCAGATCGGCCACCACCTGCCCCGCCGCGGTGCGGCCGAGATCGCCGCCGCGATCGTCGAGTTCCTGGCCGCCCTGGACCGCCGGCCAGCCGCCTGATCCTGCCCGCCGGGCCGGTCAGCCGGGCCGCGGTGCGGTGAGGCGGGCGAGTGCCTCCCGCAGGACCGCTGGTTTCTTGCAGAACGCGAACCGCACCTGGGTCCGCCCGGCCTCGGCGTCGTCGTAGAACACGGCACTGGGGATGGCGACCACGCCCGCGCGGCGCGGCAGGTCGCGGCAGAACTCGATCCCGTCGGATTCGCCGAGCGGCCGGATATCGGTGGTGACGAAGTAGGTGCCCTCCGGCGGGTACACGCCGAAACCGGCCTCGGCCAGGCCCGCGCAGAGCAGGTCGCGCTTCCCGCGCAGATCCTCGCTGATCCCGGCGAAGTACGCGTCGTCCATGCGCAGCCCCTCGGCGATGGCGTACTGGAACGGGCCGCCGCTGACGTAGGTGAGGAACTGCTTGACGGTGCGCACGGCGGTGACGAGCTCGGCCGACGCCGTTATCCAGCCGATCTTCCAGCCGGTGAACGAGAACGTCTTCCCGGCCGAGCTGATCGACACGGTACGTCCGGCCATGCCGGGCAGCGAGCCGATCGGCACGTGCTCGCCCGCGAACACCATGTGCTCGTAGACCTCGTCGGCGATCACGAGCAGATCGCGCTCGCAGGCCAGCTCGGCGATCGCGCCCAGCTCGGCGCGGGTGAACACGGACCCGGTCGGGTTGTGCGGGGAGTTCAGCAGGATCAGCCTGCTGCGCGGGGTGATCGCGGCCCGCAGCGCGTCCAGGTCGGGCCGGAAATCCGGCGGCCGCAGCGTGACCGGGACGCGGATGCCGCCGGCCAGCGCGACGCAGGCCGCGTACGAGTCGTAGTACGGCTCGAAGGCGATGACCTCGTCGCCCGGCTCGACCAGCGCGAGCAGCGCGGCGGCCACCGCCTCGGTGGCGCCCGCGGTGACCAGCACCTCGGTGCCCGGGTCGAAGCTCAGGCCGTAGAACCGCTGCTGATGCTCGGCGATGGCCTGCCTCAGCTCGGGGATGCCGGGACCCGGCGGGTACTGGTTGCCGCGCCCGGCCAGGATCGCGGCCGCCGCGGCCTCGGCGATCCCGGGCGGCCCGTCGGTGTCCGGGAAGCCCTGGCCCAGGTTGACCGATCCGGTCGCGACCGCGAGCGCCGACATCTCCGCGAAGATCGTCGTGCCCATCCCGGCCATCCGGCTGTTCAGAAGTGGTCGGTTCACCCCGTCATGAGATCACGCCCGGAGCCCCGGCGTGGCCGGCCGGGCCCGAAATGGCGGCCGGGGTGACGCAGGCCGGCCGCCAGCTCGCGGGCGTGCCGCGGCCGGCCGCGTGCGTGCGCGGCCGGGACTTCTTACGATGGGGGGATGCGACCGTCTTTTGCTAACGCTGGACCTGACCGGGTGACCGGATGACGATCACCGCCCCCGAAAGCGAGGCCCGCACGGCGCGTACCGCGATCGTGACCGTCGACGACGACCCCGGCGTCTCCCGGGCGGTCGCGCGTGACCTGCGCCGCCACTACGGCGAGGAGCACCGGATCGTGCGGGCGGAGTCCGGCGGGGCCGCGCTGGACGCGCTGAAGGAACTGAAGCTCCGCGGCGACCTGGTCGCGGTCATCCTGGCCGACTACCGGATGCCGCAGATGAACGGCATCGAGTTCCTTGAGCAGGCGATGGACATCTTCCCGGCCGCGCGGCGGGTGCTGCTCACCGCCTATGCGGACACCGGCGCGGCGATCGACGCGATCAACCTGGTCGATCTCGACCACTACCTGCTGAAGCCGTGGGACCCGCCGGAGGAGAAGCTCTACCCGGTCGTGGATGCCCTGCTGGATACCTGGCTGGCCGACGCTCGCCAGCCGGTGCCGGAGACCAAGGTCGTGGGGCACCGCTGGTCGGCGCGGTCGTCCGAGGTCCGGGAGTTCCTCGCCCGCAATCAGGTGCCCTACCGCTGGTATTCCGCCGACGAGCCGGAGGGCCAGCGGCTGCTGTCGGCGGCCGGGGTGGACGGGCTCGTTTTGCCCGTCGTCATCACGCCTGATGGCGAGGTCCTGGTCGAGCCGGCCGACGCCGAGCTGGCCGGCCGGGTCGGGCTGGCCACCACGCCGTCCAGGGATTTCTACGACCTGGTGGTGATCGGCGGCGGGCCCGCCGGCCTGGGCGCCGCCGTGTACGGCGCCTCCGAGGGACTGAAGACCGTGCTGGTGGAGCGGACCGCCACCGGCGGCCAGGCGGGCCAGAGCTCGCGGATCGAGAACTACCTGGGCTTTCCCGACGGCGTGTCCGGCGCGCAGCTGACCGACCGCGCCCGGCGGCAGGCCACCCGGTTCGGTGCCGAGGTGCTCACCGCGCGGGACGTGGTGGGGCTGGAGGTCAACGGCCCGGCCCGCAGCGTCCGCTTCGCCGACGGCAGCGCGATCGACGCGCACACGGTGATCCTGGCCACCGGGGTCTCCTACCGGCAGCTGAACGCGCCCGGAGTCGAAAGCCTGACCGGCCGCGGCGTGTTCTACGGATCCACCCTGACCGAGGCGACGGCATGTGCCGGGCAGGAGGTGTACATCGTCGGCGGGGCCAACTCGGCCGGCCAGGCCGCCGTCTACCTGGCCCGGCACGCCCAGTCGGTGACCCTGCTCGTCCGCGGGCCGTCGCTGGAAAAGTCGATGTCCTACTACCTGATCCAGCAGATCGCCGGCATCCCGGCGATCTCGGTCCGGACCTGCACCGATGTGGTGGCCGCGCTCGGCGAGGACCACCTGAAGGGCCTGACCCTGCGGGACAGCGCGGCCGGCACGACGCAGGACGTCGAGGCCCAGTACCTGTTCGTCTTCATCGGCGCCGCGCCGCTGACGGACTGGCTGGACGGGGTCGTGGCCCGCGACGCCCGCGGCTTCGTGCTGTCCGGACCCGACCTGTCCGCCGAAGGGAAGCCGCCCCGCGGCTGGCCGCTGGACCGGGCGCCCTACCACCTGGAGACCAGCGTCCCCGGCGTGTTCGTGGCCGGCGACGCGCGGGCGGAGTCGGCGAAGCGCGTCGCGTCCGCCGTCGGCGAGGGCGCGATGGCCGTCATGCTCGTGCACCGGTATCTGGAGAAGACATGACCAACCCTGAAATAACGCTGCCATGCAGCGCTGATGAGCTGAGAACGCTGTTCCTGTTCGAGGGACTGACCGACGAGCAGCTGGCGTGGCTGTGCCGGGAAGGGCGCATCGAGAAGTTCGCGGCGGGGCCGGTCTTCGGCGAGGGCGAGCCGGCCGAATGCTGCTACATCCTGCTGGACGGCACTTTCGTGCTGTCCCGCAAGGTGGGCGCGGACGAGGTCGAGCTCAAGCGCACGGCGCAGCGCGGCGCCTACGCGGGCGCCTTCCAGGCCTTCCTCGGCGACCAGGTACCCCAGGTGTATACGGCCTCGCTGCGGGTGCCCGAGCCGGCCCGGGTGTTCGTGCTGAGCGCGGCCGGGCTCACCCAGATGATCCACCAGTGGTTCCCGATGGCACTGCACCTGCTGGAAGGCATGTTCTTCAACGTCCAGAACACCCAGCAGGTCATCGGCCAGCGGGAGCGGCTGCTCGCCCTGGGCTCCTTGTCGGCCGGCCTGACGCACGAGCTGAACAACCCGGCCGCGGCCGCCGTCCGCGCCACCGCCGCGCTGCGCGAGCGGATCGCCGGGATGCGGCACAAGCTGGCCGTGATCGCGGACGGTCCCTGGGACCGGGTCTCGCTGGGCACGCTGATCCGGCTGCAGGAGGACGCGGCCGACCGGGTCCCGAAGGCGCCGGCGCTGGAGCCGATGGAGGCGTCCGACCGTGAGGATGCCGTCAGCGACTGGCTGGAAGACCATGGCGTATCCGACGGCTGGGACCTGGCCCCGACCTTCGTGCAGGGCGGCCTGGACACCGCCTGGCTGGAGCAGGCCGCGGCCAGCGTGGATGCGGCGTACCTCGACGGGGCGCTGCGCTGGCTGGCCTACACGGTCGAGACCGAGCTGCTGATGAGCGAGATCGAGGACTCCACCACCCGGGTCTCCACCCTGGTCGCCGCGGCGAAGGAGTACTCCCAGCTGGACCGGGCGCCCTACCAGGTGGTCGATGTGCACGACCTGCTGGACAGCACCCTGCTGATGCTCAGCGGCAAGATCGGCAAGGGCATCACCGTGGTCCGGGACTACGACCGCACGCTGCCCCAGATCCCGGCCTACGCCAGTGAGCTCAACCAGGTCTGGACCAACCTGATCGACAACGCGGTCTCGGCCATGGACGGCACTGGCACGCTCACCGTGCGCACCACGAAAGACCGGGACCGGGTGCTGGTCGAATTCGGCGACACCGGCCCGGGCGTGCCGCCGGAGATCCGGCAGCGGATCTTCGAGCCGTTCTTCACCACCAAGCCGGTCGGTCAGGGCACCGGGCTCGGGCTCGACATCTCCTGGCGCATCGTGGTGAACAAGCACCACGGAGATCTCCAGGTCGAGTCGGTCCCCGGCGACACCCGGTTCCGCGTCTGGCTGCCCCTCGCGGCGTAGCCCCTGCGCCCGCCCCGGCCCCGCCTGTTGCCGGCGGCGTAGCCTGGGCGCATGCGGGCATGGGTTGTCCATCAGCCCGGGCCGGTGGCGACCGGCCCGTTGCGCCTGATCGACCGGCCCAGGCCCGAGCCTGGGCCGGGCGAGCTGCTGATCCGGGTGCTGTGCTGCGGCGTCTGCCGCACCGACCTGCATCTGGCCGAGGGGGACCTGAAACCCCGGGCGCCCGACGTCACCCCCGGCCACGAAGTCGTGGGCGAGGTCGTCGAAGCCGGGCCGGGGGCGGTCCGGTTCCAGGCCGGCGACCGGGTCGGAGTCGCCTGGCTGGCCGGGACGGACGGCTCCTGCCGGTACTGCCGGCGCGGCCGCGAGAACCTCTGCCCCCGGTCGGCCTATACCGGCTGGGACATCCACGGCGGGTACGCGGACTACGTCGTGGCGGCGGACGCCTACGTGCACCAGATACCGGCCGGGTTCAGCGACGCCGAGGCAGCGCCGCTGCTGTGCGCCGGGATCATCGGGTACCGCGCCCTGCGCCGCGCGGAGCTGCCGCCGGGCGGGCGGCTCGGCATCTGGGGGTTCGGCGGCTCGGCGCACCTGACCGCCCAGGTCGCACTCGCGCAGGGCGCCGCCGTGCACGTCTTCACGCGGGGCGCCGCGGCCCGCGAGCTGGCGCTTGAGCTGGGCGCCGACTCGGCCCAGGACTCTTACGACCCGGCCCCCGAGCCGCTCGATTCCGCCATCATCTTCGCGCCCGCCGGCGAACTGGTGCCGGCCGCGCTGGCCGCCCTGGACCGCGGCGGCACGCTGGCGATCGCCGGCATCTACCTGACCGATATCCCGGCGCTGAACTACGCCGCGCATCTCTTCCAGGAGCGCACGATGCGCAGCGTGACGTCGAACACGCGCGGTGACGCCGAGGAGTTCCTGGGGCTGGCCGGCCGTCTCCGGCTGCGCGTCACGGTGACCCCGTACTCCCTCGGGCAGGCGGACCAGGCCCTCAGCGACCTGGCCGCCGACCGGGTCAGTGGCGCCGCGGTGCTGTCCGCGTGAGCCGAGCCCGTGATGCGGTGGTGCCGGACGGGGCGGCGGGGGTTCGTGACCTGCGCCGGACGTATTACTTTTTGGGTATCGGCATACCCGGGGCCGGCCTGCTCATGGGATATCGCCGCAAAGCGGGACCCGCCACGTTAGCGTTACGCCGTGGATGCGACAGAGGTCTCCGGAGACACCAGCCCGCAGAGCATCATCATTGATGCCGAAGACCAGCCCGGCGTACGGTCCGGCGATCAGATCAGGCTGGCGTTCGCCAGCTTCCTGATGCTGTTCGTCGAACTGGCCCTGATCCGGTGGACGGCAGCGAACAACGTGTTCGTGTCCACGGCCACAAACTTCGTGCTGCTGGCCAGCTTCCTCGGGATCGGCCTCGGCTTCCTCAACGCCCGGTCCGGGCGCGATTTCCTGCGCTGGGCGCCGGTGGCATTCGCGCTGCTGGTGGGCTTCGTCCTCGCCTTCCCGGTGATCCTGGCCAGCCTGAACGTCGGCGCGAGTCCCTATAAGGGCCTGCAGGGCATGGGTGCCCTGCCGCGGCCGGTCAGCCTGGGCATCATCTTCGTGCTGACCGTGGCGGTGATGGCCGGCTTCGGCCAGGCGGTCAGCCGGCAGTTCTTCCGCTTCAAGCCGCTGGCCGCCTACCGGCTGGACATCGCCGGGAGCCTGGCCGGCATTATCGTGTTCTCCGCGCTGTCCTTCCTTGACCTGGCGCCGCTCGCCTGGGGCGTGATCGCGGCCGGCGGCCTGGTGGTGCTGCTGGGCCGCGGAACCAAGTGGTGGCAGTGGACGGCCGTCGCGGTGGTGGTCCTCCTGCTGGGCATGGATTCGTTCGCGCCGCATGAGCAGTGGTCGCCGTACTACAAGCTCTCCGTGGAGAAGCTGGGCACCAAGACGCCGGCCGTCTACGTCACCGCCAACAACGTGCCTTACCAGGCGGCCCGCTCGCTGGCCGTGCTGCACGAGCAGAAGAAGTTCTACTTCTACCCGTACAGCCACGTGACCAAGGCCTCGCTCAAGGACGAGCTCATCATCGGCGCGGGCACCGGAAATGACGTGGCGGTAGCCCTGTCCGAGGGCGCCCGGCACGTCGACGCCGTGGAAATCGACCCCTCGCTGATTAAGATCGGCCGCGAGCTGCACCCGGACCACCCCTACCAGAACCCGCGGGTCACGGCCCACGTCGCGGACGGCCGGGAGTACCTCCAGGACACCTCACAGCACTACAACCTGATCCTTTTCGCGCTGCCGGACTCACTCACGGCGATAGCGGGCCAGTCCAGCCTGCGGCTGGAGGGATACCTGCTGACCGAGCAGTCGGTCGCCCAGGCGCGACTGCATCTCGCGCCCGGCGGCACCTTCTCGATGTACAACTACTACCAGCCGTTCCTGCTGGCCAGGTACGCCACCACGATCGATCAGGCGTTCGGCCATGAGCCGTGCGTCGAGGTCGGCCCGCCGCTCGGCGGCCGCCGGCTCGCGGTGCTGACCGTGCGCGCCAGCGGGCCGGTACCGGGCTGCACCACCGTGTATCACGGCGAGGCGGTCGCCCCGGCCACCGATGACCACCCGTTCCCGTACCTGCCCGGCCGGTCCATCCCGAACATCTACCTGCAGATACTGGCGCTGATCCTGATCGCGTCAGTGGTGGCCGTCAAGGTGGCCGGCGGTTCGTTCCGGCGGATGAGCGGCTACCTGGACCTGGCCTTCATGGGTGCCGCGTTCCTGCTGCTGGAGACCAAGAACATCGTGCAGTTCGCGTTGTTCTTCGGCAGCACCTGGTTCGTCAACTCGCTGGTGTTCGGCGCGGTGCTGCTGACGGTGTGGCTGGCCATCGAGACCGCGAGCCGGGTGAAGCTGCCACCACCGATAGTCCTGTACATCGCGCTGCTCGCGTCGCTGGTGCTGACCTGGGTGGTGCCGCAGGAATCGCTGCTCGGCCTGCCGTCGGTGCTGCGCTTCCTGGCCGCGGGCTCGCTGGCGTTCGCGCCGATTTACCTCGCGAACCTCATCTTCTCCCAGCGGTTCAAGGACGTGGCCACGTCCACGGACGCGTTCGCCGCCAACCTGCTCGGCGCCATCGTGGGCGGCGCGCTGGAGTACCTCGCCCTGATTACCGGCTACCGGTTCCTGCTGATCGTCACCGGCATCCTCTACGCGATGGCGTTCATCGTGGGCCGGTCCCGGCTGTCCGTCGGCCGGAAGGCGGCGGTCTAGCCTGCCGGATGCCGGCGACGGGCCGCCGATCCAGCCCGCGATGGTGGCGCCTGGATAGGTGCCCCACCGGTAGGTGTACGTGCGCGGCCCATGGTGGCTGTACTGGAGCCGCATCCGGGTGAAGTAGCGGCTGCCGTGAACGGACCGCACGCGGTACAGGCTCAGGCGGGCGCCGTACGTCCGGTAGTGGCCGGCCGCGCAGTCGGGGCGGCAGGTGTTGACCAGGAGCGTCGCATCGCGCGTGCTGGCCGAGGTGGCCGCCCAGGACCGCCAGGCGGGCGTCTGCACCAGCACGTTCCCGGACAGGCAGTCGAGCAGGATCTTGCTGGGCCGGACCTGGCCATGACGGGTTCCCTGGCAGTCGTAGGCCAGTGGCGGTCGCCGGGCCGCGGACGCCGGGCTGGAGGACGTGACCAGGGCCGTCGTAACGGCAGCGCCGGCCAGCAGCAGGGCCAGAACCACTCCGACGATCTTCTTCATGCCCTCTTCCCCGCCGCGAATTGCCAGGGTGGCAAGTCTATGGCCTGCTCGGCTCGGCCTGCCCGGCCTGCCCGGCGCCGAAGCCGAGCCCGGGGGACCGGCGGGCGGCTTGCGCGCTGATCTCCGCGATCAGGTCCGGGACGCCGATGCCGGTCAGCTGCCGGCCATCGCGCAGCCGGACCGCCAGCAGGCCGCTGGCCTGCTCCCGGTCGCCGATCACGATGACGTAGGGAATGCGGCGCTCGCGGGCGCGCCGGATCCGCGCTCCGAGGGTGCCGGCCGGATCACGCCGCGCCCGCAGCCCGGCCGAGGTGATCCGCTCGGTCAGCGCGCAGGCCAGCCCGTCCTGCTGATCACTGACCGGCAGCACGAGTACCTGGAGCGGGGCGAGCCAGGGCGGGAACGCGCCGTCGTAGCGCTCGATCAGGTAGGCGACCAGCCGGTCCATCGAGGACAGCACGCCGCGGTGGATCATCACCGGCCGGTGCCGCCGGCCATCGCGGCCGGTATAGCCGAGGTCGAAGCGCTCCGGCTGGTTGAAGTCCAGCTGCACGGTGGAAAGGCTGTCCTCCCGGCCGGCCGCGTCGGTCACCTGCACGTCGATCTTGGGTCCGTAAAACGCGGCTTCCCCCTCGGCGTCCTCATACGCCAGCCCGAGCCGGCCGAGGGCCGCCGCCAGCTGGCGCTCGGCGTCCTGCCAGAGCGCTCACCGCCCAGGTATGCCCCCTGCTGGCCACGCCGGGACAGCCGGTACCGGGTGACCTCGATGCCAAGGATCCGGTAGCAGCGCCGCACCGCCTCGAGGCCGCGCACGATCTCGTCGGTCACCTGCTCCGGCAGGCAGAAGACATGAGTGTCGTCGAGGTTGATCTGCCTGACCCGGGACAGCCCGCCGAGCACCCCCGACAGCTCGCTGCGGAACATGCTGGCCAGCTCGGACAGCCGGACCGGCAGGTCCCGGAAGCTGCGCTGCTCGGCGGCGTAGATCATGGCATGGTGCGGGCAGTTGGCGGGCCGGAGCACGAACTCCTCACTGCCGATCACCATCGGCGGAAACATGTCCGCGGCGAACTTGGCCCAGTGCCCCGATCGCTCGAACAGTTCCCGTTTGGCCAGCACGGGAGTGTAGACGCGCTGGCAGCCGCCGCTGACCGCCTCCTCGGCGGCGAGCCGCTCAAGCTCGCCGCGCACGATGGCGCCGTCGGGCAGCCACAGCGGCAGCCCGGCGCCGACCAGCGGATCGGTGCGGAACAGGCCAAGCTCACGGCCGAGCTGGCGGTGGTCGGTGGACATCGGTGCCTCCTTCAGGAGGCTCCGGAAGCACAGTGCCCGGACGCAAGAAAAAGCCCCGGGAGCCGAGCTCCCGGGGCCTTGTCGTCGTGGTCAGGTCACGCCAACACGCGCCGGGATCTCCCCGGCGTCGTCGTCACGTAACCGAAAGTCATGGTCCTAACTCTAACAGGGCATTGTGTCGTCGTTCTCGGCGCTCCCGGCCGGTCCCGGGGCATGCGGGCTTGACATGTGACCAAACAGTCACCTATTCTTCGGGACGTGGACGAGGTATTCAGGGCCCTGGCCGATCCGACCCGGCGAAGCCTGCTCGACGAGCTGTTCCGGGCCGACGGCCAGACGCTGACCGCGCTGCAGGAGCGCTTGCCGATGACGCGCTTCGGGGTGATGAAGCACCTGAAGCTGCTGGAGGAGGCGGGCCTGGTGGTCACCAGGCGGCGGGGCCGCGAAAAGCTCCACTTCCTGAACCCGGTTCCGATCCGGCTGGTTCACGACCGGTGGGTGAGCAAGTACGCCGAGCCGTGGGCCGCCGGGCTCAGCGGCCTCAAGCAGAGACTGGAGAGTCCGATGGAGAAAGTTTTCGAGATCTACATCCAGACCACGCCGGAGCGCCTCTGGGAGGCGATCACCGACAGCGAGATCAGGAGCAAGTACCAGTTCGGCAGCCGGATCACCTCCGACTGGACGCCGGGGTCTCGCTACGAGATGGGGAATCCCGGCGCTCCCGGGCTGCTCGGCGAGGGGGAGAACCTGGAGGTCGATCCGCCGCGCCGGCTGGTCCAGAGCATGGTCGCCCTCTGGGGAGATGACGTGAAGGGCGAGGGAACCTCGCGGGTGACCTGGGAGATCGAGCCGGTCGGCGACTCCTGCCGCCTGACCGTCACCCACGACCAGCTGCGCGAGGGCGCGAACAGCCAGATCTACGGCGGCTGGCCGATGATCCTCTCCGGCCTGAAGACGTGGCTGGAGACGGGCAAGCTGCTCACCACGCCCGGATCACTGATGTACACCTGAGCCTGCCCGGCCGCAGGCAGTCCGTCGAACAGGAGAATCAGAAATGCCAGAAACGGAAGCCAGGACCGGGATCACCGGCATACGGACGGTAGGGGTGCCGGTCACCGACCAGGACCGGGCGCTGGAGTTCTACGTCGGCAAGCTCGGCTTCGCCAAGCGCCTTGACGTGCCGTCGGCCGGCGGCCGCCGCTGGATTGAGGTTGCGCCGCCCGGCCCGGCGACGACAACGATCGCGCTCGTTCCCGCGCGCGAGGGGATCCCCGCTGGCGTCGAGACCGGCATCCGCCTCACCACCGCCGACGCTGACGGCGACCACGCCAGGCTGCTGGCCCATGGCGTCGACGCGGACGAGGTGCTGCGCTGGGCGGGCGTCCCGCCCATGTTCGCCTTTCGCGATCAGGACGGCAACGGCCTGGAGATAGTCGAGCAAAGCGCATAGTCCGCACCCATGAGAGTGCCGTTCGCAGGCTCAGGTGCCTGCGAGCGGCACTCTCATGGGCTGCCCGGCCGGATGAGGTCGCCGGTCAGAGGTCGCCGGCAGCTCGGAGGTCCAGATGACGAGGCGGGTCCGGTCGCCGCGGAACAGGTCACGGGCGAATTCAAGCGGCCGGCCGCCCTGGGCGTACGCCGTGCGCTCGACCAGCATGAGCGGGGCGCCCTCCGCCACTTCCAGCGCCTCTGCCTCCCGGACCCCGGCGGTGACCGGCTCCAGGCTCTCCCGGGCGTGATGCGGCCGCTGCCCGTACCTGACCTCGAGCAGTTCGTAGAGCGAGCCGTCCAGCCGGCACTGCAGCAGGTCGGGAAACAGGACCGCGGGAAACAGCGAGTGCTCCACCGCGATCGGCCTGCCGTCGGCCAGCCGGATCCGGCGAACCTCGTGCACCGGATCGCCCTCGCTGAGCTGGAGGGCCGCCGCGGCGGCGGGGCCCGCCCGCCGCCCGGCCGCGGTCAGCACCCGCGCGCCAGCCACCATCCCGTGCCTGCGCAGCTGCTCAGAGAACCCGGCCAGGGTGGTCAGATCCTGCTCCAGCTTCGGCTCGGCGACGAAGGTGCCGCCGTTGCGGCCCACCGCCCTGGTCACCAGCCCGCGCCGGGCCAGCTCGCCGAGAGCATGCCGCAGCGTCATCCGGCTGACCCCGAACCACGCGGCCAGGTCCTGCTCGGTCGGCAGCCGGTCGGCTGGCCGTAGCGCGCCGACGGCGATCTCCCCGGCCAGCCAGTCCTCGATCTGCGCGTGCACGGTGGTGCCCGGCGCGCGGACGATCCTAGGCGGCGTCCGGGCCCCCGTCTGGAGCGCCGGCGGCCCGGCACCGCGCCGTTCGCCCCGCTGGCCAGCGCGCCTGCCGCCCGGCGGCCGCGGCATGGTCAGCGCTCCCGCTGGACGGCCAGCCGGGCATCGCGGGGCCGGCTGGACGCGGATCAGCTCCCTACCTGGGGAGCCGCCCCGGTCGCCGGCAGCGGGTCGTCCGGGCTGGGCGCCGTGACCGGCGCGAAGGCCTTGGCCCGCCCGACGGTCAGGTAGTAGACGGCGCCGATCAGCACGATGACGACGGCCACCGTCCACAGGATCGGGATGCCGTTCAGGAAGCTGAGATGAAAGTCGAGCTGGGCGGGCGGCGCGGTCTGGTTGGGCTTGGGGTTGCTCAGTGCTCGCGGCCAGGCGAAGTTGATCAGCATCGCGCCCCCGTACAGCAGGCCGAGGATGTTGATCGGGATACCCCAGCGCCCGAGCCGGAACGGGGCGCTGGCATGCGGCCAGCCGCGGGCCCGGGCCCGCATGATCACGAGATTGCCGAGGAAGTAGCTCAGGTAGATCATGCCGGTCGCCGCGATGGCGATGGTGCCGGCGCCCGAGTACTGCAGGAACGGGATCGCCGCGACCACGGCGATGGTGATGCAGGTCCAGACCGGGGTGTGCAGGGTGGGCGACACCCGCGAAAGCGGCCCGGAGAACGGCAGCTGGTTGTCGCGGGACATCCCGAAGCACAGCCGGATCGTCGCGGCCATGATCGACAGGCAGCAGACGAAGATCGCGGCGGAGACGATCAGCAGGTAGAGAGTGGCGAAGTGGGGGGAGAAGTTGGCCTCGATGATCTGCACGGGACCCCACGCGTTCGAGATGGCCGTGTGCAGGTTCGGGATCGCGACCAGCGTGGCGAGCAGGAATACCCCGCCGATGATGAACGCGCCGATCACCGCGAACAGCACCGCCTTCGGCGCCGCCCGGCGCGGGTCGCGGGTCTCCTCGGCCAGCGTCGCCGCGGTGTCGAAGCCGTAGATCACGAACAGGCTCATGAACATCGCGGCCAGGAATGAGCTGGGTCCCAGGTGCAGGCCCCCGGTTTTGGTGACGACACTGAAGCCCTGGTGGTTATGGAAGATCATCAGGATCAGCGCGAACACGAACATGCCGAGGATCTCGAAGATCACCCCGGTGTTGTTGATGATCGCGACCAGCCGCACGCCGTAGATGTTCAGCACCGTGATGACGATCAGGGTGATCAGCGCGACGATCAGCTGGGTGTGCAGCACGGTGGTCGGGCTGCCGACCCCGAGCTTGTGCCAGCCCAGGCCGTTCAGCGCCGGGATCAGCGCCAGCGGCAGGGTGGCCACGACCGCGGTGACGGTCAGGATGCCGGCGAACAGGTAGATCCAGCCGGTGAACCAGGAATAGGCCCGGCTCGCCATGTACTTCGTCCACTGGAAGACCGAGCCTGCCACCGGATAGTGGCTGGACACCTCGGCGAAGTTCACCGCGATGATGAACTGGCCCAGCGCCACCACCGGCCAGGTCCAGATAAAGGTGCCGCCGATCGTGATCAGGCCGAGGAAGAACAGCGTGAAGATGCCGGTCGACGGCGAGATGTAGCTGAAGGCGACCGCGAACGAGCTGAACGTGCCCAGCGAGCGCTTCAGCTCCTGCTGGTAGCCGAACTGCGCGAGATCAGCGGAGTCACGCTCACTGCCACTGGAAACCGGGGTGCTAGCGCTCATCGGGGTCCTCCCATGCGATGGGCCGCAGATTGAGGCGTAGCGTAAGGGCGATCTCAGCTAATTGTCCAGACCCATTCGCCGGGATCGCGAAAGATCTGTTCCTTCGGTCTAGACCTTTAATCCTCCGGCCGCATACCCTGCGATCATGCGGCCGGGCGGTGCACCCATCGACGAGCTGCTGGAGCGGGTGCCGAGCCTGGCCGGCGCACCGCGCACGGTCCTGGAACTGGCGGGCGGCCTGACCAACCGCAACTACAAGGTGACCACCCCGGACGGCTCGTTCGTCGCCAGGACCTGGGCCGGCGCCGGCGGCGACCTGCTGGCCATCAACCGTGACCATGAATACGCCAACTCTGTCATCGCCGCGCTGGCCGGCGTGGGCGCGCCGGTGATTGACTACCGGCCCGCCGACTGCCTCCTGGTCATCGGCTACATCGACGGCCGTACCTATGGCAGCGCCGACGTGGCGGACCCGGCCAACACGCCGCGGATCGCCGCCGCGTGCCGGCGGCTGCATGCCGCGCCCCGGTTCGGCAATGACTTCGACATGTTCGAGATCCAGCCGCAGTACCGGGCGGTGGTCCGGGCCCGCGGGCTGCCGCTGCCGGCCGGCTACGACGGCTTCGCGCCCCAGTTCGGAGCCGCGCGCGCGGCCCTGGCGGCGCGCGCCGAGGGTACCGTGCCGTGCAATAACGACCTGCTGGCCGGGAACTTCATCGATGACGGCGAGCAGGTCTGGCTGATCGATTATGAGTACTCGGGCAACAACGACCCCTGCTTCGAGCTCGGCAACATCGCGGCCGAGTCCGGCCTGTCCCGCGACGGCCTGGCCGCCCTGGTCACCGCCTACTACGGGCGGCCCCGGCGCAGCCGGATCGCCCGGGCCGAGCTGTTCGGCCTGGTCGCCAGGTACGGCTGGACGCTGTGGGGGGCGATCCAGAGCGCGACCAGCCCGCTGGACTTCGACTTCTGGTCCTGGGCGATGGAAAAATACGAGGCCGCGTCGGCCGGGCTGACCGGGCCGGGATTCGCCCGGCTGCTCGACGAAGTGCAGCAGGGCGACTGACCGCCATGACGACGTACCCGGAGCGACCCGGCCAGCCAGCCCAGCGAGCCCAGCCAGCCTGGTCGGCTCAGCCGGGCCAACCACCCCAGCCTGGCCAGCCACCCCAGCCCGGCCGTCTCGCGTCCGGCCGCCCCGCACTGCCCAGCCGGGCGCGGGCGGTCATCATCGGCGGCGGAGTGATCGGGACCAGCGTCGCCTACCACCTCACCGCGCTCGGCTGGACTGACGTGCTGCTGCTCGAGCAGGGCCAGCTGTCCTGCGGCACGACCTGGCATGCGGCCGGCCTGGTCGGCCAGCTGCGCGCCTCGGAATCGGTGACCCGGCTGGTGCAGTACTCCACCAGCCTGTACTCGCGGCTGGAAGCGGAGACCGGGCTGGGCACCGGCTTCCGCCGCTGCGGGGGCGTCACCGTGGCGCGCACCGCGGACCGGATGACGGCGCTCGCGCGGACCGAGGCCACGGCCGCGGCGTTCGGCATCAACTGCGAGCTGATCAGCCCGCAGCGGGCCGGCGAGCTGTACCCGATCATGGACACCGCCGACCTGGCCGGGGCGATCTGGCTGCCCGATGACGGCCGGGCCAACCCGACCGACCTGACCGCGGCACTGGCCCGCGGCGCACGCCAGCGCGGCGCCGTCATCGCCGAGCGCACCAGGGTCACCGGGATCACGGTCACCGGCGGCGTGGTCACCGGCGTGCGCACGGACGCGGGCGACATCGAGGCCGAGGTCGTGGTCAACTGCGCCGGGCAGTGGGCCAAGCAGGTCGGGGCCATGTGCGGGGTGAACGTGCCGCTGCACTCCGCCGAGCACTTCTACGTGGTGACCGACGAGATCGACGGCGTGCATCGCGACCTGCCGATCCTGCGCGATCCGGACGGCTACACCTACTTCAAGGAGGAGGTGGGCGGCCTGATCGTCGGCGGCTTCGAGCCGGCCGCCAAGCCCTGGGTGGCGCCGGATGAGCTGCCTTATCCGTTTGAGTTCCGGCTGCTCGATGAGGACTGGGAGCACTTCTCGGTGCTGATGGACAGCGCGCTGCACCGCATCCCGGTGCTGGCCGACACCGGGATCAAGAAGTTCTACAACGGCCCGGAGAGCTTCACCCCGGACAATCAGTTCATCCTCGGCGAGGCGCCTGAGCTCAGGAACTTCTTCGTGGCGGCCGGCTTCAACTCGGTCGGCATCGCGTCCGCGGGCGGCGCGGGCCTGGCCCTGGCCGAGTGGATCATCGAGGGTCAGCCGTCCAGCGACCTGACCGCGGTGGACATCCGGCGCTTCGCCCGCTTCAACGGCAACAACCAGTGGCTGCGCGACCGGGTGGGGGAGGTACTCGGGCTGCACTACGCGATGCCGTGGCCGAATCGCGAGATGGAGACCGCGCGGCCGTTCCGCCGGTCGCCGGTGTATCACCTGCTGCGGGACGCGAACGCGTGCTTCGGCAGCCGGATGGGCTGGGAGCGGGCGAACTTCTTCGCCCCGCCCGGCGCCAGCGCCGTGATCGAGTACGGCTGGGGCAAGCAGAACTGGCTGCCCTGGTCGGCCGCCGAGCAGCGCGCGACCCGCACTGACGTGGCCGTCTTCGACCAGACGTCGTTCTCGAAGTACCTGCTGGCCGGCCCGGACGCGGAACGGGTGCTGCAGTGGCTGTGCACGGCCGACGTCGCCGTCCGGCCCGGCCGGACCGTCTACACCGGGATGCTGAATGACCGCGGCACCTACGAGTCCGATATCACCGTCACGCGGCTGTCGGCCGGGGAATTCCTGCTGGTCAGCAGTGCCGCGACGACGGAGCGCGACCAGGATCACATCACCCGGCGGATCCCGGCGGACGCCCGCGCCACCCTGGTCGACGTCACCTCGTCGTATGCCGTCTACGGCGTCATGGGGCCAAGCTCCAGGGAGCTGCTGTCGCTGGTCTCCCGCAGCGACTTCAGTAACGAGGCCTTCCCGTTCGGCAGCAGCCGCGAGGTCGACCTCGGCTACTCCACCGTCCGGGCGACCAGGATCACCTACGTGGGGGAGCTCGGCTGGGAGCTGTACGTGCCCGCCGAGTTCGCCGTCGGGGTGTACCAGGACCTGATGGCGGCCGGCGCCGGGCTCGGCGCCGTCAACGGCGGCTACTACGCGATCGAGTCCATGCGGCTGGAGAAGGGCTACCGCGCGTTCGGCCGGGAGCTCACCCCGGACTACAACCCGGTTGAGGCCGGGCTGCTCTTCGCCTGCAAGCTCAAGACGGACATCAGCTTCCTCGGCCGGGAGGCGGTCGAGAAGGCCCGGGCGCTCGGCCCCCGCCGCCGGCTGGTCTCGATCATGGTCGATGATCCGGACACGATGATGTGGGGCGGCGAGCTGGTCCTGCGGGATGGCGTGGCGGCCGGCCAGGTCACCTCGGCGGCCTGGGGCGAGGCACTGGGCTGCGCCGTCGGCCTGGCCTACGTCTGGCACCCGGCCGGCGAGCCGGTCACGGCCGACTTCGCCCGGTCCGGGGAGTACCTGGTGAATGCCGGCGGCGAGCTGCGCCCGGCCCGGGTCAGCCTCCGGCCGCCGTTCGACCCGGCGGGCGACCGGGTAGCGGGCCGCTGAGCCGGGCGCGAGACGACCAGCGGCCACCGCGGACGAGGCGACCGGCGACAATGCGATGAGGGCAGAGCGGATATGGCGGGCCGCGAGACGGCGGAACGCGAGACGGCAGACGGGAGCGAATGATGACGATCAGCGTCTTCGACCTGTTCAAGGTGGGCATCGGCCCGTCCAGCTCGCACACGGTCGGGCCGATGCGGGCCGCCGCCATGTTCGCCGCGGCCCTGCGCGAGGACGCGCTGCTCGACCAGGTCTGCGGCATCCGCGCCGAGCTGTTCGGCTCGCTTGGCGCGACCGGTCACGGGCACGGCAGCGTTAAGGCTGTTGTTCTTGGCCTGGCCGGCGAGCTGCCCGAGTCAGTCGACCCGGTGGCGGCCGGCCCGATGGTGGCGGCCGTCCGCGAGTCCGGCCGGCTGCGGCTGCTCGGCTCCCGCGAGATCTCGTTCGACCCGGACGAGGACATCGTGCTGCACCGCCGTAAGCGGCTGCCGTTCCACCCCAACGGGATGCGGTTCGCGGCCCTGGACGCGGCCGGCGGCCAGCTCAGCGTCCGGACGTACTACTCGGTCGGCGGCGGCTTCGTGCTGGGCGAGGACGAGGCGGGCGAGCCGCAGATCGTGGCGGACGCCACGCCCGTGCCGTACCCGTTCAGCTCGGGCGCCGAGCTGCTCGCGCACACCAGCCGGACCGGGCTGCCGATCAGCGGCGTGATGATGGCCAACGAGCTGGTCCGCCGGGAGGCCAGCGAGATCACCGGCGGCCTGCTGCGGATCTGGGCGGTGATGCAGGAATGCGTCGAGCGCGGCTGCGCTACCGGCGGCGTGCTGCCCGGCGGGCTGCGGGTCCGGCGCCGGGCCGCCGCGCTGCGCGACACCCTGGAGCGGACCGGCGATACCTCGGACTCGCTCTACGCGATGGAGTGGGTCACGATGTACGCGCTGGCCGTCAACGAGGAGAACGCGGCCGGGGGGCGGGTGGTCACCGCGCCGACTAACGGCGCGGCCGGGATCATCCCGGCGGTGCTGCACTACTACACCAGGTTCGTGCCGGGCGCCGACGACGCCGGCGTGGTCCGCTTCCTGCTGACGGCGGCCGCGGTCGGCGTGCTGTTCAAGGAGAACGCGTCGATCTCCGGCGCCGAGGTCGGCTGCCAGGGCGAGGTCGGCTCGGCCTGCTCGATGGCCTCGGCCGGCCTGGCCGAGGTGCTCGGCGGGTCGCCGGAGCAGGCGGAGAACGCCGCGGAGATCGGCATCGAGCACAACCTCGGCCTGACCTGCGACCCGGTCGGCGGCCTGGTCCAGATCCCGTGCATCGAGCGCAATGCGATCGCGTCCGTCAAGGCCATCACCGCGGCCCGGATGGCGGTCCGCGGGGACGGCGCGCACCACGTTTCGCTGGACAAGGCGATCAAGACCATGCGCGAAACCGGGGCGGACATGAAGGACAAGTACAAGGAGACCGCGCGCGGCGGCCTCGCCCTGAACGTGGTGGAATGCTGATCAGCGGCGCATTTCTATTCCGGTAAATTTTCAGTAACGACTCCCTGGTGCGGCACCGGAATTTCCCTACCTCGGGGTCTCCTACAGCGGGTTCAGCAACCCCTCATGATCGCGGGGTGGCGCGGGCCGGGCCCCCGGCGTGGCCCGCGCCGGGCCGCGTCCGGCCGCGCCGGGCCCGCGTCTCCTCGCGCCTGGCCGGGACCCGCGGGGCACGCGCGCGTCCGCCGTCCGCCGAATCGCTGTAAGCTATGTCAGCCCCGGCGCTTCCGCGCTGGTCGGGCGGCGGAGTAGCTCAGTCAGGCAGAGCAAGCGGCTCATAATCGCTGTGTCGCCGGTTCAAGTCCGGCCTCCGCTACGAACTCGGCGGTTACCCTGGGAGCAATCCGCAGGAACACCGCCAGGTTGCCGTGTGTTCAACGAGTGCGGGCGGGCTTCTCCCGACCGCATTGACCGCAATATCCTCCGGAAGAGAGGCACTCCACCGTGGCTGCGACAGACGTCAGGCCGAAGATCACGCTGGCTTGTCAGGAGTGCAAGCACCGTAACTACATCACCCGCAAGAACCGCCGGAACGACCCTGACCGGGTCGAACTCAGCAAGTACTGCCCGAATTGCCGGAAGCACCAGCCGCATCGCGAGACGCGCTGACGCTGACCGCGATACGCGCCTGCGCTGACCGCGCCGCCTCCGGGCGCGGCCCGCGCGCGGGCGCGGCGCGACCCGCAGGCCGGGCGGTAACGGCCCGGCTTGCCACCTGATCGCTGCGACGGCGGGAGCATCATGGCCATCAATCGCGACTATCTGGGCCGGACCTTCCCGGCGGCCGAGCCGTACGAGGTCAGCCGGGTCAAGATCGCGGATTTCGCGGATGCGATCGGCGATCCGAACCCGGTGTTCCGCGATCGCGCGGCCGCGCAGGCGGCCGGGCACGCCGACGTCATCGCGCCGCCGACCTTCGCGATTGTGATCAGCATGGCGGGCAGCGCCTCGGCCGTGGCTGATCCGGGACTCGGCGTCAACTACGCGATGGTGGTGCACGGCGAGCAGCGCTTCGAGTACTCCCGCCCGATCGTGGCCGGCGACGTCCTCACGGCGCAGGCCACGATCACCGACATCAGGGACGCGGGCCGCAATGTGATGCTCACGACCAAGACGGAGATCCGCACGGCGGACGGCGAGCATGTCTGCACCGCGCACTCCACCCTGGTGGAGCGCGGCGGCGCCGGCTAGCGAAGAGACGGGACGGGTGTCCGTGAGCGAGCAGGTCAAGTTCACCGAGGTGGAGCCGGGTACCGACCTGGCGCAGCAGAGCTATCCGGTCAGCCGGCTCAGCCTGGTCAAGTACTGCGGCGCGTCGGGTGACTTCAACGTTATCCACTGGAATGAGCGGATCGCCAGGTCGGTCGGGCTGCCGAACGTGATCGCGCACGGCATGTTCACGATGGCCCAGGCCGGCCGGTACGTCACCGACTGGGCCGGCCACCGGGCCGAGCTGGTGGAGTTCGGGGTGCGGTTCTCCTCGATGGTGGTCGTGCCCGACGACGACGCGGGCGCCACGGTCGAGATCAGCGGCCAGATCGAGGAGAAGCTCGACGGCAATCGGGTGGTGCTGGCGCTGACCGCGCGCTCCGGCGAGGCCAAGGTCCTGACCCGCGCCCGCGCGGTCGTCCGGCTGCCTTAACCCGCTGGCGGCCTATCTGGACAGGGCCGGGATCACGATCACGGTGAGCGCGGCGGCCAGCATGAACGGGCCGAACGGAAGGCGCGACCGCCTGGTCGCGCGCCGGGCCGCGATCAGCCCGAGCCCGGTGACGGCGGCCAGCAGGTACCCGCCGAGCAGGCCGGCCAGCACCGCGCCGGCCCCGAACCAGCCCAGGTAGAGGCCGATCAGCCCGGACAGCTTCACGTCGCCCCAGCCCATGCCCGCCGGGTAGATGAGCACCTGCAGCAGGAACAGCAGCCACACCGCCGCCATGCCGATCAGCGCGTAGCCGAAGTGCCGGCCGCCGCCCGGAAGGAAGAGCGCGCTGACGCCCAGCGCCGCGACGGCGATCGGATACGAGGGCAGCGTGAGCAGGTCGGGAAGCCGCTGGTACCGCGCATCGACGAAGGCCAGCGCGACGCCCACGACCGCCAGATAGCAGAACGGGGCAAGCTCCGGGCTCGCCCCGAAGCGGAGCCACATCGCTACCAGGGCGGCGGCCGTCACCAGCCCGGCGGCGGGGATCCAGTAGCCGAAGGCCAGCCGGCATTCCGCGCAGCGGCGGCGCAGCCGCACCCAGCCGAGCAGCGGAACCAGGTCAGCCGGGCCTGCTGGTAACCCGCAGGCGGCACACCGCCCGGCCGGCGGCCGCAGGCTCTCGCCCCGCGGGACCCGGGCCGCGAGCATCGTTAACCAGCCGCCCGCGGTCAGCCCGGCCACCGCCAGCGCCGCCGTGACGATCCAGCCCGCCGCGTCCATGTCCTCCAGAATCGCGCACATCCGCCCGGATCGGCGCGCATCCGCCCGGGCCGGGGGCCCGCGGGCGGCATTCGCATGTCCCGCCGCCTGGTCACGTAAGATGCGGGACCGGTATCCGGCATGAGGGCCGGCCGGATGCGGCAGGCGAAGCCGGCGGAATGGGGCGTGACGTGACGGTCCGCGAGCAGGTAGCGCTGGCCGGGTACACGACGCTCGGTCTCGGCGGCCCGGCCGCGCGGTTCATCGAAGCCGGCACCGACCAGCAGGTGATCGCCGCCGTTGCGGCCGCTGACCGGCGCCGCGAGCCGGTTCTCGTGCTCGGCGGCGGCAGCAACCTAGTGGTGGCCGACGCCGGGTTTCCCGGCACCGTGGTCAAGGTCGCGACCCGGGGGATCACGGCCGGGCCCGATGGTGACGGCAGCGCCGTCACCGTCGCGGCGGGCGAGGACTGGGACGCGGTAGTCAGCTGGTGCGTCAGCGGCGGCCTGTCCGGGATTGAATGCCTGTCCGGCATCCCCGGCCTGGCCGGCGCGACCCCGATCCAGAATGTCGGCGCCTACGGGCAGGAAGTGGCTCAGACGGTGGCCGCCGTGCGGGCCTACGACCGCGAAAGTGGCGGCGTAACGGAGCTAACCAATGCCGAATGCGGATTCGGCTACCGGACGAGTGCCTTCAAGCGCGCCGCCGCGGGCGCGGCCACGGGCCGGTTCGTCGTGCTCGGGGTTACCTTCCGGCTGGCCCGCGATCCGCTGTCCGGGCCGGTCCGGTACGCCGAGCTGGCCCGCTCGCTCGGCATCGCCGAGGGCGGCCGGGTGCCGCTGGCCGCCGCCCGCGCCGCGGTGCTCGGGCTTCGCCGGGCCAAGGGGATGGTGCTGGATCGGGCCGATCCGGATACCAGGAGCGCGGGTTCCTTCTTCACTAACCCGGTCCTCGACGCGGGCCAGTTCGCCGCGCTGGAGCAGACGGTCGCGGCCGGCTGGGGCGCTGACCTGCGCGTGCCCCGTTTCGCGGCCGGCTCCGGCCAGGTCAAGGTGCCGGCCGCGTGGCTGATCGAGCGGGCGGGCTTCGGTAAGGGATACTCGCCCGCCCGCCCGCGGCCGGACGGATGGGCCGGCCGCGGCCTGCCCGGCCCGCGGATCTCAACCAAGCACACGCTGGCCCTGGTCAATCCGGGCGGCGCCAGCACCGCCGCGCTGCTCGCGCTGGCCCGGGAAATCACCGACGGCGTGCGGGATACGTTCGGCGTGCAGCTCGTCAACGAGCCGGTGCTGGTCGGGGCGGAGCTCTAGCCGTCGCGGCGGTCAGGATCATGGCGGCCCGGGCCGGCCAGGCTGGCCCGCACGCCGCCGGTGCCGTCCTGGCCGGGAACATCGCGAGGCGCCCGTGCGCGACCACGGCCGCCGAGATCAGCTGCGAGAGGTACTGCGGGTCGGATTGCGTAGAGTAAATCCTTCCATGATCAGGACGGCGGGCCGCCCGGTCCGCCCAGCCGGAGCCGCAGCACTTCGGGATTGACCCGGTCCAGGGAATGTTCCCAGGTCCGCTGCGGCCAGTGGTAGCGCACGATGCCCTCGGCGGCCCGGTACTCGGCGGTGTAAAGCGTCCCGAAACCCTCGCGGAAGCGGCTGGCGTAAAGGGGCGAGCGCAGGCACGCCGCGACCACCCCGGACGCGTCGGTGCCCCCGGCCAGCAGGGCCTCCAGCCGCTCCAGCCGTTCCACGCTGCCGATGGCGGCCGCGTACGGCGCCCATTCAACGGTGCCCTGATGGTTCGTGGTCGCGGCCCGGTCGGTGATCCGGGCCGGCCGGTCCGGGGCGACGTACACCGTGGCCCGCCGTCCGCCGCGGTCCACGGCGGTCACGTTATAGGACATGTGGACCGGCACTCTGCGCAGCACCTGCACCGCCTCGGCTACTGTCCCGCAGGTCTCCAGCACATAGCGGATCACCAGCGGGATGCCGAAGCCCGCACCCACCTCGGGACGCCCGCCGAACGTCAGGGAGACCGCCAGCCCGGCGTCGTTAATGCCGTCGAGGAGCCCCCACAGGCAGTCCAGCATGCCCAGTACCCGGCGGCCGGTGTACTCGGTCCGGGCCACCACCCCGTCCAGCAGCCGGTAGTCCCAGTCGTAGTTGCGGATCAGCGCCGGTCCGCCCGCCAGGACCGCGGCCTGCGAGCAGCCGGTGAGGAACGGCGGCGGGTTCCACAGCGCCAGCGCCGCGCCGGCCTCCGGGTCACCGGGGATCATCGCCGTCAGCCGCTCCCACGCGGGCACCAGTTCCGGCATGTGCTCGTTCCAGCCGGGCGCCGGCCTCGGCGGCGGTGGGGCGGGTGTTCGCGCCGTCTCGCCACCAGCGGCGGAACGCCGGCCAGGTCCCGGTCAGATGTTCCCGGATCCGCGTCGCCGGGCGCGGTCTCCTCGAATGCGCGCAGGGTGAGGCTGACCGCGCCAGCTTCGGGCGGGCCAGACCACGGGGCGCCGGCGGCCTGCCCGTCGGCCCAGTCCGTTGCGGCCCAGTCCATCGCGGCCAGGCGCTGCAGCCAGCCGCGCCAGTCCGACCAGTCGACACCCTCCGTCCACCGCTGCCAGCCTGGCCCATCGGACGGCCGGGCCGCCCGGCTGTCGTCTTCCGCGCTGTTCGCCATCACGGTGTCCACCTCTCAGCGCTTGGGCAAAGCTGCCTGTCCGGTAGCGGCTCCGGCGTGACCGCTACCCTCCGCCGGGGATCCCAACCCGCGCTGGGCGGCGCGGCCACGCTGGCCGCGCCCGCGGAAATGTTTGAGCTGAGCCAGGCGTGGAACCTTGGCCGACCACGGGATCGCACGCCAGGTTCCGGCAAATGATGAGGAGTCGGTTATGGGCATCATCGCTTGGATCGTTCTCGGGCTGCTCGCAGGGCTGATCGCCAACCTGCTGATCCCCGGCCGGAGACAGCAGGGACTCATCCTCACCTGCGTGATCGGCATCGTCGGGGCGCTGCTGGGAGGCTGGGTGGCCACCCAGGTGTTCCACCTGCACCATCCGCTGCGGGGATTCTTCAACCTGTCCACGTGGATCACCGCCATCGTCGGTGCCGCCGTCCTGCTTCTCATCTATCACCTGGTCACCGCGCAGTCCGGCCGGTCCCGGCGGCGCGGCCTGTTCGCGCGCCGCTGAGCAGGCTGGCCTGCCCTGCGTCATGGGCCGGCCTGCCGCATGGGCTGGCCTGCCGCGTGACCGCCGCCGGCACCGGCTCCGCACTCGCGGATGCCGGTGCGGCGGCGGCCGCGATTTTGCCGTAATGCCCGGTTCCGCGTCCGTCCCGCGGTCTCAGCCGTAAAATGGCAATGGAATAGTCATCTCCAGGCGGGGCGAAAATGCGGGGATTGCCGGCGGTTGCAGGCAGGTTTGGCCATCATCTCGGGCCGTGCGGTCGCTGCCCCCGGCCGGAAGCGCTACCGCCGGCCAATTCGGGCCGGGCACGGCCAGGGGCGTCCCAGGTCACCAGATTTACCGCAGCGAGCTGGCGGGAACACGGGAGTAACCATGGCTGAAATCGCCTCCGACAAATCCGGACCTCGACGCGAGCAACGCTGGGGAGCGCCCGGCCGGTCTCCGGCGAGCCGCTACCCCGGGCTGCAGGGGCGGCCGGCCGCCGGTAACGGGAGCCCCGGCACGGATGGCAGCCGGGTGGTCTCGTGCTGGCTATGCGGCATCCATATGCCGGCTGACCGCATGATCGCCGACGGCGGCTCCGCCTGCGGCGACGTCCGCTGGTACTGCGAGGACACCGAGTCGTGCACGTGGCGCTGGACCGCACACTCCGCCGGTCCGGCCGGTGGCGCCGCCCCGATGGCCAGTGCCCCGGGCGAGCGGGCCAGCCAGCCGGCCGCCGTCCGGCCTTAACCGGCGGCGACCAGCGAGCGTTACCTCCCGGAAATCACTCGGCTAGGCCAGGCCCTCGGTTTCGGCGACGCTGCCCGGACTGGTGGTCCAGACGTCGATGACGAAGTCGGCATCCGCGACGCTGGTGTGTGCCGGAAGCCCGAGGGCCTGGCCGAGCTGGGCATGCAGCGCGGCGGTGGGCAGGGTCCGTTCGGCGAAGTCGCGGCGCCAGTGACAGGCCAGCACGGCCGCATCGCCGGTCAGGCTGCCGGCCACGCGGGCGCACAGCTCGGCCCACGCCGGAGGGCTGAGAAAGTAGCCGATCTCGCTGAGCACGATCAGGTCGAAACGGGAACCGGATGGCCATTGCCGGGGCAGCAGGAGCTGCCGGACCTCGACGTTGGGCAGGCCCGCGGTGCGCTTCCTGGCCGCGGCCACCGCGTCGGCATGGAAATCGGCGGCCAGGACGAGGTCGCACCGCTCGGCCAGCCGGGCCGTGACCTCGCCGACCGAGCAGCCCGGCTCGAACACCGCGGCGTACCGCTGCCTGGGCAGGCAGGCGAGCAGCAGCTGCAGCTTCCGGCGTTCGTACCAGCCCTCGCGAAGATGCCAGGGATCGTCGTCGCGGGCGTACATCGCGTTCAGGTAGGCCAGGTCGCCGGGCTCGGTCACCGGAAGAACACCTCACGCGGATGCACCAGCCGGGCCACCGCCCAGGGCGGCAGGATCGCGGCCGCGCCAGTGGACGCGTCTGGTTCGAGCTGGCTGGTGAAACACCGCACCGCTCCGCTCTTGCGCCACGTCAGCAAGGGCCCGAGGGGCACGACCGCGGCCCGCGCCCACGGTACCCGGCGGTCCCCGGGCGCGGCCCAGTGCCAGGCCCAGATCGGCGCCTCGAGGTGACGGGCGCCGCTGGCTTGCGCGATTGCCGCCACGGCGTGCCCGACCGCCTCATGGTCCGGGTGCCCGTCGAATCGCCACGGCGAGACGACCACGTCGGCCGGCCCGACTATCCCGGCCAGCGCGCCGGCGAGCTTCGCCGCGGCGGCGGCGATGCCGCCATCATCGAGTCCGAGCCGGACGACCACGCACGCGTCAGCGCCAAGCTCGTGCAGGGCCGCGGCGGTCTCCCGGCGGCGCTGCAGCCCGAGTTTCTCCGCGGGCCAGCGCAGCGAGCCCGGGTGGCTGCCCTTGCCGTCGGTCACCGCAACGAGCAACTGCTCCCGGCCGGCCCGTGCGGTCGCGGCGAGCAGGCCGCCGGCCCCGAGCACCTCATCATCGGGGTGCGGGGCCACGACGACCAGCCGCCGGGATGGCGGTATGAGCTCGTCGACCGTGGCGGCCTGCAGGTCAGGCCAGCCGAGCCAGGCCCGCCATTGCGCGGCCGTCGTCCCCTGGCCGGCGATGGCCCGGCCCAGCGGCGTGCCGGGGTCCGGGTGGCAGTCGGCTGGCGGCAGGCCCGGGTCCGGGCCACCGGCGGCCAGCACGGTCATAGCCGCGACCCGTGCGCCTGCTCGCCGTCGCCAGCACCGTCGACCAGCCCGCGGCCCAGCTCGGCCAGGTCACGCTCGGCATGACTCTGGCGGACGAAGACAGGCAGGTCAGCGAAGCGCTGCGCCAGCGCCGCGTCGCGGCACAGCGGGGCGGCGCCGAGCGCGCGGCCAGCGTGCGCCAGCACATTCCCGACCGCCTCCTCGACCGCGGCCCGCGATCGCAACGCCTGAATTTGCGCCGAGGCAGCGGGGTACGCATCGATCCAGCAGGCGGCCTCGGCCAGCAGCGCGCGGGCCGCGGCCAGGGCCGCGTCGATCGCGCCGAGATGCGCGGCCGCGTGCGGGTCGTCGCGGCGGCGGACAAGATCGGCGACTGCGTCCGCGAAGGGGAGGGCGCCGCCGTACCAGCACGCCGCGATCCCGCAGCCGCCCTGCCAGAATCCGGGCCGGGCGGTGTACTGGCCGGGTGCTCCGATCTCGACCGCCCGGGCCGCATCGAAGAGAACGTCCCCGCTGGCGGCGCGGCCCATGCCGACCGCATGCCAGCCGTCGGTGGTCACCGTGACCTCCGGCTGGGCGATAGCCACCGCGGCCAGGCACTGCCTGTCCTGCTCGTCCCAGGCGGTGACCAGGGCGTGACTGACGAGCTCCGCGCCGGAGCACCATGCCTTGCGGCCGGTCAGCCGTGCGCCCTGCGGAGTGCGCCGGAGTTCAAGTCGCGCCGTGGGCGGCTCGGCGGCCCAGGTGGCCCAGACCGAGCCGGGATCGGCCTCGGCCGCGCCGAGCTCGGCCATGATGGCCAGCGCGTCGGTGTGGCCTTCGAACAGCTTGGCCAGCGCGAGGTCGCGGGCCGCGACGTCGGCCAGCGCCTGCCATCGCCGCAGGGTTTGCCCGCTCCCGGGCCGCGGCAGGCACCCCGATCCCGCGCCCAGCAGCCGGGACAGTCGGTACGACAGATCCGATGACGGCGTCACGATCCGCTCGCCAGCCCGGCCAGATAGTCCGCGAAGCCGGCCGGTGCCCGGCCGACGGGCCGGGCGCTGGTGATCACCGGAAGGTCCGCGGCCCACACCACCGGCTCGCGCAGCGCGGCCAGCCGCTCGATCATCGCGACGTCCTCGTCGGCGGCCACCGCCGGGAAGCCTCCGGCCGCCAGGTAGGCGGCCGCGGCCATCGACATATTGGCGCCATGCACGTGCCGGTGGCCAGCACGCGCCCGGTAGAGCCCGCGGTAGCGCGGCCCGGTCTGCGGCGGGTGCTGCGACCAGTCAGTGACCCGGACCGTGCCGATCACGGCGCGTGCGCCGAGCCGGGCGTGCGCAAGCTGCCGGACTATCCAGCCCGGCGGGACGGTGGAGTCGGCGTCGGTGGTCGCCAGCCACAGCCCGGCCGGACCGTATCGCCCGATCAGGTGCCGGCTGCCCGCATCGCGAGCCGCGCCGACGCTGCGGGCCTGGCACGCGATGTGCTCCAGCCGATCGAATGGCCCCCGGCCGGCCCGGCGCACTGCGTCCAGCGTGCCGTCGCTGCAGGCGTCAAGGACCACCACGACGCAGACCGGTACCGCGGCCCGCGCCGCGGCGGCGCCTAGCGCCAGCAGGCAGGCCGGCAGCAGGGCTTCCTCATCGTGGGCCGGGATCACCACGCCAACCCGGGTTACCAACTTGTCGGGTAGCAGCTCGCCACCATCCCCTCGTCATGACCGCGAGCCGTCTTCCCGGATATGCGCACCCCCGGCTGGCCCCGTCGCGCACTACCCCCAGTTCATGGCCGCAAACAAGTTCCCAGGTCAGCTCGCGCTGACCGGCTAGCGGCGGGCACGGCGCAGCACGATCAGGGCGACGTCATGCGTCGCGTGGATCCCCCGAGCAGACACGCCGCTCTGCTCCGTGGTAAGCGGCCCGCCGAATCGACGCAGGATGGCGCGGTGGTATGCCCGCAGTCCTGCACCGTCTCAGGCCAGGCCGAGCCGCATGTGCAGGCGGATCGTGGTGCCGTCCGGGCCAGTCCGCAGCTCCACCAGATCGCAGACCTTGTTCACCACCCACAGGCCCTGGCCGCCAAGCTGGCTCGCCGACGGCGGACGGAGCCCGGCGAGCGGATCGTTGATCTGGCCACTGTCGGTGACCTGGCACAGGAACTCGTCCCGGGTCCGCCAGGCGCGGACCCGGCCGGGCTGGCGAGTGTGCCGCAGTGTGTTCGCGGCCACCTCGCTGACGCTCAGCACCAGGTCGGTGGTGCGGTCCGCGTCCAGCCCGCTGCGGCTGGCGTGCCGGGTGATGAACTTCCGCAGCGCCCGCAGGTCGCTGTCGTAGGGGAACGACTCGGCCCGGCGAGGCGGCAGCGGCAGCGGGCGGTCCCAGGTCGGCCGGGGCAACTCGGAGCCGGGGTAACCGGGGCTCTCCCGGAGCGTCCCGTCGCGCACGATGGCCGGGTGCGTGCGCCTGGCGCCGGCGATAACGTACGGCCGCAGGGTCCCGGCGTTGTATGGGCACAGCACCGTGGCCGGGATGCCGGCCAGCGCCACATTGACCAGGGCCTCGTTCCGTGCCGCCTCGCGTACCTCGGCCGCTGAGCGCGACGGCCAGACCGGCTCGCTGAGGCAGCACACCGGGCGCCCGCCGTGCTCGGCGGCAAAGGCGATGAAAGCTGAAATGATCCGGGCCGGGTTCCGGCCCAGCTCGGCCATGTCGGCGAACCGGACACCCGGTGAGCCCTCGCCCAGATCCTGCCGCAGCCGCGCCGAGGCCGGCCCGGGAACGGCGACGAGCACCGGCTCGGCCCGGGCCCGGGCGGCCTGGATCCAGCCCAGCACAGCGGCCAGGTAGTCAGCCGTGCCCTGATAGAGAAGCGCCAGGTGACGCACCCCCCCGGCCGCGGTCTCCTGGTCACCCTGCACGCGTCCCCCCACGATCACTGGCCGCGCGGCTGCGATTCCGCGGGCCGCCGCTACCTGATCTAGCCGGGCAGATGCCCCGCTAGATCGAGGTCATGCAATTGCGGCGGATAAACCCCTACGATAGGGCCATTCCCGTCCTGGCCAGCCGACCTTCCTGAGGGTGCAGCGTGGCACTACTCCGGCTTTCCTCCGAGCGCCGTGCAGGCAGCCTGATCGTCACTGTCGTCGGCGATCTTGATCTGGTGACGAGCGCCCGGCTGGACGAGCACCTGGCGAAGACCTGGCGGGAAGCCAGCTGGATCATCCTCGACCTGGCCGGCGTCGACTTCATGGACACCAACGCCCTCGCCGTGATCGTCAATCACTGGAAGAAGGCTGCGGCCGCCGGTGGCACACTGGCGCTGGCCGGTGCCAGGTACCAGTACACCAAGGCATTGTGGATCACCGGTCTGGCCAGCAAGCTGCCGATGTATGACACCGTGGACGAGGCGGTCGAGGCCGGGGCTGCCCCGCAGGTCGGCCCGGTCCAGCCGCCGTCCGGCTGACCCGCGGCCGCCCGGGGCGGCCGGGTCGGCCGAGGCCGTGACCACCAGGTCGTGGTCCGCTGATCGGCTCGCTCAGGCCGTCCCGGCGCCCGGGAGGCCGCCGGGCTCGGCGGCCAGCCCGGCCGGGGCGCGCATCCGCCACGCGTCGGTCACCAGCTCCGCCAGCCGCCCGGTGTCCACCTCCGCCAGCCGCAGCATCACCAGCGGCCAGCCGTCGTACCCGGGGGTTGTGAAGAAGAGCCCCGGCTCGCCGAGGAGAAGAGCCTGCTTCTCGGCCTCGTCGCCGACGTAGAGCACCGCGATGTCGGTCCGGATGCGCCGCGGCTGGCCCGGCCTGCGCTCGGGGTAGGACCAGATGAACCCCTTGCCGGCCACCCGGAAGTCGAAGCCGTCGCTGTCGATCTCCGCCACGTGCGGCAGGGCCAGCGCGAGGCGGCGCACATCGTCGGCGTCAGCCATCGAGATCCGGCCCGGATCGCGTCACCCGCATGTGCCCAGGCTAGGCGCCGGCACCGACAGCCCGCCCGCGGCAGGATGGATCCGGCCGGGCCCGATGGCCGGGGGCGATGGCCGGGGGCGATGGCCGGGGGCGATGGCCGGGCCAAGCCGGGGCCGATGGCCGGGCCGGCAGCCGGCCCGTGCCGGGATGGAGGCCGGCTGGCACGATGCCAGTGGGCCCGATGTTCCCGGCGGTCCGGTTCCCGGCGGCCCATGCTGGCTGTCCGCGGCCGGATGCGGTGACGTGGCGGCCATGTTCCCGGCGCTGCTGAAGGAGCGAGCAGATGAGCGTGACATTTGAGCACCCGGTGGAGGTCAGGTGGCGTGACGTGGATGCGCTGGGTCACGTCAACCACGCAGTTTTCCTGACTTACCTGGAGGAGGGGCGGGACGCGTTCTTCGCCCGCGCCCTGGGCGATCCGGCGTATGTGGTGGTGCGGCTCGAAGTCGACCTGCGCGCGGAGGTCCTCCTGGCGGAGCGCCGGGTGACCGTGCGAATAGAGGTAGAGCGGCTGGGAACGACGAGCCTCACCACCCGCGAGACGATCTTGATGTCAGCGGGAAAGGTCGCGGCCGAGGCCCGGGTGGTCACGGTTCGCTGGGATCCCGGCCGCCGCAAGCCGGTCCCGTTCAGTGCCGCCGAGCGCGCACAGCTGGCCACGGCCGTGACCAGCTGACTCCGGCCGGAACCACGGCCCGAGGACAGCTATCCCGGCGGCCCGGCCAGAATCTATTAACCGGACAGCGCGAATCCAGCGGACAGCGCGGAGCCACTGGACAGCGGCGATCTACTGGACAGCGCGGATCACGTTCTCCGCGGGGTTCAGTTGCTGGAGTTCCGCGAGCAGCTCCCAGTACTGGCCGACCACGGCCGGTACCGTCCCGAACGCGCCAGCGAAGTGCTCGGCCAGCGGGATCTCTGTATTCATCGCCGGATAACCGTGCTCGGCCAGGATTTCCCGCGCCGCCCGGGCCGAGCGCGTTCCGCGGCGAACTTTCGTCAGCAGCACGCCTACCTCAACCGGGTGCGATATCCCGATCTCCGCCAGCACTTCGAAGGTCGGATTGATGCGGTTCAGGTCCAGCCCGGTCGGCGAGACCGGCACCAGGACGATGGCCGACGCCAGGATGGCCGAGCGGATTATCCCGAGGTCCCCGGGTGGCGTGTCGATGATGACGTGCTGGTAGTCGGCGCCGAGATCAGCCAGCCGGACATGGACGTCCCTGGTGGCCATGCTGACCACCGTGAACGGAAGCGAATTGCCCTGCTCCGCGGCGGCCTCGCTCCAGCTCATCAGGGAACCCTGCGGGTCGCAGTCCACCGCCAGCGTGCGGCCCAGCCGGTGCAGGCCCATCGCGATGCTGACGGCCGACGTGGTTTTCCCGGTGCCCCCCTTGGACGACACCAGCCCTAGCCTCATCTGACGTTTCCTCCCTGATACCTGGCCGGATCGTAGCGCAGCTGACGCCAGGCCCAGGGGAAACCGGCCGGGCCGGGGGAGCCAGCAGGAGCTTTCGCGGCTCCCCGGGCCCGGTGCGGGAGCCGGCCGCTCAGCCCCGTGAACGCCGCTGTCAGCGGGTGCCCGCGCCGCGACCCGGGCCCCCGGCACGGGCCCGCTCATGGTCCGGGTCCGGCGCGGCCAGCCAGGCGTCGATCCCGGCGAGCAGCTTGGCGCGGACCGCCGGCGGCGCCGCGGAACCGCGGACGGACATCCGGGCCAGCTCGGCCAGCGTCTCGTCGGGCAGCCCGTGCGCGTGCCTGGCCAGCTCATACTGCGCGGTCAGCCGGCTGCCGAACAGCAGCGGGTCGTCGGCGCCCAGCGCGATCTGCACGCCGGCGTCCAGCAGCGTCCGCAACGGCACGTCGGCCGGGCGGGCGGCGATCCCGAGGGCAACATTCGACGCCGGGCACACCTCCAGGGTCGTCCGGCGCCCGGCGATCCGTTCGGCCAGGTTGTGATCCTGAGCGGCGGCGATGCCGTGCCCGATGCGGTCGGCGTTCAGCTCATCCAGGCACGCCCGGACGCTGGCCGGGCCGGCTAGCTCGCCGCCGTGCGGTACCGAGAGCAGGCCGGCCCGGGCCGCGATCCGGAAGGCGGGGGCGAAGTCGGCCGCATTCCCCCGGCGCTCGTCGTTGCTCAGGCCGAACCCGGTCACGCCTCGCCCGGCTAGCCCGGCGGCCAGCCGGGCGAGCGTTCTTGCTTCCAGCGGGTGCTTGGTCCGGTTGGCCGCGATGATGACGCCGATTCCGACGCCGGAGGCCGCCGCTGCCTCCGCCGCCGCATCGAGCACCAGCTCGGCGACCGAGGTGATGCCGCCGAAGTGCGCCGCATAGCCAGACGGGTCCACCTGGATCTCCAGCCAGCCCGATCCCTCCGCCCGCTCGTCCGCCGCGGTCTCCCGGACCAGCCGCCGGAGGTCGGCCTCGGTCCGGATGACCGACCGCGCGATGTCGTAGAGCCGCTGGAACCGGAACCAGCCGCGCTCGTCGGCGGCGCTCAGCTGCGGCGGCCAGTCGGCCCGCAGCGCGTCGGGCAGGTGCGCCCGGTGCCGGGTGGCCAGGTCGACCAGCGTGGCGTGCCGCATGGCACCGGTGAAGTGCAGATGCAGGTGCGCCTTGGGGAGCGCGGCGAGCGGCCGTGCCATCGGCCCAGTCTGGCAGGGCCAGCCGGGACCGGCTCAGCTGCCCTGGGCGAGCAGTTTGCCGAGCCGGGTGATTCCCTCTTCGAGATCGGCGTCGCCGAGCGCGCACGACAGCCGGAAGTAGCCGGGCGTGCCGAAGGCCTCCCCGGGCACCACGGCGACGTCCGCCTGCTCCAGGATGATCTCGGCCAGCTCGGCCGTGCTGTCCGCCCGGCGGCCGCCGATCTCCTTGCCCAGCACGCCCCGCACCGACGGGTAGCAGTAGAAAGCGCCCTCGGGCAGGGGGCAGGTGACCCCGGGAATCTCGTTCAGCATCTTTGTCATGGTGAGCCTGCGGCGGTCGAACGCGGTGCGCATCTCGGCCACCGCGGCCAGGTCGCCGGTCACCGCGGCCAGCGCTGCGGCCTGCGCGACATTGCAGACGTTCGAGGTGAGGTGGGACTGCAGGCTGGCGGCGGCCTTGATCACGTCCGGCGGGCCGATCATCCAGCCCACCCGCCAGCCGGTCATCGCGTAGGTCTTGGCCACGCCGTTCACGACCACGCACCGGTCGCTGATCTCCGGCGCGGCCACCGGGATCGAGCTGAATGTCGCGTCGCCGTAGACCAGGTGCTCGTAGATCTCGTCGGTGATGACCCACAGGCCGCTCGCCGCGGCCCAGCGCCCGATCTCGGCCACGAGCTCCGGCGGGTACACCGCGCCGGTCGGGTTGGACGGGGAGACGAACAGCAGCACCTTGGTGCGCTCGCTGCGGTGCGCTTCGAGGTCGGCGACTGAGGTCAGGTACCCGGAGTGCTCATCGGTCAGCACCGGCACGGGGATACCGCCCGCCAGCGTGATCGCCTCCGGATAGGTGGTCCAGTACGGCGCGGGCATGAGCACTTCGTCACCGGGATCAAGCAGGGTGGCGAAGGCCTGGTATACGGCTTGCTTGCCGCCATTGGTCACGAGCACCTGGCCGGCGCTCACCTGGTAGCGGGAGTCGCGGGCGGTCTTGGCGGCGATCCCCTCCCTGAGCTCGGGCAGGCCGGCCGCCGGTGAGTATTTCTGCATCCGGAGCTCGGCGCAGGCCCGCTGGGCGGCGGCCACGATGTACCCGGGCGTCGGGAAGTCGGGCTCGCCGACGCCGAAGCCGATAACTGGCCGGCCCGCGGCCTTGAGTGCCCTCGCCTTGGCGTCGACGGCCAGCGTGGCCGACTCCGCGATCGCCGACACTCGTGCCGAGATGCGCTGACGCGCGCTGTGCTGATGAGGAGATCCCATGGGTCTATGGTGGCATTAGATGCCGCCGGGTGCGGCGCACGGCGGGACTGCCGGGCGCGGTTCGACGCCGGGGCCGCTGGGGACGTACACTTCAGGATCTGGTGGAGGTCCACCAGGTGGCCGGTGCATGCCCGCTGGCCGTCACAGGGCAGTAGCTCAATTGGCTAGAGTCCCGGTCTCCAAAACCGGCGGTTGGGGGTTCGAGTCCCTCCTGCCCTGCGCTTACGGCTCGCGACTGTCGCGGGCCGATGACGGTGCGAGCCGTCAGTTGATCAGCGCTGCTCAGGTGAGGACATGGCGACTCAGACACGCGAGAGTGCACCGGAGAAGCGGGATAAGTCCGGGCGCCCGGTAAAGGCGGCCAGGATCACCCCCGCGGTCTTCTTGCGGCAGATTGTCGCGGAACTGCGTAAGGTGATCTGGCCTACCCGCAAGGAGCTGGGCACTTACACCACCGTGGCGCTGGTCTTCATCCTCGTCATGGTGGCGATCGTGACCAGCCTGGACTATGGGTTTACCAAGCTGGTGTTCGCGGTCTTCAGCTGAGTTTGCCGGCCGGATGGTTGGTGGCCTGCCGCCGAGGTGGCAGCATGGTCACGCCAGCCTGACGGCACGGCCCGGGCGACCGGGCCCGGCGACAGGGCGCGGCGGGGGACTGACGGCTCGCGCAGCAAGCCCTGGGGCCTGCGCCGCTAGGAACGCATGCCAGGAGAGCCCGCCAGGAAGAGCGGAGAGAAAGAGTTACTGTGTCCGAGTCCGAGTCCGAATTGCACGTCGGCGATCCAGCGGACGGCGAGTTCGCCGCCGCTGATGGCGAGTCCGCCGTCGACGGCGAGTCTGCCGACGGCGAGTCTGCCGCCGACAGCCCAGCCGCTGCCGACCTCTCCGCTTCCGCTGCTGATCCTTCCGCCGACGGCGGTTCTGCCGACCGCGACGCTGCCATCATCGGCGCGAACGGTTCCGGAGCCGGCCAGGCCGAGCCGCCGCCCGATCCGGCCGCCAGCGAGGATCAGCCGGTTACCAGTGACGAGGGCGAGCCGGACGATGATCCGGTGGCCGAATTCACCTCGCAGCTCCGGCTGCTCCCCGGCGACTGGTACGTGGTGCACTCCTACGCGGGATACGAGAACCGCGTCAGGACCAACCTGGAGAGCCGAACCCAGTCGCTCAACATGGAGGACTACATCTTCCAGATCGAGGTCCCCGTGCACGAGGTGACCGAGATCAAGGGCGGCAAGCGGCAGCAGGTCCAGGAGAAGGTGCTGCCCGGCTACATCCTGGTGCGGATGGATCTCACCGACGAGTCGTGGGCCGCGGTCCGCAATACTCCCGGCGTGACGGGCTTTGTCGGGCTCTCCAGCAAGCCCTCCCCGCTCAGCCTGGGCGAGGTAGCCGGGCTGCTGGCCCCGGTGCCGGAAGAGAAGGCCGCGCAGAAGGCCGAGACCATGCGGGCCGCTGCGGTGGACTTCGAGGTGGGCCAGTCAGTTACCGTGATGGACGGCCCGTTCGCGACGCTCCCGGCTACCGTGAACGAGATCAATCCCGATACCCAGAAGCTGAAGGTGCTCGTCTCGATCTTCGGCCGCGAGACTCCGGTCGAGCTTTCCTTCGATCAGGTCACCAAGATCTGATCGGTTTTCACCCGTACGTCAGTCAGGTAAGGACCCCAGATAAATGGCTCCGCGAAAGAAGAAGATCGCTGCGATCGTCAAGGTGCAGCTGCAGGCAGGCCAGGCCACCCCGGCGCCCCCGGTGGGTACGGCGCTCGGCCCGCACGGCGTTAACATCATGGACTTCTGCAAGCAGTACAACGCCGCCACCGAGTCGCAGCGCGGCAACATCATCCCCGTTGAGATCACCATCTTCGAGGACCGGACGTTCTCCTTCATCACCAAGACGCCGCCGGCGCCTGAGCTGATCAAGAAGGCGGCGGGCGTCCAGAAGGGCAGCGGTGAGCCGCACAAGACGAAGGTCGGCTCGGTCACCAGGGCCCAGGTCCGGGACATAGCCCAGGTCAAGATGGCTGACCTGAACGCTAACTCGATGGAGGCGGCGGAGAAGATCATCGCGGGCACGGCCCGTTCGATGGGAATTACGGTGAGCGGCTGAGTGCTGCAAATAGTTAGGAGCTGAGCTGACCGCCGCGAGGCGAGCAGCCCGGCTGGACAAGAAATGTTCCGGCATCGCCGGCCGGGCGGCACCAGCTGGTGCCCGCCGCGGCGATCGCCAGTGGCAGGGCCACGCGCTGGCCCGCGGACCACGACCTCCAGGACAGAAGGAGACAGTTCATGAAGCGCAGTAAGGCTTATCGCAACGCGGCCGAGCAGATCGACCCGGCCCGGTTGTACGGCCCGGCCGAGGCCGTGGCGCTGGCCAAGAAGACGGCCGTCCCGAAGTTCGATCCCACCGTCGAGGTCGCACTCCGGCTGGGCGTGGACCCGCGCAAGGCTGACCAGATGGTCCGCGGCACCGTCAACCTGCCGCACGGGACCGGCAAGACGGCCCGCGTGCTGGTGTTCGCGACCGGGGAGCGGGCCGATGAAGCCAGGGAGGCGGGCGCCGATTTTGTCGGGTCGGATGACCTGCTCGAGCGCATCCAGGGCGGCTTCCTCGACTTCGACGCGGTCGTCGCCACCCCGGACCTGATGGGCAAGGTGGGGCGGCTGGGCCGGGTGCTCGGCCCGCGCGGCCTGATGCCGAACCCCAAGACCGGAACCGTCACGACCAATGTCGGCAAGGCCGTGTCCGAGATCAAGGGCGGCAAGATCGAGTTCCGGGTGGACCGGCACGGCAACCTTCATTTCGTGATCGGCAAGGCCTCCTTCGAGGACCGTGCGCTGGTCGAGAACTACGCCGCCGCGCTTGAGGAAGTCATCAGGCTCAAGCCCGCAGCCGCCAAGGGCCGCTATCTCAGGAAGATCATCCTGACCAGCACCATGAGCCCCGGGATCCAGGTCGACCCCAGCCGAACCCGCGGGCTGGCGGACGAGGTCGAGGAGACCGCGGCGGGCTGAGGCCACGGCATCGCGCAGCGATTTGGCGAGTATCACCGGTTCGCCGTAAGCTGGCCCCTGGCCAGAGACCGTCGGCTGCCACCATGCGCTCAGCATGGTGGCCGAAGGCCCCGAAGAGGGCGGCCCGCGCAGGTGAACGAGCTGAGACCGCCGTTCCGGGTAAACCCCGGAAAGCGGTAACGCCCCGTGCGCCTGCGCCGGGGCGTTCGCCTTTTCCCGGCCTTTCGCCGGCCACGGATGTAGCCGGCGATCGCCCCGCCCTGCGGGCGTACCGGAACGAGAAGGGAGGCCCATGGCGAGGGCAGAGAAGGTCGCCGCGGTGGCGGAGCTCACCGAGCGATTCCAGACCTCGGCGGGCGCGGTGCTGACTGAATACCGCGGCCTGACCGTTGCCCAGCTTGGCGAACTGCGCCAGACGCTAGGGGATCACGCCACGTTCGCCGTGGTGAAGAACACGCTGACCAAGATTGCCGCCAGCGAGGCAGGCATCGCGGATGAACTCGACGGCCTGCTCAGCGGCCCGTCCGCGATCGCCTTCGTGCAAGGTGACGTGGTCGAGGCCGCGAAGGGGCTGCGGGATTTCGCCAAGGCCAATCCCTTCCTGGTGATCAAGGGCGGCGTGCTCGAAGGCAAGAGCATGACTCCCGGCGAGATCGACAAGCTCGCCGACCTGGAGCCGCGTGACGTGCTGATGGCCAGGCTCGCGGGCGCCATGAAGGCGTCGATGTCGGGCGCGGCGGCCACGTTCGCCGCGTTGCCGGTCCAGATGGCGCGGCTGCTGGCGGCCCTGCAGGCCAAGCTCGAAGAGGCGGCCCCGGCTGAGACGGTGCCCGCTGAGGCGGCGCCGGCGGCTGCCGCCGAGACGGCACCGGCGGCCGATGCGGTTTCTGCTGACGCGGCACCTGCTGCGGAAGCGGCGGCCGGCGATTCAGCGGCACCTGACGGCGAGGCGTCCGCAGCCGAGCCGGCGGACGCGGCCACGCCGTCCGGCGGTACCGAGGAGAGCTGACCAGATCACCCGGTCACGCGAGTGACCAGGCGGACTTTGACGACAAGATACGGGCGGCCGCAGGTCGCCGCGAGACGTAGCACACGGAGGAATCACCATCATGGCGAAGCTCAGCAACGACGCACTGCTCGACTCTTTCAAGGAAATGACGCTTCTTGAGCTCTCTGAGTTCGTGAAGCAGTTCGAGGACACGTTCGACGTCAAGGCGGCGGCCCCGGCCGCGGTGGCCGCGCCCGCCGCAGGCGGCGCGGGCGGCGGCGAGGCCGAGGTCGAGGAGCAGGACGAGTTCGACGTCATCCTCGAGGCCGCGGGCGACAAGAAGATTCAGGTCATCAAGGAGGTCCGCACGCTGACCAGCCTGGGCCTCAAGGAGGCCAAGGACCTGGTCGATGGCGCGCCCAAGCCAGTCCTCGAGCGCGCGAACAAGGAAGCGGCGGAGAAGGCCAAGGCTGCGCTGGAGACCGCCGGAGCCACCGTCACCGTCAAGTAACTCCCGGCGCCTGGCATGGTCAGCTGATGGCCTGCGCCACTATTCGCGCCCGCGTCCCGGGACCGGTGTACCGGTCCCGGGACGCGGGCTTCCAGGCGGGCGCGCGGCGCTCCGTCGGGCCGCTGAGGACTGCATGATCAGGCCGCTGAGAACAGGATTGTGCTCCTGAGCAGGCCGGACAAAGTGATATGCCCGCTGGGCGCGCCGGGCAAACTGCAACCACACTGTGACGTTCGTCACGTAGATTCTGATGGCAACACGGGGGCTCGTGGGCTTGACGTTTTGCGGTGGAAGAGCGATGCTGCGTTGCAACCGTGAACGTAATAGTGGCGTACATTTGACCAGCGGTGTGTCGTTCGATTACACTGCTAATTTGCGCTGCACACACACACGTCCTCGGTACCCCCGGATCCTTCGCGGCCGCGCCGCAGGGCGTTTCGCGTGCGCGCGGTGACCGTCCGCCACAAGCTCGGAAGGACCCCTGTTGGCAGCTTCGCGCAGCGCCTCAGCCACTGTTCCAGGTCCACATCGTATTTCCTTCGCTCGAATCCAGGAACCTCTTGAGGTCCCCAGCCTTCTCGCCCTGCAGACCGACTCGTTCGACTGGCTTCTCGGCATCGAGCGCTGGCGGACCCGGATCGCGTCGGAGAAGGAGAAGGGCCGCAAGGATCTCCCCGAGCAGTCGGGGCTCGAAGAGATCTTCGAGGAGATAAGCCCGATCGAGGATTTCACGGGGACCATGTCGCTCTCGTTCCGTGATCATCGGTTCGAGCCGCCCAAGTACTCCGTGGAGGAGTGCAAGGACAAGGACATGACCTACTCCGCCCCCATGTTCGTCACGGCGGAGTTCATTAACAACAGCACCGGCGAGATCAAGAGCCAGACGGTGTTCATGGGCGACTTCCCGCTCATGTCCCCGAAGGGCACCTTCGTCATCAACGGCACCGAGCGGGTCGTCGTCTCGCAGCTGGTCCGGTCGCCGGGCGTCTACTTCGACCGGCAGGTCGACAAGACGTCCGACAAGGACATCTACAGCTGCAAGGTAATCCCGTCCCGGGGCGCCTGGCTCGAGTTCGAGATCGACAAGCGGGACAGCGTCGGCGTCAGGATCGACCGCAAGCGCAAGCAGGGCGTCACCGTCCTGCTCAAGGCGCTCGGCTGGGACGAGGCCAGGATTCTCGACCGCTTCGGCGGCTTCGAGTCGATGCGCGCCACCCTGGAGAAGGATCACACCACCGGCCAGGACGACGCGCTGCTTGACATCTACCGCAAGCTCCGGCCGGGCGAGCCGCCGACCAGGGAGTCGGCTCAGGCGCTGCTGGAGAACCTGTACTTCAACCCGAAGCGGTACGACCTGGCCAAGGTCGGCCGGTACAAGGTGAACAAGAAGCTCGGCCTGTCGCTGCCGATCCGGCAGGGGACGCTGACCGAGGAAGACATCGTCTCCACCATCGAGTACCTCGTCCGGCTGCACAGCGGCGAGGAGGAGATGAAGTCCGGCGACCTCCTCATCCCGATCGAGACCGATGACATCGATCACTTCGGCAACCGGCGGCTGCGCACGGTCGGCGAGCTGATCCAGAATCAGGTCCGGCTCGGGCTGGCCCGGATGGAGCGGGTGGTCCGGGAACGGATGACCACCCAGGACGTCGAGGCGATCACCCCGCAGACGCTGATCAACATCCGGCCGGTGGTCGCGTCCATCAAGGAGTTCTTCGGCACCAGCCAGCTCTCCCAGTTCATGGACCAGACCAACCCGCTGGCCGGGCTCACCCACAAGCGCAGGCTCTCCGCGCTCGGCCCGGGCGGGCTGTCTCGCGAGCGGGCCGGCTTCGAGGTCCGTGACGTGCACTCCTCGCACTACGGCCGGATGTGCCCGATCGAGACGCCGGAAGGCCCCAACATCGGCCTGATCGGCTCGCTCTCCTCCTACGGGCGGGTCAACGCGTTCGGCTTCGTGGAGACCCCGTACCGCAAGGTGAAGTCCGGCAAGGTCACCTCGCAGATCGACTACCTGACCGCCGATGAGGAGGACAGGCACGTCATCGCGCAGGCCAACGCGCCGATCGACGCCGACGGCAACTTCGTCGAAGACCGGGTGCTGGTCCGGCGCAAGGCCGGCGAGGTGGACTACATCCCGCCGGATGATGTCGACTACATCGACGTCTCGCCGCGGCAGATGGTGTCCGTCGCCACCGCGATGATCCCGTTCCTCGAGCACGACGACGCGAATCGCGCCCTGATGGGCTCGAACATGCAGCGCCAGTCGGTGCCGCTGCTGCGCAGCGAGGCGCCGCTGGTCGGCACCGGCATGGAGTACCGGGCCGCGACTGACGCGGGCGACGTGATCGTGGCGGAGAAGGCCGGCGTGGTGGAGCAGTCCAGCGCCGACCTCATCACCATCATGAACGACGACGGGACCAGGACCACCTACCTCGTCGCCAAGTTCAAGCGGTCCAACCAGGGCACCTGCTTTAACCAGAAGCCGATCGCCGTCGAGGGCCAGCGGGTCGAGGCCGGCCAGGTCATCGCCGACGGGCCGTGCACCGATAACGGTGAGATGGCGCTGGGCCGCAACCTGCTCGTCGCGTTCATGCCGTGGGAGGGCCACAACTACGAGGACGCGATCATCCTTTCCCAGCGGCTGGTCCAGGACGACGTCCTGTCCTCGATTCACATCGAGGAGCATGAGGTCGACGCCCGCGACACCAAGCTCGGGCCCGAGGAGATCACCAGGGACATCCCGAATGTCTCCGAGGAGGTCCTCGCCGATCTCGACGACCGCGGCATCATCAGGATCGGCGCTGATGTCGTCACCGGCGACATCCTGGTCGGCAAGGTCACCCCGAAGGGGGAGACCGAGCTGACGCCCGAGGAGCGGCTGCTCCGCGCGATCTTCGGCGAGAAGGCGCGCGAAGTCCGCGACACCTCGCTGAAGGTGCCGCACGGCGAGTCCGGCAAGGTAATCGGCGTCCGCGTGTTCAGCCGGGAGGAGGGCGACGAGCTGCCGCCCGGCGTGAACGAGCTGGTCCGGGTCTATGTCGCCGCCAAGCGGAAGATCACCGACGGCGACAAGCTGGCCGGCCGGCACGGCAACAAGGGCGTCATCGCCAAGATCCTGCCGGTCGAGGACATGCCGTTCCTTGAGGACGGCACGCCGGTCGACGTCGTGCTCAACCCGCTCGGCGTGCCCCGCCGGATGAACATCGGCCAGGTCCTTGAGACGCACCTCGGCTGGGTGGCCAACTCGGGCTGGCAGGTCGACGGTGACGACGAGTGGCAGCAGCGGCTCAAGCAGATTGGCGCCGACGCCGCCCCGGCGGGCACGCCGGTGGCCACGCCGGTCTTCGACGGCGCGCGCGAGGAGGAGATCACCGGCCTGCTCGGCAGCGTGCTCCCGAACCGGGACGGCCGGCGGCTGGTCGGCACCGGCGGCAAGGCGAGCCTGTTCGACGGGCGGACCGGCGAGCCCTTCAAGGACCCGATCTCGGTCGGCTACATCTACATTCTCAAGCTGCTGCACCTGGTTGACGACAAGATCCACGCCAGGTCCACGGGCCCCTACTCGATGATCACCCAGCAGCCGCTCGGCGGAAAGGCGCAGTTCGGCGGCCAGCGGTTCGGTGAGATGGAGGTCTGGGCGCTGGAGGCGTACGGCGCCGCCTACGCCCTGCAGGAGCTGCTCACCATCAAGTCGGACGACATTCTGGGCCGGGTCAAGGTCTACGAGGCCATCGTCAAGGGCGAGAACATCCCCGAGCCAGGCATCCCTGAATCCTTCAAGGTGCTGATCAAGGAGATGCAGTCGCTCTGCCTGAACGTGGAGGTTCTCTCCAGCGACGGCGCGGCCATCGAGATGCGCGACACGGACGAGGATGTCTTCCGCGCGGCGGAGGAACTCGGCATAGACCTGTCCCGGCGAGAGCCGAGCAGCGTCGAAGAGGTCTGATCCGATCTACCCAGGGGATAAAACACGTGCTTGACGTCAACTTCTTCGACGACCTACGTATCGGCCTGGCCACCGCGGACGACATCCGGCAGTGGTCGCACGGCGAGGTCAAGAAGCCGGAAACCATTAACTACCGCACGCTCAAGCCGGAAAAGGACGGGCTCTTCTGCGAGAAGATCTTCGGCCCGACCCGGGACTGGGAGTGCTACTGCGGCAAGTACAAGCGGGTCAGGTTCAAGGGCATCATCTGCGAGCGCTGCGGCGTCGAGGTCACCCGGGCCAAGGTGCGGCGGGAGCGGATGGGCCATATCGAGCTGGCCGCCCCGGTCACGCATATCTGGTACTTCAAGGGCGTGCCCAGCCGGCTCGGCTACCTGCTTGACCTGGCGCCGAAGGACCTGGAGAAGGTCATCTACTTCGCCGCGTACATGATCACGTACGTAGACGACGACTCCCGGGGACGGGACCTGCCGTCGATGGAGGCCAAGATCTCGGTCGAGCGCGGGCAGCTGGAGCAGCGGCGCGACAACGACATCGAGACCCGGCAGTCCAAGCTGGAGAAGGACCTCGCCGAGCTGGAGGCCGCGGGCGCCAAGGGCGACGCGCGCCGCAAGGTCCGGGAGAGCTCCGACCGCGAGTGCAAGCAGATCCGCGACCGGGCGCAGCGGGAAATTGACCGGCTTGAGGAGGTCTGGAACCGGTTCCGGAACCTGAAGGTCCAGGACCTCGAGGGCGACGAGCTGCTGTACCGCGAGATGCGGGACCGGTTCGGCCGTTACTTCCGCGGCGGCATGGGCGCCCAGGCGATCCAGGAGCGGCTCGGCAGCTTCGACCTCGAGGCCGAAGCACAGAGCCTGCGGGAGACCATCCGGACCGGCAAGGGCCAGCGCAAGGCGCGCGCGCTGAAGCGGCTCAAGGTCGTGTCGGCGTTCCTCAACACCAGGAACAGCCCGCTGGGCATGGTGCTCGACTGCATCCCGGTGATCCCGCCGGACCTGCGGCCGATGGTTCAGCTGGACGGCGGCCGGTTCGCTACCTCCGACCTGAACGACCTGTACCGGAGGGTGATCAACCGGAACAACCGGCTCAAGCGGCTGCTTGACCTGGGTGCCCCGGAGATCATCGTCAACAATGAGAAGCGGATGCTGCAGGAGGCCGTGGACTCGCTGTTCGACAACGGCCGCCGCGGCCGGCCGGTCACCGGCCCGGGCAACCGCCCGCTGAAGTCGCTGTCCGACATGCTCAAGGGCAAGCAGGGCCGGTTCCGGCAGAACCTGCTCGGCAAGCGCGTCGACTACTCCGGCCGGTCCGTGATCGTGGTGGGCCCGCAGCTCAAGCTGCACCAGTGCGGCCTGCCCAAGGAGATGGCGGTCGAGCTGTTCAAGCCGTTCGTGATGAAGCGGCTGGTGGACCTCAACCACGCGCAGAACATCAAGTCGGCCAAGCGGATGGTGGAGCGCGCCCGGCCGGTGGTCTGGGATGTCCTCGAAGAGGTCATCACCGAGCACCCGGTACTGCTCAACCGCGCGCCGACGCTGCACCGCCTCGGCATCCAGGCGTTCGAGCCGCAGCTGGTGGAGGGCAAGGCCATCCAGATCCACCCGCTGGTCTGCACCGCGTTCAACGCGGACTTCGACGGTGACCAGATGGCGGTGCACGTCCCGCTGTCCGCCGAGGCGCAGGCCGAGGCCCGCATCCTGATGCTGTCCACCAACAACATCCTCAAGCCCGCCGACGGCAAGCCGGTGACCATGCCCACCCAGGACATGATCATCGGTATCTACTGCCTGACCAGGGAAATGGCGGACACCAAGGGATCAGGCCGGGCCTTCTCCAGCCCGTCCGAGGCCGTCATGGCCTACGACCGCGGCGAGCTGGACCTGCAGGCCAAGATCGAGGTCCGGCTGCGCGGCGTGACCCCGCCGCGCGGGTACACCCCGGCCGACGGCTGGCAGGACGGCGACGCGGTCCGGCTGACCACCACGCTCGGCCGCTGCTATTTCAACGAGACGCTGCCGGCCAGCTTCCCGTTCGTGAATTACGAAGTCTCCAGGAAAGAACTGTCCGTCATCGTTAACGAGCTAGCCGAGACCTATCCCAAGGTCGAGGTGGCGGCCGCACTCGACGCGCTCAAGGACGCCGGGTTCCACTGGGCCACCCGGGCCGGGCTGACGATCGCGATCGAGGACGTGATCGCCCCGCCGAACAAGCGGGAAATCCTGGAGGCCTACCAGAACCGCGCGGACAAGGTACAGCGCGAGTACGAGCGCGGCCTGATCACCGACGATGAGCGCCGCCAGGAGCTGATCGAGATCTGGACGCACGCGACCGCCGACGTGGCGCAGGACATGGAGGCCGCGTTCCCCGACACCAACTCGATCTGGATGATGGTCAACTCTGGCGCCGGCGGTAACCCGATGCAGGTCCGGCAGGTCGCCGGAATGCGGGGCCTGGTCTCCAACCCCAAGGGCGAGACCATCCCGCGGCCGATCACGTCCAGCTTCCGCGAGGGCCTGTCCGTGCTGGAGTACTTCATCTCCACGCACGGCGCGCGCAAGGGCCTCGCGGACACGGCCCTGCGCACCGCCGACTCCGGGTACCTCACCCGGCGCCTGGTCGACGTGGCGCAGGACGTGATCGTGCGCGAGGAGGACTGCGGCACCGACCGGTCACTGCCGATGAAGATCGCGGACGTGGTCTCGAAGGGGACGCTGCGCAAGCTCCCCAACATCGAGAACACCGGGACCGGCCGCATCATCGCCGAGGACATCGAGGACGCCGATGGCAATGTGATCGTGGCCGCGGACAGCGACATAACCGAGGCCATGATCGACATGCTGGTCGCGGCGGGCGTCGCGTCAGTGCGCACGTTCAGCGTGCTGGTCTGCCAGGCGAAGTACGGCGTCTGCGCCAAGTGCTACGGACGGTCGCTGGCCACCGGCAAGCGGGTGGACGTCGGTGAGGCGGTCGGCATCATCGCCGCCCAGTCGATCGGCGAGCCGGGCACGCAGCTGACCATGCGGACCTTCCACACCGGCGGTGTGGCCGGCCAGGACATCACCCACGGCCTGCCGCGCATCCAGGAGCTCTTCGAGGCCCGCATTCCCAAGGGCATGGCGCCGATTAGCGAGGTCGAGGGCCGGATCAAGCTGGAGGAGCCGGAGAAGACCCGCAAGATCACCGTCATTCCCGACGATGGCGCGGAAGAGGTGGCGTACCAGGTCCCGATGCGCTCGCGGCTGCTCGTCGCCGACGGCGACCACGTGGTCGTCGGGCAGCAGCTGATCCAGGGCGCGGTCAACCCGCACGAGGTGCTGCGGATCCTCGGCTCCCGTGAGGTCCAGCTGCACCTGGTGCACGAGGTGCAGGAGGTCTACCGGTCCCAGGGCGTCTCGATTCACGACAAGCACATCGAGATCATCATCCGGCAGATGCTGAAGCGGGTGAACGTGCTGGAGTCGGGTGACACCGAGCTGCTGCCCGGCGAGCTGGTCGAGCGGCCGAGGTTCGAGGCGGTCAACCGCTCGGTGGTCGAGGAGAGCGGCACCCCGGCTTCCGGCCGGCCGGTCCTGATGGGCATCACCAAGGCCTCGCTGGCCACGGACTCGTGGCTGTCCGCGGCCTCGTTCCAGGAGACCACCCGGGTGCTCACCGACGCCGCCATCCACGCCAGGTCCGACTCACTGCTGGGGCTGAAGGAAAATGTCATCATCGGCAAGCTGATCCCAGCGGGAACCGGGATGCAGCGCTACCGCAGCCTGCGGGTTGAGCCGACCGAGGATGCGAGGTCGGCCGTGTATCCCGCGGCTAACTTCGACAGCACCGCCGCCGGGTACTCCTTCGCGCAGAGCACGGGCGAGGCGATCCCGCTGGAGGAGTACGACTTCGGCTCTTACAACCGGTAGTAACCGCTTTTCCGGACGCCTCCCGCGGCGGTCCGTCAGCGCGGGGGTGCCAGGCAGTCAGCTGCCTGGCACCCCGCGTTTTGCTGCCCGGCCGCTGGCTTCCGCGGTGCCCCGTTTCCCGGTAACAACGCCCTGGCCGGGCCCGGGCGTTGTTTGAGCCCTGGCTTTTCGGACACTTCCCGGGCACCAAACATCAAGGAGAGGGGCCGGCATGGCAGCCAAGAAGAAGGCCAGGAACAAGGCCACCGCGGCCAAGGGCAAGGTCAAGAAGAAGACCGGGCAGGCGGTCGGCAACGACCGGCTGGTCGCCGAGGGCACGGCCGATCAGGCGAAGGGCAACCTGAAGCAGGCCGGAGAAAAGATCAAGGACTCCGTTAAGAAATGACCACGTCGGCGGGCGGGCCTGGCCAGCGGGTTCCGGCGCAGGTCCGCGCGGCCGCCGGGGACCAGCCCAATGGCGCCGGGGCAGCGACCCTCGCGGCCGCGCACGACCGGGCCGGCGGCGCCCGGACCGAGGCGCTCGGGGACTCCGAGGACCGGATCCACGAGGCGACCGAGGACCGGAACTATGAGGCCCCGGCCGGCCGGCTGAACGAGGCGGTCGAGATGGCCGCCGTCGTGGCCGAGGAGACTGGCGGCCTGGGCACCCCGGGCCGGCCGATGAACCGGCGATCCCCGTTCTTCATCGGGATGGCCGCGGCGGCCGGCGTAGCGGTCACCTTCGGCCTGGTCGAGCTCACCATCCGGGCCCGGTCCGTCCTGGTCCTGATTGGCCTGGCGCTGTTCATCGCCGCTGGCCTGGACCCGGCCGTCGGGTGGCTTACCCGCCATGGCGTGCGGCGCTGGGCGGCCGTGATTCTCACCCTGCTGGCCGTCACCGCCGCGGTGGGGGCCTTTCTCGCCGCCGCCATCCCGCCGCTGGCCGCGCAGACGACGGCGCTCGTCGCCGAGCTGCCGCGGTACATGCACTCACTGCAGGATCACAACTCGCAGCTGGGCAGGCTGGACGCGCAGTATCACATCCAGCAGCGGCTCTCCCGGCTGATCTCCACCCGGGGCAGTTCGCTGATCGGCGGGGTGCTCGGCGCGGGCGAGCTTGTCCTCGGCGCGGCGTCATCGCTCCTGATCGTGGCCGTGCTCTCCGTCTACTTCCTGGCCGACATGCCGCGGATCAAGCTGTTCGCCTACCGGCTCGCGCCGCATTCCCGCCGCACCAGGGTGATCCTGATCGGGGACGAGATCTTCGCCAAGGTCGGCGGGTTCGTCCTGGGCAATTTCCTGACCTCGGTGATCGCCGGGCTCGGCACCTACCTCTGGATGCTGGCGTTCGGCCTGCCCTACCCGATCCTGCTCGGAATCTTCGTCGCCTTCATGGACCTGATCCCGGTCATCGGGTCCACCATCGGCGGCGCCGTGGTCACCCTGGTCGCGCTGAGCGTCTCCGTCCCCATCGCGATCGCCACGCTCGGCTTCTACATCGCCTACCGGCTGGCCGAGGACTACCTGCTGGTGCCCAGGGTCATGGGCCGGACCGTCCGGGTCCCCGGAGTGGTCTCGGTCGTCGCGGTCCTGGTCGGCGGCACCCTGATGGGCATCGTCGGAGCCCTGGTCGCGATCCCGGCGGCGGCCGCGCTGCGGCTGCTGCTGGAGGAGGTCGCGTTCCACCGGCTCGACGACAGCTGACCAGCCCGCGCATGACCAGGACCGCGCATGACCAGGACCGCGCATGATCAGGACCGGTCAGGTCAGGACCGCGCAGGTCAGATCAGGACCGCGCATGATCAGGGTCGCGCACCGCTGGCGGCGCGGTAAACTACAAGGGCACCGCCCGACAGGCGACGGTGGTGCCGAGTCGGCTGGCGCCGGAGTAGTTCCGGGTCCGGCCGAGGGGAATTTATGGGCTCGCTTTGACCTTGTAGGAACAGGCCGGTACGCTGTTTCTCCGTGCCCGTCAATGGCGGGCACGTGCGCGCTAACGGGCTGCGGCTCCCCGGTCAGAAGGCCGGGAGCAGCGAACGGCCAGGCGCGCAGGCTTTCCCACCCTGACGTATCAGCCCGCAAGGGCCGGTGCACTGTGATGACGGCGACACGCCCGACCACGGGGGTCGGAGAGCCAAGTGAACTCGCAGGTCAGGTACGTGTGACCGCCTGCCTGAGCGGCCTGAAGAGGCAGCTCAGGCAGCCAGAGGCGGCCGTGCGGCCGGTGCAGGACGACATGCGCCCCCGGGCGCCCGGAGATTGAACGAAGACGGAGACGCGGTGCCCACGATCCAGCAGCTGGTCCGAAAGGGCCGCCAGGACAAGGTAGCCAAGAACAACACCCCGGCGCTCAAGGGCAGCCCGCAGCGCCGCGGGGTCTGCACGCGCGTCTACACCACCACGCCCAAGAAGCCGAACTCGGCGCTCCGCAAGGTCGCCCGGGTCAGGCTCACCAGCCACATTGAGGTCACCGCCTACATCCCCGGCGTCGGCCACAACCTCCAGGAGCACTCCATCGTCCTGGTCCGCGGCGGGCGCGTCCGTGACCTCCCCGGAGTGCGTTACAAGGTCATCCGCGGCTCCCTGGACACCCAGGGCGTCCGCGGCCGTAAGCAGGCCCGTAGCCGTTACGGCGCGAAGAAGGAGAAGAGCTGACATGCCGCGCAAGGGCCCCGCGACCAAGCGGCCGCTAGTCACCGATCCCGTCTACGGCTCACCGCTCGTCACCGCGCTGGTGAGCAAGGTGCTGCGGGCCGGCAAGCGGTCGCTGGCCGAGCGGATCGTCTACGGCGCGCTCGAGGGCTGCCGGGAGAAGTCCGGCAACGACCCGGTGGTGACGCTCAAGCGCGCGCTCGACAACGTCAAGCCGACCCTGGAGGTCCGCAGCCGCCGCGTCGGCGGCGCGACCTATCAGGTCCCGGTCGAGGTGCGGGCGTCCCGCAGCACCACGCTGGCGCTCCGCTGGCTGGTCTCGTACTCGCGCTCGCGCCGGGAGAAGACCATGACCGAGCGGCTCATGAACGAGCTGCTCGACGCGAGCAACGGCCTCGGGGCGAGCGTTAAGCGCCGCGAGGACACGCACAAGATGGCCGAGTCGAACAAGGCCTTTGCCCACTACCGCTGGTAGCCCATAGCCGCCGGCGCACGAATCGCCTGCCGGACGAAGACCGTCCGGCAGCTCTTGAGGAAGACGAGGATCGCAGCAGTGGCCGCCACTCAGACCGCCGTGGAACTCGCCAGGCTCCGCAACATCGGAGTCATGGCGCATATCGACGCGGGCAAAACAACGACCACCGAGCGGATCCTCTTCTACACCGGCATCAACTACAAGATCGGTGAGGTCCACGAGGGCGCCGCCACGATGGACTGGATGGAGCAGGAGCAGGAGCGGGGTATCACCATCACCTCGGCCGCGACCACCTGCATCTGGCGGGACCACACGATCAACCTGATCGATACCCCCGGGCACGTGGACTTCACGGTCGAGGTGGAGCGTTCGCTGCGGGTCCTTGACGGCGCGGTCGCGGTCTTCGACGGCGTGGCCGGCGTGGAGCCCCAGTCCGAGACGGTCTGGCGCCAGGCGGACCGCTACGGCGTGCCGCGGATCTGCTTCGTGAACAAGATGGACCGGGTCGGGGCTGAGTTCCACCGGTGCGTGGAGATGATCTCCGACCGGCTCGGTGCCACGCCGCTGGTAATCCAGCTGCCGTGGGGCGTCGAGTCCGATTTCCGCGGCGTCATCGACCTGGTCCGGATGCAGGCGATGCTCTGGCCGACCGACGGCAAGGGCGATTCTTACCAGACCGTCCCGATCCCGGACCATCACCTGGAGGCCGCCCGTGAGTGGCGGGACATCCTGGTGGAGCGCATCTCCGAGAACGACGAGCGGATGATGGAGCTGTACCTCGACGGCACCGAGCCGGACACCGGCGATCTGGTGGCGGCGATCAGGCGGGCCACCATCGACGGCGCCGTCACCCCGGTGATGTGCGGCAGCGCGTTCAAGAACAAGGGCGTGCAGCCCATGCTGGACGCGATCGTGGACTACCTGCCCAGCCCGATCGACATCCCGCCGATCAAGGGCCATGCGGTGAACAACGAGGAAACCGTGATCGAGCGGCCGGCTGACCCCAGCGAGCCGTTCGCCGCCCTGGCCTTCAAGATCATGTCAGACCAGCACCTCGGCAAGCTGACCTACATCCGGATCTACTCGGGCACCCTCGAGACCGGCACCACGGTGCAGAACTCGACCAAGGGGCGCAAGGAGCGGATCGGCAAGATCTACCAGATGCACGCGAACAAGCGCGAGGAGCGCCCGTCGGCGATCGCCGGGCAGATCGTCGCCGTGATGGGCCTGAAGGACACCTCGACCGGCGACACGCTTTCCGATCAGGGCAAGCAGGTCATTCTGGAGTCCATGACGTTCCCCGCGCCGGTTATCAACGTCGCGATCGAGCCGAGGACCAAGGGCGACCAGGACAAGCTCGGGATCGCGATCCAGCGGCTCGCCGAGGAGGACCCGACCTTCCAGGTCAGGACCGACGAGGAGACCGGCCAGACCATCATCTCCGGGATGGGCGAGCTGCATCTTGAGGTCCTGGTCGAGCGGATGCGGCGGGAATTCAAGGTCGAGGCCAACATCGGCCGGCCGCAGGTCGCCTACCGGGAGACCATCCGGAAGAAGGCCGAGAAGGTCGAGTACACGCATAAGAAGCAGACCGGCGGCGCCGGCCAGTACGCCAAGGTCGTCATCAACCTGGAGCCGACCGGCGGCGACGGCGGCGGCTACGAGTTCGAGAACAAGATCCACGGCGGCCGTGTCCCGCGGGAGTACATCCCCTCGGTGGACACCGGCTGCCAGGAGGCGGCGGAGTTCGGAGTGCTGGCCGGCTATCCGATGGTCGACCTGAAGGTGACGCTGACTGACGGTGCCTACCACGAGGTCGACTCATCCGAGCTCGCCTTCAAGATCGCCGGATCGATGGCGTTCAAGAAGGCGGCCGGCTATGCCGAGCCGGTGCTGCTTGAGCCGGTCATGGCCGTCGAGGTGCGGACGCCCGATGACTACATGGGTGAAGTGATCGGCGACCTGAACAGCCGCCGTGGCCAGATGCAGGCCATGGAGGAGCGCAGCGGAGTCAGGGTCATCAAGGCGACGGTCCCGCTGTCGGAGATGTTCGGCTACGTGGGTGACCTGCGCAGCCGGACCCAGGGCCGGGCGGACTACAGCATGCAGTTCGACTCGTACGCCGAGGTGCCGGCCGGCATCGCCAAGGAGATCATCGCCAAGGCAAGAGGCGAGTAATCAGTAGCAAGCACGCCCAGAAGCAGACGGCGCCCCGCGTGAGCGCCTGGCCCCACCACGGTGGGGGACGATCGCAACGAGGAGACACCAGTGGGGAAGGCCAAGTTCCAGCGGACGAAGCCGCACGTCAACATCGGCACCATCGGGCACATCGACCATGGCAAGACGACGCTGACCGCGGCGATCACCAAGGTGCTACACGACAGGTTCCCTGACGTTAATCCCTTCACGCCGTTCGACCAGATCGACAACGCGAAGGAAGAGCGGGAGCGCGGCATTACCATCGCGATCTCGCACGTCGAGTACCAGACCGAGGCGCGGCACTACGCGCACGTCGACTGCCCGGGGCACGCCGACTACATCAAGAACATGATCACCGGCGCGGCCCAGATGGACGGCGCGATCCTGGTGGTCGCGGCGACCGACGGCCCGATGCCGCAGACCCGCGAGCACGTGCTGCTGGCCCGCCAGGTCGGCGTGCCTTACATCGTGGTCGCGCTCAACAAGACCGACATGGTCGACGACGAGGAGATCCTCGAGCTGGTCGAGCTCGAGGTTCGCGAACTGCTCAGCAACCAGGACTACCCCGGCGACGACCTGCCGGTGGTCAGGGTCTCCGCGCTCAAGGCGCTGGAGGGTGACGCGGAGTGGGGCGAGAAGGTCGTCGAGCTGATGAAGGCGTGCGACGACAGCATCCCCGAGCCGGTCAGGGACACCGAGAAGCCGTTCCTGATGCCGGTCGAGGACGTGTTCTCGATCACCGGCCGCGGCACGGTCGTCACCGGCCGGATCGAGCGCGGCAAGATCCACACCGGTGAGGAAATCGAGATCATCGGGATCAAGGAGAAGTCGAGCAAGACGATCGTCACCGGCGTGGAGATGTTCCACAAGATCCTTGACGAGGGCCAGGCCGGGGACAACGCGGGCCTGCTGCTTCGCGGCACCAAGCGCGAGGACGTCGAGCGCGGCCAGGTCATCATCAAGCCCGGCACCAACACGCCGCACACCGAGTTCGACGCTCAGGTCTACATCCTGGGCAAGGACGAGGGCGGGCGGCACACCCCGTTCTTCAACAACTACCGGCCGCAGTTCTACTTCCGGACCACGGACGTAACTGGCGTCGTGCACCTGCCCGAGGGCACCGAGATGGTGCTGCCGGGCGACAACACGGAGATGAAGGTCGACCTCATCCAGCCGATCGCCATGGAGGAAGGACTGCGGTTCGCGATCAGGGAAGGCGGCCGCACCGTCGGCGCCGGCCGGGTCACGAACATCATCAAGTAGCTGCCAGCGACGCGGCGGCCGTGCCGTCAGGGCACGGCCGCCGCACCGCGCAGCACGAAGGGCCCACCGCCCGGCCGGGACACCGGCAGGCCGCGGCCGGGCAGACAGCACGGGTATCCAGCGGCACCACGGAAGCGAAGGACAACGAAGCCACATGGCGGGACAGAAGATCCGCATTCGGCTCAAGGCCTATGACCACGAGGTCATCGACAGCTCGGCGCGCAAGATCGTCGACACGGTGACGCGCACCGGCGCGAAGGTCGCCGGCCCTGTGCCGCTGCCTACCGAGAAGAACGTGTACTGCGTCATCCGCTCGCCGCACAAGTACAAGGACTCGCGGGAGCACTTCGAGATGCGCACGCACAAGCGGCTGATTGACATCATCGACCCCACGCCGAAGACCGTCGATTCGCTGATGCGGCTTGACCTGCCCGCAGGCGTCGACATCGAGATCAAGCTGTAGAGGGACGCACCGACATGACTAAGCAGATCAAGGGGGTCCTGGGCACCAAGCTCGGCATGACCCAGGTCTTCGGCGACGACGGCAGGATCGTTCCTGTCACCGTCGTGGCGGCCGGCCCCTGCGTTGTCACCGCGGTGCGCACGCCGGACGCCGACGGCTATGCCGCCGTGCAGCTCGGCTACGGCGACATCGACCCGCGCAAGGTGAACAAGCCGGCCGCCGGGCATTTCGCGAAGGCCGGCGTGACACCGCGCCGGTACCTGGTCGAGCTGCGCACCGACGACGCCTCCGATTACACCCTCGGGCAGGAAGTCAGCGCGGAGACATTCAACGCCGGGGAACTGGTCGACGTCACCGCGAAGAGCAAGGGCAAGGGCTTCGCCGGGGTGATGAAGCGGCACGGCTTCAAGGGCCTGTCCGCGTCGCACGGTACCCAGCGCAAGCACCGCTCGCCCGGGTCGATCGGCGGCTGCGCCACCCCCGGCCGGGTGTTCAAGGGAGTCAGGATGGCCGGGCGGATGGGCGGTGTGCGCATCACGGCGCCGAGCCTCACGCTGCACGGCGTCGACACCGGCCGCGGGCTGCTGCTGATCAAGGGCGCGGTACCGGGCCCGAAGGGCGGCCTGGTGCTGGTCCGCAGTGCCGTCAAGACCCCGCTGCTTCCCGGCGGGCGGCCAGCGAAGGGTGACACTAAATGAGCGCGGTGAACGTCGTCTCAGCGTCCGGGGCGGCCGGCCAGGCCGTGGATCTGCCGGCCGAGATCTTCGATGCCAAGGTCAACGTGCCGCTGATCCACCAGGTCGTGGTGGCGCAGGAAGCGGCCGCGCGCCAGGGCACGCACGCCACCAAGTCGCGCGGCATGGTCCGCGGCGGCGGCCGGAAGCCGTACCGGCAGAAGGGCACCGGGCGCGCGCGCCAGGGCTCGATCCGGGCGCCGCAGTTCGCCGGCGGCGGTGTGGTGCACGGCCCCGTGCCCCGTTCTTATGAACAGCGCACGCCCAAGAAGATGAAAGCCGCCGCGCTGCGCGGTGCCCTGTCCGACCGGGCCCGGCATGGCCGGATTCACGTCGTCAGCGGCTTCATCGACGGCGACCGGCCGAGCACCAAGACCGCGCACGCCGTGCTGGCCGCCGTGACCGGGACGGCCCCCGGCACCGGGCACGTCCTGGTCGTAGCGGACCGGACCGACCAGGTCACCTGGAAGAGCCTGCGCAATGTCGCGGGCGTGCACCTGATCGCCTCCGGCCAGCTCAACACCTATGACGTGCTGGTCAGCGACCACGTGGTCTTTACCGAGGACAGCCTGGCCCGGTTCGTGGCCCGGGCCGGCAAGCAGCAGGAGGAACAGCAGTGAGCCGCATCGCGAACCCGCGGGACATCCTCCTGCGGCCGGTCATCTCGGAGAAGAGCTACCGGCTCGCCGATGACGGCAAGTACACCTTCATCGTCGCGCCGGGCTCGAACAAGACCGAGATCAGGCAGGCCGTCGAGGCCGTCTTCAGCGTCCGGGTGACCGGCGTCAACACGGTCAACCGGCCGGGCAAGCGCCGCCGGACGCGGTTCGGGTGGGGCAAGCGCCCGGACACGAAGCGCGCCATCGTCAGCCTCGCCGACGGAGAGCGGATCGACGTCTTCGGCCCGGTTAGCTAGCCGGCCCAGCAATAGGAGCTTGAGCACACATGGCCATCCGCAAGTACAAGCCGACCACCCCGGGCAGGCGGGGCGCGAGCGGCGCTGACTTCTCCGAGGTCACACGCAGTGAGCCGGAGAAGTCGCTGGTGCGCCCGCTGCACTCGACCGGCGGCAGGAACGTGCACGGCCGGATCACCACCCGGCACCAGGGCGGCGGGCACAAGCGCGCGTACCGGCTGATCGATTTCCGGCGTTCGGACAAGGACGGCGTGCCGGCCAGGGTCGCGCACATCGAGTACGACCCGAACCGCACCTCCAGGATCGCGCTGCTGCACTACGCCGACGGGGAGAAGCGCTACATCCTCGCCCCGCAGGGCCTGACCCAGGGCGACGTGGTGGAGAACGGGCCGGGCGCGGACATCAAGACCGGCAACTGCCTGCCGCTGCGCAACATCCCGACCGGCACGGTCGTGCACGCGATCGAGCTGCGGCCCGGCGGCGGCGCCAAGATCGCCCGCTCGGCGGGGTCGGGCGTGCAGCTGCTCGCCAAGGAAGGGCAGCATGCGCAGCTGCGCATGCCATCCGGCGAGATCAGGCGCGTCGAGGCCGGCTGCCGCGCCACCGTCGGCGAGGTGGGCAACGCCGAGCAGGGCAATATCAAGCTCGGCAAGGCGGGCCGGAACCGGTGGAAGGGACGCCGGCCCTCGGTCCGCGGCGTTGCGATGAACCCCGTCGATCACCCGCTGGGCGGCGGCGAGGGCAAGAGTTCAGGCGGTCGCCACCCGGTCAGCCCCTGGGGCAAGCCGGAGGGGCGCACCCGGAAGGCCAGCAAGCCCAGCGACCGGATGATTACCCGCCGGCGCGGCAAGAAGAAGCGGTAGGAGCACCTGACGATGCCTCGTAGCCTGAAAAAGGGTCCCTTCGTGGACGACCACCTGATGAAGAAGGTGGACGTGCAGAACGACAAGGGCACCAAGAACGTGATCAAGACGTGGTCGCGTCGTTCCATGGTCATTCCCGCGATGCTCGGCCACACGATCGCCGTGCACGACGGCCGCAAGCACGTGCCGGTTTTCATCACCGAGTCGATGGTCGGGCACAAGCTCGGCGAGTTCGCGCCGACCCGGACGTTCCGCAGTCACGTGCGGGATGACCGGCGCAGCCGGCGCTGACCATCCACAGACATCCCGGGCAGACCGGATAGCAGAGAGAGCGAGGCACAGCGATGGAAGCGAGGGCAAAGGCGCGGTACGTGCGCGTCACGCCGCGGAAGGCCCGCCGGGTGGTGGACCTGATCCGCGGGCTGCCTGCTGACCAGGCGCAGGCGGCGCTCGCCTTCGCGCCGCAGTCGGCCAGCGACCCCATCGGCAAGGTCCTGGCCAGCGCCATCGCCAACGCCGAGTACGCCAAGCAGCTCGACGCCAGCACGCTCGTGGTGAGCAAGGCGTGGGTGGACGAGGGGCCGACGCTCAAGCGCTTCCGGCCGCGCGCCCAGGGCCGGGGCTACCGCATCAATAAGCGCACCAGTCACATCACGGTCGTCGTGTCGGATGACCGCAAGGAAGGGACCCGCTAGTGGGCCAGAAAGTGAATCCGCACGGGTTCCGGCTGGGTATCACCACCGACTTCAAGAGCCGGTGGTACGCCGACAAGCTGTACAAGGACTACGTAGCGGAAGACGTGGCGATCCGCCGCATGCTGCAGCGCGGCATGGAGCGGGCCGGCATCTCCAAGGTTGAGATCGAGCGGACCAGGGACCGGGTCCGGGTGGACATCCACACGGCCAGGCCCGGCATCGTGATCGGCCGCCGCGGGGCCGAGGCCGACCGGATCCGCGGCGACCTGGAGAAGCTGACCAGCAAGCAGATCCAGCTCAACATTCTTGAGGTCAAGAACCCCGAGATCGACGCCCAGCTCGTGGCCCAGGGCGTGGCGGAGCAGCTGTCCAGCCGGGTCTCCTTCCGCCGTGCCATGCGCAAGGCCATGCAGACCGCGATGAAGGGCGGCGCGAAGGGCATCCGGGTGCAGTGCTCCGGCCGCCTGGGCGGCGCGGAGATGTCCAGGTCGGAGTTCTACCGCGAGGGCCGGGTGCCGTTGCACACGCTCCGCGCGGACATTGACTACGGCTTCTACGAGGCGCGGACCACCTTCGGCCGGATCGGCGTGAAGGTCTGGATCTACCGTGGCGAGGCGCCGCAGACCCGGGCCGAGCGCGAGGCGGCGGCCGCGGCATTGCGAGCCGGGCAGCGCCCGGGCCGCGCGCCGCAGGCGACCCAGCGGCGCGCGCCGGCCGGCGCGCGCCGGACCGATCGTCCCGGTGGCTCCGCCCCGGAGCGGCCGGAGGAACGCGGCCCCGAAGGCCAGGACCCGGCGGCTCCGGCCGCTGCCGTCCCGGCCGCCGCAGGCGAGGAGGGCTGAGTAATGCTCATCCCGCGCAGGGTGAAGCACCGCAAGCAGCACCGCCCGGACCGGCACGGTGCGGCCAAGGGCGGCACCAGGGTGACCTTCGGCGAGTACGGAATTCAGGCCGTCGAGCACTCCTACGTGACCAACCGGCAGATCGAGGCCGCCCGGATCGCCATGACGCGGCACATCCGCCGTGGCGGGAAGGTGTGGATCAACATCTACCCGGACCGGCCGCTGACCAAGAAGCCCGCCGAGACCCGGATGGGATCGGGCAAGGGCGCGCCGGAATGGTGGATCGCGAACGTCAAGCCAGGCCGGGTGATGTTCGAGCTGTCCGGCGTGACCGAGCCGGTTGCCCGGGAAGCACTCCGCCGGGCCATGCACAAGCTCCCGATGAAGTGCAAATTCGTCAAGCGTGAAGTCGGGGAGGCGTGATGGCTAAGGGCATGGTCGCCGCTGATCTGCGGAACTCGACCGAGGAAGAGCTCGACATCAAGCTCGCCGAGGCAAAGATCGAGCTGTTCAACCTCCGTTTCCAGGCGGCCACCGGCCAGCTGGAGAGCCACGGGCGGCTCCGTGCCGTGCGCAAGGAGATCGCGCGCATCTACACGGTGAAGCGGGAGCGCGAGCTTGGCATCGTGACGGTGGTAGAGGAGGCGGATGACGATGAGTGACGCCCAGGGCGGTGCGCCCGTGCGGGGCTACCGCAAGACCCGCGAGGGCCTGGTGGTCAGCGACAAGATGGACAAGACCGTCGTGGTCGAGGTCGAGGACCGGGTCATGCACCCCAAGTACGGCAAGGTCATCCGCCGCACCAAGAAGTACAAGGCGCATGACGACGCGAACGACTGCGGCGTCGGCGACCGGGTGCTGCTGATGGAGACCCGGCCGCAGTCGGCGACCAAGCGCTGGCGGGTCGCGCAGATTCTGGAGAAGGCCAAGTAATGAAGTGCCGGCGCGGGGGGATGCCCGATGCGGAACCGTATCCAGCCGGTAACCGCAGCGGGCCCGGCCCGCGCCAGACCCACCAGGACCCGCCAGCCCCCCCGGAGGCCGGCGTGACGGAGCAGGAGTTGACGTGATCCAGCAGGAGTCGCGGCTTAAGGTCGCCGACAACACCGGTGCCAAGGAGATCTTGTGCATCCGCGTGCTCGGCGGCTCGGGCCGGCGATACGCGGGCATTGGTGACGTCATCGTGGCCACGGTCAAGGATGCCCTCCCGGGCGCCGCGGTGAAGAAGGGCGACGTGGTCAAGGCGGTCGTCGTGCGCACGCGCAAGGAGCGCCGTCGCGGTGACGGCTCTTACATCCGCTTCGACGAGAACGCCGCGGTGCTGATCAGGGATGGCGGCGACCCCCGGGGCACCCGGATCTTCGGCCCGGTCGGCCGCGAGCTGCGGGAGAAGCGGTTCATGCGCATCATCTCGCTGGCACCGGAGGTGCTGTGATGACCAGGAAGACGGCACTGGCCAAGAAGACCGGGACGCGGAAGGCGCGGGGCTTGAAGATCAAGAAGGGCGATCAGGTGCTCGTCATCGCGGGCAAGGACAAAGGCGGCGAGGGCACGGTCATCCTGGTCGACCCGGAGAAGCAGCGGGTCCTCGTCCATGGCGTCAACATGATCAAGAAGAACACCAAGGTTGACTACCAGGGCCGGCAGGGTGCCAAGCAGGGCGGCATCGTGCACCAGGAAGCCTTCATACACGTGAGCAACGTGCAGCTGATCGACCCAGAGACCAAGAAGCCCGCCCGCGTCGGCTACCGGCTGGACGAGGACAACCGGAAGGTCCGGATCAGCCGCCCGGGCGGTAAGGACATCTGATGGCAGCAACCAAGACGAAGCAGGCGCCGGCCAGCCAGGGCCAGGGCGCGGACGGCGCGGCTCCCGAAGCGGGCGCCGCGGCGGTCGCCCCGCCCCGCCCCCGGCTGCAGGAGCGCTACTTCAGCGAGATCGCGCCCGCGCTCCGCGAGGAGTTCGGCTACGCGAACGTCATGCAGGTCCCCGGCCTGTCCAAGATCGTGGTCAACATGGGTGTCGGCGAGGCCGCCCGGGACGCCAAGCTCATCGATGGCGCGGTCAGGGACCTGTCGGTGATCACCGGCCAGAAGCCCGCGATCGCCCGGGCGAGGAAGTCGATCGCGCAGTTCAAGCTCAGGGAGGGCATGCCGATCGGAGCGCACGTGACGCTCCGCGGAGCGCGGATGTGGGAATTCTGCGACCGCCTGCTGTCCACCGCGCTGCCCCGGATCCGCGACTTCCGCGGGCTGTCCGACCGGCAGTTCGACGGCCGGGGCAACTACACATTCGGCCTGACCGAGCAGCTGATGTTCCACGAGATCAACCCGGATCAGGTGGACCGGCAGCGCGGCATGGACGTGACCCTCGTCACGACCGCGACTAACGACGACGAAGCCCGCTCGCTGCTGCGGCGGCTCGGATTCCCGTTCAAGGAGAGCTGAGGAGTGGCGAAGAAAGCCCTGATCGCCAAGGCGAAGCGCACGCCGAAATTCCAGGTCCGCGCATATAGCAGATGCTCGCGCTGCGGGCGGCCGAGGGCCGTCTACCGCAAGTTCGGGCTCTGCCGGATCTGCTTCCGCTCACTGGCGCACCGCGGCGAACTGCCCGGCATCACCAAATCCAGCTGGTAGTCGCCGCGGGCGACCACCGGCCGGGCGCCCCGGCGCCCGGCCATCGAACCCCACGTGGGCGCTACCCGCGCCCACCGACCACGCCGAAGGTCCTGAGGGAAACCGCGGCGAGGAAGGCCTTCAGGCCATGACCATGACCGACCCGGTCGCAGACATGCTGACCAGGCTGCGCAATGCCAATTCGGCATACCACGACACCGTGACCATGCCGCACTCCAAGATCAAGGTGAATATCGCCGAGATCCTCCAGCAGGAGGGCTACATCGCGGGCTGGCGCGTCCAGGACGCCGAGGTCGGCAAGAGCCTCGTGATCGCGCTCAAGTTCGGGCCGACCCGCGAGCGCTCGATCGCCGGGCTCAAGCGGGTGTCGAAGCCTGGCTTGCGGGTGTACGCGCGGAAGGACAACCTGCCGCGGGTGCTCGGCGGCCTCGGTGTCGCGATCATCTCCACCTCCGGCGGGCTGATGACCGACAAGCAGGCGAACAAGAAGGGCGTAGGCGGAGAAGTCCTCGCCTACGTCTGGTAAGGAGCCGGTCATGTCACGAATCGGACGCATGCCCGTCGCCATTCCCGGCGGCGTCGACGTCACCATCAGCGGCCGCGAGGTCGTCGTGCAGGGCCCGAAGGGCCGCCTCAGCCTTGCGGTCGCCGAGCCGATCGAGGTTGCCCAGGCCGATGGGACCATCACCGTTACCAGGCCCAGCGATGAGGGCCAGATCCGCGCCCTGCACGGCCTGTCCCGGTCGCTGATCGCCAACATGGTCACCGGCGTGACCGAGGGATACCGCAAGACCCTGGAGATCGTCGGGGTCGGCTACCGCGTGCAGGCGAAGGGGCCGGACCTGGAGTTCGCGCTCGGCTTCAGTCATCCGGTCGGTGTCAGCGCACCGGAAGGAATCACCTTCCGGGTCGAGACGCCGACCAGGTTCGTCGTCGAGGGCATCGACAAGCAGCAGGTGGGCGAGGTCGCGGCCAACATTCGCAAGCTCCGCAAGCCCGATCCGTACAAGGGCAAGGGCGTTCGGTACCAGGGCGAGCAGGTCCGCCGCAAGGTCGGAAAGGCTGGGAAGTAGAAGTGTCGTCTGGAACCAGGACCAGGGCGCACGGCCGGATCACCGGCCGTACCGATCGGCGGGCATCCGCGCGGGCGCGGCGTCACCTGCGAGTCAGGAAGAAGGTCTCCGGCAGCGCCGCGCGGCCGCGCCTGGTCGTCACGCGGTCGGCCCGGCATACTTTCGCGCAGATCATCGACGACGTGTCGGGGCGGACCCTGGCGTCGGCCTCGACCCTGGACGAAGCCATCCGCGGCGCCGAGGGAGACAAGACCGCTAAGGCGCGGCAGGTAGGCTCGCTTCTCGCGGAGCGGGCGTCGCAGGCGGGCATTACCGCGGTGGTGTTCGACCGCGGCGGCTACGCCTATCACGGCCGTGTCGCTGCGCTGGCTGACAGCGCGCGCGAGGGCGGGCTGGCCCTATGAAAACGAGCACGGTGACGCCGGGCAGCCCGGCTACTGACGAGAGAAGGAACATCTAATGCCAGCAGCACCGCGGCGCGGCGCCGGCGGCGGCGAACGGCGCGACCGCCGTGACGACCGCCGTGGCGGCGCGGCCGACAAGGGCACTGCCTACCTAGAGCGGGTGGTGGCCATCAACCGGGTGGCCAAGGTCGTCCAGGGAGGCCGGCGGTTCAGCTTTACCGCCCTGGTCGTCGTGGGCGACGGCAACGGCATGGTCGGTGTCGGCTACGGCAAGGCCAAGGAGGTCCCGGCCGCGATCGCCAAGGGCGTCGAGGCCGCCAAGAAGAACTTCTTCAAGGTCCCGCGCATCGCCGGCACCATCCCGCACACCGTGCAGGGGGAGGAGGCCGCGGGCGTCGTGCTGCTCAAGCCGGCCAGCCCCGGAACCGGCGTCATCGCCGGCGGCCCGGTCCGGGCCGTGCTGGAGTGCGCGGGAGTGCATGACGTGCTGTCGCGATCCCTGGGGTCGTCGAACGCGATCAACGTTATCCACGCCACCGTCGCCGCGCTGAAGAGCCTGAAGCGGCCGGAGGAGATCGCGGCCCGGCGGGGCCTGCCGATCGAGCACGTCGCGCCCGCCGCCATGCTCCGGGCCCGCGCGGCCGCCGCGGCCACCGCCGCGTCGGGTAATAGCTGAGCGGGAGTACGGACATGACAGAGCTGAAGGTCACCCAGGTCAAGTCGAAGATCGGGGGCACCAAGGTGCAGCGGGACTCGCTGCGCTCGCTGGGGCTCCGGCGGATTGGCCACGTGGTCACGAAGGCCGACCGGCCGGAGATCCGCGGCATGATCAAGGCCGTGCGCCACCTGGTCACCGTCGAGGAGGTGGACTGAACATGGCCGAGGCCAGCACCAAGGCACCGAGCACCAGCAAGGCCAGCACCAGCAAGGCCAGTACCAAGAAGGCCAGCGCCAAGAAGGAAAGCAGCGCCGGGGCAGCCGAGGGCGCCGCGGTCCAGGAGGGCCGGGGGCTGAAGCTGCACCACCTGCGGCCCGCGCCGGGATCGCGCACGGCGCGGACCCGGGTCGGCCGCGGCGAGGCATCGAAGGGCAAGACCGCGGGCCGCGGTACCAAGGGCACCAAGGCGCGCAACAAGGTCGCGCCCGGGTTCGAGGGCGGCCAGATGCCCCTGATGCGGAGGCTGCCCAAGCTGGGCGGCTTCTCCAATACGGGCTTCAAGACCACCTACCAGGTGGTCAACACCGGCCAGCTGACCGCGCTGTACCCGGCGGGCGGGGACGTCACCCCGGAGGATCTCGTGGCCCGGGGCGCGGTGCGCTCCGGCGAGCTGGTCAAGGTGCTCGGAACCGGCGACGCGGGCGCGGGCCTGCGGGTGACCGCGCACGCGTTCTCCGCGTCCGCCCGCGAGAAGATCACCGCCGCGGGCGGAACCGTCACCGAGCTGTGAGATGGCCATCACCGGCGCCGGCCGCGCGCCCGCAGACCCCGCCGCTGCCGCGGCGGGGGGCGGGTTCGCGCCCGGCTGCCGGAGTGCGCTGCGCAGGTTAGACTTCGGCGTGCATGTCACGCCCTCGATCCTTCCGGGCGAGTCCCGTAACCAGGAGCGGCAGATGTTGACCTTTCGACGTGAGGACGGCGCATGCTGACCGGGTTCATCCGGGCGTTCCGGACGCCTGACCTGCGCAAGAAACTGCTGTTCACGCTCTTCATCATCGCGATGTTCCGGCTCGGCGCGTCACTTCCGACGCCCGGGATCTCGGAGAAGAACGTCAGTTTCTGCCTGAATCTCTCGGCCGCCCAGGCCAGCACCAGCAGCGGCGGCGCGGGCGTGTTCCAGCTGGTCAACCTGCTCAGCGGCGGCGCGCTGCTGAAGCTGTCGGTGTTCGCGCTGGGCATCATGCCCTACATCACCGCGAGCATCATCCTGCAGCTGCTGGTCAAGGTGATCCCGCGGCTGGAGACGCTGCGGCAGGAGGGCCAGAGCGGCCAGGCCAAGATCACCCAGTACACCCGGTACCTCACCGTGGGCCTGGCCATCCTGCAGTCCACCGGCATCGTGGCCCTGGCCAGGTCGGGGAACCTTATCCCGGGCTGCACCAAGCCGCTGATCCCGAACCCGTCGGTGTTCACGATCACCACCATGGTCATCACCATGACCGCGGGCACCGCGGTGATCATGTGGCTGGGCGAGCTGATCACCGACCGCGGCGTCGGCAACGGCATGTCACTGATGATCTTCACGCAGGTCATCGCCGTTATCCCGGGCGAGATGCTGGCCATCTACCGGCAGAAGCACGCATTCGTCTTCATCCTGGTGCTCGCGGTCGGAGTAGCGATCATCGCCTTCGTGGCCTTCATGGAACAGGCCCAGCGCCGGATACCGGTCCAGTATGCGAAACGCATGGTCGGGCGAAAAATGTACGGCGGGACCTCGACCTATATCCCGCTCAAGGTGAATCAGGCCGGCGTCATCCCGGTCATCTTCGCGTCCTCGCTGCTGTACATCCCGCTGCTCGCGTCCCAGATGTTCGGGAACACCCAGCATCCGCAGGGCTGGGTGAACTGGATCTCGGCCCACCTGAACGTCAACGTCGGCGATTCGCCGTACTACATGGGCTCGTTCTTCATCCTGATCGTGTTCTTCACTTACTTCTACGTGTCGATCACCTTCGACCCGGTCGAAGTCGCCGACAACATGAAGAAATACGGCGGCTTCATCCCCGGGATCCGCCCTGGCCGGCCAACCGCGGAGTACCTCAACTACGTGCTCACCCGGCTGACCGCCCCGGGATCGGTGTACCTGGCCTGTGTCGCGCTCATCCCCATGGTCGCGATCGGCCTGGTCGGGGCGTCGTCGCAGTTCCCGCTCGGCGGCACGAGCATCCTGATCGCGGTGGGGGTGGGCCTCGATACGGTGAAGCAGATCGAAAGCCAGCTGCAGCAGCGTAACTATGAGGGTTTCCTGCGGTAGTGCGCGCCGTCCTCGTCGGGCCCCCCGGTGCGGGCAAGGGGACGCAGGCCCAGTTCATAGCGTCACACCTGGCGATCCCGAAAATCTCGACCGGGGATATCTTCCGGTTCAACGTCAGCACCGGAACTGAGCTCGGCCGCCGGGCCAAGGACTACATGGACCGGGGCGACCTGGTTCCCGACCAGGTCACGATCGCGATGGTGACGAGCCGCCTGCAGGAGGACGACGCGCAGGCCGGCTTCCTGCTGGACGGCTTCCCGCGGAACGTGCCGCAGGCCGAGACGCTGAAGAAGCTGCTGTCCGACTGGGACACCAGGCTGGACATCGTCCTCGAGCTGGTGGTGGACGATGATGAGGTGGTCCGGCGGCTGTCGGGCCGGCGGACCTGCCGCCGGTGCGGGCGGGTCTGGCATGCGGCATTCGACCCGCCGTCCCACCGGGATCGCTGCGATGACTGCGGCGGCGAGCTCTTCCAGCGCGATGACGACCGCGAGGAGACCATCAGGCACCGGCTGGATGTCTACGCTCAGCAGACGCAGCCGCTGATCGCGTTCTACGCGGACGAGGGAACGCTGCTCGGCATCGACGCCACCGGGCCGGTAGAGGAGATCACCGACCGGGCCCTGGCCGCGCTGCGGCGCTTTATCCGCTGAGGAGATCCCGCTTCCCGGCAGGTACCGTGGAGGGCAACCCCGGAGGCAGCATGCGGATAAGGCGGGAACCGCCGATTCAGATCAAGTCACCAGCCCAGCTTGAGCGGATGCGGGAGGCGGGCCTGATCGTGGCGCGCGCCCTGCGCGCCACCGTCAGCGCGGTCGAGCCGGGCGTCAGCACGGCCGACCTGGACGCGATCGCCGAGCGCGAGATCCGCGCGGCCGGCGCTGTCCCGTCCTTCAAGGGCTATCACGGCTTCCCGGCCACGATCTGCACCTCGGTCAATGACGAGATCGTGCACGGCATCCCCAGCCCGGACCGGCGGCTGGCGGCGGGGGACCTGATCTCCATCGATTGCGGCGCGATCGCCGCGGGCTGGCACGGCGACGCGGCCGTCACCGTCGGCGTCGGGCCGATCGATGACCAGGCGGCCGGGCTCATCGACGCCTGCGAAACGGCCTTGTGGCACGGCCTGGCCCAGGCCTGGCCCGGTAACCGGCTGACCGATATCTCGCACGCGGTCGAGATGAGCGCGAGGTCAAGCGGACCGTACGGGATTGTGGAGGAGTACGTCGGCCATGGCATCGGCACCGAGATGCATATGGATCCGGCGGTGCCCAACTACGGCCGGCCCGGCCACGGGCCGGTGCTGGCCGAGGGGATGGCGCTGGCGATCGAGCCCATGCTCGTCCTCGGCCAGCGGCACGCTCGCGTGCTCGCGGATGGCTGGACCGTGGTCAGCGCGGACGGGAGCCGGTCGGCGCATTTCGAGCACACCGTCGCCATTACCGCGGCCGGGCCCTGGGTGCTGACCGCGGCGGACGGCGGCCGGAGCGGGCTCGCGCGGGCTGGCGGCGGGCACGCGGCGGGCGAGCCCGCCAGCCAGGTATCCTCCGGTGCGCGCCCGAGTGACTGAGGAGGGCACCGATGCCGGCTGACCCCAGGATCCGGGCCTCCGACGAGGACCGGGACCGCGTGGCCTCGATGCTCCGTGAGCATCACGCGGTGGGCCGGCTGACCGTGGAGGAATTCAACGAGCGGCTGGATAAGGCCTACGCGGCCCGGACGATGGGCGAGCTCGACGAGCTGCTGGCCGACCTGCCGCCGATAGACCTGTACCGGCTGCCGGCCGCGTACCTGCCGCGTTACCGGGGCCCGGCGGCAGGCGGCGGAGGGCACGGCTCGCTCCCCTCGCTATGGTCCGATGACGATGCAACCGGCTCGAATGGCTGAGGAGGGCACCGATGCCGGCTGACCCCAGGATCCGGGCCTCCGACGAGGACCGGGACCGCGTGGCCTCGATGCTCCGTGAGCATCACGCGGTGGGCCGGCTGACCGTGGATGAATTCAACGAGCGGCTGGATAAGGCCTACGCGGCCCGGACGATGGGCGACCTCGACGAGCTGCTGGCCGACCTGCCGGGGATCGACCTGGACCAGCTGCCGGACACGTCCCGGCCGGGTTACCGGGGCCCGGCGGCTGGCGGCGGGGTCCCCTCGGGCCGCGCCCACGGCCATCAGACCGGCGGCCGGGGCAGGTTCTCGCCGCGCTGGCGCGCGGCCTGGGGATCGTGGCTCAGCGTCACCCTGGTCCTCATCGTGATCTGGGCTCTCAGCGGCGGCGGCTATCCGTGGTTCCTGTGGGCGGTCGGGCCGTGGGGGGCGCTGATGCTGGCCGACTGGGTCTCGGGCGGATCCGGCCGGCGGCACGGCAGCGTGGGACCGGGCCGGAACCGGGATCAGCTCGGCGGGGGGTCCCCGGAGCAGTGACCCCGGTTCGCGTTGCCGACCGGTCTCGCGTACACTCTGTTGCGGCCCCAATGGGCTGCCGTTCCCGTATGGCTTTTAGCCTGAGGTGCGAAGGCAGCTACTCCGGTTGGGCCGCCCGGATCCGGAGAATGTGCGCGAGCACGGCTGGCCACGGGGAAGCCATACGACGACAGCATCATCCTGCGCCGCACGATGCAGCACGGCGGGGGCAGGAATAACCGAAAATGATTACCAGTTAGCACTACCGTCGAGCCAGCCAGGCTAACGATTTACCGCTAACGATCTATCAGCGAAGCGCGGAGGACATGCCCAAGAAAGACGGCGCCATCGAGATCGAGGGCACGGTCGTGGAGTCACTTCCCAATGCCTTCTTCAGGGTGGAGCTGGACAACGGGCACAAAGTCCTGGCCCACATCAGCGGGAAGATGAGGATGCACTACATCCGGATTCTTCCTGACGACCGGGTAGTCGTTGAACTGAGCCCGTACGACCTGAGTCGCGGGCGGATCGTCTACCGGTACAAGTAACAGCTAGGCACGCGGGCCATGCCACGGCCCGGGTGCATGAGGAGAACCATCGTGAAGGTCAAGCCGAGTGTGAAGAAGATCTGCAGCAAGTGCCGGATCATTCGCCGGCATGGCCGGGTCATGGTTATCTGCTCTGACCCGCGGCACAAGCAGCGGCAGGGCTGAGTACACCGAAGACACGCGCCGCGATCCGCGGCCGGCCACCGTGCCGGGCGCGGATCACCCCCGGGAGGAGGCCGGGGCCCTGGGGCCGGGCAGGACCGGGGGGCGGCGCGCAGGACCTCCGCGAGATGAAGGAGAACTGCCCGGATGGCACGCCTAGTCGGCGTCGACCTCCCGCGCGACAAGCGCCTTGAGGTCGCGCTTACGTATGTCTACGGAATCGGCCGGACCCGCGCGCTCGAAACGCTCGAGGCGACCGGCGTCAGCGGGGACACCCGCGTCCATGACCTCGGCGACGACGATCTCGTCCGGCTCAGGGACTGGATCGAGGCGACCTACAAGGTGGAAGGTGACCTGCGCCGCGAGGTACAGGCCGACATCCGCCGCAAGGTCGAGATCGGCTGTTACCAGGGCATCCGGCATCGCCGCTCGCTGCCCGTGCACGGTCAGCGCACGCAGACCAATGCCCGTACCAGGAAGGGCAAGAAGAAGACCGTCGCCGGCCGCAAGAAGGCCGGGAAGAAGTAGTCCGTGATCGCGCGGACCGACCACCTCCGGGAGTAGAGGAGCAGGATGCCTCCCAAGAGCCGTACCGGCACCAAGAAAGTGCGCCGGAAGGAAAGAAAGAACATCGCTCACGGGCATGCTCATATCAGGAGCACGTTCAATAACACCATCGTCTCGATCACCGACCCGGGCGGCAGCGTCATCGCCTGGGCGTCATCCGGCCAGGTCGGATTCAAGGGCTCGCGTAAGTCGACGCCTTTTGCCGCCCAGATGGCAGCGGAGGCCGCCGCGCGGCGGGCGATGGAGCACGGCATGCGCAAGGTCGATGTCTTCGTCAAGGGCCCCGGCTCGGGGCGGGAGACGGCCATCCGGTCGCTGCAGGCGACCGGCCTGGAGGTCGGCTCGATTCAGGACGTCACCCCGGTTCCGCACAACGGCTGCCGCCCGCCAAAGCGGCGCCGGGTCTGAGGAGTAGCGACACTATGGCTCGATACACCGGTGCGGACTGCAAGCGCTGCCGCCGCGAGAAGATGAAGCTGTTCCTGAAGGGCGCGAAGTGCGATTCGCCGAAGTGCCCGATTGAGATCCGGCCCTATCCCCCGGGCGAGCACGGCCGGAACCGGCCGAAGGAGAGCGAGTTCCTGCTCCAGGTCAGGGAGAAGCAGAAGGCCAAGCGGGTCTACGGCATCCTTGAAGGCCAGTTCCACAACTACTACGAGGAAGCGACCCGCAAGCGCGGCAAGACCGGCGAGGTGCTGCTCCAGATCCTGGAGAGCCGCCTCGACAACGTGGTCTACCGGGCCGGGTTCGCGAAGAGCCGTGACATGGCGCGCCAGCTCGTCGGGCACGGGCACATCCTGGTCAACGGGCGCAAGGTCGACATCCCCTCCTACCGGGTGAGCGAGAACGACATCATCGAGGTGCGGCCGAAGTCGCACGAGATGACCCCGTTCGTGGTGGCCCGGGCCGAGTCCGGCGAGCGCCCCCCGCCCGCATGGCTCGAGGTAATCCCCGACAAGATGCGTATTCTCATCCATGCCCTCCCGGTCCGGGCGCAGATCGATACCCAGGTCCAGGAGCAGCTCATCGTCGAGTTCTACTCCAAGTAACACCCTGCTGGCCCGCCGCACCCTGCGGCGGGCCGTGGCTCCGGCCGGCAGGCAGCCGTCTGCGGAAGTCGTGACTGTCAAATAGCGGGCAGCGCGGAAAGGAACAGCCATGCTCATCGCCCAGCGTCCGAGCCTCACTGAGGACCAGGTAGACGAGTTCAGGTCCAGGTTCGTCATCGAGCCGCTGGAGCCGGGATTCGGCTACACGATCGGCAACTCGGTCCGCCGGACCCTGCTGTCGTCGATCCCCGGCGCGGCCGTGACCAGCATCAGGATCGAGGGAGTGCTGCACGAGTTCTCCACCGTTCCGGGGGTCACCGAGGACGTGACCGACATCATCCTGAACCTCAAGGAGCTCGTCGTCTCGTCCGAGCATGACGAGCCCGTCCCGATGTACCTGCGCAAGCAGGGCCCCGGGCCGGTGACCGCCGCGGACATCGCCCCGCCCGCCGGCGTGGAAGTGCACAACCCCGACCTGCACATCGCCACCCTGAACAGCAAGGGCAAGCTGGAGATGGAGCTGACGGTCGAGCGCGGCCGCGGTTATGTCTCCGCCGCGCAGAACAAGCAGCAGGGGCAGGAGATCGGCCGGATCCCGATCGACTCGATCTACTCGCCGGTGATGCGGGTGACCTACAAGGTCGAGGCGACCCGAGTCGAGCAGCGAACCGACTTCGACCGGCTCATCCTGGACGTCGAGACCAAGCCCTGCATGCGGCCCCGGGATGCGGTGGCGAGCGCAGGTAAGACGCTGGTCGAGCTCTTCGGGCTGGCCCGGGAGCTGAACGTCGATGCCGAGGGCGTTGACATCGGCCCGTCGCCGACCGACGCCGCGCTCGCCGCGGACCTGGCGCTGCCGATCGAGGAACTGAATCTCACCGTCCGCTCGTACAACTGCCTCAAGCGCGAGGGCATCCACACCGTGGGCGAGCTCGTTGCCCGCAGCGAGCAGGATCTCCTCGACATCCGCAACTTCGGCGCGAAGTCGATCGAGGAAGTGAAGCAGAAGCTGATCGACATGGGCCTCGCGCTGAAGGATTCGCCGCCCGGGTTCGATCCGGGCACAGCGGCGGACAGCTATGGCGCGGACGACGACGAGAGCTACGTCGAGACTGAGCAGTACTGAAGGGGCCGGACGGCCCCCGGTAGCGAACTGAGGAGAACTCTTCCATGCCCACGCCCACCAAGGGACGGCGGCTGGGCGGCAGCTCGGCCCACCAGAAGCACATGCTGGCTAACCTGGCCACCGCGCTCTTCGAGCACGGCAAGATCACGACCACCGAGGCGCGCGCGCGCAGGCTCAGGCCGCTGGCCGAGCGCCTGATCACCTACGCCAAGCGGGGCGACCTGCACGCCCGGCGCCAGGTGCTGACCGTGGTCGCGGACAAGGGCGTTGTGCACACGCTGTTCACCGACATCGGGCCGAGCTTCTCCGCGCGGGACGGCGGTTACACCCGGATCACCAAGATCGGGTCTCGCAAGGGTGACAATGCCGCACTCGCGGTGATCGAGCTGATCCGCGAGGAGCCGGACGCCAAGCCGCGCCGCCGCCGGGCCCGCCGCGCGCGGCCGGCCGCCGCGCCGGCGGTAGCCGCGGCCGGTGCCGCGGACCCGGACACCGCCGCGGCGGCCGGTCCGGACGACGCGGCGCAGGACGCTACCGAGGCCGTGGCTGACGCCGACGCTCCGGCCGCCGCAGAGGCCGACACGGACGCTGGGGCCGCCACGGACGCGGAGGCTGATGCGAGCGCCGAGGATGACGCGGACGCGGCGGACGACGCCGATGCGGGCGTCCAGGCCGGTACCGATGCGGACGCGAGCGCGGCTGACGCCCCGGCTGACAGCTCCGGCTGACCGCCGCCGCGGATCTGGGGCGGATGGCTAGCCCGCCAGGGGGCGAGGCGGCAGGTGCCGGCGAAGCGGCCGCGGCCATGACCGGCGCGGCTGATCCGCCTGCCGTCCGGCTCCGGCTTGAGCTGTCCTACGACGGATCGGCGTTCCACGGCTGGGCCCGGCAACCCGGCCTGCGGACGGTCCAGCAGACCGTGGAGGACGCGCTCGGCCGGGTGCTGGCCTTGCCCGCCGGGCCCCGGCTGACGGTGGCGGGCCGAACCGACGCGGGCGTGCACGCCCGCGGCCAGGTGGCACACGCCGATGTACCGGCCGACTGCTGGGCCCGGGCCGCAGGCGTGGTGGTCCGCCGGATGAGCCGGCTGCTGCCTCCCGACGTCCGGGCCCGCGCGATCAGCGCCGCGCCGGGTGACTTCGACGCCAGGTTTTCCGCGCTGTGGCGGCGCTACTCCTACCGGGTATGCGATGATCCCGCGGCCGCCGACCCGCTGCGCCGGCATGACACGCTCTGCCATCCCCGCCCGCTTGACCTCGGCCGGATGAACGAGGCGGCCGAGGCCTGCATCGGCGAGCACGACTTCGCGGCCTTCTGCCGCCGCCGCTGCGGCGCGACGACGGTCCGGGAACTGATCCGGCTGACCTGGGCCAGGCCGGCCCCGCGGGTGGCCGTCGCGACCGTGGTTGCCGATGCGTTCTGCCACAACATGGTGCGGTCGCTGACCGGCGCGCTGCTGGCGGTCGGCGACGGGACCAAGCCGCCCGGCTGGCTGGCCGACGTGCTGGCCGCCGGGGTCCGCGACCCGTCCGTGCGCGTGCTGCCGCCACATGGCCTCTGCCTGGAAGAGATCGGCTACCCGGCCGCCGGCGACTTCGCCGACCGGGCCGCGATTACCCGCCGGGTCCGGCCCGCCCCCGGCGGCCGCGAGCGCAGCCAGGGCAGCTAGGGAGCAGGGCGGAGCCACGGCAGCTAGGGAGCCAGGGCAGCTAGGGAGCCAGGGCAGCTAGGGCAGCTAGGGAGCCAGGGCAGCTACGGCGGCGTACCAGTCACCAGCCGCTGGCTCAGGCTCACATTCGCCGTGTTCGCGAGCAGCAGGGTGCAGAATTGCTCGAGTTCATGCTTCTTCGCTGCCCCCTTCGGGGCATGCAGGTTGGCGAACTCGGCCCAGATCAGGATCAGGTAGTGGCCCTTGACCTCGGCTTCCTCGATGCCGGTTCCCTTGGTGAGGTTGCGGGTGGGCCCCTTCGCACCGCGTAGCTGCGCGATGAACTCCGATGTGCCCGCGGCCCGGCCGGCCCGGCCGGCCAGGCGGGCGGTCCTCAGGTTCAGGACCCCGATCGTGCCCATCAGCTTCCTGTTCCCGGACAGATAGCTGGCCCGCATGACCTGCGTGCAGCCTGCCGCGCGCACGGCTGACTGCAGCCGGCTGCCAAGCACCGCGGCTGAGCAGTGCTTGCCCGACCGGACCGCGGTCCTGGAGTAGGCGGATCCGGTACTGGAAAACCCCGCCGGATACAGCTCGGCGAGCGTCAGCGGCTGCGGGTCGGCCCGCCGGGTCTGGATATGACCCCAGCGCCCGCTGGGCGTGGGCGATGGCTGCGCCGTCGGTCCGGCCGGCTGGCTCGCGGCCGGCGCCGCGGCGGGGCGCGGCGGCTGCTGGCGGCCGGCCAGGTAGAAGTACGTCCCGGATCCGGCCACGACGATCAGCGCCACTGCCGCCGCGAGCAGGACGCGGGCCCGCTTCGCGGGCTTGCGCCCCCTTCGCCCCCGGGCTGCCCCGCGAGGTCGTCCCGGCTGGTCACCAGCCGGGCCTGCGGCCCGCCGCGGCGGCGCCTGGTCCGCCGCGCCCGCAGCATTCGCGCCCGCCGCGCCCGCAGCCTTCGCGCCCGCCGCGCCCGCAGCCTTCGCGCCCGCCGCGGCGGTGCCGCGGCCGGTGGCCGCATCGGGGCCGGCTGGCACCGTGGTGTGGGTGCCGGTGGCCGGGGGGGCGGTGGGCTGGGTGGCGGTGGCCGGAGTGGCCGTGGCCGGAGTGGCCGTGGCCGGAGTGGCCGCGGGCTGGGTGGCGGTGGCCGGGGCCGCGGTGGCCGCGGGCCGGGTGCCGGCGGCCGGGGTGGCCGCGGGCGGCCGCGGCTGGTGACCACGGGCCCGGCGGTCGGCTCCGGGCCGGTCAGCCCCGGATGGGCTGGCCCCGGATGGGCTGGCCCCCGCCGGGGGCGCGTCGCCCCGGGCGCCGGGGTCCTGCCAGCCGCCTGCCGTCCGGTCGTCCACAACCGCCCAGGTCTGGGTCGCGGTGGCATCAGCGGCCGGATCGGAGACGGCCAGGACCGAATAGTCGGGCTCGGCGTATCCGTGCTCGGCTGACGCGGCGACCGGCCAGGCGTCCCTTCCCGCGCTGCCGTCTGGCCGGCCCGGCCGGGTTCCGGCGGGCGAGGTGTTCCAGGCGGAGAACTGACCGGCCGGGTAGACCGGGGCTGACTGCCCGGGGCCGGCGGGAAGCCCCGGACCGGGCCCTTGCCGGCCGTGCCGCCGGCCGCTCCGTACAGGATGCGGGCCGCGGCGGCCGCACCCGGTGTCGCGGCGCCCTGGTACGGCGCGCCGCTGCCGTAGCTGTCGCTGCCGTAGCCGCTGCTGCCGTAGCCGCCGTCGCCGTAGCCGCCGTCGCCGTAGCCGCCGTAGCCGCTGTCCGCATGGCGGCTGCCGGTGACCCGCCCGCCGGGATCCGCGCCGCCATAGCCGCCGGCGTACGGTTCCCCCGGCGTCCCGGCGGCTATCGGCTGGTCGCCGTCTCCCGGCCGTGGCCAGGGCAGCCCAGAGCGGCCTGGAGGGCTCTCCTGGCCGCCAGGCGCCGGGTCGGCGTCAACATCACCCGGGTAATGCATGCGGCGAGCGTATCGCCCTCTGGGCGCGCGGTAGCGTGGTCGGGCATTTTGCCCGCCGCGCTGTTTTCCCGGCCTCGCCCGCCAACCGGCGGACCCTGGGACCGGCGCCTCCGCCGCGGCGCGCGCGGCCGCCGGAGCGCTGCACTGGCCCGTGCCGGGCCGCCGGGGGATGGCCCCGTCCGGGCTCGCTTTGCCACCGCCGGCTACGGCCGGTATCCTTCTCAAGCGTCCATGTGCACTGGCATGCCCGCGCTGCCCGCTTGCGGGCAGCACAGGGGCGGCTGGTGCTGCGGATTCCCCCGCCCGAGGGATCGCCCGGGCGAGGGCCCAAGGATCTCAGGACTCACACGCGAAGGCTTATGACTGTGCGCACATTCAGCCCGAAGGCTGCCGATATCCAGCGTCAATGGCATGTCATCGACGCCAATGAGGTTGTCCTCGGCCGGCTGGCCAGCCAGGCGGCCATCTTGCTGCGCGGCAAGCACAAGCCGATTTTCGCGCCGCACGTTGACACCGGCGACTTCGTGATCGTCGTCAATGCGGAGAAGATCGCGCTGTCCGGCAACAAGCTGCAGGACAAGCTGGCGTACCGGCACTCCGGCTACCCGGGCGGGCTGCGCTCCATTGCCTATGGCGACCTGCTCGCCAAGCACCCGGAGCGGGCCGTCGAGAAGGCGGTCAAGGGCATGCTGCCCAAGAACACGCTGGGCCGGCAGATGCTGCGCAAGCTCAAGGTGTATGCGGGTCCCGACCACCCGCACCAGGCGCAGCAGCCCGTTCCGTTCGAGATCACGCAGATCGCGCAGCAGGCCGGCACCAGCCGCGCCGCGGCGCAATAACGAGAGCCAACGAGGAAGCGCGAGGAACACACTGTGGCCGAGTCCACTGACGTCCGGGCACCCGCCGCGGGGGCCGATGCAGCGCCCGGCGAGGCAGCCGGCGAGCACGTATCGGAGTACACCACCGAGACTGGTGATGTAACGGCCGGCAGCCCGGCGCGGCCCGCTGCGCGCAAGCCGGTCGTGACCGGCAATGCGCTGGGCACCGGCCGCCGCAAGCAGGCCATCGCCCGGGTCCGGATCATGCCCGGGACCGGGAAGTGGCTGGTCAACGACCGGCCGCTGGAGGGGTACTTCCCGAACAAGCTGCATCAGCAGTCGATTCACGAGCCCTTCGTCACGCTGGGTGCCGATGACCAGTTCGACGTGGTCGCCCGCATCACCGGCGGTGGCGTCACCGGGCAGGCGGGCGCGCTGCGGCTCGGGATCGCGCGTGCGCTGATTCTCGTTGACCCGGAGAACCGCCCGGCCCTCAAGCGGGCAGGTTTCCTGACCCGGGACGCCAGGGTAAAGGAACGGAAGAAGTACGGGCTGAAGAAGGCACGCAAGGCGCCGCAGTACTCCAAGCGCTGACACACTCGATGCGCTGACTCGCAAGCGCTGGCATCCGGTCGGCGCGCCAGCACCGGAAGACCAGGGGGGCGTTCCCGTGGGCCGGCTTTTCGGTACCGACGGTGTTCGTGGTGTTGCAGGCCGTGATCTCACCACGCGGCTGGCGATGGACCTGGCCGTTGCGGCGGCCGAGGTGCTGGACCGCATGGGAGCATTCGCGCAGGCCCAGGCGGCCAGCCGCCGCCCGGTCGCGGTAGTCGGCCGCGACCCGCGGGCATCCGGTGAGTTCCTTGAGGCCGCCGTGGTAGCTGGCCTGGCCAGCTCCGGCGTGGACGTGCTGCGGCTCGGCGTGGTGCCCACCCCGGCCGTGGCCTACCTGACCGCCGACCTCGGTGCCGAGCTCGGCGTGATGCTCTCCGCCAGTCACAATCCCGCGCCGGATAACGGGATCAAGCTGTTCACGCTCGGCGGCCTGAAGCTGCCGGATGCCGTCGAGGATCAGATCGAGCTCAGCCTGGGCAGCGCGGCCGGGCGGGCCGGCCAGCACCGCGTGCCGGCCGGCGGGTTCGGCCGGGTGCGGGACGCCGCGGGCGACGTCGAGCGCTATCTCACCCACCTGCTCTCGACCCTGCCCGAATCCGGCTCAGCTGCCGGGCTGCCGCTGGCCGGGCTGCGGGTCGTCGTCGACTGCGCGCATGGATCCGCCTCCGCGCTGGCGCCGCAGCTGCTTCGCCGGGCCGGCGCCGAGGTGGTCGCGATCGGCGCTGAGCCTGATGGGCTGAACATCAACCAGGGCTGCGGCTCGACCTCGCTCGGGATGCTGGCGGCGGCCGTGGCGCAGAACCGGGCCGACGCCGGAATCGCGCACGATGGGGACGCGGACCGGTGCCTGGCGATCGACGCGGACGGCCAGCTGATCGACGGTGATCAGATCCTGGCCGTGCTGGCCCTGGCGCTGCAAGAGGCCGGACAGCTGGCCGGAGACACCGTCGTCACGACGGTGATGGCCAATCTTGGCTTCCGGAAGGCGATGCACGCGGCCGGCATTGACGTGATCGAGACTCCGGTCGGGGACCGGTACGTGCTGGAGGCCATGCGGGAGGGAAAATTCGTGCTCGGCGGCGAGCAGTCCGGCCACGTGATCATGCTCGACCACGCCACCACGGGCGACGGCATGCTGACCGGCCTGCAGCTGCTGTCGGTCATGGCCCGCCGCGGGCAGCCGCTGCGCGCGCTGGCCGAGGTCATGACCAGGTACCCGCAGGTTCTGATCAACGTGCCGGGGGTGGATAAATCCCTGGCCGCCTCTTCCGCCGAGCTCACCGCGGCCGTCACCGCCGCGGAGGCGGAGCTGGGTGCGTCCGGCCGGGTGCTGGTCCGGCCGAGCGGGACCGAGCACGCGGTCCGCGTGATGGTCGAGGCGCTGGATGCCGGCCAGGCGCACCGGGTGGCTGAGCGCCTCGCCGGGACCGTCCGCCAGCTGGCCTGACGCCGCCCGCCAGACTGCCTGAAACCGCCGCGAAACTGGCCTGCCGCCTGCCGCCTGCCAAGCTGGCCTGCCGCCTGCCAGGCTGGCCTGCCGCCCGCCTAGCTGGCCTGACCAGTCATCCGGCGGTACCTGCGGCTCCGTGTCATCCGCGCCTGGTCATCCGCGCCTGGCGCTCGGTGTGCCGTTCACTCCCAGTGCAGTGGCGCCATTGCGGACCTTGATCACCTTCCGTAATTTATACTAACTGAGCGTATCTGAGCGTGCGACGGCAATCAGGTATTAGCCTGGCGGTCATGTGCGGAATCGTGGGTTACGCAGGCCATCGGCAGGCGCTGGACGTCGTCCTAGATGGCCTTGGCCGGCTGGAGTACCGCGGCTATGACTCCGCGGGCGTCGCCGTCCTGGCCGACGGGAAGCTCGCCTGGATCAAGCGGGCCGGCAAGCTCGGCAACCTTAAGGCCGCGCTCGCGGATGGCCCTCCGCTGGCCGGCTCGACGGGAATCGGCCATACCCGGTGGGCTACGCACGGGCCGCCCACCGACCAGAACGCGCACCCGCACATCGACTGCGGCAGCCATCTGGCCGTGGTGCACAACGGCATCATCGAGAATTTCGCCGCCCTGCGCACCGAGGTCGAGGCTCAGGGCCATGAACTGACCTCGGAAACCGACACCGAGCTCGTCGCGCACCTGATCGAGGAGCAGATGGCGGCGATCGCCGATGTGCCGGGGACGGGCGCTCCGCCGCCCGGCTCGCTGGCTATCGCGATGCGCCAGGTATGCCAGCGGCTGCGAGGTGCGTTCACGCTGGTCGCGGTGGACGTGCGCGACCCCGGTGCGGTGGTCGGCGCGCGCCGGAACTCCCCGCTCGTCGTCGGCCGGGGTGACGGCGAGAACTTCCTCGCCAGTGACGTCGCCGCGTTCATCGCCTACACCAGGGAGGCGGTGGAGCTCGGCCAGGACCAGATCGCTGAGATACGCGCCGACCGGATTACGGTGACCGGGTTCGACGGCGCGCCCGCTCGGGTGACCGATTACCACGTGGACTGGGACCTCTCCGCCGCCAAGAAGGCCGGCTTCGAGTACTTCATGCTCAAGGAGATCGCCGAGCAGCCGCGCGCGATCGCCGACGGCCTGCTCGGCCGGGTCGGCGGCGACGGCCGGCTGACCCTTGATGAGATGCGCCTGTCCGACGAGGAACTACGGGACGTTGACAAGATCATCATCATTGCCTGCGGGACCGCCTATCACGCCGGGATGATCGCGAAGTACGCGATCGAGCACTGGAGCAAGATTCCCTGTGAGGTCGAGCTGGCCAGCGAGTTCCGCTACCGCGACCCGATCCTCACCCGGTCCACGCTGGTCATCGCGATCTCCCAGTCCGGCGAGACGATGGATACCCTGATGGCCGTCCGGCACGCCCGTGAGCAGCGCTCCCGCGTCGTCGCGGTCTGCAACGTGAACAGCTCGTCCATCCCGCGGGAGAGCGACGCGGTCGTCTACACCCACGCGGGCCCCGAGATTGCCGTTGCGTCCACTAAGGCGTTCCTGACTCAGCTGGTGGCCTGCTACCTGGTGGCGCTTTACCTGGCCCAGGTGCGCGGCACCATGTACGGCGATGAAATCGGCGCCGTGATAGATCAGCTGGAGCAGATGCCGGCCGCGGTGGACCGGGTCCTGGCCGCGATGGAGCCGGTGCGGGCGGTCGCCCGCGAGCTGGCCGGCGAGCGCTGCGTGCTGTTCCTCGGCCGCCATGTCGGCTACCCGATCGCCCTGGAGGGCGCCCTGAAGCTCAAGGAGCTCGCCTACATGCACGCGGAAGGGTTCGCGGCGGGCGAGCTCAAGCACGGGCCGATCGCGCTCATTGAGCCGGGGCTGCCAGTCGTGGTGATTGTCCCGTCCTCAGACGGGCGCTCGGTCCTGCACGACAAGATCGTGTCGAACATCCAGGAGATCAGGGCGCGCGGGGCCCGCACGATCGTCATCGCCGAGGAAGGTGACGACGTGGTACGGCCCTATGCCGACACGCTGATCGAGCTGCCCGCGGTGCCGACGCTGATGCAGCCGCTGGTAGCGACCGTGCCGCTGCAGGTGTTCGCCTGCGAGCTCGCCGCGGCCAAGGGACACGACGTGGACCAGCCCCGCAACCTGGCCAAGTCCGTGACGGTGGAGTGAAGCCAGCGTTACGCCCCCGGTCGCGGGGACGCCAGACCCAAGATGCCCGCCCGCGGGCAGATCTGAACCGGAGGCGCGCTGGCCGGCTCAGTGACCATCGCAGGACTGATGCGAGATGAGGATGACGAGCGGACCCGACGGCGGCCAGCGGCGGTTCGTCGCGCTGGCCTCCCGGCCGGCCACGCTTATCGTCGTGGCCGTCGTCCTGCTGCTCGGGACCGCGGTCGGCGTCATGGCGGCGCTGACCGCGGACGGCAGCTCACGCTGCCAGCACGCCTTCGTCCCGGCCTATTTCTATGCGGCAGGCACCTGGTCGCAGGCTGACCAGGCTAAGCCGAGCGTGATGATTCTCGATATATCCGGCCTGGGCGCGGGCTCCGCGCCGGTCCCGCACTTCCGGTCCGTGGTCAGTCAGGCCCAGGCCGCGGGCGTCACCATCCTGGGTTATTCGTCCACCGCGTACGGCCTGCGCCCGGCCGCCGCGGTCGAGGCCGATGCCAGGGACTACAAGGCCTGGTACGGAGTGACCGGCGTTTCCTCGACGAGGTCCAGGGGGTCGCCAGCGAGCTGCCCTATTACCGGCAGCTGGCCAGCTACATCCACCGGGTCAGCCCGGGGCCCCGATCTGGCTGAATCCCGGCGGATACCCCGGCCAGAGCTACATGTCGATGGGCGACGTGGTGATGGTGTTTGAGGGCACGTACGCGATGTACCGCGATGCGCCGGTTCCTCAGTGGGCCCGCCATTATCAGCCCGCCAGGTTGCGCAAACGATCTACGCGACGTCCGGGGCCCAGCTCGACAGCGCTCTCAGCCTGGCCTGGAGCCGCCAGGCCGGATATGTCTACGTGACCAATCGCTCCGGATCGAATCCGTACCGGGCGCTGCCCAGTTACTGGACCCGCGAGGTGGCCGCGATTGGCGCGGACTGCTCCCGGGCCGGCCAGGCTTCCGCCGCGGGCCTCCGGCCGACGTCACTTGCCGAACATGTCATCGGGCAGGTTCCGCCAGTCCAGCAAGCACGTTGATGACAGGCAGACCCGCCGTCTCGCGCAGCGATATCACTCGGGCTGGCCCGCGGCCGAACCGGGCGTGCGCTGTTAGCCCAGGCCGGCAGCGGCGCTCAGTCGGCCTGGGTAGGTTTCCTCACCCCGATGACGGATGTTCCCCGGTGCAGCGCCTGGAAGAGTCTCCACTCGCGTGCCGCGATTGGCTTGATGCCCGCTACACCGCCAGGGGGAAGCCGCAGTGCCTGAATACGAACCCGCACGGCTGGTACCGCGATGACCAGGGGCCTGTCCTGCATCGAGACGAGTACGCCGGCGGTGGTGCTGAAGTTCGACCCGAACGTCATGCACCACGGCGGGCTCGGCGTCATCCGCAGCCTTGGCCGGCTGGGCGTGCCCGTCTACGGCGTGCACGAGGGGCCGTGGGCACCAGTCGCAAGCTCGCGTTACCTGCAGGGCCGCTGCTTCTGGCAGCCCAACCCGGATGACGCCGCCCGGGTGCTGGCCGGCCTGACCAGGCTGGCCGAGCGAATCGGGCGGCGGTCAGTGCTGGTACCGACCGACGACGCCGGCGCGATCTTCCTTGCCGAGCACGGCGACGAGCTGCGGCCGTGGTTCCTGTTCCCGAAGCCGCCGACTGAGCTTCCACGGCAGCTCGCGGGCAAGTATTCGCTGTACAAGCTCTGCGGCCAGCTGGGCGTGCCCTGCCCGCGGGCCACCGTGCCAGCATCACTGGGCGAGGCTTGCGAATTCGCCGCCGACACGGGCTTCCCACTGGTCGCCAAGCTCACTACGCCGTGGCGGCATGGCAACGGGAGACTTCGCAGCACCTCGGTCGTGGCTGACGAGGCGGAACTCAAGGACGCCCATCGTGCCTGCGGCCGTGGTGGTGCCGGGCTCATGCTGCAGGAATTCATCCCAGGCGGCCCTGGGCAGGACTGGTTCTTTCACGGCTACTGTGACGCCGCCGCGAGCTGCAGGCCGGCCTTCACCGGGGTCAAGGAGCGGTCCTACCCGGCCCATGCCGGACTGACCAGCCTCGGTCGCTCCACGCCGAACCCCCGGCTGCGCGATGAGATTACCGGCCTGCTCTCGCGGTTGTCATACCGCGGGATCCTGGACCTCGACCTTCGCTGGGATGCCAGGGACGGGCAGTACAAGCTGCTTGATTTCAATCCGCGGCTCGGCGCCCAGTTCCGGCTCTTCCGCGACACCGCCGGCGTCGACGTGGCCATCGCCCAGTACCTCGACTTGACCGGTCAGGCCATTCTCGCTGGGGAGCAGGTGAGCGGGCGCGGCTTCCTGGTGGAGAACTACGACCCGATCGGCGCTCTCGGCTACTGGCGCCGCGGCGAACTCGGCCCGCGGTCCTGGCTGGCATCCTTGCGCACCGTTGACGAGACCGCCTGGTTCGCGCGCGATGACCTGCGGCCGTTCGGGCTGATGTGCGTTCGGATGGGCTGGCGGCTGGCGACGCGCCCGCTGGCCAGGCTCGGCCGCCAGGGCGGCAAAGACGAGCCCAGGTACGCAGCCGGCCGCGCGGCCGCGGGAGCCGGCCGGGGCGCACCAAGCCCGCAGCCGATCACGCCGGACCTGCCCACGCGCCCAGGGACGCCGCGCTGGTACAAGGAGGAGACAAAGGTATGAGCGACACCGTCGATGTGACCATCGTGGGAGCCGGGCCATACGGGCTCTCACTTGGCGCGCACCTGGCCGCAGCGGGTGTCGGCTTCCGCCAGTTCGGGCTGCCGATGCGGCTTTGGCAGGAGTCCATGCCCCGCGGGATGTACCTGAAGTCGCAGGGCTTCGCGTCGGACCTGTCCAGCCCGGACCGGGAACACACGCTGGCAGCCTTCTGCACGGCCACCGGCAGGCCGTACGCCAGCTACGGCCTGCCGGTTCCGCTGGACACTTTCGTCGCGTACGGTCAGTGGTTCCGCCGGGAGCTGCTGCCCGATCTCGAGCAGACCCTGGTCACTGAGGTAGTCCCGAAGGACGGCCATTACGAGATCGGCCTGGCCAGCGGGGACCGGGTGCGGGCAAACAACGTCGTCGTCGCCGCCGGCGTCGAGCACTTCGCAACTATGCCCGCGCAGCTGGCGGAGCTGCCCGCGTCGGTCTGCACCCACAGCTCAGCGCACACCGACCTGGGCGTCTTCCGCGGCAAGAAGGTGATCGTGGTCGGGGCAGGCCAGTCCGCGCTGGAGTCCGCCGCGCTCCTGCACGAGAACGGCGCGTACGTCCAGCTCGTAGCCAGGACGCCGAAGCTGGCCTGGAACGGGGCGCCGCTGCCACCGGACCGCCCGTTCATCCGGCGGCTGCGGGAGCCCGAGGCCGGGCTCGGCTCCGGCTGGAGCACCTGGTTCTACTCCCGGCACCCGGAGCTCTTCCGGCACCTGCCGCAGCGCACCCGGGTATACCGGGCCCGGACGGCGCTCGGGCCGGCCGGCGCGTGCTGGCTGCCCAGTAGGGTCAACGAGGGGCAGTTCCCCCTTCTGCTCGGCCAGGCGATTAAGTCGGCGAACGCCGATGGCGATGGCGTAGTACTGGACCTCAAAGGGCTCAGCGGAGCCCGCAGGGAAATCGCCGCCGACCATCTGATCGCGGCTACTGGCTACCGCAGCGACCTGCGCCGCCTGGCGTTCCTCAGCGACCAGCTGCGGCCTGGGCTGCGGACCCTCGCGGACTCACCGGTCGTGGACGGCCGGTACCAGTCGTCCGTTCCCGGGCTGTATTTCATCGGGCCAGCCGTTGCGCCCACCTTCGGCCCGGTCATGCGTTTCGTGTACGGCTCGGACCACGCGGCTCGCACGGTAGCCCGGCAACTGTCAGGCACGGCCAGCCGCCGGTCAGGGGCGGCTGCCGGAACCGGGCGATGACACAGCCGACGCACGCCCGGCACCAGGATCATCAGGCGGCCGGCCGCCTGAGCGCGACCACCGCAGGCGCCGCGTCCGCTGCTGCGTCCGCTCCCGCCATGCCCGCGTCGCGCCGCGCCAGGGTCGCTACCGTGGCCTTGCCGGTTGCTGACCTGCTCGGGCTCATGCTGGCCAGCGCCGTAACTGGCCGGAGCGGCCTGCCATCGGCGGCCTACGCCGGAGCCGTGCTCGCCGTGCTCGCCCTCGGCGGGCAGCACCGGCTGCGGATCTGCCTGCGCGTGTCTGACCAGGTGGGGCGCATCTTCACCGCCGCAGCGCTGCCGCTGCCTCTGCTACTTCCGTGGCTGCCAGCTGGTCTGGCCTGCCGCCTCGCGCTGTCATCGGCCGTTTCCGTCATCGCGCTGCGCAGCCTCGTCTGCGCGGCACTGCGCATGGCTCACCGCCACGGCATGCTGACCGAGCCAGCCCTGGTGGTCGGCGCCGGCGAGTCGGGCGTCCTGATTGCCGCCCTGTTGCGCCAGCACCCGGAGTTCGGGCTCAGGCCGGTTGGCTTCCTTGACGGCTGCCCGCCGCCGACTGACCTGGCCCTGCCCGTTCTTGGCGCTGCCGCCGACCTGCCCGCGATGATCTGCCGGTTCCGCGCCCGGCGGGTGATCGTGTGCTTCCCGGTCGATCGTGATCGCGACCTGGTTGCCGTGCTGCGGGCATGCCAGCCGCTGGGCGCCGACATATGCCTCGTGCCAAGGCTGCAGGAGCTGGGCGCCGCGGTGCCCAGGGCATGCCTTGACGAGGTGTGGGGAATCCCGCTCATTCCGCTGCGGCGCGCGGCCCAGGTCCCCGCGGCCATGCTCTCGAAGCGGATCTTCGACGTGCTCGCCGCCGTGTTCTTGCTCGGCGTGCTCTGGCCAGTGCTGCTCGTCCTGATGGCCGTGATCCGGCTGCGGTCCGGCAGGCCCGCCATCTTCCGCCAAGTCCGGGTCACCAGCGCGGACCGAACCACGCCCATCATGAAGCTGCGCACGCTCGATGAGCACAGTGATTCTGACACCCGCTGGTCAGTGCCCGCCCTGCAGTGCGGCTCGCTGAGCCGGTGGCTCCGTGCCGCTCACCTGGACGAATTGCCACAGCTGGTGAACGTGCTGCGCGGGGACATGTCCATGGTCGGCCCGCGGCCCGAGCGGCCGTACTTTGCCGAGCGCTTCGGGCGCGAGATCCCACGATACGGCGACCGGAACCGGATGCCAGCCGGGATCACTGGCTGGGCGCAGGTACATGGCATGCACGGGGACACGCCAATCGAGCAGCGGGCCAGTTTCGACAACCAGTACATCGAGTACTGGTCACCGTGGCTGGACGTGGTAATCCTGGCCCGGACCTTCACGGCCTCGATCGCCGGCTTGCTGGGAAGCAGACGGTGACTGCCTCCGGAATAACCCGGTCACAGGGTAAGGCCCGCCGGCTGAGCCTACGCAACATGCCCATGATCCTGATGTACCACGGCATCGCGGACGTGCCGAGGGACCCGAACCAGCTCTGCGTATCGCCGCGCCGGTTCGCCGAGCAACTGGCCTGGATGGAGCGCCGGGGCCTCCGCGGCGTCGGCGTCGGGACACTGCTTGACGCGATCCGGGCGGGCCGGTCACGGGGCCTGGTCGGCATCACCTTCGATGACGGGTACGCCAACTTGCTAGAAGCAGCGCTGCCTGAGCTCCGGCGCCGCGGGTTCGGGGGGACGGCGTTCATCATTTCCGGACGGCTCGGCGGCACCAATGAGTGGGACGAAGGCCCGGCATGGCAGCTTCTTGATGCCGACGGAGTCCGCGAACTCGCCGCCGGAGGCATGGAGATCGGCTCGCACGGCGCCACCCACGTCCGGCTGGCTGGCCTGGCCCCGGGTCAGCTGGCGGCCGAGGTGGCCGCGAGCCGGGCGAGCCTTGCCGCGATGCTGGGCACCGAGATCCGGGGATTCGCTTATCCGTACGGGTCGATGGATGGCGCGGCGAGGCGTGCGGTTCGCGCAGCGGGCTATGCGTACGCATGCGCGGTAGAGGCATCGCCGGCCGGCATCGGGCTGATGGCGCTGCCCCGGATCTACGCGGGGCAGCAGGACGGCACGGCACGGATGGCAATCAAACGGCTTCTCTACAAGGGCTACATCGCGGTCAACGGCAGGCATTCGCCGCGGACCGGCGAGTGAGCACCCCGATCCCGATGCTGGCCGTGGCAGTTGCAGGCAGCTGCCCGATGCCCCGCCTGCCGCGCCGGCGCGGGCAGGATCAGCCGCTCGGCGTAGGTCGCCTCACCCGGTTGACGGATTCTCTGGCGGCAGCGGGCTGGCACAGTCGTGGCAAGAGGGGTCCTTTTCGTGCCATCACATCGTCAGGGGGCGGCGCATGGTGCTCGATCACCGGCTCTCGCTGGCCATCAACGGCCGCGAGCGCGAACTGCACCGCAGGCTGGTCGCCTTCGAGATGCCCGGTACGCACGCCGGGAACGGGAACGGCGGGCTTCCGGCCAAGACGTGGTCGGCGGCGATCGTAGGCCTCGGGTACGTCGGGCTGCCGACCGCGCTGGCCTTGTCCGGAACGTGCCCGCGGATTATCGGGATCGACACCAGCCAGCGGCGGCTGCGCGATATATCCGCCGGCCAGGCCGACCTCGCCGAGTCGTACCGGCCGCGCCTGGCCGCTGCGCTGGCGGATGGCAGCATGCATCTCACCAGTGACCCAGCCGCCGCGGCCGCCGCCGATGCCATCATCATCTGCGTCCCCACGCCGGTTGACGCCGGCCACGTTCCTGACCTGTCCGCGCTGCGGAGTGCGTGCGCCATGGTGGTCGAGAACGCCCGCGCTGGCCAAACCATCATCCTGACCTCAACTAGCTTCGTCGGGACGACGCGGGAGCTGCTGGCGGACCCGCTCCGCCAGCGGGGCTTGCGTCCCGGGACCGATGTGTTCGTCGCATTCAGCCCGGAGCGGATCGATCCTGGTAACCCGGATCACCGTCAGGAGGAGACCCCCCGGGTTGTGGGCGGTGCGACTGACGAGTGCAGTGCGCGGGCGGCCCAAATCGTCCGGCACCTGACCGATGTCGTGTATCTGGTCAGCTCAGCAGAGGCCGCTGAGGCAACCAAGCTGTACGAGAACATCTTCCGCGCCGTCAGCCTCGCGCTCGCCAACGAGTTCGCTGACGCCTGCGGCGCGCTTCAGCTGGATCCCATCGAAGTGACGCTGGCCGCCGGAACGAAGCCATACGGATTCCTCGGTGCCTTCCCCGGACCGGGCGTCGGCGGCCACTGCATCCCGTGTGATCCCTACTACCTGCTGTGGCAGCTAGAGCGGCAAGGGCGGACGGCACCGCTCATCCGGCAGGCCATGACGTCGATAGGCCTGCGCCCGGACCGGGTAGTCGAGCGGGCCGCCGAAGTGCTCAGCCAGGCCGGCCGGGATCTCACCGCATCGCGCGTGATCGTCGTCGGGGTCAGCTACAAGGCAGGCGTGCAAGACCTGCGAGAGTCCCCGGCGTTGCCGATCATCGCCGGGCTCATCCGGCAGGGTGCCGATGTGCACTACTACGACCCGCTTGTGCCGGATATACGGCTGGGTGACGGGCGGCTGATGAGCAGCGAACTGGCCCCCGCCGGCCAGGACTGGGATCTCACGCTGATCCACACCCTGCACCCCGGTGTCGACTACACGTGGGCCGAGGACAGCGCGCTGGTACTTGATGCGACGTACCAGTTCGACGGCGCTCGTCACCGCGAGGTCGTCTGATGCCCAGCGAGCACAGCCCTATCGCCAGCTGCACGCCGTCTGTCAGCCGGCGGTACCCGCACCTCGGCTCCATCGCACGGCGAGGAGGACGTCAATGAGAGTGCTGCACGTCATTACCGGGCTCGGGGTGGGTGGCGCGGAGATGCAGCTGTGGTCAGTGCTGCGGTACACGCGGCATGAGGCGGACGTCGTGACCCTGTACAACCCTGGCGCGGTCGCCGACCGGCTGAACGGCGACGACGTGCATGTTCGCGATCTAGGAATGCGGCGTAATACCCAGCTGACCGCCCTGCTGACCCTGCGCCGGATGATCCGCAGCGGTCGCTACGACGTAGTGCATGCCCACCTTTACCGCGCCTGCATCTACGCCCGCCCGGCCGCGTGGCTGGCGCGCACGCCAGCCGTGGTGACGAGTGAGCACTCGATCGGGGATACGCACATCGAGCGGCGCAAGATGACCGCTGGGGTGCGTGCCCTGTACCTGGGCACCGATCTGTGCTCGGACGCCACTATCGCCGTGTCCGACACTGTCCGCGACCGACTGGTGAAATGGGGCGTGCCAGCCAGAAAGATCACCGTCATCCCGAACGGCGTGGACTTTAGCCGCGTCGCGTTCAACCAGGAGGAACGCGCCCAGGTGCGCCGGGAGCACGGTATCCCGGCCGATGCGTTCGTCCTGGGCGTGCTCGGACGGCTGGACCCGATCAAGCGGTTCGACCTGGTTATCGAGGCAGCTGCGCCGATGCTGGATGACCAGCACAAGCTGCTCATCGTTGGCGACGGCGACGAGCGTGCCCACCTGGAGCAGGTGGCACGGACTCTGGGCGTGCAGGACGACGTGATATTCGCCGGTGAGCGGCATGACGTCGGCGCGATGCTCTCCGCGCTGGATGCTTTCGTTGCCTCGTCCTCACAGGAGACCTTCGGGCTTTCGGTGCTCGAGGCCCTCGCTAATGGCCTGCCGGCTCTCTACACCACCTGCCCGGCGCTGGATGACGTGCCCACCGACCGGGCCCGCCAGGTGGCCGGGACGGTCGATGCCATCCGGGGCGAGCTGGTGGCGATGGCGCACCGGGCCCCCGGGCCGCGTGAGCCCGCGCCGGAAGTACAGAAGCACTACGGGATCGAGGCCGTGGTGGCGCGCATTGACGACCTCTACGAGAGCTTGGTGCCCCGTCCCCGCCACGGCACCAGAAGAAACGGCGAAGATGCCGGGGGGCGAGGGCTGCCCGGCGCTCCGAATTCAGCGGCTGCAGCTGCGCCGAGCGGGAATGGCGCCGGCCCGGCGGGACAGCGCGGCAGAAGTCAGTGAGCGCCATTCATGACCAGCCGTGCCGAAACCGCCTCCGTGCCGGTGGCGTCAACCGCCGAGCAGTTCGACCCGCTGATCCGGGTGCTCGCGTTCATCGCGCTGCTTGGCGTCCTCGGGCTGATCGCCTGGCACATCGGCCTCAAGGCGCGCGGGCTAACCGGCTTCGGTGTCGTGTACACGGTCGTCGTCAGCAGCTATGTGCTCTCGCGCTACGGCCTGGCCGCGCTGTACCGGCGGCCTCGTGACGCCAGGCTGGAGCCGGATGTCGCGATCATCGTCCCCGCCTTCAACGAGGGGCCGGCCGTGATCCGCACCATCGACGCCTGCCTTAGCCTCGATTACCCGCTGGACAAGCTCGAGCTTGTCGTGGTGAACGACGGTTCGACCGATGAGACCTGGCAATACATGCTGCAGGCCGCAGGCCGTCGGCCCCCGGGCGTAGTGCGCTGCATCGATCTCGGCTCAAACCAGGGCAAGCGGGCCGCGATGGCGGCAGGGATACGGGCCACGAAGGCCGAGATCATGGTATTCATCGACTCCGACTCGGTACCGGCCGCTGACGGGGTGCGGTTGCTGGTGCAGACTTTCGCCGACCCGAAGGTGGGCGCGGCATCCGGACTCACTTACGTGGGCAACGCCAGCAAGAACGCACTGACCCGAATGCAGCAGGCCCGTTATTACGTCTCTTTCCAGCTGCTGAAATGCGCGGAGTCAGTGGTGGGCGCGGTCTCGTGCAATCCCGGCTGCTTTTCCGCCTATCGACGTAGCACCGTGATGCAAGTGCTGGAGCGCTGGGAGCATCAGCGGTTTCTCGGTATGGAATGCACATTCGGCGATGACCGTGCGCTCACCAATATGATCATTCGCAAGGGCTGGATCAGCCGCTATCACTCAGGCGCGATCGCCTGGACCGAGGTTCCCGAAAGCTATCGGAAGTTCTTCCGCCAGCAGTTGCGCTGGAAAAAGTCCTGGCTGCGGGAGGGCCCGATCCTGATGTCGCATATCTGGCGGACCCGCCCGCTGGCCTTTCCCGCCGTCCTCATACAGACGCTGGCCGGCCTGCTGAGCCCGTTCATCTTGATCTACAACCTGGGCTGGCATACTTACACTACTGGCGTACCGCCGGCACTATACGGTATTGCGCTCTATCTGGTGGCCTGCACTTACGGGTTGCTCTACCGGTCGCAGCGCAATGATGGCCTGTGGAAGTGGGCCATTGTCGGGACCTTCTTCTTTATCGCCTTCTCGCCTCAGCTCATCTGGGCGGCCGTGCGCATTCGGGATGGTTCCTGGGGAACTCGCGCCATCTCGGCCCCTGAACCGGCCGAGGGTGCCTCATGAGGAGTGTGTTGTCATGAACGTGCCCATCGGCCGGATCACCTGGCGCGTGATCGTCGCCTTCGGGCTGTCCATTGTGGCCCTGCTGTTCCTGCACCCGCTATACGTGCCGGCTGCGCAGGCCAGCACCCCGAGCGCGGTGATATCGCTCACGTTCGACGATAGTGATGAGGACCAGTACACGAACGCACTCCCGCTCCTGCAGCAGTATGGGTTCAACGCCACGTTCTACGTGATCACCGGGTACGTCGGCGTGAATTCCGGCAACATGACGCTGCCGCAACTGCAGACCGTCTCCAACGACGGCGACGAGATCGCGGGCCACACCGTGCTGCATGAAAACCTCACGCAGGTGAACGCTGCAGAGGCGACCCGCGAGATCTGCGATTCCCGGAACACCCTGCTGAACTGGGGATTCCCGGTCACCGATTTCGCTTACCCGTACGGCGCCTCGACTTCTGCGATCGAGAACATCGTGCAGCAGTGCGGCTACAACTCGGCCAGGTCGGACAGTACCAACACCTCGCCGTACGGCTGCAAGACCGGCTGCCCGGACTCGGATACGATCCCGCCCGCCGACCCGTACGCTGTCGGGGCTCCGGACTCCATCCAGGACACCTGGTCGCTCTCCGACATTGAGAGCCTGGTAACCGAGGCCGAGAGCGCGGGCGGCTGGCAGCCGATCATTTTCCACCACGTCTGCAATGACGACTGCGACCCCTACTCGGTCACCCCGGCAATCTTCGGCGCGTTCCTCGCCTGGCTGCAGACGCAGAACGTCTCGGTCGAGACGGTCAACCAGGTGATGGGCGGGACGGTCAACCCGGCGGTGACCACGCCCTCAGTTCCACCGGCCTCGCCGGGCACCAATGGTGTCAACAATCCTTCGCTGGCGACTCCGGATCCCTACAACGCCGGCTTTCCGCAATGCTGGACCAGCAGCGACAGCGGGACCAACACCGCCAACTTCGCGGAGACCAGCAACGCGCCCAGTGGCTCGACCACGGCCGAGACGATTACGATGAGCAACTACTCCAGCGGCGAGGCGAAGCTGCTCATCAAGCAGGACCTCGGGCAGTGTGCGCCTAGCGTCGTGGACGGGGACCAGTACACTGTCTCGGCTTGGTACCAGAGCACTACACCGACCCGATTTGAGATCTACTACCAAGATCAGAACGGTGCCTGGCACTACTGGACGCAGGGTCCTGACTACCCCGCATCCAGTAACTGGACCCAGGTAACCTGGCCCACTCCAGCGATTCCGGCGGGCGCCATCGCAGTGAGCTTCGGGCTCAATATCGCTGCCAATGGCACGCTGACTACCAGCGACTATTCGCTGGTAGATACCGGCGGCCCGCCGACGAATCCGACCGTATCGCTGACGGGGCCTGCCCCGGGTGCGACGCTGAGTGGTCAGGTGACCTTTACCGCTAATGCGTCGTCGGCGGTGGGGATCTCGGCGGTGAATTTCCTGGTTGACGGGGTCGTGGTGGCGAGCAGTACGTCGGCGCCTTATACGGCGACGTGGAATTCCGCGACGGTAGGCGATGGCCCGGTGACGGTGACGGCCCAGGCCGTCGACGCGGCGGGCAACAAGGCGACCACATCGGGTCAGGCGGATACGGTCTCCAACGCGGCTAGCCGGGGCGGCAGCCTGATCGCCAACGGCCTGCTGGAGACCAGCACCGGGGGAGGCTCGACACCTGACTGCTGGCACGAGGGCGGCACCGGCACATTCACGCCGACCTGGACCTACAACACCAGTGGCGGGCCGCCGGGCGGGGGCGACTCCGCGACCGTGACGATCAACTCCTACACCAGCGGCGACGCGGTTATGGACGTAATCCAGAACAGCAGCGCCTGCGCGCCTGGGGTCACAGCCGGCCAGACCTATACCCTCGGCGGCTGGTATGAGTCAACGGTCCCGACGAACATTCTCGCCTGGTACCTGAACTCCAGCGGTAACTGGGTCTACTGGACGCAGAGCCCCGCTTTCGCCGCCTCCGAGGGCTGGGCGCAGGCCGGCTGGACGACGCCAGCCGTTCCGGCCGGGGCTACCGAGCTCAGCTTCGGGCTCGACCTCAATGCGGTCGGGTCGCTGACCACCGGCGATTACACCATGACGGCAGGGGGGCCGGCTGCGCCGACCGTCCTGCTGACGGGGCCTGCCCCGGGTGCGACGCTGAGTGGTCAGGTGACCTTTACCGCTAATGCGTCGTCGGCGGTGGGGATCTCGGCGGTGAATTTCCTGGTTGACGGGGTCGTGGTGGCGAGCAGTACGTCGGCGCCTTATACGGCGACGTGGAATTCCGCGACGGTAGGCGATGGCCCGGTGACGGTGACGGCCCAGGCCGTCGACGCGGCGGGCAACAAGGCGACCACATCGGGTCAGGCGGATACGGTCTCCAACGCGCCCGGCCAGGGCGGCAACATGCTCGCTAACTCCCTGCTGCAGACCAATACCGGCGGCGGGTCCACGCCGAACTGCTGGCATGAGGGCGGCACCGGGACGAACACGTACGCCTGGACCTACAACACCAGTGGCGGGCCGCCGGCCGGGGGCGACTCCGAGACTGTGGCTATCAGCTCCTACACCAGCGGCGACCGGATACTGACCACGACCCAGGACACCAGCGCCTGCTCGCCCCGGGTCACCTCCGGCCAGACTTACACTCTCGGCGCCTGGTACCAGTCGACAGCGGCGACGAACATCATCGTGTATTACCTGAACTCCAGCGGTAACTGGGTCTACTGGACGCAGAGCCCGGCGATCGCCGCCTCCAGCACCTGGGCGCCGGCCGCCTTTACCACGCCGGCCGTGCCCGCCGGGGCCACCGCGCTGAGCTTCGGCGTGGGCCTCGGCGCCGCCGGCTCGCTGACCACCGGCGATTACACCATGACGGCAGGGGGGCCGGCTGCGCCGACCGTCCTGCTGACGGGGCCTGCCCCGGGTGCGACGCTGAGTGGTCAGGTGACCTTTACCGCTAATGCGTCGTCGGCGGTGGGGATCTCGGCGGTGAATTTCCTGGTTGACGGGGTCGTGGTGGCGAGCAGTACGTCGGCGCCTTATACGGCGACGTGGAATTCCGCGACGGTAGGCGATGGCCCGGTGACGGTGACGGCCCAGGCCGTCGACGCGGCGGGCAACAAGGCGACCACATCGGGTCAGGCGGATACGGTCTCCAACGCGCCCGGCCAGGGCGGCAACATGCTCGCTAACTCCCTGCTGCAGACCAATACCGGCGGCGGGTCCACGCCGAACTGCTGGCATGAGGGCGGCACCGGGACGAACACGTACGCCTGGACCTACAACACCAGTGGCGGGCCGCCGGCCGGGGGCGACTCCGAGACTGTGGCTATCAGCTCCTACACCAGCGGCGACCGGATACTGACCACGACCCAGGACACCAGCGCCTGCTCGCCCCGGGTCACCTCCGGCCAGACTTACACTCTCGGCGCCTGGTACCAGTCGACAGCGGCGACGAACATCATCGTGTATTACCTGAACTCCAGCGGTAACTGGGTCTACTGGACGCAGAGCCCGGCGATCGCCGCCTCCAGCACCTGGGCGCCGGCCGCCTTTACCACGCCGGCCGTGCCCGCCGGGGCCACCGCGCTGAGCTTCGGCGTGGGCCTCGGCGCCGCCGGCTCGCTGACCACCGGCGATTACACCATGAAGGACAACTAGGCGGATGGGCCCGCAGCGGGGCAAGCTCAGCGGCACCGCTGCCGCAAGGCGCTGGCTGCGCCGGCTGACCGGAGCCGCCGTAGCTGCGCTGGTCGTAGGCTTGCTCGCCGCGGCCGGGTACGGGTTCGTGCTTAAGTCGCTCCCGTACCGCACTCCCCAGCTAGCGCCGCCTCGCGTCAGGCTGACCGCCGAGGATCTCGCCAGCCTGGCTCAATACCCGGGCGAGGTTCGCGCGGTGCCGGTGCTCGGCTGGCGGGACGTGTCGTATCGCCTGGGCAACCTGGTCACTACGCCCGTCCATTTCGCCGGCGAACTGGCAGCGCTCCGTCATGATGGCTTCCGGAGCGTGAGCGTAGGCACGCTCGCCGCGCTGGCCGCCGGGCGGCACGTCTCGCTGCCGGCCCGGCCCATAGTGCTGACATTTGACGATGGCCTGGCGACGGACTGGACTACCGTCGACCCGATTCTCCAGCAGTACGGCTTCACCGCGGTCGTCTTTATCAACCCGCAGGACGTGGCGCTCAAGAGCCCGTCCTACTTCCTGACCCACGACGAGCTCAGGGCGATGGCTGCCTCCGGGCGCTGGGAAGTGGGCCTGCAGCTCTCGGGGAAGCAGGCGCCGCTGTCGGCCGTTGCGCTGCAAGCGGCCGATGAACCGAAGCAGGACATGAGCGCACAGGCGCTTGAATCGCTCCGCAAGTGGCGTAGCGGCATCGTCGCCGACGCAGCTGGCCAGCAAAGCAAGCTGCAGAGCATCGTCGGCAGCCCCGTCACTGCTTACGCCTGGCCGGTGGCGATAACCCCGGACCCGGCCAACCTGAAGGCGCCGCAGGTGCTATATCCGCTGCTCAAGTCAAAGTTCGATGTTGCGTTCGGGCGACCCGCCGGCGGCCCGGCTGCCTTCGTCGCGGCCGGCTCGGCGGCCAGGCCATTGCCGCGCCTGGAAATCACCGCCGAGAGCACCCAGCAGGCACTCGCCGCAAGCCTGCGTTCGGGCGTTCCCAGTCCGCCGCCAGCCGATCCGCTCATGCTGCCATGGAGCGCCGGAGTGGGCAAATGCCTGCACACCGGGCGGGATCTCAAACTGCGCGGGCACGGATTCATGCTCTGCACGATCGTCGCGGACGGCAGCGAGTGGCGAGATTACCAGTTGCGCCTGCGCATCGGTTTTGCGAAGTCCGCGAATCTGACCGCCATCATCGAACTGCGCCTCAGCACTGCAGGGCGCATTGAGGTGGCGATCGGACGCAGCGGGGTGAGCATTAAGCAGCTCGTCGGTGAGCACTGGTCGGTCCTGCGCAATGACGAGGGCCATCGGCCCGTTGCCCGCGACGGTGTCACGCTGTCATTCCTTCGCGCGGGCTCGCTGCCGGTGCGGCTGAGCATCGGGGGCACCCTGCTGCGCGTCCGGGTCGGCAGCGTGACCACCGAAGTTCGGGTGAGCCCGGCGGTCAGTCGCGGTGTGATCGCGGTAGGACTCGTGTCGCCCATCCGCAGGCACTCCATCACGTACCATCGCGTGCGGTTCGCTCCGGTGGTGACGCAGACAGCCGCCGGATAACGGCGCGGATATCGTTCCAGCCGCTGGAACGCTCAGGGCTGCGCCGCTCGCCGGTATCCTGGCGCAGCAACCGGCCGATCCTTCATCGGGCCGTGTGGGCTGCCTTCATCAGGCGTTGCTAACTGTGAAATGGGTGAACTCAAATTCGGCAAAATCGCCGCGCAGTCCCACCCTGCCAGGCTGAGTGATTGGCGGCACGTCGCCGACGCCGTTGTCAACTCCCTTCAGCCGGAGCTGGTTGTCGATCCAGAGCAGGATCTTAACGCCGCCCTCGCCATTGTTAACTGCGCTGACGCGCACCTGCTCCCATTTGCCGACGACACTCGTGCCGTTAACAGTCGCGAGCGTGTAGTAGGTTCCGCCGTTTACCGGCCCGCCAGGCACTTTCTTCTTGATCACAATGACCCCGTCGCTGCGGTCAATGCTTACCACGTACAGCAGGCTTGGGCTCTGATAGCGGAGGAACACGTGAACCCCTTGCCACCCGGGCGTCTGCCCATCTGACGCGGGCACGAAGCGCTGCACAAGCAGGCCGAACGACACCGTGACGTTCTGAAAGTCGGTGCGCCGGGTAACGGCCCGGAAAACCGATGAATCGGTCATCGTCGCGGACCTAGGCCCAGGCGGTCCCTGGTCCGGCACGCCCGTCCAGCCGGCGTGATCATGTACGAAAAGCGACCCGCTCGTGACAATCCAGGTCGGTGAGCGGACAGCTGCCGGGTTGTGCTGATTGAAGAAGGCAAACTCGTTCGTGACCAAGCCGTTGGGGCCGCTGAAATCATCGACGAGCAAGGGTCGCTGCTGCATTAGGATCACCACCGTGACGATGGCCACCGCGAGCAGCGCCAGGACCACCCCGGCCTGCCAGGCCCGAAAATGCGGTCGCGCCGAGTGACGAGCCGCGGCGCGCCGAGGCTGAGTTTCCATTGCGCTGGTGGTCCGCGTCGTTGACCGCACGCCTTTAATTGTCCGTGTTCGTCATCAGGACCGCAACTTATTGGGTGGAATCGAGCGCTAGCTTGGTTGCACGCTGTATCGGCCCGGGTCGAAGTTCGCGGTAAGCCGCCTGCCAAAGCATGATGTAGTCATTAGTTGTTGATCGCAACAGTGATCAAACACCCGGCCGCAGGCAACTGACCCGGGACAATCCGCGTCATCGAGGTGCTTGTGCCGCGCCCCATGCCCTGGCGAGGCGGCGCTGCGCGACGGCGGCCGAGCCCGGGCTAAGCCGCTCAAGCGTTCCGACTAGCGCGCAGACCGACGGGCCGAAGATCTGGTCCGGCTTGATGGTGGCCAAGGCGTCCGCCAGTCCGTGGGCTGAGAGTTTGACCGGGAGGCTGCGCTGGGCCTCGAAAGCATCGCTTCCACCGAGACGGAGTGACGGCAACCGCTCGACCGGGACGCCCACTTCTCCCCAGCCGATGAAGGTGAAGCCGCCGCCGGTCGCCGGGCGTCCCGCTTCGTCCTCGGCGGGATCCAGGCCGAAGCCAAAAAGGTCAACGCCCAACAGGTCGACGCCGAGTTCTTCGCGCGCTCCGCGCCGGGCCGTCGCCCACGGATCTACGCTGCCTGCACCGGTGCCGGCAGCACTGGCGATCACATCAGCCACGCTGAATGACTCGTGCACGGCCGTTGACCACATGCCAGGGTTGACCGCGACTGACCGACCCCGCTGATGCAGCACGGTCCACGGCTGGCCAGCGGCATCGAAAGCGACTGGGCAGATACCTACGCCCACGCCTGGATGCTCCAGCGGCTGGAAGCTCCGGGCTGTCCTCAGCGTGGCGCGAATCTGGTCGGTGCCGGGAATCTCGCGACTCCAGGTCTTGGCCAGGTAATTCGCCAACTCCCCGTTGATCACGCCTCGACACAATGCAGCCGTGAAGTAGCTGGTCTGCCGGAAGCGCAGCCGCAGGACACCGCCCGCCGCCTGGTCGAGCTGGGGCGGATCACTAATTACTAGCCGCGGCCCGTCAAATAGCACTAGTTCACCCGGGTACCTGCCAACCAACTCGCCGAAATGGCGCGTGGCCGCGGCGATCTCCGGGTCGGGTTCAAGCTGCCCGACCAGCCTGCAGTCCAGGGTGGCCGAGGTGTAACGGTCGCGCTCGTCGATCTTCGCAAACCCGAACACATGACCGGCGAACCGATATTTTGTCGGCGGCTGAGGCATATGCGCGTTAATCATGCCGTGATGATATTTGAGGACTCGAGTATCGACCGCGGCCGGCAGTTAATACTGAACCCGGCGCGCTTGCTCTGAGTTCCCGGCCCAGCGCTGGGCGAGGTTGCCAGCCGCCAAGAAGTTCTACCATGTGGTGGGCCCGGTACCCGCGAACGCTTCGGCGACGCATCTCGGCTGCCCGCGGGGCGCCGGCCGGGCTTTGCTTACAGCACCGATCGCGGCGGTGCCAACCCCCAGACCGGGGAAGCGATCTGGCCATGCGGACGTAATGATTGCACCATATAGAGGTAACTATATGGCCATGAATACGTAATGACTTCGCCGCACAGACGTAATGGCTTAGCCGCGCGAACGTAATAATTTGACCGCACGGACGCCACGATATTCTCGCGACGGGCAGCAATCCGCAACGTAAGAATTCATGCGCCCAGAGTAATTACTGACGGGTGCCGTGGCCGTTCCTCGTTATCCGGACGAGAATTCCTCATTCATCTGCATGAGGACAAAGGCGGCCCGCCGCCGCAGAGTATTTTTGTGGACGTACTGCGGCTGCTTTTAGTGGATGACTACCAGATGGTCACCGAGGCGCTTGCCTCCCGGCTCTCCGCCGCACCGGACCTCTGGGTGGCTGGCTGCTGCCGCACCGATGATCCCCGGCTGCCCGAGATCGTTCGCTGGCTGCGGCCGGACGTGATCCTGATTGAGGTGGAGCCGCTCGGCTTCGCCGCGGCGGAGATCCTGCAGCGGCTACGTGCGGCCTGGCCGCCGACCCATGTGGTTGTGGTCAGCGCGGACCATGACATCGCCCACGCCGTGAACGCGGCCAGGGCCGGCGCGGACGCGTGGGTGTCCAAGCAGCAGGGCGCGGACGAGCTTGAGACCGTGCTGCGCGGCGTGTGCCTCGGCCACTCCTGGTTCCCCCCGGCGATGCTCGGCGAGGTACTGCGCGAACTGCGCGACGACGTCCGCAGGGCCAGGGAGGACCCGGATCCGCTGGATGTGCTCAGCCCCAGGGAGCGGGAGGTCCTTGAGTGCATGACGGAGGGCAAGCGCGGTACCCAGATCGCCGCGGATCTGCTGATCTCCGTCGACACCGTGCGAACCCATACCCGCAGCATCTTCAGCAAGCTGGAGGTGCACAGCCGCCTGGAGGCGGTCAGCGTGGCGCGGACGGTCGGCCTGCGGCCCAAGGAGCAGTCAGGAACGGCCGTCGCCCCGCCGCCGGCCGCCCCGGGCTGGCCGGCTGGCACCGGCAGGCAGTGAGGGGTCATCTGGCAGGCTCGGGCCTGGACTCAAACGAGGCCGAGCGAGCCAGCCGCCCGCTGCGGGTTGCGGTCGTCGTCACCCGGCTGGAGGGCGGCGCCGGCGTGCTCGCCGTGCGCGGGGCGCGGGCCATGGACCCCGGGGCCTGTCAGCCGGTGATCGTGACCGGCACCCGGGACTGGCTGCTCGACGCCGGGGCATCCGGGCTTGAGGTCATCGTCGAGCCCTCGCTGCGCGCGGCGATCACCCCGCGCAGCGACCTGCTGGCGCTGCGGCGGCTGGAGATGATGTTCCGCGAGCGGAACTTTGACGTGGTGCACACCCACTGCGCGAAGGCCGGCCTGGTCGGCCGCGTGGCCGCGCGCCGGGCCGGGGTATCCAGGATCGTGCACACCTTCCACGGCTTCCCGTTCCACGAGTTCCAGTCGATGCCGCGTCGGCGGGCCTATGTGTCGGTCGAGCGGCGGCTCGGCCGGTTCACCGACCTTGCGCTGTGCGTGGGAGCGGTGGTGGCCGCTGAGGCGGTACGGCGTGAGCTGATCGCACCGGAACGGGTCCGCACGATCGGCGTGGCGGTGGACGGCCCGGATCGGCTCAGGGCGAGCATGCGAGCCTGGCACGCCGCAGGCGCGCCGGCTCGCTCGCGCCGAACTCGGCCTGCCCGCTGACGCTACGGTCATCGGCGTCGTGGGCCGGCTGACCTATCAGAAGGCGCCCGAAGACTTCCTCGCCGCGATGCTGGCGCTTGGCCGGCCGGACGTTATGGGCGTCTGGGTCGGCGGCGGCGAGCTCGCCGAACGTGTCGGCCGCCGGATCAGGGCGCTTGGCCTGCGCGTCGTGCTGGCCGGCCACCGGGCGGACGTGCTGGACGTGCTGCCCGCGTTCGATATCTTCGTCCTGCCCAGCCGGTATGAAGGGCTTCCCACCGCAATCGTTGAGGCCATGATCTGCGGCATCCCGGTCGTCGCGACGGCGGTCAACGCCGTTTCCGACCTGGTGGTACCGGGCGAGACCGGCGTACTGGTACCGCCGCACCGGCCCGAGGCGCTGGCCGCCGCCATCCGCTATCTCCTCGACTCGCCCGCGGTCGCTGCCCGGTTGGCCGCGACGGCCAGCGCGCGCCTGGGAACCCGTTACGGCGAGCAGGACCTACGGACGGCACTCACCGCGGCGTACTCGCCGGCCAGCACGGGCGCCCTAGTACTGGCAAACATTAACTCCAGGTAATTTTTACGCTGCGATTTGCTTACGTTCGTACGTTACTGTAAACGCCATCGTGTCCTAAGCCGTCATGTTAACGTGCGGAAACGTAGACTTCTTCACCCCGGCGCGCCATAGTGCAGAGGTGCCGCAATGGGGTATGGCCGATCATCCGCGAGAGCGGCGATCGGGTTGCCCTATAAAGTCGGTCTTAAGAGTAGGGGTTAGCGTGCGCTGACCTGGCGGGAGCAGGTATGAGGGGCCAGTTCGAAGGGCGGCACTGTGGCCGCGATGATCACCGGCAACGCCCGCGCGCGGCTCGTTGCCTGCTGCCTGGTCCGGCACCCGGACGGCTAACGCCGTGCTGCCCGGCTGCCGCGCTCGCCGGGCGGGCTCTCGCCGAGATCGGCCGGTGCTGACGATGGCCAGTCTGGTCCTCGGCGACAACCAGGTCGTATTCCTTGACGCGCTGGCGACTGTCCTGACTGAGCATCAGCACGTGGTCGGTGCTGTGGCCCGCAGCACCGCGGAGATGGTTGCCTTAGTTGGCCGTGATCGGCCAGATGCGTGCCTGATCGACCGCCACCTCGCGCAGGCTGACGACAGCGAGACCATCAGCCGGGTGATCATGGCGTGCGACCGCACGAGCGTTCTCGTGCTCAGTGCGGATCCGGCCGCCGATGCGGTAGGCCGCGCGCTGGATGCCGGGGCATCCGGCTACCTGCACCAGTCCTGCGGCGTGAGCGCGCTCATCTCGGCGCTGGCGCGAATGCTGAGCGGCGAGGTCGTGGTAGACGTCCCGCCGGCCCGGCCACCCAGGCGGCTGCCCCCCCCAGACCTGGCCCAGGGCCTCGCCGCGCAACTGACCGGCCGCGAGCGGCAGTGCTTGCTGATGCTGGTGGAAGGGCTCGACACCGCGGCGATCGTCGCGCGGCTCGGAATCTCGCGCACGACCGTCCGGACCCACCTGCAGGCGGTGCTCACAAAGCTCGGCGTGCACTCGCGGCTCGAGGCTGCGTCCTTCGCCGTGCGCCATGGCCTGCCTGGCGCCTGGTCCGGGGACGACCCAGCGATCGTCCCGGACAGGATGCGGCCGATCCGGCTGCCGGTCTCGGCTGCGGCGGGAAGGCTCAGGCTGCCGGTACCGCTCGCGGCCGCTGGCCGGAGGGCGGGCGCTGGCTGACGCGGAGTCCCGGCGGGCGGCCCCGGGGCGACGCCGGGCGTGACAGGCTGGGCGTGTGATCCTGGGCATTGGCGTCGACATTGCGGACATCTCGCGGGTCGGGGAAGCCCTGCGGCGGACCCCGGCCCTGGCCACCCGGCTGTTCGCTAAGGGCGAACAGGATCAGCCAGTTTCCTCCCTGGCCGCATGCTTCGCCGCGAAGGAAGCCGTGGCGAAGGCGCTGGGGGGGCCGGATGGCTTGCTGTGGACCGACGTGGAAGTGGTCCACGACCGCCGCGGACGGCCGCTGCTTGAGGTCTCCGGCAGCGTCGCCGAGGCCGCGGCCAGGCTGGGCGTCCGCAACTGGCACCTCTCGCTCAGTCACGACGGCGGCCTGTGCGTGGCGATGGTGGTGGCTGAGTCATGAGGAATGCCCATCGGGTCGCCGACGTGCGCACGGCCGAAACCGAACTGATGGCCCGGGTGACCGACGGCGCGCTGATGCAGCGGGCGGCGGCCGGCCTGGCGTCGGTCTGCGCCCGGCTGCTCGGCCAGGTATACGGGGCGCGGGTCGTGGTCCTGGCCGGGACCGGCGACAACGGCGGCGACGCGCTCTACGCGGGCGCGCTGCTGGCCGGCCGCGGCGCGGTCGTGACGGCGATCACCACCGGGGCGCGGGCGCACGCTGGCGGCGTGTCGGCGCTGCTCCGCTCCGGCGGGCGGCTGGTCGCGGCCGACGCGGCCGGCTGTGCCAGCGCGGCCGGGACAGTGCAGCGGCGGGACAGCGCGGCGGGCCGGGCGGCCGGACCGGCGGCGCGGACCTGATCGGCGCTGCGGACCTGATCATCGACGGCATGCTCGGCATCGGCGGGCGAGGCGGGCTGCGGGAGCCCGGCGCCGCCCTGGCCGCCCGGGCCGCGGCGGCCGGCGCGCTGGTGGTCGCGGTCGACCTGCCCAGCGGGATCGATGCCGACACCGGCGAGGTGGCGGGCGCCGCCGTCCGGGCCGATGTGACCGTCACCTTCGGTACCTGGAAGCCCGGCCTGCTCATCGACCCCGGCGCCACCCATGCGGGCGCGGCCGAGCTGATCGACATCGGGCTGGGACCCTTCCTTCCACCGGCCAGCGCGGCGGCGCTGCAGGCCGCTGACGTCGCCGCGCTGCTGCCCCGGCCGACCGCGGAGACCGACAAGTACCGGCGCGGCGTACTCGGCATCCTGGCCGGCAGCAGCCGGTTCACCGGCGCGGCCAACCTGGCCGTCGGCGGCGCGGTGCGCGGCGGCGCCGGGATGATCCGGCTGGTCACGGCCGAGCAGGCCGCGGCGGTGGTGCGGCAGCACTGGCCGGAGGCGGTGCTGACCGTGCCCGGCGAGGACGAGCCGCCGGACCGGGTGGTCCAGCAGGCCGGGCAGGTCCAGGCCTGGGTGGCCGGCCCTGGATTCGGAACGCAGCCCGCGTCGGCCCGACTGCTGGCCGAGGTCCTGTCCACCAGCCTTCCCGTCCTGGTCGACGCGGACGGGATCACTGTGCTCGCCGAGCACCCGGAGCTGCTGCCGCGGCCGGCGCCGACGCTGATCACGCCGCACGCCGGCGAGCTGGCCCGGCTGCTCGGGACCGACCGGGCCGCGGTCGAGGCCAGGCGCCTTGAGCACGCCGGGAAGGCCGCCGCCGACCTTGGCATCACCGTGCTGCTCAAGGGATCGACCACGGTGATCGCGACCGCGTCGGCGAGCCCGCCAGTACTGGTGAACGCCACCGGTACCGGCTGGCTGGCCACGGCCGGCTCGGGGGACGTGCTCTCCGGGCTGGCCGGCGCGCTGTTGGCGCAGGGCCTCGCGCCGCCGGAGGCGGCCGCGGTGGCGGCGTACCTGCACGGCATGGCCGGCCGGCTGGCCGCGACCGGCGCCGCCGCCGGTCCGGGTGACCCAGGTGACCGCCCGCTGTCCGGCGGCGCCCCGATCGGCGCCGCTGACCTGATCGGCGCGCTGCCCGCGGCGATCCGGCTGGCCGCGGCGGCAGCTAGCTAATGAATCAGCGGTTAAGATTTCGCCGGTTTCCGCGCTGAAAACCGGCTAGATCTTAACCGTTAAACCGGCTGGCCATTGAGGAGAAGCTGGCCGCGGCCGCTGGGATGCTCACCCTCCGGCGGACCGCAGACGCCAAGGCCGCGACCCTGCGGCCGCTACTCAACCACCCCACCGCCCGGACCCGGCCCCCGGCGAACTACGGACCAGACCACTAGGCCCGCGGGCCGGGCTCGGCGGGCTCGGCGGGCTCGTTATGGTCGTTGCCGGTCTGGCTACTCCTCGGCCCGCCCGCCCAGGTGCTTGGCCAGGAAGCGCTCGGCGGCGGCATAGAAGCGCAGCCGGTTCTCCGGCTTGGCGAAGCCGTGCCCCTCGTCCGGGAACAGCATGTACTCATGATCGATCCCGGCCGCCACCAGGGCCGCGACGATCTGCTCTGACTCGGCCTGCTTCACCCGGGGGTCGTTGGCCCCCTGCGCGATGAGCAGCGGGATGCTGATGTTGTCCGCGCGCGACAGCGGCGACCGGGACCAGAGGAAGTCGGCGTCCTTGGCCGGGTCGCCCACCGCGCGGTGGAACTGGGCGATCACCGGCGCCCAGTACGGCGGGACGGTCTCGATCAGGGTCTTCAGGTTGGACGGGCCGACGATGTCGACGGCACAGCGGAACAGCTCGGGGGTGAAGGCCGCCCCGACCAGGGCGGCGTAGCCGCCGTACGAGCCGCCGTAGATGGCCACCCGGTCCGGGTCGGCCCAGCCCTGGCCGGTGGCGAACGCCAGCGCGTCCACGAGATCGTCGTGCATGCGGCCGGCCCACTCTCGGTCACCGGCGTTGACGAACGCCTTGCCATACCCGGTCGAGCCGCGGAAGTTCACCTGCACGCACAGGTAGCCGCGGTTGGCCAGCCACTGAGCCTCGGCGTTGTAGCCCCAGGCGTCGCGGTGCCAGGGGCCGCCGTGCACATTCAGGACCGTCGGCAGCTGCTCGCGGCCCGCGCCGGGCGGGAACGTCGCGTAGCCGTGGATGGTGAGGCCGTCCCGGGAGGTGAAGGAGAACGGCTCCATCGGCGCCAGCTCGTAGCGCGACAGCTCGGGCTGGTGCTCAAACAGGAACTGCCCGGTGCGCGTCTCGGTGTCGTAGCTGTAGTACGGGATCGCGCCGGTGTCGTTGGTGAACCCGATCAGCCAGGTCCGGTCCGCGTCGTCCGCGTCGGCAAAGAAGGGATCGCCCGGGTGCAGCGCCCGGATCGCGGTCAGATCGGCCGCGATGTCCGGGTCGAGCACCACGTACTCGGACCGGTCCTTGAGGAAGGTGACGATCTGCGGCTCGCGGGTGTCCGGGTTCAGCCGGACGTCGGTGACGTCGGACTCCGGGTCCTGCGCCAGCACCTCGGCGGCGCCGGTCGCCAGGTCCAGGCGGACCAGCCGGCCGGTGTTGCTGCCCACCGAGCTCATCGCGAGCAGCGATCGGCCGTCCTCGCTGAACGCGATCGGGGTGCTGGTCAGCGCGTCCTCGGCGGCGATGGTCAGCAGCGCCCGCCAGTCCTCGCCGGCGCTGTCCCGGACCATCAGGATGAGGGTGCCATCGGGCTGCGGCGCAATCCCCGCGCGCACCACCAGCTGGCTGTCGGCGATCCAGCCGACGAAACCCGGGTTCTCTACTTCCTTGATCAGCTCGCCGGTGGTCAGGTCGAGCCGGTAGACATCATGCAGCTGCGGATTGTCCCGGTTGAGCCCGATCAGGATCTCGGTCGGGAACTTCTTCTCCGCGGCCACGGGCTGCGTCTGGACGTTGTCGAAGGGCGTGAGGTCACGCCGCTGCATGGTCTCGAGGTCGACGTCGTGCAGGCGCCAGTTCTCGTCGCCGCCGGTGTCCTGCAGGTAGAGCAGGTGCCGGCCGTCGTGGGCCCAGAAGAACGTGCGAATGCCGCGATCGGCGTCATCGGTGACCACCCGCGCGGCGGGCCAGTCGATCCCCTGACCCGCCCCCGGGTTCACCGGGGCGACCCAGACGTTGAGGACGCCATCGCTGGGCGCGATCCAGGCCAGCTGGGTCCCGTCTGGTGAGATCCGCGGGCTGACCCGCTCCGGATTGCCGAAAAGTACCTGCCGGGGAATGAGTTCGACCATCGGTAGTGCTCCCTTTCACGCAGCGGCCAGTGGTGGCGGGCCGGCGCCCTGGCGGTGCTGCGACGACATCGGGTGGCCTGTCGGGGGGTCAGACGCGAAAATCACTCTATCCGGGGCCGGCCGTGGCGGCTCCGGGCGCGATCGGCCCCATCCGCCCGATCCGCGCGGTGCGCGCGGTGCGCGCGGTGCGGCGGCCGTGACCGCGCGGTCACTGCGGGACGATCCGGCGTCCGTCCATGGTCCACCCGCGGCTGCAGCCCGTGCAGGTCAGCAGTTCCCCGGACTGGTCAGCGGCTCGCCCGATGGTGCCGCCGCAGCGGCAGCGATCCCCGGCCATGACCCGGCGTGCCGCCCGGCGAATCAGCATCCCGTGGGGATCGCCGGCGCGGCGGTTCTCGTGCCGGACATGCAGGACGCCGGCGACGATGGCGAGTGCCAGGACGACGAAGGCAGCCGTCAGCACGTAACCCACTTTGGGCCTCCCGGGGTGAGATGTACATCACGGTACTGCCCGCCGGGCGCGTGCGTATCCGTGATGACGCCGCCGTGGTGAAGGAGCCTGGCCGCGCGGCCGCGTCCGCCCGGCCAGCGAATGCCGCCACCGGCGGCCGCCGGTGGCGGGCGGCGGCCGCACCGGGCGGCGGCTGGCACACTTGGGCCTCATGGACGGTGACCCGGAAGCGCTCATTGACCTGGGCGCGATCAAGGAAAATGTCTCGGCGCTCCGCCGCCACGTCGGCGGGGCTCAGCTGATGGCGGTCGTCAAGGCGGACGGGTACGGCCACGGGCTGGTTCCCACCGCGCAGGCCGCGGTTCGCGGTGGCGCGGACTGGCTCGGCGTGGTGCAGATCGGCGACGCGCTGGCGCTGCGGCAGGCCGGCCTCACCGTTCCGGTGCTGTGCCTGCTCGGCGCCCCGGACGCGCCGCACCAGGAGGCCATCAGCCGCGGCGTTGACCTGTCGGCCGGCTCAACCGCGCTGGTCGGCCAGATCGCGGCCGCCGCGCAGCGCGCCGGGCGGCCCGCGCGGCTGCACCTGAAGGCGGATACGGGGATGTCCAGGGGCGGCGCAACGGCCGCCGAATGGCCGGCGCTGGTGGCCGCCGCGCTGGCCGCCCAGGCGGCCGGCCATGTTCAGATCACCGGGATCTGGTCGCACCTGGCCTGCGCGGATATCCCCGGGCACGACTCGATCGCGGTCCAGCTGGCCGCGTTCAGGGACGCGGTGGAGCTGGCCGAGCGGGCGGGCGCCCGGCCGGAGCTGCGTCATCTCGCCAATACGCCGGCCACGCTGACCCTGCCGGAGACATGGTTCGACCTGGTCCGCCCGGGCGGTGCGGTGGTCGGGCTGTCCACGCTTCCGGGCGAGCTGCCGGACTGGCTGCGCCCGGCGATGACCCTGCGGGCGCGGCTGGTCCTGGCCAAGCAGGTACCGCCGGGCACCGGCGTCTCCTACGGGCTCCGGCACGTGACCGCCGGCCGGGCCACGCTCGGCCTGGTTCCGCTCGGATATGCCGAGGGCGTGCCGAGGAACGCCTCGGGCGCGGCCGAGGTGCAGGTCCGCGGGCGGCGGTGGAAAATCTCGGGCACCGTCTGCATGAACCAGTTCGTGGTGGACTTCGGTGACCAGGACGTCTCGGCCGGCGATGAGGTGGTGCTCTTCGGCCCCGGGGACGCGGGGGAGCCCACCGCGCAGCAATGGGCGGATGCGCTCGGCACGCTCTCCTATGAGATCGTGACCAGGTTCGCCGGCCGGGTGCCCAGAAGCTACTCTGCAGTAACTGAGCCGCGGAAGCAGGCGGCGTCCCGGGGCGCGAGCACGTAGCGGGAGGTCAGATGGCCAGGTGGCGGCGGATCACCGGCGCGGCCGGCCTGGCCGTCGGCGCGCTGGCGGCCGGGATGGGTGCCGTCATCGCCGCCGAGAAAATAGCGGTCGGCCGGCAGCGGCTGAAGCCCGACCCGGAAGCGGCGGAGCCGCTCGGCCAATTGCGCGGCCGCGCCAGCACGGTGCTGGCCGATGACGGCGTCCCGCTGCATGTCGAGGTCAATGGCCGGGATGATGCGCCGGTCACGGTCATTTTCAGCCACGGCTACACGCTGAACCAGGACTGCTGGCATTACCAGCGCAGGGACCTGGGCGGCGTCGGCCGCCTGGTGTTCTGGGACCAGCGCGGCCACGGCCGGTCCGCCCGGCCCGGCCAGGACCATGCCGGCGTCAGCATCGACCAGCTCGGCGCCGATCTGCACTCGGTGCTGACGGCCGTCGCGCCGGGTCAGGCCCCGGTCGTGCTCGTCGGCCATTCCATGGGCGGCATGGCGATCATGGCGCTCGCTGATCAGCATCCGGGCCTGTTCGGGCCGAAGGTCATCGGCGTGGCCCTGATCTCGACCGCGGCAGGCGGGATCGACCCCACCGGATGGCTGCCGGGTCCGATCCGGCCGGTAGCGCGCCAGGTGGCCCGGCCGGTGCTGCGCGGGGCCGCCAAGGGGCGGCGGGCGGCGCTCGTCGAGCGCAGGCCGCAACGCGGCCGGCGACCTGGCGTTCCTGGGCACCAAGTACATCGGCTTCGGCGATCCGGAGATCAGCCCGGCCCTGGTGGATTTCCTGGAGCGGATGATCCGCGCCACGCCGGTCAGCGTGGTCGCCGAGTTCTACCTGGCCCTGCTCGGGCACGACAAGCAGTCCGCGCTGGGCGTGCTCGGCCGCGTGCCGGTCGTCGTGCTGGCCGGAGACCGGGACCGCCTGGTCCCGATGGCGCTGACCGACGGGCTCGCTGCGGCCATCCCCGGCGCGCAGCTCATCCGGCTGCCGGGGGCCGGGCACGTTGTCATTCTCGAACGGCCCGGGGAAGTCAACGAGGCGATCAGGAGCCTGGTGGCCCGCGCGGTGACCGGCGGCTCGGCGAACGGCCGGTCACGGCACCGGCGGGGGAGTTCATGACCGGGCCAGGCGCGCCCGCGCCCGGCCTGCTCGTGAGCATCGGCGTCCCGACCGCGGCCGGGATGGGCGCCCTGGGCAGGCGGCTGGCGCCGATGCTGCGCCCCGGGGACCTGATCGTGCTCAATGGCCAGCTGGGCGCGGGCAAGACCACGCTGGTCCGGGGAATCGGCGAAGGGCTTGACGTCCGCGGCCCGGTGACCTCGCCCACCTTCGTGATCGCCCGCATCCACCCGCCGCTCGGCGGCGGCCCGGCCCTGGTGCACGTCGACGCGTACCGGCTGAGCAGCCCGGCCGAGGTAGATGATCTGGACCTGGACGCCGACCTGGACCGCTCGGTCACCGTCGTGGAATGGGGCGGCGGCCTGGTCGAGGGGCTCGCCGACGACTGGCTGGATGTCACGATCGGCAGGCCGGAGCCGGTGCTGGCCGCGGGGCTGGCGACGGGGCTGGCCACGGTCAGCGAGCCGGGCCCGGCAGGCCAGCCCGGTGCGGGCGGCGGGTCAGATCCGGGCGACGAGCCGAGGATCGTGACGCTGACCGGCTGGGGCGAGCGCTGGACCGCGGCCGCCGGGTCAGTGCGAGCCCGCCTGACCGGCGTCCCGGCCGGCCACGATCGCCTCCCGCAACCTCCTGGCGCGGGCCACGATCGCCTGCCATAGTTCCGATCTGTCAGGCCCGCGCACCGTTCGCACCACTAAACTGCCGTCGTCGCCTGTCAGCTGGCCGTGATCGCCCGCGGTCCGATCCCCTTCCCGGAGGCGTGCCCGTGGCTCAGCAAGGGCCCCCGTCCCGCCGCTCCGCCCGGCCGCCCGCCTCCGGCTGGCCCGAGGAGCCGGCTCCCCGGCGCCATGCGGCCGACGACGGCGGCCTGGACCTGGATCTGGACCAGGATCAGGACCAGGACCTGCCGCCCTGGGCGGGCCTCAGCGTCTCCCCTCGCCGGCCCTCTGGCCGGGACCGTGAATCACTCCGGCCGCGGTACCCGGAGCAGCTGCCGCCCGACGCCGATGACGATGATGAGGCCTGGCCGCGCAGCAGCCCGCGCACCAGCCGGGCGATTGCCACCCGGGCCAGGAAGGCGCGACGCAGGATCCTCACCTGGGGCGCCGTCGCGATCGCCGTTGCGGTCATCGGCGCCGGAGCCTGGCAGATCTTCAGCCCCAAGCCGGCTGCCCCGCAGCACAGCCAATTCGTCACCACCTATCAGCCCGGGGACTTCCGGCAGGTGCCGAACGCATGCCGGGTGATTTCCGCCGCCACGCTGAACCAGTACCTGCCGGGCCAGCGGACCAAGGTGGTATCAGCCTCCCTGGGCAGCGGCAGCACCGGGAGCCAGTGCACCTGGACCCTGGACGCCAGGCCGCTGTACCGGGTGCTGGAGGTGACCGCCCAGGCCTACGCGCCCAGCCTGCTGGCGACCGGCAACGGCAGCGCGACGTTCAGCGCCATCGATAGCTACGGCGCCACGCGGGCCGGGCTGGCCAACCCGCCGAAGAAGACGCATCTGCCGAAGGCCACCGTGACCCAGGTGCGCGGGCTGGGCGATAGCGCGTTCAGCGCACTGCAGGTGATCACCGCCGGCGGGGACCGGACGGATCTGGTCACGCTGGTCGTGCGGGACCATAACGCCCTGGTCACCGTCGAGCTGCAGGGCCTCGATCACTCCCACCGCGGCGGCTACGGGCCGGTCTCGATCGGGCAGCTGCAGGCTGGTACGGTCGCGGCGGCACACGAGGTCCTGGCCGGGCTGAGCTGAGTCATGCGCGCGTGGCCCGGGCGCTGCCCCGCCCTCCCGTGACCTACGCTGGTCAACCGTGCTGCTACTGGCGTTCGATACCGCTACCCCGGCGGTGACGGTCGCGCTCCACGACGGGATGCGGGTGCTCGCCGAGGAGTCGTCGGTGGATGCCCGCCGTCATGGCGAGCTGCTGGCCGCCTCGATTGAGCGGGTGCTGGCGGCGTCCGGCGCCGCCGCCGGTGACCTGACCGGCATCGCGGTCGGCGTGGGGCCGGGACCGTACACCGGCCTGCGTGCGGGCCTGGTCACCGCGCGGGTGCTCGGCAGCGCGCTCGGGATTCCCGTCCATGGCGCCTGCACGCTGGACGTGATCGCCCGTGCGGCCGCCCGCGAACTGGCGGCCAGCGGCCTGGGCGGCCGGGAGTTCCTCGTCGCCACCGACGCGCGGCGCAAGGAGGTGTACTGGGCCGGCTACACGGCCGCGGCGGAGCGCGTCCGCGGGCCCGAGGTCGCCGCGCCCGGCGAGCTTGACGCCCGCGGCCCGGTGGCCGGCGAGGGAGCCGTGCTCTACCCCGCGGAACTGGGCCCGCCGATCGGGCCGCGCTACCCATCGGCCGCCTGGCTGGCCGAGCTGACCGCCGAGCGCCTGGCGCGGGGCGTGCCTGCGCTCGCGGCCGAGCCGCTGTACCTGCGCCGGCCCGACGCGCGGATCCCCGGCCCGCTCAAGCGGGTGACGCCATGACCGGCCAGCGGCTGCGCGTGATGAGGCCGGCCGACCTCACCGCCGTGCTCGAGCTCGAGCGGGAACTGTTCGGCGAGGAGGCATGGTCGCGGGCCATGCTCCGGGGGGAACTGGCCCAGCAGCCGCGGAGCCGGTACTACCTGGTGGCCGAGGACAACGAGGTGATAACCGGCTATGCGGGCCTGCTCGCGGCCGGTTCCCAGGGCGAGGTGCTGACGCTCGCGGTGGCCGGCCGCCGATGGGGCCAGGGCACCGGATCGGCGCTGCTTGAGGCGCTGCTGGCCGAGGCGGCGCGACGCGGCTGCACCGAGGTCTTCCTGGAGGTACGCACCGATAACGTCCGGGCCCAGCTGCTCTATCGCCGGTACGGCTTCGTGCAGATCGGGATCCGCCGCGGCTACTACCAGCCGTCCGGCACGGATGCCCTGGTGATGCGAAGGGAACTCGGGCCGGATCCGGCCTGCCAGGCTGACTCGTCCGGCCCGGTCAGCGCGGCTGACTCGCCCGGCCGCGCGGGCCCGGCGGGCGCGGCCGGCCCGGCAGGCCAGCCCGGCGCGCCGGCCGGCCGCCGGCCCGGCGAGGGTGGCCGGCCGTGACCGCTCCGCTGGTCCTCGGCATCGAGACCTCCTGCGATGAGACCGGGGCCGGCCTGGTCCGCGGCCGCGAGCTGCTGGCCGATGCGGTCGCCTCCAGCGTGGCCGAGCACGCCCGGTTCGGCGGCGTGGTGCCCGAGGTGGCGAGCCGCGCGCACCTGGAGGCGATGGTGCCCGCCGTGGACCGCGCGCTGGCCACGGCGGGCGCCCGGCTGGCTGACGTGGACGCGATCGCCGTGACGGCCGGCCCGGGACTGTCCGGGGCGCTGCTGGTCGGGGTATGCGCGGCCAAGGCATACGCGCTGGCGCTCGGCAAGCCGCTCTACGGCGTCAACCATCTCGCCGCGCACATCGCCGTTGATCAGCTCGAACACGGCCCGCTGCCGGCTCCGGTGGTCGCGCTGCTGGTCTCCGGCGGGCACTCGTCGCTGCTGCTCGTGCCCGACCTGGTCACCGCGGTGGTGCCACTCGGGGCCACCATCGATGATGCCGCGGGCGAGGCGTTCGACAAGGTCGCCCGGCTGCTCGGGCTGCCCTTTCCGGGCGGCCCGCCGATTGACGCGGCCGCGCGAACCGGCAATCCGGCGGCGGCGGCCTTTCCGCGCGGGAAGTACCGGGACCAGACCTTCGATTTTTCCTTCTCCGGCCTGAAGACATCGGTGGCCCGGTGGGTGGAGGCCAGGCAGCAGGCCGGGCTCGCCGTGTCGGTGCCTGACGTCGCCGCGTCGTTCCAGGAGGCCGTCGCCGACGTGCTGACGCGCAAGGCGGTCGACGCCTGCCGGGCGCACGGCGTCGGCCACCTGGTGATCGGCGGCGGCGTGGCGGCTAACTCACGACTGCGGGCGCTGGCGGAGGAGCGCTGCGCCGCGGCCGGCCTGCGGCTCAGGGTGCCCAGGCCGGGGCTTTGCACCGATAACGGCGCGATGGTGGCCGCGCTGGGCGCCGAGTTGCTGGCCAGGGACGCGCCGCCGTCGGCACTCGGCTTCGCCGCCGACTCGGCGCTGCCGGTGACCAGCATCACCGTGCCCTAAGGCGCGGTGATGCCGGGCCTGGGGTGCCATCACTTCGCCCGGCAGATCCTCAGGGCCGCCCTGAAGCCGCAGCGAGTGCAGGTCGTCGGTGGGGACATCGGCTCATTCGGCGCGTAGCGTGCGGGCTGTCGGCGTCCGGGCTGCGGCGCGGCCGGGTAGGGCGGCCGCAAGGTTGGCGAGCACGAGGGTGCCCAGTGTTACCAGGATCACCGACCCGATCGGGACGGCGGGTTGGGGCACCGCGTAGATCTGGCGGGCGAACAAGGTCCAGAGCCAGCGGCCGAGCGCGATGCCGAATGGTACGCCCACCCCGATCCCGATGATCGCGACGACTGTAGCCTGCCAAGCCACAGTGGCCGCCAGCTGGCGCTGGGTGAAGCCGATCGTCTTCAGTACCGCCAGGTCCCGCCTGCGGCGGCGCACGGACGCGAACAGGGTCAGGCCGAGCGCCGCGACCGCGGCGGCGGCCAGGCCGAACGCCAGCAGGGCCGGCGTGGCGCCCATCGTGCGGTAGCTGGCGAGCTGGGCCGGATGTTGCACCCCCAGCACCGTTAGGACGTCACCGTGGCACGGGTTCCTTACGGGCGCAGCCTCGAGCGCCTGGCTGACCCCGGTGGCGGCGCGCCGTATCGACGCCAGGCCGGAGGCATCGCTCACTCCCGCGCGCAGCCGGACGAAGGCCATGCCCGGCGGCCCCTCGCAGCTGACGGCCGCCGCCCCGAGGATCTGGTTAGAGGCCAGTGCCCCGGTGCCCATCGAGGTATGCAAGCCCTGTGAGATCCCGACCGTTGGCATGGTGGCCGTGCCCACGATGACCAGGCGGGCGCGGACGACGCTCCTCGGCCCGGCTACCCTCGCGGTCACGATGCCGTGCAGGTGCTGGTGCAGCTGCGCGAGGGTGGCCGGGCCGAGGACGATCTGATCCCTGCCGGCGACCGGATGCCCGGACAGGATGGGAGGGGTGAGTCCGGCGTGCGGGCTGCCGAACAGCACCGGGACGGCCTGCCCGTCCAGGTCGGCCGTGGCGAAGGAGACCGTGGTCCAGGCCGCGACGTCCGGGTTGCCGCGCAGGCGGCTACCGACCTGCTGCTGGGGGATGGCGCCGACTCCCTGGTCGGCTGACAGGGCATAGGTCCAGTTCCATCCGTATAGCGCCGGATGCGAGACCAGCGTCGTGAGACTGCTGCCGAAGGTGAGGGCAGCCACCACTATGACCACGGCAAGCACGGTCCCGGACATAGCCGAGCGGGCCGGCACCGTGCCGCGGCCCTGCCCAGGATCGAACGCGAAATGGATTCCCGCGACGGCCGGCGCCGGCAACCCGGCCACGGCGGCCAGGTGCACCGCCGCCGAGCCCCGGGCACCGCTCACCATGCCTGGCACGGCACCGCGATGCGGCGCATTGCGGCGAGCGAGGACGACCGCCACCGTGCCGAGGCTCCCGGCCAGGGCGACGAACCCGAACCCGAGCACGGTCCAGTCGAACGCAACGCCCGGTGACGGGTACACCGGGCGCACCGCCCCGATCGGGGCGGCCGGGGACAGGGCCACCGCTACCCCGGCAGCCAGCAGCGAACCGGCGATGACCGCGCCCAGGACACCGACCAGGCCGTCCGCCGCGGTCACGGCGGGACATGCGCCCAGCGAGCGCAGCACCTGCAGGTCCTCGCCGCCCGCGCGGAGCTGGCGGCCGATGGCCTGGGCGGCGATGGCCAGCACGGCGAGGCCGGCGATCAGGGCGAACGCGGCGAGGGCGATCCCGTCCGGCTCAATGGCACTCTGCGCCTGCGCCTCGTTGAGCGAGGCGACATGGAACTGCGCCAGGCCTAGCCGGAGCTGGCCGCTGATCTCACGTTCCACCGCGGTGACATCCCGGGCCCCGTGATCGAGCTGGAGCCCGTACCAGCTGACGCCACTGCTGGTGCCGGCGGCCAGCAACACCCGGGTGAGCGCGGGAGTGAGGAGCACATACCCCTGGCGACGGTCGATGCCGTCCTGGACCACCGCGTTGTTGAACTCAACCAGGCCGACCAGCCTGGCCTCGATCCGGACCACTGGACGAACCCGCCGCGTCCCGTACCCGGGCGACTCCGACTGCGCGTTGGTGTAGAAGCCCATCGGAACGACGGCACCCACACGCAGCCCGAGCAGGCCGGCGGCCTCCGCGTTCATGACCACCTCATCGGGCTTGCGCGGATCGGCCATGCGGCCGCGGATGACGGTGACCCGGTCCTGATTGAAGTACAGGCCGTTGACGCTGCCAACAGTGGCAACCCGGAAGCCGGCCGCGATACTCGCATCGGCCGGGCCCCCGTCACGCTGCAGCACGTCCGCGACCGGCTCCACTGCGATCTCGGCCCGCCTGACGTGGGGCAAGTGCATAACCGCGTGGGCAAAGGCGGGCAAGCCGGCATATGCAGCCGAGGCGTACTGAACGGTCAGGTCCGAGGGATTGGTGCTGGCCAGGAAGACCGGAAAGGATGACTCAGTCCGTCGCGCGGCAGCCGTCGGCCGGATTGGCGCCGTCTTGGGGGTCGCGGTAAGCCGTGGCGTACGGCAAGATCGGTGTTTTGGGGGTGGCGGGTGAGCGACCAGCAGGTTCCGGAGCCGTTGCCGGCCAAGCGGCCGGTGCTCCGCAACATGGTCATAGCCGATGCGCTGCTCGATCCCGGTGAGCGGGCGGGCATGGGCTTGCCGACGGCTGATGACGCGCCGTTGCCCGTCGTTATCGAGCTGAATTTGCAGCACGCCCGCGGCCTGCCCGGGGCCGTGAGCCAGCTCGAGCAGGTCTGGGCGGGCGCGATCGGCGGTTCATCCCCCCGGCCGACCGCGGAAATCTACTGCAGCGCCGAGCTGACGATGGCCCAGGTGCAGAGCCTTGTCGCGGCTGACGTGACCGCGGTCCCGGCGGAGCGGGCAATCTACCGGATCTGGCCGGACTTCCCGGTCCAGCCGCTCATTGACAGATCCTGCTCCACGGTTAAGGCCGACGCCGCCCGCCGGTCCTACGACGCCGCGGGCCGGGGGGCCGTCTGGGCGGTCATCGACTCCGGGATTGACGGGAAGCACCCGCATTTCAGTCAGTACGAGACGCTCGGCGGTGATGTGGCCAGCCTGCACCGGGACTTCACCCAGCCCGGTGATCCGCAGCCGGGCTCCGCGCTGACCGATGGATTCGGGCACGGGACGCACGTCGCGGGAATCATCGCCGGGGGACTCGCCGCCGATGGCCCGGCCCCCCGGGTGATGGAGCAGATGCAGGACCCGGCCAACCCGGAGCAGTCCACCTCCCACGCTCGCGCCGTGGACGCCGCGCTGCTGGCCGGCATGGCACCGCGCGCCCGGCTGGTCAGCCTGAAGGTGCTCGACGACAGCGGCGCGGGAAGCTCGATGAACATCGTGCGGGCGCTCGAATACGTCCGCACGGAAATCAACGGCCAGAAGCTGATGCGCGTGCACGGCGTGAACCTGAGCGTCGGATACGAGTTCAACGCCAAGTGGTTCGCGTGTGGGCAAAGTCCCTTGTGCGTAGAGGTCAACCGGCTGGTGAGATCCGGGGTGGTTGTGGTCATCGCGGCCGGGAACACCGGCTACGGGGTGCTGAGCAGCGTGCAGCGGCAGACCAGCGTCGGCTTCCCGATGACCATCAATGACCCGGGGAACGCCGACTTGCCGATCACCGTCGGCGCCACCCACCGGGATATGCCGCACACCTACGGCGTGTCGTACTTCTCCTCCAAGGGACCCACCGGTGATGGCCGCGCCAAACCGGATCTGGTCGCTCCCGGTGAGCGCATCACTTCGTGTGCCGCGGGTAATGCACTCATCGAACTGGGTGAGCAGTCCGGCCATGCGGTCTACGTCGAGGACAGCGGGACGAGCATGGCCGCCCCGCACGTATCCGGTGCCATCGCCGCGTTCTTGTCGATACGCCAGGAATTCATCGGGCAGCCCGAGCAGATCAAGCGGATTTTCACCAGCTCGGCAACCTCGCTCGGCCGCGAACGGTACTTCGAGGGCCATGGCCTGGTCGACCTGATGCGCGCCATCCAATCCGTCTAGGGCAGGTACCTCATGGCAGATATCGCGGGCTGGCCACACTGGGAGATCCAGTTCGACCGGGCCGGTAACACCGCCGCTGCGGCGCGCGCGGCTCTCCTGGACCAGATCGCCGGGGCGGGCGTCAGCGACCTGATCTTCATGAGTCACGGCTGGAACAGCGACATCGCCCATGCCCGCCGGCTGTACAACCAGTGGTTCGGGATGCTCCCGCCGATGCTGCCGGGCGGATCCGCCGCGAAACCCGGGACGGTCGGCGTGTTCTGGCCCTCGATGCTCTGGCCGGACGAGCCCGCGCCCGCGGCCACGGCCGGAGGCGGCGCCGCGGGGCTGCCCGAGCCTGCCGCCAGCGGGACGCCCGGGGCTCCGGTCGCCGCGCTGGCCGCTGTCTACCCCGATCCCGGGCAACAGCAGATCCTCAGCCAGCTAGCTGCCCTGCTGGACGCCCAGTCCCCCGACCCGCAGGCGCTGACCCAGTTCCACGACCTGATGCGGGCGCTGGGCGGCACCGAGCCCGAGACCATCGGCCTGGAGGACTCCGGCCAGCTCGCGATGCTCAGCGAGGACCCGCAGGCCCTCGCGGCGCGGTTCGCTGCCGCCCTCGACACGGCCAGCGCACCGGCCGCGGCCGGCGGCGCGGCGGCGGGCGGATCGGTACCACCGGACGAGGGCGGTGCCGCGGACCTCCCGGACATCACGCTGGCCGGCAACGGCAACGGCAACGGCCAGGGCGCCGCGGGCGGGATCGGCGACATCACCGCGCGGCTGTGGGGCGGGGCCAGGGAGGCCCTCCGGCAGTTCACCTACTGGCAGATGAAGCAACGCGCCGGCACGGTCGGCCAGCAGGGCCTCGGCCCGTTCCTGGCCGACCTGGCCGGCCGGGCGCCGGACCTGCGGGTGCACCTGATCGGCCACAGCTTCGGGGCCCGCCTCGTATCGTTCTCGCTCGCGGGCCTGCCGGCCGGCCAGCCGTCGCCGGTGCGATCGCTCACGTTGCTCGAAGGCGCCTTCTCGCATTTCGCGTTCGCGCCCGCGCTGCCCCAGGACCCGGCCCGGTCCGGCGCCCTGCACGGCATGATGGCCCGGGTCGCCGGGCCGCTGCTGTCGTGCCACTCATCGCACGACATGGCCGTCGGGATCTTCTACCCGGTGGCGTCGATGACCGCGGGCGACGATGCCTCCGGGCTCACCGACGACCTGACGTTCCGCTGGGGCGGCATGGGACACGACGGGGCCCAGGCGGTGAACGCCGCGGCCCTGACGCTGGGGCCCCAGGGGAGTCCCTACCAGCTGGCCGCCAGCAAGTTCACGAACATCGACGCCAGCGCCGTGGTCTGCCACGGAGGCCCGCCATCAGGCGCGCACAGCGACATTGTCCACCCCGAACTTGGCTGGGCCATGCTGACCGCCGCCGGGCTCGTCTAAGTCCCGCCGGACTTCAGCCCGGCACCGGGGTCATCGCCGGGCAGCAGGACGCCGAAGCCGCGCGCCGCCAGCCGGAGCAGCACCGGGCCGGGCCGCATCAGGTCGGCCACCCGCGCGACTACCGCGTCGATGGTCACCGTGCCTCCCGGGCGGGCGTCTGAGCGGCCGCCATCCGGCGGTTCCTGCAGCGTAATCTGCTGCCGCCCGGCGCGGGGTTTGACGAGCGAGCGCCACAACGCTAATGTTCGGAGCTGGCACTCGATACGATAGAGTGCTAATGCGACAGGTTGGTCTGGCACCCGCGACGGCAGGCCGCCATGGTCGCCCTCTCTAATAATTCTCAGCTAGCCCTTTCCGGAGGGGGAGGTCAGATCGTGACGACCGCCACCAAGGTTGTTCTCAAGCCGCTCGAAGACCGAATCGTGGTGCGCCCGCTCGAAGCTGAGCAGACCACCGCATCCGGCCTGGTCATCCCGGACACCGCCAAGGAGAAGCCCCAAGAGGGCGAAGTCATCTCGGTGGGCCCGGGCCGGTTCGACGATGCAGGTGCAAAGCGCGTCCCGATGGACGTGAAGGTCGGCGACGTCGTGCTGTACAGCAAGTACGGCGGCACCGAGGTTAAGTACAGCGGCGAGGAGTACCTCGTGCTCTCCGCCCGTGACGTGCTCGCAGTCATCGAAAAGTAGCGAGCGGATCATGAGGCGCGGGCTTACCCGCGCCGGGCGCGCTTGCGTGCCCGCCGCCCCGGATCGGCTCGCGGTCCCGCGGAGTTATCTCCGCGGGCGGCGGGCCGGTCCGGGGCGGTGCCATGAGAGCGCCGGAACTGCCGCCGGCCGGGCTTCCCGTCCGGCCGCGGGGCTCCCGGTGCTTGCCGCCCGCCCCCTTATCTAGTCAGCTAACCAATATTCCGCCTAAACGTAGTCTGAGGTACTCATGGCCAAGAGCTTGGTGTTCGACGAAGACGCGCGCCGCGCGCTGGAGCGCGGCGTGAACCACCTTGCGGACGCTGTCAAGGTGACGCTGGGCCCCAAGGGCCGCAACGTAGTCATCGACAAGAAGTGGGGCGCGCCGACCATCACCAATGATGGCGTGACGGTTGCCCGCGAGGTGGAGCTAGAGGACGCGAACGAGAACCTTGGCGCTCAGCTGGCCAAGGAGGTCGCGACCAAGACCAACGACGTTGCAGGCGACGGAACCACCACGGCGACCGTGCTGGCTCAGGCGATGGTCCGCGAGGGCCTGCGCTCGGTGACCGCCGGGACCAACCCGATGGCCATGAAGCGCGGTATCGACGCCGCGGCGAACGCTGTTTCGGAACGCCTGCTCGAGTCCGCCCGCGAGGTCGAGGAGCAGGACGAGATCGCGCACGTCGCCACCGTCTCCGCGCAGGACAGCAGGATCGGCGAGATCATCGCCGAGGCGTTCAGCAAGGTCGGCAAGGACGGCGTTATCACCGTTGAGGAAGCGCCGACGATGGGCCTCGAGCTCGAGTTCACCGAGGGCCTTCAGTTCGACAAGGGCTACATCTCGCCGTACTTCATCACCGACCAGGAGCGGATGGAGGCGGTCCTCGAAGACACCTATGTCCTGCTGCACGCGGGCAAGATCTCGTCCATGGCGGACTTCCTGCCGCTGCTTGAGCAGGTCGCCCAGACCAAGAAGCCGCTGCTCGTGGTGGCCGAGGACGTTGACGGCGAGGCACTGTCGACGCTCGTGGTGAACAAGATCCGCGGCCTCCTTCCGGTCGCCGCGGTGAAGGCACCCGGATTCGGCGACCGCCGGAAGGCCATGCTCGCCGACATGGCGGTGCTGACCGGCGGTGAGGTAGTCAGCGAGGAGGTCGGGCTCAAGCTTGACCTCGTCGGCCTCGAAGTTCTCGGCCAGGCCCGCAGGATCGTGGTGGACAAGGACACCACCACGATCATCAACGGCGCGGGAGATCAGTCGGCGATCGACGACCGGATCCGGCAGATCCGCGCCGAGATCGAGACCACGGACTCCGACTGGGACTCCGAGAAGCTCCAGGAGCGCCTGGCCAAGCTGTCCGGCGGCGTCTCAGTGCTGCGGGTTGGCGCGGCGACCGAGGTCGAGCTGAAGGAAAAGAAGCACCGGCTTGAGGACGCCATCTCGGCGACCCGCGCCGCCATCGAGGAGGGCATCATCCCCGGCGGCGGCAGCGTGCTCGTGCAGCTGGCGGCCGACCTCGACGACCTGGGCCTGACCGGCGACGAGGCCATCGGCGTCCAGGTCGTTCGCCGTGCGCTGGCGGCCCCGTGCCGCTGGATAGCGGAGAACGCCGGAGCCGAAGGCGGCGTCGTGGTGGCCACGGTCGCCGGGCTCAAGCCCGGCCACGGCTTCAACGCGGCCACCGGCGAGTACGGTGACCTGGTGGCCGAGGGCGTGATCGACCCGGTCAAGGTGACCCGGTCGGCGGTGCTGAACGCCGCGTCCATCGCCGGAATGCTGCTGACCACCGAAGTGCTGGTGGCGGACAAGCCGGAGAAGGAGACTGCCGCTGCGGGCGGCCAGGGGCATGGCCACGGCCACTGACCGGTCCTAGCGTGCCCCGGCCCAGCCGGGTACGTCATGCAGCTGCCCCGCTGCCGCGCCACCCGGTGCGGCCGCGGGGCAGCCGCATCTGCGCCTGCCTGCGCGCCGCCGGCCGGCGGCGCGGGGCACCAGTCCGGTCAGCGGCCGACGGGGAACCTCTCGGATCGCAGCTAGATGGGGGGGAACGGGGCAGTCTTCGCGGTCTGACCGCACTGGCGGCCCGCGGCCAGCCGGACGCGATCGAATCCCTCCTGCAGCAAATCCGGCCGATGGTAGTCAGGTACTGCCGGGCCCGGCTGGGCCGGATCGCCGGTCGTTATCATGTCGCCGATGACGTCGCGCAAGAGGTCCGCATTGCGGTTCTTTCCGCGCTTCCGCGCTACCGGGATATCGGACGGCCGTTCGCGTCATTCGTATTCGGCATCGCATCGCACAAGGTGGCCGATGCCGTGCGGAACGCGGGCAGGCTGGCCATCCCGACCGAGGACCTGCCGGACGGGCCGGACCACCGGCCGGGACCCGAGGAAACGGTGGTGGCCTACATCGAGGCCAAGCGCGCGCTGGCGCTGCTGGCCAGGCTCCCGGTCCAGCAGCGCGAGCTGCTCGTGCTGCGGGTGCTCACCGGCCTGTCCGCCGAGGAGACCGGCCACGAACTCGGGATGCCGGGCCGGAGCTGTCCGGGTCGCCCAGCACCGCGCGCTCACGCGGCTCCGGGCGATAGCGCGGGAGGAATGGATCGCCTGACCCGCCGCCGCGGCCGGGATGAAGCGGCCCGGGCACTAGGATGAAGCATGTCTCGCAGCCAGTCCACGCAACCTGACCCGACCGAGGCCGTCAAGTTCGCCCCGCCCGCCCTGACCTTCGATGACGTGCTGCTGCTGCCCGCGCACTCGGTCATCCTGCCGAGCGAGGCGGACGTCACCGCCCGGCTGAGCCGCAACGTCACGCTCAGCGTCCCGCTCGTTTCCTCCGCCATGGATACCGTCACCGAGGCCCGGATGGCGGTGGCGATGGCGCGGCAGGGCGGTGCCGGGGTACTGCACCGCAACCTGTCCATCGAGGACCAGGCCCAGCAGGTCGACATGGTGAAGCGGTCCGAGGCCGGCATGATCACCAACCCGGTGACCTGCGGCCCGGATGCCACCGTGGCCGACGTCGAGCGGCTCTGCGCCCGCTATCGCATCTCGGGGGTGCCGGTGACGTCGGCGGACGGCGTCCTCCTCGGCATCGTCACCAACCGGGATATCCGGTTCGAGACCGGCCACGGCCGCCGGGTCACCGAGGTCATGACGCCGATGCCGCTCATCACCGCCCCGGTGGGGGTGGGCCGCGACGAGGCGCTGCGCCTGCTCGGGCGCAACAAGGTCGAGAAGCTGCCGCTGATCGACGAGGCGGGACGGCTGCGCGGGCTGATCACGGTGAAGGACTTCACCAAGAGCGAGAAGTTCCCGCATGCCACCAAGGACGCGGCGGGACGCCTCGTGGTCGGCGCGGCGGTGGGCGTGGGTGAGGATGCCAAGCGCCGGGCGCAGGCGCTGACCGATGTCGGCGCCGACTTCCTGGTCGTCGACACGGCCCACGGTCATGCCCAGTCGGTGCTGGAGATGATCGCCCAGCTCAAGGCCAACGTCTCGATTGACGTGATTGGCGGGAACGTGGCCACGCGGGCCGGTGCTCAGGCGCTGATCGACGCCGGGGCCGATGCGGTGAAGGTCGGCGTCGGACCCGGCTCGATCTGCACCACCAGGGTGGTGGCCGGGGTCGGGGTGCCCCAGGTCACGGCGATCTACGAGGCGGCTCAGGCGGCCCGGGCGGTGAACGTGCCCGTCATCGGGGACGGCGGCATGCAGTATTCCGGCGACATCGCCAAGGCCATCGCGGCCGGCGCCGACACGGTCATGCTCGGCGGCCTGCTGGCCGGCTGCGCCGAAAGCCCGGGTGAGCTGGTGTTCATTCAGGGTAAGCAGTACAAGCTGTACCGCGGCATGGGGTCGCTCGGGGCCATGCGGAACGTCGAGCGCGGCGGCTCGTACTCCAAGGACCGCTACTTCCAGGACGACGTGCTGAGCGAGGACAAGCTGGTGCCGCAGGGCGTCGAAGGGCAGGTGCCCTACCGCGGCCCGCTGGCCGCCGTGGCCGGCCAGCTGGTCGGCGGGCTGCGGGCCGCGATGGGTTATTGCGGCGCGCGGTCCATCGCCGAGCTGCAGGAAGCGAGATTCACCCAGATCACCGGCGCCGGCCTGGCCGAGAGTCATCCGCATGACATCCAGATGACGACGGAGGCGCCGAACTACGGCGGGCGGCGGACCTGACGGCCCGGGTCAGGCGGGAGACGGCGGACCGGACCGGCGCGGGCCAGACCGGAGAGATGGCGGGAGACGGCAGACGTGACTCAGGTGGAGATCGGCCGCGGCAAGAGCGGCCGCCGGGCCTACGCCCTGGACGAGATCGGCATCGTGCCGTCCCGCCGCACCAGGGACCCGGAGGAGGTGTCGATCGCCTGGCAGATTGACGCCTACCGGTTCGAGCTCCCCCTCGTGGTCGCCCCGATGGACAGCGTGGTGTCGCCGGCCACCGCGGTGGAGGTCGGGAAGCTGGGCGGCCTGGCCGTGCTCGATCTTGAGGGTCTCTGGACCCGGTACGCCGATCCGGAGCCGCTCCTGGCCGAGGCCGCCGAGCTGGATGATGAAGCGGCCACTCGCAGGTTCCAGGAGATATACGCCGAGCCCATCAAGGAAGATCTGATCGGGCTCAGGATCGAGGAAGTCCGCGCGGCCGGGGTCACGGCCGCCGCCCGGCTCTCGCCGCAGCGGACGGTCCGGTACTACAAGGCGGTCATCGACGCGGGCGCCGACATCTTCGTCATCCGCGGCACCACCGTGTCCGCCGAGCATGTGTCCGGGCAGTCCGAGCCGCTCAACCTCAAGCAGTTCATCTACGAGCTCGACGTCCCGGTTATCGTCGGCGGCTGCGCCACCTACACCGCCGCGCTGCACCTGATGCGGACCGGGGCGGCGGGGGTCCTGACCGGCTTCGGCGGCGGCTCCGGCCATACCACGGCGGCTGTGCTCGGCGTGGCCGTGCCGATGGCCACGGCGATCGCCGATGTGGCCGCGGCCCGGCGCGACTATCTGGACGAGTCCGGTGGCCGGTACGCGCACGTCATCGCGGACGGGGGCATGACCCGCAGCGGTGACATCGCCAAGGCGCTCGCGCTGGGCGCGGACGCCGTGATGGTCGGCTCGCCCTTCGCGCGCGCGTCGCAGGCGCCGGGGAACGGATATCACTGGGGGAGCGAGGCACATCACCCGGAGCTGCCGCGCGGCACCCGGCTTAAGGTCGGCACGGTCGGGACCATCGAGCAGATCCTGCACGGCCCGTCGACGATCGCCGACGGCTCGATGAACATGATGGGCGCGCTGCGGCGGACCATGGCGACGTCCGGTTACTCCGATCTCAAGGAATTCCAGCGGGTCGAGGTCGTCGTGACGCCGAGTGCGCAGCGCCGCTGAGGTCGGCCGGCCCGCCGCCCGCGCCGCCGGGCCGGGCCGGGAAACCACCCAGGCCGGGCCGGGAAACCACCCGGCACAGGCCCCGGCCCACGGCGCCGGCCGGAGCCGGTAGCGTTCGGATAATGATGGCCGGTGGCGGAACGATGGTCAGGCTGGGCCCGGCGGAGCGCGCGGCGGCGCTGGCCGAGCTGGCCGCGACCGAGCACGAGGTGCTGGTCGTCGGCGGCGGGATCGTGGGCGCGGGGGTGGCCCTCGATGCCGCCACCCGCGGGCTATCCACCGGCCTGGTCGAGGCCAGGGATTTCGGCTCCGGGACCTCGTCGCGGTCAAGCAAGCTCATCCACGGCGGCCTCCGCTATCTGGAGCAGCTCAACTTCGGCCTGGTCCGGGAGGCGCTCGGGGAGCGGTCACTGCTGCTGCAGCGGATCGCGCCGCATCTGGTGCGCCCCGTCTCCTTCCTCTTCCCTTTCACCCATCACGTCTGGGAACGTGCCTATGTGGGGACCGGGGTCACCGCGTACGACGTGCTCGGATTCTCGCTGGGCCAGACCAGGGGGCTGCCGGGGCACCGGCAGCTGACCCGCCGGTCCGCGCTGCGGCTGGCGCCCGCGCTGAAGCGGTCGGCGCTCACCGGCGCGCTGGTGTACTGGGACGCGCAGGTCGACGATGCCCGGTACGTGATGTCCGTGGTCCGGACCGCGGCCAGCTACGGTGCCCACGCCGCATCACGGACTCAGGTGACCGGTTTCCTGCGGGAGGGCGAGCGGGTCACCGGCGTCCGGGCCGTTGACCTTGAGTCGGGGGCCGAACTGGAGATCCGCGCCCAGCAGGTGGTGAACGCGACCGGGGTGTGGACCGATGAGATCCAGGCCATGGTCGGCGGCCGCGGCACCATTAACGTCCGCGCGTCCAAGGGGATCCACCTGGTCGTGCCCAAGGACCGGATCCAGTCGAGTACCGGGATCATCCTGCGGACGCCGGTGAGCGTCCTGTTCGTCATACCGTGGGGACGGCACTGGATCATCGGCACCACTGACACCGACTGGTCGCTGGACAAGGCGCACCCGGCGGCCAGCCGGACCGATATCGACTACGTCCTCGATCAGGTCAACCGGATCCTCGCCGTCCCGCTGACCAGGGATGACGTCGAGGGCGTGTACGCCGGCCTGCGGCCGCTGCTGGCCGGGGAGTCCGAGACCACGTCGAAGCTGTCGCGTGAGCACACGGTCGCCCATCCGGTGCCGGGGCTGGTGATGATCGCGGGCGGCAAGTACACCACCTACCGGCTGATGGCCCGCGACGCGGTGGACGCGGTGGCGCACGGCCTGGACGGCCGGGTGGCGCCCTCCTGCACCGATGCCGTGCCGCTGGCCGGCGCCGACGGCTATATCCCGCTGTGGAACGCGCGGTACTCGCTGGCCCGGTCGTCCGGCCTGCATGTCGCGCGGATCGAGCACCTGCTGCACCGGTACGGCGCGCTGGTCGGCGAGGTGCTCGACCTGATCGCGGCCGAGCCCGGCCTGGCCCGGCCGCTGGACGGCGCCGATGACTACCTGCGAGCCGAAGTCGTCTACGCGGCGTCGCACGAGGGGGCCCGCCACCTTGACGACGTGCTAGCGCGCCGCACGCATATCTCGATCGAGACCTGGGACCGCGGCGTGTCCGTGGCGGAGGAGGCCGCCGGGCTGATGGCGGGCCCGATGCGATGGCGGTCGCGGCAGGTGGCCCGGGAGGTCGAGCACTATTGCGCCAGGATCGCGGCCGAGCGCGACTCGCAGGACGCCGGGACCGATCTGGACGCGGACGCGATCCGGCTCGGCGCGCCGGACATCGTGCCCGTCCTGGGCAACGGGCCGGTGCTGGGTCACGGGCCGGCGGTCGGCACCGGCCCGGTGGCCGGCCGCGGGCCGGCGGCTGGCTGAGCGGCCGCGGCGAATACGTCCCGGCACCGGGCCGGATCGGGCCGGCCGCCGGCCGCCCGCAACTAGACTTCCGGCATGGCCCGACCACGCGTGTTCTCCGGTATCCAGCCCACGGCGGACTCCTTCCATCTCGGCAACTACCTGGGTGCCGTGCGCCAGTGGGTGACCCTGCAGGACACCCACGATGCCGTGTACTGCGTGGTGGACCTGCATGCGATTACGCTGCCCCAGGACCCGGCCCTGCTGCGGCAGCGGACCAGGGTGGCCGCGGCGCAGCTCCTCGGGGCCGGGCTCGACCCCGAGCGGTGCATCCTGTTCGTGCAGAGCCACGTGGCCGAGCACGCGGAGCTGGCCTGGGTGCTCGGCTGCATCACCGGGTTCGGCGAGGCCAGCCGGATGATCCAGTTCAAGGACAAGGCGGCGCGGGCCGGCTCGGACCAGGCCAGTGTCGGGCTCTTCACCTATCCGGTCCTGCAGGCCGCGGACATCCTGCTGTATGAGACCGATCAGGTGCCCGTCGGGGAGGACCAGCGCCAGCACCTTGAGCTGACCCGCGATCTGGCCCAGCGGTTCAACCACCGGTTCGGCGCGACGTTCGTGGTTCCCGGCCCGTACATACTCGCGGACGTGGCGAAGATTACCGACCTGACCGAGCCGACCGCGAAGATGAGCAAGTCGTCGTCCTCGCCGCAGGGCATCGTGGATGTGCTGGACGAGCCGGACGCCATCCGGCGGAAGATCTCCCGCGCGATGACCGACGCCGGCGGCGAGGTCCGCGCCGATGAGCTGGCCAAGCCGGGCGTGACCAACCTGCTGCGGATTTACTCGGCGCTGTCCGGCGAGAGCGTGGCGGCCCTGGAGGGCAGGTACGCGGGCGCCGGGTACGGGACCTTCAAGAAGGACCTGGCCGAGGTCGTTGTCGGTGCCCTGGCGCCGATCAGGGAGCGGACCGAGAAGATGCTGGCCGACGAGGCCGGGCTGGACCGGCTGCTCGCGGCGGGAGCGGACCGGGCCCGCGAGATCGCCAGCCGGACCATGGGCACCGTCCGGGACCGGGTCGGCTTCCTGCCGCCCGGCTAGCCGGGCGGCCCGCCGGGCAGCGGCGGGACCAGGACCCCCACCGGGCGCACCTTGTGGTCCATGGCGAAGCCCCAGTTCAGCAGGCGCTCGCCGGAAGTGATCTCGGTCAGCGGCGTGGCGTGCAGGATGGTCACGATCAGGGTCACGCCGTGCCGCCTGGCCATCCCGATGTACGTGGCCCCGGCCTTCTCGGTCCAGCCGATCTTGCCGCCGATGCCGCCCCGGTACTGGGTCAGCAGCGTGTTCTGGTTGACCAGCGTCACCCAGTGCCGCCGCTTGACCCGGAACCTGGCGGCGAGCGTCGAGTCGTACTTCATGAACGCCGGCATGGCCAGCGCGCGCCGCGCGATCAGCGCATCGTCGTAGGCCGAGACGTGCTGCCCGGCGGCGGGCAGGCCGTTCGGCTGCCGGGCCACCACGTCGTAGGCCTGCAGCCGCCGCGCCTCGGCATTCATCAGCCTGATGGCCCGCCGGAAGGAGCCGGTGGCCTGGGCGAGGGATACCGCGGCGTCGTTGGCCGAGATCAGCAGCAGCGCCTTGAACAGGCTGGACACCTGATAGCTCCGGCCCCGGACCAGGCCGACGACGTTCGGCTGGACGGAGGTCGCCCGGCGGCTGGCCACCACCCTGGCGTCCGGGCGCAGCAGCGGGATCAGGGTGATCGCGGTGAGCATCTTGAGGGTGCTCGCGGGCTGGAAGTAACCGTGCGGGTCCTTGGCCGCCAGCACCTGGCCGGTGGCCGCATCGGCGACGACAAAGGCCGACGCCGGAACCCTGGGCAGCCGCCGCCCGCCGCGGGCCGGGTCATGCACGATGATGCCGCGGCTGGCCAGCAGCGGCCCGCCCACGGCCCGGCGCGACGCGGCCCCGCGGGGCCCGGCCAGCTCCGCCGCGTTCCGGCGGCCGGCCCGGCCGCGGATGCCCAGCCCGCTCCGCGCGCCCGGCGCCGGCTGCTGGCCGGGTACCGCCATGGCCGACTGCAGTGCCGCGGCCGCGGCCGCGATCGCGACCACGACGGCGATCACGACCGCGGTCAGGCGGCCATGTGACATGGGCTTACCCCCATCTGCATGCGTTCGGGCCCGGGGCCGGCCGGTCCCCGGGCCAAGCCGGGCAGGCCGGGCAGCGTAGGCCAAGCCGGGCCGGGCGATCGATTTCGGTTGACTGCGCGGCAGCAGCCTACGCGCGCGCACGAGTTCGCGTCCCGGCTGACCGTGATCTTGCCCGGCCGCGGCCGCGGATTCCTGTCACCAGGTCATCCCGCTGAACGTTACCGACTCCGGGCTGGTCAACCCGGGCTCGGTGGTCGTGGACGACACCACGCTGGGTCAGGACCTGGTCCCCGGTACCGACTACACGGTCGGCCCCGGGAACATCGTGACGATCCTGGCCGCGGGCCGCGCGCAGGGCGGTGATCAGCTGGTCATCACCTACACCGACACCACCAGAACTGCCCGGCCGCGCAGCAGGCGGACTCGGTGCCCTGGATCAATGGCGATGACACGGCGTTCAGCCACCCGATGGTGCTGACCGTGCATAACGGCTCGAAGCGCCCGGTGAACCAGCTTTACCTGTCCGCCGAGAACGCCTCGGGCGGGCTGGTGCCGGATACCCAGCAGTTCTCGGTGACGGCCGGCCCGGCGTCCTGATCGCCCGGCCGGGCGGAGCAGGCCGGGTCGTACCCTGAGAGCATGACGCGCGAGACGGAATCCGGGCTGCCGGTTGAACCGGTCTACCGGCCCGGGCAGCCAGCGGACTTCGACCCGGCGGCCCAGCTCGGCGAGCCGGGGGAGTATCCCTACACCCGCGGCATCTACCCGGCCATGTACACGGAACGGCCGTGGACGATGCGGCAGTATTCCGGCTTCTCCACCGCCGCGGAATCGAACCGCCGTTACCACCAGCTCATCGAGGCCGGCAGCACGGGCCTCTCGGTCGCCTTCGACCTGCCGACCCAGATGGGATACGACTCCGATGCGCCGGCCGCCCGCGGCGAAGTCGGAAAGGTCGGCGTCGCCATCGATTCCATCGAGGACATGCGGATACTGCTGCGCGGAATACCGCTCGACTCGGTCTCGACATCGATGACGATCAACGCGCCGGCCGCCGTTCTGCTGCTGCTTTACCAGCTGGTGGCGGCCGAGCAGGGAATCGGCCCGGACCGGCTGGCCGGAACGATTCAGAACGACATCCTGAAGGAGTACATCGCCCGCGGTACTTACATCTATCCGCCGCAACCGTCGCTGCGGCTCGTCGCCGACACCTTCGCTTACTGCCAGGCCGAGCTCCCGCGCTGGAATACGATCTCGATCTCCGGCTATCACATGGCCGAGGCCGGCGCGACCGCGGTCCAGGAGATCGCGTTCACGCTGGCGAACGCCGTCGAGTACGTGCGCGCCGCCATCGCGGCCGGCCTGGGGGTGGACGAGTTCGGGCCGCGGCTGTCCTTCTTCTTCGTCGCGCGGACCACGCTGCTGGAGGAGGTCGCGAAGTTCCGCGCGGCCCGCCGGATGTGGGCCAGGATCATGCGGGATGAATTCGGCGCCGCCAATCCCCGGTCGCTGATGCTGCGCTTCCATACCCAGACGGCCGGCGTGCAGCTGACCGCGCAGCAGCCCGAGGTGAACATGGCGCGGGTCACCGTGCAGGCGCTGGCCGCCGTGCTCGGCGGCACGCAGTCGCTGCACACGAACTCCTACGACGAGGCGATCGCGCTGCCGACCGAGAAGGCCGCCCGGCTGGCCCTGCGCACCCAGCAGGTCCTCGCCTACGAGACCGACCTGACCTCGACCGTTGACCCGTTCGCCGGGTCTTACGCGGTGGAGTCGATGACCAGCGACATCGAGGAAGCGGCCGCCGGGCTGATGGCCAGGGTGGAGGAGCTGGGCGGCGCGGTCAGCGCGATCGAGCAGGGCTTCCAGAAGGCCGAGATCGAGCGGTCGGCGTATCGCATCGCGCGCCAGATCGACGCCGGCCAGCGGGTGATCGTCGGGGTCAACCGGTTCACCAGTTCCGGTGACGAGGCCTACCAGCCGCTGCGCCTCGATCCGGCCATCGAGCGGGAGCAGGCCGAGCGGCTGGCCAAGCTGCGCGCCGACCGCGATGGCGCCGAGTTCGCCCGCCGGATCGGCGAGCTGCGGCGCGCGGCCGGCCAGCCGGGGAACCTGCTCTACCCGCTGCGCGAGGCGCTGCGGGCGCGCGCGACCGTCGGCGAGGTCTGCGATGCCCTGCGTGACGTGTGGGGCACGTACCGGCCGCCGGACGCGTACTGACGCCGCCTGGCGGCCGGCCGAACCGTCCTGGCGCGCGTCGGGCGCGGCCAGGCTGGGTAGGAGTGCCCTGGCGGAACAGGGCGGTTGACCATGCATGCGGACGGCTACGGATATATGCCGATGCGCTCATGGGCAGTAATCGCGGTCGGCCGGGCCCGGCCTGATCAGCTTCCCCGCGACGGTCAGCCGCCCCTGGCCCCGGTCTTCACCGGCGTGCCCGCCAGCCCGCTGACGCGCTGGCGCACCTGCCATTCCGGCCGTTCTCCGCGGCCCTCCCGAAATCCTTAGGTCCCCCCGCGCCGCAGCGGAGCGACGATGCATGGAGGTTAGCCCGTGGCTATCAGATGGAATCCGTCTCGCGGCGCGACGCTCGGGGTCGAGTGGGAACTGCAGCTCATCGACGCGCGCAGCAAGATGCTGCGCCAGGATGCCCGGGAAGTGCTGGCCGCGCTGCCCGGGCTGAGCGAGACCGGCGAGCATCCGAAACTGCGGTACGAGCTCATGCAGTCCACCATCGAGGTGGTGACCGGCATCTGCAGCACCGTTTCCGAGGCTAAGCAGGACCTGGCCGCGACAATCGCGCAACTTGAGCGAATCACCGTCGGGCGCGGTACGATGCTGGCCTGTGCCGGAACGCATCCCGTCAGTGATTGGCGGGATGCAAAGATGGCGCCTATTCAGCGTTATGCCGAACTCGTCGAGCAGTTGCAGTGGCTGGCCCGCAGGATCCAGACTTTTGGCGTCCATGTACATGTGGGCATCCGTGACGGGAGCAAGGCCATCCCCATCGTCAATGCGCTGGCCGCATACCTGCCGCATTTCCTGGCGCTGACCGCGTCGAGCCCGTACTGGAGCGGGCAGGACACCGGGCTCGCCTCGAGCCGGGCGATTGTCTTCGGCGGGCTGCCCACCTCGGGGCCGCCGCAGCCACTGACGAACTGGAGTGAGTTCGAGGAGTACATGGACACGCTGCTTCGCGCCGGCACGATCCGGAGCATCAAAGAGGTGTGGTGGGATATCCGGCCGCATCCGGATTTCGGCACGGTCGAGATCCGGATGTTCGACGGCGTTCCGACCATGCGCGAAATCGGCATGGTGACGGCGCTGTCGCAGTGCCTGGTCCAGCTCTTCGATGTCCAGCTCGACCGCGGCTACCGGCTGCCGTGCCCGGCTTCCTGGGTGGTCAGCGACAACAAGTGGCGCGCCACCAGGTACGGCCTGGACGCGATCGTGATCACCGACGACTCCGGCGCTACCGCACCGCTGCGGGACGAGCTGTTCGAGCTGGTGCGGGAGCTCCGGCCGGTCGCCGACCGGCTCGGCTGCGCGTCCGAGCTCGAAGTCGTCGCCGAGGTGCTTGACCACGGCGCCTCCTACGAGCGCCAGCGCGGCATCGTGGCCGAGGGCGGCGGCCTGGCCGACGTGGTGGACGCGCTCATCACCGAGTTCGCCGAGGATCGTTTCGTCGCTCCCGGGGAGGTTGCCCATGCGGGAACATGATCTCGAGGGGGAGCTGGACACGTTCGTGGCCGGCCAGCAGGGCGAGCTCATTGACTTCCGGCGCGATCTGCATGCCCACCCGGAGGTCGGCTATCACGAGCACCGGACCACCCGGCGGGTCGCGCTCCGGCTGGCGGCGGCCGGCCTCCGCCCGGTGACCCTGCCCAAGGGCACCGGGCTGATAGCGGACATCGGCGACCCGGCCGCGCCGGGGCCGCTGGTGGCGTTGCGCGCCGACCTGGACGCGCTGCCGATCAGCGATGAGAAGAACGTGCCCTACCGCTCGACCGTGCCGAACGCCTGCCACGCGTGCGGGCACGACGTGCACACCACGATCCTGCTGGGGGCCGGCCTGTTCCTGGCCCGGCGGGCGGCGGCTAACCGGCTGGGCGGCCGGGTCCGGCTGATCTTCCAGCCGGCCGAGGAAGTACCCGGCGGCGCGCTTGACGTGCTCGCGGCGGGCGGTATCGCCTCGGTCGACCGCATCTTCGCGCTGCACTGCGACCCGCGGCTCGACGTCGGGAAGATCGGCACCAGAAGCGGCCCGATCACCGCCGCGTGCGACAAGATAACGGTGCGGGTGACCGGGCCCGGCGGGCACACGGCGCGTCCGCACCTGACCGCTGACCTGGTCTTCGCGCTGGGGAAGATCATTACCGAGCTGCCCGCGGCGCTGTCCCGCCGGGTCGACCCGCGATCCAGCCTCAGCCTGGTCTGGGGCCGGGTCAGCGCGGGCACGGCGGCGAACGCGATCCCGGATGACGGGGTGGTGGAGGGAACCGTCCGCTGCCTCGACGACCAGGCCTGGCATGCGGCGCCGGACCTGCTCAAGGCGCTGCTGGAGTCGGTGGCCAGCGCCTACGGCGTGCTGGCCGAGCTCACTTACGCGCGGAACGTGCCGCCGACCGTCAACGAGTCCGTGTCCACGGCGATGATCGACGCGGCCGCCGAGCGGGTGCTCGGGCCGGACGCGACGACGCCCGCGCCGCAGAGCCTGGGCGGGGAGGACTTCGCCTGGTATCTCGAGTCCGTCCCGGGAGCGCTCTGCAGGCTTGGCACCCGCCGGCCGGGATCGGATGACGACTTCGACATCCACCAGCCCGCCTTCGACGTGGATGAGCGGGCCATCGGCGTCGGCGTCCGGTTGATGGCGGCCACCGCGCTCACCGCGATCTGCGGTGACGCGGCCGCGGCGGAGCCGCTGCCCGGCGGCGCCCGGGCGTGACGAGCCGGGGGTTCAGCCGGGCCGGCCGGGGATCTAGAGTGGGGATCGTGGACGCCGCAGCGGCGTCTCCCCGGTCGAGTCACGGGAGTTCATCGGCGGTGTCTACGCAGCAGGAGCCGGTCCGCCCGGGCAGCGGCCCATCCCCCCGGGGCAACGGCACAACCGGCCCGGGCAGCGGCCCTTCCCCCAGGGCAACGGCACAGGCGGCCGCGGGCCAGCGGGCGACGGGCCAGCGCAGCAGGACATGAACAAGGTGTTCCGCCTCCCGGGACCGGTCGTGCTGTGGTGGGCCTGGGTCGTCTTCGCCGTCGCCAACCTGGTGGATCTCGCGATCCAGGGGCACAACCGGACGTCCTTTCAGATCGCGGTCGGCCTGATCGCGATTACCGGAGTGGTGTACGTATGCGCGCTCCGGCCGCGGGTCATCACCGACGCTGACGGCCTGACCGTGCTGAACCCGATCCGGGAATACCGGGTGCCGTGGGGCCGGGTTGGCGAAATCTACCTGGGCGAGTCGGTTGAGGTGCACTGCTCCCCGGGGGACACCTTCGGCGGCAAGCAAGTGCACAGCTGGGCCCTGTACTCGCCGCGCCGGTCCCGGCTCCGGGCTGAGCTGCGCGGCAGCCGCTGGGACCGGAACCCGTCCGGCCGGCCGGACGGTTACTCGCGGATGCCGGCCGAGGCGCGGGAAGTGGCGAAACAGCGGCCGGCCGAGGTGATGGCCAGGGAGATCCAGGGCATGGCCGCCCGGGCCCGCCAGCGCGGCGCGGTGGGCGGGCAGGTGGTGGCCAGCTGGGCCTGGTCCGCCATGGCGGCGATCGGCGTGCCCGCGCTGGCGCTCGTGCTGGTGATCGTCATCCGCTAGCGTCCCCGCCTTGACTTCAAGTCCGCTTGAGGGTCCAGGCTGGCGTTCATGACCACCACCACGACGGCTGCTGCCCGTTATGAGTTCGCCGACCTGCCGGGGCTGATGGCGCTGATGGCCGGCGATGAGAAGCATGACTTCGCCGCCGCCTCGACGCTCGACGTGCTCTGGGTGCTGTACGACCGGGTGCTGCGGGTCAGCCCGGAGACGCTGGGCTCGGCGTCGCGGGACCGGTTCTACCTGTCCAAGGGGCACGGGCCGATGGCGTATTACGCCGTGCTCGCGGCCAAGGGCTTCCTCAGCGCGGACCAGCTGCCCGGCTACGGCGGATACGGCTCGGCGCTCGGCTGGCATCCGGATCGGAATCTCCTGCCCGGCGCCGAGATTTCCAGCGGCTCGCTCGGTCACGGGCTGCCGCTGGCGGTCGGCACCGCCCTCGGCCTGCGGGCCAGCGGGCTGACCGGCGCCCGGGTCTTCGTCCTGCTCGGCGACGGCGAGCTGGACGAGGGCTCCAACCACGAGGCCATCGCGTTCGCCGGCCGGGCCGGCCTGGGCCAGCTGGCGGCGATCGTGGTGGACAACGGCTCGGCCACGCACGGCTGGCCGGGTGGCATCGAGCGGCGGTTCAGCATCGAGGGCTGGTCCGCGCTGCGGGCGGACGGCCGCGATCACGCCGCCCTGCAGCAGGCCCTCACCGCGCCGCATCCGGACCGGCCGCACGTCGTGGTGGCCACCATCGCGAAGGCGTCCTCGTGACCGCCGGCCAGCCCGGCGAGCGGCCGGCCGAGACCATGCGGGAGCGCTTCGTCCGCGTGACGGGCGAGCTGCTCGACGCCGACCCGCGGCTCGCCGTCGTGCTCGCCGACATCACCGCCGAGGCCTTCGGGCCGGCCCGCGAGCGGCATCCGGACCGCGTGATCAACCTGGGTATCCGGGAACAGCTCCTGATCAGCGTGGCCGGCGGGCTGGCCCTGGCGGGAATGCGGCCGATCGCGCACACGTTCGCGCCGTTCCTGATCGAGCGGCCCTTCGAGCAGATCAAGCTGGACCTGGTGCATCAGGGCGTCGGCGCGGTGCTGGTCAGCGCCGGGGGGTCCTACGACGAGGCGGCCTACGGCCGGACGCATCAGGCCCCGGGTGACGTGGCCCTGCTGGACACCCTGCCGGGCTGGACCGTGCACGTGCCCGGCCACCCGGACGAGGCCGGGCGGCTGCTGCGGTCCGCGGCCGCCGCCGGCGGCCTGGTGTACCTGCGGCTGTCGCTGGAGTCCAACGCCACCGCGCTGGCCGCCGCCGGGGACGGCTTCACGGTGCTGCGGAGGGGGGCCGGGGGCACGGTCATCGCGGTCGGCCCGCTGGCCGACGAGGTGCTCAGGGCCACCCAGGGCATGGACGTCACCGTGCTGTATGCCGCCACCATCCGCCCGTTCGACGGGGTCACCCTGCGGGCCACGCTGGGGGCCGCGGACGTGGTACTCGTCGAGCCGTACCTGGCCAGTACCTCGGTGCCGGCGGCGGCCGCGGCGCTGTCCGGCATCCCGCACCGGCTGCTCGGACTCGGGGTGGGCCGCGAAGAGCTGCGCCGCTACGGCACCCGGGCCGAGCACCGGGCCGCGCATGGCCTGGATGCCGCCTCGCTGCGGGCCCGGATCGGGGGATTCCTCCCGGCCGCCTACCCGCCGAGCGAGGTGCAGGGCCGGGTCCGCAGCCCCGCGACATAGTCGCCGGGCGCTCCCGCGGCTTCCGCGGCGTCGGCCATGATGCCGAGGTAGCGGGCGGACGGCAGCCCGCCCTCGTAGTCGTTCAGCACGTACAGCCAGGCGAGCGCCTCGGTGCCGTCGCGGGTAGCGACCCGGACCGTGAACTTGCGGTAGTAGCCGATCGTCGCGCCGTCCCAGCGGTCCAGAGACCGCTCATCGCCGTCCGACAGCTCATAGAGCACCACGAATACGCGCTCGGCCGCATCCTCGACCACGGTGGCCAGGGCGCCCTCCCAGCCGATGTCCTCGCCGCCGAAGGTCAGCCGCCACCCGTCCAGCCAGCCGGTGCCGTGCCGGGGCGAATGCGGGCAGCGTTCCGCCATCTGCGTCGGGTCCATGTTGCTGCCGTAGGCGGCATACAGCTCCACGGTGCCCTAGCGTACGAGTCCGGGCGGCCCGGCGTGGCCGGTCCGGCCCGGTCGCCCGGCCCGATGACGGGGATGGATGCGGCGATAGGCGCGGCATACGACAGAATTGGGCAGCGTGAACCAGCCGCGAGCGAAGGTCGTCATCATCGGCGGCGGGCCGGGGGGATACGAAGCGGCCCTGGTCGCCGCGCAGCTTGGCGCCGACGTCACGGTGGTGGAACGGGACGGCCTCGGCGGGGCGTGCGTGCTGAGCGACTGCGTGCCGTCCAAGACGCTGATCGCGACCTCGGGCCTGATGGCCGCGCTGGAGGGATCGGCCGGACTGGGCATCCGGCTGGACGCGGCCAGCGCCCGGGCGGCCGTGGACGCCCCCCGGCTCTACGCCCGGGTCCGGGCGCTGGCCGGGGCGCAGTCCGCGGACGTGGCCAGCCGGCTGGCCACCGAGGGGATCGAGGTGCTCGCCGGGACGGGCCGGCTGACCGGCCCCCGGACCGTCGCCGTCGGTGACCGCGAGATCAGCGCGGACGTCCTGCTCATCGCGGCCGGCGCGCAGCCGCGGATCCTGCCGGGAGCCGTCCCGGACGGCGAGCGCATCCTGACCTGCCGCCAGCTGTACGACCTCGATGAGCTGCCCGGCGAGCTCATCGTGGTCGGTTCCGGCGTCACCGGCGCCGAGTTCGCGAGCGCCTACCAGGCACTCGGCTCGCAGGTCACCCTCATCTCATCGCGTGACCGGGTGCTGCCGCAGGAGGACGCGGACGCCGCGGTCGTGGTGGAGGAGGTGTTCCGGCGGCGGGGCATGACCGTGCTGGGCCGGTCCCGGGCCACCGGGGTCACCCGCACCGCCGGCGGCGTGGCCGTGCTGCTGGCGGACGGCCGGACCGTGCGCGGCTCGCACTGCCTGCTCACCGTCGGGATGGTCCCGGGCACCAGCGGCCTGGGGCTGGAGCGGGCCGGCATCGCCCTGGACGGCCGGGGATTCGTGCCGGTGGACCGGGTATCCCGGACCTCGGCACCGGGCGTTTATGCGGCGGGCGACTGCACCGGCGTGATGATGCTCGCCTCCGTCGCGGCCATGCAAGGCCGGATCGCGATGTGGCACGCGCTCGGCGAGGCGGTCGGGCCGCTGCGGCTCAGCCACGTCGCCGCGACGATCTTCACGGAGCCGGAGATCGCCACCGTCGGGATCACCGATCAGGCGGCCGCGGGCCAGGCCGACGTGCTGGTGGTGAAGCTGCCGCTGGCCACGAACGCGCGGGCGAAGATGCAGGGTTTCCGCGACGGCTTTATCAAGTTGTTCGCCCGGCGCGGCAGCGGGATCGTGCTCGGCGGCGTGGTGGTGGCGCCCCGGGCCAGCGAGCTCATCCTCGGCGTGTCCCTGGCCGTCGAGCAGCTGCTGACCGTCGATCAGATCGCGCACACGTTCGCCGTGTACCCGTCCCTGTCCGGCAGCCTGACCGAGGCCGCCCGCCGCCTGATGCGTCCCGCCGAGGACGTCTAGGAGCCCGCCCGCAGCCAGCTGCCCCGGGCCGGGCCACTCGCGGACTGCCATCGGCTCGGTCAGACCGCCCCGTCAGTGCGACGGGTGGCCCAGGTCGGGGTCGTCCGGGACATCCAGGCCGTGCTGGCGGAGCCGGGTAATCCGGATGTCGTCCGCGTACGCCGTCACCGTGAACAGGCTGCCGCACAGGATGAGCGCGACCATCGTCAGGCTGAGCCAGCCGGGCGCGGGCAGCAGCGTGGCGAGCAGGACGGCGACGATGACGCAGACCGGGATGATCACGGCCAGGTGCCGCAGCACCGTCCGGCCGCGCCAGCCGGCGTCGGTCAGCTCATGCCTGACCCAGTCGCGATTCTCGTCCGGAAGCCGGCCACCGACCGCGAACCGGAGCCATCTGGCCACGCCGGGGTCGCCGGCCAGGCGGGCCATGCGCTCAGTCCCGCAGCTGGCAGATGACCGCGCCGGCCGACACCGTCTGGCCCACCGTGACGGCCAGGTCGCCGACCGTGCCGTCCTTGTGCGCGGCCAGCGGCTGCTCCATCTTCATCGCCTCCAGCACGACGACCGTGTCCCCGGCCGATACCCGCTGGCCATCGGCCGCGACGATCTTGACGATCGTGCCCTGCATCGGGCTGACCAGCGCGTCATCGCCGGCCCCCCCGCCGCCCCCGGCGCCGGCCGCGGAGTCCCGGCCGCGGCGCCGCCCGGCCGGCGCCCGGCTGGCCCCGGCTCCGCCCGCCCGGCCGGCGCCGCCCGGCCCGAAGCCGGTGCCGCCCGCGAGCCCGGCCGGGACCGTCACCTCCAGCCGCTTGCCGCCCACCTCGACCGTGATCCGCTCGCGCTCGGCGGGCGGCCCGGCGTCGCCGTCCGCCGCCGCCGCGTCCTGCGGCGGGATCCGGCCGGCGAACTCGGTCTCGATCCACCGGGTATGCACGGTGAACGGCTCCGCGGTGAAGGCCGGGTCGCGGACCACCGCGCGGTGGAACGGCAGCACGGTCGGCATGCCGCCGATCTCGAACTCGGCCAGCGCGCGGCGGGCCCGCTGCAACGCCTCGGCGCGGCTGGCCCCGGTCACGATCAGCTTGGCGATCAGCGAGTCGAACGCCTGCGGCACCGTCATCCCGGGGCCGTAGCCGGCGTCGAGGCGGACGCCGGGACCGGACGGCGGCCGCCAGGCCGTGATCGTGCCCGGCGCCGGCAGGAAGTTCCGGCCCGGGTCCTCGGCGTTGATCCGGAACTCGATCGAGTGCCCGCGCAGCCCCGGGTCGTCGTAGCCGAGTTCCTCGCCGTCGGCGATGCGGAACATCTCCCGGACCAGGTCGATCCCGCTCACTTCCTCGCTGACCGGATGCTCGACCTGCAGCCGCGTGTTCACCTCCAGGAAGGACACCGTGCCGTCCTGGGCGATCAGGAATTCGCAGGTACCGGCGCCCACGTAGCCGGCCTTGCGCAGGATCGCCTTGGAGGATTCCCGCAGCAGCCGCTCCTGGGCGTCGGACAGGAACGGGGCCGGCGCCTCCTCGACCAGCTTCTGGTGCCGCCGCTGCAGCGAGCAGTCCCTGGTCGAGATGACCACCACGTTCCCGTGGCTGTCGGCCAGGCATTGCGTCTCCACGTGCCGCGGCCGGTCCAGGTAACGCTCGACGAAGCACTCGCCGCGGCCGAACGCGGCGACCGCCTCCCGCACGGCGGAGTCAAACTGCTCGCTGATCTCCTCGGTGGTACGGGCCACCTTCAGGCCGCGGCCGCCGCCGCCGAACGCCGCCTTGATGGCGATCGGCAGCCCGTGCTCGGCGGCGAACGCGACCGCCTCCCCGGCACCGGAAACGGGCCCGTCGGTGCCCGCCGCCAGCGGCGCGCCGACGGCCCGGGCGATCTGCCGCGCCGCCACCTTGTCGCCGAGCGCCTCGATGGCGGCCGGGGGCGGCCCGATCCAGGTCAGGCCGGCGCCGGTGACCGCCCGCGCGAAGTCAGCGTTCTCGGCCAGGAAGCCGTAGCCGGGATGCACGGCGTCGGCCCCGCTGGCGGCGGCCGCCCCGAGGATCTTGGCGATGTCGAGGTAGCTCTCGGCCGCGCTCTGGCCGCCCAGGGCGTAGGCCTCGTCGGCCATCACCACATGCAGGGCATCGAGATCCTGGTCGGAATAGACGGCCACGCTGGCCAGCCCGGCGTCGCGGCATGCTCGTACCACCCGGACCGCGATCTCGCCCCGGTTGGCGATGAGGACCTTGCGCACGAAAACGGCTCCTCTCGACTGCGCAGAGTCTAGTGAGAACGGGCCGGAGCCGCCGGCCTGACCCGGCCGCCCGCCCGCTGGCCGGCCGCGGCTAGCGGGGCAGGGCGCTGGCGCGCCACCCGCCGGCCCCCCGCGCCAGCGGCTCGCGCAGCAACCGGTATTTCGCCGACCATTCAGAACGCGGCCGTCCCGCCTCCCCGCCCGGGCCGGCCGGGGCCGTCCGGGCGGCGAGCACGGCCACCAGCGCCGCGATCTCCTCGGCGGACGGATTCCCGGTAACCACGGTCAGCGCTGGTGCCCCGGGGCGGACGGCCGTCGCGGCGGGACCGGCGGGGAGTGCCCCGTTATGCCCGGATTTCCCGGTCTTATCTGACGGCATTCCGGTCAGCTTCTGGACTTGCCGACGCCGAGGCCGAACTGCCGGTGCACTCGATCCCAGAACGCGTCCCGCAGCCACTCCCTGGCCTCCTGGTAGGCCCGCAGCGACAGGCCGAGTTCCTTCTCCGCGTCGACTAGCAGTTCCTTGTCGATGACCGGGGGCAGGATCGGCCCGGGCAGCAGGTCGCGGATGTTGTCCTCGCCGCGGGTCAGGATCCACCGCTGCGCCACATGCTCGCCCGCCTCCTCCACCCGCTCCCGCTCGGGGCCGAGCCGGGCCGTCGTCGCGGGCGCCCCGGCGAGTGCCGGCGCCGGCGCCAGCGCGGGGCCGGGCCGGGCCGGCGGGCGCTGCGCATGCCGCTCGCCGAAGACCAGCGCGGGGTTGGGCCGGGCGCCAGCCGGCTGGCCGAGCCGGGCCGGGCCAGCCGTCGCGGCGGCTGCGGCGGTCGCGGGGGTCGCGGCCGCCGCGTCGGTCGCGAGCGGCCGGGAGAAGTACGGCTCGAGGAACGCGCGCTCCAGCACCTGAACGGTGTCGGACTCCCAGACCAGCCGCTCGGCCTGATTGGTGCCGTACGGCGGCTCCACGCCCCACAGGTGCACCCGGACGCCGAAGGCCTGCGCGGCCTCGACCGCGGGGACCATATCCTCATCGCCGGCCACCAGCACGGCGTCGGTAATCGCGCGGTGCCGGGCCAGCGCCTCCATGTCCGCGCGGATCTGCGCGTCGACGCCCTTCTGCTGCCCGCGCGCGTTGAGGTTGCCGAGGCGGAGCTTGACCCACGGCATCTGGGCGATGACCCGCTGGTCGATCGTCGGCACCCGGTCCCGGGCCGCGTCGTACCAGTAGACCCGGAGCAGCTCGCCCCGGACCTGATCATCCGCGTGCCGGGTCAGCGACTGGATCAGCTTGTCCGCATCGACCCGGTAATCCCGCCGCGCCGCGGTGCTAAACAGCAGCTCGCCCGCCGACGCGTAGATGTAGCCGACATCAATCATGATCGCGTAGCGGGAGAGCAGCGGCAGCGGCGAGCCAGTTTCGGTCATGGTTATCCGACTCTAGCGGCACCTCCGGGAAACAGTCGCCGACCGATCCCGCGACCCGCCGGGAGCAGGCGCCACCCCGGTCCCCGGCCGCCCCCGGACCGGGCGGCTACAGCGGTATATTCCCGTGTTTCCTGGGCGGGAGCGTCTGCCGCTTGCTGCGCAGCGTGCGGAGCCCGCGGATGATCTGGGCGCGGGTTTCCGCCGGGCGGATGACGGCGTCCACGTAGCCGCGCTCGGCGGCGATGTACGGGTTCGCCAGCGTGTCCTCGTATTCGGTGACCAGGCGGTCCCGGAGCGCGTCCTGGTCAGGTGAGTCGGCCAGCTCGCGCCGGTACAGGATATTGACCGCGCCCTGCGCGCCCATCACCGCGATCTGCGCCGTGGGCCAGGCCAGGTTGAGGTCGCCGCCGAGGTGCTTGGATCCCATCACGTCGTAGGCGCCGCCGTAGGCCTTGCGGGTGATCACCGTGACCTTGGGCACGGTGGCCTCCGCATAGGCGTAGATGAGCTTGGCGCCGCGCCGGATGATGCCGCCCCACTCCTGGTCCGTCCCGGGCAGGAACCCGGGTACGTCGACGAAGGTCAGCACCGGGATGCTGAACGCGTCGCAAGTACGCACGAAGCGGGCGGCCTTCTCCGAGGCGTTGATGTCCAGGCAGCCGGCGAAGTGCATCGGCTGGTTGGCCACCACGCCGACCGATGCGCCCTCGACCCGGCCGAATCCGACCACGATGTTCGGCGCGAACGACGCGTGGATCTCCAGGAATTCGCCGTCGTCCAGCACATGGCTGAGCACGGCGTGCATGTCGTAGGGCTGGTTCGGGGAGTCGGGGATCAGCGTGTCGAGTTCCTCGTCCGCGCCGGTGATCTCCGGCTCGCCCGGGCCGGCTCCGGCCGCGGCCGAGGGCAGCACCGGCGGGTCGGCCAGGTTGTTGGACGGCAGGTAGGACAGCAGTTCCCGGGCGAAATCCAGGCAGTCGTCCTCGTCCCTGGCCTGGTAGTGCGCGACGCCGGACTTGACGCTGTGCGCGTGCGCCCCGCCCAGATCCTCGAAGCTCACCTCCTCGCCGGTGACGGTCTTGATCACATCCGGGCCGGTGATGAACATGTGCGAGGTGCCCTCGACCATCAGCGTGAAGTCGGTGATCGCGGGGGAGTAGACGGCGCCGCCCGCGCACGGTCCCATGATCAGGGAGATCTGCGGTATCACCCCCGAGGCCATCACGTTGCGGTAGAAGACCTCGCCGAACAGGCCGAGGGCGACCACGCCCTCCTGGATCCGGGCCCCGCCGCCGTCGTTAATGCCGATCACCGGGCAGCCGGTCTTCAGCGCGTGCTCCATCACCTTGACGATCTTCTCGCCGTAGACCTCGCCGAGCGAGCCGCCGAAGATCGTGAAGTCCTGGCTGAACACGCACACCGGCCGCCCGTCGATGGTGCCGTACCCGGTGACGACGCCATCGCCGTAGGGCCGGGTGGCGGCCATCCCGAAGTCGGTGGCGCGGTGCAAGGCGAGCTCGTCGAACTCGGTGAACGATCCCGGGTCGAGCAGCCCGTCGATCCGCTCGCGCGCCGTCATCTTGCCCTTGGCGTGCTGCCGCTCGACAGCGCGCTGCGAGCCGGCATGCACCGCCTCGCGCCGCCGCCGGTCCAGATCGGCGATCTTGCCCGCGGTGGTATGCAAGTCAGGCTGGTCGCCGTCCCCGGCCGGGGCGGCAGCTTCGATGGCCATGCCGGACAGATTAGGCCAGCCGCCCGCGCCATGCTCCCGCGAGGCCCGTTCCCCGGCGGCCGGTCCGCCGACAGCAGCGCCAGCGCCGCGTCCCTGGCGCTGACCCGCAGGTAGGCGAGGGGCTGGGCGCTGATCGCATCGAGCGCGAACTGCATGCCGAGCTGGTCGTTGTAGGCGTTGATGCCGGGGTGGGCGTCATGCTTCCACCAGGCGTCCGGCGCCCACCGGTAATCCGCCGGAGTTGCGCGTTCAGCAGCCGCGACACCGACCACGGCTGCGCCGGCGGCACCTTGACCAGGGTCTCCCGGTCCGGGCAGGCCGTGGTAGCGCAGCAGGCCGTAGACGATGACCGCCACGGCGACGCCCATCAGGTGCTGGAGAATGGTGACCAGCAGCAAGCTGCGGAACGGCTCGACCGCGAGTAAGAAGAACGAGTAGCCGGATGGCCTGATCACCCAGAGGGTGAAATGGGCGGCTTCGTTCATGTAGAGGAACGAGTCCGCGGTGGGCAGGGCCGGCCGGAACGCGCGGGTAGCGAGAATCCGCGGCAGCAGCGAGAGCAGCACGAGGATGGTGAACAGCCGGTGGTTGCGCCACAGGGCCGTCGGGGCCACCAGCGCGGCGGCGCCGCGCGCCCGGGTCAGCGCGCGATCACGGCGGCCCGGCGCACTCAGCGCGGCGGGTCCCCCCGTGCGTCCCGCCGCCTGCCCGCGCCCGGCCCGGTCCCGGTAGAGCTTGAGATCAGGCATGACGACTCCCGGCTCCTCTCGGCGCAGCCCGCCGGACTCCCTGCGTCCCTGGCCCGCCCTGATCCGGCGGCCAGCTCCAGCGATGAACATGGCCTGCTCGCCCCAGGCGGGGCGCAGCCGGCCTCGACTGATTACAATGGCGAGCCAGATGACTACGGAGCGTGAGATTGCGGCCAGCGGCCCGCCGCAGGCCCCGGCCCCGGCTCCGGACCGCGCGCCGCTCGATGCGGGCGCCCTGCGCCGCGCGCTGATCCGGCCCGGATCCTTCTGGCGTGATCTGCGGGTCGTGACCGAGACCGGCTCAACCAACACGGATCTGCTCGCCGCCGCCCGGGCCGGCGCCCCGGAAGGGACCGTGCGCGCGGCCGAATACCAGACCGCAGGCCGCGGCCGGCTGGAGCGGCGCTGGGCCAGCGCGCCGCGAGCCGCCCTGACGTTCTCCGTGCTGCTGCGTCCCCGCGGCGTGCCGCCGGGCCGCCGGGGCTGGGTACCGCTGCTCGCCGGGGTCGCCGTCGCCACCGCGCTGGCCAGCGCGGCCGCGGTGGATGCCCGCCTGAAGTGGCCCAATGACGTGCTCGTGCACGGCGCCAAAGTGGCGGGCATCCTGGCCGAGCAGTCGGGCGACGCGATAGTGGTGGGTATCGGGATCAACGTCTCGGCCCGCCCGGACGAATTGCCCGTGCCGGGGGCCACCTCGCTGGCGCTGGCCGGCGGAGTCGCCGCGGACCGGGAGTGCCTGCTGGCTGCCGTGCTCAGCGAGCTGGACCGCTGCTACCTGGCCTGGATCAGCGCGGCGTCGCGGCCGGACCCGGCCGGGCCGCCCGGTCCGGCTCCGGGCGACCCCGGCTCAGGCGGCCTGCGGGCTGAGTACCTCCGGCTGAGCGGGACCATCGGCCGGGCGGTCCGGGTGGACCTGCCGGGCGGGCAGGTCCTGACCGGGACGGCGCAGGACCTGGATGAGGCCGGCCGGCTGCTCATCCGCACGGCCACCGGGCTGGTTCCGGTGAGCGCCGGCGACGTTGTTCATCTCCGGTGACGCGTCGGGCACGCGCAATGCCGGGATACGTGCCACGATATGGCCTATGGCCAGCGAAGACTCACTGACCGAGAGCGAGCACCTCGTGCTCCGGCTGCATCCGCACTGGAAGACGATGCTGCGGCCGATCATGATCCTGATCGTGGTGGTCGCCGCTGCCCTGGCGCTGCTGATACTGCTCTCCGCGCACCGCGATGTCGCCTACCCCCGGCTGGCGATCGGCGTGGTCGCCGTCGTGGGGATCGTGCTCTGGTTCGTGATTCCGCTGCTGCGGTGGCGGACGACGACCTATGAGCTGACCACCCGCAGGCTGCGGTTGCGCCGCGGCATCCTGTCCCGGTCCGGCCGTGACTTCCCGCTGATCAGGATCAGCGACGTCTCTTTCTCGCATGGCCCGATCGACCGGCTGCTCGGCTGCGGGCGGCTGGTGGTGGAGTCCGCCGGCGAGCACGGCCAGCTGGTGCTGAACGAGATCCCCACCGTAGAGCACGTGCAGGCCACGCTGTTCCAGCTGGTCGAGGACGAGCAGGCGCGGCTGGCCCGCGAGGAGCGCCAGTAGTGGCAGGTCCGGCGGCGGGCCCGGTCGCGGCGGATGCGGACCCGGCCAGCAGCGTGCGGGTGCGCAGCCATGCGGCCGACGGGGTCACGGGCACGATCTGCGAGATCGTGCTCAGCCGGCCGGAAGCCATGAACGCGCTCAGCACGGCCATGGCCATCCGGCTGGCGCAGGTCTGCGCGGAGGTTGCGGCTGACCTCCGGGTCCGCGCCGTGGTCCTGGCCGGGGCGGGCGAGCGGGCGTTCTGCGTGGGCGCCGACCTGAAGGAGCGGGCGGCGATGAGCGACGCCGAGGTGATGGCGCAGCGCCCGGTGTTCCGCGCCGCGTTCGGCGCCGTGCTCGGGCTGCCGCAGCCGGTGATCGCCGCGGTGCACGGTTACGCGCTCGGCGGCGGCTGCGAGCTTGCGCTGTGCTGCGATCTGATCGTGGCCGATGACACCGCCATATTCGGGCTCCCCGAGACCACCGTGGGCCTGGTTCCCGGCGGCGGCGGCACCCAGCTTGCGCTTCGCCGCCTGGGGCCCGGCGTGGCCGCGGACCTGGTGCTGACCGGCCGCAGGCTGGATATCGGCGAGGCTCAGCGGCTCGGGCTGGCCGACCGGCGAGTGGCCGCGGGCACCGCCGCCGAGCATGCGCTCGGCCTGGCGGCGCAGATCGGCGCCAACTCGCCGGTGGCCGTGCGGGCCGCCAAGCAGGCCATCAGGCTCGGCGCTGGCGTCAGCCTCGCGGTGGGCCTGGAGGTCGAAGACGCCGCCTGGCGGCGGGCGGCCATGTCCGCGGACCGGCGGGAGGGCATTGCGGCGTTCGTGCAGAAGCGGAAGCCGCAGTGGCCGGGAGCATGAACGGCGTCCCGGCGGCCGGGTAAGCCGGACCGGCCGCAGCGATCCGCGGCAGCAGTCAGCGCAGCCGGACCCGCTCGGTATTGCTGGTCAGCTGGCCGTCGATCGCCGTCGCCGAGTACCTTCCGGCCGGAACCCGCGGTGTCGTCCCGGTGCATCCGGGTGCGGACCGGTGCCGGTTCCAGGTGACGGGCAGTGTCACCGGCACGCCGCGGTGCAGGTCGGTAACCAGCGAGCCGTGTCCCTTGACGCAGTCAGCGGAACTCCAGATCGGGCCCGAAGGGATACTGATGACCAGCGCGAGGTGCTTCGGGCCGATATTGAACTTGCAGGTCGCGGCGGACGTGGAGACGACGTCCACCTCGAACTGCGGCAGCGCATCCGGGCCGGCCCCGTGCTGGCTGGAGGAACTGTGCTGGCCGGGGAAACTGTGCTGGCTCGCGAAGAGGCTCAGCACGATTTCCTTACCGGAGCACGGACCTGGCTTGCCGTCGGCCGCGTGCTTCCTGGCGTGCCGGTGACTGGCCGTGGAGTCCGATGGCGACGGGGATGCCGAGGGGGACGCGGACGGGGACGCCGGCGGCGAGTCACCGGCGCCCGGGCCGGCCGGCCCGGCGGTACCGGCGGGCACCGTGGCCGGGTGGCCGCCATGCGCTCCGCTATTGCTGCCCGCCGATGCGGTCGCTCCGGTGAGATGCAGGCCCAGCGCCCCCTGGGATGCCCAGGCAATGACCGCGAGAACCGCGAGGCAGATGACCAGCGCGGTGAACCGCCGCCGCCAGTAGGTCGCAGCCTGACGTTTCCCCCTCCCGGACCGCGACGGATTGGTGCGCATGCGACGAGTATGCGATAACCGGTACGACCTGCCGAGCCGACCCGCCGTGCCTTCGGGAATGCATAGTTGCCGCGCCTGAAGTTAGCCCGGGTTTGGCCCCGCAGCCGCCGGGGCGCTCGGCCGCGGCTGGACATATTTAGGGCGATTCGCGGCGTGTCGTGCCGGTTCGCGGTTCGGCCGCCCGCCAGAATGACACATCAGCAACCGCGCATGACTGCCATGTCCGGATCCAGCCGGGCTTCGGCTCGATCGTCACGAGCTGATCGGCATCTGCCTGGAGGTAACACGAATGTCTCGACGATTCGTCGCTTCGGGCGGAATCCTCCGGGCGACCGCCGCCGCTGCGGTCGCCGGGCTCGTTGTGGCTGGCGGCATGGTGGTCCCGCAATCGGCCGTGGCCGGCGTAGCCCGGGCGGCAAATGCGTCGGTTCGCCATAGCCCTCCTGAGTGCCGGTCCGGGCAGCTGCGCATTAGCATCCCGGTTGCTATTCGGCAGGACCCTTTTGAAGGAATGGGAAATCGGGCCTGGAACATACTGCTGCGCAATGTTAGTGCGTCCTCATGCTGGCTTCGGGGCTGGCCGCAAATCGCCGTCCGCCGTCCCTCCGGGCGGCCGGTGGCGACCAAGGTCAGTGACGTGAAATTCAGCAACCTTGGCCCGGTAAAGGCCCGGCGGATCATCATCCGCCGCGGCCGCAGCGCCGTTGTCACGGCCACCGGCGCCGCGGCCGCGCATGGGTGTGTCTCGGCGTGGACGCTCCGGCTGACCCTGCCCGGCGCCAGCCGGGCGGTGCTGGTCCGGGCGCCGGCCAGGCTCCGGCCGTGCGTGGGCGGGCACCTCCAGCTGTCCCCCGTCTATCCGGAAAGCACCCTGACCAGGGCGGTCCAGGCCCTGAAAGTCTCGGCCATCCAGTCACCGATCCGCCGGGCGAAGGGCAAGTATCCGCGCGGATGCAAGCCCGCGGATGTCCGGGCCAGAGCCACCTCCGCGGTGTCCGGGCGGGCCGGGACGATTGTCGTGCTCCGGCTGCACACCAGGAACTCCGGATGCGCTCTGGTCGAAAGCTGGCCGACGGTCCGGCTGCACGAGACAGCGGGCGCCAGCCCGGTGGCCAAGGCCATCACCGATCCCCCGGCCACCCGCGCGGCCAGCCGCGTGCTGACCAGCTACCGTCAGGGCGGCGCACGGCGCACGGTCCTGTCGCTGCACTCAGCGCACGGGGCGTCGATCGCGCTGGTGGCGGGCCGGCAGTCGTCGTGCCGGGCGCTGACCGCGGTGACGATCTACCCGTCCGCCATCGCGGTCGGCGCCGGGCTGAAGGTCACGCTGGCCCGGCCACTGCGGATCTGCGGCCAGCCGCGGATCCTGCCCTTCCTCCCGGACGGCCGGAAGGCGCTGACGGTCGCCCGCGGGGCGCTGGCCGCGGCCAGGTCGGGTGCGTCCGCAGCCCGTTCCGGCCAATGGTGGCGCGGCACGGACAGCGCCTTCCCGGACGCATGCGGCAGCTCGGGTCCCGTTCCGCGAACCGAGGGGCGATTGCAGCAATGGCACGGCCGGCCGGTACGGCGCGTACATCGGGCAAGTGGGATCCTTCCAGCGCTGGCACGGCTGCGGTGGCGGCCTGAACTGGCTGCAGGGCAATTACAACGCCGCCCAGGCCAACGCCGCCGCCGGTGACGGTCTCGGTGCCGCCGCCTACTGGTTCGCGGCCGGGCCCGGCCGCGAACCCGGCTACGACCGCAGCGCGCCGAAGGCGCGCGCCTGGGGCGCGGCCCAGGCGCGGCGGGTCGTCTCGACCGACCTCGGCGACGTCTTTTCTTTCCCGTACGTCGTCATGGATGTCGAGAACAACGGCGCCCCTCCGGACAACAACGGCTGGAACACCGTCTGGGACGGGCCGTGCGGTGGCACGGTGGAGCGCGGTTTCGTCCCCCCGCGCCTGGACCGCGCGACGGTGAGCGGGTTCCTGGCCTATATTTCCGCCAACACCAGCTACTTCCCGGCGGTCTACAGCGCGGGCGGCATTGGGTATGGTTCGTGGGGCGGGATCTTCGGCCGCGCGAAGCTGTCCGGCACGGCAGAGTGGACTTACGTGAACGAAACAAGCCGCGTCGGCAGGTTCCCGCGCGGGTGGTGGGTGCCGGGTGCGCGCCCGCTCTTCTTCGGCGGCGCATCCTCGGACTGCAAGCTGCTCTGGCAATGGTCCGGCGGCAACGGCGTGCTCAATAGGTTCGGCGGCGATCTTGATCAGATTGACGGGCACCATATCGGCAAATGCAAGGCCTTATAGATAAGGGCGGACGTGAGTGATCTTCCCGGGCAGATCTCGGTGCGCGAGGTCGGTCCTCGCGACGGGCTGCAGAACGAGGATCCGGTCCCGACCGACGCCAAGATCGAGCTGATCGACCGGCTGTCGGCCACCGGCGTGCACCGGATCGAGGCGGTGTCCTTCGTCCGGCCGGAGGCGATACCGCAGATGGCCGACGCCGCCGAGGTATGGCAGCGGATCAGGAAGGCGCCGTCGGTGCGCTATTCCGCGCTGGTGCCGAACCTCCGCGGGGCCAGCCGCGCGCTGGACAGCGGGCTCACCGAGATCGAGGCCGTCGTGTCGGCCTCCGATACGCACAACCGCAAGAACGTCAACCGGGGCACCGAAGAATCGCTGGACGACATCGCGGTGATCATCGATCAGGCGCACCGGCGCGGGGCTAGCTGCCAGGTGATCGTGTCAACGGCCTGGGGCTGCCCGTACGAGGGCGACGTGCCGGTCGGCCGGGTGGTGCGGGTGGCCGGCCGGGCGGTGGCCGACGGCGCGGACAGCATCTCCTTCGGCGACACGACGGGCATGGCCACGCCGCGACGGGTCCGCGAGCTCGTCGGCGAGTTCCGTCTCGCCTATCCGGACACTCCGCTCAACCTGCATTTTCACAACACCCGCGGCACCGGCCTGGCGAACGTGCTGACCGCCCTGGAGCTTGGCGTGGCTGACTTCGACGCGTCGGTCGGCGGGCTGGGCGGCTGCCCCTACGCGCCGGGTGCCACCGGGAACATCGCCACCGAGGAACTCGTGCACATGGTCGAGGACATGGGCGTGGCGACCGGGATTGACCTGGCCGCGATGATCGACGCGGCCGCCGACGCGGAACGGATCATCGGCCGCCAGCTGCCGTCGCAGGTACTCAGGGCTGGTCCGCGGACCCGGACGATTCCGGCGTGAGGTCCGGGCCGCCGGCGGTCTCCCCGGCGGCCGCCGCGGGCCTCTCGGCGGCCCCGTCGGCGGTGGCCGTGGCGCCGGCGCTGGCCGTGGCGTCAGCGTCGGTGGCGACGGGAGCGTAGCCGGTTCCGCCGGTTACGCCGGTGGCGGCGGGCCCGGAAGCGGCCAGCGCACGATCAGCGGGGGCGCGGTCGCGGAACGCGAGCGCGAGCGCCATGCAGGCCAGCGGGATGGCCGGGACGACGTAGCGGTAGGTGTATTCGTGCTCGGCGATCGGCAGCAGGATCGAGACCACGGCTGAGAACCACAGCAGCGCGGCGGCCGCGCTGCGCCGGCGGGGGATGAGGATCCCGGCCAGCCCGGCGATGAGGATCAGGCCGAACAGGGGGCCGGGGAACAGGACCACGCGCTGGTAGTCGTTCATCAGGCGGCCGAACGGCTGCCGCAGCCGGTAGCCGTAGTGGTGGCCGAGGTACGGGCCGATCCCCGCGGCGTTGCCGGTATAGCCGCGCACCGCGGCCAGGGCGTAAGCGAGGTTGGCCTTGCTGAGCCCGGACGCGGATGTCTGGCCGGCCGGGAAATCGAGCGTGCTGTCGCCGACGAAGGGGTGCAGCGCGTCCTTGGCCACGACATGCAGGTAGGCCAGCGGCTGAGCGGCGATCGCGTGGATCGCGAAGCTCATCGCCCGGTCGTTCTTGGCCTTGGTGAAGGCCGCGGTGTCCGGGACCAGGCCGGTCGACGGCGGCTGCCATTGCCAGGCCTGGTGGTCCCACAGGTACCGTTTCGGCAGCGGCCGGGAGGCCACCGGCTGATTCAGGTAGCCGGGCTGCCGGTTGGGGCACAGTGCCTGCAGGTCGGCGGGGGGCTTGATGACGGCGCAGTTGGCGAACGACATCGTCCGCGTCCACAGGAACAGCCCGTTGCTGTTGGTCAGGTTGAGCGAGCCGTAAGCGCTGGCGAACCAGGCGGCATAGATCACCAGCGGCACCGCGCCGGCCGCCAGCACCGCGAGCACGCGGCGCCAGGGTGCCCGCCGGGCCAGCAGGTAGATGGCCATCGCCGGGATCAGCGGCAGCGCGGTCGGGCGGACCAGCACCGAGGCGCCCATCAGCAGCCCCGCGACCGCTGACCGCTGCACCGAGGGCGGATCCCGCAGCAGCAGCACGGCGAAGGCCGCCATCATCAGCAGCAGGGCCAGCAGGTCGGCCATGATCAGCTGCTCCAGCATCAGCTGGGCCGGGCCGAACAGCACGGGCAGCGCCGCCAGCGTGGCGATCCAGCTCCGGACGCCCCAGCGCCGCAGCACCGCATAGACGAGAATGGCGATGACCAGCCCGGCCAGCTGCTGGAGCCCGGCGATCAGGGCCAGCGAGTGGAACGGCCGGAGCACCCAGAGCACCAGCGAGTACCCGCTCGTGTTGACCGGGTTGGGCCGGACATGGACCGCGCCCCAGAGATAGTCATAGGTGTCCAGCCGGAACAGGATGGCCGGCTGGTAGCCGAGGATCGCGACGATCCGGGGCACGATCGCCAGCAACAGGGCCGCGCTGAACAGCCGATGCCGCCCGGCCACGCCAGCCAGCGCCGCTGGCCCGCGCAACGCCCGGCGGGTCAGCCCCTGGGCCGGCTGGCCATCCGCCGCCTGGCCCCCGCCGCGGGGGAGAGCTTCCCTGAGCATCCGCAACCCAATCTCTTCGCCGCGATCGCGCGCGGTCCGGTACTACCGTGTCCTGGCGGTGCCAGGATCCAGGCCCTGGTCCCGGCCCGGGACCTCCGGCGCCGGGCCGCGGTCCCATCCGAGAATGCACGGTCCAGCCTGGCCCTGGGATGCCTTTCAGTCTGCCGGTCAGGCCGTTGGCTCGTCCGTGCTCCGTTCAGTTGGCCGGCCAGTCCGCGAACTGGCCGGCACTGGCTGCGCCGGGATCGCAGTGGCGGTGTCGTCAGATTCCGCATCGGCGCTGGCGCCGCTGGCGACCGCGCCGTCCGGCGGCTGCTGGTCAGCCCGGTCGTCAGCGGGCTGGCCGTCCGCCGCCTGCGGCGCGGCCCCGCGCCGCAGGCTGACGAAGGCGAACGCGGCCGCGAGGCAGACCACGGGCATGGCCGGCACGGCGTAGCGCTCGGAGAAGTCCGCGGTCACGTTGGGCAGCAGGAGCATGGTGACGGCCGTCACCCACGGGAACAGCCCGGGCCCGCCCCAGTCTCGCCGCCGCCGGAATCCGCCGCCGCCCCACGCCCGGACGATGCCCGCCAGGCCGATCAGCAGCAGTACCCCGAGCATCGTGCCGCGGATGAAGAACACCCGCTGGTATCCGCGCATGAACGAGGCGAACGGCTCGACTGCCCTGGTGGTCGCGAGGCTGCCGCCGGTGTAGGCGCGCTGCTCCTGCGCGAGAGTCCGCGCGCCTGCCGTGCCGGCCAGTTCCCAGTCGTTCGTCGCGAAGGCGAACTGGGACCGCTCGGCCAGCAGCTCGCTCGGGTGCGGCGGCCGGTTCCAGGTGAACGAGAGCGCGAAGTCGTCCAGCACGTCCTTGAGGTAGTCGCCGGGCTGGGCGGTGATCGCGCGAATCGCGAAATGCAGGGCCAGCGCGTTATTGCGGGGCGAGAACTTCGGCCCGGGCAGCCCGTTCAGCGGCGAGTTGGTCTCCCAGATGAAAGTGGACGCCGATGGCCGGTCCGCCACCGGCTGGCGCGGGCACAGCACGTCATCGTAAGCGGGCGGCTTGATCACTGCGCAGTCGGCGAACGTCATCGTGCGGGACCACAGGAAGATGCCGTCCGAGTAGTTGAACGCCACCCGGTGGTACCTCGCGTCGAACCAGGAAGCGTAGAGCGCCAGCGGCAGCAGGCCGGCCACCAGCGCGCCGGTGAATGCCTGCCAGCCGGCCTTCCTGACGATCAGGTAGGCCAGGTACAGGATGAGCAGCGGCAGCCCCACCGGCCACATGCTCGCGCCGATTCCGAGCAGCACGGCCGCGGCCCCGCTGGCCCAGATCGGCGGCTTGTCCCGCCACCAGAGGATGAGCGTGAGCGCGGCCATCACCAGGAAGCCGAACGCCACGCTGGCCAGCATCTCCTGCTCAAGCTGAATCTGGTAGACGTCGAGCAGGACCGGCAGCGCCGCCAGGGTCGCTCCCCACCCGGGCAGCCGGTACCGGCGCAGCAGGGCGTAGATCATCACCCCGATGGCCAGGCCCATCAGGTGCTGGACGCCGGTCACGACCGCGAAGCTGTGGAAGGGGCGCAGCAGGTAGAGCATGACCCCGTAGCCCGATTCCCGTGAGGTCCCGGGGTACAGGTGCAGCGCCGTGGACAGGTACGAAATCGAGTCCCCGCCGTACCAGATCGCAGGCGGGAAACCGAGCATGGTGACCACTCGCAGGGCAAGGCCGGCGATAAAGGCTGCGCTAAAAAACCTGTGTCTAGCTAGGAAATGCATGCTAGGCCGCATTAGCCTCCTTTCACGCCAGGTATCTTGCCATGCCTAGATTATTCCTGTAGGTCGGCAGTGCATCCGACAGTGCGGAACATCCGGCGCTGGTCGCTATCGTCCCCCCGGGCGAGAATCCGGCGCTGGTACTGTCATCCCCGCTGCGGGGGACCTGACCCGCTTAGCCGCGCCCGGGCATCGCGAGGTAGCCGCCGTCTGGCGGATGCCGGCTGGCGGAAGACCGGTGGCGGCATCGCCGCGCGACCGCCGGCCGGGCGAGATCAGCCCGCGGTGGCCGGTGCCTCCGGCGCGCCGGGCGGGCCCGGCTCCGGGCCGTCGCCGTCGCCCGCGGCCGGGCGATGGGCCCAGGCCAGCGCCGCCGCCATGCAGGCCAGCGGAACGGCGGGCAGCACGTACCGGTAGGTGTACTCATGCTCTGCTATCGGGAGTACCACGGTCACGGCGGCGCAGACCCAGAGCAGGACGGCCGCGCCGCACCAAGGATAGCCAGCACGCGCCGCGGCCGGGCAGTTAGCCGGCCGCCTTGCCGAGCTGGGTACGCTCGCGATCGTGAGTGAAGAACTGAGCGCGGCCGCCCCCGGCCCGGACCCCGGCGACGGTCCGGGCCATCCTGACCTTCCCGAGATCCGGGCCAGGATCGAGCGTGGCGGCGCACCCAGGTATCACGAGACGGCGGCGGCCCGGGGCAAGCTGTTCGCCCGGGACCGGATCGCGCTGCTGGCCGACAAGGGCAGCTTCACCGAGGATGGCCGGTACGCGAACGCGCTCGCGGCGGACCTGCCGGCCGACGGCGTGATCACCGGGACGGCCACCGTCGCGGGCCGGCCGGTGGCGCTGATGGCGAACGACTCCACCGTCAAGGCGGGCTCCTGGGGAGCGCGGACGGTCGAGAAGATCATCCGGATCATTGAGAAGGCCTACTCATCCGGTGTCCCGATGGTCTACCTGGTGGACTCGGCCGGCGCCCGGATTACCGACCAGGTCGAGATGTTCCCCGGCCGCCGCGGCGCCGGCCAGATCTTCCACACCCAGGTGCGAGCCTCGGGGTCGATCCCGCAGGTGTGCGCGCTCTTCGGCCCGTCCGCAGCGGGCGGCGCCTACATCCCGGCCTTCTGCGATTACGTCGCGATGGTGGACGGGAACGCCTCGATGTACCTCGGCAGCCCGCGCATGGTCGAGATGGTGGTCAAGGAGAAGACCACGCTGGAAGAGATGGGCGGGGCCAGGATGCATTGCACGGTCTCCGGCTGCGGCCACTATCTCGCCGCCACCGAGCAGGACGCGCTGGCCGCCGTCCGCGCGTACCTGTCCTACCTGCCCGGCAACTGGCAGCAGTCCCCGCCCGCCGGGCCGGCCCGCGAGCCGGGGCCGGCCGACCTGCGCGCGATGATCCCGGTCAGCGAGCGCCAGGCCTACGACATGCGGAAGTACGTCCGCGGGCTGGTCGACGACGAGTCATTGTTCGAGATCCATGCGCTGTGGGCCAGGGAACTCGTGATCGGGTTCGCCCGGCTGGCGGGCGAGGTCATCGGCGTGGTCGCCAGCAACCCGATGTTCAAGGGCGGCGTGCTGTTCGTCGACTCGGCGGACAAGGCCGCCCGCTTCATCCAGCTCTGCGACGCATTCAACGTGCCGCTGCTGTTCCTGGCCGACGTGCCCGGCTTCATGGTGGGCACGGCGGTCGAGCGGCAGGGCATCATCCGGCATGGCGCCAAGATGATCAGCGCCGTGGCGGAGGCGACCGTGCCGAAAATCTGCGTCATCGTCCGCAAGGCATATGGCGCTGGCCTGTACGCGATGGCCGGACCGGGCTTTGCGCCGGACGCGACGCTGGCGCTGCCCACCGCGAAGATCGCGGTGATGGGGGCGGAGGCCGCCGTCAACGCGGTGTATTACAACAAGCTCGCCGCGCTCCCCGACCAGGCCGCGCGGGATGCGGAGACCGCCCGGCTCCGGGCCGAGTATGAGAGCGACATCGACGTGCTCAGGCTGGCCGGGGAACTGGTCGTGGACGACATCGTCGAGCCGGAGGACCTGCGGGCGGAACTCGTCCGCCGGTTCGCCGCCGCCCGCGGCAAGGACCGCTTCTTCTCGCGCCGGCGGCACGGCGTTACCCCGGTCTGATCTCGTGCATTAGCCGGCCGGGCAGGCCGGCCAGGCGGCCGGGCGACGGCATCCGGCCGTTTCGCGCGTAGCATTCGGGAAAGTTGCCTGCTCGCCATACCATCTGACCATGACCAGCGTTCTGCTCGCCGAAGATGACCTGTCTATTTCCGAGCCGCTGGCGCGCGCGTTGCGGCGCGAGGGCTACGAAGTCGGCGTTTCCGCCGACGGGCCCGGCGCGCTCGAGGCGGCGCGCGGCGGCGGTATCGACCTCATCGTGCTCGACATCGGCCTGCCCAAGCTGGACGGGCTCGAAGTCTGCCGCCTGATCCGGTCCGAGGGCCAGGCCGTGCCGGTGCTGATCCTGACCGCGCGCGCGGATGAGGTGGACACGGTGATCGGCCTGGATGCCGGCGCCGATGACTACGTCACCAAGCCGTTCCGGCTGGCCGAGCTACTGGCCAGGGTCCGCGCCCTGCTGCGCCGGGGCGTTTCCGAGACGCACACGGCGCAGGGCGTGCGGATCGACGCGGACGCCCGCCGGGCCTGGCTCGATGACGCCGAGATCGATCTGACCTCGAAGGAGTTCGATCTGCTCTCGCTGCTGGTGGCCGAGGCGGGGAAGGTGGTTACCCGCGAGCAGATCATGCGGCAGGTCTGGGACAGCAAATGGTGGGGGTCGACGAAAACGCTGGATATGCACGTTTCCTGGCTCCGGCGCAAACTGGGTGACGACGCGCACAGCCCGCGTTTCATTACCACCGTCCGGGGCGTCGGATTCCGGTTCGAGCGCGGCGACTGATCGCGGGTGCCGGATTGAACGCGCGGTGGCAGCCGGGAACCGTGGCTGCTGGCGGACTCGGGCGCTGAGCCTTGCGGCGCCGACTGCTCATCTCGACTCTCGCCGTAGCCGTCACCGCGGTTCTGCTGCTGGGCGTGCCGCTCGCCATCGTCATTAACCGCCTGCAGGTCACCGACGCATCGCAGGAGGTGCGGCGGGACGCGACGACGGTGGCCAGGGATCTGCAGGGGCGGGTCAACGCCGGCCTGCCGGCGAACGCGGCCCAGGTGGCCAGTTCGCTACCCGACCGGTTCGTGATCATCAAGCAGTACTCGGTCGGCCGGACTTCGGTCGGCCAGGAGCCACCGCCCGGGGACCAGATCACGGCCCAGGCCACCACCAAGGACTTCGCCGTCACGGTGGTCGCCGACGATACGAGCCTCGACTCCCATCAGGCCCGGGCGCTCCTGCTGATCAGCGCGCTCGCGCTGCTGGCCGTGGCCGTCGCGGTGGTGCTGGCCATCCTGCAGGCGCGGCGGCTGACCCGGCCGCTGGAGGACCTCGCCCGGGCGGCGGACCGGCTCGGCTCCGGTGATGCGCGCCCGCTGGGGCTCCGGTACGGGATACCGGAACTCGACCAGGTCGCCGAGGGACTCGACGGCTCCGCGCAGCGCATCACGGACCTGCTGTCGGCCGGGCGGGACTTCGCCGCTGACGCGTCCCACCAGCTGCGCACCCCGCTCACCGCGCTGTCGATGCGGCTGGAGGAGATGATCGCGGCAGCGGAGGACCCGGACGTCGTCCGCGAGGAGGGCGCGGCCGCCCTGGCCCAGACGGAGCGGCTCGCCGACGTGGTCAGCCACTTGCTCGGCCGGGTGGCGCGCCGGTCGGTGGCCGGCCGCCCGACGCTGGCTTCGGTCGACGATGTCGTCGCCCAGCAGGTCGTCGAGTGGGATCCGGCGTTCCGGCGGCAGAGCCGGAAACTGGAGGTGGTGGGGGAGAAGGGCCTGCGCGCGTACGTGACGCCGGGCAGCGCGGCCCAGGTGATCGCGACCCTGCTCGACAACGCGCTCGTGCACGGCGCCGGGGTGGTCACCATCAGGACGTCGCAGACTCCGCGGTCGGTGGTCGTGGAGGTCCGGGATGAGGGCCAGGGCGTGCCGCAGGAACTGGTGCCGAGGATCTTCGAGCGCAGTGTCAGCGGCCGGCCGGGCGGAACCGGTCTCGGGCTGGCCCTGGCCCGCTCGGTGGTGGCGGCGGACGGCGGGCAGGTGGTCCTGGTCCGGCCGCGGCCCGCGGTGTTTGCCATGTTCCTGCCGCACGGCGACGTCAGCCCGGCCGACGAGCCCGTGGTCAGCGGTCCGGCCTGAGCTGCCCGCCCCGGACCCGGGCCCGGCTAAGCCTGGCCCGCGCTAAGCCTGGTCGGCCTGGGCCGGGAGCGGCCGGGGCGCTAACTCCAGCGTCGCGGGCTCCGGCCGGAGCGCCGCCTGGCCGGGCGCGAAGGCGAGGAACACCCACCTCTTGTAGGACCAGTAGCGGAAGGCCATGCCCAGCAGGACACCGACCACCTGGGCCGCGTTATATGCGGTGAGGCTCTGCAGGCCCAGCGGTCCGGTGACGAGCGCGATCACCAGCAGGGAAATCAGCAGGCCGATCAGGTTCAGCCCGAAGAAGATCCCGCCGCCGCGGACGATGCTCTGGCTGGCCCGGTGCCGGAAGGTCCAGAGCCGGTGGCCCACGTAGGAGCAGACCGTGGCGACCGACGCGGAGATGATCTTGGCTATCAGCGGCCCGAAGCCGGCCTTGCCGTGCAGCAGCGCCGCGCCGCCGAGATCGACGATCAGCCCGACGCTGCCGACCAGGCCGAACTTGGTCAGCTCGGCGATCAGGGTGGCGAATCGCCGGTGCAGATCCGCGACGAGGCTCACGGGGCGGCGGTGTCCTTCCGGCGTCGGCGGGCGCACGCGGCGCCGTCAGGGCGATGACAGTTATGAACAAGTTATGAAATTGAATGTACTACCCAAAGTACAGCCCAACTCGCAGTAAAGGGTTATGCCTGCGCAACGCCGGGCCCGCCACCTCGTAGGCTACGGCGGGTGGCGAATCAGGCAGACGGAGCCCCGGCCGGGATCGGCGCCCCCGCCGCTGCCCGCCGCGGCGAGCCCGTCGTCGGGATGGTGGGCGCCGGGCAGCTGGCCCGGATGACGTGCCAGGCCGCCATCGGCCTGGGCATCGGATTCCGCGTGCTGGCCGCCGACGCCGGGGAGAGCGCGGCCCAGGTGTGCGCGGGCACCAGCATCGGGGACTACCGCAGCGGCGCCGATCTGCTGGCGTTCGCGGCGGGCTGCGATGTCGTCACGTTCGACCACGAGCAGGTGCCCGGTGCGCAGCTGGCCGCCCTGGAACGGGCCGGGGTGACGGTCCGCCCGGGACCCGCCGCGCTTCTTTACGCCCAGGACAAGCGCGCGATGCGAGAACGGCTGGCCGGGCTGGGTATCGCCTGCCCGCGGTTCGCCCCGGTGGCCAGCAGCGGCGACATCACCGCCTTCGCCGCCGCCCGCGGCTGGCCGGTCGTGCTGAAGGCGGTCAGCGGCGGATACGACGGCCGGGGCGTGTGGGTGTGCGCTACGCCGGGCGCGGCGGGCGAGGTGCTGGCGCATGCCCGCGCGCACGGGCTCGAGCTGATCGCGGAGGAGCATGTCGCGTTCGAGCGGGAGCTGGCCGCGCTGGTCGCGCGATCACCGGCCGGCCAGGGCGCGGCCTACCCGGTGGTGCAGACCGTGCAGCGGGACGGGATCTGCCGCGAGGTCCTCGCGCCCGCGCCGGGGCTGCCGCCGGGCCGCCAGGCGGAAGCGCAGCGGCTGGCCCTGACGATCGCGGCCGAGCTCGGGGTGACCGGCCTGCTGGCGGTCGAGCTGTTCGAGACCCCGGCCGGCCTCCTCGTGAACGAGCTGGCGATGCGGCCGCACAACTGCGGTCACTGGACTATCGACGGATCAACGACCTCCCAGTTCGAGCAGCACCTGCGCGCGGTGCTCAACCTGCCGCTCGGTGCGCCCGGCCTGGCCGGGCGGCACGCCGTCATGGTCAATGTCCTCGGCGGCGATGATCCGGACCTGCACGACCGGCTGATCCACGTGATGGCCGCCGATCCCGGCGTCAAGGTCCATCTCTACGGCAAGGTGGTACGGCCGGGCCGGAAGGTCGGCCATGTCACCGTGGTTGGCAATGACATGGCGCAGATCGCGGACCGGGCCAGGCGCGCCGCCAGCTACCTGAGCCAGGGTACGGAGCAGCCGTAAGCCCGGGCCGGCCGCAACCCCCGGCACCGAAGGCCGGGCGGCCTGGATAGCGGGCAAACGCGGCCGCCGGACAGCGGCGCGGAGAGCGGACGGGAGCGTGGCCATGAGCGGCAAGCCGCTGGTCGGCGTGGTGATGGGCAGCGACTCGGACTGGCCGGTGCTGGCGGCGGCGGTCGAGGCGCTGGCCGAGTTCGCCGTCCCGTGCGAGACCGACGTCGTGTCGGCGCATCGGATGCCGCACGAGATGATCAGCTACGGCACGGCCGCGGCGGGCCGCGGCCTGCGGGTGATCATCGCCGGGGCGGGCGGCGCGGCGCACCTGCCGGGCATGCTGGCCGCGGTGACCCCGCTGCCCGTGATCGGCGTGCCGGTGCCGCTCGCGCACCTGGACGGGCTCGACTCGCTGCTCTCGATCGTGCAGATGCCCGCCGGGATCCCGGTGGCGACGGTCGCCGTCGGCGGCGCCCGCAATGCGGGCCTGCTGGCCGTCCGGATCCTGGCCGTCGGCGACCAGGCGCTGCGCGAGCGGATGGTGGCCTTCCAGGAGCAGCTCCGGGACACCGCGCAGGGCAAGGGCGCGGCGCTGCGGGCCAGGCTGGCCGGCCGGGACGAACTAGCATCGGGGTCATGAGCCTCGATTTTCCCGCCTACGCCCTGCCGCCCGAGCACGAAGCGCTGCGCGAGTCGGTCCGGGCGCTGGCCGACGCCAGGATCGCCCCGTACGCCGCCCAGGTCGACCAGGCGGCCGAGTTCCCGTGGGAAGCTCATGACGCACTGGTCAAGGCCGACCTGCAGGCCGTGCATATCCCGGAGGCCTACGGCGGGGCCGGCGCCGACGCGATCGCGACCGCGATCGTCATCGAGGAGGTGGCCCGGGCCTGCGCGTCATCCTCGCTGATCCCGGCGGTCAACAAGCTGGGCACGGTGCCGCTGCTGCTGGCCGGATCCGAGGACCTCAGGCAGCGGTACCTGCCGCCGGTCGCGCGCGGCGACGCGATGTTCTCCTACGCGCTGTCCGAGCCCGACGCGGGCTCCGACGCGGCGGCCATGAAGACGCGCGCCGTCCGGGACGGTGCGACATACATCCTTAACGGGGTCAAGCGCTGGATCACCAACGCCGGCGTGTCGAAGTACTACACCGTGATGGCGGTGACCGATCCGGCCGCCGGTGCCGCCGGGATCTCGGCGTTCGTGCTGGAAAAGGATGACCCGGGGTTCACCTTCGGGGCGCCCGAGCACAAGCTGGGCATCAAGGGCTCGCCGACCAGGGAGCTGTACTTCGACAACTGCGTGATCCCGGCCGACCGGCTGATCGGCCCGGAGGGCAGCGGATTCCGGACCGCGCTGGCCACGCTGGACCACACCCGGATCACGATCGCCGCCCAGGCGCTCGGCATCGCCCAGGGCGCGCTCGACTACGCCACCGGCTACGTCAAGGAGCGGCGGCAGTTCGGCCAGGCCGTGGCCGAATTCCAGGGCGTCCAGTTCATGCTCGCCGACATGGCCATGAAGGTCGAGGCGGCCCGGCAGCTCACCTACGCGGCCGCGGCCAGGTCGGAGCGCGCCATGGCCGGCCAGGCCAGTGCTGACCTGACGTTCTTCTCGTCGGCCTGCAAGTGCTTCGCCTCGGACGTGGCCATGGACGTGACCACGGACGCCGTCCAGCTGCTCGGCGGCTACGGGTATGTCAGCGACTATCCGGTCGAGCGGATGATGCGCGATGCGAAGATCACCCAGATCTACGAGGGCACCAACCAGATCCAGCGGGTCGTGATGGCCAGGCAGCTGCTGCGGCGCCCGCCGCCGGGGTTGCCGCGAGTGCGGCGCTCATGCCCGGGTATGCCTTATGCGGCAGGGCAGATACGGCACCAGGGAGACGAGGGCCAGCATGTTCGAGGCGGCCAATATCCGGGACTGGCGCGGCCACGACGTGGTTGACGCCGAGGGTCACAAAATCGGCGAGCTGGAGGCCGTCTACGTCGACACCGGCACCGACCTGCCGTCGTTCGGCACGGTCCGGGTGGGCGTGCCGACCCGGCACCGGCTCGTCTTCGTGCCCCTGGACCAGGCGACCGTGAGCCCGGGATCCGTCAATGTCCGCTACGACAAGAAACAGGTGAAGGACGCACCCTCGATCGGCACCGACGGCGAGCTGCCGGCCAGCGACGAGGAGGCGATTTTCAAGCACTACGGCCTGGCCTACGAGCCGGGCGCCAGCGGGGAGCGGCGGCTGGCCCGCCGCTGAGATCGGCCCGCGCTTAAGCGGGCGAGCACGTTCTTGACGCCGTCGGTGACGGGGATATCTGGGTTGCGGACGGCCTAGCGGCGAGCGTCGTGTTCCTGGAGCCGTCCGGCCCGGTGCTGGTGACGTCAGTGGTGACGCTGAACCAATGGCGGTCGCCGCGGTAGCAGTACGGTTTCGTTCTTCCCGGTCGCGGTACTGGGTGGGCACCCTGGCCAGTGAGGTGGTGGCGTGGCGGTCTCCGGGCGGCTGGACGCATTTCAGCGCAGGCATCCGTGGGCGGGATTCCCGCTGGCGGTGCTGTACAAGTACGTCGATGACTTCGGTGCCTACCTGGCCGCGCTGCTCACGTATTACGCGTTCGTGTCGCTCTTTCCGCTATTGCTACTGCTCTCCACAATCTTGGGTTTTGTCCTGTCGGGCGACGGCAGCCTGCAGCACCAGGTACTCACCTCGGTGCTCGATCAGATTCCGGTGATCAGCCAGGATCTCGCCGAGCCCAAGCAGATCGGCGGCGGGCTGCTCGGGCTGTTCGTCGGCATCGTCGGGTCGATATACGGCGGCCTGGGCGTGGCGCAAGCGTTCCAGTACGCGACGAACACGGTCTGGGGGGTGCCGCGCAACAACCGGCCGAACCCCTTCAAGGCCCGCGGCCGCAGCGTGCTGCTGCTGGCCACGGCCGGGCTGGCGTTCCTGGGCACCACGGCCTTGTCCGTCGTGGGCACCAGCGGGGCCGGCGCGCTCGGAATAGCCCTCAAGCTCGTGGCGCTCGCGGCGTCCGTGGCCGTCAACGTTTCCGTGTTCATCTTCGCGTTCCGGTTCGCGGCCGCCCGGCCGCTGTCCATCCGCGATGTGGCGCCGGGCGCGATCGCCGCCGCGGTCACCTGGCAGCTGCTGCAATCCTTCGGGGTCATCTACGTCAACCATGTGGTCAGGCACGCCAGCGCCACCAACGCGGTCTTCGCCCTGGTTCTCGGCATGCTCGCGTTCCTCTACCTGAGCGCGATGACCGTCCTGCTGTGCATGGAGCTCAACGTCGTGCGGGTCAGCCGGATGCACCCCCGGTCCCTGCTCACCCCGTTCACCGACAATGTCATCCTGACCATGGGGGACCGGCGCGCGTACTCCCGGCAGGCCAAGGCGCAGCGCAGCAAGGGGTTTCAGCGCATCGAGGTCAACTTCGACCCGCCGTCCGCCGAGCCAGAGCAAGACGACCCCGGTACCTGAGCCAGCCGGGCCGGGCCGGGGCAGGAGAGCAGTATGAGATCACCGGCGTTCCCGCCGGGCGGGACGGCCCTGGTCCGGCTGGTGCTCTATTTCACCAAGGGCCTCGGCGATGTCGTCGCCGCGGAGTCGGCCGGCCTCGTGCCCGCGATAGACGTCCTGGGTACGGATGATCGTTTCCTGGTGGTCGCCATGACGGCCGCCGAGGCCGCGGCGCTGGGCGAGCGGGCCCGCACCATCGACGATGCGCGGCTGCTGGTGGCCGGCCCGGAGCGGATCACCAGCGAAGACGGCTTCGCGGTCCTGTGCGCGTCGGCCGCCGAGCGGGTGCGGAATATCCTCGCTTCGCGCCCGGGGGACTGGTCCGGCCCCTGGTCAGTCACCTTGTCCGCCCGCAATCCCGGCTGGCGGGATTCCCCCGGCTGGGATCCCGCGCCGGTCCTGGCCACGCACTTCCCGGGCGCTGACCTCGGCGCGGCCCAGCGCAGCCCGGTCGACCTGCGGGTTCAGGCCGATGCGGAGATGATCCACATTGCCCTCAACCTGTGGAGCCGCCCGATCGGGAAGCGCGACGGCGGGCTGGCCCGTCCTGGTGCGCTGCGCCCTACCGTCGCCGCCGCCCTGGTCCGGCTCGCCATCCGCGATACCGATCCGGCCGTGACGAGGCTGGGCGTATACGACCCGTTCTGCGGGACCGGCACCGTCGTGGCCGAGGCCGCTCACCTCGGCCTGCCGGTCTTCGCCTCCGACATCGACGAGCACGCGGTGGAACTGGCACGGCGGCGGCTGGCGGGTGAGCTGCTGGCGCGCCAGCAGCTGACCGGCCAGCGGGCGGGAGCCGCACCGGCCGCCGCCGGCGAGCTCCGGCACCGGGTCTTCGCCCACGATGTCCGGCGCGGGCCGCCGCCGCGGGTCAGCGCCAGGGTCATGGTCGGGAATATGCCCTGGGGCAAGCAGGTCAAGGTGGACGGCCGGCTGGCGCTCTTCGACGCGACGACGCTGCTCGCGCGGCACTTGCTGCGGGACGGGGGGACGGCCGCCCTCCTCACCACCCACGAGGACGCTCTCATCGCCCGGCTGCGCAGGCAGCGGCTCGCGGTCTCGTCCCGCCGGATCGGCCTGCTCGGCCAGACCCCGGCCATCGTCGTGGCCCGTGCTGGCTGAGCCAGGAAACCATCGGCGGCGGCCGCCGCGGCGCTCGTCCGGTTCAGCGCGATCGATATGGCCGGGCTCACCGAGCTGATGACCGGGTCCTGGCGGCTGCGGGTGCCGGGCCGGACGGTAGCCGCGTTCGACGCGCATCAGGCCGGCCCCTGGTCGCCCTAGGACTTCCCGCGGTTCTTAGCGGCCAGGATGATCTGCGTGACCAGCTGACTGTGCACGCCCAGCTTCTGCGCTATCTCGGCCGGTCGCATTCCCTGCTCGTTGTACAGCAGCGCGAGTTTCTCCTGGGACCGGCTCCACGGCTTGCGGACCGGGGCCGGCTTTCCGGCCCGTTCCCGCGGCCGGGCCGGCCCGCCGGCGCGGCCGGTGCCGCGGGGGACGGGCCGGGGACCAGGGGACCCCGCCGGGGCCGGTCCGAACGTGCCGCGCCGCTGGTCACGGTATTTGCCGGCGGCAAGATCCGCGCGCGTCTGGTCATCGAGGACGAGGAACTCCTCGGCCGCCTTGTTCAGGCCGACAGCCACCATGGCCAGGCCCTTGAAGTTCTTCTGCTGGCACTCTTCTGCCGTGCAGTAGTTGTATTTCCGCGCTCTATCGGGATGCAATTCTGTCCCGCATGTGATGCACTGCGCCATTAGCCTCCGGTCCCGTGCATACCGTCATATCTGAAACGCTGGGGGCGCGGAGACTGTTCCGGCGCGGAGCGGGTGCGGCCCGGGCCGTGACCGCGGCCCGGGCCAGATCCGCTACATCTCAATGGCCTCATAGATCTCGACGGCCCCGCCGCTGGCCAGCACCGGGCAGCCCGTGGACTTCGCCGACGCGTCATCGAGCGAGTCGGCGGTCACGATCGAGTAGCCGGCCGCGCGGGACGTGCCGCCATCAGCCACGCCGTTCTGGCTGACGGTGGCCGAGGCGCCGAACGGGTTCCCCATCTCGGCGACTGAGTCGCCGAGAGTGCCGAACCAGGTCCCCCATTCCTGCATCGCCTTCTCCTGCTCCGCCGGCGTCGCGGCCATCTGCCCGCCGGTGTACAGATACACGAACTTCGCCATGGAATGCTCCCGAGTGCCTGCCGGCCTAGCGGCCGGAATTTGAACTGGACACTAAGTCCGACGGACGGGAGCGGCCAGATCGACAGGTGCCGGCGGATATCTTGGGCCGTAAACCGGAACCGGGGGCTGCCGCCCAGGGCGGCCGGGCTGGCCTCACTCCCGCGGCAGCTGGTAGACGCGCCGGGCGGTGCCGCTGAAGATCGCTTCCCGCTCGGCCGGGCTGAGCCCGGCGGTCAGCGACCGCGCCGCCGCATGGACGTCCGGGTAGCGCGCGTACAGCGTACTGACCGGCCAGTCCGAGCCGAACATCAGCCGCTGCGGCCCGAACGCATCGAGCGCGATCTGGTAATACGGCCGCAGGTGCGCGACATCTGTCTGGCCGCGGGTTTCCGCCGTCCCGGCCGGGCCCCGGGCCGGGACGCCCAGGATGCCGGACAGCTTGGCGACGACGTTCGGCTGCGCGGCCAGCGCCCGGAACCCGGCCGTCCAGGACGGCGACGGCTCGCCGGTCACGTCCGGATTGCCTAGGTGGTCGAGCACGAACCGGAGGCCGGGCAGCGCCGCGGCCGCTTCCGCCGCGGCGGGCAGGTGGCGCGGCTCCCCGACCACGTCGTACGCCAGGCCGGCCGCCGCCACCGCGGCCAGGCCGCGGCGCACCGCCGGCCGGGCCAGCCACCTCGCGTCCGGCTCGACCAGCACCGGGTGCCTGATGCCAACCAGGCGGGCGCCGCCGGGCCGGGCCCGCAGCGCGGCGAGCGAGCCGGCCACGTCCGCGGCCTCCAGGTCGGTCCAGCCCACCACCCCGGCGACCAGGCCGCCGGTCGCGGCCAGGGCGAGCATCTCGGGCGTCTCCCACGGCTCGCTGACCGTCTGCACGAGGACGGTTGCCGTCACGCCCTGGGCGGCCGCCTCGGCGGCCAGGTCCGCCAGCGCGAAGTTCCGCCGCAGCGGTGCCAGTTCCGGGTCGCTGGCCAGCCATGGCTGGTCGTGCGCGGACAGGTCCCAGAGATGGTGGTGCGCATCGACGACGGACATGATGATCACGGCTCCTGAGTCGCTGGCCTGGCGCCATCCCGCCCGCTGCGGCGTCCCGGCCCGGGCGATCGGCCCGGCCGGGGCCGGGCCGTCCAGCCGGCGCCATACTCCTCGCCGGGCCGGGGGACATCGCGCATGCCGCGCAGCGGCGAGAACAGCACCCACAGCGCGGCGGCCCAGCTGCCGGCCATTCCGATCCAGAGGGTCGGGCGCACGCCAAGCACCGAGCCGAGCGTGCCGCCGATCACGGCACCGAGCGGCAGGGTGCCCCAGACGATCCAGCGGATGGCTGCGTTCAGCCGGCCGAGCAGCCCGGGCGGGCAGATCGCCTGCCGGTAGCTGAGCTGGGCGATGTTGTAGAGCACGCCGGAGAACGTCAGGCCCAGCCCGGCCACCACGACGAACGACAGCCGCCAGCCCGGCTCGGCCAGCGGCAGCAGCAGCCCGGGGGCGCCGAAGACGAGCATGGAGACCCAGATGATCCGGGCCGAGCCGATCCAGCGGGCCAGCCGCCCCGACAGGACTCCGGCCGCGACGCCGCCCAGGCCGGCCACCGCGACCAGCAGGCCGGCATAGGCAGGCCGGACATGCAGCACGCGGATCAGAAAGATGATCTCAATCGAGATGGCCATCGCCACGAACAGGTTCGCGGTGGCCGTGCAGGCCGCGATCTTGCGCAGCACCGGGTGATGGACGATAAAGCTGAGTCCGGCGAATAGCTCGGCGCGCAGCCGGGGTTTCGCCGCCCCGGCCGCCCGTTCGGGCCTGGCCGGCCGTTCCCTGGTGCGGATCAGCAGCAGCGAGACGGTGGAGACGGCATATGACACCGCGTCCGCGGTGAGCGCGCCCGCGCCCAGCAGGCTGAACAGCCCGCCGCCCACGCCCGGCCCGGCGACCTGGGCGAACGCCTGCGTCGCCTGGAGCTTGCCGTTGCCATCGGGGAGCTGATCGACGCCGATCAGCGCCGGGGTGAAGCTCTGGTAGGCCACGTCGAAGAAAACGGTGAGGACGCCAGTGGCCAGGGCGACGGCGTAAAGCTGGAAAAGCGTTAGCTGGCCCAGCGCGGCCGCTACCGGCACCGATCCGATGATCAGCATCCGGGCCGCGTCGCAGCCGATCATCAGCCCGCGCCGGGCGATCCGGTCCACGATCAGGCCGGCCGGCAGCGCGATCAGCAGGAACGGCACCGTGGTCGCCGCGGACAGCAGGCCGACCTGGAAAACCGATGCCCTGAGCACCACCACCGCGGTGAGTGGCAGGGCGAGCAAGGTGACCGATGAGCCGAGCTCGCTGACTGACTGCCCGGCCCACAGCAGCATGAAGTCCCGGTGCCGCCACAGCGTCGTCGGCCGGCCCGGTCCGCGCGCGGCGGCCGGCCTGGCGCCGGCGCTGTCGCTGGTCCGGCGGCCCGGCCCGGCCGGAAACCGCGCGCGCCAGCGGTGCTGCCCGCCCGCCCGCACGGGGTCAGAGGCCGAGGTCGTCGAGCTGCTTGTGCAACTCGGCCCGCGCGGGATCGGCGGGATACGCGGTGGTCTTCCGGCCTATCCCGCCGGGAGTGCCCGGCCGCGCGGATGCCCGGCCGGGCGGCCCGGTCCGCCGGTCCCGGAAGATCCAGCCCGCCAGGACTCCGCCGACCAGGCCGCCGACGTGCGCCTGCCAGCCGATGCCCTGCTGCGGCAGCAGGACCGAGAACTGGTACGCGAAGCAGAGCGCCATCACCGCGCCGATCAGCATGTCGATCGGGTGCCGGTCGAAGAACCCGCGGACCATGATGTAGCCGAAGTACCCGAACACCACGCCGCTCGCCCCGGCGCCGACCGATCCGGGACTCTCGAAAAGCCAGGCGGCCACGCCGCTGGTCAGGATGACCAGGGCGGTCACGCCGAAGAACTTAGTCACCCCCCGGTAGGCGGCCAGGAAGCCGAAGATGAACAGGGGTCCCGAGTTGCCCTCGATGTGCGTCCAGCTGAAGTGCAGGAACGGCGCGGTCAGGATGTACGGCAGGCTGCCGATGGCGCGCGGCCGGATGCCGTAGCTGTCGGTGAGCTGGTAGTGGTCCGCCCAGTTGGCGATCTGCACGATCCACAGGATGGCGAGGAACCCCACCATCACGAACAGGGCCTTCCTGGCCTCGGCGAGCACGGTCGCCGGGTCACCGGTGCCCAGGTTCCAGCCCGCCTGGCGGGTTCGGCTCTTGCTGTCGGCCATGGTTGAAAACTAGCCCCCGGCCGCGGGTCTCCGGTAGTCGCCGGCGTGTCGCCGCGGCGGCCCGGTGTAACAGCGGTGATCACAGGATGGGCCGTCTTACGGATAGTAATTGTTCCATTACGTATTGCCAAACTGTGATCCGCGCAGCGCTAATCGCGCCACGCCGGCACAGCTTTTTATGCCGAATCACCGCGATCGCCGCGCTCGTTTCTGGCAAGGTAGTGCCGCAACGGAGCAGGGCTCAGAAGCGGGCGGGATTTGCCGCTGAGGATCCGGCTGGCCTGGCTATACATAGGGGCCTGACCGTCACGCGACTCGCTGCCCTGTACCGCAGCGGTCCGCGCGCTGAGCGTTCGGCTCCGCGTGTTTGGCCGACGGAAGGACTGCATTGTCACGACACCGGAAGCCTGGCCCCGCGAGGGCGCGCAAGCGCCAGCGGACCGGCGTTTTCCTACTCGTGATAGCCGTATTCGTGGCCGGATCCGCTGGTGCCGGCGCCGCCTACCTGGCGCGGTCAAGCGGCGGCGGCGACCCCACGGCGCTCGTGGTGGCCGGTATCCCGGCCAGCCATTCCGTGGCCCTGCTGGAGCAGGATCGCCAGCACATGATCCTGATGGACGCCGCGACGAGGACGCTTAACCTGGTCGGTTCGCCCAAGCTCGCGACCAGGCCGGCCACGATCACGTCACCGGACCCGTCCGGATCGTCTCCCGGCGTCCCGGTGACCGTGAGCGCGCCGCCGCCCGATCCGGGAACGGCCCAGTCCATCGCCTATAACATGCTCTCGTCGTTCGGCTGGAGGCCGGGCACCTACTACGGATGCCTGAACAACATCTGGAGCCGCGAGAGCGGCTGGCGTTACAACGCGGAGAACGCCAGCGGCGCGTACGGGATCCCGCAGGCCCTGCCAGGATCCAAGATGGCCACCGCCGGACCCAACTGGCAGACGGACCCGGCCACGCAGATCAAGTGGGGCCTGGGGTACATACAGGGCCGCTACGGCGACCCCTGCAGCGCCTGGGCGTTCTGGGAAGGGCACGGCTGGTACTGACCGGCGGCGGCCCGATCCGGGGTGGCCCGCGAGCGCGGCGTGGCTGGACACGCGGCTACCTGCGGATGATTAAGAAACGATAAATTACCTACTTTTCGTAACCAGGTACATGGTCAGCGACTGGATTACCGCGGGTTATGTTCATGACTGCGCGTGACTATTCAGATTGGAACTGTTACTCTCACGTTACTGCCCGCTCAGTTCACGACTGCGGCGGCAGAAGCTGCAATGCCAGGTGGGGAGGCTGTTGAGCGCGAAAATGACGACTTGGGCTCTCCGAGTTGTGATTTACGTCATACGGTGACAATGGCGATTGTGGGCACGAACCACTCATTCGTCCGGCAGAGTGGAGTCCCGGACAGCACCCTGCGCGCGTGGCGGTTACTCTTCCGTAGCCCGTCGCCCTGACCCGCGTCACGCCCGCGCGCCGCGGCCGGCCAGCGCTCTTGCGCAGCCCGGCGGTGTCCGGGGTGGCGGACGAGCGTGCGTTGCACGCCCGATCAAGGGCACATCTTGTCCCATCTCCCTGCTAAGCACGGGAAAAAATCGGCAAGACTCACAATCGGAATGGCAAGCTCCGCGGTAGCGGTGGCAGCGGTCGCCTCGGCGGCCGTAGTCATGGTTACCGCGGGTCCGGAACCCGCGGGACGAGTGCCCGCAGGCACGGGCACGGCGGGCGCGCCGGCCCAGCGCGGGGCCGCAACGCAACGAGAATCGGCGCCGCAGACGGCGGGATCCGCCGCATCGGCCGCATCGGCCAACTCGGCTAGGCGATCGTTCGTCCCCGCTGCGCCGGGCCTGGCCACTACGGCCGACCGGCGGGCCGGGCCGGCTGGACTGACCGGGGCCGCGGCGAATGCCACCGCAGCATCCGGCCCGGCCAGAACGCCGGGTGACGCCGACGGGCGGATTGGCGCTCAGCCGCTGATCTTCAAATCCGAGTTCATGGCGGACCAGGACGGGCGGATCGCGCTCGAGGCCCGGCATGCCGCCGCCCGGCGGGCCCGGAGGGCGGCGGCCCGCGCCGCCGCGCGACGGGCCGCAGCGGCGCGGCAGACGGTGCAGGCCACGCGGCCGGCCCGGTCATCGGGATCACCACAGCGGATCGCGAAGGCGATGCTCGGTTCCTACGGCTGGTCGGCCGGCCAGTTCGGCTGCCTGAACGACCTGTGGACCAGGGAGAGCGGCTGGAACCCGGCGGCCGAGAACGCCGACGGCGCCTTCGGTATCCCGCAGGCGCTGCCCGGATCGAAGATGGCCAGCGCCGGCGCTGACTGGCAGACGAATCCCGCTACTCAGATCCGCTGGGGGCTCGGCTACATCAGGGACCTCTACGGATCTCCCTGTGGCGCGTGGGATCACGAGCTCGCGACCGGCTCGTACTAGGTGAGAGGGAAAACCATGTTGCTCACGTTCAAGCGTGCGCTCACGATTCCGTTCCTGGCTGTCGCGGTTGTCCTTCCGGTACTGGCCGCCCACCCGGCGGCCGCCCACGCGGCGACGGCCCGGCCAGCCGCGGCCGCCGCTAGCGAGGCGGCCACCTTCCAGGCGACGGCCACGACCCGGGCGGCGGCGGTCAGCACAGCGGCCGCGGGCGCCCGTACGGCGGTCGCCAGTGCGGCGGGCAGCCGCGCCCGTCGCCACCGCTCCCGGCGCCTGTCCGCGTACATCTGGGCCGCGCACCAGCGGGGCAAGCCCTATTGCTGGGGCGGCACCGGCGGCTGCTTTGACTGCTCCGGGCTCGTTATGGCCGCCTACCGGCACCAGGGCCTGTATTTCGGCCGGGACACGATCGACATGCTGTCCTCAGGCCGGCTGATCCGGGTGGGCAGGCGGCATGCCAAGAAGGGTGACCTCGCTTTCTACGGAACCGGTCACGTCGAGCTAGTCGGCGGGCATCGCTACACGCTCGGTGCGCTGCATTTCGGCACCGTGGTCGGCTGGCACCGGCTGACTGTGTGGTGGCACCCGACGATGTACTTCCGGGTCAGGGGCGCCGGCAGGCGGGGCTAGCCAGCCCAGCTCTAGTGGCCCAGCTCTAGTGGCCCAGCGCTGGCCCTCCCCGGCGGCCGGGGAGGGCCAGTCTGCTACGGCGCGGGCTTGAATGTTTGCAGCATCTGCTGGAAAATCGCCTGCGCCGCCGCCGCGCCTGGCTTCGGCGCGGAAATGCTTAGTGCGTACGACTGCTCGCCCGCACTGGTATTGAGCCTGACCAGGAGATCGAGGACGGACATCCGGCCGCCGGCCGGCCGCCGCCAGCTGAACTGCCAGACAGCGTCGGGCGCGCCCTGGAAGGTCCCCGGCACGATGCCCAGGAGCACGTAGCCGGGGAACCGATCCCGCCGGATCGCCTGGCGCTGCTGCAGCCTGGCCTCGCGGACCGGGTCGGTGAAGGCGAACGGCCTCAGGTTGATTTCTGCCCGGGTGCGTGCTGCCGGACTGGTCACGTACGTGATCAGGCCTTGCGTCGCCGGTTGCCAGGTATCGGGAATGGCGATCGTGAATCCCGCCGTCGCGCCGCTGCCGGCGGAGACGCTGTACCAGCGGTAGCCGGCCGGCGGGCAGGCGGTGGTCGAACTGGTCGGCGACGGGCTGGGGGTGGCACTCGGCGCAGGCTTGGTGCGGGGGCTGGTGCTGGGGCCGGGCCTGGCTGTTCCGGTTCCGGCCGTGGCGCCGTTCGTTCCGCTGGGGCCTGGTGCGGCGGCGGGATGATGATGACCGGCCGGCGCCGCGGCCGCCTGGCCGCCGGTGTGACTGACTGCGTTATCGGCCGCCTGGCCGCCGCTCGTCCCGAGGTTGAGTCCGGCGGCTCCCTGCGCGGACTGACCGCCGGAGTTGGCATTGGCCAGCCCGATCAGCAAGCCCGCCACCAGGACGACCAGGGCAGCGAGGCCAGCCGCGAGGGCCCGGCCCTGCCGGGGCCGCGGGCCGAGCGGAGCAGCCGGGGCCTGGCCGGGCGGCGGGCCGGTGCGCCCACTCCATGGATCGGCCAGGTCCGGCGGGTGCGGAGACTGGCCATCGAACTGAGGCAGGTCGGCGAAGGCAGCACCGGGGAAGGCAGGCGCACCGGGGAAGGCAGGAACACCGGAGGAGGCAGCCGCACCGGAGGAGGCAGGTGCGGGGCAGGCAGCCGCACCGGAGGAGGCGGCCGCACCGGGGGAGGCGGCCGCACCGGGGGAGGCGGTCGCACCGGGGGAGGCGGCCGCACCGGGGGAGGCAGGCATACCGGGGCCGGCCGGCAGGTCCAGGAGAGTCCGCGGGCCCGCGGAGCTCGGCGGCTGCGCCTCGCCCGCGGCCGGCTGCGCACCCGGCCCTGCGCCCGCGGTGCGGAACGCGGGGCGGCCGGCCGGCGCCGGCGAGCCGGCCGGAAGCGGATAGGCGGCGGTAGTGGCATCCCCGCCTAGGCCGTCTGGGTCACTGAGGCTGTCTGGGTCACTGAGATCGGCCGGGTCCCTGAGGCCCTCTGCGTCATTAAGGCCGGCCGGGTTACCGAGGCCGGCCGGGTTACCAAGGCCGTCCGGGTTACCGAGGCCGGCCGGGTTACCAAGGCCGCCGGGTTACCGAGTGCCGATCGGGTCACTAAGGCCGGCTGGGTTACCGGTGCCGTCCGGGTTCCTGAGGCTGTCTGGGTCACCGAGGCCAGGGTCGCCGAAGCCGGCCGGGTCATCGAAGTCAGCCGGGCCGGGCGCCGGCCGCCCGACCAGGTCCCGCCACCCGGGCGGGCCGCGCCCGCGATGCCATAGGGCCACGGATAGCCGGGCAGCCCGTGGCCCGCCTGCGCGCCTTCTGCCGCCTCGGTCAGCAGCCTGGCCGCCGTGGCCGCGTCCGGCCTCGCGTCCGGGTCCGCGCACAGCAAGGCGTCGATCACCGGCATGAGCGGGCCGGCCGACGGAGCACGGGGCGCATTCTCGCTGGCGATCGCGGCCATGACCGCCGCGGGTCCGCCAGCGCGGTCGAAGGGACCACGGCCTTCCACGGCCGCGTACAACGTGGCGCCCAGCGACCAGAGGTCAGAGGCCGGCGTAGCGGGGTGGCCGCGGAGGCGCTCCGGGGCGGTGAATCCTGGCGTGCCGATGACCATGCCAACCTGGGTCAGCCCCGGATCCCCTTCGAACGTGGCAATGCCGAAGTCGGTCAGCACGGCGCCGCCGTCGGCGTCGATCAGTACGTTGCTCGGCTTCACGTCCCGGTGCAGCACTCCCGCCGAGTGCGCGCAGCGCAGCGCGCTGAGCAGGCACTCGCCCACGCGGGCAGCGGCCAGCGGCGGGAGCGGCCCATCCTCGGTAACGATCCGGTCGAGGGCGCGCGCCTGCACCAGCGCCATCACGATCCACGGGCTGCCGTTCTCGTCCACCACATCGAAGACCGTCACCACCCCCGGGTGGTTCAGCCGGGCCGCGGTCCTGGCCTCGCGTAGCGTCCGCTGGTAGACGATCTCGGCATCATCCTGGCTGACCGTGGCGGGGACGCGGACTTCCTTGACCGCGACCGCCCGCTCCAGCAGCTCGTCCCGGCCGCGCCACACCACGCCCATGGCGCCGCGGCCGATCGGGGCTTCCAGGCGATACCGTCCGGCGAGCAGCCAGCCAGCTCTCACGACACCGTGCATGCCGGGACCATACCGGCATCCTCCCGGGAGTTTCCTGTGAGGTCCCTGTGAATTCGTCCCAGTTACCTGAGCAGTCCGCCGGCGGCCGGAAGGCGGCGATCTGGCGTCATCCTGGCGCCGCTGGCTCATATCCCGAAGGATCCGCGTCGGATATGACGCGAATCCTTCGGGATCATGGAATGGAGGGCGGGCCAGGTCAGCTACGCCCGGCCGGCCAGGTCAGTTACGCCCGGCCGGGCCGGGCCATCGCGAGCACGTCAAGTGCCGCGTCGAGCTGGGCCTCGGTGAGATCCCCGCGGGCCACATGCCCCCGTTCGAGCACGACGTCCCGGATGGTCCGGCCGGTGGCCAGGGCATCGTGCGCCACCGCGGCCGCAGCCTCGTATCCGATGAAGGGGTTAAGCGCGGTGACGATGGCCGGCGAGGACTCAGCCAGGTGCCGGAGCCGGACCGGGTCCGCCGTGATTCCGGCCACGCAGCGGTCGGCCAGCAGCGGGGCAGCGGCGGCCAGCAGGCTGATCGAGGCCAGCAGGTTCCGCGCGATGACGGGCATCATCACGTTCAGCTCGAAATTGCCCGCCGCGCCGCCGAACGCGACCGCCGCGTCGTTCCCGATGACCTGGGCGCAGACCTGGCAGACGGCCTCGCAGATCACCGGGTTGACCTTGCCCGGCATGATTGACGATCCGGGCTGCAGGTCGGGTATCGCGATCTCGGCCAGCCCGGTCCGCGGGCCCGAGCCCATCAGGCGGAGGTCATTGCAGATCTTGAACAGCGATACCGCCGTCGTGCGCAGGACCCCGCTGGCCGCGACCAGGGCGTCCCGCGCCCCGGCCGCCTCGAAATGGTTCCGCGCCTCGGTCAGCGGCAGGTCCAGGTCGGCACCGAGGCGGGCGATCACTGCCGGGGCGAATCCGGGCGGCGCATTCAGCCCGGTGCCGACCGCCGTGCCCCCGAGCGGCAGCTCGCCGATATCGGGGAGTGCGGCGGCCGCCCGCTCAGCGGCATGGCGCACGGCGGCTGCGTATCCGCCGAATTCCTGGCCCAGGGTCACCGGCGTGGCGTCCATTAGGTGCGTACGGCCGCTCTTGACTACCTCAGCGAATTCCGCCGCCTTGGCCTCAAGCACGGCCGCCAGGTGATCGAGCCCGGGCAGCAGGGACCGCTTGATCATCCAGGCCGCCGCGAGGTGGATCGCCGAGGGAAAGACGTCGTTGGATGACTGCGACGCGTTGACGTGATCATTGGGGTGGACCGGGCGGCCTAGCCTGCGGCCGGCCAGCGCGGCGATGACCTCGTTGGCGTTCATGTTGCTGGAGGTTCCCGACCCGGTCTGGAACACGTCGAGCGGGAACTGGTCATCGTGACCGCCCTGGGCGACCTCCGAGGCCGCATCATGGATCGCCGCCGCCATCTCGGCGTCCAGCACGCCGAGCCCGGCATTGACCGTCGCCGCGACGCCCTTGATCGAGGCCAGCGCCCTGATCAGGTCTCTGTGCAGGGCCTCGCCGGAGATCGGGAAGTTCTGCACCGCTCGCTGGGTCTGGGCGCCCCAGAGCGCATCGGCGGGCACCTCGACCTCGCCCATCGAGTCGTGCTCGATCCGGAATCCTGAGCTGCCAGCTGGCATGATGCTCGCCTCCTAGGCCGGAGCTGACCCGATGGTCAGCACCGGAGTCTGCGGCCCGGTCACGTCCGCGAAGAAGTCGTTGCCCTTGTCGTCCACCACGATGAACGCGGGGAAGTCGCGGACCTCGATCCGCCACACGGCCTCCATGCCCAGCTCGGGGTACTCGAGCACCTCGACCTTCGTGATGCAGTCCTGGGCCAGCTTCGCCGCGGCGCCGCCGACCGAGCCCAGGTAGAAGCCGCCGTACTCGCGGCAGGCGGCGGTGACCGCGGCTGACCGGTTTCCCTTGGCCAGCATCACCAGCGACCCGCCGGCCGCCTGGAACTCCCGGACGTAGGAGTCCATCCGGCCCGCCGTGGTCGGCCCGAACGACCCGGACGCGTAGCCCTCCGGCTTCTTGGCCGGACCGGCGTAGTAAACGGCGTGATCTCGCAGGTAAGCGGGCATCGGCTGGCCCGCCGCCAGCCGTTCCGCGATCTTCGCATGCGCGATGTCCCTGGCCACCACCATCGGCCCGGTCAGCGCGAGCCGGGTCCTGATCGGGTACCTGGACAGCTCGGCGCGGATCTGCGGCATCGGCCGGGACAGGTCGATCCGGACCACGTCGTCATCCAGTTCGTCGTCGGTCGTCTCCGGCAGGTACTGCGCCGGGTCAGTCTCCAGCCGCTCCAGGAACGCGCCGTCCTTCGTGATCTTGCCCAGCGCCTGCCGGTCGGCCGAGCACGACACCGCGATCGCGACCGGGCAGGACGCGCCGTGCCGGGGCAGCCTGATCACCCGCACGTCATGGCAGAAGTACTTGCCGCCGAACTGCGCGCCGATGCCCGTCCGCCGGGTGATGGCCAGGACCTGCTGCTCAAGCTCGGCATCGCGGAACCCGTGCCCGGCGGCGGTGCCCGCGGCGGGCAGCGTGTCCAGGTAGCGGGCCGAGGCATACTTCGCGGTCTTCAGCGCGTACTCGGCGCTGGTCCCGCCGATGACGATGGCCAGGTGATACGGCGGGCAGGCGGCAGTGCCCAGCGAGCGGATCTTCTCCTCCAGGAACGCGAGCATGGACGCGGGGTTCAGCACCGCCTTGGTCTGCTGGTACAGGAACGACTTGTTCGCCGACCCGCCGCCCTTGGCCATGAAGAGGAACTTGTACTCGCCGCCCGCCGTCGCGTAGAGCTCGATCTGGGCCGGCAGGTTCGTGCCGGTGTTGCGCTCGTCCCACATGGTCAGCGGGGCCAGCTGCGAATAGCGGAGGTTCAGCGTCGTGTACGCGTCGTAGATGCCGCGGGCGATGTGCTCCTCGTCGCGCCCGTCGGTGAGCACGTGCTGGCCGCGCTTGCCCATCACGATCGCGGTGCCGGTGTCCTGGCACATGGGCAGCACGCCGCCGGCCGCGATGCACGCGTTCTTCAGCAGGTCGTGTGCGACGAAGCGGTCGTTTCCGCTGGCCTCGGGGTCGTCCAGGATCGAGCGGAGCTGCCGGAGGTGGCCGGGCCGCAGCAAATGGGCGATGTCGCGCATGGCCGCTGCCGTCAGCGCTGACAGGACATCCGGTTCAATCTCCAGAAAATCCCGGCCAAACGACCGTCCGGTGCTGATCCCGTCCGCCGTGACCAGGCGGTACTCGGCGCTGTCCGGACCAAGTGGCAGCAGGTCGGTGTAGCTGAACTCGGGCATTCTGTGCACATCCTCGTGCGGGGCGGTCGGACGATGCCAATCGTAGATCGCGCCGCGGCGAACGCGAGCGGCACGCCCTGCGGCGCCGGCCGCCCGGAGTGCCGCAGACGGCCGCCGGCTGACATCCTCGGCATACCTGCGGCCGGGGGAGCGCTGCGACCGGATTGGTGCATGGCCGCGGTCCGCCGGGGTAGATGCCGGGCATCAGCCACGGCCCGCCGGTTCGCGCCGGGAGGTCCGCCAGGCAAGGTGAGGATGTGGGGAACATGAGCATCGCAGAACCGGGCCATGACGTCGTCGATGTGGCCGAGGCGGCCCGCCAGCTGCAGCAGGCCACGCATGATGCGAGGGTCGCCTACGACTGCATCGGCCTCGGCGAACTCGACCGGGCGCATACGCACGCGATTCTCGCCCGCGCCGCGATCGACGCGGCGGAGAACGTCCTGCGGACGGCTCTGGCCAGCGGCGGAAGCGTAATCGGCGAGCTGTAACGGCCGGTTTCGGCGAGCGGCTCAGCCTGCCGCAGCGCCGGATTGCGGCCGACTCGGCTTTTGCGCGGGCCCCGCCGGGCTCGTTTCCGCGGTAGTACTTACACTAATGTGTGACGCACACACATGTTGGTCACTCGTGAAGGAGGACCGCGATGACGGAACGCGCGGAGAGCACGTTCAAGGTCACGTCCTGGGACGAGAACACCTACGAGGAACTGGACGGCAAGGAGAAGCTGACCAAGGCGAGCATGGCGTTCGGCTACACCGGGGACCTCGAGGCCACCGGTAAGTCGGAGACCGTGATGTTCTATCGCGAGGACGGCACGGCCGCGTACACGGGCCTGGAGCGCATCGTCGGGCGGCTGGGCGGGCGCTCCGGCAGCTTCGTGCTGCACGCCAATGGCGCGTTCGAGGACGGGGCGGCCCGGACTGCGGTCCAGGTCGTGGCGGGATCGGGCACCGGCGAACTGCGCGGGCTCCGCGGCACCGGTACCGCCGTCGCGGCCAGCGGGCAGCCGGGCGGGACCTTCACGCTCGATTACGATCTCGCCTGACGGCCCGCGTGGCGCTCGACCGGACGGCGAATCTGCTTGGCGCGCTCTCGCTGGTCATCGCCGACCGCACGGCCGATGCCATGGCGGACGCCGGCGGCCGCCCGGAATCGGCCGCCGCGGCGCTCTCGGCGCTGCTGCACTTCCTGGACCGGCCATCGGTCGACCTGCTCCGCCAGGTGCTCGGCCTCACCTCATCGGGCACGGTCCGGCTGCTTGACCGGCTGGAGCAGGCCGGGTACGTGCGGCGCGGCCCCGGGGCCGACGGGCGCTCCGCGTCCATCTCCCTGACGGACGCGGGCGAGAGCGCCGCTCAGCAGGTCGCGGCCGCGCGCGCCGGGGTGCTCGACGGCGCGCTCGGCGCGCTATCGCCGGCCGAGCGCGAAGCCTTCGATCAGCTGGCCGGAAAGGTGCTGGCCGGGCTGATCCGCGGGCCGGGTGCCACCCGCTGGATCTGCCGCCTGTGCGACACCGGCGCATGCCGCCGGCCTGCGGGCGGCTGTCCGGTCGGTAACGCGGCCCGCGAGCGTTACCGGCCCTGAGCTCACTCGGGCGTGCCGCGGCTCCCGCCGACGCCCGCGACCGGCGAGCCCCGCTGGTCGCCGTTCGTCCCGCCGCTGCCGTTCTCACCGGCCGCGGCGTTCTGGCCGGCCGTGCCGTTCCCGCCGGCCGTGCCGTTCCCGCCGACGGTGGCGTTCTCGCTGGCCGTGCTGTTCTGGTCGGCCAGGCTCGCCGGTGCCGCAATGGCCAGGCCCGGTGCGACCGCGATCACCGGCTGCTCGTCGTGGATGTACCGGCCGCCCCGCATGGCGGAGGCACCCGCGGCGATCACCAGCAGCAGCACGGCCGTGCTGAAGACGATCACCAGCCCGTGGTGGAACGGCCCGGAGAGCAGCTCGGGGAAGAAATGATGGCCGGTCAGCCGCGCCACGCTGGCGGCCGGAAGATGCTGGAGCACGCCGGTCGGGGCGAGCAGCTGGTGCACCGGGTTGATGCCGAGGAACGCGGCGAACAGGCTGCCCACCGGCGGCAGCTGGCTGATCTGATGCGCAGTGCCGGCCGGCACGCCCTGGGCGATGAGCCCGCTGCTGAGCGATTTCGGCAGCGTGCTGGCCAGCCCGGCGATCATCAGTGAGAAGAAGATGCCGATCGACAGCACGAAGCCGGAGTTCTGGAAGGTGGCCAGCATGCCCGAGGCGGCGCCGCGCTGTTTCGCCGGGACGCTGTTCATGATCGCGGCCGCGTTCGGGGCGGAGAACAGGCCCATCCCCGCGCCGGCCACGAAGATCAGGATCGCGAACATCGCGTACTTGAAGTCGGTGGGCAGCAGGATCAGGCCGCCGAAGGCCGCGGCCGAGACCAGCAGGCCGCCCGATGCGAAAGCGCGCGCGCCGTGCTTGTCGGACAGCCAGCCGGATACCGGTCCCGACACGACGAATCCGCAGGTGAGCGGCAGCAGGTAGATACCCGCCCAGAGCGGGGTGTCCTTGAAGAGATAGTTGTGTAGCGGCAGCCAGATGCCCTGCAGCCAGATGATCAGCATGAACTGCAGGCCGCCGCGGGCGATCGAGGCGAGCAGGGTGGCCGCACCGCCGGCCGCGAACGCGCGGATCCGCAGCAGCTTCAGGTCGAACATCGGGCTGTCGACCCGCTGCTCGATGAAGCAGAACGCGATCAGCAGCGCGACTCCGCCGATCAGGCCGGTGAGCACGACCGGGCTGGTCCAGCCCATCGGGTGCCCGCCATAGGGCTGGATTCCGTAGGTGATGCCGGTGAGCAGGGCGATCAGTCCGACCGCGAAGGTGATGTTGCCCAGCCAGTCGATGCGTGCCTTGGTCCTGATCCCGGTCTCGCGCAGGCTCAGGTAGGACCAGATTGTGCCGCCGATGCCGATCGGCACGGAAACGAGGAAAACCAGCCGCCAGTTGATCGCGGCGAGCACGCCGCCCAGGATCAGGCCGATGAACATGCCGGAGATGCCGGCCACCTGGTTGATGCCCATCGCGGTGCCGCGCTGGTTCGAGGGGAACGCGTCGGTCAGGATCGCGGGGGAGTTGGCCATCAGCATGGCCCCGCCGGTGGCCTGGACGACTCGCCAGCCGATCAGCCACAGCGCGCCGCTCGACCCGGTGAACGGGTCGAAGGGCAACGCCAGGGCGCCGATCCCGAAGATCGCGAAGCCCATGTTGTACATCCGGACCCGGCCATAGATGTCGCCGAGCCGGCCCAGGGTGACGACCAGGACCGCCGAGACAACCAGGTATCCCATCAGCATCCAGAGCAGGTAGCTGACGTTGCCCGGCTGGAGCGGGTCCAGGTCGATGCCGCGGAAGATGGCCGGCAGCGAGATGATCACGATCGAGGCGTTGACGGTCGCCGCCAGCATGCCCAGCGTCGTGTTCGACAGCGCTACCCACTTGTAGCCGTCGTTGCTGAGCCCGTCCGCCGGGGTGGCCGTCAGCGCCGCGTTGCCGTTCGAAGACTCGCCCACGCGCGATCTCCCGTCCGCCCGAGTCAAATATTTGCTTTCCCCAAACTAACAGGCCGAGGCAACCGGCCGGAAGTCGCGGAGGCGAAGGCCAGCGCGGCGGCGCGCCACCGGCCCGGAAGCCGCGCTGACCGGCCCGGAAGCTGTGCGTGACCGGGCCGGAGGCGGCGGCCGGCCGGGCCGGAGTCGGCGAATGCCTCGCTGAAAGCAGCGTATCCGGCCGCCGAAACGGCGCGTGGCGGAGCCCGTACAGTCCGATGAGCACCGGAAACTCCCGAGTCGGGCCGGACTTCCAGCGCGCACCGAAAGGTCGCCGAACGGCCGGGAACCGCGATATGGTCGCGCCATGCCTAATGGCCGGGCCGTGGTGATATGGCTGCGAGGAGTAACCGAAAGGACCACGAGCGAAAATGCTGCACGGCGTCGATGTCTCCAGCTTCCAGGGCCGGCCGGATCAGTGGAAAGCAGAGGCCGGGATCATCACCTGGGCGGCTGTCAAGATCACTGAACTCCAGCCGGACGGTCTCAGGTACGTGAACCCGGACGCCGCCGATGACTGGTCCTATCTGCTCCGGAAGAAGAAAGTGCGGATCGGCTACCTGTTCGGGCATCCCTCGGTGAGCGCCACCGAGAGCGTCTCGTTCTTCCTCACCGAGATTGAGCGGCTCGGCCTGCGCAACGCGGACGGCATCGCCCTGGACATCGAGGTCACGGATGGCCTGGCGCCGCGGGCCGTCGATAACTGGTGCGCCGAGGTGACCGCGGAGCTGCACAAGAAGACCGGCCGGCGGCCGGTGGTGTACACCTTCCTGTCCTTCGCCGAGGCGGGGAACACCGCTCGGCTCGGCGACTACCCGCTGTGGATCGCCGATCCCTCCTCCCAGGCGGGCCGGCCGCAGGTGCCCGCGCCGTGGCAGACGTGGACAATGCACCAGTACGCGATCAGCGGGTCAATCGATCGCGACCTGGCGAAATTTGCGAGCCGGGCTGCGATGTCCGCAGCGCTGGGGAAACCGAAGGAGCCGGACATGAAGAACCTGGGCGGGGACATTACCTCCCCGCTATCCTCCGTTCGCTGGGCCAACGGCTTCACGGTCGTAGCGGGGCTCGGCAAGAACGGAGTCGTCCAGGCGATCCGCTGGGACGGTAAATGGGGGCCGTGGAAGACCATCAACAAGGGACCCGCCACCGGCGCGCCGTCAATGGTCGCGTGGGGTGACGGGCACGGCCATCTGTATTTCACCGGCAGTACCGGCGAGGTAATGGAGATAGGCACCGGCGACTACGGCGACACCTGGACCTCCTGACGCCGCGGCGGCCCGGCTCCTGAGCAGCGGGCCCCCCGGCGCGGTCCGGTATCGTCGGGCGTGTGGCATCCCGTCCGCCTCCGCGCGACCTGCGGGCCTCTGACGCCGACCGGGAGCGCGTAGTAGCCGTGCTCACCGATGCTGCCGCCGACGGCCGGCTCACCCTCGGCGAGCACGCTGAACGGACCGAGCGTGCTTACTCCGCCCGTACCCTCGGCGATCTCACCGCGCTGACCGCTGACCTCGTGGTGCCCTCGGCCCAGCCGATCCGGGTCGACGCCCGGCGGTCGGTATCCGGGATATTCGCCCGGGAGCGCCGGGCCGGGCGCTGGGTCGTGCCGGAGAGCCTCGCGGTGACGGCGGTATTCGGCGATGTCGTCCTCGACCTGCGCGAGGCACTGCTGCAGAGCCGGCACGTCACCATCTATGCGACGGCGATCGGCGGCCACGTGGAGCTGATCATTCCCGATGGCATCGCCGTGGTGATGACGGAGACGGCCGGCTTCGGCCGGAGGCAGCCCACCAGTGCCCCGCCGCAGCACCCGGCCGGGGTGCCGGTGATCGAGGTTCGCACCCTGGCGCTGGCCGGCCGGGTGCGGATCGTCCGGCCGCGCCGTGGCGGCGGCTGGTTCGGCTCGCTGCGCCGGGGTGGCCGGGGCCGGTAATCAGATGGCCTGCGGCCGGGGCGGCCGGGGCCGGTAACCGGATGGCCTGCGGCCGGGGTGGCGGCCAGCGATCTCGCAGGTCAGTCGCCGTCGAAGTTGACGGCGCTGTAGGCGTTGAGCTTCCACAGCTGGTGCTCGCTGCGGATATTGCGGATGGTGCCCGAGCGCGCCCGCATCACCAGAGAGTGCGTGGTGGCGCCGCCTGCCCGGTACCGCACTCCCGCCATCAGCTCGCCGTCGGTGATCCCGGTGGCCGCGAAGAACGCGTCGTCGCAGTCGACCAGCTCGTCGGTGGTGAGCACCCGGTCAAGGTCGTGGCCCGCGTTGACCGCGCGGCTGCGCTCCGCGTCGTCGCGGGGCTGGAGCTTGCCCTGGATGACTCCGCCCAGGCACTTGATCGCGCAGGCGGCGATGATGCCCTCCGGCGTACCGCCGGTGCCGAGCAGCAGGTCGATGCCGGTGCCGTCGCGGGCCGCCATGATCGCTCCAGCCACGTCCCCGTCGGTGATGAGCTTGATTCTGGCGCCCGCCGCACGGACGTCGGCGATCAGGCCGGTGTGCCGGGGCCGGTCCAGGATGACCACCGTCACGTCATGCGGCGAGCCGCCCTTGGCCCGCGCCACGGCCGCGATGTTGTCCGCCGCCGGGGCCTCGACGTTGACGACGCCGGCCGCCGCCGGGCCGGTGACCAGCTTCGACATGTAGAAAACCGCCGACGGATCGTACATGGACCCGCGCGCGCTGACGGCCAGCACCGAGATCGCGTTCGACATGCCGTTGGCGGCCAGCCGGGTGCCGTCGATCGGGTCCACGGCCACGTCGCAGGCGGGCCCGCTACCGTCGCCGACCTGCTCGCCGTTGTACAGCATCGGGGCGCGATCCTTCTCGCCCTCGCCGATGACCACCACGCCGTTCATCGACACCGTGTTGATCAGCAGCCGCATCGCGTTGACGGCCGCCGCGTCCGCGCCGTTCTTGTCGCCGCGGCCCACCCACCGCGCGGCCGCCATCGCGCCGGCCTCGGTGACCCGGGCCAGTTCCAGCGCCAGGTTGCGGTCCGGCGCATGCCGTTCGGGCTCGGGCGCAGCCTGGCCGGGTGACCCGGGCTGCACTTCCCACGCCGCTTCATTCTCCGTCATAGCGGACCTGCCTTCCCTCTAGGCCGTGACGCGATCCTGCGCAGCCGGCTGGGCGGCGTAGCCTATTGCCCGGAGCGGCTGACCGTGAGGAGCGCTGCTGAGCCGGATGACAACAGACCAGGCACAACAAGTCGCGCGGACGTCGGAGCGCGGTGCGGCCACCCGGAACGGGCTGCTCGCCGCGGCCCGCGAGGTTTTCACGTCCGTAGGCTATGCGCAGGCGGGGGTCACGGACATCGTGGCCCGCGCCGGTGCCAGCGTGGGCAGCCTGTATCACCACTTCTCCGGCAAGGCCGACCTGTTCGTCACGCTGTATGAGGAACTTCACCGGGATCAGGTCGAGCGGACCCGGCTCGCGGTCCGGCGCGCCCGCGACGCCGGTGTCATCGATCCCCGGCAGCTTTTCCTGGCCGGCGCGCGCGGTTACCTGGATGGCTGCGTGGCGCAGCGCGAATTGTCCGCGCTCTTCGTGCGCGGGGACGGCCCGCCCGGGTTCGACCTGGTGCGGCGGCAGCGGCTGGCCGAGTGGTCGGAGCGGAACACCGAATTCTTCGCCCGCAGCGGCGAGCCGCTGGACGAGGCGGTGGCCATCGTGATGACCGGAGCGCTGACGCTGGCGGTCGCGGAAATCTCGCTCAGCGCGGATGCCGGGCGTGCGCGTCAGATTGTCGATGGTGTGATTCAGGTCCTGTCCCGGATCGAGATTCCGTCGTTGTGACACGCAGCGCCGCCCGGGCTCAGTCCGCGCCGGCGCTCAGAACGGTGCGGCCGGGTCGGCGGAAGTATCGTTCCGGCGCGCCATCGCGGTAGCCAGCCGCGCCCGGGCGCCTTCCAGCCATTCCGTGCAGATATCGGCCAGCCGCTCGCCGCGTTCCCACAGTTCCAGCGACTGCTCCAGGGTGAGCCCGCCCGCCTCCAGGCGCTTGACCAGGTCCGTCAGCTCATCACGAGCCTGCTCGTAAGGCAGCCGCGCGGCCTGGCCCGCCGCCTGGCCCGCCGCCGTCCGGTCCGCCGCGGTTCGGTCCGCGGCCGCGCGTTTCTGCGGGCGCTCCGCGGCGGCCTGCGGCCGGGCCCGCTCCGCCGGGGCCCCAGGCTGGTCCGGTGCGCCGCTGCGTGCCATCACGGTGCCACCTTAGCGGTGCCGCCGCGCGGCTTGGCCGTAGCAGCACGCTTACCGGCCGTCACGGTGAGCTGGTCTTCGGCGAACCGGAGCGTCAGCGGCTCGCCATCGGCGATTCCGGCCGCCGTGCGCACGACGCTGTCGTCGCCGCGCTGGACGATGGCGTAACCACGGTGCAGCGTGGCGGCGGGGGAGAGGGCGACCAGCCTGGCCCGGGTGTGACCGATGTCATCGGCCGCCCGGTCCAGCCGGGCGGAAAGGCACCGGCGCGCCCGTTCGGCGAGCCCGAGCACCTGCTCCTGGCGCCGCTCGATCTCCCGGACCGGAGCGGCGATCGCCGGACGCGACCGGATATCCATCAGCCAGGCGAACTCCCGGTCCAGCCCGCCCGCTAGCCGGCGGCGCGCCCGGGCCCGCAACTGGGAGATGAGCTCAGTCTGCTCGGTTACGTCGGGAACCACCCGGCGCGCAGCATCGGTCGGAGTCGAGGCCCGGACGTCAGCCACCTGATCAAGGAGCGGGACGTCCTGCTCATGGCCGATGGCACTGACCACCGGGGTCCGGCACGCCGCGACCGCCCGGATCAGTGACTCATCGGAGAAGGGCAGCAGGTCCTCAACCGAGCCGCCGCCGCGGGCGATGATGATCACGTCGACGCCCGGGTCCGCGTCGAGCCGCCGCAGCGCCTCGGTGACCTCGTCGGCCGCGTAGGTTCCCTGGACGGCAACGTTCTCGACCCGGAACCGGACCGCTGGCCACCGCCGGGCGGCGTTCTCCAGGACATCCCGCTCGGCCGCCGACTCGCGTCCGCAGATGAGCCCGACCGTCGCGGGCAGGAACGGCAGCGGCCGCTTCCGTGCGGCGGCGAAGAGCCCTTCTGCGGCCAGTGACTGGCGCAGCCGCTCCAGCCGGGCCAGCAGTTCGCCGATCCCGACGGCCCGGATCTCGATGGCGGTCAGGGCAAATGAGCCCCGGTTGATATTGAAGTCCGGTTTCGCCCAGACCACGACGCGGGCGCCTTCCGCGGGCGCCGGATCGTTGGCATCGAGCACGGCCCGCGCGCATATCACCCGCACCGAGACGGCTGCGACCGGATCGCGGAGCGTCAGGAAGACCGTGCTGCCGCGCCGGGTCAGCTCGGCGATCTGGCCTTCCATCCAGATCCGGCCCAGGCGGCCGATCCAGTCGCCGACGAGCCGCAGCACCGTGCGGACCGGAACTGGCGAGTCAGCGGAATTCTCCAGCGGCATGGCAGTGATCGTCGCCTGCGGTAGCTGCCGCCGGTCAGGCTTCGCCGGCCTCGACCTTGGCCAGGCGGCGCTCGAACATGGCCAGCACCGTGCCTCGCTCGGCGTGCGTGCTCTCGTAGTCGATCAGGATCCGCAGCTGGGCGGCGTCGAGGCCGCGCATCCGGGCTCGGAGGGAGGCAACGGAGAGCTCGTCATAGTGCGGGACCGGCAGGTCACCGGCCGCAGGCACGGCGGATGCGGCCGTGGCAGCCGTGGCGGCGGGCGCAGCAGTGGCGGGCGTGGCGGCGGATGCGGCCGTGGCACTAGCGGGCGCGGCGGCGGATGCGGCAGTGGCGGGCGTGGCACTGGGGGGCGCGGTGGTGGCGGCGGGCGTGGCACTGGCGGGCGCGGCGGCGGCGGTCTCGCTGGCTGCGGCGGGCTCCGGGGCGGCCGCGGACGGCGCGTGATTCGTGTCCGTGGCGCGGTTCTTGATCCGGTCGGCAACGAGCAGCACCTGGCCGATCCCCGCGAACACGGCCCGCAGCGCGTGTGCCGGAGCCTCTTTCATGCGTTCTGATACCGGCGGGACGCGCATATCGATCCTTCTTCCTGGGACGTGCCCTGGACAAGCCCTGGGACGCGCCGATGCCACCGGGGACAACGGGTTCCTCAGCGTGCCGGGCATCTTCTCCGGATGATTCTCGTCATCGGCGATGCTTCGCAGCAAGGGGGGCCATTGTCGCAGCGGCGCGGCTTTTACGGAACCCCCCGGCCGGTAGCAGCCGCGGGCCGCGGGGTGGCCGGGCATCGTCGCACCGGCGGGCCGCGGCGGCGGCCTGCCGTGTCCCCCGGACGGTCACCTACCATGGGACCCATGCCCGATCCGAACCGACGCGTCCTGCTCGCCAAGCCCCGCGGATACTGCGCTGGGGTTGACCGGGCCGTGCAGACTGTCGAGCTCGCGCTGGAGCGCTTCGGCGCACCGGTCTACGTGCGCAAGCAGATCGTGCATAACACGCACGTGGTCCGCTCGCTGGAGGAGCGCGGCGCGATCTTCGTGGAGGAGACCGCCGAGGTACCGGAGGGCTCGGTCGTCGTCTTCTCCGCGCACGGGGTCGCGCCGCAGGTACACCAGGACGCGAGCGACCGCAATCTCCGCACTATCGACGCCACCTGCCCGCTGGTCACCAAGGTGCACAACGAAGCCAGGCGCTTCGCCGCGCAGGACTACGACATCCTGCTGATCGGCCACGAGGGCCATGAAGAGGTCGTCGGGACCACCGGCGAGGCACCGGCCCGCATTCACCTGGTGGACGGTCCCGGCGGCAGCGACAGCGTCCAGGTCCGCGACCCGGCCCGGGTGGCGTGGCTCTCCCAGACCACGCTGTCGGTCGACGAGACCAACGAGACCGTGGCCGCGCTGCGGACGCGGTTCCCGCAGCTGCTTGACCCGCCCAGCGACGACATCTGCTATGCCACCCAGAACCGGCAGGCCGCGGTGAAGCAGATCGCGCCCGGATCCGACGTCGTCCTCGTGGTCGGCTCGCAGAACTCGTCCAACTCGGTGCGCCTCGTCGAGGTCGCGCTGGAGGCCGGCGCCGCCGCGGCCTACCTGGTCGACGACGCGTCGGACCTCAGCGAGGAATGGCTGGAAGGCGCGACCACGGTGGGGGTCACCAGCGGCGCGTCGGTCCCGGAGGAGCTGGTTTCGGGGGTGCTCGACTGGCTCGCCGAGTCCGGTTTCGGCTCGGTCGAGGAGGTGGAGACAGTCCGGGAGGGCATCGTCTTCGCCCTGCCGCATGACCTGCGCCCCCGGCCCGGCGACCGGCAGCCCGGGGTGACTGGCCGCCCGGCCCCGCCCGCGGCACCGAACGGCTGATCCGGGCGCTGGCCGCGCCGCCGTGGCCGGGGCGCTCCTCGGCCCGATCGCCGGGGCAGTCGCCGACCGGTCGGGACCGGGCCCGCGTTCGCCGACTGGTGCTTAGCGCGGTCTGAGGCCGTACCGCGCAGCGCGCAGGTCGCCGGGATCAACGCTGTCGTGCAGCGCGGCCCGGTGTTCGCGGACCGTCCGCGGCAGTCCCCGGAATAGCGCGATGACCAGGATGGCCGCCTCGCCGCCGAACAGCCACGCGGCGGTGGCCGCCAGCGTGAGCAGGCAGCCCTCGGCGGTAGAGATCACCGCGCTGCCGGTTGAGGTCAACGCCTTGACGCAGATCAGCGAGATCAGGAAGATCAGCGGCGGCATGGTGACCACCACCAGCAGGTCGGGCCGCCTGGCGTACAGGCCCGCGAGGATGCAGCCGGCCAGGAAGCTCACCCCGGTGAGGACCGGCAGGTGCAGCCACCCGGCGGTCAGCGTGCCGGGAAAGAACACCGAGAACATGGCCAGCCCGGCGCCGCGGGCGGTGAGCCGCGCCGGAGCCGCGCCGGCGGCCCGTGCCGCACCGGCTGGGCCCGTGCCTCCGGCTTTGCCTGTGCTCCCGGCCGGGGCCGCGCCACCGGCTTTGCCCCGGCCGCCGGCCGGGGCCTTACCGTCGGCCTGCGCCGCGCTGGCCGGGCCTCTGCCGCCGACCGGGCCCGGGCCGCCTGGCCGCGCCCGGGCCGCTGACCGCGCCCGGGCCGCCGGCTGGGCCTGCGGAGCCGCCATGATCGCTCGCCTGGCCCGGCTCGAGGCCGACCAGCGCCGGGGTGCCTGGCATACGCGCCGGGCGGCCCTGGCCCGGATACCGGATGAACGCCGGGTCATCCGTTCTGGCTGTTTCCTGATCTTCTCTCACTGGCGACCGCCGTTCGCGCGGCCGGCGGCGCAGCGGCGGTGCCGCGCCGGCCCGGCCCACGTAGGACATCTCCCTGATCGTCGCATGGCGTATCTCAGCGTGCCGCGCTGACGGCCCGCGGGCCGGGCAGGAGCTGGCCGCCCGCGCCGTCGCCGGATTCGGTGCTGAACTCGGCCGCGGACAGCACGCGGGGGGTCTCCTCGACGAGCCGGGGCGGCTCCAGCTCCGCCTCGACCACGCCGAGCTGGTTCAGCTTGCGCGCGCTGACCAGGACCCGGCTCTCCAGCGTGCCGACCGCCTGGTTGTAGGTGGACACCGCGCTGGCCAGCGCCTTGCCGAGGCTGTCCACGTGCCGGCCCATTCCGGCGAGCCGGTCGTAAAGCTCGCGGCCCAGGTCGAAGACGGCGCGGGCGTTGTCCGACAGCGCGGCCTGCTGCCATGCGTACTGCGCCGTCCGCAGCATCGTGACCAGCGTGGTCGGCGTCGCGATGTGCACCTTGCGCTCCATCGCGTGCTCCAGCAGGCCCGGGTCGCGCTCCAGCGCCGGGGCGAGGAACGCCTCGCCCGGGATGAACAGCACGACGAACTCCGGCGCGGGGCTGAGCGCGGTCCAGTAGGCCTTGGCGGCGAGCCGGTCGACGTGGTCGCGCAGGTGCCGGGCGTGCGCGTCGAGGCGGGTCTCGCGCACCGCCTCGTCGGTGGTCTCGGCGGCTTCCAGGTAGGCGGCCAGCGTGACCTTGGAGTCCACCACGATGTTCTTGCCCCCGGCCAGCCGGACGACCATGTCCGGGCGCAGCGCGCCGTCCGGCGTGCTCAGGCCGACCTGCTCGTCAAAGTCGCAGCGGGGGCTCATCCCGGCCAGCTCGACCACGCGGCGCAACTGCATTTCCCCCCAGCGGCCGCGGGCCTCCGGCCGGCGCAGGGCCGTGACCAGGGCCTGGGTCTGGGTGCGGAGCTGGTCGGAACTCTGCCGGGCGATCGTGACCTGCTCGGCCAGCGCCGCGTGCGAGCGGTGCCGGTCCGCGTCCGACTCGCGCAGCTGGGCCTCGACCCGGGCCAGCGTCTCCTTCAGCGGCTCGACCAGGTGCTCGACCGCGGCCTTGCGCTTGTCCAGCTCGCCGGCCGCGGTGACGTTGGCCGCGGTCAGGCGGCCCTCGGCGATCTCAAGGAACCGCCGGGTGCTCAGGTCCAGCGCCTCGGCCGACAGCGCCTGGAACCGCTCGGACAGCTGCCCGTCGATCAGCGCGGCCCGCTCCCGCGCCGTGCGCTCGGCCTGCGCCGTCCGTTCCTGTGCCGCCCGGGCTCGTTCCTCGGCGGCCCGGGCCTGGCCGGTCAGGTCCGCGGTGTCGGCGGCCAGCCGTCCCTTGGCCAGCAGATAGCCGATCGCGGCCCCGAGGGCGATGCCCAGGACGAGCCCGGCAAGCAGGGAGATCGCGTTCATTCTGACCATGCTCGCAGCACCGCCCGACATTTCCCGCCTGACACGCTGGGCGGCGGGCCATGAACAGCGCGTGCACTCGCACGGCCCGTCCGCTGATAACCGGCGGGAAACCGGCCAGTTGCCGCTGACCAGGCCGCCGGGGCCAGCGTTACCGCGGCCAGACCGCAGCCGGGGCAGGCTTACCCGGCCGGGCATCTAGACTCGCCCGGGTGAGCCTGTCCATCGGCATCGTCGGCCTGCCCAACGTCGGCAAGTCCACCCTGTTCAACGCCCTGACCAGGGCCAGTGCGCTGGCCTCCAACTACCCGTTCGCCACCATCGAGCCGAACGTCGGCATCGTCGGCATCCCGGATCCGCGGCTGGCCGCGCTGGCCGGGCTCTATGACTCGGCCCGGATCGTGCCGGCCACGGTCCGGTTCCTGGACATCGCCGGGCTGGTCCGCGGCGCCTCGCAGGGGCAGGGCCTGGGCAACCAGTTCCTGTCCCACATCCGGGAGACCGACGCGATCTGCCAGGTCGTGCGCGTCTTCACTGACCCGGACGTGAGTCACGTGGACGGCGATGTCGCACCCGGGCGCGATATCGAGACGATCGCGACCGAGCTGATCCTGGCCGACCTGCAGACGCTGGAGAAGGCCGTGCCCCGGCTGGCCAAGGAAGCGAAATTCGCCAAGAATCCCGAACGGGCCCGCGCCGCCGATGCCGCGGCCCGGGCGGAGCAGGTGCTGGACGGCGGGACGCCGATGTTCGCCGGCGCCGAGGCGGCCGGGATCGACCTGGCTGACCTGCGCGACCTGCAGCTGCTGACGGCCAAGCCATTCCTCTACGTGTTCAATGTCGATGACGCCGAGCTGGGCGACGCCGCGCTGCGGGACCAGCTGACCGCGCTCGTCGCGCCCGCGGAGTCAATCTTCCTGGACGCGAAGACCGAGTCGGAGCTGACCGAGCTGTCCGCGGCGGAGGCCGCCGAGCTGCTGGCCGAGCTGGGACTCGGCGAGCCGGGGCTGGCGCAGCTCGCCCGGGCCGGGTTCGCCGCGCTGGGCCTGTCCACGTTCCTGACCGCGGGGCCGAAGGAGGCACGGGCGTGGACGATCCCGGCGGGCGCGACGGCGCCGGAGGCCGCGGGCGTGATTCACACCGACTTCCAGCGCGGCTTCATCAAGGCCGAGATCGTGTCGTTCGATGACCTGATGGCGGCCGGCTCGATCGCCGCGGCCCGCGCTGCCGGGAAAGCCCGCATCGAGGGCAAGGACTACGTCATGCGCGACGGCGACGTCGTCGACTTCCGCTTCAACGTCTGATGCCTGTTTCATGATCACGGAGGATTGGGCCCGCTCTGGCCGGCCCGATCCTCCGTGATCATGGAGAGCGCAGCTGGGTGCAGGCCGGGCCGCATGGCCGTAGCGGGCCGGGCCAGCCGCGCTGGGCGAGCACGGCGGCTACTTCGGCGGCGACGGCGCACGGCCGGGTGGTGACGTCGGACCAGTTGTAGCGCAGCGTGATGATGCCATCCGCCGCGGCGGCATTGTCCCGGTGCACGTCACGCCATCGGCCCTCGGCCGGGTGCGCGACCTGGCCGTCAGTCTCCACCGCGACCCGGTACTTCCGGTAGAGCACGTCCCGGTATTGGCTGCGGCCGCAGTGCACCACCCGGACCTGCCGTTCGGCGCGGGGCAGCCCGTGCGCGCGCTCGACATTACGCAGGTAGCGGTGCTCAAGGATGGTGTGCGTTCCGGCGAGGATGTCGTCGAGCGCCAGTCGCAGCGCGTCCCGGTAGCGCAGCTTCGCGCGCCGGCTCATCGCTGTGGCGATCCGCCGCGGCGTGGTTAGCCGGCCGCCGCAGGCGGCGCAGGCCCAGCCGAGGGCATCGTCGAATGTCCGCGCGGTGTCCGCGAGATCGAGCACGGTCTCCTCGATCCGGGTGCGCGGCGGCGCCTGGCCCGGATGACGCGCCTGCGCGATTCGCGCCGACCGGTGGATAACGAGGCCGGGAACCGGCTCGACCCGGCGGTCGGCGGGCACCGTGAGGTAGATCAGCTGCGCTGGCTTGCGGGCCAGGCCATGCAGTTCGGCGGCGGTCTGGTGACTCAGCGCTGCGCCCGGCCCGGCTCGTAACACCGCCGCCCAGAGCAGGGCCTCCCGGCCTGGCTCGCCGCTGAACGTGGCCAGGACGCCGGGGTAAATGCGCTGCCAGCGGCCGGTGCCGATCTGTGTTCCGATCGCGCTCCTGGTCAGGCCGGCCCTGAGTGCCTGCTGGCGCGTGACCACGCCGCGCTGGGACTCGGCCTGTTCTCGCAGGACCTCCGGTAACTGGGACATGTCACTCAGCGTGGCTCAGTGCCCCCTCACCCGGCCACGTCAGTTTCCCGCCCGGTGGATAACTCCGGCCGGGTCCGCCGGACGCCTGCCTCGTTTCATGATCACGGAGGATTAGGCACGCTCCGACCGGCCCAATCCTCCGTGATCATTAAAAGGCGCCATTGCGCGTGCTGCCGACGGTTACCCGATGGGCTTGGTGGTCCATTTCGCCGGGTCGGGGCCGAGCAGCCGCAGATGGTTCCGGAACAGGGTGTCCGGGGTCATGGGCGGGTGTGCGCCAAACTGGCTGATGTAGATCGACAGGCCGTCGGCGTGGGCCGAGCACAGGTCCTGCCGGACCCCGCCGCGGTGCAGTTTGGTCTCCACCACCCGGTAACCGTGGATGATCTTCACGACCGACTTTTCGCTGAAATTCTTCTGGGCCGAGTAGACGTAGCAGGAACTGTGCGAGGTGGCGGGACCGATGTTCTCAAAGTAAGGCAAGTCCTTCTGGTACTCCAGGCCACCGTCGGCACCGGGATCGGGCTTGCTTGCGGACAGCGCCCACCGGCTGGCCTGCAGGTCACCAGCATTCGGCACGTAGAACACGCTGCTCACCCGCCAGTTACTGGGCAGGCCGGTCAGCTGGAACGGGAACACCAGCGGTGGCGTGGCCGCGCCGTACCGGACATTGTCTGCTATTTTGACCGCCTGCCGTTCGATCGAGGGCACCCGCTTCGGGCCTTTATACGGAATAGCCGGGAACGGCGCGGACAGCAAGGCCCAGCCGCCGCGGGCGTACGGCCAGATCAGGTAATAGCCAGACCAGAACGCGCGGTGACCGCGTACGACTGGCGCACGGCCATCGATCTTTGACGTGAGGCCATATGCCGCGGAGGTGCATTTCAGGTTCCTGGCCTGGGCCGTGAGGTGGCATTTCCCGGCCGCGTAGACGCTGAGCCCCCAGTCGCGGGGGTCAAATATCTTGCGGGCCCCGTCCAGGGACACGACCTGCCGGAGTATGTCACCGTCCACCAGCTTGATTCCGGGGGGCAGCCAGCCGAACGACAGGTACGGCACCAGCGGGTTGAACTCGCGGGGTGCGGCCGTCCCGGTAGCTGGGCCGGGGGCGGGCCGGGAGGGGGCCGCTCCCACGGTCAGGGCCACGATCACGGCGACGGCGGCAGCCAGCACCGGGGTGCCGGCCAGACCGGCCCGGCGCCGGCGCAGGCGAGCGCGGCCCCGGCGGTGGGCGAGCTGGGTATCGACCCCCGACATGGCGGGCTCGCCCTGGGCTATCTCATTGAACAGCGCACCTAGCTGGGACTCAATCACGGCCGCGGCCTCCTGGGATGATGGGCTGTTCCGCGCCCGCGGCGGGCCGGCCACGGCCGGGACCGGCGGCATGCGCCGGCCCGAGCGCCAGTCGTACCGCTTCCAGGCCCCTGGACGTCTGGCTCTTTACGGTCCCCGCTGAGCAGCCGAGGACCTCGGCGGACTGATCGATGCTCAGGTCGCAGTAAAACCGCAGCACTAGGGTGGCCCGCTGCCGGGCTGGCAGCGTCGCCACCGCCGCGCGCAGGTCAAGCACGGCATCGTGATCCATCACCGCCGCGGGTGAGTCGTCGACCCGGCTGCTCAGGCTTACCCGCCGCACCCAATTGGAGCGCCGGTCCTGAATGAACTCGCGGACCAGAATGGCCCGGGCGTAGGCGTCCGGGTGGCTGACTGACTGAGCCCGGCCCCAGTGCACATACAGCTTGACGAGCGTGGCCTGCACCAGGTCATCAGCGCGCTGCCAGTCATTGCACAGCACCGCGGCCAGCCGCCGCAGCGAGGACAGCCGGGCCGCGACGTACTCGCTGTATTCGGCGTCCCGGCTGCCGCTCACCGCGGCCCGCTATGGCTCATAACATGTTCCACACCCAGTGGACGCACCCAGCGTCGCGTTTAGTTGTCACGCGCGGCGGATTTCTCCCCCGGGCCGGTCAGCCGAGCGTCGCCGGGCCGGCCGGCTGGAGCACAGGGAGCCCGGTCCCCGCCGAGACTGGGAACGCGGTTTGCGCCGGTCAGTCCCGCTTGCCGGTGCGCAGGTCCCACAGCTGCGCGGGGCCGCCGAACTGGGTGGTGGCCAGGGTCTTGCCGTTGGGACTGAGGGCCTCCCGGAGGAACTCCGGAGCGCTCCTGGGGGTTATCGGCGCGCGGATCTGGCGGCGGGTGGCCACATTCCACTGCCGGATCGTCCCGTCGGTGTCCGTGGTAACCAGCGTCTTGCCGTCGGGGCTGAACGCCACGCCATAGGCGTCGGTCTGGCCCGCGGACATGGTCCGGCCGATCTGACGGTGAGTTTTGACGTTCCGCAGCCGGATCTCGCCGTTCTCGTTGCCCGCCGTGGCCAGGATCTTCCCGCGGGGGCTGAACGCCACCGCGAGCACGGCCGCGTCGACGGGAGTCAGGGTGCCGATCGCCCGGCCGAGCCGGCGGCGGGTGGCGACGTCCCACAACCGGGCCTTGAACTCAGAGTCCGTGGCGAGGATCTTGCCGCTGGGACTGAAGGCGACCGCCAGCACGGGGCCACCGCCGGGGATCATCGCCGCGCCGATCCGGCGGCGGGTGGCCACGTCCCACAACCGCGCCCGGCCGCCTGCGCCCGCGGTGGCCAGGATCTTCCCGGCCGGGCTGAACGCCACCCCGAGCACCCGAGTGCGGCCGACCTTGAAGGGCGCGCCGACCCGGCGGCGGGTGGCCACATTCCACAGCCGGGCGGTGCCATCGGAGTCCGCGGTGGCCAGGACCTTCCCGCCGGGGCTGAACGCCACCCCGAGCACCCGCGCGCGGCGGACCCTGATGGGCGCCCCGATCTGACGCCGGGTAGCCACGTCCCACAGCCGGGCGGTGCCATCGGAGTCCGCGGTGGCCAGGATCTTCCCGTCCGGACTGAACGCCACCGCGCGCGGGATATCACCTCGGCCGCCCAGGCCCCCGGGCTGCGCGAGCACGCCGCGCATGCTCTCCCGGGCCCGGGTGGCCCGCCCGGTCCGCCAGACGGCCGCCAGCGCCGCTGCCACCGGACCGGAGGATCGCGCGGCCCGCGCCGCAGGCGGAGCGGAGACCGCTCCAGCGGGCCAGCTGACGCCCCCGGCCGCCACCCAGGCCCCAGTCCCCGCGCTGACCAGCGACGCTACCAGCAGGCCACGCACGGACACCGCAGCGATCCGCTGGCGGGAGCCCCGGGCCGCAGGCCAGGCGGTAGCACCGGCGAACTGGCCATGCCGGCCACCTGCGCAGCCACTGGCCGATCTCCGCATCCGGATGCGCGGGCCGGCCCGGGTGCACCCGTCTGCCGCGCGCCGGTCCTCCGGCCGTTTACCGGTGCTCATGTCAGGAAACTACCGCCGATCCATCGCGCAGGGAGGCGTCCGGCCGGTCAGAGTCTCGCTCTTTCGAGCGATCGGAATGCCCGGCGCCGCCGCCGTGACGATCGCGGCCAGGCGGTTGCGGTCCAGCCTCCAGGTAATGATCGAGCGGAGGGCGTAGGTGTCGTGGTCGTCCCGGCTATAGGAGTGATGGATTTCGATGACCGGGGCCTTAAGCCTCGCGCGTCCTTTGCCTCGTATCGTGTAGAGAGTGATGCCCTTAACCCGTGACCAGGGGATGGACTCGGATTTGCAGTGGCATTTGTCCGGACGGCAGTGGCCAGGAGATCACCATCAGCAGGTAGATACCGGCGCGAGCAGTATCAGGCCGGCGGCCAGGGGCACCGCGATCCGGCCGGTCAGCAACCGGTGGCGTGCCTGGTAGCAGCCGATATTCCGGGCCGTTGCGGGCCCGGCAAGGGCCTTGCCCAGTTTCAGTCCGCGGCCCATGGCTCTGCTTCCGCTAGTCCTGCCAGGTAGACGCATGGCGACCGTCCCCGGTGTACGGTCCCAGGCCTGCGCCTCAGGTCTGAAGGATGAAATCTGGCTGCGGAGGCGGGTGCCGGAACCCAGCCGCGGCACCGGCCGCCCGCGGCGGAACGGCCGATGTTCGCCGGATGCTGGTCCACGGCGCATTCACAACCGCGGCCGGGATCGTCGGCGGCCCGAGTTCCGCCTCAACGTGTCGTCGGCTGGCCGGCCACGGCGCTGGCTGGCGGGGTGGCGGGTGTTTCCCGCTGCCGGGGCGGGAGTGGCCAGTAGGCGGCGGCGAGCAGGATGAGCAGGGGTCCGGTGTCCGGGTCGGTGCCGGTGCCGGTGAGGATGCCGCCGAGGTTTTCGGTCAGTATCCAGATGGCGGCTGCGGTCAGGGCGGCCAGGATCAGCGCGGGGCGGGTCGTGGCGGGGATGTATATGGCCAGGCCGATGAGCAGGAAGGTGATGGCCAGTACGGCCGAGATGACGCTGCCGCTGGAGCCGGCCGCGTGGGCGAGGTTCTGGTCGGTCGATGCCAGCCAGCCGGGTTCGCCGGCGGCCATCCCGGTTATGGTCGAGCTGAGGTCACCCCGGGCGCGGACGGGTGGCTGGAGCAGGAAGTAGGCGGAGCTTGCCCATAGGGCCAGCCAGGCTAGCCGGGCCCACCGTGGCCCCAGCCCGCTGGCGGCGGCTACGCTCGCGCCCGGCCCGGCGGTGGTATGGCCCCGCGCGGCCGGGTGTTCCCCGGGCCCGCGCTGCGGCCAGATCAGGATGGCGAGCAGGGCGTAGAGGACGGCGGCGCCGGGTGCGCCGGTCAGCGGGCTGGCGGTGCCGGTCAGGATGCCGCCCAGGCCCTCACCGAGCAGCCATACTGCCGTGCCCCAGGCGATGGTGCCGGCCAGCGCGGCCCTGGCCGTGGGCCGCCATAGCAGGCCGAGGCCGATGGCCAGCTGGATGGTGGCGAAGGCGGTGTTGAACGCCGCCGGGGCGTGCAGCATGATGTGGCCGGCGGCGGTGACCGGGTTCGCGATCACGGCCGGGTTGCCGCTGCTGGCCGGGTCGATGATGGTGGTGACGAAGCGGCGGCTGAACATGTAGGGCTGGTATTGCAAGGCCGCGTCGAGCACCCAGAGGGCGCCCAGGCCGATCTGCAGCCACCGGCGCAGTCCCGCTGGATCCTGGCCGGCGAGCCGGTTGGCGATGGGGTTCATGGTTGCTCCCTGGGTGGCCCCGCGACATCAGCGGCCTGATGTCGCGGGGCCAGCGGCCGGGCCGGTGGGCCAGCTCGGCAGCCTGTTCGGGCTGGCCGGGGTGCCTACGCCGGGGTGCCTACGCCGGGCAGTGGACGGCGGGGTTCCACATGGCGAACTGCCCGGCCGGGTTGTGCTTCCAGATCCAGGCGTGCAGGGAGTAGAACGCGGGCAGGCCGTAGCGGTTGGGCGCGCCGGTGAGGTTGAACCGGTGCCCGTATTTGCGCGGCCGGGGCGCGTTCTTGCCGTGGACCTTGTCCCAGGCGCTTTTCAGCACGATGTATTCCAGGGCGGCCAGCCGCAGGTGCCCGTTCTGGGGTGCGTAGACCAGCGCTTCGGGATGGGTGAGCAGCACGGCCGGGTTGCCCACCAGGGCGCCGTTGACGTAGTGGACGCCCATCGCGCCCATGGGCGGCATCGCGATGCAGGCGATTCCGTTGACGTCCTTGAACCGGGCGTAGCCGGCTTTCCTGGCTGTGGCGATGGAGTGGAACTTTGCCGTGGCCAGGCGGGCGGTCGCTACCGCGGGGCAGTGGACGGCGGGGTTCCACATGGCGAACTGCCCGGCCGGGTTGTGCTTCCAGATCCAGGCGTGCAGGGAGTAGAACGCGGGCAGGCCGTAGCGGTTGGGCGCGCCGGTGAGGTTGAACCGGTGCCCGTATTTGCGCGGCCGGGGCGCGTTCTTGCCGTGGACCTTGTCCCAGGCGCTTTTCAGCACGATGTATTCCAGGGCGGCCAGCCGCAGGTGCCCGCGCGCCGGTGCGTAGACCAGCGCCTCGGGATGGGTGAGCAGCACGGCCGGGTTGCCCACCAGGGCGCCGTTGACGTAGTGGACGCCCATCGCGCCCATCCCCGGCATCGCGATGCAGGCGATTCCGTTGACGTCCTTGAACCGGGCGTAGCCGGCTTTCCTGGCCGTGGCGATGGAGTGGAACTTTGCCGTGGCCCGGCGGGCGGCCGCCACCGGATGCCCGTGACGGGCGGCCGCGGCCGGATGGTGGTAGGTCATCGCGGTCGCTCCGGTGACCTGGGCGGCAACCGGCAGGACCAGCGCCGCCGTGGCCGCGGCGAGCATGCCGATCAGTCGTGTGCGCATCAGGATCCCTCCCTGACTTCGTAGAATTCGCCGGCCGCCAGCCCAGGTGCCGCACGGTGCGCGGTGGCAGTCACACCACCGTCGATGGTGCGGATGTCCGGGTCGAGCGGCACTTCAGCGCCTTCGGCTTGGATGATTCGGGCAAGCCGAAGCTAGCTTCAGGCCACCTCGGGAAGAATCGGGAGCGGCTACCCAGATTGCTGGCCGCGTTCCCCATCTTTGTCGCGGTGCGAATGCCCGGTCGGGCTGGCGATTAGCCCGGCCGGGGCTACAGGACCGGGCTGGTGCCTCCGTCGAGGTTGATGGCCGAGCCCGTCACATACGAGGAGCGATCCGACAGGAGGTACGCGGCCAGGTCGGCGAACTCTTCGGCCCGGCCTACCCGGCCGAGCGGGATATCAGCGTGCTGGACCAGCTGGCGGTAAAACTCGTCCTCGGACTGGGCCGCCGCTTCGGCGCGCCGCCGCCACTGGCCGCTCTGGACCAGGCCGATGAGGACGGCGTTGACCCGGATGCCCTGGCCGCCGAGGTCCTTGGACGCCGCCTTCGTTATGGCCAGTCCGGCGGCGCGAGAGGCGGCGGTCGGCAACGACCCGGCGGCAGGCGCCTTGGCCGCCACGGCCAGCACGTTGACGATGGCCCCGCCGCCGGCCGCGGCCAGATGGGGCACGGCCAGGCGGCTGCACCGGGCGGCACCGAGCACCTTGAGGTTCAGATCCTCGGTCCAGTCCTCGTCGGAGACCTGATCGATCCGTCCGGCGGCGCTCTTGCCCGCATTATTCACCAGGCCGTCGAGGCGCCCCCACCGGCTGGCGGCCGTCTCGACGAACCTTTCCAGGTCGGGCAGGCGGGTGACATCGGCCTGCACGGCAACGGCGTCACCCCCGGCCCGGCGCAGGCGCTGCTCGGTGCTGGCCAGCCGGCCGGGGTCCCGTCCGCAGACCGCCACCCGGGCCCCTTCTTCGACGAGCCGGTCCGCCAGCGCGGCTCCCAGCCCGTCGGTCCCGCCGGTGATGAGGATGACCTTGCCGTCGAGGTGCAGATCCATGGGGCCATTCTGGCGCAGCCACCCGGAACCGCCACCCTGTCGTGCCTGCGTCGGAGTGCTCGTTATCGAGAACGGGGATCAGCCGGCCGCGCACAGCACCTCTCCGGCAACCGTCAGCAGGCGTGATCACCGGGCCGGGGAAGCCTGCCTTTTGCCGGGCAGGCCGCTGGCGGCGGAAGCGGTGATGAGGGCGGTGACGGCGAGGGGGTCGTCGGCCATGGGGATGTGGCCGCAGCCGGGCAGCGTCCCGATGCTGGTCCCGGGCGGGAGCTCGCCGAGGTGCCGGGACTGGTGCCGGAGCAGCAGGAAGTCGCGGGAGCCGAAAGCTACGGTCACCGGGGCTTCGATGGGCGGCCCGGACCGGTAGCGGCGGTTGACGGTGGCCTTCAGGGTGGCGTCGAAGCCGGGGCAGGTGCCCAGGTCCCGGATGGCGGCGCGGGCATAGCCCGGCGTGATGCGGAATGGCTGGCCGTGGGTCTGGCCGAGGACGAGGGCGCGTCCCAGCCGGTGGTTCACCAGGCGGGACAACGGGCGCGCGGCGTGGCGGGCCAGCCACCTGGAGGCCCGCAGGGTGGCCCGGCAGTACAGCGGTGTGCTGCCGCGCCACAATCCGGCCGGGGACAGCAGCGTCAGTGCGGCCGCCGGGCGGATGCGGGCGAGTTCGAGTGCCACCCAGCCGCCGAGCGAGTTACCGGCGATATGGGGAGCCGTGATGCCGAGATCGTCGAGGAAGCCCGCGACGGCTGCGGCCAGGGCTGCCGGAAACGGCTCGGCCTGCGGGGGAAAGGGCGCAGAGTCCCCGAAGCCGGGAAGGTCGATGGCGAGGACGTCGAAGTGCCGGGCCAGATCGGCGATGACGGGGTCCCAGGCGTGGCGCGAGCATCCGATGCCGTGCAGCAGCACCAGGGGCGGGCCGGCGCCGGTGCGGGTACAGGCGAGCGTGGTCATGTCGTCTTCCTCCTCGGTGATTCCCGGCGGCCGGGGTGGCCGGCGGCGCGATCGGGGGCGGCCGGGCGGTCCGGCCACCCGCCGCGCAGGCTGTCGTGGCGCGGCCGCCAGCCGGCCGCCGCGGCGAAGGCGGCGTTGCTGACCCGGTGGGACCGCGACAGCGGCTCGGCGCGGGGGCCCGCCAGCCGCTGCAGCAGCGCCGGGTAGAACTTCGCCGCGGCGCTGCCCGGGGCATTGCCCCGCGCGGCGCGGCCGATCGCGGCGGCCCAGTCCGAGCGCAGTACCGGCGCTTCGCAGACGTTGTACGTTCCGCCGGCGATCGCCAGGGCGGCGACCACGGCGCTGGCCGCGTCGTCAGGGTGCAGGGGAGAGAGCCAGCCGCCTGGCCGGCCGAGAATGACGGCGTGGCCGGCGCGCACGCGGGCCAGCGCCTCGCCGCTGTTGCGATCGGGCCCGTACAACTGGCCGAAGCGCAGGATGATGCCGATCCCGCCCTGGTCAGTGAACCAGGTTGCGTTCCTGGTCGCGGCCATCGTGGCGGCCTGGGATCTGGGGTTCGGCGCGGGCGGGGTCCGCTCGGTGATCCACGTGTCCCCGCAGTCGGGGTACACGAAGGTGACCGCCTCCTGGACAAGCCGGCCTACGCCCGCGGCCAGGGCGGCGTTGGCCAGGACGCGGCTGCCCTCGGCGCGGATACGGTCATCCTCCCGCCACGCCCAGGGCTTGATGGCGTCCGCTGCGGAGGGGATGTGGGTGGCGAGGTTGACGACCGCGTCGTGCCCGGCGAGCGCCTTGCTCATGGCATCGGGGTCGAACAGGCTCCCCGGCACCGCCCGCGCGCCCGCCCGTTCCAGCCGGGTCCGCGCGGCGTCGGAGCGGGCCAGCGCGGTCACCTCATGCCCGGCCTGAAGGAGGCGATCCACGGTGCCGGTGCCGATGGTCCCGGTCCCGCCGGTGACGAAGGCTTTCATGACCGTTCTCGTTTCTGCGGCAGGGGTTTAGCGGGGCCGGGAGTGAGGGGGCCGGGCGTGAGATTGCGGGCGCAGTCGGTCAGCCAGCCCCGCAGCCGGGCCAGCTCGGCTTCGCTGAGCGAGGTGGTCATCCGCCGCTCGGCCGCGTGCACGGCCGGGCGGGCCAGGGACAGGAGGTCGCGCCCCGGTGCGGTGACGACCATCCGGCGGAGGCGCTTATCGCGGGCGTCGGGGCGGCGTTCCAGCAGATCCGCCGCGACAAGCAGCGAGATGATCTCGTTCGTGGTCTGCGGGGTCAGCATGCTCTCGCGGGCTAGCTCGGCACCGGATAGCCCGGGCTCGGCGTCAGCCACGCTGAGCACTGAGTACTGCGGCAGCGTCAGCCCCAGCGGTCCCAGTTCGGACTGCGCAGCCGCGCGGAAGGCTTGGTGCGCCTGACGCAGCAGGTAGCCCACGCGGCCGTCCGGGCCGCGGAATCCCTCACCGATGGCCGTCGCCATGTCACCAGGCTCCCGAGATGTTCAACAGGGTCCTGATGATTATGTCATCAGGACCCTGATATGTTCAACAGGGTCCTGATATTTTCTTTCAGAGCCTCATGGACAGCTCAGGCCCGGTGCAGCTGCACCGGGCCGTGCTCCCAGATGACCTGCTGGGAGGCGGCCAGCGCTGACCCGTCGCAGCGGCCCGCGGCGTTGCGCTTGTTGACGAACCGTGCCCTGGATAGGTATTTTCCGTGGCCGCTGATCCCGGCGTACTTCCCGGTGCCGCCGTAGATCTTGTAGGTGCCGCGCAGGTTGTCAATGCCCAGGCAGGTCCGGCGATTGAAGGTCGTCCGGCCGTGACCCGGCGAATTGCGGAGCCGGAAGGTGCCGTCGGCGAATATCACCTTGTCGGCCCGGCCCGGGTGGTCGATGCCGCCCTCGATGAATACGCCCAGCGCGATCGCGCTCTCGGTGTTCGAATTGCCATTCGTGGTCATGAACCGGAAGTGCTCGATTCCGGACACGCTCGTCCCGGCCGCCGTGCGGGCCGGAGCGGCAGCCGGCCGGGCCGGGGAGGCCGCCGGCCGGGCCGGGGCGGCGCTGGCGGCAGTCAGGCCAAAGATCACGGCGGCTCCGGTCGCGATGACCGCGCTCGCCGCGGCGAGCAGCGGCGTGCTGTGCTTCAGCATCACAGTTCCTTTCTTCGGGCCCGGCTCTGTCGGGCCCGGCCCGGCCACGCCGTTCCGGCTGGGCGTGCCGGGTGGCCGAAGCGGCGCGAGATGCCAGCGCCGGGCCGGGTACGGCGTTTCCTGAGCGGCTGGGGTGACGTGCGGCACTTACCGTGCCTGGCCTTATCAAAAGCTGCCAGCAGTCCCCGGTCAATGCTGCGGTCTCAGGCTGGCGACGGTGCGCCCGGCAGGCGGTATACCGATACGTGCGAGCGGGAGTCCGCGGTGAACTCGGCCCCCGACCAGTCCGCGTGCCTGCTCTCCAGCTCGAACCCGGCGAGCTGGGCCATGAGGTCGAGCTCAGCGGGCCAGATGTAGCGGTGCGGCGTGCGGAAGAGGCGGGCCTCAGTGCCGTCGCCAAACCGGAAGTGGTGCGAGACGACCCGCTGGCGCAGGACATCGTAGGTGTCAACGCCGATGTAGCCGGGCTCAGAATGACCCACCATGCCCGGCTGGCCCGGCGGGAGTTTGCGTAGTTCAGGCACCCACAACTCGATCACGAAGCGGCCGCCGGGCCTGAGGTGACGCGCTGCGTTGCGGAAGCAGGCCACCTGCCCGGACTGAGTCAGCAGGTTGGAGATCGTGTTGTAAACGAGGTAGACCAGCGTGAAGGCTCCAGGTGCCACCGCCGAGGCCATGTCCCCGGCGACCACGGGGATCGTGTCCGCACTGGCCTTGGCGCGCAACCGTTCGATCATCGGAGCGGACAACTCGATACCGGTCACCGGCACGCCGCGCTCAGACAGAGGCAGAGCGACCCGGCCGGTGCCGATCGCGAATTCGAGCGCCGGGCCATCGCCGGCCAGCCCGGCCAGGCAGTCAACCGCCGGCCGGAGAACCTCGGGGGCGAACATTCCGGTGCCCGGGGTGTCGTAGCCCCGGGCCGCCTCCGCGTCCCAGATCTCGTCTTGCCGCATGGCGGCGATCTTGTCAACGGCCGCTCGCCGGCGTCCAGCGGTTATTGGCCCCGGCGATCCGCCGCGGAGTGGTCAGCCGGCCACTGCAGGCGCCACAGGCCCGGCCAGGCGGGCCGCCGGGCACCGATCGCGTCTCCATAGACTCGGGGACCATGACCACTGAGCCAGTAAGCGCTGAGGCAAGCAACGACGCAGCCCCGGTCGCCCGGCGGATTCCGAGTGAGCGCACCTACCATGGCGACACGTTCATCGACGAGTACGCCTGGCTTGCCGACAAGGACAATCCCGAGACGATCGCCTTCCTGGAGGCCGAGAACGCCTATACGGCGGCCGCGACCGCCGCCCAGGCGGGGCTCCGCGAGGAGATCTTCGGCGAGATCAAGGCGCGGACCCAGGAGACGGACCTGTCGGTGCCCAGCCGCAAGGGCGGCTGGTGGTACTACACCAGGACGGTCGCCGGGCAGCAGTACGCCATGCACTGCCGCCGGGAGGTCCGCCCCGGCGACACCGGGCCGCCGATGGCCGCGGACGGCACCGCGCCGGATGGCGAGGAGGTGCTGCTGGACGGTAACGAGCTGGCCGGCGACGGCGAGTTCTTCCGGCTCGGCGCGTTCGCGACCAGCCCCGACGGCCGGTGGCTCGGGTATTCCACTGACTTCGAGGGCGACGAGCGCTACACCCTGCGGATCAAGGACCTGACCACCGGAACGGTATTGCCCGACGAGATACCCGACACCTATTACGGGCTCGCGTGGTCACTCGACGGCTCGACCTTGTTCTACGTCACGGTGGATGCGGCCTGGCGCGCGTACCGGGTGTGGCGGCATATCGTCGGCACGCCGGCCGCGGACGACGTGATCGTGTTCGAGGAGCCGGATGAGCGGTTCGGGGTCGGTGTCGCGCTGTCGCGCAGCGAGCGCTACCTGCAGATCGGGGTATCGAGCAAGCTGACCAGCGAATCCTGGCTGCTGGACGCGGCGCAGGCCAGGCCAGTTCCAGGTCGTGCTGCCGCGCCGTCAGGGCGTGGAATACAGCGTCGAGCACCAGATAGGCGCGGACGGCAGCGACCGGCTGCTGATCCTGCATAACGAGAATGCGGAGAACTTCGAGCTGGCCGTCGCGCCGCTGGCCGACCCCGCCGCCCGGACGCCGCTGATCGCGCACCGGGACGACACCCGGCTGCTTGACGTGGACGCCTTCGCTGACTACCTGGCGGTCAGCTTCCGGCGGGACGGGCTCACCGGGCTGCGGATCATCCGCGGCGACGGCACTGAGCACGAGATCGCGTTCGCCGAGCCGGTCTATACGGTGCACCCGGGTTCCAACCCTGAGTACGACTCGGACCAGTTCCGGCTGGGCTACGTGTCACTGGTGACCCCGGATTCGGTCTACGACTGCGATATGGCGACCGGCGAGCTCACCCTGCTCAGGCAGCGGCCGGTGCTGGCGCGGCCCGACGGCGCCGAGTATGACCCCGGGGACTACGAGCAGCACCGGGAATGGGCCACCGCCGCGGACGGCACGAAGATCCCGATCTCCCTGGTTTGCCGCAAGGGAGCGCCCCGCGACGGCAGCGCCCCGTGCCTGCTTTACGGCTACGGCAGCTACGAGATCTCGATCGATCCCGGCTTCTCCATCGCGCGGCTTTCCTTGCTTGACCGCGGTTTCAGCTATGCGATCGCGCACATCCGCGGCGGCGGCGAGATGGGCCGCCGGTGGTACGACGAGGGCAAGCTGCTGTCCAAGGCGAACACCTTCACTGACTTCATCGCGTGCGCTGAGCACCTGGTGAGCCAGGGGTGGGCCGAGCCGCCCCGGCTCATCGCCCGGGGCGGATCGGCCGGCGGACTGCTGATGGGCGCGGTGGCGAACCTCGCTCCGCAGGCCTTCGGCGGCATGGTGGCGCAGGTGCCGTTCGTCGACGCGCTCACGTCGATCCTCGATCCGTCGCTCCCGCTGACGGTGGCGGAATGGGAGGAGTGGGGCGACCCGCTGCACGACCCGCGGGTCTACGCGTACATGAAGGCGTACTCGCCGTACGAGAACATCGGCGACCGCGCCTATCCGCCGATCCTGGCCATCACGGGCCTGAACGACACGCGCGTGCTCTATCGCGAGCCGGCCAAATGGATCGCGAAGCTCCAGGCGGCCGGCCGCGGCGGCCCGTTCCTGCTGAAGACGGAAATGGTGGCCGGTCACGGTGGCCGCAGCGGCAGGTACGACGCATGGCACGAGGAAGCCTTCGTCCTGGCCTGGATTGTCAGCACGGCCGACGCCGTAGCCGCCTGATCCGGCCGGGCCTGAGGCCGGGCCGGGCCGGCCTGATCCGGCCTCGGCCGCAGGCGGCGAAACCGCCGCGCAATCAGCCTGATGACGGCGGTGTCACAGGCATTGTCACACCCGTCATGGTCAGGTCAGCTGCCGATGTTTCGCCTGCTAGCGGTACTCATGATGCGGACGAGCACAAAGGAACTACGGATGCCGCGCCATAACGAGCAAACCTCGGCCGGAGCCTCGGTCCCGGCGGATTTGGCCCATGCGCGGGTGTCGGATACCATTTTCGCAGCTCAGACCCTATCCGACGGCAATGCCCGCGACGCCGGTAGGCTTGAATGGCCGCGCCGCCCGGCGCCGTCGCGGCAGGCCGGCCGGCCCAAAGGGTGTTATCGCCGGGGCGTTTTGCCGCAGAATGGTTCACGAGACGGGCAAGGGTGCGCCGCAAGTCCTTGCTGCTTAGACGCAGGATCGGGCGGAGGTGCCATGGTTCGCAGGGCAATCCTCGATCGCGGTGCGGAGTCGGCTGCGCACGCTGCGGGAGTCGAGGCCGTGCCCGGATCGGCCGACCCGGCGGACCCGGCCGTAGAGCCGGCCGGGCGCGCGGGGCGGCGCTGGCAGGGAGCAGGCGGCCGCTGGTTTGTCTGGGTCTCCCGCGCGGTGCTGTGGGCGGTGCTGCTGATCATCGGATACCGGGGCGTGGCCGCCATCGTGACCGAGCCCAAGCCGGCCACTCCGGCTCCTCCGGCCGCCGACGCCAGTGCGACGGATGGTTTCCCGGTCAGCCTGGCTGAGGCCTACGCGCTGCAGTTCGGCCAGGTGTACCTGAACTTCAGCCCATCCACGGCGGCGGCCCGGGCCACCCAGCTGGCTGAATTCCTGCCCGCCGGAGCCGACTCCCAGCTCGGCTGGAACGGCGCAGGCTCCGTGCAGCTGCAGTCCGAGCAGGTAGCCGGAATTGCCGTGCATGACTCCCAGAACGCCATCGTGACGCTGCTGGCGCGGGCCAACGGCCAGCTGATGGAACTTGGCGTGCCGGTCTACTCGGCAAATGGCGGCCTGTCAATATCGGCTGAGCCCTCGCTGCTGCCGCCGCCGGCCCATGTCGTATCACCGGAAACGCCCAGTGGCACGACCGATCCGGCCACCGAGGCGGCGCTCAACGGGCAGTTGCCCAGTTTTTTCCAGGCCTACGCCAGCGGTGATCCGGTCACCCTCAGCCGCTTCCTGGCTCACGGCGCGTCCGTCACGGGCCTGGGCGGCTCGGTGACGTACGGTTCCATTTCCGGGATTGACGTGCCGCCCGGCGGTGCGACGCGCCACATCACGGTGAGCGTGGTGTGGAAGATCCCCGGCCCGGCGACTGGATCGGCGAAAGGGTCGTCAGTCACCAAGGCGCCCGCCGGGCTGGAGATGACGTACCAGATGACCGTGGTTCAGCAGAACGGCAGCTGGTATGTCGCCGCAATCGGTCCCTCGTCCCAGCCACTGGCGGCGCCATGATGCGTCTCCCCCCGACAGCATGTGTCCCGCCAGGCTCGTCGCACACCTCAAAACCCCGGAGTAAATAGATGTCGTCGCACCTGATCATCACGGCATCCCCGGCAGCGCTGAGCACTACCGGCCTTGTGAGTTATTTGCAGGGTCTGTTTGGGCCGCTGTTCCTTGGGATCGTCGGTATAGTAGCTATTTTCTTCCTGTTCACCCGTGAGATAATCCGGTTCGTGCAGTTCGTTGTCCTCGCGGTGGCAATCGCTGTGATCTTCTATACCCCGAGCATCGTGCAAACGCTTGCTACCGGCATCGCAAACGCGCTCGGTGTCCACTGATCTCCGCGCAGGTGATCTCCGCGCAGACAGGAGGGTTGTAGCTGGTGGAGCTGCCCACCTATACCAATATTTGGCGAATCGAGAAGCGGCTCTATAAGCTGTACGACTTCCGTTTGCCGATGCCGCTGCCGGTCGGCCAGATCGCGGTATTTACAGCTATTGCCGTCCCCTATATCATTATCCTCACTCTTCTCGGGCTTCCGTTCAGCCACACGTCTTTCTGGCTTTACGTGCTGCCCCCTGGCGTGCTGGCATGGCTTGCTACCCGGCCGGTCCTGGAGAGCAAGCGGCTCCCCGAGCTCATCGTCTCCCAGCTGCGGTATCTCGGCGAGCCGCGCAGCTGGTGCCGGCTGGCGCCGCTCGCGGAGAAGGACGAGATCCTGGTCGTCGCCCGGGTCTGGCGGCGGGCCGAGGAGCCGCCGCCGGAGCTGGCCGCGCAACGCCAGCTCAAGCCAGCCCGCCGCGGCGTCCTCGCTTCGCCGGAGCCCGCTGTGGCCACGGCCACGATGGCCACGGCCGCTTCGCCGGAGCCGGTCTCGGCCGCGGCCGCGCTGGCCGCAGCCGGTTCCGAACCGCCGGCCGCGAACGGCGGAGCAGCCATTCCGGCCTGGGCCACGGTGGCCATCCGGCGGTCCCGCGGCGCGGAGCCGGTCCGGCCGGCGGCGGCCCAGACCCGCGAGCCGGCCGTCCAGTCGGCCCGCAGCCCGGCGGCCATGCAGTCCCGCGCGGTGCCGCCAGCCCAGGAGCGCCAGCCGTCCGCCGCCCGGCGCGCGGCACCGCCGCCCGCGCCCCCGGGCGGGCCTGCAGCGCCCGCCCGCCTCGCGCTCCCGGCGGCACATGCGTCGGCCTCGGCGCGCCTCGCGCTACGGGGTGCACCTGTGTCGTCCTCGGCCCGCCCTGCGACCCCAGCTGCCCCGCCAGTAACGGCCCCGCCTGCAACTGGCCTGCCTCCGGCGGCCTCGGCCCGGCCAGCGCGCCCGGCGGCGACGGCTGGCACGGTGCCGCTTGCGCCGTTGCCCGCTGCCCGCCCGCCCCAGCCAGTCGCGCCCCCGTCCGTCGCGCCGAAGCCCGTTACAGCTGCGCCCAGCACACCCGCGCCGGTCACGCCCGCGCCGCCGGCCGCCGGTCCTCCGTCCGTGACGGTGACCGGCGACCGGCAGGACGGCCGTCCGCTGCGGGTCGTCGAGCGCGCGCTGCGCGGGCCCGGTGACCATCGCGGCGACGGCTGGCACGACCGCGTGGTGGTAGTCCCGGGCGGCCACCGGCCGGGACGACCCGACTTCCAGCAGCGGGACCGCGCGCGGGCCAAGCTGCCGGTGGCGGGATCCCGCCGGATCGTGGTGCTCGGCTGCACGGTCGGCGCCGGCCAGACGATGACCGCGCTGATGACCGGGGAAGTGCTGGCCACCGTCCGGGGCGAACCAGTTGCGGTCCTTGATCTCAACCCCGGCCGCGGCTCGCTCGCGGAGCGGGCGGATTCGATGCCTGCCGTCGTGGCGGCCCAGGCGCCGGTGCCGTCGCAGCTCGCGGTGATCAGCAGTGGCGGCAGCCAGCCGGACGGCCCGCCCGGCGAGCCCGGCCGGGATGACGCCAGGGTATTCAAGCTGCTCTCCGCCCGTTACTCCCTCGCGCTCGCTGACCCGGCGGCGTCGGCCGTGCCCCGGGTGCTGGCCATCGCCGACCAGCTGGTCCTGGTCGCCCCGGCCAGCCAGGACGCGGCCCGGGCCATCGCGATGACGCTGGAGTGGCTGGAGGCGCACGGTTACGCCGGCCTCGCCGGGGGGTCCGCCATCGCGATCAACGGCGTCAGCAGGCAGACGATGCCCCATGTTGAGCAGGCGGAAGCGGTAGCGCGGGGCCGGTGCCGCGCGATCGTCCGGGTGCCCTGGGACGATCAGCTCAGACGACCAGGGCCGGAACGAGCATCCGGCGCCGATCCCGGCGCGGCGCCGCCGGCCCGGCCCGGCGCCGGGCTGCTGGGCGCAGCGGCCGTGCAGGCGTACACCGCGCTGGCCGGCGTGCTCGTGGCTGGCCTCGCGACCGCGCCCGGGCTGCGGAGTGCGCAGCGGTGAGGCGCTCACCTGGACCGCTGACAAGGGCAGCCGAGCGCGGGACGGCGCGGCGATGAGCGCGCGGACCGCCGGACGTAGCCGGCTTGCCGTCCGGTACTTCGATGACCGGATCCTGCTCACCGAGACGCACGGGTGGGCGTACTACCGGCTGCCCACCGTGTCCTATGAGTTCACCACCCCGCAGGAGCGGGAGACGCTCGCGACGAATATCACGGTCGCGCTGGCCGCGATCCGGATGACCGACGCCGAGGTGCACCTGCGCATCGCGCACCGTCCCTTCCCGGCCGGGCAGTGGGCGACCGGGCTGGATGCGACGTCAGACGGCGGCCCGGGCTGGCTGGAATACCTGGAAGAGATGTACCAGCACGTGTGGGACAAGGAGTTCTGGACCAAGGAGATCTACCTGGGCGTCCGGCTGGGCCAGCGCGGCATGCGCGCCCAGCTCTCCGGCGGCCCGTTCTCCCAGTTCATCAATCTCTACAAGGCCGGCGAGCAGGCCATGGGCCTGGACGACGAGGCGGTCCCGTCAGCCGAGATCGCCCGCTGGACTGACCAGGCCGAGCGGCTGGGCCGGGCGCTCGGCTCCAGCGCCCTCGCCGCCCGGCATGCCAGCTCCGATGACATTGCCTGGCTGTTCCGGCACACATTAATGGGGACCCTGGGTGACCCGCGGCCGTCGGCGGCGAGGCGGCGGCAATGGGGCGCCGGCGAGATCGAGTCGCTGCTGGAAGGCCAGGTGCACAACGGGCGTACCCTGCTGCGGCTGGAGCATCCGGGCGGCGACTCGTACGCCGCGTTCCTGTCCTTCGCCCGCTTCCCCGACGTCATGTACTTCCCCGACGGCGAGCCCTGGCTGCATTACGCCGATTCGCTGCCGTTCCCGGTCGAGGTCAGCCTGCGGATGAAACTGATCCCGCCGGCCAAGGCGAGCAAGGACGTCGGCCGCAGGCTCGCGCACGCCCGGGACATGGACGCGCACATCAGGGAGGCCGGGGTGGAGATGCCGATCGCCCTGGCCGAGCAGATCGAGTCGGCCCGGCTGCTTGAGCACGGCATCACCAAGGAACGGCTGCCGTTCGTGTACGGTCACCACCGGCTGATGGTGACCGCCCCGACCCGGGACCTGTGCGTGCGGCGGGCCGAGGCGGTGACCGAGCATTACCGGGACGCGGGCATCGATGTCGTCAACTCCACCGGGGACCAGTTCTCGCTGCTGTGCGAATCGCTGCCGGGTGACAAGGTCAGGCTGAGCTCGTACCTGCAGCGGCAGCCCCTCTACACGATCGCGGGCGGGATGCCCACCGCCACGGTGGACATCGGCGACCGGGTCGCCGACGACGCCGGCTGGTCCGGCCCCTACATCGGCGAGACCCTCGGCCGGGCCCGGTCGCTGGTCAATTTCGACCCGCTGGTGGCCGCGGCCCGCAACCGCCCGACCGCCATCGCGATCACCGGCGAGCCCGGCGGCGGCAAGACCACGCTCGCGCTGCTGCTGATCCTGCAGCTTGCGCTGCGCGGGGTGACCGTCGCGGTGATCGACCCGAAGGGCGATGCCGAGTCGCTGGTCCAGCTGCTGCACGAGCGCGGCCGCCAGGCCCGGGTGCTGCCGCTCGGCACCGCCGCGCCCGGCCTGCTCGACCCGTTCTCGTTCGGTGACGACCTGGCCGAGAAGCGGACGATGGCCACCGAGACGCTGCGCCTGCTGCTGCCGAGAATGAGCGAGGCACGGGAAAGCGCAATGGTTCAGGCCGTGGGGGCGATCGCCAGCGCGGAGCGCCCCAGCCTGGGCAAGGTCGTGGACTATCTGGAGCAGTCCGCCGATCCCGCCTCGATGAACCTCGGGGCGGTGCTGCGCTCGATGGCGGAGATGCGGCTGGCCCGGCTGTGCTTCGCCCCGTCCGGCGGCGTCGGCATCGACGCGGCGGGCTGGACCACGGTGTTCACGCTGGCCGGCCTCACCCTGCCGGACGCCGCCGTGAAGCGCGACGACTACTCCTACGAGCAGCGGCTGTCGGTAGCGCTGCTCTACCTGGTGTCGCAGTTCGCCCGGCGGCTGCTGAACGGCATGGACCGGCGGCTGCCGAAGGCGATCATCCTGGACGAGGCGTGGGCCATCACCTCGACGCCGCAGGGCGCGAAGCTGATCCCCGAGGTCTCGCGGATGGGCCGGTCCCGCAATACCGCGCTGATCCTCGTCTCGCAGAACGCGGGCGACCTGCTGAACGAGCAGGTGACGAACTGCATCTCGGGTGTGTTCGCTTTCCGGTCCTCCGAGCGAGCGGAGGTAGCAAGCGTGATGGCCCTGCTGGGGGTGGAGCCATCCGATGAGCACAAGGCCGTACTGCGCGGTCTTGGCAACGGCGAGTGCATCTTCCGCGACCTGGACGGCCGGGCGGGCCGGATCGGCGTCGACCTCATTTCCCCGGAACTAACGAAATGGCTGGACACGAATCCGACCCGGGCCCGGCCCGACGCGGTACCCACGCCGCCGGTACCCGGTCCGGCGCCCGGCGGCGGGCAACCCGGGGTCCGCCCGCCGTCGAGCTAGCCAGGCATTTCACCTGACCCCCCAGGAGCCCCCCCGATGGTCAGCCTTCTCCGCCGGATCCCGCGCCGGACCGTGCTGGTGCTTGCCCTGGCCGCCGCGACCGTCGGCGTGCCCGGGCTGGCCCGGGCCGCGGGGCCCGGGCCGGCGGTTACCGCGCACGCGGCGGCGATAGCCAGGCACGCCGCTCCGGTTACCAGGCCCGCGGCGAAGGCACCCGGGCGTGCGGGGCAGGCGCCCGGGCGGGCGGCGCATCCGGCCGCGGCGGTGCTGCTCGCGGCGCAGGCACCCGACGTCAGCGGGCTGACCGCCGGGCAGGCAGCGGGGGCCACTTCCGGCGGCGTCTGCCAGGTCCCGGGCATCGGCGACATTGGCGGGCTGCTCGGATTCTGCTCGGCCGGCAGCGGCCTGACCGAGGACCTGAACAACATCTGCCAGCCCTCGCTGCCCGATCCGGAACCGGCGACCGCGGGGATTGACTCGCTGGTCCGCCCGCCCGCCCAGCCCGGCCCGGTGCCGAAGACCCTGTACAACGAGTACGGGATGGCCGGCCAGTACTGGGCGGCGACCAACCTGCAGTGCTCGGACATGACCTCCCTGATCGGCAACAACGTTGCCGCCATGGTGTTCGACGTATCGAAATCGATCGACCGCGTCACGATCACCGTCTACCAGTCGGCCGCGGGCGAGGGCATACTCGGCTGGCTGAAGAATGCCGTCGACCGGCTCATCAGCGGCCTCGGCAACGCCATCTACTTCCCGTACCTGGCCGTGGTCGTCATTATCGGCGCCATGTGGCTGGCCTGGCAGGGCCTGATCCGCAAGCGCGGCACCAGGACGCTGGAGGGAACTATCTGGATGGTCGTGGCGTGCGCGGCGGCCATCTGGCTGATCGGCAGGCCGGCCGACTTCACCGGCATCGGCCAGACGGTCTCCGACGGCATCACCCAGACGCTCGACGTGGCGTTCGCCAAGTTGCCCAGCCCGGGCCAGGGCGGCTGCGTCCCCGTGCAGCGCAGCGACCCGCAGGCGCCGGCCAGCTTTGCCTTCACCGGGAGCAACGACGTCGTCGACCAGAATGCCGGGGAGCTATGGTCGGTGCTGGTCTGCAAGCCGTGGCTGGATGGCGAGTTCGGCACGACCAGCTTTGTCGCCGCGCCGGGCGGGCAGCGGACCCTGATCAACACGTACGCACGGCAACTGCTCTGGGCGCAGGCCATCGCCGTCAACGAGAAGCCCACCACCGCCCTGATCCAGGCCAAGCAGGCCACCTACGCGGGAATCGCCAGGAACATCCAGCAGCACGATCCCGGCATCTACCCGCTGTTCCAGGGCAAGCAATGGACGACACGCCTGGAAGTTGCCTTCGCCGCCCTCTTCGCCGCGGTCGTCGCCGGGGTACTGGTGATGCTGATCGCCGTCACACTCATCCTGCTCAAACTGGGCTTCCTGCTGCTGCTCGTGGCCGGGCCGTTCTTCCTGCTGATCGGGACGCATCCCGGCTTCGGGCGGGTGGTGGCGCTGCGCTGGTTCGAGCTGCTCATCGGAGTGCTGCTCAAGCAGGCCGCCGTCGCCCTGGTGCTGAGCGTCCTGCTGTACTGCTATGCCCTGATCATGGGCACGAGTGACGCCGTGCTGCCCTGGGCGCTGAAGATCCTGATGATCGCGCTGGTGACGGTCGCGGTGTTCATCTACCGCCGGCCGTTCCAGCACCTCTTCTCCGCCGTCGGCTACGGGGTCATCGGCTCCCGGGAACGGGCGGACGCCAGTCTCGCCCGCGCTGGTTCCACGGCGCGCGGCAACACCGTCGACGCGGCCACCCTCGCGGTGCCGGGTTTCGCCGGGTACCGGGCGGCTCGCTGGGCCCGGCGTAATCCCGGGCGGGCCGCCGGCGTGGCGGTCGGCGCCGCGGCGGCCGGAGCAGGCGCGGGCGCCGCGATGGCCGGGGCCAAGGCCGGCGCGGCAGGCGGGCCGGATCCGGATGGTACGGGCACCGCGGCCGGCCAGGATGGCTACTCGCCGGAAGTCGCCGTCGCGACGGCCGGCCGGGGGGGACATGGCACCGCCGGCAACGGCGCGGCCGGGGACAACGGCGCGGCGGACAACGACGCGGACGCGGCGAACGGCAGCAGCCGTCCCGGCGTGGCGGCCCGCGCCCGGTCCTGGGGAGCCTCGGCGGGCGGCGGTTCCGGCCGCTCCGCCCCGCCGCTGAATCTTCCGTCCCGGGACGGCTCGGCCAGCCCGCCGGGCCGGAATGGCAACGGCAATGGCGCCGCGGCCGGCTACGGCGCAGCGGCCGGCTACCGCGCAGCAACGGGCAGCGGGGGCCGCGCGGGCCGCGCGGCCGGACCGGCCAGTGCCCCGCCCGCCCGGGCCCAGGCCGGCCCGCCGCCCGCTCCCGGCTGGCGGCCCGCCGCCACGGCCAGGCCGCTGGCATCCCGGTCCGCTTCCGGGCCCGATCCGGTCGCCGGAGGCGGCCGCGGTCCCGGGCCGGGCCGGGCCGCCGCCCCGCCCCGCCCGGCGCCGCCGCGCCCCGCCGCGCCGGGCCCGGCCGCCGGATCCCCGGCCGGCCGCCAGGCCCGGCCGGCCACCGGCGGCGCGGCCGCGCCCGCCGGGGGCCAGGCAGCCGGCGATGCAGCGGCGCCGCCGACCCCGTTCTGGCTCCGGCCGATCCGCCGCCGGAAGTAGCCGGGGCAGCCATGGATCCGACACCTGGCCAGCGGAAGGCGGCCTTCGTTGTCATCGTCCTCGCGCTGGCCGGGCTGGGCATCTTCCTGGTCCGGCCGGGCGCATCCGGGTCGGCCGCGCCCGCGCCGTCCCCGGCCGCATCCCGGGCGGCCACGACTCCGGCCAGCCCGGTGACCCAGCCCCCGGCCGCCAGCGGGCCGGCCACGGCGCCGCCGCCCGATCCGGCGTCCGGCGCCCCGGCCCGTATCTACCAGTGGCTCCCCTTCACCGCGTCCGAGCTGACCAGGGCCGCGGCGCTGGCCACCAGGTTCGGTGACCTCTACGGCACCTCCTCCTACAGCGAGAACGCGGCCGAATACGTGCGGGCCATGCGGAATCTGATCTCGCCCCAGCTCGCCGGGGTGCTGGCGCGCGCGTACGCCACCCCCGGCGTCGCCGGGCCGCGGCTGCGAGCAAAACAGGTCTCGACGGGAACCGCAAGCATCAGCTCGCTGCGCGCGTTCGGCTCGGGCAGCATCACGTTCATCGTCACCATCAACCAGAAGATCACCTCCACGAAAGGCGTCAGCAGGAACACCGGGCAGTTCGCGGTGACCGTCTCCGGCTCCGGCCGCAGCTGGCAGGTAAGCGACATCGAGCTGGCCGCTGCGGGGAACACATGATGGGCCCGGGCGGCCATTCCGGCCGCAGCCGCGGCGCGGTGATCGCGATTGTCTGCGTGGCCGGGCTGGTCGGGCTGGGCCTTATCACCGCCCCGATGCTGCTCTTCGCCGGCAGCGGCGTGCTGTTCGAGTCCGGCTCCGGCTGCTCCGCGGCCAGGGGCGGCAATACCGGCCAGCCCCCGCCGAGCCAGCAGGCCGTCAACTCGATCCCGGCCAACTACCTGGCGATTTTCAAGGTGACCGGCCGTAAGTACGGGATCCCGTGGGTGATCCTGGCCGGCATCGCCAAGGTCGAGAGCAACGACGGCCGGACGACTTTGCCAGGCGTGCACAGCGCCGCGAACGCGTTCGGCGCGGCCGGCCCGATGCAGATCGGGATCGGCGGCGCGGCCGGCGATACCTGGGGCGGCGCGCCGGTCCACCCGGCGAGCGAGCATGTCAACGGGGTAGCGATTGACGCCAACCAGGACGGCGTGGCCAGCGTCTACGAGCCCGCGGATGCCGTGGCCGGCGCGGCCAGGTACCTGCTCGCGCATGGCGTGCTGGACAACGTGTCCGCCGCCATCTTTGCCTATAACCACCTGGAGTCCTACGTCCAGACGGTGGAGTCCTGGGCCGGGACCTATGCGGCCGGCGGCTTCTCGGTCAGCCCGGTGACGGTCGACAGCGCGCCGACCTGCCTGCCGGGCGTCGGCACCGCGTCCAACAACGCCGTCGCTACCGCCATTGCCTTCGCTGAGCAGCAGCTCGGCAAGCCCTACCAGTGGGGCGGCACGGGCCCGGACTCCTTCGACTGCTCCGGCCTGGTGATGGAGGCGTACCGGGCGGCCGGGATTGACATCCCGCGCACGTCGGAGGAGCAGTGGATCTGGGGGCCGCGGGTCCCGGCCAGCCAGGTCCAGCCGGGGGACCTGGCGTTCTTTGCCGGATCCGATGGCACCAGGGCGTCCCCCGGGCACGTCGGCATCGTGATCGGCGGCGGCTTCATGATCGAGGCGTACGCCACCGGCTTCCCGATCCGCATCGCGCCCTACGGCAACCGCGATCCGGTCGGATTCACCCGCCCGTGGGAACACCGCGGCATCGTGCTGGCCGCGGTGGGCTCCGGCGGCTGAGGGCGCGTGAGAGCCTGGGGGCAAATACCCGGGAGGCCAAGATGGACTTCGACCTGTCCGCCGAGCAGCGGCTCTTCCGCGACACGCTGCGGGCGTTCGTGGACGAGCAGATCCGGCCGGTGGCCCGCGAGTGGGAGGCGGCCGGCCGCTACCCGGACGAGATCGTGGCCACGATGCGGCAGATGGGCCTGTTCGGGCTGACCGTGCCCGAGGAATACGGCGGCATGGCCGCCGACATGGTGTCACTCGCGCTGGTCTTCGAGGAGATATCCCGCGGCTGGATGGGCGTGGCCGGCATCCTCGGCAGCCACACGCTGTCCTGCTGGATGATCGCCAGGTACGGCACCGATGAGCAGAAGCAGGCGCACCTGCCCGCGCTGGCCAGCGGCGAGCGAAGGACCGGGATCGCGCTGACCGAACCCGCCGCGGGCAGCGACCTGCAGGGCATCCAGGCGACCGCGCGCCGGGACGGTGATGCGTACGTGCTGAACGGCCGGAAGACCTGGATCACGAACGCGCGGCACGCTGACCCGCTGCCGGTGCTGGTGAAGACCGATCCGGCGGCCGCACCGGTGCACGCCGGCATGTCGGTGCTGCTCGTCGACGCCGCCACGCCGGGCTTCGAGGTCGTGCGTGACCTGCCCAAGCTCGGCTACCACGGCCCGGAGACCTGTGAGCTCGTGCTCGACGACGTCCGGGTGCCGGCGTCGGCGCTGCTCGGCGGCACCGAGGGCCGGGGGCTGCAGCAGGTGCTCGCCGCGCTGGAAACCGGCCGGATCAACGTCGCCGCCCGGGCCGTCGGCGTCGCCCAGGAGGCCTACGACCAGGCGCTGCGCTACGCGGGGGAGCGGGAGGCGTTCGGCCAGAAGATCTCCGGATTCCAGGCGGTCCAGCTGAAGCTGGCCGACATGGCCATGAAGCTGCAGGCCGCGCGGCTGCTGGTGTACTGGGCGGCGTCCCGGGCTGATTCCGGCCAGCGCTCCGACATGGAGTCGGGGATGGCCAAGGTCTACGCGTCCGAGGTCGCGATGGAGTGCGCGGTGACCGCGATGCAGGTGCACGGCGGCTATGGCTACTCCCGCGAGTTCACCGTCGAGCGCCTCTACCGCGACGCTCCGCTGATGGTCATCGGCGAGGGAACCAACGACATCCTCCGCACCGTGATCGCCCGCTCGCTGACCAGCGGCCGCAGCGCCATCGGCTGACCCGCCCGGCCCGGCCGCCCGGCCGCCCGGGCCCGAGGCTGGCCTCAGCCGGACGGCACGAGCGTCCTGGCGGCCGGGGCGCGGCCACCGCGCCGATCGCGCTGAGCGCCGCGCGGGCCGGGCCGAGCTTCTCGTAGCGGAAGAGGACCGGCTCGGAGCCGGCCATCGAGACCGCGCGGCGCAGCGCCTCCGCCGGGCCATCCGCGGCGACGCACTGCAGGCCCGGCCGGGCCCGCCGCAGCGCCGCGCCGATCAGTTCCGTCATCTCGCCCGGCGCGCGGCCGCGCCGGTCGTCGTCCTCGTAGATAACGACCCGGCTGAACCAGGTGGCGAGCGCCGCCGCGGTCTCGATCACCAGGTCATCGCGGCGGTCGCCGGGCAGGGTGACCGCGGCCACCGGCGCGCCGCCCCAGACATTGCTGATCATGGCGCCGGTCGCGTCCAGGGCGGCGGCGTTGTGCCCGTAATCCAGGATGACCGGGTGGCCGGAGGCCAGGTAGATGCTGCCGCGGCCGGGATTGTCCGCCGCCGGGACGAAGGCGGCGAGCGCCCGCCGGATGTCCTTCGCGCTGATGCCGAGCGCCCGGCAGGCGGCCACCGCCGCCAGCGCGTTCGCCACCACGTGCGGAGCCAGCCCGCCGAACGCGCCCGGCAGCTCCGCGACGTCCGCCATCACCCGCTCCCGGCCGCGCTCGGTCTCCACCAGCTGACCGTCGCGCAGCTCGCAGCTGATGCCCCCGGCCTTCCGGTGCCGGTCGACCACCGGGCTGCCGCTGATCATGCTGAAGTACCTGATCACCGGTGCGTGCCGGCGCACGGCCGGGCGGTCGGCGAGCGCGGCCACGACGGGATCGTCGGCATTCAGCACGACCGTCCCGCCATCGGCGATTTCCTCCGCGATGAGCGCCTTGACGCCGGCGAGCTGGTCCAGGTCGTCGATCCCGTCCGCGCCGAGGTGATCGGCCGTGATGTTGGTGATCACCGCCACGTCGGCCCGGTCGTAGCCGAGGCCCCGCCGGATGATCCCGCCCCGGGCGGTTTCCAGCACCGCGGCCTCCACGGATGCGTCGTCCAGCACCATCTCCGCTGACCGCGGGCCGGATGCGTCCGCGCTGTAGATCATCCGCCCGTCGGCGTACACGCCGTCCGTGGTGGTCATGCCCACCCGCAATCCGGCCTGTCGCAGGATGCTGGCGATCATGCGGACCGTGCTGGTCTTGCCGTTCGTGCCGGTGACGGCGACGACCGGGATCCTGGCCGGCGTCCCCGGCGGGTACAGCCGGTCGATGATCGCGCCGGCCACGTCCCGGGGCGTGCCCTCGGACGGTGACAGGTGCATCCGCAGCCCGGGGCACGCGTTGAGCTCGATCACCGCGCCGCCGCGAGCGGCAGGCCGCCCGGGCGCTCCGGGCGGCGGCGCCGTGATGTCGGCCAGCCGGATGTCGATGCCGCAGATGTCCAGGCCGCAGACGGCGGCGGCCCGGCGGCACATCTCGGCGACGTCGCCGGGCAGCAGGTCGGTCACGTCCCGGCTGGTGCCGCCGGTCGACAGGTTGGCGTTCTTGCGCAGCGTCACGGCCTGCCCCGCGGCCGGCACCAGCCGGCCCGCAGCCCGCGGCCGGCCAGGTGGCTGACGGCCGCGTCGTCCAGCGTGATCCTGGTCAGCTCGCGGGAGTGGCCGTCACCGCGCCGGGGATCGGCATTGGCCTGGTCGATGAGCTGCCGGATGGTGCTGGCGCCATCGCCGGTGACCGAGGCCGGCCGGAGCTCGGCGGCGGCCACGACCCGGCCGTCGATGACGAGTACGCGGTAGTCCAGGCCGGGGATGAACGCCTCCACGATCACCGCCGGGTGCGCGGCGCTGGCCTTCGCGTAGGCCGCCTCGGCCGCGGCCGGTGTGGTGACGCCGACGGTGACACCGGCGCCGTGGCATCCGTTTCTCGGCTTGATCACTACTGGTCCGCCGAGCAGCTCGAGCAGCCCGGCCGCCTCCCGCGGGCTGCCCGCGATCCCTCCGCCGGGCACCGCGATGCCGGCCTCGGCCAGCAGCTGCTTGGCCAGCACCTTGTCGGAGGCGATGTCCACCCCGACGGCCGAGGTCTGATCGGTCAGCGCCGCGCAGACCAGCCGCCGGTGCCGGCCGTAGCCGAGCCGGAGCATGCTGCGGCTGCCGATCCGCCGGACCGGGATGCCGCGCCGGCGGGCGGCGCGGGCTATCGCGGCCGTGCTCACGCCGAGGCTCTCGCCTTCCACCATCCGGCTGACCCGGGCCAGGCCGGCCGCCAGCGGCGGCACCCGCCGCGCCAGCAGGTCGCCGATGGTGGCGATGGCGGTCTCCAGCAGCTCAGCCGGGACGACGGAGTAGGCCGGCTCATCGGCCGGGCATTCCAGCACCACGTCATACCGGCCGTCAGCGCCGGCCCAGAGCGTCCGGCCCAGGTGCACATCGCGGCCGGCCAGGGCGGACAGCTCGAGCGCCACGTGCTCGGTGACATGACCGAAGTAGGTACCGCGGGCCATCGCCGCGAGGAAGCCGCCCGGCCGCCCGGCCGCGCAGTGATGGTCAGCCAGGCCGGGCAGCGCCGTGGTCAGCCGGTCAGCGAAGCCCGGGTAGTCGGTCGTCTCCCGGCGGGTCAGGTCGCCGAGCTAGAGCCGCGCGACGCTGACCGGGCGGGCGGCGTACACGTTCGGGCCGTTCAGGTGGCGCAGGTCTTCCAGCCGCACGTCCGCTCCCTCGGCGCTTGTGGTTGATCGCAGCCAGCCCGGCCGCCTGGATGCCGGCTCAGTACCGGTGGTGCGCGGGCCCGATCGATGGCTCGCGGTTCTCGATGTCGAACCGGCATCCGGCCGGCAGCAGGTGCAGGCGCACGTCATAGAGAGTGATCGGGTCGCAGTCCCCGGCCGGGTGCACGACCGTGGAGTTCTCCGCGTCGGCCACGGTAGCCACCCCGGTGCCGAGTACCTCGAATCTGGTCCCCTCGACCAGGATGGCGGTGTTCTCGTCGATTCCGACGGCGAGATGATCGGGATCGAGCGCGACGGCGCTCAGCAGCCGCGGCAGCCGCCCGCGCTCGGCGAAGTGCATGTCGATGAGCAGTTTCGGGACCAGCCCGAGGCCGGGCCCGGTCCGCACCGCGGCCGCCGCGACTTCCGGGCCGTTCCCGCCGAGGATCATCGTGCGGCCGAGGGCGGTGGCCCCGGCGCTGGTGCAGGCCACCACGAGTCCCCGCGCCAGCCGCTCGCGCAGGATGTCGTTCGTCGAGCCAGCGGTGACATCGGTGAGTGAAAGGCTGGGCCGGGACCCGCGGCCGGTCAAAGCGGCAGGGCGTCTCCTTCGGCGGCCGCGCTCTCCGCCTTCACCGGCATTCCCCGGACCAGGATGATGATGATCACGGCGATCGCGGCGCCGATGATGTCGCCGAAGACGTACACCCACCAGCCGGTGAAGTTGGCCCCCACGATGTCCGGGCCCAGCGTGCGGGCCGGGTTCATGGACGAGCCGCTGATCGGGCTGGCGAACAGGCCGAGCAGGGCCACGGTGGAGCCGACCGCGATCGCGGCGTTGTGCCCGATGCTCCGGCCACCGGTGGCCGTGTTCAGGATCACGCTGGCCAGGATCGCGGTCAGCACGATCTCCATCACGAACGCCCGCCAGTCCCCGCCCGGCTTATCGATCGGGTAATTCCCGCCCGCGCTGACATGGCCGAAGACGAACTGCAGGAACAGCGCGGCGATGATCGCGCCGGCGAACTGCGCTACCCAGTACGGCAGCACCCAGCGCCGCGGGAAGACCCCGCGGGCGGTGAACGCGAAGGTCACCGCCGGATTAATGTGCAGCCCGGACAGCGGGCCCCAGGCGTAGATCAGGGCCATCACCAGCGCGCCCGGCGCGATCACCGCCGCCGCCCTGGTGATCGGCCCGCCGCCCGCGTACTCGTTGATCACGCCGGACCCGGCCGCGACGGTGACCAGCATGAAGGTGCCGAGGAACTCGATGATCAGCCGGACCCGCAGCGGCCGCTCCTTAAGCTGGTCCTCCTCGAACTGCATCAGGTAACGGCGCCCCACGGCGGCGGCGTGCTGCTTCTCCGCGCTGTTCGGCTCAGTCATTATTCATTCACCCTTCCGGCCGGTCGGGCCTTAGCACGGACCTTGCCTGCTCCTGGTCGGACTCGACAGCCGAGATGACGATCTAGCATCCGTCGGGTAAACGATCTGCGACATCACCCGTCATGGGTGAGACGGAGAGGGCCGCTAGTGCAGGATGTTCACGGCGCGCGACACCACCAGCAGCGCGACGACGAGCGAGATGGTCTCCTCGGCCATCATCATGAGCTTCGCCCAGGATCTGATCGCCGAGACATCGGTCGGGCTGAATGCCGTGGCGGTGGTGAAGGACAGGTGCAGGTAGTCGAAGAATTTCGGATACCAGCCCGGCTTTACGTACTGGGCGTTGTTCATCTCGGGAAAGACGAACGCGGGCTGGCCGGCCCCCCGCGCGCGGGCCGCCGCGCCGCCGCGGTCGAGGTCCCAGTACCACAGCCCGAAGGCGATCACGTTGGTGAGCCAGATCGCGCCGCCGCTCGCGAGCAGGATGTTGGCATCATTGGTGAACTTGGCGCCATCGATAATGGCTGCTATCAGCCGCACCGCGGCCGAGGCATTCACGGCCGAGATCACGCCGATCAGCGTGCCGGTCAGCACCCGCAGCCAGGTGGAGTCCCGGTCAATGCGCCCGGGGTCGCCGATGATCATTGCGGCCAGCAGCCCGATCAGGACCAGGACCAGCACCCAGCGCGCATCGCCCGCCCTGAGCTGCGGCGGCAGGACAGCTCGCAGGCCTCCGGCGACCAGCACGGCCGCCGCCATCGGCCATCGCCGCTCACCTCGCGGGCCGGCTTGCTGCGCCGGAGGGCTGGGAGTGGTCATCGATTCGCCGGCTCACTCGTCATCAGGTCCACTCCGCCCCGCTCAGCAGCCCGCGTACCCATGCCGAGCGCGCCACCGCGGCCCGGGCGGCCAGGAGTACGCCACGCTCCACCAGGATGACGCGGCGTCCAGCCGCCTGAATCACCCGGGCGGGATGACTCTGGCCGCCGGAACGATGGGCGGCCCTCCTCCGGATCCGGCTGGCGCTACTGATCGCCGCGGCTGCGGCGCTGGCTCCGGGACCGCGGGCGCGGCGCCATGGCGGGCCTGGAGAGTTCCTCGGGGAGCGGCAGCAGCGGGTTGGTCGCGCTGGCCACGACGTCGCCGGCGATGTCGATGACCCGCTGGCCCCGGCCGCGTGCGGCCGCTCTGAGCTGCTCGAATGCCTGCCTCGGCCGAACCCGGTGCCGCTCGGCCAGGATCCCGATGGCCTGCTCCACCCGGATCCGGACCGCCAGCGCGCGTTCCAGCTGGCGGACTGTCGCCCGGAGCCGCCGCGCCTCATCGGGGCTGTCTTCGTCACCAGCCTGGTCTGAGGGAGCCGCGGGGTCCGCGGCCGCCGGGCGGCTGGCGGCGTCGGCGACCGCCGGGGTACCGGTGCCCGCCGGGCCGCCGCTGGCCGCGGCATCGCCACTCGGGCCCAGGCCCAGGTAGTCGGATACCTCCGCGGCCGGATCGGGCAGCTCCGCGGCGATCAGGTCCGCGAGCACCATGGCGCAGGTCAGGTCGCCAGCGTCCTCCTCGCCCACGCTCCAGCCGGCCGGGGTCCGGCGCAGCACCGCCACGTCCGGCGCGTCGGCCGGGCCAGCGGGGGAGGGATGACTGCCGGGCGCCCGGCTGCCGTCGCCGGTCATCAGCTGACGGCCAGCTTCTTCAGCCGTTCCTTCACCTGCGCCGCCGACGGGTTGGTGAGCGCGCTCCCATCCGGGAACACGACAGTGGGAACGGTCTGGAAGCCGCCGTTGACGCTCATCACGTACTCAGCCGCCGCCGGGTCCTGCTCGATGTCCACTTCCGCCATCTCGATGCCGTCCCGCGCGAGCTGCCGCTTCAGCCGCCTGCAGAACGCGCACCACACCGTGGTGTACATAGTGAGCTGCTGTTCCATGTGCCGTCAGGTCCCTTCGCGCCAGTCGCTGCCGTGTGCAGTAACACCCCAGCGTGCCGCCGGATTCCCGCGCGTGTCGGCGTGATGCGGGAAGATGACGCGGACAAGGAGGTGCCCCGTGGATTCCCCGGATGGCCCGGCGCGCACCGGGCCGGAGGCCGTGCTCGCGTCGCTCGATCCCGAGCAGCGCGAGGTCGCGCTGGCCAGCCGCGGGCCGGTGTGCGTGCTGGCGGGCGCCGGCACCGGCAAGACCCGCGCGGTCGCGCACCGCATTGCCTACGCGGTCGCGACCGGCGTGGCCGACCCGGGGCGCGTGCTGGCGGTGACCTTCACCACCCGTGCCGCCGGGGAACTGCGCGGCCGGCTGCGGCAGCTCGGCACCTCCGCCGTGCCCGCCGCCGGGATGGAACGCGTCCAGGCGCTGACCTTCCACGCGGCGGCGCTCCGCCAGCTCACTCATTTCTGGCCGTCCACGGTCGGCGGGCCGCCGCCGCGGGTGCTTGACTCGAAGATCAGCCTGGTGTCCGAGGCGGCCAGGCGGCTGCGGCTGTCCGCGGGCCTGTCCGAGCTGCGCGACGCCGCCGCGGAGATCGAGTGGGCCAAAATCAGCCAGGTCCGCCCGGACGACTATCCGGAAGCAAGTTCAAAATCCGGGCGAACGGGGCCCTTCACCCCGGTCACCCTGGCCCGGATTTACGCCGGCTACGAGGAACTGCGCGCCGAGCGCCACCTGGTGGACTTCGAGTCCGTGCTCGAGCTCACCGCGGCGATCCTGGCCGACAACCCGGTCGCGGCGGCCGCGGTCCGGGCCAGGTACTCCTACTTCGTGGTGGACGAGTACCAGGACGTCAACCCGCTGCAGAAGCTGCTGCTGGATGCCTGGCTCGGGGACAGCGACGATATCTGCGTGGTCGGTGATCCGCGCCAGACGATCTACTCGTTCACCGGCGCCACGCCGGCGTTCCTGACCGGCTTCGCCGTCGAGTTCCCGGCCGCGACCGTGATCAGGCTGGTGCGGAACTATCGCTCCACCCCCCAGGTCGTCGCGCTGGCCAACCGGGTGAGCGGGGTGACGGGCAGCTCGCCGCTCGGTAGTTTGCCGCTCGGTAGTTTGCCGCTCAGCGGCCTGGCGGGCCGGCTCACCCGGGCCAGGCCGGGAACCGCGCTGGTGGCCCAGCGGGCGGCGGGCCCGGAACCGCAGTTCGATGAGTTCGACGACGAGCCCGCCGAGGCGCAATCGGTGGCGCGCCGCGCCGCGGCGCTGATCGAGGCGGGCCTGCCGGCCAGGGAGATCGCCGTACTGCTGCGCACGAACGCGCAGACACCGGCCTATGAGCAGGCGCTCGGCGAGGCCGGCGTGCCGTTCCAGCTGCGCGGCGCCGAGCGGTTCTTCGATCGCGCCGAGGTCCGCCAGGCGGTGGGCCTGATCCGGGCGGCGGCCAGATCGGCCTCGGCCGGGGACGACCCGGCGGGCCAGGTCCGGCCGATCCTGTCCGGGACCGGGCTGACCGCCGGCGGCCCGTCCGGACGCGGCCAGGCCAGGGATCGCTGGGAGTCGCTGGAGGCGCTCGCGCAGCTGGCCGATGATTTCTTCGCGGCGAGCCGGCAGGCGTCGCTCGCCGATCTCGCCGCCGAGCTCGCTCATCGCAGCGCCATCGGCCAGGCGCCGGTGATCGATGGCGTGACCCTCGGCTCGCTGCACGCCGGCAAGGGGCTGGAGTGGGACGCGGTGTTCCTGCCCGGGCTGACCGACGGGACGCTGCCGATCATCTACGCGACGACCGACGAGGCGATCGAGGAGGAGCGGCGGCTGCTCTATGTCGGGGTAACGCGGGCCCGGCTGCGGCTCTACCTGTCGTGGGCGCTGGCCAGGTCGCCAGGCGGGCGCCGGGCCAGGCGGCCGTCCCGGTTCCTGGACGGAGTGCGCCCGGCGGCCCGGCCGGCCCGTTCCGCCGGGGGGCGCCCGGGCCCGGCCGCGCCCGCCCGGCGGGCCGGCCAGCCCGGCAGCCCGCTGTTCCTGCGGCTGCGGGAATGGCGGCGGGCGGCCGGCCAGGATCAGGGCGTGCCCGCCTACGTGGTCTTCTCCGACGCGACCCTGGCCGTCATCGCCGACCGGCGGCCGGCCAGCCCGGCGGAGCTCGCCGCCATCCCCGGTGTCGGCCAGGTCAAGCTGGACCGATACGGTGCCGCCGTACTGGCGCTGTGCGCCGAGCCGGCGGAGACGGGCGGCGGGAGACCATGAGCCAGGCACTGGACGCCGTAGTGGCCCTGCTCGACCTTGAGCAGATCGAGGTCAACATCTTCCGCGGCCGCAGCCCGGCGGGCGAGCGCAGGCAGCGGGTCTTCGGCGGGCAGGTGGCCGGGCAGGCGCTGGTCGCGGCCGGGCGCACGGTGCCCGCGGACCGGCCCGTGCACTCGCTGCACGCCTATTTCATCCGGCCCGGCGATCCGGCGGTGCCACTCGTCTACCTGGTAGAACGGGTACGAGACGGCAGGTCGTTCACCACCCGCCGGGTGTCCGGGGTGCAGCACGGCAAGACCATCTTCACGCTGTCCGCGTCGTTCCACCACCCGGAGCCGGGGGTGACGCACGCCATGCCGATGCCGGCCGTCCCGCCGCCGGACTCGGTCATCCCGACGGCGGAGCGGATGCGGAAGCTGTTCGGCCCGCAGGCGCATGACTTCTTCCGCGACAATCCGATCGACATCCGTCATGTCGGGCCGCTGACCTTCGAGGCCGAGCGGGACCCGGCGCTGCGCGCCACCAGCAACCTGGTCTGGCTGCGGGCCGACGGCGAACTGCCGGACGACCCGCTGCTGCACGTCTGCCTGATGACGTACGCCTCGGATATGACGCTGCTTGACTCGGTCCTGCTCGCGCACGGCTTGTCCTGGGCGGACGGGCGGACGACCGGGGCCAGCCTGGACCACGCGATGTGGTTCCACCGGCCGTTCCGGGCCGACCGCTGGCTGCTGTACTCGCAGGACTCGCCCATCGCCGCGGGCGCCCGGGGACTCGCCCGCGGCGAGGTCTTCACCGCTGACGGCGAGCTCGTGGTGTCCGTCGTCCAGGAGGGGCTGATCCGGAGCCTGCCCCGCCCGGCTGCCCCGTCCGGCCCGTGACGGAACGCCCGCGCAACGGCGAGCAGAAAAAGAGTTGCCCCGGCCCGTGCTCGCTACGTAGGCTGCACCCATGTCCGCGGGCCCATTGACGCTGTTCGGAAGGAGGTGCCCGGGATGGTGAATTCGATCTCCGACGTGACGGCTGCCGCTGACACGCGCATGGTCAGTTGCCGGATAGCCACGGGTGCCTTCCTGATCGGCCGCGCCGATGTGGCTCACACCTGCCCCGGCAGTGCCCCGGTGTTCGCGCGCCCGCGAGCTATCCAGGGCGTCGGCGTCTCGGGACACGGCCGCGTGGCGGTCGTCTCCGGGCTCCCGCAGGGGCAGCCGTCCGCCCGTAAGCCGTACCCGAACCAGACCCGCAGTGCCGTTGCTTTCGGCGGCGGCACGTTGGGTTCGCACCCGCCAAGGGATCCGGTCTAGAAAGACCGGCCAGGTCCCCTCAAGGCCGCGAACCCGACCAGGGTTCGCGGCCTTTGTCATGCGAGGCCACCGTTTTGTCAGACGTGTGAGAGACGCTGCGACAAGCAGATGAGAGGGGTTGGCACCGATGCATCGGCCCGGTACCACCGCCGTGTTGGAGTACCCGGCGGGGTACGAGGCGCAGGTCGCGCGAGCGACAGCAATCACAAAGACGGACCCGGCCGTTACCCAGGCCGCGGTTCCGCCACTCCCGGCACCGGCCGGGACATCGCAGGTCATCCGGCCGGCTGGGACGGGCCCGGCGCCCGCCGCGGCCATGCCGGGCCCGGTCACTGCGGCAGGCCCGGTCACGCTGGCCGGACTGCAGACCGGTCTGGAGCTGCCGTGCACGGACGACCCGGAGCTGTTCTTCGCCGAGTCGCCGGAGGACGTGGAGTGCGCCAAGGCGCTGTGCCAGGGCTGCCCGGCGCGGATCGCCTGCCTGTCCGGCGCGCTGGAGCGCAGCGAGCCCTGGGGCGTCTGGGGCGGGGAGCTGTTCTTGCGCGGCGAGGTCGTGCCACGCAAGCGGCCGCGCGGGCGTCCGCGGAAGACCGAGGTAGCTGCGTGACCGGATGGCCAGGCCGGATGGCCCAGGCCGTGACCGGCCACAGAGGAGAGCTGCCCAGCCCATTGGCCGGGCAGCGACCAGGATGGTGGTGGGCAAGATGTACAACGATCACGAAGTCGCCATGCAGCGACAGCGGCGGATGCTGGAGGTAGCCCGGGAGCAGCATCAGGTCCGGCAGCTGCGCGCGCTGAGCCGGGCGTCGCGCCGGGCCGAGCGGGCGGAGCGGGATCTGGCCCGCGCGCACTGCAATGCGATGCGGCTGCGCGCGGAGCTGGCCCTGCGGCTGGAACCCTAACCGCTGGGTGGTCAGCTAACCTCCGGGGTTCAGGATCCCGGGTCCCCGGCTGCGCCGGGGCCCGGGATCTTTTCTGCGCCGATCTGCGCCTGCTCGGCGTACCCGGGCATCCAGCGGAGAACTTCGGCCCGGAACGGGCCCTCGCATTCGAGCTGGCAGAGCACCCCCACCCCGGCCGTCGAGACGCGATGAATGAGCACGTAGGACGGCGGCAGGTTGAGCCGCCGGGCGACGCTCGATGAACGCAGGTCGGTGAACCGGGTCGCCTCACTCCGCAGCCACTCGCGGCTGAACTTGAAGGTATCCACCTTGGACGGCTCGGCGAGCGGGGCCAGGAAGGCACGCAGGGCGGCCAGATCGACGCTGACGCCCTCCCGGAGGAAGCCGTGCGCGCGGAGTTCGTCCTCGACCTCCTCGAGCTCGCCGTCAGTGTGCATCAGCCACAGCAGCTTGCCGAAGAACGGCGGAAAGCCATCGGGCAGCCGGTCCACGGCACCGAAGTCCAGTACGCCCAGCCGGCCGTCGGCCAGCATGCGGAAATTGCCCGGGTGCGGGTCCGCATGCAGGAGGCCAACCCGGGCCGGGCCGGAGAAAAGGAACCGGACCAGCAGGATTCCGGCCCGGTCCCGTTCTTCCTGGGTGCCGTCCGTGATGACCTTGGAGAGCGGTGTGCCGTCCATCCATTCGCTGATCAGCACATGGTCCGTCGCCGCGATGATGTGCGGAACCGAAACATCGGGATCGCCAGCGTAGGCGTCGGCGAAGGCTTCCTGGGAGGTAGCCTCCAGCCGGTAGTCGAGTTCCTCGGCCACCCGGTTACGCAGCTCGTTGAGCAACGGCCCGAAGTCGAGTCCGGGCATGAGCGCGCTGAACAGCCTGCCTACGCGGCTTAGCTGGTTGAAGTCGCTGATCAGCGCCTTGCCCGCGCCAGGGTACTGGATCTTGACAGCGACCTGCCGCCCGTCCTGCCAGATGGCCCGATGCACCTGCCCGATGGACGCAGCGGCCACCGGCGCGTCATCGAACTCGGCGAAGCTGGCCCGCCAGTCCTCGCCCATATCGCTCGCCAGGACCCGGTGCACGGCGCTGGCCGGCAGCGGCGGCGCGGACTCCTGCAGCCTGGTCAGGGTAGCCCGGTACGGTCCGGCGATTTCCGGCGGCAGGGCGGCTTCGAAGATCGAGAGCGCCTGGCCGAATTTCATGGCGCCGCCCTTGAGCTCGCCAAGAACCCGGAAGATCTGCTCGGCCGTCCGATGCTGTATTTCCTGGGCCACCAGCTCGGCCGGCCGCCCGCCGATGCGCTTGCCGAAACCCAGGGCCGTGCGGCCCGCCAGGCCGACCGGTAGCGAAGCCAGCTTCGCTGTCCGCGTGAAGGCGCGGCGCGGCAGATCGTTCATGATCTCCATTCTCCGCTTACCCGGGCGCGTCTGCCACCTGCCGGATCACGCCCGTCACTACCGCGGGCACACCTGCCACAACGGCGGGCCCGCCTGCTGCTGCCAGGAACGCCTGCCACGATCATGGGCGCGCCTGCCCCAAGTCTTACCAGGAATGCCGGCCACATGTGCAGTCCGGGTGCGGCGGCCAGGTCCGGCGGCGCCATTGCCATCCGGGGAGGACGAGTTCCAGCGTTCCGTTGGTCACCGGGCCGGGCTGATCCGGCCGGTCAGTAAAGGCCAGCGCCTGGGCGGCGGCCTGAGCGGCCACGGCCGCGGCCAGGGCGGCGTCGCAGGCGGGCGGATCGGGCTGCCGGCCCGCCAGCTGGGCCAGGATCAGCGGCCAGGCCGGGTCGCGATCGGTCCTGGCCAGATCCAGGCAGCGCAAGCAGGCTGACCGGCCGGGAAGCACCAGCGGGCCGACCACGCCGATCGCCTCGCTCGCCGAGGCGGCCAGGTGCGGTATCCGCTCCCGCATCAGCCGGGCCGCCAGTTCCGGGTCGGTGACTCCGACCAGCACGACCAGGTCCGGCCGCGTTAACTGCGCCCGCCCCGCTGGTCCCCGCCCGGCCCGGGCCTGCCTAGCCGGCGCTCGGCCGGCCGGTGCCGGTGCTGCCGGTGCCTGCGCTGCCCGTGCCCGCGCTGGCGGTGCCGGTGCTGGTTCGGCCGGCGCTGGTTCGGCCTGCCGGGCATCCCCGCCGTCCACCTGGGCGATGCCGGACGCGGCCAGGATGGCCGTGATGGCCGGCTCCAGCCGGCCGCCACCCAGGACGCGGACGTGCGCCGCGCGCCGCCGCGCCAGCGCCCGGGCCCCGCCGTCGCCGTATCCGTAGGCCAGGGACGTGGCGGCCAGCTCGGGAGCGAGCCGCGCGCGCAGCTGCCGGGACAGCACCCGGTAGGTGCCGGCCGGGAAGTCGTCCAGGGCGCCGCCCGCGGCGAGCAGGGTGAGCACCCGGTCGGCCAGCTCGGCCGGCATACCGTGATCTCTCGCGGCCGCTATCACCTGGGCGCGATCGCGGCTCCCGTCGAGCAGGCTGAGCACCCAGGCGGCGTCGGCCATGCCAGTGAGCGCCACCGCGCGGCGCGGATCAATGCCAATCTGCAGGGTGTCGCGATCCCGCCAGACGGGAAGCAGACCCGGTTTGAGCGCTGGCCTCATGCGGCCAAGCGTGACAGCAGGACCTGACAGTTCCGGGCAAACCAGTGCTGAGCCGGTCATGACGACCGGCTTCCCGCAGGGTTAGCTTTCGGCCGGCGGCTGGCCTTCTTCCGGGAGTTCCGGCCCGGCCGGCCCGTCGTCCGGCCCGCCGGACAGGCCGGGCTTATCGAGGTCCGAGATATCCAGTTCCGGCCGGCCCCGGACGAATCCGTCCGGGTCGTCGAAGTCGTCCGCCGTCGGCAGCAGGTCCGGATGCGCCCAGACGGCGTCCCGGCCACTCATACCGCGCGCCTCGGTCAGGCCACGCCAGATGGACGCCGCCTCCCTGAGCCTGCGCGGCCTGAGCTCGAGCCCGACCAGCGTGGCGAAGGTCCGCTCCGCCGGGCCGCCGGTCGCCCGGCGCCGTCTGATCGCCTCGGCCAGCGAACTGGCCTGGGGCAGCCGGTCGGCGGCGACCGCGTCGACCACCGTCGCGACCCATCCCTCGACCAGGGCGAGCACCGTCTCCAGCCGGGCCAGCGCGGCTTTCTGCTGCTCGGTGTCCTCCGGCTGGAAGAGGGTGGCCCCGGCCAGCGCCTCGTTCAGCGCTTCCGGGTTGGCCGGGTCGAGCTGCGGCATGGCGTCGCGCAGCGCGGAGGTGTCAACGGTGATGCCCCGGGCGTAGTCCTCGACGGCGCCGAGCAGCCGGGCCCGCAGCCAGGGGACATGCGCGAACAGCCGGTGGTGGGCCGCCTCTCGCATGGCCAGGAACAGCCGGACCTCGTCCGCGTTCACCGACAGCCCCTCGCCGAACGCGGTGACGCCGGCCGGCAGCAGCGCGGCGGTGCCTTCCGGGCCGAGCGGCAAGCCCACATCGGTTGAGCTGACCACCTCGCGGGCCAGGGCGCCGATGGCCGCGCCGGTCTGGCCGCCGACCATCATCCCGCCGATCCGGCGCATCATCTGGCTGAGGCCGCCCAGGGCGCCGAGACCGCCCATGCCGCCGGTCATCGCCGTCATCGCCGAGCGCATCTCCGGCGGAAGCTCACCGCCGAGTTCCTCCGGGTCCTCGGTGAGCAATCCGCCCATGGCATCGACGGCCCGGGCCGCGATCGGATCGCAGAGCTTGGACCAGACCGGCAGGGTGGCTTCCACCCACTCCGATCGGCTCCAGGCCTGCGCGGCGCGGATCCCGGTGGGGAAGGTGGTGGCATCTTCCAGCCAGAGGTCCGCGACCCGGATGGCGTCGACCACCTTCTGCCGCTCGACATCGAGAATGCTGGGATCGCCCTTGGCAGCCACCGTTTGCCGTGCCACGTTCTTAGCAAGATCCCAGTTAACCGGGCCGCCTTGCCAGGACATCAGGTCGGCGAACTGCCGCAGGGCATCCGCGAACTGCTGGGGGTCGCCCAGCGGCCCGCCGCCTGGGGTGCCGCCGGAATCGCCGGCGCCACCGCGGTCACCGGGCCGGCCGAAGCCGAAGGGAGGATCAGTCATCACGGCTGCCTCTCAGGCAGGATGGAAGGGTCACGTCCGCCCACGTTATCCGGGAGCGCTGCACGTTGAGCAAAGGAGAGGGCCAGGTTCGCCGTCGGCTGAGCCACGCCGCCACGCCGGACGCCAGTCCCGGCTACGGCGAGGCAAGCCCGGCGCCGCGAGGCCGCGGCCCAGTTGTCGCCGTCACCGGCGCCGCGCGGGGTCTCGGACATGCCCTCACGGTACGGCTCGCGTCGTCGGCGCGGATCGGCCGGGTCGTGGCCATCGACGATCATCGCGGCGACGTGAGCGGAGTGACCTGGCGCGTCGTTGACGTCCGGGATCCGGCCCTGGCCGGGCGCCTGACCGGCGTGGACGTGGTCGTGCACATGGACCTCGACCTGGCCCCGGATTCCGACTACCGCTCGCGGCGGGCCTTCAACGTCCGCGGCGCGCAGACGGTGCTCACCGCGGCGGCGGCCGGCCGGGTCGGCCGGGTCGTCCTGGTCACCAGCGCGATGGTGTACGGCGCCCGCCCGGACAACCCGGTGCCGCTGGAGGAGACCGCGCCGCTCGGCGCCGACCCCGATGGCAGCGTGGTCGGGGACATGCTCGAGATCGAGCACCTGGCCTATCGCTCGGCGCGGACGCATCTTGGCATGGCGATTACCGTGGTGCGGCCCGCCGCGCTCGTCGGCGAGGGCGTGGACACCGTGGTGACGAGGCATTTCGAGGCACCGAGGCTGCTGACGGTCAAGGGCTGCGCGCCCCGCTGGCAGTTCTGTCATATCGCGGACCTGGTGTCCGCGCTGGAGCTAGCCGCGGCCGGCGAGGTCAGCGGTGAGTTCGCGGTCGGCAGCGACGGGTGGCTAGAGCAGGAGCAGGTCGAAGAACTCTCCGGGCTGCGCCGGATCGAGTTGCCGGCCGGGCTGACGTTCGGCACCGCGCAGCGGCTGCACCGCGCCGGGATTACCCCGGCGCCGGTCACTGACCTGCACTATGTCGTGTATCCGTGGGTCGTTGACTGCCGGACGCTGAGAGAGGCGGGCTGGTCGCCGGAATTCGACAACGCAGCTGCCTTCGGCGTCCTGCTCGAGCAGCGGGCCGGCCGCCTGGCCGTCGCCGGGCGCCGCCTGGCCAGGAAGGACGCGACGGTGGCGGCGGGCGCGACGGTGGCGGCGGGCGCGGTAATCGGTACCGCCGCGATCGTGCGCCGGGCCCGGCGCCGGCGCCGGGGGACGTGACCGGGGCCATCGTCCCGGCCGGCCGCGGCGGCCGGACCGCCATCCCAGGGGTGGCGCGTGACCGGACCAGCCTCCCCCGGGTGGCAGCGTGACCAGAGCAGCAAACCGGAAGGTAGCTTTGCAGCGTGAATGTGATCAGGCTCGCCGAGCTGAGGCACGGGGCGCTATCGGTTGACGAGGCACTGAATGCCGTCCGGGACCCCTCCGCCGGGGGTATCGCCCTGTTCACCGGCGTGGTCCGGGATCACGACCGGGGCCGGGGAGTGGTCCGGCTCACCTATAGCGCGCACCCGTCCGCGGTCGCCGAACTGCGGCAGGTAGCGGAAAAGGTAGCGGCCACCTTCGATGTCCGCGCGCTGGCCGCCGTGCACCGGCTGGGCGAGCTGGATGTTGGCGAGCTGGCGGTGGTGGTGGCGGTGTCCTGCGCGCACCGCGGCGAGGCATTCGCCGCCTGCCGGGCCCTGGTCGACGAGCTGAAGGCGGCCGTGCCGATCTGGAAGCACCAGGAATTCGGCGACGGCGGGAGTGAGTGGGTCAACAGTGCGTAGCTTCCGGCCGGGATCCCGTCGCCTCACGACGCTGCTGGTCGCCGCGGCCGGCGTGGTGGTGGCGCTGATCATCGCCTCCGTTGCGTCCGTCCCCTACGTGGCGCTGACCCCGGGCCCCACGCTGAACACCCTCGGGAAGTCGGGCGGCAGTCCGATGATCCAGATCAGCGGGCGTCGCACCTATCCGACTTCCGGGCACCTCAACATGGTGACGGTGTCCTTCATCGGCGGGCCGGGAACCCAGTTCAACATCTTCGCGGCGCTGCGGGCCTGGCTCAGCCCGCATGACGCGGTGGTTCCCGAGGAGGAGATCTTCACGCCCGGCCAGAGTGAGCAGCAGGTGACCAAGCAGGACACCGAGGAGATGGTGAACTCCCAGCAGACGGCCGCCGCGGCGGCGCTGTGCCAGCTGAAGATCAAGTTCAGGACCGTCGACACGGTAATGCAGACCGTGCCCGGCACGCCCGCCCACGGCGTATTGCGGCCCGGCGACGTCATCTTCGCGGTCGACGGCAAGCCGGTGACCTGCTCGGCGAACGCGGCCACCCTGATCAGGGCGCACCGGCCCGGGACCCCGCTGGAGCTCACCATCCTGCGGAAAGGCAAACCGCGCCGATTCCGGCTGGTCACCAAGAACGTGCAGGGTCAGGCCGTGATCGGGGTGAACGTCCAGGAGAGTTACGTGTTCCCGTTCGCCGTGAAGATCAATATCACCAACATCGGCGGCCCGAGCGCGGGGATGATGTTCGCCCTCGGCATCATCGACAAGCTCACCCCGATGAACCTGACGGCCGGGAAATTCATCGCGGGAACCGGGGAAATCGAGGCGAACGGCACGGTGGACCCGATCGGCGGGATACAGCAGAAGATGGCCGGAGCCCGGGCCGCGGGCGCCACGGTCTTCCTCACCCCCGCCGCCAACTGCCCGGATACCGTCGGCGCGGTCCCGGCCGGGATGCGCCTGATCAAGGTCAGCACCCTAAGCGGGGCCATTCGGGCGCTCCAGGCGCTGAAAGCCGGCCGGCCGGTGCCGTCCTGCTGACCGGTTCATTTCCCCGCCTGGCCGATGCAATTTGCCCCGTATCCGCCATCGCGGGCCTGGTGCATAACTCACCGCGGCACGGCCGCCGCCGCGATCATGCGCGAATGAGCCAGGGAACCTTGCGTGCGGCCGGTAAGTTGCCATCTGGGAGCATGTACCGGCGCGCCGGCACTGCCGTACGCGCGCCCCTCCGCGGAAATGCCAGCGGAGCCGTGCCCGAGGTGTTCCAAAGGGGGAAGGCATGACCTTCCGATCTCCTGGCCAGCCGAGGCCGCCGGTCGGCCGTCCTATCGTGCTGCCTCGCTGGCCGAAGCTCCTCATCCCGATCGCGGCCGGGGTGATAGCCCTGATCGTGGTGGTCTCGGTGCTGGCCGGGGTGTGGACCGACTACCTGTGGTTCCACTCGGTCGGGTATACCTCCGTGTTCGACACGACCTACGGCACCAAGTGGCTGCTGTTCATCGTCACCGCGCTCTTCATGGCCGCGGTGGTCGGCTTTAACGCGTGGCTGGCGTACCGGATCAGGCCCCCGTTCCGGCCGGCCACGCCGGACCAGCAGGGCCTGGAGGGCTACCGGACGGTCATCGACCCGCACCGGCGGCTCCTGCTCGGGCTGCTGCTCGGGCTGATCGGGCTCGTCTCCGGGCTGACCGCGGCCGGTTCCTGGCGCACCTGGCTGCTGTTCGCCAACCGGACGTCGTTTCATAAGATCGATCCTCAGTTCCACCTGGACATCTCGTTCTTCGTGTTTGTCTATCCGTTCCTCCGGATGGTCCTCACGTACCTGTTCGCGGCGGTGCTGCTGTCGCTCGCCGTGTCCATCCTGGTGCACTACCTCTACGGGGCACTGCGGCCGCAGGTTAAGGGCCAGCGCGCCACTCCCGCGGCCCGGGCGCACCTGTTCGTGCTGGTGGGCATCTTCATGCTGCTCAAGGCCGCCGCGTACTGGGTGGACCGGTACGGAATCGACTTCTCGCAGCGCGGGATCGTGCAGACCGGCGCGTCCTACACGGACGTGAACGCCATCCTGCCGGCCAAGACCGTGCTGGCCGTCATCGCGGTGATCTGCGCGGCGCTCTTCTTCGCCGGCGCCGTGCGCCGGAACACCCTGCTGCCGGCCGTGGGTTTCGGGTTGCTCGTGCTCTCCGCCGTGATCATCGGCGGCGTGTATCCCGCCATCATCCAGCAGTTCGTGGTCAAGCCGAACGAGCTGGTGAAGGAAACCCCGTACCTGTCCCGCGAGATCGGCAGCACCCGGCAGGCTTACAACGTCGCCGGGGTGAGGGGGACGCCCTATTCGGCGACATCGACCGAGCCGCCGGCCGTGCTGGCCAAGCAGGTGACCTCGCTCCCGGACGTCAGGCTCATGGACCCGGCCGTGGTATCGCAGTCCTTCCAGCAGCTCCAGCAGGTAAAGAGCTACTACAAGTTCGCCGATGTGCTGGCCGTGGACCGGTATCTGGCGCCGGGCAGCAGCACGCCGCAGGACACCCTGATCGGCGTCCGCGACATGAACGGGCCGCCGGCCGGCCAGGCCAACTGGATCAACTCGCATCTCGTCTACACGCACGGGTACGGCGTCGTGGCCTCATCGGCCAGCACGGCTCAGCCGGACGGCGACCCGGCTTTCACCGAGAGTGATATCCCGCCCACTACTACGGTCAACGCGCTCAAGCTCACGCCGCTGACCGGCCCGCGGGTGTACTTCGGCGAGCAGGAGACGAGTTACGCGATCGTCGGCGGCCATCAGCAGGAACTCGACTACCCGAACGAGAGCACCGGCGGCCAGCAGAACACGACCTACACCGGCGGCGGCGGCGTGCCGATCGGCTCGCCGCTGAACCGGCTGCTGTACGCAATCAAGTACCGCCAGCTCAACATCCTGCTCTCCGGCGCCATCGACGGTAACTCGAAGATCATGTACATCAGGGACCCGCTGTCCCGGGTGGCCAAGGTCGCGCCGTTCCTCACCCTGGACGGCGACCCTTACCCGGTCGTCTCCGACGGGCAGATCCTGTGGGTGGTGGATGGCTACACCACCACCGACGACTACCCCTATTCGCAGCGGCTGAGCCTGCAGCAGGCGACCTCCAACAGCTACACCCCCGGCGGGTCGGCGTCCGGCCAGATCAACTACATCCGGAACTCGGTCAAGGCCACGGTTAACGCCTACACCGGCGCGGTCAACCTGTACCAGTGGGGCGGCAACGATCCGGTGCTCGACACCTGGATGAAGGCGTTCCCGTCCGGCCTGATCAAGCCGGCCAAGGACATCCCGCCGACGGTCATGCAGCACCTGCGCTACCCCGAGGTCATGTTCGAGGCGCAGCGGCAGATCCTCGCCCAGTACCACGTCACCATCGCCCAGGAGTTCTACGGCGGCCAGAACTTCTGGTCCGTGCCGACCGACCCGAGCGGCCTCACGCCCAAGCTGTTCAGCCAGCCGCCGTACTACCTGACGATGACCATGCCGGGCTACCGGCAGCCGGAATTCTCGCTGACCACATCGTTCACGCCGCGCGGCCGGGCCAACATAGCCGCGTACATGGCGGTGGACAGTAAACCGGGCCCCGGCTACGGCACGATCCGGCTGCTCCAGCTGCCCCAGGACACGGCCATCCAGGGCCCGGAGCAGGTGCAGAACGATTTTGAGTCCAATACCGTGGTCGCGTCCGCGCTCACCCTGCTCCGGCAGGGCGGATCCAAGGTAACCCAGGGCAACTTGATTACCCTTCCGGTGGGCGGGGGCCTGGTGTATTTCGAGCCGGTCTACGTCTCCCAGTCATCGGGGGCCAGCTCGGGGTCGTACCCCACGCTGCAGCGGGTGCTGGTGTATTACGACGGCCGGATCGGATTTGCGCCCACGCTGCAAAGCGCCCTGGCCCAGGTGTTCACGGGAGTTTCGACGACCCAGCCGAGCCCGCCGCCGAAGGGCACCAGCCCGCCGCCATCGAAGGGCACCAGCCCGAAGGCCAACGCGACGGTGCTGAAGTTCCTGCGCCAGGCGGAGACGTTCTACACCCAGGCGCAGCAGGAGCTCAAGACCGGCAACCTGGCCGCCTATGCTCGCGACATCGCCAAGGTGAAGGGGGCACTCGACAAGGCAAAGCAAGCGGCGCAAGGCTGATCGCGGCCGGCTAGCAGCGCGGTATGCCCCCGGGCGCCGGGCGTCGCGGGCCAGCGCCGGCCGGTCCGGGTATCCGCGGTCACCGCCGGCCCGCGCGGCAGGGCCGCGCGTCCGTGCCATGCGTCCGCGCCGCCGCCGCCGAGGGCGTACGCTCGATGCTGACGGACATCCGGAGCAAAGCTCACCGAGCCTGCTTCCCGCACGCCCCCGGGCCGGGCCCATCACGAAGGAGAAAGACTGGTTGTGGCGCCTCGTGTGCTTATTGACGCGACCGCCGTGCCTGCGGACCGCGGTGCCGTCGGACGGTACGTGGACGGCCTGGTAAGCGCCCTGGGGAGCGCGGGGGCCGATCTGGCCGTGGCCTGCCAGCGCGCCGACGAGGAGCGGTATGAGCGGCTCGTGCCGGGCGCCCAGGTGGTGGCCGCGCCCACCGCCATCGCGCACCGGGCGGCGCGGCTGGCCTGGGAGCAGAGCGGCCTGCCGCTGGTCGCGCAGCAGGTAGCGGCCGACGTGATTCACGCGCCGCACTATTCGATGCCGCTGCGCCCCGGCGCCCCCATCGTGGTGACCATCCACGACCTCACGTTCTTCACCGAGCCGGACGCGCACAATCCGGTGACCGCGACGTTCTACAAGTCGGCTATCCGCACCTCCGCGCGCCGGGCGACGCGGCTGATCGTCCCGTCCAAGGCGACCCGGGACGAGCTGGTCCGCGTGCTCGGCGCCGATCCGACCAGGATCGACGTCGCCTACCACGGCGTGGATCACACCCTCTTTCATCAGCCTGACCCCGCGCTGGTCCGCCAGGTATCGGCCCGGCTCGGCCTGCACGGCAAGCCCTACGTCGCTTACCTCGGCTCGCTCGAGCCGCGCAAGAACATTCCGGCGCTGATCACCGGCTGGGCGGCCGCCGTCGCCGACCTGGATGAGCCGCCCGCGCTGGTGCTGGCGGGCGGCAGCGGCTGGAGCGACGAGGTGAATGAGGCCATCGCCGCGGTGCCCGCGCACCTGCGGCTGGTCCGCCCGGGGTACCTGCACTTCACTGACCTGCCCGGTTATCTCGGCGGAGCGCTCGTCGTGGCCTTCCCCAGCACCAGCGAGGGATTCGGGCTGCCGGCCCTCGAGGCCATGGCCTGCGGGGCGCCGGTGCTGACCACGCACATGACGTCGCTGCCCGAGGTGGGCGGTGACGCGGTCGCCTACACCGAGCCGGACGCGGACGGCATCCGCACGGCGCTGCGGGCCCTGCTGGACGACCCGGCGCGCCGGGAGGCCCTGGGCGCGGCCGGTCACGCCCGGGCGCTGGAGTTCAGCTGGGCCGCGTCGGCCGAGGCGCACATGGCCTCCTACGTGCGTGCGGCGGCCCAGGGACGGGAGTAGCCTCGCTGCTCATGCCGAGCGATTCAGGCCCCGGGAGCGAATCACCTGCGCGCGACCGAGGAGCGGGCGGGATCGAGGCGATCCTCCTGGTCGGCGGCCAGGGCACCCGGCTGCGCCCGCTGACCATCGGGACGCCCAAGCCGCTGCTGCCGACGGCCGGCGTGCCGTTCCTCGCGCACCAGCTGGCCCGGGCGGCGGCGGCCGGCATCACCCGGGTGGTGCTGGCCACCGCATACCGGGCGGAAATGTTCGCGGCGCAGCTCGGCGACGGATCGCAGTTCGGGCTCCAGCTCGACTGCGTCGAGGAGAAGGTGCCGCTCGGCACCGGCGGCGGCATCCGGCACGCGGCCGCGTGGCTGCGCAGCGGCCCGGACGACCCGGTCGTGGTGCTGAACGGTGACGTCCTGTCCGGCCACGATCTCGGCGCCCAGCTGGAGCTGCACGTCAAGCACGATGCGGCGGTCACGCTGCACCTCGTCGAGGTGCCTGACCCGGCCCGGTTCGGCTGCGTGCCGACTGATTCCAGCGGCCGGGTGACGGCATTCCTGGAGAAGACCCCGCACCCGGTGACCAACCGGATCAACGCGGGCTGCTATGTGTTCAAGCGGCGGGTCATCGACGAGATACCGGCCGGCCAGGTGATCTCCGTCGAGCGCGTGACCTTCCCCGCGCTGATCGGCTCGGGCCAGCTGCTGATGGGCTATCCGGACAGCGCGTACTGGCTCGATGTCGGAACGCCGGAGAGCTTCGTCCGCGGGTCATGCGACCTGGTGCTCGGCCGGCTGGCGTCAGCCGCGCTGCCCGGACCGTGCGGGGAGGCGCTGGTGCTGCCCGGTGCCGTGCTCGATCCGGGCGCGCAGCTGACCGGCGGAACCGTGATCGGGGCCGGCAGCCACGTTGGCGCGGGCGCGCGGGTGGACGGATCGGTGCTGTTCGACGGCGTGACGATCGGCGCCGGAGCCCGGATTTCCGGCAGCGTGATCGGCGCGGCGGCCAGCATCGGCGACGGCGCGGTCCTGGACGGCGCGGTGATCGGGGACGGGGCGCGGATCGGCACCGGAAATGAGCTCTGCGGCGGCCTGCGGGTATGGCCGGGGACCGACCTCGGGCCCACCTCCATCCGGTTCTCCACGGACGCCTGACGGTGCCGCAGCCCGCCCTGGCCGCAGGCTCGCCGGGTGAGCCGCCGCTCACCCGGGAGTGGCGGGCGCCCTGCTACGTCGATGTCCGGGTCGTGCTGTCCGTGCACCGCCGCGGACCGCGCGATCCGGCCTTCAGGATCACCTCCGACGGTGCCCTGTGGCGCACCTCGCGCACGCCGGATGGCCCGGGCACGCTCCGGGTGACGGCCGTCCAGGCCGCGGGCCCGGCGGTCCGGGCCGCCGGGACGGCTCAGGCCGCGGGCCCGGCTCAGGCCGCGGGCCGCCCGGCCGCCGCCCGCGGCCGCGCCGCCACGGTGGTCAGCGCGGCCGCGTGGGGGCCCGGCGCGGCCTGGCTGCTCGATGCCGTGCCCGGCCTGCTCGGGGCGCAGGATGACCCGGCGGGCTTCGCCCCGGAGCATCCGCTGCTGCGCGACCTGTCCCGCAGGCACGGCGGCGCGCGGGTGGGGCGATCGGGCCGGGTGCTGGAGGCCCTGGTGCCCGCGGTGCTGGAGCAGAAGGTGGTGATCCTGGAGGCGCACCGGGCCTGGCGGCGGCTGCTGCTGAAGTTCGGCGACCCGGCCCCCGGGCCCGCCCCGGCCGGGCTGCGGGTATTCCCGGCGGCCCAGACCTGGCAGCGGATCCCGTCCTGGGAATGGCATCTGGCCGGGGTGGAGGCGGTGCGGGCCCGCACCATCGCGGCCGCCGCCCGGGCGGCCGCCCGGGTCGAGGAGATCCTCAGCATGACCGCGGCCGACGCCGACCGCCGGCTGCAGGCCCTGCCGGGCGTCGGGCCCTGGACCTCGGCGCACGTCCGGCAGCGGGCCTGCGGCGACGCCGACGCGGTTGCGGTCGGCGATTACAACCTGCCGGGGGCCGTGGGCTGGGCGCTGGCCGGGCGGGTGGTGGACGACGCCGGGATGCTGGACCTGCTGGCGCCGTACGCCGGCCACCGCTACCGGGTGACCAGGCTGGTGGAGCTGAGCGGCGTGCGGCCGCCGCGCCGGGGCCCCCGGAACGCGCCGCGTGACTACCGCGCCTTCTGAACGGCCCGCCGGCCGGGGGAGCCAGCGCCCGCCGCCTAGGCTGGGCGCATGAGCGATGACGCGCGCCTTCCGGCCGGGACCGCCCCCGATGACAATGCGCTGCGGCGCGCGCTGGCCCGGGCCAGGGACGGCAAGGCGCTGGACCAGGCCGAGGCGGCGACGCTGCTGCATTCCCGCGGCGCGCACCTGGCCCGGCTGCTCGACTACGCCTCCCGGACCAGGGATGCCGGCCTCGCGGCGGCCGGCCGGCCGGGCGTCATCACCTATTCGCGCAAGGTATTCATCCCGCTGACCAGGCTGTGCCGGGACCGCTGCGGGTACTGCACGTTCGTCACCGTGCCCGGGCGGGCGGACAGCCCCTACCTGTCCCCGGACGAGGTGCTGAAGATCGCCGCGGACGGTGCGGCACTGGGCTGCAAGGAGGCGCTTTTCACGCTGGGCGACCGGCCCGAGGCCCGGTGGCGCCAGGCCCGGGAATGGCTCGACGCGCACGGCTACGACGACACGCTGTCCTACGTCCGGGCGATGGCGATCAGGGTGCTGGAGGAGACCGGGCTGCTGCCGCACCTGAATCCGGGCGTGCTGAGCTGGCCGGATTTCCAGCGGCTCAAGCCGGTCGCGCCGTCCATGGGGATGATGCTGGAAACTACCGCCGCCCGGCTGTTCACCGAGCGCGGCGGCCCGCATTTCGGCAGCCCCGACAAGGACCCGGAAGTCAGGCTGCGGGTACTCCAGGACGCCGGGCGCAGCGCGGTGCCGTTCACCACCGGCATCCTGATCGGCATCGGCGAGACGCTGGCCGAGCGGGCCGAGTCGATCTTCGCGATCCGGCAGGTGGCCCGCGAGTACGGCGGTATCCAGGAAGTCATCGTGCAGAATTTCCGCGCCAAGCCGGACACGAAGATGCGCGGCGTCCCCGACGCCGGCCTGGACGACCTGGCCGCGACCATTGCCGTGGCCCGGCTGGTGCTCGGCCCGGCCGCGCGGATCCAGGCGCCGCCGAACCTGATCGGCGATCAGTACCAGCTGATCCTGGACGCGGGGATCGACGACTGGGGCGGGGTGTCGCCGCTGACCCCGGATCACGTCAACCCGGAACGGCCCTGGCCGCAGATCGACGACCTCGCCGCCCGCACCGCGGCCGCCGGGTACGCCCTGCGCGAGCGGCTGACCATCTATCCCGGCTACATCCGCGAGCCGTGGCTGGACCCGCGGCTGGCGGCGCACGTAGCGCGCCCTGGCCGACCCGGCCACCGGGCTGGCCAGCGAGAGCGCGATGCCCCGCGGCCTGCCCTGGCAGGAGCCAGACGGCGGCTGGGGCGACTCCAGCGGCCGGACCGACCTGCACGTCACCATCGACACCACCGGCCGGACCAAGGACCGCCGGGACGACTTCGCCGAGGTCTACGGGGACTGGGCCGAGATCGGCGCCCGGATCGAGCCGTCCGCCCGGCGGGCCGCGCCCGCCGGGGCGCCGCCGCGGCTGCGCGCCGAGGTGCTCGCGGCGCTGCGGCGCGCGGAGAACGATCCCGCCGGGCTCTCCGACGCCCAGGCCCTCGCGCTGCTCGACGCCGACGGCCCCGAGCTTGAGGCCCTGGCCGCGCTGGCCGACTCGGTGCGCCGGGACGCCGCGGGCGACGACGTCACCTACGTGGTCACCCGCAACATCAACTTCACCAACGTCTGCTACACCGGCTGCCGGTTCTGCGCTTTCGCGCAGCGCCGCAGCGACGCCGACGCCTACACGCTGTCGCTCGGCCAGGTCGGTGACCGGGCCGCCGAGGCCTGGGACGCGGGCGCTACCGAAATCTGCATGCAGGGCGGCATCCACCCGGACCTGCCGGGCACCGCCTACTTCGACCTGGCCGAGGAGGTAAAGCGGCGCTGCCCGGACATTCACGTGCACGCGTTCTCGCCGATGGAGGTGATGAACGGGGTCGCGCGGACCGGCCTGCCGGTGCGCGAATGGCTGACCCGGGCCCGCGCGGCCGGCCTGGGGTCGCTGCCGGGTACCGCGGCGGAGATCCTGGACGACGAGGTCCGCTGGGTGCTCACCAAGGGCAAGCTGCCCGCCGCCGCCTGGATCGACGTGATCACGACGGCGCACGAGCTGGGCATCCCGACCTCATCGACGATGATGTACGGGCACGTGGACACCCCGGCGCACTGGGTCGGGCACCTGCGCGTGATCCGCGGCATCCAGGAGCGCACCGGCGGCTTCACCGAGTTCGTGCTGCTGCCGTTCGTGCACGCCAGCTCGCCGATCTACCTGGCCGGCCTGGCCCGTCCCGGGCCGACCCGGCGGGAGAACCGGGCCGTGCACGCGGTGTCCAGGCTGCTGCTGCACGGGGCGATCAGCAACATCCAGTGCTCCTGGGTCAAGCTGGGGGAGCAGGCCTGCCGCGATGTGCTGGCCGGCGGCGTCAATGACCTCGGCGGCACCCTGATGGAGGAGACCATCAGCCGGATGGCCGGCTCGCAGAACGGCTCCTACAAGACGATCAGCCAGCTCGCCGGGCTGGTCGCGCCGACCGGCCGTCCGCTGCGGCAGCGGACGACAACGTACCAGGAGCCAACCGCGGAACGGGCCCTCGCCGCCGCGGCCAGCGACGGGGTGTGCGCCTCGGTCCGGGGCGCAAGGACGCCGCTGCCGCTGGTCGGCGCCTAGCCGATTAACTCCAACGGATCGAGGGCTGTGGTCATGGCCCGGGCCGCCAGGCGCCGGCCCGGCCGCAAGCACATCCGGCGGCCCAGGACCCGGTGGGGCTGGCTGATCACCATCGCTGCCAGCGGCGCGATCCTCGCGCTCAAGGTCACCCTGGGCCTCGGCGTTCTAGCCCTGGTCGTGCACCTGCTGACGCATTGACCGCCACCGCGCGCCCATCATCGGGCCAGCAGGTACCGCTCCGGATCCCGGGGCGGCCGGTCCGGCGGCGGGCCCGCCGGGTGGCCCACGCCGACGGCTCCCATCGGCTCCCAGCCGGCCGGCAGGCCGAGCGAGGCGGCCGCCTGGGGCTGGCAGAACAGCGTGCTGGACACCCAGCACGAGCCGAGCCCCTCCACCGCGAGGGCGACCAGCAGGTTCTGCACGGCGGCACCCATGGCGACCACGAACATGGCGCGCTCGGCCGCGGCCCGCCGGGCGTCCGGGTAGGCATGCGCGGCCTCGGTGACCAGGCACGGCACGATGATCAGCGGGGCGCGGCGGAGCGGCTCGCCGCGGCGCACCCGGCGGGCGATCTGCTCCGCCGTGAACCCGTCGCCGCGCAGGTCGGCGGTCCAGGCGTCGAGCATGTCGTCGAGCAGCGCGCGGCGCGCCCGGGCCGACTCCACCAGCGCGAACCGCCACGGCTCGCTGTGATGCGGCGCGGGCGCCGTCACCGCGGCCGCGACCGCCCGCCGGACCGCTTCGGGGCTGACCGGGTCGGCGGTGAACTCGCGGACGGTCCGGCGGGCGGCCAGCACGTCCGCGGCGCCCAGCCGGAACATGTCCTCCGCGGCGGGCCGGATCAGCGCCGCCGCGCCGGGCCCGTCGGCGTCGGTGACCAAATCGGCCAGGCCGCGGACGATGGCCACCGGCACCTGCCGGGTCTTCCCCTTGACCAGGTCGGCGGCCCCGGCGATCTCGTCGGCCACCGCCGCAACGGTCACCTCAAGCAGGCTGCCGAAGGTATCGGCCTGGCCACGGTGATCGCGCAGCGGAACGACGCCGGCCGCGCCGATCGCAGTGTCGGTCTGGCCGGTCCGCCAGGGCCGCCCCATGGTGTCGGTGATGATCACGCCGATGCTGGCTCCGCGCCGCTCCCGCAGCCCCTTGCGCAGCTGGCGGGCCGAGCCGTCGGGATCCTCCGGCAGCAGCACGACGGTTCCGGGGGCGGTGTTGGAGGCGTCCACCCCGGCCGCCGCCAGCACCAGCCCGTGCTTGGTCTGGGCGATGGTGGTCGGGCCGCGGCGGGCGACGACCCGCGCTGTTTCCGCCTCGATGGCCTGCTCCCGGCCGGCCCGGATCACCCGCCCCTCAGCCTTGCTGATGATCTTTGAGGTGATGACGAGGATGTCGCCGTCGTCCAGCCCGGGCACGGCGGCGGCGATCATCGCGGCCAGGTCATCACCGGCCGCGATCTCCGGCAGGCCGGTCACCGGCGTCACGGCAATGCCGCTCGCCGGACCGGAGGCGCCGCTCACCGGCTCAGCCCGGCGGCCAGGTCAAGGGCGCCGCGGGCTATCTCGGCGGTCGCGCTCAGGTCCGTCATGTACAGCGGAAGCGCCCGGACGGCGATCCCGGCGAGCTCGGGAGCGTCCACGGCGGCCTTGTCCTGCTCGTCGACGAGCCAGCCGTCCAGCAGCCCGGCGCCGTAGTGCGCCGCGACCGCCGTCGCGCTCGTCTGCACTCCGATGGCGGCCAGGCAGGCATCGGCCATGCCGCGGACCGGCGCGCCGCCGATGATCGGGGAGACGCCGACCACCGGCTTGGCGCTGACCGCCTCGGCGATGCCCGGAACGGCCAGGATGATGCCGATGCTCACGACCGGGTTGGACGGCGGCAGCAGCACGAAGTCAGCGGCCTCGATCGCCGCGAGCACGCCGGGGGCGGGCTTCGCCTCGGCCGCGCCGGAGGCGGTGATCTGCACCGCGGGCACCGCGGCATGCAGCCGGACCCACCACTCCTGGAAGTGCACGGTGCGCCTGCCCTGGTCGTCATCGAGCAGCACCCGGGTCTCCACCCGGTCGTCAGACATCGGCAGCAGGGTCACCCCGGGCTGCCACCGCTGGCACAGCCACCTGGTCACGGCCGTCAGCGGCTGGCCCTCGCGCAGCAGCCTGGTCCGCGCTATGTGGGTGGCGATGTCGCGGTCACCGAGGCCGAACCAGCCGGGCCCGGCACCGTAGGCGGCGAGTTCGGCCAGGACGGTGAAGGTCTCGTCCGCCCGGCCCCAGCCCTGCTCCTCGCTGATGCCGCCGCCGAGCGTGTACATGACGGTGTCGAGGTCGGGGCTGACGTGCAGCCCGAACAGGGTGATGTCGTCGCCGGTATTGCCGATGACGGTGATCTCGGCCTCCGGGGCGGCCGCCTTCAGGCCGCGCAGGAAACGCGCGGCCCCCACGCCGCCCGCGAGCACGGTTATGCGCATGACGGCCAGTCTCGCAGGCCGCGCGCTCCGGGGTGCCATCCGGCGTCTCCGGGGCGGGCGCCCGGCCTCCCGGAGCGGCCCTCCGCAGGCCCCTGATGCCTCCCGCGGACGGCCCTGGCCAGGCTGGGATCCCAGCATTTCTGCGCGGACTTTCCCGTCATCAGAGGCCAAGACATCGGCCATTATCACGTATCGCTCTTGACGTATGGCAAGACACGCGGGTGTAATTTCATCTATGTAATTCTCGCGCCCACGGGGGCGGGGCTCGAGCCGACGGGGTTCTGGGAGGGGTGGAGGTGCGCTGTGGCTGACGTCATCGTCTCGCTGGTGCATGACGATTTCGGCATGGGCGAGGACGATGCCGAGGAACTGGGCTGGCAGGACCGGGCGCTCTGCGCGCAGACCGATCCGGAGGCGTTCTTCCCCGAGAAGGGCGGGTCCACCCGGGAAGCGAAGCGAGTGTGCCGCAGCTGCGAAGTCCGGGCCGAGTGCCTGGAATACGCGCTGGAGCATGACGAGAGATTCGGCATCTGGGGCGGCCTGTCCGAGCGTGAGCGGCGCAGGCTGAAGCGGGAGGCAGTGTAAGCGGGGGCCGCGCAGCCGGGCCGGGGGACGGCCAGGCCCGGATACCGCGAAGCGCGGCATCTGCCCGTCGGCATGCCGCCAGTTCGCGTATCGTGCACGGCGTACCCCCGGCCTGCGAGCACGGTGCCGCCGATGCGCGCGCCGGATCCAGGTAGCCCCTGAAGAGCAAGCGGAGCCTTGGCACCGAACGATACGCACGCCCAGCATGTCGTCACGGCGGTAATCGTCGCGCATGACGGCGCCGCCTGGCTGCCGCATGTCATCACGGCCCTGCTCGGCCAGACCAGGCCCGTCCAGCGGGTCGTCGCCGTCGACACCGGCAGCCGGGACCGCAGTGGCGCCGTGCTGGCCGGCCAGCTCGGGCAGGCGGTCGTGTTCGGGATGGAGCGCAGCACCGGATACGCGGCCGCGGTGGCCCGTGCCTTGCAGCACCGCGCCGCGAACGTGCCGGTGCCGGGCCCGCCCGGCCAGGACGGCGAGCAGGTGGAGTGGCTGTGGCTGCTGCACGATGACTTCGAGCCGGCCCCGGACGCGCTGGAGCGGCTGCTCCGCGACGCGGCGGAGATCAGGTCCGCGGCCGTGCTCGGCCCGAAGGTCATGGACTGGGCCGACCGCGAGGTGATCCTCGAAGCCGGGGTGACCATTGACACGGCGGGGCGCCGGATCACCGGCATCGAGCCGCGCGAGGTGGACCAGGGCCAGCACGACGGCGACCGGGACACGCTGGCCGTCGGCAGCGCCGGGATGCTGGTCCGCCGGGACGTATGGGATCAGGTCGGCGGCTTTGACACCGGCATGACCCTGTTCCGGGAGGACGTCGATTTCTGCTGGCGAGTGCATGCCGCCGGCTACCGGGTCCGGGTCGTCACCGGCGCCGAGGGCTACCACCTGGAGGCATCGGCGCGGCACCGGCGAGCCGTGTCGGTATCCCGCCGCCCGCACCGCCTGGACCGGGGTAACGCGCTGCTGACCCTGCTCGGGAACCTGCCAGCGGGCCCGATGCTCACCGCGCTGGCCGGGAACATTGCCGTATCGGCGCTCCGGATGATCTTCTTCCTGGTGGCGAAACGGCCCGCCGCCGCCGGGGACGAGCTGGCCGCCGGCTGGTCCGTGCTCGGTCACCCGATCCGGCTGCTGCGGGCCCGGCGGCAGCGCTCCCGCGGGCGCCGGGCCGCCTACGGCCGGCTGCGGGCCGACCTGCCGCCCGGCCGGTCCCTGCGGCGGCTGGCCGAGTTCGCCGCCGACGTGCTGTCGCGGTCCACCCAGCTCGACACGGCGGGCAGCCACCATGCGTCGGAGGATCCGTCCGAGGACGACTCGATGCTGGTTGACAATGGGCTGGCGCAGCGCATCCTGACGCATCCCGGCGTGCTGCTTTTCGCCGGGCTCACCGTGATCGCGCTGGTGGCCGAGCGCTCGCTGCTGGGCGGCGGCACGCTCGGCGGGGGCGCGCTGGTGCCCGCATCGGGCGGCGCCGCCGGGCTCTGGCATACCTACCTGCAGGGCTTCCACCCGACCGGGATCGGCTCGGCCACCACGGCACCCCCCTACCTGGCGGTCATGGCGGCGCTGGCCACGATCGCGGGCGGCAAGCCGTGGCTGGCCGTGGACGTGATCCTGCTGGGCTGCGTGCCGCTGGCCGGCCTGACCGCGTTCTGCGCCACCCGGCGGATCACCCGCTCCGCCCCGGTACGGGTCTGGACCGCCGCCGCGTACGCCCTGCTGCCGGTGGCCACCGGAGCGGTAGCGGCCGGCCGGATCGGGACCGCGGTCGTCTTCGTGCTGCTGCCGCTGATCGCCATGATGGCGGCGCGGATGTTCACCCGGCCGCCGCGGCTGGCCCGCCGGGCGGCCTGGGCGACGGGGCTCGGCGTCGCGGTGGCCGCCGCGTTCGTGCCGCTGGTCTGGGTGATCGCGCTGATCGCGGCCTGCCTCGCCGCGCTCGCCTTCGGCTCGGCCCGTCGCGGCACCGCACTGAACCTGGCCATCGCGGCGGGAGTGCCGCTCGTGCTGCTGCTGCCGTGGACCATCCAGGTCGTGACTCATCCGGCGCTGCTGCTGCTGGAGGCCGGCGTCCAGGCGCCGGGCCTGGCCAGCCCTCAGCTGCCCGCCAGGTCGCTGCTGCTGCTCAGCCCGGGTGGCCCGGGAATGCCGCCATTCTGGGTCACCGGCGGCCTGCTGGTGGCCGCGGCCGCCGCGCTGCTGCTGAGCAGGCGCCGGTCGCTGATCATGGCCGGCTGGGGCGTCGCGCTCTTCGGCCTGCTGATCGCGATCGCGGTCAGCCGCGCCGTGGTCACCCCCCCGGGCGCCGAGTCGGGCATCGCGGCCTGGCCCGGGGTGGCCCTGGCGGTCGTCGCCCTCGGCCTGCTGCTGGCCGCGGCGACCGCGGGCGATGCCATCCCGCGCCTGCTGGGCGGCGGGCCCGCCCGCCAGGGCCTGGCCAGCGCCCGCGGTCTCGGCGTGATCGTCATTGCCCTGATCGCGTGCTCGGCGCCCGCGCTGGCCGCCGCGTCCTGGGTGGTCAGCGGGATCCGGGGGCCCGTCGCCGCGGCCCACGGTCAGCTGGTGCCCGAACTGGTATCCGTGTCGTCGGACAACGGCCTGCGGCTGCGCACGCTGGTCCTGCGCGCGGAGCCCGGCCACGTGAGCTACGCCGTGCTGCGCGGGGTCGGCCCGTCGCTCAGCGACCCGAACCTGGCCCCCGTCCCCGCCGCCCAGCGGGCGCTGGGCGACGCCGTGGCGACCCTGGTCGCGCCGAACGGAGGGGAAGCGGCTGATCAGGGCAACACGCTCGCCCAGTTCGACATTGGCTTCGTGCTGATGCCGGCCCCGGTCAATCAGGGCCTGGCCCGGCTGCTTGACGGCGTGACCGGACTGCGGCCGGTGAGCGTCACGTCTTCCTTCGACTTGTGGCGGCTGGTGGACTTCCCGGCCCGGGTGCGGGTCGTCGAGGCCAGCGGGCAGGTCATCCCGCTGCGCTCCGGGACGGTCAGCGTCACCGGCGCGAGCGTGCCCGCCGCGGGCGGCACGCTCGAGCTGGCCGAGCCGGCCGGCGGGTGGAGCGCCACGCTCAATGGCCATCCGCTGACGCCGGTCCGCTCGCCGGCCGGAGGATGGGCGCAGGCCTTCCGGCTTCCGGCGGGCGGCGGCCTGCTCAGCATTCACCGCGACGACACCGCCCATACGGTGGTGCTGCTGCTGGAGCTTGTCGTCCTCGCCGTCGTCGCGGTACTGGCCCTGCCCGGCATCGGCACGTCGGCCAGCGCGCCAGCGGCCGCGGCGGCGGATGACAGCCGCGGGCCGGGCGAGCCGGGGGAGCCCGGGGAGCCCGCTGAGCCCGCCGTCCCGGCCGTCCCGGGCCCCCGGACCCGGGCCCGCGGGCGCGGCCGGAGCCGGGGCAAAGCCGGGCGGCCGGGCGCCCGGCCGAAGCGCGACCAGGATGGCCCGCCGCGGTCGCGCCGGTCCCGTCCGGCGGAGCCGGTGCCGCGGGCCGGTACGACCGGGGACACGGTACCGGCGAACGCGGCCGCCCGGTGCCGGCCGCCACCGCCCGGGCCGACACCGCCCGGGCCGACACCGCCCGGACCGAGGACGTTCCCCCCGCCGCGGGGCAGCACGTCCCGGCGGCCGCGTGGCCAGCGAGCCAGCCACCGGCCTGGCCAGCGGACCAGCCGCCGTGGCCGAGCCAGCCGGACAGCCAGCCGCCCGCCGGGCCGGTCAGCCAGCCTGCGTCCCGGTCAGCGAGCCAGCCCGCGTCCCGGTCAGCGAGCCAGCCGCCGGCCTGGCGGCGGGCCAGCCGCCGTGGCCGGTGAGCCAGCCGGACAGCCAGCCGCCTGCCGGGCTGGTCAGCGAGCCTGCGTCCCGGTCAGCGAGCCAGCGGCCGGCCTGGCAAGGCAGCCAGCCGCCGGCCCGGCCGGCCAGCGGCCGGCGGACCAGCCGCCGTGGCCAGAGGCCCGGCCGCCGGCCGGGCCCGGCAGCCAGCCACGGCCGGGCCAGTCACCGCCGGGCCAGTCACGATCGGCCGATGCGTGGCCAGCTGGCGACGGCCTGGACCCGCTGCCGCCGGCTGGCGGCAGCCTGGACCCGCTGCCTCCGGCCGGGGGATCGGGACCGGTCTGGCCGCCGTCATCAGCCGACGAGGAAGCCTCCCGGTGGCCGGTGCCCGGTGAAGACCGCGGGGATGAGCGCTGGTGAGGGGCCTATTCGCGAACAAGTTCGTGCTCGGCGCGCTGGTCCTGCTCGCGCTCGGGGCCCAGTTCGGGCTGGCCACGATCAGCCATCCGGTGGTGCTGGCGGCCGGCCACCAGACCCGGCTGCTGAGCCAGGCGCCGGTCACGACCGCGATCCGGGCCTGCCCCTCGCCGGGCAGCCCGGGCGGCGGCGGGGTCGCGATCATCGCGTCTCCCGCGGGTACCGGCCCGGCCAGCGCGGGGCAGGCGGTGGTGACCCGCCTGTCGGCCGCGGGCAGCGCCGCGGCCGGTGCCCCGCTGGCCACCCTGACCCGGCCGGGCGTGCTGACCCGGACGGCGATAGCGACCGCCACCGCCCGGTCGGGCCGAGTGCCGCCCGGCAGCCAGACAGCCGCCGGAGGCAAGGTGCTGGCCGGCCCGTCGCGAGGCGGCGTGGTGGTTCACGCCACCGGGTCGATGGCCCGCGCGCTCGCGGTCGAGCAAACGGGAACCGGCGGGCTGCCGACCGCGCGCTGCGACAGCCCGGGTACCGATTTCTGGTTCGCGGGGCCCGGGCCGCACTCGGTGGCCAGCATGCAGTTGTACCTGATGAATACCGATGACCAGCCCGCCGACGCGGAAGTCGACATTTTCACCGATACCGGGCCGCTGCTGCCCAGCACCGACACCGGGATCACCGTTCCCGCTCATGGGCTGCTGGTGCAGTCCCTGGCCAAGCTGGTGCACGGGTCCCGGGTGGTGGGGCTGCATGTGCGCACGAGCGTGGGGCGGCTGGTCGCGGCGCTGCGCGAGAGCAAGAGCGCGAGCGAGCCGGGCGCATGGCTGCCCGCCAGCCAGCCGCCCGCCACGAGCCTCGTCATTCCCGGCCTGCCCGCCTCGGCGGGCACCAGGGAGCTATACGTGGCCGTGCCTGGTACCGACAACGCGCAGATCAGGCTGACCGCGGTGACGGCGAAGGGCTCGTACCGGCCGACGGGCGGCAGCGCGATCGACCTCCCCGGCGGCTCAGCGGGCACGGTCCCGCTGCCGTCACTCGGCGGGGTCGCCGCGGCGGTGCGGGTGTCCTCGAACGTTCCCGTCACAGCGGCCATGCTGGCGCCCGGCGGCCCGCCCGGCGCGCCCGGCGTTTTCACCGCCGCGACCGCCCCGATCGAGCAGCAAGGCGTCATCGCCGACAACCTCAGCCGCGCCAGCTACACCGGCACGCTGGTCCTGTCCGCCCCGCGCGGCGCGGCCCGGGTCCGGATCACCGAGGACGGCACCGCCCCCCGGGTGATCGCCATCCTGCCCAAGCACACGACCGTGGTGCGGCTCCGCAGGCCAGCCGGGCCGGCCGGGCGGTCACCGTTCGCGGTCGTGATCACCCCGCTAGCGGGGTCGGGGCCGGTCTACGCCGGCCGGGTGCTCGCCCACGGCGGCACCGTGGAGTCGATCTTCCCGGTGCTGAGCACGCTGACCGCCGTCCCGCTGCCCCCGGCGCGCGACTCGCTCGCCACCGTGCTGCCCTGACCCGTGCGGCTCTGACCCGTGCGGCTCTGACCCGTGCGGCCTGGCCGCGCGGCCCCGGGCCCGGGCGGCCCCGGCCGGGCGGCGGGCTCAGTCCTCGGCCGAGTAGCCGGGATCAACCGCCCTGGGGTCCAGGCCGAGCAGCCGGGCGAATTCCTCGACCACCACGTCGAGCACCAGCTCGGCCAGGTCTTCCTCGCCCTCGGCGCGGGCCAGCAGCGGGCGCCGGAACAGCACGATGCGCGGCGGGGAGGCCGGGCGACCCGGATCGCGCGGATCGCCCGAACCGGGGTCGAGCCGGGCCAGCGGCACCGGGCCGGGCAGGTCAGCGGGGGCACCGGCGGCCGGGATCTCCTCCACGGCGAACTCAATACCGGACAACTCGGCCGCCCAGCGCGGCTCTAGCTGGGCGACGGCCTGGAGTACGAGATCATCGAAACGCTCCGCGCGGGTCCGGTAGATCGGGGTGTCCTGCGGGGCCAGAATGCCGCGCAGGCCGCGGCCGTGCCGGTCCCGGCGCCGGATCCGCGCCGACCCGGGACCACGCGCCTCACCAGTCTGCACAATGACCGAGGGTATCCGCCGCGGCGGGACCGCGCGGCGCGGGCCGGGAGCGGCCCAGGCAGACACGATCGTGCAGAGTGCCCCGGGTGGTGGCGTTACCGCCTGCGGATCGATACCGTCAGCCGTTGTGAGCGATCTACGCGAGTGTGCCGGCCGTGGCGCTCGCGAATGTGCTGCGGCCAGCCCGCCGCGGCCGGGGGCGACGGCGTGAGCGAGGTGCGCCGGTGAGCGTCCGCCGCTGCTCACGGCCCACCTGCAAGCAGGTCGCGCTATACACGCTGACCTACGTGTACCGCGACTCGACCGCGGTGCTCGGCCCGCTGGCCACCGCCGTGGAACCGCACTGCTACGACCTGTGCGAGGCGCACGCCGACCGGCTGACCGTCCCCCGCGGCTGGGACGTGGTCCGGCTGCCCGCCGTGCCGGCCGAGCAGGTCGCCGACGACCTGGAGGCGCTGGCCAACGCGGTCCGGGAGGCCGTCCTGCCGCAGGCCGGGACCGAGCCGGTCGGGCAGGGCGTCGAGGTCGGCAGGCGCGGCCACCTGCGGGTGCTCCGCTCGTCGCCGCAGGACAAGGGCAGGATGGGCTAGCCGCCCGGCGGTGGCCAGGCGGCGGGCGCGCCGTCGGGCGGCAGCGCCGGGCGGCCCGGTAGGCTCGGTGTCCGTGCAGCGCGGCGGTCCGCGTCGCGGTGCGGCCAGCCACGGGAGGCACGCCGGAGTGGCCGAGTACGCGAAGATCTTCAAGGCCTATGACATCCGTGGCCTCGTCCCGGACGAGCTCGACAAGGACGCGGCCGAGACGATCGGCGCTGCCTTCGCGCGGCTGACCGGCGGGGTGCCGGTGGTCACCGTGCATGACATGCGGGCCTCCTCCGGGCCGCTCGCGGACGCGTTCGGGCGCGGCGCCGCCGCGCAGGGCGCCGACGTCCTGTCCGGCGGGCTTGGCTCGACCGACATGCTCTACTACGCCAGCGGCAGCCTCGGCATGGCCGGCGCCATGGTCACGGCGAGCCACAATCCGGCCCGGTACAACGGGATCAAGCTCTGCCGCGAGGGCGCCCGCCCAGTCGGCGCCGACACCGGGCTGGCCGAGCTGCGTGAGCTGGCCGAGAGCGGCGTGCCCGCGCACGACGGCCCGCCGGGGACCATCACGTCGCGTAACCTGCTGGCCGGCTACGCCGCCCACCTGCGGACCCTGGTCGACCTGTCCGGCATCCGCCCGCTGAAGGTGGCGGTGGATGCGGGCAACGGCATGGGCGGCTATACCGTGCCGGCGGTTTTCACCGGCCTGCCGCTGGAGACGGTGCCGCTCTACTTCGAGCTGGACGGCTCGTTTCCGCATCATGAGGCCAACCCGATTGACCCGGCTAACCTGCGTGACCTGCAGCATGCGGTCATCAGCTCGGGCGCGGACCTCGGGCTGGCGTTCGACGGCGACGCCGACCGGTGCTTCGTGGTGGACGAGCTCGGCGGGATCGTCTCGCCCTCCGTCCTCACCGCGCTGATCGCGGTGCGGGAGCTGGCCCGGGAGCCGGGCGCGACCGTCATTCATAACCTGATCACCTCGCGGGCGGTGCCGGAGATCATCGCTGAGCATGGCGGCAAGCCGGTGCGCACCAGGGTCGGCCACTCGTACATCAAGGCGGAGATGGCCGCTACCGGCGCGATCTTCGGCGGCGAGCATTCCGGCCACTTCTATTTCCGTGACTTCTGGTTCGCCGACTCCGGCATGCTGGCCGCCATGCACGTGCTGGCCGCGCTCGGCTCGCAGCCCGGGCCGCTGTCGGCCCTGCTCGCCGGGTACTCCAGGTACACGGCGTCCGGCGAGATCAACAGTGAGGTCAGCGATCCGGCCGCCGTCATCGCCGCGGTGCGGGCGGCGTACGCGGGCCGGGCCGGCATCACGATCGACGAACTGGACGGGCTGACCGTCACCGGCGCGGGCTGGTGGTTCAACCTGCGGCCGTCGAACACCGAGCCGCTGCTGCGGCTCAACGTCGAGGCACCCGACTCCCGGCAGCTGGCCACGGTCCGCGACGAGGTCCTGCGCATGGTGCGCGGCGGCCACGCCTAACCGGGCCGCCCGGCCCGGTCACCCGCCATCCCCCGAACCCGACATCCTGGAGACACCGTGAAGATCGACGACTGGCTGCTGGAGATCCTGGCCTGCCCGAATTGCCATGCCCCGCTCCGGCCCGACGCCGAGGCCAGCGAGCTGGTCTGCACCAATACCGAGTGCGCCCTGGCGTACCCGGTACGCGACGACATCCCCGTTCTGCTCGTGGATGAGGCGCGCCACCCCCAGGCTGGCTAAATGCCGCCCGCGGACTCTCCGGCCGGGGCCGGCCCGGCCGGTACCGGCGGCCCGGCTGGCGGCGCCGGCCCGCCGGGCGGCGGGGGGCACGGCAGCGGCGGGATGCGGGCCGTGCTGGCCGCGCTGGCCGCCAATCTGGGCATCGCGGCGACGAAGCTGGTCGCCGCGCTGATCACCGGGTCGGCCTCGATGCTGGCCGAGTCCGTGCACTCGATCGCCGACTCGGGCAATCAGGTGCTGCTCCTGGTCGGCCGCCGCCGGTCGCGGCGGGCCGAGACGGAGGAGCATCAGTTCGGGTTTGGGATGGAACGGTACTTCTACGCGTTCATCGTCGCGGTCGTGCTGTTCACGGTCGGGGCGCTGTTCTCCATCTACGAGGGATGGCACCGGATCACCCACCCGGCGGAGGTGGTGTCGCCGGGGGTCGCGCTGGCCGTGCTGGGCGTCGCGATCATCCTGGAGTCGGCTTCGCTGCGGACGGCGCTGGCCCAGTCGAAGGAGGCCAGGGGAGAGCGCGGCCTGAGCCAGTTCATCCGCCGGGCCAAGGCGCCCGAGCTGCCGACCGTGCTGCTGGAGGATCTGGCCGCGCTGGCCGGGCTGGCGGTCGCGCTGGCCGGCGTCACGCTGAGCGCGATCACCCAGCAGCCGGTGTGGGACGGCCTGGGATCGCTGGTCATCGGTGGCCTGCTCGGGCTGGTCGCCGTCATCCTGGCCATCAAGATGAAAAGCCTGCTGATCGGGGAGTCCGCGAGCGAGGACGTCGAGCACGCGATCGTGGCCGCGCTGGAGCGCGGGCCGGAACTGGAGCGCGTCATCCACCTGCGCACGGTGCACCTCGGGCCGGAGGCGCTGCTGGTGGCGGCGAAGATCGCGATCCGCGGCGGGGCGACCGGGGCGGCCATCGCCACCGGGATCGACGCGGCCGAGCGGCGGGTCAGGGCGGCGGTGCCGATCGCAAAGATGATCTACCTCGAGCCCGACCTGTACCGGGCGGCCGGGGCGGATGCGACCGATCCCGCGGTCCGCGCGGTGCTCCGCGATCCCGAGGACTGACCCGGGCGGGCGCCGTGCGCCGGTTCGCCGCGGGCCGCCGCGCCGCTGGCCGCCGCGCCGCCGGCCGGGCCCAGCCCGAGCAGCCGCAGCGCCCGTTCCTGCTCGAAGTCCAGCGCGCGGGTGACCGGGCTGCCGATCCGCCCGGTCCGCCGGCCGAGCTCGGCGACCTGGGACCGGGCCGCCGGATCGGTCATCACCTTCAGGCCGAACGCCAGAGCCGCGGGGCTGATGTCGTAGCGCCGCTCGATCGCCAGCCCGAGCGCGACCGCGTCCAGATCACGCTCGGTGAACTGCCGGTGCGCGGGCCGCGGCCGGGCCCGGCCGCCCGGCGGGCGCAGCAGCGGCAGCAGCCCGAGGGACTCCCGGTAGCGCAGCATCCGGGCCGATGTGCCGAGGACCCGGGCCGCCTCCGTGATGCGCATGACAGCTAATCTAACAATTTTCTGTCAGGATTAGCGGCCAGAGCGTGCGATCACCCGCCCGCGTCTCGTACGGTCAGTACGTCGGACCACGAAATCGGTACGTCGGACCACCACGAAATCCCACCGCAGGGAGTTGCGCATGTCCGGAGAGACCCTTCCGTTCAAGGTTGCCGATCTGTCGCTCGCCGAGTTCGGGCGCAAGGAGATCAGGCTCGCCGAGCACGAGATGCCCGGCCTGATGGCCGTGCGGGCGGAATACTCCCGCGCCCAGCCGCTCCGCGGCGCCCGGATCACCGGATCCCTGCACATGACCGTGCAGACGGCGGTGCTGATCGAGACGCTCACCGCGATCGGCGCGCAGGTGCGCTGGGCCAGCTGCAACATCTTCTCCACCCAGGATCACGCGGCCGCGGCGGTGGCGGTCGGCCCGGAGGGCACGCCGGAGCACCCCCGGGGCGTCCCGGTCTTCGCGTGGAAGGGCGAGACCCTGCCGGAGTACTGGTGGTGCACCGAGCAGGCGCTCACCTGGCCGGGCGGCGACGGGCCGAACATGCTCCTGGACGACGGCGGGGACGCCACCATGCTGGTGCACAAGGGCGCGGAGTACGAGCAGGCCGGCGGGGTGCCGTCGGCGGCGGCGGACGACCCCGAGGAATGGCAGGTCCTGCTGGACGTGCTGCGGCGGTCGCTGGCCGCCAGCCCGGGCAAGTGGACGATGGCCGCCGGGCAGATCATGGGCGTCACCGAGGAGACCACCACCGGCGTGCACCGGCTGTACGAGATGGCCAGCGCCGGCACGCTGCGGTTCCCGGCGATCAACGTGAACGATTCGGTGACCAAGTCGAAGTTCGACAACAAGTACGGCTGCCGGCACTCGCTCGTCGACGGCATCAACCGGGCCACCGACGTGCTCATCGGCGGCAAGGTGGCGGTCATCTGCGGCTACGGCGACGTGGGCAAGGGTTGCGCCGAGTCGCTGCGCGGCCAGGGCGCCCGGGTCATCATCACCGAGATCGACCCGATCTGCGCGCTGCAGGCGGCCATGGACGGCTTCCAGGTGGCCACCCTGGATGACGTGGTGGCGAGCGCCGACATCTTCGTCAGCGCGACGGGCAACTTCAGCATCATCTCGGCGGACCAGATGAGCCAGATGAAGCACCAGGCGATCGTGGGCAACATCGGCCACTTCGACAACGAGATCGACATGGCCGGTCTCGCGCGGCTGCCGGGGATCAGGAAGATCTCGATCAAGCCGCAGGTCGACGAGTGGGTCTTCGCGGACGGGCACTCGGTGATCATCCTGTCCGAGGGACGGCTGCTCAACCTGGGCAACGCGACCGGCCATCCGAGCTTCGTTATGTCGAATAGCTTCACTAACCAGGTGATCGCCCAGGTCGAGCTGTTCACCAGGACCGACCAGTACCCGCTCGGCGTGCACGTGCTGCCCAAGTACCTGGACGAGAAGGTCGCCCGGCTGCACCTGGACGCGCTCGGGGTCCGGCTGACCCGGCTGACCAAGGAGCAGGCGGACTACATCGGCGTGCCCGTGGACGGGCCGTACAAGCCCGAGCACTACCGCTACTGACCGATGACCGGGCCCCAGTCCGACATCGCCGACCCGGAGCTGGCCGCCGCCGGGCTGGCCCGGATCGGCTGGGCCGAGCGGGCCATGCCGGCGCTCGGGCTGATCAGGGCGGATTTCGAGGCCGCGCGGCCGTTCGCCGGCCTGGCCATCGCCGCCTGCCTGCATGTCACGGCGGAGACGGCCGGGCTGGTGAACGTGCTGCGGGCCGGCGGGGCCCGGGTCCATCTGGCCGCCTCCAACCCGCTGTCCACCCAGGACGACGTGGCCGCGGCACTGGCGGCGGGCCCGGGCGTCACGGTGTCGGCCAGGTCCGGGGCGGACCGGAAGACCTACTACGAGCACATCCACAGCGCGCTCGACGCCGGGCCGGCCCTGGTCATCGACGACGGGTGTGACCTGGTGAATACCCTGCACGCGGAGCGGCCGGAACTGCTCGCCGGGGTGCTCGGCGGCTGCGAGTCGACCACGACCGGGGTGGCCAGGCTGCGCCGGATGGCCGCGGCGGGCACGCTGGGCTTCCCGATGGTGGCCGCGAACGCCTCCGAGACCAGGCGCATGCTGGACAACCGGTACGGCACCGGCCAGTCGGCCATCGACGGAATCATCCGCGCGACCAACACGCTGCTGGCCGGGAAGGTGGTGGTGGTCGCCGGATTCGGGTCGGCGGGCACCGGGATCGCCGAGCGGGCCCGGGGGCTGGGCGCCCGCGTCCTCGTCACCGAGGTCGACCCGGTCCGCGCGCTTGATGCGGTCATGCAGGGGTTCGAGGTGCTGCCGATGGCCGCGGCGGCCCCGGCCGGCGAGATATTCATCACCGCCACCGGGTCCCGCGACGTGATCGGTCCCGGGCACCTGGCGGCGATGCGGGACGGCGTGATCCTGGCCAACGCCGGCCACTTCGACGTCGAGATCGACGTGCGCGGCCTGGCCGGCCTGGCCGTCGCCGTGCACCCGGACGTGCGCCCGCACGCCGACGAGTACGTGCTGGCCGACGGCCGGCGGCTGATCCTGCTGGCCGAGGGACGGGTCGTCAACCTGGTCGCGGCGGAAGGGCATCCGGCCGCGGTGATGGACCTGTCCTTCGCCGCCCAGGCGCTGGTCCTGGCCTGGATCGCGCGCGATCATGCCGCACTGCCGCCGGGCGTGCATGACGTCCCGGCCGTCATCGACGCGCAGATCGCCAGCCTGATGCTGGCCTCGCTCGGGACGCAGACCGACGTGCTTACCCCGGCCCAGCGGGACTACCTGGACTCGTGGCGGTACGGCTCCTGAGCCGGCTCGGCCGGGCGGCCCGGATCCGGCCCGCCGTGGCCCCTGAACCGGGTCAGCAGGATCATCATCGCCCAGCCCCCGATCAGGATCATCCAGAAGTTGACCAGCCGGTAGGCGAGCACTGAGGTCAGCGCCCCGGAGGCGTTCATGCCCGCGGCCACGAGCGCGGCCGTCAGGGCCGCCTCGACCAGCCCGAAACCGCCCGGGGTCAGGCCGGTGCTGCCGGCCGCCGCGCCCGCGGCGTAGGCGAGCAGCAGCCCGTGCCAGGGCACCGGCTGGCCGGCCGCGCGGATGGCGCAGGCCAGGCAGGCGCAGTCGCCGATCCAGTTCAGCAGCGCGAGCCCGAAGACCTCCGCGTAACGCGGCCACGGCATCCTGATGCTGGCCACCCGGACCAGGATTTCCTCCAGCGCGTCGGTGGCGTCGCCGGGCGGGCGCCGGGCCAGCCGCCGCGCGAACGTGATGACCCGGGCCAGCATGACGCTCAGCAGGCGGCGCAGCCGCTGGTTGCGCAGGGCCAGCAGGATGGCCACGGCCGGCAGGATGAGCACGGCGGCGCCGGCGAACCCGATCGCCGTCGCCACGGATGCGCCGCTGGCCAGTGACCCGGCGATCAGGATGACCGCGAGGGCCGACATGGACAGGATCGCGGACACCGCCAGCGCCCAGCCGGTGATCGCCTGGCCGAGCCCGCGCAGCCGGAACTGCCGGTACGAGAAGACGACCGCCAGCTGCGCCCCGGCGAACGGGATCGTCATGGACAGCGCGTTGCTCGCGTAGGTGATCGCCATCACCGAGCTGAAATGGGCCGTGCTGCCGTCGGCCCGCAGCAGCCGGCGGCGGCTCAGCCCGAATGCGGTCAGCGAGATGACCTCGCAGGCGATGGCGAGCAGGAACCAGGTCCAGTCCAGGCCGGTCAGCCGGCTCAGCGACTCGGCCAGCGTGTGCCGGCCGATCACGATGCCCGCGGTGACGGCCCCGGCGGCCAGCACGGCCACCGCGATCCGGCGGCCGTACGCCTGACGCTGCCCGGTCGCGGTGCTCATGCCGCCGGTATCGCCCGCGCCGCCGCCAGTGTGGCCTGCGCTGGTGCCGCCGGTATCGCCCGCACTGACCGCGCCCTCCCGTCCGCTGCGGCCGGAACCCGGCGGGCGGGGCCGCGCCGCGGGTGTCCGGATGCCCAGGCGATCGCGGGTTAACCCTGTTCTCCCGCTCCGCCCGCGATCTGCGGCCCAGGCTATCCGGGTTCGCGCGGATTCCCGGCCGCGGCCCGGGACTCGCGCTGCGCGCGTTTCGGCTGCACACTCGAGGTGTGGACATTCCCGCGCTGCGCTGGCTGGACCCGCCCGGCGGGCCGGCCATCGAGCTGCTCGATCAGACCCGGCTGCCCGCCGAGGAGGCGGTTGTCCGCTGCGCGGACACCCCGGCGCTGGTCGACGCCATCCGCCGCCTGGTGGTGCGGGGAGCGCCGCTGCTAGGCGTGGCGGGCGCGTTCGGCGTCGCGCTGGCCGCCGCCCGCGGCGACGACGTCGCCCGCGCCGCCGCGGAGATCGGGCAGGCCAGGCCGACCGCGGTGAACCTGGGCTGGGGAGCCGGCCGGGCGCTGGCCGCCTACCGCCGGGCGCTGCAGCCCGGCTCCGCGGATGCCGCGGATTTAAAACGGGGCGCCCCGGGTGCTGCCCTGGCCGAGGCCAGGCTGATTGCCGCCGAGGATGCCGCGGCTAGCGCCGCGATGGCGGCCCGCGGGCTCAGCCTGGTCCCGCCGGACGCCCGGATCCTCACGCACTGCAACACCGGCGCGCTGGTCTCGGCGGGCGAGGGAACGGCGTTCGCGGTCGTTCTCGCCGCGCATCGCGCGGGCCGGCTGGCGATGCTCTGGGTGGATGAGACCAGGCCGCTGCTGCAGGGCGCGCGGCTGACGGCGTACGAGGCCCGGCGGGCGGGCCTCCCGCACGCGGTACTGGCCGACAGCGCCGCGGCATCGCTACTGGCCGCAGGCCTGGTGGATCTGGTGCTCACCGGCGCGGACCGGATCGCCGCGGACGGCAGCGTCGCGAACAAGATAGGCACCTACGGCCTCGCCGTGCTGGCCAGCTACCACCGGGTACCGTTCGTGGTCGTGGCGCCGGTGTCCACGATCGACCCGGGCACGCCCGACGGTGCCGCCATCGTGGTCGAGCACCGGCCCGCCGCGGAGGTCACCGGCAGCTACGGCGGGGCGGCCGCGCCCGGCGGGACCAGCGCCTATAACCCGGCCTTCGATGTCACTCCGCCGGGCCTGGTCACCGCCATCGTCACCGAACGCGGGATCGCGCAGCCGGTCACTGCGAGTACCCTGCGAGTCCTGGGAGCAGGATCGAAAGCCTGCGAAGGCCCCCCCGCCGATATTTACGTGGAACGATGAGGCTCATGAAAGGTCGCGTGCTGGTCGTCGACGACGACGCCGCTCTCGCCGAAATGCTGGGGATCGTGCTCCGTGGTGAGGGGTTCGAGCCAACCTTCGTCTTCGACGGGGACCGGGCCATGGACGCCTTCCATGACACCCGCCCTGATCTCGTGCTGCTCGACCTGATGCTGCCGGGTATGGACGGGATCGACGTCTGCCGCCAGATCCGGGCCGAGTCCGGGGTCCCGATCGTCATGCTGACCGCCAAGAGCGACACGGTCGACGTGGTGCTCGGCCTGGAATCGGGCGCTGATGATTACATCGTCAAGCCGTTCCAGTCGAAGGTGCTGATCGCGCGGGTTCGCGCCCGGCTGCGCCGGACCGACGATCCGGCTCCGGAGATGCTTCAGATCGGCGAGGTCAGCATCGACGTGGCCGGGCACGCGGTGCAGCGCAGCGGCGAGCCGCTCAACCTCACCCCGCTGGAGTTCGACCTGCTGGTGGCGCTGGCCCGCAAGCCGCGCCAGGTGTTCACCCGCGAGGTGCTGCTTGAGCAGGTGTGGGGATACCGGCACGCGGCCGACACCCGCCTGGTCAACGTGCACGTCCAGCGGCTCCGAGCCAAGATCGAGAAAGATCCCGAGCGCCCCGAGATCGTGGTGACGGTCCGCGGCGTCGGATACAAGGCGGGATCAGGCTGAGCCGCCGCGCCCGGCCAGCACCGGCGGCTGGCCGATTCCGCTCCTGCTAGCGAAGAAGGGTCATGAAGGGGGCAGCGACTCCTAACGGCGACCGCGGTGACGTGCGTGCCGGTACCGGTGCCGGTACCGCCTTGCCTGCTGCCGCCGTACCCGCCGCGGGGCCTGCTGCCGCCGCCGGCCCGCTGCCGCCGCCGCTGCCGCGTCCGCTGAGGTCATCCTGCGGCTGCCACCGCGGGCCCGGCGCCTGGCCGGGGCCGCCTGGCGCGCGGCCCGGGCCGCCCAGGCTCGCTGCGGAGCCGCCCTGACCGGGCTGCGCACGCGCTGGAGCCGGTCGCTGCAGTTCCGGGTCGTCGGCACGACGCTGGTGTTCTCCGCCACCGTCATCACGGTGCTCGGCTTCTTCCTGGTCCAGCAGATCGCCGCCGGGCTGCTGCAGAACAAGGAGAGATCGGCGGCCACGCTGGCGGCCGGCGGCCTGACCCTGGCCGAAAGCCCGACCGCCTTTCACACCACCCCTCCGGCCGCTGGTGCCGCCAGCGGCCTGATGTACCAGATCCTGCGGCAGCTACCCGAGGAAACCGACTCCGGCGGCACCGGCGCCGCCGTCATGATCAACCCGGCCCGGGCGCAGGATGCTGACGTCCTGGGCTGGTACCAGGGCCCGTACGTCCTGGCCGGGGCGATTCCCCAGCGCCTGATCAACCAGGTCGGGGCCGAGCAGAAGCTGCAGCAGAGCCAGCCGAGAATCGAGCCGACGCGGCTGGTCCGCACCGGCACGGGCGGTCATGTGGTTCCGGGCCTGGCCATCGGCGTTCCGGTGGGCAGCGACTACCAGCTGTACTACCTGTTCCCGCTGACCCAGGAACAGCAGACCCTCGCCCTGGTGCAGCGGACCATCGTCGTGGTCGGCCTCGCGCTGGTCTTCCTGCTGGTCGCGATCACCTCGCTGGTCACCCGCTGGGTGGTCGTTCCGGTCCGGCAGGCGGCCCAGGGCGCCCAGCGCCTGTCCACCGGCAACCTGACCGAGCGGATGGCCGTGCGCGGGGTCGACGACCTGGCCGCGCTGGCGACCGCCTTCAACGAAATGGCGGCCAGCCTGCAGGAGAAGATGCAGGAACTGCAGGACCTGTCGCATGTGCAGCGGCAGTTCGTCTCGGATGTGTCGCACGAGCTGCGGACGCCGCTGACGACCATCAGGATCGCCGCGGACGTGCTCTTCGCCTCCCGGCAGCAGCTGGATGCCGCCTCCGGCCGGTCCGCCGAGCTACTGCAGAGCCAGCTGGAGCGGTTTGAGTCACTGCTGGTCGACCTGCTGGAGATCAGCCGGTATGACGCCAACGCCGCGACCCTCGACCCGGAGCCGGTCGATATCTGCGATCTCGTCCGGAACGCGGCGGACGTGGCCCAGCAGCTCGCCGAGCGCCGTGGCGCGAAGATCGAGTTCCGGCTCCCGGCCGGACCGTGCGTGGCCGAGGCGGACCGGCGCCGGGTCGAGCGCATCCTGCGGAATCTGCTGGTCAACGCGGTGGAGCACGGCGAGAACAGGAATACGGTCGTCACCGTGGCCGGAGACCGGGACGCGGTCGCCGTCGCGGTCAGGGACTACGGCGTGGGACTCGCTCCCGGCCAGGAGCACCTCGTGTTCGACCGCTTCTGGCGGGCGGATCCGGCGCGGGCCAGGACCACCGGCGGCACCGGGCTCGGCCTCTCGATCGCGCTCGAGGATGCCCGGCTGCATGGTGGCTGGCTGGAGGCATGGGGGGAGCGGGGCCGGGGCTCGGTGTTCCGGCTGACCCTGCCGCGCGTCACCGGCGCCGAGGTGGTCGGCTCGCCGCTGCCGCTCGTTCCCGACGAGGCCGAGTTCGCCGCCGGTGCCGGAGCGGCCGGGAGCGTCGTGGCGCTCCCGGCCGGGAGCGTCATGCCGCCGGCCGGAAGTGCGGTGGCGCCGGCCGGAAGTGCCGTAGCGCAGGCCGGGAGTGCGGTGCCGCCGGCTGAGAGTGCGGTGGCGCCGGCCGAGAGCGTCGTGGCGCCGGCCGCCGGGCACCGTGGCGGTGCCCGGTGACCAGGCCGCCGGGAACCGCGCTTCGCCCGGTCCGGCGACGGCTCGTGCCGCTGGCGCTCACCGCCTGCGTGTCTGTGGTCGCGGCCGGCGGATGCGCCGCGATTCCCGCCAGCGGCCCGGTCAGGTCGCTCGCTCAGCCGCAGAACCAGGTGGCTCAGGGCGGTGACTTCCCTCAGCTGATCCCCGCGCCGCCGGGCAAGAACTGGACGGCGACGCAGATCGTGTCTGGTTTCCTGGCCGCGAACGCCAGCTTCGCCACCGGCAATCCGGTCGCCCGAAAGTACCTGGCGCCGCACCAGATCTGGAATCCGGGCCGGGCGGTCACGGTCGTCTCCCGGACGAAACTCACCTCCGCCGTGCTTCCCCAGCACCTGATCACGGACACTCAGACCAAGGCCGTGAAGGTGAGCGGCCAGCAGCTGGCCACGCTGACTTCGGCCGGCCAGTACCTGATTCCCTCGCCGATCGACCAAGCAGGCCGCCGCCATCACGCTCAAGCTCATGAAGGTCAACGGGCAGTGGCGGATCGTCGACCCGCCGCAGCGGCGGCTGCTGAGTAAGTCGGCTTTCCTGCGCGTGTACCAGCCGCGGAATCTGTATTTCTTCGGCGCCGGCGGAGTGCTCGTGCCCGACCCGGTGTTCGTGCCGCTCCAGGCGACGACGACCGGCCTGGCCACGGACCTGGTCAAGGCATTGCGGCAGCGGCCGCTCAGCTACCTGTCCGGCGTGACCAAGACGGACCTGCCGCGGCGCACCACCCTGGTCGGCCAGGTCAAGATCGAGGGCCCGGGCGCGATCGTGAATCTGGCCGGCCCGGTCTCCCAGGCCGGGCCGGCCGAGATCGCCGGCATTGCCGCTCAGCTGGTCTGGACGCTGACCAGCTCGTCCTATGGCAGCCAGACCATCAAATGGGTCAAGCTCGAGGTCAACGGACGCCTGCCGGGAGTACCGGGCGCGGCCGCCGGAATCGAGCTGCCGGGCAAGTATTCCGGCCTGGTCCCCAGGCCATCGGCCCGCGGCGGGCTGTACTTCATCGGCACGGACGGAGCGGTCCAGGTGCTGCCGCCGTCGGCCGCCGCACCTCCGGGCCCCGTTCATGGGCAGGCGGGCACCGGGCAGGTCCCGATGACATCGATTGCCGTCTCCCCGGCCAGCCCGCGGTCTATCGCCGGCATCGGCGCCGATGGCCGGGTGGTCGATTTCGGCCCGCTGGCCAAGGGCGCGGCACTCCGGTCCTGGCGGCCGGGTGGCAGGATCACCTCGCTGAGCTGGGACGCCCGCGGTGACCTCTGGGTGGTGGCCGGCAACGCAATCTGGCTGCGCCGGCCCGGCCAGCCGCCGGTGGCGATCGATAACACTACCCAGCTGCGGCCGGGCGGCCGGGTCACCGCACTGCGCATCGCTCCGGACGGGATCCGCATCGCCATGATCGTCCGCGGTAACGGCGGCTCACAGCTGGAGATCGGCGCCGTCACGCTGGGGCCCAAGAGCACGGCATCCATCGGGCAGCTCGCGCCCGTCGGCGCCGGGACTCCCGATCCAGCCGCGCTGAACTGGTACAACGCCGACAACCTGCTCGTCCTGGCCCGGCCCGCGGCGGGCCGCGTGCGGCTGGAGGAAGTCCCGGTGAGCGGCGGCGAGCCCACGCGCATCGCCGCCGAACCGGGCACCATCTCGCTCGCGACGGCCGGGTCGCAGATCGTGGCCGGCCTTCGCAACGGCCGGCTGGTCACCCTGTCCGGTCTCAGCTGGCAGCTGGGAGCCGCTTTTCTCCGGCGAGGCCCCGGCCTACGCAGGCTGAGCCGGCGCGGGTACGGCACCATCCTTCACTCTCCGTTACTAATTGCGGGGCCTTCCCCTCCTGACATTCGATCGGTATGGGGCTAGCGTCGTGTCATGGCACCCGCCCGGGTCCGTGGTTGCGTCGGGCAGGCTGCCCCGTCACCGGGGTACCCGCCCTGGCAAGCCGATGCCAGCCGCAGGCGAAACGGCCCACGTAAGGCGACTTCTCGTCGACTGATCACGGTGCGGCTTAGAAGTAAGTCCTGCCCCGCCGGGAGACCAGATGTCCCCCGGGCCGGGAGAAGGGCAGTAGTGGCTCAACGGCCGCGAAACCCTCAGCAGGCGGATGTGGGGTCGAAGACCAGGTCGGCCGGGCGGGTGCCGTTCTCTCTGACCGGGCAGAAGGGGGTTTCCTGAGTGGACATCATCTTCAAGGGCCAGGCACACCGAGGTGCTGGAACGATTCCGCAGGCACGCGACGGCCAAGCTATCCAAGATCGCGAGGCTGGACAGCAACGCGATCAGGATCGACGTCGAGGTGTCCACCGAGCGTAACCCGCGCCAGTCCGGCCGCCGGGAACGCGTCGAGCTGACGATCGCCTCCCGCGGTCCGGCGATCCGGGCCGAGGCCGCCGCCGAGGACCGGTTCACCGCGCTTGACATGGCCTTCGCCAAGCTGGAATCACGGCTGCGCCGGGTCGGCGACCGGCGTAAGTGCCGCCATGGCGGGCAACCGGCGTCCCGGGTCATCCTGCCCGGGTCCGCGCAGTCCGGGCCCGACCCGGAGCAGTCACCGGACGGCCAGGCCGCCGGGGGAGACGACGATGTCGTGCCGATCCAGATGGAAGGCGACGGCCCGCTGGTCGTGCGGGAGAAGTTCCATGGCGCCACCCCGATGACCATTGATCAGGCGCTCTTCGAGATGGAGCTGGTGGGTCACGATTTCTTCCTCTTCCGGGACTCCGAGGGCGGCGACCCGAGTGTGGTGTACCGGCGGCGCGGATACCAGTACGGCGTGATCCGGCTGCTGGAGGACGACGCGAATTCCCGCGGCGACGAGTCGCTGGTAGCGCGGTACGAGCCGCAGGACGCCAGGTCCCGCCAGCGAGCCGTGCGGCGCGCGATGATTCCGCCCCGCTCGCCGAACGGGGCCGTGGTGGCAGGCCAGGAGGCCGGCGAGGAGGCGACGCGATGCGGGCCGGCCGCCGCCCGCTCCCGCCGTCCGGCCGGGCCGCCGCGAGTGCTCACGCCCGGCGGCGGGCCCCGCAGTTGCGCCGGGCGCGCCGGTCGGCAAGAGTTGCTCACGCAGCACCGCAATCCGGCCAGATGCCGCCTGCTGGAGCGGTCTGGCTAGCAGGAGGCGGGTCATGGGAGGAGGCGTCATGGGCGGAGGCCGCGGGGCTGCCGGGGAGTCGCCGGATGGCCTAGGGCGTCCCGAGCCGATTCGCACGATGATCGTTGACGATCATGCGCTGTTCCGGCGCGGCCTGGAGATGGTCCTGGACGAAGAGGACGACATCGAGCTGGTTGGCCAGGCCAGCGACGGATCCGAGGCGGTGGAGAAAGCGGGCGAATCGCTTCCCGATGTCGTCCTGATGGACATCCGGATGCCCCGCAGCAGCGGAATCGATGCCTGCCGGGCGATGAAGGAGGTCGCGCCCAGCGCCAAGATCGTCATGCTCACGATCAGCGACGAGGAGGAGGATCTCTTCGAGGCGATCCGGGCTGGCGCGAGTGGCTACCTGCTGAAGGACCTGCCGCTGGACGAAGTCGCGGAGACCGTCCGGGCGGTCTACGGCGGTCAGTCGCTGATCAACCCGTCGATGGCCGGGAAGCTCCTGACCGAGTTCGCCACGCTCGCCAAGCGCGACGGCGAGGAGCGCGTTCAGCCGGTGCCGGCCCCGCGGCTTACCGACCGGGAGATGCAGGTGCTCAAGCTCGTCGCCCGGGGGATGAACAACCGGGATATCGCCAAGGAGCTGTTCATCTCCGAGAACACGGTCAAGAACCACGTCCGCAACATCCTGGAGAAGCTGCAGATCCATTCCCGGATGGAAGCGGTGATGGTGGCGGTGCGGGAGAAGCTGATCGAGTTCAGCTGAGCCGCGCCCGGCGTCTTCATCAGGTCAGCGCGGCGAGCGCGGCCCCGAGTCGCTGCGCGAGGTGCGGCGGTTCCACCCGGTCCAGCTTGACGCTGTCGCAGCCGACCCAGCGGGCCGCCTCGGCCAGCGCCCGGGCCATCGGCTCAGCCGCTGACGGCGTATCCAGCGACAGCTGCCGGGCGACCAGCGTGCGCCCGCTGCGGGCCGGATCGACCCGGCCGAGCAGCCGGCCCCGGGCGAGCAGCGGCATCGTGAAGTAGCCGTGGATCCGCTTCGCCCGGGGCACGTACGCCTCCAGGCTGTGCTCGAAGCCGAACGTCCGCAGGGTACGTTTCCGGTCCCAGATCAGGGAGTCGAACGGCGATAGCAGCGTGACCCGGTGCCGGCCCCGGCCGGAACCGGCCCGTCCGGCGGCGGCGGCCAGGTCAAGGGCGGCGGGATCGGCCCACCCCGGGATCGCCGTCCCGGCGCCGCTGATCATGACCGGAGTGAGGCCGGCCGCGATCGCGACGTCGCTGGCCGCCGCGTTGTTCCGGAGCAGGCCGCGGCTGAAATGGTTCAGCCGCTGATAGTCGACCAGGTCCGCCCGGGTGACGACGCCCAGCGCCCGGGCCGCCACGCCGGCCAGGCGGATCAGGCATTCCTGGTCGGACCGGCCGTCGCCCAGCAGGTCATCGGGCAGCACCCGCTCGGCCAGGTCGTACACCCGCCGCCAGCCCGTGCGCCGGGAGCAGATCACATCGCCGGTATCGAGCAGCCACTCGACGGCGATCTTTGTCTCGGACCAGTCCCACCAGGCGCCGCCGTTCTTGGCTCCGCCTAGCTGCGTGGCGGTCAGCGGACCCTCCGCCCGGAGCCGGGCCAGCACCCCGGCGCAGGCCCGCTCATGGCTCTGGTGCCAGCGCATGCCCCGCGCGCGCAGCGCACGCCGCCGGAATGCGTAATACGGCCACTCCTCGATCGGCAGCACGCAGGCCGCATGTGACCAGTACTCGAACGCGCCGGGCCGGCCGGGATGCCAGTAGGCGCGCTCGACCCGGTCCCGGCCGATGGCGCCGAGCCGGGCGTAGGCCACCAGCTCATGCGAGCGGGCCAGGACGCTGATCGTGTCGAGCTGGACCGCGCCGAGCCGCCGGAGCATGCCGGGTACCCCGCCGCGACGTCCCTCGGTGCCGATCAGGCCCTGAGCGCGCAGCGTCAGCAGGCGCGCCTCATCCGGCGTCAGGGTGAGCTGCGGAGCCGGAAACGAGGGGCTGGCCACGAGGTGAGCGTAGCTGGCGGCACTGACCGTCAGCCGGCCTAATACCAGTCGTCGAAGATGTTGACGGCCAGCGCGAGCAGGCCGCCGACGGCGGCGATCGCGGCGGCCGTCCAGAACAGCCACCAGGTCGGGCCGAATACCAGGGCCAGGCCGCCGATCAGGAAGCCGACCATGATGGTAATGACCGCCACCCAGGAGACGCGCCGCCCGTGGAATGCCTCCGGATAGCCGTGGAACTCCGGCGGATAAGGCGCCGGCGCTCCCGTCGCGGGATGGACGAGCAGGTGCGGGTCCTCGGGGTGGCCGGCCGTGACCGCCGGGTCCGCCGCCGCCTCGCTTACGGTGCTTGGTCGCAGCTCGTCCGCCATGCGCGCTGCTCCTCTCGTCCTGCCTCGCCATCGATACCCATCATTGTGGTCAGGTGCCCGGGGCGGGTGGCACCCGACCCCTGAAGTATGGTCCTTATCGCTCGTACTCGGCTTCACCCCCGGCTCTCGCCTACCATGACTTAAGAACACGGTGCCACCGGTTTCGCCGCCGGCAGCCCGCTGCCCATGGCCAGCATCTGGCCCGCAGCGGCGAGGCGGCAACAGTGCCAGCAAGCAAGCCGATCCGCGAGGAGCGCGACGAGAAGTGCCAGCCATCATCGATAGTGTCCTTCGCGCTGGCGAGGGCAAGATCCTGCGCAAGCTCAAGCGGATCGCCGATCAGGTCAACTCGATCGAAGAGGACTTCGCCGCGCTGAGCGACGCCGAGCTGCGGGCCCTGACCGAGGAGTTCAGGCAGCGCCATGCGGACGGCGAGTCGCTCGACGACCTCCTGCCCGAGGCGTTCGCGGCCGTGCGCGAGGCCGCCAAGCGAACCATCGGCCAGCGGCTGTTCGATGTGCAGCTGATGGGCGGCGCCGCGCTGCATATGGGCAACATCTCCGAGATGAGAACCGGCGAGGGCAAGACGCTGACCGGGGTCCTGCCCGCGTACCTGAACGCGCTGGGCGGCAAGGGCGTGCACATCATCACGGTGAACGACTACCTGGCCAAGTTTCACGCCGAGTGGATGGGGCGGGTGCACCACTTCCTCGGCATCGAAGTCGGCTGCATCCTGGCCCAGATGGAACCGGACGAGCGGCGCAAGCAGTACGACGCCGACATCACTTACGGGACGAACAACGAGTTCGGCTTCGACTACCTCAGGGACAACATGGCCTGGGGCATGGAGGAGCGGGTTCAGCGCGGGCATGCCTTCGCGATCGTCGACGAGGTGGACTCGATCCTCATCGACGAGGCCCGCACCCCGCTGATCATCAGCGGGCCCGCGGACCAGAACAGCCGGTGGTATCTCGAGTTCGCCAAGATCGCGCCGCGGCTCCGCCGGGGCTCGGACGGCGAGGGCGACTATGAGGTCGACGAGAAGAAGAAGACCGTCGGCATCCTTGAGATCGGCGTGGAAAAGGTCGAGGACTGGCTCGGCATCGAGAACCTGTACGAGTCGGTCAACACGCCCCTGGTCAGCTTCCTCAACAACGCACTGAAGGCCAAGGAGCTGTACAAGAAGGACAAGGACTACGTCGTGATAAACGGCGAGGTCCTGATCGTGGACGAGTTCACCGGCCGCATGCTGCACGGGCGCCGTTACAGCGAGGGAATGCACCAGGCCATCGAGGCCAAGGAAGGCGTGCAGATCAAGGACGAGAACCAGACGCTCGCCACGATCACGCTGCAGAACTATTTCCGGCTGTACGACAAGCTGGCCGGCATGACCGGCACGGCGACGACCGAAGCGAACGAGTTCCACCAGACCTACAAGCTGGGCGTTGTCCCGATCCCCACGAACAAGCCCATGATCAGGGTCGATCAGCCTGACCTGGTCTACCAGACGGTGCAGGCCAAGTTCCAGGCCTGCGTCGACGACATCGTCGAGCGGCACCGGGCCGCCCAGCCCGTGCTCGTCGGGACGACCAGCGTGGAGAAGTCAGAGATCGTGTCCAAGATGCTCAAGCGGCAGGGCGTGCCGCACGAGGTCCTGAACGCCAAGTACCACGAGCGCGAGGCCGCGATCATCGCTCAGGCCGGGCGCAAGGGCGGGGTCACGGTCGCCACCAACATGGCCGGCCGCGGCACCGACATCATGCTGGGCGGTAACCCGGAATTCATCGCGGACCTGGAGCTGCACCAGCGCGGGCTGTCTCCGGTCGAAACGCCGGAGGACTTCGAGGCCGCGTGGCCTGAGGCCGTGGAGAAGGCCAGGCGCGCCGTGGCTGAGGAGCACGAGGAGGTCGTCGCGACCGGCGGCCTGTACGTGCTCGGCACCGAGCGGCATGAGTCGCGCCGGATCGACAACCAGCTCCGCGGCCGGTCCGGTCGCCAGGGCGACCCCGGTGAGTCGCGGTTCTACCTGTCGCTCGAAGACGACCTGATGCGGATGTTCAACGCGGAAAAGGTCGCGCACTTCATGGAGTGGCTGAAGACGCCGCCGGAGGTACCGATCGAGTCGAAGGCGGTCAGCCGCTCGATCCGGTCGGCCCAGACCCAGGTGGAGCAGCAGAACTTCGAGATCCGCAAGGACCTGCTCAAGTACGACGACGTGATGAACCGCCAGCGGCACGTCATCTATGACGAGCGGCGGGAGGTGCTCGAGGGCGCGGACATGCACGAGCAGATCCAGGGCATGATCGACGAGGTGGTGGCGGGCTATGTCACGGCCGCGACCAGCGAGGGCTTCCCCGAGGAGTGGGACCTTGATCAGCTCTGGCGGGCCTTCCGCCAGCTTTACCCGGGCGGCATCACGATCGACGAGGCGATCGAGGAGGCGGGCGGCGAGCGAGCCGGGCTGTCGACCGAGTTCCTGATCGAGACGATCCGGGCGGACGCGCAGGCGGCCTATGACCGCCGCGAGGAGGAGCTGACGCCCGAGGTCATGCGCGAGCTGGAGCGGCGGGTCGTGCTGTCCGTGCTGGACCGCAAATGGCGTGAGCACCTGTACGAGATGGACTACCTGCGCGACGGCATCGGGCTGCGCGCCTGGGCGCAGCGCGACCCGCTGGTGGAATACCAGCGCGAAGGCTTCGAGATGTTCGGCGAGATGATGGAGGGAATCAAGGAGGAGTCCGTCGGCAGCCTCTTCAACCTGCAGGTCCAGGCGCAGGAAGCCCCGATCGTCGAGGAAGCGGCGCCGGGCGCCGGGCCGCAGGCCATGACGCCGGGGCCGACTTCGGCGGGCGCCGCGGCCAATGGCGGTCAGCGCGCCCGGCCGCGGCCAGCGGCTCCCCCGGCCGCCGCCGCGCCGGGCGCTGCCGACGCTCCCGCGATTCCGGCCGGCCTGGCGCCCCGCGGGCCCGGCCAGCCGCAGCGGCCCAGCCGCCTGCAGTACAGCGCGCCCAGCGAGGATGGCAGCGGGAAGTCCGAGCATCGTTCCGGGTCCGGGGTTACCGCCGGCGGGGAGCGGGTCGGCCGGAACGACCTGTGTCCTTGCGGCTCCGGCCGTAAGTACAAGCGCTGCCACGGTGACCCGCGTAACCGCCAGGGCGCCTGACTCAGGCGGCCTCCACCGCTACCGCGACCCACCTCGCGGCCTGCGCGTCACGCCCCGGGCTGGCCCGGTGCGGGCCGTCCCGCTCAAGCCGGACGGCCAGCGCGCGCACCCGGGAGCCGACGCCGACGATGACCGTCATCTCCACGACGTCGGTGGCCGGCCGGAAGGTAACGACGCGCCGCACCCGCGGCTGCTGGCCCGCCGCCAGCAACGGCCCGAGGCGCTGGATATGCCGCCGCGCCCGCTCGGTTGTCCATGGCGCGAGCTGGCGCTGCGGGCGCGAGCCGGCCAGGGTCTCCGCCAGAACCTGAGCGAACTGGCTCGGCCAGCCGGGCGCGGCCGCCGGACCCTGGGCCCGCGCCGCGGCCGCCGGCCCGGCTGCGCCCGCCGGCCCGGCCGCGACCGTCAGGTGCCGGGCCGGCCGCCTGCCGGGCGGTACCGGCCGGCCAGGTGACACCGGCCCGCCCGGCTCGTCGTCGTAGGGCGGCGCGGAGTCGGGGATCGGGAGCATGCGGACCGCGACCGCATCGGGCAGCGGCCGCCGCCGCGCCGGTGGCCGGACGAAGCCCGGCACAAGCGGCAGCACTACGCAGGCGCCGGATAAGACTCCTGGCGCCCCTGGTGTATCTGGTGCCCCCGATGTAGCTGGTGCAGCTGGTGCCCCCGGTGTGGCTGACTGGCCGGGCCCGTCCGGTGTTCCTGCTGCGGCTCTGCGATCCGATGACATCTGACCTCCGGTGGATATGCGCGGTTCATCCGCCCATCCCGGCGCAGTCGGCCGGTCGCCAGATCAGCCCCCCGGAGGCTCTGCGATACCGGCTTGCCTGAGTTCTACCTGCCCCCGGTGACATTTTGCGAGCGGGCGCTCGCCGCGGCCGGTGACCCTGCGCGCGGCCGGAATGCCGGGGCCGCCCGGCTGGTTCAAGAACCAGTGAAGGCCGCAACTATGTCGTCTGCCACCTGGAGAGAGAAAGTGTCGCTGCCACCCCTGGTTACGCCCGCTGAAGGCCTCAGTGTTGATGAGGTCAGGCGATACTCGCGTCATCTGATCATTCCCGATGTCGGAATGACCGGGCAGAAGCGGCTGAAGAACGCCCGGGTGCTGTGCGTCGGCGCGGGCGGCCTGGGTTCCCCGGCCCTGCTGTACCTGGCGGCGGCCGGCGTTGGCACCCTGGGCGTGGTCGACTTCGACGTAGTGGATGAGTCCAACCTGCAGCGCCAGATCATTCACGGCCAGTCTGACATCGGCCGGCCGAAGGCGGAGTCAGCGCGCGACAGCATCCGTGAGATCAATCCCTACGTCGAGGTCATCCTGCATGAGACGCAGCTCGATTCCGACAACGCGCTGGAGATTTTCGCGCAGTACGACCTGATCGTCGACGGCACCGACAACTTCGCCACCAGGTACCTGGTGAACGATGCCTGCGTGCTGCTGGGCAAGCCATACGTCTGGGGATCGATCTACCGCTTCGATGGCCAGGCCAGCGTGTTCTGGGCCGAGTACGGCCCGTGCTACCGCTGCCTGTACCCGGAGCCGCCGCCACCGGGCATGGTGCCGTCCTGCGCCGAGGGCGGCGTACTCGGCGTGCTCTGCGCGTCGATCGGATCCATTCAGGTCAATGAGGCCATCAAGCTCATCGTGGGGATCGGCGATCCGCTGGCCGGCCGCCTGATGATCTACGACGCGCTGGAGATGAGCTACCGGACCGTCCGGGTCAGGAAAGACCCGGAATGCCCGATCTGCGGCAAGAACCCGACGATCACCGGCCTGATCGACTATGACGCGTTCTGCGGGACGGTCTCGCCGGAGGCGCAGCAGGCCGCCGCGGGCTCGACCATCAGCGCCAGGGACCTGAAGGAGATGCTTGATCGCGATGACAACATCTTCCTGGTCGACGTCAGGGAGCCGAACGAGTACGAGATCGTCTCCATCCCCGGTGCCGTCCTGATCCCGAAAGATCAGTTCCTGTCCGGTGCCGCGCTCGAGCGCCTTCCGCTGGACAAGCGGGTTGTGCTGCACTGCAAGAGCGGAGCCCGCAGCGCCGAGTGCCTCGCGGTGGTGAAGAATGCCGGGTTCGCTGACGCCGCGCATGTAGGCGGCGGCGTGCTCGCCTGGATCAGCCAGGTCGATCCGTCGCTGCCGGTGTACTGAATCTCGACCGGGCAACGCTTGCCGCGCTGAACCCAGGTACGTTAGCGCAGGCCTTAACATTCCGGTGTGGGCATCCAGCCGGAAAATCCGGGTTACGGCGGCAGCCCGGTGCAGGACGAACCGGGAGCATCGCGCGGCGAGCCCGCTGATCCAGGCGGCGCCGAGCGGCCGGCCGGGGCCGCCGTGCCGCCGGCTGCGACTGGCGTGCCGCCGACTGCGACTGGCGTACCGGCTGGCCACGGCAGGTGGCGTTTCGGGCTGATCCTGGCCGCGCTCGTGCTCGGGCTGGCCGGACTGACCGCGTCGGCGGCCGGAATCGCGGTCCAGATCCTGCCCCGGCGATTCAGCGCAGCGCAGCAGCAGCAGATCATGAACTGGGACTACGCCCGGCACTGGCGCCTCCTGTCCGCCGGGAAGATTTTCCCGGCCGCCGTCGGCTACCAGTTGCCGGGTGACTTCCTGTCCGCCTCGTCCGTGCTGCCGCTGACCGCCCACCGGGTGGGGATCGCCCGCCAGGCGGCCTGCACGGCCGCGGCGGATCCGGCCGCCGCACCGGTGCTTGACCGGTACGGCTGCGCGAAGATGCTCCGGGCCACCTACATCGACGCGACGGACAGCCTCGTCGTCACGGTGGGAGTGGCCGTGATGCCGGGCCAGGGCGCCGCCGAGGCCACGATTCGCGCTCTGCCCGTCCGGCAGAACATGCAGCAGGGCGTACGGCCGGTGGCGTTCCGCAACACGCTGGCCGCCGGATTCGGGGAACCGCAGCAGCAGTTGTCCATGGCCATCAGCCGGGGCCCCTACCTGATCCTCTCCGCGGCCGGTTTTGCGGACGGCAGGCCACGGATCGCGCACTCGGCCGATGTCTACGACAATGCGGAGATGACCAGCCTCGCCGACGGTGTCGCCGATGCGGTCGGGACTCCGCTCGGAGTGCTGCCCCCGCTGCCGCACTGTCCCGGAGCCCCTGGATGCTGAGCGCGCGCGCCGCCAGGTGGCGGCTGTCCCTCGGCTGCCTGCTCGCCCTGACCCCGGCTACCGCGCTGGCCGTTACCGCGACGGCGAGCCCGGCCAGCGCGGACAGCGTGCGCAACGCCGAGCAATGGGTGCTGAACGCGGTCGACGCGCCGGCCGCATGGCCGGTCAGCCAGGGCCAGGGCGTGGTGGTCGCCGTGATCGACAGCGGTGTCAAGCCCGACGTGTCCGACCTGGCCGGCTCGGTCATCACCGGGCCCGATTACAGCGGCGTCCACACGCCGCCGTCGAATCCCAACTGGGGCATGCACGGGACGTGGATGGCCTCGCTCATCGCCGGCCACGGGCACGGCGCCGGCAGCGGGATCACCGGGGTGGCACCGAAGGCGACGGTGCTCTCGATCCGGGTGCTCCCGGACAAGAAGGACCCGGCGCACGCACAGTACGAGCGGGAGCCACCCCGCAGCGGCCAGCACGCGCTGGCCAAGGCGATCAGGTACGCCGTCGCGCACCGGGTCAGCGTTATCAGCATGTCCCTGGGCTACGGCTCGGCCAGCCGGCCCGTCCGGAAGGCACTCCAGGCGGCGCTGCGGCACAAGATCGTGGTGGTGGCCTCGGCGGGCAACTCCGGCGATTCCGCGACCAGGCAGCGGCTGGCGCACGCGGCGTACTCGTTTCCCGCCGATTACCCGGGCGTGCTCGGGGTGGCCGCGGTCAGCCGGGCCGGCCGTCCGGCCTACTTCTCCAGCGACAATCTGTCCGTCCAGGTCGCCGCGCCCGGCCTGCAAGTCCCGGCGCAGGGTAATAACGGCCAGTACTGGCTGGTCGACGGGACTAGTCCGGCGTGCGCGCTGACGTCGGGCGTAGCCGCCCTGATCAAGTCGGTATACCCGCATATGTCACCGGCTCTGGTCGTCCAGGCCATTACCACCAGCGCGCAGCACCCGCCGGGCGGCTATAACGACCAGGTCGGCTTCGGCGCGGTGAACGCGGCGGCCGCGCTCAAGGCCGCGGCCCGCCTGGCCGGGCGGGAACCGGCCAGCCACGGCATCCGCACGAGCAGCCATTTCGGTGGCGGCGCGGCGGCGATTCCGCCGCCCCCGGTCAAGCCGCGCGGTCCCGGGCAGCTCGTGCTTTTCTGCCTCCTCGCCGTCGCTTGCCTGGCGGTGACCGCTGCCGCGGCCAGCCGGCTGGTCGTGACCAGGGGCCAGCAAGCAGACGCGAATGGCCCGGCTGGCCCAGCGCTCGCCGCGCCGCGGTCCGCCAGCGGCCCGCCGGCCGTCCCCGGGCCGGACCGCGCCGGGTGGTACGGGTCCGGGCGGTACGACTCCGGGCGGTACGACTCCGGGCCCGACGGGTCCGGGCGGTACGACTCCGGGCCGGACGGCGCCGGGCCGGACGGCGCCGGGCCGGACGGCGCCGGGTCGGACGGGTCCGGGCAGTACGACTCCGGGCCGGACGGCGCCGGGCCGGACGGGTCCGGGCAGTACGACTCCGGGCCGAGCGGGTCCGGGGAGTGAGCGCCGGAACCCGGCCTGCGCCCGGTCAGAGCCGGCCCGCGCCCGGTCAGGACCGGGCCGCGCGCGGCCAGGCGCGCACCGCACCGCGCGGCCGGGCGCGGGCCGAACCGGGCGGCGCACCCGATGACTTCGCCAGCCGGGTACTCGAAGTGACCGAGGCGATACCGGCCGGGCGGGTGATGTCCTACGGCGACATCGCCGAATACCTGGGCCAGGGCGGCCCGCGGCAGGTCGGCCGGGTGATGGCGCTATGGGGCGGCGGGGTGGCCTGGTGGCGGGTCATCCACGCGGACGGATCCCTGCTGGCCGGCCACGAGCGGGAAGCCCTGCGCAACTACCTGCGGGAGGGCACGCCGATGCGGCCCGCGGCTGATGGCCGGCCCGGCCGGGTGGATATGCGCCGGGCCCGCTGGGATGGCGTGAGCTAATGCCCGCCGCCGGTCCGGATCGGCGTCAGCGCCGTCGCGCCCGCTCCACGGTCTTGCCAAGCTCGTAGGCGGTCAGCACGGGCAGGATGGCGAACCGCAGATAGCCGCCCGCGGCGAGGACGGCGCCCGCGGCGACCGCATAGCCGGTCATCCCTTGCCGCCCTGGATGACGCGCAGCATCGGGGCCCCCGCCGCGGGCGGCTGGGCCACGAGGGCGTCCAGCAGCAGGCGGCAGGCCTGGTCAAGCTGGGCGCAGCGCCGCATGAGGACGATGATCACGCCGCCTGCGCCCAGGATGGCGACGAGGGCGGCGATGAGGCCAGTTGTCTCGGTCATGGATCTGTCCTTGTGCCGGAGGGAGTCAATTGTGTGACGCGAGGCTGATGACGCGGGATTACCGGCCCGGCCGACATGCTGACAATGAATTGCGCCGAACGCCGGATGCCAATGGCGGCACGCCCGCATCCGCCAATGTCCGGCGGATGTCAGAAGGCTCTGCTGGAATGCGTTACTGACATGGAAACGCACCCTCCCGCCTACCGGCTGGTCCGCCGCGGCGTACCAGCGGCCAGCCCGCCCCGGCTGGACCAGGATCAGCTCCGGGTAGTCAGCCATGCGGGCGGCCCGCTGCTCGTCCTGGCCGGCCCGGGCACCGGCAAGACCACCGCCATCGTGGCCGCCGTGACCGACCGGATCACCCGCCGCGGCATCGATCCCGGCCGGGTACTCGTGCTGACCTTCAGCCGCAAGGCAGCGCAGGAACTGAGAGAGCGGATCACCCTGCGGCTCGGGCGCACCACCAGGGAGCCGCTCGCGCTGACCTTCCACAGCTACGCCTACGCGCTGGTGCGCCGGGAGTTCGTGCTGGCCGGCGACGAGCCGCCCACCCTGCTGCCCGGTCCTGAGCAGCTGCTTGAGGTCCGCCGCCTGCTGCACGGCGAGGCCGCGGACGGCGGCGACGGCTGGCCGGAGCGGCTCCGGCCCGCCCTCGGCACCAGGGGGTTCGCGGCGGAACTGCGCGACTTCCTGCTCCGCGCGGCCGAGCGCGGCCTGGACGGCGCCAGCCTGGCCCGGCTGGGCCGGCAGCGCGGCCGCGATGACTGGACGGCCGCGGGCGGGTTCCTCAGCCGCTACGCCGCCCGTTTCGATCTCGCCCCGGTACCCGCCTACGACTACGCGGAAATAGTCCGGATCGCCGGGCGCCTGCTCGGGCGCCCATCAGTCCGGGACCGGGAACGGCGCGCCTACGACGTTGTCCTGGTCGACGAGTACCAGGACACCGACCCGGCCCAGGAAGAACTGCTGTACGCGCTGGCCGGCGACGGCCGCGAACTCATCGTCGTCGGCGACCCCGATCAGTCCATCTACGGCTTCCGCGGCGCGGACACCCGCGCGATCATGCGCTTCGCCGATCGCTTCCGGGCCCCGGATGGCCGGCCAGCGCAGGTGATCGCGCTGCGCACCAGCCGGCGCAGCGGGCCGGTCCTGCTGGCCGCGTCGCGCCGGGTAGCGCGCAGGCTGCCCGGCGCGCTCGGCACCCAGGCACCGAACGCCGAAACGGGGCATCGTGAGCTGGCCGCCGGGCCCGGGACCGAGCCTGGCACGGTGCGGGTGATGATCGCCGCCAGCGCTACCCAGGAAGCCGCGGTGATCGCCGACACGCTTCGCCGCGCGCACCTGATGGACGGCGTGAGCTGGTCATCGATGGCGGTGCTGGTGCGGTCAGCCGCCCGGCAGGTGCCCTTGCTGCAGCGCGCCCTGGCTGCGGCGGGAGTTCCGGTCACCGTCGCCGGTGATGAGCTGCCGCTGGCCGCCGAGCCAGGAACAAAGCCGCTGCTGACCCTGCTGAACTGCGCCCTGCAGCCCGGCGCGCTGGATGAGGAGACCGCCGCCGAGCTGCTCACCGGCCCGCTCGGCGGCACCGACGCCCTGGGCCTGCGCCGGCTGCGCCGCGCGCTGCGGGCGGCCGCCGAGTCCGCGGGCGACCCGCCTGCCGAGGATCCGCTGGCGGCGGCGCTGCGCGACCCGCGCGAACTGACGCTGGCCGGCTGGCCGGCCAGCCAGCTCGCGAGCCGGCCGGCCACGGCGGAACCCGGGCCGGCCGCCGGGGACGCCAGCCGCCTGACCGCCGGGCCCGCCGCCTCATCGCCGATCGCGGCCGCGCGCCGCGTTGCGGACCTGATCGCGCTGGCCAGGCAGACGGCGGCCGACGGCGGGACCGCGCACGAAGTGCTCTGGGCGGTATGGAGTGCCTCGGGCCTGGCCGGTGCCTGGCAGGCGGCGAGCGCCGCGGGCGGGAGCCGGGGCGCCGCGGCCGACGCTGACCTCGATGCCACCGCCGCGCTGTTCGACGCGGCCAGCCGGTTCGGCGCCCGGCTGCCGCCCGGCTCGCCGCGGCTCTTCCTGGACAGCCTGGCCGGCCAGGAGATCGCCGGCGACACGCTGGCCGAGCGCAGCCCGCAGGGCGATGCCGTGGCCGTCCTCACCGCGCACCGGTCCAAGGGACTGGAGTGGGACCTGGTCGTGGTGGCCGGCGTCCAGGAGGGCACCTGGCCGGATCTGCGGATGCGCGGCTCGCTGCTCGGCATGGACGAGCTTGTCGATGCGGTGGCAGGCGATCAGGACCGCGCGGCGGCCGCCGACGCGGCGGCGGCCGCGCTCAGCGCCAAGCTGCTGGCCGAGGAACGCAGGCTCTTCTACGTGGCGGTCACCCGGGCCCGCCGGGTGCTGGTCGTCACCGCGGCCGGCGGGGAAGACAGCGAGGACCGGCCGTCCAGGTTCCTCGCCGAGCTGGCCGGCGGGCAGATCGGGATCGAGCACGTCACCGCGGCGGGCCGGGGCTGGCTGTCGCTGCCCGCGCTCACCGCGGACCTGCGCCGCACCGTGACTGACCAGTCCGCCCCGGTGCGCCTGCGCCGGGCGGCAGCGGCCCAGCTGGCCCGGCTGGCCGTGGCCGGCGTGCGCGGGGCCAGCCCGCGGCAGTGGTACGCCCTCACCGAGCTGTCCGGCCCTGGCCCGCTGACCGACGGGGACGTGCGGCTGTCGCCTTCGCAGGTGGAAAAGTTCACCAAGTGCGGGCTCCGCTGGCTGATCGAGGCCGCGGCCGGGGCGAGTTCGCCCAGCGTGGTCGGCCAGCTCGGCACGGTCATCCACGCCGCCGCGGCCCTGGCCGCTGAGGGTGCCGATGACGCCGACATCACGAAGCGGGTCGACGAGATCTGGCATCACCTCGACTTCGGCAGTACCTGGTACAGCTCCAAGCAGCGGGAACGGGCCGAGCGGATGGTCCGCAAGTTCCTGGTCTGGCACCGGGAGAATCCCCGCGACCTGGTCGCGGTCGAGCAGGCGCTGCGCGTGCGGGTCGGCCAGGTGCTGATCACCGGCCGGGTCGACCGGCTGGAGCGCGACGATGACGGCAGCGCGATCATCGTCGACCTGAAGACCGGGGCGAGCAAGCCGGGCGACGACGAGCTGGACCGCAACCCGCAGCTCGGGGTATATCAGCTGGCGGTCATGCTGGGCGCATTCGAGGAGCTTGGCCTGACCGAGCCGGGCGGCGCCGAGCTGGTCCAGGTCGGCAACGCGGGCCTGAAGGCCACGGCCAGGGTGCAGCGCCAGCGGCCGCTCGGCGAGGATCCGGATCCAGGGTGGGCGCAGGAGCTGGTCGAGACCGTCGCGGCGGGGATGTCGGGATCCGTCTTCGAGGCGAAGGTGAACCCCGGCTGCCGGGTCTGCCCGGTCGCGGCCTGCTGCCCGGTGCACGAGCGTGGCGGGCAGGTGACCTCGTGACGGCGATCAGGCATGCCCCGGCGCGGCTCGCGCGCTGCTGCCCGGTGCACGAGCGCGGCGGGCAGGTGGCCCCGTGACGGCGACCAGGTATGCGCCCGCTCAGCTCGCGCGGCTGCTCGGCGTGGCCGAGCCGACCGCCGAGCAGGCCGCCGTGATCGCGGCGACGCCCGGCCCGATGGCCGTGATCGCCGGCGCGGGCTCCGGCAAGAGCGAGACGATGGCCGCCCGGCTGGTCTGGCTGGTGGCGAACGGCCTGGTCCGGCCGGAACGGGTGCTGGGGCTGACCTTCACCAGGAAGGCCGCCGCCGAGCTCGCGGAGCGGGTCCGGGTCAGGCTAGACGGCCTGCGCGGCGCTGGTCTCGCCGGTAACGGGGCTGGTCTCGCCGGTAACGGGGCTGGTCTCGCCGGTAACGGGGCTGGTCTCGCCGGTAACGCCACCGGCTTCCCCGCCGCCGTGACCGCCGCGACCGGCTTCCCCGCCGCCGGGACCGCCGCGACCGGCTTCGCCGCCGCCGGGACTGGCGTAGGCGGCACCGCCGGCGGGCAGGCCGCCGATGACCTGCTCGGCGACCCGGTCGTCTCCACCTATCACGCCTACGCCGGGCGGCTCGTCGCCGACAACGCGCTGCGGGAGGCGCTGGAGCCATCGCTGCGGCTGATCACCCCGGCGGTCGCCTGGCAGCTCGCCGCCCGGGTGGTGGCGTCCTACGACGGCCCGATGGACGCGATCAGCTGGACCCCGGCGTCGGTCACCGCCGCGGTGCTCGATCTGTCCGGCGAACTGGCCGAGCATCTGCGCGGACCGGACGACATCCGCTCGGCCGGCGAGTGGCTGGCCCGGCGCTACGGCGAGCTGCCCCGTCCCGGGGCGCTGGCCCGCAAGATCATGGACTGCCAGCGGACCCGTGAGCAGCTGCTGCCGCTGGTGGCCGCCTACGCCGCGGCCAAGGCGTCGAGGGAAGTCATTGACTACGGCGACCAGGTGGCGCTGGCCGCGCGGATCGCCGCCGCGCACCCGGAGGTCGGCGCGGCCGAGCGGGCCCGCTACCAGGTCGTGCTGCTGGACGAGTACCAGGACACCAGCCATGCCCAGCTGGTGCTGCTGCGCGCGCTGTTCGGCGGCGGGCACCCGGTCACGGCGGTCGGCGACCCTTGTCAGTCGATCTACGGCTGGCGCGGCGCGAGCGCGGGCAACCTGCTCCGGTTCGCCGCGGATTTCCCGCCCCGCGGCGGCGGCCCGGCGCCAGTGCGACTGCTGTCCACCAGCTTCCGCAACACCGGGCGGGTCCTGGACGCGGCCGCCGCGCTGCAGGCCGGACTGCGCGCGGCCGCGCCCGGCGTGCCGAGGCTGGTCGCGCCGCCCGGCCGGGCGGGCCGCGGCCGGGTGGTCTGCGCGCTGCTGGAGACGGCGGCGGCCGAGGCCGCCTGGATAGCCGGCCAGATCGCCGGGCTGCTGAGTCTCCCGGCGGGCACCGCGCCGGACGGGGCGGCCTGGCCGGACGGCCGGGAGGACCCGGTGCGCCCGTCCGACATCGCCGTGCTCTGCCGCAAGCGGGCTCAGTTCCCCGCGCTGCGCACCGCGCTGGAGGCGCGCGGTATCCCGGTCGAGGTAGTCGGGCTGGGCGGGCTGCTCACCGTGCCCGAGGTCCAGGACGTCGTGGCCACGCTGCGGGTCATGCATGACCCGGGAGCGGCGGACGCGCTGGCCCGGCTGCTCACCGGCCCGCGGTGGCGGATCGGGCCGCGTGACCTGGTCGCGCTCGGCCGCCGGGCGCGCAGGCTGGCCAGCCAGGTGACCGGGCCGGGGCGGCGGGATGAGGGACAGAGCCCCGTTTCCGATGTTGACGTGATGAGCCAGGCGGTCACGGATTTCACCGCGGATCCCGGCAGCCTGGTGGAGGCGCTGGATGATCTTGGTGAGCCCGCCGCCTATTCCGCGGCCGGCTATGGCCGGCTGGCCGCGCTCGCCGCGGAACTGCGGGCGCTGCGCGGCCACGCCAGCCGGCCGCTGCCCGAGCTGGTCGGCGAGGTCGAGCGCGCACTCGGCCTCGACATCGAGGTAGCATCGCGGCCCGGCGGCGACCTGGCCACCTCCCGCGCCGACCTGGACGCCTTCGCCGACGCGGCGGCGGCATTCGCCGGGGACGTGCAGGAGCCCACGCTGGGCGCGTTCCTGGCCTACCTGGCTGCGGCCGAGGATCAGGAATTCGGGCTTGAGGCGGGCCGGGTCGGCGCGGCGGACTCGGTCAAGCTGGCGACCGTGCACGCGGCCAAGGGGCTGCAGTGGGCCGCTGTCATCGTTCCCGGACTCGCCGACGGGGCGCAGGCGCACATGTTCCCGGCCCGGCCGCGGGTGACCACGCGATGGACGGAGAATCCGCGGCTGCTCCCGTTCGGCCTGCGCGGAGACACGGCGGACCTGCCCGGGCTGGCCGGCCTGGACGGCGAGTCGCTGTCCGATTTCGCCGATGCGTGCGGGGAACGCGACCTGGCCGAGGAACGCCGGCTGTCGTATGTGGCGGCGACCCGGGCAGCGTTCTGGCTGGCGTGCACCGGCTACTGGTGGGGGAGCGGCACCTCAGCGCTCGGCCCGTCGGTCTTCCTGGCCGAAATCCGGGCCGCGTGTGAGTCGGGGGCCGGCACCGTCGCGCACTGGGCCCCGGAGCCGGAGCCGGGCGCGGAGAATCCCGCGCTCGCCGAGCCCGCGGCGGCGCTGTGGCCGGCCACAGCCGCCGGCGCGCGGTACGAGGCGGCCCGCGCGGCGGGAGCGCTGGTGGACGAGGCTATTGCCGCCGCGTCGGCCCCTGCCGTCACCACCAGCAACGCCGCCGCCGCGACCAGCAGCGCCGCCGCGGCCAGCGCCACCTCCGCGGCCTCCGCCGCCGCGTCCACCTCCGCGGCCGGGGGCAGCAACGCCTCCGCCGCCGCGACCAGCGCCACCTCCACCTCCACCTCCGCGTCCGCCACCTCCACCTCCACCTCCACCTCCACCTCCACCTCCACCTCCACCTCCACCTCCACCTCCGCGTCCGCCACCTCCGCGGACGGCGATGACGATTCCGGCGCGGACCGGCTGAGTGACGCCGACCAGGCACTGATCGCGGCCTGGTCCAGGGACACCAGCCTGCTGCTGGCCGAGCGGGAGCAGCGCCGCGGCGAGCAGGTCACCTCGGTCGTGCTGCCGCAGCGGATTCCGGTGTCCTCGCTGGTGACCATCGCGCGGGACCCGGCCGAGTACGCCCAGCAGGTCCGGCGGCCAATGCCGCGGCCGCCCGCTCCGCACGCGCACCGCGGCACCGCCTTCCACCGCTGGCTGGAGGAGCGGTTCGGGCCGCAGCGGCTGCTCGACCCGGGTGACCTGCCCGGCGCCGCCGACGACGAGCCCGGCGAGATCGCCGATCCGGAGCTGACCGCGCTGATGCAGCGTTTCGAGGCGGGCGAGTGGGCCGGCCGCTGGCCGTCGGAGGTCGAGGTCCCGTTCGAGACGCTGATCGGCGGCCGGCTAGTGCGGGGCCGCATTGACGCGGTGTTCGCTGACTCACCCGGCGGCGGATTCGACGTAGTGGACTGGAAGACTGGCCGGCAGCCCCGGTCGGCCGCCGAGAGCCGGGCCGCGGCGGTTCAGCTGGCGGCCTACCGGATCGCCTGGGCGGGGCTGGCCGGAGTATCGGTCGGGCAGGTCAGGGCCGCGTTCTATTACGTCCGGGATGACGTGACGGTGCGGCCGGCCGACCTGCTCGACCTGGCCGGCCTGACCGCCCTGATCGAGGACATCCCGCTGGCCAGGTAGCCGTCACCGAAATCTCCGGTGCTGCTTGCGGCGGCCGGCGGGTAGAACCGGGGCATGGCCGGTGATGAGGTCCCGCCCGGCGGAGCGGAAGTGGGCCCGTGCCCGCCCTGGGACGCCTGGCACCCGCGGGAGATCACTGCGCGGCTGGCCGGCGTGGACGTGCCGTGGTGCGTGGCGGGCGGCTGGGCGCTGGACCTGTTCCGCGGCGAGGTGACGAGGGAACACGGGGATCTGGAGATCGCCGTGCCGGCCGGCCGGTTCGGCGTGATTCGGGCGGCGCTGGCAGACTTCGAGGTCGAGGTCGTCGGCTCCGGGCGCCGATGGCCGCTGGACAGCGCGGCATTTGACGTCATGACGCAGACGTGGGTCCGGGAGCCCGGCCATGGCGTGTACCGGCTTGACATCTTCCGTGAGCCGCACGACGGCGGCACCTGGATCTGCCGTCTGGACGAGAGCATCCGGCTGCCCTATGACCAGATCATCGTGACCTCGCCGGCCGGAATCCCGTACCTGGTGCCCGAGATCGTGCTGCTGTTCAAGGCCAAGCACATCAGGCCCAAGGATCAGGCCGACTTCAGCGGCGTCCTGCCGCTGCTGACTCCGGCCCGCCGGGCCTGGCTGGCCGCGGCACTGGCCCGTGCGCATCCCGGGCATCCCTGGATCAGCGAACTGCGGCCATGATCCTCGGCCATGATCCTCGGCCATGATCCTCGGCCGTGACCCTCGGCCATGACCCTCGGCCGTGACCATCGACCGTGACCCTCGGCCGCGACCATTCCGGCGGAACGTCCGGGCTCCGCAAAACCGGCCCGGGCCGACTCTCCGCGGCATGACCACGGCCACTAGCGAGTTCCCCCGCCGCCGCCGCCGCTCGCTAGAGTTTGCTGATCATCGTTGCGCGAGAAGGCGGATCTTCAGCATGGACGTTCCCGGCTACATCGACCGGCACGCGCCGGAGTTCCCCGGCGCGCTCAAGGGCGCGGAAGCGGTCGCGCACCGGTGGGACGAACTCGCCGCGACGGCCGGGGAGCTGGTGGCGGCGCGGTGAGTACCGGGCCCGGCGCGGCCGCGGACTCGGGGATCCTCGGCATGCTCCCGCTGGCCCGCAGCGCCGTCGACCGGGCCGCGGAACGCCGCACGGACCCGGCCTGGCTCGCTGCCGCGTGGGCCGCACCTGATACCCGTGTCCTGCCCATTGACGACGGCCGGGCCCTGGTCAGGTTCGGCGAAGACAGCGCGGCAGAAGACAGCGCGGCAGCAGGCGGTGCAGCAGAAGACGGTGCAGGAGCAGGCGGGGCGGCAGCGGGCGCAGCGGAGCTGGTCTTCGTGTCACCGCGGGAGGCGCCGGAGGGAGTGCGGTTCCTGCTGGGCGTCGACGCGGCCGGAGTGGTGTACTTCGGCGTGGCCGGCCCGCTGCCGGGCACCTCCGCGGGCCCGGCCGGGGCGCCGGGCGCCGCGGCGGCCCGCCGTAACCGGGCGGGATCGGCGCTCCGGCCGGCCGTTCGGCCAGCCAGCCTGCGCGAGGTCGGTCAACTGCTCGGCGATCGTGACGCCGGCCTGATGACGCATGCTGTCGCACTGGCCAACTGGCACTCGGTCAGTACCCATTGCTCACGCTGCGGGGCCGTCACCGACCCGGTCAGCTCGGGACATGCGCGGCGGTGTCCCGTTGATGACAGCGAGCACTTTCCCCGGCTCGACCCGGCGGTGATCATGCTGGTGACGGATCCGGCCGACCGCTGCCTGCTGGCCCGGAACTCCCGCTGGCCGCAGCGGCGGGTGTCGATCCTGGCCGGTTTCGTCGAGCCGGGCGAATCCGCCGAGCAGGCCGTCATGCGCGAGGTTCTGGAGGAGACGGGCATCAGCGTCGGCCAGGTCCGGTACCTCGGCAGCCAGCCATGGCCGATGCCGCACAGCCTGATGCTCGGCTTCGGTGCGCTGGCCGTCGGGGGGCAGGAGATCCGGGTCGATGCGGACGAGATTGCCGAGGCGGGCTGGTACTCCCGGGAAGACGTGCGGGCCAGCGTGGCATCGGGCACGCTGCTGCTGCCTCCGCCGGTGTCGATCGCGCACCGGATCATCGAGTCCTGGTACGGAGCCGAACTTCCCGGCTCCTGGTAAGGTCATCGCTTCACGATCACGGAGGATCCGGGTCCCCGGGATGTTCAGGGCAGCCCGGCGAAGTTGGCCATCTGCTCGACCGCGTAACGGAAGAAGTCGTCCGCTGGCTCGGCCACGCCGACGAACTGGCCGAACAACTCGAAGCTGATCATTCCGAACAGCTGGGTCCAGGCGATCAGGCCGCGCAGGACTACCGGGCCAGGGACCGCGGGCGCAATCGCCGCGGCGAGCGCGGTCGCCTGCTCCGCGAGCAGCGGCGGCATCAGCCCCTCCGCGGCGCCGTTAGCGCTGTGGATGGCGCGGCTCGCCCAGGCGTCAGTCAGCAGGTGGCCGAGCATGAGCCCGGCGCGGCTGGCGGGCGCGATCGTGTCCTGCGGCGCCAGGTATCCAGGTACCGGCGAACCGTAGATCAGGGCGTACTCATGCGGCCGGGCCACGGCCCAGTCCCGCACCGAATGGCAGATCGCCCGCCACCGGCCGCGGAGATCGGACCTTGGCTGGCCGGCGTCGGCCGACTCCACCGCGGCGCCAAGCGCGTCGTAGGCATCGATGATCAGTGCGGTGAGCAGGCTGTCCCGGCTCGGGAAGTAGCGGTAGACGGCCGAGGACACCATGCCGAGCTCCCGCGCCACCGCCCGCAGCGACAATCGCTGCGCACCCTCGGCGGCTACCTGGCGTCGCGCCTCCTCCTTAATCTCGCGGGTAAGCTCCGCTCTCGCCCGTTCACGTGCCGTGAGACTTGCGTTCATGCGGCCCAGCTTGCCATAAAAGTGGACTGCTGATCAACAACGAGAGCAATGCTCTTGACAAAGTCAGCTCGTTGCACAACACTGATCTTAATAGAGAGCAGTGCTCACCAAAATATGGCCTGCACCGCTGCTGGGCCAAGAGCAGCCAGGGAGCTTCCGATGACCGCCGATTCTGCCCCCCGTAACATCCAGTCGAACGGTGCGATGAACCGCATCTTCAATAGGACCGTCCAGAGCCTGACCCGGCACGGGATCAGCATCTGGGGCAGCCGGGTGCTGGCCGTTCGCGGCCGCAGCAGCGGCGAGTGGCGTACCACGCCGGTGAACCCGCTGACTCTTGATGGCCAGCGCTACCTGGTCGCCCCGCGCGGTCACACGCAGTGGGTGCGCAACATGCGGGTGGCCGGCGGCGGCGAGCTGCGCGTCGGCCGCCGGGTAGAGCGGTTCAGCGCCACTGAGCTGGCCGACCAGCAGAAGCCGGATGTGCTCCGGGCCTACCTGAAGCGCTGGAAGTTCGAAGTCGGCATGTTCTTCAATGGCGTGGGCCCCGACGCCTCCGATGAGCAGCTGCTGGCGATTGCGCCCGGCTACCCGGTGTTCCGTATCACTGAGCAGTAGTTCGTCGGCCGGTCAATTACCGGGTCAGCGCGAGCGTTGCCCCGGTGGCATCGAGCAGCCGGTGACAGCCGGAGCCGCCGGGGAATGTCGCCAGCTCGCCGCGAGCCCGGGCCATCGGGCCGGCCGGGCCAGCCAGGGTCAGGCCGTCCGCGCCGACCGCGATCAGCTCGCCGTCGCGCCGGAGCAGGACCGGTCCCGTCCGGCTGACGGAGATGGCCGTGCGGCCCGCGGCCAGGCCGTCCAGCACATCCTGCGGGCCATTGCCCGCGCACTCGACCCACGTGGTCGGCGATCCCGGCTCGGCTATATCGCCGGGCCGGTGCCAGTCGCTTCCGCCCACCGGAATCGCGTTCGGGTCCCAGGCCATCCACCAGGCCAGCGGCATCGTCCAGCGCAGGTCGAGCCAGCTCCAATGCCAGACCTCAAGGAGCGGAGGCCGGCCGCTCATCGGGATGGTCCAGCTCACATGCCCGCCGAACGGGTGATTGACCGACATCAGCCCGCCGCGCTCCCGGGCCGCGGCCAGCCAGTCGTCGGCGGGCGCGCGGAAGTCGATCCAGCCAATGTCGCCGAGCACCCCCGCATGGCCGGCTTCCGTTGTCACCTCCTGGCCCGGCACCAGCGTGACGCCATACCGTGCGGCCGCGGCCGGAAGCTCGGCGTGGTGGCTGACGGTGTTGTGATCCGTGATCGCGGCAAAGTCGAGGCCGCGCTCGGCGACGACCCGGGCAACTCCGGCCACGGACAGCGCTCCGTCCGAGTGCACCGTATGGGTATGCAGGTCACCCGCCAGCCAGCGCCGTCCGGGGCTGGCCGGCAGTTCGCGACGGGGCGGCCGGTCCGTCAGCGGTGGCGGCGGGCCAGGTACGGGGTCGGGCCGCATCCCATCAGGCCTGCAGGTGGTCTCCGCCGTAACACGGTAATCAGTCCCGTCCGGCGATAGCTGATGCAGGCCGAGGATCACCTGCCACGTTCCCGCTTCTAGCTCGCCGGGCCGGTATCCGGGTGTCGCCGCGTCCGCGGTGATGACGAACGATCGCCGGGCGCCCCCCGACCAGCCGCGGAATCCGCCGGGCCCGATGCAGCCGAGATCGAGCACGGCGCCCGGCTGCTCGTATTCCAGCTCGACGCGGAGTCCGTAGGCGCCCGACGGCACCTCCACCGGCAGGTAATGCCAGGCCGAGGCGAAGCGGTCCTCCAGGGTCCACCGGCCACGGTGCCGCGTCTGCGCCATATGCCTATCTGACCAGACTCATCCCGGTGCTCTGACCTGTCGTCGGCGCCCCGGGCTGCCCCGCTGTCTGGCCCGGATGTCAGCCCGCGGCGGCGTCTGAACCGCCAGAATCGGTGTAAGAAGAGCAGGACGTAGTGTCGGTAGTCACCCACACCTGATTACGGCCAGCATGCTTGGCGCGGTAGAGAGCGGCGTCGGCCGTGGCCAGCAGCTCGGTGAGCTGGCTTCCGCTAGTACTCAGCGCCGCGACGCCGATGGACACGGTGAGCCTGATGACCTCGGAACCCGGATTGTCGCCCACGTCGATGGGCATCCCGGCGATGTGGGCGCGCATACGCTCGGCGACACGGCGCGCATCCTGCTCATCAGTCTGCGGCAGCAGGAGCGCAAATTCTTCGCCACCGAAGCGACCAACCAGGTCGTATTCGCGCAGGAAGAGCTTGATAGTGCGGGAGAGCTCCCGCAGCGCTTTATCGCCTGCCAGGTGGCCGTGCGTATCGTTGATGATCTTGAAGTTGTCGATGTCGATCAAGGCCACGGCGAGCGACGTACGGGTGCGGTTGGCACGGGCAACTTCCGCGTTCGCCTCACGGTCCCAGGTACCGGCATTGAGCAGGCCAGTCTTGGCGTCAAACCGGGAAGCGTTGACCAGCTGCGCGTGCCGCTGGGACCGCTGTAGCAGCGTCACGAAGGGAAAGGCAAGGGCGATGGCAAGGGGAGTAACCGCTGTGCCGAGCGCCACCAGGACGGCCACGCACACCTCGGTCGCATCGTTGTGCAGCGGCTCGCGCGCAAGGAACAGCTTGCGCACGTCGGCGGTCGGGTCGGAGCCCTTGATGGCGGTCATCACCAGGCAGGTGTTGAGCACCCACTGCAGCACGCCACAGGCGCCCATGGCCAGTGCCAGCGCTGTCGCGTGGAGGGTGGTGCCATGGATACGGCTGATCACGTCTTGGTTGAAGGCGTGGAAGGCCAGAGATGCGCAGCCATATGCCAAGCCGATGGCGGCCGCCGAGAATACCCGCCGGTGGAGAGGTATCGACACCCCGCGCCACTGCATCATCGCTACCCGCGGTATCGGCGCGATCAGCGCATACACCGGCGGCAACAGGATCGCGATGGGCAGTTCCCAGACGCCGTATACGTCCTTGATCAGGCCAGCGTTCTCACCCGCTCGGCGGGTCCGCTCCACCGTGGCAAGGCTCCCCGCGAGGAGAAGTCCGAACAGGGCCAGCTGGGAGAACCGCCATGCGGTCATCGAGGCGCTTACGCCGATGGCGACCGCGTCGAGGAGGGTGACAGACACGACGAACACTGCCAGGCGACGCGGATTAGCCCAGATCGCCCATGAGCGGACAGACAGAGCAGAGCACTTGATGCCCTTGAACTGGGCGATCCTCATGCGCCCTCCGTCACAAGTCGCTCAAATCCCAGCAGGGCGGCGATCGCCGACTTTACGATCGTTACTCCGCATTGTCGCAGATCTCGTACGCTTTTTGTCAAGTCCTGATTACTCACCGTAAGTAAACTAGATGAGACCAAGTGTAGCGACTGAACGGTTACTTCGTGTCACAACCTGTGGCAAAGCCGCTGTGTTTCGCCGAAACTAGGAGGACTATGCAAAGTGAAAAATGTCATTAGCAACGTGCAGATGAGCGAGGACCGAGGCATGCGGGAGGAGGGGATGGCTGTGAAGGGCAGTGGCTGGGGCGGCTGAGCGCGGATGGCGGCAGGCAGGACCGAGGCGTGCGGGAGGAGGGGATGGCTGTGAAGGGCAGTGGCTGGGGCGGCTGAGCGCGGATGGCGGCAGGCAGGACCGAGGCGTGCGGGAGGAGGGATGGCTGTGAAGGGCAGTGGCTGGGGCGGCTGAGCGCGGATGGCGGCAGGCAGGACCGAGGCGTGCGGGAGGAGGGATGGCCTTGAAGGGCAGTGGCTGGGGCGGCTGAGTACGCCAGGACAGGCGAGATCAGCCCTGAGGCCGATGGCTGATGGGCCACGTAGACGAATCGATAGGGGACCCTGGCCGTCGCCGGGTGTCCCCGCTAGCAGCGATTGCGGTGGCGACGATAGCTCCGAACGCGCCGATGACCGCTATCGCGATGCTCGGAGAAAGATGCTGTGCTATCGCGCCAGCCAGGATCATTGCCGCGCCCTGACCAAGACTCATCCCCGCCTGGGCCAGGCCGAACACCTGGCTGCGCTGCTTCTCGGGTGCCGCAGTCAGGAAGGCCGTGCTTGCGGCGACCTGGTAGCAGTCGAATACCCCGGATGCGAAGAGGATCAGCAGGGCGAGCGGAAATGCAGGACCGAAAGCGAACAGGACCAGCACCGCACACGACGCGAACGCCAGCGGGCGCATCGACCGCAGCCTGGTTGGCGGCTTGACCAGGCGGCTGAACGCTACGGCGCCCAGTGAAGCGCCGAGTGCCCCCGCGGCGAGGATCAGGCCAACGGCGGCAGTCCCCACACCTAGCTCTCGCGCGAGCGGCGCTGCCACGCCTTCGGGTGCGTTGTAGAACGCGGCGAGCCACCCCAGCAGCATCGGCGTGCGCAGTCCAGGGTCGGCGAACACTATCCGAATCCCCGCCACGATGCCTGTGACAGGGGCCTTATCCCTGTTTTCGGAGTTCTTGTCCCTGGCTTGCCGGGCCGCAGGCCGGGCGCGCATCCAGATGCGAGTGATGACCGCTGAGGCGGCGAAGGTGGCCGCATCAGCCACTAGCGACGTGCGTATCCCGAAGAAGCCGGCGATCGCACCGCCAGCGGCGAAGCCCACGACCTGGGCGACCTGGTACGTGGTGAGAGTGATGGCAGTACCGAGTATGAACCGATCACCCGACAGGATGGTGGAGTAGGTTGCAGCGCGTGCCGAGGTGAACGGCGTACCGAGCATGGTGACCGCGAACAGCAGGATGACCAGCACCGCCAGTGGCACCCCGGGCACGATCATTACCGCGACTAACGCCGCCCGGACAAGATCGCAAGTGATCATCACCAGGCGGCGGGGCAGCTTGTCCGCGAAGCCGGACAGGAATACGCCGCCAACGAATGTTGGCACGACGCTTGCCGCGAAGGTCACGGCCGCCAGCAGCGCCGAGTGGGTCCGGTCGTAAACCAGCAGCGTCACCGCGACCCTGGCCAGTTGATCGCCGAGGACCGATAGCACCTGGGCCAGCCACAGGGCACGGAATTCGGTAACAGCGAACACGCTGCCGAACGTCGTCTGCGCGCCCGCTTCGCCCTCCAACTTCACTGTGCCCCTTCGGCTTACCGGCACCGGCACCGGCGGTGTCCTGCGTCGGCGGCTTAGGGCAACCGCGCTGCGCCGCGACAGGCCGGTCGAATGACCTTATTCCAAGAATAAATACTCAGTGCAGTCTGACGGTGTCAATGGGCGAGCATGACAGCGGGCCGGCGGCGGGCCGGCGGACCGGCAGCCCGCGGGCCGGCTGCTGGCTATGTGCCCGCTGATCCAGATGCTGCTCGGCTGGCCCTGACGGATGCTGCTGGGCCGATCCTGACGGCGATCGTGCTCGGCTGTGATTGACGATCGCTCCCTACATGATTTAAAGTACCAGGACACTAGTACTTTGATCGCCAACGCTTCTGAGGGTGCCAGCATGATTAGCTTCCGGCTTGACGGCCGCTCGGTCGTTCCGCCGTACCTGCAGATCGTCCAGCAGGTCCGGCAGGCGCTCCGGATGGGCGTACTCGACGTGGGAGACCAGCTCCCTACCGTTCGGGAAGTCGTCGCGGCGACGGCGATCAACCCCAACACGGTGCTCAAGGCCTACCGCGACCTGGAGCGGGAGGGCCTGGTCGAGCCCCGGGCCGGTCATGGCACGTTCGTGCTGCGCCGCCCGCCCGGCCCGCCTCCCGGCACGCACTCGCGACTGGCCCGCAGCCTGACCCAGTGGGTGCATAGCGCCCGCGAGGCCGGGCTGGATGACGACTCGATCGAATCGCTGCTGCGCGTCACGCTGCAGGCAACGGACGAGGAGGAGATCGCGTGACCCCCCACCAGAACTCAGTCCCTCCCGTGATCGAGACTCGCGGGCTAGCCAAGCGCTACCGCCGGGTTACCGCCCTCAGCGACTGCACCATCACCGTTCCCGAGGGCCGGATCTCTGCGCTGATCGGCCCGAACGGTGCCGGCAAGACCACGCTGCTGCGCTTGATCAGCGGGCTGGCCAGGCCAAGCGGCGGTGACGTCGCGGTGCTCGGCGGCACTCCCCGGCAGGATCCGGCCTTCCTCGCTGACGTCGGCTTCCTCGCCCAGGAGATCCCGCTGTACCGGCGGATGACCGCCGAGGACCACATCGGCATCGGCGCGCACCTTAACCCCCGCTGGGACGCCGCTTCCGTGCGACAGCGGCTCAAGAGCCTGGACATGCCGCTTGACCAGGCCGTGGGCACGCTGTCCGGAGGACAGCGCGCCCAGGTGGCGCTGGCGCTGACGCTGGCCAAACAGCCCAGGCTGTTGCTGCTCGACGAGCCCGTCGCTGCGCTCGACCCGCTCGCCCGGCGGCACTTCCTGGCCACCCTGGCCGACGCGGTGGCCATCGGCGGGCTGACCGTCGTGCTGTCGTCGCATCTGGTCGCCGATATCGAACGGGTCTGCGACCACCTCATCCTGCTGGCCGCATCCCGGGTCCAGCTGTACGGCGACATTGACGCGGTGCTGGCCGAGCATCAGGTCCTGGTGGGTCCGCGCAAGGACACCGCGGCGATCGAGCGGACCCACACGCTCGTGCAGGCGACCCACACCGCCCGGCAGAGCACTCTGCTCATCCGCGGCGGCGGTCCGGTCGTCGATCCCGCCTGGGAGGCCGCCGACGTCGGCCTCGAAGAACTAGTACTCGGCTACATGGGCCAGGACGCTCCGCCAGCGTTCGCTCGCCTGACCACGGTTGGAGAAGATCAATGACCTGGATTGTCTGGCGCCAGCACCGCCACCAGGCGTACCTCGCCGCCGCCGCCCTGGCTGTGTTCGCGGTCCTGGTGCTGATCACCGGCGGGCAGATCGCGTCGCAGTACCACTCTGCCCTCAGCTCGTGCGCCGCCAGCCATGGCTGCGGCGACCTCGCGAATACGCTGACCCTGGGTACCAGCCCCGCGCTGGCCGTACTGGTCACGCTGACCGTCGTGGTGCCGTGCCTGCTGGGAGTGTTCTGGGGCGGGCCGCTGGTGGCCCGGGAATTCGAAACCGGCACCAACCAGTTCGCCTGGATGCAGAGCACTACCCGCCGGCGCTGGCTCACCATCAAGGTCGGCTGGGCGTTGCTCGCCGCCGCCGCCCTGGCCGGCGCCGTCTCGGCCCTCGTCACCTGGTGGTCCAGCCCGCTGAACGCACTCAACCAGGCGAACTTCCAATCCAGCCAGTTCGACATCCAGGGCATCGTCCCCGTCGGCTACGCGCTTTTCGCGGTGGCCCTCGGCATCGCCACGGGGGCGCTACTGCGCCGAACCCTGCCCGCGCTGGCCATCACCGTCGTCGTCTTTACCTTGCTGCGCCTGGTCATCGGCCAGGACCTCCGCGCGCATTACCTGACCCCCATCACCAAGACCTATGCCTTCCTCCATCAGTTCACGCCGAAGGGGTCTTACTTGCTGGTCTCGCAGGGCCTCGTTGGCCCAGGCGGCAAGCTACTGAGCGCCCAGGCCAACGTGTCCGGCGTTCACCTCGACGGCGTGCCGCTCGCCAGCATGCCGCGGGTGTGCCAGGAACTTGCCTTCCAGGGGCCGCGCAAGTTCATTCCCTGCCTGACTGCGCACGGATACCGCGGCGGGTTCCTTAGCTACCAGCCCGCCAGCCGGTACTGGGCGTTCCAGGGCATCGAGACCGGCATCTTCGTACTCCTCGCCGCCGCCCTCATCGCCGTGACCGCGATCGTGGTCCTCCGCCGCGACGCCTAGCCGCGATGGCCTAGTCCAGCTGCGTCCGTCCTCCGCGCGCCCGGCGTCCTCCGCGTCCCGGCATCCGGCGCTAGCGTGCTGTCCTGAGCACCTGCCGGACCCGGAGCCTGCTCCCGGTCCGCAGGATGGCCCGCTCGTAGATCGTCCCGGCCAGCCGGGCCATGCCGACGGTGGCCGCGATGCTGATGACCGCGGAGAGCGCCTGCTCCCAGGCCGGCGCTGCTCCGACGGCGACGAGCACCGGCATTGCCACCGGCGCGGTGAAAGGCACGAAGGCCAGCAGGTGGTAGAACCAGTTGACCCCGCTGGCGTACAGCACCGTGTACGCGAGCACGTAGGCGAGGATCAGCGGAAGCTGCAGCGGAAGCGACGCGTTGTAGGCGTCGGCCTGGCGGGTGATGAGGGAGCCCGCCGCCGCGTAGGCGGTGCAGTAGAAGGCGTAGCCGAGCACCAGCCAGAGCGCCCCGGCCAGCACCACGCTGGTCGCGGCACCCTGCACCGCGACCGAACCGACCGCATGCCCGAGGACGAGAAACGCGGCAACCATGGCGGCGATCTGCGCCATGGCGAGGATGCCCATGCCGATGACCTTCCCGGCCAGCAGCTGCACCGGTCGCAGGGTGGTCAGCAGCACTTCGACCACCCGGGTGGCCTTCTCCTCGCCGACGCCGATGGTGATGCGGACACCGTAGGTGAGGATGAACACGTAGATCAGGATGGCGGCGGCCAGCCCGGTGATCCTGCTGGCCAGGCCGAGCGGCGGCCGGACCAGGCCATGCACCGGCAGCGCGATGCCCTGGCTCGCGATTCGAGCCGCGTCCGACGGCGGGATCAGGGCGTAGAGCCGCTGCAGGCCGCCGATCTCGGCCAGGGCGCCCAGGGCACCGGGCAGGGTCGCACCCGCCGAGGAAGAGCCAGCGACTGGCAGCTGCTTGACCAGTACCTCGCGGTCGCCGACGAGGACGGCATCGAGGTCTCCGGAGCGCAGCCGCACCCTGGCCGCCGCCACATTCGGTAGCGGGATCACGGTGACTGTCGTTCCCGAGACCTGCCCGGCCTGCTTGACCGTCTGGGTCAGCGCGGCCACCTGGCCGCCGACGATGCCGACCCGGGCCGTGGACCGGTGGCCGTGCGTAAAAGCCGGGATAATGACCCCCGCCACGACGGCCAGCAGCAGGATCACGCTGGCCACCCAGAACGACTTGGCCCGGACCCGATCGCGTATCTCGCGCCTGGCCACCAGCCAGATCAGCCCCGATGATCGCGTGCTCATGCAGGTCCTCCGCCCGCGCTGCCGGAGCCGCCGGCCGCGCCAATGCTGGTGCCCGGGATTGCTTCACCGGTGCCGGTGCCGGTGCCGGTGCCGGGGTCCGGGGCGCCGTTCGCATCGGATGCGGCTCCCGGGCCGACGGCGTCGCGGAACACCTCGGACAGTTTTCTTCGCTCGAACGTGAAATGCTCGACCGGGCCGGCGGCCCGGGCGCGGTCCAGCACGGCCTGCGCGTCGGCGCGATCGCGCAAGGACAGCAGGACCGTGCCGCCGGTGTTGCTCTCCACCGTGGCCACTCCGCCGAGATCCTGCGCCCAGTGGCCCGCGTCATCGCCGGCCACCCGCACGGTGATCCGCAGCTGGCCGGCCTGCCCCAGGTCCTTGACCGTGCCCTCGGCGACCAGCCGCCCGCGGTGAATGATGGCCACCGACTGGCACAGATGCTCGACCAGGTCGAGCTGGTGACTGGAAAAAAGCATGGTCACCCCGGCGGCGGCGCGTTCGGCGAGCACCTCGCTCATCGCGTCGACGCCAGCCGGGTCCAGTCCGGAGAAGGGCTCGTCGAGCACGAGCAGCTCGGGTCCGTGCACCAGGGCGGCCGCCAGCTGGACCCGTTGCTGGTTGCCGAGCGACAGCGCCTCGATCTTGGCCTGGCCCTTGTCGGCCAGGCCAAGGCGCCCGCTCCAGTTCAGCGCGGCGGCCCGGGCCTGCGCGGCCGTCAGCCCGTGCAGCCGGGCCAGGTACTCAAGCTGCTCGAGCACTCTCATCGCGGGATACAGGCCCCGCTCCTCCGGCATGTACCCGATCCGCCTGCGGATCTCCATGCCGATCGGCTGGCCGCGCCAGCGCACGGCGCCGCCGTCCAGGCTGGCCACGCCGACGATGGCTCGCATGGCCGTGGTCTTGCCCGCCCCGTTCGGCCCGAGGAACCCGAAAACCTGACCGGGCGGGACCGCGAAGCTCAGGCCGTCCAGCGCAGTGACCTCGCCGTACCGTCGGCGCAGGCCGTCCAGCTCAAGCGTTCCGTCCGTGCCGGGTGCGGCTTGCTGGCCGCCTGGCTGCATAGGCCCTCCATCATCGGCTCCCGTACGTGACCGGCATCTCGGCCCAGCCACACCCCGTCTGCCGCCCGGCCACCCCATGCCCCAATTCGCCGGCCGGACACCTGCGTCAGCCTGGGTTCGCGGCCGGACCCGGGCGCTCGGACCAGGGGAAGGCGGCGACATCGGGCATGATCCATCCTGCCCTGGCCGCCGCCGATGAGAGGGCGGTCGACGTGTAGTGCCGGTTAAGGAGCCGCTTGTCGAGCAATGCCGGGTTACGTTCGGCGAAGGTCTCGAAGTCGGTGATTGACGGGTCTGCGCTGACGTGATGAGCGACGATCTCGGTCCAGGCGCGGGTGATGGTCGCGTTGTATTTCTGCGGGGCCCGCTCATAGGCCGTGATGTGCCGGATCCAGCCGCTGATCAGCTCGGCTGCCCGCGCGCCGCCGTGCCGGCGCACGGTGAGGAAGGCCAGGTGGATGTGCTGGCGGTGCCGGAACGCGCCGCCCGGCGGTACGACCTCGGCCAGGATTTCGGCCAGGTCGGCTGGCATGGCGTGGGTCATCGGAGGACCTCCAGGATGGTCTGGGTCACGGCGCGGAATCCGGCCAGCTCAGCGCCGGTGACCGTAGCTAGCACGGCGCGTTCGAGGTCGCCCATGGCCGCCCGGGCAGCGTTGGCCACCGGTCGTCCGGCATCGGTCAGCGAGACCAGGAACGATCGCCGGTCGGCTGGACCTAGCTGCCGCGCGACGTAGCCGCGGCGCACCAGCCGGTCGAGGACGCTGGTCAGCGTGGTCGGCTTGGTCCCAGCGTCCGCGGCGAGCGCACCGATGCTGCGGGCCCGCCCGTCGGCCAGGTTCGCCAGGACGTTGATCTCGGCCGGGCCCAGGCTCAGATCGGCCAGCCGGGCGTGCAGGGCATCCAGGGTCGCGTGCGTGGCACGATGCAGAGCCAGGATCAGTGTCCCGGCCTCGTTCTCAGGTATCACGAAAATGAACTATACGAGATCGGATTAAATTCGGGAGCCTTTGCTGCGATCGCGCGGGGCGCCAGGTCCTTAGCGCGGGTAGGGGTCCGGTGTCACGGCGTATCTGCGGCCGCTGGGCAGCGTCCAGGTCAGGTTGCCCGGTTCGGGTTGCTCAAGCAGCCAGCCCGGGCATTGTTTCGCCTGGTGGTGGGTGCGGCAGAGCGGGGCGAGAAATCGATGCGTTATTCACGCTATCTCCGTTCGTCTCCTGTGGGAACGGTTTTAGATCGGCGCTGGCGCAGGCGGCGTCCAGGTGCCGCAGCAGGGCGACGGCCTGGCGGCCCATGGCCTGCTCGACGAGCGGGAGCTGGCGCATCTGCGGTGCGCGGAAGGCCTCGCGCAGCCGGGCGGCCTCAGTGTCGATGCCGCGGCTGCGCCCGGCCTTGCGCAGCAGCGAGCGCAGCTGGCTCAGGGTAAGCGCGGCGGCGGCGGCAGGGGCAGGGGCGGCGGCCAGGATGGCGCGGGCTTCGGGGCGCATGATGCCGCCGCGGGCATCGGCGAAGGCGCCCAGGAAGCCGGGGTAGTACTCGCGCAGGTGGGAGCGGAGCTTGTTGTGCGCGCAGGTGCGGTCCCAGACGGCGTCTTGCTGGGCGCGGGCCAGCACCGCGATCGCCTGGGCGAGCTCGGAGTCGGCGGGCAGCGGCCGGTGCGCGTGGGCGTCGGTACGCAGGATGTTCGCCAGCACGAATGCGTCGCCGTGGTCGGATTTGCGGCCCGCGACCGAGTGCCGGTCCCGGTAGCGGGCGACGGCCATCGGGTTGATCGGGTAGACGCTGCGCCCGGTGGCGCGCAAGCAGGCGACGAGCAGGCCGCGTGGTGTCTCGATCGCCACCGGGACCGGGTCACCGGCACTGTCGCCGTGCTCGGCGAGCAGGCCCAGCAGCGCGGCCAGCCCGGCGGCGTCGTCGCTGATGCGGCGGCGGGCCAGCAGCTGTCCGTCCCGGTCCGTTAAGGCGATGTCGTGGTGATCTTCGGCCCAGTCGATGCCGCAGAACACGTCCATGATCTTCATTCCCTCCGGTTCGTTGTCTTGTGGTGCTGGCGCTAAGCCGTGCAGGTCACGCACGCTCCCTAATGGAAGGGCTCAAGGGCACCGCCATCCGATTAGCCGTTCGCGACCTCAGCTGCCCGCAGGGCCCGGTCCTGGCTGGAGCTCGAAGGCTCCCGTCAGCGTGAAGGGGTCCATCCTGCGGGTGGCTCAGGCCACGGACCACCCTGCGGAAGGTTACATTCGCACGTTCGGCCGCCCTGGTCGAACGGGATCGTGTGGTCATGGTCGATGCGGACGGCCTGGTGCCGGCATCCGGGGAAGCTGCAGCTGCGCTGGCGGATGCTGATCAGGTGGCGGAGTGAGCGGGATGCCCGGTAGGCCGGGGTTTGGCGCTGGTGGGTGCAGTCGCCGGCCTCGAGCCATTTGATGCTGATCCCGCGTAGCCAGGCCGCATGGCTGGTGCCGGGCGGCCCGGGTCCGGCGCGGGCGCAGCCGTGCGCGATCGCCCGGCCATCCGGGCCGGTGATGGTGAGGCACCAGCCGGATCGCGGGTCGGTGGCCAGCGCGGCGGCTAGGTCGCGGCAGGTGGCTGCGTCCAGGGGGTCAAGCCCGGCGGCCTCGCCGGGTGCGTTGGAGTGGCCCAGCCAGCTGGCCAGTGGCATGGTCAGGTTCACTGATCCGGCCGGCCCGGGCGGGCGGGTTGGCCCGCTGCCGCCCGGCCTGCCGCCAGGTCCGCTGCTGCCGGGTCCGTTACCCGGATGGCCAGTGCCCAGATCCTCAGTGCCCAGATCCTCAGTGCCCTGATGGCCAGTGCCTGGGGCGCCAGTGCCCGTGGCGTTAGTGCCCGGGCGGTTAGTGCCCGGGCGGTTAGTGGCCGGGCCGGTGCCGGCCGGGGGGAGCAGCGTTTCCAGCGGCAGGCCGTTGAGCCGCGCGCTGAACGCGCGGGCGCGCAGCTGGCTCAGGGCGCCGTCGGCGCCGTGGCCCTTGAGCCAGCGCGCGTCGGCGTCGAGGCGCTTGTCGGCGGTGATCACCTCGGCGGGCGGCAGGTCACGCCCGGCCAGGGAGCCGGTGCCGGATGGCTCGGTCCAGGATTCGACCCGGGCTTCTTTCTGTGCCTTTTCGCGCCGCCGGATCGCTGCCCCGGGGTCGGTGGCCAGCACCTGACGGCGCACGACGGCGCGCAGCTGCCCGGTCGTCCGCCCGGGGGCGTCGCCCAGGACCCGGGCCTCGACGGCGGCTGCCTCGGTATCGCTCAGGGCGGCGAGTTCGTCGATGATGACTATCGCCCGGGGCCAGTCGATCCGCCCGCCGGCCAGCGCCGTGGCGGTGCCCGGCAGCCGGGCCAGCCCGGTGGCGAGTTCCAGCAGCCGGCCGGCCGACCGGCCGGTCAGGGTCAGCGCGGCGGCTAGCTCGCTGTCCACGTGCTCGGCCAGGTGCCGGTTCCGGCCGGCGCGGGACTGCGCGGCGCGCCGGCCGGCTAGCTCACCGACCGCCGCCGCCTCGCCGGCCGCGGACCAGGAAGCCTGCCGCCGCCACGCGCACACGACGCCGATCAGCTCGTCGTCGCTGAGCTGGCGCAGCCCGCCGGTCCAGGCGTCGCCGGCGAAGCCGGCCAGCACCGGGCCGGGCGCCATCTCATCCAGTAATCCGCCGGCCGCGAACCCGCGGCCGCCGCCGCCCTCGCCGTGCGTGAATCCCGCCGCCAGCGTTTCGGGTACCTCCGCGGGGGCCTGCGCCGCGATCGCGTCGGCGTAAGCGTCCCGTACCGGGCTGGGCAGGTCGGCCAGCCACGCATCGGCGCCGTCCGGGGGACTGTTGTCAGGATCGAAGCCAAGTCCGGCCAGCTCATCGTCCGACGGGGCGTATTCGCGCCAGCCGGGCGGGAAGCCAGCGCCGGAATCCGCGAAAGGATCCCGGTCCGGGACCGGGCTGGCGGGCCGGGGACTGGCTGGCACCTGGCCTCCCTCCGGAGCTGGCCTGCTTTCTGCAGATACTCCAATACTACCTGTCATAGAGCCTATTTCGCTATTTATTTCGAGTCATTTTCGAACTTCTCGCCGGCAGTTCGCGCGATCCCGCGGGCGCAAGGCGAGCGCCGGACCTGGCGGATGGCCCGCGCTGACCGCTGGACTACGATCCCGTCACGTGGACCCGATGCTCGGAGATTGCTCGCTCGGCATGCTCAGGCGGCGGAAGAGCTTCAAGTGGCGCACCTACCCCGAGGACGTGCTCCCGGCCTTCGTCGCCGAGATGGACTTCGACCTGGCCGAGCCGATCAAGGAGGCGGTCCGGGCCGCTATCGCGATCAGCGACGCCGGTTACGCGCACATCGGCAGGCTGGGCGAGGTCTTTGCCGCCTACGCGAGCGAGCGGCTGGGATGGTCACCGGATCCGGCCCGGATGTTCGCCATCCCCGACGTGATGACCGGGATTGCCGAGATGATCATGGCCGTGACGCCGCCTGGATCCGGGATCGTCATCAACCCGCCGGTCTACACGCCGTTCTTCTACCGGATTGGATTCACCGGCCGCCGCGTCGTCGAGGCGCCGCTGCGCCGGGACGCCGACGGCCGTTATGACCTGGACTTCGATGCGCTCGACCGGGTGCTTGACGATGACGGCGTCAGCGCGTACCTGCTCTGCAGCCCGCACAATCCGGTTGGCCGGGTCTGGTCACGTCAGCAACTGCTGACCGTGGCCGATCTCTGCCTGCGCCACGGCAAGTTCCTGCTGGTCGATGAGATCCACGCGCCCCTGGTACTGCCGGGCGCAGCGCAGGTGCCGTTCCTCTCGCTCGATCACGAGGCCACCCAAGCCGCGATCGCCTTCACCTCGGCGTCGAAGGGCTGGAACATCCCCGGGCTCAAATGCGGCATCGCGATAGCGGGCTCGGACGAGCTGGCCGGGCTGCTAACCCAGCGGTGGGATGCGCTGCTGGCCGGCAATCTCGGCGTGCTCGCGTCAGTGGCCGCGTTCGAGGAGTCGCGGCCCTGGCTCGAGGCGGCCCTCGCCCAGTTCGATGAGAACCGCCGCTACCTGGCCCGGCTGCTCAGCGAGCATCTTCCCGCGGTGCGGTACGTTCCGCCCGAGGCCAGCTTTCTGGCCTGGCTGGACTGCACGTCGCTCGGACTCGGCGATGACCCGGCCGCGGCCTTCCTGGCCCGTGGCCGGGTCGCGCTGGCCGCTGGCCCGGACTTTGGCACGCCGGGAAAGGGCTTCGCCAGGCTGAACATGGGCACCTCGCCCGCGCTGATGCTGGCGGCCGTGCAGCGGATGGCCGCCGCCACGGCAGTCTGATCAAGCCAAACGCGGCCCGCCCCGCCCGTCACCCGGCCCGCGCTGCTCCACGTCCGCGCTTCCGAAAGAGCGCTTGGGGCCTAAGCCCGCGCTGCTCCTGGTCCGGGCTGCCCGCACCCGCGGCCGGCCAAGCGACTGCTCGCAACGGGAACCTGCCCGGCAATAACTAATAATTCCGATAAGTAATATAGACTATCGAAGAAGCGCCTGGTCAGGGGCAGGGGGCACAATGCAGCGGACCGAACGCGACGCGGTAGTCGCCGCTGTCGACCCGGCCGTAGCGGCCCGGGCGGCCCGCGGTTCCGGGCTCATTGTCGTCAGCGAGGAGCCGCTGAACTGCGAGACGCTCACCCCGGCTCCGCCGAGTGGCCTGCTGACCCCGGCCGATCGCTTCTACCTGCGTAACCACTTCCCGATGCCGGTGCTGGACGCGGCTGAGTGGCAGCTCAGCGTCAGCGGGCTGGTGCGCGAGCCGCTGGAACTGAGCCTGGCCGGGCTGCGGAAGATGCCCGCTGACACCTTCGTGGCGACACTTGAGTGCGCGGGTAACGGCCGCGCCCTCTTCAGCCCGGCGCCGGCCGGTGACCAGTGGCAGCTGGGAGCAGTGAGCACCGCGGAGTGGACCGGGGTGCGGCTCGATGAGGTGCTGGACCGGGCCGGTATCCAGGCCGGCGCGAGCGAGCTGGTCTTCCGCGGCGCCGATCGGGGGATCGTGGACGGCTCGGCCGAGCCCATCTGGTTCGAACGAAGCCTGGCCATGGACGACGCCAGGGAATCGGGGGCGCTACTCGCCTACTCGATGAACGGCCAGCCGCTACCGGTCCGGCACGGCGCTCCGCTCCGGCTGATAGTGCCGGGCTGGTACGCGGTCGCATCGGTCAAGTGGCTGACCGGCATCCAGCTCACCAGCGCCCCCTTCGATGGTTACTTCCAGACCGGGCACTACATGTATGAGCGGCCGCACGGCGACACGGATATCCGGGAGCCGGTCCGGATCCAGCGCGTCCGCGCCCTCATCACCGAGCCTCGCGACGGCCAGCGGCGCTCTGGCGATCAGCTCACCGTCTGCGGTGTCGCGTGGTCCGGGGCGGCACCGATTGCGCGCGTGCAGGTAAGCCTGGGCGCAGGTGCCTGGCAGGACGCCACCCTGATGGGCGAATCAAGCACGCATGGCTGGCAGCGGTGGGAGTATCTGGCGCCGGTCAGCCAGTCCGGCGAAACCATCATCAGGGCCCGTGCTACCGACCTCGCGGGGCATACGCAGCCGGCCCGGCCGGAATGGAATCGCCGCGGCTATGGCGGCAACTTCATCCACGAGGTCCGCGTGCTGCTGCGGCCCTAGCGCGTCGAGTCCGGCCTGGCCATCCGGCGAGAGCCTTGCCTTGCCGTCCCGCGGCCGTCCTGCCACTATCAGCATCTGCCCTCCCGCGACGCACCGCTTTGCCGACGACTAGAGCTTCAGGTTCAGCCGGATAGAGGCCACCATGTCCGCAGTACCTCATGCCCGGACGACCCGTCCGGGCGATGCCCTCGGGCGTCGGCCGCGGAGCCGGAAAGAGCTCCTGGCCATCACACTGCCGGCCGCCATGCTGCTGCTTGCCGCCTGCGGCGGTGGCGGGGCGGGCACGCAGGGGAGTGGGTCGGCCAGTTCGGCGGCCGGCCGCCCGAGCGCGGCCAGTACTGCGTCGCCCAGCCCGTCGGCCGCCGGGCCACCCGCGGTGATCGCCGTCACCAAAGGCGGCGCGCTGGTGATACTTGACTCGGCCAATGGCTCGGTGGCCAAAACGCTGGTGCCGAGCGGGGTGGTAGGAGACGGGGTCGCGGTCTCGCCCGACGGAACGACCGTGTACTTCGCGGTGAACCACGGCTGCACCAGCGATGTCGAGTCGGTGCCGGTGACCGGGGGCAGTCCAGCCATGATCGGCCCGGGCTCGCTGCCGGCGGTCAGCCCGGATGGAACCAAGCTCGCCATGGCCAGGCAGCCATCGCTGGTCAAGGACTGCATCCCGGGCGAGGCCACCCTGACCGCGCACTACAAGCTGGTGATCCGCACACTCAGCAGCGGCAGCCAGGTCATCTACCCGATGGTCGCGCCCGGGCAGAGCAGCGGCCTCCCGGCGCCCATCTCGCATCTCTCCTGGTCGCCGGATGGCACCCGGCTCGCCGTATCAATCTCGGCGGTCGAGGATAACGAGGGCTGGAACCTCGTCATCCTCGATCCGGCTACGGCGAAGTACTACCTGTCGGGTCCGGGTGATTTTTACGTCCCCGCCACCGGGCACCCCAACGCCAAGGACAGCTACCTGCGCGAGGGCGTGTTCATGCCGAACGGGAACCTGTTCGTCAGCCGCGCCTGCTGTGCCGGAGTGCCGGTGCGAAACACCTCCCGGCTGATGTGGGAGGTGAACACAGCCGGCACGCTCGTTCACCAGGTGGCGATCGGCTTCGCCAACCTTGACCACACCAGCCTGGACGTGAGCGCGAACGGCCGATGGCTGCTGTACCTGGCCGGGGACATCCTGTACGTGTCGCATAACGGCAACACCCCGAAGCAGCTGGCCACCGGGCTGATCGCCGCCGCCTGGCAGTAGCGGCGCCGCCCGGATCGTCCAGGGATCTGGGGACCGCCCGCGGCGCTAGCGCCGCGGGTCGCGGAGAGCTGGGGCCGCCGGGCAGCCCGGCTGATGGCCCTCTGACTCCATGGCTCCGCATTGCAGGCATACGAGATGCGCCCAGCAGGCGGCCTCGCCACCGACCTCGGCCTCGCCACGGACCTCTGCCTCGCTACCAGCATCGACCTTGGCCGCGGCCTCGTCGAGTGGTACTTCGCCGGTCACTGACCATCCTCCCGCCCGGAGATCTGTCTGCGTGCACGATATGCCGCTTACGATGGGCCTGCAGCTCTCCGGATGAGGCGGTAGGCGCGTGGTGTTCCGCATCCAGGCCGATACCAGTACGGAGGAACAATGACAGTAATCGATCAGCAGGCGGGCGGCGCGAGCCCGGTTGACTTCGGCACCTACGGGGACTACGGCCCGCCGGCCAAGAAGCCGTCGCCCGAGTTCGTCCGGCCGCCCTACCCGTTCCGCGGGCGCATTACCGCCGACGGATCCAGCGGGTTCCGGGCCGAGCCGGGCCGGTACCACCTGTACATCTCGTGGGCCTGCCCATGGGCGCAACGGACCGCGATCGTCCGCAAGCTCCAGGGCCTGGAGGAGATCGTCTCGCTGTCGGCGGTCGATCCGATCCGGGACGGCCGGGGCTGGGCGTTCCGTGAAGGACCCGGGTACACGCTCGACCCGGTAAACGGGTTCGCCCTGCTGCGCGAGGCGTACGACGCGACGGAGCCCGGCTATGACGGCCATATCTCGGTGCCGGTGCTGTGGGACCGGGCCAGCCACCGGATCGTCAGCAACAACTTCCCCGACATCACGATCGACCTGGGCACCGCGTTCCGGGCCTGGTCTCCGGACGCGCCCGAGCTCTACCCGGCGGCCCTGCGGGCCGAGATCGACGCCCTCAACGAGGTCGTCTACGAGACCGTCAACAACGGCGTGTACCGGTCGGGCTTCGCCGGATCGCAGGACCAGTACCACCAGGCGGTCACTCGCATCTTCGCTACCCTTGACGATCTTGAGGAGAGGCTGGCCACCGGCCGCTACCTGCTCGGCGACGCGATCACCGAGGCGGATGTCCGGCTATGGGTGACCCTGGCCCGCTTCGACGCCGTCTACTACTCGCATTTCAAGGCCAACCTGCGCAGGCTGTCGGACTACCCGAACCTGTGGGGCTATGCGCGTGACCTCTACTCGAGGCCGGCCTTCCGCGAGACCACGAACTTTGACCACATCAAGCGGCACTACTTCATGACGCACCCGCACCTCAACCCGTCCCGGATCGTCCCGGACGGCCCGCTGCTGGACTGGGAGGCCCCGCATAACCGGGCAAAATGAATATTCAGCCGGAACGGATCCTGCCCGGTGACTGACGTTCGCTGGCTAAGCTGCGTTTCTGTCACCAGGAAGGGCATGACATGCTCGCCATCAGATCCACTCCGCGGGTCGCCGCGATCGTGGCCGCCGTTGCGGGCGCCTGCCTGATGCTCGGCGGCTGCGGTGGCGGCTCGGCCGGCGGGACCGCCGCGGCCGGCAGCACCAGCAGTGCGGCACCAGCCGGCGGTTCATCCCCGGCCGGCAGCGCGTCCTCAGTACCCGGCTTCGCCATGCCCAAGCTGACCGGCAACTTCTGCACGGACCTGAACAAGATGAGCAGCAACCTGCCCAAGATCCCGGCGAAGGACAAGGGCAACCTGGCCGCGCTTGAGGCGAATAGCGGCCAGTTGTTTAAGGCGGCCGCCGCGTACTTCACTGCGCTGGCGAACGAGGCGCCCGCGCAGGCCGGCCCCGAACTCAAGGTCATCGCGAACGCGTATACCTCCATTGCCAACGGGGGCATCTCGGGCGGCTCGGTGTCTCAGCTCGAGAAGCAGCTGCAGGGTATTACCACCCAGGGCAAGACCGGCCAGGCGTTCATCTCCCTGATCACCTACGTCTCGACGCACTGCCACTGAGACGCCTGGTTCCACCCCGGAGCGCGGGCCTGGCCAGCGCGCGTGGATCGTGCCAGGCTAGGCACGGGCCTACTGCCCAGTGATGCCGCGGGGAGGCTGCGATGGGCAGGGATGTCCCGGCCATGGTCATCAGCCAGGCCGACCGGCGTGCGTACCGCGAGAAGGTGCGGCACTGCCTGGATGTGCTGGCGCGGATGCTGCGCGAGTCCAGGTTCGAGACCGAGCCGCAGCAGGTCGGGCTCGAGATCGAGCTGAACCTGGTCGACGAGGACGGCTGGCCGTCGATGAAGAACACCGACGTGCTCAGCGCGATCGCCGATCCCGGCTGGGACACCGAGCTCGGCCAGTTCAACCTGGAGATCAACGTGCCGCCGCGGCAGCTGGCCGGCGCCGCCCTCGGCGAGCTTGAGCACCTGGTCCGGGGCAGCCTGAACCATGCGGACCAGCAGGCCCGGCGGGCCGGCAGCAGGCTGGCCATGATCGGCATCCTGCCGACGCTGCGGGAGAGCGACGTCGACGAGCGGGCCATCTCGACGAACCCGCGGTACCGGCTGCTGAACGAGCAGATCTTCGCCGCCCGCGGCGAGGAGATGGATATCTCGATCAAGGGCGTCGGCAAGGAGCGGCTGGATACCTTTATCGACACCATCGCCCCGGAGGCCGCCTGCACCAGCGTCCAGTTCCACCTGCAGGTCAGCCCGGAGACGTTCGGCAGCTACTGGAATGCGGCCCAGGCGCTGGCCGGGGTGCAGGTCGCGCTGGCCGCTAACTCGCCGTTCCTGTTCACCAGGGAACTGTGGGCGGAAACCCGGATCACGCTGTTCCAGCAGGCGACCGACACCCGGCCGGAAGAACTGAAGGTCCAGGGGGTACGGCCGCGAGTCTGGTTCGGCGAGCGGTGGATCACCTCGGTGTTCGACCTGTTCGAGGAGAACCTCCGCTATTTCCCCGCGTTGCTGCCGCTCTGCGACGACGAGGATCCGGCCGCCGTGCTGGACGCGGGCGAGGCCCCGCAGCTGGCCGAGCTGACGCTGCACAACGGCACGGTCTATCGGTGGAACCGCCCGGTGTATGCGGTGACGGCGGGCCAGCCGCACCTGCGGGTCGAGAACCGGGTGCTGCCGGCCGGCCCGACGGTGGCCGACACGTTCGCCAATGCCGCCTTCTACTACGGCCTGATCCGGACGCTGGCCGAGGCCGAACGGCCGGTATGGACGCAGCTGTCGTTCGCCGCCGCCAACGAGAACCTGCTGACCGCGGCCCGGGACGGCATCGAGGCCCGGCTGTACTGGCCCGGCCTGGGCGAGGTCCCGGTCACTGAGCTGGTGCTGCGCAGGCTGCTACCGCTGGCCCGGGAGGGCCTGCGCCGGTGGGGTGCCGATGGTGCCGAGGCGGACCGGCTGCTTGGCATCATCGAGCAGCGCTGCCTGACCTCCCGGAACGGTGCCACCTGGCAGGCCGCGGCGGTGCACGCGCTCGAGGACGCGGGCCATCTCGCCCGGCCCGAGGCCTTGCGGCAGATGACGCTGCGCTACCTGGAGCACATGCACTCCAACGAGCCCGTGCATAGCTGGCCCGCGATCTAAGACCGACCCCGCTAAGAGGGGTTGATCGTCGTGGTCGTGCTGGTGGGCCAGGATGGTTGCTGAGCCGCTGGCAGGTGAGCACTGTGGTTCTCGCTGGGTTGTGAGCCCTAGGGCTAGATCGTGCCCCGGCCAGCTGGTGAGGTCCCCTGTGATGGCTGGTCGGGATGGCGTGCCGCGAGCACTGATCTATTAGCGGGCTGCCGGGGGTCCTCGTGCTCATTGTCAGAGGAGGACTGAGGGGAGGAGCCGGGGTTGATTTTTGCCGGGGTGGACTGGGCTGAGTCTCACCATGATGTCTATTTCCAGGATGAGCAGGGCCGGAAGCTGGCCGGCGGGCGGCTGGCCGGGGGGGTGGAGGGGATCGCCCGGTTCCACGAGCTGGCCGCCGCTCATGCCGGTGAGCCGGGGCAGGTGGTGATCGGGATCGAGACCGACCGGGGCCTGTTCGTGAGCGCGCTGGCCGCGGCGGGGTATCAGGTGTTCGCGGTCAACCCGCTGTCGGTGGCCAGGTATCGTGGAGACGGTACTCGGTCTGGGCGCCAAGTCCGTTCCTGCTGAACCTGCCGCTCGCCGTCCTGGTCCTCACGGACCGGCGAACCACCGGCCCGTTGCCGCGGACAGCGACCAGGTCCTGCCGTCCGGGCAGCTGGCCCGCGCGCATCAGTCGATGCTCTGGTCGCTGGCGGCCGTCAGGCGAACCAGCCTCCGTTCCGCGCTGATCGGGAGTTCTACCCGGCCGCGCTAGCCGCGTTTGACGACCTGACAGCGGTGACGGCGACCGCGGTGCTCAAGGTGGCGCCGCAGCCCGCCGCGGGGCGCGGCCGCTGTCCCGCACCCAGATGCACCGCATGCTTTGCGGCGCGGCGTTCGCCGGACCCGCTACCTGCCCGCGCGGACCGCCGGACGATCCAGGGCCGCGCTGCGCTCCCCGCAGCTGAGCTCCCCGCTGGCACTGGCCGCCGCAGATGGGCGCCACGGTTCACGGCCATGGCGGCGCGGTGATCGCCGAGACTGAGCACGCACGATCGCCGTGCTGGAGCAGGAGCTGACCGGCGGGTTTGCAGCAGCGGATCGGGACGGCTGCGGGTGATCCGATGGCCCGCTGATCCAGCGACTGGGGATCCATCCTGAGGCGCCCGGGTCGCTCGGCGCACGTCCGGCGATGCGCCGGATCGCTACCTCACCGCCAAGTCTCGGGCAAAAACTCACGCCTGGCACGTCACCCATCACCCGCGCGTCCGGCAGCGCGAACGGCCGGCATGCTGGCGCCGCCAGCGGGGTCCGAACAACACAGCGGCCTCGCCGACGCGATCTACCTCTGGGCCTTCGCATCGATCAGCACCAGCCCCGGCTGCCCGCGCATACAGTACGACCAGCACCGCGCCGCCGGCGACACGCCACCACCAGGCCCTCCGCGCCCTCGGCAACCGCCTCGGTCGGCATCCTGCACGCTGCCTGACCCACCACTCCACCTACGACGGAGCACACCGCCTGAGGGCCACCGGAGCCACGAATGCCGGATGACCTGCCCGCTCGACACGCCGCCGCTGGGACCTGTCTAGCCCGCTTATGGGGCTGGCCCGCGACCGTGAGCCCGAGCGGACGGTGCCCGAGCCTGAATGCCGGATGAACTGCCCGGTCCGCGAGCCGCGGCGCTATCGCGGTTGGCGCCCCGGAGGCACCGATTCGTCACATCAGCCACTGAGGCCGAATATTGACACACAAGATGGAGTTCACCAGGATGGTCCGGAATTGGGCCCCCACGAACGCGTTGCCGCGAGCGTCACCGGCGAGTTCGCGTTCCTGAGCATGATGTGGAAACACCCGGGTAACGGGACGCTGGCGGCAGGAGGTGCGGGCGTGCCCGGCGATGCCGTGGTGCTACCGGAACCGCGGCCGGCCGGGTGGCAGCCAGCCAGTGACAGCCGGCCGGGTGACAGCCGCCGGCCGGCGGTCAGCCGTCGGTGAACTTTCCCGATAGAGAGGTTGAATTACCGTGCCTGCGATGGATGAGACCTTCAGTGCGGTGCTGACACCGATGCCCATGCGCAGCGCGGGAGAGCGCGTCGCCGAGCGCTTCGTGACCGCGATCGCGCTCGGTGAGTTCGTTTCCGGCCAGCGGCTGCCGACCGAGCGGGAACTCGCCGCCATGCTGGAAGTGAGCCGGACGACCGTGCGGGAGGCCATCCAGCGGCTCCAGGCGTCCGGTTACGTACGGACCAGGCGCGGCCGCGGCGGCGGGACCTTCGTGGCCGCCGATCCGCGGCCCGACTCCGACGAGATGATCCGCCGGACGCTCATACCCGCCTGGCAGGACCTTACTGAGCTGCTCGAATTCCGCCAGCTGATCGAGCAGCTGATCGCGCGGACCGCGGCCGGGCGACGTGACGACCAGGACGTGATGGCTATCCGCCAGGCCGTCGACTCCTATGCCAATGCTCCCACCAGGGAGGCCTCCAAACTGGCTGATCATGCACTGCATCAGGCGATCGCAGCGGCGACGCATAACCGCCGGCTGGTCGAGCTGAGCGCCCGGATCCGGCGGGAGGTCAGCCTCGGCTTCGACGCGGAGCCGTACTCGCCCGAGGTCCGGCATCGCGCCCTCCGGCAGCATCCGGAGCTGGCCGAGGCGGTGATCGCGGCCCGCCCGGATCGGGCCGCGCAGGTAGCGGCCGAGCATTTCTCGCTGACCGAGAAGATGCTCACCGAGCTGCATGCCCGTATCGGGCTGAGAACAGTAACCGCGGCGTCCTGACCAGAATGACCGGGTACCCGAGTCCGGCCCGAGCGTAAGGGGCAGCTGATGCCGATTGCCAGAGTCCGCGATATCGAGATCAATTACCGGCTGGAGGGAGACGGCGCGGAAACGATCGTCCTGGTCAATGGCCTGGCCGACGACCTTGAAACGTGGGCGTCGCAGATGAGCGACCTGCTGGCCGCGGGTTACCGCGTGCTGCGATTCGACAACCGGGGGATCGGTGCCACCTCGAAGCCGGCCGGACCGTATTCCAGCCGGATGCTCGCCGACGATGCGAAGGCGCTCGTCGATGCCCTCGGCATTACCGATTTCCACCTGCTGGGCGTCTCCATGGGCGGCATGATCGCGCAGGAGTATGCGCTCGCCTACGGGTCCGACTTGCGGTCGGTTACCTTCGGATGTACGTACGCGGCGCCCGGCCCGTTCTGCTCGCGAATGTTCAGCATGTGGGCTGACATGGCGCCGGTTCTCGGCGTTCCCTTCATCATGCGGGACGTCAGCCTCTGGGCGTTCACGCCGGAATTCTTCGAGCAGCGCAGCGCGGAGGCCGCCGAGTTCGAGACGGCCATGCGCTATCTGGACCAGCCGGTCCATGCTTATCTCGCACAGCTGGCCGTGATCACCGGCCATGACACAACCAGCCGCCTGAGCCAGCTCACCACCCCCGTGCTCGTGCTGGCGGGCGCGGAGGACATCCTCATCCCGGTGCCGCTCTCGCGCCGGCTGCACGAGAGCATCCCCGGCTCTGCCTGGGCCACCACCGCGGGCGGGCACGCCTGCCTCTGGGAGCATCCGGCCCCGTTCAACGAGACCTTCCTGCAGTTCGTGCGCCAGCACGGACGAGCCAGCTAGCGGCTCCCGCCGCTGCGTTACCGGGTGACGCCTTAGCGGCCGGGGCCTAGCGTGGCCGTTAGCGGTCGAGGCCCAGCGTGAAGGTGGGCTTCGGTGAGGTCTCCGGCAGCCGGTGCTCCTCGCTCAGGCGGCGGATGGCGGTGCCGGTAGCGAGGAACTCGGTGGCATGGGCCCCCCAGACGTGATTGGCCACGGCCACCGTGACCCCGACGATGCCCGATGACTTGGCTTCGCTCGCCTCGGCCTGCATCCTGACCAGCGCCAGCTCGCGCGCCTCATAGATGCCCTGGGTGAACTGGATCATCTCCTGGTTCTGGCCGGCCTGCCGCAGGGTCTGCATCATCGACTGGTGCGCGATGTGGTAAACGCACGTGCCCAGGACGAAGGCGACCGGCACGGCGCCGGCCGCCAGCAAGCGGAAGAAGTCCTGGGCCGACAAGTCCGACGTGAAGGCCCGGCCATCGGGAGCAAGATGCGCGCCGGTGCCGGCCATGGCCTTGACCGCCGTGCCGGTGGCGACGAACTCAAGGACATCCTGCCCCCAGGCGTACATCTGCATCCGGAGCTGCACCCCGACGATCCCGTCCGCACCCAGGTGATCCGCCTCGGCCCGCATCCGGGCCATGGCCAGTTCCCTGGCGTTGTACATCGCCTGGGTCAGGGTTTGCAGTTCCTGATTCTGGGACCAGCGGCCGACCTGCAGCCCGACGTGGTAAATGGACGATCCGACCACGAAGCCCAGCGGCTCGAAACCGGCCTCGCCGAGCAGGACATATTCGGAAACCGACAGGTCCGAGGTGAACACGCCGGCCGGGTCCGCGCCGGCGGTATGCGCCAGCCGGCCATCGGCCGCCTGCGGCTCCCAGGTCGCAGAATCGCCCGTCGGCTTAGCAAAAAGGGGCATGGAAATCTCCGTAGTGCCCGGGCCCCGCGGAATGCGCGGCCGCAGGCTTCGGAGCCTACCGCCGGCCCGCTCCGGGCCAGGGCCTCGAGCGATGCGCGCGGCTCAGCGCGGTGATCGTGCTGGTCCCGGGCGGTCATCGGCTGCCCGCCGGCGCGGTGATCATTCTGGTCCGGCGCGGTGATCGTCCGGCCGTCCGGCGCGGTGATCGTCCTGACCCGGATAGCTGGCCGCGCCACGCCGGCCCGGCACCCTTGACGCGAACCTGGAGCGGAGTGAGAATGAGCCAATTCACCATTGGAATCGTTTCCAAATGCGCGATTCCATTATGGGAGGTGCCGGTGCGCACGCCTGACCGCCCGACGATCGCGGATGTTGCCGCAGCGGCGGGCGTCGGCGTCGGCACGGTCTCCCGGGTTCTCAACGGCGGCGTGAACGTGCGCGAATCGACCCGGCTGAAGGTTCTCGGGGTCATCGAGCGGCTGGGATACCGGCCGAGTCACCTGGCCGCCGCGCTGTCCCGTGGCACCCCGCGCACGGTGGCGATCCTGGTGCCGCACCTGACCAGGCCGGCCACCGTGGCCCGGCTGGCCGGGGCGCTGGCGGTGCTGGACGAGCAGCGCTACGACACCATCGTCTGCAACGCCGATACGCCGGAGCAGCGTGATCACCACCTGGCCGCGCTGGCCGCCCGGCACCGGGCCGACGGCGTGATCGTCGTGTCGATCTCCCTGGCCCGGCATCGGCTGGCGGCATTCCGGCGCGGCGCCATCCCGCTGGTGACCGTCGACGCGGTCGCCGCTGGCGTGCCGCAGACGATCATCGACGACGTCGCGGGGGGACGGCTGGCCACCGGGCACCTGCTCAGCCTGGGCCACCGGCGGATTGGCTTCGTCGGCACTGCGGCCGCCGGGGCCGCGGAGCGCGAGGCGGCCGTCCGCGAGGATCCGGAGCAGGACCCGGGCTGCACCTCGTCCAGCGCCCGGCTGGAGGGGTACCGGCGGGAGCTGGCCGGGGCCGGCATCGACTTTGACCCTGACCTGGTCCGGCTCGGGCCGTACGGCCCGGCGGTGGCGGCCGAGCTCACCGATCAGCTGCTCGCGCTGCCCGATCCGCCGACCGCGATCTTCGCCGTCTCGGACGCCCAGGCGATGGGCGTGCTCAGCGCCGCGGAGCAGCGTGGCTTCCCGGTACCAGGCCGGTTGTCGGTGGTCGGCTTCGATGACATCGAGTCGGCCGCGCTGCTCAAGCTCAGCACGGTGCACCAGCCGCTGGAGCAGAGCGGCGCGGAGGGCGCCCGGAGACTGTGCGCACTGCTGCGCGGGGCCCGGGTCAGGCCGCTTCGCCAGCTGCTCCCGCTGCGGATCGTGCAGCGGGCCAGTTCGGCCGGCCCGGGGTCAGCTGACCCTGGACCGTTCGCCCCCGGGTCAGCCATCCCGGCGTCAGCCGGGGCGGGCGCCGGCCGATCGCAGTCGCTCGCGGCCGGAATTGGCCGTCGGCAGAACGAACGGGGCAGGTCCGGCTCGCGCGCGGCGCGGATGGCATTCGGTGCATGGCCCGGCAGCCGCTATTCCTGCCGGGCCATGCCTGCTGAGGATGTCGCGTAATGGCCCGGCCGCGCGGGAAACCGCTTGCCGCGTCGCATGTTAAGTGCGGGCCGGGTGGGGGTACTCATGGAATCGCCGGCACAACCGGTCCGGGCGCAAGCCCGCCACCGGTGCGCCGGCGCCGACTAGGTGCTGGAGGAATGATGAGCAATGGCGGCCGAGGGAGCACATCCGAGCGTCGTGCCCGCGGGCGACCACGCGCCCGGGCCCGGCGCCTGGCCATCGGACTGACGAGTGCCGTGCTTGCCGCGGGCGGGCTCGCCGCCTGCGGTACCGCAGGCGCCTCCAGCGGCCCGGTCCAGCTGAACTTCTACTTCTACCCGGACGGCTCTGGTGCCACCCAGACGGCCATCAACAACTGCAACAGCCAGCACAAGAGCCAGTACGTCATCTCCTACCAGCAGCTGCCTACCGGCTCCGACGGCCAGCGGCAGCAACTCGTCCGGCGGCTGGCCGCGCACGATAACTCGATCGACATCATGGGCCTGGACGTCACCTGGGAGGCCGAGTTCGCCGAGGCCGGCTGGGCTGCGCCCTGGACGGGGGCGAACAAGGCGGCCGCCGAGAACGGCACGCTCAAGCCAGCCCTGGAAACGGCGATGTGGAAGGGCCAGCTCGTCGCGGTGCCGGACAACAGCAACACCCAGCTGCTGTGGTACGACTCGGCCCTGGTGCCGCACCCGCCCAAGACCTGGGCCCAGATGTTCGCCGACGCGGCGCAGCTGAAGAAGGAGGGCAAGGCGCACCTCATCGAGATCCAGGGCGCGCAGTACGAGGGCGTCACGGTGTGGTTCAACACGCTGGTGGCCAGCGCGGGCGGCACCATCCTGAACCCGGACGCGACCAAGGTGACGCTGGGCCCGCCCGCCGTCAAGGCCCTGTCGATCATGAAGGACCTCGCCACCGGTCCCGGCGCCGACCCGTCGCTTAACGTGCAGATGGAAAACCAGAACCGGCTCGCCATGGAGGCCGGGACGGCCGCCTTCCAGCTGAACTACCCGTTCGTGTATCCGGCCATGAAGCTCGACAACCCGAAGCTGTTCAAGAGCTTCAAGTGGGCGCTCTACCCGGAGGTCACCCCCGGCGTGCCGGCCAAGGTGACGATCGGCGGCACCGACCTCGCGGTCAGCCAGTACTCGCAGCACAAGGCACTCGCCTTCCAGGCCGCGCTGTGCCTGCGCGACCGGCAGAACCAGATCATCGGCGCCAACGTCGGCGGCGTGCCGCCGACCATCACCAGCCTGTACAGCGACCCGGCGCTGTTCAAGGACTACCCGTTCCACGCCGACATCCTGAGCGCGCTTGAGCATGCGAGCGTCCGGCCGAAGACGCCCGTCTACCAGGTCGTGTCCATCGACATCTCGCACCTGATCTCACCGCCGGGCGGCATCAACCCGACGAGCACCGAGCAGGCGATGGTCAGCCAGCTCAACGATGCCCTGCAATCGAAGGGCCTGGTCCCGTGAGCCGCCGCGGAGCGCGCGGTCAGCAGGCCGCGAGGGAAGGAAGGGGCCGATGAGTACCAGTACGCAGCCGGTCGTCAGCACGACCGAGCAGGCGCCGAAGCGAGGCAAGCCGCAGCTGTCCGAGGGCGCGCGGGCCGAGCGCAGGCTCGGCTGGATGCTATGCGCTCCGGCCGTCATCGTGATGGTCGGGGTCACCGCCTACCCGGTGGTCTATGCCATTTACCTGTCGCTGCAGCGCTACAACCTGGAGTTCCCGCAGGACAAGGCGTTCATCGGGCTGAGCAACTACGCCGCCGTGCTCAGCTCGCCGTACTGGTGGACGGCGCTGAAGGTGACCTTGATCATCACGATCATCTCGGTCTCCATCACGCTGGTGCTCGGCATGCTGCTGGCCCAGGTTATGCACCGGACGCTGTTCGGCCGGGGCACGGTCCGCACCGCTTCGCTCATCCCCTACGGGATCGTGACGGTCGCCGCGGCCTACGGCTGGCAGTACGCCTGGACGCCGAACGAAGGCTACCTGTCCTCGCTGTTCCACGACAGCGCGCCGCTGACCTCGCAGGGCACCGCGATCGCGGTGATCATCCTGGCGGAGATCTGGAAGACCACGCCGTTCATGGCGCTGCTGCTGCTGGCCGGGCTGTCGCTGGTGCCCGAGGACCTGCAGAAGGCCGCCATGGTGGACGGGGCCACCGGCTGGCAGCGCTTCTGGAAGATCACGGTCCCGTTGATGAAGCCGGCCATCCTGGTCGCGCTGCTGTTCCGGACGCTGGACTCGTTCCGGATCTTCGACAACATCTTCATCCTGACCGCCGGAGCCAACAACACCGGGTCGGTCTCGATCCTCAACTACGACAACCTGTTCAACGCGCTGAACCTGGGGATCGGCTCGGCGATCTCTATCCTCATCTTCATCTGCGTGGCGATCATCGCCTTCTTGTTCATCAGGGGCTTCGGCACCGCGGCCCCCGGCACCGACATCGGGAAGAGGTGACCCGCTGATGGCTGCTATTGTCACGACGCCCCGGCAGAAGACGGCCTGGGGCACGGCCAACGTCGTCGTTATCGCACTGGCGCTCATCCCGGTGCTCTGGCTGGTCTCGCTGTCCTTCAAGACGCCCGTGGCGGTCCTCGACCCGTCCTTCATACCCAAGCAGTGGACCTGGGGTAACTACTCAGGCATCCTGAGCAGCGATCAGTTCATCCGGCCGCTGATTAACTCGATCGGCATCGGCCTGATCTCGACGCTGGTCGCCGTGGTGCTGGCCTCGATGGCGGCCTATGCGGTGGCCCGGCTGCGATTCCCGGGCAAGAGCGTGCTCATCGGGGTGTCGTTGCTGATCGCGATGTTCCCGCAGATCGCGCTGGTCACCCCGCTGTTCGGGATCGAGACCAGGCTGGGGCTGTTCAACACCTGGCCCGGGCTGATCATCCCTTACGTGACCTTCGGCCTGCCGCTCGGCATCTACACGCTGTCGGCCTTCTTCCGCGAGATCCCGTGGGAGCTGGAGAAGGCGGCCAAGATCGACGGGGCCACGCCGTTCCAGGCCTTCGTCAAGGTCATCGCCCCGCTGGCCGCGCCGGGAATGGTTACCACGGCCATCCTGGTCTTCCTCGCCTGCTGGAACGACTTCCTGTTCGCGATCTCGTTCACCTCGACGATCTCCGCCCGGACGGCGCCGGCCACGCTGGCCTACTTCAGCGGCGGCAACCAGTTCACGGTTCCGACCGGCCCCATCGCGGCTGCTGCGGTGGTCATCACCATCCCGATCATCATCTTCGTGGTCTTCTTCCAGCGCCGGATCGTCGCTGGGCTGACATCAGGCGCGGTCAAGGGCTAGCTGAGGATTAGAAGGAGTAACAGTGGCTGAAATCGTTCTGGACCAGGTGACCAAGCGCTTCCCTGATGGTGCGCTGGCGGTGGACAAGATCTCCCTGGATATCGCCGACGGCGAGTTCGTCATCCTGGTCGGCCCGTCGGGCTGCGGGAAGTCGACGACGCTGAACATGATCGCCGGGCTGGAGGACATCACCGAGGGCGAGCTGCGGATCGGCGGCAAGGTAGTGAACAACGCCGCGCCCAAGGATCGCGACATCGCAATGGTCTTCCAGAGCTACGCGCTCTACCCGCACATGACGGTCCGGGAGAATATGGGCTTCGCGCTCAAGCTGGCCAAGACGCCGCAGGCCACCATCGACGAGAAGGTCAATGAGGCGGCGCGGATCCTGGACCTGACCCAGCACCTCGACCGGCGGCCGGCCAACCTGTCCGGCGGCCAGCGGCAGCGGGTCGCCATGGGCCGGGCCATCGTCCGCGACCCGTCCGTGTTCCTGATGGACGAGCCGCTGTCCAACCTGGACGCCAAGCTGCGCGTGCAGACCCGGACCGAGGTGTCCAAGCTGCAGAAGCGGCTCGGCACCACCATGGTGTACGTCACGCACGACCAGACCGAGGCGATGACGCTGGGCGACCGGCTCGCGGTCATGCGCACCGGCATTCTGCAGCAGGTCGGCTCCCCGCATGAGCTCTACGAGAATCCGGTCAATCTCTTCGTGGCCGGCTTCATCGGCTCGCCCGCGATGAACTTCATGGCCGGCAAGCTGGAGGAGGGCAACCTGCGCACGGTGATCGGCGACCTCTCGCTGACGCCGCAGCTGAAGCAGTCGCTGGAGCACTCGAAGGTGGGACGCGAGGTCATCGTGGGCATCCGCCCGGAGAACTTCGAGGACGCATCGCTCGTCCAGCCGGACCTGCGCGGCCACGGAATCACGTTCCGCGCCACCATCGACGTGGTCGAGTCGATGGGCTCGGATGTCTTCGTGTACTTCACCCAGGACGGCGGCCTGTCGAAGACCGTTGACCAGCTCGCGGACCTGGCCAGCGATTCCGGCAGTTCCGACATCGTCGCCAGCGACGAGACAGTGACCGCGCGGCTGGATCCGGTTACCCGGATCAAGGAGGGCGACAACGCCGAGCTGTGGGCCGATATCCGGACAATGCACATCTTCGATCCGGACAGCGGCAAGAACCTGTCCCTGGACGCCGAGCCCGCTGCGCCAGCAGCACCGGCGGCGACCTGACCTCGCGGGGCGCGGCCGGCCCTGGCCGGCCGCTACCTGACCTCGCGGCGCAGCCGCTCGATGACGTCATCGCTCCATTCGTGCGTGCGGATGAGCCGGTACCGCTCGCGGGCCACCCGCTGGTAGGCCTCGGCCTCGGTGCGGGAGCCGATCATGTCGGCGGCGCGCAGCATGCGCACCACCGGGCGGTACTCCTCGGCGAACCACCGGCGCGCGACCTCGGCCCGGTCCATGAAGACATGCTCGTCCTGCATGCAGCGGAAGCCCCACGCTTCCACCGCGCCGCCCAGCTCGGCGTAGAACCACGGGTCGGTGAAGATGATCTTGGCGTAGGCCTGCTCCGGCAGCGGCACCCGGGCCTGGAAGAGGCGCTCGTAGCTCTTCACCAGCAGGTCGCCGCGGTTATGCACGCCCTCGGCCGAGATCACCGTCAGCACCTCGGTGACGTAGGCGTCGATCACCTGCTGGCCGGTGGCCAGCGCGATCGAGACGCGGTGATGACCGTCCTGCACGAAATGCATCTCGCCGATGCGGTAGACGTCGATCGGCGGGATCGTTTCCCCGCGCCGCTGGGCCAGGGCGAGCTTCTCCCACCGGGCTCGCACCCGGCTGGACGTGGGCCGGAACCGCCGGTCGAAATCGCGGCTGGAGTCGACCGTCCCGACCACCGTGGCCAGCTGAATCGTCCGCAGGCCGAGCGACCGCTCGCCGCGGCGGCCGAGGGCCGCGATGACCTCGTCGAACGGGAGGATCAGGTTGACGTCATCCGGCTCCCGGCGCAGCCGTTGCGCCAGCCTGGCCAGCACCTGCCGGCGCCGCGCGCGGAGGAAGTCATTCTCCACGTCCGCCCGCGGGAAGCCGGTATCACCGGGCATGATCGCGACCAGGACGCGGCTGCGCGGCGCTGCCGCCCGGCCGGATGTCGAGCAGGTGCCGGCCGGTGACGTTCCGCACCTCGGTGCGGCCCAGCGGCCGCCCGGGGCTGGCCGCGTCGTGGTGGAGCACGTGCCCGTGCAGCAGGATGCCCGGCTGAAGCCCGGCGACCAGCCCGTGCAGGGCGGTGAAGCCCTGGTGCGGCGGATCGGCGCCGTCGCCCACGCCGCGCGGCGGGGCATGGGTCAGCAGCACGTCGACCGGCCGTCCGCCGCGACGGCGCTGCCACCACGCCCGGCGGCGGAGCGACCGGGCCCGGCCCGCCTGCTGCCGGTCGCTGTACTGATTCGGCCCGCTGCCGTACCGGCGGCAGCCGCCCAGGCCGGCCAGCCGGAGGCCGGCCACCTCGACGATCCGGCCGTCGGCGTTGACCGCGCCGTCCGGCCACGGCGCCCGGGCGGGCAGCCCGGCCCGCAGGGTCAGCCCGGCCCGCGAGCGGGAGTACCCGGACAGATCGGGGTCATGGTTGCCGGGCACGAACACCAGCGGCACGTCGAGGCCGTTCATCAGGTAACCGAGGTACTCAAACGGCAGGTCACCGCAGGCCACCACCAGCTCGGCCGCGCGCACGGGACCGAGGTCGGCGTACAAGCCTTCGTCGACCTCGTCGGATACGGCGAGCACGCGGACCACGCCCCAACTGTACGCCGGCCCCGGCGCGGAGGGCGGCCGCGCTCAGCGCGCGGCCGTCTCCCGGACGTCCAGGCCGCGCTGCCGCAGCGCCGCCTCCACCCGGTAGATCTCCGGCAGCGGGGCCCGGTCGCCGCCCGCGGGCGGGGCGACCTCAAGCCGTTCGCAGGCGGTGGTGAGCGCGTCGACGTAAGCGCCGCGAAGTGCCCTCAGGCGCAGGTTCTTGGCGTGAATGTCCGAGCGGGTCTCGGTCGCGTCCAGGTCAGCGCGCAGCCGGCGCAGGCTGGTCCCGAGCCGCTCGATCGGCTCGGCCGGAGCGTACAGCGGGTACCGGTGCGCGCGCCAGCGCTCGGTGGACCAGCCGAGCCCGCGGAACCCGACGATGAGGGCGCATCCCACCGCCGTCGGCAGCAGGATGGCGATCACCAGTTCAACAATCGGGCTCACAGCACCCATTGTCGGTGCTGCCCCCGGCCGGAATCAAGGCGGGCCCGGTTTCGTTACTTGCCCGCCGCTCGTTACTTGCCCGCCGCTATTGAACAGGAGAGCCCATGAACGGCGACGCCGGCCAGCACCGCTGGTGGCACGGTGCGGTGCTGTATCAGCTGTACGTCCGGTCGTGGCTGGACACCGACGGCGACGGCTACGGCGACCTCGGCGGCGTCATCGCCCGGCTCGACTACCTGTCGTGGCTGGGCGTGGACGGCATCTGGCTATCACCGACGATGCCGTCGCCCGACGATGACTGGGGCTATGACGTCTCCGACTACCTGGGCGTCCATCCTGACCTCGGCACGCTGGACGACATGGACCGGCTGATCTCCGAGGCCTCCGAACGCGGCCTGCGGGTGCTGCTTGACCTGGTGCCCAACCACACCAGCTCGGCCCATGCCTGGTTCATCGACGCGGCGGGCGGCCGTGACGCCGGGCACCGGGACTACTACATCTGGGCCGACCCGGCGCCCGGCGGCGGGCCGCCGAACAACTGGCTGGACGCCACCGGCGCCTCCGCCTGGGCCTGGCATGCGCCGACCGGGCAGTATTACCTGCACAATTTCCTGGACAGCCAGCCGGACCTGAACTGGTGGGAACCGGCCGTGCACGAGGAATTCGCCGGGATTCTCCGGTTCTGGCTGGACCGGGGCGTGGCCGGATTCCGGATCGATGTCGCGCACGGCCTCTACAAGGACGCGAAACTGCGGGACAACCCGCCGGAGACCGCGGCCGGCCCGATGGCGGACAAGTTCGGCCTCAAGCCCGTCTATAACGCGAACCGGCCGGAGGTGCACGGCGTCTACCGGGACTGGCGCAAGATCGCGGACAGTTATCCGGAGCCGCGGCTGCTGCTCGGCGAGACCTGGGTGCCGGATGCCGGCCGGCTGGCCAGTTTCTACGGTCAGGACGACGAACTGCAGCTGGCGTTCAATTTCCCGTTCGTGTTCGCCCCCTTCGCCGTGCCGGAACTGCCGGCCGTCGTCTCCGAAACGATGTCCAGGCTCCCGGCCGGGGCATGTCCGGTGTGGATGGCCTCCAATCACGATGTTGGCCGGTTCCCGACCCGGTGGTGCGGCGGGGACGAGCGCAAGACCCGGCTCGCCCTGCTGGTGCTGGCCACCCTGCCCGGGGCGGTGGTGCTGTACTACGGCGATGAGATCGGGATGACCGACGTGGACGTCCCGCCCGGGCTGCGGCAGGACAAGATGTCCCGCGGCGTCAGCGGCCATGGCTGGCAGGGCAGCCGGGACCGGGCCCGCACGCCGATGCAGTGGGATTCCTCGGCCGCCGGGGGATTCACCACTCCGGGAGTGACGCCGTGGCTGCCGGCCGGGGATGCCGCCGCCGTCAGCGTCTCCGGGCAGCGCGAAGATCCGGGGTCCGTGCTGCGTTTCTGCCGTGATCTGGTCAGCCTGCGGCACGCCGAGTCCGGCGGCCGGATCGCCAGTTACCGGGCGCTGCCCGGGCCGCCCGGCCTGTGGGCCTACCAGGCCGGGAGCCTGACCGTCCGGGCCAATTTCTCCGGCCGCCCGGTCACATGCCATGATCCCGGTGGACCGGTGCTGCTGTCGACCAGCGGGCCGGCCGGGCCCGCCGCCGGGGAGATTACCCTGGCCCCCTGGCAGGGCATCATCATCCGGACCGCCTAGATCGGGAGCGCGCATGGAGTACGTGAAGCTCGGCTCGACCGGCCTGGACGTCTCGCCGGTCTGCCTGGGCTGCATGAGTTACGGCGAGCCGGGCCGCGGGGCGCACCCGTGGTCACTGGACGAGGAGGCCAGCCGCCCGTTCTTCCGCCGCGCGGTCGAGGCCGGGATCAACTTCTTCGACACCGCCGACGTGTACTCGGCCGGGTCCAGCGAGGAGATCACCGGCCGGGCGCTGCGGGACTTCGCCCGCCGCGACGAGATCGTGCTGGCCACCAAGGTGCACGGGCGGATGCGGCCGGGCCCGAACGGGGCCGGGCTGTCCCGCAAGGCGATCATGACTGGGATCGACGCCAGCCTGGCCCGGCTCGGCACCGACTACGTCGACCTATACCAGATTCACCGCTGGGACCCCAGCGTGCCGATCGAGGAAACCCTGGAGGCCCTGCACGACGTGGTCAAGGCGGGCAAGGCGCGCTACATCGGGGCCTCGTCCATGTACGCCTGGCAGTTCTCCAAGGCGCTCTACCTCTCCGGCGCCCGCGGCTGGACCCGGTTTGCCACCATGCAGAACCACTACAACCTGCTCTACCGCGAGGAAGAGCGGGAGATGCTGCCGCTCTGCGCGGACCAGGGCATCGGCGTCATCCCGTGGAGCCCGCTGGCCCGCGGCCGGCTGACCCGCGACTGGGACGCCGGGACCGCCCGCAGCGCGACCGACGAGTTCGGGCAGAGCCTGTACGCCGCCGAGGACCGGCAGATCGCCGAGCAGGTCGCCAAGGTCGCGCAGAACCGCGGTGTCTCCCGCGCCCAGATCGCGCTGGCCTGGGTAGCCGGCCGCCCGGGGGTAACGGCGCCGATCGTCGGGGCGACCAAGCCGCAGCATCTGGATGACGCCATCGCCGCCCTCGGCATTCAGCTCACGGCCGGCGAGATCGAGCAGCTGGAGCAGCCGTACGTGCCGCACCGCGTCGCGGGCTTCGCCTGAGCCGGCCGCCGCGGCCGGCCGATGGCCGGCCAGGCCTACCACGTGCCGCCCCCAGGGCGGGCCCGTCAGCCGACCAGAAAGGCCTCCCCGTCTTGCTCTCCCTCGTGCTGCCCAAGGGCTCGCTGGAGCGGGCCACCCTTGACCTCTTCGACGCGGCCGACCTGACCGTCCGGCGCTCGTCCGACCGCGACTACCACGCGTCGATCGACGATCCGCGGATCGTCCGGGTCCGGTTCCTGCGCCCGCAGGAGATCCCGTCCTACATCGAGCGGGGACTGTTCGACTTCGGCATCACCGGCCGGGACTGGATCGCCGAGACCGGGGCGGATGTCGTCTCGCTCGGCGAGCTGCAGTACTCCAAGGCGACCGGCGACCCGGTCCGCGTCGTGCTGGCCGTGCCGGCCGCGTCGGGCTGGGAATCGGTCGCCGACCTGCCCGAGGGAGTGCGGATCTCGACCGAGTTCCCGGCGCTGACCCGGCGGTTCCTGGAGGCCAGCGGGATCAAGGCCATGGTGATCCCGTCCTACGGCGCCACCGAGGCGAAGGTCCCCGACATCGTGGACGCGATCGTGGACCTGACCGAGACCGGCTCGTCCCTGCGCCGGAACGGGCTGAAGATCCTGCACACCCTGCTGACCAGCTACACCGAGCTGGTCGCGAATCCGGCCGCGCACGCCGACTCGGCCAAGCGGGCGGCGATGGAGGACGTGGCGCTGCTGCTGCGCGGGGCGATCATGGCGCGCGGCAGCGTGCTGCTCAAGCTGAATGTCGCGGCCAGCGAGCTGGCCGCGGTGACCGAGATCCTGCCCGCCATGACCTCGCCGACGATCACCTCGCTGGTCCGCGGCGGCATGAACGCGGTCGAGGCGGTCGTGCCCAAGCGCGGCGTCAACATGCTGATCCCGGCGCTGCGCGCGGCGGGCGCGCGGGACATCCTGGAGATCCCGATCTCCAAGATCGTCGAGTAGCGGCGTGCGTGGCGGCCAGCACCGGGCCGGCCCCCCGCCCCGCCATCCCCGACCGCGGAAACGGGGCCCCCGGCGGACTGCCGCCGGCTTGCCCGGTGCCGCCGGACCAGCCCGCCGGTTCGGCCCGGCCGGGCGCTGCCCATAGGCTTGGCGGGTGCTCAGAACGGTTGACCTGCGTGGCGCCACGGCGGCCGGCCTCAGCCGGACGGCACTCGCCGGGGTGCTGCCGCGGGCCGCGCTGGACGTCGAGGCGGCACTGGCCGCGGTCCGCCCGGTCTGCGCTGACGTGCGCCGCCGGGGCGCCGCCGCGGTCCGGGAGCACACGGCCCGGTTCGACGGCGTGGACCGGCCGGCCACCCCGGTCCCGGCCAGCGCGCTGGCCGCCGCGCTGGACGGGCTCGGCCCGGAGTTGCGGGCCGCCCTGGCCGAGGCCGCCCGCCGGGCCCGCCTGGTGCACGAGGCCCAGCTTCCGCGCGAGACCGTCACCACGGTCGCGCCGGGCTCCACCGTGACCGAGCGGTACGTCCCGGTCGCCCGGGCCGGCGTCTACGTCCCCGGCGGCCTGACGGCCTATCCGTCGTCGGTCGTGATGAACGTGATCCCCGCGCAGGTGGCCGGCGTCGGCGAGATCGCGGTGGCGTCGCCGCCCGGCCGGGAGCACGGCGGGCTGCCGCATCCGGCCGTGCTGGCCGCCTGCGCGCTGCTCGGCATCACCGAGGTGCACGCCGTCGGCGGCGCGCAGGCGATCGCCATGTTCGCCTACGGCACGGCGGACTGCGAGCCGGCCGACATCGTCAGCGGCCCGGGCAACGTCTATGTCGCGGCCGCCAAGCGGCTGCTGCGCGGCGTCATCGGCACCGACGCCGAGGCCGGTCCCACCGAGGTCGCGATCATCGCCGATCACACCGCTGATCCGGCGCTGGTCGCGGCCGACCTGGTCGCGCAGGCGGAGCACGATCCGCTGGCCGCCTGCCTGCTGATCAGCACGGATCCCGGGCTGGCCGGCCGGGTCGGGCCCGAACTCGCCCGGCAGGCCGGCGCCGCCCGGCATCGCGAGCGGGTGCAGGCGGCGCTGGCCGGGCAGTCGGCCTGCGTCCTGGTGGACGATATCGACGCCGCCCTGGCCGTCGCCGACGCCTGGGCGCCCGAGCACCTGGAGATCCAGGCCGAGCACGCCGCGGAGCTAGCCCGCCGGGTCCGCAATGCCGGGGCCATCTTCGCCGGGCCGTACGCGCCGGTGTCGCTCGGTGATTACCTGGCCGGCTCCAACCACGTGCTGCCGACCGGGGGGACGGCCCGGTACTCCGGCGGCCTGTCGGTGCTGTCTTTCCTGCGCGGCATCCACCTGGTCGAGTGCGACGCGGCCGGGCTGGCGGATGCCGCGCCGTACATCGACGCGCTCGGCGGTGCCGAGGACCTCGCGGCGCACGTGCTGGCGGTCCGCGCCCGCGTCCCGGCCCGGGCCGGAGTGCCGCGATGACCGGGCCGCCGCCGCCGCTGCGGGCCGACCTGGCCGGCCTGGAACCGTACGGGGCGCCGCAGCTGGCCGTCGCGGTCCGGCTCAACACCAACGAGAACCCGTACCCGCCCCCGGCCGCCCTGGTCCAGGCGATCACCGAGGCGGCCGCCGCGGTCGCCACCGGGCTGAACCGCTATCCGGACCGGGACGGCGGGGCGCTGCGGGACGACCTGGCCGGCTACCTGGGCCACGGGCTGACCCGGCCGCAGGTGTGGGCGGCGAACGGCTCGAACGAGATCATCCAGCAGCTGCTGCAGGCGTTCGGCGGCCCGGGGCGCACCGCGCTCGGCTTCGAGCCCTCGTACTCGATGCACCCCCTGATCGCCCGGGTTACCAATACCGCCTGGGTGCCGGCCGCCCGGGAGCCGGATTTCGGCCTGGACCCGGCTCGCGCCGCCGCCCGCGTGCGGGAGCTGCAGCCGGACGTGGTTTTCCTGACCTCGCCGAACAACCCGACCGGCACGGCGCTGCCGCTCGCGGTGATCGAGGCGGTCTGCGACGTCGCGCCCGGGATGGTCGTGGCCGACGAGGCGTACGCCGAATTCGCCCGCGCCGCCACGCCCAGCGCGCTGGAACTGCTGCCCCGCTATCCGCGGCTGGCCGTGGTCCGCACCATGTCCAAGGCGTTCGCGCTGGCCGGGGCCCGGGTCGGTTACCTGGCGGCCGACCCGGCCGTGGTCAGCTCGCTGCAGCTGGTCCGGCTGCCCTACCACCTGTCCGCGCTCACCCAGGCCACCGCGCGCGCCGCGCTGGCGCACGCCGGCGAACTGCTGGCGACCGTGTCCGTGCTGCGGGCCGAACGGGACGCATTGGTGAGCTGGCTGCGCGGCCTCGACCTGACCGTGGCCGACTCCGATGCCAACTTCGTCATGTTCGGCGAGTTCGGTGACCGGCACGCGGTCTGGCAGGGCATGCTCGACCGCGGCGTGCTGATCCGCGAGACCGAACTGCCCGGCTGGCTCCGGGTATCCATCGGGACCCCGGCCGAGATGGCCGCGTTCCGCGCCGCGCTCGCCGCCGTGCTCGGCCTGCCGGGACCGGCATGAGCAGGACCGCCCGGGTCGAGCGGGTCACCGGGGAGACGCGCGTGCTGGTCGAGCTTGACCTGGACGGTACCGGCGTCACCGAGGCCAAAACCGGCGTGCCGTTCTTCGATCACATGCTCGCCCAGCTCGGCAAGCACGGCGGCCTCGACCTGACCGTGCAGGCCAGCGGCGACACCGAGATCGACGCGCATCACACGGTCGAGGACACCGCGATCACGCTCGGCCAGGCGCTGCGCGAGGCGCTGGGGGACAAGGCGGGTATCCGCCGGTTCGGCGACGCGCTGATCCCGCTGGACGAGACCCTGGCCCGGGCCGCGGTGGACCTGTCCGGCCGGCCGTACTGCGTGCATGCCGAGCCGGCCGGGATGGCGCCGCTGATCGGCACCTACGACACCACGCTGACCGGGCATTTCTTCGAGTCGCTGGCGGCCACCGCGGGTATCTGCGTGCACCTGGCCGTGCTGTCCGGCCGCAATCCGCATCACATCGTCGAGGCGCAGTTCAAGGCGTTCGCCCGGGCGCTGCGCGATGCGGTGGCCCCCGATCCGCGGGCCGGCGGGATCCCCAGCACCAAGGGCGTGCTGTGAGTCCGGCCCGGCGGCCGCGGTGAGTCCTGCCGGGCGGCCGCAGGTGGTGGTGCTGGACTACGGCTCCGGGAACCTGCGTTCCGCCCAGCGGGCGCTGCAGCGGGCGGGCGCCGACGTGACCGTGACCGCGGCCGCCGGCCCGGCGCTGAGCTGCGACGGGCTGGTGGTCCCCGGGGTGGGCGCGTTCGCCGCCTGCATGACCGGGCTGCGGGCGATCGGCGGCGAGGCGATCATCGGCCAGCGGCTGGCCGCGGCCCGGCCGGTACTGGGGATCTGCGTCGGCATGCAGGTCCTGTTCGCCGAGGGCGCCGAGCACGGCCAGCGGACCGCGGGCTGCGGCGTGCTGCCCGGCGTGGTGGAGCGGCTGGATGCCCCGGTGCTACCGCACATGGGCTGGAACACGGTCCGGCCGCCGGCCGGCACCCGGCTGCTGGCCGGGATCGACCCGGAAACCAGGTTCTACTTCGTGCATTCCTACGCGGCCAGGTCGCTGCCGCCGGGCCCGGGCGCCCCGGCGTCGGCCGCCAACGGCGGCCAGCCGCTGCTGACCCTCGCCACGCACGGGCAGGACTTCATCGCGGCGATAGAGGACGGCCCGCTGTGCGCCACCCAGTTCCACCCGGAGAAGTCGGCGGACGCCGGCGCGGCGCTGCTGGCCAACTGGCTGGAGTTGCTCCGATGACGCTGACCCTGCTGCCCGCCGTCGACGTGTCCGGCGGCCAGGCCGTCCGGCTGGTCCAGGGCGCCGCCGGGACCGAGACCGGCTACGGCGATCCGCTGGCGGCCGCGCTGGCCTGGCAGGGCGCCGGCGCCCAGTGGATTCACCTGGTCGACCTCGACGCCGCCTTCGGCCGCGGCTCGAACGCGCCGCTGCTGGCGGGCCTGATCGGGAAGCTGGAAGCCGCGGTGGAGCTGTCCGGCGGCATCCGTGACGACGCGTCGCTGGCCGCGGCGCTGGCCACCGGCTGCGCGCGGGTGGTCATCGGCACCGCGGCGCTTGAGCACCCGGACTGGGTCCGCGACGTGATCGCCCGGCATGGCGAGCGGATCGCGGTCGGCCTGGACGTCCGGGGGACCCGGCTGGCCGCGCGCGGCTGGACCTCCGACGGCGGCGAGCTGCTGGACGTGCTGGCCCGGCTGGAGGCCGATGGCTGCCCGCGCTATGTGGTCACCGACGTGACCAAGGACGGCATGCTCAGCGGGCCCAACCTCGGGCTGCTGCGCCAGGTCTGCGCCCGGACCGATCGGCCGGTGATCGCCAGCGGCGGCGTGTCCAGCCTGGCCGACCTGCGCGCGATCGCCGCCCTGCGGCCAGTCGGCGTGGAGGGGGCCATCATCGGCAAGGCGCTGTACGCGGGCGCGTTCACGCTGGAGCAAGCGCTCGCGGCGGCGGCGGGATGACGGTCGCCGTGCGGGTCATCCCCTGCCTCGACGTGGACGACGGCCGGGTGGTCAAGGGCGTTAATTTCCGCGACCTGCGGGATGCCGGCGATCCGGTGGAACTGGCCGCGGCCTACGACGGCGACGGCGCGGATGAGCTCGTTTTCCTTGATATCACCGCGTCCAGCGATCGCCGGGCCACCATGTACGACGTGGTGCGGCGGACGGCCGAGCAGGTCTTCATCCCGCTGACGGTGGGCGGCGGGGTACGCAGCTGCGGCGACGTGGACCGGCTGCTGCGGGCCGGGGCGGACAAGGTCTCGCTGAACACCGCGGCGATGGCCCGTCCGGAGCTGCTCACCGAGGCCGCGGCCCGGTTCGGCTCGCAGTGCATCGTGGTGTCCGTGGACGCCCGCCGCGGGCCCTTTCCCAGCGGCTTCGAGGTAACCACGCACGGCGGGCGCCGCGCGGCCGGCCTGGACGCGGTCGAGTGGGCGGCGCGCGCCGCCGGGCTCGGCGCGGGCGAGATCCTGCTGAACTCGATGGACGCCGACGGCCGCCAGGCGGGCTTCGACCTGCCGCTGATCCGCGCCGTCCGGGCGGTGGTGACGGTGCCGGTGATCGCCAGCGGGGAGCGGGCCGGCTGGCCCACTTCGCGCCCGCGGTGGCGGCGGGCGCCGACGCCGTGCTGGCCGCCAGCACGTTCCACTTCGGCGCCCTGGCGATCGCGGACGTCAAGGAGTCGCTGCGGCTAGCCGGCTATCCAGTCCGCGGCACGCCGCGTTCCGGCCCGGTCGGCCAGCCCGGCCCGCCGGCCCAGTCCGCCGGCCCGTCAGCGTCGTCCTGACCAGCGGGTTTAGCTGCCCGGAGATGTCATCTGCAGTTCGCCCGACGGTCATGGCCTAGCGGCCCTGCCGGGCATCCGCGTCCCGCAGGGTGTAATCGTGCGAATCGCCTATGTCACAGAGTCCTTCCCGCCCGACGTCAACGGTGTCGCGCATACCGCGGTGCGCGTCGCCGAGCATCTGGTCAACCGGGGCCACCAGGTGCTGGTCATCGCACCCGAGGCGGCCCGCGGGCTGCCTCGCCCGGACCGCGTACTGGGCTTCCCGGTCGTACGGGTGCCGTCCCTGCCGGTGCCCGCGTATCCCGGATTCCGGGTCGGCGTGCCCGGCGCGCGGGTGCGCGAGGCGGTGGCCGGTCACCGCGCCGACCTGGTGCATCTGGCCGGCCCGTTCGTGCTCGGCTCCGGCGGCTGCACCGCCGCCCGGCGGCTGCATCTGCCCATCGTCGCGGTGTACGCGACGGACCTGCCCGCCTATGCTCGCGCCTACCATACGGGCCGGGCCGGCCAGGCGATCTGCTGGCGGCGGCTGCGCCGGATCCACAATGCCGCGGACCGGACCCTCGCCCCGTGCACGGAGACCGCGGCTGAGCTGCATGCGCATGGGGTTCAGCGGGTCTGGCTGTGGGCCCGGGGCGTCGACAGCAGCCGGTTCGATCCGGCCAAGCGAAGCGCGCGGCTGCGGGCCGAGCTGGCGCCGGGCGGTGAGCTGCTGGTCGGCTACGTCGGGCGGCTGGCCGTGGAGAAGCGCGTTGACCTGCTGGCTCAGGTGGCGGCGCGGCCGGGCACCCGGCTGGTGATCGTCGGCAGCGGCCCGGCCGCGGCGGCGGTACGCCGGGCGCTGCCCTCGGCGATGTTCCTGGGCCAGCGGGCTGGCGAGCATCTGGCCAGGATCTACGCCAGCCTCGATGTCTTCGTGCACAGCGGGCCGCACGACACGTTCGGCCAGACCTTGCAGGAGGCGGCAGCGAGCGGACTGCCCGTGGTCGCGCCCGCGGCCGGCGGACCGGTCGACCTGGTCCAGGACGGCGTCACCGGGTTCCTGGTCACTCCCGGTGATCCGGCCGCGCTGGCCGGTGCCGTGGCCAGGCTGGCGGCCGACCCGCTGCTCCGCGCGGCGCAGGGCCGGGCGGGCCGGCAGGCGGTACTCAGCCGCAGCTGGCCGGTGCTGTGCGACGAGCTGATTGGCCACTACCAGGCCGCCCTGGCGGGCGCGGGGGCGCGCCGGGCCAAGGTGCCGGCATGACCAGCTTCGCCGCCCTGGGCGACTCGATTACCCTGGGCGTCGGTGACCCGGTGCGCCCGGCGCGCCCGGCCGGTCCGGCGGTGCCAACTGGCCAGTCCCCGGGTCGTGGCTGGCGCGGCTGGGCCGCGCTGCTGGCCGAAGGGCTGAACGAGCCCGGGCTGCACATCCTGGCCGTCAACGGAGCCTGCATGGCCGATGTCGAGCGCGATCAGCTGCCCCGGGCCCTGCAGCTGCGGCCGGACATCGCCAGCGTGGTGGTCGGAGTGAACGACACGCTGCGGGGAAACTTCGACCCGGACCGGTACGCGGCGGCGGCCGGGCACACGGTCGGCGCGCTGCGCGCGGCGGGCGCTGAGGTGCTCACCATGCGGCTGCCCGATCCGGGCCGGATGCTGGGCGTGCCGGGCGTGCTCGCCCGCCCGCTGGCCCGGCGCGCCCGCCAGCTCAACCTGGTCATGGACACCGTGGCCGAGCGCTTCGGCACGCTGCACTTTGACGCGGCCGGGGACGCCGAGACATACGACCCGAGGATGTGGGCGGCGGACCGGCTGCACCCCAGCGAACGAGGCCACCGGCTCATTGCCCGCCGGTATCACGGCCTGCTCGCCGCGGCCGGATACCAGGTCGGACCACCGCCTGACGCCGAGCCGACCAGCCGGCCGCCCACCCGGCTGGCCGAGCTGACCTGGCTGGCGACCAAGGGCACGGCCTGGGTCCTGCGCCGGTCAACGGACCTGGTGCCCGGCCTGCTCGCGATGGCGGTGACCGAATGGCGCTCGGGCCGGGGCCACGGTCCGCGGCCGGACGGGGATACGGAATGGCGCCCGGGCCCGGGCCACGATCCCCGGCCGGACGTGGACCTAGCCGGGGAGCGGTGGCCGGGATAACCGGGGAGCGCTGGCCAGGATGAAGGAGCCGGCCGGTCATCGATGCCCGGCAGCGGCCCGGCTGCTATCCCGGGGGGCAGATCCGCGGCCAGCTCCTGCTGGCCCGCCGCGTCCACGCGACTAACGCCACCCGCGGCGCGGACCCGGCTCCGGTAGTAAGCCCCGGCTTGCGCTTGACCGGTATCCGCGAAGGAATTATCTTAATATCGATCAGATTTCTGATAGTCAATCAGATTCTTCGCATCCGCTACCGGAGGCACGATGAACAGCCGCGGCCAGCTGGAGCGGCAGGGCGTCACAGGAGCTCAGCGGTGGATGCTCCGGCGCCATGGCCGGGAGTTCAGGTGAGCCCGGCCAGCGCCACCGGCGGCCGGTGGACAGCGGCCGATATCCCCGATCAGCGCGGGCGGACCGCGGTACTGACCGGCGCCGGCGCGGGCGTCGGGCTGGAGACCGCCCGGGAGCTGGCCCGGCACGGGGCCACGGTCATCCTGGCGTGCCGGGACATGGGCCAGGCCGGCCGGGCGGCCGACCAGATCCAGGCCGGGTCAGGGCCTGCCAGCGTGCGAGTCGTCCATCTTGACCTCGCGTCCCTGGCCTCGGTACGCGAGGCGGCCAGCGAGATCCGGTCCACCTGCCCGAGACTGGACCTGCTGATCAACAACGCCGGGGTGATGACGCCGCCGTATCAGCGAACCGAGGACGGCTTCGAGCTGACCTTCGCCACCAACCACCTCGGCCACTTCGCCCTCACCGGGCTGGTGCTTGACCGGCTGCTGGCCACCCCCGGCGCGCGGATCGTGACCGTCAGCAGCGTCGCCCACGCCCGGGGCGTGATGAATTTCGATGATCTTCAGTTCGAGCGCGGATACCAGGCATCGCCCGCCTACGCGCAGTCCAAGCTGGCCAACCTGCTGTTCGCCTACGAGTTGCAGGCCCGGCTGGGAGCGGCGGGCGCGCCGGTGATCTCGCTGGCCGCCCACCCGGGCGTCGTCCGTACCGGCCTATGGCAGCACAGTTCGGGCCTGGAGCGGGTGCTGATCAGCCCCCGGCTGCGGCTGCTCAACTTCCGGATGGTCCAGGATTCGGCGGCCGGGGCGCTGCCGTCGCTGCGGGCCGCGACCGATCCAGCCGCCCGGGGAGGGGAGTATTACGGCCCCTCGGGCCGGCGGGAGTTCACCGGCAGCCCGGTCCGGGTGGAGTCGAGCTCCCGCTCCCATGACGCGGCCGCGCAGGGCCGGCTCTGGGAAGTCTCCGAGCAGCTGACCGGGGTGACCTACCGCATTCCCGCGGCGGCCGCTGCCCAGGGGGACGAGAGAGCGTAAGTGACCGCAGTCCGGCGGCCGCGTTACCACCATGGTGACCTGAGGGCAGCGCTGGTCGATACCGCCATTGAGGTCATCAGCGAGCGGGGCATACGCGGCTTCTCCCTGGCCGAGGCGAGTCGGCGCCTCGGTGTCGCGGTCAGCGCCCCCTACGCCCATTTCGCCGATCGTGAGGCGCTTCTGGTGGCTGTCGCGGTGCACGCGCACGAGCTTTTCTACGCGGCGATCGCGCCGGAAATCGGCCGGTTCCAGGCGCCCGCCGACCGGCTGACGGCCATGGCCCGCGGTTACGTGCGGTTCGCCGCGGCCAACCGCCCCCTGTTCGAGATGCTGTACGAGGCCGGGCTCGACAAGGCCCGCCATCCGGAGCTCGAGCAGGCGGAGCAGCCCCTGACCGACGCCTTCATGACCTGCGTCCGGGCCCTTTCCGCCCCCGGCGGCGGGGACGCACCGGCCACCCCCGGCGGCGACGCGCTGGCCGATGACCTGGCCTCCGCGCTGGAGGCCACCGCGCTCGGTCACGTCATGCTGTTCCTCGACGGCGGCCCCGGCCAGGACAGCGAGGCGGTCGAGCGCGCGGCCGACCGCGCCGCCCGGGCGACCACCGCCCTGATCGCGAGCCGTCACCTGCTGAGCGAGCCCGTTTCATGATCACGGAGGATCGGGCCGGCGATAGCGAGCCGAATCCTCCGTGATCATGGACGATCGAGGCCCGGGATGCGTCAGAGTTGCTATCGGGAGATGAGGCTGATGAGCAGCAGTGCCAGCGAGGCTGGTAGAAGAGCCGGTCAGTCCGCGCTGGATCCGGCGGTCGCCGCGCGGCTCAAGCGGGACGCGGCCGGGCTGGTCCCCGCCATCGCCCAGCAGTACGACACCGGCGAGGTGCTGATGCTCGGCTGGATGGATGACGAGGCACTGCACCGGACGCTGACCACCGGCCGGTGCACGTACTGGTCACGCAGCCGCCAGGAGTACTGGGTGAAGGGCGAGACCTCCGGTCACCAGCAGTGGGTGAAGTCAGTCGCGCTCGACTGCGACGGCGACACCGTGCTGGTCCAGGTCGACCAGGTTGGCGCGGCCTGCCACACCGGGGACCGGACCTGCTTCGACGCGGCCAGGCTCGGCGCGGTCACCGGGGACCGGGCCGGAGCGGGCGGCGCGGGCGGCGCCTGAGCCGGGCCGGCCCCGGCGACGACGAGATCGGCCGCCGTGATCATCCGCCCGCCTGCCGTTAGTGGGAGAATAGCCACCTTGCCCCACGGCGGAGAGGTACGGCGATGGCCAGTAGCAGTGCCAAGGCGAAGAAGAAGAAGACACCGAAGTCCGCCGGCGCGGCCCGGATGCCGAAGAAGCTTTACGAGACCGAGCTGTTCCGGCTGCAGGCCGAGCTGGTCAAGCTGCAGGAATGGGCCCGGGCCGAGCAGGCCCGGATCGTGGTGATCTTCGAGGGCAGGGACGCGGCCGGGAAGGGGAGCACGATCAAGCGGGTGGCCGAGTACCTGAACCCCAGGATCGCCCGGATCACGGCGCTGCAGGCGCCTACCGAGCGGGAGCAGACCGAGTGGTACTTCCAGCGGTACATCGAGCACCTGCCGTCGGCCGGCCAGATCGTGCTGTTCGACCGCAGCTGGTACAACCGCGGCGGGGTTGAGCGGGTGATGGGGTTCTGCACGAAGGAGGAGTACGTGCGCTTCCTGCACCAGTGCCCGATCTTCGAGCGGCTGCTCGTCGAGGAGGGCATCCTGCTGCGGAAATACTGGTTCTCGGTGAGCGACGATGAGCAGCAGAACCGGTTCCGGTCCCGGCTGCAGGATCCCATGCGGCAGTGGAAGCTCTCCCCGATGGACCTGGAGTCCGTCACCAGGTGGGAGGACTACTCCCGGGCCAAGGACGAGATGTTCGTGCACACCGACATCCCGGAGGCCCCGTGGAATGTGGTGGAGAGCGACGACAAGCGGCGGGCCAGGATCAACATGATCGCGCACCTGCTGACCACGATTCCTTACCACGACGTCAAGCACACGAAGCTGTCCTTGCCGCCGCGGCCGCCGTCCCAGGGCTACCAGCGGGCGCCCAAGGACATGCAGACCTTCGTGCCCGACCACGCCGGCGAGATTGAGCACGGAGCCTCGTGATCGTCACCGGGGAAGCCCAGCGGGAGGCCTGGCTGACCCGGCAGTTCCCCCCGGTCGAGCAGGTTGCCGCCGGCCTGTGGTCGGTCCCGGTGACGATCCCGGATAGCCCGCTGCGGTACACGCTGGCCTATGTGATTGAGTCCGGTCGCCACGTTACTGCTGTTGATCCTGGCTGGGATTCGGACACCGGCTGGCAGGATCTGCTCCGCGGCCTGGCGGTCGCGGGCATGACGGCGGACCAGGTGACCGGCATTGTCGTTACCCATGTGCACCCCGATCACCATGGCCTGAGCGGGCGGCTCCGGGCCGCGTCCGGGGCGCCGATCGCGATGCACGCGGCGGAGGTGGCGACCCTGCCCGCGCGGATCTGGCGGGCCGGCGGCGGCGCGGCCGGTGACCGCGACTGGCTGGCCCGGTGCGGCGTGCCCGGCCCCATCATCGGGGAGCTCACCTTCCGCGATGACCAGGACGGGCCGTTCTGGCGGATGCCCGACCCCGACGTGCTGCTGAACGACGGCGATGACATCGGCCTGCCGGGCCGCCCGGTGCGCGTGGTCTGGACCCCGGGGCATACGCCCGGCCACATCTGCCTGCATGATTCCGGCCATGACCTGCTGCTCACCGGAGATCACCTGCTGCCGCGCATTACCCCCAACATCGGGCTGGCGCCGGGCGGCCAGGGCTCGCCGCTGGCCGGCTACCTCGATTCGCTGCGCCTGATGCGCGGCTATGACTCCGCCGAGGCGCTGCCCGCGCATGAGTACCGGTTCCGCGGCATCGCGGACCGGGCGGACGCCATCGCCGCGCACCACCAGGCCCGGGCGGAGGAGATCATCGGCATCATCGCCACCTCCGACGGGCCCACGATCTGGCAGATCGCCCAGCAGCTGACCTGGTCCCGCGGCTGGGCGCAGATCACCGGCTTCATGCGCCGGGCCGCGCTGGCCGAGACCGCCGCGCACATCGCGTTCCTGCAGGCCGGCGGCGGGCTGACCCGTGACACGGGCGGGCCGGGCGGGGACCGGTTCCGGATCGCCGCGCCGGAGGCGGTCAGCTGCGGGCCGGCCCAGGATGGCTAGCGGGCGGCCGGGCGCCGCCGCGCCGGCCGGTGACTTCGACTATGACCGGTACGGGCATGGCTATGGACTGCGCCGGCAGGCCGATCCCAGAATCGCCGAAAACGTCCACGCGGCGCTGGGCGCGGCCCGCAAGGTGCTCAACGTGGGCGCCGGGGCGGGCTCGTATGAACCGGCGGATCGCCTGGTCATGGCGGTTGAGCCGTCGGCGGTCATGCGCGCGCAGCGACCGCCGCAGCTGCTCCCGGCGGTGAATGCGACGGCGGCGGAACTCCCGTTCGACGACGGGGCCTTCGACGCGGCGATGGCCATGATGACCGTGCATCAGTGGCCGGACGCGGCGGCCGGCCTGGCCGAACTGCGCCGGGTCGCCAGCGGGCCGGTGATCGTGCTCACCTTCGACCCGGACGCGCTGGCCCGGCTCTGGCTGAACGACTACGCGCCCGAGATGATGGCGGCCGAGCGCGGCCGGATGCCGGCCATCGGCGCCATCCGCGCCGCGCTGGGCGGGCGCTGCGAGGCGCGGCCGATCCCGGTGCCGATCGACTGCACCGACGGGTTCGCCGAGGCGTACTACGCGCGGCCCGAGCGGCTCCTCGACCCGGCCGTCCGCCGGGCGCAGTCGGCGTGGGGCTTCGTCGGTCCGGCCGCCCAGGAGCGGGCCGTGGCCCGCCTGCGCGGGGACCTGGAATCCGGCGCCTGGGACGAGCGCTACGGCGACTTGCGCCGGCAGCCGCACTTCGACGGGGCCTTGTGCCTGGTCGTCGGGTATCCGGCGATTGGCTGACGGACTGCACATTCGGCTGACTGATGCCCGCCTTGGTTTAGTCGTGACCTTCTGGTGTAACGATTGGTTCCATGGCATTGACGAACGTGAGCTCCGGGCCCGGAGCACAGCCAGGTGGCGGGGCGCAGCCGCTGGTGATCGAGCTTCAGGGCCTGTACAAGAGCTTCGGCTCCGTCGAGGCGGTCAAGGGCATCGACCTGAGCATCACCGCGGGGGAGGTTGTCGCGTTCCTCGGCCCCAACGGCGCGGGCAAGACGACGACCATCGACATGATCCTCGGCCTGTCCCGGCCGACGGCCGGCGATGTTTCGGTGTTCGGGATGCAGCCGCGCCAGGCCATCTCGCGCGGGCTGGTCTCGGCGGTGATGCAGAACGGCGGGCTGCTGAAGGACCTCACCGTCGAGGAGACGGCGCAGTACACCGCGAGCCTGTTCGCGCATACCCGGCCGGTCGATGAGGTCCTGCGCCGGGCGGGCATCAGCGATATCCGGGAGCGCAAGGTCGGCAAGTGCTCCGGTGGCGAGCAGCAGCGGCTGCGCTTCGCCATGGCCCTGCTCTCCGATCCCGAACTGCTCATCCTGGACGAGCCGACCACCGGCATGGACGTCGAGGGCCGGCGCGGATTCTGGGCCGCGATCAGGCATGACACCGACGAGGGGCGAACCGTGCTGTTCGCGACGCATTACCTGGAGGAGGCCGACGCCTACGCCGACCGGATCATCCTGATCCGCCGCGGCGAGATTGTCGCGGACGGCACGTCGTCCGAGGTCAAGGCCATGGCGGCCGGCCGGACGGTGCGCGCCACGCTGGCGGACGCGGACGAGGCGGCGCTGCGCGCGATACCGGGGGCGGACAACGTGGAGGTGCGCGGCGAGACCGTGCTGATCCACTCGACCGACAGCGACGCGGTCGCCAGGTACCTGCTGACCAGCACCCCGGCCCGGGACCTGGAGATCATCACCCGCGGCCTTGAGGACGCCTTCATCGCCCTGACCAGCGACGACGCTGTCGATAACGCTACGAGCACGGGAGCAGCACGATGAGCACAGGGTCGATGGCCCAGCCCGACCTGGCCACCCGTCGCGCGCCCGGGCTCGGCGGCTTCAACCTGACCGTCCTGAAGCTGGAGATCCGCCGGCTGCTGCGCAACCGGCGCACGGTGCTGTTCACGATGGTGCTGCCGGTCTTCTTCTTCCTGGCCTTCGGCCTGAACAGCTCGTACGCCCTGCAGTCGGCCGGTCCAACCGCCCACGGCAACGTTTCCGCCGAGATCATGATCAGCCTGGCGCTGTACGGCGCGGTCCTGGCGACAACGGCGGGCGGCGCGATGGTCTCGATCGAGCGGGCCGCCGGCTGGAGCCGGCAGCTCCGGCTGACCCCGCTGTCGCCCGCGGCCTACATCGTGATCAAGATGCTCACCGCGATGGTGCTCGGGCTTAGCTCGCTGACCGCGGTCTACGTCGTCGGCGGCATTACCGGCAAGCCCTCGATGCCGACTTACCTGTGGGTCGTCACGGCCCTCTGCGTCTGGATCGGATCGCTGGTGTTCGCGGCCTACGGGCTGTTCATGGGCTATCTCCTGCCCACTGAGAACGTCATGCAGATCCTGTCCTTCACCCTGGTCCTGTTCGCCTTCGCGGCCGGCCTGTTCATCCCGCTGAGCCAGTTCCCGCACCTGTTCCAGCAGATTGCCGTGTACACGCCGCTCTATGGCCTGAACTATCTCGTGCACGCTCCGTTCCTCGGCGGCGGCGTCCAGCTGAAGTGGGTGGCCAACGCCGTCATCTGGCTGGCCATCTTCGCGGGCGGCGCGATCTGGCGCCTGCGCCGGGACACCGCCCGGGTCTGATCCGGCGCCCGGGTTGTGCGCGGGCTGAGATCGCGATCAGCCCGGCTGGCGAGCGCGATCAGCCCGGCTGGCGGGCTGGTAACAGCGGCGCGGTCAGGCGGGCTGCCACAGCTCGACCCGATTGCCCTCCGGATCGGTGACCCAGCCGAACCGGCCGACACCCTCCATGTCCTGCGGTTCTTCGGCCACGTCCGCTCCCTTGGCGCGCAATTGCGCGAGCATCGCGTCCAGGTCGCGGACCCGGAAGTTGAGCATGGTCTGCTGGGCGCGGGACCCGAAGTAGTCGGTCTCGGACTCGAACGTCGCGAATACCGTCAGCCCGTTCTCCGGACGCCACAGGCCATTCTCATCGGCGTCCAGGCCCAGGCAATCGCGGTACCACGCGCTCAGGGCGGCCGGGTCGGCGGCCCGCATGAAGTATCCCCCGATTCCAAGCACACGTTCCATGCCGCTATCTTGCCAGCACGGCGATCGGGCGGGCCGGCACCACGCCATCGCCCCGCCGCCGCACCCCGTCTCGATCGCGGCGAACTCGTTAGCTTGATACCGGGGTCAGTCTTTGCCTGACGCCGAGGTCAGTACGCGCGGCGGCTAGGGCAGACTGGCGGAATGCGGACGAGGACGACGGCGATTTGTCTCGGCGGAGCCGCGGCGGCCGGCGGCCTGCTGGTGGCGGCGGCCAGGGTGGTGAGGCATTCCGGGGTCACCGGCCAGGAACTCAGCAGCGAGCTTCCCGGTGACGAGCTGGTGCCCGGCGCCCAGGTCGTCATCGACCGGGCGACGACGCTGCCCGCCCCGCCGCAGCGGGTGTGGCCGTGGCTGGTGCAGCTGGGCAAGGACCGGGCGGGCTGGTATCTGCCCGCCTGGCTGGAGCTGGCGATCCCGATCCGGCGCCGCGGGCTGCGTCACATCGACGCGGGCCTGCAGTCCCTCGCGCCAGGACAGGATGTGCCGGACTGGGGACCTGGCGATCCGGTGTTCCGCGCGGTCGTCGTCGATCCGCCGCGAGCACTGGTGTACTTCTCCGCCCGGGACCGCGACAACGACCACCGCTGGCCAGCGTCCGGACCGCCCTACCCGCCGTCGGCGCTGGTGCTGAGCTGGGCCATGGTGCTGTCCGAGGCCACGGTGGCCGGCGCCGCGGGCACCCGGCTGCACCTGCGGCTGCGGGTCAACCGGATCGGCCACCACGCCCCCGCGCTGGCCGCGTCCCTGGCCGGCCTGATGGACGAGGCAACCGTCCGGCCGATGTTCGCCGGCCTCTCCGAGCGCGTGCGCTGATGACCCGCGCAGGGAAGGGCGCTGAGGATGACGGCACCGCGCTCGCCGCCTACCGGGCCAAGCGTGATCCGGCCCGGACCCCGGAACCGATGGGAGTGCCGCAGCCGGGCGGACAGCCCGGCGATCCCGGGCGGTCGTTCGTCGTGCAGGAGCACCACGCGCGGGCCCTGCACTGGGATTTCCGTCTTGAGCATGACGGCGTCCTGGTCTCGTGGGCGCTGCCGAAGGGCGTGCCGGAGGACCCGGCGACGAATCACCTGGCCGTCCACACCGAGGACCACCCGCTGGAGTACGGCAGCTTCGAGGGCAATATCGGGAGAGGCGAGTACGGCGGCGGCCAGGTAAGCATCTGGGATCACGGCGAGTACGAGCTCGAGAAATGGACCGATACCGAAGTCAAGGTCGTCCTGCACGGGTCGAAGGCCCGCGGCCGCTACGTGCTGTTTGCCACCGGCGGAAAGAACTGGATGATCCACCGGATGGATCCGGCCCGGGACGGCTTTCAGCCGCTGCCCGAGCGGGTTCCGCCGATGCTCGCGGTCGCCGGGTCGCTTCCTGCCAGCGACGACGACTGGGCGTATGAGGTGATGTGGGATGGCTTGCGCGCCGTCGTTTACAGCAGCGGCGGCCGCGCCCGCGCGGTCAGCGGCAACGACGAGGACATCACCGGCTCGTTTCCCGAGTTGCGCGAGGCGGGGGAGAAGCTCGGCGCGCGGCCCGCGATCCTCGACGGCGAGCTGGTCGCGCTCGGCGCCGACGGACGGCCCGGCTCTGGCCGCCTGCCGCAGCGCCTGGAGTTGTCGGGCCGGTCCCAGATCATCCGCGGCGCCCGGGAGATCCCGGCGACCTATGTCGCGTTCGACGTCCTGCATCTCGACGGGCGCTCGCTGCTTGACCTCGGCTACGACGAGCGCCGCGAGCTGCTGGAGTCACTCGGCCTGTCCGGCGGGTCGCTGCTGACCGGCGACTCGTTCCATGGCGTCGCGGGCGCCGACGTGCTGGCCGCCGCGCGCCAGCTCGGGTTCGAAGGCATCGTCGCCAAGCGCCGGGATGCCCCCTACCGTCCGGGCCAGCGCAGCGACGCATGGCTGACGATCAGACCGGGGGCGGCCGCGAAGCCGGCGGCGGCCGTGAAGCCGGGGGCGGCCGTGAAGCCGGGGGCGGCCGTGAAGCCGGGGCCGGCCGTGAAGCCGGAGCCGGCCGCGAAGCCGAAGATAACCGCGAAGCCGAAGATAACCGTGAAGCCGAAGATAACCGTGAAGCCGAAGCCGGGGGCCGTCGCACCGCCGGAGGCGGCCGTGAAGCCGAAGCCGGGGGTCCCCGCGAAGCGGGAGGCCGCCGTGAAGTCGGCCGCGAGACCGGAGGCGGCCGGGAGGTCCGAGCGCGTCGTGGCCGATGTCGACGGCCGTCACCTTCCGCTGTCGAATCTCGGCAAAGTGCTCTATCCCGCGAGCGGTTTCACTAAGGGAGCAGTGCTCGACTACTACTCCCGGGTCGCCGCGGTGATGCTGCCGCATGTGCAGGACCGCCCGGTCACCTTCCGCCGCTTCCCCGACGGTGTCAGCGGCAAGTCCTTCGTCGAGAAGCATGTGCCCTCGCACGCGCCGGACTGGATCCGGACCGTCAGTGTCCCGTCCAGCGGTGGGGGCGGGTGGGGGCGGGAAGATACCCCCGCCGGAGACGTCGAGTACGCGGTCATCGATGACCGGCCATCCCTCATCTGGGCCGCGAACCTGGCCGCCATCGAATTCCACGTGCCGCTCTGGCACGCCGGGCGCCGCGGCACGCTGCCCGGCCGGCCGGACCATATGGTCTTCGACCTCGACCCGGGGCCGGACACCTCGATCGTGGAGTGCTGCCGCGTCGCAACCTGGATCGCGGATCGGCTGGCAGGCCGCGGCCGGGAGCCGGTGGCGAAGACGAGCGGATCGAAGGGCATGCAGGTGTACGTCAGGCTTCCGGCCCGAACCGAATGGGCCACCGCCAGGGAACGCGCCCTGCGGATCGCCCAGTTGATCGAGAAAGATCATCCCGAGCTGGTCGTCACGAACATGAAGAAGAATCTGCGCCGACACCGGGTGCTGATCGACTGGAACCAGAATCACCCGGCGAAGACCACGGTCGCCGTTTACTCACTGCGCGGCGGCGCGGACCCGGCTGTCTCCACGCCGGTCACCTGGGATGAGGTAGCTGACTGCGAGCAAAGCGGTGACCCGGACCGCTTGCGGTTCGGCCCGGGCGAGGTTCTCGACCGGGTCGAACGTCACGGGGATCTCTTCGGGCCTCTTGCGTAGGCGGCGGCACGCTCGCGCCCGCCGCGAGCCCTAGTGCGGCCAGTGCCGCGCAGGCTGCCGAAGACCCTCGGCCAGTTCGCTCCTCGGTTCCTGTCCGAACGGGTTGCCCTGGCTTCCCTACCGGGGGTGGGTGTCGGGGGTGGTGGTGTGGGTGCGGCCGGATGGGGTGGTCCAGGTGAAGTGGCCGGGGGTGGTCTGGGTGAGTTTCCAGTCGGGGTGGTGCTTCAGAAGGTGGTGGGACCGGCACAGTCCGCCGAGGTTGCAGCAGCAGGTGAGCCCGCCGTCGTCGAAGGGGATGGTGTGGTCGAGGTCGCCGCGCCAGGCGGGCTGGCGGCAGCGGGGGAACCGGCAGGTCAGGTCGCGGGCGGTGATGTATTCCTTGAGCCGTGGCGGGGGCCGGTAGCCGGGGCTGGCGCCTGTGTGGGCGCATCCGGCGGTGGTGGTGGTGTCGGCGGCTATCGCGGCGCGGGCGCGGGTGGTGGCGCGGGTGGCGGCGCGCAGGGCGAGGCCGAGGATCTGGCCGGTGTTCTGGCCCGGCGGGCCGGGCGGGCCAGTGCCTTCCCCTGTTCTTGCTGGTTCTGGTTCTGGCCATGGCGGCGGGTGGGTGAGGGTGTCTTCGGGGATGGTCAGGGTGACCCGGCCGACCAGCCCGGTCCCGGTGCTGGTGCCGGTGCTTTCCCCGGGTTCTTCGGCTGAGCCTGTCCTGGCGCCACGCGCTTTCCCGGGTCCGGGTCCGGGCGGGTGTCCGCCGGGTGGCCGGGGTCGGGGGCGGGGGATGCGGGTGACGGCCAGGGCGTGCCCGGCGCTGGTGGTGATGATGATCCGCCATTCGGTGCCGGGGTCGGCCGCGGCGATCGCCGCGAGTTGGCGGGCCTGGGTGGCGGTGACCGGCCCGATCCGGCCGAGGTGACCGGGCGCGGGGCTGGCCGCGGTGAGTGTTTCCCAGGGCAGGCAGACGTCCAGCAGCCCGGCGGGGGGCCGCCCGTCGGGCGGCCGGGCGCCGGCGCGGGTGAACGCGGGCGGGATGGTCGCGGGCAGGTCCGGCCAGTTGGCGGCGGGCATTTTGCCGGTCCAGCTGTCGGCGTCATCGTCGTCGCGGTATCGGCCGTCCGGCCAGGGGCCGGGGCAGGGGTAGTCGTCCTCGGGCCGGGGTGCGTCCTGGTCCCCGGGCGGCGGCACATCATCCGCAGGAACGTCGCCCGGCACGCCCTCGGCCGGACCATCATCGCGCGGCAGGTCATCGCGCGGCAGGTCATCGCGGCGGGCGCCGCGACGCGGCCCGTGGCCGGGATCGTCACCAGGGTTATCGTCCGGCCCGCCGGGGCCGTCACCGGGGTCGTCGGGTCCGCCCGGGTCGTCGTACGGGTTGCCGGGCGAGTCGCCGGGGGCATCGCCGGGTGGCTGGTCGGGTGGTGCGTCGGGGGGTGGGGGGATCTGGGTGGGGGTGCCCAGGAGCAGGGCGATGTAGATCTGGGCGCAGAGCAGGTCCAGCGGGCCGTCGGCGCCGTCGGCTTGCTGGGCGCGGGCCATGGCCTTGAGCCGGGCCATCGCCGCGGCGGCGTGGATCACCGGCATCCTTTGCCCGGCCAGCGTCGCGGTCTGGTCCTGGTCCGGGTACAGCACCACCCGCGCCCGCCGCTCGGCGTCCTTGCGCCGTGCTTCGGCGCCGGCGGGGTCGATGGCCAGGACGGCGCGGCGCAGCGCCGCGCGTAGCATCCCGGTCGTCTGGCCGGCGGCGGCGGGCAGCACCCGCGCCTCCACCGCCCGCGCATGATCCTGGCTGAGTAGGGTGGTGGCCTCGGCGATCAGCCGCGCTCGCGGCACATCGATCACCCCCGCGGCCAGCGCCGCGCCGGTGGCGGCGAGCCGCCCGGTCAGTTCCACGGCCAGGTCCGCCCACGCCGCCGCGCTGTACGGGGACATGGTCAGCTCCAGCGCCACCTCCGCCACCGCTGACGCCGGGACCTGCACCGGGCGGCCGTCCGCGTCCACGCCGGCCTGCTCGTCGCGGGCGGCGGCCCGGGCGGCGATCTGCGCGACCGCGGCCAGTTCGCGGGCTTGCGCCCAGGACCCCAGCCGCCGCCACGACCCGGCCGCGGCGGCGAGGTCCTCGCCGGTTAACTCCGCTACCGGCGCGGCGGCCAGCCACGCGGCCAGATCCGGCCCCGGGGCCAGGTGCCCGGCGACCCGCCCGGCCAGCGCCGCTACCGGGATCCGCGGCCCGCCGTAACGTTCCAGGTCATCGAGGATCTGCTCCTGAACCGCTTCCTCATCCTCCAGCACCGGACCCGGCACGACACTGCCATCCGAACTGGCGCCGATGACGGGCGCGCCCGCCAGGCGCATCACCCGCCGGGGCCGTGCCAGAAGGAGGTGGGCCGGGCGGGGCCGTGCCGAAGGGCGTGGTGCCCGATCGAGCCGGCCGGGGCACTGCCGCAGGGAGCCGCGCCCGGCGGGGGGGTGCCGTTCACGGCGGCCATCAGCGCGCCGAAATCCAGCTGCCACGACCACGACAGGCCCTGCGGGCAACCCGCGGCACCGGGTTCTGCTGGCACCAGGTCACCTCCTTCGCCGGGCCGCCGGGGCTCGCCCCGGCCAATCTGCTTAGGTAAATACTACCGGCTTCTGCCCATCAAATCGAACTATTAACGAAAAAATATTCGAACGAATCTAGCTGATTCCGGGCAGCGATTCTCATGGTCTGAGCGGTTGGCCCGGGCGGCTGGCCCGGGCGGCGATTCCCTGCCCCTGGGCACGGCCTCCTACGCCTGCGCAGCGACTCCTCTACCCTCCGGCAGCAGTTTCCTACTCCTGGGCAGCGGCTTGCCCTGGGCGGCCAAGGGCCAGATCCGCGGCTAGCAGGCCGGACGTCCCGGTTGGATATAGCGGTGGGCTGTCAGCGCCGGGCGCACGCCAGATAACGCGAATCCCGTCTGCTTTATCCAGGATGCGCTGCTCCTGGATCTCATAGGCGGACTGGTCGGCAAAGGCGGCGGCGAACATAAACACAATCTCGTGCTGAGTTGCTCCGTCCCACTGGAAGATGTTCTCCAGGACACCCAGCAGCCGCACGCCGGTCAGGCTCTGGCCGAGCTCCTCCTCAAACTCCCGGTTCACGGTATCCAGCGCGTGCTCACCGAACTCCACGTGACCGCCGAGCGGACGGTGAAACGGGGCTGCCGCCGGATCGGCGTGCTCGGACACCAGCAGCGCATCGTCGCGCGGCCGCCGGATCAGCACCATTGCCTTGATGACCTGCCCGCTTGTCTCCACCTGGATGTCGTATCACGCTGGGCACTCCGCCGCCACGGGTCTGATGCCGGCCGGCCGTCGGCCGGGCGCCTCCGGTTCGCAGGAAGCTGGTGCCGCGTCAGGCAAGGTTTGCCCGGTCAAGGACGTAGGCCTGGATGACGGTAGTACTGCCCATGGGGTAGCGATGAGCATCGAGGCGAGGCTGCTGGGTGGCTATAGGCTGCGCGCGTGGCCGCCCGTCTGCGAAGAACGTGGGCTGATTTGCCGGGGTGGGCAAGATGGGTCCTGGCGGTGTACCTGATTGGCTTCGCGCAAGGCACTGGCGCTCATATCAGGGACCTGATACGCGGCGGGATACATGTCTACTCCTTCGTTCCGCAGACCTGGATCCAGGTGTTTTTCGTCAGCTTGGTGGTCCTTGATCCGCTGATTGTGGTGCTGATCGTGTTCGTGCGCCGGGAGGGCATCTGGCTGGCGGCCGGCGTGATGGTGCTGGACGTCGCCGCGAACTGGATCGTGAACTGGCCGTCGCTGCATGAAGATCCCGCCCGGCTGCTGCACCCGGTGGGCCTGCTGCCCATCACGCTGTTCGGCGTGTTCGTTCTGGTGACCGCGCTGCCCTTGCTTCGCGTCATGAAGCACTGAGCAGGCCAGCATGATCCGCCGGTGTCCTCCGGCGACTGACGTGCGACATTCTTCCGTCAGGTGATCTGCGACAGTGGCTCGTCTCGGCCACCCTGGTGCGACGTTTCCGCGGACCGCCACCTCAGCTTCCTAGCCATGCGCCGCCCGCCAGTCTGGCAATGACCGCATCTGGCTGAGTGCGCCCGCGAGCGTGCGGGCAGTCAGGCGCCTGAGTGCTGCGGGATCGCCGGCCAGGTCAAGCCCGAGCTGAGTCTCGCGCGGGGCGATCGCGGCCCGTTCGGTGACTGCGGGGCTGGCGGCGTTGCCGCGCGAGGCCTGGTAGACGACCGACAGTACGGTCTGCCAGGACGCTGGCCAGCCTGACTCGGGCCCGCGGAAACGGGGCCAGCGTGCGGCCACCGCCTGGTTCAGCTCGGGTAGCCGGCCGGCACCTCTCCACACCGGATCGGCGGCCAGGAAGCGCACCTCACCGCATCCAGTGATCATCGCCGCGGCCGAGCACAGCGGGCAGGGTTCCAGCGTGGTCCACAGCGTGTAGTCGCGGTAACGGCCCGGATGCAGCTGCGCGCACGCGTTCACCTCCGCGTGCGCCAGGCTCGTTCCCCCGAGTTGCCCGGCAGAGCCGTCGCGGTCACGGCGCCGGTTGCGGGCTGCCGCGACGATCGCCCCGTCCGGGCCCGTGATCACCGCGCCGACCGGCGGATTGCCCGCGCGAAACGCGGTCCACCCTTCCTGCAGCGCCGCCTGCCACGGCGCCGCGATCGACGCCAGCAGGGCCTGCCCTTGCTCTTCACCGGCCACCTGGCGATCTTGCCATGCGCGTCCCGGGACGCGGGAAGCGATCCCAGAGCACCGGCTGAAGCAGCCGCCCGGCTCTACCAGGAACAGCACCCTGGCCGCACGAAGCGTGCTGAACGCCCTGCTGGCCCCGCGCGACCACACATAACTAAGTCAGTCAACGCCCCAGCCAGCGCAGAGCATCAAAGGCCAGCGGCCGCGGACCGCGGCCAGCATTTTCCCAGGCCACATGTCGCGCATCAGCTGGCAGAGACGCGTCGTACGTCAGTCGGCTGATCACAAGCATGATCCGCCGGTGCATCATCTGGCGCAATAACCACGCCTACGACGAACGCCTGCGCGCATCATTGATCGGGCGAACGTGGCCTGATACGGCACTAGCCGCCGATGAGCGACTCCAGCGGCTGCTCCGGGTCGCGGAGCGCGGTCAGGTCTACCGGCTTGGCTGCCTTGACCAGTGCCTGGATCGCCTCGTTGACGTCCCAGACGTTGACGTTCATCCCGGCCAGCACCCGCCCGCCGTCCCCGAGCCAGAACGCGATGAACTCGCGCCCGTCGACATCGCCGCGGAATACCACCTCGTCGTAACCGTCCGGCTCCACGTAGCCGGCGTACTCCATGCCCAGGTCAAACTGGTCGGTGAAGAAGTACGGCACCAGGTCGTAGGCGACGTCCTGGCCGAGCATCGCCTTGGCTGCGGTCTGCGGCTGATTCAGCGCGTTGGCCCAGTGCTCGAGCCGGACGTGCTTGCCCAGCATCGGATGGAACGCGTTAGCGACGTCGCCGGTGGCAAAGATGTCCGGGTCGGAGGAACGCAGCTGCTCACTCACCCAGACTCCGTTGTCGACTTTCAGCCCGGCCGCCGACGCGAGCTGGCTGTTCGGGGTAATGCCGACTCCGACGATGACCACGTCGGCCGGGATGTGACTGCCATCCGCCAGGCGCACGCCGTCGGCCTGGCCGTCGCGGCCGGTGATCTCGGCGATCTGCACCCCGCCGCGCAGCTCTACCCCGTTGTCCCGGTGCAGGGCCGCGAAGACCTGCGCGACCTCGCGGCCGAGTACCCGCAGCAGCGGCAGCTCGGCCATCTCCAGCACGGTGACCTCAGCGCCGGCCGCACGCGCGGCGGCCGCCGTCTCCAGCCCGATCCAGCCGGCGCCGATCACCACCACCCGGGAGGCCTGCTGAAATGCGGCCCGCATCCGGTCGCTGTCCCCGACGCTGCGCAGGTAGAGGACGCCGTCGAGATCAGCGCCCGGTACAGAAATCCGCCGCGGCGAGGATCCGGTGGCCAGCAGCAGCTTGGCGTAGCCGGCCTTGCTGCCGTCGGCCAGGCTTACCTCGTGCGCGCCGCGATCGATCGCGGTGACCGTGGCCCCGAGGCGCAGGTCCACGTCGTTCTCGGCGTACCAGTCCTGCGGATGGACGAAGATCGTCTCCCGCTCTGCCTTGCCGAGCAGGTAGTCCTTCGACAGCGGCGGGCGCTCGTAAGGCCGCTCGCTCTCCGTGCCGATCATGACAACCGGGCCGTCGAAACCCTCCGCCCGGAGCGTTTCCGCCGCCTTGGCTCCGGCGAGGCTCGCCCCGACGATGATGTGAGTCCTGTCCGTGGTCATGCTCAGCTCCTCTGCTGCCCTGCTGGTTGTGCACGAGTTGTGCGCGATAGGTGGCGGGCTAGGCTGGCTGGCCCTGGCTGATGACGACGCAGCAGCGACCGGGTCCGGGGTCAAGTGCTGGACTCAGCCCGGTGGCGCCCAGGCCCGCGGCAAAGCCCTGGACGAGAGCCAGGTTCATGCCGCAGATCAGGTCGCGGTTCCGAATGGCTAGCTGGTGAAAAGGGCAATTATGCAGCACGATACGGCCGTCCTGATCGAGCCGGGGCTCGAATCCGTGCGCGCGCAGTGCCGCCTCGGTGGCCTGGACGCCGCGCGCCCGGCCCGGCCACCCCGGGCCGGCCCGATGCCGCCTGCCCAGCTCAGCGCCGCGCCGGCGGGCCGCCGAGTGCAGCGCCGCCCGGGCCTGGCCGCCGCTGTCGGACTCGATGGCCTGGGCCAGCAGGGACGCGGCCAGCTCGTACTCACGCGGCGGCACGGTCGCCGCGAATTCGCGCCCGGAGCGGGCATAAACCTTGGCCGGGCGGCCTGCCCCGCGCCCGGACGGGCCAGGCGGCGGCCGGAATGAGGCGGTGAGCAGTCCCAGCTCGGCGAGCTTGTCCAGGTGATAGGCCGCTAGCGGGCGGCCAATCCCGGTCGCGGCGGCCGCCTCGTCCCGTCCCACCGGCCCGGCGCTCCCGGCCACGAACTCGTAGAGCTGGCTGCGGACCGGATCGCCGAGACTGCTCAGCGCCGCGAGACCCGCCCGTTCCTGCTCCACCACCGCAACATAACACTAATGAGTGTTAGTTAAATAATCTCTGGCGGAGATCAGCACAGGAGATCAGCGCAACTGGTTCACCAGCGCCTGCGCCCGAAGGGGCGGGGCAGTCAGGCGGCGCGCCGGTGCAGCAGCCAGATCGTGGCGCCGAGCGCGGCCGCGGTGAGGGCCACGAAGATGCCGGCCTCGATGAACTGGAAGGGCCAGAACCGGTCGGCGGGCTGGTAAGTGATGACGCCGCGCTGCGCGGTCAGCACCAGGTCGCCGACGCGGCCGGTCATCTGCGGCACGGAGCCGAGGCCGTAGCCGCATCCGAACGGCGTGTTGCAGTTCCGCGCGGTCATCGTCAGCGGGGTCAGGAAGTGCGGGCGGAAGACGAACTCGACCACCAGCCGGATGGCCAGCCACGGGATGAACGCGGCCACCATGGCCGGGATGCTGCGCCGCAGCAGCAGGCCGGCCAGCACGGCGAACCCGAACGCGCACAGGATGTAGGCCGTCAGGACCAGGCCCTCGAAATCGTAGATGTGCCCATCGAGATGCCCGGTGAGCCGGTCCATCGGTGCGCGGTACCAGGTGATCACCGCGGTCATGGCCGCGCCGAGGACGATGAGCCCGCCGGTGACCAGGGCCAGCTTGACGGCCAGCCACCGGGCCCGGGGAACGCTCTGGCTCCAGGCCAGCCGCCAGGTGCCGTATTCCAGTTCCCGGGCGATCAGCGACCCGCCGACCAGGACCCCGATCAGCCCGGGCACGATCAGGGCCACGGCCCAGAACGCCTGGTTGACCAGGAGGCCGAACCGGCCTATGAAGGCCCCGGTCGCGTCCGGGCAGCTCGTCCCCTGGCTGCGGGCCAGGCACCCGGCCAGGGCGTCGTGGCTGAACGCGGTGCGCATCGAGGTGCCCAGCACGATCGCGTAGACCGCGAGGGCAACGAGCAGGGCCAGGCAGGCTATGGCCTGGCCGCGGTGCTGCCGCCAGCTCACCCAGATCATCGCATTACCGCCTTGCTGGAAGGCCCGGGCCGCGCGGCGGCCGGGGCGGGATTGTCTGCGGCCGCCGCCTCAGCGGGGCGCTGCAAGTAGGCCATGACGAGCTGCTCGAAGCCCACCGGGTCGGCCTGCCAGCCGGGGTACTCCCGCGCCGCCAGCCCGGCCGGGCCGGTGCGGACCAGCACGGTGGAGTGCCGGTCGCTGTCGATGCGGTGGATGGGGAGCCCGGGAAGCTCCGCGTCCGGGGTGGCGCGAGGGACGGTGAACAGCCGGTGCGCGGCGAGCAGGTCGTCGGCCGGCCCGGCCAGCTGCACGTGCCCGCCGGTGAGGATTATCAGCCAGTCGCATAGCCGCTCCAGCTCGGAAACCACGTGCGAGGCGATCAGGACGGTCAGGCCGGTGCCGGCGGCCTCCGCCATCACATCCCGCATGAGCTCCAGCCGGGCGACCGGATCGAGGCTGGAGACCGGTTCGTCGAGCACCAGCAGCGGCGCGCGCTTGGCCAGCGCCATAGTCAGCGCGACCTGCGCCCGCTGCCCGCCGGACAGGCCCTTGACCTTGCGCTTGGGCGGGATGCCCAGCTTGTCCATCCGCGCGGTGGCCAGGTCCTGATCCCAGCCGGGGTTCATCGACCGGCCCAGGTGGAGCATGTCCGCGACGCTGAAATCGCGGTACAGCGGATGGTCCTGGGCGACGTACCCGACCCGCGCCAGCCTCGCCGCCGCATCCGCGTGCGAGGACTCGCCGAAGACCGACACCTGCCCCTCGGTCGGTTCGAGCAGTCCGATGACCATCTCCAGCAGGGTGGTCTTGCCCGCGCCGTTCGGGCCCACCAGGCCGGCCACAACGCCGGCCGGCACCTCGATCGTGCAGTCGCGCAGCCCCCACACCCGGCCGTAGCGCCTGCCGAGCCGGTCCGTCCGCAGTGCCGGCGCGCTGCCGCCGGCCTCGTGCTCGGTCATCAGACCCTTTCCTTCCTCAGGTCGTGGCGGGCCACGGCGATCAGTGCCGTGACCTCTTCGTCGCTGATCCCGGCCGCGGCAGCGGCGCGGAGCCATTGCTCCAGCGACGCGCGCAGCGCCTGCTGCGCTTCCGGCAGGACCGGGGACGTGGTCGCCGTGATGAATGTGCCCTGGCCCGGCCGTCCGCCGGCCAGCCCCTCATGCTCAAGCTGCCGGTAGGCCTTGACGACGGTGTTCGGGTTGATCACCAGGTCGGCGGCGGCGTCCTTGACGGTGGGCAGCCGGTCGCCCTCTTGCAGGTAGCCCAGCAGCAGCGACTGCCGCACCTGGTGAACGAGCTGCAGGTAGGGCGGGACGCCGGAGGACCCGTCGAGCCGGAACCGGAACATCGGCCTTCTTTCATCATCACATTATTCTATGATGTTGGTATAACGGTAGAGGGCGCGGTGCGGCGCTGTCAAGCAGGCGCTATCAAGCAGATGCCGGAGGTCACCGGATCCGGGTCAGGAGGCCGGCCCGAATGAGTCAGCGGCGGATGAGTGACTCTGCTGGCATCTCCGGGACCGTCCGGACCGCAGAACTGTCGTTCCCGGCGCGGCGTTATCGTTGCCAGCAGGTGAATCAGCGACCGGAGGCCAGCCGATGACCGAAGGCAATCCGCTGGCGGCCGACGAGCCGCTCAGCGCGCTGCTGGCGCAGGCCGCGCCATCAAGGCCGGCCTTCATCGTGCCCGAGACCGGCCAGGTGCTGACGTACGCGCAGGTCTCGGGCCGGATCGAGGCGCTGGCCGGATGCCTGGCCGCGGCCGGCATCCGGCGCGGCGATCGCGTTGCCCTCACGCTGCCCAACGGCCCGGACTTCATCCTGCTGCTGCTGGCGATCACCGCGCTGGGCGCGGCGGCCGCCCCGCTCAACCCCGCCTACACCGAGAGCGAGTTCACGTTCTTCCTGACCGACATCGCGCCCAGCCTGTTCCTGATCCCGGCCAGCCGCCCGGCCGCCGCCGTCAGCGCCGCGAACGCCACGGCCACGCCGGCGGGCACGGTCGAGGCCGCCGATGACGGGCCGCCGGGCCTGCTCGTGTCCGGACGGCGGGCCAGGCCGCAGCCGTCATTCGAGCGGGGCGGGCCGGACGACGTGGCCGTCGTCCTGCACACGAGCGGAACGACCAGCCGCCCGAAGCAGGTCCCGCTGACCCAGCGGAACCTGATGGCCTCGACCCGCACGATCGCCGCGCACTACCAGCTCGGTCCCTCCGACGTCTCGTTCTGCGTCATGCCGCTGTTCCACATCCACGGCCTGGTCGCCTCCACGTTCGCCGCATTGAGCAGCGGCGGTGCGGTGATCGCGCCGCGCCGGTTCACCCCGCACCGGTTCTGGCCGCAGGCCCGCGAGCACGGTGCCACCTGGCTGTCGGCCGGGCCGACGCTGCACCAGATGATGCTCGACAAGGCCGATGAGGCCGGCCCGCCGGGCACGCTCCGGTTCGTCCGCTCGTGCAGCTCGGCGCTGTCGCCCGCGCTGCTGGAGCGCGCGGAGGGCATTTACGGGGTGCCGATGCTGGAGGCCTACGGGATGACCGAGGCGAGCCATCAGATGGCCTCGAATCCGCGGCCCCCGGCGCCGCGGGTGCCCGGCTCGGTCGGCGTGCCGACCGGCACCGAGATCCGGGTGGCCGACGCCGGCGGCCGCTTCCTGCCGGACGGGAGCGCAGGCGAGGTCGTCATCCGCGGCCGCGGGGTGATGTCCGGTTACGTGAACAACCCGGCGGCCACGGCCGAGGCGTTCTTCGGCGACTGGTTCCGGACCGGCGACCGCGGCGTGCTGCGGGACGGCTACCTCTACCTTGAGGGGCGCCTCAAGGAAATGATCATCCGTGGCGGCGAGAACATCGCCCCGGCCGAGATCGAGCAGGTCCTGCTGTCCCATCCCGCCGTGAGCGATGCGGTCTGCTTCGGGGTCCAGGACGACAAGTACGGCGAGCTGGTGTCGGCGGCCGTGACCCTGACCCAGGACGCCGCGGCCAGTGCGCTGATCGAGCACTGCCGCGGGCAGCTGGCGGCGTTCAAGGTGCCGGCCACGATCCACGTGCTGGCCGAGATTCCGCGGACTCCCACCGGCAAGGTTCAGCGCCGGCGGGTGGCGGAGTTCGTCGCCCAGGGGCAGGACCCGGAAGGACAGCAACCCCAGGGACAGGCGGCCCGGTGAAGTTCGCCGTCCTCGGCGCCGGCGCGATCGGCGCCTACGTCGGGGCCGCGCTGGCCCGCGGCGGGGCGGACGTCACGCTGATAGCGAGGGGCGCGCACCTGGCCGCGATGCAATCCGGCGGCGTCCGGGTCAGCTCGCCGCGGGGCGACTTCGTCGCCCATCCCCGCGCGACCGATGAGCTGGCCGCGGTCGCCGCCGCCGATGTCGTCTTCGTCGCGCTCAAGGCGTACAGCCTGCCCGGGATCGCCCCTCGCCTGGGGGCGCTGCTCGCGCCGGGCGCCGCGGCGATCTGGGCGCAGAACGGGATCCCGTGGTGGTACTTCCAGTCGCTCCCGGATCCGGCGGACGGCACCGGCCCGGCGGCGGGCGACGGCCTGGCCGCGGGGACCAGCCTGGAGAGCGTGGACCCGGGCGGGGTGATCGCCCGCTCGATCCGGCCCGAGCACAACGTCGGCTGCGTCGTCTACTGCTCCACCGAGATCATCGAGCCCGGGGTCATCCGGCACATCGAGGGCACCCGGTTCACGATCGGCGAGCCGGACGGCTCGGTCACCGGGCGGTGCCAGCGGATCTCGGATGCGTTCGCGGCCGGCGGGCTGAAGGCGCCGGTCGCGACGACCGGCCTGCGGGACCAGATCTGGCTGAAGCTGGTCGGCAACGTCGCGTTCAACCCGATCACCGCGCTGACCCGGGCGACGCTGGGCGAGCTCGCCGCGGTGCCCGAGATGCCCGACCTGCTCCGGGCGATCTTCGCGGAATGCGCGGCGGTCGCGGGCCGGCTCGGGATCCGCTTCCCCGTCTCGCTGGACCGGCGGCTGGCGGCCGGGCTGGCCGTCGGCGACCACAAGACGTCAATGCTGCAGGACCTTGAGGCCGGCAAGCGGCTTGAGCTCGACTGCATGACCGGGGCGGTGGCCGAGCTCGCGGGCCGGCTCGGCATCGACGTCCCGCACGTGCGGACCGTCCATGCCTGTGCGAAGCTCCTAGACCAGCTCGGCACCGGCGATCGGGCCGGGCCGGGCCGCCGCGTACCCGCGGCCGGACAGAGAGAGGGAAACTGACGTGCGCAAGGTGTCACTGGGCGGCCTGACCGTCCCGGCGCAGGGGCTCGGCTGCATGGGCATGAGCGAGTTCTACGGCCCGACCGACTGGGACGAGTCGGTCGCCACGATTCGCCGCGCCCTCGATCTCGGCGTGACGTTCATTGACACCGCCGATATCTACGGCGCCGGCCACAACGAGGTCCTCGTCGGGCGCGCGATCAGCGGCCGCCGGGCGGAGGTTCAGCTCGCGACGAAGTTCGGCATCGACCGGACGGGCGGCGACGCGAAGCGGGTGGTCCGCGGCGAGCGCAGCTACGTCAGGCGGTCCTGCGAGGCGTCCCTGCTGCGGCTGGGCGTCGAGGTCATCGACCTTTACTACCTGCACCGCCCGCCGCAGACCGCGGAGATCGAGGAGACCGTCGGCGCGATGGCCGAGCTGGTCGCCGAGGGCAAGGTGCGCTACCTCGGCCTGTCCGAGGCCGACGGCGACCTGCTCCGCCGGGCCTGCGCCGTGCACCCGATCGCGGCCGTGCAGAGCGAGTACTCGCTCTGGGCCCGGGAGCCGGAGACATCAGTGCTGGCGGCGCTGCGCGAACTCGGCGTCGGGCTGGTGCCGTACTCGCCGCTCGGCCGCGGCTTCCTCACCGGCACGGTGGACGTGACGGCGCTGGACGCATCGGACTTCCGGGGCCGCAACCCGCGTTTCGCGGGCGCCGCCGGGGCGGCCAACCAGTCGATTGCCGACGCCGTGCGCGGCGTGGCCGAGGCCAAGGGCGTCGCCCCGGCGCAGGTCGCGCTGGCCTGGGTCTATGCCCGCGGCGACCAGCTCGGCGTGCCGGTCGCGCCGATCCCGGGCACCAAGCGGGTGAAGTGGCTGGAGCAGAACGTGGCCGCGCTCGACATCACGCTGACGCCGGCCGAGCTGGCCGTGCTCGACCCGCTGGCCGGCCAGGTAGTCGGCGCACGCTACTGATATTCGCGATTTTTTTTAACGCAGCCGTCCCCGCCAGTCGCCCCGCCGCGGCCACGCCCCGGCCGGCGGCGGCCGGGCTCCGGCCGGTTCAGGCCAGGCTCGCCGCGCTGGCCGGCCGCCCGGCCCGCCACGCGGCCTCGGCCACGCCCATCGGGGTGGACGCCGGGCCCTGGACGAACGGCCAGATCTCCTCGGCGATGGCCCGCCAGTTGGCGGTCGCGCTCAGGTCGCCGAGCACCGCGAACAAGCCCAGGTTGATCCGCTGCAGGATGACGTAGGACCGGGGGATGCTGGCGTACTCAGCCACCGGGCTGCGCACGTCGAAGAAGCGCCGCACCACCGCGGACGCGTAATCGCCGGTCATCGTCAGCCGCCCCGGCTCGCGGATGGTGTCGTAGAAAACGGCCATGTGCTCGACGATCGCCTCCGTACTCAGCGGCGCGTCCCGGCGCAGGAAGCCGGCGTCCTCCATGCTGGCGCGGAACGCCTCCGGATCCTGCTGCACGCACAGGTTGCGGGCCATCTGCATGAGCGGCTGCAGCTCGGCCAGGGTGAAGTGCTTGACCAGCCCGAAGTCGAGGAACGTGACCCGGCCGCCGCCGTGGAACAGGTAGTTGCCGGGGTGCGGATCGCCGTTGAACGCGTGCGCGTCGTACAGGCTCCGGAAGACGAAGCGGTAGATCGTCTCCCCGGCCAGGTCGCGCTCGTCCTGGGACCAGCTGGCGAGCTCGGCGAACCGGGCGCCGTCGGACAGCTCGCTGGTCACCACCCGCCGGGTGGACAGCTCGCCGATGATGGCGGGGATGCGAATCGTCGGATGGCCGTCGTAGTAGGCCGCGAACTGGCGCTGGTTTTCCGCTTCCAGCCGGTAGTCAAGCTCCTCAAGGACGCGCTCCCGCAGCTCGGCGAGCAGCGCGTCCACGTCCTGGGCGGGCGCGGTGATGCGCAGCATCCGGCGCAGCAGCGCGACGTTGCCGAGGTCCGCGGCGATGGTCTCGGCGATGCCCGGGTACTGCACCTTCACCGCGACCGCGCGGCCGTCGAGCGTGATCGCCCGGTGCACCTGCCCGATCGAGGCGGCCGCGATGGGCCGCGGATCCCAGCTGGCGAAGGCACGCTCCGGCGGCAGCCCCAGCTCCTCCTCGATCACGCCGGCGGCCAGCCCGGGGCTCATCGGCGGGACGCTGTCCTGCAGGCGGCTCAGCGTGCGGCGGACCGGGGGCGACAGGCCGTCGTCGACGTAGCTGGCCATCTGGCCGATCTTCATCAGGACGCCCTTCATCGTCCCGAGGGTGGTAGCGACGTCCTCGGCGGTCTGCAGGGCCAGGTCGTGACGCAGCCGCTCGCGGTTCTCGCCCGCGGCCGCGAACAGCCGCGGCGCGCTGGCCGCATAGCGCGCCCCGCCGCGCGCCGCGAGCCCCAGCGTGGCCATGCCGCGGCGCAGCCGCAGGCGCCGTGGTCGTTTCCGGGGCTTTTCTGCGTGTTTCGGCAGCGGCCAGGTCCGTATCCGCAGCGGCCCGGTTCGCTCCCGCAGCAGGGCCACGGCCGCGCCCGCGATCGCGCCGCCGATCGCGGCCCCGGCGATGAGCCGCTTCACGCCGGCCGGGCCGCGCGCATCCGCAGGGCCAGCCGCTGCCGGGCCTCCAGCACGCCGGGCTCGCCGAGGAACACCGCGTCCAGCACGCCGAGCGCCTGCCGGATCTGCGTCCGGCGGGCGGGGGTCAGCGCGGGCGGCGCGGCGTAGCCGTACATCTCCCGCGCCCAGTCCGGCAGCGTCAGGACCGCCGCGTCCCGGACGTCCTGCCAGATCTCCGCGATGTCCTCGTCCAGGCCCGGCGGGTCGAGCAGGTAGGCCATCGACTCCCCGGCGGCCGGCGTGCAGCGAAGCTCCGGCCGGACGGAGGCGATGTAGTGCCCGATTTCGGCGACGCTGGCCGGGACGAGGGCCCGCGGCACCCCGACGAGCTCGGCCGCGACCACCATCTCGGCCACGTAGCGGTCGGCGTCCGGCGCGGTGAGCGGCGTCCCGAGCAGCTGGCGGGCGGCGATCGCCGACTCGACCAGGGCGACGTGCACCCAGAGCAGCAGCGCGGGATCGCCCGCCGCGTACGGCCGCCCGGTCACCGGGTCCACGCCGGTGATCCGCTCGTGGATCCGGCGGACCCGGGCCGAGACCCGCTCGGCCGCCGCCCGCTCGCCGAAGCTGACCGTGGCGACGTACGCCGAGGTCGCGGCCAGCCTGCCGACCGGGTCCTGGCGCCAGTCGCTGTGCTGGTCCACGCCGGCCATCGCGAGCGGGTGCAGGGCCTGCATCAGCAGCGCCCGCAGCCCGCCGACCGGCCCGGCCAGGTCGGCGCTGATCCGCCAGGTGACGCTGCCCGGCCCGAAGAAGCCGTCGTCGGCCGGGTGCTCGGGCACGGCGGACGCGTACGCGGCGGCCGACCGCTCGACCAGCCCGGTCGCGGCCGCGTACTGGTCCGCCGTCATCGCGGCTCTCCCGGGCGGCCGCCAGGGCCAGCGGGGGCGGGGTACGGCCAGCTGGCCGGGCGGGGGCTCATACTCGCCAAACTACCCACTCGGCGCCGATGCCCCGCCGCGCGCGGGGCTTCAGGTCACGGGCGCGCCCCGGGACGGACGAGATCCGTGCTCGTAGGCGTACACGACGGCCTGCTCCGGCGTATTCGCTGCGCCGCAGGTCGCACGGGGCGGGTCAGCCGAGCGTGAAGGGGTCCCGGGTGCCGCCGGTGAGCTCGACCCAGATGGCCTTCGTCTGGGTGTATTCGTGCACGGCGTCGGCGCCGTTCTCGCGGCCGATCCCGGACAGGCCCATGCCGCCGAACGGAACGTCGGGCCCGACCACCCGGTAGGCGTTGATCCACACGGTGCCGGCCCGCAGCGCGTGGGCGACCCGGTGGCCGCGGTGGATGTCCTTGGTCCAGACGGCGCCGGCCAGCCCGTACCGGCTGTCGTTGGCCAGGCCCACCGCTTCTTCCTCGGTGTCGAACGGGATCACGGACAGCACCGGGCCGAAGACCTCCTCGCAGGCCACGGTCATGGTCGGCTTGACGTTGGTCAGCACGGTCGGCTGGACGAAGTAGCCGCCCAGCCCGTCGGCGGCCCGGCCGCCGGTGGCCACCGTCGCTCCCTCGGCCGCCGCCGACTCGAAGAACGACAGCACCTTGCGGTACTGCGGCTCGGTGGCCAGCGGGCCCATCTCGGTCTCGGCCGCGCGCGGGTCGCCGATCTTGATGGCCCGGGCCCGGCTGACGATCTTCTGCACCAGGGCGTCGTGCACGCTGCGGTGCGCGAGCAGCCGTGATCCGGCCATGCAGGTCTGCCCGGTGGCCGCGAAGACCCCGGCCACCACCCCGTTGCTGACCGCGTCCAGGTCGGCGTCGCCGAACACGACGTGGGCGGACTTGCCGCCGAGTTCGAGCAGGACGCCGGTGACGTTGCCGGCCGCGGCCCGGGCCACCTCGGCGCCGACCCGGGTCGAGCCGGTGAAGGCAATCTTGTCGACACCCGGGTGAGCGGCCAGCGCCTGGCCCACGGCCGGGCCGAAACCGGTCACGACATTGAAAACGCCCGGCGGGAAACCGGCCTCCGTCATCAGCGCGGCCAGTTCGACCGCGGAGGCGGGGGAGTAGTCACTCGGCTTCGTCACCATGGTGCAGCCGGCCGCCAGCGCCGGCGCGAGCTTCCAGCACAGCAGCAGCAGCGGCGAGTTCCACGGCACGATGGCCGCGACCACGCCGGCCGGCTCGTGCCGGGTATAGACGAGGAAGTTCGGCCGGTCCACCGGGATGGTGGACCCCTGCAGCTTGTCGGCCAGCCCGGCGAAGTAGTAGAACCAGGCCGGGATCGTCGCCAGCTGCCCCCGCATCTCGCGCAGCAGCTTGCCGGTGTCCCTGGTCTCGATCTCGGCCAGCGCATCGGCGTCCCGGGCAATGAGGTCGCCGAGCCGCCGGAGGAGTGCGGCCCGGCCGAATCCGGTGAGCTTCCCCCACGGTCCGGACAGCGCCCGCCGGGCCGCGGCCACGGCGAGATCGACGTCGCCGGCGCCGCCGTCGGCCACCGTGGCCCAGGCCTGCTGCCGGAACGGGTCCTCGGTCTCGTAGCTTCGCCCGGACCCGGACTCGACCCGGCGGCCGTCGATGACCAGCGAATAGTGCGGGATGCCCGGTCCGGCCCGGCCGGCCGCCTGCTGCGTCGTCATTTCTGCTGCCGTCCCCTGCTGGTGAATGAGGTGAATGAAGGCCTACGGCCTGTGTACCTCAGCGGGCGGCAGTCCGGCCAGCCCCGGCGATAATGCACCAGCCGCGGGGCGGCTCTTTGCCGCAGTCATCGTGCGGTCCGGCGGCGTGGCTTATCGTGACGGCTATACCGCTACGACGGGGAGAAGGCCAGTGCTCCACGACCTGACGTACGACGACAGCGAGGGGCCCGCGATCGGGCTGGTGCCCGCGGGCGTGTCCTGGGCCGAGGTGGAGGATCACATCAAGATCGCCCATCACCCGCTGCTCGTGCTGGACGAAGGCGGGGAGTACGCCGGCGCCTACTGGGCCGGCACGAAGCTGGTCGTGGCCGAGGACCTGGGGGCCGATCAGGACGAGGCGGTCGGCGCGTTCCGGGAGCTGCTGCGCGAGCGCGGCGAGGCGTAGCCGGCGCGCTGGCTGGCGTCCTGACGAACTTTAGTCGCCGCGCTGTCGATTAGGCGCCGCCGCGTTCGTAGACAGGATGAGGGGAACGGCATCCCGTCGCTCCGCACGACAAGGGAGACACCATGAAGGAGTACATGCTGGCCGTGCACCACGGCGAGGGCGAGCTGGACATATCGCCGGAGGACATGGAGCAGAGCTACCGCGACGTCGAGGCGGTCAACGTCCAGCTTCGCGAGGCCGGGGCCTGGGTGTTCGCGGGCGGCCTGCACCCGGCCAGCACCGCGACCGTGGTGCGGGTCCGCGACGGCGAGGTGATCACCACGGATGGCCCGTTTGCGGAGACCAAAGAGCAGCTGGGCGGATTCTGGGTTATCAAGGCCGCCGACCTGGATGCGGCGCTGGCCTGGTCGGCGAAGGCCGCGGCCGCCTGCCGCCTCCCGGTCGAGGTGCGCCCGTTCCAGGAGGACCCGGACGATCCCGGGAACTGAGATGACGCAGGCGTCCTCCGGCGTCCAGGCCATCGCCGACGTCTTCCGGCAGGAGTACGGCCGGACGGTCGCGACGCTGGTCCGCCTCCTCGGCGACATCGAGCTCGCCGAGGAGGCGGTTCAGGACGCATTCCTGGTCGCGGTGCAGAAATGGCCGGGGGCCGGGCTGCCGCCTAATCCCGGCGGCTGGATCGTGACCACCGCCCGCCGGCGGGCCATCGACCGGCTGCGCCGCGAGGCCAGCCGCGCCGACCGGCACGCGCAGGCCGCCTTGCTGCACGAGCGCGACGATGATCCGGAGGTGGGTCCGGTGCCGGACGACAGGCTGCGGCTGATCTTCACCTGCTGTCACCCGGCGCTCGCCACCGAGGCCCAGGTCGCCCTGACGCTGCGGCTGCTCGGCGGGCTGCAGACACCGCAGATCGCCCGGGCCTTTCTCGTTCCCGAGGCGACGATGGCGCAGCGCCTGGTCCGGGCCAAGCGCAAGATCCGGGATGCGGCCATCCCCTACCGGGTGCCGGCCGAGGCCGAGCTGCCCGGTCGGCTGCCGCCGGTGCTCGCCGTTATCTACCTGGTGTTCAACGAGGGCTACCGGGCTACCGACGGCGACGACCTGGTCCGCGCGGAGCTGTGCGCCGAGGCGACCCGGCTGGCCCGGCTGCTGGCCGGGCTGATGCCGGACGAGCCCGAGGTGCTTGGCCTGCTCGCGCTGCTGCTGCTGAACGAGGCCCAGCAGCAGGCCCGCACCGGGCCCGGCGGGGAGCTGGTGCTGCTGCCCGAGCAGGACCGCACCCGCTGGGACCCGGCGCTGATCGCCGAGGGCCAGTCGCTGGTGACCGCGTGCCTGCGGCGTAACGCCCCGGGGCCGTATCAGATCCAGGCGGCGATCAGCGCCGTGCATTGCGACGCGAAGACCGCCGCCGACACCGACTGGGATCAGGTACTGCAGCTGTACGACCAGCTGGTGGCCTGGCTGCCTACCCCGGTGGTGGCGCTGAACCGCGCGGTCGCCCTGGCCGAGGCCGTCGGGCCGGAAGCCGCGCTGGCCGAGGTGGACCGGCTCGACCTCGGCGACTACCAGCCGTATCAGGTCACCCGCGCGGAGCTGCTGGTCCGCCTCGGCCGGCCCGCGGAGGCGGCCGGCGCCTACGACCGGGCCCTCGCGCTCACCACCAACGCCGTCGAGCGCGCCCATCTGACCCGGCGCCGCCGCTCGCTCACGCCGGCCCCCTGATCACCGGCCGCCGCTCGCTCACCCCGGCCCCCTGATCCCCGGCCGCCGCAGCGTGAGCCCGGCCGCCGCAACTTGCGGAATCCCCATTCCGCTTTGCTAGACTCCTGCCGGAATGCTGATTCCGTTTCGAGGGGGTTCGTGATGACCGAGGGCAGCCGGGCGCATTATCGGGCCACGTTCGGGGTCCTGGCCCTGGGCGTCGGCGCGTTCGCGCTGCTGCAGTCGCTGGTGATCCCGGTGCTGACGACCGTGCAGCACGAGCTGCACACCACGCAGGACACGGTGACGTGGGTGCTGACCGCCTACCTGCTGTCGGCGTCGATCATGACGCCGATCCTGGGGCGGATCGGCGATATGAAGGGCAAGAAGCGGGTCTTCGTGGCCGCGCTGGTGGCACTGGCGGTCGGCTCGCTGCTCGCCGCGCTCGCCCCCACGATCGGGGTGATGATCGTGGCCCGGGTGATCCAGGGCGCCGGCGGCGGCATGGTGCCGGTCGCGTTCGGGATTATCCGGGACGAGTTCCCCGCCGAGAAGGTGGCCGGCGCGGTCGGAATCCTGGCCGCGCTGACCGCGGTCGGGGCCGGTCTCGGGATCGTCCTGGCCGGTCCGATCGTCGCCGTGCTGAACTATCACTGGCTGTTCTGGCTGCCGCTGATCCTGACCGTGGTGGCCACGGTGTGCGCGGTGCTGCTCGTTCCCGAGTCACCCGTGCGCTCCCCGGGGCGCATCAGCTGGCTGCCGGCTGTGCTGCTGTCCGGGTGGCTGGTCGCGCTGCTGGTGGCGCTGAGCGAGGCGCCGGACTGGGGCTGGGGCTCGGGCCGGGTGCTCGGCCTGCTGGCGGCGGCCGTGGTGCTGGGCGCGGGCTGGGTGCTCGCGGAGCTGCGCGCAACCACGCCGCTGATCGACATGAAGATGATGCGGCGGACGGCGGTGTGGACGAACAACCTGGTCGCGCTGCTCATCGGCCTGGGAATGTACGCGACGTTTGCGTTCCTGCCCGAGTTCGTGCAGACGCCCGCGGCGGCCGGCTACGGGTTCGGCGCGAGCATCACCCGCTCCGGGCTGATGCTGCTGCCCGCCGCGATCACCATGTTCGTCGTCGGCATGTTCGCCGGCCGGCTGGCCCGCCAGCTGGGCGGCAAGGTTCTGGTCATCGCCGGCTGCCTTATCGGAGCCGCGTCGATGGCGATCCTCGCCTTCGCGCACGCGCAGGAATGGGAGATTTACCTCGCCACCGCCCTGATGGGAATCGGGTTCGGGCTGGTGTTCTCGGCGATGTCCGCACTGATCGTCGTCGCCGTGCCGCCCTCCCAGACCGGCGTGGCCAGCGGCATGAACGCGAACATCCGCACGATCGGAGGCAGCATCGGCGCCGCCGTGATGGCCAGCATCGTCACCTCGCAGCTGGCGCCATCCGGGCTGCCGAAGGAGTCCGGCTACACGATCGGCTTCGCGGTGATGGCCGTCGCGCTGGTGGTGGCCGCGCTGGCCGCGCTGCTGATTCCCTCGGTCCGGCGGCTGCGGCAGCTGGCCGGCCAGCCGGAGCATGCCGAGCTGGCCATGGTGGCGGGCGGGACAATCGTCGGAGACGAGAGCGAATGACCGGGCGGGCGGCCCCGGCGCGGGCCGGGCGCCCGGCCCGGACCGTCCGCCGGGACGCGGCCCGGAACTACGGCCGTATCCTCGACGCCGCGCGCGAGGTACTCGGCGAGTCCGGTGCCGACGCCGGCATGGAGGAGATCGCCGCCCGGGCCGGCGTGGGCGTCGGCACGGTCTACCGCCGGTTCGCCAGCAAGGATGCCCTGATTGGCGAACTCCTGCGGCTCGCGCTCGCGGACCTGACGGCGGCCACCGACGCGGCGCTGACGCGCACCGGCGGATCCGGGCTCGAAGAACTGCTGCGCGCTTTCGGGCAGTCGTTTGCCGACCACGCGCGGTACGCGACCCTGTTCCTTGAGCGCCCCGCCGACCCGTCCGCCACACGCCGGATCCGGGCCGCCATCGACGAGCTCACCACGCGCGCGGTAGCCGCCGGCACGGTAAGTCCGGGCACTACGCCGGAGGACGTCATGGCGCTGGTGCTGGCCATGCGCGGACTGGCGCAGGCGTCCGGGGAGGTGGAGCCGGCCGCCTGGGAGCGGTTCCTCGACATCCACCTGGCCGGCCTGCGAGCAGCACCGCTGGCCGGCCGCCGCCCCGGAATCCGGCCGGGTTCACGCAGGTCAGGAGCAACTGAGCGGGCCGCGGCGCGGCCGGGTAACGGGCCCCGCCCCGGGGACCCTAACCTGATGAGATGTACGTTCCAGCGCATTTCGCGGTCAGCGACCTGGACCAGGTCGCGGCGTTCGTCGAGCAGGCCGGCGCCGCCGACTTCGTCACCTTCGACGGCACCCGGATGACCGCCAGCCTGCTGCCGGTCATCTGGGACCGGTCCGGCGGCCAGCACGGGCGGCTGCTCGGCCATCTCGCGCTGGCCAACCCGCAGTGGGAAGCCGCCGATGCCGGCGTGCCCGCGCTGGCCATCGTGCACGGTCCGCAGGCTTACGTGTCCCCGTCCTGGTACCCGAGCACGCGGCAGCACGGCCGGGTCGTGCCGACCTGGAACTACACCAGCGTCCATTTCACCGGCCCGGTCACGTTCCACCGTGACGCCGGCTGGCTGCGCGACATCGTCACCCGGCTGACCGAGCAGCACGAACATGACCGCGACCATCGCTGGTGGGTGCAGGACGCCCCGGCGGCGTACATCGAAGGCCAGCTGCGCGGCATCGTCGGCATCGAGATGCTGGTGCAGGACGTGCAGGCCAAGGCCAAGCTCAGCCAGAACCGCAGCCCGGCCGACCAGGCGGGTGCCATCGCCGGGCTGCGCGGCGTCCCGGACCCCGGCGCGCAGGCGGTGGCGGACCTGATGCAGGCCAGCGAGGCCAGCCCGGACGGCTGACTGGCCGGCGCGGCCCGCCCGGCTGCTTCGCGGGCCTCGCCCGCCCGCCCGGCCGAGCCGCCGCTAGCTGGTTACGTCTGTTACTTATTGACCTTAGAGTGCCTCCAGTTGTAACGTTTCGGACGCCCCACGCGGCGCGGCGCGCGGAGAGATAAGCGACGAGGTGCTCGGTGACGACACAGGCTGGTGACAGGACAGGGCCAGGCGACGCGGGGCGGGACAGCGACGCGGGCCGGGACGGTGACGCCGGCTGGGACCCGGGCCAGGGCGGCATGCCCGCCGCCATCGGCCCGGTGGTGCTGGGCGCTGATCAGCGGGCCGATCTGGTCCGGCGGGCCGGCGCCGTGGCCGGGCGGCTCGGTACCGCGGGCATCTCCATGGTGGCCCTGGGCTGGATCGACAACACGGGAATCGCGCGGGTCAAGGCCATTCCGCTCGGCCGCCTGGAGCGAGCCGCGGGCTGGGGCGTCGGCATGTCGCCGGTGTTCGACGTATTCCTGGTCAACGATGACATCATCACCAGCAAGTACATCGGCGGCCCGGACGGGGACCTGCGGCTGGTGCCCGATCTTGACCGGGTCACCGCACTGGCCGGGCAGCCCGGGTGGGCGTGGGCGCCGGTCGACCGCTACACCCAGGAAGGGCGCCAGTACGCCGGGTGCCAGCGCTCCTTCGCCCGCCGGATGACCGCCGAGGCGCTGGAGCTGGGCCTCACGGCCAGGGTCAGCTTCGAGGTCGAGTGGGCCCTCGGCACCGAGGAGGACGGGCGCTTCGCGCCGGCCTGCACCGGCCCGTCCTACGGCATGACCCGGCTGATCGAGCTCTCCGACTACGGGCGCGAGGTGGTCGGGGCGCTCGAGCGGGAGGGGATCGAGGTCGAGCAGTTCCACCCGGAGTACGCGGCCGGGCAACTCGAGGTCTCGGTGGCCACCAGCGATCCGGTCGGCGCGGCCGACGAAAGCGTCCTGGTCCGGCAGACCATCCGCGCGGTGTCGGCGCGATTCGGATTCCAGGCCTCGTTTGCCCCGTCGGTCATCGCCGGTTCGGTCGGCAACGGCGGCCATGTGCACCTCAGCCTCTGGCGGGACGGGAAGAACCTGCTGGCCGGCGGCCCGGGCCGGCACGGCCTCACCGGCGACGGCGAGGCGTTCGCGGCCGGGATCCTGGCCAGCCTGCCGGCGCTCACGGCGGTCGGCGCGCCCAGCGTGGCCAGCTACCTGCGGCTGGTCCCGTCGCACTGGGCGGGCGCCTACCAGTGCTGGGGCCGGGAGAACCGGGAGGCGGCACTCCGCCTGGTCACCGGCTCATCCGGCGAGCAGGCCGACCGCGCCAACCTTGAAGTCAAGTCCTTTGACCTGGCCGCCAACCCCTACCTGGTGGTCGGCTCGCTGATCGCGGCCGGGCTGGCCGGGCTCCGGTCCGGCACGGCGCTGCCGCCGGAAACCACTGGAGATCCGGTCGGCAGGCCGGCCGAGGAGCTGGCCGATCCGGGTATCCGCCGGCTGCCGGAGTCGCTCGCCGAGTCGGCCGGCCACCTCGAGCGCAGCATGGTGCTCCGGGCGGCGATGGGCGATCCGCTGTTCGAGGCGTTCCTCGCCGTGCGCCGGGGCGAAATTGAGCTCTTCGCCGGCGTCAGCGCGGACGAGGTGGCCGCGCGGACCCGCTGGCGATGGTGATGGCCGCGCGCACGGCCGCGATGGCCGCGCTGGCCCCGGATGTGACCGTCGCCGAACGGCTGCGGCTGCGGCTCGGGGAACTCACGCCCGCCGAGCGCAAGGTCGCGCGGGCGCTGCTGGCCGACTATCCGGTCGGCGGCCTGGAGCCGATTGCCCGGCTTTCCGCGGCCGCCGGGGTGAGCGCGCCGACGGTCGTGCGGCTGGTCAGCAAGCTGGCGTTCGACAGCTATGCCGACTTCCAGCAGTCGCTGAAGTCCGAGGTCTCCGCCCGCCTGTCCTCTCCGCTGGAGATGCACGCGGGCCGCCCGGAAGCGGCCCGCGGCGACGCGCTACGCCGGGCTGAGATCCTGCTCTGCGGCGGCATCCGGTCCAGCTTCGCCCGGCTCCCGCCGGCCGAGTTCGAGCAGGCCGTCCGGCTGCTGGCCGAGCCACGGCACCGGCTGGCGCTGATCGGCGGCCGGTTCAGCTCGATGCTGGCCGAGTACCTCACCGCGCACCTGCGGATCCTGCGTCCCGGCGTGCAGCTGATTCCCGCCGCCGGGGCCGGCCGGATGAGCTCGATGCTCGACGTCGGACGGCGCCACGTGCTGGTCGCCTTCGACTACCGGCGGTACCAGCACGACACGATCCGCCTGGCCACGACGGCCAGGGAGCAGGGCGCGACGGTGATCGCTTTCACCGATCCGTACCTGTCGCCGCTGGCTGCCCACGCCGACGTCATCCTGACCTCGAGCGTGCAGTCGCCGTCCCCGTTCGACGCGCTCACCCCGGCGGTCGCGCTGGTGGAGGCACTCATCGCCGCGCTCGTCGACCGGCTCGGTGACGGGCCACGGGCGCGGATGGCGCGGTACGACGCGATAGCGCACGGGATGGTCGACGGGCTGCCAGGCGCGGCAGCCGTTCCGCCGAGCAGGATGGAGAACCGGTGATGACCGCAGAACCGCTAGAACTGATTGACCATCACGTTCATGGCGCCGTGGTGGGCGACCTCGACCGCTCCGGCTTCGAGTCAATGCTGACCGAGGGGCCCGGGGCGCGCCCGGCCGGCACCTCCATGTTCGACAGCCAGCTTGGCTTCGCGGTGCGGCGCTGGTGCGCCCCCGTGCTTGACCTGGAACCGTCCGTGCCCGCCGCTGCCTACATGGAGCGCCGCATCGAGCTGGGCACGGCCGAGGTGAATCGCCGCCTGCTGCGGGCCGCGCAGGTGCGGGCGTGGCTGGTCGACACCGGCTACCAGTCCGACCAGGTGGCCACCCCGGAGCAGGTGGCGGAGGCGAGCGGCGCCCCCGCGCTCGAGATCGTCCGCCTCGAGGCCGTCGCCGAGCGGGTCATCCGCGGCGGAACCAGCGCCGCTGACTTCGCCGCCGCGTTCTCGGCGGCACTCGCGACGGCCACCCGGGACGCCGTCGGGCTCAAGTCGATCGTGGCCTACCGGCTGGGCCTGGACTTCGAGCCCGGCCGGCCGGCCGCCGCGGACGTCGTGACCGCGGCGGGGGCGCTGCTGCGCGCGATTGACGCCGACCCGGCGGCGCGGCTTGACGACGAGGTCCTGCTCAGGCACCTGATCTGGACCGGGGTGGACACCGGGCTGCCGGTGCAGTTCCATGTCGGCTTCGGCGATCCCGACGTCCGCCTGCACCGGGCCGACCCGTCCCTGATGCACGACTTCCTGCTCGCCACCCGCGAGATCGGCACTCCGATCATGCTGCTGCACTGCTATCCGCATCACCGGCAGGCCGCGTTCCTGGCCAATATCTTCCCGCACGTCTACATGGACCTCGGGGCGATACTCAACCATGTCGGGGCGCGTTCCGCGGCGGTGCTCGCCGAGGCGCTGGAGCTGACGCCGTTCCACAAGATGCTGTACTCGTCCGATGCGTTCGGCCTGCCGGAACTGCACTACCTGGGCGCCCTGGGGTTCCGCCGGGACTTCGCCCGGGTCACCGGCGAGTTCGTCGCCGACGGCGCATGGTCCGCGGCCGACGCCGGCCGGGTGGCTGAGCTGGTCGGCTCCGAAAACGCCCGCCGCGTCTACCGCCTCGGCCGGATATGACCGGCCCGAGCCTGGCCGCGCTGCTGCGCGCCGGGGTGGCCAGCCAGCTCGCTGACGCGGTCCTGCTCCGGCACGAGCTGCACGCGGACCCCGAGCCGTCCGGGTCAGAGCAGCGGACGGCGGCCCGGGTGGCGGCGGCCCTGGGTGACAGCGACGCGGCAACGGTGGCCGGCACCGGCCGGATCCTGCGCATCGGCCCGGAGGCTGGCCCGTGCATCGCGATCCGGGCCGAGCTTGACGCCCTGCCGATCCTGGAGCAAACCGGGGCGCCGTGGGCCTCGCGCACCGGCGCCATGCACGCGTGCGGTCACGACGTGCATATGGCCGCGCTGGTCGCGGTCGCCCGGGCCGCCCGGGCCGTGCACCGCCAGGCCGGGCTGCCCGCCGCGCTGCTCGCGGTGCTCCAGCCGCGCGAGGAGGCCCCTCCGTCCGGTGCGCTGGACATCGTCGCCTCCGGCCTGCTGGAGGCGCAGCAGCCGCGCGCCGTCATCGCGGTTCACCTGCAGCACCAGCTGCCTGCGGGCACGGTCGCGGCCCCGGCGGGCACCGTGAACGCGGCCTCGGACGATTTCGAGATCAGGGTCGAGGGCACCGGCGGGCACGCCGGCTATCCCCAGCTGGCCGCGGACCCGGTGCTGGCGCTCTGCCAGACGGTGGTCGCGCTGCAGCAGATCGTCAGCCGCCGCACCGACCCAACCCATGCCGCGGTGGTCTCGGTCGGGGTGCTCGAGGCTGGCCAGGCCCCGAACGTGATCCCGCCCGCCGCCGTCGCCCGGGGCACGCTGCGGGCGCTGGACCAGTCCGATCGGGCGGGCCTGCACAAGGCACTGCACGAGATCGTGGAGCACACCTGCCTGGCCCACGGCTGCCGGGGCACCGTGACGATCGACGAGGGCGAGCCCGCGCTGGTCAACGACGAGCGGCTGGCCACCGCCAGCTGGCCCTGGCTGCGCGAGGCAGGCTTCGCGGTGGACACCTCATTCCGCTCCTGCGGTGCCGACGACTTCTCTTATTACGCGCGCTGCGCGCCGACGCTGATGATGTTCCTTGGCACCGGCGGCCCGGTCACCCTGCACGATCCGCGGTTCCTGCCGGACGATGCCATGGTCGGCCAGGTGGCCAGCGCCATGCTGGCGGGCTACCTGGGCGCCCAGGACCTGCGCTGATCCCGGCCCGGACGCGCCCGGCCGGCCGGTCAGCTCATCCTCCGGCCGGCTGGTCGTGGTCCAGCCGGCCGGCCGGGCGGGGCAGCGCTGACCACAATGCGCCGGGCACGGCGACCGCGGCCAGGGCGAGAGTCTCGCGGATCCGGGCGGGCGAGGACATGGTCACGACGGTCGAGGTGATCCGCGGGTCGCGCAGCGAGAACTGCAGCGCGACCGCGGCCAGCTCGGTGCGAAAGTCGCGGCACAGCCGCTCCAGCTCGGTCAGCTGGCGGAGCAGGTGATCGGCGGCCGGCTGGTAGGCGTACCGCGGGGCTCCCGCGGAGCCCTTGGCGAGAATCCCGCCGCCGAACGGCGCCGCGTTCACCACGCCCATCCCGCGGGAATGGGCATACCCGATGATCTGGTCGGCACTCTGGTCGAGCAGGGTGTACCGGTTGTGCGTCAGCAGCACGTCGAACAGGCCCGTCCGCAGGTACCGGTCTTCCACCTCGACCGGGCCGCCGGCCACCCCGATGGCACCGACGATCCCCTCTTCCCTGAGCCGGACCAGGGCCGCGACCGGCCCGTCCGGCCGCATGCTGTCGGCAAAGTCCATCCGCTCCGGATCGTGCAGGTAGTACAGCGGGAGCTGCTCCAGGCCCAGCCTGGCCAGGCTCTCCTGCGCGCACCGCCGGACCTGCGCCCCGGAGAAGTCCCCGGTCCGCGGGTCCGGATCGGCCTTGCTCGCGACGATGAAGCCCGCGGGCAGGCCGCCCGCCGCGGCGATGGCCAGGCCGATCCGCCGCTCGCTCTCGCCGTCGCTGTACCCGGCCGAGGTGTCGAGGAAGTTGATCTCCGACTCCAGCAGCGCAAGCACCGTCTCGATCGCCTGCGCCTCGCTGTAGGTGTAGTCGAACACCGACGGCATGCTCCCCAGCACTGAGCCGCCCGCGCAGATGCTGGTGACCTCCAGGCCGGTGCGGCCGAGCTGCGCCGTGGTCAGCGGATTAGTCATTGAGCAACTCCCATCACCGGCAACCCGGCCCGCTGGCCGGCTAGCCCGGCCCGCTGGCAGGTTAGCCCAGCATCGCCAGGTCGGATGGGTAGCCGAGCCCGTCGATCACTCCGGTCCGGGTCACGCAGAAGGCGCCGGCCCGGCAGCCATGATCGATCGCCGATTCCATTGGCTCGCCGCGCACCAGCGCGGCGACCAGGCCGGCGTTGAACGCGTCACCGGCGCCGGTCGTGTCCACCGCGCTGACCGGGTAGGCGGGGAAATGCCGGATCCCCGCCGCCGAGGCCCACAGCGCGCCGCTCTCCCCGAGCGTGACCACCACGTCCGGGACCCCGCGGTCAACGAGCTGGCCGGCCAGCACCTCGGTGGCGGCATCGGCCAGGCCCAGCGACGCGGCCAGCGTGGCGAGCTCGCCCTCGTTGGGCGTGATGATGTCGAAGGTCGCGAGCGCATCGGGCGGAAGCGCCCTGGCCGGCGCCGGGTTGAGTACCGTGCGCGGGCCCGCGTCGCGGGCCAGGGCGGCCAGCCCGATCGCGAGTTCGGCCGGGCACTCCAGCTGCATTAGCAGGTACGCGCTGCCGCGCAGGTCGGCGCCGAAGTCGGCGATGACATCGGCCGCCCGGAGGCCGAGGTTGGCGCCCGGCGCGACGGAGATGGCGTTCTGGCCGTCGGCGTCGACCAGGATCAGCGCCACCCCGGTCGGGGCGCGGTCATCGGTGCTGATACCGCGTTCCGGGAGTCCCTCGGCGAGCAGCACAGCACGCGCCTGATCGCCGAACGCGTCGGCCCCGAGCCTGGTCACGAACAGGACGTCGGTGCCGAGCCGGCGTGCGCCGATGGCCTGGTTGGCGCCCTTTCCGCCCGGCCCCTGCTCCAGCCGGCCGCCGACGACGGTCTCCCCGGGCACCGGCAGCCGGTCGCTCTGCACGGTCAGCGCGGCGTTGTACGAGCCGACCACGACCAGGTCAGCCATGGCCGGGCCAGCCGCTCGCCGCGCCTCTGGCCGTCACGCCCGGATCACCAGCCGGTCGATGTCGCTCGCGGCCGCGGTGAGGCACTGCTCAGCGGACCCTTCGCCCCGGTAGGCCTCGCGCAGCGCCCGGGTCCACCGCCGGGCGACGTCAATGTAGTTGACGGCGGGGGTCACCAGCACGTCGGCCAGGTCGCTGACCAGCTCCATGGCCACCTCGGGGAACTCGTGCCACTGACTGGCGCGCCGGGCGAATTCGGGATCAGCCCAGGTACTGCGGCGGGTGGGATTCATGTTGCCGGCCAGGGCCGCCCGGGTGAGGAACTCCGCGCTGCTGGCCCATTCCATCAACTCCCAGGCCGCGTCCGGCACGGCTGACCGGCCGTTCATGACCATCGACCACATCCACATGTTGGGGCGCCGCAGGCCCGCCGGGCCCGCGGGCGGCAGCGCGTAGCGCACCTGCCCGGCGATGCTGGAGAGCTGCGGGTTCTCGAAATAGGCCACGTAGTGATCGGAGTCAACCAGCAGACCGTACTGGCCGTGGGCGAAATCCATGGCCAGCTCGTACCAGCCCTGGCCGGTCCAGTCCGGCGGCCCGGCCGTCCGCACAGCATCGAGCATGGCCGCGGAAACCTCGAGGGCAGCCGCCGAGGCGATAGCGCAGGATCCATCGGGCTGGAAGTCGCGCCCGCCGCAGGACCAGAGTTGGGTGGCGAAGCCGGTGTAGATGGTGTGCCAGGCCTCCGCGCCACGCTGCCCGAAGCCCCTGATCCCCGGCAGCCGTCCCGGGATCGCTTTCGCCGCGGCGAAGAAATCCGGCCAGGTCCCGGGCACTTCCACTCCGGCCCGGGAAAGAGTATCCGGGATGAAGGCCAGGTTGTAGGACTCCCAGTTCACCGGGATCGCGAGCAGCGGTCCATCCCCCAGGGGAGCGCCGAATTTCCCGGTCCAGCGACTTCCCCGGATCAGCCGGTCGAAGAAGTCGGTGAATTCGTAGCCGGGCGACGCCCGCCCGACGAATTCGTCGAGCGGGCGCACGAAACCCAGGCCAAGCTGCTCCCAGGCCAGCACCGGCCCGGACATGTAGACATCCGCCGGGCTGGCGCCGCCCAGATACGGGCTGAGCTTATTCGTGTAGTAATCATCATTGCCCAGGAGCCGGACCGTCACCCGGTGCCCGGAAAGCTGCTCGAATTCAGCGGCGCGGGCCGCGACGCTAGCGCAGAATACGTCGTTGTCACAGCCTAGAAACCGGATTTCAGCCATGTCCTTGCGCTCCTCCTGGCGTCTCGCTAGTTACCGCCGGACCGAGCGGTGCATCCGGCCCTTCGCCCGGTGCCCAGGTCCCGGCCGCCTCAGGTTCCGGCCGCCTCAGGTGCCTCCGGCGCGTGTCCTAGTTCCTCTTCCGGTCCGCTCAGGCCGGCCGCCCGGCGCCGCTGCAGCTCCTCCAGGAACGGTGAATCCGACACCGTGTGCGTGATGATGAGGGCGGTGATGTAGACCAGCGCGATGATCACCAGCGCCACGGCCGTCACGATCCCCGCCTCCGTCGTCATCCCGTAGATGCAGAGGACGAGCATCAGGCCGCCGCCGATCGCGGGGAGCAGGCCGCCGAGGATGAACGACCGGGCGCTCCTGGTCAGCTGGCTGCGATAGAACCACACGCTGCTCGCGGCCACCACGAAGTACATCAGCAGGTACAGCTCGCCGCCGGAGCTGATGATGTGCGTGATCACGTCGAAGAACGACGAGCTGGCCAGGTACGGGATAAGGAAGATGGGAGGTATCAGTCCCAGCACGGTCAGGGCGGCCCACGGCGTCTGGTGCGTCGGGCTGATCTTGCCCAGGAACCCCGGCAGCAGCCGGTCCCGGGCGAAGGCATACAGAATGCGGCTCGCCTCGGTCATCTGCAGCTGGGTGGTGCCGATCACCGCGATGAGCACCGCCAGCGGGAGAATCCGGCCCGCCAGGCCGGGGGCCAGCAAACCGCCGGCATAGGCCAGCACGTCCCCGCCATGCGCGATCATGTTCTTCTGGCTCGAGATGCCCTGGAAGACCATGATGAGGCCGGTGAACCAGAGAATCAGGAACGCGACCGAGGCAATCATGGCCCGGCCCGGGTTCTGCCGGGGCTTCGTCGACTCCTCGCCGACGACCGCCACGGCCTCCCAGCCCGCATAGAGAACAGCGCAGGTCACGCCGGCGTTGGCCAGTCCCCGGATCCCGTGGGTGTTACTGCTGAAGGAGAAATCGGACAGCGAGGGCAGCGTAGCCCCGCCATGCCCGCCCGCCTCGTGCACGAGGGCCAGGATCACGAACGTGATAACGGATGCGTACTCGATGAAGATCAGGGCCGTCTGCACGAACACGGACGGGCGCAGACCGCGAATGGAGAGCCAGAGCAGCGCGCCCATGATGGCCGCGGCGATGATCCAGGTCACCAATTTCGGGAAGGTGGTGCTCGGGGACACGACGAACAGCAGGTAGGCACCGGCCAGGGTAATGTTCCCGATATTGAAAAGCGTCGCGCCCAGTGCGGAGAGCAGGCCGGTCCCGATGCCGAGCGACGGAGACACCGCTTCGCCGACCCATACGTAAGGCGCCCCGGCGCTGGGCTTCCAGCGGTTCATCGCGGCGTACCCCAGGGTCACGCACAGCATCAGGGCGCCGACGATGAGCACGACCAGTGGCGATGCGAGGCCGGTGGTGGTCAGCAGGAACGCCAGCGTGAACGCCACGGCGCTGGACGGGGCCACGTTGGCCACGGCGACGATGACGTCGCCGCCCAGGCCGATGGCATTGGCTCGCAGGCCCCGGCGGGTGTCGCCCTGGTCAGTGGTCACGTTTCCTCCTCCTGGAAAGCAATACGGCAGGCTTGCTGAATAACCGGCCAGCACACCGGGTTAGGGGATTTAGCGGACAGGGATAGCCAGTTCGCCCGTTTACCGGGTCCGGGCGCGCGCCGACCATAATGGTGCGTTCAGGGCGAGGGGGCGGACCGCCCCGGTGTCCGCCGCATGGCGGCGAGGCCCGGTGAAATCGCGGCACGCAACGTCCGGGAAACCGGACCCGACAAGCAATGCCACACGCATCATGCGAGGGCCTTCCGCGTAAATCCGGTCCGCCAATGAACCGTTTCATAGGCGATTGCCATCACTGTAGATACGTGCACCGGGCGAGTCAACCCTCGCGCGGCAAATGCCTCGCCTGCCCCACCGGCCGCTCCGGCGAGCGCCCGGAGGCGCTAGCCGTTCCCGCCGGGGAAACTGGGTGAAGTACTACTGACGGCCTCCGGCGCCCGGGCCATCCGCCCGGGCCGGCCGCCGCGCGCCGGTCAGCCATCGGCGTCGTCCTGCACGTGCACGGCCGCCTCCTCCGCCGAGGCGGCGCCGCCGTCGATTCCGACATCGCGGGCGATCAGGTCGGCCTCGGTGTCCGGGTGCGATCCCTCGTCCTCCGCGACCAGCCGGCCGGCCCGCGGCTCGAGGTCGTCGCCGGTCAGCGGGTCGTCCTCCGCCTCGGCGGCCTCGGCATAGGGGTCCGGCTCCGGCTCTTCCTCCGCGAGCAACTGGTCCAGCGACTCGCCCGCCCGCTCCTCGGCCAGCGTGGTGCCGAATCCCTCGCCCGCCGACCACCGGTCCGGCGGCAGGATCCCGGTGTCCAGGGGGTCATCGCCGGGTTCTCCGTCGAGCGTGTCCGATGCGTCCAGCGTGCCGTCATCTTCAAGGTCATTTTCGTCAATATCGGATGACGGGTCGTACGTGTCGCCGTCGGGCATGCCGGATCCTCGCCCTTCTCAGCTGGTCGGCCGGGCTTCCGCCGCCCGGCACCGGGTGAGCCAAGGTTAGCGAGGGCCCTCCCGGGCCGGCTCCGGCCCGGGTCCAGTTAACCTGGTGCCCGGCGGCAGCGGCAGGACCGGAACGCCGCCCGGCAGCGGATCGATCCGCGCGGCAAACGAGGAGGCCGGATGACGGACAGGTCGGTGGCGATCGTCGGAGGCCGGGTGGTCCCGATCAGCGGGGAGCCAGTGGACGGCGGGACGGTTCTCGTCGCGGACGGCAAGATCGTCGCCGTCGGCGCCGGGCTGGCCGTTCCCGCGGGCGCTCGCGTCATCGACGCGGCGGGCTCCTGGGTGCTGCCCGGATTCATCGAGGCGCACGGGCACGTCGGGGTGCACGAGGAGGGCGAGGGCTGGGCCGGCCAGGACACCAATGAGATGACCGAGCCGGTGACGGCGCAGGTGCGCGCGCTCGACGCGATCAATCCCGCGGACATCGGCTTCCGGGACGCGATCTCCGGCGGCGTGCTGGCGGTCAACGTCAATCCGGGCTCGGGGAATCCCATCGGGGGCCAGACGGTGGCGCTCAAGTGCTGGGGGCGGACCGTCGATGAGATGCTGCTGCGCCAGCCGTCCGGCCTGAAGTCGGCCCTCGGCGAGAACCCGAAGCGGGTGTACGGCGAGAAGAAGCAGACGCCGAGCACTCGCCTCGGCACCGCCGCGGTGATCCGCGGGGCCTTCGTCGACGCGGCCAACTACCTGCAGCGGATCGACGCCGAGCAGGCGAAGCCGGAAGGCGAGCGCAAGCCGGTCGATCGCGACCTGAAGCTTGAGGCGCTGGGCCGGGTGCTGCGGCGGGAGATTCCCTGGCGCCAGCACTGCCATCGCGCCGACGACATCGCCACCGCCATCCGGATCGCCGACGAATTCGGCTACGACCTGGTGATCGACCATGGCACCGAGGCGCACCTGATCGCCGACATCATCGCCGCCAAGGGCATCCCGGTGATCATCGGGCCGCTGTTCACGAGCCGGTCGAAGGTCGAGCTCCGGAACCGGTCACTGGCCAATCCCGGCCGGCTGGCGCGCGCGGGCGTCACCATCGCCATCACCACCGATCATCCGGTCGTGCCGATCAACTTCCTCGCCTACCAGGCCGCGCTCTCGGTCAAGGAAGGCCTTGATTACGAGACCGCCTTGCGCGCCCTGACCATCAATCCCGCGCGCATCGCCGGCATCGACGATCGCCTCGGCTCGATCGAGCCCGGCAAGGACGCCGACCTGGTGATCTGGTCCGGTGATCCGCTCGACGTGCTCAGCCGGGCGCAGCGGGCGCTGATCGCCGGCGACGAGGTCTACGCGTACGAAAACGGCGAGGGCGTGTTCGCCGATCGGTGAGGGCCCGGGCAGCGCGGCCGCGGCCGGACCGGAAAAGCAATAAGCATGAACGAGCGTCAGGCGTGCAGCACATCCGTGTGATGGCAGAAGTGCACCCGCGCGGGCCGCAGCGACCGCATTCGTCCGAGCGAGTCCTGCCACGCGCTCAGGTCGCTCGCCTGGCCGGGCGGCAGGTCCTGGCCGGGCGGGCCCGCGTACTGGCGCGGGGTGTAGGCCGCATCGCCGATCAGCAGGTCGGGCGCCCCGCCGGGGGACTGGACGAGCACGGACTGGTGGCCCACGGTGTGCCCGGGAGTGGTGATGACGGACAGGCCGGGCAGCACCTCGGCGTCCCCGTCCAGCAGTTCGAAGCGCGCGTTCATGAAGTCAAACCAGTCGTACAGCTCCGGTTCCTCGCGCTTCGAGCGGTCCAGCTCGCCGCGCTGGACGTAGCACGCGGCGTGCGGGAAAACGGCATTCTGGCCGCAGTGGTCGAAGTGCAGGTGGGTATTGATCACCAGCCCGATGTCGCCCGGGGTCAGGTCCAGCTCCGCGAGCGCGTCCGCGACCGAGCGGTTCACCACCCGCCAGTCGTTCAGCACCCGCTGCGGCCCGCCGACGCCGGTGTCGACCAGCACCGCGCCGCCCGGGTGGGTGACCACGAAGCCGTGCACCGGCCACTCGCGGCCATCCGGACCGCGCAGCGACGCCAGGTGCAACCGCTTGATCTCCAGCGACATCGGCGACCGCCTTTCGTTCCGTGGCCAGCAGGACGACATGCGTCATCGTCGCAGCCCGGCCGGCCCGGGTCCAGGCCGGGCCGGGCGCTGGCCGCCGCCCCGGTCTCGTGCGGCCCCGGTCTCGTGCGGCCACGGTCTCGCGTCCGCCCGGGATCAATGGGAAGGTGGCCAGATGAAGGGCGGCGAGGTGCGGGACGGGGTGCCGCTGACCAACCTCGACCAGCCGCTGTTCGACGGCGCGGACGCGACCAAGCGGGACCTGGTGGATTACCTGGACGCGATGGCCGACCGGATCATCCCGGTGCTGCGTGACCGGCCGCTGTCGGTCATCCGGGTGCTCCGCGGCCAGCCGCCGTTCATGCAGAAGAACGTCCCCAAGTACACGCCGCCGTGGGTCCGGACGGTGCCGGTCTGGGCCGAGGCATCGAAGCGCGAGGTGTCCTACGCGCTGTGCGATGACCGCCGCACGCTGCTGTGGTTCGCCAACCAGCGGGCGGTGGAGTACCACCTGGCGCTCGCCCGGGCCAGCCAGCCGGATCACTCCACGCACCTCGTGCTGGACATCGACCCGCCGGAAGGGGACGCGTTCGGGCTGGCCGTCCGCGCCGCGCACCTGGTCCGCCGGGCCCTCGCCGAGGCCGGCCTGGCGGGCGCGGTCAAGACCAGCGGGGCGAAGGGCGTGCACGTGTTCGTGCCCATCGATACGGGCGCGACGATGGAGGAGGTGGCCGCGGCGACCCGCGCGATCGCCGCCCGGGCCGAGCGGCTGGACCCGGCGCTGGCCACCACGGCGTTCATCCGGGAAGACCGCGGCGGGAAGGTGTTCCTGGACTCGACCCGGGCCGGCGGCGCGACCGTCGTGGCGGCGTACAGCCCGCGGCTCCGGCCGGGCGCGCCGGTGTCCTTCCCGCTGGCCTGGGAGGACCTCGACCGGGCAACGCCGGGTGACTTCACCGTGCACACGGCCGTGCCGCTGCTGGCCGGCCGCGATCCGTGGGCCAGCCAGATGCCCGCGCCGCAGTCGCTGAGCCCCGGCCTGATCGAGGAGGGCCATCAGATCCCGATCGCCCGGGTGCAGGCGATGCACGAGGGCAAGCGCCGGGCCCGCGCCCGCCGGGCCGCAGCTGACTGACGGGCGGTCAGGACGGCGGCGTGGCTCGCCCGCCGCCTGACCTGGCCAGACATGCCTTGGGATCGGGTTCCCTGGCGATGGCTCCGGCCGCAGGCCGGCGACCGCCTTGGGCTGGAATATTAAGCTTGGAGAAAGGTAAGGACGGCGAGCACGCGGCGGCTGCTGTCGGCCGAATCAGCCAGGCCAAGTTTCATGAAGACGCTGCGTACATGCGACTCGACCGTCCGCGGCGAAATAACCAGACGACCGCAAATCGAGTGGTTCGAGTGCCCTTCGGCCATGAGGCTGAGGATCTCTCGCTCTCGTTCGGTGAGCTCGTCGAGGGGCCCGCGTTCCCGGCTGCGGCTAAGCAGTTGGGCGACGATGGCCGGGTCGATGACGCATTGCCCGGCGGACACCCGGCGCAGGGCGTCTCCCAGGACGGCAGAATCGTAGACCCGTTCCTTGAGCAGGTAGCCGGAGCTGGCGGGATGGCTTTCCAGCAGCGCGGACGCGTAGCGCGACTCCAGGTAGCTCGAAAGCAGCAGCACGGCGGTGCCGGGGTACTGCTCGCGGATGGTGGTCGCCGCCTGCAGTCCTTCGTCGGTGTACGTGGGCGGCATCTTGATGTCGATGAGCGCGACGTCCGGGGCCGTGCGGGCGACTAAGTCGAGCAGGCCAGCCAGGTCCCCGGCCCCGCCGGCCACGTCAAAGCCCGCGTCGGCGAGCAGACGCGTGAGGCCTTCTCGCAGCAGCGCCATGTCCTCGGCAATCACGACGCGCACGGAATCACCGCCTCGATCGCCATTCCGCCGCCTGCGTTCGCCAGCATGACCGACCCTTCGAGCGCGACGATGCGGTCCTGCGCGCGGGCCACAATGTACTCTCCGGCCGCCACGTCGATGCCGTCGGTGGTCAGCCGGATGCGCAGCATGCTGCCGGATTCGCTGAGGGTGGCTGTTACCGTGGCCGGGCTTGAGCTCTGGCCCGCCATCAGCACGGTGTCGGCGACCAGCCGGTAGGCCGCGGCCTCGGCCGCGGCCGGCGGCCGGCGTGAGCCGGGCGCGTGGATGATGAGGGGCACCGGGCTAGTCTCGGCGAGTGTGCGCAGGCCCGCCCGGAGGCCGGCGTCGGTCAGGGCGATCGGGTGGATGCCGTGGGCGAGATCGCGAAGCTCTTCGAGCGCGACGCCTACTTCCCGGCGCGCCGCCAGATAATCGGCACTGATGGCGAGCGGCGCGGCTGAGCTCGCCAGCTGAAGCAGTACCTGCAGCGCGATCAGTCGCTGCTGCGCGCCGTCGTGCAGGTCGCGTTCGAGGCGCCGCCGCTCGGCGTCGCCCGTCTCGACGATCCGCAGCCGCGAGGCGGCGAGCTCGGTGAGCTCGGCCAGTAGCCGGGCCCGGGCTGCTGCGTGCTCGATTCCCAGGCCGGCGGCCCTGACCGCGGTGGCCAGCTGGTGCGATGCGCCGGTCCGGCTCGCGCTGTAGCGGACCTCGGCGACCGCGGCATCGGCGCGGGTGATCCGGATGACCGCCAGTGAGCTATCTGGCTCGCAGACTTGTTGCCCGGCGGCATCGACGACGGCGCCGTCATCTCCGGGGAACACGAGCGCGAGATCCGGGTCGTCGATGCTCGCCGCCAGGGTCCTGGTGAGCGAGCCGGCATCCGGGGCCGCCGCGAGCACGACCTCGGTGACCTTCCCGGCCAGCCGGCGGGCGCGCAGCCCGCTGGCCCCGACACCGGCCGCCATCAGGGCAACCAGGCCGCATTGGGCCAGCCACCAGGTCCGCAGCGTGGTGTCTATCTCTGGCGTCGGCAGCCGCAGTGCATGCACTGCGCCGGCCGCCGCGAGTAGGGAGATCGCGGCTCCGCCCAGGACGAGCGGGGCATTCACCAGGCGGACGACGCGGGGCGCGCGCAGCCATCGCCAGACCGTCCGCACGGCCAGGCCAGTTCCCCACGCGATGGTGAGGATCAGTCCCCAGTGCACGAGATCCGGGTACAGCGACGGGTCGGCGCGGATCTCCGTCAGATTGGCCGGGCACTCGAAGCACCCGGTTTCCCGCGGGTCGAACACGGCGGCCGGCAGCAGGCCGCGGATGACCCCGGCGGTGGCCAGGCTGAGCGCGACGAGGGCCCAGTCGAAGCGGCGCAGCCGCGCGACCGGGCAGGTCAGGGCCGCTGAGCCGGCCAGCGCCGGGGCCAGCGAGCCGCCCGCGAGCGCGGCCGTGAACAGCAGCGCCGAGCTGGCATCCGGGACCGGCACCTGGGCCAGCAGAATCGCCGGACCGGTCAGCGCGAGCAGGGCACCGCATGCTTTCACGCGGCGGTTCAGGACCAGGACCATCCCGGCGGCAATCGCGGCGGCCGCCGCGCCCACCTGCACGGCGCTTTCCCATGGCGCGCCGCCGCCGAGCGCGGCGTCGGCATGCGCGGCCGCCAGCCGTGACGTCTCGATCCCCAGCGCCACTACTGGCAGGGTCCCCGCCAGGAGAGCAGCGCGCGTGCCCGCTCCCATGCAAAGGAGCCTGGCAGGGCTTGACGGTACCGGCAAGCAGCGGCCATTGTGCAGCTAGCGGCGGCGGAGTTCGGTGTCCGCACTGATGTCCCGCGGGCTGAGATCAGGCAGCGTGACCAGCATGAGCCAAACGTTACGGAGATCGGTGATCGCGGCCGCGGTTGCCGCTGCCCTGATCGGGCCGGCCGCCTGCGGGGGGCTGCCGACGATCGACAAGGCGGGCGCTGTGCGCCACGCCGCGACTGTCATCCGGCTCCAGATGCCGGATGAGGGTAATCCTGATGGCCTCTTCTTCGCCCGGGATGTGACGCGGCGCTCGCACGGGACGCTGAAAGTGGTCGTCGACTCCAGTACCTATCCCAGCACCCTTCCCGCGAACGAAGCACGGCTCGTCGCCGCACTCCGAGCAGGCCAGGTGAGCTTCAGCTACCAGCCAGCGCGCGACTTCGCGGCAGCGGGAGTCCCCGGTTTTCAGGCACTCGATGCACCATTTCTCATGACGACGGTCCGGGCCAGCGAGCTGCTGGCATCGAGTCCGCTGGCCAATACCATGCTCAGCCAGGTGTCAGCACTCGGGCTGGTCGGCATCGGGCTGATCCCCACTGAGCCGCGTCAGATCCTGTCGACCCGGCCATTGATCGCGCCGTCTGCCTTCAACGGGATCCGGTTGCGGATCACCGACAACCCCGAGACCGCCGCGTTCGTCAGGGCGATCGGCGCCCGGGCCGTGCAACGTGAGTCCGCTAGCCAGGTCAGCCGCATGCTGCGGTCAGGATCGGTCGCTGGCCTGGAGACGTCGCCCGAATACATACTGGCCAACTCCTACAACGCCGACGCCTCCTACCTGACGTCCTACGCAGTGATCCCCAAGTTCGAGACGATCGTCGCCACCCAGGCCGCCTGGCGCGCGCTCACCGCGGCGCAGCAGGCCGCGATCCGGCAGGCGGCCGCCGACACCCTCGTACACGCCCGGCAGGTGCCGGCCCGCGAGAGCCAGGAACTCGCCGGATTCTGCCGGGGTGGCCTCATCATCGACCAGCCGTCGCCCGCTCAGCTCGCCGACCTGGCGCGGGAAACGAGAGGCGCCGTGCCCGCCGGCGCCCGGGTCACCGCCATGGTCCGGATGATCAGGGCAGCTGTCCCCGGCACCGGGCCGCAGCTGAGCCCTAATCCGCTGCCCCCGGCGTGCCGCACGGCGAGCACGGCCGCGCAGGCGATCGCGCTGCATCGCCTCAGCGTCCCCGGCGGATCAGGACAAACTACAGGCGCGACCATCCCTCCAGGCACCTACGTCACGACCGTCACCGTGGCCGACTGGCGGGCTGGTGGTCAGTACGGCGCCGACTGGAACACAGCGGTCACCTACACCTGGCACCTGTACACCGACGGGAAGGTCTATCAGACCCAGAAACCCGTGCAGGCCGACCAGCCCTTTTACCGGGGCCGCTACATAGTGAAGGGCGACGAGGTCACGTTCATCTGGGATGCGTACACGGGCACGACCCCTGAGACGGTGCGCTGGAGCTACTTCGACGGGCAGCTGACCTTCAGCATCGTGCACGTCCAGGACACGGGGAGCCGGGTCATCTACACCGCCCACCCATGGCGCAAGGTCAGCTGACCGCAGCGGTCGGCTGCGCAGCCGTACTCGCGGCCGGTGTCCTCGCTGAGCTTGCCAGCCCGAGCTCAGCGACCCTGCTGACCGGGGCCGACTACGCGGTCGGCGCTGGTTTCGCGCTGACCGGAGCCTGGCTGCTGGCGACCGACCGCGGAAGCGGATTGCTCAGCCTGGCGACGGCTGCGAGCTGGTTCGCCGGCACCGCTGCCGCCGCCGTCCCCGGCCTGCCCGCGTACCCGGGTGACGTGGCGGCGCTCGCTTACCGCGGCTTCCTGGTGCACCTGCTCGCGCGCGGGCTCAGCCAGCCGCGGCAGGCCCGCGGCGTGCGGTTGCTGATCCTCGGCGGCTACCTCGCCGTGCTGCTGCCCGCTCCGGCGGCCGGCCTGGTCACCGCCGCGCTGATGGCCGTGCTCGCAATCGTCGGCGCCCGGGGTGCCCGGCGTGCCCCGGCCGACCGCCGGCCGGGCATGACCGCGGCCGCGGTCTGCGCCACTGCGCTGGCGGTTGTCTGGTCCCTTGCAGCGGCCGGCGTCGCGGCCGGGACAGCCGTGCAGCTCGGTAACGATCTGGCGCTGCTCGCCACCGCGGTCGTGCTTGCGGCCGGCTCGATTCGGGACGGCTGGCTGCATGGCGCGATCAGCGCTCTGGTCGTCGAGCTCGGCCCGCTCGAGCGTGCGGCCGCCCCGGTGTCTGCCCTGCTGGCCGATGCGCTCGCTGATCCGCAGCTCGAGGTACGTTACGCGGTTCCGGGGCTGGGCTGGTTCGACGAGCGGGGCGTGCCCGTTAGTGCTCCGCCCGCTGATGGCAGTTTCGATGACGGGCGGGTGACCCGGGCGGCTGCACCGGATGGTGGCGAGGTCGCGTTGCTGCACGGAGCGACGGCTGCGGCCGGGCCGGCGCTGGCCCAGGCCGCGGCGAGAGCCGCTGCGCTGGCGCTGGACAACGCGCGCCTCGGTGCCGAAGTTCGCCAGCAAGCAGCCGCGGTCCGGGAGTCCCGCCGAAGGCTGCTCACCGCTGCCGACGGTGAGCGGCGGACCCTGGAGGCCCGGCTGCGCGCCGGGGCGGCTGGCCGGCTGCAACGGGTCGACCAGGCGCTGGCCGGACTTTCCGACCAGGCCGCCGAGGAGATCCGCGGTCAGCTCGCCGTCGCGCTGGACGACCTCGCCCGGCTCGCCCAGGGCCTGTTCCCCGGCGCACTCGCTGCGCGCCCGATCGAGAAAGTCCTGCGCGACCTTGCCGACGGCATGCCGATGCCCGTGAAACTTGCCACCAGCGGCCCGCTGGACGGGCTGCCGGAAGAACAACGGGCACTGGCCTATTTCTTCTGCGCCGAATGCCTGGCCAACATCGCCCGGCATGCCCGCGCAACGACGGCAACCGTGCAGGTGCGCCTCGACGGCGGTCACCTGACGATGAGCGTGCTCGACGATGGCCGGGGCGGTGCGATGCTTCCTGGTTCTCGCGGCCTGCGCGGGCTGGCTGACCGGGTCGAGGTCGCCGGCGGCCGCCTGACCGTGGCTAGCCCGCGCGGCGGCCCGACGTGCATCCGCGCCGACGTTCCGGTCACCTGACCCACTCGCGCTGACTTATTCGCGCTGACTTATTCGCGCTGGGCCGGAAGAACGGTCTGGTGGTGCCAGGCGCGCGCCAGCCCGAATGGCCGCCTTATCGTCTCGCCGGGCAATTTCAGTGGTGGCACTGATGACCACGTTATCGATTCAAAAATACCGTCGTCGCCAGGATCTCTATCCAGGAAGGGCATCGCGATGTCTCGTAACAGTGCCACTCATACACCGGCGCATCCGGACAGAGATTCCGGCCGCTGGCCGGTCCGGCGAAATGCCGCACTGGCGGCCGTAACGGCTCTCGTCATGGCGGGAACCATGACCTGGACGCCGGCCGCGTCCGCATCGACGGGCCAGGCCAGCCGTCCGGCTCAGGCCGAGCCGGGTGGCCGGCCGTGCCCGGAGCCTGCTGGGCGGCGGCCGACCGCGCGCCGTCAGGCTGCCGCCGGCGGTCTCGGTGGGGAACGGTCCCGACGGGCTGGCCGTCGACCCGGCTACCCGCACCCTGTACTCCAGCAACCAGAACGCCAGCTCGGTCTCGGTGATCAATACCGCGGCCTGCAATGCCGGGAACACGGCAGGCTGCGATCAGCGGGTCCTGGAGATCGGGCTGCCGGCGGGCGCGAGTCCGCAGGGGATCGCCTTCGATGCCGCCACCGGCACGCTTTACGTGGCCGACATCGGCGATAATACGATCTCGGTGATCAATGCGCGGACCTGCAACGCGGTCCAGCGCTCGGGCTGCGGGCAGGTCCCGGCCAGCATCAGGGACCCGGGCGGCCCGATAGCCCTGGCGGTGGATCAGGCTACCGAGACTGTGTATGTGGCCAACACCGGCGACAATTTCTCCGGCCAGGGCCACACCGTGGCTGTTATTAACGGCGCGATCTGCAATGCCCAGCAGCATTCGGGCTGCAGCCAGCGGCCGCGGAGGGTGCGCGTCGGGGGCGGCCCGGACGGCGTCGCTGTCGATCAGGCCACCGACACCGTGTACACGGTCAACGACGGCGCCGACAACAACAACGGTGACACCGTCTCGGTGCTCAATGGGGCTACCTGCAACGCGCGCCGGCATTCCGGCTGCGGGCAGACCCCGGCGACGGTCAGGGTCGGGCACGGGCCGTTCTGGATCGCCGTCGATCAGGCCACCCGCACCGCCTATACCGCCAACAACACCGACTCGACCGTCTCGGTGATCAACACCGCCACCTGCAACGCCCGCCGGCATTCCGGCTGCGGCCAGCGCACCACAACGGTCCCGGTTGGATTCCGCCCCTGGGCACTGACGGTCGACCGGGCGCTCCACACTGTCTTCGTCGTCAACAACCAGGACGACACGATGTCCGCTCTCAACTCCGCGACCTGCAACGCCTCAAACGGGTCCGGCTGCCGCCGCCGCCCGGCCGCCTCCCAGGTCGGCAAGGGCCCGCAGGCGGTGCTCACCGACCCGGCCACCGGCACCATCTACGCCGCCAACTTCACCGACAGCACCGTCTCGGTGATCAGGGCCGCCAGGTGCAGTGCCGTCAGCCGCCGGGGCTGCCGTCATGAGGCGCCCACCGCCGCCGTCGGCGCGGGGCCGGACGCGATCGCGGTCAACCGGGCGACCGGCACCGTCTACGTCGCCAACGGCGGCGGCAGCCTCTTCCCTGGCCGCGGAAACACGGTCTCGGTGATCAACGCCGCCACCTGCAACGCCCGCCGCCGGACCGGCTGTACGCGGCCCGCAGCCACCATCGGCGTCGGCGCCGGCCCGGCCGGGATCGCCGTCGACCGGGCCACCGATACGGTCTACGTGGCCAACGGCGGCGCGGGCACGGTCTCGGTCATCAACGGCGCCACGTGCAACGCTCATCGGCGCTCCGGCTGCGGGCAGACCCCGCCCGCGGTCGCCGTCGGCTCCGGCCCGGCCGGGATCGCCGTCGACCAGGCCACCAGCACCGTCTACGTGACTAACCAGGGCGGCCGGACCGTCTCGGTGATCAACGCCGCCACCTGCAACGCCCGCCGGCACTCCGGCTGCGGCCAGCGGCCGCCGAAGGTCACCGTCGGCAAGAACCCGATCGGCGTCGCCGTCGACCGGGCCACCGACACCATCTACGTGACCAACTTCGGGAACTTCACCGGGAACACCGTGTCGGTGATCAACGGCGCCACCTGCAACGGCACCCGGCACACCGGCTGTGGCCGGAAACCAGCGACGGTCACCGTCGGCCCCGTCCCGTGGGGGATCACCGTCAACCAGGCCGCCAACATCATCTACGTGGCCAACAACAACGGCGGCGACGGCCCGGCCAGCCTCTCAGTCATCAACGGCGCCAACTGCGACGCCACCAGCCATTCGGGCTGCGGCCAGATCCCGCCGGCCCTGCCCGGCGTCGGCCGGGCCCCTAACGGCATCGCCTTCGACTCCTCCACCCGCACCGTCTACACGGCCAACGCCCAGGACGCCACCGTGTCGGTCATCAACGTCGCCCGCCCGGCCCCTGAGCGGAACCCGCCGAGAGTCGCCGTCGGCAGCGTCCCCAGCGCCATCGCCATCGACCCCGCCAACCGCACCATCTACATCACCAGCGCATTCGGCGCCGCGATCTCGATCCTGCCCGAACGGCCCGTCCGCACGGCGGGAACAACCCGAACAGTTATCCCTGCGCCGGGGGCGGCTCCGTCTCAGCGCGGCGAGCCCGGACGTTCTCACCGCCGCCGTGGCAGCTTCCCATGATCACCGGCCAGCGCCGCACGGCCCGGCGCGCAGCGTGCCAGGCTGCGCTCAGCCTTCTCCTGGCGCTGCTCGGTGCGTGCAGCGCTAGCGGCCGCAATGCCCCGGGTGGCAGCGCCACCCCATCGACGTCGCCATCCGCCCCGCCGCCCAGGACGGCCAACGTGGGCACCAATCCGCAGAACACCGTGCTGGATTCCGCGACCCATACGCTGTACGCCATCAGCGACCCGGAAAACAACATTGCCGGCACCGTGTCGGTGCTCAACACCGCGACGTGCAATGCGCTCCGGGGCTCCGGCTGCGCCAGCAACGTGCCCTCTGTACCGGTCGGCTTCGGGCCGGGCGCGATCGCCCTTGACCAGGCCACTGACACGATTTATGTCGTCAATTCCACCAGCAACACCGTGTCGGTCATTGATGGCGCGACCTGCAACGCCGGGAACGCCTCCGGCTGCCGCCGGAAGCCGCCGGCCGTGCGAGCCGGGTCCAACCCGGTCGACGTGGCCGTGAACGAGGCGACCGGCACCGTCTACGTGGCGGACTGGGGCAACGGAGCGGGAACCAAGGTGTCCGTTATCGACGGGCGGACCTGCAACGCGACGGTCACGTCGGGCTGCCGGAAGGCCCCGGCGACCATCAAGATCGGCAAAGGCCCGGCCGGCGTAGCGGTGGACCAGCGCACCGACACCGTCTACGCGGCCACGATCGCGCCGAGTGGCGCTGGGGGCGTGTCGGTGATCAACGGGGCGGCCTGCAACGCCATGACCACCTCGGGCTGCCGCCGGAAGCCGCCGGCCGTGACCGTCGGCACCGGATCGGCCAACTACAACGTGGCGTTCGCGATCGATCAGGCCACCAGGACCCTGTACGTGGCCAACTGGGCTGACAACACCCTGTCAATGATCGACATAGCCACGTGCTACGCCAGGGTCACCTCGGGCTGCGGTCAGAAGCCGCACGTGGTGCGGGTCGGCAAGGGTCCCGATAGCGTCGCGCTCAACGCCGCGACCCGCACCCTCTATGTGTCGGACGTCAGCGCTGACACGGTCTCGGTGCTAGCTGCCGCCCGCTGCAACGCGACGGTCATCTCGGGCTGCGGCCAGCGGCCCGCCCGGGTGCTGCGCACCGGTAACGCACCACGCTGGGTCACCGTGGACCAGGCCAACGGCACGGTCTACGTGCCCAACGGAGACGACGGCACCTTGTCGGTGCTGAGCGCTGCCACCTGCAGCGCGACCATAACCTCGGGCTGCGACTAGGCCGCGGGCAGGTGACCGCACCTGACTGACCGGCGCGTGTCGCATTTCGCGGCCCGGCGCCGGAGCGGAAAGCCGGCCGCCGGCTCGTCTCACGGGGGACCACCGCCCGTCATCCTTCCGGTCATCATGTGCGTACTGCTCGTCGTCCAGATTGGCGCCATCAGGGTGGCGCGCCGCAGGTCCGGCGCCTGATCGCGGTAGCGCGCTCGTGCTGGGGCAGCTGCGCCGGGATTGACGGTTGAGCCCTGGCGGGCTGCTCTGCCATGATTGTCCGCCCGGGGGATCCGCCTGCTGGTGTGGCAGGGGCGCGGTCGGCCGGGCGGCGGGCGCCGTGCGTCCTGGGACGGGGAGGGACGCGATGGCGATTGACGCATCGGGACTACTGGGCACGCGGCAGCTCGCCGGGGTGAAGGTCAATCGCCCTGGGTTCGCGGCGGGCCTGGCCAGGAGGCAGGGTAGCGCGCTGGCCGCGGGCATCATGCTCGGCAGCCAGCCTCAGCTCGGGCCGGCCGATACGCCCCCTTTCGGCAAGGTCGCTTTCCTCGTGGTCACCGATCAGGAGGTCGCGCTGGTCAAGCTCAGGACCGCGAAAGCGGTCCTGCTGGAACCGGCCGAGGTGATCGCGCGGGTTCCGCGCAGCCAGCTGCAGACCGTTGAGCTCGGCCCCGGCTACGTCGCGGCGCTGACGATCATCTTCACGGGCGGCAGCACCTGGCGGCTGGAAATCCCGCCGCCGAGCAAGCGGCACGCTAAGACGGTCGTGCACGCGCTCGGCGGCCGCATTCTCACCAAGAACTCACTGCCGTCCGGGCCAGCGCCCAGGATGAGCGGTGACCGGATCCTGTGCGGCATAATCTGGGCGGTCTTCGCGGCCGGTATGGGAGCCGGGGGCGTAGCCGAGCTGACCATCTCCAACGTCGGCGGGGCGGTCGTGTGCTTCGTCTTCGCTGCACCCGCTGCCTGGTATGACTACCGGGTCTGGACGCTCAAGGCCCGCCCGGCTCTACTTTGTCCTGCTCATCAAGTGAGGGCCGGGCGGGAGTGCACGAAGCCGGCGATCACGGCACCGAACTGCTCGCCCGCGTCCTCCTGCAGGAAGTGCCCGGCACCCTCGATCACCGGGTGCACGATGCCCGCCGCGCCCGGAACGGCGCGCTTCAAGACCGGGGCCACCGCGCCGGTGATCGGATCGCGGTCGCTGAACGCCACCAGGAATGGCTTGTCCCAGGCGGCCAGCTGGCGCCAGGCGGCCCGGTTGGCGGGTGCCGCCGGATCGTCCGGAGATGTGGGCACCAGGCCCGGCATCGCCCGCGGCCCGGCCATGAAGCTCTCGTCCGGGAAGGGCGCGTCGTAGGCGGCCAGCTCGGCGCCGGACAGCGTCCGCTGGCAGCCGGACTGCACCAGCCGTGCGATTTGCAGCCGCGGTGCGGTGCGCACCACATCACGGAACCGCAGCCAGACCTCGGGCATCGGCTGGTCACCGGTGGGCAGCCCGGTGTTGGCCGCCACCACCCGGGCGAACCGGTCCGGGTGCTCGGCGACCAGCCGCAGCCCGATCAGGCCGCCCCAGTCCTGCCCGACCAGGGTCAGGCCGCGCAGGTCAAGCCGGTCGAACGCGAATTCCCTGATCCACTCGACGTGCCGCGCATAGCTGTGATCGGCGATCTCGGCCGGCTTGTCCGACCGCCCGAACCCGATCAGATCCGGTGCGATCGCGTGCAGCCCGGCCTCGGCGAGCACCGCCAGCACGCGACGGTACAGAAACGACCAGCTCGGCTCGCCGTGCAGCAGCAGCACCGGCTCGCCGTCGGCTGGCCCGGCTTCGGTGAAGGCGAGCCGCAGCCCCCCGACCTCGGCGTAGCGCGGCGGGTACGCGAAATCCGGCAGGCCCGCGAAACGCTCCTCGGGAGTCCGCACCGTTCGCATCCGTTCATGCTGCCACGACGCCGGCTAGCACGAACGGCCGCGGTCGGCCGCGGTCGGCCGGGGGGAGCAGCGCAGCTCCGGGGACAGGCGGCTCGCGGCCGCAGTCGCCCCGGCCGGCCGCTACGCTGGGCCGGCACATTCTGGCGACGGTACCCACGCAAGGAGATTCGAGCATGAGCATCGAGAGGCCTGAGGTCGACTTTGCCGGTGGCGAGCCGCCGGCCGATCTGCAGATCACCGACATCTGGGAAGGCGACGGCGCCGTGGCGAAGTCCGGCGACACGGTGCAGGTTCACTATGTCGGGGTCGCGTTTTCCACTGGCGAGGAGTTCGACGCGAGCTGGAACCATGGCGCTCCGCTCCAGTTCCAGCTCGGTGCCGGGCGGGTCATCGCCGGCTGGGACCAAGGTGTGGCCGGGATGAAGGTCGGCGGCCGCCGCCAGCTGATCATTCCGCCGGACCTCGCCTACGGAGACCGGGGTGCGGGCGACGCGATTGCGCCGGGCGAGACCCTGATCTTCGTCTGCGACCTGGTCTCGGCCTGACGGGGCACCTCACGCCGCAGCGGCGAGTATGCCGGCGATGCTGCCAGCGAAGCGGGGCAGGGCATCAGGGTCGCCGGCGCATCGGGTCGGGTTGAGTTCTCCGATCGACAGCGCTCGCACCCGCGGATCTCGCGCGGCCAGCTGGAGCGCCGTTACGGCCTGGTCGAGGGTAGGTCCGGTGTTGCGGCAGTCAGTATTCTCCGCCAGCGGGGCATCGATGAAGTCGAGGACGTCAACGTCGATGTGAACGGCGAGCGGACCAGGCGGGAGATGGTCAAGTGCGGCCCGGGCGGCACCGGCTGGATCGGCGGCGAATGCCTCGCTGGTGGTTACCTGCAAACCGAGCCGGTCAGCCTGCTCGCGCTCCCAGCCGGTAGCCATCCGTGGCTCGACCCCGAGCCATGCCACCTGGTACGGCTCGAGCAGCGGCCGGGGCCCGAACGCATCGGTGACGGAGTCCACGCAACCGGGCAGGGCCAGCGCGTGCGCGAGCCCCATCCAGTCCAGCGCCCCGTCCGTGGTGCTTTCCGGGGTGTTGATGTCGTAATGGCGGTCGAGGTACAGCAATCCGGGAGCGCCTGCCCCCAGGTGCCGCAAAGCCGCCATCACCGCGAGTGCGATCGTGCAGTTGCCGCCGAGCACGAGAGCAAGGTCGCCGCGCGCCAGCAGCGGCTCAAGCGGCCGGCCAGCTGCCGCAGCGACGCAGTCGCCGGACCGGCGTTCTGGGCCAGCGGGTGATCCCGATCCGGTCTCCAGGCCTGATGCGGCAGGTCCCCGTCGTCATGGACCTCCAGCCCTGATCCCCGGAGCTGCTCGAGCAAGCCAGCCGAGCGCAATGCCGCAGGCGCCAGGTCCTGCCCGGCCGCATAGCTGGCCGCGCTGCTCGGAACACCTATGACTGAGACCCGGCTCACCCGGGCGACGATACCGGAACCCACCGCGGCGGCATTGGGCCTGACCGCGGACATAGCCGGGATCTGCCGCTGCCGGCCAGGTCAGGGCCGGAGTACCGCGGCCCGGCTCAGGCGGACAGCCGGTCCAGTGCCGTCTGGATCCTCCGTTCGGAAACGGGCCCCGGGGTGCCGAGCGCCTGCGCGAAGAGGCTGACCCGCAGTTCCTCGATCATCCAGCGGACCGCCCGGGCGTCCGCATGGCCGCGCCCGGAGGCCGCGAGCTCGCCCAGCGCGTGCCGGTAGGCGTCGGTCACCCGGTGCACGGCGGCCATCCGGTCCGCGTCCCGGCCCGGATCGGACGGCGCCTTCTCCAGCCGCCGGTTCATGGCCCGCAGGTAGCGGAGCAGGTCGGGCAGCCGCCGCGAGCCGGTCTCGGCGATGAACCCCGGGTAGATAAGCGCGGAAAGCTGGGCGCGCATGTCGGCGAACGCCGGTGCCAGTGCCGGGCCGGGCGCGCGATCAAGCCCGGTCTCGACCGCATGTGCCTCAGCCAGCACCCGCGCGACCGCGCCGACCACCCCGACGGCGTCGCTGGCCAGCCGCGACCGGGCTGTCTCCAGCAAGCGCGCGAAGCCGTCGGCGTCCCAGGCGGGACCGCCCGCGTCCGCGATGACCTGGTCCGCCGCGCAGGCCGCGCAGTCCGCCAGCAGTGCGTCGGTGTCCGGGTACGGGTGCCGGCTCATGGCCAGCTTGGCGCTGACCGGCAGCCGGCTGGCGACGGCGCGCACGCCCGAGGGCACCTGCAGCAGCAGCAGGCGGCGGGTCCCCAGCCGCATCGCCTCGCTGGCCTGCGCCTCGGTCTCGAACAGCCGGATGTCGACCGCGTCGCCGGCGTCCGCCAGCGCCGGGTACGCCCGCACCTGCCCGTCCGAGAATGACCGCGGCAGCGCGCCGAAGTCCCAGGTCCGGAGCCCGCTGCGGGTGATGCCGCGGGCCGCCTCGGCCAGCGCCGCCTGCAGCCGGGGCCGTAGCTGCTGCCGCAGCGCGCCCAGGTCCTTGCCGGCCGCCAGCACGCGGCCGGAGTCGGTCACCCGGAACGTGAACCTCAGGTGCGCGGGCAGCCGGGACAGGTCAAAGGCGGTTCGCGGGATCACCACGCCGCCGATCCGGCCGAGTTCCGCCGCCAGCGCATCCAGCAGGTCGCCGGGACCGGGATCCAGCCGGGCCAGCACCGTGCGGGCCGTTTCCGGGGCGGGCACGAAGTTCCGGCGCAGCTGCTTGGGCAGGGACCGGATCAGCTCGGTCACCAGTTCCTCGCGCAGGCCGGGCACTAGCCAGCCGAACTCCCCGTCGGGCACCTGGTTGAGCGCCGTCAGCGGGATGTCCACGGTCACCCCGTCGTCCGGCTCGCCGGGAGCGAACTCATACGACAGCGGGAACTCGCCCCAGCGGCTCGGATAGTCGGCCGGGCCGGACCTCGTCGGCGTCCGGGCTGACCAGGTCGGCGGGCGACAGGGTGAGCAGGTCCGGGTCAGCCGCCCGCGCTTCCTTCCACCAGCGGTCGAAATGCCGGCCGGAGGTCACGTCCGCGGGAATCCGCCGGTCGTAGAACTCGAACACCGCGGCGTCGTCAGCGACGATGCCGCGCCGCCTGGCCCGGCGCTCCAGATCCCCGGCCTCCGCGAGCATCCGCTGGTTGCGGGCGAAGAACCGGTGGTGGGTCTGCCAGTCGCCTTCCACCAGGGCGTGCTGGATGAACAGCGCGCGGGACGCCGCCGGGTCGACCGAGGAGTAGCCGACCGGCCGCGCCGCGACGATCGGCAGGCCGTACAGCGTTACCTTCTCCGATGCCATCACCGCGCTGCGGCCGGCGTCCCAGTGCGGATCGCTGTAGCTGCGCCGGACCAGGTGCGCGGCCAGCGGCTCCGCCCATTCGGGCTCGATCCGGGCCGCGGTCCTGGCCCACAGCCGGGACGTCTCGACCAGCTCGGCCGCAACCACCCACGGCGGCGGCTTCCGGGCCAGCGCGGAGCCGGGGAAGATGGCGAAACGAGCGCCCCGGGCGCCGGCGAACTCGGTCAGCCCGCGCCGCCGCGGAGCGCCCGGCTTCTGCTCGGCGTCCTTCATCCCGATCTGCGACAGCAGGCCCGCCAGCAGCGATATATGCACGCGGTCAGCGAGATCCGGCGCGAATCGCGCCCCCGTCTCGCCGGCCCGCTCGCGGGCGCCGCGATCGGGGCCGCCGACGACGCCAAGCTCCCTGGCCGCCTGCCGGAGCTGGCCGCAGAGGTCCTGCCATTCCCGCACCCGCAGGTAATGCAGGTACTCGCGGCGGCACATCCGGCGGAACGCCGATCCCGACAGCTCGCGCTGCTGGTCGCCGAGGTAGTCCCACAGGCTGAGGAAGGCCAGGAAGTCAGACCCGGGCTCGGCGAAGCGCGCGTGCATGGCGTCCGCCGCCTCGCGGGCCTCCGCGGGCCGTTCCCGCGGATCCTGGATGGACAGCGCCGCGGTAATGATCAGGACCTCGCGGGCGCAGCCGTTCCGGCCGGCCTCCAGGATCATCCGGCCCAGCCGCGGGTCGACCGGCAGCCGGGCGAGCTTCCGTCCCACGTCGGTGAGCCGGGGGCGGCCGCGGCCGGGGGAGACGGCACTGAGCTCTTCCAGCAGCCGGACGCCGTCGGCGACGTTCCTGGCGTCCGGCGGGTCGACGAATGGGAAGTCCGCCACCTCGCCCAGGTCCAGGGATGCCATCTGCAAGATGACGGAGGCGAGATTGGTGCGCAGTATCTCGGGGTCGGTGAACTCCGGCCGCGAGCTGAAGTCCTCGGCGGTGTAGAGCCGGATGCAGACGCCGTCGGACGTGCGGCCGCAGCGGCCCTTCCGCTGGTTCGCGGACGCCTGGGAGACCGGCTCGATCGGCAGCCGCTGGACCTTCGTGCGGAGGCTGTACCGGGAGATCCGCGCGGTACCCGGATCGATCACGTACTTGATGCCGGGGACGGTCAGCGAGGTCTCCGCGACGTTGGTCGCCAGCACCACCCGCCGGCCGCTGTGCGGCTGGAAAACCCGGTGCTGCTCGGCCGCCGACAGCCGGGCATAGAGCGGCAGTACCTCCAGGCCGTCGGCGCCGGCCAGCGCATCGGCCGTGTCCCTGATCTCCCGCTCGCCGCTGAGGAAGACCAGGATGTCGCCGGGCCCTTCCGCGCGCAGCTCCGCCACCGCGTCGCAGATGCCCTGCACCTGGTCTCTCGGCTCGTCGTCGGGGCGGTCCGGATCGGACAGCGGCCGGTACCGCACCTCGACCGGGTAGGTGCGCCCCGACACCTCGATCACCGGCGCCCCCCGTAGTGCTGGCCTGATTCGCCTTCGGCGCTATGCCTATTTGATTCGCCTTCGGCGCTGTGCCTATTTGATTCGCCTTCGGCAAAATGCTGGCTGAAGCGCTCGGAGTCGATCGTGGCCGAGGTGATGATGACCTTCAGGTCCGGCCGGCTGGGCAGCAGCTGCCGCAGGTAGCCGAGGATGAAGTCAATGTTCAGGCTGCGCTCGTGCGCCTCGTCGATGATCAGGGTGTCGTAGCGCAGCAACTGCCGGTCGCGCTGCATCTCGGCCAGCAGGATGCCGTCCGTCATCAGCTTGACCACGGTGTCGTCGCTGGAGTGGTCGCTGAAGCGCACCTTGTAGCCGATCGCCGCGCCGAGCTCGGTCCCAAGCTCGGCGGCGATCCGCTCCGCCACGGTGCGGGCCGCGATCCGCCGCGGCTGGGTGTGGCCGATCTGGCCGGTTATCCCGCGGCCGAGTTCCAGGCAGATCTTCGGCAGCTGCGTGGTCTTGCCGGAACCCGTTTCCCCCGCGATGATCACCACCTGGTGATCGCGGATGACCTCGGCGATCTTGTCCTTCAGCTGGCTGACCGGGAGCTCGGGCGGGTAGGAGACCGCGGGCACGGCCCGCCTGCGCGCCTCCACCCGGGCCGCGGCGGCCTCGATCTCCGCGTTGACCTGGCCGAGTGCCTGCTCCCGCGCCGCGGTATCGCGCAAGCCCGCCGCCTTCTCCGCGCGCCGGTCCAGCCGGCGCTGATCGCGAAGCATCAGCCCGGGCAGGCGAGCGCGCAGCGCGGCAAGCTGGGATGTCAAGGCGGCGGTCTCCATGGCGGGCGCGGCGGCGCGGCAAGAGCGGTAGGTACAAAGGATGGTCAGAAAACATCCCAGCTGCCTAACGCTTTTGCGGCGCGGCTGCTTCCGCCGGTGTGTGAGGTGGTGCCAGGCGGGTAAGGGCATCGGCGGTGGCGCGATGAGGGGTAAGCTACGCGGGTTCATGAGCCGGCCGGGGTGGCGCCATCGGGCTAAGCGGATGTGGGGCTTGAGGGAGGTCTGCGAGGGCCGTGTGGCAGGGAAGACGTCGCCTGCGGCGGCTTGAGCAGGAGGTCGCGGAGGCCAGGGAAAGCCAGGCTGAGCTGCAGCGACGGGTCGACGTGTTCGAGAAGATCGCCGAGGCGGCCGGGGCAGCGCTGAGCGATCCGGCGCCGGCCGTGCCGGTGCCGCGGCCGCTGGTCGCCGCGGCCTGGGATGCGGACCACGACGGCACCCCCGTGCACCTTGACGTCGACGGGCGCGAGGTGATCGCGGTGATCGGCGACGAGGGCGGCGATCCGCGGGAATGGTGGACCGCGATCCGGCACGTGGCATCGGGGCTCCGGAGCGTCTCGTGATCCGCATCGAGCGGGTTACCCTGCCGACCGGGCTCCGGGCCGTCGTCCACCGCAGCCCCCGGGGCGACCTGGTGATCTACGTATCGCAGGCGCTGGACGCCGGCTGCGCGCGGGCGACCGTGCGGAAGGCGATCCGCGCCTCCCGGCGCGCCGGATGGCGGGCCGGGCTACCGCCGCTCGGGGTGGCGCTGCTGGTGGCGCTGGGACGAGGCGTGTGGTCAGCCGTGAAGGCGCTGGGCGCCCGCCCGGCGGTATGGACGGCCACCGCGGCGACGACGCTCGTGGTCGGCGGCGGGGCCGCCGCGGTATTCCTGATGCCGGCCCCGCACCAGCACGTCTCGTCCTTGCCGCCCGCGCACAGCACCACCCGGCCCGGCCAGCACGGCAGCGGCCCGGCCCGGCACCGGAACCAGGCGCAGCCTCCGGCGGTGACCCCGTCGGTCGCGGCGCAGGTCCCGGGCAGTACCTCGCCGGAACCGGGCCGCACCTCGCCGGCCCCGCACCATACCTCGCCGGCGCCCGAGCGCACGTCGCCGGCGCCCGAGCGCACCTCGCCCGCGCCCCGGCCGTCACGGTCGCCTTCCCCGGCGCCGTCCATCTCTCCGGCCCGGTCCGCGGCTCCGACCCCCGCGCCGTCGCCGTCGCCGTCCGGAGGCGGCGGGAGCGGGTGCATCACCCTGCTGGGCATCCGGGTGTGTCTCTAGGCGCGGCGGCGCTCCTGCTCGTGCTCTCCGTCCTCCTGATCACGCCAGTTGCGAGCCAGCGCGATCAGCCCGCGCACCACGTCGGCGGGCAGCCCGGGCGTCTCGGCGATGTACTGCAGCGTCGGGTCGTCGAACTGGGGATGGCCCGCGGCGGCCGCCAGCATGACCGGCTCACGGCCGGCCAGGATGCGGCGGCATGACCCGGGGGCCCAGCCCAGATGGTTCTCGACCGCCCCGAGAGTGCTGGGGGACACGCGCCTGCCGTTCTCGAGCTTTCCGAGCGTTCGATCGGTTACGCCCGTCGCGGCAGCCAGCGCGCGCCGGTCCCGCATCCCGAGCGCGATGCGCCTCGCGACCACATAATCGCCGAGCCGCTTCCAGTCCTCACCTGACATATCCACATCCTGCCGGAAGAGATCAGAAGAATCCAGCGGCCACCCGGCCCAGAGCGGCACCTGCTGGACGAAGTGATCTTTTTTCTTCTCTTAGATTCACCTAGACAACCCTAAGCCCTTGATTCAGATAGCACTATCTTGACATCCATGACGATATCTTCCTATGCTGACCGCATGTTAGCCGCTGAGTCAGCCGTTCCCGTGACGATGCGCACGTGGCCATCCCGCTGACCCCTCGCCGCCGGGGGCCGGCGAGGGGCAGCGGGAGAGGCCCCGGGGTCGGCCCTCGCCTCGCCCCGGCGGAGCTGGATGCGGACCAGGAGGTCAGCGCGCTCTACGCGGCCCAGTACCGCTCGGTAGTCCGGCTGGCGGTCCTGCTGACCGGCGATGTCGGCGCCGCCGAGGAAGTGGCGCAAGATTCCTTCATCGCCATGCATGCGGCCTGGCGGCGGCTGCGGGACCGCGACCAGGCGCTGTGCTTCCTGCACCAGTCCGTGGTGCGGCGGTCGCGGCCGATCCGGCAGCGCCGGACGCTGGCCGGCCTGAGCGAGCCCGGACGCGGCGCCAGCCCGCAGCCGGAGCGCGCACCGGTGATCTCCGCCCTGCAGGGGCTCCCGCCGAGGCAGCGAGAGGCCCTGGTGCTCAGGTTCTACCTGGATCTCCCGGCCGCGCAGGTTGCCTCGGCCATGGGAATCAGCCAGGCCGCCGTGACCAGGCATACCGCCCGGGCCGTGGCGGCCCTGTCCGGCGTGCTGACGCTGGCGTGCTGACGGATCGCACATAGAATCGCCCGGTGGCTTCTCCCGGAACGGGCCCGCAGCTGGCCGGCGCACTGGGGGTGCTGCACCGCGTTTTCGGCTATGACTCGTTCCGCGGAGCGCAGCAGCAGGTCATCGACCACGTCACTGGCGGCGGCGACGCGCTCGTGCTAATGCCGACCGGCGGCGGCAAGTCGCTGTGCTACCAGATCCCGGCGCTGGTCCGGCCGGGCACCGGCGTGGTCATCTCGCCGCTCATCGCCCTCATGCAGGACCAGGTCGACGCCCTGACGGCGCTCGGGCTGCGGGCCGGGTTCCTCAACTCCACTCAGGACTACGCCGACCGCCGCCTGGTGGAGTCCGCCTTTCTGGCTGGCGAGCTGGACTTGCTGTACCTGGCGCCGGAACGGCTGCGCGCGGAGTCGGCGCTGCGGCTGCTGGATCGCGGCCAGATCTCCCTCTTCGCCATCGACGAGGCGCACTGCGTGTCCCAGTGGGGGCACGATTTCCGGCCCGACTACCTCACGCTCTCGCAGCTGCACGAGCGATGGCCGTCGGTGCCCCGCGTCGCGCTGACGGCGACCGCCACCAGCGCGACCCGCGCCGAGATCGTCACCCGGCTGAAGCTGCAGGACGCCCGGCATTTCGTGGCCAGCTTCGACCGCCCCAACATCCAGTACCGGATAGAGCCGAAGGCCAGTCCCGCGCGGCAGCTGCTGGAGCTAGTGCGCGGCGAGCACGCCGGCGACGCGGGCATCGTCTACTGCCTGTCCCGGGCCTCGGTCGACAAGACCGCCGAGCTCCTGTCCGGCAGCGGGATCACGGCGCTGCCCTATCACGCCGGTCTCGACGGGCGCACCCGCACCGCCCACCAGGCTCGCTTCCTGCGCGAGGACGGCCTGGTCATGGTGGCCACGATCGCCTTCGGGATGGGCATCGACAAGCCTGACGTGCGTTTCGTGGCCCACCTTGACCTGCCCAAATCCGTCGAGGGCTACTACCAGGAGACCGGCCGCGCCGGACGTGACGGCCTGCCCGCCACCGCGTGGCTGGCCTATGGCCTGCAGGACGTGGTGCTGCAGCGCAGGCTGATCGACGGCTCCGAGGGCGACCTTGCGCACCGCCGCCGCCTGGCCGCGCACCTCGACGCGATGCTGGCCCTCTGCGAGACCGCCGAGTGCCGCCGGACGCAGCTGCTCGGCTATTTCGGCGAGGTCACCAGCCCGTGCGGGAACTGCGACACCTGCCTGTCGCCGCCGCAGTCGTGGGACGGCACCATCGCCGCGCAGAAGCTCCTGTCCGCCGTGTTCCGGCTGCAGCGCGAGCGGCGCCAGCGGTTCGGCGCCGGCCAGGTGATCGACATCCTGCTCGGCCGCAAGACACCCAAGGTCATCGAGCACGACCATGCGTCCCTGACCGTGTTCGGCATCGGCGCGGAACAGGGCGAGGCCCAGTGGCGCGGCGTGGTGCGGCAGCTGCTGGCCGGCGGCCTGCTGGCGGTGGAAGGTGACTACGGCACGCTGGCTCTCACCGAGGCGAGCAGCGAGGTGCTGGCCGGCCGCCGGCAGGTCATGCTGCGCCGCGAGCCCGAGCGCCCGGCCCGGGCGGCCAAGCCGGCCCGGGCGGCGAAGGCCGCGAGCGCGGCTGCCGCCGAGCTGCCCCCGGCGGCCGCGGCGATATTCGAGCAGCTGCGCGCCTGGCGCGGCGCGATGGCCAAGGAGCAGGGCGTGCCCGCCTACGTGATCTTCCACGACGCGACCCTGCGCCAGATCGCCGCCGAGGCACCCGCCACCCTGGCCGGGCTCGCCACGGTAAGCGGCGTCGGCGAGACGAAGCTGGCCAAGTACGGGCAGCAGATCCTGGATGCGCTCGGCACCGCGGCGGCCGCCGGAAGTACCGGCCCGGCGTAATTCCGCCATTGCCCGCCGATCCGGCCGAGGCCGCTGAAGGTCCCGGTGCCCGGGTCGTCTCAGGGTTCGGCTAGCTCGTCCGTCACCAGGCCGGCGAACTGCTCCGTGGCCAGGCCGGCCAGTTCTTCCTCGCTCCAGGTCAGGGCGCCGGACCGCAGCCCGGCGATAACGCCGCTGACCCAGCTCAGCTCGGCGGCGGTGACCGCGCGCAGGTACTCGTCGTCCAGCAGCGTCACCCGCGGCAGGACGGGTGAGTAGCTCTCCAGGTCGCGGGCGAGCCCGGCCAGGCTCTCCCGGAGGACGGCCGCCCGGCGCTCCAGGACGGCCAGCGCCTCGGCCGGCTCCAGCAGCATCGCGAAGGACAGGGCGGCCGGAAACTGCGGAAACTCGTTGCGGGGAACCGCCAGCATGTCGGCCAGCCAGGCCCGCGCCGCCTGCCGCCCAGCCTCGGTGAGCTCGTAGACCGTGCGCTCGGGGTACTGCTGATCGCGCTCGGTCTGGCGGACCGCGATCAGCCCGGCGTCATGCAGCCGCTTGATCGTCTTGTACAGGTTCGCGCGCTGGCCCACGTTAACGACCCGGTCCTTGCCCCATTGCCTGATCAGGCGCTGCATGCCATAGGGATGCAGCGGCCCGGCCACCAGCAGGCTCAGCACGGCCAGGGCCAGCGGCGACGGGCGGAATTTCGGGTCCACGGACGTCAGTCTACTAGTTATCTCCGAACTAGTGACTAGTAAGGTAGCCGGGAGTGTTGCTAGTATTTTATTTACTAGTTACTCTACTACTAACAGCCTTGAAACTATTGATCGGGCCGCACGGCCGGCCAGGGAGGAAGAGCGACATGAACACGGAAACGCCCGCAATCGGCGGCGCGGCCCGGTGAGCGCGGCTACGCAGGTCACTCCGCTGGTCGAGGCCCGCGGGCTGACCGTCAGGTTCGGGAAGGTGACGGCCCTGGACGGGCTCGATCTCGTCGCGCCGCCGGGGGCTGTGCTGGCCATCCTCGGGCCGAATGGCGCCGGGAAGACCACGTTCGTCCGGGCGGTCGCCACCCTGCTGCGCCCGGCCGGCGGAGAGCTGCGGGTGCTGGGGAACGATGTCGCGGCCAGCCCGGTCGCCGTCCGCCGGGACATCGGCCTGGCCGGCCAGTTCGCCGCGGTCGAGCCCGCGATGACCGGGCGGGAGAACCTGGAGATGATTGCCCGGCTCTTCGGCCACCGCCGGACCGCGGCGCGGCGGGCGGCGGCCGCCGTGATCGGCCAACTCGGCCTGGCCGAGGTCGCGGACCGGCGCTGCGGTACCTACTCTGGCGGCCAGCGCCGCCGGCTCGATCTCGGCGCCAGCCTGGTCGGCGCGCCGCGGCTGCTGCTGCTGGACGAGCCGACGACCGGCCTCGACCCGGCCGGGCGGCGCGAAGTCTGGGATGCGGTGCGAGCCCTCGCGGCAGGCGGCACCGACGTCCTGCTGACCACCCATTACCTCGACGAGGCGAATGAGCTCGCCGACCAGGTCGTGGTGATTGACCACGGCCGCGCCATCGCGTCCGGGACGCTCGCCGACCTCAAGGCCAGCGCCGGGTACGACGTTATCGAGGTCGCCGTGGCCGACCCGGCCAGGCTTGATGCCGCGGGCCGGATCCTCGGGCGGGTCACGTCGGGCGCGCCCCGGCTGGACCGCGGCGCGCGGCGCGCCAGCGCGCCGGCCGCGGGCGGCACGAGCGAGCTGGCCACGGTGATCAGCTGCCTGGACGGCGCCGCGATCGGCGTCGATGAGATCGGCGTGCGCCGGCCAACGCTGGACGAGGTCTTCCTGACCCTCACCGGCGATCAGGCCCGCACGCCGGTGACGGCCGCCCGCGGCCAGGACAGGAGTTAACGATGACCATCTCGGCCACCATCACCGCGGGGACCATCACCCGCCCCAGCGCGCCGCCGGGAGCGATCCGGGCCTCCCGGCAAGTCGCCCGCCGGGTGCTGCTGAAGTACATCAGGACCCCGGGCCTGAGCGTCATGGCCGTGGTCCAGTCCGCGCTGTTCCTGTTCGCCTTCCGGTACGTGTTCGGCGGCGCCATCCAGGCCGGACCGGCGGCCTACGTCGACTTCCTGGTGCCCGGCTACGTGGCCACCATCGTGCTGTTCACCGGGGGCGGCATTGCCGTCGCGGTGGCCGAGGACCAGGCCCAGGGGTTCACCGGCCGGCTGCTCTCCCTGCCGGTGCCGCGGTACGCAATCGTGCTCGGGCGCACCCTGGCCGACTCCGCCACGAACGCGTGGTCGATCCTGGCCACCGCGGCCTTCGGCTTCCTGTTCGGGTTCCGCCTCGGCGGCACCGTTCTCGATGGCCTGGCCGCGCTCGGCCTGTGCCTCCTCTACGGCATCGTGTTCACGCTCGTCTTCATCGTCATCGGCCTGTTCGCGGGCAGCGTCCAGGCCGCCCAGGGCCTGTCACTGATCGCGTTCGTGTTCGCGTTCATTTCCAGCGTCTACGTCCCGGTGGCATCGATGCCGGGCTGGCTCCAGCCGTTCGCGGAGTACCAGCCGATCACGCCGATGGTCAACGCCGTCCGCGCCGTCATCCTCGGCTCGGGCAGCGACGTCGGCCTGGCCCTGGCCTGGTCAGCGCTATTGGTCGTCGTCTTCACGCCCATCGCGGTACTCAGGTACCGGCGCGGGTGAGGCGCGGCCGGTCTTCGTCCGGAAGTGATTCAGCAGACCGACATGATCGGGTTTGCGTGGCCCGTTACCCTTAGCGAATGATCCGGGCGGGCATATGCGACTTCTGCTGATCGGCGCGCCCGGCGCCGGCAAGGGCACCCAGGCCGGGCTGCTGGCCGCGCGGCTCGGGATCACGCACATATCCAGCGGCGACCTGCTGCGCCAGCACGTCCGGGACCTCACCCCGCTCGGGCAGCAGGTCAGGTCCTATGTCGACAAAGGTGACCTGGTCCCGGACAGCCTGGTGATGGACATGCTGCGCAAGCCCGTGGTGGCCGCGGCCAAGTCCGGCGGCTATGTCCTGGACGGATTCCCGCGGACGGTGCAGCAAGCCGAGGCGTCGTACGCCGTGGTCAGGGAACTCGGCGTCGAGGTCCAGGCCGCGGTGCACCTGGACGTCCCGGCCGGCGAGCTCGTGCGGCGGCTGCTGGCCCGCGGCCGGGGCTCCGATGACACCAGGGAAGTTATCGAGCACCGGCTGCAGGTGTACCAGGAGATGACGGTTCCGCTGCTGGAGTACTACGCAGGCCGCGAGTGGATGTTCGTGGTCGACGGCGCCCGCCCGGCCGAGGCGGTGCACGAGGACATCGTGCACCGCATTCAGAAGCTCGCCGCCTTCGCCCAGCCGGCCTGATCAGGCGCCACTGGCCGGACGCCGGCGCCTACTGGCGGCAGGCCTCCGGGAGGAGCTGGCGCGAGCCAGCCGGGCCCGGCGCGCCGCAGCCAGATCCATGCCCCTGATATACCCGCCTGCCCGCTGGACCGGTCAGGGCCGGTTCGGGCCGGTCAGGCCGGTCAGGGCCGGTTCGGATCGGGGTGCACGATGAGGAAGACCGACCAGGCGGGCGCGGACGGATCCTCCGGGCGGCTGGCGAAGTCATCCAGCAGGCCGCCGAGCCGGGTGCGGAATTCGGCCATCCCGGCGGCGGGCAGCCGCAGGCCCATCCGGGTGGTGTCGACATCCGCCGCCGGGACCAGCGCGACCTCCTCCAGGAACGCGTCGAGCATCGAGCGGTCCATCGCGGGCGTGCTGAGCCGCCAGGACTTCTTCGTCGCCAGGTAGGGGATCTCGCGCGCGCCGCGGGTGCCGCGCCGCTCCGGCTGCGGCTGCAGAAAGCCGGTTCGCACCAGCGTCCTGATGTGGTGCAGCGTGCTCGCCGGATCGCGGCCGAGAATCCCGGCGATCTCCTTGTTGGTGTGCCCCTCGCCGAGGCAGATTCGCAGGATCCGCAGCCGCAGCGAGGACGCGAGCGCCTTCGCCTCGTCGTCGGTCGCCTGCCTGCGTTCGGTCATGGCCGACACTCTAGCGGCCTGGCGGGCAAGTGATTGACAAAACTCAATCACTCATCCACGATGGTTCCCGTGGCTGACGCGGAAGCTGATCCCGGCCCGCCTGGCCCGGCCCGGCGGCGCGGCGGGCTGTGGCATCACCGCGAATTCCGGCGGCTGTGGATCGGCGAGACGGTCAGCCAGTTCGGCACGATGGTCAGCCAGCTGGCCCTGCCGCTGGTCGCGATCCTCGTGGTGCACGCGCCGACGTTCCAGGTCGGCCTGCTGACCGCGTGCGAGACCGCCGCGTTCCTGCTCGTCGGGCTGCCGGCCGGCGCGTGGGTGGACCGGATGCGGTTCCGCTGGGTGCTCATCGTCAACGACCTGCTCCGCGCGGCTCTGCTGGGATCGATCCCGCTCGCGCAGTTCCTGGGGGTCCTGACGATCTGGCAGCTGTACGTGGTCGCGCTCGGCACCGGCGTCTGCACCGTGTTCTTCGATGTGGCCTACCAGTCCTACCTGCCCCAGCTCGTCGACCGGCAGCTGCTGGTCGAAGGCAACGCCAAGCTGCAGGGCAGCGAGTCGGTCAGCCAGATCGCCGGCCCGAGCATCGGCGGGCTGCTCATCCAGGCCTTCACCGCGCCCTACGCGGTGCTCATTGACGCGCTGAGCTTCCTCTGGTCGGCCGGCTGGGTGATGGCCATCAAGGCCCGGCCGCCCCGGCCGGAACGCAAGCCGGACCGGCAGCTGCGCCGCGAGATCGGCGAGGGGCTGCGGTTCGTGCTGGGCAACCGGATGCTGCGCGCGATCGCCCTCAGCACCGGATCGTTCAACCTGTTCAGCTCGATGTCCTTCGCCGTGTTCTACGTGCTGCTCGCGCGTGACCTGGATGTTTCCCCGGGCCTCATCGGCCTGATCACGTCGACGTCCGCGATCGGCGGCCTGATCGGCTCGCTGGTGGCCAGCCGGTTCGCCGCCCGGGTCGGCCAGGGCCCGGCCATCTGGATCTCCGCGGCGATCAGCGGGCCGTGCGGCTTCGTCGCCCCGTTCGTGCAGCACGACTGGACGCTGGTGCTGCTCGCGTTGGTCCAGGTCGTGCTGTGGATGGGGGTCGTTGTCTACAACATCACCCAGGTCAGCTTCCGCCAGGGCCTGTGCCCGCCCGCGCTGCTGGGCCGGATGAACGCGACCATGCGCTTCCTGGTGTGGGGCACGATGCCGCTCGGCGGCATCCTCGGCGGCGTGCTCGGCTCCGCTATCGGGGTCCGCGAGACCCTCTTCGTCGCGGCGGCCGGCGGATCGCTCGCGTTCCTGCCGGTCTTCCTGTCACCGCTGCGGCGGATGCGCGAGCTCCCGTCCTACCAGGATCCGGGCCCGGCGCCTACCGGTAGACGCCAGGGGTGACGACGCCGGCGTAGTAGAGGAAGTGCGCCCGGGTATAGGCCCGGTTCCCGGTGATGTCCGGGTCAGGTGTCGGCCCGAGGGCGAGATCAGTGCCCAGGAAGGGCCGGAAGCGCGGGCTGGCGCTGAGGTAGCTGGCGGGATCGGCGCGCAGCAGGCCGATGAGCGTCTCGGTGACGATCCGTCCGCCGACGGGGCCGAGATGGAGGCCATCGGTGGCGGCCTTCGCCTCGGCCAGGATGTAGTACCACAGCGGCGTGCTGGTGGCGAACGGCTGGTAGACGCCGGCGATGTCGGGCAGGTCCGCCGCGGTGAGCGGGTCGGCACCCATCGCGCGGGCTACGGCCTGGCCGGAGGGCAGGCCCCAGGTGAGCTGACGGAGCAGGTTGCGCTGTGGCAGCACGGTGGGGGATGTCTGAGTGTGCGGGGCGATGGCGGGCACGGGAAGGGTGAACATGACCGAGGAGATCGTGGTGTCGATCTTCTTGTTGTTCTTGACCTGCCCGTCGCCGAGATCGAAGAACGTCTGCCAGCCGACGTAGCGTCGCGCGGCCGGGTAGCCGCCGAGCAGGTCGTCGCGGTCATAGCTGACCGGCGCGCTGAAGCTGGGCTCGGTGGCGTCGAAGACCAGGCCGAAGAAGGGGTCGGCGGCCGGGTTGGCGCTGTCTCCGGTACCGCTAGTGAAGTTGGCCCGGTAGGACGGGCGGACCATGGAGTGGCCGAACCGGTACGCGGCCGCGCCGAACTCAATCGGCATGAACGCGTCGCCGCGAGGCGGCCGGTAGAACCGGTTGCCCCGGGCGAGCACGTCGCTGACGACGGCCTGCCCGGCGATCTGCGGGAGGTGCTCATTGACCAGCAGCCACTGGTAGTGCCACAACGTGATCTCGCGGGCGATCAGAAACCGGGCGTAGGAGCTGGCCAGGTCCGCGTCCCTGGCGGCCGGGAAGGCGTGCAGGCTGATGCGGCCCAGCTCGCTCAGGACCCGGTTGTAGAACAGGATGTGGGCGCAGTGCAGCCCGGCGACCATCAGGTTCTCGTCGTTGCGCGGATCGCCAAGCAGCGCCCGGTAGGTTCCGTCGCCGTTCGGCACTCTCGGCACGTCCTCGTGCACGCCGCCGGTACCGATCTTCAGCGCCGGGCCGACCGACCCGTCGGGATTGGGTGCGTACAGGTCCGGCCGCGTGCCCGGGCCGCCGCCGAATACCGCGTCCAGGTCGAGTGCCGGAGTGCGGCTGTTGGGGGAGGTCAGCGGGTTCTGCGGCACGCCGAGGTGCGATGTCTGGTCGAAGGTGATGTCGTGATCGGTGAACTGGCCGACAAACGTGGAGCCTGCCGTCATCGTCGGGTTGTCCGGGTTGGTGCCATACGGATTGGCGGCTGTCGGGTTGCCGTTCACCGTGGGGTCGACGATCAGCGCCTTGGGGCCGGCCGCGAGGTCATCGGCGGCGTCCATGATCCCGCCTGGCCTGCCGACCTCGAGCAGAGCGGCGCGCACCTGGTCAGTCGCGTCGGCGAACGGCGGCAGCCCGGGGAAGATCCGCCCGAACAGCCCGCTGCTGGTGGGCGCGCCGGGCCTCCCCGGCTGATCCCGGAGCCCGGACCGCGCGGCTGCCCGCGCGCTGTCGGCTAGGCCCGGCAGCACCCCGGTCGAGGCGGCGACCAGCCCGGCGCCCGCCGCGCCTGCCCCGGCCAGCAACCGGCGCCGGGATGGTCCTGATTGCGGCTCATGGTCGTTCATGGCGAACGCTCCCTGGTGCGGCGGCGCCGGTCGCGCCGGGGTCACGGTGAATGGATCGATGCGACCGTATGGCGGCGGGCCCGGAATCCGGATCGGGAGCCGCCCCCCAGTTTTCGTGCCGGGCGCCCCAGTTTTCGCGCGAGGGGGACCAGGCCGGGCGGCGGACGCGCCGCCCGGCGGCGGGCGTAACGCCCCCGGGCGTCACCCGCTACCCGGCTGGCGCCGCAGCGGCTGGTTGGATAGCGGCGTGCGGATCGCGACCTGGAACGTGAACTCGGTGCTGGCCCGGCTGCCCCGGCTGGTGGAGTGGCTGGAGCAGGCCGGCCCCGATGTGGCCTGCCTGCAGGAGACGAAGGTCGCCGACGGCGCGTTCCCGGCCGACGCCGTCGCGCCGCTCGGCTACGCGGTGGCCCACCATGGCGAGGGGCGCTGGAACGGGGTGGCCGTGCTGTCGCGGGTCGGGCTGGACGATGTCGTCCGCGGCCTGCCGGCCGACCCTGGCTTTCCCGACCAGCACACGCTGGAGGCCCGCACCATCGCGGCCACCTGCGGGCCGGTGCGGGTGCGGTCGGTGTACGTGCCGAACGGCCGCACGCCCGACGATCCGCACTATGCCTACAAGCTGCGCTGGCTGGCCGCCCTGCAGGCCGGGGTGGCCGCTGACGCGGCGGCCGGCCTGCCGTTCGCGGTCATGGGCGATTTCAACATCGCGCCGGCCGATGCCGATGTCTGGGATCCGGCCGCGTTCGCCGGCTCCACCCACGTCACGCCCGCCGAGCGAGCCGCTCTGGCCGGCCTGCGCGAGACCGGGCTGAGTGATGTCGTGCCGCGGATAGCCAAGGGACCGCACCCGTACACGTACTGGGACTACCGGGCGGGATCGTTCCACAAGGGCATGGGCATGCGCATCGACCTCGTCTACGCCAACGCCGCGCTGGCGGGCGCGGTGTCGGACGCCTGGGTCGACCGGGAGGCCCGTAAGGGCAAGGGGCCGAGCGACCACGCCCCGGTGATCGTCGATCTCGACCTATGACCGCCGCGACGAGGGCAGCCGCCCGGCGGTCCGCACCGGCGCGTTAGAGTTACATATCTATAACGAGCCATCCGGGGCACCAGCGCCATCCGTGATCCCCGGTCCGCCGCGGTGGTGACCCGTGTGGTGCCGGCCGTGAATCCCGTCCGGGCCGCCGGGCAGGCGCGAGCGGTGCCCCGGCTGCTGCGCCGCCTATACCCAGATCAGCGATGAGCCGGGCGCCGGCCGGTGACACGGCCCGCCCGCCCGCGTCCCTCGCGTCCCGGTGGGGCGGCCGCGGTTACGTCACGGACCTGGGCGGCCCCGTGCACTGGATCGACTTCGGCGGCCCGGCCGGCGGCCCGGGCGTTTCCGGCGGCCCGGGTCCGGCCGGCGGCTCCGCGCCGCCAATGGTGCTGGTGCACGGGCTGGGCGGCTCGCACCTGAACTGGGTGGCGATCGCGCCCGCGCTCGCGGCGGGCCGCCGTGTCTTCGCCGTGGACCTGGTCGGCTTCGGGCTGACGCCCGCCGCCGGGCGCTCCGCCACGGTGCAGTCCAACGCCCGGCTGCTGGCCCGTTTCGTGCGCGACATAGCCGGGTCGCCGGCCGTTCTGGTCGGCAATTCCATGGGCGGGATGATCTCGATCCTGCACGCCCGCGCCGACCCGGAGACCGTGGCCGGGCTCGTGCTGGTCGATCCGTCCCTGCCGCTGCCGTGGCAGCGGCCTGACCCGCGGGTGGCCGGGACCTTCGCGCTCTACGCCGTGCCCGGCCTGGGCGAGTGGTACCTGACCTCGTCGCGGCGGCGCACGACGCCGCGACAGCAGGTCGAGCAGGTCCAGCGACTCTGCTTCGCCGACCCCGCGCGGGCCAGCCCCGAGATCACCGCGGCCAGCGTCGAACTGGCCGGGATCCGGCGGACCATGCCCGGCACCGAGCACGCGTTCCTGCAGGCCGCCCGCTCGCTCACCGGGGTGCTGGCCCGGCCGGGCCACTACCGCGCGATGATGGCCGGCCTGGACATGCCGGTGCTGCTGATCCACGGCGAGCAGGACCGGCTGGTCCCGGTCGCGGCCGCGCGTGCTGCCTCGGCGGCGTGTCCCAGCTGGCACACCGTGCTGCTGCCCGGCGTCGGGCATACCCCCCAGCTGGAAGTTCCCGGCGATGTCGTGGCCGCGATCGGCTCGTGGGCCGCGCGCCATCCGGGCCTGGCCGCCCCGGCCGGACGAGCGCCATGAGGCAGCTATCGGGCCTGGACGCCGCATTCCTGTCCCTGGAGACGCGGACCTCGTCCGGACACGTTGGCGGGGTCTGCCTGCTGGATCCCGGCTCAGCGACCCGGCCGCTGGACCTGGCGGCCATGCTGGACATCTTTGCCGGGCGGGTCGGCCTGGTCCCGGTGCTGCGGCAGCGGCTGCAGACCGTGCCGTTCGGGCTCGATCAGCCGTACTGGGTCGACGACGAGGACTTCGACCTGGAGTTCCACGTCCGCGCGGTAACGCTGCCGCGGCCGGGCTCGGATGCGCAGCTGACCGAGCAGGTCAGCCGCCTGCACTCCCGCCCGCTCGACCGGACCCGCCCGCTGTGGGAGACGTACCTGATCTCCGGCCTGGCCAGGAAGCGCCAGGCGGTCTACACCAAGATCCATCACGCGGCCATCGACGGGGTCTCCGGAGCGGAGATCCTGACGCTGCTGCTGGACCTGTCACCCGAGGGCCGCCCGCGGGCCGCGATCGCGCCGTTCCGGCCGGAGCGGCCGCCGGGCCGGGCCCGGATGCTGGCCGGAGCCGGGCGGGCGGCGGCCCTGCGCCCCCTGGACACCGCGCGCATCGCCCGGGACCTGATCCGGTTCCTGCCGCCCGCGGGCCCCGTCCTGAGCCGGATGCTCGGCATCGGCGAGCGGGACGGATCGGTGATCCCGACCGCGCCGGCCCGGCCGCCGGTCACGCCGTTCAACCGCCCGGTCACGGCGCACCGCCGGTGGGCCTTCCGCTCGGTCGCCCTCGATGACGTCAGGTCGGTCAAGAACGCGTTCGGCGTCTCGGTCAACGACGTGGTGCTGGCGATGTGCGCGGGCGGCTTGCGGCGCTGGCTGATCTCCCGCGACGCGCTCCCGGCGTCGCCGCTGGTGGCGATGATCCCGGTGTCGGTGCGGGACCAGGCAGCCGAGGGCACTCTGGGCAACCGGGTGTCGGCGATGCTCGCCGCGCTGCCCACGCACCTGCCCACCCCGGCCGGGCGGCTGGCGGTCGCGCACGAGGCGACCATGATCGCTAAGGCCCAGCATGCCGCGATCCCGCCCGGCCTGCTCGAGAACATCACCGATTTCGCTCCGCCGGCCCTGGCCGCGCGGGCCGCCCGGGTCGCCTTCGCGACCGGCGTGCTGCACCGGCTGCCGCCGTTCAACGTGGTCATCTCCAACGTGCCCGGTCCCGACGTGCAGGCCTACCTGGGCGGCGCGAAGCTGCTGGCCTACTACCCGGTGTCGGTAGTGATGGACGGGCAGGGCCTGAACATCACCGTGCACGGCTACCGCGGCGGCCTGCACTTCGGGCTCATCGCCTGCCGCGAGCTGGTACCGGACGTCGATGCGCTGACCGGCTACCTCGTCGACGAGCTCACTAGCCTGCTGGCGGCGGCCGCCGCCCGGACGCCGGGACGCGGCCGCCACGGCAACAGCAGCGAACCGCGGGAGCGGACCCGCCCGACGCAACGACCAGGAGGGCCAGCAGATGAGCGGTAACGAGACGGCGTGGCAGGCCGGCCAGGCGGCCGCGGAGGCGCTCGCCCCCGAGGCGGGTGAGCTCGCCTCCCTCGACATGGCCGGCCTCGGCGAGGCCACGCTCGCCGTGCTGTTGCGCGCGGCGGAGAAGCCCGGCGGCGTGGCCGCGGCCACGCTGCGGTTCTGGACCGCCATGGCGAGGATCGGGCCGGTCGCCGCGGCGCGCTGGCTGGGCTCGGACGCGACGCCGCCCGTCCCCGCCGCTGACGACCGGCGGTTCGCCGACCGGACGTGGCACGACAACCCCGCGTTCTTCGCGGTCCGGCAGGCCTACCTGGCCGCCGGGCGGCTGACCAGCGACCTGCTCGCGGCCGGCGCGGGCGATGCCGTGGCCGACTCGAAGGCGGAGCTGGCGTCCGGCTTCCTGCTGGACGCGCTCGCGCCGACGAACTTCCTGCTCACCAACCCGGCGGCGATCAAGCGGGCGATGGAGACGGGCGGCGCCAGCCTGGCGGCCGGCGCCCGTAACTTCCTCGTCGACGTGCTGCGCAACGGCGGGCGGCCCCGCCAGGTCGACACCAGCTCGTTCGTGATCGGCGGGAACCTCGCCGCCACCCCCGGGAAGATCGTGTTCAGGAACGAGCTGATGGAGCTCATCCAGTACGCGCCGCAGACGCCCCGGGTCCGCGCCGTCCCGATGCTGGCCAGCCCGCCATGGATCAACAAGTACTACATCATGGACCTCGCGCCGGGCCGCAGCTTCATCGAGTGGGCCGTCCAGCACGAGCGCACGGTCTTCGCCATCTCCTACCGCAACCCCGACGCCTCGATGCGCGGCGTGACCCTGGACGACTACCTCATCCACGGCCCGATCGCAGCACTCGATGTCATCGCGGACATCACCGGGGCACCGAAGATCGACATCACCGGGCTGTGCCTGGGCGGCGCCCTGACCGGCATGCTCGCGGCCTACCTCGCCGGGACCGGGGACGACCGGATCGGCTCGCTCACGCTGCTCAATACGATGCTCGACTACAGCCAGCCCGGCGCGCTCGGCGCCTTCACCGACGAGCGGACGGTGGCGCGGCTGGAGCGCGAGATGGCCAAGAAGGGTTATCTGGAGGGAAGCAGCATGGCCGGCACGTTCGACCTGCTGCGGGCCAACGACCTGATCTTCAGCTACGTGGTGTCCGGCTGGCTGATGGGCCAGCCGCCGCCGGCCTTCGACCTGCTCGCCTGGAACGCCGACAGCACCCGCATGCCGGCCGCCATGCACTCGTTCTACCTGCGCTGCCTGTACCTGAAAAACGAGCTCGCCCAGGGCGAGATGGTGCTGGCCGGCCAGCGGCTGGCGCTGCCGGAGGTGAAGAACGACACCTACGTGGTGGGCGCGATCAACGACCACATCGTGCCCTGGCCGGCCTCCTACCAGGCCACCAGGCTGCTCGGCGGCGACGTCCGGTACGTCTTGTCCAGCGGCGGCCATATCGCCGGCATCGTCAACCCGCCCGGTCCGAAGGCCTGGTACGAGGTGGCCGACGGCAGCCACGCCGACGCGGCCGGCTGGCGGGACGCGGCCACCCGGCAGGCCGGCTCCTGGTGGGAGGACTGGACGAAGTGGGCCCAGGGGCGGGCCGGCGCCCGCGTCCGGCCGCCGGGCCTGGGCAGCCAGCGGTACCCGGCGGTCGGTGACGCGCCCGGCGACTACGTCCGGGGCTGACTCCGGCCGGGATGGGCGGGTGCGGCGGTCGGCGTCAGCGGCAGCCGGGACGGCGGCTTGATCTCTTCTAGCCGCAGGTAGGTGACAAGCCGCTGGCCGCCGCGCGTGGCCAGCGCGACCAGCACGCGCTGGAGTTCGGAGACGTCCCGGGCTACGACGGTAAGGATGTAGTCCACCTCGCCGGCCACGTTGTCCGCCGCGATGATCTGCGGCAGCTCCCTGAGCTGGTCCTCGAACAGGCGGGTGGATCGCGGGTCATGCCGGGCCAGGGCCGCCGCCACGTACATCTGCAGCGGAAATCCGGCAGCGGCGGCATCGATGCGGGCGCTGATGACGCGGATGACCCCGGATTCCTTCAGGCGGCGGACCCGGTTCAGCGTGGCCGCCGGGGACAATCCGACCAGCCGGGCGAGCTCGACGTTCGTCCGGTCCGCGTCAGCCTGCAGCGCGGACAGCAGCTCAACGTCAATTTCATTAAGTTCAACGGTCATATTGCGAAAGTTTATCTCGCATAAGCGCCCTGCGGCCAAATTATGCCCCGGCTCCGACGACGATTGATTATGAACTCCGACCGCCGCTCCGCGGTCCTGGCGCTTACCACCGCCGGGCTGCTGTGGGGCACCACCGTGCCGCTGTCCAAGCTGGCTCTGGAGTGGCTGCCGCCGGGCTGGCTCACTTTCGCGCGCTTCGGCCTGGCCGCCGCCGTGCTGCTGGTGGCGGTGCGCTCCCGGGTGCGCGCGGCCTGCACCCCGGCCGTGCTGGCGTCCGGCGCGCTGGGCTACGGCGGGTCCGTTGCCGTGCAGAATGCTGGCATCATGCGGACCAGCGTCAGCCAGGCGGCGCTGCTGATCGCCGTCACGCCCGTGCTGGTGGCGATCATCGCGGCCTGCTGGCAGCACAGCGTGGCGCGTCCGGTGGCCTGGGCCGGCTTCGCGGTGTCGCTGGCCGGCGTCGGCCTGGTCGCGGGCGGCGGCGGAGGCGGGGCCACGGTCGGCGGCGATGGCCTGATCCTGGCGTCGCTCCTGCTGTCGGCCACGTTCACGGTGGCGCAGACCCGCCTGCTCAGCGGCCGTGACGCGATCGCGGTGACGGCGGTGCAGTTCCTGGGGGCCGCCCTGGCCGTGCTCCCCGTCGCCGTGCTGACCGAGGGCATGCCCGCCGCTCCCCGCGGCCCGGTCGCTCTCCTGGCCGTGATCGGGCTGGCGGTCGGCGGCACGCTGCTGCCCTTCACGCTGTTCGCCTACGGGCAGGCGCGGATGACCGCCGAGGCGGCTGGAGCCTTCCTCAACCTCGAGCCGCTGGTCGGCGCCGTGGCGGGCGCTGTGCTTTTCGGTGACCCGGCCGGCCCGCAGCAGCTCGCAGGCGGCGCGGCCATCCTCGCGGGCATCGCACTGGGCAGCCTGCCGCGGCCGGCCGCGGGTCGGCCGCGGTGCACCGAAATCCGCCGGGCCGCCCGGCCGCCGGCCTCCGTGCCTCGTGCTTACGCACCAGCCGTGCGACCGCCTGGATTGCGAGTACTACGACCGCCACGCCCAAGGGCACCGCTGCGGCCCGGGTCAGGGACTCGGCCGCCAACTGGCCCGGCGAGAGCTGAGCCGGCCGCTGTCCGGCCCCGGGCGCGGCGGACACCGCGCGCGAGATGGCGCGCGCCACGGCGACGACGGCGGGTGCCAGGACGGCCGGCTCGATGTGCTCCGATCGCGTGAGGCCGGAAAGCGCGGCGACGGGGATTGGGTGTGGCGGCGATCGGTGATCGGGCCGGCGACGGAGATCATCGGCTTGGGTCGCGGCCGGGACACGACCGCCACGCCCTCGCGGCGGACCACTGCCGGCCGCGCGAAAGTATCTGGATTCTGGCGCCGGCTGGCCGCGGTTTTGTCAGACCCGTTCATTAGTGTATGAACATAGATTCGAATAAGGAGGTGCCGCCCGCGATGTGCCTGCCCGGCCAGCCACCCCGGTCCGCCGCCGATCCCGCCGCGCCCCCGCCAGCAGCGGCGGAGATGCGGCCGGCGGCGACGGCGGTGACCGGCGTGGCGGCGGCGGGGGTTCCGGTGAGCGCGGCGGAGGCGGTGGCGATGGCCCAGACCGGGCTGGCGTACCTCGCCACCGCGGATATGGCGTCGCTGCCGGCCGCGGCGCAGGCCGAGTGCCTGCGCGGGTTAGAGCGGGCTGAGTCGCTGCACACCGCGGCGCGGGCCGGGGCGTTAGCCGCGTTCATGTCCTCGGGCGGTTGCGAGGATGACGGGCAGGGCTCGGCAAGGGCGTGGCTGCGGTGGCAGACCCGGATCACGAACGGCGCGGCGGCCGGGCGCGGTCGGGTGGGCGCGCCGGCTGGCCGCGCATCCGGCGGTGGGGGAGGCGCTGGCGGCGGGGGAGATTTCGGCGTCGTGGGCGCGGGAGATCTGTTCCTGGACCGGCAAGCTCCCCGAAGGTAAGCAGGCGGACGCCGATGCGATCCTGCTGGCGGCCGCGGCGGGCGGCGCGGAGCTGGCGGATCTGGCCGGGCTGGCGGAGGAGATGCGGCGCCGCTGCGCCCAGCCCGACACCGACGCCGATGGCGGGTTCGCGGATCGGTGGCTGCGGCTGGACCGGACCTTGCATGACGCGGGCCGGGTCGAGGGTGATTTAACCCCGCAGTGCGCGGCGGCGCTGCGGGCGGTGCTCGACGCGCTGGGCAAGAAGGCGGGCCCGGAGGATGTGCGGACCAGGGGCCAGCGTGAGCATGACGGGCTGGAGGAAGCCTGCCGGCGGCTCGCCGGTGCGGGGTGCCTGCCGGACCGCGCGGGCCAGCCGACGCAGATTCAGCTGCATATGACGCTGGATCAGCTCCGCGGCCTGGACGGCGCTGCCGGCGCGGAAGCGGCGTGGGCGGAGGCGGCGTGGGCGGCGCGCGGCCCGGCGGCGGCGCCGGGCAGCGATTGTGACGCGACGATCGTGCCGGTCGTGTCCGGGCACGTCGACCCGGCCGTCTTGGACCAGCTCACCGCCGCCCTCCTCAGCCACGACCCGGCGCTGGCCCGGTGCGGCCCGGGATCCGGATCCGGCCCGGGGTCGCGATTCGGCCTGTCGTCCTGGCCGGAACCGCAGCCCCCGTACGGCCAGCCGCCGTACGGGCCGCAGTCCCCGAAAGCCGCCGCGGTGCGCCGGGTGATCCTGCGTCAGGCCGCGGATCTGCTGTCCGGACCGGCCGGGCTGGCCGCGTTCTTGCGCACCGGCCTCCTCGACGGCGCGGCGGGCAGCATCAGCCTGCCGCTGGACGTGGGCCGGGCCACCAAGACCATCCCCGATCACCTGCGCCGCGCCGTGATCGCCCGGGACCGCTGCTGCCGGTTCCCCGGCTGCCGCCAGCGCCCCGCCGCCTGCCAGGCCCACCATGTCAAACCCCGCAGCCACGGCGGCACCACCAGCCTGAACAACCTCATCCTGCTCTGCGCCTTCCACCACCTCACCGCCATCCACCGCTGGGGCTGGCACCTCACCCTGCACCCCGACGGCACCGTCACCGCCGTCAGCCCCGACAAGCAGCGCATCCTGAACAGCCACGGACCACCCGCCCGCGCCGCCTAAGCCGGGCTGAACGTTTCTCGACCGCGGACGGGGACTGTCGCCGAACGGAGCGCGGCGGGGATGTCTCGAGCGATAGCCGGATCTCCTGCCGCTGCCGTCCAGTCGGCAAGCAGTAGCTCTGCCAGGCTCGGCAGTCTGAGCTCGGACGAATCCTGTGGGCAGTTCTGTGGGCCGGCACGTGTGGCCCCCGGCGCCGTCGCTGGCGACGGTGGAGTTAGCCGAATAACGCAGGAAGGCAAGGACAATGACCGAGATTCAGATCTGGCGATCTTCCGGGATCCACACGGCGCAGAGCCAGGGATCGATGGTGGACGGCAGTGGTAGCCGTAGCCGCCGGGCGGGCCGTCGGCTCTGGATCCTTATGCACGCTCAGGCTCTGCTTAATGGCACGACCGGCAGCCCGGGCAACGTCGCTTTCATCGAAGATGACCGCCAGCGGCTGGCTGGCCGGCGGGCGAGGTGACCGGCTTTCACAGGCCGTACTTGTCCAGTTTATCCCGGATGAGCTGGGCGCTAGGGGATCCAATGCGCTGGCTGATCGCGAGCGCATGGCGCAGGTGTACGGCGGCTTCGGCAGGCCTCTGGGGCAGGAGGTTCGTACCGATTCCGGTCAGGGCGCGGGCTTCCTCAGGGAGCGCGCCAATCTCACGGGCGATGGCGAGCGCCTGATCGTGGAAGTCTCGGGCTTCATCAGTCGCCGAGGTTTGCGCCGATAGCTCGCCGAGGCCGTTCAGCGCCACGGCCTGGCCGTGCCGCGAACCGAGGTCACTGTGCAGCTGGAGGGCCTGCTTCAGGCTGGTGGACGCGGCCGAGTAGTTCCTGGTCAGCTGTTGCACCAGACCGAGCTCGCCGAGGGCCCAGGCCTGGCCGAGCCGATCGCCGAGGCGACGGAACAGGTCTAGAGCCTGGTGCTGGCTCGTGATGGCAGCCGGGTAGTCCCCGGTTTGCCGCTGCAGCATGCCGAGTTCACACAGGACGTCGGCTTGGTCGTATTCAGAACCAACGAGCCGGAACAGCTGAAGCGCTCGCTCGTAGCCGGCCGCAGCGAGGCCGTACTCCCCGGTCAGCTGCTGCACTAGGCCCAGGTCAGTGAGGGAGACGGCCTCAGCGAGCGGGTCGCCAGCGTCGCGGGCCAGGGCCAGCGCTTGCTGGTGGCTGGCAGCAGCGGCCGGGTAGTCGCCGATGTCCTGTTGCACCAGCCCCAGATGGTTCAATGCGTAGGCCCGGCCGGCCTGATCCCCAAGCTCCTGGTATAGCGCTGCCGCCTGGGCGAGCGTGGCAGTGGCGGCCTGATAGTCCCCGGTGAGCTGTTGGAGCAAGCCGAGCTCGTCGAGGGTCCCGGCCTGTCCGGGCCGGTCCCCGGCCCGGCGTGCCGCGCGGAGCGCTGTCTGGTATTGATCCGCGGCCTGGTCCCAGTGACCGCGGGCGCGCAGGAATCCGCCCATTGCGGTAGCGATCGCGATGGCGTGCAGGGGCATCGCCCCGGCGGTGTAGCCGACGGCGGCGTGCAGGTTGGGCCGCTCAGCTTCCAGCCACGCGGCCGCTTCCCCGGACGTAGCCGGCCACGGTGCGCTGGCGGGCGGATCGCCTGGCGGAGCGCGGCCGCCGGCCGTGGTCCAGGTCGCTATGTGCCTGCTGGCGGCCGCGGCGACATGCGCGTAATAGCTCACCAGCCGGTCGGTGGCTGCTCGTGCGTCCGAGGTGTCGTCGGCCGCAGCGAGTGTGCGAGCGTATTCGCGGAGCAGGTCGTGCAGCAGGTAGCGGCCGGATCCGGGCTCGGTGATCAGATGATGGTCGTAGAGCTCATCGAGCTGGCCGCGAGCTTCGGCCACGTTGAGGCCATCGAGCGCGGCAGCCGCGTACGCATCGATGTCCGGCCCCGGCGCCAGGCCGAGCCGGCGAAAGAGCCGTCGCTGGCCCGCGGTCAGGTCCTGGTACGACAGGTCGAACGCGGCCGCGACAGACAGGTTCTCTGCGCGCATCATGGCCAGCCGGTCGCGCGCTGCCGAGAGGTCAGCGGCTACTTCCGCGCAGGTCCGGGCCAGATGGTGCCTCAGCTGCCTGGCGAGCATCCCGATCGCGAGTGGCAAGTATCCGCACAGCCGGACTATCTGCCCGGCGATGTCCGGGTCAGCGCCTATGTCAGGGCGATCAGCCAGCCGGGCCAGCAGCGCCACTGCATCCGTGCGGGTGAGGGTCTCCAGGCTGGTGACTGTGGCGTCTTCGAGCGCGGTCAGCCGCCGGCGGCTGGTGATCAGGACCAGGCTGCCGGCGCTACCCGGTAGCAGTGGCCTGACTTGCTCATGCCCGGCCACGTCATCCAGCAGTAGCAGGATCTTCTTGCCTGCCACGTGATCACGCCACCGCCCGGCTCGCGCCTCCAGGCCAGGCGGGATGTTCTGCGTGGCGACTCCGGCCGTCATCAGCAGGCTGCCCAGAGCGCCGTCGGGGCTAACCGGGCGCTGGCCGGGTGTGTGGGCGTGCAGCGGAACGAAGAACTGCCCGTCAGGAAAGCTCGCGGCCAGCCGGTGCGCAGCATGCACCGCGAAGGTCGTCTTGCCGATCCCCGCCATCCCGTCGATCACGTGGATTCCCGCCAGCCCGCCTCCGGCAGCCGCGCTGGCCAGCGATCGCAGAAGTCGCGTCAACTCGTCCTCACGGCCGATGAAACTGCCGATATCACGCGGCAACGTCTGCATCGCCGCCACTGCCGGCGGCGCACCCCCGTTACCGGCCGCCAGGACATCGGCGGCGGGCGCCCGCCCGCGGGCTGCCGCGACGAATAGCACCCGCACCTGCCCGGTCAGGCTCAGCGCATCGGCGAGCAATAGGGCGGTAGCCTTGCGGGCTGTGCGGTTGATGCCACGCTCCAGGTCACTGACCGAACGCGGGCTCAGCCCCGCCGTCTCGGCCAGCTCCTCCTGCGTCAGCCTGGCCCCAGTCCGAAGCTGCCGCAGCAAGTCGGCGAACCGCAGCGCAGGCTCCATCGTTCCTCGCAAGGCTGTCGTGGCCAGGGTGTGCACGTCTGTTGAGCCTACGAGTCCGCTCGGTCAGCTTGCCATGGCGGGCACTCGCTCTTTGCCTCGGACTAACCGGCCAGCGCGGCAGCTGGAACTGCCCGGTCAGCCGCTTGCGGCTGGATACCGGATAGCGCGCCGGTCACTGAGCCGGGTGGGGCTGTTCTGGCTGCCGGGAAGGCTTGGGTGGCCCGGCTAGCTTGCGCCGTGCATTTGATGACAGGCTGTCCCAGAAGCAATTGCGGAAGGCGCGGACGCCCGCTGTCGTGGCGGGCGCTGCGTCCGGGACGAAGAAGGTCAAGATGGCGCAGGGCACTGTGAAGTGGTTCAACGGCGACAAGGGGTACGGCTTTATCGCTGTCGAGGGCGGGCCGGATGTGTTCGTGCATTTCAGCGCGATCACGGGCACCGGCTACCGGAGCCTCGAGGAAGGGCAGAAGGTCGAGTTCGACATCACGCAAGGCCAGAAGGGACCCCAGGCGGAGAACGTCAGCGTCACCGGCTGACACATCGGCCGGGATCGCCTCTGGGACGCCGGCAATTCCCGGGCCGGGCACGGTGGCCGGGTGGCTGGGCCAGGGGCGATTCCGGCCCAGGTGTGGGATTCTTGCGTCACGGGCTTACGCCGGGAACAGCGGCCAGGCCCCGCGCGCAGTGAGCAGGAGGGCGGATGGCCCGAAGGCGGGGGATGAAGGCTGGTGCCCGGACGGCCCTGGCGAAGCTGAATGTCACGGTGAGCTGGCGGTACGGCCGCGACCTGACTGATGCCGCCCGGCAGGGGCAGCTTGACCCGGTGATCGGCCGCGAGCAGGAACTCGGCCGGCTGATCCAGATTCTGGGCCGTAAGACGAAGAACAACCCGGTCCTGCTCGGCAGATCGGGGGTCGGGAAGACCGCGATCGTCGAAGGGCTGGCGCTGCGGATCGCCGAGGGCGACGTGCCTCCGGGCCTGCAGGGCAAGCGGGTCGTTTCACTGGATCTGGCCACGATGCTGGCCGGGGCGAGGATCCGGGGAGAGTTCGAGGAACGGCTGAAGTCCGCGCTGGCCCTGCTCGCCGCGTCCAAGGGCGAGTTCTTGCTGCTGATCGACGAACTGCACATGATCGTGGGGACCGGCGGCGGCGACGGCGGCATGGACGTCAGCAACATGCTCAAGCCGATGCTCGCGCGCGGGGAGCTGAGGCTGATCGGCGCGAGCACGCCGGATGAGTACCGCAAGCATGTGGAGAAGAACGCGGGCCTGGAGCGGCAGTTCCAGCCGGTCTACGTCGAGCCGCCGTCACCGCGGGACACCGTGGAGATCCTGCGCGGCCTGCGGGAACGGCACGAGGTCTACCACGGGGTGCGGATCTGCGATTCCGCGATCGAGGCGGCGGTCGCTCTGTCCGACCGCTACGTCTCCGGACGGCAGCTGCCGGACAAGGCGGTCGACTTGCTCGACGAGGCCGCCAGCCGCCTGCGGATCGGCATCGATTCCCCGCCTCCGGATCTCGATCAGCTCACCCGGGCGGCGCGGCGGGCGGAGATAGAGCTGATTGCCTCCGGCAAAGGTGGCGGGACGACGCAACAGCGGACCCAGCTGGAACGGGAGCTAGCCGCGCTGCAAGCGCAGGCGACGGCGATGACCGCTCAGTGGCGGGCCGAGCAGGACGCGATCTCCGAGATCGGGCGGATCAAGCAGGAGCTGGCGCTGAAGCGGGCGGAGGCCGCCCGGTGCGAGCGCGCAGGCGATCTTGCCCGGGCCGCCGACATCGGGTACGGACAGGTCGCCGACCTGGACCGCCGCCTGGCCGCCACGGCCAAAGCGCTCGCCGATCTTCAGGCGAGCGGCGGGATGCTCAAGTCGGAGGTGGATACCGAGGAAGTCGCCGCCATCGTCAGCGCGTGGACGGGGGTGCCCGTGTCACGGCTGATGGAAGGGGAAGCGGTCAAGCTGCTCCAGATGGAGGACGTGATACGGCGCCGCGTGGTCGGCCAGGACGAGGCCGTGCGGGTGGTTTCCGGGCCGATCAGGCGCAGCCGCGCTGGCTTGTCGGATGGCAACCGGCCGATCGGGACGTTCCTGTTCCTCGGCCCGACCGGGGTGGGCAAGACCGAACTGGCCCGCGCGCTGGCCGAGTTCCTGTTCGATGACGAGCGGGCCATGGTCCGCATCGACATGGGCGAATACCAGGAACGCCACACCGTCTCCCGGCTGATCGGCGCGCCTCCGGGCTACATCGGCTTCGACGAGGGCGGCCAGCTCACCGATGCCGTCCACCGGCGGCCATACGCTGTCGTCCTCCTCGACGAGATCGAGAAGGCCCATTCCGATGTGTTCAACACTCTGCTGCAGTTGCTGGACGACGGGCGCCTCACCGACGGGCACGGCCGGACCGTCGACTTCACCAACACCGTGCTCATCATGACCTCCAACCTGCGCGAGGACCCCAAGGACTTCTTCAAGCCGGAATTCATCAATCGCATCGATGAGATAGTCCGGTTCCGGCCGCTGACCCCCGCTGACCTCTCCGAGATCGTGCGGATCCAGCTCCGCCAGCTCGCCGGGCGCACCGAAGGCCTTGGCGTCACGCTGGAAGTTGGCCAGGCCGCCGAGGCATGGCTGGCCGGGCGCGGCTACGACCCCGAGTACGGTGCCCGGCCGCTACGGAGGGTCCTGCAGCGAGAGCTGGCTGACCGGCTGGCGGTATTGCTCCTGGACGGCACCGTCCACGCCGGAGACACGGTCCAGATCGGCCTGGTGAACGACGAGCTCAGCTTTCACTGACCCGCGGCTACTCGGCGCCCGGCTACTCGGCGCGCAGCGCGGCAGCGGGGGCCGTCCGGGCCGCGATCGCCGCCGGAATGGCGGCCAGCAGGTTCCCGGCGGCCAGCAGGGCGGCGACCCCCAGGATCAGGGCGGTCACCGGTACCACACTGACCGGGACGGCGCCCACGGAGCCGGCGAAGCTGGCCCACGCCCACCGCCCGGCCGCCACGCCCAGCGGCACGCCGATCAGGGCCGCGACGACCAGGATCACGCTGGCCTGCCAGGCGACGATCTCGCGCAGCTGGCGTCTGCTCAGCCCCAGGGCCTTGAGCACGGCCAGCTGCCTGCGCCGCTGCCGCACGGAGGCGAGCAGGGTCAGCGCCAGGGTCAGCACCGCCGCGGCCGCCAGGGCGAGAGCCAGCGCGAGCGGCTGGCGGCCCATCTGGGAGGCATTGGCGATGGCTTCCCCGCGCTGCGGGCCCAGCGGGTAGATGCCGCCTGGTGACTGGTCCGGATCGGCCGCGGTAATCCGCCGGACCAGCCGCCGGGCGTCCGCCGGGCGGCCGGGGGCCATCTCGATGGCCGCCGCGGACGGAAACGCCGGGTAGGCCGTGGCGGCCTGCTGGCCGCCACCCGTCACGCCCTGGATGGCCAGCAGCGTGCTCTCCGGCAGCATGGCGCCGCGGCCGAGCGACACGTGGTCGGCGAGGATGAGCCCGAACGAGGGCAGCGTCACGGTTCCCGCGATCGTGAGTTTGCGGGCCCGCTGGCCGCTCCCCACCATTACCTGGTCGCCGATGTGCTTGCCGAGCTGGCGCAGGGTGCTGACGCCCAGCTCGATCTGGCCGGGCCCGGCCAGCGAGTGCCCGCTGGTGGTCGGGGGCTGGACCGAGCCGAGTTCGCGCTGCAGGCCGAGGACGGGGATTTCCTGCCCGTCGATCGCGACCTGGGTGAATCCGAACTGCGACCACCCGAGGACTCCGGGCTGGTGGTCGACGAGCCGGTCCATCGCCGCGGGCTTCCAGGTGCCGTAACCGCCCTGCGCGTCCATCAGCAGATTCCAGTTCCAGCCGTAACGTGCCGGGTGAGTGACCAGGCCGCCCAGGCTCGCGCCGAACACGACCGCCGCAATCACGGCGGTCACGGCGGCGGCCGACCCGAACAGGGCGGCGCGGACCGCCGCCGGCCGTTGCCCGAATCCGGTCTCGATCGCATAGCGGGTTCCGATCACCGCCGTGACCGGCAGGCCGGCCGAGGCGGCGGTCGCGGCGATCGCCGAAGGCCGGTCCGAGGGAATGCGCACGGCCGGGCTGACCGCCCGCCAGGCCAGCCCGGCCAGCAGGCCGAGCAGGACGATGCCCAGCACCGCGCCGCCGCCCGCCAGCACGAGCGGGTCCGCTTTAAAGCCGCGGGCCGGGTCGAACCGGTGCACCGCACCGACCGGGGCCAGCGGAGATATCAGGTAGGCCCCGGCGACCGCCACGGCCACCCCGGCGATCACGGTCACCGCGCCGTCCAGGCTGACCGCGAGCGCCGCCTGGGACCGGGTCGCGCCGACGGCCCGCAGCACGGCGATCTCCGCCGTTGAGCGGTTCAGCAGCTGCGCCAGGCCCTGCCCGACCAGGACCAGCATGGCCAGCGCGGCCAGTGCACCGAAGACGGCGAGCGCCGCCGCCTGCGGCCTGATGGCCTGCTGCACGCTGTTGTGCACGGTGTCCATCCGGCGGATGGTGAACAGCACCTGAGAGTTATGCAGCGAGCGGCTCAGCTCCAGCTCCAGCCGGTCGATCTCGGACTGGAAGGCCGGGATCCCGGCCGCTCCCCGGGTCAGGCGCAGCCCGACCCAGGCGAAGTAAAACTGGCCGCGGGTGTACCTGGCCGTGGCGGCCGGCGGCAGCACCGCCGTCCGGGCCGTGTCGAACTGGTCGACCAGCACGGGCGGGGCATCGACGATCCCGGTCACCAGGAAGGTGGATCGCCCGGCCGGCTTAAACGCGTCCGGCGACGTCTGCCGGTAGAACTGCCAGGTCACCTTCCCGCCCACGCCCACGCCGAATTTCCGGGCCATGCTGGCGGTGAGCGCGATCTGACTGGTGGCATCCAGCCGGGGAAGCCTGCCCGCCACGACGGTCATCCGGTCCTGGCGGAAGTAGTCGTCGCCGTGGCTGCCCGCGCCTTCGTAGCTGCCCACCAGATTGTCGTCGAGGAAGGATTCGTCCACCCGGCCGCGGATCACCGGGTTCGCGGCCAGCCCCAGCCAGGCGGCGCTCTGCCCGGGCCGGACGGCGGGCAGGCTGGCGATCTTGGGTATCGCCGCCAGGACCGGGCCGGGGATGTCGACGAAGACGTCGCTGGAGTCGGTGGACTGCAGGTAGCGGCCGTAGGCGGAGGCCGTGCGACGGGCGCCGGCCAGCGCGCCGAGCGCGACCGCGCCGAGCAGCCCGCCGATCAGCGCCACCGTGAGCGCCGTGCGCCAGGAACGGCCGCGGGCGGCCCGCCACCAGTAGAACGCCGCGGCCACCGGCGATCAGCCCTGCGGGCCGCAGGCCGGTCGTGTGCTCATGCCGCCATTGTCCGCCGGATGCCGCCGGCCGGCAGGAAAGGTCCCACCACCGCTCTCGGGCAGCCAGCACCACCGCCGCCTGCCATCCGGGATGTTACGGAACGTAGTCAACTAGTGCTCCTGCGCTGTCACTGGGTAGGTAATGCATCAGGGGGCGGCGCCGCGGGGTTCGCCGGCGTTATGGGGGCAGGAGCGCGCAGGGGATGAGGAGAGTGCGGTACTGGGAGTCGGCGCGGCGGGTGGCGGCGGTGAGCTGGCGGTGGTGGCGGTGATCGCGGCGTCGGTGGGGGTGACGAGCTGGCGGTATGAGGTGGCGTTGTCCCGGTCGGCGGCGAGCTGGATGCGCGCAGCGAGACGGTGCTGACGGCCACGCTGGTCGGCCTGTTCTGGCACGAGCGCGAGGCGATGCGCGAGGATCTCCTGACTCCGTCACCCACGTCGCTGCTGGCGATCCGCGCGGTGGCGGAGGTGCGGAAGCTGGCGGAGCGGTCGGTGCAGTCGACGGAGTCGATCGCGGTGATTATCGCGGGGGTGCGGGAGGAGACGGGCGCGACGATCCTGGCCACTGAGCAGGGCGCGCGGCAGGCGGGGGAGGTGGGGGATCTGATGGCCTCAACGGCGACGATGCTGGAGGATTCGATCCTGGCCACCCGGCAGCAGAAGTCGGCGGCCGATCAGGTCGATACCGCGATTCAGCAGATCCGCGAGTCAGCCGGGGCGCTGGCCGCCGAGCAGGCTCAGTGGCTGGCCACCGCCGAGCGTCTCGACGGGCTGGTCGAGGAACTGGAGCAGACCCTGCGCGACGACCACAGCGACAGCAGCCCCGGCGCGCTCCAGCCGGATGACGTGACGCGCGCGCTGGCCGCCACCGGACCGGCCTGAGCCCCGGTCTGTACGCGGCGCCGCCGCTGTGGTTGCCTGGCCTCGTCATGCATCAGCTCGGCACACAGCGAGGGACGCCACTTGCCTGAGCAACCCAGGGTCTTCGCCGACGCCGACGCCGCCGACGCCGGCCGCCCGCCCCGGCTCGCGCTGGCGGTGGACGCGACGGACACCGAGCGCCGCCTGCTGGCCGAGTGGCTCCGCGGCGAAGGACCGGACGCCGCCGCGCCGGCCGAGATGCTGGTCGCGGCCGACGGCAGCCTCGATGCCCGGCTGCGCCGGGGAGACGACGCCCTGGTGATCCCGGTGCGGGTGGTATGGCTCCCGCGGGCCCGGGACGGGGATCGCCGCACCCGCTGGTCCGACCTCGTGCTGCTGGCCAATCCCCGGCGGCCGGGTCCGCGCAGGCAGCAGCACATCGCCAGCCAGGAGCCCGGCCGGTGCCGGATCGTGGCCGGGGAGCCGGCCCTGCTCAGTGAGCTGCGGGCCCGCCATCAGGCCGAGGCCGGCCCGGCCGCAGGCCCGGAGTCGTTCGCGCGCTACGTCCGGCGCGCGGCCGTGGTCGCGCTGGAGCGCGCCGAACGGCGGCTGACCGGAGACCGCTACAAGGTGCCGCGGCTGGTTGCCGAGCAGATCATCGATGGCGCGGCCTTCCGGGCTGAGCTGTCCGCGCTCGCCGCGCGCCTGGACCTGCCGGAGCCGGAGGTTCGCGCCCGGGCCGAGGCCGCGCTGGAGGAACTGGTCGCCGTGCAGAGCCGGACGGCGATCGACCTGTGGTCGGGCATCATGCGCCCGCTGCACGCCGGAACCTGGCGCGTCGACGCCGACGAGGCCGGCCTGGCCCAGCTGCGGGCGGCGAACCAGCGCCACGCGCTGATCTTCCTGCCCTCACACCGCTCCTATGCGGACTCCTTCGTCCTGGCCGGGGTGCTGGCCCGGCACGATTTCCCGGCCAACCACATCGTGGGCGGCAGCAACCTGAACTTCTGGCCCGTCGGCCCGCTGGCCCGCCGGGCGGGCGTCGTCTTCATCCGCCGGAGTTTCGGCCAGGACGAGATCTACAAGGCCGTCGTCCAGGAGTACTTCGGCTACCTGCTCGCCAAGCGGTTCAATCTTGAGTGGTACTTCGAGGGCGGCCGCTCCCGGACCGGCAAGCTGCGCGCGCCCCGGTACGGCCTGCTGCACTATGCCGCCGCCGCGCTGCAGAGCGGGCGCGCCGAGGATGTCTACCTCGTCCCCGTCTCGATCACCTATGACCGGCTGGCCGAGGTCTCGCAGCTGGCCGCGGAGCAGGCCGGGGCGGTGAAGAAGAAGGAAGGCCTGGCCTGGCTGGCGCGGTACGCCCGCGGCCAGCGGCATAGCGCCGGCACCGCCCAGGTCCGGTTCGGCGCGGCGTTCGGAATGCGCGAGCGGCTGGCCGGCGCCGGTGCCAGTGAGCAGGAGCAGCGCCACGCCCTGCAGAAGATCGCCTTCGAGGTCGCGGTCGGAATCAACCGGGCCGCCCCGGTGACGGCCAACGCCCTCGTTACCCTGACCCTGCTCGGCGTGCGCGATCAGGCCCTCACGCTCGGTCAGGTGCGCCGGGTGCTGGAGCCGATTCTCGGCTACATCGAGATCCGGCAGATCCCGGCGACCGGCGTCACCGTGCTGCGCGATCCGGCGGCCCTCGGCGCGGTGCTCGCCGAGCTGCACCGCTCCGGCGTCGTCAGCATCTACGCGGGCGGCGAGGAGCCGGTGTACGCGATCGAGCCGGGCCAGCACCTCGTGGCCGCGTTCTACCGGAACAACGCGATCCACTGGTTCGTCAACCGGGCCATCGTCGAGCTCTCCATGCTGCATGCGGCCGAGTGGGGAACGGCAAAAAATTCAACCGCGGAAACGGGGCCATCGGCGCCAGCCGCGCCCGCGACGGACCCGGCCGGCCCGCTGGCCGAAGGACGGGCCGAGGCCAGGCGCCTCCGGGACCAGCTGAAGTTCGAGTTCTTCTTCCCCGGCCGGGAAACATTCGAGGCCGAGCTCACCGGCGAGATGCACCTGATCGCGCCCGACTGGGACGCCCGCGCCGGAACCGCCGAGCAGGTACGCGGGCTGCTGAGCGAGTCAGGATTCCTGATGGCGCACCGGGTGCTGCGGTCCTTCCTGGACGCGCAGCTGGTCGTCGCCGAGCGCCTGGCCGGGCGCGGCGCCGCCGCCGTCGCCGAGTCCGACGGCCTGCTGGATGAGTGCGAGGCGGTGGGGAAGCAGATGCTGCTGCAAGGACGCTTGCACGGTCCGGAATCGCTGTCCCGTGAGCTGTTCAGCTCCGCCCTCAGGCTGGCCGCCAACCACGGCCTGCTCCAGCCGGACGGCCGCGATCTGGCCGCGCGCCGTGAGCAATCGGCGTCGTACGTGCGTGACCTGGTCGCCCGCGTCCGTATCGCCGAATCCCTGGATGCGTCACTGCGGGCGGAGGTCACCGGTGTCACTCGCTGAGGCCATCGCCGCGGTCATGGCCAGCCCGTCCGGCCCCGCCGTGGGCGCGTTCTTCGACTTCGACGGCACCGTGATCGACGGGTATTCCGCCAGGGACTTCTACCAGCACCGGCTGCGCAGCTTCAGCATCGGGCCGGTGGAGGCCGCGCAGACGCTGATGCTTGGCCTGCGCGGGGTCACCAGCGAGGCCGACTTCGAGCGGTTCGTCGCGCTCGGCTTCGCGGCCTGGGCCGGCCGGTCGGAGGACGAGCTCGCCGAGCTCGGCGAGCGGCTGTTCGCCCAGCAGATCGCGGGCCGGCTGTTTCCGGAGGCATGGCAGCTGATCCGGGCGCACGAGCGGATGGGCCACACGCTCGTGCTGGCGTCCTCCGCGTCCCGGTTCCAGGTCGAGCCGGCCGCGCGCGCGGCCGGGATCGAGCACGTGCTGTGCACGCCGGCTGAGGTCACCGCGGACGGCATCCTGACCGGGCGGGTCGCGGGCCCGACGCTGTGGCGGCAGGGCAAGGCGGACGCGGTGCGCGCGTTCGCCGCAGGCCACGGGGTGGACCTGGCCTCCAGTTTCGCGTATTCCAACGGCGATGAGGACGTGCCTTTCCTGTCCGCGGTCGGGCACCCCTGGGCGGTCAACCCCGGCCGGCACCTGCTCGCGCACGCGAAGGCGACGGGCTGGCCGGTGCTGCGTTTCGCCGGCCGTGGCCGTCCGGGCGCCAGCCAGGTGGCCAGGACGGCCGCGGCGTATGGCGGCATGGTCACCGCGATGGCCACCGGTGTAGCGTTCGGCCTGCTGAACCGCAGCCAGCGCGTCGGGCTGGACAGCACGACGACGCTGCTCGGCGAGCTGGGCCTGGGCCTGGCCGGCGTGCGGCTGCGCGTGACCGGCGAGCAGAACCTGTGGGAGCACCGCCCGGCGGTGTTCCTTTTCAACCACCAGAGTCAGCTGGACATGGTGATCCTGTGCAAGCTGATGCGGGAGGGAGTAACCGCGGTAGCGAAGAAGGAACTGGCCAACCACCCGCTGTTCGGCCTGGCGTTCCGGGCCGCCGGGTTCGCCTTCGTGGCCCGCGACGGGCACGGCGACCCGCGTGCGGCGCTGGAGCCCGCGGTCCGGCGCCTCCGCGACGGGATCTCGGTGGTGATCGCGCCGGAGGGGACGCGGTCGGTCACCCCGGCGCTGGGGCCGTTCAAGAAAGGCGCCTTTCACCTGGCGATGCAGGCCGGCGTCCCGGTCGTGCCGATCGTCATCCGCAACTCCGGCGACCTGATGTGGCGGGACGCGGCGACGATCCGCCCCGGCACCGTCGATGTCGTCGTCCGTCCGGCGATCGACGTCAGCGGCTGGACGGCCGGTGACCTCACCAGCCGGGTCGCCGGGGTCCGCCAGCTGTACCTGGAGACGCTGGCCGGCTGGCCCGCGCCGGGGCCAGGACCGGCCGCCGGGCGCCCGGCCCGGAGGTGGCCGCATGACCGACCGCACGCCCGACCTGGTCACGGCCGGGGCCGCCTGGTCCGCCGCCCCGGAGATGGATTCCTTCGAGACGGTCATGTGGCGGGCCGAAGCCGATCCCCGGCTCCGCTCGTCCGTCACGCTGGTCGAAATCCTGGACCAGGTCCCCGACCCCGAGCGCCTGCTCCGGGCACACGACTGGGCCTCGCGGATCGTGCCCAGGTTCCGGCAGCGGGTGGTCGAGCCGCCGCTGTCCCTCGGCGCGCCGACCTGGGTCACCGACGGCGAACTCGACTTCAGCTACCACCTGCAGCACGTCCGCCTGCCCCCGCCGGGCACGATGCGCCAGGTACTGGACGTCGCGCAGGCCGTGGCCATGCGCCCGCTGGACCGGGCCCGGCCGCTGTGGGAGGCCGTCGTGGTGGACGGGCTGGAGGGCGGCCAGGCCGCCTATATCCTCAAGGCGCACCATGTCGTCACCGACGGGATCGGCGGCGTCCAGCTGCTGGCCATGCTGCACAGCCGCTCCCGGGAGCCGATGCGCGACCGGCCCGAACCCCCCGCTCCCGCCGCCGACACCCGCACGCCGGTGGAGATACTGGCCGGCCAGGCCACCCGGCGGGCGATCGAATTCCCCGGCTGGGCGGCCCGGCAGTCGGCCGCCGCCGCCAGATTCGCCGCCCGGACGCTGGATTCGCCCGCGCGCTCGGTGTCGGACGCGATCGCGTTCGCCTCCTCGCTGCAGCGGGTGGCGGACCCGGCCACCGGACCCCCGTCGCCGCTGCTGCGCCAGCGGAGCCTGACCTGGCGGTTCGAGACCGCCGAAGTCCCGCTGGCGGACCTGAAGGCGGCCGCGAAATCGGCCGGCGGCTCGGTCAACGACGCGTTCCTGGCCGCGGTGCTCGGCGGGTTCCGCCGCTACCACCAGCATTTCTCCGTGCCCGTGGACACCATGCCGGTGGCGATGCCGATCAGCCTGCGGACCGCGGCGGACGCGGCCGGCGGCAACCGGTTCGCCGCCGCGCGATTTGCCGCCCCGGTCGGCGAGCCTGATCCGCGGGAGCGAATGCGGCAGGTACGGGAATTCGTGATCACGGCCCGGGCGGAGCCCGCGCTCAACGCGGCGACGCTGCTCTCCCCGGCGCTCAGCCACCTGCCCGGCTCGCTGGTGGCCCGCATCCTGGCCGGCCTGACCAGCACCAATGACGCGCAGGTGAGCAACGTGCCGGGCATCCCGTACCCGGTCTACATGGCCGGGGCGCGGATCACCCGGATGTACCCGTTCGGCCCGCTGCCCGGCTGCGCGGCCATGATCACGCTGCTCTCCCACGACGGCACCTGCTGCATCGGCGTCAACATGGACGCGGCGGCCATCACCGACCCGGCCCTGTTTCAGCGGAGTCTCACCGAGGCCATCGACGAGGTCCTGGCCTTGCGCCCAGCCCGGCCGGCGGCGGGCTGACCGCGGGCCCGACGAGGGGAAGCACCATCGTGTCACCGCAACGTCTATCCGAGCTGGATCACAGGCGCCGGCAGCTGGCGGTCTTCTCCACGGTCGGATTCGGCGACATCACGCCGGGGACCGATCTGGCCCGCATCATGGTCAGCGTCCAGATGCTGCTTGACCTGGTCATCATCGGGGTCGTGGTCCGGCTGCTCCTCAACGCGGCCCGGATCGGCCTGGCCCGAACCGAGCAGGACCCGCCAGATCAGCTATGACGCCAGCCCGCCGCGCTCGGTGCTGCCCGGTAGCTACGCGGCGCCCGGTAGCTACGCGGCCGCCCCGGTGCTGAAGATCGGCCACCCGATCTCGGTGCGCCACCTGCTCTCATCCGGGGTGTCGGGCCGGCTCACCAGGTAGTACTCCCGGATCGGACCGTCGACCTGCAGCGCATGGTCGGTCACGTAGGCGCCCAGCGCCCCGTAGGCCCGGTCCACCTCGGCGTGGGAGCCGGTGTGCAGGATGACCGCCAGTTCGGCAGCGGGCACGATGCGGGTGGTGACCCGGCCCAGGTGCCGGACTTCGGCCGCGGCCGGGACGAAGATCGTCGCTTCGCCCCGTTCCTCGGCGAACAGGTCGCTGGCGTAAAGGCCGCCCGCCGGGCCGGCGCTGGCTACGCCCTGGGCAGCCAGGGTGGCCCGCAGCTCCCCGAGCGCGCCTTCATACCAGGGCAGCAGGTCGCTGAGGTCGACGACGGCGGTGATGGCCGCCACCATCGTCGCCTCCACCCGGCGGTGCTCGATCGGCGCGACGGCGGCTGGATCCGCCAGCAGGTCGCGCAGCGACGCCACCGCGCTCTGGGTCCGGGCCAGGCCCTGCTCCAGGCGGGCCAGATGGGCGGAGATGAGCCGGTTACGGGTCCGCAGGTCCGGGGCGTCCAGGACGGCGTGGATCTCCCCGAGGGGCATATCGAGATCGCGGAAACGGCGGATGACCTGGGCGACCGGGATCTGCTCCGTCGTGTACCGCCGGTACCCGGTGGCCGCGTCGACGTCGGCCGGCTCCAGCAGCCTGATCCGGTGGTAGTGGCGCAGCGTCTTGACGCTCAGGTGGGTGGCACGGGAGAAGTCGCCGATGGCCAGGGAAGCGGGCACGCCCCCAGTTTGCGGTCTCCCCCGAGGGGAGAGTCAAGGCGCGAAACTGCCGTTGACCCTCCCGCCGGGGCACCGGCGAAGGTGGATCTGGCCGGGCAGGCCGGCCGACCTGACACCGAGGAGGACCAACCGGTGAGCACCGAGCTGAATGGCATCGTCGCCGAGCACATCGCCGCGGTCAACGCCTTCGATACCGAGGGGATCGTCGCCACCTTCGCCCCGGACGCCTACGTCAACGACAACCGCCGCGAGATCCGGGGCGCCGGCGCCATCCGGGCCTTCATGGCCAGGGAGTTCGTCGGGGACCACGTCACCATGGAGGTCCGCGAGGTCCTCGACCACTACGGCGACATCATCGTGCGGGCCCGCTACGACGGCACCTACGACAAGACCGGCCTGCCCGACGAGTTCATCATGACCAGCTACTTCAGCATCCGCGACGGCAAGATCACCAGCCTGACGATCATCTTCAACCAGCCTTCGCCCTACTGAGCGGCGCCCGCCCGCCTCCAGTCGCGGCCGGGCGGGGGTCGGTAACCTTCTGGTCATGGATCAGCCGAAGGACACGAACGCGGCCATCTGGCAGTCCGAAGAGGTCGTGCAGACCTGGGCGGCGGAAGCCGGGCGGCGCGAGCCGGACCGCGCGGCGCAGCGCCGGTTCATGGCCGTGCTGCTGCCCTTCGCCGAGCAGCAGGCTTTCACTTTCCTGGACCTGGGCGCGGGCACCGGGGCCGCATCGCGCGCGATCCTCGGCCTGCACCCGCGCAGTACGGCGATACTCGCTGACTTCTCCGCCGCGATGATGGGCGCGGGGGAGCGCGAGCTGCAGCCGTTCGCCGGGCGGTACCGCTACGTCGAGTTCGACATGTCGGCCGGCGAGTGGCCCGCGGCGATCCCGGCGGCGCTCGACGCGGTGGTGACCTCGATGTCCGTGCACCACCTGCCCGATGCGCGCAAGCAGGGCCTGTTCGCCGAGATCTTCGACCACCTGGTCCCCGGCGGCTGGTACTTCAACTACGACCCGGTGCGCGCCGAGGACCCGGTGGTCCAGGCCACCTGGGACCGGGTGAACGACTACAACGACCCTGAGCTGGCCAGAAAGCGGCTGCATCGCACGCCCGCGGAGCAGGCCCGCTATGACAACCACGTCCGCTACATCATCCCGCTCGGCCAGCAGCTGGAATACCTGCGGTCAGCCGGATTCCGCGGTATCGATGTCTACTGGAAGCAGCTGGACAACGTCATCTACGGCGGATGCCGGCCCGGCTAGGGGCCAGGCCCCGCGGCGGACTCCGAACGCGGAGTCCCGCTACGCCTTCCGCCGCCTGGTCGCCTCGGTCAGCAGCCGCAGATCGACGGTGTGCTCCGGGGACGCAAAGGGCGTGCCGGGCGCGCTGACGTCGAAGCGGCCGCTGTCGGGCCGGTAGTCGCGCCCGCGCGTGATGACGCGGCGCAGCCGGCCGAGCGCGGCGAGGTCGGCCCGCGGGTCGCCGTCCACGACAATGAGGTCGGCGTCGTAGCCGGGCGCGAGGCGGCCGGTGATGGCATCGACGCCGAGCGCCGCCGCCGCCTCGGTGGTCGCCATCGCGAGGACTTCGCCCGGTTCGAAGCCCAGTGTCACCAGGTACTGCAGCCCGCCGACGTACTGGTGGTGCGGATTGTTGTCGATGCCCGCGTCGGTGCCCGCGATGATCCGGACTCCCAGCTCGTGCATGGCCCTGACATGCGCGCCGACCACGATGCCGGTCAGCTCGGCGATATAGGGCGCGTTCGCGCTGACGGTCGGGCAGACAAAGATCCTCTGCTCGGCGATCCTGGCGGCCAGTGCTTCGTCGAAGCGCCGGTCGTTGGTCTCGGTCACGAACGAGCAGTGCTCGAGCGTGGTGACCCCGGCCGCTACCGCCCGGCGGATGCCCTCGATGCCGTGGGCATGCGCGGCGACCGGCATGTCGACCCGGCTTGCCTCCTCGACGATCACGGCCAGCTGCGCGGCGGTGAACTGGGCATACCAGGGGGCCGAGCCGGTCGTCATGAAACCGCCGGTCGACATGACCTTGATCAGGTCGGCACCGTGCTTGTGGTGGGTGCGGACCATCCGGCGGAGGTCGTCATCGCTGTCTGCCTCACCGCCCATGAACCAGCAGTGCCCGCCGGTGACGGTGATCGGGCGGGCGGCCACCACCAGCCGCGGGCCACGGGCCAGGCCTTCGGCGATGGCGTCTCGCACGACCACGTCCAGGTAGGCCCGGGCGCCGAGATCACGGGCCGTGGTCACCCCCACGCCGAGCAGGTCCCGGGCGCTGCGCAGCATCAGGACCAGCTGCTGCGCGTCGGTCTCGCGGCGCATCCGCGCGGCCGGATTCGGCCCGCCGTCTAAGCCGAGGTGGACGTGGCAGTCGATCAGCCCCGGCATGATCGTCGAGTCCGGGTAATCCGTCCGCGGCACCCCCTGGTACCCGGCCGGCAGCGCCGCGGCGGGGCCGACCCAGTCCACGGTACGGTCGCCGATCACGATCGCACCGTCGGTCACGGTCCCGTCGCCGGTCATGACCCGCGGCGCGGCGAGCACCTCCGGCATGGCATCACCTAGCCCTCGGCCAGCCTCAGCAAAACGCGAACCATGTTGGCCACGGCGGTGGCCCCACGTTACGGCGGCGCGGGAAATCGCGTCAAGGTCCGCGGCCGCGGCCGGATCCGCTGGCCCGCCGGAGACCGGCACCGTGCAGGATGGCGGTGTGCCAGGAACTCTCCGAGAGGTCATCGATAGCACCACCGTGGCGATGCTCCGGGCCCGCGGCAGCGTCAAGTGGGCGGCTCCGGGCCCGGCCGGATTCGGCGCGGCCGTGGCGGAAATGGACTTCGGCGCCGCGCCGCCGATCCTCGACGCGCTGGCCGGGCTGTCCGCCGACGCGAACTTCGGCTACCTGCCCCCCTCACTGGCCGATGAGCTGGCCGCGGCCTGCGCGGAGTTTCAGCAGCGCCGCTACGGCTGGCAGGTCGATCCCGCGCTGATCCATCCCGTCCCGGACGTGATCAAGGCGCTGGAGCTCGCTATCGCGGCGTACTCCCGGCCGGGCTCGCCGGTCATTCTGCCCACGCCCGCCTACATGCCGTTCCTGGCCGTGCCGGAATACCTCGGCCGCGAGATCATCCAGGTGCCGATGCGCGGCGAGGCCGGCTTCTTCACCCTGGATTTCGACGCGATCGAGGACGCGTACCGGGCCGGGGGACACCTGCTCATCCTCTGCAACCCGTACAACCCGCTGGGGCGCGTCTTCACCTCCGCCGAGCTGGCGCAGCTGGCCGACGTCGTCGAACGGCACCGGGGCCGGGTCTTCGCGGACGAGATTCACGCTCCGCTCGTCTACCCGGGGCTGCGCCACCTCCCCTACGCGGCTACCTCCGGCGCGGCCGCGGCACACACCCTGACCGCCACGTCCGCGTCCAAGGCGTGGAACCTGCCCGGCCTCAAATGCGCCCAGGTGATCCTCAGCAACGAGCCCGACCAGCAGCGCTGGGAGGAGCTGGGATTCTTCGCCCCGCGCGGTGCGAGCAATCCCGGCGTGGTCGCCAACATCGCCGCCTACCGGCACGGCGAAGCCTGGCTGAAGGAGGTCCTCGGCTACCTCGACGACAGCCGCCACCTGCTGGCCGGCCTGCTCAGCCGCCACCTGCCGCAGGTCCGCTACCGCCCGCCCGACGGCACCTACCTGGCCTGGCTCGACTGCACCGGCATGGATTTGCCGGACTCACCCGGCGCCCTGGTTACCGACCGCGCCCGCATCACGGTCGTGGACGGACCCGCCTTCGGCACCGGCGGCGCCGGAGCATTCCGGTTCAACTTCGCCACCCCGCAGCCCATCCTCACCGAAATGGTCGAGCACATCGCCGCCACCCTGAACCCCCGCTAGGAGCGGCCGGCGGCGACGCATGATCTGGCGACAACGAAGCCCCGAACCCTGACCTGGGTTCGGGGCGTCCTCGATGTCCCGCGACATCATCCCAAAAGCGCCCCCAGCAGGATTCGAACCTGCGCTCCCGCCTCCGGAGGGCGGTGCTCTATCCCCTGAGCTATGGGGGCTTGCGGTGCCTCGCCGGCCGCGGCGGGGCTTGCCAGGCCGGTGCCAGGCTATCAGCCCGGAAGTACCGCGGACACGGTACCGATCTGCCCGCATCGCCGTTGCGGAGCGGGTAGCCTCGCGCTGGTGACGCAGGGACTGGGCCGGGTGCTGGTGGTCGACGATGACGAGGTCATCCGGCAGCTCATCGCCGTCAACCTCACGCTTGAGGGATTCGACGTGGAAACGGCCGTTGACGGCAAGGACTGCCTCGACAAGGTTACCGGGACCAGCCCGGACGTGATCACCCTGGACATCATGATGCCCCGCCTGGACGGCTGGGTGACCGCGACCCTGCTCCGCAAGAACCCGCTGACCAGCGGGATCAAGGTCGTGCTGATCACGGCGCGGGCGCAGGAGGATGACAAGTCCAGGGGCCGCGAGATCGGCGTGGACGCGTACCTGACCAAGCCGTTCGACCCGGCCGAGATGATCCGCGTCGTCCGTGAGCTGGCGGGCGCGCCGCACAGTGCCTTCGACTGAGCCGGGCCTGAGCATCCGGCGGCCATAGCCTGAGCGCGTGCTTCCCTGCGACATCGGCGCCGAGCTGGCCCGCCTGATCGCGGCCGCCGTCACCGCGGGCGAGCTGCCGCCGGCCGCCGCCGCCGCGAGCGCCGCGGGCACCTGGCGGCCGCCGCCCGGCCCGCCCGGCAGCTATGCGTCCTCGCTGCCGTTCCAGCTGGCCGCCCGCACCGGCCGCGGCGCACCCGGTATCGCCGCGCTGCTCGCGGCCGGACTGCGCGGGCGGGACTGGATCGACTCGGCGTCCGTTACCGGCCCCGGCTACCTGACCGTCACGGTTACCCCCGACACGCTGGCCAGCCTGGCCGTCCGGGTCAGCCAGGCCGGGCCGGACTGCGCCCGCAGCAGCGCCCTGCGCGGCCGGTCCCGGCGCGCCCCGCGCGACGCGGACCTGATCACGGCCCCGACCTGGGCGCAGGCCCAGCAGCGGCTGGCCGCCGCGGTGACCGGCCGGCTGGCCCAGGCGGCCGGAGCCCGGGTGACTTACGGCCAGGATTTTGAACGGATGACATCCCCCGGTGCCGCCGCCGAGGTTCTCCCCGGCCCGGCGGGACCCGCTATCGCGTTCGCCGGCGCCGATGCCATCCGCTATGCGCTGGCCCGGATCCCGGCCGGCCAGGCGGTGGTGATCGACGCCGGGGAATCCGTTCGTCAGGTACTGGGAAATCCGTTCTATGCGGTCAGCTTCGCTCATGCCGATGCGTCGGCCACCCTGCGCCGGGCCGCTGCCCTCGGCCTGCGCCCGGGCGAGCCGGCCGGATTCGAGCCCGGGCGGCTGGCGGGCCCGGCTGAGCGCACGCTGCTTGGCGTCATCTCCTGGCTGCCGGAACGCGTCGCCGGGGCCGGCCGCCGCGGCCGGCCGGATGGGCTCACCCGGTATCTGGAGCAGCTGGCCGGGGCCTATCTCGACGTCGCGGAAGACTGCCCGGCGCTGCCGGCCGGCGGGCGCGCCGCGCCGCGTGATGCCGCCACGGCCAGCGCGCGGCTATGGCTGGCGGACGCCGCGCGGACGTCGCTGCGGGCCGGACTCGATTTGCTCGGCGTGCCCGCGCCCGCCTGGTGACTTGTGAGAACCGGCCGGTTAAAGTATTTTCCCGGGTCATCCGCAGCATCACCGGGGCCGCGGCCGCGCGGGGATGACCGGTAGCCCGGCCGCCGGCGTCGGCTGGGCTGTCCCCGGGACTTGCCGGGGCCAGGAACTCCTGGCCCGCGGCGGTGATTCAACAGCCAGCGAAATGGGTACGGCAGAATGTGTAAGCCCCCTGGACGCCGACAGCCAAGGCGTAATTGCCCAGTTCGCCACGCCGGAACTTACCTGCTGGGAAGCAGCCGGCATGCGCGTACCTGGACCGCACCGCGGATGAGTTCCCTGGTCGACCTGGGCCGTCCGCACCGGCCTCGTCGGCCCCTTCCGCCAATGACGGACAGCTCTGAGGAATGCCTTGGGTGCTCTTGGTGTTAAGCTAGGTGCTGCACTAGATGCCCCGCCATGGGGACAGGTGCTCGCCAGTTCACTGTCGGTCCGGCGTTGCAGCCGGTCGCGGTCAGCACTTCCCAGAGGAATTCACACATCCCTTGACTTCCGCGCCTGCCAGGAGTGGAACGAACGCGGATCGGTGCGGAGCCACGGGACTCCGGGGGTTTGCTACCCCGGGCCGCGGCGACGGGGAGCTGGGCGAGCTAACCCGGCCGTCTCGGCTCGCCGTGACTCCCCTGACCTCGTGCTAGCCGCAGGTACCTGATGGCGCCTTCGGGCGGGAACCGTGCGCGAGGAAGCACGGGGATGGCAGTAAGTGCAGGAACTGGCCCGGCGATCAGCCGGGCCGCGACAGCGGATCTACCGGCCGCCAGGCAGTCGGCGCCCGCGCCTTGGGGAAGGACCCTCGTGAGCGACACCACCGAAGTTTTCACCGGCACCCCCGGCAAGCCCGAGGAATCGCCCGCCCTCTTCCCCGCGCCGGTAACGACGCCGGAGAACACGGGCTCAGCCGGGGCTTCTGCCGACCGGGCGGACTCCGGCGGCCAGGCCGGCGAGGCCGCGGCGGCCGGGACGCGCGGCCGTTCCGGTGGAGGGAAGAGCGGCATGCTGCTGCCCGAGCTCCAGCGGCTGGCCCAGTCGCTGGGCATCACCGGCACGGGCCGGATGCGCAAGGGCGAGCTGGTGGCCGCGATCGAGCAGCGACAGGGCGGCGGGACCGCCGCCGGCGGCCGCGCGGCCGGTGCGAGCGACCGCGGCGGCGCAGCGGGTGACCATTCATTCCAGCGGAGTGCGCCTGCGGGAGCCGGCGCGTCCCGCCAGCTTGAGCAGGACGCCATGGAACCACAGACATCGATGCAGCCGGGCCTGGGCAGCGGAAGTGCGGCGAGCGGCCAGGCCGCCGGGTCGCAGGCCGGCGGAATCGGCACCGGGCCGGACGCGGGCGGCGTGGGCGGGCCGGCCGTGAGCAGGTCCGCGGGCCGTCGCCGCGCCGAAGATCGCGGCCCGGCGGCCGGCCGCAACGGCACGGCGGCCGACCCCGGCCCGGCCGGTGTCAGCGCCAGCACCGTGAGCACCGGTACGGTCAGCACCAGCACCGTCAGCACCAGCACGGTCAGCGGCGGGCCGGTGACCACCAGCCCGGTCAGCGGCGGCCCGGCGAACGGCCAGCAGGCCGCCGATCGCGCCCCGTCGGACGCGGGCCAGGCCGGTCAGGCGGACGGCGGTGGCCAGCGCGGCGGCGACCAGCGCGGCCCGGACCAGCGCGGCGGAGACCAGCAGGCCGGTGATGGCCAGCGCGGTGAGCGCCGGCGCCGTGGCAACGGCCGGCGTGACGAGCAGGCCCGGGCCGCCGGTGACGGCTCGGATCAGCACCAGGGCCGGGACAACCAGGCCAGGGACAACGGCCGGGGCAACCAGGGCGGGGATCAGCAGGGCGGTCGCGACGACGACCGCGATGGTCCGGGCGGCCGCCGGAACCGGGACCGGTTCCGTAACCGCAACAACAACAGCGGCAACAACAACCGGCGCCGCGAGCGCGGCAGCGAGGCCGAGCCCGTGATCGCCGAGGATGACGTGCTCATCCCGATCGCCGGCATCCTGGACGTGCTGGACAACTACGCGTTCGTCCGCACGACGGGCTACCTGCCCGGATCCAACGACGTCTACGTCTCGCTGTCGCAGGTGCGCAAGTACGGCCTGCGCAAGGGCGACGTCGTCGAGGGTGCCGTGCGGCAGCCCAAGGACGGCGAGCGCCGGGAGAAGTTCAACGCCCTGGTCCGGCTGGACAAGATCAACGGCCTGGATCCCGAGCAGTCCCGGCTGCGCCCCGAATTCGCCAAGCTGGTCCCGCTGTACCCGCAGGACCGGCTGCGCCTGGAGACCGATCCCACCATCATGACCACGCGGATCATCGACCTGATCGCCCCGATCGGCAAGGGCCAGCGCGGGCTGATCGTGTCGCCCTCCAAGGCCGGCAAGACGATGATCATGCAGTCGATCGCGAATGCCATCACCAAGAACAACCCCGAGTGCCATCTCATGGTCGTCCTGGTGGACGAGCGGCCCGAGGAAGTCACCGACATGCAGCGCTCGGTCAAGGGCGAGGTGATCTACTCCACCTTCGACCGGCCGGCCGAAGATCACACCACCGTCGCCGAACTGGCCATCGAGCGGGCCAAGCGGCTGGCCGAGATGGGCCACGACGTGGTCGTCCTGCTGGACTCGATCACCCGGCTCGGCCGTGCGTACAACCTGTCCGCCCCGGCCAGCGGCCGGATCATGTCCGGCGGCGTCGACTCCACCGCGCTGTACCCGCCGAAGCGGTTCTTCGGCGCGGCGCGCAACATCGAGAACGGCGGCTCGATCACCATTCTCGCGACCGCGCTGATCGAGACCGGCTCCCGCGCGGACGAGGTCATCTTCGAGGAGTTCAAGGGCACCGGCAACATGGAACTGCGGCTGCGCCGGGAACTGGCCGACAAGCGGATCTTCCCGGCGGTTGACGTGGACGCGTCAAGCACCCGCAAGGAAGAGCTGCTGATGACTCCGGATGAGCTGAAGATCGTCTGGCAGTTGCGCCGGGTGCTGCACGCCCTGGAGCCGCAGCAGGCGCTTGAAGTGCTGATGGAGCGGATGGGGAAGACCAAGAGCAACGCCGAGTTCCTGTTGCAGGTGCAGAAGACCACGACCAGCATGGTCTAGGCCAGGAGCCGGGAATCAGCAGGCCGACCCGGGTGTTGCAGGATCTGGCACACTGGTAAGCCGAAAAATAAGCGCGGTACCGGTTCACGCCCAGGCGGCAGAGTTCGCCTGCGGCGACCCGGCGACCGCCAGAACCAGGAGTCTGACGTGAAGCCCAATATTCACCCCGATTACGTGGTGACCACGGTGACCTGCACCTGCGGGAGCACCTTTACCACGCGGAGCACCGCCAAGAATGGCGTGATCCACGCCGATATCTGCTCAAACTGCCATCCGTTCTACACGGGCAAGCAGAAGATCATGGACACCGGCGGCCGGGTCGCCAGGTTCGAGCGGCGCTTCGGCAAGAAGCCGGCCGCCGACAATTCCGAGCAGGCCGGTAAGTAGGCCCGCTGTCGGCAGCCAGATTCAGCAGCAGTCCGGTCTTCCCGCGTTACGGCGCGGGGGAGACCGGACTGCTATCACGCTGACCCCGCTGCGCTGGCCGGCCACGATGGTGGCCCGGCACCGCGGCCGGGCAACTGGGGAGGACTGCGGTGTTCGAGCGGCTTGCGGATCTCGCGAGTGAGCACGCTGCGCTAGAGCGCGAGCTCGCGGACGCGGCGGTGCACGCTGACCCGGAGCGGGCCCGGGCCCTGGGCCGGCGCTACGGCGAGCTCAGCTCGGTCGTGCATGCCTATCTGGAGTGGCAGCAGACCTGCGCCGACGAGGCGACCGCCCTGGAGTTCGCGGGCGAGGACCCGTCCTTCGTGGCCGAGGCCGAGCAGTTCGGCCGGCGCCGAGCCATCCTTGAGGAGCAGCTGCAGCAACTGCTCGTGCCGCGCGACGGCAACGACGCGAAGGACGTCATCCTGGAGGTCAAGGCCGGCGAGGGCGGGGACGAATCCGCCCTGTTCGCCGGGGACCTGCTCCGGATGTACCTGCGCTACGCCGAGCGGCAGGGCTGGAAGACGGAAATCCTGGACGCCACGGTCACCGGCCTGGGCGGGTACAAGGACGTCACCGTCGCGGTCAAGTCCAGCCGCCGCGGCCCGGCCGCCCAGGGCGCGTGGGCCAGGCTGAAGTACGAGGGTGGCGTGCACCGCGTTCAGCGGGTGCCGGTCACGGAGTCACAGGGCCGTATCCACACGTCCGCGGCCGGGGTGCTGGTGCTGCCGGAGGCCGATCCGGTCGAGGTGACCATCGACCCGAATGACCTGCGGGTCGATGTGTTCCGCTCGTCCGGCCCCGGCGGCCAGAGCGTGAATACCACGGACTCCGCGGTGCGGATCACCCATGTCCCGACCGGGATCGTGGTCTCCTGCCAGAACGAGAAGAGCCAGCTGCAGAACAAGGAGCAGGCCATGCGCATCCTGCGCGCCCGGCTGCTGGCTGCCAAGCAGGAGGAGGCGGACGCCCAGGCCTCGGCCGAGCGCCGCAGCCAGGTCAGCACCGTGGACCGCTCGCAGCGGGTCCGCACGTACAACTTCCCGGAGAATCGCATCTCCGACCACCGGGTCGGCTTCAAGGCCTACAACCTGGACCAGGTCATCGACGGCGACCTGGATGCCGTGATCGACGCGCTGACCGCGGCGGACCGGGCCGAGAAAATGGCGGCCACCGATGCCGCCTGACGCCCGGCCGGCATGAGCCTGCTGCTGGACGAGATCGCGGTCGCGGCCGCACGGCTGGCCGGGGCCGGCGTGGAGTCGCCGCGGACCGACGCCGAGCTGATCGCCGCGCACGTGCACGGCGTGACCCGCGGCGCGCTGGTCACGGTGCCGGACGCCGCCTTCGAGCCGCGGTTCTGGGACGAGATCGCCCGGCGCGAGGCGCGCGAGCCGCTGCAGCACATCACCGGTCGCGCGTTTTTCCGCTACCTGGACCTTGATGTGGGTCCCGGCGTCTTCGTGCCGCGCCCGGAGACCGAGGTCATGACCGGCTGGGCGATTGACCGCCTCCGGGAGATGGACGTCGCCGAGCCGGTCGTCGCCGACCTCGGCACCGGCTCCGCCGCCATCGCGCTGGCCATCTCGCAAGAAGTGCCGCGAGCCCGGGTGCACGCGGTGGAGGCCGATCCGCTGGCCCGGCAGTGGGCGGAGCGGAACATCACCAGGTGCGCTGCGGCGGCCCCGCACACGGCCGGCCGGGTAACCCTGCGGAGCGGCGACTTCCGTACCGCTCTCGGCGACCTGGACGGGCTGGCGGACCTGGTGATCAGCAATCCGCCGTATATCCCGGCCGGCGCGTGGGTGCCGCCCGAGGTGGGCGAGTATGACCCGGCCACCGCGCTCTGGGGCGGCCCGGACGGGCTCGACGCGATCAGGGCCATCGAGGCCGTCGCGAGCGGGCTGCTGCGTCCCCGCGGCCTGGTCGCCGTGGAGCATGGCGCACCGCAGGGCAACGCGGTCTACTGGATCTTCCCGGAGGAACGGGGCTGGCGCGAAACCCGCAATCACAAGGACCTGGCGGGCCGGGACCGGTTCGTCACCGCGATGCGGTCGTGATGCGGCCCGGGTGCCGGTTCCGGCCCGAACCGTGGCAGGATGAGCGGCCATGAGCCGACGGTATGACTGCGCTGATGCGTCCGAGCGCGCGGCGGGACTCGCCGCCGCCGCCGCGGCCGTCAGCCGCGGTGAGCTGGTCGTGCTGCCGACGGACACGGTCTACGGGGTGGGCGCCGATGCGTTCAACCCGGTGGCGGTGACCTGCCTGCTCGCGGCCAAGGGACGGGGCCGGAACATGCCGCCGCCGGTGCTGGTGGGATCGGTGCGCGCGGCCGTCGCGCTCGTCGATGATCTCGGCCCGTTCGGCAAGGACTTCGTCGAGGAGTTCTGGCCCGGGGGGCTGACCCTGATCTGCCACGCCACGCCGACCCTGCACTGGGACCTGGGCGATACCCGCGGCACCGTCGCGGTCCGGATGCCGATGCATCCGATCGCGCTTGACCTGCTGCGGGAGACCGGGCCGCTCGCGGTCAGCAGCGCCAACCGCTCCGGCTCGCCATCCGCCACGACGGTGGCGGAAGCGGAGGAACAGCTCGGCGAGTCGGTGGCCGTTTACCTGGACGGCGGCCCGTGCGCGAGCGCGCTGGCGTCCACGATCATCGACCTGACCGGGTCGGTGCCCCGCCTGCTGCGCAAGGGCGTGATCTCGGTGGATCGGCTCCGCGCGGTGGCCGGCGTGTCGACCGGCGAATACTCCACCGTCACCGCTGCTGACGACGGCGACGCCAGCCCGGACCCGGCGGCCGCCGGTGCTGACGCCGCCGGCCCGGATTTCGCTGCTTCCGATGATGCCGTCCGGAGCCCGGCCACCGCCGGCGCGGACTTCACCGTCTCCGGTGATGCCGTCCGGAGCCCGGCCACGGCCGGCCAGGATGCTGCCGCGGCCGGCCAGGATGCTGCCGCCGCGGGCGAGGATGGCGCGGCGGCGGGCGAGGACGCCGCCGCGGCCGGCGAGGAAGCCGCGCCGCAGTCATGACCGGCGGGCCGCCCGGCCGGGTTTCGCTGCGGGGCCAGGCTTCGCGCCGGGTGCTCTAGAGTTGCCGTAATGCCGATGACACCCGTCCGGGCCTGGTGAGCCGCCGTGCGCGAATACCTGCTCACGGTGCTGATCGCGGCCGCTGTCACTTACCTGCTCACCCCGCTGGTGCGCCGCGGTGCGATGACGGTCGGCGCGATGCACGCGGCCCGGGACCGGGACGTGCACACCGAGCCGACCCCGCTGCTCGGCGGGCTGGCCATGTACGGCGGCCTGGTCGTTGGGCTGCTGGTCGCCGCTCAGATCAAGCCCTTGCGTGACGTGTTCAGCACTGACCTCCGGATGGAGTCCGGCCTGCTGCTGGCCGGCGGCCTCATCGTCGCGGTTGGCTTCATTGACGACCGGTGGGGGCTGAACCCGGTCAGCAAGCTGGCTGGTCAGGTTGCCGCGGGCGGTGTCCTGGTCTGGAGCGGCGCTCAGGTGAGCTGGCTGCCCGAGCCCGGCCGGGCGACGCTCATCCTGACCCAGGACCAGGCCGCGGTGCTGACCATCCTGGTCGTGGTGGCCACCATCAACGCGGTCAACTTCATCGACGGGCTGGACGGCCTCGCGGTCGGGATCGTCGGGATCGGCGCGGCGGCCTTCTTCCTCTACTACTACACGCTGACCAAGAAGCTGGGGCTGGACGAGCAGACCGGCCCGGCGCTGGCGTCCGCGATACTGGCGGGCATCTGCATCGGGTTCGTGCCGCACAATTTCTATCCGGCCCGGATCTTCATGGGCGACACCGGCTCGATGCTGCTCGGCCTGCTGCTGGCCTACGCGCCGATCTCGAGCATCGCCTCGCTCGACTACGCGAGCCTGACCAGCCGGGCGGCCTACCAGGGCGGCACGGTCAACCGGTTCGCCGAGATCCTGCCGCTGATGCTGCCCGCCGCGATCCTGGTCATCCCCTACGCGGACCTGCTGCTCGCGGTCGTCCGCCGGACCAGGGCCGGCCAGTCGCTGTTCGCGCCGGATCGCAAGCACCTGCATCACCGGCTGCTCGACATCGGCCACTCGCATCGCTCCAGCGTGCTGATCATGTACCTGTGGGCGACGTTGTTCTCCGGCACGGTGGTCTGGCTGTCGATCGCGAAGACGCAGCTCTTCGTGCTCGCGGTGGCCACCGCGGCCGCGGTGCTGGCGCTGCTGCTGATGTCGATGCCCAGGCTCCGGTGGTGGGAGCGGCGACGGCGGCCCGGACGGCCTGCCCCGCCCGCCAGCCCGCAGTCCGCCAGCCCGCAGCCCGCCAGCGCGCAGCCCGCCCTCCCGCAGTCCGCCAGCGCGCAGGCCGCTCCGCTGGTCAGCCCGCAGCCGGCCGCCGTGGAAGCCCGGCCGAGGCCCGGCATGACCGCCCGGCCCGGCTGACCGCCCGGCCCGGCTTCCCGCTTTACAATTCCCGCTTTACAATCCGGTGGGGTGGGTATGACCCCACCGTGACGTGCGCGCGGTGACGCGCGCACATGCCCCGCCGAGTGGCCACCACGAGGTCAGGGGCCGGGGCGTTACCTACCGATTACTGGGGATGGGTCACGTTCGTCACGGTAGGTGACCCAATGAGATCATGCTGGGGGAGCTTGTGATATCTTTCACAAGTGCCTGGTACCGCTGGGAGATGAGTGAGTAAAGCCGTGATACCTTTCCTTGACCTGGCGGCGGAGCCGCGCCGCTGTCATAGCGCGGCCGCTTGGTGGCACCTGGGTGCTGAGGTAACCAGCTGGTCAATTCCGCAGGTTAACCAGATCCCCGTCGAGTCTTCTGGAGTCCGCTAGATGCTGGCGAGCTACGCCCGTATCCTCCGCAGGTCAGCCGTAGCGACGGCGGCCGTGGCGGCGGTCATGGTTGCGCTCAGCGCGGCCGTGGCCGGCGAAAAGGGCGCCCTCGGGGCGCTGCTGGGCACTGCCCTGGTGGCCGGCTTCTTCACGATCAGCGTAGTTGCGGTCGGGGCGGCGGCCCGGGTCAGCCCGCAGGTGATGATGATCACGGCGCTGGGCACCTACGCGGTGAAGATCCTGCTGCTGCTCATCTTCGTCGCTCATTTCAGCAACACGACGGCCTTCAACCCCAGGCTGTTCGGCCTGACCGCCATCGTCTGCATCCTGGCCTGGAGCGCTTCGCAGGTCGCCTGGTCGCTCCGGCTTAAGATCCTGTACGTCGAGCCGGACGGAGAACGGTGACCTGTGCGGCAGACCCAGGACCTGGACGACGTACCGCCGCCCATGTACCACGCTACGGCGGCCGCCTTGCGGCTGCGGGCCCGGCATGAGCGGCAACGGCACCGGCCCGGACGGCCGGAACAATCCGCCGGGCACGCCCAGGGCGAGCGCCGGCTGGGCCGTCTCCAGCTACCTCATCGGGGGGATGATCTTCTATGGCGGGGTCGGGTGGCTGATCGGCCGATGGACCGGTATCGCCGCGCTATTCCCGGTCGGGCTGCTGCTCGGCCTGGGCCTGGCGCTCGCGCTCGTCATCTTCCGGTACGCGCGTCCCTGAGGAGCGCACCGTGAGTGACGTCGCCGTGATCACGACGGCCAGCGGATGCCACATCTTCAGCGGCTGCGGTTACCCTGCGCCGTCGATTAGCGCGTTCTTCTTCAAGCCGATCTTCTCCATCGGGGCCTTCCACTTCACCAAGCCGATGCTGCTCGCCCTGCTGAGCGCGGCCATCGTGCTGATCTTCTTCTGGCGTGCCTTCGCCAACCCGCAGCGCGTTCCCCGCGGCGCGCAGAATCTCGCCGAGATGGGCGTGCTGTTCGTCCGGGACCAGATACTGCGACCGCAGCTCGGCAAGAAGGGCGACCGCTACCTGCCGTTCCTCACGGCGCTGTTCTTCTTCGTCTGGGTGATGAACATCATGGGCATCATCCCGCTGGCCCAGTTCCCGGCCACATCCAAGATCGCGTTCCCGCTGGCCCTGACGCTGATGGTCTGGATCACCTACATAACGCTGGGCATCAAGTACCAGGGGCCGCTCGGTTACTTCAAGAACATGGCGGTCCCGGCGGGCGCGCCATGGTGGATCCTGCCGCTGCTCAGCCCGATCGAGCTGCTGTCGAACCTCATCGTGCGGCCCTTCACCCTGACGATCCGGCTGTTCGCCAATATGCTGGCCGGCCACCTGCTGCTGCTGGTGTTCGCGCTGGCCTCGTGGTACTTGTTCAGCGCTTCGATCGGCCTGCTATTCGCGGCGACCTCGTTCGTCATGACGATCATCCTGACCGGGCTTGAGGTGCTGATCCAGGCGCTGCAGGCCTTTATCTTCACCACGCTGACCGCGTTCTACTTCGCGGACGCGATGGAGACATCGCACTGACCGATCAACCGATACTTCCGGCGTGAAGACGCGCCGGCCGGAGAAGAGGAAACTGACACATGCATCTCCTCCTGGTGCATCACGTGCTCGCCGTAGGCGGGCCGGGCACGCCAAGCAATCCGTACACCATACATATCCTGAACCTGGGCGCGCTCGTCTACGGCCTGGCCGCGATCGGGCCGGGCATCGGCATCGGCCTGGTCTTCGGTCACGCCATTGAGGGGATGGCCCGCCAGCCCGAGGCATCGGGCTTGATCACCACATATATGTGGATCGGATTCGCGCTGACCGAGGCTCTCGCGCTGATCGGCATCGCGGTGCCGTTCTTCATCAAGTGAGGCCAAGGCCGGAGAGGTCACCGCAATGATGTACCTGGCGCAGGCACAGCAGAACCCCCTGGTCCCCGACCTGACCGAGCTGATCATCGGCGCGGTCTCGTTCCTCATCGTCTTCGGCCTGCTGGCCAAGGTCCTGCTGCCGCGGATCACCAAGACCCTGGAAGAGCGCACCGACGCGATTGAGGGCGGCCTGCACCGTGCCGAGGAGGCTCAGGCCGAGGCGAACCGGACGCTCCAGCAGTACCGTGACCAGCTGGCCGACGCCAGGCATGAGGCCTCCAGGCTCCGCGAGGAGGCCAGGGAGCAGGGCGCTGAGATCAAGGCGGAGTTGCGGGCGGAGGGGGAGGCCGAGCGTCAGCGCATCGTGGACGCGGCGCGCGCGCAACTCGACGCCGACCGCCAGCAGGCACTGACCTCGCTGCGCGCCGAGGTCGGCGCTCTCGCGGTCGAGCTGGCCAGCCGGATCGTCGGTGAGTCCCTGGAAGACGAGGCCCGGCAGCTTCGGACTGTCGACCGGTTCCTGGCGGAGCTGGAAGAGCGGTCCGGCAGCGGGACCGGAGCCAGGGCCACCTCATGAGAGGCGCCAGCCGGGCCTCGCTGGCCGAGGCGAACGAGCGGCTCTCGGCCGTGCTCGCCAGCGGCGCGGACGCGGTCCAGCTCGGCGATGAGCTGTTTTCCGTAGTGGACCTGCTCGACAGCGAGTCGGCCCTGCGCCGTACGCTGTCCGATCCGTCCCTGCGGGCGGCCGCCAAGGCCGGGCTGGCCGAGGCGCTGCTGTCCGGCAAGGTCGCCGCGGCGACGCTCGAGCTGACGACCGGCCTGGTGCGCGCGCACTGGTCGGCCCCTGGTGACCTGGCGGATGCGGCTGAGCAGCTCGCCGTGCAGGCGATCGTGGCCGGCGCCGATGACGAGGGCGGGCTGGATGATCTTGAGGACGAGCTATTCAGGTTCGGCCGGATCGTCGATGCCCAGCCGGACCTGCGCGTCGCGCTGTCGAGCCCGTTCGTCGCCGCCGAGCGCAAGCAGCAGCTGATCGGGGCGCTGCTGGACGGCAAGGTCACGCCGCCTGCGCTGCGGCTGATCCGCCGGGCGGCGATCTATCCCCGGGGACGTAGCCTGGGAGCAAGCCTGGAGGAGTACGCCCGGCTGGCGGCACGGCGGCGCACCCGCCTGATCGCCGAGGTCCACGTGGCCGCTGAGCTCAGCGCGGACCAGCGGCAGCGGCTGGCCACGGCCCTGTCCGCGGCCTACGGCCATGACGTCCACCTCAATGTTGTGCTCGATCCGGGGGTCATCGGCGGGATGTCCGTCCGGATCTCGGATGAGCTGATCGACGGAAGCCTGGCAAGCCGCCTGGCCGCGCTCCGGCGCAAGCTGGCCGCGTGACCGCGGCACCACGCCACTAGGGAAGCCCACGGACGAGATGACCCAGACGAAAGAGATACGAGGACAATGGCGGAGCTGACAATCCGGCCCGACGAGATCCGGGACGCGCTGGCCGAATTCGTCCGGGCGTATGAGCCGGCCGGGGCCTCCGCGCAGGAGGTCGGGACTGTCGCGGAGTGTGGCGACGGCATCGCCCGGGTCGAGGGGCTGCCCTCGGCCATGGCCAACGAGCTACTCGAATTCGAGGACGGCACCCGCGGTCTCGCGCTCAACCTCAACGTACGCGAGATCGGCGTGGTCATCCTCGGTGACTTCAGCAAGATCGACGAAGGCCAGCAGGTCCGCCGCACCGGCGAGGTACTGTCCGTGCCGGTGGGCGATGGCTTCCTCGGCCGGGTCGTCGACCCGCTCGGCGAGCCGCTGGACGGCAAGGGCCCGATCGAGAACACCGAGCTGCGCCCCCTGGAGGTGCAGGCGCCGTCCGTGGTCCAGCGGCAGAAGGTGCACGAGCCGCTGCAGTCCGGGATCAAGTCGATCGACTCGATCACGCCGGTCGGCCGCGGCCAGCGCGAGCTGATCATCGGTGACCGGCAGACCGGCAAGACGGCCATCGCCATCGACACGATCATCAACCAGAAGGCCAACTGGGAATCAGGTGACCCGGCCCGGCAGGTCAAGTGCGTTTACGTCGCCGTCGGCCAGAAGGGCTCGACGATCGCGGAGGTCCGCCAGTCGCTGGATGACGCCGGCGCGCTGCAGTACACCACGATCGTGGCGGCGCCCGCCTCGGACCCGGCTGGCTTCAAGTACATCGCCCCGTTCACCGGATCGGCCATCGGGCAGCACTGGATGTACGCGGGCCAGCATGTGCTGATCATCTTTGATGACCTGACCAAGCAGGCCGAGGCGTACCGCGCCATCTCGCTGCTGCTGCGCCGCCCGCCGGGCCGCGAGGCCTACCCGGGCGACGTCTTCTACCTGCACTCAAGGCTGCTGGAGCGCTGCGCCAAGCTCTCCGACGAGCTCGGCGGCGGGTCGATGACCGGGCTGCCGATCGTCGAGACCAAGGCCAACGACATCTCCGCCTACATCCCGACCAACGTCATCTCCATCACCGACGGGCAGATCTTCCTGGAGACCGACCTGTTCAACTCCGGCGTCCGGCCGGCCATCAACGTCGGCCAGTCGGTATCCCGGGTCGGCGGCGACGCCCAGATCAAGGCGATGAAGAAGGTGGCCGGCGGCCTCAAGCTGGCGCTGTCGCAGTTCCGTGACCTGGAGGCGTTCGCCTCCTTCGCCTCCGACCTGGACGCCGTCTCCCGCGCGCAGCTGGACCGCGGCGCGCGCCTGGTCGAGTTGCTCAAGCAGCCGCAGTTCAGCCCGATGCCGGTCGAGCACCAGGTGGTCGTCGTCTGGGCCGGTACCTCCGGGCTGCTGGACGATGTGCCGATCGAGGACATCAGCCGGTTCGAGGGCGAGTTCCTGGATTACCTTCGCCGGGATCGGTCCGGGGTCCTTGACTCGATCAGGGAGAGCGGTGACCTGTCCGAAGATACGGTCACCGCGCTGAAGGACGCCATCGAGCATTTCCGCCGCAGCTTCGAGACCAGGGGCGGCGAGCTGCTGGTCAAGGAGGAGCCGGCCGAGCCGGTCGATGAGGCGGAAGTGGAGCAGGAGACGGTCAAGAAGTACGTGCCGCCGGCCGTCCAGAACGACGACCAGGCTAACCAGGCCGGCCAGGCCGACGAGAAGTAGGCGGGAAGTCACCCATGGGAGCCCAGCTTCGCGCGGTCAGGCGGCGGATCCGGACGGTCCAGTCCACCGCCAAGATCACGCGCGCCCAGGAGCTGATCGCGTCGTCGCGGATCATCAAGGCACAGCAGCGGGTGCAGGCCGCCGGGCCGTACGCGCGGGAGATCACCCGGGCCGTGGAGGCCGTGGTCAGCCGGTCCTCGCAGGTGCGTCATCCGCTCACCAGCGAGCATGAGAACCCGGCCCGCGCCGCGGTGCTGATCCTGACCAGCGACCGCGGCTTCTGCGGCGGGTACAACGCCAGCGTGCTGCGCGAGGCGCAGGGGCTGCGCGCGCTGCTCGAGGAACGCGGCCTGGAGGCGGTGCCGTTCGTGGCCGGCCGCAAGGGCATCGGCTGGCACCGGTTCCGCAACCGCGAGATGGCGGGCGAGTGGAGCGGGTTCTCCGACACGCCCGTGCACGCGAATGCCAGCGAGATCACCGCAGCACTGATTGACGCGTTCGAGAAGCCGTCCGCCGAGGGCGGGGTGGACGAGATCCACCTCGTGTACACGGAGTTCGTGTCCATGCTCACGCAGCGGCCGGTCATCCGCCGGCTGCTGCCGCTGGAAATAGAGGAAACCACCTCGGAGCCGTCCTCCGGCCCGGTGCCCGTGTACGAATTCGAGCCATCGCCCGAGGCCGTCCTTGATGCGCTGCTGCCCTGGTATGTGGAGAGCAGGATCTTTCACGCGCTGCTCGACTCGGCCGCGGCGGAGATCGCGGCCCGGCGCAAGGCCATGAAGTCCGCCACCGACAACGCGAACGACCTGCTGGATGCGCTCACCCGCGAGGCGAACAAGGCACGGCAGGCGGAGATCACCCAGGAAATCAGCGAGATCGTCGGGGGCGCCAACGCGCTGGCCGAGACGATCGCAGGGAGTAAGTGAGCATCGATATGAGCGCCGAGAAGCCCGCCGACCAGGATGACAAGGACGTAAAGGCCGCCGTCAAGGACATGGAGGCCGCCGTCAAGGACGTGAAGGCCACCGCCAAGGACGACCAGGCCACCGAGCAGGACATGGCGGCCGCCGTCGAGGGCGTGCAGGCCGCCGCCAAGAACGTGGCGGCCGCCGCCAAGGACGACCAGGCGGCCGACCAGGATGGGGAGCGGCCAGCGCCGGTACCGGGCGCGTGGTGCAGGTCATCGGCCCCGTCGTTGACGTGGAGTTCCCGTCCGAGCAGATTCCTGGCATCTACAACGCCCTGCACGTGGACGTGACGCTGGACGACGAGACCAGGATGCTGACCCTGGAGGTTGAACAGGACATCGGCGACAACGTGGTCCGCACCATCTCCATGCAGCAGACCGACGGCCTGGTGCGCGGCGCGGAGGTGACCGACACGGGCGGCGCGATCTCGGTGCCCGTGGGTGACGTCACCAAGGGCCATGTCTTCAATGTCCTCGGTGAGACGCTCGACGTGCCCACCGCGTCACTGCAGATTACCGAGCGGTGGGGGATCCACCGCGACCCGCCGCCGTTCGACCAGCTGGAAGCCAGAACCGAGATCCTGGAGACCGGGATCAAGGTGCTCGACCTGCTTACCCCGTATGTCCGGGGCGGCAAGGTCGGCCTGTTCGGCGGCGCCGGCGTGGGCAAGACCGTGCTCATCCAGGAGATGATCACCCGGGTGGCCAAGACCGCCGGCGTGTCGGTGTTCGCCGGGGTCGGGGAGCGCACCCGTGAGGGCAACGACCTGTTCATCGAGATGACGGACGCCGATGTCATCAAGGACACCGCGCTCGTCTTCGGTCAGATGGACGAGCCGCCGGGCACCAGGCTCCGGGTGGGCCTGGCCGCGCTGACGATGGCTGAGTACTTCCGCGACGTGCAGGGCCAGGACGTGCTGCTGTTCATCGACAACATCTTCCGGTTCACCCAGGCCGGGTCCGAGGTGTCGACCCTGCTCGGGCGCATGCCGTCGGCGGTGGGCTACCAGCCGACCCTGGCGGATGAGATGGGCCAGTTGCAGGAGCGGATCACCTCGACCCGCGGCCACTCCATCACCTCGATGCAGGCCATTTACGTGCCCGCCGACGACATCACCGACCCGGCGCCGCACACCGTGTTCGCGCACCTGGACGCGACGACGGTGCTCTCCCGTGAGATCACTCAGAAGGGCATCTTCCCGGCGGTGGACCCGCTCGACTCCACGTCGCGGATCCTGGACGCGAAGTACGTCGGCCAGGAGCACTACGACGTCGCCCGTGAGGTGCAGCGGATCCTGCAGCGCTACAAGGAACTGCAGGACATCATCGCCATCCTCGGCATCGACGAGCTGTCCGAGGAAGACAAGGTCACCGTCCAGCGCGCGCGCCGGATCGAGCGGTTCCTTTCCCATCCCATGTTCGTCGCCGAGCAGTTCACCGGCCAGCCCGGGGTGTCCGTCCCGCTGGACGAGACGATCTCCTCCTTCAAGGCCCTCACTGAGGGCAAGTACGACCACCTTCCCGAGCAGGCCTTCTTCATGTGCGGCGGCATCGAGGACGTGGAGAAGAAGGCCAAAGCCCTGGAGCAGTCGTGAACCGGGCGCGCGCGGCCAGCGTCCTGAATCAGGCGCACGAGGTGGCCCGGTGACGCTGCACGTTGCGCTGGTGGTCCCCGAGGGCGAGATCTGGACCGGTGATGCCCAGCGGGTCATTGCCAAGACCCTCGAGGGGGACATTGGCGTGCTGACCGGTCACGCGCCCGTCCTTGGCATCCTGGCCGAGGGCAGCCTGGTGCGGATCCTGCCCGAAGACGGCCAGGGCACCGACGGCCCGGGCGCGGCCGGCGAGATCATGGCCGCGATCGGCGGGGGATTCCTGTCCATCGCGGCTGACCGGGTATCGGTGCTGGCCCGCCGGGCCCAGCTTGGCGCCGACGTGAGCCGGGCCGACGTGCAGGCCTCCCTCGATGCCGCTGAGGAGGCCGCCGGCCCGGGCGAGGAAACCGCGGACGTCCGATACTTCCGAGCGCTGCTCAGGGCCGCTGGCGACCGGGCCTGACGAGGACCGGTTCGGAGGGCTGAGTGGCAGCGGCGCTGGAACTCGGCGCGGTCTGGATCCTGGCCGCACTGCTGGCCCTCGCCGTCCTGGTGGCAGCGGGCATCGCGATTCGCCGGATCCTGCTCGAGCGCGGTGGCGGGACGGTCGAGTGCGGCCTGCGCCGCGGCCCCGATCAGGGCTGGCGGCTCGGCCTCGCCGCATACCAGCCGGCCGAGCTGCGCTGGTACGACGCCTTCGGGGTGCTGCTGAGACCACGCGCGGTCTTTGCCCGGCGGGCCCTGCGCGTCACCTCCCGGCGGCCCGCCGACGCCTGGGAGGCGGCCAGCCTGGGCCAGGACCTGGTGGTGGTGGAATGCCGTGCAGGAGAGTGCGCCGGGCCGGTGGAACTGGCCATGAGCGAGGCGGCACTGACCGGCTTTCTCTCCTGGCTGGAATCCGCTCCGCCGGGCCGCGGCAACAGTCCCCGTTAGCGTTCTCCGCCCGGCTTCCAGAGCAGATCACCGGCCGGTTCATTGGCCCGCCGGGCCAGGATGAAAAGCAGGTCGGAAAGCCTATTCAGATACTGCGCCGGGAGCGCGTGCACGGCGTCGCCGTGCGCGTCGATGGCCGCCCACGTGCTCCGCTCGGCCCGGCGCACAATCGTGCGGGCCACATGCAGCAGTGCCGCGCCCGCCGTGCCGCCCGGCAGCACGAAGCTGCGCAGCACGGGCAGCCCCTCGTTGTGCGTATCGCACTCCCGTTCCAGCGCCGTCACGTAACTGTCGCTGATCCGCATGGGCGGGTAGGCGGGGTTCTCGGTCACCGGCGTGCACAGGTCCGCACCCACGTCGAAGAGCTCATTCTGGATCCGGATCAGCAGCGCGGTGATGGAGTCAGGGAGACCGCCCATGGTCACGGCGACCCCGATCGCGGAGTTGGCCTCGTCGACGTCGGCGTAGGCGGCCAGCCGCGGGTCGGTCTTGGCGGCACGGCTGGCGTCGCCCAGACCGGTGGTCCCGTCGTCGCCGGTACGGGTGTAGATACGGGAGAGCACCACCGGTGTCTTGCTTCGGTCGCTGGCCATGGCTTCACCGTAGCGTGCGGCATGGCCGGAATGAGACACACGTCGTCGCCATCGATGGCCGCGCCTAAACCAGGTCAGTCCGTAACATCCATGAGACTGCCTGAGCGTTTCTCCGTCTCGTTTCTGACGTGCTAAATACCGGGCTAACCTGGTGGGACCCTCCCCGCCCCCGGCCGGCGCTGCCGGGCCAGCCCCTGCATCCGGCGCGTTCACCCGGCCCTTCCCGCCTGCCACCGGCGAGTAGGGTGTCTCTCGACGTCCGGACAGGGTTCGGGAGGTGGCGGTGTACGACTATGTCATCGTGGGCGCCGGCAGCGCTGGCTGCGTCCTGGCGGCACGCCTGACCGAGAACCCGGCCACCCGGGTCCTGCTGCTGGAGGCCGGGCCGCCGGATGATGCCGACGAAATACACATCCCCGCCGCGCTGAACCTGCTCTTCAAGAGCACCTACGACTGGGACTATCTGACGGTGCCGCAGGAGCGCGCGGCCGGCCGGGCCATCTACTGGCCTCGCGGCCGGACCCTGGGCGGCTCGTCGTCCATCAATGCGATGGTCTATATCCGGGGCAGCCGGTACGACTACGACACCTGGCGCGACGATTACGGCTGCGAGGGCTGGGGCTATACCGACCTGCTCCCGTACTTCCTCCGTTCCGAGGGCAACTCGCGCGGCGCATCGGCGTATCACAGTGCCGATGGCCCGCTGTCCGTGCAGGACCCCAGGTACAAGTCCGCCCTGACGACCGCGTTCGTCGATGCGGCCAGGCAATGGGGCATGGAAATCAACGACGACTTCAATGGCCCGCGGCAAGATGGCGCCGGGTTCTATCAGGTCACCCAGCGGGCCGGGCGGCGATGGTCGGCCGCCGACGCCTTCCTGCATCCGGCTACCGGGCGGCCCAACCTCACCGTGCAGACCGACGCGCTGGTGACCGGCGTGGCGATCGAGGGCGGCCGCGCGGCCGGGGTGCGATACCTGCTCCGCGGCGTCGAGGAGATGGCCCGGGCGGAAAGCGAGGTCATCCTGGCCGCCGGGGCGATCGGCAGCCCGCAATTGCTCATGCTGTCCGGCATCGGGCCCGCCGATCACCTGGCCGAGCATGGCATCGGCCTGATCGCTGACAGCCCGGGCGTGGGGGCCAACCTGTCCGACCACCCCATCGTGACGGCGATGTGGCACACCCCGAAGACGACCGGGCTGTGGGAGCAGGCCGGCCCGAAGAATCTCGCCCGCTGGCGCATGACGCACTCCGGCCCGCTGACCACCAACGTGGCAGAAGCCGGCGGGTTCAGCCGTACGGACTCCGCGCTGCCCGCACCTGACCTGCAGTGGCACGTGCTCCCGACGCCGTATCAGAATTTCGGCCTCGCCGATCCGTCGATCCGCGCGCTGTCCCTGCTGATCACGCTGGTGGCGGTCGGCAGCCGCGGCCGGATTCGGCTCCGCAGCGCGGACCCGCGGCACAAGCCGGCCATCGATCCGGCCTACCTCTCCGATGGTGCCGACATGGCGCCGCTGCTCCGGGGGATTCAGCTGGCGCGGGAAATCGCCGCGACCACGCCCATGGCCCGGATCTGCCAGGCGGAACTCTCACCCGGGACCGGCATTTCCACCGAGGCCGATCTCCGCGACTTCGTCCGGCGCGATATCAGCACGATCTACCACCCGGTCGGTACCTGCGCGATGGGGGGTGACTCCCGGCTGGCCGCCAGCAAGCTGACCAGCGTCGTCGACACGGAGCTTCGCGTCCGCGGGGTCGACGGGCTGCGCGTGGTGGACGCGTCGGTGATGCCCGTGGTTCCCCGGGGCAATACCAACGCGCCAACGATCGCCATCGCCGAGCGGGCCGCCGACCTGATCAGCGGCCGGGCCCCGCTCGCCGCGGTGGAGCCCGCCGATCTGAGCATGCCCGCAGCAGCCGTTTCCTGACCTGGGCCTCGGCTGCCCCGGCGACGGGCCGGTGCGGGGATGCCGCAGGTCGCGGCCAGTGTGCGGGCCGTCGCCCAAGTCCAGGGGTGGTGTTGGCTTCCCCCCGGCTCAGCATGCTCGCACCCTTCCCGATTCTGCCGCTCTATGCGGATAATGACCTGCCAGGATCGGACCGGGCCTGCGCCGGAAGGGGGGGCCAGTGGGCCGCCGCAGTGATCGACCTGCTGGCTATCCGGTAAGGGAGCCAGAGCGCCCAGGCGCGGGTGATTTCCCCCCGCCGCGACGACGCGATTTCTGGTACGCCTGGTCCTGCTGGATGTTCTCAGTGGCAGCGACGGCGATTGCTATCACCTATGACAGGCTGCACCCGCTCCCGACGAGTCTGATCAATTTTCAGGGCGGCACCGCGAGCGGCGTGCTAGCCGTCGCGTTCATCGGGAGTTTCGCGACTATGGGCGCCCTGCTGGCGTGGAAGCGCCCGGGCAATCCCATCGGCTGGCTGCTGTCGGCGATCGGGATGTGCTACGCATTCGGGGCGGTCGGCCTGCTGCTCGCGCACTTTCGGCAGACGCTCACCCTGGCCAACTGGCTGAGCTGGACCTGGCTATTCGCCCTGGGGCTCACGGTGTTCGTCTTGCTCCTGTTCCCCACCGGGCTGCTTCCCTCCCGCCGCTGGCGGCCGGTGGCGTGGGCAGCCGCGGCCGGGCTGGCTGGATGGGTACTCGGCAATGCGTTCGCCCCGACGATACTGAGCGCCGATCCGGCCGGAATGCCCAATCCAATCGGTGTGCCCCATTGCAGTTGCGATTGCCGTGCTGCGCTACCACCTATACGACATCGAAGTCGTGATCAACAAGACTCTGGTCTACGGCTCGCTGGCGGTCTTCATCACCGGCGTGTACGTGGCGATTGTCGTCGGCATCGGCTCGTTCGCCGCGCGGCACAGCGCGCAACCAAGTCTTGTCTTGTCGATTGTTGCGACGGCCGTCGTTGCCGTCGCGTTCCAGCCGGTCCGTGAACGAGTCCAGCACCTGGCCAACCGGATGGTCTACGGCAAGCGGGCGACTCCGTACGAGGTGCTTGCCGAGTTCGCCGAACGGATGGCTGGCACCTATGCCACCGAGGATCTACTGCCGCGGATGGCCAGGACCCTGGCTGAGGGGACGGCCGCGGTCCGGGCCGACGTCTGGCTGGCCAGCGGCAGCGAGTTCCGGGACGGTGCCAGCTGGCCGCCGGACGCGCCGCCGCTGCCGATCATGCCCGCGCCAGCCCTAGCCGGGCAACTCGCCAGTCCGGGGACAGACACGATCCTGCCGGTCCAGCATCAGGGCGAGGTCCTTGGCGCTCTGTCGGTCACCAAGCGCCCGGGCGAGGCGCTGACGCCGACCGAGGCCAGGCTGCTCAGCGACCTGGCCGGGCAGGTCGGGCTGGTGCTGCGCAACGTCGGACTGTGGGAGCAGCTATCGGCCAGGCTGGCGGAGATCCGCGCATCCCGGCAGCGCCTGGTGGCGGCCCAGGATGCCGAGCGGCGCCGGATCGAGCGGAACATCCACGATGGCGCGCAGCAGCAGCTGGTCGCGCTGGCTATCAAGCTCTCCCTGACCGAGTCCATGATCGGCGAAGATAGCGCAGCCGAGCGGGAGATGCTTGCTGAGCTGCGCGAGGAGGCCAGCACTGCGGTGGAGGAACTGCGGGACCTGGCCCGCGGGATCTACCCGCCACTGCTCGTCGGCGAGGGCCTGATCCCCGCCCTGCGAGCGCAGGCAGCCAGGTCACCAGTACCGACAGTGCTGGATGCCGGCCGCATCGGGCGTTATCAGCAGGACATCGAGGCGGCCGTCTACTTCTGCGTACTCGAGGCCTTGCAGAACGTCGCGAAGTATTCAGGCGCCGACGGCGCGCTGGTCCGCCTCGGAATCGATGGCGACGACCTGGAATTTGAAGTTTCCGACGATGGCATCGGTTTTGACCTGGGCGCCCGCGCCCTCGGCTCTGGCCTGCAGGGCATCGCGGACCGGGTGGGAACGCGCGGCGGCACGCTAAAGGTCAGTACCGCGCCAGGCGAGGGCACGGTGATCCGCGGTCGCCTGCCCGCGGTGCCGGCTGAGACGGCCGCATGACTCGCGTTCCGCCCTCGCGGCTCGCCGCGGGTCTGCTGATCTTCACCGTGGCGGCGCTGTCGGCTGGTGCGGGGTTTGGCGTTGCTGCCGGAACGTTGCGGGACGCCTTTGAGTTCACGCCCGTGCTGCTGGCTTTCGCAGTAGTCGGCTGGCTGGTGGCCGGCCGCTGCCCGGCAAACCGATCGGCTGGCTGTTCCTGACCGAGGCGCTCGCGTTTGCCTTCGCGGTCGCGACGGCGAGTTACGCCAGGTATGCGACCACTTTCAACCCGCACCTGCCTGCTGCCGCCTGGATCGCGTGGCTCGGCGCCATCGTCGGCGAGCTATTTTTCGTCTTTCCGCTCGTGCTTCTCATTTTCCCCGACGGCAAGCTGCCGTCGGCCCGCTGGCGTCCGCTGGTGTGGGCCATTGTCGTTGCCGAGGCGCTGCTGATCCTGATCGCTGCCGGGTCGGGCGCCGCACTGCGGGCCCAGGGCTCGGCAGTGCAGGCACCGGTGCGGCTGATTCCGGCTGGCCTGGCGAATTCCGTGTTGCAATCACTGCAGACCGCGCTGCTCCCGGTGGTCTTGGCGGCCGCGATCGGCTGCATCTGGCGCTATCGTCGCTCCTCGGCGGACGAGCGGCACCAGATTAAGTGGTTCGCGTATGCGGGTCTGGTCACCGCCTCGGCGCTGCTGATCTTCGGTGCCGCATTTAACAACCCGCTGACCGGCTTCATCTTGTTCGGCCCGCTGGTGCCGATCGCGACCGGCATCGCGATCATGAAATACCGCCTGTACGACATCGACATCGTGATCCGGGGGACGATTGTCTACGCCGCGATGGCGGCCTTCATAACCGCGGTTTATGTCGCCATCGTGGCCAGGCTGGGCTCGCTAGCGTCCGGATCGCTGGCGGGTCCTGGGTCGGGCCCGGACCTGGGACTGTCCATTCTGGCCACCGCCGTGGTCGCCATCGCGTTCCAGCCCGTCCGGGAGCGGGCCCAGCGGCTGGCCAGCCGGCTGGTCTATGGTCGCCGGGCTTCCCCCTATCAGGCGCTGAGTGAGTTCGCCGGGCGGATGGGCGACAGCTACGCGAATGAGGACGTGCTACCGCGGATGGCCAGGATCCTGGCCGAGGGAACCGGCGCAGAGCGAGCCGATGTCTGGCTCACGGACGGATCCTGGCTGCGGATGGGCGCGTGCTGGCCGGCCGGCGCAGAGCGGGCCGATCGTGTGCAGCTGCGCGGAGACGGCGGGACGCCCGCCGTCAGCGACACCGAGCACTTGACGCTCGTCAGCCATGGCGGCGAGATCCTGGGCGCGCTTTCCGTTTCGAAGCGATCCGGAGAGGCGCTGACCCCGACGGAGGAGAAGCTCCTGGCCGATCTCGCCGCCCAGGCTGGCCTGGTCCTGCGCAATATTGGCCTGACGCAGCAGCTGATCGCCAGGCTGGATGAGCTGCAAGCCTCGCGGCTGCGCATCGTCGCGGCGCAGGACACCGAGCGGCGGCGGATCGAGCGCGACATTCACGATGGGGCACAGCAGCACCTGCTCGGCATCGTGTCGAAGCTAGCGCAGGCCGAGTCCATGGCTGGCCGCGACGAGCAACTGGAGCGCGAACTGGTCGGTCAGCTCAAGGCCGAGACCAGGCAGGCGCTGGCCACGCTGCGCGACCTGGCGCACGGCATCTACCCGCCGCTGCTAGCCGACCAAGGACTCGCGACCGCAATCGGCGCGCTGGCCATGAAGGCGGCGCTGCCGACCGAGCTGTCCGCCGACGGTGTGGGCCGGTACCCGGAGGAGATCGAGACCGCCGTCTACTTCTGCTGCGTCGAAGCCATGCAGAACGCAGTCAAGCACGCGCCGGGCTCGACTGTCCTGCTACGGCTCGCTGAGGCGAACGGGGAACTTTCCTTTTCGGTCACTGACGACGGGCCCGGATTCGACCCTTCCGTCAGGCAGCCGGGATCAGGCCTGCAGAACATGAGCGACCGCCTGGCCGCGCTCGACGGTGCGCTTGAGATATCCGCGCGGCCCGGGAGCGGCACGACCATCGTCGGCCGGATCCACCTCGCCGCCGACGATGCTGGCCGTGCACGAGGCATGGCCGCGGGAACGCCCGCTGACGCAGGCCGGGCTGACACCTGGCCGGCTATGCCGCGACTGGCTGCCGGCCACCAGGCCTCCTGGCGACCGCGGTGACGCACGACTACATGATGGCCATCGGCGTCCGCGGGTTCTCCGTCCCCTTTCGGTCATTTGCGGGCGAGCATTACTTCGGTATCGCCGGGCCAGTCCCAGAAAACGCCTTCGGGAGATCGTTCTCTCAGCAGTTCTCGCACCTCGTCGGCGAATTCTCCGGCGCGGTCGCCGAACAGGTGCGGCGCGGCGTAAGACATGGAGAAGTAACCGGACACGACGCTCTCGATATCCCGCATGAGGTCGGGGATACCGGGGGCGAAGATCACCCGTGGCGCGCCGAACCGGGTGCTGGCCAGGGCCTCCTGGAGGCTGAGGGCCTGAACCGGCGCGGTGCTCTGGCCCGCTCGCCTCGTCGATCCGAGGTACTTCCGCACCAGCTCCTCGATCTCATCGTGCGGAATCCGCGGCGGCCCGGGGCTCGGCGGGACGGCCCGCCCTCCGGCCCGATGCCCGACCAGGACCAGAGCGCCGCCCGGCTCGACCATGTCGTACAGCGCCTCGGCCACCGGAACCTCGTCGGTCCAGTAGAACGACTGGCCGAACGTGACCAGCCGGTACGGCCCGGGCGCCACCGCGGGAAGGTCCTCGGCCCGGGCCTGGATCCAGGTAATGTTCGCGATGCCCAGCTCCTGGGCGCCCCGGCGGCCCTCGGCGATCATCGCCGGATCGGGGTCAAGGCCGACGGCGCCCGCAAACAGGTGGGCCAGTCGTACGGTGAGGATGCCGGGACCGCACCCGACGTCCAGGAGCCTTCCGCTGCCGTCCAGGCCGAGTTCCGCAGCGAGGAGAGCCTCGAGCCGGTGCGAGTACGCGGGTCTGCCGTACCGGTAGTGGACAGCCGCGCCATCGTAGAAAGACGGGTCGTATCGCACCGCAGAACATTACCAAGCCGGCTTCCCGCCTTGCGGCCGCGATCTCGCTGCGGATGAACCCGGGACTCCTGCCGGAATGAGGCTTGCTACTTCTTGTAGCGCTTGCCGTGCAGGACGGTCACCAGGCTGAGGATCTTTTTCATGTCCTCGTCGGTCCGCGCAAACGAGGTCAAGTTCACCAGCGGCTTCATCCGCTGCCGGGTAATGGCCTTGGGCCGGGAGAATTCCCGCAGCCCGTCGGCACCGTGGATCCGGCCGAAGCCGGAATCGCCCGACCCCCCGAACGGCAGCGCCGGGACGCTGGCGTACGCGACGACCGAGTTGACGGCCGTCATGCCGCTGCGCAGCGCCCTCGCGACGGCCATCGCCCGCTTCCTGTTCCCGGCGAAGACCGTGGCCCCCAGGCCGTACTGGCCGCCGTTGGCCAGCCTGACCGCCTCGGCCAGGTCGGCCACCTTCGTGACCGTGACCGTCGGCCCGAACGTCTCATCGGTGACCGCGCGGCTCTCCTCCGGCACGTCGGCCAGGATGACCGGGCCGACGAACGGCCTTCGGACGCTGGCCATTCCGCCGACGATGGGCCGCCCGCCGCGGGACAGCGCGTCCGCGATGTGCTGCTCGATGACCTCGATCTGCCCCGGCATGGTCATCGGCCCGTAATCGGCCTCACGGTCCTCGCCGGGCCGGAGCCCGGCGACCCGTTCAGTGAGCTTTTCCAGGAAGGTGTGGTACACAGCGTCGACCACGTACACGCGCTCCACCCCGATGCAGGTCTGCCCGGCGTTGGAGAGCGCTCCCCAGGCGGCGGCGTCCGCGGCGGCGTCGAGGTCCGCGTCGTCCCCGACGATGAAGGCATCCTTGCCGCCGCACTCGGCGACCATCGGGGTGAGGTTCTGCGCGCAGGCCGCCATCACCTTCCTGGCCGTGCTCGCCGAGCCGGTGAAGGCGATCTTGTTGACCTTGCTCCTGGCCAGGATGTCACCGGTCGCCCCGGCGCCGGTGATCAGCTGCAGTACCGGCTGCTCCGGCACGACCTCGGCGAACGAGCTAACCAGCCAGCCGCCGACCGCCGGGGTGAGCTCGCTGGGCTTGAACACGACCGCGTTCCCGGCCGCCAGCGCATAGGCGATCGACCCCATCGGGGTGAACACCGGGTAATTCCACGGGCCAATGACGCCGACGACGCCAAGCGGCTGGTACTCCAGCGTGGATGCCTGGTTAATGGCGACGAGGCCGCTGCGTACCTTACGCGGGCGCAGCACCTTCTGGGCATTCTTGGCGGCCCAGTCGATATGCACGATCGCCAGCAGGATTTCGAGCTGGGCATCGGCCAGCGGCTTGCCGGTCTCGGTGTGCACCAGTTCCGCGAGGCGGGCCATGTACCTGGTGATATGCGACTTCCAGGCCAGTAGCCGGAGCCGCCGGTCCTTGGCCGGCAACTCCGCCCACCAGGCGGCCGCCTGGTGCGCGCGGTCGACCGCCGACTGAATCTCGTGCTCCCCGCAGACCGGGAAAGTGGCGATCACCTCGGAGGTCGCGGGATTCAGCGTGTCGAACGTCGCCACGGACCTCGCCGGGCCATGCGTCCAGGTCGTCGTTGCCATTGCCCTCACCGTCATCGAGTCCAGCAATTCAGGCCGTCGCATGCCAAGTAAATCACCGGGCCTGGCACGGAAGATACCGTTGGCTAGGCGCAGGCTCAGCGGTGCAGAAACCGGAGTAGACGATATGGCAAGAAGCGATCCGGGCCGCCCCGGCCAGGCCGGCGCCGACGCGGCCTGGCTGAGCCGGGCGATCGAGCTATCCAGGTGCTGCCCCCGGTCGCAGTCCGCGTTCTCGGTCGGCGCGATCGTGGTCGGCGGGGATGGCGAGGTCATCGCGACCGGCTTCTCGCGCGAACGGGACCCCCGCGATCACGCCGAGGAAGTCGCCCTGGCCCGGGTCTCGCCGGCTGGCCCGTCGCTGGCCGGCGCGACGCTGTACAGCTCGCTGGAGCCGTGCGCGGCCCGCGCCTCCAGGCCGCGCACGTGCGCCGAGCTGATCATCGCGGCCGGGCTCCGCCGGGTGGTCATCGCCTGGCTGGAGCCGCCGGTCTTCGTCGATGGCGGCGGCGCGGCCCGGCTGCGGGCCGCCGGGGTGACCGTCATAGAGGTCCCGGAACTGGCCCCGGCCGCCCGCGCCATCAACGCGCACCTGCTGGCCGGCTGAGCACCTCAGCCCGGGCCTAGTGCCGGGGACGGGTCTGGCGCTCAGCGCGGGTGCAGCGCTACTCAGAAGAGGCGCAGCGTGCCATCGTCGGCGCCGCGCATCGACTCGTAGTCGAGCGTGACACAGCGGATACCCCGGTCCTCGGCGAGGACTCGTGCCTGCGGCTTGATCTCCTGCGCCGCGAAGATGCCCTGGACCGGGGCGAGCAGCGGGTCCCGGTTCAGCAATTCGAGGTAGCGGGTCAATTGCTCCACGCCGTCGATCTCGCCGCGCCGCTTGATCTCGATGGCCACGCAGCCGCCGGCGGCGTCGCGGCACATCAGGTCGACTGGCCCGATCGGGGTCGGGTACTCGCGCCGGACCAGCCGCCAGCCCGGGCCGAGCACGTGCATCTGCGCGGCCAGCAGTTCCTGCAGATGCGACTCCACGCCGTCCTTGACCAGGCCGGGATCAACGCCCAGGTCGAACGAGGAGTCGCTCAGGATCTCCTCGATCTCGACCGTCAGCGTCTCGCCCGATTTTCCGGTCACGACCCACCGGCCGGGCTTCTCGGTCAGGCGGCACGGCGGCGACATCCAGTTCAGCGGCTTGTAGCTGCCGCCGTCTGAATGCACGAGGACCGAGCCATCGGCCTTGACGATGAGCAGCCGGATAGCCGGGGGAAGATGAGCACTGAGGCGCCCCGCGTAATCCACGCTGCACCGGGCAATGACGAGCCGCACGAGAGCCAACTGTAACCCCCCGCCGCGGCGCGGCATCCGCACGGACCGGCGCCCCGGGCTGGCGTGCGGCCCGGGCCGGCCGCGATGGCGGCCGCCGCAAACGGGATTAACGCTAGGCACCGGTTTCGGGGAGTGCCGGGCGCTCGGCCGGATCCGGCCGGCGGCCCCGCCGCAGCTGCCCGGCCAGCAGGCTGCTGACCAGGACGGCGACCGCGAGCGCCGTCGCGTGACCGACCGCGGCCACGTCCAGATTGCTCAGGCCGCCGAAGATTCTGCCGACGATGACGAGGACGGCGAGCTCAACCGTTGCCGCCACCCGGGCCGGCCACGAGCCGTACAGCACGGCCACCGCGATGGCGGACACCACGACGTAGGACGGGCCGATGTCCAGGATGCGGGTGGCGGAGACCGGCAGCAGGCCATGCCCCACCCGGTAGTCGACAATCCCCTCGCTCACCAGCGTGCCGGCCACGTGCCCGGTGACGAGGACCACGGCCGTGCGCCAGTTCCCGAGCGCCCGGTTGGCGCCGAACAGGGCCAGGGCGATCAGGACCGGCCAGGCGACCGCGAACGATGACGGGACGAACGCGGAGGCGGCCAGCGAGCCCACCGGATCATGGTGCAGGTTGACCACGTTGGTGCTGGCCCACCGCCGTACCGCGGACTGATCTCGGGCGGGCCGCCCGGCGTAGGCCACCTCGGCGATGATGAACCCGGCCAGGTACAGCCACGCGACCGCATACCGGGCGAGCAGGGTCCGGACGGGAAGGGTCCGGACGGGAAGGCGGGTCAGCGAGGTCCGGGCGGGGAAGCGGGTCACGGCGGCCGGGCACCGGCGCCGATCCGCGGTCCGGTCCCCCCATCCCCCTTTCCCTCGGTCAGTGCCATCGCCCGGCGTCATTTTGGCCGGCGCCAGGCAGCGGGCATCAATCGGCAGGTGCTACCCGGTAAGTGTCCATCCGGGCCGGCCATTTCGCCGCCGCGCCGGGCCGGTGACCTTTGACACGTTTGTTTGGAAAGTATACAAACTAATTGTTCCATGCGGGGGGCCGGATGTCTTGGCCGGCGGTGGCCGGAGAGAAGGAGTCCCTAGCCATGAGACCCTCCGTCAGGCGGCCTCAGCTCGTGCTGGCCACACTGGCCGTACTCGCCTCGGCGCTCACGGCGGCGTCATCGGAGTCGGCGCTGGCGGCGTCCGGCGAGCCCGGCCCGGCAGGCGAACGCCGCCGCGCCGGTCGCCCGGACGGCAGCCGCCGGCCTCGCCTCATCTTCCGCCACCGGCGCCAGCGACCTGGCCAACCTGGGCGCACGCGGCTGGAAAGTCCACAGCGCCACGGGCGTCACCCGGTCCGGCGCGCGGATCTCCCGCCCCGGCTATCACGCCCGCGGCTGGCTGCGGGTATCCAACGACGGCGCCGGGGCGCCGGGAACGGAGATCGAGGCCCTGCTGCAGAACGGGCGGTGCCCGGACGTCTTCTTCTCCGACAACATGCGCAAGTGCTTCGGCTACGCCCCCGCGGTCGGCCGGGTCAGGGTCCCGCGCTTCGCCGTCCCGTGGTGGTGGCGGACGGACTTCACCGCCCGCCAGCGGTCCGGCCGCGCTGCGAAACTGATCATCAACGGGGTCATCGGCGCGGCGAACGTGTGGGTCAACGGCCGCAAGCTGGCTGGCGCGGCCACGGTCACCGGCGCCTACGCGAGATTCACCTTCGACATCACCCGCCTGCTGCGGCCGCGCCGGAACTCGCTCGCGATCGAGGTCAGGCCGAACAACCCGCTCAAGATGTTCACGCTGGACGACGTGGACTGGAACCAGATCCCGCCGGACAACAACACCGGGATCCAGTTCCCGGTCCAGCTTCAGCTGGCCGGGCCGCTGGCCGACGGCAACGCGCACGTGATCGAGCGCAACGCGGCCGGCCTGGCCAGCTCCGCGCTGACCGTCAAGGCCGACATCACCAACCGCGCGCCCCGCCCGCGGACCGGGACGTTCACCGCGACCATCACCCCGCCGGCCGGCGGCGGGCCGCCGGTCACGGTGAGCCAGCCGGTGACCGTGCCACCGCGCACCACCCGGACGGTCACCCTGCACCCGGCCCGGTTCCCCGCGCTGACCATCCGCAGGCCGCTCATCTGGTGGCCGTACCAGCTCGGCGGCCAGCCGCTCTACACGCTCTCGACGTCAGTCTCACAGGGCGGCGCCACGCTGAACTCGACCAGCGAGCAGTTCGGCATCCGGACGATCACCTCGTCCCTGGTCGGCCGCTCGCCGGAGGCGCCCCGCGGGGTGCGGTCCTTCGCGGTGAACGGCGTGCCGATCGTAATCCGCGGCGGCGGCTTCTCGCCGAACCTGTTCCTGCACTACTCGGCGGCCAATACAGCCCGGCAGATCGCGCTGATGAAAAACCTGGGCATCAACGCCATCCGGCTGGAGGGGCACCTGATGCCCGCCGACTTCTACCGGCAGATGGACCGGGCCGGGATCCTGATCAACGCCGGCTATCAGTGCTGCGATGCGTGGCAGCTGCCGTCCAGCGGGCGAGGCGTCACCCGCGCCGACTACCGGCTGCTGCGCCGGTCCGCCCTGGCCATCGGCCAGGAACTGCGCAACCACCCGAGCGTTTTCAGCTTCCAGTGGAGCGACAACGCCCCTATCCGGCGGCAGGAGGCCGTGTCGCTGGCCGCGTTCCGGCAGGCTGACTTCGATGATCCGATCATTTCCTCGGCCGAGTACAACAGCAGCCCGATACTCGGTCCCGCAGGCGAGAAGGAAGGCCCTTACGACTGGGTGCCGCCGGACTACTGGTACGACACAACCCACTTCGACCCGTCCGACTCGACCAGGACCAACGTGGGCGGCTCGTGGGGATACGACAGCGAGCAGAGCGCCGGGGACACGGTGCCGACCCTCGACTCGCTCAGCCGGTTCATGTCCCGGGCCGACGAGGCCCGGCTGTGGCAGAACCCGCGCGCCAATCAGTACCACGCCAACTACGAGGGGACCGGCCACCGCGGTTACGCGTTCGGCACGCTGTTCAACTTCGACACCGCGCTCCGGCATCGCTACGGTCCCTGGTCCGGCCTGGCCAGCTTCGTCGAGAAGGCCCAGGTCCAGAACTACGAGAACACCCGTGCGCAGTTCGAGGCCTTTATCGACCACGCCCATCACGCCCCGACCCCGGCCACCGGGACCATCTACTGGCAGCTCAACAAGGGCTGGCCGAGCCTGCTGTGGAACCTCTACGGCAGCGACGGCGACCAGCCGGGCAGCTACTTCGGCGCGCAGCAGGCCAACCAGCGGCTGCACGCGATCTACGCCCTCGACACCGGCACGGTCACCCTGGACAACCTCGGCGGCGCCGCGCAATCGGGGCTGTCGGTGGAATCCAGGGTCTACAGCCTCACCGGGAAACTGCTCGATGACCAGCGGGCGTCCGGCCTCAGCCTGGCCAGCCAGCAGGTGCGGACCAGCGTGCTGCGGCCGAAGGTGCCCGCGGTCACGGTGCCGCCCGCCCGGGCCCGGGTGTACTTCGTGGAGCTCCTGCTCCGGCAGGGCGCCAGCCTGGTGGACCGCAACGTCTACTGGCTGTCCACCCAGCGCGACATCGTGAACTGGAAAGCCAGCCTCGGCAACCCGCAGGCCACCATGACCCGGTACGCGAACCTGCGCGCCCTGAGCACGCTGCCGCGGGCGCGGGTTTCGGTGACGGCGCGGACCGCCCGCCGGCCCGGCCCGGCCGGCGCCGATCTCGCCACCACCGTCACGATCACGAACACCTCGCCGGGCCGGACGGTTGCGTTCTTCCTCCGGGCGGACGTACGCCGGGGCACCGCACGGGGCACCGTGATAAACGGCGATAACGAGCTTCAGTCGTCGATCTGGACCGGGAACGACATCACCCTGTGGCCGGGGGAGTCCCAGACGCTCACCGTTACCTACCACGCGGCTGACCTGCACGGCGCCACCCCGGTGATCAGCGTCTCCGGATGGAATGTGCCCCGGCTGGATATCGCCGCGCCGCCGGGCGGGGACTAGCCAGCGGCGAACGGCAGTCGGGCGCGACAGTCGTAAATGGAGTGGACTGTCTCGTTTCTTGTCTATATTCTCGCCTCATGACCGTGGACCTGGAGTGGTTTGACGAGGCGGGGTTCCCGGCGCTGCTGCGGGCGGCCAGGACGGCCTACGGAACGGCGATCCGGACCGCCCTGGCCGAGGTGGGCTGCGACGACGTGCCGCGCAACGGCAGTTACGTGATCGGCGCCATCGCCCGTACCGGCGCGCCGCTCGGCCAGATCATCAGGGAACTCGGGGTGTCCAAGCAGGCCGCCGGGCAGCTCGTCGACACCCTGGTCGCACGGGGCTACCTGGACCGCTCGGTCGACCCGGCGGACCGCAGGCGGCTGACGATCACCCTGACCGAGCGCGGGCAGGCCGCGGCCGAGGTGATCAGGGCCGCGGTGGATCAGGTGGACGCCGGCCTGGTCGGGCGGGTGGGCCCGGAGTACGTCGCGCACGCGCGGGCGACGCTCGCGGCGCTGATCGAAGGCAGCCGCGGCGCGGATCACGGCCCGGACTCTGGTCATGGCCCGGCCGGGCAGCATGACTAGCGAGCAGGTCGCCGCGCAGCAGGGCCGCGGCGAGAAGCGGGCCGCGGTGACGGCGGACGCGGCCTGGCCGCGGCGCCTCGCCCTGCTGCTCATCGCCGGGCTGGCCGGGCTGTCCTACGGGTGGGCGCTCGGCCAGGACCCGCTTGAGCCCTATTACGCGGCCGCGGTCCGCAGCATGTCGATGAGCTGGCACAACTTCATCTTCGGCGCCTTTGACCCGGCCGGGACCATTACCCTCGACAAGCTGCCCGGCGCCTTCTGGATTCAGGCGCTGGCCGTACGGGCCTTCGGCGTCCATACCTGGGTGATCGTGGCGCCGCAGGCGGTCGAGGGCGTCCTCACCGTCCTGGTGCTGTACCGGGCCGTGCGGCGGCTGGCCGGGCCGGCCGCTGGCCTGATCGCCGCCGCCGTCGTCGCGGTCAGCCCGGCGACGGTCGCGCTGAACCGGGGCAATATCTCCGACTCGCTCATGATCTTGCTGCTGGTGCTGGCCGCCGACGCGGTATCGGGCGCCATCGCCCGCGGCCGCCAGCGCGGGCTGGTGCTGGCCGCGGTCTGGGCCGGCCTGGCCTTTCAGGCCAAGATGATCGAGGCGTGGCTGGTGCTCCCCGCGCTCGGCCTGGCCTATTTCCTCAGCGCGCCGGGACCGGCGGCCCGGCGCGTCCGCCAGCTGGCCGTGGCCGGGGTGGTCGCCGGGCTGGTCTCGCTGTCGTGGATGACCGCGGTCTCGCTGGTGCCCGCCGCGCACCGCCCGTATGCCGACGGCAGCAGCGACAACTCCGTCTACCAGCAGGTGTTCGTCTACAACGGCTTCGGCCGCTTCGGCGATCAGACGCCGCTGCAGTTGCTGGCCGGCCAGTCACTCGGCGTCGGCTCGGTGGTGGCCACCCCGGCCCGGGGGCCGGACCGGCTGCTGCGGGGCGACCTGGGCCGGGACACGGGCTGGCTGCTCCCGGCGGCCATCGTGATCGCCGCGGGCGGCATCGCCAGCCGCCGGCGCCGGCCTCGCGGCGATCCGCTCCGGGCGTGTTTCATCCTGTGGGGCGGCTGGCTCGCGACGCTGGCCGTGACCTTCTCGCTGGCCACGGCGATCAACTCCTACTACACCGCGGCGGTCACTCCGGCGGTCGCCGCGCTGCTGGGCGCCGGAGTCGCCGCCGCCTGGTCACCGGAACGGTCCGCGGCCGGCCGCCGGATCGTCCTGGCGGCCGTCCTGGCCGCCACGGTTGGCTACGCGGCCTGGCTGCTGGCGGCCGGGGACGCCGACGCGCCCGGCTGGCTGGTCCCGGCCGTCCTCGTCATCGGCCTGGCGGCCGTCGCGACGGTGCTCGGCTCGCTGGCGGTCAGGGCCGACGCGCTCTTCGCCGCTGCCCTCGCGGCGGCCCTCATCGCCGGGTCCTTCGCGCCCGCGGTGGCCTCGGCCGAGCTGGTCGCGCACCACCAGGGCGCCTTTGACACGCCGTTCGAGCCGGCCGCCCGGGCCGGCGCCATCGACGCCCTGTTCTTGCGGACGCCGGCCCAGGTGGCGCTCACGATCCCGCAGCTCGAGGCGGCGCGCCGGGGCGCGCCTTACCTGCTGGCCACCCAGACGGCCGCGGTGGCCTCGGTGTTCATCTACGACAGCGGCCAGGAGGCACTGCCCATCGGCGGGTTCACCGGCACGATCCCGTCGCCGACCCTGCCGCAGCTGCGGGCCGACATCCGCCAGGGGCGGTTTCACCTGGTGCTGGCGGCGGCGAGCGCCGACCCGCGGCTGCGGTGGATCGCCGCGCACTGCATGGCCCTCGGCAGCGCCACCACGGTGCTGCGCAACTACTACTGCCTGCCCCAGGACGCCCGCTGACCGGGGCGGCGCCGCGCTGGCCGGGGACGGAAGCGCCGGTATGCATTATGCAGGCCGCGCATCCCCGGTGACCGGAAGCAGCCAGTTTAACCTCCGCTATTCACTGGGTTTAGCTGCCAACGGGATGTGGGCCTGTGAGCTGGGGTTTTCGCTGGCTGGGCTGTTGGCGGGGGTTCACCTTATGGGTGCGGGTTGCGTGATGGGGAACGGCCTAGGGGCCGTCGTCCGGGTGAGCGGCGACCGCCCGCTGGTCCGGCACCTAAGCCGACGGGCTGACCGTGGACGGGCGTGCCGGCGGCGACGACTGGCTGACCTTCGCGGAGCTGGCCGCGGACGGGGCGCTGGCCTACTGCACCGGGACGACTCCGGACACCGGCTGGGCGGCGGGACCGGCCGCGACGCCGCCGGCGTACTGCGCCGGGTGATGAGGGCCGGCACCGGGCCTTCCGCTTGATCCGAGTGCCTGTCGGATTCCCTGGGGCACGTCTACCGGGTGCTGGGGATTTGCTTCTCCAGTTACTGGAAGAGCCAGACTGGCGCCATGGAGAACGAGAGACCTCTTCTGACGATCGGTGAGCTGGCCAGGCGGGTTGGCGTGCCGGTGCGCACCATCCGGTTCTGGTCGGATAGCGGGCTGGTACCGCCGGCTTCGCGGACGGACGGCGACCGCAGGCTGTACGACGCGGCCTGCGTGGCCCGGCTGGAGCTGGTGACGACCTTGCGGGAGCTGGGCGTGAGCCTGGCCAATGCCCGGAGCGTGCTGGACGGCCAGGTCACCGCCGCGGCGGTGGCCGCCGTCCACCTGGAGGCGCTGGACACGGAGATCAGGACGCTGCGGCTGCGCCGGGCGGTCGTGGCCGCCGTGGTGAAGCGCTCTGCCGACGGAACGGAGATGGGCATGATCAATAAGCTGGCACGACTGTCCGCGGCCGAGCGGCAGCACATTATCGATGACTTCCTCGCGGAGGTGTTCGCCGGGCTGGACCCCAGCCCGGCGCGGTGCACCCGCTGGGCCGCTGCGCCGGACCTGCCTGATGACCCCTCGGCCGAGCAGGTCGAAGCGTGGGTCGATCTCGCCGAGATGGTAGCGGACAGGGACTTCCGCGAACAGGTCCGGCGGGTCGTCGCCGACGTCGGCATCCCGGTCCAGTCCGGCACCTGGCTGGCCGACGTCGAGCGGGCACAGGACGAGGCCGAGGCGGCCCGCCGGCGGGGAGTGCCGCCCGGCTCCGCCGAAGCGGCCCAGATCGTGGAGCGGATACTGGCGGGCACCCCCGGCGGCCACCGTCGGGCTGAGCTGCTGGCTCAGCTGGAGGCCGGCACCGATCCCCGGATCGAGCGCTACTGGGAGCTGACGGCCATCATCAGCGGCCGCGGCCCGTTCCCGTCGCTGCAGCCCGCCCTTGAATGGCTGGCCGCCGCGCTGCGCGCGAGCCAGGACCGAAAGAAGGAGAGCCAGTGATCGAGGTCCGCGGGCTGACCAAGCGCTACGGCCCAGCGGTCGCTGTCGACCGGCTCAGTTTCGACGTGCCACCGGGTGCCGTGACCGGTTTCCTGGGCCTGAACGGCTCGGGCAAGTCCACCACCATGCGCATGATCCTCGGCCTGGACGCCCCGGACGCCGGGCACGCCCGCATCGGCGGCCAGCCCTACCGCCGGCTTCGCTGGCCGCTGCGCGAGGCCGGAGGACTGCTGGAATCCAGGGCCTTCCACCCGGGCCGGTCTGCCCGCGCGCACCTGGCCGCACTGGCGGCCAGCAACTCCATCAGCCAGTCCAGGGTCGCCGAGGTCCTGGAGATAGCCGGACTGGGATCGGTGGCGCGCAAACGGGCCGGGAAGTTCTCGCTCGGCATGGCGCAGCGTCTCGGCATCGCCGCGGCGCTGCTGGGAGACCCGGCCGTGCTGAAGGTCCCCGGCCGCCGGGACAATGCCCGGGACAGCGTGCCGCCGGGCCGCTAGCGGAGGTCAGCGCCGTGCTAGGGCGCCGGTGCCTTGCTCCCGTCGGCGACCGCGAAGGCCTGGCCGTTGGCACTCGGCGCCGACGGCGTCGCGATGACGGCGTTGCCCGTGTTGTTGGTCATGAAGATCTCGTTCAGCGTCGCGCCCGAGGCCACCTTCAGCAGCGGCTTCCAGGTCTGCGTGCCGGCTGCCGCCGTGCTCAGCGAGCCCGGGTTGAACACCACGTTGGTGGTGGCGGCCAGGTTGGCCAGCCCGCCGCCGACCGAGGGCCGCTCGTGGATGGCTTCCACGCTCAGGCCGGACGACTTGTACTTCACGGTCCGGCCGCCGCTCTTGCCGGTGGTCAGGTCAAAGACCGTCATCTTCCAGGTGCCGGCCTTGGTCTCCTCGACCAGGCCCTCCATCTTGTCGCCCGGCTTGATGGCCAGGCCGGTGATGACGACCTCGCTGGCGGGCAGGATCTCGGTCCACGCATCGTAGTGCGCCGTGCCGCCGAGGTTGTCGGCCTCGGTGCCGTCCTGGACCAGGGTGTCCTCACTGAAGCCGCCGATCCCGACCCAGTCGGACGAGTACTGGTCACCGGACGCCTTGGTGTTCACTGTGGGCACCGTCCAGAAGTCCTTGACCGCCGTGAACGTGCCGCTCTTCGTGGTGGACTGGGCATAGCCCGACCAGTTGGTGGAGTCCAGCTTGGTAAGTTCCCTGGTGGCTCGTACGCCCGCCCCGGGTACCCGCTGCATCGGGGCGACCTGCGGCGTATGTGCTGCCGGGCCGGAGGCCGCTGAGGCGCCCGCCACTCCGCCCGCCAGCACCAGCGAGGCACCGGTCAGCGTCGCCACCGCGACTTTTCCTAGCAATCCCGCCCCAGCCTGCATGTGCTCTCCCTCGTATCGGTATGTCCGCCTATCAGCGGATCCGCGCGGATCCGCTCCTTCGCAGGTTACCGGCGATCGGCACGGCCGAGCGAAAGGTCGGCCAATCTGCCGGTGCTGGCCGCCGCGACGATGCGGGGCGTTCACCGGCCCGTTCTCGCCTCCCCGGCACCGGCCCGCCGCGGCGCGCCTACTGGCGGGCGAGGTTCGGCGCGCCGTCCCGGAGCGCGTATTTCTGGATCTTGCCGGTCGCCGTTTTCGGCAGTTCCGTGACGAAAGTCACCCCGCGCGGGGCCTTGAAGTGCGCCAGCCGCTCGCGGGCGAACGCGATCATCTCCGGCTCGGTCGCGCTGGTGCCTTCGCGCAGCACGATGAAGGCGTGCGGCGTCTCCCCCCACTTCTCGTCCGGCAGCCCGACGATCGCGACCTCCTGGACGCTCGGGTGGCGCAGCAGCGTTCCCTCCACCTCCACCGAGGAGATGTTCTCCCCGCCGCTGATGATCACGTCCTTCAGCCGGTCCCGGATCTCCACGTAGCCGTCCGGGTGCACCACGGCCGCGTCGCCGGTATGGAACCAGCCATCGCCCAGCGCGCGCTGCGTTGCGTCCGGGTCGTGGTAATAGCCCTGCATGACGACGTTTCCGCGGACCACGATCTCGCCCAGGGTCTGCCCGTCGGCCGGAACCTCCTGGCCGGCCGGGTCGGCCACCCGCAGCTCGCCCGAGGTCAGCAGCTCGACGCCCTGCCGGGCCTTGATGATGGCGCGGTCCGCGGGCGCCAGGCCCTCGTGCTCCGGCAGCGGGGCGCAGACCAGGATGAACGGGGCCGTCTCGGTGAGCCCGTAGATATGCGTGACCTCCCAGCCGAATTCCTGCTCCAGCCGCTCGATCGTGGCGGCCGCCGGCGGCGCCCCGGCGGTGACCACGCGCACGCCGGGCCGGACCTCGCCGCGCAGCTGCGCCGGGGCGTTGGCCAGCGAGATCAGCACGGTCGGAGCCGCGCACAGCCAGCTCACGTCCTCGTCGCGGATCAGCCTGAACACGGCGCCGGGCTCGACCTTCCGCAGGCAGACGTGAGTGCCCGCGGCGGCCGTCACCGTCCAGGTATAGGTCCAGCCATTCGCGTGGAACATCGGCAGGGTCCACAGGTAGCGCTCGCCCACCGCGATCGGCAGGTGCAGCAGGGTGCCGATCGAGTTCATCGCGGCGTTCCGGTGAGTGATCATCACGCCTTTCGGGCGCGCCGTGGTGCCGCTGGTGTAGTTGATCGTGAGCAGATCCCGCTCGTCGATCTGCGGCCCGGTGAAGCCGGGGCTGGCCGCGGCGATGGCCGCCTCGTAATCGAGCCAGCCGTCCTTCGCGTCCTCCAGCGCGACGAAATGCCGTACCTCCGGCATCTGGCCGCGGACGCTGTCCACCGCGTCCAGGTACTCGGTGGCGACGCAGACCACCGTGGCGCCTGAATGGTTCACCACGTAGACGAAATCGTCCGGGGTCAGCCGGTGATTGACCGGCACGAGCACCGCGCCGAGTTGCGGCACCGCATAGAAGGCCTCCAGCTGCGAGTGCGTGTTCGGCGCGATCGTGGCCACCCGGTCGCCGGGCCCGACGCCCAGCTCACGCAAGGCCGATGACCAGCGATCGCAGCGGTCGAAGAACTGCTCGTAGGACAGGCTCAGGTCGCCGTCGACTATCGCCTCGCGGGAACCGTGCAGGCGGCGGGTCCGCCGGGCGAACTCAAGCGGGGTGAGGGGTGCTTCCATCTGGTTCCTCCTCCACTGGTGGCTGGCGCACGCGCGCACCACGATGGCAGATACGCCTAGGACCGAACGGTAGCCCGCGCGGTGCCCCGGCGCATCCGGCCCCCTGGGACGATCAGACGTCACATAGACGCTTGACAGATGTCAGAAATGGCGCCATAGTGACGTCATGGAGCTGTCGGAGTACATCGAGGCCATGCACCGGGAGCTGGCCTCGATCACCCGCGTAGCGGGCGAGGAGGCGGCCCGCGCGGCCGACATGGTAGCCCAGGCGCTGGATCCGTCGGTCCGGCTGACCCTGCTGGAAGTGCTGTCGGCGGCGGCCGCGGAGATCACCGAGGAACTCGACGGAACCGTGGTCGAGGTCCGGCTGTCCGGCGGCGAGCCGTCCTTCGTGGTCCAGGCGACCGGGCCGGATCTCGCGGCGGAAGCCCAGCCCGTTTCGGCGGAGCCGGACGATGCGGGCCTGGCGCGCATGACGCTGCGGCTGCCGCAGGGCCTGAAGGACCGGGTCGAGGCGGCGGCGGCGGCCGAGGGCGTCTCGGTGAACGCCTGGCTCGCGCTGGCCGCCCGGCAGGCACTTGAGGGAACCGGCGGCCGGCCGCCGCGGCAGTCCAGCCGGTCCGGACGGCGGATCACCGGTTACGCCGTCAGCTGACCGGGCCAGGCGCAGCACGGGCGCAGCACGGACGGCCGTCAGCGGCTGAGGTAATCGAGGACGGCGGCCAGGCCCGACTCGTGCGGCTGCGTCGTGTCGATGGTGAGCACCTCGCCCGTCCAGGGCGGAAAAGCCGGCCAGGCGGCGCTGGACATCGGCCCAGTTGCCCGCATCGTGCCAGCCAGCGATGCCCCGCTCGCGGCCCTCAAGCCGGGCCCGGTGCACCCCGGGGTCACCGCACACGCACACGACCACCTTGAAGTCGGCGCCGGCCCGCTGCGCCAGGCTCCGCCAGCGCGTCCGGGTCGCCGGTTCCTCCGCCGGGTAGTCCAGGATGGCGGATTGCCCGAGGGCCAGCTGCCGCAGCGCCAGGGTAGTCAGCAACTCGGACCCGGCTTCCCAGTTCCCGTCGAGGTGCTGGCCGCCGAAGGGGGTAAGCGCGCCGAGTAGCCAGTCCACCGCGAAAACCGGGATCCGCAGCCTGCGCCCGGCCGCCTCGGCGAGGGTGCTCTTGCCGCTGCCCGGCAACCCGGAGAAAACGATCAGCCGGGCGTTGCCGCCGTTGCCCTCGCGACCGCCGCCGGCAGGCAGCGGGTAAGCCGCGAAGTCCATCGGCAGCCGGAGCGTCAGGCCGGCCGGCACGAAGCCGGCCAGCCACGTCTCGGTGATCCGGTGCGGCGGCCCGGGCTCAACCGTGCAGCTGACGACATCAGTGCCGCCATCGTGATTGCGGATGCGCGCCCGGGCCGTGCGGCCGGTGATGCCGACGCCGACGACGGCGACCGGCGCGTGCGCCGCGGACCGCTGGCGGGTCAGTTCGACCAGCCGGTGAGCCGGCCTGATCGCGGTGAACTCCGGCGCGAGGACGTCCGCGGCGTCGCCGCCCCAGCCCTCCTGGCCGTCGAGCCCATCGAGAATCCAGCCCAGGCGGTCCATCGCGGCACTGCGGACCAGATACTTCAAGAAACCTCCGAACCCGGCCCGTGGCCACGGCCGGACCGCTGGCGTGCCGCCGATTCTACGGCTGGCCGCGGCGCTGCCCGCGGGCCGTCCGCCGGCCGGTGCCGTCGCTGACGAGCAGCAGGGCCAGGGCCGGGCAGTTGGTCACGGCGTGCCTGGCCCGCCGGGCCAGCTGGGCGGGTATCGGGCCGCCGGCCAGCAGGGGGTAGCCCCACTCGTCCAGGGTGACGAGCTCGGGCAGCAGTTCAGCGCACAGGCCGTGCCCGGTGCACGCGATCGGGTTGACCCGCAGTTGCTGCACCGGACTCCGCGCGGCGGCCGGCCCCGGAGCCGCCGTCAGTTCCGCCGCGGCGGCCGGCGCCGCGGCCACCGGGTCCGGTAGGGCCGTCGGCTCCGGTACGGCCGGTCCCGGGTCCGCGGCTGGCTCCGGCTCCGCCGCCGCCGCCGGGACGGGCCCCAGGCGCGCCCGCGGCCTGGCTCGCACCGGGCCGGCCAGCCGCCAGCCCGCTGCCGCGAGCACCGCGACGACGCAGGCGGCGGCGAGGTCGAGCAGCCGCCCGCTGCGCATGTCCGGGTTGGAGCCGATGCTGTGCGCCAGCGCGGCCGGCCAGCACGCGTAGGCCAGCCAGTGCACCGCCCGCCAGCACCGGCGGCCGATATGCCGGCGCAGCAGGCTGGTCACGATGAGGGCGGCCATCAGGTCGAAGGAGACCGTGCCGAGGCCCAGCCAGAACGGCTTGTCCGCGGCCACGAAGGGGATGACGGCGGCCGCCAGCCCGACCCCGGCCAGGGGCTCGGCCACCGCGGTCAGGATGTGCAAGGCGAGGAAGCCGACGGCCAGCAGCGAGGTGAACCGGTGCAGGCTGAGGCCGGCGAATGCCGACAGGCCGGGCAGCCGTCCCTGCCGGTTCACCAGGATGCCGAGCATGACCACGGCGGTGAGCAGCACCAGGCTGATCAGGCCGGTGATCTGGCTGGCCGTGCCCAAGGTCGGCACCGGACCTCCGCTTCCGGCCCGAATTCTATCCCGCCGTCATCCGGCCGCCCGCGGCGCGGAGGCTGACTGTAATCTCGCCGGCATGGAAATTCGCGCGGTTGCGGTGATCGGGCTCGGCACGATGGGGGCGGGGATCGCCGAGGTGCTCGCCCGCGGCGGCCTGCAGGTCACCGTGATCGAGGCGGATCCCGGCGCGCTGGCCCGCGGCATGGCCAGCCTGGACGCGTCCCTGGGCCGGGCCGTGGCCCGGGGAAAGCTGACCAGCACCGAGCAGGCGGAGATCCTGGGCCGGGTCCGGCCGGCGGCCGGCATCGCCGCCGCGGCCCCTGCTGATCTCGTCATCGAGGCGGTGCCGGAACGCTTGGACGCCAAGCTCAGCGTGCTCGGCGAGCTTGACCGCGCCTGCCGCGCCGACGCCATCCTGGCCACCAATACCTCCTCGCTGTCGGTGACGTCGATCGCGGCCGGGACCAGGCACCCGGGCCGGGTAGTCGGCCTGCATTTCTTCAACCCGGCCCCGGTCATGCGGCTGGTCGAGGTGATAACCACGGTGCTGACCGGCCCGGGTGCCGGCGATGCGGTCACCGGGCTCGTTCGCCGTCTTGGCAAGATCCCGGTCACGGTCACCGACCGGGCCGGATTCGTCGCGAACGCGCTGCTGCTGCCCTACCTGAACCACGCGGTCACCCTGCTGGAGACCGGCTACGCGACCCGCGAGGACATCGACACCGCCGCCCGGACCGGGATCGGCCTGCCGATGGGCCCGCTCGCCCTGCTGGACCTGATCGGGCTGGACACCTCGCTGTCGATCCTGGAGATCCTCGGCGGCGAACTCGGCGGCCCGCGCTACCGGCCGGCCCCGCTGCTGCGCAGGCTGGCCGGCGCCGGGCTGACCGGACGTAAAAGCGGCCGCGGGTTCTACGACTACCGGCCCGGCCAGCCCGCCCCGGCCGGCGGCCAGGAAACCAGCCATAACGCAGCCACCGGCGCCAGTCCGGGTCCGGTCACCCTGATCAGCGGCGGCGCCGCTGACACCGCCGAACTGGCGGCGCTGATCGGGCCGGCCAGCCCGGTCGCGGCGGGCCGCCCGGACGGCCTGGTCATCGTGGCCGCCAGCGACACCGGCGCGGGGGTACTGCCGGCCGCCATGCTGGCCGGGCGCCCGGCTGACACGGTCGGCCTGCACCTGGCCGCCAGCGGCCGGCTGGCGGAACTCGTCACCACCCGGCTGTCCTCGCCGGCCGCCGTCGAGGCCGCCATGACGCTCGCCCGCGGACTCGGCCGGGACGTCGTCCGCTGCCCGGACCGGCCGGGGTTCCTGGCGGGCGCGCTGCTCTACCCGCACCTGGGTGACGCCGTCCGGATGGTGCAGGACGGCTATGCGTCCGCCGCGGACATCGACGCCGCGATGACGCTGGGCTGCGGTTACCCGCGCGGCCCGCTGCGGATGCTGGACGACATCGGGGCCGGCCGGGTGCTGGCCGTGCTCACCGCGATGCACTCCAGGTACGGCGACCCTGCCTTCGCGCCGCCGCCGCTGCTGGCCGAGCACGCCGAGGCGGGGATCGCGTTCTGCGCCTGACCTGCCTGCCGCCGTGATCACCGACGCCTGCCGATGCCTTACAGTGACGGCCGTGAGCCCACGTAAGGCCCGCCGCCTCGCCGCCGACGTGCCGCGCCGGCCGCGGGGCGGCGCCCGGCGCGGCGATGCGGCGGCGAGCCGGGGGGCCGGCGGTGACGGCGACCCGGCGCCGATCCGGCTCGGGCCGGAGCGAACCGAGTCCTGGCCGGACGGCGACTGGGTGCTGCGCCAGGTGCCCGGCGCCGCCGCGGCCAAGACGTACCGCTGCCCCGGCTGCGACCAGGAGATCGGGCCGGGGGTCGCGCACGTGGTGGTCTGGCCGGCCGGCAACGCCGAGGCCGGCGAGCGCCGGCACTGGCACAATCCTTGCTGGCAGCGCAGGCCACGCCGGCCAGCGCCCGGCTACGGCCGCGGGAGTCGCAAGTGAGGCGGAGCAGATGAGCGAGATACGGGCGGGCACGGTGCTGCCGGCCGACCGGCAGTCCATCACGCTGCGTACCGCGGACGGGCTGAGCCTGGTCGGCGAACTGGCCCGGCCGCTGCGGCGGGCCGCCGTCGCCACGCTGATCGGCCTGCACCCGCTGCCGACGCAGGGCGGGATGATGGACAGCCACGTGCTCCGCAAGGCGGCCTTCCGGCTGCCCGCGCTCGCCGATCTGGCCGTGCTCAGGTTCAACACCCGCGGTACCACGTCCGAGCAGGGGACGAGCGAGGGCGAATTCGGCGAGGGCGAGACCGAGCGGCAGGATGTCGCGGCCGCCATCGCCTGGGCGGTGGCCGCCGGGCTGCCGCGGCGCTGGCTGGTCGGCTGGTCATTCGGCACCGAGCTGGCGCTGAAGTGGGGTAACGACCCGGCGATCGACGGCGCGATCCTGCTCTCGCCGGCGCTGCGCCGCGCGACCGACGCCGACCTGGACGGCTGGGCGGCGTCGGGGCGCGCGCTGGTGGCGCTGGTTCCCGAGTTCGATGACTACCTGCGGCCCGATGAGGCTATCCGGCGGTTCTCCCGGGTGCCGCAGGCCGAGGTCATCGTGGTGGACCGGGCCAAGCACCTGTGGGTCGGGGAGCCCTATGTCCGGATCGTGCTGAACGAGATAGTGCGGCGGGTCAACCCAGCTGCCTGGCCGCTTCCCACCGAATGGAAGGACTGACCGTGGGCCTCTTCGACCTGGAGGGCAAGAACGCGTTCGTCACCGGCGCGTCCCGGGGGATCGGGCGGTCGATCGCGGTCGCCCTGGCCGGCGCGGGCGCGGACGTGGCCCTGGTCGCGCGCAGCGAGCGGGGGCTGGCCGAGACCGCGGCGGATGTCACCGCGCTCGGGCGCCAGGCTCTCATCATCCCGGCCGATGTCACCCGGCAGGACGAGGTCGACGCGGCGGTCGCGGCCGCGATCGGCGAGCTCGGGCACATCGATGTGGTGGTGAACAACGCGGGCGGGTCGAACTTCATGGCGGCCTTCCTTGACCTGCGGCTCGCGGGCTGGGAAAAGCTCATGCGGCTCAACCTGGACTCCGCCGTGTACGTCTGCCATGCGATCGGCGGTCACCTGGTGGAGCGCGGCGAGGGCTCGGTCATCAACGTGGCGTCGGTGGCCGGGATGATGGGATCCCCGCTGCTTTCCCCGTACGGCGCGGCCAAGGCGGGGCTGGTCTCGCTGACGAAGTCGCTCGCCGTCGAATGGGGCCGCACCGGCGTCCGGGTCAACGCCCTGTGCCCGGGCTGGACGGCGACTGATCTCAATCGCAACCTGTGGGATGACCCGGTCAGCGGGCCCGCGACGGTGGCGACCGTGCCGATGGGCCGGTGGGGGCGCGCGGAGGAGATGGCCGGCCCGGCCGTCTTCCTGGCCAGCGCGGCGTCCTCGTACATGACCGGGCAGGTGGTCGTGGTCGACGGCGGCCAGACCATAGCGCCGTAGCGGCTCCCCGGGCCCGGCGGCCCGGGCCCGGACGCCCCTGGCCCGCGAACGACGGCGCCCGGCCCCGTGTGTCACGGGACCGGGCGGCTGTCGTTGGTGCTGCTGGCGCTACTCCACCCACCAGTCTTCGTTGTCGCCCGCCTTCGCGGACTTGGCGTTGACCGTCTGCTTGGGGCCAGGCGCGCCCCCGGCCTGGCCGCCGCTGCGGCCGCCCGGGTTCTGGCCCCCGGCGTTCTGGCCGCCGGCCGGAGCCTGGCCCGCCGGAGCACCGCCCTGACGGGGCGGCGCGGCCGGCGCGGGGGGCGCGGGTGGTGCTGCCTGCGACCCGCCGTTGGCCTGCGGTGCGGCCGTGACCGCCTTCGCGGGCGAGCCCGCCACCGCGGGCGCGGCCGGCTGCATCGCGGCGCCGAGCCCGGACATCTGGTTCCCCAGCAGCTGGCTGATCTGCGCCAGGTGAGCGGCGACGCTCTCCTTCTGCTTGTTCAGGTCATCGACATGACGCTGCGCGCTGCTGCGGTGCCGCTCGGCCTCGGCCTTGGTGTCGGCCAGCAGCTGATCGGCCTGGGACTTCGCCTGGGCGAGTATCTGGTCCGCGTTCTTCTTCGCGTTGGTGACCAGCTGCAGGGCGTGCTGGTCCGCGTCCCGCCGGGCCTGCTCGGCCTGGGTGCTGGCCTTGGTGGCCCGCTGCTCAGCCGTCGCGGCGCGCTGCTCCGCCTCGGAGACCAGCTTCTGGGTCGCGGCCTGCGCGGCGGCGAGCCGCTCGGCCTCCTGCCGCTCGGCCTCCTCGCGCCGGGAAGCGAGCTGGATGTCGAACTCGGCCTCGGCCTGCGCCCGCTGTGCCTCGCTCTCCTCCAGGATCCGCTGGGCCTGGCTGCGCATCTCGTCGGCCTGGCGCTTGGATGTGGTCAGGATCTCGTCCCGCTCGCGCTTCGACGACGCCTTCAGCTGCGCGACCTCGCGCTCGGTGGTCGTGCGGAGCTTGGCGATGTCACGCTCGATCGCGGCCCGCTTCTCCGCGACCTCGTGGTCAGCCGTGGCGCGGAGCTTGGCCGCCTCGCGCTCGGTGGTCGAGGTCAGCTCGTCCGCCTCGCGCCGGGCACTCGTCTTGATCGCATCCGCCTCGCGCTCGGCGGAGGACCGCTGGTCATCGGTTTCGCGCTTGGCGTTGGCGCGCAGCTCGGCGGCCTCGTTCTCGGCCGCTGCGCGTACCTCCGCCGCCTCTACCTTGGCCTTCGCGTTGAACTCGTTGGCCGCGGACCTGGCCTCATGGAGGATCTCGTTCTGCTGCTCCTCCGCGAGCCGGAGCAGCTGTTCGATGCGTGACCCGAGCCCGGAGTAGGTCGGGCGCTCCTGCTCCTGGATCTGGCGATGTGCGTCAGCCAGCTCCCGGTGCAGTGCCTGCACCTGATCCCGGTGCTGGCGCAATTCGCTATCGGTCTGCTTCAGGTGCTCATTGACCTGGTGCGGGTCATAGCCCCGCATGACCCTCGCGAAGTCGCGCTGCGGGGTTTCCTCGAAGAAATTGCTGAGTTGAGCATCAATATCGGGCTGCATGTCGCCTAATCCTGGGTAGACGGGAGGATACGCCGGCCGGGCCCTGGCTACTGTCCCCCAGGCCACAGGCACCCCATGGGCCCCTGGCCCGGGTCTGGCACAGAAGGCAGCTCACCCGGTGCCTGGCACCTTACCGCTCTGCCGGCGGATTGGCGGCCTGTTCGCGCTCGCTCACGCGGAAGATCCATCTTCCTGGCCGTACGGCCGCATTTTGTCCGTTAAATCCCCTCAATCCGGGCTTGCACGAGCTCGGTCAGCACCCCGCCCGCATCCCCCGGATGCAGGAATGCCACCGCGGCGCCCATGGAGCCGTGCCGGGGCCGCTCGTCCAGCAGCCGCACGCCGCTGGCCCCGATCGACGCGAGCGCCGCAGTGATATCCGTCACGCCGTAGCCGACGTGGTGGATGCCCTCGCCGCGCCGGGCCAGGAACCTGCCGACCGGCGTGTCCGGGCCGAGCGGCTCAAGCAGCTGCACGCAGGACATCCCCGCGGCCGAGGCCGAGACCTGCAGCATCGCCTCGCGGACGCCCTGCTCCTCGTTGACCTCCTCGCTGACCAGCCGCAGCCCGAAGACGGATTCGTAGAACGCGATCTTCTCAGCCAGGCTCCGGCACGCGATCCCCACGTGATCGATGCGGGTCAGCATCGATATCTCCCCTCCGGTGGCGGCTCAGGACATGGGTATCGTTTCAGGCATGCGGGAAGCGGTGATTGTCGGCGGGGCCAGGACGGCCATCGGGCGCTTGCTCGGCTCGCTCAGCGATTTCAGCGCGGCGGAGCTCGGCGGCATTGCGATCAAGGCGGCGCTCGGCGGCTCCGGCGTGGACGGCCAGCAGGTGGACTACGTCATCATGGGCCAGGTCCTGCAGGCCGGGGCCGGGCAGATCCCGTCCCGGCAGGCCGCCGTCGCCGGGGGCATCCCGATGACGGTCCCGTCCGTCACGATCAACAAGGTCTGCCTCTCCGGCCTCAATGCCATCGCGCTGGCCGCCCAGCTGATCCGGGCCGGGGAGTTCGACGTCGTGGTGGCCGGCGGCATGGAGTCCATGACCGGCGCCCCGCACCTGCTGCCCGGCGCCCGCCGCGGGTACCGGTTCGGCTCGGCCGAGCTGATCGACTCCATGGCGCACGACGGCCTGACCGATGCGTTCGACCAGGTGTCGATGGGCGAGTCGACCGAGCGGCACAACGCCGGGCTCGGGATCAGCCGGGAGGCGCAGGACGAGTTCGCGGCGGCGTCGCACCAGCGAGCCGCCGCGGCCATCAAGAACGGCCTGCTCGCCGAGGAGATCGTGGCCGTGCCCGTGCCGCAGCGGCGCGGTGATCCGGTGATCTTCGACACCGACGAGGGCGTCCGGGCCGACACCACGGCGGAGTCCCTGAGCAGGCTCCGCCCGGCCTTCGCGAAGGACGGCACGATCACGGCCGGATCGGCGTCGCAGATATCGGACGGCGCCTGCGCGGTCGTGGTCGCCTCCGCCGAGGCCGCCGCGGCGCTGGGCGCGCCGGTCCTGGCCCGGGTCGGCGCGCACGGCACGGTCGCCGGGCCGGACAACTCGCTGCAGTCCCAGCCGTCCGGCGCCATCGCCCGCGCGCTCGGCAAGGCCGGCCGGACCGTGGCCGACCTGGACCTGATCGAGATCAACGAGGCGTTCGCGGCCGTCGCCATCCAGTCCATGCGCGACCTCGGCATCGGCCCGGAGCGGGTCAACGTCAACGGCGGCGCCATCGCCATCGGCCATCCGATCGGCGCATCCGGGGCGAGGATCGCCCTGCATCTCATCCTCGAGCTGCGCAGGCGCGGCGGCGGGCTCGGTGCGGCTGCCCTCTGCGGCGGCGGCGGTCAGGGGGACGCGCTGCTGTTTGAGGTGCCAGCGCCGGGCCGTGGCTGAGCTCCGGCAGCGCGGCCGGCCGCCGCGCGCGCCGGCCGATCCGGAGGCCCTCGTCGCGAGCGCCCGGGCCGGCGACGCCCGGGCCCTGGCCCGGCTGGTCTCCCTGGTCGAGGACCGCGCGCCCGAGTTGCGTGCGGTAATGAAGGCGATCGCGCCGCTGACCGGGAATGCGCGGGTGCTCGGGCTCACCGGCTCGCCCGGGGTCGGGAAGTCGACGGTGACCGGAGCCCTGGTCGCAGCCTACCGGGCGGCCGGGATGCGGGTCGGCGTGCTGGCCGTCGACCCGACGTCCCCGTTCACCGGCGGCGCACTGCTCGGTGACCGGGTGCGGATGCAGGCTCATGCGACCGACGACGGGGTCTTCATCAGGTCGATGGCCAGCCGCGGGCATCTGGGCGGGCTGTCCCTGGCCACCCCCCAGGCCGTCCGGGTGCTGGACGCGGCCGGCTTCGGCCTCGTGCTGATCGAGACCGTCGGGGTCGGTCAGGCCGAGCTTGAGATCGCGTCGCTGGCCGATACGACCATCGTGATCATCGCGCCCGGAATGGGTGACTCCGTGCAGGCGGCCAAGGCCGGCATCCTGGAGATCGCGGACATCTTCGTGGTGAACAAGTCGGACCGCCCGGCCGCCCAGGAAGCCGTCCGGGACCTGCGCACCATGCTGGCCATGGGGCACTGGGCGGACGGGCAGTGGAAGCCGCCGATTGTCTCGACCGTCGCCTCGGCCGGCACCGGTATTGACGACCTGACCGCGAAGATCGAGGCGCACTGGTCGTGGCTGGACAGCACGTCCGGGCTGGCCGCCCGGCGGCGCGCGCGGGCCAGGGAAGAGGTGGCCGCGATCGCCGTGGCCGTGCTCCGCGAGCGGCTGGGCGGGCCGCCCTCAGCGGCCCGGCTCGATGACCTGGCCGGGCAGGTCGCGGCCGGCCAGATCGATCCGTATTCGGCCGCGGACGAGCTGGTCAGTGGCTAGCGCCCGGCGCGGCCGGGGCGGCGGATTCGCCCGGGGCGCGGTCGTCCGGCGTTAACCCGGCTGGCTCGGCGGCTTCCCCTGGGGCTGGCTCAGCGGCTTCCCCCGGGGTTGGGCTGGCGGCTTCCGCTGGGGCTGGGTCGGCGGCTGGTCCTGGGGCTGACCCGGCTTCCGCTGGGGCTGGGTCAGCGGCTGGCCCGGTGGCTGGTCCGGAGGGCTCGCCCTGGCCCGGACCGTCCGGCAGTGATCCGGGCGGCCCCGCGGCCTGGCCGGCCGCCGCCGCCTCGTTGATCGCCGTCTGCATGATTGACTCGCCGCGCAGCCGCGCCTCGTAGGCGCTCTTGCCCCCGCGCAGCCCGAACAGCCGCCTCGTGATCACCAGGTACAGGACGAGGGCCAGGTTGATCACGAAGAAGATCACCCGGGTCGCGGTGATCTTGTTAGCCAGGTCGTAGATCTCATACGGCAGGCCGAGTGACGTCACCACCATGGCGAAGTACTCGCCCCAGCGCTTGGCCAGCCACAGGCCGGTGCCTTCGATCGCCTCGATCACCGCATAGGCCGCCAGCGCCGCGGCGATCAGGTTGATCGAGGCCGGGCTGAGCGTCAGGGCGCGCTGAACGAGGCCCGCGAGCTTGGAGTGGTCGACGTTATAGCCGAGCTGGAGCAGCAGGGTGCGCACCGCCGGGTACTCGCGGTCCAGGGTCGCGTCGATGGATGCGCGGGCGTACTCGAACCGCCAGACGCCGAACGCCGCGACCCCGAAGACCAGCGCGCGGAGGTACCGCTCGATGGCGAAGAGGCGCAGGATGACGGCGCTGCGCAGGTCCTTGCCCCGGCGGACGTCGGGCGCCGCGGCGGCCGGACCCGAGCCGGCCGGCTCGCCGGGCACGAACGTCCCGCAGCGCAGGCAGCGCCAGGCCGTCCCCGCCGGGGTCGGCGCGCTCAGCAGCGGCCGGAGCTCGGCTTCCGCCGGGGCGTACGTCGCGTGCCCGGAGCGGCCGCAGCCGAGCAGGCTCCAATCCACGCTCCGCAGCCTACGGCAGCCAGCGCGGCCCCGGGCCGTGGTCATGTCCTCGCCGAGAACTCTCAGCTCACCGTGCGCGGGCCGGGTCTGCCCGGCCAGCAGATCGACCACCGTGGTGCCCTCGGCCTGGGTGTCGACGGCGATGCCGACCACGGTCCGGCCGGGCGCGGGGGCGGCGATGCGGAAGCTAGCCGACCGCAGCGCCCAGCGCCAGCCGCGCCGTACCCCGACACCGGCCGCCAGGACGGGCGTCACGTCTTCCAGAGCGTGCCCGGACACCCTCGTCGCCCCGTTCACCCGCCCCACCCGCAGTCTAACCCTCCGTGACGTAAGGTGAACGCGATCAATTACTTTGAGTCACCAGGCGAAACGGGTCCCGGGGAGACGAGCCCGGCCGGCGGTACGGTGTGCCTGTGCGAAAACCGCTGGATCTTCCGTTCGACCCGATCCTGCGTGCGACGGAGATCTGGGAGCGCAGGTTCGGGGATTCGCGCGCCATGGCGGCCACCACCTCGATCATGCGGGCCCAGCAGATCCTGCTCGCTGAGCTTGACGGGCAGCTGCGGCCGCACGGGCTGACCTTCGCGCGGTACGAGGCACTGGTCCTGATCACGTTCAGCCGGGACGGCGCGCTGCCGCTGCGGCTGATCGGGCAGCGGCTGATGGTCCACCCGACCAGCGTCACCAACATCATTAACCGGCTGGAGCGGCAGGGGCTGGTGATCCGGCAGCCGAACCCCCGGGATGGCCGCGGCACCCTGGCCGAGATCACCGCGGAGGGCCGCTCCCTGGTTGAGCGCGCGACCAAGGACCTGATGGCGGCGGAGTTCGGGGTAAGCGGATATGACGCCGGGCAGCTGGACGAGATCTTCGGCCTGCTGCGCGGGCTCCGGCTGGCGGCCGGCGACTTCAGCGAGACCGGGCCCGCCGCTGCGGGTGCCTAGCCCGGCTGGCCCGCTGCATCAACGGCCCGCCTCGCCCGTCCATCAGCTGCCTCGCCCGCCGGCCAGCCTTCCGCCCGCCGGCCGGCCGCCTCGCCGTCCGTCAGCCGCGGCCCTGGACGGTTGACGGCTCCCACGTCTGCCCGCCATCGCGGGTGAACCAGATCTGGTGCAGGGCGGGGTTGGCCGGAACGGCGACGCCCTGGGTCGCCTCGGTCATCCCCACGTAACTGAAGCCGCCGGGCGGTCCCTGGGCGGCGTTCAGCCCTCCGCTGGCCCGCAGCGTTACCTGCCAGCTCTGGCCGCCGTCCGGCGAGATCTCCATGCCTTCGCTGGTCGCCAGCACCACGAGGTTGCCGTCCGCGGCGGCCAGCGAGGCTGGCGTGCCCAGGGCGGGCGCGGCCGAGCGCGGCAGCCAGGTCTTCCCGCCATCGGCCGATACGTACAGCGTGCGCGCAGGCCCGCCGGCTGACGGGCTGGCCGGAGTGCTGGTCGTGGCGTTCGCGCAGAGCAGGAACAAGTCGCCGGAGCCCGCCGCCATCAGCGCGCCTGATGGCTGGCCGCCCGGCTGCGCCGCGCCAGGAGCGCAGGGCGCGGTGCTGTCCGTGGCCCAGGCCGGGCTGGTCAGGTTTCCGCTGAGGACCTTGCCGTCGGGCGCGAGCAGGTAGCCGGTGGCGCTGGCCGGGTTATCGGTGCTGCCGCCCGCCAGGAGCAGGCTGGCCGAGGTCGCCTGGCCGCCGGCGGCCAGGCTGACCGCGCCGCCTACCCGTCGCCACGGGCCGCCGCCGGCCTGCGCGGTCCGCAGCGTGAAGCTGGTGCAGTCGGCGGTGAAGTCCGGGCCGTCTCCCGTGCACCTGGCCCACAGCGCGAACACCTGCCCGTCCAGGGTCTCCAGGTCGGTCACCCTGGTGCCCGGCGGCAGCGAGACCCTGGACCAGTGCGCGCCGCCGTTGACGGTGGTCCATAGCTCAGGCCCGAACGCGAATCCCTGACTCAGGTTGAGGAACCGGAGCTGGCTGACGCCAGCCGACCCGGCCGGCGCTGCGGCCGGGGGCGCCGATACGCCGAACCAGCTCCGGCCGTAGTCGTTGGTGCCGGCCAGCGAGGTGCAGTTCACTCCCCCCGTGCAGTGAGCCGGGCGTGCTGGCCTGGCCGAGCGCGGCGCCGATGTCCTGGCTGACGAAGGTGACCGAGGTCGGCTGGAAGTTGACGGGCACGGGATCACCGGACGGCACGGCCGACAGCGACGACGACGCGGTGGGCTCCGGCGTGGCGGACCGTGCCGCCGGGGTGCCGCGCGGCGATACGGTCCTGGCCGGCCGGGTCGCGGGGACGGACGTATGGCCTGCGGCCAGGGGGGAATGGCGCCCGGCCGGATGCTGCGTCAGCGCGCTGATGATCTGCGGCGACACCGCCAGCCCGGCGATGATCACGGCCGCCCCGGCCGCGGAAACAGCGGCCCGCCGGACCTTGCGGCGCCGCGCCTTCCGGCTGACCCGCTCGAAGGTTCCCGGCGGCGGCGCCAGCGGCTCCACATCGTCGTGCAGCCAGGCGTCGATCTCGTCGCGCGGATTACTCACGGTCGGTCCCCAGGGCAGCCTTCAGCCGGGCCCGGGCGTGATGCAGGTCCGCCTTGATCGTTCCCTCCGGCCGGCCCAGCATCACCGCCACCTCGCGCACCCCGAAGCCGGCGTAGTAGTGCAGCAGGAACGCGCTGCGCAGCCGGGCAGGCAGGCTCTCGATCAGGGCCCGGACGTCAACGTCTTGCGCCGGGTGGCAGGCGGGGTCAGGCGGGGCGGCGGCGGTGAGGGTGCGGATGGCCCGCCGTTCCCGCCCGGTCTTGCGCCAGTGATCCCGGACCAGGTTCGTGGCGATCATGTACAGGTAGCTTTGCGGGTTGTCCAGGCCTGACCAGCGGGACAGCAACCGGGTAAACGCCTCGGAGGCGATCTCGTGTGCCGTCTCGTCGTCGTCGACCAGCTTGCGGACCCATCCGGCCAGCCGGGGGTAGCTGGCGTTGAAAAGATCCTCGGCCGCGGCACGGTCGGCCGTGCGGAGCCTGGCCACAGGGCTTCCTCGCCGCGTCGCCGGTGGCGCCGCAACCCACGATCCGAGCGCCGTCGCGGTGTCGCCGAGGACCGCAGTCCCTTCGACGCCGCTCGCGCAATATCGCATACGTTCTACCACACATTCCGGCAGGCACGGCCGAGGCTGCCCGGGCCCCCGCAGCGCCCGGACATCCCTGAGACGACGCAAGCCCCCGGGCGGTTGCGGCCGGCACCAGCCTTTTCCTGATGGCTGGCCGGCATAGACTGAGGACTGGATAGTAGGACGTCCTACTAAGCTGCTGCTGGCACGCGCCGGAGGAAGATCATGGATGCTCAGGGCACGCCGGACGAGGCGCAAGACGGCCGGCAGCGGTGGCAGCGCCGGTACGACGCCGCGCGCAAGCGCGATGCCGACTTCACCACGCTGTCCGGGCTTGAGCTGGATCCCGTCTACGGGCCGCCGGCGGGCGCGGTGGTCCCGGACTTCGACCGGATCGGCTGGCCCGGCGAGTTCCCGTTCACCCGCGGCCTCTATCCGGCCGGCTACCGGGGCCGGGCCTGGACGATCCGGCAGTTCTCCGGCTTCGGCAATGCCCAGCAGACGAATGAGCGGTACAAGATGCTGCTGCGCGGCGGCGGGGGAGGCCTGTCGGTCGCGTTCGACATGCCGACGCTGATGGGCCGGGACTCGGACGACCCGCGGGCGCTCGGCGAGGTCGGGCACTGCGGCGTGGCCATCGACTCCGCCGCGGACATGGACGTGCTCTTTTCCGGCATCCCGCTCGCCGATGTCACCACGTCGATGACGATCAGCGGCCCCGCGGTCCCGGTGTTCTGCATGTACCTGGCGGCGGCCGAGCGCCAGGGAACCGGCATCGGAGCGCTGAACGGCACGCTCCAGACGGACATCTTCAAGGAGTACATCGCCCAGAAGGAGTGGCTCTTCCCGCCCGAGCCGCATCTGCGGCTGATCGGCGACCTGATGGAGTACTGCACCCGCCATATCCCCGACTACAAGCCGCTCTCCGTGTCGGGCTACCACATCAGGGAGGCCGGGTCCACCGCCGCCCAGGAGCTCGCGTTCACCCTGGCGGACGGCTTCGGGTATGTCGAGCTGGGCCTTTCCCGCGGGCTGGACATCGAGGAATTCGCGCCGGGGCTGTCGTTCTTCTTCGACGCGCACATCGACTTCTTCGAGGAGATCGCTAAATTCCGCGCCGCCCGCCGGATCTGGGCGCGGTGGATGCGCGACGTCTACGGCGCGCGCACCGAGCGCGCCCAGTGGCTGCGCTTCCACACCCAGACCGCCGGGGTATCCCTGACCGCGCAGCAGCCGGATAACAACGTGGTCAGGACCGCGATCGAGGCGCTCGCGGCCGTTCTCGGCGGCACGAACTCACTGCACACCAACGCGCTGGACGAGGTCCTTGCGCTGCCCAGCGAGAAGGCGGCCGAGATCGCGCTGCGCACGCAGCAGGTGATTATGGAGGAGACCGGGGTCGCGAATGTCGCTGATCCGCTGGGCGGTTCCTGGTACGTCGAGGCACTCACCGACCGGCTGGAGGCGGCGGCCGAGGAGACCTTCGCCAAGATCCGCGGGATGAGCCCGGATGGCTCGATGACGGGCGGGATCCTGCGCGGAATCGAGGACGGCTGGTTCATGGCGGAGACCGCCGAGGCGTCCTTCTCTTACCAGCAGAAGGTGGAGAAGGGCGAGAAGAGGGTCGTCGGCGTGAATAGCCATACCGAGACGGTCGAGAAGCCGGTGGAGATCCTGCGGGTCAGCCATGACGTGGAGCGGGACCAGGTACGCGAGCTGGCCATCCGCCGGTCCGGCCGTGATCAGGCCGCCGTCGATGCGGCCATCGCGGCCATGCTGGCGGCGGCGCGTTCCGGCGCGAACATGATTCCGTCGATGCTTGACGCGGCCCGAGCGGAGGCGACGCTCGGCGAGATCTGCGGGGCGCTGCGGGACGAGTGGGGCGGGTATTTCGAGGCTCCCGCCTTCTGACCTGGCCACCGGTCCGGCGGTGACCGGGCAGCCCGGAAGATACGGCAAGATGGAGTCATGCAGCAGCCGCGGGACTTCTCGCTCCATGGAGCCGTTGACCTGGGCGCGCGGCAGGCCGCCGCGCAGCGCCGGGCGCAGGCATCCAGAACTTCCGGCGCCGACGGGGAATCGGGCGCTCAGCCAGGGCACGTTATCGAGGTAACTGACGAGACGTTTAACACCGATGTCGTCGATCAGTCCCGCAACGTTCCCGTCATCATGGACTTGTGGGCCGAGTGGTGCGGGCCCTGCAAGCAGCTCGGCCCGATCCTGGAGAAGCTGGCCGCCGAGGCGGACGGCGCCTGGGTGCTCGCCAAGGTCGACATCGACGCCAATCCGCAGCTGCGGGCCGCGTTGCAGGTGCAGAGCATTCCCATGGTCGTCGCGGTGGTCGGCGGCCAGGTGCTGGACGGATTCCTCGGCGCCATGCCCGAGGCTCAGGTCCGGGAATGGGTCGGCAATGTCATGGCGGCGGCGCAGCAGCTCGGCCTGGCGGGCGGCGCGGCCGGGGCCGGCGCCGCCGGAGATGACGGCACCGAGGACCCGCAGGGAGCTCAGCGGGCCGCCGGACCGGATGGTCCCGGCCCGGGCGGTCCTGGTCCCGGCGGCCCCGGGCGGCCCTATCCGCCCGGCGCCGGCCCGATGGCCGGCCCCGGCGGCGGTCCTGGCGATCCGCTCGCCGATCCTGCCTTCGGCGAGGCGCAGGAAGCGATGGAGCGCGGTGACCTCGACGGCGCCGCGGGCGCATTCGAGAAAGTCCTGGCCGCGTCGCCCGGGCACCCAGTTGCCACGCTCGGTCTCGCTCAGGTCGACCTGATCCGGCGGGTCAACTCCTATGACCAGGCGAAGGCCCGCCGGGACGCGGCCGAGAATCCCGACGATGTGGACGCCCAGTGCCGGGTCGCGGACATTGACCTGGCCATGGGCCGGATCGATGACGGGTTCGACCGCTTGCTCGGTACGGTCAGGAGATCGTCGGGGGAGGAGCGCGACCGCGCCCGGGTGCACCTGGTCAGCCTGTTCGACGTGTTCCCGCCCCGCGATCCGCGGGTGGCCAAGGCGCGGGCCAGGCTGTCCAGCCTGCTGTTCTGAACTGCGGCCGGCCAGGCTGCGTCCGGTCAGCCTGCGGCGGCCGGACTGCGGCCGGTCAGCGGCCTGCCGGATCGCGCGGATCGGCCTCGGCCAGCCGCTCCAGCGCGGGCAGCGCGGCGGCCAGCGCGATGAGCTGGTCAGCGCGAAGCGTCCGCAGGCTGTCGGCGAGCACGACGGTGGTTTCCTGCCTGATCCGCTCCAGCGCGGCATGACCGCGCGAGGTAATGGACAGCGTGCTCGCCCTGGCATCGCCCGGAACCGCGCACCGTTCCACGTAGCCGAGTTCCTCGAGCGCGGTCACCAGCCTGGTCAGAGTGGACGGCGCGATCCGTTCCGCCGCGGCCAGGTCGCCGAGCCGCAGCGGGCCCGCTGACTCGACCGTCGCCAGGGCCGACAGCTGGGTGGGCGTAAGCCCGGCTAGCTCGTGCCTGCGGAGCCGGCGCGAAACCCGGGCGATCGCCACCCGCAGCCGGGTGACATCGATCTGGGGCACGTCAGCCAGCGCGGCTGCTCCGTCCTGGGGGCTTGTCTCGGGCACCCTTGAAGGGTACGTGCCCGTGGCCTGTCTGGGCGGCCGGGCCCGGTACCGCCGGCTCCGGCAGGCGCCTGCACGGTCGGATTCCGGCCGCCGGTGGCCGGGTTGCTGCCGTCCCGGGCCGGGTTCTGGCCGTCCGCTGGCCGGTTGTGCGGCTGACATTGGCGCGGAGGGGTGCCGGCCGGCCAGCGTCCTGCCGCATGATGGAGACATGGAGGATGGCGCGCTGGGGGGCAGGCTGCTGGTCGCGACGCCGAAGCTGGGTGATCCGAACTTCCGGCGCACCGTGATCCTGGTGGTCGAGGATGCGCCGGAAGAGGGCACTCTCGGCGTAGTGCTGAACCGGCCGACCGAGGTTCCGGTCGGGCAGGTACTTGAGCCCTGGACGGATCTGGTGACCGGTCCTTCCGTGGTGTTCAAGGGCGGTCCGGTATCGCCGAACAGCGCCCTCGCCCTGGCCCTGGCCCGCGGCGAGCATGAGCCGCTCGGCTGGCGGTCGCTGGATGGCTCCTCGGTCATGTCCAGGGTCGGGCTGGTCGACCTGGAAGCGCCGCCCGAGCTGCTGGCCGGTGGTGTCACGTCGTTCCGGGTGTTCGCCGGCTACGCGGGCTGGGGGCCGGGCCAGCTGCGCGCGGAGATCGACGAGGGCGCCTGGTACGTGCTCCCCGGAGAGCCCGCTGATGCTTTCGTCACCGAGCCGGAACGGCTCTGGCCCGCCGTCCTGCGACGGCAGGGCGGCGGTCTCGCCCTCGTCGCCACCTATCCCGACGACCCGATGCTGAACTGACCGGCGATCCGGCCGCCCGGCCGGGCCGCGGTCGCCAGCGGCGCGCCGTGGCAATCTGGCCGCCGCCGGGCCGGCGTAGACTCCATGAGCGTGAGCACAGAGATCCTTCCCGATACAGATACCCGCCAGGACACGGGCACTCGGCCCGATCTCTCGCATGGCGATGGCGATCATGAACGGTTCGCGCACTACGTCCAGAAGGACAAGATCGTCGACAGCGCGGTGAGCGGCAACCCGGTGGTCGCGCTGTGCGGCAAGGTCTGGGTGCCGACCAGGGATCCGAAGCGCTTCCCGGTGTGCCCGGAGTGCAAGAAGATCTACGAGTCGCTGCCCGAGGGCTCGGACTGATCCGATCCCGGCCGCCAGCCGGTAGCCCGCGCCTCAATAACGGGCGGCCAGCCGAAGTATCGTCTTAGAGAGCTGCGGGCCGGGGCGGTGCGGGTCATGGATGACATCATCAGTCAGCGCGCGGACCGCGCGCCCAGCCGGTGGCCACGCCGTCCGGCCGTCATCGCGCTCCTGGTCGTGCTGGCTATCGTGGCCGTCCGGCAGCTGCCGCGCGGCGGGGCCATCCCGGCGCATCATCCTGCGACGGTGGTCCGTGCGGGCCCGGTGCAACTGGCCGGCCTCGGCTCAGCCGTAGCCGGCCCGCTCAACCAGGCGGGCGGAAAACACCTGGCCGGCGATCTCCGGCAGCCGGCGGCCAGGCCCGGAGGGCCGGTCAGGCCGGTCGCCTAACCTCGTACCGTGACCGTCCACGAGCTTTCTCGTACCGACGCCCGCCGCATCGCCGTGCGCGCGCAGCTCCTGGACAGCTCCCGCCCAGCTCGGCTGCACGACGTGGTGCGCCAGCTGACTCTGCTGCAGATCGACCCGACCGCCGCCATCGCGCCGAATCCACCCTGCCGACCGCCAGGCCGGGGTACTGCGGGTCCACGCGATCCACCAGGACGTTCCTGGCACCAAGGCCGTGACCGCGGCAATCGGCCGGGAGATCAAGGACCTGGCGCACTGGCTCGGGCTGGACCTCGCGCTGCCCGCCTGAACGCGGGCCCGGCGTTGCCGGAGCGCCGGCTCCAGCTGGCCGGGGGTCACCGGCAGGCATCGGGTCAAGTCCCGGGCCGGCGCCTGGCTAGCCGGGCCGGGCCGCGGTTCAGGCGAGTTGCCGGTCGATGGCTGGCATCCGCCGGATCAGGCCCGTGAGTGCCCGCCGCGAGCGGCCGGGTTCGCCCGCCGTCATGAGGATCGCCATTCCCTTGTCACCGGCCGCGGCCGCGGCCGGGATGCCATCGAGCATGGCCTGGATCCGCAGCGGCACCGCGTGCAGGATCCGGCGGGAATCGTCGGCACCGTAGGCCGCCGCGATGATCCGCAGCCGGCTCGCGGCCGCCTCAGGGCCGATGTCGCGCCACAGCGGCACGCAGTTCCACGCGATGAACGCGAGTTCAAGCAGCGGCGTCGATGGACCCGCCATGTCCCAGTCAAAGACACCCGCCAGCACGTCGCCCGCGAAGCACACGTTGTAGGGAGCGATGTCGTTGTGGCCGATAAGCGAAGGACCGGTACGCGAGAGACCGGGCACCGGGAAAAACCGCCATGGTCCGGGGTGGGAGAAACCCGCCACCGCGTCGTGGAATGCGCGCGTCCACCGGACCACCGAGGCGATCTGCTCGATGCTGAGCATCTCGGCATCGATGTCGGCGACGCGGCCCGGCAGGTAGGACAGGATCTCGCGCCCCCGGTCATCGAATCCCAGCACGCGGGGGATATGCGGGACGCGCCCGGCGAGGTGACCGAGCAGGGCATGCACGGCCGGGGTCCACGGCCCCACCGGGCGGCGGACCGTGTCGCCGACGCGCACTGCTCCCCCGAGGTTGCCGCCGGCCAGGCGTATCTCCTCGTCCTGACTCATCCCGCGGCACCGCCATTCCAGTCCGGACTTGCCTGTTGCCCGTAATTGTCATCAACAGCGGTACTTCCTCGTGAGCGGCGCTGCTGAAATGCTTCGTTCATGCCCTCCCGGCCAGCAACGTTCGCTGCGGATGTCATCAATCAGCCCGCCCGGGCCCAGTTCGAGGCGTTCCTCGATGAGCACCGCGGTCAGCTCAACCGCTGCCTGGACGGGCTGACTGAGGAGCAGGCGCGCCAGTCGCTGGTGCCTTCCCGGACCACCTTGCTGGGCCTGGTGAAGCACGCGACCTTCGTTGAGAAGGTCTGGTTCGACGAAGCTGTCACCGGCCGGTCACGTGCTGAGATCGGTATCCCCGCGACCTCGGGCGAGTCGTTCATTCTTTCTGACGACGACACCATCGCCAGCGTCCGGCAGGCACACCGCGAGGCATGCGAGTCATCCCGGCATGCGACGTCATCCCTGGGGCTGGACGACATGGTCCACGGCTACTGGCGCGGCCCGCTCCTGGTGCGCTGGGTGTACCTGCATGTACTGCGCGAACTCGCCCAGCACTGCGGACACGCCGACATCCTGAGGGAGCAGATCCTCAGCGAGTAGCGCGCCGGGTGTCCGCTCCTACCGCTGCGAGTGCGCGCCGTGGACCGTGCTATTTGCGGTGGGTCCGGTGATACGTTGGCCGCGCCGCGACAACCCCCGATCACCGAAGGTGAACGATGCCTGCGACCGTGCGGAATTTGGCGCCGTATGAGCAGTGGCGTACGTCGTATCTCAGCGACGGCCGGGAGTTGGCCGGCTTCTGGCTGCTACCAAAGGGTAAGGGTCCATTTCCGGCGGCTGTATTCAACCATGGAAGTGATGGGCTGCTTCCGATGAGCATGCCTGGGGTCCAGGCGTTGCAAAGCATGGGGTATGCCGTCTTTCTTCCAATCCGCCGAGGGCACAACGATCAGCCCGGCACGTTCTGGCTGGACCGGGTGACCGCGGCATGGGGCAGCCCGGAAATGGGTGATCAGCTGGTCTCGGCGTTGCGTGCGGAGTTGCGCGACGTGATGGCCGGGGTGAACTGGGTAGCCGAGCATCCGGACGTTGACATCCGGCGGATAGTAATGCTCGGCTCGTCGTTCGGCGGCGTGCTCACCGTGCTGGCCCTAGGAGAAAACACCGAGTTGCGGGCGGGCGTCAGCTTCGCTGGTCCGTCGATGACCTGGCCAGACGCCCCGGCGCTGCAGCAAGTCATGCTGGCTGCGATCGCCGCCGGGCAGGCACCGTTGTTTCTCGCTCAGGCGTACAACGACAACAGCCTCGCCCCGACCTATGCCATGGGCGCCGAGCTGGCCCGGCTCGGGCGGCCGCACGAAACTCGTATCTACCCGCCGGTCGGGGAAGGTCCGGGTGGCGGGCACGGAATGTTCGGAACGGGTGTAGAGCTGTGGCGGCGAGATGTGGAGTCGTTCCTGGCGCGATCGGTGACGACTAGCCCAGATCGCGAGCCGACCGGTTAGGCCGATACGACGACGGGAGGAGGGGCCAATGTCACATGTACGACGCTTCGACCATGTCGGCCTCACGGTCGCAGATCTCGACGTCGTGACCGCCTTCTTCGTGGCGCTGGGCCTGGAGGTCGAGGGCAGGACGTTCGTCGAGGGCGAGTTCCTGGACACGGTCTGCGGCATTCCCGGCTCCCGCACCGAGATCGTCATGCTGAAGCCGCCCGGCGATGGCACCCGCCTGGAGCTCTCGAGCTTCGTGCGACCCGACTCCGTGCCGGGCTCACCGGCCGCCATGGCCAACGAGCTGGGATTGCGCAACGTGGCCTTCGAGGTCAGCGACCTGCAGGCGGCTGTCGACTGGGCCGCTACCGAGGGCTATGGACTGGTCGGTGGCATCGGCGAGTACGAGGGCGCCTGGCGGATGGCCTACGTCCGGGGGCCGGAAGGGATCGTCGTCTCGCTGGCCGAGCGCATCGGCTGAGCCTCGCAACGCCCGCAACTGCCGCGCACCGGGTGTCATGACGCGCAGGTGGACATCGGGAGCACCCGGCCCGCCAGACGATCACGTCCCGCGGCTCTGTACGCGTGCTGCATGCCGGCTGACAGCGGGTTCTTCTGACGGGGATGTCGGGGCGGGGAAGTCGAGCGTTGTCCGCGCGCTGGCGGCCCGCGGGTACAAGGCGGTAGATACCGACGACGGATGGTCCGAGCCGCTGCCGGACGGGCGGTCAGCGGTGGCGGGAAGACGCCAGCCAGGCGCTGCTGGACACCGAGGACGCGGAGGTGCTGTTCGTGGCCGGCCAGCGACGGAGAACCCGGGGCAGTACGCATGCGCAGTTCGCTCACTTATTTTGCTGAGCGCGCCGTCCGGCGACGCTGCCGGAGCGTCGCCGGTGCTGAGTTCGGCTAGCGCCGCACGGATGTCGTCTAGCAGCGCTGCACTGCCCATGACGTCCAGGGTCTCTTCCAGGGATTCCAGGTCTTCCACGCTGATGACCACGGCGGCAGGGTGGCCATGCTTGGTGATCACGACGCGGCCATGCTCGCGCTCCAGACGGTCCACGACCTCCGAGAGCCGGTTCTTGACGTCCGCGAGGGGCATCTGCTCACTGACTGACATAGCCATAAGTATAGCTAGTTTCTGCGAGCTCCTGCTAGCACCCAGTATCCGGATCTGCCGCGTTACGTTCTGCTCCGGGGACAACCCGCCACCCGTGGGTGCCCGTACTCGACATGCCTGCTCCTGGCATCGGTCAACACCCTGACCATTCTGCGCCGATTAGGTACGCACTGACTCGCTGATCTCCACGAGGTGGCCGTCGGGATCCCGAAGGAAGCAGCGGATTTCGCCGCCCCAATCATGCGGCGGAGCGAGAAAGGTCGCGCCCCGGGCCGTCAATGCCGCGTAGGCCGCGCGGCAGTCAGCGACCCGCAGTGTCATGGCGTGACTGACCTGATCCGGGTCAGCCGGCGGCCGGAAGGTGACCTCCGGGCTTGTCCGCGGTCGGGCCTCCTCCGCTCACCAGCAGCAGCCAGGTCCCCGCGAACTTGAGCACGACGCTCGTGCCGCCGTACTCCCGGTACAGTTCCGCGCCCAGGACATCAACCCAGAAATCACGGGAGCCCGCCGGATCGGCGACCACGAGAATGTGCGTGACCGCGACATCGGCACCGAGCGGACCGGACTGCTGGCCCATCATGCCCTCCCATTCAGCTGCCTGACCCGCGGTGCTGATGCGCCACCGGATCGCCGATGTCATCATCGCGGTTCGACGTAGCTATACCGGCCCTAGGCACGCTCATAGCCGCGTGGCGGGCTCTTTAGGGCTTGGTCGCGGCGGCGATGAGGTGATCGCTGAAGCCGATGAGGGAAGGCTCGGTCTCGACGGCGCGGGCCGCAAACAGGATCTGCTCGCGCCGCTGCGGGTCGGTCCACTCCTGGCGCAGTGGCCAGCCCGGGCCCTCGACTCCGTAGACGGCCACGCCGGTGAAGCCGGCTTGCTCGATCTCGCCGGTCAGGCCGTCGGGGGTGTGGAAGTAGGCGGTGGTGAAGAACTCCGGCCGGCCGGCCGGGTCAGGGTTGCGGTGCTGCCCGTCGGCCAGGTCCTGGTCCACGATGGGCCGGAACACCGGATCGTCCAGCCAGCCCTCGTGCAGCCCGTCGAGCAGCGAGGCGAACCGGCACACCGCCATCGCCAGCAGCCGGCCACCCGCGGTCAGCACCCGCCGGGCCTCGGCCAGGGCTCGCTGGCGACCGGCCGCCTCGGTCAGGTGATAGAGCGGCCCGAACAGCAGCACCGCGTCAGCTGACTCAGCGGGCTCGGCGAGATCTCGCGCATCGCCCAGCGCAGCGGTGAAGCCGGCCGCCGGATCGGCGCCTGCTGCCTGGCGAGCCTGCTCCACATGCAACGGCACCGGATCCACCAGATGCACGCTGTACCCGCGCCTGGCCAGCGGCGCGGCATAGGTGCCAGGGCCACCGCCCACATCCAGCACCCGTGCCGGAGGCGCTGGCAGCAGCCGCTCCAGCAACTCCACCGATCTGACGAATTCCAGCGTGGGCTCGCCCCCGGGGAACAGGCGAGAGCGTTCATGGCCGATGCCGTAGTGACTTTCGATCGCCGGGTCCATCGCCATTACAGACTGCCCTCGATAACCCGCCAGGGCCACCGGTATTCGGTTCCGCCGGGCTCCCCATCCGGTGGTCGTCCGGCCGCTGCATGGTGCGCTCAGTTAGCCGTTCAGCCGCCGGTCTTGCGGCGAAATGAACGCCGGCTCCGGGCCAGGCCGCGGGCGCCGTGGACCTTCCCGGCGTCCTTGCCGCCGTGGGCGGCATTCGCGTCCGCATAGCCGGCGTGCTTGCGTTCCAGCGCCTCGCGGAACTTGCGCTTGAACTCTTCCTCGGAGCCTTCAGGCTCCGGCGTCTCTTCCTCGGAGCCTTCAGGCTCCGGCGCGACGTCAGTCATGCAGACCTCCACCCGGGACGACCACACCTACAGCTTCGCACATGTGGTACCGGCATGCTGCCTGGCCGGGTGGCTGGTAGCGTTCGGCGGCCCGCTAGCCCGCTGGGTCACGGGCGGCTGTCGAGCCAGAGCGCCCAGGGCTCTATCGTGCCGATCCGGAGCAGCCCGGCCGAAGCCCAGGGGTCGTCGGCGAGACGTGCCCTTACTTCGTTCTCATCCGCGGCCTCAATGACATGCAGGGTTTGCTCGCCGTCGCCGACCGGGCCGCCGAGGATGACAAAGCCAGCATCGACAAGCCCGTCCATGAAGGCCGCGTGCTCGTCCCAGGCCTCCTGGTCCCGGATCTGACGCGAGGAGTCCCAGCCCGGACCGTGGGCCAGCCGCACCGCAAAATTGGCCATGGCCGGAGGGTACCGGCCGCTACCGACATCCGGCTCAAGGTCAGCACCCGCACGCTGACCGCCGGGCCGGATGGGATAGTGAGCTGGTGAGCCCTCAAATCGCAACGAATACCGTGGTCACCAGAGATGAGCTGCTCGAGTTCGTCCGGCCTCGTCACCACGCCATCGTCATCACGGCGCGTGCCGACGGCGGCCCGCAGGCGTCGCCGGTGACGTGCGGCGTTGACGAGGCCGGACGTCTCGTTATCGCCACCTACCCGGCGCGCGCGAAGACCCGCAACGCCCGCCGGAATCCGCGCGTCAGCGTCGTCATCCTCTCTGATGATTTCGGTGGCCCCTGGGTGCAAATCGACGGCGATGCAGAGGTCATTGACGTGCCAGCGGCGGTGGACTCCCTGGTCTCCTACTACCGGGCGATCGCCGGTGAGCACCCGGACTGGGCTGAGTACCGGGCGGCCATGCTGCGGCAGGGCAAGTCGCTGCTACGCGTCACGCCCCGCCGCTGGGGTCCGGTAGCCACCGGAGGCTTCCCGCCCGAACTGGCTTAACTCCCGGGCTCCGCCTGGTTCCGCGCCTAGCGGCGGGCCGGCGAACCCGCCACGGCCGTCAGGTGGTAGCGCCAGAGCCGGCCGGGTCCCTGGTCAAGATGCAGAACTCGTTGCCCTCCGGATCGGCGAGCGTGATCCAGCCGCTGCCATCGGGCCGGCGGTGATCGGCGAGCTGCGACGCTCCCAGCGCGAGGATCCGCTCCACCTCCTGCTCGCGGGTGCGATCCACCGGGCGCAGGTCAAGGTGCACGCGGTTCTTCAGCTTCTTGCCGTCGGGAACGGTGATGAACAGCAAGAGCTGATTGCGGTCAGCCGAGGTGATCAGGCATTCCTCGTGCCCGGGCTCGTTCGGGTCAGCGGGATCTTCAGCGAAGTCCAGCACCTGCGACCAGAAGACCGACTGTGCGTAGGCGTTAATGGCGTCGAATGACGTATGCGAGATGCGGCTGGTCATGGCCGCAGCCTTGACCGCCCTCCGGAAAACGTCAAACGGGTTTCGATCAGGCCGCCAGGGCGGCGCGCACCAGGTCGCTGAGCTCGTCATCGGAGATGCCGGCCGCGTCTTCTTCCCGCAGCCGGATGGTCCCCTTGCCGGTCCTGAGCGCGGGATGGCGGGCGGTGAAGCCGCCGTCACGGCCCTGCTGCCAGCCGTAGATCGACACGCCGTGCTTCCAGGCGCCGACGTGCAGGCGACGGCGGCCGACCTTGTAGGTGGGAATCTGATACGACAGGACCACGACCGCGTCGGGGCACGCGGCGAGGATCAGGCGGTGGATCCGGTCGAATAGCGGGCGGTGCGCGGGGTCAATGGCGTCGATGTACTCCCGTGCCGCTTCGTCCACGCTTCCATTGTCGCGCCTCCCGGGCCGGGTTACCGTTCCTGCTCGGTGGGGCGGATCAGCATCTCATTCACCGCGACATGCCGCGGCCGGGTCACGATGTAGGTGATCGCGTCGGCGATGTCCGCGGCTTCCATCCGCTGCCCGAACTGGTTCCGCAGGCTCTCAAGCACTTCGGGCCGGTTATGGCTGGCCAGTTCCGTCGCGGTCGCGCCCGGCTCGACCAGCGAGACGCGCACGTACCGCCCGGCCACCTCCTGGCGCAGGGACTCACTGAACGCGCCCACGCCGTGCTTGGTCAGCGAGTAGACGCCGTTGCCGTTGCGGGCCGCCCGGCCCGCCACCGAGCTGATGTTCACCATGTCGGCGACCTGGCGTGGCTCGTCCGCGGCGGCGCGAAGCAAATGGGGCAGGGCCGCATGCGCGCAGTACAGCAGGCCGAGCACGTTGAGTTCCACCATCTGCTGCCACTCGGGCATGGGTGCACCGGCCACCGGGCCGAGCAGCATCACCCCGGCGTTGTTGATCAGCGTGTCGAGACGGCCCAGCTCAGCGACCGTACGCTGGACCGCGGCCGTCGCCTGCTGCTCGTCGGTGATGTCGCACTCCAGCACCAGCGCGGTGCCGCCCTGATCCCTGACGCTGGCGGCGAGCGTCTCCAGCCGGTCCCCGCGCCGCGCCGCCAGCGCGACCGCCGCGCCCTGAGCGGCAAGCGCGGCCGCGGTGGCCGCGCCAATCCCGCTCGAAGCCCCGGTCACCAGTGCGACGGTGCCATCCAGTACGGGTTTCACCCGGAACTCATCTCCCTTGCCTCGAGGCGTCTACCCATCCAACACCCGCAGGTACCGTCCTGGCCGGCCAGCCAGCGAGGCAGGCGATGGCTGTCGTTCAGGCCAGGCAGCTGAGCGGGACCCCGCCGTTGTAGGTGACCATGTCGCCGAGGGCGGCGATGACGTCGACGGGGGCGCCGTTCGGGGCGCCGTCAAGCTCGGCGTAGGCACGGTGCAGGTTGCCGACGATCCGCTCGGCGTCGGGCCAGGCGGCGAACCGGCCCAGGCTGGTTTCCCGGGCGGCGTCCAGCGGGCTCAGTCCCGCGTGGCGGCCGCGGGCGGCAACGTCGGTGACGAACCGCAGGTAGTCCAGGGTGGCGTCGATGGGCTCAGAGCTCTCGAAGACAGGGCCGTGGCCGGGCACGATGGTCCGCGCGCCGAGGGGCCGCACGACGTTTTCCAGCACCTCGATGGCGCCCGCGACCGAGCCCATCAGCAGGAACGGCGTGCCGCCGTTGAAGATGAGGTCACCGCAGAACAGCACGGAGCGCTCCGGGAGCCAGACGATCGAGTCGTTGGTGGTGTGCGCGGCCGTGCCCACGTAGCGGACCTGCGCGCGCAGGTCCCCGGCGTGCACCGTGACCTGGTCGGCGAAGGTGACGAACGGCGGGTCGAGGGTCAGGTCGCCCCAGTCGGGGCCGTCCCAGAACGGCAGGTCCCGCGGCGGGCCGAAGGCGATGGCCTCGGTACGCGCATTCTCGTGGGCGATGATGGCGGCCGCCGGGAACAGGCAGTTCCCGAAGGTGTGATCGCCATGGTGGTGGGTGTTGACGACGGCGCGCACCGGCGCCGGGGTGACCGCGGTGATCGCGTCTAGGTATGCCTGGGTGCGGCGCTGCGTGGCGCACGAGTCAATGCTGATGACCCCCTGCGGCCCGGTCAGGAAGCCGGTGTTGTTGATCCACCAGGTGCCGTCGGGCTGGATGTAGGCGTAGACGCCCGCGGACACCTCGGATACCTCGGGCCGCCCGGGGGTGACGATATCGCGGCGCAGACTGCTCATCAGGCTCCTCCGTCCGGCGCTGCGGCCAGCGCCCTCCAGCATCGCATGTACCGCCAGGCGAGCCGGATCACCCGGCCGGAGACGGCTGAGTGCCTTTTGAGAGGCTGGCCGGGTGACTGATTTCACCAGCGAGAACCTCACCGGCGCCCGGTTCGAGGACGTCTACCTGACCGGCGCCCAGTTCCACGACGTCGACTTCACCAACGCGAGCTTCCGGCTGGTCGACCTGACCGGAGTCACGATCAGGGGCGCGGCCCTGGTGAATATGGACATCGACGGTGAGATCGAGAACCTGCGGGTCAACGGCGTGGACGTGGTACCCCTGGTGGAGGCGGAACTCGACCGCCGTTACCCGGGCCGCGCCAAGATGCGCCCGGCCGACGCCGACGGGTTCCGCGAGGCATGGGACATCCTCGAGCGGCTGTGGCCGCAGACCACCGGCCGGGCGCGCGGGATGCCCCCCGGGCTGCTGCACGAACGGGTCGACGGGGAGTGGTCCTTTATCGAGACGCTGCGCCATCTCGTCTTTGCCACGGACGCCTGGGTGAACCGCGCGCTGCTGGGCGACCCGTCGCCGTGGGACCGGCTGGACCTGCCCCATGACGAAATGCCGGACGAACCCGGCGTCCCGCGCGATCGGGCCGCGCGGCCGTCGCTGGATGAGGTCCTCGCGCTGCGCGCGGACCGGATGGCCACCGTGCGCCGGGTGCTGGCCGATCTTACCGACGAGAAGCTGGCCGGCCGGACCGAGCCAGTCACGGAGCCGGGCTACCCCGAGCAGCAGAGCTTCGCCGTGCGCCGCTGCCTGCTGGCCATCCTCAACGAGGAGTGGCAGCACCGGCTGTATGCCGAACGGGACCTCGACGTGCTCGAGTCCCGCTTCCGCGATAGCTAGCCGGCCGCGGTGACGTCCGCCGGGGTGCCGCCGGTGATTCGCACCAGCTCGGCGAATGAGGTGGGGAACACCGTGTGCTGGTGACCGGCGGCCGCCCACACCACGTCGTATCGCTCCAGCCAGCGATCGACCAGGGTGCGGATCTGCTGCGGATGACCCACCGGGGCGACGCCGCCAATGGCCTGGCCGGTGCTTGACCGCACGAACTCCGGATCCGCGCGGCGTACCGAGGAGACCCCGAGCTGCAACGCAACCACCGACGTGTCCACCCGGTGCGCGCCGCTGGTCATGATCAGCAGCGGCTCGCCGTCGGCATTGAACACCAGGCTGTTGGCGATCGCGCCGACCTCGCAGCCGAGCTGCGCCGCGGCGGTCGCCGCCGTCGGCGCGGGTTCTGGCAGCTCCCGGACCTGCCCGGGGACGTCATGCTGGGTCAGCGCGTCGGCCACGCGCGCAACATTCGGATGCATGCGAGCAGGCTAGCGGCGGCAGCGGCGCCGCTGCCGCCATTAACGCGAAGGATCCGCGTCACCGGTGGCGCGGATCCTTCGGGTTAGGGGTTCGCGGCGGAGCGCGGCGGTTCGCGGCGGGCGCGAGGGAGCGTGGCAGGCCGGGGCTCGCGCGTTACTCGCCGTCCGGCTCGAAGACGGTCGGGATGGCCGGGTAGCCGCGGGAGAGCCGCAGCGCGTGCGCGGGCAGCTCCGCCAGCGTCTCGGAGTGCCGGGACCTGGCCGTCTCCAGTGACTCGTGGCCGACGATCTCCCCGCCGCGCACCAGCTGTCGCAGCAGGACCCGGCCGGCGTCAGGTGCGGGCGGCGAGTCGGTGACCAGCTCCGCGACGGCAACTCCGCCGTCGCGGCCACGCGCCGCCCACTTGCGGCCGCCGCGTCCCGGCTTTCCCACGGACCGCTTCGCCACCGGGTGCAGCGGGCCCGCGCCATCACCGGGGTCCCCGCCGCGGGCCACCAGCTTGTACACCAGCGCCGCCGTCGGCACGCCGGAGCCGGTGACCAGGGACGTTCCCACCCCGTAGCCGTCCACCGGAGTGGCGGCCAGCGCGGCGATCGAGTACTCGTCCAGATCGCCGGTCAGCACGATCCTGGTCCGCTCCGCGCCCAGGGAGTCGAGCAGTGACCGCACCTGCCGTGCGACGACGGGCAGGTCGCCGCTGTCGATCCGGACGGCACCGAGGCCGGGGCCGGCCACCGCTACCGCGGAACGTACCGCCGCCGCCACGTCGTAGGTGTCGACCAGCAGCGTCGTGCCCGCGCCGAGCGACTCCACCTGCGCCACGAACGCCTGCCGCTCGCTGTCATGGACCAGCGTGAAAGAGTGCGCGCTGGTGCCGCTGGTCGGCACGCCGTACGCCTGGCCGGCCCGCAGGTTCGAGGTAGTGGCGAAGCCAGCGATATACGCGGCCCGCGCGCTGGCCACGGCCGCGAGCTCGTGGGTGCGGCGGGAGCCCATCTCGATCAGCGGCCTGCCATCCGCGGCAATGACCATCCGGGACGCGGCCGATGCGATCGCGCAGTCGTGGTTCAGCACGGACAGCGCGAGCGTCTCCAGAATGCATGCCTCGGCGAAGGTGCCCTCCACGACCAGGATCGGCGAGCCGGGGAAGTAGCAGTCGCCCTCCGCGTATCCCCAGATGTCGCCGGTGAACCGGTAGGACGCCAGGTAACGCAGGGTGTCGTCATCGGCCACTCCGGCGCCGCGCAGGAAGTCGAGCTCGGCGGCGCCGAACCGGAAGCGCTCCAGCGCGTCCAGCAGCCGCCCGGTTCCCGCGACGACGCCGTAGCGCCTGCCGTTGGGCAGGTGCCGGGCGAATACCTCGAAGACCGCATGCCGCTGCGCGGCGCCGCTGCCCAGTGCCGCCCGCAGCATGGTCAGCTCATAGTGGTCAGTGAGCAGCGCCGTGCCCGGCGCGCCCGGCCCGGCCCCGGACGCCGGGATGACGGCAGGCTTGCTCTCTCCGGCCAGGTGATCTGCGGTCACGAGGGAAGCCTACGGATCAGCTGGCCAGGACCTGCACCGGCCCCGCAGGCGGCGCACCGAACTCGCTGGCGCGGCATGCGCACGGTCGTGAGCTGGCTGGCTCGCGCCGGCCGTGCGCAGCTGAATATCTTGGTTTGCGGGAAGATGTTCTGCATCGGCCGCAGCGCGGCCGCCGCGCCGCACGGGCCGGGAATTGCCTGGCCGGGGCAGTGCCCTGCGCGGATGCTGTGACCTGCGCGATATCCCGACGTGACGAGGACATGAAGGTGCTGCAAGACTGGGTGATTGCGGTTAAGGAGGTGATGGCCGGTGAGCGTGGCACCCGTCGAGGTAGAGAGACCCGAAACCGGGGAGCGGGCCGTCCCTGACCTGCCCTGGGTCACCATCGTCTGGAACGACCCGGTGAACCTGATGAATTACGTGACTTACGTGTTCCGGACGGTCTTCGGCTACCCGAAGCCGAAGGCGGAGAAGCTCATGCTGGACGTGCACCACAAGGGCAAGGCAGTGGTCTCCGCAGGCGCCCGGGAGGCGATGGAGCGTGATGCCGAGATCTTGCACGGCTACGGCCTGTGGGCCACGGTGAGCCACGACTCGTGACCGCCAGGGCCGGGAGCCCCGGGACGCTGCTGACGTCGGCCTTCAGGCCGGGACGAAGCTGACAATGCGGAGGCGCTGGTGGCAGGATTCCGTGCTACCCAGGGGGGCGTAACGGCCCGGTTCGCCGCACCGCAGGCGAGGATCGTCCGTGACCTGGTGAGCCAGGTGGCGGAGCTTATCGGCGGTGACCAGCCGGCTCGCGACGCCGATGACTTCGCCGCCCAACTCGGGCTCAGCGATAACACCGCGCTGCCGGATGATCCCGTGCTCGCCCGGCTGCTGCCCGATGGTTACCAGCAGGACCCCGAGGCCGCCGGGGAGTTCCGCAAGTACACCGAGCAGGGCCTGCGTGACGGCAAGGTCGCGGCGGCCATGACCGTGCTGGAGACGCTGCCCGCCCGGGGCGGCCGGGTGCGGCTGTCGGAGGCCGACGCGCAGGCCTGGCTGCGGGCGCTGAACGATGTCAGGCTCGCGCTCGGCGTGCGCCTTGACGTCACCGACGATTTCGAGGAACGTAGCGCCGAGATTGACCCCGCTGATCCCCGTTCTGCCTACGTGTGGGTCTACCACTGGCTGGCGTACCTCCAGGAGAGCCTGGTGGACGCACTGTCCTGAGCACGGCCGGGCTACGCTCGCATCCATGCTGACGATCAGCCAGGCCCTGCAGGCGCAGATCCTCGCGCACGCGCGGGCGGACCACCCGGATGAGGCCTGCGGGGTCATCGCCGGCCCGGCCGGGAGCGACCATCCCGAGCGGTTCATCCCGATGGCCAATGCGGAGCGGTCGCCGACCTTCTACCGGTTCGACTCGATGGAGCAGCTGGCCGTCTGGCGGCAGATGGACGAGCGGGACGAGGAGCCGGTCGTCATCTACCACTCGCACACCGCCACCGAGGCCTATCCGTCCCGTACCGACATCGCCTACGCGAGCGAGCCGGGCGCGCACTATGTGCTGGTATCTACCCGTGCGCCGGACGTGGCGGAGTTCCGCTCGTTCCGCATCGCCGACGGCGTCGTGACCGAGGAAGACGTCAAGGTGGAATGATCCCGGCTCGCGCCAGGTTGGGACGCAAGGAAGCAGACGGCAGCGACCGCACACCCTGGAGCGTTACTGATGGCCATCGAGGTTCGCATCCCGACGATCCTGCGCACTTACACCGCCGGCGCCAAGTCCGTCGAGGGCTCGGGCGCCACGCTGGCCGATCTGCTCGATGACCTGGAGTCCCGCCACAGCGGGCTGCATGACCGGCTGGTGGATGACGCCGGGCTGCGGCGTTTCGTCAATGTCTACCTGAACGACGAGGACGTTCGCTTCCTCGGCGGGCTGAGCGCGCCGGTCCGGGATGGCGACACTGTCACCGTCCTGCCGGCCGTGGCCGGCGGGATGCGCTAAGGCGCAGCGGCGGAGCCCGATGCGCTACGACTCGCTGCTTGACTCCGTCGGCCGGACGCCCCTGGTCGGGCTGCCCGGGCTATCGCCCGGCCCCGGCGTGCGGCTGTGGGCGAAGCTTGAGGAGCGGAATCCGACCGGGTCGGTAAAGGACCGTGCCGCCCTCTTCATGGTCGCCCAGGCGGAGAAGGACGGGCTGCTCGCCGCCGGGGCGACCATCCTGGAGCCGACCTCGGGGAACACCGGGATCTCCCTGGCCATGGTGGCCAGGCTGCGCGGTTACCGGATGATCTGCGTGATGCCGGAGAACACCTCCGCGGAACGCCGCCAGATGCTGGAGATGTACGGCGCCTCGATCATCTCCTCACCGGCCGCGGGCGGGTCCAACGAGGCGGTCCGGGTGGCCCGGCGGCTCGCCGCGGAAAACCCGGACTGGGTGATGCTCTACCAGTACGGCAACGAGGCCAACGCCCGCGCGCACTACGAGACCACCGGGCCTGAGCTGCTCGCCGACCTGCCGGGGATCACCCACTTCGTCGCCGGTCTGGGCACCTCCGGGACGATCATGGGCACCGGGCGGTTCCTGCGGGAGCGGGTGCCCGGCGTGCAGATCGTCGCCGCCGAGCCGAGGTACGGCGAGCTGGTGTACGGGCTGCGCAACATGGACGAGGGCTTCGTGCCCGAGCTCTATGACGAGTCGGTGCTGACCTCGCGGGTCTCGGTGGCCTCGTCCGACGCGCTGCGGCGTACCCGCGAGCTGCTCGATTACGAGGGGATCTTCGCCGGGATCTCGTCCGGATGCGCGCTGCACGCGGCGCTGGCCGTCGCCCGCCGGGCGCAGGCGGCGGGGGAGCGGGCCGACATCGCGCTGATCATCGCCGACGGGGGCTGGAAGTACCTGTCGACCGGCGCCTACTCCGGCACGCTGGAGGAAGCCGAGGCCCGGCTGGAAGGCCAGCTCTGGGCCTGACGGCCGCGGGCGTGACGGTCGCGGCCAGCGAGCCGGCGGCGGGGCTCAGGGGACGCTCTTGATCTTCCATACGAACACCGAGCCGGCGATCGCCACCACGGCCGTCGCGGCGAACAGCGTCGGGTAGCCGCCCAGCGACACGAGCGGCGCGGCGAGCAGGGCGCCGATCGCGGACGGGCAGACGATCGCGATGTTGATGATGCCGAGGTCCTTGGCCCGGTCCCGGGCCGCGGGCAGCACCTGGGTGATCAGGGCCTGGTCGACGGCCAGGTAGGCGCCGAAGCCGGTGCCGAACAGGAAGGCCGCGCCGATCGCCGCGTGCCAGGTCTCCACGAACGTCAGCAGCAGGGCGGCCACGCCCATCAGAGCGCCGGAGATCGTGACGATCATCTTCCGCTTGCCGATCCGGTCCGAGATGATCCCGCCGACGATCGCGGTGATGACCACGCAGACCGTGTAGATAACGATCAGGATCAGCAGCCCGTCCTGAGCGTCCTGGCCGGGAAACAGCCGGGCGTAATGCACCTGATCGCGGAGGAAGTACAGCAGGTACAGGGTGCCCATAGCGATGGCCAGCGAGGCCAGGAAACGCGTGATCCACGCCCAGGCGAAGTCGGGGTACTGACGCGGGCTCAGCCAGTAGGACTTCGCGAGGTGCCGCCAGGAGAAGACCGGCCGGTCCTTCCCGTCCAGCGGCGGATCGGGGGTCAGCAGCACGAACGGCAAGGTCAGCAGCACCAGCAGCAGCGCCAGCACGTCGTAGCCGGAGATCAGCTTGGTGAAGACATCGACGACCAGGACGGTGCCGACCACCAGGCCGAGCGCCTGCGGCATCCCCACCCAGCCGGCCACCGTCGCGCGCTGCCGGACCGGGACGTGATCGGGGATGGCGGCGCTCAGGCTGGCGTACTCACCGTTCTGGAAGGCGCTGAAGAGGATCCACAGGAAGGCCACCCCCGCCACGCTCGTCTGCCGGGCCAGCACGGCCAGCGCGGCCGCGGCGAGCAGCGCCATGCAGAGCGTCCAGCGATGCCGCCGGCCGCGCAGCCGGCCGAGCGGGAACCGGCCCGTGGTGCGATCGGAGAGCGCGCCGGCCAGCGGGGTGGCGAGACCGGAGGCGATGGCGCCGAGCCCGGACACGAGCGCGAGGGCGGCGATCTTGTGCTGCGGGGTGATGTCCTGCAGCTGGATCGGGATGAGTACCTGCAGCGGCGTGAGCGAGGCCATCCACATGCCGAGACTGGCCAGGCTGAGGCCGGTGATCCAGAATCTGCGCACGTGCACGGTCGGCTCGGCCAGCGCGCGCGAGAGCGTACTGGGCTCACCGGTAACCTGATCCGCCATCGCAGCTCCGCAGTGGTGGCCGTGCCCGTTCTCGCTGTTCGGAGCCTGGGCGCCTTGGATGGATAATGTCGCGTTCGCGGCCACATTGGTAGATGGCAGCGGAATCACTTGGCCTAGCATGGACCACCATGCGGCTGACCGTGATCGGATGCGCTGGCAGCTTTCCCGGGCCAGCCAGCCCCGCTTCCTGTTACCTGATCGAGGCGGACGGCTTCCGGCTGCTGCTTGACTGCGGAAACGGGGCACTCGGCCCGCTGCAGCGCCAGGCCGGCCTGGACCAGATCGATGCGATCTGCCTCAGCCACCTGCACGGCGATCATTGCCTGGACATGTGCTCCTACTGGGTCGCCATGACGTACGGGCCGGGCGGTCCGCTGCCCGGCATTCCGGTCTACGGGCCGGCCGGGACCGCCGCGCGGCTGGCCGCCGCGCAGGGCGCGGGGCTGGCGGAGGACATGTCGGCGGCCTTCAGGTTCGAGACGCTGACGCCGGGCGCCCGCCGGATCGGCCCGTTCGAGATCACGCTCGAGCACGTGAATCACCCGGTGGAGACGTTCGGCTTCCGGATCGCCCACGGCGGCCGGGCGCTGGCCTACTCGGCCGATACGGGGGAGTCGGCCGCGCTCGTCCGGCTGGCCCGCGGCGCGGATCTGCTGCTGTGCGAGGCGTCCTTCGCCGACGGGCCGGAGCTGCCGCCGGACGTGCACCTGACCGGCCGCCAGGCCGGCCAGCACGCGGCGCGGGCTGATGTCGGCGAGCTCGTGCTCACGCACCTGGTGGCGTGGAACGACCAGGACCGGATCCTCGCCGCGGCGGCCGGCGAGTTCGCCGGGCCGCTGTCGCTGGCTGCCTCCGGCCGGTCCTTCGACCTCGGCTGAACCGGCCGCTGGCCAGTTTTCGGCCGGTTCCGCACCCGACACGCTGATGTGCCCGCAGGCCGGCCATCGGGCCGGGCACCTAAACTCGGCTGGCATGCGCGTACTAGTAACCGGCGGTGCCGGGTTCATCGGATCCCACCTGACCGACGCGTTCCTGGCCCGGGGCGACGAGGTCAGCGTGATCGACGACCTGTCGTCCGGCCGCGCCGCCCGCCTCGATGAGCGGGCCGTCCTGCACCAGCTGAGCGTCACCGACGCGGAGCCGCTGAACGCGGTCGTCAGCCGGCTGCGGCCCGGGCTGATCTGCCATCTCGCGGCCCAGATCGATGTCCGGGCGTCGGTGACGGCGCCCGCCGACGACGCCCGGACCAACGTGATCGGGACGGTGAACGTGCTGGAGGCCGCCCGGCGGGCCGACGCCCGGGTGCTGTTCTGCTCCAGCGGCGGCGCGCTCTACGGCCGGGACGCGCCGATTCCCTCGATCGAGGACGTGCTGCCGCTGCCCGAGTCGCCGTACGGGGTGGCCAAGTACTGCGCTGAGCAGTACGTCGACCTGGCCAACCGGCTGCACGGCAGCACGCACTCGTCGCTGCGGCTGGCCAACGTCTACGGCCCGCGGCAGGACCCGGCCGGCGATGCCGGGGTCATCATGATCTTCTGCGGCCGCGCGCTCGCGGGTGAGCGGCCCACCATTTACGGGGATGGGAAGCAGACCCGCGACTATGTGTACGTGGGCGACGTCGTCGCCGCATTCCTCGCCGCGGCGGACCGCAGCCGCCCGGGGACCTGGAACATCGGAACCGGCGTCGAGGTCAGCGTGCTCGACCTGGCCCGCATGATCGGCGCGGTGGCCGGCCGTCCCGCCGATCCGCAGTTCGCCCCCATGCGCCCCGGCGAGCTGCAGCGCAGTGCCATCGCGATCGAGCGGGCCCGGCGCGACCTCGGCTGGAGCGCCGCCATGCCGCTGGCGGACGGGGTCCGGGCGGCCTACCGGTGGATCGAGTCCGGCGCGCCCGACCGTGCCGGGTACTGAGGCGCCCGGCTAAGCTGGCCGGCATGCCCAGACCGGATGGACGCAAGCCTGATCAGCTGCGCGAGGTACGGATGACCAGGGGCTGGCTCGACCACGCCGAGGGGTCGGTGCTGGTCGAGTTCGGCGCCACCCGGGTGCTCTGCGCCGCCAGCGTGACCGAGGAACTGCCGCGCTGGCGCCGCGGCAGCGGGCTCGGCTGGGTCACCGCCGAGTACGCCATGCTGCCCAGGTCCACGAACACGCGGAACGACCGGGAGTCGGTGAAAGGCCGGGTCGGCGGCCGCACCCAGGAAATCTCGCGGCTGGTCGGCCGGTCCCTGCGCGCCTGCATCGATCCCAAGGCACTTGGCGATAACACCATCGTCATCGACTGCGACGTGCTGCAGGCCGACGGCGGCACCCGCACCGCCGCGATCACCGGCGGGTACGTGGCCCTCGCCGACGCGATCTCCTGGCTGCGCGGCCGGAACCGGTGCAAGGGCGACCCGCTGGTCGCCTCGGTGTCGGCGATCAGCGTCGGCATCGTGGACGGGGAGCCCCGGCTCGACCTCTGCTACGAGGAGGACTCAGCCGCGCAGACGGACATGAACGTGGTCTGCACTGGGGACGGGAACTTCGTCGAGATCCAGGGCACCGCCGAGCGCGAGCCGTTCGGCCGCGAACTGCTCGACCAGCTGCTCGGCCTGGCCGTGGGCGGCTGCGCGGAGCTGACCGGCCTGCAGGCCGAGGTCCTGGCCCGATGACGGCCAGGCTGGTCCTCGCGTCGCTGAACCAGCACAAGATCACCGAGCTGGCCCGGATCCTGGCCCGCGGCCAGGTGGGGGTCGACCTGGTCGGCCTCGGGGAGTTCCCCGGCGCGCCGGACGTCGCCGAGACCGGCGCCACCTTCGCCGAGAACGCGCTGTTAAAGGCCGAGGCGGCGGCCGGGTTCACCGGGTTGCCGTCGGTCGCCGATGACTCGGGCTTCTGCGTCGACGCGCTGAACGGGATGCCCGGCGTCCTGTCGGCCCGCTGGTCGGGCAAGCACGGGGACGACGAGGCCAACCTGCAGCTGCTGCTCGGCCAGCTCGCGGATGTCCCGGATGAGCGGCGCGGTGCTCATTTCGTCTGCGCGGCGGCGCTCTGGCTGCCGTCCGGCCGGCAGCATGTCAGCGAGGGCACGGTGCACGGCCGGGTGACGCGGCTGCCGCGCGGCGAGAACGGCTTCGGCTACGACCCGGTCTTCGTGCCGGACCGATCCGAGCTGACCACGGCCGAGATGACCGCGGAGGCCAAGGACGCGATCAGTCATCGCGGCCGGGCGCTGCGCGCGCTGGCCCCGGTGATCGCGGCACTGCTCGGCTAGCCCGGTGCCGGGCGGCCGGGCCCCGGTACGGTAGGGCAGGCACGGCGGCAGAAAGGACCATAAGTGACTGACGACCGGCTGGCGCCGGGGGACCTGGCGCCGGATTTCACGCTGCCGGATGCGGACGGCCGCGAGCTGAGCCTGTCCTCGCTCCGCGGCCAGCGGGTGATCATTTATTTCTACCCGGCCGCGATGACGCCCGGCTGCACCAAGCAGGCCTGCGACTTCCGGGACAGCCGGAGCGAGCTGTCCGAGGCCGGCTTTGCCGTGCTCGGCATCTCCCCGGATGCACCGGCCAAGCTGGCCAAGTTCGCGGCGCGCGACGGACTCACCTTTCCGCTGCTCTCCGACCCCGGCCGCGAGGTGCTGAAGGCATACGGCGCGTTCGGGGAGAAGATGCTGTACGGGAAGAAGAGCGTCGGCGTGATCAGGTCGACCTTCGTGGTCGGGGCGGACGGCCGGATCGAGCGCGCCTACTACGGCGTGAAAGCCACCGGTCATGTTGCCCGGCTGCGCAAGGACCTCGGCGTCTAACGCGCCTTCCGTCCCGGGGCCGTAGTCCAACGGCAGAGGCACAGGACTTAGGATCCTGCCAGTGTGGGTTCGAATCCCACCGGCCCCACCAATCCCAGCGGGTCATGTTCCCGAGATTCCTGCCGGGGCCTGATCAGTCTCGCGGAAGAGCGCCCCGGCGGCGCCGTCCCCGGCTACCCCGAGCGCCCGGTAATTCCACCCGGCGTTGCGCCACGCCGCCGGGTCCAGGACGTTCCGGCCGTCGACGATGTTCCGCCGGGCCACCACGTCGCCCAGGCGGCCGGGCCCGAGCTCGGTGAATTCGGGCCATTCCGTGAGCAGCAGCACGACCTCCGCGTCCTGGGCGGCTTCGGTCATGGACTCGGCGTAGCCGAGGTCCGGGCAGGCCCGCCGCGCGCTGGCCAGCGCGGCCGGGTCGTACACGGTGACCTGCGCCGCCATGCCGTGCAGAATCCGCGCCACATCCAGGGCCGGGGAGTCGCGCACGTCATCGGAGCCGGGCTTGAACGCGGCGCCGAGCACGCATACCGGGACGCCGGCCAGATCCCGGCCGACCAGTTCGCTGGCGAGATCGGCGGCCCTGGCCCGCCGTCGCAGGTTAATCGCGTCCATCTCGCGCAGAAAGCCAACGGCCTGGCCAGCTCCCAGCTCGGTCGCCCGGGCGATGAACGCGCGGGTGTCCTTGGGCAGGCAGCCGCCGCCGTAGCCGAGACCGGAGCGCAGCAGCGCCGGGCCGATCCGCGAGTCCGCGCCGAGAATGTCCGAGATGGCACGGACGTCGCCGCCGGCCGCCTCGCACACCTCAGCCATCGCATTGATGAAGGAGATCTTCGTGGCCAGGAATGAGTTCGCGGCGACCTTGGCCAGCTCAGCGGTCTCCAGGCTGGTGGCAAAGAACGGGATGCCGTCCGCAAGCTGCGGCGCGTATACCTGCCGGAGGAGTCCCTCGGCCCAGCGCGAGGTGACACCGGCCACGATCCGGTCCGGCGCGAGGGCATCCGCCACCGCCGAGCCCTCCCGGAGGAACTCGGGATTCCACGCCAGCTGAACCCCCTCGCATGATGCCGCGAGCTCGGCCGCCAGCCGCCGCGCGGTCCCGACCGGGACGGTGGACTTGCCGACGACCAGGCACGGCCGGTCCAGCAGCGGGGCCAGTGCCGTCACGCAGCCGTGCACCTGGGACAGGTCGGCGTGGTCGCTGCCCGGCTGCGGCGGGGTACCGGCACAGATGAAGTGCACGTCGCCGAACGCCGCGGCCTGCGGGTAGGACGTGGTGAAGGTCAGCCGGCCCGAGTCCAGGCCGGCCCGCACCAGCTCGCCGAGCCCGGGCTCGTAGATGGGCACCTGCCCGGCCATCAGCTGGCTGACCTTCTCCGGGTCAGTGTCCACGCCGAGGACCCTGAACCCCAGGCTGGCCAGGCAAGCGGCGTGGGTGATGCCCAGGTACCCGGTGCCGAGCACGGTGAGCCGCAGCGGGCTATTCACCACGCGGCCCGCGGGGTCATTGTGCTGTGCTGCAAAGAGTCGCACCTGCCTGCGATCGGGGCGCCACGGGATGCTTTGTTCCCTTCGCGACGCATATCCTGTAATAACCGGACAAAATCTCGCTCCGATATTCGCCGCCAGCTGGATACCGCAAATGAGAAAGTACTATTTGGCTCCCTCAAGAGTGGCGTTTTGCCACTTTCCGGAGGGCCTGGCCGG
>CAVWLF010000004.1:0-96831 GCA_963755815.1 uncultured Actinomycetes bacterium
TTGTGAGTTGTGAGTTGTGAGTGTGAGTTGTGTTCTAGGTCCGCCCTCTTAACGTCACCGCCGGCAGGCGCTACGTCGCCACCCGGCCTCCATCGACCGCGAGAGTGACGCCGTGGACGAAGCTGGCATCATCACTTGCGAGGAAGACGATCGCCGCAGCAAGTTCCTCGGGCTGAGCTACGCGACCTGCTGGTGCTAGTGCTGCGAGCTGATTCACCATCTCGTCGGGGACGGCTTCCATCGTCGGGGTGCGCGTCGGCCGGGAGCAACGGCGTTGACCCGAACACCACTCGGGCCGTATTCGGCGGCCCAGGCCTTAGTCAGCAGTTCGAGAGCCGCTCGGCTGGCGCCGTACAGAGCCATGCCTGCCTGTCCGAAGCTCGCGACCATCGTGGAGACGTTGACGATCGAACCCCATCCGCGTTCGGCCATGGCCGGCGCTAGGGACGCGACGAGGAAGAACGGAACCTTGACGTTCAGTGCAAAGGTCTCGTCGAACTCTGCTTCGGTGGCTGCGTTGCTTGGTCCGAGCAAGGCGACACCGGCGTTGTTGATGAGGATGTCGACGTGACCGCCGCCTGCCTCACTGGCCCACTCGACCAGGTCCTGCGCCGATTCGACGTCGCTCAACGTAGTGAGCCGGAACGTCGCGCTGCCCCCGCTGCCCTCGATCTCGGCGACCACGTCTTTGGCTCGTTGCTGATTGCGTCCCACTACCAGTACGTGAGCGCCGCGGGCGGCCAAGGCGATGGCCGTAGCCTTGCCGATCCCGCTCGTCGAGCCCGTTACCAGTGCAGTCTTGCCCTTTAGGTCAGTCATGCGATGTGTCGTCCTCTCGCTTCGAAATGGGTTGTATAACTCACTCTGGCAGCCCGGCACTGGGTTGTCAAACTCAAAATCCTGCTAACATTGGTGCATGGTCAACGAGACGAGTGACCGGCCGAGGCTCACCCCCAAGGGAGCACGCACCCGGGCACGAATAGTGGAGGAGGCCGCCGCCCTGATCCATGAGCGCGGGGTGGCGGGCACCACCTTGGAAGACGTCAAGGTGGCGGCGGAAGTCAGCGGCTCTCAGATGTACCACTACTTCCCCGACAAGAACGAACTCGTGCAGGCGGTCATCGATTACCAAGCCGACACCATCGTCAATCACCAGCGGCACGCGCTCCGCAGCGCGAACGGAGTCGAAGCCTGGCGGAACATGGTGATCACCGCAGCGAAGCGCACCAAAGCAAAGGGGGGCTGCCCACTTGGTTCGCTCGTTGGTCAACTGGCTGAGAGCGACCCCGAGGCCCGAGCGCTCATCGCGGCAGGGTTCGATCAGTGGGCAGCCGCCATCGGCGATGGACTCAGATCCCTTCATGCCGACGGGAAACTCCCGTCCGGCATCGACCCGGACGACCTCGCCACTACTCTGCTCGCCACGCTCCAAGGAGGGCTTCTACTCGCCCAGGTGCAACGGAGTACCCGCCCGTTCGAAACTGCGGTCGATACCCTCCTCGCTCTCACCATCGGCCGATGAGCCCAAGCCGGATTCATTCACAGCCATCGCCGAGGTCGGCTCACGGCTTTTGGATAAAGCAGTTGCGTGAGCACGATGCGCTTCCTGACCCGCTGCTATTTAAGGGTGCCGGACACCTGAGACGACCTCCATGACTGCGTGATAGCGCTGCTCCATGACGCTCAGTTCCACGAGCATGGCCCGGCCACCTTCCGCCGCGACGGCATGCCCGGACGGGCGGTGTCAAGCATCAAGTGAAGCTCCGCCGTGTCAACACCCGGCGCAGGACATAGGCCCCGCCGTCTTGTGATCCGACGACTGATGTGCGACGCGGTTCTGCCACCTGATGTGCGGCACATGGCCTAGGGAATGGGAGTAGCGGTCCGCGGTCGCTCGCCTTTGATGCTACGCACTAACTGGGTGGTGGTGCGGCGGATGATGCGGGTATCAACCATTGCCGAGCTCGATGGCCAGGGTGGTGTCGGTGACCAGCACGGTGACGGTTGTCGAGCTCCAGTTGGTGCGTTACGGATCGATGTCAGATGATCCGTAACACCTCCTGCTGGATGATCTCGTGGGGTCAGGGTACCCGGGTCAGGTTGGACAACCGGGGGTTAGCGAGGTCAGGAGCGTCGGCAGCCCGCGGGGAGGGTGTCTGCCCAATCGGCGGGTTCGGCGGTGACCCTGAACCGCTGCACTGTCGAAATGCCGGTGCGGTCGAACTGCGAGGGCGGCTAGGGTGCGGGGATGAGGGTGCCCGACCGTTGCCTGGCGGACCTGCGGGAGCGGGGTTACCTGCTCTTCGAGGGTTTCCTCAAGGCTGACGAGCTGGCCGCGGCCCAGGAAGCTCTGTGGCTGCACTATCCGCGGCCCGAGGTGTATTTCGCCGACCCAGCTGCTCATGCGTGGTTGGTGACGGACCAGTGGGCCGGCGAAGTCAGCGGACCGTGGCGATCCTGGAACCTGAACCGGCTGGCCTTCCACCCGGACCTGCTCGACCTGGCGGAGCGCTTCCTGGGCTCAGCCGACCTGCGGCTCTACGAGGCGTCGCTGTGGGCCAAGTACGCCGGAGCCGTCGACTACGACCAGCGCCACCACCGCGACTTCGTCAACCACAGCCTCGTCGTGCCCAAGCGCTCCAGCCGGCCACGCAGATGTTGAGCTGGATCCTCCTGTCCGACGTAGGCGATAAGGACGGCCCTACCAAGATCGTTCCGCTGTCGGTCGGGCAGAGCGTCCCGTACTGGCCGGTCCCTGGGCATCACGACATCACGAACTACCTCCCGAGGGGATGTTCGCCGAGGAGGAGGTCTCGATGACCGGTCCGGCAGGAACCCTGCTCGCTTTTCGGTCCGACGTACTTCACCGTGGGTCGCGCATGACCGGCGAACGATCAGCCCGCTTTGCGCTCCTCGCCGACTACGATGTGTGGGCACCGCGCTGGACCGGCCGGGTCGCCTGGGCCGAGCGCGCGACGCGGTCAGACTGGTTCGAGATCGTCGAGCGGGCCTCTCCCGGGAGCGGTCGGTGTTCGGCTTCCCAGCTCCGGGCGATCCGTATTGGGACGAGCAAACCTTGGCCGACACCCAAACGCGCTACCCCCGGGCCGATCTGACGCCCTACCGCTAGAGGACCGGACAGCTGAACGCATGCAGCTGTGCGGGCTCAGCGGCGACACCCCCAGCTGGTGCGCGACCTCAATAACCCGGTCCCCGGACTGCACCGCCAGCACGGCCCAGTACCGGAGTTCCACCCTCGATATGACAATCAGTGCCTACGGTCTGAAGCCGGGCCGAAAGCCCTGATTTCAGGACGCCACGTACAGCACGGGAGTACAGCAGCCGCGTTGCCTGCAGAGCGATTCGCAGCAACCATCACTGACCCCTTGACCTGCGCTATTGACTGGCAATGACCACGCCGCAAGTAGTTTGCAAGCAGAGGGTCAGCGCTCCGCCTGTTAACGGCCACCGTCGAGCTGGTCATCGGTGGGACACTGCGCTGGTGACCGATGCTGACGTTGTGGCGGTGACCACCTCGTCCCAGCGGGTGGCATCTCGGAACATGCTTAACGACTCGCGCTACCACGCCGTCATCGTCGTGGACGAACCGCCCCTGCGGGGATCCTTCGACCCTGAGAGCAAAGTCAGCGTATACATAGAGGCGTCAGATGCATTTGTGGCCCTCTGTACAGACGACCCTCGCGCTCGCCGACCGGCTGGAGAAGCAGCGACTGCTACGGGAACTGTTCGGCTGGGTGGCGATCCATGAAGGCGGCTGGGAGCGAGCCCGCGACGTTCAGCAGGCGCTGACCGAGGCTGGCCAGCACCGGTCCGGGGGGCCCGGCTGACCCGCTGATCGTGGCGACCGCCGAGCGGGAACGTCTGGTGATCTCGTGCGACGACCGGGACTACCTGGGCATCGCGGCCCGTCACGGGCCAGCCCGTCAAGATCATCACCGAGACCTGATCGAACGGTACCGATTCCTTTCGCCGGGCGGCCAGGTCTACCTGATTGACGGCCTTTGCAGGCGAGAGAATCAGGAGCGAGCACGTGACCGAACTGGATAGAGCCCTGAGCAGCACCCTGGCGGTCCTTCAGAAAGTGCAGCCCGGCGACCTGGATGCACCCACGCCGTGCGCATCCTGGGACGTTCGCGCTGATCAACCACTTCACCGACACGGCCCGCTGGTGGGCCGGTGTCGTCAGCGGCACTAGCGAGCCCACCGACGTGGACTACACGGCCGGTGATTTCGTCGCCGCCTACGAGGAGAGCGCCCGGATGGCGGCGGCGGCGTTCGAGGCCGATGGCGTGCTCGGCCGGATGATCCGGCTGCCGTTCGGCGAGTTCCCGGGCGCTGCCGTGCGGAGCATGGCGGCCCTCGATCAGTTCGCTCACGGCTGGGACCTGGCCCGCGCTATCGGCTACCCGGGCGACCTGGACCCCGAGCTGGCGACCGAGCTGCTCGCCTCGGCACGGCTGGCGATCACCGACGGTTTCCGCGGGCCGGACGGGCAGGCACCGTTCGGGCCCGTCGCGCCCGCGCCGGCCGGGGGCGGGTCCGCGGACCAGCTCGCCGCATACCTCGGCCGGCCGGTGTGACTGATGCCGGATAGCGCGGCGTTCGGCCGGGACACGGAGCCGTTCCGGCGCGAGCTGTTCGCGCACTGCTATCGGATGCTCGGCTCGGTCGCGGACACCGAGGACCTGGTCCAGGAGACCTACCTGCGCGCCTGGCGCTCGTACGACAGCTTCGAGGGCCGGTCCTCGCTGCGCACGTGGCTGTACCAGATCGCTACCAATGCGTGCCTCACGGCGCTGTCCCGTCGCGATCGCCGGGTGCTGCCGTCGGGACTATACGACGCGGAGCCGGATCCGGCGGTCTGGCCCGAGGACGCCGGACCGGACGTCGCGTGGCTCGACCCGGTCCCGGACACGCTGGCGATCCCGGAGGCCGACCCGGCGGTCATCGTCACCGCCCGCGAGAGCCTGCGGCTGGCACTCATCGCGAGCCTGCAGTATCTGCCGCCCCGGCAGCGCGCCGTGCTCGTCCTGCGCGATGTGCTCGAGTTTCCCGCCGCGCAGGTCGCGGTCATGCTCGACACGACGACGGCGTCAGTGAAGAGCGCGCTGCAGCGGGCCCGGGCCCGGCTGGAGGAAGTAGCCCCCGCAGCTGATCAGATCACCGAGCCGGACATACCGCAGGCGCGGGCGCTGCTGGATGAGTACATCGCCGCGTTCGAGAACGCCGACGCCGCTGCCCTCGAGCGGCTGCTCGTCGAGGACGTGATCCTGGAGGCGACGCCGCTGCGGTCCTGGTTCTCGGGCCGCCGTGCCTGCATCCCGTTCCTGCGCGACCGCGTCCTCGGCGCCGCGGCGACTGGCGGATGCTGGCCACCGGCGCCAACGGCCAGCCCCGCCGCGGCGGTGTACGCGCGGGATGCTGCCGGGCAGCTGCAGCCCTACGGCGTCTGCGTGCTGACCGTGACCGACCGCGGGATCAGCCAGGTTACCTCGTTCGGAAATCCCGGCCTGCTCGCGGTGTTCGGATTTCCTCCCGAGCCGGGTAGTGGCCTCAAGATTTTTTGACCGCACGCTGACCACAGGATTTCGCGGCATTCTGCGGCGTGACGACGGGTCCATCACGGCCGCCGGGTCTGTGGTAGAGGACAAGCGCGAGATCGGGTATTTGCTCGGAGAAGAGCCCGGCGTCGGACGCAGCGGTCAGACGGGCCCGAAGATCGTGTCAAAGTCCGCCCGCTGGTCGCCAAACAGGTGCGGTGCACTGCCGGAGAGCGAGAAGACCTGGGCTACGACATCGTCGACAGTTCGCTCCAGCAGCTGCCTGCCGCAACGCGGGTCATTACCGGCGTTTCGAATCCTGCCGCCTGCAGGATCTCCCATTCGTTGCCTGGCGTGCCGTGCCGGAGGACTCCTTGCCCGGCCCGGACCTCGATACCGAGGTATGACTGCTTAAGACGCCGGATTTCGTCCGCTGGCGGCCGCGGATGTGGTAGCGGCTGCTCGGGGGAAGGCGTCTCGATCTCCTGCCCGCCAACATGAACGAAAGCGCCACCCGGCTCCAGCATGTCGAAAACCCTGGCCGCTACCAGCTCGCGGTCCATCCAGTGGAACGACTGGGCGAACGTCGCGTACCGGAAGGTGCCCAGGCCTGCGGGCAGTTCCTCCGCCCGCAGCTGGAGCCACTGTGCGTTGGTCAGGTTCTGCCGTGCGGCCGCCCGGATCGCCTCGTCGATCATGCCCTGATCGGCGTCGACGCCAACGACCCCGGTGAACAGATCGGCCAGCCGTAGCGCCACCGTGCCAGGGCCGCAGCCAGCATCGATGAGACGGGGCGACCCCCGCAAGTCAGCTACGGCAGCGAAGGCATCGCGGAGTCCCGGCGGGTACGGAATGCGGCCACGGTCGTAATACTCCGAACTGCCGGCAAACAAGGTCTCATCCCAGCCCCACCCCTCGGGCATCCGGCTCCCTCCTGCACGGCACGAAAGTACCGCAACGACATTGCCTCAAGCTGACAGCGCCGCTCTTGCTCCACTCCGTCGCGCACAGTAGACAGGAGCGATGGGAAGACAGGCGGCCGTCGTGCTTTACGTGCTCGCGCTGATAGTCGTCGTGGTCGGCGTGGACGTCCTGTTCTTCAGGCACCAGTTCTGGGCGCGGCTGGCAGTAAACATCGGGATTGTCCTGGTTTTCGCGGCGATCTATTTCAGGTTCCTGAAGCGCCCGTGAGCCTGCGAAGAAGCGGGCTGCCGGCCTCAGCCGGACTCGCCAGATAACCTGCGTTTCACTGAGGTCAAGGGGTCGCGGATTGGAATTCCGCCGTCTCGACAGAGTATGAGCAGCCCAGAGGTCATTCCGCCGGATTCGGCGGGTGGCCTCAAGATCTTTTGACCGGCGGCTGGCCGCGGATTTTGGGCGGCGTTCAGCGGCATGTTGCATTCACGAAATGTGGCGGACGTTACAGTCCGGCAGGGCGGCAGTTCTCCGACACGGACCTGCCAGCCAGCGCATGACAAGGCATGCGCCGGGCGCTGCTTCCTGCTTCGCAGGAGAGGAGTTCATCGTGATTCTCGTGATCGTCATGGCCTGCGGGGCTCATCTTCCGGGGGGTGCCGCATGAGCGTCACGCATAACCGGCACGGGCTCAGGCTGAAGCTGTACCGGAGCCCGCATGGCGGCCTGACCGCTGACCCGGAGCAGGCGTCGCTGTTCCAGCGGGCCGCTGACTGGACGTCAGCGGCGATGGGCCGGCCAGCCAACATCGTGATCTGGCTGGTCGCTGTCATCGCCTGGACGCTCACCTTCGCGATCGGCGGCTCGCACATATCCAGCGGTCACTGGCTACCCGCGTGGTTTACCTCGCAAGGTTTCAACTTTCCCTTGAATCTCGTCACTACCGTCGCCGAGCTGTTCATCGGATTTCTGGTCGGGGCGGCGTCGAACCGCTCCGAACGCAACCTGGAGGCGACGCTGGGCCGGATCGAGCAGCTGGAACGGTCAGTGGACGAGCAGGCCAAGACGAGCCTGACGCTGCTGCGGTCGAACACGGACCTGATCACGCAGATGCCCCAGCTGCAGACGGCCGCCAACACGATGCTCAGCCGCCTGGAAGACATGAACGCCGAGCTGAACGCCATCCGCGCGGCGGTCGCCCCAGGAGTCCCCGATCCCGCGAAGGGCACCGGCACGGACAGCACCGCACCGGATCGCTGATATCCCGGTGGTTTCGCCGGCTTCTTCGGGGGCATCCGTGACCGGGCTTGCTGCCCAGAGCAGGAAAACGGAGGCCCGTCATGGAAACGGTCGCGGTGGTCGCGCACGCTGGCAAGAGCATGGGCGGTGGCCTGCCGGAACTCCGGGAACTGCTGGCCCGGGAGGGGATCAGCGATCCGCTCTGGTACGAGGTGCCGAAGAGCCGCAAGGCGCCCAAGCGCGTTCGTCAGGCGATAGCGCGCGGTGCCGGGCTGATCTTCATCTGGGGAGGTGACGGGATGGTCCAGCGCTGCATTAACGCGGTCGCCGGGACGGAGGCTGAGCTGGCCATCCTGCCCGCCGGCACGGCGAATCTGCTGGCGGCCAACCTGCGCATCCCGGACGACCTAGCCGACGCGGTGCGCGTCGGGCTGTACGGCGGGCTGCGCCGGCTGGATACGGGATCAGTGAACGGCGAGCACTTCGCGGTGATGGCCGGCGCCGGATTCGACGCCAGCATGATCAAGGATGTGAGCGGGAAGATGAAGCGGCGCTTCGGCCGGGCCGCGTACCTCTACACCGGGACCAAGAACCTCAGCGCGCGCCGGGTAAAGGCAGTTATCGAAGTGGACGGCCAGCGCTTCTTCAAAGGCCGGGTCTCGTGCGTCCTGGTCGGGAACGTGGGCAAGATACTCGGCGGGATCGAGGCGTTCCCCGGCGCGCGGCCGGACGACGGGCTGCTGGAACTCGGCGTGGTCACCGCGAAGAATCCGGTCGAGTGGGCCCGCACGCTGACCCGGGTCGCGCTCGGCAAGCCGGGCAAGTCACCGTTCGTGCAGGTCACCAGGGGGAAGCGCGTCCGGCTGCGGTGCGACCGGCCATTCCCGTACGAGCTTGACGGTGGCGCACGGCCGGCGGCCAAGATGATCCGGATCAAGGTCCATCCGGCCTCGGTCCGGATCCGCGTCCCGGTGGACGCGGCAGCAGGACCATCCGCCTGAGCGGCCGGCGGCCAGCGCAGAAAGGTGCTGAGATCGTGTGGGAACGGCTCGAACGGCATGAGATGAGGCGCGCTCGGCGCCGCGGCGGCGGCCAGCACCCGGACCGGCCGCCCGGGTCACGGCCCGTGCCGTCCCGGCCCGCCGGGACTGATCTGCTCCCGCAGATCGAGCACATCGTGGTCCTGATGATGGAGAACCATTCCTACGACAACTATTTCGGCATGCTGCAGGGCCGCGGCGAGGGCTTCCCGATCGGTGCCGACGGCGAGCCCGCGGTGTGGAACCGGGGCACCGGCGGCGAGTCCGTCCGCGCGCACCACCTGCACTCCACGGACCAGCATCCGCAGGCGCCATCGCAGAGCTGGCACGCAAGCCATCTGCAGCTGGGCGACGGAAACTGCGAGGGGTTCGTGGCCAGCACCCAGAAGGTGCTGCCCGAGGCCGATGACGCCGCGGCCGTGGGCATGGGCTACTGGACCGGGGAGGACCTGCCTTTCTATTACGGCCTGGCCCGGACCTTCCCGCTATGCGACCGCTGGTTCAGCTCCTGCATGGGCCCGACGTTCCCCAACCGCCGATTCCTGATCGCGGGCACGGCGCACGGCCTCATCGATGACCTGTCGGTCGACCTGCTCGACTACCCGCCCGCCGGGACCATCTTCGACATGCTCACCACCTGCGGGATCTCCTGGGCCAACTACCACCCGGTAGCCGGGGACAAATCCGTGGCCCGGCGGTACGCGCATCACAAGCGCCGGATGGCCAGGCGCCGGCTGCTCTCGCTGGGCCGCTCAGTCCGGACCGTGACCCAGGGCCTGCAGAAGGACCTGCAGTTCACGGCCGACCTTTTCCCGCTGGGCCTGGCCCGGTACATGCAGCATGTCCGCAGCACCGACCAGTTCTTCGCGGATGCCGACGACGGTACGCTGCCCGCCTTCAGCATCGTGGATCCCGATTTCGACAACTACTCCGAGGAGAACCCGCAGGACATCCGGAAGGGCGAGAGCTTCGCCGCCGAGGTGATCAACCGGGTCATGCACGGCCCGGGATGGCCACGGACCCTGCTGATCTGGGTGTATGACGAGCACGGCGGTTACTACGACCATGTCTCGCCGCCTGCGGCGATCCCGCCCGATGACGTACCGGGACGCAGCCTGATCGGAAGTCCGACGCGGCTGCAGACGCTGCTGCGGCCGCTCTTCCCCGGCATGGTCCACGACGCCGAGAAAATGACCCAGGGCCCGCATTACTACGACCAGTACGGATTCCGGGTGCCTGCGGTGATCGTGTCGCCGTATGCGCGGCCGGATTACGTCTGTTCCGATGTGCTTGACCACACCTCCGTGCTGAGGCTGCTGGAGCAGAAGTGGAACCTGCCCGCCCTGACCGCGCGGGATGCGGCGGCCAGCGCGCCGCTCAGTGCGCTGGATCTGGCCAGCCCGCCGGCCTTCCTGAAGGTCCCCTCCCTGCCGGAGCCCAGCCTGAAGTGGGGCACCTGGTAGCAACGATGACCGCCCGGCATGCGTGAGTGGCGGGAACCGGGGTAATGGCGAGTCGCCCGGCAGGAACATCGCCCACGGCGCACCCGCGCCGGCCCGGCTCGCCCGGCGGGCGACCGGCCAGGCGATGGTCACAGCGGCCTTTGAGGATGAGGTGATCGGCCCGATGCGATCGACAAGCACGCAGCAGCCCGCGCAGGTATCCGCCCGCGCCAGGCGCGCATCCGATAGCCCGGCGGCGCACGCCCTGGCCCGGGCCGGCCTCGCGGCCCGCGGGGTCATCTACATCCTGATCGGCTGGGTCGCGATCCTGGTCGCGGTCGGCCACAGCTCGAAGGAGGCCGACCAGCAGGGTGCCTTGCAGCTGCTGGCCGGCAAGCCCTACGGGCTGGTATCCCTCTGGCTTCTCGGCATCGGATTCGCCGGTTACTCGCTCTGGCGGCTCAGCGAAGCCGCGTTCGGCGTTACCGGCGAGGGAAACGGCGCCGGCCCCCGATTGAAATCACTGGCCCGCGCCGTGGTGTACGCCGGCTTCGCCTACCTGACCTTCACGATCATCGCGGGTTCTCAGGGCAGCCAGAGCCGGCGGCAGCAGGACCTGACCGCCAAGATCATGCATCACCCCGGGGGCCGCTGGCTGGTCGGCATCGCCGGGCTGGTCATCGTGATCGTCGGGCTCGCCCTGGTGGTGGAAGGCCTGCGCCGCAAGTTCATGAAGTTCATGCAGACGGACCAGATGAGCCCGCGGGTGCGCCGCATAGTCGAGCGGCTCGGCATGGTCGGGACTACCGCGCGCGGCGTGGTGTTCGCGCTGGCCGGCGTCCTGGTGATAGAGGCGGCCGTCGCTTACCGGCCGGCCAAGGCGGGCGGGGTGGACAAGGCGCTGCACACCCTGCGCAATCAGCCCTTCGGGGAGTATCTGCTCTTCATCGCCGCCCTCGGCCTGGTCGTGTTCGGCGTTTACGCTCTCTGCGAGGCCCGCTGGCGAAAGGTCTAGGGGCGCCGCCAGAGCGGGAGGACGGCAATGAAGGATGACGCAGCACGCCCGGCCGGCTTAGCTGGAGCCGGGGCGGCACCCGGTGTGCCGGTGGCGCCGCACGCTCCACGCGGCGGGCATGAATCTAGTCGGGGTGATCCGGGGTCAGCCCAAGACCACCTGTTCGCCGGGGCCCGATTGCTGGGGATCTGGCTGGCGCATCATGAGGAACGAGATGAGCAGCCCAAGCAGGCCGGCGATGATGGGAATCAGGAGCGCCACCTGAAGGGCGCGGTGGGTGGCCTGGGTGTTGATCCTGATGATCTCGTCCTGGGTTTTCTGCGGCTGGCCGGCGAGCTGCTTCTGGAGCTGAGTGGTGCTGACCACTTCGGCGTCGTGCTCCAGGACCTTGGCGACCTGCTGCTGCTGCGCCCCGGAAAGCACGGTGCTCGACTTGGCCATATTGGTGAAACCAAGAGACAGCGCCGCCAGCAGGATGGCGCCGGCGAACGCCAGCCCGAACGACAGCCCGAACGACCCGCCCGCCGAGTTCACCCCAGCCGCCTCGCTCACCCGTTCCTCGGAGATCGGGGCCAGCGTGTAGTTGTTGAGCTGAGAGACCATCAGCCCCAGCCCCGATCCCGCGATTATCAACGGCACCACCAGATACCAGCCTGACGTCGCCCGGGGCACGATCGGCTCCATGGCAATCATCCCGACCGTGAACAGCGCGAATCCGGCCCGGATGAGGCTCGCCGGACGCCGCTTCCCCGCTCTTTTCCCAGCGACCAAGGCGACGGCAAACATGCTGAGCGAGAGCGGAGCGATGGACAGGCCGGCCTCCATCGCGTTGTACTCGAGCACGATCTGCAGGTAGATCGGCAGCGCGATCATCGTGCCGCCCAGGCCGATCTGCTGAAGCAGCTGTCCCGAGACTCCGAACCTGAACAGCTTGGCCTTGAACAGGTCCGGGTCCAGCAGCACCGCCTTGCCGGCGCGCTTGCGCCGCACCAGCCACCACGCCAGGAGCCCCAGCGAGACCACCCCGAGCGCAAGCAGCAGACCGACCGCCTCACCGCCTTCCTGCCACACCAGGATGCCCAGCACCACGCCGCCCATGCCGAGAACAGACAGGATGGCACCCACGACATCCACGCGCCGCGATCCGGTGTATTCCACATCACGGACCAGCCTGATGCCCAGCAGCACGACCGCGATGATGACGTCTTCAAGCAGAAACGCGATCCGCCACGACAGGTAGGTCGTGATAAACCCGCCCAGCAGCGGGCCCACGGCGGCGGCGATCGCGGCCGCCGCTCCGACCAGCGCATAGGCCTGCCGCTGCGCTCCGCCCTCGAAGTTGCCGTGGATCAGTGACTGCATCGCCGGCAGCAGCAGCGATGCGCCGAGCCCGCCCACGATCGCCCAGAAGATGATGACCACGATCAGCCCTTGCGAGACCGCCATGGCCAGGGCCCCGATCGCGTAGCCGACCAGGCCCAGCACATAGGCGCGCTTGCGCCCGATCAGATCGCCCACCTTGCTGCCGATCAGGATGAACGCCGCCGACACCAGCGCCTCAAGCGCGATTGCCGACTGCACCCCGCTCACAGTCGTATGCAGATCGTGCACCACCGCTGAGATGGATACGTTCATTACCGATGTGTCCACGACCAGGACGAACATCGCCATCGCCAGCAGGATCGCCAGCCTGCGGTCTCCCTTGGCCAGCTGAGGAGCGCTGGTGCCTGACTCGCCAGTCACAGCAGGTTCGTCCTCCCACGGTCATGCGCCTTCCGGCTGCAGGCGAACGGCGCGCCCTTCGCTCCATCGCGGCCCTGACCCGGCCGTCTCAGTCTCACGGATCTTCACCGCATCCGCCAGGACTTGTGAATCGGGAACCATCTCCGCTGGCGGCTGTCTGCGCCTCCACCGCGTGATCGACGTTTCCGTGGATGTTCTCCTCGCCGATGCCGCCGAGGATGCCGTCGCGCGCCAGCAGATCGCGGACGGCCGGCTTGAGCCGGGCAAGTCGCAGGGTAATGCCTGCTTGCCCGGTGAGCTCGTGGATCTCGCGCATCTTCGCCGAGCCCTGCGAGTCGATGAAGTCAATTCCCTCGCAATCGAGCACGATCCCGGTGATACCGGGCATAGATAGTGCGACCTCCCGGACCCGGTCTTCCAGCGCATCGGAGGTAGCAAAGAACAAACCGCCGTCCAGCCGGAGAACCACCACACCGGGGTACTGCTCATCGCCAGGATGGTCATCCAGGCCCCGGAAGACATGGGTGCCACGCTCGCGCCCCATCAGGGGCATGTGGGGCCGGGTCGCTACCGAGATGAGCCAGATCAGCGAGAGCCCGATCCCGACCATCACCCCGGCGAGCACCCCGACCAGCAACGTCGCGATGATCGCCGCGATCGCGATCCAGAAGTCGAACCGCGCCACCCTGGCCAGGCGGCGCATCTCGGGCAGGTCCATCATCCCCATGACCACCGCCTCGATGATCAGGGCGGCCAGCACGGGCTTGGGCAGTACCGAAAAGACCGGAGCCAGCACCAGGAGGGTGAGCAGGACCGTCACGCCGGAGGTGAGCGAGGCCAGGCCGGTGCGCGCACCGGAGTGGTCGTTCAGTGAACTCGCGGACAAGCTGGTGGAGACCGGCATCCCCTGAAACAGGCCCGCGCCGACGTTGGCCATGCCCTGCGCGGCCGATTCCTGGTTGATTTCGATGCGGTAATGGTGCCGGGCCGCGAACGTACGCGCGTCTCCGGCGGTCTGGGAGAACCCGATCAGGACCAGCGCGACCGCCGCCAGCGCAATCGTGCTGGCGTGATCACCCAGCAGCTGAAGGCTGGGGACCTGCAGCGCCGGAAGCCCGCGCGGGATCTCGCCGACCAGGGCCACCCCGTGGGCGCCGAGATCGAAAAGCCACGACGCCAGCAGACCACCCACGACCAGGACCAGGGCGCCGGGGACGCGCGGCGCGATCACCCTGACCCCGAACACCACCACCAGCGCCGCGGCGCCGACGGCCACCGTCAGCAGGTGCGCATCGCCGAGCGTCCCGAACCAGGACCACAGCTCGTGCAGCGGGTTCGCGCCGCTGACTTTCGTGCCCGTCAGCTTGGGAAGCTCGCCGATCACGACGTCGATCGCCGCCCCGAACAGGAAGCCAGTGACGACGGCCCGGGACAGGAACTGCGCGATCCACCCCATCTTGAGGACCGCAAGAACGAGGAACAGCACGCCAGAGACCAGAGTGATCAGGGCCACGAAGGAAGCCACGTCCTGGATCCCCGTGATCCCGGCCACCGCGACGGCGCTCGCGGCCACCGCCGCCAGTCCCGAACTCGGCCCGGTCGAGATCTGCCGGCTCGTCCCGAAGACCGCATACAGGATCGCGCCCGCGGCCGCCGCGTACAGGCCGTTCTGCAGCGGGATCCCCGCGATACCGGCATAGCCGAGATTCTTCGGGACGATCAGGGCGGCGACGGTGACCCCGGCGATGAGATCTCCCCGGAGCCAGCGGCGCTCATACGAACGGATCCATCCAGCCATGGGCACAAACCGCCACCAGCCCCGGTCCGGAACTGACTGGGTCGCCGTCATCGGTTCACCGGTGATCGCTGGCCTGGACGTGGCAGCCGCCGTCCTGGTCGCGGATGATCACCGCGATCGCGGCCGGCTGGCCTATGCTCTGTGCTGCTGACGGCGCACAACATCTGTTGATCCTGGTGCAAATGCGCCGCCAACTCGTCACCTTCCACGGGTGATGTTGGCCGGTTCCGGTCCGCATTCACCCTCGTGAGGGTGAGACGCGCAACGGGGGAACGCGAGATTCTTGCGGTGGTCTCGCCTCGATGCGGGAAGACTGCCCGGACAACCCTGGAGACGGTGACTTACGCTCCTGGGCATCGGGATAGCCGTTTAGCGATCGCCAGGAAGAGGTAGCCATGGCGCGGGACATGCCGGACCCGCCGGCCAGTCCGTCACCGGGCGAGTACCCGGATGTGGCCGGCCAGCACGCTGCCGATCCGGCCGGAGCTGAGCAGCAGCCGGTGGCCGTCGGATCGCCCCCCGCCGCGGCTACCCAGACTCCTGCCGCAACGGCGATTGAGGCCCCACCGGCCGTAGCGGCCGAAGGCCCTGAGCCATCGCCAGCACCTGGGAAACCCCGGAGGCTGCTTTTCGTCACGCTCCCCGGCTGCTGGGGTGCGCTGATTTTCGCGTGCCTTTCGTTCACTCCCTCGCTGCTCCCGCGCGGCGGGATCGTCCAGGGCCTGGTCTGGGGCATTACTGCGGCCATCGGTTACGGGCTGGGGGTAGTCGCTGCGTGGGTGTGGCGGGCTTTTGCCGACCGAGGTCCCCGGCGCACACGGCGCTGGGCTTGGCGCACCTTCTTCATCACCGGCGGTGTCCTGCTCGCTGTGGCCTTCGGGCTCGGGCAGTACTGGCAGTATGAGATCCGCGGACTGATGGGGGTGACGGACTACAACATCCCGCTCGTCGTTGCGTCGCCATTCGTCGCAGCACTGATCTTCTGTCTCCTGTTGCTGATCGGGCGCGGCCTGCACGGCCTGTACCGCGGGCTCGCGAAGGCACTCAACCGCTGGATCGGGCAGCGGGCGGCGAAGGCGGTCGGCTGGGTCCTGGTGGTCGGCCTCACCTATGTGGTCGTCAGCGGCCTGCTGCTCAACGGCTTCGTCAGCCTCATGAACGAGGCGTATTCGGTGCGTGACACGACGACCGCCGAAGGGGTGCAGAAGCCCTCGACCGGCCTGCGCTCGGGCGGACCGGGCTCGCTCGTGCGGTGGGACTCGCTGGGATACCAGGGCCGCAACTTCACCGGCGAGGGTCCCTCGGCCAATGACATCGAGCAGGTCACCGGCCGGCCTGCGATGGCGCCGATCCGGATCTACGCCGGGCTGGCATCAGCCGACGGGCCGACGGCCCAGGCCGCGCTGGCGGTCGACGACCTCGAGCGCGCGGGCGGCTTCCAGCGCAAGAACCTGCTCGTGGTGACGACGACCGGCAGCGGCTGGGTCGACCCGGCGCTGGTGGACACGTTCGAGTACCTGACCGGCGGCGACTGCGCCACCGTGGCGATCCAGTACTCCTACCTGCCGTCGTGGATTTCCTACCTGGTCGACCAGTCGAAGGCCCTGGCGGCCGGCCGTGCGCTCTTCGACGCGGCCTACGGGGCCTGGGTAAAGCTGCCCGCTGGCCACCACCCCAGACTGTTTGTGGCCGGCGAAAGCCTGGGGTCATTCGGCGGCGAGGCCGCCTTTACCGGCGAGAACGACCTGGCCAACCGCACCTCCGGCGCGCTATTCGCGGGGCCGCCCAACTTCAATACGCTGTTCCGGCAATTCAGCGATAATCGCGACGCCGGCAGCCCGGAGGTCCAGCCGGTCTACCAGGACGGGCGGACGGTGCGTTTCGCGAATGATCCGGCTGCGGGAATCCCTCCGCAGGGCCAGCCCTGGGATGGCAGCCGGGTTCTGTACATGCTGCACCCGTCCGACCCGATCGTCTGGTGGAGCCCGCATCTGATCTTCAGCCAGCCGGACTGGATCAGCGAGCCCCCGGGGAAGGACGTGCTCAAGGGGATGTTCTGGATGCCGTTCATCACCTTCTGGCAGGTCACCGCTGACCTGCCGTTCGCCACCGGCGTTCCGGACGGGCACGGCCACCGGTACTCGGGCGAGTATGTCGACGGGTGGAATGCCGTCCTGCGGCCCTCCGGCATCACGCCGCAGGACCTGACCAAGCTCAGGAAGATCATCACGCAAGTGCGGTGACCGCGCCGACCTGGTGCGTCCAGGCGAGGCCCGCCGGTCGCGGGCTCAAACCCCGCCCGGCAGATAGTGGACGGCGAACCACGCGACAGCGAGGGCGAGGCCGTTGGTCGCGACGTGAGCCATAATCGGGGCGATCAGGCTCCCGGACCGCAGCCTGAGCCAGCAGAACACCAGACCGGCGACGAACGTCACCGCAATCGAGCCGAGTACCAGCAGCACCTGCCCGGCGACGCTGGCGGCCTCGCTCCTGAACACGTGGTTGTCCGACATGGTGTGCAAGGTCGGCGCGATATGCCACAGGCCGAACAGCGCCGAGGTGATCAGGCTGGCGCGCCGCGGGCCCCACAGCCTCAGCGCCGACCCCAGCAGGACGCCCCGGAAGGCGAACTCCTCCGGGATCGCCGTCAGCAGCACAATCGGCACCCCCAGCTCGTACAGCAGCCGCCCGCCATCGATCTGCGCTCGCGAATCGTGCAGGAAGCCGTTCGTCGCCGGGATCGCGGCCGCTACCACCAGCACCAGCAGGACGATCCCGAAGGCAGCGGCCCCGTACAGCAAGCCCGCGCGCGCATCCGCCCGGCCAAGCCCGAGATCCGCAAGAGTCGCCCCCGCCGTCCAGGCAATCACGCCCAAAGCCGCGGTGAGCAGGCTGATCGCCACCAGGGTCGGGCCTAGCAGCCCGTACTCGCGCGCGACCGTGAACAAGACCAAGACGGCCACGGTCAGCAGGAAGCAGCGCGCCGCCTTCAACGCTGGCCGGCCAGCTGGGCAGGCAGCCGAGGCACGCGGCAGCGGCATACTACGGTGAGTGACGGTGGTGCGATCACAGCCGAGGTTACCTCCACCAGCCCAAGCGGGCCGCGCGCTAGCCGCCCGCAACGGGCTTCTGCAGCGGATCACCGGATTCAGGCTTAAGGTGATCGACATGCACCTGCTGACCGCGGCACCGCCCAGGTCGTCAGGCGTGTGCTCAGTGTCAATGTGCCCGGCCGCCTGATCCCGGTCTACCCGAGGCATCATGGACATCATCGCAGCGGCCGCCCCGGCGCAGCCTTACGGCGGGTGGGCATATGTGGCCGTGTTCGCGCTGATGGCGCTATCGTTCGCGGGGATTCCGGCACTGGGGGCGGCGGTGGTGGGGTGGGCCTCGGTGCTGGCCAGCCAGGGGAAGCTCAACATCTTTGCGGTGCTGATCGTGGCGGCCCTCGGGGCCGAGGCCGGCGGCCTGGCTGGTTACGGGATCGGCAGCCGGTGGGGCCGCAGGCTCCTGGACCGCCCGGGCCGCTGGGGAGAGCGGCTGCGGCGAGCCCTGGCCGCCGGCGAGGCGCTGTATGAGAAATGGGGACGGCTGGCGGTGTTCTTCACCTCGACCATCGTCTCCGGCATCCTTAAAATGAAGTATTCCCAGTTCGTGGTGTGGAATTTCGTCGTCGGCGCGGTGTATGTGCTGTCGGTCGGGCCAGCCGCCTACGGGACCGGCAAGGTCGGGGCCGATGAGCAGGATGGGGCCAGCCTGATCGCGCTGATAGCCGGGGTAGCGATCGGTGCCGGGTGCATAGTCCTCGCCGTCAGGTACTACCGCCGCCGCAAGGCCCGCAGGCTGCTGGGCGGCGCCAGCGCTGGCCAGACCAGCGGAGAAACGGGTTGACGGCGCGCCCAAGGCTCATGTGCTCCAGCAGTCGGTGGGGGCTTGCCAAGGGTTCCCCGCGCTAATCGTCCCGCGCGTGCGTCTGTCCGACCTCGGACCGCTGCTCGCATCGTGCTGGCCGGCGTCCTGGTGATAGAGGCGGCCGTCGCCTGCCAGCCGGCCACGGCGGCCGGGGCCGACAATGCGCTGCACGGAACTACCGGCCACTCCCCGCGGTTTTCGCGGACGAGCCAGAACGAGGCACGCCCCGCTGCCGCCGCTCCCCTCCCCCGATCACGAACGGCGAATTTCCCTGAGCAATACGGCTGGCACGGCACTGTTCTGTCAGACCCGTTCATTAATGTATGAACATAGATTCGAATAAGGAGGTGCCGCCCGCGATGTGCCTGCCCGGCCAGCCACCCCGATCCGCCGCCGATCCCGCCGCGCCCCCGCCAGCAGCGGCGGCAACGGCGGAGACGGCAGCACCGGCGGAGACGGCAGCACCGGCGATGGCGGCGGCGGGGGTTCCGGTGAGCGCGGCGGAGGCGGTGGCGATGGCCCACGCCGCGCTGGCGTACCTGGCGTCGGCGGATATGGCGTCGCTGCCGGCCGCGGCGCAGGCCGAGTGCCTGCGCGGGTTAGAGCGGGCTGAGTCGCTGCATACCGCGGCGCGGGCCGGGGCGTTAGCCGCGTTCATCTCCTCCGGCGGCTGCGAGGACGACGGGCAGGGCACGGCAAGAGCGTGGCTTAGGTGGCAGACCCGGATCACCAGCGGCGCGGCCGCCGGGGCGGTCGGCTGGGCGCGGCGGCTGGCCGCGCATCCGGCGGTCGGCGAGGCGCTGGCGGCGGGGGAGATCTCGGCGTCGTGGGCGCGGGAGATCTGCGCCTGGACCGGCAAACTCCCCGAAGGTAAGCAGGCGGACGCCGATGAGATTTTGCTGGCGGCTGCGGCGGGCGGCGCGGAGCTGGCGGATCTGGCCGGGCTGGCGGAGGAGATGCGGCGCCGCTGCGCCCAGCCCGACACCGATCCGATGGTGGGTTCGCGGATCGGTGGCTGCGGCTGGACCGGACCCTGAATGACGCGGGCCGGGTGGAAGGTGACCTGACCCCGCAGTGCGCCGCTGCGCTGGACGCGGTGCTGGACGCGTTCAGCAAGAAAGCCGGCCCGGAAGACACCCGCACCGTGGGCCAGCGTCACCATGACGGCCTGGAAGAAGCGTGCCGGCAGCTGATCGCCTCCCGGTGCGTGCCCGACCGCGCCGGGCAGCCCACACTGATCCAGTTGCACATGACCCTGGATCAGCTCCGCGGCCTGGACGGCGCCGTCGGCGCGGAGGCGGCGTGGGCGGCGCGTGGTCCCGCGGCGGCGCCGGGCAGCGATTGTGACGCGGTGATCGTGCCGGTCGTGTCCGGGCACGTCGACCCGGCCGTCCTGGACCAGCTCACCGCCGCGCTCCTCAGCCACCACCCGGCGCCGTGCGGGGCGGGTGCGCCGTCGGCCCGATACGGCCCCGGGCCCGGGTTCGGCGCAGGGTCCGGGTTCGGCGCGGGGTCGCGATTCGGCCTGTCGTCCTTGCCGGAGCCCCCGCACGGCCAGCGGCCCCCCTACGGGCCGCAGTCACCCAAAGCCGCGACCGTCCGGCGGCTGATCCTGCGTCACGCCGCGGACCTGCTGTCCGGACCGGCCGGGCTGGCCGCGTTCTTGCGCACCGGCCTCCTCGACAACGCCGCCGGCGCCATCAGCCTGCCGCTGGACGTGGGCCGGGCCACCAAGACCATCCCCGATCACCTGCGCCGCGCCGTGATCACCCGGGACCGCCGCTGCCGCTTCCCCGGCTGCCGCCAGCGCCCCGCCGCCTGCCAGGCCCACCACCTCACACCAAGAAGCAAAGGCGGCACCACCAGCCTGAACAACCTCATCCTGCTCTGCGCCTTCCACCACCTCACCGCCATCCACCGCTGGGGCTGGCACCTCACCCTGCACCCCGACGGCACCACCACCGCCACCAGCCCCGACAAACAACGCACCCTGAACAGCCACGGACCACCCGCCCGCGCCGCCTAACCCAGGCAGCGTCGCCGACCGGGTCCGGTTGCGGCTGCGAGCGCGCCGGACGGGCCTGGAACACCATCGCAGGCAGCACGTTCGCCTCGGTGGTCGACTGGGTGTGGAACGGCACGGCGTTCGACGGGTCCTGAGGACCAGCCGAACGCCACTATCAGCAGTGGCCCGGTGCGCGACGCGGCGCAGTGCCACGCTGTTGGCCATGAATGACACTGCTCAGCGCTCAGGCCCTGGAGCCGATGAGTCCGATCTGGCTGACCCCAGCGGCCGCCTGACCGCCTACCTAGCGAGAACTCAAACGCCGCTCGATCTGCTGGCCCTGGCCACGCTGTGGATCACCGTGGTCCAGCCCAGCGACTTCAATGCCGCACATCACGTCAGGGCCATCGCGCTGACCGTCCGGATTGCCGTCTCCGCCGTCTACGCCATCGACATGGCCATCCGCAGCTTCCTGGCCAGGCGCCACCTGCACTACCTGGTCACCCACCCGCTCGGGCTCGTCTCCGTGATCTTCCCGGCAATACGGGTGATCTTCAGCCTCCGCCTGGTCAGATCGATCTTCAGGCGCGGCAACCTCCGCCGTTTCCTGCTGGCCGCAGCGGTGATGGTCATCAACGGAGCGATCATCGTCTATCTGTACGAGCGGCACGCGCCCAAGTCCAGCATCCACACGCTGGGTGAGTCGCTGTGGTGGTCGGCGGCGACCGTCACCACCGTCGGCTACGGCGACTACGTCCCGGTCACCACGCCCGGTCGGATCACCGCCTGCCTCATCATGGGCATCGGCCTGCTCACCCTGGCGGTCGTTACCGCGCAGGTGGCGTCGAGCTTCGTCACGCAAGGGCCCGGCGAAGGGCAAGACGGGCCGCCAGCGGAATCAGCCCCACCGGAAGTAACACTGGCTGAGCTCAACCGGCGGCTGGCCCGGATCGAGGAACTCATCACCGCCGCCACGATGGCATCGTCGCAGCTAGGGGCAACAGCGCCAGAACCGGAATCAGGCGGCTAGTGAGCCCTGGCCGGGTCACTTCACCCGTACCGGGCGATGGTCTTCGCCGGACAGCGAGGCTACGCTGACGCATGTAAGCAGGCGACTGGCGGCTGGTCCGGCCAACCTGCGGGCGCGGCCGCATTGGGCCGCGTCGTGACGAAGCTAATGGCCCGCGACAGCCCGGAAGGGGCAGGCAGCAATGGCAGCGGAAACTGAGTTCAGGATAGGAGCCGAGGCAAGCTGCTCAGACGGTCACTGCGGCCACGTGAGCCGCATGATCGTGGATCCGGCGGCACGCACGGTCACGCATCTTGTTATCTCGCCGAAGCACGGGCACGAGCCCGGCCGGATTGTTCCCCTCGACCTAGTTGAGTCCGCGGCCGGCGAGATAAGGCTGAGCTGCACCCTCGCGGAGTTCGGCCGGCTCGATCGCGCCGAGGAGATCGACATGGTGGAAGGCGTCAGCTACGGGGGCGGATACGGCGGCGCGGAGTCGGTCCAGGGCGCCGGCTATACCGGCGCCCTGGGGGTCGGCGCTGGTATCTCCGGTGGGGGAATCGGCGCGGGCCTGGGACATCACCGGCCGACCGTGGTGGAAGACGTCGTTCCGATCGGCGAGGCAGACGTTAGTCAGGGTGAGCCGGTCCATGCTATCGACGGTGAAATCGGGCAGGTCCAGGGCTTCCTCGTCAGCCCGGACGACCACCAGGTGACCCACGTGCTGCTCCGCGAGGGGCACATCTGGGGACGCAAGGAAGTCAGCATCCCGATCAGCGCCGTGAAAAGCGTCGACGACGGAGTCCGGCTCAACATCACCAAGAAGCAGGTGGAGGACCTGCCCCCGGCAGGCTGAGAGAACCTTGCGCAGGCCCCTGCTAATCATGAACCGGGAGGAGTGACATGCCCAGCGGTAATCAGCACGCCCAGGACCGGCAGGTAGCGGTCCTCGTGATCGGGCTGGCGGCGCTGGCGGCGCTTGCCCGGCACCGCCGCACATTTGCGTTCGTCGCCGTGTCCGCGATCGCGGTGGCCGCGGTCGCAGGCATGGCGCACGAGGGCCAGACTCAGTCCTTTGAGCGCATGGCCGACTGGATTCGGCGGCACTCATAGGAGCGGCTGAACTACGTGGCGGTCGATTCGTCCTCGAACTGGCGGAAGCCATGCAGGTCGTAATCCATGCCGTAGACCCGCTTCAGGTCCGTGATGGCGGCCAGCGCGCGCGTCCCGTGCGGGCTGGCGGCCAGCTCCCCCTCGTGGCCTTCGGCGGCCTGGAACGAGTGCAGGACGATCTTCTCCAGCAGCTGGCCGAGCGTCACGCCCTCGAACTCCGCCAGCCCCTTGAGGACCTTCACCAGCCGCTTCTCCATCCGGACGCCAAGCTGCACGCGCTCCACCCGGACCGGCCCGGTTGCCCCGGGCATCATGAGCCCCCGGCCAGCGCCGGCCGGGCGTAAGCGAGGAGCGTCGCCGTACGCAACGGCACGAAGCCCGCCCGCAGGTAAAGGCCGATGTCATTACCGACCTTGAGCCGCTCGCAGCCGCGGGCGGCAAGCCGTTCCAGCCCGGCCGCGAGAACGTGACTGGCGATCCCCCGGCGCTGATGCGCGTCCTCGGTCCGCATGGGCTCGACCAGCCCGACCCGGGTAACGGGATCGGCCCAGAACAGGCCATATCCCGCTACCTGACCGTCCGGGGCCTCGACGGCAAGATCCAGCTCGGGGCGGTACAGCGAGCACTGCGCCAGCCGCGCCGCCACGTCAGGCCCGTTGCGGGCCGTCATCGGATGCCCCCGGCCAGGGGCATCGGCCCTCGACACCAGCCGGTAACCGGGCGCCAGGGCCGGGACCGGCGGCCTGCGCGCGGCGGCGAGCCAGGTAGCCAGGATGCCGGGCTGGCCGGCCGGCCGGTAGCCGGCCGCCGCGAGTTCAGCCAGCGCCCCGGCGTCATCTGACCGGACCGGGAACTCGGCCGCCACGGCCAGGGCCTCGACCCGCCGGAGCGCTTCTCGCCATACCGCGGGCCCGGGCCCGTCCTCGCCCGGCAGGATCAGCACATCGCACTGGACCCGGGTGTAGAAGAAGTCGGTGAGAATCACGGCGGCCACCGGCTCGCCCTGCCCGTCGAGCCAGAACAGCTGGCCGTGCCGGTCACTCGGGCGCTCCTGGCGCGACCACCACTGCACGTCGGCCGCTTCCCAGATCCCGCCGGCCGGCGAACGCAGGCGCATCCGCTGCAACAGCGCGGTCGCCAGCTGCAGGTAGCGGGCACCACTGACCAGGACAGCGGGCGCCGATTGCCTCATCATGGTCCCATGGTCCCATGGTCCCTCAGTCCCATCAACTGACTTTGCGGACAGTCCCCCGCTACGAGGCGCGAGGGTCCCGGGCGGAGGCGCGAGGGTGCCCTGAGCGCCGGCCGGGTTCGCGCTAGAGTCCAGGGGGATACGAGGAGGCTGGCCATTGGCAGAGATAACGCTCGTGATCGGAAGTGACGCTCGCTGCACCGACGGGTTCGGCGGCGAGGTCAGGAGCCTGGTCGTCGATCCCGCGGCCCGCACCGTCACCCATCTCGTGGTCGAGCCGAAGGGCCGGACCGGCCTGGCCCGGCTCGTCCCGTTCGACCTGGTCGACGCGACGGCGGGCGAGATCCGGCTCAGCTGCACCGAGGCGGAGTTCAAGGATCTCGGCGCGGCCGAGGAGACCCTGGCGGCGTTCGTGCCTGGCTACGAGGTCCCGGTGCAGGTGCTTACCCCCGGCTGGCGGGACGCGGGCGGGCCAGTCGTGGAAGGCGGCACGATTCCCCGGATCACGGAGCAGGAAACCGCCGACATCGTGCCGGCCGGCGAGGTGGAGGAGCACCTCGGTGACCACGTGCACGCCACCGACGGGGACATCGGGCAACTCCATGCGCTCCGCATCGACTCGGGCAACCGCCAGGTGACCCAGGTGCTGCTCAAGGAGGGGCATTTGCTGGCCCGCAAGGAAGTGGCTATCCCGTTCGACAAGGTGGCCGGGTTCGACGACGGCATCCGGCTCACCATCACGAAGCAGCAGGTGCAGGACCTGCCGGCGATATAGCGGTCAGTCAATCTCGATGTAGACCGTGCCGCCGGTGACCCTGGCCGGGTAGGTGCGCAGGTCGACGAGCACCGGCGCGCCGAGTGCCTTGCCGCTGGCGTAATCGAACCGGCCGTTGTGCTTGGGGCACTCGATGACGCCCCCCTCGACCAGGCCGTCGCAGAGCAGCGTCTGCTCGTGGGTGCAGTGACCATCCGTGGCGTAGTAGCGGTCGTCCGGGGACCGGTAAATCGCGTAGGCGCGGCCACCGTGGTCAAAGGGGATGACGTCCTCGGGATCGATATCGCCGGCCTGGCAGGCGGCAATCCACTGCGCCAACGGCTGTCTCCCTCGGTGCGGCGTGCGCGGATTCGGGGCTTCGCGGTCAGGCGGCGGTCGCGGTGGCCAGCGGCAGCGCGCGGCCGTCGTTCGCGGGCGCGGGCTGGTTGAACGGCGCGGCGCCGGGCAGCAGCTCGCGGCGGACGAAATACTCCTGGTCCCGCAGCTGGCGCAGGACCGCCGGGACGAGTTCCCGCCAGGCCGCCCACAGCGACGGGTACGGGGGCGCGCAGTCGTGCTTGATCTCCTCGTGCAGCTGCGGCAGCCGGTGGTACGGGACCATCGGGAACATGTGGTGCTCGACGTGATAGTTCATGTTCCAGTACAGGAACCGGTGCACGAAGCACATCTTCACCGTGCGGGTATTGAGCCGGTGGTCGAGCACGTTCTCGCCCAGCCCGGCGTGCTGGGTCAGGCCGTAGACCTGCAGCATGAACGAGCCGTACAGGCGCGGGCCGCCGATCAGCAGCACCGGCAGCCAGCTCCGGAACCCGATCGCCGCGGCAATGGTGAGGGCGTAGATCGCCAGGTCGATCCGGGCCGTGCGGTAGACCTTGTGCCGCTCGGGCTCCGGCACGTAGTCGGCCTCGTCGGCAGTGAGCCGCCCGGAGGCGTGGATGAACATCAGCCTGAACGCCGCGGGCACGTCGGCCAGGCCGGCGAAGTTGACCAGGATCCGCGCCAGCCGCGCCGGGCGCATCGCCGCGATCTCCGGGTCCCGGCCGACGATCAGCGTGTCGGTGTGGTGCCGGGTGTGGCTCCACCGCCAGGTAGTCGGGTCACGCATGATCATGAACGAGGCGAGCTGGTACAGGCCCTGGTCCAGCCAGCGGGTCTTGAACGCGGTGCCGTGGCCCGCCTCGTGCCAGCGGGAATCCGACGACGAGCCGTACAGCACGCCGTAGGCCAGGAAGAACGGCACCGCCCACCAGCTGCCCCAGAAAAAGATGCCCAGGCCGGCGAAGGTGATCATCAGGCCGAGCCAGATCACGGTGTCCCGGATGGCCCGGCCGTCGGAGCGCCGCATCAGCTCCTTCATCCGCTTGCGCGGCACCGGGCTGCGGAACCAGTCACCGCCGGCCAGGCCGGCGTCAACCGCCGCCTGATTCTCCGGACCCGAAAGGCTGTACCGCGCCAGCCGTTCCCTGCCCATCACCGGCCCCCTCCCCGCATCGACTGCCCAGGATCCGCCCAGCGCGATCCCTCTGATGCGTTAGTGCACTCCAGCGACAGGTTTGTTGCCAGCGCCGCCGCTGTCAAGGCCCGTCCGTAACCAGGCCGCCGCCAGGGCACTTCCAGGGCCAATCCGGATGCGGGCGGTTGCGGCCCGGATCGCGCGAGCTGGTCCAGCACCGGCTCGGCGTCGCCGCGGCGGCCGATCCGGACGGCGTCCTCGGCCGGGTCGCGGCCAGCGCGCTGCCCGCGATCCGGGCCGCCTGGGGCGACCGCCCGCTGCGGCTCAGCCGGGTCTGGCGCTGAGGCCGGCGGGCGGCCGAAATCCTTTTGGCGCGGCCCGCGCTGGCCGGGAGGATGAGTACGTGATCGAGTTGCGAACCGCCCACACCGCCGATCTTGACGCCGGAACCAGGTCTGCCATCCGCGTCCTGCTGGACGGCGCCTTCGACAATATGACCGATGACATCTTCGAGAACGTGCTCGGCGGCGTGCATGCGCTGCTCACCGAGGATGCGGAGCTGATCGGCCATGCGAGCGTCGTGCAGCGGCGGCTGCTGCACGGCGGGCGGGCGCTCCGCACCGGGTACATCGAGGGCGTCGCCGTGCGCGGTGACCGCCGCCGCCGCGGGCACGGCGCCGCCATGATGTCCAGCCTGGAGCGCGTGGTCCGCTCCGCCTATCAGCTGGGCGCGCTCGGTGCCAGCGTCGAGGGCGCCCGGATGTACGTCGCGCGCGGATGGCAGCTATGGCGGGGGCCGTCCTGCGTGCTGTCCCCCGAGGGGATCCGCCGGACCACGGGCGAGGACGGCTACATCTACGTCCTGCCGGTCTCCGTGCCGGTGGACGTGCGGGGCGAGCTCGTCTGCGACTGGCGGCATGGCGGCCTGTGGTGAGAGAACACAACCGGCGAAAACGACCACCGGCCGCCAGTGCCGCCCGATGAACGGAACTCACACTTAAGCATCTGCTTGACCTAGATGCGATTCAGGCTATTCTAAAGTACATGCTTAACCAAGGTGCGACCCTCGACCGGGTATTCCAGGCGCTCGCCGACCCGAGCAGGCGGCTCATGGTGGAGCGGCTCAGCCTGGGCCCGGCGTCGGTGAGCGAGCTGGCCCGGCCGCTGCCGATGACGCTGGCGGCGGTGGTCCAGCACGTCCAGGTCCTTGAGGCGAGCGGGCTGGTGCGGTCGCAGAAGACCGGCCGCGTCCGGACCTGCAGCATCGAGCCGACCGTGCTCCGCACGGCCGAGCAGTGGATAACTGAGCGCCGGGCCGGCTGGGAGCGCCGCCTCGACCGGCTCGGCGACTACCTGGCCGAGAGCCCTGACCCGGAGGACGACGACCAGGCGGAGGAGAATCCTCCTGACTGAGCGTTCCGTCACGCTGGCCGGCGTCGCCTTTATCCGAGCCAGGTCGGGGAGCTTTCGCTGGCCGCGGCCCGGGCCCGCTCGGTGACCGCCGCCTGCAGGCGGCGGGCCGCATCCAGATGATCGCCGGTCCAGATCATCCGCACCGCCGTCGCACTGGCTTTGCCGTCCTCGCCGAGCAGGTCGCGGCGGACCGCCTGGACCAGGCGCCCGTCGGCGGCCCGGTCCGGGGCAAGCGGCTCGGGTGGCTCGTGCCAGTCGACCAGGCAGCCGGCGAAATCGACGTACCAGGCCCGGACCAGCTCGCTGCGCTGCAGCAGTTCCTGGCGGGCAGCCGTGCGGTCGCCCGCGGCCGTGCCGTCGTCGCGCCGCCATAGATCCAGCACCGCGTCACCAGCGAGCCGGAGCCCGGCGACGCCGGTGACCAGGCTCGTCACGTCGGCCAGCCGGGCCGGCTTGGCGCCGCGCTCGGCCAGGTAACCGCGGAAGGTGTCATCCAGCCGCCGGGACGCCGCGGCGGCGCGGACCGCGTCGCCGTCCGGCGCCGCGGCCGACGGCTGGCTGCTATCGCAGCGGAGCATCCCGAAGATCACCGCGCTGGCCAGGTAGCCCGCGCTGTCGGTGTACGCGTCCGCCAGGGCCTGGCGGAACGCGGCCCGCGCGCCGCGGGGCCAGAACAGCAGCCCGACCACCAGGCTGACCGCGCAGCCCAGCGCAATGTCCTCCACCCGCAGCAAGCCGACCCGCCAGCCGGCCGGCTGGATGATGTTGAACAGGATCACCAGCGTCAGCGTGAAGCCCGCCTGGCCGCCGGCGAAGGAGATCGCCGCCGGGGCGACCCCGGCCAGCAGGATGGCGAATGGCAGCAAGATCCACAGCAGCGTGGTGTTCGTGCCGATCACCGTCAGCAGGGCGGCACCGATGACAAAACCCGCGACCGTGCCCAGCATGCCCCGGACGACGTTCTGCCCGGTGCTCAGCGCGTTCGAGCGCAGCACGGACAGCGTGCCGAGTACCACCCAGAACGAATGCTGCGCGCCGGTCAGGTGCGCGACCAGTACCGCCAGCCCCAGCCCGGCCGCTCCGCGGACGCTGTTGTGCAGCCACACCGAGTGCCAGTCGACGTGGGCGGCCGCGCGTTCCCCGGCCGCGGACAGCGGGCCGGATATGCCGGCCGGCTGGCGGCCGAGAAGCTGGTCCGGCCAGCTGCGCCGCTCGGCGGCCGCGGTCAGGTCGATGTTGCCGGCAATTTGCGACACGGCGAAACTCAGCTCCTGCGCGCGGAAGCTCGGGTCCAGCGCGGTGATGCGCTCGCTGACCAGCCCGGAAGCCGCCGGGCCGGACCCGGGCGGCGGCGGCCGGACGGGCAGGCGGGTCATGGCGTCCTGCTCCATGCGCATCCGCGCGGCCGCCTGCCCGGCCAAGGCCGCATGCAGTTCGCCGGCGTCGCCGCCGGTGACGGCGAGCAGGTCCGCGCCGCGCTCGAGCACCGCGGCGGCCGCCACCTTGACCGCGCAGGCGGCGGTGACCACCGGGCTGCCCGCTGGCCGCTTCGCGGACTGGATCACGATGGCGTTCAGCCAGTTCAGCTCATCCACCAGGCGCACGACGGTCCGGGCGGCCGTGCTCAGGCCGGTCGGCCGGTAGGCGGTGGCGAGGAACCCCCGGTGCAGGGCCATGACCGCATCGTCCGCGGCCGCGACCGCGCGGGAATGATCGAGCGCGAAGGACGCCTCGTCCGGGTTCATCAGGTACGTGACCTCGGCCCGCAGCCGGGCGGCCAGCGCCCGGCAGGCCCGGGCGGCCGCCGCCCGCAGCGGATCCTGGGCCGGCGCTGGCCACAGCAGCGCCACCGCGATGACCGACACGCCGCCGGCCATCCCCCAGCCCGCCAGCCGGGGCGGCACCGATGACGCCGGCCCGGACAGGGTCACCGGCAAGATGAAGGCCAGCAGCAGCGACGTCGTCGCCCCGGCCAGCACGGAGCTGACGACTCCGGCAAAGATCACCGCGAATCCGACCAGCACCATCGAGGCGACCGCGAGCCAGATGGCCCGCGACGCCAGCGTGCCGAGGCAGACGAGCACGCTGCCCGCCACCACGAGCGCCGCCTGGGCCGCCACGCGCTCCCGCATCGGGCCGCTGAAGTCAACCAGCAGCAGCATCGCGAACGAGCCGAACGCCGCGAACGTCGCCACATCGGCGTTGCCGATGACCTTGTCGCCGAGGGCGAACATGAGCGGCATGATGATCGCGGCTCGCCCGGCCCGGCGCAGCGCGGCGTAATTATGATCGTGCCGGCCGAGCCACTGCCACGCGCGTGTCAGCTGCCCGCCGGCCCGTCCAGCGGCTCCCGGAGCCTGGCTCCTCGTCATCCAGCCCGTCATCACTAATCATGTTCGAGTCAGCCGGAGTCGGCGACGCCGACAGGCAGTCTACCGATGGGTATCAGGCGCTGGCCCGCCTTTCGCTGGCCCGCCTTTCGCTGACCGCGCCGGCCAGCCCGCAGCGGCTGCCGCCCGGTTCCGCTGGCGCATCCGGCCGCCGCCCCGGCCGCGCGCTCGCTCTACCATCATGGTCAGCAAAGCTCGGTGGTGCCCGGCTGGGTGCGGGCACCGCGGCGGATGGGGAGTCTGGCGTGCTGAAGGTCGAGCTGTCCTGGCAGGCGGCGGCGGTCACGTCGGCATGCCTGCTCGGGGTGACGGCCGCGATCCGGCTGCACGGCGTCATCGGCCCGCGCGTTGCGGCCCGGCGGGGCGCCGCCGGGCGCGGCGATGCCGTTCCCCGGCCCGGCGCGCGGCCGCTGCGCGCCGGGCTCGCGGCGGCCGCGCCGTACACGCAGGAAGTGGGCATCGTCGTCGGGCTGTTCGCGCTGTGGCAGTTCGCCGGCCGGTACGCGCCGAGGATCCAGGGCGGCGCGCTGGCCCGGGCGCAGTGGATCTGGCACGCCGAGCGGGTCGCCCGGCTGCCGAACGAGGCCGCGGTGCAGCGGCTCTTCCTGCCGTACCCGCTGATCGTGCAGGCGTTCAATCTGTACTACGCGAGCCTGCACTACATCGTCCTGATGGCGATGCTGGCGTGGATGTTCCTGCGGCATCGCGACCGGTACCCGGAAGTGCGCGCCGCCCTGGTGCTGCTCACCGGGGCATGCCTGGTCATCCAGCTGATCCCGGTCGCGCCGCCGCGGATGCTGCCGCTGGCCGGGATGGTCGACACCGGGGTGCGTTACGGCCAGTCGGTGTACGGGCCGGTCGCGGGCTTCAACCCGACCGAGGTCTCGGCGATGCCGTCGGTGCATGTCGCCTGGGCGCTGCTGATCGGCGTGGCCGTGGTCCGTTTCTCGGCCAGCCGATGGCGCTGGCTGGCGCTGGCCTACCCGGCGGCGACCACCCTGGTGGTGGTCGTGACGGCCAACCACTTCTGGGCCGACGGGATCGTCGCGGCGAGTGCTGCTCGCGCTGGCCATGCTCGCTTACCGGGGCTGGCGGGCGGCGCGGCTGGCGCTGGGCCGCAGGCTCCGCCCGCAGCCGGCCGGGCCGCGGGCCCGGCCCGGCCTGGCGGGCGAGCCCGGCCGGGTTCCTGCTCCGGTCCAGGGGCCGGCCGAAGCGGACTAGCCGCGGTCACGTCATCCGGCGCCCGGCATATCCCGCAGGCCGGTCCCGGCCGGCTGGCCCGGCGGCACCGCCCGGTGCCGGGCGGTCCGGGCCAGGCCGCGGGTCATCCACCGGAGCAGCAACGGGACTGCGGCCCGCCAGGTGGCCATGTTGTGACCTCCCCCGGGCGTGAGCGCGAGCGGCACATCCGCCTGGCGGAGTTGCAGTTCCTGCCAGAAGAACTCGGCATTCGCGACGTCCTGCTTGTCGCTTGTTCCCGCGCCGAGCCAGAACCGGGGAATGACGGCGCCCGCGCGGAGCTTCCTGACCTCCTGCCCGGGCGTGTTCTCCTTCCGCAGCCTGCTGCTACCGCCGCGCCCCAGGTTTCGTAGTAGCCGTAGTACTTATTGACGGCCGCCACCCCGAATGCCGCGGCCGGAATGAAGGCCAGGCACGCGGCGAGGACGCGGAAGACCGGCTGCCGGGCGGCCAGCAGCCACCACAGCAACGCGCCGAATGACACCATCAGCAGGATGAACAGCGCCGTGCTCTGGGGCTCTAGCATCTATGCCCCGGCCGGCCCGCACCGCGGATATCCCTGGTCATGCAGGGCGAACGGATAACCCCCGGAAGGGGTTTCGGGCATTCCGGTCAAATAGCCTTTCATGACGAGGTCCATAACAAAGCCGTTCTGGCCCATTACCGATCAGGGTAAGAGCGCGGCGAGCAGTCCAGCGCGCGAGCGGCGATGCCCGGCACGCCGGTGGCCTGCTCCATCCTGGCGATCTTGCTGAGATCGGGGGCAAGTGACGCGGCCGGTCATGCTACTTCACTCCGGCCCCGCGAGCGATCCGGCCGGGGTACGAAAGATCTGCCGGCCCAGTTACGGTGGTGTCTCCTTGACAGTTAATGTCCGTAGAGGTCTATGGTGGCCCGTATCGCACCAGAAAGGAACGGTATTTTTATGAAACGGTTTTTCACGCTTGCTACTGTGGTAGCCACGACCGGCATGATCCTGGGGGCCGGACTCGTGGGCGCCGCGGGGGCTGCCAGCGCCAGCGTCGCCGCTACTCACGTGAATCCCGGCGGGACGATCCTGCGGGCTCCCAGCAACTCCGGGCTCCCGACGATCAGCGAGAACTGGTCGGGTTACGCCGCCACTGCCGCCAAGAAGTTCAACTTCGCCTCCAGCAGCTTCGTCCAGCCGGCGATCACCTGCACGGGCAAGCCCAACCGATGGACGTCGAACTGGGTCGGCCTGGACGGATTCACCACGGGCACGGTGGAGCAGACCGGCACCTTCTCCTTCTGCGGCGGCAAGAGCAACCTGACCCCCCGGTACGAGGCCTGGTACGAGATGTTCCCGGCGGGCTCGGTGAGCGTGTTCAAGGTGAAGCCGGGCGACACCATCAACACCGCGGTCAAGTTCTCCGGCGGCAAGTTCCACATCTCCATCGCCGATGCGACCAGCGGCAAGAGCTTCTCGATCAGCAAGGCCTGCGCCACCTGCGAGCGGGCGTCGGCTGAGTGGATCATCGAGCGGCCCGCACTGTGCAACAACTCGGGCACCAAGTGCATCCTGACCGCCCTGGCCAACTTCGGCACCGCCACCATGAGCAAGAACCTGGCTCAGGTGGCCGGCGGCCCGGTCAAGGGCGTCGGCGGGTTCAACAACATCCCGATCTTCATGGTCCAGCCGCTGAAGAAGGGCGGGTTCATCTCACTGGTTAACGTCAGCGGGCTGAGCGGTCCCAACTTCCAGGTGCAATGGCTCCGGTCGGGCTCGCCCTTCCCGATCACGTTCTAAGCCCGCGGCGGTAACGCCACTTCCGCGAGCTGATCAGCAGTAAGTCCCCGTGCCCGCCCCGGCTAAGTCAGCCGGGGCGGGCACGATGCTGCCGGGCGGGCTTCCCTAGCATGGCTGGCATGAGCGACTACGAGCTGGCCCATGGGTACGAGACGGTCAACATCTACCGCCGGGGCGCCGCGGCAAAACTCGAGCTCAACCGGCCCGGCAGCCTGAACTCGTGGAACGAGCAGTTCGGGCTCGACTTGCTCGCCGCCATCAGGGCGGTCGCCGCGGACCCCGCCGTCCGGGCGGTGACGATCACCGGCGCCGGGCGCGCGTTCTCCAGCGGCGCGGATCTCAAGGCAAGCGTGCTGCGGACGCCGGCCGGCGATCCGGATGTCTACAACGTGCTGACCGGGCGCTATCACCCGATCATTACCGGGATCCGGGAGATGCCGAAGCCGGTGGTGGCCGCGGTGAACGGCGGCGCGGTCGGGATCGGCCTGTCCCTGGCCCTCGCCTGCGACCTGGTCATCGCGGCCGAGTCGGCGTACTTCCTGCTCGCGTTCGTGAACATCGGCCTGGTGCCCGACGGCGGATCGTCGGTCTTCGTGCCGGCCCGGGTCGGTTTCGCGCGCGCGGCCGAGATGGCGATGCTGGGCGAGCGGATCGGAGCCAGGCAGGCACTGGAGTGGGGCATGGTCAACCAGGTCTGGCCGGACGGGGAACTCGCGGCCCGCGCCGATGACCTCGCCGCCCGGCTCGCTGACGGCCCGACCAGGTCGTACGCCGGCGCCAAGCGTCAGCTCAACAGCTGGCTCTACGACCGGATGGACCAGCAGCTTGAGCTTGAGGCCCAGATTCAGCAGGAGACGGCCGGCTCCGCCGACTTCGCCGAGGGAGTCCTGGCTTTCACGCAGAAGCGCGCGCCGCGGTTTACCGGCGCGTGAGGGGTGCATCGCCGCCCCGGCTGAGGCTGCCGCGCCCGGTCCTCGCGCTGCTCGTCTTCGTCTGCCTGCTCGTGCTGGTCGACACGGTCTTCTTCACCGCGCTCACGCCGCTGCTGCCGTACTACACGCAGGCGGCCGGGCTGTCGAAGGCGGAGGCGGGGCTGCTGGTCGCCGCGTATCCCCTCGGCACCCTGGTCGGCGCGCTGCCGGGAGGCGTGCTCGCCTCCCGGCTGGGCGACCGGCTCGTGGTCCTGCTCGGGCTGGCGCTGATGAGCGGGTCGACGCTGGTGTTCGGCTGGGCGTCCAACCCGGTCACCCTGGATGCCGCGCGCTTCGCCCAGGGCCTCGGCGGGGCCTGCACCTGGGCCGCGGGCATGGCCTGGCTCGCGGCGGCCGCTCCGCCGGAGCGGCGCGGTGAGCTGCTCGGCACCGCGCTGGGCGCCGCCGTGGTCGGGGCGCTCTTCGGCCCGATCGTCGGGGCGGTCGCCGACCAGGTAGGGACCGGGCCCGCGTTCGCCGCGGCCGCGGTCGCCGGAACCGCCCTGTTCGTCACCACCTTCTTCGTGCCCGGCCCGCCCGCCTCGGCTCCGCAGGGGCTGCGGGCGGCCGGGCCCGCGATCCGGGACCGGCAGGTCCGCACCGCCATGTGGCTGACGATGCTGGCCGGCCTGGCCTTTGGCGTGCTGGATGTGCTGGCTCCGCTGCGGCTCAGCCAGCTCGGCGCCACCGCGACGGTCATCGGGGCGGCCTTCCTCGGGGCGGCGGCCATCGAGTCAGCGCTTTCGCCGGCGATCGGCCGGCTGTCGGACCGTCGCGGCGCGCTGCTGCCGGTCCGGCTCTCGCTGGCCGCGGCGGTCGCCGTCAGCCTGCTGGCGCCGCTGGTTGCGCCTGCGCCCGTGCTGGTCGTCCTGCTGATCGTGGGCCTGCCCGCCTACGGCACGCTCTTCACCCCGGCCACGGCGCTGCTGAGCGCGGGCGCGCACCGCCTCAAGCTCAACCAGGGACTCGCGTTCGGGCTGGCCAATCTGGCCTGGGCCAGCGGGCAGGGCGTCGCCGCGGCGGGCAGCGGGGCGCTGGCCCAGGCGACCAATGACTTCGTCCCCTACGCCCTGCTCGCCGCGACCTGCCTGGGGACGCTGGTCGTACTCCGGCCCGGGGCGCACGGCGCGGCGCGGGAGTGGACGGCGCCGGGCACCGGGCCAGCGGCGTAGCCGCCGCGGCCGCGGCGGCCCGCCGGGTCAGTAGGACTGCCCGAACAGCGCCGAGAATCGCCTCGGCCGGCCATCGACGATGCAGGCGCTGCCGGGCGCCTCCAGGTGCTGCGGAATGCACCGGATGCTGACGGCGAGCGGCTTCAGCGCCGCTTCGCAGTCCGGCTCCCCGCACCAGGCTCCGAGGACGAATCCGCGCTGGGACCGGAAGAACTCCGCCAGCTGCGCCAGCGTGGTGATGCCGGTATGGATGCCGTCCCGCAGCCGGGTGCGGGCCTGGTCCAGCAGTCCCTCGTGCACCTCGCGCAGGGCGCCGCCGATAGCGCCAGGTACCGCATCGAAACTGGCGGTCCGCAGGGTGCGGTGATCGAGGCGCATCCGGTAGGAAACCGTGCGGCTGGCCAGATCCCGCGGTCCCACCTCGACGATGACCGGGGCGCCCTTCTTGATGTAGCTCCAGCGCAGGTCGGTAGCACGCCGCTCGCTGGTTTCCACCAGGACGCGGTCCGGCTGGATCCCGCCCGGCCCGGTCAGCGCGGCGGCGACCTCATGGGCATAGGCCAGCACCGGCTCGGTGTGCTCGCCCCGCAGGATCGGCACGATCACCACCTGGGACGGCGCGACGGCCGGCGGCAGCACCAGGCCGTCGTCGTCACCGTGGGTCATGATCACCGCGCCGATGAGCCGGGTGGAGATGCCGAAGGAGGTCGTATGGGCGTACTGCCGTTCATTCGCGCGGTCGACGAACTCGATACCGGCGGCCCGGGCGAAATTCTGGCCGAGATAGTGCGACGTGCCGGCCTGCAGGGCGCGGCCGTCCTGCATCATGGCCTCGATCGTGTAGGTCCGCAGCGCCCCGGGAAACCGCTCGCTGGCCGACTTCTCGCCGGGCACGGTCGGGAGGCAGAGAAACTCCTCGGCGAAGGTCCGGTACATCTCGTGCGCGTCGAGCGTGTCGGCCATCGCGGCGGCCTCCGACTCGTGCGCCGTGTGCCCCTCCTGCCACAGGAACTCGGTCGTGCGCAGGAATACCCGCGGGCGCATTTCCCAGCGCACGATGTTGCACCACTGGTTCAGCCGCATCGGCAGGTCACGGTAGGACTGAATCCATTCCGACATCGACCGGCCGAAGATTGTCTCCGACGTCGGCCGGACGACCAGCGGCTCCTCCAGCGGGCCGCCCGGAGTGAGAACGCCCTGGACCTCCTCCAGCCGGTGGTGGGTGACGACGGCCATCTCCTTGGCGAAGCCCTCGACGTGATCGGCCTCCGACTGGATATAGCTGACCGGGATGAGCAGCGGGAAGTACACGTTGGAATGGCGCCGGGCCCGGATCTGCCGGTCGAGCTCGGCCTGCATGAGCTCCCACATGCGGTAGCCCCAGGGGCGGATGACCATGCAGCCGCGGACGTGCGCCATGGTGGCCAGTTCCGCGGTCCGGACCACTTCCTGGTACCAGCCGGCGAAATCGTCGGCCCGGCTCGGCGAGATGGCCGTTCCTGCCGATTGCGATTGTGCTACTGGCACCGGGAAATCCTTTCGGCATGAGGAACGGCAAAATAGCCCCGGCGGCGAGATGCCCGCGGCCGGCCGGGGCCAGCATAGGACGCCGCGCCGCGGCCGGTCGAACCGTTATGACACGCTGGCTGCAGCGGCGGCCGGCCCGTGCCCCCGGGCCGGTGACCTCCGCTCGGCCCTATCGGTGAACCGCATAAGGAAGCCCTAGTTGCTGGCCACGCAGACGCTCACCTTCCTCTTCACTGACATCGAGGGTTCCACCGCGATGCTGCGGAGCCTGGGCGATGCTTACGCGGAGGTCCTGGCCGATCACCACCGGATCATCCGGGCCGGGCTGGACGGGCATGACGGCCGGGAGATCGACACCCAGGGCGACGCCTTCTTCGCGGTCTTCACGTCGGCCCGCGCGGGCGTCGCCGCGGCGATCGAGATGCAGCGGGCGCTGGGCGCGCACCGGTGGCCGGCCGGCCGGGAAGTCCGCGTCCGGATGGGCATGCATTCCGGCGAGGCGGCTCAGACCGCCGTCGGCCTGATCGGCCTGGACGTGCACCGCGCGGCCCGCATCGCGGCGGTCGCGCACGGAGGGCAGGTCGTGCTCTCCGCCACCACGGCCGCCTTGCTGCGCGACTCCATGCCGGCCGGCGCGTCGCTCCGGGACCTTGGCCTGCACCGGCTGAAGGACCTCGGCCGGCCCGAGCAGATCTTCCAGCTGGTGGCCGACGGCCTGGCCGCGGCCTTCCCGGCGCTGAAGTCGCTGGACAACCCGAGGCTGCTGAACAATCTCCCGGTCCAGGTGTCGAGTTTCATCGGCCGGGACGCCGAGCTGGCCGAAGTGCGCCGCCTGATCACCAGCTCTCGCCTGGTGACGCTCACCGGCCCGGGCGGCGCGGGCAAGACCCGGCTCGCGCTCCAGGTCGCGGCCGGGATGGCGGACGGCTCCGGCGACGGCGTGTGGTTCGCCGATCTCGCCCCGCTGCAGGACGCCGACCTCGTCGCCGTCACCGTGGCCAAGGTGCTCGGCATCGCGGCGGACCCGGACCGCCCGCTGCTGGACACCCTGGTCGAGGCGGTCGGCCAGCGGAGCCTGCTCCTGCTGCTGGACAACTGCGAGCACGTCATCGATACGTGCGCCAAGCTGGCCGACGCCCTGCTCCGGAATTGCCGGAACATCGCGCTGCTCGCGACAAGCCGTGAGCCGCTGGGCATCGACGGCGAGCGCGTCCACCTGGTCCCGTCCCTGGACACGCCGGCCGATGACGATGACACCGATGCGATCGCCGCCGCGGAGGCCGTGCGGCTCTTCGTCGACCGCGCCGAGCAGCACGGGGTGACGCTCGGCTGGGACCAGCGGACCGCATCGGTCGTCGGCCGTATCTGCCGCCAGCTGGACGGCATCCCGCTGGCCATCGAGCTGGGCGCGGCCCGCCTGCGGGTCATGTCGGCGGCCGAGCTGGACGCGCGGCTCGATCAGCGCTTCGCCCTCCTGACCGGCGGCTCGCGGGCGGCTCTCCCCCGCCAGCAGACGCTGCTGGCCATGGTCGACTGGTCCTGGGAGCTGCTGAACGCCGCCGAGCGGCACGTGCTCGCCCGCCTGTCCGTGTTCGCCGGGGGGTTCGACCTGGCCGCCGGCGAGGCGGTCGCCGGCAGCGATGAGGTGCCCCCGGACGAGGTACTCGGGCTGCTCGCGGCGCTCGTGGACAAGAACCTGGTGCAGTTCGACGACACCGGCGCCCGGCCCGTGCGCTACCGGCTGCTGGAAACCGTCCGGCAGTACGCGGCGCGGCAGCTCCGGGCGCAGCCCCCGGTGGCGGAGCATGCGGCCCGGACGGCCCATCGCGAGCACTACCTGGCCCTGGCCGGGGCCGCGGCCCCGCAGCTCGTGGCCAGCGATCAGGCCGGATGGCTGGACCGCCTCGATCTCGAGCTCGACAATCTCCGGGCCGTGATCGCGTTCAGCCTGGACCAGGCCGACCCCGCGCCCGGGATCCGGCTGGTGACCTCCTTGCGGATGTTCTGGAAGGCGCACGGGCACGCCGCCGAGGGAGTCGACGCCCTCCGGGCCTTCCTCGACATGCCGGCCGCCCGCGGGGCGACGCTGCTGCGCGCCCGGGCGCTGGCCACCGCGGCCTACCTGCTGGAGCAGACCGGCGGGTACGCGATGGCCGGGGAGTACTGCGATGAGGCGCTGGTCATTGCCCGGTCGGCCGGGGACGACTACCTGATCGCGGACCTGCTGGACGTGCGCGCCTTCGTGCTGCTGCGCCAGGGGCAGCAGGACGCCGCGCTGCCGCTGATCGAGCTGGGCCTGGGCCTGGCCCGCGGGCTGGCGGAACCTCATCTGTCCGCCCGCCTGCTGGCCGTCCGCGCGTTCGCGCTGGACGTCGGCGGCGATCACGCCGGCGCGACCCGGGATGCCGCCGAGTCTCTGCTGCTTTACCGCCAGGTCGGTGACCAGCGGCAGGTCGGGACCATGCTGGGCAACCTCGGGTACGCCGAGCTGTCGGCGGGCGACCTGGCGGCCGCCCGCCGCCACCTGCAGGAGTCGCTCGACATCGCCCGCGCGCTGGAGGATCACTACGGCGTCGTCTACGAGACCTTCAACCTCGGCCTGGCCGAGTACCTCAGCGGCTCCCCCGGCCGGGCCGGGGATTTCTTCGCCGAGTCGCTTGACCTGGCCCGGCGGGTGCGGATGCCGGCCGGCACCGCGTACGCGCTGATCGGCCTGGCGCTGGCCGGCGACGGGGCCGGGCCGGGCCGGGCCGCCCGGCTGCACGGCGCGGCCGACCACGCGCTGGCGCTCCTGGGCGAGACGGTCGAGCCGCTGGAAGCCGGGCTGCGCGATCTCGGCCGCGAGCGCCTCCGCGCCGCCATGGGCGCCGATGCGTTCGAGGCCGAGTATGCCGCCGGGCGGGCGATGAATGCCGAGGAGATTCTGGCCCTGGCGCTCGGCGACCGGACCTGATGCCTAGGCGCTCTGCTCGTAGGCGATGCGCAGCAGATGCCGTACCTCGTCATCCAGGTCGGCCACGCGGCGCAGGGAGACCTTGTGCGTGGCCTGCCCGGGCGCGGTGGCCGGCTGCAGCCGGCCAGCGGCCGGCGGGTCGGTGAAACGCAGCCCGAGATCCACCCGGTCCCGGGCCGCGGCGGCGACCGCCGCGAACTGGCGGCCGCGGACGAACGGCGTGTAGGTGCCGCGGCCCTCGACCGTCACGTCGTCACCCAGGTCACCGATCGCGGCCGCGATCGCATCGTAGATCGGGCGCAGCGCCGCCTTCGGGCCGCTGTACTGGCGCTCGACGTACTCCGCGACGGTCGGCCGGACCCAGCCCGCGGCCCGCGCCGCCGCGTCGGCGATGGCCCACTGGCTGTTCTGCGGGACGCCGTGGACGGACCGCAGCCACTTGCGCACCGCGTTCTGGTCGAGCGGGTCGATGCCGGAGGCCTGGACCAGCGCGACCCACTCGGCCAGCGGCCGGCCGGTGCGCTCGGCCAGCGACGCGCTCACCGCGCTCAGCATGTCATCGGGCGTCGTTGCCATGCCGCCAGGGTAATGGCGGCCGGGCTACGGCAGCATCCCGTCCACCCGGCGCATGATCTCCCGGCACAGCCGGGCCACGTCCGCCGGATCGTCGGTGAACTGGGACGGCTTGATGCAGAACGTGGTGAACCCGGCCGCGGCCTGCGGCGGGATGACCGCCAGGGCCGCGCCGAGATCGGCCACCCGGTCGGGGCCGGCGAAGACGGCGCGGGTGCCGCCGACGAGTTCCAGCCCGGCCGGATCCCGGCCCGCGGCCCGCATGGCCTCGGCCAGGCGCCGCAGCTGCTCCGGCTCCGGGCGCCCCAGCGGATTGAACCCGTCGCCGTACCTGACGATCCGCTCCAGCATCCGCCGGTGCATGCCGGCGCCGCCCAGCCACAGCACCGGGCCGCCGGGCCGGAACGCCTTCGGCTCGAAGTACACGTCGCGGAACGAGTAGTGCTCCCCCTCGTGCGAGGCCGGCGTGTCCCGCCAGAGCACCGCCCAGGCCCGCAGGTGCTCGTCCAGCAGGTCGCCGCGGCGGCCGAACGGCACGCCCAGCGCGGCGTACTCCTCGGCCAGCCAGGACACCGTCGGCAGCACGACCAGCCGGCCGCCGCTGATCAGGTCGAGCGAGCCGAGTTCGCGGGCCAGCAGCAGCGGATGCCGCAGCGGCGCGATCACCGCCCCGGCCACCAGCCGGACCCGCTCGGTCACCGCCGCGATCGCCGACAGCAGGACCAGCGAACTCGGCCACGGCGTGGCCGGGTCCTGGTTGCCGGGCAGCGCGTACTCGCGCGGATTGAGCATGCGCCCGTTATCGCCCGCGGCCGGGCCGAGCACGATGTGCTCGCTGATCATCACGGAGTCGAACCCCGCGTCCTCGGCCTCGCGCGCCCAGCGCACCAGGGCCGGCAGGTCGCGGCCCGAGGTCATGGTCCAGTTCTCGCTGAGGATGAGGCACATTCTCGGCGCGGCCATCGCGCTCCTCCTGGCTCGCGAGCGGGCGGGCGGGCTCAGCCGCGGACAGGGGCGCGGATGCCGCGGAACTCCCAGTCGCCGCCGAACGCGGTGGAGATGACTTCCTCGCTTTCGGTCGGCTGCGCGCCGAAGCCGGCCGGCACCGGAACCGGCCCGGCGACGACGTGATTGGCCAGCTTGCCCAGGCCGTCGACCTCGACTTCGACCACGTCGCCCGGCTGGACCGGCCGGGAGTTGGCCGGCGTCCCGGACAGCAGCACGTCGCCCGGGCTCAGCGTGATCGTGCGCGCGATGTCGGCGACCAGGTAGTGCATGTCCCACTGCATCTCGTCGGTGGACCCGTCCTGCGCGAGCCGGCCGTTGACGTAGGTACGCAGCCGCTTGCCGCGGAAGTCCCAGCCGGTGACCAGCCCCGGCCCGAGCGGGGCCATCGTGTCCGAGCCCTTGACCCGCAGCATCGACCCGGCGTCGGTGTCACGGAAGTCATGCAGGCCGAAGTCGTTGGCGATGGTGTACCCGGCGATGTATTCCGCCGCCTGCGACGGCGGCACGCCCCGGCAGGTGCGGCCGATCACGATGGCGACCTCGCCCTCGTAGTTGAGGTACTTGCAGCTGGCCGGCCGGACCACCGCGCCGCCGTGCCCGACCAGCGCGGAGACCGGCTTGGAGAAGTACGTCGGGGCGGCGGGCAGCCGCGCCTGGAACTCGGCGACCCGGCTGCCGTGGTTGAGGTGGACGGCAATGATCTTGGTTGGCGTCACCGGCGGCAGGTGCACAGCCCCCGAAACGTCCACCCGGCGCCCGTCCCCCGCGACCAGGTAATCCCCGTCCCGGCGGACCTGGGCGACCGCCCCGTCCAGCAGGATCCTGCGGTACTCGGCCATCGTCGCTCCTACCCGGCCGACCCGGACCAGCCCGCGGCCGGCCGGTCGAACCACAGATGCATCTGCCCGGTCCCGACCGAATTCTCATAATCGCTGAACGAGCGCCCGGGCGCCGTCACGTCGCGCTCGCCCAGTGCCGCCGCCATCATCAGGTAGTGCGCGAATTTGGCCTCCGGCCGGACCTTGAGGAACTCCGGCATGGTGTCGATCACCCGGGCATGATCGCCCGCCTCCAGCCAGCCGATCCGCGCCGCGTCCGCGTCCCGGGCCTGCTGGGTGCGGATGTGGGCCGGGTCACTGGCCTCGTGCGCGCGCAGTTCGCGCAGCGGCCAGAACGTGTGCGACATGGCGCCTGACGCCAGCAGCAGGACCCGGCGGCCGGACTGCGCGATCGCCTGGCCCAGCGCCCGGCCGACCCGCAGGAAGTCCTCCGTGTCGCCGGTCTGCGCGGTGTTGCTGACCGAGACCCAGCGCTTGCCCAGGCCGCGGCCGAGGTAGCACCACAGGTTGACCGTCGCGTAGTGCACCGGCAGGTACGGGTCGTCGATGGCGGTGATCCAGGTGCCGTGCTGCTCGCCGAGCGCGGCGGTCGCGTGCGCCAGTTCGGGATCCCCGCGCCAGTCGTAAGGGACCCGGCACATCCCGCGCGGCAGTTCGTCGGAGGTGAACAGCCCGGCCCGGGTGTCGTGCGCGGAGATGACGAACTCCACGGTGGTGAACCAGTGCGAGTCGAGCACCACGACCGTGTCGTAATCGAGCGTCTCGAAGACCTCGGCCCGCAGCCGCTCCAGCCCCGGGACGAGGCTGATCTCCTTGCCCTCGTTCAGGCCGAGGCGCTGCTCGCGCGGGAGCATGATCGTCGGGACATGGGCGAGCAGGCCCGCCCCGACCACCTCACCCACGGCGGTTATCCGCGCGGCTATCCATGGGAGCGCCATCCCTCCGGGGCGTAGACGGTGTTCTTGACGTCGCTGTAGAAGTCGAAGCTCCAGGTCCCGCCCTCGCGGCCGATACCGGACAGCCCGGCGCCGCCGAACGGCGCCCGCAGGTCCCGGACGAAGAAGCAGTTGACCCACACCGTGCCCGCCACCAGGCGGGCCGACACCCGCCCGGCCCGCTGCTCGTCGCCGGTGAACATGGTGGCCGCGAGCCCGTAGCGGGTGCTGTTGGCCAGCGCGACCGCCTCGTCCTCGCCGGAGAACGTCTGCAGCGTGAGGACCGGGCCGAACACCTCCTCGGTGAGGATCTCGGCGCCCGGGGCCGCGTCCGCCAGCAGCGTCGGGGCGTAGTACAGCCCGCCCAGGTCGCCGTTGGGCGCCCCGCCGAGCAGCGGGCGGGCGCCCGCGGCCACCGCGCGCCGGACGAAGCCGTCCACCCGCTGCAGGTGCGCCCGGGTGATGTTCGGCCCCACGTCGGTGCCGTCCTCCCTCGGGTCGCCCTGGCGCAGGGCCGCGGCCCGGTCCAGGAAGCGGGCGGTGAACTCGGCCGCGGCCGGTTCCTCGACCAGCAGCCGGGTGCCCGCCAGGCAGACCTGCCCGGCGTTGTCGAACTGCCCGACCGCGGTCGCGACCGCCAGGTCCAGGTCCGCGTCGGCGAACACGATCAGCGGGGACTTGCCGCCCAGCTCCAGCGAGACCGGGGTCAGCTGCGCCCCGGCCGCGGCGGCGACCAGGCGGCCGGTCGCGACCGAGCCGGTGAAGGAGATCCGGGCCAGGTCCGGGTGCGCGGTCAGCGACGCCCCGGCCTCGGCGCCCAGGCCCTGCACGACGTTGAAGACGCCGTCCGGCAGCCCGGCGTCGCGGGTGATGTCGGCGAGCAGGCTCGCGGTCAGCGGCGCCCACTCCGGCGGCTTGGCGACGACCGTGTTGCCGGCCGCGAGCGCGGGCGCGATCCGCCAGGTGGCCAGCATCAGCGGCGCGTTCCACGGCGTGATCACGGCGGTGACGCCGGATGGCGCCCAGGTCACCTGCTCCCGGTGCCCGGAGATCTCCAGGTCGCCCGGGTCGAGCGAGTCCGGCCAGCCGGCGAAGAACCGGAAGTTGTGCGCCGCGCGGGGCATCACGCCGCGCCGGTGCGAGCGGAGCAGCGCCCCGTTGTCGCGGGTCTCGACCTGGGCGAGTTCCTCGGCCCGGTCCTCGATGCCGGCCGCGATCGCGCGCAGCAGGCCGGCCCGGTCCGCCGGGCTGGCCGCCGCCCAGCCGGGGAAGGCGGCCCGGGCGGCCGCCACCGCCGCCGCCACCTCGGCCTCGCCGCCGCGGGCGATCTCGGCGATCGGCTGCTCGTCGATCGGGGACACGTCGGTGAAGGTCCGGGCGCTGGCCACCCGGCGGCCGCCGATCCAGTGCCGGGTGTCGACGTCGACGCCGGCCACGTTCGAGGTGCTCGCCATTGCCGTCCCGGTCTTCATCGCCGTCCCGGTGCTCTCGCCCGCAATCGTTGTGGGTCCAGAATTATATTCGGGACGGATGCGGGTCAAGACGCCGCGCGGGGGCTAGCCGAGATCAGCTAACGGCTCCGGGTCCCGGACGCCGCGCTCGGCCAGCACGTGGCCGCCGTCCCAGGTGACGCCGACCTGGCGGTAGTAGCCCGCGATGATCTCGGTGACCTCGAGCCGGGCCAGTTCCTCGGTGGGCGATTCGAATAGTTCCAGTGCCGCGTCGCCGCGCCAGGCCGGCCCGCCCTCGAACCGGGCGCTGCCGGAGGAAATCAGCTCGTCGAGCGAGTCCGCCGCGCCCTTCTCGATCGACGGCATCCACCGGTGATGGGCCATCGGGTGGGCGTTGACGAACCCGTTGCCCGGCGACTCCTCGCGCAGCGTCACCACCGCCTGGGCCAGCCTGCGGTCGGCCGCGGCCAGCGTGCCGGCGAACCGGTGGCCGGCCGCGATCCGCGGGGCGGCGAGCCCGAACGGATGCGGCCTGGTCTGGTGGATCGAGCCCAGCTTCTTCGGGTAGCCCTGGTGCAGGCCGCGGGCCAGGGCGAAGTCGGAGTCGACCCAGATGTAGACGCAGCGCGAGTAGACCCGGCCGCCGAAGCTGCACCGCACGACGGCGAAGCACTCCTTGTACTGAGCCCGGACCGGGTCCAGCAGTTCCGCTCCCCCATCCCCGCAGGATTGCCAGTCGGCCCAGATCAGCGCCACCGCGCCCGGGTCGTCGGGGGCCGGCTCCAGCGGGGCGGGCAGCAGTTCGGCGACCCGGGCCGGGTCGGTCCGGTACTCCACGGTGAGCAGGTCGCCCGAGTAGTGCCAGGGCGGCGGCGGCAGCAGGGACGCCCGCCCGGTAGCCGTCCGCGGGTAGAAGAACCCGGCCACGTCGCCCACGTGCGCTCCCCAGGTCGTTTGCATCCTTACGACTGTGATGCTAGACGGCACGGAACATTCCCGCCAGGATCTTGCCTGCACCCTTCGCCGCGGTTACGCTGCGAAAAATCGTTTGTATCCGAACGTTTTCCCTTAAGTCCGCACCGAAAGCACAGCGGGAGCCGTCGTGACACTGGCATCAGACGTTGCCGCCGTCTCCGAGCGCCTGCGGGCGCAGGGCGTCGACCTCATCCGGGTCTCCTACCCGGACATGATCGGCGTCGACCGCGGCCGGGACGTGCTACTGGACGAGCTGCCCGCGGTGGCGGAGCACGGCATGGCGTTCTGCCGCGCGGTCTTTCACACCTCCCCGATGGGTGATGTGGTGCCCGTGCAGGGCGGTCTTGAGTCAGGCCTGCCCGACATCACCGTGCGCCCGGACCTGGCCACGCTGACGCCGCTGCCGTGGGAGCCGAACGCCGCCTGGTGCCTCGGCGACGCCGCCACCACCGACGGCTCGCCCGCGCCGGAGTCGCCGCGCACCGTGGTGCGGCACGTCGCCAGCCAGCTGTCCAGCCTCGGATACAGCCTCGTCTGCGGCCCGGAACTGGAGTTCTACGTGTGCGAGCCGGACGGGGCCGGGGGCTGGCGGCGTTATGCCAACGAGCTTGGCAACGTCTACGTCGTCGGCCGCAAGGGCGATCCGCAGGGGCTGCTGGTGCACATGCTCCGGCAGCTCAGGGACGCCGGGCTGCGGGTGACGGCGGCTAATCACGAGTTCTCGCCGGGGCAGTTCGAGATCAACCTTGATCACTCCGGCCTGCTCGACGCGGCCGACCGCTCGTTCCGGCTCAAGTCCGCCGTGCAGGAGATCGCCCGGCACCGCGGGCTGATGGCCACCTTCATGGCCAAGCCGTTCAATGACGAGGGCGGCTCGGGGTTCCACGTGCACGTCTCGGTCAATGACGAGGCCGGGAGCAACGTGTTCGGTGACCCGGCCGGGCCGGACGGGCTGTCGGCCGTGGGGCGGCACGCGATCGGCGGCGTGCTGCGGCATGCGGCGGCCCTCAGCGCCCTGCTGAACCCCACCGTCAACTCGTTCAAGCGGTTCGGGCCGGACACGCTGGCGCCCTGGCTGATCGACTGGGGCCTGGACAACCGCAGCGCGATGGTGCGCATCCCGCCGGAGCGCGGCGCGGCCGCGCGGATGGAGGTCCGCCTCGGGGACGCCACCGCCAACCCCTACCTGGCCATGGCCGCCGTCGGCGCGGCGGCCTACCTGGGCATCAGGGACAAGGCGGAGCCGCCGGACAAGCTGGAGGGATACGGCTACGACCCGGGCCGGTCGGACCTGCTGCCGGTCCGGCTGGGCGCGGCCCTCGACGCGCTGGAGACCGACCAGGAACTCGCCGGGGTGCTGGGCGAGTACTTCGTCACCTCGTTCCTGAGCTACAAGCGCAACGAGATCGAGCGGTTCGAGCGGTTCGTCACCGACTGGGAGTTCCGCGAGTACGCCTATCACCTGTGAGAGGCCGGGGTCATGCAGGACAGTGCCATCGAGGCGTACGCCCGATCGGTCACCGTGGCGGCGCTGGAGCACGATCCGTATCCGGTCTACGCGCGGCTGCGCCGGGACGCGCCGGTCTGCTTCGTGCCCGCGGTGGGCCTGTGGTTCGTGACCAGGTACGACGACGTGGAGTTCGTCGGGACGCACCCGGCCCTGTTCACCGCCGAGTTCGACGACTCGCCGGTGGACCGGACGTTCGGCTCGCCGACCATCATCACCGTGGACGGCGAGCGGCACCAGGACCTTCGCCGCGGCCTGGACTCCAAGTACCGGCCGAAGCAGGTCAATGCCTACATCGATGACCTTGTGCGGCCGATCGCGGAGCGCGCGGCGGCAAGGCTGGCCGGGCGCGACCGGGCCGAGCTGATGGCGGACTACCTGGAGCCGGTGTCAGTGCTGAGCCTCGGTACCGTGCTCGGCGTCGCGCACCTGGGCGCGGCCCGGCTGCGGGACTGGTTCTGGCGGCTGCACCAGGGCGTGATCAACTTCGAGGGCGACCCGGCCCGGGAAGCCATCGGCGCGGCGTGCTCACGGGAGATCGACGAGGTGCTCGGCCCGGTCTTCGACCGGCTGGAGGCCGCCGGGGACGACAGCACGATCTCGCACCTGCTGCACAGCGGCCGCCCGGCCGGATCCGGCCGGGCGCGCGATTTCGTGATGCCGACGCTGAAGGTGATCCTGCTCGGCGGCATGCAGGAGCCGGGCCACGGCGGCGGCTCGACGCTGGCCGGCCTGCTCGCCGACCGGGCGCAGCTCGCTGCCGTCCTGGACGATCCGGGCCGGCTGCTCCCGGCCGCCGTCGAGGAGGGCCTGCGCTGGGTCTCGCCGATCGGCACGCAGACGCGCCAGGTGGCGGCGGACACCGAGCTCGGCGGCGTCCGGCTGCCGGCCGGCGCGCCGGTGGGGTCGCTGGTGTCGGCGGCGAACCGGGACCCGGCGAAGTTCGGCGACCCGGACCGCTTCGACATCTTCCGGCCCCGGCCGGTGAACATCGCGTTCGGCGCCGGGCGGCATTTCTGCGCGGGGCACGCGTTCTCCCGGGCGCAGATGCGGATCGCGATGGAGATACTGCTGCGGCGGTTTCCGCGGCTGGCCATCGACCCGGCCCGGCCGCCGGAGTTCCGCGGCTGGGAGTTCCGCGCGCCCCGGCGGCTTGACGTCCTGCTGCGCTGATCCCCGCGTCACCGGGCCGGCCGGGTCACGACGCGCTTTCCGTGCTCAGGTCGGCCAGGTGCGTGCTGGCGGATTCCCTGGCCCGCAGGACCCAGGTAGAGGCCAGGCCGACCACGAACAGGACGATCGCGAGCCACGGGGCGTAGATGGTCGGCTTGGTGACCTTGAAGAACGAGGCGTAGATGGCGCCGCCGGTGATCAGGATGCCGATGATGGCCGAGACGATGAGCGATACCCGGCGCTCGGACTGGGCGAAGCTGCGCAGCGAGCCGACCGACATCAGCAGGTAGACGACGACCAGCGCGAAGCCGCCGAACGTGGAGCCCCACGCGAACAGCGCGAAGTAGTGCGGCGTCTGCGGCAGCGCGAACAGGCCGGTCCAGAACTGGTTGACGAGCAGGGTCACCACCGCCGTGCCGATCACGAAGATGGTCGCGCCGAGCGGCGAGCCGTGCCGCCTGGAGACGATCGCCAGCGGAGCCGGGATCCTGCGGTCGCGGGCCATCGCGAAGGTGCCGCGGGTGGCCGACACGGCGCAGCCGATCGCGACCGCCAGCATGTCGAACAGCACGACCAGCTCGAGCAGCCGGTCGATCCAGGTGCCTCCGTACCCGCCCGCGCTCTTGGGCGCCCCGAGCGCGAACAGCGGCGCGCCGGCCGCCGCGGTCAGCGTCTTGAGGTTGTAGTGGAAGCCGGCCACCTCGACGTAGGCGGCGAGCACGAAGAAAACCGTGGCGATGCCGGCCGTGGTCATGACGGCGACGGGGACCTCACGGCGCGGGTTGGGCGTCTCCTCGGCCAGGTTCGCCGCCGTCTCGAAGCCGACGAACAGCAGCACGCCGTAGAGCACGCCGAAGAAGATCCCGGACCAGCCGTCGGCCGCCGACGACGGGTTGAACGGCTTGAGGCTGTTCGCGGAGCCGAGCTTGGCGATGACCGTGATGAAGAAGATGGTGACGACGATGATGGAGACCAGCGCCAGCGCCAGCTGGGTGCGGGTGGACAGCCGCACGCCGAAGTAGCAGATCGCGCCGATCAGGGCGATGAGCAGGAGCGTCCAGGCCCAGGACGGCAGCGGGTTCACGTTGAACTCGGCCAGGAGCGTGCTCTGCAGGTAGCCGCCCATGAGCAGCAGCAGCCCGTTGAGCAGGACGATGATCCCGCCGTAGTAAAGCCAGCCGGCCGCCGTGCCGATCCGCTCGCCGAGCCCGCGGGTCACGTAGTCGTACAGCGAGCCGGCCGAGTGAATCTCCCTCGCGTAGCTGGACACGATCCAGCCGAGCGCGAAGACGCCGACCGCGGCGATGAGCACGGATAGCGGCGACGCGACCCCGCCGCCCTTGCCCGACGCGCTGATCACGCCGACCACGAGCGGGATGACGAAGGCCGCGGAGAACACCGGGCCCATGAACCCGACGGACTGCGCAATGACATCGGGCAGCGACAGTGTCTTGGCCCCAAGGCGCTCGTAAGTCCGTTCCGAACTCCCCATCGCTTCCTCCTCCATCGTCAGTGCGGTCTCAGCCGGTGCAATTTCGGGTGGTGCAGTTCGGGTGCTGCCGGCCGACGGCCGGTCCCGGGTGGTGCAGTTTCAGGCGGGGATCCGGAGCACCTTCCTCGCGTTGCCAGCGAAGATCGCGGCGGTGTCGGCGTCCGGCAGGCCGAGCGCCTCGATGTCGGCGATCGTGTCCGCGATGACCGTGGGACCGCCCAGTGGCATGTCCGTTCCGAAGAGCACGTGGTCAGTGCCGAAGAACCCGACCGCGCAGCGGACCGCGTGCGCGGCGCCGAACAATGCGGTGTCGGTGAAGAAGCGGCGGAAGTAGTCCATCGGGTCGGCGTTCAGGCCCGCGATGATGGCCTCGCGGTCGGGATCCTCCAGCGGTGCCGCGAGGCGCCCGGAGAAGTGCGGCACCATCGCCCCCGCGTGGTGCGCGATCACCCGCAGGCCGGGGTACCGGTCGAGGCAGCCCGAGTACACCAGGCGCGCCATGCAGACCGACGTCTCGTACGGCCAGCCGAGTGACCACCAGATGCCGTACTTCGAGCGGCTCTCGGCCGGATAGTCGGACCAGACCGAGCTGCGGGTGGGATGAATCCAGATCACGCCATCGCCCCGGGTCACGGTCTCGAAGACAGGATCGAACCGGGCCTGGTCGAGCGGTGCCCCGCTGACATTCGTGTGCAGCTGCGCCCCGAGCGCCCCGAGATCCCGCATGGCCCGGCCCAGCTCGGCGGCGGCCGCGTCGGCGTCGTTCATCGGCAGCGCGGCCGCGAAGCCGACGAAGCGATCCGGGTACCGGCCGACCAGGCCGGCCATCTCGTCGTTGGCGGCCCGGGCCAGATCACCGGCCGCGTCCGGCCCGCCGAGCTCCTCGATCGGCGGCACGGCCAGCGTCAGTACCTGGGCGTAGTCCCCGAACTGGTCCATCGTTCGCCAGCGGGCATCGAGGTCGATCAGCGCCGGGTCCTCCCGGATCCACTGCCGGTAGCCGAGGATCCGGCTGCTGACTCCCGCGCCCGAGGTGATCGATTCCAGCCGCTCCGCGTACCCGGCCGGCAGGATGTGCGCGAAGGCGTCGATCTTCCTCATGTTCCTCCTCCGCGGCGCGGCGAGGGCGCGGCCAGGTGCACCCGGACCGGCAGCTCCCGCAGCCCGTTGGTGAAGTTCGACCTGATCCGCCGCGGCTGGCCGGCCAGCTCGAACCGCTCCACCCGCCGGGCCAGGGCTCCGAGCACGACCCGTACCTCCAGCCGGGCCAGGTGCACGCCCAGGCACAGGTGCGGGCCGCCGCGGCCGAAGCTGAGATGCCGGTTGGGGGCCCGGCCGACGTCGAAGACGTCCGGGTCGGCGAACTCGGCCTCGTCCCGGTTCCCCGACACGTACCAGAGCACCACCTTGTCCCCGGCCCGGATCGCCGCGCCGCCGAGCTCGGTGTCCCGCGTCGCCGTCCGGCGCATGAAGTGCGTCGGGCAGGTCCACCTGAGCACCTCATCAGCGGCCGGGCCCAGCAGCCCCGGGTCGGCGCGCAGCCGGTCCCACTGCTCCGGGTACTCGCAGAACGCGAGAATCCCCTGGGCGATGGCGATGCGGGTGGTCTCGTTCCCGGCGACCACGAGGATCGAGAAGAAGTTGTCGAGATCGACCTCGCTCAGCCGGTCACCGTCCACCTCGGCCCGCAGCAGGGTGGACAGCAGGTCGTCACCGGGAGCGCGGAGCCGGTCCCGGACGATGCCGCGGCCCAGGTCCCATAGCTGCTTTCCGTACGGGCTGCGGAACGGGAACCTGCGGAAGGCATCGGTGTCGTCCCGGCCCCAGACGACGTCGGTGATGTCCGGGTCCGTGTTGGCGATCAGCCGGTCGCCGAGGTCGATGAACTCATCCAGGTCGGCCTCGGGCAGGCCCATGATCCGGGCCAGCACCCGGATCGGCACGTCCTTCGCGACGGCGTCGACGATCTCGAGCTCGCCGTCGGCCAGCCCGGCGTCCAGGACCTGCTCGGTGAGTCCCTCGACGAAGTGCTGGTAGACCGCAACCGCCCGCTGCGAGAAGCTGCCGGACACGATCTTGCGGAGCTTGGTGTGATCCGGCGGGTCAGTGTCGATGATGGTGCGGCGCGCGGCCATGTCCGCGTCGGTCGGCTCCTCGAAGGAGATCCCGCGGGCCGACGAGAACGTGGCCACGTCACGGCTCGCCGTGACAATGTCCGCATAGCGGTGGACGGACCAGAAACCGGAGTTCGGCGAGGGCTCGTCATGCCACCCGACCGGCGCCTCGCGCCGCAGCCTGGCGAACTCGTCATAGGGCACTCCCCGCGCCCACATGTCGAGATCGTTAAGGTCGACAGCCCCGGCCATGGCAGATAGTTTGGCACCAAACGAGCATCTGGGCAATGGGCGCGAACGCGGCACAATGGCGGCGGGCGGTACCGTCGCTCAGGGGATGCTGCGGCTCATCGCCGCCGCCGTGCAGCCGGGAGGTTAGGTCATGCGAGTACTCGTCATCCGCCACCACGAAGAGGACTCGGCCGGCCTCGTCGCCGCCGCGTTCGAGGCGCACGGCGCCGAGTTCAGCGTGCACATGTTCCCCCAGGACGGCCCGCTGCCCGCGGTGGACGGGACTGACCATGTCATCGTGCTCGGCGCCATCAGCTCGGTCTACGACGACGGCCCGGCCCGCGACTGGATCGCCGCGGAACTGGCCTGGCTCCGCCGCGTCGACGAGGCTGGCGTGCCCGTGCTCGGGATCTGCTTCGGCGCGCAGGCGCTCGCGGCCGCGCTGGGCGGCGGCGTGGAGGCAGCGGCCCGCAAGGAGGTGGGCTGGACCGTGATCGACTCCGTCGACCCCGGGCTGATCCCGCCCGGGCCCTGGCTGGAGTTCCACGGCGACCGCTGCATCCTGCCGCCGCAGGCCAGGCTGCTGGCCAGCAATGACGTGGGGCCGCAGGCGTTCCGCCTGGGCCCGCACCTGGCGGTGCAGTTTCACCCCGAGGTCGATGGCGCGCAGCTGAAGCTGTGGCTGGACGCCGGTGGCCGCGAGGAAGCCATCCGGGCCGGGCACGACCCGGACAAGCTCCTGGCCGAGACCATCGCGCAGGAACCTGCCTCGCGGGACCGGGCGGACCGCCTGGTCACGACGGCCATCCGCATCGCCCAGGACGGCTGACCGCCGGCCTCGCGCTGCGGGAGACCGGCGCGGCGGTCAGCCGTCCTCGACGGACCGGATGATCTTGCGGAGCAGCGAGGCGAGCTGGGTTTTCTCCGCCTCGGTCAGGCTGGCGCTGACGAAGGCCTCGCCCATGTTGAACGCCGGGAACAGCCGTTCGATCACGCCGAGCCCCTTCGGCTCCAGGCTGACCAGCACGAGCCGGCCGTCCCCGTCATGCGCCCGGCGCCGGGCCAGGCCGCGCTTCTCCAGGGTCTTCAGCACGCCGGTGAGCGTCCCCTTGGTCACGCCGGCCTCGGCGGCGAGGTGCCGGGTCTCCTGGTCGCCCCAGATCCACAGCACGAAGAGCACGGTGAACGCGGCCCAGGAGAGATCCTCGTCCGCCAGCACCTTCCGCTCCATGTGGTTACGGACGACATTGGCCGCGCGGTAGATGTTAGACACCGCGGCCATCGCGGCGAAGTCAAGGTGCTGGTCGCCGATCCGGTCGCGGATTTCACGCTCGGCCCGCACGAGGTCGGTGGCGCTGCCAGCGGCGAGGCGTCGGGGCATACCGCGATCGTACGTGGCACGAACGGCCGGGAGATCAGGACCGGTCGAAGGCCGTCGTCGGGAGGTCAACTGCGGTGGCGCCGCCATCGGCGGTGATCACGGCGCCGGTCACCGCGGATGCCTGGCCGCTGGCCAGGAACGCCACCACCGCGGCCACCTCCCCCGGCTCGGCCGGCTTGCGCAGCGGCACCTGCGAGGTCGCCAGCGCGTAGGCCGCTTCCCGGCCGGCCAGCCCGCGCAGCGCGGCCAGCTGGTCCATCTCCTGGTCGGCCATCGGAGTGCGCACCCAGCCCGGGCAGACCGTGTTAACCCGGACGCCGCGCGGGCCGAAGTCCCGCGCCATCGACCTGGCCAGGCCGATCAGCCCGTGCTTCGCGGTGACGTAACCGACTGACTCGGGCGCCGCCGCCAGGCCCGCTATCGACGAGATCACCACGATGGAGCCCCGCCGCCGGATCAGGTCTGGCAGGCAGGCACGCGCCGAGACCAGGCAGCTGGTCAGGTTGACCCGCAGTCCCTCCGCCCACGCGGCGTCGGCAACATCGGCGGCCGTGCCGGCTCCCGCGCCGCCGGCGTTGGCGACGAGCGTGTCAATGCCGCCGAACCGGGCCCGGGCGGCCTCGGCCACGCCCGCCATGTCCGCCGCTGATGCCGCGTCGGCGGCCACCACCAGGGCCCGGTCGCCCAGTTGCGCCGCCACGTCCTGCAGCGGCCGGCGCCGCCGCCCGACCAGGACCACCGCCGCCCCGTCGGCGGCCAGCCGGCGCGTCACGGCCGCGCCGATCCCGGTCCCGGCCCCGGTGACCACGGCCACGCGCGGACCGGGCCGGGCCGCCTGATGATGCTCCGGCCGGTTCGCGTCCCCGCTCATCGGCCGCTCCTTGCCGCCTCGGATGCCACCGCATTGCTCATCTGGATCACGCTGGCCACTCTGGATCACCCTGGCCACCTGCGGCCTGACCACCACGGATGGTCAGGCCGGCCGGGGGCTTGCCACTCTATGAATCCCAGCATCGATCGGGCAATCTAGGGGGGTGCCAAGGCGGCAGACCAGTGATTTCACTGAAGAAACTCGCTGGTCTTTACCTGGAACGGCTCCACCTGGGCGCAGTCGGCCTCGGTCGGCCCGCCGGATGAGACCACGCTGACGGCCGTCTCCTGCGTCTCGCCCACGAGCTGCCTGGCCGTCGGCTACAACTTCCTCGGCAGCACGGCCGGGAAGCAAGCCGCGGCGTGGCTGTTCAACGGCAGCTCCTGGGACGCCGTGACGGCCGGCTCCCCCTGCGGTGGAACTCCCTGAACGCCATCAAGTGCCTCAGCACTTCGGATTGCGAAGCCGTCGGATGGCAGTCGCAGCACGCGGGATACGGATTCCATCCATTGGCCGAGGTCTGGAATGGCAGCACCTGGAGCACGCAGGCAGTGAAGGGCGCCAATGACACTGTCTCCGGCCAGCTGGACGCCGTGGCCTGCGCCGCCGCGGCCAGCTGCGAGGCAGCCGGCTCCCGCCCGGCCGGAAGCCAGAGCACGGCCGCGCTGGCGGTGCGGTGGGCCGGCACCACGTGGTCGTCGCAAAAGCTGCCTGCGGTCACGGGCCGCAGTGACCTGACCGGTGTCTCGTGCTACCGCACCGGCTGCACCGCGGTCGGCGGGACGGTCACCGCCAGTGGTGCTTCGACGCTGGCCGAGGCGTGGAACGGCACTCACTGGGCGCTCCAGTCGCCGGTCGGCAGCGGGAACGTCACCGGCGCGACCGACACCAGCTGGAACGCCGTGCACTGCCAGAGCGCCACCAGCTGCGTAGCTGTCGGCAACTGGGACAGCAACGACACCCTGGCGGAGACGTGGAACGGCAGCAAGTGGACTCAGGGCAACACGCCAGACCCAAGCGGCTTGCACGACGTGCTGAACGCCATGTCCTGCACCCCGGGCACGGCCGTGTGCACCGCGGTCGGTGTCGGCGGCGACGGCGACCCGCCGTTTGCGATCAGGAACTGAGGCCGGGACCGGCGTAGCGGGCGGCCGGGCCGGACTGCGTCAGCCTGCGGCCAGCCGCTCGATCCGCGCGTGCAGTTCGGGCACGTAGGTCTCGGACTCGGGCTTCATCAGGACGCTGCGCAGAACCCGGGCGCCGTCGCGGTCCGCCGCGATGCCCGGATGCCGGCGGGCGAACCCGCTCGCCGGGACCTGCAGGGTGCTGAGGAACACCGGCCCGGCCCGGTCGGCCATGCCCGCGGCCAGCATCCGCCCGGACGCGTCATCGATCGCCGACAGGCTGAGCGCCCCGGCCGGGCCGGCCGCCGGGAAGTAGCAGACGATGTCGAGTTCGGGTGGCTGGAACAGGACCAGGCGGCCGGAGTCCCCGATCAGCTCCGACCAGTCCAGCGCGGCCCGGCGGCAGGCGGCGAGCACCTGGCCGAGCCCGTCCGGCGTCGGCGGCAGCAGCTGGAACGTCAGCCACAGCGCGGCCGCCGCCGCCCCGGCCCGGGAGCACTCCAGGCTGATCTCGCCCAGGTGTAGCTCGTCGGAGGTGAAGTAGGTGTAGGGCGAGTCGTGCCGGTAAAAGCGCCCGACCTCCGGATCCCGGAACAGCACCGCACCGCAGCCGTAGGGCTGCAGGCCGTGCTTATGCGGGTCGACCACCACGGAGTCGCACTCGGCGATCGCCCGCCAGGGCGCCGGGTCCAGCGCGGCCCGGCCCGTACCGCCGGCCAGCAGCGTGAAGAACCCGCCGTAGGCCGCGTCGACGTGCACCCGGACCCCGTGCCTGCGGGCGACGGCGAGCACCTCGTGCACGGGATCGATCGCGCCCAGGCCGGTCGTCCCGGTGGTTGCCACCACCGTCCCGGTCCGGCCCGCCGCGAGCAGGTCATCGAGCGCGGCCAGATCCAGCCGCCCGGCGCTGTCGGCGGCGACCGGGGTGCCCTCGATGCCGAGCACTCCGCACATCCGGCCGTGGGTGTAGTGCGCCTCCTCGCTGTAGGCGACACCGCGGCCCGGATGCAGCTCACGGGCGATATAGAGAGCCTCCAGGTTGGCGATCGTGCCGCTGGTGGTGAGGTGGCCCAGATGCGTGCCCAGGCCGAACATCCCGGCCAGCTGCGCCACGACCTCCTTCTCCATCCGGCCGGTGGCCGGGCCGCCGTCGAGGGCGTGGTTGTTCGGGTTGATCAGCATCGCCGTGAGGTAGCCCACGACCGCCGCGGGATGCGGGGGCTTGAGCATCTGTCCCGCGTAAGACGGATGAAAGAACGGGTAGTTGTCGCCGAGCCGCTGTGTGAGGGCCGCGAACGCGCTGGCGAACTGCTCATCACTGACCCGCAGCGACGGGTGCTGCTCAAACGGCGAGAACGAGCCCTGCCACTCATCAATCGCCGCCACGCCGCGGCTCAGCCAGTGCTCCAAGTCCACGTCAGACCTCATCATCCTGCCGGACACGATCCCTGCTGCCTGCGGACACCTTAGTGCGCCGTCCCGATGACGGCGGCTGGGCTAGTGTCAGGGACGTTGACTGACCGTCCGCCCGCACGCACGTGAACAGGACCGCAAATGTCTGATTCCGCGACCGGCAACGAACACGGCAACCCGGCTCGGCCCGAGCCCGGACAAGACCCGGTGACCAGCAGGCCGGAGGCGCCGGAGGTGCTGAGTGAGGCCGAGAGCCTGGTGCTGGTCTCGTCCGTGGGCTTCGGCCGGCTCGCGTACTCCGGCCGGTACGGCCTGACCGTGATGCCCGTCAACTACAAGCTGCACGAAGGAAGCATCCTGTTCCGCACCGCGCACAACAGCCCGACCGACGAGGACCTGCGTACCGGCATGCCGGGCGCGGAATACCAGGTGGCCTTCGAGGTCGACCACATCGACACCGATACCCGGGAAGGGTGGAGCGTCCTGATCCAGGGCGACGCGCACCATGTCGACTCCGAAGCCGAGCGCGCATCGGTGCTGGCGGCGGGCCTCGAATCATGGGCAGGCGGAGAACGAGAGCACTTCCTGCGCATCTTCCCCGTCCGTATCACCGGCCGGCGTCTCCGCCGGTCCTGAGCAGCCGGCTGGCCGGTCACGCGACCAGCGACTGACCGTCATCCTGACTGGACAGCGTGGCCGTCGAGGTGCGCAGCGAGGTTTCCAGCACGGCCTGGGACCGTCGCGGATCCATCAGATTCACGCCCATCACGGCCAGGTCCTCGGGTCCGGGCGTCAGCACGGTCACCCTGATCCCGGCCGACTCCAGCGCCTGGGCCTCGCGCAGCAGCCCGCGGGTGATCAGCCGCCGCAGCCGCCGCTCAAGCCGGTCCAGCGGCCAGCGCGGGTGATCGGCCAGCAGGCTGGCCATCGGGGCGAGGACGTAGACCTCGTCGAGCTGCTCCCCGGCCAGGATGCCGAGCGAGGTCGGGGACCGCACGCCGCCATCGACATAGCGCCGGCCGTTGATCACGGCCGGCTCGTACCAGCCCGGAATGGAGCAGGAGGCGACCACGGCATCGGCCAGCGGCGCGGGCGGGGCGCCCTCGCGGCCAAAGATCACCCGCTGCCCGGATCGGTAGTCGACGGCGACGATCCAGGTCTGGCGCTCGGTCCAGTCCGGCGGCGATCCGCCTGGGCCGGCCAGCAGCCGCGCGTGCTGGTGCAGCGCCTGCACCATGGCGCGCAGCGCCCGATGCTGCCCCCGGCCGCGCGGCAGCCAGGCGCTGGCGCCGACTGTCCGATGGACCCGGCGGGGGGTCACCAGGCTGGCCAGCATCAGCGGGGGTGACCCGAGCCGCCAGCGGGGAAATGGCGGCAGCGGGCCATCAGCCGCCGGCGGCACGCCGTGCAGCGGGCCGGCCGCCTCGCCGCGCTGGTAGGCGATGATCTCCTCGATGCTGGCGCCGCAGCGCAGCGCGGCGGCCAGGACGCTGCCGGCGCTGGTTCCGACGATCACGTCGACGTTGCTGAGTGCGCACGGCAGGCGCTGCTGCAGGGCGGGCAGCACGCCGGTCATCCAGGCCGCGCCCAGCACGCCCCCGGCCCCGAGAACGAGCCCAATCCGCGGGCCGGTCTCCGCCGGTGCCTGTCCGGGAACCATGAACGCCTCCAGTGCCCGCCGCCTCAGCGCCGCGGCACGCGCCCGGCCCGCGAGAGATCACGAGGACCGCGCCGGGCCGTTGGGTGAGATGGCCGTTACTGGCCACAGTACGTGTCACCGAACGGCGTTCGGGCTCTGCCCCGCGGCCAGCCGGAGCACCTGGCCGCCGTCAGCTGCTGCCGCGGTCCAGTTCGGCAACCAGGCGCCGGGGGGCCTTACGGCGCCAGGAGTCCTCGATCAGCTCCCGCACGCGCCCGGCCGGAGCGGCGGCCAGCCGGACCCTCAGTCCCCGGATCCGGGTTCCCCACCGCAGCGGCTCAAACGCGGCCGGGTCCTCGGCCACGCAGGCGTCGACCTCGGGCTCGTCCACGAACACGTGCAGGAGGTCCCCGGCCGGCGGCACGGTGACGAAGATCTTGCCCCGCACCCGGAACGACGACATGTCGAAGTGCGGTTCCTCGGTTACCCCGGGCAGGGACAGCGCGAACCGGCGGGCGCTGGGAAGGTCGCTCACTCCGCCAGGCTAGCTCCCGGGGCCGCCGCCGGGCCGGCCCGAGCGCGGTGGCGTGCCTGCGCCCAGCAGCACGTCAGTACCACCGCCAGCGGCCAGAGCGACTCCGTGCCTGCGATTACCCGCTCGGACAGGCCGACCTGGCCGCCACCGAGGTTCAGCTCCGCGCCGAACCAGACGAGCAGGGCGACCAGCACGGCCGAAGCGGCGGCGCACGCCGGTGGCCGCAGTGCCCACGGCGCCCGGTGCCCTCGCCTCGCGCTGAAGGCGGGCCAGAGGGCCAGCGTTATGAATCCCAGGGCCGCCGCAATGGTGTGCCGGGCCGGGACTCCGCTGCCGGCCGGCAGCGGGCTGGCCGCGACCACCATCGTGGCCACGCCGCCGGTGATCAGGAGCAGCCGGCCCGGCGCTGCGGCCGGCCGCAGCGCCAGGCCCGTGCCGACGTGGCCGATTCCGACGCCGAGCAGCGCCAGCGTCATCACCCACCGGTCGGTGGCGCCGTACCCGGCCAGCGCGCTGATCGTGCCGGTTACCTGGTCGAAGGAGCCCGGCTGGAGCGCGGCGGCAACCGTCCAGCCGCCGATCATCAGCACCGGCACGGCCGCCGAGGACAGCACGCCCCACCACGGCACCTTTCGCATCGGGGCCCTTTCGCCGCTCAGCCGGATGTGACCAGGTCCGGGGCGGCGGGCTCGCGGGTTCATCCCTGGGCCGCCACGGCCCACACGTGCCGGGCGAGCCGCGTCAGTTCAGCGTTGCCGCTCACCGGTGCGCCGTCCGGTCCGACGGTGGTGTCCTCCAGGCCGATGCGGGTCGGCAGCCCGAGTTCGCCGGCCCGGGCCACCAGCGGCCAGCACCCCGCCTGCTCGCCATGCAGCAGCCGTGGCGCGGCAACGCCGAGTTCGTCGAGCCGGCCGAGGATCTCGCTAGCGGCCGCGACCGCGCCGGTGGCCGGAACGTCGGTGATCTCCACCAGGATCCGCAGCCATCGAGCGGCCGGGCCGATGGCGGCGGCCGCGGCCGCGTCGGCTACCGACGAGACCCCGGCCTCCGCGGCGATTCCCGCCCGGTGCAGCACTTCGGCAAGATCAGCCGGGCCCGGCTCGGAGAGATTGACCGAGGCGAAATCCGGCCGGGCTGATCCGGGCAGGCCGGCCCAGCTCGCCACGGCCTTGCGCCTGGCCGCCGGGTCACCGCCGGTGATCCACGCGCCGGTAGTGACCCCGATCGGGATGCCCGGGCACGCGCTGCGCACCGCCGCGACAGCCGCGCCGACGTCAGCATCCAGCAGTGACTCGGCACCGCTGCCGGAGCGCGGATGCAGGTGCACCGCCTCGGCACCGGCCGAGACCGCGGCCGCGGCCGCGGCAGCCAGCTCAGCCGGCGTCACCGGCACCGCCGGATGCTCGTCACGACCGCGGCCGCCATTGAGGCACGCCTTGATCCGCTCAATCCGCTCGGCCATCCGGCCATGGTCGCATCCGGACCTGCGGCCCGCGTTCCGCGCCGGCGTTGCCAGCCCGGGGGCCCTCAGAGGTGGAAGCTGGTGCCGACCGTATTCGGGACGTAGGCGGCGGGGAACCGAGCGCCTATGGCGTGCTGGGCGCGCCACCCGGTGCAGTGCGCCGGGACCAGGACGCCGGGGTTCATCGCGGCCAGGTCATCCAGGACGCGCGGGATCAGCGGCTCGAACAGCGGGCCGTTCAGGTGGAAGCCGCCGAGCAGGGCGTACAGCGGCTGGCCGCCGGTCAGGCGGCTGGCGTAGCTGGCGATGTTCACGACGCCGGCGTGACCGCAGCCGGTGAGCACGACCAGGCCCTTGCCCCGGACGTTAATGATCAGTGCCTGATCGTCGAGCACGAGCGGGTCGGGCTGCCAGCTTCCGCCCAGCCAGGCCTGCTGCGGCGGGAAGCCAGGCTCGTAGCCGGTAATCCGCGGGACCTCCCCCGTCACCAGCACCGATCGCCCGAAGAGGAAGCTCGGCTGCTCCTCCTCGATGATGTCGAAGCCCGCCCCTTCCAGCGCCCGGCGGCTGGTGCTGGGGATCTCCAGCGGCTCGCGGCCCGGCAGGGTGATCCGGCGCCGCCGCCAGAAATGCGGGTGGATCAGCACCGGCAGGCTGGTCCGGCCCAGCACCCGGATGAGCCCGTCGATCCCGGTGGTGTGGTCAAAGTGACCGTGACTGCACACGATGGCCTCGATCGAGCCCGGCGCGATATCGAGCCTGCGCATGTTCTCCACCACGCCGTCCGGGCTGGTCCCGGCATCGAACAGGAACCGGTGCTCGCGCCCTTCCCGGGCCACGGTCACCAGTGCCGAGAACCCGTGCTCGGCGATCAGCGCGTCGGGCGCCTGGCCGCCGGTCATCACCGCGGCCGGCCGCTGCGGGCCGCCGGGACCCACCCGCCGGGCCGGTCCCTGGTCGGGCATGAAGATGTCGGTGACGTTGTCCATCAGCGTGGTCACGATGACGGAGTCGACCGGCTCCAGGTCGATCACCGCAGCCGGCTCCGGCGCGTGCCGCGGGCTCGGCCAGGGGCCGCCCGGGCTGTCGTCAGCGCACATTCGCCCAGCCTATGAACGCGGGGCCGCGATGTCATCCATGCCAGGATTCGCTTATGCCCGCAACGCCGCCCGCACCGGAAGCTACCGAAAGCGCCGTGGTGATTCCCGTTCCCGAGGCCGAGGCGGCGGTCGGCCCGCACCGCGGCCGGCTCGACCCGTTCGCGGCCTGGGGCGTGCCGGCGCATGTGACCGTGCTCGCCCCGTTCATCCCGCCGGGCGCGATCACGGACGCCGCGATCGAGGCGCTCGGCGCCGCGGTCGCCGCGGTCGCCGCGTTTGACTGCGAGTTCGCCGGGACCCGGTGGTTCGGCGACCGGGTGCTCTGGCTGGCGCCGGAGCCCGCTCACCCCTTCCGCGCCCTGACCAGCGCGGTATCGGCGGCGTTTCCCGGTTTCCTGCCCTACCAGGGCATTCATGACGAGGTAGTGCCGCATCTCACGATCGGTTTCAGCGAGACGGGCGGCGACGGGCTGCTGCGGGCGGCCGAGGCCAGCGTGCGGGGCACGCTCCCGGTCCGGACCCGGGTCCGGCGCGCGTGGCTGATGACCGGGCGGAACGTGCCGGCGGGCTGGCGGATGGTCGCCGAGCTGCCGCTGGCGCCGGGCTGACCCGGCGCTGCCGCCAGTGCCGGGTCATGGCCTGTGGATCCTCAGCCTGACCGCCGGCGGCGCGTTCGTCGGGGATTGCGGCCTGACCCCGCAGCTCATCGACGGCCGGGAGGAATTGGAAGTCGGCTACCACGTGCGGCCGGCGCTGCAGGGGCAGGGATACGCAACGGAAGCCGCGGCCGCCGCGCGGGACTTCGCCCGCGACGGGCTCGGCGCCCGGCGGCTGACCGCGATCATCCATCCGGATAACCGGCCGTCGCAGCGGGTGGCCGAGAAGATCGGCCTGAACCGGGAGAAGCGGACCAGGGCCCGGAACGGCCAGGACGTCCTGCTGTACGCGGCGGACTGGTGATCATGAGCCGGCCGCCGGACGGCCAGCGCAGTGGCTTTCCGGGCTACCGCGGCCGGATGTCGTGGTGCCCGCGCCAGTGCGGGCGGTCGCCGCCAGCCTGCCGCTGCCGGATCTGGCCACTGGCCGAAGCGCGAGCAGGAGGCGGATCATCTCGCCGTGGCGCACTGGGCGCGAGTCCGGAGCTGGCGCCCAGTGCGTAGCGCCGACGAGGTGAGGGTGCCGGCGACGACGAACGCGGTGAGCAGCGGCAGCAGACCCATGGCGACGGGCAGCGACGCCCATTCGGACAGGCGCCCGATGACCGGCGGGCCGCAGACGAATCCGGCCCATCCGCAGGCTGACGCGGTGGCGATGGCGGTGCCCGGTGCCAGGCCGGGTATCCGCCCGGCAGCGCTGAACACCGCCGGAACTATGGAAGCCAGGCCAATGCCGAGGCAGCCGAACCCGAGGAGGGCAGCCGGTGGCTCAGCGATGAGCAGGGCCGCGGCGAATCCGGCCGTCGCGACCACGGCCAGCGCGGGCAGCAGCCGGTCGGGCCGGAAGCGGGTGAGCAGCTGGTTGCCGGAGAGCCGTACGGTGACCATGGCCAGCGCGAACGTCGCGTAGCCGAGGCCGGGGAGCACGCCGGTGGTGTGCAGCGGGCCGGACAGGTAGACCGCGGCCCAGTCGGCGGTAGCGCCCTCGCACAGCATCGCCGCGAAGGCGATCGCGCCGAGCAGGACCATCCCGCCGGACCAGCGCGAGGCGTGCCCGCCCGGCCGCTGGACGGCATCGCCGCGCCGCCCTTCGGCTGGGGCGTTGGGGCGATCGGGTTGTTCTGCGGCGGGCGGCAGCATCCGCGCGGCGAGCAGCCCGGCCGCGAGCAGCGCGATCGTGCCCAGGACAAGCAACTGGACGCTGAGAGTGACGCCGGCGGCGACGGCTAGCGCGCCGATGCCGGCGCCGGCGAATGCGCCGATGCTCCAGCTGCCGTGTAGTCCGGACATCAGCACCCGCCGCTCCTTTCGCTCGACGGCGATGGCCTGCGTGTTCATCGCGACGTCGAGGGTGCCCTGGAACGCGCCCCAGGCGAACAGCGCCGCGAACAGCGCGGGCAGACTGCCGGTGAGCCCGACCAGCGGCCCGGCCGCGCAGTAGCCGACCAGGGCGACCTGCACGATCCGGCGACTGCCTACCCTGGGCAGCAGCCAGGATGCGGCGATCATCGCGATCACCGAGCCGACCGGGGCGCCTAGCAGCGCGAACCCGAGCGTGCCGTCGGTCAGGCCGAGGTGGGCCTTGACGTCGGGAATGTGGGCGGTCCAGGACGCGAACAGCAGTCCGTGGACGACGAAGACCGTGGTGACGGCGATCCGCGGCCAGCGCACCGAGCGGCCGGCGGCCGTGATGGCCTGCGGCTTCGGGTCAGGCACGGCGCACCTCCACCCCTGCGGCCTGGAGCGCCTCCACGGCCGGCGCCGGGGCCCTGTCGTCGGTGACGACCACGTCGAACGTGGCTAGCTCGCAGACCACCGCCAGCGCTCCCCGGCCGAACTTGGCGCCGTCCACGGCGAGCACACTGCGACTGCCCGAGGCCAGCAGCGCCTGCTTGACCGCGGCGTCGCCTAGGTCGTGGGCCATGACGCGACCTTCGGGTGACACCCCGCAGCAGCCCAGCACGACGGTGTCAAAGCGCAGGGCCGCGATCCCGGCCAGGGCCAGCGGGCCCACCATGGCCAGCTCCCCGGGACGGGCCTCGCCCCCCGGCAGCATCAGCCGGACCGACGCAGATGCGGCCAGCGCCATCGCCGCATGCAGCGACAGCGGCATCACCGTCAGCCGCCGGCCGGCCAGCGCCCGTGCCGTCTCGGCGACCGTGGTACCGCTGTCCAGGCCGACGGCCTCGCCGTCGGCGATCATGTCCGCCACCGCCGCGGCGATCCGCCGCTTGCTGTCCACGGCCTCGATCGCGCGCATCGCGAACGGCAACTCCTCGCCCCGCATCAGCAGGTTCACCGCGCCGCCCCGCACCCGCCGCGCCATCCCGCGCTCGGCGAGCACTTCCAGGTCGCGGCGGATCGTCAGCTCGGCCGTGCCGAACTCGGCGGCCGCAGCTGCGACATCGACCCGGCCGTCCCGGCGCAAGACCTCAATCAGCCCGCTCAGACGTTGCGACGCATCCATGAGCTCAAAGATACACTAGACATGTGCGTACGAACATCAGCAATGTTCGCAGCTACGACGTTCCGTTCGGGTGATCTGGCCAGAAGGCGCGCGGCGCGATCCGCGCTAGCAGCGAGCGCCAGTTGTCAGCATCAGCACACCTCTAGTCGGGAGTCCGGGCGCGCTCTGCCTCGGAGATCGCCCAGGCGGCGTTGACCAGCCCGATGTGGCTGAAGGCCTGCGGGAAGTTGCCGAGCAGCTCACCCGAAACGGCGTCGGCCTCCTCGGCGAGCAGGCCGACGTCGTTCACGAAGCCGATCGCCCGCTCGAACACCGCACGGGCCCGGTCCACCTGTCCGGCCAGGGCGAGCGCCTGGGCCAGCCAGAAGGTGCACAGCAGGAAGGTGCCCTCCCCGCCGGCCAGGCCGTCGACGCCCTGCTCCGCCCGGTAGCGGTAGACGAGCCCCCGGTCATCGGTGAGGTGCGCGTCGATCGCGTTGATCGTCGCCAGCATCCGCGGGTCGTCGGCCGGGAGGAAGCCGACGTTCGCCATCATCAGATTGGCGGCATCAAGCGCCGTGCTGCCGACGTACTGCGTGAACGCGTTAGCCTGCTCGCTCCAGCCGTCACGGACCACGGTCTGGAAGATCTCGTTCTGCGTCTCCTTCCACTGGCCGACCCGGTCGCCGGCGTCGATGAGGTCAGCGAGCGCTACCGCCCGGTCGAGCGCGACCCAGCACATGACCTTGGAGTAGAGAAAGTGCTGAGGATCGCCGCGCACCTCCCAGATGCCCCGGTCCTTCTCCTTCCAGTGCGCGGCGGCCGCGTCGGCGCACGCCACCAGGTAGCGCTTGGTGTCGTCGTCAAGCCCGGAAAGGTAGTCAGAAAGCCGTCTCGCCGCCCCGAGCACCTCGCCGTACACGTCGATCTGCTGCTGGTTCCACGCGCCGTTGCCGACCCGGACCGGGCGGCTGTCGCGCCAGCCCGGCAGGTGCCCGAGCTCGCGCTCGGACAGGTCGTGCTCTCCCCCGACGCCGAACATGATCTGCAATCCGGTGTCCGGGCCAACTGACGAGGCGGCCGCCGTGGTCATGAACGCGAAGAAGTTGCTGGCCTCGGTCGGGCACGCGGCCACCCACAGGGCCTCCATGGTGAAGCTCGAGTCGCGCACCCAGGTGTAGCGGTAATCCCAGTTGCGCTCCCCGCCGGCGCGCTCCGGCAGCGACGTCGTGGCCGCGGCGACGATGGCACCGCTCGGCTGGAAGGAGAGCCCCTGCAGGACCAGGCCGCTATGGTGCACGAGGTCGGCCCACGGGCCGTCATACGTCTGATGCAGGGCCGACCACGAATGCCACGCCTCGACGGTGCGGGTCAGGACCGCCGCCAGGTCCGCCTGCGACCACACGTGAGCCGGGGTCTGCTCCAGCGTTGAACGGTGCATGGCGAGGTAGACCTCCTGCCCAGCGCGCAACTTGCGCCGCCCGTGGGCGCGCGCGCCGTCGATCCTCAGGCCGTCAGCGGTAAGGACCAGCCACTCGGCGCCGCCGCGCGCGGTGATGCCGCCCTCGACATGGTGGAGCAGCGGCACGATCAGCCCGTACTCGGGCCGGGGCTGGTAGTCGACCTCGACCTCGACCTCGCCGTCGGTGCAGGCCAGCTTGCGGACCAGCAGGTGCGGCACGTCGGTGCCGATCCGGTGCCCGACGTTATCCGGGCCGAGCGCCATCGCGTCGGTCAGCACGAGGGTGCCGCCCGCGGTGCTAAAGGTCGTCTCCAGCACCAGCGTCCGGTCGAGGTAGCGCCGGCTGCTGGTCCAGTGGCCGACCGGGGACAACTGCCAGTGCCCGGCATCATCGCCGAGCAGCCGGCCCAGCACCGACGGGCTGTCAAAGCGCGGGCAGGTGAGCCAGTCGACCGAGCCGCTGGTCGTCACCAGGGCGGTCGAGTGGCGGTCGGACAGCAGGGCGTGATCGGCAATTGGCGTGGCGGACATGTGCACCACTGTCGCACTGCCGGCTCCCTCCGCCCAGGGAAGGCCGTGAACCCGCGATTGTCCGCTGCAATTACCAGCCATGACCCTGGCGAATGACGCCGCAGGAGTGCTACAAGTGGTGAGGATCAAGGGGAGGAAAGATGGCAACCGGATTGCATCGCTTCGTGCAGGGATCTGCCGTCCTGCTGGCCGGGGTGACGCTGCTGGCCGCGACCGGGCTGCAGGCGGCCAGCGCGGCCGCGTCGCCCGCCCCGGCGCCGGTCCACCGGCTGAACTGCGTCCGGGTCAGCGGCCATCTCTACCTGGGAGACCCCGGAGCCACCACGAACCCGGCTTTCGTCGTGTGCAATATCCACGTCCGCCAGGTGCACCCGCGCAGCGACGGCGTCATCGTCGTACTCCGCCAGGCACGCCACCTGTCGGTGTACTCGCTGCTGAAATCGCACTTCACGGTGCCGCCATTCGGGCGCAGCCGGCTGCGCTGGCGCAGTCATCCGGGACCGGTGAAAATCGCCTGCGCGCTGGCCGGCGGGCGGCTGCACCTCGGCAGCACGGGGCCCCGGCGGCGCACGAAGGAAACCTGCTCCATGCGCTTCTACCAGCTGAGCCCGGTGGCCGACGGCGTGGTTGCCATTCTCCGCACCGCGCATCACAGCTCCAGGTACTCAGTCGTCGAGCGGACGCTCCCCCACCCGGCCATCGGCACCACGCGGATCCGCTGGATCAGCTGACCGCGGCCGGGCCCGGCCATGCCTTCGCCGTGGTACCGGACGGCGCGCCGGGGATGCCGTGCGGCGGCGCTATGGTGCCTGGCATGGGCCAGGTTCCCGCGGAACTGGCCGGCCATCCGGACCGGCTGAAGTGGAACGCCAGGTACGAGGACGGCTTCGGCGGGTCGTTCGCCCCGCATCCGCTGGCCGCGGCGGCGCTGTCGCTGGATCTGCCGGACGGGCCCGTCCTGGAACTGGCCAGCGGGCCGTCGGGCAGCGCGCTGCTGGCGGCGGCGGCCGGGCGCCAGGTCACGGCCGTGGACGTCTCCGAGGTCGCGCTGCGCCTGCTGGCCGGGGAGGCGCAGCGGCGCGGGATCGGCGATCTGATCACGCCCGTGCATGCCGACCTGACCGCGTGGCGCCCGCCGCCGGGCCGTTTCGCGCTGGTGCTGTGCACCGGTTACTGGGACCGCGCGGTCTTCGCGGCGGCCGCGGACGCGGTCGCCGCGGGCGGCCTGCTCGGCTGGGAGGCGCTCACGGCGGCGGCGCGGCGGACGCGGCCTGGCCTGTGCGCCGGCTGGTGCCTGGATCCCGGCGAGCCGGCCTCGCTGCTGCCCGGCGGCTTCACGGTCCTCGCGCAGCAGGACCCCTCGGATGACCAGCGAGGCACCAAGAGAATGCTGCTGGCCAGGCGCCGGGCCGCCGCTGCGGCCGGACGGTGAGCGCCGCGGCTACAAGGCGATGAGCCCGGCATTCGTCGGCCGGAACCCGCATGCGCTGAAGTAGAACGGGCCCAGGCCGTCTTCGAAGTCGACGTGCAGCCACTCGCAGCCGGCCTCCCGCGCGCGCTCAGCGGCCAGCGCGACGAGGCCCCGGCCGACCCCCCGCCGCTGCACTCCACGGGCGACGACGGTGTCGAGGATGAACGCGTGCACGGCGCCGTCCCAGCCGACGTTGACGAAGCCGACGAGGTCAGGGCCTTCCCGGGCGCACACCCAGCCCAGGCTGTGCCGGTTCACCTGCGCCCACCAGTCATCGGCCCGGACCCGGCCGCCGAAGCCCTCGGCATGCAGCGCGTTGATCGCCGCATTGCCGAAACGCCCGCGCCACTCGTAGCTGATCACCCGGTCACCGTAGCGGCGCCCAGTTGGTGGCCACCGCCCAGTCCTCGGCCTGTTCCAGGACGTCGAGGATGACTCCGGTCTTAGCCTCGGTGTAGGCCCAGCCGTCGTCGCTCCAGCGGCGGACGCTGGCCCGCTTGGCTTCGGCGTACCGGAGGCACGCGGCCGGATGAGCCCGCAGATAGTCACGGAACAGCAGATGGTCGCGCTCCCACTGGCCCCCGGCGGCGCAAACATGCACGTGCACCTCGTGTGGCTGGCCCGCGGGCGGCCGGAAAAAACGGTGCAGCTCGTCCCGGCTTCGCAGCACCAGGCCGATCGCCTGCAGCGGGGGAACGTAGCTCGGCTCGTGGCCGGGATCGGCGACGCTCACCTGGATATCCGTAATCGGCTTGGCCGCCAGGCCCGGCACGGAGGTGGAGCCCACATGCTCGATGCGGATGGCGGTGCGGCCCAGCGCGGCGGCTACCCGCTGCCGCCAGCGTTCATAGGTCTGCGGCCAGACCGGGTCGTAGTCGACGACGACCAGCGGCACCTTAGGCCGCTCCGAGCCCTCGGTAACGGCGAAGCCCGGCCACATCTGCGCCATGGCCTGCCGGGCCAGGCTGAGCCGCGTGGCGGCCGGCAACTCGTGCGCGGCAACGTGCTGGGATGCGGCGAACAGCTCATACAGATCGATGACCGTGGCGCGATTGCCCTCGGCCGCGCGCAGCTGCAGCCACGCATCCCACGGCTCGGCCCGGTCGCTGACCCCGGCCGCCGCCAGCCGGTCCGCCAGCGTGCGCCCGCCACCCGCCGCACCGCCCGCCGTGCCATCTGAGTGCTGATCGCCAGCCACCCGCCTACTCTAGGGACCCGGTCCAGCCCGCAGATCCGGTGGTTCTGCCGGACTCAGCCCGCGATCGCGACGGCGACCGGGAAGCTCCCGACGTTGATCCGGGCGACCTCGTGCCGGGTGCGGGTGTTGATCAGCGCCACCTGGCCGCCGTAGGTGCCGATCACCACCGCGGTGCTGCCGGACGGGGCGAGCACGATGGCGGTCGGGTAGTTGAACAGGCCGGCCGGGATCGGCCGGCCGGCCCGCCCGGTCCTGGTGCTCACCGGCGTCACCGTGCCAGAGATCGTGTTCACGACGAACGCCGTCCGGCCGGAGCGGGAGATCGCGATCGCGGCCGGGGAGTACCCCACCGGGATGCGGTGCCCGGCGTGCCCGGTGACCGCGGTGATCGGAGTGACCGCATCGGAGTCGCCGCCGACCGCGTAGACGGTCCGGCCGTCGGGCGTCACGGCCAGGGCGTCCGGCGCCTGGCCGGCCGGGACGGCGCGGCCGGGACGGCCGGTGGCGACGGTGATCGGGGTGACCGTGTCCGAGCCGTAGCTGGCGACGTAGGCGGTGGCGCCATCCGGCGCGATCGTGATCGCGTCCGGGTAGGCGCCCACCGGGATGGGCGGGCCGGCCCGGCCGGTGGCGGTATCGATCGGCGTCACGGCCGCGCTCCCCCAGTCCAGGACGTACGCGGTCCGGCCGTCGGGCGTGACGGCGATCGCCTGCGGATCCGTCCCCACCCTGATCGGCGGGCCCGCCCGCCGGGAAGCGGTGCTGATCGGCGTGACCGTGCCCGAGCCGGAATTCGCCACGTAGGCCGTCCGGCCGTCCGGGGTGACCGCGATCGCGCCCGGGCCGCGCTCCACCCTGATCGGCGGGCCCGCCCGCCGGGTGACGGTGTCGATCGGCGTGACCGTGCCCGAGCCCGCGTTCGCCACGAAGGCGGTCCGGCCGTCCGGAGTGACCGCGATCGCCTCCGGATCCTTACCGACCCTGATCGGCCGGCCGGCCCGCCGGGTGGCCAGGCCCACGGGCGTGACCGTGCCGGAGACGGAGTTCGCCACGAAGGCCGTCTGCTGCCGGTGCCGGGCCCGCGGCCGGGCCGTCCCCGCTGACGCAGGCTTGCGGCCCGCCCGGGCCGGTACCGGGCGGCTAGCCGCCGCGCGCTTGGCCGCCGCGCGCCGGGTCACCGGCCGGGCCGCGGCCGGGCCCGCGTGCCGCGCGGGCGATGACGGCCCGAACACGTCGCTCACCGGCTGGGCGTAGCGGTCGTTCCTGGTCAGCGTGCCGAGCCCGAGCGCGGCCTCGATGGTCCTGAGCAGGCTGTAGTGCGTGTACCGGGCGTGCGACACGTAGCCTCGCCGGACGCCGGATGACCCGAGGATGAGCGTGGGCACGCGCTGAGCCGGGCGCTGATGGTCGTAATGGTCCTCATCGAAGGTGATGATGGCCAGCGACCGCTGGGTCCGCCAGGCCGGCGAGCGCATGATGGCGCCAAGCTCCCGGGCCAGGAAATCGTCCCCGGCCCGGATCCCGCAGCCCTCCATGTCGGCGCAGTCATTGGGGCTCACCCAGGAGAAGCTTGGCGTGCTGGCCGTGCTGGCCAGGTCGGTCCGCAGCGACTGCAGCGGGACCATGTGGGCGGCGCAGTAGGCGGGCCGGTCGCGGACGTCGGCGAAGTACGTCATCGGCAGGTCGTCGTCCCAGTAGTACTTGTGCACCGTGTTGTCGCACGGGCCTGCCGCGCTCTGCAGATAGCCCTTCCAGGTCTCGTGCGCCGCGTCCACGAGGTCGCCGATGTTGCGGGCATGGATCGTGTAGTGCGGGTTCTCCTCCAGCGGGTCGTCCAGCGGGATGCCGAACGTGCTGCCGCCGGCCAGGGCGAGATAGTTGCCGTCGCTCGGGTGCTCCTCGGCGAAGAAGTCGGCGAGCACACTGGCCTTGGGCAGCAGGCTGTTGAGGAACGGGGCCTTCCTCGTATTGCCGATGATCGACTGGTAGCCCTCGTTCTCGAAGTAAAAGAGGAACACGTGCTGGTAGCGCGGGACGCGGGCCCGCGACGGGGTGAGCGGCGGCGGGCGGCGGACCGCGGCGGAGACGCTGAACCGCAGGTCATCGGCGACGGCCCGGTCATAGCCCACGAGCGGCGCGTCCGGCCCGTCGATGTCGGTCAGCGATGTGGCCAGGACCAGCGTGACCCGGGCGCTGGCCGTCCCCGGCGGCAGCGGGCCCGCCGCCATCCGGCTGGCCAGCCCGCCTTTCCGCCAGCTCCGGCCGGGCGAGCCGATCGCGCGCCGGCCGAGCACCCGCCCGGCCGCGGACAGGAACGTCACCCGCACGGCGGCCCGGCTCCGGGTGGTGCCGCCGAGCCACGCCGACAGCCGGTATCGCGTGCCGGCGGGCAGGGCGTGGCCGGCCGCCGGCCGCAGCGCGACCTGCTGCCGCAGCCGTGCCGTGCCGCCCGCGCCGCCCGCGAACAGGTGCCCGCCGCGCGCGGCCGGCCAGCGCCCGGCGCGCGGGAATCGCGGCGTGCCGTACCGCACGACGGTCGGCAGGCCGCTGGTCACCCGCCAGCCCGGGATCGTGACGGCGTCCCAGCCCTGCGCGGACACATCGCCCGCCTGCGCACCCGGATTGAGCAGCAGGTTGGTCCCGGGCCCGGCGACCGCCCGGGCCAGGGGGCCGGCCCGGTCAGCCCGGGAGACTGCCTGCCCGGCCGTGGCCAGGGCCATCGGGGCCGAGCCGACCACGAGCGCCCCGGCACAGCACATCAGCGCGGCGGGGACGGCAACGTGACGCCAGCGGAGCTTATTCATCGCTGCGGCCTCCAGGGATGCGGCACTGCCGATGGCCATTGTTTGACTGCCATTAACAAATTGTTTGATTGTTCAGTCAATTTTATCAGTTTCTCGTCAGAGACAACTGCCTCATGGCTGAGGAATGCGCGTTTCCTCCTTCGGGGAGGGGCGGAGATGGGTGCGCTGTCCGTCGTGGTCGAAGATGCACAGGACCTCGGCTGGCCCGCCGTGGGCCCCGAAGGCATGGGGGATCATCGTGGAGAACTCCGCCGCCTGGCCGGCCTCGACCAGGATGGTCCGCTCTCCCAGCAGCAGCACGATGGTCCCGGACAGGACGGTGAACCAGTCCCGGCCGGGATGGACCCGCAGCTCCACCGCGCCGCGCCGGGGTTCCGGCCTGGTGATGCGCATCTTGGCCACGGATACGCCGTGCGGCCCGGGCTCCCGGGACAGCATCCAGGTGGTCACTCCGCGCGCCGCGTCTCGCTGCGGCCTGATCACCACGTCGTCGTCGTCAGCGGACTCGACCAGCTGGTCGAGAGTGGTGCCCAGCGCCCGGGCGATCGGGGCCAGCTGGTCAAGGGCGATCCGCCGGTGACCGGTCTCGATACGGCTCAGCGTGGACGGGCTCAGGTAGCAGCGGGCGGCCAGGTCATCGAGCGACCAGCCGCGGGCCGCGCGCAGCCCCCTGATCCGCTGGCGGACCAGGCCGTCCAGATTACCGTCTTGCGTCATACGCAAGATGCTATGCCATAAGCGCATGGCACCGTAAGGTCGGAGCATGGGAAACCACCACCAGCACCAGCACGCCGCCGGGACCGACTCCGCAGCCGAGACCGACTGGGCGGCCATGGCCGAGCTGCTGGACCTTGACGGCGAGGTACTGCACTCGTTTCTGTCCGAGATAACCGGCTGGGTTCGCGAACTGGCCGCCGATCTGCCCTGCCGCCGGATCCTCGACCTGGGTGCCGGTACCGGTACCGGCGCCCTCGCCCTGCTCCAGCGCTTCGAGGGAGCCGACGTGATCGCCCTGGACAGATCCGGGCAGCTGCTTGACCGGCTCAGGGACAAGGCCCGCGATCTCGGCCTGGCCGACCGGGTCCGCACCGAACAGGCGGACCTGGACGCGGCGTGGCCCGCCATCGGCACCGTCGACCTGGCGTGGGCGTCCATGTCCCTGCACCACATGGCCGATCCCGATCGCGTCCTCGCCGAGGTCTTCGCCGCGATCCGCCCGGGCGGGCTGCTGGCGGTGGCCGAGACGGGCGCCTTCCCGCGCTTCCTGCCCGACGATCTCGGCTTCGGCCGCCCCGAACTCGAAGCCCGCTGCCATGCCACCCTGGCCGAGGGACTGGCCAGCGAGCTACCGCATCTGGGCTCCGACTGGGGCCCGCCGCTGCGCCAGGCCGGTTTCACCATCGAGGCCGAGCGGCCCTTCGCCATCGAGCTGAGGCCCCCGCTTGCCGCCTCGACCGGCCGCTACGCCCAGCTGTCCCTGCAGCGCATCCGCTCCGGCCTGGACGGCCGGGTCAGTGCCGACGACCTGGCCGCGCTCGACACCCTCATCGACAGCGACGGGCCGGACGGCGTCCTGCGGCGCGGCGACCTCAGCGTCCGCGCCAGCAAGGTCGTCTGGGTGGCCAGGCGGCCGGCGGCCGTCAGGGCAGCCTGACGTCAGGGGCATGAACGCCGGTGCGGCCGCGGCCGCACCGCACCCTGGCCGGGCGAGCGCCCGAAGCCGGCCCGGGCTGAGCCGGACGGCTGGCTCCGGGGCAGCTCAGGGCAGGAAGGCCAGCGCCGAGCGATGCTGTACTCCACGATCGCCGGGCATCCGCGATATGTGAAGATTCATCCATGGCTAGCGTCCGCGTCGGGCTTTTCCCGCTAGAAGGAACTCTCAGCGGTGGCTCCGAGCGGCTGCGTGCGATGCTCGCTCGCGCTGCCGACCAGGGCGTCGACCACCTGTGCGTCGGCGACCACGTGAGCTTCTTCGTGGGAGCGGGCTCGGACGGCCTGATCACAGCGACCTCCATGCTCGCTGCTCAGGATGAACTGCCGGTCTACATCGGGCTGTACCTGCTGCCGTTGCGTCACCCGGTTCCGGTCGCCCGGCAGCTCGCTACCATCGCGCAGCTGGCGCCTGGCCGGCTCACGCTCGGCATCGGTATCGGCGGCGAGGACCGCCACGAGATCGAGATCTGCGGCGTGGACCCGAAGACGCGTGGACGCCAGATGGACGAATGTCTTCAGATCCTGCGCAGGCTGGCCGACGGCACGCCGGTTACGTTCGACGGCGAGTTCTTCTCGCTCCAGGACGCACTGATCGTGCCCGCGCCGTCGCCGCGGATACCTCTGATCGTCGGCGGACGATCAGAGGCGGCGGTTAGCCGCGCCGCGCGGCTCGGCGACGGCTGGCTCGGGATCTGGGTCTCCCCACGTCGGTACGCAACGGTGTGTGATCAAATCACCCGGGGGGCCACGGAGGCCGGCCGAGATCCGAGCGGGTTCGAGCATGCGCTCAACGTGTGGTGCGGCTTTGCCTCCAAGCGTGAGGCCGCACGCGAGCTACTGGCTACGCAGATGCAGAACTTCTACCAGATGCCATTCGAGCCGTTCGAGCGCTACTCGCCCTACGGCACGCCAGAGCACGTCGCGGAGTTCCTGAGCCCTTATATTGAGGCCGGCTGCTCAGCGTTTAACGTGATCTCGTGCGCCGACGATGATCAAAGCGCTATTGCCGCGGTCGGCGAGCTTCGAACCCTGCTCACAGCGCCGCGACCTTGAGCGTTCTCCTGGTCGAGCAGGGATTCGTGAGCGTTTCATCGCTGATCCTGATCCCGCAGATTACGAAGATCGTCGTTGTCAGCAAGCCCGCGTGACCTCCGATACTGGTGAAGCCACATGAGGCGTCCGTCCCGTCTGGCTGGCCCGTCCCCGGCTGGCTCCGGCCGGGGATCATGCGTGGCTGCCCACGGTGACCGGGCCGATGGTCAGCCGGGGCTCGGCGCCGAGGAATTCGCCGAGGCGCTCGACCTGGCCGTCGAGCTCACGGCGCTGGCTGGCGGCCAGCCGGCCAAGCGGCTCGACGGTGATGTCCAGCTTCCGGCCGGAACGGCGCTGGTGCCACACTCCCCCGGCCGTCCCGTCGATGAGCAGCACCGGGAAGGTCCCGGCCTGGCCGCTCGGGCTCAGCGCACGCCCGGCGGCGCGGCCGGGGAAGAGCAGCTCGCGGGGGTGGCAGGCGACCACGTAGGCGTCGAAGTACGGCAGCAGCCGGAGCCCGCCAGGCGGCGCGGGCGGCACGGCGGCGTCCCCGGCTGGCAGCCAGGCCGCCGCTCCGGCCAGCTCGACCTGCTGCAGCTGGCCGGACAGCGAGCCGAATAGCCCGGCCGCCCACCGCCGCGGCGCGCCCAGCCATTGCGCGAACCGCACGGGCGTGGCCGGCCCGTAGGCGGACAGGTAACGGCGGACGAGTTCGGCCAGCGCAGGTTCCGGCTCGGCCGGCTGGAAGCCGGGCAGCCACCGGCGCGGGCTGGTGTACGTCACCTTCCGGCCGCGGCTGGGCCCGAAGCACAGCACGCCGGACATCCCGGCCCCCGGCAGCGCCTGGCGCCACCGCGGCCACAGCCCCGCAAACGCGGGCACAACCAGGTCACCGGCCCAGGAGCCGGTGCGGGCGACGACCGCGTCGGTCAGCTCATCGACGGTCAGCTCGGCTTGCAGCAACGCGTCCGAGATGGCCCCGATGACCGCGTTCTTCTGCCCGGGCGTCAGCCCCACGGCGTCGGGAAAGGAGCTCGGCCGAGACGGCACCGCGGACAGCGCCGCGGTCCACATGGGCAGGTCGCGGGCGGGCAGCAGGTGCACGGTGCCACGCGGCCCGAACGTCTTCACCAGGCTCCGGCCGGTCCACAGGGCCGCCTCGACATCGCCGCGGGTGCTGCCGGGCAGCCGGAGCCCGATGGACCACTGCGCCGCGGTCAGCACCTGGGCGTGCGCGCCGCACATCGCCGTGACGATGCCAGCCGGGTCCGCGTCCGCCAGCGGCGCAGACAGCGCGTGCCGGTCCAGGCGCCTGGCGCAGGCCTGGGCCCAGGACATCCGCGGGACCGGCTCCGCCCGGTCTGGCATCGGTGGCAGCTCCCGTCCAGTCGTCGTGCTACCTGGTGGCCGGGCTATAACCTACGCGGTTCCCTGGCTGGCTAGCTGGGAGGATCGCTACTGACCGGGTCGCGGCCTGAAGTACATTGGCTGGCTCCAGGCCGAAGCTGCGACCCTGATGAGCTGAGGTGACTGACGTGGCAGGACGTGGTACTCCGGCGACCGCGCTGCTGGCCAGGGAGGGCATCGCGCACACCGTGCACCACTATGAGCATGACCCCCGGCGCGGGTCCTACGGACTGGAAGCGAGTGACGCGCTCGGCGTGCCGCCCGGACGGGTATTCAAGACGCTGGTCGCTGATGTCGACGGCCGGCTGACCGTGGGCGTCGTGCCGGTCGCCCGGCAGCTTGATCTCAAGGCACTGGCCGCGGCGGCCGGCGGCAAGCGCGCGGCCCTGGCCGGCCTGGCCGCGGCCGAGCGGGCCACCGGCTACGTGGCAGGCGGCATCTCGCCGCTGGGCCAGCGCAAGCGCCTGCCGATGGTCATCGACTCCGCCGCGCTGGAGTTCGCGACGGTATTCTGCAGCGGGGGGAGGCGCGGCCTGGAAATCGAGGTCTCGCCCGACGACCTGGTGCGGGCGGCGCATGCGGTCGTGGCTGCCATCTCCGCAACGTCCTAGCAGGTTTGGGCGGCTTATGTCCGGCTGGTTCGCGACGCAGATCGTGCACACGGGGCGGCTGCCGCTGTTCTGCTTTTTCGTCGCCTTCGTCGTCAGTTTCGGCCTTATCCGGCTGTCGGTCCGGCTGATCCGCGCCGAAGTGCGCTGGTGGCCAGGCAACGTCACGCCCGGCGATCTGCACGTTCATCACATGGTCTTCGGGGTCGTCTTGATGGTGGTGGGCGGAGTGGCCGAGCTCGCCGTGCCGATCGATCCGGTGGGCTGGCGGGCGACGGCCGCGACGGTCTTCGGGCTCGGCACCGCGCTGGTGCTGGACGAGTTCGCGGTCATGCTGCACCTGCGTGACGTGTACTGGACCAGCGCGGGGCGACTGTCGATCGACGCGGTCTTCGTGGCCGCCGGGATCACCGCGCTGCTGCTGCTCGGCGTCAGCCCGGTCGGGGTCTACGACCTCGCGGATTACCTGGAGCTCCCCAGTACTGGCGATGCGGCCGCCGTGCTCGTTATCGCGGTTGTCGTTTTTTTCCTGCTGGCCACGGTCACCTTGCTCAAGGGGAAAATCTGGACCGGCCTGGCCGGCGTGTTCGTGCCCGTCCTGTTCTTCGTCGGCGCGATCCGGATCGCCCGGCCCGGCTCGCCGTGGGCCCGGTGGCGTTACCATGCCCGGCCGCGGAAGCTCGCCAAGGCCGAGTACCGCGAGCGGCGCTTTCGCCGGCCGGTGGAGCGGGCGAAAATCTGGCTGCAGGATCTGCTGGCCGGGCATCCTGACCCGCCGGCGAGCATTCCCGGCGACGGCCGCCGACGGCCCGACCCTCCGCTGCGGACGCCGGCCGATCGCGAGAGCGCGCCCTGACGGCGCCGGCGGCCACGCGCGGCGGATAAACTGCACGCTCCGCGTTAATTACGATGCGCGACCACGCCCTCTTCGGGCACGATGGGCCACTTGACCGAGGAGGGGCAGGCCGACATGGTGTCGCAGGCCAGCAGGCTGCAGAACGTCCGGTACGACATCCGGGGACCGGTGCTGCGCCGCGCCCGGCAGCTGGAGGCCGCCGGGCACGACATCCTCAAGCTCAACCTCGGCAACCCGGCCGCCTTCGGGATCGGCGCTCCGGACGCGGTGCTACGCGACGTGGTGCGCAGCATCGGCGACGCGCAGGGCTACAGCGACGCCCGGGGCATCTACCCGGCCCGGCTCGCGGTCGCGCAGTCGTACGAGAGCCGCGGCGTGCCGGGGGTCGGGCCCGATGACGTGTTCCTCGGCAACGGCGTGTCGGAGCTCATCGTGATGGCGCTGCAGGCGCTGCTGGACACCGGCGACGAGGTGCTCGTGCCCAGCCCGGACTATCCGCTGTGGACCGGGGCGGTCAGCCTCTGCGGCGGGCGCGCCGTGCACTACCGCTGCGATGAAGAAGCCGGCTGGGCTCCCGATCTTGAGCACGTGGCCGCGCAGATCTCGCCGCGGACCCGGGCGCTGGTGATCATCAACCCGAACAATCCGACCGGTGCCGTGTACTCGCGGGACACCCTGCTCGGGCTGCTTGAGCTGGCCCGGCGGCATGGGCTGCTGGTGCTGTCCGACGAGATCTACGACCAGATCCTGTACGAGGACGCGGTGCACGAATGCGCCGCCGCGCTGGCCCCCGACCTGCTGGTGCTGACCATGTGCGGGCTGTCGAAGACCTACCGGCTGGCGGGCTTCCGCTCGGGCTGGCTGGTGGTTTCCGGACCCAAGCAGGACGCCGCCGAGTACCTCGAAGGGCTGGAACTGCTGGCCAACATGCGGCTGTGCCCGAACGTGCCGGCCCAGTACGCCGTCGCGACCGCGCTCGGCGGCGACGGGCAGAGCATCGCGCACCTGCTGGCGCCGGGCGGGCGGCTGCGCGAGCAGCGCGACCGGGCCTGGCAGAAGATGAACGAGATCCCGGGCGTTGACTGCGTCAAGCCGCTCGGCGCGCTGTACCTGTTCCCGCGGCTCGACCCGGAGGTCCACAAGATCGCCGATGACGAGCAGATGGTGATCGACCTGCTGGAGCAGCAGCACCTGCTGCTCTCCCACGGCACCGGCTTCAACCTGCCGTCGGCCGACCACCTGCGGCTGGTGTTCCTGGCCGCCGTGGACGTACTCGACGACGCCATCGGGCGGCTGGGCACGTTCCTGGAGACGTACCGCCAGTAGCCGGGTGTGCTCAGCCAGCCGGGCCGGGCGACGGTGCGACGACGATTTCGGTGACCGGGTCGCAGCGGATCTGCGGGGTGCCGCAGACGATGATGCTGGCCCGTTCCCAGGTCCGCTGGGCGGTGTTGAAGGGTCTCTCCTCGGCCATCCACTCGGCGTCGGCGTCGGCGGGAGGCGGCCCGCCGGCGGGCTGGTTGGCCCGGTCGATCGGGTCCGGGCTGGCCCGGCGGGCGAGCGCTCGCCGCTCAGCCCCGCGCTCGTCGGACTGCACCCAGATCAGCGCGTCGATCAGGTGCGTCACCTCGCGGCGCCCGGCACCGTCCCCCTCGATCACCAGCAGCGGGCAGCCGGCCGGAACCTCGATGGATCCCTCCCGGCCGTGCTCGGTCCAGCGCGGCGGGCGGTAGCTGACGGCCCGGCCCTGGTGCACGGGCTCCAGGATCCCGCCGATCAGCAGATCGGCCCAGCCAAAGCGGGAGTGCTGCCACGCGATGTCGTCGGTATGAACGACCGCCGATCCGGGGACTGCCGCCTCGATCCGCGCCGCCAGCGTGGTCTTGCCGTTGTTGCTGCGGCCGTCTACCGCCAGGATGACCGGACGGCCGTCAATGGCCCGGCCCGGGCCGGGCCGCATCAGCACTTCGATGACGGCGCTCAGCAACTCGACCCGCCACGGCCCGGCTTCCGGCTCCTCCCGCGCTAGCCGCAAAGGCATGCCCGGATCCCTGCCCTTGGTTCCTGCCCGTTAAAGGTCGTCACGCGAGGAGCGCGGCGGTCCGGGACACGCTCAAGGCCAGCCGGCCTTCGGTGCCAGTCTCGGGCGGCCAGACCGTCGAGCACCTGGCCGTCACCATGCTCAACCACGAACTGCGGCCATTCCTGTCGAAGTGGCACCCGCGGTTGCGCGAGTTCGAGAAAGCGCACCCTGACGGCCAGGAATCCGCCTGGCCGTACAACATTGCCTGCCGCAGTGAACTGCGTCATACCCAGGCCCATCTCGTCGACTTTGCCCTCGGTTTCGCGCGCCTGGCAGGAGTCCGCGACGCTCAGGCGGCGATCGCCCCAGCCAGCCAGCCAAACCGCTTAACGCACGAAGTCCCGCTCCCGTTTCGCTCCCAGAATCGGCAGGTCCTTCGCAACCGGTCGGTGCGTGCAGGAAGGTCTCGGTCAGGCGGTGGCGGCTGCGGCGGCCAGGACTTCCTGCACGACGGCGGTGATGTCGGCGTCGGTCGTGCGGTGGTTGACGATGCACGCGCGGAGGGCAAATGCGCCGCGGATGCTGGCGTTGGACAGGCACACGCGGCCGCGGCGGGATACCTCGCGCAGAATCGCGGCGTTGCGCTGGTCCGCGTCCCCCGGGCCGGCCGCCTTCCAGCGGAAGCACACGGTGCTGAGCTCGACCGGCGCCAGCAGCTCCAGCGCGGGCTCGGCGGCGATGAGCCGGGCCAGCAGCTGCGCATGCCGCAGGTCCTCGCGGATCGCCTCGCGGAACTGGCCGAACCCGTGGTAGCGCAGTGACAGCCAGAGCTTGAGCGCGCGGCCGTGCGCGGCCCGGCGTGGGACCGGCATGCTGCGTGCGTATTACTTTGAGCGGGTATTCGTGGATATCGCCGTCGATCGGATGGTCCCTGGCCGGTCCTGGGCCGCCTTCGGCGCGCATGGAGGTGACCGGAGCGCCCTGGCCCGGTACTGGTGCCCCGCAGCCGCCGCCGTTCGGCACCGGCCCTCGCGCGGATGATAGACCGCGCCGCCGGGCGCGTTCGCCATGCTCCCGCCTCGGGTGCTGGCTTACCGGGGCGCCGACGGGTTCCCGGTGGTGGTCCCGGTGGAAGTCGCCGGGCATGATGCTGCGGGCCTGCGGCTGGTGGTACCTGGCGGACTGCTTCCCCCGGGAGGCCGCCGCGCAGGCATACTCGCCCATGCCTCCCGGCCGCAGCTGGTCGGGCTCAGTCCCCGGATCTTCAGCGGATGGCTGGACGTCACCAGCGACGGCCCCGCGGTCTACGCGCCGCATACTTCCAAAGGTGTTGTTGCCCCGCCCCCCAAGGCGGCTGCTGGTGTGCAATGGTGCTGCTGGGCGGCGTGTCGGGCTGTGGCAGCTTGCCGCTGGTGTTGACCGCCGTGGACGTACTCGACGACGCCATCGGGCGGCTGGGCACGTTCCTGGAGTCGCACCGCCAGTAGCGGGGGCCATCTGCCAGCGCTGGCCATGAGCGCCTTAGCTGACTGGCGGCGGAGCCGGCGATGATGCCGTCGGTCCCGGCGGCTGAGGCTGCATCTTCTGTTCCAGGATGCGTTGCTTGGCCGCCGCAAAGGCAGCGTCGGAAAGTACCCCCTGGTCGTGCAGCCGGGTCAGCTCGTTCAGTTGCGATATCCACGACGTCTGGTCATCCGCAGCCGCACGCGGGGACTGGGCAGCGGCGGGTGACGTGACGGGAACGGCTGGCTGGGCAGGGGCGGCCGCACCGGGGCTGGCTGGAGTGACGAGCTGCTGGCCTGCGGGGTTCACCTTGAGCTGACGCCAGAACCGCTCGACCTGCGCCATGTACCGAGACTGGGTAAGCCGCCCGGCGCGAAACGATGCAGTCGCGTCGGACATCGAGCGCGTGTAACGCAGTTGCGTGTTGCTGAGTTGAAGGCCCTGGCTGCAGACCGGACAGACCAGGTAGTCGTCCGTCCCATAGGGCACGACGGGCACGAAGTACAGGCGCACCGACTTCTTCGAACGGACGTGGTGGAGGAACACCTGGTTATGACAGTTCGGGCACACGCACGGCGCGACCTCGCCCTGATCCTCTGGATGGCCTGGCCCGAAGCCGAAAAACACCACCATGCGGTAAGTAAAGCCGAGTCACCCCCGAAGGGGCTCATCCCCGGCAGGTGATAACGGGCGACGTTAGCAGGATGCCGCCTGCAGCGACGCCGGCACTTACATCGCTGAGTCCACCCGCTGACCGCGTCTTACAGGCCGGTTTGCGCGCTCAGCCGGCCTGAGTTCACGGCCGCGGTGATCGCCTGGTAATCGCGCTCGTTCTGGTCGGCGTAAACGGCGGAGAAGTCCGCGACTGCCTGGTCGAAGGCGTCACTCTTGCCCAGGTAGGAGCCGATCGCGATGCGGTCCCCCCAGCGGGCGTGGGCCCGGGCCAGGGTCGCGCCGCAGATCCGCGCATAAACCGTGGCGCCGGGCACGAGCAGCCGGTCCACGTCGGCGCTGCCTTTCCAGTCGTGGAACTGGCGCACATAGTAGTCGCGGGTCTCCCCGTCCAGCCCTTTGATCCGCTGCCAGCCCAGGAAGATGTCGGTCGCGCCCTGCATCAGCCGCTGGCCGGTCACCACCCGCTCGCCGTGGTTGGCATACTGGCTCTTGCCCGCGAATCGCTCCAGCACCGATTCTTGCGCTTCTTTCACCTGCAGGAACAACGGGTCGTTGTGGTCGCGGCCCAGCAGCAGCAGGATGTAGCAGCGGGTGCCGACGCTGCCTACGCCCACGACCTTGCGGGCCGCGTGGACGTAACTGAATTCCTCAACCGGGTGGCCATGACGCCCCAGCGTACGTCGGTAAGAGGCGAGCAGCTTTTTGATCAGCGGGGTGGGGTCCGCCCACTCCGACCCGGGGACGATCAGGTCCTCGACCGGGACGATCAGCGGCGGGTCGGGCACGATCCGCAACTCGCCGCCGAACTCGCTGGCCCGCTTGGCGAATACCCGGGTGCTGTCGTGGGTGTAGGCCTCGGCCACATGCCGCTTAGCCCGGCGGGCCTCCTTCTTGTCCAGCCGTCTGACCCGCACTTCCTGGCGGACCAGGTTGAGCAGCTTCCCGGCCTCCAGGTGGTCATACCAGGCGTCCAGGGTGCCCACCCTGGCAGCCTGCCGCATCCGGTCCCGGTATTCAGCGACCCCGGCCATGACCACCGCACGCCGGTCGGCCGGTGAGAAGCCACGGAAGCGGCCCATCACCTCAAAGCTTGCCGCCATCCGCTTAACGTCCCACTCCCATGGCCCGGGCAGGGTCTCGTCGAAGTCGTTGATGTCGAACAGCATCCGCCGCTCCGGCGTGCCGAACACCCCGAAGTTCGACAGGTGCGCGTCCCCGCACAGCTGCACGGCTATCCCCGAGTCCGGGGTACCCGCCAGGTCGGAAGCCATGATCAGCGCGGCGCCGCGGTAGAAGGTGAACGGCGAGACCAGCATCCGCCCGTACCGGATTGGCACCAGCTCGGGCACCCGGCTGGCCGCCTGCTCTTCCAGCAGCGTGACCGGGTCCGGGCGGTCTGATGCGGGCTCCCACCGCCCGTGCGCCGCCCGCGGCACCCGCGCGCGGGCCTCCCTCCCCCTGGCAACCCGCTCTGCCACCGTCAGGTGCTCACGCCTCCACCTGGCCATGGACGGGGAGACCGCTGGCTTAGCGACCCCCGCCTGCTCTGTCCTGGCCCGGTCTGCGCTTAGCACCATGTCTGTCTCCGTCCGCCGCACATGCTGTCATAATCCTCCCCTTCTTTTCCGCACCAGCGCCAAGATCCCTGCGAGGGGTGAACGAGCACGTCACGTGCGCGCCCGCCGATGGTGCCCGCCGTCAGTGCCGGCCGCCGATGCGTGGCCGACCGGGTGGTGCTGCCCCGTGCGCCAAGGTGGTAGCAGCAACCGTGCGCTGGCCGCGCCAGGCGGGCACAATGTCGGCATGATCGTGATGACGACGATGCGCGCCGATCTGGGCTGACCGGCTGGCGGTGCTGGCGTGAGCACGGCAGGAAGGCCCGGATAGGCACGGCGGGGGGCCGGGATGAGCACTGCGTTGTACCTGTGGCGGGCGGCGGCCCGGCGGTCCTGGCGGCCGCTGGTCGTGCTGGTGCTGCTGGGCGGCGTGCTCGGGGCGGTGGCGCTGGCTGCGGTGGCGGGCGCCTGGCGCACGGACACCGCCTACGGCCGCTACCTGCGGGCGGCCAACGTCAGCGACGCATTCGTGAACGTGCCCGGGGAGCTGCCGGGGATGCCTGCCACCCGGCCGCTCACGCTGATCTCCCACCTGCCCGGGGTCACCGCCAGCGCCCCGTACCTGGGCCTGCTGGGCGCGCCGGTGATTCACGGCCACATCACCTGGTCGTTCCTGGCCGCCAGCCTGAACGGGACGCTGGACCGCGAGTGGTACAAGCAGGACCGGCTGACCGTGCTGGCGGGGCGGCTGGCCCCGGCGGATTCCGTGCACGACGTGATGGTCACGCCAGCCATCAGGCGGCTGCTCGGCGCGCACGTGGGCGGGAAGATCACCTATGCCTTCTTCCGGGCCGGGCCTAACGGGCTGCCGTCCGGCCGGCCGGTGATCCACTCCTACCGGCTGACCGCGGTCGTGGACGTGCCGCCCGCGCTGGTCGACCAGGCCGATGTGGCCGATGGCAGCATTTTCCCGCCCGCCGCCACCCACCAGCTGCTGGCCTCTTACCAGTACGCGACCGTGGGCGTGCGGCTGGCGGGCGGCGCCGCCGGAATCCCGGCCCTCCAGCACCACCTGGCCACGCTGGCGGCGACGCTACAGCAGCAGCAGTACCGCGTCACCCACCAGAAGCTGCCCGGCCTGTTCTTCCCGGTCACCCGGCCGGATGTCATCCACAGCCAGGTGCAGCAGGCCATCCGGCCCGAGGCCATCGCGCTGAGCGTGTTCGCGGCCGTGGCCGCGGCGGCCATGCTCGTCCTGGTCGGCCAGGGCCTGGCCCAGCTGGTCAGCCGGCGCGCCCCGGATATGGCGGTGATGCGGGCACTGGGGGCCAGCCGGGCGCACATCGCGCTCACGGTCGGCCTGCCGGGGGGGATCGCGGTCCTCGGCGGCACGGTGCTGGCCGTGGCCGGGGCGATCGCGCTGTCCCCGCTGGCCCCGGTCGGACCGGTGCGCGGCTACGACCCGGATCACGGGATCCACGGCGACTGGGCCATCGTCGGTCCCGGGGCGGCGCTGTTTACCGTGGTGCTGCTCGGGCTGCTGGCCGTCCTGGCCACCCGGTCGGCCCGCCCCCGGGCCAGCCAGGCTCAGGGCAGGCTGTCGGTCATCGCCCAGGCGGCCGTGGCCGCCGGGCTGCCGCCGTCCGCGGTGGTGGGCACCCGCAACGCGCTCGAGCCCGGCACGGGCGTGCGGTCGGTCCCGGTGCGGTCCACCCTGCTCGGATCGATCATCGCGGTGGCCGCCGTGGTCAGCGCGGTAGTGTTCGGGACCAGCCTGACCGGCCTGATCTCCCATCCGGTCCGGTACGGATGGAACTGGAACGTGATCATCCAGGCGGAAGGCGGCTACGGGTCGTTCAGCCCGGCCATCGTCAACCGGGTGATGCGCGGCCAGCCCGCGGTCCGGGCCTGGTCGGAGTTCGCGTTCACCCAGCTCAGCGTGGATGGTCATGTCCTCCCGGCGATGGGGATACAGCCCCGGGTGGGCACGGTCGAGCCGCCGACCATCTCCGGCCAGCCGCTGCACGGCCCGGACCAGATCGAGCTGGGCGAGGGAACCCTGGCCGAACTGGGCAAGAAGGTCGGCGACACCGTCCGGATCGGCGCCCGGCCGTACACCCGGACGGTCCGGATCACCGGTGTGGTCACGCTGCCGTCGTTCGGGCTGGCCACGGCCGACCACGTGTCCCTGGGCCGGGGCGCCATGCTGCCCGAGGCCACCCTGCTGGCCGCCGAGGGCGCGACCGGCGCCCGCTCCGGGGCCGAGTCGCAGCCCACCCTGCCGTCCACGATCGCGATCGACCTGGTCCCCGGCACCACCGCGGCCCAGCGCGCGCAGCTGGTGCACCGGATCGTGGCGGCCAAACCGGACCAGACCCCGGGCGGCACCTACGAGCTGCGCAGCGCGCTGGCCGCGGCGATCGTCAACGCCAGGCAGATGGGCGGCCAGCCGATCGCGCTCGCCCTGGGCCTGGCCGCGGCGGCCGCGCTCTCCCTGGCCCTGACCGTCCTCAGCTCAGTGCGCCGACGGCGCCACGAACTGGCCCTGCTCAAGGCGCTGGGCATGACCCGCGGCCAGCTCCGGTCGGTCATCGCCTGGCAGACCTCGCTGACGCTGCTGATCGCGGTGGCGATCGGCGGCCCGCTGGGCGTGGCCGGGGGCCGGCTGGCCTGGCAGAGCTTCGCCGGCTCGCTGGGGGCCATGCCGGTCAGCGAGATCCCGGTGGCCGGGCTCATCCTCGGGCTGCTCACACTGGTCCTGGCGGGCAACCTGCTCTCCACCGGGCCCGCGGCCATCGCCGCCCGGACCCGCCCCGCGATCGCCCTGCGCGCCGAATAAACGGGCGCCGGGCTCGCGGCCGGCCGCCCTTCACCTATACGGCCTGACTGGCGGCGGAGCCGGCGATGATGCCGTCGGTCCCGGCGGCTGAGGCTGCATCTTCTGTTCCAGGATGCGTTGCTTGGCCGCCGCAAAGGCATCGTCGGAAAGTACCCCCTGGTCGTGCAGCCGGGTCAGCTCGTTCAGTTGCGATATCCACGACGTCTGGTCATCCGCAGCCGCACGCGGGGACTGGGCAGCGGCGGGTGACGTGACGGGAACGGCTGGCTGGGCAGGGGCGGCCGCACCGGGGCTGGCTGGAGTGACGAGCTGCTGGCCTGCGGGGTTCACCTTGAGCTGACGCCAGAACCGCTCGACCTGCGCCATGTACCGAGACTGGGTAAGCCGCCCGGCGCGAAACGATGCAGTCGCGTCGGACATCGAGCGCGTGTAACGCAGTTGCGTGTTGCTGAGTTGAAGGCCCTGGCTGCAGACCGGACAGACCAGGTAGTCGTCCGTCCCATAGGGCACGACGGGCACGAAGTACAGGCGCACCGACTTCTTCGAACGGACGTGGTGGAGGAACACCTGGTTATGACAGTTCGGGCACACGCACGGCGCGACCTCGCCCTGATCCTCTGGATGGCCTGGCCCGAAGCCGAAAAACACCACCATGCGGTAAGTAAAGCCGAGTCACCCCCGAAGGGGCTCATCCCCGGCAGGTGATAACGGGCGACGTTAGCAGGATGCCGCCTGCAGCGACGCCGGCACTTACATCGCTGAGTCCACCCGCTGACCGCGTCTTACAGGCCGGTTTGCGCGCTCAGCCGGCCTGAGTTCACGGCCGCGGTGATCGCCTGGTAATCGCGCTCGTTCTGGTCGGCGTAAACGGCGGAGAAGTCCGCGACTGCCTGGTCGAAGGCGTCACTCTTGCCCAGGTAGGAGCCGATCGCGATGCGGTCCCCCCAGCGGGCGTGGGCCCGGGCCAGGGTCGCGCCGCAGATCCGCGCATAAACCGTGGCGCCGGGCACGAGCAGCCGGTCCACGTCGGCGCTGCCTTTCCAGTCGTGGAACTGGCGCACATAGTAGTCGCGGGTCTCCCCGTCCAGCCCTTTGATCCGCTGCCAGCCCAGGAAGATGTCGGTCGCGCCCTGCATCAGCCGCTGGCCGGTCACCACCCGCTCGCCGTGGTTGGCATACTGGCTCTTGCCCGCGAATCGCTCCAGCACCGATTCTTGTGCTTCTTTCACCTGCAGGAACAACGGGTCGTTGTGGTCGCGGCCCAGCAGCAGCAGGATGTAGCAGCGGGTGCCGACGCTGCCTACGCCCACGACCTTGCGGGCCGCGTGGACGTAACTGAATTCCTCAACCGGGTGGCCGTGACGCCCCAGCGTACGTCGGTAAGAGGCGAGCAGTTTTTTGATCAGCGGGGTGGGGTCCGCCCACTCCGACCCGGGGACGATCAGGTCCTCGACCGGGACGATCAGCGGCGGGTCGGGCACGATCCGCAACTCGCCGCCGAACTCGCTGGCCCGCTTGGCGAATACCCGGGTGCTGTCGTGGGTGTAGGCCTCGGCCACATGCCGCTTAGCCCGGCGGGCCTCCTTCTTGTCCAGCCGTCTGACCCGCACTTCCTGGCGGACCAGGTTGAGCAGCTTCCCGGCCTCCAGGTGGTCATACCAGGCGTCCAGGGTGCCCACCCTGGCAGCCTGCCGCATCCGGTCCCGGTATTCAGCGACCCCGGCCATGACCACCGCACGCCGGTCGGCCGGTGAGAAGCCACGGAAGCGGCCCATCACCTCAAAGCTTGCCGCCATCCGCTTAACGTCCCACTCCCATGGCCCGGGCAGGGTCTCGTCGAAGTCGTTGATGTCGAACAGCATCCGCCGCTCCGGCGTGCCGAACACCCCGAAGTTCGACAGGTGCGCGTCCCCGCACAGCTGCACGGCTATCCCCGAGTCCGGGGTACCCGCCAGGTCAGAAGCCATGATCAGCGCGGCGCCGCGGTAGAAGGTGAACGGCGAGACCAGCATCCGCCCGTACCGGATTGGCACCAGCTCGGGCACCCGGCTGGCCGCCTGCTCTTCCAGCAGCGTGACCGGGTCCGGGCGGTCTGATGCGGGCTCCCACCGCCCGTGCGCCGCCCGCGGCACCCGCGCGCGGGCCTCCCTCCCCCTGGCGATCCGCTCTGCCACCGTCAGGTGCTCACGCCTCCACCTGGCCATGGACGGGGAGACCGCTGGCTTAGCGACCCCCGCCTGCTCTGTCCTGGCCCGGTCTGCGCTTAGCACCATGTCTGTCTCCGTCCGCCGCACATGCTGTCATAATCCTCCCCTTCTTTTCCGCACCAGCGCCAAGATCCCTGCGAGGGGTGAACGAGCACGTCACGTGCGCGCCCGCCGATGGTGCCCGCCGTCAGTGCCGGCCGCCGATGCGTGGCCGACCGGGTGGTGCTGCCCCGTGCGCCAAGGTGGTAGCAGCAACCGTGCGCTGGCCGCGCCAGGCGGGCACAATGTCGGCATGATCGTGATGACGACGATGCGCGCCGATCTGGGCTGACCGGCTGGCGGTGCTGGCGTGAGCACGGCGGGAAGGCCCGGATAGGCACGGCGGGGGGCCGGGATGAGCACTGCGTTGTACCTGTGGCGGGCGGCGGCCCGGCGGTCCTGGCGGCCGCTGGTCGTGCTGGTGCTGCTGGGCGGCGTGCTCGGGGCGGTGGCGCTGGCTGCGGTGGCGGGCGCCTGGCGCACGGACACCGCCTACGGCCGCTACCTGCGGGCGGCCAACGTCAGCGACGCATTCGTGAACGTGCCCGGGGAGCTGCCGGGGATGCCTGCCACCCGGCCGCTCACGCTGATCTCCCACCTGCCCGGGGTCACCGCCAGCGCCCCGTACCTGGGCCTGCTGGGCGCGCCGGTGATTCACGGCCACATCACCTGGTCGTTCCTGGCCGCCAGCCTGAACGGGACGCTGGACCGCGAGTGGTACAAGCAGGACCGGCTGACCGTGCTGGCGGGGCGGCTGGCCCCGGCGGATTCCGTGCACGACGTGATGGTCACGCCAGCCATCAGGCGGCTGCTCGGCGCGCACGTGGGCGGGAAGATCACCTATGCCTTCTTCCGGGCCGGCCCTAACGGGCTGCCGTCCGGCCGGCCGGTGATCCGCTCCTACCGGCTGACCGCGGTCGTGGACGTGCCGCCCGCGCTGGTCGACCAGGCCGATGTGGCCGATGGCAGCATTTTCCCGCCCGCCGCCACCCACCAGCTGCTGGCCTCTTACCAGTACGCGACCGTGGGCGTGCGGCTGGCGGGCGGCGCCGCCGGAATCCCGGCCCTCCAGCACCACCTGGCCACGCTGGCGGCGACGCTACAGCAGCAGCAGTACCGCGTCACCCACCAGAAGCTGCCCGGCCTGTTCTTCCCGGTCACCCGGCCGGATGTCATCCACAGCCAGGTGCAGCAGGCCATCCGGCCCGAGGCCATCGCGCTGAGCGTGTTCGCGGCCGTGGCCGCGGCGGCCATGCTCGTCCTGGTCGGCCAGGGCCTGGCCCAGCTGGTCAGCCGGCGCGCCCCGGATATGGCGGTGATGCGGGCACTGGGGGCCAGCCGGGCGCACATCGCGCTCACGGTCGGCCTGCCGGGGGGGATCGCGGTCCTCGGCGGCACGGTGCTGGCCGTGGCCGGGGCGATCGCGCTGTCCCCGCTGGCCCCGGTCGGACCGGTGCGCGGCTACGACCCGGATCACGGGATCCACGGCGACTGGGCCATCGTCGGTCCCGGGGCGGCGCTGTTTACCGTGGTGCTGCTCGGGCTGCTGGCCGTCCTGGCCACCCGGTCGGCCCGCCCCCGGGCCAGCCAGGCTCAGGGCAGGCTGTCGGTCATCGCCCAGGCGGCCGTGGCCGCCGGGCTGCCGCCGTCCGCGGTGGTGGGCACCCGCAACGCGCTCGAGCCCGGCACGGGCGTGCGGTCGGTCCCGGTGCGGTCCACCCTGCTCGGATCGATCATCGCGGTGGCCGCCGTGGTCAGCGCGGTAGTGTTCGGGACCAGCCTGACCGGCCTGATCTCCCATCCGGTCCGGTACGGATGGAACTGGAACGTGATCATCCAGGCGGAAGGCGGCTACGGGTCATTCAGCCCGGCCATCGTCAACCAGGTGATGCGCGGCCAGCCCGCGGTCCGGGCCTGGTCGGAGTTCGCGTTCACCCAGCTCAGCGTGGATGGTCATGTCCTCCCGGCGATGGGGATACAGCCCCGGGTGGGCACGGTCGAGCCGCCGACCATCTCCGGCCAGCCGCTGCACGGCCCGGACCAGATCGAGCTGGGCGAGGGAACCCTGGCCGAACTGGGCAAGAAGGTCGGCGACACCGTCCGGATCGGCGCCCGGCCGTACACCCGGACGGTCCGGATCACCGGTGTGGTCACGCTGCCGTCGTTCGGGCTGGCCACGGCCGACCACGTGTCCCTGGGCCGGGGCGCCATGCTGCCCGAGGCCACCCTGCTGGCCGCCGAGGGCGCGACCGGCGCCCGCTCCGGGGCCGAGTCGCAGCCCACCCTGCCGTCCACGATCGCGATCGACCTGGTCCCCGGCACCACCGCGGCCCAGCGCGCGCAGCTGGTGCACCGGATCGTGGCGGCCAAACCGGACCAGACCCCGGGCGGCACCTACGAGCTGCGCAGCGCGCTGGCCGCGGCGATCGTCAACGCCAGGCAGATGGGCGGCCAGCCGATCGCGCTCGCCCTGGGCCTGGCCGCGGCGGCCGCGCTCTCCCTGGCCCTGACCGTCCTCAGCTCAGTGCGCCGACGGCGCCACGAACTGGCCCTGCTCAAGGCGCTGGGCATGACCCGCGGCCAGCTCCGGTCGGTCATCGCCTGGCAGACCTCGCTGACGCTGCTGATCGCGGTGGCGATCGGCGGCCCGCTTGGCGTGGCCGGGGGCCGGCTGGCCTGGCAGAGCTTCGCCGGCTCGCTGGGGGCCATGCCGGTCAGCGAGATCCCGGTGGCCGGGCTCATCCTCGGGCTGCTCACACTGGTCCTGGCGGGCAACCTGCTCTCCACCGGGCCCGCGGCCATCGCCGCCCGGACCCGCCCCGCGATCGCCCTGCGCGCCGAATAGACGGGCGGGCGCGGGCTCGACGGCCGGGTCCGCCTTGAACCGGTATACGGCAGGTCGATTTCGGGGGAGGGGGTGAAGCTGATCGGGGGAAGGGGAGCAGAGAAGAGGTAGGTGAGTTGAAAGAGGTGGGAGGTATATGGAGAGTGAGGTCGATTAAGGAGAGAGATTTATGGCGTAGGTGAAAGTGTAGGAGAGTGAAGTATGGCTGGTTGTATGTGTGTAAGAGGTGGAAATGTAGAGTGGTGTGCTAGTTGTAAGGGAAATAGCTATGAAAGTAACTATTGAGGTGCATGGTAGTGGATATGTTTGCGCTGTAGTGTGACAGCTCTGTAGTGTGTGTGAGAGAAAGAGGTGCTGATATCGCTAGTGTAGATCAGCTGAGGAAGGAAGGAATTTGGAGTGCAAGAAGTTGCTGTGCAGTGAGAGGGGTATGCTGTAGGGCACTATGTAGGTAAGTGTAGAGGTGCTGGCTGATGAGGGTGCAGCTGCCGACACGATGCTGGAGAGATGGTGCTGTGGCGAGTAAAGCCGCGATGGTGAGGATGATCTTCATGATTCGCGGCTTGGCTGGTGTATGGATCATAAGCCAGGGGACGGGAGATCAGCCGGCCAGCTCCTCGCGGGTCACTGGGAGGTATGCAGGGCAGATGGCGACCCGGTCACCTTGTGGTCCAGAGATCTTCTAGGACGTCGAGGTGCTCTGAGCACCTTGAGGACGTCTCAGAGCATGTCAAGTTGTGTGTACAGGTACTCGATCTTGGCCGAGCCTGATGCGAGTCGTGATCCACCTGTACGCCGTTGGCTCACTAGTGCCGGGCTTACCGCGGCGCATTGCGCTGGCTAAGCTGACGCTATGCAGGTCTTCTGTGGTCAGGGCGCGGTCAGCTGCTGCATCATCCCGGCAGCGTCCATGACGCCCCAGTGCTCGACCAGTGCGCCGTTGTCCACGCGGAAGTAGTCGCAGAGGCTGACGTTGATGGTGTTGCCGGTCGCGGGGATGCCCATGAAGTCGCCGCGCTGAGTCCCGGTCATCCGCGCCAGGACGAAGACCTTGTCGCCCTCGGCGATCATGTCGTCAACCGCCACCCCGGCGTGGTCGAACGCCGAGTGGAACATCCCGAACAACTGCCGCACCCCCGCCTTCCCCGGCGCCAGGCCGGGCACCTGCTCGTGCTCGACGAAGTCGTCCGAGACGAGTTCGTCGATCGCGGTGAGATCGCCCGCGCTGATCCGCTGGAAGAACTGACGGGTCAGGGCCTTGCTGGCATCGGATTCGGCAGCGGACATTGGCTGGCCTTCCTTCGTCGGTGGGTACCGGGGCACGTTCCGGCCACCGTAACACCGAGATCGCTAGAAGTCTAGCAATCAGAATCCAAGCTAAAATGCTGCGATGACAGAGATCTCGACCATCCGGATGCCCGCCGGCTTCGAGCGTGAGTTCCCGGGCGCCAGCCGATCGGCGAGCGAGGTCGCGGTGAACCTGGCCCGGGCCCAGCTGGCACTGATCACCGAGGTCGAGCGCCCGGCTCGCGAGGCGCACGGGCTGTCAGCCAGCGCGTTCCAGGTCCTCGCCATTCTCGACGGCGCCGGCGAGCCGCTCCCGGGGCACGTCATCGCCGAGCGACTGCTCGTCAGCAGCGCCAGCATGACCTCCCTGGTCGATACCCTCGAACGCCGCGGTTTGGTCGAACGTCACCCGCACCCCACCGACCGGCGCAAGGTCCTGATTTACCTCACCGCCGACGCGCAGCGGATAGCCGATCAGCAGCTGCCCGCCCTGCACGCGGTCCTCGCCCAGGCGATCAGCACCCTGGCCGAGGACGACCGCGAGCACCTGCTCACCTCGCTGACCACGATCCGGGCCCGGGTGAGCCAGATAGCGAGCCAGCCACTGCCGCCCGCGAATGCCCGGCGCGGCGTGAGCAGCCAACGCCCCGGGGCAGGCCCGGACCAGGCGCTCCCCGAACGGGCAGCCACGATATCTTCCCGGGAGAACGACCGCTCCCGCGCCCAGGAGGCACCGTGAACCCGCGCCCGCCGTTCCCGCCCTTCACCGAGGAGACCGCGCGGCAGAAGGTGCAGGCTGCCGAGGATGCCTGGAACACCCGCGAGCCGGAGCGGGTGGCGCTCGCCTATACCGAGGACTCGGTCTGGCGCAACCGGGACGAGTTCGTCACCGGGCGGGCGGGCATCGTCGAGTTCCTGCGGCGGAAGTGGAGCCGCGAGCTCGACTATGCACTGCGCAAGGAACTGTGGAGTTTCGACGGTAACCGCATCGCCGTCCGCTTCCAGTATGAGAGCCATAACTCCCGCGGTCAGTGGTTCCGCAGCTACGGCAACGAGCTGTGGGAGTTCACCGGGGAAGGCCTGATGCGCAGGCGCGAGGCCAGCATCAACGACCTGGCCATTAACGAGGCGGACCGGCGGATCCACGGCCCGCGGCCAGCGGGCGAGCGTGGCGCGCCCTTCCCGCTGCGCTGAGCGAAGCCCGTGGTCGCAGGCCGGAACGGCGGTAGCAGCCCGGCGCCCCTCGGCGTCCGGGCGTCAGTGGCCGACCGGGGCGCCGGCCAGGGCGGCGATGATGCCCAGGCCGCCGGAACACAGCAGCGCGGTGACAATGCCCCGGCGCAGGGCCAGTAGCCAGGCGGCGGCCAGCAGCAGGAGGCCCGCCTGCCAGAGGTGGGCGAGTTCCAGGCCGAGCGGGATGGCCGCCCCGGCGATCGCCCCGATGGCCGCCGAACCGGCCCCGGACAGGAAAGCCTGGGCGCGGTCGCTGGACCGGAGGCGGCCGAGGTGATCGCCACCGGCGATGACGAATACGAACGACGGCAGGAACGCGATCAGCGTCGCGAGCAGCCCGCCGCCGATCCCCGCGGCGGCGTAACCGACGACGGCGACGGTCAGGACCACCGGACCCGGGGTGACCTGGCCCAGGGCGACCGCGTTGAGGAACTGCGCGCCGGTCATCCAGTGATAGGTGACGACGGCGTCGTGCTGCATCAGCGGGATGATCACGAAGCCGCCGCCGAACGACAGCGCGCCTACCTTGATCGCTACCCAGGCCAGCGCGCCGATGCCGCCGGCCGCGAGCGCCGGCCCGGCCAGGCTTGACCCGGCCAGGCTGGGCCCGGCGAGGAAAGGAAGCCCGCCGAGCGCTCCCCGGGCCGGAAGATCGCCCGCCACTCCCCCGGGCGGCCGGCCGCCGCCGGAATGCAGGTGAAGGGCGACCTCGGTCAGGCCGCAGGCCAGCAGGACCGCCACCACGAAGGGGCCGGCGGTGGCCGAGGCCACCGCGCCAGCGGCGAAATAGGCCAGCCATCTCACCCGGGCGGCGCGGCTTGCGGTCATGCGCTTCCGGCTGGCGGGCAGCAGGCTGACTGCCGCCTGCAGCGCTACCGCGGGCACGGCGGCGCCGGCCCCGGCCGCGGCGCCCTGCACCCACAGCGGCGGGCTGCCCGCCAGGAACAGCGCGGACAGCCCGAGGATGATGATCAGCCCGGGGACGATGAAGCACACCCCGCCGAGCACCGCCCCGGCGGGCCCGCGGAGCTTCCAGGCGCAGAAGATCGCCAGCTGGGTGGAGGCCGGGCCCGGCAGCAGGGTGGTAGCGGCGATGCCGTCCTCGAACTCGCTGGCCGAGAGCCACTTCCGGTTATCCACGCACAGGGCGCGGAGCAGCACGATGTGCGCCGGCGGCCCGCCGAACCCGGTGATCCCCATCCGGGCCCACTGGCCCGCGATCGTGGCCAGCGGAACCCGCCCGGTCGCAGGCCCTGGCTCAGCCATCACCGGCCCGGTCCGCCCCACCCGGGCCGGCGCCCGTTACCGCGCCGGTGACCGCGTAATCCAGGCGACCGATCATGCCGCGATCCTGCCATGCGCCGGCCCCGGAATGAGGCCGGCCAGAGCTGTGACAGGGTTAGCGAGGGGGCCATCACGACCGGAGGACCCGAATATGGCCAAGACGCCAGAGGTAGGAACGATCGCGCCCGATTTCACCCTGCCGGGAGTACTGGTCTCGGGCGGAACGGCTGAGCGCGGGGACTACGCGCTGTCAGCGCAGCGCGGCAAGCCGGTGGTGCTGGCCTTCTACCCCGGCGACAACACCTCGGTCTGCACGAAGCAGCTGTGCTCCTACACCTCGGGCCTGGACAGCTTCACCGGCCTCGGCGCCACCGTCTGGGGCATCAGCCCGCAGGACGTGGACAGCCACGAGGCGTTCGCCCGCAAGTACGATCTCGGCTTCCCGCTGCTGGCCGACACCGGCCGGACGGTGACCCGGCAGTACGGCATCGGCCTCGGCGGGGCCGGCCTGCGCCGGTCGGTCTTCGTGATCGACGCCGAGGGCGTGCTCCGGTGGAAGCACGTGACGCTTGTCGGCCTGACGTTCCCGAAGCCGGAGACCATCACCGCGCAGCTGGCCGCACTAGCCGCCTGAACCGAGCGCGCCCTGACAGGATCACGGCATGAGAATCCTGATCATGGGCGGCACCAGGTTCGTCGGCCGGCATATCACGCAGGCCGCCATCGACGGCGGGCATGACGTGACCCTGTTCCACCGCGGCCAGACCGGCCCGGACCTGTTTCCCGCGGCCGGTCAGCTGCGCGGCGACCGCAACAGCGAGGGCGACCTGGCCGCGCTGCGCGGCGGCCAGTGGGACGCGACCGTCGACGTCAACGCCTACCTGCCGCGGCAGGTCCGGGCGCTGGCCGGGGTGCTGGACGGCCGCGGCGGCCACCAGCTCTTCATCTCGACGACCTCGGTCTACCGCACCCCGGTCGCATCCGGCTTCGGCGAGAACGCCCCGCTGATCGAGCTCGCCGAGCCCATCGCGGAGGAGTTCACGCTGGAAAACTACGGCGGCCTCAAGGTGGCCTGCGAGCGCGCCGTGCTGGAACTGCACGGACCGGGCAGCACGGTGATCCGGCCGACCTACGTGATCGGCCCGCACGACTACAGCGGCCGGTTCACCTGGTGGGTGAACCGGATCGCCCGCGGCGGCGAGGTACTGGCGCCCGGCGACGCGGACGATCCGATCCAGGTCATCGACGCCCGCGACATGGCCAGCTGGGCGGTGTCGCTGCTGGAGAACTCGGCGCCCGGCATCTTTCACGCGGTCAGCCCGCCGCCGCCGTTCGGCTTCGGCCAGCTGCTGGAGGCGATCGCGGCGCGGGTCGCGCCGCCCGGCACCACGCTGACCTGGGTGGGCAAGGACTACCTGCTGGCCAGCGGCCTGGACGATGCGGCCCTGCCGCTGTGGCCCGGCGGCGACAGCGAAAGCGACATTAACGCGGCCAGCCCCGCCGCTGCCCTGGCCGCGGGACTCGCCCCCCGCCCGCTCAGCCAGAGCATCGACGAGATCCGCGCCGCTGAGCAGCACTCCCCCGCCGCCAGCCCGGACGGCGTGGGCCTGGCCCCGGAACGCGAGGCCGAGCTGCTGGCCGGCTGGGCCCGCCGCTAGACCGGCGCAGAAAACCCGGCCGCCGGCGGC
>CAVWLF010000005.1:0-878116 GCA_963755815.1 uncultured Actinomycetes bacterium
GGAGACTCCGGTGGCTGGAAGACTGCCGGGATGACCGATCATGCGCCTGGGCCCGTGCTGCGGTTGGCCGGCGTGTCCCTGGACTGCGCCGACCCGGCGGCACTCGCGGACTTCTACCTGGCGCTGCTCGGAGGCGAGACACTGTGGCGGTCGGCCGGCAGCGTCGGGATACGGGTGCCGGGGGTGGTGCTGGCGATGCAGCGCGTCGAGGAGTACCGCCGGCCGGCCTGGCCCGGATCTTCCGTCGTGCACCTGGACCTTACGGCGGGCGGAGACGCCGGAGCGGCGGCCGCCCGCGCGGTCAGCGCCGGCGCTGTCCTGGCTGGCTACCAGCCGGATCCGCGATGGCGGGTTTTGCTCGACCCGGCCGGCCATCCGTTCTGTATCACGACCATGACGCCCCCGGACCATCCGCTGGGCTGAACGGGGCAGCAGCCGCCCAGCAGTGCATCACCCCTGGTGACAGTAGGGCTGCTGGTGACAGTATGACCGGTAGTGACGATGTTAACGGCACGAAGATAGCCGCGCGGACAGCGAGCGGCAGCGTGCGGTAGCGGGGCCAGCCTGCGCTCGCGACCGCGGAGAAGCGGGCATGGGCGGAAGGCACCAGGGACCAGATTCAGGCACCGACCTGTTCATGGCGGCGGTCATCCTCGCGCTGCTCGCCGTGCTGGCCGCCGTCATCGTGCTGGCCCTGGTCAGCGGCTGAGACCGCCGCGACCAAGCCGGCCACCCGGCCACCCCGGGCGGCCACCCGGACAGCCGGGATACGGTCAGGCTGAGGCGGGCCAGACGACGGGGAACAGCGGGTGGTCCAGGACCGCTCCGGCGGGCAGTTCCCCTTCCAGGCCGTCGAACGGCGGCGAGGTACGCCACGCCCGCGGCGCATGCCGGGCCGCGGCGGACAGGTAACGCAGTGACAGGACCCGCCGCCGCCCCGGATACGGGAAGCCGGGCGCACCGTGGACGGTGAGGAAGTCGAAGAAGATCGCGTCGCCCGGCTCGAGCTCAAACCGCCGGATATCGAACGCCTGCCGGTCCGCCTCGATGTCGGGCAGCTCGGCCAGGCTTCCCTCCGGAAACCACTTGGCCTCCCCGGCCAGGAACGTGCGGGGCATTAGCCACGGGCCGCGGTGCGAGGAGGCCAGCAGCTCCAGGCAGCCCGCCTCGGGTACCGGGTCGACCGGGATCCAGGCGCTCACTCCGGCGCCGTCGACGTTGTAGTACGGCTGATCCTGATGCCAGGGCGTCCGCTGCCTCGTGCCGCCCTCCTTCACCAGGACGTGGTCGTGATAGAAGCGGACCTGCGGAGTCGACATCAGGGCGGCGGCGATCTGCGGCACCCGCGAATGCCTGGCCAGCTGCTCGATCTCCGGGATCTCGCGCCACCGGCAGAAGTCCTCGAAGAACGATCCGGGATCGTCCGCGCCGCTGGCCACCTGCGCGATCGGGCTGGGACTAGCCAGCACGACCTCGATGGCCCGGGCCGCGGTGGCCAGCTCATCGGGGTCGAACACGCCGCGGATGCACACCACGCCGTCCCGGGCGAACGCGCCGGCCAGCTCCGCACCGGCCCGCGACGTCACCACTGCACTAGCGTACTAAGGATGACGGCTCCCGTGCGGACACTGAGGTTCGGGCTGGTCGGCACCGGCCACTGGGCGCGCATCGCGCATGCGCCCGCGCTGGCCTCGACCGAGGGCATCGAGTTCGCCGCGGTCTGGGGTCGCAACCGCGCGGCCGCGAGAGCGCTCGCCGCCGAGCATGGCACCCGGGCGTATGACGACATCGACGCGTTCCTGTCCGACGTCGACGCCGTTGCCTTCTCGGTGCCGCCGGACGTGCAGAGCGCCCTCGCCATACGAGCCGCGGGCGCAGGTAAGCACCTGCTGCTGGAAAAGCCCATCGCCATCTCCGATGCCGCGGCCGACGCGCTCGTGCGCGCGGTTCGCGATAGTGGCGTCGCGTCGGTCGTCTTCTTCACCGCGCGGTTTCAGCCCGAAGTCCGGGCCTGGCTCGCTGACGTGGCGGACCGGGGTGGCTGGGCGGGCGGGAACGCGGTCTGGCTCGGATCGGCACTCGGCGCGGCCAGTCCGTTCAATACCCCCTGGCGGCGCGAGAAGGGCGCGCTGTGGGACCTGGCACCGCATCTGGTCTCGCTGCTGTGGGCCAGCCTTGGCCCGGTCGTCTCGGTGACCGCCGACGCCGGCCGGGCCGACGTGACGCATCTCGTCCTGCACCACGCCAGCGGGGCGACCAGCACGGTGACGGTCACCCTGAGCGCTACCGAGGCCGCTGACTACTCCGAGTTGTACCTGTGGGGCGAGTCCGGGCGGTCGGCCGCGCCAGCGGAGACGGATCAGCCCGTGCGGCCGCTTCGGGTCGCCCTCACTGAGCTGGCCGGCCAGGCCGGCTCGGGCCAGCGCGGCCACCCGTGCGATGTCCGGTTCGGCCGTGACATCGGGCGGGTGCTGGCCACGGCGCAACGGCAGCTCGACGCACGCACGTAACCTGGGCCTTCATGGATGAGTCCGGTATCCCGACGGCGGCTCCGCGGCGCGCGCGGCGCTGGCGGTCGCCCTGGCTCAGGCTGGGCCTGCCCGCGCTGGTGCTGGCCATCCTGACCATAAATGTGCTCGTCACCGGCCCGCTGATCAGCACCGACGAGTGGATCCAGGCCAACCTGCATACCCTGGCGAACTCGCCGGCCTGGCAGTGGCTGTGGGGGCCAACCCGGCTGATCATCCAAGCCGCCGACCCCGTGGTCGCCGTCACGGTGCTGGCGATCAGCGCGCTAACCGTCAGCGCCCGGCGCCGCAGCCTGCGCCCGCTGCTTACCGCCGCGGTCGCCGTCACCTTGCTGGCCGTTACGGTGGTGCCGGCGAAAATCCTGATCGGCCGGCTGTCGCCCGGCCAGCGTTTCCTGCCTCCTGGCGCCATGGGCGCCTTCCCGTCCGGCCACACCACCACGGCGTCAGTCTGCTACGTGCTAGCCGTGCTGCCGCTGCTGCCGTACCTGCCGGCCTGGACCCGGCGGATCGCGCTGGCGGCCCTGGCGGTCTGGTGCCTTCTGGTCGGCTTCGCTCTGGTGTGGCAGAACCTGCACTGGTGCACCGATGTCGTCGCGGGCTGGGCGCTGGCGGCGCTCATCATCCAGGCCACCCTGCGGCTGACCCGGGCCGGGGGCACCGGCCCGGGTGTGCCACCGGGAGTGGCAGACGAGCGGATCGCCTCGGCCAGCACGACGTAACGATCACCGGGCGAGGCCACGAGGCCGGCCTCCGGACGCCGGGCGCTACGCTCGGTCCCCGGGAGGATGACATGACGCGAATCGGCGGGATGTACGGACCTGACGCCACGTTCCTGGGAGTGCCGGCTGCCGACCTGGCGGATACGGCTTCCTGGGCCGGAACCGACATCATGATCATCGGAGCGCCATTCGACGGGGGGACATCACACCGCCCGGGAGCCAGGTTCGGCCCGCAGGCGATCCGCTTCGCGGACTACCTGCCGCATGACGGATCGCGGCCGCACCTGGCCCTGGGCGTGGACCCGCTGCAGGAACTCCGGGTGGCCGATGCGGGGGACATTGAGATGCCGTCGGGCGACACCGAGGTATCGCTGCGGCGCCTGGAGGCCGCCGTGCACCGCACCTGCCGTGGCGGGGCGATCCCGGTGATCCTGGGCGGCGACCACACGGTGGCCTTCCCGGACGCCACCGGGGTGGCGCGGCATGTCGGCTGGGGGCGGCTGTCGATGATCCATTTTGACGCCCACGCCGACACCGGGGACTCGCAGTTCGGCTCGCTGCACGGGCACGGCACGCCGATGCGCAGGCTGATCGAGTCCGGCGCGGTGCGCGGCGACCGGTTCCTGCAGATCGGGCTGCGCGGCTACTGGCCGGAGCCGGAGACGCTGGACTGGATGGCCGAGCGCGGGATGCGCAGTTACGAGATGGCCGAGGTGGTGGCCAGGGGCCTGGACGAGTGCCTCACCGAGGCGTTCGCTATCGCGACCGATGAGTGCGACGCGGTGTTCCTGTCCGTCGACGTCGACGTGGTCGATCCCGGCATGGCCCCGGGCACGGGCACGCCGGAGCCGGGCGGGCTGACCGGCCGCCAGTTGCTCGACGCGGTCCGGCGGATCGCCATGGAGCTGCCGCTGGCCGGGGTGGACGTGGTCGAGGTATCGCCGCCGTATGACCACGCGGAGATCACTGCGTTCCTGGGCAACCGGGTCGTGCTTGAGGCGCTGTCCGGGATCGCCTGGCGGCGCCGGCGGGACGCCGCGGCCGCTGACGGCGGTGCCGCTGACGCCGATGCCGGAACGGCCGCGGGCGGCGCCGCCGCGACCCCGGGCGTCCGGCGGCCGGAGGCACCGCTGCTGGAGGGCCGCACGCCCGCGGCCGAGGCCTAACCCAGCCTGCCGGGGGCGGATCGCAAGGCTGTGACCTGTTTTGATAGGTTTCCGGCCGCCCGGCAGCGCGAAAGATCGAGGCTGTCTATAATTCTCGCCATGCTGGACGTGACGAGGCTGCGGGTGCTCGTCGCCGTGGCCAGGTACGGATCGGTGACCGCGGCCGCGCGGGAACTCAACTACGCCCAGCCGTCCGTCAGCCACCACATCGCCCGGCTGGAGGCGGAGACCGGCGCGCGGCTGCTGCAGCGGGCCGGGCGCGGGATCCGGCTGACCGACGCCGGGCGGCTGCTGGCCGAGCGGGCCGAGGAGATACTCGGCCGGCTGGACGCGGCGGAGAACGAACTGGCCGCGCACGTCGGGCTGCGCGAAGGCCGGGTCCGGCTCGCGGCGTTCCCCTCGGCGCTGGGCACCATCGTGCCGGCCGCCGCGGCCTGCCTGGAGACCGAAAGCCCGGGCATGGACCTGATGCTGGCCGAGGCCGAGCCGCCCGAGGCACTCCGGATGCTCCGGGCCGGTTACGTGGACGTCGCCCTCGTCTTCCGGCACTACCAGGAAAGCGCCGACGACGGCCCGCCGGGCGGAGACGACGAGGGGGCGCGCGGCGTCCTGCTGCTGGACGAGCCCGTGCACCTGATCACGCGCGCGGCCGGGACGCACGATGCCCCGCCGCCCGATGCCCGGTGGCCCGATACCCGCCGCTCCGATACCCGGCCGCCCGGCGTCAGCCGGCCCGACCCGAGGCCGGCTCAGGTCAGCCCGTCCGCTGGCCGCCCGGCTGCCGGGCCCGGTGCCGCCGACCTGGCCGCGTATGCCGGACGGCGCTGGATCGCCGGCTGCGAACGCTGCCGGGGCTATCTGCTCCGCCAGTGCGCGCTGGCGGGATTCACCCCGAAGATCTCGTTCACCACGGACGACTACATTGCCGTGCAGGCGCTGGTCGCAGCGGGTCTCGGGGTCGCCACGCTGCCCGATCTCGCGCTCCGCTCAGCCCGTCATCCCGGCGTCTGCGCGGTCCCCATCAGCGGCGCGCGCCGGCATGTATTCGCGATGACCTACGGCGAGCCGCCGGATCCGCCGGCCACGGCGCGGCTGATCGAGGTGCTGCTGCGGGCCGCCCGGCCGGACCGCTCCGCCGCCTGACCGCTCCGCGCCAGGGCCGCCGCCGGACCGCGCCAGGACCGCCGCCGGGCCGGCGCGGTCAGCCGGCCCCGTGCCCGGCGGGGACTTCCGGCTCGGCTGGCCGGCGCTTTCGCGCCGGAGCGCCCAGCCGCTCCCCGACGCGCTCCAGCCACGAGCCGGCCAGCAGCGAGGTGACGATGGAGAGCATCACCAGGCTGACGAAGAAGGTCTGGTTGATGATGCCGGTCGCGTAGGCGGTCGAGGCGAGCACGATCCCCGGCCCGCCGCGCGCGTTCATCGCGATCGCCAGGCTCGCCGACATGAACCGGTTCTCCTTCGACAGGCGCGCGCCCAGGTACACGCTGGATGCCTTGGCCACGCACGCGAAGGCGAGGAACCCGATGAAGAAGAGCACATCGAAGTGGTGGATCAGGTCGAGCTGAAGGCCGATGATGGCGAAGTAGATCGGGATGAAGAAGCCGAACGAGATCCCGGCGAGCGCGTTGCGCCCCGGCCCGGCCGCGCTTTCCCCGGCACCGTCCCCCGTGCTGTCCTCGGAGCTCTGACCGGCGACGGCGACGGCGATCCCGGCGACGAACGCGCCATACAGCGGCACCAGGCCCAGCGCCAGCGCGGCCGCGGACAGCGCGAGCATCCAGAGCAGCTGAAACGCGACCTGGCTCCGGCGGGCCAGCGGGTTGAGCCGGGTTCCGCTGAGCCAGCGGTAAGCGCGGCCGCCGCCGGTGAGCGCCACGCCGAGGAAGATCACGGCGACGACGGAGTGGTAGACGCTGCTGGCCAGCACGCCATGGATATTCAGCGCCGTGGGGAGCCCGAACGCTTCGCTGCCGGCCGTGGCCACCAGCCCGACCGCCACGGCGAGGACGACGTACAGCACGATGTCCTCGATCACGGCGACGGAGAGCACGATGCGGGCAAACCGCGTGCCGAGCAAGCCGATGTCGTGCATGATCCGCGAGATCACCGGGATGCTGGTGACGGCGATGGCCATCCCGAAGACGAGGACCAGCGCGGTGCGGTTCCCGGCGGTGCCGATGTAGTCGCTGGTGCCCAGCGCGGCCACCAGCCCGAGCCCGAGCGCGAACGGCAGCACGAGGCCGAGGGAAGCGATCAGCCCGACTGGCCGCACCGCATCACGCTGCAGCAGCCGGCGCATCTCAGCCCCGGCGGCGAACATGAGCAGCAGCAGGCCCAGCTGGTAGACGGCCCCCAGCGCGGCCGCCGACGGGCCGGCCGCGGGGAAGATCCAGTGCTGCACTCTCGGCGCGACGAGCCCCAGCAGGGACGGCCCGAGGAGAATGCCGCCCACGATTTCCCCGATCGCGGCCGGCTGGCGGAACCGGGCGAACAAGCTCCCGACGCCCTGCGCGGCGAGGAGCAGAACCGCCAGCGCGATCAGCAGCCGGGCCAGGTCAACGTCAGCGAATTTCATATTCCCCATTCGGAAGCCGGCCCCCGCAGGCAGCAAGCCATTTTATATTAACGAGGCAAGCGGTGCCAATGTTGCGCACGAGGCAGCGGACTGCACCTGTGGGTGGCCTGCTCGTCCCACCAGACTAATCCGATCGTCAAGCGAGAGTAACCAGTTCGTCAAGATCACCGGACGACCAGGACCGTCTTGCCGGGACGGCGGGGCCCTGTGCCGTCGGTTCAGATAGTGCGGTCCTGGCCTGCCCAGTACGGTTCCCGCAGTCGCCGCTTGTGCAGCTTGCCGCTGGGGTCCCGGGGCATCTCATCGACAAAATCGACCGACTTGGGCCACTTCATCCGGGCCAGGCGGCCGGTCAGCGAGCCGATGATCTCCGCCGCGAGCTCGGGCCCGGCCTGCGCGCCGTCCGCGGGCTGCACGACCGCCTTGACCTGCTCGCCCCACTCGTCGTCGGGGATCCCGAAGACGGCGACGTCGGCGACCTTGGGATGCATGATGATCTCGGCCTCGATCTCGGCCGGGTAGATGTTGCTGCCACCTGAAATGATCATGTCGGACTTCCGGTCGCAGAGGAACAGGAAGCCGTCGGCGTCGATGTAGCCGATATCGCCCACGGTGAAGAAGCCGCGGAGCCGGCCGGCCTCGGTCTTGGCCGGATCGTCCTTGTAGGCGAAATCGGACAGGCCCATCTTCAGGTAGACGGTGCCGGGAACGCCCGGAGGGCACTGCTCGCCGTCGTCGCCAGCGACCATGACCTCGCTGACCGGCCAGGGCGTGCCCACCGTGCCCGGGCGGGCCAGCCAGTCCTCCGGGGTGGCGATGGTCCCGCCGCCCTCGGTCGCCGCGTAGTACTCGTACACCCGCGGTCCCCACCAGTCCAGCATGGCCTGCTTGATCCCCTTCGGGCACGGCGCGGCCGCGTGGATCAGCCATCGCATCGATGCCAGGTCGTAGCGGCGGCGCGTCTCGGCCGGCAGCGACAGCATCCGCTTGAACTGCGTGGGCACCATGTGCGTATTGGTCACCCGGTAGCGCTCGACCAGCGCGAGCACCTGCTCCGCGTCCCAGCCGTCCATGCATACGAGCGTGTGCCCGAGGTGGAGGGCGCCGCCGCCGAACACGGTGACGGCCGTGTGATAGTTCGGCGACGTGACGAGATGAACGTTCGGCGGGCCGGTCGTGATCCCGAAGAATTGCAGCAGCGCCGAGGACAGTTCCGCGGCCTCGTCCGGATCCAGGCCGGACAGTTCGCGGCGCACCCCCTTGGGCCGGCCGGTGGTACCGGAGGTGTAATGCATGGTGCTGCCCGCCGTGCGGTCGGCCAGCCAGGCCTCCGGCTGGCCCGCCCGCAACTCGGCGACGTCGGTGCAGCCGGGCACGGTGCCGTACCCGAACCGGGCCGCGGCCGGGAGCCCGGCGGCGTCCGCGGCCGCAACGCCGGCGGCGGCGAATCGCTCGTGCACGAACAGCGCCCTGGCCTCGCAGTCGCGGACGATGTAGGCGATCTCCGGGGCGGTGAAGTGCCAGTTGATCGGCGTGAAGTACCAGCCCGATTGCAGCGCGGCGAGATAGAGCTCCAGCGGGGCTACCCCGTTGGGCAAGACCGCGGCGATGCCATCGCCGGGCCGCAGGCCGCGGGCGCGCAGCCCGCGGGTGAGCTGGTTGACCCGGGCCAGCAACTGGCCCGCGGTGTGGCGGGTGCCGTCCGCCTCGATCACCGCCGTCCAGCCGGGACTCTGCTGCGCCCGGCGCCAGAACCCGAGCGATCCCACGGCCCACCTCCCAGTGCCCGGCGTGGGCGGCCAGCCGCCCAGGGTCAGGCTAAGCGGGCGGCGGGCCGCCACAGTCCGGCCAGACAGCCGGGTACTCCGCCGCGCCGGGTGCCTGTCTCGCGGCCCGCGCCGGGCGGCCGGCCGGGCTACCTGGCCAGTATCACCCGGTCGACTTCCGAGCCGTCCTCCGACAGCCCGCGGACGGTCAGCGTCGATGGCGCACCCGGCCGCCAGCCGGGCTTGCTGTCCATCACCAGCAGGCAGTACCCGGTGAAGCGGGTCTGCGACCAGGTCACCGTCTCGGTGATGGTGGTGCCACCCGCCTCGTTGACGAAGCTCGGCACCAACGGGACGGCGCGGACGTGGCCCTGATAACTGTCCGGCGCGTCGAAGTCATAAAGGCCCACGCCGGCCCCGCCGGCCGCGATGTAGGTCGTGCCCTCGGTGGCCGGGCGGACGGTCGACCCGATCGGGGCCGGCCGGGAAACACCGCCCCGGAGCGGATCGGTCCGCTCGTAGATTTACTATACTACAAACCCCGTCGGGTGAGTACCAGGCCTCCATCTCGTGGTTGCCCACCGCGACCTGCCACGGAATCGAGGCGGCGGCCGACTCGATCTCGGTGAAGAACGAGTCCCAGACGCGCGGGTCGTAGGAGTCGGTCACCAGCCCGCGGCCGCCGGACTCGGCGTACGAGACGTCGCCGGCATGCAGGTGGAAGGCCGGGTTCTGGGCCCGGATCAGCGCGGACGTCCCGACCGCGTGATAGCTCACCCCCTGGTCGCCGAACGCCGTGAAGGTGAACGGGATCCGCCCGGCGGGCGCGGTGTTGAAGCTGCCGATCGCCGCGAGGCCCTGACTGGCGTCCCAGCCCCGGTGCCCCAGGCTGTAGAAGTAGGTGTGCCCGGGCCGCAGCCCGGTGAGCCTGGCGTGCAGGTAGAACTGCTCGACGGTGGCGGGCGCCGACGGCGGCACGGAGTCCACCGGCCTGGTGTCGCTCACCTGCGTGGTCAGCGCCCGTACCTCGGCGCCGATCCGCTCGCCGAGGTCCCATGGCGTGGTCCCGACGCGGATGAACGGATCGCTGACCTGCACCGGTACCTGCCAGGCGACCGATATCTGGCTGGCCGGGTCGCTGCCATAGGCGAGGTGCCGGCCGAACGGCGGCACCGCGGATCCGGAGATCCAGCTGGACTTCGCGAGCAGCATCGGGCTCGCGGGCCGTCGCCGGGCGGTCGTCCCGGCGGCAGTCGTCCCGGCGGCAGTCGTCCCGGCGCAGTCGTCCCGGCAGTCGTCGGCTAGGCTGCCGCGGCCGGGCCGCCCAGCCGGGCCGGCCCGGCGATCAGGGTGCCGCCCCCGGCGACGCCGCTGCGCAGCAGCGCCCGGCGGGAGGTGAAGCGCCGGTACCACGCGTGCTGCTCAGCGAGGGTAAGGCGGCTGGCCTGCTCCGGAGTCATCCGCGACGGACTCATGATCCGGACGCTAGGCACCGGCAATGGCATGGCCCAGTCGCGGAAGTGAACGCGAACCGAAACCGGGCGGAAGCCTTGACCCGCGCCTCGCCCGGGGCCGAATTCCGGGCCGAATCCCGGCCCGTATTCCCCGCACCGGACGGCCTGCCCGCCTGGCCAGCGGCATTAGCACCTTGCCAGTAGCACCGGCGGCCATTTAGACTGAACATTCAGTCAATCGCGTCAGGAGTACGCAATGACCACCCAGCAGGCCCGTCCGATCAGGCTGCCCGAAAGCCCGCGGACGCAGGCCCCGGTCAACCTTCCGCAAATCATCGCCCAGCAAGAGGAAATCTTCACCGCACGGCAGCCGGAATCGCGCCGCATGGCCAGCCGGGCCGGCCATGCGCTGGCCGGCGGCGTCACCTCAAGCTGGCAGATCACCAGCCCGCAGCCGGTCTGGCTCAGCCACGGCGAGGGGTCCAAGATCTACGACGTGGACGGGAACGAGTACGTCGACCTGCACGGCGGGTACGGGGCCGCGCTCGCCGGGCACGGCCACCCGGCCATCGTCGAGGCCGTCCGCGGCCAGACCGCGCTGGGCACGCACTTCGCCCAGCCGACCCGCGGCGCGATCCTCGTCGCCGAGCAACTGTCCAGCCGGTTCGGCCTGCCGCAGTGGCGCTTCGCCAACTCGGGTACCGAGGCGACCATGGACGCGATCCACCTGATGCGCGCGATTACCGGCCGGGACCTGATCATCAAGGTCGAGGGCGGCTACCACGGCCACCACGACTCGGTCCAGGTATCGGTCGCCCCCGACGCCGATGAGGTCGGCCCGGCTGACCGGCCGAACCAGGTCCCGTCCAGCACGGGCATCCCGCGCGCGATCACCGACCTGACGCTCATCGTCGGCTTCAACGACCTTGACGGCGTCGCCCGCCTGCTCGCCGAGCACCCCGGCCAGATCGCCGGAATGATCATCGAGCCGATCATGATGAACGCGGGGATCATCCTGCCGGAGCCCGGTTACCTGGCCGGGCTCAAGGAACTGCTCAACTCCCACGGTGCCTATCTCACCTTCGACGAGGTCAAGACCGGGCTGACCGCCGGGCCGGGCGGCGCCACCGGCGTGACCGGCGTGGTGCCGGACATCATGAGCCTGGCCAAGGCGATCGGCGGCGGCATCGCGGTGGCCGCCATCGGCGGATCGGCCGAGGTCATGGCGCACGTGAATGACGGCGAATACGAGATGGTCGGGACGTTCAACGGCAATCCGCTGGCCATGGCCGCATGCCGGGCGATGCTCTGCGAGGTGGTGACGCCCGAGGCCTACCAGCGGATCGAGGCCCTGCGGCAGCGCGCGGTGGCCGGGCTGGAGCGGGAGATCGCCCGGACCAGCCTGCGCGCCCACGTGGTATCCATCGGCGCCAAGGGCTGCGTCGTCTTCCGGGACTCACCGGTCCGTGACTTCCGCGGCTACCTGGAGATCGACGACTCCTACAGCCAGGCGCACTGGCTCTTCCAGCACAACGGCGGCGTCTTCCTGCCGCCGTGGGGGAAGAGCGAGCAGTGGCTGATCTCCGTGCAGCATGACGAGGCCGACATCGACCGGTTCGTTGGTAACTTTGCTACGTTCGCGACCGCTGTGCGGGGATAGTCTGATTTGATACCTGGAAGTCTTGCGCCGGCCGGGATCGTGACCGCTAGTCAGAGCGGTAGGATTTCCAGGCTGACGGAATGTTCAATCAGGACCCGCTGGAGAAGGGGTGAGGTGGCATGCACCCTCGAGAAGGCTGGCAGGGCCATGGGGTGCCCCGGCGCCCCGGCCTCTCCCGGCGGAGCTTCCTGACCCGGACCGCGGGGGCCGGGCTGGCCGTGGCCGGGCTCGGCCCGCTGCTGCAGGCCTGCGCCCCGGCGCTGGCCGGCGGCACCACCGTGCCGCTGCCCCGGCCGAACAACCCGGTTACCTGGCCGACCACGGACAACAAGCCGATCGCCAGCGGACTCCCGCCGGAACGCGGTGCGACGCTGCAGATCTTCAACTGGGTCGCGTACGTCAACCAGGCCTGCCTCAACCATTTCGCCAAGAAATACAAGTGCAATGTGCAGCTGACCACGTTCAACACGATGGACGAGGCGATATCCAAGCTGCGCAACGACAAAAACCTGACTTTCGACGTCTTCATGGGCGTGACGGTCGATGTCATGGGCCAGCTAGTAGAGTCGAAGCTGATCCAGCCGCTTAACCACAGTTACATCCCGAATATCGCCCAGGCATGGCCCGACTTCCAGGATCCCTTCTACGATAAGAGCTGGCAGTACACTACGCCCTACACGATCTATACGACCGGCATGGCCTGGCGTAAGGATCTGGTGCCAGAGAATCCTTACCGCATGCGGAATGCGTGGGCAATGCCCTGGCAGTCGAAATACAAGGGCAAGGTCGCGATCCTGGATGATTACCGGGAGGGCATCAGCCTCGGGCTGATGAAGAACGGGCTCTTCAACCTGAACACCACCGACCGCAACCAGATTGACCTGTCCCGGCGGACCCTGCAGGAACTGGTCAACCTGGTGGACGTGCGGATCGACAACAACGACTACACCGAGGTCCCGGACGGCCAGACCTGGATCCACCACGCCTGGTCCGGCGACATCGCCGCGGCGGCCGGCTACATGCCGAAGGGCGTCCCGGTCGAGACCGTCGGGTACTGGTTCCCGACCGACGGCCGGGGGCCGGTGGCGAACGACACGCTGACCGTGCTCCGCACGGCGACTAACCCGGTGCTCGCCCACCTGTTCCTGAACTACCTGCTCGACCTGCCGAACGTGCTGGAGAACATCAGCTACAACGGCTACATGCAGCCATTGAACCAGGTCACGCCGCAGCGCCTGGTCAAGGAGAAAATCCTGCCGCCCAGCCTGATGTCCACCGTCGTCCTGCCCGCCTACTTCCGGCGCGGCCTCGGTGAGCTGCAGTTGCCGGTGGACACGGACGCACTCTGGCAGCAGGCGTGGCTCGTCGCGAGCAACGGGATGTAGCATGACGACTTCGCCGCAGGACACCGGAGGCAGCCCCCGCAAGGGGCGCGTGGGGCGCAAAGGGGCCAATGATCAGCCGTCGAAGGCGTTCTGGGTAGCGCTGGCCCTGCCCGGGATCATCTGGCTCACGCTGCTGTTCATCGTGCCGTTCTATGCCGTGCTGGCGATCGCGGAAGGGCAGCTGAACCGGCTATTCGAGTCGCCGATCGCGGTCTACAACCCGCTGCACTGGAGCTCGGCCAACCTGTTCAACGTCTGGCATGACCTCTTCGGCGCGTCCTCCTTTGCCGGGCCGATCGCGCTGCGCACGCTCATCTATGTCGCGGCGGCATCAATCCTGTCCCTGCTGATCGCGTACCCGGCCGCGTACTTCGTGAGCCGGTTCGCCGGGCGCCGCAAGGGGCTCTTCCTGGTGCTCCTGATCGCCCCGTTCTGGATCAGCTTCATGATGCGCATGCTGGCGTGGATCGACCTGCTGCAGACCAACGGGTACGTGAACAAGATCCTGGTGTCGATGCACGTGATCAGCGAGCCGGTCAACTGGCTGGGCGGCCACTCCTACACCGTCATTCTCGGCCTGGTCTACGGGTACATCCCGTACCTGATCCTGGTGCTGTACGCGGGCCTGGACCGGATCGACCCCGCGCTGATCGAGGCCGGCCGGGACCTTGGCCTCGGCCCGGTGCGCACGTTCCTGCGGGTCACCCTGCCGCTGTCCAGGCAGCCGATCCTGACCGGGATGCTCATCACGGTGCTGCCGATGGTGGGCGATTACTTCACCAACCAGCTATTGTCCGGGGCCCCGCAGACCTCGATGATCGGCAACCTGATCCAGGGCCAGCTCGGCACGCCGGGGCTGGAGGGCCAGGGCGCGGTGCTGTCCCTGCTGCTGCTGCTGGTCCTGCTGATCCCGATGATCTACTACGTGGTGGCGACCAACCGCTCGGCCAAGGAGGTCGCATGACAACGGCCAGCGCGACCCCGGCCGCGGCCAGCCCGGCGCGCACCGCGGCCGCGGCCCAGACCGCTCCCGCCCCCCGGCCCTGGCGCAACCCGTGGCGGCACCCGTGGTTCCTGGAGGGCTTCACCTGGCTGTACCTGCTCTGGTCGCTGGCGCCGATCGCCATCGCGATCCTGTTCTCCTTCAACAAGGGCAAGTCGCAGGCGACCTTCCAGGGCCTGTCCATGCGCTGGTACACCGGCGACCCGCTGCAGTCGGTGCTGCACAACCCCACCTTGCATCACGCCGTCATCCAGACCTTGTGGCTGTCGTTCCTCACCACCGTGATCTGCGTGCCCCTGGGCGTGGCCTTCGCGCTGGGCATCAACCGGTGGTACAGCCGGACCTCGGCGACCTACAACTACGTGATGATCATGTCGTTCGTGGTGCCTGAGCTGATCTTCGGCGTGGCGATGTTCTTCGTCTTCACCACCCTGTTCTCGTCGATCGTCTCGCTCGGCACCTGGGCCGAGGTACTCGGCCTGGTCAGCTGGAACATCAGCTGGCCGGCCATCATCGTGCAGGCGCGGCTGGTCACGATCGGCAAGCATTACGAGGAAGCCTCGGCCGACCTGGGCTGCACTCAGCTGCAGACCATGCGCCGGGTGCTGCTGCCGCTGCTCGCCCCGGCCATCTTCGCGAGCGTGATCCTGGTCTTCTCCGGCGTGATCGACGACTTCGTGATCGTGGACCTGCTGTCCTCCACGTCGCTCACCCAGCCGATGTCAGTGATCATCTACTCGACGCAGCACGGCGGCAACGGCGGGCCCGCGCTGAACGCGCTGGCCACGATCATGCTGGTGATGTCCTTCGTGGTCGCCGGGGCAGGCTTTCTCGGTTACCGGTGGATGACCCGCGGCGAGCGCGTCGACGGGAGGCAGGCGATCGCCACCATCGCCGGCGCCTGAGCCTCCGGACGCGCATTGCCGAAATTCCGCCGCGGGCGATTACCGGTCAATTTCGCCCGTGTTCGCACCAAGCCGGGAAGTTCGCCCGCGCAGGAGTTTTGACCGCCGATTTGCATCGTCCTGCCATGGACTCGCGCGGCCTGCTCCGGCTACGCGCGCGGCCTGATCACGATATGGTCAAGGCGACGATCAGCGCTAGCCTGACGATCAGCGCTAGTTCCCGGTGAGATGGGCTTTCAGGCTAAGGAGAGAAAACTATGCATCGGCACGGTGTCGTGATGACCGCGGGGAGCTGCGGAATCGCCGCATTGGCCATGGCAATAGCCCCCATCACCGCTCGCGCAGCGCAGGCGACGCATACTCCGCAGGCGGCGCACGCGACGCATAAGGCGCCCGGGTGGCGGATCGTTCATGTCAACAATTATGGCGATCACGACTTCCTGGCCGCCGTCGTGGCCGTCAGCCAGCGCGATGCCTGGGCCGGCGGACTGGTCAGCAAGGTCACCACCCAGGCGTTCCTGCAGCACTGGAACGGGCAGGCGTGGACCCGGGTGGCCCTGCCCGCCGCGATCGCCAAGATCAGCAATGCACAGGTCAGCGGGCTCGCCGCCTCCGCCGCCACGAATGTCTGGGCGTTCATCAGCGGGCAGCCGGCCGCCGTGGTCCATTTCAACGGCACGCGCTGGCAGGTGATGCGGGAATGGCCGGGCCAGGGCTTCGCCATCAGCGGTGCGACGTTCGGCCCGAAGGACGTCTGGATGTTCGGCGGGACCGGGCCGCAGACCGTCGGGACCTGGCACTACAACGGGCATCGCTGGAGCCAGCCGAAGCTGCCGCTGACCGCCATCGGGATCAGCCGGATCTCGGCCCGGGATGAATGGGCCATCGGCGAGCGGCGCACCGGGCGCGGAGAATACGCGGGCGGTGTCGAGCGGTGGAACGGTCATTCCTGGCGGGTGATCCCGACCGGCGGAGAAATTCCCGCCGACACCGCGACGCGCAGCACCGCGCTCGGGCAGGTCTTCGCCAGCTCCCGCCGCAGCGTGTGGGTCACCGGCACGACGTACACCGGCGGCTTCCGCCGCCTGCGCTCCTTCATCCTGCACTGGAACGGCCGGAAGTGGCGCCGGTTCACCGGCCGGGCGGGCGTCAGCGTCGGTCCGGCCATCATCGCCAGCGGCCGCGTTCAAGCCGTTTCCCAGCATGTCAGGCTGGCTGACCCGGCCTATATCGACCCAGCGCCTGCGCTGGTCTCCTACGCCGGGCACTGGTCCGTGCTGACCACGCCTCAGCATCCGGACCAGTCACTGGAGATAAGCGGCATGGCCAGCATCCCGGGCACGCATTCGGCCTGGGCCGTGGGCGGGTACTTCACCGACAGCACCGCCACCGGCTGGGTGCCGGCCAGCGGCGTCATCCTCCGCCGCGGCAGCTGACCCGGCGGCCGGGTCCGGTCAGGTGACCTGCAGGGCGCCGTCTTCCGCGGCCTGCTCGGCCTGGCCCGAGCCGGCCAGCACCCGGAGCGCGTCCGGCGCGAGGAAGGCGTGCACCGGCGTGCCCTGGGTCAGCGTCTCCCTGGTGCCGTCATTCTGCAGCAGGACCTGCAGCTCAGCGCCGGGCGCCAGGCGCAGGATCACCTGGGTGGACGAGCCCAGGTAGACCAGCCGCTCAACCATGGCCGGGATCCGGTTCGGCCCGGCGGAGCCGAACTCCTCGACCCGGACCCGCTCGGGCCTGATCACCGCGTGCGTGTGATCAGCCACGTCCGCCCCGCCGTGCTCGACCTCGAGGACCGACTCGCCCAGCCTGACCTGGCAGCGCGCACCCGGGCCGCGCTCGATGACATCGACCTCCATCAGGTTCGAGACGCCGAGGAAATCAGCTACGTACGTGTCGGCCGGCTCCTCGTACACCTCGTGCGGGGAGCCGAGCTGGACGATCTTGCCGTGGCGCATGACCGCCAGCCGGTCGGACATGGTCAGCGCCTCCTCCTGGTCGTGCGTGACGTAGAGGAACGTGATGCCGACCTGCTCCTGCAGCGCCTTGAGCTCGACCTTCAGCGAGCGCCGCAGCTTGGCGTCCAGCGCGCCGAGCGGCTCGTCGAGCAGCAGCACCGACGGCTTGAGCACGAGCGCCCGGGCCAGCGCCACCCGCTGCTGCTGGCCGCCGGAAAGCTGGCCCGGCCGGCGCTTCTCGAACGACCGCAGCTTGACCAGCTCGAGCGCCGCGTAGACCTCCCGCGCCATCTCCTCCTTGCTCAGCTTGCGGTTACGCAGGCCGAACGCGACGTTGTCGAACACGGTCAGGAACGGGAACAGCGCGTAGCTCTGGAAGACCGTATTCACGTTGCGCTTGTGCGGCGGCGTGCCGGACACATCCACGTTGTCGAGCAGGATCCGGCCGGCCGTCGGCTGCTCGAACCCGGCGATCAGCCGCAGCGTGGTCGTCTTCCCGCAGCCGGACGGGCCGAGCAGCGAGAAGAACTCGCCGCTGGCAATCGTGAGGTCGATATCGTCGACGGCGGCCTCGGTGAAGCGCTTGGTCAGCGCGACCAGCTCGATCTTGCCACCAGCCATGTGGCTACCTCCCCTTCGGACGGGGCTTGCGGTCAGTGCCGCGCCTCCCCCGGCCCGGGCTCCAGTCAAACCCCAGCTGGTTCGCGACAAAATGCATGCTTAGCTCAAAGGCGCTCACCGGGTCAACCACCCGGTCCCCCAGGGCGATCTGGACGGCGAATCCGTCGAGCAGCGCGGACAGGCAGACCGAGAAGTCGGCCGCGTCCACGTTGGCGAACTCGCCCGCCTCCTGGCCGGCCAGCACCAGCGACGTGATCATCTCACGCCAGCGCTCGTCGGACTTCTGCCGGACGCTGGCCACCTCGGGATTCCTGGCCGCCTGCGCCCAGAAGTCCAGCCAGAGCAGCCACGAGCTGTGCGGTTCCGGGTCGGCCTCGGGCAGGCAGCTCATGGCCACGATCTCCTCGACCCGCGCGGCCGCCGTCGGCAGCGACGCCATCCGGCGCTGGCCATCCGCGTACCAGGTGTCCTCGGAGTACCTGATCGCCTCGGTCAGCAGCTGGTCCTTGGTCTTGAAGTAGTAGATGACCAGGGCGGGGCTGATCCCGATCCGCTCCGCGACATCGGCGATCCTGGTGTCCGGGTAGCCGCGCTCGGAGATGACCTCAAGCGCCGCCCGCAGCATCTGCTCCCGGCGCAGGTCAGCGGTGCCCTGGGGTTCAGCGGCTCCCCGGGCCTCGACCGTCCGCCGGGCCGGAACGGCTCCCGTGGCCACGGCAGTTCCCCGGGCCTCGACAGCCTCACGGACCTGGTCTGTCATCGCGGCAATCCTCTCCGCCTCTTGTCTTTAAGGTAGCAGGTTTTTAGACTGAACATTCAGTCAACTCTCAATGCGGGCTCGTGGCCGCACCCGGAAGGAAGGCGGACTCATGGCCGCAACATACGACGCGATCGTCGTTGGCGGAGGGCATAACGGACTTGTCGCCGCCGCGTACCTGGCCCGGTCGGGCGCCAGGACCGTGGTCCTGGAAGGACGGCACAAGACCGGCGGCGCTGCGACCACCGAGGCGCCGTGGCCGGAGGCGCCCGAGTTCAAGGTCACCCGGCTCTCCTATGTGATGAGCCTGATGCCGCCGACGATCATCAAGGATCTCGATCTCGCCCGGCACGGCTACCAGATATACCCGATGGGACCGTACTACCAGGCGTTTCCCGAAGGCGGATCAATCAAGCTTTACGCCGACGACGCCAAGCGTAACCACGAAGAGGTCGCCAAGTGGTCCAAGAAGGACGCGGACGCCATGCCGCGCTGGGACGCCTGGCTGGAGGGCCTGGCCGAGGTGCTCGGCCCGCTGCTGCTGACCGTGCCCCCGGCGATCGGCTCGCGCAAGCGGCGTGACCTGGCCGGCACCCTCCGGCTCGCCTGGCGGCACAAGGGCCTCGACGTGCGCACGATCGCCGACGTGACCCGGCTGATGACCATGAGCATCGCCGACCTGCTCGATGACTGGTTCGAGTCGCCGCAGGTGAAGGGCGCGCTCGCGGTCAACGGCGTGATCGGCACCTGGGCCGGCCCGTGCGAGCCCGGCACCGCGTACGTAATGGCCCACCACTCCATCGGCGATGTCGGCGACGGGCATCTGGGGAACTGGGGCTTCCAGGAAGGCGGCATGGGCGGCGTGTCCGCCGCCATCGAGACCGCGGCGCGCGGCTTCGGCGCGGAGATCCGCACCAACGCCCGGGTGGCGCGGGTGATCGTCACCGACGGCAAGGCGGCCGGCGTGGTGCTGGCGAACGGCGACGAGATCCGCGCGAAGGTCGTGGTCTCCACCCTGCACCCGCGCATCGCCTTCCTGGAGCACGTCGGCGCGGAGCACCTGCCGCCCGACTTCACCAGCGACATCGAGCACTGGAAGAGCCGCAGCGGCGTGGTCAAGATCAACCTTGCCCTGGGCGAACTGCCGGACTTCACCGCCGACCCCGGCTCGAACCTGCAGGAGCACCACACCGGCTCGGTGGAGATGGCGCCGTCGGTCGAGTACATCGAGCGCGCGTTCCAGGACGCCCGCGAGGGCCGGCCCGCGCTGCGCCCGTTCAGCGACGGGGTGATCCCGACCGCCTTCGACAAGAAGCTGGGCCCCGAGGGCTACCACATGATGTCGCTGTTCACCCAGTGGGTGCCGTCGGACTGGAACGAAGAGCCGCACACCGCGGAACTCGAGGCCTACGCGGACCGGATGATCGACTGCTACAACGAGGTCGCGCCCAACCTGAAGTCCGCGATCCTGTACCGCGACATCGTCGGCCCCTACGAGATGGAGCATGAATACGGCCTGGTCGGCGGAAACATCTTCCACGGCGAGCTGTCCCTGGAGCAGCTGTTCCACATGCGCCCGGCGCCCGGTTACGCCGACTACCGCACCCCAGTCGGCGGCATGTACTACGGCAGCTCGGCCACGCACGCCGGCGGCGGCGTGTGCGGCATCCCCGGCTGGCAGGCGGCCCGGGCCGCGATCGCGGACCAGAAGGCCAGCCGCCGGGGCCGCCAGGTGCGCAAGATCACCCGGCGGTCATGAGCGCCGGGGAACAAATCCAACCGGCAGAACGGATGGTTCACCCGGCTGCCGTTCGCCAGCGGCCGGCGCTGCGGGCGATGCTCGAAGCCCGCAGCGTCGCGCTGGTCGGCGCGTCGCCGCGGCCGGGCAGCTTCGGCCAGCGGATGATCGACGAGGTGGCCAGGAGCCCGGCCGGGCCCGACATCTACCTGGTCAATCCCCGGTACCGGCAGATCGGCGAGCGACCCTGCCATCCCTCCCTGGCCGAGCTGCCCGGGCCGGTCGACCTGGTGCTGCTCGGCGTCCCCGACGCCGCGCTGGAGCGGCAGCTCGGCCTGGCCGCCAGCCGCGGCGACGCCGCCGCGGTGATCTTCGGCAACGCGCACGAGGACCCGCGGCCCGCTCCCCCCGGCGCCGGGCCCGGCCCGCCGGGGCTGCGGGAGCGGCTGGCGTCGATCGCCCGCACGGCCGGCCTGGAGCTGTGCGGGGCCGGCTGCATGGGGTTCGTGAACGTGGCCCGCGGCCTGCGCGCGATCGGCTACGTCGAGCCCGATCAGCTGCCCAGCGGCCCGGCCGCGCTGGTCACCCATTCGGGCTCGGTGTTCTCCGCGATGCTGCGCAGCCGCCGGGCGATCGGCTTCACCCTCGCGGTCTCCTCCGGCCAGGAACTCGTCACCACGGCCGCCGCCTACCTGGAGTACGCGCTCAGCCTGCCGGAAACCCGCGTGCTCGCCCTGGTGCTTGAGGCCATGCGCGAGCCGGACCGGCTGCGGGCGGTGCTGGCCAGCGCCGCCGCCCGGGACATCCCGGTGGTACTGCTGACCGTGGGCAGCTCGGCCCGGGGGCAGGCGATGGTGGCGGCCCACTCGGGCGCGCTGGCGGCTCGCGACGGCGGCTGGGAGGCGCTCGCGGATGCCTACGGTGTGCACCGGGTCGGCGATCTGGCCGAGCTGGCCGACACCCTGGAGCTGTTCGCCATCGGCCGCCGGGTCCGCCCGCCCGGGCCGCCCGGACCGGCCGGGCCCGCCGTTATGCCCGGCATCGCCACCGTGCATGATTCCGGCCTGGAGCGCGCGCACGCGGCGGACCTCGCCGACGAACTCGGCGTGCCGTTCGCCGTGATCGGGGAACCGACGCTGGCCCGTCTCGCCGCCGTGCTCGATCCCGGCCTGCAGCCCGCCAACCCGCTCGATATCTGGGGCACCGGCACCGACGCGCAGCGCCAGCTCGCGGACGCGCTGGCCGCGCTGGCCGACGACCCGGCCGTCGCCGCCGTCGCGCTCGCCGTCGACCTGATCCGTGAGTTCGACGGCGACCGGTCCTATCCCGGCGCGGTACTGGATGCGGCCGGCCGCACGGCCAAGCCGGTGGCCGTGCTGGCCAGCCTGGCCAGCGCCATTGACCGGGACGCGGCCGCCGAGCTGCGCCAGGCCGGGATCCCGGTACTGGAGGGCATGCGCACCGGCCTGCTGGCGCTGCGCCACCTGCTCGACCACGCGGACAGCGCCGTCACGGCCGCCGATCCCGCGCCAGCGCCGGATGCCGCCCGCCGGGCGCGGGGGTCCGCCCTGCTGGCGGCGGGCCGGGCCGGTGACATGGCCGGTGATCTGGCCGTGGGGACGCCGCTGCTGAGCCTGCTCCGCGAGTACGGGATCGCGGCCGCGCGCAGCGATCCGGCCGCCGACCTCGACGCCGCGCTCGCCGCGGCCAGCGCGATCGGCTATCCGGTGGTGCTGAAGACGGCGGAGCCCGCGATCGCGCACAAAACCGACGCTCGCGGCGTGATCCTGGGCATCCGCGACCCGGCCGAGCTCGCCGCCGCCTACCGTGACCTGGCCGCCAGGCTCGGCCCGCGGGCGGTTGTCTGCGAGACCGCGCCAGCCGGCACCGAGCTCGCACTCGGCATCACCCGCGACGCGGATCTCGGCCCGCTCATCGTCGTCGGCGCGGGCGGCGTCCTGGTGGAGCTGCTGGCCGACCGGGCGGTCGCGCTGCCACCGGTAGGCGAGGAGCAGGCCCGGCGCATGATCGGCCGGCTGCGGGCGGGCCGGCTGCTGGCCGGGGTCCGCGGCGGGCCGCCGGCCGACTCCGCCGCGGTGATCCGCGCGATCACCGGCTTGTCAGCGCTCGCGATTGACCTCGGCGGCGAGCTGGAGGCGCTGGACGTCAACCCGCTGATCTGCGGCCCGGCCGGGGCCGTCGCGGTCGACGTGCTGGCGGTAGAGCGCACCAGCCAGCCCTGACGGGCCGGTCAGTCGCCCTCGTCGCCGGCGTCCTGCTGGGTGATTCCCTCGACGGACGTGAACTTCGACAGGCACTTCTGCAACTCGGCCACGTTCCCGTCGCTGGCATTGGTGGTGTTGTATTCCACCGCGCTCATCATGTTGATCGGGGTTCGCTTCTTCGGCACGGCGATCGGCCGCACGTTAGGAATGTGCGAGCACGCGGCACGGACCTTCAGCTCGGCCGCCACGCTGGTACTGGATTTGAAGCTGACCACTACCCACTGCTTGTCCAGCGCCGCGTCCATCTTCGCGCAGCCGCTCAGGACTAGTAGCAGGACGGCCGCCACCGCAATGCGGACGTTCGCTCGCGCTCGCATGCGCCTCTCCCGGCATCGCTCGTAGGGGATACACGCTAGCCTGCCCGGGCGTTGCCCCAGCCACGGCCCGGCCGGGCCGGCCACCGGGCCGACCGCCGGCCCGGCCCGGCCGTCATCGGTCCAGCCAGGAACGGACGTGGCTGGTCAGGAAGTCCAGATCGGCCGGGATGCCCTCCGGGCTGCCCGCCCGGTGACCCCAGATGCTGGGAATCGTGGCCAGCGCGCCGTCGCGCAGGTAGCGAAGTTCCGCCTCGTTGTCCGCCACCCGGAAGTACAAATCGGTCGCGCTGGGCATGAGCAGTACCCGGGCCGTGATCGCGCCCAGGGCGCTGGCCAGGTCACCGGAGTACAGGCGGTTGGCGCTGATGTCAGCTTCCTGCCAGGTCAGTGCCTGGGCATAGAGGTTCGCGGCCTGGTGCTCGGCGAAGGAGTCCTCCCAGTCAGTTTTGAGGAAGGTGGCCAGGTCGGGCACGCCGAGGGCGGTCTCAAAGAGCCGCTCCCGGTAGAAGTCCTGGCTCAGGCCCCAGCCGGCGTAGATGTGCGCGAACGCCCGGACCGCAGCCACCGGCTCGGCGCTGAACCGGCCGTTGCCCTGGTATTGCGGCGCGGCCTCCAAGGTGCGCAGCAGACCGGACAGGAACACCTTGTTGTGCACGGATGTCCGGGCGCTGCCGCACACGACGATCGCGCGCTCGACGAATCCGGGGAACAGCGCGGCCCAGTGGTAGGCCTGGCCTGCGCCCATCGAGAACCCGTACGCGGCCACGACGCGTTTCTGCTCGTATCAGGCTTAATATGGGCCGATGTCCCGGCGCTACAGGTACGCAGAGAGGCAGGGCGCACCGTGAGCGGTCCCGAGCGCGCCGCGGACGCGACGCCAGCCGCAGGTGCGCCGCCAGCCGCGGGTGCGCCGCCAGCCGGGCCAGACTTCCCGGCGGAGCCCGGTGACGCCGGCATCCGGTGGCAGCGCCCGTCGCCCCGGCTGCTCCGGGCCAGGCGCATTCAGGCCGGGCTGGCGACCGGTCCCGCCGCGCTCGCGGCCGGCCTGGTCGTGGGCATCGCCGCAGCGCCCGTGTTCGGCATCGTGGCCGGGCTGGTCCTGGTGGCGGCCGGGCTGCTGTGGGAGCGGTTCCTGGGCCGCCGTGTCGCTGCCTGGGGCTACGCCGAGCGGAACGACGACCTGATGGTCCGGCGCGGTGTGCTGATCCGCCGCCAGTCGGTCATCCCCTACGGGCGAATGCAGTTCATCGATGTCACGGCCGGCCCGGTAGAGCGGAGCCTGGGACTCGCCACCCTGCGGATGCACACCGCGGCCGCGGCCAGCGACGCGCGCATCCCGGGCCTGGACCGGGCGGAGGCCGCGAAGCTGCGCGACCAGCTCGCCGCGCTCGGCGAGGCGCAAGCAGCCGGGCTGTGACGGGCCCGGAGACCGGCCGCCCGGAGACCGGCCGCCCGGCGGCCGATCGCCTGGAGACCGGCGACCCCGAGACCGGCCGCCCGGAGACCGATCTCCCGGAGACCGGCGGCCCGGCGGCCGCGGCGGACGACTTCGCGAGCTGGCGCCGCCTGCACCCGCTGTCCCCCCTGGTCGGTGCCGGACGGCAGCTGATGAGCATCGTCTTCCTGGTGCTCGTCATCTTTATCGCCAACCATCACGGGGAGGGCGGCGACCTCATCGTCAACGTCCTGATCGTCGGGGTGGTGCTGGCGGGCGGCCTGGTGAGCTGGCTGGTCACCCGCTGGCAGGTCGCTGACGGCGTGCTGCGCATTGAAACCGGCCTGGTGCGGCGCCAGTCGCGGCGATTCCCGCTGTCGCAAGTCCAGGCGATCGATGTCGTCCAGACCGGGCTGGCGCGGGTCCTCGGGCTGGCCGAGCTCCGGCTGCGGATGGCGGGGGCCGACTCATCCGGAGGCCGGCTGGCCTCGCTGCCGCTCGCGCAGGCCCAGCAGCTTCGGTACCGGCTCCTGTCGATGGCCCGGGCGCCCGGAGTCGTGGCCCCGGGCGGGCCCGCGGCGGCGGCGGGCCCGACGGGCCGTTCCGGGCCGCCCGCGCCGGACCGCGGGCCGGAACGGCTGCTGTTCCGGGTCCAGCCGGTTCGCCTGGCCGGAGCCATCATCCTGAGCCGGACCGGCGCGATCGCGGGGGTCGTGATCGCCGCGGTGGCATCCGTCGTGGCGGTGACTGGCCACGTCGCGGTCGTCGCGCCGTTCCTGACGCTGGCGCTCGGGCTCGTGCTCACGGTCTGGCGCCAGTTCAATAGCGAGTACGGGACCGCGGTCGCGGCGGCGGCGGACGGGCTGCGGCTGCGCTCCGGGCTGGTGCAGACCACGGCGGAGACGATCCGGCCGGGGCGCGTTCAGGCGGTGCGCCTGGTCCAGCCCCTGGTGTGGCGGCCGCTCGGCTGGTGCCGGCTCGAGGTCGACGTGGCGGGGCCGCGGCAGCGGCGGGAAAACCAGTCGGAATCGCAGCGCCTGCGCGCACTGATCCCGGTCGGATCGCGCTCGGACGCGGAGCAGATGATCGGCGAGTTGCTGAGCACGCAGCCGGCCCCGACGCAGCGGGCCCCGCGCAGCGCGCGCTGGAAAGCGCCGCTGACGTATCACTTCCTCGCCTGGGGCAGCGACGATCGCTACGTCGTGGCCTCGCGCGGCCGGGTCTGCCAGAAGACGACCTGGGTCCCGCTGGAGAAGGTGCAAAGCGTCCGCTGGGTCCAGGGCCCGGTCCAGCGGCGGCTCGGGCTGGCGTCGGTGCGGCTTGATGTCGCGGGCAAGCGGGTGACCGCGAGCATCGAGGATCGCGACGCCGCCGAGGCAGGCGAAATCCTCGGCCGGCTGCCCGGCCTGGCCAGGAGCGCGCGCACCCGGGGCCAGGCGAGCTAGCGCCCCAGCGCCGGGCTGGGTCACGGCGGGCCCCGTAGCCGCGACGCGAATCGTCCGGGAGCTGACGGCCGTCCGCTCCCCCGTCCGCTCGCCCGTCCGCTCGCATTGCCGCGCCGCGCCCCCGTGTTCCAGCCGAGGGTCGTTGGGCCTGGGTCGTTGGGCCTGGGTCGTTGGGCCCGGGTCGTTAAGAGGGGCTGAGTGGCCTGGCCGGGGCAGGGATTGCGTCTCTGGGGCGGCGACCGGGTTTCGCGGAGAGTGGGTCCTGACAGCAACACACCCGCTCTCTTACCGGAAGCAGGAACTACCGTGAACCGCAAGAACCACACCACCACCGCGGCCCGCAGCCCGGGGCTGCGGCGGCTGGCCGCCGCGGCCGGCGCGCTGGCCGGCGCCGCCGCGATCGCGGTGACCGTCGCCGCGGTGGTGGCGCCGGCCGCGATGGCCGCCACCGCCACCGCGCCGGTCAACTGCCAGGCGCTGCCCTCGGCGTGCGGGTACCCGGACGCGACCAACAGCGGGGTGCCGGCCGGCAAGACCCTGCTGGCCGTCCCGGCGCAGGTGGCCAAGGGACCGGGCTGGGCCTACAGCGCCACCACCGGCGAGGTCGACGTGACCGGCGCCGGCGCGGTCCTGGCCGGCCTGTCCTTCACCTGCTACGTCAACGTCGAAGCGAACAACGTCACCCTCAATGACGACTCCATCTCCGCCGCGAACTACTGGGGCGTCGCGCTGCGCCACACGACCGGGGTCACCGTGGAGAACTCCACCATCAACGGCCAGAACGCCACCACCGGCGAAGTCGGCTCCGGCATCGACGACGTCTACGGCGACTCCACCGGGATGGTCATCAAGGACAACAACATCTCGGAGTTCAAGACCGCGATCCAGGTCTCCACCGGCCTGATCTCCGGGAACTACATCCACAACCCCGGATTCGTCACCGGCGACCACACCAACGGCATCCTGGACATCGGCACCACCCAGCCCCTGACCATCACCGGCAACACCATCCTGGACAGCCTCAGCCAGACCGACGCCATCAGCCTGGACGCCACCTTGACCGGCCAGGTCATCGCCAACAAAACCATCACCGGCAACCTCATCGCCGGCGGCGGCTACCCCATCTACGGCGGCACCGACCGCGGCGCCACCATCTCCAACATGACCATCAGCGGCAACCGCTTCGGCCAGGGCTTCTACACCCTCTCCGGCCTGTACGGCCCCGTCGCCTACTACACCACCACCGGAACCGCCAACACCTGGACCAACAACACCTACGACACCACCGGCGCCACCATCCCCGCCCCCTCATAAACAACCCACCACCCCTTGGCATCACACCAGCTAACGAACCACCGCCCACCTGAAACCACCACCAGCCGAAAGGAACACCACCACCCATCACCACCACCAGCACCACAACCGAAACACCACCACAACCGGAAACGCCAGCCCACCACGAGGAACCGGACACCAGCATCACCCGCCCCGCCAGGGGCCGGGTGATGCTGGCGTTATCGGCTTTCCGGCCCTGGGCCGGCGATGAGATCATGCTCGTGACAGCAGGCGTTCTGCCGGTGGCGCGGATCGAGGCTCCGCGGGCGACGCTCATCGTCTTGGGGGCCCGCCGGCGCCCTTGGGGAGGGAACCATGACCGCCAGCAGCGCAACCGGCGGCAGGTCGAGAAACCTGGTCCTGGCGGCGATGATCTTCGCCGTCGCGATGACCTTCATTGACCAGACCATCGTGTCCATCGCCGTGCCGCAAATCCAGAAGGAACTCGGCCTGACCAGCACCGGCGTGCAGTGGGTGGTGAACGCCTACCTGCTCTCGCTGGCCGCCCTCTTCGCCTACGGCGGCCGGCTGGCCGACACGCTCGGCCACCGGAAGATGGTGACCATCGGCGTTATCGTGTTCGCCGGGGCGTCGGCCATGTGCGGGCTTACCCCGAAGGGGAGCCTGGCCGAGGCCTGGATGGTCACCTTCCGGGTCATCCAGGGGGCGGGCGGGGCGATCATGTTCCCGGCCGCGCTGGCGATCGTGGTGCACACGTTCGCCCTTCGCGAGCGCGGGAAGGCGCTGGCGATATTCTTCGGCATCGCCGGCGGACTGACCGCGATCGGTCCGATCCTCGGCGGCTATCTCACCGAATGGACCTGGCGGGCCATCTTCTGGGTGAACATCCCGGTCGCCATCATCGCCCTGGTACTGATCTTCATCTCGAAGCCGGTCACGGTCTACCGCGCCGCTCGCATTGACTACCGGGGCGTGGTCCTGATCGCCGCCGGCGTGGCGTTGAGCGTGTTCGGATTCCAGCAGTCGTCCGTCTGGGGCTGGGGCAATCCCGCCACCGGAGCCTGCATCGGCCTGGGGGCGGCGATCCTGGTCGTGTTCTACTTCGTGGAGATCCGCACGGAGTCGCCGCTCATTCAGATGCACATTTTCCGTATCCGGGCGTTCCGGGTAGAGAACGTCGTGCTCGGCGTGTCCAACCTGGTATTTATCCCGGTGTTCTTCTTCGCCAGTGAGTACGCCCAGATCGCGCTCGGGAAAACTTCCCAGCAGGCCGGCCTCTTCCTGCTGTACTTCTTTATCGGATTCGTGGTCGCGGCGCAGATCGGCGGCCGGATGCTGGACCGGATCGGGGCGAAGCGCCCGGTCGTGATCGGCTGCGCCCTGGCCGCGGTGGGATTCTGGCTGTGGGGCGGGAAGGTCACCGGACTCAACCTCGGCACTCAGGTCTGGTGGATCATCCTCGCCGGAGCCGGCATGGGGATGATGCTCGGCCCGGCCAGCACGGACGCCGTCAACCGGGCCTCCCGGCTCTCCTACGGCGAGGCCACCGGCATCACGCAGACGGTCCGGAATTACGCCGCCAGCCTGGGGATCGCGATTCTCGGCACCATCCTGGTGGATCAGATGCACTCCCGGGTCGCCACGTCGCTGACCGCCCTGGGCGTTCCCAGCGGGAAGGCCGCACAACAGGCAGCCAGCCTGTCGCAGTCCCAGACCGGGCACGGAAGCATCGCGTCGATTCCCCATTTCGTGCGACTCGACTTCGCCTATTCCATCCGCACCGTGCTGTACGTCATGGCGGCGATCATGGCCGTAGCGGCGGTGGCGGCCCTGCTCGGGCTGCGGGCCGGAGCGCAGCAGGAGACGGACGCAACCGGGGCGCCCGCCGAGCCGACGGGCACGCAGCAGGCGGGGCCCAGCTAACCGGCGTGGCTGCCGATCAGGCTGCCGACGCCGTACGTCACCCCGATGGCGAGGGCGCCGAGCGCGAGCTGGCGCAGGCCCGAGCGCAGTACCGAGCGGCCGGTCAGGCGGCCCACTACCATCCCGCCGACGACCAGCGCCACCGCGGTGATGCCCAGGGTGTAGGCCAGCTCGGCGAAACCGAGCAGGTAGGGCAGCAGCGGCACCAGCGCCCCGGCCGAGAACGCGATCAGCGACGAGACGCCGGCCACCACCGGAGAGGGTAGGTCCTCGGAGTCGACGCCGAGTTCCTCGCGGGTATGCACGCGCAGTGCGGTGTCCGGATCCCGGGATACCGCGGCGGCCATCCGCGCCGCGGTCTCCGGATCGGCACCGTAGCCGCGGAAGGTATCGGCCAGCTCGGCCTGCTCGGCCGCGGGAAACTGGGCGTGCATCGTGCGCTCGACCGCGACTTCGGCGTGCACCAGCTCGTTCTGGTTGGTCACCGAGACGTATTCGCCGGTGCCCATCGAGAACGCCCCGGCGACCAGCGCGGCCACGCCGGTCAGCACGACGGCGTGCGCGGATACCCCGCCCCCGCCGAGCCCGGCGATCAGCGAGGCGTTGGTCACCAGTCCGTCGACCGCCCCGAACACGGTGGGCCGCAGCCAGCCGCCGGATACGTCCCGATGGCGATGTGACCACCCGGCCGCCGCCGCGGCTGGGCCTACCGCCTGGTTCGGCTCCTGCCCCTCGTCGCCGGCCACCTGCCGAATTATCCTCCAGCGTCCGGGCTGAGGCGATCACCGGGCGACGCCGCGACCCGGCGGCTAGGCCCGTTCCCGGCGGCGCCAGCGGTCGGTGCGCCGGTCGGCCATGATCTGGCGCACCACGTTCCGGCCCGGGATCCCGGTGACCCCGCCCCCGCCGTGAGTGGCCGAGCCGGCCTGGTAGAGCCCGCGCAGCGGGGTGCGCAGGTCGGCGTAGCCCGCGGCCGGCCGGGCGTGGAACATCTGCCCCAGGCTCAGCTCGCCGTGGAAGATGTTGCCGCCGATCAGCCCGTACTCCTGCTGCATCTGCTGCGGGCCGATGACCTGGCGGTGCAGGACCGAGTCGGTGAAGCCGGGCGCGACGGTTTCCATTCGCGCGATCACCCGGTCGGCGTAGGCGGCGAGCGCGGCATCATCCGGGTCGTCGGCGTAGCCGTGCGGCACCCACTGGGTGAACATCGACATGATGTGCTGGCCGGCCGGCGCGAGTGAGTCATCGAAGACGCTGGGGATGCAGATGTCGGCGAACGGGACCGCCGACGGCCGGCCGGCGACCGCGTCCTGGAAGGCGTTCTCGATGTCGTCGAGGCTCTCGGCCAGCACGATCGTCCCGCCGTGCACCTGCGGGTCCGGCTGGGGATGGCTGGCGAATACCGGCAGCCGGCCGAGCGCCAGGTTGATCTTCACCGTGCCGCTGCGGGTCTGCCAGCCGCGGATGTCGGCGACGAAGTCATCCGGCAGCACCGCGGGGTCGAGCAGCCGCAGGAACGATATCTGCGGATGCGCCGTGGTGACCACGGTGGCCGCGTCCACCTCCTCGCCGCTGGCCAGCGTGACGCCGGTGGCCCGGCCGCCGCTGACCCGGATGGCCGCGACCTCGGCGCCGGTGCGGATCTCGGCACCGAACGACCGCGCCGCCGCGGCCAGCGCGCTGCTGACACCGCCCATCCCGCCGCGCGGGAACCCCCACGCGCCCGCCTGCCCGTCCACGTCGCCGATGTGATGGTGCAGCATCACGTACGCGGTGCCGCTGGAGCGGGGCCCGGCCCAGGTCCCGATCACGCCGGAGACGGCCAGCAGCCCCAGCATGGCGTCGCTCTCGAAGTAGCGCTCGACCAGGTCGGCGATGCTGCCGGTGAGCAGCCGGGTGACATCGACCGCGGCCCTGGTATCGAGCTTGCGCAGATGCCGCAGCAGCAGCCCCTGCCGCCACAGGTCCGGCGGCCGCCGCGACCCGAGCCGCGGCGGGATCTCCTCCAGCATCGGCCCGAGAATCGCGCCAATGCTGGCCAGGTGCGCCTCGTAGCCGTCGTACGCCGCGGCGTCCCGCGCGGAGAATTTCGCGATTTCGGCCCGGCGGGCGGCCGGCTGGTGCGGCAGCCGGAGATACCGGCCATCCGCGCGCGGCGCGAAATAAGGGCCCTGCGGGAAAACGTGGTACCCGTGGCTGGCCAGCCGCAGATCGCGAACCAGGTCCGGCGGGAGCAGGGAGACCACGTACGACAGCGACGTCACCGTGTAGTCGGGGCCAAACGGGTGCTCGCTGACCGCCGCGCCGCCGACCACGTCGCGGCGCTCGCAGACCAGCACGTCGAGCCCGCTCCGGGCCAGGTAGGCGGCCGCGACGAGCCCGTTGTGCCCGCCGCCGATGATCACTACATCCCGGCTAGTCGTCATTTACCCCATGTTCCCCTTCTCGCCGGGCGCCAAGCGACCCGGCCCGGCGTGATCATGGGTGAGACCGGGTGCACGGCTAGAAGATCACGTAAACCTTGCGGATCTTCTCGTGGATCTGCCAGGTACCGGCCCAGCCGCGGGCAAAGACGGCCGTCTGGCCGGGGCCGATGTCGCGCGCCTCGCCGCCGTCCGGGGTCACGGTCATCCGGCCCGAGACGATGTAAACGAACTCATGCGTTTCCAGCTTCCAGTAGGAGGGGCCGGGGGTGCACTCCCATACCCCGACCTCCTGCTCGCCGTCCTGCCAGAGGGTGAAGCCGGCCGTCTGCATCGGCTCGCCGGTCGCCTCCTCCAGCGCGCCCCAGTCCTCCAGGTCGGCGGCGGCGGCATCGGCCAGGAACGGCGTGACGGCGGTGATGTCAGTCATGAGCGAATCTCCTTCGGTTCAGCACTATCTTCGGCGCGCGCGGGCTTGCGGTCAGATTGGTTATCCCGGGTCGGCATCGTCATTGCGGTGGGCACGGGGCGGTCAGGAGATGGTCAGCTGGCCGGGCGGCGGCGGGGTGGCATGCTCCGGGAACGGCAGCGCGATCGGGTCCGCGGCCAGGCGGCTCCGGCCGTCGGCGTCGAAGCGGTCGAGACCCAGCTGCGCGGTGTCCACCACGTCGGACCGGCCGGTCAGCGCTACGTCAGCGGCAGCGCGGGCCACGGCCGGCCCCCACATCATTCCGGCGCCGCCGGCACTGGCCACGATGGCCCCGTTATAAATCCGGTCGGTGCCCGCGGCCGGGCCGATGATCGGAAGGTGGTCGGGGGTGTAATCAATGGTGGCCGCCCACACCTTGCGCAGCCCGAGCCCGGCGGTGACCGGGACGAGCTCAGCCAGGCGGGTGCGCATCAGGGCCAGGTAGGCCTCGTCGATGCAGCTGGCCTCGCCGGGTGGCTCGGCCGGGTTGCTCATGCCGAACAGCAGGCCGCCTTCCTCCGGCCGCCAGTACAGCCCGGCGGACAGGTCGAAGACCATCGGCAGCCGCGCGGGGGCGAGATCGGGGTGAGCCTGGGTCACCGCGACCTGGTGCCGGACGCCGGCGGCGGGGACGCGGATCCCGGCGAGCTTGCCGACGTCGGCCAGCTCGGGGCCGCCGGTCAGCACGACCAGCGGGGCGGCGATCGGGCCCGCGCTGGTCTGCACCCCGGTGACGCGCTCGCCGTCGGTACTGAGCCCGGTGAAGGTGACCCGCTCGCGGACGATGACGCCGCTGATCGCGAGCGCCACCGCGTAGGCGGTCACGTTGCGGGGCGGGGTCAGGTAACCGTCCTCGGCGCAGAACGTGCCGCCGAGCGTGAGCCCCGGTGCCATGGCCGGGTTCAGCCGGTCCAGCTGGTCCGGCGCCAGCCAGCGGACGGACAGGCCCTGGGCATTCTGCATGGCCATCCGCTTGCGGGCGGCGGCGACATCGTCGGTGCTGAAGCAGGGCAGCAGGTAGCCCTGCGGGGTGAAGCCGGAGTCGATGCCGAGCTCGTCCTGCTGGCCCAGGTAGAACTTGCGGGACCACTCGCCGAGCTGGACCGCCCAGGCGGTGCCGCCTTGCGTCCGGACGATGCCGGCCGCGCGGCTGCTCGCGCCCTGGCCGAGGGTCCGTTTCTCCAGCAGGACGACGCGGCCGGCCCCGCTGCGGCGGAGGAAATAGGCGCACCAGGCGCCGACGGTCCCGCCGCCGACGACGACGGCGTCCGCGGTGTCCGGATGGCCAGCTGAGAGCATTGGCACGAGGCCGATGCTGGCATAGACTGAACGTTCAGTCAAGAGCGGGACAAGGGGTGCCATGTACGGGCTGTCCGATGCGGACCTGCAGATCCAGGCGCGCGCCAGGGAATTCACCGACGAGCTGATCCCGCTGGAGGTCACCGCCGAGCTGAACAACGGCGAACTGCCCGCCGACGTGGTGGCCGGCCACGCCAAGCGGGCCCGGGAACTCGGCCTGCACGCGGCGAACATGCCGGAGGAACTCGGCGGCGGCGGCTTCTCGTCGCTGCAGCAGGTCCTCGTGCAGGAGCAGGTCGGCCGGGTGACCAACGCGCTGGCCTGGGTGGTCGGCACTCCCCCGTCCTGGCTGCCCGCCGTGGCCACGCCGTACCAGCTGGAAAGGTTCGTGCGGCCGGCCATCCGCGGCGCCGCCGAGGAGTGTTACGCGATCACCGAGGAGGGCGCGGGCTCCGATGTGGACGCGATCGAGGCGACCGCGCGCCGGGACGGCGACGAGTACGTGCTGAACGGCGAGAAATGGCACGTGACGTCGTACAACACGGCCAGCTTCGCGTTCTTCCAGGCCAAGCTGGCCGGCGGCGCGCACGACGGCGAGCACGCCATGTTCCTGGTCGAGCTGCCCAGCTTCGGGGTCAGCGTGGTGCGCACGCCCGCCTACTCGCACACGATCAGCCATCATCACCCGATCGTGCTGTTCCGTGACGTGCGGGTGCCCGCCGCCCATCTGGTCGGGGCCGAGGGCGACGGGATGAGCTTCGCGTACGAGTGGTTCCGCTTCGAGCGGCTGATGGTGGCGGCGCGCTGCGTCGGCGCGGCGGAACGGCTGGTCACCGAGATGACGGCGTTCGCCGGCTCGCGGCAGGTGCAGGGACAGCCGATCTCCGCCCTGGGCGCCATCCAGGCCATGCTCGCCGACAGCCTGACCGAGCTGTACGCGGCCAGGTCGCTGACGTACGAGACGGCGCGGGCAATCGACGCCGGCGCCGACGTCAAGGTGCAGCACGCGCAGTGCTCGATGGCCAAGCTGTACGCGTCCGAGATGGCCGGCCGGGTGGCTGACCGGGCCGTCCAGGTGTTCGGCGGCCGCGGCTACATGCGCGAGAACGTCGCCGAGCGCTTCTTCCGCGAGCTTCGGGTCGAGCGGATCTGGGAGGGCACCAGCGAGGTCCAGCGCGCGATCATCGCCGATCAGGTGGCCAAGCGAGGCGTGCGCGCGCTGGCGTAGCGGCCCGCGGGCCGCGCCGGGCCAGCCGCCATGGCGGCCCGGGCGCCGGTCTGGCCGGCCGGCCGGCGCTGGTGCCCGGCCGGATCAGGCGAGGCTTGACTCGATGGCCTCAATGACCTCGGGTGCCTCGGGCTCGGTCCGGGGGCGGAACCGGGCGATTACCTTGCCGTCGGGGCTGACCAGGAACTTCTCGAAGTTCCACTGGATGTCGCCGGCCTCTCCGTCGGCGTCGGGCACCGCGGTCAGCTCGGTGTAGATCGGGTGCCGCCCGGGCCCGTTGACCTCGATCTTCTCGAACATCGGGAAGGTCACGCCGTAGGTGGTCGAGCAGAACTCCTGGATCTCCTCGGCGGAGCCGGGCTCCTGGCCGCCGAACTGGTTGGACGGGAACCCGACCACGGAGAACCCGCGATCGGCGTAGCGCTCCTGCAGCCGCTCCAGGCCGGTGTACTGCGGCGTCAGGCCGCACTTCGAGGCGACGTTGACGACGAGCAGGGTCTGGCCGGCCAGGCTGCCCAGCGAGGAGGGCTGGCCGGCAAGGGTATTAACGGGGGCGTCGAACAAGGTCACTGGCTGGTTCCTTCGCAGTCGGCGGTATCGAATCCGGGGCGGGCCTAACGCGCCCGCGCCATGCTCAACACCACCGCGGGCCAGTGCATGCCCGACGCCTGCTCCCGGCCAGCGATCCGGAAGGATTCGCGTCACCCGTGGCGCGGATCCTTCGGGATCATGGAAGAAGCCGGGCCAGGGCGAGCATCAGGGAGCCGCGGGCCGCTGCCGGGGCGGGTCAGCCGGCGGCGGTGGCCTTGGCGGCGGGATTCCAGGCGGGCTCGCCCTGGTAGCCGCGCGCGATCATGGTGACGAAGTGGTAGACGGCGTCCTCCTCGGACGATAGCGGGCCCGGTACCGCGTGCTCCGAGGAGAGCCCGCGCTGCACCGACTCGCAGGCGCCCCAGTCCTGCCGGTTGGTGATGTCCCAGAACTCGACGGCGTAGCCCGGGTCGAAGCCCGGCCGCTCCAGTGCCTCCGGCGCGAACGCCCAGGTGCACTCGATCTTGGTCCGGTCCGCGGCCAGGGGCGTGATCCGGTGCGTCATGACGTAGTCAGGGTGCAGGCTGAGCAGGATATTCGGGAACACGTTGACATAGATGACGGTGCGCAGGCCGGTGGCGTCAAGCCCGCGCAAGGGCACGCCGAGGCTGCTGCCGTCCAGTGACATGGTGTCCATGCCATCCCGCAGCTCCATCCAGCCGCCGATCCAGGTACCGTCCGACGCGTAGTTCTCGCCGCTCTTGGGCGGGCTTACCTTGCACAGTTCCGGATGGATCATCGGACAGTGGTAGCACTCGTGGTAGTTCTCTGTCAGGATCTTCCAGTTGGCCGTGGAGTCGTAGTCATGCCGCCCGGAGATCACCAGGCGCTCGGGTTCGTACGGGGCGATGATCTCGTCCAGGCCCTGCAGCGAGTCAGTGAGCGACCCGGCATTTCCGGAGCCATCCACGAAGATCAGCCCGTGCCACTCCTCGACGGGCAGTTCGATCAGGCCCCAGGCCGCGGGGTCGAAGCCCGGGCGGCCCTTGAACCCGGCCGCCGCGCGCAATCCGCCGGAAAGCGAGTAGGTCCAGGAGTGATAGGGGCAGATGATCGCGTTGCGCTGTTGGGTCGCGCCGCAGGGGAGCAGCTCATGACCGCGATGCCGGCAGGTATTGGCGAACGCGCGCAGAGTGCCGTCGTCGCCTCGGACCAGCAGCACGCTCCCGGTACCCGCCTGCTCGGCGCGCTGGTCGCCCGGCCGGGCGAGCTGCGAGCTGTGGCCGACGCAGACCCAGCCCGCGCCGAAGAAGTACCGCTGCTCCCAGGCGAATACCGCCGGGTCCACGTAAGCCGCCCGGGGCAGCATCCTGCTCTGGCCGAACGGTTGCAGTGCCGCCGCGAGGCCGGCTGGGTCGATGGGGGCGCGAGGATACCTGGACTGACTGATCATACAGTCAAGAGTAAGCAGAGCAAGGCTGGCTGTCCAGCGGCCGGCGGGGGCAAAGCGTAATAACCAAATTATCCCGCTTAGTCCGGTAATTTACCTAAGGCTCGCCACCGAGTGGTGTTCGTCCGACCAGGGAGCCCGAACGTGACCGACATACCTGCTGGCCCGCCGGTACCGCCGCTGCCGCCCCAGCCGTATCAGCCTTACCAGGGACCGGGCGGCGGCGCGCCGGTCGAGGCCGGCTTCGCCGGACCCGCGGCGCAGCGCAGGCTCACCGTGCTGGTCCGGGTGATCCTGGCTATCCCGCAGATCGTCGTCCTGTACCTGGTCGGGATCGCCGCCTGGGTGGTGCTGGTGGTCGCCTGGTTCTGCGCGCTTGTCATCGGGCGGCTGCCGGAATTCGCGGCCGATTTCCTGCCCGGCGTGCTGCGCTGGCAGGCCCGGGTGGCCGCGTACCTGCTGCTGCTGACCGACCAGTACCCTCCGTTCTCGTTTGACGACACCGACTATCCGGTCCGGGTCGCGGTGCGCCCTGGGCCGCTGAACCGGCTCGCCGTCTTGTTCCGGATCATCCTGGTCATTCCCGCCGCGGTCGTGGTGGGCGTCCTGACCTACGGCCTGGAGACCATCGTCCTGTTCGTGGTCTGGCTGATCGTGCTGATCACCGGCCGGATGCCGGAGACGCTGCACGAGGCGATCACAGCCGTGCTGCGGTACACCCTCCGCTACATCGGCTATTTCTTCATGCTGACCAGCGAGTACCCGCGCGGGCTGTTCGGCGATCAGCCGGCCCCCGGTGGCCTGCCCGGGCCCGGCCCGGGCGGGGAATACCCGGCTGGCCCCGGATTCCCGGCCGCGACCGGATCGGCGCCGGCCTTCCCGTCCGCGGCCGGATCGGCGCCGGCGCCGGCGCAGCCGACGGCCGATGACGACCAGCCGGTCGGCAGCATCGAGGGTTACCAGCAGGTCAGCGGCACCGGGCCGGAGCCGGTCTGGGGCCCGCCGGCTCCCGCCTGGAGCCAGCCGCCGCCGCCAGGTTCCACCCCGCCCTACGGCACGTCCGGGCCCGCAGGTTACGGCCCGCCGCCGGCCGCTGGTTACGGGCCGCCGCCCGGAGGCTATGGGACGCCGCAGGCCGCGGGCTACGGAACCCAGCCGGCCCCGGCCTACGGAACGCAGCCGGCCGCGGCCACGGCCGGCTGGTCGGTCCCCGGCGCGCCGCCGTGGCCGCTCTTCCTCTCGGCCGGCGCAAAACGGCTGGTCGGCTTGTTCATCGCCGTCGGACTGATCATCGGGGTGGCCGTGGTCATCGGCGTCGCCATCAGCGCGAACGGCACGGCAAGCCGGGCGGCCGCGCTCAGCGAGACGGACACGGCGTTCCGCGGGCTGAGTACCTCCATGTCGGCTTTCGCGACCCAGACCACCGCGTGCCGGAGCAGCCATACGCCGCTCCGCTGCGTCACCACGGCCGACCAGCGGGCCGAGCAGCGCGTTCGGGCTCTACGCCAGCGCGCAGAGCGCCATAGACATGCCCACCAGTTCAACGGCGTCGGCCTCCAGCCTGCTCGTCACCGATGCCACGCACGCTCAGCAGGTCTTCCAGCAGCTGGCCGCATCGAAGTCCATTGCGCAGTACCAGAAGACGGTCAGCGCGTCCGATCTCCAGCAGGTACTGGACCAGCTCGAGCAGACTTACCAGCGGCTGCACACGGATCTGGCCGGCGGCTAGCCGCCGGGCAGGCCGGGTCCGGGCGGCCCGGCCGGGCCAGCCCGGCTCGGATTGGCTTGGCCCGCGATCTGGGCCCCGGGCCGGTAATTCCGGACGGAATGTAACCTATTTAACCGGATTATCGGGCACGGCTTTCCCGGCTCGCAATATCCCGGCGGCCGGGCCGGCCGAATTCGCATTCCGGACTTGCCTTGGTTAGCCAAACAAATGCCGGATCACCGAACTTCGGTGTACTTTATCGGAAGATCTCCGGCCGCCGACCAGGCGGCCGGCCCGAGTGCGGTGCCCCGGGCGGCCGATGCGTGGCGGCGGGCTTCATGCTGAGCAAGGTGGCAGACATGGCGGCACTTCCGGGTCAGCTCCGGCGGCCAGGCCGACCCGGACGTCCGGCCCGGCCGTTACATCCGCCGCTCACTGACTTCCCGATCGCCGCTTATGTGTTCACGGCCGCTTTTGATGTCATTTCGGCCATCGGCGGGCTCCCGTCATAGCTGGGCCCGGGAACTCTGGCACGCCGGGACCTTCGTGCTCATCGCCGCCCGGCGGTAAAGACCGTGACGATGACCTCGTCGAAGGACAGCGCGAACGCCAGCAGGGCGCCGGATACCAGCGCGGTCGCCACCATCGGCAGGGTGACGAAGCGCATCGTCTGCCAGCCGCGGGCGCCGAGGTCCATCGACGCCTCGGTCAGCGACCCCGGGACGCGGCGCAGCCGGGCGATGATGTTGTTGTAGACCACCACGATGCAGAAGGTGGCGTGACCGATGATGATGGTCACGATCGACAGCTGGATGCCGTTGAAAGAGAAGAATGAGCTGAGCGCGATTCCGGTGATGATGCCGGGGAGCGCCAGCGGCAGGATGAGGAAGAACGAGATCGCCTCCCGGCCGAAAAAGCGGAAGCCGTGCACCGCATAGGCCACCGCCGTGCCCAGCACCAGCGCGATCAGGGTGGCGGCCAGCCCGACCTTGACCGATAGCAGGAAGGCCTGGCGGACCTGCGGGTCGTGCCAGGCCACCGAGAACCAGCGGAGGGTGAAGCCGGGAATCGGCCAGCTCTCGATGATCGAGCGGTCGAAGGCATAGAGCAGGATCAGGGCGATCGGGAGGAAAAGGGCAAGCAGCACGAGCGCCACCCAGATCCGCAGCACGATGCGCAGGGCCCGCGATTCCATCTACAGCATCCTGAACGCGCTGAGCGCCCGGGCGCCCAGCAGGTAGGCCGCCATGATCGCGACCGGGATGAGCGCCAGCGCCGCGGCGAACGGCACGTTGTTGGCGATGCCGACGTTCTGCTCGATCACATTGCCGATGAAGTTCGAGCCCACGCCGCCGATGAGGATCGGCGTGATGAAATCGCCGAGGGTCAGCGAGAACGTGAAGATCGAGCCAGCCACCAGGCCGGGGAGGGCCAGCGGCAGGATCACCAGGCGCAGCGTCCGCCAGGTCCTGGCGCCGAGATCCTGCGACGCCTCTATCTGCGACGGCGGGATCCGCTCCAGCGCCGCGTAGACCGGGAGGATCATGAAGGGCAGCCAGACATAGCAGAAGACGATGAACACGGCCCAGTTGGTGTAGATGAGGTTCACCGGACCGATGCCCACTTTGCCGAGCGTCCAGTTCAGCAGCCCGTCGTGCGTGAAGATCAGCAGCCAGGCGTACACCTTGGCCAGGTAGCTGGCCCAGAGCGGAAGCAGGATCGCGACATACAGGACCGTCCGCGTTCGCCGGCCCGCCATTCTCGCCATGTAGTAGGCGAACGGGAAGGCGATGATGGCGTCCACCACGGTCACGCCGGCCGCCATCCCGATCGTGCGCAGCGACGATGTCGCGGTAGGCGGAGTTCCCGAAGATCAGGGTGAAGTTGCCGAGGTTCCAGACCCGCTCGATGTTGGTGGTAAAGGCGTTGATCCGCCAGAACGCGGTGATCAGCAAGAGGACGAGCGCCGCGAGGTAGATCAGCACGAACCAGGCAAGCGCCGGCGTCAGCAGCAGCGTGGCCCGCGCCCACGGCCGCCGCCAGAGCGCGGCCGACGTGCGGGACCATCGCACGCGCACGTCGGGGCGGGCGACGGCGGCCGGCTCGCGCCGGCCGCCGCCCGGCCCGGATGACGCCACGGCTACTGGGTCACCTGCGTCGTCCACGCCTGCTGCCACTGCGAGTAGGGCACGCAGTCAGGCTGGCCGTTGTCGCAGGTGGCGACCGGCGTCTTCCACAGCGAGATCGACTTGAAGTAGCTCAGCGGCGCGTTCGCGTGGTACTGCTCGCACGAGCCCTTCTGGATCTGGTTCATGTACGGGCAGGCGAGTTTGTTGTCCGGGGTCTCGCCGTAGTCGACCGCCTGCTCCGCCTGGACCTTCGGCGTGCTGATGTAGCGCATCCACAGATAGGCACAGTTCGGGTGGGGCGCCTTGGCGGCCAGCATCCACGTGTCGGCCCATCCGGTCGCGCCCTCCGATGGGATCACCGCGCCGATCGGGAATTTCACCCCTTTCAGCGCGCTGACCTGGTACGGCCAGCCCGCTCCGACGGTCGCGTCGCCGTTCTTGAACTCGGATATCTGCTGGGAAGCGAGGTCCCAGTACTTCTTGATCGGCGGACGCTGGCTGGCCAGCAGCTTCACCGAGGCCTGGAACTGGTTCTGCGTCAGCTCGTAGGGATCAGTGATCTTCAGCGACGGGTTGTGCGACTTGAGGTACAGCGCCGCGTCGGCGATCTGGATCGGGTTGTCGGGGACCGTCACCTGGCCCTTGTACTTCGGGTTGTAGATCGACGCTCCACGAGGTCGGCGGCACCGGGAAGTCCTTCTTGTTGTACATGAGCACGTTCGGCCCCCACTGCAGCGAGACGCCGTAGTGCACCCCGTCGACGGTGTTGAAGGCCGGGGACTGGAAGGCCGGGAAGAACTGCTTCCAGCTGGGAATGAGATTGATATTGACCGGCCTGGCGTCGCCTGCGTAGATGATGCGCAGATCGCGTCGCCGGATGAGGAGACCATGTCGTACTGGCCGCCGCCGCCATTCTTCATCAGGGCCACCATCTGATCCGAGGTGCCTGCATAGGTCGCGTGCACCTGGCAGCCGGTCAGCTTCTCGAACGGGTTCACCCATTCGGGCTGCAGGTAGCCTTCCCAGGCGATCAGGTTCAGCGTTCCCTCGCCCTTGCCGATCGATTTCAGACCGGCAGGTTCGCCGTGGGTACACTGCTGGCGGCCGTCCCGGTGCCGGACGAGCTACCGCCGCTCGCCCGGAACTGCCGCTGCCGCTGCCGCAGCCGACGGCCAGCACCCCCGCGGCCACCAGGATCAGCGCGCTCCGTGCGGCGCGCGAAGAGTTTCGCATCCCAGCCGTCATGGCTGCCTACCTTTCATCGTGGCCCGGGGTTGGGCCCTCGCGCAGCCTGCCCGGATCCTCATCGCCCGGGCCGGGCTCGGGATCGCGGGTCACCGTGAATGCCTGGTCTCCGCGCCAGGCGATGCGGACCGGCGTCCCCCGGAGGCCGGGGGCCAGGGCCGGTGCTTCGTCGTTCTGCCGGGCCACGACAAGCTCGCCGCCGGCGTCGAGGGCGATGACGTACCTGGTGAGCACGCCGACGTAGACGACGTCAAGGATCCGCCCCGTCTCGACGATGGCCCCGTCGGCCGCCTGCTCATCGTCGGCGAGCAGGCGGATCTTCTCCGGCCGGACGGTGATCTGGCGGCCGGCCCGCTCGATCAGGTTGGAAATGCCGATGAAGCCGGCCACGAACTCCGTGCGCGGCCGCTCGTAGACCTCCATCGGCGGCCCCACCTGCTCGATGTGACCCTGATTCAGGACCGCGATCCGGTCACTCATCGAGAGGGCTTCTTCCTGGTCGTGCGTGACGTACACGAAAGTAATGCCAACCTCGCGCTGGACGCGCTGCAACTCGATCTGCATTTCCTGGCGGAGCTTGAGGTCGAGCGCGCCGAGCGGCTCGTCCAGCAGCAGCACCTCCGGCTCGTTGATGATGGCCCTGGCCAGGGCTACGCGCTGGCCTGGCCGCCGGCAAGCTGCGCTGGCTAACGCTCGCCGAGCCCGGTGAGGCGCAGCATGTCCAGCGCCCGGCCGCGCCTTCTCCCGGCGCTGCGACTTCGGCATTCGCCGGACGCGCAGCGCGTACTCGATATTCTCCGCGACGGTCATGTGCGGAAACAACGCGTAATCCTGGAATACGGTATTGACATTGCGCGCGTACGGCGGCACGCGGGTGACGACGCGCCCGCCGAGCTCAATCTGGCCGGCATCCGGCTGTTCAAAGCCCGCAATAAGGCGCAATAGCGTTGTCTTCCCCGACCCGGAGGGACCGAGCAGCGTGAAGAACTCTCCCTGCTCGATTGTCAGCTCAACGCTACCCAGAGCGACCACGCTGCCATAGAGTTTGCGCAGGCCCGCGACGTGGACGGCGGCCTGCACGGCAGGTGGCGGGCCCACTGCCGCAGACCGTCCGGAGGCGGGATTTGCGATCATCCGGCTTGTTTTACCATGGTCGGGACCAGCGCCGCAATTGTCCGCGCGGCAGCCGATCTGCCGTCCGGCCAAATGAAGGTTCGCGAGCCACGAAATTATCCGGCCCGGGTTCCGCATCATGGCACACGGCACCTGGCGGCGCGATGGCGCGGCAGGCACAATCGACCAGACGCGCGAGCACGAGGAGGACAAAGGTGCATTGGCTGAACGAGCCCGCCCACTGGTCCGCAGCACCTGGCCTGCTCACGATCACCGCGGACGCGGGCACGGACTTCTGGCGGACCACAAGCTACGGGTACGTCCGCGATAACGGCCATCTCTACGGCGAGGTACTGGGCGGCGACTTCGATCTGTCCATGCGGCTGAGCGGGGCCTACGCGGACCAGTACGACCAGGCCGGGGCAATGGTACGGGTCGACGAGCGGCACTGGCTCAAGACCGGCGTGGAGTATTTCGACGGCCGGGCGCGCTTCAGCACGGTCGTGACCAACGATCACTCAAGCTGGGCGGTAGCCGACCTGCCGGCCGGCCCCGGCGAACTCGGCCTGCTGCTCACCCGCCGCGGAGATGCGGTCGAGGTGCGCTACGCCGCCGCCGGGGGCGAGCCGGAGCTGGCCGCGCTGGTGTACCTGCCGCCGGGAGCGGCGCTGGCCGGCGCCATGTGCGCCGCGCCCGAGGGCGGCGGCTTCCGGGCCGCCTTCCATGACCTCACGGTCACCCCGCGCTGATCAGCGGCGCGGGCGCCCCGGACTATGGCGCCGAGCGAGCAGTTTTGGAGAAGCGCCGGTCACCGGGCCGCCCGTAGCATGACCGTCATGGCCAGCACGATTCACCAGGCCTTCCGCCCGCACGACGACCCGGCGGCCGATTTCGCGCCTCGCCGTTCCGATTTCGCGCCTCGTCGTTCGTCCTAACCCGACCGTAACCACCGGGTCGATGCGACCCACGACTGCTGGAGTAACCATGACCGGCTCTACCACCCAGGGCATCAAGACCGTGCTGCATCCCGTGTCCGACCTGGAGAAGGCCAAGGCGGTCTACACCGCCCTGCTCGGCATGCCGCCGCAGAGCGACTCGTCCTACTACGTCGGCTACGAGGCCGCGGGCCAGCAGATCGGGCTGGTGCCGAACGCTGGAGCGCAGGGCATGACCTCGCCGGTGGCCTACTGGCATGTGGCGGACATCGAGGCGAAGCTGGCCGAGGTGACCGCCGCGGGTGCCACCGTGAAGGATGCCCCCCGCGACGTCGGTAACGGCCGCCTGGTGGCCACCGTCACCGATCCCGATGGCAATGTCCTCGGGCTGCTTCAGGACCCGTGAGCGCCGTCCCCCGCTCCCGCGCTGAGCGTCGTCGCGACACCGAGCACCGGCTCACCCACGACATCGATGCCTGGGTGGCCAGTGCCTCGGCGGACGGTGCCCCGTACCTGGTGCCGCTGTCCTTCGACTGGGATGGCGAGGCGCTGCTGGTGGCCACGCCGGCGGACAGCCCGACCGGCCGGAACCTGGCTGCCACCCGCGCCGTCCGGCTCGGGCTGGGCCACCCCCGCGACGTCTCTATGATCGAAGGCGAAGTCGAGGTCCTGGCGATGGACGCGCTGCCGCGGCCGCGGGGTGACCGGTTCGCGGCGCGCACCGGCTTCGATCCGCGCGGGCTGGCCACCGCGTACCGGTGGTTCCGCATCTCCCCGCGCCGCATCCAGGCCTGGCGCGAGGTGAACGAACTGCCCGGCCGCGAGCTGATGCGCGACGGCCGCTGGCTGGCCTGACGCCCGGACCGGGCGCGCCGCCTGGCTGCGACCCCGGCCGAAGCGGTCCCGCCGAGCAGAGGGAGACACGATGAGCATGGCCACGAGGACGGGCCCGCAATCGCCGGCGCCGCATGCGGCCGGCCGGCCTGATCTGATCCGGGTGCTGGGCGCGCGGGTGAACAACCTCAAGGACGTCAGCGTCGAGATCCCGAAGCGGCAGCTGACGGTGTTCACCGGCGTGTCCGGCTCGGGTAAGAGCTCGCTGGTGTTCGGCACGATCGCCGCGGAGTCGCAGCGTCTGATCAACGAGACGTACAGCACCTTCGTGCAGGGCTTCATGCCGGCGCTGGCCCGGCCCGAGGTCGACGTGCTCGAAGGGCTGACCACCGCGATTCTCGTCGACCAGCAGCGGATGGGGGCCGACCCCCGCTCGACGGTCGGCACCGCCACGGACGCCAATGCGCTGCTGCGCATCCTGTTCAGCCGGCTCGGGCAGCCGCACATCGGCTCGCCCCAGGCGTTCTCCTTCAATGTCGCCTCGATCAGCGGAGCGGGCGCGGTCACCCTGGAGCGGGCCGGGCGGACCGTGAAGGAGCGTCGCAGCTTCAGCATCACCGGCGGCATGTGCCCGCGCTGCGAGGGCCGGGGCACGGTCTCCGACTTCGACCTCACCCAGCTCTTCGACGACTCCAAGTCGCTTGCCGAGGGCGCGATCATCATCCCCGGCTACACCGTGGACAACTTCTTTGCCGTCCGGCCCTACCTCGAGTCGGGTCTGCTCGACCCGGACAAGCCGATCCGCAAGTACACCAGGAAAGAGCGGCACGACTTCCTGCATCACGAGCCCATCAAGGTAAAGGTCAACGGGGTCAACGTCACCTACGAGGGGCTGATCCCGAAGATCCAGAGGTCCATCCTGGCCAAGGACCGGGACACGCTGCAGCCGCACATCCGCGCGTTCGTGGACCGGGCGATCACGTTCACCGCGTGCCCCGAATGCGGCGGCACCCGGCTCAGCGAGGCAGCCCGGTCGTCGAAGATCAACGGGGCCAGCATCGCCGATGCCTGCGCGATGCAGATCAGCGACCTGGCCGACTGGGTCCGCGGCCTGGACGAGCCGTCGGTGGCGCCGCTGCTCGCCTCGCTGCAGCAGATTCTCGAATCGTTCGCGGAGATCGGGCTGGGCTACCTCTCGCTCGACCGGCCGTCGGGCACCCTGTCGGGCGGCGAGGCGCAGCGGGTCAAGATGATCCGCCAGCTGGGATCCTCGCTCACCGACGTCACCTACGTCTTCGACGAGCCGACGGTCGGACTGCACCCCCATGACATCCAGCGGATGAACGACCTGCTGCTGCGGCTGCGGGACAAGGGCAACACGGTGCTCGTGGTGGAGCACAAGCCGGAGATGATCGCGATCGCCGATCACGCGGTCGACCTCGGCCCCGGCGCCGGCGCGGCGGGCGGCACCGTCTGCTTCGAGGGCACCGTCGAAGGGCTGCGGGCCAGCAATACCGTCACTGGCCACCATCTCGACGACCGGGCCGCCCTTAAGGAGGAGGTGCGCAAGCCCGCCGGAGCGCTGGAGATCCGCGGCGCGACCACGCACAACCTGCGCGACGTCGATGTCGACATCCCGCTCGGGGTGCTCGTCGTCATCACCGGCGTGGCGGGTTCCGGCAAGACCTCGCTCGTGCACGGGTCGATCCCGGCCGGCGCGGGCGTGGTGTCGGTCGACCAGGCCGCGATCCGCGGCTCGCGACGGAGCAACCCGGCGACGTACAGCGGGCTCCTCGACCCGGTGCGCAAGGCGTTCGCGAAGGCCAATGGCGTGAAGGCGGCCTTGTTCAGCTCCAACTCCGAAGGCGCGTGCCCCAACTGCAACGGGGCCGGCGTCATCTATACCGACCTGGCGATGATGGCCGGCGTCGCCGTCACCTGCGAGGTGTGCGAGGGAAAGCGGTTCGAGGCCTCGGTGCTGGACTACCACCTCGGCGGCCGCGACATCAGCGAGGTGCTCGCGATGCCGGTGGACGAGGCCCGCGGGTTCTTCGGCGCCGGCCCGGCGCACACGCCGTCCGCGCACGCCATCCTCGGCCGGCTCGCCGATGTCGGGCTCGGCTACCTCACCATCGGCCAGCCGCTCACCACGCTGTCCGGCGGCGAGCGACAGCGGCTCAAGCTAGCGGCCCACCTGGCCGAGAAGGGCGGCACCTACATCCTGGACGAGCCAACGGCCGGCCTGCACCTGGCCGATGTGGAGCAGCTGCTCGGCCTGCTCGACCGGCTCGTCGACTCCGGCAAGTCGGTCATCGTCATCGAGCACCACCAGGCGGTCATGGCGCACGCCGACTGGATCATCGACCTCGGCCCGGGGCCGGCCACGACGGCGGCCGGGTCGTCTTCGAGGGCACTCCCGCCCGCCTCGTGGCCGACCGCTCCACCCTCACCGGCGAGCATCTCGCGGCCTACGTCGGCACCTGACCGGGGCCAGCGCGACGCGGTGGGGTGGGTGCGGGAGTCTGTTTCGGCCTAGCAGGCTCCTAAGCTGGCATCGTGACGCCGGAGGAGCTCGCCAACCTCGCGCATCTGCGCCGGGCCCGCGATCTGATGGACCGCGAGTACGCGCGCCCGCTCGACGTGGCCGAGCTCGCCCGCGCGGCGCTGATGTCGAGCGCGCACTTCTCGCGGCAGTTCCGCGCGGCGTACGGGGAGACGCCCTACGCCTACCTGATGACGCGGCGGATCGAACGGGCGAAGGCGCTGCTGCGCCGCGGCGACCTGTCGGTGACCGAGGTCTGCATGGCGGTCGGGTGCTCGTCGCTCGGCTCGTTCAGCGCCCGGTTCACCGAGCTGGTCGGCGAGACGCCGACGGCCTACCGGGCGAGTGACCACAGCGCGCTGGCGAGCGTACCGGGCTGCACCGCCCGGGACATCACCCGGCCGAGCCGCAGCCCGAGCAGGATCAAAGAAGCGCGCGGGGCGCTGGCGCCTTAGCCTGGAGAGCATGAACCTCACGCTTTCCACCTGCTTCGTCCAAGTCACCGACCCCGACCTCGCGCTGAGCTTCTACCGCGACGAACTCGGCCTCGAACTGCGCAACGACGTCGCCCGGGAAGGCTCCCGCTGGATCACCGTCGGCGCCGCCTCGCAGCCCGACGTCGCGATCGTCCTCACCAACTACCTGTGCGGCAGCCCGGCCGACGACGACGCGATCGCTGCCCTCGTCGCCAAGGGGGCACTGAACGGCGTCCACTTCCGCACCGACGACCTCGAGGGCATCTTCGCGAAGGTGCGCGCCTCGGGCGCGGAGATCGTGCAGGAGCCGACCGAGCAGCCGTGGGGGACGCGGGACTGTGCCGTACGTGACCCGTCCGGCAATCTGGTGCGCATCGACCAGCCACCCGCGGTGTAGTCAGCCCGCCCCGGGACGCGAGAAAGCGTCCCACCCGAACCTGCGCTACCGGGCGCGGGTTCGGGTAAGACGCATCAGTGGAGGTGGCGGGAATCGAACCCGCGTCCTTCGGTACTTCACCAGGACTTCTCCGGGCGCAGCCTGCGCTAGCTTTTCTTAGCCCCGGCGTTCATGCAGGCGAGTCGCCGACAGGCTCAGCCACTGTTTGATGTCCCGCCTAGTCCCGTGGCCGGGCCAGGCGGTGGATCCTCCTTGCTGATGCCAGACACCGGGCCGGAGGCTCTCCCGGGCTGACAACCCCTAACTCGCGGTTTTAGGCCGCGAGGGCGAGGTGAGTGCGCTTTGCGTTGGCACTTAGTGTTTGCGATTACGGGATTTACGAGGTCGTTACCGCAACCCTCGGCCCGCTTCTCCTGGATCGACTACCGAAGTCGAAGCCAATCACCCCCTATTGAGTTGTGCTGACGCACGCCGGCCGGGCCGGAACTTCGCGTCGTGATCAACGGTACCCGATCCGCGCTGGGCGACCAACCGCGAATATCGCCGCGGCCGGCCGCGGACAGGAAGAGGCCCGATGGCTTGCCCCCCGAGCGGCACCTCAGTCATTTAGGTAAGACGCCAGAACGTAATCATTTGGGTGCTCAAGGTGACTAAAACGCAGGTAACATTTAAGTCACGACCGGGCCGATAGCTCCTGGAGGAACCGGCCTGCGGCCGGAGCTACCGATGTCCGGGGAGATCGGGTGAATTCGAGCACCGCGAAGGCCACGTCGTCCTGGTAGCCCACGAACCAGCTGGCGCGCAGGCCATGGTGCGCCGGGCCGAGCGAGACATTCCCGAGCTGGCCGTAGACCGGCGCCCCGCGAACGCGGGCCGCGCGGCCGGCCCCCGACGTCACCGTCTGCCGCATCAGCGACCGCAGCGCGCCGATAACCCCGGGGCCGAACGCGGCCTCCGGCCGCTGTCCCGGCTGAGCCGGGCTGGTCACCAGCGAGGGCAGGTGCAAGCTGCCCGACTGGACCACCGCGGCGACCAGCGCCATGTCCAGCGGGCTGGTCAGCACCGATCCCGCTCCGATCGAATCGGCGGCGAGCGCGGCACCGTCCGGCTCGCTGGCCAGCGAGCCCGCGAACGCGCGCAAGGGCAGCCGCCAGGGTACGCCGAGCCCGAATTTGGCGGCGGCCGACGACAGTTCACTGGGGTTCAGCCGCAGCGACAGGCCGGCGAAGGCCGTACTGCAAGCCCGGGCGAAATCCATGCCAAACGAGAGGCTGGGTGCCCATCCCCGACTCAGGCGGGCTGTTCGTGAAGGTGCGGCCGCCGACCTGGATCTGGCGTTTGCACGGTATCCGGGTAGCGAGATTGAAGCCGGTGCTGGCCAGCGCCGCGGTGGAGACGATGGTGAAGGCCTGGCCCGGCCGGTAGCGGCCGTCCAGCGCGCTGACCGCTGGCATGCCGTGCGCCTGGTGCGTCCCGACGGCGAGAATCTTGCCGTCGGAGGCCCGGACCGCAATGATCGCCGCGGATCCGGGCAGCGACGCGACGGCGCTGTCGGCGGCCGCCTGGGTGGCGGCGTTGATGGTCGTCCGGACGGGCCGGCCCGGCGACCCGGGCCAGCTCTTCAGCACCGAGACCTGATGGCCGGCCGCGTTCTCGGCGACCACCTCGGTCGTCGGGGTGCCGACCAGGAAGCGCTGGTAGACCTGCTGCAGCCCGGACAAGCCCACCGTAGTGCCGGGCCGGTACGGCGCTCCGTCAATGCGCAGCACCTTGGCTGTCTCGGTACCGACCGTGCCGGCCACCGAACTCGCCGCGCTGTCGAAGAGCCGCAGCCTGGTCCGCCTGATGATCAGTCCAGGCACCCGGCCGAGCTTGCCGGCCAGCCGATGGTACGTGCTCGGCCGGAGCCGGACGAGCTCGAAGAAGCTAGCCGACGGCGCGGCGAGAATCTCCCCGTATACCTCGTTCGGGGCCAGCCGGGTCGCGGCGGCCAGCCGGTCCGCCGTCCGCTCCGGGTCTTTCAGCCGGCCCGGGCGCACGCCGACGATGACGACCCGCGAGCGCCTGGTCAGCGGCCTGCCCGAGGCATCAAGCAGCGCGGCCCGCTTCGGCATCGTGGTCACGACGGCCAGCCGGTAACCGGGGCGCAAGCCGGGATTGATCACGCTCGGATGCCAGCTGACCTGCCAGGTCGAACCCGTCCGGTGCAGGGCGAACTGGCCCTGATACTGCCACGGCGCCCCGCTCCGGCCGAGATCGATCGAGGCATTGAAACTCGCCTCGCCGGTGTCACCGTGCTGGGTAATCCGGCCCATGCTGAGGGTGATGTTAGCCGCGTCCAGCTGCTGATAAGCGGTGCGCAGTTCGGTGATCACGGCGCCCGGGTTGCCGGTGGTCAGCGAGGCCGCCGTCCCGTACTGCCCCTGCTCCCAGGCGAGCAGGAAATCTTGCACGGTCGGCTCCACGGACGGATCCGGCGATCTCGCGCTGACCAGCACCAGGGCCAGGACGGCGACGGCCACCACCCCGGCGATGGCGCGCTTCGGCGTGATGCTGGCGCGCAGTCCGCGGCCCGGCACCGCCGGCCGGCTCCCCCGGCTGGCCGGCTCGGCACGGACGGCGGGCCCCCCGCGTCGGTGATCCGCCCGGCGGCAGGCGGTGCCGACCGCGGGACCAGCGAATCCAGCGGCGCGGCGGCCGTGCTCGGCAGATCCAGCGGACCCGATGGCGGGACCCGCAGATCCAGCGGAGCGGACGGCGGGACCCGCGTATCCAGCGGAGACGAGGGCGGGACGCGCAGATCCAGCGGACCCGAGACCGGGACCCGCGAAACCGGCGGCAGCCGGCCGGCGGAGCCGACGGCGCGACCGGCACAGCTGACGGAGATCCGGAGGGCGAAGACCCCGAAGGCGCCGGGCCCGGCATCCCGGGCCAGGCCGAGGGACTCGGCGTAAGAGGTTCCGGGCCCGCCGTCCCGGGCCACGCAGGCGGACTGGCCGGGGCTGGGGACGGGGCGGGCGCAGGCTCGCGGTCAGGTACCTCAGCGGACGGCGTCCCCGGCCAGGCGGACGGACTTCGCCCGGCCGCGTCGGCCGGAGGGGAACCGGCCGACGGCATTCCAGCCGGCCGCACCCCATCGGACGGCGATACCGCGGACGGCGATACGGCGGACGGTGATACGGCATCATTTGCGCTGGCCGGAGGCATCGGGGCGGTGGCGTCCGCGGTGACCGGCGCAGGCGGGGCGGGTGGCTCCGCGAGCGGCCCGCGCGACCGGGCCGCGGCGTCCGCGGTGGCCGGCGCAGGCCTGGCGGGTGGCTCCTTCAGCGGCGCGCGCTGCCCCGCAGCGTGCGTTCCGCGCCTACGAATGTGTGCCATGACTCGCCACTCGGCTACCTTCGCCGCCGCAGAGCACGGTCAACCTCCCGGGCAGCGTCCCGCTCGGCCAGGTCATGACGCTTGTCATAAGTCCGCTTGCCACGGGCCAGCGCCAGCTCGACCTTGGCCTTCCCATCCTTGAAGTACAGCGACAGCGGCACCAGCGTCAAGCCACGCTCCGCGGTCGCACTGTCCAGCTTGTCGATCTCCCTGCGGTGCATAAGTAGCTTACGAGGACGGCGCGGTTCGTGGTTCGTCCAGGTGCCCTGCGTGTACTGAGGAATGTGCACGCCATGCAGCCACGCCTCGTGATCAGTGATCTGGCCGAACCCGTCGGTCAGGGAGGCACGGCCAGCCCGCAGCGATTTCACTTCGGTGCCGGTCAGCACCAGGCCCGCCTCGACTACGTCCTCGATGTGGTAATCATGCCTGGCTCGCCGGTTCCTGGCGATAATCTTCGTCCCCTGCTCCGCTGCCACGATCCTCCTGTTCGCGAGACCTCATACCCGCAGGTAGCGCCTGAGCGTCAGGAACGACGTGGCACCGCAGAGCAGCACACCGATGATCATCGCCAGGACGATGACCTCGATCAGGTCCGTTGCGCTCAGCTGCACGTTGAATGGGAAGTACTGCTGCAGCGTATCCAGCCAGAGCGTCTTGACCGCGATCAGCAATCCCGCCGCGACGAGCCAGCCGAACAACCCGGCGATGACGCCTTCGACCAGGAACGGCAACTGGACGTAGAAGTTCGACGCGCCGACCAGCCGCATGATGCTGGTCTCCCGGCGGCGGTTGAAGGCGGACAGCCTGATCGTGTTCGCGACCAGCAGGATGGCCGCGATCAGCAGGATGATCGCGATGATCACCACCGCGTTCCGCGCCCCGTCGAGCAGCTTGTAGAACTTTTCCAGGATCGAGGAGTCGTCCACGATCTGGTCCACCCCCGGGCGGCCCTCCACCGTCTCGGCGACCACCGGGAAGTCAGCCTGGGTGTTCTTGAGCTTCACCTGGAACGAATTGGGGATGTCGCCCTTGCTGACCGTGCTGACGAAGGACTGATCCTGGGAGAATTCCTGCTTGAACAGCTCATATGCCTGAGCCTGGGATTCGTAGGTGATGCTCACGACCTGCGGAAGCTGATGCAGGTCCTGCCGGATCTGGCTGATCTCCGCCACGGTGGCCGGCCCGTTCTTCGTGCACTGCGGGCTCACGCTGGTGGCGGTGCACAGGTAGATGGAGAGCTGCACCCGGCCCTGCCAGTAAGTCCTGGTGTTGTCGACTTGCTTGACGAAAAGCAGCCCCGTGCCGAGCAGCGACAGGCTGATCGCGACCACCACGATGAGCGCGATGGTCATGGTCAGATTCCGCCGGAGCCCGATCCAGACCTCATGGAAGACAAACTGCGCACGCATGTACTGATCCCTCGGTAGTCCTGGTCGGGCCGGTTAGTAGGCCTGGCCGTAGACCCCGCGCGACTGGTCGCGCACCACCTTGCCGTACTCAAGCTCGATGACGCGCTTGCGCATGGAGTCCACGATCGCCGCGTCGTGCGTGGCCATCACTACGGTGGTTCCGGTTCTGTTGATGCGGTCGAGGACCTTCATGATGCCGATGGATGTCGCCGGGTCGATGTTTCCGGTGGGCTCGTCCGCGAGCAGGATCATCGGCCGGTTGACGAACGCGCGGGCCATCGCCACCCGCTGCTGCTCACCGCCGGACAGCTCATCGGGCATCCGGTCCCGCTTGCCTTCGAGGCCGACGAGGTCGATCACCTCGGGCACCACCTTGCGGATGAAGCGCCGCGGCTTGCCGATGACCTCCAGCGCGAAGGCGATGTTCTGGTAGACGTTCTTGCTGGGCAGCAACCGGAAATCCTGGAACACGCAGCCGATCCGGCGGCGCAGGTGCGGCACCTTCCAGTTGGTGAGCCGCGCCAGGTCCTTGCCCGCGACGTGGATCCGGCCGTCGGTAGGCCGCTCCTCCTTCAGGACCAGCCGGAGAAAAGTCGATTTACCCGACCCAGATGGCCCGACCAAGAAGACGAACTCGCCCTTTTCGACGTCCAGACTGACGCTCTCCAGGGCGGCACGGCTCTGGTTCGGGTACAACTTGGAGACGTTATCGAAGTGGATCACAGGCCCATCACACGGCGCTCGGCGTTAAATTGCGGACAACCTGCCGGGACGTCCAGGCGTCCCGGTTTGGCCTTGGGCCAGTGTAGGGGGGAAACTGGTCGGGAACGTCCAACATCGGCGAAGTGACCGGGTAGCCGCCGGGACGGAGGAGACCCAGATGAGCTGCGAACACCTTATCTGCGCTGCCTGCGCGGGGCCGGTCGCGGAGGGTCACTGCCCGGTCTGCCAGTCGGCCCGGGCGCACGTGCATCACTCGGGGATCGGGCTGCGGATGCCGCTCATCGCGGTGGCGCTGATCGCCATGCTGCTGCTGCTCGCCATGCAGCTATCGCACTGAGTTACGGCGGCGGGCGGGCGCGGGAGCCGCTGAGTTCCGGCCGGCCCGCCGTGCTTAGTTCCCAGTGCTGAGTTCCTAGCGCTGAGTTCCTACAGCCCCTGAGTTCGGAGCCAGCGGATTTCCGCCTCGATGAACTCGTCTATCTCGCCGTCCATAACGGCCGCGGTGTTGCCGGTCTCGACGCCGGTCCGCACATCCTTGATGTTCTGGTAGGGGTGCAGGACGTAGTTGCGGATCTGCGTGCCCCAGCTAGTCGTGTTCTGCCCGCGCAGCTCAGCCATCTTGGCCGCCTGCTCTTCCCGCTTCCGCTCCAGCAGCTTGGCCTGCAGCACCGCCATGGCGCTGGCCCGGTTCTGAATCTGGCTGCGCTCGTTCTGGCAGGAGACGACGATCCCGGTGGGGAGATGGGTAATCCGGACGGCCGAGTCGGTGGTGTTGACGCCCTGCCCGCCGGGGCCGCTGGACCGGAACACGTCGATCCGCATCTCATCGTCGGAGATCTCGATGTGGTCGGCCTGCTGCACGACCGGGATCACGTCCACGCCGGCGAACGAGGTCTGCCGGCGTCCCTGGTTGTCGTACTTGGAGATACGGACCATCCGGTGCGTGCCGTGCTCGCCGCGGAGCGTGCCGTAGGCATACGGGGCCTTAATCGCGAACGTGGTCGACTTGATCCCGGCTTCCTCCGCGTAGGACGTGTCGTAGACCTCGGTCTGGTAACCGTGCCGCTCGGCCCAGCGCAGGTAAATACGCTGCAGGCCCTCCGCCCAGTCAGCCGCGTCAGCCCCTCCGGCCTGCGCGTTGATGGATACCAGCGCCTCCCGGGAGTCGTACTCGCCGGAGAGCAGGGTGCGGATCTCCAGCTGGCTCATCTCCCGCCGGAGCACGGCGAGATCGCGCAGGGCCTCGACCCGGGTGGGCTCGTCGTGCTCGCTCTCGGCCAGCTCGAACATCACCGAGGTGTCATCAAGCTGCTGGCCGAGGCGTTCCAGCCGGATCAGCTCGCCGTCGAGGTAGGCGAGCCTGCGGGTGACCGCCTGCGCCTGCTCCTGGTCTTCCCAGAGAGCCGGGTCGGCGGCCCGGACCCGCAGTCCGTCCGCTTCCTTCCGCATGGTGTCCGGATCCAGGACAGCCTCGACACTGGCGAGCTTCGCCTTCAGTTCCGCGATTTCGCCGGCGGAGTCGGTTGCCATGGCGGAAGCCTATGTCAGGCGGCCGGCTGGCCGCCGCAGGCAGGCTCGCGACGCACCGGTCGCTCTGGACGCACCAGCCGCAGCGGGCACCCCCGGCTACTCCGGCAGCCTGCTGGCGGTCACCAGGGTGCGGACCGCGCGGACGGCCACCGACAGGGTCGCGACCGTGAACGCGTCGCTCTCCCAGATCTCGGTGAGCGTCCGGGCCGCCCGCCCGACCGCTGACTCGTTCCGGCTGGCCCAGGCGGCCAGCCGGGCCTCCGGGCTGCCCGGGCCGGTGACCTTGAGCACGTCCTTGGCCAGCGCGGCATGAGCCGCGTACAGGTCGTCCCGCAGCGCGCCGCGCGCCATCGTGTTCCACCGGTCGTCGCGGGGCAGCGCGGTAATCCGGTCCCGCAGCCGGTTGATCTGCAGCCGTTCGGCCAGGTCGAAGTACGTCTCCGCGGTCTCCTCGATGCTGCGCTGCGTGCTTGACGCGACAGTCACGATGTCGAAGGTCGAGTAGGCCGGGACCATGGACGAGACCCAGTGGGCGAGGTCATCAGGCACCCCGCGGGCCGCGAACGCGTCCCGGCGTTCCTCGTATCCGGCCAGGTCGCGGCCGGTCAGCAGCTTGGGCAGGCCGGCCGCCACGGTCAGCACGCCGCTGGCGAAGAAGTCGATATTCGCCTGGATGTCAAACGGCGGCCTGCGGCTGTGCAGCAGCCAGCGGGCCGCCCGCTCGGTCAGCTTGCGGGCCTCCAGCGCCATGGCGATCTGGGTCGCCGTATCGACCTTGCCGTCGAGCGCCTCGACCTGGACCCAGAAACCCGGCAGGCCGAAGACATGCCGGGCCACCAGCCAGGCGCGGGTGATGTCGGGGACGGAGGCCCCGGTCTCCTCATTCAGCCGGAACGCGAAAGTGATCCCGGCCCGGTCCACCATGTCGTTGACGACCGCGGTGGTGATGATCTCGCGATGCAGCCGGTGCGAGGGCATCAGGCCGGAGTAGCGCTCCCCCAGCGGCGTCGGGAAGTAGCCGACCAGGACGCGCCGCAGGTAGGCGTCATCCGGCAGGTCGGAGGCGAGCACCTCCTGGGTCGCCGCGATCTTGGTCTGGGCGAGCAGCACCGCGAACTCCGGCGTGGTCAGGCCCACGCCGGCGGCCCGCCGCTCGGCCAGCTCCCGGTCACCGGGCAGCACGTCGAGCCTGCGGTGGATCCGCCGGTCGCGTTCCAGCTTCCGGATGTATCGCGCATGCACGTGCAGCATCTGCGCGGCCTGCGCGCCGGCCGCGGCCAGGGTCCGGTTCTGGTGGTAGTTATGCGCGAGCACCAGGGCGGCGACCTCGTCCGTCATCTCGTGCAGCAGCCGGTTGCGGTCGGCGGCCTTCAGCTCGCCGGTACGCACCACGCGGTCGAGCAGGATCTTTATGTTGACCTCATGGTCGGAGGTGTCGACGCCGGCCGAGTTGTCGATGAAATCGGTGTCCACCAGGCCGCCCGCCAGGGCGTACTCGATCCTGGCCGCCTGGGTCAGGCCCAGGTTCCCGCCCTCGGCGACGATCCTGGCGCGCAGGTCGGTAGCGTCCACCCGGACCGCGTCGGTGGACCGGTCGTCGGCGTCCGCGTGCGACTGGGTGCTCGCCTTCACGTAGGTGCCGATGCCGCCGTTCCAGAGCAGGTCCACCGGTGCCGACAGGATCGCGGAGATGAGCTGATCGGGCGTGAGCGCGGTCACCGCCTCATCGATGCCGAGCGCGGCGCGCGCCTGCGGCGACAGCCGTACCGACTTGACCGTGCGCGGCCACACGCCGCCGCCCGGCGAGATCAGCTTCGTGGCGTAGTCAGCCCAGGATGACCTGGGCAGCGCGAACAGCCGCTCCCGCTCGCCGAAGCTGGCCGCCGGATCGGGGTCCGGGTCGACGAACACATGCCGGTGATCGAACGCCGCCACCAGCTTGAGGTGCCTCGACAGCAGCATGCCGTTGCCGAACACGTCCCCGGACATGTCACCGATGCCCACCACGGTGAAGTCGTCCTGGCTGGTATCGAGGCCGAGCGTCTGGAAATGGAACTTGACCGACTCCCAGGCCCCGCGCGCGGTGATGCCCATCTTCTTATGGTCGTAGCCCTCGGACCCGCCGGACGCGAACGCGTCGCCCAGCCAGAAGCCGTAGCTGGCGGCGATCTCGTTGGCCGTATCGGAGAACGTCGCGGTGCCCTTGTCCGCGGCCACCACCAGGTACGGGTCGTCGCCGTCATGCCGGACCACCCGGGTCGGCGGCACCACCTGTCCGGCGTCCAGGTTGTCGGTGACGTCCAGCATCGCGCAGATGAACATCCGGTAGCAGGTCAGCACCTCGGCCAGGTAGGCCTCCCGGTCAGCGGGATCCGGCAGCAGCTTGCAGACAAATCCGCCCTTGGCGCCGGACGGGACGATGACCGAATTCTTCACCTCCTGCGCCTTGGCCAGGCCGAGGACCTCGGTGCGGAAGTCCTCCGGCCGCTCCGACCAGCGCAGTCCGCCGCGCGCGACGTCAGCGAATCGCAGGTGCACGCCCTCGAACCGGGGCGAGTAGACGAAGAGCTCGAACCGCGGCCGCGGGGCCGGCAGGTCGGGCACCTCGGCCGCGTTGAACTTGGCCACGAAATAGGGCAGCGGGGCCTGCGGCCCGGTCTTCTCCTGGAAGTAGTTCGTCCGCAGCGTGGCGGAGATCATGCCCCAGTAAGCCCGCAGGATGCGGTCCTGGTCGAGGCTGGCGACATCGTCGAGCTCGCCGCGGATCTCCTCGGCGATCGCCTCGCTCCGCTCGCTCCCGCCGGCCTGCCGGTCCGGGTCAAACCGGGACTCGAACAGGCGCACGAGCAGGCGGGTCACCGTCACGTTGGCGCGCAGCACCCGCTCGACGTAGTTCTGGCTGAAGGTGGTGCCCGCCTGGCGCAGGTATTTGGCGTACGCGCGCAGCACCACCACCTGCCGCCAGTTGAGGTGCGCGTCGAGCACCAGGGCGTTGAATCCGTCGTCCTCGATCTGCCCGTGCCAGAGCGCGCTCAGCGCGCCCTCCACCAGATCCTTCACCGATTCCAGCGAGACCGCCGCGCGCGCGCCCGCGGCCGGCGCGTCCGCGGCCGCCTCGGCCGGCCCGCTCTTGCGCAGCCCGAAGTCGTAGATCCAGAACGGCTTGCCGGCGCCGGGGAACTCGTACGGATGCTCGTCCACGACGTCAACGCCCATGTGCTGGAGCCGGGGCAGCACGTCGGTGAGCGTGATCGGCGCGCCGGTCCGGTAGATCGTCAGCCGCCAGACCCGCCGGCTGGCCCCGGACGCGCCGGTCCGCTGGTCGTGCTCGACGGGCACGCCGCCCACGAAGCTGACCGACTCCCACAGCTCGAAGGCGACGTCCTCGCCCGCCTCGCGCAGCTCCAGCATCTTGGTCAGGTCGCCGATGGCCGCCACGGCCGGGACGTCCGTCTTGTAGGTATCGGGAATCGTGTCGCCGCACATGGCGAGCAGCGCCCGGGCGCGCTGCGCGCCGAGCGCCCGGACCGCCTCGTCGGCCAGGTCGTCGTCCCACGACCGGACCACGGCGGCGAGCTGGCGCTCCAGTTCGGCCTCGTTCACCTCGGGCAGCGTCTGGTTGCGGGCCGCCCGGACCACGATGTGCAGCCGGGCGACCGCGGACTCGCCGACCATCACGCTGTAGCCGACCGAGGCGCCGTCCAGCGCCCCCAGCAGGATCTCCTGCGCGCGCAGCCTGACCCTGGTCGTGTACTTGTCCCTGGGCAGGTACACCAGGCAGGACATGTACCGGCCGTAGATGTCCTTGCGCAGGAACAGCCGGGTCTGCTTGTGGTCGCGCAGCCGCAGCACGCCGGTGGCGATCGGCGCCAGCTCGGGTACCGAGGTCTGGAAGAGCTCCTCCCGCGGGTAGTTCTCCAGGAATTCCGCGAGGTCCTTGCCGTCGTGGCTGTCCTCGGTCACCCCGAGGGTCTCCAGCACGCCCGCCAGCTTGCGCCGCAGGACCGGGATGCGGGTGATGCTCTCGGAGTAGGCGACGTGGGTGTACAGGCCGAGGAACCGGAATTCGCCGGTCACCTCGCCCGCGCTGCCGAGCCTCTTCACCGCGACGTAGTCGAGGTAACTCGGCCGGTGCACGGTGGAGAGCGAATTGGCCTTGGTCAGGATCAGCCGTTTCGGCTCCCGGGCCCGGGCCCGGACCTCGGGCGGCAGCGCGGCGAAGGAACTCGACGCCTTCTTGTCGTGCCGCAGGATGCCGAGGCCGGTGCCGGGCACGGCGCGCAGCATCATCCCGTCCGGCCCGTCCAGGAGGTCGTATTCGCGGTATCCGAGGAAGGTGAAATGACCGTCGGCCAGCCAGCGCAGCAGCGCCTCGATCTCGGCCGGCGCCTCGGCTCCGGCATCGGACCCGGCCGGGTCGGCCGTCCCGGACAGCGCGAGGTCCTCGGCCAGCTGCACGGCCCGGGCCCGCATCCGGGAGTAGTCCTCCACCGCCACCCGCACGTCGCCGAGCACGCGCTGGATGTCCTCCTCCAGCCGGGCCGCCTCGGCCTCGTCGGCGAGCGCGCCGATCTCGATGTGCGTCCACGACTCGGCGATCTCGTCGTGCGACGCCGGCGACCCGTCGATCAGCCCGAGCACGCCGCGCAGCGCGCCGGTGACGTCCCGGCGGACGCGAAGCTGCGGATGGATCACCCGGTGCGCGGCCAGGCCGTGCCTGGCCAGCTCCATCGTCACGGAGTCGACGAGAAACGGCATGTCGTCGGTGACAATGTCGAGCACCGCCCCGGACTGCTCCAGCGATGCGGCGTCCGCGCTGGACCGGATGCGGACCAGCGCCCGGCCCTGCGGCCGGTGCGCGGCGAACGTGGCCTGCTCGGTCGCCACGGCGAGGATCCGGGCCGCCCCGACCGAGGCGAGGTCCTCGACCGCGACATGCCGGTAGTAGTCCTGCAGGTAGCTCAGCAGCTGGCCGGTCCCGTCCTGGTCGCCGGCCAGCGCCGCCGCCTCAGCCAGCAGGACGACCTTCTCGTCACCGGCGTTCTCCGCCATCGGTCCCACTCCTTCGTGTCCCGGGCCTGCCACGCGCCGCTCCGGCTGCTACAACCAATCTCGCAGTTCCCACAGCAACGGGTAATAGCGCAGCGGCACCCGCTTGTGCAGGTATGGCGCTCCGGTCGACCCGCCGGTCCCTGATTTCGTGCCGATCTGCCGCTCCACCATCTGGACGTGCCGGGCCCGCCAGAGCCCCGCTAGTTCATCATGAGTCAGCAGGTCCTCGGCGAGCTGCCACAGCTCGTCGTAAGTCCCGCGGTCGCGCGCGATCGTGACCAGCGACGCCAGCACCTGATCGGCCGCCGCGACCGGCAGCCCGCGGCTGCGGAGCAGGTCAAGATAAGCGTCCCAGAGTGAAGGCTCGGCCAGCCGACGGGCCAGCCGGGCTCGTTCTGGATCTGTGAGACTTCGGAAACGAGCGACGTAACTTTCATCTTTCGCCCCGGACAGGAACTCAAGCTCCCGGAATTGCACCGACTGGAAGCCACTGGCCGGAGCGAGTGCCGCGCGGAACTCCAGGAAATCCTGCGGGGTCATCGTCTCCAGCACGTCGATCTGGCTGACCAGCAGCCGCTCGATGACGTGCCCGCGGCGCAGCAGCTGCCTGGCCCGCCAGGTCTGTCCCGCCGCCATCGCGTCGCGGGCGGCGCCGAACTCGTGCAGCAGCTGCGCGAACCAGAGCTCGTACGCCTGGTGCACCGTGATGAAGAGCAGCTCGTCATGGGCGGGCGGATCGACCTGCGGGACCTGCTGCGCCAGCAGCTGCGGCAGCCGGAGGTAGCTGCCGTAGGTCAGCAGGCCGCCCTCCTCGCCGAAGCGGCGGCCGGGCGCGGGGCCGGTCCGGCCGGCGGGCGTGGTCACCGCGATCCCCCCGGCGCGAAGAAGGCGAGCACTTCCGGGTTGGCCAGCGCGTCCGGGTCGGCCGCGTCGGCGAGCGGCGTGCCCAGCAGGATCTTCCGGACTGGTACCTCCAGCTTCTTGCCGGACAGCGTGCGCGGGATACCGGGCACCTGGTGGATCTCGTCCGGGACATGCCGCGGCGACAGCTCGCTGCGCAGCCGCGACCGGATCCTGGCGGTGAGGTCATCGTCGAGCTGGCATCCGTCGGCCGGCACGACGTAGAGGATGAGCCGGCCGTCGCGGCCGAGCCGGCCGGTGTCGACCACCAGGCTGTCGGCGATCTCCGGCAGCCGCTCCACCACGCGGTAGAACTCGCTGGTGCCCATCCGGACGCCGCCCCGGTTCAGGGTGGCGTCGGAGCGCCCGTAGATGACGCAGCCGCCATCGGGCAGGAACATGATCCAGTCGCCGTGCCGCCAGATGCCCGGGTACTCGGCGAAGTAGCTGGCGCGCTGCCGCTCGCCGCCGGGGTCGTTCCAGAAGCCGACCGGCATCGAGGGCATCGGCTGGGTAATCACCAGCTCGCCGACTTCCCCGGTGACCGGGCGGCCGTGGTCGTCATAGGCCTCTACCTTCGCGCCGAGGCACCGGCCCGCGATCACCCCGGCCCGCACCGGGAGCAGCGGGCTCGGCCCGACGAAGCCGGTGCACAGGTCGGTTCCGCCGGAGAACGATCCGAGCTGCAGGTCGCGGCCCACCGCGTCATAGACCCAGCGGAAGCCCTCGGGCGGCAGCGGGGACCCGGTGGATCCGACGCCGCGCAGCCGGGACAGGTCGTGCTCGGCGCCGGGGCGCAGCCCGGCCTTGGCGCAGGCCAGCAGGTAAGGAGCGCCGGTGCCGCCATAGGTAACGCCGGTCTCGGCCATCAGCCGCCATGCCGCCCCCGTCTCCGGATGGGTCGCGCTGCCGTCGTAGAGCACTACGGTCGCGCCCGCGAGCAGCCCGCCGGCCAGGTAGTTCCACATCATCCAGCCGGTGGTGGTGTACCAGAAGAAGACATCATCAGGCCCGAGATCCTGGTGGAAGGAGAGCACCTTGAGGTGCTCAAGCACGATCCCGCCGTGACCGTGCACGATCGGCTTCGGCAAGCCGGTGGTGCCCGAGGAGTACAGCACCCACAACGGATGGCTGAACGGAACCTCGGTGAACTCGGGCGACTCAGCCGGATCGCCTACGGGCAGCGCGTCCCAGCCGAGTATGCGCCGGCCGCTGCCCGGGCCGGGCAGGCTGGCGCCGGGCGGGCCGGTGCCGGGCGTGCGCACGAGCACGGTCGCGGCCAGGCCGGGCAGGGCGGCCGCGATGCTCGCGACCTCGTCCTGCCGGTCGAAGACCTTCCCGCCGTAGCTATAGCCGCCGACGGCAATCAGGACCTTGGGCGAGATCTGCGCGAACCGGTCGATCACGCTGCTGGCGCCGAAATCTGGCGAGCACGATGACCAGATCCCGCCCAGGCTGGCGGTCGCCAGCATGGCGATCAGCGCCTCGGGGACGTTCGGGAGGTAGGCGGCGACCCGGTCGCCCGCGGTCACGCCGAGCGCGCGCAGGCCGGCCGCCACCCGGGATACCTCGCGCTCGAGTTCGCCGTAGGAGAGCGCACCGCCGCTGCCGTCCTCGCTCCGGTAGATCACGGCGGTCCGGTCCGGCTCGGTGCGCGCGGTCCGCAGCGCGTTCCGCGCGTAGTTGAGCGTGGCGCCCTCGAACCAGCTGACCCCGGGCATCTCGGTACCGCTCAGCACCGGGCCGGTGCCCCGGTCGCCGAGCACGCCGAAGTAGTCCCAGACGGACTCCCAGAACCCGGCCGGCTCGTCCACCGACCATTGCCAGAGCTGGTCGTGAGTGCGGAGGTCGAGGCCGCGGGTGGCCGTCAGCCAGCGGGCGTAGGCGGTGACCCGGGCGCCGCTGATCGCCTCCGCCGAGGGCGCCCAGAGCACCTCGCCGTAGTCGCGCCCGGCCAGGGCCGCCGCGGCGCCCGCCGGGCCGGGAACGGCGGAACCGGCCGCGGCGGAATCAGGTGCGGCGGAGTCGGGCGCCGGGGTCGCATGATCGTCCATGGGCATAGGCCCCAGCATGAGACGTCGCGGTGGCGTCCCGCAACGGGGGCCGGCAACCCGGTAGCGGCGGCCCAGGGCGGGTAGGCGTATTCCATGACGAAAGCAGGCAACCGAGCACGCCGGCCGGCCGGGCTGGCCGGCCCAGCCGGGCCAGAACCAGCCAGGTCGCAGCCGGCCGGGGCCCCCGGGACAGCGGAGGTAGCCAGCCGGGACCTGGCCGGGGAAGTCGCCGGGCTGGTCGGGGATCTCAGCGAGACCAGGTCACAAGCGCGGATCAGGCGGCTGACCGCCGCTACCGCGCGGGCCGTCGGGCGCAGCGGCCAGGTCACCTGGCACCGCGCGCTCGCGGCCGGCCGCTGGCTGACCGACCAGGTCATCGCGATGGCACCGCGGCTGCCGGTGCGAGATCAGGCGACGCTGCGGCGCCAGTTCCCGGATTGCTCGCCCGAGGAACTCGCCGACGCGCTGATCCGGGGTTCGTCGCGGGCCGCGGCGGGCGTCGGCGCGGCCGTCGGCGCGGCTACGGCGCTGCCCGTCCTTCCGGCCATGCCGGTGGAGATCGTGACTGAGACGCTGGCCCTGGTGGGGATCGAGCTGAAGCTGATCGCGGAACTGCACGAGGTCTACGGGATGCGGGCGCCCGGCTCGGCCGCGGAGCGCATGACGGCCTACGTCGGGGCGTGGGCGCATCGCCGCGGGGTCGCGCTGGCGCCCGGCGGAGTGATCCTGGCGATGGGATCGCCGCTGCGCCGCCGCCTGCAGCGCAGGCTGCTGGTCCGGGCCGGCCGGAGCGCCACCTCGCTCGGGCCGCTGCTGACCGGCGCGATGGCGGGCGCGGCGCTCAACCGGCGCGAGACCCGCCGCCTGGGCCGGGACGTCCGGGATGACCTGCGGCGCCGATCACCGGTCGCGGCGCACTGGCCAGCCGCCACGACGCCGGATCGCGCCGGGCTTCCATGATCACGGAAGCGGGGCCGGCCGGGGGCGATTCAGCCGGCTGAGGGCATGGTCAGCAGCTGGATCCCGCGGATCACGGCCGTAACGTCGGTCAGGTCGGGCAGCACGATGTCCGCCCCGGCGGCATGCAGGTCGGCCTCGGTGGACCGGCCGGTCGCGACCGCGACGGACCGGGCGCCGCCGAGCCGCGCCGCCTCGACGTCGCGGGTTGAGTCCCCGATATAGACCGTTGACGCCTCGCCGAAGGCGACGCCGTACTTCTCCGCCGCCCGGCTCCTGGACATCATCAGCTGGGCGCCCTTGGGGTATATCTCCGACCCGTATCCGCCGATCTCGAAATCGAAGAACGGCTCAAGGCCGAACGCGCACAGCTTCTCGGCCGCGTTCGGCCTGATGGTGCCGGTCAGGACGGACTGGACCACGCCCGGCAGGTCCGCCACGGCCAGCACCGCCTCCCTGGCCCCGGGCAGCACCCGGCCGCGCTTGGCCAGTGACTCCCGCCGGGCACCAAACGCCGTGGCGAGCTCGCTGACGAACCTGGCCAGCAACTCGTCGCTGCCGTCATCGGTCGGGACGGCGGCCGCGGGCACGGTGGGCGCCGCGTCGTTGCGGGCGAGGGCCTCGAAGAAGATCTCTGACTCGCTCTGGCCCGCCATCTGCGGCAGCTGGACCAGCGGGCGGCCGGTGACCCGGCGGAACGCGTCGACATACGCATCCCTGGTCACCCTGGTCACGTCAACGAGGGTCAGGTCTATGTTCCACAAAACCAGGCGGTGAATGAGTTCCTCCGGCGGCGCGTTCGAGGCAAAGCGAGCGTACCGCGTCATCGCCGGCGTATAGCCTCATCGCTGACGTATCGTGTCATCGCCGGCGTACCGCGTCCTCGCCGGGCTGACGGCGATATCGCCGGGGCTGATAGCGATGATGAGCCACCCGGTGCCGGCTGACGCGCTCGGTGCTGGCTGAACTGCCGGGCCGGCTGAACGGCGGGGCTGGCGTCAGTAATTACCCCATATGCGGATACCGGTAATCGACCGGCGGGACGAACAGCTCCTTGATCGTGCGGGCATTGACCCAGCGGATGAGATTGAAGATGGAGCCCGCCTTGTCGTTGGTGCCGCTGGCCCGCGCCCCGCCGAAGGGCTGCTGGCCGACGACCGCGCCGGTCGGCTTGTCGTTGATGTAGAAGTTGCCGGCGGTGAAGCGGAGCGCCTCGGTCGCCGCCGCGATCGCCGTCCGGTCCTGGGCGATGATCGAGCCGGTCAGGGCGTACGGCGAGACATCCGCCGCCTGCGCGACCACCCGGTCGTAGTCCGCGTCGTCGAAGACGTGCACCCCGAGGATCGGGCCGAAGTACTCCGTGGTGAACACCTCGTCCGTCGGATCCGTGCACGCCAGCACGGTCGGCTGCACGAAGTACCCCTCGGCGTCGTTCACGTCGCCGCCGGCCAGCACCCGGATCGACGCCCGCGTCTTGGCCCGGGCCAGCGCGTCGGCATGCTCGGCGAATGCCTTGTCGTCGATCACGGCGCCCATGAACAGGGAGAAGTCGCCGGATACGTCGCCCATGGCCAGCGACTGCACGGCCGAGACGAAGTCGTCTCCCATCCGGTTCCAGACCGAGCGCGCCACGTAAGCCCGCGACGCCGCCGAGCACTTCTGGCCCTGGTACTCGAACGCGCCGCGGATCAGCGCCGTGGACAGCACGTCGGGGTCGGCCGACGGGTGGGCGATGACGAAGTCCTTACCGCCGGTCTCGCCGACCAGCCGCGGGTAGCTGCGGTAACTGGAAATGTTCTGCCCGACGGTGCGCCACAGGGTCTGGAAGGTCCCGGTCGAGCCGGTGAAGTGAATGCCGGCCAGGTCCTCGTGGGCCAGCGCGACCCTGGACACCGTCCGGCCGTCGCCGGTCACCATGTTGATCACGCCGGGCGGCAGCCCGGCCGCCTCCAGCAGGCGCATCAGGTAATGCGCCGACAGCTGCTGGGTGTGCGACGGCTTCCAGATCACCGTGTTGCCCATCAGCGCGGGCGCGGTCGGCAGGTTGCCGGCGATCGAGGTGAAATTGAACGGCGTGACGGCCAGCACGAAGCCTTCGAGCGGGCGGTACTCCAGCCGGTTCCAGGCGCTGCTGGTCGACTCGGGCTGCTCGGCCAGCAGCCGCCTGCCGAAATGCACGTTGTAGCGCCAGAAGTCGATGAGCTCGCAGGCGGCATCGATCTCGGCCTGGTAGACCGACTTGGACTGGCCCAGGATCGTGCTCGCGTTGATCGTGGCCCGCCATGGCCCGGCGAGCAGTTCGGCGGCCTTCAGGAAGATCGCCGCCCGGTCGTCGTAGGACAGCTCGCGCCAGCCGGGGGCCGCCTGCCGGGCTGACTCAATCGCCGACGCCACGTCCTGCTCGGTCACGTTGCCAAGCTCGCCGAGCACATGCCGGTAGTTGTGCGGCTGGACGATCTCGACCCGGTCACCGCCGCCCATCCGCTGCCGGCCACCCGTGGTCATGGTCAGCTCGGCCCGCTCCCCGGCCAGTTCCTTGACCCTGGCCTCCAGCACGGCGCGCTCCCCGCTGCCCGGGGCGTATTGCCTGATCGGCTCGTTGACCGGCGGCGGAACGTTGGTGACGGCATCCATGGCGACTAGCTCCTTGCGCTATCCGGCAACCCGACTCGCCGCCTCGACGGCGGCAGAATCATCGTCGCATGAATCGCCGGAAAGCCCTCACCCGGTCGCGTAGGGCAGTTCCTGGCTGGCGTACCACATCAGCTCGTGCCCCTCCGCCCCGTCCAGGATGAACCGCGCGTCATCGTCGCCCTCGCTGGCCTTGGGCAGCGCGGCCACCGCCGCGCGGATGTCCTCGGTAGCCCGGGGGTCATCGATATGGCCGGAGACAACGAGATTAACGGGCACCGCTCCGTCGATCTCCACCAGCGCCGGGTCATCGAACCCGGTGACCTTGATGATCCGCTCATCCGGGATCTCGACCGCCAGCACGACTCGCCGCGGGGGTGCGTCCGGGTCCTCCAGCAGCAGCCGCAGCGATGCCCGGGCGGCCAGCGTCATCGCGACGTACTCAAGTTCCTCAAGGTCGCCGCTGACGTACCACTCCCGCAGCGCGGGCGTGACGGCGAAGCCGCGCAGCGGCGGCGGGCCGAGGCCGGCGTTGCCGTCGGCCCTGGCCAGCACCCCGGCCAGGGCAGGCAACGTACAAGGCAGGTAAACGCGCATAGCTCCCCAGAAGGTCCGGCACCGGTGCGCGGCGTCCGGTGCCGGTGTGGAGCGGACTCCTGCGCACTCCCCGAGTGAGCAGGAGAGGGTGATCACGAGTGTGCCAGTATCGGCGCCTCATGGCCGGGAAATCGCTAGTGCGGCGAGTACCGCCGCTATCGCAGCCTCGCGCAGGGAGTTCGCCTGCTGGCGGCTCAGGCTGCGTGTGGTGCGATCTCGACGATGAGGTCGGCGTGGAGGGCTGCGGAGATGCGTTCGAGGAGGGGGATGGTCGGGACGACGCCGCCGGCTTCGAGGCGGGACAGGGCGGGCTGGGTCATGCCCGCGCGGCGGCGACAGCAGCCCATAGCCGTGCCCGGCCGCCCGCAAGGCCCCGGCCAGCTGCCCGGCCTGCGCGATACCCCGATCGGTCAGATCACCATCGAAGACCCGGTAAGAGAACGTGCGCGGGCACGCAGAAACTAGCTATACTTATGGCTATGTCAGTCAGTGAGCAGATGCCCCTCGCGGACGTCAAGAACCGTCTCTCGGAGGTCGTGGACCGTCTGGAGCGCGAGCATGGCCGCGTCGTGATCACCAAGCATGGCCACCCGGCCGCCGTGGTCATCAGCGTGGAAGACCTGGAATCCCTGGAAGAGACCCTGGACGTCATGGGCAGTGCAGCGCTGCTAGACGACATCCGTGAGGCGCTAGCCGAACTCAGCACCGGCGACGCACCGGTGTTGAGCAAGGACGACGCACTGCGCTTGATCGCTGACCAGTGAGCGAGGGCGACTTCGCGATCGCGTGGACGGCCCCGGGCCGCCGTACGCTGGCTCGGCTGCCCGAGAAGGTCGCCACCGCGGTGGTCGAGTTCCTGTACGGGTCGCTGGCCGCCCGCCCCCATCGGGTCGGCAAGCCGCTCAAGCTCGGGCTCGACGGGCTGCAAAGCGCCCGGCGCGGCGACTACCGGGTGATCTACCGCATCGACGACCAGCACCACCGCGTCGACGTCCTGGCCATCGAACACCGCTCCGACATCTACAGGCCGCGGCAATTCTGAAAGCCGCACTGTTGGCGGCAGCCAGCGCAGCTCGTCATGGGCAAGATGCCTTAGCAACTCGATCGGTGTCCAGCCCGACGGCAGCGGGCTGCGCCGCAGCTCGCGGCCGGCAGGGCCTCCAGCTTGCGCACCAGCCGGGACCGGAAGTAGTCCAGGTAGCCGAGGAAGACCTCGGCGCGCGACGACACTGGAATGGCGGGCTCAGGGAACGGCAGGCTCACGATGTCAGGGTCTGTGCGACGTCGTAATGGGTGACGGTGTTCTCGCGATCGATGAGGTAGTTGTCGTCCTCGGGGTAGAACACGGCGACGTCGATGTCGTGGCCGGCGAAACGTTCGATGTCGGCCCGCGATGACCACCAGCTGACCGTCATGACCTCGGTACGGCCGTGGCCCAGGTCGGTGGTCCACATCTGGGCACCCAGATTGCCCGGTGTCTGGCCATACCCGCGCAGCCCCGTCCGGGTGATGTACTCCACATAAGCGGCCGTCTGCCCGGTCCTGACCCATCCCCGCCATGTCCTGGCTATCATCATCCGCCCCTTCCCATCCACGGGTGCCAGCTAACCAGCCTGAACCCTGCGGCTGCGGCTCATCAGGCACTGACCCCAGCCTTCCATGAGGTCCGGGCTCAGATCCGGACGATATGCGACCATCCGGTGGTGGAGATGACGCTGAGGCTGGAGATCTTTCCGGATGATCTGGACGCCACCGTTGACTTCTACACGCGCGTCCTGCGGTTCGTCGTCACGGCGGATCAGCGCAGCGAGCGGGCGGCGTATGTGTCGCTGAAGCGGGGCAGCGTGCGCGTCGGTGCCGCCTGGAGGGCAGTTCCGGGCGCCCGTGCCGCGCGAGTGCCGCCCGCGGGAGCGGAGGTGGTGCTGGAGGTCGACGATGTCGCTGGTGAACGCGACCGGGTCGTGGCGGCGGGGTGGCCGCTGGAGGAGGATCTGCGGGACCGCCCCTGGGGCCTGACGGATTTCCGGATCCTCGATCCCGCCGGGTACTACCTCCGGATTACTGACCGGGCCCAGTAATCACATCCTCGTACCTGCAGTAACGAACGGCCGTCATCGCTGCTAGATGCGTAAACCGCGGGACGTGATCGTCTGGCGGGCGTTGCTGGCTACGATCGCGGATATGGCCGATGTTCAGGGCGATGCGCTGTGGGATCAGTTCGTTGTCGTGATGCTCGCGGCTGGCCCGGCTCGGGAGGGGGTCTCTCGCTACGGCGACAAGCGGCGTTGTTCGCGGGGCGGCGCGAGGTCGCTCACCTGGAGGGACCCGGCGTGATCGATTTGAGGATCACGCGGGCGGGGTGGTCGCGGGTCAGTGCGGACTTCGGCGACGACCCGGCAGTCTGCCACGATCGTGCGCGCCGCGACTGGATCGAGCTTCATCTGCACTCCATCGCCGATCTTGACCGGCTTCGCCACCTGCTGACCGCGGCAATGGCAGCGAACGCATGAGCTGCAAGCTCTTCTTACTCAATAAGAAACACGTCATCGCGGCATAGAGCGGAAGACTAGCTCTGCCCAGCCGGGCCCGAATGGGTCACCTCCTTTTAACCTGCGGCCAGGGCGGTGGGAGGACACTAACAAGGGCGGGGCCGAGAACGAAGGTAAGCGTGCGTTTCTCGCGGGGCAATCGTCTTGCCCGGACAGCGTTAGAAGCGGAAGCGGGTCAGGCCGCCCGGGTCCGTCGCCAAGACCACGGTCGCCGAGCGCAGCTCGATGCGGTACACCTCCCACGGCGGTGGCCCTTGCGACGGCGCGTTGAACGGGGCAGTGATGCCCGACCCGCTCTCATCAGGCTCCGCCGGCGAGCCGTTGTCCGCCCACGCCTTCGCAATGCGCGCCAATGCGTCCGGCTCGGTTACCCGCACCGCGTCACCCTCGATCACGACGTCCGCGTCGCGGACCGACACCGCCACCGAGCAGCGCGGATCCCGCGCGACATTGCGTCCCTTGCGCGTACCCGCGCCCGTCTGGAACCAGAACGTGCCGTCCACCCAGAGGGCACCGACCGCAGTCACATGCGGGCTGCTGTCCTCGTTGATGGTGGACAGCCACGTCGTACGCGAGTTCGCATCCGGCGACGGTGTCGACCCCGCATCGAGCTTCCCGGCAACGACGGCCCAATCCACCGGCGGCAGCCCGTCCGCTCTACCCAGATTGATGATCTCCATCTACCAAACCTACCTGGCCGTTCTGCCCCGGCTAGCGCAGTCCGCAACCAGACTCGCGCGGCCGAACGCTCCAGGCGCGGCAGCAGAATGAGTTCGTCTGGCGAGGTCGTTCATCATGCCCGGACACTTCGCCTGCCCCGACCATCGCTAAGCCCGCAAACAACTCACGCTGATGAGCGGATGTGGATGTCAGCAATGATGAGGCGTCTGCTCGGATAGGGGGTGATGATGAGGCAGCCAACGCTGTTCCTGACGGTGGGACTCCCCTGCACTGGGAAGACCACTGCTGCCCGGCGCATCGAGATCGAGCAGAGAGCACTTCGTCTGACGAAGGACGAATGGGTGAAGGCTCTCTACGGGCACGAGAATCCGCCATCGGCCCAGGATGTGATCGAAGGACGGCTCATCCAGATCGGGCTGCGCGCCCTCGAACTCGGCAGCAACGTCGTGATCGACTACGGCCTCTGGGGCCGGGACGAGCGCTCCGCCCTACGGCAGGCAGCAGCAGACCTAGGCGCGATGGTAAAGATGCGCTACTTCGAACCAACGCCAGCCGAGCAGCGGAGACGACTTGATCAGCGCCAGGCCGAAGCGCCACACACGACTTGGCCCATCTCCGACGAGGAACTCGCCGAGTGGGCGGCCAGCATCGACATCCCAACGCCAGGCGAACTCGACGGCAGTGAACCCATTGATGACCCACCGGCTGGATTCGCGACATGGGACGAGTGGCGCAGACACCGCTGGCCGCCGTCGGTCTCCTGACGCTGCTCCTCGCAGCGCTGCCACGACCGCTCATCGCATGACCGGTGGCACGGCGCTGAGCTACCTCAGATACCGAGAGCGGTCAGCGTTCTGAGCGGATGCAGCGGCTAGGCCCCAAGCCTGGTCATGAAGGGTTTTGATGACTGCGGAGGTATCGCTGCTCACCGCATGACGGGAGTGCCAGTATCAGCGCCTCATGGCGGGGAAATCGCTAGTGCGGCGAGTACCGCCGCTATCGCAGCCTCCAGCGGCTCATGTTCCCAGACCCGCACGACTTCCCAGCCCGCCGCGGCCAGGGCCGTGTCGGCGGCCCGGTCGCGCTCGACGTTCCGGCGCAGCTTCGGGTCCCAATAGCCGACGTTGACGGCTGGCTTGCTGCCGTGCTGCGGGCAGCAGTGCCAGAAGCAGCCATCGACGAAAACGGCGACCCGGCGAGCGGTGAACGCGATATCGGGCCGGACCCGCTGGCCGCCGTCGAGATCCAGGCGGTAGTCCTTGCGGTACCGGTAGCCGCGACTGTGCAGGGCCCGGCGCAGCGCGAGCTCGGGCTTGGTGTCGGTGCGCCGGTTGGCGCGCATGTTGGCCGAGCGGCCGGGACTGGGCGAAGGGTACGGATGGTCGGCCACGGCGCCCAACGCTAGAACATCACGGCCACCCGCCGTCAGGCTTCCGGCGGTCAGGTCGCTAAGCCGCTAGGCCCCGGCCGGTCCAGCGGGATCCCGAGCAGCTCGGACAGCCGCCGCGTGGTGGAACTCAGGTCGCTGTGCTGCACCCCCACCATGCCAGCTGCCTCGGCCGCCAGCACGTTGCCCTCGATGTCATCGATGAAGACGCACTCGGCGGGCTCGAGGCCAAGCAGCGCCGCGGCATGCAGGAAGATCCTGCGCTCCGGCTTGCGCATGCGCGCCTCGGCAGAAATCACCACCACATCGAACAGCTCGCCGAACAGGTGCCGCGGGTAGTCGTTGCCGCCCCACGAGTTGGACAGCAGGGCCGTCCGGAATCCCGCGCCGCGGATGGCCCGCAGCAGGTCATGCATCCCGGCGTCCGCCAGCGTCGCGGCGAACATCCTGGCCAGCAAGCCATCCGCGGGCACGGGCCCGCCATCGACGCGGCGGAGCTGGCCAGCGAGGAGCCGCTCGAACTCCTCGCTGGTGCAGTCCCCGCGCTCCAGTGCGTGAATCGGGTTTCCGGCGCCATCCGGGTCGTAGGCCTGCGCGACCCAGGGCCGCATGACGGCCGCGTAGCGCTCCCGGTCAACGCGGTCGGCATCGAGCCAGGCGTTGACCGTCTCCCGGATCGGGTTAGTCATAACCCCGCCCCAGTCGGTGATCACTCCGCGCAGCCTCGGGCGGTCAGCGGGCGGTTCCTGGCGGCGGCTGGCCTGACCCGGCACGTCAGCTGGTTTGCAGCAGGTGCCTGACCAGGCTCTCCACCTTCGCCAGCGAGGTCCCGTTGGCCGCCGCATGGACGAAGAGGGTGCCCTGCATGGCGTCCACGCTGATGCTATTGGTGATGAAGCTGACGGCCTGGTCGCCCAGCCCTGACACATCAGACAGGTGACCCGACTTCTCGCCGGCGAACTGCGCCTTGGCGCTCGCGAACCCGGCCTTGGTCTCGTGCGCGTTCAGGACCACGTTGGCCGACCCGCCGCCGCTGGTGGTCGCGGTGTAGAGGCACAAGATCGAGCCGTCGGAGACCTTGAGCATGGACGGGCCCTTGTCGTTCAGGCCGAGCGTGCTGTTGATCTCCGTGACGGCCGGGCAGGAGACCTTGCCGTCCGTCTGCGCTCCGCCCGATGCCGCCGGCGTCGTACTACCGCTAGCCGACCCGCCGCTGCTAGCGGACCCGCCGCCGCAGCCGGACAGCGCGAGGCCGCAGGCCATCGCCAATCCGCAAGCGGCTGCTACGACAGAGTGAGAACGCTTCATTTCAACCTCTCCTTGGCTGGCGCCGCGGCCTCGGGCCGCGTGTGAGCACCACGCGAATGTCATATGAATGACTCCAGGCAGCCAGTCACCGAGTGGACGCGCCCTGAGCGCGCTCAGGCTATCGCGTCGTGCCGCTCAGGGCGACATGAAGAGGATGAAAGTAGGCCATGGCCGCCATCTTGCGGCCGCGGGCACGACGGGCCGTGGCGGCGCGGAGTTAGGGCGCGGCCTCCCGCCTGGCAGAATCACGGCATGCATCGTGTGGCGGTAGTGACTGGGGCAAGTAGCGGCATCGGGGCAGCCACGGCGGTCCGGCTGGCCGGGGCCGGCTACCACGTCGTCGCGGCGGCCAGGCGGAAGGAACGGATCGAGTCGCTCGCGGCGCGGATCCGCGCGGACGGCGGGCAGGCGGAGGCCAGGCAACTGGACGTCACCGACCGGGCCGGCGTCGACGCCCTCGCCGATTCCCTGGATCGTTGCGATGTCCTGGTCGCCAATGCGGGCGGCGCCACCGGCGCGGAGCAGATCGCGGACGGCCGCGCCGAAGACTGGCGGGCCATGTACGAGGTCAACGTGCTCGGCACGCTGAATGTCACGCAGGCGCTGCTGCCCAGGCTCATCGCGAGCGGCGACGGCACGGTGGTGATGATGTCCTCCACGGCCGGCTTCGTCGGCTACGAAGGCGGCGGCGGTTATGTGGCGGCCAAGCACGGGTTGCACGGATTCGCCGCGACGCTGCGGCTTGAGCTGTGCGGGCAGCCGGTCCGCGTGATCGAGATCGCACCGGGGATGGTCAAGACCGCCGAGTTCGCGCTCAACCGGTTCCGCGGCGACGCGGAGAAGGCGGCCGCCGTCTACGCGGGCGTGTCCGAGCCGCTGACCGACGAGGATATCGCTGACGCCGTCACCTGGGCGATCACCCGGCCAGCACACGTCAACGTCGACCTGATGGTGCTGCGGCCGAGAGCGCAGGCCGCTCAGCACAAGGTGTGCCGCGATCAGTAAGCCGGCCCGCACCCGGCCGCACCGGCCAGCGCGGCCGGTCCGCGCCAGGATGACCGCCGTGTGCCATCGGTCGGCGCACCCCGGGCCGTCAGCGGGCCCGGCGGGCTGATCAGCCGTTCACCGGCCAGGTGACCTCGGTCAGATCCGTGACGATGCGGTCGGCCGCGCCGAGATCCGACCGCGGGTGCGTGGTGGCCACCCCCACGCAATACAGTCCGGCCGATCTCGCCGCGGCCAGCCCGGCGGGCGCATCCTCGAACGCCACGCAGCGAGCGGGCGGTACGCCGAGCTCGGCGCTGGCCCGGCGGTACCCCTCCGGGTCCGGCTTGCCCGATGTCACGTCGTCGCCCGCCACGATCACCGAGAACAGCCCGAGCAGCCCCAGCCGATCCAGCGTCGGCACCGCGTGGTCGCGGCCCGCTGACGTGACCAGCGCCAGCGGATCCCCTTGCCGGTGGATCTCAGTGGCCAGCTCCACCGCTCCGGGGAGGGCCAGGATGGGCGGCTGGCCGGACCCGCCGAAGTGCTCCCCGACCTCGGTTGACAGCTGGGCCGGATCACGGCCCGGGAACAGGTGGCTGAGCTCGGCGAATACCTCTGGCCCGCGCCGCCCGACAAACCGGCGCAGCAGCACGTCGTCAGGCGGTACGCCGTAGTGCTCGAAGAGCCGGCTGAGCGCCAGCCGGCTGCGCGGTTCAGTGTCCGCGATCGTCCCGTCGAGGTCGAAGACGGCCGCGCGGATGGGCTTGATGCGGATGGGCGTGAGCTGGTCCGCCGCGGAGCGCTGGGCCATGGATCAGGCCGTCTGGGTGACCTTGCTGAGGCCCCGCGGGCGGTCCGGATCGAGTCCGAGCCGCCGGGCCAGCGCCTCGGTGAGCAACTGCCCCGGCACGATGAGCCCGATCGGCGCGAGCCACTCCGGCAGTGCCGGGCCGGGCAGCGCCAGCGTGCTCACGGCCGCCAGCCGGGAACCGCCGCCGATCGCGTACGCCCGCGCGCCCGCGCCGGTGACGCGCCGGGCCAGATCGACGGTTCCGTCCAGGGTCGGGCCCGTGTCGGCGGCGACCACGATGGCCGGGGTACGGGCATCCACCACCGCGATCGGGCCATGCAGCAGGTCGGCATAGGAGAGCCCCATCGCGTGCAGGTAGCACGCTTCCTTGAGTTTCAGCGCCAGCTCAAGTGCGGCCGAGTAGGCCAGGCCGCGGCCGGAAACCACCACTCCCTGCACGTCCGCCAGCCCGGCCACGATCGGGTCGAGGTCAAGCGGGCTGGCCAGCATCGACTCAATCTCGGCCGGCACCTCCCGGAGCTGGCCGGCGTCCAGGTCGGCGCCCAGGCCGATCGCGAGGACGGCCAGGGCGGCCAGCTGGGTGGTGAAGGTCTTGGTGGCTGGCACCGCCCGCTCGATGCCTGCCTCGGTGCGGAACGTGACATCGGCCGCGTCGGCGACCGGCGAACTCGCCCCGTTGGTGATCGCGAGCGTCCGGGCGCCGCAATCGCTGGCCCAGGCCAGCGTCTCGACAATCTCATCGGTCCGGCCGGACTGGGACAGCGCCACCGCGAGCACGCCGGACAAGTCCAGCCGGCTCCGGTAGGTGGTGGCGATCGACGGCGAGGCCAGGGTGGCCAGCCGCCCGGCATAGGCCTGGATCAGGTAAGTGCCGTAGACGGCGGCGTTGTCTGAGGTGCCGCGCGCGATGAAAAGCACCTGCCGGGTGCCGCGGGCCAGCCGGCCCGCCTCCGCGGCCCGGGGCAGCAGCGCGTCGATCGTCGCCCGCAGCGCGGCCGGCTGCTGCATGATCTCGGCGCGCATGTAGGTGCTCGGCTGCGCGCTGCCCGGTGCGGAACTCATGCGCTGGCGTCTCCCGTTCGGTCAGGGCCCGGCGGGCGGGCAGCAGGCTACCGGACTGGGTATAGCCTCTCACCCCGCACCCAGGTGGCCATCGCCCGCAGGTCATCGCCGAGCCAGGCCAGGTCGGCGGCGGCGCCGGGGGCGATCCGGCCGAGGTCCGGCCGGCCGATCAGGTCAGCCGGCACGCGGCTCGCCGCGGCCACCGCCGCCACCAGCCCAACTCCGGCCGCCACCATGTTCGCCACGCCCGCGTCCATCCGCAGCACCGAGCCCGCCAGGGTGCCGTCGGGGCGCACCGGCGGCTCGGTTCCCCCGGCCGGCCAGCCGGCCCCCGGCTGCTGGCCGTCCCTCGGCAGCAGCTCTATCGGCTCGGCGCCGAGCAGATACGTGCCCGGCGGCATGCCCGCGCAGGACGCGGCGTCGGTGACGATGGCGATCCGGCCGGGCGCCGCGGCGAACGCGAGCGCGCAGGCCCCGGCTACCACATGCCGCAAGTCGGCGATCAGGCCGCTGGTCAGCCGGGGGTCGGCCAGCGCCTGGCCGACGACACCGGGCTCCCGGTGATGCAGCGGCCGCTGTGCGTTGAACAGGTGGGTCACCATCCGCGCGCCCGCGCTGGCCGCCGCCGCCACCTGCTCCGCGGTCGCATCACTGTGCCCGACGCTGACCAGCACGCCGTCCTCAGTCAGCCGCTCGACCGCGGCCAGGCCGCCGGCCCGCTCCGGGGCCAGCGTGACCAGCGTAACCAGCCCGGAACCGGCCGCGAGCAGTTCGCCGACGGCGGCCGGCGACGGCGGGATGATCCAGGACCGGTTGTGCGCGCCTGCGCGGCCGGGCGAGATGAACGGCCCCTCCAGGTGCACGCCGAGGACCCGGGCGCCGGCCCGCGGCAGCGCCGCCGTGATCGCCGCGGCCGCGCGCAGCGACGCCGTCAGCTCGTCCAGTGGTGCGGTGATGAAAGTGGGCAGGAACGCGGTCGTCCCGGTTTCTGGCAGCCGGCCTGCTACCAGCTCCCAGCCAGCTGCTCTAGCAGTCCTCAGCTCGACGCCGTGGTAGCCGTTGACCTGGAGATCGACGAACCCTGGCACCAGCATGCCGGTGGTCAGCTCAAGGTCGGCCGGCCGCGGCGGCGGTCCTGGGCCGACCTCGGTGACCAGCCCGCCGGCGATGGCCACGTACCCCGGCGCGAGGACTCCGGAGCCCGGGCTGGCCGGGATCACCCGCGGGGCGGAGATCAGCAGGCCGGGCATGCCGCCAGGCTCACCCGCCGCCCCCGGCGTCGGCCGGCGTGGCGGCATGCTGCGGTGTCCCCCGTTCAAAATCCGCCCGGCTGGCTCTTCCCCGGCGGCCGGCCACGCTGGCCAGCAGCTCGCGCATCTCGGCGGCCACCAGGTCCGGCCGTTCCATCATCGCGACGTGACCCATCCTCGGCAGCACGAGCACGCGCGGGGCGGCGAAGGCCCGGGCGGCCCGGGCCGCCATCACCGGGCTGACCAGGCGATCGTGGCTCCCGTACAGCACCAGGGTGGGCACGGTAACCCGGGCCGCATCACGCCAGAGCGAGCGCGGGCCGGGGCGGAGGTACTCGGCGACGAGCCCCCGAGCCGACCCGATCAGAACCTCATCGCTATACCCGAGGCCATCCCGGCGGCGTACCTCGGCCGCCTCCTCGGCATACCGGCTGGGGTGCATCAGGCCGGGATTCAGGTAGACCTCGCGAACGGTGCCGAGGGTCCTGGCCTCGGCGGGCAGCCGGTCCAGCCGGCGCATCGCCCGGCGGCCGACCCCCGGGGCGCAGAACGCCGCCACCCGCAACGGCAGCAGCCGGGGCCGCAGGTCCGGCAGGGCGGGTGAGATCAGCGTCAGCGTCCGGATCAGGTCGGGGCGGCGGGCCGCGACCCGGACGCAGACAGCGCCGCCGAGCGAGTTGCCGATCAGGTGCACCGGCCAGCGGTGACCGTGCTCGATCAGCTGGGTGACCGCTCTCGCCTTGGCGTCTATCGAGTAGTCGCCATCGGCCGGGACCGGGGAGAACCCGAAACCGGGCAGGTCGATCGCCTGGCCGGCCAGCGCGGGCACGCTCGGGCGGAGCCCGGCCGCCGCGGGCCGGCGCAGCAGTTCCATCAGGTCGGTCCAGTTCGTCGCCGACCCGCCGAGGCCGTGCACGAACAGCGCGGGCTGGGCACCGGCCGCGCCGGCGGGCACGTCGGCAGGCGCGGACCGCACGTAGACGTCGCCGGAGGCGAGCCCGACCGGCTCCCCCGGCCAGGCCGGAATCGGATCGTTCATCAGCGGAAGCCTTTCCGGCCGGCCGGATCAGGCACTGGCGCGGCGCGCGCGGCGCGGGCCGGACTGACGCTGCTCATCGACCGCCGCGGCGATGCTGGCCTGCAGCGCGTCCACCAGGCTGACCGCATCCTTCGCATTCGCCGCGGGCCCGGCGGCCGGCAGCACATCCCGGCCCTCCGCCTTCGCCGCGACGACTTCCGCGAGCGCCTCCCGGTAACCGTCGTGGTGGGCATCCGGGTCGAAGTCCTCGGTCATCGACTCGATCAGCGATGCGGCCATCTTCAGCTCTTGGGTGCGAACTTCGACGTCCTGGTCCAGGAAGGGGAACTCAGGACTGCGAATCTCGTCCGGCCAGAGCAGCGTCTCCAGCACGAGCACGCCGTCCCGGCTGCGCAGCGCGGCCAGCGACTCGCGCTGGCGCAGTGCCACCTGGACCACCGCGATCTTCCCTGACCGCTCCAGCGCGTCCCGGAGCAGAACGTAGGCGCGAGTGCCCGTTTTCTCTGGTTCGACAAAGTAACTGCGGGCGAAGAGGATCGGATCGATCTGGTCCTGCGGGGTGAAATGCAGCACCTCGATGCTGCGCGTACTGGGCAGCGGCAGGTCGGCCAGGTCATCCTCGGTCAGCACCATCATCTCGCCGGTCGGCAGCTCGAATCCCTTGGCCACGTCCTCGTAGGCCACCTCGGCGCCATCGATCGAGCAGACCCGGCGGAACCTGATCCGGCCGCCGTCATCCCGGTGAACCTGCCGGAACGCGATATCCTTCTGCTCGGTTGCGGCGTAGAGCTTCACCGGGATCATGACCAGGCCGAAGGAGATCGCGCCCTTCCACATGCTGCGCATGATGCCTTCCTACCCCGTCACAGCGGGTGCTGATACCCGCAGTGTTGTCCGTTTTCCGCCGCCCGGCAATATGTCCGATGCGCCCGGCCTGCGCCAATAGCCCGCCGTGTCCATGACAGCAGCAGGGTCAGGCCGGGCTGGCCGGCCGTAAGATGACACCGGAGTACGGCTGGCCCGGTGTGCGGCCGGCCCCGAGTACAGCTAGCACCGAGCAGGTACGGAGACACTCGTGAGCGCAACGCGGCAAGCCCGGCCAGCGGCCCCCGGCTGCCGCGGCCTGCCCGGCGGCGGCAACTGCTCGGGGCCGCCCAGGAGGTGTTCGTCGCCCAGGGATACCACGCGGCCGCGATGGACGACATTGCCGACCGGGCCGGCGTCAGCAAGCCCGTGCTCTATCAGCATTTCCCCGGCAAGCTGGACCTTTACCTGGCGCTACTGGACGAAAGCGCGGATGAGCTAGTCGCGATCGTCCGGGAAGCGCTCTCGTCAACGACGGACAACTCCCAGCGGGTGCCCGCGACTTTCCGGGCGTTCTTCGATTACGTGGGCACCAGCGGGGAGGCGTTCCGGCTGGTCTTCGAGTCCGACCTGAGCAACGAGCCCGCCGTGCGAAACCGCCTGGAGCGGACCATGCGGGAGTGCGCCGAGATGGTCAGCCAGTTCATCCGCGAGGACGCCGGCGTCGGGGACGCCGAGGCGCGCCTGCTCGGCATGGCGCTCGTCGGGATGGCGCAGGTCAGCTCCAGGTACTGGCTCAGCGCCGATGACGCGATCGGCAAGGACGCGGCGGAGGACCTGCTGTCCCGGCTGGCCTGGCGCGGCATCAGCGGCTGGCCGATGACGCCCGGCTGACCGTCCGGCTGGCCCCGCCTCGCTGGCCCCGCCCGGCTGGCTGGCGGTGCGTTTCGCTCGCGGCGTAGCACTGCGTGAACCTGATCGCTCCGTCCCGGCATGAGACCGGGTTAGCCTCGAACGAGGCGAAGGGAGTGCCGTGGAAGTCAGGATCGGAATGCAGTCCGTGCCGCGCGAACTCGTGGTCGAGACCGGCATGTCGCAGGAGGACATCAAGGCCGCGCTGGCCGCGGCCGTCGCGGCGGACGGCGGTATCTTCGCGCTGCCGGACGAGAAGGGCGGCGAGGTTCTCGTGCAGGCCAGCAAGATCGCCTACGTCGAGGTCGGCGGCCAGGACTCGCGCCGGATCGGTTTCCGCTAGGCCTCCGGGACCGGCCGGGGACGGTCGGGGTCGCCCGCGGCGTCCGCTCGCGATCCGGCGTCACTGGCCGGCTCGGCCAGCCCCAGGGCGGCCATCCGCTGCGCGTGCGCGTCGGTGAACCTGGCGAACATCCGGCCGATCTCGCCCAGCTGGCCGGGCGTCCCGCCGGCCAGCAGCCGCGCCAGCGGTTCCCGCTCGGCGGCTACCCGGTGCGCCTGGCCCAGCGCCTCGCCCATCAGCCGCCGGGCCCACAGCGCCAGCCTGCCCGCGACCCGTGGGTCGGCCGCGATCGCCGCGCGGACCCGGGCGATCGCGAACTCCGCGTGCGGAGTATCCGCCAGGACCCCAATCACCAGCGCCTTCGTCGGCGGATCAAGCAACTCTGTGACCGCACGGTAGAAGTCGGCCGCGATCCCGTCACCGACATAGGCCTTAACGAGGCCCTCCAGCCAGTCGGCTGGCACGGTGCGTGCGTGGAACGCGTCGATGACCTCCACGAACGGCTGCATCGCCGCGGCGGGCTCGGCCTGCATCCGGTTGATCTGGTCCCGCAGCAGCCGGAAGTGGCCGAACTCCGCGACGGCCATCTCGGCCAGTGCCGCCTTGTCGTCGATGGACGTCGCCAGCGCGGCATCATCGGAAAGCTGGAAGAACGCCACCAGCGACGCGTAGGCGAGCAGGCCAAGCAGGTCGATCACGCCGTCGGCGGGAGCCTGCGGATCGTGGCCGTCCAGGGCGGCCTGCCGGGCTTCGCCGTCGGCGGGAGCCTGCGGATCCTGGCCGTCGGCGGCCGCCCGGTGGTCCGCGCCGTCCGCGCCGGCCGCTGTCATTACCGCAGCCTAACAACCGAGGCGGGCGGCGGCCCTGATCACCGGGACGGCGATCTCGCGCAGCACTTTGATAGACTGTGATCTAATCCGCCGCAGGAATGCGGCGAACCCCCGGCGTGTTGACACGGAACGTAGGGCACGGCCGTTGCGGGACGCCACGAGGCACCCGAGCGCCGCGCCGGACTTCTTCTCCGCGGGCGTGCGGCCAGTGCTGCGCTGGGAGACGACAGGCTCGTCCTGCCGGGGGAAGTCAATTGCTTAGCCCGCGACGAAAGGCGCCTGGCGCGGTTGCGCCAGGTGGGACCGCGGGCCACTGATGGAGGCTGGAAGCCCTGACTACGCAGACCATGCAGAGCGCGCCGGAGGACCGGCCCGCGATGCCTGACACCACGACTGACTATCCGGCGGACTCGCCGGTCACTGAACTAGCAGCCACTGAGCTGGCGGCCGAGCCGGCCGCAGTCGGCATGACCTTCCGCGACCTCGGCGTCGCCGAGAAGATCTGCGAGGCGCTCGATGCCGCCGGGATCGTGACGGCCTTTCCGATCCAGGAACTCGCGCTGCCTATCGCGCTCGACGGACAGGACATCATCGGCCAGGCCCGGACCGGAACGGGCAAGACGCTCGCGTTCGGCATCCCGCTGATCGAGCGACTCGCCGGGATGGAGCCCCGCAGGCCGGCCGCACCCAGCGCCCTGGTCGTCGTGCCGACCCGGGAACTGGCCATCCAGGTCGCCGATGACCTGCGGATGGCCGGATCCCTCAGCGGCGTCAAAGTGGTGACCCTGTACGGCGGGCGCGCCTACGAGCCGCAGATCGAGGCCCTGGCCACGGTCGACATCGTGGTCGGCACCCCGGGCCGGCTTCTCGACCTAACCCGGCAGGGTCATCTGGACCTGTCGCAGGCCAGCGCGCTCGTGCTGGACGAGGCGGACAAGATGCTCGACCTCGGGTTCCTGCCCGACGTCGAGCGCATTCTGCGGCTCACGCCGTCGGAGCGGCAGACCATGCTGTTCTCGGCCACCATGCCCGGCGAGGTCGTCACGCTCGCCCGGCGGCATTTGCGCCAGGCCACGCATGTCCGGGCCGAGCAGCACGACGCGCCCACGCTGGTGCCGAGCACGGAGCAGCACGTGTTCCGCGCGCATCAGATGGACAAGATCGAAGTTCTGGTCCGGGTGCTGCAAGCTGAGGGCCGCGGCCTCACCATCGTCTTCTGCCGGACCAAGCGCTCCGCTGACCAGGTGGCCGGCACGCTGACCACGCGCGGCTTCGCCGCCGCGGCCGTGCACGGTGATCTCGGCCAGGGTCAGCGCGAGCGGGCCATGCGGGCCTTCCGCAGCGGGAAGGTCGATGTGCTGGTCGCGACGGACGTGGCGGCCCGCGGGCTGGACGTCGACGACGTCACCCACGTGGTGAACTACGAGTGCCCCGAAGACGACATGGCCTACCTGCACCGTATCGGCCGGACCGGCCGGGCCGGGCGCACCGGGGTGGCGGTCACCTTCGTTGACTGGCGTGACCTGCAGCGCTGGAAGATCATCGACGAGACGCTGCACCTGGGCCACCCGGAGCCGGCCGAGACGTACTCCACCTCGGAGCACCTGTACGCGGCGCTGAACATCCCGCCGACCGCCAAGGGAGTCCTGCCGCGCGCCCAGCGCGAGCGGCTTGGCCTGGAGGCCGAGGACCTTGAGGACATCGGGGAGACCGGCCGGATCCGCTCGCAGGCGCCCCGCGGCGCCCGGACCGACGGCGGCCGGGCAGGCGACAGCCGGTCCGGCGGAGGCCGCGACAACGGCAGCCGGCGCGGCCGAAGCTCCGATGACAGCACCGGCGACCGCGAGGCCGGACGGCGCGGTCAGCGGACCCGCCGCCGGACCAGATCAGGCGCGGCCATCGGGGCGGCCCAGGGCGATCAGGCGGCCGCCACCGGTACCGCGACGCCGCCCGCCGGGGATGCCTCGCCGGCCGGCCATGCCGGGCCGGCCACCGGACGGCGGCGCGGCCACCGCAGCCGCAGGCGCAGCAGCGGCCAGGCCGCACCGGGCGCGAGCCAGCCGGCAGCCACCGGTTCGGACCAGCCGGCCGCGCCAGGCCAGGCGGCGGCGGGCCCGGGCACTGCGGGCGCAGATACCGGCGGGGCTGGCACCGGCAGCTAGCCGGGTGTAAGCGCCGGGTCACTGGACCCGGCCGCCGGTATGCTGTCGGTAGATCTCCAAGATATGGACGATTTATGCCAAGTCATCCTGGGTAAGCTGCCACCCCGTGAGCACACCAAGGACTCTCGATCTGCCTGATCAGGTACGAAGAGTCACGGTTCAGACCGGCCGCGGAGCCTTCGCGGCGCTTGAGGCGATGCCCGGCAGCGGCGTATGCGAGCGGCGGCCCGCCCTTCTGGTCCCCGGCTACACGGGTAGCAAGGAAGACTTCCTGGCTGTGCTCCAGCCGATCGCGGCGGCCGGCCGCCGCGTCGTCGCGATCGACATGCGCGGCCAGTATGAGACGCTCGGTGGCGACGATCACTGTCACTACGGGCCGGATGCGCTCGCCGCCGACATCGCCGACATCGCCATGGCCATCGGGCAGGACGACAAGGGCGTGCACCTGCTCGGTCACTCGCTCGGCGGCCTCATCGCCCGGCAGGCCGTGCTGGCGCAGACCGCCAGGATCAGCTCGCTCACCTTGCTCGGCTCGGGACCGGGCAGCCTTCGGGGCGAGCGAGCGACGGTGCTGCGGGCCACGCTGGCCGAGCTGGAGAAGGCCGGGCCCAGCGGCCGCGCCGGGCGGATAGCCGAGCTGTGGGAATCCAGGCTGGAGCCGCAGGCGGTCGCCGACGGCGTACCCGGGCCGGTTATCGCGTTCCTGCGCGAGCGCATGCTGCGCAACTCTCCCGAAGGCCTGGTTGCCATGGGCCGGTATCTGCTCACCTGCCCGGACCAGACCGCGGCCCTGGCCGCGCTGACCGACGCACCCATCCTGGTGCTGTACGGCGAGAACGACGACGCGTGGGCACCAGCGACCCAAAACCGCATGGCCAAGCGGCTCGGTGCGCAGCGGGTCTGCATCCCCGCCGCGGCGCACTCTCCGGCGGTCGATGCCCCCGAGACTACGGCCGGTACGCTCACCGCGTTCTGGAACGCGGCCGAGAGCAGCGAGCGGCGGCGCAGGGCCGCCGCAGGTCACAGCGCGGTGCCGCCGGGCTCCGGCGCTGCTACCGGGCCGGCCGACGCGGGCTCGGCCGCCTGAGGCACAGCGAGTCCATCCCAGGGACGGCGGGCCTCACCCGCTGCCATGCCTTCCGGGCAGTGGCTGCGGTAGTCGCACCAGCCGCACCCCGGGCCAGGACGCGGCGCGAATGCCTCGTCGTACCGGTCGGCCGGCAGCCCGCCCCGGTACAGCCCGTCGGCCGCGGCGCACTCGGCGGCGATGTCCTCGGCCCGGCCCAGCTGGCGGTCCAGCGATTCGCTGGTGTGCTCCCAGCCGAGTACCCGGCCGGTCGGCAGGTGGTGCAGTTCGACTCGGCGGCAAATCCGCCGCAGCACCCGCCCGGCGGCCAGCGCATAGAGCGCGAGCGGCATCGATGTCCGGGTGTCATCGACAGTCAGCGGGTACCTGCCGGTCTTGTAATCCACCACCACGAGCTCGCCGCCGTCGCCGGCTGACCCGGTCCGCCGCAGGTCCAGCCGGTCGATCCGGCCGGACACCGCGATCAGGTCGGTGCGGGTGGCCACCGTCCGTTCCACCCCGGCCGGCTCATCGGCCGGATCCAGGCCGGCCACGTAGTCCTGCACCATCTTCCTGGCCCGGGCCCGGTGCTGGGCCGACTGCGCGGCGTCCGCGAAGCCGTCCGTAAGCCAGCCGCGGTCCAGCAGGTCACCCGCGGCCGCCACGCTCCGCTCCCGGCGCGGCAGCCGCCACCACCCGGCCAGCGTGTTGTGCACGCTGGCGCCGAGGCTGTTGTGCGCCCACGGCGGTCCCTTCGGTGGCGGCGGACGGTCCAGGTAGGTCATCCGGTACCGGCGCGGGCAGTCCAGCCAGGTACTCAGCCGGGTCGGCGTGCACGCGTAAAGCCGTCGCGGCATTCCCTCGAAGCCGAGTTGCTCCACCCTGAGTCAGCCCGCGTCGGCCGCGCCGGGGCCGGCCGCGTACCACGAGTCGAAATTCTTCTCCACGGCCGTGACGGTGAGTTCCTCGCCGTGGCCGGGCAGCACCCTGGTCTTCTTTGGCAGCGTCAGCACGCGTTCGCCGATCGAGCTGATCTGGCTGGCGAAGTTGGAGAATCCGTCCTCGCTGGTGACCAGGCCGTCGGCGGCCAGCACGTCGCCGCACATGACCGCGGCCAGATCCTCGCAGTAAATCAGGACGGAACCGGCGCTGTGCCCGGGTGCGTGGATCACCTCTAGCGCTACGTCGGCGACCTCGAACACGCCGCCGTCTTCCATCTCGATCTCCGGGTCCTCCTTGCCGTGCACCTCGCGCCAGGACAGCCGGTCCGCGGGGTGCAGCGCGACCGGGGCCTCGTCCCGCCGCGCGACGGCCAGCGCCGCGCGGACATGACCGGCATGCCCGTGCGTGCAGATCACCGCGATCACCTCCCGGTCGCCCACCTTGGCGAGCACCGCCGCGGCGTCGGTCCCTGGATCGACCACGATGACCTCCTCGTTGTCTCCCACGATCCAGGTATTCACGTCGGAGACAACCTGGTCAATGCGCGCTTCCATGTGGCCTGCCTTTTCTCGTCAGCTTTATGCCCGGTCACCTGGAAAATAGAGCTCACGGCCAGGCTCACCGGTACGGCCCCCGAGGCCAGTGAGACCAGCCGTTCATAAGCTTGCGGCGCGATCGTATCGCAGCCGATCCGATAGCCGGTCAATTGCCCGTGATCGTCACTTCCGCCGGATGCGACGAGGCCGAGCTGGCCGGCGAGAGCACGCAGATGGCCTCGTTCTGCCTGGTCGTGATCTGGATGCCAGACCTCGAGGCCGGCCAGCCCGGCCGCGGCCAGGCGCGCGATGTCCGCATCCGGCATCAGCCAGCCGCGGGCCGGCGCGCCCGGGTGCGCGAGCACCGCGACGCCCCCGGCCGCCCGGATCAGGGCGATGGCCCGCGCCGGGTCGGGCGCGTACCTGGCCACGTGCGCGCGGCCGCCGGCGCCGAGCCATTCCGGGCCGAAGGCCTGGTCCGGCGACTTGATCACCCCGGCCGCCACCATGGCCCGGGCGATGTGCGGCCTGCCCACCACTCCGCCGCCGGCCACCGACATGACCTGCTCCCAGGTCACCGGGGCACCGAGTTCGGCCAGCCGGCCGACGATCGCCCGGGCGCGGGCCGTCCGGTGCTCCCGGATCTTCGCGCACTCCGCGGCGAGATTGTCGTCGGCCGGGTCGAACAGGTAGCCAAGCAGGTGCACGCTGTGCCCGCGCAGACGGCAGGACAGCTCGATCCCCGGCACCAGGGTCAGCCCGCCGGGCAGTGCTCGCCGGGCCTCGGCGTGCCCGGCGACCGTGTCATGGTCGGTCAGCGCGATCACGTCGAGCCCGGCCGCCCGGGCGCGGGCCATCACCTCGGCGGGCGGGCCGGTACCGTCCGAGGCGGTGCTATGGCAGTGCAGGTCGGCGCGCACCTACCGGACACTAGCCGGGCAGGTGCGGCGACAACGCGCCGAAGGGCAGATCAAGGTCCTGGCCGGGGTCCCGGAGGTCACGCAGCGGCAGTGGCTCCACCAGGAGCATCCCGGCCGTATCCGGCCACAGCACCAGCCACAGCCAGCTGGCCATGATCGCGCCGGCGTACGCGGCCCGGCCCGGCGCCTCCACATGCCAGAGCGGAAATTCGTGATGATCGAACTGGACGGACGCATCCGGCGGCCCGGCGGCGAAATCGCGTCCGGGGTCTGGTCCGTCCAGGCCAGCGAATCCGGCGCCGAGGCCCACTCCGAGCTCCTCCGAGATGACCAGCATCTCGCCGGGCCCGCCGACCGGGTTCGGCCCGGTCAGCGCGACGGCGCACCCTCGGGTTCCGCTGCGCTCGTCGCCGGCCGCCGCGAATCCGGTCACCAGCCAGCCGGGCGGCAGCGGCCAGGGCAGCCAGACCGGGACGGCCGCGCTGCGCAGGACGCCGTCCAGTCCCGCCCGGGACGGGCTGTAAGCGGGCCGCAGCGGCTGCACCTCGCCGTGCAGCCGGCACTGCCATGCGCTCGACCACGCGCTGGGCCGCTGCAGCGAGCCGCCGCAGCGAGGGCAGGTCGGCTGATTCCTCATGACTACTGACAGTCACGCCTGAATAAGCCCACGTCAAGTACCGCTCCCGCCAGTTCTCAGGTTCTTCCGGCGGAGTCAACCTGGATGCGGGCTTCGGATTACCTGGATGCGGGTCTTGGCTTACCTGAATGTGGTCTTGGATCGCCGGGCTGCGGTGCTTGGCTGCCTGGCCGGCTATCCGGTGGGCGGGATGCGGTGGCCGCGATACTGGGCAGCATGGCGGTGCGGCGGATCCCGTGCGTGGGAGCGGTGATCAAGGACGAGGCAGGGCGGCTGCTGCTGATCAAGCGCGGCCACGAGCCAGGCATGGGCTTGTGGTCCATCCCGGGCGGCCGGATCGAGCCCGGCGAATCCGACGCTCGCGCGCTGGTCAGGGAGGTCATGGAGGAGACCGGGCTGGCCATCGTTCCGGGCCGGCTGCTCGGGGCCGTGCAGCGTCCCGGCCTGGCGGGCGCGGTGGTGGATATCAGGGATTACCTGGCCGTGGTGACCGGGGGCGAGCTCACCGCTGGCGACGATGCCGCCGATGCCCGCTGGGTGACTCCGGCCGCGATGGCCCGGATGGAGGCGCAGGGCTTGCTGACCAGCGGCCTGACCGAGGCGCTGGCCTCCTGGGGCGTACTGCCCTAGCTGACCAGGGCCGTTAGCAGTGACCGGGATCGTCAGCCCGGAGGGTCGAAGCGCTGCGTTCTGACCAGGCCAGCCGCGCGGCCGCGCGCTGCCGCGACCTGGGCAAGCTTGCGTGAGGCCGCGTCGATCATCTCGCCGTTCAGCATCGCTGCCCCGCGCTTCTCCACGGTCGTGTAGTGCTGGTATGCCTCCAGGATCAGCTCAGCCTGGTCGTACTCCGCCTGGCCCGGCGAGAACGCCGCGTTTACCGTCTCTATCTGGCCTGGATGCAGTACCCACTTGCCGTCGAATCCCAGCGCCGCGACGCTGCTCGCGGCCCTGGCCAGCCCGTCGGTGTCGTGGATCGCGGCGTATGGCCCGTCGATGGCCTGCAGGCCATGCGCGCGGGCCGCGACCAGCATGCGCAGCAGCGGATAGTGGAAAGCATCGCCGCCCGCGTACCCGGGCGGCTGCGAGCCAATCTCCAGTGATCGCATGCCGACGCTGGCCATGAAGTCGGCCGGTCCGAAGACCAGCGCCTCAAGGCGCGGTGACGCGGCCGCGATCGCATCCACCGCCGCGAGCCCGCGCGCATCCTCGATCTGGGCCTCGATCCCGATCTGCCCGGCCGGGTAGCCCATCTCCTGCTCGACCTGGCTGAGCAGCAGGTCCAGCCAGGTCACGTCCGGCGGTCCGGAGACCTTCGGGAGCACGATGACATCGAGGTGCTGCCCGGCCTGCTCGGCGACCTGGATGACGTCCCGGTAGGCCCAGCGGGTAGTGACGCCGTTGATCCGGACGGCCCGCACCTTGCCGCTCCAGTCACCCGAGCGCAGGGCATCGACTACATTGCGCCGTGCCTCCTCCTTAGCGTCCGGGGCGACGGCGTCTTCCAGGTCGAGGAAAACCTCGTCGGCAGCCAGGCCGGGGGCCTTGGCCAGGAATCTGGGACTGCTTCCCGGGACGGCCAGGCAGGACCGCCGGGCCCGGTCAGCTCGCGACATGATCAGTTACTCCCCGGGCCCGATAGCACCCTTCCGGCAGCGTCCACATCGCGGAGGCTACCAAGCCGCCGTGATCCAGCGTTGCATTCCGCATGGTGGATGGTCGATTGGTGTTGCCCTGCCAACAGCTATCCGTCATCCATCAGGCGGAACGCACCACATGCGTAGCAAGAAGCCGCACCGGCACCACGGCTCAATCCTTCACCAGCCATCCTTGCGGGCCCGGGCCTCGTAGAGGAGCACGGAGGCGGAGATCGACACGTTCAGCGAGTCCGCGGCACCGAGCATCGGGATGCGGATCCGGCTGAAGCCCGCCTCATGCCAGGCCGGGGAGATGCCGTAGCGCTCACTGCCGACCACCAGGGCCGTCCGGCCGGAGTAGTCGGCGTCGCGGTAGCTCACGCTGGTGTCCGTGTCGGCCAGGTAGACGGTGCAGTCGCTGCTGGCCAGCCAGGCAATGGCCTCCGCCACCTGGTCAAAGTCGAGCGCCGGGACCTTAATGCTCATTCCCTGGCTGGCGCGCAGCACCTTCGGGTGGGTCAGCCTGGTCCGTCGGTTGGTCAGCACGAGGCAGTCGGCGGCGCAGGCGTCCAGCGTGCGGATCAGCGTCCCGAGGTTGCCGGGGATCTCGATGCCGTCTGCGACCAGCACCAGGGCGCTTTTGCCCAGCTTGATCTCCGCCGGGCTCCAGTCCGGCAGCTGAGCGATCGACAGCAGGCCGTCTGGATTCGGCCGCTCGGCCAGCCGCTCAAGCGTCTTTACCGAGATCTGGTAGGCCCGGCCGGCTCGCGCGGCCAGCTCGCTGCTGCGCTTGCGCGCCTCGTCCGAGTAGGCGGCCTCCGGGCACCACAAGAAGGTGTCTAGCCGCACTCCGGCTTCGAGCACGATGTTGTGCTCATACAGGCCCTCGGCGACGAACATCCGCCGCGGGATCCCGGTGCGATTGTGCTGGACATCCCTGACCAGCTCGGCCGCCGGATGCCGGAGGCCGATCTGCTGAAGCTCCATGAACAGCCGTTTCTGCTCGCGGCGAGGGCAGGCACCCCGGCAGCACCGACGATCGTACGCCGGCGCCGGCGGTGCGGCGGGTAGCCAGGTGTTCATAGCATGGGGTCATGGCATCCCCCCCGGCCGCATCGTCGCCGCCCACCAAGGAGCAGGTGACCCAGGCTCTCTCCGGGGTCAACGACCCCGAGATCCACCGCCCGATCACCGAGCTTGGCATGGTCAAGAACGTGGACGTCGGCCGCGACGGGACCGTCCGGGTGGATGTCTGGCTGACCGTCGCCGGCTGTCCGATGCGCGACACCATCACCCGCGAGGTGACCGCGGCGGTTGGCAAGCTGGACGGCGTGGCCAGGGTGCGGGTCGAGCTAGACGTGATGAGCGACGAGCAGCGCCGCGGCCTGCAGAGCCAGCTGCGCGGCGGCAAGCCGGAACGCGAGATCCCGTTCGCCAAGGACTCCTCACTGACCAGGGTCTACGCGGTCGCCAGCGGCAAGGGCGGGGTCGGCAAGTCATCCGTGACCGTGAACCTGGCCGCGGCGCTGGCCGCCTCCGGCCAGAAGGTCGGGGTGCTGGACGCGGACATGTATGGCCATTCGGTGCCCCGCATGCTCGGCGTGACCGGCAGGCCCACCCAGGTCGAGAAAATGATCATGCCGCCGACGGGGCATGGCGTGAAGGTCATCTCGGTCGGGATGTTCACCAAGGGCAATGAGCCCGTGCCCTGGCGCGGGCCGATCCTGCACCGGGCGCTTGAGCAGTTCCTCGCCGATGTGTACTGGGGCGACCTGGATGTACTGCTGCTTGACCTGCCCCCGGGCACCGGGGACGTCGCGATCTCCGTGGGTCACTTGGTGCCCGGCGCCGAGCTGCTCGTCGTCACCACCCCGCAGCTCGCCTCCGCTGAGGTGGCCGAACGGGCCGGGGCACTCGCACCGCAACTGCACCAGCAGGTCATCGGCGTTATCGAGAACATGTCGTATCTGCCCTGCCCGCACTGCGATGAGCGGATCGACGTCTTCGGCTCCGGCGGCGGCCAGGCGGTAGCTGATGCGCTGACGAAGATCATTGGCACCCAGGTGCCGCTGCTCGGCCAGGTGCCGGTCGACGTCCGGCTGCGCGAGGGCGGGGACAGCGGCGTGCCGCTGGTCCTCAGTAACCCCGAGTCGCCGGCCGCGCGGCAGCTAGCCATGATCGCGGAAAGCCTGGCCAACCGGTCACGCGGGCTGGCCGGACGGCGGCTCGGCATTACCCCGCTCCGGTCAGCACCGCGGGACCCGGGACTAACCGAGGCATCCTGATTCGAGCCTGACCAGGTTGATCGGCTCGCCCGGCCGACCGGGCTGATCAGGGCCGCCGGAGCGGTTGTGGCTCAGGTGGCCTCGGCGTCGTAGGGCGGGCTCTCGCCGGGCGGTAGCGCTGACGCGGCGGCGGCGCCATAGGGGCTGTCGCTAAGCGGGCTGGGGCCTGGTTCCTCGTCGGCATCGAGGTCATCCAGAAGATGCTTGCGGACGAAGTTCCGCGGGTCCAGGTCATTCATGTCAAAGTCGGCAAACTCGGGCCCGAGGCCCTCCTTCAGGTCAGCCTTGGCCATGTCGGCGAGTCGGCGCAGGTCACGCAGGGCCCGGCCGGCCTGCGCGGCGATCTTCGGCAGCTGGTCGGGGCCGAAGATCACCAGGGCCAGAACAGCGAGCACCAACAGCTTGGTGAAGGACAAGTCGAACACAAGCAACGCTCCAGCATCAGGCAGGGCGCAGAGGACTGCGACCCGCTCAGCTCCAATGTAGACGCTCCGCGGGCCGGCCACGAATGCCTAGCCAGCCGGACGGTCGTTTCCGGGGCCTAATCTCGCCCGGAGACTGCCATGCGCATGACCATCCGGCCTGGTCAGGATGGCGCTGAGCCGAGGGTAAGCGACACAACGTGGCGGCGGCCGCCGCGGAGGAACACCACGGTCACCCGCGCTCCCGGATCCCGGGACCGGATGGCCTCGGTCAGCGCGGCGGCGTTAGTGATCCGCTGCCCGCCGAAGCTCACGATCACGTCGCCCGGCCGCAGGCCGGCCATGGCCGCCGGACCCCGCGGCGTGACCGCGAACGTGCCGTGCTGTGCGATGGCCAGGATCTTGGCGCCGGACCCCCGGTAGGTGCTGTCGAGCATCGCCCCGATCACCGCGTGCGTGGCCCGGCCGGTGCGGATGATCTCCGTCGCGATCAGCCGCACCTGATTGATCGGGATGGCGAAGCCTAGCCCGATGCTGCCGCTCTGGCCGGCCAGCGGGTCGCCAAGCGTCTCGATCGCCGCGCTCACTCCGATGACCTCGCCCTGGCCGTTCACCAGCGGCCCGCCCGAATTGCCGGGATTGATTGGCGCATCGGTCTGGATCGCGCTGATGAACGCCTGCGCCGCCACGCCCTGCACGCCGCCTGGCTGGACCGGCCGGTGCAGGGCACTGACGATGCCGCTGGTGACGGTTCCGGCCAGGCCGAGTGGCGAGCCGAAGGCAACGACCGGATCCCCGACCTCGACGCCCGTTGAGTTGCCGAGCGACAGGGCCGGCAATCGTCCGGTCACGTGCGGCCGGATCACCGCAATGTCCGAGTACGGATCCGTGCCGATCAGCGTGGCCGACACGGTGCGGCCGTCGTTGAAGACGACTTTCAGCGACGCGTTCCGCAGGCGCCCGTCCAGGGTGACCACGTGATTGTCGGTGATCACGTAGCCGCCCTGGATGATGAAACCGGAGCCGGTGCCCTGACTGCCGTCGACCTTGATCATGACCACGGCGGGCAGGACCCGGGCCGCGATGCCGGCGATCGAGGCAGGCGGGCGGTTGGTCAGCCCGGGCGGGACGGTGCCGAGGCTGAATCCCGGCGCCACGCCATCGTCAGACGTCCGGGACACGATGAATCCGCCGATGAGGCCGCCGGTCAGAGCGGACACCAGCGCGAGCGTGAGCGCGAAGACGGCCAGCCTCCGGCCGCCCAGCGAATGGCGTCCGGCTGACTCGCCCCGCGGTGGATCCGCGGACAGTTCGGCCGGGAACGGCGGCGGCTCGGAGGAAAGCCCGGGTGCGGGCGTGGCCGAGGCTGGCGGCACGGACGAAGAGCCGACCGACAGCGCGGCCGGTAGCGGCGGGACGGAGGAAGGCCCGGCCGACAGGGCGGCCGGTAGCGGCGGGACGGAGGAAGGCGATGGCGCAGCGGGAACCGGCGGCACAAGCGGAGGCCCCGCTACGGCCCCGGCCGGCTCCTCCGGCGCGACCCCAGCCGGCCCCGGCGCGGCCGCGGCAGAAGGCGGCGGCACAAGCGGAGGCTCGGACACGGCCTCAGTCGGCTCCGGCGCGGCCCCGGCAGAAGGCGGCGGCACAAGCGGAGGCTCGGGCACGGCTCCAGCCGGCGAAGGCGCGGCGGAAGGCAGCGGCACAAGCGGAGGCTCGGGGACGACCCCGGCCGGCTCCGGCGAAGGCGCGGCGGAAACCGGCGGCACAAGCGGAGGCTCCGCTACGGCCCCGGCTGGGTCCGGCGCGGCCCCGGCCGGCTCCGGCGCGGCCCCGGCTGGCCCTGGCGAGGCCACGGCCGAAAACGGCGGCATAAGAAGCGGAGGCTCCGGCGCGGCCCCGGCCGGCTCCGGCGCGCCCACCGCCGAAAACGGCGGCACAAGCGGAGGCTCCGGCGCGGCCCCGGCTGGCTCCGGCGAAGACGCCGCAGCACGCCAAAACCTCTCAGACATCATCTGCCTCCGCGATCCGGCCCCTATGGCGAGAAACTCACCGCTTCCCTGACATTCCTGCCCGGGATCGGGCTGCGATAGGCATGATCAGCGAAATGGGTTGGCCCAGGAAGCCAGCCGGCGCGTACCCCGGGCGATCCGGCCCCAGAACCCTGGGCCCGCGTCGTGCGGCAGGGAATCGACGACCTGATCGATAGTCCCCGGCGGGGCTTCCGCGATCACCGTGTAGACGAAGCCGTGTGCGGACCAGGTCAGGCTGCGCCAGTCAGGGTCGGTCGAGTAGACCGCACCGCCGTGGAGCCTGATCTGCTGCCACCCGGGCAGCGCCTGCGGCAGCTGGCCTCGCTGCAGGAAGATCGACACGAGCGATAGCCCGTCGGAGTAGTCGAGATCGATAACCGGGCCGGCCGAGGTGGCTGCCTGGTGGGCGGCGACCAGGAGCAGGCCGTCCGGCAGCTGGCCCGGCACCGGCCAGCCCTGCTCCCGGAGCGCGCCGAGCTGCGCCGAATCCAGCCGGGCAGACCAGGCCCGCACGCCCGGCACCGGCATGTCACGCAGCCCGCTGTCGCCGATCTGCAGGTTGATGAAGGCATCCTCGCTGATCATGTGCGCCCGGGAGTCGAAGGTCTCCCGGCGCAGCGGCAGCTTCGTCGCGTCGTCCAGCCAGAACCGTGCGGCCAGGCTGCCGTTCCGCCGCCGTAGATCGACGATCTGAGCCGGCCGGTTGTCCGATGACCCGTTGCCCGCGTATGCCACCTCATAGTTGGCGCGGATGAGGGCAACCAGCTGGTCAGACAACCCGAGGATTCCGTCGGGGTCCTGCTCCTCCGCGGCGGGGGCCTGCGGGGACGCAGCGGACGGTGCTGAGCCCATATCGGTGACCTGCGCCAGGATGCTGCGGTCACGTTCATGCCAGACCTGAACCACCGAAATGCTCGCGCCATGCGGCCCCGACCAGGCCACGATCTGCACGCCCTGGTACGAGGTGTCCACGCCGGCCGCGGCGGCCTCGCGCAGTAGCCGCAGGCCGATCGGGGAGCTGGCGGCACCTGCCGGGCCGGCCAGCCGCCGGCCCGGGCCGGTGCGTAGTCCAGCCCCCCGCTGCGCGACGGAATGACCGGGCGAGACGTCAACCAGCGCAAGCGTGGCCAGCGCCGCGCCGAGCAAGCCGAGTAGCACGACGCCGCCAGTGATGCGCCGGGACGGGTGTGGCAGCAGGCTCACGGCGCGTGCGGCACAGCGATCTTCCCGGCAGACGGCGCGGGCCTGGGCCGCGTCACCGGAACTACGCCGGTCATGATCTCGTGCTGGACCATGAGAACGTCAACCGCGGGCGTAATCCGCGGGCCGGGCTGCGGGCTGCCGCCGCCGGCCGCGAAGGCCGCAGCCCCCAGGCTGACCAGCAGAAACGCACAGCATCCGGCCACGACAAAGCGGCCCGGCCGCAGCTCGCGCGGGCCGGCCGATGATGATCCGGACCCAGCGGCCGGCCAGAACCAGCCCGGCTCCCCCGTTGCGGCGGGGTCCGCAGGCTCGTCGCCCGGCAGCGCCAGCCGCATCAGCCGGTGGTTCAGCGTGGAGTCGGCTGCGGCACCGCCGAGTGCGTTCATCCGGCGCTTCAGCATCCGCAGGGCTGCGGCCTCGACCCGGCAAGGCTCGCACCTGACCAGGTGGACGAGCACCCGGTCCCGGTCCACATGCCCAAGCTCGCCGTCGATCAGCGCGGACAGGCGATGCCCCAGATGGCTCATGGCTGGCCACCCTGCGGTAGCCGGGCCTGCAGCGCAGGCCGGGGCCGGGGTAGCGGCCGCACGGTCGCGTGCCGCGGCCGGCGATGCTCAAGTGCGGCCCTGAGCTGTGCCCGCCCCCGGTGGATGCGGCTGCGGACGGTGCCCAGCTTGACCCCGAGCGTGGCGGCGATCTCCTCGTACGACAGGCCCTCGATGTCGCAGAGAATAACCGCGGCCCGGTACTCGGGGGCCAGCGCCTTGAGCGCCGCCTGGATGTCGTCATCGAGGTGGCGGTCGTCGAATGCCTCGGCCGGAGTCGGCTCGTTGCCGCCCAGCCGCGCGGCCGTGTCGTCAGCGAGTCCCTCGAACCTGATCCGCTGCTTCCGGCGGGCCATGTCGAGGAAGAGGTTCGTGGTGATCCGGTGCAGCCAGCCTTCGAATGTTCCCGGCGTGTAGCTCGCCAGCGAGCGGAAGACCCGGACGAAGACCTCCTGCGTGAGGTCTTCGGCATCGTGGGTGTTGCCGGTCAGCCGGTACGCCAGCCGATAAACCCGGGCGGAGTGGTCACGGACCACTTCCTCCCAGGTCGGCGGCGTCCACTCAGCCCCGTCTACCTTGACGGGCCCAGCACGGTCCACGGTCTCCCCACTTCCTGCCTGCTATTACCCCCAACACCAACATCGCGCCGGGACTTCCTTGATGCCGCCCGGCGACATGACAACGCCCGAGCGGGCCTGGCTGGTTCCCGTGTCAGCTGACGTAACGCTAGGCTTCCGGCGGAGAGCCGGCCAGCGTTCACGGAGGATGTCATCGCCAGCGCAGACGATGCACTTACCTATGTCGAGGAGTTCCTCCCCGAGGATGATGCGCTGCTGGCCGCCCGCCGTTATGCCGCCCAGGTCGGCGGGACCGTGCCCGTCGGCCCCACCACGGGCGCGGCGCTGCGCTTCATCGCCGCGGCCATCGGCGCGAGATCGGTCGTCGAGATCGGCACCGGCTGCGGCACATCCGGCATCTGGCTACTCCGGGGCATGCACCCTGGGGGCGTGCTGACCAGCGTTGATGTCGAGCCCGAGCATCAGCAGCTGGCCCGTAAGGCATTCGTTGACGCCGGATTCGCGTCCGGCCGCTACCGGCTGATCGGCGGCCGCGCGCTCGAGGTACTCCCCCGGCTCGCCGACGGAGCCTATGACATGGTCTTCTGCGACGCGGACAAGCAGGAATATCCCGATTACCTGCTCGCCGCGCTCCGGCTGCTGCGGCCGGGCGGAATCGTCGTGTTCGACAATGCCCTGTGGCACAACCGGGTCGTCGACGCCCTGTGGCGTGAGCGGCCGGACGAGGCGGCCCCGGCCGATCCGGACACCGCCGCCGTCAGGGAGGTGTGCGAGCAGGTGAAGGCCGACGAGCGACTGGTGCCGCTGCTGCTGCCGGTGGGAGACGGCCTGCTCATTGCCGTCAAGCAGGCCGCCTGACCCCGGCCAGGCGTTCCGGCGGGCCGCAATCCAGTTCCGGCCCTGAACCCCGCGGGGTTCAGATCCCGTCCAGCCAGCCCAGCAGCAGCCTGGTGCCGAAGCCAGTGGCGCCCTTCGCGGTTTCCCCCTCGTCCGAGGACGATCTCGACGGCCCGGACACGTCGAGGTGCGCCCACGGCCGGCCGCCGGTGAATTCACGCAGGAACAGGGCGGCCGCGATGGACCCGGCGGGCGCTCCGGTCGCCCCGCTTCGGGCTACGTGAGCCAGGTCAGCGACCGGCGAGTCCAGCACGTCCAGGTAATCCGCGGGCAGCGGCATCCGCCACAGCCGGTCCCCGGTTGCCTGCCCGGCCGCGAGCAGGGCACCGGCCACGCCGTCGTCGGTCGAGTACAGCGCGCCGATGCCGGTCCCGAGCGCAGTCCGGGCCGCGCCGGTCAGGGTCGCTATGTCGACGATCACGGCCGGATCGAGCACGGCGTTCGCGTAGGCGATCGCATCGGCCAGGACCAGCCGCCCCTCAGCGTCAGTGTTCAGCACTTCGACCGTCCGGCCGCCGTACTGCGTTAGCACGTCTCCGGGCCGGTAGGCCGAGCCGGACGGCATGTTCTCCGCGGCCGCGACCAGCCCGGTAACGCGCGCGCGGATACCGAGGTCAGCCAGCGCGGACATCACCGCGATGACCGCGGCGCCACCTGACATGTCGGTCTTCATCAGCTTCATGCCGTCGTTGGGCTTCAGCGACAGGCCGCCGCTATCGAAGGTGATGCCCTTGCCGACCAGGACGACGTGGGTTTCCCAGCCGGGCGGCCGGTAGCTGAGCTCGATCAGCCTCGGCGGCCGGGCCGACCCGGACCCGACGGCCAGGATGCCGCCGAAGCCGGCTGCCGCCAGTTCCGCCTCGGCCCAGATGCGGCACTCGAGGCCGGCCTGCGCAGCCGCCTCAGCGGCCGCATCGGCCAGCCAGTCCGGTGACTTGCGGGCGGACGGCGTATTGGTGAGGTCGCGCGCCAGCGCGACGGCCGCGGCGATGATGCCTGCCCGGCGGGTTGCGGCCGCGTGCCCGTTGGCCTGCTCGGTCAGCAGCCTGACCTCGGCGTTCCGCTCCTTGGCCGGCCCGGATTTCAGCGTGAAGCCATAGCCGCCGAGCAGGATCCCCGTCACGAAAGCCTGCGCCCCGTCGTCGGGCAGGCCGGCGATGGCCGTTGTGCTCACCGTCTCGCCCTGTGCCGCGCGGCGGCCGAGTTCGGCGCCGGCCCGCCGCAGCGCGCGCGGCGAACCGTCTCCCAGGCCCAGGAACAGCAGCCGGCTGGAACTCGCGCCGAGCCGGACGGCGGCCTCGGCGACCTCGCCTGCCTTCCCGGTCAGCGCGGCGGCGGCGATCACCGCGGCCGAGCCTGCGGGCAGCAGCGGGTCGAGGTCCGGCCAGTCCTGCTGCGCCGTGTCCGGGCGGACCGGCACCGCGATCAGGCCAGGGGCATCGGCACTGCCGTCGGCCACCGCGGAGAGATAGTCACCGAGCAGGCCAGCGCTCTCCGCCCGGCCCTCCGCGGGGAGGAGGGTGACGTCGATGTCGATCGGCAAGGGTCAGCCGACCGCCGACTTGAGCGCTTCTCCGAGCGCAGTCGCCTCAGTGGCTGACAGCTCTACCACGAGCCGGCCACCGCCCTCCAGCGGGACGCGCATCACTATGCCGCGGCCCTCCTTAGTGACCTCGAGCGGACCGTCGCCTGTCCGCGGCTTCATCGCCGCCATCCTGCCTCCCCTTCCTGCCTATAGGCCGCAGGGGACCTCACCCGAGGCCTACGGCACCGGAGCCCCGGTACCTGGCGGGACCTGTCAGCCACAACAATGTCGATCAGTGCCTCTATTATCCAGAGTTCGGGCGCTGCGTGGTAACGATCAGCCCTCCAGCACGAGCTGACGGGCATCAGGCGGGACTTGGAGCGTGGACGCGAGATCGGCCCTCTTCGACCTCTACGGTGACCACCTGCGCTCTCGCGGGGGGCATGCGCCGGTCGCCGCCCTGGTCCGGCTGCTGGCCCCGCTCGGCATAACGGCGCCCGCCGTCCGCACGGCCGTGTCGCGAATGGCCAGTCAGGGCTGGCTGGAAGCGATCCGGCTGCCTGAGGGGGCCGGGTACGCGCTCACGCCGCGGGCGGTCCGCAGGCTGGACGAGGCCGCCGAGCGGATCTATCGCCATGGCGCGCCTGACTGGGACGGCCGCTGGCACCTGATCGTGGTGGCCCGGGTTCGCGAGCGCGCGCGCCGGGACCGGCTCCGCGCGGCCCTTGGCTACCTCGGCTATGCGCCGATTGACGAGACGACCTGGGTCAGCCCGCGGCCGTCGGTTGAGCTTGAGGCGCTGCTCCAGGCCGAGCGAGTCCGCGCGGAACGATTCACGGCCAGCTACGACGGTGATGCCCGCGGGCTGCTCGCCAGAGCCTGGGATACCGATGGCCTGGCGCACGCGTATCTGGGCTGGCTGGCCGTCGCCGCCGACCTGGTCGGGAGCGTTGGCGCGGACACTCCGGACGAGGTGGTCTTTGCCGCGCGGAGCAGGCTCGTGCACGAATGGCGAAAGTTCCTCTTTACCGATCCCGGGCTCCCGGCCGAACTGCTGCCCGGTCAGTGGCCCGGCCGCCAGGCGGCTGAGCTGTTTGAAGCGGAATCCGCCCGGCTTTTGCCCGCCGCCGCCCGTTTCGTGGATTGTTGTCTGCGGCCGGGCGGCGCGGGCCGCTCTGACCCGACGACTCCAGGAGACTCCAGTGACTGACAGCGTGCTATGCGACCTCGACGGAGCGGTAGCCACCATTACCCTGAACCGCCCGGAAGCCAGGAACGCGCTGACCGCCGAGATGAAGGACGGGCTGCTGCGCGCACTGCGCGACTACGCCGCCGACGCCGCGGTCCGCGCGGTGGTGCTGACCGGGGCGGGCCCGGCCTTCTGCGCCGGGCAGGACCTGCGGGAGCATGCCGGGCTGGTCGAGTCGGGCGCGGATCCCACCGGCACCGTCCGGCTGCATTACAACCCGATCATCACGACGATCACCGGCATGCCCAAGCCGGTGATCGCGGCGGTGGGCGGCGTGGCCGCCGGAGCGGGCGCCGCCCTGGCCTTCGCGTGCGACCTGCGCGTTGCCGCCCGGCGGGCGAGCGTGCTGATGGCCTTCGCGCGGGTCGGGCTCGGAGCCGACTCCGGCGCGTCCTGGACGCTGCAGCGGCTGGTCGGCGCCGGCCGGGCGGCGGAGTTGCTGCTGCTGGCCGAGCCGCTGGCGGCCGACCAGGCGCTGAGCTACGGGCTGTTCAGCTCCGTCGTCCCGGATGACGAACTGGCGCCCGCGGCGCATGCCCTGGCCGCCCGGCTCGCGGCCGGGCCGACGGCTGCCTACGCGGCCATCAAGCAGGGGCTGGCCTTCGCCGCCACGCACGGGCTGGCTGACTCCCTGGAGATGGAGGCCCAGCTGCAGGCGGAGCTGGGCCGGACGCAGGACCATCGCGCGGCGACGCAGGCCTTCATCCGCAAGGAGCAGCCGATCTATCAGGGGCGCTGACGTCAGGGGCGCTGACGGTCCTCAGCCCGGGGAGCCAGTGGCGTCGAGTTCCTCGTGCGTGCACACGATCTGCTCAGCCACGTCCTCAAGATCGCATAGCTGGCGACGTTCGTAGTTGCCGTCCGCCTTCTTCCAGGACACCGAGCAGCTACGCAACCACACCGTCAGGTCACGGCGAACGGACAGCACCGCCATGTCAGCGGCAGGCTCGTCGACCCGGACCATGCGACCGCCAATTCCCCGGCCGGACAGCATGGCCTCCAGCTGGTCAACCGCACGGGCAGCACTCATCGGCGGGCGCCCGGAGCGGACGACGTCGCAGGCCGGCGGCAGCCGCAGCGAGAACCACACGGCCTTACCCGGGACCTTCCAGCTACCCAGCCTGGCCCGGGTCGGGTGGTATCCCCATTGCCCCGCGGACAGCCCGTTGACGACCTGGAGGCCGCGGCCGTTCACGCCCTCCAGGGCGTGCTTGGTGGGGTCCGGAAGCTCGCCCGTGTAGAGGTCGCCCGTCTTCCACCCCGGCTGGGAGTCAAAGACCTTGCAGACCAGCTCGCACCGGACACCGGTCCCGCGGAGATAGATCCACAGTTCGGGAAAACCGGTAACCGGCCGCAGCCGGTTACTGCCGAACTCGACGTTCCCCTGCGCATGCAGCGTGTTGGCGGCCAGCTCGCTCGCCATCGTGATGCCGTCGTGGACCAGATCGCCGGACATTCCCATCCCGGCTACGGCCTCGCGGAAGAAGCGCCGGGCGGCACCCGCGCAGCTACCATCAAGCGGAAGCGGCCTAGCGAAGCAACCGCCGGAACGCACGCTGAGCTGCGCGTATTCATCCGGTTCGATTGCGAAGGCCTCGGCTACCGGCGCTGCCATCAGTCCGCCATCGCCAGATGGCCGACCGGGCCCGCCGGGCCGGTCCTCCCCGCTATCCGCGGGCGACGGTAACATGCTCCTCCGCCTTCGCGACTTGGGTATCTGTGAAGCACAGATTATGAGTCTATTGCCCATCTTCGCAATGGCCTCCTCGGAAAATGGCCAGATTGGCTGCATCTCAACCCGCTCCGGAGGGTGACACTCAGGTGGCCGCCGGGCCGGCCGGGCTGCTGTCCGGGGGATGTACGGAGCCTGTATAAGGCCTGTACGGGGCCTAAACGGGCCTGTGCAGGGGGCGGGGGGCGCGTGTACAGTCGCACTCGCGGCAGATGCCTCCGGGGGATCTGCCGGGCCTTGAGACAGGCGCAGTAACAGCGGAACCCCCCAGGGCTGCATCCCCGGGGGGTTCCGGCATTCGCGCTGTGGACGGCTCAGTCGATGTTGAACCGGCCCGCCTTGGCGTCCGCGAGGAACGCCGCGAACGCGGCGCGCCCCACGACGTGGGCTCCGTCGCCCGGGCGCTGGCTGTCCCGGAGGGCGGTCACGCCGGCGAGATTGGCCGCGACCTCGACGCAGCCTCCGTTCTGCGAACTCATACTTGCTTTCCGCCAGGCGGCTTGAGACAGATCGTTCATTCTTCTCACTCCAGTTGCTCGGCAAGTTGCCTGAGGAAGACCGCAGTGTCGGCGGGCTCTAAGGCCCCCTCGCTAGCGCGGCCAAAGGCCTGGACATAGGCGTTCACGGACTCCGCGTTGCTCACCTCCTCGATCGCGTAGTCGGTCTCCATGTACACCAGGCTTGGCTCCCCGTCGGGGTAGCCAAAAATGTTGATCATGGAATGCATGCCCGGATACGGCCCGTCGATGAAGCGCTGGATGCGGAGCTCGACGTTGTGACGACGGCCGATCTCGGTCAGGTGGACGACCTGCTCATAGCGGTCGGCGCGAGTGCCCCAGCGATACATCAGCGAGGCCTCGGTGATCACCGCGTTCAGCGCGGGCGCGGTGGCGTCGCCGCGCTGGAGGATCTCCTGTCGCCGCAGCCGGGTCGCCAGCGCCTTCTCGCGCCAGGCCGGCGGCCGCGAACCGGCCCGCATCAGCGCTTCCACGTAGGCGGGCGTCTGCAGCAGGCCCGGCAAAATCAGCGGCATGAAGACGCGGATGCGGGTGGCGTCGTTCTCGAAGCCGGGGAACTCATTGTCGAAGACCTCCGGGTAGTCGCGCCACCACGGCCGCCCGCGGGCCCTGACCGCCAGATCCTCAAGCTCCTCCTGCGTGCCGGCGGGCACGTCATAGACACGGAACAGGTCACGGATGTCGCTCATCTCGGGGCGCTTCCATTGATTCGCCTCGAAGCGCCCGACCTTGCCCCGCCCCCAGTTCAGGATGTCGCAGACATGGTTGGCCGTATAGCCGGTCGCGACCCGGAGTTCGGTCAGGCGCCGGGACAGCCGACGCTTGGCAATCGTCGCGCCGTAGGCATCGTCGGTCATCCGCGATCTCCCTCTTGACAGGGCATCACATCCAGCATATCGCCAGTTAAGTTGCGATTCACAAACATTATGATCAATGATTGCGCATAGCATGAACGATCAGCCGGTATCCGGGTTTCGCCCTAAATCGCCCGCCATTTTCGGCGCCGCCGGGGGCGGGGTGCTCGCGCCACCGCTCCTAGTGCTGCGGGCACCGGCACGGCCTGGGCGGCTAGCCGGCCGCGTCGTCGAATTCGCCCTTCCGCACGCCATCGAGGAAGCACACCCACTCGTGCCGGTTGTAGACCAGCACCCGGCCGGCCGGGTCGCCGCTGACGCGCATCAGCACCCAGTCGCCACTGGCCCGGTCGGCGTCGCGGACGAAGGCGATCTCGATAGACCCGTCGCCGTCGCCGGATCGCTGCCACGACAGCGCGGCGACATCGATGCCCAGCGCTTCAACGGTCGGTTTCGCGGTCACGGTGCCCTCTGCTACCGCGGGTGGCCGTGCGCGGCACGAGCGGATCCTGGACAGCCTGCCCCGGGTGACCCGGCGCGGCCGGCCCGCGCTGGCCCGGGACGGCCGGCCCGCGCGGAGACGGCGGGCGGGAGCGAGTTCACGGGCGCCTGGCCACACCGCAGTAGAACGTCCGCGATCCGTCGCTGTCCGCCGCCTTGGTGTCCTCGGCACCCCACAGCCCGATGTGCGTCACGACGGGCTCAGCGCCCTCGTAGGCCGGAACAAGCTCCAGCCCGTCGAAGAACCGCTGGATGGCCGCCTTCGGCCGCGGGTAGGCGGCCTCCGCGGCCTTCGCGTACTCGTCCACGCCGGTCCGCACCGCACGTGGCGGCAGCCCGTCGGCGGTGATGTGCGACAGCGCCAGGTAACTGCCGGGGGCCAGCGCATTGATATAGCGCGCCACCAGGCCCCAGGGGTCCGCGCTGTCGGCGACGAACTGCATCACGGCGGTCATCAGGAGCCCGGCCGGCTCGCCGAAGTCAATCAGCGCGCGCAGGCTGGGATCGTTCAGCAGCCCGCCGGGCTCACGCAGGTCGGCCTGGATCACCGCGGTGGTGCCGTCAACGGTCAGCAGTTCGCTGGCGCAGGCGAGCAGCATCGGGTCGTTATCCACGTACACCACCCGGGCCGCGGGCGCGATGGCCTGCACGATCTCGTGCGTATTGCCCCGGATGGGCAGCCCGGACCCGATGTCGAGGAACTGCCGGATGCCGCGCCCGGCCATCCACCGGGCGGCGCGCTGATGGAACGACCGGTTCACGCACGCGGCCTCCCCCAGGTCGGGCAGCTCCGCCCGGAACCTCTCCACTGCGTCCCGGTCGGCCTGGAAGTTGTGCTTGCCGTGCAGCATGTAGTCATACATCCGGGCCGGACTCGGCGTTGCCGCATCCACCCCGGCCGGAACTTGCTCGGACTCGGTCATCTCGCCTCCGCTGCGCCGTCGATCCATTGCCTGCCGGGAGTCCGGCCCGCTGCGGTCGCATCGCAGCCGCCGGGCCGCGGGCCGGACTAATCCGGCCGCCGCGCCCGCTGGTCCATGCAGAGTAGACCCGTGCAATCCTTTGCTCCCCGCGAGTCCCGATACCTGGTGAAACTTACCGGCGCTGCGTCAGGCGGCCGATCGCCGACGGCTTCCGAGAAGGAAGCGCGAATGGCGCTGTGCAGAGGCCGGGGCGTTAGGCATGCAGCCATCGGGCCGAAGCAGCCGAGTTCCCGTCCAGCGGGCCTGTTCGACCTCAGTCATCTACTCTTCAGCGAACCGCAAAAGCCAGTCTGACATGTCCCGCGGGCTTTTCAAAAATGCCTGACTCAGCACGAACGCCGATTCCGTGCCCCCCTCGCGGGACAACGGCGACCGGCAGAAAGCGTCAGGAAGCCGCTGAGCGGCGGAACGAACAGGCCAGCAGATGATCGTCAACGACACCGCTGGCCTGCATGGTCGCATACGCGGTGACCGGGCCGGTGAAGGTGAATCCGTGCCGTTTGAGCTGCGCCGCGAGCGCTTTCGACGCGGGGGTCCAGGCGGGCACGTCGGCCAGGGTAACTGGCGCCGTGTCCTGGGTGCCCGCGTAACTCCAGACCAGCGCCGCGAGCCCGCCGGGCACCAGCAGCGCGGCCCGGGCGTTCTGGATCGATGCCTCGATCTTCGCCCGGTTGCGGACGATGCCGGAATCGGCCAGCAGCCTGGCCACGTCGCCGGGCCCGAACGCGGCGACGGCCGCGATGTCGAAGTCCAGGAAAGCGGCCCGGAAGTTGTCCCGCTTGCGCAGGATCGTGAGCCACGAGAGCCCGGACTGGAACGCCTCCAGGCAGAGGCGCTCGAACATCCGCGTGTCATCGCGAACTGGCTGACCCCACTCGTTGTCGTGGTAGGCGAGGTAGTCGTCGCTGCCGAGGCACCAGGGACACCGGGGGCGACCGTCGGGGCCGGCTGCGGCGCCACCGCCAGCCTCGGTCATCTGCCGTCCCGCGGCAGGCCGCTATCCGGCGCCGGAGCCGAGTCGGGAGCTGAGTCCGGGGCAGTGCCGGTGTCCCCGGCGGCACCGATTCCCCAGGCGGCACTGGCATCCCGCGAGGCACCTGGCTCCGGCCCGGCACCGGCATCCCCCGAGTCGTCCAACTCGGGCCCGGCAACGGCATCCCCCGAGGCGCCAGGCTCGGGCCCGGCATCCGGCGCGAATCCGGCGCGGAGCGGGCGGCCGTTCCCCGGCGGACCAGGGATCCTGCGCTGGCCACGGGTCAGTCGCCGACCACGGCCCAGCCGCCGGGTGCTCGGCCGCCGGCTGCTGGTCAGCTACCTCGCGCCGCCACACGCTCGGGCGCGAGGTCAGCGGCGGGCTCGCGGCCGCCGCGCCAAGCGCGCCGGCGGCCTCGGCCTCCGCCACTGCCGATGGCGTCCAGGGCGGCGGTGGCGGCAACGGCGGGGATGGCGCCCACGGCGGCGACGGCGCCTGCCGCGCCGCGAAGTCCGCCGCCGACTGCGCCTCGAACAACTGCCGCCGCAGCGTGGCGATCTCCACGTCCCGAACCGTTATCGTCCGTGCGATCACGCTCAGGGCCTGATCCGTCGCCTGCATGTGGTAGCCCCACACCGCCGACGGCGGCCGCAGCATCGCCACGTCGGTGGCGGTCAGATCGTCCGCGTCGTCCGGGTCAAAGAGCACGAACTCGGCGGTGAACTGCGCCATCTCACCGCCACGGCCGAGGGCAACCGCGACGGCGCCGACGACTATCGCGGCGGCAATGACGATCAGCACCACTGGCACAGAAAGAATCGTGTCATGCTCGGGGCCATGGTGGGCGCACCAGGCGGACTGCCCCCGGCCGGAACTGCCCTGCTCGCGGTGGCCGGCACCGCCGCCGAGGCCGCGGCAGCGGTGCACGCGGGGGCGGCACTGGTCGATCTCGGGACGGCCGGCCCGGCGGTGATCGCGGCATTCCGGGCGGGCAATCCCGGCATTCCGGTCTGCGCCGCCTGCGAGCAGGCCGACCTGGTCCGTGACCCGGCGATGGCACTACGCACCGGGGCCATCCTGGTGTGCACCGGCCTGTCCGCCGCCGCCGGCGCCCCGGTACCTCAGTCCCGGCTGCTGGTCGACGTCCGGCCGTCCATGGTGCCGGATGCCATCGCGGCCGGTTATGCGGCGCTGGTGGATCTGCGGGACGGCCCGGCTGGCGAGCCGGCCGGCCAGCCGCCCGCAGGCCCGATCGCAGTCGCGGCCATCTGCGCGTGGCTGGGCGCCGCGGTCGTGCGGACGTCTCATCCGCTGCCGGTCCGGCGCGCGCTCGACATGGCCGAATCCATCCGCGGCACCCGGCGGCAGGCCCGGACCGTACGCGGGCTGGCCTGATCCGCCCGGATCCGGGCGCAGGATCAGCCCGGTCCGGGCCCGGCGGACCGGCCCGAACCGGACAGGAAGCCGGCCTTGTGCGCGTCCAGGATGATCTGGATGACCTCGGCCGGGTCATCGGCGACCTGCACAAGCTGCGGATCGCCGGCCGAGACCTTGCCGTCGGCCAGCAGCGCCTCGTTGATCCAGGAAAGCAGGCCGGACCAGTACTGACTGCCGACCAGGACGATCGGGAACCTCGTGATCTTTCCGGTCTGCACCAGGGTGAGCGCCTCGAACAGCTCGTCCAGCGTGCCGAATCCGCCCGGCAGGACAACGAATGCCTGCGAGTACTTGATGAAAACGGTCTTCCGCACGAAGAAGTACCTGAATTCGAGGCCGACCTCGACGTAGTCGTTCAGGCCCATCTCGATCGGCAGCTCGATGCCCAGGCCCACCGAGACGCCGTTCGCGCTGACGGCACCCTTGTTCGCCGCTTCCATGATCCCGGGGCCGCCCCCGGTGATCACCGCGTAACCGGCCGCGGCCAGTCCCGCGGCGATCCGCTCGGCCTGTGCGTATTCAGTCGTGCCGCGGGCCGTACGGGCGGAGCCGAAGACCGACACCGCCGGTCCCAGCTCGGCCAGCAGGCCGAAGCCCTCGACGAATTCCGCCTGGATCCGCAGCACCCGCCACGGGTCGGTGTGCACCCAGTCACTCGGGCCGCGCCGGTCCAGCAACCGCTCGTCGGTCGTCGTCTTCGGGATGGCCTTGCCGCGCAGCGTGGCCGGGCCCTGGCGGCGGATGCGGCGGCGCGGATCGGGTTGCACGCTCATGATCCCCCAAGGTAGCCGGGGGGACGAGCGGCTGCGCCGCAGGAGGTCAGTGCCGCCGGGAGCAGGAGGTCAGTGCCGCCGGGAGTAGGAGACGTTGATGATGCCGATGATGATCCAGATCAGGGCAACCAGCGCGCCCGCGCCCCCGCCGCCCCCCCGGGGCCGTTCTTGTCCAGACTCAGGATGGCGGCGGCCGCCGCGATGCCGAACCCCATCGACCCGAACGCGAGGATGATCACCGACCAGCCGGGGCGGGGCGCGGGACTCAGCTGGTCTCCCCGGTCGCGCTGCGCGCGCCGGTCGCGCCGCGGGTGCCGGTCGTCGCGCTGGTCAAGCCGGGCGTCCACCCGTTTGTCGATCTCGTCGCCGATCCGCTCGATCAGGCCCTCGGCAACCGCGCCGTCGTAGTCGCGGCCAAGCTCATGATGCGCGGCCGCAGCCGCGGAGATGTCGTCCCGGGCAAGCTGGTCCATGGGCGACACGATACATCTCGAATACCGGATACGTCCACGCTCCGCCGGTCCGGATCACCAAGGCATTCAGGTACTGCGGTATTCAGGCATCTACGCCGTGGTCGCGGAGGATGTCGTTCAGCGCGGTCTTGTCGCGCTCGCCGCCCTCGGGCAGCCGCTTGAGCACCAGCACGCAGGGCATGCCGAACTCCCCGCCGGCGAACTTCCGGTTCCGGCTGCCGCCCACGCAGACCGACCACGGCGGGATCTCGCCGCGCGGCAGTTCCTCGCCCGTCTCCACGTCGATGACATGCGTGGTCTTGGTGAGGATCAGGCCAGCGCCGAGGACCGCGCCGCGGCGCACCCGGGCGCCGCCGACCACCATGCAGCGAGAACCGACGAAGGCCTCATCCTCGATCACCACGGGCACCGCGCCCGGCGGTTCGAGCACCCCCCCGATGCCCACCCCGCCGGCGAGATGGACGTTCTTCCCGATCTGCGCGCCGGAGCCGACCGTGGCCCAGGTGTCGACCATGGTGCCCGAGTCCACGTACGCGCCGATGTTGACGAACGACGGCATCAGCACCACGCCAGGCGCGACGTACGCGCCCCAGCGGACGATCGAGCCGGCCACCGCCCGCACGCCGTCGAGGTGGCTGGTGAGCGGCACCCGGTCGTGGTAGCGGAACTCCCCCACCTGCGAGGCGACCATCGGCAGCAGCCGGAAGGCGAGCAGGATCGCCCGCCTGGCCCGCTCGTCCACGACGATCTCGCCGGTCAGCGGGTCCGGCCAGGCGACCCTGGCGTGCCCCGCGTCGATCATGTCCACCGCCGCGACCACCACCGCGCGGGCGGCGCCATCCGCGGGGGTCAGTTCGCCGCGCTGCGCCCAGAACTCGTCGATCCGGGCGGGCAGCGGGGATGCGGTGAGGCCAGCAGGCGGATCTGGTGCGGCGTCCATGGCGAGCGAGCCTAGCGGCTGACGCGGACCGGGTACGTTCTGTTCTTGTGCCCGGAACCAGCAGCAGGCGCGGCCGGATCGCCGTTATCGCCGTCGCGGCGGTCGTCCTGCTGGCGGCCGGCGGATACCTGGCCTTCCGGCGGGTCGCGCCGCTGCTGGCCACCAGCGGGTGCGAGGTCAGGACCGGCGGCCAGGTGTTCCGGCTGAGCCCCGGCCAGGCCGGCATCGCGGCGACGATAGCTGGCGTGGCGAGGCGTCACGCACTGCCCGCCCGCGCGGTCACCATTGCCTACGCCACCGCGCTGCAGGAATCGAAGCTGCAGGATCTCCACTACGGCGACCGGGACTCGGTCGGGGTGTTCCAGCAGCGGCCGTCGGAGGGCTGGGGCCCGACCCGCCAGCTGGAGGATCCGGTCTACGCGACCACCAAGTTCTTCCAGGCCCTGGTCCAGGTGCCCGGGTACCGGCGGCTGCCCGTGTACAAGGCGGCGCAGGCGGTGCAGCGCAGCGCCGACGGCGGCGCCTACATCCAGTACCAGCAAATGGCCGCCAGCCTGGCCCGCGGATTCACCGGCCACGATCCGCGCTCGGTCTGGTGCTGGTACGCCGGGCCGGCCGGGCGGCGGGCCAGCCTCACCGCCGCCAGCCACGGACTCGGGCACGCGTTCGGCCCGCTGCCGGTCCGCGCGGCCGACGGCCCGAAGCTGACCCTGGCTGTTCTGCGGCCGGCCGAGGGCTGGTCGGTGGCGGCGTGGCTGGTCTCGCATGCCTCGCGGTACGGAATCAGGGACGTGCGCTACGGCCGCTACGAATGGCGGGCGGCCAGCGGCGCCCGCGGCTGGGCCCGCGTGCCGTCCCCGGCACCGGCGAGGAGCGTCCAGCTCGGCTGATAGCCTGCGATCCCCCGCCGGGGCCCGCTGGCCCGCGGCCGGGGAACCGCGGTCGTGCCGCCGGAGATTTCCGCCCCAGGGCTGCCGGAGGCCGCGGTTGCCGCGATACTGGGACCATCGTCCAGTCGTCGCGGCGTGCCCAGCGCGTGGACCCGAGGAGGAGTACCGGCGTGACCTACATCATCGCGCTACCTTGTGTCGATCTGCTCGACAAGGCATGCATCGAGGAATGCCCCGTCGACTGCATCTACGAGGGCGAGCGCATGCTCTACATCCACCCGGACGAGTGCGTTGACTGCGGCGCGTGCGAGCCGGTCTGCCCGGTCGAGGCCATCTTCTACGAAGACGACGTGCCCGACCAGTGGAAGGACTACTACAAGGCCAACGTCGAGTTCTTCGAGGACCTCGGCTCGCCGGGCGGTGCCGCCAAGACCGGAAAGATCCCCAAGGATCACCCGCTGATCGCCGCCCTGCCGCCGCAGGAGGTAGAGCACTGACCCTGGCCGATCGGCTTCCCCCGTTCCCGTGGGATGCACTTGAGCCCGCCAAGGCGACGGCCGCGGCCCATCCCGGCCGGATCGTTGACCTGTCCGTGGGCACGCCGGTGGACCCGGTGCCGCGGGTGGTGGCGGATGCGCTCGTCGCGGCCCGCGATTCGCCCGGATACCCGGCCGCCGCCGGGACGCCCGCGCTGCGGGCGGCGGCCGCGGGCTGGCTGGCCCGCAATCACCAGGTGACGGTGGACCCGGCCGCGGTGCTGCCGGTGATCGGCACCAAGGAGCTGATCGCCTCGCTGCCGACCCTGCTCGGCTGCGGTCCCGGCGACCTGGTCACGTATCCGGCGCTGGCCTATCCGACCTATCACGTCGGCGCGCTGCTGGCCGGCGCCCGGCCGGCCGCCGCGGACGGGACGCTCGGCCTCGGCCCCGAGCAGGTCCGGCTGGCCTGGCTGAATTCCCCGTCCAACCCGACCGGCCAGGTGCTCCCCGCAGAGCACTTGCGCAAGGTGGCGAACTGGGCCAGGGAGCGGGGCACGATCGTCGCGTCGGACGAGTGCTACCTCGGATTCGGCTGGGACGCCACGCCGGTTTCGGTGCTGCACCCGGACGCCTGCGACGGATCCCACCAGGGCCTGCTCGCCGTGCACTCGCTGTCCAAGCGGTCCAACCTGGCCGGCTACCGGGCGGGCTTCGTCACCGGGGATCCGCAGCTCGTCCGGGAACTGCTCGAAATCCGCAAGCACGCCGGGCTGCTGATGCCTGCCCCCGTCCAGGCGGCCATGGCCGCGGCGCTGAACGACGACGAGCACGCCGCCGTCCAGCGGACCAGGTACGCGGCGCGGCGCGCCCGGCTCCGTCCCGCGCTGGAGTCGGCGGGCTGGCAAGTGCAGCATTCCGAGGCCGGGCTGTACCTGTGGGCGGCCCACCCGGCGCACGACTGCTGGGGGTCGGTACACGCGCTCGCCGCGGCGGGCATCCTGGTCGCCCCGGGCGAGCTTTACGGGCCGGCCGGGCACCGGCACGTCCGGGTGGCGCTCACCGCCACCGACGAGCGGATCGACGCCGCCGTATCGCGGCTGGCGGCGCTGGCCTGAGCGCCCGGGCCGGAGCGCACTGACCGGAGCGCCCGGGCGGCCGACCTCTTAGGCTGGCCGCATGTTCCGGCTCTATGACACGCTGACCCGGCAGGCCGAGGCCATCGTGCCCGCCCGCCGGGGCGAGCTGCGGATGTACGCCTGCGGCCCGACCGTCTACCGGGCCGCGCACGTCGGCAACCTGCGTACCTTCCTGCTCGCCGACCTGATCAGGCGAACCGCCGAGCGGCGGCGGCTGACCGTGATCGTCTGCCAGAACATCACCGATGTCGGCCACCTGGCCGATGACCTGGAGCCCGATCCCGGCGGCGAGGACAAGGTCCTGGCCCAGGCCCGGGCCGAGGGCGTGACCGCCGGCCAGCTCGCCCGGCGCCATGAGGACGGGTTCCGGGCCGACTGCGCCGCGCTGAACATCCGGCCCCCGGACTTCTCACCGCGCGCGTCCGAGTCGATCGGCCTGATGACCGAGATGATCGCGAAGCTGATCGAGACCGGGCATGCCTACGCCACCCCCGGCGGGTCGGTGTACTTCGACGCGCGCTCGTTCCCCGGCTACGGCGAGTTGTCCGGCAACCGGCTCAGCGCGCTGCGGCCCGGTCACCGCTCCGGCGGCGAGATCGACGGCCAGAAGCGCTTCCACGCCGACTGGGCGCTGTGGAAGGGCGCCCGCCCGGGCCGCGAGCTGACCTGGCCGGCGCCGTGGGGCACCGGCTTCCCCGGCTGGCACACCGAGTGCTCCGCCATGTCATTGCATTACCTGGGTGATGTGATCGACGTCCATACCGGCGGTATCGACCTGCGTTTCCCGCATCACGAGGACGAGCGGGCCCAATCCGATGCAATAACGGGGCACGAGGTGGTCAGGCACTGGGTCCACGGCGAGCACGTGCTGTTCGAGGGCCGCAAGATGGCGAAATCAGCCGGCAATGTGGTGCTGCTCGGCGACGTCACCGACCGCGGGCTCGATCCGCTGGCCCTGCGGCTCGCCTTGCTGGAGCACCGGTACCGGCAGCAGCTGAACCTGACCTGGGACACCATCCAGGCCGCCGATAAGACCCTGCGGCGGTGGCGCCAGCGGGTGGCCGACTGGGCGCGCTCGCCGAGCAAGCCGATGTCCGCGTCCTACGTCAGCGACATCACCGCCGGGTTCGAGGACGACCTGGACACCCCGGCGGCGCTGCGCCGGCTACGCGAGCTTGAGCAGGACGACGCGGTCGCGCCCGGGTCGAAGTTCGAGACATTCGCGCATGTCGACCGGCTGCTCGGGCTGGACCTGGCCAGCGACGTCGGCCGGCCGGCCGCGCCGTCGCCGCTGCCCGACGGCGCCGGGGAGTTGCTCGCGGCTCGCGCGGCCGCACGGCGCGGCCGGGACTTCGCCGCCGCCGACCGGCTCCGGGATGCGCTGGCCGCCATCGGCGTCACCGTCGCCGACACGCCGGCCGGCCAGGAATGGACGGCCCGCCCGGGCCGCTAGGTCGGGCCGGCCCGGAGCGCGGGATTCCCGCGGGCCCGGCGCGGACGGCGGGGCGGCACCCGGGCCGGCCGGGCCCGGCGATTCCCGGGCGGTCGCGGCATTGCGCCCCGGAAGCAACGTTTCAAAGGTTTGGTCGTGTATTACGCAACGGATCACCGCCATCGCGCAGGAACTGCGCGCACCCGGCACGGCGCCTGGCTCTTACGCTGGGATTTGACGTCGATCATTTAGCTGACGGGAGCCGCATGACCCAGACGGACGGCGCCACGCCGCGCAGGACGCCGCGCGCCAGAAGCTACCTGATGTGCCCGCCCGAGCATTTCACCGTGCAGTACGCCATCAACCCGTGGATGGACCCGGCCCGGCCGGTCGATGCCGCCCGCGCGATGACCCAGTGGCACGGCCTGCGCGAGACGTTCACCCGGCTCGGCCATCAGGTGCGCACCATCAGCCCGGAGCCCGGGCTGCCGGACATGGTCTTCGCGGCCAACGGCGCCACCGTGATCGGCGGAAAGGTGCTGGGGGCGCGTTTCCGCTATCCGCAGCGGCAGCCGGAGAGCGCGGCCTACCGGCGCTGGTTCGAGCGCAGCGGATTCCCGCCCGCGGTGCCGCCGGACTGCGTTAACGAGGGCGAGGGCGACATCGTCTTCGCCGGGCACAGTGTCATCGCCGGATACGGCTTCCGCACCGACGAGGCGGCCGCACCGCAGGTGGCCGGGCTATTCGGGCTGCCCGTGGCCAGCGTCCGGCTGGTCGATCCGCGGTTTTATCACCTCGACACCGCGCTCTGCGTCCTGGATGCTGACACCGCCGCCTACTACCCGGCGGCGTTCGACGACGCGGCGCGGGCGGTGCTCGCCTCGCTGTTCGCCGAGCTCATCGAGGTGAAGGACACCGATGCCGAGTTGCTGGGCCTGAACGCGGTCAGCGACGGCCGCCATGTCGTGCTGCCGGCCGAGGCCGACGGCCTGGCCGCGCAACTAGCGGCGACCGGATTCGAGCCGGTCAGAGTCGATATGTCAGAGTTTCTCAAGGCGGGCGGCGGGCCGAAATGCTGCACCCTTGAGCTGAGGTCGCAGGAGGAATGGGCATGACGGATAGCCAGGGACACGGCAGCGACGGCGCCGCCATCGCGCGGGAGCTGCGCGCGCAGGCTCAGTTGCACGGTGCGCACAACTACCATCCGCTGCCCGTGGTCATCACCGAGGCGGATGGCGCCTGGGTCACCGACGTCGAGGGCCGGCGGTACCTGGACATGCTGGCCGCCTACTCGGCGATCAACTTCGGCCACCGGCATCCCCGGCTGGTGGCCGCCGCGCAGCGCCAGCTTGAGCGGGTCACGCTGGTCAGCCGGGCGTTCGAGCATGACCAGTTCGGCCCGTTCTGCGCCGAGCTCGCGACGCTGGCCGGCATGGAGATGGTGCTGCCGATGAACACCGGCGCCGAGGCGGTGGAAACCGCGATCAAGACCGCCCGAAAGTGGGGCTACGAGGTCAAGGGCGTGCCCGCTAACGAGGCCGTGATCATCGCCTTCGAGGGTAATTTCCACGGGCGCACCACCACGATCATCAGCTTCTCCACCGACGAGGACGCCCGCGGCTCGTACGGCCCGTTCACGCCCGGATTCCGGGTCGTGCCGTACGGCGATCTCGGCGCGCTGGCCGAGGTCATGGATGACCGCGTGGTGGCCGTCCTGGTCGAGCCGATCCAGGGCGAGGCCGGCGTGCTGGTCCCGCCGCCCGGGTTCCTGACCGGCGTCCGGGAGATCTGCTCGGCCAGCGGCGCGCTGATGATCGCCGACGAGATCCAGTCCGGCCTCGGCCGGACCGGGACCACCTTCGCCTGCGAGCACGAGGACGTCGTGCCCGACATGTACGTGCTCGGCAAGGCGCTCGGCGGCGGCATCGTGCCGGTTTCCGCCGTGGTCTCGTCCAGCGACGTGCTGGGCGTGTTCAAGCCGGGCCAGCACGGCTCCACCTTCGGCGGGAACCCGCTCGGCTGCGCGGTGGCCCGCGAGGTCATCGCGATGCTGTCGACGGGCGAGTTCCAGGAGCGCTCGGCCAAGCTCGGCGCGCACATGCACGACCGGCTCTCCGGCCTGCCCCGCAGCGCCGTGCGCCAGGTGCGCGGGCGGGGGCTGTGGGCGGGCGTCGAGTTCGCCGACCTCGGCGGCCGCGAGGCCTGCGAGCGGCTGGCCGCGCTCGGCGTGCTCGCCAAGGACACCCACGGCACCACGATCAGGCTGGCCCCGCCGCTGATGGTGACGGAGACCGATCTGGACTGGGCCATCGACCAGGTCGAGGCGATCACCCGCTGAGCTGACGTCGGCGGGGCTAGCTTCGCGGCCGGCCGTAACGCCGCCGGGCAGGCGCGGCCTAACGCCCCGGCGCCCCACCAGCGATCATGGCAGCACCCGGTCGGCCAGGGTCTCGATGACGCGCGCCACCTCGTCCGGCGCCCTGAGGTGCGCGCTGTGGTCGCGGCGGGCCAGGATTACCTTCTCGGCATGGGGCATCACGGCCGCGAGCGCATCAAGGCGCTCGCCGAGATGCGCCGGGCTGCGCTCCCCGCCCAGCAGCACCGTCGGGGTCTCGATCCGGGCGTAGACGTCCAGCCGCGGCCCAACGCCGTCCAGGTCGCTGATCTGCCGCGGAGCCAGGGCGCGCAGCCGGGGGCTGACCGCCACCAGCGGCCGGATCGCCCAGGCGTAAGGCGCCGGCACCCCCACGACGTCACGCACGAAGATCTGCATCGCCTTCCCCGGCTGGCCCGCCGCCACGGCCGCCCGGGCCCGGTCGAGCGGCTCGCCTCCGGGCGTCTTGCCTCCGGGCGTCTTGCCGCCGGGCGCCTGGTCTCCGGGCGCATCGCCGCCGGGTGCCTCAGCGCCGGGCGGCGGGCCGATCGCGACCGGCGGCTCGAACAGCACCGCCCCGGCGAAGACCGCGGCCGGCGCCGCCGCCAGGGCCTCCAGGGCCACCACCCCGCCGGAGGAGTGGCCGACGATCACCATCGGCTCGCCGATGTCCGCCGCCAGGGCCAGGACGTCCTCGGCCTCCCGGGCGATCGAGTACGGAACCGGGGCCGGCCGATCGAGGCGGTACTGACGGCGCACGATCCGCACCACCCGGAAGCGCCCGGAAAGCCGGGCCGCCACCTTCCGCCACGACTTCCCGTCGTCAAAGCCCGGGTGGACAACCAGGATGACCGGGCCATGGCCCTCGTCGAAGGCGCGGACATCGGTGCCGTCGGCCGTAGTTAACGTGATCATCATCCGCCCATCTGGACGCTCGCCCCGCCCGGCCAATCTATTAAGTGCCGCCGCGCCGGGCCAGGGCGCCCCTGCGCGTGCGGCGGCGCGCGCCCGGACGTTTGCCCAGCAAGTTCGCGAGTACCTGGCGGTTCCGCCGGTCAGGCGGGAGCCGCCCGGGCTTCCCGCCGATTCGATTTTATGTTTGAATACCATCGTGCTACAGGAGAGACGGCCAGGCTGGCCAGGATTGCCCGGCGCCCATCCCGGCGGCCGGGATCCGGCCGCCGCCCGGCCGGCCGCTGACGACCAGGGGCTGGCCCGGACCGTGACCGTCCCGAGCAGGGAGACGACATGCTTGCAGCCATCGCAGCTGGTGCCAGTCACCCCGCGGTCGCCGGCCTGCTGGGGCTGGGGGCCGCGGGGCTCGCCGGTGCTGTCGTGGCCATGACCTGGAACGTGCACGCGCGCCAGATCCGGCTCGCCGAGCAGCTGTCCCGCCGCCAGGCCATGATGACCGGCGAAGCAGCCGAGGCCGGCGAAGCAGGCCAGTCGGCCGACGAGGCCGGCGCCGAGGCCGCCGCCGGGCAGAACGGCCATGCCACCAGCGCCGGGTCGGCGCCGCCGGTGGTCATCGACGGGCCAGATACCGTGGTGGCCGGCGACCAGGCCCGCTACCGCGTGCGGCCCTCCGGCAGCCAGAAGGTGGTGTCGTGGGCGGCGGGCGGCGGCTCGGTGTCGCAGTGGCCCGACCCCGCCCACGGCGACGAACTGCTGCTGACCGCGGACCGGCCGGGCGACCTGACGGTCACCGTGCGCGTGCGCGAGGGACTGACCGAACGCCGGGTCACCAAGTCCGTGACCGCGGTGCCGGACGTGACGGCGGCGGCGCCGTCCTTCACGCCGCGGATGTTCCTGCACGGCTGGGGGCTGATCGTGGTGGCTGTCCTGATCGTCGGGTTCGCCGGAGCCCTGGATGCCCTGGGTAACCTCAGCTCGTCCGACTTCATCGCCCTGGTCGCTCCGCTGGCCGCGGTGCTCGCCGTAATCGCCGCCGGGCGGGGCGCGGGTGAGGCGCGGGCTCAGTCGGCCGCCAGGCGGCGGTAGCCACCGCCGTAGTAGATCAGCGGCCCGCCGTCCGGCGCCCCGCTGTCCGGCGCCCCGCCGTCCGGCGGCTCGCCGACGCCGACCACCGCGCCGACCACGATGCTGTGATCGCCGCCGTCGTGCACCGCCGTGGTCCGGCATTCGAGTGACGCCAGCGCGGCGTCCAGGATCGGCGCGCCGGTCACCGGGCCCGGATGGTGCGCGATCAGGTCCAGCTGGCCCTCCAGCGGCCGGCCGCGGGTGGCCAGCCAGCGGGCCGTCTTCTCGGACTCCTGGTCCAGGACCGACACCGACCAGATCCCGGCGTCAAGCACCGCATCGTGAAAGCGCGCGATCTTCTCCGCGCAGAAGAGCACCAGCAGCGGCTCAAGCGACACCGAGGTGAAGGCGCTCACCGTCATGGCGTGCCCGATGCCATGCAGGCTGGTGCAGACCACCACGATTCCGGTCGGAAGCCGGCCTGCCGCCCGGCGGAAGGCACCACCGTCGGGCGCCGGCATCGCGCGGCCCGGGTCGGCCGCCGACCCTGAGCTGCCTCCGGCTGCTGCCGTCACCGGCCTGCCTTCGATGGCCGGGACAGTGATGCCCCGGCGAATGCCACCACGACGCCGGCCGCGGCGCAGGCCGAGCCGCCGTACAGGAACCACTTGCCGGGAGCGGTATTGGTGATCACGACGCTTCCTCCTGCCGTGGCCATGGCCAGCACGAACGCTGCGGCGAACCATCCCACAGCGGGCATAAGCCCCGCAGTCGGCGTCTGCATTCCCCAGGCGGCCAGAACGCAGGTCAGGAAGATCGCCGCGGCGAATGCCAGTGCCGCGGCCGGGACCGGGCCGAGGGTCCCGCTGTAGTGAAAGCAGCCGAGCAGGCCCTCCAGCGCGCCGAGGACGAGCAGCAGCGCGTAGGCGGCGACCCGGACGCTCAACTCTCCGCCCCGATCCGGCGTCGCGCTCTCCACGGACTGAAGGCTAGTCAAATGCCGGCGAAGAGATCTGATTCCCAGCCATGCGGCGGCCGGCCGGGGCCGCGCGGGCCGGCCAGCAGGATGTAGTACTCGCGGCCGAACGCCCGCTGGCCCACTTTGTTGGACAGCGCGAAGAACGGGCTGTCCACGGAGATCTGGGTGACATGCGCGCGCATCGCCTCGAGCTTGGCGTCCAGGTAACTGGTGGCGTCAATGTCCGTGGTCACCACCTCGTCCGCTACCCCGAACGGGAGATCCTCCACCGAGTCAACCTGGGTGAAGTCCGTCCCGCCGGCCGGATGGGAGTCCGGCTCGGTACCGCGCATCGCCTTGATCGCCTCAGCCAGCACCGACTTCGGCACGGTCGTCGCGTAGAACTTGCTGACCAGGCCGTCCGCGAGTTCGAATGCGCGCCACGCCACCCGGTGCGCCTGGATGTGATCGGGATGGCCGTAGAAGCCATTGTCGTCATAGCTGATCATGACCTGCGGCCGGACCTCCCGGATCACGGTCAGCAGCTCGGCCGCCGCCTCGTCCACGTCGGCCTGCCAGAAGCTGCCGTCCCAGTCGTTCGCCGGGGTGCCCATCATCCCCGAGTCATGCCAGCGGCCGGCGCCGCCGAGGAACCGGTGATCGGTCACGCCCAGCGCCGCGCAGGCGGCGGCGAGCTCGCCGATCCGGTGCTCGCCGAGCCCGCCGTCGGCGTCCCAGGCCAGGTGCGCGAACTCCGGCGGGATGATCTCGCCCAGTTCGCCCAGAGTGCAGGTGACCAGCGTGACCCCGGCGCCCTCCGCCGCGTATTTGGCCATCGTCGCGCCCGTGCCGATCGACTCGTCATCGGGATGGGCGTGCACCAGCAGGAGCCTGCGGCCGTCGTCAGTTGCGCTCATACCGGCGAGCTTAACGGCGGCCCGGCGAACCCGGCGGGCACCCGGCGCGATCTTGAGACGGACCCGCGACCGCCCGCGGGAACGCCCGCGCTGGCAGGATCTACTTCCATGACGGACACCTTCCCGCGCCAGTACGCCCGGACCCGGCGCTTCACGCTCGGCGTCCCCCGGTCCTTCCGGATCTCCCCCGATGGCCGCCGGATCGCCTTCCTCCGGTCGAACGGCGGATCTGATCCGGTGACCTGCCTGTGGCTGCTCGACGTGGCCACCGGCACGGAGCGCCTGGTGGCCGACCCGGCCGAGCTCGGCTCCGGCGACAGCGGTCTTGACCCGGCCGAGAAGGCACGCCGGGAGCGGTCCCGCGAGCAGGCCGCCGGCATCGTGTCGTTCAGCTGCGATACCGAGATGCGGCTGGCCGTGTTCGGCCTGGCCGGGCGGGTGTATGCGGCGGACCTGGCCGGAGATGGCGGCGCCGCGGCCTCAGTCCGCCAGGTGCCGGCCCGCGCTCCGGCCGCCGACCCGGCGGCCGACCCGGCCGGTCAGCTCGTGGCCTACGCCTGCGCGGGCGCGCTGCGGGTCACCGACCTGCGGACCGGGGAAGACCGCGCGGTCGCCGCTCCGGACGCGACCGATGCGGCGGACGCGGCCGATGCGGCGGACGCGGCCGGGAACGTAACGTTCGGGCTGGCCGAATTCATCGCCGCCGAGGAGATGCGGCGGGCGCACGGCTTCTGGTGGGCCCCGGACTCGACCGCCCTGCTCGTCGCGCGGGTCGACGAGAGCCCGGTGCAGCGGTGGTACATCGCCGACCCGTCGAACCCGGGCCAGCCCGTCGCCCAGGTGCGGTATCCGGCCGCCGGGACCCCCAATGCCGAGGTCTCGCTGGTGCTGGTCGGCCTGGACGGCCGGCCCACGCCGGTCGGCTGGGACAGCGCCGCATTCCCGTATCTCGTCACCGCGGTCTGGGCCGGTACCGGGCAGGCGGCAGCAAGCCCGCTGATCGTGGTGCAGGACCGCTACCAGCGCGAGATGCGGATTCTCGCCGTGGACCGGCAAACCGGCGCGACGACCGTGCTGCGCGCGGACACCGACCCGCACTGGCTGGACATCATCCCCGGCGTGCCCGCCCTAACCGCCAGCGGCCGGATCGTGTGGACCGCCGACACCGGCGGCGCGCACCGGCTGATCGTGGCCACCGCGGCAGACCTGTCGAATGGCAGCGCCCTCCCGGTGACGCCCGACGGGCTGCAGGTCAGGGAGGTGCTGAGCGTTGACGGGGAGACGATCCTGTTCGCCGCATCGGACGCGGAGCCGACCGAGATCGGCCTCTGGACGTATGGCCCGGCCGGCCTGGCCAGGCTCACCCTCGGCGACGGCGGGCCCGGCGTGCACACCGGCGACCGGGCCGGCGGCACCACCGTGGCGGTGAGCAGGTCACTGGACCAGGACGGGCCGGTCGTCCGGGTGCTGCGCGACGCCGAGGTCAGGCGGATCACCTCGCTGGCCGACACGCCGCTGGTCCCGGTCCCGCAGCCGGTGATCTTCGCCGCCGGGGAGCGCGGCACCAGGACGGCGCTGCTGCTGCCGTCCTGGCACCGGCCGGGCTCGGCCCGGCTGCCCGTGCTGATGGACCCGTACGGCGGCCCGCATGGACAGCAGGTGCAGGCCAGCCGGGCCGCGTTCCTCACCTCGCAATGGTTCGCCGAGCAGGGCTTCGCCGTGATCATCGCGGACGGCCGCGGCACCCCCGGACGCGGACCAGACTGGGAGAAAACCGTGGCCGGGGACCTGGCCGGCCCGCCGCTCGAGGATCAGGTCGAGGCGCTGCACGCCACTGCGGCGCGATGCTCCGACCTGGACCTGGACCGGGTCGCGATCAGGGGCTGGTCGTTCGGCGGGTACCTGTCCGCGCTGGCCGTGCTCCGCCGCCCGGATGTGTTCCACGCCGCGGTGGCGGGCGCGCCGGTCACCGAATGGCGCCTGTACGACACCCATTACACCGAGCGCTACCTCGGCGATCCCGACCAGAACAGCGACGCCTACGAAGCCTCATCGCTGCTGACCGACGCGCACAAGCTGTCCCGGCCGCTGCTCATCATCCACGGGCTGGCCGATGACAACGTGGTCGTCGCGCACTCACTGCGGCTATCGTCGGCGCTGCTCGCGGCCGGGCGCCCGCACAGCGTGCTGCCCTTGTCCGGAGTGACCCACATGGCCACGCAGGAAGAGGTGGCCGAGAACCTGCTGCTGCTCCAGGTTGACTTCCTCCGGCGCGCCCTGGGCATCACCTGACGGGCCGGGCGTGACCGACGGTGTTGAGAATCACACCCGTGTAGGCTCGCCCCGCGCCGTCGCGGTGATATTCCTGTTGGAATAGGGTTCACACGGCACCGCGACCATGCGCCCGGGGAAACGCATCCGGCCCGCGGCACGCGACCCCAGACAGTTCCAGGGCGGAGACGTCGACGATGACGCAGGCAGTGGATGCGCCGGCCAAGAGCAGGGCGCAGATCAGCGAACGGACGCTGCGCAAGGACTCATGGTGGCGGGAACCGGCTATCACCGCCGCCGCGCTGACCATCTGGGTCGCCTACGCGACCGTGCACGTCTTCCTCGGCCGGTGGTACTGGGTGCCGCAGTATCACTACCTGACGCCGTTCTACTCGCCGTGCGTCAGCGGCTCCTGCGCGGCCGGCTCGAGCAGCCTGGGCCAGTGGTTCGGCAAGGTGCCGTCGATCGTTCCGTACGCGATCGTGTCACTGCCGTTCGTGCTCGGTTTCCGGCTCACCTGCTACTACTACCGCAAGGCCTACTACCGTGCCTTCTGGCGCGCGCCCGCCGCCTGCGCGGTGCGCGAGCCGCACGCCAGTTACTCGGGCGAGACCCGCTTCCCGCTGATCATGCAGAACCTGCACCGGTTCTTCTTCTATCTGGTGATCCTGATCTCGCTGCTGAACACCTACGACGTGGTGCAGGCTTTCCGCGGCCCGGACGGGAGTTTCGGATTCGGCCTCGGTACCTTGATCATGCTCATCAACGTGGTGCTGCTGTGGGCGTACACGCTGTCCTGCCATTCCTGCCGGCATATCACCGGCGGCAGGCTGAAGCACTTCTCGAAGCACCCCGTCCGGTACCGGATCTGGACTCAGGTCTCCCGGCTCAACGCGAAGCACATGCAGCTCGCGTGGACCACTCTGGGCACGCTGATGCTGACCGATCTCTACATCTTGCTCGTGGCCAGCGGGACCATCAGCGACCTCCGGTTCTTCAACTGAGGCAAGAAGGTCGAACGACACATGACTGACATCGAGCGGCTGCCTTACGACGTCGTGGTGATCGGCGCCGGGGGCTCCGGGCTGCGGGCCGCCATCGAGGCGCGGGAGGCAGGCAAGCGGACCGCCGTCATCTCCAAGTCCCTGCTCGGCAAGGCGCACACCGTCATGGCCGAGGGTGGCTGCGCCGCCGCGATGGGTAACGTCAACCCGCATGACAACTGGCAGGTCCACTTCCGCGACACCATGCGCGGCGGCAAGTTCCTGAACAACTGGCGGATGGCCGAACTGCACGCCAAGGAGGCTCCGGACCGGGTCTGGGAGCTCGAGGCCTGGGGCGCGGTGTTCGACCGCACCCCGGACGGCAAGATCAGCCAGCGCAACTTCGGCGGCCATGAGTACCCGCGGCTGGCGCACGTGGGTGACCGGACCGGCCTGGAGATGATCCGCACGCTGCAGCAGAAGGTCGTCGCCCTGCAGCAGGAGGACGCGCGCGAGCACGGTGACGCCGAGGCCATGATCAAGGTCTTCGCCGAGACCACCATCACCCGGCTGGTCAAGGACGGCGAGCGGATCGCCGGCGCGTTCGGCTACATCCGGGAGAACGGACGGTTCGTCCTGTTCGAGGCGCCGACCGTCATCCTGGCCACCGGCGGGATCGGCAAGACCTTCGCGGTCTCCTCCAACTCCTGGGAGTACACCGGGGACGGGCACGCCCTGGCGCTGCTGGCCGGCGCGAAGCTGCTGAATATGGAGTTCGTCCAGTTCCATCCCACCCATATGGTCTGGCCGCTGTCGGTGCGCGGGCTGCTGGTCACCGAGTCGGTCCGCGGTGACGGCGGCGTGCTCAAGAACTCCGAGGGCAAGCGGTTCATGTTCGGCTACGTGCCCGATGTCTTCCGCGCCCAGTATGCGGAAACGGAGGAAGAGGCCGACCGCTGGTACACCGACCCGGATCACAACCGGCGCCCGCCGGAACTGCTGCCCCGCGACGAGGTCGCCCGCTCGATCAACGCCGAGGTCAAGGCCGGGCGCGGGTCACCGCGCGGCGGCGTCTTCCTGGATATCGCCTCCCGGCGCCCGGCCGAGGAGATCCTGCGGCGGCTGCCGTCGATGTATCACCAGTTCAAGGAGCTGGCCGATGTCGACATCACCAAGGAGCCGATGGAGGTCGGCCCGGCCCAGCACTACGTGATGGGCGGCGTCGAGGTGGATCCGGACACCGCGGCGTCCAGCGTGCCCGGCCTGTTCGCGGCCGGCGAGGTGTCCGGCGGCATGCACGGCTCCAACCGGCTGGGCGGCAACTCGCTGTCTGACCTGCTGGTCTTCGGCCGCCGGGCCGGCCAGGGCGCGATCGCGTACCTGGACGGCCTGAGCGAGTCCGGCAGCCGGCCCGCGGCTACCGACGCCGCGCTCGCGGAGGCGCAGGCGGAAGCGCTCGCTCCGCTGGAGCGGACCGGCGGGGAGAATCCGTATACGGTGCATTCCGAGGTCCAGCAGACGATGAGTGACCTGGTCGGGATCATCCGGCGCGAGTCCGAGATCAAGTCCGCGCTGGCCGAGCTGGAGAAGCTGCGCGAGCGGGCCGGACGGGTCAGCTCCGAGGGCGGCGCGGCTTATAACCCCGGCTGGCACCTGGCCCTTGACCTGCGCAACATCGTGCTGATCGCGGACTGCGTGGCGCAGGCGGCGCTGGAGCGCCAGGAAAGCCGCGGCGGCCACACCCGCGATGATTTCCCCGGCATGTCGCCCGAGTGGCGGAAGATCAACCTGATCTGCACGCTGGACGGCGACCGGGTGACCCTCAGACGGCAGCCGATGACGCCGATGCGCGACGACCTGCTCGCCCTGTTCGACCGGGCCGAGCTGGCGAAGTACCTCACCGACGAGGAACTGCCCAAGGTTCCCGAGGAGACAAGCTGATGGGCGCGAAGGTAAAGTTCCGGATCTGGCGGGGCGACGGCGGCCAGGGCGAGCTGACCGACTACCAGGTCGAGGCCAACGAGGGCGAGGTCGTCCTGGATGTCCTGCACCGGCTGCAGGCGACCCAGGCCGGTGACCTGGCCGTGCGCTGGAACTGCAAGGCCGGCAAGTGCGGCTCCTGCTCGATGGAGATCAACGGCCGGCCGCGGCTGGCCTGCATGACCCGGATGTCGCTGTTCGCGCCGGACGAGACGATCACGCTCACCCCGATGCGGACCTTCCCGGTGATCAGGGACCTGGTCACGGACGTGTCGTTCAACTACGCCAAGGCCCGCGAGATCCCGTCGTTCACCCCCGACCCCGCGATCAAGCTCGGCGAGTTCCGGATGCAGCAGGTCGACGTGAACCGCTCGCAGGAGTTCCGCAAGTGCATCGAGTGCTTCCTGTGCCAGGACACCTGCCACGTGATCCGCGACCACCCGGAGAACGAGCGGCCGTTCGCCGGGCCGCGGTTCCTGATGCGGATCGCGGAGCTGGAAATGCACCCCGCCGACACCGCTGACCGCCGGGAGATCGCGCAGGACGACTTCGGCCTCGGCTACTGCAATATCACCAAGTGCTGCACCGAGGTCTGCCCGGAGAACATCAAGATCACCGACAATGCGCTGATCCCGATGAAGGAGCGGGTGGCCGGCCGCAAGTACGACCCGCTGGTCTGGCTCGGCAGCAAGATCTCCCGCCGGAAGCATCATGACACCCCGGCCGTGCCGGGCCCGAAGAGCTAACCCGCCGCAGGCCCGGCGCCCGCCGGCGCTGGAGGGGCCCGGCGATCAGGGCCATCGCGGCCGTCGCGAGGCCAGTTGCGGCACGGGCAGCTATTCCTCCGGCCATAGCTCGCCCGGTAAACGTAAAAATCTTGCTAATTCCCGAAATTGGCCGGCGCGATTCTGCACCCTTAGGAAGTTCCCGGCCGTTCCCGTTCGCCGGCTTAGCCGCCGGGCGGCCGGACATTCCGGCGCGGGACGCCATCGGCCCGCCACAATCAATACGATGAAAGCTGCGCGCAGGTCCCGGACCCAGCCAAACGGCAGCGCGCAGGGCCAGGACCCACCCGCGTGAAAGGCTGACATGACGCACCTGACCTACCTGGAGGCCTCGGTTGTCGGCCTGATCCAGGGCGTGACCGAGCTCTTCCCCGTCTCCAGCCTCGGCCACAACGTGCTGATTCCGGCCCTGATCGGCGGCAGCTGGGCGACCGACCTGAACGTGGCCAGCCCCGAGTCGCCATACCTGGCGTTCATCGTGGGAATGCACGTCGCGACGGCGATCGCGCTGTTCATCTACTTCTGGCGTGACTGGATCCGGATCATCAAGGGCTTCTTTACGTCGATCCGGCATCTCCGGGTGGAGACGACTGACCAGAAGCTGGCCTGGATGGTCATCCTGGCCACCATCCCGGTTGGCCTGATCGGCCTGGTATTCGAGCATGAATTCCGGGTGCTGTTCGGCAAGCCGATCAGGGCCGCCATTTTCCTGGTGGTGAACGGGCTGATCCTCTACGCCGGGGAGAGATTCCGCACCCGGGCGTCGCTGAAGGCGGACGCGGAGGCGGCCGCCGAGCGCGAGCGCGCGGCGGCCCAGGCCGAACCTGGTATGGCCGCGCACGCCTCCGGTCAGCGGGCGGTGCGGCAGCTGGAGTTGTCGCAGGCGATCCAGTCTGACCAGCGGCTGGCCGCGGCCGGCTTCCTGCAGGCGCTCGTGATCGGCTCCGCGCAGGTACTTGCGCTGCTCGCCGGGATCAGCCGGGACGGCGTGACCATGGTGGCGGGCATGTTCCGCGGCCTGGCCCGCGAGGACGCCGCGAGATTCGCCTTCCTGCTGGCCACTCCGGTGATCCTGGCCGCCGGCGTGCTGAAGGTTCCCGATCTCACCGGGCCGCTGGGCCAGGGCATCCACGGCCAGATCCTGGTCGGCAGCGTGCTGTCCGGCATCGGCGCGTACGTGTCAGTCCGTTTCCTGGTCAAGTACTTCCAGACCCGCACCCTGACCCCGTTCGCGATCTACTGCGTCGCGTTCGGCCTGGCCAGCATCATCTACCTGTCCGTGAAGTGACCAACGAAGCCACCAGCCCGCGGTCGGCCGCGGGCCACTGGCCAGTCGATCGGCGGTTAGGATTTGGCCGGTTTCCGCGGCCAGAAACCGGCTGAATCTTAACCGCTAATACAACGCCGAGTGCGATCGCGGGAACCGCGGGGCTCGGCGGCGGCGGATTACTCGCTGCGGGCGCGGCGGGCGCGGCTGCGGCCGCGCTCCTTCGCGTCGAGCACGACCTTGCGCATCCGGACGGTCGAACGAGTCACCTCGGCGCACTCGTCCGGGGCGCAGAACTCCAGCGCCTGCTCCAGGCTGAGCAGCCGCGGCGGGACGAGCCGCTCAAGCTCCTCCCCGGAGGACTGCCGCACGTTGGTGAGCTTCCGTTCCTTGGTGATATTGACGTCCATGTCGTCGGACCGCGAGTTCTCCCCGACGATCATGCCCTCGTACACCTCGGTCGTCGGCCCGATGAACAGCGAGCCGCGCTCCTGCAGCGAGAACATGGCGTACGGCGTCGCGGTACCCGCGCGGTCCGCGACCAGCGACCCGGTGGCGCGCATCCGCAGCGGCCCGGACCAGGGCTCGTAGCCCTCGAACACGTGGTGCGCGATACCGGTGCCGCGGGTGTCGGTGAGGAACTGGGTGCGGAATCCGATCAGCCCCCGGGCCTGGCACGGTGAACTCAAGCCGCACCCACCCGGTGCCGTGATTCGTCATGCTGTCCAGCCGGCCCTTGCGAATCGCGAGCAGCGAGCTGACCGCGCCGAGATATTCCTCCGGCACGTCCACGGTCAGCCGCTCCATCGGCTCGTGCAGCTTCCCGTCGACCTCGCGGGTGACCACGGTCGGGCGCCCCACGGTCAGCTCGTAGCCCTCCCGCCGCATCGTCTCGACCAGGACGGCCAGCGCCAGCTCACCGCGGCCCTGCACCTCCCAGGTGTCGGGACGCTCGGTGGGCAGCACCTGGATCGAGACGTTGCCGACGAGCTCGCGGTCCAGCCGGTCACGCACCATCCGGGCGGTAACCCGTGATCCCTTTTCCCGGCCGACCAGGGGTGAGGTGTTTACCCCGATGGTCATGGAGATGGCGGGCTCATCGACGGTGATCAGCGGCAGCGGTCGCGGATCGTCGGGGTCGGCCAGCGTCTCGCCGATCATGATCTCGCCGATGCCGGCCACCGCGATGATGTCACCGGCCGATGCCGAGGCGGCCGGGACCCGTTCCAGGGCCTCCGTCCGGAACAACTCGGTGATCTTTACCCGCTCGATCGAGCCGTCCCGGCGGCACCAGGCCACCTGCTGCCCGCGCACGATCTCCCCGCTGAACACGCGGCACAGCGCGATCCGGCCCAGATAGGCCGAGGCGTCCAGGTTGGCGACGTGCGCCCGGAGCGGCTCCTCGGGGTCAAAGGACGGCGCCGGAATGGTCTCGCGGAGCGCGGCGAACAGCGGCTCAAGGTCCGGCGAGTCCGGCATCGTGCCGTCGGCCGGGCGGCGCAGCGAAGCCCGGCCCGCACGCGCCGACGCGTACACGATCGGGAACTCGATCTGGGCCTCGGAGGCGTCCAGGTCCATGAACAGCTCGTAGCACGCGTCGACCACCTCGGCGATCCTGGCGTCCGGCCGGTCCACCTTGTTGATCACCAGGATGACCGGCAGGCGGGCTTCCAGCGTCTTGCGCAGCACGAACCTGGTCTGCGGCAGCGGCCCCTCGCTGGCGTCCACCAGCAGCAGCACGCCGTCCACCATGGACAGCCCGCGCTCAACCTCGCCGCCGAAGTCCGCGTGGCCGGGGGTGTCGACGATGTTGATGGTGATCCCGCCGTGCGTGACCGCGGTGTTCTTGGCCAGGATCGTGATGCCCTTCTCCCGCTCCAGGTCGCCGGAGTCGAGCACCCGGTCAGCGACCTGCGCGTTGGCGCGGAACGCTCCCGATTGCCACAGCATGGCGTCGACCAGCGTTGTCTTGCCGTGGTCGACGTGCGCGACGATCGCGACGTTGCGCAGGTCCTCGCGGGTCGCGAGTTGCGCTGTGCGGGCAGGCATGAAAGGAGACTCCGGTTGCTGAAGAAGATGCCGAGAGTACGGCTCGTTTTAGTTTATTCGTTCTTGACTGCTTAACGCACCCGTCCCGCCCAGTCTGCCCGGCTAGCGGGCGGCCCCGGCGCGGGCCGGCCGGCGTCCTAGTGGCCTAAGCCGCTGCGCTCGCGGAGATAGGGCATCCGACCGATGCGGCCGGCCCGGCCTTACGGCGAATCTCAATGGTGTCGGGTCATGACCATGACCCGAAGGCCGAGGAGGAACCATGCATCCGGTGATTCTGCACGATCTCGCCAGCGAGCATGTCAGGGATATGCAGCTGGCCGCAACCGCAGCGCGGCGTGCCCGGCGGGCACGCCGCGCTCGGCGCGGCATCCCGGCGGCGCCGCTGCGGTCCCCCGCCATGGCCTGCGAGATGTCCGTCCGGCACGCGTAAGACCTGAGCCTGTCGATAGCAGCAGGAGCCCGGCCGGCCGCGCCGGCCGTGAGGTTAGCGGCAGCGCCGGCCGCGAGCGTAGAACAGGCGTTCGATAACGGCGTACTCTGGAAAATGTGGCAGCTTATCTACCGCCCGGCTGGCCCGCCGGTGTTCACCCCCCGGGCAGCGAGGGCTTCGAGCAGACGGCCGTGGCCTGGCTACTTGACGTCATCCCGCCCGACTACCGCGTGCACGGGGTGCTGCGGCGCCATCCCATCGCGCTGGCCGTACTGGCCCGGCATCACCTGGCCGCCTGCGTCGAGGGCGCCCGGCAGGGATACCGCGGCGTTCGCACCGAACTCGGCGATGTGCTGCCGCCACAGGGGATTGACGCCGTCCTTGCGGTCTACCGGACCGAAGGCAACCGGCTGGTCGCCACCGCACGGGCGGTTGACCTGGTCGGCCGGGGCCTGTGCGGCGAGGAATTCACGCCCCAGCTAGGACGCCCGGAGAACTAGGAGGGCCATGTCGTCGGCCAGCGGGGCCGGGCCGAAGTCGCGTGCCGCCTGCTGGATCCTGGCCGCGACCGCACCCGCGCTGAGGTCGCGGGACTCAGCGAGAAGCACGGCCACGCCATCGCCGTCGTCCAGCAGCCGGTAGCCATGCCGCCGGTGCGTTATGCCGTCGGTCATGGCCAGCAGCAGGTCGCCGTGATCAAGATCCAGCGTCTGGGTGCTGAACGTAAGCCCTTCGATGACCCCCAGCAGCGGCTGCGGATCCGCGGCTGCCTCCGGCCTCGCGGCCGTGGACCTGAGCACGAGCGGCAGCGGGTGACCGGCGCAGGCGAGCGAGATCCGGGCCAGGCCTGCGCGGTGATCTCGCCGTGCACGAGCGTCAGGAATCTCGCCTGCTCGCCCTCGTCGATGATGAGCGCGTTAAGCCGCTCGAGCACCGCCCCGATGCCATGCCCTTCGCGGGCCAGGATGCGCAGGGTGTGCCGGGCCAGGCCGCCGATCGCGGCAGCTTCCGGCCCGGTGCCGCAGACGTCGGCGATGACGAACCGCCAGTGATCGCCGACCGGGAAAATATCGTAGAAGTCGCCGCCCGGGCTGCCGCCGCCCGGTTCCGCATGCGTCACGGCCAGCTCGATGCCCGGGATCCGCGGCGGGTCGGGCGGCGGCGGCACGGCCTGCCGGATCCGGCTGGTGAACTGCTGCCTGGCCTGCCGGCTGGCGTTGTCCAGGGCCAGCGCCACCCGGCGGGCCAGCCCCTCGGCCAGTTCCGTGACCTCGGCGGAAAGCCGGCCGCCGGCCACGGTGCCGATGACGAGCAGGCCGCGGCGGTCATCCGGCGCCGTGAGCGGGAAGCACCAGGCCCCGTCGGCGGCCAGCTGAGCGGCTTCGGGCGGGGCGCCCGGCTGCGTCCGCGCGGTGGCCGTCGCGCCGCCCGCCGTCCCGGACCGGGCCGGCCGGACCGGCGTGGCCGGCCAGCGCTGGCCGGCCATCCGCAGGCGGCCCGGCCCGCTCCCCGCGCCGTCGGGCGGCCGCGCAGGTAGCGCCGCGGGTAGCGCGTGCTCAAGCAGCCAGGACAGGGCCGCGGCGCGCGTTTCGTCGACATGGGACAGGTAGACCGGCCGCGGCACCCCTCCGGCATCGGCCAGCAGGACCGCGCACCAGTCCGCGAGCTGGGGTACCACCAGCTGGGCGGCCAGGGCAACGATCTTCTCCGGATCAAAGCTGCCGGCCAGAACCTGGCCGGCCTCCTCCAGATAACTGACCCGGGCCTGTCTGGCCCGCTCCATCTCGCCGAGCCTGGCCCGCTCCAGCGTGGGCGCGGACCGGTCGGCCAGCTCCTGCAGCCTGGCCGCGTCGCGCTCGCGGAACCGGCCCGGCTCGGTGGCGGCCACCGCGAGCACCCCGGTCACGCGCCCCTCTGCCATCAGCGGAACCGTGACCAGCGAAAGGGCCGCGTCGGCCAGCGCCCGGGCCGGCCCGGCGGCCACCGTCACCGGGCCCGCGGCGAGCTGCGCAAAGCCCGGTCCGCTGCTCAGGCCCGCTCCGGCCGCCGCACGGACCCTCAGCTCGCCGTCCTCGCCCACGGCCAGCAGATACGCGGCATCGGCCGCCATCATGGCCCGGGCCGCCTCGACCGTGTGGCTGAGCAATTCCTCGTAACCAAGCCGGCCGAGATTCCTGCGCGCCCAGACCGGGAGGCCGGCCGGCGGCCACTCCGCGGCCGCCCCGGCCGGCCTCGCGCCACCCGCTGACGGCCCGTCATTTCCTAGCGGCCCGTCATTCCCAGGCGGCCGGTGATCTCCTGGCTGCCGGTGATCTCCTGGCGGCCCGTAATTTGCTGGCTGCCCGCCATCCGCCAGCGGCCGGCCATCTCCGGGCGGTTCGCTACCGGCGGGCCACTCGCCATCGGCGGGCTGCGCGTTCCCGGCGGGCCGGTCTCGGGCCGGACCGCCATCGGGGCCGGCCGGCTGGCCATCCCCCACCGTCCCGGCCGCCGTCAGCATGCCGGAGGCGCCGGACCGGGGCACCGCGCCCGCCGCCCGGTCCGGCCCATCCGTCCCGCCCGCCTCGTCGGCGGCATCGAAGTCGGCGATGCCCAGCCGGAACCACACCGCCTTGGCCGTGCGCGCATAGGTCACGCCCCAGGACGACGCGAGCTCGGACGGCAGCATGAGACCGCGTCCGCTGGTGCGCTCCGCCCCGGAGCTGTCGCGCGGCTCGCGGTCGGGGACTAACTGAACCGGATGACGGTCCAGGACCACGACCTCAACCGCCCCGTGCGCCAGCCGGCAGGTCACCTGCACCGGCGTTCCCGCGTGCACGACCGCGTTGGTGACGAGTTCGCTCGTCAGCAGTACCGCGTCGTCGACCAGTTCGTCCTGGCTGGCCGACCGGCCGACCACCTGCCAGGTCCGCAGCGTGTCACGGACGAATCGCCGCGCGGCCGCGGCGGCGGCTGGTTCGGGCTGGTACGCCGCGGTCGCAACGAAGTCATCCCGTGCCTGCACGTGCCCTCTTTGACTGCCTCTCGCTCCGTGAGGCCTCGCAGCGATCCCCCGGCCCGGCGGTGGCCGAGCCTCGCCGAAGCCCCCCGCCCAGGTCGAAGGCGGCCATATCCATGTTGGCAGAATCGCGGAGATGGCACAGGGAAAGCGCTCAGTCGGGGACGGGTGAAGGACGTGACCAGCCATTTCCGGCGGCATATTCGCGGACAACCCGGGCCGGAACGCCCGCTACCACGCAGTGGCCGGGGACCTGGCCACGGACCACCGCGCCGGCCGCCACCACCACGTTCCGGCCGATGCTCGCGCCCGGCAGGATGATAGCGCCGGCGCCAATCCAGCAGCCCGGGCCGATCGATACCGCGGCATTACTGGGCCACTGGCGCCCGATTGGCACCTCGGGATCGCTGTAGCCGTGGTTCTGGTCAGTGATGTAGACATACGGGCCGGTGAAGACGTCATCACCGATCAGGATGGAATGGTGCGCCACGATATGGCTGCCGCGGCCGATCATGCACCGGTCGCCCACCCGCAGTACCGGGCGGTCCCCCAGATCCTGGCCGGGCAGCATGCCCGCACTCAGCGTGACCTGCGGCCCGATCATGGTCTCGTCGCCGATCTCGATCCAGGCCTCGCCGTAGACGGCGCCGGTCGGGAAGGCCATCAGGGACCGGCCGCCGAACGCCGCGAACCTTCGCCCGGCCCGGGAATCGGCAGTGATCATCCCGGCCTGCTGCACGACCCGCCAGGTCTGGTGGACCAGGTCAAAGATGGCCGCGCGGCCGCGGTTGCGGAGCGTAGCCCGCCAGGAAACCATGACCGTGCTGGCCGCTAGCCCGCGCGGCCAGGTATCCCGGGCCCGCCCGGCACCGCGGATACCGCCGCCGCCCCGGACTCGCCCGGCACCGCGGATACGGATACGGCTGCCGCCCCGGACTCGCCCGGCACCGCGGATACGGCCGCCGCCCCGGTCTCGGCCGGGACCGCCGGGCCGGTCAGCGCGACGGCATCGGTCCGCATGACGGGACTGGCCAGCGCCACGGGCCCGGCCGGCGTGGCCGTCCGGTTCACCGCGGCCAGCTGGCCGCACGCACCGTCGATCTGCGTGCCGCGGGTATCGCGGACCGTCACCGGGATGCCCCAGGCGGCCAGTCTGGCCTCGAACTCGCGCATGTCCTCCGGCCGCGACGCCGTCCACCGGGAGCCCGGGGTGGGGTTCAGCGGAATCAGGTTGACGTGGGCCAGCTGGCCGGCCAGCAGCCTGGCCAGCGCGTCGGCCCGCCACGCCTGGTCGTTGACGTCGCGGATCAGCGCGTACTCGATCGAGACCCGGCGGCCGGTCGCGGCCGCGTAGGCCCATGCGGCGGCCAGCACTTCGGCGACCTTCCACCGCCGGTTCACCGGCACGAGCTCATCCCGCAGGCCGTCGTCGGGGGCATGCAGGGATACCGCGAGCCGCACCGACAGGCCCTCGCTGGCCAGCCGGCCGATGGCCGGGACCAGCCCGACCGTGGACACCGTAATCCCGCGCTGGGAAATGCCCAGCCCGTCCGGTACCGGGTCAGTCAGGCGGCGCACGGCCCCGAGTACGTGCGAGTAGTTGGCCAGCGGCTCGCCCATGCCCATGAACACCACGTTGGAGATACGGCCCGGCCCGCCGGGAACCTCGCCCCCGGCCAGCGCCCGGGCGCCCGCTACCACCTGCGCCACGATCTCGGCCGCGGACAGATTCCTGGTCAGCCCGGCCTGGCCGGTCGCGCAGAAGGGGCAGGCCATCCCGCAGCCCGCCTGTGACGACACGCACATCGTCACCCGGCCCGGATACCGCATCAGCACCGACTCGATGTAGGCGCCGTCGAACGCGCGCCACAGTGTCTTCCTGGTCGTGCCCTGATCACAGGTGAGCTCGCGCTCGGCGGTCAGCAACTGGGGCAGCAGCAGGCCGGCCAGCTCCGTTCGCTCCCCGGCCGGCAGGTCGGTCATGTCAGCCGGGTCATCCGTCAGCCGGGCGAAGTAGTGCCGGGACAGCTGGTCCGCGCGGAAGCGCTGCTGGCCGAGCTCCGCCGCCGCCTTCCGCCGCCCGGCCGGATCCAGGTCAGCCAGATGCCGCGGCGGAGACCGGCGGCGCGGGGCTGCGGCGAGCCCGGCGGGCAGGCCGCTAGCCGGGTCAGCGGGCAGGCCGCTAGCCGGGCCTTCCGGCGGACCGCTAGCCGGGCTTACCGCCGGACCGTTGTCCGGGCTGGCCGCGCTCGTCCGCGTGCCGCCGGCGGGGTCGCCAGACGGCACCTGAACTGCTGCGCTCGGCACCTGCACTCCGTTCCGCGCGGCCCGGCGGACCACGCCAGGCTCGCACCATTGCACGCCCTTATAACGATGTCCGCGCACCGTACACGTGACCTGCGACAAGTCGGTAGATTTCGTTAGCATGCCGAGCTTGCGCAGAGGGCCCAAGGACACCAGGATAGCCGCCCGGCCCGGACGGCCCGCGATTCTGCTGGAGAGCGAGAGCCCGTACGCGAGCCGGCGTGTGGTCGTCGAGTACGACGGCACGACCACCGCCGCCTATTTGCATGACAAGACCTCGGCGATCGCTGCTACCTGGATCGCCAATCACGAGCAGGCGCCCGCTTCCACGGACCTGAGCAGGCTGAACTCCGGCCAGGCGCCGGTCATGCCGGCCGGTCATACCCGGCACCCAGAGGGCAGGCCCGTGTTTGAGCCGCATACGCTGCGCGCGCTCTGGCTGGAGGAGGGCGACGGCGTGGCGATCCTGGAGAACGGGGAGCTGCTGGCCGTGATCCCCGGCTGGTCCGACATGTCCAAGGGCATGCCGGGTTACAGCCGCGACGTTATCGGCCAGACCCCGTTCGGCTGGTCGCTGGACGACGCGATGGAAGGCCTGGGCCCCCGGGTGGACCGGGCCACCAGGTTCTGGCGCTGGCGGGCCGACGGGCACGAGTGGGCCCGTTTCCAGCAGGCCGTACTCGGCCACCTGCTGGCCCGGCTCGGCCCGGGCGGCCGGTACTGGGACGTGGGTGGCGGGCGGCAGCCGCTGGTCGGCGTCTCCGAGCGCCCGCCGACCGGCCACCGGCACTACACGGTCCTGTCCACCATCGGGATGAGCGGCCAGCGGATGCCCATGGTCGAGCAGCTGGTGGAAGACGCGAGCGCGCGGGCGAGGATCGAGCTCGCCATCGCGACCACGCTGCCGAGCACCGACGCGGCCCGCATCTTCCTGTGGCTCGCTCAGTATCCGTGGCGGGACGTGACCTGGTTCGGGCCCGGGCACAGCCTCCGCTGGTATCACGAGCCCGCTACCTTCCCGCTCGGCGGGGGGAACGAGGCCGTCCTGCTGCTCGACGAGCCAGGCGCGCTGCTCGGCCCGGAAGTGCCCGCGCTATCCGGCTTGTCGTTCGGCAACGATCCGGTGCGGTGGCTGTGGGTGGTCCCGATCACCGAGCGGGAGCGCCTGCAGGCCCGGGAGCGCGGGTCCGCGAGCCTCATTACCCAGCTCGCGGCGCAGCGCCGCAGCTGGGTGGTCAGCTAAGGCCCGGCCGCGCTGCTCGCCTGGTGTTAGCCCGTCCCGGGCCGGAACCGGTCAGGTCCCGGCGGCCGGTCACCTGCTATGCGGGATGAATATCGTGAGCAGCAGCCAGGCCACCGGGGCCACGATCAGCAGCGAGTCGATCCGTTCCATCACGCCGCCGTGCCCGGGCAGCACCGAGCCCATGTCCTTGATTTCCAGGTCTCGCTTGATCATCGACTCGGCGAGGTCGCCGAGCGTGGCCGCCCCGACGGCCGCCGCTCCCAGGATGACGCCCTGCCAGACGTGGCCGTGCAGCAGAGTCACCAGCAGGATCGCCCCTGCCGTCACGCCGAGCAGCACCGACCCGGCGAGTCCCTCCCACGTCTTCTTCGGGCTGATTCCGGGGGCCATCGGGTGCTTGCCGAGCAGAATTCCCGCGAAATAGCCTCCCGCGTCGCTGCACACCGCCAGCGCGACGAAGATGAGCGTCCGCCGGGAGCCGTCCGGGCGGGCCAGCATGAGGGGCACGAAAACGGCCAGGAAGGGCAGGTAGGCGAGAGCGAAGACCGCCGCCGTGAGGTCACGCACATAGCCGGTCGCGCCTCCTCGCAGCCGCCAGGCGAGCAGCACGACCACGGTCAGGGCGAAGGCGGCCAGCGTGGCTTGCTCACCGCTCCAGTACGCCAGCGCGAGCATCGCCGCCCCGCCGGCCGCGATCGGGATCAGCGGCAGGGCGATCCCGCGGGTGCCGAGAGCCCGGCTCAGCTCCCAGAGCGCGAACCCGACCGCCGCCGCCACCAGGGCGAGGAAGGTGGCCTTCAGGGTGAACAGGGTCAGCAGGGCGAGGCCGCCGAGTACGACGCCCACCGCCAGCGCGACCGGGAGGTTACGGCCGGTGCGGATAGCCTTGCGCTCGCTCACCGGCCCGCCTCTTCCTGACCGGCGCGCCGGCTGTCTGGATGCAAGCTATACCTCGAGAAGCTCAGCTTCCTTGCGCTTGAGCAGCTCGTCGACCTGGGTGATGTAAGTATGGGTTAGGTCATCGAGTTCCCGCTCGGCCCGGCGGCCGTCGTCTTCGCCGGCATCGCCGCCCTTGACCAGCTTGTCCAGCGAGTCCTTGGCGTGCCTGCGGATGTTACGGATGGCGATCCGGCTGTCCTCGGCCTTGTGCCGGGCGATCTTTATGTACTCGCGCCGGCGCTCCTCGGAGAGCTCGGGGAAGTTCACCCGGATGATCGAGCCGTCGTTCGACGGGTTGACCCCGAGATCGCTGTTCCTGATTGCCTTCTCGATGGCCGCCATCGACGACTTGTCGAAGGGCTGGATGACCACCATCCGCGGCTCGGGCATGTGATAGGAAGCCAGCTGGTTCAGCGGCGTCTGCGTCCCGTAGTACTCGGCCGTGATCTTGTTGAACATCGCCGGGTGCGCACGGCCGGTGCGGATGCCGCCGAACTCCTCCTTGGCGACCACGACGGCCTTCTCCATCTTCTCCTCGGCCTCGAGGAGGGTATCGTCAATCACTGCGGCTCCTGTAGGTCCGTCCATGTCGCGGCGCGCTCGCGGGCGCCGGCGCCTCCCATGGTGCCAGGCTCCGGATCACCGCCCTGCCTGCCACCAGCATCCCCGCCGCCAGCATGCCTGTCATCAGTCATGGCCTTGATCAGCTACCGGACCGGCTGACCAGCGTGCCGATCTTCTCGCCGCGCACGGCGCGCAGCACATTCCCCTCGCCCATCAGGTCAAAGACCACGATCGGCAGGTCGTTGTCCATGCACAGGCTCACCGCCGTGGCGTCCATGACCTTCAGCTGGCGGTTCAGCACCTCGGCATAGTCCAGCCGGTCGAAGCGGACGGCTTCGGCCGACAGCCGCGGATCGGCGTCATAGACCCCGTCCACCTTCGTGCCCTTGAGCACCGCCTGGGCGCCGATCTCCAGCGCCCGCTGCGCGGCACAGGTATCGGTAGAGAAGAACGGGGCGCCGAGACCCGCGCCGAAGATCACCACCCGGCCCTTTTCCAGGTGCCGGATCGCCTTGCGCGGTATGTAGGGCTCGGCGACCTGACCCATGGTGATGGCGGTCTGCACCCGGGTCTCCACGCCCAGTTTCTCCAGCACGTCCTGCAGCGCCAGGCAGTTGATGACGGTACCGAGCATGCCCATGTAGTCCGCGCGGGCCCGGTCGATGCCGCCCCGCGCCGACAGCGTGGCGCCCCGGAACATGTTGCCGCCGCCGACCACGGCCGCGATCTGGATGCCCTGGCTGGCCGCCGCCGTGATCTCCCTGGCGATGTGCATCACCACGTCCGGCGAGATCCCCAGTGGCTCCGCCCCGGAGAACGCCTCGCCGGAGAGCTTCAGCACGACCCGGTGCCAGCTGGGATGCGCCTCCCCGCTGGCGGAACGCTGGCGATTCGCAGTGGCGGCCACGTGGGTCAAGGCCGCCTCGCCGTTCTTCTCCTTCGTGGCGCCATAGCGCACAGGCCACATCCTCCGCTCGTGACGGCTGACGGGCCTGGCGCTGTGGTTACTCGCCGTCGGCTCATCCAGCCTGACCGATCTGGAACCTCGCGAAGGCACGCACGGTGGCCTTCCGCTCGGCGAGCACCTGCTTGACCGTCTTCTTCGGGTCCTTGATGAAAGGCTGATCGACGAGCACCACGTCCTTGAAGAAGGCGTTCACCCGGCCTTCGACAATCTTGGGGATGGCCTGCTCGGGCTTGCCTTCCTCGCGGGTCATCTGCTCGGCGAGCCTGCGCTCCTTCGCGACAACATCGGCGGGAACGTCGTCGCGATGGAGGTACGCGGGCATGGTCGCGGCGATCTGCTGAGCCATGTCCTTGCCCGTCTCCGGGTCAGCGGTCTCCAGCTGCACCAGCACGCCTCGCACCGGCGGCAGCGCCGGGTCCGAGCGGTGCAGGTAACTCGTGATGTAGCCGCCATCCAGCCGGGCGAACCGGCCGAGTTCCAGCTTCTCCTTGAGCGGGGCGCCGGCCTCCTCGACGAGCTGCTGAACTGTCGTGCCCGGCCGGACCTCCACGCCCAGCAGGGCGAGCCGGTCAGCCACCTTCGAGGCCAGCGCCGCGCTGGCCACGTCGGCCGCCAGCTGCCGGAACTGATCCGTCTTGGCGACGAAGTCGGTCTCGCAGTTGAGCTCGACCAGGACGGCCGCGCTGGTCCCGTCGAGTTTGGCCGTGACCAGGCCGTTCGCCGCCGTCCGCCCGGCCCGCTTGCTGACGTCCTTGGCACCCTTGAGGCGCAGCGCCTCTACCGCGGCATCAAAGTCGCCGCCCGCGTCCACCAGGGCGTTCTTGCAATCGAGCATGCCGGAGCCGGTCTGCTCGCGCAGCCGCTTCACATCAGCGGCGCTGTAGTTCGCCATGTCCTCATCTCTCGCTTCGTCTGGTCGGGGAAACGCGGCTGGCCGGGGAAGGGGGACTCACCTGGCTGGCACCGCGAGCCGCGGGTCAGCCCGATTCGCCCGGCGATCCCTCGGCCTGCGCATCGTCCGCGGCCGGCCCGGCTTCCCCGGTCGCCGCCTCGGCCGGCTGCGGAGCGCCGCCGTCCGTTGCGGTGACGCTGTCCGTGGTGGTGACGCTGTCCGTTGCTGCCGGAGCGCTGTCCGCGGTGGCGGTCGCACTGCCCGGCGTCGCGGTAGCGGCGCCCGCCGTCGCGGCGTCGGCCGTAACGGTCGCACTGTCCGCGGTGGCGGTCGCCGTGTCCGCGGTGGCGGCAGCGGTGTCCGGCGTCGCGGTCGCAGTGTTCCGCCGTCGCAGTGTCCGCCGTGGCGGTCGCAGTGTCCGCGGCCGGGGCGGCGGTGCGCGCGGCAGCGGCCACGGCCGTGCCGTTCGCGGCGGCCGCGCCGTTAACGGCGGCACCGTCCCCGGCGCCCTCAAGCAGCGCCCGCTCCCACTCGGGAAGCGGCTCCTCGGCACCGAGCAGGCCGTCGGCGGCCACGGCCGGCTTCTCCTCGCCCACGGCGGCTCCCGCCCTGGCGATGAGGCCGTCGGCGACCGCGTCGGCGATGACCCTGGTCAGCAGCGCGACGCTGCGGATCGCGTCATCGTTGCCGGGGATCGGGTAGGTGACCTCGTCGGGGTCGCAGTTGGTGTCCAGGATCGCGATCACCGGAATGCCCAGCTTGCGCGCCTCGCTGACCGCGATGTGCTCCTTCTTGGTGTCGACCACCCAGAGCGCGCTCGGCACCCGGGCCATGTCCCTGATGCCGCCCAGCGACCGCTCGAGCTTGTCGTGCTCACGCCGGAGCTGGAGCAGCTCCTTCTTGGTCAGGGTGGAGCCGGCCACGTCGTCGAAGTCGATCTCCTCCAGCTCCTTGAGCCGCTGGAGCCGCTTGTAGACGGTCGCGAAGTTGGTCAGCATGCCACCGAGCCAGCGCTGGTTCACGAACGGCATCCCGACCCGGCGGGCCTGCTCGGCGATGGCCTCCTGGGCCTGCTTCTTGGTGCCCACGTACAGGACCGAGCCGCCGTGCGCGACGGTCTCCCGGATGAATTCGTACGCGCGGTCGATGAAGTCCAGCGACTGCTGGAGGTCGATGATGTAGATCCCGTTGCGCTCGGTGAAGATGAAGCGCTTCATCTTCGGGTTCCAGCGCCGGGTCTGATGACCGAAATGTACGCCGCTCTCAAGCAGCTGCCGCATGGTGACGACCGGTGCCATGCCGGTGTCCTTTCCTGTCGTGCGCCTGGCCGCAGGGCGGAGGCGCGTCTCGGTTGCTCCTGGCGCCCGTACGACCCCGCCGCGGGATGCCATCCCGCGGACCGATGAGGTGCGTTCCGCCGGGGGAGCCGGTGTGTCGGCTACCAGGCGGCGAGCGGACGCGCGAATTTGCCACTGCGGCAGATGCCTGATGAGGGCATGCACAGCAGCGACCCTCGCGTAGTCTACATGCCCGGCCCGGCCGGCCACTCCGGACAGCGAAGCTGCCGCGCGGGTCACGCCTTCGGGTGCGCCTGGTGGCAGGCGGCTCACGCCCTCGGGTGCGCCTGGTGGTAGGCGGCCAGCAGCCGCTCGATCGAGACATGCGTGTAGATCTGGGTGCTGGCCAGCGATGCGTGCCCGAGAAACTCCTGCACGCTCCTCAGGTCGGCCCCGCCCTCCAGCAGGTGGGTGGCAGCCGAGTGGCGCAGGCCATGCGGGCCGGTGTCAGGCGCGGCGGGCACCGCCGCGATCCTGGCGTGCACCACGCGCCGGGCCGTCCGGGGATCCAGCCGGCCCCCGCGCGCGCCCAGGAACAGCGCGGACCCGCTGCGCGCGGTGACCAGCCGCGGGCGGCCCTGGCGCTGCCAGTGCCGCACCGCCCGGGCCGCGGGCACTCCCACCGGGACGGTGCGCTCCTTGCTGCCCTTGCCGAGCACGCGCACCGTCCTGCGCTCCTCATCGAGATCGCCGATGTCGATCCCGCACAGCTCGCTGACCCGCAGCGCCGAGGCGTACAGCAGCTCCATGATCGCTGAGTCGCGCCAGCCGATGGCGGTCGCGACTGGGTCCTGCCCGGCCGGCGCGCCCCCGTCGTCGTCGGGGGCATGGGCTGGCCGGGCCCCGTTTTCGTGGTCGTGATCTGCTCTTGCCGCCGGGCCGCTTCCGGCCGGGTCGCCCGCGGCCGCATCGAGGACCGCGGCTATCTGGCCGGCGGCCAGCACCTGCGGGAGGTGGCGCTGGGCCTTCGGCGTCCCGAGCAATGGCCCCGGATCGGAGCTCAGCCAGCCGCGCGAGCGGGCGAACGCGGTGAACGTCCGGGCCGACGCGGCGCGGCGGGCCAGCGAAGAGCGCGCCTGCCCGGCGGCGTGCTGGGCGGCCAGCCAGCTTCGGATGGCGCCGATGTCCAGTCCGGCCACGTCGGCCAGCCCGTCCTGGGCGGCGTGCTCTAGCAGCGACCGGATGTCGCCCAGGTAGGCCCGGACGGTGTGCGGCGACAGGCCGCGCTCGGCCGCCAGATGCCGCTCGAACGCGGCCAGCCGCTCGGCAAGGCGCTCCGGCAGCGGCTGGTCCATCGTCCTAGTGTCAGCCACCGCACGGCCAAGGGCGCGCACGGCACGCGGTGGCGGCCGCCCCGGCGCGGTAGCGGCTACCCGGCCGGCCAGCGGTAGGAGCCGACCATGGTGGCGTCGGCCGCATCCGGGGGCTCGACGCAGCGGGCGGCGATGTCACGCTGGAACTCGGCGAATGCGCTGACCTTCTGCAGGGGGTTGGATTCTCCCTCGACCGTGGCCATGTGCACGAATGTCACGCCGTCAGCCAGCCGGAAGGTCGCGTACCGCAGGCCGCCGGGATCGTCGGCGGCCAGTTCCGCGAACACCTGCTGCACGAGCCGCTGGTTCTCATCCGCGGCATCGGCCCGCGTCTTGTAGCGCACGATGACTGTCTTGCTCATGATGACCCTTCGTGGTGGTTGATACTGCGCTGGCGAGTACGGCTATACATACCGGCGGGCACCGAAAACTCATCGGCCCGCCGCCCGGACCGATGACTTCCGGCCGGCCGCCCGGTATACACGGTGACGGTAACCCTCCGCGGAAACCCCGCGGCGATGAGCGGGAGCGCGATGACGGTCACGGCGCAGGAGTTCTCCGGTAGCGACGAGTTCGCCCGCCGCACCGATCCGTTCCGGCGAGAACTGCTCGCGCATTGCTACCGGATGCTCGGATCCGTCCACGATGCCGAGGACCTGCTGCAGGACACGTACCTGCGGGCGTGGCGCGCGCACGGCGAATTCGACGCCAGCCGGGCCTCGCTGCGCACCTGGCTGTACCGGATCGCGACCAACGCATGCCTGACCGCGCTGGAACGCAGCAGCCGCCGCCCGCTGCCATCCGGGCTCGGCGGCCCGAGCCACGACCCGGAGGTGGCGCTGGACCGTCGGTCCGAGGTCGCCTGGCTGCAGCCGGTACCCGACGCCCTGATCGGCGACGGCGCCGTGGCCGGCGCCGCCCGGCCCGGCGACCCGGCGGCGATCGTGGCCGCCCGGGACAGCATCCGGCTCGCGTTCATCGCCGCCCTGCAGTACCTGCCCGCCCGGCAGCGCGCCGTGCTGATCCTGCGGGACGTGCTGGCCTGGCGGGCGGCCGAGGTCGCCGAGTTGCTCGGCACGTCTACCGCTGCGGTCAACAGCCTGCTGCAGCGCGCGCGGGCGCAGCTGGACCGGGTGGCGCCGGCCGAGAACGAGATCACCGAGCCTGGCGATGCGAGCCAGCGCGCGCTGCTCGACCAGTACGTGGCCGCCTTCTCCGGCGCCGACGTGCCGCCCTGATGCGGCTGCTGCGCGCGGATGCCGAGCTGGAGATGCCGCCGTACCTGACCTGGTTCTCCGGCCGGGAGGCCATCGCGCGCTTCCTCGCGGCCCGGACCGGCGGCGTCGGCGGGATCTGGCGGACGGCCCGGACCCGGGCCAATGGCCAGCCCGCGATCGCGGTCTACCTCCCGGGCAGCGACGGCGTCCCCCGCGCGCACGCCATCCAGGTCGTCACGGTCACCGGCCCGGGCATTGCCCGGATCGTCGCATTCATGGACGCGCGCTTGTTCGTGACGTTCGGGCTCCCGCAGGAACTGCCCGCCGCCGCTACCGCCCGTCCTTCCTAGCCCGCCGTCCCGGCCCGCCGTTCCCAGCCCACCGTTCCTGGCTCGCCGTTGCTAGCCCGCCGTGCATGCTCGCGCCGGGGCGTTCACCGGGCTTTCCTGGCTCGCCAGCCCTGCGCTGACCGCTCGATGAAGCCCGCGGCGGCCAGCGATCCCAGGCACTGGATGGCGGTGTCCAGGCCCACCCCGGCCGACACCGCGATCGCGGCCGGCCCGCTGCCGCCGCGCGACGGAACCGCCTCCAGGACAGCGCGGGTGACCGGGTCCAGGTTGTCGCGCGGAACCGCCGGGCCGAGGCGCGGCCCGCCCAGTTCCTCGCCGACCGGCGCGACATGCTCAAGGACATCGCGGGCCCCGGTCACCAGGACCGCGCCCAGCTCCCTGATCATCTCGTGGCAGCCGGCCGACATGGCCGAGGTCACCGGCCCGGGTACCGCCATCAGCGGACGGCACAGGTCACGCGCGCGGGCCGCGGTGCTGAGCGTGCCGCTGCGCAGGGCGGCCTCGATCACCACGGTGCCGCGGCTCAGCGCGGCTATCACCCGGTTCCGGATCAGGAACCCCGGCCTGGTCGGCCTGCGGTCCGGCGGCATCTCGCTGACCAGAACCCCGCTGGCGGCAATGGCCTCGAAAAGCTCGGCATGCCCCTTCGGGTAGCCGTAGCTCAGCCCGCTGGCCAGCACGGCGACGGTAACGCCATCGGCGGCCAGGGCACCGCGATGCGCGCAGCCATCGATCCCGAACGCGCCGCCGGACACGACCGCCCAGCCTCGCTCGGCGAGCGCGGCGGCCATCTCGGTGCCCACGTGCGAGCCGTAAGCGGTCGCGGCCCGCGCGCCGACGATGGACACCGAGCGCAGGCACGCGAACCGCAGGTCGGCGCTGCCCCGCAGCCACAGCGCGACCGGGCTGGCGTCGCCGAGCGCATCCAGCTGCGTCGGCCACTCCGGATCCCCGGGGCAGATGAGCCGGAGGCCGTCCTGGCTCCACCCGGCGAGCTGCGCACTGGTCGGCAGTTGGCCGATCCGCGCGCCCCATCGCCGCAGCGCCCGGTCCAGTCCCGGGATGCCGCGGACCGGCGCCAGGTGCTGCTCCGGCGCCCGGCCGGCCTCCCAGAGGGCCCCGGGTTCTGGCCGCAGCCCGGCCAGCGGATGCGCGGGCAGCGGATCCCCGGGCCGCGGAGGCGGCAGCTGCCCGGCCGAGGGAGGCCCGGATAGCGGATGCCGTCCGGCGGCTAGCGCCGCGATGATCTCGGCGGGCCGGCAACGCCGCAGCAGTGCGCCCAGCACCAGGTCGCCGGGATCGGCCACATGGCCCAGCGCGGCCCGGGCCAGCCGCTCGCCGTCGGTCACCCCGGTCATGACGCGGCCCCCAGCCACAGCCCCAGCGCATAGCTGATCTCCGTGCTCGTCGGCCTGGCCACGTTGCCCAGGTCGGCCACGGTCCACGACAGCCGGATGACGCGGTCAACGCCGCGGGCGCTGATCTCGCCGAGATCCATCGCCCGCTCCAGCGGGGCCAGTGCGCCCGGCGCGGGCGCGTAGCTGCGCCGGAGCTCGCAGCCGGGAATCTCGGCGTTGAGCCGCCAGCGAGTGCCCCGCAGCCGGAACGCGGCCCGTTCCCTGGCCAGCTCCACCCGCCCGGCCACCACCGAGCTGGGCTCGGTGAACTGCCGGTCGCTGAGCAGTTCGGCCCGGCCCACCGGCAGGAACTCGACCTTGACGTCCACCCGGTCAAGTAGCGGCCCGGAGAGCCGGGCCAGGTACCGGCGGCGGGCCGCCGGCGGGCAGGTACAGGCCGATCGCGCCGCCGCCGACCGGCCGCGCGCCCGGCGGCCACCGAGCCCGCCAGCCGCGCGCACGGGCACGGATTCGCCGCGAGCACCAGCGTGAACCTGGCCGGGAACCGCGCGGTGAGCCCGGACCGGGCCACCACCACCTCGCCGGACTCCAGCGGCTGGCGGAGCGCGTCCAGGACATCCCGGGAGAACTCCGGTGCCTCGTCCAGGAACAGGCACCCGTGATGCGCCAGCGACGCGGCACCGGGCCGGATGTTCCCGCTGCCCCCGCCGACGATCGCGGCCTTCGTCGCGGTGTGGTGCGGGGCGCAGAACGGCGGGCGGCTGATCAGCGGACCGCCCGGCGGCAGCGCCCCGGCGACCGAGTGAATGGCCGTGACCTCCAGGGCCGCGGCAGGCTCCAGCCGCGGCAGGATCGTGGGCAGCCGCTCGGCCAGCATGGTTTTGCCCACCCCGGGCGGCCCGAGCAGCAGCAGGTGGTGCCCGCCCGCGGCGGATATCTCGGCGGCCCGCCGGGCCGTCGGCTGCCCGACCAGGTCGGCCAGGTCGCGGCCGGGAACGTCCGCGTACCCGCCGCCCGGGCCGGCCGCGGCGGCGTCCGGCGGCAGCGAGCCGCCCGGCAGGACCGCCGCCCCCTCGGTGCCGTCCGCCGGGCAGCCGCCGCGCAGCCAGCCGAGCAGCGAGCTCAGGCTGGCGGCGGCGAGCACCCGGATGCCCGGGACCAAGGCCGCCTCCGGCCCGTTGTCGGCGGGCACGACGACGGTGCCGAACCCGGCCGACACGGCCGCGGCGACCGCCGGGAGAACGCCCCGGACCGGGCGCAGCCGGCCGTCGAGGCCCAGTTCCCCGACGAACAACAGGCCGGCCAGGCTGGCCGCGGGGACGACGCCGGCCGCGCCGAGGATGGCGATCGCGATGCCGGCGTCGAAGCTGCTGCCGCGCTTCGGCAGGCTGGCCGGTGACAGGCCTACCGTGATCCGGCGCTGCGGCCACGCCTCCTTGCTGTTGACGATCGCCGACCGGATCCGGTCCCTGGCCTCCCGTAGCGCGGTGTCGGGCAGGCCCACCAGGAGCAGCCCGACCAGGCCGTTCTCGATGTCCGCCTCGATCTCGACGGGGTGCCCGGCCACGCCCACCAGCGCGATCGAGTGCGTGCGGGCCAGCGGCACTTAGCCCACCCCCCGGACATGCTCCACGGTGAAGTCGCCGGACTCGGTCCGCAGCACGCCCACCACGTCGATGCGTATCTCGTCGAAAAGCACCCCGTGCGCGACCAGCCAGCAGGCGGCCAGCCGCCGCAGCCGGCTTCGCTTCGCCCGGCTGACGGCCTCCAGCGGAGTGCCGTACCTGACGCTGGAGCGGGTCTTCACCTCGCAGATCACCAGCGACCTGCGCTCGGCCGCCACGATGTCGATCTCGCCTTCGGCGCATCGCCAGTTCCGGTCGAGTACCCGCAGGCCGTCCTGGCGTAAATGCGCCACGGCCAGCTGCTCGCCCTGCCTGCCCAGCGCGTCCTTGGGATTCAAGCCGCACCACCTCCGGCTCCGACGGTGCCGGATGCGGAGCTGCCGGGCGGTTGCCGTTAAGCCCTTGTGCAGGACTCAAGCCAGCGGCCGCAGCCGGTGGATGAAGGCACCGGACTGTCAGACCCAGATGCAGGCCTGCCACGGCGCAGCGTCCCGGCCTGCCGGTGCGACGGCCCCGATGCTGATGCCCATAAAGGAATTACCCATATATTCTCAGCGAATAGTGCGGGGTGCTACATATCCCGGCCCGGGCATCCGGCATGATGCTCGAATAAACCGCACCGGCCGGCCCGAAACCCGGCCCGGCGCGGGTCGGTCAGGAGAAGCCCTGTTCCTTCTCGTCGGGCAGCTGCAGGTCGCTCTTGGCCAGCTCTTCGATGTTGACGTCCTTGAACGTAACAACCCGCACATTCTTAACGAATCGTGCAGGCCGGTACATATCCCAGACCCAGGCGTCCTGCATGGCGACCTCGAAGAACACCTCGCCGTTGTCGGCCGTCCGGACGTTGAGCTCTACCTGGTTGGTGAGGTAGAAGCGCCGCTCGGTCTCGACCACGTGGGTGAACAGCCCGACGACATCGCGGTACTCGCGGTAGAGCTGAAGCTCCATCTCGGTCTCGTACTTCTCGAGATCCTCCGCGCTCATGCTCTCCCCTCCTAGCCGGCCCGGCTCCGCGGAGCACGGCCGGCGATGAGGTCAACCATAAGGCCATTCTCCACGATCAGCCGCCGGGTCCCCAGCCGCACTGCCCTGGCTCGGCACCATGTCCCGCGCGACCGCCCGATCGGCCATCACCCCGGGCACGTTGGCAAAGGAGTAACGATGTTCCGGGCAGGGACCGTGAGCGCCGAGCGCGTCCATGTGCGCGCGGGTCGAATAGCCTTTGTGCGCGGCGAAGCCGTATTCGGGGTAGCTCGCGTCCAGGGCCGTCATGATCCGGTCCCTGGTCACCTTGGCGACCACGGATGCGGCGGCCACGCAGGCCGCCACCTCGTCCCCCTGCCACATGGCGAGGGCGGGAACGGCCAGGCCGCGGACCGGGAATCCGTCGGTCAGCGCATAGCCCGGCCGGCAGGCCAGCCCGGCGAGCGCGCGCCGCATCCCGGTCAGGTTGCACACGTGCAGGCCCAGCCGGTCGATGTCAGCCGGCGGGATCACCACCGCATGCCAGGCCAGGGCCGACCTCATCACCTGCCGGTAGGCGACTTCGCGAGCGGCGGGGGACAGCGCCTTGGAATCCGCCACTTCGGTGAGGTCAGACAGCCGGCCGGGGTCAAGCACGACCGCGGCGACGACCAGCGGCCCGGCGCAGGCGCCGCGGCCCGCCTCGTCAAGCCCCGCCACCGGGGTCAGCCCGGCCCGGGCCAGGACGCGCTCGTATCCCGTCAGCCCGGCGCTACGCCGGGGCGTCAGGCCCGGATGCCGCCATTGTGACGTGGGCATGGCCTCACCGTGACGCTCGGCGCCACTGGCGCCCGCGCACCAGCCGCCGCGTCCGCCGCTGCATCCAGGTCAGCGGAACGGCCATGGCAAACCCGATCTCAAGCGGCATAAACGGGGCATCCGGGGCAACTCGCAACGGCCGCGCGACCAGCACCGGGCGGCTGGCCACGGCGGCCCCGGCGATGGCGGGACCGGCCGCAGCCGCCTTCGGCGCGGCGATGCCAGGCTGCAGGAAGGTCTCGGGGATCGGCAGGATCCGCCACCGGCTCGGCGGCCACACGATCAGGAACGCCCGGCCGACTACCTGATTCTCCGGGATCGCCCCGCCGCCCGGGTCGCCCTGGTGCAGGCGCGAGTCGTAGGACACGTAACGGTTGTCGCCCATCACCCACAGCTGGCCGGGCGGCACGGTGATGTTGAAGTGGATCAGGGACGGCGCGGCGCCCGGGTAGAGGTAGGACTTCTCGTGCAGCGCCACCCCGTTGACAGTCACCAGGCCGGCCGCATTGCAGCAGGCCACGTGGTCGCCGGGCACCCCGATGACGCGCTTGATGAAGTCCTGCTGACCAGGCGCGGTGCCGAATAGCCCGGCGATCGAGTGGACCAGCGGAAGCAGCGCCGCGTCGTAGAGCCGGACCACCGGGTCCGGGCTGGCCTTCGTCACCGAGGGCAGCGGGTCCCACGAGCCGACGCCGTTGAAGACCACAACGTCGCCCGGCTGGATCGGGCGGAAATGATAGACGAGCTTATTGACCAGCACCTTGTCACCGACGTTGAGCGTGTGCTCCATCGATGGCGAAGGTATGAAGAAAGCCTGGACGACAAAGCTCTTGATGACCAGGGCGATGACCAGCGCGATGACGATCAGTACCGGCAGCTCACGCCAGAACGACCGGTTCTTCTTCTTTCCCGGCGCGGAACTCGCGGCACCGGGAGATCCGGCGGCGTCCGGGTCAGGCCGCGGCGCCCCGGACGGCCCCGCGGCCACGGGATCCTGGCCATCCGGCCGGGCAGTGGCGCTGCCCTGGCTGCCGTCCCGGCCCGTCTCGGCCACGGCCCGATCATTCGTGCTCTGATCATCCATCATTTGAATCCGAGCCTAGCGCCGCGGGCCGATGCTAACGACGCGAGTGCAGTCGGCTGCGCAAAATCCACTGGTGGCGCCCGGGACGATACGGCAATTTCCCGAACAGACCATTCCTTATCCGCGCGCGGCTAGCGCGAAGCTACGTCGCGGCGCTCCTTGATTCTGGCCCTCTTGCCGCGCAGCGAGCGGAGGTAGTAAAGCTTCGCCCGGCGGACCCGGCCCCGGCTCACTAGCTCGATCTTGTCGAGGGACGGGCTGTGCACGGGGAAGGTCCGCTCGACCCCCACGCTGTAACTGATCTTGCGGACGGTGAAGGTCTCCCGGGCGCCACCGCCCTGACGGCGGATGACGATGCCCTGGAACACCTGGATCCTGGACCGGGTGCCTTCCACCACCCGCACGTGCACCTTGAGCGTGTCGCCGGGGCGGAAGTCGGGGATGTCGGAACGGATCTGTGCCTGCTCTAGCTCGGCAATGGCGGTGTGCATCGCTGTGGTTCCTCAGTCGTCATCACGCGCACGCCTGCAAGAGCGCGGCATCGGTCTCGTCGGCGGGGCGGCAGCCCCTGGCACGTCCCTGCTCAGTCCACCTGCACGGGACGGCGCCCTTCAGTGTGCCACATCTTCGCCGCTGACCGGAAAACCAGCACCAAGGAGCAGTTCGCGCTCGCGCGCATCCAGTGCCTCCGCGGCGGGCTGGGCCGCGGAGCCGGCCGCCGTGACCGGCCCGGCGGCGAGCCTGGCCGCGAGGTCGGGACGGTTCGCGGCGGTGACCCGCAGGGCGCAGTCACGCCGCCAGCGCGCGATGGCGGCGTGGTCCCCGGACAGCAGTACTTCCGGCACCTCGTGCCCCCGCCAGACCCGTGGCCGGGTATAGACCGGCCCCTCGATCAGGCCGGCCATCGGGCCGCCCCCGCCGCCGAATGAATCGTCGGCGGCCGACTGCGCGTTGCCGAGGACGCCGGGCAGCAGCCGGCCGATCGCCTCCGCCATGACCAGCACGGCGGGCTCCCCGCCCGCCAGCACATAGTCGCCGATGCTCACCTCGTCGACGGGCATCCGGGCACGGGCATCGGTGATCACGCGGGCGTCAATCCCCTCGTACCGGCCGCAGGCGAAGATCAGCCGCGGCTCAAGCGCGTACTCGGCCGCGGTCCGCTGGGTAAAGAGCGTGCCCGACGGGGTCGGCACCACCAGCCGGGCCGGGCCCGCCGCCGGAACGACCGCGTCCAGCGCCTCGCCCCACGGCTCCGGTTTCATCACCATGCCCGGGCCGCCGCCGTACGGCGTGTCATCCACCGAGTGATGGACGTCGCGGGCCCAGTCCCGCAGGTCATGCACCCGGAAGACGATGTCCCCGCGCTGGGCCGCCTTGCCGATCAGCGAGACATCGAGCGGGCCGAAGTACTCGGGAAAGATCGTGATGATGTCGATCCGCATCGCGGCACCTCCTCCCGGGCCGGCGCCACCCGGTCCCTAGCGGCCCGCCTTAACCGGCGATGCCCGGGCCGAGGAGCCCAGGCGGGGGGTCGATAACCAGCTGGCCGGCGGCGATGTCGACCTCGGGAACGATCGCCGTCACGAACGGGACCAGAGCGTCGTCCCCCGCCGCGGTCGCGGGCCGCACCACCAGCAGGTCCTGGCCATGATGCAGGACGTCCTTGACGGTACCCACGAGATCCCCGCCGGTCGTCAGCACCTTCAGGCCGATCAGGTCGTAGTCGTTGTACTCATCGGGATCCGCCGGGGGACCTACCTCCGCCGAGTCGACCAGGAGCAGGGCGCCGGTGAGGGTCTCCGCCTGGCTGCGGTCCGCCGACCCGGCGAAGGTAACGAGCAGCCGCCCTGAGTGCCACCGCGTGGATACCACGGTCAGCGGGCCGCAGGCCGCCGGCTCGGTCGCGAGGACCGAGCCAGCGGCGAATCTGCGGGCCGGGTCATCGGTGCGGACCTGCACGGAAACCTCACCGCGGATCCCGTGCGGCCTGCCCACCCGGCCAACGACTAGCTGCATGCCCGCTAGCGGATCTCGTCGACATCCAGCAGGTCGACCCGGACGTACAGGTTTCCGGCCAGCGACCCGATGACCGTCCGCAGCGCCCTCGCGGTCCGTCCGCCCCGGCCGATTACCTTGCCGAGGTCCTCAGGATGAACCCGCACCTCAAGAGCCCGGCCCCGGCGCAGCCCGCGGCTTTCGACCCGGACATCGTCGGGGTATTCGACGATGCCCTTGACCAGGTGCTCCAGGGCCTCTTCGAGCACGTCAGTCTCCGCTCCCCGGCTCGCTAGCTGACTTCACGGAATCCCCGGCATCGGCGTCGGCCGTGGCGGCCGGGTCCGAAGCCGCAGCGGCCGCGGCCGCCTCGCCGTCGGCCGGCTTCTCGGCCTTCACGTCAGCCGGCTTCTCGGCCTTCACGTCAGCCGGCTTCTCAGCCTTCACGTCAGCCGGCTTCTCAGCCTTCACGTCGGCCGGCTTATCGGCCTTGGCCCCGCCAGCGGGCTTCTCAGCCTTCACGTCAGCCGGCTTCTCAGCCTTCACGTCAGCCGGCTTCTCAGCCTTCACGTCGGCCGGCTTATCGGCCTTGGCCCCGCCAGCGGGCTTCTCAGCCTTCACGTCAGCCGGCTTCTCAGCCTTCACGTCAGCGGGCTTCGCGGCTTTGGCGCCGTCCGCGGGCTTCGCAGTGTCCGCCTTCGCGGAATCCGCGGCCTTTGCCTGCCGGGCCGGCTTATCGGCCTTGGCCGGCGCGGCCTGCTTCGCCGCGGGATCGGCCTGGCCGGCGTCGCCCTTAGCGGTCTCGGCCGGCTTTGCCTTGGCCCGGCCCTTGAGGCTGGTGACACCGTCGCCGAGCGTCTCCTGGACGGCCGCGGCGAAGATTTCCTTCCGGTCCTCTCTCGGGGCGGCCATCCGCAGCGTCCCCTCGGTGCCCGGCAGGCCCTTGAACTTCTGCCAGTCGCCGGTAATTTCGAGGATCTTCCGGACCGGATCGGTGGGCTGCGCTCCGACCGACAGCCAGTGCTGGGCCCGCTCCGAGTTGACCTCGATGAAGGAGGGCTCGGCCTTCGGGTGGTACTTGCCGATCTCTTCGATCGCCCGCCCGTCCCGCTTGGTGCGGGCATCGGCGACGACGATCCTGTAATAGGGCGCCCGGATCTTGCCCAGGCGCTTCAACTTGATCTTGACAGCCACGGCTGTGGTCTTCTCCCAGCGGATTCGGGTGCGGGCGGCGGAATTGCCGGGTGGGGTCCGGCCTTGCCGCCCGGATGGGCGCGGCTCAGCGAGTCAGAGAGGGTCTCGCGGAGCCGACAGTTGCGAACACATTCTGCCAGACGCTTTCCGCTGGAGCGTAATTACCGTCTGCCGTCCCCCTCCCGGACGGGCTACCGGCCCTTTCTTCCCTGCCGTCCGCGACGGCCCGGGGCCGGCCCGCGGAGGCCGGGCGGAAGGTTCTGCGGCACGCCGCCGGGCGAGCCGGGCGGCAGCCGGAATGCCGGGTTCCCGCCGGGGAGACCGCCCGGCAGGCTACCCGGGAGGCTGCCCGGCAGGCCGGGGAATCCGCCCGGTCCGCCCGGCAGCGCGCCGGGCGGGCCGGCCGCGGGCGGCGCGGGCTGCGTGCCGCCGGGCCTGCTGCCGGGCTTGCCACCGGGGGTACCGCCGGGACGGCCGCCCTTCGGCTTCTTCTTCGCCTTCTGCTTCTGCCCGCCGCGCCGCATGCCGGGCATGCCCGGCATCCCGCCGCCGCCCATCATCTGGCGCATCATCTTCTGGCCCTCAAGGAAACGCACGATGAGGCTGTTGACCTCGGTCACCGTGACGCCAGAACCGCCGGCAATGCGCGCGCGCCGGGAGCCGTTGATGATCTTCGGATTGCGGCGCTCGGCCGGCGTCATCGAGTTCACGATCGCTGCCGCGCGGTCCAGGTCCTTGTCATTGATCTGGCTGAGCGCCTCGCGATTCTGCCCCGCGCCGGGCAGCATGCCCAGCAGGTTCCCGATCGGCCCGAGCTTGCGCACCATAGCCAGCTGCTCGACAAAGTCCTCCAGGGTAAAGCCCTCGCCGGAGGCCAGCTTGCCGGCCATCGCGGTGGCCTGGTCCTCGTCGAACGTCCGCTCGGCCTGCTCGATCAGGGTCAGGACGTCGCCGAGGTCAAGAATCCGCGACGCCATCCGGTCGGGATGGAAGACGTCGAAATCCTCAAGTTTCTCGCCGGACGAGGCGAACATCACCGGACGGCCGGTGAGCTGCGCGATCGACAGCGCCGCGCCGCCCCGCGCGTCGCCGTCCAGCTTGGTCAGCACCACGCCGTCGTAGCCGACGCCGTCGAGGAACGCCTGGGCGGTGATCACCGCGTCCTGGCCGATCATGGCGTCGACCACGAACAGGATCTCGTCCGGGTCGACGGCATCCCTGATGCCGACGGCCTGCCGCATCATTTCCGCATCGATGCCCAGCCGGCCGGCCGTGTCAATGACCACGATGTTGTGCAGGCGGTGCCGTGCCTCGTCCAGTGACTCGCGCGCCACCTGGACCGGATCCCCCACGCCGTTACCCGGCGAGGGCGCGAACACCGGCACCGACGCTTGCTCGCCGAGTACCTGGAGTTGCTGCACGGCGTTGGGCCGCTGCAGGTCAGCGGCCACCAGCAGCGGGGTGTTGCCCTGCTCCCGCAGCCAGAGCGCGAGCTTCGCCGCCAGGGTGGTCTTGCCTGAGCCCTGCAGGCCGGCCAGCATGATCACGGTCGGCGGCACCTTGGCAAAGCGCAGCCGCCGCGTCTCGCCGCCGAGGATCGTGACGAGTTCCTCATTAACGATCTTGATGACCTGCTGGGCCGGATTCAGCGCCGCGGCGACCTCTTCGCCCGACGCCCGCTCCTTGACCTGGGCGATGAAGGTCCGGACAACCGGCAGCGCGACGTCCGCCTCCAGCAGCGCGATCCTGATCTCACGGCAGGTGGCGTCGATGTCGGCGGCGGACAGCCGTCCGTGCCCGCGCAGCGCGGAGAAGACCTGGGTGAGCCGGTCGGAAAGAGTCTCGAACACGTGTTGCTGCCGTCCTCGTGCCTGGGTTATGGCAGGCTCCAGGCTATCTGGTCAGCGGGCCCGGCACGGCACTGCCGGTGTTCGGCTCAGGTGCTCGTTTTATCCCCGGTGATCGTTATCCTCGTTACCCCGGTGATCGTTATCCTCGCGAGGCATCCCCGGCCCGAGCCGTCACGACCGCGAGATAAGCCGGTCAATGACTGCGGCCCGGTCAGCAAGGCCGCGCCGCAGGCAAACCGCCCGCTGGAGCTCGAGCGGCGGGACCCGGATGTCCCAGCCGCGCCAGGCCACGGACTCCAGCGCGGCGGCGGCGGTAAAGCCGAAGTCGGTGACCTCCGGTTCGTCCGCCGCGGCCGTGACGCCGCCCGCCCACTCCACCCGGGCGCCGGGGAAAGCGCGGCCCCACCATTCGCTGAGGTGCCATTCACCCCGCGCTACCGGCTCGATCAGGCAGTCAAGCAGCAGATCACCGGCCCGGCAGGAATCATCGCCCGCCACGATCAGGTCCAGATCATGCGGGCTGACCGGGGCACCACGCACGGCCAGCGCCGCGCTGCCGGTCAGCCACCAGTCCACGCCCGCCGGGCCGAACCTGCGGCACACCTCGGCGAGGGCGTCCGGCCAGGGCACGGGGTCGATGCCGGCCATCTGGCGCAGCGCGGGTTCCAGCAGCCGCTTCAGGTTGGCGAAGGCACGGTCCAGCTGATGGGCACCGGAGTCGAACGACTTCCGCCAGCCGTCACCGCGGCGGGAGTCCGCCCAGATGTGCTCCAGCGCGGGCTGCAGCGCTTCGCTGACATCGAAGACCCAGAACTCGGTGCGGTCCGGCGCGTCACGCCGCTCGAAGCGCATCGCCGGCTAGCTGCCCAGGATGGCGTCGACGAAGGCCGCGGGCTCGAACGGCGCCAGGTCGTCGGCGCCCTCGCCGAGGCCGACGAGCTTGACCGGCACGCCCAGCTCGCGCTGCACCGCGATCACGATCCCGCCCTTGGCCGTGCCATCCAGCTTGGTCAGCACGATCCCGGTGACGTTCACCGCCTCGCCGAAGACGCGCGCCTGACGCAGGCCGTTCTGCCCGGTGGTCGCGTCGAGCACGAGCAGGACCTCATCCACCTCGGCCTGCCGCGAGATCACCCGCTTGATCTTGCCGAGCTCGTCCATCAGCCCGGTCTTCGTGTGCAGCCGCCCGGCGGTATCCACGATGACGGTGTCGACGCCGAGTTCGATGCCCTCCTTGACCGCCTCGAAGGCGACGCTGGCGGGATCGGCGCCCTCCCGGTCGGAGCGGACGACGCGGGCGCCAACCCGGTTGCCCCAGGTCTCCAGCTGGTCGGCGGCCGCGGCGCGGAACGTGTCAGCCGCGCCGAGCAGCACGGTCTTCCCATCGCCGACGAGCACCCGCGCGAGCTTGCCGCAGGTGGTCGTCTTGCCCGTGCCGTTGACGCCCACCACGAGCAGCACGGCCGGACGGTTACCGTGCCGGGCCGCGTGCACCGAGCGATCCAGGTCCGGGCCGATCGCCTCGATCAGCTGCGCCCGGAGCAGCGAGCGCACGTCAGCGGCGCTGCCGCCGCCCGCCACCTTGACCTCGGTGCGGAGCTGCTCAACTAGCTGGCGGGCCGGGGCCACGCCCACGTCCGCAGTGATCAGCGTGTCCTCGACCTCCTCCCAGGTCTGGTCGTCGAGGGCGGTCCGGGAAAGCAGGGTGAGCAGCACCGAGCCGAACCCCGACTGCGATCTGGCCAGCCGACCCCGCAGCCGCACCATCCGGCCGGCTGACGGTGGCGGCACTTCCGGTTGCACCCGGGCCGTTTCGGGGACGGCGGCGATGCCTGGCGCCGGGCCGGCCACCTCCGTCCCGGCCGCATCCTGGCCGGCTGCTGGCCGGGCCGGGCCGGGCGGGCCGGGATGCTCGGCTGGCGGCGCAGGCGGCAGCGGCCGGCGGCGAGTGCGGACGAGCAGGAAACCGCCGGTGGCGGCGAGAACGACGACCAGCGCGATGATCAGGATCAGGAATTCCATAGCGGCCCCAGTCTGGCAGACGCCGCGGCCGGGTGGCCCTGACGCTCCGGGCCGGGTGGCCGTGACGCTCCGGGCCGGGTGGCCGTGACGCTCCGGGCCGGGTGGCCGTGACGCTCCGGCCGGGTGGCCGTGACGCTCCGGGCCGGGTGGCCGTGACGCTATGGCCGGGTGGCCGTGGCGCGACGGCCGCGCCGTGCGGGGCGGCCGGGCCGGACGGCCGGGATCAGGCGGTCTCGCGTTCCCGCAGCCGCTGGCTGACCACCGTGGACACGCCATCGCCGCGCATGCTGATCCCGTACAGCGAGTCCGCGACCTCCATGGTGCGCTTCTGATGCGTGACGATGATCAGCTGTGAGCTCTCCCGCAGCTCCTCGAAGATGTGCAGCAGCCGCTGCAGATTCGAGTCGTCCAGCGCGGCCTCGACCTCGTCCAGGACATAGAACGGCGAGGGCCGGGCCTTGAAGATCGCGACCAGGAACGCGATGGCGGTCAGCGCCCGCTCGCCGCCGGACAGCAGCGACAGCCGCTTCACCTTTTTCCCCGGCGGCCTGGCCTCGAAGTCGATCCCGGTCACGAGCATGTCGTCGGGCTCGGTCAGCACGAGCCTGCCCTCGCCGCCCGGGAACAGCGTGCCGAAGATGTGCTCGAACTCCCTCGCGGTGTCCTCGTAGGCCGCCGCGAACACCTGCAGCACCCGGTCGTCGACTTCCTTGATCACGGTCAGCAGGTCACGGCGGGTCTTCTTCAGGTCCTCAAGCTGGGTGACGAGGAAAGCATGCCGCTCCTCCAGCGCCGCGAACTCCTCCAGGGCGAGCGGGTTCACCTTGCCGAGCTGGTCGAGCAGGCGCCGCGCGGCCTGGGCCCGCCGTTCCTGGGCCGCCCGGTCGTACGGCAGCGGCGGCTGGCTCTCGTCGGCCTGCGGGATGAGGACCCCCGGGCCGTACTCCGCGGTGAGCGCCTCGGCGTCGACCGCGAACTCATCGACCGCGCGGGTGGCGATCTGGTCCAGCTGCATCCGGCGGGCGGCCCGGGCGATCTCCGCACCATGCGCGCTGTCCACCACCTGGTCGAGCTCGCCGGACAGCTCGCGGATCTGCCCGCGGACCGCCTTCAGCTGGTCATCGCGGCCCTTGCTGGCCAGCTCGGCGGCCTGCCGGTCCGCGTCCGCCACGGACAGCGACTGCTCGATCCTGGCCACGGCGTAACCCGCGCCCGCGGCCACCGCGCTGGCCAGCGCGGCCTCGCTCTCGCGGCGGATGCGCCTGGCCTCGGCCCGCTGCCTGGCCTGGCGTTCCGCCGTAGCCGCAGCGGCCAGGGAATCCGCCCGGCCGGTGATAGCCCGCAGCCGCTCCTCGACCGTCCGGACATCCAGCCGGGCATCCATCTCGGCATTCCGGGTGGCCACGGCCAGCTCGACCAGCCGCTCCCGGTCGGCTCGCGTCTCGCCCGCCGCCGCGGCGGGAACCTCCTGGGCGGCCCGGGCGGCATCAGCGTCCGCCTCGGCCACGCCGAGGGCGCGCTCCAGCTCGGCCAGCCTGGCCCGGTCGTTTTCCCTGGCCCGCTCGGCCGTCGCGATCCCCGCGGCCAGCCTGCCCGCCTCGTCACTGGCCGCCCGGGCGGCCCCGGCCAGCGTGCCGAGCCGGCCGGAGATCTCCGCCGCCTCGGCATCCGTCTCCTGCAGCCGGGCCAGCGCCGCCGCGGTGACCTGCCGGGCCCGGTCCTCCTCGTCGGCCGCATCGGCGAGGTCGCGCTCGGCGCGCTGGCACTTGCTTTCCGCCTCACGCAGCGCTTCGGCCGCTTCCTGGGCGGCGGCGCGCATGCCGATCAGGCTCGGCGCTCCCGCGGAGCCCCCGCGCGCCCAGTGCGCGCCGATCAGGTCGCCATCGGCCGTGACCACCCGCAACTGCGGGTGCGCCCGCAGCAAGCCGATGCCCTCGGCCAGGTCGGTGACCACCGCCACCCCGGCCAGCAGCTCCTCGACGGCCAGCGCGAACTCGCCGGGCGCCTTTACCAGGTCCAGCGCCCGCCGGACGCCCGGCGGCACGGCCGCGGCCGCCGCCGCGGCACGGCCGGCCGGGGCGGCGCGACCAGCCCCGGCGGCTTCCCCGTCGCCGCTGCGCCGCCCGGCCGCGATGACCAGGTCGGCCCGGCCGCCGTCCTCAGCCTTGAGCGCGGCCAGGATTGCCGCCGCCTCGTCCAGGCCGGACACCGCGACGGCCGTGGCTGAGGCGCCGAGCGCGGCGGCGATGGCGTCGGCGGCACCGTCCTCCACGGTCAGCATGGCGGCGAAGGCGCCGACCACTCCCCCGAACCGGTCCTGGCCGGCCAGCAGCACCCCGGACCCGTCCGCGCCGCGCCTGACCGCCTCTTCCAGCGCCTCGGTGCGCGCGCCCAGGGCGGCGCGCCGGTCACTGGCCGCATGCTCGGCCGTGCGCCGCGCCGCCACCTTGGCGGCCGCCTCGGCGAGCGCGGCCTTGGCCCGCTCATGCGCGGCCGCCAGGTCCGACCGGCCTTCGTCGCGGCCGGAGACGAGATCCTGGACCTGCCCGTATTGCTGCTGTGCGTGCTCGGCGCGGGACCGGGCCTGGGCGAAGGCTTCGGCCAGGCGCCCGGCCTCCTCGTCCGCGGCCGCCGCGGTCGCGCGCGCGGCCTCGACCTGGCCGCGGAGCCTGGCCAGCCGCTCCGCGCGGGCCACGGCGGACCTGGCGTCCTCGGCCAGCCGCCGGTCGGTCTCGATCAAGCTCGCCTCGGCGTCGGTTCGCTCCCGGACGGCCTCGGCCAGCCGTTCGCGTGCCGCCGCCAGCCGCTCACCGAGCGCGGCCTCCTGCTGGCGCAGGCCCGCCGCCTCGCGGTCGAGCTCGTCCGGATCCCGGCCCGGCGGCTGCGGCTCCGGCGGGGCAGTCAGGTGCCGGTGCCGTTCGGTGGCCAGCCCGAGCACTCCGCGCAGCCGCTCGGAAAGCCCGGAGAGCGCGAACCATGCCTGCTGCGCGGCGGCGAGGCGCGGCGCATGCTGCTGCTCGGCCAGGTCAAGCTCGGCCTCGCGGTCGCGCGCCTGCGCCAGGGTCCGCTCGAGTGCGGCCCGGCGGGCGAGCGCGGCCGCCTCGTCTGACTCGTCCCGCTCAAGCTCGGCCGCCAGCGTCACGTAGTCGTCGGCCAGCAGCCGCAGCCGCGCATCGCGGAAGTCAGCCTGGATGACCGCGGCCCGGCGGGCGATCTCGGCCTGGCGGCCGAGCGGCTTGAGGCGCCGCCCGAGCTCGCCGGTAAGGTCCACCAGCCTGGTCAGGTTGACCTGCATGGCCTCCAGCTTGCGGAGCGCCTTCTCCTTCCGCTTACGGTGCTTCAGCACCCCGGCCGCCTCTTCGATCAGCGCCCGGCGGGCCTCAGGACCAGCGTTCAGCACCTCATCCAGCTGACCCTGCCCGACGATGACGTGCATCTCGCGGCCGAGCCCGGTGTCGGAGAGCAGTTCCTGCACGTCAAGGAGCCTGCACTGGTCGCCGTTAATGGCGTATTCGCTTTGCCCCGACCGGAACAGCAGCCGGCTGATCGTGACCTCGGCGTAGTCGATCGGCAGCGCGCCGTCGCTGTTATCGATGGTGAGAGTGACCTCGGCACGGCCGAGGGCGGGCCGGCCCGCGGTGCCGGCGAAGACGACGTCTTCCATCTTTCCGCCGCGCAGGGTCTTGACCCCCTGCTCGCCCATCACCCAGGAGAACGCATCCACGATGTTGGACTTGCCGGACCCGTTGGGGCCGACGACGCAGGTGATGCCCGGCTCAAAGCGCAGCGACGTGGCCGAGGCGAACGACTTGAACCCACGCAAGGTGAGGGATTTCAGGTACACCCGCGGGTTTTCCTCCTCAGCCGCCGCCCTGCCGTGCCGTGACCACGGGCAGCGTCTTGTCCCCCGCCGGGGCAGTGCAACCGCGCTGCGCAGTGCCTTCGCGCCGGACCGCACGTCCCCGCCAGGGCTGTCCGGGACCGGCCAGCCTTTCCGAACCTTACCGCGAGCGGCGCCCCGGCCCGGGGATTCGCGGCGGCGTGTGGCACGCCTGGGGGGTTATCTCCGGATTTACCACTACCTGCGGAGTTCCCGGCCGCTACCCACGGAACTCACGGCCGGCCCCATCCGGCACCGGAACGCCGGCCAGGCGGCCGGGCCTGGCCGGTGGCATGGCTGAAGCGGGGACACCTGCTTCCAGGTATCCCCGCCGCAATTCGTGACCAGCGGGCCGCTCGCTAGGCGAGCACGGGCTCCCGGACCGGAATCAGCAGGTCATGCCCAACTTCCGCAGCGAGCGCGTCGTTCTCTTCCTGAAGCCTGACGAGCGCAGTTTCCAGGTCACGCACACGTTGCTGAAGTCGGCGCATTTCTGCGACCATGCGGGGATCCGGCCCGCCGACGTGGCCGAGTATCGCCTTCGCCATTGTAAAAGGTCCTCCACACTGAGTGACCAGAGTGGGCGCGCACGCTATGTCGCGTAAAGACGCGTGGCTCTGCGCGCGGGTAACGCGTTCTATGGTCCCACCGCAGGGGGTATCCGGTCAAGTTGACAGAACGCGCAGGTCACGCGGCCCCTCTCGGGCTCCTCGCCAGCGGCCTCGCGGGCCGGCCGCAGCCACCGGGAGACGCGCCTGCCGACGGCAGGAACCACGGGTGCCGCGTTCATCCCCGGTCTTGATGGCGGCCGGCCGGTCAGCGTTCCGTGAAGCCGTCCAGGCCACCATGCGGGTCATCCCAGCGCTGGGTCACCCTGGTGACGTGCCCGGGCGCGCCCGGGGCCGCCAGCAGGGCCAGCAGTTCGCCGCAGCGCGCCGCCGGGCCCTCGGCGATGACCTTCACCCGGCCGTCCTCGAGGTTTTCGGCCGAGCCGACCAGGCCGAGTTCCAGCGCCCGCGCGCGCACCCACCACCGGAAGCCGACGCCCTGGACGCGCCCGGCAACCCAGGCGGTGAGCCGGGCGGGCGCACCGTCGGCGGGGTAGCTGCCGGGGCTGGTCATCTCCCGGCTGATGATCTCACCGCTGGCCGTCTCACCGCTGGTCATCTCACTACCGGGTCTCTCACCACCGGTATCTCACCACGGGCATCTCACCACCGGTATCTCACCACCGGGCCCGCCGCGGCCGGGGCTGGCACTTCGGGCAGCTGTAGGACGACCGGTTCATGAAGGGGTCGCGCCGCACCGGAGTGCCGCACCGGCGGCAGGGCTGGCCGGCCCGGCCGTAGACCGCCAGGGACCGCTCGAAGTAGCCGCTTTCCCCGTTCACGTTCACGTACAGGCTGTCGAACGAGGTGCCCCCGGCGCCGAGCGCGTCCGCGAATACCTCCTGCACCGCCGCGAACAGGCGGGCGATCTCGCCCCGCGTCAGCGTCTCGCACGGGCGCGCCCAGTGCAGCCGCGCCCGCCAGAGCGCCTCGTCGGCGTAGATGTTGCCAATTCCGCTGACCAGCGACTGGTCCAGCAGCGCCCGCTTGATCCCGGTCCGGCGGGCCCGGATCCTGGCGGTCAGCGCGGGCAGGTCGAAGCCGGGCTCCAGCGGATCAGGCGCGATATGCGCGATAGCCGGGGGAAGGATCGCCCCGCCGGGCGCGAAGGCCAGATGGCCGAAGGTCCGCTGGTCGGTGAAGCGCAGATCGGCCCCCGCGTCGCGAAAGGTGAACCGGGCCCGGACGTGCGGGGACAGCGGCCGGTCCGGGTCCCCGAGCAGCAACTGGCCGCTCATCCCCAGATGGGCCAGCACCGCGTCGTCGTCGCCCACCGGCAGCCAGAGGTACTTGCCGCGCCTGCGGGCGCCGGTGATGACCTGCCCGCGGACAGCGGCCGCGAAGTCATCGGGTCCGGCCAGGTGGCGCCGTACGGCGCGCGGGTGAAGCAGTTGCACCGAGTCGATGGTCCGGCCGGCTACGTGCTGCTGCAGGCCGCGCCGGACGGTCTCGACCTCAGGGAGCTCGGGCACCAGCTAGTCCGGCCGGCCGGAGCCGTTGCCGTCGTCCGGCGGGCCCGGGGTGAAGGACTCCGCGCTGATCAGGTTCCAGGCCGCCTCGGCCGCCTGCTGCTCGGCTTCCTTCTTGGAGCGCCCCTCGCCCGATCCGTAGCTGTGCCCGCCTATCCAGACCGACGCGCGGAACGACTTCTGATGATCCGGGCCGCTCTCCTCCACGTGGTACTCGGGCACGCCGAGCAGCTCCGCCGCGGTCAGCTCCTGCAGCGAGGTCTTCCAGTCCAGGCCCGCGCCCAGCCGGGCCGAGCGGGCGATCACCGGGTCGAAGAGCCGGTGCACCAGGGCGTCCGCGGCGGTCAGGCCGCGGTCGAGGTAGACGGCGCCGATCACGGCTTCCAGCGTGTCGGCGAGGATCGAGGACTTGTCCCGGCCGCCGGTGCTTTCCTCGCCCTTGCCCAGGTAAACGTAGTCACCCAGCCGGAGGCCGCGGGCTACCCCGGCCAGGGCGCGCATATTGACGACCGCCGCGCGCAGCTTGGCCAGCTGGCCCTCGGGGAGATCAGGGAAATCGCAGAAGAGAGTGCCGGTGACAATGAGGCCGAGCACCGCGTCGCCGAGGAACTCCAGCCGCTCGTTGGTGGGCAGGCCGCCATGCTCGTAGGCGTAGGACCGGTGCGTCAGGGCGCGTTCGAGCATCTGCTCGCCGAGCTGCACATCAAGGGCGGCAAGCAGCTCCGCGCCATCTGATTCCGCAGCCTGGCCGTTGTGCGACGCGCCACTCACGCTGTCCTCCTTCCCGCAGCGGGCGGCTCCGAAAGCCAGGCGATTCCCCGCCGCCTCAGGACGGAGTGATCACCTGGCGCCGGTTGTAGGTGCCGCAGGTGGGGCACGCCGTGTGCGGCAGCTTGGGATCGCGGCACTGCGGGCAGCTCACCAGCGCAGGCGCCGTGGCCTTCCACTTAGCGCGGCGCGACCGGGTATTGCTGCGTGACATTCTCCGCTTCGGGACGGCCACCTCAGCACTCCTTCCTAAGCTCCGGTACGGATATCCCGTCCGGCGTTGGTCTGTCCTGTTGTTCCGCGCCGTCGGTGGCGTGGCCGTGTCCGGCACCCGCATCCGCCAGCCGGACGCCGCACTGCACGCACAGTCCCGGGCAGTCGTCCGAGCACAGCGGCGAGAGCGGCAGCTCAAGCACCAGCGCGTCCCGGAGGGCGGGCTCGAGATCGAGCAGGTCACCGGCCAGCAGGTAGCGGTCAGCGTCATCGCCGTCCGCGGCGTCATCGCCGGCCGCCTCGTAAGCGTAGAGCTCCTGCAGCCTGACTTCCGTCGCGGACGTGAACGGATCGAGGCAGCGGGCGCACTCGCCCGTCAGCGGGCCGGTGACCGTGGCCGTGACCAGGACGCCTTCCGACACCCCCTCAAGCTGAACGTGCAACTGCAGGTCAGCTCCCTCCGGGATGCTGACCAGCTCGACGCGCAGATCGGCCGGAGCCGGGACGGTGCGGTCCTCGACGCGCGCCGAACCCGGCCCGAGCCCTCGCGTGTCGAAGACAAGCGGGCGGCGAGGATCGAGGCGCTTCACGTGTTTCCTGCTGACATATGGCATGGCAAATAAAGGCATGGTCAATTCTGGTGTCGGGCGCTCAGCCTACCGGGCGGTCTGCGGAAACCCAACTCGCGGGAGAAGTCACCCTATTCGCGGTCAGGCGCGCCCGGGGGCGGGCGGCCGCCAGCGGCGTCAGGACCGCGGGGCGCGTGCCATCAGCCGGCTGAGCACGGGCGCGGGCACCAGGCCGCTGACATCACCGCCGTACTTGGCGATCTCCCGGACCAGGCTGGAGCGCAGGAACGAATACAGCGGGTTGGTCGTCATGAACAGCGTCTCGATGCCGGCCAGGCTGTAGTTCATCTGCGCCATCGTCATCTCGTACTCAAAATCGCTGACCGCGCGCAGCCCCTTCACGATCGCCGCGATGTCGTGGGCGCGGCAGAAGTCCACCAGCAGGCCATCGAATTTGTCCACCCGGACGTTGGGATAACCGGCCAGGACCTCGCCCAGCATGGCGATCCGCTCGTCGACCGTGAACAGCCCGTTCTTGGCGAGGTTAGCCCCCACGGCGACGACGACCTCGTCGTGCAGCGGGGCGGCCCGGCTGATGATGTCGAGATGCCCGTTGGTCACCGGATCGAAGGAGCCAGGACAGACGACGCGACGCACCACCAGGTTCCCGCCTTTTCGTCACGGCGCCTCAGCCGGCGCCCGGGGCGGCGCCCCGGGCGGCACCGCGCCTGCGGCGCGACCGTACCAGAGAGTTGCCTCGCCATATTTTCTGGCCCGGTCCGCCGCATACCCGGCCGGCCATTGCTGCGGTCCTGACCTGGTCGCGCGTTCTACCGCGACGACCGCCCCCGGGGCCAGCCAGCCGGCCCCGAGCAGCGCGGTGAGCACGGCCGATACCTCGGCGTCGGGCATCGCGTACGGCGGGTCGGCAAAGACGACGTCGCGCGGCGGCTCGCCGCCCGGGCCGCGGGCCAGGACGAGCTCCACCCGGCCGGCCAGCACGCGCGCCCCGGGCAGGCCCACCGCGGCGACGTTGTCGCGGATCACGCCGATCGCGCGCCGGTCCGCCTCGATCAGCAGCACGTCGGCCGCGCCGCGGGACAGCGCCTCCAGGCCGACCGCGCCGGAGCCGGCGTACAGGTCGAGGACCCGCGCGCCGTGCAGCGTGCCGCAGATGGCCGTGACGGTGCCGAACAGCCCCTCGCGGGCCCGGTCGCTGGTGGGCCTGGTGCCCTGGCCGGAAGGAACGGCCAGCCGCCGCCCCCCGGCCGTCCCCGCGATGATGCGCGTCATCTCGCTGCTCGCCTCAGGCCTTCTCCAGGAACTCCGCCTGCTGCTGATCCAGCAGCGCGCCCACCGCGGCCGCGAGCGCGGGATGATCGGCGAGCGCCGGGTCGGCCTCCACCACCTCGGTCGCCGCCTGGCGGGCCTGGCCGATCAGCTCCTCGTCCGCCAGCAGGGTCAGCAGCTTCAGGCTCGACTTGCGCCCGGCCTGCGCCGCGCCGAGCACGTCGCCCTCCCGCCGCTGCTCCAGGTCCAGCCTGGATAGCTTGAACCCGTCCAGCGTCGCGGCCACGGCGTCCAGCCGCTGCCGCGCCGGGCCGCCCGCCTCGGCCTCGGTGACTAGCAGGCACAAGCCCTCGTGGCTACCCCGGCCGACCCGGCCGCGCAGCTGATGCAGCTGGGAAACGCCGAACCGGTCGGCATCCATGATCACCATGGTGGTGGCGTTCGGCACGTCCACGCCCACCTCGACCACGGTGGTCGTCACCAGGACGTCGACCGAGCCGGCCGCGAAGGCCAGCATCACGCGATCCTTCTCCTCGGCCGGGAGCCGGCCGTGCATGACGGCCAGGCGCACCCCGGCGAGCGGGCCGCGCCCGAGCTCGGCGGCGAGGTCAAGAACGGCGACCGGCGGGCGCCTGGCCTCGTCCTCCCCCGGGTCGCCATCCGCCGCATCCGGCCCGGCCCGGCCGCCGGCGCTCTCCTCGGCCGCCCCATCTCCGGCCAGGCTGTCATCGCCGATCCGCGGGCAGACGACGTAAATCTGCCTGCCCTTTTCCGCCTCCTCGGTGACCCGCTGCCAGGTCCGCTCCAGGTACCTGGGCCGCTCGGCGGCGGGCACGACGTGCGTGCTGATCGCCTCGCGGCCGGCGGGCAGCTCGGTCAGGGTGGAGACCTCAAGGTCGCCGAATACCGTCATCGCCACCGTGCGCGGAATCGGCGTGGCCGTCATGACCAGGACGTGCGGCCGGCCATCGCCGGCCTTCTCGCGCAGCGCGTCCCGCTGCTCGACCCCGAACCGGTGCTGCTCGTCGATGACCACCAGGCCTAGATCGGCGAACTGCACGTTCTCCTCCAGCAGCGCGTGGGTGCCGATCACGATCCCGGCGCTTCCCGACGCGGCGTCGAGCAGCGCCTTACGGCGGGCCGCCGCCCCCAGCGAGCCGGTCAGCAGGGCGAGGCGCGTTGCCTGCTCCGCGCCGCCGAGCTGGCCCGCCTGGGCGAGCGGGCCGAGCAGCGCGCTGATCGAACGGTAATGCTGCTGCGCGAGCACCTCGGTGGGGGCGAGCAGCGCGGCCTGGCCGCCGCCGTCGATGACCTGCAGCATGGCGCGGATCGCGATCACCGTCTTGCCCGACCCGACCTCGCCCTGCAGCAGCCGGTGCATCGGGTGGTCGAGGGCGATCTCGTCCGCGATGGTCGCGCCGGCGAGCTGCTGGCCGATGGTGAGCTCGAACGGCAGCCGGGCGTCGAACGCGGCCAGCAGCCCGCCCGGACGCAGCGGGCGCGGGGCGGCCGAGAACGCGATGGCCGCTTTCCGGCGCTGGGCCAGGACCACCTGCAGCACGAACGCCTCGTCCCACTTCAGCCGTTCCCGGGCCCGGTCCGCGTCGTGGCGGTCCACCGGGCGGTGGATGCCGCGCAGCGCGTCGGCCAGGCCGATCAGCTGGTAGCGGTCCCGGATGGCGCGCGGCAGCGGGTCCTCGGGGACGTCGAGCAGATCGAGCGCCAGCCGGACCGAGTCCGCTATCTGCCAGGACGTGATCTCCTTGGCCGCCGGGTAAACCGGGATCAGCTCGGTCGCGTAATCGTGCGCCCTGATGATGGCCGGTTCGGTGCCCAGCAGCTCGTACTCGGGATGAGAGAGCTGGCGCTTGCCCTGGAAGGTGGAGACCTGGCCGGCGAACAGCCCGTGCAGGCCCGGCCGGAGCACCCGCTCCCGCCAGTCCTGACGGCCCCGGGCGAAGAACGTCAGCGACAGCCGGCCGTGGCCGTCGGTCACCACCGCCTCCAGAATCGTCCCGGGCCGGTTACGCATTCTCCGCGTGGTGACGGACGCGATCTCGGCCTGCACGGTCACGTTCTCGCCGTCCCGCAGCGAGGCCAGATCGGTCAGCTCACCCCGGTTCTCGTACCGGCGCGGGTAGTGCCGGAGCAGGTCGCCGACGGTGCGCAGGTCGAGGGCGGCCGCCAGCCGCTTGGCGGCCTTCGCGCCCACCACCGGGCCGAGCGGATCCTGCAGGCTTGCCATCGCTGATTACTCCACTCCGATCAGGAGCGGCAGCCTAGCCGGGCCGCCGCCGTAGCAGACGGTTTCGATCCCCGGGCAAGTGGCACTGAGGTGCCCGGCGACCAGCTCCGCCAGGCTTCCCGCCGCGCCATCGGGGGCGCTCCGGATGCTGCCCTCGGCCTGGTCTCCGGCCGTGTCCTCGCCGTCAATGGCCGTGTCTTGGCCGTTGACGGCCGTGTCCTCGCCGTCAATGGCCGTGCCCTCGATCAGGGTGACCAGCTCGCCGCCGGCCGCGAGCATGAGGTCGGCCAGCGCGATCGCGACCTCGCCCGGCCGGTCTCCGGTCACCGCCAGCTCATCCCCGGCGAAGCCGAGCACCCGGCCGGGCCCGCCGGTCTCCACCCGGCCATACCGCATCGCCGTGACCGCCGCCGTCATCGCGGCCACGTCCGCGCCGAACGCCCGCAGCGGATCGTGCACCGCCATCGCGGCCAGGCTCTGCACCGGGGCGCGGACCGGGAGCACCGACACCTCGAGCCCCTCATCGCCCAGGTGCGCGGCCGCAGCGGCGGCGACGGCCGCCACCTGGGGCCCGTTCGGGATGACGGCGACCGGCGTCCCGGCTTGCCGGATGGCGGCGATGAGCGCCGGCGGAGTCGGCCGGTCGCCGCTGTCATACCGGACGACGAGCGCTCCCGCGCCGCGCAGCAGCGCCGCGAGCCCGTCGCCCTCGGCGACGGCGACCACCCGGCGGCCCGCCTGCGGCGCGGTGCCGAGAAAGGTCACGGTGATCCGCCGCGGCTGCCCGGCTCGCAATCCCGCCTCGATCGCGGCCCCGGCATCGGTGACATGGACGTGCACGTTCCAGAGCTCGTCGCCGCCCACGATCACCAGCGAGTCACCGAGGCCGTCGAGCCGGTCCCGCAGCCCGGCGATCGCCTCGGCCGGCGCCTCCAGCAGGTAGGTGACCTCATATCCGGCGGAGGCGCCATGGCCGCCGACAACGCCGTGGCCGGCCGAAGCGCCTTGGCCGGCCGCGGCGCCCTGGCCTGCGACGGCGCCGGGGCCCGCGCTCGTGCCGGGGGAAACCGTGGCCTGCTCCGGCGCGGCCCGCCGCGCGGCGGCCGACGGCACCGCATAGGCGCCGGGAATGCTGCCGGTGACCGCGGCGGTCAGGGCGTCCAGCAGGACGCACAGCCCGGCCGCGCCCGCGTCGACGACGCCGCTCGCCGTCAGTACGTCCAGCTGCCCCTGGGTCCGGGCCAGCGCATCGCGGGCGCCCGCCGCCGCGGCTTCGACCGCGGCCGTCAGGGTCGCGCAGGAGCCGGCCGCCGCCCGCGCGGCCGCATCGGCCACCGTCAGCACCGTCCCCTCGGCTGGCCGGCGCACCGCCGCGCGCCCCATGGCCGCCGCATGCGCCAGCGCGCGGGCCAGTACCGCGCCGTCACAGCGCGGCGCCGGGGCGCAGACCTCGGCCAGCCCGCGCAGCAGCTGGCTGACGATGATCCCGGAGTTGCCGCAGGCGCCGAGCAGCGCGCCCCGCGCCGCGGCCGGCCAGACCTCGGCCGCCCCGGCTTCCGGCGGCAGGGCCTGCACGGCGTCGGCCGCGGAGAGCAGGGTGAGATGCAGGTTCGTACCGGTGTCGGAGTCCGGCACCGGGAAGACGTTCAGCGCGTCGATGGCCGACCTGGTCTGCGCGAGCGCGTCCGCGGCGAGCAGGAACCAGCGCCTGACGGCCATGCCGTCCAGGACCTCCAGCGCCGCCATACAGGCAGGGTACGGGCAACCCGCGCGGCCCGGCTCGCGCTAACTGCACCGGTCGGATATCCTTCGACGACCGTTCCGGGCAGCCCCGGGACGACGACCTATCTGGCCAGCACCCCAATGGAGCGATCCCGTGGCTTCCGTCTGCGACGTATGCGGCAAGAGGCCGGGTTTCGGCAATAACGTTTCCTACTCGCACCGCCGCACCCCGCGCCGCTGGAACCCGAATATTCAGCGCGTACGCGCCATGGTCGGCCGGACTCCCCGGCGGCTGAACGTGTGCACGTCCTGCATCAAGGCAGGCAAGATCACCCGCTGACCGGCTGGCGTATCCGCCAGGCGTGATCCACCGGGCCGATTCCGGCGCCGAGCGGGAAACCCGCCTCGATTGCTCCGGTCACGTACTCCTTAGCCGCTGCTACGGCGGCCGGCATGCCCATGCCCAGCGCGAGGAACGACGCGATCGCGGACGCCAGCGTGCAGCCGGTCCCGTGCGTGTGGCGGCTGGCGATGCGCGGACCGGGAAACCGGGTCACTTCCGAGCCGTCGAACAGCAGGTCCACCGGATTGCCCGGCAGGTGCCCGCCCTTGATCAGGATCCAGCGCGGCCCGAGCGAGCTGAGCGACTCGGCGGCCCGCCGCATGCCCGTCTCGTCGGTGATCCGGCTGCCGGTCAGCAGCTCTGCCTCCAGCAGGTTGGGCGTGAGCACCGTCGCCAGCGGCAGCAGGTGCGCCTTCACCGCCTCCAGGGTGCCGGCCGATAGCAGGCTGTCCCCGTGCTTCGAGACGGCCACGGGATCCACCACCACCGGAGCGGGCACGCCGGCCAGCTTGGCGGACACCGTCTCCACGATCGCCGCCGACGCGAGCATCCCCGTCTTGACCGCGTGCACCGGGATGTCGCCCAGTACCGAGTCGAGCTGGGCGCGGACCGAGTCAGCCGGCACTTCCCAGTATCCCTGGACGCCGACCGAGTTCTGCGCCGTGACCGCGCAGACCACGCTCATCCCGTGCACGCCGAGGGCGAGCATCGTCTTCAGGTCGGCCTGGATGCCGGCCCCGCCAGCCGAGTCGGAGCCAGCAATCGCGAGTACGCACGGCGGAGTGGGCGGCATGCTCCCCAGGGTAGGTTCCGGCTCAGCCGAAACTGCACCGGGTTCCGTCGAACCGGCACTTCGTCGGCTGACCCGGTGTCCCGTTGGCGACAATCATGATCCTGACGACGTTTCCCGACGGCCGGCCCCACGGCCACGGGACGGCCGTCGCGACCCCGCCGTCGCCGCGGGCCACCCATTTCGCTCCGGCGACGGAATCGATTTCCGCGCCCGGGTACCTGAAGGTCAGCCGCCAGTTCCTGAGGGCCGACTGGCTGCTGATCGTGATCAGCCCGGTGAAGCCGGCTGGCCAGCGCTGCATGGTCTGGTACTGCACTTCGGCCGGAGCGGCGGGGTACGGCGGCTTCGGGTGCCCCGCACGCGCCGGGGTTCCCGGGCCTTTCGCCGCCGGGGTGGCTAGCTGTCCTGGCGGCGTGGCTCCCGTCACAGCAGGCCGGCCAGCGTGCTTGAGCTTCATGCCCGGGTTCCTGGCCGCCGGGCCGCCCCGCTGCTGACCCGGCGAGACGCCAGCGCAGGATGGCGGCCGGCAATTCGCCCGCGGGTCAGTCTGGCTATAGGTCAGCGCTGCGCGCGGCATGTTCAGCGCGAGCACGGCGGCCACGACGACGCCCGCGCCGGCCGCGAGCCAGGGCGTCATGAGCCTGCCGCGGGCCTGGCCGGCCGGCCAGGCCCGGCGGACTGAGCGGACCGGGCGGAGCCTGCGGAACGCGCTGGCCGGCCGGAGCGGACGAGCAAGCCGGAGCGGGCGGGCGAGCCGGAACGGGCGGGCGGCCCGGAACCGGCGTTCCGGCCCGGCCGCGCCGCCCGCCGCGGTCGCCTGAGCCCGGGCCGCCCCGTGCCAGGCCGGCCCGCGGGGAGCCGCCCGGACGCAGGGTCCGGGCGGCGGGCACGGTGCGCACGGCGGGCCCAGGCCCGGGCAGGTACGACTGCCCGGCCTGGCCTTTTCGGTGTCGTGGCATCAGATTTACCAAGCAACTTTCCCGCGAACTAGCGCATGAGAATGTAGTCGATCAGATGCCGGAAGTGATTGCTGCCCGTTCAGCGGAAATGATCCCATCCGCCGCGCCCGCGCGGACTCCGCCCGTCCACGCGCACTCCGCTGCCGGTGCTGACCGAGCCAATCACCGACCAGTCTCCCGGCAGCTCGGTGCTGGCCGCAAAGGTCGCTACCAGGGCGTGATCCTCGCCGCCGGCCAGGGCCCAGCCGAGCCAGTCCGCGTGGCCCAGGGCCGCCGCCGCGGCACGGAGCTGCGGATCGTCGGCCAGGCGCGCGGTCTCGATATCGATCCGCACTCCGCTGGCCGCGGCCACGTGGCCGAGATCCTGCACCAGCCCGTCACTGGTGTCGATCATCGAGGTAGCTCCCAGGGCCGCCGCCTGCGGCCCGGACCGGTACGGCGGCTTCGGCCGGCGGTGCGCCGCTACTGGCCCGGCGGGCCGGGTCAGGCCGGCCTCCAGCAGGGCGAGCCCGGCGGCCGAGCGGCCCAGCCGGCCCGCGACCGCCAGCTGGTCCCCCGGCTGCGCGCCGCCCCTGGTGACCGGATCACGCCCGGCCAGGTCGCCGAGCGCCGTCACCGCGATCATGATCGTGTCGGCGCTGCTCACGTCGCCGCCGGCCACGGACGCGCCCGCCCGCGCGGACTCCTGGGCCAGGCCGCGGACCAGGTCCCGCGCCCATGCCGCCGGCACGTCACCCGGCGTCGCGAAGCCCACCAGCAGCGCGGTCGGGGCCGCCCCCATCGCCGCGATATCGGCCAGGTTCTGCGCGGCCGCTTTGCAGCCGACGTCCACCGCCGATGACCAGTCGCGGCGGAAATGCCGGCCTTCGACCAGCAGGTCCATGGTCGCCACGACCCGGGCGTCGGGCGCCCGGAGCACCGCCGCGTCGTCGCCGATGCCAACGAGCTGGGCCTCGCCCACGGGCAGCAGGGCCTGCATCGCCGCGATGAGACCGAACTCGCCCAGATCCGCGACGGTGATGAGAGCCTCCCGGCCAGGCCGTTAACCGGGGCCCTTGCCCGTTAGGCCGCCCGGTACCTAAGGTAGCGTGGCGATCACACTGGCGCCCCGGGAGGACCGCATGGTGCAGGCGTACATCCTCGTTCAGACAGAGGTCGGCAAGGCCGCCGATGTTGCCGTGCACATCGGCGCGATCACCGGCGTTACCCAGGCGGATGACGTCACCGGGCCCTATGACGTGATTGTCCGGGCCCAGGCCGACAACGTCGACGATCTCGGCAAGCTCGTGGTCGCCCAGATCCAGGCGGTGTCCGGGATCACCAGGACGCTGACCTGCCCGATCGTGCACATCTAGCGGCCGGCCTCCAGGCCGTCCGCAGCGGCCGATGCGCCATCCTCACCAGGCAATGAGCAATCCGCTGGCGGGCTGCATGCCGCCCGCGGGCAGGCTGACCTGCAGGACCGTTATCCGCCCGGTGGAAATGTCCATCATGGCGACGCGCACCTCCGGGCCCGCCTGCGGATCCGGCGGGTAGCGGACCGCATACGGCACCAGCAGGTACCGGCCATGCCCGTCAAGCGCGATCGGGCAGGTACCCGCGGCGGCCCGGGCCGAGCGGGGCACGCTCAGCGTGGCCAGGGTCCGGCGCAGCCGCCCGCTGCTGTCGTCGGCGGAGAGCCGCACGGCATGACCCGCCGGGGCCAGGGCCGTGCAGGTGTAGAGAGTTCGGCCGTCGGGGCTGAGGACCGCGGAGGCCAGCAGCGGGTGCGCGGGCGGGTAAGGGCCGGCCCGGACGATGCGGCTGCGCTGGGCCACGGTGCCGGGCGGCGCGTCGACGGGCAGTACCCGCACGTCCTGCCCGGTGACCGTCGAGTTCGCGGACAGCCTGAGCGCCGGGAAGGCGAGCAGGCGGCCGTTTGACGACAGCGACAGTGCGCCGTTCAGGGCCACGTTCCCCGGGTTCCCGTCGCCCAGGTTCACCCGGCTCCAGCGCGTGGTGCGCCCGCTGGGGACGTGAATGACCCCGATGAAGCCGGGCTCGCCCTTCGAGCAGCCGCTGGTGGCGTAGCCCAGCATGCTTCCGGTCCCGCTGGCGGTCAGGGAGACCAGCACGCCGTGCAGCCTGGGTACCGGCAGCGGGACCGGCTGGCCCGGCTGCCCGCGGCCGTTCAGCCGCAGCCGGTAGAGCCGGGTGAAACACGAGTTCCCGGCCTGCTCCGCGACCACGAAGGTACGGCCGCCGGCCAGCGCGGCCAGGCCGCTGGCCAGGATCTGCCGGTCCTGGGCCACGAGCCGGCCGGTGGCCGAGTCCCGCACCTGCAGCTGGCTCCGGCCGCCTGGTTCACCCTGGATGAGATCGGCGAAGAACCTGGGCGGCGCGGTGCGCGCCCCGGCGGACGGTGCCGGCGCTGGCGCGGAAGTGGACGCGGAAGCCGAGGCCACGGCCGTGCCATGCCCGGCAGCGGCGGCAGCGGGATCCGACGAGGGCGACCCGCAGGCCGCGAGAAGCAGCACGGCAGCTCCGCTCACCACCGCGCTGATGACCCGGCCGGACGGCAGCGGCTCGGACGGCCGCCTTGCGGCGGTCAGGTGAAGGCGGCCTATCATCACGTGCCTCCGTTGAAACTGAGTCCGCAGCTGCCGCCCGGCGGTAGCAGCCCTCGCCATTCTGACGCCCGAACCGCAATTGCGGTTGCATCATTGACGCACGGACTAGCCGGGCTGCGCTACCACGGAAACCGGCGATACCGGGCCGCGTTACCCCGGGCGCACGGGGCGACCGGCTGCGCTACCCCGATAAAGCCAGCTCCGCGGCCAGGGCCGAGGTTCGCGGCCCGAGCCCCAGCCCGGCTGCACTGCGCAGGTCGGCCGGCGTGTCTACGTCCCGCCGCAGCCCGGGCACGTCACCGAGGTCAAGCTCGGCCGCGCCGCCCGCCCGGTGCCGGTCGCGCGACCCGGGACCGAACCGCGGGCAGAACTCCGCCGCTGGCCCCGCCGTGTACAGCGTCGTGCCCGAGCCCGCGGCGTCCGGCACGAACGCCTCCGGCCACCTGCTCGCCGCGGCCAGCGCCCGGCCGATTTCCGCCGGGTCAAGCGCGGGCAGGTCCGCGGCGAGTCCCGCCCGGCCCTGGCCCGGCCAGCGCCCGGCCGCATAGGCCGCGCCGAAGACCAGCGCGGGATTGAGCCCGGCGGCCGGCTCGTCCGGAACGATAACGGCGCCCAGCCCGGCTAGCTCGGCCCCGGCCGCGTCATCGTCGGTCACCACGATCACCACGGCGATGGCCGGGCAGGCGACCACCGCCGCGACCGTGTCCGCCGCCATCGCCAGCGCCAGCTCGGCCCGGCGCGGCCCGGCCAGCTCACTTAGCCGGGACTTGGCCAGGGCCAGGACCTTGACGGGGATGACCAGCGACCAGCGGAGCGGGGTTGCCTGGGACATAGGTCTGATCCTGCCTGCCCGCTGACCGGGCCCGGACACCGAGCCCGCCCCGCCCGGCCGGCTCCGCCCGGCCGAGGGCCGCCCGCCACGCCCGCCAAGCCCGCTCGCGGGCCCGCCTCGACACAATGCCGGGCGAACCGCGAGACTGACCAGATGAGCGAGCGCGTTGCCGGAAGTTACTCCCGTGCCTGGCGGGGAGTCTCGAAGATCATCCTGCGGCCGCTGATCCCGTCGCTGATGAAGATCGACCGGCACGGTCTCGAGCATTTCCCGGCCGACGGCGGCATGATCCTGGCCGCGAATCACCTGTCGTACGCGGACGTGCTGGCCCTGTCCATATTCAGCGACCGGGCCGGCCGTTATCCGGTGTTCCTGGCCAAATCGTCGCTCTTCGACGTCAAGGGGCTCGGCCCGCTGATGCGATGGCTCGGCCAGCTGCCGGTGTACCGCGGCCAGGCCGACGCCGCGAACGTGCTCAGGGACGCCGAGGAGGGCCTGCGGAACGGCGCGTGCGTCATCTTCTACCCCGAGGCGACCGTCACGCGGGACCCGGACCGGTGGCCGATGGTGGCCAAGACCGGGGCGGCCCGGCTGGCCCTGTCCACCGGCGCGCCGGTGATCCCGGTGGCGCACTGGGGAGCCCAGGACGTCCTGCCGTACGGGAGCTTCAAGCCGCACGTGCTGCCGCGCCGGACCGTGCATATCCTGGCCGGCCCGCCGGTCGACCTGTCCGCGTTCGCCGGCCAGCCGCTGACCAGCCAGACGCTGCGCGCGGCCACCGCCGTCATCATGGCCGACATCACCCGCCTGCTGGGCGAGCTGCGCGGGCTGGAGCCGCCGGCCGAGCCGTACCATCCGGCGATCGCCCGCCGCAAGGCCCGGCAGGAGCAGGCCAGCGCGCAGGCCAGCCAGGAATCGGCCGCGGCCGGCGAAGGACAGAAAACCGCCATAACGGGGCACCCCGACGACTCGCCCGCACCCGGGGCCACGCCACCGTGAAGGCCGCGGTGATGGGCGCCGGATCGTGGGGAACGACGTTCGCTCAGGTGCTCTGCGATGCCGGTACCCCGGCGGTGCTCTGGTGCCGGCGGCCGGAACTCAGCGCAGCGATCAGCTCAACCGGCCAGAACGCGGATTACCTGCCGGGAATCACCCTCGCCGAGGCGCTGCGGGTGACGGCGGATCCCGCCGAGGCACTGCAGGGCGCCGACCTGGTCGTGCTCGCGGTCCCCGCGCAGTCACTCCGGCAGAACCTGGCCAGCTGGGCCCCGCTGCTGCCGCCCGGTGCGCTGCTCGTCAGCCTGATGAAGGGCATCGAGCTCGGCAGCTGCAACCGGATGAGCGAGGTCATCGGCCAGGTGACGGGCATGCCCGCCAGCCAGATCGCGGTCGTCTCCGGGCCGAACCTGGCCCGCGAGATCGCCCAGCGCCAGTACGCCGCGACCGTGGTGGCCTGCACCGATGAGCTGGCGGCCGAGCGCCTGCAGCGGGCCTGCCATGCCGGTTACTTCCGCCCTTACACCAACCCGGACGTGACCGGCTGCGAGCTGGGCGGCGCGGTCAAGAACGTCATCGCACTGGCCGTCGGGATTTCCGTCGGCATGGGCCTCGGCGATAACACCAGGGCCATGCTGATCACCAGGGGGCTGGCCGAGACGGCCCGGCTCGGCGGCGCACTCGGCGCCGACTCGCACACGTTCGCCGGGCTGGCCGGGATGGGCGACCTGGTCGCGACCTGCAGCTCGCCGCTGTCCCGCAACCGCACCTTCGGCGAGAACCTGGGCCGGGGGATGCCGATCGCCGACGTGATCGCCGCCACCCGCCAGGTCGCGGAGGGCGTCAAGTCGTCTCAGTCCGTGCTGGAGCTAGCGCACCGGCATGGCGTGGAGATGCCGATCACGGAGGTCATGGTGGCGGTCATCAGGGACGGGCTCGAGGTCGGCGAGGCGGCAGTCCTGCTCGCCAGCCGCACCGCGAAGCCGGAACGCTATGGCGTCTGACGCAACGGCAGCTGACCCAGCGGCGTCTAACCCAGCGGTGTCTGATCCGGCGGCGTCTAAGCAGCGGCCCGGAGGCCTCCCCCGGACGGGGGCATGACAGGAGGAAGCGTGAGCGTGCAGCGGAAGATCAGGGTGGCGGTCGTGTTCGGGGGGAAGGGCCCTGAGCACGCCGTGTCCTGCATGGGCGGCGGGAACATGCTCGGCGCCATCGACCGGGACCGCTACGAGGTCATTCCGGTCGGCATTACCCGGGAGGGCAACTGGGTGCTCGCGGCGGACGAGCCGGGCCGGCTGGCCATCTCCGGCGGCGAGCTGCCGTCGGTGGAGGCGGTCGCCGGGCCGGGCGGGCCGATCGTCCCCTGGGCCGCCCAGTCCGCCGGCGCGCTGGCCGCCTCGGCGCCCGGGCAGATCCCGCAGCTGCTCGGCGAGGTCGACGTGGTGCTGCCTATCCTGCACGGCCCGTTCGGTGAGGACGGCACCATCCAGGGCCTGCTGGAGATGGCCGGCATCCGCTACGTGGGGGCGGGCGTGCTGGCCAGCGCGGTCAGCATGGACAAGGAATACATGAAGATGATCTTCGCGGCCCGCGGCCTGCCGGTCGGCCCGCATGTCGTGGTGCGCGAGCGTGACTGGCCGGGCGGCCGCGGCCGCCGGGCACTGGGCCCGGACGGCAAGACCCTGGGCCCGGACGGCGAGACCCTGAGCGCGGACCGCGAGACGCTGGGCCCGGACGGCGAGTCACCCCAGCCAGAGCGCAAGCGGGTGCTTGACGCGATCGCCGAGCTCGGCTGGCCGCTCTTCGTGAAGCCGGCCAGGGGCGGCTCGAGCATCGGCACGTCCCGGGCCACGGACCTGGCGGGGCTGCATGCGGCGATCGAGACGGCGCGGAGCTACGACCCGAAGGTGCTCGTCGAGGCCGCCATCGATGGGGTGGAGATCGAGTGCTCGGTGCTTGAGGGCCTGGATGGCGGGCCGCCGGACACCAGCCTGCCCGGCCAGCTGCTCATCGAGGGCGGTGAGGAGTTCTGGGACTTCGAGGCCAAGTACCTGGACCAGGCCAGCGGCATGGCGATCCCGGCGCCCATTCCGGCCGCCGCCCGCGACGAGATCCGCCGGCTCGCGGCCGAGGCGTTCGATGCGGTGTCCTGCGAGGGACTCGCCCGGGTTGACTTCTTCTACACGCCCGCCGGGCAGATCGTGATCAACGAGATCAACACGATTCCCGGCCTGTCACCCGCGTCGTATTTCCAGAAGATGTGGGAGGCCAGCGGCCTGCCGTTCGGCCAGCTCATCGACCGGCTCCTGCAGACGGCCCTGAAGAAGCGCCCCGGCCTGCGCTGACCAGGCCAGGCCAGGCCAGGCCAGCGGCAGCAAACTCAAGATCGAGTTAGCGGTTAAGATTTCGCCGGTTCTGGCGGGGCGCAAACCGGCGAAATCTTAACCGCTATTTCCGGCCGCTCTACGGGTGGGCTGCTGGGACGCAGGGGGTGCTGATCCAGCGACGGAAACCGGCGAGTACGGCGCCGTTCACGGTGACGGTGCCGTCGGCCGGGTCGCAGAAGCGCCCCGGGCCGCGCCGACCAGGCAGGGCCAGGCCAGCCGCGCGTGCGTGCGTGCGCGGCGCCCAGCGGCGAGCGGCGCCGGGCGCCGCTCGCCGCTTGCGCTACCCCTTGCTCGGGCTGAGCTTCTTCTCGCCGTTGACGATGGCCTTGAAATCCGACCCGGCCCGGCACAAGGGAAGCACGCCGGACTTTGTCACCGGAGAGCATCCCCGCCTCGCCTCCCTGGTCACAGACCCCGGAGCCAGCGGGCGCGGGCGGTCGGCCCGCCCGGTAAGGTCCATACTGTGAATTGCGCCCGGCTAGGCTGGCCGCATCCCTGACCTGCCCCTATTCCCCTGATGTGTCCAGGTCCTTAAGTCTGAGGTCCGCCTATGAAGGTAGCTGTCATCAAGGAGGCCGCGCCCGGCGAGCGGCGCGTCGCGCTGGTGCCCGAGGCGGTGGCCAAGCTGCGCACCGCCGGCCTCGAGGTCCTGGTGGAGTCCGGTGCCGGTGACCAGGCCTGGTTCGCGGACGGCGCCTATGCCGAGGCTGGCGCGAGCATCGTCTCCGGCGCGGAGGTCGCCGCCGAGGCCGACGTCATCCTCATGGTGGGACGCCCGGACGAGCAGGCGATCTCCCGGCTGCGGCCCGGTCAGGCCGTGTTCGGGATGCTGGCGCCGCTCACCGATCCGGCGCTGGCCGACCGGCTGGCCGCCACCGGCGCAACGGCCATCAGCCTCGACCTGATCCCGCGGACGCTGTCCAGGACGCAGGTCATGGATGCGCTGTCGTCCCAGGCCAATATCGCCGGCTACAAAGCGGCAGTGCTGGCGGCGGCCACGTTCGGCCGGTTTTTCCCGCTGCTGATCACGGCGGCGGGCACGGCCCGGCCGGCCCGGGTACTGGTGCTCGGGACCGGGGTCTCGGGACTGCAGGCGATCGGAACGGCCCGGCGGCTCGGTGCCGTGGTGACCGCTTACGACGTGCGGCCGGAGACGAGGACCGAGGTGGAGTCGCTCGGCGCGACCTTCCTCGAGCTGACGGCGGTCGGGCCGGCCTCCGGGGACGGCGGGTACGCCCGCGCGCTGACGGAGGACGAGCGGCAAGCCCAGCAGGACGAGCTGACCGGGCACATCGCCCGCCATGACGTCGTGATCACGACCGCGCAGGTGCCCGGCCGGCGGCCGCCGGTGCTCGTCACCGCCGACGCGCTCAAGTCGATGGCCGCGGGCTCCGTGGTGATCGACATGGGCGCCAGCGACCTGGGCGGCAACGTCGAGGGCTCGCGGCCGGATGAGACCGTGAGCACGGAGAACGGCATCACCGTGGTCGGCGCCGGCAGCCTGCCGTCCACCATGCCGGCCGCCGCCTCGGCCATGTACGCGCGCAACATCAGCGCCCTGCTGCAGTACATGATGAAGGACGGTGCCCTGGCCATCGATCTGTCCGACGAGATCCACGCCGGCGTGGTCGTCACCATGGACGGGCAGGTCGTCCACCCCGCGCTCGCGCACGCCGAGCCCGCTCCGTCCGATTCCGCTGGAGGTCCTGCCCGTGTCGACGGCGCTGCTGACTGACCTGGTTATCTTCGTGCTCAGCCTGTGGGTGGGCTTCGAGGTGATCAGCAAGGTCCCGGCCACCCTGCACACGCCGCTGATGTCGGCGGCCAACTCGATTCACGGGATCGTGCTGGTCGGCGCCATGCTGATCGCCGTCACCGCCAACAACCCGATCGGCTACATCATCGCGTTCGTGGCAGCCGCGTTCGCCGCGATGAACGTCGTCGGCGGGTACGTGGTGACCGGCCGGATGCTCAAGATGTTCCGTAAGCGGCCCGGTGCGGCCGCGGCACAGAATGGCAAGCAGCCGTGAGCGGGTTCAATAGCACCATCCAGCTGATCTACGTCCTCGCGGCATCGTGCTTCGTGCTCGGCCTGCACCTGATGAACAACCCGGCCACGGCCCGCCGCGGTAACCAGGTGTCCACGGCGGGCATGACGGCGGCGATCGCGGCCACGCTCGCCCTGATCATCCACTCGGGCGCGATCAGCGCGACCGGCTGGATCGTGATGCTGGCCGGTGCCCTGGTCGGCGCCGGGGCCGGACTGTACCTGGCCCGGACCGTCCAGATGACGGCCATGCCGCAGCTGGTCAGCATCTTCAACGCGGTCGGCGGCGGAGCGGCGGCGCTGGTCGGCATCCACGACTACATGCGGCTGGCTGATGCCGGCCATGGCGTGGCGGGCTCGATCACGGTCACCACCCTGCTGGACGTGATCATCGGCGCGGTCACGTTCTCCGGGTCGATCATCGCGGCCGGCAAGCTGCAGGGGCTGATCACCTCGGCGCCGGTCACGTTCCCCGGCTCGCGCGTGGTCAACCTGCTGCTCGCGGCGGTCGCGCTGGGCGTCGGCGGTTACCTGATCGGCGCACCGAGCCTGCCTCTCCTCGGGGTCGTCATCGTGGTCTCGCTCGCCTTCGGGGTGTCGATGGTGATGCCGATCGGCGGCGCCGACATGCCGGTGGTGATCTCGCTCCTGAACGCGTTCACCGGGACGGCGGTCGCGATGGCCGGCTTCGTTATCGGCAACTGGGCGCTGATCATCGCGGGCGCGCTCGTCGGCGCTTCCGGCGGGATCCTGACCAAGCTGATGGCCGACGCCATGAACCGCTCGATACCCAACATCATCATCGGCGGGTTCGGCACCGGCGACTCGGCGGCCGCCGTGCTGCCGGGGGCCAGCGCCGGGGTCCGCGCCATCGAGGCCGACGACGCGGCCATCCAGCTCGCCTACGCGTCCAAGGTGATCATCGTGCCCGGCTACGGCCTGGCCGCCGCGCAGGCCCAGCACGCGGTCGCCGAGCTGGCCGACCTGCTGGAGTCGCGCGGCGTGGAGGTCAGCTACGCCATCCACCCGGTGGCGGGCCGGATGCCCGGGCACATGAACGTGCTGCTGGCCGAGGCCAACGTGCCGTATCCGCAGCTCAAGGAGATGGAGGAGATCAACCCCGAGTTCAGCCGGACCGATGTGGTGCTGGTGATCGGCGCCAACGACGTCACCAACCCGGCCGCCCGGCGCCCGGGGACGGCCATCTCGGGCATGCCGATCCTGGACGTGGACCAGGCCAAGAGCATCATCGTGATCAAGCGGTCGATGGGCCACGGCTACGCGGGCATCGACAACGAGCTGTACTCCGATCCCAAGACCAGCATGTACTTCGCCGACGCCAAGACGGCCCTGGCCAGCCTGACCAGTGCGGTCAAGACCCTGGTCGGCTGAGTGCCTCGAAGTCATCGGTCATCGCGAGGACGGCGAGGAGCGGTGTCCCTGGGTCGGCGGCATCATTGCCGAGCCACCGGGCCAGCTCGGCATAGGACCGGCCGCGCTGCAGCACGGAGTAGCGGCCGATGAGCTCCACCTCATCGAAGAGGACTACCCAGCCTGCGTGCCCGGCAGCGCGCAGCAGCCGGCCGGCGAACCGGAACCGCTGGCGGGCCAGTTCCCGCGCGCTGATCGGGGTGAAGCTGTAGAGCCCGGCTGCGCCGACGGACTTCAGCGCCCGGCGCAGGTCAGGCATCCGCAGCGGCTCGCCGCCCCAGAACCGCACCAGCGCGTCGATGCGTCTCATCGCTGCCGGGTACCTCGCCGCCGCGAAGCCGCTCGTGACACAGCAGGGTCGCCGAGAAGCGCTCGTCCAGGCCGCTCGCCGGGGAGTTGACCCAGCGGCTCAGCTCCGCGTATCCCGGCGTGTCCTGATCAAGTGAGGCGGCCGAGTCGGCCAGCACCCCGTGCGAGCGGACCGGATCGAGCGCGCCCGCGATCGCGGCCCTGAACGTCTTCACCGGGTCGTGTAGCGGCGTCTCCTTGCTGATCACCACGGTGCTCACGACAAACTCCGACGCCATGGCCAGATGGCTGAGATGAGTGAGCAGGTGGCTCTTCCCGGCGCCGAAGCCGCCGCCGAGCAGCAGGCCAGACGGCCCGCCCGCAGGCCGGCCGCCCTCGCGCACGCGGTCAAGCAGCGCGCTGAACTGGTCTTCGGCAGCCGGCTGCCCGGAGCCGAGCACGGCGACCGCGTCCCAGCTGGGCACGCCGGAGCGCAGCGCCTCCACGGCCCGGCGGCGGGCGACGAGTTCGCCGGTCATCGTCGCGGTCATGACACGGCCTCCAGCCGGACCTCAAGACGGACAAGCGCCGCGAACGGATTGGCGCGGCGCCGGTCCCTGACCTCATCGGCCACCCGCAGCTGCAGGGCGGTGTACGCGGGCAGGCCGCGCAGCTCGTCGGTCATCAGCAGCGGCGGCACGACCGCGATGACCAGGACGCCGCGCAGTTCGTCGGTCGCGTCGATGAACTGCCGCAGGACCTCGTAGGCGTCCAGCGCCGCGGCCTTCGAGTAGTAAAAACCCGACCTGGCCTCGGCTGGCGGCCGTCGGACCTCCGCGATCCTGCCGTAGTCAAGATGAATAACGAGCCCGCCGTGGCCCGCCGCGAGCAGCAGCGCGGCCGTCGAGGTGATCATCTCCCGGGCGTTGTGCCTGCCGATCCGCGCGTAAATGAGGGCCGACCGCAGCGCACTCACCGAGCGCAGCTCGCCGCGCAGCCAGCTGAGCACTGCGTCATGCTCGGCCGCATCAACATCCCCGGCACCCAGGTGGGCTTGCGCGAGCCGCAGCATCGCCCGGCCCATCTCGGCCGACAGCACCGGATTGCCCAGCAGGCTGCGCTCCAGCAGCCGGCGCACGCTGCGGTAGAGCTCGCGGACATCGACGTCATGATGGCGGGCGACCTCGGCGACAGCCAGTCCGACGCCGTCGGGAACGGGAAAGGCCGCCTCCCGGTACGCGGTGCGGACCCGGTCAGCGGCCAGTCCTTCCCAGTCGACGGCGCGGGCGACGGCGAAGTAGATCTGGTCCACCATGTGCACCCGCGTCGACTCGGCGGACAGGCTGACATACAGGCCGCGGTGCTCCGCCGCAGCGCCGGCCAGCGCCGCATCGAGCCGGTCCGCCGCGCTGCCGTCGCCCACCACGGCTACCTTGACCGCAGCGCCGCCGGACGGGAGATAGGCGGCCAGGTACTCGGCCGCGAGGAAGGCGGCGTAGTCGTCCACCTTCAGGACGCCACCGCCGAGCACGCCGCTCGGCGCCATGGCCTGGCCCTGGGCGCTCATCGCGACGCTCGCGCGGTAAAGGACACACCCCAGTACCGCTGCTGCTGCCCGGTGCGGGCGACGGTGGTAAGCACCCCGCCGGTCCGGGTGCCGCTGCTCGCGTGCCAGCGGAGCGTCCGGCCCTCCCTGGTCTGCCGGACGCCGCTCTGGTCGAGCAGGTAGAGATCACGGGCGAACTCGGGACGGGTGTAGTCCTTGGCCTGGCCAGGCAGCAGGGTCAGCGCCGACCAGATGTCTGTCACGCGGGCGACCGCGTCCGGGTTCTTGCCCGCCCGGGCGATCACCAGCTCGTAGCCCCCGGCCAGACTCTCCAGGAACTGCTCGGCGCGGAACCGCGGCGGCCGCTGCTGCGCCGCTGCCAGCAGGCTGATCACGACGGACGGCCGCAGCCGCCGCTCGCGCCGCCGGTCGACCTCGATCAGCGAGTCGCCCGGCACCACCCGGACCAGCGACGGATAGCACAGCAGCCGCTCGTCTTCCTCGAACATTGCCACCCCGCGCTCGGCGGCCGCGGCCAGCAACTCCTTGGCGTAATCGCCGGAGGCCAGGTAGGCGGTCTCGTCGAGGTCGAACGAGGCTCGCACCTCGTCGACCGCCGCGGACAGTTCAGCGGCAATTCCGGCCGCTGGCGCCGGATGAGCACGCTCGATGCGGACGTGGAGATCGCCGAGAGCCCCGTTCTGGATGATGGCGCGCTGACCAGGGCCCGGGAGGCACGGGTCGGTGACATGACCGTGCGGCGGCTGTTGCCGCTCCGGCGGCGGCGCAGCGTCGGCGCGTGGTGCTTCATCGATCACTACGGGCCGATGTCGGTGGACGGCGTGGCCGGGATGCGGGTGCCGCCGCACCCGCATATCGGCCTGCAGACCGTCACCTGGCTGATCTCCGGCAACGTGCTGCACCGGGACAGCCTGGGCACCGAGCAGATGATCCGGCCCGGCCAGCTGAACCTGATGACGGCCGGGCGCGGGATCGCGCACTCCGAGGAGTCGCCTGCCGAGCATGACCCTGAGCTGCACGGCGTCCAGCTCTGGGTGGCGCTGCCGGACGCGCAACGGCAGGTAGGGCCGTTCTTCGAGCACCACGCGGAGCTGCCCGTGATCGGCGCCGGCGGCCTTGAGGTCACCGTCTTCATCGGCTCGCTGCCGGGCGCGCAGTCGCCCGCTGCGGTGTTCTCCGAGATCGTCGGGGCGCAGATCATCGCCCGGGGAGATGCCGCCGGGCGCGGCGCGAACGGGCGGATTCCGCTCGTGCCCGCGCATGAGCACGTGATGTTCGTGTCCGCCGGATCGGCCGATGTCGGGAGGACCGTGCTGCGGACCGGCCAACTGCTTTACCTCGGCACCGGCCGGGACCAGGTCACCGTCGCTGCGGCGGCCGGGAGCAGGATCTTCCTGCTCGGCGGCGCGCCCCTCGGCGAGCCGCTGCTGATGTGGTGGAACTTCGTGGCCAGGACCCCGGAAGAGATCACCGCGGCGGCGGCCGAATGGGCGGGCGGCAGGTTCGGCACAGTGAACGGTTACGACGGTGAGCCGCTGCCTGCCCCGCCGCTCGATGTCCTCCGGCTCCGGCCGCGCCCATAGGTCCTCGGCTCCGGCCCCGCCCATAACTGATGGTAGTGTACTAAATACTCATAGTTACATTACGCTGCCGCCACGGACCGGGCTAACCCCGCGGGCGCTCGGGCTAACCCGCGGGCGCCCGGGCCGGAAAGCGGCTGTGACATTCGCCACCGGGAGGTTTGCTGCCCGGCCGGGGGGTAGAGGCGCGCTGGCATTCCGGTGCCGACCGAGGTTATTCTAGTAAGACAGTCGGTATAGTAGCGATTAGCCCAGCTCGGGATTCGCCGCAGCCAACCGAGGAGATGCGATGTCCCTGCCGGACTTCTTCGTGGCGGGCGCGCCGAAGGCAGGCACGACCGCCTTGCATTCGGCCCTGGCCCGGCATCCGTCGCTGTACATGTCGGCGGTCAAGGAACCCAAGTTCTTCCTGACCGACGGCCCGCCGCCCACCAGCGGCGGTCCCGGCGACGTACGCACCTACCGCGAGCACGTGTGGCGCCGGGACGACTACGAGGCGCTGTTCGACCCGGCCCCGGCCGGCACGCTGCGCGGCGAGTCGACCCCGTTCTACCTCTACGACCGGCCCGCGCAGCGGCGTATCCGCGCGCTGGTCCCGGAGGCCAAGCTGGTCGTGATCCTGCGCGATCCGGTGGAACGAGCGCACTCCAACTGGACGCACCTGTGGTCGGCCGGGCTTGATCCGGTGGGCGACGTGGTGCAGGCCTGCGCGCAGGAGGAGCGCCGGATCGCGGCCGGCTGGGCCGACTTCTGGCACTACACGGCCCTCGGCCGGTACGGCGAGCAGCTGGAGTACCTGTACACCTTGTTTCCCAGGGACCAGGTCATGGTCTTCCGTTACCGGGCCCTGATCGAGCACCCGGTCGGCGTACTCGACCGGATCTGCCGCTTCCTCGGCGTGCCCGAGGGCGTGCTCACTGAGGTGCCGAGGGAGAACGTCACCGCCCATCCGCAGCTCACCCGGCGACACCGCGCGCTGTCCCGGGCGCTGCGCCTGGGCACGGCGGCCAGCGCCGTGCTGCCGGGCAAGACGGAGGCGGCGATGACCAGCATCCTGGAGCGCAGGCTGCAGCAGGACGCCCCGCCCCGGCAGCCGCTGACCTGGGCCGAACGCCAGGCGCTGATCCCGCGGTTCGAGGAAGACATCCGGCTCCTTGAGAACATCACCGGCGAGGGATTCAGGGACTGGCTCGAGCCGCGCGGCGACTCCGGCGGCCTGGTCGGGGCCCGGCCGTCCGGGCAGCGGCAGGCCCGCAACGGCCAGCCACGCACGTTCTGAGTAGCCGGATCCGGGCGGCTGGGCATCCTTTCGCGGGATAGCGGCTGAGCATCCTTTCGCGGGATAGATCAAGGATCCCTAGGCTGGCGGCATGTCCGAGCTCGGGTGGCTGCGCCGTCAGGCGGTCGGCTGGTCACTGCCCCGCCGGGGTGGCGCACTGGCCCCGACGCTGGCGGAACTGGAGTTCGTGCAGGCCGACCCGATCCGCGCGCCGGCCCGGGCGCAGGACCTGGTCCTGCGGCAGCGGGTGGCCGGCTACCGGGCCGGCGATCTCGACCGGCAGTACCAGTCCCTCGACATCGACGAGGACGTGCTCTACGCGTACGGCTTCATCGCCCGCCGCCTGCGCCCGCTCCTGTACCCGCGTCGCGACCGGCACAGCGCCGACGGGCGGTACGTGCCCGCCGGGCGGGCCGCCGACCTGCTGGCGTTCGTCCGGGAGCGCGGGGTAGCGCATCCGCGCGACGCGGCGGCCCACTTCGGGCACGAGCGGGTCACCAACGGCTGGGGCAGCACCTCGTCGGCCACCACCATGGAGCTGGAGCGGCTGCGCCACCACGGCCTGTTGCGCGTGGCCGACCGCGCCGGCGGGGTCCGGCGCTACGAGGCAGCCGAGCCGCTGGGCGACCCGCTGGACCCGGCCGACCGGCTCCGCGCGCTGGTGCTGCGGGTGGCGCGAACGCTCGCCCCGGTGACGGAGGCCACGCTGAGCATGGCGGTGGGCCGCCAGGTCCAGTGGGCGGCCGTGCCCGGCGCGCGGCCGGGCGGGCGGGCGGTGATCCGGGACCTGCTGGCGCGGGGCGAGCTGGCGGCCGTCGACGCCGGCGGCACCCGCTACGTGTGGCCGTCCGACCTGGTGCCGGTCGTCGCCGACGCCCCGAGCCGGGTGCGGTTCCTGGCGCCGTTCGACCCGGTGGTGTGGGACCGGCAGCGGTTCGGGCAGCTCTGGGGCTGGGAGTACCGGTTCGAGGCGTACACTCCGGCCGAGCGGAGGGTGCTGGGGTACTACGCGATGCCGCTGCTGTGGCGCGACCGGGTGATCGGATGGGCCACCTATGAGGGCGGCGCCGTCCAGGTGGGCTACGCCGGCTCCGCGCCAGCGGGCCGGTCCTACGCGGCGGCGCTGGACGCGGAGATCGGGCGGCTGAAGAGGTTTCTCACCGCCCGATGATTCGCGCGCTTGAATGATGCTGGAGGTAGGTCAGGCATGGCGAATCCGCATTTCGCGAACCTTGGTGATGTCTGGAAGCACCTGCTGCTCACCGAGGTCATCAGCTCGCTGCGGCCCGGGCATTACGTCGAGACCCACGCCGGGTCGGCCAGCTACCGGCTCGCGGTTGACGCCGAGCGCGGCCTTGGCGCGGAGATGTTCCTCCGGGCGTCCGCGGAAATCGAGCCGCTGCGCAGCAGCCCCTACCGGCGGCACGTCCGGGAGCTTGCCCGCGGCGCCGAGCCGTCGTATCCAGGTTCGCCGCTGCTGGCGATGATGCTGCTCGGCCGCGCGTGCCGGTATGTCTTTTGTGACACGGACCCGGCCAGCGTCGCGGGCCTGCGAGCCGCGCGGGAACGCCTCGGGCTGCGGGATAGGGTCCGGGTGGTCCACGGCGACGGCCTCGCTGAGGTGGCGGCGCTGCTGCATGCCAGGGCCATCGGCGCGGCCAGCCTGGTGCACGTCGACCCGTTTGACTTCCGTGCCGCTGGCCCGGGCGCCGTCAGCGCCCTGGAACTGGTCACGTCCCTCGCTGCCGCCGGTATCCCGACGTTCGCCTGGTATGGGCTGACCACGCCATCAGCCGCGCACGAGCTGTTCCATGAGGTGACCGTCGCGGTGCCCGCGGCCCGGGCCTGGTGCGCCGAACTGCGCGTCGGCGGCCGGCGAGCGACCGCGGCGGGCATCGGCCCGGGCTGCGGCGTCCTGTTCGCGGCCGCGGACCTGGCCGCGGCCGGGCCGATGCGGCGAGCGGCAGATGCATACGTTCGCGCATTCAACGAGCAGAGCACCGCCGCCGATGCTGGCGTGCACGTCACGGCTAGCTTCGTCATGTCCGCGTCCGCTGCTGGCTGAGGACGCCCGGCCAACCGGGCCGCCGGGCCGGGCCGCCATCCCGGCCAGCTGGCCTTGGCCTCGTGCGGCCTCTCCGGGCGGTAGCTCTCGGCCTGGCTTTCACTCCCCCGCCTCGGAGTTCCTGGCGCCCTAGCGAAGCTCGTGCAGTTCGGTCCGGATCTCGTGCGCCCCGTCGGCCCGGGTCAGCTCGTAGTACCAGCGCTCATGCCCGTCGCCGAGGTCGAGGACATCGAGGTAACGAAGGCCGCCGTGCCCGTGCGGTGACTGTGCGACCGGGACGGAGCTGACCGCGGTCAGTGCGGCCGGCTTGGTGCCGGTGGCTACGCCGGTGCGTTCCTCGTAGTTCTCCGCTGCGGTGGCCCGGCCGTCGTAGTAGGCCACGATCGCGCCTCCGCCGAGGCGGACGGCGCTGACCCGCACCCCGCGCGCGTCCCACTCGCCCGGCCGCGGGCTCAGCGCCGTGCCCTGCCAGGTCCACTCCAGTCCGTCTGTGCTGCATGCGTAGTCGGTGACCATCCGGTCGGTCTGGTCCGGATCGTCGAGCGGATGCGTCGAGGCCCACAGATGCCAGGTGCCGTCGTCCTGCACGATCACCGGGTCCTTCACCGCCGTCCTGGCGTCGCCGGGCAGCACCATCCGGCGCTGGCTGGCCTCGAAGCCGGCCGGATGGTCGGCCTCAAGTACCTCGATGCGCCAGTGCTTGGTGCCGGTCGTCGCGCAGCTCAGGTACAGCCGCCAGGTCCCGTCCGGGGTCTGCACCAGCGCCGGCCGCTCGAGCGACTCGGTATCCATCTCCTGCTTGCCGATGGTGAGCAGGGTCTCGAAGTGCACGCCGTCGGCTGAGCGGGCCACTGCTATCGCGTATCCGCGTCCCTGGCCGATCGGACGGCGCAGCCGATAGGCGAGGTAGATGTCCCCGTTGCTGCGGGCCGCACTCGGCGCCCCGGCCCAGGTCCCGGGCTCCGTCCCGGGCGGCGGCACGGCGAGGGCAGAGCGGTCCGGCTCGGGCATCAGGGTGGCCACCTGGGGCCCGGTTTCGTTAGAGATCACATCGGAAACAATAGGTCACCTGCCGGTGTACTCGCAGATCAAAGTGCCCGACCGGGGTCGGTTTCCGGCCGCCTTGTGCCGGTATCCGCCCAGCTCAGGCGGCTCCGGCCTCAGCGCAGGTGCAGGACGTTGCCGGTGATGAGCCCCGCCGCGTCGCTGACCAGGAACGCGATGACGTCGGCCACTTCCTCGGGCCGGGCGATATGCACGAGCTCCGGGCTGGCCGCCACCGTGGCCCTGACCTCGTCGGTGACCCAGCCGGTGTCGGTGACCGGCGGCTCGACCGCGTTCGCGGTGATGCCGAGCGGCGCGAGCTCCAGGGCCGCCGACCGCGTGTAGTCCACTAGCGCGGACTTGGCCGCGCCGTAGGAAACTTCCTCGGGGAAGCCCCGGCCGTCGCCGGAGGTCAGTGACACGATCCGGCCCCCATTCGGTGATCCGGAAGGATCAGCGTCTCCCCTGACGCGGATCCTTCCGGATCATGGGTCAGGCAACGCCCGCGGCCGCGACCGCCGGGACCTGACCGAGAATGATCCCGAAGTGAGCGCGGTAGGCGGCCAGGACGGCCGCGTCCGTCGGCAGTTCCTCCTCGGTCCGGATCCCGTCCGCGGTCCGGATCAGCGTGCGGCCGCTGATGGAGATCCGGCCATCGTCCGTCATCCGCGAGCAGACCGTGCTGCGGGTGAAATGGGAATCGGGCGATGTCTGCTGCCACCAGCAGGTGGCGCCGAAGTCGGCCAGTGACCGCGTGCGCCGTTCTATCCGGTATTGCGGCTGCCCGTCCTTGATCACGTCGATATCCCCGTCGGCACCGTCGGCCAGCCGGAAGCTGCCGCCGGGATCTTCCTGCTGCTGCCGCTCGTCGAAGCGCAGCGGGTACACGCTGTGGCTGCCGAAGCCGACATCGGCCAGCCAGGGGCCGTCACCGTCGGACGTGCGCACGAGCAGCGTCAGATGATCGAACGGCGGGCCGAGCCGGTCACCGTCGAACACGCGCGCCGCGAGCAGCCTGACCTCGAAGCCCAGTGCCCCGAGCAGCAGCGCGAAGGCCCCGTTGAGCTCGTAGCAGAAGCCGCCCCGGCGCCTGGTCACGATCTTGTCGATAAGGTCGCCGGCCGCCAGCGAGATGGGCTCGCCCAGGTGGATGCTCAGGTTCTCGAAGGGCACCGTCATCAGGTGCGCCCGGTGCAGCGCCCGGAGCGCGCCGACCGAACCGGCACCATCGGCCGGGCCGGCGCCATCGGCCGGGTCAGCGCCGCCGGGGTGCGGGGCATCGATCCGGCCGAGATAGGCCGCGAGATCACTGGAGTTCATCCTGGCAGCATCCACCCTCAGGCCGGCTTCCAGTCAAGTCGGGCTGCACCGTTAGCTGAATGCCTGGTGAGCGCGGCGCTCGCGGGTCAGCGGAGGCCGGGGAACGGACCGGGGGTCGCGGACTAGCGGAGGCCCCGCAGGAGGGCCGGAGGGCACGGACTAATTTGAGAGCGGCGCCTGTTAGCCCGGTTCGATGACGCCGGTCCACCCCCGACGATGAGGAGCAACCCATGCCCACTCGCACCGCCCGCACCGCCTGGAATGGCACGCTGCAGGAAGGATCTGGCCAGGTCGAGCTGAGCAGCTCGAAGCTCGGTACCTACGAGGTGTCCTTCCCCCGGCGGGCCGCCGAGGAGGCGGACGGCTATACCAGCCCCGAGGAACTGATCGCCGCCGCCCATTCGGCCTGTTACGCGATGGCGCTCTCCGGGCAGATCGGCGCGGCGGGCGGCACGCCGCAGTCCCTTGAGGTGCGCGCCGACGTTTCTCTCGGCCCCGACCCGGCCGGCGGTTTCCGGCTCACCGGCATCAAGCTCACCGTCCGCGGTGAGGTCGATGGCCTGGATGCGGCCGGATTCGCCAGTGCCGCGCAGGCGGCTAAGGAAGGCTGCCCGGTGAGCAAGGCGCTGACCGGTGTCGACATCACCCTGGACGCCGCGCTGGAGGCCTAAACGGCACGGCACGACACAGCCGCGCGGCAACCTGGCCGCGCGGCCGGCGGCGCAGAACGGGCATACCTACCCGGATTCATGCCCAGGGTCCTATCATTCGCTGTGAGCTTGGGCAGGGATGGGCATGAACGAACTCTCCGCTGAGGCGGCGCCATCGCCAAGAGCGGCGGGGGGTGCGGCCTTGCTGCATGGTGACCGGATCCTTCAGCTGGCCCGCGCCCACTGGCTGGACATCGCCTGGGTGGCCTTCATCGGGCTGAACCTGCTGGCCATGCGCCTCCTGTCCAGCTGGCAGACCATCCCGTTCCTGATCATCTGGGTCAGCCTGACGGCGCTTTACGGTTTCCGCCTGTGGCGGCTGGGATCCACCGTGGTCGTGGTCGTGGTCGTGACCCTGGCCACCGGCGGCCTGATCGGGTGGCAGGTCCTCAGGGGGAAGCAGGACGGGGATTACCTCGCCGAAGTGCCGTTGCTCGCCATGATGTTCGTGGTGATGGCCTGGCACGCGCGGCGGCGGGTCACGGCCACGGCGGAAATGGAGCGCGTCTCCGAGCACAACCTGCTGCTGCTGGACCAGCAGCGTCAGTTTCTGCAGGACGTCTCGCACGAGCTGGGCACCCCCATCACCATTGCCCTCGGCCACGCGGAGCTGATCGAGCACGCGGCCACCGACCAGGCGATCGCGGAGGACGCCCGGGTGGCCGTGGACGAGTTGCTGCGGATGCGCAGGCTGGCCAACCGGCTGCTGCTGCTGGCCTCGACCGACGGCCCGGACTTCCTCCGGATGGCGCCCGTGGACGTCCCGGAGCTGGTGGTGGAGACGCTGCACCGGTGGAGCCAGACACCCCGGCGGTGGTCGCTCGGCACCCTGCCGGAGGCCAGCGTGCAGGGGGACGAGGACCGCCTGACCCTGGCCCTGGATGCGCTGATCGAGAACGCCATCGATCACACCGACGCGGACGGGCTGATCGAGCTGAGCGCCCGATGCGAGGGCGAGCAGATCATCCTGGCCGTGGCGGACTCCGGCTGCGGCATCCCGGCCGCCGACGTCGGGCGGATCTTCGGCCGCTTCTCCCGGATCGACACTGGCCGCAGCCGGGAAACCGGCGGGTTCGGCCTTGGCCTGGCGGTGGTGAAGGCGATCGCGGAAGCCCACCAGGGCTCGGTTGCGGTCCACAGCACGGTCGGCCAGGGCTCCGTATTCGAGCTGGTCCTGCCCGCATCGCTGGCCCGGCTCGGGCCGGGGGCGCCACCGTACTAAGCCCGGCCCGGCGGGGCGGTGACCGCATCGGGGGTGTCCGCGGGCACTGCGCTCATGACCGGAACCGCACCGGAAGAATCGGCACGGACGAAGTACAGCACCGATGCCCCGATCAGGACCGCGCCGATAGCGTCGCCGGGCGTCAGGCCCTCGCGGAGGAAGATCACGGCGCTGGCCAGGGCGAACAGCGGAATGAGATTGAGGACCACCGCCGCCCACCCGGCGTCAACCCGGACGATGACCAGGTTGAACAACAGGAAGCTGACGCCGAACCCGGCCACGCCGACCAGCCCGGCCGCCAGCCAGAACCGGGGCGACACGCCGACCGGCGCGGCCTCGGAGCGGCCCGCCCATCGCGTCATGGCGACGGGCATCGCGATGGCCGTGGCCACCGTGAACTGCCAGGTCGTGAGCGAGAGAGCGTCGGAACCGTCGTTGAAGCGCTTGGCCACCACGGTGTACAGGCTCGCGCAGAGCACTCCGCCGGCCACCAGCAGGTCGCCGCCGGCCGCCGCGCGGCCATCGCCGACACCGGCCAGCACGGCCAGCCCGCAGAACGCGGCCAGGACCGCGAGGACCGTGGCCCTGGTAACAGCCTCCCGCAGCAGCAGGGCAGCCAGGATGACGACGAGCGCGGATTCCAGGCCGTTGATCATGGCCCCGTGCACGGCGCTGGTCCGGGACAGACCGAGGGTGTCGCCCAGGTAGGCCAGCGCGGGCTCAAGCAGGCCGAGCACGGCGGGCAGCCACCAGGACCCCGGCGGACGGTAACCGCGAACCAGCAGGGCCGCCCACAGCGCGACCGTGGCGGCCGCGAGCTCGACGCTCAGCAGCGTCACCGGGGCAAAGCCGCCCAGGGCGTATTTCGTCCCGGTCACCGCCCCGCCCCACAGCACCGACGCCACGACCAGCGCCGCCAGCGGCCAGGCCAATCCCGGCACCGCGCGGCGCGCCATTCGGTCAGAGTTGGCTGGGTTCATATCTCACCAGAGGGCGGAAGCTCCGGGCGTGATACATCCCCGGTGGCCGTCACTGGTGATGGCAATACCGCGGCAAATAAGATCGTCCCCGTTGGCACTGCTCGGATTGGGGCGGCCCGTGACGCATCTCGTGCTCAAGGACGAATTGCTGGATGCCCAGACGCTGCGGGCTATCGGGGTGGCGCCCTATGGCGGCGCGGACGTGGGCGAATGCCTGGTGACGGCCGCCCGGGTCAAGGGCACCGACCTGACTAGCTGGCATGACGCCTGGACGGCGACCGCCGCCGCCACGCTGGCGCTGGCCGAGAGCCAGGCGGCGGGCGGGCACATGGAGAGCGCACGGCTGGCATTCTGGCGGTCGTCGAGCTACTTCCGCACCGCCGGCGTCATGCTGATGGGGGCTCCGCTCGACCCGCGCCTGACCGCCAGCTACGCCCAGCAGACCAGCGCCTTCCGGCGTGGCGCGGCCCTGCTCGCCTGCCCGCCGGAAATCCTGGAGATCCCGTACGAGGGCACCACCTTGCCCGGCTACTTCTTCCGGGCCAGCCCGGAAGAAGCGCCCCGCGCCACGGTCATCCTGACCGGGGGTTACGACGGCACGGCGGAAGAGCTGTACTTCTCCAATGGCGCGGCGGCGCTGGCGCGCGGGTACAACGTGCTGGCGTTCGACGGGCCGGGCCAGGGCGCGGCGCTGCTCCGGCAGGGCCTGGTGCTGCGCCCGGACTGGGAGAACGTGGTCACGCCGGTCCTCGACTACGCCCTGTCACGACCGGACGTGGACCCGGCCAGGGTCGCTCTCATCGGCCTCAGCCTGGGCGGGTACCTGGCCCCCCGGGCCGCCAGTGCCGAGCACCGGCTGGCCGCGTGCATCGCCGACTGCGGCTCCTATGACCTGTTCGACGCCGCGCTCGAGCGGATCCCCGGACCCCTGGCCAGCGGCCTGGCCGACGGCCGGCCGCTGCGGACCGCCGCGCTGCGGGCCATCCTGCACGAACTCGCGGCCAAGCCCACCGCCGGGTGGGCGATCCGGCGGGGCCAGCTCGTGCACGGCTGCACCGACCCCATCGACTACCTGCTGGCCCTGCGTGAGTATTCGCTGAAGGACCGGGCCGGCCAGATCACCTGCCCGACGTTCGTCTGCAGCGCCGAGGGCGACGACATCAGCGCGTCGGCCAGCCAGCTCGCTGACGCGCTGAACTGCGCGAAGCAGTACGTCCGCTTCACCGCCGCCGAAGGCGCCGGGGATCACTGCGAGTCCGGCGCGCGGGCGCTGTACCACGCACGATCGTTCGGATGGCTCGATGCCATCATGCTCCCCCCGGGCGGTGCGCCCGCTCGTGGCTGATGCCCTGCGCACCGCGCGCTTCTCAGGTCAGGAGATCACCACCATGATCGTGTCGAACAGCCGGCCGCTGGCCGGCCCGCGGCCGGCCGGTGCGGCGTCGTGACCGCCACCGGCCCGGACCGGCTCCTGGTCATCAGCGCGCACGCCGCTGACTTCGTGTGGCGGGCGGCGGGGTACATCGCGCTGGTCACGACGGCGGGCGGGGCGGCCCGCGTTATCTGCCTGTCGTTCGGCGAGCGGGGCGAGTCGCCCGGCGCATGGAAGCAGCCGGGGATGACCCTGGAACGGGTCAAGGAGATCAGGGAAGCGGAGGCCCGCGAGGCCGGCGATGCGCTCGGGGCCAGCATGCTTTTCCTGGACAAGGGCGATTACCCGCTGCCGGGGGGCGAGGAGATCCTGCTGGAGCTGGCGGAGCTGATGCGCGAGTTCCAGCCCCAGGTGATCCTCACCCACTCGCGGACGGATCCGTACAACTACGACCATCCGGTGGCCGCGGACCTCACGCTGCGGGCGCGCGCGATCGCGCAGGCGCTCGGGCGCGAGTCGCCGCACCCGCCGCTCGGCGCGCCGCCGGTGTTCAGGTTCGAGCCGCACCAGCCGGAGATGTGCGAGTTCAAGCCGGACGTGCTCGTCGACATCACCGCGGTCTTCGACCGCAAGGTGGCGGCCATGGCCGCGATGCGATCGCAGGATCACATGGCCCGCTACTACCACGGCCTGGCCGAGCGGCGCGGCGTGCAGGCCGTGCGCAACGGCGGATCGCCCGGCATCCGTTACGCCGAGGCGTATCAGCGCGTCTACCCGCAGGTGAGCGGGGTGCTGGCGTGAAGCCCATGGTGGTCGTCGATCCGCCCCGGGCGGATCCGGCGGCGGTAGCCGAACTCGGCGAGCTCGGCGTGGCCACGGTGCACGAGGCGGCCGGGCGTACGGGCCTGCTCGGCACCCGGCTGCGGCCGGTCTGGCCGGGGGCCGCCGCGTTCGGGACCGCCGTCACCGTGCTGTGCTGGCCGGGTGACAACCTGATGATCCACGTGGCCGTGGAGCAGGCCCGGCCAGGCGACATCCTGGTCGTCACGACCACGTCACCATCCAGTGACGGCTTCGTCGGCGAGCTGATCGTCACCGCGCTGGCCGCCCGGGACGTGCACGGCCTGGTGACCACCACCGGGGTCAGGGATGTCGCCGCGATCACCCGGGCGCGATTCCCGGTGTGGGCGGAGACGATCAGCGCGCAGGGCACGGTAAAGGCGACGGCCGGGGCGGTGAACGTGCCGATCTGCATCGCCGGAACGGTAATCGCTCCCGGCGACGCGGTGATCGCCGACGAGGACGGGGTCGTCGCCGTTCCCCGGCGGGACGCCGCGGCGGTGGCGGCGGCCGGGAGACTCCGGGCGCAGCGTGAGGACGAGGCCCGGGCGGCGTTCGCGCGGGGCGAACTCAGCCTGGACCGTTACGGACTCCGGCCGGAACTTGACCGGCTCGGCGTCACCTACGTCCGGGCGGAGCCGGACGGGAGCTAGCCATGCCTGCGGAGGAGGTCCAGGACCTGGCCCGGCGCGGCTACGCCGCGGAAGGGAAATGACCATGCGCGGAGCGGGGATATCGGCCACCGTCCCGGCCGACGGCGCGGATCTCTACTTCGAGCGCCGCGGCGACGGCCCGCCGCTGCTGCTGATTGCCGGCGGCGGCGGCGACTGCGGATACTACTCAGCGCTGGCCAGCCTGCTGGCCAGCGAGTACACGGTGCTGAGCTATGACCGGCGGGGCAACTCGCGAAGCCCTCTCCGCGACCGGCGGCCCGCGATGACGATCGCCGAGCAGAGCGCGGACGCGATCGCTGTTCTTCGCGCCAGCGGTTTCGGGGCCGCGCGGATCTTCGGGAACAGCGGGGGCGCCACCATCGCGCTGGACCTCGCCGCTCACCATCCGGAGGTAATCGAGGCGGTCGTCGCCCATGAGCCTCCGGTGCCGAAGGTGCTGCCTGATCCCGGGCCCGCGCTGGCCCTTTTTGACGAAATAGACCGGGTCCGGGCGGCCGAGGGCTGGCAGGCGGCGTTCATCATGTTCCAGATCGGGACCGGCGGGATCCCCGCCGACCGGCCCGAGGCGCTGACCGCCGTGCTCGATCCGGCGAAGGTCATCCCGCCCGGGCCGCTCCTCGATGTCATGACCAGGATGAGCGGCAACTGGGAGTACATGATGACGTGCGAAGTGCGGCCCTTTATCGACTACGAGCCCAACCTGGGCCGGATCACCGCCAATCACGTCCGCATCGCCCTCGCCCGCGGAGCCGAGACGCGGAACGACACGGCGATCCGGATGAGCATGGTCACCGCCGAGCGGCTGGGCGCCGAGTGCGCCGAGTTCCCCGGCGGGCACACGGCTCCGGCGCAGATTCCCGGCCCGTTCGCGGCCGCGCTGCGCGCCCTCCTGGCGCGGCTCTAGCCAGCCGCCCGATCGCCTCTACGGGGGTTCGGGCTTCATCCCGCGCTGCGCTGAGCGGAGTCGCCGCCCCGCCCGGAGTGGCAGCCGCGGTCCGCGGTCTCAGTGGTGTATTTTCCCTCCGGGAATCGGGAGGAGGACACCGTGCGGAGCAGGCAATACGGCCCGGATGTGCTGGCCGCGGGACGCCGCCGTCCGGGGCAGCGCGAGCTTCCGCGGGTGGCGGCGGTCCCCGGGCTGGTCGTCGAGGACGGCGCCGCCGAGTTCTGCGGTGCCGTGGTCTGGTGCGAGAAAGACGCTGTCACGCTGGAGGACGCCCGCGGCCGGCAGCGGGTGTTCCCGCTCAGCCCGGGTGCCTTCCTGCTGGAAGGCAAGCCGGTCATGCTGGTCCGGCCCGGCCCGGCAGATCCGCCGCGCGGTGCGGCCCGGACGGCCTCGGGATCGATCGCCGCCCCGCGGCACCGGGCCAGGGTCGCGCGGGCGAGCCGGATCTACGTCGAGGGCCGCCATGACGCCGAGCTGGTGGAGAAGATCTGGGGTGACGACCTGCGTGACGTCGGCGTGGTGGTCGAGTACCTCGGCGGCATCGACGACCTGCCCGCGATTGTCGATGAATTCCGGCCCGGGCCGGCCTGCCGGCTCGGTGTCCTCGTCGATCATCTCGTGGCCGGGTCGAAGGAGAGCAGGATCGCGGCCCGAGTGCGATCGCCGCATGTGCTGATCACCGGGCACCCCTTCATCGATGTCTGGGCGGCGGTCAAGCCGTCGGTGCTGGGAATCGGCGGGTGGCCCGCCGTCCCGCCCGGTCAGCCGTGGAAGGAAGGCGTGCTGCGCGCCATCGGATGGCCACCGGACACCGCCGCGGCATGGCAGCGGATCCTGCGCTCCGTGACCGGCTTCGCCGACCTGGAGCCAGCGTTCCTCGGCCGGGTCGAGGAACTGATTGACTTCGTCACTGCGCCCGGCAGCGACGGGCACTGACGGAAATGCCAGGCGGGGAGCAGAAATGATGCTGCGCCGGCCCGGCCGGGTCGCGCTGAGTACCGGCGTGCTCACGGCCTTGCTGCTGGCCGGGATGGCCACGCCCGCCGCGGCGGGCAGCAGCGGTCCGGGCCCGTCGCTGCCGGCCGCGGCCGGAGCCTGCCGGAGCGCGCCCGCCCCCGGCGGCCACTACCTGGGGCTGGTCGCCAGGGACCTGCCGACGCGCACGAAATACCTCGGCAGGTTCGCGAATGCCGCCGGCGTCCGGCCGAACCTGATCACTTACTTCCGCCCGTTCGGGCAGCCGTTCTCCGTCCGGGATGCCTGCATGGTCGCCCGCCAGGGTGCGCTGCCGTTCATCCAGATCGAGCCGTGGGCGCCGTACACCGTCGGCTCGATCGCGAATGGCCACTGGGACTCGTACCTCAGGGCCTACGCCAGGGCGGTCCGGGCCTACGGCGCCAGGATCGCGCTGGGGTTCGGCCACGAGATGAACGGCACCTGGTATCCGTGGGCCTACGGCCACGTGCCGGCGGCCACCTTCGTCGCCGCCTGGCGCCGTATCCACGACATCTTCGCCGCGGCGGGCGCGACGAACGTGATCTGGATATGGACGATCAACCGCGCGGAGCACCCGCCCCGGCAGTGGTGGCCTGGCCGCAAGTACGTGACGTGGGTCGGTATCTCCGGCTACTTCCGTCATCCCTTTGACCGCTGGGGCATCATCTTTAACAGCACGCTGGCCTGCATCGCGAAGTTCACGAACGCCCCGGTCCTCATCGCGGAGACGGCCGTCGGGCCCTGGCCGGACCGGCCCACGATGATCCGCAGTTTGTTCGCCGGGCTGACCGGGCACCCCCGGCTGCTCGGCTTCGCCTATTTCGACCTCGACAAGACCGAGAACTGGCGCCTGGAGGGTCACCCGCGAGCGGTCGCCGCGTTCAGGAAGTTCGCGCTGGCGTACGTCCGGCGGCCGCTCTAGCCGACGATCCCGGCATGATCGCTGAGCTCGCGGATCAGCTTCGATTTCGACCGGGCGCCGACGATCTGCGCGACTAGCTCACCGGCCACATACAGCTGGAGTGCGGGCATGGCCAGCACCGCCCGCTGCAGCGTGGTCACCGGGTTCTCGTCGGCGTTCAGCTTGACTACCCGCAGCCGCCCGGCGTGCTCCAGCGCGATCTGTTCCAGCACCGGGGCCATCATCAGGCATGGCCCGCACCACGGGGCCCAGAACTCGACCAGCACGGGGATCTGCGAGCCGAGCACCACCTCGGCGAAGTCCGCATCGGTCACCGCAGCGACCGCGCGCGGCCGGCGGCCGATTTCAGCTGGCATCCTCGTACTCCTCTGTCGTGTCCGGTCTGTCGTGTCCGGCGGTTTAGCTGGCCGGCGGTGGCTACCGCGACGGCCCCGCGACGGTCCGGGAGAACTCGCAGGCCGGATCACCGGCTGACGGCGCCCGGGCGGCCAGTGCCTGGGCCAGCTGAGCCTGCAGCTCCCCGCGCACCTGCAACAGCCGGGCCAGGTACCCGTCGATGTCGCCGAGCTTGCGCCGGTACACGGCGATGGAGTCCGGGCAGCTGCCGCTGAGGGCGTGGCCGGCCCGCAGGCACGCCACGAACGGCCGGGTCTCCTCCAGGCTGAAGCCCAGCTCGGCCAGCGACCGGATCTCGGCCACGGCCCGCAGTTCCGCGCCGCCGTAGTCGCGGTAGCCGTTCGCCGCCCGCCGCACCGTCACCAGCCCCAGCGCCTCATAGTGGCGCAGTGTCCGGGTACTCACCCCGGCCTGGCGCGCCAGCTCGCCGATCCGCATCGGCCACTCCCCTCGGTCCCATCCGACGCTAGACCTTCACCCTGACGTCAACGCAAACGCTGAACCGCGCGGCGCCCGCCACGCCGCCGGCGCGGGCTGACCACCGGCCCGCGGCAATGGGCGCGCCGTGCTGACCCGACGGCGCCCGCGCCGGGGTACCGGCCCGCGGACGTTGCTGGCGGGCGTCCAAGCGGCAAGTATCTGATGGTGAGCTCCGGCCAGCTACTGATCATCCTCGGCGTCGCCGCGGTGACCCTGATCGCCGTCGCGGTGCTGCGCCGGGCGGGGATCCCGGCCCCGGTCGTGCTGGTGGTAGCCGGCCTGATCATCGGGTTCCTGCCGTTCGTGCCGGACGTGTCCCTGGAACCGGAGGTGGTGCTACTCGGTCTGCTCCCGCTGCTCGTGTACGACGCGGCGGTCACGTCGTCGCCGACGGCGTTCTTCCGCAATGCCCGCTCGATCGGGGTGCTGGCCGTGCCGCTGGTCGTGGCGACCGCCTGCGGGGTGGCGGCGGCCGCCCACTGGATCGGTCACCTGTCCTGGCCGATGGCGTTCGTGCTCGGTACCGCGGTTGGCCCGACCGACGCGGCGGCGGCGACCAGCATCGCCCGGCGGCTCGGCCTCCCCGGGCGGCTGGTCACGATCCTGGAAGGAGAATCGCTGTTCAACGACGCCACGGCACTGGTGCTCTACGCCGCGGCCGTGGCCGCCGCCACCACCGGGCATTTCTCGGCCATCCGCACGGCCGGCTCGATCGTGTACTCGGTGGTGGCCGGGGGCGCCATCGGGCTGGCCGTCGGGCTGGCCGGCCGCTGGCTGCGCAACCGGATCGACGATCCGCCGATCGAGATCGCCGGCTCCATGCTGCTGGCCTACGCCGCCTACCTGCCGGCCGAGGCGATCCACGCATCGGGCGTGCTGGCCGCGGTCTCGGCCGGCCTGTACCTGGGCTGGCACAGCAGCGGAGGAGCGTTCTCGGCCCGGAGCCGGCTGCAGTCCGGCGCCTTCTGGCAGACCCTGGTATTCCTGCTCAACGCCGTCCTGTTCGTGCTGGTGGGCTTGTCGTTCCACACCTTCACCGCGCAAGCACGAGGCCCGCTCGGGCGGCTGGCGCTGACCGGGATCGCCGTCGTGTCGATCGTCATCGTGGTGCGGCTGGCCTGGATGTGGGCGTTCGGCTGGCTGATCCGGCCCAGCCGCCGCGACCGGGCGGTCACCGGCCAGGCCGGATGGCGCGAACGGCTGATTCTCGGCTGGGCGGGCATGCGCGGCGCCATCACGCTCGCTGCTCTGCTCGCGGTGCCGGTGGTGGCCAGGGACGGCCGCCCGCTGGCCGGCCGCGACGACATCATCTACCTGGGGTTCGCGGTCATCATCGTGACGCTGGTGGCGCAGGGCATGACGCTGCCGGCGCTGGTCCGGCGGCTGCGGCTGAGCGAGCATCCGTCCGTCGCCGATGCCGAGCGCCGCGGCCGTCTCGAGCTCACCCGGGCCGTGCTCGATTACCTCGGCGCGGCGTGCGTGGCCGGCGAGCTGCCGGAGGAACTCACCGACGGCCTGCGGGCGCAGTACCTCGCCCGGCTGTACCGGCTGGAGACGATGACCGGCCAGGAAGGACTCGAGGACGAGGTGGCCGCCACCGCCCAGGCTGACCTGGCGCTGCGCCGCGACCTGATCGCCATCCAGCGGAACACGCTGAGCGCGCTCCGCCGTCAGGGGCGGATCGGGACGACTACCCTGCGGGTCATCGAGCATGACCTCGACCTGGAAGAGGCTCGCCTGTCCGCAGGCTGACGATCCGGCCTGCCGGCGGGTCGCCGTCAGGGCGTGGGCGCGAGCGCGAACGCCTGCAGCGCGGAGCGGTCGTACTGGCTGCAGCGGCCCCAGCCGGTGTTGGCGGTGGCGGCCACGTAGACCTGCGCCGCGAACGCGGCCACCGTGCAGTTGCCCAGCGCGGCCGCCACCGTCTCGTCGAACGGAGCGGGCGGACCCGGGACCGCGCCGCCGGTCGAGTAGATGGTGGTCGCTGCCTTGGTGACCGAGAAAGACCAGGTGGCGTAGCCTTCGGGCTGGCCCGCCGAGTAGGCGATGGTCAGCTGGTCGGTGGCCTCGGTCGCTGGGTTGTAGCCCAGGAAACCGCATTGGGTGGTCGCCGTGGCAGTCCCGATGGCGGCCTGGGCGAGCGACACCGAGCACGGGTTGTTGTCGACCAGGACCGTGAGCGGGTCGGCCGATTCGACCGGAGCCCCGGTGGAATCAAAGAAATTCACCGTGATGATGTGGGTCGCGCCGCTGGCCAGGCTCGTCGAGTCGAGATAGCAGCCGGGCAGCGGCTGGATGTAGAGCATGAGCTCGGAGATGGACGGCACCGGGTAGTAACCGGGTTGGCCGTCCAGCAACTGCGGGCCGAAGACGGTCGGCACGTACTGCGTGCCGTCCCAGATGGCGGTGCTGAACTGGTCGGTGCGGAGGTTGCCGTCCACCTCCACCTGGTAGAAGCTCGCGCCGTCCAGGCCGGCCCGGAGGAAGTTGACCATGACGGGCAGGGAGCCGCCGAAGGGCACGTTCTGAACCTGGTAGAAGTAGCTGGGGTCAGCGTCGGTGGTGTCGGCGAGACCAGCGGTGGTGATCCAGCCGGACGGGATGAAGCCGATGCCCTGCACCAGCGGCCCGTCCGGCTGCAGGCCGGACGAGGCCAGCAGGACTTCCTCGATGACGTCGTTGCAGCAGGCCAGCAGGACACCCGGGCTGACGACGGCGACGCTGGACGGCCGGACGGCGAGGCCGGTCACGGCGACCGTGGCGCCGCCTCCGGCGGCGCTGACCGTGACGAGGGCGTTGACGGGATCGCGCTCGGGGCAGTACAGGGTCGTCTCAGCCGAGTCGGCCCAGGTCAGGAAGAAGGGGGCGGTGAGCCCGGTCGCGAGGCCGGTCCGCTGGCCGTTGCTGAACTGGAAGCGGCTGACCCGGCCGGCGTCGGGGCCGGTGGTCTGCTCGCTGATATAGGCGGACTGCCGGTCGTTGCTCAGGGTGAGCCCGACCGCGTTCTGCAGCCCGGACAGGACGGCGGTCATCGTGCCGTCGGCCAGGTCGATGCGCCAGAGCCTGCCGCTCGGGGCGTACTCAACGGTGTAGGCGAAGCCGGCGTTCTCGTCCAGGAAGAGCTGCTGGGGTGCGGTCAGGCCGGACGCGACGACCGTGGCGGCGGGCCGGTCCGCGCTGGACAGGTCGACCTTGACCAGGTCACCGCCCCGCTCGATGACGTAGGCGTGCAGCCCGTCCTGGCTGGCCTTGACGTCCTCGGGCTCGTTATAACCCGTTCCGAGTACCTGGTACATGGGATCGAGCTGGTAAGTCACCCACGTGATCGTCAGGTCGTAGCCGTAGGCGACCACCTTCACCTTGGCGAAGTTCCCGGCCTGGGTACGGACCGCGAAGACATCGCCGTGGACCAGCTGGTTCGTCGCGTTGTTACTGCCGGGGATCGGCGCCGCCGTGTACGGCAGCTTCTGCAGCCCGGTGGCGGTGAGGGCGGCGAAGCTGACGGCGCCGAGGTTCAGGATCCCGGCCCCGTTCATCGGCGTCATCTGGCGGTCCACCGCCGTCATCTGCTCCCACCAGATGTCGGCGCCGGGGCTAGCGCCGCCCTCGGTGCCGGTGTCGAGGTCAAGGGTCCACGTGCCCTTCAGCACCGTGGTCCCGCTGGCCAGCACGCTGGCGGCCGGGAACAGGTTCATCCGGGACAGGTTGCCCGCGAATTCCACGAACAGGAGCTGGTTCAGGCTGGCACGGAAGTCGCAGCCGACGGCCCCGCCGAGCTGCGGCGACGGGAGCTGCGTGATCGTCGGCGCCGGTGCCGGCGGGGGCGGCATCGGAATTCTGGCTGGCGGTGCGGACTGGGTGAGCTGAGTCATGTCGGTGATCTCCGTCCTGGTCGCTGTCGGGTGCCGGGGGAACCGGGCTAAGCGGCCGGCGCCCCCGCCCCTGGCCGCGCGGCCGGCTCTCGCCGTGGTCCCGGCGGAGCCGGCCGCGCACCTTATGTAGAGCCCGGACCCGCCCGGCAGATACACGCCCGGCGAAGCCGGAGGGGACAAGTTTCCGCAGGCCGGAGCGATATGCCCGTGGTCAGACCGCAGCCAGCAGGTAGTCGCCGCTGCCGGAGTGGTCATGAGTCCCGCCGGCCGGGCACGGGCCCGGCGACGGGTTGCCGGCGAACGCCAGCCCCTGGCACTTACGGCACCACCGCCAGTCCGGCTGCGCCCCGGCCAGGCTGCCGCCGGTGAAGGCGAGCACGTAGTTAGCGCTGCCCGCGTGGTTGTGGTTCCCGCCCGCCGGGCACCGCCCGGGCGACGGGCTGCCGGCGAACGCCAGCCCCTGGCACTTGTTGCACCACCGCCAGTTAGCCTGGCCGCCCGCCGCGGACACGCCGTACGCCAGCACGTAGTCGCCGCTGCCGGAGTGGTCATGAGTCCCGCCCGCCGGGCACGGGCCCGGCGACGAGTTACCGGCGAACGCCAGCCCCTGGCACTTACGGCACCACCGCCAGTCGGCTTGCTCGGGCAGCGCCGCAGACTCGTACGCCAGCTCGTAGTTGCCGCTGCCGGCATGGTCGTGAGTCCCGCCCGCCGGGCACGGGCCCGGCGACGGGCTGCCGGCGAACGCCAGCCCCTGGCACTTGTTGCACCACTGCCAGTCGGACTGGCCGGACCCGGCGGCAACGTTCTGGACCAGGACGTAGTCGCCGCTGCCGGAATGGTCATGAGTCCCGCCGGCCGGGCACGGGCCCGGCGACGGGTCACCCGCGAATGCCATGCCCTGGCACTTGTTGCACCACTGCCAGTCGGACTGGCCGGAGGGGGCAGCCGCGGCCGTGAACGCGATGACGTAGTTACCGCTGCCGGAGTGGTCGTGGCTCGCCCCGGCCGGGCAGGCCCCGGGCAGGATGTCGCCGGCGAACGCCAGGCCCTGGCACTTGCGGCACCAGGCCCAGTTGCCCTGGTCGCCGTAGTAGTTCAGCGCCACGACACCCGCGGCGGAAGAATTGCTCTCGATTATGGTGTGCTGCCCGCAGTCGGTGACCGCGTTGTTCACGCCCCAGGTCATGGCCGGGTGCGTGGCCCCGGTGGAGATGCTGATGTTCCTCATCTCGGTCAGGGCGACGTCGGGGTAGTCCGAAGCCTGGGTGATGCCGTAGCACTCAAGCGTCTCGATGAGCCACGTGAGCTGCTCGATATTGCTGACCGGCAGGCTCGCGTTCGCGATGCCCTCGAAGCTGCAGTTGTAACTGAACATGCTCGCGGACTGGCCGGTCAGCGTCATCACTCCGACGAGCGTGTCGCCGGGGCTGACCGGGACGAGGCTGGAGTGCAGCGCGATGCCGCCCTGCCCGTCGACATACCAGCTCGCGACCGCCCAGTAGTTGCCGCCGCCCGCCGCGGACTCGCCCCACTGCAGGACGGGCTGGTAGATCATCGTGGAGTTCTGGATGCCGGGGAACAAGAAGATCACCTGTCCCGACTGCGTGGCGGGCGGGTCGGGGACCACCCAGGTGGTGGCGAAGGACGACACCGGCGTGCCGGTGCCGTTCGTCCACGACGCGTAGGTGATCCAGCCGCTGCCGAAGGAGGGCGTAACCCCGGGTGGCGGATGCGCGACGTTGCCGGGATGAAGGGGCACGCCGGCCGTGCGCAGCTGCACGACGCCGAAGTCGGTCAGCATCTCGCCCGCGCCGCCGAGCTTGCGCAGGCGGCCATCCGTGCCGTCGATGACGGTGCCGCTCTCGATCAGATGGACCTGGGATCGGGATCGAAGTCCCCCAGGCGTCAGGACCAGGTCGTCAGGCATGTTCGCACTTCCTTTGCGCTGCTCGAGGTCGGCGGTCGGGACTACCGCGAGGGTGCCGTCCGCCTGCTGGACGACGGTCTGCGCCGGGCCGACGCTGTGCACCGAGCCGCGGGGCCGGGGCCCGCCGGGAGTGATCACCGGAGGATCGCCGCCCGTGACCGTGACCGTGGCCTCGGGCGGGCTGGTCCCGGGTGAGCACTCTGCGCGGTTCACGGCGCCTCCCTGCTTCGTCCGCCGTCAACCGACAAAGAGAAAGGACCGGCTCCGCTGATACATGCAGGCACCGGGAAGCCTGCGGCATCCCCGGTCGCCCGGCGAGCCGGGGGCGGCCGAGAGCGACCGGCCGGCCCGCTGGGGCCGGGCTTCCTACGAGGGCGGCGTTGCGGGCGCGCCGGTCCGCGCTCCGGCGGAACGAGCGTCCGGCGAGTTCCCCGGATGCGCTCGGCCAGCCTGCCGCAGTCAGGGCCGTGAGCCGCCCGGCCGAAGTATGATCCGGGTAACGGCGGCGGTGCCGCAGCGATGGTCACACTCTGCGCGGATGCACGGATCTAAGGAGCGATTCGATGGGCCTTCTCAACGAGTCACGCCGCGAGTTCATCGCCGCTCCCGACAGCTCGAAGGGCCAGATCGTCTTCAAGTGGCCGGACCAGAACATCCGCAAGTTCTCCAAGGCCATCGTCGAGCCCGACGCCGTCGCCATCTTCATGAGCCAGGGACAGGTGATGGGCGTCCTTCCTCCTGGCCGGCACACCCTCGACGCCCAGGAACTCCCGTTCCTCGGGATGTTCGTGGACTGGGCCAGCGGCGGCAACGCCTTCAAGGCCGAGATCTACTTCGTCGGCGCCCGGGAGTTCCCGAACTTCCGCTTCGGCGGCCGGCTGGACGAGGTGCAGGATCCCCAGACCGGCCTGGTCGTCACCCTCCGCGCGTTCGGCGAGTACGCGCTGCGCGTGGTCGAGCCACAGCGGCTGATCCTCAACCTGGTCGGCACGGTGGACGTGACGAACAACGAGTCCATCGCCGGCTGGGTCGCGCAGCAGCTGCTGAAGGTCACCCGCACCACGGTCACCACCCAGCTGATGTCAGGCGCCTGGCCGATCCTTGGCCTGTCCGTGCACAGCCCCGAGATCGAGGTGTCGGCGCTGCGGGCCGCCAACGCGGAGCTGGCCGACTACGGGCTATCCATCAGCCGCCTCGGCAACCTCGACGTGAACCTGGACGACGATGACAACGCCCGGCTGAAGAAGCTGGCCGGCGACACGGCCTACAGCCGGCTGGCCGGGGGTTTCCTGCAGGCGGCCCAGGCCGAGGCGCTGCAGGGGGCCGGCCAGGGGATGGCGCAGGGCGGCGGTGCGGTGACGCCGATGTTCCTCGGGGCCGGCCTGGGCATGGCGAATCAGATGATGCAGGCTCCGGCGCAGGCCCCGCCCGCGGCGCCGCCGCCCGCTCCGGGCTTCGCCGGGGGCGGCCAGGGGTACGCGCCAGCACCCCAGCAGCCGGCTCCGGCCGCGCCCGCGGCGCAGGCTCCGGCTCCGGCGGCGACGATCGCGTGCGGGAACTGCGACAACCAGGTCCGGGCCGGAGCGAAGTTCTGTGATTCGTGCGGTACGCCCATGCAGAAGCACTGCACCAACTGCAATGCGGACCTGAGCGCCACCGCGAAATTCTGCGCCGAGTGCGGCACTCCGGCCGGCTAGCCGCGGGCCCGCGCCGCAGTTCCCGGCGGAGCTAGCACCGTCCCGGCATGGCACCGGGCCGGGTGGCTCGTTAATGCCGGTCTCTTTCCTCATTCGCCGCATGCTGCACGCTACGATCGCATCCACGCAGCCTCCGCTGCGTCAGCTACGGGGTGGCGAGAAGAAAGGCCTATCCGGATGGATCGGATTGAGTGCCAGTGGTGCAAGGCTCAGAACGAGGCGGACCGGACGAGCTGCTCGACCTGCGGGGCACCGCTCGACGCGAAGAATCTCGTCTCTGACTCTGGCTGGGCTGAGGCTCCCCGGCTGCGGGATATGACGGAGTTCCGTTTCTCCAATTCCACCTGCCAGATCGAGGGCGAGATCGTCCCGGTCGCCGATATGGCGCTGGGGCAGGGGGACTCGGTGTTCTTTGAGCATCACGTGATGCTCTGGAAGGAACCCGCGGTGCCGATATCGGCCCTCAACACCGGCGGCGGCATGAAGCGCATGCTCGGCGGCATGCCGCACGTGCTCAGCGTCGCCCACGGGCCGGGCCGCGTCGCTTTCTCCCGGGACGCGACCGGCGAGGTGGTGGTGCTGCCGCTGCATCCGTCCATGGAACTCGACGTGCGCGAGCATGCCTTCCTGGCCGGGACCCACTCGCTGACCTATTCCTTCGTCCGGATCAAGGGCCTGGCCAACGTGCTGCACGGCGGCGACGGCATGTACATCGATCGTTTCATCACCCAGCGCGAGCCCGGCCTGCTGCTCCTGCACGGCTATGGCAACGTCTTCCAGAAGACGCTGCAGCCGGGCGAGAAGATCCTGGTCGAGCCGGGCGGCTTCCTGTACAAGGACTCGACGGTGACCATGAACGCGGTTCAGCAGAACGTCAAGACCGGGCTCATGCGGCACGGCATGTACCTGGCCGAGATGACTGGTCCCGGCCGGGTTGGCATCCAGTCCATGTACGTGCACCACGGCTCGGAGTAGGGAACCCGTCATGTCGACCCCGCCCGCGAGCGCATACACCTGCCCGTACTGCCGCATGCCGAGCGACGGCGGCGGCGGGACCTGCCCGCGCTGCGGCGCGCCGGTCGACATCCGGGTCCGCCTGTCCGACTCCGGGTGGGCCGAGCAGCCGCCGATCCGTGACATGGCCCGCCTCCACTTCAGCCGCTCCACCTGCCAGATCAGCGGCAAGTACGTGCCGGTGGCGGAGATGGCGCTGCACGACGACGACTGGGTCTACTTCTCGCACCACGTGCTGCTGCACACCGATCCCCGAGTCCGGTTCGACACCCTCAAGATGGGGCGCGGCTGGAATCGCGTGCGGGCCGGAATGCCGCTGATCATGATGACGGCACAGGGCCCCGGTCACATTGCCTTCAGCGCCGATCACCCCGGCGAGACCCTCGCCGTCCCGCTTAGCCCGGGCCACGCCATCGACGTGGTCGAGCACCGTTTCCTGGTCGCGACCGGGAACGTCACGTACCAATGGGAGAACTCCGGGGTGTGGTATACCACCCGGGATGGGGACGAGCAGGAAACGCATTACCCGCTCGGCCAGACAATGGACCGCTTCTCGGCTCAGGGCGGGCCCGGGCTCCTGCTGCTGCACGCCCCGGGCAACACGTTCCTCCGCGATCTGCGGCCCAACGAGCGCATCCTGATCCAGCCCGGCGGGCTGGTCTGGAAGGACCAGACGGTCAGGATGCACCTCCACTTCGAGTACCCGAGGGGCGCTTACTGGTTCAGCTCGGCGCGGTGGGAGACCAAGACAGCCTGGCTGACCCTGACGGGACCGGGCCGGGTGGCGATCCAGTCGGTCTTTGAACGCCCGGAGATGGTGGGATCGGTGCAGCAGACTTCCGGCGCGACAAGCCAGATGTGGTAGGGCGCCGCAGCGAGGGCCCGGTGCCCTAGCCGGTCGCGCGGGACGCTTCCCGAACCGGGCCAGCCCCGGATGCTAGGGCACCCATTTACCTACCGTGAAGTTCGGGTGCCAGAAGCTGAGCGGCCAGAAGAGAACCGAGATTGCGTACTGAACCCAGCTATGAAACGAACCCAGGCCAGCCGCCGTCGACGGCAAATGGGGTGATGCCGTATTGACGAAGACGCCAATCAGAATATAAACCCCGATGAGAAGGCCCGTGGTGCTGAAAAGGGTTTTCAGGAAGCTCAATGTAGCTCCATGCCTTCAATGGGCGTTGTAGTTGATGCGCATGTTGGAGCCGATGCAAATGAGTGACTCCTGCACATGCGCCTTCTCCTTTGCAGCAGCGAAAAGATGCCTCTCCCGCCAGGATAGATCATCTGCAGCGATACGCAAGGTTGCCACTCCGGACCGTTGGTGACGAAGCCGGGCCCGCCCGGCCGACAGCCGGGGCGATGCCGCGGACGGTTGCCTGGCCGGGCCGGCCGGCGCTAATTCCGAATCGGCTCATCGACCGGGACAATCCGTACCCCCAGCGGCAGCAGGGAGACCGGGATGATCTTGAAGCTGGCGAGCCCCAGCGGGATGCCGATGATCGTCAGGCACAGCAGGACCCCGGCTACCAGGTGGCCGATCGCGAGCTCCCAGCCAAACAGGATGATCCAGATGATGTTGCCGATCAGGGAGCCGACACCCATCCCGCCCTCGCGCGGCGCGATGGTCCGGCCGAACGGCCACAGCACATAGCTCGAGATCCGGAACGCGGCGATCCCGAACGGGATCGTGATGACCAGGAAGAACAAGGCGAAGCAAAGCAGCCCGGCCAGCGCGTAGGCGATGGCCATCCAGATGCCGCAGAGCACGAGCCAGATCACGTTAAGGATGATTCTCATCGCGCCGCCGCCCGGGGGTTGTCCAGCGATTACCCGCCGACCAGGCTATCAAGACGCACCTGGACGAGTGTTTTCGCCGGTCACTACGATCCGAGCATGCGAAGGATGCGATGACTGCCCCCGGTGCGTTCGCTGACATCCCGGCGCTGCGGGAATGCTGGCACCCGGTGGCGTTCGGCCGTGACCTGGCCGATCGCCCGGTGCGTGCCGACCTGCTCGGCGAGCCGCTGGTTCTGTGGCGGGGCCAGGATGGCGGTCCCCGGGCCAACCTGGACCTGTGCGTGCACCGGGGCACCGCGCTGTCACTCGGCTGGATCAGCGGTGATGAGCTGGTCTGTCCCTACCACGGCTGGCATTACGCGGCCGACGGCCGCTGCGTGGCCATTCCCCAGCTCGAGGATCCGTCCCGGGTGCCCGCCAAGGCCCGGATTCCGGCCTACCGGGCGCAGGAAAGGTACGGCCTGGTCTGGGTGGCGCTGGACGAGCCGCGCTGGCCGCTCCCCGAGGTGCCGGAACTGGAGGATGACGGGTGGGCGGCGCTGACGGCCGGCCCGTACCGCTGGGAGTGCGACGCGGCCCGCCAGGTGGAGAACTTCACCGACTTCGGGCACTTCCCGTGGGTGCATCCGGGGCTGCTCGGTGATCCGGAGCGGCCGGTTGTGCCGCGCCACGAGGTCCGTACCGAGGGGCACGTGCTGCACTACACGGTGGTCCGGCCGGAGGCCGCGAATACCGACGACTTCCCGGTCTTCGGCAACGAGCAGGCCGGACCGCCGGAGCGGCGCAGCCGCTACGAGTTGCACCTGCCGTACACCATCGCGCTCCGGCTGGGCTGGGGCGGCGAGCGTGGCATGGTGTACTTCTTCGCCGCCCAGCCGGTGACGGCCGACCGCTGCGCCGGGTACGTGGTGATCGGGCGGAATTACAACCTCGATCAGCCCGACCGCGTCCTGCAGGACTTCGAGGACACCATCTTCGGCCAGGATCAGGTGGTGGTGGAGTCGCAGCGGCCCGAGCGAGTGCCGTTCGACCTGGCCGCCGAATTGCACCTGAAGTTCGACGCGGTGGCCGTCGCCTACCGCAAGGCCATGCGCGCATCCGGGCTGGCCACGAGCGACGCGATCGGGCTCGGCGGCTGACGGCCCAGCGGGTCCGGCCAGGTCTGACCGGGCCTGGACCGGCCGGGCGCGGGTTGCGGCCGCCGGTCAGCGGGGCGCCTGCGCGACGACGGGCAGGTCGTAGATCCGGCGGACGCTGCTGCCCAGGCGGCTTATGTCGGTGCCGTAGATATGCAGCGAGATGGCGGTCTGGCTACCGTCGTTGCGCACCTTGTGGATGTCGCCGGGAGGCGCGAGGCCGACGACGTCACCGGCGCCGCTGAACCACGTTCCGGCTTCTTCCAGCCAGCCGTCATCGCGCAGCAGGTACCGCTGCTCGTGCTCGGCACCCTGGATGACTCCGGCGACGCACCAGGTGACGTGGTCGTGAATGGGCGTGGCCTGACCGGGTCGCCAGACCAGGGCGACGACGGAGAACGCGCCGTCTGGTTCCGCGTGCAGCAGGTGGCAGCAGTACTTCAGCGGATCACCGTAAGCCTGCTCGGCGGTCAGGAGCTCGGGGCCGGGCAGGTGCAGTCTCAGCTGGTCAGCTACCAGATCGGCCGTCTCCGCCCAGCTGGCGTGGCGCTGTGTTACCGCCCGCACGGCGCTGATCAGGTCGCCGAGACATCGGCCGGCGGTGACCGGGGGCGCCGCTTTCCTAGTTTTCATATCAACATTATATGATATTAACGATCTCCCGACAATGACCTGCTGGTCAGTTAGCGAACGGACGCTGAAAAACTCGGGAGTTCTCAGGCGGGCAGCCATCCTGAGTCCCGGCCGGCCAGGGCGAGTACGCGGTCGAGCAGCGGCGCATCGGCGGGCACCGGCCGGGAAGGGCCAAACGGCACATCCGGGCCGGCCGGCGCGTCCGGGCTGGCGAACTGGATGAGGAAGCGCCGCGCGGCATCCAGCACCTCTGGATCGCAGGTGTAGGACTGCCCGGTCGCACGGGCGACGTCCCAGCCGTGCACGGCCAGCTCGTCGGCCGCGGTGAGGGCGACCATCTCGCCGGGAGCGTCCATGTCGGCGATCTTCGTCATCCCGGCCCATGCGCCCGGTTCCCGCCAGGCCTGGGCCAGCTCGCCGAGCTGGCGCGGGATCCGCGTCCGCCAGTCCGGGCCCAGCCGGGACGCGTCCCCGGCCGGCGCCTGCCGCACGTACGGATTGCCGAGATCCTTGCTGGCCGCCGCGGCGAACGCCAGCGCCATGACGCCGACATGCTCGATGAGATCGCCGAGGGTGTAGGCCGGGAGCGGGGTCGGCTGGCCCAGCTCATCATCCCGGACGCGAGCGACCAGATCAGCCAGCCGCTGGGCGGCTGGCGTCAGATCCACAGTGTTCATGCTTGATAAGACCATGCCGGGGCCCGGGACTCACCGGCAGCATTCCAAAGAGGAACCACTCGTAAGCTTCCGGCGGAGCCGTTTTCAGCCGTCGTAGCTGCTGAGCTTCCGTCTACGTACGGCCAGCAAGGCGTGAGCAATAGCCAGGACGTGCTCCCCGTACGGCTTGAACGCGACAATGTCCGGGCTGCAGGCGAAGTGACAGCCCGCACTCGACGCCAGGACCGGGACAGCGGCCGTGGCTGGCTCATCCCTGAGCTGCTGGATGAATTCAGTGCCACCGCTGACCGGCATCATGATGTCGATCACCACGAGATCCGGCCGGGACTGGCGCACGGCCCCAGCGCGGCGGCGCCATCCTCGGCCTCGGCCACCTCATGCCCGGCAATCTCGAAGATCATCCGGAGCATGGACCGCTCGTGCGGGTCGGCCTCGACGACCAGAATCCTGGGCATAGCCGCAGGCCGCCTCCCATTAGCTGTAGTTACTCTTAGTATACATACGAAATACTGAGAGTAATACAGTCAAATGCCAATCGTAGCTCCCCGGAGTCCTCTGGCCCAAAGCGCCGCGTCCGTAAGTGCCCTATACGCGTTCGACAAACCCGAACCTGCGTTCGCATACTGGCATGGCACGACGGGAGCCCGCGCTGCGATGCTGGGGACGTGACGCGGGCATCTCGCCGGTGCTGAAGGACTCGCGCGGCGCGCGGCGACCTGCATGCCTGGCCTCACGTCGAAGGAACCCGTCGGCGGGCGGCGCGGAGTGTTTCGGTAGCAGCGCCCGGGTCGGCCAGGGCGGCTAGAGGAGCTCGAGCAGTGCCTCGCCCGCCTGGACCAGGAAGTCGATCAGCGCCGCATCTTCGTCGGCTCCGAGGAGGAAGGCGACCTGGCCCTCGAGAAGAATGCCGGTCGTGTCGCCGAAGAGCGTCTCGATGGTCACGCCGAGTTCGTCGAACCCCACCCCGTCAAGCGCGCTGACCGCGAACTCCGCGGCACCCTCGGACATCTGGGTGGCGAACTCCCGTACCCATGTCGCCTGGGTCGCCAGATCCGCGCCCTTGAACTCCCAGATCAGGCCAGGCACGTTCTCGATCTGGACGCTCCACACGTCGTCGACGATGCCGATCATCAGGTTCGCCATCATGGCCTCTTCGGGATGTCGCTGATAAGAACGTCTACCAGGCCTGAGGTCTCGCTCAGCTTGGGCGTCGCGAGCACCTGGCAGGTCTTGAACGTCCACTTGTGCGGCGTTGTATCGGTGGTACGGGAACCCCAGTCGTTATCCAGGTACCGCCACTGATCCTGCCCCCCGATGCCGAACAGGTGGAAGAACTGCTTGACCTCTACGGCGAAACTGCCTTCATCGCACTTGTAGCCAAGCCTGATCCACAGCCCGTCCTTCACCAGGAACCCAAGGTGCGCAGTATTGGCGGCCGCAGTCGTCCCGCCGTTATGGGGTTCGATGATCTCCAGCGGGGTCTGGGTGACCTCGTCGGTCCAGTTGACGCCTTCGTTCGTTCCTGCGCCGACTGTCCAGATGTTGCGTGACCATCTCATGCTGGAGTAGTTGTGAACCGATATCTGCAGTCCGTCTTCCATGGCGCTGACGATAACGCCTTAACGGTGCGCAGTGGTACGCAAAGCGTCAGATCGGGGCGGGTTCGAATAAGCGGCTATGTTGACCGCCGGAAACCGGCGATCAGGCCCTTGGCCTGCTACTTCTGTAGTAGTCCCGACCGGATTTGAACCGGCGCCACCGCCTTGAGAGGAACGCGCGCCACTGTTCAATCTGGTTCGGCAGCGCGCCTTGCTGGTCAGCACTCTGCGGCACAACGTCAGCTGTCCGGGATCAGGTCGGCCACGTCATTGTGCAGCTTGGCCATTGCCTGGTCGAACGTGGCGAGCCGGGAACCCCGGACCCGGGCGAGCTGGGCCAGGTATGCGTCGGTTACCTGGCGATGGCCGATGATCCCCGCTATGGGAACACTGGCGTACTCGACATCGTCAGGCCAGAATTCGTGCCGTGGGTCGGCGCTCGCCCCGCTGAGAACTGCTTGCGCGGTGGCGGCCGACTGGCCTTCGCGGATGAGCAGGCGCATGAGGCTGCCCTGGGTCACTGGGCAGGTCGCGAAGTTCCCGCTGATGCCGACAAACCAGCTCTCCGCGGCCACATGGTGAACGTGATCGTCGACGAGCAGGGCGATGAGCACGTTCGCGTCGAGCAGGACGGTCACTGATCGTCGTCCTCAAGCCGCCTGACGTCCTCGCTGGTGATTGTCTTGCCGAGGTGCGCGACGGGCAGGCCGGTTCGAGCGCTCCGCACTACCTCACCAGGCTGGCCTGAGCCAAGTCCCCGGCGGATAAGCCCGCTGACAGCCTGGCTCAGCGACTGATGGGTATCTCTGGCGATCGCGACCGCCTGAGCGTGAAGATCATCAGGGATGTCGAGGGTAGTGCGCATGCCAGCAGTATAACTTCACTTCATCATGATGCGATGATGCATGCGAGCCTCTCCAGGACGGCACGGATCGCCTCAACCCGGTCCTGGGGTGCCGGGCGCTTATTCAACGGGCTGCACAGGGCCGGGTCACGGCAGCGTCCACTGCTGGTTGGCACCGCCGTTGCAGGTGTAGATCTCCAGCTGAGTGCCGTCGGTGGTAACGAACCTCGGGTCGTCCAGGCATTTGCCCGACGCCGGATTGACCAGGGTGCCGTTCACCGCGCGCCACTGCTGGTTCGCGCCGCCGGTGCAAGTCCACAGTTCGACCATCGACTTGTTAGCTTTCTGGTCGCGGTAGATGTCCATGCATTTGCCGTTAACCTGCATTGTTCCGTCCGGCGCGACGGTCCAGGCCTGTTCGGCTGACCCGTTGCAATCCCACATCACGATCCTGGTGTCATTCACGGCGGAGTCGCCACTGTCGTCGACGCACTTGGCGCTGCGGTCACCCGAGACGATCGGGCCAGTGGGCTGTGCGGTGAAGATGGCGGGCGCGCTGGCACCGGAATCACCTGCCGTGGTGCGGGTGATGACGGTGATGGTGTAGGCGGCACCTTGGGTGAGGCCGGTGATGGCGCAGGTCGTTGCGCCGGTCGTGGAGCATGCCGCGCCGCCGGGAGCGGCGGTGGCGGTGAAGCCGGTGAGGGTGCCGCCGTCCAGGCTGGCCGGGGCGGCCCAGAAGACAGTATCGCTGGTACTGCCGGGAACGGCATCGACGCTGGTCGGCGCCTGCGGGCCGGTCAGCACCGGCACCAGGCTCTGGGCGGCAGTGCTGTGGTCACCAAGCTCTCCGTTAAAGTTGCCGCCCCAGCAGTAGATGGCGGCCGCGGTATCCAGCGCACACGTGGAACTGCCGCCCGCGCTGATCTGAGTCAGGGCCTGGCCGGCCAGCGCTCCGCTGGCGTCCACCGCCACCGGGACGGTGGAGTTAGTGGTATTTCCGTCACCGAGTTCGCCCGCATCGTTACCGCCCCAGCAGTAGGCGGCGGCCGCGGTATCCAGCGCACATGTGGAACTGCCGCCCGCGCTGATCTGAGTCAGGGTCCGGCCGGCCAGCGCTCCGCTGGTGTCCACCGCCACCGGGACGTTGGATTCGGCCGTGCTTCCGTCGCCGAGTGTGCCGAGGCCCCAGCAATAGGCCGCGCCCGCGGTATCCAGCGCGCACGTCGACGTGCCCGCGCTGATCTGGGTGATGGTCTTGCCGGCCAGCGCGCCGCTGGTATCCACCGCCACCGGGACACTGGAGCCGCTGGTGCTTCCGTCGCCGAGGCCGCCGCCGAGGCCGAGGCGCCCCCAGCAATAGGCGGCGCCAGCGCTATCCAGCGCACACACCTGGCCTTGGGAACCTACGCTGATCTGGGTGATGGTCTTGCCGGCCAGTGCGCCGCTGGTATTCACCGCTACCGGGACGCTCGAGTTGAACGTGTCTCCGTCGCCAAGCTGCCCGAATTGATTAAAGCCCCAGCAGTACACGGCGCCGGCGGTATCCAGGGCGCACGTGGCCTCGGTGCCGACGCCGATCTGGGTGAGGGTCAGGCCGGCCAGCGCGCCGCTGGCGTCCACGGCCACCGGGACACTGGAGTTGGCCGTGCTTCCGTCGCCCAGCTGCCCGAATTCATTGAAGCCCCAGCAGTAGGCGGCGCCGGCGGTATCCAGCGCACACGTATAGCTGCCGCCCGCGCTGATCTGGGTCAGGGTCCGGCCGGCCAGCACTCCGCTGGTGTCCACGGCCACTGGCATGCTCGCGTGACCGCCGGTGCTGCCGTCACCCAGAGCGCCAAACGTATTGTCACCCCAGCAGTAGGCCTTACCGTCTTCGATGGCACACGAGCGGTCAGACCCCGCCGAAATCGAGGTCACCCCCTGCGAAACCGCCAGCGCGGCCTGCGATGCGGGTACCAGCGCACCTATCCCGGCGGCGAGCAGAACGAGCGTCCCGCCCGCAGCGCGCTGCCGCAGAGCCCCGCGCCGCACGTCCGTTGCCCCGCCTGGCATGGTCGAAGTCCTCTCAGCAGGCCGCCGCAATCCGGCTGCACATGCTACTACTCCACGTAATATTCAGTCGCTTAAAGTGACCAGATGTCGGCTCCACGCAACACACCAGCAAAACGCTGTCAGCCAGAACGGTGCCGATCGCCGGAGTCAGGATCCGGCTGGCACGGCGGGCAGCGGCAGGTGTGCGGTGATAGTCGTGCCCTTGCTGGGCGCGGACCGGACTTCGAGCCGGCCATCGAGAGCGGCCAGCCTGTCGGCCATATTGCGCTGGCCTGACCCCATCGGGGTGCAGCTCACGTCGTAACCGACCCCGTCGTCGGACACCGTGAAGCGCAGGGCTTGGTCGCGCGCTGCCATGCAGATATGGACCTGGGACGCGGCAGCGTACTTCGCAATGTTCTGCAGCGCTTCGAGGCAGCAGAAGTACACCGCAGCCTCTATGTTCTGGCCGAACCGCCCGATACCGTCCGCATCGACCACGACCGGAACCGGTGACTTGTCGGCCTGCGCCTGCAGCGCCAGGACCAGCCCGCGGTCCGCCAGCAGCGGCGGGTAAATCCCCCTGGCCAGGTCGCGGAGGTTGCTCAGCGCACCCGCGGCGTCTTCCCGAAGCTCGCCCAGGAGTTGCCTGGCTTCCGCGGTGTCCTCCTCTTCCAGGACTGTGCTGGCCAGGCTCAACTTGATGGCCAAGGCCACCAGGTCCTGCTGCGCTCCGTCGTGCAGGTTGCGTTCCAGCCGGCGCCGCTCCTCGTCCTGGGCTGCGACCAGACGCTGCCTGGACGCGCGGAGGTCCTCGATCAGGCCGGCGTTGGACAGCGCCAGGCCAGCCTGGGAGGCCACGTCGATCACGAGCTGCTCGGCGGCCGAGTTCAGCGGCTCGTCTCGCGGCATCCGGATCGAGATGGCGCCGAGCAGCTCGCCTTGATACAGGACTGGAGCGCCGAAGTCGGTGTCCGGCAGCGTCGGCAGCCGGTGGCCGTCCACCGGGAGGGGCTCTGCCGAGCTGTCGTCCGAAGCGGCCTCGGCGCGCAGCTCCGATCCGACGCGCAGCCAGACGACCACACGCTGGGCGCCGGTTCCTGCGGCCACGATGGTGGCCATCTGGGCCAGCACGTCGCGTGCGTAGCCGCCGCCGATGCGCCGCGCGAATTCGGAGAGCACTTGATAAGGGCTGGCCCGCCTGCCGTACACGATCCGGTTCGCCAACCGCGCAGCCCGCAGCTGAACGGGATGGAAGGCCACGGCCACAACGACGGCCGCGATGGCTGACAGCAGCGGGCTGCGCCGGTCTCCGGCCAGCGTGCCGATGCCGGCCACGAGCCCGGCGTAGACGGCTGAGATGAAGACAGCGAGCGTGCCGTACTGCAGTGCCTTGCTGATCACGATGTCGATCTCGTAGAGCTTGTACTTCAGGATCGCCACGGCGATTGCCACCCACAGGCACACCAGCGCCAGGCAGAACAGCACCTTGAGCAGGCCCAGCACGCCGGTGTCTGGGCGCGACGATATCTGCGGTGCCTCCGCCAGCGGGATGATCGTGATCACGACGAGCACGGCGGCCGCCGCGAACCACTTCAGCTGCAGCCGCTCTTCGCCTGACGACCGGACAAATCTGGTGACGAGTGCGACACCAGCGACCACCGTGGCAACCGGCCACAGCACGACTAGCGCGGAGTGCAGGCCCGGATACCAACCCTGCCGTTGTGGCGCGAAGGGGTCCTGCCACACCCGGCTGGCTCGCGCCACAAAGCCTATGGTCTGCACCGCGAGCACGGCGGCCACGAACCAGGCGGCCAGGCGCCAACGGCGCGACGGCAGCAGTCCGTCCGGGAACAGCAGGAGCACGAACGCGAAGGCCCCGGCCGGAACTATCCAGATCCAGTTCACCAGCCATTCGGCCGCCCGGGCCCCGGGCATCGGCCCGGGCCGTGCCGCGATCAGCCCGTACCACCCGTATCCCTTGCAAAAGAAGCCCAATCCAAGCAGCAGGCCGGTGGCAAGCAAGATCCAGCCGATCTTATTCGCGGGCCGCCGGGATGCCAGCACGAAGCCCACCACCGGGATGGCGACGAACGTCAGTTCTTCGAAGACATCAGGAAAGTTCCAGAGGCCCGGCGCCGCGACGTGCCGGCCGAGATACGCCAGTGGCAGTCCGCCCAAGAGCAGCGCAATCGACAGCACCGCCACGCCGCCGGTCACCCAGCGAAGAGTCCGGGGTGTCATCCGCGCCTCCAGCGCGATCCGCTCCGCCCGTGTGCTTGCAGCCTGACCGGCGGCACCGCATGTCAACTGCAGTGTGGCCGCCTGGCCGTCCGCAGACAAGGAGGACACCCCTACCGGGTGACTCGTGCCAGCAGGCCTACGAGGGCCGTGCCGCGGCCCACCGATACCGGCCGGGTACCACCCTTGCTGTCACGTACCGCCCGGCGCAGCATGGCAGTGCCAGGTTGGAAGTGAAAGGGGGCGGAGGCCATGACTGCGCTGGCAGCCCGGGGCATCCGCAAGTCGTATGGCCGGCGTCCGGTGCTGGCCGGGGTTGACCTGGAGGTCGCGGCGGGGGATCTGGTCGCGGTGGTGGGCGAGAACGGCACCGGGAAAACGACGCTGCTCCGGATCCTGGCCGGTGACCTTCGCCCGGATGGGGGCAGCGTGGTGATCGCGGGCAGGCCCGGTTACTGCCCGCAGGCGGTCGTCCTTGATGAGGCGCTCACCGTGGACCAGCATGTGCGTTACTTCCAGGCCGCGTACGGGATTGGCGGCACTGACCGGGCCGAGGAGCTGATCGAGCAACTGGGTTTCGCCGCCTGCCGCGGCCAGCGGGCCGGGACCCTGTCGGGCGGGACCAGGCAGAAGCTCAGCCTGACCCTGGCCCTGATGCACGACCCGCCGGTGCTGCTCCTCGATGAGCCCTACCAGGGTTTCGACTGGCAGACCTACCTCGCCTTCTGGGAACTCACCAGCGAGCTGAGACAACGAGGGACCGCGACCGTGGTCATCAGCCACCTGGTCTTCGAGCAGGACCGTTTCGACCGGATCTGCCACCTGAAAGACGGGCGGATCGATGAGGAGGCGGGCAGCGATGCGCCAGCAGCTTGAGACCGCCGTCCGGCTCAGCCTGGCCGGACAGGTCCGGAACCGGTTCGCCTGGATCCTGCTCGTTGCCTTCGTCCCGGTCTGGTATCTGCTCGCCGGCTCGATGACCGGGCATGCCGGCGCGGTGTTCAAGCTGCGCGCCACTGGCGCCACCTTGGTGGTGGACGGCCACGACCTGATCCTGATCACCGCCGGGCTCAGCGCGATCACCCTCATCACCGGCTTCGTGGTGTTCGCCGCCGTCCGCCGGTCGCTGCCCTTCGACCGGCGCCTGGTGCTGTCCGGGTACCGCCCGGCCGCCCTCATCGCCGCCAAGACCAATGCCGCGCTGATCCAGGCCATTGCCATCGGCGCCTATGCCGCTGTCGTCATCCTGCTCTACTGGCGGCCTCCCGGCCTGTGGGCGATCGCGCTGGCGTTCATGCTGGGCGCGGCCACCTATGCCGCGTTCGGCCTGCTGGTAGGGGTGCTGGTGCGAGGCGACCTGGAAGGCTTCTTCCTCATCATCATGATCTCGTTGCTGGACACCTTCTTTCAGAACCCGGTGGACAATCCGCTGGCGAACAAGCCGATCCTGCAGTTCTTCCCGTCCTACGGCCCGACCCAGTTCGCTGCCGCGGGTGCCTTCCACCACCAGGCGCTGGCCGGCATGGTGGTCCTGTCGCTGGCCTGGACGGCCGCTCTGGCCCTGCTCGGCCTGGTCGTGCTCTGGCTACGCATGCCACGGCCGGCCCGCGGCAGCCTGCCCAGCGCCGACCGCTTGCCTGCCGCCCCGGCCGACGGGCAGCATGCCGAAATGCCTGGCTGATGACCGGGTGGAGCGGCGGGTGAAGCCCCCATCCAGTAGCGCCGGGTGCCGCCAGATGACGGCAGAACTCACGGACGACCGACGGACAGATGAACAAGGACCCGACCGCCGGAACCGGCAATCAGGCCCTTGACCTGCTACTTCTTCAGTAGCCCCGACCGGATTTGAACCGGCGCCACCGCCTTGAGAGGGCGGCGTCCTAGGCCGCTAGACGACGGGGCCAGGCGATATACGAGCGGGCCAGCGAGCGACCGCCACGCGGACCAAGGTTAGCGTACCCGCCAGAGTGCCGCCAAACGGCCGGCCCGGCCGCCGGGAAATGTTGCCGGCCCGGGCCGCATGTTAGGCAAAAAACGTGGTAACTACCCGGCCATGGTGACCTACATAATCATCCTGATCGTCATCGGACTCATCGCCGGCGCGATCGCACGGCTGCTCGTGCCCGGCCGCGACAGCATCGGACTCCTGGGAACCATCCTGCTCGGCATCGTGGGGTCGTTCCTCGGCGGGTTCATCGAGAACCTGTTCCAGTTCCACCGCCTGGACGTGCACCGGTGGCACACGACCGGCATCATCGGCTCGATCATCGGGGCGATCGTCCTGCTGCTCCTGCTGCGCGTGACCGGGCTCGAAAGAAGCCGCCGCCGCGTCTAGCGGGATCCGCACCTCCCGCCTCTGATCCGCACCCGGGTCGCCGAGGGCCACGGCCCTCGGCGACCCCCGACTGCCGCGGCGACGCAAGCTGGCTGAGTCAGCGTTCTTCGCTGCCAACCAGCTCCAGGATCCGGGTCCGCGGCACCCCGGCCAGGGCCGGCGCCGATTCCGGCGACGACCAGACCTGCCGCTCAAGGAAGAACGCGAACGCCTCCGCCGGCCCGGCCGCATCGAACTCCAGGTCAAGCATCAGGTGCTTCTGGTCGTCAGCAGGCAGCCGGATCGCGAAGCCGCGCACGCCCGCCTTCGCGCGGGCCTCGGCGAAGCCGTCGAAGGCGGCCTTCCAGAGGTCGTAGTCGTGGATCGCATGCTCGATCCGGAGCGTGGTCATGGGCCAGCCCTTTCGTTGGTGTAACGTCCCGCGGCAGTCCTTGCGGCCTGGCCGTCACGCTAGGCCGCCGCGCTGGCCGCCCGGTATCCCAGATTCCCGGGGGGTCACCTCCCCGGCGCATACGCTCACGGGGTGACCGGCACCTGGGCGCTGACCCGAGCACGCGAGCGGATTGAGTCCCTCGGCGCGCCGCCGCCCGGCACTGCGCCACCGGACGCGATGGGCCTGCGCCGGCAAGTACTCGCGATCCTCCGCGAGGTGATCGACTTCGACGCTTACGTCTGGCTGCTCACCGACCCGGTCACCACGGTCGGCGCCGCGCCCCTCGCCGACGTGCCCTGCCTGCCCGAGTTGCCGGCCCTGATCAAGGCGAAGTACGCCACGCCGGTCAACCGCTGGACCGCCCTCCGGCACCCGGCCGGGCCGGTCGGCCGGCTGGCTGTCGCCGTCGACGGCGACCTGGCCCGCAGCCTGGTCTGGCGCGAGGTCATGAGCCGGTACGCCGTCGGTGACGTGGCCTCGGTGGTCTTTGCCGATCAGTTCGGCTGCTGGGGCTTCCTCGACTTGTGGCGCTCCGCCGCACGCGAACCGTTCAGCGCCGCCAACGCGGCCTTCCTCGCCAGTGCCGCCGCCCCGCTGACGACCGCGCTGCGTGGGTGCCAGGCCCGGACGTTCGTGGCGGCGGCCGCGGAGAGGCGGCCCAGCCCGGCGCCCGTCGTGCTGATGCTCGATGACGATCTGCGGATCACCAGCCGCACGGCGGCATCGCAAGACTGGCTCGACCTGCTGCTGCCGCCGCAGCCCGACGAGCGCGCCATCCCCGCGAGCGTCTACAACGTCGCCGCCCAGCTGCTCGCCGCGGAGGCCGGCATCGACGATCATCCGGCCTCGACCCGCGTGCATCTGGCCGGCGGCTTCTGGCTCATCCTGCGCGCGGCCCGGCTGGCCGCCGACGAGCCCGGGTCAGGGCCAGGCCCAGGACATGGGGGTCACGGCGCGGCCACCATCGTCGTCACGATCGAGGAGGCTTCCGCGGCCGGCCGCTGGACTTGTTCGCCCGCGCCTTCGGCCTCACCGGCCGCGAGCAGGAACTGCTCGGCCAGCTCGCCACCGGTAGCGACACGCGCGCGATGGCACGGCAGATGGCGCTGTCCGAGCACACGATCCAGGACCATCTCAAGTCGATCTTCACGAAGACCGGCGCCCGCGACCGCGTTACCCTGCTGTCCCGCGCCCTCGGCACCAGGGCCGGGCTGAGGAAATGACCGGGTAGCCATCCTGCCCGCCCGGTGCGGGGGCCATCCGCTTAGCTTGCTGAGCTGGGGTACCAGGACTCGAACCTAGACTAACGGGGCCAGAACCCGTCGGGCTGCCAATTACCCCATACCCCATCGGACCGGGCAGCTCGCACCCGCTCGCGCCTGTGCAGCATAGCCGAAGCCGCGCCCGGCGGCCAACGAGAACCGGCCCTGCGCCGCCGTCGGCCCACGGGCACCCAGGAGGCATGATCGGAACATGGCGGCAACCAAACCAGCAATAACGGATTCGTCCCGGCTGGTCGCCTTGCTTTACCGGGCCGACTGGCGGCAACTGTGCCTATCGGCTGAGGTCAGCACGCGGGTTAACCGGGCTGCTGTGGTCCCGCCGGCACCCGGCCGGAAAAGCCAGCATCAAGCGTGTTCGACCACATCGACATCCCCGGACCAGTCAAGGCGGCCTGGGCCATCGGCAAGACCGGCCTGGCCGGGGCGTCGGCGCTGGCCGGCTGGCTGGCTGAACGAACGGGCCAGCGCGATGAGCGGCAGCCTTAGTGGTCTCGCCCGTAAGCCGGTTAACGGTTAGGATTTGGCCGGTTTCTAGCCGGAAACCGGCCAAATCTTAACCGCTGATTCATGCGGGACGGAGACCGGATCAGGCAAGATCAGCTGCGGGAGCCACCAGCTCGGGAGGTTACGCACATGCCGTGGTTTGACTTGCCGGAAGCCGATCTGAGGGAATACCGGACCGCCGCCGAGGAGCCGGCCGGCCTGGACGACTGGTGGTCGGAGCGGCTGGCGGAGGCGCGCGCCGCCGCCCGGCCGGCCACGCTGACCCGGTACCGGCCGGATTCCTACGGGCCGATGGCCGCCTACGACGTGGAATTCTCCGGCGCGGACGGCGACCGCATCCGCGGCTGGTACCTGCGCCCGCCGGGAGCCGGCGACGAGCCGCTGCCAGTCGTCGTGCACTTCATCGGCTACGGCGGCGGGCGCGCCCTGCCGTCCGACCATGCGCTGTTCCCGGCGGCCGGCTTCGCGGCGTTCGTGATGGACACCCGCGGCCAGGGCGGCCGGTGGAGCATCGGCGCCACCGGCGACGCCGCGCCCGGCGCGGAGTACGCCACCGTGATGACGCGCGGCATTTCCGACCCGGAGAGCTATTACTTCACCCGGCTGTACGCGGATGCCGCGCTCGCCGTCGAGACCGCGGCCGGTCTGGACGGGGTCGATGAGGCCCGGGTCGCGGTCAGCGGCCTCAGCCAGGGCGGCGGGCTCGCGCTGGCGGCGGCCGCGCTGCTCGGCGATGCGGTGACCGTATGCCACGCGGACGTCCCGTTCCTCTGCGACATCGGTCATGCCATCACGCTGACCGGCGTGATGCCCTACGGGGAGATCGCCGAGTTCCTGGCCCAGCAGGTGGACCTGGTCCCCGCCGCGCTGAACACGCTGCGCTACGTCGACTGCGCGCTGCTGGCCCGCCGGATCACCGCCGAGTGCCTGCTCAGCGTCGGGCTGATGGACCAGACCTGCCCGCCGTCCACCGTATTCGCCGCCTACAACGAGATCACCGCGCCGAAGGACATCGCGGTGTTCCCGTTCGGGGTGCACTCGGTGCCATCGGCGCACACCGAACGTCAGCTCAGCCACCTGCGCGCCCGTCTCGGCGGCGCCTGACCGGCCGGCGGCCGGCGGCGGACCGGCCGAGGGCCGCGTGGGAGGGTCAGCCGGACGCGATCGCGAGGCCGATCCCGTTCGTGAGCCGCCGGATGGCGTGGTCGCGTCCGAGCAGCTCGATGGAGTCATAGAGCGGCGGCGCGACGCGACGGCCGGTCACCGCGACCCGGACCGGGGCGAGCGCGGGACGCGGCTTCAGGCCCATTTCCTCCAGCAGCGCGTGCTTCAGCGCAGCCTCGATCGCCTCGGTGGTCCACGGCTCGGTCCGGGCCAGGGCCGCCGCCGCGGCCTTCAGCACTCCCGCGGACTCGGGCGGCAGCGCCTTCGCGGCGTCTTCCGGGTCAACGGCAAATTCGTCCTCGCTGACCAGCAGGAAGGCGAGCAGGCCGGGCGCGTCGGTGAGCCGCGAGATCCGGGTCTGGATCAGCGGCGCGGCGGCCGTGACCAGCTCGGCCTGCGCCGCGGTCGGCGGATCGGCCACCAGCCCGGCGCGCTGCAGGAACGGCATGATCCTGGCCACGAAGCCGGCCGGGTCCAGGGCCCGGATCTTGTCCCCGTTCATCGCCTCAAGCTTGCGCAGGTCGAACTGGGCCGCGTTCTTGTTGACCCGGGCCAGGTCGAACTCCGCCGCCATCTCGGCCAGCGTGAACGACTCCCGGTTCCCCCCGGGCGACCAGCCCAGCAGGGCCAGGTAGTTGTCCATCGCCTCGGGCAGGAAGCCTTCCTCCCGGTACCAGTTCACTGACGCGACCCCGTTGCGCTTGCCCAGCTTCTGGCCGTCCTGGCCGAGCACGTAGGGCAGGTGCGCGAACACCGGGAAGTCCGCCTCGGCGACGCCCATCGCGCGGTAGACGGCGAGCTGGCGGGGAGTGGAGGAGAGCAGGTCCTCGCCCCGGACCACGTGCGTGATCTTCATCAGCACGTCATCGACGGCGACGGCCAGCGTGTACAGCGGGCTGCCGTCGGCCCGCTGCAGCACGAAGTCGGGGACATGCGCGTGATCGAAGCTGACCTCGCCCCGGACCAGGTCGGTAAACGTGGTCGTGCCGTCCGGCATCCGCATCCGGAGCACCGGCTGACGGCCCTCGGCCTGGTAGGCCGCGACCTGCTCGGGGGTCAGCTCGCGGCAGTGCCCGTCATAGCCGCTGGGGCCGCCGGCCGCGCGGGCCGCCTCGCGCCGCGCGGTCAGTTCCTCGGTCGTGCAGTAGCAGTAGTAGGCGTCCCCGGAAGCGAGGAACTTAGCCGCCCAGGCCGCGTAGATGCCCAGTCGCTGGCTCTGCTGGTACGGGCCGTACTCGCCGCCGGCCTCGGGGCCCTCGTCCCAGTCCAGGCCAAGCCAGCGCAGCGTGCCCAGCGCCGAGCCGATGTACTCGTCGGTGACCCGCGACTGGTCGGTGTCCTCGATCCGGAGCACGAATACCCCGCCGGTGCGGCGGGCGAAGGCCCAGTCGTACAGCGCGGTCCTGATGTTGCCCACGTGCAGGTCGCCGCTGGGCGACGGCGCGAAGCGCACCCGCACGCGGGAGTTATCGTTCTCAGTCACGGTCAACCACCCTGTTGCTGAGCGTTCCGATGCCCTCGATCGTGACGGATACCTCGTCGCCGTGGGCCAGCGGCCCGACGCCGGCCGGGGTGCCGGTGAGCAGCACGTCGCCGGGCAGCAGCGTCATCACGGCGCTGACGTAGCAGATCAGCTCGGTCACGTCGTGCAGTAGCTGCGACGTCCGCGCGTGCTGCTTGACCTCGCCGTTCACTGACGTGCTCAGCTCCAGGTCAGCCGGGTCCAGGTCGGTCTCGATCCACGGGCCGAGCGGGCAGAACGTGTCGAACCCCTTGGCCCTGGTCCACTGGCCGTCCCGGGCCTGGAGATCACGTGCGGTGATGTCGTTGGCGCAGGTGTAGCCGAAGATGACCTCCGGCACCCGCTCGGCGGGCACGTCCCGGCAGAGCCGGCCGATCACGACGGCCAGCTCGCCCTCGAAATCGACCCGCTCGGCGAGCTTGACCGGGCGGGCCACCGGGTCGCCCGGCCCGGTCACCGCCGTGGACGGCTTCAGGAAGATGACCGGCTCGGCGGGCGGCTCGCCGCCCATCTCCCGGGCGTGGTCGGCATAGTTCTTGCCGATGGCAATGACCTTGGTCGGCAGCACCGGCGCGAGCAGCCGGATATCGGCCAGCGGGTAGCGGGCGCCGGTAAACCGCACGCTGTCGGATCCCACCCCGAACGGGTGCCCCTGCAGGGCGGCGATCAGGAGCCGCTCGCCGTCCTGGCCTGGCCCGGTGCTCCCGGCGCCATCTGGCGATGCGTCCTGGACGACGCCGTAGGCAACGTCGTCGTCCCGGCTGAATCTCGCGATGCGCACGTCTGTCTCCACTGTCCGGTAACGATTGCCTGGCCGCCACTGCCTGCTCGCCACTGCCTGCCCTAGAGCCTACTGAGCGGACCGCCCGGACCGGGTAATCGCGGTCGGAGTCCGGTGCGGCCGCGCTCCGGGATCGGTGCAGGATGATGATGACCGAGCCGACGATCAGGGCGGCGCCCGCTCCCTCGCGCCAGGTCAGCTGCTCACCCAGGATCAGCGCCCCGGCCAGGATAGCGACCACGGGATTGACGTAGGCGTAGGTGGACACGGTGGTCAGCGGAAGGTGCGACAGGGCGTAACCGTAGGCGGTGAAGGCCAGGATCGAGCCCGGGCCAATGAGGTAGGCCAGCGCGAGCCAGGACGTGACCGGAACCGAGGACCAGGCTACGGCGGCGAACTGCCCGCTGCCCGCGGCCACCGCCAGCAGCACTACGCCGCCGGCCAGCATCTCGATCGCCGCGGCCAGCATGGCGTGGGCCGGCAGCGCCAGCCGGTGGCTCAGCACCGACCCGAACCCCCAGGCGGCGGCGGCGCCGAGCACGATGATGACGCCCGGCAGGTGCCCCGCCGCCGCGCCGGTGCCGACCAGGACCGCCACGCCGGCCAGCCCGGCCGTGAGGCCCGCGGCCGATCTGGCGGTGATGCGCTGATGCCGCAGCGGCCAGGCGAAGACCAGCATCCAGAGCGGGACCGTCGCGACCAGGACGGCGGCCAGGCCCGACGGCAGCGTGGTCTCCCCGACGGTCACGCCGCCGTTGCCGGCGAAGAGCAGCAGGATGCCGACGACGGCACCGGCGAACCACGCCCTGGCGCCGGGCTTCCCGCTGCCCGGGCCAGGCCTGCGCCCCCGGGCCGCCGCCCGCCGGGCGACCGGGTACAGCAGCCCGCCGGCGATGACGTACCGGACGCCGGCCAGGACGAGCGGCGGCAGGCCGTGAACCCCGACGCGAATGGCCAGGTAGGTCAGTCCCCACAGCAGGTACACCAGGCCCAGCGCGGTCCAGCTGAGCAGCGGCCGGCCGGGGGCACCGGCAACGGAATTGTTCATGTGGCCAGCCTGGCGCACCGGCGCCATGACGACCAGTGGCAGGATCGACAACTTAGGATAGAATCCTGCCATGCATCGCATCGCCATCCCGGTCACGCCCGGCCTGCCGCTGTTCGAGCTCGCCGTTCCGTGCGAGGTGTTCGGGAGCAGGCAGGACTTCCCGGTGCCCTGGTGGTACGAGGTGCAGTTGTGCGGGGTCCAGGACGGCGCCGCCCGCACCGGTGAGGGGCTGCTCTTCGACGGCGCCTTCGGCCTGCGCGAGCTGAGCCAGGCCGACACGGTGATCGTCCCCGCCTGCGCCAGCATCCAGGACGACCCGCCCCCGGCGCTGCTCGATGCGCTGCGTGCGGCCCGCGATCGCGGCGCGCGGATCGCATCGCTCTGCACCGGCGCCTTCACCCTCGCCGCCGCCGGGCTGCTCGACGGCCATCCGGCGACCACCCACTGGATGCACGCGGCCGAGCTGGCCCGCCGCTGGCCGGCCGTGCAGGTCGAGCCGAACGTGCTCTATACCGACGGTGGCCGGATCCTCACCTCGGCCGGGTCCTCCGCCGGGCTGGACCTGTGCCTGCATATCGTGCGGCAGGACCACGGAATCCGGATCGCGAACGCCCTGGCCCGGCGGCTGGTGATCCCGCCGCACCGGGATGGCGGGCAGGCCCAGTACATCGAGCAGCCCGTGCCGGTCGATAACTCCCGCAGCCTCGGCCCCGCCCTGGACTGGGCCCGGGCGCACCTGGAGCTGCCCCTGACGGTGGAAGACCTCGCCCGGCAGGCGCTGATGAGCCCGCGCACCTTCGCCCGGCGATTCCGCGAGACGACCGGGACCACGCCCTTGCAGTGGCTCTGCGCCGAGCGAGTCCGCCGCGCGCAGGCCCTGCTGGAGAACACCGACGACACCATCGACCGGATCGCCGACGCGTGCGGCCTCGGCTCCGCGCACCGGCTGCGCACCCACTTCACCCGGGTCCATCAGGTGACCCCGCACGAGTTCCGCCGGACGTTCCGGGCCCGGGCCGCGGCCTGAGGCCGGCCCTACCCGGTGTACTCGGCGGAGGCGGCCATGTGCTGAGCGCCGCAGCCATGATGCCCGGGTAGCCCGAACCCGTCCTGCGGCTCGGTGTCCTTCGTGCACACGTTCCAGTCCCAGTGGTAGGCCTTATCGCCGACCTTGAACGAGTAGGTGACGGTCAGCTCAAGCTCGTCGGCGGAGATCTGCCGGGACGGGTCGACGTGCGCGTGCCCGAATCCCAGCCGGAACCGCTTCGGCGCCGCGGGCGCCTTGACCGGGGCCAGGTTGAGGCCGAAGTACGGATACCACTGCTTCGCGATCTCGATACTCATCGCCTGGGCCGGGACCCGGACGCGGATATGAAAAGTCTCACGGCAGACCGGACGGCTGCATTTCTGGTCAGCGTTGGCCTTCCCGGTCAGCGCAACGTAGATCGTGCTGACCACCGAGGTGGCCAGCGGGGTGCTGGCGGTACTGCTGCGGAACAGCCTGACCTGGTAATGGGTGGCCAGGGTCGGAGTTACCTTGAACGAGTACGCCGGCCGTCCCGCCGGACGGCTGCAGGACCAGCGAGCCGGCCGGCGCCGGGGCGCGATGGTAGGGGTACTGCTGGGCGTACAGCCGGGCCACCTCGCCGGCCTGCGCGTGCGGGATGGTACCGCGGAGCCGCGCGCTGGCCTGCTGGCCGTCCCGGTACACCACGAAGACATCGCCGGTCACCGGGCGGAAGCTGGACGTGGCGGCGATCGGGAAGCTCCCGGTCTTCGGCCTGGCCGGACTCGATGAACTCGCGCCCGGGTGGCCGGGCGAGCCGCTCAGGGTAATCGCCGCCACGACGCCGATCACGGCCAGCACGCCGATCCCGGCCAGCGCGATCAGGGCGGTACGCCGGCGCCGCCCCGGCCCGGGCGGCGGCGCCCCGTTATGGCCGGGGCCCGGCCCCGGGCTGGCCGCGGCGGCCGGCCAGGAGGGGGCATTCCCCTCGCCCGTCGGCATCTCGGCCAGGGCCTGCGCCGGGGGCCCGGCGCCGGCATAAGCACCGGCCGCCACGGCACCCTCGTGCGCCGGGTCGGCGGCGGCCGGCCCGGCGACCTCGGTCCGCGGGTGACTCGCGGCCGGGATGATCCCGGGACCGGAGTCATAGGGCTGGAGCCCGAGCGCCGAGCGCAGCGCGTCGGCGAACTCCCGGCAGCTCGGGTACCGGTCGGCCGACGCCTTGGCCAGCGCCCGCTGGAAGACCTGGTCCGCGGCCGGCGGCAGGTCCAGCCGCCGGGACGTCAGCAGCGGCGGCGGCACGGACAGCTGCGCATGCATCATCGCCGTGGCATCGTCACGCCGGAACGGCGGGGCGCCGGTCAGCAGCTCGAACGCGGCGCAGGCCAGCGCGTACTCGTCCGCCCGCCCGTCCACCGGCTGGCCCTCAAGCTGCTCGGGGGCAATGTATTCCAGGGTGCCGAGGAACGTCCCGGTCCCGGTGAGGCCCGTCGGCGAGGCCGCGTCCTTGCTCAGCCCGAAGTCGGACAGGTACACGTGATCGGGCCGCCCGGGCCGCGTATCGACCAGCATGTTGGCCGGCTTGACATCGCGGTGCACCAGGCCGGCCGCGTGCGCGGCGTCCAGCGCCGACGCGACCGGGGAGATGATCGCCGCGGCCCGGCCGGCCGGCAGCGGGCCGACGCCGTCCAGCAGCGTTCGCACGTCTCCGCCGCTGACGAAGCGCATGGCGATGAACAGCACGCCGTCCGCCTCGCCGGCCTCGAAGACCGGGATGATGTGCGGGTCGTCAACCGCCGCCGCCGCCCGCGACTCGCGGATGAACCGCTGCCGGAACGCCTCATTCGCGGCCAGCGCCGGGGCCAGGATCTTCAGCGCCACCAGCCGGCCGAGCCGCTCATCCCGGGCCCGGAAGACCACCGCCATCCCGCCGCAGCCGATCTGTCCCTCCAGCCGGTACCCGGCGACCCGTGCGCCCGCGGCAAAGCCGCCCGCGAACTCTGCTCCGAAGCCGCTGGCCTCCGCAGGCAATTCGTCGCTCACCATGCCTCCCCAGCAGTGAGCCGCCCGGCGCCCGCCTTCCCCTCGGCAGCGGCGCCGGCTATTCCAGGACCAGGTAGGTCGGTCGCGAGGGAGCTCTAGTATCCGGTCTGACCCGGCCCGCGGCAAGACCGCGGCCGGGGCGCTGACCCGCAGGCCGGCGCCGGACCTGCCGCCGCGCGGTGCCTACTGCAAGTAGCCTTCGACCTCGGGCACCGGCCGCGCGGCGGCATCGTCGGCGTTCTCGCCGAAGTCGCGCCGGGCGCGGCGCTGCCGCAGCAGGTCCCAGCACTGGTCCAGGGATTCCTCGGTCGCCCGGAGCTTGATCCGCTCCTCGTCACTGGTTAGTTCCCCGGCGGCGAGCCTGGCCCGCAGCTCGTGCTCGGTCTGGATCAGCTCGTCAATGTGCCCGAGGATCTGCTTGTCGTCCAAAGGTTCCGGTCCTTTCCTGACCTCCTGCGCCCCGCTGGCCCAGAACAGTCTCTCACCCGGTCAGCGGCCGCTGGCCAGCCATGGCCGGTCCAGGGTCATGGCCAGCGCCGGTCAGGACAGGCACAGCCGAAGCTGGGCATCCCACCGCCCGGGCCCGGCCGCGCACTGCGACCTGGTGGCGGTGGCCGCGCCGCGCGGTGGCGTGATCGCCCCGGTGGTGTCGAATCCCAGTGTCACGTGGTGCGTCTGGCCATCCGGCCCGAGGTAGCGCACGCCGGAGCACCTGGCGTTCTCCGGGGCGTGGGTGGGACCGGGTGGGACCCACGTTCCGCCGATTCGCTGGCAGGCCGGCTGGGCCAGGGCGTCGGCCGCGAGATTCGCCTTTACCAGCCGCCGGGCCGCTGCGTCCGCTCGCGCCTGGGCCGCGGCGGCCCGGCGCTGCTGCTGCTGGGCCGTGACCTGCTGCTCGCACGCCTGGATGACCTTGTCACCGGCCTGGGAGATGTAAACCGACCGCTGTGCCGCCGAGAGTGACAGGGCTTTCTGGCGCTGACCGCCGTGCGGCAGGTCGTCAGCGGCGGGCCGGCCGGTAGTGAGGTAAGCGGCTAGCGCCGCGCCCTGGGCCGCGCATTTCGGATGCGCGGCCTTGATCAGGTTGTAAGCGGAGGAGGAGGAAGCGGAAGCGGACGGGGAACCCGAGCCGGCGCAGCCCGCGATGGCCAGCGCGGCGCCCAGCATGATGGCCACCGCGGGCCACCGTCGCTTCAGGCCGGTCGCCGGGGTCGGTTCAGTGCGCACGGCAGTCCTCCAGTTGGTCGCATTGTCGGACGCCTGCCGGAGGCTGGAAGTCAGGCCGGGCCAGGCCAGCGCAGGCAGCAGCAGCCAGGACCCAGGGCGGGCACGCCGGATACCCCTGGTGCTGATCTGATGACGCGGGACGATACCACCCGGTTTACGGCATTCCTGATCATGGGGAGTGCCGGGGCTGCGGCTGACTGACCCCGGTGCCGCGCAGCGCTCCGGCTGACGCCGCGACGAGCAGCAGCAGCAGCACCGGGATCCCGAGCGCGCGCGGCAGCCCGACCACGCTGGCGCAGCCGCCGATCAGCACCGGCCCGGTGAGCACGCCGAGGTACCCCAGGCCGGCGACCCGCGCGATCCCGGCCCCGCGGCGGCCGGGATCGGCGTTCCCGGCGGCCGAGAACAATTGCGGGACCGTGCAGGACAGGCCCGCGCCGAACACCGCGAAGCCGGCCACCCCGGCGACCGGGCTGGCGATGATCAGCCCGGCGGCCAGGCCGGCCGCGGCGAGCAGGCCGCAGCCTCGCAGCAGCGCGGCGGGCCCGAACCGGGCCGCCAGCCGGTCACCGAACAGCCGCCCGAACGCCATCGTGATGGAGAAGGCGGCGAACCCGATGGCCGCGAACCCGGCCGACGTGCCCAGATTGTCCCGCAGGTAGACCGCGCTCCAGCTGCCCGCCGCGCCCTCGCCGACCATGCAGCAGAACGCGAGCAGGCCGAGCACCAGCAGCCGCCGGGCCATCCTGGACGGGCCGGGCGCCGCGGCGGGCCCGGCGCTGGGTGCCGGGACCGGCGGCTCCGCGCGTCCGGGCAGCAGCCAGCGGCCGGTGCCCGCGGCCAGTATGGCCAGCGGCGGCCCGGCCGCCAGGAACATGGGCAGCGGGCCGATCCCGGCCCAGGCGAACAGCCCGCCGAGCAGCGCCCCGGCCAGGCCGCCGAAGCTGTAGCACGCGTGGAACGAGCTCATCAGCGGCCGCCCCAGCCGCCGCTCAACCTCGCCCGCCTGCGCGTTCATGGCCACGTCCAGCAAGCCCGCCGCGATGCCGAACGCCAGCAGCGCGACCATCAGCGTGGCCATGTTGACGGCCAGGCCGAGCCCGATCGGCAGCAGCGCCACGGCCACGCCGGATAGCCGGGTCAGCCGGGAACTCCCGAACGCATCCACCAGCCGGCCGGCCAGCAGCACGACCAGCACCAGGCCCGCCGGCGCGGCCAGCAGCGCGACCCCGAGCAGCCCGTCGCTGAGGTGCAGGGCATGCTTGACCGCAGGAATCCGGGCCACCCACATGCCCTCGGCCATGCCGAGAATGGCGAAAGAAACCGCTACCGACACCCGGGTGCGCCGCAGCCGGGCAGGCGCGGCGATGCCGTCCGCGATAGAAGATCCTATGCACCGGACAATACAAGATGCCCGCGACGCGACGTTCTGGCCCGATCGCGCCGCGGCCGAGGCCATGCCACCGAGAGGATGCCAGCTTGCCATCGACCTATTCCGCGCTGACCCACCTGGAGTGCTCCCGGTGCCAGCGCGGCTACGACGCCCGCCAGATCCAGGGCACCTGCGACTGCGGGGCGCCGCTCCTGGCCCGGTATGACCTGGAGCGGGCCGGCGCTCAGGCCAGCCCGGGGCAGATCGCCGGCCGGCCGCCGGGCCTGTGGCGCTACCACGAACTGCTGCCGGTTTCCTCGGCCGGCGCCGTGGTCAGCCTCGGCGAGGGCATGACACCGCTGCTGCCCATGCCGCGGCTCGGCCGTGCGATCGGCCTGCCCGGGCTCCTGATGAAGGACGAGAGCCCGCTGCCGACCGGGACGTTCAAGGCGCGCGGGGCGGCGGTGGGGCTCTCCCGCGCGGCCGAGCTTGGCGCCGCGGGCGTGGCGATGCCGACGAACGGGAACGCCGGGGCCGCGTGGGCCAGCTACGCGGCCCGGGCCGGCCTGCCCTGCCTGGTCGCGATGCCGGCCGGCGCGCCGGCCATCACCCGGTCCGAGTGCGCGGCCACCGGGGCGGAGACCTACCTGGTCGACGGGCTGATCAGCGACGCGGGGCAGCTGATCGCGGCCGCCACCGGCGAGCGGCCCGGTTACCAGGACGTCTCCACCCTCAAGGAGCCGTACCGGCTGGAGGGGAAGAAGACGATCGGCCTGGAGATCGCCGAGCAGCTCGGCTGGCGGGTACCTGACGTCATCGTCTGCCCGACCGGCGGCGGAGTGGGCCTCATCGGCATCCGCAAGGCGCTGGGCGAGCTGCGGCAACTGGGCTGGATCGGGCCGCGGGAGCCCAGGCTGGTCGCGGTCCAGGCGGCCGGGTGCGCCCCGGTGGTACGGGCCTTCACCGGCGGCGAGCGCGAAACCAGGCCCTGGCCTGATGCCCGGACGGCTGCGTTTGGCCTGACTGTGCCCAGCCCGCTCGGCGGCTTCCTGGTCCTCGACGCTCTTTACGCGACGGAGGGCACGGCCGTGGCCGTGGCCGACGCGGACCTGCTGGCCAGCCAGCGGCAGGCGGCGAGCCTGGAAGGGACCTGGATCTGCCCGGAAGGCGCGGCCTGCTTCGCCGCCGTCGGGCGGCTGCGGGAGGCCGGCTGGCTGGCCGAGAGTGATGAAGTCGTGGTGGTCAACACCGGCTGCGGACTGAAATACCCGGAAACGAGCCCGGCCAGCCCGCCGCTACTCGCCATCGGCGATCGCATCCCGGCGCCGGCCCGGGCCTGAGCTCGCGGCCCGCCCAGCCCGGATAGGGCGTTACCCGGGGACCCGGTCAGGCTAGAGGATCTTGTGGATCCAGCCGTGCGGATCGGGCAGCTGACCGAACTGGATGCCCAGCAGCTGCTCCTTCAGCCGCGCGGTCACCGGGCCCGGCGCGGGGCCGCCGACCAGCCAGGACGTGGTGGCTCCCTTAACCGCCGCGACCGGCGTGATCACCGCCGCGGTGCCGCACGCGAAGACCTCGGTGATCTCGCCCGACTCGCACCCGGCGCGCCACTGCGCCACCGAGATCTTGTCCTCCTCGGCCGGAATGCCCAGGTCCGGGGCCAGCGTGAGGAGCGCCTCCCGGGTGATCCCGGGCAGTAGCGTGCCGGTCAGGGCCGGGGTCATGATCCGCGCCTGGCGGCCCGAGCCGTAGACGAAGAAGATGTTCATCCCGCCCATCTCCTCGACCCAGCGGTGCTCGACGGCGTCGAGCCAGACCACCTGGTCGCAGCCGTTCGCCAGGGCTTCCTGCTGCCCGGCGAAGCCGGCGGCGTAGTTGCCGCCGGTCTTGGCCGCCCCGGTGCCGCCGGCCGCGGCGCGGGTGTAGTTCTCGGCCAGCCAGACCGAGACGGGCCCGGTGGAGAAGTACGGGCCGGCCGGGGATGCGATCACGGTGTACAGGTACGACGGTGACGGCCGGCTCACGCCGAGGCCGGGATAAGTCGCGATCATGAACGGCCGCAGGTAGAGGCTGTGGCCCTCGGTGGCCGGAACCCAGTCACGGTCCTGGGTGACCAGCAGCTCCAGGCTGCGCACGAAGGCGGTCTCCGGCAGCTGCGGCATGGCCATCCTGATCGCCGAGCGGTTGAACCGGGCCGCGTTCGCCTGCGGCCGGAAGGCCACGATGGGCCCGCTGGGCTGGCGGTACGCCTTCAGCCCCTCGAAGATCTCCTGCGCATAGTGGAACACCGACGCGGCGGGGGGCAGCGAGATCGGGCCGTACGGTTCCAGCTGGCCATCGTGCCAGCCGCGCTCCGTCGTCCACCGGGCCGTGACCATGTGATCGGTGAACACCTGGCCGAACCCCGGGGACTCCAGGGCGCGGGCTCGCTGCGGGCCGGGCAGCGGGCTGGCCGACGGATGCAGGGCGAACGGAATCTCACTGGTCGCGCTGGCGGTCATGACGGTCCTTCCTGGCTACGGGCCGGCACCGTTGCCGGCCCGCGCGGCCACGTCACGCAGCCGTGCCCGCCCTACCATCTTGCGGGATGCCGGCGCCTTAGCCCAACGTGCTGGCCCGCCTCGCCCCGGCCGGCCTAGCCCGCGGCCCGCTCCGCGATGTCGTCGCCGATCTCCAGCGTCGACCTGGCCGCCCAGGCTCCCTGCCGCTCCACCAGGTCATCGGCGACCGCCTGCTCGATCCTGGCTTTCTCGGTGGTTAGCCCGAGGTGATCGCACAGCATCGCCGCCGAAATGATCGCGGCGGTGGGGTCGGCCTTCTGCTTGCCGGCGATATCCGGCGCGCTGCCGTGCAGCGGCTCGAACATGCTGGGCGCGGTGCGCTCGGGGTTGATGCTGGCACTCGCGGCGAGCCCGATGCCGCCGGCCACCGCCGCGCCGAGCGCGGTGAGAATATCGCCGAACAGGTTGTCGGTGACGATCACGTCGAACTGCTCGGGGGCGGTCACGAAGTACATCGTCGCCGCGTCCATGTGGCAGTACTCGGCGGTCACCCCGGGGAACTCGCCAGCGAGCCCGTCCAGGGTCCGCCGCCACAGGTCACCGGCGTAGGCGAGCACGTTCGTCTTGTGCACGAGCGTCAGCTTCCGGCGCCGCTTCGCGGCCAGCTGCAGCGCGTACCTGGTCACCCGGCTGACGCCGAAGGCCGTGTTAATGCTCTCCTGGGTGGCCACCTCGCCGGGCGTGCCCTTGCGCATGATGCCGCCGGCCTCGATGTAGGGCCCCTCGGTCCCCTCGCGCACCACCAGCATGTCGACCGACTCGGTCCGCAGCCCGGACAGCGGGGAGGCCACCCCCGGATAGAGCCGGACCGGCCGCAGGTTGACGTACTGGTCGAACTCGAAACGCAGCCGCAGCAGCAGGCCGCGCTCCAGCACGCCACTCGGCACGCTCGGATCGCCGACCGCGCCGAGCAGGATCGCGTCGTGCCCGGCGAGCTCGCCGAGCACGGTGTCGGGCAGAACCTCCCCGGTGCGATGCCAGCGCTCTGCGCCCAGGTCGTAGTTCGTGGCCTCGATCGTGACGTCGGTCGCCGCGGACCGGAGGACCTTGATCGCCTCAGCGACCACCTCGGGACCGATGCCGTCACCGCCGATCACGGCGATCCTGATGCTGCGTGCCGCCATGCGCGTACCCTACTCGTCGAGATCGACGGCCCGGCCGACGACGGCACCGATCGCGCCGGTGATCTCGGTCAGGACATCCGGCGGCAGCCGTGAATCGACGGTCAGCACGATCAGCGCGAGACCGCCCTTGCTGTTCCGGCACAGGTGCATCCCGGCGATGTTGATCTGCTGGTCACCGAGGATCTGGCCGACGATGCCGACCATGCCCGGGCGGTCGGTATAGGTGAGGAACACCATGTGCTCGGCCGGCGCGATCTCCATGTCGAAGCCGTTGACCTCGACCAGCTTCTCCAGCTGCCGCCGGCCGGTCAGGGTCCCGCCGACCGACACGACCTGCCCGTCCGGGAGCGTGCCGCGCAGCGTCAGCACGTTGCGCCAGTCCGGGCTGTCCTCGTCGGCGGTCAGGCTGACCTCGATGCCGCGCTCGGAGGCCAGCAGCGGCGCGTTGACATAGGTCACCGGGTCCTCGACGACGTTACTGAAGACGCCCTTCAGCGCGGCCAGCTGCAGGACGCTGACGTCCAGGGCGGCGATCTCGCCGCGGACGTCAAGCTCGATCCGGGCCGCTATCCCGCCGGCCAGCGCGGTGAAGATCCGGCCCAGCTTCTCGGCCAGCGGCAGCCCGGGCTTGATCAGCTCGTCCACCACGCCGCCCTGCACGTTGACCGCGTCCGGCACGAACTCGCCGGCCAGCGCCAGCCGCACCGACCGGGCCACCTGAGTGCCGGCCTTCTCCTGCGCCTCGTGCGTGCTCGCCCCCAGGTGCGGGGTAGCGACCACGTTGCCGAGTCCGAACAGCGGGCTGTCCGTGCACGGCTCGGTGGCGTAGACATCCAGGCCGGCGCTGGCCACCCGGCCCTCCTTGAGCGCGCTGGCCAGCGCGTCCTCGGCCACGATGCCGCCGCGCGCGGCATTGATGATCCGTACCTCCGGCTTGACGATCCGCAGCTCCCGGTCCCCGATCAGCCCGATCGTCTCGGCGTTCTTCGGCAGGTGCACGCTGATGAAGTCGGCGGTGGCGAGCAGCTCATCCAGGCTCACCAGGCGGACGCCAAGCTGCGCGGCCCGGGCCGCCGCCACGTAGGGGTCATAGGCGATGACCCGCATGCCGAACGCGGCCAGCCGCTGGGCCACCAGGACCCCGATCCGGCCCAGGCCGAGCAGGCCGGCCACCTTGTCCTGCAGCTCGACACCGGTATAAGCGGCCCGCTTCCACTCGCCGCTCCGGAGCGAGGCCGCGGCCTGCGGCACGTTCCGGGCGACCGCGAGCAGCAGGGCGACCGCGTGCTCGGCGGCGCTGACGATGTTGGAGCTGGGCGCGTTCACCACCATGACGCCCGCCTTGGTGGCCGCCGCGACGTCGACGTTGTCCAGGCCCACGCCGGCCCGGGCGACCACCCGCAGCCGCGGCGCGTGCGCGAGTGCCTCGGCGTCGATCCTGGTCGCGCTGCGGATGATCACCGCGTCGGCCTCGGCCAGGGCGGGGAGCAGCGCGCCGCGGTCCGCCCCGTCGGCGTACCTGATGTCGAAACCGGACTCAAGCTGAGCGATCCCGGCCGGGGAAAGTTCCTCGGCGACCAAGACGATAGGCAAGGACATGGCGCTCCCGGCACGGCGGCGGTCGGTGTGGGCGGTCAGTCAGTCATCGGTCGGGCAGTCATCGGCCGGGCCGTCAGCCCGGACGGTCAGTCATCTCACCCGGACGGTCAGTCATCGACCAGCCGACTCAGTCTACCGAAGCTTGTGAAATCCTTCACGAACTCCATCCGCCCCGGCGCTGAGTCACCGGCCCGGCGCTCCCCTCCGCCAGTGCCCGTTTCATGATCACGGAAATCTAGGCTCGCTGGAGCGTGCCTAAAGCTCCGTGATCATGAAATACCGCTGAGTCAGACGACGGGCGCCGGGACCGGGCCGGACGAGGCCGGGCCGCAGGGGGTGCTGGGCTCCGGCACGGCGCTGGCCGCGATCTCGCTTCCGGCCAGCGCCGTCACCTCGCTCGCCGCCATCGGCCGGGCGATCAGGTATCCCTGGCCCAGGAGGCAGCCCATCTCGCGCAGCAAGTCGAGCTGCTCGGGCCGCTCGATGCCTTCCGCCACGACCTCGATGCCCAGGTCATGGCCGACCCGGACGATGGTGCGGGTGAGCATGGCCAGGGTCGGGTCCTGGCCCAGGCCGGCCACGAAGGACGGGTCGACCTTGATGATGTCCACCGGAAGCTGCCGGAGGTAGGCGAGCGACGCATGGCCGGTGCCGAAGTCATCGATGGCCAGCTTGATGCCATGGCGGCGAAGTTCAGCCAGCCCCTCGATCATCGGCCCGGCCCCGGAGATCAGCGCCCCCTCGGTGACCTCCAGGGTCAGCGCGGCGGGCGCCAGGCCGGTGTCCTCCAGCGCCGCAAGTACCGACTCAGCGAACCCGGCGGCGCTCAGCTGCCGCAACGAGAAATTGACCGAGACGCCGATGGCCGCGCCGGACCGGCGCCAGGCGGCTCCCTGCTCGCACGCCGCGCGCAGCACCCAGTTGCCGAGCGGCACGATCAGGCCCGAGTCCTCGGCCACGTCAAGGAACTCCGCCGGGGTCACCGCCGCGCCCGCGCGCGACCAGCGGACCAGGGCTTCCACGCCGCTGATCCGCGACGTGGCGAGGTTGACGACCGGCTGGTAGTCGAGCCCCAGTTCCTGCTCGGTGATCGCCCGGCGCAGGTCGCTGGCCAGTTCCAGGCGGCGGACGACATCGGCGTGCATGTGCGCGGCGAAGACCTCCACCCGCCCGCCGCCGGACTCCTTGGCCCGGGACATCGCCACATCCGCATTGCGCAGCAGGAAACTATGGTCCTGGCCGTCAGCGAAGGCGACCCCGACGCTGGCGGTCAGCGGGATATCCCGGTCGGCGACCCGGAACTCGGTGGCCGCGATGGACCCGCCCAGCCGCTCGGCGATATCCACGATCTCCTGGGCGCCGTCGGCGTTCTCGACCAGCACCGCGAACTCGTCCCCGCCCCAGCGGGCCACGGTGTCCTGCGGCGGGACCGCGGCCCGGAGCCTGCGGGCGGCCTGGGCCAGCAGCAGGTCACCGGCGCCGTGCCCGACCGAGTCATTCACGCCGGTAAAGCCGTCCAGGTCAAGGAAGATGGCCCCGGCCGCGGCATGGACCGCCGCGCCGAGGACGTCCTTCGCCCGCTGCTCCAGATACGCGCGGTTCGGCAGCCCGGTCAGCCCGTCGTGGAAGGTCAGGTGCGTCACCTGCCGGCGCAGAGCCACCTGATCGCTGACATCCCGGGCGGTGACCAGCAGCTGGTCGGGCTCCCCCGGGTCCCGGTTAAGCGACACGGTGGACTCCACATGCCGCCACGTCCCGTCGGCTGACCGCACCCGGCAGGCGAACCGGGCAGCGGCCGGGGCACTGCGCGCCGCCGCTCGGACGGACCTGATGCCGCCGGGCAGGTCCTCGGGATGAATCAGGTCGCCGAGCGCCATCCCGTCCAGCTTCTCCGGCGTGTAGCCGTACTCCGCGACGGCCGGGCTGGCATACCTGATCGTGCCGTCCAGATCGCAGACCAGCACGGCATCGGTAATGCGCTCGGCCAGCTCGCGGAACTGGCGGCCGGACTCTTGCCGGGTGACGGCGACCGCCCGTTCCCGGACCAGCAGCCCGGCCATCCTGGCCGCGAGCGCGAGCACGACGATGCTCCCGGTGACCGCGATGACGGGCCCGGGGGCTGACCCGCCGGCCAGCGTCCGCACGATGATGGCCAGGGCCGCGGCCGCCGCCGCGAGCGCGGCGGTCAGCGCCGTCAGCCCGCCGGTTTCCCGGGCCCGGCGGTGACGCTCGATCAGGCTGGCGCCGCGGGCCGGCAGGTGCGGGGTGAGCCGGACCCGGCCCGAGCTGACCAGCGGCGTAGCAGCCAGCAGGCCGAACGCGGCGATGGCCGTGAGCTGCGCCCAGGCCCCCGGGCTGGCCGCCTGCACCTTGGCCCCGACCGCCAGCGCGTCACTGACCGCCATGGCGAACAAGGCGAGGTAAGGCATCAGCCCGCGGCGGCCGGCGATGACCGCGTAGGGCAGCAGCAGGCCGAGCACCGCGATGTCCGCCAGCGGGTGCAGCAGGGCCAGCACGAACGTGCCCGCCCCGTCCCCTGATCTGGAGTAGACCGGCCCGAACAGCGCGATCCAGCCGATGATGAAGAGCGCGGCCGCCAGCACGTAGCCATCGGCCAGCCGCATCAGGGCGTCGCGCGGCCTGATCACGGCCGGCTCCCCGGCCGCGGCGGCCAGGGCCAGCAGGCCGGCCGCCAGCGCGGGCAGCGCGATCAGCGCGAGAAGATCACCGAAGGTCAGCGGGGCGGCGGCCCGGCCGAGCGGGCCGAAGAGCGCCTGCTGCGCGACGAAACCCGCGCCCCAGGCCACCGCGGCCACGGTGAGCCAGCGATAGGCCATCCGGACCGGTCCGGAGTGCCGGATCGAATTCCGGCACAGGATCACCGCTGCGGCGGCAGCGGCGACGGCACCAGCCACGGTCCCGGCCTGCGCGGCCAGGCTCATCGGGTGTCGCCGGATGGAACAGACCGCACCGAGCCTCCTCTTGGCGCGTCCGCAGCCAATGCCGAGCCCGGCCGGCCCGTGGGGCCGCCGGGCTCGCGTCCTGCACCGTGGCGCGGCGCTACGCGATGTCAGCGCGACGCTGCGCGGACGGCCAGAACATGGATTCCCTGCGACGGGATTTATTGCGCGGGATCTTTAGCGTGCTGAACGCGGTCTCGCAATAAGCGATGTGGTCTTACTCTACGTGCCCGAGGTCACGCTTCGATTGAGGAAGGATGTACAGATGGTGTGACTGGCGCCGCCCGGCCGGAGCGCTCCCTCTCTCCGCAGCTCAGGCGGCCGGCTGTCATCTAGGAGCGTAATCGGATGTTCACCGGGCCGGTCTGGGCGCTCGCGCGGCTGGCCATATCACCCGGGCGGGGTGAGGCGGACAACTCGCCCAAATCGGTAGTCTCACTGTGACTAGCCAGTAACCGGGGAGGTGGTCGTATCCGCGCACGGGTCGGCCGTTCCCTGGCGGGCGTGTCTTCCGGCGGGCGTTGCTACCACGGTGGCCTGGCGTCACGGATGCCCGAGATCCGATGGTCTCGTTCCTAGCGAGACCCGAACCTAGGGAGTGCAGCAGTGCGCCGATTCACCGTTATCGCCGCCGGGCTGGCCGCCGTTGCGCTGGCCGGCTGTTCGAGCAGCAGTTCAGGAGGCGCGGCTTCGACCGCGAGCCCGGCCAGCTCATCGGCATCGACCGCCTCGATCACCGTGTTCGCCGCCGCGTCGCTGACGGGGACCTTCACCCAGATCGGGAAGCAGTTCGAGGCCGCTCACCCGGGGGACAAGGTGACGTTCAGCTTCGGGCCAAGTTCCGGCCTGGCCACGCAGATCACCAATGGCGCGCCCGCGGACGTGTTCGCCTCGGCGGCGCCGGCGAACATGGAACAGGTCGTCACGGCCGGCGACGCGTCCAATCCGCAGGATTTCGCGAAGAACATCATGGAGGTCGCCGTGCCTCCGTCCAACCCGGCGAACGTCAAGTCCGTTAACAACCTGGCCAAGAAGTCGGTCAAGGTCGCCTTGTGCCAGCCCCAGGTGCCCTGCGGCGTGGTCGCGGCGGAGGTATTCAAGAACGCCGGCATCACCGTCAAGCCGGTCACGCTGGAAGCTGACGTGAAATCCGTGCTGGCACAGGTCGAACTCAACGAGGTCGATGCGGGCATGGTTTACGTGACCGACGTGCAGGCGGCCGGACCCAAGGTCAAGGGCGTGAAGATCCCCGCTGACGACAACGCCTCGACGCTCTACCCGATCGCCACCATCAGCAAGAGCAGCCACCTGAGCGTCGCGCAGGCGTTCGTCGCCTACGTGCTGTCTCCCGCGGGCGAGCAGGTGCTCTCCGCGGCGGGGTTTGAGAAGCCCTGACCCAGGCCGGGGATATCCGCGGTGAGTGCCCTGGCCGCGCCGTCACGCCTGACGGCCCGCGAGCGAGCCCGGCGCGCCGGCCGCGGCGGCGGGCCGCGATCAGTGCCGGCGCCTTTGCTGGCGCCGGCGCTGATCGCGGTCGCCTTCCTGGTCCTGCCGCTGGCCGGGCTGCTCATCCGCGCGCCCTGGGGCAATCTCGCCGCGGCGCTGAGCGGTTCGGACGCGACCCAGGCACTCGTGCTCTCACTGTGGACGGCATCGGCGGCCACGGCGATCTCGCTGGTGATCGGGGTGCCGCTGGCGTGGGTGCTGGCCCGGAGCAGCTTCCCCGGGCAGCGACTGCTCCGCGCGCTGGTGACCTTGCCGCTGGTGCTCCCGCCGGTGGTGGGCGGAGTCGCGTTGCTGCTGGCCTTCGGGCGGAGCGGGTTCATCGGCACCTACCTGGACTCCTGGTTCGGGCTGACGATCCCGTTTACGCCGATCGCCGTGGTGATGGCCGAGACCTTCGTGGCGATGCCGTTCCTGATCGTCACGGTCGAGGGCGCGCTACGCTCGGCGGATCAGGGCTTCGAGGAGGCGGCGGCGACATTGGGGGCGACCCGGATGACCGTGTTCCGGCGGGTCACGCTGCCCCTCGTGGCGCCCTCGCTGGGGGCCGGCGCCGTGCTGTGCTGGGCGCGGGCGCTGGGCGAGTTCGGTGCGACCATTACCTTTGCCGGCGCCTTTCCCGGTCGTACGGAGACTATGCCGATCGCCGTGTACTTCGCGCTGCAGAACGACCCCGACGCGGCGATCGCGCTCAGCCTCGTGCTGCTGCTGGTCTCCGTCGTGGTGCTGATTTCCCTGCGGGATCCCTGGCTGCGGCACGGCTCGGCCCCGTGACCACCCCGGGCAGCGGCGGCCTCGTCGTCGATGCCGAGGTCACCCGCGGCGACTTCACCCTCACGGTCGCGCTGGCCGCCGCACCGGGCCAGGTGGTCGGCATCCTCGGGCCGAACGGGGCGGGGAAATCCACCTTGCTCAGCGCGCTGGCCGGCCTGACCCCGGTCGCGGCCGGCCGCATCGTGCTGGCCGGGCAGGTCCTCGATGACGCGCGCACCGGGGAGTTCGTCGAGGCCGCCGGACGGCCGGTCGGCTTCGTGTTCCAGAACTACCGGCTGTTCCCGCACCTGAGCGTCCTGGAGAACGTGGCGTTCTCGCCGCGCGCCCGCGGCCTGGGGAAACGGGCCGCCGGGGCAGTGGCGAACGAGTGGCTCGACCGGCTGGGCCTGACCGAGTTCGCGGACCGCAAGCCCAGTAACCTGTCCGGCGGACAGGCGCAGCGGGTGGCCCTGGCCCGGGCCCTGGCCGGGCAGCCCGCCCTGCTGCTGCTGGACGAGCCGCTGTCCGCCCTGGACGCGGGCACCCGGATGGACGTGCAAGCCGAGTTGCGGCGCCACCTGTCGGACTTCGGCGGACCGTGCCTGCTGGTCACCCACGACCCGCTGGAGGCGCTGGTGCTGGCTGACCGGCTACTGGTGCTGGAGAACGGGCGGATCGCCCAGGAGGGCACACCCGCGCAGGTCGCGCGTCAGCCCGGCACCGAGTATGTCGCCAAGCTCGTCGGGCTGAACCTGTACGCCGGTCACGCCGATGGCGCCAAGGTCACGCTCGACCGGGGCGGCGCGTTCGTCATCCCCGACCGGGGCCACCACGGTGACGTACTGGTCGCCCTCCGCCCCTCGGCGGTGACCGTCAGCAGCCAGCCACCCGATGCCGACCGCACCAGCCACAGCTGGCTGGCCCAGGTCTCCGGCCTCATCCTGCTGGCCGACCGCGTGCGGCTCGATCTCGCCGGGCAGCCGCCCGCCCTGGTCGACGTGACGCCGGCCACGGTCGCCGAACTGTCCCTCCGCCCGGGCAGCCAGGTATGGCTCACCATCAAGGTCGCCGACCTCGAGGTCTACCCCCGGCCGTGAGCGCGGGACCGTACCGGGGCCAGCGGGGCCACCTGGGCCAACGGGGCACCTGGCCCGGCTGGCCGTTATAGCATTAAGAGCCGGGACTCCCGCCCCCTGGCTGACCTGGCCGGGCGCGTGGGGTTTGCAGCGAGGTGATCCGATGGCCGAGTGGCTGGTCCTTCCGGACGGCAAGATCCGCCGTGTCGTCACGGTCGGCACCGAGTTGCGTGCCTACCCCACCGCGCTGGAGCGGATCTACGCGCCGGCCCTCTGCGAGGTTTGCGGCCGCACCGCCTGCGGCGGCGGCCGCACCTGCGGCTCGGCCGAGTGCGTCGAGCGCGTGTGGTCACTCCCCCGGCCTGATCTGGCGGCCGGCCGCACGCCGGCTGCGTGAGCTGAGCCGCTGCCCGGCCGGGCCCCCGGCCGCCGGGCGTCCCGCCGCCGGGCACCTCGCCTCCCGGCCTGACCGGCGGCGCTTCAGTACTCGCCAGTGATCACGTTCAGCAGTGGCTGGCCGTCGCGGAAACGCTCCGCCTGGGCCCGGATGAACTCCACGCCGGGCCGCCCGGACGCCGGCGTCGACCCGGCCACATGCGGGGTGATGAAGACGTCCGGCATGGCCCACAGCGGGTGTTCCGGGCCGAGCGGCTCGGGGTCGGTGACGTCAAGCACGGCCCTCAGGCGGCCGGTCCGCAGTTCTTCGGTCAGGTCATCGGTGACCACCAGCGAGCCCCGGGCCGCGTTCACGAACAGGGCGCCGTCCTTCATCCGGGCCAGGAAGGCGGCATCCACCATGCCGATGGTCTCGGTCGTGACCGGGGCGAGCAGCACCACGACGTCCGCCTCGGGCAGCAGCCCGGGCAGCTCGCCGATCGGGTGCACGCCGTCCCGCGCGCTGCGGGCCACCCGGCGCACCTCGACGTCGAAGCCGCTCAGCCGGCGCTCGACCGCCGCGCCGATCGAGCCGTAGCCGACGATGAGCACGATCTTGCCGGCCAGGCAGCCGGTGAACCTGAAGCTCCAGCGGGCCGCGGCCTGCTCGGCCACGAAGTACGGGAACCGCCGGATCGAGGCCAGCATCGCCGCGACCACCCATTCGGCCGTGCCCGCGTCATGCACGCCGCGGGCGTTGCACAAGATGACGCCAGCCGGGATTTGCGGGCGCAGCTGGTCAATCCCGGCGGTCAGCGTCTGCACCACCCGCAGCCGCGGCATCCGGCGCATGGCCGCCACCGATGGCGACCGCGGGAAGAACGGCGGGACGTAGAACTCCACCTCGGCGGCGCTGGCCGGCAGGCCGTCACGGCCGGTCAGGTCACCGTCGTCGGACAGGCCCTCGTCCAGGTTGACCACGTCGACGGTCACGCCGGGCACTCCGTCCAGCGCGCTGGCGACCTGCACCGTCGGCACCCACATCCGCACCAGGCCACCTCACTTGCTCACTCCGGGCGTTTCAGCGGGAAACGCGGCCCGGCAACGACCGTACCGTGGCCCCGCGCGGGTCCCGGCGGTAGCCGGCCCGGAATCGGCCGGCCAGGAGCGGTCATCCGATCCGGGGAAACAAGATCTGCGGCTCCGGCAGCGGTCCGGCCGAGTCGTCGCAGGCCGCGGCCAGCCGGGCGGCCAGGCCGGGGACGAACGGTGCCAGCACCGCGCCCAGCAGCTGGCAGGCCTCCAGCAGCGCGCCGAGGGCGGCGTCCAGCTGACGGCCCGCGCTGGCGTCGCCCGCGCGCTCGGCGCTGGCCAGCCGCCAGGGCTCGGCCTGCTCGACGTAGCGGTTGGCCGCATCGACGATGTCCCAGATGGCGGTCGTCGCCGCCCGGATGTCGTAGGCGGCCAGCGCGCCGTCGACTCGGTCCGGCGCGGCCTCGCACGCCGCCCGCAGCGGGCCCGCGGCGCAAGGCGCGGCCCCGCCCGCGGGCCGCAGGCGGCCCTGCCGGTACCGGTGCGCCATCGAGATCACCCGGCTGACCAGGTTGCCCAGGCCGTTGGCGAGTTCATCATTGGCCCGGTCGATCAGCCGGGCGACGGTGAAGTCGGCGTCACCGACCCGCGGGACCTCGCGCAGCAGCCACCAGCGGACCGCATCGGTCCCGAACTGGCCGGCCAGCGCGACCGGATCGGTGCTGATGGCTTCGGCCGGCTCCCCGCGGCCGGCCGACTTGCTGATCTTGCGCCCGCCGATGGTCAGGTAGTCGTGCACCAGGATGTCGGTCGGCAGCGGCAGCCCGGCCGACAGCAGGATGGCCGGCCAGTACACGGCGTGGAACCGCAGCACGCCCTTCCCGGCCAGGTGGATCCGGCGGTCGGACTCGCCCCACCAGTGCTGATAAAGCCCGCCGTCGGTGCCGTAGCCCGGCGCGGTGATGTAGTTCCCGAGCGCGTCCCACCAGACGTAGATGACCTGGGCCGGGTCATCGGGTACTGGTATGCCCCAGCCGCGGGCCCGGGCCGTCGACCGGGACGCGCTGAAGTCGTCCAGCCCGCTGGCGATGAAGCTGAGCACCTCGTTCCGGCGGGCCAGCGGCTCGATCCGGAGCCGGCCGTCGCTGATCAGGTCATGCAGTGGCCCGGCGTAGCGGGACAGCCGGAAGAACCAGTTCTCCTCGCGGATCTCCTGCGGCTCGGTGCCGTGCTCCGGGCACCGTCCGCCGGCCAGCTCGGCCGGGCGGTAGAACTGCTCGCAGCCGACGCAGTACAGGCCGGCGTAATCCTGCCGGTAAAGATCGCCGCGGGCCGCGCAGGCGCGCCAGAGCTGCTCTACCCCGGGCCGGTGCCGCGGATCGCTGCCGGTGCGGATGAAGTCGTCGAACGACAGGGCCAGCGGCTCGCGCAGCCGGGCGAAGGCCGCCGCGTTCCGGTCGACCAGCCCGGCGACGGCGATGCCCTCGGCCTCGGCGGCCAGCACGTTCTTCAGCGAGTTATCGTCCGTGCCGGTCTGGAACCTGACCTCGTGGCCGGCCAGCCGGTGCTGGCGGGCCAGCACGTCCGCCTGGACCAGCTCAAGCGCGAAGCCAAGGTGCGGGGGCGCATTGACGTAAGGAATCGTGGTGCTGATGTAAATGCGTTCGTTGCTCACCGGAACCTCCTGGGAGACAGGGGCTCCGACCCGGGCAAAAAAAATCGAGGCCCCGATTCGGGACCTCGGCCGGACGTCGTCCGGGCAGCTTGCAGTGGCCCCGCTAGCGGGGCATCATCTCGGTGCGCTGCTGTGACGTCACGAATTCAGTATAGCCGCCCGGGCGCCGCGGATCACCACGTTAGGTGGCGCGCGCGGGCCGGCCCGCGAGCGAGCGCCGGGCGGCCGCCCGCTAGGGCCCGGGCCGCGGACCGCCCGCTCAGGGCCGAGGGCGGCCCGCCCGCTCGGGCCGGGAGTCGCTCAGCCCGCTAGGCGCCGGGACGCGCCCGGCCCGCTACGCCTGGCCGAGGCGCGCCAGGATGAGCTGGCCGACCCGGGCGGCGTCGGCCTGGCCGCGGGTCGCCTTCATCACGGCGCCGACCAGCGCGCCGGCCGCGGCCGTCTTGCCCGCGCGGATCCTGGCCGCCACGTCCGGGTTCGCCGCGATGGCCGCATCGACGGCGGCCAGCAGGGTGGCATCGTCGCTGACCACGGCGAGGCCGCGGGCCGCCACCACCTCGTCCGGGCCGCCCTCGCCGGCCAGCACGCCGTCCAGCACCTGCCGGGCCAGCCGGTCGTTGAGCGGGCCGGCCTCGAGTGCGGCGATCCTGGCCACCTGGGCCGGCGTCACCGGCAGGGCGGCCAGCTCCACCCCGGCGTCGTTGGCGTGCCTGGACAGCTCGCCCAGCCACCACTTGCGCGCATCCGCGGCCGATGCGCCGGCCGCCACGGTCTCCGCCACCAGGTCCAGCGCCTCCGCATTGCGGAGCGCGGCCATGTCGAGGTCAGACAGCCCCCATTCGGCCTGCAGCCGCGCCCGGCGGGCCGAGGGCAGCTCGGGCAGGGTCGCCCGCAGTTCCTCCACCCACTCCGGCGAGGGCGCGATCGGGACCAGGTCGGGCTCGGGGAAGTACCGGTAGTCCTGCGCCTCTTCCTTGCTCCGGCCCGCCGTGGTGAGCCCGCTCTCCTCATGGAAGTGCCTGGTCTCCTGCACGACCCGGCCAGCCCCGTCGAGGACTGCCGCCTGCCGCTCGATCTCGGACCGGACGGCCCGCTCGACCGAGCGCAGCGAGTTGACGTTCTTGGTCTCGGTGCGGGTGCCCCACTGGCTCGCGCCCCGCGCCGTCAGTGACGTGTTGACGTCGCAGCGCAGCGAGCCTTCCTCCATCCGGACGTCGGATACCCCGAGTGCCCTGAGCACCTCCCGCAGTTCGGTGACGTACGCGCGAGCCACCACGGGGGCCAGCGCGCCGGTGCCGGGCACCGGCTTGGTGACGACCTCCACCAGCGGGATGCCGGCCCGGTTGTAGTCGACGAGCGAGTAGTCGGCCCCGTGAATCCGGCCGGTCGCGCCGCCCACGTGCAGCGACTTGCCGGTGTCCTCTTCCAGGTGGACTCGCTCGATGCCGACCCGGAAGTCAGCGCCGTCGACGACGATGTCCAGCCAGCCGTCCGTGCACAGGGGCTCGTCGTACTGCGATATCTGAAAGTCCTTCGGCATATCGGGATAGAAGTAGTTTTTCCTGGCAAAGCGGCACCACGAGGCGATCGAGCAGTTCAGCGCCAGGCCGATCCTGATCGCGTACTCGATGGCCGTCCGGTTGACCACCGGCAGCGAGCCGGGCAGGCCGAGGCAGACCGGGCAGACGGCGGCGTTGGGCTCGGCGCCGAATCCGGCCGGGCTGCCGCAGAACATCTTCGTCGTGGTGCCCAGCTCGACGTGCGTCTCCAGCCCGATGACCGGGTCGTACCTGGAGACGGCCTCGTCATAGGGGACAGCAGTCATCGACGGAGTCATCGCCCGCCCTCCTCGCTGGGCCTGGCCTCGCTGGGCCTGGCCTCGCCGAGCCCGTTGGCCTCGTCCAGCAGCGGGTGCCCGCGGCGCTGCGTCAGTGCTGCTTCCACGGCCGCCGCGACCCGGTACATCCGGTCGTCGGCGAGTACCGGCGCCATGATCTGCAGGCCGACCGGCAGGCCATCCTCGGGCGCGAGACCGCACGGCACCGAAATCGCCGCGTTACCCGCCAGATCGGACGGGATCGTGCACAGATCCGCGAGGTACATCGCCAGCGGGTCGTCGGCCCGCTCGCCGATCGGGAAGGCGGTCGTCGGCGTGGCGGGTGATACCAGCACGTCGACCTGCTCGAATGCCGCGTCGAAGTCCCTGATGATCAGTGTCCGGACCTGCTGCGCCTTGCCGTAGTAGGCGTCGTAATAGCCGCTGGACAGGGCGTACGTGCCCAGCATGATCCGGCGCTTGACCTCAGCGCCGAAGCCCGCCGCGCGGGTCAGCGCCATGACCTCCTCGGCGCTGTGCGTGCCGTCATCCCCGGTCCGGAGGCCGTATCGCATCCCGTCGAAGCGGGCCAGGTTCGACGAGCACTCGCTCGGCGCGATCAGGTAGTAGGCCGGCAGGGCGTAGCCGAAGTGCGGGCAGGAGACCTCGGAGACCTTCGCGCCCAGCGACTCCAGCAATTCCACCGCCTCGGTAAACCGGGTCATGACGCCGGGCTGGTACCCCTCGCCGGCGAACTCGGCCACCACGCCAATGCGCAGTCCGGCGACGTCCGCCTGCCGGGCCGCGGCCACCACGGGCGGGACCGGCGCGTCCACCGAGGTCGAGTCGCACGGGTCGTGCCCGGACATGGCCTCGTGCAGCAGCGCGGCGTCGAGCACCGTCCGGGCCAGCGGCCCCGGCGTGTCGAGCGAGGAGGCGAAGGCCACGACGCCGTACCGGGAGGAACCGCCGTAGGTCGGCTTGGCCCCGACGATCCCGCAGACCGCGCCCGGCTGCCGGATCGACCCGCCGGTGTCGGTGCCGAGCGCCAGCGGGGCCTCGAACGCGGCGACCGCCGCCGACGAGCCGCCGGACGAGCCGCCGGGCACCAGGCTGAGATCCCACGGGTTGCGTGACGGGCCGAAGGCCGAGTTCTCGGTGGAGGAGCCCATGGCGAACTCGTCCATGTTGGTCTTGCCGAGAATGACCATCCCGGCGTTCCTGAGCCGGCTGGTGATGGTCGCGTCGTACGGGGGCTGCCAGCCGGCCAGGATGCGCGATCCGCAGGTCGTGGGCATGTCCGTGGTGGTGAAGAGGTCCTTCAGCGCCAGCGGGACCCCGGCCAGCGGCCCGAGCGGCTGGCCGGCCGCGCGCCGGTCGTCGACCGCCTGGGCGGCGCGCAGCGCGCTATCCGCCGCCACGTGCAGGAAGGCGTGCACGCGCTGGTCCACGGCCTCGATCCGGTCCAGGTGCGCCCGGGTGACCTCAACCGACGATACGTCGCCCGCCGCGATCAGCGCCGCGATCCCGGCGGCCGTCATCCTGGTCAGCTCGCTGCCCATGATCAGTCCTCCGTCAGGATGCGCGGGACGCGGAACCTGCCCTGCTCAGCGGCCGGCGCCTGATCAAGCACGGCATCCGCGCCGAGCGGGGGCACGATGACGTCCTCGCGGAATACGTTCGTGACGGGCACCGCGTGCGTCGTCGGCGGGATCCCGTCGGCGGCCACCTCCTGCACCCGGGCCACCGCCCCGATGATCACGTCCAGCTGGCCGGCGAAGCGATCGAGCTCGTCCTCGGACAGGGCCAGCCGCGACAGCGTGGCCAGGTGGGCGACCTCCTCGCGGGTAATAGACATGGGGGTCATCCTATGGGCCGGGCCGGGCGGACGCCGACGGCATTTTTCGGGCCGGCCCTAGGAGGTGAGGCTGGCGGGCGGCCCGGGAGCGGCGACCGGCTCGGCCGGGGCGCTGACCGGGGCGCTGGCCGGCGGGCCGGGCCCGGCGGGTGGCGGGGCCGGCGGAGGCGCCGGCGGGCCGGCCGGGCGGGGGATGCTGATGGCCCGGGTGGCGGGCAGCTGCGCCGGGCGCCGGGCGGCCGGCACCCGGTGCCCGTCGTGATCACCAGCCGCGTGCGCGGGCTCGCTGGTGAGGTCCTCACGCGTGGGAACCGCTGCGTTTACGCGCGTGCTCCTCGGGCTCGTGAGGAGCGTACGGCGAAAATCGTACTTCCTGAAACCAATCGCATACTATCCGTTACGGCCTGGCTGGCTGGGCTCATTCGCCCGGAGTTCTCCAGCCCGATCAGCCGGGTCCCGCCGCCGGATCCGCCGGCCGGCCCGGGCGACCGGATCAGCCGGCCGGATCCGCCGCCGCGACGGCCGCGGCCCGCGCCGCATCGGGCCCCTGCTCAAGCAGCACCACCAGGCCCGCCTCGTCCAGGATGGGCACGCCGAGCGAGGCGGCCTTGTCGTATTTGGAGCCCGGGTTCTCCCCGGCCACGACGAAGTCGGTCTTCTTCGAAACTGAGCCGGCCACCTTCCCGCCCAGACCCTGCACCGCCTCGCCGGCCTCGGTCCGGCTGCGTCCGGCCAGGGTGCCGGTGATGACCACCGTCACCCCGGTCAGCGGCCGGGCGACGCGCGAGCCGCCGGCGAAGTCCGGATCGGTGAGCCGCACGCCGGCCGCGCGCCACTTCGCCACGATGGCCTGATGCCAGTCCACCGCGAACCAGTCGATCACCGCGGCGGCGATCGTCGGGCCGACGTCATCGGCGGCGGTCAGCTGGTCGGCGGTCGCGGCGGCGATCGCGTCCAGGGAGCCGAACTCAAGGGCCAGCGCCCGGGCCGCGGTCGGCCCGACGTGCCTGATCGACAGCGCGACCAGGATCCGCCACAGCGGGCGGCTGCGCGCTTCCTCCAGGTTGTGCAGCAGCTTCACCGCGTTCGCGCTCAGCGTGCCCTGCTTGACCACGAAGAACGGGCAGCCGGCCAGCTTCTCGGCGGTCAGCGCGAAGATGTCGCCCTCGTCGGTGACCAGCCCGGCGTCCAGCAGCGCGACTACGGCCTCGTAGCCGAGCACCTCGATGTCGAGTGCGCCGCGGCCGGCCAGGTGGAACAGCCGCTCGCGCAGCTGCGCGGGGCAGGACCTGGTGTTCGGGCAGCGCCAGTCGACCTCGTCTTCCTCCCGGGCCAGCGCGGTCTGGCAGGAGGGGCAGCGGGACGGGAATTCGAACGCCCGCTCGGTGCCGGTCCGCAGGTCGGCGACCGGCCCGACCACCTCGGGGATGACGTCGCCGGCCTTGCGCAGCACCACCATGTCGCCGATCAGGACGCCCTTGCGGGCGAGCTCGTCGGCGTTGTGCAGGGTCGCCCGGTCCACGGTCGAGCCGCTGACCTTGACCGGCTCCATCACCGCGAACGGGGTCACCCGCCCGGTGCGGCCCACGTTGACCCTGATGTCGAGCAGCCGGGTGGTGACCTCCTCCGGCGGGTACTTGTACGCGATCGCCCAGCGCGGCGCCCGGCTGGTCGCGCCGAGCGCGCGCTGCACCGCCAGCCGGTCGAGCTTGACCACGACGCCGTCGATCTCGTACGGCGGATCGTGCCGGTGCTCGGCGTAGTACCCGACGTAGGCCCGCACGGCCGCCAGGTCGTCGACCACCTTGACCAGGTCGCTGACCGGCAGGCCCCAGCCGCGCAGCAGCTCGTACCAGCCGGACTGGGTGTCCGGGACGGCGGCGGGCAGGCCGGCCACGTCCGGGCCGGGCATGCCGCTCCCGCCAGTGTCCTCGCCGGGCACGGCCAGCCCGTGCACGATCAGGCCGAGCGGCCGCGTCGCGGTCACCCGCGGGTCCTTCTGCCGCAGTGACCCGGCGGCCGAGTTGCGCGGGTTCGCGAACGGTGCCCGGCCGGCCTCGGTCAGCCGCTCGTTCAGCTCATGGAACGCGGTGACCGGCAGGAACACCTCGCCCCTGACCTCCAGGGTCTCCGGCCAGCCGGTACCGGCCAGCCGGGTCGGCACCGCGGCGATCGTCTTGACGTTCGGCGTGACATCCTCGCCGGTGACGCCGTCGCCCCGGGTGGCCGCCCGGACCAGCCGGCCGCCCCGGTACACCAGGGCGATCGCCAGCCCGTCGATCTTCAGCTCGCAGAGGTACGGACCCACGGTGTCCAGCGACGCGGCGGCGCCGAGCCGGTCGGCCCGGGCGGCCCATCCGTCCAGTTCCTCGGCCGAGAACGCGTTGTCGAGGCTGAGCAGCCGCTCCAGGTGCTGCACCGGCGTGAAGTCGGTGGAGATCGCCCCGCCGACCTTCTGGGTCGGCGACTCCGGGGTGCGCAGGTCCGGGTACTGCTCCTCAAGCTCCCGCAGCTCGCGCATCAGCCGGTCGTACTCGGCGTCCGAGACCAGCGGCGAGTCGAGCACGTGGTAGCGGTAGTTGTGCTCGGTGACCTGGTCGGCTAGCTCGGCATGCCGGTGCCGTGCGGTCACGTCGGCGGCGGCAGGCTCAGTCACCGCTGGCCCTCCTCGACTAGCTCGGGCATGATCCTCGCGGCTTCCCGGCAGCGGGCCAGCGCCGCGCGCGCGGCGGCCGGCGATGCTCCGGCCAGGCCGCAGGCCGGGGTGATGACCACCTGGCTGGCCAGCTTCCCGGCGGGCAGCCCCATCCGCCGCCAGAGCGCGATCACCTCCGCGGCCGTATCGCGCGGTGCGGGCGAGTCGGCCCGGGTGCCCCGTTCAAGTTCGGTGCTGGTGCCGGCCAGGATGCCCAGGCCGGCTTCGGCCGTCTCGGCCAGCCCATCCTCTTCCTCCCGCCGCAGCAGGCTGAGGTCGAAGCCGATCGCTCCGGCACCGCAGTCACGGACGATCTCAAACGGGATTTCCGGGGCGCAGCAGTGCACGATAGCGAAGGCCTTCGCGGCGGTCAGGACCGTGCGCAGGGCGGCCGCGGTCACCGTGGTGTCTACGGCGCCGATCCGGTTCAGGCCGCTGGCCGTCGGCACCCGGCCGGCCAGCACCGCGGGCAGCGCGGGCTCATCGAGCTGCAGTAGCACGGCCGCGCCCGGGACCCGCTTCCTGACCTCGGCCACGTGCGCGGCCACGCCCTCGGCCAGCGACTGGGTCAGGTCGGCCACCGCGCCCGGGTCAGCCAGCGCCGGGTTCTGGCTGCGGGTCAGCTCGATCGTGGCCGCCATCGTCCACGGCCCGCATACCTGCACCTTCAGGACGGTGTCCAAGCCGTCGGCGGCCTGCTCAAGCGCATCCAGGTCGCGCTGCAGCAGCCCGGCGGCGTGCCGCAGGTCGCGCCCGGGCCGGGCCGCGAACCGCCAGCCGCTGGTGGTGGTCTCCACCGCCAGGCCCGGGAGCATGGCGGCGGTCCGCCCGGTGAGGTCAGCGCCCGGTCCCCGGCCGGGCAGCTCGGGCAGGTACGGGAAGCCGGGCAGCTCGCCGAGTACGACGGCGATGGCCTCGGCCGGGTCAGTGCCCGGCATCGATCCGATGCCGGTGGCGCTGCCGGGCGGCCAGGGGTAAGGCGGCGTTTCTTGGCTCACCCCTGGCAGCCTAGCTACCGCACCGGCTGCAGGTCATGATCCGGCGGCCGGGCGCGGGATCGTGCCGCCCGGTCGGTGCCGGTGATCGTGGCCGAGCCGAGCACGGTGTCCCCGGCGTAGAGGACCGTCGCCTGGCCCTTGGCCACGCCCCGGGCGGGCGCGCGCAGCGTGATCAGCAGGCCGTCGCCATCTGGGCTGGCGGTGGCCGGCACAGCGGTGCTGTGCGCGCGCAGCTGGACCAGGCAGTCGATCGGCCCGGCTGGCGGCGCGCAGCCGGTCCACACCGGGCGCTGCGCCTCGATCTCCAGCACGTCGAGGGACTCGGCCGGGCCGACGGTCACCGTCCCGGACACCGGCTCGATGTCCAGTACGTACCTCGGCCTGCCGTCCGACGCCGGGAAGCCGATACGCAGCCCCCGCCGCTGGCCGATCGTGAAGCCGTACGAGCCCTCGTGGCGGCCGACCAGGGCGCCCGCCTCGTCCACGATCTGGCCCGGCGCTGCCCCCAGCCGGTCCTGCAGGAACTTCCTGGTGTCGCCGTCCGCGATGAAGCACACGTCGTGGCTGTCCGGCTTATCCGCCACCGCCAGTCCCCGAGCCGCGGCCTCCCGGCGGACTGCTTCCTTGGTGCAGCCACCGAGCGGGAACATGGCCCGGCTGAGCTGGTCGCCGGTCAGCACGGCGAGTACGTACGACTGGTCCTTGGCCATATCCACGCTGCGGGCCAGCCTCGGGGCGCCGCCTGCCGCGGCCGGCGGCGTCAGCCTGGCGTGGTGGCCGGTGCAGACCGCGTCGAAGCCGAGGGCCACCGCCCGGTCCAGGACCGCGGCGAACTTGATCTTCTCGTTGCAGCGCAGGCACGGGTTCGGGGTGTTGCCCCGGGCGTACTCGTCCACGAAGTCCTGCACCACGTCGTCGCGGAACCGCTCGGCCATGTCCCAGATGTAGAAGGGGATCCCGATCACGTCCGCCGCCCGCCGGGCGTCCCTGGCGTCCTCCAGCGTGCAGCAGCCGCGCGCGCCGGTTCGGTAGGACTGCGGGTTCATGGACAGTGCGAGATGGACGCCGGTCACGTCGTGGCCGGCCTCGGCGGCCCGGGCCGCGGCCACCGCTGAGTCAACGCCGCCGGACATGGCGGCCAGCACGCGCAGTCGAGTCATAGTCCTACGAGGGTATGCGGCGCAGCAGTGTCGGAGTTAACGACCGGCGGAGAACGCCCCCGGCGACCTCGGGCAGGCGGCTGCAGGACGGCCGCCTGGGTCAGGCGGCGCGGGCGGGTGGTCCGTGGCTGTTCAGGGTGCGCTGTTTGTCGGGGCTGGTGGCGGTGGTGGTGCCGTCGGGGTGCAGGGTGAGGTGCCAGCCCCAGCGGTGGATGGCGGTGAGGTGGTGGAAGGCGCAGAGCAGGATCAGGTTGTTCAGGCTGGTGGTGCCGCCTTTGCTTCTTGGTTTGACATGGTGGGCCTGGCAGGCGGCGGGGCGCTGGCGGCAGCCGGGGAACCGGCAGCAGCGGTCCCGGGCGATCACGGCGCGGCGCAGGTGATCGGGGATGGTCTTGGTGGCCTGGCCCACGTCCAGCGGCAGGCTGATGCTGCCGGCGGCGCTGTCCGGGAGGCCGGTGCGCAAGAACGCGGCCAGCCCGGCCGGGCCCGGACAGCAGATCCGCGGCATGCCGCAAGATCACCGGCGCACGGCCGCGGCCGGAGCGGCCGCGGCTCTTCGGCGGACCGCGGCCCCGTACCGGCCGGACTCGTGCGGTGTTCCTTCGCCCGGCACAGCGCCGGGTCGTGCCCGGGCGCCGGGTGGTGGCGGAGGAGGGCGGCGGTGAGCTGGTCCAGGACGGCCGGGTCGACGTGCCCGGACACGACCGGCACGATCACCGCGTCACAATCGCTGCCCGGCGCCGCCGCCGGCCGCGCGCCGCCCACGCCGCCGCCCACGCCGCCTCCGCGGCGCCGGCGCCGTCCAGGCCGCGGAGCTGATCCAGCGTCATATGCAACTGGATCTGCGTCGGCTGCCCGGCCCGGTCGGGCACGCAGCCCGAGGCGATCAGCTGCCGGCACGCTTCTTCCAGCCCGTCATGGTGGCGCTGGCCCTTAGTGCGGGTGTCCTCGGGGCCGGTTTTCTTGCTGAACGCGTCCAGCACCGCGTCCAGCGCGGCGGTGCACTGCGGGGTCAGGTCACCTTCGACCCGGCCCGCGTCATGCAAGGTCCGGTCCAGCCGCAGCCACCGATCCGCGAACCCGCCACCATCATCGGTGTCGGGCTGGGCGCAGCGGCGGCGCATCTCCTCCGCCAGCCCGGCCAGGTCCGCCAGCTCCGCGCCGCCCGCCGCGGCCGCCAGCAGGATCGCATCCGCGTCCGCCCGCTTACCTTCGGGGAGCTTGGCGGTCCAGGAGCAGATCTCCCGCGCCCACGACGCCGAAATCTCCCCCGCCGCCAGCGCCTCCCCGACGGCCGGATGCGCGGCCAGCCGCCGCGCCCACCCGACCGCCCCGGCCGCCGCGCCGTTCGTGATCCGGGTCTGCCACCGCAGCCACGCCCGCGCCGAGCCCTGCCCGTCATCCTCGCAACCGCCCGAGGACATGAACGCGGCTAACGCCCCGGCCCGCGCCGCGGTATGCAGCGACTCAGCCCGCTCCAACCCCCGCAGGCACTCGGCCTGCGCCGCGGCCGGCAGCGACGCCATATCCGCCGACGCCAGGTACGCCAGCGCGGCGTGGGCCATCGCCACCGCCTCCGCCGCGCTCACCGGAACCCCCTCCGCCGCCATCGCCGGTGCTGCCGCCGCCGTCTCCGCTGCTGGCGGGGGCGCGGCGGGATCGGCGGCGGATCGGGGTGGCTGGCCGGGCAGGCACATCGCGGGCGGCACCTCCTTATTCGAATCTATGTTCATACACTAACCACCGGGTCTGACAAAAACCGCGGGCATCCGGCGCCAGAATCCAGATATTCGCAACAGACTTCGGCAGGCCCGGGGACCTAGCCGGCAGCCGGGCACAGCAGGGTCTTCCGACCTGACGACGTAGCGGTACGTGTCGTGTGTCCAGGTGATTGGCGATGAGCAAAATGGGCTATGCCTGCTCGCCCTGCGTGGACGCGGGCGTCTGGAGTTGCAAGATGGACACGGGTAGCCAGGTCGGTGAATGGGATGTCCAGGAGGTTCGATGACTGTCAAGATCGCCTGCGTGGTATTCGACTGCCTCGACGCTCTGGTGGTCGGCCGCTTTTGGTCCGCAGCGATCGGGCGCCCGCTCGATCCGGAGGCGTCGAGCGAGTTCGCCAGCATCGGATTTCACGGACGCCGGGACAGGGCGGGATGGGGGCCGGTCGACCGCGACACCGACCCGACATGGCTCTTTGCCCGCGTGCCGGAGTCAAAGACCGTCAAGAACCGCTTGCACCTGGATGTCATCGCGGCGGACCCGGAAATCGAGATCGCGCGCCTCGTCGAGCTCGGCGCCACTCGCGTCGCTGACCGAGACGAATACGGGTACACCTGGACGCTCATGGCTGACCCAGAAGGTAACGAGTTCGACCTCGGGAAGGCGCTGTGAGCATCCCCGCGAGTCAGGAAGCCGCTGGTTGGGCGTGAACCGCAGCGTGATCCGGAGTTGATTTTCGGCCGTGTCTTCAGGACCGGGTGCTACTGGGCGCCCTCTGGCGGGAGGTTCGCCGCTTGTCTATTGGAAGGCGCGCGCGGCGGGTGAGCTAGATTCGCGGGATGTTTGCCTCCGAGCGAGTACGCCTGCGACCCATGGTCCCGGACGATGCCACCGTGCTGTACGAAATGTGGTCCGACCCCGAACACCACCTGCTCACCGACGACAGCCCGATGCTGGTTGAATCGCTCGCGGCAAAACGGGCCAGGCTGGAGAAGTCGCTGGCCGAACCGGACGTCCGTAGTGCCCGGTTCACCGCCGAGACAATCGCCGACGGCACCGTAATCGGGGCGTGCAGCCTGTGGGGTCTCGACGCTTTCAACCAGTTCGGCCATCTCGGCATCGCGCTGCTCCCGGCCGCACGCACCCAGGGATACGGCCGGGAGATGATGCGGCTGCTCTGCCACTACGGCTTCCGCTTCCGCAATCTGCATCGGATTGAGCTGGAGACGCTCGCAACCAACGCCGCGATGCGAAAACTAGCCGAAAGCTGCGGCTTCGTGCTCGAAGGCATCCAGCGCGAGCAGGCCTACGACGGCGACGGCTTCTCCGACATCGTGCTGTACGGGCTGCTCAGGCAGGAGTGGAGCCGCTAGAAGGCCACTAGCCGCGGGTGCCGCTGTTACCTGAGCGGCTCAGCGCGCGATGGCGCGGCGGGCACGTTCCACGGCCTCGCCGATCACCACGCCGAGTGCGTCCACGTCCTGCTGCGAGGACGTGTGCCCGAGTGAGAACCGGAGCGACCCGCGCGCCCTGGCGTCGTCGGCGCCCATCGCGAGCAGCACATGGCTGGGCTGCGCTATGCCGGCCGTGCAGGCCGAACCGGTCGAGCAGGAAATGCCCTTCGCGTCAAGCAGCATGAGCAGAGCGTCCCCCTCGCAGCCGGGGAACGAGAAGTGGGCGTTGCCCGGCAGCCGGCCCGGGCCGGGCGGCGCGCCGTTCAGCACGGCGTCGGGCACCGCGGCCAGCACCCGCGCGATCAGCTCGTCCCGGAGCGCGGCCAGTCGCTTCGCCTCGTCATCCCGGCGCATCCGCGAGATCTCGACCGCGGTGGCGAAGGCCCTGATAGCCGGCGCGTCCAGCGTGCCGGACCGCACGTCGCGTTCCTGCCCGCCGCCATGCAGGACCGGCACCAGATCCGCGCCCCGGCCGAGCAGCAGCGCGCCCGCGCCGATCGGGCCGCCGATCTTATGCCCGGTGATGGTCAGCGCGGTGGCGCCACTGCCGGCCAGGCTGACCGGCAGCTGGCCGGCCGCCTGGACCGCGTCGCTGTGGAACGGGATCTGGTAGTCACGCGCGACGGCAGCCAGCTCCGCTATTGGCTGCACGGTCCCGACCTCGTTATTCGCCCACATCACGCTCACCAGGGCCACGCTGCCCGGATCGCGCTCGATGAACTCGCGCAGGACCGCGGGGCTGAGCAGCCCGGTGCAGTCGACCGGGAGCCAGCTCACGTCGGCTCCCTCGTGATCGGCCAGCCAGCGCACTGAGTCAAGGACGGCGTGATGCTCCGCCGAGGTCACCAGCACCCGCCGGAATTCTCCCCGGGCGTCGCGGCGGGCCCAGAACAATCCCTTGATGGCCAGGTTGTCCGCCTCGGTGCCGCCGCTGGTGAAGACCACCTCGCTGGGCCTCGCGCCGTAGGCCTCAGCGATCTGCTCGCGCGATTCCTCCACGATCCGGCGCGCCCGGCGGCCCTGATTGTGCAGCGAGGAAGGATTGCCGACCTGGGCCAGTTCCTCGGTCATCGCCGCGATGGCCTCGGGCAGCATGGGCGTAGTCGCCGCATGATCGAGGTACACGACGCTCTCCGGGTCTGACCTGCGGTGGCTGGCGTTCTCGCGATATATCATGACGGGCTCAAGCCTAACCTTGCCAGGCGTGCCGACAGCCCGTCGCTCAGCCGCCGGATCGCTGCTGAATGCTGTCGATCAGCTGGGGCACCACCGCAAACAGGTCACCCACCACGCCGAAGTCGGCCAGCTCGAAGATGGGCGCCTCGGCGTCCTTGTTGATCACCATGATCGTCTTCGACGTCTGCATCCCGGCCCGGTGCTGGATAGCGCCCGAGATACCGACCGCGAGATACAGCTGCGGGGAGACCATCTTGCCCGTCTGGCCGACCTGGAACTGATGCGGATACCAGCCGGCGTCGGTAGCGGCCCTGGACGCACCGACAGCGGCGCCAAGTACATCCGCGAGCTTCTCGATCAGCGCGAAGTTCTCCGCGTTGCCTACGCCGCGGCCACCGGAGACCACGATAGAGGCCTCGGTGAGCTCCGGCCGCTCGCCGCCTTCCTCGACCACCCGCCCGGTGACGCGGGTGCTCTTGGCCGCCTCGCTGACCTCAGCGCTCGCGGGCACGATCTCGGCCGCTCCGGGGGCTGGCTCCGGGGTGGTGGCGTTGGGCCGGACCGCGATGATCGGCGTACCGGACGTGACCCTGGAGTTCACCACGATCGCGCCGCCGAAGATTGACTGCTCGGCGACCAGGTCATCGCCGATGTTCACCGCGTCGGTGATCAGCCCGGACCCGGTCTTGATCGCAAGCCGGGCGGCGATTTCCCGGCCTTCCGGCGTGCTCGCCACCAGCACGGCGGCGGGGGAGCCCGCCGCGACCAGGCTGGCGAGCAGCTCAGCTTTGGGCGCGACTACGTAGTCATCGAATTCCTGGCCGTCCGCGACGTAAATCCTGGCCGCGCCGAACTCGGCCAGCCGGTCCCGGCCGGCCTCGGCACCCGGGCCGGTCCAGACCACGGCGGGCTCGCCGAACCGGCGGGCCAAGGTCAGCAGCTCGCAGGTGACCTTCTTGACGGTCTCGCCGGAGTGCTCGGCGAGAACCAGGATTTCAGCCATGGATGGCAGCCTTCCGCTGGGACCGGTCAGATCGGCTCAGATGAACTTCTGCGCGGCGAGGAACTCAGCCGCCTTGACGCCACCGTCGCCGTCGTCCTTGACGATCGTGCCGGCCTGCCGGGGCGGCCGCAGGGCGAAGCTGACTACCTCCGAGGCGCTCGCGCCGAGGCCGACGCGGGCCGGGTCGATCCCGGCATCGGCCAGGCTGAGCGTCTCGACCGGCTTCTTCTTGGCCGCCATGATCCCCTTGAACGACGGGTAGCGCGGCTCGTTGATCTTCTCCACCACGCTCAGCACCGCGGGCAGGCTGGCCTCGACCTCGTCATAGCCGTAGTCGGCCTGGCGGTGGATCTTGATCTCCTGGCCATCGACCTCGACCTTGCTGGCGAACGACAGCTGCGGCACGCCGAGGCGCTCGGCCAGCATCGCGGCGAGCACGCCCATCCTCGCATCGGTCGACTCTGATCCGAGAATGACCAGGTCGAACCCGATCCGGCCGAGCACGGCGGCGATCGCTTCCGAGGTCGCCAGGGCATCAGATCCCGCGAGCCCGTCGTCCACCAGGTGCACGGCCTTGTCGGCGCCCATGGAAAGTGCCTTGCGGATCGACTCGCTGGCCCGCGGCGGGCCCATGGACAGGATGGTCACCTCGCCGCCGTGCGCCTCGGCCAGGCGCAGCCCCTCCTCGATCGCGTACTCGTCCAGCTCGTTGATGAGCGCGTCCGATGACTCGCGGTCCAGCGTGGAGTCAGCGGACTTGAGCATGCGCTCCGACCCCGTGTCGGGTACCTGCTTCACGCAGACGACGATGTTCATGACCGGCGGCCGACCTCCCTCTGTCAAACTGTGCGGCCCGGGACGGGCCCCATGTTACCCACTGGTAGCACTAGGCATGGCCCAGTTCAGCTGCCTCCACCACGTTGGCCAGCAGCATCGCCCTGGTCATCGGGCCAACGCCGCCGGGCATCGGGGCGAGGTAGCCTGCCACCTCGGCCACGCCGGGGTCCACATCACCAACGAGCCCGGCGTCCGTCCGGGTGATGCCCACGTCGAGCACCGCGGCGCCCGGCCGGACCATGTCCGCCGTGAGCAGCCCTGGTTTCCCGGCGGCCACCACCACGATGTCAGAAACCCTGGTGTGGCTGGCGAGATCCTTGGTGCCCGTGTGGCACAACGTTACGGTGGCGTTCTCGCTCTTGCGGGTCAGCAGCAGACCCAGCGATCGCCCGACCGTGATCCCGCGGCCGATCACCGTCACTTCCGCTCCCCCGATGGGCACCTCGTAGCTGCGCAGCAGCCGCACGATCCCGTGCGGCGTGCACGGCAGCGGTCCCCGCTCGCCCAGCACCAGCCGGCCGAGGTTGACCGGGTGCAGGCCATCGGCGTCTTTCGACGGATCCATCCGGTCCAGGACCCGCTGCGGGTCGAGCCCGGCCGGCAACGGCAGCTGGACGATATAGCCGGTGCACGCGGGGTCGGCATTCAGCTCGTCGATCACGTCCTCGACCTGCTGCTGGCTGGCGTCAGCGGGCAGATCGCGGCGGATGCTCAGTATCCCGACCTGCGCGCAGTCCCGGTGCTTGGCGTTCACGTAGACGCGACTGCCCGGGTCGTCCCCGACCAGCACGGTGCCCAGGCCGGGGGTGACGCCGCGGCGCGCCAGCTCACTGACCCGGCGCGCCAGGTCCTCGCGTATCGCGGCAGCGGTCGTCTTGCCGTCCAGAATGCGTGCGCTCATCGCCGCCTATTCTGCCGTAGCGAACGAGCCGGGCGCGCCGGGCCTGCCGCAGAGCAGCCCCCCGGCCTGGCGGCTGGCCTGGTCAGTGCAGGAAGTGCCGCACGCCGGTGAAGTAGAGGCTGATCCCGGCCGCCTGGGCCGCCTCGATCACCTGATCGTCGCGGATAGATCCGCCCGGCTCGGCGACGGCCCGGACGCCCGCGTCCGCAAGCACTAGCAGGCCGTCGGGGAACGGGAAATACGCATCGCTCGCGGCGACCGAATCGCGGGCCCGCTCGCCGGCCCTGGTCACCGCGATCCGCGCGGCATCCACCCGGTTGACCTGGCCCATGCCGATGCCGACCGAGCCGCCATCGGCGGCCAGCAGGATGGCGTTCGACTTCACGCTGCGGCATGCCTTCCAGCCGAACGCCAGGTCGCGCAGCGAGGCGTCGCTCACGGCCGGGCCGGCCACCAGCCGCCAGTTGGCCGGGTCGTCGCCTGGCTCGCTGGCCTGATCCGCGGACTGCAGCAGCATGCCACCGCTGACCGGACGCCATTCCACCGCGGCTGAGCGGTCGGGCGCAGGGCAGAGCAGCAGCCGCTGGGGCTTCTTCGCGGTCAGGATGTCCAGCGCGGCCGGCTCGAACCCGGGCGCGATGACGACCTCGGTGAAAACGTCGGCAATCTGCCCGGCCAGATCCGCCGTGACGACGCCATTCGCCGCGACAACGCCGCCGTAGGCCGACACCGGATCGCAGGCCAGGGCCTTGCGGTGGGCCTCCGCGAGGTCGGCGCCGATCGCGATGCCGCAGGGATTGGCGTGCTTCATGATCGCCACGCATGGCTCGCCGAAATCGAAAGCCGCACGCCGCGCCGCGTCGGCGTCGGTGTAGTTGTTGTACGACATCGCCTTGCCGTGCAGCTGCCGGGCGCCCGCGATGCCGTCGGCGGCGGCCGACGCGTAGAGAGCGGCCCGCTGGTGCGGGTTCTCGCCGTAGCGGAGCACCTCCTTGCGCGCCCAAAGCGAGCCGATGACGTCCGGCCAGCCAGTGTCCAGCGCGATAGCGTCAGGCGCGTAGCCGGAGGCGAACCAGGAGGCGACCGCGACGTCGTAGGCCGCAGTGCGGGCGAAGGCCCGGGCGGCCAGGCGGCGGCGCTGCTCCAGCGTGAATCCGCCGGCCAGCAGCGCATCGGCCACCTCCCCGTACATCGACGGATCGGTCACGACGGCGACCTGGGCGTGGTTCTTCGCCGCGGCCCGCACCATGGCCGGTCCGCCGATGTCGATCTGCTCGACGCAGTCCTCCGGCGCCGAGCCGGACGCGACGGTCCGCTCGAACGGGTAAAGATTGGACACCAGCAGCTCGAACGGCTCGATCCCGAGTTCCGCAAGCTGCGCGGCGTGCTCCGGCTGCCGGGTATCAGCGAGGAGCCCCGCGTGCACGGCCGGGTGCAGCGTCTTGACCCGGCCATCCAGGCACTCGGGAAACCCGGTCACGTCCTCGACTTTCGTCACCGGCAGGCCGGCCGCCGAGACCGCCGCCGCAGTGCTGCCGGTGGAGACGATCTCGGCTCCGGCCGCATGCAGCCGCCGGGCCAGATCCGCGAGCCCGGTCTTGTCGTGGACGCTGATCAGCGCCCGCTTGATCGCTACCCTGGTCAACGGCCGAACCTCAACTTCCTGCCCTGGACGGTCCAGCCCTCGCGGGCCATCCGGCCGACGGTGTCAACAAGTAGCGAGCGCTCGGCCCGCTTGATCCGCTCGTGCAGGGACGCCTCATCGTCGTCGGCATGGACAGGCACGGCCGCCTGCGCAATCACCGGGCCGCTATCCACCCCCGCATCCACCATGAATACCGTGCACCCCGTCACCTGCACGCCGTACTCCAGCGCGTCCCGCACGCCATACATGCCGGGAAACGACGGTAGCAACGAGGGGTGCGTGTTGATGAAGCGGCCGCCGAACCTGGCCAGGAACGCCGGCCCGGCCAGCTTCATGAAGCCCGCGGACACGACCAGGTCCGGCTCAAAAGCCGCGCATGACTGGGCCAGCGCCCGGTCCCAGTCCTCGCGCGCCGGGTAGTCGGCGACCTGGTGCGCGAAGGTCGGCACCCCGGCCCGCGCGGCCCGGTCCAGTCCGGTGATGCCCAGCCGGTCGGCGCCGACCGCGACCACCTGCGCGCCATAGGCCTCCTCGGCGCACGCGCTGAGCAGCGCCTGCAGGTTGGTCCCGGTGCCCGAAACGAGCACGATCAGGCGCACTGTCACCCCGTCACCATAAACGCCGGACGCCCGCCGGGCGCGGAACAGGGCCGCAGCGCAGGTGGCGGCGGGCGGGCACCGTGGCACGCCCGCGGCAGCATGCGCACGGCGGCACGCGCGCGGCCCGCGCGCATGGCGGCAGACGCGGCACGCGGCAGCATGCGCATGGCGGCACGAACGCGGTAGTGCGCGCGCTGAGGTACCCGCACGCGGTACGCGCGCTGTGGCCGGAGGTGATGGAATAGCAGCGTCACCTTGAAGCACGTCAGAAAGGAACCGGCACTGCCTGCCGACCAGAGCCCGCAGCCTCCGCTCAGCTTCCCCGAGCAACCTGCCGGGGAGGGCCCTGCGCCGTGGCCAGGGGGGCCGTCACTGGGGAGTCCTCCGGCCGGGGGACCGTCATCCGGCGGAAGGCCGCTGACCAGCGCACCGCCCGCGGGCGGACCCCCAGCGGGCGCACCGCCAGCGGGCGCTCCCCCAGCGAGCGCTCCCGCTGCGGGCGGACAGCCGATGGGCGCACCGCCGGCGGGCGGACCCCCGGCAGGCGCACCGCCAGCAGCCGGATCCCCAGGGGGCGGACAGCCAGCGGGCGGATCCCCGGCGGGCGCACCGCCAGCGGGGAGAACTCCGGCCCGAGGACCTCTCACCAGGCCCCGGCCGTCCGGCCAGCGACCGTCCGGGCAACGGCCAACCGGCCAGCGGCCAACCGGTACGCCGCCGGGGGGCAGCCCCCGGTCGCCCCGTAATCCCGGCCGGCCTCCGGTCCCGGGGATGCAGCAGCGTGCGCTGGTGGCCCTGGTCCTCGGCCTGCTCGGCATGTTCGGCCTGTTCAGCGTCTCCGACCTGATCTCTCTCGGCGATCTGCGCCGCAGCATCTTCCTGGTCGTCTTCTCGCTCCTGGTCGGCGCGTTCGCGCTCTGGCTGGGCGTGTCGGCGGCGACCCGGTCACGGCGTGCCGCGGGCGGACGGCCGCGTGGTGCCGTGTCGGCGATCGTCCTCGGTAGCATCAGCGTCTTGTTCAGCGCGCTGCTGCTGATCACGTTCGCCGTGCTCTGGCCGGAGCTATCCACCTACTCCCGGTGCATGCAGGGCGCCAATACGCTGGCCGCTCAGCATTCCTGCCAGGACCAGCTCAGCCGCTCAGTCAACGCCGAGACCAGCAGGCTCCGCTCATCCCGCTAGCCGCGGCCGGCCGGGATGGTGCGCACCGGCCGGGCTGGTGGGCGCCTACGGCAGCGCGGACGGCCCGTGCTCAGCCGATGCGCTGCGCCCGCCGCGGCCGGATTCCCCGGCCCACCGATCCAGGTAGATCGTGTGCGCGCCGTCCGGCTCGGTCGTCGGCAGCGACCCGGCGGACGGCGAGCGCGAACCGGGCGGCGACGGCGATCCGGATAGCGAGCCGGAGCCGGATAGCGAGCCGGAGCCGGACGGCCAGCCAGAGCCGGACGGCGAGACAGAGCCGGCGGGCGAGACCGAGCTGGCCTGGTCCGCGGCCCGCCTGCTGGCCGCTCGCCGCAGCGACAGCCAGTTAGCCAGCCCCGCGCTGACCGCGGCGGCGACGCCGACCTCCAGCGTGGCGACCGCGGCGACTTGCCAGCCGGACGGGCCCACCACCGACAGCCGCCCGTCGCCGAGCGGACCGCCCGCGAAGGCGGCCAGCGCCCCGATGACGCAGCCCGCCAGCGCGCCGGAGGCGAATCCCCACAGCGGAGCGGCCTCGACCGCCAGCGTCGGCGCGGCCCGTGCCATCAGCAGCCCGCCGAACGCCCCGGCCAGATACGGCAGCGCGAGCACGGCGATGGACAGCCAGGCCGGCAGCGCGCTGTGCACGCCCGCGGGCAGCGCGGCCAGCATCGGGAACGCGGGCAGCGATCCCAGCGCGGAACCGGTCGGGGCCACGACGGTTCCGGTGCCGAAGGCGAAACCCGGGCCGAGCATGAACGAGACCGCCCAGATGATCGCGTTCGGAACGTACGCGATCTGCGCGATCATCAGCAGCACCGCGCCGATAAGACCGGGCGCAAGTGCCCCGTTAACGGACCTGAACTCACCTAGGTGGGCGCCCAGCGAGGCACCGGCCAGGACGCAGCCGGCCACGGTCAGGACCGCGAGCGCCCCCGTGCTGCCGAGGATCACCGAGCGGAACCGCGCCGACAGCAGGCCAGCTAGCTGGCGCCAGGGGGCCAGCGCGCGGGCGCCGCCGAGCCCTCCGGCCACCAGCGCCAGCAGGAATCCGGCGATCACCGCCTGCGGCGGTGACGGCGTGGCCAGCTTCGACGCGCTGGTGAGGGCCAGCGCGCCCGACAGCAGGGCATAGGGCACGGCCAGCGCGACCGCGGCATAGCCGACATGCCGGAGCCTGGTCACCCCGCCGCTGCGGACCACCCACCGCCCGGCCCGCCAGAGCAGCGCGCCGGGCAGCAGCACCAGGCCAAGCGGCAGCAGGCCGATGCGGCCGGCTCCCTGCAGGGTGAATCCGACATGGTGGCCGACCAGCCAGAGGGCCGCCGCGGTGCGCAGCACCCCGGTCAGGCCGATCCCGGCGTGCGGCGCCGCGATCCAGCCGGCCAGCACGAGCAGGGTCAGCGCCACCAGCCCGGTACCCGCGGCCGCCCCGGCCGCGATCGCCCCGGTCAGGACCAGCGGGCGGGTCGCGCCGGCGGGCCGCGCGAGCTGGCTGTCCGGCGCCGCGCCGTCCTGGCCGGCGCCATCGCGCTGGGTGCCCAGGGCTGACGTCGTCACAATGCACCAGCCTGGCAAGAGCAATGCGCCCGCCGGCGGAGGCGCGCCGGGGCGGCGGAGCCGGAAGCAACTAGATATCCGGTAAAGCCGGATAAATCATGATAAGTCGAACGCCTCGGGCCCGTCGGCGGGCCCGCCCGACCCCCGGACCATCAGCGGGCCTGAACGACCTCCCGGACCAATTGCGCGGTGCCGCTCGGCGTCCGGCCGACCCGGACCCCCACCTTCTCCAGCGCTTCCTTCTTGGCCTGGGCGGTACCCGCCGAGCCCGAGATGATGGCGCCGGCGTGCCCCATGGTTTTGCCTTCCGGCGCGGTGAAGCCCGCCACGTAGGCAATCACCGGCTTGGACACGTTGCGCTCGATGAAGGCCGCGGCGCGCTCCTCGGCGTCGCCGCCGATCTCGCCGATCATGACGATCGCATCGGTCTCCGGGTCGTCCTGGAAGGCGCGGAGGCAGTCGATATGGGTCGTGCCGATCACCGGGTCACCGCCGATCCCGACGGCGGTGGAGAAGCCGATGTCCCGCAGCTCGTACATCATCTGGTAGGTCAGCGTGCCGGACTTCGAGACCAGGCCGATCCGCCCCTCGGTGGTGATGTCGGCCGGGATGATGCCGGCGTTCGACTTTCCCGGCGAGGCGATGCCCGGGCAGTTCGGGCCGACGATCCTGGTGGCGTTCCCCGACGCGGACGCATGCGCCCAGAACACCGCCGTGTCGTGCACCGGAATGCCCTCGGTGATCACGATGACCAGCGGCATCCGGGCGTCGACGGCCTCGATCACGGCGTCCTTCGTGCCCGCCGGCGGGACGAACACCACCGACACATCGGCTCCGGTCCCGGCCATGGCGTCCGCGACCGTGCCGAATACCGGTATCTCGCTGCCGCCGAGCTCGATGACCTGGCCCGCCTTGCGCGGGTTGGTCCCGCCGACCACCTTCGTGCCGGCCGCGAGCATCCTGGCCCCGTGCCTGCGGCCCTCGGATCCGGTGATGCCCTGGACGATGACCCGGCTCTGCTCGGTCAGGAAGATCGCCATTTCATGCTCCCTTCGCGGCCGCTGCGGCCAGCTCGGCGGCCCGCCGCGCCGCGTCGTCCATGGTCCCCACCTGCTCGACCACGCTGATGCCCGCCTCGTCCAGGATGCGCCTGCCCTCGGCGGCGTTGTTGCCGTCCAGCCGCACCACGATCGGATGGGTGACCTGCTCGCCCCGCGAGCCCAGCAGGCCGATCGCGGACACGATCCCGTTCGCGACCGCGTCACACGAGGTAATGCCGCCGAACACGTTGACCAGGACGCTGCGGACCGACGGGTCGGACAGCACGATCTCCAGGCCGTCCGCCATCACCTCGGCGGAGGCGCCGCCGCCGATGTCGAGGAAGTTGGCCGGGCGCACCCCGCCGAATGCCTCGCCCGCATACGCGACCACATCCAGGGTGGACATGACCAGCCCGGCACCGTTGCCGATGATCCCGACCTGGCCGTCGAGCTTGACGTAGTTGAGGTGCTTGGCCTTAGCGCGGGTCTCCAGCGGGTCGGCGTCCTCGGTGTCGGCGAACCGGGCGTGCTCCTGCCGGAAGGCGGCGTTGTCGTCCAGGCTGACCTTGCCGTCCACGGCGATCACGTCACCCTGCTCGGTCAGTGCCATCGGGTTGACCTCGACCAGGGTGGCGTCCTCGTCGGCGAAGACGGCCCAGAGCCGCTCGGCCAGCAGGGCCGCCTGCTCGGCGGCCTCGGGCGGCAGGCCGCCGGCCCGGACGATCTCGGCGGCCTTCGCGGCGTCCACCCCGGATAGCGGGTCGACCGGGATCCGGGCCACCGCGCCTGGGTTGGTGTGCGCGACCTCCTCGATCTCGACACCGCCCTGCACCGAGCAGATCGCAACAAATGTCCGCGCGGACCGGTCGAGCAGGAAGGAGAGGTAATACTCCTGCGCGATATCGCTGGCGCGGGCGATCAGGACCCTGTGAACGGTGTGACCCTTGATGTCCATGCCCAGGATCTGCCGTGCTTTCTGCTCGGCCTCATCCGGCCCGTCGGCGAGCTTGACGCCGCCCGCCTTCCCCCGGCCGCCGACCTTCACCTGCGCCTTTACCACCACCAGGGGCGTGCCGTCGGCCGCGAACCGCGCCGCGGTCTCGCGTGCCTCCGCGGGCGAAGTGGCTACCGCGCCCTCCTGCACCGGTACTCCGTACTCCGCGAAGAGTTCCTTCGCCTGAAATTCGAACAGGTCCACTCGGGTCCGTCCTTGTCCGCTGCCCGGCCCGCACTCAGCCTGACCGGCGCGCTGCCTGAGGTCTGCTGGTCTGCGCAGGAAGCCTAGTGGGAACTGGGCCGCGGAACCGAACCGGGTCGTGGCCCCGGGCGCCGCCGGCCGGGCCTGACCTAGCTGACCGGCTCGACGCTGCCGAGGTGCGACCGGACCCACTCGACGATCTCGGAGGTCGAGGCGCCCGGCGTGAAGATCTTCGCCACGCCCATCCGCTCAAGCTCGGCGATGTCGGCGTCCGGGATGATGCCCCCGCCGAAAACGGTGATATCGGTGGCGTCCCGCTCCCTGAGCAGTTCAAGCACCCGGCCGAACTGAGTCATGTGCGCGCCGGACAGGACCGATAGCCCGATCGCGTCGGCGTCCTCCTGCAGCGCGGCGGACACGATCTGCTCCGGGGTCTGGTGCAGCCCGGTGTAGATGACCTCCACCCCGGCATCGCGCAGCGCCCTGGCCACCACCTTGGCGCCGCGGTCGTGGCCGTCGAGGCCAGGCTTCGCGATGACGACCCGGATGCTGCTCATGGGTTCCTCCCGAATCCCGCGGGCCCGCGGCCCGCGCCGAACCGGCGACGTTGGCCTATAGCTTCTCCAGCGGGGCGTACCGCAGGACCAGGTGCTTGATCCCGTAGTCCCCGCCGAAGTCGATCTTGGCCTCGGGGTCGTCACCGCGCCCCTCGACCGAGAGCACCCGGCCGAGCCCGTACGAGTCGTGGTTCACGTGGTCACCCGGTGCCAGCGCGGGAATCGGCCGGTTGCCCGCCACGTTCAGGCCCGGCCGGCGCGCCAGCCGCTCCGAGGCGGGCGGCGCGGCCGCCGACTCGTCCCGCCGCCACTCCAGCAGCCGGGCCGGCACCTCGGACAGGAACCTGGACTGCTTGTGATAGGCCGGCCGGCCCCACCAGGCCCGCGTCATCGCCCGGGTGAGGTACAGCCGCTGCTCCGCCCGGGTGATCCCGACGTACGCGAGCCGCCGCTCCTCCTCAAGCTCCCGCTCATCGCCCACCGAGCGCTCGTGCGGGAAGACGTTCTCCTCCAGCCCGGTGAGGAACACCACCGGGAACTCCAGTCCCTTGGCGGTGTGCAGGGTCATCAGCGTCACCAGGCCGCCGTGGTCCTCGCCCTCGGGGATCTGGTCGGCGTCGGCTACCAGGGATACCTGCTCCAGGAAGTCAAGCAGCGTCCCGTCCGGGTGCTGGCTGTCGTACTCCCGCGCCACCGAGACCAGCTCGGTCAGGTTCTCGATCCGGCTCGCGTCCTGCAGGTCGCTGGATACCTGCAGCTCGGCCAGGTAGCCGGACTGGTCAAGCACCGCCTCGGCCAGGTCGCCCACCGGGCTGCCGGCCGCCACCGCGTCCCGGAACCCGCCGATGAGGGCGTTGAACGCCTCGATCGACCGGGCCGAGCGGGCGGCCAGGCCGGGCACGTCCTGCGGCTTGGCCAGCGCGGCGGCGAACGTGATCCGGTCCCGGTTGGCCAGCGCCGCCACGCATTCCTCGGCCCGCTCGCCGATCCCCCGGCGGGGCACGTTCAGCACCCGCCGCAGCGACACCTCATCGGCGGGGTTGGCGATCAGCCGCAGGTAGCCGAGCAGGTCGCGGACTTCCCGGCGCTCGTAGAACCGGAGCCCGCCGACCACCTTGTAGGGCATCCCGGCCCGGATGAACACTTCCTCGAAGACCCGGGACTGCGCGTTGGTCCGGTAGAACACCGCGACCTGCCCGGCGGTCGCGTCGCCGGCGTCGGAGAGCCGGTCGACCTCCTCGGCGACGAACGCCGCCTCGTCGTGCTCGTTGTCCGCGACGTAGCCGATGATCGGCGGGCCATCGCCCTGGTCGGACCAGAGGTTCTTGGGTATCCGGCTGGCGTTGCGGGAGACCACGGCGTTGGCCGCGGCCAGGATGTTCTGGGTGGAGCGGTAGTTCTGCTCCAGCAGGATCACCCGCGCGCCGGCGAAATCGCGCTCGAACTCCTCGATGTTCCTGATCGTCGCGCCGCGGAAGGCGTAGATGGACTGGTCCGCGTCGCCGACCACGCACAGCTCGGCGGGCCCGGGCGACGCCGCCCCGGTGTCCTGCCCCGAAGCCGCACTGCCCTGTCCGGCGAGTTCCCTGACCAGGACATACTGCGCGTGGTTGGTGTCCTGGTACTCATCCACGAGCACGTGCCGGAACCTGCTCCGGTACTCATTCGCGACCTCGGGGAACGCCTGCAGCAGGTTGACCGTGACCATGATCAGGTCGTCGAAGTCCATCGCGCCGGCCGCGACGAGCCGGCGCTGGTACTCGGCGTACGCCTCGGCCAGGGCCTTCTGCCGGTACCCGGTGGCGCGGGCCGCCGCGGTCTCGAAGTCGATCAGATCGTTCTTGAGGTTGGAGACCTGGTCGATCATCGCCCGCGGCGGGTGGTACTTGGCGTCAAGCTCCAGCTCACGGCAGACCAGCGCCATCAGCCGCCGCGAATCGGCCTGGTCGTAGATCGAGAACGCCGGCGGGTAGCCGAACCGCCTCGCCTCCCGGCGCAGGATCCGGACGCAGGCCGAGTGGAACGTCAGCAGCCACATGGACCGCGCCCGCGAGCCGGTCAGCGCGGCGGCCCGGGCGGCCATCTCCCCCGCCGCCTTGTTGGTGAAGGTGATCGCGAGGATCTGGGCGGGCGAGACTTCCCGCTCGGCCAGCAGGTAGGCGATCCGGTGGGTCAGCACGCGGGTCTTGCCCGAGCCGGCCCCGGCCACGATGAGCAGCGGGCTGCCCTCGTGCACGACGGCAGCGCGCTGCTGCGGGTTCAGCCCGTCCAGAAGAGTGTCAACTGCCGTCGCGGTCACGTGCTCCAGCGTAGGCGTTAGCACCGACGCCGGGGCACATGAGCAAGCCGCGGCCGGCGTACTCGTCCGGGACGAGCGTCGGCGTGGCCCTGGTCAGCGTCTGCTTCTTGAAGAACGGCGGCTGCTTGATCCGCAGGTAGATAAAGACCAGCAGGCCGATCAGCCAGGAGACGAACACGATGATGAAGACGCCGCCGATATGGACGTCAGTGCCGGGAATCGTGAACGTCGTGTACGACGCCTCGTACGGGCTGGTGAGGTTGTAGTCCAGGTACAGGCTCCAGCCGCCGAGGAACCACAGGATCGCGCCGCCGAGCACGGGCAGGATGCCCTGCATCCACAGGTTGCGGGCGCTGCTGGTCAGGTTCTTCCGGTAGTACCAGGCGCAGGTGAAGCCGGTCAGGCCGTAGTAGGTCGCGATGAAGACGCCGCAGCTGGTGACCGCATCGGCGATCACGTTTCCGCCGGAAATGTAGTTCATGCCCGCGTACAGCAGGATCGAGATGCCGCCCATCACCAGCGTGGACACGGTCGGCGTGAGGTGCCGGCGGTGCATCTTGGCGAACGACCCCGGCAGCGCTCCGTAGGTTGCCATCGACAGGGTGGTTCTGGCGGTCGGCAGGATCGTGGTCTGGGTCGAGGCGGCCGCGGACGACAGCACCATGATCAGCAGCAGCCGGTAGAAGACATTGCCGACGGTGCCGGAACCGAAGACCGCGTGGCCGAGCACGGAGAGCACGTCGCTGGAGTTGTCCGGGTTCGCCAGGCCGATGCCCGTGGTCCCGATGCCCGCGAAGGACTGGGCGCCGAAGATCGCGATGCCGTAGGTGACGACCAGGATGAGGGTCGACAGGATGGCGGACCGGCCGGGCGTCTTCGCCGGGTCCTTGGTCTCCTCGTTCACCGACAGGGCGGTGTCCCAGCCCCAGTAGATGAAGACCATCAGGATCAGCCCGGAGGCAAACGCGCTGAACGGCAGGCCGGCCGGGCTCAGCCAGGACCAGCTCGGGTGAATCGACACCGACGGGTGGTTGCCGGTACCGACCCGGATCAGCGCGACGACCGACAACACCACGCAGCATGGTGATCTCGATCGAGAGCAGCGCCTTCTGGAAGTTCGCCGAGACCTCGATGCCGCGGTAGCAGATGTAGGTCATGAAGACGATCCACAAGATCCCGGTGAGCAGCACCCAGCTGCTGGCCGGGTTGTGGCCGATCCCGTTGGCGTTGAAGAGCAGGAAGATGTACTGCCCTGCGACCTGCGCCAGGCTCGCCATGACCAGCACGTCCGCGGCGACAATGGCCCAGCCGCCGGCCCAGCCGGTCTTCGGGCCGAACGCGCGGGTGGCCCAGGTAAAGGTCGTCCCGCAGTCGGGATCGGCCTTATTGAGCTCGCTGTAGCCGATGGACGTCAGGATCATCGGCACGAAAGCAAGGATCGCGACCAGCGGCGACTTGAGCCCGACGGCCACCACGACGAAGCCCAGCGTCGCGGCCAGGCTGTAGGCCGGCGCAACCGAGGCAGTCGCGATGACAGTGCTCGAGATCAGCCCTAGCGCGCCTGTTTTAAGCCCCTTGCCGACGGCTTCTTCCATCGGCTGCAGATCTGGCGCGGTGGTGGCCATGCTCACCCCTCCTGGCAGTGGCCCGGCTTCCGCCGGGCCGGGCACGCGATTGCGGCGACGCCGGCACCGAGTGCGATGATCCGGTCACCCGGGCACGATTCATCCGCACCCCAGTCCGACGGTTCTAGCACGGATTATTCCCACTGGGAACGATTTCAGTTGTAACAGCTCTGCATCGCCACTGGTCTCGTGGGCCACAGGGGTTTCCGGGCATAGGATCGCACGTATGCGCATACTTCTGGTGGGAGCCGGCGGGGTTGGCACGGCTTTCGCCCGTATCGCTACCCGCCGCAAGTTCGCCGAACTGGTTATCGCCGACTTCGACCTGGCCCGGGCACAGCACGCGGCCGCCGGGACGCACGTCGCCGTGCAGCTGGACGCGCGCGATGAGCGGCAGGTGGCCGCGCTGCTCACCGAGTACTCGTGTGACGTGCTCATGAACGCGACCGACCCCCGCTTCGTGATGCCGCTCTACCGCGCCGCGCTGCAGGCCGGCACGGACTACCTGGACATGGCCATGTCGCTGTCCCGGCCGGACGCCGATGAGCCCTACCGCAAGACCGGCGTCAAGCTCGGCGACGAGCAATTCGCGCTGGCCGGCCAGTGGGAGGAGCGCGGGAAGCTCGCGCTGGTCGGCATCGGCGTCGAGCCCGGGCTCTCCGACATCTTCGCCCGGCACGCGGCCGACACCCTGTTCAGCGAGATCGACGAGGCGGGCGTCAGGGACGGCTCGAGCCTGGCCGTCGCCGGATACGACTTCGCCCCGACCTTCTCGATCTGGACCACGCTGGAAGAGTGCCTGAACCCGCCGGTTATCTGGGAGCGCGAGCGCGGCTGGTTTACCACCGAGCCGTTCAGCGAGCCCGAGGTCTTTAACTTCCCGGCCGGCATCGGCCCGGTGGAATGCGTGAACGTCGAGCACGAGGAAGTGCTGCTCATCCCGCGCTGGGTGCAGGCGCGGCGGGTCACCTTCAAGTACGGCCTCGGCAATGAGTTCATCGCCGTGCTGCGGACGCTGCACCGGCTCGGCCTCGACTCCACCGTGCCCGTCCAGGTCGGCGGCGTCCGCGTGTCGCCCCGCGACGTGGTCGCCGCGTGCCTGCCCGACCCGGCCACGCTCGGGGACAAGATGAGCGGGCTGACCTGCGCGGGCACCTGGGTCACCGGCACCGGCCAGGACGGCGCGCCGCGCGAGGTTTACCTGTACCACGTGGTGGACAATGCCTGGACGATGGCCGAGTACGACTCGCAGGCGGTGGTCTGGCAGACGGCGGTCAACCCGGTCGTCGCGCTGGAACTGATCGACTCGGGCGCCTGGTCCGGCACCGGGGTGCTCGGCCCCGAGGCGCTGCCTCCGCAGCCCTTCCTCGACCTGCTCAACGACTACGGTGCGCCGTGGGCGTGCGAGGAGCGCACGCCGTCCGGTGGCAGCTAGTCACCGCGGGCAGGAAAAACCATAAAGATCCAGAACGGAGGCCCTCGCGGTGGAAGAACTGCGCAACTTTATCGGCGGGCAGTGGACGGACACAGCGTTCGACAAGCGAGCCGAGCTGATCAACCCGAGCACCGGCGAGGCCTTCGCCACCGCCCCGATCTCGCGCGAGGTCGAGGTGGACGCCGCGTTCTCGTCCGCGGCTGACGCCTTCGGCGGCTGGCGGGACGCGACGCCCGGCGAGCGCAGCCTCGCCCTGCTCCGGATCGCGGACGCGATCGAGGCCCGGGCCGATGAGTTCGTCCGGGCCGAGTCCCAGAACACCGGCAAGCCGCTCGCGCTGACCGCGTCCGAGGAAATCCCGCCGATGGTGGACCAGATCAGGTTCTTCGCCGGCGCGGCCCGGATGCTGGACGGCCGCGCGGCCGGCGAGTACATGTCCGGGTTCACCTCGTTCATCCGGCGCGAGCCGGTCGGGGTCTGCGCCGCGGTCACCCCGTGGAACTACCCGATGATGATGGCCGTCTGGAAGTGGGCGCCCGCGCTGGCGGCCGGCAACACGATGGTGCTCAAGCCGTCGGATACCACGCCGGTCTCGACGCTGCTGATGGCCGAGACGATGGCCGAGTTCCTGCCGCCCGGCGTGTTCAACGTAATCTGCGGTGACCGGGACACCGGCCGGGCGCTGGTCTCGCACCGGGTACCGCAGATGGTCTCGATCACCGGCAGCGTGCGGGCCGGCAAGGAGGTCGCCGCCGCGGCCGCGGCCGGGCTGAAGCGGGTTCACCTGGAACTCGGCGGCAAGGCCCCGGTCATCGTTTTCGACGATGCGGACCCGGAGAAGGCCGCCGAGGCCATCGCCATCGCCGGCTACTTCAACGCGGGCCAGGACTGCACGGCGGCCACCCGGGTCCTGGCCGGGCCGCGCGTGCACGACGACTTCGTGGCCGCGCTGGCCGAGCAGGCCAAGGGGCAGACGGTGGGCGGCCCGGACGTGCTGGAGGCCGACTTCGGCCCGCTGAACAACGCCAGCCAGCTGGACCGGGTGGCCGGGATGGTCGGGCGGCTGCCGGATCACGCCCGGATCGTCACGGGCGGCAAGCAGACCGGCCCCCGCGGCTACTTCTTCGAGGCCAGCGTGGTGGACGGGCTGCACCAGGACGACGAGATCGTGCAGAACGAGGTGTTCGGCCCGGTCATCACCGTGCAGCAGTTCAGCGACGAGGACGAGGCGCTGCGCTGGGCCAACGGGACGGACTACGGGCTCGCCTCCTCGGTCTGGACCTCCGATCACGGCCGCGCGATGCGGATGTCCCGGCTGCTGGACTTCGGCTGCGTGTGGATCAACACGCACATCCCGCTGGTCGCCGAGATGCCGCACGGCGGCTTCAAGCAGTCCGGCTACGGCAAGGACCTGTCGATGTACGGGTTCGAGGACTACACCCGCATCAAGCACGTCATGTCCGCCCTGGATTAAAGCCCCCGTCCGGCCCTGACCGTACGGAGCCAAGGCTGATCCGGTGCGCCACGCGCCGGATCAGCCGACGCTCCGGCTGCGAACCGATCGCGGCCCGGGCTGCTCCGGGGCGGCGGCGGGCCGGCGCGCGGGGGCTTCGGGTCCGGCAGCCCGTAGGATCATGAGCGTGCTTGAAGACTCTGAGGTAAGCCGCATTCTCGTCATCGCCGCCCATCCTGACGACGTGGACTTCGGCTCGGCCGGCACGATCGCGCGCTGGACCGACGCCGGGATCGAGGTCGTCTACTGCATCGTCACCGACGGCGACGCGGGCGGCAGCGACCCGAGCGTCTCCCGCACCGACATGGCGACGCTGCGGCGCGCCGAGCAGACGGCGGCCGCGAAGCAGGTCGGCGTGCATGACCTGCGGTTCCTGGCCTACCCTGATGGCCGGGTGGAGGCCACCATTGCGCTGCGCAAGGACCTGGCCCGGGTCATCAGGCAGGTCCGCCCGGACCGGGTGGCCTGCCCGTCCGCGGAGCGGAACTACGCGCGCACCGGCGCCAGCCATCCCGACCACCGCGCCGTCGGCTCCGCGGCGCTTGATGCCGTCTACCCCGACGCGCGCAATCAGTTCGCCTTCCCCGACCTGCTCGCCGAGGAAGGTCTTGAGCCCTGGACCGTGCGCGAGGTGTGGATCGCCGGCAGCCCGTCGCCGGACCAGTACGTGGACGTGACGGAGACGTTCGGCCGGAAGGTCGCGGCGCTGCGGGCGCACGTGAGCCAGACCGGCCAGATGGAGAACCTGGAGGAGTTCCTGCGCGGCTGGCTCAGCCGTGCCGCCCAGCAGGGCGGCCTGCCGGAAGGCCACCTGGCCGAGGTCTTCCAGGTCCTCGACACCGGCTGATCCGGCCGCCAGGGACGGCCTGGCGCCAGTTCGCCGGCCGCCGGCGTGGCCGCGCTGGCCGGGCGCTCGAACGGGAATGTCGCCGGGGCGAGGACCGGGCTGACTAACATGGGGCCTGTCCTCCGTCAGGGCCGCGGCCGCGGAAATCGGCCGCGGTCGGCGTGCCCGCCCGCTGCGACGCGCTGCGACCCGCCGCTGAACACGCGGCTGAGGGAACGCAGCCGCCCAGCGATCCGCATGGCGCGCCCGACTACCGGCGCCGCCTGGCGCGGGTGCTGACCGGAAGGGCGCTGGCAGCGGCGGCAGGAGTCGGACAGATGGAACTAGAGCACTCATTCACCGTCCCGGTCCCGGTGGACAGGGCGTGGGATGTGCTGCTGGACGTCGAGAGGGTGGCGCCCTGCATGCCGGGCGCCTCCCTCGACTCCGTGGCTGGCGATGAGATCAAGGGCCGGATCAAGGTCAAGGTCGGCCCCATCTCGATGACGTACGCGGGCACGGCCCGCTTCACCGAGCGGGACGCCGCCACCGGCGTGATGAAGCTGGAGGCCGCCGGAAAGGAAACCCGCGGCGCCGGGACCGCGTCGGCGACCGTGCGCTCGGAACTGCACGGCGAGGGCGACGAGACGCACGTCGTGGTGAATACCTCGCTGAACGTGACCGGCCGCCCGGCGCAGTTCGGCCGGGGCGTGATGGCCGATGTCGGCGGCAAGCTGATCGGCATCTTCGCCGCCAACCTGGCCGACATGCTGCGGGCGGACAACGCGGCCGGAAGCCCGGCCGACGCCGGATCGGCCAGTGCGACGGCGGCCAGTGCGGCGGCGCCCGGGCCGGCGCAGTGGCGGCCGGTACCGGCCCGCAGGCAGCGGCCGGCCCGGGCGGGCCGGCCGAAGGCGGCGCCGGCGCCCCCGCGGGGGACGACCTGGCGGGGGACGACCTGGCGCTGCCGATCGAGGAGCTGCATCTCGCCCTGCGGTCGCACAACAGCCTGCGGCGGGAAGGCATTCACACGGTCGGCGACCTGGCCTCTCGCACAGAGCAGCAGCTGCTGGCCATCGACCAGATCGGCCCCGCCTCGGTCGAGGAGATCAGGCAGAAGCTTGCTGACCGCGGCCTGTCGCTCGCGGCCGCGGGCGGCACCCCGGCCGGGCGTACCGCCGCGGGGGGCACCGCCTCCAGCGGGGGCGGGCGGTCGGCGGCGAGCCGGGTCGCCGCGAACGGCGACTTCGGGCAGCAGGCCGCGGAGCCCGGCCCGCGTCCGGCCCCGGCCGCCGCCCGGCCGCCGGACGAGGACGCCATCGACCTGCTGAGCGTGGCCGGCCTGCCGGTGCTCAAGCGCGCGATACCGGTGCTGGCCGGCCTCGTGGTGGCGACCGCGATCGTGCTCCGGCTCCGGCTCCGGTTCCGGCGCCGCCGGGCCGCCCGCTGACGCCCTGACGCCGGCTGACGCCCCGACGCCCGCACGCGGCCGGCAGGCCCGGCTGGCCGCTCAGGACACGACGCGATCGGCGGACTCTTCCGGTAGTGACTAGGCTGGAAGCCGTGGCGAAGATCCGCACTGACCGGGCCTATGCCGAGGAACTGGACGCCGCGGATCCGCTGCGCGAGTTCCGTGGCCGGTTCGTGCGCGACGACGAATCGCTGATCTACCTGGACGGGAACTCACTCGGCCCGCTGCCGGCCGCCACGCAGGCCCGCATCGCCGAAGTCGTCCGGCAGGAATGGGGAGCCGGGCTGGTCCGGTCCTGGGCCAGCTGGATCGAGCTGCCCCGCCAGGCCGGGGACCTGATCGGCGAGCACCTGGTCGGGGCGGCGCCGGGGCAGGTCGTGGTCTGCGACTCGACCACGGTCAACCTGTACAAGCTGGCGTCCGCCGCGCTGGACGCGCGACCGGGGCGGAGCGTCATCGTGACCGATGACGACAACTTCCCCACCGACCGCTATGTCCTGGCCGGGATCGCCGCGCAGCGCGGCTGCGAGCTCCGGATGATCGCCGCCGACATGAACGACGGGGTGAGCCAGGACGCGGTGCGGGCGGCGGTCGATGAGCGGACCGCGGTGGTGAGCCTCTCCCATGTGGCCTACCGCAGCGGCGCGCTGGCCGATATGGCCGCGGTCACCGCGATCGCGCACGAGGCCGGCGCGCTGATGCTGTGGGATCTGTGCCACTCGGCCGGCGCGGTGCCGGTCGAACTGGACGCCACGGGCGCCGACCTGGCCATCGGCTGCACCTACAAGTACCTGAACGCCGGCCCCGGCGCGCCGGCGTTCCTGTACGTGCGCAGCGAGCTGCAGGACGGCATGAGCCAGCCGGTGTGGGGCTGGTTCGGCCAGCGCGATCAGTTCACGATGGGGCCCGGCTACGATCCGGCCCCCGGGATCGATCGGTTCCTGACCGGCACGCCGCCGATCATCGGCATCGCGGCGGTGCAGGAGGGCACCCGGCTGCTCGGCGAGGCCGGCCTGGGGCGGCTGCGGGCCAAGGGAGTCGCGCTGACCGAACTGCTGATCGGCCTGGCGGACGAGTGGCTCGCGCCGCACGGCTTCACCGTCGCCTCACCGCGGGACAGCGCGCGCCGCGGCGCCCATGTCACCCTGCATCATCCCGATGCGTGGCAGCTCAGCCAGGCGCTGATCAAGGCCGGGATCATCGGTGACTACCGGACCCCGGACCGGCTCAGGCTCGGCCCCGCCCCGGTCATCACCCGGTTCACCGAGGTATGGGACGCGCTCGATGCGCTCCGGCGGATCGCCGCGGACCGGTCCTACGCCGACGTGGCCGCCGAGCGCGGCCGGGTGACCTGATACCTGGCTGTTCCCGCCCCGCGGCCGGTCATTCCCACTCGATGGTGCCGGGCGGCTTGCTGGTCACGTCGAGCACCACGCGGTTGATCTCCGGCACCTCATTGGTGATCCGGGTGGAGATCGTGGCCAGGACCTCGTCCGGCAGCCGCGCCCAGTCGGCGGTCATCGCATCCTCGCTGGTGACCGGGCGGAGCACGACCGGATAACCATAGCTGCGCCGGTCGCCCTTGACCCCGACCGACCGCACGTCGGCGAGCAGCACGACCGGGCACTGCCAGATGACCCGGTCCAGGCCGGCCCGGGACAGCTCCGCGCGCGCGATGTCGTCGGCTTCCCGGACTATCCGCAGGTGCTCGCTGGTCACCTCGCCGACGATCCGGACGCCGAGTCCCGGGCCCGGGAAGGGCTGCCGCCAGACGATCTCCGGTGGCAGGCCGAGTTCGAGGCCGACCTGGCGTACCTCGTCCTTGAACAGCGTCCGCAGCGGCTCGACCAGTTCGAAGGCCAGATCGGCCGGCAGCCCGCCGACGTTGTGATGCGACTTGATGCTGGCCGTGCCGGTGCCGCCGCCGGACTCGACCACGTCGGGATAGAGCGTCCCCTGGACCAGGAAGCCGACGCTCTCGCCATGGCTGCCCGCATCGCCCTTGATCTGGATGGCCGCCTGCTCGAACGCGCGGATGAACTCGCGCCCGATGATCTTCCGCTTCTGCTCGGGATCGGTCACGCCGGCCAGCGCCCGGACGAACTCAGCGGCCGCGTCCACGACCACCAGGTCGATGCCGGTGGCGGCCACGAAGTCCTTCTCCACCTGGTCGGCCTCGCCCTTGCGCAGCAGCCCGTGATCGACGAATACGCAGGTCAGCCGGGATCCGATCGCGCGCTGGACGAGCGCGGCCGCGACCGCCGAGTCGACTCCGCCGGACAGGCCGCAGATGGCGCGGCCGGCCCCGACCTGCGCGGAGATCAGGGCGACCTGCTCGTCGACGATGCTGCGCATGGTCCAGGTCGGCCGGCAGCCCGCGGCGGCCAGGAAATGGCGCAGGATCTGCTGGCCGTGCTCACTGTGCATGACCTCAGGGTGGAATTGCACGCCGTACAGGCCGCGGCCCTGATCCTCGGCCGCCGCCACCGGCGTGGCCCCGGTCCGCGCGGTCACGGTGAATCCCGGCGGCGGCGCGGCGCAGGTATCGCCATGCGACATCCACACCTGCTGATGGCCCGGCAGGCCATCCAGCAGCACTCCCCCGGCCGGCGCGCCCGGGACTGACCCGGAGTTCGGTGGCGCCGTACTCCCCGCCGCCGGTGCGCTGCACCGAGCCGCCGAGCCCGGACATCATCAGCTGGAAGCCGTAGCAGATACCCAGCACGGGGACGCCGGCCTCGAACAGCCCGCTGGGGGCAGGCGGCGCGCCGGGCGCGTACACGGACGCCGGTCCGCCGGACAGGATGATCGCCGCCGGATTCCTGGCCAGCATCTCGGCGGCGGGCATGGTCGCCGGGACGATCTCCGAGTAGACCTGGCACTCGCGCACCCGGCGCGCGATGAGCTGCGCGTACTGGGCCCCGAAGTCAACGACGAGGACGGGGCCGCGATCGGCGCCGGCCTGGCCGTCCATGTCAGCAGAGAGCACCAGTGCCGCCTTCCGGGAGATTCGGCCGCCGGCCGGCCGCCACCGCGCCCGCGACGGCCGGAGCGGGCGGCCGGATGGCAGGCCTGGTGGCCGGCCGGGCGGGGATCAGTCTAATTGGCCGGGCCCGTTTTCTGGTCTGCGTCAACCGCAGGCTGCGGCCGGCCTACCCGCACCCGGGCAATCCGCCGGCCATCCATCTCGGTGACCACGAGCTGGCGGCCGGCGGCCTCGACGGCCTCGCCGTCACCGGGGAGATGGCCGAGCACCGCGAGCACGTAACCGGCCACGGTCTCGTAGGGGCCCTCCGGCAGCTCGATACCAGTCTGCTCGGCGAACTCATCCAGGTTCAGCAGGCCGTCCACCTCAAGCTCACCGCCGACCAGTTGCTTGGACTGCGCATCGTCCACGTCGTACTCGTCCTGAATGTCGCCGATCAGCTCCTCGACCAGATCCTCCAGGGTCACGATGCCGGCCGTGCCGCCGTACTCGTCCACCACGATCGCCAGGTGCGCGTGGTCCTTGCGCATCTCCGACAGCGCGGACAGCACGGTCTTCGTCGTCGGCAGCAGCTTGACTGGCCGGCGGGCCTCGCCGACCAGGCCCGAGCCGTTGGCGGCCGGGTCGAGCAGATCGCGGGCATGCACGAAGCCGATCACGTCGTCGTAGGACTCCTGGTAGACGGGGAAGCGGGAGTATGGCGCGGCCACCGCGATCGTCGCCGCGTCCCGCAGGGTCATGCTGGCCGGCAGGAACTCGACCTCGGTCCTGGGCACGAGCACCTCGCGGATCTGCCGCTTACCCGCGTCGAATACCTCGCTCACGATCTGCCGCTCATCGGGGCTCAGCGCCTGGTTCCCGGCCAGCACGTCACGCAGTTCCTGCTCGGTCATCACCCCGCGGCCGGCGGCCGGGTCGCCGCCGAGCAACTTGACGACCACGTTGGTCGACTTCGAGAGCAGCCAGACCAGGGGGCGGGCCAGCGTCGACATCCGGTCCAGCAGCGGCGCCGCGATGAGCGAGACCCGCTCGGAACGCTGCAGCGCGAGCCGCTTGGGCGCGAGTTCCCCGAGGACCAGGGTGAAGAAGGAGATTGCCAGCGTCACCACCACGACCGAGATGACCGATGCGGCCCCGGCGGACAGATGATGCTTCAGCGCGGACATCAGCCGGTCGGCGAGGGTCGCGGCGCCGAAAGCGCCGGACAGCAGGGTGGCCAGCGTGACGCCGATCTGCACGGTGGACAGGAACCGGTTGGGGTCATGCGCGAGCTTCGCGGTCCGCTGGCCCCGCTTGCCGCGTTTCGCCAGGGCCCGCACCTGGCCTTCCCGCAGCGAGACGAGCGCCATCTCGGCTGCGGCAAAGAAGCCGCCGATAATAACTATGACCAGGACAATGAGGATGTCCCAGCCGACGTCATTCACTTCGTGATCCCTGACCTCGGCAATCGGCACGGGCCGCGCGGTGTCCGGACAGTCTAGACCGGGCCTGGCCGTGCGGTGGCGCGGAGCGGCCGCGCCGCGCCGCCGGTCTGGCCGTCCGGCCGCGCCGCGCCGCCGAGTCTGGCCGTCAGCCGCGCCACGCCGTCTAGCGGCGGCCGTGCGATCCTGTCAGAGATGTGACGGATGCACCGGGTAAGGCCTGCGAGAAAGGGACGACGGATGCCCGCTGAGGTACACCAGGACGCGGTGGCAATGTCCGGAGAGCTTGCCGAACTGCGCCACGCGATCCACCGCGAGCCTGAGATCGGCCTCGACCTGCCCCTGACTCAGGCGAAAGTGCTCGCCGCACTCGACGGCCTTCCACTCGAGATCACTACGGGACAGCAGCTCAGCTCGGTGACGGCGGTGCTGCGCGGTGGCCTGCCGGGCGCCACCGTGCTGCTGCGCGGTGACATGGATGCGCTGCCGGTGACCGAGCGCACCGGCCTGCCCTACTCCTCGCAGATCGACGGGGCGATGCATGCGTGCGGCCACGACCTGCATACCGCGATGCTGGCCGGCGCGGCCCGGCTGCTCTCGGCCCGGCAGCAGGAGATCGCCGGAAACGTGATCTTCATGTTCCAGCCCGGCGAGGAAGGCTTCGCCGGGGCGGAGCAGATGATCTCCGAGGGCGTGCTGGACGCGGCGGGCGGCCGCCCGGCCGCCGCCTTCGCCCTGCATGTCGCTTCTTCCACCCTGCCCCGCGGCGTCTGCAGCACCAGGGAGGGCACGATGATGGCCGCGGCTGACGTCTTCGAGGTGACCGTGCACGGCCACGGCGGGCACGCCTCGCAGCCGCATCGTGCCGCGGATCCGATCCCCGCCGCGTGCGAGATCGTGACCGCCCTGCAGGCCATGGTGACCAGGCGGTTCGATGTCTTCGACCCGGTCGTGCTGACTATCGGCAGCTTCCATGCGGGCACCACCGACAACGTGATTCCCGATGACGCGAAGCTGCTCGGCTCATTGCGGACCTTCTCCGCCGGGACGCGGGCGCGGGCCATGGAGTACGCCACCAGCCTGGCCACCGAGATCGCCGCCGCGCATGGCCTGACCGCCACGGCCGGCTTCGGCGCCGGCTACCCGGTGACCGTCAACAACGGCGACGAGGTGTCATTCGCGCAGCGCACCGTGACGGAACTGTTCGGCAGCGGGCGCTGCCTGACCCAGCCTTTCCCGCTGAGCGGGTCAGAGGACTTCTCCTACGTCCTTGAGCAGGTACCCGGTGCCTTCGTCATGCTGGGCGCCTGCCCGCAGGGCCAGGATCCGGCCACCGCCGCGTACAACCATTCCGCCGAAGCGGCCTTCGATGACGCGGTGCTCAGCGATGGCGCGGCGCTGTACGCCGAGCTGGCGCTGCGGCGCCTGGCCGGATAGCGAAGGCGGGCGCGCCGGGGTGCTGGCGCCGCCGCCTGGCCAGGCACCCCGATGCGCCCGTAGAAGCTGAGGCGACCGCAGAAGCCGAGGCGCCCTCAGAGGCTGGCGACGTCGGCCTGCTTGGCCCGGACGGCGTCGGCGGCCTCCCGGAGCGCGCCAAGTTCGGCCTCGGTGAGGTTCCGCTCCACCACTGCCCGCACCCCGGAGGCGCCGATTTCAGCCTCGACGCCCAGGTAGACGCCGGAGATGCCGTACTGGCCGTCCACCCAGGCGCAGACCGGGAGCACGGCCCCGGAGTCCTCGGCTACCGCCCGGGCCATCCACGCCGCGGCCGCGGACGGGGCGTAGTAAGCGGATCCGGTCTTGAGCAGGGCGACTATCTCCGCGCCGCCGGCCCGCGTCCGCTGCACGAGCGCGTCAATGTCCGCGGCCGGGAGCAGGTCGGTAAGCGGCTCGCCGGCCACCGTGCACGCGGACGGCACGGGCACCATGGTGTCGCCGTGCGAGCCGAGGGTCAGCGTCCGGACGGAGCCGACGGGCACGCCGAGACGCTCGGCCACGAAGTAGCTGAATCTCGCCGTGTCCAGCATGCCGGCCTGGCCGATTACCCGGTGCGGCGGGAAACCGGACACCTTGGCGGCCAGCGCGGTCATCTCATCCAGCGGGTTGGAGACCACGATCAGCACCGCCTCCGGCGCGTGCTTGACGACCTGCTCGGTCACGTTCCTGACGATCTTCGCGTTGACCCCGATCAGGTCCATCCGGCTCATGCCGGGCTTCCGCGGCAGGCCCGCGGTGATCACCACCACCCCGGAGCCGGCGATCGCCTCGTACCCCTCCCCCTCGGGCCCGGTCGTCTGCCCGGTCAGCCTGGTCTCGAAGCCCTGGATGGGCCGTGACTGGTTCATGTCCAGGGCCAGCCCCTCGGGCTTGCCATCGACGATGTCGGTGAGCACGACCTCGTCGAATATGTCGTACTCAGCCAGCCGCTGCGCGGTGGTCGAGCCGTAGAAGCCGGCTCCGACGACGGTTACCTTCCCTGTGCGGGCCATCTGCCGTGGTCTCCTTTGGTTTTGCGTTTCGGGTGGCTCGGGCTCGTCAGCTGCCGCTGTCAGGACCCGGCCATGGCGGCCTGCAGGTTCTCGTCGATGGCGGCGAGGAACTCCTGCGTGGTCAGGAACGGGGTGCCCTCGCCGACGAGCAGCGCGAGATCCTTGGTCATCTTGCCGCTCAGCACGGTCTCGACGCAGACTCGCTCCAGCGTGTCGGCGAAGGCGGTCACCTCGGGGGTTCCGTCGAGCTGGCCGCGGTGGGCGAGCCCGCGAGTCCAGGCGAAGATCGAGGCGATCGGGTTGGTGGAGGTCGGCTTGCCCTGCTGATGCTGCCGGTAATGCCGGGTCACGGTGCCATGGGCCGCTTCCGCCTCGACGGTGGACCCGTCCGGCGTCATCAGCACGCTGGACATCAGCCCCAGCGAGCCGAAGCCCTGCGCCACGACGTCGGACTGGACGTCCCCGTCGTAGTTCTTGCACGCCCACACGATGCCGCCGTCGCCCTTGATGACCTGGGCCACCATGTCGTCGATCAGCCGGTGCTCGTAGGTGATCCCGGCCGCCTCGAACTCGGCCTTGAACTCAGACTCGAATACCTCGGCGAAAATATCCTTGAACCGGCCGTCGTAGGCCTTCAGGATCGTGTTCTTGGTGGACAGGTAGAGCGGGTAGCCCTGGGTCAGCGCGTAGCGCATGGTGGCCCGGGCGAAGTCGCGGATCGAGTCGTCGTAGTTGTACATTCCCATCGTCACGCCGCCGCCGCTGAACCGCGCGACCTCCATCTCGACCAGCTCGCCGTCGTCGGGCCGGTAGGAGAGCGTCACCGTGCCGGGACCGGGGACGACGAAGTCGGTCGCACGGTACTGGTCGCCGTGCGCGTGACGGCCGATGATGATCGGCTTGGTCCAGCCGGGAACGAAGCGCGGGATGTTCGATATCACGATCGGCTCGCGGAAAACGACGCCGCCGAGAATATTGCGGATCGTCCCGTTCGGTGAGCGCCACATCTTCTTCAGCCCGAACTCGGCCACGCGGTCCTCATCGGGCGTGATGGTGGCGCACTTGACGCCCACGCCGTGCTCCTTGATGGCGTTCGCCGCATCGACGGTCACCTGGTCGTCGGTGGCATCCCGCTGCTGGATCGACAAGTCGTAGTACCTCAGGTCGATATCCAGGTACGGCAGGATCAGCTGATCCTTGATGAACTGCCAGATGATCCGCGTCATCTCATCGCCGTCGAGCTCGACAACGGGATTGGCTACCTTGATCTTGGACATGCTTTCGCTTTCCTTCCTCACGCCCGCGTCGTTGCAGTGGCGAAGCGCACCGGACGCGAGGCTACCGGCGGCGCACCAGGACCAGGTCAGTTCTGGGCAGGAAACACCAGGCCAGCGACCAGCAATGCGACGCCCAGGGCAGAGAACGCCGCGACGTCCACCAGCCGCCGCCGGGAGGCGAGCATGCCCGCGCGGCGCTCCGGCAGAACCAGCCTGGCCACCGCGGCCGCGAGCAGCATGACCGCCACGGCCAGCGCGCCTCCCCTGACATTCTGCGGGCCTCGCCACAGGTAGGACAAACTCAGCGCCACCCCGCAGATCACGACCAGGTAGGCCGCGCCGTACGGCTGGCGTCCGGCCCGGGCCGCCCGGCGCCGCCGGGCGGGCCGGGAGCCGGTCCGGCGACCGGGGCGGCCGGCCGGCGCTGATCCCGCGTCGTCCGCTGGCGGGGCCGGGACTGCGGCGCGCCCGGAGTCCGGCCGCGGTGACAACCCGGCCGACGGCGGCTCCGCCAGCTGCGGCGGGCCGGCCGGCCCCGGCGGCGCGGCCGGCCCCGGCGCCGGTTCCGCCAGCGACGGCGGCTCGGCCAGCGCTGGCGGCTCGGCCACTGTCGGCGGCTCGGCCAGTGCCGACGGCTCGGCCAGTGCCGGCGACGGTTCAGCCGGGTGCGGCGGCGCAGCCGGCCCCGGTGCTCCATCGGCCCGCGGCGGCGATGGCTCAGCCAGCCCGTCCGGCCGCACCGGATCCGTCAGCCGGGATCCGGTGGCCCCGTGCCTCACCGCTGGTCCAGGGGCGCCCAGGTGAGGCCGGACGCACCGATGTACTCACTATCGGGCCGGATGAGCCGGTTGTCCGCGTGCTGCTCCATCACGTGCGAGGTCCATCCGGCCATCCGGCTCACCGAGAAGACCGGGGTGAAGAGGTCTGTGGGGATGCGCAGGTAGTGGTACACAGTGGCAGCGTAGAAGTCCACGTTCGGGTAGAGGCCCTTCTCCGCGAAGACGACCTCTTCCATCTTTCTTGACATGCGGAAATAAGTGTCGTCGCCCGACGTCGCGCCCAATTCGGCCGACATCTGGCGCAGGTGCGCGGCCCGGGGGTCCTCCGTCTTGTAGACCCGGTGACCGAAGCCCATGATCTTCTCGCCCTGCCGCAGCCGGGCCGCGACCTGCGCTCCGGCCGCGCCGACCGGGTCGCTCCCGGCGCCGTTCCTGATCGCCTCCAGGCCCCGCATCACCTGCTCGTTGGCGCCGCCGTGCAGCGGGCCCTTGAGCGTGCCGAGCGCGGCGACCACCGCCGAGTGCATGTCGGAGAGCGTTGCCGCGCAGACCCGGGCCGCGAAGGTCGACGCGTTCATGGTGTGATCCGCGTGCAGCACCAGGCAGGCATCCAGGATCTGCGTTTCCCGCTCGGACGGTGGGGTCCCGGTGATCTGGAGCAGGAAATTGGCCGCCACCCCGGATTCGGGATCAGCGGGCGGGCTCTCGCGGTCCCGCCGCGCGGCCTCGTAGGCCGCGACCAGGACCGGCTGCTGAGCGGTGAGCCGCGCGGCCTTGCGCATATTGGGCTCGGGCTCGTTGGAATCCTTGTCCGGGTCGTCGGCACTGGCCAGCGAGACGAGCGAGCGCATCGCTTCCATCGGCTCCTGGCTGCGGGCGATCCCGGGCAGGCTGGCGGTCACCAGCTTGCCCAGCGCGCGGCCCGCCGCGATCTCGCCGCGATAGCCGGCCAGCTCGCCGCGGCTGGGCGGGGATCCGCGCTGCAGCAGGTAAGCGGTCTCCTCGAAGGTCGCGGATCCGGCCAGCTGGTTGATGTCGTAGCCGCGGTAGAACAGGCGGCCCGCCCGGCCGTCAATGTCGCTGAGCGCAGTGGACGCGGCGACAACATCCGCCAGCCCCTTGGACGGCTTTTCCGCCATGTGTTCCTCCCGGACGGCTTGCTCGGCAGTTTACTTCCGTCACCATGGCACTGCTGCCCGGGCCCGACCCTTTCGCCCGGCGCATCGGTCGGGCGGGTCGTGCTGGACGCGATCCCGTGGACCCTCGTTACGCTCCCCCGGTCCCGGGCGGGCCAGCCCGGCCCGCTCCGGGGCTAACCGGTCGGATCAAACACGGTAGGAACCCGCGTCCGGGGGTAGCTGAAACGTGAGACAACAGTGACTACTCCGACAGGCAGGAGGAACGGGTCATGGATGGCCCATTCATCCGCATCGAGGAAAGCGGGACGGTCATAGCGCTGTGCGAGAACGTCACGACCATCGGGCGCGGTTGCGCGGTGGATGTCCGCCTGAGTGACCCGAGCGTCTCGCGGCTGCACGCCGAGATCGTCCGCCGCGGCCCGTATGCCTACGTGTCCGACCTCGGATTATCGAGGAACGGCACCAGGGTCAACGGACGCCTCGTCGCCCGGCGGGTGCTCGATGACGGGGACGTGCTGACCTTCGGATCGGCACGCTGCCGGGTCGGCGGGATCGCGCGTGAGGACTTCACCGCCGAGGTGGAGCTGCGCCGGTCGGCCGCGCCCGAGCTGACCCGTCGTGAGCTCGACGTGCTCACGTCGCTCTGCCGCCCGGCGCTGTCGGACGAGGCATTCGTGGCGCCGGCCACGGCCCGCGAGATCGCATCGGATCTCGTGGTGACGGAGGCCGCGGTCAAGCAGCATCTGCTGCGCCTCTACCAGAAATTCCGCATTCTCGAGGGCACCAACCGGCGGGTCCGGCTGGCCAACGAGGTGGTAGCGCTCGGGCTGGTCCGGCCGCTGCCGCCCATCGGGCGGCCCGAGCCAGCCCAGGCGTCGCAGCCCACGCCGGCCGACCTGCCGGCCAATGCGACGATCGGTGCCGAGGTGCACGACCGGCGGGCCAGCTAAACCGGCGGCCACGCTGAGCCGGCGGACATGCTGAGCCGGCGGACATGCTGAGCCGTCGGACATGCTGAGCCGTCGGGCCCGCTGAGCCGTCGGTGCGTCAGTGCACGACCCGGTCGGCCAGCCTGATCACGGCCGTCCGCGCGTGCTGGACCACCATGGCCAGCGCGTGCAGGTTGCCGCCCGGGGTACCGATATGGTGCAGCGGCCAGTAGACGGGCAGCTGGGAAACGGCCGCCGATATCGCGGCCAGGGCCAGCGCGGAAACCCCGGCGACGGCCACCACGGCGGCGCTCCGGGACCGGCCCACCGCCTCGAACAGCCGGCCGAGTTGCCGCCGGGATCCGGCGGAGCCCGGGCCGAGGCCGTAACAGGCGACCAGCGCCCCGGCCGCGTAGGCCGCCGCCCGCGGCAGCGGGTTCACCGGCACCGCGATGATGGTGATACCCGCCGCGATCCCGGCGGCGGTCAGCGCTATGGGCGCGAGCAGCAGGCTGGTAATGACCGACCAGGTCAGCATGACCGGGTAGAACGCCGCCGTCACCACCGGATCGAACGCCCGCGCGCCACGGGTCGCGCGCCGCCGCGCCAGGCGGCGCTGGCTCAGGTCCACCCCTCGCAGCGAGACGAGCACGGCGAGCGCGGCCAGCGTTCCCAACACGGGCAGGATCACGCTGAGGCCGGCGCCCACCAGGACGGCGGCTACCACGAACACACCGCGCGCGCGGCGGCGGGCGGGCTGGCCGGCACCGCGGCCGTCCTCGGCGGCGGCACCGCCCGCCGCCGCCGGGCCGGCGTCGCCCGGCCATGCCCCGGCCTGATCCCCGCCCGGCGGGCCGTACTGCACGGCGGGCAGCAGATCGCCAACCGAGGGGCCGGCCGGGTTTCCCACGGCCAGCGGCTGCGTCACGTGCGGCCCGGGGCGACCGGCCGCCGGCCGGGCGCTCCCCGGCCATCCGGCGCCCAGCGGAGCAGCGCCCAGCGGAGCAGCACCCGGCAGTGCCGTGGCCGGCTCGGCGACGGCGGCACCGGCCGCGGCCGCGAGCGGCCCGCCGCCCGCCGCATCGCCCGGTCCGGAGACCAGCAGGCCCCGCCCGCTCGGCCATGGTCTGCGGGACGGCCGCCAGCCCGCCCGGCTGAGCCGGGCCGGCCGATACCGCGCCAGGCACCGCGGCCAGTACCGGCTCGGCCTCCAGTGCGGCGGGATTGAGCGCCGCGGTCCACTCCCTCAGCTCGGCCGCCGCGGGCCTGCTGGCCGGGATCGCGGGCCAGCGCGGCCGCCACCATGGGCAGCAGCGACCGCGGGCAGCCGTCCAGGTCCGGCTGGCCGTGCATGATCCGGTAGAAGATCGTCTCGAACGAGCCGGAGCCGAACGGCGGCCGGCCGGTGGCCGCGAAGGCCATCGTGGCGCCCCAGGAATGCACGTCCGACGCCGGGCCGCTCTGCTCGCCCTCGATGACCTCGGGCGCGAGATACCCGGGGGTGCCCATGAACATTCCGGTCTGGGTGATCCTGGTCGAGTCCGGCGAGTGCGCGATGCCGAAGTCGATCACGACCGGCTCCCCGTCGCAGAGCATGATGTTGCCCGGCTTCAGGTCCCGGTGCACCACGCCCGCCGCGTGCACGGCGACCAGCCCGGACGCTACCCCGCGCGCCACCTTCGCCAGTTCGGCGCCGCGCAGCGGCCCGCGGGTGCTGACCACCTGGTCGAGCGTCTGGCCGCGCACATACCTGGTGACGATGTACGGCGGATCGCAGGTCACGTCGGCGTCGATGACCTCGGCGACAAACGGGCTGCGCACCCGGCGCATCGTCTCGACCTCACGGGCCAGCCGACGGCGGGCATCCGGGTCCCCGGCCACGGCCGGCCGGAGCACCTTGACCGCGACGTGGCGCTGCTCCGCATCCGCGGCCAGGTAGACAACGCCCATACCGCCCTCGCCGACGCGCTCAAGCACGCGGTAGGGCCCGAACTTACCCGGCGTCCGGTCCTGCACAGTCATGACCGCACCCAGCCTACGGATTCCGTGGCCATCCCGCTGTCAAGCCCGGCATCAGCAAGAACGGCCATCAGTTCCGCCGGAATGCCCGTCCGGCCGTACGCAGCACCCGGCGCGGGACGATCCGCGCGAGCGGGACTATGGCCTTGTACTGCGCACCCGGCACCGAGACCGGCCGCCCGGCCGCGACCGCGTCCAGGCCGGCCCGCGCCACCCGGCCCGCGTCCAGCCACGCGAAAGCCGGCGCCGAGCCGGCCCGCTCGTGTCCCTCATCGTGGAACTCGGTCCGGGTCAGCCCGGGGCACAGCGCGGTGACGTGGATGCCGCGCCCGGACACCTCCGTATGCAGGCTCTCGCTGAACGAGGTCACGAACGCCTTGGTCGCCCCGTACGTCGCCCCGCCGGGCGAGACCAGGAAGCCGGCCACCGACGAGACATTGAGTACCCCGCCATGGCCGCGCTCCAGCATGCCGGGCAGCACGGCGTGGGTGAGCCGCACCAGGGCCAGCACGTTGAGCCTGATCTGCGCTTCCGCACCGTCGGCCGGCACGTCGGCGAAAGGTCCGGACAGGCCGAAGCCGGCGTTGTTGACCAGTAGCTCAACCGGCCTGCTGGCACTGGCCAGCCTGCTCTCGACCGCCAGCAGGCCGGCCGGGGCGGTTAGGTCGGCGGCCAGCACCTCGACCTGCACATGGTGCGCGGCGCGCAGGCCCGCCGCGAGCTCCTCCAGCCGCCCGGCCCGGCGGGCCACCACGATCAGGTCGCAGCCGTCCGCCGCCAGCAGCCCGGCCAGGCGCTCCCCGATGCCGCTGGAAGCCCCGGTCACGAGCGCGGTGCGGTATGCGTGGTGCATCAATCTCCGATCCGGCCGGTGAACGGCCCGGTCCTCGCCGGCGAAGCCGGCTCGCGGCGGGCCAGCGCCGGGCCAGCCCTCGCCGCCGCCCGGCAGGTGCCGCTGGCCTAGTCTCCCGCGACCAGCTTGCGCAGCGCCTGCGCGGTCTCGGCATTCTGCTCCGCATGCGCGACCAGCGCCCGGGCCAGCTCTTCGGCCCAGGCCGCAACGGGAACTGGCTGGCGGGAGAGCACGACGCCGCGGACCTCGCGGCAGATCTCGGCCACCGGGGCGCCGGTCTCGACGCTGAGCGTCATGACCCGCTCGCCCATCCGGACCGTGATCTTGGAAACCTGACCGGGACGGCCCCGCATCCGGTCCGAACCGGTCCGTTTCCGGTCCACCGTGACCCACCCGGCGGGCAGCGCATCGCCCAGCGACTCGGTCAGGACGCGGGCATAGATGGCCACGTCGGCACTGTCCGCGCGGAGCGCCGCGGTGACCATGTCGAGCGAGAGGCCGTCGCCCGGATCGGTCACTGGGGCACCATCCTTAGCTGCGACATCATCGTAGGCCGATCACCGCCCGGCGAACGTGGCCTTCCCTGGCCCATTCTCGATGAAACTGCGCATCCCTGTCCGCTGGTCCTCGGTGGCGAACAAACCGGCGAAGTTCAGCCGCTCGATCTCGAGCCCGGAGTCAAGATCTACGTCCAGTCCCTCGTCGATGGCCTGCTTCGCGGCGCGCAGCGCCACGGCGGGACCGCGGGCGTAGCGGTTCACCAGCTCCCGGGCCGCCTGGTAGACCTCAGCGTCCGGGACGACCTGGTCCACCAGGCCGATGGCGAGCGCCTCCGGCGCGGCCACGAACCGCCCGGTAAACACGATGTCCTTGGCCCGGGCCGGCCCGATCAGCCGCGGCAGCCGCTGGGTGCCGCCCGCCCCCGGAATGACCCCCAGCAGGATCTCCGGCTGCCCGACCCGGGCGCTCTCCCCGGCCACCCTGAAGTCGGCGCACAGCGCAAGCTCAAGGCCGCCGCCGAGCGCGTATCCGGTGATGGCCGCCACCACCGGCTTGGGGATCTTCGCGACCGCGGTGAACGCATCCTGCAGCCGCCGGGTGTCGGCGGCCATTACCGCGTAGCTGGCCTCCGCCATCTCCTTGATGTCAGCCCCGGCCGCGAACACCTTCTCGCCGCCGTAGATGATCGCGGCCCGGATGTCGGGATCCGCGGTGATCTGCGCGGCCGCGGCCGCGATCTCATCCTGGACCTGGGCGTTCAGCGCGTTCATGGGCGGGCGGTCCAGCCGGATCACGGCCACCGCCTGATCAATTTCAAGCCGGATGAACTCACCCATGCCGCACCTCCATGCCGAGGCCCCGATCTTATGCGGGCAGCCGGCGGCTCGCGTCCCGGCCCGATGGTGCCGCCGGAGATGGGGCCGATGGCCCGGAACGAGGCTCGCGGCGCTGGCGCGCGCCGCGGTGTGCGGGCCGCCCGGCGCGCGGTCCCGCTGGTGGCATTCGTGCTCGCAGGCGCTGGACTCGCACCCCGGGCCGGCCGGCCGGCCCGGCACTGGCCGAGCAGGCATGGCACCGAGACGGTGAACGTGAGTTCCGCCCCCTGGGCCCGCTGCTTCCTGGTCAGCGCCGGGCCAGGCGGCCGCGGCCAGCGCGACCGCGGCCGTCCGTAAGCGGCCGGCCAGCACGGTCTTCGCCAGCCGGCTGAGATAGCGGCCCGCGCCGGTGGTCGTCGTGGCGCGGCGCGGCGGCGAAAGTATCCGGGCCGGCCTGGTCATCAGAATTGCGGACGTGCTGGCCGTGATGGCGGCTCTGGAGCGGCCCGGGCCGGTCCAGGGAAAGCATGACTCCCATGTCCTGTTACCCCCCTCGGGTGAACCCGGCGGCGCTCGCGCCGCGGGTGGTGCCCGGGCCGCAAGCGCCGGGCTCCCGGACGTCAACCTAGTGCGAAGAAATGCGAAGGGTCAAGAACTTCGCGCGAAGTTGACACAGCGGGTCGCGCCTCGGGTAGCGTGGCCGGAACGCTTGCAGCAGCGGAAAATCTCGGTCCAAGGACAGGACACGACTGCGAAGTTTATGCGAAGGTGATGACATGCCTACCCGTCCCGCACCGCCGCCCTGGGGCGCCCTGATTACCGCGGCGCTCCGCCAGGCCGGGCTGTCGGCGCGGGAAGCGGCGCGCCGGGCCGGCCTCAGCGAGGGACGCTGGCGCCAGATCACCAGCGGCTACCAGGTGGTCAGCGCCGGCATGCTATGCGCCCGTGCGGGGGCCGGCCGCCACGCTCGCCCGGATGGCGGCCGTCGCCGGGATCACGCCGGCTGAGCTGGAGCAGGCCGGCCGGGCCGACGCGGCGGCCATCCTGGCCGCGTCCCCGGCCGCCGACGCGGGTGATGCGATCCTGCGCCGGGTCAGGGAAATGAATACCGATCAGGCACGCGAACTGCTGGCGACGATCGCCGTCCAGCTGGGCGTCACGCTCGGCGGCGACGATGCGGCCGAGCCAGCGCGCCGCTACGGTACCTAGCTGGCTTCGCCAGCTGGCTGACTTCGCCCGGCCGGCCCGGCTGGATGCGGCGAGCTGAGGAGGACCTGAACTGGACGACGAGCCTGCGGCCGCCGATCACGGGCGGCTGAGCGAGTTAGCGCGCGCCCTGGCGCGCAGCGATCCCGGGCTGGCCAGCGAGCTGGCCTGCGCGCTCGCGGACGCGGTGGCTGGCCTCGCCGGGCGGATGGACGCCCTGTGGCGCCTGATCGCCGCGGTCGTCGAGACGGCCGGGATCAGCGTCCCGGACACCACCTCGCCGCCCGCCGAGTTCGCCCGGGCGCTGGCCGCGCCGGGCGGTGCGGGCCACCGGAGCGTTCGGCTGAGCATTGACGGCAAGGAGTGGATCGCGGCGATCAGCGGATGAGCGCCCCGCCGACCTGGCCGGTGCCTGGGCCGCGCTGGAGCGTATCGCGAAGGCCGCTGATCCCGGCGAACCCGCTGATCCGGCGGAACCCGGCCGGTAGGGCGTAGCGATCCGGCCGGAGCCGCCCGGCTGGCTCACCACCGGTAATTCCTGGCCGCCCGCTTGAACGCGCCGATCGCGGCCGGGTCATGGTCGATCCGCCAGTCCTGGTGGTAGAGCCCGCCGGCCTGGGCCACGTCGAACCACACGAACCCGAGGATCTGCTGATCCTTGATGCCCGCGAACAGGCCGCTGATCTGGCTGGCCTGCACATACCCCGGCGGAGAGGCGGCGGTCTCGGCAATCAGGATCCGCTTGCCGGGCGCGACGGCGTTGACGTCGCCGATCGTCTGCCCGAAGACGCTCCCGAAGGTGTCCGAGTCGCGCACGTAGTAGCCGTCGATGCCGACCCAGGTGACGTACTGGCCGCCTGGATACCAGTCGCTGATCGGGCCCGTGTCCGGGTCATTGACGTTGACCGTCCACAGCCAGGTCACGTTGAAGTCGCCCTGGGCCCGGAAAACGCCGACGATGTGCCGCCACGCGGCAACGAAGATCGCCGGTTTGACGTGCCCGTAGCCCCACGGATAGGTCGGGGCGTTCATCTCATGCCCGAAGGAGATGATGACGCCGCCGCCGTAGGCATGCACCGCCCGGGCGAAGGAGGTCAGGTAGGCGTCGTCACGGCCCGCCGCGATCCCGGCGATGTCGACGCCGGCCGGGTCAATCTGCACGCACGGGACCGCGCCGTAGTAGGCGGCCTGCTCGGCGAACGCCGTCCGGAACGTCTCGTTCCAGCCGCTGTAGTAGACCGCGATGTTGGGCTGGTGGCCGATGGCCGATGCGAACTGGTTAATGCCCAGGTAGGTGCCCGGTGAACTGTGCTCGTAGACCCCGAGGTAGGTGCCGGCGCGGTCCGGCAGGGTGACGTGAATCGGTGCCGGCGGCCTGGCCCCGGCCGGAGCCGGGGAGTACGCCGGGTGCTGCGGGGCCGGCGAGGCCGGCGCTACGGCGGTCATCACCCCGACGGTGGCGGCTCCCGCGGTGGCCACGGTGGCCACCGCGGCCATGGCCGTGGCCGTGGGATTGGAGCCCGCGAAGGACGCCACATGCTGCATTAACGACGATGCGGCGTCCGTCACCTCCATGATCATGCGGCGGATCCGGCTGTCGGCCAGGGCGGGGTACAGGACGAGGGCCGGGAACCGGTGCGAGGCGGCCAGGACATCGCGGACGGCGCGGCGGCGGGTCGCCTTGTCGAGTCCGGCCCGGACGATAATCATCTTTCCGTCAGCGGACGCCAGCGCGTTGATCCCGGCCGGCAGCTCGCTGCTCTGGGTGATGCGGGTAATGCCGAGGATCCGCGCCGGGGCCGGATCGACATGCCGGCCGCGCCTGGGTGCGACCGGCTCCGGCGGCTGAATGGTCATGCTGCACCCCTCCCGGGGAAGATCAGGCGGCCGACGATGAGCGCGTTGATGACCCCGAACCCGGCGACGACCGCGAACCGCGGACGAGCCGGTCTGCGCCAGCCGCCAGCCGGCGAGGCCGAGCCAGGCCAGGGCGAGCGTGCCGTTCCAGCCGGTCACGCCCCACCAGAACCGGCGGGTAGCGTCGCCGGGCCCGCGCGACGGCTGCCAGGACATCACCCGGCCCCGCGCGTAGTCCCAGAGGGCGAGCGCCTGGGCCCAGCCGACCGCGAGGGCCAGCGGCCAGATCCGGGGGCTGTAGGGCGCGTTGTGCCAGAGCGGGTAGATCACCACGCCGGTGATCACGGCGGGCAGCAGGATAAGCGCGTTGCGCAGCTGGATCTCGCCCGGCAGGAACGCCAGCAGGCTGATCGGGATCAGCGGCAGGATCAGGGTCCGCAGTGCGGTGGTCAGGTTCCACAGCCAGCCGGCCAGGTAGGGCAGCCGGGACCGCCACCGCATCGGGACCCGCCACATGTGCCTGGTGGCAGATCAGCGACGTGGCGCCGCAGCACCAGCGGTACTGCTGGCGCATGAACGCGTCCAGCGTCGACGGGCAGATCCCGGCCGCCAGCACGACCGGGATATACACCAGCTGGTAGCCGTGGTAGCGCAGGTCAAGCCCGGTGTGCGAGTCCTCCGCGTAGGGAATCATCGGTGAACCCGCCCGACCGCGCGAGCGCGGCCCGCCGGTAGACGGCATTGGAGCCGACGCATAGCGCGGAGCCGAACCGGTCACGGGACACCTGCACCGCGCGGTAGAACACCTCCAGCGTCGGCGCCGGCCGCGCGCTCCACCCAGGTCTGCGCGGACTTGACCCGGAAGAACTGAGGGGTCTGCACGATCCCGGCCGCCGGGTCATCCAGGTACGGCAGGGTCTCGGCCAGGAAGTCGGGCCGCGGCCGGAAGTCAGCGTCGAAGATGACGACATGCTCGCCGCCGGTTAAGCCGAGCGCGTAGTTGAGGTTGCCTGCCTTCTTGTGCTGGCGGACCTGCGGGCGGCGGATGTAGGCGAACCCGAACGACGGCGCCAGCGCGCGGGCCTCCTCGCTCGGCCCGTCATCGAGCACGTAGGCGCGGGCCAGTCCCGGGTACGCCCGGATGACCTCGAACACGCCGATCCAGGTGTTGCGCAGCACCTCTATCGGCTCGCCGCAGACCGGCAGGAAGATATCCACCGCCGGGTAGGCGGCCGGCGCCCAGGCCCGGACCCGCAGCACATGACCCACCAGGTCAAAGCTGCGGCCGGTGAAGTTCACCGGCAGGCTGACGGCCTGGTAGGCGAAATACAGCAGGGTATATCCGGCGAACGCCAGCAGCAGCGGGTAGCGGATCTCGAGCCAGGCCTGCGCGGCCAGCACGCACACGGCGCTGGCGCCCAGGGCGGCGGTCAGGAACGGCAGCGACCGCCAGGCGTAGGAGCCCTTCTCGACGTCATCCGGCGGTTCGGGCAGGACCGCGCCGACGTGGCGGTGACGGCCGCCGGCCGTCGCGGTGGCCGTCACGGCCCGGCCGCCGGCGAGTCGCGCACCCAGATCTTGAAGGCGCTGCGGGTGCCGGTCGCCGAGTACGGGATATCGGCCACCCGCCGGTATCCGCCGAGCCGGTTGATGTCGTGCTCAATGGCCCGGTCGGTGGCGGCCGTGTCCCAGAAATTCAGCGCGATGACCGCGAAGTAGCGGTGCGCGACCGCCTCGGAGTAAGCCGGCGGGCCGGTCAGCCGCTGCCCGGTCTGCGCGTCGTCATACCGGAAGTACCAGGTGCCGTAAAGCTGTCGCCAGTTCACTTCGCCGGGGAGGTAGTACTCCTCGACGTTGCCGCGTTCGTCGGCGAGGACGCGGCCGTGGGTGCGAGCCAGGATCGGCCGCAGGGCTCTGACCAGTGGCATCGAGTCTGGCCACCGGTAGCGGGCGGTCGCCCACGGGACGGCCGGGATGGCGGCCAGGCAGACGGTAACCACGCCGATCCGCAGCGCGGCGGCCGCCTTGGCCGGCGGGACGGCGCCGGCCAGGGCGGTGAATGCCACCCCGGCCACGATGGCGCCGAACCACTCCCCGTAGCCGAGATGCTTGAACAGGCTCGTATAGGTGTGGATACGGGCCTGCTCGGCCGGGACCAGGAAGACGGCCGCGGCGAGCACGCCGGCCAGCAGCCGTGACCGGCCGGCTCCGGCGGGTGCAGGCCACGGTGATCGCACCGATCACGGCCAGCAGCGCGACCACCCCGGCCCACTTGGCGCTGACCAGCAGCAGGTAGGGGATCGGGTAATTGCTGGAACGCCGCAGCAGGGTCGTGGTCCTGACCCCTTGCCAGCCAGCCGGTCCGGCCGCGAGCAGCCCGGCGGCCAGCAGGACGGCCAGCGTCCCCAGCATCACCGCGGCGGCGGCGCAGCCGCTGCGGCGGCCCCGTCGCTGCCAGGTGGCCAGGGCCACGACGGCGATGACGACGAGGTCGAATAGGGCCGCCGCGTACTTCGCCGCGTCCGCGACCGCGAGCGCGGAGCCCGCGGCCGCCAGCAGCGCGAGCCTCGGGGCCGCTGAGCTCCGGATGGCCCGGATCCCGAGCCAGGTCGCGAGCGCCAGCAGGAACAGCGCCATGGCGTCGTAGGTGGCGAAGGCACCGAGGAACTGCGTGGCGGAGGTCCCGGCAAAAAGCCCGATGGCGAACAGCGCGGAGGTCCGGTCAAAGATCCGCCGGGTGACCAGGTAAAGCAGCGTGGTCACGCCGAGCATGAAGCACAGCGACAGGATCCGCGCGCCGGCCAGCCCGCCGATGCTGTCGGCGAGCGCGCCAATAGGCGGGTAGATGACGGGCGAGCCGGACAAGAAGGTGGAGTACGGCGCAATGGCCGCTCCGCCGTGCAGCCAGTAGCCGATCTCGGCGTGGCCCGCTGATAGGTACAGCGCTTCGTCCGGGAACGCGGAGTTGCTCCGCACCAGCCGCATCGACAGGACCGTCTGCACGGCGAGCACGGCCAGCAGCGTTACCGGGAGCTGGCCCGGTCGGCCAGGGCGTGCGGCCGGGCCGTCGCCGGCCGGCCGGGCCACCGCCTCAACCGGGGCGGCCGCGTCCAGCGGCACGGACAGATCGAGGAGCAGGGCAAGCGCGCGGGCGTCACGCTCAGCCGGGCCGGCCAGGAGATCCGCCGCCCGGCCGCTGACTGCGGGCCGGACTTCGGTGTCGCCGAGGGCATCCGCGCCGCCCGGGCTGGCATCGGCCTGGCTGGCACCGTCCGCTGGCCGCGTATGCCGCGGCCGGTCTGGTAACCGGGTCAGGCCCCCGGCCTGGGGTAACCGCGCCAGGCCGTCTCGGGCCCGGCCCGGGGCCGGTGCGGCGCCCGCCCCGGCTCCAGCCGGGGCAGGCGCCTGGCCGGTCATTCGCCGGATGCGCGGGGCAGCGAGACCCGCTGCCAGCCGTTCAGGAAGCTGCGGACTTCACTTTCGCTGTAACGGCGATGACCGCCCGGCGTGCGGATCGACGACAGCTTGCCGCCGCGAGCCCACCTGGTCACGGTCTTCGGGTCTACTCGGAGCATCGCTGCGACCTCGGCCGGGGTGAGCAAGCGGTTCTCCGGCTTGATCTTGGTTCTCACGGGGCTGGTCCTCTCACGCTGGGGGTAGTTGGCCAGTAACAGAAAGTAACTGCATTTTAGCGTTACTCACCGAGAGCGCTCTATCACAGGATGTCATGCCCCCCTGGCTTTTGCAGGCGTTCTGTCTGCCACGGGGATAAATTTCCCGTGCCCGCCCGGTTGTTCTCGTTAAAAGGACGTCACGGTCGCCCCGGCGGTTTACTCGCGCTCGTGACGAGGTCGTCGATTGTGTCGACTAAGGTGAAAGTGTCACCAGGGCTCTAGCGCAGATCCCCGTTCGTCATCCCGGCCGGGGCGTCGGGCACCACGATCAGGCCAAGCTCGGCCGGCGTGGCCAGCAGCGGGTGCCGCGGCAGAACCCGGACAGTGTAGCCGAACGGACCGGGACCGCCGAGTTCCACCTCGCCGACATACCTGGCCACCGGACCGCTGCCGGGAAGACCCTCCAGCACCAGCTCGGCGTAGGCCGGATCGGTGATCTCGTCCTGATCCCCGGCCCGGCCGTAGACCACCTGGACCGTGACGTCCGCCGGGGTGAGGTCGCCGAGCGCGACCATGGCCCGCACCGCCAGCCGCGCGCCGGGACGCTGCTCGCCCTCCTCGGCCTCGACGTGCTCGATCCGGATCGCGGGCCACGCCTTGATGACCCGGTCCTCCCAGGCGGCCAGCTGGCGGGCGCCGGCGAAGCGGGCCTCCGCCGCGGCCGCCGGGCCCGCCACGGCCGGGGTGCCCGCCACCTCCGCGGCGCCGGCCTCGCCCGCCACCGGACCGGGACCGGTGAGGGCCCGGGACGATAGCGCCGCGGGCAGGTACAGGCTGGTTACGTACTCGCGCACCATCCGGGTGGCCTGGGCCTTGGGGCCGAGCGTCCGCAGGGTGTGCGCCACCATCTCCAGCCACCGGCGCGGCGCCCGGCCGCCCGCGGACTCGTAGAACAGCGGCGCGACCGACTGGCCGATCAGGTCGTAGAGGGCGGCGGCCTCAACTTCGTCCCGGCGGCCGGCCTCGGCCAGGCCGTCGGCCGAGGGAATCGCCCAGCCGTTGGCGCCGTCGTACCACTCATCCCACCAGCCGTCCCGGACCGAGAGATTGAGACCGCCATTCAGCGCTGACTTCATGCCCGAGGTACCGCATGCCTCCAGCGGGCGCAGCGGGTTGTTCAGCCAGACGTCGCAGCCCTCCACCAGCGCCCGGCCGAGCGCCATGTCGTAGTCCGGCAGGAAGACGATGCGGTGCCGGACCCGTGGGTCATCGGTGAATCGCACCATCTGCTGGATGAGCAGCTTGCCGCCGTCATCCGCCGGGTGCGCCTTGCCGGCGATCACTATCTGGACCGGCCGGTCGGGGTCAAGCAGCCGGGCGGTAAGCCGCTCCGGATCGCACAGCATCAGCGTCAGCCGCTTGTACGAAGGCACCCGCCGGGCGAAGCCGATGGTCAGCACGTTCTCGTCGAGTGCCTCATCGATCCAGGTCAGCTCGGCCTCGGAGGCACCGCGCTGCTGCCAGGATGCCCGCAGCCGCCGCCGGGCCTCGGCGACCAGCCGGGCGCGGAGCAGCCGGCGGATCGCCCAGATCCGCTCCGCGCCCGCCGCCGCGATGAGTTCCCAGGCCGGGCCATCCGCCGGGTAGCGGTCATCCGCCGGGAGACGGCCGGCCCGGCCGTCCGGCGCCGCCGCCAGCTCCAGGATCTCGCTGGCGACCCAGGCGGGCGCGTGCACCCCGTTCGTGACCGAGCCGATCGGCACCTCGGCGGCGTCGAACCCCGGCCACAGGCCGGTGAACATCTGCCTGCTTACCTCGCCGTGCAGCTTGCTCACCCCGTTGACCCGCTGCGCCAGCCGCATCCCCATCACCGCCATGTTGAACACGCCGGGATCGCCACCGGGGAAGGTCTCGGCGCCCAGGGCAAGTACCCGTTCGCACGGCAGCGCGGGATCCTCCGCCGCCCCGCCGAACTGAGCCTCGATCAGCTCCCGGGGGAACCGGTCGATCCCGGCTGACACCGGGGTATGGGTGGTGAACACCGTGCCCGCCCGGCATGCCACCAGCGCCTCGGTGAAGCTGAGCCCCTCCTGGACGTACTCGCGGATGCGCTCCAGGCCGAGGAAGCCGGCATGGCCCTCGTTGGTGTGGAAGACCTCAGGCCGGGGGTGCCCGGTGATCGCGCAGAACTCCCTGACCGCCCGCACGCCGCCGATCCCCAGCAGCAGCTCCTGGCGCAGCCGGTGATCGCTGCCCCCGCCGTACAGCCGGTCGGTGACCTCGCGCAGGGCCGGGTCGTTCCCCTCCACGTAGGAGTCGAGGAGCAGCAGCGGGACCCGGCCGACCTGGGCCAGCCAGATCTGCGCGGCGAGCTGCGCTCCGCCCGGCAGGCCCACCGTGACCTGAACCGGGGCGCCCTGGCCATCGCGCAGCAGGGCGAGCGGCTGGCCGTTCGGGTCGCCCGCCGGGTAACGCTCGGTCTGCCAGCCGGGCGCGGACAGCGACTGGGTGAAATACCCGTGCCGGTACAGCAGCCCGACGCCGATCAGCGGCACGCCGAGGTCGCTGCTCGCCTTGAGATGGTCCCCGGCCAGGATCCCCAGGCCGCCCGAGTACTGCGGGAGCGCCGCGGTGATGCCGTACTCGGGCGAAAAGTAGGCCAGCGCGGCCGGCCCGTCCGCGACCTCGGGGCTGAGCTGGTACCACCGCGGGCCGGACAGGTACTCGCGCAGCTCGTCAGTGGCATCGCCGAGCCTGCGCAGGAACCGCCGGTCGCGCGCGAGGCTCACCAGCCGCTCCTGCGGCACCTCGGCCAGCAGGGCGGCCGGGTCCTGCCCGGTCCGCTGCCAGCCGTCCGCATCGATAGCGGCAAAAAGCTCGAGTGTGTCGGGATGCCATGACCAGCGCAGATTCAGCATCAGCTCGCGCAGCGGCGCGAGCGGCTCTGGCAGGACCGGGTGGATGGTGAACCGGCGGATCGCTCTCACGCAGAGCGACCTTAATGCGTGCCGGGGCTTGACGGTAACCGGGACGCTTGCACTCGCCCTCCGATGGGTAGCGTGGCAGGGTGATAGGCCGCATCCCGATCCTCGACGTGCAGCCGGTGGTTGAGTGCGGGGCGTACCCCGCCAAGGCCGTCTGCGGCGAAGCGTTCGACGTCAGCGCCACCGTGTTCCGCGAGGGCCACGAGCTGCTCGGCGCGGGCGTGGTGCTGCGCCGCCCGGACGGCCATCGCGAGCCGCCGGTGGCCATGCGCGAGCTCGCCCCCGGCACCGATCGCCTCGGCGCCCGGGTCATGGTTACCTCGGCCGGGCTCTGGCACTTCCGGGTGGAGGCGTGGGGGGATCCGGTGGCCGGCTGGCGGCACGACGCGGCCATCAAGGTGCCGCTCGGCCAGGACACCGAGCTCATGCTCACGGCGGGCGCGCTGCTGTTCGAGCGTGCCGCGAAGAACATCAGGCCAGCGGCGTCCGGCAAGAGCAGCCCGCCCGGCAAGAGCAGCCGCCCCGGTAAGAGCAGCCAGGGCGGCCCGCCCGCCGCGCGGGCGGCCGTGGCCGAGGACCCGGTCGCGGCCTGGGCCGCGGCCGCGCGGGCCGCGCTGGACGGGGTGGCCGCCTGGCTGCGCGATCCGGCCATCCCGGCCGAGGCCCGGCTGGCCGCGGCGCTCAACCCGGAGATCACCGCGATCCTGGCCGCCCGGCCGCTGCGCGACCTGCTGACCCGGTCCCGCTGGTGCCCCGTCATGGTGGACCGGGAACGCGCGCTCTACAGCTCCTGGTACGAGTTTTTCCCGCGCTCGGAAGGAGCCAGCATCGGCCCGGACGGCCAGCCTCCGCGATCGGGCACGCTGCGCACGGCGGCCTGCCGCCTGGAGGCGGTGGCGGCGATGGGCTTCGACGTGGTCTACCTGCCGCCGGTCCACCCGATCGGGACCACGGCGCGGAAGGGCGCCAACAACACGCTGCAGGCCGGGCCCGGCGACCCGGGCTCGCCCTGGGCCATCGGCTCGCCGGCCGGCGGGCACGACGCCATCCATCCCGACCTCGGCACGCTGGACGACTTCGACGCCTTCGTGGCCCGGGCCGGCCAGCTCGGCCTGGAGGTCGCCCTCGACTTCGCGCTGCAGGCCGCACCCGACCATCCGTGGGTCCGCTCGCATCCCGAGTGGTTCACCACCCGGGCGGACGGCACGATCGCCTACGCCGAGAACCCGCCCAAGCGCTACCAGGACATCTATCCGCTCAACTTCGACAACGACCCGGACGGTATCTACGCCGAGGCACTCCGGCTGCTCCGGCACTGGATGGGCCACGGGATCAGGATCTTCCGGGTCGACAATCCGCACACCAAGCCGCTGCGCTTCTGGGAGCGGCTGCTGGCCGAGATCGCCCGCACCGATCCGGACGTGCTGTTCCTGGCCGAGGCATTCACCCGCCCGGCCATGATGCACACCCTGGCCAAGATCGGCTTCCACCAGTCGTACACCTACTTCACCTGGCGCAACAGCCCGGCCGAGATCGCCGGGTACCTGCGGGAGCTGGCCGGCCCGGCGGCGCCGTACATGCGCCCGAACTTCTTCGTCAACACGCCGGACATCCTCCCCGAGCACCTGATGTACGCCGGCCTGAGCGCCTTCCGGATGCGCGCCGTGCTGGCCGCGATGCTCTCCCCGTCCTGGGGCGTCTACTCGGGCTTCGAACTCGGCGAGAACATGCCCGCCGCGCCCGGCGTCAACGAGGAGTACCTGGATTCGGAGAAGTATCAGTACCGGGTGCGTAACTGGGACGATCCGGAGCTAACCGCCGCGAGCATCGCGCCTTTCCTGACCCGGCTCAACGCGATCAGGAAATCCCATCCCGCTTTGCGCCAGCTTCGTGACCTGAGGTTCCACGCGGTGGATCAGCCGGAGCTACTCTGTTTCTCGAAGAGTTACGGCGGCCGGGCGGGAGAGCCGCCCGGCCGGGATATCGTCCTTGTTGTCGTCAACACCAACTGGCGCGAGCCGCGCGAGGCCACGGTCTGGCTCGATATGCCTGCGCTCGGGCTGGACTGGGATGCGGACTTCATCGTCACCGATGAGCTTTCCGGCGAATCGTACCGATGGCGGCGGGCAAACTACGTGCGGCTCGACCCGGCGATGGCGCCGGCCCACATCTTCACCGTTAGCACCTAGCAGGCCAGGCAAGATCCAGCAGCAGAGCGCGGGAGAACGCAGTGCCAAGAAAGCCGGCGCCGGCCAGCGGCCAAGTGCCGCCGATGCCCGCCCCCCGGGCCGAATTTCCCGCCGCGGTGAGCGAGCCGGTGCCGGACTCGTTCTCCTTCGATACGCCGCGGGATCCGGAATGGTATAAGCGCGCGGTGTTCTATGAGGTACTCGTGCGCGGATACGACGATTCGAATGGGGACGGCACCGGGGACATCCGCGGCCTCATCTCCCGGCTGGACTACCTGGAATGGCTCGGCATCGACTGCCTGTGGCTGCTGCCCATCTACGCGTCGCCGCTCAAGGACGGCGGGTATGACATCGCCGATTTCACCTCGATATTGCCGGACTTCGGCAACATCGGCGATTTTGTCGAACTGGTCGAGGCCGCGCATGAGCGCGGCATCCGGGTCGTCGCCGACCTGGTCATGAATCACACCAGCGAGGACCATCCCTGGTTCCAGGCCTCCCGCACCGACCCGGACGGCCCGTACGGGGACTTCTACGTCTGGTCCGACACCGACGAGTGCTACCGGGACGCGCGCATCATCTTCGTCGACACCGAGCACTCGAACTGGACCTATGACCAGGCGCGCGGGCAGTACTACTGGCACCGGTTCTTCGCCCACCAGCCGGACCTGAACTACGACAACCCGCGCGTGCAGGACGCCATGCTCGAGGTGCTGCGGTTCTGGCTTGACCTCGGCATCGACGGATTCCGGCTCGATGCGGTGCCGTACCTGTACGAGCGGGAGGGCACGAACTGCGAGAACCTGAAGGAGACGCACGAGTACCTGCGCCGCGTCCGGGCCGAGATAGACCGGCTCTACCCGGACCGGGTCCTGCTCGCGGAGGCGAACCAGTGGCCGGCCGACGTGGTCGAGTACTTCGGCGACCCCGCCGTCGGCGGCGATGAGTGCCACATGGCCTTCCACTTCCCGCTGATGCCGCGCATCTTCATGGCGGTGCGGCGGGAGCAGCGCTACCCGATCTCGGAGATCCTGGCCCAGACCCCGCCGATCCCGGCCGGCTGCCAGTGGGGCATCTTCCTGCGCAATCACGACGAGCTGACGCTGGAGATGGTCGCCGACGACGAGCGCGACTACATGTACTCCGAATACGCCAAAGACCCCCGGATGAAGGCGAACATCGGGATCAGGCGCCGGCTCGCGCCACTGCTCGAAAACGACCGCGAGCAGCTGCAGCTGTTCACCGCGCTGCTGCTGTCGCTACCCGGCTCGCCGGTGCTGTACTACGGCGACGAGATCGGCATGGGCGACAACATCTGGCTGGGCGACCGGGACGGCGTCCGTACCCCGATGCAGTGGACGCCGGACCGCAATGCCGGCTTCTCCGGCTGCGACCCGGCCCGCCTCTACCTGCCGCTGATCATGGATCCGATCTACGGCTACCAGGCGCTCAACGTGGAGGCCCAGCAGAAGAACTCCGGCTCGCTGCTGCACTGGACCAGGCGCATGATCGAGATCCGCAAGCGGCACCCGGTCTTCGGGCTGGGCCGGTTCGAGGAGCTGAGCTCGTCCAATCCGAGCGTGCTGGCGTTCGTCCGCGAGCTGACTGAGCCCGGGGCCGGCGCGGACGGCGCGGACCAGATCCTGTGCGTCAACAACCTGTCCAGGTTCCCCCAGCCGGTGGAGCTTGACCTGCGCAGGTTCAGGGGAATCACCCCGGTGGAGTGCATGGGCGGCGTCACCTTCCCGCCCATCGGCGAATTCAGTTACCTGCTGACGCTGCCGGGGCACGGCTTCTACTGGTTCCAGCTTCCGCCGCTGCCACCGGCCCGGGCCGCTACCGCCAGCGATTGAACCAGCACACCGACGGGGGCGTGAAACAGGTCATGGAAAACAGTCCCGATCGGGGCGGCGCGCGTCGGCAGCTCGCCCTGCGAGTGGCGGGCGCGGCGCTGCTAGCCGCGACTGGCGCCATCCACCTGGACCTTTACCTCACCTCGTACCGGAATATCCCGACCATCGGCTGGCTGTTCCTGCTCCAGGTCATCGCGGCGTTCCTGCTCGCGGCCGGCGTGCTGGTGACCCGCGGCCCGCTGGTTCCCGCGGCCGGCGCCGGATTCGCCGTGGCCACCCTCGGCGGCTATCTGCTGTCGCTGTGGATCGGCCTGTTCGGCTTCCAGGAGGTCCGCACGACCGCGGGCATCGTGGCCGGCCTGATCGAGATCGCCGCCTTTGCCACCCTGGCCACCCTCGTGCTGGTGGCCGGGCGGGCCCAGACCGGGCCAGCACAGGCCGGGCCAGCACAGCCCGGGCCAGCCCTCGGCGCGGCGCTCGGCCGGCTGCAGGGCCTCAGCTCGGCCCAGCGGGTGCGGGCCGGCCGGATCGTGGCCGGACTGGCCGCCGTCGCGCTCGTCGTGCTCGGCGTCTCGGTGGCGGGCGCGGGTGGCAGCGGCGGAGCGGCGACGGCCAGCGGGAGCCCGCCGCCCGGTGCCGGGACCGTGCTCATGGTCACCATCAAGAACTTCCAGTTCTCCCCGGCCAACCCGCAGGTCAGCCCGGGGGAGCGGATCGAGGTGAAGAACCTGGACCCGGTCGCGCACAGCCTGACATCCGGCCCGGCGGCCAAGTTCGCCAAGTTCTTCAACACCGGCCTGATCCAGCAGGGCCAGGTCAAGTTCATCGTCGCGCCGAAGCAGCCGGGCGCGTACCCCTTCTACTGCGTGGTCCATCACTTCATGACCGGGATGATGGTGGTCGGCCACTCGTCGGCGAACGCGGCGGCCCTGGCCGCGTTCCGGGCCGGGCTCCGCGCCCATCCGCGGTCCTACTGCGGCAGGCTGCACGCCGCGGTCGTCACCACAGCCGCCCGCCGGACACCAGCCGGGCGGCTCGCCAGCAGGGGCTGAGAGCCGGGTCCCCTCCCCCCTGTGGCCCGGCTCTCAGTCCCGCTTCCCGGGCCGGCGCTTTCCGCACCCCGGGCCCGGAATCCGCGCCCGGGTCAGCCCCATCGCGTAACTCCAGCCTCACTCAGCGCCCCAGTCCCACCCCCGTCCGGCCGCGCCGGTTACATCGCCCGTACGGTGGTAGTAGCCCACCGGAAGGGACGCATTGGCCGCAATCATGACATTGGAGCACTCGCTCGCGAGGTGGCTGCCCGCCCAGCGCTGGTACCCGGGCGGCACCGCCGATGACCTGGCGATCGTCGCGAGCACGCTGCTCACCGACGGTGATCCGGAACTGCGGCATCTGATCATCACTACGGGCACGGGCGGCACGGCCACCCGTTATCAGGTCCTGGCCGGCGTCCGCGCCGTGGTCCCGCCCGAGCTGAGCTACGCGATTATCGGGCCGGACGGCAGCGGCCGGACCGCCTACGACGCACTGCACGATCCCGTGCTCACCCGGGTGCTGCTGCGCGGCATCGCCGGCCAGCGGACCGAGGGCCCGCTGCACTTCGCCCGGGAGCCGGCCGCGCCGCCCGAGGAGACCGCGGAGACCGCGGACAGCTACGTGCTGTCCGCCGAGCAGAGCAACACGAGCCTGATCTTCGGCGAGTCCGCCATTCTCAAGGTGTTCCGCCGGGTATTCGCCGGCCAGAACCCCGACCTGGAGGTCGCCCAGGCGCTGGCCCGGCTCGGCTCGCAGCACATCGCGCAGCCGTTCGGCTGGATCGAGGCCCGGCTGGACGACGGCGAGCCCGCCCTGCTCGCCATCCTGTCCGAGTACCTGCGCGGCGCCTGCGACGGCTGGTCGCTGGCCCTGACCAGCCTGCGTGACCTGTACGCCGGAACTGGAAGCGCGGCCGAGGCGGGCGGTGATTTCGCCGGCGAGGCCACCCGGCTCGGCGCCGCCACCGCCAGCGTGCACGCGGACCTGGCCACGGCCTTCGGCACCGGCCTGCTCGAGCCCGCGGCGATAGCCGAACTCGCCGCGCAGATGCTCGGCCGGTTCCAGGCGGCCAGCGCGGAGGTGCCGGAACTGGCCGCGCAGGCCGGCAAGATCACCGCCGCGTACGCCCGGCTGGCCGGCCTCGGCGAGCCGCTGCCCACCCAGCGGGTGCACGGCGACTACCATCTCGCGCAGGTGCTGCGGACCCAGACCGGGTGGGTGGCACTCGACTTCGAAGGCGAGCCCGCTACCCCGCTGGCGCGCCGCCGCTCCCGGGCGCCCGCGCTGCAGGACGTTGCTGGCATGCTGAGGTCATTCGACTATGCCGCGCGCCACCAGCTGATCGGCCGTCCGGTCGAGGCCCGCCTGACCGGAGCGGCCAGTGAGTGGGTGGCCCGCAACCAGGCCGCGTTCTGCGCGGGATACGCGGAGGCCAGCGGGACGGATCCGCGCGCGCAGGCCACGGCACTGCGCGCGCTGATGCTCGACAAGGCGGTGTACGAGGTGACCTATGAGGCCAGGCACCGGCCCTCCTGGGTGTCCATGCCGCTCGACGCGATCGCCGGGATGTGACCATGGCCACGACGGATGACAGCGCGACCCAGCTCAGCCTGGCCGAGATCGACCGGGTGGTGGCCGGCCTGCATCACGACCCGCACTCGGTACTTGGCGCCCACCCGGTGCCGGGCGGGATCGTGATCCGCGCGCTGCGGCCGCTGGCCACGTCGGTGACCGTGGTGCTCGCCGACGGGCGGCGGTTCCCGGCCGGGCACGTGCATCAGGGCGTCTTCGCCGCCACGCTGCCGCTGACCGAGATCCCCGACTACCGGCTGGCCGTCAGCTACCCGGGCGAGCAGGACGCGGCCGGGGCCGGGCCGGCCGAGATCCTGATCGACGACCCCTACCGGCACCTGCCCACGCTCGGCCCGATGGACCTGCACCTGATCGGCGAGGGCCGGCACGAGGAGCTATGGCGGGTCCTCGGCGCGCAGCTGCGGGAATACGACCCGGCACCGGCGGGCCCGGCGGCCGCGGAGACGACGGCACCGGCCGGCGAAAATCCGTTCAAAAAGGAATTTGATCCGGTCACCGGTACGTCCTTCGCAGTCTGGGCGCCGAATGCGCGCGGGGTGCGGGTGATCGGGGATTTCAACTTCTGGGACGGGCATGCGCACCCGATGCGCTCGCTGGGCGGGTCGGGCGTCTGGGAGATTTTCATCCCGGGGGCCGGCGAGGGCACCCGGTACAAGTTCGATATCTGCGGGCCGGACGGCGCGTGGCGGCGCAAGGCCGACCCGATGGCGAAGCTCGCCGAGCGGTCGCCGGACACCGCGTCCGTCGTCTACCGCTCGCGTTACCAGTGGGGTGACGCCGGCTGGATGGCCGAGCGGGCCGGCCGCAGCGCGCTGAGCCGGCCGATGAGCGCGTACGAGGTGCACCTCGGCTCGTGGCGGCCCGGGCTTTCCTACACCGAGCTGGCCGACCAGCTCACCAGGTACGTCACCGAGCTCGGCTTCACCCACGTGGAGTTCCTGCCGGTGGCCGAGCATCCGTACGGCGGGTCCTGGGGATACCAGGTGACGTCGTATTACGCGCCGACGTCCCGGTTTGGCACGCCGGACGAGTTCCGGCTGCTGGTGGACCGGCTGCATCAGGCCGGCATCGGCGTCCTGGTCGACTGGGTGCCCGCGCACTTCCCGCGCGACGACTGGGCGCTGGCCAGGTTCGACGGCACGCCGCTGTACGAGAACGCCGACCCGCAGCGCGGCGAGCACCCGGACTGGGGCACGCTGATCTTCGATTACGGTCGCCCCGAAGTACGCAATTTCCTGGTGGCCAACGCCATCTACTGGCTGGAGGAGTTCCACATCGACGGCCTGCGAGTCGACGCCGTCGCCTCCATGCTGTACCTGGACTACTCGCGGCAGCCGGGCCAGTGGACGCCGAACGCGGCCGGCGGCCGGGAGAACCTGGACGCCGTCGCGCTGCTCCGGGAGGTAAACGCGACCTGCTACCGGCGGGTGCCGGGCATCGTGATGATCGCCGAGGAGTCCACCGCCTGGCCGGGGGTCACCCGGCCGGTGCACCTGGGCGGGCTGGGGTTCGGGCTGAAATGGAACCTCGGCTGGATGCACGACACGCTGGCCTACCTGGCGCATGACCCGGTGTTCCGGAACTACCACCACAACGAGCTGACGTTCTCGATGATGTACGCCTTCAGCGAGAACTTCGTCCTGCCGCTGTCGCACGACGAGGTCGTGCACGGCAAGGGGTCGCTGCTCGGCAAGATGCCCGGTGACAGCTGGCGCCGGTTCGCGGGGCTGCGCGCGCTGCTGGCCTACATGTGGGCGCACCCCGGGAAGCAACTGCTGTTCATGGGCTCGGAGTTCGGGCAGGCGTCGGAGTGGTCGCAGGAAGCGGGCCTGGACTGGGGTTCGCTGGGCGGGGAGTTGCAGGCTGGCTTGCAGCGACTGGTTATCGACTTGAACGGGGCATACCGCGCTGATCCCGCGATGTGGGCGGATGACTTCTCGCCGGACGGCTTCGGCTGGATCGACGCCAACGACTCGGCCGGCAACGTGGTGTCGTTCCTGCGATTCTCCGCTGCCGCTGGGGCGGGCCCTGACCCCGCGGCCGCCGCGGCCGCCACTGGCCCGGCGGACGGCAGCCCGGACAGTGACGCCGCGTCCGGCGGCGATGCTGGGACCGCGGTCGCTGGCCGCGGTGCCGCTGGCCGCGGTGCCGCTGGCAGCGGTGCCGCTGGCGGCGCGGTCGCTGGCAGCAGCACTGACGCCGGCCGGCTGGACGGCAGCGTGGTCGCCTGCGTGGCCAACTTCGCCGGCGGCCCGCACCTCACCTACCGGATCGGGCTCCCGCACGCCGGGCGGTGGCGCGAGGTGATCAACACCGACGCGACTGCCTATGGCGGCAGCGGGGTAGGAAACCTCGGGGTCATCGAGGCCATCCCCGAGCCCTGGCACGGCCGCCGGCCTCCGCCGTGATTGCCGTTCCGCCGCTGGGCGTGCTCTGGCTGGCCCCCGAGAACCCCGCGCCAGATTTCATGATCACGGAGGATTAGCTTGCTGGGACGAGCCCAATCCTCCGGGATCATGAACCGCACCCGGGCGTCAGGTGACGGGGACGATGCTGGCCTCGATCAGGTGCCCATTGCTGATGCTGAGGATGCCGATGGTGCCCCTGGGCTGGCGGCGCCGGTCGGTGGGCGAGCCCGGGTTGAAAATCCGCACTCCGTCACCCGACTGGTCCAGCGGAATGTGCGAGTGCCCGAACACCACGAGGTCGGCACCGGGGAACCGGCGGCGCAGCCGGGCCGTGCGGCGGGCGGCCGGGCCGCTGTCGTGGATCATGGCCACCCGCAGGCCATCGAGGTCAAGCTCCAGGTCCGGCGGGGCGCCCCAGGCGGCCACGTCCGGTCCGTCGTTGTTGCCGAGCACCGCCCGGACCGGCGCGTAGGCGGCCAGTTCGTCCAGCACCCCGGCGGCGCAGACGTCACCGGCGTGCAGGATGAGATCGGCGTCCCGCAGGTACCCGGCGACCTGCGGCGGGCACGACCGCCAGCGCCGGGGCGCGTGCGTGTCCGAGAGCACCACGACTTTCACCCGGCCATCATCCCGGCTGCCCGGGCGGCATGGCAGTCTTAGCGGATGCAATTCAGCTCCGGGGAGCTTGACTGGGCCGCCGGGATCGTCGGCCGCTCGATGCCGCCCACGCCCCAGTACGCGTGGCCGCTGCTCGCCGATCGGGTTGGCGCCGAGGTCTGGGTCAAGCACGAGAATCACACGCCGACCGGGGCCTTCAAGGTCCGCGGCGGCCTGGTGTACGCCGAGCGGCTGCGGGCCGGGCGGCCGGAGGTCAAGGGCATCGTGTCGGCCACCCGCGGCAACCACGGCCAGAGCCTGGCGTTTGCCGGGCGGGCGGCGGGGATCGCGGTCACCATCGTCGTCCCCGAGGGCAACAGCCCGGACAAGAACGCGGCGATGCGGGGCTTCGGCGCCGAGCTGATCGTGCACGGCCACGACTATCAGGCCGCACGTGAGCATGCCAGCGCGCTCAGCGCCGAGCGCGGGCTGGAAACCGTCCCGCCCTACCATCCGGATCTGGTACTTGGCGTGGCCACCTACGCCAGGGAGCTGTTCGCCGTGGCCGGGGAACTCGACGCCGTCTACGTCCCGGTCGGGATGGGCTCGGGAATCAGCGGCGTCATCGGCGTGCGGGATCTGCTCGGCCTGCGGACCGAGGTGATCGGGGTGGTCGCGGAACAGGCCGCCGCGACCGCGCATTCGGTGACGGCCGGCCGGGTGGTCCCGACCGATACCGCGAACACGTTCATCGACGGAGTCGCCTGCCGGGTCCCGGACCCCGACGCCATCTCGGTCATCCGGGCCGGCGCCGCCCGCGTCCTGGCCATCAGCGAAGACGACGCGGCCGAGGCGATGCGGATCCTGTTCGCGACCACTCACAATGTCGCGGAACCGGCCGGTGCGCTGGCGCTGGCCGGGCTGCTCGCGGAACGCTCCGAAGTAGCCGGTCAGCGCGTCGCCGTGATCCAGACCGGCGGAAACGCAGATACCGCCCTGCTCCTCCAGGTCCTCGCCGGGCACACCCCGGCCCCCTGAAGACCACCAGTGAGGCAGTCGTGACACTCATCGCGGAGGCTGGCTGATGAAACCGCTGAGCCGCATCGGCGGCCGGGCCGTTGACCGCCTGATGGGCATTCCCGGTGCGGCGACGCCCTACGTGGTACGGCCCAATGTCGCGGTCCGGATGCCGGACGACGTGGTCCTGCTGGGCGATCACTACCGGCCGGCCGGGCCGGACCGGCCGCTTCCGGTGGTGCTGATCCGCTCGCCTTACGGCCGGACCGGTTTCACGGCCGCTTTGTTCGCCTGGCCGCTGGCGCGGCGCGGCTTCCAGGTGTTCATCCAGAGCACCCGCGGGACGTTCGGCTCGGGCGGCCAGTTCCGCCCGTTCATGACCGAGCAGGAGGACGGCCTGGCCACCGTGGCGTGGCTGCGCGATCAGTCGTGGTGCGACGGCCAGGTGTCGATGGCCGGCGCCAGCTACCTGGGCCACGCCCAGTGGGCCGTTGCGCCGTATGTCGATCCGCCGCTGCGGTCGGTCTCGCTCAACATCACCGCCGCGAAAATGACCGATTCGTTCTACAAGCATGGTGCGCCCGGCCTGCAGAATGCGCTGGGCTGGACCGGGCTCATCGGCAATCAGGAACGGGGCGGCCTGCTCGGCCCCGTGCCCAGCCCGCGCCAGGCGCTGAAGATGAAACGGGCGTTGCGGAAAGTTCCGCTGCAGGCCGCCGACGTGGATGTGGCGGGCGCGCCGGTCGCATTCTGGCGGGACTTCGTCGACCACGCATCCCCGGGCGACGAGTTCTGGGCGGGCGCGGATCACGACGGCGCCGACCTGACCCGGCTTCCGCCGACCAGCATGGTCACCGGATGGTGGGACCTGTTCCTGCCCTGGCAGCTGCGCGATTACGCGGCGATCCGGGCGGCCGGCGTTACGGCCCGGATCACGGTCGGCCCCTGGCTGCACGGCGAGCCCAGCGAAGCCGGGGCCATCGCCCGCCAGGACATCGCCTGGCTGGACCATCACCTGCGCGGCGGCCCGCCGCCCGCGGGCGCGCCGGTGCGGCTCTACCTCCAGATGGCCGATACCTGGCTGGATTTCGAGGAGTGGCCGCCGCCCGCCGTGAGCACGGCCTACTACCTGCGCGCCGCGGGCGGCCTGAGCCTGAACCCCGAGCCCAGTGCCGCCGAGCCCGGCACGTTTACCTACAACCCGGCGGACCCGACGCCGTCAGCCGGAGGGCCGCTGCTGCAGCCGCCGGCCAAGCAGGTCGACAACGCCGCGATCGAAGCCCGGCCCGACGTCCTGACCTATACCAGCACGCCTTTCCTCGCTGGCCAGGACCTGGTCGGGCCGGTCAGCGCCCGCATCTTCGTGCGAACTGGCCGTCAGTACGCCGACCTCTTCGTCCGGATCTGCGATGTCGATGCCAAGGGCGTCTCCCGCAACATCGTGGACGGCATCCGGCGGCTCAGCCCGCAGACCGTGCCCGCCCCCGACGTCCGGGCCGGCGACGACGGCGTCCTGGCCGTGGACGTGGAACTCTTTCCGACCGCCTACCGGATCCAGGCCGGGCACCGGATCCGCGTCCAGGTCAGCGGCGGCGCGTTCCCGCGGTTCGCCCGCAACCTCGGCACGGATGAGCCCTTCGGCACGGCGAGCAGGGCGCTGCGCTGCCAGTTCGAGATCTTCTGCGACGCACAGCACCCGGCGCGCATCCTGCTGCCGGTCCTGCCGCGGCCCTAACGCCCGGCCCGGGTTACGGGCGCCAGATATCCAGCGCGACCGCATGCGTCCGCTCCGAGAAATGACCGTACGGGGACACCGCCCGGAGAATGCCGCGCAGGTCCCGCTCAAACGCGGGCAGGCGGTCGCCGAACAGGTGCGGAGCGGCACTGGACAGCGAGAAGACCGAGGCCACCACCTCATCCTCGGTCCGTTCCGTGATCATGCCGCCGCCGGTCTCGACCAGGTCCGCCCGGGTGAAGCCGGCCTCCTGCATCACGATTTCCTCTCCGTACGGAGGACCCGACGGCAGCGTGCCCTGGCCCGCCCGGCGGTCGGGGCCGAGATACCTGGCCACGAGCCTGCCGATGGCATCCCGCGGCGGACGCGGGCTGGGCAGGCCGTCGTTGCTGGCGACGCCCTCATGCGTGGTCGCATGGATAAGGACGCACGCGCCGCCCGGCTCGATCATGCCGCGGACGGCGTTCGCCACCCGGGCCCGGTCCATCCAGTGGAACGACTGCGCGAAGGTGACCAGCCGGAACATGCCGAGGCCGGCCGGGAGTTCCTCGGCCCGCAGCTGCCGCCAGCTGACCGCGCCGACCCCGGCTCGGCGTGCTTCCTCCCGTGCTTGCGCGATCATCCCCCGGTCGGCGTCGATCGCGACCGCCTGGTCGAACAGCGGCGCCAGCAGCAGGGTCAGGGATCCGGGACCGCAGCCCGCATCAAGCAGCCGTCCTGACCCGTCGAGGCCAAGCTCGTCCGCGAGCGCGCCAGCCAGCTCAGCCGGGTAGGGCATCCGTCCCACCGGATAAAAAGCGGCGCTGCCCGCGTAGAGCGTCTCGTCCCATTGCCATTCATCCGGCACGCGGCAGATGCTACGGCACGGGCGAGCCGGCTACGAGCACGTGAACGCGTGCGGCACCGGCCACCGGACCGGCACCGCCAGGCGCGATCAGCTGGCCGGAACGAGCAGGTGGTAAAGCTGGACGGCCTGATTCCGGCTGAGCAGGTTGATCTGTTCCGCCCGGAGGGCGATGAACTTGCGTCGTAGTTGCGGGGCCTGCCAGAGCTGGCCGGCCACGCTCATGCCGATGGCATCGCCAGCGTCATAGGCCCGATGGATGTCCGCGGTCAGCGCCGGCACGTCGGCGGCGGGAAAGGCGACCACGAATTCGTACCAGGCGGGCCCCGGCTGGTTCCGGCTGGTGGTGACCGGGGAGACCGCCGCCGAAGTGATCGTTACCGGAGTTCCGGCCGGACGGTAGCACGCTACGCCCGGCGGCGGCCGCGATGGCGTGGGCGGCGGGGCGGCGGCCGTGCTCCCGGCGCCCACCGGCACGGGGCGGGACGTAGCCACCGCGGCCCGCGGCACGTTGGGCTCCGACCCGTAGAGCGCGACGGAGCCGGCCGGGCACTGGCCCGTTGGCGTGGGGGGCTGGCTGCGCATGACTTGCACGCTGATCGGCGAGCCCAGCGGGCGGGCCGGCGGCAGGCTCACTGGCGAAGGTTCCGGCCCGAGCGGGGTGACGTTGCTGCAGCCGGCCGCGGCCAGGATGAGGCCGGCGGCGGCCAGCGCGCCGACCAGGACGGACAGCGGGCCGGGCGGGCGCTGGAGCGGCATTCCCCTGGTCCTCCCTGGGCACATTTCCTGGTCCCCCCTAGGCAGCTGTGCCGTGCGGGTGCGGTGGCGGTGCGGGCGTTGCGGCCTGGGCGCGGACAGCGCCGGGGACGACCAGCGCGACGGCGGTCAGCATGATCAGCAGTTCGGCCAGGCTCACGTTGATCAGGTGCGGGTCGTTCAGGTAGCCGGTGAGCGAGGCAATCCGGTACGCCCCGGCGACGGCCGCCAGCAGGGCCAGGGTCAGCGACCACGGCCCCGGGCCGGCGGCCGGGCGGGACCGGGCCATGAGTGCGCACGCCAGGCAGGCCAGGCTGACCAGGATGCAGCACAGCCCGGGGAAGTCCGGCAGCCAGGCGGAGCTGCCGGTCGCCTGCAGCGCCAGCAGCGGCCCGTACACCAGGACGTAGCCAGCGGGCAGGGCCAGCAGCCAGAGCCCGGGCGCCGCCCGCGGGGCGTCCCGGTGGAACGCGGTCATGGCCAGGACCGGGACCAGATCGACCAGCACCCAGAAGACCCAGGACCCGAACGGCGCCGGCATGATGCCGGTGCGCTGGGCTTGCAGCAGGGCGACCAGGCCGGGGACGATGGCCAGTGCCGCCAGGACCCGGGCCACGGCGTAGTGCCCGCGGGCCAGCGACACGAAAATCGCGATCCAGGCGACGCACACCAGGCAATACACCATGGCCCAGACGCCGGCCGGCGTGACCACCAGGCTCCCCGGCGGCGCGGGCAGCCAGCCGACCAGACGGCGGCCCCGGACCAGGAACACCAGCACGTCAGCGGCCAGCACCGCGTGTACCAGCAGCACGGCGAGCACCGCGCGCCGCAGGGCCTCGCCCCAGGCGTGCCGACGCGGAGTGTCCGGGCCGCCCAGGTACAGCCGGCCGGCCAGCAGCACCACGCTGGCGACCTCCGCCCAGGCCGGCTTGCAGAACTCCAGGACGCACTCGTCGGTGTGGGCGTCGCCGGTCAGCCAGCTGTCCAGGAACGTGGCGACCATGTCCTGTTCCCACCGCTCCCGGTACCAGCCGGGCAGCAGCCGCAGCACCCGCCGGTACCGGCGCTCCAGATCGCCGCTCATCCGGCCGCCTCCGGGCCCAGCCGGCCCAGCCTGGCCCGCACCACCCGCGCGGTAGCCGCCCGCAACTCAGCCTCCTGCGCCAGCGCGGCCCGCCCGTCCCGGGTCAGCCGGTAATAACGGCGCAGCCGGCCATCCTGCGCTTCCTCCCGGTCCGGCTCGATCAGCCCCTGCGCGGCCAGCCGTTCCAGCACCCCGTACAGGCTGCCGATCTTCAGCTTCACCCGCCCCCGCGACAGTTCGGCCACCTCGCCCACGATGCCGTACCCGTGCCGCGGGCCATCGGCCAACGCAGTCAGCACGAAGAACGCCTGCCCCGTCATGAGCCCGTCAGCCATACCAGCAATATAGTGGATGCCAGGATATTAGTTCTACTCGGGATGGGCGCACCGAACGGGCCCGGGCGGGCAGCGAACGAGCAGAATAAGCGAACGGGCCCCGTGCGCAGGCAAGCTGGAACGACGCCAAATCGGGTAAGACGCCAATACCGGGTAGATGCCAATACCGGGTAAGGAGCATCCATGGACGAGGAACTCCGCGCCGAGGCGCCCGAGCATGAGCAGGTGCCGCCCGCCGCGGCGCAGCAGGTCACCGACCTAGCGGCCACGGCTATCATCCCCGGCCGGATGCCGGCGATCTACCTGGGTCACGGCGCGCCGCCACTGGTCGATGACCCGCTCTGGGTGGTTCAGCTGGAAGGGTGGGCGCGAGGCCTGCCGCGGCCCCGGGCCATCCTCATGGTGTCGGCGCACTGGGAATCCGCGCCGCTGACTATCGGCGCGACCAGGGACGGCGTGCCGCTCATCTACGACTTCGGCGGGTTTCCCGAGCGCTACTACCGGGCCCAGTACCCGGCCCCGGGCAGCCCGGACCTGGCCGCCAGGGTCCGCGCCCTGCTATCGGGCCGCGAGCCCATCATGGATCAGCCGGACCGCGGCCTCGACCACGGTGCCTACGTGCCGCTGACCGTCATGTACCCGGACGCGGACATCCCGGTACTGCAGATTTCCATGCCGACCCTGGACCCCGGACGGCTGCTGAGCATCGGCGAGAAGCTGCGGCCGCTGCGGGACGAGGGCGTCCTGATCATCGGCAGCGGCTTCCTCACCCACGGGCTGCCCTTCCTGCGGGACTTCCGCTTCGACGCGCCGCCGCCCGGCTGGTCGACTGAGTTCGATCACTGGGCGGGCGAGGCGCTGGACCGGGACGATATCGACGCGCTGGCCTCGTTCCGCAGCGCGCCAGGAGCCCGGTATGCCCACCCCACTACGGAACATTTTGCTCCGCTGTTCGTGACGCTGGGCGCGGGTGATAGCCCGGCTCCGCCGGTCACCACCATTACCGGCTACTGGCTCGGCCTCGCGAAGCGGTCCGTCCAGGTGGCATAAGGGCGCGGCCTGATAGCGCCTGCAGTCCGGCTGGAGCGTGGCCGGCTAGAGCGGCCAGCGGACGTGCAAGGTGGGGGGCTTGCGGAAGACCAGCCCGCGTGGCGAGGCGGGCTGCTCCTGGTCCAGGCGCAGGCCGGGCAGCTGATCCAGCATCGCCTCGATCGCGGCGCGGGTCTCGATGCGAGCTAGCTGCGCGCCCGGGCAGAAGTGCGGTCCGCGCGCGAAGCCGAGATTCTGCCGGGCGTTCACCCGCCGGATATCGAACCGATCGGGGTCGGCGAAAACCGCCGGGTCCCGGTTCGCGGCCGCAATCGACACGATGACCAGGTCGCCGCACCGGATCCGGGCGGTGCCCAGCGGCACGTCGGCGGTGGCGTAGCGATCGACCACGGCCGCCGACGGCTCCAGCCGCAGCGACTCCTCGACCGCGCCGGACAGCAACTGCCGGTCGCCCCGGACCAGGCCGAGCTGCCCCGGGTCGCTGAGCAGGTGCAGGATCGCGTTACAGATCATCCCCTCGGTGGTTTCGATCCCGCCGAACATCAGGACCGCCGCATTCGACACCACCTCATCCGTGCTCAGGCCGCCGCTCCCGGCCGCCGCGGCGAGCAGCGAGGACGCGCCGCGGCGGCCGATCACTTCCTCGATGCTGGCCCGCAGCGCACCGAACGCCCCACGGCCGGCCTGGTAGGCGCTCCCCGTGTTGACGGTCGTGAAGGAGGAAGAAGAAGTGTCGGTGGTGGCGATGGTGGAGGCGGTGCCCCCGGCGGAGGCGGGGGAAGGCATTTCGCCGGCCGGGGACGCGACGGCGGGCGGGCTGCCCCGGCTGGGCTCGGCCGACAGCGCCGTCACCGCGCTGACGATGGCGTCGTACCAGGACAAGATCACCGCAGGCTCGGTCTCGGCCACGCCGAGGAGCTCGGCGACGACGGCGACCGCCAGCGGGCCGGCCAGGCTGCGGCGCAGCTCGGCCCGGCCGTCCTTGCGTATCCCGGCCACCAGGCGGCCGGCCGTGGCCACGGCGAAAGACTCCAGGGCGCTGGCCTCAGCGCCGCGGAACGCCTGGGTGAACGGATCGCGGTGCCGCCGGTGCGCCGCGCCGTCGAGCGAGAGCATCGACGGGCCGACCACCCGGGCGGTCGAGAACCGCGGATCGTCCACGGTGAACAGCTCGCTGTCACGCATCACCCGCGAGGCGAGATCGTGGCTGGTCACCAGCCAGCCGCCCAGCGCGGGCAGCCAGGAGACTGGCTCCTGCTCGCGCAGCGTCCGCAGCAGCCGATGCGGGCTGCCGTCCAGGCCGGCGGTCGTCACCACCGCTCCGAGCGGGAACCGGCCGTCAGGCACCGCGGCGGCTCAGGATCCGGGGGTTGGCGAAGTCACGGTTGTCGATCACGAGGTCCGCCAGCGACGGGGGGCGCACTTCGGCCCGGTAAATCATCTCCGCAGCGTGGTAGCGGTCCCGGTGCACCCGGGCCGCCTCCTCGGCGCCCTCCATGGCCGTATCACGCGAGATACCGCGGCTCAGGGCAAGTTCCGCGTCCACGTCGAGCCAGATCCGGTAGTCCCACAGGTCGTTGTACTCCGGGCGGAACGCGAACACCGAGTCGACGATCAGCACCGCGCCAGCCGGAGCGCTGACTGCCTTGTCCCGGTGGTCCTCGCCGGTCAGCGGGTCGCGGCCGCAGAGCACTACCTTGCCGGAACCGCCGGGACCGGCCGGGCCGAGCAGCAATTCCCGGGCGGAACGGAAGTCGTAGGCATTGCGGTAGTAGCCCTCGCCGCTCAGCCGGTCATAGCCCAGCTCGCGGGCGTCCCGCCACGAGTTCTTGAAGTCGTCAAGCGACGCGCGCAGGGTGGGACGGCCCAGGTTCCGCACGGCGGCCGCGAGTTCGTGCCCGAAGCTTGTCTTGCCCGCCGCGGTCAGGCCGTCAATAGCGACTCGGAGCCGGCCCGGGCGCAGGAGCGTCACCTGGCGGGCAACGTCATTGATGAGGTTCGTCCGCACGGCCGAGGCCGGCGCCGGGGCAGGCTGCCGCCAGGTGGACACCGACTCGAAAGCCTGCACATCCCGACTATACGAACAACCCCAGTCGAGGTACCCCGGGCAGGGTCGCGCGCCGGAGCGGGCCGGACGGTTCGAGGCCAGCGCGGGCCGAGTCAGAGCAGCCGAGTCAGAGCAGCCGAGTCAGAGCAGCCGAGTCAGAGCATGCCGAGCAGCCAGCGAGGACCACTCACGGCTGCGCCAGCGGCCTCGCAGCGGCCGCGCAGTTCCCGGTCGGCGGTAACGACCAGGCGGCGGCCGGGAAGCCTCGCGGCCAGGTCGGCGATCAGGTCGTCGCCCGAGCCGACCGCGGTAATGGCCCTGACCTGCCCCGCAGCCGGCAGCCCGTTCGGTGCTGGCGCGGCCGGCTGCCTGGCGGGCCGGTCGTCCGGGTGGCGGGGCAAGCGGCCGGCCGCCGCCCGTGCCGCTCCTTCCAGCACCATCACGTAACCGGGGAACCAGCGCTCCAGCACCGGCCCCGCGATCGACGCGGGCAGCCCGGGGAGGCCGGCCGCGGCCAGCGCGGCCAGCTCGCCGTGCAGCCGGACGGCGGCACCCGCCCGATCCCGCCACCAGCCGTCGGCCCGCGAGCCCATCACGTTCGCCACGTCCACGATGACCGTCAGCGGGGCCAGCCAGGCCCGCAGCGACGGCCATTGCTCGGCGAACCCGGGATGCAGGTCCAGCCGGCCGACATCATCCGCCCTGATCCAGCCGACCTCGCTGGTCTCCGCACTCGCGCTGCGCACCGGAAACGGCCACCGGGCCGCCGCGATCACCGTCTGGTACGACCAGCCACCGTGATCGTCGCGCAGGATTCCGCTGACGCTGACCTCCGCGGCCGGAATGTCGCATTCCTCGGCGGCCTCGCGCAGCGCGGCGTGCACCGCGGACTCGTGACTGTCCATGGCTCCGCCCGGCGGCCCCCAGGTGCCCGGGTGGTTGCCCCACAGGCTCCGGCGCTGCAGCAGCACGGTGGCGTCGCCGCTGGCCGCTGGCACGTACGCGAGCAGCCCGGCCGCGCCGAACCGGCCCCAGTGCCGGTGACCTTGCGCGCACCTGACCCAGCCGTCGCCATCCCGATTGGCCATGGCGGCTGACGATAGCCGACGGCCAGCCCGGGCCGCATCGGTGCCGCATAGGCTGAGCCCATGGCCGAGTCGATAATTGCGGATCAGATCAGCAAGCTGCGCCAGCGCCGGACGGCGCCGCTGATCCTGGAACTCGATCTCACCGAGGGGCTCGCCGAGGAACGCCCGGCCGACCCGCTGTCGGCGGTGCTGGCGCGCCGCCGGACGCTGCTGGCTGACGTGCTTGACGGCCTGCGCCGCGCCCGTGACGACGACCGGGTCAAGGCGCTCGTGGCCAAGGTCGGCGGCCAGAGCATCGGCCTGGCCACGGTCCAGGAACTGCGCGCCGCGATCGCGGAGTTCCGCGAGGCCGGCAAGCTGACGGTCGCCTGGGCGGAGACCTTCGGTGAGTTCTCGGCCGGGAACGTGCCGTACTACCTGGCCACCGCCTTCGACGCGATCTGGCTGCAGCCGTCCGGCGATCTCGGGCTGACCGGGATCGCGGTCGAGCGCAGGTTCTACCGCGGCACGCTGGACCGGCTCGGGGTGGAGTTCCAGGTCGGCAAGCGGCACGAGTACAAGAACGCGGCCGACCAGTTCACCGAGCGCAGCTTCACCGGGCCGGCCAGGGAAGCCACCGAGCGGATGACGGTGTCCGTGATCGAGCAGCTGACCGAGGCGATCGCCAGCCGCCGCGGGATCGATCCGGCCCGCGCCCGTGAGCTGATCGACCGTGGCCCGTTCCTCAGCGGCCAGGCGCTGGAGGCGGGCCTGGTGGACACGCTCGGCTACCGGGACGAGGTGTACTCCAGCGTCCGCAAGCAGGCCGGGAAGGAAGCCATCCTGCAGTACGTCGGCCGCTACCAGCGCTCGCACGCGCTCGCGGAGCGGGCCCGCAAGCTGCCGGAGCGAGTCCGGCCGCGGCCGGTGCCGCGGCCGGATTCCGTCGCGCTTATCTACGCGACCGGCCCGATCAGGCGGGGCCGCAGCGGGCACGGGCCGCTGTCCGGCGGCGCGATGGGGTCGGACACGATTGCCTCGGCGCTGCGGTCGGCGATCAACGATGACCGGGCGCGCGCGATCGTGCTGCGGGTCAACAGCCCGGGCGGTTCCTACGTCGCCTCCGACACGATCTGGCGTGAGGTGGTGCGCGCCCGGGCGGCCGGCAAGCCGGTCGTGGTGTCGATGGGCGATGTGGCGGCCTCCGGCGGCTACTTCATCTCGATGGCCGCGGATGCGATCGTGGCGCAGCCCGGCACGGTGACCGGCTCGATCGGCGTGCTGTCCGGCAAGCCGGTGGTCACCGAGCTGCTCGGCCGGGCCGGGGTGACCACCGATTCGGTCGCCGAAGGCGCGCACTCGGCCATGTTCACGACCAGCCGCCCGTTCAGCGAGGAGGAGTGGTCGCTGGTCAACGCCTGGCTCGATCACATCTACGCGGACTTCACCGGCAAGGTGGCGGCCGGCCGCGGGATGTCCGCCGAGCGGGTGCACGAGCTGGCCCGGGGCCGGGTCTGGACCGGCGCGGACGCGCTGGCCAACGGGCTGGTCGATGAGCTGGGCGGGCTGGACCGGGCCGCCGCGCTGGCCCGGACCCGGGCCGGCCTGCCGCCCGGCGCGCCGCTGCGGATCTACCCGCGGGTGCGGCCGCTGGACCGGCTCCGGCCGGCGGGCTCCAGCGACGGCCGGTCCGCGGCGGCCGCGGGGCTGGCGGCCGGCCTGCTGACGGAGAGCTGGGGGCCGGTGTGGCGGCTTGCCGCACAGGCGGGATTCTCGCCGCACGGACCGCTAACGCTGCCCGGAGGCTGGGCTTTCGAGTGACGGAACGGATGGCGGCCGGCTACCCGGGCGGCGTTGCTGATGTGCTGACGGCTTTCGCCTCGGGCGTCACGCTGGTGACCGTGGCCGACGGGCGGGATGACGTCGGGACCACCGTGAGCGCGTTCTGCCCGGTGTCGGCCGAGCCGCCGCTCGTGCTCGTTTGCCTGATGTCTGATTCTTATCCGGCCGAGCTGCTACGCAGGGTTGACCAGTTCGCCGTGACCCTGCTGGCGGAAGGCCAGCGGATGCTGGCCGGGCGGTTCGCGGTGTCCGGCCGTCCGGGGGCGCGGCTGATGCTGGACGACGTGCCGTACCGGCGCGGCGAGCTGTCCGGGGCGCTGATCGCGGACGGCGGGCTCGCCGCGATCGAGTGCGAGGTCAGCCAGCGGATCCCGGCCGGGGATCACCTGCTGGTCATCGCGCGGGTCACCGCTGTCCCTTATGCCGCGGCCGGCGGCCAGCCGCTGCTCAGGTTCCGCAACGGCTACCCGGCGCTCAGCGCTCAGCCGCTCAGGTAGGCGAGGACGGCGAGGACCCGGCGGTTGTCGTCGTCCGACGGCGGCAGGTCGAGCTTGATGAAGATGCTCGTGCTGTGCTTGCTCACCGCCTTCTCCGAGACGAACAGGCGCTGCGCGATCGCGCTGTTCGACCGGCCCTCGGCCATCAGCGCGAGAACCTCGCGCTCGCGCGGCGTCAGCAGGGCCATTGGCTCGTCGCCGGAGCGCCGCCCGAGCAGCTTGGAGATCACTTCCGGGTCGAGGACGGTGCCGCCGCCGGCCACCGTGCGCAGCGCCTCGATGAACTGATCGTCGCTGAACACGCGGTCCTTGAGCAGGTAGCCGACCCCGCCGGCCTGGTCGGCCAGCAGCTCACGGGCGTACAGCTGCTCGACGTACTGGGACAGCACCAGAACCGGCAGCCCGGGCCGCTGCCGCCGGGCCTCGATCGCGGTGCGCAGCCCCTCGTCGGTGAAGGTCGGCGGCAGCCGGACGTCCACGATCGCGACGTCCGGCCGCTGCTCCAGCAGCGCGCGCAGCAGCCCGGGCCCGTTGTCGACGGCGGCGGCGATCTCGAATTCGTGCGCCTGCAGGAGCCGGACCAGCCCGTCTCTCAGCAGGAAGAGATCTTCGGCGATGACAACGCGCATGGCACCTCGATGACCACGATGGTGGGTCCCCCGGGCGGGCTGCTCACCGCGAGTATGCCGTCGAATGTACCCAGCCGCCGCTCCAGGCCGCTCAGCCCGGAGCCGTTACGCGGGTCCGCGCCGCCGGCCCCGTCGTCAGTGACCTCGATCCGCAGCAGGCCGGCCGCGTGCTGCATCCGGATCTGCACGTGCCGCGCGCCGGAGTGCTTGACCGCGTTGGTGAGCGCCTCGGCCACCGCGAAGTAGCACGCCGATTCCACCGGCGCGTCGAGCCGCCCGGGCACGTCGATGTCGGTCTCAGTGTGCAGCGGGGTGTCCAGCGCGAGGGCCCGCACCGCGTCGCCGAGGCCTCGGTCGGCCAGCACCGGCGGGTGGATGCCGCGGACCAGGTCCCGTAGCTCGGTCAGCGCCTTGGACGACGTCTGGATCGCCTCGGCGACCAGTTCGGCCGCGGCCTGCGGGCTGCCCGGGATCAGCCGCTGCGCGGCGCGCAGGTTCATTCCGAGCGCGACCAGCCGGGCCTGGGCGCCATCGTGCAGGTCCCGTTCCACCCGCCGCAGCTCGGCGGCGGCGGTGTCGACCGCGTCGGCCCGGGTCTGCGTCAGCTGCTCCACCCGGCCCGCGAGCGCTACGTCCGGGGCCGGCACCGGCCAGAGGAGTGCTCTGGTACGCGAGTCGAGCGCGCGCGGCACCAGCCAGAGGCCGAAGGCCAGCAGCACCGCGCCCTGCACCCCGGCCAGCATGGCCAGCGGCCAGTTGGTGACATAGACCGCGCCGTACAGCACGTCGCGATAGCGCGGCCCGGCCAGGCCGGTCCAGTGCACGGCCAGGACGATCCCGTAGATCCCGAGGCCGACCAGCCCGGCCACCGCGAAATCCGCGGCCACGGCCGGGAGCAGGCTCACCAGCACCAGCGTGATGAGCAGCATGATCGCCGCGATGCTGAGATCGCTCCACCGGCCCGCGCCGAAGAGCCAGTTCGGGCCGAACAGCTCGAGGGCGAGGCCCGCCAGGGGGATCAGCGCCAGGCTCCAGGGCGGGTGCGGCCGGGCGCCCGCCGTGCCCGGCGGCGGGCCGAGCAGTACCCGGGCCAGCCGGGACTGCCGGTCGGCCGTGCGCGCTAGCAGCCATGCGCCGGCCGCGAGCAACACCATGGCCTGCGGCAGGACCAGGTGGGTACGCCAGGAGCCCGCGCCGGCCGCCACGACGCCGTACAGGATCCCGGCGTTGGACCCGTATTCGTACCGGAGCGCGAGCACGAATCCGTCGAACCCGAGCGCCAGCAGCGCGAAGGGAAGTACCTTCGCGGCCCGGGCGGGCGCGAACACGACCGCGATCCCGGCCAGCAGCAGCGCGGTAAACGTCGGCAGGTGGTTGCCTCCCAGCAGCCCGAATCCGGTCAGCGCCACGGGGAGCAGCAAAACGCCCCAGCCGAGGCCGCGAAGGCGGCCCGGCAGGGTCGTCGCGGTCGCCCCGCGCGCTCGTTCCCGGCGTAGCGCGACCGCGACGCATCCGGCGATGTAGGCCGTAATAAGAATGGTCAGCTCCGGCATGCCCGGCTCCTTCGGCGTTGCTGCCCGCGCGTGTACTGGCCGCTGGTCCCCATCGTGGCTGGCCGGCGCGCTGGCCGCTATAGGTCGGTACCCACTCCCGGGGTAGGCCTGCGCCTACTTCCCCGCCTTCTGTAAGTGGCTCCCGAGCGTTACCTGGCGGCGCGCTCCCCGGCCCGCCAGACCGCCGCGATCAGCGGGACGCCCGGCCGGTAGGCCAGGTAGGCGTGCGACGGCGCGTCGAGCATGATCAGGTCGGCGCGCGCGCCGACGCCGAGGTGGCCGACATCGGCCCGGCGCAGCGCGCGGGCGCCGCCGGCCGTCGCGGCCCACACCGCCTCCTGGGTCGTCATCCGCATCTCGCGCACCGCCAGCGCGATGCAGAACGGCATGCTGGAGGTGAAGCAGGAGCCGGGGTTGCAGTCGGTGGCGATCGCCACCGTGGCCCCCGCGCCGAGGAGCCGCCGCGCGTCCGGATACGGCTGCCGGGTGGAGAACTCCACCCCAGGCAGCAAGGTAGCGACCGTCGCCGATGACGCCAGCGCGGCGACATCCGCATCGTCGAGGTACGTGCAGTGATCCGCCGAGGCGGCACCATGCTGCACGGCGAGCTGCACGCCCGGGCCCGGGCCAAGCTGGTTGGCGTGCAGCCGGGGCTGCAGGCCGGCCGCCATGCCGGCGGTGAGCACGGCGGCGGCCTCGTCCGGGCCGAACGCGCCCCGCTCGCAGAAAACGTCCACCCAGCGCGCGTGCGGCGCGCACGCGTCCAGCATCGCGCCGCAGACCAGGTCCACATAGCCGCCGGGATCGCGGTCGAACTCCGGCGGGACGACATGCGCGCCCAGGTAGGTCACCTCCGGGGTGACCTCCGCGGCGAGGGCGACGCTGCGTGCCTCGTCCGGCACGGTCAGGCCGTACCCGGACTTGCACTCGAACGTGGTCGTGCCCTGGGAGAGCAGCTCGGCGGCCAGCTTCCGCAGATTCGCCCGGAGCTGGTCATCGGTGGCCGCCCTGGTCGCGGCGACGGTCGAGCGGATGCCGCCGGCCTGGTAGGGCAGGCCCGCCATCCGGGCGGCGAACTCCGCCCCCCGCTCCCCGCCGAATACCAGGTGCGCGTGCGAGTCGACGAACCCGGGCAGCACCGCCCGGCCCGCGGCGTCAGCGGCCTCGTCGGCGGCCGGCGCGTTGGCGGCGTTCCCGGTCCAGGCGACCCGCCCGGCCTCGATCACCAGCGCCGCATCAGTAACGGACGCGAAGGCCCCAGAACCGGCCCGTCCGCCGACGGCTGCTCCCCCGCCGTCCGGCGCTCCACTGTCCGACCACCCACCGTCCGGCGGCGCATTCGTGACCAGCTCGCCGATGTTCGTGATCAGGAGGCTCACCTGCGCATCGTGCCACACCCGCGCCTCGGAGAACTTCGCCGCAGTGGCAAGTTCCGGCGCTGCAAAGCTCCGACGACATTTATCACTAGTAAGATTCTCCCTATGCCGGGTCCCACGCGGCGCTCGCCGCTCGCGCTCGTCGTGCTGTCCATGCTCTACGAGGAGCCGATGCACCCCTACCGGATGCAGCAGCTGATCAAGGCGCGGGGCAAGGACGAGGTGGTCAACGTCCGGCAGCGGGCGAGCATCTACCAGACGATCGAGCGCCTGCTCCGCGACGGGCTGATCAGCGTGCGCGAGACCGAGCGGGACGAGAACTGGCCGGAGCGCACGGTCTACCAGCTAACTGAGGCCGGGCGGCGGAGCATCCCGGCGTGGATGCGCGACATGCTGGCCAGGCCGGCCAAGGACTTCCCCGAGTTCCCGGCCGCGCTGTCGTTCATGTTCCTGCTGGAACCCGAGGATGCCGCGACCCAGCTTGAGGCACGCGTAGCCGGCCTGGAACATGAGCTGGCCAGGATCGGCACCACGATGGCCGCGACAACGGAATTCCTGCCGCGCCTGTTCGTGATCGAGGACGAGTACCGGACCGCGCTGCTGCGCGCGGAGCTGTCCTGGATCCGGTCACTGGCCAGCGAACTCCGCGACGGGCGGCTCAGCTGGACCGAGGAATGGCTGCGCGAGATCGCCGCGCGCACCAAGGCCGACCTGCCGCCGCCTTCCGCCCGCCCCTGAGCCCAGACCGGGCCGCCGGCTGCCGGCCGAGGAGGCCAGGGCCGCACCGCCAGCGAGAGCGGGCGGGCGCGATCAGTCCAGGACGGCGCGGATGGCGGAGGATAGGGCAGCGGGAACATCCCTGATCAGCTGGTGCCGCCCATCGCGCACCACGTCCCGGCCGCCGACCACTACGTTGCGGACGTCGGCGGCGGTCGCCGCGAAGATCACCGACTCCAGCGCGGTATCCGGCGCCAGCCCGGCCAGCCGGGGGCCATCCAGGCCGACAGTGACCAGGTCGGCCAGCGCCCCGGCGACGATCTCCCCCGCGTCCGGCCAGCCCAGGCCGGCGTGCCCGTCCGCGGTCGCCGCCGTGGCCAGCTCGGCGGCGGTGAAGTGGCCGCGCCGCTGGCTGGCCAGGCGCTCGCCGAGTTCCACCCGCCTGGCCTCCTCGAAGATGTCGACCACGGCCTGGCTGTCACTGCCGAGACTGAGCCGGCTGCCCGCTGACGCCAGCGCGCGCGCGGGCCCGATGCCATCGGCCAGGTCCGCCTCGGTCGTCGGGCAGAAGCACGCGAAGGTGCGGCTCCCGCCGAGCAGTTCGACATCCCGGCCGGCCAGGTGGGTGGCGTGCACCACGGTGGCGCGGGGACCGAGCGCGCCGGCCTCGTGCAGCACCTCGGCGGGCGTCGCGCGGTAGGCCGCCACGCACGCGAGGTTCTCCGCCGTCTGCTCGGACAGGTGCGCGTGCAGCGGAGCGCCATGGCGCTGCGCCCAGGCGATCACCGGCTGCATCTGGTCCGGCGGCACCGCCCGCACCGAGTGAATCGCGGCCCCGGCCCGGGCCAGCGGGCCAAGCATGCCGCGGGAGTCGGCGCCGAGTGCGTCGGCCCGGGCCGCCCACCGCTCGCCGTCCCCGTCTCCGAACCGGAGCTGCGGCCCGGCCAGCGGCACCGGCGAGCCGCCCGGATCCAGGCCGCCGGACAGGTAGCAGGTGTCCAGCAGGGTGATCCGGATCCCGGCCTCACCCGCCGCGGCGATCATGGCTTTGCCCAGCTCGTTCGGATCCGCGTACGGGGTACCGCCGGGGCCATGGTGCAGATAATGGAACTCGCCGACGCAGGTAATGCCGGCCAGCGCCATCTCGGCGTAGGTACCCCGGGCCAGGGCCAGGTAGCTGGCCGGATCCAGCCGGGCGGCCAGCTCGTACATCCGCTCCCGCCACGTCCAGAACGTGCCCTGGCCAGCCTGGGTGATGCCGCGCAGCCCGCGGTGGAAGGCGTGCGAGTGCGCGTTGGCCAGGCCGGGCAGGGTGAGGCCCGGCAGCCGGGTCGCGCCGGGAGCGTGGCCCGGCGCGGCCCTCGGGGTGATCGCGGTGAACCGGTCGCCGGCCGCCTCGATCAGCACGTCCGGCAGGACACCCTGACCGGGCAGCCAGGCCAGCTCGGCGCGCCAGCGCCGGACCGGCCGGGCCGGCCCGGCTGGACCCGCGGACGCGGCTGGACCCGGGGACCCGGCCGGCCCGGTGGACTCTGGGCCCGCTGGCCCGGCCGGACCGGCTGGCCCCGGCGGCCCGGTCACTGGCCGGCCAGATCTTCGAGTACGGCGGCGAGCGCCACGACTCCGGCCTCGCAGTCCGCGGGCTCGGCCCGTTCGGCGGGCGAGTGCGAGACGCCGGTGGGGTTGCGCACGAAGAGCATGGCCGCGGGCAGCCGGGCGGCCAGGACCCCGGCATCGTGGCCGGCCCCGGTCGGCAGCACCGGCGCCGCGATCCCCCGCGCCAGCAGCGCGGCCGCGAGCCGGTCGCGCAGCCCGGCGTCGAATTCCACCAGCGGGGTGAACGACTCCCTGCGCACGCTGACCTCCACTCCGTGCTCCGCCGCAGCATTCTGCGCGGCCGAGCTGATCTGGTCAACCACGCGCTGCAGCGCCGCCTCATCCGGCGCGCGCGCGTCCAGCCAGGCGCGCACCGCCGAGCAGATCGCGTTGGCACCGCCCGGCTCGGCGGTGACCTTCCCGAACGTGGCCAGCGCGCCGTGGTCGGCGGCGGCCTGCCGGGCGGCCAGGACCGTCGCCGCGTACGGCAGCATGGGATCGCGCCGGTCCGCGATCCTGGTCGTGCCCGCGTGGTCGGCCCGGCCGAGGAAATCAAGCCGCCAGCGGCCGTGCGGCCAGATCCCGGCCGCGATCCCGACCGCGGCATCAAGACCAGCGAGCGCGCTGCCCTGCTCGACGTGCAATTCAATAAACGAGCCGACACCGGCCAGAAGTTCTTCGTCGGCCCCGATGCGCCCGGGGTCGAGACCGGCCGCCGTCATCGCCTCGGCCAGGCTTACCCCGCTGCCGTCGCGCAGCTCGCGGGCCGCCTCCGGCGCGATCGCCCCGGTCAGCAGCCGGGTGCCCAGGCAGGCCAGGCCGAACCTGGCCCCCTCTTCCTCGCAGAATGCGGCCACCGCGATCGGCCGGGCCGGGACGAATCCGCCCGCCCTGAGCAGGTCTATCGCCGCGAACGCGGACACCACGCCGAGCGGGCCGTCGTAGGCGCCGCCGTCCGGCACCGAATCAAGGTGGCTGCCGGTGACGATGGCGCCGCGCGGCGATCCGGGGTGATCCCACCACGCCCAGAGGTTGCCGTTACGGTCGCATGAGGTACGCAGGCCCCGTTTCTGCGCTGTGTCGTTGAACCATGCGCGGCAGGCCGCGTCCGCCTCGGTCCAGGAGTACCGCCGGTACCCGCCGGTCGGCGGGAACCGGCCGATCGGGAGCAGCGAGTCCCAGAGCGCAGTGAATCCCACCGGGCTGGCCATCACTGCGCGGCGGGCCGCGCCTCGGACATCGGGACCCGGACCCCGCGGGCCACGGCCACCTGGCTGGCCTCGTCGTATCCGGCGTCGGCGTGCCTGATCACGCCCATGCCCGGGTCGTTGGTCAGCACTCGCTCCAGCTTCTGCGCGGCCAGCGCGGTGCCGTCCGCCACGCACACCTGGCCAGCGTGGATCGACCGTCCGATGCCCACCCCGCCGCCATGGTGAATGCTCACCCACGATGCGCCGGATGCGGTGCTCACCATGGCATTCAGCAACGGCCAGTCCGCGATCGCATCCGAGCCGTCGGCCATCGCCTCGGTCTCCCGGTAGGGCGACGCGACCGAGCCGCAGTCAAGATGATCGCGGCCGATCACGATCGGCGCCTGCACCTCGCCGCGCTCGACTAGCTCATTGAAGCGGAGGCCGGCCAGGTGCCGTTCGCCGTAGCCAAGCCAGCAGATCCGGGCCGGCAGGCCCTGGAAGTGCACCTTCTGCTGGGCCATCCTGATCCACCGGGCCAGCGCCTCGTTGGCCGGGAACAGGTCGAGTATGGCCTCGTCGGTGGCGGCGATGTCGGCCGCATCGCCGGACAGCGCCGCCCACCGGAACGGGCCCCGGCCCTCGCAGAACAGCGGCCTGATGTAGGCGGGCACGAAGCCGGGAAAGGCGAATGCCCGCTCGTACCCGGCCAGCTCGGCCTCGCCCCTGATCGAGTTGCCGTAGTCGAAAACCTCGGCGCCGCGATCGAGGAAGCCGACCATCGCCTCGACGTGCGCGGCCATCGACTCCCTGGCCCGGCGGGTGAACCCGGCCGGGTCCTCGGCCCGCAGCGCGCCCATGTCCTCGAAGGCGACGCCGCGGGGCAGGTAACTCAGCGGGTCATGCGCCGACGTCTGGTCGGTGACGATGTCGATCGGCGCGCTCATGGCCAGCAGCTGCGGCACGAGGTCGGCGGCATTGCCGAGCAGCCCGATCGAGAGCGGCTCGGCGGCGTCCCTGGCCGCGGTGGCGCGGCGCACCGCGTCGTCGATGCCGTCGGCGGCCACGTCCAGGTAACCGTGCTCGATCCGGCGGGCGATCCGGGACGCATCGCAGTCGATGCAGAGCGCCACGCCGCCGTTCATCGTGACGGCCAGCGGCTGCGCGCCGCCCATCCCGCCCAGCCCGGCGGTCAGCGTGATCGTCCCGGCCAGCGAGCCGCCGAACCGCTTGGCCGCGATGGCCGCGAACGTCTCGTAGGTGCCCTGCAGGATGCCCTGGGTGCCGATATAGATCCAGGAGCCCGCCGTCATCTGGCCGAACATCGTCAGCCCGAGTGCCTCTAGCCGGCGGAACTCCTCCCAGTTCGCCCACTGCGGCACCAGGTTGGAGTTGGCGATCAGCACCCGCGGCGCCCACTCGTGGGTGCGGAATATGCCGACCGGCTTGCCGGACTGGACGAGCAGCGTCTCGTCCTGCTCCAGGTCCTCCAGAGAGCGGACGATCCCGTCGAAGGCGTCCCAGCTGCGGGCCGCCCGGCCGGAGCCGCCGTAGACGATGAGCTGGTCGGGATGCTCGGCGACCTCGGGATCGAGGTTGTTCATCAGCATCCGCAGGGCGGCCTCCTGCGGCCAGCCCTTGCAGGACAGGGTGGTACCGCGGGGGGCCCGGACCGGACGCGGGCCGGAGACCGGCGGTGCAGGCGGGCTGGGCGGGGGCGAGGCGGTCAACGCTGGCTCCTCGTCGGTCGGTGGCCGGGCACGCGGCAGCGTGGCCGCTGCCTTCGCCTCATCATCCCCGGTCGGGGTCCGCGCGTCAGGTAGCGGGGCCGCCGCGCGTCAGGGTCACGAGCCGCCGCGCGGCAGGTGACGGGCCGCGCCGCGGCAGGCGACCGGCCGCGTCAGCCGTACGCGCGCGCCGACCCCGGACGCCATCAGCGGGCATGTCCGGGATCGTTGCGTAACGGCCAATGTCCGGGATTGCTACGTAACGCCGATCTGGAAGAAGAAGTGCCCGGCCCGGAAGTGCAGGGCGAACCCGCCGAGTGCGTGCACGGCGAGCGCGGCCAGGATGATCAGGATGATTACGACCAGTAGCCAGAAGATGAACCACGCGAATGCGGGGATAGTCCAGCTGCCGAGCCTCGCCATCAGGCCCGGTCCAAGATCTCAGGCGCGTACATGCCGGGCATCTTAGGGAAGATCACGCGGAACAGTGGAAGAACGCGCGAGATCATCCACGACGGGCTGACATCCCGGCGGCCCGTGCGGAACCTGCGCGTGGTGCCGAGGCCGGCCCTGGTCAGCCGACCCTGGTCAGCCGGCCCGTCATGGGCCAGAGCCTTACTGGCGAGCGGCTAGCAGGATGGACCGGATATCGGCGGATTCCGGCCGGCGCGGCGTGTTGGCCAGCACCTCGTCGTCGAGCGCGTCCGCGGCGATCTGGTCGAAGTCGGCGGCGCTGATGCCGAAATCGGCCAGCGCATGGGTCATGCCGATCAGCTCCGCCAGCCTAGCGACCGCGGCGACGACCGCACCCGCATGCCACCCGGCGGTCCGGCCCGCCCGGCCGACGCCGAGGGCGAAGGCAATATCGGGCATCCGGTCCGCGCACACGGCCGCGTTGAACTCCAGTACCTGCGGCAGCACCATGGTGAGCGCCACGCCGTGCGCGACGCCGAACCGCCCGCCGATCGAGTGGCCGATCGCATGGCAGGCGCCCAGGCCGGTGGTGCCCATGCCGATGCCGGCCATGTGCCCGGCGAGCAGCATCTGCGATCGGGCCTCCCGGTCCGTCCCGTCCGCGTGGGCACGCGGCAGATTCGCCGCGATCATGCGAATGACCTGCAACGCAATGCCGTCAGACCAGGGATTGGCCCGGACCGAGAGATAAGACTCCAGCGCGTGGGTCAGCGCATCCATGCCGGTGGCCGCCGTCGCCTGCGGCGGCAGGCCGATGGTGAGATCCGGATCAAGCACGGCCGCGGCCGGCAGCGTGCTGGCATGCCCGACGTAAAACTTCCGGCGGGTGCCCGGATCGGTCACCACGCCGAAGGCATTCGTCTCCGCGCCGGTGCCCGCGGTCGTGGGCACCGCCACGAGCGGCAGGGCCGGGACGCGGAAGTCACTGCGGTAATCCAGGTCCCGGCCGCGCTGGGGATTGACGGCGGCGAGCGCGATGCCCTTGGCCGCATCGATCGGCGACCCGCCGCCCACGGCCACCAGGCCCACCCGGCCGGACCGGGCCGCCGCCTCGGTGACCACATCGGCGCCGGCCGCGATATCGGCAGTGGTCGGGTTCGGATGCACCCCGGCGAAGGTGCTGACCGCCACGCCCGCATCGGCGAGCACCTCGGCCACCCGCGCGACCACCGGGGTCGCCGCGAGCCCGGCGTCGGTGACGATGACCGCCGCGTCGCAGCCGGCCGCGCGGACAACGCCGGGCAGCTTCCCAGTCGCGCCGATGCCGAAGTGAGCCGCGGGGGTCGGATTGATGGCGATCTGGGCGTCAGCGACTGCTGAGGGCATGGTCACTCCTGCGGTGCGTGCGGAGCTGGGTCCTGGTCAGGTCTTCGAGCAGCCTGATCGGCAGCATCTCACCACCGCTGTGGCTGTACTGAGCCCGGCCCGGCCGTAGGTCTGCTCGACCACCCCGCTTACCCGGGCCGGGCCCGCCCCGGCGTCATCAACGGGAAGGATTCGCGTCACTGGTGGCGCGAATCCTTCGGGATCATGGCCAGCCTGGTCAGCGCAGCCCCGCGGCGAGAGCCGGTCAGCCCGGCGGCGAGGGCTGGTCAGTGCACGGCCCAGCGGGCGACGGCGGCCTCGTCGATTTCCGCGCCCAGGCCCGGTGCGGCGGGCACGGTGAGGTATCCGTCCGGGCCGGTCAGCACCGGCCTGGTGAGGAAGAAGTCGCGCCGCTGCTCGGTCCAGCCGGGCGGGTCGTAGGGAAACTCCAGGTACGGCCCGCCGCCCACGCCCGCCACGACGTGCAGGTTAGCCAGCAGGCCGAGTCCGTTGGTCCAGGTGTGCGGGGTGAACCAGCGATTGCGGAGCAGGGCGACCTCGGCCACCGTCCGCGCGCGGAGCATGCCCACCGCGAGCACCACATCGGGCTGGACCACGTCGAGTGCGCCCGCCGCGAGCGCGTCAAGCAACTCCCCCGGGGTGCGCGCCATCTCACCGCCCGCGACCCGGATGCCGGTCTGCTCCCGGAGCGTCCGCATGCCCACCAGGTCGGCGCCCGGCAGCGGCTCCTCCAGCCACAGCACGCCAAGCTCATGCAGCTCGCGCGGCGAGCCTGCGGACGGCGGCGAGGTCGAGCGGGTCGGTGATGTCGCCGGCCATCCGCCACCACTGGTTGAGATCGACCATGATCGCGAGATCATCGCCGACGGCGGCGCGGGTGGCCCGTACGGCGGCCAGCCCGCCGGCGGTGTCCGCCCGGCTGATGCGGATCTTCACCGCGCGGAAACCGGCGGCCTGCGCCGCGAGCGCCGCCTCGGCCCGCTCGGCCGGACTCCTGGCCTCGCCGAAGGACGCGTAGGCAAGGATGCGCTCGCGCGCCCCGCCGAACAGCGCGGACACCGGCTGCCCCGATGCCTTGCCGATGATGTCCCACAGCGCGGCCTCCAGCGGCCAGTACCGGCCGGCGTGGAAGCTGATCGTCTCGATCACCTTGACGTGATCGGCGATCTGGCGGGGATCCCGGCCGAGGAACAGGTCCTGGTAGGCGGCAAAACCGTCCATCGAGTCGCCGGAACCGTAGCCGGTGATGCCCTCGTCGGTCTCCACCCGGACCAGGGTGGCGTCGAAGTGCTGCCGCGGCACCGGGTCCCAGGCGGCCAGGAACGGCGGCTGCAGCGGCAGCCGCATCCGGTCGAGCCGGATGGCGGTTATCCTCACCGCGCTCCCGGCTGACCGCCGGGGTTATCTCGCATGATCAGGAGACTAACCGCGGCGGCCGGACGGCCCAGGGCCAGGCACGCCGGGTGGCCGCCCCGGCCCGGGCCGGGCGGCCCGGGCTGGCTCGCTGTCAGCCGCACCTGCTTAGCTCGCCTCAGCGGGGAAACACTTCTGTTGTGAATTGGCATCGTTCACTGCATACGGCGGGCGTTCACGGCAGACTAGATGCCTCACAGCCAGTATTTTCGATCGTTATGGTCGGAAATCGTTAGGAGGGGCGCGTGCCGACGTACCTTCTCCGACGGCTGGGGCTAGCCGTCATCACGCTCTGGCTGCTGAGCGTGATCGTCTTTTTCGCCGGGCAGGTCCTGCCCGGGGATCCTGGCCGCGCGATACTCGGCCCGCTGGCCGCCGAGAGTTCCGTGGAGGTGCTCGATCACCAGCTCGGCGTGGACCGGCCCCTCGTGACCCAGTACCTCAGCTGGATTGGCGGCCTGCTGCACGGCAGCATGGGCACGTCTTACACGTTCCGGACGGCAGTGGGGCCGTTCATCTTTGCCGCGCTGGTCAACTCGGCCAAACTCGGGGCACTGGCCTTCGTCATCGTCGTGCCGCTCGGCATCATCGGCGGGGTCTTCGCGGCGCTGAAGTTCGGCCAGGTTCCCGACCGGGTCATCTCGGTCACCGGCCTCTCCTTCGCGACGGTGCCTGAGTTCGTATCGGGAATCGTGCTCATCGTGATCTTCGGCGTCGAGCTGAAATGGTTCCCGGTCTCGGCTTCGGCCGGTCCGGGCGCGTCTCCGGCAGAGCAGCTCTATCACCTGATCCTGCCCGCGATCCCGCTCGTACTCGTGCTCTTCGGCTATATCGCCCGGATGGCCAGGGCCGGCACCATCGAATCGCTCGAATCCGACTACGCGCGGACCGCGACCCTGAAGGGCCTCAAGCGCTCGGTGGTGATCCGGCGGCATGTACTGCGGAACTCGCTGCTCCCGACGATCACCGTCATCGCCACCCAGACCGGATACCTGATCGGCGGCCTCGTGGTCGTCGAGACACTGTTCAACTACCAGGGAATCGGGAAGCTGATCTTCACCGCGGCCCAGAACAAGGACTTCCCGATGCTCGAGGCCGGAGTGCTCACCATCGGCGTGGTCTACATGGTGGCCACGCTGATCGCGGATGTGCTCTACACGCTGCTCAATCCGCGCCTGCGCCTCGGGAGCGCCGAATGATCACCTCCGGCCCGGCGGGGCCGCCGCTCGCCGCCGTGGCCGTCGCGCACGCGCCCCGGCGGGCCCAGCCCACGGCGTGGCGGCTGCTCCTGCGCAAGCCGACGTTCATCGCCGGCGCGGTGATCTTGCTGTTCTGGGTCGCCTGCGCCCTGTTCGGTACCGTGATCGCCCCGCACAACCCCTACGTACAGCAACTGCTGGCCACGAACAACGCCCCGTCGTCGGTGCACTGGTTCGGGACCGATCAGCTCGGCCGCGATGTCCTGTCGAGGGTCATTGTCGGCGCCCGGGACATCCTGTTCATCACCCTGCTGGCCACGGTGCTCGGCACCGTGCTCGGCACGGCGCTCGGCCTGGCCATGGGATACCTGGGCGGGGCGATCGACATCGTGGTCGGGCGCCTCGTCGAGGCCGTGCTGGCGCTGCCGGTGGTGATCGTCGCCTTCTTGTTCATAGTCGCGCTCGGGCCGTCCCCGCCCACGCTCATCGTCGTCATCGGGTTCATTTTCACGCCGCTGATCGCGCGGACCGTCCGTTCCGCCGTCCTGGTCGAGAGCCAGCTTGACTACCTGTCCTCCGCCCGCCTGCTCGGCGAGAAGGCGCCGCACATCATGTTCGTCGAGATCCTGCCGAACGTCCTGCCGGCCATCCTGGTCGAGTTCACGGTGCGGCTCGGATACGCCGTCTTCGCCGTCGCCACGCTGTCGTTCCTCGGCTTCGGCGTCCAGCCGCCGACCCCGGACTGGGGCTCGGATATCGCGGCCAATTACGGCGTATTGCCGGCCGGCTACTGGTGGGAGACGCTGTTCCCGGCGCTGGCCATCGCCTCGCTGGTGATCGGGGTCAACCTGGTCACCGACGCCATCGAGCAGGTGCTTAACTCGTGACCGCCGCCGATCTCACGGCCGCGGCGGGCGGGGCCGGCGCGGCGGAGCCCGCGCTGACGGTCGAGCACATGGACGTCACTTACCGGGTGCGCGGCCAGGACCGCCGGGTGCTGCGCGATGTCTCGTTCCGGATCGGGCGCAATGAGTCATACGGGCTGGTCGGGGAGTCCGGGTCCGGCAAGTCCACGGTGGCGCTGGCCCTCACCAGGTACCTGCCCCGTAACGGCCGGGTGAGCTCGGGCTCGATCAGCATCAACGGGATCGATCCGCTGGCACTGGGGGAGCACTCGCTGCGCGAGCTGCGGGCCCGCACGGTCTCGATGGTCTACCAGGAGCCCGGGCGGGCGCTGAACCCGTCGATCAAGGTCGGCCGCCAGATCGCCGAGGTCTACGAGATCGCCGGCCTGGACCGGAAATCGGCCCTGGAGCGCTCCGAGGCCATGCTCCGCAAGGTGCAGATCTCCGACCCGGGCCGGGTGATGGAGCGGTATCCGCACCAGCTTTCCGGCGGGATGGCGCAGCGGGCCGTCATCGCCATGGCGCTGGCCGCCGAGCCCTCGCTGCTCATCCTGGACGAGCCGACGACCGCGCTGGACGCGACCGTCGAGGCCGAGGTGCTCGACCTGGTGGCGGCCCTGCGCGATGAGTTCGACACCTCGGTGCTCTTCATCAGCCACAACCTCGCCGTGATCGCCAAGATGTGCGACCGGGTCGGGGTCCTGTACGCCGGGGAACTCGTCGAGGAGGGCATCGCCCGCGAGGTGTTCGACCAGCCGCGGCACCCCTACACCGTCGGGCTGCTGCGCTGCATCCCGCGCCGCGGCCAGCGCAAGGACCACGGGCGGCTGGACACGATCCCCGGCTTCCTGCCGCCGCCCGGTCACTCACTCACCGGGTGCATCTTCGCCCCGCGCTGCCCGATCGCCGAGGACCAGTGCCGGACCGCGGCGCCGCCGGCCTTCGCCATCAGCGCGACGCGCAGTTCGCGCTGCTATCTGCACGAGCAGGCGACGGACCTGCCCCGGAACACCCCGGTCGACATCGAGCTGGTCTCGCACCGCGACGCCGCCGTGCCCGTCGTGCGGTTGCAAGATCTGTCCAAGACCTTCGGCTCGGGTGGCGAGACCTTCAAGGCCCTGACCGGGGTGAATCTCAGCCTGGAGCGAGGCGAGACGCTCGGCCTGGTCGGCGAGTCCGGCAGCGGCAAGACGACGCTGGCGCGCACGCTGCTCGGTCTCATCGCGCCGGACGAGGGCTCCATCGTCGAACTCGACGAGCGGCCGCTGGCGGGCGACGCGCGCCGCCGGCCGCGAGACGAGCTGAAGGCGCTGCAGATCGTCTTCCAGAACCCGGACTCGGCGCTCAACCGCCGCCATACGGTCCGGCGCCTGATCAGCCGGCCCATCTCCCGGCTGGCCGGCCTGTCCGGGGCGCGCCTCCGCGAGCGCCTGGCCGACCTGATCCAGTCGGTGCGGATGGAGGAACGGCACCTGTCGCTGCGCCCGAGCCAGCTGTCCGGCGGCCTCAAGCAGCGGGTGGCGATCGCCCGCGCGTTCGGCGGCGGCCCCCGGATCGTCGTCTGCGACGAGCCCACCTCGGCGCTCGACGTGTCGGTACAGGCGGCCATCCTCAACCTGCTGGTCGACCTCCAGGCCAAGGAGCAGGTGACCTACCTGTTCATCTCGCACGACCTCGGCCTGGTGCGTTATCTCTCCGACCGGATCGCCGTGCTCTACCTCGGCCGCGTGATGGAACTCGGCCCGGCCGAGACGGTCTTCGGCGGGCCGCACCACCCCTACACCGAGGCGCTGCTGTCGGCCGTGCCCAGCCTCGACGGGCTGCACACCGAGCGGATCCGGCTGTCCGGCGAGATCCCGTCCGCGGCCAGTCCGCCTTCGGGCTGCGTGTTCCACACCCGCTGCCCGCGGCGGCTGTCCAGCGGCGTGTGCGAGTCGGACGAGCCGCCGTTGGTCGAGGTGACACCTGGTCACCTGATGAGCTGCCACATCCCCATCGGGGAGTTGCAAACCCTGCAGGGCACCGGGCAGGCGCCGTGACAACGGCGTGCACCGGGCATAGGTTTTTTCGATCCGCATCACGTGATGCGGTCCTTAGGGAGGATCCCAGTGAACGTTGATAATGGTCGGCTCGACCATCTGCGCGCGGGCCAGGGAGTGGTCGAGAACCACGTCATCGACGAGTTCGTGGCCGGCCGGCTCTCCCGGCGGGACTTCCTGCGGCGCGGCGCGGTCGTCGGAATATCGGTCCCGGTGCTCGGCGCGGTGCTGTCCGCGTGCGGGAGTTCCAGCAGCCCGGCGCCGGCCGCCTCCACCAGCGGCAGCGCGGCCCCGGGTGCCGCGGGCGCTACCATCAAGGCCGGCATCGTGGTGCCGACGGGGCAGATCAACCCGCTGACGGTGGCCGACCAGGGCGGCCTGGACATGCTCGCGCAGACCGGCGAGTACCTCTGCCTGTCCGACCAGCATCTGATGCTGCAGCCGGTCCTGGCCGAGAGCTGGAGCGCCAACACCGCCGCGGACGTCTGGACCTTCAAGATCCGCCAGGGCGTCAAGTTCCACAACGGCGCGGCGCTGACCGCCGACGACGTCGTGTACACCTACAAGCTGCAGACCGACCCGAAGAAGGCGTCGAACGCCCTGTCCGCCTTCGGCGGCGTGCTCGCCCCGTCCGGCGTCAAGAAGGTGGACGACTTCACGGTCCAGTTCCACCTGGAGGCCGCGAACGGCAACTTCCCGTACCTGACGTCCTCCGATAACTACAACATGATCATCATTCCGAACAATTACGACCCGGCCAGCTGGCAGGGCTCGTTCGTCGGCACCGGACCGTTCGTGATGAAGAGCTACACGCCGAAGGTCGGCGCCTCGTTCGCCCGCAACGAGCAGTACTGGGGCACCAAGGCGCTGCCGGCCGCGACCGAGTTCACCTTCTACGACAGCCAGACGCCCTCGATTCTCGCGCTGACCGGCGGGACCATCGACGTCGTCGGGCAGTTCGCCGTCTCCGGTGGCGAGCAGCTGCTGGCCGCCGGCGCCCCGTACAACATCATCAGGCTGAAGTCGAGCGCGCACCGCGAGCTGTCCATGCGATGTGACAAGGCGCCGTTCACCGACCCGCGGGTGCGCCAGGCGGTCGCGCTGACGCTGGACCGGCCGGCCATCGTGCAGGCGCTGTTCAAGGGATTCGCTGACCTCGGCAACGACAGCCCGTTCGCCCCGGTCTTCCCGTCCACCAACACCAGCATCGCCCAGCGCAAGCAGGACATCGCCAAGGCGAAGTCGCTGCTGTCGGCCGCCGGGCACTCAAGCGGGTTCAGCACGCAGCTCATCACCGAGCAGTTCCTGGAGATCCCGCAGTACGCCCAGATCGTGGCCCAGGAGGCGAAGGCCATCGGGGTGGACATCAAGCTGAAGGTGGAAAGCTCGGCGGCCTACTACGGCAAGGCCACGTTCGGGAACTCCGACTGGCTGGATGCCACCATGAGCCTGGTCGACTACGGCCACCGCAGCGTGCCGAACGTGTTCCTGACCGCGCCGCTGGTGACCACCGACGCCAAGACCGGCACCGGCCCGTGGAACGCGGCCCACTTCAGCAACAAGCAGTACGACAGCCTGGTCAAGCAGTACGTCGCCGCCGTCGACCTCAGCACCCAGCGCACGATCGCCGGAAAGATCGAGACCCTGCTGCTGGACCAGACGCCGATCATCTTCGGGTACTTCTACAACTACCTGTCCGCCTCGGCGAAGAACGTGACCGGCGTCTACCCGACCGCCATCGGGCACCTGTTCCTGACCAAGGCGACGAAGAGCTGAGGAGTCCCCGGGCGCGAGCCGCGCCAGCCGGGCGGCCGGCTGGCGCGGCTGGCGCGCGTTCGTGACCACCGCGCCGGGACCGGACAGCTTGTGGATCCGGTTCCTGTCCGGCCCGGACATCGACGCGCTCGGCCTGGCGAACGCCGACATCATCGGCGCCGTCGAGGCCGCGGTGCGGGCGCACGGCGAGGGCCGGGTGGTCTTCGAGCCGCGGGTGCACCTGGTCCCGGATAACGGCGGCGCCGGTCATTTCAACATCCTGCGCGGGCACCTGTCCGGCCCCGCGGCGGCGGGCGGCGCGCCGGGGGCACCGGGAGGACCGGGCGCCAGCGCCATCAGCGGCATCAAGGTCGTGGGCGATTTCGTGGATAACTACGCCCGCGGCCTGCCCAGCGAGCTCGGGCTGCTGACGCTGTACGACCCGGCCACCGGCATCCCGCTGTCGATCATGGACGCCACCATGATCACCGCATGCCGGACCGGGGCGATGACCGCGGTCGGCGCCCGGTACCTGGCCCGGCCGGACTCGCGGATCCTCGGTCATGTCGGCGCGCGCGGCACGGCGCTGTGGAACGTGCTGCTGCTGGACGAGATGTTCGAACTGCAGGAGATACGGATTACCAGTCGCCGGCCGCCATCGCGGGAGGCATTCGCACTCCAGCTGGCGGCGGTGACCGATACGCCGGTTCGGGTCACGTCGACGGCGGATGAGGCCTTCGACGGTGCCGACATCCTGGTCGAGGCATCCCGGCTGACCGAGCCGAGCCCGCTGCTGCGCACCAGCGCGGTCGGCCCGGGCGCCCTCGTTGTTCCCTATGGCACGGTCAGCGCCGTCGAGCTCGACCTGCTCGACGTGATGGACAAGGTCGTCGTCGATGACTGGCGGGAAGCGCAATCGGGGCGCTTCGGCGCGCTGCGGGCGCACGTCGACAGCGGGCGGCTCACGGCCCGGTCCCTGCACGCCGAGCTGGGCCAGATCGTGACGGGCGAACGGCCCGGCCGGCAGGACCCCGGCGAGCGGATCCTGTTCTGGCATCGCGGGCTGTCCATCCTCGACGTCGCCGTGGGCCAGCTGATCTTGCACCGGGCTGAGGCCGCCGATGCGGGCACGATGCTGCGTTATCGCTGATGAAGATGGCGCGGGCAGTGATGGCCCCGGCGGACCTGACGGCCGCCCGGATCGGCGAGATCGCGGCCGGGGGCGCGCAGCCTGGGAGTGCGGCGCCGGGCCTGGGCGTCCGGCTCGGGCCGGAGCTGCTGGCCGGGGTGCAGCGGCAGTGCGAGCAGGCGCGGGCGGAGCTGCGCCGCGGGCATCCGGTCTATGGCGTGAACACCGGCATGGGGGCGCTGTCCGGCGTGCGCCTCAGCGAGGCCGAGCAGCTCGTGCACCAGCGCCGGCTGATGCTGGCCCGGGCCACCGGCGGGCCGCCCTGGCTGGACGCCGCTGACGTGCGGGCGATCTTCGCGGTCCGGCTGCGCACGTTCCTATCCGGCGACGCCGGCGTCTCCGGCCAGCTCTGCCAGCGGCTGGCGGACTTCCTGGCCGAGGGCATCATCCCGGCCGTGCCGCGCACCGGCGTGGGCAGCGCCGGCGAGATCATGCCGCTGGCGCACGCCTTCGGCCCGCTGGCCGGCCTCGGGCAGGTGCTCGGGCCCGGCGGCCTCCGGCCGGCCGGGCAGGCGCTGCGCGCGCACGGGCTGGCCGAGTTCGCCCTCGGCCCGAAGGAGGGGATCGCGCTGCTGGCGGGCGTGCCGGGCGCGACCGCGCTGGCCGTGCGCCGGGTGGCCGCGGCGCGCGACCTGGCCGGCCTGATGGAAGCCGCGGCCGGGCTGTCGATTGCCGCGGCCGGAGCACCTCGCGATCCGTACGCCGCGGCGTGCGCGCGCGGCGACGACATCCTGGCCGGCGTGCTCGGGCGGCTCCGGGCGGCAGCGGGCCCGCATCCGGAGCCGGCGATGCTGCAGGCTCCGGTCTCCTTCCGGGTGGCGGGCCCGGTGCTGACCCAGGTGCTGCGGGCCGCCGATGCGCTCGCCGCGGGGATCGAGCGGGCGCTGACCGGGGTGACCGACTCCCCCGCGTTCCTCGGCGGCCGGTTCGTCGGCACGGCCGGCTTCCACGGGATCGACCTCGCCGCGCACTGCGACCAGCTCACCGCGGCGCTCGCCCATGCCGCCGAGGTGTCGGCCGCGCGCGTCCACCGGCTGCTCGACCCGCACGTCACCGGCCTGCCGGCGCAGCTGGCCCGGACGCCGGGCCCGGACGCCGGCCTGGTCGCCGTGCACAAGCGCGCGGCCGGCGAGGTGCACGCGATGCGCCGGCTGGCGGTAGCGACGCCGGTCGGGCTGATCGAGACGTCGGGCGGGCAGGAGGACGTCCAGTCTTTCGGCTGGGAAGCGGCCGAGGTGCTGCGCGCGGCCCTGCACCATGCGCGCATCGTCACCGCCTGCGAGCTGCTCACGGCCGGCCAGGCCATCGCGCTCGCGGACCGCACCCCGCCGGGCTGCCGCGGCGTGCTCGGCTGGCTGGCCGGCCTGACCGAGCCGATCCTGGCCGACCGGCCGTTCGGCCAGGACATCGAGCGGATCGCCGCGGCGCCCTGGCCAGCTGGCGCGGCCCGGGAGAACTAGCAGGCAGAGTCCCGGACGCCGGACCGCGGGCAGGATCGGGGACTGTCGGCGGCAGGGGGAATAATGGCCGAAGGCGGCTCGTTGCGGAGTCGTTCCGCGCACGGCGCGGTCCGCTCCCGAATCGGCGACCGGGGGACGACACGGAGATCCGGGGCACTGAGCAATGACCACTGCGAGCGAGAAGCCGGACGAGACTGAGGGCGAGCCGCACGGCCACGGGCACCGGGACGTGTCCGGCGGCTGGCTCCGCCCGGCGGTCTTCGGCGCGATGGACGGGCTCGTCACCAACGCGTCACTGATCGCCGGGGTCGGCGGCGGCGGCGGATCACAGCACACCATGGTCCTGACCGGCCTGGCCGGCCTGGCCGCCGGAGCGTTCTCGATGGCCACCGGCGAGTACGTGTCGGTGTCGTCGCAGAACGAGCTGATCGAGGCCGAGGTCAGCAAGGAGCGGCTCGAACTGGAGAATCATCCCGACGCCGAGCGGCGCGAGCTGGCCGAGACCTTCCGGCTGCGGGGCGTGGACGCGGACCTGGCCGACCAGGTGGCGACGCAGCTTTCCGCGCATCCGGAGCAGGCGCTGCTCGTGCACGTGCGCGAGGAACTCGGGGTTGATCACGAGGAACTGCCCTCGCCGGTGACCGCGGCGGCCGCGTCGCTGGTGACGTTCGCGGTGGGGGCGCTGATCCCGCTGCTGCCGTACCTGGCGGGCTTCGGCTCGCTGCCGGCGGCGCTGATCCTCGCGGCCATCGCCGCCTTCGTCGGCGGCGGGCTGGTGGCGCGGATCACCAACCGGCCGTTCCTGCGCGGAGCCGGGCGCCAGCTGGCGCTGGCCGCCGTCGCCACCGGCCTGACCTTCGCGATCGGGACTCTCGTCGGCGCAGTAGCCTCCTGAGTCCCACCCGCCACGCGGCCCCGCGCGGATGGGTGCGGGCGGAATGGCGTTCAGCTCGGTGGATGGCGGATTGGTGTGGCTATAGCCCCACCGATTCACCATCGACCGAAGGAGCGGGCGTCAGTCGCCGGGCGCCGCCCGCAGGCGGGTTACCAGGACTCCGGGCCGAACGAGTCCTCGGCCTGGCCGCCGCTGGCCGAGAGCAGCTCAAGATCGGCCTCGACCATCATGGTTACCAGTTCCTCGAAGCCGACCCGCGGCTCCCAGCCGAGCTCCTGCTGCGCCCGGGACGGGTCAGCGCACAGATGATCTACCTCGGCGGGCCGGATGAACGCGGCATCGCAGACCACATGATCGCGCCAGTCCAGTCCCGCCACCTTGAAGGCGAGTTCCACCATCTCGGTCACGTCGTGGGTAACGCCCGTCCCGATGACGTAGTCGGCGGGCTCGTCCCGGGCGAGCATCAGCCGCATGGCCCGCACGTAGTCGCCGGCGAATCCCCAGTCCCGCCTGGCCTGCATGTTGCCGAGGCGCAGCTGGCGCTCGTAGCCGAGCTTGATCTTCGCCACGCCGAGCGACACCTTGCGGGTGACGAACTCGGCGCCGCGGCGCGGTGACTCATGGTTGAACAGGATCCCCGACACCGCGAACATGCCGTAGGACTCGCGGTAGTTCTGGGTGATGAAGTGCCCGTATGTCTTAGCCACCCCATACGGACTCCGCGGGTGGAATGAGGTCTCCTCGGTCTGCGGCGACTCCCGTACCTGGCCGAACATCTCCGACGAGGACGCCTGGTAGAACCGGATCTGGCCGCGGGCCGGGCTCCGTGAGGCGCTGATCCCGCTGCAGACCCGGATCGCCTCCAGCACCCGCAGCACGCCCTGGCCGGTGACGTCGCCGGTGAGCTCCGCCTGCTGCCAGGACATCGGCACGTACGAGATCGCGGCCAGGTTATAGACCTCGTCGGGCTGGACCCGCTCGACGGCGGAGATCAGGCTGCCCTGGTCGAGCAGATCGCCGCGGACCAGCCGGACGTCGCTGACCAGCTGCCGGATGCTGCGCACCCGCGGGTTCGCCTGGCCCCGGATCAGCCCCCAGACCTCGTACCCCTGGGCATGCAGATGCTCGGCGAGATAAGACCCGTCCTGCCCGGTAATCCCAGTGATCAGTGCGCGCTTTGTCAGCAGAATCTCCGCTCTTCCCTGGGTAGCCAGAGCCAATCGGGCCACGTCGCGGCAGCATACCGACACCAGGGCCATACGAGCACGTCCCGGACTGCCGTCCGGCCCGCCGCGCGGGCCGGGGACGCGGCGGGCACCCTGGTAATGTCGCTGCCTGGGGGTCACGCGGGCTCGCCCCGGCATCAGCGGCATCAGCATCATCAATCGGCGGCCAGCGGCAGGTGAGGAGGCGCGACCTGCGTGAGCACCACGGATCGCAGTCTCCGCATCGCCATGCTGTCCTACCGGAGCAAGCCGCACTGCGGCGGCCAGGGCATCTACGTGCGGCACGTATCCCGCGAGCTGGCCGCGCTCGGCCACCACGTCGAGGTCTTCTCCGGCCAGCCCTACCCGGAGCTTGAGCCGGGGCCAGTGCTGCGCACCCTGCCCAGCCTCGACCTGTACCGGGAGCCCGACCCGTTCCGCACGCCGCACCTGCGCGAGTACCGCGACTGGATCGACGTCCTGGAGGTCGCGGCCATGTGGACGGCGGCCTTTCCCGAGCCGCTCACGTTCAGCCTCCGGGCGCTGCGCGCGCTGCGGCAGCGGCCGGGCGAGTTCGACGTCGTGCACGACAACCAGGTGCTCGCCTACGGCATCCTCGGCATCGCCCGGCTCGGGCTGCCGCTGGTGACGAGCATCCATCACCCGATCAGCGTGGACCGGCGGATCGAGCTGGCCGCGGCCACCGGCCTCGCGCGGCTGTCCAAGCGCCGGTGGTACGGGTTCGTGCGGATGCAGGGCCGGGTGGCCCGCCGGGTCGGCCCCGTGCTCACCGGCTCCGAGTCCTCCCGCGACGACATCTGCCGTGACTTCCGGGTACTGCCGGAGAATGTGCACGTCATCCCGCTCGGCGTCGATACCCGGCTGTTTCACCCGCGGCCGGAGCCGCGGGTGCCCGGGCGGATCCTGGCCGTCGCCAGCGCGGACTCGCCGGTCAAGGGCATCGCCACCTTGCTGCGCGCGGTCGGGAAACTGGCCACCGAGCGGGATGTGCACCTGATCGTGGTCGGCAAGCCGGCCGCCGGCGGGCCGACCGAGCGGCTGGTCGCCGAGCTCGCGCTCGGCGACCGGGTGCGGTTCGTCACCGGCATCAGCGACGACGAGCTGGCCGGCCTGGCGGCCAGCGCCGAGATCGCCGTCGTGCCCTCGCTGTACGAGGGGTTCTCGCTCCCCGCGGTGGAGCACATGGCCTCCGGCACCCCGCTGGTGGCCAGCCGCACTGGCGCGCTGCCCGAGGTGACCGGCGACGCGGCCGTGCTGGTCACCCCCGGCGAACCGGAGGAACTGGCGGCCGCGCTGCGCCGCTTGCATGACTCGGCGGGCGAGCGCGAGCGGCTCGGCACCGCCGCCTGGCGCCGGGTCCAGGAGCGGTTCGCCTGGCCCGCGGTCGCCCGCGCCATCGAGGCCCAGTACATCAGCGCGATCGAAGGAGCGGCGCCCTGCTGACTGTCGATTTCGCCCGTTTCCCCGTCCGGCCGGGCGACCGGGTACTCGATCTGGGCTGCGGAGCCGGCCGGCACGCGTTCGAGGCGCTCCGCCGCGGCGCGCAGGTGGTGGCGCTGGACACCGACGAGAGCGAGTTGCGGCAGGTGTCCGGCATGTTCGCGGCAATGCGGGAAGCCGGTGAGGTGCCCGCGGGCGGCTCGGCCCGCGCGGTGGCCGGGAACGCGACCGCGATGCCGTTCGGCGATGGCTGCTTCGACCGGGTGATAGCGGCCGAGGTGCTTGAGCACATCCCGGCCGACCAGGCCGCCCTGGATGAGCTGGCCCGGGTGCTGCGGCCGGGCGGCATCGCCGCCGTGACCGTGCCGGCCTGGCTGCCCGAGCGGATCTGCTGGCGGCTATCCGAGGCCTACCACAACGTGCCCGGCGGGCACGTGCGGATCTTCACCCGGCCGGAGCTGGAGACGAAGCTGGCCAGGTCCGGCCTGGCGGTGGGCGGTCACCATCACGCCCATGCGCTGCACTCGCCGTACTGGTGGCTCAAGTGCGCGGTCGGGGTGAGCGACGACGGCCATCCGCTGGCCCGCGCCTATCACAGCGTGCTGGTCTGGGACATCATGAAGAAGCCGGCCGCGACCAGGCTCGCCGAGCACGTGCTCAATCCGCTCATCGGCAAGAGCCTCGTCATTTACGCGGCCAAGCAGCCGGAGGGGGCACATGCCCCGGCGTGACAGCCTGGCCGGCGCCGCCCAGCCGGCCCGGGTCCCGCCCGGCTCGGGCCGGCCGTCCGTCCCCGGCGTCCTGACCGCCGAGCAGGTCCTCGCCACCGGCCGGAGCATCGCGGCCGGCCAGCAGCGCGACGGGGCGATCGGCTGGCCGGACGGGCATGTCGACCCCTGGAACCACGTCGAGTGCGCGATGGCACTGAGCGCGTGCGGGCTCCGGGAGCCCGCGCGGCGGGCCTATGCCTGGCTGCAGGCCGGGCAGCGCCCGGATGGATCATGGCCGCGGATGACGACGCGCGGCGCGGTCACCGACGCCGCGGCGGAGAGCAACCAGGTGGCCTATCCGGCCGTCGGCGTCTGGCATGAGCTCGGGGTCACCGGAGACGCGGCGTTCGCCGCCGCGATGTGGCCGATGGTGCGGCGGGCGACCGACTACGTGCTCGGCCTGCAGACCGCGCGCGGGGAACTCGCCTGGGAGCGGACGGCAGCGGGCACGGTGGCTCGTTATGCCCTGCTGGCGGGCTGCTCCAGCGTGCACCAGAGCCTTCGGTGCGCGATTGCCCTGGCGGAGTACGTGGGCGAGCCGCAGCCGGACTGGGAAATCGCCGCCGACCAGCTCGGGCACGTGGTCGCGTGCCACCCGGAGGCATTCACCGACAACAGCAGGTTCTCGATGGACTGGTATTACCCGGTTCTCGGCGGGCCGGTGCGCGGCCGGGCCGGGCGGCGGCACCTGGCCGCGAACTGGGACACCTTCGTCGTTCCCGGCCTGGGCGCGCGGTGCGTCAGCGACCAGCCCTGGGTCACCGGCGCGGAGACCTGCGAGCTCGTGCTGGCGCTCGACGCGGTGGGCGACCACGACCGGGCGGCGGAGCTGTTCGCGGCCATCCAGCACCTGCGGGACTCGCGCGGGGCGTACTGGACCGGCTGGCAGTTCGCCAACCAGGCGCATTTCCCGGCCGAGCAGAGCAGCTGGACGGCCGCCGCGATCATCCTGGCCGCCGATGCCCTGTCCGGCGCGACCGGCGGATCCGCGATATTCCGGGAGTCGGCGGCCGCGGGCTGGTCGGCGGCCAGCCCGGTCGACGGCGCGGCCTGCGGCTGCGGACCGCCGGGGGGCGGGCCGCCGGGCGGCGGGTCGCCGGGCGGCGGGTCCGGCCCGGGCTCCGGGCGCGCCTCAGCCGATGCCGGGCCCGGTTCGCCTGAGCACCCGTAGCGAGCCCTCGTGCCGCACCTCCGCGAAGCCGCCGGAACGCAGCGCGCGCAGGTAGACCCGGTACGGCGGCTGGCCGCCGTCGGCCGGATCGGGAAAGACGTCGTGGATGGCCAGCGCGCCGCCGGGCGCCACCCACGGCGCCCAGCCCTCGTAGTCGGACTGGACGGCCGCATCGGTGTGACCGCCGTCGATGAACAGCATGCCGAGCGGCATCCGCCACAGCCCGGCCACGTCCGCCGACCGGCCGACCACCGCGATGACGTGCTCCTCCAGGCCGGCCGCGGCCAGGGTCGACCTGAAGTGCGGCAGGGTGTCGAGCCGCCCGGTAGCCGGATCGACCAGGGCGGGATCGTGATACGCCCAGCCGGGCTGGTTCTCTTCCGAGCCGTGGTGATGGTCCACCGTCACCACCAGCTGGCCGGCTTCCCGGGCCGCGGCCGCCAGGTAGATCGTGGACTTCCCGCAATAGGTCCCGATCTCGGCGACCGGGCCGATCTTCGCGTAGGCGGCGGCCGTCTCGAACAGCGCCAGGCCCTCGGCCGGCGGCATGAACCCGGTGGCCGCCTCGGCCGCCTGCCGGATGCCCGCGGGCAACACGTGCTGCATGACGGACAGTCTCCGCTGGCCGCGCTTGCCCGGGCGCGGCGGGTCGTGCTCTACTCCGGAAGGCGGCCGCCGGACCGGCCGATTCGGAGGAGGCCAGTCAATGCGGGTGCGGGTCGACCGGGAGGCCTGCGAGGCCAATGCCGTCTGCGCTGGCCTGGTGCCCGAGGTTTTCGAGGTCGGCGACGACGATAACCTGCACATCCGGCTGGACGAGGTACCGGCGGACTTGCTGGCCACGGTGCGGCTCGCCGTGCGGTCGTGCCCGAAGGCCGCCCTCCGGCTGGACGAATAACCGGCCGGGCGAATAGCGGGTGGCCGGCCGGAGGAATGACTTAGCAAGGGAGAGTCGGACGGTGCGAGCGGCAGTTTTGCACGGAACGGGACCAGCGGCACTCGTGGAGCTGCGCGATGACGTGGCCACGGTGGAACCAGGCCCGGGCGAGGTGAAGGTCCGGCTCCGGGCCACCGGCGTGTGCCACTCCGACCTGTCCGTCCTGAGCGGCGTGATCCCGGCCGGGATGCCCGCCGTGCTGGGGCACGAGGGAGCCGGGGAGGTCCTGGCGGTCGGCGAGCGGGTCACTTCGGTGACGCCCGGCCAGCACGTCGTGATCTCCTGGACGCCCGCCTGCGGTAACTGCTCCGAGTGCCTGCGCGGCCTGCCGTTCCTCTGCCTCACCTTCGTGGTCGAGGGCTTCAAGACGCCGCGTTTCACGCTCGGCGACGGCACCCCGGCGTTCGGCATGGCCGGCTGCGGCACCTGGGCGGAGGAGATGGTGGTGCCCTGGCAGTCGGTGATCCCGGTCGATGACGACGTGCCGTTCCCGTGCGCGGCACTGCTCGGCTGCGGCATCCCGACCGGCGTCGGCGCGGTGATCAACACCGCCCGGGTCGCCCCGGGCTCGTCCGTGGCCGTGGTCGGCTGCGGCGGGGTCGGGCTGGCCGCCATCCAGGGCGCCCGGATCGCCGGCGCGGCCACGATCCTGGCTATCGACCCGGTCCCGGGCAAGCACGCCAAGGCGCTCGAGCTCGGTGCCACGCATGCCGTCACCCCGGACGATTCCGAGCGGGCCAGGAAGGACCTGACCGGCGGCAAGGGCTTCGACTACGCCTTCGAGGTGGTCGGCAGGTCGGCCACGATCCGGGCCGCCTGGCGGCTGGCCCGGCGCGGCGGCGACGTCATCGTGGTCGGCGCCGGGGCCAGGGACGACAGCGTCCCGTTCAGCGCGTGGGAACTGCTCTTCGACGGCAAGAACCTGCTCAGCTCGCTGTACGGCGGCTGTGACCTGCGGCGGGACATTCCCAGGTTCGTCGGCCTATGGCGGGCCGGCCGCCTCGACATCGAGGGACTGATCACCCGCCAGATCAAGTTCGACGAGCTTAACGAGGCCATCACCGCGCTGCGCCACGGCGACGTGATCCGGCAGGTCGTGACCTTCGACTAAGCCCCGGGCGGAAAGCACGACGCCCCCGTGACCTGCTGCGCGCTGATCGTGGCGGACCCGGCCGCGGCTCGCGCTGCTAGTGGCCCGCGGCGGCTTGCTCTATCCTGCGGCTATGCGGGTCGCGCTGTGCCAGCTGCCAATTAGCTCCGAGCCTGCCGTCAACCTCGGCCGGGTCCAGGCGGCTACCGCCGATGCGGCCGGCCAGGGCGCCGGGCTCGCCGTCTTCCCCGAGGCCACGCTGGCCAGGTTCGGCAGCGACCTGCGGGCGGCGGCGGAGCCGCTCGACGGCCCGTTTGGCCGCGGGCTTTCCATGGCCGCGCGGGAGGCCGGCCTGGCCCTGGTGGCCGGAGTATTCGAGCCGGCGCCGGGCGGGCGGGTGTACAACACCGTGGTCGCGTACGACGCCTCCGGCGAGCTGGCCGCGGCCTACCGCAAGATCCACCTTTACGATGCGCTCGGCCAGCGGGAGTCCGCGCTGGTCGCAGCGGGGGATGAACCCGTCGTCTGCGACCTCGCCGGGCTCCGGGTCGGCATCCTCACCTGCTATGACATCCGTTTTCCCGAGCACGCGCGGGCGCTCGCGGCGGGCGGCGCGGAGCTGATCGTGGTGCCGGCCGCGTGGGCCGCCGGGCTCTTCAAGGAGGAGCACTGGGTCACCCTGGTCCGCGCCCGGGCGATCGAGAACACCGTGTGGGTGGCGGCGGCCGGCCAGGTCCCGGACCCCGCCGAGCCGGCCCCCGGCGCGCCGACCGGGGTCGGCCGCAGCATGCTCGTGGACCCGATGGGAACGGTCCGGATGGACCTTGGGCCCAGCCGGGGCATCGCCGTCGGCGACGTCGACAGCGGGGTAACATCCCAGGTCAGAGCCGTTCTGCCCAGCCTGGAACACCGGCGGGAGGACGTGTTCGGGAAGTTCTGGAATTTTGGCCAGAACGGATAGGCGCCGGTCGCTGCCCAGCACCCGGCCGGGCGCGACGCGGCGTTCACCACGGCCTCCCGGAGCCGCTGCCCGGGCCGGGGCGGGCCGGTTATCCGCCGGCTTCCCCATGGCCGGCCGCCTTGCTGCCGGGCGCCTCGCCCCCCGCGGCCTCCCGGCCGTCCGCCTCGCCGCCGGCCGCCGGGGCACTGGGCGCCGGGGCACTGGCCGTCGCACGGTGCCGGCGCACCGCCCAGATGCCTGCCGCCACCAGGACCAGCGCCGCGATCAGGATGGCCAGCCCGGTTCCGACCCGCTTCTCCACGACGGCGTACGCGGACCCGGCCAGGTAGCCAAGCAAGCAGTACCCGACGCCCCAGATGATCCCGCCCACCACGTCGTAGAAGAGAAACGTGCGGTACCGCACCGGCGCCGCGCCGGCCGCAGCCGGGACCACCGCGCGCAGGATCGCGACGAAGCGGCCGATCAGGACGCCGAGGCCGCCCCTGGCCTGCAGCGTTGACCGAGCGCGGGTCACCCCGCCGGGAATCCGCTGGAGCGCCCGGGAGGCGAACAGGCGGTCGCCCATCCGCCTGCCTATCTCGTAGCCGACCAGCGGGCCGAGGATCGCCGCTACCACCACGATGACCGTGAGCGGCACGATCGAGACCTGCCCGCGGCTGGCCAGCACCCCGCCGAGGACCACGGCCGCCTCGCCGGGCAGGACAAAGCCGAGGAATACCGCGGTCTCGCCGAAGACGAGTGCCGCGATCAGGAGATAGGCAGGCCAGCCGGTCAGCTCGGCGATCCCGGCGGCTATCGAGCCCAAGCGGCTGCCTCCTCAGTGCGATTCGCACGCCCAGTCCCCTGCTTTCCTGGGCGGGCCATGGTCTAGTAGGAGATCATGCGACGTACAGCAACCTTCCGGGAAGGGGGCGGTGATGCCAGCCACGCCCCCGTCATTCTCCGCGATCAGCCCGGCAGGCGGCTATGTGCGGCAGCAGAACGCCTTCACCGGGCAGATCACCAGGGACGGATCGCGCGGGTATCCGGCCGAGCCGGGACGGTACCGACTGTACGCGTCGCTGGCCTGCCCGTGGTCGCAGCGCGCGCTGATCGTGCGCAGGCTGCTCGGCCTGGAGCAGGTGATCGGGCTGTCCCTGACCGATCCGATCCGGGACGAGCGCGGCTGGCGATTCCCGGCCAGCTCGGGCGGCCGCGATCCGCTCACCGGGGCCCGGTTCCTGTCCGAGCTCTATCAGGCCACCGATCCGCTGTACACCGGATGGTGCACGGTCCCGTGCCTGTGGGATAGCCGGACGCAGCGGATCGTCACCAACGACATCCCGCAGATCACCGTCACCTTCGAGACCGAGTTCAGCGATTTCCACCGGCCGGGGGCACCGCAGCTCTACCCGCCCGACCAGCGCCGCGAGATCGACGCGCTGAGCATGCTGATCTTCCACGCCGTGAACAACGGCGTGTACAAGGCGGGCATGGCCACCACCCAGGCGGCCTACGAAGAGGCGTTCGACGTGCTGTTCGCCACCCTGGAAGAGCTTGAGGACCGGCTGGCCCGGCGCCGGTTCCTGCTCGGCAGCCAGCTCTGCGAGGCTGACGTACGGCTGTACCCGACGCTGGCCAGGTTCGACGCCGTCTATTACATCCACTTCAAGTGCAACTTGCGCCGGCTGGTCGATTACCACCATCTCTGGGATTACGCGAGGGATCTCTTCCAGCGAACCGGATTCGGCGATACGACGGACTTCGGCCAGATCAAGCGGCATTACTACCAGTCACAGGACTGGATCAACCCGTCCCGGATCGTGCCCAAGGGCCCGTTCGTGAGCTGGCTTGAGCCGCACGGCCGGGAGCGCCTTTCCGGCTGATCCGCCGGATCAGGCCGGCCGCCTCAGCGCAGCCGCGGGCCGTCATGGCAGGTAGCCTGGTGCCCGGAACTGACAGCTAAACCAGCTTCGGAAGAGGCGATGTCCGCCGTGTCTTCTGAGTCTCCGCGGGTGCCCGCGGATCTCGCCGAGCAAGCAGACGGCCGCTCCAGCGCGACGGCGCCGGCCAGGCCGTCCGGCCCGAGCGCGGCCAGGACCGTGCCGCCGCCTGCTGACCGCACGGCGGGCTTTGCCCGCCCCGCCGCCCCGGAGGACACGGCGGGGGCTGACCACGCAGCGGGCGCCGACCACGCGGCGGAAACTGATTTCGGGTCGAACCAGTGGCTGGTAGATGAGCTCTACCAGCGCTACCAGGCCGATCCCGGCTCGGTCGACCAGGCCTGGTGGAACTTCTTCGCCGACTACCAGCCGGGGCCGCAGGACGCGAGCGCTCCGGCGGCCGCCCGCGGGGCGGCGGCCGCGGCGGCGCCTGCCACGGCCAGGCCGGCGGCCCAGGAAGCCGGAGCGCCTCCAGCCGCAGGGCTAGCCAAGACCACGGGGCCAGCCGGGACCACTGGGCTAGCCGGGACCACGGGGCCAGCCAAAACCACGGGGCCAGCCAAAACCACGGGGCCAGCCAAGGCCGCAGGGCCAGGCGCCGCGACGCCGGCCAAGGCCGCGGCACCCGGCCCGGCGGCAGTTCCCGCGCCGGACGGCACCGTCTCGGTCCGCCTCCGGGGGGCGGCCGCGCGGACCGCGCAGAACATGACGGCCAGCCTCGCCGTTCCCACCGCGACCAGCGTGCGCGCGATCCCGGCCAAGCTGCTGGTCGACAACCGGATCGTGATCAACAACCATCTCAGCCGGGGCCGCGGCGGCAAGGTCTCGTTTACCCACCTGATCGGCTACGCCGTGATCAGGGCGCTGGCCGCCGCGCCGGAGATGAACAACTCGTACGCCGAGGCGGATGGCAAGCCGGTGCTGGTCGAGCCGGAGCATGTCAACCTCGGCCTGGCGATCGACGTCCGCAAGAACGACGGGTCACGGCAGTTGCTCGTGCCGAGCATCAAGTCAGCCGACGGGATGGATTTCCGCCAGTTCTGGATGGCGTACGAGGACGTGATCCGCAAGGCCCGGACCGGCAAGCTGACCATCGAGGACTTCGCCGGCACCACGATCAGCCTGACCAACCCGGGCACGATCGGCACCGAGCACTCCGTGCCCCGGCTGCTGGCCGGGCAGGGCTGCATCGTGGGCGTCGGGGCGATGGAGTACCCGGCCGCCTACCAGGGCGCGTCCGACGAGACCATGGCCCGGCTGGCCATCAGCAAGACGGTCACGCTGACCTCGACGTACGACCACCGGATCATCCAGGGCGCGCAGTCCGGGGACTTCCTGCGCCTGATCCACCACCTGCTGCTCGGCGAGGACGGATTCTACGACGAGATCTTCCGCGCGCTGCGGATCCCCTACGAGCCGGTCAGGTGGGTCAGGGACATCCCGGCCGGGCACGAGGATGACCTCAGCAAGGCCGCCCGGGTGCACGAGCTGATCCATGCCTACCGGGTGCGCGGACATCTCATGGCGGACACCAACCCGCTGGAGTACAAGCAGCGAAAGCATCCTGACCTCGACATTAACGAGCACGGCCTAACACTCTGGGATCTTGAGCGGGACTTCGCCACCGGAGGTTTCGGCGGGTCGCCGCGAATGCGGCTGCGGGAGATCCTCGGCGTGCTGCGCGACTCGTACTGCCGCACGGTCGGTATCGAGTACATGCACATGCAGAACCCGGAGGAGCGGGCCTGGCTGCAGGCCCGCATCGAGCGGCCGCACGGCCGGGCCGATCACGACGAGCAGATCCGCATCCTGTCCCGGCTCAACGTCGCCGAGGCGTTCGAGACGTTCCTGCAGACCAAGTTCGTCGGCCAGCGCAGGTTCTCGCTCGAGGGCGCCGAATCGCTCATCCCGCTGCTCGACGCGGTGCTCACCGAGGCGGCCCACGAGCAGATGGACGAGGCCGTCCTCGGCATGGCCCACCGGGGCCGGCTGAACGTGCTGGCGAATATTGTCGGCAAGTCATACGGGCAGATATTCAAGGAGTTCGAGGGAAACCTGGACCCGGCCACCACGCACGGATCCGGTGACGTGAAGTACCACCTGGGCGCGGAGGGCAAGTACGCGCCGGGTGACGGCAGCCACATCAAGACCTCGCTGGTGGCCAACCCGAGCCACCTGGAGGCAGTCGACCCGGTGGCCGAGGGCGTCGTCCGGGCCCGGCAGGACGTCATCGACATGGGCGAGCCGGGCTTCACGGTGCTGGCCGTCCTCATCCACGGCGACGCGGCCTTCGCCGGCCAGGGCGTGGTATCCGAGACGCTCGAGCTCTCGCAGCTGCGCGGTTACCGCACCGGCGGCACGGTGCACATCGTGGTCAACAACCAGGTCGGCTTCACCACCGCGCCCGAGTACTCAAGGTCGAGCGTGTACTCCACGGACGTCGCCCGGATGATCCAGGCGCCAATCTTCCACGTCAACGGGGACGACCCGGAGGCCGTGGTCTGGGTCGGCAGGCTGGCGTTCGCCTACCGGCAGGCGTTCAAGAAAGACGTCGTCATCGACATGATCTGCTACCGGCGGCGCGGGCACAACGAGGCGGACAACCCGTCCTTCACCCAGCCGCTGATGTACGACCTGATCGACGCGAAGAGGTCAACCCGAAAGATCTACACCGAGTCGCTGATCGGCCGCGGCGATATCACCATGGAGGAAGCCGAGCAGGCGCTGCACGACTACCAGCTGGAGCTAGAGCGGGCGTTTACCGAGACCAAGGCCGCGGCCAGCGCGCCACCCGAGCCAGGCGCGGTGGTCCGGCCGCAGCCCGCCGCTGAGCCCGGCCATCTCGAGCAGGTTCCCACCGCCATCACCGACGAGACGGTCAAGCGCATCATCGACACCCAGCTGAACATGCCCAGCGGCTTCACCCCGCACCCGCGGCTGCTGCCCTTGCTACAGCGCCGGGCGACGATGGTCGCCGACGACACGATCGACTGGGCCACCGGCGAGCTGCTCGCGTTCGGCTCCGTCCTCATCGACGGGCACACGGTGCGGCTGGTCGGCCAGGACACCCGCCGCGGCACGTTCGGGCAGCGTCATGCCGTCGTCGTGGACCGGCACACGGGAGCGGAATACACCCCGCTCCGGACGTTCAACAGCGAGACCGTCCGGTTCCACGCCTACGACTCGCTGCTGTCGGAGTTCGCCGCGGTCGGCTTCGAGTACGGCTACTCGGTCGCCCGGCCGGACGCGCTGGTGTGCTGGGAAGCCCAGTTCGGTGACTTCATCAACGGCGCGCAGACGATCGTGGACGAGTTCATCAGCTCCGGCGAGCAGAAGTGGGGCCAGCGCTCCGGCGTGGTGCTGCTGCTGCCGCACGGCTACGAGGGCCAGGGCCCGGACCACTCCTCGGCCCGGGTGGAGCGGTTCCTCGGGCTCTGCGCGCAAGACAACATGACCGTGGCGATGCCGACCACGCCGGCCAACTATTTCCACCTGCTCCGCTGGCAGGCACTGTCGGCACGGGTCAAACCGCTGATCGTGTTCACCCCCAAGTCGATGCTGCGGCTGAAGACGGCAACTTCGCCGGTCGCCGCCTTCACCGCCGGCTCGTTCCGCTGCGTGCTCGGCGACCAGCCCGGCGACGACGCGGCGGTGCGGACGGTGCTGCTCTGCACCGGCAAGATCTACTACGACCTGGCCGCGAAGCGGCAGGCCAGCGGGCTGACCGATACCGCGATCGTGCGGGTGGAGCGGCTGTACCCGCTGCCCGCCGAGGAACTGCGCGCCGAGCTGTCCAGGTACCCGGGCGCCGACGAGGTCCGCTGGGTCCAGGAGGAGCCGGCCAACATGGGCAGCTGGCCGTACATGGCGCTGCACCTGCCGGACCTGCTGGGCCGGCCAGTCCGGCCGGTGTCGCTGCCGGCCAGCTCGGCTCCGGCGGGCGGCTCGGCCAAGGCGCACGCGGCCGAGCACGCCGAGCTCATCGAGACGGCCCTGCGCCGGGACCGCTAGCCGGTGTACTTCACCGACCGCGGCATTGAGGAACTCGCCGACCGGCGCGGAGCCGACGAGGTTACCCTGGGCTGGCTGGCCGAGCGGCTGCGCGAGTACGTCGATCTCAGTCCCGAGGCCGAGGTACCGGTCGACCGGCTGGCCAGCTGGCTAGCCCGGCTGGACGAGGACGAGGAGTAGCGCCGGCCGTTCCGCGGCCAATGAACGGCGCTGGCCACGCGTGCTCGTTCGCGATACATCTTGACTGTAGAATGACACGATATAACGTCCGTATTGGCGGGCATTCACGGACCGGAGCCCGCTCGCGGGCAGCACAGCCGGGCCTGGCCCGGGACGGAGAGGAAGCACGATGCCGCGCTGGATCATCGATGCCCCCAAGACCCTGGAGTTCGATGGCGTCGCGGCACTGCGGGTACGGGTTGTCTCCGGGACCGTGGCCGTGCTCGCCTCCGAGAGCGCGCCCGCCGTTGACGTGGCCAGCCTGACCGGCCAGCCCCTGCTGGTCAGCCATGAAGCCGGGATCCTGACGATTACCTACGAGGACCTCTCCTGGGACGGACTGCTCGGCTGGCTCCGCCCGCAGCGGCATTCGGCCGAAGTCACCGTCACCGTGCCGCGCGGCTGCCCGACTCAGCTCGGCGTCGTGAACGCGAGCGCTATCGTGTCCGGGATATCCGCGAATATCTCGGTCAAGAGCGTCTCCGGGGACATCACCCTCGACGGCGTGACCGGCAAGGTAGACGCGAAGACCGTATCCGGCGACCTTGAGGCGCGCGGGCTGGACGGCGGCGTCGCGTTCAACTCGGTTTCCGGGGACCTGACCCTGGCCGGAGGCTCAGTGCTGGAGCTTGACGCGAAGACCGTCAGCGGCAAGGTCACCGCCGACGTCGATCTTCGTGCCGACGGCGGCCTGCGGGTCACCACGGTCTCCGGCGAGGTGGCCGTCCGGCTGCCGGCCGGAACCAGCGCCGCGGTCGACCTGCGGTCCACCACCGGCCGGGTCCGGACCGGCTTCGACGGCCTGCACTCGGCCCGCAGCCCGGGCTCGGGCACCGTGACGGGAACGCTCGGGACCGGCGCGGGCAAGCTGAGCGTGACGACCTTGTCGGCCGCTATCAACCTGCTGCAGCGAGACCCGCCGTCCGCCGCCGCGGAAACGCCGGGCCGTCCGGCGGGTGATGCCTGATGAGCCCGGTATTCCGGCATGGCAGGCTCCGGCTTTACCTGCTCAAGCTGCTCGACGAGGCACCCCGGCATGGCTATGAGGTCATCCGGCTGCTGCAGGACCGGTTCATGGGCGTATACGCCCCCTCCCCCGGCACTATCTACCCCCGGCTGGCCCGGCTTGAGGAAGAGGGCCTGGTCACGCACGACGACGTGGACGGCAAGAAGGTGTACCGGATCACCGACAAGGGCCGCGCGGAGATCCAGGCCCGGCTGGACGACCTGGCCGACCTGGAGGAGGAAATCACCGAGTCGGTCCGGGACATCGCCCGCGAGGTCAGCGAGGACGTCCGCGATACCGTACGGAACCTGCGCGAGGAGCTGACTTGGGCCTCGCGAGAGGTGCGGGACGGCCGGGAGCGTGCTCGCGATACCGCGCGGGAGCAGGCGCGGCGGGCCCGCGAGGAGGTGCGGGACAGCGCCCGGCAGGCGCGCGACGAACTGCACGGCACGCCCGGCGGCCAGCCGGCCGAGGGCCAGGCCCGGGCCGGCCACGGCGAGGAACGGGCGGCCGGCGGCCGGGAGCGCGCCAGCACCGCCGGCCAGCGCGCCGCGAGCGGCCGGGAACAGGCCGCCCGGCCTAGGGAACCCGTCGGCAGCGCCCGGGAGCGGGGCGACTGGCCCGGCTTGCAGGAATGGCCGGGCTGGACCGGCTGGACCGGCTTGCGCGGCCGGCCGGCCTATCCGGGACGGCCGCGGCGCCCCGGGGCGCCCGCAGCGGGCCGGCCGGATGCGGGCATGGGCCGGGACCTGGAGCGGATGGCGCTTGGCTTTGCCCGGGACCTGCTTTCTACCGCCTGGCGCGCTGAAGCCCTCGGCGCGGATGCCCTCACCGACCTGCGCGGCATCCTGGAGGACACCCTGACCCGGATCAAGGACGAGGTCTTCGGCGACCAGGGAGCCCGGTCCGCGGACGCTGGCGAAGCAGGCGGCGATAGCGCCGGCGACGGCGCCTGACCCGGCCGGACAGGCCCGGACGTCACAGCGTGAAGACGACCTTGCCGAAGAGATCGCCGGAGATCATCGCGGCGAAGCCGTCCCCGGCGCTGGCCAGCGGCAGGGTGCGGTCGATCTTGGGCCGGACGCCGGTCTGCTCGCAGAACCGCAGCAGCCGGCCGAGCTGATCCCGCGTTCCCATGGTGGATCCGACCACGGAGAGCTGCAGGAAGAAGACGCGAGACAGGTCAGCTGGCGGCATCGACCCGCTGGTCGCCCCGGAGATGACGATGGTCCCGCCCGGCTTCAGCGCGCGCAGCGAATGGGCCCAGGTGGCCTCGCCGACCGTTTCCAGCACGGCATCCACCCGCTCGGGCAGCCTGGCCCCCGACGGGAAGGCCTGGTCCGCGCCGAGCTGGATGGCCCGGTCCCGCTTGGCCTCGCTGCGGCTCGTCGCCCACACCCGGTAGCCGGCCGCCCGGCCGAGCAGGATCAGCGCGGTCGCGACGCCGCCGCCGGCCCCCTGGACGAGTACCGTCGCGCCCGGCTCGAGCCCGGTCTTGCCGAACAGCATCCGGTAGGCGGTCAGGTACGCGGTCGGCAGGCACGCGGCCTCGGCGAAGGACAAGCAGGCGGGCTTGGGCAGCAGGTTCCGCCGCGGTACGGCGACCCGCTCGGCAAACGTCCCGTCGTAGCGCTCGGACAGCAGCGAGCGGGACGGGTCCAGGGTCTCGTCCCCGCCGCCGCTCTCCGGATCCCCGACGACGGCGTAGATAACCACCTCATTGCCGTCCTCATCAAGTCCGGCCGCATCACAGCCAAGCACGATCGGGAGCCGGTCGGCGGAGATGCCGACCCCGCGCAGGGTCCACACATCATGGTGATTCAGCGACGTGGCCTTGACCGACACCGTCGTCCAGCCGGACGGCGGCGAGGGATCGGCGTGCTCACCGAGGGCCAGCCCGGCCAGCGGCTCGTCGGCATCGATGCGTGCGGCGGTGACAGCGAACATGCGTGGACCCTAGCCGAATGTGGCAGGAGACGGCGAGCGGGCTTGGAGACGCTGCGTGAGGCTAGGAATGCGGAAGGCGAGACTGCCCGGAGAATCCTGTGTCATACTTCGGTGCGGACAATGGCCCAAGAACCTGCGCAGGTGAAGGATCTGAGTGGATCTCACCACCTACGCTGAGCTAGCGGTGCGCCTCGTCAACTCTGCTGACAAAGGCGAAGGGCACGCCGATCGGCTCGGCAACGCTGACGCGCTCCGCGCACTGGTGGCGGACCGCCCTCATCTGCATGGCCAGATCACCCGGAACGACGTGGCCGCGCTCCGGCAGCTCCGCGCGGAGCTGACGAGCATCTTCATGGCATCGGCGGAGGGTGACGAGCAGGCGGCCGTGGACCGGCTGAATGCCCTGCTCATTCGCCACCCCGTCCAGCCGGTGATCTCCGGCCATGACAATCAGCCCTGGCATCTGCACCTGAGCGACGGCAGTTCGATCGCCGACCGGTACGCGGCCGGCGCCGTGATCGGCCTGGCCACGATTGTCACCCAGTTCGGCGCGGACCGGCTGGGCGTCTGCACCCTGGCCTCCTGCCACGGCGTCTTCATCGACTCCAGCACGAACCGGTCCCGGCGCTATTGCTCGGACCACTGTGCCAGTAAGGCGACAGTCACCGCCTTCCGGGCCCGGCGGCGGACCGGGGCGACCGGCCCCGCCTCCACCGCGGCGGGCTGACCCCGCGGGCGGGCGCTAGTTCCCGCGGCGAGCCGGCCAGTACCGCAGCAGCACCGCGCCCTCGATCAGCTCCGGCGGCACCACGCCGAACGCGCGGCTGTCCACCGCCCCGGCGCCGGGATTGTCGGATTCCAGCCACCAGCCGCCCGGCTCACGCCGCGCCGCGCGCTTCACTAGCAGCATGCCGGGCCCGCCCGGCTGGCCGGCCCGGCCCGGGTGGCGGGCGATCACGATCTGGCCCGGCCGGATCCGCACTGGCCGGCCCGCCGACAGGGATCGGCGGACGAGCAGCCAGTCACCGGGCAGCAGCGCGGGCTCCATCGACCGCTCGGCCACGGCGACGCGCCAAATCGGCCAGCGCATGCATCCCCCCTGAATGGGCTCGGCGGAACCGGGTACTGTCGGACTCCGGTACCCATGATCCGACATGAGAGAAGGAGATCAATGAGGCTGCTCGCACGTCTCCTCGAGCCGCGGGCCACCGCGCACGCGCACTGCGACCTTCCCTGCGGCATCTACGACCCGGCCCAGGCCCGGATCGAGGCCGAATCCGTCCGCGCGATCTGCGAGAAGTACCAGCAGAACGACGACCCGGCGTTCCGTATCCGCGCGCTGCAGATCAAGGAGGAGCGGTCTGAGCTGGTCAAGCACCACCTGTGGGTGCTGTGGACCGACTACTTCAAGCCACCGCACTTCGAGAAGTACCCGCAGCTCCACGGGCTGTTCAACGAGGCCACCAAACTGGCCGGCGCAGGCGGCACGAAGGGCAGCACCGACGTATCGACGGCCGACAAGCTGCTGGCCAAGATCGAGGACATCAGCAAGATCTTCTGGGAGACGAAGCAGGGCTAGATTCCGGCCCCGCTCCGATATTCTGCTTGCCGGTCAAGGGCCGCGCGGTCAGTTGACCGCGCGGCCCTTAGCCGCGCGGCGCGTCAGTGCAGTAGTGCGTCAGTGCAGTAGTGCGCTAACGGTAAGTTGCAGGCAGGAACCGGTGCCATGGGCCGACGAGATGTCACCGGCGGAGCGGGAAGGGCAGACGTGACCGAAGAGACGACCGCATCGGCGACGAGGCAGGCCGCCAGCGCCACGGCCCGTGGCGGAGACTCCGCTCGCGGCACGAGCCAGGCCGGTGCTGGCGCGGCGGTGCCCGGGCCCCGGGCCACCCCGGTGGCGCCGGCCGCGCCCGGGCCATCGGCTGCGCCGGTGCCGCCCGCTGGCGGCCGCGACGCCCGCGAGGCCCGCGACCAGGTAACTGTCTGCATGCCGGCCGAGGGCGCCTACCTGTCCGTGCTGCGCACCGCGACGGCCGGGCTGGCGGCGCGCCTGGACTTCACCCTGGACGAGATCGAGGACCTGCGCATCGCCGTGGACGAGGCCTGCGCCATGCTGCTCGGCCAGGCGGTGCCGGGCACGGCCCTCGAATGCACCTTCACCCTCGGGCGCGATCTGATGACTATCTCGGTCTCGGTACCGAGCCAGACCGCGAAGCCGCCCGCCAGCGACACCTTCGCCTGGACCGTGCTGACCGCCCTGGCCGGAAGCGTCGAGGCGCGCGTCGGCCCGGGCAACCGGCTCACGATCGTGCTGCAGAAGAGCCGCGAGCTATCGGGGTCGGTGTGACAGGAGAGATCGAGATCCGGTCGACCGAGGAGTTCGAGATCACGGTGGCCGGGCCCGCCGGGGAACGCCAGGATGGCGGCGACGACGCAGCGCCGTCGGCCGAGGTTCTCGGCTTCCGTGAGGCCGCTGACCTCGATGCGGCCAGCCCCGACGCGGACCGTGACGAAGTCCGGGAGCAGGCGGCGCAGCGCGACCCGCTGGCCGGTTCGAGAGTCCATGCGGGCCGCGAGCGTAACTACGCCAGGGACCTGTTCGCGCAGCTGGCGGCCCTGCCGCCGGGAGACGGCGAGCGTTTGCGGATCCGCGGCGAGCTGGTCGAGATGCACCTGCCGCTGGTCGAGTACCTGGCCCGGAGATTCCGCAACCGGGGCGAGTGGCTCGACGACTTGACCCAGGTGGCCACGATCGGGCTGATCAAGTCGATTGACCGATTCGACCTGGGCCGCGGGGTCGAGTTCTCCACCTACGCGACGCCGACCATTGTCGGCGAGATCAAGCGGCACTTCCGTGACAAGGGATGGGCCGTCCGCGTGCCGCGACGGCTGCAGGAACTCAAGCTGTCGCTGACGAAGGCCATCGGCGATCTCGCCCAGAAGGAGGGACGCGCGCCGACCGTCGCGGAACTCGCCGCTCACCTGCAGATGACCGAGGAAGAAGTCCTTGAGGGGCTGGAATCGGCCAACGCCTACTCGACGGTCTCGCTCGACGCCCCGGACTCCGGTGACGAAGACGCGCCCGCGGTCGCCGAATCGCTGGGCATGCTCGACGATGCCCTGGAGGGCGTCGAGTACCGGGAGTCGCTCAAGCCATTGCTGGAGCGGCTGCCGCCCAGGGAGAAGAGAATCTTGCTGCTGCGCTTCTTCGGCAACATGACGCAGTCCCAGATCGCGACGGAACTCGGCATCTCGCAGATGCACGTGTCCCGGCTGCTGGCCCGGACGCTGACGCAGCTGCGCGAGGGGCTGACCACCGAGGACTAGCTGGCCGGGCCCGGCGGGCCGGCCGGCGGCACCGGGCGCCCGCCGGTCAGCGCGCGCAGGCTCGGCGGCAGCAGCAGGGTGACGAACCCGGCTACCGTGAGCAAAAGGGCCAGCACTCCCCAGTCGTACCGGTGCCCTTGAACGAGGTAGATGCCGACGATTCCGGTGAAGAGCTGGGTGAGCAGCGCGGGCGTACGGCTCCATTGCCGGGCCCGGGCGAGCCCGACGGCCACGTACCCGAGCGCCGCCGCCGTGCCGAACCCGATCAGGGTCAGCGCGATGCCGCTGTCGGCCCGGTAGGACTGCCCGCCGGCGGCATCGATCGCGGACAGCACCGACGCCACGCATACGACGGCCGCCTCGGCCGCCTGCACGGCCGCGGCCGCGCGCACCGTCGCCGGACTTGGCGGCATTTCCCTGCTCCTCATGAAGATCGCTACCCTGAGCGCGTGCGCGCGCTCCTGATCGTCAATCCACGGGCCACGTCAACGACCCGGCTCAGCCGAGATGTCATCGCCCGGGCGCTGGCGTCCGCCATGGATCTGACGGTCGTGGAAACACGGTACCGGGGTCACGCGGTCGCTTTGGCCGGTACTGCCGCCGCGGACGGCGCGGGCCTGGTGCTCACGCTCGGCGGCGACGGCACGGTGAATGAGGCGGTGAACGGAATCGTCGCGGCGAGCCTGGCCGGCCAGGATGGCGGGATGGCCGCTGGCCGGGCCGCGGCCGGGCGGCCCGCCCTCGCTCCGCTGCCGGGCGGCAGCGCGAATGTCTTCACCCGCGCCATCGGGCTTCCCGATGACCCGGTCGAGGCAGCAGGACGGATCCTTAGCGCCCTGGCCGCGGGCCGGGAACGCAGCATCGGCCTCGGCCTGGCCGGAGAGCGGTACTTCACCTTCAACGCGGGCCTCGGGATGGATGCCGAGGTGGTGCGACTCGTCGAGGGCGTGCGCGCGCAGGGCCGCCCGGCCACTCCGACGCTGTATATGAGGATGGCGCTGCGCCAGTATTTCCGGGTCACCGACCGGCGCCATCCCGCGCTATCGCTGGAGCGCGCCGGTAATCCGCCAGTGGGCCCGCTTTTCCTCTGCGTCGTCTCTAATACCGCGCCGTGGACCTATGTCGGGCGCCGGGCCGTTCAGACCAACCCGGAAGCGGGATTCGACTCCGGTCTCGACGTCTTCGCCATGCGCCGCCTCCGCACGATCAGTACCGCCCGGGCGCTCCGGCAGATGCTGTCGGCCGGCGATCGGCCGCCTCGCGGGCGGCAGATCGTTACCCTGCACGATGAGGCCGCATTCACGGTCCTGGCCGGCCGCCCGGTCGCGTTCCAGGTGGACGGCGAGTATGTGGGCGAGCGCGAATGCGTTACCTTCCGATCCGTTCCGCATGCACTCCGGGTGATCACCTGATTGCCCTCAGCGCAACAAGTCGGCCGCGCATTCCCGATAAAGGCATAGCCCCGGCGAAGTTGCCCGATCCCGGCATCCGCCCGGCGGCCAGCGGCCTTCTTCTCGTGCCGCCACTCAGGGCGGAAATTGTGATTCATCTGACATCGAAATCCCTCTGAACCTTTGCCCAACACTCTTGCGGTAGATCGGTCAGCTTGAGAGGCTGGGATGGCTCCCGGGGGCGGCGTGCCAGCCACGCGCCGCAGCCTCACCGGGTCGGGACTTAACGGTTCTGATCCGATTAGGCCCCGCCTGGGTGCAGGCAGATCGGGGCGCAAGTTCCGCTAAGTGTTTCGCGCCTCAAGTTCGGGGAATCGACGCCCCGGCGCATGGCCTAGCTCGTGAAATCATTCACAAGCACAACGCGGGACGGACCGCCGGCCACGGCTCCGCCCCGCACAGAGGAGTGGACCTCATGGACTGGCGTCACCACGCCGTCTGCCAGGACGAGGACCCTGAGCTGTTCTTCCCGATCGGGAACACGGGACCTGCACTGGTCCAGATCGAGGAGGCCAGGCTTGTCTGCCAGCGCTGTCCGGTGATCGAGCCGTGCCTGCAATGGGCACTGGAAAGCGGCCAGGATGCTGGCGTCTGGGGCGGGCTGAGCGAGGACGAGCGCCGGGACCTGAAGCGGCGGACGACCCGGATCAGGGCTCGCGCGCACGCCTGACCGCGGTGGCCAGGCCGGCCGCCGGCCGGTCCAGGGATGCTGCCGGCCGGTGCAGGCCGGGTAATGGGCGGGCTAGCCAGCCGGGTGCTGCGCTCCGGGAGGCAACTCCAGCGGCAGGTCGACCAGAACCGTGGTCCCGCCTGCCGCTCGTGGCGTGATCTCCAGCCGGCCGCCTAGCTCGCCGACCACGAGCGTGCGGACGATCTGCAGGCCGAGGCTGGTCGACGAATCAAGATCGAATCCTGGGGGCAGCCCCGCGCCATTGTCCGTCACCGTCACGACCAGCTGCCGCGGGCGCCGCTGGGCGTGCACCGTGACCGACCCGGACGACATTCCGCCTGATGGCCGGGACAAGCCATGCTGAAGCGCGTTCTGCAGGAGTTCGGTCAGGACCAGGGCCAGCGGGGTCGCAACGGATCCGGGCAGCGGCCCGAACCGGCCGGATAGCAGCGGGGTAACCCGGGCCTCGGCCGCCGACACCTCGCCCGCCATCAGCACGACGCGGCCGGCGATGTCGTCGAAATCCACCGACTCCTCCGACGTCTGGGAGAGCGTCTCGTGCACGAGGGCGATCGAGCCGACCCGGCGCACCGCCTCCTCAAGTGCCGCGCGCGCGTCCGGTGCCTGCAGCCTCCTGGTCTGCAGCCGCAGCAGTGCGGCGACCGTTTGCAGGTTGTTCTTGACCCGGTGGTGAATCTCCCTGATCGTGGCATCCTTGGTGATCAGCTCGCGCTCGCGGTGCCGCAGTTCGGTCACGTCCCGGACCAGGATCAGGGCCCCGGCCCGGGCTCCGTCCACCACGAGCGGGATGCTGCGCAACTGCACCACCGAGCCGTTGCCCTCGACCTCGGCTTCCCGGGCGGCGCGGCCGCTGGCGGTCAGCATCAGCGAGTCGTCTCGGGGCTGGCTGCCGGAGCACAGCAGCGCCGTCACCCGGCCGAGCTCGGCTCCCACCAGGTCAGCCGCCAGGCCCAGCCTTCGGTAGGCGGACAGCGCGTTCGGGCTGGCGTAGCTGACCTGGCCGGCCCGGCCGAGCCGGAGCAGGCCGTCCCCGACCCGGGGTGACCTGACCAGCGCGGGCGCCTCGCCCGCGCACGGGAACATCCCGGCCGCCACCATCTGGGCGAGATCGTCCGCCGCCCGGAGATAGGTAAGTTCCATCCTGCTCGGCGTGCGCGCCGAGCTGAGATTGGTCGACCGCTCAATCACGGCTATCACCTGGCCGTCATTGAGGACCGGAATGGTCTCATGGCGCACCGGCACGCCGTCCATCCACTCCGGGTCGCCCTCACGGCAGATTCGCCGCTCCTGGCGGGCGATATCCAGGAATGGCCGCTGCCCGGCCGGCAGAACGGATCCGACTACGTCATCGGGAAAGGCCGTCGGCCCCGTTGTCGGGCGCATCTGCGCGAGCGCCACCCAGCCACCCCGGCCCCGGAGCGGCGCCCACAAGACCAGATCAGCGAACGACAGGTCGGCCAGCAGCTGCCAGTCGGATACCAGCGCGTGCAGCCAGTCGAGGCCGGCCTCGGTGAACTCCGCATGCCGGCGGGCCAGGTCGGACAGGGTGGGCATCCCGCCATCATCGCACTAGCTCCCGGACCCGGCCGATTTCAGGATCTGGCTGATTTCAGGATCTGGCCGGTTTCCGGCGCGGCCAGGGTGGGAGCATGGCCGGGTGACCTCGCCGCCCGGAAGGGACGGACTATGAGAGCCTCCCTGGTTGCGCTGGACGGCAGCGGTGGCGTGCGCGATTTACCGGACCTGCGGCTGCCGAAGTACTACCGGGTGAAGCGGCAGCTACTCGACCTGACCGGGGTGCTGCCCGCGGGCGCCGCCGTGCCGCCGGAGCGTGCGCTGGCCCAGCGCTACGGTGCGTCCCGTACCACGGTCCGGCAGGCTCTGGCCGAGCTGGCCGTGGAGGGGAAGCTGCTCCGCGTGCAGGGCCGGGGGACGTTCGTGGCCAAGCCGAAGGTCGCCCAGGTCCTGGAGTTAACCAGCTACACCGAGGACATGCGGGCGCACGGCCTGCAGCCCAGGACCGTGCTGCTGGACACCGGCTACGTCACGGCCGGCGACGAGCTCGCGGGCTTCCTCGGCATCCGGGCCGGTGGCCGTGCGCTGCGGATTCACCGGCTGCGGCTCGCCGATGGCGAGCCGATGTCGATCGATTCCTCGTACCTGTCCGCGCGCCGCTTCCCCGGACTGCGCAGGAACCTGCGGAAGAACTCCTCCCTGTACGAGACGCTCGCGTCCGCTTACGGCGTCGAGCTGGCCGAGGCCGAGGAAACCATCGAGACGGTACTGGCGGGCCCCGAGGACGCCCGGCTGCTTGGCGTGGACGTCGGGCTGCCGCTGCTCCTGGTCAGCAGGCATAGCTTCGATCCGGCCGGAGCGCCGGTTGAGTGGGCGCGGTCCTGGTACCGGGGCGACCGCTACAAGATCGTCACCAGGCTGCGCCGGCCAGGACCGTGAGCGCGCCCGGCGGCCGTGCGGGCGGGGCCGTGCGGGCGGTCCGTGGCCCGGGGCCCGGCTGGTAGCGTCGCGCGCATGAGCGATGCGGAACGGGCGCACGCGGGCGGAGCCGGCCAGTCGCCGGCGGGCGGCGCGGGCCGCTCCCCGGCGGGCGGTCCCGGCCAGTCCCCGGCGGGCGGCGCGGGCCGGTCCCCGGCCCAGTCACCCGCGGACGGGGCGACGCAGGCGGCGGCCGGCCCGGACCAGCCCGCGGCGGATGGGCCGGGCCCGGGCCCGGCGCAGGGATATGCCCGGCCCGCTGCGGATGGCACGGACCAGGCTCCGGCGCACGGCGGCGCGCACGCCGTGGCCGCCGCGCTCCGGCACGGCGCACGGACCATGTTCACGCTGTCCGGCCTGCACGTCTTCCCGCTCTATGACGGCGCGGTCAAGGCGGATCCGCCGATGCGCATCGTGGACGTCCGGCACGAGCAGACGGCGGTCTTCGCGGCCGAGGCCACGGCCCGGCTCGAGCGCACGCCCGGGCTCGCCGTACTCACCGCTGGCCCGGGCGTGACGAACGGCGTGAGCGCCATGACCACCGCGTACTTTAACGGAGCGCCGGTCGTGGTCCTTGGCGGCCGCGCGTCCGACGCACGGTGGGGCTCCGGGAGCCTGCAGGAGATTGACCATCCGCAATTGCTGGCGGCCATCACCAAGCGGGCCTGGACCGAGCACGAGGCGGGCCGGGTCGGCGCATCGGTCGACGAGGCCTTCCGCCTGGCCACGGCCCGGCATCGCGGGCCGGTCTTTCTCGACATCGCGCTGGAGGCGGCCTTCGGCGCTGCTGGCGAGGCCGGCCCGGCGGGCGCGGGCGGCAGGGCGGGCGCGACGGGCCCGGCCGGGGCGGCCACTGCTGCGGCGGCCGGGACAGGTACCGCCGGGACGGAGGCGGCCGGGGCGGGCACCGGCGGGGCCGGCCCGGACTCCGGTGACCACGACGGGAGGGATGCGCCCGATCCCGGCGCGATCAGCGCCATCGCCCGGCTGCTCGCCGCCGCGGAGCGGCCGGTACTCGTGCTCGGCTCGGATGTCTGGCTGGACCACGCCGACACCGCCGCCCGGCAGGCGGCCGAGGAACTCCGGCTGCCGGTGATCGCCAACGGCCAGGGCCGTGGCGTGCTGCCAGCCGGCCACGAGCTGCTCGTCACCCGGGCCCGCTCGGTCGCGTTCGGCCAGGCTGACCTGGTGATCGTGGTGGGTACGCCGCTCGATTTCCGGCTCGGCTACGGCGAGTTCGGCGGCCGGGACGGCGCGCCGCGCGCCCGGGTGGTGCACGTGGCCGACGCGGCCAGCCAGCTCGCGACTCATTGCCCGCTGGCCGGGTCCGCCGCCGGCGGCCTGGCGGCGTTCTTCACCGGGCTGACCGCGGCGGCCGGGCGGGCCGCCCGCGGCTGGACCAGCGCCTGGCTGCCGACCCTGCAGGCCGCCCGCGACCAGGCAATCGCGGCGGACGCGGCGCTGCTGGCCAGCGACGCCGACCCGATCCACCCGTTGCGGATCTACGGTGAGCTGGCCAGGCTGCTCGACAGCGACGCCGTGGTCATCGGCGACGGCGGGGACTTCGTCTCCTACGCGGGCAAGTACATCGAGCCGCAGCGGCCCGGCGGCTGGCTGGATCCCGGCCCGTACGGATGCCTCGGAACCGGCCTGGGATACGCGATTGCCGCCCGGATCGCCCGCCCGTCCGCGCAGGTGGTACTGCTGCTCGGAGACGGCGCGGCCGGATTCTCGCTGATGGACGCCGACACCCTGGTCCGGCACAAGCTGCCGGTCGTCATGATCTGCTGCACCAACGGCAACTGGGGGCTGGAGAAGCACATCATGCGGGCGCTCTACGGTTATGACGTGGCTGCCGATCTGCAGCCGCAATGCCGGTACGACCAGGTAGTCACCGCGCTCGGCGGCGCGGGTGAGCTGGTCACCAGCCCGGCCGCGATCGGGCCGGCCCTGCGCCGCGCGTTCGGCTCCGGCGTACCTTACCTGGTCAACATCGCCACCGACCCGCAGGTCGCCTACCCGCGTTCCACCGTCGGCGTCTGACCCCCGCCCGCCGACGCGCTCGTCCCCTGACGGCTCAGTCCGTGGCGCGGGCCACGAACCGGTCCCGGGCGACCACCAGCCGCTCGACCGTGCCCGCGCCCAGCACCTGGTCAGCTCCGGGGCTGGCCGGAGGGCCGGCCGGCGCCCGCGATCCGGGCGGCTGGGTTCCGGGAAGCCGGGTTCCGGGAAGCTGCGTTCCGGCGGGCTGGCCGGGCCCGTCGTCCCGGCGGGCGATGAAGCTGAAGACCAGCCGCCGGCCGTCTACCTCGGTCAGCTCGGCCTCGATGACCAGACCGGAGCCGACCGGGCTGGCCCGGCGGTGCTCAAGAGTCACGGCCGTCCCCACCGTGGTCTGGCCGGGGGCCAGGTGCGGCGCTACCGCCGCGACCGTGGCCGCCTCGGCCAGCGCCAGCAGCCGCGGGGTGCCGAGCACCGGCACGTCGCCGCTGCCGAGCGCCGCGGCGGTGTCCGGGTGACCGACGACGGCGCGCACCGAGGCGCGCAGGCCGACGGAGAGGAGCGTGCTGGCCACCGGTGATCAGCCGATGATGGCGATCAGGTCGCCTTCCTGGATGACGTCCCCCTCGGCCACGGCCAGCTTGGTCAGGGTGCCGTCGCTCTCCGCGAGGACGGGGATCTCCATCTTCATCGACTCGAGGATGACCAGGGTGTCCCCGTCGTGCACCTGCTGCCCCTCGGCGGCCACGACCTTCCAGACGTTCGCGACCATCTCCGCACGGATCTCAGCCACGTGCACCTCCTTGAGCTATCACCGGGTGAGCCGCTGCCGTGGCTTCGGCCACCATCATTGTCGTTGCGCGCCCGGCGCGGGCCGTAGCCGGGCAATCAGCGACGTATCGTAGTCGCCGCTCGCGAACTCGCCGCTGGCCAGCAGCTCGGCGAGGAAGGGGAGATTCGTCTTAGGCCCGGTGATCACGAAGGCGGAGACCGCCTCGGCGGCCAGCGCCAGCGCCTCCGCCCGGCTCGCGCGGTGCACGCACAGCTTGGCCAGCAGCGGATCGTAGAAGGTGGTCACCTCGTTGCCGGCCGCGTACCCCGCGTCGACCCGGATGCCGGGGCCGGACGGCTCGGCCCAGTCGGTGATCATCCCGGGACTCGGCAGGAACCGGCGCGGGTCCTCCGCGTAGACCCGCAGTTCCAGCGCATGCCCGCGGAACGTGACGGCGAGCGGATCGAAGCTCACCGGCCGGCCGTCGGCGATCAGGATCTGCTGTTCCACCAGGTCGATCCCGGTGACCAGCTCGGTGACCGGGTGCTCGACCTGGAGCCTGGTATTCATTTCCAGGAAAACGAAGTCGTGCGCCGCGGTGTCCACCAGGCATTCGACCGTCCCGGCGCCGCGGTATCCGACCGCCTGGCCGGCCCGGACGGCGGCGGCCTGCATCCGGTCCCGCAACTCGGGCGTGATCCCGGGCGAGGGCGTCTCCTCGGCGACTTTCTGATGCCGCCGCTGCACGGAGCAGTCCCGCTCGCCGAGCGCGATCACGCTGCCGTCGTTCAGCCCGAGAATCTGTATCTCGACGTGCCGGGCCCGCTCGATGTAACGCTCCAGCAGGATCGCGGGATTGCCGAAGAACCGCTCGGCCCGTGAACGTGCCGTCTCGAAGCCAGCGCGAAGCTCGGCCGGGTTAGCCGCTGTGGTCATCCCGATGCCGCCGCCGCCCGCCGCGGCCTTGACCATCACCGGGTAACCGATCCGGCCGGCCTCGGCCACCGCCGCGGCCGCATCGGTGACCGGCTCCCGGGTCCCCGCGGCGACCGGCACGCCCGCGCGCTCCATCAGGTTCCTGGCGCTGATCTTGTCGCCCATCTGCTCGATCGCGGACGGCGGCGGGCCGATCCAGGTCAGTCCCTCGGCCAGCACCCGGGCGGCGAACGCCGGATTCTCGGCCAGGAAGCCGTAGCCCGGGTGAATCGCGCTGGCGCCCGCCTGCCGGGCGGCGCCGATCACGGCATCGATGTCGAGGTAGCTGCGCGCGGGCGGAGCCGGCCCGAGCAGCACGGCCTCGTCGGCTTCGCGCACGAACGGCAGGCCGGCGTCGGCGTCGGAATAGACCGCGATCGCGCGGATCCCCATCGCGCGGACGGTCCTGATCACCCGGCGCGCGATCTCGCCGCGGTTGGCCACCAGCACCGACTCGAGCATCCGGGCAGACTACAGGCGGCCCGGCCGCCGCTTGCCCGCGACCTCGCTGAGCGCCTCGATGACGCCGGCGTCGTACTCCGATGAGGTGTCCAGCCGGAGCCGCTCCAGCGCGGCCGTGCTGCGATCCCGGTCGGTGGAACCGCCGACCAGGTCGTCGAAGGCGTTGGCGGCCCGGATGATCCGGCTGCCGACCGGCGGCCCGGGCTCGGTGCCGCGGGCCGGCAGGCTCTGGCCGCGGACCAGCTCAGCCACTCGGTCCAGGACGCCGGCCTTCGCGATCACGTCGGCGCCGAGCTCGGCGATGCGCTGCTGATCGGCTCGCGACACCAGCACGGTGGCGCCGCCGGGTATCGGATCGCGCAGCGACAGCTGCCCGATGTCATGCATGAGGGCGGCATACTCCAGGTCCAGGAGATCGGGTTCGTTCATGCCGAGCACCCGGCCGACGGCCACGGCCAGCACGCTGACCCGGTGCGAATGACCGCTCTCCACGTAACCGCCCACCTCGGTGACCCGGGCCAGGGCCCGGACAGTCTGCAGGTACGTCGAGCGGATCCCGGCGTAGCGCCGGAAGGCGAGCTGGGTCACGAGCAGCGGCACCACGAAGACAGCCAGCGCGGCGATTCCCATCGACTCGGTCGCGAAAGCGAGGATCATCGCGGACACGCCGACCGCCGCGGCCAGCGGCCATTGCACCCGCATCTCATCCCGGAGCGCGACGCCGAATCTGGCCCCGAGGTCGTCAGCCCTGATCAGCGCGCCGATCACCACATCGACGAGGCACCCGAATATCAGCAGGACCGTCATCACGCTGGCCGCCAGCCACCAGTGCGCGGCGATGGCATGAACGCCGGTCAGCGGGCGGAAGATGAAGGCCACGCAGGCGACCGCGACCAGCCGGGACGCCATGCCGGTCACGCCGACCGCGCGGCCCGCCGCCAGGTGCGGCAGCGCGCCGATGGTCATGCCGATCGCGGTCACCGCGATGACCTGCAGGGGCGGGACCGGCGGCGGCGGCAGGTGCCCGGGAAGCTACTTGACGTAGAGCAGCAGCGCGTAGGCCATCGCCCCGGCGGTGGCGATCGGGGCGGCCTCCCGGCCGCCCGGCAGGCCGAGCCGCAGCAGCTCGCCGAGCGCGATGAGGATGCCGAACGCCACGGCCACATGGACCGAGGCGGGCGGAATGCGTGACCGTGGCGGTATGCGCGATCGCGGCCACAGTCAGCATCCCGGCGGCGGCCAGCAGCAGCAGCAGGCCGGAGTCCATGGCCTGCCAGGACGACCAGCGCTCCGTGCTCTGGTGGGCGGTCACCGCTGCCTCCCGGTCACAGGCTCTCGACCACCCGGAGCGGCGCGGTCGGGTCGTCGTGGTCCTGGGCCGTCACGGTCTGATGGTCAAGCGGAGCCGCGGCAGGCTCGGGCAGCTTCCACCCCTCCCGCCCGAGCGCAGCGATGAATGCCTCCACTAGCGCCGGGTCGAACTGGCTGCCGGATCCCTTGCGGAGTTCCCTGACCGCCTCGTCGATACCGCGCGCCTGCCGGTAGGAGCGGTTCGATGTCATCGAGTCGAAGGCGTCCGCGACCGCGATGACCCGGGCGAATTCGGGAATCTCGTCGGCGGCGAGGCCCATCGGGTAGCCCTTGCCGTCGATCCGCTCATGGTGATGCATGATGCCGGTGAGCGCCTCATCCAGGAAGCCGATCTCCCGGACGATCTCCAGGCCGCGCATGGGGTGCAGCTGAATCGCCGCGTACTCCTCCTCGGTCAGCGCCCCGGTCTTCTGCAGCACCTTCGTGGGGACCCCGAGCTTTCCCACGTCATGCAGCATTCCGGCGTAGCTGATGGCGTCGGCCCGGTCCGGCCGCATGCCGATCTCGCGGGCGATCATGCCGGATCCTCTGGACACGCGCTCGCTGTGCCCGCGGGTATAGAAATCCTTGGTCTCCACCGCCTGGCAGAGTGCTTCCATCGTGGCCGCGTACGCCCGCTGCTGCTCGGCGAACTGCCCCATCGCCCACCGGGCCACGAAGAGCGGAACGAGCACGAGGACCGCGGCAAAGGCCCCGACGACGGTCCAGAGGGCGGCGATGAGCAGGCCGAGCACCGCATAGCCGAGATCAGACACCAGCAGCAGGGGCAGGCTGGACTCCAGCCGGCTGCGGTCCCGTAGCCCCTTGCCCTTCCTGGTCAGGCTGAGCGCTCCCCACAGCAGCCCGTGGTTGGTGATCACGTGGACGGCGGCGGCCGCGGCGAACGCCCAGATGATCACGGGAAACTCGGGCGGCAGCGGCCTGCCCACATGGCCGCCGGCCGCGATGTACGCGCGCCCGGCGGCATAGCCGGACACGGCGTACATCGCGCCGTTGAACAGCCGCTCGGCCACGATCATGTGACGGCGCAGGCTGAACACGGAGATCGCGCCCACCAGCGCGGCGCCAGCCGGCCCGAGCAGCACCACCGCCGCGAGCGTGGCGGACGAGCTCGGCGACCACGCGGACTGCCGCGAGACCAGCGGCGTCGGCGTAGAGTCGCAGATCAGGAACAGCATGGCTCCACTCCAGCGGAATCTCACCAGCTGGCACGCGGCGCTCGATAGCCACTTTAGGTCGGGACGAAGGAGCAAGCTAGACTCGCATGACAGCCACGGCCATCACGACTGCGGCTATGTAAAGCCAGACAGCCCGGGACACTTTACGCCCATGACTCCTCGCATTCGCTCCGGCCGCGGTGCTCCCGCGATAGGACTGTTCGCCACTTAGAGTAACTCGATGAACGCTAATTCGCTAGACCTATGTCGCGCTCGGGGCGCGAGAAAGGCGGAGAAGCGAGGGTGCGAGCCGCGAGTTAGTTGCGAGAAGAGGACTGCGAGTTACGGGCCTGGGGGCGGGCTCGTCCGCCGGGAGTTGCGGGCTACTCCGCGCGGAACTCCGTGACCTCAAGTTCCACCCGGACCGCCTGGATCCTGGTCAGGACCTTGGTCCGCAATTCGTGCGGCACCTTCTCGGAGCCGCAGGTCTTGTGCACCAGGCGCTTCACGGCCTCTTCGAGCCCGTACTCGCGCAGGCACGGGCCGCACTCGTCCAGGTGCTCGCGGATCTGCTCGAGCCCGGACTCCTCGATCTCCCCGTCCAGGTAGTCGTAGACGCGCGCGAGCACCTCACTACAGGGCACATCGTGAGGTTTGCCGCAGCTCATCAGGCGTCCTTCCCGGGTTGCTCACCCGATGATGGCGCCTCGCCGTTGCTGGCGGCTGCCGCCTTTACCAAACCGCGGTCGGCCGCATAGTCCTGAAGCATTTCACGGAGTTGCCGGCGGCCGCGGTGCAGGCGTGACATGACGGTGCCGATCGGGGTGCCCATGATGTCGGCGATCTCCTTGTAGGCGAACCCCTCGACGTCAGCCAGGTACACGGCGATCATGAACTCTTCCGGCAGCGCCTGCAGCGCCCGCTTCACGTCCGAATCGGGCAGCCGTTCCAGCGCCTCGGCTTCGGCTGACTTCAGGCCGGAGGAAGTGTGCGACGCGGCCCGGGCGAGCTGCCAGTCCTCGATCTCCTCCGTGCCCGCCCGCTGCGGCTCGCGCTGCTTCTTGCGGTAGGAGTTGATGAAGGTATTGGTCAGGATCCGGAACAGCCAGGCCTTCAGGTTGGTGCCGGGCTGGAACTGGTGGAAGGAGGCGTACGCCTTGGCGAACGTCTCCTGCACGAGATCCTCGGCATCTGCCGCGTTCCTGGTCATCCGCATCCCCGCGGAGTACAGCTGATCCAGGTAAGGCAAGACATCACGCTCGAAGCGCTCGGTGCGCTGCTCCAGTGTCTCAGGAACCGGACCCACCTCCTCCGCGATTCTCGCCTCTGGCTGGCGCCGATGCCAGCCGTATGGGCCGGAGGATATCTTGCCAGGGCCGGCGGCGCGGGCAGCCACCGGCGTCGCGGCTTCGCGTGGTTGGCACCCGGCTAGGGACATGCGGTGTGCAACGCAGCACGGATGCGCTTCATTCCGGCACCGGCATCAGCGCCATTCCGGCACCGGCACCGGCATCAGCGCCGCAGCCGATCCCGCTTGGATTGGCAGGCCACGCAGCGCGCGGCGTCGGGCCTGGCCTCCAGCCGCCCTTCCGGCACTCCGCCGCCGCAGTCGGCGCACACCCCGTAGGTACCGTCGTCGATGCGATGCAGCCCGCGGAGCACCGCCGAGCGCTGCTGCCGCACCGTGGCCAGCATCGCCGCGGCGGCCTGCGTCTCGGTGAGGTTGGCCCCCGCATCGGACGGGTCCTGCGGATACTCCGCCCCGAGCTCGATTGGCGGGCTGGTTCGCTCGAGCACCGAAATGGAATGGTCCAGCTCGTCGCGGATTTCTTCCAGGCGCTTGCGTGCGACGTCGGTATTCATCCGATCCTCACCTCTTCTCCGCGCAGGGGCTGGCCGCACGCTGTTCGGGTTGCACACCGCCGGCCCTGCTGTACGGGCTCAGAACAGCGTGTCGGGACTGCTGCCCGGGGCTCCCCGGGAAGCACCGCTCGGTAATCTCGGTGAGCGGGCAGGCGGCTCCCCGGGCGAGCCGCTGGAAGCGGGGCCGGCCGATTCGGGCTCGGTCGGCTCGATCAGCCCGGGACCGTTGTTGCGCACCGAGTTGACCGCAGTCGATACCGGGCGGATGACCAGCCCGCCGGAGCCGGCCGGGGCCATCAGGCCGAGCAGGTCACCGGTGTCGGTGTTGCCGGGATCGAGCCAGTCGGCCCAGAGTTCCGGCTGGATCACCATCGGCATCCGGTCGTGAATCCGGCCGAGCTCATCCGGTGCGCTGGTGGTGATGATGGTGGAAGTCCACAGCCATGCGTCCGGGTGATCGTCCGGAAACTCCCGGTTCCGCCAGAGCTCGTACAGGCCGGCCAGGGCGAGCGAGCTGCCGTCCGTCCGGTACATGTAATACGGCTGCTTAGCGGCCTTGGCGTCCGCGCCGGGCCGGTACCACTCGTAGTAGCCGTCCGCGGGCAGCAGGCACCTGCGGTGCGCGAACGCCCGGCGGAAGGACGGCTTGACGCTGACCGTCTCCGCCCGGGCGTTGATCATGCGGCTGCCGATCTTAGGGTCCTTGGCCCAGAACGGAACCAGTCCCCAGCGAACGACGCGCAGTTCCCTCGCCTCGCCCGCGTCCCGTCCCGCGGGGCTGGGCCCGGCGGCCGGGGCGGCGCCGGACTGCGCGGCATCGGCCTGCGCGGCATCGGCCCGTGCGGCATCGGCTTGCTCGGCATCGGCCTGCGCGCCGTCGCCGCCCTGCTGCTCACCGGTGCCGCGCGGCCGGCCGGTAAGGACCGCGTAGACGGACTTCGTCGGCGCGACGTTGTAGTCGGGCTCCAGCGGCTCGGAAACCCGGTCGCGCTCCACTCCGAACTCCTCAAGGAGTTCGGTGCGCTTGCGCGCGGAGGCGTACCGACCACACATGGGCTCACCTAGATAGCACGTCGCAGACTCGGGGGGGAAGCACAGATTGTGGCAGTTCATAGCCAAGATCCGGGTTTGCCAAACCTTGCCGGGGCAGCCAGTCCGGCTGGCCCCGGGAAATCAGTCCGGCTGGCCCCGGGAAAACCGCGGTCCGCAAAACCGGCCGGCCGGGTGCTTATGCCATCGGGCCGGCGGCCGCGCAGCCAGTACGCTCGCACTATGAACGACGGTGCTGAGCAAGGCGGTGCTGAGCGAGGCGGCGAAGCTGCCGCCGCCTGGCGCGCACCCGCCGCGGCCGGCCCCGTCCAGGCACTGGTCCGGCTGCCCGGCTCGAAATCGATGACCAACCGCGCGCTGGTACTGGCCGCGCTGGCGACCGGCCCGACCACGATCAGGAACCCGCTGAGCGCGCGCGACACCGAGCTGATGGTAGCCGCGCTGCGCGCACTCGGCGCGGTGATCGGCACTGACCAGGGCGACTGGCTCGTGACGCCAGGGCGCCGCACCGGCCGGGCGACTGTTGATGTCGGCAACGCGGGCACGGTCCTGCGGTTCGTCCCGCCGGTGGCCGCGCTGACCGTGGCCGATGTGGACTTCCGCGGCGACCCCCGGGCGTCCGAGCGGCCGGTCCGGCCGCTGCTGGCCGGCCTGCGCGAACTCGGCGCGACGATCGACGACGGGAACCGCGGCGCGCTGCCGTTCCTGGTGCGCGGCCGGGGCGCCATCCGCGGCGGCACCGTTACCCTGGATGCCTCCGCCTCCTCTCAGCTCGTCTCCGGGCTGCTGCTCGCCGCGCCGTGCTACGACAAGGGCGCCGAGCTGCGGCATGAGGGAGCCCGGATGCCGTCGGCGCCGCACCTGGCGATGACCGTGCAGATGCTCCGCGACGCCGGCGCCGAGGTGGAGACCGGAAGCCGGCTGACCGGCGGCGGAGAATCCGTTCCTGATATCTGGCGAGTTCATCCGGGCGAGCTCGCGCCGGGGACCGTGACGGTCGAGCCTGACCTGTCCAACGCCGGGCCGTTCCTGGCCGCCGCGCTGGTGACGGGCGGCACGGTGACGGTGGCCGGCTGGCCGCGGCGGACGTCGCAGCCGGCCGCGCAGATCCTGGACGTGCTGGCCAGGATGGGCGCCGCGTGCACCCGGACCGCTGAGGGCATGGCGGTGACCGGCTCGGGCGAGATCCGCGGGGTCACGGCGGACCTGCGGGACGTTAGCGAGCTCACCCCCGTGCTGACTGCGCTGGCCGCGCTGGCCAGCGGGCCGTCGGTGTTTACCGGTATCGGCCATCAGCGGGCCCAGGAGTGCGACCGGCTGGCCGCCCTGGCGCGGGAGATCAGCGCCCTCGGCGGGGACGTCACCGAGCTGCCGGACGGCCTGCAGGTCCGGCCGCGGCCGCTGCGGGCCGGCCACCGGCCTTTCGCCAGCTACGACGACCACCGGCTGGTGATGGCCGCGGCCGTGCTCGGGCTGGCCGTGCCGGGCCTGCGGGTGCAGGATGCCGGGACGGTGCGCAAGACGTTCCCCGGGTTCACCGGCTCGTGGGCGGCGATGCTGGAGCGCGCGCCCTGAGCCGGCGCATCGGCTACGCCGGCCTGGACGAGGACGATGTGCGCATCCGGCCGGGCAAGGGCTCGCGGCCCAGGACCCGCCGCCGGCCGACGCACGCGGACGCTTCCGACGCGTTCGTCGCCGCCGTGGACCGCGGCCGGTACCGCTGCTTTGTCGGCGACCAGGCGGTCACCGCGGTGGCCGCCCGCGAGCTCGGGCACCGCCGGGTGGTGGTCGGGGACATGGTCCGCCTGTCCGGGGATGTTTCCGGTGCGCCGGACGCGCTGGCGCGCGTCGTCAAGGTGCTGCCGCGGACGTCGGCCCTGCGGCGGTCGCCGGACGACTCCGACCCGGTCGAGCGGGTCATCGTCGCGAATGCCGAGCAGCTGGTGATCGTCTGCGCGCTGGCCGACCCGCCGCCCCGGACCAGGCTGATCGACCGCTTCCTGGTGGCCGCCTATGACGCGGGCCTCGAACCGCTGCTCTGCCTGACCAAGGCCGACCTGGCGTCACCCGACGCCATCCTGGCCGGCTACGCGCCGCTCGGCCTGCGGCATGTGGTCACTGGCCGCGGGCCGGATTCCGAGGTCGCGCCCGGCGAGCTGCGCGCCGAGCTGGCCGACCGGGTCAGCGTCCTGGTCGGGCACTCCGGCGTCGGCAAGTCAACCCTGGTCAACGCGCTGATCCCGGCGGCCGAGCGGGCCGTGGGGACAGTCAGCCCGGTGACCGGCCGCGGCCGCCACACCTCGTCGTCGGCGGTGGCATTCCGGCTGCCCGGCGGCGGCTGGATCATCGACACGCCGGGGCTGCGAGGCTTCGGCCTGGGGCATATCTCGCCGGACAACGTGGTGCGCGCGTTTCCCGAGCTGGCCGAGGGCATCGCCCGCTGCCCGCGCGGCTGCAATCACCTGCAGCCCGATTGTGCCCTGGATGAGTGGGTGCGCGAGCAAGGCGGCGGCGCGCTGCGCGGCCGGCTTGACTCGCTGCGCAGGCTGCTGCGCAGCCGGGAGGGCGGCGATCCGGCCCCCGATAACGAGCCGGACCGGGAGGACGAGCCAGACCCGAGCCTGGACGCTGGCCCCGGCCCGCCCCGGGCCCGCGATCCGGGCGAGGATGACGCCGGCGAGGGCTGACGGCTGCCCGGTCCCGCGCGGCCAGGCTGGCCGGCGGGCCGGCTGGTGACGCCGGCCGACGTCCTGGTGCTGATCGGGGCGGGCGTGCTGGCCGGCATCGTCAGCACCGTGGCCGGGCTGGCCTCGCTGGTCTCCTACCCGGTGCTGCTCGCACTCGGGCTGCCGCCGCTGACCGCGAACGTGACCAACACGGTGGCGCTGACGTTCACCAGCGTCGGCGCGGCCGCCGGGTCCCGGCCGGAGCTGGCCGGGCAGGGCCGCCGGGTACGCCGCCTGGGCGTGGTTACCGCGCTGGGCGGAGCGGCCGGCGCGGCGCTGCTGCTGGCGACGCCGGGTGGCGCGTTCGAGGCCGTCGCGCCCGCCCTGATCGGCGGCTCGTCCCTGGTGCTGCTCCTGCAGCCGCTGGTCAGGCGCCCGGCCGTATCCGGCCGCGGCGAGAACAGCTGGCCCCTGCGGGCGGCCATGTTCTGCGTGGCCGCCTACGTGGGGTACTTCGGCGCGGCCGGGGGAATCCTGATGCTCGCCGTGCTCTCGGCCATGCTGACGCAGTCGCTGGCCAGGAACAACGCGATCAAGAACGTGGTGTCCGGGCTGGCCAATGCCGTCGCCGCGATCGCCTTCGCCATCTTCGGCCCGGTGCGCTGGACGTTCGTGCTGCCGCTGGCGGCCGGGTTCCTGGCGGGCGGCTGGATCGGCCCGGCCATCGTGCGCAGGCTCCCGGGGCCAGCGCTGCGCACGATCATCGGCGTGGCCGGACTGGCGGTCGCGGTGAAGCTCGGCATCGCCGCCTACCGGTGACGGCCTGCCCGCGTTCGGCCGGCCGGTGCCGTCAGCACTGACGGCGTTTCGGCACCGGCCGGGGCCGCGGCTCACCACGCATAAGCCTCCGGGGAGGGCCCGCCGGGACCGGGGAAGATCTTGTCCAGGCGGGCGAGCGCCTCGTCGTCCAGCGCGATCTGGAGGGCGCGCAGTGCCCCGTCCAGCTGCGCGACGGTGCGCGGCCCGATGATCGGCGCGGTGACCGCGGGCTGGTGCAGCAGCCAGGCCAGGCCGACGTCCGCGGGATCTTCCCCCCGCAGCGCGCAGAACGCCTCATACGCCTCAATCTGCGGTCGCATCTCGGCCAGCGCCTCGGCGGCCCGCCCGCCGGCGCTGCGGCCGCCGGCCTCCTGCTTGCGCAGGATCCCGCCCAGCAGCCCGCCGTGCAGCGGGCTCCAGGGCAGCACCCCGATGCCGTATCCCTGGCAGGCGGGCAGCACCTCCAGCTCGACGGTCCGCGCGGCGAGGTTGTACAAGGACTGCTCACTGACCAGGCCAAACGCAGCCCGGTGGCGTACTGCCTCCTGGGCCTGAGCGATATGCCAGCCGGCGAAATTCGACGAACCGACGTAAATGATCTTGCCCTGGCCGCGCAGGACCTCCATCGCCTCCCAGATCTCGTCCCATGGCGTGGCCCGGTCGACATGGTGCATCTGGTACAGGTCGATGTGGTCGGTGCCCAGCCGTCGCAGCGAGTCATCGCAGGCCCGGCGGATGTTCAGGGCCGAGAGGAACCGGTCGTTCGGCCACTCGCCCATGCCCCCGTACAGCTTGGTGGCCAGGACCGTACGGTCCCGCCGCCCGCCGCCCAGGCCGAACCAGCGGCCGATGATCTGCTCGGTCACGCCCTCGGCGCGCGGCTGGCCGTAAGTGTTCGAAGTGTCGAAGAAGTTGATCCCGTCGGAGTGCGCGCGGTCCATGATCTCGCGGGCGTCAGCCTCATCGGTGACCGCGCCGAAATTCATGGTGCCAAGGCAGAGCCTGCTGACCGAGACGCCACTGCGGCCCAGATGTGTGTAGTCCATCGGGCTACCGTATGACGGCCGGGCACGCCGGCGGCGGCCGGGCAGCGCGCCGGCGGCCGGAAAAGGCGATACCGTTCGCGGCATGGCGGGCTACGACGACGACCTGCGTTTCGCGCACGTGCTGGCTGACGCGGCGGACGACATCACCGCGCGCCGGTTCCGTGCCTCCGACCTGCGGGTCGACACGAAGCCCGATCTGACTCCGGTGACCGACGCGGATCACGCCGCGGAGGAGTCGCTGCGGAACGTGCTGCGCCGGGCGCGGCCGCGGGACGCGATGCTCGGCGAGGAGTTCGGCCGGACCGGCTCCGGCCCGCGGTGCTGGGTGATCGACCCGATCGACGGCACGAAGAACTACGTCCGGGGCGTGCCGGTCTGGGCCACCCTGATCGGGCTGATGGACGGCGACGAGGTCGTCGTGGGCGTCGTCTCCGCGCCGGCGCTCGGCCGCCGGTGGTGGGCCGCGCGCGGCGGCGGCGCGTGGACCGGCCGCGGCCTCACCAAGGCATCCCGGTGCCGGGTTTCCCAGGTAGCGCGGCTTGAGGACGCCTCGCTGTCCTACTCGGGCCTGTCCGGCTGGGAGGAAAGCGGCCGGCTGGACGGATTCCTCGGCCTGGCCCGCTCGGTCTGGCGGACGCGCGCCTACGGGGACTTCTGGTCGCACGTGCTGGTGGCGGAGGGCGCGGTGGACATCTCAGCCGAGCCCGAGGTCACGCTCTGGGACCTCGCGGCGCTGCAAATCGTGGTCGAGGAGGCCGGCGGCATCTTCACCGATCTCGGGGGCAAGGCCGCGCCGGACGGGGGCAGCGCGGTGTGTACCAACGGGCTGCTGCATGAGCAGGTGCTGGACCGGCTGGCGCCAGGCTGAGGGTTGCCCTCGCCGGAACTATCGCGGATGCTGGTGGGCAACGCGGTTTTCACAAGTTCACAAGCCAGGCCGGATGCTGCGTGCTCTCGCCGTGATGCGGCCTGCGTAATGCGGGCTGCGTGATGCGGGCTGGCCGGGCCGCCGGGAACGCCGTCGCTGGCACTGGATGGGAGCGATCGATCATGAAAGTACGGGACGGGATGACCACGCTGGTCCTGACCGTCGGGCCCGCGCATACCCTGCGCGACGCAGCCCGGATGATGTCGGCCCGCCGGGTGGGCGCGGCCGTGGTGATCGACCCCGAGCATTCCGGCATCGGCATCCTGACCGAGCGCGACGTGCTCGACTCGGTCGGCGCCGGCCAGGATCCCGATGCCGAGACGGTCGGGCAGCACCGGACCGACGACCTCGTGGTGGCCGCGCCCGACTGGACGCTCGAGCAGGCCGCGCAGGCCATGGTGCAGGGAAACTTCCGGCACCTGGTGGTGATCGAGCACGGCGAGGTGGCCGGCCTGCTCTCGATGCGCGACATCGTCCGGGCCTGGAAGCCGGCCGATGTCCCCCGCGCGGGGACGGGCGCGGGGACAGCGGACCCGGCCGCAGCCAGGCGCGCGCCGGAGCCGGCCCGGCCCTAAGGTCCTTGCGGGGCCTGCCAGGGTAGGCCAGAGTGAGGCGCCATGCGGCTTACCGGCACGGTGGCGCTCGTTACCGGAGGATCGTCCGGCATCGGCGCGGAGACCGCGCGGGCCCTGGCCGCGGCTGGCTCGCGACCGCTGATCGCGGGCCGGGACCCAGGCCGCCTGCAGGCCGTGGCCAGGGAGACTGGCGGGCTGGCGCTCGCGGCCGACCTCGCCGCCCCCGGCGGCGCGGCCGCGCTGGCCGCGGCGGCCACTGAGGCAGCCGGCCCGGGCGGCATCGATGTGCTGGTCAACAACGCCGGGATTGGCTGGGCCGGGCCGGTCGGGCAGATGACGGCCGAGCAGGTGATCGAGCTGATCGCGGTCGACCTCACCGCGCCGATGCAGCTGACCAGGCTGCTCATGCCGGGCATGGCCGCGCGCGGGCGCGGTCACCTCGTGTTCGTCTCCTCCATCGCCGGCGCGACCGGCGTACGCGGGGAGGCCGTGTACTCCGCGGCTAAGGCAGGGCTCGGCTGCTTCGCCGAGAGCCTGGCCTACGACCTGGCCGGCCGCGGCGTGGGCGTATCGGTCATCGTGCCCGGCGTCATCGACACGCCGTTCTTCGAGCACCGGGGCCGTCCGTACAGCCGGCGGAGGCCCGCTCCGCTGCCCGCGCAGCGGGTGGCACGCGCGCTGGTCCGGGCCATCGAGCGGGAGCAGAGCGAGGTTTACGTGCCGCGCTGGATGCGGCTGCCCGCCCGGCTGCACGGCACCCTGCCCGGCACCTACCGCCGCCTAGCCGGCCGGTTCGGCTAGCCCCTGCCGCTCCGCGCGCGGCCGGGCCGTGAGTTATCCGCCGGAAAGTTACTGATTTGCTACAGAATGCGTCTGTCTGACGGGGGCTTTGGTAGCGTGCTGAGCTGAGGCCCTCGGTAACCGGTGGCCGCATTCCACTCCTCCGGCTGTTCCGGACGCACGGCTGAGCGGTGGAATTCGCGGTCATTTCCGCTCTCCGGGGGCCGTTTCCGAGTACAGGCACCGAGGAGGACCCCCGCATTGAAGATCTTCGAGTGGGCAAGACCGAGCCGGGCGGGCGCAGTGCTCGCCGCCGGGACTGCCACCAGCCTGATGCTGCTGATGATGGCGGCCGGTCCCGCGAGTTCCGCCACGCATCCCCGGCCGGGCGGCAAAGTCGCGGTCTCGCAAGGGATCGTCGCCGCGGCGTTCGCTGGTGACCCCGTATTCGGCAAGACTCCCCCTGGGACCCCGGAGATCGTGTCCTTCATCCTGACCGCCCGCAATGCCGGCCTGCTGCAGGCCGACGTGGCGCACGGCATGCCGCTCGGCCCGCTGTCCGTGGGCCAGTTCGCCGGCGGCTTTGGGCAGACCCCGGCGAACATTGACGCGCTTGAGCAGTACCTCACCCAGTTCGGGATCCGCACCAAGGCCTACCGCGACGGGCTGGATGTCACCGCGCACGGCACGGCCGGCCAGTTCGACAAGGCCCTCACCGTCCAGCAGGACAACTTCCGCATCCCCGCGGTCCCGGCCCACCTGGGCCAGGCCGGCCGGCCCGCCATGACCATCCACGGCACCACCGACAAGCCGCTGCTGCCAGCCAACCTGGCCCAGTTCGTGCTGGCCATCCTCGGCCTGACCAACTATCCGGTGGCCAGCAGCAACGCGGTGCACGAGCCGTCCCTCGGCCACGGCGTGCCGCCCGCTGCCGTGCAGACCGGCAGCCTCACGCCGGAGGACTTCGCCAAGCAGTACAACCTCGACCCGCTGTACTCCGCGGGCTTCACCGGGGCCGGCCAGACGATCGGGATCGTCACGCTGGCCAGCGTCAAGCCCTCGGATGCCACGTTCTTCTGGCAGCACGTGCTGCACATCGCCGTGGTGCCGAACAAGATCAGGCTGGTCAACCTGGACGGCGGGGCCGGCCCGGTCAGCAACAAAGCCGGGTCCGGCGAGACCGCCCTGGACGTCGAGCAGTCCGGCGCCATCGCGCCCGGCGCGAAGGTCGTCGTCTACCAGGCACCGAACACTGACCCGGGCTTCGTAGACGCCTTCTACGACGCCGCCAGCCAGAACGTCGCCGACACCGTCTCCACCAGCTGGGGCGAGGCGGAGACCGTGATCGACACGGGCGTGGCGGCCGGCACCGAGACCCCGGCCTACGAGACGGCATTCAACGATGCGTTCCTTGAGATGGGCGCGCAGGGTCAGAGCATGTTCGACACGGCCGGGGACGCGGGCGCGTTCGACGACTCCGACGAGCTCGGCACCACGAACCTGGACGTGGACAACCCGGGCGACAGCCCCTGGGCGACCACGGCCGGTGGCACCACGCTGGCCGGGACGATCCCGCTCTCCAAGACCGTCTCGGCGCACATCCCGGCCCAGCGCGCCTGGGGCTGGGACTGGCTCTGGCCGCACTTTGCCGCGTTCGGCGCCAAGTCGGAGTCCGCTTTCGCGTTCGCCCAGGCGGCCGGCGGCGGCGGCGGTTACAGCGCGGACATCCCGATGCCGGGCTACCAGCGGCTGATCCCGGGCATCAACCATTTCAACGATGCCGAGTACCTGACGCCGACCGACCCGAAGCCGTTCGGCAGCGAGTCGCTGCCGACGGCGTGGGCCTTCAACCCCAGCCCGTCGGTCGGGGCCGGCACTAGCACTGGGCGCGCCGTTCCGGACGTCTCGACCGATGCCGACCCGTTCACCGGCTACGAGGAGTACTTCACCGGCTTCAAGGGCAACCCGCTGGAAACTGGCTGGGGCGGCACGAGCTTCGTGGCACCGCAGCTGAACGGCTCAACCGCCGTCATCGACCAGGCAGTCGGGCACCGGGTCGGCTTCTGGAACCCGTCCATCTACCGTTGGGCCGCGGGCCCGGACTCGCCGTTCCAGCCGCTGGACGCGGCGAGCGCCAGCAACACCAACCTGTTCTACACCGGCACGCCGGGCCACGTATTCAATCCCGCCAGCGGCCTCGGCACCCCCGACCTGGCCATGCTGGAGCAAGATTTCGCGCACTCCTAGGCGAACCAGGAAAGCTCGCCGGGCAATTGCATTCAGCGCCCGGGCCAGCCCCCGCTGCGGGGCTGGCCCGGGCGCTGCTTCGTCCCCAGCGGCCATTCCCGCCGCGCGCACCGCGGCCGCCGCCCGTTATCCGGCCTTGACCGCGATCAATGACTTGACCAGGCCGCCCAGGCGTAATTCAGAGCATTCGCTCCTTATCTTGCCGTGCCATCCCGCGGCGGCGCCTGCCGCCGCGGCACGCTAAAGAGCGGCCCGCAGGGTGACGCTGGCGGGGACGAAGCCATGCCGTGCGTAGAAGCGCCGCGCGGCATCGTTGGCGGCGAAGGCGGTCACGCTGGCCTGCTGCGCGCCGCGTTCCCGCGCCCAGCCGAAGAAGTGCCGGACGAGCAGGCTGCCCGTGCCGCCCCGGCGCGCGTCCGGGGCGACCCGCATGCTTTCCAATACCGCCAGGCTCCCGGTCCGGATCGGGCTGGGCCCGGTCAGCCTGCCGACCAGGTGCCCGATGACCCGGTCGCCATCGCGGGCCAGCGCGATCAGGCAGTCCCGGTCGGTCATTAAGCCGGAGTAGTAGGCGGCGCCGTGACCGGCCGGCCAGTCCACGTTCATCAGGGTGTCGTGCTGGCCCGCGTCCTCGCGGAAGAGCCCGGCCACTGACTCCAGCAGGGCGTCGAGGTCGTCCGGGGTGGCCGCGCTCACCGTGGCAGGTGCCATGCCGACGACGCTACCGGCTAGCCGCGGCCGATGAACGGCATCTTCGTGGCCATCAGCGTGATGAACTGGATATTGGCCTCCAGCGGCAGGCTGGCCATCTGCACGACCGCGTCAGCGACTAGCCCGGCGTCGATCACCGGCTCCGGCCGGGTACTGCCGTCCGGCTGCAGGGCTCCGGCCGAGATCGAGGCAGTCAGGTCGGTTGCCGCGTTACCGATGTCGATCTGGCCGCAGGCGATGTCATATCCGCGGCCGTCCAGCGAGGTGGCCTTGGTCAGGCCGGTGATCGCGTGCTTCGTCGCGGTGTAGGGCGCTGAGCGCGGCCGGGGCGAGGTGGCCGATACTGACCCGTTGTTGATGATCCGGCCGCCGCGGGGATCTTGCTCCTTCATCACCCGGAAGGCAGCCTGAGTGCACAGGAACGCCGCGGTCAGGTTGGCGTCGACGACCGCCTGCCACTCGGCGAACGGCACGTCTTCCAGCGGCACCGGCGGGGAGAACCGGCCCGCGTTGTTGAACAGCAGGTCCAGACGGCCGAAGTGCTGCTGCGCCTGATCGAAGACCCGCCGGACGCCAGCCGGATCCGCGACATCCGCGACGACGCTCAGCAGCCGGGCCCCGGCCGCTGATCCGTCCCGCACCGTCTGCTCCAGCGGGCCGGGCCGCCGCCCGGCAATGACCACGCGGTATCCGTTCTGCCCGAGAGCCAGCGCCGATGCGCGGCCGATTCCCGTACCGCCACCGGTGACTATCGCGACCTTGCCTGGCATAGCGCTGAAACGTAGCACTCGGCCGGCTGCCGGGTCCGAGCGAGCCCGGACCCGGGGCAGACTGATCGCGTCAGGGCGGCGTCATCGCGGGCCCGGCCGGGTATGAATCCGGCATGAGGGGCGACCGGGTCGAGATCGTCGTGGACGCGGGCGGCGTGTCGAAGACCTATGACGTCGAGGCCACCCGCGCCGGGCGGCGCGTCGAGGTGGTCAACCGGCGCGGCGTCGTGGAGGTCAGCGAGCTGACCAGGGGCGGCACCGCGGTCAGGACCGCGCGCTTCATGGCCAGCCGGGTGATTGCCCTGGTCGAGCATCCCGCCTCGGCCACCCGCCCGGCCGCCAGGTCCCGCCGCGAGGACCCGGGCGGGCCCGGCAGCTAGCGCAGCCGGTGACCGGCGGCCGGTGACCGGCCGGCCCGCCACCGCCGGTCGGGCCCGGGAATTGCCGACGTAAACTCGCAGGAAGTCCGGGGTGCGGGGTTAGGACCGGCTGGCTAGGGCAAGCCGGGTGCGATGCCGCCGCACCCGCCCTGAGGGTGACATACGAGCGACCCGGAGCAGTGACGAGAAGTGACGAGATGAGACCACGCCCCGACGAGCACAGTGCCCTGGAGCTGATCGCCGCCAGGCTCCGCGCGGCCGAGCCCCATCTGGCCGCCATGTTCAGCATCTTCACCCGGCTGACCGCGGAGGAAGGCAGTCCGCCGGATGAGGACTGGATCGGGCCGGCCCGGCCGGCGGCGCGCCGCCGCAAGGCCGCCGGCCCGTCATCCGTCGCGCCGGCCGAGCCCGGGATGCTGCTGCGGTTCGTCGTGATCCCGGCGGCGCTGATGGTGATGCTGGTCCTCATCGTCACGGTCGCCGTGTCCGGCGGCAAGTGCGCGCCGATCGACCGGGCCTCGGTCTTCGCCTACCACACCGCCGCGGTCGCGGCCTGCGATCAGTCGGACGTGATGAAGGCGACCGGAAGCAACCGCTAGCGCCCTTAGGTCTGGCGGAAGCCCCAGTTCAGCAGCCGTTTGGCCGCCGTGAACAGCGCGCTGAAGCTGCTGCTGGGGTTGGCATGCAGGACCACGCCGATCAGCGTCCGCCCGTCCCGGCGGGCCTCGAAGAGCAGGCAGTTGCCCGCGGCATCGGTGTCTCCGGTCTTGATCCCGATGGCGCCGCGGTAGGAGCCGAGCAGGCCGTCAGTGGTGTACCACAGGTACCGGTGGTGCAGGGGCGTGGCGGCCAGGTGGTACCTGCGCTGGGCGACGATGCGGCGGAATACCGGATTGGCCATGGCCACCTCGCCGAGCCGGACCAGGTCGGCTGGCGAGGCGTAAGTGGAGTGCTCGGTCGGGAAAGGCATGCCGTCGAAGCTGGTGAAATGGGTCGACGTCAGGCCTATCGCCTGCGCCATCGCGTTCATCTTGGCCACGAACGTCTGCCTGCCCGGACCGTAAGCGGTGGCCAGCAGGTACGCCGCATCGCAGCCGGACGGCAGCAGCATCGCCTCCAGGAGCTGCCGCGCGGTCAGCACGTCACCGGCGATCAGCCCGGCGCTGCTGGCGCCGTCCCGGCGGACATACCGGATGGCGCCCCTGGTGACCCTGATCTCCTGGCCCAGATCGCCGGTCTGGAGCACGACCAGCGCGGTCATCACCTTGGTGATGCTGCCCATCGGCCGCGGGACGCCGGCATCCTGGCTCCACAGCATGGCCCCGGTGCTGGCGTCCGCCAGATCCGCCCCCCGGACGTGCACCAGCGGCAATCCGCCATCCCGCGCCGGGACGCCTGCCTCCCGCAGGCCCGGGCCTGGCGCCACCATGGCCGGAGACGGCGCCGCCGTGACGACCGGCCCTATGACCAGCACCGCCACGGCAATAAGGCTGCGAACTACCAAACGAGCACGCCGCCAACTGCCCGAATCCAGCCGGGAACCTCCCACGGTGCGAGTCAATCAGCGCCGGGCGGCCGGCGCCACTGGCCGACCGGAATTAACCCGCTGCCGGGCGGAATTAACCCGCTGACCAGCCGCAGCGGGCCGCCGTCAGGGTCACCGGCGCTGGCCCTGGCCCCGAAAAGGGGCGCCGATGGCCGGCCGGCGCAACCCAGGCGGCCGGTTTCGGGTCTTAGCTGATAGCGGCCGGGCCGGGAAGTGCGGCACGGGGGGTTGCGGCCTTCGCATGTTTCAGGGATGCCGGACCAGGACCGGGCGGGCGCGCTGGCTCGCCGGGGAGGTTAGCTAATTGCGTCACTCACGGTTCGGGATTGGGCTCGGCGGGACGGTCATCGCCATCGTCCTGGCGTCGTTCGGGTCGAGCGCGGCGGACTCGCCGGCCGCGCTGGCCGGTTCCTCGGCGGTGCCGACCGGCTCCTCAGCCCGGCCGGCGCTCTCGCCTGCGCAGATGGCGGGCCAGCGGGTGATCTACAGCTACCGCGGGCTCACGCCCCCGGCCCGGCTGCTGAGCTGGATCCGGCACGGCGAGGCCGGCGGGGTGATCTTCTTCGGCAGCAACATCTCCGGCGAGGCCCAGATCGCCGCCGTGATCAGCCAACTCGATCAGGCCAACGCCAGCCCGCTGAACCCGCTGCGCGGGCTACCGCTGCTGCTGATGACCGACCAGGAGGGCGGCGAGGTCCGGCGGCTGCCCGGCGCGCCGCTGCTGTCGGAGAAGCAGATCGGCGAGTCGGCCGACCCGGCGGCCGCGGCGGCCGCCGCGGGCACGGGGGCCGGGCGGAACCTGGCCAGCGTCGGCATGAACGTGAACCTGGCCCCGGTGCTGGACGTGTACGCCGCGGCCGGCGACTTCGACGACCAGTACGGGCGCTCCTACGGCATGGACCCGGACAGCGTGTCCGGCCTGGGCGCGGACTTCATCACGGCCCAGCAGGCCACCGGCGTTGCGGCGACCGCCAAGCACTTCCCCGGCCTGGGCCCGGCCACCGCCGCGCAGAACACCGATGTGCGGCCGGTCACGCTGAACGTCTCGCGGCCGGCCCTGCGCGCGATCGACGAGTATCCCTACCAGGCGGCGATTGCCGCCGGGGTGAAACTGATCATGGTGTCCTGGGCGGTGTACCCGGCCCTTGATCCGGGCCGGCCCGCGGGGCTGTCGCCGGTCATCGTCGGCGGTGAACTGCGCCAGCGGCTCGGCTTCACCGGCGTCACCATCACCGACGCGCTTGAGGCCGGCGCGCTGCAGTCGTTCGGCACGACGCAGAACCGGGCCGTGCTGGCCGCCGCGGCCGGGATGGACCTGCTGCTGTGCTCGGACCTGAATGCCAGTCAGGGCGAGCAGGCCAGGACCGCCCTGCGGGATGGCTACCGCAACGGGACGCTGGGCCAGGCCGCCTTCAGCGCCGCGCTGCAGCGGATCATCGCCCTGCGATCCGGCCTGCCCGGATGAGTGCTTCCGGAGCAGGCCCGGCCGGGCTCAGGACTGCGGGCTATAGGTCCCTGCGGCCTGCGGGGTGGCATCCAGCGTGGCCGGGGGCGTAGTGGCGGCCGGCCCGACCCGGCGGGGCGGGATGAGCATCCGCGCGCAGATCACGACCATGACGACGACGAAAGCGCAGTAGATCCAGAACGCCGGGGTGAGACCGGCGCTGATGGTGAGCCCCGCCTGCGCGGCCGCGGCCGGCAGGATCCCGAACATCGTCGGCGAGATGGGCTCGCTCAGCTGGACGATGGCCGAGATAGCCTCGGCCGCCATCGGGATGATGGCACCGGCGAGCAACGCTGCCCCCAGCCGGACCGGGCGCCACAGCCCGGCCACGACGGCGACCGCGACGAGCGCGACCATCACGGCCACGTCGCCGGCGATGACCAGTCCGGGGTTCGCGAAGGCGTTGCCTTCCGTTATGGTCTGCGTCACACCGGCGGCGGTCTTGAGCGTGAAGCTGTCCCATGAGGGGGCAAACGCGATCGCCGCCCCGAGCGCCGCCAGCACCAGCGCCAGGACGGCGCCCGTCTCATGACCGTCCGGCCTGCCCAGCACACCGGCCGACGGGAGCTGCAGCGCCACCGCGGAGCCGGCCGTGCACGCGAGCCAGCCGGCCAGCCCGAGCACGAGGCCGGCCGCCAGGTGCGCACCGCCCCCGGCGATCGCGGCGGCGTCAGCGAAGAAGAAACCGAAAGTGACGATGCTCGTCCCGAGCCCGAGCAGCGCGCCGGCCCGCAGGCGGGCGCCGCCGAGCAGGATCAGCCCGGCGCTCGCGGTCCAGACCGCGAGGTAGATCGCGTGCGGCACGAGTTCCTCGGCCGTGCTGGCCAGGCTCGCTCCGCCCACGTAGCTGGGGAAGAGCCCGGCGATTCCGCAGCCGACGCCGACGGCCAGCAGCGCGGCCGCGACGAGCTGGCGAGTTCTCGACAGGGCCACCGGGACAGCGCCCTCGCGGACCTGGGCGATCGTGCCGGGCGCCTCGATGCCGGCGAACCGGGACCACGCGCCGTACCAGCCCTCAGGGGTCTCGGGCCACCGCTCGAATGGCGGCGCCTGAGGTTCCCCGGCGGGCCAGATCCCGTAGCAGCCCTGTCCCCGCCGGAGCTCGTACCTCGCCCCCCGGTACAAGGTGGTCACGTTATTACGCACCGTTCCGGACCTTCCTGCTCAGCATCCCGTCACGTTCTCCCCGCGAGTCTAGGAAGTCGACCTGCGTACTGGCTGGACAGTACCTCAGGTATTGCTTAACACCGTCGTGCTGCGGGAGTTCGCCGGGTACTGCGAGCGCGACGGCGAGGCCACCCTGGAACGGCTCCAGGGCAACGGTGCCCGCCGGCTGATGACCAACTACTTCCAGTGGCTGCAGAACGATCTTGGCCTCAAGGTGAGCACGACCGGTCTCCGGTTCGCGATCCTCCGGCGTTTCTGCAACTGGCTGGTTCAGCACCCCGACTTCGAGGACTTCGACCGCTCCCCGATGGCCGGGCTGCGCAAGCCCTGCGGCCAAACTCGGGACGGCTCGTAGTACGGCGAGGCCTTCCGGGAGCGTGGCGCTCAGCACCGCGAGACCTGCCGGGCGACCGGTATTGCCGCCAGTTTCTGCCTGGACGGCTGCGCGGCTCGGCTACCAGCGCTTACGTGTCCAGATCCCGCTGGGCTACTTGGCGTAGTGCAGCCAGTGTGCCAGCGGAGAGTCCCGCCTGCGGCTCCAGCCAGCAGCGCGACCACGACGACCAAGACGACCACGACCACGACCACCAAGACGAGCATGATCAGTGTGCTGCTCCGCGATGATGAGTGCTCCGCCCCCGGTCTCGTCCTGTACTGGTCATGGAACTGCCCCGGACCATCCGCGATGGACCCGGGGCAGTTCGTCCAGCTCTGCGCTGGACGTCGCTAGCTGGCCTTGCCCGCGCTAGCCTTTGCCCTGGCGCCAGCGTCGTCCGCGTCCTTACCTGCGTTCACTGGCTTCGGGTCCTTGACCTCGACCGCGACCACCGCGTTGCGGTCGCTGCCGAACATCAAGTCCAGCAGTTCGCTCACCGGCCTGGTCTCGCACTTGCCGCAGACATCGACCGTGGCCTGGCCGACCGCTGTCTTGTCCTTGGCGACCGGCGGTCGCATGACCAGCGCACCGACCCGGGCAGCCGCCGGCTCCTGCCGCCGGTCAAGGAAGGCGGTGGGATCAGCTCAAATGTGACGTACACGAACGCTATCGATTGGGCACGAAACGGCCATTCCGTTATCTGGGACATTTGGCAGCGTCTTGGTTCGATCCCTGCTAATCTCCGCGCATGAAGCGGTCACCCATACTCCCGGTGGGCGCGGCGGTGGCCGCTGTTGCCTTAGGCGCATCGCCGGGCCTGGTCGCTGCGAGGCCAGTTGATAAGCGCGATCAGAATGGGGCGATCTCCTTTCCGCTGCTGGCGTTAAGAGTCGCCGACCACGCTGAGAAACCATCTGGCCACATCTCGCATAGCAGTCATGTGTCGCACTCGTCCCACTACTCCGGCTCACACAACTCGCACGCGTCGCATGCCTCGCATGCCTCGCACTTCTCGTCGGTTCCACCTCCGCCGCCGTCACCGTCGCCAACCCCGAGTGTCATATTGACGCCTACTCCGACACCGACGCCGGCCACGCATCATCATCATCATCGGACAGCGACCGGGAAGCGGCACCACCATCCTGCTGTGCCGAAATCGAAGACGCCTTCACCGTCGCCGTCCGATATCACGGCCAGCCCGGCATCCACGATAAACCCGCAACCGGCGAGCCACAGCTCGGGCACCAATGCAGCAGGTGACGTCGTTATCGTGCTGGTTATCGGCGGGGTGACCCTGGCCATCATCTACGGGCGGAAGAAACGACAGAGATGAGATGCGATGTCAGCTGACGGGACGAGAGCAAGTGTCACATTCGACCGCGAAACCATCCAGCTAGATGCGCTGCAGCGGGCCGCGTACGCCGTGGCCAATCTCATGTCCGTCGACATCACCGAATCCGGTGGCAAATACGTTTGCACTCTGTTCCCGAGGGACTCCGCAGCCGATCCGGACATACTTGCGCATCGCATCCGGTCGGAAGTTATCGACCAGACGCTGCGGCTCCGCATCGTGGCGGAGACTGAGCCGCTGCGCAATCTTATTTTCGCGCTAGCGTTCTCGCAGACCGGCCTCAGTGACGCCGAAACTCCCGAGCCATGACCCTTCGGCTGTCGCGAGACTCGGTTGCCGTCATGCCCGGCAGCTGGCAGCTGCTGCCCATGCGTTTCCATCGTTTCGACACGGACAGTGTTCTGCTCACGAACCTTGTCGGAGAGCATGCCTTCCTGTCGGAAGAGCAATTCCTCGCGGTTCTCGACGGAAACTGCGGTGACCAGGTACTGCTCGCCGAACTTCGCGCCAAGCACCTGATTCAGCTGCCTGGCGAACGGCTTCCGGCCGAACTGCTTGCCATCAAGCTTCGCACCCGGCTCCGGCGGCTGCCGGACTCGACCGGCCTGCATATGTTCGTCGTGACGCTGCGCTGCGAGCACACCTGCCGTTACTGCCAGGTTTCGCGGCAGTCGTCGGCAAAGAGCGAGTACGACATGAGCGAGGCCACGGCCCGGCGGGCATTGCAGCTTGCCTTCCGGTCTCCGTCCCCGCACCTGAAACTAGAGTTCCAGGGTGGTGAGCCGCTGCTCAACTTCCCGCTCGTGCGATGGGTCGTGGATCAGGCCAAGGAGATCAACAAGTCGCACGGGAAAAGGCTGGCGTTCGTGATCGCTACCAACCTGGCGCTGCTGGACGAGGAAGTCCTTGACTTCTGCGCTGCCGAGGATGTTTATCTGTCGACTTCGGTCGATGGCCCCGAGGATCTGCACAACAGCAACCGGCGGCGACCTGGGCAAGATAGCTGGCAACGAACGGCCCACGGGATCAGGCGCGTCCAGGACCGGCTCGGGCCCGATCGGATCAGCGCGCTGATGACGACGACGGAAGCGAGCCTGGACCGACCGCACGATATCGTCGATACCGTACGCCGACCTGGGACTACGGGACATCTTCTTGCGGCCCATCTCTCCGTACGGCTTCGCCATCCGGCGGCGCGGCGGCGCTGGATATGACGTGCAGCGGTGGCTGGAGTTCTACCAGAGCCGGGCTCGACCACATCATCAACCTCAACCGGCGCGGTGTTCCCGATGGTGGAGACATACGCTGCGATCATCGCGAAGAAAATCTTCACGAAATGACGATCCCGGGTACGTGGACCTGACCTCACCAGCGGGAATCGGGCTCGGAGCACTGGTCTACAACTACGACGGCGACATCTACGCCTCGGACGAAGGCCGGATGCTTGCCGAGATGGGCGACCACACATTCCGGCTTGGCAACACGCAGACAGCAGCTATGGCGACATCATGCTCTCCGAGCAGCTTCTGCCGCCGGTCGAGCAATCGCTTACGCTCAGCGCGCCGATGTGCAGCACCTGCGCTTTCGAGCCTTACTGCGGGGCAGATCCGGTCTTTCACCACGCCACCATGGGCGACTTCGTCGGCCAGAAGACGATGTCCGCGTTCTGTCAGCGCAACATGGGCGTCTTCACCGCGATCCTGCGAAGAGCGCGCGAGGATCGGCTTCGCCCAGAGACCTGTTCTTGCGGTGGGCCCAGCGATGATGAAGCTTTCCGGCCGGGCAGTGCCTGCTGGCCTGCGCGGTCACCTTCATCCGGACGTATGGCGGGTCTGCAGCGCCGAGGACGACCCGGCGGACCTCCCGCTGGCGTGCCTGCTGGAAGACGGAGACGTGATTACGGCGGGTCATCGTGTTTACCTGACTCGGAGCCAGGATGTTAGCGCGCCCGGGCCCGCCATCGCGCTGCCGGCAGAGCTGGCGCATCTGACCGCAGGCGACATCATCGCTATCTCATCCGATGGTCGCCGGGTCACCGTGCTGTGGAAGAGCACCGCCACCCACAACAGCGTGCTACTCACTGAGCAGTGCGACAACTACTGCCTTATGTGCTCCCAGCCGCCCAAGGACCGCGACGACTCCTGGCTTTTCGATAGAGCCAAGCGAATCGTGAGCCTGCTCCCGCCGTCCGCTTACAGTCTGGGCCTCACCGGCGGTGAGCCAACGCTGCATGCTGATGCCCTCATCGATCTGCTCAAGCACTGCCGCGATACGACGCCCTGGCTGCAGCTGCATCTGCTGTCGAACGGCAGGCGCTTCTCTGACCTTGACTTCGCCCGCCATTACGCGCAAGTAGGCCATGCCGACATTATGGTCGGTATTCCCGTCTATGCCCCAGAACCTGGCCTGCACGACTTCATCGTCCAGGCCAGCGGCGCGTTCGATGAGACCATTCACGGGATCCTGAACCTCGCGGCGCTGGGCCAGCGAGATAGAAATCCGCATCGTCGTCCAGCGGCATACGGTGCCGGTGCTCCGCGACCTGGCGGTCTTCATCGCCCGCAATCTCCCCTTCGCCGACCAGGTAGTGCTTATGGGCCTAGAAATGACAGGACTCGCCCGGCCCAACTCCGCCGAGGTCTGGATCGACCCCGCCGACTACCAGCCGGAGCTTGTGGGAGCCGCCCACGTGCTGGCCAGCGCGCACATCACCACCAAGATCTACAACCATCAGCTCTGCGTCCTCGACGAGCGACTGTGGCCGTTCGCCGTCCGCTCCATCAGCGACTGGAAGAACGACTACCTCGACGTGTGCCGTGGCTGCTCAGTTCGCGACACCTGCGGCGGCGTCTTCACCACAAGCGGCAACCGCGTAAGCAGACACCTACGAGCCATCGTCGACGCGGACGGATTGGCCAGGACACGGATCTAACAGTGCTTCCCGCCTCCGATCACACTGAGCCTTATGACTGGGCGAGCGGGGCGCCGGTGACGCCCTTTCTGCTCATCGCTTTAACCGCAGTCGCCCTCTACCTGCTGCACAATGCGGGAAGCAAGGATGGCAGCAGCGACCGAGCACAGGCCAGGAGCGGCAGGACCCGGGCATTGGGTTCTGCCCGGCGCTCTGATCCGGCTCGGCTCAGGCTCGACGGATCGCACTGGCCCGCCAGGAGCACGCACTAACCGGGAAAATAGTGCCCCTGGATCATTCAGGAATCGCCTCGGGTTTGGCCTCCCAGCGCGTATGATTTGCACTGATCAGAGGGGGATGCCTGAATGATGCTCTCTGTGTCCGTCGGCTGAGGGTGCGCTAGGGGTGACGGGGCGAGGTAGCGCTTGATGGCCCGGCAGGTTCATGCCGGTCTTTCCTGGTTTCGGTAGGTCCCGAAGTTCCTTCTATCGCACCGGATGGAACGGGGCATCGGGCGGCTGACGAGTGCAGGAGGCACGGTGGGCGATGAGGTGCCCGAGGATACTGGCGGGTTCCTAGCGGAGGTCGTGGCGGGCTTCGGGGCTGGCTCGCGGATCGCCGGGTACCGGCTGGAGGGACGGATCGGCGCGGGCGGGATGGCAGTGGTGTTCCGGGCGCGGGACGAGCGGCTCGGCCGGCTGGTAGCGCTGAAGATCCTGGCGCCGGCGCTGGCCGCCGATGAGGCGTTCCGGCAGCGGTTCATCCGCGAGTCGCGGGCGGCGGCGGCGGTTGACGACCCGCACATCATCCCGGTCTTCGAGGCCGGCGAGGCCGACGGGGTGCTGTTCATCGCGATGCGCTACGTACCGGGCGGGGACTGCGGACGCTGCTGGACCGTGAGGGCCCGCTGCCGGCGGTCAGGGTTGCGGCGATCATCTCCCTGGTGGCCTCGGCCCTGGATGCGGCCCATGCCGCAGGGCTGGTCCACCGTGACGTGAAGCCGGCGAACATGCTGCTGGACGAGCGGCCAGGGCGGCCCGATCACGTGTACCTGTCGGATTTCGGGCTGAGCAAGGGCGCGATGTCCTCGGCCGCGCTGACCGGGACGGGGCAGTTCCTCGGAACGCTGGACTACATCGCCCCGGAGCAGATCGAGGGCAAGCCGGTGGACGGGCGGACGGACCTGTACGCGCTGGCGTGCGCGGCGTTCGAGTTGCTGTCCGGCGCGCCGCCGTTCCGGCGTGATGAGGCAGCGGCAGTGATGTACGCGCAACTGTCGGAGCCGCCGCCGCCGCTGGCGTCGCGGCTGCCCGGGCTGCCGCCTGCCGTGGATGAGGTGTTTGCCAGGGCGCTGGCCAAGCCGCCCGGCGGACGGTATCCCAGCTGCCGGGAATTCGCCGATGCGCTTCGCGCGGCGCTGGGAATCCAGTTGGATGCCTCCAGTTCGAGGATTTTCCCGCCGCCGGGCCATCCTGCCACCGATGTCGTCGGGTTCTCCCAGCTGAAAACGGGAACCCAGGTACCCTCTCCGGCGGCGGCCTCCGGATCCTCGGCGGCGTGGCGCCGGCGCGCGCAGGTGCTGCTGGCGGCAGTCGCAGTGATCGCGCTTACCGTCGTCGGCACGGTCTTGGTCCTTCGACCAAACAGCGCACCGACTACTGCTTCGTCGCAGGCTGCCGCATCGTCACCGAGCATCACCGCGCCCGCATCGAGCAGCCCGGAAGCACGTCCCACGTCGAGCGGGCCGGAAACGACGCCCGCTCGGACAGCGGCGGGGAATTCCCGGCTGCTGGCAGGCAACGTCTCGCCGCTTTTTCCTACAGGTACGCCCGGCAAGGTAGCCGTGATAGCTCAGGGCAATCTCGTTTTGCACGGCCTTGAAGGTAGCGAGAGCGTTCCCGTCGCCGTCCGGAATAACACGTCCCGGCCGGTCGCGCAGATCATGGCCCAGGGCCTGGTGCGCAACAGCGCCGGCGTTCCCGTGGCCAGCGGCTCCGATCAGGGTTTCTCTCCGTCTCGCCTGCAGCCAGGCCAGGTCGCCCTGGGGTTCATCTACTTGCAGACAGGAAACACTTTGCCGGCAGGGTCGACTTTGAGCGTTCAGGCATCGGCGAGCCCGAGTTCCTCCCCGGATACCTACATAGCTGACCTGGTCATGACCCAAGTGAATAACACCGGCCAGGAGATCGTGGGCGTCGTCCGAAACCCCAGGGGTCACTCGATTCAGGGCCCGTACGGCGTCAATGCGTTCTGCGTAACCGCCGCTGGCAGGCTCCTGGCGACGTTCGGTTCCTTCACGGATAACTCCGGGAAACTCGCGGCTGGCGCTAGCACGAGCTTCACGATAGACCTGACCGGCAGGTGCCCCCATTACCTGGTCGGCGCTACCGGCTTCGACAACTCCGCGCTAGAGCACTGACGGCTGGGCGAAACATGGTGGAGCCCGCCACCAAAGGGAGGGTTGCCGGGCGGAGCTATAGCGTGGTTTCGCCGCCGATGCTGTGTTGTCAGGCGCGACAGTCGCATGCACCGGAGCATGGTACTGCGGTACCTCAGGTATTCCTGAAGCTCCCATCGGTCACCACCTGTTTCATGGCGAGCAGGAACCGGCGCACGGTGGCCAGCTCGGCCGCATCGAACTGGCGCATGGAGGCCACCAGCTGCGTTATCAGCGGGCCGAAGAACGCCAGGCCCATGGCCACCGCGGAGGGCTCGATGACCAGCAGCACCCGGCGGCGGTCGGCCGTGTCCCGTACCCGCCGGATATGACCCGCGCCCTCCAGCCGGTCGATCAGCGCCGTGACCGAGGCGGAGTTGAGCCCGAGCTGCCCACCCAGCCAGCCGGGTGTCGCGGTGAGGCCGGCCCGGTCCGCGTCGAGCAGGCTGATCAGTGCGCGCAGGTCGGTGGGGTGCAGCCCGTGCTCGCCCGCGAACGCGGCGCCGAACAGGTCAAGTTCCACCGTGATAGCCCGCAGCAGATGCACCATCTGCAGGCCCGCGTCCTGGTCGTCCACCGCCCAGCCTTCTCACGCTCATCATGTATCTTGACTATCGAGATATCTACTCGCTGAAAGGGTATGCGAGGCGGCCGTGAATCGCAGCAGCACGCCAGCATCGTTCCTCGCCAAATACGACGCCGTCCTGGCCGGCTGGCCGGGCACCGTCGAGCAGATCGAGCTACGTTCACGCTATGGCACCACGCGGGTCAACGCCTGCGGACCGCCCGGCCGGCCGCCGCTGGTCTTGCTGAGCGGCGGCGGCGCGCCCTCCGCCGTCTGGTTCGCGAACGTCGGCGAGCTCAGCCGCGCCCACCGCATCTACGCGATCGACGCGCTCGGCGACCGCGGCCGCAGCGTCTATGACGGCGATCCCATCACCGGCCGAGCCGATCTGATGGCGTGGCTGGACTCGTGCCTGGACGGCCTCGGCGTGCCGCGGGCCGATATCTGCGCCCACTCCTACGGCGGGTGGATCGCCTTGCGGTATGCACTGCACGCACCGCAGCGGGTGGCCAGGCTCGTGCTCCTCGACCCGACGCAGTGTTTGAGCGGCCAGCGGCTGACGTACCGGCTGCACGCCATCCCGCTGTTCGTCCGGCCGTCTCCCCGGTCAAGGCGACGATTCCTGACCTGGGAGACGGCCGGCGCGATCGACCCGACGCTGCTCGGCCTGCTCTGCCCGCCGTTCCGCGCCAAGTCCCCGCGCGGGGCCAGGTTCGTCTGGCCGAAGCGTCCCGCTGACGCGGAACTCCGCGCGCTGGCCGCGCCGGTCCTGGTCCTGCTGGCCGAGAACGGCCGCCAGAACGACCTTCGCCGGCTCAGCGCGAACGCGCACCGCCTCGTACCGCATATCACCACCAGCGTGCTGCCCGGTGCGACGCACCATACGATGCCGGCCGGGCCGCCAGCCGAGCTGAACCGCCACCTGACCGCGTTCCTGGCCTGATCACAAGGCACCCCAAACACACAAAGCGCCCCGAGCACAAAGCGCCCCGAGCACAGAAGCGCCCCGAGCAGTGTGGAGTTCCAGGACATCGAGGACAGGTGTCTCAAGTCATCGAGGACAGCCGGTCCAGTAGCTGAGACCTGATCTGGCAGCGGCGTGTCTCGAGACATGCAGGACAGCTGGGCCGGAGCCTGCCGGCATGTCGAAAGCCCGGCTTGTCATCACTGCCGCCATTGTCGAGAAACGAAGCGTGGGCGAGGTTGCCCGCAGCTACGGGGTGGCCCGGTCCTGGGTCTATACGCTGCTGGCCCGGTACCGGGCCGAGGGCGAGGCGGCGTTCGAGCCGCGTTCCCGGCGGCCGAAGACCTCGCCCGCGGCCATCAGCGACCGCGCGGCCGAGCTGATTACCTTGCTGCGCAAGGAACTGTCGGGGCAGGGCCTGGACGCCGGGCCGCACACCATCGCCTGGCACCTGGAGCACCACCACCAGATCAAGGTGTCGCCCGCGACGATCAGCCGGTACCTGACCCGGGCCTGCCTGGTCACCCCCGAGCCGAAAAAACGACCGAAGTCGTCTTACATCCGGTTCGCCGCCGAGCAGCCGAACGAGCGGTGGCAATCGGACTTCATCCACTGGTACCTGGCCGGCGGGCAGGAAATCGAGATCGTGTCCTGGCTCGATGACCACTCCCGGCTCGCGCTGTCGGTCACCGCCCACCCGGTGACCACCGGGCAGGTCACCCTGGCCACCTTCCGCGCCGCCTGTGCTGAGCACGGCGCCCCGGCGTCCACGCTGACCGACAACGGCCTGGTCTATACCACCCGGTTCTCCGGCGGCCGCGGCGGCCGCAACGGCCTGGAGAACGAGCTGCGCCGCCTGGGCGTCACCCAGAAAAACGGCCGCCCCAGCCACCCCCAGACCCAGGGCAAAGTAGAGCGATTCCAGCAGACCCTGCAGAAATGGCTCCGCGCCCAGACCCCCGCCGCCACCCTCACCGAACTGCAGAACCAGCTCGGCCAGTTCACCAGCTACTACAACACCCGCCGGCCGCACCGCTCCCTGGCCCACCGCTCCACCCCCGCCACCGCCTACGCAGCCCGGCCCAAAGCCACCCCCGGCGACCGCGGCACCGACACCCACAACCGCATCCGCACCGACATCATCGGCACCACCGGCACCCTCACCCTGCGAACCGGCGGCAAGCTCTACCACATCGGAGTCGGCCGGACCCACGCCGGAACCCACGTCATCATGCTCGTCCAGGACCTGAACATCCGCATCATCAACGCCGCCACCGGAGAACTCCTGCGCGAACTCACCCTCGACCCGAACCGCAACTACCAGCCCACCGGCCGCCCGCCCGACCCGCACCCGGAACACCCCGCAAACGCAAACACCCCGAACCCTGACGTGGGTTCGGGGTGTCCTCGATGTCCTGCGACATCACAAGCGCCCCGAGCAGGAATCGAACCTGCGACCTACCGCTTAGGAGGCGGTTGCTCTATCCGCTGAGCTATCGGGGCAGTGCTGGCGCCGCCCGGGGGACGAGCGGCCGGACCAAGCTTAATGGTAGCTACCGGCGCGGCCCGAGGGCCGGACTCGCGCGCGGCACGGGCCGCGGCCGGCCGTCGTAGGGTGGGAAAACGCCGGACAGGGCCGAGGCGATGAGGAGCGGTGCAGTGCAGGTTCAGGACGTGATGACGCAGGCGACCGTCACGGAGTCCCCCGCTGACAGTCTCCGCAAGGCGGCCGAGCACATGTGGCGGCAGCAGACGGGCTCGCTGCTGGTCACCAGCGAAGGCCGGCTCACCGGGATCATCACCGAGCGGGACGTGCTGCGCGCGGTCGCGCTCGGCGCGGACCCTGACCGCTGCTCCGTCGACGAGGTCATGACGGCCGAGGTATTCACCGTGCCGCCGGACATGCCGCTGCAGGAAGCGGCCAGCGAGATGGCCACGCGGTGGATCAGGCACCTGCCGATCGTCGAGGGCGGCCGCCTGCTCGGCGTGGTGAGCATGCGCGACATGACCGGCATCTTCGCCGCGCTCGCGCCCGGGCCCGTCGCCGTGGCGCACGAGTTCGACCAGCTGGTGCGCGAGCGCCGCCTGGCCCGGATCGAGCACGGCGACCTCGACTAGCGGCCGCCGGCCGCGGGCGGGGTCAGGGCAGCGGGAACGGCAGCCGGATGCCGTCCAGGGCGTCCGGGCACGGGCAGTCCCGCTCGGCCGGCAGCGCCTCGATCGTCCGCATCAGCACGTCCCGGAGCCGCCCGATGTTGTCGGCGAAGACGCGGAACACCTCGGCCTGGGTGGCCCCCTCCCCCTCCTCGACTCCCGCGTCGGTGTCGGTGACCAGGGCGATCGTCGTGTAGCACAGCGCGAGCTCACGGGCCAGCGCGGCCTCCGGGCTGCCGGTCATGCCGACCAGCGTCCAGCCCTGGGCCGCGTACCACTGGGACTCCGCCCGGCTGGAAAATCGCGGACCATCGATAACGACCAAGGTTCCTGACCCGGCCGGCACCCAGCCGGACGCACGCGCCGCGGTGATGACGGTCGCCCGGCCGCGCGGGCAGTACGGGTCAGCGAACGGCACGTGCACCGCGCCGCCGGAGTCGTAGAAGGTCTGCGCGCGGCTCTTGGTCCGGTCCACGACCTGGTCCGGGATGACCAGCGTGCCGGGTCCGTAGGACGAGGTCAGCGAGCCGACCGCACTCGGCGCCAGCACCTGGCGGACGCCCAGTGAGCGCAGCGCCCACAGGTTCGCGCGGTACGGGATCCGGTGCGGAGGGAACTGGTGCTGCCGCCCGTGCCTGGGCAGGAACGCGACCTTCCGCCCGGCCACCTCGCCGATGACGATGCGGTCGCTCGGCGGGCCGAACGGGGTCTCCACCGACACCTCATCGGCATCCGGCAGGAACTCATAGAGCCCGGAGCCGCCGATGACCCCGATGCTGGCCTGGCCGGCCACGACGGCTCAGGCGACCTTCGAGCCCGAAGACGAGGAGGACGAGCCGGACGAGGAGCCAGCGGACGAGGACGATCCGGACGAGGACGATCCGGACGACGAGGAATCGCCGGAGGACGATGACACCGCCGCGGCCGGCTTGTCGGCCTTCTTATCGCCGGAGGACGATCCGCCGTCCTTCGCCGAGTCCTTGCCGCCGTCGGACGAACCGGATGAGTCCGCGGCCGAGGAGTCCGATCCGGAGCGGGCGGAGCCGGAGCTTGCCCCGTTCAGGGACTTGTCCTTCTTCGCTCTCTCGCGCGAGTCGTTCCGGTAGAAGCCCGACCCCTTGAAGACGATGCCGACCGGCGAGAAGACCTTGCGGAGCCGGCCGCCGCACAGCGTGCAGACGACGAGCGGCTCGTCGGTGAACTTCTGCACCACCTCGCTCCGCTCCGCACAGTCAGTGCAGGCGTACTGGTAGGTCGGCACAATTCCTCCTCGGGTGGCGTTAGCACTCGCCATGTTCAACTGCCAAATGGTAGCAACTGCTACGGGAGCCTGGTGATTCCTTCACCCGGCCGGGCGGCCAGGCGTACCGGGAGGTCATGCGGGGCGATCGGTACCTCGTCGAGCAGCTCGCCGTCATACAGCAGGGCGACGGTGGGAACCGGCGCGCCGACGCGGGCCAGGGCCCGGTCGTACGAGCCGCCGCCCCGGCCGAGCCGGTAGCCACGGCGGTCCACCGCGAGCGCCGGGACGATCACCAGGTCGGCGCTGGCGACCGCGGTCACGCCGCGCGGCGGCTCGGCCGGCTGGAGCAGGCCGCGCGGCCCGGCGGCGAGCGAGTCCGGGCCCTCGTAGGAGGCCCAGTCCAGGTCACCGCCGGGGAGCAGCAGCGGCAGCAGCACGTAGGTGCCGCGTTTCCACAGGGCGTAGATGAGGCCGCGGGTATCCGGCTCGGTGCCGACCGAGTAATAGGCGGCGACGGTGCCGGTCATCTGGGTCGGCGGCCAGGCCAGCACCGCGTCGCGAAGCCAGCGGCCGGCCTCCGCGCGCTCGGCGTCCGTTAGCTGGCGCCGGGCGGCCAGGATCCGGCGCCGGAGCGCTGCCTTCGCCGCGGGCGGCGCTCCGGCTGAGCCGCCGGCACCGTCGCCAGCACCGTGGTCAGCATCGTCGCCAGCACCGTCTGGGGGCATGCCGTGCACGAGTCCTCCCGCCGGGTCGCCAGGGGTTCTGCACAATTATCAGCGTCCGGCGGACCCGGCCGGCTCGACTGACTGCGCGGCGCGCCGGGCGAGGGTTCCGGCGTGCTCCCGGAGCGAAGGAGCCGGGATGAAGGCCGCTACCGCGATGAACGCGACAACGGCGCTCGCGATCAGGAAGCTGTGCAGGCCGACGGCCAGGCCGATTGGGCCGGCCAGCGCGTAGCCGACGGGCTGGCCCAGCTCGGACCCGAGCAGGTCGAAGGCGGCGACCCGGGCGAGCACGGCCGGCGGGACAGTGGCCTGCATGGTGGTCTGGAAGTTCACGGAGATGATTCCCAGGGTCAGCCCGGTGACGGCGGCCGCGGTACCCACGACGGGCACCGGCGCCCCCAGGCCCAGGGCGAGGGCCTCGGCGATGCCGGCCGGGCACAGGCAGGCGCAGAGCAGGGCCGGGCGGGCGGGCCTGATCCGCCCGGCGGCCAGCTGCCCGCCAACGGCGCCTACCGCGAAGCAGCTGCTGATCAGCCCCCACGCCGCGGCCCCGCCGAGGAACTGCGCCGCGATGGTGGGACCGAGTACCGCCACCGGCGCCAGGATCAGCAGCGAGAACAGGGTCCACTGCAGCGTGAGCAGCCACAGCCAGCGCAGCCGCGCGAAAACTCTCCAGCCCGTCCTGAGCTGGCGCAGCACATTCCGGTCGGCGGCCGGTGCCACGGTGATGCCCGCCGGAAGCCGGGCGGCGGCGAGGCAGCCTGCCGTGACCGCCAGCAGGACCGCTTCGCAGCCGAAGCCGGCGCCGGGACCGAGGGCGGCAACGACGATCCCGGCGATCGCGGGGGCCACGATCGTGGCTGACGAAGAGATGCCCCCGATCAGGCTGTTGGCGGCGGCCAGCCGGGCGGCCGGCACGATATCGGGCAGCACGGCGGTGCTGGACGGACCGAAGAACCCGCTGGCGCAGCCGTAGAGGAGCGCTATGCCGAGCAGCACGCCGAAGGACGCGGTATGGGTCAGCAACGTCGCCGCCAGGGTGGCGGCCGCCACCATCCGCACCACCGTTGAGGCGATCAGGATCCGCCCGCGGGCGAAGCGGTCACCGGCTACGCCGCCGGCCAGCGACATCAGCAGGGCCACCGCGCCCTGGCCGGCCAGGACAATGCCGAGTTTCCCGGCTGAGCCGGTGACCTGCAGGACGGCGAAGCTCTCCGTTACCGGAAGCAGGCCGTTGGCCGCACTTGACCCGGCCAGGGCGGCCAGCACGAAACAGAGACGGCGATCCGCCAGCAGACGGCGCCGTCCTGGCCCGGCCCGGTCACGGTCGGCCCCGTCACGGGTGGCACGGTCAGGGCCGGCACGGTGACGGGCGGCACGTGCCGGGGGTTCGTTCTTCGCTGGGACCCGGTCGTTAGGACTATCTCTCCCGCACAGTCAGTCATCATGCATGACCCCCCCGCCTGGGGCAATGGTGATGGACTGGCCCCATCCGCATTGGTTACCTCCGGCCTGCCAGGCTCGCGTTCTCTATTAGGTACGGGAGATCCGTATGGAAACTCTGCCGACGTCGCCGCGCGTGCCGCGGGCCCGCATGGTGCGGGCGAACAACACCGAATTCGGGTTGCTGGAAGCCGGCGGCCCGGGCCCGCTGGCGCTCTGCCTGCATGGCTTCCCTGACGCCGCGCACACGTGGCGCTACCTGCTGCCTGAGCTGGCGCAGGCCGGCTTCCACGCCGTGGCGCCCTTCATGCGCGGGTACGCGCCGTCCGCGGTGCCCGGCGACGGGTGCTACGGCCTAGGTGCGCTGGTCGCCGATGCCATCGCCTTGCATGAGGTGCTGGGCGGCGATGACCAGGCCGTGCTTATCGGCCACGACTGGGGCGCCGAAGCGGCCTACGGGGCGGTCGCGTTCAGCCCGGACCGATGGCGCCGCCTGGTGACGCTGGCCGTGCCGCCTGCCGCGCTGGACCCGGTGCTGTTCAGTGACTACGAGCAGCTCAAGCGTTTCTTCTACTTGTTCTTCTTCCGGGATCCGGAGGCCGCCGCCGATGGTGTGGTGGCCGCCGACGACATGGCGTTCATTGACCGGCTGTGGCGGGACTGGTCGCCCGGCTACGACGCGACTGAGCATCTCGGGGGAGTCAAGGATGCACTGCGGCAGCCCGCCAACCTCAGGGCGGCGATCGGCTACTACCGGACCGCCGGGGCTGCGCCGGGAGATGCCGCGGCCGGAGATGGCGCGCCGTACTCGCAGCAGGAACAGGCCGCGCGGCGGCGGGCCGAACGGCCGACGCTTTACCTGCACGGCAGCGCCGATGGCTGCATCCGCGCCGAGCTGATAAGTGACGCCGCCAGCGCGCTCGCGCCAGGTTCCCGCGTGGTGCCGGTGCCGGATGCGGGCCATTTCCTGCACCTGGAGAAGCCTGGCGAGGTCAATCGGCAGATCCTGGCCTGGATTACCGGCTAAGTGCCCGCGCGGCCGACCTGGCGCAGCGCAGGACCTGCTCAGATCCAGCCGCTGAACCACATTCGGGCGTACCAGGAGGGGTAGGGGAGAACCTTGGCCGCGAGGACCGGATAGATGTAGGTGAAATCGCCGAGCACGGCCAGGAGGTAAGCACCGACGATGACGGCACCGACTGCCCGCCGGGCTGGAGTGGCAGTGGCGGAGCCGATGATCAGGCCGAGGCACAACGTAATGGCGATGACGAGGAACGGGTCGAAGACCACGGCGTAGTAGTAGAACTCGGTGCGGCCGTCGTGGAAGTAGAACCAGATCCACGGCAGCCAGCCCGCGGCGACGCCAGCCAGCACCGCGCCCGCGCGCCAGTCCCAGCGGATGAGCCACCAGACCAGGCAGACCAGCAGCGCGACGGTCGCCGCCCACCAGATCAGCGGCGTGCCCATCGCCAGTACTTCCTGCTCCGTGCTCCCGGCCGCGCCGCATTGCGATGGGCGGGCAGGCAGGCCGCGTAAAACGATGTCGGCCGGGCCAGGATCAGCCAGCCGACCGGGTTCGACTGGTAGTGCTGCGGTACCTGAAGGCCCAGGCCGAAGGTGAGCATCGACTTGTTGTAAGCCAGCCAGGCGGCAATCGTGGACGTGAGTGTGGCCGCCGTTCAGGGCCGCGCCGTTGCGGTTGTAGCCGTAGGGGGTGGCGAACCAGCCGGTCCAGGACGCGACGTAGACCACCGCCGGGACGATGGCGAACCATACCGGCAGCCAGGCCGCATCGCGGCGCAGCACGCCGCGCAGCTGCCCGCCGAGCCCGGCCGCTCGCCGCGCGCTCAGGTCCCACGCGATGACCAGGCCGGCGAACACGGGGATATACCAGACGCCGTTCCACTTGCACGCGCACGCGGCGCCCAGGCAGACGCCGGCCAGGACCAGCAGCCAGCGAACGCCCAGCTTCGGCCGCTCGCTGCCGTCGGGCCCGGCCGCCGCGGCCGCCACCCGCGCCCTGGTCCGGTCCCGGTCGATCACCAGCAGCCCGAACGCCGCCAGCACCCAGAACATGACGAAAATGTCGAGTATCGCCGTCCGGCTCAGCACCAGCTCCAGCCCGTCCAGCGCCAGCAGCAGTCCGGCGATACAGCCCAGCAGCGTCGACCTGGTCAGCCGCCGGGCGATCCGGGCGGTCATCAAGATCGCCAGCGACCCGACCAGGGCCACCGAGAACCGCCAGCCGAACGGCGTCAGCCCGAACAGCCACTCGCCCGCCGCGATCATGATCTTGCCCAGCGGCGGGTGGGCGACGTACTCGCTCGTGGTGCCCTTCAAGATCGCCGTGCTCCCCCGGAGCATCAGCGCATTGGCGTTCTTGACGTGCAAGATCTCGGTGCCGTGCTTCAGGATCCCCCACGCGTCACCGGCGTAGTAGGTCTCGTCGAAGACCACCGCATGCGGGACGCTCAGCCGGTTGAACCGCAGGAAGCCGCCGAACAACGTCACCAGCAGCGGCCCGGCCCAGCCCCAGAACGCGCTGCCGGGCATCGGGGGCACCAGCCGGGTACGCAGCTCAGCCGCGCGATCGGGCGCAGTGGCAGTGGCTGGATCGGTCGACGACATCATCGAGCGAAATCCTACGGCTGAACGCCTGCGGCCGCTGCGGAAGGCCGACCGCAAGGTTCAGTTCTGGAGCTGGCGCTCTTCGTCCTGGAGCTGGCGTTCTGCGCCGATATGCCCGGAGCTACTGGCCAGTAGCCGCGCTACCCGGCCGGGCTCGGGCTACCGGTGGAGCTCGGCGCGGGGCCGCCAGCCGGGCTGGGGCTGTCAGTGCTGCTCGGCGTCGAGCTGTCAGCCGGGCTCGGCGTCGGGCTGTCCGTGGCACTCGGCGTCGGGCTGCTATCCGGGCTCGGCGTCGGGCTGCCCGTGGCACTCGGCGTCGGGCTGCTATCCGGGCTCGGCGTCGGGCTGCCCGTGGCACTCGGCGTCGGGCTGCTATCCGGGCTCGGCGTCGGGCTGCCGGCCGGATTCGGGCAAGCGGTGTGGTCCGGGCTGACGATTGGCTTCAGCGGAGAGCCGCCGGCCAGGCTTCCGGCCGCACTTGGGCTAGCCGTCGGTTCCGGGCTGCCAGCGGAACTCGGGGCCGGGCTGCCAGCGGAACTCGGGGCCGGGCTGCCGGCCGAGCTCGGGGCCGGGCTCGGCGCGGGGCTGCCAGTGGGACTCGGGCAATCGGTGGTCGGGGCGGCGCTGCCTCCCGGGCTGGGACAAGTCGTGGAGCTTGCCGCTCGGCTGGCGGAGGCGGCCACGGTGCAGCCGGCCGCGGCCACGGGCCGGTGATCCGGCCGACCGGGCGCGGTGCTGCTGGTCGCGGTTCCTGCGCGAATGAACAGATTCCTGCCCGGGCCGCCGCTTAGCGGCGACCCACCGGTGCCGCCCCCGGGCCCGCCGCTGCCAAGCGACCGGATAAGTGCGGCGGTCGACGAAATCGCCTGGCCCGGCAGCGGAGTCAGCGCGAGAGCACCCCCGGCGACAACGAAGACGGCGATGGCCAGCACCGCGGTAGGGCGCAGCCGCGCCAGGCCTCCGTGCCCCGGGCCGGGACGCGTCACCCGCAGGCGGTCGCGCGCGGGGCCGGGCATTGGCCGCAGCCAGTCCGAGACGGACTGCAGGCCGGCCGCCGCGCGACTGGCGACCTCGGAAAATCCGGCCATCATCCAGGCCACCAGCGACGGGTGCGGCGTGGACAGCCGGGCGCGAATCCGCTCCAGACCATCCTCGGCAGGCACTACGGAGTCCGCGCTCGCGCGCAGCGCGCGGCGCAGAAGCTCTTCATAGTCACGATCGCGCTGGTTCATGCCTCGCTCTCCAGGCTACCCTGCAGCATGCTGCGCAACGCTGACATGGCCCGTGAAGTATGGCTCTTGACGGCGCCCTTGCTGATCCCCATCATCGCGGCGATCTGAGCCTCGGACAGGTCCGCGTAATACCGCAGCACGAGCGCCTCGCGCTGCCGCGGCGAAAGCGTGCGCAGCGCGGCGGCCACCACAGAGCACTCCAGCAGCGCGAGCGCACTCTGCTCGGCGCTCGGCATGTCCGCGGCCGGCCTGGGCGCGTTCCGGTCGACGACCACCCGGTGCCGCAAGACGGAACGAGACCGGTTCACCACGCACCGCCGCAGATAGGCGAGGGCCTTGTCGGTGTCCTTGAGCCGGCGCCAGCTGCCGTGCATGGCGACGAACGAGTCCTGCACCACTTCCTCGGCGGTCCCCACATCGCCGACCAGCTGTACCGCAAGCCGCACCAGCGATCGGTAGTGCGTGGCGTACAGCCCGGTCACCGCGTCGTCGGCATCCCGGCCCGCCGGGACCGAGACCGCAACGGCGCGCGCCGCCATGGCCTCGGTCACGTATACAGGACGCCCAGCCACATCGCCCGGGCCAACCGCCGTCACTGCGGATCCCCGCGGCCCGCTGCTGGCGCGCCACCCCGCGCCAACGACCGCGCTCCCCGCTCATCCATGCTGCCCCCGAAATCACCCGCTGCCATTCAGCCTGGTACCCGGAGAACGGATTGTCCAGTGCTGAGCACTAGAGAGCTATTTAGACGAGTCTATGCGTTAAGAGCATGTTCACAGCCTGAGCAGCGCGCCCGCGGCCCGGCCGCCCAGTTGCGGCGGCCACCACGACACCCTTCCCGCCATCATCAGCGATGACACAACCGGTGGTACGGTCAGCGGCATTACGGACCGGAATGGAGATGGCAAACGATGACCGCACCGCTACAGGTGATCGCCCTGAGCTTTAGCCGCGATGATGCCGAGGACCGGATCCTGGCCGAGGTCGACCGCCTCCGCGGCCGGGGAGTTCTCCGGCTGCTCGACATGCTGTTTGTCGCGAAGAGCCAGGACGGCAGCATCGAACGGCTGGCCATCGGCGATGACGAGGACTTCGGCTCGCTCCTGGCGGCGGTCGTCCCGATTGCGAGCGGCGGTACGGCCGGGGCTGACGGCGCGGCGGCTGACGGCGCGGCGGCCTTCGACCCGGCTTATGCCTGGGCTCTGGCCGATTCCCTCCAGCCGGGGACGGCGCTGGCCTTCCTGCTCGTCGAGCACAACTGGGCCGCCCCGCTCTTTGACGCCATCGCCGAGACGGGCGGCACGCTGATCGGCGAGGGCTTCCTGACCGCCGAGGCCGGGCTGGTGGTGGGCGCCGAGGTCGCCGCCATGGAGGAAGCGGCTGAGGTGATCGCCCTGGCCCAGGCGGCCGAGGCCGACGCCTTGCTGGTGGCGATGGCGGCCGATGCCCAGGCCGCCCAGGCAGTGGCCGATTCGGAGCGGATCCAGGCGGCCGCTGCCGCTGACGCCGTCCGGGCGCTGATCGCCGCCGGGCTGGTGGAGGAGGCGGCCGCACACGAGGCGGTCGCCGCCCTGACCGCGGCCGGGCTCATCGTGGCCGCCGCCGACCAGGCCGTCGCTGACGCCGTAGCCGAAGATGCCGCCGTGCTAGAGGCCGCCGACGAGGTGACCGACGCGTCCCTGGCGGAGTCTCTGGCCACCATCGCCGCCGCCGACGAGGTAGCCGCTGAGGCGACCGGCGAAGCCGAGGCCAGGGTGCAGGCTGCGTCGATTACTACCGCAGAGGCCCAGGTGCTCCGTTATCTGGCCAAGCCACTGCCCTTCTCCGTGATCGCCGACAAGCTGGGCATCTCCCGGTCAGCGGCCAAGGAGCGGGCGGCACGTCTCTACAAGCGGCTCGGCGTCCACAGCCGGGACGAGGCGGTCAGCCGGGCCCGCTTCCTGGGCCTCCTCCGCGGCTAGCGACCGCCGCCGTCCGTGCCGGGCCGGCTGGATCGCGCTGGCGGCGATGAGTATCCGGAACATTGACGACCGGGTGAAGGAGCGGCTGCGCGTCCGGCGCACTATGCCGTGATCGTGGCTCGTCGTGATCGCGTCGGCCTGCCCATCGAGGGATTCGACGCGCAGATTGCCGCCATCTGCCGCGCCCGCGGCGCGGCGCTGGCAACACGCAACGTCAAAGATTTTCAGGAAACCGGAATCGATGTAATCGATCCGGGGCAGTCCGGTTAAGGCGACCCGGCTCTCAGTGCGCCGCAGCCAGCCGGTCGCCAGGGCCGCGGGCATAGCTGGCCGCTGCGCCGGCGTTATGGTATACAGTCGCGGTAAGTGAGTTTCCCGCGATAGCGGGTGGGCACCCTTCTGAGAGGTTGCCTAGCGGCTCCGCTCCCCCGGTCAAGGTCCGGGTACGGGCGTAGAGCGTCTCCCAAAAATGCCGGGTCTTCCGGCGATTGCTTTTCCCCCGAAGTGCCGGGCACGCACGTTAATTCCTCCTGCGCAGCCACGGCCTTCTTCCGGCGTACCTGAATTTACGCTGCCCCGAAAGGAAATACCCATGTCCACCATCACCCAGCAGCGCGCGGCCCCATCGCGCGCCCCAACGGCACCCGACGTCGCGCCGATTCCCGTATCGGGAATCCTTGACGTCAGCGATAGCCACGGCTTCCTCCGCACGTCCGGCTACCGGCAGAGCCCGGACGACATTTACCTGCCTATTTCGCAGATCCGCCAGTACGGCCTGCGCAAGGGCGATCACGTCGAGGGGGGTGCCCGGCCGCCTCGCCCGGGGGCGGAAAGCGGGGCGCCTCGCCAGGCCAAGGCGCGAGAGAAATTCGGCGTCCTGACCCGCCTCGACACCGTCAACGGCATGGAACCCGGGCAGGCCAGGGCCCGCCCTGACTTCGACCAGCTGACCCCCCTGTATCCGCAGCAGCGGCTACGGCTGGAATCCGGCTCCGCCTCGCCGACGGCCCGGATCATCGACCTGGTCAGCCCGATCGGCAAGGGCCAGCGCGGCCTGATCGTGTCCGCGCCGAAGGCCGGCAAGACGATGGTGCTGCAGTCAATCGCCGCTGCCATCGCCGCCAACCATCCCGAGGTGCACCTGATGGTCGTACTCGTCGGAGAGCGGCCCGAGGAGGTCACTGACCTGCGGCGGTCGGTGCACGGCGAGGTCATCTTCTCCACCTTCGACCAGGCCGCTGATGATCACATCATGGTCGCGGAACTGGCGATCGAACGGGCCAAGCGCCTGGTCGAACTGGGCCGCGACGTGGTCGTGCTGCTCGACTCCATCACCCGGCTCGGCCGCGCCTACAACCTCGCCGCGCCGGCCAACGGCCGCATCCTGGCCGGCGGAGTGGCGGCGTCCGCCCTGCAGCCTCCCCGCAAGTTCCTCGGCGCCGCACGGAACATCGAGGACGGCGGCTCGCTGACGATCCTGTCCACCGCGCTGGTCGACACCGGCTCGCGGATGGACGACGTGTTCTTCGAGGAGTTCAAGGGCACCGGAAACATGGAGCTGCGGCTCCGCCGCGATCTCGCCGAGAAACGTATCTTCCCCGCCATCGACGTGGCACCGTCGGGAACCCGCCGGGACGACCTGCTGATGTCGCCGGACGAGCACGCTGCCCTCAGCAAGCTACGCCGCGCGCTAGCCGCCCTCGACTCCCAGCAGGCCCTCGAACTGCTGCTGGACAAGACCCGTGAAACTTCCTCGAACCTGGAATTCATGCTCCAGGTGCAGCGCAGCGCCTGACCGCGCCGGCCATGCCGCCGCGTGAGCGCTCTGCGGGAGCGCTCTGCGTGGGCGCTCTGTTTGGGCGGCGAGTGCTCATCGCCTGGGACCCGCTGGCTGGCGATTGCTACCGTGCCAGCATGGCTATCTCGCTCAGCGCGGCTACGCTCAGGCTCCTCGACGGCAGGAACTACGCGGTCCTCGCGACCGTGAATCCTGATGGCAGCCCGCACAGCTCTGCCATGTGGATCGGCCGCGATGGCGATGACCTGCTGTTCTCCACCGTGCAGGGGCGCGTGAAGCAGCGCAACATGCTGCGCGAACCGCGGGTCAGCGTCACGATCCTTGACTCCGCGGACCCGGAGAATTACGTGGAACTGCGCGGCCGGGCCTCGATGACGCCAGATTCCGCCCGGCAACTGCACATTCAGCTGGCCCGGAAATACGGCAAGGATCCCGGCGAGGACGCGCCCGGCGCGGTCCGCGTGGTCGTGCGGATAGCCGTGAACAAGGCCGCCGGGTACGCCGCATAGCCCGGTTCAGCGCCCGCGGCCGCAGCCGCTGCCGAGCGGCGCTGGCCGCCGATCCGGCGGCGCTGACGAGCCCGGAGCGCATACGTGCCTAGCCCTGGGCTGCGGCCAGGTGAGACGATGCGAACGTGAGCGATGACAGGGACTCCGATCTCGCCGAAACACTGGCCGAGGCCGGCCGGAAAGTCGGGCAGGCCCTGACTGATGCAGTTGAGCGCATGCGGCCGGCTTTCGATGCGCTCGCGGACGTGGCGAATCTTCCTGAGGTCCGCGCGGTGATCGAGTTCGCCGAGAAGACCATGCGGCGCAGGCCCTGCCTCTGCTTCTGCTCGCGGGCCCATCCGGATGATCTCGGGGTGTGCGAGAAATTCGATGCCGTGACTACGCGCCGGTTCAGCTCCGACTTGCTGGGCGATATTGAGGTGCCGCAGTGCGCTCCGTGCGCGGCGGCCCGGGCCGCGCGCGAGTTCGCCGGCTGACGGCTGCTGCGCCTGCAGCGCGGACGGCTGCCGCGACTGCAGTGTGCGGACAGCACCTGGGCTAATCCCCCCAGCTGGCGATGGCCGCCGCGCGCCGGTTCTGGCGTCGAGGGGGCGAAACGCCGCCTGCGGGACCCGGTTTCCCGGTATTAACTGGTCAGGCTGTCAGGTGTGGCACAGCGCGCCATTTTGACAACACTGGCGGCGAACCTGGACTATTCCCGACATGGCCCAGACCGTGACTGTAGAAATCACCGACGACATCGATCACTCACCCGGCGCGCAGACGCTGACCTTTAGCTACCAGGGCCAGCAATTCGAGATCGACCTGGCCGAGAAGAACCACGCTGCGTTCCTGGCCTCATTGCAGCCGTTCATCGGGGCCGCTCGTCTCGCCCCGAGCCGGCCGCGCCCGCCCGCCGCTGGCAAGTCCCGGGCCGGCGGCTCGTTGCGGCTGGACCGGGCGGCTGTGCGCGCCTGGGCCGCGCAGCAGGGTATCCCGATTGCCGAGCGCGGCCGGATCCGGGCTGAGGTGCTGGAAAAGTACGCCGCTGCACACGAGCACTACGCTCACTAGGACGAGCCCGGCACGGCCCGAGGCGGGTGCTCTCGCAGCCGGCTAAGAGCCTGGCCGGCCTGGCGCTGCGCGGCCTGGGCCTGGCGTGCCTGAACCCTGGCCTCGGCCAGGCGGAGGCGGGCCTCGGCGAGTTGCTCTTGCAGCGACCGGACGGCGTTGTCCTGCGCCCGCTCGTCCTCGGCTGCGGCGTCAGCGGCCCGGTCAGCCTCGGTCACGGCCTGCTCAGCTGCGGCGATGGCCTGGCGGTAGCGTTCCCCCTCCGCTCTCGCCCGGGCCGCCGCCAGGTCGGCGGCCGGCGTGATGACGTTCGCGGCGGGCCTGGCCGGGGCGGTCGCGCTCGCAGCTGCCCTAGCCGGGGGAGTTCCGCTCGCGGCGGGCCCGGCCGGCGCAGGCACGCCCTTGGCCGCGGACAGGCGGACAGTGCCGGACGGGCGGGCGGGCGCGGACGGGCGGACAGGGCCGGACGGGCGGGCGGCGGCGGACGGCGACGGCAGCAGGGTCAGGGCCGGCCCGGCATCGAGGCCGAGACCGTCCCGGTGGACCGCCCGTTCCAGCGTTCCTGCCTGCAGCTGCTCAGCGAACTGCGGGTCGGCCAGGGCGGCGCCCAGTGTCGCGGTCACCTCGTCCTTAAGCGCCGCCGGGGGTGAATCCTGGCCGGACACCGTGAACGCCTGCCGGGCCAGTTCGTCGAGCAGCCGGCGGCGCCGCACCGAAAGCTGCCGGATAGCCGCGCCATCGCCGGATCGCTGCGCGGCGCGGAACTCGTCTCCGAGCTCGGCTAGCTGGTCGCTCACGGCGGGCGCGGAGCGGACCAGCTGGTTGATCACCCAGGCCGACCGGGTCGGCTTCCGCAGCGCGGCGATCTGCTTCGCAACCGAAGCCTCGCCCGCCGCGCGGGCCCGGGCGACCAGAACGCCGCGGCGCTCGACGAACTCCTCCGGGCTGGACGAGTACAGCTCAGCGACTGCTTCGCGCAGCAGATCACTACCGGTCACCTGGTCCATCCTGCCGCAGCGCCTGCCGGGTGTTTCCGGGCGGCATCGCCTCACCGCGCCCGGCGGGTCAGTCTCGCCGAGGGCGAGGGGCGCAGAGGGTATGGGGAGCGCGGGGGTACGGGAGTGCAGTAGTGCAGTAATGCCGTAGTGCGGCCTAGCCGGGTCAGGAGAGCGGTCTGGCCCGGGTGGGGAGCGGACCTAGCCGGTGTAGGGACGCTGCCGCGGGGTTGCCGCGCGGCGGCGGCTTAGCTCAGCCCAGTACGGTATCTGGCTCTCGTCCGCTCCCGCCTCGATGCAGAGTTCCGCTTCCAGGGCATGCTGGGCCGAGAGCATCTCCGCTGCGCCGTCAGGGGAGCCCAGCGAGAGGCTCTGCGAGAGGCCCAGGGCGAGGCCCGCGTGCTGGGCGAGCAGGTCGATACGGCCGCCGGCTTCGGCCGACAGTTCCGCGATGGCAGCACGCCGCTGCACCTCGGTGAGAGTGCCGGTCCGGCAGTGCCGGCCGACGATGCCCGCGATCCTGGCCAGCGTGAGCCTGTCCTGTTCCGGCTGCATCTTAGGCACTCTAGAATGTAAGTTCGATAAATACCAGGAGAGGCGCCACCAGCCAGGGTTAATTGCCGGGCCAGCGGGTAATCATGATGCGGTCCGTGGCGGCCGGGCCATCGCGGCTGGCCTAAACTTGAGATTTACCATCGCTCGCCCCCGCCAGGGCCTGGCCTCTCCTGATGCCAGCGCCCTCCGCGGGCAGTTACGCCCCCGGCAGGGCGCCAACCTGACCTCGGCCGTGTCAATGGGGGTTGAAGATCATCACCGGCACAGATCACCACCGGCACAGAGGGGCGCGAGATTCTGAGCATGGCCGATACAGCCGTCGTGACCAAGGCAGTCATCCCCGCCGCCGGCCTGGGCACCAGGTTCCTGCCCGCGGCGAAGGCCATCCCGAAGGAGATGCTGCCGGTCATCGACATCCCCACCATCCAGCTAGTGGTGGAGGAGGCCGTCGCCGCCGGGCTGCGTGACGTGCTGATGGTCACCCGCCGGGGCAAGTCGGCCATCGAAGATCACTTCGACACCGCCGACGAGCTTGAGGCCGCGCTGACCGCTAAGGGCGACCACGCCGGGCTGGCCACGGTCCGCGCGCCGAGCGACCTCGCGAAAATGCATTACGTGCGCCAGGATGCGCCGAAAGGGCTAGGCCATGCCGTGCTCTGCGCAGCCGAGCACGTCGGAAACGAGCCCTTCGCCGTACTGCTCGGCGATGACTTCATCGATAGCCGCGACCACCTGCTGAGCCGGATGATCGACGTCCAGCAGCGCTACGGCGGCAGCGTCGTGGCGCTGATGGAAGTCGAGCCGGACCAGGTATCGGCCTACGGCTGCGCGGCGACCAAGCCGACCGAAGAGGACGACGTGGTCGCGATCACCGACCTGGTGGAGAAGCCGGCCCCGGGCGAGGCGCCCTCCAACTGGATCGTGATCGGCCGCTATGTGTGTGACCCGGCCATCTTCGGCGTGCTGCGCCAGACGCCGCCGGGCCGCGGCGGCGAGATCCAGCTCACCGACGCGCTGCGGACGCTGGCCGCCGACCGCGACGGCGCCGACGGCCCCGGGGACGGCGGCGGCGTGCACGGCGTGCTGTTCCGCGGCCGCCGTCACGACACCGGCAACAAGCTCGACTACCTGCGCACCACGGTCCAGTTCGCCTGCGAGCGGCCGGACCTGGCCGGCGAGTTCGTGCCCTGGCTGCGCAGCTACCTGGACACCCTGTAGGCGTGGCGACGATGCAGAACGTCGATGACTACCTGGCTGAGATCCTGGCCGCCATCCGCCCGCTCACGCCGCGCGAGCTCAGCCTGGAGGACGCGGACGGCGGGGTGCTGGCCGAGGACATCACCGCCCAGTGGCCGCTGCCGCCGTTCGACAACTCCGCCATGGACGGGTACGCGGTCCGCGCCGCCGACCTGGCCGCCGCGACCGCCGAGCACCCGGTGACGCTGCCGGTGACCGGCGAGGTCGCGGCCGGCGACACCCGCGAGCACCAGGTCGCCCCCGGCAGCTGCCTGCGGATCATGACCGGCGCGCCGATGCCGGCCGGCGCGGACGCGGTGGTCCCGGTCGAGCTGACCGACGGCGGGATCGCGCAGGTGGCGATCCGCGAGGCGGCGCGCCCCGGCGACTCGGTCCGGCGGGCCGGCGGCGACGCCGTGCCGGGCGACGCGCTGCTGGCGGCGGGCATCCGGCTCGGCCCCGCGGCGCTCGGGCTGCTCGCGGCGTCCGGCCGGGCATCGGTCCTGGCCCGGCCCAGGCCGCGGATGACCGTGCTATCCACCGGAAACGAGCTCGCGGCGCCGGGCACCCCGGTGACCCGCGGCCAGATCTGGGAGTCCAATAGCTTCATGCTGGCCTCGGCCGCCCGCCAGGCCGGCGCCGTGGCCGCCCGCCAGGCCAGCGTGCCGGACGACCCGGCTAAGGTCCTGGCCGTGATCGAGGACGCGGCCGGCCGTGCTGACCTGCTGGTGACCAGCGGGGGCGTGAGCATGGGCGGTGAGCACGACGTGGTCAAGGCCGCGCTGGAGAAGCTGGGGACGGTCGGGTTCCGCAAGGTGGCGATGCAGCCGGGAATGCCGCAGGGGTTCGGCATGGTCGGCGCGGCCAGCACCCCGATCATGACGCTGCCGGGGAATCCGGTCAGCGCCTACGTCTCGTTTCAGCTGTTCGTACGCCCGGCCCTGCGCGCGCTGCAGGGCAAAGCCAGCGGCCACCAGCGGACCGCCCGCGCGGTGCTGACCGCCCCGCTGCGATCACCGCGGGACAAGCGGTCGTTCCTGCGCGGCGTCCTGGCCGATGACGGCACCGAGGTAACGCCGCTGTCCGGGCAGGCGTCGCACCAGCTGGCCGCGCTGGCCCGGGCGAATGCCCTGATCGTCGTGCCGGAGCAGGTGGTCGCCATGCAGGAAGGCGACGTGGCCGAGGTGATCTGCCTCGATGACTGAGCTCACCCATCTCGACTCGGCCGGCCAGGCCCGGATGGTCGATGTCTCCGGGAAGAACGTGTCCGCGCGGTCGGCGCGGGCGACCGGGCGGGTGCTGCTGTCGGCCCCGGCCGTGGCCGCCCTGCGGGAGGGCCGGATGCCGAAGGGCGACGCGCTCGCGGTGGCCAGGATCGCCGGGATCCAGGGCGCGAAGCGGACCCCGGACCTGATCCCGCTGTGCCACCCGATCGGGCTGCACTCGGTGACGGTCGACCTGGAAGTGCAGGACGACGGCGTGCGGATCGTGGCCGCGACCCGGACCGCCGACCGGACCGGCGTCGAGATGGAGGCGCTGACCGCGGTCACCGTGGCCGCGCTGGCCCTGATCGATATGGTCAAGGCCGTGGACCCGGCCGCGGTGATCAGCGACGTCCGGGTCGAGGAGAAGACCGGCGGCAAGACCGGCCGGTGGTCCCGGCCATGATGGGCTGGTTCCGCTCATGATCAGGGCGCTGGCCATCACCGTGTCGAACCGCGCCTCGGCCGGTGTCTATGCGGACAAGTCGGGGCCGGTGCTGGCGGAGCTGCTGGCCGCCGCCGGGTGCGATGTGGTGGACGGGCCGCTGGTCGTTCCCGACGGCGAGCCGGTGCTGGCGGCGCTGCGCGGCGCGCTGACCGGCGGCTACGACGTGGTCGTGACGACCGGCGGGACCGGGCTGACGCCGGGCGACCTGACCCCGGAGATGACCCGGCGGGTGATCGACCGGGAGATTCCCGGCATCGCCGAGGCGATCAGGTCCGCCGGGGCGGCGGCCGGGATCCCGGCCGCGGTGCTGTCCCGCGGCCTGGCGGGCCTGGCCGGCCGGACGCTGGTGGTCAACCTGCCCGGGTCGACCGGCGGCGTGCGGGACGGGATGGCGGTGCTGGCTCCGGTCCTGGCGCATGCCATCGACCAGGCGCGCGGCGGAGATCATCCCCGCTCTTCTGGAGCGTCAGAGTAGTTTCACTTTGCCTTCATTCCACAACCGAATGGCGTTCAGCTACGAGACGGGGGAATGATGGTGTCGTGGGACGCATGCGCGGATGGCCGGTCACGCTCACTGAAGCTGACCTCCTGGATGCCCCGGTCGGCCTGAGGCCGGTCCGGGTGAAGGACGCATCCGTCTGGCGCGAGCTGCGAATGCGGAACGCCGAGTGGCTGCGGCCGTGGGAGCCGACCAACCCGGAGACCCCGCTGTACCAGACCAGCCTGGGCCCGTATGTGGCCATGGCCCGCGTGATGCGGCGCGAGGCCAGGCAGGGCCAGACGCTGCCGTGGGTGCTGGAGTACGCCGGGCGCTTCGCCGGGCAGCTGACCGTGGGCAGCATCGTCTGGGGATCGGCCCGCTCGGCGCAGGTCGGCTACTGGGTCGATCAAAGCGTGGCCGGCCGGGGCGTGGTCCCGACGGCGCTGGCGATGGCCGTGGATCATTGTTTCTTCGTCGTCGGCCTGCACCGGATCGAGGCGACCATCCGGCCGGAGAACCAGGCCAGCCGCCGGGTGGTCGAGAAACTCGGCTTCCGCGAGGAAGGCATCCGGCGCCGGAGCCTCCATATTGACGGCACCTGGCGCGATCATCTGTGTTACGCGCTGACCGCGGAGGACGTGCAGGACGGCCTGCTCCCCCGCTGGCGCAGCGTTGTGTCCGCGGCCCGGTCGCGAGCCAGCTGAGCTATCTGGCGACACACCGGGGTTAATGCTCGTCAACGCGGGCGGCTGGGCCTACCGTGCGTGACGTGAGCAGGCACGTTTTTGCGGCATGCCCGTCGGGGGAAGTCCCGGCGAACTGCCGTCGGCGCGCTCTCAGGAGTACTTTGCGGGCCTGCGGGGGAACGCCTTGAGCAGCGCGATTCTCTACCTGGCCATCGTCGCCATCTGGGCGGGGGTACTGGTACCGCGGTGGCTGCGGCGGTCACACAGCGCGTCCAATGCAGCCGGAGCGACGGAGAACTCCGCCCGCGAGGGCTCGCCCGGCCAGTCTTCGGAGGCCCTGGCGGCGCTGGGGCCGCACCCCGGGGAGACGGCGACGCCGGAGTACTTCGGCTCGGCCGTTGAATATCGCGCGGCGGCTGTCGAGTTCGCTGAGGTGCACGCGGACGGCACCGTGCACGAGTACGCGGCCGCTGTCGAGTACGGCGCCTCCGTTGAGTACGGCGAGCACGGCGACGTGCTGAACGATCCCGCCGCCGCGGACGACGGTGCCCGGGACGCAGCGGACCAGGATGAGGCCCCCGAGGCCGAGCTGCGGCTGCGCGGACGGCCGCTGTGGTCCGAGGGCCCCGGCTGGCGCCTGCTGCCCCGGCGCCGGTCCCGCCGGAAGGACCGGTCCCGCCGGAAGGATCAGCGCCGCCAGGCTGACCGTCCCCGCCAGGCTGACCGTCCCCGCCAGACCGACCGTCCCCGCCAGACCGACCAGCCGCGCCCCGGCATCAACAGGAAGGCTGTACTCCGGGCCCGACGCCGGATGCTGACCATCCTGGTGGTGCTCACTCTCGCCGCCGTGGCGTTGGCGGTCCGGAACCTCGCGCCCTTGTGGACCATCGCTCCGCCGCTGGCGATGCTCGGAGTTTTCGCGTTGCTGCTGCGCACGGCGGCCCGTGCCGACGCCGAGTTCGCCCGCTGGCGGGCCGAGACCGAGGCGGCGCACGCCGCCCGGGAGGCCCGCATCGCCGCCCGCCAGCACGCTCGTGAAGCACTGGCCGCCCGGCGGCCGGAGCCGACGGCCGAGATCATCGACATCTCCGCCCGGGTCGGCGACCAGCTCTACGACCAGTACGCCGACGCCGCAGTACGCGCCGTCGGCGACTGACGTGGCTCCTCGCGGCCGGGCCGGCGCTCTGGGCGTCGCGCCGACAGACCGCACCGCTGCTGATGTTTGCTACGCTGGCTCCCGGTCTTGGGGCTGTAGCGCAGTCCGGTAGCGCACCTCGTTCGCATCGAGGGGGTCAGGGGTTCGAATCCCCTCAGCTCCACCCAGAACCGCAGGTCATGGCCATGATCCTCAGCCTTGAGAATCATGCTGAAGATCATTTGACCGCCATTCGTCCGTGATGTTCGCCGTTCGCAGGCGACATCAGGTACCCCTGAAGGGATGTCACCGACACGTCGGCATGCCGGAAACATGGGCCAGAGTGAACACCGCCAGCGCACCGCTCAGCCGGTCCGGCCCAGGCCGTCGGCCCAGGGGGAGAACAGGTAGGCGGTCGACGACACCGCGCCGGTCAAGCCCTTGCTGAGCACCAGTACGTTGTCCGGCTCGACGCTGGGGATCCAGGGAAGCTGCTGGGCGGCGAGTTCCTCGGCTTTCGCTACCAGCGCCGCCCGCTGGTCCAGGTTCGCCGTGCTGCGCGCCTGCTCCAGCGCTGCCGTTATTGCCGGATCGCTGAAGTTGTCGAGGTTCTCCAACCCACCCGGGAGGACGACCTGATTGAGCAGCGCCGCCGGGTCGGCGTAGTCGCCGTAGTCGACCCCCGGGAGACCGTCGATGCCCGCCCTGAATTTGGGATCGATGAAGAAGTCGATGTAATCCTGGGCGGATACCGACCTGAGCACTACCTTCAGGCCGATCGCCTGCGCCGCCGCCTGGTAGGCGCCCGTCAGCGCGGCGATGCTCAGCAGCTGGCTGGAGGTGCCGATTGTGATCGTCTTCCCGGTGGCCCCGGCCCGCTGGACGAGCTTCTTCGCCTCCGCGATGTTCTGGGTCAAAATCGGCGAGCTGTTGAAGGCCCTGTCGAACACGGACCTGCCATAGCCGAACGTGCCCGGATTCGACAGCCACCGTGGCAGCTGTGCCGTACCGGCATAAACGGAGTTGATGATGCCACGGCGGTTCAGCGCCAGCGACAGCGCCCGGCGCACGTTCAGGTTTCCTAGCACACCTTTGAGGCTGGTGATGGTGAACGCGTCGGTAGCCCAGCCCGGGCCCTGGTAGACCGCGACGCTCCCGCTGTTCTTCAGCTGGTCCAGAGTGGAAAGCCCCAGGCTGTAGTCCCCTTGGATCGCGCCGGTCAGCAAGCCCGCAGTGAGGGTCGTGATGCTCGGAACGCCCTTAAGGGTGATCTGGCCGACAAGCGGGCGGACCGAGGGGTTCCAGTAGTGCGGGTTGCGGACCGCCACCACGCCTGCACCCGGCGTCCACGACTTGAACATGTACGCACCCGTGCACATGATCGATCCGGCCGGGGTGCCATAGTTGTTGCCCTGTTTTTCGGCGAAGCTCTTCTCGATGACGATGCCCGGTATCGAGGCGAGTTCGCCTTCCAGCCAGTAGTCCGGCTGTTTGAGCTTGATCGTCACCTGGGACCGGCTGGTCGCGGTGACCAAGGCCACCCTGCTGAAGTCCGCCACATTGAACCCGCCCAGCCGGGGATTCATCTGGCGTTCGAGGCTGTAAACCACGTCGGCCGATGTCACCGGATGGCCGTCCCAGAACTTCACTCCCGGCCGGAGCGTGAACACCATCGTGGTGGGCGACGGATGCGAAACGGTGGCCAGGCCAGGCTCAAGCGCGCCGCCAGGTGCCTGGCGAAGCAGCGACTCGCACATCAGCGAGTCAGCTGTGTATTCCGGAAAGGCGGCCGCATGAATGGGATCAAGCGATATCACGTCCCTGGTGGTGGCCCAGACCATGGAGGACGCCGGTTTGGTGGCCGCGGGAAGGCTTGCCACCAGGCCCTCGACCGGTGAGACATCGCTTGGCGCTGGGACGGGCCGGTCACATGCTGAAGCCACCAGCGCGCCCGCCACAGCGACGGCACCTAAAATCCACCTGACCCGACCGGAGATGGGCACACTGCCTCCCGGACCAGCGCACGGCCGATCCCCGCCCCGCCCGTCCGCGGAGTTCAGGCCAGCCGTCACACCGGGCGGCAAAATTCTATGCCCGTCAGTCTCGTCGGCCTATCATCCGGTTCTTGCCCGGGCTCCTGCGGCCTGCCGACTGTGTCATGAATTAGAAGGAATTCACTTGCCGGGCCCGGCGGTCGCTTGACCTGGTCTACCACTCCGGCTGAGCATGGACGCAAGCTCTTCCGAGGTACCCGTGAGGCCATGGACGCTAGTGAGGCGCGGCAACGGGTCGACCGCTCGCCGGATGCGGGCAGGCCGGTGTCCGATCTCACGGTCTCCAAGTTGCTGCGCCCGCTGGTGCGGCCGGAGACCATCCAGCGTTCACCGTTGATCGAGAGACTGATCAATAGCAACGGCGTTCCGATCGTCTCGGTGGCGGCGCCGGCCGGCTACGGGAAGACGACGCTGTTGTCACAGTGGGCCGACCGTGATCCACTGGCCTTCGCGTGGGTGTCGGTCGACGAGGCGGACAACGACCCGAAGGTCCTGCTCACCTACGTCGCCGAAGCGCTCGACGTGGTGGAGCGCGTGGACAGGCGGGTATTCGATGCGCTCGCCTCGCCGGTAAGCTCGGTTCCCGGCTCGGTCGTGCCCCGGCTGGGGTCGGCATTCGCGTCGATGACCTCGCCCGTAACGCTGGTCCTGGATGACGTGCACTTGCTGCACGACTCCGAATGCCGGGCCGCGCTATCGGTGCTCGCCGACCACGTGCCCAGCGGGTCACGGCTGGTGCTGGCCGGGCGGGCCGAGCCGCCGCTGCGGACCGCGCGGCTGCGCGCCGAGGGAAAGCTCCTGGAGATCGGCGCCGGTGACCTGTCGCTCACGGTGGAGGAAGCAGCGTTGCTGCTGCGCGCTGCCGGGGTGCAGGTCGGCGCCGAAGACGTTGCCGAGCTGCACCGGCGGACCGAAGGGTGGCCGACCGGGCTGTACCTCGCGGCGCTGTCCCTGCGGGAAGACGGGTCGCTGCCGGGCGCGGCGTCGTCGTTCGGCGGGGATGACCAGTTCGTCAGCGAGTACGTGGAGTCGGAGTTCCTGACCCGGATCTCCAGCTCGCAGCGGGCGTTCCTGACCAGGACCGCGGTACTGGAGCGGATGTCCGGGCCGTTGTGCGAGGCGGTGCTTGACCAGCCCGGGTCCGCCGCGGCACTGGCGGATCTGGCCCGGTCGAACCTGCTGCTGGTACCGCTGGACCGGCGCGGACAGTGGTACCGCTACCACCACCTGTTCCGCGACATGCTGCTCGCGGAGGCCGAGCGCCTGGAGTCCGGCCTGATCCCGGTCCTGCGCCGCCGCGCCGCCGCCTGGTGCCTGCGCAACGACCTGCCCGAGGAAGCGCTGGAGTACTCCATGGCCGCCGGGGACGTCGACACCGTGGCCCGGCTGGCGGAAGAGCTCTGGCTGCCGACATACCGGCGAGCCAGGATCAGCACCATACAGCGGTGGTTCCGGTGGCTCGATGACCGGGGCGGGTTCGAGGACCACCCGCGGGCCGCCGCGTATGCCTCGCTTCTTGCCCTGACGACCGGGCGGCCGGCCGACGCCGAGCGAATGGCTCATGCCGTCGACCGCTGGCGCTCCCAGGACGTGGCCCGGGTCGGCAACCATCTCATCGAGGGCCTCGCCGCTGCGCTGCACGCTTCGCTGTGCCGCCATGGTGTCGAGCAGATGCACGCGGACGCCGATGAGGCTGCACGGCAATTTGCGGCGGCGGGCATCGTGCGCCCGATGACCGGGCTCCTGCAGGGGATCGCGCACATCCTTTCCGGCGATCTCGACAGCGCGGATGCCGTCCTTGACGAGGCCGTCCGAGCCGGACAGGAAATCGGCACGCCCGATACGATCGCGGAGATACTCTGCGAACGGTCGCTGGTGGCGATGGCACGCAACCAATGGAACCAAGCTGAGGCCCTGGCCGGCCAAGCGCGCTCGCTACTGGATCAGGCCGGGATGGAGGACGCTACCGTCTGCGCGGCACAGGCCCGCGTGGACCTGCACCGGGGCGATGTACCAGCGGCGCGGCGCGAACTCGTCAGCGCTCAGCGGCTGAGGTCCTTGCTGACGTACACGCAGCCCCACTTGGCCGTCCAGACCCGGATCGAGCTCATCCGCGCCCACATCGCCCTCGCCGACATCAGCGGGGCCAGGACGCTCATGCGGGAGGTCGATCAGGTGCTCAAAGTTCGGCCCGGGCTGGGAATCCTGGTCGGGGAGGCCGAGGCGCTTCGTGCCCGGTTGGCCCAGGTACGCGGTTCGGCCGTCCTTGGCGCATCAACCCTGACCGCCGCCGAACTCCGCCTGCTGCCGCTACTGTCCACGCACCTGTCGTTCCCCGAGATCGGCGGCGAGCTGTTCTTGTCCCGCCATACCATCAAGTCGCAGGCATTTTCGATCTACCGCAAGCTGGGCGTCGCCTCCCGCAGCCAGGCGGTCACCCGGTCCCAGGAGCTGGGACTCCTGGACGGATAGATGTCTTTCCGCAAGAGGACGGGCTCATCGCCTGTGAGCAGCTCACCCCGGCGCGCCCGGTGGGCAGGCAGCAGCATGTCCCGGAGTGAATTGTGCGGGGTGGCCCTGCCGCTCACCGCTGGTCGGTCCCGCCGGCTAGCTGGTTTCGTTCTATCCATGTCATCGCGTCTGCATAGGCGCGCTTGAGGGTAGCGGCCACCCGCTCATCGCCGCTGTAGATGTTCTCGGGGGTGATCAGGTCGGTGACGCCGGTGACGCGGAGCTGTTCCTGGATGCGTTCACTGGCCGAGACGATAACGAGCTTGCTGTCGGTCGCCACGAGGCCCTGGGCATAGCGGCGCAGGACGTCCATGAAAGTAGTGCCGAGGTCGGTGCGTCCCCGCAGCCTCAGGATCACCACGGAGTTGCGGCCGGCGCCGTCCGTGGCCGGGAGCTGCGCTTCGAGCACCGGCGCGGCGGCGAAGAACAGGCTTCCATACGGCTGGAGCGCGACCACCTCGTTGGCGGGGAGCTGGGCCGGCGGGTCGGCCTCGATGAGGTTCCCGTCTGGCTCGAGCAGCCAGCGCTTGATGGTGACCTGGTTCGACTGCCGCACCACGTGCAAGATCACCGACAGGCCCACCGCCACGAGCACCGCGTACTGCAACGGGATGATCATGGTGAGCACGAAGCTGCTCAGCAGTACCGCCTTCTGCACGGCGCCGGTCTCCCACACCGACTGAAGATCGGCCGGCTTGATGGTCCGGTAGCCAACCAGCATGAGCAGGCCGGCCAGGGCCGGCATGGCGATGTAGCCGACCAGGCCGGCGAACGCGATGATCACCACCGCCATCACCACGCCGGCGATCATCAGAGACATACGCGACCGGGCGCCGGCGGCCTTGTTAAGCGACGAGGCCGACATGGACCCGCCCACCGGCATCCCCCGGAAGATCCCCGCGATCACGTTCGCGGCGCCCTGCCCGATGAAGTCACGGGAAACATCGGGGTAGCGGCCGTCCGGGTTGGGGAAGTTAGCCGAAATGGCCGCCCCCTGAACCAGTCCCACGAATGCGAGTGACAACGCCGGGACCACAAGCGACGGGACCAGCCGCAGCATCGGGGCCTGGGGCAACGGCAGCGCGCGGGGAATCTCACTGAGATCCCTGACCAGGGCGACGCTGCCCCATCCCAGGATGGTCACAAGAGCCGAGGTGATGACGACCGCCAGCACCAGCCCCAGCGGGCCGAGCACGGTGCGCTCCAGCAGGAGTATCAGCGCGACCGTCAAGATCCCAATCGTCAGGGACTGCAGGTGGAGTTCGCCGGGATGGACGAGAGTGTTGAAGGCGCGGACGACACGGTTTGCCCCCTCCGCCTTGTAGCCGGTGAGGTTGGCCAATTGACCGAGGATGATATTGACCCCGACAGCGCTGATGAACCCCACCATCACGGCGTTCGACACGAACCGCAGGACAGAACCGAGCCGCAGAAACCCGGCCGCCAGCATCACAACCCCGGTAAGCAGCGACAGGGTGAACAATGCCCGCGCCGGGTCACCAGCGGCGTGGACCGCGGGGACATCAGCGATGACGATAGCCATGGCCCCGGTGGCTTGGACAGCCATGAAGGTCGAGCTGGTGAAAAACGAGCCGCCGATCGTGCCGAACAGGTATGCGTAAAGGCCCGAAAGAGGGCTGACCCCGGCGAGCAGGCCAGCGGCGAGGCCGTCGGGAACGCTCTCCACGCCGAGCACCAAGCCGGCCACGGCGTCCTTGCGCAGCGTGTCATGCCTGATCGGGAAGCGGAGTTTCATGGCTAGGTTCTCCAGGTGGTCGCGGGCTTGACCACATGGACCATCGCGCGCCCTCCGTCCCGCCACACCAAACCACTCGCCGCCTTCAGCGAAACCCATCCCCGGTGATCTGCCATCACCCCATACGGGTAACCCAGGCAGACCCTTCCCGGTTCATGAACCGTCGGTGTATCGCGACAGCGGTTATCGCGCTCCGGCACCCCTTTTGAGGGACATCCCAGCGAGGGCCGCGCTGCCCGGTGAGCCCGGCACCCCGGGTGCCGAAATAGTCCCATATGGGTAATGTCCTCCCGCCGCGGGCGCGACAAGATTTGCGTATTGGGGGACCAGGCAAGAACTGGCCGCGCCATACGGCCCTCGCTCCGGCCATGACCGCGCACGGAATGTGCCCGCGGCCGACGCCGGCAGCGTCATGTGCAGAATGGGAGGTGGACCGGATGGCCGTGCGGAAGATCGCGCATCCGAGCATCGATGATCGCAAGGGGAAAGGCGTGAAGGCCCGGGAACGGGCGTCTTTGTCGGACCATACTGGCTGGACCCCGGCCGCTGACCGGCCGGACCCGGTCGCGCTGCTGGAGGAGCAGGACGCCACCCGGGAGCCGGACCTGGTGCCGGTACGCCACGGCCGGATGATGGTCTCTCCGTTCACGTTCTACCGGGGCGCCGCGAAGATCATGGCGGCCGACCTGGCGAGCACGCCGGTGGCCGGGCTGGAGGCCCAGTTGTGCGGTGATGCGCACCTGTCGAACTTCGGCGCGTTCGCCTCGCCCGAGCGCAAGCTGCTGTTCGACCTGAACGATTTCGACGAGACGCTGCCGGGACCGTTCGAGTACGACGTGAAGCGGATGGCGGCGAGCTTCACCATCGCGGCCCGCAACAACGGGTTCGCCAAGGCCGACGCCCGCGCGGCGACGATGGCGTCGGTCACGGCCTACCGGGCGGCGATGGCGGAGTTCGCGGAGATGGGCACGATGGACATCTGGTATGCCCACCTGGATGAGGACGAGCTGATGGCCACGATCCGCAGCGCGGTGGCCGGGACGAAGAAGGAGGCCAAGCCAGCGAAGAAGGGGGGGAAGAAGCAGGCGAAAGAGGAGGCGAAGCTGGCGAAGACGGCGCAGAAGCGGGCGGTGAAGACGGCCGAGAAGGCCCATACCCGCGACAGCGTGCAGGCGCTGTCCAAGCTCGGCGAGCTGGCCGGCGGTACCTACCGGATCGTCAGCCAGCCGCCGGTCGTCGTCCCGTTCCGCGACTGGACCGCCACCTACGGCCTGCCCGCCGATCAGGTTGACAAGGTGATCCGCGAGCAGTTCCGCGCCTACCGGGCCACCCTGCGAGACGACCAGCGCAAGCTGCTGGAGCGTTTCCAGGTCGTGGACGCGGCTCGCAAGGTCGTCGGCGTGGGCAGCGTCGGCACCCGGGCGTTCATCGTCCTGCTCCAGGGACGCGACGCGCAGGATCCGCTTTTCCTTCAGGTCAAGGAGGCGACCGCCTCGGTGCTGGAGCCCTACGTGGGCAAGAGCCGCTACCGGCAGCACGGTGAGCGGGTGGTGCAGGGGCAGCGCATGATGCAGGCTGCCAGCGACATCTACCTCGGCTGGACCAAGGGGGTGGACGTACGCCGCCACTTCTACTGGCGGCAGCTGCGTGACATGAAGGGATCGGCGCTGCCCGAGGCGATGCCGCCGGTCGCGCTCACGTTCTACGCGGGCATCTGCGGGTGGACGCTGGCGCGGGCCCATGCCCGGTCCGGGGATCCGGTCGCCATCGCCGCCTACCTGGGCGACCACGACGCGTTCGACAAGTCGATCACCGGCTTCTCCGAGCGGTACGCCGACCAGAACGAGCGGGACTTCCAGCAGTTCGTCAACGCGGTCCGATCCGGACGGCTGGAAGCGACCGAGGGCGTCTGAGAACGGCAAAGGTGCAGACCGATGCGCCATCAGCGGCCCGGAGCGTGCGCTTTTGACGCCCGGCGGCGTCCTGGCCTGCGGGGCGTCCACGTTCCTCCGGGTGGAGGCGATTAGCCGGAGCGGGCCATAGAGCAAGGCGGGCAAGGGAAAGCCGGCCCGCGGCGCCACATTCGTGCTGGGTGGGTTCCGCTCAAACTCCGCCAGAGCTTGAGGCTTCAGGGACCTGCTTAGGTAGTGTTTTTGGAGGTCAGGTGCCGGACTTCGCTGACGACGGTGCCATGGCGAGCGCCGAGTCCCGGTGGTGGCGCCGTCTTGGGCGCTCCTTCGTCTCGGCCGACAGTTACGGGCTAGTGCTGCTGCTGGTCATCGTGACCTATGTGGTGTCGGTGTCGGTGACCCAGACGTGGGCGGGCTCGGTCGTGCTGACCGTCCAGCTGGCCACGGTCTGGCTGACGCTCCGTACCTCGCAGGCGAGGAGCGTGACCCGGCTCGTCGCCGACATCGTGCTATGCCTCGCCGCCCTCGTCGCGGTCGTGAGCTTCTTTGCGCACAATCCCGGCGGCGAACGGGGCGGGATCTTCACCGTCTGCTGCCTGCTGTACCTGATCGCGCCATTCTCCATCGTCCGCCACCTGATACTGCGGCGGGAGATCGACACCGAGACGCTACTCGGGGCCATTGCCGCCTACCTGCTGATCGGCATGTTCTTCGCCTTCGCCTACCAAGCCGTCGGCGAGTTCGGGAGCATGCCGTTCTTCGGCTCTGCGGGGCCCGGCACGCTCAGCCAGGATCTGTTCTTCAGCTTCGTGACCATGACCACCGTCGGCTACGGGAACCTTGTGCCGGCCGCCAACCCCGGACAGACGTTCGCGGTGCTGGAGGCGCTAGTCGGGCAGCTGTTCCTGGTCGTGGCCATTGGGAAGATCATCAGCAGCCTGCAGCCCCGGCGCGGCGGGCGATCCGGTTCCTGACACACACCGCAGTGTGCCGCCAACACGTGCCGGCGTGCCCCCCAGCCCTCAACGGCCTGGCCCCGCCCGGGGATGATCGCACCTAACCGTCCGGCTCCTCCAGCGCGGCCGTGATGTCATATCCGAGCGCGGTCGCCACGTCGGGGGCGGCAGAGACGATCCGGCCAAGCCCGGTCACTGGGGCGATCGCCAACAGCACGTCGGCGATCTCGTCTTCGCTCGCGCCCGCCGCCATTGCCCGGGCAGCGCTCCATTCCAGGCACACCGCAGGCGATCCGATGGCCACCGACGCCCCGAGCTGGAGCAGTGCCGCCGTCTTGGGATCCAGGGCAGATGTCACGGCCCGGTCCATCCCGAGCCCGGCTTCACCTTGGACGAAGCCTTCGTCGATCATCGCCAGCTTGCGCAATGTCTCCTGGAATCTGACTATCTCGCTCAATGCATCTCCACTCGGCACCTGAGCCACCATTCCACCTCGGTCGGGACTGCGTTCCATCCCCCCGATTGGGTAAGAAACCGATCGTCATCCCGCCAGCAGCCCAGCTCCACGGGACTGCACGGCCGGGTGCGGCACCGGGTCGCGCGGCAGACGGTCGCGCCCGCAGCAGTCGCGCCCGCAGCACCAGCCCCGGCTGGGACGCCCAGCAGGGACCTGCCCGGGTCGCACAAGCCTGAGCAGCCTAGAGCCCCGGTTTCATACCAACGGCATGATGCCAGCCCCCAGCCGGCTGGCGTGTAGTGAGGGCGAGACGCCTTGCACGGCGGCCCGCTTGACGGCCTGCCGGTATCGCGACGTGTGGTCTCACATGCCGAGCGGCCAGCAGGCCGCTGACGGGAGGGAGGCAGGTCCCGATGGCGGCCGATGTTGGCGAACAGGTAGCGATCCTCGCCAGACCGCCGGCCCGGCCGGCTGATGTCCCGATTCTGGCATCGAAGATCACGGCACCTGTCGTGCCGGGCTGGGCGGTCCGGCGCCCGCGGGTCACCAAGCTGATCGCCGAGGGTACGCGGTGGTGCCCGCTGACCGTCCTCACCGGCCCACCCGGCGCGGGCAAGACGGTGGCCCTGGCGCTTTGGGCCGCGACGGAACCGGGGCCGACCGCCTGGGTGTCGCTGGATGACTACGACAACCGACCGGGAGTCTTCTGGTCCTATGTCGTCGCGGCCCTTGGCCGGTCCGGAATTGCCGCTCCGCAGGCGGTATCAACCGCCGCATCGGGGCGGTCGGCAGATCACGCGTTCTTGCTGCGGCTCGCGTGCGCGCTAGCGGCCCAGGACCCGCCGGTCACGCTGGTCATCGACGACCTCCATCTGCTGACCGACCCGGCGGTCCACAGCGAGCTCGACTTCGTCCTCCGGAACGTTGGGCCCGGCCTGCGCCTGGTGGTCTCCTCACGGGCCGATCCGCTGCTGCCGCTGCACCGATACCGGCTGGCCAGCGAGTTGGCCGAGATCCGAGCCAGCGACCTGGCTTTCACTGTCGCCGAGGCCGGCCAGCTCCTCGCCCAGCACTGCAGCACGCTGTCGGCGGACTCGCTGGAGCGCCTCACCCGGCGGACGGAAGGCTGGGCAGCCGGCCTCCGCCTGGCCGCGATCTCCCTGGGCCCACACCCCCGGCCCGGCCAGTTCGTCACGGAACTCATCACCGATGACAGCGCCCTGACCGGCTACCTGGTGGACGAGATCCTCAGCGCCGTGCCGCCGGAGGTCAGGGATTTGCTGCTGAGCACGTCCATCCTGGAGCGGGTCAACGCCGAGATCGCCAGTGAGTTGACCGGCAGCGAGCAGGCCGGCCGGATCCTGGCGTCCGTGGCGCGGGCGAACGCGTTTGTCCAGCCGATCGGGTGCGGGTGGTACCGCTATCACATGCTGTTCGCCGAGGTGCTCCGGCTCAAGCTGAGGCGCGAGTATCCGGACCAGGTGGCCGTTTTGCACCGGCGGGCGGCCCGGTGGTACGAGCGGAACGGCCCGCTCACCGACGCGGTGCGGCACGCCACGCAGGCTGGCGACTGGCAGCTCGCCGGCAGCCTGGTCGTCGACGGGCTGGCGATCAGCGAGATCATCGAGCCGCGGGACGGCCAGTCCCTGGCCCGCGAATTCGCGCGTATGCCAAACGGCAGTGCCTGGACCAGGCCGCAGCCCTACCTGGCCGCCGCCGCGGCCGCGCTGGCCGCTGGCCGATCTGAGTCCTGCACCGCCGCGGTGGAGGCCGCGGAAGGCATGGTTGAACGCCTTCCTTCCGGCCAGGAGGACGCGGCCCGGCTGGCCGCCGCGACGATCCGCCTCGCCGCCGCCCGCCGTACCGGGGATCTCCCGGCGGCAGAGACAGCCGTCTCCCAGGCGGAGGCACTGATCAGCAGGATGCCGGACGAGCTGGCCCAGCGCCGGCACCTCCGGGCGCGTGTGCTGTCCGGCCGCGGGGCCGTCGCGCTGTGGTCGGGTCGTATGGACGAGGCGGTCCGCATCCTCGATTCCGGTGTGGCTGCCGCGGCAGCATCGGGCGGGGAGTACGAACGGGCCGGCTGCCTTGGGAATCTCGCGCTCGTAGAGGCCCTGCGCGGCCGGCTCTGCCGCGCCGCAAAACTGGCCGGCCAGGCGACGGCGGCCCTGGCCGTCGACGAGCAGCGGCCCCCGGCCCCGCACCCGGACCCACCGGCGCTCGCCGCTCTCGCCTGGGTGCACGTGGAACGGGGTGAACTGCGTGCGGCGCGCAGCAAGCTCAGGCAGCTGGACGCCGCCCTGGCCGCCAGCCCGGACAAGCTGATCGGGGCGGTGGCCCTCCTGCTGGCAGCCTGCGGTGGACTGGCTGAGAGACACGGCGAAGCGGCCGCGCAGATGATAACGAGGGCACGGTCCGGGTGGGCTGCCCCCGCGTGGCTCGACCAACGACTAACCCTGCTCCAGGCACGGGCATACGCGGCGGCGGGCGACTTCGCGGCCGCAGTCGCCGCGGCCGAGCAGGCCGGGCGCGACAGCTCAACGGAAGCGGCGGTTGTGCTCGCGCACGCATGGCTGGCGGCGGGGAATGACAACAACGCAAGGCGCGCTCTCGCACCCGTGCTGAGCGCCTGCAGCGGGGAGCCCGACCGAGTGCGCATGCAAGCGGCGCTGGCCGAGGCCAGGCTCAGCTACGACAGCGGTGACGGCGCGCGGGGGCGCCGATCGCTCACGTGCGCGCTGCGGCTGGCCGAACGGGAACAGCTGAAGCTGCCGTTCGTCATCGAGAGTGGCTGGATCGGGCCGGTCCTGCGGCGCGACCCTGAACTGGCCCGCATCCACCGGCATCTGTTCGCATCGGTGCCGTGCCACGATCAGCCCCGGGCCGCGCCTGGGGCCTCCGTCAAAGACACGGTCCTTACGGTCGAGACGCTCACCGAACGCGAGCGGGAGGTGCTGCGCCACGTGTCCGGCATGCTGAACACCGCCGAAGTCGCCAGCGAGATGTACATTTCCATCAACACGGTCAAGGCACATCTCAAGAACATCTACCGCAAGCTAGCGGCCACCCACCGCGGTGAGGCGGTCCGCCGCGCCCGGCAGCTCGAGCTGATCTGATCCCACCCAGCCGCGGTGCGGCGCGCAATCGCGGCCGGGCGGGATCCGCCGGCCGCTGGGTGGGTGGGGATCCTCTTCGAGACCTGCCCAAATCGGCACGTCCAGGCTCGCCGAGGCCAGGGCACACGCCAAGTCGACGACCCCGGCCTGCCCGCCGACCAGCAGCGGGCGGGGCCGGGGCGGGCGGGCGACGTGTACTAGCCGCGTCAGGCGGCCAGGACCTTGGCCTTCTCGCGCTCGAAGTCCTCAGCGGAGATTACTCCCCGATCACGCAGGTCAGCCAGCTTGGCCAGCTGGTCCGCTGTGCTGGCCGGCGAGCTCGCGTAGCTGCGGAAATCCGCGTCCTGCTGCTGTGCGGCCCGCTCCTGCATCGAGCCGCCGCGGGCGATCAGATACACCAGCACGCCAATGAGCGGGATGAACAGCACGAACAAGAACCACAGCGCCTTGGCCCAGCCGGACAGGTCCCGACTGCGGAAGATGTCGATGAACACCCAGATCAGGATCCAGATCCAGATCACCCACAGAAAGAAAATGAACATCGTCCAAAAAAGGTTCAGCAGCGGATAGGACGACGAAGCGGCCAGTGACATTTTCCTCCTCCTTCATGCCAGGGAATTGCCGGTCGGGACAGACGGGCACTCCCGCGCATATGTAGGCTCAGCGTCCCTCCATAAGCGGATCTTCGGCATCACCCAGAATGGATAAAGTAAATGACCTCAGACCACCTGGACGTGCCGCTGGCGATCGTGCCGTAGCCGAGATGGGCGGGGCGTCGCCGCTCACGATGTGGCGACCGCTCGGGTAAGGCACCGCGGCCGCTGGAAGAACCCAGCGATCTGTGACGATGGCAGGTCAGCTCAGGCCTATCAGCCCGCTAACGGCCAGGTAGGCGCCCAGGATCAGGGCGATGTAGGCCATCAGCTGGCGGGCGTGGCCCAGCAGCCAGTTCTGCGCCTTCTTCAGCGCCGCCTTGGTGGCCTCGGGCCGCAGTTCCAGGAACGCGAACGGGATGATGATCAGCAAGAACTCGATGAGGACGAACAGGATGACGCCGAGGACTTGGTTGGCAGTGGAGGATTTGCTGGTGATCAAGATGTGCAGCCCCGTGAGATAGGCGGCGCCTGGGATGCCGCACAGCGCGCCGACTACCATGGCCAGCCCGAGGCGGGGCTCGGCCAGCACCCGCTGCGCCCAGCCGTCCTTCTTCTCCTCCGGCTTCTGCTGGAGCGCATCCCCCGCCGGGACGGGTGCCTTGCTCCGGCCGTGTAGGCGGCCTGTGGCGACCAGCGCGCCGACGGCGAGCAGGAGCAGGCCGATGGCAAGGTCGACGCCTGCGCTCACCGTTTTCTGGGAGCTGATGGCGTCGGCTTGGAAGACCAGCACGTCCAGCAGGCCGATGGTCAGGGCGACGGTCAGGCCGCCAAGCAGGACGCACAAAAACATCGCCCGCGGGCGCCGGTTCTCGATCAGCAGCAGGTCGATGGCCAGCAGCTTGGGGTTCAGCGCCGCGGTGAACGCGAGCGCGAAGAACTGGGCGTTCATCGCCGGTTCGCCAGTATTCGTCGCGCGTCGCGCGTGGCCGGCGCGTAGGATGGAGGCCGGCTGGCGCCGCAGAACCACCGCCCAGCCGTGTCTGGGCTGATCGCGGGTCGCCAATCGTCCCTGCTTTGCACTGGGTACCTCCCCGAGTTGCGCCGCACGCGGGCCCGCCGCCGGGTCGTTGACCCTGCCCGGGTACGGAACTTGCTGGTCAGCCAAGCACTGGCCACAGCACGCCGCATCCCCTCAAACGGGTAAGGTTCCGGTTTCGCCACGGGCGTGGAGACGTTGACGTGACCAGCTGGGAGCTCAGTGCGCGACGGGCGCGATGACCCCGACCGAGGCCAAGCCGTCGAGGACAAGCTGAACGCCGATCGCGGCGATCAGGAAGCCGAAGACCTTCTCGGTGACCAGCATGCGGCTTTCGTCGAGCTTGGCACTGACCCGGTTCGCCCAGCGGAACACCGCCACGTCGATCAGCAATACGACCGCGAGGATGGCGATCGCCACGGCGAAAATACTGACCGAGGTGGCCTCGGCGGAGATCGTCATCAGGCCGACAATCCCGACCGGATTGAGCAGGTAGGGCACGGCCAGCGGGAATCGCGCGAGCTGCATCGGGTCTTTCGCAGCGGTGAGGCGGCCGTCCCCAGACTGCCCGAGCACCATCCACACCGCCAGCACGAACAAGATCACGCCACCTGCGATCGACAAGGATCCGACCGTGAAGTGCAGCAATGCGCGCAACAACTCGCCAAGCGCCATGAGTATCAGGGCCACCGCCGCCGCGGTGACCATCATCTGGCGCTGCACCCGCCGCTTAGTCGCCTTGTCAAGCGACGCCGTGATCTCCACGAACGGGACCAGCGCCAGCTTGGGCCCGATGCCGATCAGCAGCACCAGGAAGGTGTCGATCACACCCGCCGCGGTGATCGATGTCTCGTCCATCATCGAGACACCACATCGCCGGCTGGCCCCGCGGTGGCGGCCTGCCGCTCCCGGGCTGCCGATCCGGTGGTCTCCGCCGGTGTGATCCTGGCCGCGGCCACATAGGCCACGACCACGGCCACGATCACCACCGGCATAACGGCGAGGCCGTCGGAGGCGAGCAGGAGAGTGGCCAGCAGGACCGAGGTCAGCGGAAGGGTCAGCATCACCACCGTCATCGCGCCTATGCCCATGGCCACGGCTGGCACCAGCGGCAGCCCGGGCAGGTGTGACAGCGCGATGCCGCCGGCCGCGCCGATGAACATAGCCGGGAAGATGGGCCCACCCCGGAAGCTGCTTAGCGACACGCCGTAGGCGAGCCCCTTGCACACCATCAGCAGTAGCAATGCGCCCACCGTGTAGCTAGCGGCGTGGTGGATCAGCGGCCCGATGTCATCCTGCCCGGAGAACAGCACGTCGGATGTTGGCTTGCCGGTCGCCTCGGCGTAGATGATCGCGAGCACGGCGATTACCACCCCGGCCAGCGGCACGGCGAGCATGGTCCACTTGTCTACATAATTTTGCAGGGACAGCGCCAGCCGCCGGATGGCCGGGCCGATCAGGGCGGCGGCCAGTCCGATCGCGACCGCCCAGCCGAACTCGGCCAGGTCGGGATGGGCAAAGTAGGGCAGGCTGGGGATGGCCAGCGAGAAGGTGCCCAGCCCGGTCAGGCTGTCCAGGCCGATGAAGATCAGCGCGCCGATTCCCGACGCCAGCAGCCCCGGCACCAGCACCAGCCCTAGCAGCGGCCCGCCCAGCCCAGACGCCTCCATCAGCAGGAACGCGCCTGTGAGGGGCGATCCGAGCAGCGTGCTAACGGCCGCGAAACTGCCGGTGGCACCCAGCACCCTGGCCGCCTGGTCCGGCACCGGCCGCCGGGACAGCCGGGTGGCCAGGATGGCCAGCCCACCGCCGAGCGCGATCAGCGGCATCTCTGGGCCGAGCACGGCGCCGAAGACCAGCGCCGCCAGCGCCGCCAGGATGAGGCCGGGAAGCTGGATTGGGGCCGGCGGGGCATGCAGGGCGAAAGCGGGGGCCGGTGAGGGCCCGCCCCTCCCCGGCAGGTACCGGATCGCGAAGCCGGCCAGGAGACCGCCCACCGCCAGCACCGGCAGCGGCCACCACACCGGCTCGGTGCTGTAACCGAGCCCGTGCGGAAGGTGGGTGAAGATCTCCTTCTGCAGGTAGCTGACGAGGGCCAGGAAGCCGTAGGCGACTGCGGAGATCGGCGCGCCGAGGATCGCGGCCAGGACCAGCAGCCGCAGGTAACTGCGGCTGCGCAGCAGGGCAATGGGGTCAGGTGGGCCCGGTACGTCCGGTGTGGCCGGGGCCGGGCGGTCCGCTGGCGTCGCCATCGGGCCATCTTCCCGCCCCGCCGCGGGCAGCGGCTCACCTGTGCCGGGTAACTTCTGCCTTCTCCGCCGCGGTCGCGCGCCGCATGAACCGATCCGGTCGTGGTCGTTCGGATCGGTTCAGGCTGACCAATGTTTTGACCGGCTTCTACTTGGACGGCGTCGCACGGCAGTGAACTGCAACCCAAACCGGCCAGGTGTGGGCGGGCGCGCCATGACCATGCGTCCATGGCCGGGTGCTCTGTCAGCAGTCTTCGGGCACGCAGTGATTGTTGGGAGGGAGGGCCGTGAGTTACTCCAAACGGGTAATGCCCGGGCCAGGCCCGCGCCATATCTTTCAGGGGGCTGGGTCCGCGCGTGCGCTGACCGAAGCAGACGTATGAGATGGCAGGTGCATCATGACCGATAACCGGATCGACCGAACCAGGCTGCCGATCGCGGACCCGAACTTCGCTGGGGTAGTGAACCGGACGCTGCAGGGCTCGCGGCCGGACTGGGGCCTGGTCGGGCATGTGGCGCCGCCCGAGGGAGCGCCGAATGTACTGCTGGTACTACTCGATGATGCGGGTTTTGGTCAGCCGAGTACGTTCGGCGGCCCGATCGCCGCGCCCGCCATGACCCGGGTCGCTGAGGAGGGTGCCCGGTTCAACCGGTTCCATGTGACGGCGCTGTGCTCGCCGACCCGGGCGGCGCTGCTGACCGGCCGCAACCACCACGCGGTCGGCTTCGGCTCGATCGGCGAGCTGACCTCCGGTTTCCCCGGGTATACGGCGTTCGTTCCGGAGGACAGCGCGCCGTTCCCGAAGGTGCTGCAGATGAACGGCTACAGCACGGCCGCATTCGGCAAGTGGCACCTGACACCCGATGGGCAACAGGGCGCGGCGGGCCCGTTCAGCCGGTGGCCGAACGGTTGGGGCTTCGATTATTTCTGGGGCTTCCTGGGCGGTGAGACCGGCCAGTGGGACCCGGTCATCACCGAGAACAACAAGACGATCGGGGTGCCGCAAGGCAAGGACGGCAAGAAGTACTACTTCCCCGACGACATGGCCGACAAGACGATCGAGTGGCTGCACGCGGTCCGCGCCCAAGACCAGGCCAAACCGTGGTTCGTGTACTTCTCCACTGGGTGCGCGCACGCCCCGCACCACGTACCGGAGGAGTGGGCCGCCAAGTACAAGGGGAAGTTCGACAGCGGCTGGGACGCCTACCGGGAACAGACGTTCGCGCGGCAAAAGCAGCTAGGTGTGATCCCGGCGGATGCGAAGCTGACCCCGCGCAATGAGGCGTTCCCCGCCTGGGATTCGCTGCCGGAGGACCAGAAGGCCCTGTACGCACGGCAGATGGAGGTGTACGCGGGGTATTGCGAGAACGCCGACTGGAACGCGGGCCGGGTGATCGCCGCGGTCGAGGAGATGGGCGAGCTGGACAACACTCTGGTGATCTACATCTACGGGGACAACGGCGCCAGCATGGAGGGCGCGCTCACCGGCTCGTTCAATGAGCTCACGATGCAGAACGGCATCCCGCTGACCCCCGAGCAACAGCTCGCGCTGATCAATCTGTACGGCGGGCTGGAGGTGTGGGGCACCGATCTGGTCGCCCCGCACTACGCCGCGGCGTGGGCGTGGGCCGGGAACTGCCCGTTCCAGTGGGGCAAGCAGGTCGCCTCCCATCTGGGCGGCACCCGGCAGGGCATGGCCATCCGCTACCCCCGGCTGATCAAGGACCGAGGCGGGCTGCGCAGCCAGTTCACCCACTGCATCGATATCGGCCCGACCATTCTCGACCTGGCGGGCCTGCCGCAGCCCACCCACGTCGAGGGGACCGCCCAGGAGCCGATGCACGGCACCAGCTTCCTGCACACCTTCGCCGACCCGGGCGGCGAGGAGCGCCACACCCAGCAGTACTTCGAGATCGCCGGTTACCGGGCGATGTACAAGGACGGCTGGTGGCTGGCCCAGGGGGTGGAGCGGATCCCGTGGGACCTCACCCCGGACGCGATGAGAAAGCTCGCACCCGGAGTGTGGCGGCCGGACGACGACCCGGTGGAGCTTTATTACCTGCCTGACGACTTCAGCCAGGCAGACAACATCGCGGCGCAGCACCCCGAGAAAGTCAAGGAGCTGCAGGACCTGTTCTGGGCCGAGGCCGAGAAATACAAGGTCCTCCCGCTGCTCGGCGGCCTAAGTGTTTATTTCGGGATGCTCCCGCCGCTTTCCGCCCAGACGACTTACGTCTACTACGGGGATGTGCAGAACATCGCCTCGGGCATGATCCCCCGGATCTACAACCACTCCTACACCATTTCCGCCGACCTGGTGATACCTGACGGGGGCGCCGAGGGCGTGATCGTGGCCGAGGCCGACCACCTGGGCGGCTTCTCACTGTTCGTTCAGGACGGCAGGCTCAGGCACACCTACTCGATGATGGGCGTGCAGGTCTACCAGCAGAATTCCGACACCCCTCTGCCCACCGGCGAGGTCAACGTCCGGCTGGAATTCCACCCCGACGCGCCCGAACCAGCCACCGGCGGGGACATCCGCCTGTTCGCCAACGGAACCGAAATCGGCAAGGGCCGGATGGACCACAGCGTCCCGATCCGGTTCTCTGGCTACGCGGGCATGGACATCGGCCGCGACAACGGCGGCGTGGTCGACCGCGGCTACGCGAACCGAGCACCGTTCGCGTTCACCGGAGTCATCAAGAAGGTCACCTTCGACATCAAGCCGCACCTGACCCAAGCGGACGAGCAGGCGCTGCACGAATCGGCACACCACGGGCATGTGGCCCACGGTATCAACGCATAGCACCGGGAGCCGGGGAACTACTCCGTTTACCCGGCTCCCCCTACAGGCGGTTCGGAGGATACCCATTTTCCACCTCCATGCTGACGACTGGGCGGCCTTTCGTTCCCGGCCGTCGCGACCTACCTCGACAAGGAGAACGCTATGAGCCAGAACCATCTGCTCGTTGACTTCCCGATCAAGGGTCCTGCCATCGCCAAGGCGCTACCCGAAGAGCTGTCCCCGCTGATGCCCGATCTCGCGACAGCGCAGGACGATCTCGGTACGGTGCATTTCTCCCGGTTCATGGTCGAAGGAGACGAGAAGCTTCTCTTCCTTTCGGACATCGACGGCGAGACCGACGAGCACATTGAGCGGCTCGTGGAGAGTGCCGGGCCGGTGTTTGACGCTATCTTCACATTCGTGGACAACCCTCCGCCCACGCCCGTGGCTGATAACCCTGAGGCGGTCACCAAATGGCTGAAGCGGCATGCCCGCGAGCCTCTAGACACGTACTTTGCTTACGAGGACGCCTCCGTTCAGGACATCAAGGCGTGCGCGCGTGCGGCGGGCTTCACCGGCAATACCTCGCAGGGCACCCTGATGACATACATGTCCTTCAAGTCACGTGTGCAAGCCTTCGCCGTGAAGCAGGTCGCCGGGGCGCTGGTAGGAGACAAGGGACACAAAGCATCGGATTCCATCGGGACGCTGCATGTCGCCCACTGGGTGCCCTTTGAGCACAATCACATAGGGTTCTTCACGGTCTTCGACGGTGATATGGAGAAGTACTTCCAGGACTTTGCAGACAAGACCTCCTTCGTCTTCAATGCTCTGTTTCCACGTGTCGTTGGCGGGGCGCCAACCCCGGTGGAAAAGAACGCCCAGGCGTTCTATCAGTGGGGACTCGACAACAACTATCCGGTCATCGGGTTTTACAGCGCCTATCCAGGCCTCTCGGTGCAAGACATCCACGCCCTGCTGGCCGATCGCAAGTCACCACCGGCCACCGCTGGATAGGACTAGCGTCACATGGTCACGAGCCGTAATCAACTCCGAGTGGGGCGGCGGTCAGGGAGCGCAACGCACAAGGAGCACCGGCGATGAAGGGCCCGGGGGTTCTTCGCCGGTTGCGTGATCGAAGGCGGCATGAACCGTTGGGGACCGATGGCGGCCCGGCGACGGCGAAAGATCCGGCGCTCGACCTCGCTGACATTCAGGGGTTCGTTCTCCGCGGTTACAGAATGCCGATGGTGCGGCATTTCTTGTTGACGGTAGGAACTCCGGCACAAGCGCGCAGGCAACTCGGACGGCTCGTGAGCGGTGACGAATCCGACGTCCCGCAAATCACGACTGCCGAGGACTGGCACGTGGGGTTCGCGCGCGGACCGGGAGACGATCCCACGGCCGCCCCGCGTCGCACGCCAGACTATTGCCTCAACATCGGTGTCACGTGGCCCGGACTGGTGGCGCTCGAGGTGGAGAAACGCGTCCCAACGCTGTCGTTCAAGTCATTTGATGCGTTCATCGAAGGAGCCGCGCAACGAGCGGAGTCGGTCGGAGAAACCGGACCAAGCTCGCCCGTGAACTGGATTGCCGGTTTTGGAAAAGGGCACGATCACGTCCTGGTGACGCTGCACGCCATCAGCCCGGAAGCGATGAAGTCCTACAGCGAGAGGGTGCGCGCCTGGTTTGCCGAAGGAAATGCCTTTCGAGAAATCTGGTGCCAAGACGGGATGGCGTTAATGGAGGTGCAAAATGGCCAACCCGTGCCTACTGCCAAAGTTCACTTCGGATATACCGACGGGATCAGTACGCCCACCATTCGTGGCGGCCCGGAACAATATCCCCCCGATCACCAGCGGCCCTGTGAGCCGTGGCTCTTCGTCTTGCGGGAAGAAGCAGAGAACTATAACGTACCCGAACCGCGAGAACTCGGCCTGAACGGCAGCTTCGCAGTTTTCAAGAAGATCGAGACTGACGTCGTGGGCTTTGAGGACTTCTTGCAGTCGAACAAGGACAAGATCGATCCCGAACTGCTGGCCGCAAAGATGTTGGGACGATGGCGCAACGGCGTTCCTCTCGCCTTGTCACCCGATACCGATAGCCCTGCCGGAGGAATATCGCCCGAACAGTTGAATAATTTCGGGTATGTTGATGCCGATGGTTCGGGGGATCCGAGGGGGATCCACTGTCCCGTCGGCGCACACATACGCCGCGTCAATCCACGAGATCAACCAGTTCAGGGGCAGGGGCTGCCCGGCGGCAGCAACAATTCCCATCGGCTCATCCGCCGCGGTCTGCCATACGGCCCGACCTTTGATCCAAGAGAACCCTACGATGGAATCGAACGCGGCATGCTCTTTCATTTCATCAACTCGAATATCGAAAACCAATACGAGTTCGTGCTGCGGCAGTGGGCCAATGACAGCGAATTCGCCGGGGCCGTCAGACTTCACCCAAAGTCGAAAGATCCACTGATCGGCCCCCAGAAACCAGCAGAGAGCATTTTCGTCATGCCGCAGGCAAATGGGGGCTCGCCGATCGAGGTTACGGGTCTTTCGAGCTTCGTTACGACCAGAGCCGCTGCGTACGTGTTTCTGCCGAGCATCACGGCCATCAAATTTGTCGCTAACCTGGGAGAAGGCTTGTAATCGGTTCTTGCGTAACTACCAGGTCGCGGCGAGGCGAGTTCATCACCCGTTGGGGTGAAACCCCAGTCGCTTCGGTTTCCAGCCTGGCCGGGGGACACTAGCGCGCAGTTGCTGGGTGTATGGGTGCCCGGGATTGTCGAGCACCTGGTCGGTTGGGCCGCGTTCGACCACCGTCCCACGGCGCAGCACGATCGTTTCATCAGCGAGTTGGCGCACGACCGCCAGGTCATGGCTGATGAGGATGTAGGAGACGTGGCTCTCGTCGCGGATGTCGGCGAGCAAGTTCAGTACCTGGGCCTGGATTGACATGTCGAGGGCGGCGACGGATTCGTCCAGGATCAGGATTGCGGGCCGTGCCGCGAGCGCACGGGCGATCGCGACCCGCTGCCGCTGGCCGCCGGACAGCGAGCGCGGCAGTGCCCGGGACTGGCGCGAATCCAGGCCGACCAGGTCCATGAGCTCGGCAACCCGGGCCCGCCTGCGGTCGGCGGGCCACCCGTGGTGCAGCCGCAACACCTCGTCAACGGCGGACTCGGCGCTTTGCCGCGGGTCGAGGCTGGTGTAAGGGTCCTGGAACACGATCTGGACCTCGCGGCCCCGGCGACGCCGGTCACGGGTGGAGCGGGGCGGCCGGGACCGATCGTGCCCGCAAGCGGTGATGGACCCGCTGGTGGCCTGCTCCAGGCCGACCAGCATCCGTGCGATCGTGGTCTTCCCGGCACCCGACTCTCCGACGATCGCGAGCGAGCGGCCGGGCCGGAGACGGAACGAGACGTCATCGACCGCGACGAGGCCGCCGAACTGTTTACGCAGCCGGACCGCCTCAAGGACCGGCGCGCTGGCCTCAGGCATCGGGGACCGCCCCAAGGAGCCCGCGTAGCTCGCGCGCCCGGGCGCAGCGGGACAACGCGCCGTCGAGTTCGGCGAGATCGGGCATGGCGGTGCGGCAGATGTTCCTGGCGTGCGCACAGCGGGGCGCGAAAGCACACTCTGCCGATGGCGCCTCGAAGGCCGACAGCGGGCTGCCGGGGATAGCGGGCAGCCGGTGCGCCGACTGGGTAATGTCCGGGCGGGCCGCGGCGAGCGCGGCGGTGTAGGGATGCCGCGGGTCACTGTGCAGCGTGGCGGAGGCGCTGACCTCGACGATCTGGCCGGCGTACATCACGATCGTGCGGTCGCAGATGGCGGCGGCCAGGTCCAGGTCGTGGGTGATGAACAGCATCGCCAGCCCGAACTCGCGGCGCAGGTCGTCGAGGATGGCCATGACCTCGGCCTGAGTCACCACGTCGAGTGCGGTGGTCGGCTCGTCGGCCAACAGCAGGCGAGGCTTGGTGAGCAGCGCGGCGGCGATCATGACCCGTTGCAGGATCCCGCCGGACATCTGGTGCGGGTACTGCCGCAGCCGCTGCGCCCCGTCCGCGATGCCGACTTGGGTGAGCATGTCCACGGCGCGGTCCCGCGCCTGTGCTGCCGGTACCCCGAAGCTGGTGCGCAGCGCCTCGGTCATGAAGTCACCGAGGCGCCGGACCGGATTGATGTGGGCCCGCGGATCCTGGAAGATCATCGCCACCTGGGCTCGGTATCGCCGCAGTTCCGTGCCGGTGAGCTTGCTGACCTCAGTGCCGTCGAACCGGATCGAGCCCTGCGCCTCGGCCCCGCGCGGCAGCAGGCGGTCGATCGCCCGGGCGGCCATGGTCTTTCCGGCCCCGGACTCACCCACCAGCCCGACGGCTTCGCCGGATCGCACCGTAAGCGAGACGTCGCGGAGCACTGCCCGCTGGGTGCCATTCATATTCAGCATTACGCTCAGCGCCGCCACCTCGAGCAGCGGTGTGCTGGACGCGCTGCGGGGGGCCCGCGTAGTGCCGATAACGTCCAGGCCGCTCATCCGCGTGCCGCCTGGGCCTGGTCGAACAGTCGCTCGCCCAGTACGTTGACCGCGATCACCACGGCCACGATGCACACGCTCGCGGCGAGGGCGGGCTGCGGGTTGCCCTGCAGGATGCCCACCTGGTTTTCCGAGATCATCACGCCCCAGTTGGCGGTCGGCGGCTGTACCCCCAGGCCCAGGAACGAGATGGCGGCCAGATCGACCATGGCGTAGCCAAACAGGATCGTCGCCTGGGCCAGGATCAGCGGTGCGATGTTCGGGATCAGATGCCGCAGGCAGATCGAGGTGGCCGAGGACCCCTGCACCTCCAGCGCCGCGGCGTAGAGCTGGTTTCGTTCCCTGAGCGCCGCACCGCGCAGGACCCTGGTGACGTAGGGCAGGTAGGCAATGGACAGGGCGAGCACCGCCGCGGGCAGCCCTGCGCCGAAGACGGCGGTCGCGAGCAGTGCGAGCAGGATGCCGGGAAACGCGAACAGGATGTTGAGGCCAGAGGAGATCGCCGCGTCGCTCGCGCCGCGCCGCCAGGCGGCTGTCGTCGCGATCAGCGTGCCCGCGGGCACGCTGATCGCGACGACCGCCAGTGGCCCGAGCATCGAGGTCTGCGCACCGGCCAGCAGCCGGGATGCCACGTCGCGACCCTCGAAGTCGTACCCAAGCAGATGGCCGCCCACTGGGCCGGCCCAGGCCAGCGACAGGTTCGGCAGGCTGGGATCGTAGGGGGCAAGCAGCGGGCCGAACAAGGCCGCAAAGGTGGCAACCGCGATCACGATCGCCGAGGCGATGCCAGCCGGGCCGGTGGCGCGCAGCCGTGCCAAGGCCCGGCTGGGCGGGGAGGGCTCACCGGCCAGGGAAACGGCGCTCACCGGGGCGGGCTTCCCAGCGTCACCCGCGGGTCAAGCACCGCGTACAACACATCCGCCAGCATGTTGACCACGACGAACGCGGTGACCAGCACGAGCGAGATGCCCTGCACCACCGCGATGTCCTTGGACTCGGCCGCCTGGACCAGGTAGGCGCCGAGGCCATTCAGGCTGAACGCGACCTCGACCACCGCGGCGATCGCGATCAGCGAGGCGATGGTGATCGTGGTGATCGTGGTGATGGGGATGGCGGCGTTACGGACGATGTGCCGCCAGATCACATAGCGCGCCGGGATGCCGCGGCTGATAGCGGTCTGGACATGCTCACGGTCACTCTCGGCCCGGACCGAGGCCCGGGTTACCCTGGCCACGATGGCCACCGACGCCGTGGCCAGGGCGATGGCCGGCAGCGTGAAGTGCCTGACGTTGCTCAGAAAGCTGGTCCCGTTCCCAAGCGCCGGGAACCAGCCGAGCTTCACCGCGAACAGCAGGATCAGCGCGATGGCGGCGACGAACGCGGGGATGGCCGCCGAAACCGCGGTCACCACGAGCGTGCTGGTGTCGAGCCCCCCTCGCCGAAGACCGGACACGATCCCAAGGACAACCCCCACTATCACGATGATCAAGGATGCGTAGAGGATCAGCCCGGCGGTGGTCCAGATCCGCGACGCGATCAGCGTGGACACGTTCTCTTGCAACATGATCGAGATCCCCAGGTTCCCATGCAGGGCGTTGTCGAGCCAGTACCGGTACTGGGCGAGGAACGGCTGGTTCAGGTGGTAGCGCTGCTCCAGCACGTGGATGCTGCCCGGCGGCAAAGACCGCCCGCCGGACAGCGCGGCGATGGGGTCTCCCGGGGCGAGGTACAGCGCCGCGAAGATGACGAAACTCGCGACCAGCAGGCTGGCCAGCAGTATCACCAGCCTGCGTACGACAAACCGCCAGCGCATCGCTCAGCCAGTCCCGCCCGGGCTGTCGGCCGGTCCACGTTGGCGGTGCTGGGCCGACACCGGCTGTTTCAAGGTGATCGTCGCCGGCGCCGGCTGACCGCACACCGCGGCGAGCACTGCACGCGCTGCGGCCACGGCCACAGCAATCCACCGCTTCGATCTCCAGCCCATCTGTCCTCCATGCCGCCGACCGCAGGGAGTGGGGCGCACTACTGTCGATGCCAGCCGAACACGTTGGGCACGGGCGCCCCGTTATCAACCTTCTCTGATCTCTGCCTGCTGACGAATCACCCACCTGGAGTGAGGTGTCCCAGGGTGGAGTTGCGTACGTCAGAGTGGTGCATTGGCCGGCCTGGCCGCCCGAGCCGGCCAATATAGGCGCATCGCGAACCGACCTGCGTGAACGACCCGCACAGACCAACCTGGCGCTAGTTCGCATCGAGGGGGTCAGGGGTCCCGGTACGCGACGGTATCTGCCTCAGCCGGCGAGACGGTCTCTTCAGGTGCCGGCGTTACTCTAGGTTCCCGGCCGTCAGCCTCATATTCGCAGCGGTGGCAAAGAGGTCACGGGAGGCGGCGCACAATCTCGTCGCCGCGATTCGCCTCGGCCCGGCCGTGCAGGTCATGCGGGATATCGGAGAACACGAGCCGGGGCAGGCTCGCGTCTTGCATCCGGGCGGCCAACACGCCTTCGACCGCGGTGTACGCGCTGTGACCGAGTTCGCTGAGCTGCTGTACCGACTGCCGGTTCCGGTACCGGCCAGGCTCCCGGTCCGCGACGTGTCCTCCAGCCGGTGCAGGACATGGTCGTCGGACAGGTTGTCCAGCCGGTCCCGGAGATTGCCCACGTCCTCGGCAACGCTGTCGTGTTTGGCGGCCAGCTCCGTGTGGAGCTCTGATTGACCATGCGTCAAGGGTGGCAAACAGGCGACCAAGATCGGAAACGGAGCGGGGTAGTTGGCAGCAAAAATGTCTGTGCCAAAACGAATCTGAGCTATTGCCATGCCTGAGCCATGTGCGGCTTTCCGACAGCCCAGCTGCTCGGTGTCCGCGCTTGGCATTGCGGGCGCCAGCGTGACCATAATGACGCGGTGACCTCCGTGGTGTGTCCCGAGCTGGCACCACCGGGGTCTTGTCTCTCTACCACGGCGACGAGAAAGTCGTCGAGGGCCGGATCAAGACCCAGCCCAGGATGTTCACCATCGCAGGCGAGCGATGTATGGTTCTCCGCCATGGGTGCTGGCTGGCGGGCGGACAGGATCGGCAGCGCGGTGCGGGGCGAGAATCCGACCGTGCTGAGGCGGCTCGACGCCGGGTTCGCGGTGATCGGGGATACGCAGTTTCTGCCCGGCTATTGCGTGCTCCTTGCTGATCAGCCCGATGTCCTGAGACTGTCTGACCTGCCGCGAGGCAGGCGGTTGGCTTTCCTGTCTGACATGGAGCGACTCGGCGAGGCTGTCGAGCTGACATGCAGGCGCTTGGAGTCTGGTTTCCGCCGGGTGAATCTTGAGATCCTCGGCAACACCGACCCTTTCCTGCACGCTCATGTCTGGCCTCGCTACGAGTGGGAGCCCAAGGATCTGGTTAGCGGGCCGGTCTGGCTGTATCCGGAGGAGCGCTGGACGGCCGAGGAGTTCGCGCTGGGTCCCCGCCACGACTCGCTCCGGGAGGCCATCGGGATCGCCCTCGATCAGCTGCCTGGCACCATGCCTTGAGGCACCCGCGCGGGAATTGCGCTGCCGTTTCGCGCCGAGGCAGCAGATGGACCGGAACCGTCATGGGTGGTGTGGCCTGGCTCCCCGGTAGCCGCCTGTGAACGCCGGATCCGAAGCGGGGTCAACGTGGAGCGCCCGCAGCCAGGTCCACCATGCATGTATTATTGCATGCATGGTGGCACTTCAGATTCGCGACGTTCCCGAAGAACTGCGTGACCGGCTCAGTGAACTGGCCCGCCAGCGCGGGCAGTCGCTCCAGGCGTATCTGTTCGACGTCGTCAGCAACGAGGCGCGCCGCCAGGACAACCTGGCGGTGCTCGCCCGCTTCGGGCAAGGCACGTACGGCACCCGGCTCAGCTCGGCTGACATAGATGGCGCCCTTCGCACGGGCCGGGCGGAACGCGACGCGGAACTCGGGGTCCGTGAGGGCGAAGGGTGATAGTCCTCGATGCGTCCGCGACTGCCTTCGCGCTCCTGGACGAAGGAGAAACCGGCGACCGGTGCCGCGCGGCCCTGCGGGCCGACCCGCAGTGGCTGGCCCCCGAGCACTGGCTGGTAGAAGTCCTGTCGGTGATCCGGGGAAATCTCCTCGGGGGGAAAATCAAGCCAGAACATGCAGCAGAGGCCGCCGTGGCGGCGGCTGAGATGGACCCGGTCGCGGTGCGCACGCGGCTGCTTGCTGCCCGGATCTGGGAGCTCCGCAGCAATCTGACGACCTACGACGCGGCCTATGTCGCCGCCGCCGAGCGATACCGCTGCGCGTTGGTGACCACCGATGCGCGATTGGCACGCGCGGCAGGTATCCAGTGCACCGTCAACTTGATCCCATGAGCGCGAAGGCAGGATTCTTTCTGCCACGGCATATGGCTCCCGCATGTATGAGCCCAGAAAACTTCGTCCGCATCGAGGGGTCAGGGGTTCGAATCCCCTCAGCGCGGACTTCGGCGGGTGGAGACCGCGAGCCGGTCGGCGAGCGCGGTGACGAGGCCGCGGAGCTCATCCGGTCGCTCGATGATGAACGGCAGGTCGAGCGACGCGAGCACCGGAGGCAGCCAGTCGAGCCGCTCCGCACGCAGCTCGACGCGGAGCCAGCGCTCGGTCTGCAGATCGGCGGCTCCCGCGGACCGGGGCTCCTCCACGCTCGCGACGCTGGCGGGAAGCCGGGCGCGGATCTGCTCGGCTGTCCCCTGGATCCGCAGGATTACCTGATGCCGGTAAGGAGCCTTGGCGAGCCCGGACAGAACGCGCTGCGCCGGATCGAGTCCGGCGGGCGGCTCGAAGGAGCCGGGCAGGGTCCTCGCGTCGGCGATGCGGTCTAGCCGGAAGGTCCGGTCCTCGGCGATCCCGGGATCTGCACCGGTGACGTACCACCGGCCCGAGTGAGCGACGAGCCCGTACGGGTGCAGGGTGCGTTCGCTGCGCCGGCCGTCGGCGGCGGTGTACCTGATCGAGATCGGCCGGTGATGGCGCACCGCATCGGCGATAGAGAGCAGGATCCCGGCGTCCGGGACGGGGAACTCGCCGGCCGGGGCCGTGAAGGCGAGTGATTCGAGCACGGTGTCAAGCCTGCGGGCGAGCCGCTCGGGCAGTACCCGGCGGATCTTGGCCGCTGCCGTCTCACTCGCCGTGCCGGTCGTCGTCACCAGCCCCGTCCGGCGGCCGGCGACCAGGCCGAGCAGCACGGCGAGCGCTTCGTCGTCGCTCAGCATGAGCGGAGGCATGCGGTACCCGGAGGCAAGCCGGTACCCGCCGTAGCGGCCGCGCACCGACTCGACGGGCACGTCGAGGTCGATCAGGTGGTCCACGTACCGCCGCACGGTGCGCCCGTCGACGCCGAGCCGGTCGGCGAGTTCGGCCACCGTCCGGATGCCGCCCGACTGCAGGAGCTCCAGCAGAGTCAGCACCTGCGTAGTGGGCCGCGCCATGTACAGAATTTAGCGTGAATACTGGACCGTTTCTGTCCTGTATTTCTCCTAGCGTGCGATGTAGACAAGCCTCGCGCAGACCAAGGAGATCACCATGGACTTCGTCTCGATCCGCATCATCACCGGCGACGTCGCGCGCCTCGTCGCCTTCTACGAGAAAGTCACGGGAGTGCAGGCGAACTGGTCCACCGAGGACTTCGCCGAGCTCAGGACCGCCCATGCGACCCTCGCGATCGGCAGCACCCGCACCGTCCCGCTGTTCGCGCCCGGCGCAGCCCGCCCAGCCGACAACCACACCGTGATCATCGAGTTCCTCGTCGACGACGTGGACGGCGTGCAGCAGAACCTGGCCGGGTTCGTCGAGGACTTCGTCAACGAGCCCACCACGATGCCGTGGGGCAACCGCTCGCTCTTGTTCCGTGACCCCGACGGCAATCTCGTCAACTTCTTCACCCCCGTCACCCCGGCCGCTATCGAGAAGTTCGCTCGCTGACGACAGCGCAGCCACCCGGCAGGCGCCTCCGGGCGGGAGCCCCCCGATCCCAGCGATCCCGGGCTCCCGCTGAACGCGACGGCGGCACGCCGCCTGCTGGCCGGGGGACCCGCCGGTGATCTAGCGCGGGGTGTGGTCCCGGAGGAACCGGCCGACTGCCTCGGTGGCGGCGGGAAGATGCTCCGGGTCCTTCCACGGCTCGAGCAGCTCGGCAGCCGGCGCGAGCGCGGCGATCTCGCGGCCGGTCTCGGCCGGGTGGTACTCATCGATTCCCGGCAGCACCAGCATCGGCGTGCGGAAGGACCGCACCTGGTCCCGGGTCACGCTGACGGCGAAGCCGGGGGCCCACATCGCCGTGGCGAACGCCTCGATCTCATCGCGGCCGAGATCATCCCGCTCGCCCGCGAGCCCCTCACCCCACTGCTTCCAGATGCTGTCAAACACCTCACGGTTGCTCTCGATGATCCCGACCGGCTGCTCGAGGACGGCCGCGACGACTCGTTCCGCCGCGACCTCGCACAGCTTCAGGATGAACGGGCCGCCGATGCAGCAGCCGAACACCAGGAACCGGTCGATGCCGAGATGATCCATGACCGCCAGCTGGTCGGCCGCGTATGCGCCCCACGGGTCACCGGCCTCCAGCGGGCCAGCGGACTGGCCGGCGTTGCGCTGGTCCATCGCGATCATCTTGTACTGCCCGGCGTACGCGGTCAGCGGGTTAATCGCCGCCGCTTCCCACAGCGAAACAGCCGACCGCATCCCGCCTGGCGCGAGCGTCAGCATCGGAAACCCCGTCCCCTGCTCGGTGTACCAGATCCTCGCCTCGCCATTGTCGACGTACGGCACCCGGGTCTCCTCTCGCGGCTCCCATTCCGGGAGCCAGCCTAAGGCCGGGCCGCCTGCCGCGACCGGAATCGGCATCCGCCAGGACGCACGCAACCGGAGCGCCGGCGAGCAGGCCTGCCGCGCCGGCCCCCGGACCACCATGCGCTATGACCGGGCCAGGGCGTCCTCGACCGGCATGCCACCTCGCGGCCGCAGGCGGGCCGACGCGGTGATCACGAGGCTGCGGTGCGGGGCATGGCCGGCTGGGTGTTTTCCGCGCGGTCCAGCAGCGGCTGGCAGCCCAGCCGGGCGGCGATGCCGGCGGCTTCGCCGGTCGCGGCCGCCGCGGCCTCGGTGTCGCCGTGAGCGGCCAGGTGGGCGGCGTGGTCGAGCAGCCCGTGGGCCAGGTGGTAGGGGGTGGAGTGCTGGCGCAGCCCGGCGACCGCGGCGGCGAACGCCGGGCCGGCGTCCGGGTTGCCATCGGCGGCGGCCAGCCAGGCGCGGGCCAGGTCGCGTTCGGCGCGCTGCATCGGGGCCAGCTGCCCGGGCCGGTAGCCGTCGAGCAGGGCCAGCAGGTCGCCGGTGGCGGCGTCGTCGGCCAGGTCGTGCGCGGCGCGGGCGGCCAGCGGCCAGGCCCACCGCAGGTCCTCGGCGCCGATGCCCACGGCGGCGGCGTGGTCCAGGGCGGCGCGGGCGTGGCGCAGCGCGGCCGCGGGCTGGCCGAGCGCGGCAGCGGTGAACGCCTCCGCGACCGCCATGACCGCCTGGTCCTGGGGGTCGTCGCTGGCCCGCAGGTCACCCAGTCCGGCCAGAATCTCCTGGGCGGCCGGGGCATCGCCGCGCAGCGCCAGCGCCCAGGCCCGGTAGCAGGCCAGATCCTCGATGCCGGTCAGGCCGTCGCCGTCGGCGGCCTGGGCCAGCTCAGCCTGGGCGGTGTCCCAGTCGCCGGTCATCAGCAGCGCCTGGGCCAGGTTCGTGACCGCGGTCGCGAGCTGACGGCGAGCGCCGGTCTGGCGCAGCTGCGCAGCGGCGGCACGGGCCGCCTCGGCACCGGCGGCGGGGTCGGTGCTGGTCACCGCGTCGGACAGATTGAGCAGCGCGCGGCCGAGCTGGACGGTATCGCCGGCCTGCCCGGCCAGCCGGGCGGCTGCCTGGAAGTAGGCGGCCGCCTCCGGCCTGCGCCCGGCGAAGGCGTGGCAGATCCCGCGGGTGTTAAACAAACCGGCCAGGGTGGCCTCATCGACGGCCAGGTCCTGGCCCAGGGATAGGGCTTCGGCGGACAGCGCATCCGCCGCGGGTGACCCGGAGAACACCTCCAGCCCCGCCAGCTCCCCCAGGGCCCGCACGGTATCGGCGCCGGGGTCGTCCCGCAGCACCGCCACCGCGACGGTCAGCTGCTCCCGCGCCTGAGCGTGCCGCCCCCACAGGCGCAGCGCCTGCCCGGCGATCACCTGCGCGCGGGCGGCCGAGCGGGCATCGCCGCACTGCCGGTACAAATCCGCGGCCTGGCCGGCCTGCTCGACCGCCCCCGCCCAGTCGGCACTGGTCCCGGCGGCCTCGGCGGCGTGTTCCCACAGCACCGCGGCGGCGGTTTGCCACCCGTCAGCGGGACCGGCCTGGGTGAGCCGGGCGGCGGCGGCGTAGCTGGCGGCGGCCCGGGCGGGAGCCCCGGTGCGGCCGGCCCGGTCGGCCGCCCGGGTCAGCGCCGCGATGGCCTGGCCGCGGATCTGCCCGGCATCGCGGTCATCGGGCATCGCGTCCAGCGCGTCCAGGTAGTGCCGGGCGATCACCTCGGCCACTTCCTCCCCATCGCCGGGGAAGGCCGCGCGCAAATACGCGGCCACCGCCAGGTGCCGGGCCTTGCGGTCCCGGCGGGACAAGGTGTCGTAGGCGACCTGGCGCAGCATGTTCTGGGCGAACCCGTAGCTGCCCCGCTCCGGGGACAGCGGGTCGGCCGATACTGACAGCACCTCCCGGCGCACCAGGTCGGCCAGCGCCGCCCGTACCACGGCTTCGTCCTGCCCGGACACCGCGATCAGCGCCTCGGCCGGGAAGGTGGCGCCCAGCACCGCGGCGTCGGCCGCCAGCCGCCGTACGCCCGGGTCCAGGGCGTCCAGGCGGGCGGCCAGCAGCGCGTGCAGGCTGTCCGGCACCTGCAGCTGGCCGACCTCGCCGGTCAGCCGGTAGACCCCCTCGACCGGCCGGACGATGTCCCGGTCGATAAGCGACCGCACGGTTTCCACCGCGAACAGCGGGATGCCCTGCGCCTGGGCGGTGATCTTCGCCCGGACCGGGCCCGGCATCCCCGGCACCAGCGCCTCCACCAGGGTGTCCATCGAGGCTGCATCCAGCGGATCCAGGGTCAGCGTGCTGCGGTTGCGGCCGGTGCCGAACCCCGGCCGGGCCTGGCCCAGCTCGGGCCGGGCCAGCACCAGCACGTACACCGGCAGATCCCGCACCCAGTCGATCAGGTGATCCAGGAACTCCAGCAGCCCGGCATCGGCGTACTGGGCATCCTCCACCACCAGCACCACCGGCTGCTGCGCCGCGAGCCGCTCGAAGAACAGCCGCCACCCGGCGAACAGCTCCTCCCGCGACAACGCGGCCCCGTCATCCCCGTCCGCGGCCACGCCGAGCAGCCGGCCTAGCCGCACCCGCACATACCCGCGCTCACCCGGATCGGGCACGTACCGGGCCAGGCCCTCGGCCATCTTGGCCGCCGCGACCTCGGCCGGGTCCTCCTCAGCGATGCCCAGCCGCTGCCGCACGATCTCGGCCAGCGCCCAGAACGCCACCCCCTCCCCGTACGACAGGCACCGCCCCCGATGCCACCACACCTGCGCCGCCAGCCCGTCGGCGTACTTCTCGAACTCCCAGCCCAGCCGCGACTTGCCCACCCCGGCCGGCCCGGCCACCAGCACCAGCCGCGGCACCCGCCGCCCGGCCGCCGCGTGGAACAAGTCCCGCACCGTGCGCAGCTCCGCATCCCGCCCGGTCAGCGGCGCCTCCAGCCCATCCACCCGCTGCGACCCGCCCACCGCCGCCAGCACCCGGACCGCCCGCCACAGCCGGGCCGGCTCCGCCTTGCCCTTCAGCGCGTGCTCCCCGGCATCGGCGAACCCGACCGCGCCGCCGGCCAGCCGCCGGGTCACCCCATCCACCAGCACAGTCCCCGGCTCGGCCGCCGCCTGCACCCGCGACGCGGTATTCACCGCATCCCCGGCCACCATCCCCTCACCTGCGGCACCCAGGTTCACCGCCACCTCGCCGGTCACCACCCCGGCCCGCGCCGCCAGCCCCGGCACCCCCGCCTCGGCCCCCAGCTCGCCCACCGCCGCGACCAGATCCAGGCCGGCCCGCACCGCCCGCTCCGCATCCCCCTCCGCGGCGGCCGGGGTGCCCCACACCGCCATCACGGCATCCCCGATGAACTTCTCCACCACCCCCCCGTAGCGGCCGATCACCGTCCGCGCCCGGTCGAAATACTCCGACAGCAGCTCGCGCACCGCTTCGGGATCCCGCGCCTCCGACAGCGGCGTGAACCCCACCACGTCGCAGAACAACACCGAGCACACCCGCCGCTCCACCACCGGACCGGCAGCCGCCGCAGCCAAGACGCCGGGCCCGGGAGCCACCGCGAGCGCAGCGCCGCACTCACCGCAGAACTTCTGGCCGGGAGAACTCGCCGTCCCGCACGATGAGCAGACGAGCGCTAGCGCGGCGCCGCACTCGCCACAGAATTTCTGGCCGGCCGGGCTTTCAGCCGAACACCGTGGGCACATCATCCTGGGCGAAGGGTACCGTTCGCGGGACGAACTAAGAAGGCCAGGAAAGCGACCGGGTCCCGCCGAGCCCAGGTAGCACGCGAGGACTGCCGATCGGCACGGCAGGCTTCAGGAATGGCAGGTCAGCTCGCTCTGGATGCTCGTATCAGTCCGCACCGGAATTGTCCGTCGCCTGAGCGTCACGAATCCTGGTACACAAAGTGATCAGTAGCGCTTGCGCGACCTGCGGTCGTTCCTCGAGCATCGACCGGAACTCCCACGCGGTGACGGTGAACGTCCGCAAGCCGTCACTGCCGGCGCGGACAGTCGCAGTGCGCGGCTTGCCGTCAATGAGCGAAATCTCCCCGAAGTAGCCGCCAACCCCCAGCTGCCTGCGCAGCCGCCCGCCGATTTCAACGTCTGCGGACCCTCCCAGCACAAGGTGGAACGCTACGCCGTCACGGCCCTGCGTGACGATCTCCAGACCTGGCTCGTGATCCACCTCACGGCCGGAGCGAGCGAGCCGTTCGAGATCGCGGCGCGACAGACCGGAGAACAGATCCACTCGAGCCAAACCCTCGGTAATAGTCGCTGCGGACATAATGCCTCCTTTCAGCCTTCAGGGAGAGAACGGATGCAGGTGGCCGACTCCCGCAATGCTCAGAGCCACCGATGCGGTCATAAACGATCGGGGATCAGGCTACATCGCGCCCCGCGGGGCTCCCCCATGGGCCGAGCGAACTGGGCAGATGGTGTCAAATTTCATCGATCCGACGCCAGCCGTCGGCTTGCCTGCCGAACAGGTCGAGCATCATGATCATTCCGTGCGGTTCTGCACGTTCCCGACCGGCCCGCCAAGATCATCCGTCCTGGCCAGACGCCTATCTGGCAGCTCCCAGCGCTAGGACTTGCTGGCAGTAGTTACGGCGCGTGCGGACTGCGGCGGCGGCCTCAGTTACCGGGGCTGGGACGCTGCTTGGCTGGCTTGAACAGGCGCAGCAGCAGGAACCCCGGTTCGGTGGTCAGCTTGTCGTAGTCCTCGGGATAGCGCTCGCGCATGGTGTCGGCCGGGAGCGGCTCGATGACTTTCTCGATCAGGAACCCGGCATCGGTGGCCGCCGCACACAAAGCGGACAACGGCTCGCGCCAGAAACGCACCGGCTGATCCCCCGACGGCGTGTGCCAGACATCAGTTTCCAGCTTCACCTCGAAATAGGAGCCGCCTTTGCGCAGCCAGTCGATGGTCGGGTGCTGGGTCGACACCACCAGTGCCCCTCCGGGGCGCAGGATCCGGCAGAACTCGGCGAAAGCAGCGCCGCGATCATCGGCGTAGTGAATGGCCAGGGCGCAGACGATCAGGTCGTACGTGCCATCGGGGTAGGGCAGCGGGCCGCCCAGGACGGCACGATCGATCTGCACCCGATTCGCCGTCCGCTTCCTGGCCAGGTCCACCATGACCGGGCTCGCGTCGAAGGCCGTGACATCGGCGCCCCGGGCCAGGAGTTCCTGGGTGTAGAACCCGGGCCCGCACGCTGCATCAAGGACCCGGCAGCCGCCGACCGGTCCCAAAGCGGCCAGCACCGCCGGCCGGTCATAGTGGGCGTTGTAGGCGCTGTCCGCTGCGTGCCGCTGATAGCCCGGGCCCATCTCGTCGTAGGCAGACCACAGTTGCCCATCCACGCAGACACCTTAGCCACACCCCGCGAAATCTGCCGCGCCCGCGGCCCGGCGGCCAGATCCGGATGTTCGGTTAGTGGGGCCGCTACTCGAAGCGCCTCAGCTGCGCCCGATCGGTCAGGAATCGAGAAGCGCCAGGGTGTGGCCGGGCCTAGCCTTTCGGTGGAAGACCGGCCTTGCACCGAGGCCCTGCGCGTCAGGAAAGGAACCGGAATGACCGCGACAAATGCCAAGAACGAGTCCAGCGGCTTCAGCGCCCAGGAGCGCGCCGCGATGAAGGAACGCGCCGCCGAGTTGCGCGCCGAGGGCAAGAAGGGCGCCAAGCAGGCCGACGGCCTGCAGGCCGTCCTCGACAGCATTGCGGCGATGGCGCCGGAGGATCGTGCGCTCGCCGAGCGCGTGCATGTGACGGTGACCGCGACCGCCCCCGGGCTGACGCCGAAGACCTGGTACGGGATGCCCGCTTACGCGAACGCGGCCGGCAAGGTCGTCGTCTTCTTCCAGAACGCGGGCAAGTTCAGCTACCGCTACTCGACCCTGGGCTTCCAGGATGCGGCGAACCTTGACGACGGCGACATGTGGCCGGTGGCATACGCGCTGAAGAACTGGAGCCCCGCGGTGGAGAAGAAGGTTGCCGGGCTGGTGCAGGCCGCGATCTCCTGATCCGTGACAATGGCGTGACCGAGGCCGAGCTGAAGGAAGTCATCACGCATCTGGCGTTCTACGCCGGGTAGCCGCGGGCGATGTCCGCGATCGGCGTCGCTAAGCGGGTCTTCGATCACTGAAGGGAAGAGCGTCATGCGAACTGCCCGCCTGAGGGACCTTGAGGTCTCGCGCATCGGCCTGGGCGCGATGGGAATGTCCGGGGTCTACGGGGCGCCCGATGAGGCGGAGTCCATCCGCACCATCCACCGCGCCCTCGACCTCGGCGTCACTCTCCTGGATACCGCCGAGGTCTATGGCCCCTACCACAACGAGGAGCTGGTCGGCCGGGCCATCTCCGGCCGCCGGGACCAGGTCGTGCTGGCCACGAAGTTCGGCATGATCTCCCACACCGGCCGCGGGCCGGGCCGGCTGGACAGCAGCCCGGCCAGCATCCGCACCGCGGCGGAAGGCTCCCTGACGCGGCTCGGCACCGACCGCATCGACCTGTACTACCAGCACCGCGTCGACCCGGATACGCCGATCGAGGACACGATCGGGGCCATGGCCGAGCTGATCGCGGAGGGCAAGATCCGCCACATCGGCCTGTCCGAGGCCTGGACCGGAAACATCCGCCGCGCGCACGCCGTGCACCCGATCACGGCGCTGCAGTCGGAGTACTCGCTGTGGACCCGGGACCCGGAGGCGGAGGTGCTGCCGGTGCTGCGCGAGCTCAGGATCGGCTTCGTGCCCTACTCCCCGCTCGGCCGGGGTTTCCTCACCGGCCAGATCCGGTCGCTCGACGATCTGGAGGACGGCGACTTCCGCAAGACCAACCCGCGCTTCGAAGGCGAGAACTTCGAGCACAACCTGCGCGTCGCCGACGAGGTGCGGCAGATCGCCGCCGAGGCCGGCGCGACGCCCGCGCAGGTCGCGCTGGCCTGGCTGCTCGCCCAGGGCGACGACATCGCCCCGATCCCCGGCACCAAGCGGGTGTCCCGGCTGGAGGAGAACGTCGCCGCCGACGGCGTCCGGCTGACCGCCGGGCAGCTCGGCCAGCTCACCGCGGTCACGCCGCCGACCGGCGGCCACCACAGCGAAGCGCAGATGCGCATGCTCGACCGCTGACCGCGCCGGGCCCGGCGCGGGCGAGACCGCGGCGGCGGGCACTGCGCCAGGATGCCCCGTTTCCGCAGATCAGGGTCCGGGCCGGACGATCACCTTCCGGGCCAGGGCCAGGGCCGCGCTGAGGTCGGGCGCGCTGCCGGTTCCGCCGATGCCCTGCGTCGACGCCGCGCCTGCCGCGCAGCCGAGCGCCAGCGCGGCCGGGGGCTCAAGACCCTGCAGCCGCCCGGCCAGCAGGCCGGCGTTGAAGCAGTCCCCGGCGCCGGTGGTGTCCACCGGCGATACAGGCGGCGCGGTGGCCAGGTACTGCTGCGCCCCGTCGACGTACAGTGCGCCGCGCGCACCGAGCTTCACCGCGATAGCACTGCCCGCCTTGGTCAGCGAAGCTATCGCCTCCGGCAGCGTCGCGGTGCCGGAGATCCGCCGCGCCTCGGCCTCGTTAGGCAGCAGCAGATCGGTCTGCGCGAGTACATCGGCGAAGAAGTCCCCGCCCCAGGTCCCGGCCGGGTCCCAGTTGGTGTCGAGTGAGGTGGAAGCCCCGGCCGCGCGAGCGGCCGACAGCAGCGCGGCGAGGCCGGGCCCCAGCGACCGCTCCAGCAGGAAGTAGGAGCTGACATGGACGTGCCGCGCTCGCGCGAGCAGTTCGGCGGGCACATCGGCGGCGGCCAGCGCGCCAATGGCACCCGCGGCGGTAAGGATGGCCCGGTCGTCGCCCCGCGACAGCGCGATGGTCATGCCGGTGGGCAGCTCCGGCCGGATCACCACGGCATCGGTGTCAACGCCGGCCCGGGCCAGCTCGGTCAGCATTAAGTTTCCGGCCGGGTCGTCGCCAATCGCGGCGACCAGCGCGACCCGCAGCCCGAGCCGCGCGGCCGCCACCGCTGTGATCGAGCCTGACCCGCCGATCACCAGCGACATGCTGGCGACCAGCTTCTCCTGCTGGCCGAAGGCGGGCGTCAGATCGTCGCCCAAGACCAGCACGTCCGGGTTGCAGTCCCCGATGACGACGAGATCGAAGGCCGGGCCGGAGGGATGAGAACGGGCCCGTGCAGGCCGGACGGCGGCACCATGCCGCTCGCTACCCACGAATCTCCGCGCCTTCCCGCCCGTCCCCCACCAGCGTGACGTGCACTCCGCAGTCAGTCAGCGCCCGGACCGCGTCGGCGTCCGCGGCGGCGTCGGTGATGAGCTCGTCCACCGCGGTCGCCTCGCAGATCCGGACGAACGCGACCTTGCCGATCTTGGAGCTGTCCGCCACCACCACGACCCGCCGGGCGCAGTTGATCATGACGGCGTTCGTGTGCGCCTCCACCTCGTGGTGCGTCGTGCAGCCGGCCCCGGCGTCGATGCCGTCCACGCCGATAAAGGCCACGTTGAGATTGAGGCCGGTCAGGCTCGCCTCGGCGATGGGCCCGGACAGCTCATAGGACTGGCTCCGGACCACACCGCCGGTGGCGATCAGCTTGATGCCGGGCCGGACCGCCAGCTCGGAGGCGATGTTCAGGGCGTTGGTCACGATGGTCAGCTTCTGCCGGTCGGCCAGCGCCCGCGCGACCTCGGTCGCGGTGGTCCCGCCGGTCAGGCCGACCGCCATCCCCTCGGATACCAGCGTCGCCGCCTCCCGGGCGATGCGCCGCTTTTCCTCAGCGTGCCGCACGCCCTTGTACCGCAGCGGCAGCTCGTACGAGACGGCGTGGGCGGTCGCGCCGCCGTGGGTGCGGGCCAGCAGCCGCTGCTGCTCCAGGATCACCAGGTCCCGGCGGATGGTGGCGGGCGATGCATCCAGGTCATCGGCGAGATCGGCCACCGCGACCGAGCCGCCATCGGCGAGCCGTTCCAGGATCGCGCTCATCCGCGCCGCTCTGTGCATAGCAAGTGAGCATATCGATGCAGGTTGGGTTGCCTCCACCATCGGCCGCCGGACCGGCGGCCGTACGGGCTGGTGGTCGCTCGTGCACGATTGGTCGTTGACAGTGCAAATCCAGGCTTGCCACAGTGACTGAATCCACTCTAGATTGACTGCATATGAGCGTAAACGATCGTCATTCGCGTGGCCGCGGCCTGCCGGGGCGCCTGCGCGCGGCGGCCCGATACGCATCCCACGGCGGCTGCCGCCGCATCTCATGTCACGTCCACGCCTGGCCTGCTTCGCGGTCCCGGCAGCACATTGCCGACAACTCCTGACGGCCTCGGGATCCTGCCTGGCTGTGCGCCTCGCTGAAAGAGGAGACAGATGAAAAACCTAGGCATCGTCAGCAGACGGGCGGGAGCGCTCGCCCTCAGCGCTGGCCTGGTCACGCTGGTCGCCGCCTGCGGGTCGAGCAGCGGCAGCAGCAGCGGCGCCAGCAGCGCCAGTGCCAGCTCGCCGAAATCGATTACCGTCGCCGTTGCCTACCCGTCTCCGCCGAAGGCCCTGCTGGACCAGTTCACCCAGCAGACCGGCATCAAGGTGAACTGGGTCAACATCGGCTGGGATGACCTGCAGACCAAGATCGCCGCAGCCTCGACCGCGAACACCTACTTCGCCGACGCCGCCGACGTTGACTGGTCCAAGGTCGGGGAGTACCAGAAGACCGGCTGGTTCATCCCGCTCAACAAGTACTTCAGCGCGACCGCCCTCAGGTCGGACATGCCGCAGATCGGCACGTTCACCTCGAACAATGAGCTGATGGGGGTGCCGTTCGATTCGTCGTTCCTGGTCACCACCGTGAACAAGAAGGACTTCGCCAAGGCCGGCATCACGACCATGCCCACGACGCTGGCCGCGTTCACGACGGACCTCAAGAAGGTGGGCAAGGCGAATGGCATGGCCAGCCCGCTCGACATCCATCTCGCCACCGCCGAGGGCCTGTCGACCTGCTGGTACCAGATGACCGCGGCGTTCGGCGGCCAGGTTCTGACCCCGCAGGACGCCCCGGCGTTCACCTCGCCGAACTCGCCCGGGTACAAGGCCATGACCTGGATGGTCAACGCCTACAAGAGCGGGCTGGTGCCCAAGGGCAACATCAACGAGAGCGACTACCAGGGGTTTACCACCGAGATGGCGAAGAACCGGGTGGCCGCGGAACTGTGCGACTACTCCGGCAGCGTCGGCTCCATCTATAACGTGCCGGCCTCGTCCAGCGTGGTGGGCGACACCGAGTACATCCCGACCCCGGGGGCCACCGGAGTGGGCCAGAACGTCGCCAATCCCGATGGCATCGGCATCCCGAAGTCAGCCAAGAACGTGGCCGGCGCGGTGAAGTTCATCAAGTGGTTCACGGCCACCGAGAGCCAGGCGAACTGGGCCGGGCTGCACGGGCCGCAGAACGTGGTCAGCACGTTCCCCCTGCCGGCCAGGCTGTCCAGCTTCAACGTGACGTCCGCGGCGGCTACCGCCGCGCAGGCGCCCAAGCTCGCCGCTATCCTCAAGGCCCACGCGCAGGCACCGTTCCCGAACGGAGCGCCGCCGTGGTACGTGCAGTTCAGCGCGGCGGTGCAGACCAACATTCACCAGGCGGCCGCCGGGCAGGAGACCATCCAGCAGGCCGTCAGCGCCATCGCCGGCCAGGTTAACCAGCTCAAATCCGCTGGCTAAGGTGGCACGGCGGGTCGATCGCCAGCCCCTGACCGGCCCACCCCTGACCCGCCCAGCACGACGCAGTAAGGAGGCCTGACGTTGGGTGCGGTGCGCCAGGGCAGGATGCTGCCGTACATCCTGCTCTCGCCGCTGGTGGTGTTCATCGGGGCGCTCTCCTTCATCCCGACCGTGGACACCACGGTGGAGGCGTTCTTCCGGGTCATGCCGCTCGACCCGCCGACCCGGTTCGTCGGCCTGGGCAACTTCCGCGCGCTCTTCGCGGACCCGGTCATCATCACCTCGTGGGTCAACACGGCGGTCTATGTCGCGATCGGCGTCGTGGCGTCGGTCGTGCTCGGCACCGCCATGGCGGTAGCGCTCAAGCAGAGCTTCCGGCTGCGCGGCGTCATCCTGGCCCTGGTCATCCTGCCGTGGGCGCTGCCGGCCGTGGTCGAGGCCGTTATCTGGAGCTGGATCTACAACCCGACCTTCGGCGTGCTGAACAGCGCGCTGCATTCCGCGCACGCCATCGGCGGGTATCACGTGTGGCTCGGGCTGGACCGGTGGCTGACCATCCTGCTGATCGAGATCGTGCAGGTCTGGCAGATAACGCCGCTGTCCGCGCTCGTCATCCTGGCCGCGCTGCAGTCGGTTCCGCAGGACCTGTATGAGGCGGCCCGGGTGGACGGCGCGGGCCCGGTGCAGGCGTTCCGGTACATTTCGCTGCCGCTGATCCGGCCCGCCCTGGCCGTGTGCACGGTCGAGGCGCTGGTCCTGTCGCTGAACATCTTCGACCAGGTCTACATCCTGAACGGGATCGCGCCGCTCGGATCCTCGGTGATGCTGCAGACCTACGTCACGACGTTCGAGGACCTCAACTTCGGCGGCGGCTACGCGCTCTCGCTGCTGATAACCATCGTCACCGCGGCGCTGTCGATGGCGGCGCTGGCGCTGCTCTACCGCCGGACGGAGGCGGCGTAATGGCCGCGACGGGAGCAGGCGAGCGGACCGCGCGGGGAGTGACCCGGGCGGCGGCCGGACCGGCCGGGCGGGCGCTGTCCCGCCGCACGGCCCGGACGCTCGGGCGCATCGTCACGATCGCCGTCATCCTGGTGTGGTCGCTGTTCCCCATCTACTGGGCGCTCAACACCAGCCTCAGCACGCTGTCGGGCGCCGACAGCACGCCCGCGCATTACATTCCGTCGCCGCTGGTGGGCTCCAGCTACCGCGCCGTGGCCGGGATCGGCGGCGCGGGTAACGGCATCTCCACCGAGATCGGAAGATCGCTGCTCAACTCGGTGATAGAGTCCGGCGCCGCGATGATCCTCACCGTGGTCATCGGCATCTTCGCCGCGTACGCCTTCGCCCGCCTCCGGTTCCGGTTCAAGCGGACGATCTTCGTGAGCGTGCTGGCCACGCTGCTGCTGCCCGCCTACGCCACGCTGATTCCGCTCTACCGCATCATGGCCAGCCTGGGCCTGGTGAACACCTACCTGGCCGTGGTCCTCGTCTATGTCTCAGGCTTCCTGCCGCTGGCGATCTGGATTCTGTACAACTACTTCAACACCATCCCGCGTGAGCTTGAGGAGGCCGCGTTCGTCGATGGCGCCTCGCCCATGCAGGCCCTGCTGCGGGTGGTGATCCCGGTGGCCAGGCCCGGTATCGCGGCCGTCGCGATCATCACTTTCCTGCTCGGCTGGGCGCAGTTCCTGTTCCCGCTGATACTGACCACTGACCTGTCGACCCAGCCCGTCACGGTCATCGTGGCCGCGCTGAACCAGCAGCGCATCGTGCCGTTCACGCTGCTGATGGCGTGCGGCGTGATTGCCGCGGCCATCCCGGGCGTGCTGGCCCTGGTGCTGAACCGCTACATCGTCGAGGGCATCACGGCCGGATCAGTCAAGTAAGAGGGCGGCAGATCGGGGTCAGCCGGCGTCCAGGTCGCGCTGATACCAGGTGCCTTGCTTGCCGCCGAGGTCGGCCGGGCCGGCCGGGCCCACCGGGACGAACCCGGCCTTGGCCAGCACCTGCTGGGATGCGGCATTGTCGTGGGAGGTGGCCGCCCGGAGCGTGTGCAGCCCGTGCCGGGCCGCGGCCAGCTGGCACAGCTCCCGGACGGTCGCGGTCGCTACGCCGCGCCCGGCCACGTCCTGCGCGACCCGGTAGCCGAGTTCGGCGGTGCCGTTCTCGATCCGGAACAGGTTGAACCGGCCCAGCACCGAGCCATCCTCGGCGACGAGCAGGTAGAACGCGCAGGCGCCCGCCTCCTGCTCGGCGAGCATGGCGTTGTGCCGGTCGGTGAACTGGTCGAAGAACTCGTCGCCGCGGTCGTTGATGAAGCCAGCGAAGTAGGCGCGGTTGGCCAGCTCGAAGGCCAGCACCGCCGGGGCATGGTCGGCGCGCAGCCGCTGCAGTTCGGGCACCGCCCGACTCTACCCAGCTGGTGCGCTGGCGGCCCACTGAGTTTCCGGCGCCGGCAGATCGTGATCTCGGTTACCTGGCCGGGATCATCGCCTGATAGTCGCGGACCAGGTCCAGGTAGCGCGCGGTCACGGCGCGGACCGCGGCATCCCGGTCGCCGCCGTCCACATAGCCGCGAAGCGCGTCCCACCAGATGGTCCGGCCGACGGCGAACCCGGTGAAGCCTTCGGTCGCCGCCGCGATGGCCAGCCAGCGCTGGACCGCGGCGTAGTCGGCGCCGCGGCCGAGGACCAGGCACCCGGCGCCCGGATCGGCCGAGCGCACCGCCCCGGCTATCCGCGCCGCGTCGTCCCGCGACTCCGGCCCTTCTATTTTCCACAGCTCCGGGCGGATGCCGTCGGCGGCGATCTCCCCGATCGCCGTCACGGTCAGCCCCGCCCGCAGCTCGCGATCGAACCGCCCGCGGTCGCTGGCCACGGCGGCGAGCTGGGATTCCTCGGGCGGAACCAGCAGCTCCAGCATCAGCTGCGCGGTCCGCCCGCGGAGCAGCCCGGCGAGCTCGCGCAGCCGCTGCCGCTGCCGGGCGTTCATCGCGGTGTCCCCGCCCGGGTTGTAGCGGATCAGGACCTTCACGTAATCCGGATGACAGGAAACGACCACCCGGTCTGGCTGCCCGTCGTCGACGAAACGCAGTTCCCGCTGGCCGCTCACCTCGACCGGCATGGCCACCCGGATGCCGCCGGCCTGCGCCTTGGGTACGAGCTCACCGCCGTATTCCTGGTCGATCAGAAGCACCACCAGCCCCGCGCCGACCTCCGGCGCCGCGGCGAGAAGCGCATCGACCACGACTCCCTTGGCCGCGACCATCGCCGCGTGCTGCTCCGGCGTCGGCTCGGTGGTCAGGCGCATGAAATCGCGCCGGAACGAGTTGCGATGGTCGAACGCGAGCGCGAATACCGGCGTCATAGCTCGATCACCGTCGTGAGACCTTCCAGCTCGGCGACATCTTCAGCGTGTACTACCCCGGCGACCGGCTGCCGCACCGCCGCCGCGGACATGGCGGCCGCCCGCCGCAGCCGGTCGGGCCATAGCTGCCCGGCCAGATGGCCTTCGACCAGCGCCGCGACCGCAGCGTCGCCGGCCCCGACCGTGTTGCCTCGCTGCGTGGGCGGCGTCGCCAGCAGCGACATCCCGGACCGCACCCCCAGCAGGCCGCGCGGGCCAAGCGAGACGACCACGCCCTGCGCGCCGCCGGCCAGCAGCCGGCCGCCGGCGTGCACCGCGGCGGGCAGCGAGACCGGCACGGCCAGCCCGGCCGCCTCGGCCAGCTCGTGCTCATTGGGCTTCACCAGGGTCGGCCGGGCCGCCACCGCGGCCAGCAGCGGCGCAGCGTGAGCATCGACGAACACCGCCGAGCCCGAGCCGGCCGCGAGGGCGGCGAGGGTGCGGTAGGCGCCGGCCGGAAGCCCGGCCGGAAGACTGCCGGAGAGCACGACCACCGAGGCACCGCTGAGCAGCCGGCCGAAGCCCTCGGTGAATCGCCCCCACTCCGTGGCCGTAATTGGCGGTCCGCTTTCGTTGTAGGCCGTGACGGCCGCGTCCCCGGCGCTGAACGCGCTGATGGTCCGGCGGCTGCCGGCCACGGACCGGACCAGGCAATGCGGAATCGCCCAATTGTCCAGGTCGCCGGCAATTTCATCGCCGACCGGGCCGCCGATGAATCCCGTGACCACGACGTCGTGCCCGGCCTGGTGGAGCAGCCGGGCGACGTTGACGGCCTTGCCTCCGGCCTGGGCGTAGACCCGGCTGACCCGGTTCGCCTCGCCCGCGACGAAGTGATCGCTGACATAGGTGATGTCCAGGGCGGCATTCAGCGCCGCGCAGATCACGCGGCCGCCGGGAGACCCGGTCACTGGCCGGTGTACACGACCGAGCGAGCGAGGTGCCGGGGCCGGTCCGGGTCCAGGCCGCGTACCTGCGCGGTGGCGACCGCGACGCGCTGGGCCAGCACGAGCTCGGCCTGCGGATCGCCGTCCGCCACGACCACCATCGCCCCGGTGCGGCTGATGTCGTCCACCAGCACGCTGTCATTGACCCCCAGCAGCCAGACCACGGAATTCACCGATGCGGTCGACAGCGGCCCGTGCCGGTATTCCAGCGCCGGGTACGCCTCACTCCACGCGGACGCGGCTTCCTGGATCTTCAGGGCCGCCTCCCGGGCCAGCCCGACCGACCAGCCGCGGCCCAGGAAGACGTAATGCGGCCGGTCTATCAGCCGGCCATCCAGGTCCGCGGCGACGGCGGCCCGGGCCTGCTCGATGACCGGCGCAAGATCGTGTCCGGCCTGCGCTCGGGCTACGGTGAGGACGGTGGTGGCGAACCGGGTTTGCACGACTGACTGCTCGTCAGCGTAGTCAAGGACCAGCAGCTGATCCGTGGCCTCGCTGATCGGCGTGGCGGCATCCGCGGTAATGCCGATCTTGCGGACCGAGGCGGGCAGCCCCCGCAGCATGTCGAGCACTTCGATGGTGGTTCCCGAGCGGGTCACCGCGAGCACCGCGTCGTAGTCGCGGGCGGGCAGCTCTGATGCCGGGAAGGCGTCGGTCTCGCCGTGGCCGGCCCGCTCGCGCACCGCCGCGATCGCGGCCGCTATGTGCCAGGACGTACCGCAGCCGACGACGGCCACCCGCTCGCCGCGGCCGGGCAGGATCCCCGCCGCCTCGTCAGCGGACTGCAGCGCCCTCTCCCAGCAGTCCGGCTGACTGGCAATCTCGGCCTGCACGTAAGCCTCAGGTCGCTGCACCTACTGGTCCCTTCGCCGTCCGGGTTGCGGGCCGCCCGCCGACGATCAGCCCGAGGCTCCTGGCCGCTCGCGGCGGCTCCGTCCGCCGGCCGCGGCCCATGCTCAGATCCCCGTCGCCTGATCTGGAGCTCGCGCTCGCAATCTTCAAAAGTGCGCACATCTTGCCCATAAATTCTGCGCAACGTGGCCTATTTTTCCCGACTCTACGACATGCGTGATCACATCACAAGACACCGTGCGGCCTGCGCCGACCCGGCCACGCGGCCTGAGCACCACCCGGCCACGCCACCGTATCGGGCGGGTGGCCTGCATATGATCCCTAGCATGGAGCATTCCCGCGCAGTCCCGGGCCGGGCCGGCCAGCCAGACCGCGCCGGTCCCTGACGACCGGTGCAACGTCGCCATCGGCTCAACCAGATCGTGTCCGTGGTCGTGGAGCGCGGGCAGATCGATGTGCCGTCGCTGGCCACGGAATTCTCCGTGTCGGCGGCGACGATACGGCGTGACCTGGAGGCGCTCCAGCAGCAGCGGCTGGTCTGCCGCACGCATGGCGGCGCGACGATCCACGCGGCCTTCAACGACCTGCCGCTGAGCTACAAGAAGGCGCAGGACCTGCCGGAGAAACTGCGCATCGCCCAGTACGCGGCGCGGTTCCTGGACGGCGCGCGCGTGATCGGCACCACCGGTGGCACCACCGTGTCGCAGTTCACCCGGTTACTGCGCGGCCGCGATGACCTCACCGTGGTCACCAACGCGCTCAACGTCGCCGTCGACCTGGCGGGCAGTCCCGGGCTGCGGGTTTTCGTGGCCGGCGGTGAGATGCGCGCGAGCAGCCAGGAGTCGGTCGGGCACAGCGCGGAAGCGTTCCTGTCCTCCTGCAACATCGACGTCGCGTTCCTCGGCGTGGACGGGGTGGACGCCGTGGCCGGCTGTACCAACTACGACCCGGCGGGCGCGCGGGTGAACGCGATGCTCTTCCGGCGCGCGCGCCAGCGGATAGTGCTGGCCGACGCCACGAAGATCGGCCGGGTCACGCTGGCCCAGGTCTGCCGGATGGACGAGGTGGACGTGCTGATCACCGATAGCCGGGCCGCGGAGCCTGAGCTCGGATCGCTCCGCCGCCAGGGCTGCCAGGTCGTCTGCGTGTAGCGGCCCGGCCGGCTGCGGGTAAGAGCCCGGGCCGTGGCCGGGCGCGCAAGCTTCCGTGAGCATTGTGCTCATAACGAGCAAGATTCGGGCGAATTCATGTGCGTTTCGTGCTCACTCTTGGCGTCGGGCAGCCCGCTCGTCATGATGGCATTTGTGCGGACTCCAGCACCGAGGAGGACTCATGAGCAGGCTGACCCGCGGTCTCACGGCCGCGCTGGTGGCAATGTCGATGGCGGCCGTTCCCGCCGCGGGTTCCATCCTGGCCAGCGCGCCGGCCGCCCAGGCGGAGGCGAATCCCCCTCCGGGCACTGACCTGAAGCCGGTGCTGGGCTGGAGCACCTGGAGTTTCTTCCGGCGCACCTCGGACGCCGCCATCGACGAGGCGGCGGCCCGCGCGATGAAGCGAAGCGGCCTGGAGCGCCTGGGGTACCGGTACATCAACCAGGACGACTTCTGGTACCGGTGCCCGGGACGGCAGGGCCCGGACGTTGACCGCTATGGCCGGTGGGTGGTTCGCTCCAGCAAGTTCCCGCGGGGCCGCGACGGCGAGAATGGCATCGCGGTCGTCGCCAGCTACGTGCACAGCCTCGGGCTGAAGTTCGGCATCTACGTGACGCCCGGGATCTCGGATCAGGCCGTGGCCAGGAACACCCCGATCCTGGGCACGAGCTACACCGCGGCCGACATCGCCACCAAGACCAGGCAGAACAACTACAACTGCGGCGGCATGACGGGCATCGACTACGCCAAGCCCGGCGCCCAGGCGTATGTCAACTCCATCGTCCGCGAATTCGCCCGGTGGGGCGTGGACTACATCAAGCTCGACGGCATCACGGACCAGAACAAGGCCGACATCCAGGCCTGGTCTGCCGCCATCCGGCAGTCGGGGCGCCCGATGCAGCTGGACGTGACGGAGGGCAGCTACACCGTCGCTCTCGGCCGGACGCTGGACAAGTACGCCACCCAGTGGGAATACACGTCGGACATCGAGAACTACGGCGGCCGGGGACTGACCGACTACACCAACGTGCGCAGGCGGTTCACCACCCTCGCCCGGTGGGAGCCCACCTACGGCGGCCAGAAGTTCGATGCCTACAACGACTTTGACTCGGTCGAGGTCGGTAACTGCCGGAACGCGGTCGGCTCCTCGGACCGATTCGGCTCGGTCTCGTACCCGGCGGGCGACGGACTGAACGTCGCCGGGCGGAAGACCGTGCTGAGCCTGTGGTCGCTGGCCTCATCGCCGCTGATCCTCGGGACCAACCTGACCGAGCTATGCGGTACCGACCTGAGATTGCTCAAGAACCGGGCGGTGCTCTCGGTCGAGCAGGACGGGATCGACGCATCATTGATCGCCAATACGAGCACCGGAAGAGTGGTCGCCAAGACCGAGCCGGATGGCGACGTCGCGGTCGGGCTCTTCAACAAGACCACCCGGCCCGAGGTGCTCTCAACCACGGCGTCCGCCATCGGCCTGTCCGCCGGCGGCCACTACCGGCTAGCCAACCTGTGGACGCACAAGGTCACCGGGAGCGGCGCCACGATAAGCGCGAAGGTGCCACCGCACGGCGTGGTTCTCTACCAGGTCAAGCGGGCCCGATAGGACGCCGCCCAGCACAGCCGTGACGGGCTGGGTCACTTCCGCTGCATGATCGACTCGCCGGCATTGAGTTCTATGATGCAGCCATGGTCCCCCGATGCTGGTCATGAACGCCGGCCTATCGATGCCGGGACAGGGGCTGTTCTCGGCGGTCAGCGCCGTGACGCAGCACGAGCCCGGCCGCTTCTCCGCGGAGGTTGACCCGGAGTGGACGATCGGGGCCAAGCCCAATGGCGGGTACCTGCTCGCCATGCTGGCCCGGGCGGCCACGTCGATGAGCGGGCACGAGCACGTCATTGCCGCCAGTGCCCACTACCTGCACTCCCCCGAGCCCGGACCGGTCCGCATCGAGACGGAGCTCATGCGGGCCGGCCGCTCAGCCAGCCAGCTGCGCGCCCGGATGGAACAAGACGGCCGGGCCTGCGTCGAGGCGCTCATCACCGCGTCCCGGCTCGCCGGGGACACCACTCCCTACTGGGATCGCGGACTGCCCGAGCGGAGCCAGTCGAGTTATGCGGACTGCCCGCGCCTGATCCCGAGCCTGCCCAACGGCAGCCGGGTGGCGATCATGGAGCAGATCGAGGTGCGTCTCGAACCCGGCTCGCGGGGATTTACGGCCGGCCGCCCGAGCGGACGGGGCGAGCTGAGGGGATGGCTCGCCCTCCCCGAGGACGAGGCGTTCGACCCGGCGGCGCTGTTGTTCGCGGTGGACGCGTTCCCGCCGGCCACGTTCGATATCGAGTTTTCCGGTTGGGTGCCGACCCTGGAACTGACCGCCTACGTGCGGGCCATCCCGGTGCCCGGGCCGGTTCGCGTGCTGCAGCGGGCGCAGCTCATCGACGCCGGGCGAGTCGACGAGTCGTGCTTCGTCTGGGATATGTCGGGCCGGCTGGTGGCCCAGGGCACCCAGCTCGCCGGTATCCGCCTCGGATGAGTACCAGTGCGGCGCCAGGAACGGCGTGCGGCGACCTCAGCTACCGGCTCAGCTGACCGGCACGGTGTAATCGCCGCTCACGGCGCCGTGCGGCAGGCCGGTCTGCGCGGCTCTGCGCAGCGCCCGGTAGAGCAGCCGGGGATCGCCCAGGCGCCGCCGGAGTTCACGTTCGAGGCCGGCGATCGGGTAAAGATTCTGCGGGGCGCGGGCATCCTTGTAGGCGGCCGAGGCGAACCGGCCCAGGCACAGCTGGCTCAGGCCCGCCAGGCCGATCACCTCGGGCACCGGCAGGTCGGCGGAGCACTCGATCCGGACCACCCCGGCCCACGGCGCCCCGGCCGGGCCGGGCAGGCGCAGGTACCAGGTATGGCGGTCCCAGCTAGTGCCCATCAGGAATACGGGGGTTCGCTGCCCGGGTGCCAGCCCGCCCACGAGCGCGTTGAGGTGCGGCGGCAGGTAGCTGGTGCGGTGCGACTTGATGTAGCCGAGGGTGCGCGGCAGGTGCTGGCGCCCGCGCAGCGGCCCGTCGACCACGAGCAGGTCGCCGTCCGGCGGCAGGCCGTGCCCGGGCAGGGCGGCCCGGGCCGCGACCGCTGTTCTCACTTCGGCCTCGCCCAGGCGGCGCTGCAGAGCCTGGGAGAGCGTTACCGGCAGCGGGGTGGCCGTATTCGCCGTGGTGCGGCAGGCGGTGTATTCCCCGGCCCAGGTGCTGATATCGCTGGCGTGCGGGGCCACGGTAAAGAGCCCGCGGCGGGTCTCGGCCAGCACCACATGGGCTTGCTGGCCGCAGCAGCACACCACCCCGGCCGCGTACGACGCGCACAGGGCCGCGCTCGCCTGTGTTGCCGCGCCGCCGCCCGGGACATCGTCGTCGATCCAGACCCGGGCCTCGACGCGGCGTACCCCGTCGACGAACAGCAACGCCGCCGGAGGGGTCAGGCCGGGATCCGGATCGATTGCCCGCCACTGGCCAGCCGGCCGTTCCACATTCACTTCCACGCTGGCCGTGGACTCGCCGAGATACTCCTCCAGTTCCAGGCTCGTGCCGTACGTCGGATCCCATCCGTCCACGCTGAACCGCATGGCCGGTCCCGTCCCGCGGCCGGCCGCCCCGTCCCGGGGGCTGACCTGGACGCCGCCGGTCATGCCGCACCGGCCGCGGGCGCGAGGCCCTCCCGGGTGACGCTGGAGGTCCGCGCGTCCCGGGAGACCATGAACCGGACCGGGACGCGCTCGGCGAGCGCGGCCACGTGGGTGATCACGCCGACCATTCGCTGGCCCTGGGCCAGGGTCTCCAGCGTGGAGGCGACCACCTCCAGGGTCTCGGGGTCCAGGGTGCCGAACCCCTCGTCCAGGAAGATGGAGTCCAGCCGGGCCGCGCCGCCCGCGGCGAGCGCGGTCATCTGCGCGGACAGGGCCAGGGCCAGCGCCAGCGAGGCCTGGAAGGTCTCGCCGCCGGACAGCGTGCGCACGGAACGGCGCGAGTCGGCGTCGGTGTGGTCGATGACGTAGAAGTCCCCGTCTTCGTGGGTGAGGTCGAATTGCCCGCCGGATAGGGCCGCCAGTTTCGCCGAGGCGTCGCCGACCAGGGCGTCCAGTGCCGCGGTGACCAGCCAGCGCGGGAACTGGTCCGAGCGGAGCAGGTCACCCAGCATCCTGGCCACCTGCTGCTCGTCCCGCGCGGCATCCCGCCGGGCGATCAGGTCGGTGGCCTGGTCGCGGCGTTCCACAATGCGCGTGGTCGCGGCCCGGGCCCGCTCGACCGCCCCGGCCACCGCCGCGGATGCGCCCGCGGCGACCGCGGCCGGGGCCAGCTCGATTCCGCCGGCCGCCAGTTCCGCGCTCAGCCGGCCGGTGAGCTGCTCCGCGCTCGCGCGGGCCGTGCCGGCCCGGTCCCGCGCGGACCTGATGTCCTCGTCCCGGGCGGACGCCTCGCGGGCGGACCAGGTAACCAGCGCGGTCCACGCCGCCCGGATGCCGGTGTCGCCCAGCGCGGGCGGCGCGCCGAGCCTGACCACCGGGTCACGGGCCGCGGACAGGCGCGCCCGGGCCGCGGATTCCGCCTGTTCCAGGCCGGTCATCGCGTGCTGCGCGTCGGTCCGGCCGGCCCGGTCCTTGAGCAGCCGCTGCTCGGCGTCCGACGCCGCGGCCTCCAGCTTGTCGCGCAACGCGAGCTGGGCGGTGATCTGGTCCTCGTCCGGAGCGCCCTGCAGAAGCTGGCCGAGTTCATCGATCCGGGCGGTCAGCTCGGTGAGCCGGGTCCGGGCCTGCTGCTCGGCCCGGGCCGCTCCGGTGGAATCCGTGCGCAGCCGGGAAAGATCCGCCTCAGCCTGACCGAAATCGGCCTGGGTTTTGCTGAGCTGGCCGGCCGCGGCCTGCGCCGCCTGGCGTGCCTCGGCCAGCCCGGCGGCCCGCGCGTGCGCCTGCCCGGCCGCCCAGGTGGCCAGCCGGGTCCAGGCGGCGGCCAGGGTGACATCGTCGACCGGCGGCGCGCCCAGCCCGACCAGCGGATCGCGCCCGGCATGCAGCGCATCGCGGGCGGCCGTCATCCTGGTCTCGGCCTCCTCCAGCGCGGCCTGGGCGGAGCGGGCCCGGGCACGCCCGGCGTCCACCGCGACGGCGGCCGCGTTCGCGGCGTCCTCGATCCCCTGCCGGGCGCGCAGGCTCGCTCCGATCTCGGCGAGTGCGTCCGGGGCCCGGCGAGCCTGCGCCTCGTCCATGCGCGCCGCGGCCTCGGCTGCGGCCGCTGCGGGCGCCGACTCGCTTTCGTGGCCGAGCAGGCCGGCCGTGATGGTCAGGGATGCACCGGCCAGCGGGCCGGCCAGCGCGGCGGTGAGTGACCTGATCCGGCGAGTCCGCTCCCCGGCCAGTGCGTCCAGCTCGGAGGCGGCCCTGGCCTCGGCGGCGGCGGCGTCCTTGACCGTGCTCCGCGCGGCGGCCGCGGCCTTCATGGCCTCGTCGAGGCGCTGCTGCGCGTCGTCGATGGCCGGCGCGTGCTGCGGGGCCGGCAGCGTGCCGACCGGTTGCTCGCATACCGGGCAGGCCTGCCCCAGGATCAGGTGCGGGCGCAGGTCCGCGACGACGTGGGCGCGGCGGGCCGCGTCAACGTCCTGCTGACGCTGCCGTCCGGCGGCCTCGGCCGCCTCCAGCGCCGTGTCCGCCGACGCCCGCTGGTCACGGGCCTGGTCCAGCCGGGCCCGGGCCGGGGCCGCGCTCGCGATGAGGTCAGCCAGGTCGCGCAGGTCGCGCCGGGCCTGCTCCAGCGGACCCGGCGGCACCGCGGAATGGCGGGCCGCCCGGGCCTCGGTGTCGGCCTGCTCGGCCTGCCGCAGGGCGGCCGAGGCTTCCCGGGCCGTATCCGCGGCGGCCTGGCGGCGCTCGTCGAGCTGGCCCGTTCCGTCCGGGACGGTGACCGCGGCCAGGACGGCGTGCTCGGCGCTCAGGTCGGCCACGCGGCGGTCCGCGGCCTCAGCGCCGCGGGCATCGGCGCCTTGTCGTCCGCGCAGTTGCTCCAGGCCGGCCGAGGCATCGTGCACCGTTTTCTCGGCCTGGCCGGACCGCGCGGACAGCCGCGCCACCTCAGCCTCCAGCGCGGGAAGCCGCGCCAGGCACTCGCCGCGCTCGGTGCGCCGCTCCCGGGCCCGCTCCAGCGGCGCTCGCTGCGGGCTGTCCGCCAGCGCCTCCCGGGCCTTCCGGTCGGCGTCCTCAGCCACCTTCTCGGCGGTCCGGGCCTGCTCCAGGGCCGCGCGGCCGGCGGCCAGGTCCTCGTCCAGGGCCGCGACGTCACCGGGGACACGCACCGCGGCCAGCGCCGTCCGCTCGGCCTCCAGCCGCGTCAGCTCGCTCCCGGCGGCCGCGAGTTCGGAGTCCGCGGCCTGGAGCTGCGGCCGGGCCGCCGCCACGCGCTCGCTGAGCCGGCCCAGGGTCAGCTCCGCGGCCCGGGCCGCGGCCAGGGCCTCCGGCGTGGCGTCGGCGAAGGCCAGCAGGGTCTCGGTGAGCGTGCCGGCCCGCTGGGCGGCCGCGCTGGCCCGCTGATTGGCCTGCATCATCATCTGCCGGTAGTGCTCGGCGCCGAGCAGGCGCAGCAGGATCTCCTGCCGCTCGCCGGGCTTGGCGTGCAGGAAGTTCGCGAACTGGCCCTGCGGCAGCACGACGCACTGGCAGAAGTCCTCGTACGACAGCCCGAGCAGTCCCTCGACGGCGTCAGTGACCCCGGTCAGGTCCTTGGCCAGGACCTCGGTCGGCTCCCCCGGCCCGGCCAGGCCGTGCCGGTCGGCCAGCCGTTCCAGGCTGGCTGCCTTCTGGCTGACCTGGCTGCCGGCCCGGCGCAGTTCGCGGGCCACGACGTAACGCTGGTCCTCGATTTCGAAAACGAGCTTGACGGTCGCCCGGGCCATGGTCGGCGCGAGCGCGAGGGAGACCATGCCCTTCCGGCCCCAGCGCGGAACCGACCCGTAGAGCGCGAACGTCATCGCGTCGATGACGGTCGACTTGCCTGATCCGGTGGGGCCGACGAGGGCGAAGAAGTCCGCATCGGTGAAGTCGACCTGGGTTGGCTCACGGAAGGAGGCGAACCCGTTCATGTCCAGCAGGATCGGTCTCATGTCGGCATTCCTTCTCCCGGTTCAGCCTGCGCGGCCGGCGGTGATCTCGTCGTGCAGTTGCCCGAACAGCGCCGTTACCCGGGCGTCCTGCACCTGGACCGACTCGCAGTACTCGGCGAACAGCTGGCCCGGCGTTCGCAGCGCGCTGGCCAGGCCGGGGCGGCCGGGGCGGGACGGCGCGGCGAATTCCGGGTCGATCCGCACCTCGATCGCGTTCGGCAGGACCGCGATCGTGTCGTCCCGCAGCCCGGCGCGGGTCGGCTCGCGCAGCCATACCCGCAGGTAATCGTCCCCGAACGAGGCGGCGCTGGCTTCCAGCTCGGGCAGGGTGCCGCGGACCGTCTGCAGCCGGCGGCCCGAGGTGATCGGGACGTCGGTGACCCGGGCCGGGGTGGACGGGCTGGCCTCGACCAGGCACACGACGCTGGTGTTGCCCTGCTCGCCGAAGTCGATGGCGATCGGCGAGCCGCAGTAGTGAACCGGGCAGTGCGCGGGCAGTGACTGCCGCCGGTGCAGGTGGCCCAGGGCGACGTAGTGCGCCGAAACCGGGAAGATGCTCGCCGGGACGCTGTACTCGAAGATCGACTGGGCGGATCGTTCCCCGCCGCCGAGGACGCCGCCGATGCAGGTCAGGTGCGACATCAGCAGGTTGACGGTGCCGTCGCCGAACCCGCCGGTCAGCGCGGCGACGATCTGGCGGACCATCTCGTCGTAGGCACGCACGTTCTCCGAGGGGGTCTGCGTGACGATCTCGGCGGCCCGCACGGCGTATCGCTGGGTGAGGAACGGCAGGACAGCCACCTGGACGTCCTCGCCGCCGGAGCGGGCCCGGAACCGGACCACCCCGCCCTGGCCCGGCGGGCGGACCATCCCGACCAGGGTGATCCCGGCGACGTCCATCAGCGGCCGGTAGGCCTCGAAGGTCGGTCCGTGGTCGTGGTTGCCGGCGATGACGATAACCTCGGCGCCGGCCTGGCGCAGCCGCAGCAGCGTCTGGATCACCAGCTGCTGCGCCGGGGCGGACGGCACCGAGGAATCGTAGACGTCCCCGGCCACCAGGACCGCGTCGACCTGGTTCTCCTCGGCGATCTGGGCGATCTCGGCCAGCACGCCGCGCTGCTCGTCGAGCCGGTCACGGCCCTTGAGAGTCTTCCCGACGTGCCAGTCGGAGGTGTGCAGGAACTTCATCGCACTCCGTTCCTCGTGCTGGGCCCGGTGGCCGTCAAAACGGCGGGATATCGTCGTCGGCGGCCGGAAGCCGGGCGAAGACATCCCCCTCCGCCGCGGCGGGCGCTCGGGGCGGTGCCGGGCACTCCGACAGCCGGGTCGCCCAGGCCGGGAACGGGAACTCCACGGCCAGCGGCACCGGGATCTCCGGCTGGGAGACGAACATCGCGCCCGGCTTGGCCAGCGTGGCGCGGGTGCGCTGGGAGGCGGGCAGGAACCCGTACTCGGGGCGCCCGGCCTCGGCCGAGTCGAGACGGCCGACGACCCGGATGGCCGAGTTCGACACGATGCGGCGCTCGACCTCGCTGGCCGTCTGCTGCGCCCCGATCAGGATGATCCCCAGGGACCGGCCGCGCTCGGCGATGTCGAGCAGCACGTCCTTGATCGGCGAGGTGCCCTCGCGCGGCGCGTACTTGTTCAGCTCGTCGATCATCGTGAACAGCAGCCCGCCCGGGCCGGCGTCTTCCTTGCGCGCGGTCTCGGCCGCCAGCACGACGCCGACGACGAACCGCTGAGCGCGCTCCCGCAGGTTGTGCAGGTCCACGACCGTCACCTGCTGATCCTGGGTCGAGATCGCCCGCCGCGGGGTGCCGGTCAGATCCGCGCGGATGATCGCCCGCAGCGGCCGCAGTGACGAGCGCAGCCGCCGGATGAACGCGTTGACGGTCCCGATGCCCGTGACCGGCCCGGCCCAGTCCGGCCGGGTCGCATCGTCGGTGAGACGGGCCACGATGACGTCGACCAGTTCCTCATACGTCGACGCCACGTCGGCATCGATTTTCACCGCGCCGCTCTCGCCGTACCGGACCGCCTCCAGCCGCAACCGCGTCGTGACCTGCTGGATCACGATCGTGTACTGATTGCGCTCGTCCTCGGCGTCGGCGAACACGTACGGCAGCAGCTGCCGGCTGCAGAATTCGTCAATCGTCCACCAGAACGCCTCGACACCGCTGGTGCGCCCGGTGACGTTCGGCCTGCCGGTCTGGTCATCCGGGATCGGCGGCGCCCAGAACCCGACCGAGGCGAACGGCTGCGCGGGCAGGCCGAGCTCGGCATACGCGGTCCGCAGCTCGTCATCCAGGCGGATGTTCGGCTGGTCGAGGAAGAGCAGGTCCTCGCCCTTCACGCTGAACACCAGGGCCTTGGCGTTGACCGCGCGAGCGCCGAGGGCGCCGGAATGGAAGATGGAGTGCAGCAGGAACAGCGCGAAGCTCGTCTTCGTCGCCACCCCGGAGATACCGCTGATCGACACGTGCGCACCCCGCGTGCCATCGAGGAACTCCATGTTCACGTAGATCGGGGCCCCGTCGCGGCCCCGGCCCACCGGTACCCGGGCCGTCATCTGATCGAAGTACAGCGCCTGAGCCCGCTCCTGGCCGGTGGCCCGGCGGGCGATCTCCCCGGGCCGGGGCGGGACGTACATCTCGGGCTCGACCCGCGTCGTGCTGACCTCGGCGATCTCCTGCACCCGGGCCGGCAGCACGCCGTCAGAAATGAGGAAAACATCCGAGCCGAAACTCGCGCCCTCATGCCGGGCGCGAACCTGCGTCACGATGCCGCTCGTCAGCACCGGCCCCACGCCGGGAATCTGCCGCACCGTGACGACGACATCGTCTAGCTGCAGGTAGGAGGCCTCGTCCAGGGCCACCGCGAACTGCAGCGGGGTAGAGTCCTCCGTTCCCGCCACCCGCCCGACCATGCCGGCCGGGCGGGCGGCCGGCCCGTCCGGGCCGGTTCCGTTGGCCGACGGAGCGGGCGCGTCGCCGTCCGGGGAGATGGCCTGACCGGCAGTGAAGCTATCCGTCACGAGGCTCCTTCACTCAGCACCTGGCCGGCCTGCGCTGCGGCTGCTGTAGAGCAGCCTAGACAGCCGGGCCGACAAGAACCGGCCTAGCACCCCGCGCCGCTGGCCGGCGGCATTTCGCCGAGATCGATGCACGACCGGACCGGCACCCGGGCGCGTCGTTCCGAATGCCCGGCGCTAGTAGCGGTCGCCGGCGGCGGGCGGGACCGCGTCGAGGTCGGCGAGATCGGCCGCGGCCAGCTCGATCGCGGCGGCCTGGCAGTTCTCCTCCAGGTAGCGGATCCGCTTGGTGCCGGGGATGGCGACGATGTGCCCGGCCTGCGCCAGCACCCACGCGATCGAGATCTGGGCCAGGGTCGCGTCGTGACGGCGGGCGACTTTCTCGATCACGGCCAGGATGGCCTGGTTGCGGGCCATCGCGCGGGCGGTGAAGCGCGGGTTTCCGGAGCGGATGTCATCGGGCTGGAAATCGGCACCGCGGACCGTTCCGGTCAGGTAGCCGCGGCCCAGCGGCGCGTAGGCGACGAACGTCGCGTGGTGGGCGCGGCACCAGGGGACGACGGTGTCCAGCGGGCCGCGGGTCCACAGGGACAGCTCCGACTGGACCGCGGCGACCGGGTGGATCGCGCGGGCTTGATCCAGCTGGGCGACGGTCACCTCGGACAGGCCGAGCGCGCGCACCTTGCCCGCGGCGACCAGGCCGGCCATCGCGGCCCAGGATTCTTCCAGCGGGACGGCCGGGTCGACGCGGTGCAGGTAGTAGAGGTCGATGGCGTCGACCCCGAGCCGGCCCAGGGATGCGTCGCAGGATGCGCGGATGTGCGCGGGGTCGGCCCGGCGGCTCTCCCGGCCGGAGGCCTGGTCCTGCACCAGGCCGACCTTGGTGGCGATGACGGCATCGGCGGCGCGCCCGCGGAAGGCGCGGCCGAGCAGGCGCTCGTTGCTGAACGGGCCGTAGACATCGGCCGTGTCGAAGAGGGACACGCCAAGTTCGAGCGCCCGCGCGAGCACGCGCAGGGACTGCTCGTCGTCGATGTCGCTGGTGTTGTACTCGGCGGACATCCCGACGCAGCCCAGGCCGACCGCGCCGACGGGACGGCTGAGCCCCGCTAGCCGGCGGGCCAGCATCGGACCGCGCTACAGGTGGCTGAACCCGCTGGATTCTTCCTTCGTCATGGGGACGGTTACCGGATGCTTCCCGAAATGGGCCACCGCGGCGCGGAAGTCATCGAGGAGCAGGGAGGCCATATCCCGGCTGACGCCCAGGCGGACCAGGATCCGCTGCACCGGGATGTCGGACGCGGTCCCGGTCAGGGTGTAGGCAGGCACCTGCCACCCGCGCGCCCGGAGCCGGTCGGCCAGGTCGAACAGCGTGTAGCCGGGATCCTCGCCCTCGCGGATCCGCCAGGTAACCGTCGGGATCCCCGTCTCCGGGTTGCTGTCGCACAGCAGCTCGAACGGGCCCATCTTGACGATCTCGGCGGCCAGGTACTGGCCGACCTCATAGGACGTCATGTGGATGCGCCGGTAGCCATCAAAGCCGAGACGCAGGAAGTTGTAGTACTGGGCGATGATCTGCCCGGCCGGGCGGGAGAAGTTGATCTGGAACACCGGCATGTCGCCGCCGAGGTAGTTGACGTGAAACACCAGGTCCTCGGGGAGTTCCTGGCGATCCCGCCAGACCACCCAGCCGACGCCCAGCGGGGCCAGCCCGAACTTGTGCCCGGAGGCGCTGATCGACTTGACCCGCGGCAGCCGGAAGTCGAAGACCACGTCCGGGGCGCAGAATGGCGCCAGGAAGGCGCCGCTGGCCCCGTCCACGTGAAGGTCGACGTCGAGGCCGGTGTCGGCCTGCAGCTTGTCGAGGGCGGCGGACATGGCTTCCACCTGCTCGTAGACGCCGGTATAGGTGACGCCGAGGGTGGGCACGACCATGATCGTGTTCTCGTCGACCCGCTCCAGCATCGAGGCCGGATCCATGTCGTAATGACCATGGGACATCGGAACCTCACGCATCTCGATGTCCCAGTAGCGGGCGAACTTGTGCCAGACCACCTGCACCGGCCCGCACACCATGTTCGGGTTGTCCGTCGGCTTGCCTTCGGCCTTCCGCTTGGCCCGCCACCGCCACTTGGCCGCCATCCCGGCCAGCATGCACGCCTCCGACGAGCCGATCGCCGAGGCGCCCACGGTGTTAGCCGCCTCGGGCGCATGCCACAGGTCCGCCAGCATGTGCACGCAGCGCGCCTCGATTTCGGCGGTCTGCGGGTACTCATCCTTGTCGATCATGTTCTTGTCGACCGACAGCGCCATCAGCGCCAGGACCTCGGGCTCGGCCCACGTCTGGCAGAACGTGGCCAGGTTCTGCCGGGAGTTGCCATCGAGCATCAGCTCGTCCGCCACCACCTGGAACGCTTCCCGGGCCAGCGTCTCGTCCCGAGGGAATTTGTACTTGGGGACCGGCCTGGTCAGGTCGCGCCCGACGAACACGCAGTCATCCATTTGCTCACTGACGGTGGCACGCTCATGCAACGGCATGATCAACATCTCCTTGATTGAGCCGGCGCCACCGGCCCTCAGGCCCGGTAGCCCTCTGCGTTACCAGGCGCGATGCAGCATGTGACGGCCCAACCGTAACAGCCCGTCATGCGTCTGAGCATCACTCGTTCAGGGGGATGCTGAGGCTGCTCTACGGTGGTCATCATGCCCGAGCGCTTTCCGGCCATTGAGCCCTACGACGCGGGAATCCTCGACGTCGGTTCTGATCAGCGCATCTACTGGGAGGCCAGCGGCAACCCCGACGGCAAGCCAGCCGTTGCGCTGCACGGCGGACCTGGTAGCGGCAGCTCGCCAGGACGGCGCCGTTCGTTCGACCCGGACGCCTACCGTCTCGTCCAGTTCGATCAGCGGGGCTGCGGACGGAGCACGCCCTCAGTCGCGGACCTGAGCACCAGCCTGGACGCCAATACCACCGGGCACCTGATCGGTGACATGGAGAAGCTGCGCGAGCACCTGGGCATTGGCCGGTGGCTGATCTGGGGCGGCTCGTGGGGCGTGACGCTGGGGCTCGCCTACGCCCAGCGCTACCCGGAGCGGGTCACGGAGATGGTCCTGGTGTCCTGCACCATGACCCGGCCCGGTGACGTGCACTGGCTCTACCACGAGACTGGCCGGTTCTTCCCGGAGCAATGGCAGCGGTACGCCGACGGCGGCGGGAACGCGGACAACCTGGTCATCGCCTACGACCGGCTGCTCAATGCTCATCCTGACCCGGCTGTCCGGGCCCGCGCGGCCCGTGACTGGTGTGACTGGGAGGACGCGGTCAACTCCCTGGAGGAGGGCTGGACCCCGAGCGAGCGATACGCCGATCCCCGCTTCCGGATGACCTTCGCGCGGCTCTGCGCGCACTACTTCTCGCACGCGGCCTGGCTGGAAGACGGGCAACTGCTGCGCGACGCCAGCCGGCTGGCCGGTATCCCCGGCGTCCTGATCCACGGCCATTTCGACATCGGCGGGCCACCGGACGTTCCCTGGCTGCTGCACCAGGCCTGGCCTGACTCCGAGCTGCACCTGGTCCGGACCGGCCACTCGGGCGGCGATGAGATGACCGGGCAGATGATGACCGCGCTGAACCGCTTTGCCCGGACCTAGCAGCATCTCGGGCGCTACTGCTCGTCAGGCTCGATGCCCCGCTCCCTGGCCAGCTCCGCCAGGTTGTAGCGCTCGACATGCCAAGGCTGATCCGGGTCCGGCCAGCCGCGTTCGGTACCGGAGGCGGCATCTGCGCGCACGACGGAGCGGGCGGCCGCGCATTCGCTGCAATTTGGGACTTACGCCATTAAGGCTGCCGGGCTGCTGGCCGCGCTAGCCGTTCGGCCCGCTCCGTCATGCTTTATCCAATTTAGCACACAACGCTAATAATTAGGTGATGAGAATCCCTGCAATTATGGCGGGCATTCTTGGAGTCTCCGATTCAGGTCATAACCATGGTCGGCTCCAGGTTCTCCGGCATGATCCCGAAGCAGCAGGCACCGGATCCGTCACCGGCGTTGAGCAGCACGCGCAGCCAGCGGCTCGGCGCGATCTTCGCAGCCTTTCGCCGGGCTCCGGGCAGTGAGCGGATGGCGCGTTCTCCGGGAGCGCCGGGCGAAGATTAACCGGTGATCGATGCTGCTCAGAATGACGGATCGATGACGGCGGTTTCGGTAAAATAGATGAGATCCGAATGGCGCAGCCGGGAAAGGTTCACGCTGGTCCGCGGGGACCGTCATGCCCGGGCTGGCGCCGTGGACGCCGGCCCGGCGGGCATGCTGGCGGCCCGGCACGGTGCCGCTGGCCGCTGGGCGCGGCATGAGGGGCCAGTGCCCCGTTTCAGATCTTGATGGTCGGCCGGAAGTGTGCGGGTCCTATTTTTAGAGTAGGTAGCAACCGACCTTGGGGGTTTCATGGCGTCTGAGCGGGTGTGGCCGGCGGCGGCGGGACGGCGGGCGTGAGCGAGGACGTCGCGGTCTACCTCGCGGCCGGCGGAAGGGACCTGCTGGCCGGGCACGTGCACCCCAGCGTCCGGGACGGCGAGTCGATCAGCTTCGGCTATGCCGGCGGGTACCTGGCCGGCCCGGATGCTTACCCGCTCGACCCGGCGCTGCCCCTGGTCACCGGCGCGCTGCAGGCACCAGCGGGGCGCGCGACGTTCGGGGCGTTCGCGGACTGCTCGCCGGACTACTGGGGCCGGATGCTGACGTGGCGCGCCGAGCAGGCCCGGGCGAAGGCCGCGGGAACCGATCCGCGCCCGATCGGCGAGCTCGACGTGCTGCTGGGCGTGCGGGACGACCTGCGGCAGGGTGCGCTCCGGTTCGCCCGCGGCGAGCCGGGGCCGTTCGTCGCGGCCGGGGACTGGGGCGTCCCGGTGCTGGCCGACCTGCCCGCGCTGCTGGATAGCGCCGACCGGGCCGTGCGGGGCGAGGCTGACGACGACGATCTCCGGCGGCTGGTGCCGGCCGGCAGCTCCATCGGCGGCTGGCGCCCGAAGGTGCATTTCCTGGATGCCGCCGGGCAGGCCGCGATCGCGAAGTTCCCCAAGCCGGACTCGGACACGTGGAACGTGATGGCGTGGGAGAAGGTGGCGCTGGACCTGGCCCGGGACGCGGGGGTGCGGGTCTGCGACTCGCAGCTGATCCGGGTCGGTGAGCGGCACGTGCTCATCGTCAGCCGGTTCGACCGTCATGACGGAGCGCGGACCGGGTACGCCAGCGCCCGGACGATGCTCCAGGCCGGCCAGAGCGACCGGCGCAGTTACCTGGAGATCGCGGCGGTGATCGAGGAGCAGTCGCCGGCCGTGACGGCGGACCTGCGGGAGCTGTGGCGGCGGATCGCGTTCTCGGTGCTGATCTCCAACATCGATGATCACCTTCGCAATCACGGGTTCCTGCGCCAGCCCGCCGGGTGGCGGCTGTCGCCGGCGTTCGACATCAACCCGGACGCGCGGCCCGGGCCCAAGCACCTCAGCACGGCCATCGACGCCACCTCGACGCTGGCCAGCGTGGAGACCCTGATGAGCGTCACTGACCACTTCCGCCTGGACGCCGGCGCGGCGCTCGGCATCCTCGGCGAGGTGACGCGGGCGGCCGGGCGCTGGCGTGAGGTCGCCACTTCCCGCGGGCTGCAGCAGGGGGATCTCGACGCGATGGAGCCGGCCTTCGAGCATGCCGAGAGCGAGCGGGCCCGGGCCCTGACCTCGGGCCGGCCTGCGGCTTCCTGACCGCGCTGACCGCCCGGCGCGGCGGCATCACCGGCCGGGCCATCGGCCCGGCCGGGTGGCGTGCTGCAAGCTGGCTGCAAACCTCCGCCGGCAGGATGGCCGCGATACCACCCTTCAGGAGGCGACGATGGGAAGCACACCGGCGATCGAGAAGTTCCTGCACGCCGTCGAGACCGCGACGATCCCCGGCTGCGACGCGTGGGCCGCGGGCGCCACGCTGGACGCCACGGTGCCCAACTGGCGGCTGCACGCGGCCGGCCCGGACGCGATCCGCGCCGAGTACGCGCGCTGGTTCGCCGACCCGGGCCATTTCGACGACCTGCGCCGCTGCCCGGTCGACGGCGGGGCGGGCGAGGTGGTCGAGTACACGCTCAGCTGGTCCGAGAACGGCGTGCCGCACGCGGCCCATCACATGCACCTGCTGACCGTGCGCGACGGCCTGATCGTCGCGGACACTGCTTTCTGCGGCGGCCGCTGGCCGGCCGCGCTGCTGGCGGAAATGGAAGCGGCCGATGCCTGATCCGCAGCCTGCCGGAGCCCGCCGTTACCCCGACGTGGCCGCGCTGCTCGATGGCATGACCGAGCGGACGATTCTGGCCGGGGTACCGGGCAAGTCCGGGGCCACGATGGAGCGGGTCGTGATCGGCGGCCAGCACTACGTGCTCAAGCACCTCGATCTCGCCGAGGACTGGACCATGCGCGCCTCGGGCTGCCTGCGCGGCGCACCGCTGATGCTGTGGGAGCGGGGCATCCTGGCCCGCCTGCCGGATTGCTTCAACCAGCCGATCATCGGGGCCGCTCCGGAACCCGGCCCGGGCCCGGCCCCGTCCGGAGGCTGCGCCCTGCTGATGCACGACGTGACGCCGTGGCTCGTCCCGGCCACCGATGCGCCGATCACGGCCAGCCAGCATCGGGGCTTCCTGCAGCACATGTCCGCGCTGCACGCGGCGTTCTGGGGGTGCGGGCCCGAGTTTGATGTCGTTCCCGCGATGCACCGCTACCTGGAGCTGTCCCCCTGGATGGCCGAGGCGGAAGCCGCCATCGGCTCCGCGCACCTGGTGCCGCAGCTCGTGGCCAAGGGGTGGCCGCTGCTGGCCGCGGTGGCCCCGGCGGCCGCGGCGGTGGTCGTCCCGCTGGCCCGCGACCCGGGCCCGCTGGTGGACGCCCTGGCCGGGACGCCGCATACGTTCGTGCACAGCAACTGGAAACTCGACAATCTCGGCGTCGACGACGCCGGCCGGACGGTGGTGCTCGACTGGGAGCAGCCCGGGCGCGGCGCGCCGCTGAGCGACCTGGCCTGGTATCTGGCCATCAACTGCCGCCGCCTGCCGCAGTCGAAGGAGGCCTCGATCGCGGTCTACCGGGACGCGCTGGAGGAGCGCGGCATCGACACCGAGCCCTGGTGGGACCGCCAGCTAGCGTTGTGCCTGCTGGGTGCCCTGGTGCAGTTCGGCTGGGAGAAGGCGCTCGGCGGCTACGACGAGGAGCTCGCGTGGTGGGAGACGAAGGCAGTGCGGGCGGCCGCGCTGCTCGGCTGACCGCGGGCCTGCGGGACGCCTACGACACCGCGGCCGACGGGTGGGCCGACGGCCCGGAGCAGCTGTACGCGGTGCTGGCCCGGGCGCTGCTGAGTTCCGCCGCGGTGCCGCTGGCCGGCCGCCAGGTGCTTGATCTGGGCGCCGGCACCGGCGTGGCCGGCCGGGCCGCGCTGGCCGCCGGGGCGCACCGGGTGGCGGCGGCGGACCTGGCCGCCGGCATGCTGCGCCGGTGCGGCGCGGACCTGCATCCGGTGACCGCCGACGCGGCCGCGCTGCCGTTCCGCGACGGCAGCTTTGACCTGGTCGTGGCCGCGTTCTGCCTCAGCCACCTGGGTGATGTCGCCGCGGGCCTGGGCGAGGCCCGGCGGGTCGGCCGGGCGCTCGCCGCCAGCATGTTCGCCCCGGGCTGGACGCACCCGGCCCAGGCGGCCGTGGATCAGGCCCTCCGGCCACTCGGCTACCGGCCGCCGGCCTGGTACGTATCGGTCAAGCGCGAAACCGGGCCGCGGGCGGGCGACCCGGCGCTGCTCGGCGAGCGGGCCGCCGCGGCCGGCTTCACCCGCGTGCGGGTGCGCACGACCGCCGTCCCGACCGGACTGGACACCCCGGCCCAGCTGGCCTCGTGGCGGCTGGGCATGGCGCATCTGGCCCCGTTTCTGCGCTCGCTGGATGCACCCGGCCGGGCCGATGCCCGGCGGGCGGCGGAGCGCGCCGTGGCCGGCACCGGGCCGCTGGTGGTCTCCATGGTGGTCCTCACGGCCAGCTGAGCCGCCGCGGGCCTCAGCCGGCCGCGGCCCGCCAGCCGCGCAGCCGCCGATCGGCCTCCCGCCGCATGCCGTCCGCGTACCGGCCCGCGTTGCGGGCCAGCCGCCCGGCCCGGTCCTCGGCCCGGTCCAGCCAGGCCGGAATGGCAAAGTCAGCGGCCATCTCGCCGGTCCACCACCACGCCTCGATCGCCACCGAGGCATCGAGCAGATCCAGGTCGGCGGCGGCCAGATCAAGGTCCACGGGCCGGCCCAGGGCCCGGTTCGCCCGGTGCCGGAGCAGGCGGGCAACACTGCTATAACGGGGCACGCCGAGTGCTCCCGCCCGTGCCTCCAGGCCGCTGGCGCCGGCCAGGGCGCGCTCCGGCTCGCCGCGCAGCAGGGCCGCGCGCGCCGTGAGCAGCTGGTGCTTGAGCTCGAGCCGCCAGCCGAAGACCAGGTCGCCCTGCTGCAGCAGGGCCAGTGCCTCCGCCAGCCGGGCCGCCGCGCCATCCGCATCGCCGGCGTCGAGGGACTGCTCGGCCAGATCCTCCAGCGCGGCGATGGTGACCTCGGCGGTCCCCTGCCGCTGCGCCACCTCCAGCGCCTCGCGGTGATGATCGAGTGCCTCCTGCCGGGCGCCCAGGTTGCGGAGCACCCAGCCGGCGAAGTTCACCCCCCGGCCGGCGAAACGGGGCACCTGGCGGCGTTCCGTCTCAGCGGAATAGCGGGCGAACGCGGCCAGCGCGAGCGCGGGCGCGCCGGCCAGTGCGTGCGCGTGCCCGGTGAACAGGAGCGAATGCAGGGTGGCCGAGGTGTGATCCGCACCCACCTGCCCCCGGGCGGCCGGGCGCAGCAGCGACAGCGCCTCCGGCACCCGGCTCTGATGCGCCCGGAGCACCCCGAGCCACGCGGCCGCGGTGACCCGGTCCGCTCCCTCGGCGAGCGAGAACGCCTCGCCCAGCAGCAGCTCGGCCTGGGCCAGGTCACCGGCGGCGTGGTGGGTGCGGCCGCCGACCGCCAGGCACCGGGCCCGGGTCGCCGCGTCGGCCGCGGCGACCGTGCCGTCCTCGGCGAACGTGGCGGCCTGGGCGAAGCGGCGGCCGAAATAGGACGCCCACGCGCCCACCTCAAGGGCGTCCGGCCCGGCGGCCGCGGCCCGCTCGACGTCGCGCAGCGCCTCGGGATAGCGGCCGCGGCGGGTGCGGACCCGCGCCCGCGCCAGCCATCCCTCCGGATCGGGGCAGAGCCGCAGGGCATCGTCCAGCAGCGCCTCGGCGGCCGCGTGGTCGAAGCGCTCGGCCGCCCGGGCCGACGCGTCCCGCAGCGCCCGGGAGGCCTGCGGGAGGTCACCCCCCAGCCGCGCGTGGTGGGCCACCGTCATCGGGTCGGCGCCCGGCCGCCGGGCCAGGACCCGGCCGGCCTGCCGATGCAGCAGCGCGGCCCGTCCCGCGGTCGCGCTCGCGGCCAGCGCGTCCCGGACCAGCTCATGCCGGAACCTGAACGTCCCGTCCTGCTCGACCAGGAACTGCCCGGCGGCGGCCCGCTCGGCGTCGTCCAGCAGCGCGACCACGGAACGGCCGAGCACGGCCGCGAGCAGCTCAACGTCCAGCTCCGGGCCGATCACGGCCGCGGTGCGCAGCAGTGACCCGGCCGGGCCCAGCTCATCGCAGCGGGCGGACACCGACTCGACCAGCGACGCGGGCAGCTCCGCGCCCGCGGCTTGCTGCGCCAGCTCGGTGAGGAACAGCGGATGCCCCTTCGACCGCGCGTACAGCTCGCCGGCCCGGGCCGGCCCGACCAGCTCAGCCGCCGCGTCCAGGCCGAGCGCGTCCAGGTGGATGAACGTCGTAGCGGGCAGCGGCGCTCCCGCGCCGGGCCGGACCGCGGCCACGATGGTCAGCTCAGCCGCCTCGCGCCGGGCGAACCGCACCCAGTCCGGCAGCGCGGGGCCGGCCAGGTGCGCGTCATCAATCACCACGATCAGCGGCGCCAGCTCGGTGAGCCGGCCCAGCATCCGGACCAGGGCCGCGTACAGCAGCGCGGGGCCGAGCATGCTGTCGCCGAGCACCGGCGGCGGCCGCGGGCCGGGCGCGACGGCGAGCAGCGGCGCGAGCACCGTCGCGTCGGCGCCCAGCAGGTCGGCGGTCACCTCGGGCCCGAGCCGCCGCAGCAGCGCGGTGAGCGCGGCGAGCAGCGCGTCGAGCGGCATGGCCCGGTCCAGCTGCCCGCACGACGCCATCAGCACGGTGTCCCCGGCGGCCGCGCGCCGGCCGGACCAGGCGCGCAGCAGGGCCGTCTTCCCGATCCCGGCCTCGCCGTCGACGACGACCACCTGCACCGAGCCGCCGCGGGCGCGGGCGGCGACCGCGTCGAGGCAGGCCAGCTCGTCGTCCCGGCCGACCAGGCCGGTCGTCGCGGACGCGGGCAGCGGCGCGGGCGCGGCCAGCTCGCCGCGCAGGATCGCGCCGTAAAGCCGGGCGGTCTCCGGTGCCGGGTCGGTGCCCAGCTCGTCGGCCAGCCGCTCCCGGGCATTGGCGTACGCGGCCAGTGCCGCCGCCACCCGGCCGCCCAGGACATAGGCGCGCAGCAGCACCCGCAGCGCCGCCTCCTCATACGGATCTTGTTCCAGCGCCGCGCTGGCGGCATCGGCGGCGGCCATCCAGTCGCCGGCTTCCAGCAGCGCCGTGGCCGCCACCAGGCGGCTGCGCCGGGCCAGCCGCTCCAGGTCAGCGAGCCGCAGCTGCGCCCACTCGCCACCGGCCGGCACCGGGGGCGTCCCCGGGACGAGCGACAGCGCGACCCGGGCGGCCGCCGCCGCGCCCACCGCGTTGCCGGCGCCGCGGCGCCGCTCCACCTCGTCGGTGAGCACGGCCAGCTCGGTCGCGTCGAGCCAGTCGCAGTGCAGCAGGTAGCCGTGGTCACGATGCTCGATCCGGTCGCGGCCGAGCACCGAGCGCAGCCGGCTCATCAGCACGGCCAGCTGATCATCGGGCCGCGCGGGCGGGACGTCGGCCCACAGGGCGTCGATCAGCACGCCCGACGGCACGACCTGCCCCGCGCCCAGGGCCAGCAGCTGCAGCGCCAGCCGCGCCTTCCTGCTCCCGAACGCCTGCGGCTCGACACCGTCCACGCCAAAATCGCTGAGCACCCGCACGGCCAGCGACTTCATGCAGGTATCAAACCCCGGGACGCCGCCTGCCGCCAGCTCACCGGCGGCAAAACGGCTGCAACCACCGCCGGTCACACCCGGCGGCCGGGCTGGCGAGGTCTATGGATCGCGAACGGCCCGGTGGATGATGGTGGCTGGGCGGCGGCAAACGCCGCGCCCGCCGGAGCGCGTCCCGCTGGAGGGGTGTCATGACGAGTCTCGATTCCGTGCTGGAGAAGGTGGCCGCCGAGCACCCGGGGCGCCCCGCGGTGCGGATGGACGACCTGGTCATGAGCTACTCGGACCTGCAGGACGCGGCCGCCCGCGCCGCCGCCCTGCTGTCATCACTGGGCGTGGCGGCCGGGGACCGGGTCGGCGTCATGCTGCCGAACGTGCCCGCGTTCCCGATCGCCTGCTACGGGGCGCTGGCCGCGGGAGCGGTCGTGGTGCCGATGAATCCGCTGCTGAAAAGCCGGGAGGTGGCCTACTACCTGGGCGACTCCGGCGCGAAAGTCCTGTTCGCCTGGCATCCGGCGGCGGACGAGGCGAGCAAGGGCGCGGCGGACGCGGGAGCGCAGGTCGTCCGGGTCGACGAGCCCGATCTCCGGACGCCGCTCGCCGGGTTCGCCCCGGTGCGGGCGCGGGCGCAGCGGGGGACGGCGATGACGCCGTCATCCTCTACACCTCGGGCACGACGGGCCGGCCGAAGGGGGCCGAGCTCACCCACGCCAACCTGGTCCGCAACGCCGCGCTGACGGCCGCCACCCTGCTGGGCAACGGGCCTGCCGACGTGACGATGGGCTGCCTGCCGCTGTTCCACGTCTTCGGGCTGACCTGCGGCCTGAATGCGACCATCGCCGGCGGAGGCTGCCTGACGCTGGTGCCGAGATTCGCGCCGGAAAAGGCCCTGGAGGTCATCCAGCGCGACCGCGTGACGATCTTCGAGGGCGTGCCGACGATGTACGCCGCGCTGCTGCATCATCCGGACAGCGCGCGGGCCGACGTCTCCTCCCTGCGCCTCTGCGTATCCGGCGGCGCCGCGATGCCGGTGGAGATCCTCCGCGCGTTCGAGGAGAAGTTCGGCTGCGTGATCCTGGAGGGCTACGGGCTATCGGAGACGTCCCCGGTCGCCTCCTTCAATCACCCGCACCGGGTCCGCAAGCCAGGGTCGATCGGCACGCCGGTCGAGGGCGTCGAGATGCGCCTGGTGGACGACGGCGGCCGCGAGGTGGCGGCCGGCCAGGTCGGCGAGATCGCGATCAGGGGCCACAACGTCATGAAGGGATACTGGGGCAAGCCGGAGGCCACCGCGGAGGCGATCCCGGACGGCTGGTTCCGCACCGGCGACCTGGCCAAGGTCGACGAGGACGGTTACTTCTACATCGTGGACCGGAAGAAGGACCTGATCATCCGCGGCGGCTACAACGTGTACCCGCGGGAGATCGAGGAGGTTGTACAGCATCCCGCCGTCGCGGAGGTGGCCTGGTCGGGATCCCGCACGATGATCTCGGCGAGGAGGTCGGCGCCGCGGTCGCCCTCAAGCCGGGCATGTCCGCCACGCCGGACGAACTGCGCGGCTATGTCCGGGAGCGCGTCGCCGCCTACAAGTACCCGCGCCAGGTCTGGCTGGTGCCTGAGCTGCCGAAGGGTCCGACCGGCAAGATCCTGCGCCGCGAGGTCCATCCGCCGCAGCGGGAATGAAAGCCGCGCTGACGGGCGGCCGGGTCAGTAGCTCAGCGGCTGCAGCCGCGTCTGCACGACGCGGGCCAGCTTGCGCCGGAGGCGCTTGTACTGGCCCTCCTGCTCGGGGGTGCGCCGGTGACCCCGGTGGGCGAGATTCGTGCGCTCCAGCGGGTCGGCCGCCAGGTCATACATCTCGCACTGGTCCGGCCGATGGCCGTCGGCGTCGTAGTACCTGGCGATCTTGTAGCGGTGCTCACGGATGCTGACGATGTGGTTCGGCGGGTTCGGGTAGGGACCGCTCGCCTGCCCGGACTGCCAGTCATCGTCGGTCAAGACCGTGTTAGTCTCTGCGCTGGCCGGGGTGAACGGCTCAGGATCTGGTCGGAGTAGTCGACCCCCCTGCCAGGGGGCCCGGGCGTGGGCTGGTGCGTCGACGAGGCTCGCCAGCGTCGGCAGGAAGTCGACGTGCGAGACGAGGGCGTGATTCGTCTCGGCTCTCTTGAACAGGCGGGGATTTGAGTAGACCAGCGGTACGCGGGTCGCCTCCTCGTAGAAATTGAAGTTCTTCTGTCGCAGCCCGCCATGGGCGGTGCCCATCTCGCCGTGATCCGCCGTCGCGATCACGAGCGTGTTGTCGAGCAGGCCGGTCGCCTGGAGCGTGTCGAGGATTTTCACCAGATAGGCGTCGGAGGCCTTCATCAGGTTGCCGTAGAAGTTCAGGTAATTGCGCTTCATCTCCGGCGTCGGAATCGGCCCGGAGGCGTTGAACAGCCGCAGGAACTCCTCCTGGACGGTCGGCTTCGTCGACAGGTCCTCGTGCACCGTCGCCGGCAGCTCGATCTCGCCTTCCAGCCATGTAGTCGTCATAGCCCCCTCTAACGTAGGCCTTCGGGTACAACAGCACGTCGTGCGGATTCACCAGCGAGACGACCATGAAGAACGGCTGGCTCTTGGCGGCCGTGGTGCTCAGGTACTGAACGGTGCCCTCGGTTCCCGCCTCCGGCGTGCCCTGAGGAGTTCATGAAGCGACCGTCATTGTCGTAGACGCCGCCGCCCTCCTCCGGGATGCTCTGGTCGGCGCCGGCGTCCGGCGAGTCCCAGCGGGTGAAGCCGTACTGGTTGACGTCCGCGGGGACCCAGGTCGAGCCGTTCGCGGGCTTGTTGCAGTGGAACTTCCCCTTGTAGACCGGCGTGTAGCCGGCCGCGGCGGTGACGGTGGCCAGGTTCTTGAACTCGAGGCGCGAGCTCGACCTGGGGATACTTGGGCGTCGGCATGTCGGTCTCCAGCGTGTACTTGACGCCGTGCTGGGCCGGGAAATACCCGGACATGATGCGTCGAGCGCGCCGGCGAGCACATGCAGGCGTTCGTGAACGCATTGTCGAACGAGCATGCCGTGCTTCTGCAGACGGGTGATGCCGGGCATGTTGCGCTTGGACCAACCGGGCGGGAAGTGCTGCATCGCGCGCTGCTGGTCGGTCAGGAAGAGGAGCACGTTCATGCCGGCGATCCCGCTGGCGCCCGGCGCGGACGGCGTCCGCGGGCGGGTACGCGCAGCGGAAGCGACGCCGTGCCGGGCGAGCAGGAGAAGGCAGGCGTAGCGACCGCCGCGGCCTTCGGCAGTTCACCGCGGGTGATCCCCTGGTCAGTATCCGCCCCCGACTTTTCCATTTTCGTCCTTTCCTGTCATCCTGCGGCTTACCGGCCAGTGCTGAACTAGCTGTGGTGACCGTTGCGTCTCGTTCCCGGGCGCGGGCTAGCTCTCGCAGCATCTTGCTGGTGCGGACTCGCCGGGATCAATATCGAGCCAGCGCCTCGCGGCGTGGCGAGATAGTCACGTGCTGGATATTCCGTAGAATTGCTATGTGTCCGGTAATGCCTTAGCGGAAACCTTCGGGCGCAATGATCGGCGGTAAATACATCCTGCGCTTTCGCCGGCCTGCCGACTTGCCGGATATTTTCCCGGCAAAGCGATGTAGATCCCGCTATCCAGCTAAATCCTTGACAATCCGAATAAAGGCGCGACCCAGCGTCCTTTATCCGCGCCTTATCCTGATCCGCTGTCCCGCGCTGGCCGGCGCAGGCCAGCATCGTCGCCGTGCACTGCGCGCGGACACGGAAATCTCCGCGCTGAGTTCCGCTACCGGTGGTGCTGCTGAGGTTCGCTACGGGTGATGATGCTGGCATGAGCGATCTTCGTGACCTGCTGGCCTACGCGACCACCCGCGCCGCCGACTACCGGCAGCGCATGGCCGAGGCCCCGGTTTTCCCCGCCGACGCTGACCTCGACGCCATCCGGATGGCCCTGGGCCCGCTGCCGGACGAGCCGGCCCCGGCGGCTGAGGTGATCCGGCAGCTAGCCGACATCGTCGAGCCGGCCCTGGTGGCGAGCACCGGCCCGCGTTATTTCGGGTTCGTGATCGGCGGCGCGCTGGACGCGGCGACCGCAGCGGACGTGCTGACGACGGGCTGGGACCAGAACGCCTTTAACGTGGTCAGCTCCCCCGGTGCCGCCCTCGTCGAGGACGTCGCCGGCGGGTGGCTGAAGGACCTGCTCGGCCTGCCGGACGGGGCCTCTTTCGGCTTCGTGACCGGCGGGCAGGCCGCGAATACGGTCGGCCTGGCCGCCGCCCGCCAGCACGTGCTGGCCGCGGCTGGCTGGGACGTCGAGCGCCGTGGCCTGCACGGGGCGCCGGCCGTGCGGGTGGTGGCCAGCGCCGAGCGGCACGTCACGATCGACTGCGCCGTGCGCTTCCTCGGACTGGGCACCGACACCATCAGGCCCGTCGCGGCCGACGCCCAGGGGGCGATCGACGTGGCCGACCTGGCCCGGGTGCTGGCGGACGGGCCGGCCGGGCCGACCATCGTCTGCCTGCAGGCCGGGAACGTGAACAGCGGCGCCTGCGACGATCTGCTGGCGGCGGCGGCCGCGGCCCATGAGCACGCCGCGTGGGTGCACGTGGACGGCGCGTTCGGGCTGTGGGCGGCGGCCAGCCCGGCGACCCGCCACCTGGTGCAAGGAATCGAGAGCGCCGACTCCTGGGCCGCCGACGGCCACAAGTGGCTGAACGTCCCCTATGACAGCGGCTATGCCTTCTGCGCCCACCCGCGAGCTCACCAGGCGGCCATGTCCTTTACCGCCGCCTACCTGACCGGCCAGGGTGCAGGGCGGCCCCCGGGCGCCCGGTGACTACGTGCTGGAGTCCTCCCGGCGGGCCAGGGGGTTTGCGACCTGGGCCGCGCTGCGCGAGCTGGGCCGGGCCGGGGTGGCCGGGCTGGTCGACCGGTGCTGCGCCCTGGCCCGGCGCTTCGCCGAGCAGCTCGGCGCGGCCGACGGCGTCACCGTCGTCAACGACGTCGTGCTCAACCAGGTGCTGGTCAGTTTCGGTTCCGACGAGGAGACGAACCGGGTCGTCGATGCCGTGCAGCGCTCGGGCGAGTGCTGGATGGGCGCGACCAGCTGGCACGGCCAGCGCCTGATGCGCATCTCGGTGTCCAGCTGGCGCACGACGGAGGCCGACGTGGACCGCTCCGTCGCCGCCATCCTCGCGGCCCGCTCAGGGTCCGCGGCGCGGTGACCGCCCGCAGGCGCTAAGCACCGGCGGCGAGGCAGGCTTGGCCTCGGCACTCATCGCCGCGGCGGGCCTCGGACCCGCCGCAGCTCCGGGCGGGCCGCGGCAACTCAGGACGGCATGGCGGGGGGTGCCTCGCCCCGGGCGCGGGCCGCCTCGCCCTCGCGCTCGCCCTTGCGCCTGGCCCGCTGGCCGTAGAGGTTCATCCAGGCCACCAGAAGGCCGGCCACCACAAAGGGCATGAACTTGGAGATCGTCAGGGCGGTACCGGCCGAGGTGAGCTCGATGATGAGGACCCGGGCGGCCGCCTCGGCGAGATAGGCGACTCCCCACACGACGGTCATCACCCGGAAGACGCGGCGGAACCCGGCATAACGCCAGCGGTCAGCGAAGTCGCGGCCTTTCGGGGTGTCCTCCCCGATGAACTCCAGGGCAAAGCGGTATATCAGCGGCCGGGCCGACCACAGCGACGCCAGGCACGCCACGGCGAATATCAAGGTCGGAACGGAACCTTCCAGGAGCACGAGCCGGGCATTGCCGCTGACCAGCCCGAGCACCGCGCCCACAGCGATTCCGGCCAGGACCAGGACGCCGATGGCATCATGCGCCGGTGGCGCACGACGTTGAGGCCCACCCCGAAGGCGGGAAACACGCCGCTCAGGATCAGCGCGCTCACCTCGCTGAATCCGTGCGACCGCAGCAGCGAGTACGCGACCAGCGGCCCGCCGATATCGAAGACGGCAATCGGCACCAGCGACCACAGGCGGCTGCGGTTAGTGGCCGGCGCCGCGCTGCCGTGCTGCGGTACGCTCATATAGTGCATGATAGCTCACGACCGGATGCAGAGATGAATCACATTATGAGCCGCGGGTGACCGCACCCGGCGAGGCGAGCCGGCCGGGCCAGGCAGCCCAGGAGCAAGCCCGCCGGCGAGCGCGAGAAGCCTGGCCGAGGCGGGCAAGAGCCTGGCGAAGTCAGCCGGCGGATGGCGCTGGTCTGCTTCGCCTTCGGCGCGGCGGCGGTCCCATCAGGCGGCCAGCTGCCCGGCGGCCAGCTCGGCGGCCGGGTGCTGATCCGGCTGCTCGCCGACCTCGGGCTGTCGGAGCCGGCGGCCCGCTCGCTGCTCCTTCGGATGCGCCGGGAGGGCTGGCTGCACTCGGAGCGGGCCGGCCGCGAGGCGAAATACCGGCTGGCTCCCGCCATCCTCGCCGCGCAGGCCAGGATCGAGGCCCAGCTGCGCGGGCAGCGGCCGGAGTGGACCGGGTCCTTCAGCGGCGTTCTCTACGAGGTCCCCGAGAACGCGCGAGCGTTCCGCGACCGGCTGCGCCGCACAGCGCAGCTGCTCGGCTACGGCACGCTGCGCCCGGGCCTGCTGGCGGCCACGACTGACCGGTGGGAGGAGCTACTCTCCCTGCTCCCCGCCCACCCGGCCGCCAGCCAGGTGCTACGGACGCGGATCTCGCTCTCGGACGGCGACAGCCGCCGGGTAGCGGCCAGAATGTGGGGCCTCGATGCCCTCGCGGCCCGTTACCGGTCGGTCCTGGAGCAGTCGCGGGTGACGACGGAGCAGGCCCAGCGGCATTCCCCCGGCGCGGCGGCGTTCCGCGCGCTCTCGGCGGCCACCCTGCCGATCTACGACGCCAGCGCCGAGGACCCCGACCTCCCCGCCGGGCTGCTGCCGCCTGACTGGCCGGGCGACCAGCTCGGTCCCGCCCTCGACCGGGCCTTCCGCGCGTTCTACCCGCTCGTCGGCGACTACCTCACGGCACTGGCCGGCCATTAAGGCCAGCTAACGCCCGCCTCGATCAGGCGTCGCCATGCCCGGCCGCAGCGGTCACGCCGCTTTCATGCCGCCGCGGAATAGCATTCCGCCTGGTGGATGGCTGATAGCTGTGCACAGGCCCCCGGCAAAACGCCATCCACCAGGCGGAACGCCCGCGGCGGCGTTGCTCCCGGTCGCTCAACCGGGCGAAATCGCCCGCGAAACCGGCCGTGGCGCGATCGGAAGGTGATCATGAGGTCCCCCCCGTACCCCCGTAGGCATTCGGAGCCGTCGGCAGTCCGGATTGGTTTCCGGCGAAAAGTTTTTCTCCGGCGGCGCCCTGGCGTCGCCGGTACGGCGTGATCGGGCCCGTCGCGAACGCCGATCCGCCGAGTGCCACCGGCTGGGCGCAGCGGGCGGCGGGAGCGGGTGCCGAATGCCGCACGGCCGGCCCTGGAGTGGGTGCCCCGATGCCGCACGGCCGGTCCTGGCTGAGAGGCTATCGTCATGACCCGCCGGCTCGTACTGCTGCGCCACGCCAAGTCGGCCTGGCCGGATCTGCCGGATCTGCCGGACCACGAGCGGCCGCTGGCCAAGCGTGGCCAGCGCGATGCCCCGGTGGCGGGCCGCTGGCTGCGCGAGACTGGCTTCATCCCCGATCGCGTGCTGTGCTCGACGGCCTGCCGTACTCGCGAGACCTGGCAGCTCATGGTGCCGGAACTCGGCGCCGGCCCGCCGCCGGTGAGCTACCAGGATCAGGTCTATGCCGCGGACTCCGGGACCCTGCTGCGGCTGGCCAGGCAGGCCGGCCCCGAGACATCCAGCATGATGATCATCGGGCACAACCCCGGCCTCCAGGACCTGGCCCTGACGCTGGCGGCCAGCCCGGACGGCGACACCGCGGCCGGCCTGACGCAGCGGGCGGCGGCCAAGTTCCCGACGGCCGCGATCGCGGTCCTGGCGTTCGCCGGCGCCTGGTCCCGGCTCGGCCCGGGCGGGGCTCAGCTGATCGCCTTTGTCACGCCCAATGACCTGCGGGAACCTGATCGGCTCCCGTGACCAGCCGGACGACCGGAGACCCATGAGACTGCTTGTCACGGGCGGCGCCGGATACATCGGCCGTGTCGTCGCCGCCCAGCTCGTCGCGGCCGGCGACGAGGTCGTCGTGCTGGACGACCTGTCGACCGGGCACGCTGACGCGGTTCCGGCTGGCGCGGCGTTCATCCGCGGTGACCTGAGGAACGATGCGGGGCGGATACTCGCGGGCGGTTTCGACGCCGTGCTGCACTTCGCGGCCAAGTCGCTGGTGGCCGAGTCCACCGCCGAGCCCGCCCTGTACTGGCACCAGAACCTCGGCGGGACGCTGGCCCTGCTGGAGGCGATGCGCCAGGCGCAGACCCCGAGCATCGTCTTCTCCTCGACGGCGGCCACCTACGGCGAGCCCGAGAGCGTCCCGATCGGGGAAACCGCCCCGCCCCGGCCGACCAGTCCGTACGGCGCCTCGAAGGTGGCCGTGGACACGGCCCTGGCCGAGCATGCCCGCATGCACGGGACCGGCGCGGTTAGCCTGCGGTATTTCAACATCGCCGGCGCGCACCAGGTCGCGGACGGCAGCTGGTTCGGCAAGCGGCATGCGCCGGAGACCCACCTCATCCCGAACGTCCTGGCGGTCGCGCTGAGCGAAGACGGCCAGGTCAGCATCTTCGGCGATGATTACCCCACCGCCGACGGCACCTGCGTACGGGACTACACCCACGTGTCCGACCTGGCCCGCGCGCACCTGCTCGCCCTATCGGCCTGCGTTCCCGGCGAGCACCCGATCTACAACCTGGGCAGCGGGACTGGCTTCTCGAACCGCGAGGTGCTGGCCGCGTGCCGGGACGTGACCGGGCGGGACATCCCCGCCCGATGGCGCCCCGGCGGGCGGGCGATCCGGCCGTCCTGATCGCCTCGTCCGACCGCATCCGCGCCGATCTCGGCTGGCGGCCCGGGAAAGGCCTGGCGAATATGGTCGCGGACGCCTGGACCTCGCCCGGACCAGGCCGGGGGCCCGGTGACGGCGCGCCCGGCAGCTACGGCGCGGGTCACGCGCCGCCGGGCCCGGACAGTCCGGGTTCCACGGCGCGGTACCGATGGCCTGCCAGTAGAACACAGGCCATCGTCGTTGACAACGGCGATCACCGCCGAGTCCCCCACCTCGAGTGACGTTCATCGTTTTGTTAGGTCCTCTCACGGCCCGGGCCATTGGAAGCCCGGGTTCATCGCCGATCTCGGCTGGCAGGCCGGAAAACCACAGGCTATCGTAGTTGACCATGGCGTTCACCGCCAGGCCCCCACCTGAGTGACTCATCGGAGGTCCTCTCGCCGGCACAGCACGTCACGCCCCGGGCCCACCGTTCCGGGTTCCCCGCGGTCCGCGGCCGAGTCAGCTGCCGGACGGGCTGCCGACCCACACCGACTTGATGTTGCAGAACTCGCGAATGCCTTCCGCCGCCAGTTCGCGGCCGTGGCCGGAGGTTTGACGCCGCCGAAGGGCAGCTGCGGGTACGAGGTGACGTTGCCGTTGATGAACACCATCCCGGCGTCGAGGTCACGGACGAAGCGTGCTCGTTCTTGCTCGTCGTCAGTCCAGGCGTTGGCGCCCAGCCCGAATTCGGTGCCGTTGGCCAGCTCGATGGCCTCATCGATGTCCGCGACCCGGTAGAGCGTGGCCACCGGGCCGAAGACCTCCTCGGTGTGCACCCGCATCTCGGGGGTGATGCCGGCCAGCACGGTCGGCGGGTAGTACCAGCCGGTGCCTTCCGGCACGACGCCGCCGCACAGCACCCGCGCGCCCTTCGCCGCGGCGTCCGCGACGAGTTCCTCCATGTCTCAGGCCCTGCTCGGTGGCCAGCGGGCCTATATCGGTGCTTCGTCCATCGGGTCGCCGACCTGCCCGCCATCTCGGCGACGAAGCGGCGCTCGAACTCGTCGTAGACATCGTCGTGCACGATGAAGCGCTTGGCCGCGATGCAGGACTGGCCGTTGTTGAGGCAGCGCGCCACGGCGCCGATCCTGGCCGCCGTCGCAGGTCGGCCGACGGCATGACGATGAACGGGTCGCTGCCGCCCAGCTCCAGCACGACCTTCTTGATCTCGTCGCCCGCGATGGCGGCGACCGACTGGCCGGCCGGCCCGATCCGGTCAGCGTGGCGGCGGTCACCCGGGGATCGTGCAGCACCGCCCTCGACCTCGCGAGCCGATCAGCAGGGTCTGGAAGGTCCCTCCGGGAAACCGGCCCGGGCGAACAGGTCCTGCATGAACAGCGCCGTCTGCGGCACGTTCGAGGCGTGCTTGAGCAGCCCGACGTTGCCCGCCATCAGGGCCGGGACGGCAAAGCGCATGGCCTGCCAGAGCGGGAAGTTCCACGGCATGATCGCCAGTACCGGCCCGATCGGCTGGTAAGTGACGTAGGCCTGGCGGCCCACCGCGCCGGCGTCGGCCGGCTCGTCCGCCAGGAACCCCGCGGCATGGTCGGCGTAGAGCGGCAGGCCTTCGCACACTTGGCTACTTCCTGGCGCGCCGCGGCCACCGTCTTGCCCATCTCGGTGGTCATCATCACCGCGATCTGCTCGTTCTCGCTGTCGAGGATGTCGGCCGCCCGGCGCATCCAGCCCGCGCGGGCCTCGAAGTCAGTCAGCCGGTAGCTGGCATGCGCCCGGGCGGCCGCCGCGAGGCAGCGCTCGATCTCGGCGTCGCTGAGCTCGCCATAGGTCTTGAGGGTCTCCCCGGTGGCAGGGTTAATGGTTGCGATGGCCATGCGTCCTCTTTCCGCCGCGCCCGGGATCCATGCCGGAGCTCCGTCTACCTGCCCATACCGTGCCCGATAACACGCCACGATCACAACCCGGGGCGGGCGGTGCGGAATTCCCCAGCGTCCGCCAGCCCTTTCTGCCCGGGCCGCTGAAGTCGCGGCTAATGCCCGGGCCGGGCAGAAACGCGGTCGTGGCCCCCCGGAACGCCCCCCCCCCCCCGGACCCCGGCCCGCGCCATCACACCCTCCCCCACCCCTCGAACAATGGCCGCACTTCGACGGTGGCCGGCCTGGCGGACGGCCATCTTGTCCTGGACGGCCCGCGCAGAGGAGCCAGAACGATGAGCGATCCGAACCACTTCGGCTCCGGCCGTCCCGTCGTGTTCCGCGGCGGCACCGTGCTGACCATGGACAATGCCCGGCAGGTGCTGACCGGCAGCGACGTGCTGGTGATTGAGGACAGGATCGCCGCGGTCGGCCCGGCCCTGCAGGTGCCGGACGGCGACGATCGAGATCGACGCCACCGGCGGCATCGTGATGCCGGGCATGATCGACACGCATCGGCACATGTGGCAGACCGCGATGCGCGGCTACGGCGCCGACTGGACGCTGACCCAGTATTTCGTCTGGTACTACCTGGAATGGGGCAAGGCGTTCCGCCCGCAGGACGTCTACGCCGGCAACCTGCTCGGCGCAATCGAGGCCATCGACGCGGGCGTGACCACCACCGTCGACTGGTCGCACGGCCTGCAGACCGTCGAGCATGCCGAGGCGGCCGTCGACGCGCTGCGAGAGGTTCCGGGCCGGTTCGTGCTGGCCTACGGCAACATCCAGCAGGCCCCGGCGGAGTGGATCGACGTCCCCGGAGTTCCGCGACTTCGCCAACCGCCACATCCCCGGCGACGACATGCTCGGCTTCCAGCTGGCCTTCGACGTCACCGGCGACCCGGCCTTCCCGGAGCGGGCCAGCGTTCGAGGTGGCCCGCGAACTCGGCGTGCCGGTCACCACCCACGCCGGAGTGTGGGGCGCGACCAACGACGACGGCATCCGGCTGATGCACGAGCACGGCTTCATGACCCCGCAGACCGTGTACGTGCACGCCGCGACGCTGTCCGAGGACTCCTACCACCGCATCGCCGCCACCGGCGGCTCTGCCTCGGTCTCCACCGAGAGCGAGCAGAGCGCCGGCCAGGGCTACCCGCCCACCTGGGCGCTGCGCGGGCACGGGATCCCGGTGTCGCTGTCGATGGACACCACGGTGTGGTGGAGCGCCGACCTGTTCTCCGCGATGCGCGCGACGCTGGGCGCCGACCGCTCCCGCGAGCACCTGGAGGCGCACGCCAGCGGCAACACCGTCACGCACCTCTCGCTGCGGGCCGAGCACGTCGTCGACTGGGCCACCCGCGGCGGCGCGCACGCGCTAGGCCGGAGTAGCGACCTGGGCAGCATCGAGGTGGGCAAGAAGGCCGACATCGTCCTCATCAAGAACGAGCACTCCCCCGTGATGTTCCCGATGCTGAACCCCTACGGTCACGTGGCCTTCCAGGCCCAGCGCGGCGACGTGCACACGGTCGTGGTCAACGGCCGGGTGGTCAAGTACGACCACCGCCTGGTGGGCGACCGACCTGGCCGCCGCGCGGAGCGCGATCGGGCGGACCGTGGAGTACCTGCGCTCGGCGCTCGGCGAGGAGGCGTGGGCGAAGGGCATGAACCCCGACGTGCCCGAGACGCACATCCTCGACAACCCCTACACCTACACCGAGTACCACAGCGGCACCACCCACGGCCAGTAGCCGGGGCCAGCCGACGGTGGCTCAGTACGCGCTACTGCATTACTGCATTACGGCATCCTCTTCCTCATCGCAGCAGGTCAGCGACGGCGGCGATGCCGGGCTCGATGGCCCGCTCGCCGACGTTGCCGAATCCAGCACCAGCTGCGGGGGCGCGGCCGTCGCGGTGGCCCGCTGCGGTGGCCCGCGGCGGTGGCGCCGGCGAGCTACCGGGCGTCGCCGGGCGCGTCCGCGGCGGGTCCTTGCGTGGGCAGCGGCGGCAGGGCGTACAGGACGTCCATGCTCAGCAACTGCGCGTCCGCGAGCACGACGTCCTGCTGCTCCTTGGCGTTCTCGGCGACCTGCTTGGCCAGCTCCGCGGCCAGCCCGCCCATCTGCCGCACGCCGGTCTCATCCACCAGCACCCGGCTCCGGGGCAGGATGACGATGCCCTGCAGCCGCCGGTCGGCCGGCGGCGGCGACAGCACCGCTCCCACCCTGACGTTCTCGGACGGGTCGGCCGGGTGCGTGACGTTCGTATTGCGCATGCCGATAAGCCATTTGTGGTACTCCGCCACCGCGCCCTCAAGCGGCAGCGTCCGCACGTCCTCAATCGTGAGCCCGAACCGCTTTCGCTTTCCGGTGCTAAAGCAGCGGGCGTAGGCCACCAGCGCCGCCGACCAGAGTGCCTGCGGCACGACGGGGTCGCGCTCGTCCTCGGGTTTCACCAGCTCGCTGAGCAGGCGCTTGCAGCACTCCATGACGAATTGCAGATCCTGGATAATGGCGGCCTGATCCGCCAGGAGCTGCGCTGACGGGACATCGAATGCGACCGTCGCCGACGAAATGCCAGCCGGCCCAGCGCCCGAGTTGGCCTTATCCATGGCGCCCCATTTCGTTGCGTGACGCTGCGATTACGGCGCCCAGATAGTCACACTGGCCAGTTTACTCCCGCCCGCGCGGCGGCCCGGGGGGCCGCACGGCGGGCGGGGGCCGCACGGGCGGTGCGGGCTCGTAACGCGCGCGGCGCCCGGCCCGGGCAAAGCCGAGCCGCTCGTAGAGGCCGATGGCGGCGGGATTGTTCACGTTGACGTCGAGCACGGCCCGGGTCTCGCCGGCCTCCCGCATGCGGCGCGAGCACCTCGACGATCAGCCGGGTGGCGATTCCCTGCCTGCGCGCGGCCGGCACGACGCCGACCTGCGCGATCCAGCCGCCGGTATCGCCCGCGATGAAGCCGGCGTCGGCGCCTGCCACCGACGCCAGCAGGGTCCAGTCCGCGCGAAAGTCCGGGTCGCCGCTGATCCGCTCGATCCATTCGCTGGCCGGCCAGCCGGGGAAGCCGGGCCGGCCGGCGAACGCGGCGGTGTACACCGCGTAGAAACGTGCCGCCGCCGGGCCGCTCCACTCGGTGAACCGCAGGCCGGTGAGCCGCGGATCCCCCGCCTGAGCCGGCCGCGCGACCGCGGGCCCGCCGTCGGCCAGGGCCAGGGTCATGACGTCCTCGGCGAAGACAGGATGCAGGCCGCGGCTGCGGTAGAGCGCATCGGCGGAGCCGGTCAGCGACTCGTTCTCCACCAGCACGCCGGTGGCGGGATCCGCGCCGTCCAGCGCGGCATCCAGCAGCCGGGCCCCGATCCGGCGGCCCCGGTACCCGGGCGCGACCTGCCCGGCGATCACCGACCTCGGCCCGTCCCCGGTGCTGGCGTGCCGCCGCGCGCACACGCCGACCAGCCGGCCGCCATCGAAGGCGGCCAGCGATGCCTCGATCCCGCCGGTGTACCAGCGCCGCAGCAACGCCTCATCGCCCGCATAGGGCTGACCGCCGTCGACCGCGAGTGCCTCCGCGTACAGCGCCACGATGGCCGGGATGTCGCGCGCGCTCACCGGCTGCCAGCGAAGCCCGGACGGCGAGTCATGCACGAGGTTCTCCGGCCGGCCGCAGGGCCGGGTGAGCAGGCGGGTGAACTGCTGGCCGGGCCCGTCCGTCTACAGGATGGTTAGCGCGCATTTCCGCTGACTGTATCCGGCGTGCCGTCTGATCCGCCGTGTCCGGCGCCGATCGGCGGGACCGCTGGCCGGTACTCCAGCGCCATGCCCAGGACAGGACTGCCCATGACGGTCGTCGCTCTCATCACGTGGCTCACTACCGCCGCCGCCGGGCTGTACTTACTGGCCATCTGGCTGATCGAATACGACCGCGAGTTCCAGTCGGCCGCCGCCACCCGGCTGCCGGTGCCCGTGATCAGCACCCACGTCCTGCTCGCCGTCAGCGGCCTGGTCGTGTGGGTGCTGTACCTCATCACTGACGTGCGGCAGCTGGCCATTACCGCGGCCCTGATCCTGGTCGCCGTGGCCCTGCTGGGCCTGACCATGGCCATCCGCTGGGTCGCGGTGTACCGGGCGCCGGCCGCTGCTGCTGACGATGCGCAGGCCCCGGCGGCCGTTCCGCCGGAACGTCATTTCCCGCTGCCCGTCGTCATCGGCCACGGCATCTTCGCCGTCACCACGGTGGTCCTGGTCCTGCTCACGGCCCTCGGCGTCGGCGGAGGATGACCGGGGCCGCGGCAGCGGCTGCGTCAGCGCCGCCGCCGGGCAGGCACACACCTGACCTCTTCCCGCCATGCCCGGGACCGGCCCGTTTCCCGCCATGCCCCGGACCGGTCCGGACCGGTCCGAACGGTCGGGCCGGTCGTTCAGGCCGCGCTGACGATGAACGCCCCGGCCATGCCTTCCTGCGCGCGCCCGGGGACCGGGCACAGGTAGCGGTAGGTCCCCGCCACCGCGGCGGTGAAGCTGAGCGTTCCGGCGTGCATGGATGCGCAGCCCCGCCCGGAAGCCGCCCCCGCACCGCGAGCCAAAATACCCCTAGGGGGTATAGTTGGCAGGACTTGCCGGGTCGGCCGGGCGACTACGATCCTGGTCCGGTCGTGACCTTCGCGGTAACGCGACCGCCAGCCGGGGAAGGAGAATGCCGTGCGGGCGCTGCACGCCCTGGGCCATGCCCTGGCCATCGCCGGGTCGATGACCTGGCAGATCCTCTGGGCGCTGATCCTGGGCTTCGCGTTGTCGGCGGTGGTGCAGGCGGTAGTGCGGCGTAGCACGATCATCCGGCGGCTGGGTGATGACCGGCCGCGGACGCTGGCTATCGCCACCGGGTTCGGCGCGGCGTCGTCGTCGTGCTCGTACGCGGCCGTGGCGCTGGCCCGGTCCCTGTTCCGCCAGGGTGCGAGCTTCACCGCCGCGATGGCCTTCGAGATCGCCTCCACCAACCTGGTCGTGGAGCTGGGCGTCATCCTGGCCCTGCTGATCGGCTGGCAGTTCACCCTGGCGGAGTTCGTCGGCGGCCCGATCATGATCATCCTGCTGGCGCTGCTGTTCCGGCTCCTGCTGCGCCAGCGGCTGCTGGACGCGGCCGGTGCCCAGGCCGCCCGGGGCCTGGCCGGATCCATGGAGGGGCACGCCGCGATGGATATGACCATTCAGGGCGGCGGCAGCCTCTGGCAGCGGCTCCGCTCCCGGCCGGGGTTCACCTCGGTGTCGCACATCTTCGTGATGGAGTGGGCGGCGGTCATTCGCGACATCGTGATCGGGCTGCTGATCGCCGGGGCGGTCGCGGCCTGGGTCCCGGACAGCTTCTGGGGCCACCTCTTCCTGTCCGGGCACCCGCTGGCGTCGAAACTGTGGGGGCCGCTGATCGGGCCGGTCGTGAGCCTGCTGAGCTTCGTCTGCTCCATCGGCAACGTCCCGCTGGCCGCGGTCCTGTGGAACGGCGGGATCAGCTTCGGCGGCGTCGTGGCGTTCCTCTTCGCCGACCTGATCATCATTCCGATCCTGGTGATCTACCGGAAGTACTACGGGACGCGGATGATGCTGTTCATCCTGGCCACCTTTTACGCCACGATGGCCGCCGCGGGATACCTCGTCGAGCTGATCTTTGGCAGCCTCGGCCTCATCCCGGCCGGCCGGCACGCCAAGGTGATCGAGGCATCCATCCAGTGGAACTACACCACCATCCTGAACATCATCTTCCTGGTCCTCGCCGCTGCCCTGTGCTACCGCTTCGTCCGCACCGGCGGCATCGGAATGCTCAAGATGATGAACGGTCCCCCGCCGGCACCCGGGCCGGGCGGTCCGGCCAGCGACCAGCACGACCATGCCCCCGCCGGGCCATCCCGCTAGCCGCGCGGTTATCGCCCGCCGCCGCGAGACCGCCGCGGCCGCAAAACCGGCCTATCGGACCGCGCGCAGCCGCGAGACCGCCGCGCGCAGCCGCGAGATAGCTGACGCCCGGCCGGGGTCAGGAATGACCGCCCGGCCGGGCGTCAGCATGCGGCGCGCCGGGCTAGGACGCGCGGCTCAGGACGACCTTGAGCGCACCGGTGTCGGCGGCCCGGGCGAACACGCTGTAGGCCTCATCCATCTGGCCGAGCGCGAAGCGATGGGTGATGAACCGCCCGGCGTCGACGTGGCCGCTGGCCAGCAGCCGCAGCAGCGTCGGCGTGGAGTACGCGTCGACCAGGCCGGTGGTGATGGTGATGTCCCTGATCCACTGCTCCTCCAGGTGCAGGGTGGCCGGCGCGCCGTGCACGCCGATGTTGGCGATCCGGCCGCCGGGCCGCACCAGCTCAACGGCCAGCTCGAAGGTGCCCGGCATCCCGACCGCCTCGATCGTCACGTCGGCGCCCAGCCCGCCGGTCAGCGAGCGGACCGCTTCCACCGCATCCTCGCGGCTGTTGTTCACGGTCACATCCGCGCCGAATAGCTTCGCTGCCTCCAGCCGGGAGTCAGCCAGGTCGATCGCCACGATGTGGCTCGGGCTGTACAGGCTCGCGCCCATGATCGCGGACAGGCCCACCGGGCCGGCCCCGACCACCGCGACGACGTCGCCCGGCCGCACCCCGCCGTTCAGCACGCCGACCTCATAGCCGGTCGGCAGGATGTCCGCCAGCATCAGGATGTCCTCGTCGGCGGCGCCGTCCGGCACCGGGTACGTCGAGGCGTCAGCGAACGGCACCCGGACATACTCGGCCTGGGTGCCGTCGATCAGGTAGCCCAGGATCCAGCCGCCACCGCCCAGGCACTGCCCGGGACGGCCCTCGCGGCAGAACCGGCAGGTCCCGCAGACGGAGACACACGACACCAGGACGCGATCGCCGGCTTTCACCGTCTTCACGCCGCTGCCCACCGACTCCACCGTCCCGACCGCCTCGTGGCCGAGGATCCGGCCGTCAGTGACAATCGGGACATCGCCCTTGAGAATGTGCAGGTCCGTACCGCAAATCGTGGTCGCGTCCACCCGCACGATCGCGTCGGTGTCGGCCATGATTTCCGGCTTCGGAACTTCTTCCCAGGCCTTTATGCCCGGACCGTGGTACACAAGTGCTCGCATCGCCATCTCGCTTCTGCAGGGGATATAGAGCCGACGATCCTGCTCCCGGCACCCCCGCAGGCAGAGGCGAACGTCCCGCCGGTCTAGGCGAATGTCCCGCCGCGACGCCCGATCAGGCCACCGGAGGACGAGCGCTGACGCAGTGCAGAATGCACGGCGCTGCCGGAACGCCGCACCAGCGCTACGGCAGCAGCTCCGCGGCGTCGGAGCCGCTGGCCACTTCGCGGGCCAGGTCGGACAGCAGCCGGTTGCGGGACCGGGCGGCCGTGCGCAGCATCGCGAACGCGTCGTCGGTGCTTATCCGCAGCCTTTCGGCCAGCACGCCCTTGGCCTGCTCGATGACGATCCGGCTGGTCAGCGCCGCCTGCAGCTGCCCGGCAACGACTTCGCCGCGGCGGATGGAGCGCTGCTGGAGAATGCCGATGGTGGCGGCGTCGGCCAGCGCCTGCGCCATCCGGAGTTCCGCGCTGTCCAGGCCGCCGGTGCCTGCGTGGAACAAGTTGAGCGAGCCGATTACCTGGCTGCGCAACCGCAGCGGCAGGGCGTTGGCTGACCGGAAGCCCCCGGCGATCGCCCGCGGAGTAAACCGCGGCCAGCGCTCGCGCGCGCCGTCCAGGTCCACGTTGACCACCGCGGATCCCTGCTGATAGCAATCACGGCACGGACCCTCGTCGGTCTGCACCTCGAAAAGCTCCAGCAGCCGGGCCCGCTCATCGGAGGCCGCCACCGTCCGCAGCAGCCCGCCCTGATCGGCCAGCACAATCCCGGCGGCGGCCACATCGAGCAGCTCAACGCAACGGGTGGCCAGGGTCTGCAGGAAATCGATGACGTCAAAATCGTCGACCAGCGTGTCCGCCAACTCCACGAAGGTCTCCGCGAGCTGCCGTTCCCGGTCCATTGCCTTACCTCTCAAGCCATCCGACACAGCACCCACGTCAGCATGACCAGCGGGCCGGCCGCTGGTCCTGTCAATCGCCATTCTCACCGAACCTCGTCCGCCGTGCCACCACGTCGGCCGCCACGTCAGCCACCGCACGGCGCTCGCTGAACGCATATGCCCGCAACCTGACCAGCGCCTCAGCCTGATTCACCCCGAGCTGGACGCTGATCATGCCGGTGGCCTGGTGCACCTTGGCCCGGTACCCGGACGGCTGATCCGACAGCCACCGCGGTCCCGACCCGTCCGTACCCGATCCCAGCAATGCGCCGGTGGCGGCATCGGCGAAAACCAGCATGTCAGTTAGCACCCCGCCATCGGCCAGGCCCGGCGCATCACGCTGCGCCAGCAGCACCCCCACCCGGATCGCGCCGATCTGCAGCGGAACCGCGAACACCGCCTGCACTCCCAGCTCCAGCGCAGCCGGCGTGAACACCGGCCACCGCGCGGCCGGCACGACGCCAAGATCGGGCTCCAGGACCAGCTCACCGGCCGCCACGGCATCAATGCCGGGCCCCTGCCCCAGCGTGAACTGCAGGTCGTCCAGCCTGGCGCTGACCCCGTCAGTCCGCCAGACCACGTCGCCGCCGCCCGCCAGCGGCACGCTCACCGCCACCCCGCTCATCCCCAGCACCTCGGCGCACAACCCGGCGGACACCGCCCCGAGACCATCCGTCCCGCCCTGGGACAAGATCGCTACCAGACCGGCCATCCGGATGCTGACCACCGCTCAGCCAGGTTCCGAGCCGACCGGGCATGCGGGTCCGGCCATCGGCGGCGCACCGCGGCGATCCGGAATCATCGGGCCGGGACACTCGCGGCATGGCCCGGCGCGTCCTGCTGCCCCCGGCCGGAGCCGCGCCGCGCGCAGGCTGGAAACGCGCAGGCTGGAAACTGGCCGGTACGGTCATCTCGCGCCTTCGTCATCGCAGCCGCCTCGCCGGAAGATCGTGCAGCGAGGCGGGTCTCGAGACCGGCGTATGGTCTAGACCTGATCGGAACTCGGGTCAGGCTGCCTGAGCAAGTGCTCATAGCAAGCATATGCGGCGCTCAAAACTGTTGCCCGCGCGACAACCCAGCGTAACCACCAACGTGAGCACCGCGAGAATGATCCTGGCTCCGCTGCGTTATTGGCCGCAGAATGGCCTATGCGGGCGAGTCAGGACAGAGTAAAGTGGCTTTAGCTCCGGACCCAGGCAGCAGTACTCGAGGGATACTCGTAACTGCACAGCAGGGTTCGGATTTTTTTTCCTCGTACCCGGACAGGTGCCGGAAAGACGCCTCGGCTGAAGGACGGTGAGCACCCCCAGGGAGAACACTCTCCCCCCGCGATCTACCCAGCATGACTGACTACCGCGTACCTCACCTGGTCACTGACTAAGGAGTCGGTTATGGGCATCATCGCTTGGATCGTTCTCGGCCTGTTCGCGGGCCTCATCGCCAATATGCTGATCCCGGGCAGAAGACAGCAGGGCCTTATCCTGACCTGCGTGATCGGCATCGTCGGAGCGCTGCTCGGCGGCTGGGTCGCGACCAAGATTTTCCACTTGCATCACCACGCCCTGCAGGGCTTCTTCAACCTCTCCACCTGGATCACCGCCATCCTCGGCGCAGCCGTCCTGCTGCTCATCTACCACCTGGTCACCAACCAGTCCAGGCGGACCGTGCGGCGCTAGCGAGGGCCCAGGATCTGTAACCGTGCCCCGCGAGTTCTCGCGGGGCGCGGTTCCGGCGTGCCGGGTCAGTTGCTCGGCTGAGGTCCCTGGCACGAGACCTTCGGATTGACGCCAAAGTAGTTGAGCGGGCCCGCGATAATGGTCACGGCGATCGTGCTCGTCTTGGCGCAGTTGGGGTGGGAGCTGCTGAAGTAGTGGCGCTGGCCCGCCGCAATGGCTCCGATAATCAGCCAGATGACCAGCAGGAGCGTTCCGATTCGCATTGCTACCTCCGACGGGTCAGGCCAGCACCGGTCCGTACGCGGGAAATGAAAGAAACTCCGGAAACTTGCGCAGCCGCGACATTCTCGCGCCTGCCGCCGCCGGGGTCCGGAGCAACATCCCCACTGTAGCCCCCAGCATGGCAAGAACGGCTGCGGAAAGCGCCCCATCGGCGGCCGCTGTTTACGTGCGTATTGGCCCGGACCGCGCTGAGCGGCTGGCCGGCCGTGGCCGCAGCTACCTCGACGGTCAGGACGCGAAGGCCTGGAGCAGGCTGTAGATGCCGAAGCCGGTCAGGGCCACCGTGCCGGCGATGCGGATCGATCGTTCGGGGAAGCGCCCCATGACCTTCGGGCCGACGAACACGGCCAGCCCGGACACCGTCCACAACGCGGCTAGCGCGGCTGCGCCCACAATCAGCGGGTCGTGATAGCGGGCGGCGAAATTGGCGGTAGTGATCTGGGTGACATCCCCCCATTCACCGATGAACACCACGGCGAAGCTGGTCGCAAAGACCCGGATGGCACGACGCGGCGCCGCGCCGAACCTGGCCGCATCCGGTCCTGGCTCGTTTTCGTCGTTGGGCCTTGATTTCAGCATCCACACTGCGCCGCCGAGAAACAGTGCCGCGCTGACGATCTCGACGACCCGGTGCGGCGCCGCGGTCAGCAGGCTGCCGACCGTGACGGCCAGCACCACGTGCACGGCGAATGCGGCCATGACGCCCAGCCAGACCTGCCCGGCCTGATAGCGGGCGCCGAGCAGCAGCGATGCGAACAGTGATTTGTCCGGTAGCTCCACCACGAACGTGACGGCAAATACGGTCGCCGGCAATGCGAGATCAGACACCAGGCAGCTGCCTTCCCGGCCCGGCCACCACGCGGGCACAGGAAGAGACCCGCCTGATGAGCCGGGCTCATCGGCGAAGGTCTCGTCCACCCCTGCCTGGGGCCTGACGACCGGGTGCGGTCAGCGCACCAGCATGTCGATCAGTCAGCGAAGGACTACTCCCCTTCGCTGGCGAGTGTAGGACATATTCGCTCTGCTGGCGGCCGGATCAGCCGCGGCGGGCCGCCGCGACTCAGCCCGCGGTTTTGTCAGCCGGCCGACCGGAACCGGCCGCGGATGAGCCGCCCGGTCTCGCCACCCAGCCCCGGCTCAGGAGCCGGCGATGTCGCGGCGCGCGTTTCCGCCGCGGGCTGCCCCGCGTCAGCGGCGGGCGGCCCGGTGCCGGATGCCTCGCCACCGGACGCCTCGTCGCCGGACGCCTCGGCGAGCCGGGCATGCAGCCGCTCGGTGATCTCCTGCGGGCTGTAGGCGCGGCGCTGCCGTTCGGCCCGGGCGATCACCACCCCGCTGGCCGCGACGCCCGCGAAGCCAGCCAGTCCCAGTACTTTCCACCAGCGCACCTGCCTATGCTACGACTGTGCCGGCGGCGAGCATCACCCTGGATGAGGCCCATGACCTGACCCGGACGGGCGACGTGTGGCTGTTCCGCGGGCACACGGCCGCCGACCGGGCGATCCGGGTGGCGACCAACAGCCCGGTCAACCACGTCGGCATGTCCGTGGTCATCGGCGACCTGCCGCCGCTGATGTGGCACGCCGAACTCGGCCGATCGCTGCCTGACCTGTGGTCCGGTACTCGTCAGCGCGGAGTCCAGCTGCACGAACTGCGCGCGGCTGTCCTGCTCTGGACGACCAGATACGGGCAGCGGGCGTGGCTGCGCCAGCTCGACCCGGCGGTCACGGCCGAGATGGAAGACGCCGTGCTGCGCGCCATCGCGCGGATGGACGGCACGCCATTTCCCTCCACCGCCCGGCTCGCGTCGCGCTGGCTGTCCGGCCGGGTGCCGCCGATCCGCCGCGGCGACCGGAGAGGCCGGCCCGGAGGCGGCCCCCGGCGCGCGGGAGGCCGGCCTGGAGACCGCCTACTGCGCGGAAGTGCTCGCGCTCACCTACCAGGCCATGGGCCTGCTACCGGGCAAGCGGCGGGCCAACTGGTATGACGCCGGGCGCTTCTGGAGCGGCGACGACCTCAGCCTGTCGGCCGGGTTCGCGCTGGGTGGCGAGCTAGCCGTGGGCGACCACGAGTCCCCGCCGCCGAACCAAGGCGATGGATGAGACTGGGCCGGCCGCGCTCGTCAGCTGATGCCGGGCGCGATGGCTGACTCGAAGCCGCTGAGCACTTCGGCGTCGCCTGAGCGCTCGATCCGGGCGACCGGCGGCCGGTGCCATAGCCAGCAGTCAAGATCGGCGGCGCGGCCGGCGACCGTGGCGGCGGCCGGGCCGCCCGGGTCCGTCTCGGCCGCGTGGATGTCGGGTTCGTCGTAGCTGGTCCCGCCGGGATCGGTGCCGGTGAAGCGACCCAGCGTCACGAACCATGCGTCGCCGGTATCGGTGGCCGCAAGCCGGAGCGACTTCGCGTCGTCGGGCGTGAACCTGCCCCACCCGGGCAGGCCGCCGTACATGACGCGCAGCGCCTCATCGACTCCGTCCGCGCCCAGCAGCGGGTCGACCGGGGTGCGGCGGCCGGCGGTGAGTTCGGCGTCGATCCGGTGGATCAGCGCCTCGTGCGCCTGACGGCGGCGGATGAAGCCCACGGTCTGGTCCTCCGACCAGGACCAGGCCGCTGTGTCGGGCGCCGACGCGGCGAGGACCTCGGCGAGGTCGCGGCTAGCGCGCTGATAGAACGCCTGCAGCCCGGCCCGGCCCGCCGGGCGCTCGGGCTTGAGCTCGTCCGCCCGCGGGCCGGCGATGTTCTCGCGGACGATCGCGGCCCAGAACCATTGCACCTCGCCGAGATGCCAGAGCAGGTCATCAGCGGTCCAGCCCGGGCAGGACGGCACCGGCTCGTCCGGCCGGGCCGCGCGGATCGCCTCGCCGAAGCGGGCCGACTCCCCGGTGAGGTGAGCGACATAGTCCAGATCTGTGCGCATGCGGAGAGGCTACGCCGGGCCGCCGGCATCCGCCGGAGAGCGCCCGTCCTGGCCGCCGCAGGCCCGCGCAACCCGGCCGCCGTCAGCTGAGGACGCGAACCGGTGACCCGTCCAGCCAGGCCGCGATGTCCGCCACGATGTCCCGGTAGAAGACCTGGTAGGCCTGCGCGGTTACGTAGCCGATGTGCGGCGTGATCACGGTGTTCGGCAGGGATCGCAGCGGATGGCCGGCCGGGAGCGGCTCGACCGCGAACACGTCCAGCCCGGCGCCGGCGATGACGTTGCCGCGCAGCGCGGAGACGAGCGCGGCCTCATCGACGATCGGGCCGCGCGAGGTGTTGACCAGGTAGCCATTCGGCCCGAGCAGCGCCAGCTCGCCGGCGCCGACCAGGCCTTCCGTGCGGCCCGAGAGCTGCAGGTGGACCGACACGATGTCGGCCCGGGCGAATAGTTCCGCCTTGGTGACGAGCTGCGCCCCGGCCGAGCGGGCGGCGGAATCGGTGAGGTTCTGGCTCCAGGCGATGACGTCCATGTCGAAGGCGTGCGCGTAGCGCGCCACGCGCTGCCCGATGCGGCCGAGGCCGAGCAGGCCGACCGTGCGGCCGTCCAGCTCGCGGCCCACGGTGGCCTGCCAGCCGCCCGCCCGGACCAGCGCGTCCTCCTGCGGTATGTTCCGGACCAGCGCCATGATCAGCCCCCAGGCCAGCTCGGGTGCGCCCGGCCCGGATCCGCCAGTGCCGCAGACCGTCACGCCCTGGCGGCTCGCCGCGGCCAGGTCGAAGGACGCATTGCGCATGCCGGTGGTGATCAGCAACTTCAGCGCGGGCAGCTGGTCAAGCAGCGCGGCCGGGAACGGGGTGCGCTCGCGCATGGCGACGATCACTTCGTACGGCGCCAGCCGGCGAGCCAGCTCACCGCTGTCCGCGATGTGGTCGGTGAAGACCGTGACATCGGCCCGGCCGACGATGGCCGACCAGTCCGCGCTGGTGAGCGCGACCTCCTGGTAGTCGTCCAGCACGGCGACCCGAGGCAGTGACATGCGGGTACTCCTTCACCGCCGGAAACGCCCCGGCGCCGTCACTCTAGAACCCGGCCGGGCGGCGAAGCCGAGGCGCCCCTGTCAATCGAGTTCCTGGTGCACGCCTGGGACTTCGCGCGGCCACCGGCCAGGAAGTCAGCGTTTCCGGTGAGCTCGCCGAGTACGTCCTGCAGGTCGCCAGGAAGGCCATCACCCCGGAGGTCCGCCGCAACAACGGCTTCGCCGCCGCGATTCCGGTGGGCCCGACGACGGCGCCCTTGACCGGCTGATCGCCTTTACCGGCCGCGCCGTGTAGCGGCCGCCATGCCGGGCAAGCTGTCACCCAGAGCACAGCTACTGCCCACAGCCCATACCGCCCACAGCCCGGAGGAGAACGTCATGCCAGCACGCACTTCCTATCTGCAGGGGACACCGAACTGGGTGGACCTGCAGACCACTGACGCCGATGCCGCGAAGGCGTTTTACGGCGCCCTGCTCGGCTGGACTTTCGACGACCAGCCGATGCCGGATGGCCAGGCCTACTCGATGGCGAAGCTCGGCGAGGAGAACGTCGCCGCCATCGCCCCGCAGTCACCGGACATGGCCGCGGCCGGCGTGCCGCCGATGTGGAACACCTATCTTGCCGTCGACTCCGTTGACGAGGCGGTCACCAAGGTCGAGGCGGCCGGGGGCCAGGTCGCGATGGCGCCCTTCGACGTGATGAACGCGGGCCGGATGGCCTTCGTGCTCGACCCGGGCGGGGCCGGCGTGGCGTTCTGGCAGGCCGATCAGCACATTGGCGCCTCGCTGGTGAATGAGCCGGGAACCGTCATGTGGAACGAGCTGATCACCGACAACCCGGCGGCCGCCGCCTTCTACGAGCAGGTACTCGGGGTGACGACCACGCCGATGGAGGGCACCGACTTCGGCGACTACACGCTGTTCCTGGTCAACGGCGCGATGGTCGGCGGGACCGTCGCGCCGCAGATGCCGGGCGTGCCCAACCACTGGCACGTGTATTTCGCCGTCAATGGCGCGGATGCCACCGTGGCGAAGGCAGTCGAGCTGGGCGGCACGGTCCTGGCCGAGCCGTTCGACACCCCGGTCGGCCGGATGGCGTTCCTCACCGATCCGCAGGGTGCCGCCTTCAGCATCATCCAGCCTGCCCCGCAGGCCTAGCACTCCGGGCCGGGCACGGCGGTCCCCGTGTTGCTTGCGCCCCGGATCGCCGTAATCTGCGATCAGGACGAATGGGGCCGGACGGGAGGGCATGAGTGAGCGCACCGATGGTGACCCGCGCGACCGGGAGCAGCCTGCAGCGGCTGGCCGAGGAGTCGTGGGACAGGGTGGCAGCCGGCTCGGTGCTGCACTACGAGGGCTCGCACTGGACCGGAACGCAGCTCGCGGAGCGGATCCGCCGGGTCAGCGGCGGCCTGCGCGCGGCTGGCCTGCGGCCGGGCGAGCGGGTGGTGGTCTGCATGGCCAACTGCCCGGAGGTCGGCATCACCTACCACGCGGTGTGGCGCGCGGGCGCGGTCGCGACCCCGGTGCTGTTCCTGCTGAGCGAGGACGAACTGCGGCACGTGCTGGCCGACAGCGGAGCGGTCTACGTGGTCACCACGCCGGAGTTCCTGCCCAAGGTCACCGCGGCCGCGGGCGGCCTGGACGGCGTCCGCGGCATCATCGTCTGCGGCGAGCCGCCCGAGGCGGGCGGCGAGCGGGGGATGCTGCTTTTCAGCGAATTGGAGGCCAGCGCAGCGACCGGCCTGGTGGACGCTGATCCGGCCGGGCTGGCCGCGCTGCTCTACACCGGCGGCACGACCGGCCGGTCCAAGGGGGTGATGATCAGCCACGATGCGCTGTCTGCCGCATCCTGGGCGGCGACGTCGACCTCGCACGGCGAGGCCCTGCGGTCGGCGCTGCTGCCGCTGCCGCTGTCCCACGTCTACGGGCTGATGGTAAGCGTGATGGCGCTGCACTCACCGGACCCGGGCACCACCGTCCTGATGCGCTGGTTCGACGCCGCCGGGTGGCTCAGGCTCGCCGCGGAGCACCGGGTCAACATCAGCCCGCTGGTCCCGTCGATGCTGCAGATGCTGCTGCAGCAGCCGCTTGAGGACTACGACCTGTCCGCACTGATGCGGCTCACCAGCGGCGCGGCGCCGCTGCCGCGCCAGGTTGCGGAGGAATTCGGCCGGCGGCTGCCGCAGGTGGAGATCGGCGAGGGCTACGGCTGCACCGAGACGGCCGCGATCATCGCCACGTCACCGCTCGGGCAGGCCCGGCCGGGCAGCGTCGGCCGGCCGGCGCCGGGCGTGCAGGTGCGGATCGAGCGCCAGGACGGGACCGCGGCCGGGCCCGGCGAGGACGGGGAGATCTGCGTCCGCGGCCCGATGGTCATGACCGGGTACTGGCACGCGGAGCAGGAAACCGCGCACGCGCTGCGGGACGGCTGGCTGCATACCGGCGATATCGGCCGGCTGGACTCCGACGGCTACCTGTACATCGTGGACCGGATCAAAGACCTGATCATCCGCGGCGGCTACAACGTTTACCCGCGCGACGTCGAGGACGTCATGCTCGGGCATCCGGATGTGCTGGCGGCGGCCGTGGTCGGGCGCCCGGACGAGAAGTACGGCGAGGAGGTGGTCGCCTTCGTGCAGCTCCGCGAGGGATCGGCGGCCGGGCCGGCGGACCTGGTCGAGTTCGCCCGGGCCCGGCTGTCCGCGGTGAAGTACCCGCGCGAGGTGCGGATCGTCGATCAGGTCCCGCTGACCAGCGTGATGAAGACCGACCGCAAGCGTCTGCGGGCCACCCTTACTGGCTGACGCTCCGGCCGGCCGGGGCCGGGATTCCGGCCGCGCCGGGCACCGCATCGGCGGCCGGAGCAGCCGCCACCGGAGCATCGGCCAGCGGAGCGGCAGTCACCGGAGCGGCAGTCACCGGAGCAGCTGCCACCGGAGCATCGGCGGCCGGGGCGGCGGCCGGAGCGCGGTGCACGTACTTCCCGCCGCGCAGCAGCGACGCCAGCGCCGCGATCACGCACATGGCCGCCGCGAAGCCGAAGGCGATAGTGAGGCCGCGGGAGAACGACGGGGAGATCAGCGCGGGGAAGAACGAGTGGCCGGTCAGGTACGCGGCGCGGGACGCGGGCAGGTGGCTGATCACGGGCCCGAGCAGCGTCTGGACCGGGTTGTAGCCGAGCAGCGACGCGAACAGCACCGAGACCGGCGGCAGCGCGGCGACCCGCGCGGCGTCCGAAGCCGGCACCCCCTGCGCGACCAGGCCGTGGAAGAGCGTCCCGGGCAGCGAGCCGGCCAGGCCGAGGATGATCAGCGTGAAGAAGATGCCGATCGACAGCACCAGCGCCGAGTTCTGGAACGTGGCGCTCATCCCGGCCCCCACGCCGCGCTGCTCCGGCGGCAGGCTGTTCATGATCCCGGCGCGGTTCGGTGACGCGAACAGGCCCATCCCGATGCCGTTGAGCAGCAGGATCAGCGCGAACTGCCAGTAGATGAAGTTCACCGGCAGCAGCATCAGGAGCACGAAGGAGAACGCGGCCACCAGCATGCCGCCGGTGGCGAAGGGCCGCGCCCCGAACCGGTCGGACAGCCAGCCGGATACCGGCCCGGCGACCAGGAAGCCGACGGTCAGCGGCAGCATGGCGATCCCGGCCCACAGCGGCGTCCGGCTGAAGCTGTATCCGTGCCGGGGCAGGTAGATGCCCTGCAGCCAGATGATCAGGATGAACATCAGGCCGCCCCGGCCGAGCCCGGCCAGCAGGCTGGACACGTTGCCGGCGGTGAACGGCCTGATCCGGAACAGGCTGAGCCGGAACATCGGCTCCGGCACCCTGGTCTCGATCAGGCAGAACGCGGCCAGCACCGCGATGCCGCCGCCGATGGCACCGATGACCAGCGGGCTGGTCCAGCCCATCACGTGGCCGCCGTAGGGCTGGATGCCGTAGGTGATCCCGGCCAGCAGGGATATCAGCCCGACGGCGAAGGTCAGGTTGCCCCACCAGTCGAGCCTGGCCGGCCGGCGGATGCCGAGCTCGCGCAGCTTGCGGTAGGACCATACGGTGCCGAACACGCCGAACGGCACCGAGACCAGGAAGACATAACGCCAGCCGAGCGGGCCGAGCACGCCGCCGAGCACAAGACCGATGAACGAGCCCGCGATCCCGGCCACCTGATTCAGGCCCAGGGCCAGGCCGCGCTGGTCATGCGGGAACGCGTCGGTGAGGATCGCGCTGGAATTGGCGATCAGCATCGCGCCGCCGACGCCCTGCAGGACGCGCACCACGATCAGCCACAGCGCGGCGGCGGTGCCATGCATCCAGGTCAGCGAGAGCAGCACGGAGAAGATCGCGAACAGGGCGAAGCCGAGGTTGAACATCTTGACCCGGCCGTACATGTCGCCCAGCCGGCCGAAGCTGACCACCAGGACCGCGGTCACCACGATGTAGCCCATGATCAGCCACAGCAGCAGGCTGGTATTGCCGGGCTGCAGCGGGTCCACCCCGATGCCGCGGAAGATGTCCGGCAGGGCGATCAGCAGGATCGAGGCATTGATCGTCGCCATCAGCACGCCGAGCGTCGTGTTGGACAGCGCGATCCACTTATACGCGAGCCTCGGGCTGCGCGGCCGGTGCATGGGCATCCTCCGGGAGGTGCGGGCTTGCTGTTGGTTCTCGCCGAGCGGCAGGCCAGGTTAGGTCAGAAGCTGGATTAGTTGCTTGATACAAACTAACATGAGGGCCCTTGATAATGTTCCCGTGCAGCCGGTCATCAGCACTCATCAGGAACGCACATGAACCACTCAGACCCCCAGCCGGGATACCCGGCTCCCGGGCCGGATCCGCGGGGCAGGCCGGAGACGGCGGCGGCCGTCGAGGCCGGCCATCCGGTGCTGGCCGGCTACGACGGCTCCGCGTCGAGCCGCAACGCGCTGGCCTACGCGGCGGGCATGGCGCGGCGGTTAGACCGCTCCCTCGTCCTCGTCTACGTCATCCCCGGCATCTCCTGCGAGCCGATGACCGGGCAGGTCATCGGGGCCGGGCGGGATGACGCCGAACTCGCCCGCTGGCTGCTCGCCGAGCTGGACCAGGTCTGCGACCGCGCGGGCCTGGCCGTCAGCGTGCTCACCAGGCGCGGGAACCCGGCCCGGGAACTCGCGGCCGCCGCCGACGAGGCGGGCGCGGACGCACTGGTCGTCGGCGCGCCGCGGCACCGCTGGCACCAGGTGGCCGGCTCGGTCTCCGGATGGCTGGCCCGGCACGCGCACTGCCCGGTGATCGTCGTACCCTAGCCGGCGAGCGCCGCCCGGGCGAGCGCGCGACGGAGGTGAGGGCGATCGCCGGAATCGAGTGCGATCTGGTCGTCCGCGGCGGCACGGTGGTGACGGCGGGCAGCTCGGCCGAATGTGACCTGGGCATTTCCGGCGGCCGGATCAGCCAGGTCGGCGGCTCGATGCGCGGCCGGCGGGAGATCGACGCGTCGGGCGCGCTGGTCCTGCCGGGCGGGATCGACATGCACGTCCACCTCTCGTCGCCGGAACCGGCCGAGCCCGGCGTCCCGGCCTGGGTGGATGACTTCGGCAGCGGCTCCCGGGCCGCGATCGCCGGGGGCGTGACCACGATCGGCAACATGACCTTCCCGGCCGAGGGCCAGTCCCTGCACCAGGCGCTGGAGCGCGACCTGGGCGCCGCCGCCGGGACCGCGAGCGTCGACTACGTGCTGCACCCGGTCATGGCCAGCCCGTCGCCGGAGGCCCTGGCCGAACTGCCGGACCTGGCCGCCGCGGGGCACATGAGCCTGAAGCTGTTCATGATCTCGGACGAATTCGAGGCACAGGCGGCCGGGATGATCGCCGCGATCAGCGCGGCCGGCCGGCTCGGGATGCTGACGCTGCTGCACTGCGAGGACGCGGCGCTGGTCCAGTTCGCCGGCCAGCAGCTACTGGCGGCCGGCCGCGGCGGGCTGGCCAGCTGGGCGGAGAGCCGGCCGGTGCTGGCCGAGCGGGCCGCGGTCGACCGGGCGGTCGCGATCTGCGAGGCGACCGGGTCGCCGGTGTACATCGTGCACCTGTCCTCCGCGGCCGCGCTCGACTCAGCCCGCCGCGGCCGGGCCCGGGGCCTGCCGGTCTTCGTCGAGAGCCGTCCGCTCTACCTGTACCTGACCAGCGCGGCGCTGCGGGAGCAGGACGGCGGGAAGTACATCGGCGCGCCGCCGCTGCGCGAGCCCGCTGACGTGGCCGCGATCTGGTCGGGCCTGGCCGACGGGTCCGTGCACACGCTGGGCAGCGATCACGCGCCCTGGTCGCTGCGCGACAAGATCGACGACACCCTGGACGTGACGACGGCCCGGCAGGGCGTGGCCGACCTTGAGACGATCATGCCGATGCTGTTCTCGGCCGGCGTCCTGGGCGGCCGGATCTCGCTGACCAGGTTCGTGGAGCTCACCTCGGCGAACCCGGCGCGGCTGTTCGGGCTGTACCCGCGGAAGGGCACGATCGCGGTCGGCAGCGACGCCGACCTGGTGGTCCTTGACCCGCAGTTGCGGCGCACGATCGACGGCCGGTCCATGCAGTCGAACGCGGACTACTCGGTCTACGACGGCCGCGAGATTCACGGCTGGCCCCGCTTCACGGTAAGCCGCGGGGACGTGGTCCTGGCGAATGGCCAGGTCATCGCCGAGCCCGGCCGCGGCCAGCTACTGCGCCGGGACCGGACGACCGGGTTGTAGCCCCCACGCCGGCCCGGCAATCCCGTGTCGGCTCGGTAGTCCCGCTCCGGCCCGGCAATCCCGCGTCGGCCCGGCAATCCCGCGTCGGGCCGGCAGTGCCGCTCGGGCCGGCAGCGCTGCTCCGGCCGACAGTCCCACCCCGCCCGGCGGTCCCGGGCCGCTCCGCCCAGCCGTCCACGATTCCAGTTGCTTATTTACTAGACAGATTATAACTAGTTGAGGTATATCTATGAGAGTACTCGAACTTCTCCGACGGAAAGAGGCAGCAGCCATGACCACCCAGGAACTCCCGGCCAGCGCGCTGGCCACGGACGGCCCCGTTCTGGTGCACGCGGATCATGCCCTGGTCAAGGAGCTCGGCGACTGGACGACCGCGCGCCGGTTCGATGTCCGGATCCGGTACGGGCAGGCGATGCTCGACCTGCGGTCGGCTCAGATCCCCGCGGGCGACATCGAGATCAGCCTGAACGCCGAGCGCGGCTTGCTCCGGCTGCTGGTCGCGGACGACGCGGTGATCCATTCGGCCGGCCTGCGGTGGTCCGGCCGCGGACGGCTCAAGGACTCCCTGCGTCCGGCCGGCCAGCATCCGGCCGACCAGGGCGGCCGCGCGATCACCATCACCGGCGCGGTGCGCAAGGGCGAGATCCGCGTGCACCGCGGCGGCACGGCCATCTGGGCCAGCATGTTCTCCCGCGGCCAGCTGCGCCGCATGCACCAGGCCCACCAGCGGGCCGAGCTGGCCGCCCGGAGCTAGCGGGCGACGATCAGCAGCACCGGCCCGGCCCATCTCAGGGCAGGCCGGGGCCGTAGATGTGATGATCTGCTGATGACCACACCGGGTGGCGGCATGCCGCAGCGCAGCGTTCAGGTCCAGCTCTCAGTGCGGAACGGCCGGGCGGCGGTGGATTTCTACCGGGCCGTGTTCGGGGCGGTCGAGGTGTACCGCTTCGGCGGCACTGACGACCTCAGCGAGGTGGTCGCGCAGCTCGCGGTGGGGGATTCGCTGTTCTGGGTCGAGGACGAGTCGCCGCCGGACGGGAACTTCAGCCCCGAGACCGCTGGCGGGGCGACCGCGCGGATGCTGCTGATCGTCGATGATCCGGAGGCGGTCCTCGCGCGGGCGGTGGCAGCCGGCGCGTCGCAGGTCAGTGCCGTGAGCGAAGAACACGGCTGGCTGCTAGGACGGATCGACGACCCGTTCGGTCACCGCTGGGAGATCGGCCACCCGCTCGGCCAGTGGCCACCGGCCGGCTACGGCCGCTAGCTGCCGAGGCCGATCGTGCCGTCCGGATTCAGGGTCCAGCCGGGGTTATGCGCCACTTCCCACGGGTGGCCGTCCGGGTCGATGAATACACCCGAATAGCCGCCCCAGAATGCCCTGGCCGGCTCGCGGCCAATGACGGCACCGGCGACGCGAGCCTCGTTAATGATCTTGTCGACGTCCTCCGGAGAGCCGACATTGTGCGCCAGCGTCACGCCTCCCCAGCCGCCGGCGTCGCTGACCGCACTGTCCTGAGCGAGCATGGCCCGGTCCCACAGCGCGAGCACCATGCCGCCGGCCTGGAAGAACGCCACGTCGTCAGCTTCATCATTGCCCGGCCGCCAGCCCAGGGCCCGGTAGAACTCCCGGGCCCGGCCGAGATCGGCAACGCCGAGCGTGATCACGCTGACCCGCTGCTCCATAGCCGGAGCTTACGTTCCAGACGCCGTGTCCGGTGGCACCGCTTCCCGGATTTTGGCAGTGCCGCCCGATAAAGTCGGGCCGTGCCCGGAGCGGCTGCTCCCGGATCCGGGCCGGTTGTGGTTCGATCGCTCGAACGGACGTTCGGTGCGCGCCGGTGCGGAGTCTGAGATGGGGAGGCCTCGTCGTGGATGAGCTGACCTGCCTGGAGATCTGCGCCGGAGCGGGCGGCCAGTCTCTTGGCCTGGAGCAGGCCGGCTTCGCCCATGTCGCGGCCGTGGAAATCGACCCGGACGCCTGCGCGACCCTGCGGCTGAACCGGCCCGGCTGGAAAGTCGTCGAGCAGGACGTTCATCACTTTGCCGGCCGCGCTTACCAGGAGGTGGACCTGCTGGCGGGCGGCGTGCCCTGCCCGCCGTTCTCGATCGCCGGCAAGCAGCTTGGCGCCGACGACGAGCGCGACCTGTTCCCGCAGGCGCTGCGCCTCGTCGAGGAATGCCAGCCCGCGGCGGTCATGCTGGAGAATGTCCGCGGATTGTCCACCGCCCCGTTTGCCGGTTACCGGGAGCAGGTGCTCGGGCGGCTGCACGAGCTTGGCTACCGGGCCGACTGGCAGGTGCTGAACGCGAGCGAGTTCGGCGTGCCGCAGCTTCGCCCGCGTTTCATCCTGGTGGCCATGGAGCCAGCCGCCTACGAGCATTTCGAGTGGCCCCGGGCCATCAAGACGCCACCAACCGTCGGCGAGACCCTGCGCGAGCTCATGGCGGCCGGGGGCTGGCCGGGTGCTGAGGCGTGGGCCGCGGCGGCCAACGGCATCGGCCCGACCCTGGTCGGCGGCTCTCGCAAGCATGGCGGCCCTGATCTCGGCCCGACCCGCGCCCGGGAGGCGTGGCTCAGGCTGCGGGTCGACGGCCGGGGCCTGGCCGACGCGCCGCCCGGGCGCGGCCACCCACCCGGCCATCTGCCGAGGCTGACGCTGCCGATGGCGGCCGCCGTCCAGGGCTTCCCGCCGGACTGGCGGTTTTCCGGCCGCAAGACAGCGGGCTACCGCCAGATCGGCAACGCCTTCCCGCCGCCGGTGGCCCGCGCGGTCGGCGACAGCATCCGGTCCGCGATCGAGACCGCGCGCGCCGCGCCGGGATCCGCGCCCGGCCGCTGGCTGCGCGCCGTCTGACCCCGCGGTTACCCCAGGCACCCGGGAGCAGGGCGGCCCATGACAGGAGACGAGCTAAGCCTCCTGATGGCAACCGAGCAGGTGCCGCCGGCCCGCGGGGCCGACCCGGAGCTCGATCTGGTGCAAGCGGAGCTCTACCGGCTCGATCCGCGCGGCCGCCAGTTCGCCGCCGTCCTGCGGGACACCCTCGACCAGCTGTATGACGGCCAGCACACCGGCCGCTGGAATTACGACCAGCTGCACAAGACCGAGAAGACGCACATGGGCACGCTGGTCGAGATCAACCTGCACCGGCAGTTCGGCTTCGGCGACGGCGACACCACCGACTACCGGATCGCCGGCATCCAGGTGGACTGCAAGTACTCGATGACCGACGGCGGCTGGGAGCTGCCGCCGGAAGTCGTCGGGGAACTCTGCCTGCTCGTCACGGCGAACGACTCGGCCGGCTACTGGGCGGCCGGGCTGCTCCGGGTGCGCGAACCCTATCTGCGCGAGAAGCCGAACCGTGATGCGAAACGCCAGCTGAGCGCGGCCAGCCGGACCCGGATTCGCTGGCTATGGCCGGGCCGCGGCCCGCTGGCCGGGAATCTTTTCCTGCACCTGGACGCCGGCACCCGCGACCGCATCTTCGGCGCGCGCTCGGCACGCGGCCGGATGCACGGCCAGGCGCGGGCGAATGAGCTCTTCCGCAGCGTGCAGCGGCGGGTCATCCGGCGAGCCGAACTGGCCACCGTGGCGCAGCAGGACGACTTCATGAAGCGCGCCCGCGGCAACGGCGGAGCGCGGACCCAGCTCCGGCCGGAGGGCATCCTGGTGCTGGGTCACCAGGACAATGACCCGCGGGTAGCGACCGCACTCGGGCTGCCCGCGCCCCGGAAGGGCGAGTTCATCTCCGCCCGGGTCGTACCCGCGCGAGCAGACCGGGACGATCCGGCCGCCGTCATCGCCGGCCAGCGCTGGGCCCTCGCCCGGCCGGGCGACCCGGTGGTCGCCGCGCCGGCCGTACCGCGGCGGGAGCAGCCATAAACCGCGCCGCCCGGCCGCGCCGTCCGGTGCTCAGCCTGGCTGGTCGTAGCGGACCGGGGTGGAGTAGAGCGGATCCTGGTGGCGGTTCCAGTACGCCTCCCGCAGCCGCGTTGTCAGCGGCCCGGGCCCGCCGGTGCCGACCGGCTCGCCATCGATGACGGTCACCGGCATGATCCCGCCAGCGGTCGAGCTGACCAGGACCTCGGTCGCCCGGCGCAAGTCCGCCGCGCTCAGCCGCCCCTGCTCAGCCCGCTGGCCGGCCTCGCGGGCGAGCTCGATCACCGATCGCCGGGAGATCCCCTTGAGCGTGCCGGCCGCCGGCGTCAGCCATCGCCCGTCCACATAGGCGAATACGTTGAAGCCCGGTCCCTCCGTGACCGCGCCGGATAGGTCCCGGAGCACGACGAGCTGGGCATCATGGTCGTAGGCGTCCAGCAGGGCCAAGTCCATGTCGAGCCAGTGGTAGTTCTTGACCGAAGGATCAACGCTCTGCGGCGGGATGCGAGTCACCTGGCTGATCCACATGCTCGCGCCCGCCGCCTGCTGCTCCGGCGGGACGAGCCAGACGAACGGCACGGCGTAGCAGTAGAACGTGCTCCGGGCGGTTCGCAAGTCGCGGCTGCCGGCCGCTGTCCGGCCGCGAGTGCAGGTCATCGACACATACGCGTCGCGCAGGCCGGCATGACGGACGCAGCCGTGCAGGATGGCCTCGATACCGGCCCGGTCATGACCGGGGTCAAGCCGCAGCTGGGCCATGCTGGCGCTGAACCGGTCGAGATGAGCGTCCAGCCGGTAGAAACGCCCGCGCCAGGCATGCACCACGTCGTAGGCGGCGTCCGAGCGGGTGACGCCCAGATCGAGCACCGAGATCTTCGCCTCCTCGATCGGGCAGTACCGGCCGTCGATGTAGGCGGCTCCGCCCAGCCAGGGCGGCGGTGGCGGCACCGCGGCACGCGCATCCGGCTCGGTCATCAGTCCTCCGCACGTAATCGTTACCGGGCCGGGGATAGGGGTTCCGCGGCCGCTGTGCGACTTTACTTCCGTGATGCTCGTTCTGTGCCGCGGCCAGGCAGCCAGCGCGGGGCGGCCACACCGCGCGTGCTACCTCGGCACTGCGCGCCATACTGGACAGCGCGGGCTGATGAATTGCTACCCGAGTCTGCACCGCGCGGCCGGGGCCGCGATCATGTCGGCATGAGCGAGCCGTACAACAGCTTCTCGGGTCAGAGCCTGGAGCGCCTGACGGCGCTGTCCGACGGCGTGTTCGCCGTAGCCATGACGTTGCTCGTCCTCGATCTGCGCGTGCCGGTCAGCACGACCGTGTCGGCGCACTCGGAGCACGCGCTCGCCGAAGCCCTGCTGAAGCTGGGCCCGAGCTTTGCGGCGTACCTGCTGAGCTTCACGCTGCTGGGTACGTTCTGGCTGGCCCAGCACACCCTGCTGGGCATTCTCGGCCGCTGCGACCGCACTCTCACCTGGATCCAGCTCGGGTTCCTCTTCGTGGTGACGCTGCTGCCGTTCTCCGCCGCGTTACTCGCTCACTTTGTCCACCTTCGGCTGGCAATCGGCCTGTACTGGCTGAACATCCTGCTGCTGGGCGCCGGGCTGGAGTGGAGCGCGCGGCACGGGCGCAAGGCCCTGCCCGCCGACGCTCAGCAAGCCCGCTCCAGGCTCACCACGTTCCGGCGCCGGATTCTGCTCGCGCAGTCTCTGTACGCCCTCGCGGCGCTGACCTGCGTCATCAGTACCCTGGCGAGCGTCATCGCCCTCGCGGCCGTTCAGCTGTACTTCATCCTCTCGCCGCGCCTGCCGCGAATCGAAAGGATGCGATCCCGCGACCCTCATAATCGCTAGCCCGGCCAGCGCCGATGAGGAGCCGGCCGCTGGAGGCCAGGTTTGGCTAGGGCGGCCCGGGCCCGGCGGACCTATCATCTCGAAGCATGGCGACAGGGGCGAGCCTCGCGGGTGGCCCGGTCCGGCCGGCCCAGTTCCGGCTGCCGTCCCCGCTCGACGAGCTGCACGACGACCGGATGTCGCGCGCTGGCCTGCGGCTGTTCCTCAAGCGAGACGACCTGATCAACCCCGAGATTCCGGGTAACAAGTGGCGCAAGCTCAGGCACAACCTGGAAACCGCACGGCGCCAGGGCCATGACACGCTCATCACGTTCGGCGGGGCTTACTCCAATCACATCCGCGCGACCGCCGCGGCCGGTCATTACTTCGGGTTCGCCACCATCGGAATGATCCGCGGGGAAGAACACCTGCCGCTCAACCCGTCACTGGCCAGCGCCGTGCGGCACGGGATGCGGCTGGCCTACCTCGACCGGGCCACCTACCGGGAGAAGATGCGCCCTGAGGTCGCCGAGATGCTTGGCCGGCAGTTCGGGAGGCACTACCTGCTGCCCGAAGGTGGCAGCAACGCCCTGGCCGTACGCGGGTGCGCGGAGATACCGGGCGAGATCGGCCAGCAGTTTGGCGTGATCTGCTGCGCCTGCGGCACCGGCGGCACCCTGGCCGGAATCGCGGCCGGGCTGAGTGGCGGACAGCGCGCGCTCGGCTTCTCCGCGCTCAGGGGAGAGTTTCTCGCCGGTGACGTGGACATGCTTCAGCGCGAGACCTACGGTCACGGGTTCCAGGACTGGTCGATTGAATACGGCTTCCATTTCGGCGGGTTCGCCAAGCGGAAACCCGAGCTGGATGAATTCATCGCCGACTTCGAGAACCGGCATGGCCTGACGCTGGACTGGGTCTACGTCGCCAAGATGATGTACGGGGTATACAGCCTGGCCGCGCGGGGCGTCTTCCCCGCTGGCACGGTCATAGTCGCGGTCATCACCGGCTAGCAACCCGGCGCGTGCGAGCTTGCCGCTGTGCCGTCGATGGCTGATTGGTGTGGCCAGGGCAACACCAATCAGCCATCCACGATGCGGAATCCTGGAGCCCTCTCAGCCGGCGGGGCCCTCGGCGGCCGATGGGGCGCGCGGTGGACGGAGCGGTGGACAAGGCGGTGGACAAGGCGGTGGACAAGCATCATTTCCTGGGGAGAACGGCACGTGTTCTGTGGATGAATTGTGGATGGCTAAAGAATCTTGGAATCAGCAGCCGAACCCCCTTGTGCGGTCCGCGTCAGGGGCGTAGAAATGCTCTCACTGCCGGAGACGGATACCGGCCCGGGGGCGACCTCGGGGACGCGGCAAGAGCTGGGAAACCAGCGATTGACGTGGGGATCTGGGACCGACAGCAGGTCAGTAGCGCGAGGCGGCCGAGCAATCGGTGCGCGGGCGCTGCGGCCGGGCGAGGCCCCTCCATCTCATACATGGAGGGGCCTCGTCCTATATTGCCGGACATGCATCACTGCTGGCCGGCACCGACACGCGGGCGACTGCGGCAGGCAGCCGCCGCGGGCCGGGCGCCGCCGGCCGGGCGAGATGTCGTTCTTAGCCGTCAATACCCGGCCATTCAGCTGCCCACACAGCCTGCGGCTGGCCACCCCGCCGGGAAACTGCCCGCCAACCCGCAGGTACCCCCGCAGTCCGCAGGCCAGGTCAGGCTAGTGACTGCGCGGGGCGCTGGCCGGCGGCGGCCTTCCGTGCCTACGCGAGCGGCAGGGCGGGTCAGCCTAGTGACTGCGCGGGGCGGGTCGGGAGGCCTGCGGCCTTCCACGCCTGGAAGCCGCCATCAAGGTCGGTCGCGCGCAGGCCGATCCGCCGCAGGCTCGCGGCCGCGAGGGTGGAGGCATAGCCCTCGGAGCACATCACGATGACCCGGGCGTCGGCGCGGGCGAGGGCCGGAATCCGCGCGTCACTGCGCGGGTCGAGGCGCCACTCCAGCACATTGCGGCCGATGATGATGGCGCCCGGGACCTCGCCCTCGACGATCCGCTGCTCAAGCGGCCGGATGTCAACGAGCACCGCGCCGTCGGTGAGCGCCGCCAGGGCCGTCTCGGCCGGCAGCCGTTCAAGGCCGCCGCGCGCCTCGGCGAGCAGTTCATCGATGCCGGGCGCGCCAGCCGGGAGCACGTCGGTGGTGAGTTCCGCGGCCGATGCCGTCGCGTCGGCGAGCGCCGTGTCCGGGCCGCCGCGGCCCCGGGCGCCCTCGGGCCCATCGATCGCCACCGTTTCCCGCGCGATCAGGCCGTAGGGGGTCTGCTGGTAGTAGGTCATCATCATCAGCGGCGGCGAGTACGCATGGATGCTGATCGAGGATCCCTCGCCGCCATGCGCCACGTCATGAACGTGCCCGGGCCCGAATGCCACGGCCCCGCCGGCCGGCAGCAGGCGGCGGCTCAGCTTGCGCCCGCTCGGCGCGCGGTACTGCTCCAGCAGGCTGCCCTCGGCGACCGCGAACGACCCGGACGAGCCGCCATGGTCGTGCCAGTCGGTGTCCTGGCCGCGCTCCCAGGCCAGCAGCCAGACATCGCACGCGTCCGAGCGGTGCAACGGCAGGTACCAGCGGACGTCGGGGTCGTGCACGACAAGATCCGCCCAGAGCTCGCTGCAGGCGGCGAGCTTGACCGTGATGGCCCGCAGCCGGACAGGCGACAATCGCCCTGCCGGGGGAACCAGGTGCTGGAGAGCGTCCAGGATGGCCTGCTGGCGCGCGGGGCTTACGCCCCAGCCATGCCGCAGGCCCGCACCGGCCGTCCCGGTCGGTTCCTCGGCGCCTCCGCCGCTAGAAGTGATGACGGCGACAGACACGCGACCTCCTTGAATAGGACCGAGCATACCCCCGGCGTCACTCATACTCCCCGCAGCACCACCCGGGCCATGGCTCGCCACGCACGGTTACAGCGGGAGAAGAAGCCGCTCGGATAATGGAGGATCGTCAGCACGATCCGCGCGCCGGAAGGATGCCGCCTGCCATGGATTCCCCCATCGACCTCCGCTCGGACACCGTCACCAAGCCATCCGATGCCATGCGGCGGGCCATGGCCACCGCCGAGGTCGGTGACGATTGCTACGGCGACGACCCGACCGTCAACCGGCTGCAGGACCTGGCCGCCGGGCTGGCCGGCCAGGAAGCCGCCGTTTACCTCCCGACCGGCACGCTGTGCAACCAGATCGCGATGCACGCGTTCGTTCGGGCCGGGCATGCCGTGGTCTGCGAGGCCACCGCGCACGTGCGCCGGATCGAGGCGGCATCGGCCGCGGTCCTGTCCGGCATCGCGTTCCGCCCGGTCCGGGCCGCGGCCCGCGGGCTGCTGACGGCCGGCCAGGTGGCCACGGCGCTAGCGGCGGACCCGTCGGGCGCCACCGTGGTTGATCTGGTCACGGTGGAGAACACGCACCAGCTGGGCGGCGGGTCGGTGCTGCCCGTCGAGGAGATACGGGCCATCGCCGCGGCCTGCGCGGACCGGGGCGTCCCGCTCTACCTGGACGGCGCGCGCATTTTCAATGCCTGCGCGGTAACCGGGGCCACGGTCGCGGACTACGCGTCGGCCGCCGACGCGATGATGTTCTGCCTGTCCAAGGGCCTCGGCGCGCCGATCGGATCCGTGCTGACCGGCGACCGTGAGTTCATCAGGGAGGCGCGCCGGATCAAGAACCTCTTCGGCGCCGCGTGGCGGCAGGCCGGCATCCTGGCCGCGGCCGGGCTGATCGCGCTGCAGGAGGGCCCGAAACGGCTGCCCGAGGACCATGCGAACGCCCGCCGGCTGGCCGAGGGCATCGCCGGTATCCTGCCCGGTTCCGTTGATCCCGCCGCCGTGTCGACCAACATCGTGTTCGCCGACGTGACCGGGACCGGGCATAGCGCGCGGGAATGGGTGGATCTGCTGGGTGCCGAGGGAGTTCTGGTCACGACCGGCGGCGGCCGGGTCCGGATGCTGACCCATGTCGGGATCAGCGCGGACGACATAGCGACCGCGCTGGCCGGCTGGGGCCGGGCCGCGGCCAAGGCCGCCCGGCCGAGGGCGGAGCGCCCTGGCGCGGAATGATGGAGGTGTACAAGCGCGCTTCGCGGGCAGAGCCGTGGGCGGCCGCTGGCCAGCCCGGTCCGAGTTCGCCGGGACAGGCTCACCAGGAACGGAGCAGCAGCGATGGGTGACTTCCTCACCGACGTGGAGACCCTGCGGGCGAACGCGCGCCAGGAGATCGAGAAAGGGCCGGTGACGGCGGCCTACACGGCCGATGTGGACCGGGTAATCACGGTGCTCAACCAGGCTCTCGCGACGGAGATCGTCTGCGTGCTGCGGTACAAGCAGCATCACTACAACGCCCAGGGCCTGGACGCCGGGCCGGTCGCGCAGGAGTTCCTTGAGCACGCCGGCGAGGAGCAGGAGCACGCGGATCGCATCGCGGCCAGGATCACCCAGCTGGGCGGCACGCCTGACTTCAGCCCGGACACCCTGCTGGCCCGTTCGCATTCGGAGTACAACTCCCCCAGCGCCCTGCTGGAGATGATCAAGGAGGACCTGGTCGCGGAGCGGGTGGCGATCGCCTCCTACACGGAGATGATCAACTGGCTGGGCGCCGGCGACATCACCACCCGCCGCATGCTGGAGGAGATCCTCGCCGTGGAGGAGGAGCACGCCGAGGACATGCTGAGCTTCCTGCAGAAGATGGGCTGACCCCGGACGGCGGGGCTAGCAGACCGGTTCCGGGTGGCTGACCGAGCCCCGGAGCAGCAGGCTCATCGGCTCGCGGATCATGAGGTCGCCGCCCGGCCGGCCCTCCACCCGGGCGATCAGCGCATCGACGGCGGCGGCGCCAAGCTCGGCCAGCGGCATGGAGACGCTGGTCACCGGGACGTCGAGGAAGGCGAGGCACTCGTCCTCGTCGAAGCTCACCAGCGACATCGCGCCCGGCACCGGCACGCCCGCCGCCCGCAGCGCGCCCATGACCCCGAAGAGCTGGTTAAGGCTGCCGACGGCGCACGCGGTGGGGACCGGACCCTGGCGCAGCATGCTGGTGGTGGCGACCCAGCCGCCTTCCTCGGTGGCCGGCGCGTGCCGGACCGTCAGCTTGATCCCGCGGGCGGTGCACATCCGGCGGGCCGCGGCGATCCGGCGGTGCACCGTATCGACCTCGGGCGGCCCGTCGATGATCGCGACGCTGCGATGACCGAGCCCGGTGACGTGGTCAAGGAAGATCCTGACCGCGCCCGACTCGTCCATGACGACGTCGTTGCCCGGGCTCGGGCCGCGGCGATTGACGTAGACGTGCGGGACCGCGGGCAGGCCGTCCGCATGCTCGGGGATCCGCAGCGCCGTCGCGACGAGCAGGCCGTCGGCGCGGCTCTCCTCAACCAGGTAACGGTAGGAGTCCGGCGGCCGGGGTTCCTCGGCCGGCTCCTCCATGATCATGACGACGTAACCGCGCTCGGCCGCCCGCTGCAGGGATCCCCGCTGCAGCCTGACCCAGATCGGATTGCGCAGCAGCGGGATGACGAAGGTGAACGCGCCGGCCCTGGATCGCTTCAGCGCCCGGGCCATGGCATTCGGCCGGTAGCCCTGCTGGCGTGCCGCGTTCAGGATCCGCTCGTATGTCTCCGGGCGGATTGACTGGGCCGGATCTCCGTTGAGGACCCGGGACACCGTCGATACGTGCACGCCCGCGGCCTCGGCGATGTCAACGAGGCGGGACGCCCGGCGCCCGGACTGCGCCGCCGGACGTGACTCCCGCGTCCGCTTCTCGGCTGTCACGTCCTTCCCTCCAGACGGCATTCATCGCAGCGCACCCGCGCCGGTAAGCCGTACCGGCGCCGCGTCACGCGGTACCCCCGACGGGCGCCGCCATGCCCGGCCGTCTCGTACCGTGCCCGGCCCGGATCAAGCCGTGCCGCCGCCGTCGACCATCAGCACCGCACCGTGCAGGTAACTGGCGCCGTCCGAGGCGAGAAACGCAACTCCGTCGGCGATCTCCTCCGGCGTGCCCATCCGGCGGGCCGGGACGCCCGCCGCGAAGCTGGCCAGCGCCGCCTCGTCGTGGCGGATCCAGTCGGCCATGTCGGTGTCGATCAGGCCGGGGCACAGGCAGTTCACCCGGACGCCGTCCGGGCCGTGATCGATCGCCAGGCTGCGGGTGAGCAGCACCAGCCCGCCCTTGGAAGCGCAGTAGGCGGCCCGCAGGCGGCCGCCGCGCACGCCCGCGGTGGAAGCGATGTTCACGATGCAGCCGTCGCCGGACTGGATCATGCCGGGCAGGAACTCACGACAGGTCAGAAACGGGCCCTTGAGGTTAGTGTCGAGGATCCGGTCCCATTCGCCCTCGTCCAGATCAGGGAGCCGCTGGATGCTGAACACCCCGGCCGCGTTGACCAGCAGCCACGGCGGCCCGAGGTCGGCGCGGACCCGCTCGGCGGCGTCCCGCACGGAGGCCGCGGCCCGGACGTCCACGCCATAGCCGCGGGCGCCGGGCAGGTCACTGGCGACGCTGGCCGCCTCGTCCTCGCGGAGGTCGAAGCACGCGACCGTGAATCCGTCCAGCGACAGCCTGCGGCAGATCGCGCCGCCGATGCCGCCCGCCGCTCCGGTGACGACCGCCACCCGGGACCGGACCGGCTCGGGCTCCCCGGACAGCTGGAGCACCGGCTCAAGCAGGGGCTCAGCCGGAGGCTCCGGGAGGATCCCCTCGGCCGCCATGTCGCCGGCCGGCACGGTCACACTGCCTCCGCGATCGAGCGGGTCAGCAGGATGGCCGCGCAGAACGAGCGGTAGACGGCCAGCAGGTCGTCGCCTTCGATCCGCAGTTCCCGCGGGCCCGCCCGCTCCACGCCGCGCACCCAGGTAGCGGCCTCGGCGATGTCGGTGTTACGGACCGAGACATCCAGCCGGACCGGGGTGGTGAACGGCGGCGGCTTGGCCGTCGCCGCACCCGACAGGGCCTGCTGCGCGGTCTCCCGGATCAGCTGGCACGCGCGGGACGGGTGCAGGCTATGCGCGGCCAGCCGGCTCACGTGCTCCTTGACCACGGCGGCGTGCACGCCGGGAATGAGCGCCGCGGTCTCCTCGCACGCGCACCGGTCGCCGGTCACCAGCACCACGGGCACGCCATAATGCGCGGCCACCAGCGCGTTGATGCCGGCCTCGCCGGTCACGGTGCCGTTGATCCTGGCCTCCGCGACCGCGCGCGGATTGTACGTGTGCGACAGCCCCGCCGACGCGCCGACCGAGCCGTGGTAGGAGACGAAAAGGACGGCATCGAAACTCGCGTCCAGGCCCTGCATCATGTAGAGCGGCTTATGGCTGCCGGAGATGTAGGACGCCTGGCCGGCGATCGCGTCCGGGGGCAGGTTGCGCATGGTGGCGTGCGAGTCGTTGACGACGATCTCGCTGGCGCCGCCGTCGATAGCGCCCTCGATCGCGGCGTTGACCTCGTCCAGCAGCAGACGGCGGCCCGCGGCCGCGGCCGGCCCGTCGCCGACGCACTGTTCCCACTCGACGACGCCGGCCGTCCCCTCCATGTCGCTCGAAAGGAAGACCTTCATACCCGCCCTCTCTCCACGATGCGGAAGTCATCATCGCTCGCGGTCATCACACCGTAGGTGGAGCCGGCCCGGGTGGAGGCCCCGCCGTGCCGGCCGTCCGGGGTCAGGCACAGGGCCTGCAGCGGGGCGCGGAACTCGTCGGGCAGCGCCACCGTCTCGGCCAGCGCCTCGCAGCAGGCTTTCACCGGGTCATGCCCGGCGGCCAGGCCAAGCAGCACCGAGCGGGCGGTGTTGCCGCGGATGGCCAGCTCGCCGCGGCCCGTGCAGGCCGCGCCCCCGATGGAGTTGTCGCAGTAATTCCCGGATCCGATCAGCGCCGAGTCACCGACCCGGCCCGGGTACTTCCACGGGTAGCCGCTGGTGCTCACGCCGACGACCAGGTTGCCGGCCTGGTCCAGGCCGATCACGTTGACGGTGCCCCACGGGCCGTCCGGCGGCGACATGGCCCGCAGCCGGTCCAGTGCCTGCTGCCGGTAGGCCACCTCGCCACTTCCCTGCAGCCGCTCGGCCCGTTCCAGGCCGGCCGGGCTGAGCCCGTCCCGCCACATCTGGCGGGCCTCGTCGGTCAGCGTCTGGCCGCGCTCGATGCCGACCTCGTCGGCGAACTGCTCGGCGCCCGCCCCGACGAGCAGCAGGTGCTGCGGCAGCTGCTCGCAGACGGCCCGGGCGATGGAGATCGGATGCGGGAAGCCCTTGACCGCCGCTACCGCGCCCGCCCGGCGGGTCGCGCCGTCCATGATCGACGCGTCAAGCTCCACCTCGCCGAGCAGGTTCGGCAGCCCGCCGACGCCGACGAAGTGGTCGGCCTCGTTGGACTCCACCATCCGGATGGCCGCCTCGACGGCGTCCATGGCGCTGGCTCCGTCGCGCAGCAGGGCGATCCCGGCCGCAAGGCCGACCTCACCGCGTTCACTCGCGATCATGACTGGCTCGGCGATGACGATTCCTCCTTGGCGCGGCCGGCGGCCGCGGTCGTGTCCGGTCCCCCGTCCGCGGCCGGGGACCGCGATCGGGCCGTCTCCTCTAATCCGCGGTCACGCCCGCGCCCGCCGCGGAGAAGGCGAAGTGACAGGCCGCGCTGTGCGCGGAGTCGCCGGCGGCGATCCGCAGCGCCGGATCCTCCTCCTCGCAGCGCTGCTGGGCGATCGGGCAACGGGTGCGGAACCGGCATCCGGCCGGGATCCGCAACGGGCTCGGCGGGTCGCCGGCGATGGCCGGTGCGCCCTCGTCGCCCGCGGTGCTCATCTTCGGGATGGCCGCGAGCAGGCCCACGGTGTAGGGGTGCTGCGGGTTGCTGAACAGCGTCTCGGTGGGCGCCACCTCGATGATCCGGCCCAGGTACATGACCGCTACCCGGTCACACAGGTGCCGGACCACGGCGAGGTTGTGCGAGATGAGCATCAGGGTCAGGCCGAGCTCGGCCCGCAGGTCCCGCAGCAGGTTGAGGATGGTCGCCTGGACGCTGACATCGAGCGCGGAAACCGGCTCGTCGGCGACCAGGATGTCCGGGCGCAGCGCCAGCGCCCGGGCGATCGCGACCCGCTGCCGCTGGCCGCCGGAGAACTGCCGGGGATAAGCGCCCAGCGCCTCGTCGTCCAGCCCGACCAGGCCGAGCAGTTCCCGGCTGAACGACTTCACCTCGCCGCGAGGCACGATGTGGTGCACCCGGAGCAGCTCGGCCAGCATGCTGCCGACGGTCAGCCGCGGGTTCAGCGACGAGTAGGGATCCTGGAAGACCATCTGGATCCGGCGCTGGTCCGCGTGCTTGCGCCGGGCCGGCAGCACCCGCCCGTCGAACCGGATCTCACCTCCGGCGATCGGGGACAGGCCGGTGAGCGCCCGGGCCAGCGTCGACTTGCCCGACCCGGACTCCCCGACCAGGGCCAGGGCTTCCCCGCGCCTGATCTCCAGGTCCACGCCGTCGACCGCGTGCAGCACCCTGGCCTCATGGCGCACCCGGGAGCCGATCGAGGAGCCCACCGGGAAGGTGACTTCCAGGTCGCTGGCGGTCAGCAGCGGACCATGCTCCGGTGCGGCGGGCGGCGGCGGCGTGGCGGCCGTCACTGCGCTGCCCGTTCCGCTTCGAGTGACTCAATGGTGCGCTCGTGATGCAGGCAGGCGGTGGCCCGCCCGCCGCCAAGCACCTTGAGCGGCGGCTCAGTCACCAGGCAGTCCTCCTCGGCGAACTTGCAGCGCGGGTGGAACCTGCAGCCCTCCGGCGGGGAGACCAGGCTCGGCGGCGACCCGGGAATGGGCACCAGTGATTCACGGACGTTGTCGAAGTCCGGTGCGGAGCGGACCAGCCCGAGAGTGTACGGATGGCGCGGATCGATCAGGACCTCACGCACCGGCCCGGTTTCGACCAGGCGCCCGCCGTACATGACGGCCACCTGCTGGCAGATCTGAGCCACCACCGGCAGGTCGTGGGTGACGAAGATCAGGCTCACCCCGGTCTCACGGCACAGCCCGGCCAGCAGCCGCAGGATCTGGTCCTGGATCGTCACGTCCAGCGCGGTGGTCGGTTCGTCGCAGAGAATGATCTCCGGCTCGCAGGCCAGCGCAATCGCGATCATCACCCGCTGGCGCATGCCGCCGGAGAATTCATGCGGGTACGCCCGGAACCTCCGCTCCGGGTCCGGGATGCCGACCCGGCGCATCAGGTCCAGGGCCCGCTCCGCGGCCTTGCTGCGACTGACGCCCAGGTGGACGAGCGGGCCCTCGGCAATCTGGGGGCCCACCCGCATCACCGGGTTGAGCGCGCTCATCGGCTCCTGGAAGATCATCGACATCTTCGGGCCGCGGATGCGGTTGAGATCGGACTGGCGCAGCGGCACCAGGTCCTGGCCGTCCAGCAGGACCTGGCCGGCGGTGACGTGTGCCTCCGGCGGCAGGACCCCGAGGATGGCGCGCAGCGTCATGCTCTTGCCGGAGCCCGACTCCCCGACGATCCCGAGCGCATCGCCCCGGGCGACCTCGAACGACACCCCGTCCACCGCGCGTACGAGCCCGCGCCGGCTGGCGATCTGCACGTGCAGGTCGCGGACCTGGAGCATCGGCCCGGTCACGGCAGTGCCGGTGCTGCCCGCACCGGTCATGGCCCCGCCGGTCACTGGCCCGGCCGCAGCAGGTCAGCGAGCCCGTCGCCGATCAGCGACAGGCCGAGCCCGACGATGACGACGGCGAAGCCGGGAATGATGACCAGCTGCCAGTGCGTGCTCAGGAAGTTCTGCCCCTCGTTGATCATCGATCCCCACTCCGCCGTGGGCGGCGGGATGCCGAGGCCGAAATAGCCGAGAGTGACGATCGCGAGGATGTCCTGCACGATGTCGGACATGGCGTAGATGATCGCCTGGCTGATCACGTTGGGCGTCAGGTGACGGCCCATGATGCGCAGGTTGGACAGCCCACCGCCCTGCGCGGCCAGCACGTAGTCCTGCCGTTTGGCGACCAGGATCTCGGCCCGCACCAGCCGGGCGTAGGAGACCCAGCCGACGATCGTGATCGCGATGTAGATGCTCCGCTCCCCGGGACCGAGCACGAACACCAGCGCGATCAGCAGCACGTAGAACGGGAACGCGACCACCACGTCGACTAGCCGCATGATCACCAGTTCGGTCCAGCCGCCGAAGTACCCGGCCAGACTGCCGAGGATGGTGCCCAGGCAGAACGGGAACAGCACCGCGATGAAGCCCACCCGCAGGTCCACCCGCGCGCCGTAGAGCAGCCGGGTAAAGACGTCCCGGCCCAGCTGATCGGTGCCCAGCCAGTGCTGCGCGCTCGGCCCCTGCAAGGTGGCGTTGAGGTCCTGCGCGATGGGGTTGTAGGGGGTGAGCAGCGGCGCGAAGATCGCGGACAAGAGGATGATGCCCGTGATCACCAGCCCGGCCATCAGCGCGGGCTGCCGGTACCACGTCGCGCGCCGTCGCGCGCCGCGCTCAGCGGGCAGCGGGGCAAGCTCGGTGACCGTGCCGGTGCCCGGCGCGAAGATCTGTCCGCCGACCTCGGGATCGATCATCAGTCGAAGCTCACTCTCGGGTCGAGCGCCGCGTAGGCAATGTCGGCCAGCAGGTTCACCAGCACGACCAGGATGGCGAAGACCAGCGTGACGCCCTGCACGACGGGAAAGTCCCGCTGGAAGATGGCGTTGATCATCAGCTGGCCGATGCCGGGGATGTCGAAGACGTTCTCGATGATCACCGTCCCGCCGATCAGGAATCCGATGTTGATGCCGAGCACGGTGACGGCCGGGATGACGGCGTTGCGCAGGACATGGCGGACGAACAGCCGCCGGCTTGGCACGCCCTTGGACCTGGCCGTGGTGATGTAGTCCGCGCCGAGGACGCTGAGCATGCCGGCCCGCAGGCTGCGGATCACCACGGGCGAGAGCGCGATCGCCACGGTCAGGGCGGGCAGGAACATGTAATAAATGTGGCTGGTGAAGCTGGTGCCGTATCCGCTGACGGGGAACCAGCCCAGGTTGATCGCGAAGATGATGATGAGCAGGTACCCGATCAGGAACGCGGGCATCCCGAGCCCGACGAGCGGGACGGCCCGGACCACGTGGTCGCGGATACCGTCCTTCTTGGTCGCGGCGATCATCGAGAGCGGCACGCTGATCAGCACCGCGATGATGGCGGCATAGATGATCAGATACAGGGTCTTCGGCAGCGCCTGCAGGATGAGGGTGCGCGCCGGGACCCCGTAGATCAGGCTCTGACCCAGGTTGCCGTGCGCGAGCCGCTGGAGGAAGAGCCAGTACTGGCCGATCAGTGGCCGGTTAAGTCCCCACTCGCTGCGCAGCAACGCGATCGAGTGAGGAGTCGCGTGGATACCGAGGATCGTGAGCGCCGGGTCACCGGGGATCAGGTGGATCATGAAGAACACGACGATCGTGACGCCGACGGCTACTGGCACGAGCTGCAGCAGCCGCCGGCCCACGAATGACATCCGCCCCACGGGCGATCGTTACCTTCCGCGCGTTCTAAGTGCCGCTATTTGCTGAGCCAGACATCCTCCATATGCATGTTGCCGAGCGGCGTCACGAAGAAACCATGCACGCTGGTCGTGGTGGCGTACGGATACGGCGAGTAGTAGAGGAAGGCCATGAACGCGTCCCTGGCCGACTGGCTCTGGACGAAGTTGTAGAGATTCTGGCGCTGCGTGGTATTCAGCGTCTTCTCGGCATCGTGCGTGTCCTTGACCACCTGGGGATTGTTGTAGCTGGTGAAGAAGGACTTGGCCCCGGAGTTCGGATCGACGGCGAAGGTGGCCAGCTCGTCCGGGTCAGGGATGTCCATCGTCCAGAGGGTGAGTGACATGTCGTACTTCTGAGCCTGGAAGTTGGCGTTGGCCGTGTTCGGGTCGAGCTGCTGGATGTTGACCTTGATCCCGAGTGGCTTGAGCTCGGCCTGCAGGATCGTGCTGATGGTCAGGTAGTCGGAGTTGCCCGCCGGGATGAGAATCGTCGTGCTAAAGCCGTGCGGGACCGAGGACTGCGCCATCTGCTGCTTCGCCTGGGCCAGGTTGAACTGGTAGCCGGGCGTCGACGGGTCGTAGTACGGCACCTGCGGCGGGAACAGCGAGTTGGCCGGCTTGCCGTTGCCGAACAGCACGGCCTTGACTAGGGCGTTCCTGTCGATGGCCAGCGAGATGGCCTTCCGTACATGCACGTCCTGGAACGGCTTGCGCAGCTCGTTGAAGGCCAGGTAGTTGGTCTGGGTGGAGTTGAACAGGTGCATGATGATGCCCGGCGTGGACTTGAGGCTGCTCACCGTGGACCAGGCCGGGGTCTGGTCGATCTGCGCCTGGCCGCCCTTGAGCTGCAGCTGCCTGGTGTTGTCGTTCGGCACGTCGGCCCAGGTGATGCTGTTCAGGTATGGCTTGCCCGGCTGCCAGTAAAAGGGGTTACGGACCAGCTTGAGCGCGGAGCCCTTGTGCCAGTAGTCCCACTTGAACGGGCCGGTGCCGATCGGGTGGGTGTAGAACTGGGCTTCGGTCTCGCCGCCGTAGTTGTTCGGCACGATCCCGTTGGCGAACAGCGAGAGATCGGCAAGCAGCGGCGCCCAGGGGTACTTGAGGTTGATCACGACGGTCTCCGGCGAGGGGTCCTGCACCGACTTGATGGCCGTGTCGAGGTAGGCCCAGCCCTTGGCCGCCTTGCGGTTCTGGTCGATGGAGAACTTCACGTCGGCTGAAGTCATCAGCTTGCCGTTGGAGAACTTCACGCCGGGCCGCAGGGTGAACGTGTAGACCTTCTTGTTCGCCGAGACCTTGTAGCCGGTCGCGAGCCAGGGCATCACGCCCTTGCCGTTGTTCGTCACCGTGTACAGCGTCTGGTAGATCTGCTCGAAGATCCAGATCGAGTTGTTGTCGAACACGGTGGTGGCGTTCATGGACTGCGCGTCCTGAACCGCCGCGAAGACGAGGTTGCCCCCGTGCACCGGGGCGCCGGCGCTGGCACTGCTGCTGCCAGTCGCCGATCCGCCCGATCCGCCCGATCCGCAGCCGGCCATGAGGACCAGGGCGCCGAGCACCGTCAGGCCCTTCACCACATGAGTCCGATATTTCATGAAAGCTCCCTTTTTGTGCGTCAATCGGCCGGGGGCATGGCCAGGAGGACAGGTCAGAGCAAACCTTTGTCCCCGTCAATCTGGCCCTAACATCGCGGTTTGTAAATAGCGGAGGCCAGGGATACCGCCCGGCTTTACAGTGTTGTAACATCTCGCGCCGTGCGCTACCTCGTGCTCGGATGCGGTGCCATCGGCGGTAGCGTCGCCGCTGGCCTGGCCAGGGACGGCCACGATGTGCTGGTCAGCGACGCGGATCCGGCGGTCGTCCGCGCCATCAACTCCCGGGGCCTGACGATCACCGGGCCGGTCGAGAACTTCACCGCCGAGGTGCCCGCCGTCGCCCCCGCTGACCTGCCGCAGCGACTGGACGGGCCGGTGCTGCTCGCGGTCAAGGCGCACCACACCGCCGCTGCGGCCGGCACGCTGGCGGGCAGGCTGCAGGGCGACGGTCACGTCGTGTCCTTGCAGAACGGGCTAAACGCGGCCGTGCTCACCGAGGCGCTCGGCGACGACCGGGTCGTCGAGGCGTTCGTGAACTTCGGCGCCGACGTGATCGAGCCGGGCGTGGTACTGCGCGGGAACCGGGGCACGTTCGTCATCGGCGAGATCGACGGCCGCGTCACCGACCGGGTGCGGGCCCTGGCCGCGGACATCGCCGATGCACGGGCGACCAGCAACGTGCTCGGCTACCTGTGGGCCAAGCAGGCGTACGGGGCCATGCTGTTCGCCACCGCGGTGAGTGACCTGGCGATATTCGAGGTACTCGAGGATGCCGCGTATCAGCCATTGCTGACTGAGCTGGCCCGGCAGGTACTCGCGCAGGCGCCCGTCACCCCGATGGCCTTCGACGGTTTTGATCCCGCCGACCTGGCCGGCTCGCTCGGCGCGGCTGGCCGACTTCAACCGCCGGTCCGCGAAGACGCACTCGGGCGTCTACCGCGACCTGGCCATCCGGCACCGGCCGACGGAAACCGGGGCGATCCTGGGGCCGCTGAACGGGCCGCTGGTGCGCCGGGTGGCCGAGCTGGTGACGGCGATCGAGCGCGGCGACCGGGTTTGCTCGCGGGCGAACCTGGACCTGCTGGCCGCCTACGAGCGGCTGGAACGCCTCGGCCGCCCGGTCAACGCCGTCGTGGAGGTCATCGGCGCGCCGGACCGGGCCGCGGACGGGCCGCTGGCCGGCCAGCCGGTGGCGGTGAAGGACATTATCGCGGTGGCGGGCACGGTGATGAAGTGCGGCAGCCCGGCGTACGATCCGGCCCCCGCCAGCGACGACGCGGAACTCGTCGGCCGGCTGCGCGCAGCCGGCGCCGAGGTATTCGCCACCACCCAGTGCCTGGAGTACGCGGCGGGATTCGCGCACCCGGATGTCGGCGACACCCGCAATCCCCGTGACCCGTCGCGGACGTCCGGCGGGTCCTCCGGCGGGTCCGCCGCGCTGGTCGCCGCGGGCGTCTGCGACCTGGCGGTCGGGACCGACACCGGCGGCTCGATCCGGATCCCGGCGGCGTACTGCGGGGTGGTGGGGCTGAAGCCCACCGCCGGGCTCGTGCCGCTCGACGGCGTCTTCCCGCTCGCGCCGTCCTGCGACAACGCGGGCCCGCTGACGGCCACGGCCGCCGGGGCGGCCGCGCTGCTGGCGGTGCTGGCCGGCCGGGGTGACGACCAGCTGGCCGGGCGGCCCGGCCAGCGCGCGGAGGCGCCGCCGGCCGTGCGGGTGCTGGCCGCCCAGCTGGCCGACCCCTCGGTGACCGGCGAGGTCCGCGCCGCGGTGAGCGCCGCGCTGGACGCGCTGGCCGCGGCCGGGTGGGAGATCAGCGAGCTGACCGCACCGTGGCTGGACGAGCTGGCCGCCTGGGAAGAGCCGCTGGGCGTGATCGTCGCCCGGGAGGCGCACCTGGTGCACGCCGGCCGGGACACCAGCCGGTACGCGGACGGGACCCGGGCGCTGCTTGAGTTCGGCGCGTCGGTCAGTGCCGGGCGGTACGCCTGGGCCCTGGACCGCCGGGCGGAGCTGACCGCCGCCATCGCGGAGAGCCTGGACGGCGCCGATGCGCTGGCCGGCCCCACGGTGGGCTACACCGCCCCGGAGCAGGACCCCCCGTTCGGCGTCGGTGACGACAACGCCGAGGGCCGCTTCACCGGGCCCTACAATCTGTCCGGTCACCCTGCCGTGTCGCTTCCCGTGCCCTCGGCAGGCCTTCCGGTCGGCATCCAGTTCGCGGGCCACCGCGGGCGCGATCAGGCTCTGCTCGAGATCGCGCGCGCCGCCGAAGAACTGCTGTCAGGCCACGTTCCGGCGCGGGTTCTAGCGAACGGGAGCTGATGTTCCATGCCACCGAAGGTTGTCCGCCGCACGCTGGACCTGGCCGGGATCGGCGTGCCGCTGATCGAGATCACCGGCAGCGCTGATGGCCCCCAGCTGACCGTGCTCTCCGGGGTGCACGGCTGCGAGTACGCGTCCATGGCCGGGGTGCGCATCTGGGCCCGGGCCCTCGAGTCGAGGGAACTGCACGGCCGGGTGCGCGTCGTGCCGGTGCTGAACATGTCGGCCTTCCGCGCGCGGACCCCGTTCGTGGTACCCGAGGACGGCAAGAACCTCAACCGGTGCTTCCCGGGCAATCCCTCGGGCACCCTCGCCGAGCGGCTGGCTCATGCGACGTTCAGCCAGCTCATCGTCGGTACCGACGCCGTTATCGACGTGCATTGCGGCGACATGGTCGAGGCGCTTGAGCCGTTCGCGATGTATGAGGCCGGGCCCGCCGAGGAACGGGCCCGGGAGCTGGCCACGGCGTACGGGCTCGGCTACGTGATCCGGCAGGAGCCCGGGCCTGACCGCGCGGTCGGCGGCACGACGAGTGCCGCGGCCGCCCAGATCGGCGTCGCGGCGATCACCGCCGAGGCCGGCGGCTGCGGCCTGGTTGAGCAGGCGGCGGTCGACCTGCACGTCCGGGGTCTCAACCGGGTGCTGGCCACGCTCGGGATGGCCGACGCCGGGCCGGCCGCGGATGGCGGGGCCGCGCCGGAGTACCTCAACCGGTTCCTCTGGCTGCGCTGCGCCGAGGAAGGCTGGTGGGAGCCCGTGGTCGGCCCCGGGGACAAGGTGGCGCAGGGACAGCTGCTCGGCAGCGTCACCAGCATCGACGGAGCCACGACGCAGGAAGAGATCAGCGCCCCGGCCGACGGGGTGGTGCAGTTCCTGACCAGCTCCCCCGCGGTGGCGGCGGACGGCCTCCTGCTCGGGCTCGCCGCCCCCTAGGCCGCCAGCGCGCCCGTCAGCCCGGCTCGGGCGCGGTGCCCAGCGTGGCGGGCGCGCCATACTGGCGCAGCACGTCCGGGACGGTGACGGTGCCGTTCTCGTCCTGGAAATTCTCCATGATCGACAACAGCACCCGCGCGGTCGCGCCGGTCCCGTTCAGGGTGTGCACGAACTCCAGCTTCCCGTCGCGGCGGAACCTGATGTTCAGGCGCCTGGCCTGGTAGTCAGTGGTGTTCGAGCAGGAGGTGATCTCCCGGTACCGCTGCTGGGCCGGGAACCATGCCTCGATGTCATATTTCTTGGCGGCCGGCGCGCCCAGGTCGCCGACGGCGATGTTCATCACCCGGTAGGGCAGGCCCAGCGCCTGGACCAGTTCCTCCTCATTCGCCAGCAGCTGCTCGTGGAAGCCGGCCGAGTCCTCGGGCGCGCAGTAGACGTACATCTCCACCTTGTCGAACTGGTGCACCCGGAACATGCCCTTGGTGTCCTTGCCCGCCGCCCCGGCCTCGCGCCGGAAGTTGGTGGTGAAGGCCACGTACTTAGCGGGCAGGTCCGTTTCCTCAAGCCGCTCGTCCATGTGAATCCCGGCCAGCGCCACCTCGGACGTGCCGGTCAGGTACAGGTCGTCCTTCTCCAGCCGGTAGAGATTCGACTCCTCCGTCGGCAGGAAGCCGGTGCCGTACATGGCCCGTTCGCTGACCAGGATCGGCGGCAGGACGGGCAGGAAGCCCTTGGCCGCCAGCCGGTCAATGGCGAACCGGTAAAGCGCCATCTCGGCCAGCGCCACGTCGCCCATCCGGTACGCGAACCTTGATCCGGACAGTCGCGCGCCCCGCGCCATGTCTATCCAGCCGGTCGGCGAGCCGAGGTCCAGGTGGTCCCGGGGCTCGAAGCTGAACGCAGGCGGTTCACCCCAGGTGCGGATGACCTCGGAGTCCTCCTCGTCCATGCCGTCGGCCGCGGACGGGTCGGGCAGGTTGGGGATGCGGGCGAGAAGCTCGTCGCGCTCGGCGGCGGCCTGGGCCTGCTGCTGCGCGGCCGCATCGAGTTCCGCTGCGAGGCTTCGCAATTCGGCCAGCTCGTCCGGGCCGGGCTTCCCCCGGGAGGACCGCTTCTGCTGTGCGCGCAGGCTCTCGGCCCGCTCGGTGTACTCGCGCCACCGGGCATCAGCCGCCAGCAGCGCGTCGAGGTCATCGGCGGCACCGCGGCGGGCCAGCGCGGTCCGGTAGCGATCCGGTTCCTGGCGCGCGGTCTTGAGGTCAATCACCCGGGCGAGTCTAGCCGGGCAAGGTCCCGCGTTCGATCAGGTTCTCCGGCTCGGCGCACGTCCCCGGCCGAGACTGCGCCGCGGCCGCGGTGGCTGCTGCGCTGCGGCGGACCCCGGAGCGCGTGGCCAGCACCGAGCCGCCGAGGATCAGCGCGAAGGCGCCCGCCATGGCCGGGGTGAACTGCTCGCCGAGAATCGATACGCCCAGGGCGACCGCGACGGCGGGATTCACGTAGGTGATGACGGTGGCCCGCGCCGGGCCTACCTCGGCGATCAGCGCGAAGAAGAACAGGAAGGCCACGGCCGTGCAGAGCACGGCCAGGGCGGCGATGGCACCGAGGACCTCCGCGGACGGCATCGCATCGGGCCAGTCCAGCGCCGCGGCCGGCGCATAGACGATCGCGGCGAAGCCCAGGCAGACCGCGGTCATCCCGATCGGCGGAGCGTCCCGGAGTTTCCGGCTAGCGATCAGCGGGCCGGTCGCGTAGCACACGGCCACCAGCAGAACCTCGCCGATCGACCGGGCGTCGCCCCCGGAGGCACCCGGCCCGACCAGCAGCGCGACGCCGGCCACGCCGGCCAGCAGGCCGGTCCAGCGGATCGCGGTCAGCCGCTCCGCGTCACCGGTGAACCGGGCGAGCAGCGCGCCGATGATCGGCACCGAGGCGATCAGCAGGCCGCTCATGGAGCTGGAGAGCCTGAGTTCCGCTTCGGAGAGGAAGAACCAGGGCGAGATGATTTCCACCACGGCGAAGAGCGCGAGCCAGCGCCAGTACGGAAGCAGGACCCGGAGCTGGCGGCGGCGTAGCGCGATGGGCAGCAGCAGTGCGGCGGCAATGCTCACCCGGGCCAGAACGAGCACGGGGACAGGTACCCCGCCAACTGCGATCTTGATCAGCAGATAGGGAATGCCCCAGATCACGCTCATCGTGGCGAAAAGCACCCAGCCGCGGCGGCTCACGCAGCTCCCCTCCTTCTCGGCATCCCTGCTCCGGCCAGGCTGGATCACGGCCCGCCTGGCTGTCTTGAACGCTCTTGCGCCCCGCGCCCGCGCCCTGCCACTGGCCGCAGGCCGGGGGAATCGGAAAGCGCCGCCCCGCAGCAGCGCACGCGCGGCGTCACCAGAGTGTGACCGCCGTGCCGGGGCAGATATTCCGCCCGGGCGGACGTCAGACGTTCAGGCACACTCCGAGCGGGCCGTCTGAGTATCGAATCTTGATCACGGCACAAACCTCGCGAGCATGCCAGAGGGCGGGCGCGTCTCGTTAACTTGAGAACAGGCGGTAGTGAAAATACCACGCTCGATCACTGATCTGGCGAAATGCAAAAGTACCGTTGCACATCGGTTTTGGCATCTGGCCAGGTGCGAGATGCAGTCTTCGCGACCTCTCTCGGAGGTCCTGGCCTCCGCGGCGGCCCGGATACCCTCGCAAGGGGCTGGAACCGAACGGCGACCGGAGGTTGGTGTGCTCACCGGAGCAGGCGACGACGTGGGCGGCGAGCACGCCGACGCCACCGCGCTCGCTCCGCAGGCCACCCCGGCGGGGCAGCAGGCCGGCCCGGCCGGGCAGCAGGCCCCGGCGGCGGGACGGCCGGCAGAGCCAGCGTCCGCCCCCCGGGCCTGGCCCGCTGCCGCTGACCGCGGGCTCCCGTCCGGTCTGGCGCTGCTCACGGCCCTGGCCGGCGGAGTGCTCCTGGCGGCGGCGTTCCCGCCGATGGGCGCCTGGCCGCTGGCCGCAGTCGGGCCCGCGTTGCTCGTCGTCGCGCTCTGGCGCCGGAGCTTGCGCGGATCACTGGCCATCGGGCTCGTGTTCGGCCTCGCGTTCTTCGTCCCGCTGCTGGCCTGGCTGGTGAACGTCGCCTGGTACGTATGGGCCGTGCTGGCCGTGGTCGAGGCGGTGATGTTCGCCGTACTCACGGTCGGCCAGCGGCTGCTGCTGAACCTGCGGGCATGGCCGCTGGCCGCCGCAGGCTGGTGGGTGGCGGCCGAGGCCCTGCGCGACCGGTGGCCCTTCGGCGGCTTCCCGTGGGGACGGCTGGCCATGAGCCAGGCCAGCGCGCCGACCGCGCCGTGGGTAGCGGTCGGCGGCGCGCCACTGCTGACCTTCCTGATGGCCCTGGCCGGGGCGACGCTGGCCTGGCTGGTCCTCGGGCCGTCCCGCCGCGAGGCGCCAGCCCGGCCGTCGCCGGGCGGCGGGGCACGAGCAGGCCGGCTGCGGCACCGGCTCGGGCCGGCCATCGCCTTCGCCGCGGCCGCCGGGGTCGCCGTCGGCGGCGCGGTGCTCCCGGTGGACCAGCCGGGCGCCGGGGCGCAGACCGCGACCGTCGCGGTGGTACAGGGCGACGTCCCGCACGCCGGGACGCTGTCCGGCGTGCTCCGGGCGACGACGGTGACCGCCAACCACGCGGCCGAGACCAGGCGGCTGGCGGCGGAGGTCAAGGACGGCTCGGCGCCGGTCCCCGACGTGGTGATCTGGCCGGAGAACTCGACCGACCTGGATCCGGGCTACTATCCGCCGGTCTACGCCACGATTGCGGCCGCCGTCGATGCCATCAACCGTCCCGTCCTGGTCGGCGCGGTGCTGGACGACCCGGTCCGCAACGCCGGCCAGCTCTGGCTACCGGGACGCGGGCCGGTCCAGACCTATGTCAAGCGGCAGCTAGTGCCGTTCGGCGAGGTCATCCCGTTCCGCAGTTTCCTGGGCAAGTTCACCTCGCTGCCGTCCCTGCAGCCGGTGAACTTCACGCCCGGCCACCGGGTAGTGGTGTTCCACCACCTCGGGAAGATCAGGCTCGGCGACGTGATCTGCTACGAGGTGGGCTTCGACGGCCTGGTCAGGTCGGAGGTCACGGCCGGAGCGAACCTGCTGGTGGTGCAGACGAACGACGCGGACTTCGAGATTGACGGCCAGACCGGGGAGACACTGCAGCAACTCGACATCGCGCGCATCCGCGCGATGGAACATGACCGCAGCGTGCTGGTCTCGTCCACCACGGGCGTCAGCGCGATCATCGCGCCGGACGGCTCCCTGATCGCCCACAGCGGCATCTGGCGGCCGGCGATCCTGGACGCCCGGGTGCCGCTGCGGAGCAGCCTGACGCTCGCTGACCGGGTCGGCGGCTGGCCGGAATACGTCATCACGTTCCTCGTCCTGGCCGCGCTGGCCTGGGCGATCGCGGGAGCGGCCGCCCGGAGCGCGCGCTCACGACGCGACGGCGCCCCGGTCCGCGATTGACGCGGGCGGCTGCTGGCCGCGCGGCGAGCCGGGCTCCCGGCGAATGCGGCAGGCGGTGTCTCCGGGCGATCCTCGGGTACCGGTCCCCCGCCGCGACGGCGGCGGGAGCAGGGCGGTGCCGTCCGCGGGCACACGATGATGATCCGGCGGACGCACAATGGTGTTATGGCACGTTGGCTGGGCCTCCCGCGAACCGCCCGGTACGCGATCCTGGTCCTCGCCGGGGCGCTGCCCGTGCTGGCGTTCCCGGCGCCGAACCTTGAGTTCATCGCATGGTTCGGGCTAGTACCCGGCCTGCTGCTGATCCGGGCCTCGGCGACGGCCAGGCAGGCGGCCGCGGCCGGCTGGTGGCTCGGCAGCGGATATCTCATGGCCGCGCTCTACTGGCTGATTCCGAACCTGGGCCCGGCGCTGCTGCTGGTAGTGGCCGTGCTCGGTGCGCTCTGGACCGGCGTCGGGGTGGCCTGCTGGGCGCTGCTGCGCCCGCCGGTTACGGCGCGGCGCGCGATTGCCGCCCTAATCGTGGTGCCCAGCTGCTGGCTGGTCGGCGAGTGGATCCGGTCCTGGCAGGGCTTTGGCGGGCCATGGGCCGTGTTCGGCGCGAGTCAGTGGCAGCACCCGGCCGTGCTGGCGCTGGCCGCGGCCGGCGGGGTCTGGCTGGTCAGCTTCGCGCTGGTCGCGGCCAACACCGGCATCCTGATCGTCATCGTGGCCCGCCGGATCTCGGTCCGGCTGATCGGCGCGGCCGGCGCGGCGATCGTGGTCGCGGCGGGTCCGGTCGCCTTCGCGCTGACCCCCGCCGCGCCGGTCACCCGGTACATCACGATCGCGATGGTGCAGCCAGGAGTGGTCAACAATCCCCGGCTCCGGGTCGACGCCAGCCAGCGGCTGTCGGCTGGCCTGCGCCGCGACCACGCCGACCTGATTCTCTGGGGCGAGAGCAGCGTCGCCTATGACCTGGATACGGACGTCTCGCTGCTGCGCCAGCTGGAGCGACTGTCCGCGGCGGACGGCGCGCAGTTGCTGGTGAACCAGGACTCGATAGCGCCCGGCGGCGCCAAGTCAAAGGTCGCCGTGCTGATCGGCAGCAACGGCATAGACGGCCGGTACGTCAAGACCCGGCTGGTGCCCTTCGGCGAGTACATCCCGTTCCGGCAGCAGTTCGGCTGGCTGGCCAAGATCAGCAAGGCGGCACCGCAGAACATGATCCCGGGGACCGGTGCGCACGTCATGCGGGCCACGCTGCCCAGCGGCAGGCCGCTCTCGATCGGGGTGCTGATCTGCTTCGAGTCCGCGTTCCCCGATATGGCCCGGGTGGATGCCGACCACGGTGCCCAGGCGATCATCTACCAGACCTCGGACTCCACCTGGCAGGCCAGCTGGGAGTGGTCGCTGGCGCAGCACGCCGCGCTCGGCGCGCTGCGCGCGGCCGAGACCGGACGGCCGGTCGTGCAGGCCGCCCTGACCGGCGACTCGGCCGCGTTCGACGCACGGGGCCGCCTGCTGGCGTGGGCCGGCTCCAGCTACCGGGGCGTCATCCTGGTCCGGCTGGCACTGCCGCCGGCCTCGGCCCGTACCCCCTACGACCGGCTCGGTGACTACGTTCCGTGGACGGCGACCGTGATCACCGCGCTGGCCGCTGTCCTCGCCCTGTTCCGGACGGGCCGGCGACGACGGGCGGGGATTCGTCCGCATCGCCCGGCCCGGATACCGTTGGATCGCAACCTCGGGCATGGCTCGTCCGTCACCATAACGAGCGGTTCCGCCGGGGCCCCCGCGGCGGGGTCACCGGATCGCGGCGAAGGGACTGCTCCCGCGCCGCCCGCGGACCAGTGACCGGAGCCAGCAGCAACAGGAGGACAGGTGCGGAAGCGCAGCGAATCACGCCGGCGACGCGGCGGGGCGGCTGTCACCGCACTCGGCGGCGCGTTGTGCCTGCTCATCGCGGGCTGCCAGGGCGGCTCATCCGGCCCGAGCCCCGGCGGCCCGGCCTCCGGCACCGCCACCTCGCCGTCCGTTGCGGGCATGCGGCTTTCCATCACCCCGGCCAGCGGCGCCCGGCAGGTCAGCCCCGCCCGCGGCATCACGGTTAACGCGGCCGGCGGCAAGCTCAGCAGCGTGATCGTGCAGGCCGCGGGCGAGCCGGTGACCGGTGCCCTGAATGCGGCCCGGACCCGCTGGCACAGCAGCTGGGCACTGGGCCCGTCGGCGCGGTACACGGTAACCGCGCGGGCGGTCAGCCAATCTGGCCAGGCAGTTACGCAGACAAGCTCGTTTAGGACGCTTACGCCGGCCCGGACGTTCCAGACCCAAATCTTCGAGGGGTACCACAAAATCTACGGCGTGGGCATGCCGATCATGCTCACCTTCAGCCAGCCGATCACTGACAAGGCCGCGGTCGAGAGATCGCTGCAATTGCGAACGTCCAAGCCGGTGGTCGGCGCGTGGTACTGGGACGGCGACAAGACGCTGAACTTCCGGCCCCGGGGCTACTGGCCCGCGCACACCAGGGTGAGCTTCACCGGGCACCTGGACGGCGTCGAGGGTGCGCCGGGCATGTACGGCACGCACACGCTGACCCAGTCGTTCACGATCGGCCGGTCGCTGATCGTGGTGGCCAGCACCGCCTCGCACCTGATGAAGCTCTACCGCGGCGGCAAGCTGCTGCACCGGTGGCCGATCAGCACCGGCCGGCCAGGTGACAACACGCCGAATGGCACTTACCTGACCATCGAGAAGGGTAATCCGGTGCTGATGGTCGGCCCCGGCTACCGCCTGGAGGTGCCCTGGTCGGTCCGGTTCACCTGGTCCGGCGACTACCTGCACGACGCATTCTGGTCGGTGGGCGAGCAGGGCTTCACCAACGTGAGCCACGGCTGCGTGAACATGGCGCCGGCCGACGCGGAGGCGTACTACAAGATGGAGCGTGCCGGCGATCCGGTGACCGTCACCGGCAGTCCCCGGGCCGGAGTGTGGGACAACGGCTGGACCGAGTGGTTCCTGTCCTGGCACAAGTACCTGAACGGCAGCGCGCTGCATGAGGCGGTGCAGGCCGGACCGGACGGCAGCACGTTCGTCAGCCCATCCTCGCTGCCCGTGGCGGACCCGGCCGCCCCGCTCGGCGGGCCGCCGGCCGGGAACTGGGCCGCGGCCTGACGCGGTCAGCCGCCGGCGACGGCTAGCTCGGCGGCGGCCCCGCGCCCCAGCACCGCAGCGTCCGCGGCCACGGTGATGATCCGGCAGCCGTTCTCCCGGTACAGCCGCGCGGTGGCGCCATCAGCGGCATGCACGCCCACCGGCTTGCCCGCCGCGGCGCAGGCCGCCCAGACGCGCTCAAGTTCCGCGCGCAGCACCGGATCGTGCGGATCGAGCGCGCAGCCGAGCGAAAGCGACAGGTCCCTGGGGCCGACGTAGATCCCGTCGACTCCCGCCAGGGCCACGGTGGCATCGATATCGGCGACGGCGCCCCTCGACTCCGCCATGACGATGCACAGCGGCCTGGCACTCCAGCCCAGCGCCCCGCCCGCCGACCGGTAGCCGTCCGGCGGGTAACGGCAGGCGCCAACCACGGCGGCGGCTTCCTCGGCGGACTCGACATTCGGCACGATCACCCCATCGCAGCCGAGGTCAAGCGCCCGCCCGATGTCGGCCGGGTGCGCGTGCCGGACCCGGGCCAGCGGGGTCGCGCCCGCGAGGCTGATGGCGGCGGTCATGCCGGGCAGGTCATGCTCGGTCGCGCCACCATGCTGGAGATCGATGACGACGTAGTCCAGGCCCCGGACGGCCAGCGCGCGGACGCCGATGGCGCCGGGGAGCACCGACCAGGCGCCGAACACCACATCGCCCCGCCGCAGCCGGTCGCCGAGCACATCACGATTCATCGGGCTAAGCCAAGCACACCCGGTGATCTCCCGTCGGGGAGCGACCGGATCGGACCGCCGGAGGGCATATGTCTCAGTACGGCAAACTCGCGCCTGCCTGACGCCGGGGCCGTCATCCTACAGATCAGGCGTTACGCCAATAGACGGCAAAGACACGACGGTCAGGACAGGAACACCATGCTTCGTAGCCGCCAGATTGCCTGGCCGCTGTCCAGCGCGGCCGCGGGAGTGCTCGCGGTCACCATGGCCGGGGCCTTCGCCCCGGCCATGGCCGCGACGGCCAGCGTGTCGCCGACGCCTGCTTCCGGCACGCCTCAGCTCTCGCCCGGTCCCAGCGGGACGACGGAGCAGGTCAGGCAGCTCGTGCAGTGCGGCAGCAAGATGTACGCCGTCGGCAGGTTCACCCGGATCAGCCTGAATGGCAGGGTCTACCACCGCCGCAATGCGTTCAGCTTCCTGGCCGCCGCGCCCTACACGATCTCGGCCTGGGCACCAAGGATCAGCGGCCGGGTCAACTCCATCGCCTTCCGGGGCGGCAACTGCCACAGTGCCTACCTGGGCGGGTCCTTCCGTCGGGTGGACGGAAAGTCAGCCCGCAACATCGTCAAGGTCAGCACCAGCACCGGCGCGGTGCGGCCGGGCTTCGCCCATGACGCCAACCAGGCAGTCGAGACGGTGGTCACGCACGGAAGGCATGTATTCGCCGGCGGCTTCTTCACCGCCATCAACGGCTCCGCGCGCCCGTACTACGCCAGCCTGAACTTCAGGACCGGCCGCGATGATGGCTACCTGAGGCTGGGCATCTCCGGTCGCTACCACTTCTCCGGTGCCGTGCCGAACCGGACCCGGATCTACAATCAGCAGCTCAGCCCGTCCGGCCGGCGCCTGCTGGTGGAAGGCGACTTCACCTCCGTGCAAGGCAAGGGCCGCCAGCAGATCTTTATGCTCACCCTGCACGGCAAGCAGCAGGCCAGGGTGACGAAGTGGCGCTCCACCGAGTTCCGGAAGTCGTGCGCCGACAGCGAGCCGTTCTACGTCCACGACGCGTCCTGGTCGCCTAACAGCAAGACGATCTACATCGCCACCGACGGCTTCGCGCCCGAAGGGCTCTCGCTGAGCGCGCCCAGGACCGGGCTGTGTGACGCGGCCGCGGCTTTCCCGTCGGCGGAGCGGGCGGTCCACACCAAGTGGATCAACTACACCGGCTGTGACTCGCTGTACTCGACCGCGGCGGACTCCAGCACCGCCTACTTCGCCGGCCACGAGCGGTGGGCGGACAACGCCAACGGCTGTAACGTCGCCGGGCCGGGGGCCGTGCCAGCGGAGGGGATCGTCGGTCTTGCCTCATCCGACAACCCAGCCGACGCTACTGGCGTCATCTGGAACCCGACCAGGTCACAGGGCCTGGGCGCCGATGACATGCTGCTGACCCGCCAGGGCCTGTGGGTCGCCAGCGACAACTTCGTGGACAGCGACGGCGCGGTCGCCGACAAGTGCGCGAAAGTCCCGGATCATGCCGGGATATGTTTCTTCCCGAACGGCTAGGCGCTCGCTGGCTCACCCGCCCGCCGCCTGCCCGCACCCGCGGGCGGGCGGTATGGTGCGCAGGTGGAAAACCGCACGCCGGCGCTTGCTCCGCTGGCTCCCGCCGCCCGGGCCGCGTACCGCGAGGAGATGGACGCGTCCCAGCGGTCGGCCCTGCTCAGCTGGCTGGCCTTCACGGGCACGTTTGCCGCGGTACGCGGCATCACCTACAGCATCCGGGCGGGCAAGGGACCGTTCCGGAACCTCAGCGTCGGAAGCGAGCACCTGCACCATTACATGTGGGGCATCGGCCTGGTCACGGGGGTCGGCGCCGTCGCCGTCCGCGGCAGCGAGCGGCAGCGCCAGCACCCCGCGGTGGCGGTCTGCTACGGCTCCGGCCTGGCGCTCATCATTGATGAGTTCGCGCTGCTGCTCGATCTCAAGGACGTCTACTGGGCCAAGCAGGGCCGGATATCCGTCGACATCGGGATCGGCGGGAGCGCGATCGCCGGATCCTACTTCGCTGCCCTGCCCTTGGTGCGGGCGCTGCGCCGCGACCGTGCTGGCCGGGACCGTGCGGCCGACGACAGTGCGGCCCGCGACAGTGCTGCCCGCGAAGACGGGCAATGAGCCTGACGCTGTGCGTTCTGCTCTGGCCGCATGAAGGAAGCGCGGACGCCCTCATCGCGTACGAGGATCGGGTGCTGGAAGTCGCCCGCGCGTACGGGGCGCGCGTACTGCAGCGCGCGCGTACCGATGGCTCTTACCGGGCGCCGCTGGAGATCCAGCTGCTGGAGTTCCCGTCCGAGGAAGCGCTCGACGGCTACATGCGGGATGAGCGGCGTACGGCACTCGCCGATGACCGGGACCGCGCCATCGCCCGGACCGAAGTCATGCGCGTCGACCTCGTCTGAGCGGCACCGTCAAGCGCGGGTTCCGGCTGAACCCTGGCATGCGGGATCATGTCCGGATGAGCGCGCAGGGCTGGCGGTGGCGGCCGCCCCCGGGATGGCCGGAACCACCACCGGGATGGGTACCGCCGGCCGGCTGGCAGCCGTCACCGGAATGGCCGGCACCGCCCGCTGACTGGGAGTTCTGGGCTCCGGCCGACCCGGCCGAGCCCGGGCCGCCCGCCCGGCCCGGGCCGCTGGCCACGCCGATCCGGATCGAGGCGCAGTCCCGGCGCGGGCTGATCCTGGAAACCTGGTTCGTCGAGATCGCGTTCCTCCTCCCCGGCATCGTCGCCGCCGTGCAGGTGCTCGCCGCTCACCTGGGCGGTGTCAGCGACATCGGCCTGTTTTCCACCGTCGTTCCCGGCCGTCCGCTGGAAGACCTCATCCTGGGCATCTTCGGCTATCTCGCGGTCGGAGCCGTGGTGCCGCTGGGCCTGCTGCTGCTGGCGCGGACCGGCCAGGGCCCGGCCGCGCTGGGGCTGGGCATGCCCGGGCTGCGCAGCGACGTGTGGCCCGGCATCGAGATCGCCGCCAGCGGATTCGGCGTGGCCGTGCTGGCCACGCTGCCGTTCAGCGCCCTGCTGGCCCGGCACAGCGAGCTATTCAGCCAGGTGCACGTGGGGCACGTGCCGAAGTACTACATCCTGTATGGCCTGGCCGTATCGGCGATCACGGCCATTACCGAGGAGACCCTGGTCAGCGGCTATCTGCTGACCAGGCTCGAGCAGTTCGGCTGGACACCGCGGCGGGCCCTGCTGCTCAGCCTGACCCTGCGCACCAGCTACCACGTCTACTACGGGCTCGGTTTCCTGTTCACCATTCCCGTCGGCTACTTCCTCACCCGCTCCTTCCAGAAGCACCACCGCCTGACCCGGCCCATAGTGGCGCACTTCCTTTATGACGCCGTGCTGATCACCATCAGCATCCTGGCGGCGAACCACTAGCACCGGGCCGCCCGCGGCGCCTCAGTAATGTGTCGGAAATGGACGACGACGTGCAGCTGCAGCCGGTTACTGAGGATGACCTGTCCTTCCTGGACCGCCTGAACAACGATCCGGCCTGGGCCGGCGTGCATGAATGGCACGGCTGGAGCGACCCCGGCGCGCTGCGCCGGGGCTGGGCGGAGACTGGCTTGCTCGGCGACACCGGCGGCGTGCTCATGGTGGTTCACGGCGCCGACCGGGCCGGCGGCGTGTCCTGGCGCAGGACCCAGACCGGCGCGCACTGCTACTGCTGGAGCATCGGAATCGGCCTGGCGCCGGAATACCGGGGCCGGGGCTACGGCACCGCGGCGCAGCGACTGCTGGCGCGATATCTCTTCGCCCACACTCCGGGGGTGAACCGGGTCCAGGCGGAGACCGAGATTACCAATGCCGCCGAGCAGCGCGCGCTGGAGAAGGCCGGCTTCACCCGCGAGGGCGTGCTGCGCGGCGCGACCTTCCGCGCCGGGAGATGGCACGACCAGGTCGTCTACGGCGTGCTCCGGGCCGAGGTCGAGCTGAACGCTGACGGCGAGATCGCCACCTAAGGCCAGCGCTACCTTGGTGCCATGTTCACGGTCGAAGGACGTGAGCGGCTGCGGGCCGCACTGGTCTCGGCGGCGGGTGCCGACGAGCGCATCACCGGTGCCGCGCTGACCGGCTCCGCCGCGCTGGGCGCCGAAGACCGCTGGTCGGACATCGATCTGGCCTTCGGCGTGGCCGCGGAGGCTGACCTCGGCCAGGTGATCGCGGACTGGACCGGCCTGATGTACACCGGGCACGGGGCCGTCCACCACCTGGATATCGTTTCCCGCCGCACCGTCTACCGGGTTTTCCTGCTGGCCAGCACCCTGCAGGTCGACCTCGCCTTCGGGCCGGCGGCGGACTTCGGCGCCACTGCCCCGACCTTCAGGCTGCTCTTCGGGACCGCGGTGCAGCAGCCGCCGTCAGCGGCCCCCGGCGCGGCTGACCTGGTCGGCATGGGCTGGCTCTACGCGCTGCACGCTCGTTCGAGCCTGGCCCGCGGGCGGGTCTGGCAGGCGGAGTACATGATCAGCGGCGTCCGGGACCACGTCCTGGCGCTGGCCTGCCTGCGGCACGGCGTGCCGGCCGTTCAGGGGCGCGGGATGGATAAGCTTCCGCCGGCGGCGACCGCCGCCATCGCCGGGGCACTCGTCCGCTCGCTCGCCGTCAGCGAGCTGGGCCGGGCCTTTCGCGTCGCCACCGAGGGGCTGATCGCGGAGACTGGGCAGGTCGACGCCGACCTGGCGGACCGCCTCGCTGGCACGCTGAGAGAACTGGCACGCTGAGAGTCGACCGCTGAGAGCCGGCCGGGCGAGAGAACTGGCCCGGCCACGAAGGCAAGCCGGCGGGCGCAAGCCGGGAGCAGGCCGGACGAGCGCAAGCCGGGGCGAGAGCAGGCCGGCCGATGGCGGAGTACCGAGGGCGGGCGACCGAGAGGAGCTATCGTGGCCGACGACGAGCCGGGCGAGATCCGGTTTCGCAGCGACGTGACGGTCGAGCTAGTCAGGCATTGCGCGAGCGACGCCGACGTGCTGTTCGCCGCTCGCGTCTCCACCAAGGGCGAGGAGTCCCGCGCCGACATCGGCGCTGACCCGGCCCGCTCCGCCGGGCTGATCCGCTACCTGATGCGCGACCGGCACGGATCTCCGTTCGAGCACAACTCGATGACCTATTTCATCGAGGCGCCGATCTTCGTGTTTCGCGAGTTCATGCGGCACCGGATCGCCTCGTATAACGAGGAGAGCGCGCGCTATCGCCAGCTCCGGCCGGTGTTCTACCTGCCCGGACCGGAGCGCAGGCTGGTCCAGGTCGGCAAGCCGGGGGCATACGAGTTCACCGCGGGCACGCCCGGGCAGCATGCGATCACCGCGGCGGCGACCGAGCGGGCCTGCCGCCAGGCCTATGCCGCGTACCTCCAGATGCTTGACGCGGGCGTGGCCCGGGAGGTGGCCCGCGGAGTGCTGCCGCTGGCCACCTACTCCTCCATGTACGTCACGATGAACGCCCGCGCGCTGATGAACTTCCTGTCCCTGCGGACCACCCGGGAAGGGTCGCGATTCCCGTCCTTCCCGCAGCGGGAGATCGAGATGGTGGCCGAGCAGATGGAGCAGGTCTGGGCCGCGCTCATGCCGCTCACCCATGAGGCCTTCGAGCAGGCCGGCCGCGTGGCCCCGTGAGCCCAGGCTGAGCGGGGAGGCCGGCCGGGCCGCCGGACTGATTCGCCTGACCGTCATGAGCGACCTCTCTGTGCTGCGTTATCTATGCTTTATCAGTCCGGGTTCACGGGAGGTCAGCTATGCGGCACCTGGGCATCCTGGCCCACAGCGCGGAGGGCGCGGCGCTGTGCCTGCGCGCGTTCTGCCATCAGGGCGAGCGCGAACTCGGGCCGCATCAGCACCCGGACGTGACGCTGGACTGCATCGCCATGGGCGCCAGCATGCCGGCCTGGGACGCGGGCGAGTTCGGCGCCATCCGGGCCACGCTGGCGACCAGCGTCACCCGGCTGGCCGCGGCGGGCGCCGACTTCTTCGCCTGCCCCGATAACACCGCCCATCTCGCGCTGGAGGCACCGGGGCCGCCGCTGGCCTTGCCGGGGCTGCACATCGCCGAGGTCGTGGCCGCGCAAGCCGAACGTGACCGGCGGCGCATGGTCGGCATCCTGGGCACGAAGTACACGATGGACAGCGACCTGTACCCGCGGGTCCTGGCCCGCCGTGGCATCCAGTCCGCCGTCCCCGGCGCCAGCAACCGCCAGGTGGTCAACGACATCATCTTCGGTGAGCTGGTGGAAGGGATCTTCACCGACCGGGCCCGGTCCGCCTACACGGCGATCATCGGGAAGCTGCAGGCGCGCGGCTGCGACGCCGTGGCGCTCGTCTGCACGGAGATCCCGCTGCTGATCGACGCTCAGTCATCGCCGCTGCCGGTGCTCGACTCGACCCGGCTGCTGGCGGCCGCGGCGTTCGATGTGGCCGCCGGGCACCGCCCGCTGCCCGGGTGGCGCGGCGGCGCCACCTAGTCGCGCACCCATAGGCAGAACGGGTGCCCGGCCGGGTCCAGATAGACGCGCACATTCTCCTGCGGCTGGTAGTCCGCGAGGAACGCGCCCTCGGCGACCGCGTAGTCTCCGGCGGCATCAAGGTCCTCGACCTCGATATCCAGGTGCAGCATCATCTGCTGGTCGCCGTGGCCAGCGGGCCAGGTCGGCGGCCGGTAGGCATCCTCGGTCTGAAACGACAGCCCGGCCCCGCCGCCGGGCGCCGCGAGCGTCACCCAGCCGGGCTCGTCGGCCCGCACCGTCCAGCCGAGCAAGCGGCGGTAGAAGTCCGCGAGCGCACGGGCGTCCGGCGAGTCAAGTACCGCGGCCGTCAGCGTCATCGCTGGCCGCTGGGTCATGCTTGCCTCCCTGATCCGGACCGGCCTGATCCGGCCGGCGGGACGATTTTAAAGCATTCGCCAGCCAGCCGGCCGCTGGCCGGCTGGGGGCGACGATTCTGCACGGCGAGCCCCGGTCGATGGAGTTCGCGTGGCCGGTAGCGGACTGGGAGCAGTGGACCGGCCTGGAACTGCCGCAGCCCGGCGAGTACGTCTTCCCCGGCGGGCCGGCGCCGCTCGCGGTCGCCGACGGCATCGGCCGGTACTGGGAACCCAACGTGTGGATGCTGCACCCGGTCTAGGGCGCTGGCCCGCCGGAGCGGGCGGCGAGGTAGCGATCCTCGGCCCCGTAGTCGAGCAGCGGGCCGAGGTAAGCGGCATCGAACCCGGACCGCCCGGCCGCACCGTCGTTCCCTCCTGCCGCGGAAACGAGCCACTCAACCTCATCGGCGACCGTCGCGGCGTAGTCGCCGGCCGCCGTATATCCGAGATCGGCGGCTGCGGTCATGTCGAGCACGATCGGGTGCGGCACATCCCAGGGATGCCGGCCCAGCGCCTGGTCGGCCTCATCGTCAAGCAGCACCTCGTCCCAGTGGTGGCCGAGCAGCCGCGCGATCGTGCGGGAGATCTCCAGTGCGCTCGGCGCGTCGGGATCAGCGCTGTTCAGGATCCGCTGCCCCGGTATCGCCGCGGCCACCTCGATCAGCGCGGCGATATTGGCCGCCGCCGTCGTATGGTTCACGCCGGCGCCCCGGTGCGCGAGGAATACGGCCGGGCGCCGGTCCAGCACGCGCTTGACGAAGATCCATTCGCGCGGCTGCGTTGCTCCGGCACCGTGGATCTTGGACGGCCGGAGCACGGTGACGGGCAGGCCGCTATCGAGCAGAACCTGCTCGGCCGCGACCTTGTTCGCCCCGTAGCCCTCGCGGGTCAGGTAATCGCCGCCGCCAGGAGCCATCGTGCGCTGCGTCTCAGCGATCGGGCCGCCGAAGCGCGGCGCGATCGCGGAGTTGGTGTGGTGACCGGCGGCGTCGGCGTAGACCGCCTTGGTCGAGATCATCACGGTTGAGCTGGCGGCGCGAGCCAGCGGCAGCAGCCGGGTCGCGTCCGCGGCGGTGTAACAGATGCAGTCGACGAGCAGGTCAGCGCCGTCGCCAAGGGCGGCGAGCAGCTCAGCGGGCTCGTCGCGGCCGGCCGCGACGAACTTTCCGCCGGCGGCGGCGATGCTGGCCGGCATCCGGGCCGGATTGCGCCCGGTGAGATCGACATGCCAGCCGGCCGCCAGCAGGCGACGGGCGGCGGCCCGGCCGATCGGGCCGGTACCGCCGACAATGAGCGCGCGAGGCACCGTGCGAGGGTACCCGGGCCGAGACCGGGTCGGCTAGCGTGCGGCAGGTGGCCCTGATTCGCCGCCCGCCCGGAGGAATCTCGCGACGAGGAAGACCGGGTTGCGGTCCGCGTCGTGCTCGGCGTCCCACTCCGGCGGCGGCGGGGGCTCGATGATCTGGTCGAGCCACATGCCGTGCTGCCGGAAGGCGCGAAGGTAGGTGGACAGCATCCGGTGACTCGCGCCGACCTGGCGGCGCAGCGTGGATTTCGCGTCGCCGGCCGTCCAGCGGCCCTCGTCGTAGTAGCGGCCGGTCGTGGGCCAGGAGCCGGCGATGTCCTGGCCGCCGGGGAAGCACGGGTGCAGGATCGAGAACACGAATCTCCCGCCCGGCCGCAGCGCGGCGGCGATGGCGGCGCTGGCGCCGTCGAGATCGTCGATGTCGGAGAGACCGAAACTGCAGGTCACCGCGTCGAATGTCGTTGCCCCCAGCCATCCGGCCGAGGTCACGTCGGCGTGCAGGTAACGGATGCCGAGCGGCTGGTCGCGCTCGGCTTCGCGGGCCACGCCGATCAGCACGCCGGAGATGTCGATCCCCGTCAGTCCGGCGCCCCGGCGGGCCAGCTCCCGGGTGATGCGCCCGTGCCCGCAGGCAACATCGAGGATGTGCAGGCCGGCCGGCGGCCCGAGCAGGTCGAGCAGCGCCGCGGCGGCCGGGTCGTCGGTGGAGTCGAACCCGGCGACATAGAAATCCGCGACGGCGTCGTACCTGGCTTCGGCCATGACCGGACTGTAACTTTCCCCGTCTTCCTGTCCGCGCAAATTCGCGCCGAGCGGACAGCGGAGCGCGCGGGGCGCGCCGCATGATGAAATCTGGTTCATGACGGTCGGCGGGCCCGGTGACGACCCCTGGGATGAATCCGAGAACGCCCGGCGCTACGCCGCCTTTGCCCGCCAGTACCCGATCTACCGGCAGACCAGCGAGGACCTGGTCGCGCTGGCCAGGCCGTCGGGTGGCGCCACGGGACGAACCCGCACATAGTCCCCCTAAGCCACCGCTGATCGCCATGATGCAGGCCATCGCCGTACTGGATTACGACTGGACGCCGCCGGTCCCCAAGTCCGTGCCCCGCGACCGCAACCCAGCCAGGAGTCGGTCGGCCAGCTGCTGAACCAGGCAGGCTTCGAGGTGGATCAGGTTAAAGAACTCGAATACGAGGAGAGTCCCGACGCCCTGCGCGCATGGCTGTCGGTGCCTATTTTCACCGAGCGTCCTCTTCGCGGACTGTCCTACGGTGACCGGATGGCCATCCTGGACAAGGCTTGCCAGCACCTCGGCCCGGGTGAGCCTTCAGTCTCCCGGTGGGTAGCCTTCGCCGCCCGGGCCAGCGGCACGCCAGCGTCATGATCGACGTCTAGGCTGATGGCCATGAGTGGCGTCTGGGCTCCGAGGCTTGAGATCAATGGCCTCGCGGCCGCCATTGAGCAGGTATGGGAACTTGATCTGAGCACCGCCGGCCACTTCACCGCCATGCAGGTCAGGGGCCATAAGACGGTCGGCATGGACTTCCATCTGGCCCGCCTCGACGCGGCCACGCAAGAATTGTTCGGCGTCGGCCTGCCGGGCGACCGAGTCCGCGCCTACCTCCGGCACGCGCTCGCGGACGACACCGCGGACGCCTCAGTCCGGGTCAACGTGTTCCGCCCGGCCGCCGCCGGGGATGTTTCCGTCATGGTCAGCGTGCGACCGCCCGGCTCGCCGCCGGCCGAAGCGCAGCGCCTGCAGGCCGTCCGCTATCAGCGGCCGTGCGCCCATATCAAGCGGGCCAGCGGATTCGCGCAGTCCTATTACGGCACGCTGGCGCACGGCAACGGTTTCGATGAAGCGTTGTTTACCGGCCCGGGCGACGTCATTTCCGAGGGTTCCGTCACCAACATCGGTTTCATCGATGGCGACGCGGTTGTCTGGCCTGACGCGCCTGCCCTGCGCGGCATCATGATGCAGGTGCTCCAGCGGGAACTGGCCAGCGCGCACGTGCCCTGGCGGTACGAGCCGGTGCACCGGTCTGAACTGGGCTCCTTCGACGGGGCGTTCGTCACCAGCGCCCGCGGGATGGCCACGGTCGCGCGCATTGACGACCTGAGCCTGCCCGCGGGCTCGGAGCTCATGGGCAGCGTCACGAGGCTGCTGGCCGCGGCCCCTTACGACGCGATATGAGCCTGCTGGAGGATGTCGAGATGGGCGCCGCGGCGCCGTCCTAGTTCTGAGAGCGCCATCCGGGCGCGGCAACCGAAGGGACGTGCACGATGGACTGGAAGCTGGAAGTGGTGGTTGTCCCGGTCACCGACATCGAGCGGGCGAAGAGTTTCTACGTCGGCAAGCTGGGATTCCGCCTTGATGATGACACGCAGCCCACCCCGGCCATGCGGGTCGTGCACATGACGCCGCCCGGATCAGCATGCTCGGTCGTCATCGGGCCCGTGGTGATAGCCGCAGACGCGGACCGCGGGCCGGGAGCCAGCCTGCAGCTGGTGGTCACCGACATCGAGGCGGCCCGCGCCCAGCTGACCGAGCAAGGCATCGAGGCCTCGGAGATCCAGACGCTGGACCCGCGGGACGGCGGGAAGTTCGTCTTCTTCAGCGATCCCGACGGCAACAACTGGGCCGTGCAGGAGATCCGTGAGCGCATCGGCGCAGCGCTTGATTAGCCCGCCGGGAGCGCCTGGCGCCAGGCAACGTGCCGAGGGCCCTCGCGCCGGGAGCCGCGGGCATTTAGGATCGCGCGCAGGGTGATTCCATGGATGATGTCGCCGGCCAGTTCCTCGACTTGATTCACGATCTCGAAGAAGTCAGGGATGCGCTCACCCCTGAGCGGGCCCACGCTGAGTTTGACGAGACGACCCTGCAGGTGTTCTGGAAGAAATGGCCCGGCCTCTCGGCGTGGGCCGGCTCGCTGTGGCGGCTGCTTTCCGAAGAGCTGGCCGAGCCGGGCAGCCCGCACGGTGACGCCGAACTGGATGAGGTCGGGGGCAGTGGCTGAGAATCTGCGGTCCCCGGGGACGAAGGCCGGGCCGGGCCTGCGGGATCTCATGCACACGCGAGTCGTGACGACCACGGCGGACGCATCGGTGGCGGCCGCGGCCGCGGGCATGGTGGCGGCCAACGTCGGCTCTGCCGTCGTCATGCAGGGCCAGTTCCTGCTCGGAATCCTCACCGAGCGCGATGTGCTGCGAGCCGCCGCGTCCGGGGAGGATCTCTCCGCATCCATGGTTTCGGCATGGATGACCCGTGACCCCCAGTCAGCCAGCCCGGATATCTCCGTAGAGGACGCGGCCCAGATCATGCTGCTGAACGGATTCCGCCACCTCCCGGTCGTGGACGGCCGCACGGTCTGTGGCGTGGTCAGCCTCCGTGATCTCTTCGCGGCCAGGATCCGCCGCCCGCCGCGAGGCTGAGCGTCCGCGGCGAGGCTGAGCGTCCGCTGACGTGGTTCCGCGCTGGTCAGTAAGGCTCCGCCAGATGCGCGCGCCCGCCCGGGGGGTCGTAGGGATCGGGCCAGAAGTCGGTGATCCTGGCTATCTTGCCGTCACCGTCGAGCTCGAAGAAGCACAGCCCGGGCTGCGTCCCGGTGTCAGCGGTTAGCTGGATCCAGCTCGCCGCGTGGCGGCCCTCACCGACAATCCGTGCTACCGCGATATGCCAGTCGCCAGGAAAGCCCTCGGCATTGAACCGGAGGTACGCCGCCCGGCCCCGGACTCGCTCCCGGGACTGCGGGCCCTCGTACACCACCTGCTCGGCAACCAGCGCGCCGAATGTCTCCCAGTCCCTGGCCTCGGCCGCCGCCCAGTAGGCCGCCACCACCTGATGCGCATCGGTCATGCTCTGGAAGCTACCGCCCGGGTCTGACAGCGCCAGGCCAGGTTGCGGTCGTCGGCCGCGGGCCAGGCCGCCGCCGACCGGCGACCGGGCGGGCGTCAGCCGCTGCTGAGATGATCTACCCATGCCCGACATGCCCAGCTCCCCCGAGGCCGTTCAGCGGGCGGTGCGACTGGCCGGCCCGGACGCGACGGTGCGGGCGGTGCGCGCGCTCCCCGGAGGTACGCACGCCCGGACCTTTCTGATCCAGACGGCCAACCCGGAGCTGGAGGTCATCCTGCGCGAGTTCCCCCCGGGCGATGAAGCGGCCCGGCATGAGACGCGGGTCCTCGCCGCGCTGGACGGGCTCGGCGGCCTGGCTCCCCGGCTGCTGGCCAGCGACACCGACGTCGGCACCGGCACCGGCCCGGACGGCGCGGCGCCCGGCACGCCATGGGTCCTGATCTCGCGCCTGCCCGGAACCGCGGACATCACCCCCCGGCAGCCGTCCGCCTGGGCCGGGCAGCTGGGCACGGTACTCGCGCGGATCCACGCGACCTCCCGCGACCGGCTGGCCGGATTGGAGAGCGTGTTCCGGGGGCCGGGCGGGCTGGCGGCGGCCATCAGCGGGCCGGCGGCCGGCGTGGTTGCCGCCAGCCGGGCACTCCTGGCCGCCCCGCCAGCGGTGCTGACGCATCATGACTACTGGTCCGGCAATGTCGTCTGGAGTGTCGGTGTCCTCACCGGCGTCGTCGACTGGACCGGCGGCGCCACCGGCCCGCCGGGCTTCGATGTGGGCTGGTGCCGGCTGGACCTTTACCTGCTCTACGGCGAGCGCATCGCCGATGAGTTCCTGGCCTCCTACCAGGCCGCGGCGCCATCGGTCCGGCTCGATCCGCTGCTGTGGGATCTGTGGGCCATCGCCCGGTCGCACGAGATGGTCGAGACCTGGATGCCGAACTACCGCGATCTCGGACGCGGCGACCTGACCGCCGGAGAACTCCGCAGCCGTCACACCGCGTGGACTGAGATCGTGCGTCACCGCGCCACTGGCGTTAAGGGCACGGCCTGACTACCTACGCTGGACACCGCGCCTGGCCTAGACGACGGGAGACCGCTGTGAATGACTACCCGAAGATGATCACGCCGACCGATCACGTCGAGCCGGTGCCGCGCCGGATCCGCGCGATGCTCGGCGGCGAGGTGGTACTGGACACCACCGCGGCGCTGTATGTGTGGGAGTCGCCGAACTACCCGCAGTACTACATTCCGGTGGCCGACGTGAAGCCCGGCGTCCTGGTCGACGAACAGCACGTCCAGAAGCTGCGCCGGGGCACGGCGCGACGGCACGGGCTGCGGGTCGGCGATATCTCCCGCCCGGGCTCAGCTCGCGTTTACGCCGACGACGCAGCATCCGGGCTGGCCCGCGCGGTGCGGTTCAACTGGGACGCCCTCGACGCCTGGTTCGAGGAGGACGAGGAGGTCTTCGTTCATCCCCGCAGTCCCTACACCCGCGTCGACGCGCTGCGCTCGACCCGCGCCGCGCGGGTCGAACTCGAGGGTGCCGTGCTGGCCGAGTCGTCCTCGCCGGTGCTGGTCTTCGAAACTGGCCTGCCGACCCGCTACTACTTCAACCGCACCGAGGTGAACTTCGAGTACCTGCTGCCGTCGGCGACCGTCACCTCGTGCCCCTACAAGGGCCAGACCAGCGGCTACTGGTCAGTCCGCGCCGGGCAGGCCGTCCACCCGGACCTGGCGTGGGCCTACGACTTCCCCACCCGCCAGCTGCTGCCCATCGCCGGCCTGATCGCCTTTTACAACGAGAAGGTCGACGTGACCATCGGCGGGCAGCGGCTCGAACGGCCGGTCACGCATTTCTCCCGGTAGGCGGGGGCGACGCTCCGGCGCTGAAGACCGGCACCGTTAGCCCCGTTATGCAGGTTAAATTCCGCGTTGTCCGAGACCTGCCTGGTAGTGCTGCCCTCACCCTGATCGTGGTGCCGCCCGGCGCGCGCGGAACCGCATGGTAGGCGAGGATGAATGCCATGGCAGGACCCGGCCTCCGCGGCGTCCGATAGTGGCACGGCATGAATCTTGCCCTCTACTACCGGCGGGCGACCTGGCGCCGTCAATGGCGCCGGGTCGTGGTCCTGGCGCTGATGTTCGGGCTGCTGGGCACGGTGGCGCTGGGAGCGCTGGCCGGTGCCCGGCGCACAGACTCGGCCTACGGGCGTTATCTGGCCTCGATCAATGCCAGCGACGTAACCGTCAACGTCCCGGGCCCGGCACTTGCCTCCATCCGGCAGATCGAGCACCTGCCCGGGGTGGTGTCCGGCCGGGCCTGGCTCGGCCTGGTCGCCGAGCCGGTGGTCAAGGGCAAGGCGGATGACTCCTTCCAGGTAGATTCCCTGCACGGCAGCCTGGACGGCGAGTATTTCCGGCAGGACCGGGCGACGGTCGTCGCGGGCCGGTTGCCCCGCCTTGACGCCACCGGCGAGATTGCGCTCACCACGCAGCTGGCCAGGCTCTTCCACACCTGGGTGGGCGGCCGGGTGACGTACCGGTTCGCCCGGATGAACCCGCGGACGGGCGCCGTGACCCCGGCCGGGAACTCGACGTTCGTGGTCACCGGGATCGTGGATCCCCCTCCTGTGCTGGTGGACCAGTTCGATGACGGGGGCGGCGCCCTGCTGCCGCCCGCGGCCACCGCCTGGCACCTGAACGAGTTCGCGTTCGGGTGGGTGGGGCTGCGGCTCCGGGCCGGCCCGGCCGGCATCCCGGCGCTGCAGCGCGAGCTGACCGGACCGGAAAGCACGCTGGACCACGCGTTCCGCCTGCCGCCGGGCGCCATCGCCTTCAACGTCCGCCGCGAGGACACCGTTCACCACCAGGTGCAGCAGACGATCGAGCCGCAGGCCGTCGCGCTCGCCATCTTCGGCGGGCTGGCCGCGCTGGCCCTGCTCGTGCTGGCCGGGCAGGGCCTTGCGCAGCTGCTGAGCTGGTCGGCGGCCAGTGTGCCCGCCCTGCGGGCGGTCGGCGCCACGCGCGCCCAGGTCGCGTTCGCGACCAGCATCGACGGGGCGGCCGCCGTCCTCGGCGGAACGGTGCTGGCGGTGGCCGGCGCCGTCGCCGTCTCACCTCTGGCCCCGGTCGGGCCCGTGCGCGCGTTCGACCCCGCCCGCGGTTTCCGTGCCGACCCGCTGGTGCTCGCGGGCGGCGGCGCCGCGCTTGCCTTGCTCTGCCTGGGTATCCTCGCCGTGCTGGCCTGGCGATCGGCACGTCCGGCGGCGAGCGCGGTCCCGCGCCGGGCCTCATCAATGGCTCGCGCGGCCGCGGCGGCCGGCCTGCCAGCCAGCGCCGTGGTCGGAATCCGGGCCGCGCTGGAGCGGGGCGGGGCCGGCCTGGCCCCGGTCCTGGCCACCATGGTCGGGTCGGTCGCCGCGGTGCTGGCGGTGGTGACGGCGGCGGTATTCAGCGCCAGCCTGAACGGGCTGGTAACCCACCCGGCCAGGTATGGCTGGAACTGGACCCTGCTGATGGACACGCAGGGTGGTTACGGTTCCTGGCCGGTCGCCCAGATGGACAAGCTCGTCAACGGCCAGCCGGGAGTGACGGCCTGGTCCACCTTCGCGTTCACCCAGGCACCCATCGACCACCAGGAAGTGCCGGTCCTCGGCCTGGCCCGGCATCTGGGCTCGGCGCAGCCGCCGACCACCAGCGGCCATCCGATCAGCGGACCGCTGCAGATCGAGCTAGGCACCGTCACCCTGCGCCAGCTGGGCCAGCACGTGGGCGGCATGGTAACCGTCGGTACCGGCCGGTACCGCAGAGCGCTCACCATCGTCGGGACCGTGACCCTGCCATCCATGGGGCTGTCCCAGGCCGACCACGTGTCACTCGGCCGCGGCGCGATGCTGCCCGAGAGCACGCTGCTGGCGACTGAGGGCCTCTCTCCGCAGCTGACCACCGAGGAGGAACAGTCGGGGGCAACGGTGTCCGACCCCGCCTTTCCCTCGGCGGTCGCCATCGACCTGGCCTCCGGCCCGGACGCTGCGCACCTGGCGGCCCGGATCGCCGCCGCCGGCCCGGGCGACACCCCGGGCGGCACCTATGCCCAGCCCCGGGTCCGTGGCGCCGCGATCGTGTACGCGGCCCAGATGGGCAGCCAGCCGCTGGCCCTGGCCCTGGCGCTGGCCCTGGCGGCGGTGCTGTCGCTGGCGATCGCGCTGCTGGCATCCGTACGCGAGCGGCGGCGGCAGCTGGCCCTGCTGAAGGCCCTCGGGCTGACCAGGCGCCAGGTGCGGGAGGCCATCGCCTGGCAGGCGACCATCATTCTGCTGGTGGCCGTCATCGTCGGGGTGCCACTCGGCATCGCGGCGGGCCGCTGGGCGTGGACCAGTTTCGCGGCCTCCCTGGGCGTAGTCCCGGTGACCGTGGTCCCCGGCCAGGCGCTGCTGGCCGGCTTCATCGGCCTGCTCGTGGCAGGCAACCTGCTGACCGCCATCCCGGCGTCGGTAGCCGCCCGGACCAGGGCCGCCGTCGCGCTGCGCGCCGAGTAGCGACGCGCGAACCCCGGGTCAGGAGACAGGCCGCCCCAGCTCCCCGACGGTCAGTTCCGCAGTGCCGCCGGCCTAAGACCGCCTCTACCAGGCGAATCCGACGTAGCCTCCGCTGGTCTGGAATCCGCCGCTGTTCATCGCATAGAGCAAGGGCGCCAGCGCCACGTGCGAGAGTGGCGTGAACCTATCGCCGCTGAGGAAGCCCGCTGCGCCGAGTTTCCCGCGGGGCATCTCGATGATGAGCCTTCCGCCGGAGAAGTCGGACCAGGCGACCATCTGACGAGCGCGCCCGAGCTGGAACCCTCGCCCGTGCAGCTGCCACCGTGCCACGACGCGGAGCAGCGCGCCGGTGCGGGCCGAGTACACGCCGAGCGCGCCGGATTCGGTGGTGGCGCTCAGACGACCAGAACGGCCGCCGTATCCGCTGATCAGCTTGGTGCCATCGGGGGTGAGGAAACTGGAGAAACCCTGCCCGCCGTGCAGCGTGACCGGCTGGCCGGCCGCCAGGTTCGTGCCCGGCGCGGCCGTGTCGAGCAGGCGCATCTGCGTCGCGCCGCTGCGGATGGTGCCGCCGGGTTCGACGAGCATCTGCCCGACCGCCAGGATCTGCCCGTCCGATGTCCATGCCCCGAGCCCGGTGAGCACCGGCGTCGCCGCCGGGGGTGGCGATACCCATTGCCGTAGCTGGCCGGTGGCCAGCGTGATCACCTGGACGACGGCGGGTTTGCCGCTGCCGCCGTAGGCGACCGCGAGCTTGGCGCCGTCCGGCGACAGCGCGACGGTCGGCTGCTGCGCCGCGGTTAGCGTCTCGGGGAGGGATAGCGGGGACAACTGCGTGTGGCCGCCAGAGGTGATGCGGAGGATCGTGAACCTCAGCGGCCTGCTTTGATCCTGCTTGTACTTTTCATTACCGGTTTTGCTGTAGCTATATCTCTGCGCGGCGAATACGAACGCGTTGTCGCTGGCGTCGCCGGTGAACGACACGAATGCGTTGTCGGGCGCGGGCGGGCTGACCGTGGTGAGGAGCTTGCCGCTCGCGGTGGCCCGGACCTTGACGTAGCGGGCAATGACGCTGTCGCCGTATTGGGTGCCATGGACGGTGCGGCTGAAGGTGTTTCCCTGGACCGCGTACGCGTAGTAGGGCGGGATCCGGGAGTACCACGCCGGCCCGCCGCCGTTCGCCGGCCGGCTCGGGCCGGCGCGGGAGACTTCATGCGCGATGGCGAGGGCGCCGGCGATCACGGCGATGACGGCGGCGGCAGCGGCCAGCCCCGTCACCCAGCCAGGCCAGCGCCGCAGGCCCGTGCGCCGTAGCGCATTGGGTGGGTCCGGCGCCTGTGCGGGCAGTCGCAGCGGCGGGATGCTGCGCGGCTCGATCAGCTCCGATTCGGTCCTCAGGTCGGTGCGGAGCCGGTCTTCCAGCGGGGTCACAGCTCCTCCTGAAGCATTCGGCCCAGTGCGGCCAGCGCCCGGGAGGTAGTGGATTTGACGGTGCCGCGGCTGACGCCCATGGCCAGCGCGGTTTCGTGCTCGGGCAGGTCGGCGAAATAGCGGAGCACCAGGGCCTCACGCTGCCGGGGCGGCAGGCGCCGCAGTGCCGCCAGCGTCTCCCGCTGTTCCTCGCCGGCCAGCACAGCGGCTTCCGCCGACGCGGCGGCCGGAACGATCAGCGGCCGGGGGACTCGCCTGGTACGGCGAAGAGCCGACCGGGAGCCGTTCAGCACCGATGCGCGCACGTAGCCGAGGGCGTTGCGGTGGTCCGGCATCCGGTCCCAGGCGCGGTACAGGCCGCAGAAGGCCTCCTGCACCACGTCCTCGGCCGTCTGCCTGTCCCCGAGCATGATGAACGCGAGCCGGGTCAGTCCCAGCGCGTGCCCCTGATAGATGGCGGTCACCGCCTGGCTGGCGTCCAGCTCGGGGGCCACCGCGCCGCCGTCTGCACCGCCGCCGCCTGCACCGCCGCCGTCCGCGCCGTTCCGGGCTGGCGTCACGGCCGTGGTGGCCGGGTGCGGGGGGCCGGTGCCGGAGCGGCCGCCTGCGCGCGCGGTTTCATTGTCCACATATCAGAAACGCCAGCGCTGGCCAAAGGTTGCCTCGGCCGCCCGCCTGACCGGGCCGGGCCGGGCCGGGTGACCACGCCGCGGTCAGCCGGGAGTCAACTCGATGCGGTTGGACCTGCCGTAAACGCGGTGGCATGATCGGCGGCCCACTGGCGAAACGACCGCGGCGGCGATCCGAGGATGTCGGACACCGTAGCGGTGATGAACGCCTGCCTTCCCATCGTCGCGCCCCACGCGGCGAGCAGCATGTCCACGGCCGGGCGGGGCCAGCTTCCCTCCGTCTCGCTGCGGAACTCATCCGGCGACAGCTCCTCAAATTTGAACCGGCGTCCCAGGACGTCACCGATGATGCTCACCTGCTCGGCCTGACTCAGCGACTCGGGGCCGGTGAGGACGTAGTCACCTCCAGCATGGCCGTCCTGATACAGGGTCCGCGCCGTGACGGCGGCCACGTCGCGGTCATCGACGGGTGCCGTCTCGGCCGCGCCGTAAGGCCACCGGACGACACCGCCGGCCCGAATCGCGGTCGCCCACCAGGACAGCGCGTTCGACGCGAACATCCCCGGCCGGATGATCGTCGACTCGAGCCCGGCGGCCGCGATGAGCCGCTCGATATCGGCGTGCAGCACCGCCATCGGATTTGGCTGCTGGAAGAAAGGATGCGGGGTCTGGTGCGGTGATGAGAGGAAGACGACCCGCCTCGTATAGGTGGCGAGACGCTCGACCACGGCCGGGACCGTCGCCGGCGGGGCGGTCCAGACGAGGAAGACGGCGCTGACCCCCCGCAGCCCGGCGTCGAGCGATGCAGGCACGGTGAGGTCGCCGGTGACGACTTCGACGTTCGCTGGCAGCGCCGCCGCCCCGGAGCGATGCGTGAGAGCGCGGACCGGCACGCCCGCGGCTATGAGCAGGTCGACTACAGCGCGCCCGACCCGGCCGGTCGCTCCAGTGACGAGGACCGGGGGCACTTGCGTCCGTGTCATGAGGATCCCGGCGTTGTCCGTGGCAGGCCCACGCAGCCCATGATGCCATCTTCGCCGGGAGCGGATGAAGATCATGACGCGCCGTTGCCGAAGCGGCTCCGACGGTGGTTCTGATTAGGTCACCAAGATCGCCGTGCGCTGTCTGGACGTTGCCACATCTGCCCATTACGGTGTCTGTCGAAGCCGGCCGACCGGACCACAGGCCTGAGTTCTCATGGGGCCGCCGAGGTAGGAGAGACGACATGGCCAAGCCCGACGCAGTGTTCATTTACATCGGCACCTACCCAAGCGAGGCGGCGGCGCGAGCCGACTACGACGTCGTCAAGGAACTCCACGCCGTGGGCGCAGTGGGAAGCTACGACGCCGCGGTGGTCACCAAGGACGCGGCGGGCAAGGTTCATGTCAACAAGGATGAGATGGCCACCCGGCACGGAGCGTGGGGCGGGATCGCGGCCGGCGCACTCATCGGCATTCTGTTCCCTCCCTCGATAATCGGCACCGCCTTGGTCGGCGGCGCCGTAGGCGGGGTGAGCGGCCATCTGTGGCGGGGCATGTCCCGATCTGACGTCAAGGAGCTGGGGGAGCTCATCGACGCGGGACAGGCCGCTCTGATTGTCATCGGCGAGAGCAAGCTGGAGCAGGCGCTGGCCAAGGCCGAGCTGAGAGCTGAGAAGCACATCGCCAAGGAGCTCGACGTGAGCGCGAAGGACGTCCACGAGGCTGTCCAGGAGGCCGCCGCCGAGGAAGCCGATTCATCCTCGCCATCCTGATTCGGCAATTACCGTCCCCGCCCGAAGGCGGCCGGCTTCAGCACCGACCGGGCCATCGGCAAGCCCGGGGCGGACAGGCTTCCGGCCGAACCCCGCGCGGCAATCTTGTCGCTGACCGGTCAGGGCCGGCTGTATTGCCAGCCTGGGAGTATTGCCCGACGGCTGCGTGCCGATCTAGATTGACCCCGTCGTCCCACCGCTTCGAGGCGCCTGCATGCAACCGCTAGCCGCCGCTAGTTCGCCCAGTGCCCTCGGCTTCTGGGCCTATCTGGCTATTTTCGTCGCCGCGGCGGCGGGCTATATGGGCGTCCCCCTCATCGGGACGGCCGTCATCGGAGCCGCCGCTGTCCTGGCCAGCCAGGATCGGCTCAACATCGCGGCAGTGCTGTTGGTGGCGGTGATCGGTTGCGAGATCGGCGGCCTGGGCGGGTTCAGGATCGGCTACCGCTGGGGCCGGCAGGTTCTGGAGCACCCCGGACCCGGCCTGGCGTGGCGAAAGAAGGCGGTCGCCAAGGGCGAAGCGGTGTACCAGAAGTGGGGACGCCTAGCCGTCTTCGTGACGCCCTCGATCGTTTCGGGTGCGCTGGAGATGAAGTTCCGCCAGTTCGCGATCTGGAATTTTCTCGCCGCCAGCGCGTTCGTGCTGGCGGTCGGCCCGACCGCCTACGGCGCGGGCAAGGTCTCTACCGGCCACCACGATCCGGTGAGCCTCGGCATGCTAATCGGAGGGATCGCGGTCATCGCCGTGTGCGCCGTGATCGCGCGGCGCGACTACCGCCGGCGTAAAGCCCGCCGGTCTAGCGCGGGCAGACCGGCTCAGCCACCCGATCGCGCCGTCCATGAGAACTTGTGAGAGTGGACGGGAGAGGTGCGGCTGAGCGCGCAGGCCCAATACGCCGTTGCCCGCGCCTGGTCCGGAGCGGACCTGCTCATCGAGAACCACTCCGGACACCTGGGGAGTGACACGAAGCGCGCCTGGATGCTCGGTACGCTCGACAAATTGCCAGCCGGTGAAACTGCCTGGCGGCACGCTCCGGATGTTCGCCGGATGTGCTCCGCGATGAGTTGGCGGGCCGCGTACAGTCACACTCGGCATGACGTACGCACCGGTGAACGGCCTGCAGCTTTACTACGAGAGGCACGGTTCCGGCCGTCCACTCGTCCTGCTCCATGGCGGCCTGATGACCATCGACCTCAATTTCGGGCCGTTGCTGGGCCCGCTTGCGGCGGGCCGGCAGGTGATCGCGGTGGAGCTCCAGGGCCACGGGCACACCGCCGACACTGACCGCCCGATGACGATCGAGGCGCTGGCCGGTGACGTTGTCGCGCTGCTCGACCAGCTGGAGATCGCCGAGGCCGACCTGTTCGGGTTCAGCCTCGGCGGTCTCGTCGCGTACGCAGTCGCGCTCGGCGCGCCCGCCCGGGTCGGCAAGCTGATCGTCGCCTCGGCGGACGGCCACCGCCCGCCAGGCCGGGAGAGCGCGCCCCTCGGCGACGACCGGATGCCGACGCCGGCCGACTTCCAGGCGATGCGCGACGCCTACGACGCGGTCGCTCCCGACCCCTCGCACTTCGAGGAGTTCGCCGCCAGGACGGCGGCAATGGTGCACGAGTTCCCGGGGTGGACCGACGAGCTGCGATCACTGCAGGCGCCGACCCTGCTGGTCTTCGGCGACCGCGACTTCTCACCGTTGCCCGACGTGGTGGAGATGTTTGAGCTCCTGCCGAACGCGCAACTCGCAGTGCTCCCCGCGACGACGCACGTCGGCGTGACGCGACGGCCCGCCGAAGTGCTCGCGCTGATCACGCCATTCCTCGACGCGCGCTAGCCCGCCCGAATCCGTCGCCGCAGGTTTCGCCGGACGTCCAGGCCTGGCCGTGCGCCTTCTCCCGAGCCCGATCATGGCCGGGCCCCGGCATTAGGCTGCTGGCCATGGCTAGCGAACCCAGCGAGATTGTGCGGGCTGGTTACGACGAGGCCGCGGCCCGGTATCGCGCGCTGGAGCACGACAGCGCCCGCTGGCCGCGCGCCGAGTGGATCGGGGAGCTGACCAGGAGCCTGCAGCCCGGCGCGGCCATTCTCGACCTGGGCTGCGCGACCGGTATTCCCGTGGCCGCGGAACTTGCGAGGCGGTACCGCGTGACCGGGGTCGACATTTCCCCGGAACATATCCAGCAGGCGGGCCGGAACGTCCCGGACGCTGAGTTCGTCTGCTCGGACGCGCTTACGGTCACCTTCCCGCCCGGGCACTTCGACGCGATCATCTCCCTGTACACCTTCGACCACATTCCCAGGGACGAGCACAGGGGTCTCCTGGAACGCCTGCGCCACTGGCTCCGGCCTGGCGGCCTGCTCCTGCTGAGCATCGAAGACCACGACGAGCCTGGCACGGTGGCGGAATGGCTGGGTGTTGACATGTTTTTCAGCATGTTCGGCGCCGACGCCACTCGCCAGCTCGTCCGCGATGCCGGGTTCGATATCGAGAAGACCGCTCTGGGGACCCAGACAGAGGGTGAAACGGACATCTCCTATACCTGGATCCTGGCTCGGAAGCCGTCCTGACCCCCGCCGGGAAGCCAGCGTAATCACGGCTAGCTGGGTTCGACCGCCCTGCCGATGACGCACGAGGCCAGCTCAACGTTGAAGTATTCACTTGACTATTGACGGCAGCCGCGATCATACTTAAGCACATGGTTAACCAAATGGATGACCTGGACCCCGGGTCTTGCATGCCCTGGCTAACGGAGGAGAAGCGATGACCGAACGTTCTGTCAACCATGCCACCTTCGTCATCGAGCGCCGTTACCCGGCTCATCCAGCCAGGGTGTTCGGGGCCTGGGCCGATGCCGCCGCGAAGAGCATCTGGATGGACGACCCGGACTACGCCGCGGACGGGAGCAAATACGAGCTGGACTTCCGGGTCGGCGGGCACGAGCGGTTCAGCGGCCTGACCCCTGAAGGCACGTCTTACCGGTACGACGCCCTGTATTACGACATCGTGCCGGACTACCGGATCGTGTACATCTACGAGATGTACGCCGCAGACAACCGGATGTCAGCGTCGCTGGCCACTGTCCAGATCGCTCCTGACCAGGACGGCACCAAGCTCATTTACACCGAGCAGTGCGCGTTCCTCGACGGCATCGATAAGCCCGAAGCCCGCGAGGAAGGAACCGCCTGGATGCTGGACAACCTGGGCAAGCATCTCGCCGCGCAGGCCGGCAGCTGAAGTAGGAGTTTGTGCTGCGGCGCGGCAGCTCCCCCGGCGCTGAGCGCGATCCCGCGCCACAGCCGGGGCCGGGGATGGAACGATATCTGCATGACTGACCGCCGCACCGACCCTCCGCTGGAAGCTGACGAACGGACCACGCTGACCGCGTTCTTGGACTTCAACCGGGAGACCCTGGCTCTCAAGTGCGACGGCCTGGCCGATGATCAGCTACGCGAGCGTGCCGTACCGCCGTCAAGCCTGTCGCTGCTCGGCATCGTCAGGCATATGGCTGACGTCGAACACAACTGGTTCCGGCCTGTGCTCGGCGCCGAGGAAATGCAGACCATCTTCGCGCCAGGTATGGACTGGGAAGCCGCGTTCCGCGACGTGGCCACCGCTGACGTAGGCGAAGCGCTCAGCACGTGGCGGGCGGAATGCGACCACTCGCGCGCACTGGTCGCTGCCGCCCCGGCATTGGAGACGAGGGGCCGCCGGGGTGGCGAGTGGTTCTCGCTCCGCTGGGTCCTGACCCACATGATCGAGGAGTATGCCCGGCACAACGGCCATGCCGATCTGCTTCGGGAGCGCCTGGACGGTACCACCGGCGAATAATCTGACTCGCCGTTTAAGCAGGTCAGGGCGGCTCGGGTGTACGGCAGCCGGGTCACGGTGAGAAACTGGCCGGGGTGACTGGCATCCAGCTGAGATGGAGCGTAGGTACGGGTTTTCCTGAGCTATCGGCGGGGTGATGCCGGAGGTTATGCCGGGCGGCTGACCGACGGCCTGCTCCAGCGCCTGGGTCCCAAGAGCGTGTTCCAGGACGTGACGGCGATCAGCCCGGGCCAGGACTACACGGTCGTGATCGATCGCGCGCTCGCCGACTCTGACGTGGCGCTGGCGGTCATCGGCCCCGGCTGGGTCACGGCGGTAACTCCGCAGGGCACCCGCCGCCTGCTGGAAGATGACGATTATGTGCACCTGGAACTGGCCGGGGCGCTGCGACGCGGCATCCGCGTCATCCCGGTCCTGGTCGGCGGCGCTCAGCTGCCGGAGGCGGCCGAGCTGCCCGATGACCTGCAGGGGCTGGCCCAGCGCCAAGCCCTGGAGCTGCACAACGAAACCTGGCACCACGACGTCGACGGGCTGGTCCGGTCGCTGCGCTCCGAGCCAGCCGGCCCGGCCAATCGCCGCCGCCGCTGGCTGGTCCCCGGGACGGCGCTGATCGCGTTGCTCGCGCTCGGCGCCGGGTCATGGTCGCTGTGGGGGTCAGGCACTGGCGGGCAGACTGAGCCGACGGCGGCCGTCGCGCCTTGCGCGCAGCCAGCCAGCCGCGCCTGGAGCCGGATTGCGCTCAGCAAAGCCCCCACCGCGGTGGATAAGGCAGACCCGAATTATCCGCTGATCTTCACGGTAAAGGGCGCCTACTGGCGTGCGCGCGGCAGAAAGTGGCAGGTAATCCTGCACACAAGCGTCAAGAACGCCGCACGGCAAACGGCGAGCACAGGGCCCTGGCGATACCAGTTTCTCGTCGTCGCAGACCGGGAGAACAACGTGACGTGCTTCTCGCCAACCAGCGACACCGTGGACCCCGGAGTCATCGACGACGAGCTGGTCGGCTTCGACGTCAAGTGCAAGCCGACCGGATACATCCGGCTCATGCTAGAAAGCGGCAGGATCAGCGTCACTCCCGAGACCCTCGACTGGGGATCGTGCTGAGTTCGCGCAGGCTCAGGTGCCGGCCGATGCGGAACGAGCGATAGCCAGCTCCCAGGCGGCCCACCCGAAGCTGGCCGCCGCCGCCGCCAGGAACAGTATCCCGAACCCGACAGCCGCCGCGGTAAAGGAACCCCCCACGAGCGTCACGGCGCCAAGGCCGGCCAAGACGATGCCAGCGGCAATGCGCACGCGTGCGAAGCCACGGAGGTGGCGGTACTCCCAGGGCGCGATTATGCGTTGCAGGCCGGACCGGGGAGGAGATGCCCACCACCCGCGCAGGCCCTTCGGAGCGGTGTTGTCATTGGGTCCGTCCATCGGGATGCCTCCTGCTACCGGTAGTGCCGCTCGATCACCTATCAAAATGATATCACTTTTTGCCGGACCCGGTCAACGGCCGCGTGCGCACGAAGTGCAGCCGCATCGCCTCTCTCCACCCTCGAGCGTGTCCAGCGCGACCTGGGCGCCCCACTGGGTCGCGCTGACTCGCATGCTGGCGCTAGGCGTTGGCCCGGCGGAGGCGCTCGGCTGCTTGTGCGCGGAGCGAATCGCGGCATACCGGGGTGCCGCCGTACAGTGCCTCCTCCCGGGCGTTGTACGCCGCCATCCACAAGCTGGCCGCCCACGCGATCTCCTGCTCCACGGTCGTGAACGAGCGCCCCCGAATGTTCTGATAAGCCAGCAGGAACGCCTCGGAGCTTTCGATCGGCGCCAGCGTGGGGGGCCCGGAACTGGCGAACGCCCCGCTCGCCGCTCCCGCCAGCGCCGCCTCCGGCTGCCACGCCAGGCTGTCCCAGTCGTGCACCGTCCACACCTCCCGGCCGAGCCACCGGAGGTTCTGCGCCTCGAAGTCGGCGTGGCCCAGCACGCACGGCAGGCCAGCGGCCAGTAGCCGCCCGCGAGCCCGCTCCGCCGCCTCAACGACGTACCCGGGCACGACGCTCTGGTCGCGGCTATCGAGGAAGTCGATCGCCGGCCATGCCCCGGAATCGGCGTGGTCCCAGCGCACCCAGGGCGGATTCGGCAGCGGCGGCGCCACGGTTACGTCGGCCAGTTCGGCCATCAGCCGGGCGAACGCCCCCGCGCAGCACGCGGCCACGTCCGGCGAGTCGCCGTGCCATACCTCGCCGCCGGGCCGGAACTCCTCGGCGTGCACGGCCAGCGAGCCGACCCTGACCACCGGCGTGAGCGGCCGGGGGCACGGAAACCCGCGCCTGGCCAACCGGGCCTGCGCCGCGACACACGAGACGGCCCGGCCGTCATCGGCGCGCGCCTTCACCACGACGTCAGTACCACCAGCCAGCCGGAGACCGAACACCATCGACACCTGTTGCAGCTGGAAGAGCACGTCGGCCGGTTCGCCACCTAGATGGTCCAAACACCAAACCGGCAACCAGTCCGGCAGATCGCCCATCTGCACAGTCGAGACTGTGCCACTGCGGCGCAGTAACTTCAAACAAGATGCCGGACTGGCCGCGTCAGCTGAGCTCGCGGACCTTGAGGGTATCGACGTGCTGCTGGAAGGCAACGGCTTTGCCGTCGTTCATGGTCCACACGTGAACCATCTTCACCACGGCCGGTTCCCCGGAACTCTTGTGCTTCCACCCGTAGCTCCCGAGCGCCACGACTGTCTCACCGTCGGCGACGAACTGCTCGGGCACCACGGTGAAGTCATCGCCGATTTCCCCGAGGCGCATGAACACCCCTTCGAGCACCGCCTGCGGACCGACGTACGTGCCGGCGAGCGGGAATCCGTCGGCCTCGGTCCACTGGATGTCCCCGGACATGGCACCGAGGGCGGCGGGAACGTCGCCCGCCGCGAAGCTCGCATAGGCGTTTTCGACGATCTCCTTGTTGGTGGCCATCTCGCGTCCTCTTTCCTGCCGGCACCGATACATGACGGCGTTATGCATAACACCGTCATGTACTCGATGTCAATGACGGTGTTATGGATATACTGCCGAGCGTGCCGCCCCGGTCTGCCAACCCACATCTGCGCGAGCGGATCATCAACGCCGCCGCGCAGCTGCTGGCCACTGAGGGCGCCGTGTCGGCCCGGCGCCTGGCCCGCGAGCTGGGCACGTCGACGATGGTCGTCTACACCCACTTCGGCGGGATGGACGAACTGACCCGGCAGGTGATGCGCCGCGGGTTCACCGATTTCGGCACCGAGCTGGACCGCGGCGCGGTCACCGATGATGCCGTCGCCGACTGGATGACCTACCTCTGGAGCTACCGCCGCTTCGCTCTGCGCGAACCCCACCTGTACGGGGTGATGTTCGGTCCCGGGCTGGCGGCGTTCAGGCTCGGTGATCCCGCCGACCTCGAGGCGGCTAGATCTACCTTCGTCTCGCTCCTGCGTCGCATCCACGCCTGCGTCAACGCGGCCCGATGGCAGGTCGGCGACGTCACCACCGCCGGCGAAGCTGTCTGGTCCGGGGTGCACGGCCACACCACGCTCGAGCTCACCGGGTTCTTCGGCTCGGTCGGCCGCGACCCGGTGCGCTCGTACAGCGAGATCCTGACCAGGATGTCGATCGGCTTCGGCGACGATGCCCTGGCCACCGCTCGCTCGCTGTCGACCGCCAGGCGGCGGGCCATCCGCGCCGACCGAGCCGAGGCAACGCACCTGGGATAGTTAGGGCGTGACGATACGGGCCGTGGCGTTCGACGTTGGCGGCGTGCTCACGCGGGTCGGCCGCGTCAGCGACTTCGAGGAAACATGGCGGGAACGTCTCGGCATGACGCAGGCGGAGTTCGGCCAGGCGCTGGCTAGCGTGGACCCCGATGAGCTGGCCTTTACGGGCCGCCTGAGCGAGGCGCAGTTCAAGGCCGGGCTTTCCACTGCGTTTGGGCTGTCGGCCGGGCAGGTCCGCGAGTTCCTGGCGGGAATGTGCGGCGAACTGGACGCCGACCTCTTCGCCTACGTGGCTCGCCTGCGGCCGCGCTGCAGCACCGCGATCCTGAGCAACGCGATCGACGGCGCCCGCCGCGAGTACCAGGCGCTTTACCGGTTCGAGCAGCTAGTGGACGTCATCATCTACTCCTACGAAGTTGGCCTGGCCAAGCCCGATCCGAGGGTCTACCGGCTGCTGTGCGACCGGCTTGCCGTCTCGCCCGGGGAGGTCGTCTTTCTTGATGACCGTCCCGAGAACGTCAAGGGGGCCTGTGATCTCGGCATCCACGCCCTGCTACACGAGGACACGGCGCAGTCGATCAAGGCGATCGACGCGCTGCTGGCCAGCTAATTGCCGGCCGGACAGCGTCCCCGATAAGCTGCCCAATCCGGCCGCTCTCGGCCGGGTCGGACAAGGGTGACCGCAAGGCCATCGCGCAGCGGCGCGGGGCGCGCCACAGCTTGGATGCCCGCCGGGGACCGTCATTGATCGCCAGGCACCTTGGCTAGTTGCCGCTAGCTTCGCGGTGATCTTGCTTCGGTCGTCTCGACCTGATGGGTCTCGCCGACCACCTCCAAGGCGTCGACGCCATGATGAGTCAGTGAGGCTATGCATGCAGTGAGCAGGCGCCGCATCTGATCTTGTTCGCTGGCATCCAGATTGGCCAGCATGTCTTGCTCCACGCGGCGAACCGCGGCGCTGGCCATCTTGAGCTGGCGGCGCCCGCGGGCGGTCAGCTCGGTCGGCAGGATCCTGCCTACGGGTGCCTGTGCCGGGCGGACAACGAGTCCCTGACGTTCGAGGGCCTGCAGGAGCACATTCATCGACTGCCGGGTGACGAAGGCGCCGCGGGCAAGCTCGGAGTTCGACAGACCCGGTCGCTGGGCCAGCAGCTCCAGGCAGGCGTAGTGGGTGATCGTCATGCCCAGCGGCCTCAGCACGGCCTCCAGGGCAGAGTGCAGGGCGCTCGCGGCCGCCTTCAGCATGTACCCCAGCGATGTGTCCAGCTCGACCCCGGGCTCGCCTTGACTCATGTCAGTAGTCTGACATACATTGTGCTGTGTCAGAAAACTGACATACAATGAGGAGGTAAGGATCGTGGCCGTCACCGGACCCGACTTCATTTCACTGCAGGTGCGCGACCTGGAGCGTTCCGCCGCTTTCTACGAGCAGTACCTGGGGCTGAAGCGCTCCGACGCAGGACCGCCACACGCCGTCGTGTTCGACACCAAGCCGATCGCATTCGCCGTCCGCGACGTCGTCGCGGGCACTGACCTGGACGCCATCGCGCAGCCAGGCCAGGGAATGGCGCTGTGGCTGCACGCCCCCGACGCGCAGGACATCCACGACGCCCTCGCCGCCGCCGGCACGACGATCGTCTCGGCGCCAGTCGACGGGCCGTTCGGCCGCACTTTCACGTTCGCGGACCCCGACGGCTACCAGGTGACCCTCCACGACCGCGGCTGAGCCGGGCGTCCTGGTCTTCGGCGCGGCAGCGCTCTGAGCGGCTTCTCACAGCGGCAGGCCGACCGCCCAGGGCGAATGGGGCGGCGATCTTCAGGAACGACGTGAACGGCGCCGTCGCGCACCCGGCCGGGGACAAGCGGTCTCTAGGCTGCATTCATGGCTGCGCAGTTGATGGAGGGCACCGAGCTGGCCCGCGAAATCGTGAGCCGCAGTGCCGCACGTGCTGGCGAGCTGGAGGCCGCCACGGGTGTCAGGCCCTGCCTGGCGACGGTGATCGTGGGTGATGACCCGGCCTCGGTGATGTATGTGCGGATGAAAGAGAACCAGTCCCGCCGGGCGGGCATCGACTCGCGTCACGTCGGCTTGCCCGCAGAGATCACCACCTCCGAACTGGTGAGCACGATCTGTGGGCAGTCGGCCGATCCGGAGGTCCACGGGATCTTGCTACAGCATCCTGTCCCGCCGCAGATCGACGAGCGAGCTGCCTTCGAGGCCATTGCCCCCGGCAAGGACGTTGACGGTGTGACCATGCACTCGTTCGCGGCCATGGCGTTCGGCTATCCCGGCTTCGCCTCATGCACCCCCGCTGGAATCATGCGGCTACTCGATGCTTACGGCGTAGGCCCTGCCGGTAAGCATGCCGTGGTGGTGGGGCGCAGCCCGATCCTGGGCAAGCCGGTCGGTATGTTGCTGCTAGGCAGCAACGCGACAGTAACCTACTGCCATTCCAGGACTCGTGACCTTCCCCACATCGTCCGGGCTGCCGATATCGTCGTCGCCGCGGTCGGCAGGCCTGAGTTCGTCCGGGGTGAGTGGATCAAGCCCGGCGCGGTGGTCGTGGACGCCGGTTACAACCCCGGCAACGTTGGCGATGTCGCCTTCGCTGAGGCCGTGGACAGGGCAAGCCTGCTGACACCTGTCCCAGGCGGTGTCGGACCGATGACCATCGCCATGCTGCTGGAACAGACCGTCGATGCTGCCTTTGAGCAGGTAAAGGCCGATGCCGCCACGTTCAAGACCTGACTGGTCTTTCCCCGTCTTGCTGATAGGCGCCGATCCCTTGCGAGAGATGGGCGGGCCAAGGCTCGGCGAAGCCGATCGCGCAGCGACGCCGAAAGCGGCCTTGGGGCGATGGCCGGGAGCTGGATAATCGCCACGGATGACGCGGCGCGATTCTGCTTTGTCACGAGTCTTATTCGAGGAGCTGCCCGAAGATTTGCTCGCCGACGCCCAGGGCGCGGTTCTGGCTCAGGATTCCGCCGGTGATCTCCGGGTGGACGCTGGCCCAGGCTTCGGCGGTTGCCTGGCCGGTGAAGAAGTTAATGTGATCGCAGCAGATGACCGCCGACGGTCCCGCGCATTCGCTGACGGTGCGGCCGACGAACACGACGGTCGTATCCGGATGCCATCCGGTTTTGCTTTCGTCGACAGTCACGGTGATTGGCTCGCCGGTTGAGGGGTCCGCGGACCGGATCAGCACACTTGTGCCGAGCATCCTCGATATGCCCAGGGCATCGACGGCGCACATGGCATATGCGCTCGCGCCCCCAGTGATCTGGACTCTATGCGGCGTGGCGGTAGCGGAGAACGGGTAGGCGGCGGTAATCCGCCCGCCTTGATCGAGGTAGAGAAAGTCACCGTCGGCTAGTTCTGCCAGTGCCTGAGCGGTACCGAAGGGCCTCGCGGCGGCGTCAAGCACGTGCGGCTCGGGGGCGTGCCCGGTAGCCGCGAATGAGCGCAGCACCGCCTGGTGAACTGCCCGCAGGCCGCGCTCGTCCGGCGCTACCCGGCCTCTGCCGCCGCGTCCGAGCGCATCCAGCCAGCCTGTGCTGCCTGCATCGGTCGTAGTGGCATCTCCTGCCGCGATGGCTTGACGGAGCTGGCTTACCGAGGGGGCGCCGTCGGCCTGGCCGTCACCGTCCCGGTACAGGCGGCAGGACATGCTGGCTGACTGCCCCGGGCCGGCGAACGGGTCGACCCCGTCAACCAGAATCGTCGGCGAGCCGTGCATTCCCCGCCGGGCCGCTTCGCCCTGGTCAGGGATTACCTGGCGGCTGACGGTCACGTCGCGGCGGCCTTGGAGCACCTGCGCCAGGCGCTCCTCGAGCAACATCACGTTCGGGCAGTCCGGCACGGCCAGCACCGTCACATGCATGGTGGGCTCCTCGTTGCTGGTGAACCAGGCGGGCCGGGTTAGCTTGTCGGGTCTTTGCCACCGCCCGGTTCCATCCTCGCCGGACTGACGCGACCCACAAGGTTGGGCACGCAGGGCTAGTCTGCGAGCCGGGCCTCGGGCAGTACCGGCTGGAACAGCTCAACCAGATTGCCGGAGGGGTCCTGGACCAGGATCTGCCGGCCGCCGACGCCGTTAACGATCTCATTACGGAATGGCACGCCCTGCGCACGCAAGTCACCTACGGTGGCGTCGAGATCGCTCACCTCCAGTGAGAAACGGTTCCACCCCCCGGGCTCCGGAACGGCTCCGTCGGGCATGGCCTGCCCGCCGCCTGGGCCGCCGCCCGCTGCGCTGAGCACCAAGCGCAGATCGCCGAGCGACATCATGGCGAAGGCGGGAGCAGGATGCATCACCTCAGTGAAGCCGAGATGATCGCGGTAAAATGCGATCGCCGCATCGACGTCGTGCACGATGTACCGGATGCTTACCGTGGCCATCTGGGCTCCTCCGTGACGCTGCGATTGTCATCCACTTTGCCATCCAATCTCTGCGCGGGCGGCGCTGTCCCCCGCAGGCAGGGCGTTCATACTGCGAATTAGCCATCTGCGGGAATCGGTGGTGCCCACCGTGGCCTGGGGACAAGGCAAAACGGGTGACCGGCCGGATCCGCATAGACATTCTCGCCGCCGACTTTCCTGGCCCCGAGGCCCAGTACCCGCGGCTCAGCCGAGGCCACATCCTCGACCATGACGTCCAGGTGGAACTGCTGGGGTACAGCGGGATCAGGCCATGTCGGCGGTCGGTGGTCCGGAGCGAGCTGGAAGGCCAGGCCTGACGATGTGTCGTTGGCGGCGACTACCACCCAGTCGCTGCTTTGGTAGGTGATCGGCTGCCCGAGCAACCGCGAGTAGAACGCTGCCAAGGCAGCGGGGTCAGGGCAGTCGAGCACGACATGGTGCAGTCGTCCGAGCATGCGGTCAGCATAGGGATATTGACTCGGCAAGTGCATGGACGTCTACCGCGACAAGAAAACCAGCAAGGCACCCGTCGATCTGTGAACCTGCACCGGCGGCGCCAATCAGCAATGGCAGGCGGCACGTGGTGAACTCGGTCTCGGGCCCGACGGCTCGTCCGCGGCCGACCTGAACCAGTCAAGATCCAAACTCAGAATCATGGTCTTGACCTGGTCTTATGGAGTGGAGCGGGTGACGGGAATCGAACCCGCACTATCAGCTTGGGAAGCTGACGTTCTACCATTGAACTACACCCGCGCGACCGCCGATCCGCGTCTCGTGCACCAGGCAAGCCGCGTACCAGCCTTGGTCCGACACGACATGTTACCGGAACCGGTAGGTTGCCAGCGTGCTGCTCTCCGACCGCGACATCAGAGCCCAGGTTGACTCCGGCCGGGTCAAGATCGATCCGTATGCGCCCGATCTGATCCAGCCGTCCAGCGTGGACGTGCGGCTCGACCGCTTCTTCCGGGTGTTCGAGAACCACCGTTACCCGCACATCGACCCGGCGGTGGAGCAGCCCGACCTGACCAGGCTGGTCGAGACCGCGGGCGACGAGCCCTTCGTGCTGCACCCCGGCGAGTTCGCACTTGCCTCCACGTTCGAGGTGGTGACGCTGCCCGACGACATCGCGGGGCGGCTGGAGGGCAAGTCGAGTCTCGGCAGGCTAGGGCTGCTGACGCACTCCACGGCCGGGTGGATCGACCCCGGCTTCTCCGGGCACGTGACGCTTGAGCTTTCCAACGTGGCCACGCTGCCGATCAAGCTGTGGCCGGGGATGAAGATCGGCCAGCTCTGCCTGTTCCGGACCAGTTCGCCAGCCGAGCATCCGTACGGCTCGCCGGTCTACGGCTCCCGATACCAGGATCAGCGCGGGCCCACCCCGTCCAGGTCGTACCTGAACTTCTACCGGACGGATGTATAGCACTGGTCAGGGTAGCTGCCATTGCTGGTTGAGGCCGCCGGTGCAGGTGTAGATCTCGAGCTGGGTGCCTTCGGTGGTGCTGAACCGGGGGTCGTCCAGGCATTTGCCCGACGCCGGGTTGACCACCCGGCCGCCAGGCTCAGCGTCTCGCCGCTGCTCGCGCTGCTGACGTCCGCCGCCAGCGCGGTGACGCTGCACGGCACGTCCGTCGCGGCCGCTGCGGCCAGCGCCGCCGGGGCCGCGCACAGCCCGGCCGCCGTGACCGCGCCGGCGGCGACGGCGCCCGCCGCCGTCCTGGCCAGTTTCCCCTCATGTACTCATCCCCCCGAATGCGGGAAAGCCGATTGGCTATCCCGGGCCAGGCCTTCCGCAGCGGACAAGCCCGGCGAATAACATTTTTCCTGCGAACAATAAGACAATGCATATTTCTGCGGGCAATGAGGAAATGCACTCAGCCGGCCTGGTGGCGACACGACTGACCACATCATTACCGGTAGCATCAACATAGCACTCAGTAACGAGTGCTAGATAGGCCCGCCGCACGCGGCAAATATCTGCGCGCCGGTAATGCCATCATCAGTAAAGTGCCGATAATTATTGATTTGCGACCCGGCCGGGGCCCGCTGCCGGAGCGCTGCGATCATTTGGGCATGACGACCGCCGCGACCTACGCCGCGTTCGCCGCGCGTGAGGCACGCGGCGTATCGCCCAGCTACGAGCGGCTGTCAGTCGCGGTCTCCCGCGACGACGAGGTACTGGCCTTGCTCGGCACGCTCCCGCCCGCCAAGCGGCAGCCGAACCTGCTGTTCGGCGTCGTGCGGTTCCTCGGCGGCCCGGTCGAAGACCCGGCCGCGTTCCACGACTACGCGGTGGCGAACTGGCCGGCGATCGAGCAGCAGATGCGCACCCGGGCCACCCAGACCAACGAGGCCGGGCGGTGTGCCATCCTGCTGCCGGTCCTCACCGCACTGCCGCAGCCACTCGCGCTGCTCGAAGTCGGCGCCTCCGCCGGGCTGTGCCTTTATCCCGACCGATACACCTACCGCTACGGCGACCACCAGATCGGCGCAGGCCTTCCGGTCCTCGACTGCGCGGCCACCGGAATGGCACCGCCCGCTGGCCGACCTGAGGTGGCGTGGCGGGCCGGCCTGGACCTGAACCCGCTTGACGTGACCGACCCCGCGGACATGGCCTGGCTGGAGGCGCTCATCTGGCCGGAGCACGAGCACCGCCGGGCCCGGCTGCGGGCCGCCGCCGCCATCGCCGCGGCCGAACCGCCGCTGCTCGTTCGCGGCGACCTGGTCGACGACCTGCCGGGGCTGGCCGCGCGGGCACCGGCCGATGCGACCCTGGTGGTTTTCCACTCGTCAGTGCTGTACCAGGTGCCAGCGCCGCGGCGGGAGACGTTCGCCAGGATCGTACGCGGGCTGCCGGGGCATTGGATCGCGAACGAGGCCCCGGGAGTGCTGCGCTACGACACGCTGCCGGTGCCGCCGGACGACGCGCTGCGCAACGTGCTCGCGCTGGACGGGACACCACTCGCCTGGACCCGGCCGCACGGGGAGGCGATGATCTGGTTCGGCCCGCCGGCACCGGCTGGCTGAACCCCGGGCCGGGCCGGGGTTAAGTTGACCAGGCGGACGTCTGGCCTGCGCGGCCGGGCTGGCCGCAGCAGGCTGCGTTACCGGCGAGTATGACTGGGCACTACTAGTTGAGTAGCCCAGGACGAGGACGGCCAGCATGAGCGAGCACACCAACCCCAGCGTTGACGAGCGGCAGGCACGGCAGGTCGCCGAGGCGGCCAGGGAATCGGCCTGGCTGCAGCCGAGCTTCGGCAAGCAGCTCTTCCTCGGCGACTTCCAGCTCGGCCTGATCCACCCGCAGCCCCGGCCGGACGCCGACATGACCCGCCGCGGCGAGGAGTTCTGCGCGCGGATGCGCGAGTACTGCGAGACGTCGGTCAGCGGCGCGGTCATCGAGCGGGACGCGAAGATCCCGGACGAGGTGGTCAAGGGCCTCGCCGACCTGGGCGCGTTCGGCATCAAGATCTCGCCGGAGTACGGCGGCCTCGGGCTCAGCTACCTGTACTACAACCGGGCGCTGATGATCGCCGGGTCGGCCTCGCCCGCGATCGCCGCGCTGCTGTCGGCACACCAGTCCATCGGCGTGCCGCAGCCGATCGCGCAGTTCGGCACCGACGAGCAGAAGCGGCGCTACCTGCCCAGGTGCGCCCGCGGCGAGATCAGCGCGTTCCTGCTGACCGAGCCCGATGTCGGTTCCGACCCGGCTCGCCTGGCCACGACAGCGGAGCCGTCCGCCGACGGATCTGAGTACATCCTTAACGGGGTTAAGTTGTGGACCACCAACGGAGTCGTCGCTGACCTGCTGGTAGTCATGGCCCGGGTGCCCAAGAGCGAGGGTCATCGCGGCGGCATCACCGCATTCGTGGTCGAGGGAAACGCCGACGGCGTGACCGTCGAGCAGCGCAACTCGTTCATGGGCCTGCGCGGGCTGGAGAACGGCGTGACCAGGTTCTACCAGGTCCGGGTGCCGGCCGAGTGCCGGATCGGGGACGAGGGCAAGGGCCTGAAGATCGCCCTGACCACCCTGAATACGGGCCGCCTCTCGCTGCCCGCCAGCTGCGCGGCGACCGGCAAGCTGGCCGTCAAGATCGCCCGGGAGTGGGCGGGCGAGCGCGTGCAGTGGGGCCGGCCGGTCGGCGAGCACGAGGCGGTGGCCAAGAAGATCTCCTTCATCGCCGCCACCGCCTACGCGGTCGAAGCCGTCGTCGAGCTGTCCAGCCAGCTGGCCGACGGCAAGCGGCAGGACATCAGGATCGAGGCGGCGCTGGCCAAGCTGTACTGCTCCGAGATGGGCTGGAAGATAGCGGACGAGCTAGTCCAGATCCGCGGCGGGCGCGGCTACGAGACGGCGGCGTCGATGGCCGCGCGCGGCGAGCGCGGCGTGCCGGCCGAGCAGTGGCTGCGCGACATGCGGATCAACCGGATCTTCGAGGGCTCCTCGGAGATCATGCGGCTGTTCATCGCCCGGGAGGCGGTGGACGCGCACCTGGCGGCGGCCGGGGAGCTGATCGAGCCCGGCGTGCCGGCCGGGCGCAAGGCCCGGGCGGCGGCCAAGGCCGGCGGCTTCTACGCGAAATGGCTGCCCACGCTGGTCACCGGCAAGGGACAGCAGCCGGGGGCGTACAACGAGTTCGGGCCGCTGGCCGGCCACCTGCGGTACGTGGAGCGGACGAGCCGCAAACTGGCCCGCGCCACGTTCTACGGCATGGCGCGCTGGCAGGGCAAGCTGGAGCGCAAGCAGGGCTTCCTGGGCCGGATCGTCGACATCGGCGCCGAGCTGTACGCGATGAGCGCCGCCTGCACCCGCGCCCAGCTGGACGCGACCGATGAGGCCGGCACCGGGCGCGGCAGCACCGGCTTCGAGCTGGCCGGCGCGTACTGCGCGCAGGCCCGGCTGCGCTGCGACGAGCTCTTCGGCCAGCTCTGGGCCAACACCGACACCGCCGACTCGGCGCTGTCGGCGCAGGTCCTGACCGGGCGCTATACCTGGCTGGAGAACGGCATCATCGACCCGTCCACGCCCGGCGCCTGGGTCGCGGCGGCCGAACCCGGGCCGTCGAAGCACGACAACGTGCACCGGCACGTCGGCTGACGACCGCCGGGGCGACGGCAAGCTTACGACCCCGGGCGATCCCGAAGGATTCGCGTCAGATATGGCGCGAATCCTTCGGGATCATGAAGATCGCGGAGGATCAGGCTCACTGGGACGAGCCCAATCCTCCGGGATCATGAAGAGCCGGGGCGGTCACGCCGGCGCGGGCTGAGCACTCCCGGGGCGGGCGTTAGCGGCTGCGCCGCAGCCCGAGCAGTTGATCACGCTCGGCCAGGGCAGCGCGGAGGCGGGCCCGTTCATCTTCCAGGTCTTTCACGCGGGCCTCGAGTTCAAGTACCCGGCGGATGGCCGCCAGCGTCATGCCCTCGCCGGCCAGTTCCACCACGTACTGCACGATCGTGATCTCGTTGCGCGTGTAGCGGCGCTGCCCGCCCGCCGACCGGGACGGCCGTACCACCCGGAACTCGTCCAGCCGCCGCAGGAAGGCCTGCTGGATCTCCAGCATCCCGGCGACCTGGCCGACCGTGAACAGCGGCAGGTTCTCGTCATCGAGCGGCAGGGACGGCACGGCTTGCTCCATGGATGGATCCGGGCCCGGACGGCTCGCGTTGCGGCCGCCGGGCCCGGATAGCGTATCGCTGCGTCAGGCGGCGATCTCCGCCTTGGCCTCGGTGCGGACCTCGACCTTGCGGGCCTTGGCCTTCTCCTGGACGGGGATGCGCACGGTCAGCACGCCCGCGTCGAAGCCGGCCTCGATGTTCTCGGTGTCGGCGGTGTCGGCCAGGTAGACCCGGCGCGCGAAGGAGCCCATCACCCGCTCGCGGATGAACGGCTTCTCGCCCTCGGCGTACTCCTCGGCCCGCTTCGCGCTCACAGTCAGCGCGCCGCGGTCGACGGTGACCTCGATGCTGTCGGGGTCAATGCCCGGCAGGTCGAAGCGGAGCTCGATGTCGTCCGCCCGGCGGATGGCGTCCATCCGCATGGCGGCCCGCGGCCGGGTGGTACCGGTCGTGCCGAGCGCCCGCTGGGCGAGCCGGTCAAACTCAGCGAAAGGATCAAAAGTTGTCAGCAGCATTGCGGTTCTCCTTCGTATGAAGCCCAGGGCCTGGGCCTGGCCATCCAGGTAAGTTCGTTCTCTGTCTTAAGTGAACCTACAACTCAGATTGTATATTCCCTGGAGGCTGGACTGGCAGGAGAGCGCAGGTAGCGCAGCGCCAGGCGGCTGCGGCGCTAGGCGGCCGCGGCGCAAGGGAGCGCCCGGGCGCCGGATCCCGGGTCAGGCGGCTGGCTTCGCTCGCTAGGAGAGGCGCTCGATGATGGTCGCGTTGGCCTGGCCGCCGCCCTCGCACATGGTCTGCAGGCCGTACCGGCCGCCGGTGCGCTCAAGCTCGTGCAGCAGCTTGGTCATCAGGATCGCGCCGGTTGCGCCGAGCGGGTGGCCGAGCGCAATCGCGCCGCCATTCGGGTTGGTCTTCTCCAGCGAGGCGCCGGTGTCCGCCGCCCAGGCGATGAGCACCGGCGCGAACGCCTCGTTCACCTCGAAGACGTCGATGTCGCCGATGTCCAGCCGGCCCCGGGCGAGCGCCTGCTCGGTCGCCGGGATGGGCCCGGTGAGCATGAAGACCGGGTCGGACCCGGTCACGGTCAGCGTGTGGATGCGCGCCCGCGGGGTGAGCCCGTAGCGGCTGACCGCGTCCGGCGACGCGATCATCAGCGCGGCGGCGCCATCGGAGATCTGGGAGGCCGTCGCGGCGGTGATTTCCCAGCCTTCCCGCAGCGGCGCCAGGGCGGCCATCTTCTCCAGCGACGTGTCGCGGCGCGGCCCCTCGTCGGTGGTCAGGCCGGCCACCGGGGTGATCTGGAGGGCGAACCGGCCCTCGTCGATCGCGCGGATCGCGCGCTGGTGACTCTCCAGCGAGAACTCCTCCAGCGCCTGCCGCTTGATCCCCCACTTCTCGCAGACCAGCTGGGCGCCGCGGAACTGGGAGATCTCCTGATCGCCGTAGCGGTCCTTCCAGCCCTGCCCGAACGGCAGCGGCATGCCGTTGGCGTACGGCAGCGCGACGGTCGAGCCCATCGGCACCATGCTCATGCTCTCCACGCCGGCGGCGACCACGAGATCCTGCGTTCCGGACAGGACCGCCTGCGCGGCGAAGTGGACCGCCTGCTGCGACGAGCCGCACTGCCGGTCGATAGTGACGCCGGGCACGTTGTCCGGCAGGCCGGCCGACAGCCACGCGTTACGCGCGATGTCGATCGACTGCGGGCCCATCTGGGAGACGCATCCCATGATGACGTCGTCCACGGCGGCCGGGTCCGCGCCCGTCCGCGCGACCAGTTCCGTCAGCACGTGCGCCGCCAGATCGACCGGGTGCACCGCCGCCAGGCCGCCGTTGCGCCTGCCGACCGGGGTGCGCACCGCCCCGACGATGAATGCCTCCGCCACCACGCCCTCCATCGGCCGGCCGGTCGGGCCTGCCCGGCTGCGATCCCGCCGGTATTGCCCGGTCGCTTCGAGATTACCCTGGTCCCGGAGCTGGCTTTATGCTCGGAGGGAGCTAACCTCCGGGAGGCGTCATGACGACAGGGCTGATCCTGCTGGGGTTCCTGGGCGTTCTCGTCGCGTTCTTCCTGACCCGGATGCGCCGCCGTCTCGGGCTCGGGGTCACCGGCCGGACCTGGATCGTCATCATCGCGGTCTTCGCCGTCGCCGTGCTCGGCTTGTGGGCGAACTCGCAGTCCTGAGGCGCCGCGCGCCAGCGAACGCCGTCAGGCCCCGGCCGGGCCGCCTCTGACCGGGATCTCAAACCAGACGGCCTTGCCATCGGTGGTCGGCCGTGAGCCCCACCGGGTCGCCAGCTGATCGACCAGGTACAGGCCGCGGCCGCCCTCGTCGGTCTCCAGCGCGCTGCGGATCCGCGGCAGCCGCAGGTCGGCATCGAAAACCTCGACCCAGACCGCGGCCACTCCGCGCCGCAGCCGGAGCGTGAACTCCTTGCCGCCCGGACCGGGAGCACCACCGCTGAACTGCAGCTCCGGCCAGTCGTCGAGCGGGCTGGGCGTATCCCCCGGCCGGTATGCGGGCACGTAACCCAGCCCGGCCGCAGGCGGCTGGCCGGACATGTCAGTCTCCGCCGCGAACTCATTCCGCGGGCTCGGCGAGATGGCGGCGTGCAGCACGACGTTCGTGACCACCTCGGATACGAGCAGGCAGGCGAGTTCTATCTGCTCGAGTTCCATCCCCCAGCGGGTGAACGTATCGTGCGCCACCCGCCGGGCCTCCGATACGCGGATCGGCTCGGCCGGGAAGCTGCCTTGCCAGGACGCGAGGTCCTCGGCCGAAGTGCGGACCACGACGATCGCCATGTCGTCGTCGATGTCCCCGGGAACGGCCTGCTCAGCCGCCCGGGCGATCTCCTCGACGCTGCCCTTCGCGACCAGCCCCACGGCATGGCGCAGCATGTCCAGCGCCTCCGCCTCGGTGTAGTGCCCGGTCCCGTCGGCCCGCTGACGGCGGTCGGTCAGCCCGTCGGTGTAGAAGACGAGCGTTGAGCCCGGGTCCAGGCACCGGGATTCTTCCCGGTAGGGCGGCGCCCCGGAGATGCCCTTCCCGCGCACTCCCAGCAGCACGCCCTTGTGCTCGATCTCCATCTGGCCGACCGTCGTGCCGGTGATGAGCAGGGGTACGTCATGACCCGCGTTCGCGAACGAGAGGATGCGCGACCACGCGTCATAGACGAGGTAGGTACAGCTCACGATCGGCGGATCGGCGGCGGGCAGCCCATGCGCCTCGGCCTGCGACGGGCCCAGGGTCTGGCACCAGCCGTCCAGGCGGCGGAGAATCTCGGCCGGCGGCTTGTCGTCCTGGGCGAACGCGCGCAGCGCGGCCCGCAGCTGGCCCATGATCGCGGCGGCGCGCGCCCCGCGCCCTTCCACGTCGCCGATGACGATGCCCACCCGCCCGGCGGACAGCGGGATGATGTCGTACCAGTCGCCGCCGACCTGGGTCTGGATGCCCTGGCCGTGCGTCTCCAGCGGCTTGGCCGGCACGTACTTATACGCGACCTCGAGCCCGTCCACCACCGGCGGGCTCTGCGGCAGCAGGCTGGTCTGGAACGCCAGCGCGGTGCGCCGCTCTTCCTCGAACAGCATCGCATTGTCAATGGCGATCGCGACCCGGCTGGCGATGGCGCTGATGAAGTCACGGTCGTCGGCGCCGTAGTACGGCTCCTCGCGCTCGGTCAGGCCGGAAAGGGCGAGGTTCAGGACGCCGAGCAACTCCCCCCGGGCGATCAGCGGCGCGGCAATGACGGACCTCAGGCCGACCTCGTTGCCCATCCGGAAAGCTCCCGGGGTGGGCGCCGGATAACGCTGGGGGTCCATGTTCTCCACGACGACCGTGTCCATCAGGTCCATCGCCTGCCGGGCGAAGTGCCCGTCCGGGTAGCTGACCTGCTCGCCGACCGCGGCCCAGGTGCCGGGCGCCGGCATCCACCCCCGGGCATGGAGCTGGGCCCGGCGGATCAGCTTGTCGCCCTGGAACAAGTCGATCAGGCAGTGATCGGCGAACTGGGGTATCAGCGTCTCCGCCACCTTGCGCAAGGTAGTGCCGAACTCAAGCGACCCGGCCAGCCGTTCCCCGATCTGCTCCAGCAGCCCGATCTGCTCCCGCTCACGCAGGCTGCCCCGCCTGCTCGCCTCCCGCGCCACGATCACGATGCCGGTGATCTCGCCGGCCTTCGGGCTCAGCGGGACGGCCTGCGCCCGCACGAATACGCGCGAGCCGTCGGCGCGCAGGATCGCGAAGGTCCCGTCCCACGACCGGCCGCGCAGAACGTGGCCCGCCAGGTCGTTGGCCTTGCGCAGATCGCCTTCCTCGAATCCGAGGGAGAGCAGCGAGCGGCCAATGAGATGCGCGGCGTCATCGGGAAACCCGAATAGCGTCACCGCGAAGGAGTTCGCGTATTGCAGATTGCCCAGCCGGTCCGTGACGACGACGCCCGCCGCCGCCTGCTCAAGGACCTCGCCCGCGCTCAGGCTCGCGGCCAGGCCCGGGACTGCGGCGTCAGCCGGCCCTTTCACCGGGCGGCCGCCATCCCACCGGCGCCACCGCTGTCGTTCCTGCCGCCGCAACGGTTAGGACCCCGTAACGAAGACATGCACGGCAACACTGTGCGGCAATTCCGCCGCCGTACCACCGACCCTGTCCTCACTTGTCACCCGCACACCATCAGCGCTGGCCGAGACCGTTACCTCGCGTCCCGGTTGTATCCCGATGCGCTTTAGTTTAAGCATCAAATCCTGATCACTCTGGACTTGCTCGCTTATCCGGCGAATTACTACCGGTTGTGCCCGCACTGATGCGATCTTGGTCATGGTCACCGCATCCTCGAGCCCGGCCGCCGTGGCCCGCTGGCTGGCATCGGCCGGAATCCCGAGCTCGTCCAGCCCGGGAATGACATTCCCGTGCGGGCAGCGGACGGGATACTCCAGCAGTTCGGCCAGCCGCCGTTCCACATTGTCGGAAATCACGTGCTCCCACCGGCACGCCTCGATGTGGACCTCTTCCCAGGGCAGCCCGATAATCCCGACCAGCAGGCACTCAGCCAGCCGGTGCTTGCGCATGACGCGGACCGCCAGCGCGCGGCCATTGGCGGTCAGCGAAAGCTGCCGGTCCCCTTCGACCCGGACCAGCCCGTCGCGCTCCATCCGCGCGACCGTCTGACTCACCGTCGGGCCGCTCTGCGACAGCCGCTCGGCAATGCGCGCCCGCAGCGGGACGATGCCTTCCTCTTCAAGCTCGAAGATCGTCCGCAGGTACATCTCCGTCGTGTCGATGAGCCCGTGCGCTGTCAAGGATCCTCCCTTCACCACCGATGCTATGCCTGCCCGCTCCCCTCGCGGGCCAGGACGAATCCCGGGCGAAAGCGGCGGGCGCGCGCGGTGGCCGGACGGCCGCCAGGGCTTTCGCCCAGCCGGATAAACGAGGCCGTCCCGGTACCAGCGTGACGAAGCCAGCGGCACGAGGCCAGCGTCAGGGAGCCTGGCGCTCGATCACCCACTCATCGCCGGCCAGCCGATAGCGGAACCGGTCGTGCAGCCGGTTCTGCCGCCCCTGCCAGAACTCGCACGTCTCGGGTACAACCCGGTACCCGCCCCAGAATTCCGGCATGGGCACCGGCGTGCCCTCCGGCCACCGGCGTTCGAGCCGGGCGTACCGCTCGTCGAGCTCATCCCGGGACGCGATAACCGATGACTGCCTGCTGGTCCAGGCGCCGAGCTGCGACCCGCGCGGGCGGCTGCGGAAATAAGGCTCGCTCTGCTCGGTGGAAAGCGCGGTAACCGTCCCGGAGATAATCACCTGCCGCTGCATCGCGTGCCACGGGAACAGCAGGCAGGCCCGCGGCACGGCGGCCAGGTCGGTGGCCTTCCTGGACGTGCGGTTGGTGTAGAAGGTGAAGCCGCCGGCATCGTGGCTCTTGAGCAGCACGGTCCGGGCGCGCGGGATGCCCGCGCCGGAGACCGTGGCCAATACCATCGCGGTCGGCTCCGGCAGGCCCGCGGCCGCCGCGTCGGCCAGCCACCGGCTGAACTGGGTGACGGGGTCAGGGGCCAGCATGGCCTCGTCCAGGGTAATTTCCTGACGGCCAGGGTCCAGGGCGGGTGAATCATCGGCGTGCCGCATGGCATCCAGGGTAGTGATCCTTACCTACCGGGTCTTGCGGCAGCCCGTGCGTCCGCACTGGTCAGGCAGGCCCCGGACCGTACTGCCCGAGGCGCAGTTAGCCTATTGCGCCCGCTCGCGGTTGAATGGGTCGGCTGGCATCTCATGGCCGTCCCGGCCACCAGTCCCGACTGGCGACCTGGCGGCAGGCCGAGCCCGGCTGGCCGCTGACTTTAGGAAGATGGAGGTACGGCCGATGTCCGACTTCACGCCCGGACTTGAGGGCGTCGTCGCGTTCGAGACGGAAATCGCCGAACCCGACAAGGAGGGCGGCTCACTCCGCTACCGCGGGGTGGACATTGAGGAGCTCGTCGGGCATGTGTCCTACGGGCACGTCTGGGGGCTGCTGGTCGATAACGCCTTCGCGCCCGGCCTCCCGCCTGCTGAGCCGTACCCGATCCCGGTGCATTCCGGGGACATCCGGGTGGACGTGCAGAGCGCGCTGGCGATGCTGGCGCCGGCCTGGGGAATGCACCAGCTGCTGGACATCAGTGACGAGCAGGCCCGCGATGACCTGGCCCGCGCGTCGGTGATGGCGCTGTCCTTCGTCGCGCAGTCCGCCCGCGGGCCGGGCCTGCCGATGGTCCCGCAGCGGCAGGTGGACGCGGCCAATACGATCTGCGAGCGGTTCATGATCCGCTGGCGCGGCGAGCCCGACCCGCGGCATGTGAAGGCCATCGACGCCTACTGGTCCTCGGCGGCCGAGCACGGCATGAACGCGTCCACCTTCACGGCCCGCGTGATTGCCTCCACCGGCGCGGACGTGGCCGCCGCGCTCTCCGGGGCGGTCGGCGCGATGTCCGGCCCGCTGCACGGCGGGGCCCCCGCGCGGGTGCTGCACATGATCGAGGAAGTCGAGAAGACCGGCGACGCGGACGCCTACGTCAAGCAGGCGCTGGATAGCGGCGAGCGGCTGATGGGCTTCGGTCACCGGGTGTACCGGGCGGAGGACCCGCGGGCGCGGGTGCTGCGCCGGACGGCCAGGGAGCTCAACGCGCCCAGGTACGAGGTCGCGGCCGCGCTGGAGACGGCCGCGCTGGCCGAGCTGCACGCCCGCCGGCCGGACCGGGTGCTCGCCACCAACGTGGAGTTCTGGGCGGCCATCATGCTGGACTTCGCGGAGGTGCCCTCGCACATGTTCACCTCGATGTTCACCTGCGCGCGTACGGCCGGCTGGGCCGCGCACATCCTGGAGCAGAAGCGCACCGGGCGGCTGGTCCGGCCGAGCGCGCGCTACATCGGGCCGAAGGCCCGGTCGGTCTCGGACGTACCGGGAGCCGCCGAGGTCCTGGACAAGGATGTCTGACCAACGGGCCGCGGCCGCCGTCCCGGCTGGCACCGGGCGGGCGGCCGCGGATATCACCATCCCGGCCGGCTTGCGGCCGGCTGACGGCCGGTTCGGCTGCGGCCCGTCCAAGGTCCGGCCGGAGCAGCTGACCGCACTGGCCGGGCCGGGCGCGGCGCTGCTGGGCACGTCGCATCGCCAGGCCCCGGTCCGCGCGCTGGTCCAGCGGATCCGGGAGGGCCTGGCCAGCTTCTTCGACCTGCCGGACGGCTACGAGGTCGTACTGGGCAACGGCGGTACCACGGCGTTCTGGGAGGTCGCGGCATTCGGCCTGGTCGAGCACAGATCGCAGCACCTGTCGTTCGGCGAGTTCTCCTCGAAGTTCGCCCGGGTGACGGCCGCCGCGCCGTGGCTGGACGCACCGGCGATCATCGAGTCCGCGCCCGGCTCGCACCCGCAGGCCCGGGCCGAGGCGGGCGTGGATGCCTACGCGCTCACCCACAACGAGACGTCCACCGGGGTGGCCATGCCGGTCCGCCGGGTGCCGGGCGCTGATCCTGGCGCGCTGGTGCTGGTCGACGCGACCAGCGGCGCGGGCGGGCTGCCGGTCCAGCCGGGCGAGTTCGACGTGTACTACTTCGCGCCGCAGAAATGCTTCGGCTCCGACGGCGGCCTGTGGATCGCGCTGATGTCGCCCGCCGCCCTGGTCCGGGCGGAGCACCTCGCGTCCGGCGGCAGGTACATACCGGAGTTCTTCTCGCTGCCGGTCGCGATCAGCAACTCCCGCCTGCAGCAGACCTACAACACGCCGTCGCTGGCCAGCCTGGTCCTGCTGGCCGACCAGGTGTACTGGCTGCTGGGCCAGGGCGGGCTGGACTGGGCCATCGCGCGGACCGCGGACTCCTCGACCCGGCTGTACGAGTGGGCCGAGAAGTCGCCCTACGCGACGCCCTTCGTAGCCAGCCCGGAGCAGCGCTCCAGCGTGGTCGGGACTATCGATTTCGCCGACACAGTCGATGCCGCCGCGCTCGCGTCGGCGCTGCGGGCCAACGGGATCGTTGACACCGAGCCGTACCGCAAGCTCGGCCGCAATCAGCTGCGCATCGGCATGTTCCCGGCCGTGGACCCGGCCGATGTGCAGGCGCTGACCACCTGCATCGACTACGTGGTGGAGCGCCTTTAGCCGGCCTGCGAGGCCTACCCGCGGGCGCGAAGCGACCAGGTACCCAGGACCTCGTATCGCGGCCGGGCGCCGAGCAGGCTGCGGACCAGATGGATCTCGGTGGCGGCCCACGGCATGCCGGAGTATCCCGCCAGCGCCCCGACCAGGGAGTGCACGTCGGCGGGCGCGCGGCAGCGCGCCAGCGTCAGGTGCGGCTTGAAGCCCCGGCCCGCATCGGGCGGCGGCGCCCCGGCGCGGTCCGCGCCGGCCGCCACCTGGCCGGCCAGCTCCTCTAAGACCGGCACGTCGCCGGTGATCCCGGTCCACAGCACGTGCGCCCGGTCCGGGCTGGGGAACGCACCGGAGGCGGCCACGGACAAGTCCGGCGCATGGCGGCAGTCGCGGGCGGCGCGCCCGAGCTCGGGCCGGAGCCGCACGGCCGTCGCCTCGTCCACCTCGCCCAGGAACGCCAGCGTGACATGCCACGCGCTGCGGTCGGTCCAGCGCAGTTGCGGCCAGGCCTGCCGTAACGGCATGGTCGCTGCGTCAAGCTCGTCCAGCGCCGCCGTGGGCGGCTCGATCGCGACGAACAGCCTCATGAGGTCATTCGTAGCCGGCTGCGCCTCCGGCCACTCGCCCGCCCGGCCATCACGGCCCGATGAACTTATGTTCACGGGTCGGGTTCCGCTGGCGTTCAGTGGTTACCGCCCGCGCCCGGGCGGGCGGGGCGGGAGGCAGCCGGGCGCGTTGGGCCGGGCGGGCCGGAGGCGGTCAGGCCATCAGCCGGGCCAGCCGGGCGGGCCGGAGGTAGGAGCGCGCGCGGACGCCGCGGATCCGGACCAGCACCACCGCGATGATGACCGTGGCCGCGGCCGAGATCACCCCGCCGGCGATCATGCTCGCCCGGGGCCCGTACAGCTCAGCAACCCAGCCGGACAGCGGCGCCCCGAGCGGCGCCCCGCCGAGGAATACGAGCATGTACAGCCCCATCACCCGGCCTCGCATGGCGGCCGTGGTGCTGAGCTGCGTCGCGGAGTTGGCTGCGGTGGTGAAGCTGAGCAGGGTCAGGCCGGTCGGCACCAGCAGCAGCAGGAACAGCCAGAAGGTCGGCATCAGCCCGCCCAGCACCTCGCACAGGCTGAATCCGAGCGACATCATCAGCAGCAGCCCCATGGTGGGGCGGCCGCGGCGGGCCGCGAGCAGCGCGCCGCCCAGCGCGCCGACGGCGAACACGGCCGACGCGAGCCCGAACGCCCCCGCGCCGGTGTGGAACACCTGGCGGGACATCAGCGCGTTGGTCACCTGGAAGTTCATCCCGAACGTGGCCACGAAGAAGATCAGCACCATGGACAGCCACAGGTTAGGGCGCGCACGCACGTACGCCATCGCCTCGCGGAGCTGGCCCTTGGCCCGTGGCACCGGATCTACCGGATGCAGCTCGGACGGCCGCATCAGCTTCAGGCTGATCAGCACCGCGCCGAACGACGCGGCATTGATCAGGAAGGCAACGGGTGTCCCGACGGCGGCGATGACCAGTCCGGCGATCGCGGGCCCGACAATCCTGGCCAGGTTGAACACGGCGCTGTTGAGCGCGATCGCGTTCGGCATCCCGGCCCGGCCGACCATCTCAACCGCGAAGCTCTGCCGGGTCGGGTTGTCCACCACGGTGACCGCGCCGAGCGCGAAGGCCAGCGCATAGACCTGCCAGATCCGCACGGCTCCGGTGATGGCCAGCACGCCGAGGATCAGCGCCAGGCCGCCCATCGTCGCCTGGGTCGCCATCAGGATGCGGCGCTTGGGGTACCGGTCGGCGATCATCCCGCCGTACATGCTGAAGATCATCGGCAGGAACTGCAGGCCGGTGGTAATGCCGAGCGCCGTGCCGCTGTTGTGGGTGAGCTCGAGCACCAGCCAGTCCTGCGCCACCCGCTGCATCCAGCTGCCGGTGTTGGAGACGACCTGCCCGGTCGCGAACAGCCGGTAGTTACGGGTGCTCAGTGACTTGAACATCCGGTGGCCGGATGCGCTCGGGGCGGCCGCTGCCGCCCCGGCCGTCAGGACTGGCTGAGCTTCTCCAGAATCGGGGCGGCCGCCCGGAGCGTCGCCCGTTCCTGCGGGGTCAGTTCCTGCAGCCGCTTGGCCAGCCAGGCCTCCCGGAGGCGCCGCGCCTGGTGCACCAGCGCCCGGCCCTCGGCCGTCACCGTCAGCACGACCTGGCGCCCGTCCGTGGGATGCGGCATCCGGGTTACGAGCTTGCGCTCCTCGAGTGCGGTGATAACCCTGGTCATGGAGGGCGGCTGTACCTTTTCGTGGTCGGCCAGCTCGCCCGGGCTCATCGTCTCGTGCCGCTCCAGCGTCGCGAGCGCGGCCAGCTGAGTGTCGGACAGTGCCTGCGCGATCGACCCCTGCGCGATCCGCTCGACGCGCAGCCGGCGTGCCAGCCTGCTCACCGAGATCCGTAGTGCCGTGGCTAGGCCGGCGTCCGACCTGCTCTGCGCTGCAATCGTCATGTTCTTTAGCCTGAGTCATTACTCTTGCTAACCATAGACGGCGGTCCTGCATTCCGTCAAACAGCTAGCCGGGGTACGAGCGGGCGCCGGGCCGATACCGAACCGGAGGGCTCTAAGTACAGCATGGAAGGCGCCGTTGCGGGCACTCGCGGGCGGTGGATTAACCTGGAATTCGTGACCCGCCCGCGCCGACCCGCCCCGCCGCCGCTTGAGGGCAACGACCAGATGGTGACCGCGGTCATCACGGCAGGCTGGGCGGTCGCCCTGATCGTCGTGCTGATCCTCAGGGAGAGCATCCCCAGCGCTGATCGCTGGTGGATCTGGACCTGCGCGACCGGACTGGGCCTGGGGATCTTCGGGCTCTGGTACGTGCCCGTGCTCAAGCGGTCGCGCGCCCGGGCCGCGCAGCGCCGTGCCGCGCGGCCGGCTGGCTAGGCGCGGCTGGCGGACGTGCGCGGCTAGCCGTGGTCCAGCGACTCGAAAACCGTCTCGGTCATGGAGACGCCGGGCGCGTCGACGAGGTCGTAGCCGAGTTCGTCGACGACCGGGGCAATCGTGCCAAACGGGCCCGCGGGGATGATCGACTCCGAGTGGGCGCCGCATCCGTGGTCCAGCGAAACGACTTTCCCGTCGTCAGGCGCGTACTCGTTGGCGCAGACGCCGAACACCCGTCCGAGCGGGCTGCCCAGCCGGACGAGGAATCCGCATGTCGCGCACGGTGCTGGCGCCGCATGCGCGAGCGGCGTCCGCGGCCCGTGCTCGCTGGCGTACCACCGCACGGCCGTCGCGTCCCGGCCGATGGCCGATAGCACGCGCGTGCGGACCGGCGCCGGGCTGGCCTCGGCTGCCGCCGGAGCCTCGCCGGCGGCAATCGCCAGGTGCCCGGCTTCCGCCTGGTTGATCGCGGCCAGCAGGTCCTGTCCGCCGGGCCAGTCCGCGCTGTCGTCCCAGTCCAGCACCCCGTCGTCGCCTTCGAGAACGGCCGCGGGCACCAGCCGCTCGTCGTCCTGCCCGGTGGGCAGCAGATCGCCCACCCCGACATCGCCGGGCCGGACCCGGTCACGCCACGGGACCCAGTCCGGCGCCAGCAGTGAGTCGGGGCCGGGCAGGAGAACGCCCTCGCTTACCGTGACCACCTTGGCGCGAGAGGCGCGGGCGACCGTGATGGCCCAGCGCCACCCCACGTAGGCCGGGTCCTCGCAATCGAACAAGTGCGTGACGACGCGCTCGCCGTCGACCTCAAGGCCGCGATGGGGTCCGACCGGGCTGGTCTCGGCCAGGTCCTGCGCCGCGGCGCGGGCCAGGTCAACGGCCTGGGCGCATGCCTCGTCTGGCTCTCTGGTGCGCGTACGGGTAGGGCTCACGTTCAGTGATTGTTCCTTATCAGGTGGCATACATGTATCGATAACCGCGGACTGCCGGTAACCAGCGGGCCCGGCAGGGTCGTCGCAGCCCTCGATAGGCAGAATACTTGAGCTATGCGGGAGTCCGGCACGAGCACGCGAGCGAGGCGGGCGACGCGCTCGGTGGTTTCCGCCTCGCAATCCGCCGCTCGCGCGGGCGCGTCCGCGGCGGGTGGCGCAACCCGTGTCGTGCACCGGCTGACCGGGGCGTCCGGGGCCGGGCGCACCGGACTTGACAGTCTCATCGAGCTGACCGCCGCCAGCAGCCTCGGCGACGCGTTCGTCGCCGTCGCGCTGGCGGGCACCTTGTTCTTCAGCGTCTCGGTCGACCAGGCCCGGACCAAGATCGCGGTCGCGCTCCTGATCACCATGGCGCCGTTCGCCGTGCTCGCCCCGTTTATCGGGCCGATGCTGGACAAGGTGCAGCAGGGCCGCCGTTTCATCCTGGCCGGTACCCTGCTCGCGCGCGGGCTGCTCTGCTGGGGCATGGCCGGGGCCGTCCAGCACAACGACGTGGTGACGCTGCTGCCGGCTGCCTTCGGGGTCCTGGTGCTGCAGAAGGCCTTCGGGGTCACCCGCAGCGCGATCGCGCCCCGGCTGCTACCCGCGGAGATCACGCTGGTCACGGCGAATGCGCGGTCCGCCCTGGCGTCGCTGATCGCCTCCACCGTCGGCGGCGGCGCGGCCGCGGGCATCGCCATCCTCGCGGGCGGCGGCGAGGAGGGTGCCACCTGGGTGCTGCGCATCGGCACCGTGGCGTATCTGGCGGCGATGGCGCTCTGCCTCCGGCTGCCCGAAGGAGTCGACTCGCCGCTGCCCGCCCCGGGCGAGCCGGCGGTGGCCCCGGGCGGGCTCGCGGCCGGACCGGACGGGCCCAGCGGCCCCGGCGCCGGGTACGACCGGCACGCGGCCGGATACGGCGGGCCCGAAGCTCGATATGGCGGGCCCGGAGCCGCACCCGACCGGGCCGGAGCCCGCAACGGCGGGCCCGAAGCCGGATATGGCAGGCCAGAAGCCGGATATGGCGAGACTGCGGCCGGATACGACCGGCCCGAAGCCGGATACGACCGGCCCGGAGCCGGCCACGGCGGGCGGGGCGGCGGGCCAGACGGGCTCGCGGGCGGCCCGGACCGGCACGCTCACCCGCCGAGCGGCGCCGGGGGACCGCAGGGCACCGTGCCGCTGCCGCGGCCAGCACGGCGGCGGTGGAGGTTCCCGCGCCTGGGACCGGTCGTCGGCGAGGCGATGGGCGCCAACGCCGCGCTGCGCGCCTTCTCCGGCTTCATGATCTTCTTCCTCATCTTCCTGCTCCGGACCGTGCACTTCGGCACGGTGCCGGACAAGCTGGCGCTGGGCGAACTGGTCGGCGCCAGCCTGATCGGCGGCTTCATCGGCACGGCCATCGGCGCCGGCCTGAAGTCCCGTGCGCCGCAGGTCATCGTGTTCGGCATGCCGGCCCTGACCGCGATCGTCACCGCGCTCAGCGCGGTGTTCTTCGGGCTGTACGCGGCGCTGGCGGTGGCGCTGATGGCTGCGCTCGGGCAGGCGCTGGTCAAGCTGTCACTCGATTCGATTGTGCAGCGCGAGATCGGTGAGGAAGTCCGTTCTTCCACGTTCGCGGCCTCGGAGACACTGCATCAGCTGTCCTGGGTGGTCGGCGGCCTGGCCGGGCTGCTCATGTCGCTCACCGACAGTGGCGTGGCCGGGCTCACCGTCGCCGCTAGCTGCCTGGCAGTGGCGCTGACCGTGCTCTTGCTCCGCAGACGGCGCCGGATCATGGACGGCCGGCGGCACCTGGCCCGGCCGCAGATGTCCTGACCACCGCGCCGGAACCGGGGATCAGGCCTCGATGTCCGCCGCGACGGCCCGCAGCACCGCGCCGATCTTCTTCGCATCCCGGCTGTCCGGGTGCTTACCGCGACGGTAGGTGTTCGACACCCCGTCCAGTAGCTTGATCAGGTCCTCCACCAGAACGATCATCTCGTCCGGGTCCTTCTGGCTGACCTTGGCCACGGTCAGCGGCGGATCGAGCGTCCGCACCTGCAGGGCCTGGGTGCCCCGGCGGCCCTCGGCCACCCCGAACTCGACCCGCTGACCGGCCCGGAGCACGGTTCCGCTGCCCTCCAGCGCAGACGAGTGCACGAAGACCTCACCCCCGTCATCACGGGAGAGGAAGCCGAACCCTTTGTCGGCGTCATACCACTTGACCTTGCCAGTGGGCACGAGCGGGACCTATCGCGAGGAGGGACTTGGTTGGGTGACTGAAGTGTCGGTTCCCAGGCTATCCGGTCCGGCCGCGGACTGGGCGGGCGTGCCAGCCTGGCGCCCGATCACATCACTAGTCATTACGGTGCCAGGACGGCGGGGCCGGCTGACGCTGGCCGCGACGGACGCGCCAGCCCAGGTATGCGGCGCCGAGCACGGCCCCGGCCCTGATCAGGAATCCGCCGATGGTCAGCGCTGTATGCAGGTAAGCCGTGCCCGACGTGTGGTTGCTGCTCACGGCCGTGGCGAGGCCTGCGCCCCCGATAATCGCCAGCATGGCCGGCGCCGCGAGCCCGATCAGCTTGTCCCTGGTATCCCACAGCCTGGATGGCAGCGCGAGCACTGCGCCCAGCAGCCATACCGGCGGATAGATCAGCCCGCCCAGGCCCAGCAGGATGATGGCCGCGCATTCCAGCGGGTGCCGGCGGGCGAGTACCCACGCCTGCAGCGCAAACGGGCCGACGACCGCTGTTACCGACTCCCACCCGCGGGCCACCGCGGCAGCGGCGGCCGAAAGCGCTGCGCGTCCGCCGGCCCGGCCGTCCGGCGGGGCCGGATCGGCGCCCGGCCCCGGGCCGGTCCGCGGGCCGGTCCCGTTAGCCCGCGCCGGGCCGGGCTCAGGACCCTGCCGCGGGCCGGTCCCGTTAGCCCGCGCCGGGTCGGGCTCTGGGCCCTGCCGCGGGCCGGTCCCGTTAGCCGGCCCGGGTCCGGCACCGGACCCTTCCCGGGGCCGGACCCGTTACCCGGCCGAGGGCCGGGATCAGCGGCAGGCTCAGGGCCGGGCTCAGGACCCTCCGTCAGGCCGGAGCCGTTACCCCGCCGAGGGCTGGGCTCAGGGCCGGGCTCAGGACTCTCCGCCGGGCCGGGCCCGCTGCCCGGCTCGGGGCGCCCCCGGCGCTGCGGGGGCAACGCCGGCCATGGTGCGGGCTCGCGGGCCGGGCGGAACCTGGGCACGGCCACGGGCTGGCGCTGCGGGTCCGTCGACGGCTCTATCACGAAGGCCATGCCCGTCCCGGACTGATCGGCCGCGTCCGGCTGACGAGGACGCTGCGGTTCGGCGCCAGCGGGATCCGGCCCGCTGCCGGGGTTCCGCGGCCGGGGCGACCGGACCGGGCTGTCGCTGGCCGGCAGCCCGCGCGGGCGCACCGCGCCCTGGCCCGCGCCGGGCTTGTCGGTCCGGGTTTCCGCGCGCTTCCGGCGAGCGCTGGCCGACCGCCCCGAGATGGCCAGCTGGCGCCGGATCTCCTGCTGGTGCCGGATCGCCTGCTCGGCAGCGGTCAGCGCCGGACCCGGCCCGGCGCTGACCGGTCGCGCCTCGCGGCGCGGCCCGGCATTGCGCCGCGGCTTGCCGGGGAATCGCAGGAGCCGCCCGCCGAAACTTCCGGCGGGCGGGCCCTCGGCTCCGGGCGCACCGGGCGGCCCGCCCGGGTCGGCCGGGCGGCCGGCGGCCGAGCGGCCGCCGGGTCCGCGGGGGGCGGACTCGCGGCCTGACCCGGCTCAGGCCGACCCGCCAGCCGGGCCCGCTCGGCGTCGACTAGCCCCCTTGGCTCCCCCAGCTTGGTCAGCACGCTGGCGACCTCGGCCGGGCTCAGCTGGCTCTGGGGCCCGGCCACCCGCTCGATCGAATCGTGCATCCGCGCGAGAAAGGCCATCCGCTCATCCGTGCCCAGGTCCCGCGCCGCAACCGCCAGCCGGTTGAGGTAATCGCGGATGAGCTGCTCGGTTGAGGGGTCCATGCGCAGATAATCCCTCTTATCGGACGTCTTGTGGAGTCGGCTTGCAGGAGAAAGTACCCGGCCAGCCGCGAAATACCGAAAGGGGCGGCCCCGGGTTACCCGGGACCGCCCCCTTGCCCTGGCCTGCGGATCGCTGTGAACCGCCTGATCAGGAAGGACTCGGTCTAGCTGCGCTCGCTCCCCGGGACTGCCCGGCGAGACATCGCTGGCTAGAAGTCCATGTCACCGCCGCCGCCTGGCGCCGCGGGAGCCGGGTTCTTCTCCGGCTTCTCGGCGATGACTGCCTCGGTGGTGAGGAACAGCCCTGCGATGGAGGCAGCGTTCTGAAGAGCGGAACGAGTCACCTTCGCCGGGTCGATGATCCCCGCCTTGAACATGTCGACGTACTCGCCGTTCGCGGCGTTGAGGCCGTGACCGGGGGAGAGCGACCGCACCTTCTCGGTCACCACGCCGCCCTCAAGGCCGGCGTTGATCGCGATCTGCTTCAGCGGCTCCTCCAGCGCACGGCGCACGATGGTCGCGCCGGTCGCCTCGTCGCCCGACAGGTCGAGCTTCTTGAACGCGTTGGCGCCGGCCTGAATCAGGGCCACGCCGCCACCGGCGACGATGCCTTCCTCGACCGCAGCCTTGGCGTTGCGCACCGCGTCCTCGATGCGGTGCTTGCGCTCCTTGAGCTCCACCTCGGTGGCCGCGCCTGCCTTGATGACGGCGACGCCGCCGGCCAGCTTGGCGAGACGCTCCTGGAGCTTCTCCTTGTCGTAATCGGAGTCGGTGTTCTCGATCTCCGCGCGGATCTGGTTGACCCGGCCAGAGATCTGCTCGGCGTCGCCCGCGCCGTCCACGATCGTCGTCTCGTCCTTAGTGACGACGACCTTGCGGGCCTTGCCCAGCAGGTCGACATCGGAACTCTCCAGCTTCAGGCCGACTTCCTCGCTGATGACCTGGCCACCGGTAAGGATGGCTATGTCACCGAGCATGGCCTTGCGGCGGTCACCGAAGCCAGGCGCCTTCACCGCGACGGACTTGAAGAGCCCGCGGATCTTGTTGACGACCAGGGTCGCCAGCGCCTCTCCCTCGACGTCCTCGGCGATGATGACGAGCGGCTTGCCCGACTGCACCACCTTGTCCAGGAGGGGGAGCAGGTCCTTGTTCGCCGACACCTTGGAGTTCACGATCAGGATGTAAGGGTCGTCGAGGACGGCCTCCATCCGCTCTGGGTCGGTGGCGAAGTAGTGCGAGATGTAGCCCTTGTCGAAGCGCATGCCCTCGGTGAGCTCAAGCTCAAGCCCGAAGGTGTTGCTCTCCTCGACGGTGATGACGCCTTCCTTGCCGACCTTGTCCATCGCCTCGGCGATCATCTCGCCGATTGAGCTGTCCCCGGCCGAAATCGAGGCCGTCGAAGCGATCTGCTCCTTGGTCTCCACGTCCTTGGCGAGCTTGGAAAGCTCCTCGCTCACCCGCTCGACGGCCGCCTCGATGCCCCGCTTGAGGGACATCGGGTTGGCGCCTGCGGCCACGTTGCGCAGGCCCTCACGGACCAGCGCCTGGGCGAGCACTGTCGCCGTCGTGGTGCCGTCGCCTGCGACGTCGTCTGTCTTCTTTGCGACTTCCTTAACCAGCTCCGCGCCGATTTTCTCCCACGGGTCCTCGAGCTCGATCTCCTTGGCGATGGACACGCCATCGTTGGTGATCGTGGGGGCTCCCCACTTCTTCTCGAGCACCACGTTCCGGCCCTTCGGGCCGAGGGTTACCTTCACGGCGTCAGCGAGCTGGTTCATGCCGCGCTCGAGGCCGCGCCTGGCTTCCTCGTTGAACGCGATCATCTTCGCTGCCATAGGCTCCAGTCCTCCCGGAACTTTGTGCCATGCGCGCAAATCGAGCCGACGCCCGCGACGGACGGCATCACTGGCGGACAGTCCCTTCCCGCCGCCGGATCAGCCTCATCGCCCCGATTACGCCACTGCATTGTCACTCTCACCCCGAGAGTGCCAACGCCCTGTTTAGCACTCTCGGGGTGAGAGTGCAAACCGGCGAGGGGCGTCCGGCCACCCCGCGGGCAGCCCTGAAGGCACGGGCTCCGCCAGGAAGCGGCGGCTGAAGTTCAACTGGCCGGGCGGTCCGGGCCCGGTCGGGCAACGGGCCATCCGGCCTGTTGCTGGGAGGCTAACTCTGTCGGATGCTCAGCAAGCTCAGACAGTGCGGACCGCGATCGCCTGCGGCCCGCGGTCACCCTGCTCGATGTCGAACTCAACCCGCTGGCCTTCTTCAAGGCTGCGGTAGCCATCCGCCTGGATGGCGGAGAAGTGGACGAATACGTCCCTACCACCGTCGACCGCGATGAAGCCGTAACCCTTGTCCGCGTTGAACCATTTGACGGTGCCCTGAGCCATCACTCAACTCCCTAACTGTGCTCGGGCCTTCGGGCCCCGCCCTTGCAAAACCCCGGGACCCGTCGATCGCGACACAGGCCCAACGTGCTGGGCAAGCCAGGCTTGCCCCTTTCGCAGTTCCGGCAGCGACCGGGAACGACTTTACCTCCTGCTGCGGGACCGATGACCGGCTACTCCCCGAATTCGTCCCCCCGCGGGAAGCCCGGTCCCGGCCGGGCCCGGGACCAGGACGGGGCGGGAACCGGGATCCGGGCGGCGGGTCCGGACCGGGCGCGCGGCCGCCGCGATCAGTTCAGCCTCCGGCCACCGCGGGGATCACCGAAACCTGGCTTCCCGCTGGCACCGGGGTGTCGAGGCCGCGGGCGAACCGGACGTCCTCGTCGCCGACGTAGACGTTGACGAACCGCCGCAGTTGCCCCGTGTCGTCCAGGATTCGGCCGGCGATGCCGGGAAACTCGGCGTTCAGCCCGGCGATGACCTCGCGCAGGCGGCCGGCCTGCGCGGTGACCTCGGCGGCGCCGCCGGTGTACGAGCGCAGGATGGTCGGGATCCGGACGGAGACGCTCATGCCGTGGCTGCCGTTCCCGGGCGGCGTGACTCGAATTCGGCGAACGCGGCCAGGTTCGCGCGGATCGGGGTGATCGCCGGGAACGCCGCGGCCACCGCGTCCAGGGTCTTCAGCCCGTCACCCGAGTTGATGATCACGGTCTCCGCGGCCGGATCCAGCTGCCCGGACGCGAGGAGCTTGCGCGCCGTGGCCAGCGTCACGCCGACCGCGGTCTCCCCGAAGATGCCCTCGGTCACGGCGAGCAGGCGGATCGCGTCCACGATCTCGCCGTCGGTCACATCGGCCACCGCTCCCCCGGTGCGGCGGACCACGTCGAGTACGTATGGCCCGTCGGCCGGGTTGCCGATGGCCAGGGACTTGGCGATCGTGGCCGGGCGGACCGGCTGCACGACGTCATGGCCGGCCCGGAACGCGGCGGCCACCGGCGCGCAGCCGGTCGCCTGGGCGCCGAACACCCGGCACCCCGAGCCCTCCTCCACCAGGCCGAGCGCGGACAGCTCGCGGAACGCCTTGTCGATCTTGACGAGCTGCGCTCCGGACGCGACTGGCACCACGACCTGCGGTGGCAGCCGCCACCCGAGCTGCTCGGCGATCTCGTAGCCGATCGTCTTGGATCCCTCGGCGTAGTACGGCCGCACGTTGACGTTGACGAACGCCCAGTCGTCGTGTTCATCGGCCAGCTCGCAGGCGAGCCGGTTCACGTCGTCATAGCTTCCCTCGACCGTCACCAGGGTGCCGCCGTAGACGGCGGTGCCCAGGATCTTCTGCTGCTCCAGGTCAGCCGGGACGAGCACGACGGAGCGGATGCCGGCCCTGGCCGCGGCGGCGGCCACGGCGTTGGCCAGGTTCCCGGTGGACGGGCAGGCGAGGACCTTGAAGCCCAGCTCCGTCGCCGCGGCGAGCGCGACGGCCACGACGCGATCCTTGAACGAATGGGTCGGGTTGCCGCGCTCGTCCTTCACCCAGAGGGCGCGCATCCCGAGCGCACGGGCGAGGTTGTCGGCGCGGACCAGCCGGGTCCAGCCCGGCTCCGTGTTCGGCTGCTCCGCGACGTCGGGCGGGACCGGAAGCAGGCTCGCGTACCGCCAGATGCTCGGCGGGCCCGCCTCGATTGCTTCCCTGGTCAGGTGCGGCAGATCGTAGCCGACCTCCAGCGGCCCGAAGCATTCCGGGCAGGCGTGCTGGGCGCCGAGGTCGTAGGTCTGCCCGCATTCGCGGCAGGCAAGTCCGCTCGCGTAGCCGAACCGGGACCGGGTCTTGGTGATTGTCGTGCCCATGGGGCGAGGCCTTTCTCCTCATCTTTCCCGTGGCCGACTGGCCACGGGCCGGAGTTAGCACCTGTCACGGGAATGACCTCGCCGGAAGAGCGTCAGGCGGCCCGGCCGCTGATGGTCGCGGCCGGCCGCGCTGGGCGCGGGCACGTCTCACCGTGATGGTTGCCGGGGCTTCGCAGGGCCGATCCCTCCACCCCTCTGGATGAGCGCTATTTAGTTGTCCGCTTCACTCTAACCCGGCCTGCGACCCGATGGCCGGCCCGGCCCTGGCACCGGCCTGCGCGGATACCGCGCAGCCCACGCTGGCCCCGGCCGGCACTCGGCTCAAATCGCGACGCCGGGTCCTCTGGGCCCCTGCGGGCCGACCCGATATCCTGGGACCACATGAGCGCACGATCATCCGGCGGGCGGGTACTCATCGCCTCCAACCGGGGCCCCCTGTCATTTACGCTCGGCGACAACGGTCAGCTGACAGCCCGACGAGGCGGCGGCGGCATGGTCAGCGGGCTGTCCACGGTGGCGAGCGAGGCGGACGTGCTGTGGGTCTGCGCCGCCCTCAGTGACGCGGACCGGGCGGCCGCCCGCGACGCGCCCGGCGGGCGGCTGGGCCTGGACGGCACGCCGGGCGGTTCCGGGGTGCGGCTCCTCGACATCCCGGAAGCGATCTTCGACGCGGCTTACAACGCGGTGGCGAATTCGGCCCTCTGGTTCATCCATCACATGCTCTACGACACGCCGAACCAGCCGGCGTTCGGTACCGGGTTCCGCCGCGACTGGGAATCCTTTCGTGCTTACAACGCCGCATTCGCCGAGGCGCTGGCCGCCGACGCCGGCCCCGCGGGCGGCCCGTCCCCGATCCGGGCGGTGGTGCAGGACTATCACCTCTCACTCGTCCCGCGCATGCTCGCTGACCTGCGTCCCGACATCAGGATCGCGCATTTCTCGCACACCCCGTGGGCACCGGCGGACTACTACCGGATACTCCCGGATCAGGCCGGCCGCGAGATACTCGAAGGCATCCTCGGCGCAGATCACGCCGGGTTCCTCAGCCAGCGCTGGGCCGATTCGTTCCTCGACTGCTGCGCCAGGATCCTCGGTGCCTCGGTAGACCGGGGAGCCCGGCGGGTCAGCTACCGAGGCCACGTCACCAGCGTCGGCGTGCACCCGCTCGGGGTGGATGCCGACGAGCTGATGGCCCGCGCGGCGGAACCGGACGTGCAGGCCAGGGTCGCGGCGCTGACCAGGACGGCCGGCCGCACCAGGGTCATCGTCCGGGTCGACCGGACCGAGCTTTCCAAGAACATCGGCCGCGGCCTGGCCGCCTACCGCGAACTGCTGATCGCGCACCCCGAGTGGCGCGGCCGGGTGACGCACATCGCGTTCGCCTACCCGTCCCGGACCGACCTGCCGGAGTACCGCGAGTACACCGCCAGCGTGCAGCGGCTGGCCAGCGAGATCAACGAGGAGCTCGGCTCCGCGGACTGGCAGCCGCTGATGCTTGAGGTACTCGACGACTACGCCCGGTCGCTCGCCGCCTACCGGATCGCCGAGGTCGCGGTGGTCAACCCGATCAGGGACGGCATGAATCTGGTCGCCAAGGAAGTCCCGATCGTGTCCGATCACGGCTGCGCCCTGGTCCTGTCACGGGAGGCGGGCGCGGCGGACGAGCTTGGATCGGAGGCCCTGCTGGTCAACCCATACGACGTGACGGCGACCGCGCAGGCCCTGCACGAGGCTCTTTCGATGACCGACGCCGAGCGGATCCGGCGGAGCGCTGCGCTGGCCAAGGCCGGTGCCGCGATGCCGCCGCAGCTATGGTTCGCCCGGCAGCTAGCGGCACTCGAGCCATAGCCTGGCCGGCCTAGCTGGCCTGACGGCCGCTGAAAGCGGCGGCGAGCGATCCGAGCAGCGCCACCACCTCGCCGGGGCCCTCGACGATCAGGTCGGCGTTCGCGCCCAGTCCGGCGACCTCGGCGGAGCCGCTGCACACCGCGAGACCGGGTATCCCGGCCGCGCGCAGTTCGCGGACGGCACCGAAAGCCGGCACATCGCCGAGATCATCACCGCAGAAGAGAATCGCGCCGGGCTCCCGCTCGGCCGCGAGACCGGTCAGGGCCGACCCCTTATCGGCACCGGCCGGGCGCAGTTCGATCACCAGCCGGCCAGGTTCCAGCAGCAGGCCAGTTCGCTCCGCGAGGCTCGCCAGCGGGCCGCGCAGGCGCTCGAACGCCTCGTCCGGCCGCGCCGCCCGGCGGGTGTGGATCGCCATGGCGTCGCCCTTTTCCTCGGTCCAGACACCTTCCGGCGCGCCCGCGGCGGCCAGGACGCCCGGCAGTTCGCGCCGGGCGGCCGCCGCGCCCGGCGGGGCGGGAGGTGCGGTCAGCCTGCCGCCTTCCCAGCGCTCACGGCCGTAAAGGCCGAGCACAATCAGGCCGGGCACGAGGTCAAGGCGGCCGTACTCCACCACGGCGGCCGCCTGACGGCCGGTGATGATGGCCAGGGTGCCGGTCAGGGGCGCCAGCCGCCGCAAGGTGTCAATGGCTTCCGGGTGGGGGCGAGCAGCGGCCGGGTCGGCCACGATCGGGGCCAGCGTGCCGTCGAAATCCAGCGCGATCAGGGCCCGCTGGGGGTCTCGCAGCAAGGCGGCCAGGCCCGCCTGGCCCGCCGCGGACGGCGGAACGGGCAGCGCGGGCGGGCCGCTCCCGGCAACGCTCATCGAGCCGGTTACCTCTCCCCGTCGGACCGGGGCGAGCGGATCCGCTCCCGCCGGCCGCGCTGCCGGCGCAGCCGCATGACCAGCGCGGGATCGAAGGCGAGCGCCTCCGGCCGGTCGATCAGCTCGTTCAGCAGCTGGTAGTACCTGGTGGCCGGCATGCCGAGTTCCTCCAGGATCTCCCGCTCCTTCGCCCCGGGCTGCCGCCACCAGCTGCGCTCGAAGGCCAGAATGCGTATCTGGAGATCAGATAGCGCAGCCATGCGGCCTCCCAGCCCTTCGATTGACACTCCATCGTAGGCAGCCTCTATGCGTAGCGCCTCCGGAGACGTACGCTCACCCTTCGTGGCCAACTATGACTGCATTACCTTCCTGACGGACTACGGCGTCGAGGACGGTTTCGTCGCGGCCTGCCACGGGGTCGCGGCCCGGATCTCGCCCGGCATCCGCCTCATCGACATCACGCACCTGGTACCGCCCGGTGACGTGCGGCGCGGCGCGGCTGTGCTGGCGCAGACCATTCCCTACCTGCCGGCCGGGGTGCACGTCGCCGTGGTTGACCCCGGGGTCGGCACCGCGCGCCGCGGCATCGCCGTGCAGGCCGGCCAGGGGATCCTGGTCGGACCGGATAACGGACTGCTGTCCTGGGCCATCGCCGCCCAGGGCGGGGCGGACCGCGCCTGCCAGCTCACTAATGGCGAGTGGTGGCTGCACCCGGTATCGCCGACCTTCCACGGCCGGGACATCTTCACCCCGGTGGCCGCCTACCTGGCCAACGGCCGTGACCTGGCCGACGCGGGGACCGAGATCGATGTCGCCGACCTGGTCACGCTGCCCGCGCCGACGAGCCGGGTGCATGACGGCGAGGCCGAGGGCGAGGTGATGTCCGTCGACCGGTTCGGCAACGTGCAGCTGTCCATCGCGGCGTCCGATGCCGACCGGCTTGGCATCGGGTTCGGCTCGCCGGTCGTGGTCCGCTGCGGGCGGCGGCAGCTGACCGTGCCTTTCCTGGAGACGTTCGCGGCGGTAGCACCCGGCGAGATCGTCGCCTACACGGACAGCGCCGGGCTGATCTCGCTGGCCGTCAACGCGGGCGATGCGGCCGAGCAACTCGGGCTACCGCCCGGCGCGCACGTCCGGCTGTCCGTCGCCCGGCCGTCCTGATCTGCGGCACCACCGCCGGCACTCCGGTGGTAGCACCCAGCATGGCCGCAAACGGCGCCTAGCCCTCAGTACCGTGGCACAATGCCCTGTACCCGCACGGAAGGCATCGCAGGCGTGCCACTGAGGTTCCCCCGCCCTTCGATGGCCCCGGTCGCCGTAGCACTCATTGCTGGCTGGATCGCGCTGAACAGCGCCCCGGCCCTGGCCGACCAGGTACGCCAGTCAGAATGGTGGCTCCCCAAGCTGCACATCACCGCAGCGCAGCGGATCAGCGACGGTTCCGGCGTTACCGTCGCGGTCCTGAGCACCGGGGTTGACGCGGCGGCGCCTGACCTGGCCGGATCCGTCCTCACGGGCCCAGATTTCAGTGACTCCGGCCGCACCGCGGGCGGCCCGTTCTTCGGCATCAGCGGCACCGAGATAGCCAGTCTCATCGCCGGTCACGGGCATGGCCCGGGCAACAGCGAGGGCATCCTGGGCGCCGCGCCGGCCGCCAAGATCCTGTCCGTCCGGGTGACCCTGGACAGCGGCGACCCGCTGCTGGCGAACCCGGCGATGACCTCCCGGCTGCCGGTCTCGATCGCCGACGGGATCAGGTACGCGACCAAGAATGGCGCCTCGGTCATTGACCTTCCGCTGGATCCGGGAGCGGCCGGCGCCAGCGGCACCCCCGGCGTGCCGGGCCTGGCGGTCAGCAGCCCGGCGGAGCAGTCGGCGGTGGCGTACGCGCTGCGCAAGGGCGTAGTGCTCGTCGCGCCCGCCGGTGACGACGGCGCCGCGCCAGCGCCGGCATCGTGAACTACCCGGCCGCCTACCCGGGCGTCATCTCGGTCGGCGCCTTCGACCAGAACCTGGCCAAGGCCCCGTTCTCCAGCCGCAAATCGTACGTGACGCTGACCGCCGCGGGCGAGGGCGTGACCGCGGAAGCCCCGGCCGGCTACGCCACCATCAGCAGCACCAGCGCGGCCAGCGCGATTGTCACCGGCATCGTCGCGATCATCAGGTCAGAGTTCCCCGCGCTGACCCCCCGGCAGGTCACCAAGGCGCTCACCAGCGGCACCCAGTTCCAGCGGCCAGGAGGCCGGCTGATCGGGTCGGGTTTCGGAACCGCGGACGCGGCGAAGGCGCTGCGGGCCGCGACCGCGATGGCCGAGCCACGCGGCCAGCGGGCCGGCGCCGGCGCCGTCGCGCGGGCGGCTCCGGTGACCCCGGCCGTCCCCGCGACCAGGCCGGCCCTGGCGCCCAGGCTGCGCCGGGATGGCGCCATCTCGCTGGCGGTACTGCTGGTCCTGCTGCTGCCGATCACGGTATTCGCGCTCGCCCGGCGGCACCGGCGACGCCGGGAGGAATCGGAATCCGATTTCGATTCCGGGTGGCCCGACGAGCCGGTCACCACGCAGTTCGCCACGGCCGGGATCGGTGCCGCGGAACAGGCGGAGTTCCTGCCGTCGCCGCCGGCCGGCCTCAGCACCAGCCGCGGGCATGCCCCCGGGCCCGACAGCCCGGCCGCCCCGGCCGGCGTCGGCGCGGTGCCCGGAGTGGCCGCGTTCGCCGGGGCGGCTAACTTCACTGGCGCACGTACCTTCACCGGCTCCAGCGCTGGCGGCATGGAGGCCCCCGGCCGCCATCCGGACCCCGGCGGCCCGGCGGATGCCGCGCCGCCGGCGGGCCCGGCCCAGCGGCCGGGCGCAGTTCCCGACGCCGGCCCGAGCCCGGGCCCCGGCGCAGGTGAGCGGCTGGCGCTGACGCCGATGCTGAGGGCCGTCCATGGCCGCGCCAAGGTTTCCGGCAGCCCGCCATGGGAGCCGGCCCCGAAGCCCGACAGCGAGCTTCCCTGGGCGACCGCCCCCGCGCCGCCGCCGGCCACGTCGTTCATCACCCCGCCGGACCGGAATGTCCACCCGGCCAGGTCGCTGTGGGATGTTGCCGCGAGCGGCGGCCGGACGGAACCGCCCGGGCCAGCGCCGCAGCCAGCGCCGGAAGTCACGGATGTCTGGCATGTCAGCCGGGCCAGCAAGGCGGGCCCGGAACCGGAACCGCCCGGGCCAGCGCCGGCAGCCGGAAGTCATGGATGTCTGGCATGTCAGCCGGCCCAGCAAGGCGGGCCCGGAACCGGAACCGCCCGGGCCAGCGCCGGAGCCGGAAGTCATGGATGTCTGGCATGTCAGCCGGCCCGGCAAGGCGAGCCCGGAACCGGCCAGCAGCCCGACGTACGGGTGGAATCCGGTCGAGACGACCGAGACCTTCCCCGCTGTCCGCGAGGACGACGGCGCCTGATCCCGCGCCGTCAGGCCGGGGAGAACGTCAGTTCTTCTTGTGCCCGTTCTTCGCCGCGGCCAGTTCCTCCTTGCGGACGGACGCATACACCGGCACGTATTCCTGGCCGGACAGCGCCTGGATTGACCGCATCACCTCGTCCGTGACCGCCCGGCGCTGCCGGGCGCCGGTGCCCTGCGCCCGCAGCGCGGCAAAGGTCAGCGGCTCGCCGACGCTGACCTTGATCCGGCTGAGCCGGGGAATCGTGCTGCCGGGCGGGAGCACCCGGTCGGTGCCGATCATCGCGACCGGGATCACCGGGAGACCCGAGTTAAGCGCCAGCCAGCCGATGCCAGTCCGGCCCCGGTACAGCCGCCCGTCCGGCGACCGGGTGCCTTCCGGATAGATGCCGAACAGCCCCCCGGCCTGCATCAGGCCGAGCGCGGACTCCAGCGTGTCCTGAGCGGCCCTGGCGCCCGCCCGGTCGACCGACAGCTGCTTGGTGGCGCGCAGGTAGGCGCTGGTCACCCGGTCGACCAGGCGCGTGCCGGTGAAGTACTCGGACTTGGCGGCGAACGTGACCGGCCGGGTGAGCATCAGCGGCAGGAACACCGAGTCGACGATGGAGAGGTGATTCGACGCGAGGATGGCGCCGCCAGCGGCCGGGATGTGCTCGAGCCCGGTGATCTCGGGACGCCAGAGCAGGTGCAGGAACGGGCCCGCGAGGACCCTCGACACCTGGTACTGCACGTGATCCTCCCGGTGTGCTCAGCAACAGCCGGTCACAGAGTAACCCGCCGTTCCGGATCAGGACACAACGCGACAACGCAGCCCGCGTGGTCAGCCTGCTACGGCTGGCCGGCTCGCCCGGGCGGCGGCTGGCGACCCGGCCGGGCAGCGGCCGGGCTCGCGGTCGGCGGGCACCGCGGCGCCCGGATAGGCTAACGGGCAGCCGCCGGGACACGCCAGCTTTCGCGGGCCAGCCCGAGCAGGCCGGATTAGCTACTGCCGGGTCCGGGGCGCGGGCCGCTCCGATCGCCCGGAACCGCAGCCAGTCTTCGTTGGCGGGATGACGTTCATGGCGATGCCCTCGGCAGCCTCCGGGCGGCTGGCCGCCGTGGGCCGGGCCGGCCGGGGCCTGGGCGCGCTGCTGCGGCGGCACTGGCTGCTGGCGGTGCTGCTCGCGGCGGGGCTGACCCTGCGCATCCTGGCCGAGGCCGCGTACCGTCCCGCCCTGCTCTTCAGCGACTCGATCCGGTACCTGTACCTCTCCGGCGGCCAGGACCCGGTGGGCTACCGGGTCCTGCTGAAGCCGGTCCTGCTCGTGGGCAACCTGGACACGGTGGCCGCGGTACAGCACCTGCTCGGCCTGGGCATGGCGGTCGCCCTGTACGTGCTGCTGATGCGCCGCGGTGTTCCCCGCGCGCTGGCCGCGATCGCCACCGCACCGGTACTGCTCGATGGCTACCAGATCCAGATGGAACAGAGCATCATGTCCGATGTTCTGTTCGAAACACTGATCGTGGCCGGGCTGGTCATCCTGCTCTGGGAGCGCTCCCCCAGGCCCTGGATGCTCGCTGGCGCGGGGCTCGCCCTCGGCTCCTCCGCCACCGTCCGGGAAGTCGGCCAGATCCTCATCCTGCCCGCGGCGGCGTACCTGCTCGTGGCGGTCCGGGGGTGGCGGCTCAGGCTCCGGCAGGCGGCTTTGCTCGGCGCTGCCTTCGTGCTGCCCATCCTGGCCTATTGCACCACCTCTTACCTGGTCACTGGTCATTTCAGGCTGGCCGACCAGGGCACCAACGAGCTATACGGCCGGGTCGTGCTGGCCACGAACTGCCAGGCCCTGGAACTCCCCGCGGACGAGCGCCCGCTGTGCCCGACGCGGGCGTACGCCGTCAGTCTCGGTATCGACCGGCTCGAGCACAGCCCCCGGTCGCCGCTGCGAAGCTTCCGGCCGCCATCCGGGCAGAGCCCTTCGCCCATCGCGGCCAATTTCACCCGCCGCCTGTTCCTGCAGGACCCGGCCGGCGTCGTCGCCGCGATCGGCCGGGACGCCCTGAAGCTATTCGCCCTGACCCGGGTCACCAGCCCGGGCGATACCCCGATCTCGCGCTGGCAGTTCCAGCTCAGCTACCCCACCTACCAGCACGTGAGCCTGCATACGGTCCGGACGGCTGGGCAGCGTTTCGGCGGTGGCGGCCCGGTGGTGTCCAAGCCGCTCGCCGCCTTCCTTCGCGCCTACCAGCTTGACGGCGGTTACACTCCGGGGCCGCTGCTGGCGCTGGCCGCCCTCGCCGGGCTGGCTGGCAGCCTCGGCGTCCTGCGCCGGCGCCGCCCCCGGGGTGACGATCCCGGGGATGCGAGCGCCGACCCGGATGCCCAGCACGACCTCTCGGCCGCCTGCCTGCTGTGCTTCGCCGTCGCCGTTACGCTGCTGCTCACCTCGGACGTGTTCGAGTTCAGCTGGCGCTACCAGCTTCCGGCGCTGGTCACGCTCCCGCCGGCCGGCGCACTCGGCATCATGGCCGTCTTCGGCGGCCTGGCCGGCCGCCGCCGCCGCGCCGAACCGGCGGTTGCCGCGACGGCACCCGGGCCGACCGGGCCGGCCGCTCCAGCGAGCGCCGGGCCAGCGAGCGCCGTCGCACCGGCAGCCGACAGCGACGCCGCCAAAAGTGACGCGACCAAAAGTGAGCACTGACTTAGCCGGGCTTCAGCCTTGGGTGGGCTTGTTCGGTCTCAGCGCTCGCGGCCGGCAAATCATCCGGCGCAGTGGTTCCAGTCCGGGCCGCCGTTCCGCTCACGGCCGCCTGCGGGCCAGCGGCCCCGCCGGCAGGCACCTGATCGCTGATCATCGCGGCGCCGGCCACGATGGCGATGGCCAGCGGCAGGATGAACGGGAGCGTGGACCCGGGCACGCCGACGCCGGAGTCCTCGGCGAACCAGCCGAGTATCGCCATGACCCATATGGTGACCAGGCTGACCTTGAGCAGCGGCACTGTCTGCCAGGCGCGGGCCAGCGCCCCGGCCCGGAATCGGTCCGGCCGCAGGAGCAGCAGGCCGAGCCCGGCCACGATCAGCGGAATCAGCAGGTTGTACGGGGTCGTGGTGAGCGAGTCGATGTTGGTGCTTATCTTCCGCTGCAGCGTCCCGCCTGCCCCGCCGTGCAGCGCCTGCCCGGCGAAGAAGCCGATGTCGGAGTGACCGGTTACCGGGACAAAGTAGTTGACCAGCGCGAACACGGCGAAGAGCGCGACCCCGCTGAGCGCCGCGAGCGCGACCCGGCGCGCGCTCAGGCGCACGCTGGCGACGGCCATGAGCAGCAGCACGAACCCCGGGACCATCGCGATCGTCCCGCCGACTTTGGCGCCGAACCCGGGCCAGCCCGAGGCGATCACGGCGAACAGGGCCACGGCGGACACGGCGAGCACCGCCCGCCCGCGCTCGCTGCCCCACCGGCTCGCACCGCCCCACCGGCTCGCACTGGCCCGGCTCGCACTGGCCGACCGGCTCGTGGCCGGCGATCTGCCCGCGGCGGATCGCAGCACCATCGCGGCGAGCCAGGCCGCGCAGAGTATCCCGGCCGCTCCGTAGATCCCGATCGTGTTGTTGTCCTCGCCGTAGAACCGGCCGCCCAGCAGCACCGACAGGCCAAACGGCGTACTGAGCTCGAGCCGCGACCCGGTCATCACATCCAGCCCGATGGTCAGCAGGGTCACGGCGGCGACCACTCCGGGCGGGCCCAGCGGATCCCGCCGCCAGGGTCCGGCCAGTGCGACGACGGCGATCACGACGGCCCAGGCGGCGGCGAGTGAGTACAGCAGGACAGCCGGATGCGGCAGCAGCCACCACGGTGTCAGGCTGGCCAGGAACGTGCCGGCCGGAACCGAGCCCGCGACGATGCCGGCCACTCTCGCGGCCACCCGCCGGCGCCTTCGGCGCTCCTCCTGCTGGCCCCGGAACAGCACGACGATCAGGCCGAACACGGCCAGCTCCGCCGCGACGAATACGGCGAAGAACCACCCCCACGTGGCCCGGTAGACCTGCGCCGCCGTGTCCTGGCCGATCAAGGTGCGGATCTCCGCGGGCAGGCTGCCCCGGTCGGCCCGGTAAAGCGGCGAGCCAACCGCCCCGGCGGGGACGGGCTGGCCGCGCCAGCGCAGCACCGTCGGGGTCAGGTCGGTGAGCTGGCTCAGTCCCGCGCGGCGGGTGGACGCGGTGTCGAGCAGGCCCGCGGCATACCCGGGTCCGTCGACGATGATCACCCGCAGGTGCGGGGCGGTGTCGTCGCCCGGCGCGAAGACCATCGTGATGGCCCCGGCCGGCCGGTTCGCGATGATCCGGCCGAGGGCCTGGTCATCCGCCCGGACCGCGGCCGCGCGCACCGCGGCCGCCCCGGGTCCGGCGGGCGCCGGGACCGCGCTGAGGTCCACGGCGGTCAGCGGGCAGCGGGCCAGCGCCGAGCGGCTGGCCGCCGCCGCCGCGGGCAGGTAATCGGGCACGTATCCGGCCGGGCCGGCCAGGGCGAGGGCGGCGCCTGGCCCGATCGCGGTGGCGCACTGGCCATCCCCCGCCGCGGACCTGAGCAGTCCCCAGTCCGGGCTGTAGTGGAACTGCCGGTTATAGCGGACCAGGAAGGGCATGGACGGCACGCCGGCCGCGGCCGGCGTACTCGTGGCGGCCGGCCTGCCAGTTGCGGGCGCCGCAGGCCGGGCAATGACCCGGGGCTGCGGGCACGGCCCGGCCCCACTATGCGGCACGGCGGCGCGGGCACCCGAGTTCAGCGTCAGCCAGCCGTCCGCCGGGCAGGTCCGGGACGAGATCGTGTGCACCACGAGCGATCCCACCGAACCCTCTTCGGCCAGCCGCCAGAGCACTGGCGTCGCGGTCGCCGACACGTCGGTCCAGCGCAGGCCGGGGATGCCGACCAGAACCACGGGACGGGGCGGCGCGACGGCGGCGGGCGTGGCGCCGGCCATCGCGGCCGGGTCCGCTGACCAGGCCGCGGCCAGGGCGGCACCGAGCAGCAGCGTCGCGGCCAGCAACTTCTTCATCAGGTCACCGCAGGTCCGGCCGGCGGCCCGGGTTCGCCCGGCCCGGACACTAGCGAGGCGGGCGCCGGCGACCCAGGCGCTGGCGAGGCCGCGTCCGCATTGGGTTCGGCCGGTCCGGGCGCTGGCGAGGCGGGCGCCGGTGGCCCGCCGGCCGGCGCGACGACGCGACGACCAGGCTTGACACCTGCAGCCACACCCACAGGCCGGCCGGGTAGACGTAGTAGCCGAACCGGCTGGCCGGCGCCAGGGTAAACATCAGGACCAGGCCGATGATGAGCCACCAGGTGGCGGCACGGCAGGTCCTGGGCGGCCGGATGACCAGCGACAGCGCCAGGGCCAGGCCGGCCAGCGCGAGCAGGCCGACGGCGATCAGATGCCCGGCATGCCCGGTCTGCGCCAGCAGGTACCCGGGCAGCGGGCTGGCCGCGCCGGACTTCACGTGGGAGAGGCCCAGCGGGAACAGAATCGTGTTTTCCACCAGCGCGGACGGCGCCACCGCGAACACCGGACCAACCAGCACGGCGAAGGTCGCCAGCGCGGTGAACCCGAATCTGGCCACCGCGCGCCGGCCATCCCGGGCGGCGAGCGACGCGACGGCCACGATCAGGACCGGCCATGCCGTCGCCTTCATCGCGGCCGCGACTCCCAGCGTCAGCCCGGCCAGGATCACGGCGGGCTGGCGCTGCGGTCGCCAGAGCAGCGCCAGGCCAAGGCACATCAGGCCGAGCACCGGCAGATCGTCCCCGCCCACCGCCAGCGGAAAGGCCACCAGCGGCGTCGCCGTCACCAGCGCGGTCCAGCGCCAGGCGTCCGCCGCCCCGGCGATGGACAGGGCCAGCGCGAAGGCCGCGATAAAGGTAATGCCCATCCAGACCCGGGGATCGGTAAGGACACCGCCGCCGACCACCGTGCGGGCCATTCCGAACAGCGCCATCACCGGCAGGTACGGGTTAAAGACGTCCGGATTCTGGGTGGCGGCAAGTGTCGCGGTGCTGTGATACGGGGTGCCGTGGTGGATCAGCGACCAGGCCGAGCGGATGATCACCTTGATCTCGCGCTGGCTCTCGCCGTGGACGGCCATCCAGGTCAGCGGCACGACCAGGCCGCCGCCGAAGCCGAGCAGCAGGCTCAGATCCAGCCCGCGGCGCTTCCAGGCGGCGGCCGCCACCGCGGCGAGCACGTAGGCGGGAGCCGCGATGATCGCCCATTGCCGGTGCACCCCGATGCCGCTGAAGAGCGCGACCGCGCCGGCATAAACGGCGGACACCGCGAAAATGGCCGCCAGCCAGCCGCGGCCGATAGTGGCAAGCGACCCTGGCGCCTCGCCGGAGGGCTTATCGCCGGCGCCCGGCGGCAACCTCAAAGCGAGCAGGGATGCTCACATCCTCCACTTGACGAGTCCGAGCCGATTCATCGCGGCATTCGGCGCGACGGATGATCCCCGGCCTGGCCGCGTTTCCGGCCCGGGCAGGCCGGCTGATGCCGGGAGTGCGGAACGACCAGGTTACTGTACGAGCGGCTTAGCGGCGCTCGGCCAGGCACCGGCCGCCGGGGATGGCGATGCGGGCCGCGGGCTCGTTATTGCTGATTTTCGTCCGCATCGTGGGGCCCGGACCACTGTCAGGCCGAGGTGCAGATGTTCTGGCTGGCCTTCCTGGGCTTGAAGCTGGCGGATGGCTGCGGGTTCGGCGTCGTGCCCGGAGTGATGACCTGCGCCGTCGTGCCGTAGTTGCCGCCCAGGAGCAGGGTCACGCCCGGACCGTGGCCGTGCACGCGCTGGAATGCCGCGCCGCTGATCTTCGCCCCGAGCCGGCTGGCCTGGCGGCCGTAACCGGGCCGGTACCTGATCACGGTCTGGGTCGGCATCGATGTCACGTCGAGGGCCTTGGTGACGGTGAAACCGTCCTGCTGGAGCAGCGGGGCCACGCTGGCCGCGAGGCCGAACTGCCCGGTCCCGTTGAGCACGGCGACCCGCACGTCGCGCGCGGGCAGCCGCGGCGGCCGGTGCCGCTTGAGCAGCGCCTTGTTGACCGGGACGTCGTCGCGGAACGCCTGGAAGATCTTGCTGTCTATCGGCTGGGTCCACATCACGTTGGCCAGGTCCAGCGGATCGACCAGAGAGCGCGGGTAAGTCGGCAGGGTGAAGAAGGTGACCTTGCTCGGCGGCAGGTTCTTCAGGCTGTTGCCCAGCTTGTAGATGCCGGCGATGCCGCCCAGCTGGCTGTCGATCGTGATGGACCTGGTCGCGGCGTCCAGGAAGCGGTAGATCGCAACCGGGTTGAGCAGCTCACTCCTGGCCCGCTTGACCAGAGCGGACATGAATGCCTGCTGGCGGCCGATGCGCTCCAGGTCGCTGCCATTGCCCAGGGTGTACCGGGCGCGGACGTAGCCCAGCGCCTGGGTGCCATTCAGCAGGTGATGGCCGGCGGTCAGGCGCAGGCCGGATAGCGGGTCGTTGATCGCGTGCCGGTTGCATTCCGGCACGCCGCCCAGCGCATTGACCATGTCCTTGAAGCCGGCGAAGTTGATGACGATGAAGTGATCGACATGGATGCCGGTGTCGCGCTCGATGGTCTTGATGGTGCAGGCGACGCCGAGATCGGTGTGGTTGCCGTCGAGATTGCCGAGAGCGAACGCTTCGTTGATCTTGAAGACCTGCGGCGGGGACAGCTGGCCGTTGCCCATCCGGCAGGACGGGATGTTGACCCAGGAGTCACGCGGGATCGACATCACTTCGGCATACTGCCGGTTGGCCGGGATGTGCATGATCATCAGGGTGTCGGACTGGTCGGTGGTCAGCTCCTGGCTGTTGCCGTACCTGGCGCTCTGGTGCCGACGGCTGTCCGACCCGATGACGACGATGTTCTCCGCGCTCGGGTGGTGGTCGGGAGGCTGGGCGCCGACCAGGCCGCTGATGTTGACCTGATGAATGTTGCCGTTCAAGTGCCGGTAGCCGGCATAAACGCCAATTGCCGCGACCACGAGGGCGCCGGTCAGGATGACGGACGTCCAGGCGACGATCCTGGCGGCCGTGCTGTGCCGGGGCCGCCGGCCAGGGCGCGCGGCCGGACCGGGCCGCGGCCGCGCGGAGGGAGGCAGCTCGCGCTGCTGGCGCGGCTGCCGCGGCTCGTTTACCCCAGATTCCTCCATCCTTTGCCTGACATACCCAGACCCGCCAGCATCACCCGTAAAGATCGTCTATTTGCCTGGCCAAAGCATGGCCAACCACCGTGGCCCGGAATGGCGCGCCGCGGGCTTCAGGACGAGGCGCAACCGGGATGCCTCCCGCTGTCTCAAAGGTCGCGGAAAGACCATCCACGGAGGGATCACCGCAATCTCGGCACTGGTCAGGCGCGGCGGCAATCAGGCAAAGCTGGTGGCGCCGCCATCGAGCACAAGCGGGTGGGCGTTGATGTAGCTGGCCTCGGCCGAGAGCAGCCAGACAGTCGCGTAGGCCACTTCCCACGCGGTCGCCTGGCGGCCGAACGGGAGACGGCGGGCGGTGCGGGCGGGATTGCGGCGGGAGGCGTCCCGCCCGAGCGGGGTATCGACGAGGCTGGGCAGCACCAGGTTGGCCCGGATCTGGCGGGCCATTCCCTCCCTGGCGACCTGGCGGCAGATACCGAGCAGCGCGGCCTTGGACGAGTCGTAGGCCGGCGCCCCGGTCGCGGCCCGCAGGCTAGCCGCCGAGCTGATGAACACGATGGCGGCGCGGGGGGCGAGGACGGCGAGGGCCGCGGCGGAGACCAGGAAGTGCGCCCGGGTATTGACGGCGAAGGTCGCGTCCCACTGCTCGGCGGTAGTGCCAGTCATCCCCCGGCCGAGGGCGAAGCCGACGTTGAGGACAAGTCCGTCCAGACCGCCGAGAGCACGGGCGGACTCTTCGACCATGGCGGCGCAGGCGCGCGGATCGGCGACATCGGCCACGACGACCACCGCCTCGGATCCCTCGGCCCGCACTAGCCCGGCGGTCTCGCCGGCGGCGGCACGGTCCCGGTCGGCGCAGGCCACCGATGCGCCTTCCCTGGCCGCCAGGACCGCGATGGCCCGGCCGTTGCCGATCGGCGGGTCTGGCTCGGGGGAAGGCCGCGTCCCGGCCCCGACGACGAGGATCCGCCGGCCGGCGAGCCGGCCCCGTCCCGGAGCCGAGCCGGTCGCTTCCGCGGGCAGGCCGGTCATTTCCGCGGGCAGGCCGCCATCGTCGGCCGTGCCGGTCATGGCCGGGAACCTCCTGGCCCGGTCACCCGGCTGTGCCAGGCGAGCTGGCCCAGGCCGGGCTGGCGCCCGGCGGGAGCGGGACGGCGAAGGCGTTCAGCAGGAACGAGATGAGGGTGTAATACCCGCAGAGCGAGACCAGCTCGACCATCCCGGCGTCCCCGAGGAGTTGCCGGGCCTCGTCATAGGCCTGCTGGCCGAGCTGGCCGGTCTCGGCGAGCTGACGGGCGGCGGCGTAGACGATCCGCTCGTCATCGGCCTCGAAGGGCGGTTCCGCGCCGCGGCCGATCGCGTCGACGATCGGGCCGGCCACGCCGTGCTCGCGGGCCATGCGGGAATGCGCCCACCACTCGAACTCGGCTTTCCACCGGGCGCCCACGGTGATGATGGCGATCTCGCTCAGCCGGCGCTCGATCGAGCTGCCGAACCGCAATTGCCGGCCCAGCGAGCTCAGGTTCCGGCCGACCTCGGGCGCGTGCACGAAGGCGTTGAACGGCCCGACCAGGCCGCCCTGGGCATTGACCAGCTGGCCTGCCCGCGATCCGACGACGGCATCCCACACCTCCTGGCCGCTGGCGTCGAGATCGTCATGGCGCAGGTACGGAAGGCGGCTCATATGAGGACAGTATCGAGGGAACGGCGGCCTGGCCTTGGCGCATCGGCGGCATTTGAGACTCGTGTGCGCGGGACGCCCCGATTCCGGCATTTATCCGTTGATGAGCGTGATTACTCCGCATTGGGCGGCAAGACAAGGAACAATCTGAACGGCTAATCAGGCTCGGCTGCAACGGGAGCGGCAGGCATCAGGTTATGGACGAGTCATCCAGCGTGAGCGTGCCCGCCAGCGACGCGGAACTTCTCAACACGATCCGGTCGGGTGACCACGGGGCGTACGGCATGCTCCGCGCCCGGCACGCGACGGCGGCCCGGCGCCTCGCCAGCCAGCTCGTGACTGGGCCGACTGCCGCGGATGACGTCGTGGCCAGCGCGTTCACAACGGTGCTCGACGCCATCGGCCGCGGCGGCGGGCCGACAGATGCGTTCCGCCCGTACCTGCTGACCGCGGTACGGCAGGCAGCCAGCGGCAGTGACAGCGGGAGCGGGCAGATCCCGGGCGACGGGCAGATCCCGGGAGTCCCGGGTGACGGGCAGCAGGCCTCCGGCCCCGGGCGGCCGTCCGAGCTGGCCGCAGCCGGCCCCCAAGATTCCTCGCTCGTCGCGGCCTTCCTGTCGCTGCCCGAGCGCTGGCGTGCCGTGCTGTGGCATACCCAGATCGAGCGAGCGGCACCGTCGGAGGTCGCGCCGTTGCTCGGGCTGGACGCGGCGGGCGTGACCGGGCTCGCGGGCCACGCCCGCGACGGGCTTCGGCAGGCATACCTGCACCTGGCGCCGGCCGATTCCGGCGGCGGGGAAGCGGACCTCGCCGATGTCGGTGCGGCGCTGCGGGGTACCGTCGCGCCGCTGATCCTGGGCGACGCAGCGGCGGCTTACCTGGCCGGGACCCCCGGCCCGGCCGGTCTCGCCGACTCCCCCGGTTCCCCGGCCTTTCCGGCCGCGGGAAAGACGGCCCGCACGGGCACCACGGCCGGCGCCGCAGTTAGCTGGCTCCCCGGCAAGCTACGCGGGTCCTCCCCGCGCCAGCGCGCGCTGGCCGCAGGCGCCATGCTGGCCGTGGTCGGCATCGCGGCGTACGCGCTGACCCCCGGCCCGGGCACCGGGCCGACGACGGCAGATGGCCATCGCGTAGCTGCCGGAGCGCTCGGGGCGCCACCGTCGCCCGGAACTCCGGCGCCGTCAGCACCCCGGGCGCCGTCCGCACCCTCATCGTCCGCGCACCGAGCACCGTCCGCGCCGCCAGCGTCGTCTGCACCCTCGTCGTCCGCTCCGCCGGCCGCCCCGGCCAGCCCGGCCGGTCAAGCCGCCCGCGGCGGGCCGCTCGGACCGCACAGCGCGCCAGCGGGCGGACGCCACTCCGGGCGCATTGCCCGCGCCCGCCCAGCCGGCTCGGCAATCGCCAGCACCGGCCTTGGCCGCAGCGCCGAACCCGGCGCTGGCGGCACGATGGCACGGAGCCCGCGCAGGCGACCGGAACTGCATCGCGGCCATCGGCTCGGCTTGCGTGCAGGTGCCCAACGCCGCGGCGAACCGCACCACTGGCTTCTCCGCCATCGCGGTGGCCAGGCGGGAGGCCTGCCGTTGGCGGGTTCGGGTCCCGGTGGCCGGCGTGACGTCAGCCGCCAGCATTCGCTCCGCACGGGCCGTTCAGTGCGGTCGCGGCCAGCAGGCCGGCCCGCAGCACGCCAGCAGCGGCGGGACTGGCGCCAGCCGCGTTGGCAGTGATGCCTCAGGCTGGCCCGAGACCAGCTGGCAGCAGACCACCCGGCAGGAGCCGGCCGGGAACGTACCCGGATGGCGCGGAACAACCTGGCGCGGAACAACCTGGCGCAGAGCAGCCTGGCCGGGGCCGGCCTGGCCGGGCACCTCGTGGCCTGTCTCCCCATGGCCTGGCCAGCCCGCGCCTGGGCGCGGCTGGTCAGGGAACGGCTGAGAACGCGCCTGTCGCCGGCCGGCAGATCTGGTCTGGCCAGTGCGCTGCCCGTCCGCTGGTCAGCTGGTCAGCTGCGGGCACGTGCGTCCGGCCCCGGGCTGGCGCCGTGCGCAGCCTGACCTTCCGCACGGGCAAGTGACGGGCACGACGGTCGTCGCTCGTCAAATGTCCAGTCGAAGTGGCTTGCGAATGTACCTAGCTTGTTACGTATCTATCTTGGTACATTCGTGTCGTGGAAGCTGCTCTGCGGGCGCTGGCGGACGAGAGCCGGCGGACGATGCTGGAGACCCTGGCCGACGGTCCGGCGACCGCGGGTGAGCTGGCGGCGCTGCTGCCGATTGCCCGACCGGGGGTATCGCGGCACCTGCGGGTGCTGCGGGAGGCGGGACTTGTCGAGGTCCGGCAGGAGGCGCAGCGGCGGATCTACAGCCTCCAACCCGCACCGCTGGCTGAGGTCGATGAGTGGCTGGGCCGGTACCGGGCCCGATGGGAACAGCGGCTGGATGCCCTGCACACCGAGATAGCCCGGGGCAAACGCGAGCGAAGGAGCGCCAGATGACCAGCAACCCGCGGGCGGGCAACCGGATCCTGGGCAGCCTGCGATCAGCAGATGGCAAGGGCGTCGTGCGGATGGAAGACCGCTTCGATACCGATATCGATGACGCGTGGTCGGCACTCACCGATCCCCGCCGTCTCGCCCGCTGGCTCGGCGAGGTCGAGGGCGACCTGCGCCCCGGCGGTGAGTACCGGTTCCGCTTTCATTCCAGCGGAGCGGAAGGCACCGGGCGCGTGGAAGCGTGCGAACCGCCGCGGCGGCTGCTGCTGACCTCGGGCCTGGGCGAGCCGGAGCAGCATGTCATCGAGGCCACGCTGACGGCGACCAGACCATCGCGGTCATCGAGGAATCGGGCATGCCGCTGAATCTGATCGCTGCCTACGGGGCGGGCATCCAGGTCCATGTCGAAGACCTCGGCGCCCACCTCGCCGGGCGTGAGCGCTGCGATGCCGATGCCCGGTGGGACGAACTCGAGGCCGCCTATAACGACCTGGCGGCCGACCTCAGTTAGGCACTGGCCGCTGCCGCCGAGCGGCAGTCATTCTGTAAAGCGTGTTGTATTGGAAGGTCCGCCGCGGTGCGGTCCTCACGATCGGAGAGATGCCGATGCGCACGCCAGCCACCAAGCTCGACCAGCGGTACAGCGATCCGGCCGCGATCGCCACGGGATGGGAGGAGACCTGCGGCGTGCTGGAGGCAGCCGAGCTGTTCTGGATCTCCACCGTCCGGGCCGACGGGCAGCCGCACGTCACCCCCGTCGTCGCCGTCTGGGCCGAGGACGCCGTCTGGTTCTCGACCGGCGCCGGGGAGCAGAAGTTCCTCAACCTGCGGGCAAACCCGCAGGTGGTGATGACCACCGGCGGCAACCAGTGGGACCGGGGCTTGGACGTCATAGTGGAAGGCAAGGCGGTGCAGGTCACCGACGACGCCATCCTCGAGCGGGTTGCCAGGGCGTTCACCACCAAATGGGACGGGCGGTGGCAGTTCAAGGCCCAGGGCGGCGCCTTCCGCAGCCCTGCTGGCGACGGTGAGGCCATGGTGTTCTCGGTCACGCCCACCAAGGTCTTCGCCCACGCCAAGGGTGACCCGTTCGGCGCCACCACGCACCGGTTCTGACCCGAGTCCGGCAAGCTCACCCATAGCCGCTTTGCTGGTGTTCTGGCAGGCTGGCACGGTGGCAGGCTTTGACGAACTCGTGACCGAGGCGCTGACCGCACCGTTCTCCGGCTGGGATTTCAGCTGGCTGGACCGCCGATCCTGGACCGAGCCGCTGCCGTGGGACTACAGCGCCCGCGTCGCGGCCCTGGCCCGCAGGGCCCGGACCATGCTGGATATGGGCACGGGCGGCGGCGAGGCCCTATCCGGGCTTCCGAACCGCGCACCGCGCACCGTTGCGACCGAGGCATGGCCGCCCAATGTGGCGGTGGCCGGACGGCGCCTGCTGCCGCTCGGCGTCCCCGTGATCCAGAACGAGGGAGCTCGCGACAACATGGATCAGAACGGGACTGACGACGGCGGTCGCCTGCCGTTCCGCGACGGGTCCTTGGATCTGATCTGCAACCGGCACGAGTCATTCCTTGCTCTCGAGGTTGACCGCGTTCTCGTGCCGGGCGGCATCTTCGTGACCCAGCAGGTCGATTACCACGACAACGACGACCTAGCCCAGTTACTTGGAACCGAGACGCCGGCGGAGCCGGACAGCTGGATCGGGCTGGCCGAGCGGCAGGTCACCGAAGCGGGACTGGTGATCGAGGAAGCTGCTCGGGCCGACCAGCGCATCCGCTTCGACGACATCGCGGCGGTTGTCTTCTATCTGAAGGCCATCAGCTGGTCAATCCCCGGGTACAGCCTGGAGAAATACCGGGACCGCCTCCGCGCCCTGCACGAGGACGCCAGCGCCTGGCCGGTCGTGACCAGCGGGCCCCGGTTCCTTCTCGTCGCGTCCAAGCCCGGCTGAGGCGCCACGGCCATTATCGCGCCGCGCGCCTGGCACGCTCGACGGCCGCGCGCCCGCCAGGCTCATACCGGCTCAGCCACCTGTGCGTCGCCGGTGCGGACCTTCGGTTGATGAGTGACATCGGAGCCGGTGTAGGCCTTCGGTTGATGGGTGACATCGGAGCCGGTGAGCGGATTCGAACCGCTGACCTGCCGTTTACAAGACGGCTGCTCTGCCAACTGAGCTACACCGGCGGGGAACTGCCGGCATGCTAGCCGGCGCCAGCCCTGACGTGCGCGTCCCCGCCCTGAGCTGGAAACCCCGACACCGCGACGGGTCCGAAGCCCGGCGAGGCGCATGGGACCGGATATGACCATCCAGGTCTTCGGAACGCCCACCGAACACATCCTGCGAATGCTCCGGCAACAGGCCGGATCGAGAGTTCCGCTGAGCATCTACCCGCATCACCTAGGCGGGTTCACGCGCACACCCGAACGCTGAGCCACGGAACTAGCCGCGGGGAGCTTCTCGGTCTTGCCCGGGGCATCTATGCGTAATGCACAATGGGGTCATGCCACATGATCGATCTTCCTGGCGTGCTCAGCGCCAGGGTGATACTGCGCTGGCACGGGGAATCTTCAGACGCCGTGCTCGCCTGATCCTTCCATCGCCTCGCGCGCCACGCTGGCCACTCATGGCTGCAATTTTATTAGTCATTATCTTAGGATTCTCGCTGGTCTTCTTGGGCAGGGTGATAATTGCCGATACTCGCCCGCTCCCCCTTCCGCCCCGTGCGGCTGCCTTCGATGTACTGCTACCAGCGGAGCTGGCTGATCCGCACATCGTCATTTCATTTGCTCCAGTGCAAGCCCATTTCTATAACACCTCTGAAGTATTTAATACCAGAACTCTGAGGTCAGGTTACGCCGGAGCAGGTTCGGCTATCGGCGACGAGCATTTTCGGACAGTCCCAGTCATTAATCTGAAGGGGAAGCCAATAGACGTCAGCGGATGGGTGTCCGCAAACACTTGGAAGGTGCTGATAGAAGTAACAGGCAAGCCCCGGGATACCACCACTGAAGCTAACCGAAGTAATTCGGAGCTGATAGTCGCGACGGTAGATAGCGGCAGCCATGAAGGAGTGATGAGTCACTTTGTCGACGACACTCCCGCAGGCTGCGGAGTTGATCCGCAGGCTTATCCTATCCGGAATGAGCTTGAAAATGGATCAACAGTTCAGGGAGCCCGCGTTCCAGCCTGTAAAGGGCGGCCCTCTTGCGAGGGAACGGCGGACCCAGAGCAGGCATGCTTCACCGGCGAGGCCGTTCTTAACTACCCCATTGAGTCAAACGTTACCGGGCACGTCGCAGGCATGCTCCCTTTGATCGACGTCGGCTACTACCGCAAGAACAGCGACGCACCGGGGCAGCCGCCGTACCGGGTAATCGTAGCAGGCGATCGCTATACCCCGAATGGCCCGTTCGCGCCTGCGCCTGGGCTGCTGAATATTAATGTCTCGCCAGTGCCCTCAGTCACAGATTCGCTTCAGTGGAATCATCACGGATTCTTGCGTGCTCACTGGTCATGGACGGATATCGAACAAGTTGACCGCTCACAGGAAATCAGCGACATAGCCCTGGTCATGGTAGGCGTCGTGTCTTCACTCGTCGTCGCCATCATCAGCTACGTCGTGAAACAACTCTTGCAAAAACGGTCTAGGCTTACAAATTAATTTAGCCAAATTACATTCATGTCGAGATCAGATCCCGAAATGAGTAGTTCAGGTCGTGCCTGCGTTCAGCCGTAGCGAACGCCTCCGGCCACGCCCGGCGGCGGGCATCGGGCGTCAGCTGCTGCCCGGTGCCCTCTGCGGCGGCCGACGGGCCCGGCGCCAGAACCGGGCCAGGGCAAGGCCACCGAGGAGAACCGCGCCAAGCAGAGCCGCCAGGAAGCCGAGGCCGCCGAGGCCGATGGCGATCAGGGAACTGGCGGAGCTGTCGGACGATGAATGGTCAGCGATGAAAAAGGCGATCAGCATGCTGGCCACCAGGCAGATGCCGCCGAGGGCAGCGAGGGCGACGGCGAGGCGCCAGGCCAGGGACCATCCTGTGCGCTTACCCGCAGTACCCATATCTTCATGATAGGGACGGCTGTTGGCGCGGCCGGCGGACGCGCGTGTCACCACGGCGCGACGGTGCCATCCCAGGAGAAGAACTGACCGGTCGGCCCGTCGTCGGGCAGCATGGCCAGCCAGACCGCGCCCGCTGCCGCCTCGGCCGGATCTCCGCCGCTGGCCGCGGCCCGGGCATTCAGGTTCGTAGCCCGCAGCCCGGGAGCCAGGGCATTGACCTTGAATCCGTCCGCGGCCAGTGCCTGCGCGTAGTACACGGTCAGCGCGTTCAGAGCGGTCTTCGACGACCGGTAGGCGGCGCCGGTTCCCCCGGTCTGGTAGGCGAACTGCGGATTGGGCCCCGTGCTCCATCCCAGCGAGCCGGTGCCGCTGGAAACATTGACGATGCGCGGATGCGCGGATCGCCGCAACGCGGGCAGGAACGCGTTGGTCACCGCGACGACGCCGAACACATTGGTCTCATAGGTGCGGCGGAAGCTGTCAGCGTCCGCCTCGGTGGCAGGCTTGCCGTCGACCATGATGCCGGCGTTGTTGACCAGGATGTCCAGATCCTGAATTTGCCCGGCGGCGCCGACGATGCTGCTGCCGTCGGTTACGTCAAGCACGATCAGGCGCGCGTCGCCGCCGATCTCGTCGACCGCGCGCCGTCCCCGTTCGCGGTCACGGGAACCGACATAGACGGCCAGTCCCGCGGCAGCCAGCTGCCTGGCGATCTCCCGGCCGATGCCGTTCGAAGCGCCAGTAATCATCGCGGAAGCCTTCGTCATGGATCCATGATGCCCGCAGCGGACCAGCCGATCCGGGCGGGTGTCATACGCGCCATGATGCTCGCCCGGGCAGTGGTGCTCGGTTCCGGCTCGTAAGCTGCTTCGGTGAAGCGGGTTCTTCTGACGGGGATGTCGGGGACGGGGAAGTCGAGTGTTGTCCGCGCGCTGGCGGCCCGCGGGTACAAGGCGGTGGACACCGACGACGGATGGTCCGAGCCGCTGCCGGACGGGCGTCAGCGGTGGCGGGAAGACGCCATCCGGGCGCTGCTGGACACCGAGGACGCCGAGGTGCTGTTCGTGGCCGGCTGCGAGGAGAACCAGGGGCAATTCCATGCTCGGTTCGACCACATTATTTTGCTGAGCGCGCCGCCGGAGACGCTGGCGGAGCGGCTGGCGGCCAGGACCGGCAATCGGTTCGGTAAGGAACCGGAGGAACTGCGCCGGGTTCTTGAGGACGTCAGGAACGTTGAGCCGCTCCTTCGCCAGGTGGCCGGGCACGAAGTCCGGACAACGGTGCCGCTGGACCAGGTGGTGGCGACCGTGCTGCGTATCGCCGGCGCATGACAGGGCACCGCCGTCCGCCTGGACACGCCGGATCACGCCCGGCCTGAGACATCCGCGCATGCCGCCAGTGGCATGGGCGGGGCGGTGTCAGAGGCTTGGTGCATGCTGGCGGCGACACAGCGTCCGAGCGGGGAGAGATCGATGGCCTCCAGCTTCCAACTGGTGATCGACTGCGCTGATCCTGAACCGCTGGCACGCTTCTGGGCCGCCGCGCTGGGATATGAGCTGGAACCGCCTCCCGCTGGCTTTGCCAGCTGGGATGAGTACTGGCGGGATGTCGGAGTACCCGAGGATGAACTGGGCATCGGCGCGGACTGCATCATCGATCCCGCGGGCCGCGGGCCGCGGATCTGGTTCCAGGTGGTACCGGAGCGCAAAGCGGTCAAGAATCGCCTGCACCTCGATATCGGCGCCAGCGGTGGCCGCGCGGTTCCGATGGAGGTCCGGCAGGAGCGCGTGGATGCGGCGGCGAGCCGTCTGGCCGGCCTGGGCGCGGTGATAGTCGGCGTCTTGAACACCGACGGCCTCGACCACTACGCGGTCGCGATGAAAGACCCCGAGGGCAACGAGTTCGACATCAACTGACAGCCACCACCGCAGCAGCTACCGGTCCACCGGCCGGCGATGCGGCACCGGCGCCTGTGGCCAGGTACCGCAGCTGGCCGACCGCGGCCCTGGGTCAGCCGGCCAGCCGCATATGGATGTGCCCGTCGGTGAACCAGTGCGGCGGATTCGCCGGGCTGAGCTCCCGGAACGGGTACCCGGCCTTCTCCGCTACCCGGCAGGACGCCGGGTTGTCGACATCATGCACGAGCATGATCTGGCGCAGGCTTGCCCCGGCGAACGCATCGAAGACCCAGCCGGTCACCGCCCGGACCGCCGCCGGAGCTATGCCGCGGCCGCGCGCTGCCACCGCGGTCCAGTAGCCGATCTCGGCGGTCTCGCGCTCGCCGATCCGGCCGGTCTCCTCGCGATTCTTCAGTCCGACGTTCCCCGCCAGGACACAGCCGCCGGCATCGTCCGGCTCGAGTACGGCGAAGCACAGCCGGTCACCGTCGCGCCAGCCGCGGTCCTGGCTCGCGAGCCACCGGGCCGCGTCGCGCTCGCCGGCCGGCCCGGCCCGGCGCTCCGCCCCGCAGGGCAGCGCGGTCCTGACCGGGCGTTCGTCCGGTCGTGACCACATGCCAGCGGTGGGGTACTCGCGGCTCATCTCGGCGGCCAGTGCGGGGATGTCCGCCGCTCGCCAGGGCCGCAGGATCAGCGCCGGCTGGCGGCTCACGGCCGGGACGCACAGCTCAGGGAGCCTCAGCCCGTCTGTCATGCCGGAATAATGCTGGACCACCGGCATCGCGCTCAACCAGGTTTCGGCTGGCGCCGCACAGCGGCAGAGAGGACGGCCCTTCTCATGACCAGGTACGTGATCGGCCCGGACACCGCGATGCAACTGGCTCACGCTGAGGCCGTGATCCCCGGAGAACATCAGATCCTGGCCCCGACGCTCCTTCGCTCGCAGCTGCTGTCGCTCCTCTACCAGGCAGTCCGCCGCGGCGAGATGGAGAAGGGAGATGCCCAGCGACGGCTCAACTACATCCGCGGACTACGGATCCGGCTGCTGGGGGACCGTGTCCTGCAGAACGTCGCCTGGAAGATCGCCAGCCAGCTTGGCTGGCCGGACACGTTGGACGCCGAGTACGTTGCGCTGACCCAGCTCCAGGCCGACGCCTTCATCACGCTCGATCGGCAACTCGCCCATGCCGTGCAGGATCTGGTGACCATCGCACCTATCGAGGCCCTGTCCGGATCGAATTAACCTGCATCCGGCCCTCCAGCCGAACGCCGCGCCCAGGCGCGCGAGGCCCGGCCCGGCGGCCAGCATTCCGCATCGTGGATGGCGGATTGGTGTTGCCCTGGCCCCACCAATCCGCCATCGACGCACGGCCGGCCATCACGTCCAGACCTGCGCGGCTGTGCCCCACGGGTTCCGGGAGTCCCGGCCGTCACCTGAGTAACGCTCCGTACCGGTAGCTGTTCATTAGGACATTGATCTATCGTGACTATTAGCTGCAGTTGCACCCACCGCCGGGTGAAACTACCCGAGGCGCGGAGGAACATCAGACATGTCCGGTAGCGGTGACGATGCGAACGGCCTTGCCGTGGCTGCGCATTCCGCCGCGACTGGCCAGCGCCGGGCCGGAGCCTGGCGGCGAGCGCGGCAAGCGACGCGAGCGATGCGGCGGTGCCTTGCGGCGGCCGTCGTGATCCCGGCCGGAGTAGCGCTGCTCATCGCCTTCCCCGCGCTGGCCCAGGCCAGCATCGGGGTGGGCGTGCAGGGCGCCCCGGTACGCCTGGGCCACGTTGCGAAACGAGGCGAGAGTTACACGCTTACGGCCGTTTACGTTGTTAATACCGGGACTCAGGCTGAGTCGATCAGCCTGCACGTCCAGCGATTCACCCACCGGCCGGGCATCACGGTCCCGCCATCCTGGATCCATTTCAGCGGCAACGGCATGAGCCTGGCGGCCCACGACTCGGCCCGGATCCCGCTTCAGCTCGTCGTGCCGGCCGGCGCGGAGCCGGGCCAGTACCGGAGTGACATCGTGGTCGTCGGTTCCGCGGGCGTCACCGTCGGCCGGGCCAATCTGGGGGTCGCGGCGGCGACCGGGCTCGAATTCACCGTCGGCCAGGGCTCAGCGCAAGGGGCGGGCTTCCGGCCATGGATGCTTTGGACCCTGGGCGTACTGCTCCTCCTGGGCGCGGCCATCTTCGCGTTCCGCGCGTCCGGCCTTCAGGTCAGCGTCGCGCGGAGACCCACCGACGGCAGCGCCGTTGATATTCGCGGAGGAAATCATGATCCTGCGTAGCTACTGGCACGTATTCCTCGCGGGAGGCCTGGTCGTCCTGGCCATCGCCGGGCTCATCGGACTCGGGGCAAACTCGCTGCTCGCAAGCAACAACGCGACCAGCTCAAGCGCGAGCACGAACGCAACCGTGAACGTGCTGCCCACCATTACCTCGATCACCGTGTCTCCGGACAGCGAGACATTCGGCCACTGCAAGGGCGGAGCCAGCCCGAACAGTTCCACCTCGAAACTGCTCGGCTATCCCAACGGTCAATGCACGGTGGGAAATCTTCAAAAGAACACCTATCCCATTACCGTCAAGAACACGGGTATCCCGGCGTTCATCAGGGTCAGCGCCTCGAACGCGGTGCCTGCCGACCACGGCACCGCATGGAAGCTCTGCAGCACTCAGGGCAAGGTCGCTTGCACGGGGGCAGACGCGAAGCCGGGAATCGAGCAGTTCGAGGCATGGACCGCTTCGACGGGAGAACTGGACCCCAACGGGCTGACCGCTAACTACACATGTGACTACGCCTTCGATGCGAGCGGCGGCTGCACGGCCGGGAGAAACGAGTCCCGGACGGAAGGTCTCAAGCTCATCGGCCCGGAATCGTTCGCTGATCCGTCCACGGCCTGGACGGTCACCATCACCTGGCTGGCGATGTCGCAGTCGTCCTGAGGCGGCAGCGCGGATCATTGGCGGGCGGCATGCTGCTGCCCGCGTATTGTATATGCATGCGCATACATATAAATGGGCGGCGCCGCGAGACAGGATCCGCCGATGGCAGTCGCTGAGACCGAGCTCCCGAACCCGCCGAACCCGCGCGGCGAGGCGATGGTGGCGGAGCTCAAGTGGGTCCACGACATGATCAGGCGGGACCTGCGCACGGTGCGGCGAATGGCCGCGGACGTGGCGGCCGGCCAGCCGGCCCAGGAGATCGAGGCCGCGATCAGGTCACTGGCCGCCGGCGGTCCGCTCTGGCAGCTCAAGGTCAACTGCCTGCAGTACTGCCGCTTCGTGCACTCCCATCACCATGCTGAATCGATCATGCTGTTTCCCGGGCTGCGGCGGGCGAACCCGGCCCTGAACCCGGTCGTCGACAAGCTGGAAGCCGACCACCTCAGGGTCTCGGGCCTGCTCGACGACGTGGCGGCGACGGCGCGGGAACTCAGCGGCGGGGAGGATCCCGCCGTACGGGAGCGGCTCACTCAGGCGCTGCAGAGCCTGAGCACGGACCTGCTCGCGCACTTGCAGTACGAGGAGGAGCACATCGCGGATACGCTCAGCCGATTCACCGGCTGGCCGGGCTGGTAATGGAAGCCGCCGCAACCCGCCCCGGGCCGGCCGGGCCTGCCGCCGGCGCACCCGGCGACGATTACTCCTGCGCGCGGGTCTGGGCGGCGCTGACCTCGGCTCATGCCCGGATCACCGGGCAGCTGGGCACGGCCCTTGACGAAGCCTGCGGCCTGAGCATCAACGACTTCGAAATCCTGCTCCGGCTGGAGCAGGCGGCACCCGCGGGACTGCGCCAAGGCGGGCTGGACCCGGCCGTGCGGCTGACCCAGCCAGCCCTGAGCCGCGCCGTCGCCCGGCTCGAACGGCGGGGCTGGCTGCGCCGGGCCCGCAGCGAAGCTGACCGGCGCGGCGTAATCGTCAGCATCACCCCGGCCGGACGGGACCTGCTCCGCCGGGCCGCTGCCGTGCACGCGCAGACCATCCGCGAGTTCCTGCTTGACCCGCTCAGCCAGGAAGAGCAGGATCTGCTGGCCAGCGCCCTCGCCCGGCTGGCAGGAAGCTGACCACGGATGCCAAGGGGACGGCCCAGGGATGCGGGAACCGGGGATTAACGGGGCACGGCCCGGACCCGCAACCAGCGACCAGGAGCAAGAACCTGGCCGGCCCGGCGCCGCGCGCCTGACCAACGGCGCGGCTGGGTAACGTCAGGTTCAGTACCCCACGCGAGGAGCGCTGGAATGACAGTCACCGAAGCCGGACCGGGCAGCGCCGGCCGCACGGGCACCGATCTGGCCGTGCTTGAGGAGATCCAGCAGCGGGTGCTGTGGCTGGCCACCCGCATCGTGGACGCGGCCAACCATGACCGCGACACCGGCGACGGCGTCAAGGTCGGCGGCCACCAGGCGTCCAGCGCCAGCCTGGTCACCGCGATGACGGCCCTGTACTTCGCGTATCTTGACGCGCCGGACAAGGTCAGCGTGAAGCCGCACGCCTCCCCGGTCTTTCACGCCATCCAGTACCTGCTCGGCAACCTGGACCGCCGTTACCTGCCGATGCTGCGCTCATTCGGCGGCCTGCAGTCCTATCCCAGCCGCACCAAGGACCCGGACACCGTCGACTTCTCCACCGGTTCGGTGGGGCTCGGTGCCGCGGCGCCGCTGTTCGCCGCGGCGGCCCGCCGCTACGTCGATGCCCATTTCGGCGCCCGGCCGCGCAGCCGGTTCGTGGCGCTGATCGGCGACGCCGAGCTGGACGAGGGCAACATCTGGGAGGCCGTCGCCGATCCGGCCACCGACGGCCTGGGCAACGTGATGTGGATCGTGGACGTGAACCGGCAGTCGCTTGACCGGGTCGTTCCCGGGATGCGGATCGCCCAGTGGGAACAGCAGTTCCGCGCCGCAGGCTGGCATGTGGTCGAGGCCAAGTACGGGCACCGGCTGCAGGCGGCATTCGCCCGTCCGGGCGGGGAATCGCTGCGCGCCTGGATCGACGAGATGCCGAACGAGCATTACCAGTCGCTGTTCGGGTTGGCTGATAGCCCCGTTAAGGCACGGTTTCTTGATGGCGCCCCGGAAGACGTCCGGCAGTTCTGCGCCGGCCTCACCGGCGACGGCGAGCTGGCCGGGCTGGTGACCGATCTGGCCGGGCACGACCTCGGCGCGCTGCTGGAGGCCTTCGGCGAGTGCGACGCGGAGAAGGGCCGGCCCAGCGTCGTGTTCGCCTACACCGTCAAGGGCTGGGGCCTGCCGATGGCCGGCAACCCGCGCAATCACTCCGCCCTGCTGACCACGGCGCAGATCGACGAGATGCGCGAGCGGCTGGGCCTGACCGCGGCCACCGAATGGGACCGGCTCGACCCGATGACCAGGGCCGGGCAGTGGGTGGCGGCCCGGCGCGAGCACCTGGCCCGCGCCCCCCGGCCGGCCCAGCCGGCCGTGGCCGTGCCCGACTCCACCGGCATCCGCTCGGGCCGGCCGATCTCCACCCAGGAGGCGTTCGGCCGGATCCTGGTCGACCTTTCCCGCGACGACGCGGTCGCTCCGTACCTGGTGACCACCGCGCCGGATGTCGCGACCTCGACCAACCTGGCCGGATTCATCAACCGGAAGGGCGTGTTCAGCCCGGCGGCGCGGCGCTCGTGGAGCGAGGACGCCATGCTGAAATGGGCCGAGGGCCCGGACGGGCAGCACATCGAGCTGGGCATCAGCGAGATGAACCTGTTCCTGCTGCTCGGGCAGCTCGGGCTGGCGTGGGACCTCTCCGGTCAGCCGCTGCTGCCGGTCGGCACCGTGTACGACCCGTTCGTGCTGCGCGGCCTCGACGCGTTCATCTACTCGGTCTACTCCGGCGCGCGGTTCGTGGTGGCCGGCACGCCGTCCGGGGTGTCGCTGGCCCCGGAGGGCGGCGCGCACCAGTCGACCATCACCGCGTCGGTCGGCCTGGAACTGCCGAACGTGACGTTCATCGAGCCGGCCTACGCGGCGGCGCTCGACTGGCTGATGTGCGGCGCCTTGCAGTCGATCGCGGCGGCGAACGCGTCGGTACCGGGGACCGCCGTGGCGGAGGACGGGTCGTACTACTTCCGGCTCACCACTCGGGGCATCGACCAGGGGCCGTTCACCCGCGCGCGGGAGCGGCTCGGCGATGCCATCCTGCGCCGCCAGGTGCTGGCCGGCGCGTACCGGCTGGCTGACGCCGCCGAGGCGGCCGCGGGCGGCGCGCCGCTGGTCTACCTGGCCGGCTGCGGGGCGATGCTGCCCGAGGTGCTCGCGGCGGCCGCGGAACTCGGCGACGAGGGCATCGCCGCGCATGTCGTCGACATCACCTCGGCCGACCGGCTGTACCGGGCCTGGCAGCGGACGCTGCGGCAGGGCGTGCGCACCGCCACCGCGCCGTCCATCCCGGGAGCGCTGCGCACGGTGTTCCCGGACCGGGCGCCCATCGTCACCGTGCATGACGCCGCCTCGCACACCCTCAGCTGGCTCGGGTCGGCCCTGGGGGTGCCCGCCGTCAGCCTCGGCGTCGACACGTTCGGCCAGTCCGGCGCCGTCAGCGACCTCTACCGCGCGCACGACCTGGACGCCGGCTCGATCGTCAACGCCGCCCTCGCCGCCCTGTCGCTGCGCTGACTCGCGGTGGCCAGGGCGCCGGATAGGATTGGCCGATGCCGCCAAAGCCGTCGAGCAGAGGGGCCGCTGGCGCCTACGGCCTTGTGGTGGTCGCCAGCCGGCTGCCAGTGGACCGGGTCGAGGGCGCGGGCGGCGAGCCGGAATGGCGGCCTAGTCCCGGCGGCCTGGTTACCGCTCTCGAGCCGGTCATGCGCGAGGCCGACGGAGCCTGGATCGGGTGGACCGGCGCGGCCGAAAAGGCACCGGATCCGTTCGATCTAGGCGGCATGCACCTGGTCAGCGTGGGCCTATCAGCGGCGGAGGTCCGGGACTACTACGAGGGATTCTGCAACGCCACGCTGTGGCCGCTCTATCACGACGTCATCGCCCGGCCAGAGTTCCACCGTGCATGGTGGGATGCATACGTCGAGGTCAACCGCAGGTACGCCCGTGCTGCGGCCGAGCAGGCAGCTACCGGCGCGATCGTCTGGGTACACGATTACCAGCTCCAGCTAGTCCCCGGAATGCTGCGCGAGCTTCGCGGCGACGTGCGTATCGGATTCTTCAACCACATTCCCTTCCCCGGTTACGAGATCTTCGCGCAGCTTCCCTGGCGGCGGCAGATCGTCCAGGGCCTGCTCGGCGCGGAGTTGCTGGGATTTCAGCGCCCGGGCGACGCCACGAACTTCCTGCGTGCAGGCCGGCGCGCAGCCGGCCTGGCGACCCGGGGGCCGCTTGTCCGCGTCATGGGCTCCGCGGACGGGTCCAGCGGAGCACGGGAGGTCCGCGCAGCCGCATTCCCCATCTCGATCGACTCGGCGGCCCTGGGAAACACCGCTCAGCAAGCCGGCGTCCTGGCCCGGGCGCAGGAGATCCGGAAATCGCTGGGAGAGCCCGACATCGTCTTGCTTGGTGTCGACCGCCTTGACTACACGAAGGGCATACTGCATCGCCTCAAGGCCTACGGTGAGCTACTCAGCGAAGGCAAGCTCGGGCCGCCAGAGGCAGTGCTCATACAGGTAGCCAGCCCCAGCCGGGAGCGAATCGGGCACTACCGGGCACTGCGGGATGAGGTCGAGGTGGCAGTCGGCCGGATCAACGGAGAGCACGGGGAGCTTGGCCGCCCGCCTGTTCACTATCTGCACCAGTCCTACCCGAAAGAAGAGATGGCCGCGCTGTTCCTCGCGGCGGACGTGATGCTGGTGACCTCATTGCGGGACGGCATGAACCTGGTGGCCAAGGAGTACGTGGCCTGCCGCAATGACGAGAGCGGCGCGCTGGTACTGAGCGAGTTCACCGGCGCGGCGGACGAGCTTCGCGGCGCGTTCATCGTCAACCCGCATGACGTCGAAGGGCTGAAGGATGCCATCATGCGCGCCGCGACGGTCAGCCCCGCCGAGGCCAGGCGGCGGATCCGCTCGATGCGCCGCCGCGTGCACGAAAACGACGTGGCCCACTGGGCGGCGAGCTTCCTCGATGCGCTGAAACAAACGCCAGCGGAAGGTCAGCCGCCAGGACCCGCCGCTTCCTGAACACATCACGCGCCAGGCTGTTCTCCGATGAGCAGACGGGCCATCTCGGGGATGGTGATATTTCGGTCCCGTGACATCTCCCGCAGCCGCGCGACAGCTTGCTGCTCGTCGCAACCCAGCGCGTGCATCAGCAGGCCCTTGGCCTGCTCTACCACCGACTGCAGCTCGATCGCCTCTCGCAGGTGCAGCGCCGTGCCGCGGGCGTCGTCGTAGTGAACGGCGTCGGCCAGCAGCGCCACGCCGACGGCGGCCAGCAACGATGCGGCGCGCGTTCCTGCCGTGGCCAGTGCCCTGCGCCTCGCCCCGTACAAGCTCAAGGTTACTGATAGGCCGCCACGCCGGTGAACCAGCGTCTGCGAGCAACGGATCCCCACGCGCAGCGCGTTCGCCGCGTAATCGGGCCAGTCCCGTGCCGAGAGCGTGTCAGGGCAGCTGGTCGACTCACCGGTCCTGATCGCTTCCAGTTCCGGGCCGGCTTCGCTGGCCAGTTGCGCTTCCAGGAGCCAGGCCAGGTCGGGGTGGCTCGCCACGGAAAGCAGCAGCTGGCCGTTACGCCAGGCGGTCGAGGTGGCGCCGGAGCAGCCGGGAAGGGTCAGCGCAGCCAGCTCGACCAGCCGATGCAGCGCCTTGACCGGCGACAATCCTGACCGGCTGGCGAGTTCCGCGGCGCCCGAAGTGCGGGGCCCGGCGGCCCTTCGGCCACCGGGCCCTGCGTCGCCGGTCATCACCAGTAATGACGTCGGCCACCTACCTGGTGGCCGAGTGAGCCGAGCAGGACGAGTATGAGGCCCGCTACCAGCGCGATGATCCCGATCGTCCATACAATCGCGATGTTGGTAAGAAAGCCGATGAGCAGCAGAATGAGTCCGAGAACGATCATGAAATCTCCCTGGTCAGCAGTGGCCGGACTGGGTTTCAGCCGACTGCTGTCAGGAGGGGCCAAGCCGGCGCAACGCCGGGGGCACGATGACAAGCATCGACGTGGCGGACAGCCGCAGGACTCTGGGCGGCGTCGTGACGACGGACTAAGTATGCCGGAAGCCGGGCAGAATGCAAGCGGTCACTCGTCGCCCGCCGCGCTGCGTACCAGTTCGGCCGAGACTGCGACCAGCTTGCGACGCTGCGCCCGGGCCTGTGCCCGCAGTTGCTCGTAGGCCGCGTGGGCAGACAGGCCCTGCTGCCCGATGAGGACGCCCTTCGCCTGCTCGATGACCGCCCGGGAGTTCAGCGCACCCTGAAGTTGCGTCGCAAGCTCAGACTGCTGCTGGCCGATCATCATGCTGGCAATCAGCAGGGCAGCCAGGTCGGTGAATGCGAGCAGCGCAAGTTCAGCCTCCGCGGACCAGGGATGGCGCTCCTCGGATAGCACCGCCACGACACCCACCGCGTCCTGGTTGTAGGGCAGCGGGCTGGCCAGCACGGCGCATACTCCCCGGGCGACAGCAGCCTCGCTGAACGCGGGCCACCGCCCGTCCGCACTGAGGTCCTGCACCGTCACAAGCTCCTTGTCGTCGAACGCTGAGATGCAGGGTCCTTCCTGGTGGCGTATCTGCAACTCCTCCAGATGCCCCAGCCGTTCGTCGGATACCGCCACGTTGCGCAGATGGTGCTCGGCGTCGGCGAGCATCAAGCCGGCACCGTCCACGTCGAAGATCGTGTGGGTCGTCTGCACGATCTCGCGCATCGCATCCTCGACGCGCATCTCGCCGAACCGCAGCTTGCCCAGCTCGTGCAAGGCCTGGTGCACATCGTGCAGGGAGACATCCATCGACTCGCTCCTTACGTGGACGCGGCACGAGCCAGGCGGCACGCAGCAAAGCGGCCGGAGCGGACACCCACCGCACTGTAGCAACAGCTGTGTATCATCGACGCAGCCTGAGCAGCCGGGCGGCCCGGGGATTGGATCCGACGGGGCAGCGGAGGAGCTACGCGTGGCTAATCGCGACCGGTCCGTGTGCGGCCGGCGTCCGCACCCGGCGCTGGTGCTGGCCACGATCGCGATCGGCCTGGTCACCTCGGCCTGCGGTGCAGGCGCCGGGTCGGCTACCCCCGCCGGGCCGCACCCGGCGTCCGGCGGGGCCACGTCGCTGGCCAGCGCGCGGCCCGCGGCGCCCCACTCGACCGGGCCCGCGGGCGGCACGGTGCCCGCGGCGGCTAAGCCGCTCGCCGGGAAGATCGTCGGCGTCGACCCCGGGCACAACGGCCGCAACCACACCGACCCGGCCTACATCAACCACCTGATCTGGAACGGCCGGGAATGGGAGACCTGCAACACGACCGGCACGGAGACGGACAGCGGCTATACCGAGGCCCGCTTCAATTTCCGGGTCGCGATCTTCCTGCGCGCCGACCTTCGCCGGGACGGCGCGCGAGTGGTCATGACGCGGACGAACAACCACGGGGTTGGGCCATGCGTGAACCGCCGGGCCCGGATCATCGACCGCGCTCACGCGGACGTGGCGATCGACATTCACGCGGATGGCGGGCCGCCGGGGGGCCGCGGGTTCGCGGTCCTTGAACCGGTCAGCGACGGCCCGAACGACAAGGTGATCGGGTCATCGGAGCGCTTTGGCCGGGATGTCCGGCGCGCCCTGCTGGCCCGGACGTCGATGCCGGAGAGTACCTACGACGGCGTGCACGGAATCGAGCCCCGGGACAATCTGGCCGGGCTCAACCTGACCACCGTTCCCGAGGTGCTGATCGAGTGCGGAAACATGCGCAACGCGACCGACGCCCGGCTGCTGACGTCGGCGCGCTTCCAGCGGCGGATAGCCAGGGCGCTCGAGGCGGCGATCATTCGCTTCCTCGGCCAGCAGTAGCCGGCCAGGACCGGAGCCCGCTAACGCACCGGCGGCCGCCGGCTGCGTGCCCGGCCCGTGCGCATTACTGGCCCAGGCGTCCGTCGATCCGCTCGCGCAGCAGGTCGGCGTGACCCATGTGCCGGGAATACTCCTCGATCAGCCCGACCAGCGCCTCGCGCAGCGACATCGTCCCGCCGCCGCTGCCATGCTGATTCAGCGGATCCTCCCCGGTGATGTCCAGGCTGGGCGCCTCGGCCACGAACCGCGTGCCGAAGTCCACCTCGCCGCGCCACGCGTCCCACGCCTGCGCCACCACCTGCGGGTCGGGAACAGCACCATCGAAATCATCGTCACCGGAGCCGTACAGCCGGGGCACGTCCTGGCCCGCCATCAGCCTTCGGAACGTCGCGCGCTCCATCTCGGCCAGGTGCCGCACCAGCCCCAGCAGCGACATCGTCGATGGATCGACCGAACGCCGCGCCATGGCCTCGGCATCGAGACCTGAGCATTTCAGCTCCAGCGTGAGGCGCTGGCGGCGCAGGGACTCGGCCAGCGTGGCGCACTCGCCGCCCAGCCTCGGCCCGTTCTCCCGCGGGTCGTCGTCAGACGGACTGCCATCCGCGGTGAACATGTCGGCTCGCCGAGTCGCGCCCATGGCCGCCATCATCGGCGACGGGCATCGCGTCCGGCAAGCGAAATAACGACGCGGCGCGGGGAAAGTGCGGGGTTCGGTGAGCTGACCGGCTGAAAGCTCGCTCAGCTGAGCGTGTACGTCATCGGAGCCCGGGCGGGACTACTCCGACGAAGTGCGGCTGGCCGCCTAGAGTGAGGACATGATCACTGCGGTGCACACCCTCGTCTACGCTCATGACGCCGACGCGGCGCGCGCGTTCTTCCGCGATGTCCTCGGCTGGCCGCATGTCGATGCTCACGGCGGCTGGCTCATCTTCAAGACCGGCCCTTCCGAGCTCGGCGTGCACCCAGCGTCCGATGACCGCGGTGCCGAGCCCTGGTCGACCAGCCAGCACCACGAGATCAGCCTCATGTGCGACGACATCGAGAAGACCGTCGCCGAGCTCAAGGCCAAGGGGGCGGAGTTCACCGGCGGCATAACGGAGCAGCGATTCGGGCTGACCAGCATGCTGCGGGTCCCCGGCGCCGGCGAGATGATGCTCTATCAGCCGCGGCACCCCGCTGCGTACGGCCTCTGACCGCGAGACCCGGTCAGGCGGCGGGCCGGCCGCCGTCCCCTGGATCCGGGCTGCGGTCAGCCGCCGCTGCCCAGGCCAGCGATCAGGTTGATGGCGGCGGCCAGAATGACGGCGCCGAAGAGGAACGACAGCAGCGCGTGCCGCAGGGTCGTGGCGCGTATCTGCGACGTCTGCAGGTTCGTGTCAGAGACCTGGAACGTCATGCCGACCGTTAGCGCCAGGTAAGCGAAGTCACGATAACTAGGTGGCTCCCGCTGATTGAAGTCGATGCCGCCCACCGGGCCGGCGTAATACAGCAGCGCGTAGCGCAGCGTGAAGACCGTATGCACGGCGGCCCACGACACCGCCACGCTGAGCAGCGCGAGGCCGGCCAGCACGCCCGCGGCCGCGCCACGGGCCGCATGCGCGTGGACCAGCACGAAGCCGACGGCGGCCAGGCTGGCCACGCATGCGCTCAGCATGAGGATGTCGGTAACGGCGCGGCTGGGATCTTCCTCAGTCGCCCGCTCCGCGGTGGCCTCGTCGGACATGGGCCAGATGGCCAGCCAGACCAGCCCGCAGAACATAGCCGCCGTCGCATCCCAGCCGACCACCGGCGCGTAGCTCCAGCTGCCGAAGATGATCACCAGGGCCGCGGCGATCGCGCCGATCACCGCGGCGGCGGCCAGTCGCACGATGGTGCGCCGCCCGCGCCACGGACCGCGCCCGGCTTGGGCCGGATCGGGCTGGTCAGCCTGGGCGTTCATGAACAGCCTTTCCTGGACGGCCGGTCCCTGGACAGCCGGGCGGCATCCCTGGCGCGGCGTGGCGGCGGAACCAGCTCAATCCTGCTCGCCGGAGAAACTGCCCGCGGCGGAAAGCCGGATGCGGATGCGGCCGGCCTGCCGGACCTCAATGCGCTGAGCCGCCAGTTCGCGCGCGGCCAGGTGGCGACCACCCTAGCCGGGCGGCCGCCGGGCCGGCGTCCGGGAAGCCGGAGGGTCTCCGGCGGACCGGCCGGCCGGTCCGCTTGACGAGCATCCCGAATGGCAATGGAATAGCACCCTGGAACGCGGGACCGTCGCCTGGGCCATTTATCTTACGATTACGCCTGGCCGCGGGCTACCTGGCTATCGAAGTAGCGGACAGCTCGGAGCAGCCGCCGGTGCTCCGGCCGCAGCATCCTGATTCCGAAGCGGGCCGCGGCCTGTTCCTGGTCGAGTCATTGAGCGCGCGATGGGATTATTTCCGCCGCGGCGACGGCGGCAAGGTCGTGTGGTGCGAGTTAGATATCGCGCGCGGAGTATCGGCCCGTGACATGACGGTGCTGCGCAGCTCGCTGCCGCGGCGCAGCCGCGGCAGCACCAGGTCAGCGCGGCGATTAGCTGCCAAGACCGACCCGGTACTGCTGCGGCGCGTTCGCGACGGCTTGCTCGCGCTCGGCTCCGACGAGGGGCCGGCAAAGTAGCGCCGGGTACCTCAGGCGCCCGTGGGGTACCGCCAGCCGCGGGCGCGTCAGGTCCCTGGCTGCGTGCGCGTGCTGATCGCCAGCCGGTTCCACGCGTTGATGGTCATGATCAGGCTGATCAGCTGGGCAAGTTCCGGCTCGGGGAACTCCGCGGCGGCCTGGGCGTAGACGCCGTCGGGCACGTGTGTCTGGCTGATCAGGGTGATGGAGTCGGTCAGGGCCAGCGCGGCACGCTCCCGGGCCGTGTAGTACGGGGCTTCCGGCCAGGCGGGCAGGGCGTAGAGGCGCTGCTCGCTCTCGCCGCCCTTACGCGCGTCGGTGGTGTGCATGTCGATGCAGTAGACGCAGCCGTTGAGGTCGGAAGCGCGCACTCGCACGAGTTCCTTCAGCGGTGCTTCGAGGCCTTCCCCGGCGGCCCCGTCGAGGGCGAGCATCGCCTTATACACGCGGGGTGCCAGTGACTGGAGGTTCATCCGCGAGGTGTTCGCTGTGATCGTCATGCTGGCCACGCTAGTACGCAAATAGACCAGGAGTATGGTCCAGTTCTATGCCAAAAAAATGGGCCACTTCTGGCGTGGACCTGCTGCTTGAGCTGCCCGGCACGCGGCGGCGGGCCGGCCTCGAGGACGCGCTGCGGGACGCCGTGCGCAGCGACCGCCTTGCTCCCGGCACCCTGCTGCCATCCTCGCGGGCGCTGGCCGCCGAGCTCGGCCTGGCCCGCAATACGGTGGCCGATGCGTACGGCCAGCTCGTCGCCGAAGGGTGGCTGACCGCCCGGCAGGGCGCCGGGACCCGGGTCGCGGACCGGGTGACGCCATCGGCCGGGCGCGCCCCGGCCCGCCCGCCGGCGATGGCCGCGGGCCGGCGTAGCTACGACCTCACGCCCGGCCATCCGGACCTGGCCGGGTTTCCCCGCAGCGCCTGGCTGGCGGCCGGACGCCGGGCCATGGCCGCGGCACCCAGCCACGAGTTCGGCTACCCGGACCCCCGCGGCCTGCCCGGCCTGCGGGAGGCCCTCGCCCAGTACCTGGCCCGCGTCCGGGGCGTCCGCACGACGCCGGACCGCATCATCATCTGCTCCGGATTCGTGCAGGCCCTCAGCCTCCTGTCCACCGCGCTGCACCGGCGCGGCGCGGGCATGATGGCGGTCGAGTCGCACGGCTTCAGGATGCACCGCGAGGTTATCCACGCGGCCGGGCTGGCCACCCGCCCGCTCACCGTAGATGCGCATGGCGCCCGGGTCAGCGAGCTCAGCAGCGCGCCCGCCGACGCGGTCCTGCTGACTCCGGCCCACCAGTTCCCGCTCGGGGTGCCGCTGGCCGCGCCGCGCCGGGCGGCCATCGCCGGCTGGGCCCGTGACCGCGGGACGCTGGTCATCGAGGACGACTACGACGGCGAGTTCCGGTACGACCGGAGGCCGCTCGGCGCGTTGCAGGGCCTCGCTCCTGACCTGGTCGCCTATGCGGGCACGGCCAGCAAGAGCCTGGCCCCGGGGCTGAGCCTGGCCTGGCTCGCGGCACCGCCCCACCTGCTCGACGCCCTGGTCGAGACCAAGCGCCTCAGCGACGGGCACACGGGCGTAATCGAGCAGCTCACCCTGGCCGAATTCATCCGGTCCGGTGCCTACGACCGCCATATCCGGCGGTCCAGGCTGCGCTACCGCCGGCGGCGCGACCGCCTGCTGGCGCTGCTGGCCGGGCGCGCCCCCGACGTCAGGGTCACGGGAATCGCCGCGGGCCTGCACGCGGTCCTGGAGCTTGGCCGCGACCTGCGCGCGACGGACGAGCCCGGCATACTGAGCCGCGCCGCGCGGGCCGGCCTGACGATCCAGGGGCTGAGCGAATACCGGTACGACGAGCCCGGCACCGGCGCGGAACCCGGTGCGCCAGCCGCGCTCGTCGTCGGCTATGGCACCCCGCCGGAGCACGCGTTCGCGGGCGCACTCGACGCGCTCTGCGACGTGCTGGCCTGACGAACCCGCCCGGCGCGGGGATAGGGCCGCGCGGCCCGCCGCGAGCCGGCGCTGAGCGCAGGACAAGGGGCCCGGAAACGATGACCTGCTCGACTCTGCGCTTTGATCCTTGATCAGAGGGAAGTCAGCATTCGTGGAGATCGACGACGTGGGCCGCCGGGCCGAGGCCCTGGCGGGGGTGCGCCGCAGCGCTCGCGGAGGGCTGGCCGAGTGGCGGTATCACGGCCGGCTGGTCGCCCGCCAGCTGGACAGCGCGCAGGTGGTGATCCGGGCCGATTTCGATTACCGCGACTCGATATTGCGGCAGTTTCCCGCCACCTTCAGCGTCCCGGCCCGGTACATCAAGCACATGATGGTCGTCGCTGACCTCGCTGACGGCGACGCGGGGGCGATTGAGGATGCCCTGGAGGCAGCGTGGGAGCTGCAGCGCCATGCCGACTGAGATCAGGGGCCGCACAGGCTGACCAGCTTGCTGACCGTCGCCCAGTTGCGCGCCGTTCCGGCCACCGCAGCCGAGGTCGGCCCGCCCGCCCGGGCGAGCACCCGGCGCAGTTCGCTGGGCGGGAACCCGTCCGGGGTGTGCAGATAGACCGTGCGGCCGAGCACCTGGGCCTCGTCCCGGCTCCCGTTCGCCCGCACTTGCCGCTCCGCGTCGGCCACCCAGGCGGCCAGGCCAGGTCCGGGTACCTCGGGCAGGAACACCGCATGCAGCAGCCGGGGATCCGTCTGGCCCGGATACGGGTTGTCGTGTACGCAGCGGGCAAGTTCCTCGCCGGAGAGCACCACGGCGCGGGCCCGCACGCCGGTGCGGCCGGCGATGGCTCGCTCCAGCTCAGCGGCGAGCGCCGCAGTGTCCGCTCGGCCCGCCGTGTCCGCCCCGCCCGCCGTCCCGCCGCCGGTCGGCCGCGGGGTGAAGAGCACGTTTCCGCTCTGGATGTAGGTCATGACATCGGTATGGCCGAGCGAGGTCGCAACCTCCCGGAGTTCCGCCATCGCGACCTTCTTGCCGCCCAGGTTGTTGACCCCGCGCAGCAACGCAACGTGAGTCGGCACGCCGGCATTATCTCAAGGCGGAGGACGCAGCGCTGTCATCGCCGCCCCGGCCGTGGTCGGATAGAGAGGTGAAGATCCGGATCGGGATTGGGCTCGGCGCGGCCAGCCCGGAGAATTTCGCCGCCGACGTCAGCCACCTGGAGGAACTCGGCATCGACTCGCTGTGGCTCTCGGAGATGGTTTACGGGCCGCTGGTCGAGCCGTTCACCGGCATGACGTTCGCCCTGGCCAGAACGGCCAGGCTGAAAGTCGGCACCGGGCGTATCGGTGCTGCCGGGACGCCACCCGGTACTGGTCGCCAAGCAGCTTGCGTCACTGGCCGCGCTGGCGCCCGGACGGGTGCTGCCCGTGTTCGGGCTGCAGCCCGCCCGCCAGAACGAGCGCGCGCTGTTTCCGGTCGCGCCCGGGCAGCGCGGCGCGGTGTTCGACGAGTCGCTGGAATTGCTCAGGATGATGCTGCGGCAGGAGACTGTGTCGTTCGAGGGCCGGTTCTTCACCGTGGACGCGGCCAGCATCGGCCCGCTGCCGCGCAAGCCGCTCGACATCTGGCTCGGCGGCACCGCGCCCGGCGGGCTGCGGCGGGTCGGCAGGCTCGGCGACGGGTGGCTGGCCAGTTTCATCACGCCGGACGAGGCCCGCGCGGGGCGCCGCGCGATCCAGGCGGCAGCGGCGGAGGCCGGCCGGGAGGTCGACCCGGAGCATTTCGGCATCAGCCTGCCGGTGGCGGCCGGTGACATCCCGGCCGGGCTGGCCGCCGCGATCCATCAGCGGCGGCCAGGCGTCGACCCGGCCAGCCTGGTCGCCACGAGCTGGCCGGACGCGCGCCGCATGATCGAGCAGTACGTCGCGGCGGGCATCAGCAAGTTCGTCATCCGGCCGGCCGCGGCGTCCGGTGCCCGGCCGGCCACGACCACGCGGCCCGCAGGCAGCTTCGCCGACGACCTGGCCCGCGAGCTGATGCCCCTGCAGACCTGATCCGGGGGATCGAACCACCGGTGACCAGCGGGCCCGGACCACCTGACCCGCGGTCCGGGTTAGGACGGCGGGCAGCCGATGAGCGCGCCCAGGCTGGCCAGGGCATCGGCTGCGGGCCCGGTAGTAAACCCACACGCCGCGCTTGTCGCGATCCAGCAGCCCGGCGTCGTGCAGCACCTTCAGGTGATGGCTGATCGTCGGCTGGGACAGGTAGAACGCGTCGTTGAGATCGCAGACACACGCCTCCCCGCCGTCGTGGGAGGCACCGAGCGACATCAGCCGCAGCCGGACCGGGTCGGCCAGCGCCTTCAGCAGGGGCGCGACCTGCTCGGCTTGCTGCACGGATAGCGGCTCGGCGGCCAGCGGGGAGCAGCATGCCGCGTTATCGGCTGGGCTGAGCACCGCCAGGGGAATCGACATACGTCTATATTGACAGCGTCGATGTCCTGTGGCAAGCTCGGCGCCAGCGAAAGACATAGATGAACATCGAAGTCTCGGAAGCGGAGGTTTCATGTCCCGTCTCCAGCTCGCGCTCAACGTCAACGACCTCGATGAGGCCGTCGCCTTCTACCGCAAGCTGTTCGGCACGGAACCGGCTAAGCGCCGGGATGGCTACGCGAACTTCGCGATCGCCGAGCCGCCGCTCAAGCTCGTCCTGCTGGAGCATCCCGGCCAGGGCGGCAGCCTCAATCACCTGGGCGTGGAAGTCGCCGACACCGGCACGGTGGACGCTGAGCAGACCCGGCTGGCCGCGGCCGGGCTCGTTTCGGTGGACGAGCGGGCCACGACCTGCTGTTACGCCAAGCAGGACAAGTTCTGGGTGCAGGGCTCCCCGGACGGCGAGTCGTGGGAGGTCTACACCGTCCTGGAAGACAGCCCCGCGTTCTCCGCGGAACAGGACGGCGCGGCCTGCTGCGGTAGCACCGGCGGGAATCCGGCGACGCCGGATCTGTCCCGGTTACGCCGTGCTGCTAAGCCCGCCGGCCGGCCGCGGGGACTGGATGAGTGACGTACCGCTGTGGCGACGGCTATTCGCCGAAATGCTGGGCAGCGGCTTCCTGACGGCCGTGGTGATCGGCTCGGGCATCGCCGCGCAGCGCCTGTCCCCCGGCGACACCGGCCTGGAGCTGCTGGAGAACGCGGCGGCCACGGCCGCCGGGCTGTTCGCCATCATCCTGATGTTCGGCCCGGTGTCAGGCGGTCACTTCAACCCGGTGGTGTCCTTCGCCGACGCCGCGTTCGGCGGCCTGTCCTGCTCCATGAGCTAGTGCCGCCACCGGCCACGCTTGACCGTTCCTCCGCGGCCGATGCGGCCGATGCGTAACTGCCGGGCTCAGATGCTCGCGGCCCGCTTGAACAAGATGGTCGCGAGGGTGAAGGCGACGACGATGATGCCGCCGAACTCGATCAGCGTGAGCCAGAGGTGGCTACCGGGCGGCTGGTTCAGGAGCAGTGCCCGGAGGGTGTCGACGGCCTGGGTGATCGGCTGGTTGGCGGTGACGACCCGCAGCCAGGACGGCATCGTGCCGGCCGGGACGAGGGCGCTGCTGAAGAAGATCGGGATGATGATGATCGCGCCGAGCTGCTGGGCGACTTCCACGCTCTTGCCGAGCAGCCCGATCATCGCCGCGAGCAGGGACAGGGCGAGCGTGACGAGCAGGAAGACGGCGACGGTCATGAGCCCATTCGCCGATCCCCGCGGCGGGGCGGAAGCCGACGGCATAGCCGGCTGCGATGGTCACGGCGAGGCCGAGCAGGCCGCGGGCGAGATCGGCGATGAGGTGGCCGGCGATGAGAGCGGACTTGGCCATGGGCAGGGTGCGGAACCGGTCGATGATGCCTTCCAGCATGTCGGCCGCGACGCTGATCGTGGTGGTGACCGCGGCGAAGGCCGCTGCCACGACGAGGATCCCGGGCATGACGAAGTTGATGTAGCTGCCATGCGTGCCGGTGTTGATGGCGCCGCCGAGCAGGAAGACGGCGACCACCACGATCAGGACAGGCTGCAGCGTGACGTTGGCTAGCTGCTCGGGGTCGTGGCGGATGTGCCGGAGGCTGCGCTTGGCCATTTCCCAGTAGTCGCTGGCCACCCAGGCAGCGGACTGGCGGCGGGTCCGGGCAGGCAGGGCGGTCATGCCGCGCCGCCGGCTGCTCTGGCGGGCCGCGCATGACCGGTGAGCTGGAAGTACACGTCGTCAAGGTCCGGCTCGCGGAGGGAGAACCGCTCGATGCTGGCGCCCGCCTGCGCGGCCGTCCCGGTGATGGCGTTCAGCTCACGGATCCCGTCTAGGCCGCTGCCCTGGACGGCTACGCGCACGGCGCGGCGCGCTTGGTCGGTCACGACGGCGAGGGCGCCGAGCGCGGCGGTCAGCCGGACGACGTCGGCGTCCGAGGCCGCGATCAGGTCGAACTGCGCCTGCCCGGCCCGTGCCTTGAGTTCGGCCGGCGTTCCGGCGGCGACGACCCGGCCCGCGTCGATGAACACGATGGAGCCGGCCAGGGCGTCTGCCTCGTCCAGGTACTGCGTCGTCAGCAGCACGGTCGTCCCGCGTCCCACCAGGCCGCGGATGATCTCCCACAGGGCGTGACGGCTGGCCGGGTCCAGGCCGGCGGTGGGCTCGTCGAGGAACAGGATCGAGGGCTCGGCCATCAGGCTCAGCGCGAGGTCGAGCTTGCGCCGCATTCCGCCGGAGTAGGTCTTGACGGCCTTCTTCCCGGCGCCGCCGAGGTCGAAGATGTCCAGCAGCCGCGCCGAGCGCTCGCGCACGACCGGCCAGGCCAGGCGGTGCAGGCGGCCGAACATGGCCAGGTTCTCCGGGCCGGACAGCTTGCCGTCGACCGAGAGCGACTGGCCGGCCAGCCCGATGCGGGCCCGGACGCGCTCCGGGTCACGCGCGACGTCATAGCCGCCCACCCATGCCGTGCCCGCGTCGGGCCGCAGCAGGGTCGACAGGATGCGGACCATGGTGGTCTTGCCCGCGCCGTTCGGCCCGAGCAGCGCGGTCACCGTCCCGGCCCTGGCCTGGAGGCTGACGTCGCACAGGGCAGCGGTCTTGCCGTAGCGCTTGGTCAGGCCGGCCGCGGCGATGGCCGGCTCGTTCCCGCCGGTCATCACGGCCCCGGCCGAAGCAGCGCGTCATGCCCCCGTGCGGCGGGTGCCTGGCTGGCCCGCATCGATGTCCTTCCCCTCGCGGACACTATTCGTACGTAATACAAATAGTGTTACTCGTATGCTGTACGCGTGGCAACTGCGCACGACCACCGCCCCATCTGGGCCCTGCCCGAGCGGCCGGCCGCAAGCCGCGCTACACCCGCGAGCAGATCGCCGACGCCGCGCTGCGGATCGCGGACCAGGAAGGATTCGGCGCGGTCACGATGAAGCGGATCGCCGTCGAACTCGGCGCAGCGACGATGACGCTCTACTACTACGTGCGCAACAAGAGCGACATCGTCGCGCTGATGCAGGACGCGATCCTCGCCGACATCCTCGTCCCGGACGCAGTGCCTGCGCGGCGGCTGGCGGGACGCCACCACCGCGATCGCCCGGCGGACCAGGGACGTGCTCATGGCCCACCCCTGGTCGCTGGCGTCGCTAAACGAGGCCCAGTTCGGGCCCAACGCCATGCGCCACTTCGAGCAGTCCCTCGCCGCGGTCGCCGGCACCGGGCTCGCCCTCCCGGCCAGGTTCGAGCTCATCGGCGCCGTCGACGACTACGTGTCCGGCAACTCCCTGCACGCCGTCGAGTCCCTGGCCCGCGCCAAGCTAGCCGAGGAAGACCCGGCGATGGCCGCCGCCGCGGTCGCCTACGGCATCGCCCGGCTCCAGACCGGGGACTTCCCTCAGCTAAGCGCGATCGCCGCGGCCAGCGGCCAGGCCGCAGAACCTCCTGTGCCCCCCATGACAGAAGCCGCCCTGACCAGCCAGTTCGAACACGGCCTCCAGGCTTTGCTCGATGGCCTCGCCGTGCACATGAACATCAGTTGACACTGCCCCGGCCAGGCGGTCGCCCTTCTCGATGTTCGCCGCGCCTGAGCTGGCGCGATCACGCTAGCCGCCGGCGATCGCCCCGACGATCAGGAAGGGCTCGGCGCCCGTCGCGACCGCGTCGGGCAGCGGGTCGTCCGGCGACTCGTGGGAGAGGTCCTGCTCGCAGGCGAAGAACCGCACGAACGGCCGGCGCTGTCTGCGTGACGTGGTCGCGGATCGTCCCGCGCAGCATCGGATAGCGGGCCTCGAGCGCGTCGAGCACCGAGCGCTGCGTGACCTGGCCCGCGACCTCGAGCTGTCACCTCGCCGTCGACGCTGCGCCAGCGTCCGCAGGTGCGCCGGAAGCACGACGCGGATCATGGCAGCGTCTGGACCTCGACCGACAGCACGGCCGGAAGATCGCGGACGATCGGCGCCCAGTTGTCGCCGGCGTCGGCCGACGCGTAGACCTGCCCGCCGGTGGTGCCGAAATAGACGCCGCACGAATCGAGCGAGTCGACGGCCATCGCGTCGCGCAGCACGTTCACGTAGCAGTCGCTCTGCGGCAGGCCGTTCGTCAGCGGCTCCCACTCGTTGCCGCCGGTGCGGCTGCGGTAGACGCGCAGCTTCCCGTCGGGCGGAAATGCTCCGAGTCGCTCTTGATCGGCACGACGTAGATCGTTTCCGGCTCGTGCGCATGAACGTCGATCGCGAACCCGAAGTCGGTCGGCAGATTTCCGCTGACCTCGCGCCACGAGTCGCCGGCGTCGTCGCTGCGCATCACGTCCCAGTGCTTCTGCATGAACAGCACGTTCGGGCGCGAGGGTGCATCGCGATGCGGTGCACGCAGTGGCCGACCTCGGCGTCGGGTCGGGGATGTATTCGAACTGCAGCCCGCGGTTGATCGGCCGCCACGTCTTGCCCGCCGTCGTCGGTGCGGAACGCGCCCGCCGCCGAGATCGCGATGAAGATCCGCTGCGGATCGCTCGGATCGAGAAGGATCGTGTGCAGGCACATCCCGCCGGCGCCCGGCTGCCAGCGCGGCCCGAGCCGTGGCCGCGCAGCCCGGCAGCTCCTGCCAGGTCTGCCCGCCGTCGGTCGAGCGGAACAAGCGCGGCATCCTCCACGCCGGCGTAGACGGTGTCCGGATCGGTCAGCGAGGGTTCGAGATGCCAGACGCGCTTGAACTCCCAGGGATGCGGCGTGCCGTCGTACCACTGGTGCGTGCCGGGGACGCCATCGTAGACGAACTTGTTGCCGACCGGCTCCCACGTCTTGCCGCCGTCGTCGGAGCGCTGGATCACCTGCCCGAACCAGCCGCTGCGACTGCGACGCATACAGCCGGTTCGGGTCGACGGGCGAGCCCTTGAGGTGATAGATCTCCCAGCCCGCAAAATGCGGGCCGCTGACCTCCCACTGCTCGCGCTTGCCGTCCGAGGTCAGGACGAACGCGCCCTTGCGCGTGCCGACCAGAACCCGAACGCCACTCATAGCTGATCCCCTTCCAGCGTGGCCGGACACGGCGACCTGCCAGGTCAGGATAATGATCATGCCGGCCCTTGGCGTCGCCTGCTCAGGGCTTATCACAAGCCCACTGACATTAAGACGGCAGACGAGCAGAAGACTCATCGCCCGGCTCGCGCGGACTGTCGTGGCTCCCGGTTAGGTTCCGGCACGAGATCTGGCCTGGCGGAGATGGCCGGTGGTCCTGCCGGGTAAGCCGCTACGGTGCCTGGCATGCGCGGCCAGCATTGGCTAGTCGCTGGTTAGCCCGCCACGTCCACGTACAGGCGGCCGGGCAGCCGCCCGACCCGGAATGCCGTGGCCTTGGCCAGGCCGACCACCACGCTGAGGACCCCGTCGAAGTCACCGGTCACCGCGTAGCCCTTGAGCATCGGATAACCGGTCGAGGCCGACAGCCGCGCGATCGTGCTCGCGCCGGAGCCGGCGTGGCCCTGCGCGGGGTGAATCGTGATCAGCAGGTACCGCTGCCCCGGAACGCTGACCGACTTCCCGGACGCGCCCGCGACCACCTTCGAGACGTACCAGATGTCATAGCCCGGCGTCGGCCCGCGGAAGTTGAAGACGATGCGGTCGTAGCCGCATTCAGGATGCGTCCCGGTCCTGATGGCCGTGATGACCGGCACCGGCGGCGTCGCGAAATGCCGTGTGACATGCGCCGGCGTGGTCTGCCACGGCTGGTCGTCACAGCCGGGCGGAGGATCCGGCGGCAGCGCGAGCGACGGGCCGCGCGACGGCTTGGCGGCCGGCGAGGCAGGCGGGCCCGGGGACACGGACGCGGGCGGCGGCGCCGGGGACGACGCAGCGGACGACGCGGACGACGGCCGCGGGGACGACGGAGCCGGCCCGGCCGCGGTGCTGCCCGCGCCGCACGACGCGGTCGCCAGCACGGCCGCCAGGACGGCCGTCGCTAAGGCCGTCAGGTACGTGCTCGGGCGCTGCATCGTGACCTCCGTTCCGCAGCCAGCCGCGCTCCGGCGATCCCGCCGGCCGGCGCCGCCCCGGCGCCGGGCCGTGGCGGGCTGAACGTCAGTCGATCGGCGCGGTCAGCTCGAGCTGGATGTTGTCCGGGTCGCGGAAGGGAAGGACGTAGATCCCGAACGAGGGCAGGGCGGTGATCTCCCCGTGCGGCACGCCGCGGCCGTCAAACAGGCTGACCGCCTGGTCCAGATCGGCGCGGCTGGGCACGTCGAAGCTGAGGTGATCAAGGCCGACCCGGTCATCGTCGAACCGGTCGTCAGCCGGGGCAACCGGCCGCAGGCCCATCAGCAGGTTGCCGCGGGCCATCACGACGCCGCCGAACAGGATCTCGTTCATCGCCTCGGCCGCCGGGTCATCCGCGGCGGGCGACTCCACCGCCACGTCGAATCCGAGCAGGCTGGTGTAGAACTCGCGGCTTCGGGCCAGGTCGGTAACGGTCAGGCGGAGATGGTGGATACCGCCGGTCGGGATCTGTCCGGCCATGTCGTTCTCCTTCGCGGTCGGCGCGCTGAACTCAGTGCGCTGAATTCCGCAGCACCAGGGCACTGATCCCTCGCATCGTCGCACGAGAAGCTTTCTGAATCTCCCGTTCCGCCCGCAGGGCGCCGCGCAGCTGCCGTCCGCCGCCAGCGGGCCGGCCCGGCGAGGCCAGCGGGCGCCGGTCCGCTCCCCCGGCCGGGACCGAGGCGGGGCGGCCGCCGCGGGGATGATTACGCTGGCAGCCGTTAAGCTTTCGCCGGTTCCGGCGGCCGTTCCTAGCCGCTGAGACCAGCCACAGAATTAACGGGGCCCGGCGTCCCGGTCCCGATGCTGAACGGCCCGCACTGAGGGGACCCGATGAGCTTGCACCGGCCAGGGCGCGCCCGGCAGCGCCCGGCCCGCCAGCGCCCGGCCCGGCAGCGCCGGGGCAGGCCGCGCCCGGCCGGCCGGCGCCCCGCCCGGCGGCTGGCTACCGGCGGCGCCGTCATCGCGGCCGTAGTGGCCGTCGCTTCCTGCGCCGGCCCTGGCGCCACCGGCGGCGGGCCGGCCAGGACGAGCGGAGTCGTGCAGTTCGCACTCCCCCCGGCCGGGCACGGCTGCACCGGCGCGAGACGGCTCGCTGGCGGCGGGGCGAGATTCCCGGTCACGGTCAGCACCCGGCAGTCCCAGGTCGCGGCGCTGGCCAACGTTTGCATCAACGGGGCGGGCCCGTTTCCGTTCGTTATTGACACCGGCGCCCAGGGAACAGTGCTGTCGTCGTCGCTGGCCACGAAGCTCGGGCTGCCGAAGGTCGGCGCGCCGCTGCCCATCGGCGGCGCCGGGTGCTCGGCCAATGCCCAGCCGTCCAGGATCACCGGCTGGAACGTGGCCGGCCTGCCGCTCCGGCCGGAGGACGTCATCTCGCTCAAGATCCCGCTCTTCGGCGGCCGCGGCCAGCCGGACGGCCTGCTCGGATCGGATGTGTGGAGCCGGTTCGGGGCGATGCGCCTTGATTTCGCCCGCGGGAACATCACGGTGCCCGGGCCCGAGCGGCCAGCGCCGGCCCGCACGATCACGATCCCCGGTCCGTCGGCGGCCCCGGTTCCGGCCGTCCTGCTGCGCGGCCGGCCGGCGGCCGTGGTCCCGATGACGGTCATCAGCGGACCGGGCTTCACCGGGATCACCGTGCCGGTCAGGCTGGGCACGCAGGCGCCGGCCAGCTTCACGCCGGACACCGGCGCATCGCAGTCGGTGGTGGATCCGGCCACGGCCAGCCAGGCCGGCCTGGCCAGCGCCCATGCCCGGGGCCGGCAGGGCACCGTCTGCACGGTCGTGACGGTGCCCGAGGTCAGGACGGGACCGTGGTCGGTGGCCGGCCATCCGCTGACGCCGCAGGTCGCCGGGGTGATCGGCCTCAAGAGCACGACCGGGGTGGCGGGCCTGCTCGGCGCCGACCAGATGAGCAGGTTCGGCTCAGTGATCTTCGACTACGCCGGCGGCCGGCTCGTGCTCGGCGCCGGCTGACCGGCCCGGCCAGCGGGCCCGGCTGACGAGCCCGGCCGGCGTGCTGCCCGGCGGGTGGCCCGGCCGGCCGATGTCCCGGCAGGCCAGTGTGCTGGCCGGCCGGGATGGCTGAGCGCCTGTCACACTGGGCGCCATGAGCGACGTCCCCTCGGGTGCCCGGTGGGGCATCACGGTTCCGTTTGACGTTCCGCTGCACGATCACCGGCGGTGGTTCGAGTTGCTGGAGGAACTCGGCTACACCGACGCCTGGTCCGGCGAGGCCGACGGCCTGGACGGATTCTCGCCGCTGCTGCTGGCCGCGGCGTGGACGTCGTCGCTGCGCGTCGGCCCGGCCATCATCCCGGCCTACACCCGCGGCCCGGCGGTGCTCGCGCAGAGCGCCGCGGCCCTGGCCGAGGCGGCGCCCGGCCGGTCCGTGCTCGGCATCGGCACGTCCTCCGACGTGATCGTCGAGAAGTGGAACGGCATTCCCTTCACCGAGCCCTACCGCCGGGCCCGCGACACGCTGCGGTTCCTGCGGGACGCGCTGGCCGGGCAGCGCGTCGACCGCGACTACGGCACCTTCGCCGTGCGCGGCTTCCGGCTGGCCCGGCCGGTGCCCGACCCGCCGCCGCTCTACCTCGCCGCCCTTCGCCCGGGCATGCTCCGGCTGGCCGGACGGGAGGCGGACGGGGTGATCGTGAACTGGCTGGCCGCCGGAGACGTCCCGACGGTCGTGGCCGAGATGCGGGCCGCCGCGGGCGCGGAGGCCGACTCCAGGGGCGTGGCCGCCCGGATCTTCGTCTGCCCGAGCGAGGACGCGGCCGCGGTGCGCGCGGTCGGCCGCCGGGCGATTGCCGCGTACCTGAACGTGACGGTCTACGCGGAGTTTCACCGCTGGCTGGGGCGGGCGCCGGCGCTCCAGGGCATGTGGGACGCGTGGCAGGCCGGCGATCGGAAGGCGGCGCTGGCCGCAATCGATGACGACCTGGTCGATCAGCTCATCGTGCATGGCTCGCCCGCGGCCTGCCGCGAGCAGATCCGGCGCTACGTGGCAGGCGGGGTCACGGTGCCGATCATCGCCTTGATCGGGCCGTACGGGGATCTGGAAGCCGCCATCCGCGGGCTCGCCCCGGACGGCTGACCGCGGCGCGGGCTAGCCGCCGAAGGCGACGTCGTGGCCGGCCACCCGGATGGTGATGCCGGCCGATGTGACGACCACGCTCTGAATCTTCATGCCGAGCGGCAGCTTGGGAATGGGCACGTTGATGTTGCGCGCCTGGTTGATGATGCTGCCCGGCAGGCCGTCGTTGGAGACCAGGTGCACCTTGATCTCGTGGCCGTTGACCCTGACGATCTGCCAGGTCGCTGACGCGTTGAACAGCCCCAGCAGGCTGATGGATGCCTTCACCTCATCGCTGCTGACGGGCTTAAGGGTCAGGCCCGACGCGCCGATGGCCTGGCCGAGTTGCCCGCCGGCCAGGTTCCCGATGGCGTTCTTCATGCTGCCGAAGGTGATCACTCCGGTGCCGGCCAGGCTGCCGACCGTGCCCGCGCTATAGCCGGAGTTCATCCTGACATCGCTCATGGTGGCATTGATGCTCTTGATCTCGACCGGCCCCGTCTTGACGTTCTGGGAGCTGATCTGGACTTCCTGGAAATGGCGGCTGATCACCTGGGTCAGGAACGGGAAGCCCTTGACCGACACGGTCGGCTTGGCGGGGAAGCCCTGATCCTGGATCTGGGAGGCGATCCGGCCCTGCACGTAGAACGCCGCCAGCCGGTCAACGGCAACGAGCACGACCAGCAGCACAACCAGGGTGATGATCGTATTCCTGAGCCGGTGGCGCCGCCTGACCGGCCCGGCCGGAGGCTGGTAGCCGGGGGCTGGGTAACCCCCGGTGGGGCCTTGACTGCCGGGGTCCTGGTAGCCGGGGCGCTGGTAGATCTCGGTGGGATTCTGGTCGCCGGGACCTTGGCTGCCGGGACGCTGGTAGCTCTCGGTGGGAGAATCGTCGCCGCTCATGGCAGGTCGGCGAGGTTAACGGCCTGCAGCTGGCCTGAGCCGGTGTTGGTCACGAGGAGCGACCCTCCTTCGATAGCGAACTGGCGCGGCTGCACGCCGGACTTGACCGTCCCGAGCAGCGCGGGCTGCCCGGCCAGCGCCGCTGAGGTGCTGACCACGCTGAGGCTGGACACCGCGCCGGGGAGATTCATCAGGTTGGAATTGGCGACGACAATCCGCTTACCCTGGTCGACGAAGGTCAGGCCGATCGGGCCCGCGCCCACGGCCACCCGGGCGATCAGGGCGTGCTTGGGGTCAGTGCGCAGCTTGGCCGCCGAGAAGCCGAGCAGCGCGTCGCTTTCCCGGGCCGTGACCCACACGTCGGTGCCGCTGGTGGAGACGATCACCCGGACCGGGCTGCATCCCGCGGCAGCGGTCGAAACCACCGATTTGGCGGGATTGACCTCGGCCTTAGCCAGGTTGACCACGCTGAGCAGGCCCGCACTGGGATTTGATGTCTTCACCTTCTCGATGCTGGTCACGTACAGCCACTTGCCGTCGGGCGATGTGGCCATTCCCACCGGCTCCACCCCGGTCGGGATGAGTCCGACGAAGGCCGAGGCGAAGTTGCCGGCCAGGGCCTCCTGCAGGTTGAACACCGCGACGCCGCCGCTGCTTTGCAGCGTCACGAAGGCGAACCGGCCGTTGGGGGACAACTCGATCTCGACGGCACCGCGGCCACCCGGGCTGGAGAGTGTCCCCAGCAGGACGACGTGCCCGTGCTCGGCGTCCTTGGTGTCTAGCACCAGCGCGCCGCTGCCCGACGTCACCAGCAGTTCCTTGTCGTTGCTGGTGACGACGTCGCCCTTTCGCGCGCCGGGCACGGACATGGTGTGCAGCAGCGTGGGCGCCAGGGCGCTGCTGTTGGCGAGCACCGCAACTGAGTTGCGGAGGGTGACAAACGTGTGCGCGCCGCTGGGCGTCGTGGTGACGCCGAACGGCTGGTCGCCGAGCTTGACCATGGCGCTCGTGACCTTGGACAGCTGCTTGGCTGATGCCGCCGCCGTGGTGCACCCGGGGAGTTTTGGTGCGACGGCAGTCACGGTTCCGCCGCCGTGGTGCTTTACTCCGCCGCCGCCGCCTGGTGGCTTGCTGCCATTGCCGCCGCCGATCAGGGCATAGCCGCCGCCGATGACCGCGAGGACGATGACGGCCGCGGCGGCGGCCATCGCCCCGCGGGACCGCCACCACGGCCGGGCGGGGCCGGACGGCGGTCCGTAGCCCGGCTGACCGTAATCCGGTGGCTGACCGTACGGGCCGACCGCCGAGGGCGGCTCGGTCAGGCCCGGCTTCGTGGATCCGCGGGCTCCGGGAATGCTGGCTGCCTCGGTCGGCGGCCCGCCCGGACCGGGCGGGGCGGACGGTCGGCCCTGGCCGGTGCCCGGCGGCGGGACAGACGAAGGCATGGCCACCTCCGTCGGCTGCCGCGGCGGTACCACCGGCTGGTCCTGGCTGGATGACGCGGCCACTTCCGTCGGCTGCCGCGGCGGCACGGACGGCCCGGCCACTTCCGTCGGCTGCCGCGGCGGCACGGACAAGGGCATGGCCACTTCCGTCGGCTGCCGCGGCGGGATCGAGGACCGCGGCAGCGCGCCCGGGTCCGAAGAGTCGTCGGGCCGCAGATCGCAGGCCTGGCGCAGCGCGGCGGCGAAGTCCAGGCAGGTGGCATAGCGGTCGTCCGGTGCCTTGGCCAGCGCTTTCGCCATTACCTGGTCGACGGCGGGAGGCAACTCGGCGCGGCGCGCAGTGAGCGGGGGAGGCGGCTCGGAGATCTGGGCCCAGAGCACGGCCAGGCCCTGATCGCGCTTGAAGGGCGGCGCCCCGCCGAGCATCTCGAACGCGGCGCCGGCCAGCGCGTAGAGGTCGGTCCGGCCGTCTACCGGCCGCCCCTCGATCTGCTCCGGCGCGACATAGTCCAGCGTGCCGAGGAACTGGCCGGTACCGGTCAGGCCGGAGGACGACAGCGACTGCTTGCTCAGCCCGAAGTCGGATAGGTAGACATGGTCGGCCCGGCCCACCGTCCGGTCCAGCAGCATATTGGCTGGTTTCACGTCCCGGTGGACGAGTCCGTGCGAGTGCGCGGCGTCCAGCGCCGAGGCCACCTGCGTGATGATGCTGATGGCCCGGGGCGGCGGCAGCGTACCCAGCTCGTCGAGCAGCGACCGCACGTCCCGGCCCTGCACGTACCGCATCGCGATGAACAGGACCCCAGCCGCCTCACCCGCCTCGAAGACCGGGATGATGTGCGGGTCGTCGACCGCCGCGGCCGCTCTCGACTCGCGGATGAACCGCTGCCGGAACGCGTCGTCCCGGGCGAGCTCAGGGGCCAGGATCTTGAGTGCCACCCGCCGGTCCAGCCGGGGGTCGTGCGCGCGGAAGACAACGGCCATCCCGCCACGGCCGATCTGCTCCTCAAGCCGGTAGCCGGCTATCCGCGAGCCTGTGGTGAACCCACCGGGTGCCGGGGGGGTCTCGTCACTCACCGCGCCTCCAGCGGTTGCCTGCCTGTCCCGATTCCGGCCGACGGCCCTGCGCCGCCCCGATGGCTGACGCCAGGATCGCCCGGATTTAACCGGAGGATAGCCAGGATGCTTCCAGTATCCGCGTCATCGGCCGCCGACTGTCAACCCGCGCCCGGGCGCGGGTTGTCGCCGGTGCCTCGTTGATCGAGCCTAGTTTGATCTTGAGATGGTAACCCCCGACCGTATCTGAACCAGGGCCCGTGACGGCGGGAAAGACCGGGGATTATCAGCCGCGGCGCGGGAATGCGGCCGCTGCGGGCACAGAAGCGGCCACCGGCCCTCGCGCGCGGGACCAGACACTCAGCCAAGTCCGCGGGCGGGGTCATAGTTTAGCCATGATAAGGCAATCGAACTGGTCATGACGGGTAATGATCAGATGGATTCTTTTTTCGCTGATTCGCTCTACAGTTAGCAGATGACGGCCGACCAAGTCCTCTCGCCGCACCCGACACCGGCCCTTGTCGTGCGGACGCAGGGATCAGACCGAAGTCTGCAGGCGGGACCCTTGTACCGGATCGGCCGGGATCCGGAGTCCGACATCGTGGTCGATGACTCCCGGGTCTCATGGCAGCACGCGGTGCTCCGGTTTGATCCGGCTGAGCAGAATGCCTGGATCCTGCAGGACACCGGCAGCACCAACGGAACGTTCATGGCGTCCCAGCGCGTCTCCCAGGTCACGATCAGCGGTGACTGCGTGCTGCGGCTCGGCCATCCCGACGACGGCCCGACCGTGGAATGCACGCTGGCCGCCCCGGCCCGGCCCGACTTGCCCGCGCCCGACTCGCCACCCGCCGCGCGGCCGGCCACCGCCGTCTCGCCCTCGCCCGCCTCGCCTGCCCGCCGCCTCGGCCGCGGCCGCCGCTCCCCCCCGCCGCCCCGCCACCGGCCGCGGGCTACGCCGGCGCCCGGATGCCCAGCACCGGCCTGAGCTATGCGGGCTCGCTGTCCAACCGCCAGCCGAGCGCGATCATGCGGCTGCCGTCCAAGGTGCTGCGGATCGGCCGGGCCGCCGACAACGACGTGGTCGTGTCCGACCTGAACGTCTCCCGTTACCACGCCGAACTGCGGCGGGCGCGGGGCGGCTTCGAGATCGTTGACCTCGGCAGCCACAACGGAACCTTCCTCAACGGCCAGCGGATCTCCGCCGCGCCCGTCACCGAGATGGACATCATCGGCATCGGGGCGTCCACGTTCCGGCTGGTCGGCGAGGAACTGCAGGAGTTCATCGACACCGGCGACGTCTCGCTGGCCGCGCGGGACCTGACGGTCCGGCTGTCCAGCGGCAAGGTGCTGCTCGATCACGTCAGCTTCCCGCTGGGCGAGCGCTGCCTGCTCGGGGTCATCGGCCCGAGCGGCGCGGGCAAGTCCACGCTGCTCGGGGCGCTGACCGGGATGCGGCCGGCCACCGAGGGCAGCGTCCTGTACGACCAGCGCGACCTCTATACGCACTACGCGGAATTGCGGCACCGGATCGGGCTCGTCCCGCAGGAAAACATCCTGCACACCCAGTTGTCCGCACGGCGCGCCCTCGGCTACGCGGCCGAGCTGCGGTTCCCGCGCGACACGAGCAAGGCCGAGCGGCAGCGCCGGATCACCGAGGTGCTCGGGGAGCTGTCCCTGACGGCCCACGCGGAGACCAGGACCGCCTCGCTGTCCGGCGGCCAGCAGAAACGCGTCAACGTCGCGCTTGAGCTGCTGACCAAGCCCTCGCTGCTGTTCCTGGACGAGCCCACGTCCGGCCTGGATCCCGGGCTGGACAAGTCGGTCATGGAGATGATGGCCGACCTGGCTCATGACGGCCGCACGGTCATCGTGGTCACGCACAGCGTCGCGAACCTGAACCTCTGCGACCGCCTGCTGGTTCTCGTGCCCGGCGGGAAGATCGCCTACTTCGGCCCGCCGGCGGACGGGCTCAAGCACTTCGGCAAGCCCGGCTGGGCCGAGGTATTCCAGGCCTTCGACGCCGAGCCGGGCCGGGACTGGGCCGGAGAGTACCGGAACTCGGGGTACTACCACCGCTACGTCTCGGTGGAGATGACCGGCCAGCTCCCGGCCGGCGGGCCGGTGCAGGCCGCCACCGCGCCGCCGGCCACGCGCAACCGCTTCGCGCAGCTGAGCACCCTGGTCCGGCGGTACATGGCGGTGATCGCATCGGACCGGGTGTTCCTCGCCTTCCTGGCCGCGATGCCGATCGTCCTCGGCGTGGTGATAAGGGTGCTGCCGGCCCCGCTCGGCCTGGTTGGCCCCGACAACCAGGGCGCCGAATCGCTGCTGCTGATCCTGGTCATCAGCGCCTGCTTTGCCGGAGCCGCCAACGCGGTCAGGGAACTGGTCAAGGAACGGCCCATCTACAGCCGGGAGCGGGCGGCCGGCTTGTCGTCCGGCGCCTACATCGTCTCCAAGCTGGTGATCCTCGGCCTGATCAGCGGAGTGCAGGCGATGGTGATGGTCGCCCTCGGGCTGATCGGCCGCCCGCTGCCGGCCCACGGCTCATTCCTGAGCCAGCCGCTGGTCGAGCTGATGGTGGCCATCGGCGTGCTGGCGATCGTCTCGATGACCCTGGGACTGCTCATCTCCGCCTCGGTCGATACCTCCGAGAAGACGATGCCGCTGCTGATCGTGGCCGTCATCTTCCAGGTGGTGATGACCGGAGGCGTGTTCCCGCTGGCCGGGAAGGCCGGGCTGGAGCAGGTCGCCTGGCTGGCTCCGTCGCGCTGGGGCTTCGCCGCTACCGCGTCCACGGTCAACCTCAACGTGATCTCGCTGCCCGTCATACCGAAGGTGCCCGCGGTCAAGCAGCCCGCGCCGGGCAAGTCGCACGCGCCGCATGCCAAGCAATCGGCGGGGCAGCTCCGGCGGCAGCTCGCACGCCACCCCCAAGGCCCCGCACGGCACCCCGAGCGCACTGCCGACGCAGGCGCACAAGACGGCGAAGGCGCACAAGCCGGCCGCCAGATCACGGCTCGGCGAAGGCGCATGCCTCACCGAGCGCCGCACCGAGCGCCACACCGGGGACCGCGACCCAGACGGCCACCGCGGATAGCTCCAGCACCGTCGACCCGCTGTGGAAGCACAGTCCGCGCACCTGGCTGATCGACATGGCGATGATGGTGCTGCTCGGGCTGGCGTTCACGCTGATCGCGTGGTGGCGGCTGGTCAAGCTGAGCCCGGGCCGCCGGAAGTAACCGCGGGCTGCGGCCGAAACTAAGCAGGGTTCGTGGTGACTGCCGTGGCGGATCGCGGGCTGTGAGGGGCGGGGCGGGGGTGGCGTGGCCGGTCTGGCTGAGGCTGCGCCCGGAACCGCCGCAACGCCGTGGCCGGAGTGTTCCGGCAGAAGCTCACCCGCCGGTCCCGGGACGATCTGCGGCGTCGGCGGCGCCCGGCCGCACGCTCCGGCGGCAGAAGAACGGAACGCCGCTTCCCGGACCGGCCGCACGAAGATCACACGCAAGCGCCGGATGAATCAGCGGTTAAGATCTAGCCGGTTCTCGGCGCTGAAAACCGGCTAAATCTTAACCGCTAACCGGCTGGCCGATGATCACCGGCCGGGACCAGCCGGGACAACGACGTAATCCCGGCCGCGTGGTCGCTCCGGCCGCTCATCGGCCCGCGGCAAACATCCCCGGCGGCCAGGCCGCCCAGAGCCCCGGCGGCGCTGGCCGTCATACGAGAGCCGAACCAGGCCGGGTGCGCGGCTAGGGCACCGGGCGGTCGAACGGCCGCAGGTACTGGGTCGGGTGGAAGGTCAGGAACGCCGGCGCGGTCGGCACCAGCGTGCTCCCGCTGGAGAACACGTTCAGGGTCGGTCCGAGTGCCGTCGCCGCGGCGTTCAGGCTCGACGGCTGCAGCGCGCTGGAATCCCAGTGCCCGGTGTTGAGGCGCTGGAGCAGCACGCTGGCCGCGGTGAGTGTCTCGGCCGGGGTGAACGCGCAGTGACCGGCCCGGTGCACGAAGATCTGGCGCAGCAACGACGAGTCGCCGGCGCGGCGGACGACGCTGGCGTAGGCCTGCTCGTTCTGGTTGACCACGAGGCCATCGCCGACGGTGTGCATGGTGAGCACCGGCACCCCGAGCTCGCCGTTGAAGGTGATGTTCCGCTCCAGGTAGCGGACCGCCGCCGGGTCGGCGCTGATCCGCGCCGCGTGGTTGAGCGTCTCCAGGTCGGCGTGCAGGCTCAGGCCGGCCGCCCGGTACAGCGCCTTGACCTCGCGGAAGTCCGATGACTTCCGCAGGTCGCTGAAGTAGTTCACGCCGGTGTTCCAGGAGGGATTCCCGCCCGCCCGTCCCTCCAGCTCAGCCCGCAGGAAGAACGCGAACGGGAAGTCGACCTGGGTCTCCCAGTCGAACTGGTTGACTTCCTGGGCGGCGTAGTCGGTCGCGGCAGGCTCCGCGGAGAGCGGGGTGAACCAGCCCGGCGTATCGCCGAGCGCGGCGGAGAGCGCGAGCCGGGCCTGGCCCTGCGGCGTCGTCTGCGCGGCGGTGGCGGCCGTAGTGGCCGCGGTCAGGTTCGCGGTCGGATCACTGGCCGGGATCGTGATGTTGACGACCTGCACGGACGGGTCGATCAGCTGCTGGAATGCGAACTCCGAGTCGAGCGCCGTGTTCCAGGTAGCGACTCCGCCGGAGAGCACGCCGCACATCGGCAGGGCGCCGGCGAACCGGCCCGGGTATTTCTGGATCAGGCCGGCGGTGATGATGCCGCCGAGTGAATGACCCCAGGCGATCGTCCGCTTGGGCTGGCCGACCTGGTGGTCGAAGATGTTGAGCGTGCTGATCTGGTCGGGCAGCGCCTGCTGGATGGCCCATCCGGTGGAGGCGTACGAGGAGCCCGCCAGCGCGAAGCCCTGGGCCAGCATCGCCGCGCCGGTGAGCGGGTCACCGACGTCGGTCGCCGGGTTCGGTGACCCGGGCACGACGTACCCGTGGCTGTAGAGGAACAGGGTGCCGTTCCAGTTCGCCGGGACCTCGATCAGGTAGGTCGCGCCATCGGGCAGCGTCCCGGTCAGGGTCTGCGCACCGCTCGCGGTCACCGTCTTGTGCACCGTCGCCGCCGCCGGATGGGTAGCCGCCAGGGCCGGTGCAGCGGCCGGGGCGAGTCCCAGCGTCAGTAGCGCCGCGGCGGGGAGAAGCAGGGAAAGCTTCCTGATCCTGGACACAAGCACGCTCCCGCTGATATCTGATGAGAAGCCTTCCAGGACTGTAACCCGACTGGCACAGCCTGCAACAGGCTCGCCTTCGGGCCAGGGCCGGGCAGACCGCCGCGCCATCATGGCGGCGCCGTGGCCGGGCCAGTGACCGCGAAATTGAGGCCGCCGCTGGTCGTGGTGATGATCGGATGGGCCGGCCAGGCCATGGCCGGGGGCCGTTCCGGCCGCGCTGAGGGCCGGGCCCGTGATGCGCGGGCCGGCCCTCAGTTACAACGTTCTGGCGCTCTAGTTATGGCGGATGTAGACCGGGGTGCCCGGGATCTTGACCAGTTCGTGGAAGAAGTTGGCAATGTCCATCGGGATCCGCACGCAGCCGTGCGAGGCAGGCGTCCGCGGCACGACGGTGTCACCGTGAATCGCATAGGCGCGCCCGATGAAGAACGTCGGGTTGAACATCTCGCCGAGCGGCACCCGGACCCAGCCGGGCAGGAAGGACAGCGTCTTGTAGTTCCCGGTCGGGGTGATCGCGGGACCGCAGGTTCCGCCGCCGCCCGGGCACGGGTAGAGGTAGCCGCCGCCGGTGGAGACATGGCTGATCAGCTTGACCTTGCCGTGCCGGTAGAGGACGAGGTACTCATGACTGAGGCTGATGTCGATCCGGTTGTTCTGGTGATGGGACGACACCGGCCGGGGCGCCCGCGGATGGGCCAGCCGCCGTTCCATGCTGGTGCCGATGTTGTCGGAGTTAACCCGGGTGCGCAGGCCCTGTACTTCCTTGAACGCCCAGACTGCCTCCAGCATGCTGGGCCCGAATTCGCCGTCGATACTGCCGGGGTAGTACTTCAGCGCCTTCAGCCGCTTCTGGACCTTCTTCACAGCCGCGCCGGTCATGCCCGGCACCAGGGTCCTCTTGACCGGCTTCCAGGCCGGCGCGTCGGCGCGGGCACTGGCCGCGTCGCCGCGGGCACGGTGCGCGCGGGCCTGATCTGCCGCCCCGGCCCGGGCGACCGCGGCGGGCCGGGCTACTCCCGTCGTCCCGGCCACTGCCACGCTGCCCTGGGCGAGCAGCGACGCACCGACCGCCGTCACCGCGCCCACGCTCAACAGCCACCGCCACCGTTGCCTCATGCTGTGCTCCTCGGCGAACCGGGCCTGTCTGGCCGGGCGGGCAGAATCCCGCTCGCGCCCCGTCCAGGCCATCAATGATGAAGTGTCGTTTTCTAGACGTTTTACCCACGTCCCTGGTTGCGCTACCCAGAGGGTGATCTTCTCTGGCTGCGTTATGCCGGGTCTTAGTTGCGTTATCCAGGGGTGCTCCTGGCCGGCCAGCGGAACCGCGGCCCATGGCCCCGGGCCGACGCGCCGAGCGCGAGACTACCCCGGGCTAGGGTGAGCTGGTGTCTTTGCTAGCCGCTCGCGGCGTGTCGTTCAGTTATGGCGCCGCCACGGTCCTGTCGGACGTGGAGCTGACCGTAGCAGCCGGCGACCGGACCGCGGTGGTCGGCCAGAACGGGGCCGGAAAGTCAACGCTGCTGCGCCTGCTCGCCGGGCTGGAGCGGCCGGACAGCGGCGAGATCACCGCCACCGGCACCGTTGGCCTGCTGCCGCAGGAGCGGGACCGGCGGCCCGGCGAGACGATGCTCGGCTACCTGGCCCGGCGGACCGGCGTCAGCGCGGCCGAGCACGCCATGCAGGCCGCCGCCGAGGAGATGGCCGGCGGCGGTCCCGGCGACCCGGAGAGCGCCTACGCCAGCGCCCTTGACCGCTACCTCGCGCTGGGCGGACCGGACCTGGAGGCCAGGGCGGCCGAGGTCGGCGCGGCCCTCGGGCTGCCCGCTGACCTCGGCCGCCGGGCGTCCGGCCTGTCCGGCGGGCAGGCCGCCCGGCTCGCGCTGGCCGCGGTGCTGCTGGCCCGCTTCGACGTGATCCTGCTCGACGAGCCCACCAACGACCTCGACCTCGGCGGCCTGGAACTGCTGGAACGGCACCTCACCGGGCTGCGCGGCGGCCTCGTAGTGGTGTCCCACGACCGGTTCTTCCTGGACCGGGTAGCCAGCACGGTGATCCAGCTGGATCAGCACTCGCACCGGGCCATCCGTTATGGCGGCGGATTCACGGCCTATCAGGCCGAGCTTGAGCGCGACCGGGCGCACGCGAGGGAGGAATACGAGGCCTACGCGGGCAAGCGCGACGAGCTGATCCAGCGCGCCCGCCGGCAGCGGGAATGGGCCCGCTCCGGGGAGCGGTCGGCGAACAGCCCGGCCGCCCGGCGGAAGGAGCCGGACAAGAACATCCGGCATGCCCGGGCCGAGGGAGCACAGCAGACCGGCGCCGGGGCGGCCGCCGCCATCCGCGAGGCGGGCCGGCTGGAGGTGGTCGAGGAGCCGCGCAAGGACTGGGAACTGCGGCTGCGCTTCGGGTCAGCGAAGCGCAGCGGCGATGTCGTGGCCGTGCTGGACGGCGCGGTCGTCGACCGGGGCTCGTTCCGGCTGGGCCCGGTGGACCTGCAGCTGGCCTGGGCCGACCGGATGTCCGTGCGGGGCGCGAACGGCTCGGGCAAGACGACGCTGATCGAGGCGATCCTCGGCCGGGTGCCGCTGACCGCGGGCCGCAGGTCGCTCGGCCCGTCGGTGGTGATCGGCGAGATCGACCAGGCCCGGCGGACCTTCGATCCGGCCCGCCCGCTGCTGGACGCGTTCTGCGCGCATACCGGGCAGAACCCGGGGGAGGCCAGGACGCTGCTGGCGAAGTTCGGCCTGGGGGCGGAGGACGTCCTGCGGCCGGCCGGCTCGCTGTCACCGGGCGAGCGCACCCGCGCCGATCTCGCGCTGCTCGTCCGCGCCGAGGCGAACCTGCTGGTCCTCGATGAGCCCACCAATCATCTCGACCTGGCCGCGATAGAGCAGCTGGAGCAGGCGCTGGAGCAATATGACGGGACCCTGCTGCTGGTGACGCACGACCGCCGGCTGCTGGAACGCATTCCGGTAACGCGACAGATCACCGTGACCGATGGCAAGCTGAGCGAAAACTAAGCGGAATGGGGGCCGGGATGTCCAATGGAAATAGCTTGTCGTCGATCGAGCACATCGTGGTGCTGATGCTGGAGAATCGATCGTTCGATCACATGCTGGGATTTCTCTATACAGATCAGGGCAATGTATCACCAGCCGGGCAGCAATACGCTGGCCTGACCGGAAGCGAATCCAACCCGGATTCTTCCGGGCAGCCGGTCACCGTCTTCCGGATTGAGCCCACCACCCCGAACGCCTACCTCATGCCCGGTGCCGATCCGGGCGAGGGCTACATGGCGGCCAATAGCCAGCTGTTCGGCAGCATCCACGGCCCGGCCAGCCCGTCAGACCCGCCGGCCATGCAGGGATTCGTCAAGGACTTCGCCTACACCCTCGGCTGGGAGACCCCCGATAAGAGTTACGCGGTCGTGCCCGGCACGGTGGCCAGCGACATCATGGGCTGCTTCGCGCCGGACACGCTTCCGGTGCTGTCCGCGCTGGCCAAGGGCTACGCCGTCTGCGACCAGTGGTTCGCCTCGGCGCCGACCGAGACCATGCCGAACCGGGCGTTCGCCTGCTCGGCGACCAGCCAGGGGCACATGGACGACAAGACCAGGACGTTCACCTCGCCGAGCATCTTCGGCCTGCTGGGCCAGCACGGGATCAGCTGGGCGATCTACGGCTACGAGGCGGAGCCGCTGACGAAGTCGGATTTCACCGACATTCACTCGGCCCCGGCCAGCAACTTCGGCGAGTTCACCGGATTCCAGGCCGCCGCGGCGGCCGGGACGCTGCCCGCCTTCAGCTTCCTTGAGCCGAGCTGGAATTCGACCGGCAACAGCCAGCACCCGAACTACGACGTGGCCCGGGGCGAGCAGCTCATCCATGACGTCTATGCGGCGGTGCGCAGCGGGCCCGGCTGGGCGCAGACCCTGCTCGTGGTCACCTACGACGAGCATGGCGGCTGCTACGACCACGTGCCGCCGCCCGCGGGGGCGGTGCCGCCCGACAACACGGCCGGCGAGTTCGGCTTTGACTTCAGCAGGTTCGGCGTGCGGGTCCCGACGGTCCTCATCTCGCCGCTGATCGCGCCGGGCACCGTCTACCGCGCGCCCGCGCCCGGCACCCCGTTCGATCACACGTCGGTGCTGAAGACGGTCGAGCAGCGCTGGGGCCTGCCGGCCCTCACCGCCCGGGATGCCGCCGCGCCGAGCGTGGCGAGCGTGCTGACTCTCGCCGCGCCGCGCAGCGACGACGTGCTGGCCGGGATCACGGTGCCAGCCGCACTCGCGGCCACCCCGTCGGCCGGGCTTCCCTCGCACCTGCAGGAGGTCCAGGCCGACCTGATCTCCCGGCAGTACCCGGCCGGCCAGCACCCGGCCGCCGACGCGCTGCCGGCCAGCCACAGCGGCGCGGCCTACGAAAGCTATATCCGCACCTACGCGACGCCGCCGGAGTCCTGAACCTTTCCGGTCGCGGGGCCGTTCCGACGATGACGGCACTAGCGGCGGGCCGCGTCACGGCGGCCCGCTCAGGGCCGCTGCGGCGCCGCGGCTCATGCGGCGCCACGGCCCGGGCCGGAGAGAAGAGGCAGTCAGTATGAAGTGGGGCCTGCTGGTCGGCGTGGGCGCGCTGATCGCGCTCGCGGGAATCGTCTTCACGCTGCAGGGCGTGGGCGCCATCGGCGGAAGCGCCATGTCCGGCGACACCTTCTGGGCCGTGGCCGGCCCGGTCATCGTGCTGGCCGGGCTGATTCTGGCCGTGGTCGGCCTGCGCCGCCGCTCCGCCTGACCATCTCGCGCGGCATTCCCGGTGAGCACGGAAATAAACGCCGGAACCGGCTGACGTCCGTGATCATGGACCGGCACGGCCTGCGCCGGGTCAGGAAGCGGCAGCGTCCCGCAGCCGGGCGACCTCGTACAGCGCGATGGCCGCCGCGACGCCCGCGTTCAGGGACTCGGCGGCCCCGCGGATCGGAATCCGGGCCACCGCATCGCAGTGCTCCGTGACCAGCCTGGACAGGCCCTTGCCCTCCGAGCCGACCACGAGCACCAGCGGCCCGTCGGCGAGATCGAGCTGATCAATGGGCGTCTCCGCGGCGGCGTCGAGCCCGACCACGAACAGCCCGGCCTCCTGGTAGCCGGCCAGCGTCCGGACCAGGTTCGGGGCCTGCGCGACCGGCACCCGGGCCAGGGTGCCCGCCGATGCCTTCCAGGCGCCGGCCGTCACCCCCGCTGACCTGCGGACCGGGACCAGCACCCCGTGCCCGCCGAACGCGGCCGCCGACCTGACGATCGCACCCAGGTTCCTCGGGTCGGTGACGCCGTCCAGGGCCACGATGAGTGGCGGCTGCCCGGCGTCATGGGCGCGGGCGATCAGGTCATCGGGGTGGGCGTAAGAGTAGGGCCGGACCCGGAGCACGAGTCCCTGGTGGATGGCGCCGCCGGTGAGCCGGTCCAGCTCGGCCCGGCCGGCCTCGACCACCGGGATACCCTTGCCCGCGGCCAGCGAGATGGCCTCGCTGATCCGCTGGTCGGCGTCCAGCCGGGGGCCGACGTGCAGCGCGATCACCGGCACCGTCGCGCGCAGCGACTCGAGCACCGCGTTCCGCCCGGCGACCACCTCCACCGCGCTGCCCGCGCCGCGTACCTTGCTCACCCCGCGGCCGGCTGGCTTCGGTGCTGGCTGATCGGCGCGTGCCTCGTTTCTGCTCGCTGCGGGACCGGCCGCCGCGGTCGCGCGCCGCTGGGCCGGGTGACCGGGCCGCATATGCGCAGGCGGGGTCGGTCCCTTGCCGGCCAGCTTGTGCTTGCCGTAGCCGCCGGTGCCCGGCCGGGGCTTGCCCGACTTCGCCCGCCCGCCCGGGCCGGGCCGGGACTGGCCGCCGCCGCGCCCGGTCACCGGCTGAGCTCCCATCGCGGTCCGCCGGCGGTGTCCTCGATAACGATGCCAGCGGCCAGCAGCCGGTCCCTGATCGCGTCGGCGGCCGCGAAGTCCTTGCGCTCCCGCGCGGCCTGCCGCTGCTCAAGCGCCATCCCGGCCAGCGCGTCGACCACGGCCCGCAGGCTGTCACCCCCGCTGGCCGACCACGGGGCGGCCAGCGGGTCAAGCCCGAGTACGGCGAGCATGGCCCTGACCTCCGCGAGGTGCTTGGCGGCCCCGGCCGCGTCGCCGGCCGCCAGCGCGCTGTTGCCGTCCGTGACGGCCTCGTGCACGGCGGCGAGCGCCAGCGGAACCCCCAGGTCGTCGTCGAGCGCCGCGGTGAAAGGCGCGGGAAGCGCCGCGGCTTCCAGCGCGGTGGTGGCCTCGGTGGCGCGGCTGACGAAGCCCTCGATCCGCCGGTACGCGGTGACGGCCTCGGCCAGCGCCGCCGCCGAATACTCGATCTCCGAGCGGTAATGCGCCTGGCCCAGGTAGTACCGCAGCTCGGCCGGCCTGACCTTGGTGATCATGGCGTCCACGAGCAGCGAGTTGCCGAGCGACTTGCTCATCTTCTCGCCGGCCACCCCGACCAGGCCGTTGTGCATCCAGTACCGGGCGAACCCGTCCCCGGCGGCATGCGACTGCGCGAGCTCGTTCTCATGGTGGGGAAATACCAGGTCCAGGCCGCCACCGTGGATGTCGAAGGTGGCACCGAGGTACTTGGTCGCCATCGCGGAGCATTCCAGGTGCCAGCCCGGGCGGCCCGGTCCCCAGGGTGTCTCCCAGGCCGGCTCCCCCGGCTTGGCGCCCTTCCACAGCGCGAAGTCCCGCGGGTCCCGCTTCAGGGCGTCGGCCTCGGTGTCCGCGGCGGGGCGCATGTACTCCAGGCGCTGGCCGGACAGGCAGCCGTAATCCGGCGCTGAGCGGACGTCGAAGTAGACGTCCCCGCCTGCCGCGTAGGCATGATCGCGCTCGATCAGCCGCCGCATCAGCACGATCATCTCCGGCACGTGCCCGGTGGCCCGGGGCTCGACGTCCGGCGGCAGGCAGCCGAGCGCGTCGTAGGCGCGGGTGAACGCGCGCTGGTTGCGCTCCGCCACCGCCCACCACGCCGTGCCCTGCTGCTCGGCCACCCGCAGGATCTTGTCGTCGATGTCGGTCACGTTCCGGCAGAACGTCACCTCGTAGCCGCTGGCCCGCAGCCAGCGGACGAGTATGTCGAAGTTGACGCCCGACCTGATGTGGCCGATGTGCGGGGGTGCCTGGACCGTGGCACCGCACAGGTACAGCGTGGCTTTCCCCGGCGTGACCGGGACGAAGTCACGAATGCTGCGCGTGGCCGTGTCGTAAATGCGGAGCGTCACGCTGCACAGGCTACGGGATAACCGCCAGTCGGTTAGTCGTAGCTGACGACGTGCTCTGGCCGTACCCGCACGATGACCCGCCGCTCGCCGGGCCGGTCGCCGAACGGCTCGCCGGTGTACTTCTGCGACAATTCCTCGATCAGTTCGGCCGCCGGGTCGTCGGTGATCTCGGCCATTCCCCGGATCTCGGTGTAGCTATACGGGTCCGCCGCGTCGACGACCAGCACGCTCAGCCGCGGGTCCCTGATCATGTTCGCGTACTTGCGCCGCCCCTTGATGGTCGAGAACAGCACGTCATCGCCATCGCGGCGCACCCACACCACGCTGGTCTGCGGCTGGCCGTCCGGCTGGAGCGTCGCCACGGTGGCGAAGTTCCTGCCGTCGAGCATTTCGCGGGCCCGCTGCGGTAGCGGCGGCATAGGTCCTCCTCGGAACTTGGTCAGCTGCGGGCGGCCCGGCCCCAGCTCCAGGCATACTCCGGGTCCTCGGCCGGCTCGCAGGCCGGGCCGAGCAGCAACGGCCGGAACGTATCGATCATGACAGCTGTCTCGTCGGTGGTGGCCTTGCCCTCGTCCAGTCCGCGGATCGCCGCCTCGACCGCGCCGGGCTGCGGGCCGTGGGTGAATCCCGACGGATGCAGGGTGATCGAGCCGATGCCGACCCCGGAGCCCTTACGGGCCGTGTAGTCGCCGCCGACGTAGAACATCATCTCGTCCGAGTCGACATTGTGATGGTTGTACGGGATCGGCACGGCCTCGGCGTCGAAGTCCAGCGGACGCGGGCAGAACGAGCAGATCACGAAGTTCGGTCCCTCGAACGTCTGGTGCACGGGCGGCGGGGCGTGCGTGCGCTTCACGATCGGCTCGAAGTCCGCGATGTTGAACGCGTACGGGTAGAGGCAGCCATCCCATCCGACTACGTCGAACGGGTGGTAAGAGTAGGTCAGGCGGGTCAGGCCGCCGCGGTTCCGCACGGTCACCGGCACGTCCTCGCCGTCGGCCAGCAGCGGGCCGTCCGGGCCGCGCAGGTCCCGCTCGGAGTACGGGGCGTGCTCAAGGAACTGGCCGTACTGGGAGAGGTAGCGGCGGGGCGGCCGGATGTGCCCGCGTGCCTCGATAACGAGGGCCTCGGCATAGGTCGGGGTGCCGCCGCCCGCGTCACTGCCGCCGGCGTTACCGCCGCCCGTGCTACTGGCGACTGAGGGGATCCACTGGTGAATGGTTCCCCTGGGCACGATCACGTAGTCGCCAGCGCGGGCATCGATCGAGCCGTAGACGGACTCGAACCGGGCCGAGCCGGCTCGCAGGTAAATGGCCTCGTCGCCGGTCGAATTGCGGTAGAGGCCCGATGCGGAATCAGCGGCCGCGAAGGATATCCGGACATCATCGTTGGCCATCAGCAGCTGCCTGCCGAGCACGAGATCGCCGCCCCTGGGCAGGTCAGCGGTACGGAAATGACGCGGCAGGAGCGGATGGTTGGGGGAGATCGCGGCCTCCGCGGCAGCGTCCGCCAGGCCCTCGCTCTTCACGATCGCGGTCGGCGGATGCACGTGGTAGAGCAGCGAAGCATCGGAAACGAAGCCTTCCTCCCCCATCAGCTCCTCGGCATACAGGCCTCCGTCGGGCCGGCGGAAACGCACATGGCGCTTTCTGGGAATCTCCCCGGTAACCCGGTAATACGGCATATCGTCTCCTTAACGCTGAGATAGCGAGGATGCGTGCAGCCTGCTGGCGCTTGCCATTCGCGCTCCCGTTCCTCCCGGGGGATTCCGGCGGATTACCACGGCTGACCGGAGCACGGCGACCACCTGGCACTGGACGGCACGGCAGCCGCCTCGTGCCCACCCGGCGCGCCCACTGGCCGCTCCCGTTTCCGACTATAAGGTGACGGAGTACGAAACAGCATCGCGCCAGGAAGGAACTGCGCCTCGATGAATGACCAATCCCTTGCGCGCGCATCCCGTCTCGCGGAGACTCAGCGCGCCCTGCGGTTCCTCGCGCTGGCGGCCGTGATCGTTGGCGTCCTGGTGCTGGCCGCCGCCGCGTTCGTGCTCTCCTACCCGGGGATCCACGCGATTGCACTAGCCGCGGGCGTTTCCTCCATGCTCGCCCGGCTATATCCGCTCATCTTCGACGCGATGCTGGTCGTGGCCTCGGCCGCGATCCTATCCCTGCGCGGTGCCGGCCTGGCGACGCGATGCTATGCATGGTTCACCCTGCTCTTGCTGATCTGCGCGGCGGCCGCCGCGGACGCACTGCACGCAACGGGCACCAGCCTGCCGCACCGGGCTGCGGCGGCGACGGTGGCGATCATCCCGTGGGTGCTGCTACTGCTCGGCTTTGGCCTGCTGCTGGCCATGCTGAGGAACGCCCGGCTGCGCCGCGCGCGTGCCGCCGAGGCGCGCGCTAACGCGGCACCTCCGGCCGAACGGCCGCCCGCCGTGGCTCGGGTACCCGAGCCCGCCCCGGAGCCGGCGCCCCCAGCCGAGCCCGCCGCAACCGAGCCCGCGCCCGCAGTCAGGGCCGCGGCCGCAACCGACGCCGCCGCCCTCGGTGTGGCCGCGGCCGCAACCGAGGCCGGGCCTATAGCCGAGCCCGCCGCCGCAACCGAGCCCGCAGCCATAACCGAGCCCGAGCCCCCAGCGGAGCCCGCCGCCACCGCAGTGGAGCCCGCGGTCGCAACCGAGCCCGAGTCCTCAGCCGAGCCCGCCGCCGCCACCGCAACCGAGGCCGCCGCCATCGGCGCAACCGCGACCGCCGCCACCGAGCCCCCGGCCGAGCCCGCCACCGCGACCGAGCCCCCAGCCGAGGCCACCGCAACTGAGCCCCCGGCCGAGCCCGCCACCGAGGCGGCCGCCGCAACCGAGCCCGAGCCCCCGGCCGAGCCCGCCGCCGCAACCGAGGCCGCCGCGCCGAGCCCGCCGCCGCAACCGAGCCCGAGGCCAAGGTGCCAGCTGAGCCCGAGGCCGAGTCGCCGGCTGAGCCCGCCGCCGCCACCGACCCAGCGCCGCTAGCCGAGACCGGGTCCTCAGCCTCAACCCTGACCGAGTCCGCAGCCGCAACCCTGACCGAGCCCGAGCCTGGAACCGAGCCGACGGCCCTCGCTACGCCCGAGCCGGCCGCCGCAGCCGAGCCGGCCGCCGCGGCCGAGCCCGGGCCGGCCCCATGGACCGGCGCGGGCGAGCCGGGCCACTCCGCTGAGCAGGCTGACGGCCATGCCCCGGAACTCGCACTTGACGCCGAGCCCGGTCATGACGACCCCACCAGCGACGAGGCTCACTTTGCGGTCGATCCGCCGATCTGGGTGCCCCGCGCCCGTGAGCCCGAACTGCTGGCCACCGGCAGGCAGAATGCCCCCGAGTACCCGGCGCCGATCATGTCATCGGCCCCTACTATCGCTGACGCCATTCCCGCCGCCGCTGACGCCATTCCCGGCCAACCTGCCGAGCCGGTGCCGGACGGCGATGCCGGCGGTCAGCTCGACCCCATGACCGAAGGTGAGCTAAACCCCGATGCCGGAGCGGGACTTAACGGCGATGCTGGCGCTGAGCACGCGCCCGCGGCCGGGCCGGCCGGCGGGCCCGGGACGGAAGGCGAGCCTGCGCCGGACATGACGCCGGTTGCTCCGTTCGAGCGGATGTGGAGTTCGCCGACGCCGCCCGACGCGTAAGCGGCGGTTCAGCCCGGCCGCTGGTGCCGCCGTCCGGGTCAGCGCAGCACGAGCGCGGTGGCGATGGCCGCGATACCTTCGCCGCGGCCGGTGAGGCCCAGCCCGTCCGTGGTCGTTCCGGACAGGCTAACCGGCGCGCCGCCGAGCGCAGCGGACAGAACCTTTTCCGCTTCATCCCGGCGGGTGGCAATCCTGGGACTGTTCCCGATGACCTGAATGGCCACGTTGCCCACGGTGCAGCCCGCGGCGGCCAGCAGCCGGGCGGTCTCGGCCAGCAACGCGGTACCACTGGCACCCTTCCAGCGCGGCCGGGCCGTGCCGAACTGGGCACCAAGATCTCCGAGGCCGGCCGCCGACAGCAGCGCGTCGCACGCGGCATGGGCGGCGACATCTCCGTCCGAGTGGCCGGCCAGCCCTCGCTCACCCGGCCAGAGCAGGCCAGCCAGGTACAGCCCGATACCGTCACCGAACGGGTGCACGTCAGCGCCGATGCCTACCCGCGGCAGCGGGACCGGCATCACCGGCCCGGAACGCATGGCAGCAGCACTACGCCCGGCCTGTTCCTGCGCCGGCACGCCACCTCATCAGGCCCGCGAGCTGCGAGTCCGGGTGAACCTCAGGACGCGAGTATCTCGTCGAGAAGCGCCTCGGCCTTGTCCTCATTCGTCTTCTCCGCCAGGGCCAGCTCACTGACCAGGATCTGCCTGGCCTTCGCGAGCATGCGCTTCTCCCCGGCCGAGAGCCCGCGCTCCCTGTCCCTGCGCCACAGGTCACGGACGACCTCGGCCACCTTATTCACGTCGCCAGAAGCGAGCTTCTCCAGATTGGCCTTGTACCGCCGGGACCAGTTAGTCGGCTCCTCGGTGTACGGGGCGCGCAGCACCTCGAACACCTTCTCCAGCCCTTCCTGCCCGACCACATCCCGGACGCCCACCAGCTCGGCATTGTCCGCGGGAACGCGCACCGTCAGGTCGCCCTTGTCGACCTTAAGCACGAGGTAAGATCTTTCCTCACCCTTGATCGAACGGGTCTCGATCTCTTCGATCCGAGCAGCCCCATGGTGGGGGTAGACGACAGTGTCGCCGACCTTGAAAGACATGTGGCATGTACCCCTTCCGCTGTAGCCATGTTACCACGCCGAACAGGGGCGATTAGCCGTCGTTTGCGGCATACTCGCAGGTCAGTGACGCAATTCAAGAGGTTCAAATTGATCAGGAGCGGGCGGCGTCCGGACTGGTGCTAGCGATCACCCGGCGGCGGGCCCGGCGCGGTGGCGAGGGCCGGCCGGCGGCGGCGGGTGGCCGGGCGGTATCCGCCCCGCCGCTCCCCGGGTGCCGGGCGGCTCCGCAGCCCTCATCCGGGCCCGGTTGCGGGGTAACGCGATGGCCCCGGGGGCCGCATACTGGAGAGTGACGTGGCCGGTCATGCCGGAGAGGTGCGCGTGAACGTTGGCGGTGAACCAGACCGGGATGACTTCGGCCTCCCCCCGGTTGACATCGAGATTCCCGACGATGCCCGGGAACTCGATCGTGACGTGCAGGCATACCGTCGCGAGCTGCGCGCATTGCGGCGGCAGGTGCGCATCGGGCGGTTGCAGGGGCCGCTGACGCGTGACGGCCTGGTGCTGCCATTGCTGGCTGGCTGTCTCGCCATAGTCCTGATCTCCGGCGTGCTGCTCACGGTATTCTCCGCCGGCCAGGGCCGCGCCCCGCGACTGCCATCAGCGTCTTCGGGGCGGCCGACGCACGCTTCGATCGGCCCGGCACCGGGCCGGAGCCCCGCGCCGACCGGGCTGCCCGCCGGGAAGGTAGTCATTGCCGGCCGGCCCGTCGAACTCACGTCGCTGACCTCCTCGGTGCTGGCCCTGGTGCCGGCCGGCTGCCAGTGCGTCGCCGAACTACGGCAGCTCAGGCGCCGGGTCGGGGCCGCGACTGGCGTCCGGCTGTACCTGGTCGGCGAGACCGCGGACATGCGGCAGGTTCGCCACCTGGCCGACGGCGCCCGGATCCCCCGTGCGCGCGTGGCTGACGACACCGGCCTGGTGCTCACCAGGGCCTACAACCCGAGCGGGCTTACCGCCTCTCGGCACGGGCTTACCGCTGTCCTGGTGGCGGCCGACGGCACCCCCACCGTGCGTGTTATCGGGCCAGGATCGCCGCTGGCGGCGGGCCAGCTTAGTTCGCTCGCCCCGGCCAGCCCGTAACCCGCCGGGCCGGACCGGGCCGGTGCCGGCCCGGATCAAGGTGGCGACTACGCTTTGCGGCGTCGCAGTGCCTCACATCACGCTGACGAGGAGAGCACGTCGTGATCCGGAGCAGCCACGGAACTGGCCGGCGGGCAATGCTGCCGCGCCGCCTGCTTATCGCGGCCGTCGCCGCGCTGATTCCCGCGCTCGCCGGATGCGAGGCAGGCACCAACGCGCCGACGCAGCAATGGCATCCGCCGACCGAGGGCACGGGCCTGGTGCAGCACGGAATCGACATCAGGGACATGTTCGTACTCGGGGCGCCGACCAACTCGTCGCTCGCGGCCGGGCAGTCCGCTGGCCTGTTCTTCGCCCTTTACAACAACGGGGCACCCGACCGGCTGCTGAGCATCACGGCTCCGGGCACGGCGGAGTCGGTGCACCTGCCGGGCGGCTCGGTCCGGGTCGGGAAGTACCAGGAGATCCTGCTGACCGGCCCGCAGCCCAAGGCGGTGCTGGTCAACCTGACGCGGGAGCTGGCGGGCGGCACTGACATCCGCGTGGTGATGAACTTCCAGAATGCGGGCCGCATCCCGGTCAGCGTTCCGGTGCTGCCGCAGGCGCAGTACTACACGACGTACTCGCCGGCGCCCTCTCCCAGTCCCACGCCCACGGCCTCGCCGACCGGCAGTCCCGGCGCCACCCCCACGCCCACGCCCAGTCCGAGCGCCTCCTGACGGACACGCCCGGGTCGAGTTCGCCCCCGCCCGGCCGCTAGCCGTCCTCATCCCCCGGGACGTTTGCCCCCTCGGCATGCTGCTCGGGCACGCCCTTGATCGCGATCGCCGCGTGGGACTCGAGCGCCGCGTCGAAAAGCTCGGCCACCGACTTCCGGATCTCCTCGCGCAGAGCCGCCTTGTCGTGGCATAGGTTCTCGATGTTCCGCTGATAAAGAACGAACCTCATCCCGAAGGGGACTCGCGAGCGTGCCCCCGCAGCGAAGTCCCCGCCTAGCCCGCCAAACAAATTGCCCGAGTCGCCGCCCCCAGTGCTAGGCCCTTCCAGATGCCACCGGCGATCCGGATCTACACCCCGCTCGATCTGCGGCTTGTCCGGCAGCAACACCACGTCCGCAAGGGCGCCGGAGGAACTGCCCGTCTCGGAGTCATGGATCCTGATCTCTGCTTCAGCCTGCGCCTGGAAGGCAGCACCCGCCATCCGGTACGGCACCACCCAGGTGCCCAAACCGGAGGTCAGCGCCGCCGCAGCGGCGAAGTCGGGCCGCCCCGCCTCCGGGTTGCCCGGGTCGAGCCAGACCATGACCTGGCCGCGTAGCGCCCGCCCGGGAGCGAACCGGCTGGCCACTTCCAGAAGGTCATCGAGGCGTTCGCCTGCCTCCTCGAATCGACCCTGGCGGTACAGCGCGACCGCCAGGCGCCACAGCGCCTGGGCCGACGCCGGATCAGCGTCGGCCGCAGCCTGGGCGGCCCTCCGTGCATCCTCAAAATGCCCAAGCCACCACAGCGCCTCCGAGGCGAGCACGAGCGACGCGATCCGGACCGCGGGCACCGGATCCCTCAGGTGGCGATGGGCGACCCACAGGGCCCCAAGCGGATGATCAGGGCAACTGCGGGTGTGTTCCCGCAGCGTCCGCAGAGCATCCTGCGCCGATTCCCGGCCCTCATGGCGGTGTTCGGCGGGAACCAGGTTGAGCCACCGTGCCGCGGCGTCGCTCAGTGGCTTGCTTAGTTCGAAGTCGGGCGCTTTGGCGTTTGCCGCATAGCCGGGGCCGGAGTGATGGGAGGGCCGGGGCGCTGGAATAACGGAGGATGTCACATCATCTCCGGGCATTGGGCACATGATCGTTACCTCGCCTCGCCGCGCCCGCCCGCCCGAGAGCGGCAGGATGTCCGTCTACAGTAGTGGGCCGATGCGATGGCCCTCCCGGCGCTACGCCCACGCCCGTCCGAGCGACTCCTGACGCGGCTGGAGGGACTCGTCAGCCGACCGGCTCGAACTTGTACCCGAGTCCGCGGACGGTGACGATGTGCCCCGGGTTGCCCGGATCGGCCTCGACCTTCGCGCGCAGCCGCTTGACGTGGACATCAAGCGTCTTGGTGTCCCCGACGTAGTCCGCGCCCCAGACCCGGTCGATCAGCTGCATCCGGGTCAGCACCCGCCCTGCGTTGCGCAGCAGCACCTCAAGTAGCTCGAACTCCTTCAGCGGCAGCTGGACCTGGCTGCCGCGGACCGTCACCACGTGCCGCTCGACGTCCATCCGCACCGGACCCGATTCCATGATCGAGGTGACCGGCTCGTCGGTCTCGCCTCGGCGCCGGAGCACGGCCCGCATCCGGGCGACAAGCTCCCGTGATGAGAACGGCTTGGTCACATAGTCATCCGCGCCGAGTTCGAGGCCGACCACCTTGTCGATCTCGCTGTCCTTGGCGGTCAGCATGATCACCGGGACATTCGACCGCTCGCGCAGCGTCCGGCAGACCTCGCTGCCCGGCAGGCCCGGGAGCATCAGGTCAAGCAGCACCAGATCGGCGCCGGTCCGGTCAAAGGTCTCGATCGCGTCGGGGCCGGTCGGGCAGACCGCGACCTCGAATCCCTCCTTGCGCAGCATGTAGGAAAGCGCGTCGCTGAACGATTCCTCATCCTCAACCACGAGCACCCGTGTCACGAGACAGCCTCCCTGGCAGATTGCGTGATCGCGTGGACTGGACCGCCGCTGAAATCGGGTGCATCCGGGCGGACCGGCAGCCTGAGGGTGAAGGTCGATCCGGCGCCTTCCTTGCTCCAGACCGTGACCTGGCCGCCGTGCGCGGCGGTGACGTGCTTGACGATAGCCAGCCCGAGGCCGGTCCCGCCGGTAGCCCGGGACCGGGCCGGATCGACCCGGTAGAACCGCTCGAAGATCCGCTCCAGGTCACGCTCCGGTATGCCGATGCCCTGATCGGCCACGCTGAGCTCGACCGAATCATCGCTGGACTGGCGGGTAGAGACGACCACCCGGGTCTTCTCCGGGCTGTAGGCGACTGCGTTCTCCAGCAGGTTGCGGAGCGCGGTGACCAGCAGGTCCTCGTCGCCGAGCACCGACAGGCCGTGCGGGCCGCTGGCCGCGAGCTCGATTCCCCGGGCGGCCGCCTTCATCCGGCACCGGTCCAGCGCCTCGGCGACCACGACATCCAGGTTGACCGCTATCGGGTCGGGGACCGGCTCGGCGGCCTGGATCCTGGACAGCGTGATCATGTCCTGGACCAGGTTGGTCAGCCGGGATGCCTCCTGGCGCATCCGGCCGGCGAAGCGGCGGACCGCCTCCGGGTCATCGGCTGCGTCCTCGACGGTTTCCGCGAGCAGCGCCAGCGCGCCCACCGGGGTCTTGAGCTCGTGGCTGGTGTTGGCCACGAAGTCCCGGCGGACTTCCTCGACCCGCCTGCTCTCCGTCTGGTCCTCGGCCAGCAGCAGCACCAGGCCGCCATCGCCGACAGCGGCGCCCAGCGGCGCCACCCGGACCGCGAAGCTCGTGGTCCGGCCGTTGAAGCTGCTGGTCGATACCTCGATCTCGCCCTCGCGGATCTCACCGTTCCTGCGGACCTGGCGAACCAGCGCGAGCAGTTCACCCACGATCAGGTCATCGCCCTTGACCAGCCCGAACGCACGGGCCGCTGAACTTGTCAGCAGCACCCGGTCGTCGCTGTCGAGAACAACGGAAGCAGAGGAGAGAACGGAGAGAACGGAGGCAATGCCAGCCGGCAACCTGGCCGGCTGGGTGCGCACGCCGGGACCGGCGTGCGCCCTGGGCGCCGCCTGCATCTTCATGCCGCAGCGGCTCCCGTCGCGAGGCGGAGGACCATCAGCCCGCAGGGCATAGCGCACCGGCGGGCAGTGACGATGACACCTGCCCGCGCACCAGCGTTCACCCCCACACTCACACTCAGATGGTACGCGGAAGGCACGGCCTGGCGCATCGGCCCGGGCCCGCGACATGCGGTTATTCGCAAGACATTCATATTGCGGACAACAGCGGTACATATCAGCTCTTTGCGCAGGTCACCCCAGTCAGGGCCCCGGATTCGCGGATCGCGCTAACGGCCGCCGCTATCGGCCCTGGCTCGCCACCGCCGCCGCGGCGACGGCCGCTGCCTCCGGGTCAAGGTACCTGCCCCCGGTTACGGTAGGCCGGAACGCGGCGTCCAGTTCGTAGACGAGCGGGATGCCGGTCGGGATGTTGAGGCCGGAAATATCCGCGGCTGAGATGCCGTCCAGGTGCTTGACGAGCGCGCGGATCGAGTTGCCGTGAGCCACGACCAGGACCGTCCGCCCCGCCGCGAGATCGCCGATGATCGCGTCGTACCAGTACGGCAGCATCCGCCGCACCACGTCGCTGAGGCATTCGGCGCGCGGGCTGAGCTCGTCCGGCAGCAGCGCATACCGCGGATCGGCCAGCTGCGGCAGCATGTCGTCATCGGCCAGCGGCGGCGGCGGGACGTCATACGAACGGCGCCACAGCATGAACTGCTCCTCGCCGTACTCCTGCCTCGTCTGCGCTTTGTCCTTCCCCTGCAGCGCGCCGTAGTGCCGCTCGTTCAGCCGCCACGACCGCCGGACCGGCAGCCACAGCAGGCCGGCTGCCTCCAGCGCGATGTTGGCGGTCTGGATCGCCCGCGTCAGCACCGAAGTGTGCACGATGTCGGGCTGCAGCCCGGCGTCGCGGAGCAGCCTTCCCCCGGCCGCGGCCTCGCGGGCCCCCGTCTCTGACAGCCCCACATCCACCCAGCCGGTGAATAGCCCCTCGGCATTCCACGCGCTCTCTCCGTGCCGGAGCAAAATCACCGTCCCCATGCCGGAAAGCCTAGCGGCCACCGGCTGGCGGACTCGCGGGGCTCCGGGCTCCGGGCTCCGGGCTCGCGGCTCGCCGGGCTCCGGGCCCGCCGGCCGCGGCCCGCGGCCCGGCCGGCCGGTTCGGCCGGTTCGGCCGGGGCGCGACGGTCGCCGCTCCGCTCAGGGTGTATACCGGTCCCTGGACATCGTCCCCCGCCTGAAGACGGGGGGACGCCAGCTACTCACGTCCGGTCAGGGAGGCGAGCAGGTGCGGTTCGCGGTTCACGTGCGTGCGGCGTCCCCGCAGCATGGCCCCCGGCGCGGGCGTGCATGAGCCGGCCCGGCTCGGCGGGTAGCACCGCTGACGACCCGGCCAGGGCGATCGAGTCGGCCCTGGCCAGCCTCGGGCTGTCGTTCGAGGCACCGCGGCCTGGCGCGTACCTGGTCCGGCTGGAAGGCCAGCACAAGCTGGCCACCATGACCTGGCTGATCGCCGGAGCGCACAGCCTGCACGTGGAGGCGTTCTTCTGCCGGCAGCCCGACGAGAATCATGTGCGGTTCTACCGGTTCCTGCTTGAGCGCAGCGGGCGCATGTACGGCGTCCACTTTTCCCTCGATCCGGTCGGCGATGTGTACCTGGTGGGAAGGCTGCCGCTCGGCTGCATCACGCCGGACGAGATCGACCGGATCCTCGGCTGCGTGCTCAGCTACTCGGACGAGAACTTCGATGCCGCGCTCATGATCGGCTTCGCCTCCGCCATCCGCAAGGAGTGGGCGTGGCGGATCAAGCGGGGCGAGAGCGTGGCGAACCTGCGGGCCTTCGCCCGGCTCGCCGGCGAGGACACCAGCAAGCTAGGCCCCGGGACGTGAACCGGCCGGGCATCGCCCCGGCCGCCTCAGGACCCGACCGGGCCGGACATCGCCCCGGCCGCCTCAGGAGCTGACCGGGCCGGACATTCCCCAGCCGCCTCAGGGCTTGACCGGGCGGGATATGGCCCCGGCCGCTTCAGGACTTGACCAGGCGGGATATGGCCTCGGCCGCTTCATGTACCTTCGCCTGCGCATCGGGACCGCCCTCCTCGATGGCCGAGGTGACGCAGTGACCGAGATGATCTTCGAGTAGCCCGAGCGCCACCGCCTGCAGCGCTCTGGTCACCGCCGAGATCTGGGTGAGCACGTCGATGCAGTAGTCATCCTGCTCCACCATCCGCTGCAGGCCGCGCACCTGGCCTTCGACCCTGCGCAGGCGTTTGAGGTAGGCATCCTTGTCCTGGGTGTAACCGCGCATGCTGAGACGATACGCCCCGAGGCTGAATCAGCGCATTTGCCTGATCAGGAGGCAGGCGATGGCCAGGTGAACCCTGGCCCGCAGCGGGCGCCGCGTTGCCCCCCGGCAACTGGCAGCCGCATTGCCCCCGGCCGCTGGCCGCAGTACAGCCGCATTGCCCCCCGGCCGCTGGCAGCAGTACAGCTGCATTGCCCCCCGGCCGCTGGCAGCAGGTACAAAGGAAGGGTGCGTTAAGGACGCTGGTTCGCGCTGCTGGTGAACCTGAACGGGCCGTTCAGCGATTCCTAAGATGTGACAGGCATGCTGTGCACGGCCTGGCGAGACCGGGACGCTGGACCAGACCAGCAGGGAGGACCGCATCATGCGTCGGGATAACGCGGGTGCCGCGATCAACGCCCGCGATGACGGCCTGCGCAAAGTGAGCAGGCTGACCTGGCAGATCGGCGCGGCCGGTGTCGTGTGCTCGGCGCTGATCGCCGCCGCGTTCGGCCACGGTGTCACGGCCACCCACCCGGCCACGCACCCGGCGACCTCCCAGCCCGGACCGGGCGGCATCGTGATCCCGGCGCAGCCCCCGGCCGCTGCCGGGGGGGCCAGCCAGGTCAACTCTGGAGCTTCATGACCGCGGTGGCCGCGGCGGCGCCGGCGCAGGACACCTTCAGGGTTTTCGGGACCACGGCGACGCTGCTCATCACCGAGGCCAGCGCGCTGCCCGCCGCCCGGCGGCTCGCGGATGCCGAGTTCGCTGCCGTTGATCTGGCCTGCAGCAGGTTCCGTCCCGATTCCGAGCTGTCCGCGCTGAACGCGGCCGGCGGGGCAACTGTCCGCATCAGCGAGCTTTTCGCCGAGCTGCTGGGCGAGGCGCTGCGCGCCGCGCGGCTCACCGACGGCGCCGTGGATCCGACTTGCGGGCGGGCCCTGGCGGAGCTTGGCTACGACCGCGACTTCGGACTGCTGGAGCCTGCGCCAGCCGTAGCACCAGGAACCGCGGGCCCAGGGCGGACCAGCCCGGGACCGGCGGGCTCAGCCAGCTCAGGACCAGCCAGCTCAGGACCAGCCAGCTCAGGACCAGCCAGCCAAGTCCCCCCGGCCCGGGCAGTGCCGGGCTGGCGCAGCGTGCAGCTGGACACCGGGCCGCCCCGGGCCACGCTGGCCGGTGGGGCGCAGCTCGATCTCGGGGCGACCGCGAAGGCCCGGGCGGCGGACCGGTGCGCTGCCGCCATCGCCGGGCAGCTCGGCTACGGCGTACTGGTCAGCCTCGGCGGCGATATCGCGGTCGCGGGGCCGGTCCCGGCCGGCGGCTGGCGGATACGGGTCACCGACGACCATGCCGCCGGCCCGGACGCGGCCGGCCAGACCGTGTCCATCACGTCGGGCGGGCTGGCCACCTCGAGCACCACGGTGCGTGCCTGGGCCCGGGATGGCAGGCGAATGCATCACATCGTCGACCCGGCGACCGGCGAACCGGCCCGCTCCTGCTGGCGGACGGTGAGCGTAGCGGCCGGGAGCTGCACAGACGCGAACGCCGCGAGCACGGCGGCGATCGTGCGCGGCGACGCGGCGATCAGATGGCTGGAGGACCTCTCGCTACCCGCCCGGCTGGTCCGCGAGGACGGGTCCGTGGCGGTCATCGCCGGGTGGCCGGACGAACCGGTGCCACCATCCGGGCCCGCGCCGGGCACATGATCGGTTCCAGCGCTGCCGGGTCGGCCACCGCGATCGTGGTGACCTCCACGACGCCCCTCTGGTACCTCACCCGGGCCACCGGGCTAGTCGCCCTCGTACTGCTGACCGCGAGCATGGCGCTCGGCCTGCTGGCCTCGGTGCGATATCAGAGCCGCCGCTGGCCGCGGTTCATCACCGCCGGGCTGCACCGGAACGCGTCCCTGCTCGCCTGCGCCTTCACCGGCGTGCATATCGTTACGACGCTCGCTGACGGCTTCGTCCCGATCCGGCTCCAGGACGTCGTGATCCCGTTCATCTCGGCCTACCGGCCGGTCTGGCTCGGCCTGGGCGCAATCGCCTTCGACCTGATGCTGGCCGCGACAGTGACCAGCCTGATCAGGACGCGGCTCAGCTACCGGACCTGGCGCCTGGTCCACTGGACCGCGTATCTCTGCTGGCCCGTCGCCGTGCTGCACGGACTGGGCACCGGCTCGGACACCTCAGTTCGCTGGGTGCTGCTGCTGACGCTGGGCTGCGTCGCCGTGGTGACTGGCCTGCTCGGGTGGCGGCTGGCCTACGGATGGCCCAGCCACCCGGCGGCGCGGCTGATGGGCGCGCTCGTCCTGGTGCTCGCCCTGGTGGCCGGCGGAGCATGGCTCGCGGCCGGGCCGCTGCATCCGGGCTGGGCGCGACGGGCGGGCACTCCCCCGTCACTGCTCGGCGGGCACGGCCCGAGCGCCGCCGCGGCCGCCGGCACCCGGCCCGCCGGCACCCAGCTCGCCGGCACCCGGGGCGGCAGCGCCCCGGCCAGTGCCCGCCGGGCCGGGATCCGCCGTTCCGGCCGCGGCGGCGCCGGGTGAGCGTCACCGGGGCCACGGCCAGGGACGGCGAGGCGCTGCCACCTCGCCAGCTGCCCCGGCTGATCCGGTCTGACCGGCCGCTCGCGCTGGCCGAGCATGTCAGCCGGTACGGGCCGGTACCGCTCCGGCCCGACGGCGCGGCCCTGATCGCCGAGGTCGACCGGGCCGGGCTGGCCGGCCGGGGCGGCGCGGGCTTCCCGGCCGGCCGCAAGATGGCCGCCGTATCCGCTGCCACCGCGGCCCATAAGCCAGGGCTCCTGCGTACGGCCCGGGGCGGCGTGCTGGTCGCGAACGGCGTCGAGTCGGAGCCGGCCAGCGGCAAGGACAAGATGCTGCTCGACCGCTCCCCGCATCTGGTGCTCGACGGGATCGCGGTGGCGGCCGCGGCGGTCGGGGCCAGCCGGGCATACCTGTGCCTGCACGAGGGACTTCCCGGGCTGACCGGCCAGCTCCGGGCGGCCGTTGCCGAGCGCGAACGCGCCGGGATCAGCCGGGTGCCGATCCAGGTCACCGAGATCCCCGGCGGATACGTGGCCAGCCAGGAAACCGCCCTGATCAGCTTTCTGAATGGCGGACCGCAGCGCCCGGCCTTCGTTCCGCCGCGGCCGTCCGAGCGGGGGGTGCACGGGCGCCCGACGCTCGTTCAGAATGTTGAAACCCTGGCCCACCTGGCCCTCATCGCCCGGTACGGCGCCGCGTGGTTCCGCGAACTCGGCGAGCCCCGGTCGGCGGGCTCGGTGCTTATCACCGTCAGCGGGGCGGTACGGCGGCCGAACGTGCAGGAAGTCGAGTTCGGAACCCGGATCGGTGACCTGCTCGAACGCGCGGGCGGGCCGGCCGAGCCGCCCCGGGCGGTCCTGGCCGGCGGCTACTTCGGCGGCTGGCTGCCGTACCCGGCGGCGCTGGACGTCCGGATGACCGACGCCGACCTGCGCAGCGCCGGGGCCGCGCTCGGGCCTGGCGTCCTGGTCCTGCTCCCCGAGTCGGCCTGCGGCCTGGCCGAGACCGCGCGGACGATCGGATACCTGGCCAGCCAGAGCGCCGGCCAGTGCGGGCCGTGCCTGAACGGGCTGCCCGCGCTAGCCGACGCATTCGACGAGGTGGCCTTCGCGCGGCCAGGCCGGGACACGCTGAGCTGGGCCCGCCAGCTGCTCACGCTGGTGGCCCGGCGCGGCGCATGTCACCTCCCGGACGGAACCGCCGCGCTCGCCGCCAGCGCCCTCCGCGTGTTCGGCGACGACCTGCGCGGGCACGCGGCGTCCGGGCCCTGCCCGCAGGCATGGCGGGCTCCGGTGCTGCCTACCCCGGCCGGCTATGACCAGGGCCAGGGCGCGTCATGAGCTACCGGCTGCGGGTCAACCCGGTCAGCTGCGAGGCCCACGGGATCTGCGCGGAGCTGTTCCCCGAGCGGATCACCCTGGACCCGTGGGGTTATCCCATCATCGCGCCGCAGCCGGTGCCGGACGAACTGCTCGGGCATGCCCGCCGGGCCGTCGCCGGGTGCCCCACGCTGGCCCTGCTGATCGATCGCGCGGACTGACGCCGAAGCCGGAGGCCCGGGCAAGCGCCGGGTGAACGGCAGATTTTATTTCCGGCTAAAACCGCGTTTCTACGCTGCGGCGGGCCCCGGGCGAGTCATGATGTCGTTGCCTGGCGTCGTCTAGGACAACGCGGAGCCCGGACCAGACCCGGTCGTATCACCAAGCGTTCCTGGTGCCTCCCCCGGGCTGTCCGTCGCCGGGCCGGCTTGCATAGTCGCGAATCCAGACCTAGGAGACTGGTCTTGCCGACGCTCGAGGAAGACCGCGACACCGGGGCCGACCCGGCCGAGTCGGAGCGGGTGGCGGGCGCCCTCGCCTGGCGGCGGCACTGGCGCGCTGGCCCGGGCAGCCTGCTCGCGCTGCTGCGCCGTCACTGGCTATTCGCCGTGGCCCTGGCGCTCGGGGTCGTACCCCGGGCCATCGTCATGGTGGCGTACGCGCCCGCGGCCCTGTTCAAGCTGGACACCTACGACTACCTGTGGGGTGCCACTCACCTCACGCCGAATCCGGTCAATCCGGCCGGGTACTCAGCCTTCCTGTGGCTGCTCCGGCCCTTCCACTCGCTGCTCCTGATCGCGGCCCTGCAGCACCTGATGGGCCTGGGCATCGCCGTGATGATCTACGCCATACTGCGGTACTGGGGCGTCTCCGCCTGGCTGGCCACGCTCGCCACCACGCCCGTGCTGTTCGACCCGGCTCAGCTGCTGCTCGAGCAGCTGATCATGGCCGACATCCTGGCCATGTTCCTCATGATCGCGTCGTTCACCGTGCTGCTCACGCGCAGGTCACCGTCGGGCTGGCGGTCGGCTACGGCATTGCTGCTGATGGGCGCCTCGACCGTGATCCGCCCGGACACGCTGCCGATTATTTTCCTGATGGCGGGCTACCTGCTGGTGCGGCGATCGGGCTGGCGCCGGGCCGGGGCCGCGCTGGCCGCCGGGCTGCTGCCAGTGGCCGGATACGTCGCCTGGTTCGCCGCGGCGTCCGGCACGATTGGCCTGACCAGGAGCGACGGGCTGTTCCTGTGGTCGCGGACGATGTCATTCGCCAACTGCGCCACGATCAAGCCGCCGCCCAGCCTGAGGGCCCTGTGCCCAGGCCGGCAGCCGATCTCGCGGGAGCAGCCCACGGTGGACGGCCGGTTCCTGCCGAGGGAGTACCTCTGGGATCATCGCGCCTGGCAATGGCAGCCGCCGTCGCCCGGGCCGGTGCCCGACACGGCCGCGTTCACGCAGGCCAGGAATGCCCGCGCGAGGCACTTCGCGATCCTGGCCATCGAGGCTCAGCCGCTGGCGTACGCCCGGGTCGTGGGGACAGGCGTCCTGAAGGCTTTCACTACCTCGGACACACTGCATTTCCCCGGCACGGAGCCCCCGCCGATCGATCTCAGCGTGGCCAACCGCCACTACATGCTCGCCGCCGTGCGCGGGTATCTCGGCACCACCGCGGGCATCGCGCCTTACCTGGGCGTGGCCCTGGGGATCCACGTAAGACAGCCGTATGCCGACCTGGTCGTGCGGTACCAGGACCGGATCCACCTGCCGGGGCCGTTGCTCGGCCTGATTGTGGTGATCGGCCTGGCCGGCATCGTCGTCCCGCGTACCCGGTCCGCCGCCGCCGCGCTGGCCTGGACCGCTGCGGGGCTGATCGCCATCCTGCCGGTGGCCGAGCATGAGTTCGCCTACCGGTACGTGATTCCGGCCGTCCCGCTCGCCTGCCTGGCCGCGGCGCTCGGCGCGCGGTTCTTCGGCCGGGCCCGCCCCGGCGCCGTGGCCGGGACGCCTTCCGGTGCCGGCTCAGCGGTCCCGCAGCCCACGATCCCGCGGCCCACCGTCCCGGAGTCCACGGTCCCGCAGCCCAGCGGAAAGGTCACCCCGGTCTGACTTGTCAGGTGGCTAGCCGCTCAGCATGCTGATCGCGGCGGCCGCCGCCGCGCCGATGGCGGCGTTGATGGCCGCATCCCCCTGCCAGGGCTGGTGAGCCTGGCAGAAGACGGCCGCGGCGTAGCCGCCGCCGTCCGGGTAGGTGATAACGCCGATCTCGTTCCGCACCACGCCCACCAGGCTGCCGCTCTTGGCCGCGACGCGCACCGGCGACTGGAAGCCGGAAGCGAGCCGGTGCTTAGTCAGCTGCTGGCTCATCAGCTGGCGGATCCGCTGGCAGGCCGGCGGCGGCCCGGCCTGATCGGACCAGATCAGCCGGAGCAGCCTGGCCATGTCCCGCGGCGTGGTCCGGGTGGTCCGGCTCGCGGTCAGGGCGCCGGCGCCGAGCATCCGGCGGACGACCTGATCTTCCTCCGCCGCGGAGTGCGGCTGCGCCCCCCAGGCGGACATGGCCGCCCAGCCGGCGAATCCCGCGTCCCGCCCGATGGAGTCGATGATCGTCTGCAGGTCGCCCGTGATGACCGTGCCCGTCAGCCCGAGACGCGCCGAGCTGGCATTCACCGCATCGATGCCCACCCGGTGCAGCAGGACGTCGGTCGCGTGATTGTCGCTGATGGTGAGCATCGCCACCACCAGGTCACGCAACGATACTTCGACGTCGTCGCTGAACAACGAGAACCCGACCGGGCCAGGCGTCCGGGACGCGGCCGCCAGGGTGACCCGCTCTCGCGGGTCGAGCCGCCCGTCCGCGAACTGGGTCTCAGCCTCCAGCGCGATCGGCACCTTGATCACCGACGCCGGCACGACCGGCTCGTCAGCGTGGATGGCGACCTCCGGCGCGCCATTCAGCGACTGGACGCAGAGCTGGCCTTCGCACCCCGCGCGCTCGAACAGCGTCTTGATGGCCGTCTCGACGGGCGTCTCCATGGCATCAAGACTGCCAGGCGGCCCGGCGGCGCTCCCGGGCCCGGCCGGCGCGGCAGGCCGGACCGGCGCGGGCCTCGCGGTCGGGGCGGGCGCCCCGCCGGCCGCACCGGCGGGGCGCCCAGTGGCGGTGTCAGCGTCCGGGTGGTCGCCTGGCCGCCCGGCGCCCCAGATGCCCCGGGCGCGCGAATCTAATCATCGAAAGAAGCCCTCGTCACCCTTCGCCAGCCGCGGCCAGCGTCCGAGTCCCTGGAACCGCTGGATGGCGGCCGATTACGATCGCGCTAGGCAGGGCGGCGGGCGGCTGGCCCGCAGGATTCGTTCTGCCTCTTCGTTCTGGCCGCAACGCGGGAGGCGAGCGGATTGGGTCCCCTGGACGGGATACGGGTTATCGAGCTCGCGAGCCTGGCGCCTGGCCCGTTCGGCTGCATGATCCTTTCCGACCTGGGCGCGGACGTGCTGCGGGTGGACCGCGCCGAGAACTGCGGTCCGGCGGCGGTCGCGCCGCCGGACCCGCTCGGCCGCGGCCGCCGGTCAGTCGGGCTCAATCTCAAGGATCCCGACGGGATCGGCGTGCTGCTGCGCCTGGCCGAGGATGCCGACGTGCTGGTGGAGGGGTTCCGGCCGGGAGTGACCGAGCGGCTTGGCTGCGGGCCGGCCGAGTGCGCGCGGCGCAACCCGCGGCTGGTCTACGCGCGGATGACGGGCTGGGGCCAGGACGGCCCGCTCGCCGCCACGGCCGGGCACGACATCGACTACATCGGGGTTTCCGGCGCGCTGCACCCGATCGGCCGGGCCGGCCAGCGGCCGGTGCCCCCGCTGAACCTGGTCGCCGATTTCGGCGGGGGTGGCATGCTGCTCGCGCTCGGCGTGCTCGCGGCGCTGCTGGAACGGGAGCGGTCCGGGCTCGGCCAGGTCGTTGACGCTGCGATGGTGGACGGGTCCGCGCTGCTGACCTCGTTCCTGCACGGCTTGCTGGCGGCCGGCGCGTGGCAGGACCAGCGGGGAACGAACCTGCTCGACGGCGGCGCGCCGTTCTACGACACGTACGAGACGGCCGACGGCCGCCATGTGGCCGTTGGCGCGCTGGAGCCGAAGTTTTACGCCGCCTTGCTGGCCGGCCTCGGGCTAGCCGGCCCGGGCGATCAGGGGCTGCCCGGCCAGTACGACCGGGCGGGCTGGCCGGTGCTGCGGGCCAGGATCGCCGCTGCGTTCCGCCGCCGGACCCAGGCCGAGTGGGCCGAGGTGTTCGCCGGCACCGATGCCTGCGTGGCGCCGGTGCTCGGGCTGGCCGAGGCGCCTGCTCATCCGCACAACGCGGCCCGCGGGGTGTTCATCGAGGTGGGCGGGGTGGTGCAGCCCGCCCCGGCACCGCGCTTTGGCCGGACGTCAGCCGGGCTGCCGCAGCCGCCGCCCCGGCCGGGCGCGGACACCGATGCCGTGCTGGCCGGGCTCGGTTACGCGGCGGCGCAGATCGCGGCCCTGCGGGCCCGCGGGGTCGCCGGATGATCCCGCGGCCGGGCGGGCCAGGCGCCCGCGCCGGCCAGCCGGTCAGCGCGGGTGCAGACCTTTCCGCACATAGAGCCGCAAGTGGTGCGTGTGATTGGGGACGCGCACGAAGTTGGCGTGGAAGTAGGCGGTCAGCGCGGGAGTCCAGGGGATCCGGAGCCGGCTGAGGCTGGTCAGCCAGACGTACTGGGCATGCGCGAAGGCTGAGTGCCACAAGGCGGCCACGGCCGGCACCCGGCCCGCGCCAGTCAGCGCGCTGCGCCCGTTCGAGAGGGCATAGTTGGCGCCGGTTCCGTCGTCGATGACCGGGCAACCGGGCACGTTCGAGAGAAACCGGTTGGCGACCAGGGTGTAGGCCGAGTTGTCGGCCAGCACGCAGGCCCCCGGCGGGATGAGGCGCTCCCCCGCGGCCATCATGGCGACCGGCGCGGAGGGGTACAGCTTGCTTTCGAAGGTGGCCTGACTCCACGTCCCGGCGGCTATCAGCGCCACGGCCAAGGCGACGGCGCACCAGGACAGCAACTGGCCGGCGCCTGGCCCCTCGGCCCGAGAGCGTCCGGCCGGAGATCCTTCGGCACCGGCATCGGCATCGGCACCCGCGCCCGCACCCGCACCCGCGGCACGGGACTGGACCGCGGTCACCAGCCGGGCCGCCGGCAGGGCAATCGACAGGCCGATGAAGGGCGCGAGGAAGCCGGAGAAGTGATAGTGGAACTGGGCCGGCCACAGGAAGATCCCCACCACGGCAGCGGTCGTCAGGTAGGCGAACCACTCCAGTGCGGGCGGCAGCCGCCTGGTGAGCAGCGAGGCGAGTACGCAGGCGACGATCACGAAAGCGATGGTTCCGGCGATCACGGCCAGGATGTACAGGTGCCGGACACCCGGGTCGTTGGCGAAGCCGCTCATCTCCCGCAGCCGGTACCACAGGGGCATCCGGGCGGCGTTGACCCGGCCGCCGACCTGGGCGACGATCACGCTCTTGTAGAACATCCGCGGCGCGAGCGCGGCGAACGGCAGCACCGGGATCACGAAGCCGGCCGCCACACCGCCGGCGTAGAACGCCATCCGCCGCGGCCACCGCAGGCCAAGTAGCACGATCACGAGCACCGGGATGATGGCCCAGGCCTCGATCACGCCGGCGAACCCGAATGCGACGCCGCCCCAGATCAGCCGCCGGCTGCTGCCGGTGATCCGGTCCCCGTCGAACACGGCCACGGCCCCGGCCAGGCAGAACAGCACCAGCCACGGCTCGACCAGCAGCGTGTGGGCGGACGCGACGCTGTCCGGGTAGATCGCCACTACCCCGCACGCGAGCAGCGCGGCCAGGACGCCCCGGTGCCGGACCAGCAGGCCCGCCAGCGCCACCCCGGCCGCCCCCACGAGCATGGTGGCGATCCGCGCGAGCGCGAGCCCCCAGTCGGTGCCGGTCACCCGGGCCAGCAGCGCGACCGGGGTCATCAGCAGCGTGATCCCCGGCGGCTGCACGAACACGAAGTCCCGGTAGGGCAGCATCCCGTGCACCAGGCGCACGGCGCTGCCGAAGTACGACCCGTCGTCGTACTCAGTCACGCCCAGCAGGTAGCCGGGCCTGGTCAGGTAGAACAGCCGGAGGCCGAGCGCCAGCAGCGTCAGGGCCGCGATGACCACGTTGACCGGCGTCAGCCGGCCGCGCAGGCCAGCCTGCTGCCGGCCGGCCTGCTCTGCGTCCGGAGTAGCCGCCGATGCCGTCACTTGCGCTCTGCTCACAGGGGGCAACTCTAGGCCAGGTCGAACTCGCCGTCCTTCACGCCAAGGACAAAAGCGTGCCATTCCTCCGGCGTGAAGATCAGCTTCGGCCCGTCCGGGTTCTTGGCGTCGCGAATGGTGACCACGTGGTCACTGTTTTCCTTCGAGCCCGTCTCGGTGGCGACCTCGACGCCACCACCGTCAGCGGCATCGAAGCGGCTGCCCGGCCGGGCTCCGGTCACGTCGTCCATGGGTGACAGTCAACTCCCTCGTCCGTGGTCCGCGCCAGTGAGTCCGTGATCTGCGCCAATGCGGGTCAGTGCGCGACCGCCAGCTGAACCACCTTGACGATCACCAGCGCCACGGCGCCGACCAGATAGCACCGCAGGCCGATCATGCCGAGCCTGCGTCGCGGCGACCAGGCCGGCCGGCGCAGCAGCGCCAGCGGCGGCATCCGCCAGTTCAGCCGGTCCGCTTCCGGCATGGTCCCGGCGGCGGCAGCAGCGACCGGGCCGGCCGGATGCCGCCGTGCGGAAACCAGCCGCGACACCAGCCAGCCCAGGCCGGCGCCGACGCCGATGACCGCCCCGGCGGCCAGCATGGTGGCGAGTTGCCGGCCGGTCAGGTGCGGCAGCAGGGTGGCCGCCGTGAGCGTCAGGGACAGCAGGACCAGGACGCCGACAATGACCCCGGCCACCCCGTTGAGCCAGGGCTTGTTCACCCATGGGCCGAGGATTTCCTTGTCATTGCAGAGCATGATCAAGATGACGGTGGAAGCAGGCAGCAGCACCCCGGCCAGCGCCTGCACGCCCTCGGTGATCAGGCCGAGCGGCGCGCCGGGAAGCAGCACGACCGCCGCGGCCACGGCGAGGATGCACGCGTAGAAACCGTAGAACAGCGGCGCGTCCTTGATGCTGCGCTGCAGCGAGTGCCGGGCGCCCACCACGTCGCCGAGCGCGAACGAGGTGGCCAGCGTCACGGCCGCGGCACCGATCAGCGAGGCATCGAGCAGCAGCAGCGCGAACATGCCGCCGGCGTGATGGCCGACCGTATGCTCCAGGCCAGTCGCCACTGCGCCCGCATTGGTGAAGTGACCGGCCAGCGCGGTGCCGGCGAAGCCGAACGCGGTGACGGCGATCAGCGCCGCCGCGCCGATCACCACCGCGAACGAGCCGATCGCGGTGTCCGCCCGCTCGTAGGCGATCCACCGCGGGGTGATCCGCTTGTCCACCACGATGGACTGCTGGAAGTACAGCTGCCATGGCGCCACGGTGGTTCCGACGATGGCGATGACGAGTAGCAGGACCTGCGCATTCAGCCCGCCGGGCAGCCCGGGGATGAGTCCGTGCGCGGCCGGGATCACTTTGACATGCGCGGTCAGGATCAGCGGGATGACAACGGCATTGACCGCGATCAGCACGTACATCCAGCGTTCCCAGCGCCGGTAGCTGCCGCTGACGGTGAATCCGATCAGGAGGGCCGCGGCGCAGCTGACGCTGAGCCATCGCGGCAGCCCGAAGTAGCTGCCGGCCAGCGCGATGCCGATGAATTCGGTGATGATGATCAGCCCGTTGAGGAGCATCAGGTTGCCGACCGAGAACGCGGCCACCGACCGGCCAAACCGCTCCAGGATCAGCCGGGCGTGCCCCACCCCGGTGACCGCGCCGAGCCTGGCCACCATTTCCTGGTTGACGATGAGCACTGGTATGAGCAGCACCAGGACCCACAGCAGCCGGGTGCCGAAGTCCTGCCCGGCCTGCGCATAGGTGGACACGCCGCCGGCATCGTTGTCGCCGAACATGACGATCAGGCCGGGACCCATGATCGCGAGCAGGCAGCGCAGCCGCCGGCCCAGCTGGCCGGCTCGTCATGAGCGCCGGCCCGGAGCGTGCCAAACGCACCCTTGATGTCATCGGGGTGCGCAGTGTCCGGGACCGCCGGGCGATCGGCGCGCGGCTGGCGGGCGGCAGGCGCCGCGCTGTCCGGCCGCGCGTTGTCCGGCCGGGCGCTGTCCGGCGGCGCGGTACCACCCGCGACCTGGCCGGCCGCTGCCGGGATGGTTACCGCAGGGCCGTCCTTGACGGCGGTGCCGGAAGCGGCAGCGACTCCCGCGAACGCGGGCATCAGGATGCGCCTGCGCAGCCGCCCGGCGGCGGCCAGGCGCTGCCGCGGAGCCGGGGAAAGCAGGAAGCGTGACATAAGAGGTCTCCCGATCTGCCCCTGAGGGCTTCGGGCACAGACCCGGCACCACCGACCGGAACAAGCCGCCACCACGACCCTGCGCACGATAAGCGCGCGCGGCCGGGCCGACGGGCAACATCCCAAACGGATTTCTCGCCGCAGTCCGCTCCCCGCCGCTCAATCACGACGGGGCAGCAGTCAGCCAGCGATCCGGGTAACAGGCTAAGGCCAGCCCGGCCTGCCCCGTTCTATCTCGGGGCGGCAGGTGCGGTTAGCGCTGCGAGGTCTGCGCGGATTCGTGAGGATCGCTCGAACTGCTGCTGGTACTTTCGCCTGGCATGATCCCCACCTCCTCCGCTCGGGCCGACTGGGCCGGCCGGGCTGGGCCGGCAGCCCGGACTCCGTGTGCCAGGCTAGCCGAGGGCAGGCGATTGGGGCAATGCGGGCACCGGGCCAGCCGCCGCCCGGGGGCGCGATGCCGGCCGGGTCAGGCACTCCCGAGGCGGACGGCGGCCACCACCAGCAGCACCACGGACACCACCAGGTAGGCCCGCAGCAGCAGCACGCTGATCTTGGTCCCCGGTGACCAGTCGACCGGCTTGAGCAGGGCGAGCGGCGGCATCCGCCAGTTGCTTCGCTCCGTCCGGGACATCCCCGCCGACGGCGAGACGCGCGGCCCCCGCCGGGCCCGGACAACCCGCAGCCTGATGCCCGCGGCCAGCAGGCCGGCCGCCAGGATGCCGGACAGCCAGATCACGGTCTTGGTCACGTTGATGTTGGTGAACAGGGTGGTAGCGACCAGAGTGCCGGACAGCATCACCAGGACGCCGACGATCACGCTGGCCAGCATGTTCAGCCAGGGCGGGTTGACCCAGGGGCCGAGCACTTCCGGATCGTTGCAGAGCAGCAGCAGGAAGACGCTCGCGCTGGGCAGCAGGACCCCGGCTAGCGCCTGGACGCCGACCGTGATGAGACCCAGCGGCGCGCCCGGGATGAGCACGATGCTCGCGGCCACCAGCACCAGTGCCGCGTAACTGGCATAGAAGGACTTGGCATCGCGGAACTTGCGGTGCAGGGAATGCTTCAGGTTGAACACGTCGCCGAACGCGTAACTGGTGGACAGGGTCACCGCCGAGGCGCCGAGAATGCTGGCATCCAGCAGCACGATCGAGAAGACCGCGCCCAGGACCCTGCTTTTGTCGCCCAGCGCGCGGGCGGTATCGAGCGCGTTGGTGAAATGCCCGATCAGGTCCGTGCCGCGGACCGCGTAGACGGCCACCACCAGGACGGCGGCGGCGCCGATGACGACCACGAGCGAGCCGAGCACGGTGTCGGCCCGCTCGTAGCGGATGAACCGGGGCGTGATCCGCTTGTCGATGACGTTCGACTGCTGGAAGAACAGCTGCCAGGGCGCGACGGTCGTCCCGACGATCGCGATGACGAGCAGGACGGCCTTCGAGCTGATGCCGCCCTGGATCCCCGGGATGACAAAGCTTCTCGCGATCTGGCCGTAGTACGGGTGCGAGAGCAGGGCCAGCGGGATCAGCAGCAGGCTGGCGCCGATGAAGACGAACATGGCGCGTTCCCACCGGCGGAAGCTCCCGCTCAGGGTGATGCCCACCAGCAGCGCCGCGGCGATCGGCACCGCGATGTAGGGACTAACCCCGAAGTAGGCCAGCGCCAGCGAGACGCCGATGAACTCGGTGACGATGGTCAGGAAGTTCAGCAGGAACAAGTCCCCGACGCTGAACCAGCCCCAGAACTTGCCGAACCGCTCATTGATCAGCCTGGCGTGGCCGACGCCGGTGACCGCGCCGAGCCTGACCACCATCTCCTGGTTGACGATGAGCACCGGGATGAGCAGCAGCAGCACCCAGAGCAGGCTGTAGCCGTAGTTCTGGCCCGCCTCCGCGTAGGTGGACACGCCGCCCGCGTCGTTGTCCCCGACCATCACGATCAGGCCGGGCCCGACGATCGCGAGGAAGGTGACCAGCCGGCGCCGCATGTCGGAGCGGTGCTCGTCATCGAGCCTGATCCGGCCGAAGGCCCCCTCGATGTCGCCGAGGTGGGCCTCGTCCAGGACGGCACTCGGCTGGGCCAGGGTCATGGCCGGCCGGGCGGCGGGCGGCGGCGGCGGGGCGGCAGCCGGCGGCGCTGCGGGCCTAGGCGGCCGCTCGGCTGGTGCCTCCGGCGGCGATGCGGACCCGGCCAGCCGAGCGGCCCCGCCCGGCGGCGACGCAGGCCGGCCGGGCCCGGCCGCCGGTGCGGGCCTGGCCGGCGGCGAGGCAGGCTCGCCCGGCGGTGCGCCGGACCCGGCCGGCCCGGCGGGCGCGGCCGTGGCGGCTGCCGCCCCGGGGACCTGCCGCCCCGGAGCTTGCTGTTCCGGAGCCTGCTGCTCCGGGGCCTGCTGCTCTGGGGCCCGGCCCTCCTCGGGAGCATCGTTCACGTAGGCTCCCCGCGATGCGCGTCCGGCGGCTGCGCGGCCTCCCGGCGCCGCCAGTCGTCGGGCAGCGTGACCTCGAGCACGTCGTCCACCGTGATGATGCCGATCATCCGGCGGCGGTCGTCCACGACCGGGATGGTAATCAGGTTGTAGTCGCTCATCAGGACGGCGACATCGACCACGTCGGTGTCCGCGCCCACCCGCACCGGATCATCGTCATAGACGTCACTGAGGCAGGCCGACGGATCCGCCTGCACCATGCTGACCAGCCGGGCCACGCCGGACAGGCGGCCGCGCTCGTCCAGCGCGTGCACGCTGGTCAGTGCCTCGGGCTGCAGGCTGGCCGACTGGCTGACGGCATCCAGCGCCTGCTGCACGCTGACCCCGGCCGGAACGGCGAGGAAGTCAACGCCCATCAGGCCGCCGGCGCTGGTGGGATTGAAGCCCATCAGGGTCAGTACCTTGGTGCGCTGGCCCGGCGGCAGCAGGTCGAGCACGGGCTGGCGGCGGCGCTGCGGCAGTTCGGCGATGGCATCCGCGGCATCATCGGCGCGCATCCTGGCCAGTACCTCGGCGATCTCGGTGTCGGTGCGGGCCCCGAGCAGCCGGGTGGCCAGGTCCTCGTCGAGCTCCTCGAAGACGTCCGCCTCCAGTTCGGGATCGGCGTGCACCTGACCGAGGATCTCGGTCTCCTCCTCCCTGGACGCCTCCTCCAGCAGGTCGGCGATCTGGGCCGGCTTCAGCCGGCGTATCCGGGCGAACGGGCCGCGCAGCAGCGCGCTGCCGGTGTGGCCGATCAGCGGCTCGAACCTGGCCCATTCGCGGAACGTGTGGTCATCAGACTCCCGGGCCCCCCCGCCGAGGCCCAGCCACCGGCGGGCCTTGCGCCGGATGTCCACGCCGGTCAGGACCCACTCGCCGTCACGCTGCTCCAGCTCAAGGTCGGCGGCCCGGACCAGGTGCGCCCGTTCCACGTCGATGAGCCGGTGCCCGAGCACATCCGACCGGAGCAGCACCTCGCCTTCACGCCGGTCGAACCGGCGCAGGTCAAGCTTGGCGCTGGTCAGCTTCAGCACTTCGCCGCCGATCGAGCCCACCTGCTCGATCGGCACGTAGACCTCCCGGCCGCCGACCGCGGCGATTAGCCCGGTCACCACCGGGAGCTCAGCGCCGCGGAGCCGGACGATGACATCGGAAAGCCGCCCGAGCGACTCGCCCCCGCGGTCCGTGAGCGGGCGCCGCAGCAGCTCAGACAGGTGCAGCGTGCGGACGCTGCCTGCCTGCGGTGCCGGTGCCGCCGGTGTCGTCGTCATGGCATTGCCTCTCTGATCGGGTAACCCGATGCCGTAGTTCTTCCGCTATCTGGAACGGCCTGCTTTATATCCGGACCAGCCTGTCACGGCACCGGTACCCAGATCACCATGACAGGCACGGGTGAACGCAGAGTTACGCTGTGGTGCGCGCCCCCCGGAGGTGTCCGCCGGCAGGCCCCCGGGTAGGTTCTGACATGGTCCGGCCACGCCAGGCTCGGCGGTCAGCCGCCGCGATGGTATGAAGGCCACGTCAGGGCGCGATCGAGCGGAGGCGCAGCGGCGTGGCGATGCGCAAGACGAGCAGACTTCTCGGCGGGGCCAAGGCCATCCCGGAAGGCGCCGGGTACGCGGTCAAACGGCGCCTGCTCGGGCCGCCCCTGGTCAACGAGCAACTCAGCGAGCAGCGCCTGTCCAAGGCGCTCGCCCTCGGCGTGCTCGCGCCGGACGGGATCTCCTCCTCGGCGTACGGCACCGAGGAGATCCTGATCGAGCTGCTCAGGGGCGGGCTGGCCATTACGGCGTTCACGCTCATCCTGCCGCTGACCGGGGTCGTCCTGTTCGTGATGGTGCTGGTGGTGCTGTCCTACCGGGAGGTTGTCTCGGTCTACACCAGGGCCGGCGGGTCGTACGTGGTCGCGCGCGAGAACTTCGGGCCCAGGGTGGCGCAGATCGCCGCGGTCGCGCTGCTGATCGACTACGTGGTTACCGTCGCCGTGCAGATCGCGGCCGGCACGGCCGCCGTCGCATCCGCTGTGTCGGCCATCAACCACCCGGCGCTTATCACCCTGATCTCGATCGCCATCGTGATTCTGATGTGCTTCGGCAACCTGCGCGGGATCCGCGAGGCCGGGCGGGCGTTCGCGGTGCCGACGTATCTGTTCTCCGCCGTCGTGATCATCATGATCGCGGTCGGCCTGCTCCGGGAATCGCTCGGCTCGCTCGGGCACTACCACTACCCATTGCCGGGGCAGTACGGGGACGGGGTACCGCACAGCCAGAGCGGCCTGATCACGTTCGGCCTGATCTTCGTCCTGCTGCGGGCGTTCGCCAATGGCGGGTCGTCGCTGACCGGCATCGAGGCCGTGTCCAACGCGGTGGGGGCGTTCCGCCCGCCGGAGGGAATCAATGCCCGCCGCGTGCTGGTGATTGAGGGCGTCATCCTGGGATCACTCGTCGCCGGAATCTCCTGGCTGGCTCATGTCACGCACGCGGCACCGTTCCGATCCGGGGTGCCGACGGTCATCGCCCAGGAAGCGAAGATTGTCTTCGGGTACTCGGTCTTCGGCCACGCCATGTTCATCGTGGTCCAGGCGGCGACGGCGCTGATCCTCTACACCGGGGGCAACACCAGCTTCAACGGCTTCCCGTTCCTGGCCAGCTTCGTCGCCGAGGACGCGTTCCTGCCCCGCTGGCTGACCAAGCGCGGCCACCGGCTGGTCTTCTCGAACGGGATTGTCGTGCTCGCGGTGCTGTCGTGCACCCTGCTGGCCGTCGCCGGGGCCAACGTCAACAGTCTCGTGCCGTTCTACGCGATCGGGGTGTTCACCGCCTTCACCATGGCCGGCTTCGGCATGGCCAAGTACCACCACCGAGTCAGGGAATCAGCCTGGCGGCGCCGGCTGGTCATCAACTTCTCGGCCGGCGTGACCTCGCTGATCGTGGTGCTCATCTTCATCGTGGTCAAGTTCACCGAGGGCGCCTGGCTCGTCGTCATCCTCTTCATCATCGGCGTGCCCGCCCTCATCCGGCTGAACCGGGAATACCGGATGGAGGCGGATGTCCTTGAGCGCATCAGCAGCCGTGACCGGCCGCCCGAGCCACCGACCTATGCGCGCCGCGCGGTCTACGTTTTCGTGGACGATTGCGACCTCGCCACGCTCGCGGCGCTGCGGTACGCCCGGAGCCTGCGGCCAACCACGCTGCGCGGCGTGCACTTCGTCATCGACAGCGTGCAGGCCGACAAGCTGCGCCAGGCCTGGCTGCGCGCCAACACGGGCGTGGTGCTCGAGTTCATCGACTGCCCGGACCGGCGGCTGGCCCGGGCCGCGGCCGAGCTAGTCGACGCCGAGGCGGCGCTGCCCGGCGTGGGCGTCACCGCGATCCTGCCCCGGCGCAGTTACTCACCGCTGCTGGGCCGGCTGCTGCATGACCGCACCGCAGACAAGATGGCCGGGGTGGTCAGCCGGATCCCGCACGCGGCGGCGACGATCGTGCCCTTCGACGTCCGAAGCAGGCTGGAGAGCATCAGCGATCGCCAGGCCCGGGCCAGCGCCGAGCGCGGGCCGGGCGCGGAGACTGGCGCGCCGGGCCAGGAGACCGGCCCGCGCAGCGCGGAGACGGCCCCGCCGGGCCCGGCCAGCCAGCCTGGATCCCCGGACCGGCCCGGGCTGACCGGCCAGCCCGGACCGGCCGACCGGACGGCGTCCCCCGCCCCGGCTGAGCCGGCCGGCCAGCCGGGCCCCGCCAGCCAGCCGGGCGCCGGCGGACGGGCCAGCCAGGACGTGCCCGATGAGCCGGTGCCCGCCAGCCAGGATGAGGCGGCCGCCGAGGCCGCCGCCGTGACTGACCTGGCCGGCATCGGCGTCCCGACCGCCGACGCCTACGACCGGCCGGTCCCGTCCGCCGGAGTCAACCCGATCAGTTCGCTGACCGGGCCCGGCCGGGCCACGGTGGAGGGCCGCATCTTCGCGGTCGAGATCCGGCCGGTGGAGCGCAACACGGTGCTCGCCGCCGAGATCGCGGACTCGACCGGCCAGCTGACCGCCCTGTTCTACGGGCGCTCGCATATCCCCGGGCTGGACTGCGGCGCCCGGATCAGGTTCCGCGGGCCGGTCGGCATTCAGGACGGCGCGCCCGTCATGATCAACCCTGCCTATGAGCTGCTCGCGCAAGGCTCGCCCAACCCGCCTGGCCCGGCCGAGCGGGAGGGGGGCAAGACACGGCGCGACCGCCGGAACCCGGACAGCAAGACATGACCCGGTCAGGCAGCACATGACGCCGCTGGGTCTGACCTGGCACCCGGGCCTGAGATGACGCCGCGGGGCCGGACATGACACCGCCGGGGCACTCGCCGCCGGACACTCGCAGCCCCGGGTCGGCCGGCCGCGGGCACTCGCACCAGCACGGGCTCACCGCCACCGGGCGGCACCGCCGCGCGCTCACCGCCGTCCTCGCCCTGACCACGCTGATCGCCATCGCCGAGGTCATCGGCGCCCTGATCACCGGCTCACTCGTGCTGATCGCCGACGCGGCGCACATGACCGCGGACGCCGCGGGCGTCGGGCTATCGCTGCTGGCCGCCTACTTTGCCGCCCGGCCGGCCACCGCCCGGCGCACCTTCGGCTACGCCCGGGCCGAGATCCTGGCCGCGATGGTGAACGGGGTGCTGCTCTTCGGCATGGCGGCATTCATCTTCATCGAGGCCATCCGGCGGCTGATATCGCCATCGCCGGTGCAGAGCGGGCTGCTGATCGTATTCGGCGTCATCGCGCTGGCCGCCAACGGCGTCTCGCTGCTGCTGCTGCGCCGGGGCCAGGCCGAGAGCCTCAACCTGCGCGGCGCGTTCCTTGAGGTGGCGTCGGACACCCTGGGCGCCGCGGCGGTCATCGTCACTGGAATCGTGATCGCCACGACCGGCTTCACCCGGGCTGACCCGATCGCCTCGCTGGCGGTGGGCCTGCTGATCCTGCCCAGGACCTGGCAGCTGCTGCGGGAAGCAGTCGACGTGCTGCTGGAGGCGAGCCCGCGGGGCATCGACCTGACCGAGGTCCGCCGCCACATGACCGAACTCGGCGGCGTCCGGGGCGTGCACGAACTGCATGCCTGGACGATCACTTCCGGCCTGCCGGTGCTCTCCGCGCACGTCGTCGTCGATGCGGAAATCCTGGCCGACGGCCGCAGCGGGATGATGCTCGACCGGCTGCAGGATTGCCTGCGCGGGCATTTTGACGTGGAGCACTCCACCTTCCAGCTTGAGCTGGCCGGCCACGTCGATCATGAGGACCCGATGCACCAGTAGCTGCTCTGGAACAGTCGGGTACTGGCGGGTAATGTCGGATTTACCGTCTGCCGAGGAGGCTGCCGTGGGTACCTACGAGCACTACGCCACGCCGGTCGAGCCAGGTACCTGGGATGTGCCCGCGACCGGCGCCAGCCGGTTCAGCTGGGAGTACGACGACGGCCGGAGCCGGCTGCTCGACCTGTACCAGCGCGGCAAGGACAAGCAGTGGGACGCGGCCAAGCGGATCGACTGGGCGCTGCCGGTTGACCCGGCGAACGTCATGCAGATGGGCGACGAATTCTGCCCGATCTACGGGTCCCGCCAGTGGGAGAAGCTGTCCGGGCCGGAACGGGCGGAACTGAATCATCATCTGTCCGCGTGGCTGTTCAGCCAGTTCCTGCACGGCGAGCAGGGCGCGCTCACCGTCGCGGCCCGGATCGTGCAGTCGGTGCCGGACATGGACTCGAAGTTCTATGCCGCCACGCAGGCCATGGACGAGGCGCGGCACGTGGAGCTGTTCGCGCGCTTCATGCGGGAGAAGATCGGCCTGTACTACCCGGTGAACCCGGACCTGGCCCAGTTGCTGGCCGACGCGCTCAGCGATTCCCGCTGGGACATGCCCTACCTGGGCATGCAGGTGCTGATCGAGGGCCTGGCCCTGGCCGCATTCGGCGTGCACCGGGACATGGCGAACAACGCGCTGGTCAAGCAGTTGCTCGCCTACGTCATGCAGGATGAGGCGCGGCACGTGGCGTTCGGCCGCCTGGCGCTGCGTGACTACTACGCCGAGCTCACCGACGCCGAGCGCGCGGACCGGGAGGAGTTCGTCGTCGAGGGCTGTTACCTCATGCGCAGCCGGTTCCAGGCCCAGGAAGTCTGGGCCCGGCTGGGCTTCGACGTGGCGGAGTGCATGGAGTTCTCTGAGCACGCGCCAGTCCAGCAGGCATTCCGCACGCTGCTGTTCTCCAGGATCGTGCCGTGCGTCCGGGACATCGGGCTGTGGGGGCCGAAGGTCCGCCGCGCCTACGCCGATCTCGGCGTGCTCGACGCCGCTGAGACAGACCTGGAGACCCTGATGCGGGACGACGAGGCCATCGCCGAGCGGGTCGACGAGGAGAAATACGCAGCCGAGCTAGCGGCCCGCCAGGCCGAGGTGGACGCCGCCATGGCCGACGGCGGCAGCGGCGCCTGAGGCCAGCGGGCACGTCAGCGCCGTTCGCTCGCGCGGGGCGGGTCCGGCGCCGCGCGGGTCAGCGCGGGTTGTAGCTGACTTCGCTGAACGGCCAGGCGGCGGACAGCCAGGCGCTGACGGCCTGGTAGAGGGCCACGTCCAGGCTGGCCCGGTCGGCGCGCACCCAGGACAGGACGCGGGCATCGCGATCCTCGTCGCGGCGCGGGTGGTAGATGTAGACGCAGCCGATGATCTCGCCGCTGGCGATCTCGATGACGGTGTAGGTGAAGCCGGACCGCTCGGCGAAGTCAGCCGCGTGCTTCACCAGGTCGCCGAGGTTGTCGTCCGGTGACATCGCCGGATCCGGCCAGTCGCGGCCGGCGAAGCCCGGCGTCGCCCTGATGTGCTCGACGCTGGACGTCCACGCCGCATAGTCGGCGGCGTTGTGCTGCGGTCCCAGCGGCTCAAGCCGGAAGGGCGGCGCGACCAGCTCGCGCGGAACGGCGAAGTCAGCGGGGACGAACTCACGGTCGGCCATCCGCCGAGGCTAGCGCCCTCGGCCCAGCCGGGCTAGCGCCCTGGTTCCGCGGCCGCATCGGCCGTCATACGATCACCGTGTGAACGATCTTCCGATGCCACGATTCCCGGCCGGCTTTGCCTGGGGCGCCGCCACCGCCGCGTACCAGATCGAGGGCGCCGTAGCGGAGGACGGCCGCGGGCCGTCGGTCTGGGACACCTTCAGTCACCGGGCCGGCGCGGTCCGGCACGGGGACACCGGCGACGTCGCCGCTGATCACTACCATCGCTGGCCCGAGGACATCGAGCTGATGAGCGCCCTGGGCATCGCGGCGTACCGGTTCTCCATCGCGTGGCCGCGGGTGCAGCCCGGCGGCCAGGGCCCGGCCAACGAGCGGGGGCTGGACTTCTATGACCGGCTGACCGACGCGCTGCTGGCCGGGGGCATCACGCCTATCCCCACCCTGTTTCACTGGGACCTGCCGCAGCCGCTGGAGGACGAGGGCGGCTGGCTGTCCAGGGATACCGCCTACCGCTTCGCGGACTACGCGCAGCTCGCCGCCGAGCGGCTGGCCGACCGGATCCCGCTCTGGATCACGCTGAACGAGCCCTTCGTGGTCATGAGCATGGGCTACGGGCTCGGCACCCACGCGCCGGGCCGGACCCTGCTGCTCGGGGCGCTGCCCGCCGCCCACCACCAGCTGCTCGGGCACGGCCTGGCGACCGCGGCGCTGCGCTCGGCCGGCGTACGGCAGGTCGCGATCACCAACAACTACGCTCCGGCGTGGCCCGCCAGCGACAGCCCCGCCGACGTGGCCGCGGCCACCGCGTACGACACCCTGCAGAACCGGCTCTTCACCGACCCGGTGCTGCTCGGGGCCTATCCGGACCTGTCCGCCTTCGGGCTCGGCGCTGACCCCGACTACGTGCGGGCGGGGGACCTGGAGCTGATCTCCGGCCCCATTGACGTGCTGGGAGTGAACTACTACGCCCCGGCGCGGCTCTCCGCGCTGCCGGACGGGCCGCTGCCGTTCCAGCGGGAACCCATTCCCGGTTACCCGGTGACCGCCTTCGGCTGGCCCATCGTCCCGGCCGCCCTGCGCGACTTGCTGCTGGGATTGCGGGAGCGGTACGGCCCGGCCCTGCCGCCGGTCTACATCACCGAGAACGGATGCTCGACGGACGACGTGGTGGCGCCGGACGGGGCGGTCGATGACCAGCCGCGGATCAGGTACCTGGACGGCCACCTCCGGGCGCTGCATGAGGCCATCACCTCCGGCGTTGACGTGCGCGGTTACCTGACCTGGTCACTGATAGACAATTTCGAATGGGCCGAGGGTTACAGTCAGCGGTTCGGCATCGTGCACGTCAACTTCGCGACCCAGCAGCGCACGCCGAAGGCCTCGTTCAGCTGGTACCGGGACTTCATCGCCGCCCAGCGCGCCTGACGCTGGCTGGCCACCGGGAATCCCCGATGGCCGGCGGCTGGCTGGCCACCGGCAATCCCGGCGATGGCCGGGGTAGCTAGCTACTGGCTCCCGCGTCGGCCAGCGCATCCTGCGCGCTGCGGGCGCGCCCGGCGATGCGGTGCTCGTCCCACTCCCGCGCGCTGACCGAATCCCGGGCTACGGCGAGAAACCCCTCCAGCAGCTCGGCATCCGGAGCGCGGATCGGCATGCCGGCCTGATCACGCAATGCCTCCGCCGTGCCGAGCAGCCGGGCCGCGCGGGCGGCGTCCCCGCGCTGCGCGAAGACGCTCGCGAACAACTCGATCACGTCGATGGTGAGCTCGATGTCGCCCAGCCCGACAATGTCGGCGGCCCCGGCGCGGAGCGAGGCGTAAGCGTCGTCGGCCTGCGCCGGCCCGGAGCATCGCGCTGACCAGGTTGGCCTGGATGACCGCGCAGCCCCACACGTTGCCGAGCCCCTCGTCGATCGCGCGGGCCCGCTCGAGTAGCTCGATGGCCAGCTGCGGGTGACCGGCGCCGACTTCCATGGCACCGAGATTGGAGAGCGCGGTCGACTCCCGGCTGCCATCGCCGATCTCCCGGGCAATGCCGATGCTCTCCCGTAGCATCGCCCGGCCGGTGTCCAGGTCGCCGAGCGTCCAGTGGGCCACGCCCAGGCTGCAGAGTTCGACCGCGGCCCGGCTCTGGTCGCCCGCCTCCCGCCAGATCTCCAGGCACGCCGTGAGCACGTCCCTCGCCTCGGCGGTCTCGCCCTGCTGCAGCAGCAGGATGGCCAGCCCGTGCAGCGGCGTGGCCAGCTCCGGTCCGCCCTCGGCGGACGCGGCCGTGACCGCTCGCCGCTGCCAGCGGCGGCCCTCGGCGGTATAGCCGAAGGCGTACCAGAAAAAGCTCATGGCCTGGCAGAGCCGCAGCCCCAGCGTCACGCGATCCGGCGGCGGCCGCTCGCCGTCCGCTGGCTCCAGGCACCAGCCGAGAGCGACCCGGACGTTCTCCAGGTCCTCCTCAAGGCGGTCGCGGGCGGCCAGCGGCTGCGGCCCCTGCAGATGCGGCACGAGCTTTTCGGCGAAGCCGGCGTAAAACGACGCATGTACCGTGCGGGTGTCGTCGAGCTCGCCGGCCTCGGCCAGTCCGGCCAGCGCGAATGCGCGCACCGTCTGCAGCATTCCGGCGCGCGGCTCGCCGTCGGCACCGTCCCGGACCGTGACCAGGCCAGCGTCGGCCAGCTCCGTGACGCCGTCGAGCGGATCCATGGCGCCGGCCGCCACCGCGGCCACCGCGGCCAGGTCGCAGCTAGCCGAGAACGCGCCCATCCGCCGGAAGAACGCCCTGGTGGCCGGGCTCAGCAGGTCGTAGCTCCAGGCGATCGTGTCGCGAAGCGTCCGCTGGCGGGCCGGGCGGCCGGCCCGGCCCGCCTCGAATTCCAGGCTGCGATCGAGGCGGGCCAGCAGCGCCCGCGGGCTCAGCAGCCTGGACCGTGCCGCCGCGAGCTCGAGCGCCAGCGGCAGGCCGTCCAGCCGGTCGCAGATCGCGACCACATCCCCGGCGTTGCCGGCGGTGAGCCGGAAGTCCGGCCGGGCCATCCGCGCGTACTGGACGAATAGCTCGACCGCGCCCCCGGGTGGCGCACCCGGCTCCGGCGGGCCGCCCACGGGCAGCGGGCGGACCGGATACTCATACTCGCCCGGCACATGCAGCGGCCCGCGTGAGGTCGCCAGCAGCGTGATGCGGGGCGCGACCGTGGTGAGCTCGGCTATCACCTGGCCGGCCTCGGGTAGCTGCTCCAGGTTGTCGAGCAGCAGCAGGGCCCGCAGGTTCACGATGTGCTCGAAGAATGTCGGTGGCGAGCGGCCATCTCCGGTGACGCCGAGCGCCTCGGCGATCGTCGTCCACATCACGGCCGCCTCCGTCACCGGCGCGAGCGGGACGAAGTAGACGCCGTCCGGGAAGCGGTCCCCGGCCGACTGCGCCGCCGCGAGCGCCAGCCGGGACTTGCCCACGCCGCCGGGCCCGATCACCGTCACCAGCCGGGTGGTCCCGGCGCCGGAGACTAGCTCGGCCAGCTCGCGCAGCTCCGCGCCGCGGGCGATGAAGGGCGCCAGCGGCACCGGCAGGCTGGCCCGGTTGCCCAGGCTCTTCAGCGGCGGGAACTCGGCCCGCAGCCCGGGGATCAGCAGCTGGTACAGGTGCTCGGGCTCGGCGATGTCCTTCAGCCGGTGCCAGCCGAGGTCGGCCAGGCCGGTACCGGGAAGGCGGCCGGCCGTCAGCTGACGGGTGGCATCGGACATCACGATCTGCCCGCCGTGCGCCGAGGCCGCGATCCTGGCCGCCCGGTGGATGTCCATGCCGATGTATCCGTCTTCGTGCCTGACCGGCTCGCCCGTGTGCAAGCCCATCCGTACCTGCGGCGAGGCGTCCTGCGGCCAGGAGTAGGCGGCGAGCGCCCGCTGCGCGTCAGCGCACGCCGCCGCCGCCTCGACGGCCGAGCTGAACACCAGGAAGAAACTGTCGCCCTCGGTGCCCATCTCGGTGCCGTGATGCCGGCTGAATGCCTCGCGCAGCAGCCTGCGCTGGGCCGACAGCACCACGCCGTACTGGTCGCCGAGCCTGCTGAGCAGCCTGGTGGAGCCCTCCACGTCGCTGAAGAGCATCGTGACCGTACCGGTGGGTAGCTCCACACGGGCATCTTGCCGATCGTTTGCCAATGCCCGCAACTCCCGGCCGCGTTCGGGTCATCGCTGCGCGCTCTCGCCCGCGGCCGCCGGAGGTGCCAGGATCTAGGTAGCTTAAATATCAGGGAGCTGAAGCATGGCGGAGAACCGGCCGGAATCGTCAGGCGGCGCCGGCCCGCCGGGCTGGGACACGCCGTGGGCCGAGCCGTTCGGCGCCGGGTCCGGGCCGCCCGGGCGGGAGCAGCTCACCGCCGCGTTCGGCACGGCGGTGCGCCGGACCAGCTCCCTGATGCAGCTCGTGAGCCAGGCCGCGGCCGACCAGATCGGGATCAACGCCACGGACCTGAACTGCCTGAACATCCTGAGTTTCAGCGGTCACATGACCGCGGGCGAGCTGGCCCGGGCCACCGGCCTCACCACCGCCTCGATCACCGGGGTAGCGGACCGGCTGGAGGAGGCCGGCTTCGTGCGCCGGGAGCGGGACGCCCGGGACCGCCGCCGGGTGGTCATCCGGCTGGTGCTGGAGCGGGCGGTGAGCGACATCGCCCCGGTCTTCCTGCCGATGGTCCGGGCCCTGCAGGAGGTGGCCGGTCGCTATGACGACGACGAGCTGCAGCTGATCGTGGGGTTTTACGGCCGGATGGAGCAGGTGTTCCGTGATCACCTCGCCCTGCTGCGGGACGCACAGGAAGGCTGACCGCCGCTACCGGCCGCCCATGTCAGCCAGCGCGGAGCGGGCCGCCCACGCGCCGCACATGCCGTGCACCCCGCCGCCCGGCGAGGTGGATGACGAGCACAGGTAGACGCCCGGCAGGGCGGTCCGGTAGGGGTTCCACCGGGTGGCCGGCCGGAAGATCGTCTGGCGCAGCGTGCCGAGGCCGCCGCCGATATCGCCGCCGATGTAGTTCGGGTTGTGCTCCTCGACCTCGGCGGCCGTCTGGGTGGCCCGGGCCAGGATCAGGTCCCGGAAGCCGGGGGCGAAGCGCTCGATCTGCGCCTCGATCCGGGCGGTCATGTCCACCGTCGAGCCGGACGGCACATGACAGTAGCCCCACAGCGTCTGCTGGCCCGCCGGGGCGCGGGAGGAGTCCACGATGCCCGGCTGGGCCACGATGCAGAACGGGCGCTCCGGATGCTTCCCGGCGGTCACCTCCGCCTCGGACCGGGCGGTCTCCTCGAACGTGCCGCCCAGGTGCAAGGTCCCGGCCTCGCGGCAGGCCGGGGCGGTCCAGGGCACCGGCCCGGACAGCGCCCAGTCAACCTTGCAGATTCCGGGCCCGTACCTGAACCCGGCCAGCGCCCGGGCGTACCGCGAGGGCAGCGCGTCGCCGGCCATCGCGATGAACTGCCGGGGGGTGACGTCCAGCAGCGTGGCCCGGGCCGGCGGAAGCTCCTGCAGGCTCTTGATCCACTGACCGGTGATCACCTGCCCGCCGAGCGCGGTGAGCTCGCCGACCATGGCATCGACGAGCCGCCCGCTGCCGCCCTCGACCACGGGCCAGCCGACCGAGTGCGCGAGCATCGTCAGCAGCAGCCCGAAGCCGCCGCTGCCGGGCGCGTGCAGCGGCAGGAAGGAATGCGCGGACACCCCGGCCAGCAGCGCCCTGGCCTCCGGCGTGCCGAATCCGCGGACCAGCAGCGAGGCGGGCAGCAGTCCTTCCAGGCCGAAGCGCCCGACCGCGACCGGATGGGCCGGAACGGACCGGAGCGGGGCCAGGATGGCGGGCAGGATGGACCCGGCGTCGCGGACCAGCGGGCCGAGCAGCCGCCGGTAAGCGGCGGCGTCCGCGCCCAGGCCGTTCGCGGTGTCCGGCACCGATCCGGCGACCGCGCCGGCCCGCCCGCCGTCGATCGGATTGGCGAAGGCCACCCTGGGCGTCAGCAGGGTGACTCCGCGCGCCGCGAGGTCAGTCCGGATGAAGAACGGTGAGGCGGCGGCGAGAGGGTGCACCGCCGAGCAGACGTCGTGGCGGAAGCCGGGCAGGGTCAGCTCCGCGGTGCGGCACCCGCCGCCCGGCGTGTCGGCGCCCTCGAAAACGTCGACCGCGTAGCCGGCCCGGGCCATCATCAGGGCCGCGGCCAGCCCGTTCGGGCCCGACCCGACGACGACCGCATCCGGCGATCTCATCGGCGGCCGAACCCGGCAATGCGGCGGCGTCCGGGGTGGGTGAGCAGGAAGCTGGCCCGTTTCACAGGTTGAGTATCCTCCCCTCCGCGGCCACCATGACCGGAACCTGCGCCGCGGCGAACCGGCGCTGGACCTGATCGAGCTCGTCGTCCGTGCGGTCCGGCCGGTGGTGGTAGAGCGCCACCTGCCGCGCTCCGGCCCGGCTGGCCAGGCTCACCGCGTAGTCGGCGCAGGTATGGCCGAAGTACCCCTCGGCCGGCATCTCCTCGGCCAGCAGCTGGGCATCGTGCACCAGCACATCCGCCCCGGCGGCCAGCTCGAGCGCGTCCGCGTGATACTCGCCCCAGCCGTCCGGCCCCGGTCCGAGCGCCATCGGGCCATGATCGGTGACGTAGGCGAGGACGGATCGTCCGTCGCTCACCCGGTACCCGATCGTCCGGCCCCCCTTATGCGGAATCTCGCGCGCCTCGATGCTGAATCCCTCGGCCTTGAACTGGCCCGGCGAGGTGGTGCCGAACGTCCAGCTGCCGCGCAGGCCGCCCGGCGTGATCGGGAAATGCGGCGGCGACATCCCCCGGGCCAGCACCTCTTCGGCGCTGCTGCCGTCCTGCTGGTCCGGCAGCAGCAGCGCGACCCGGGAGTCGTCGCGATCGCCGCCCCGGAAGAAGGGCAGCCCGTGCACATGGTCCCAGTGCAGGTGCGTGAGCAGGATCGTGCCGGCGAACGGCCGGCCGCCCAGCAGCGGGGTGACCTGGCGCAGGCCGGTCCCGGCGTCGAGGATGAGCGTCGGCACGGCGTCATCATCGTGCGCGATGGCCACGCACGATGTGTGCCCGCCGTAGCGGATGAAGTCGGCGCCCGGCGCCGGGGTCGACCCGCGTACGCCACAGAAGTGAACCCGCACGTCAGGACCGGTCGGCGTCTTCGCGCCGGTGGCCCCCGGACAGCTCCTCCAGCGACGAGCGGTCGAACTGGCCGGCGTCAACCGCCGCCACCTTGCAGTCGGTGACCGCGATCAGCGAAGCGGTGCGGATGCCCCCTTCGAGGTGCGCCCGCTCGCCCAGGATCGCGCCCGGCCCGCATTCCGCCAGCTGCTCGCCGTCTCGCTCGACCCGTATGACGCCGTCCAGGATCAGGTAGATATCGGTGCCCGGCTGGCCCTGTTCGGCGAGCGCGGCGCCGGCCTTGAGCTTCTCGATCCTGGGCTTGGCTGCCCCGTGCATCAGCTGCACGGACAGCGAGCGCTCCAGCGCCGTCTCGACCGCGGTGACCAGCGCCGGCGAGTCCTCGTCCCCCCAGGGGCTGTGCTTGCCGAAGGACTTGGTGTACCAGTCGCGGTAGTCGGTGAGGCCGGACTTGTGCGACAGCTGGCCCTGGCCGTCGTAGACCCAGTGCCGGGGGAAGGCGCTCGCCCCCGTCATCGCGAAGTCGGCCCGGCCGTCGGCGTGCAGGGTGAGCGACAGGGTCGTCCACACCAGCGGGGCCTGCCACTGCACGAACGGCTTCCGCGACACCCGCCGGGGGGCGGGCAGCCCGGTCCGGCCGCCGGTGGTCTGCGCGAAGCGGACCCACCCGTCGCCCGTTTCCGGATCGCGCTGGAGGTCGGGCAGCTGGACGGCCTGGAAACGGTAGCGCAGCCCGCCGAGCCTGATCGTGGTGGAGCCCATCAGGCCGCCCCCGCCGTAACCGGAGCCGGTGATCCGGCCCGCGGCGTCGACGTCGATCCAGGCATCAAGAACATTGGCAAAACGGAACCGGTCGGCGGCTCGCAATTCCTCGATGTCGCCGAGTTCACCGGGCGGCGGTTCGTCGTAGTGGGTGAATCCGGCATCGAAGGCCACCCGGGTTCCTCCGGTGACCGCTTCGGACGGGATCCAGGACAATGAGGTGACACGGCTTTCATGGCGCATGTGGTTATGATCCTCCCTGGCCGGGATGGGGGGCCAGGGTGGTGGCTGGCATTTCCCGGTGTGCCTACCACCACGAACGGGCGGGATGCCAGCAGCGGCCCGCCCCCGTGGGACCGGGCCGCTGCTGGCGCTGGCGGTCAGCCGGGTGAGCTACTGGCGATCCGGGTGAGCTACCTGGCGATGTGGATGACGCGCTCCATGCCCAGGAGGGTGTGGTCACGGCCGTCCTGGGTGTCCATGAAGCAGGCCAGCACCCAGTAGCCCGGCCGGTTGCGGACGACCTGCTGCTGGTAGGCGCCGTGGGTCAGCAGATCGAAGAACATGTACTGACTGGTGGCCAGGCGCTGCGCCTTGCCGTCCCGGCCCTCCTTCAGCAGCCGTGCGATCTCGTGCGCGCCGGACTTACTGCGGGCCCGCACCGCGAACATCATGTGCACCAGGAAGCCGTGGTTGGCGAACCGGACCAGCTCGCCGTCGTGCAGCCGGCCGGGGCCGCGGAAGCCGAACTCGATCGAGGAGAGGGTCGCGCCCGGCGCGGGCAGGCGGGCCGGCGATGCGGCCGCGGCGATCGTGAAGGTGGTCAGCGGCGGGGTCGGCCGGCGGGGCGCCAGGTCGGCCGCGACATACCGGCCCGGCTTCAGGTTGACCTGCGCCGAGCTAGTGCCCTTGTTCGCCTGCGGGCTGAACACGACCGAGGCGATCAGGGCGATGTTGTTCGGGTCACCCGACGCGGCCTTGAGCAGCTGGGCCACGGTCACCCCCGGGTCGAGCCGGACCAGCGTCGGCTCGCCCATGGCCTCCCTGGTGACCGTGGACACGATGCGGACGCCGCCGGACCGCAGCGCGCCGGTCACCGTGATCTTCTTGCCGTTCATCGCGATATGGATCGTCGGCAGCGCCGCCGCGTGCGCGGCCGGGGTGCGCGCACCGGCCGGGCCGGCCACGGATGCGCCGGCCGCGACGCTGGTCAGCGCGATGGTTCCCGCGGCCACGGTGACGCCCGCGGCGGTGAGATAACGCCTGTGATGCTTGAACATGAAGCTTCCTCCCGTAGGACCTGCGAAGCCCGGTGCCAGCGGAGCACGGCGTCAGCGGAGCCCGCGCTCGGTGGGCCAGCCGGGCGGGCGCGGGACGGGGTGGTCCCGCTGCCACGACAGTTCCAGTCACGGCCCGCGGCCGGCCAGCATGGTGCCCGGCATCCGCGGGTGTGCCTACCACCACCGGGTTTCGGGATGGCTGCTCACTAGCGGTTGGCCGCGGACATGCGGACACTAGGTGAATGGCTCAGCCTGGCGATGGCCCCGAGGCCCGCACGATCGACATCTTTCTCGCCGACGACAATCTCATCGTCCGCGAGGGCGTTCGCGCGCTCATCGAGCGCCACCCGGACCTGCGGGTGGTCGGCGTGGCCGCCGACTACGACGAGGTGGTGACCGGCGCGACCGCTACCGTGCCGCATGTGCTGGTCACCGATATCCGGATGCCGCCGTCGTTCCAGCGGGAGGGCATCGACGCGGCGAAAGAGGTGCGCAAGCGCCATCCGGGGACGGGGGTCGTCGTGCTGTCGCAGTTTGACGACCCGGAATACGCGGTCTCGCTGCTGGCCGAGGGCTCGGCCGGGTACGGCTACCTGCTGAAGGACCGGATCGCCGAGGGCAACCAGCTGGTGGACGCGATCCGCATCGTGGCCACCGGGGGCACCGCGCTCGACCCCACCATCGTCGAGGCGCTGGTCCGGCCGGTCATCTCGCCCGGCGGCTTGCTCCCGGCCGAGGAGGACCTGCTGGGCATGGTGGCCGAGGGCAAGACGATCAAGGCCATCGCCGCCACCACGGGGGTGCCGCCGGAGGCCGTCGAGGCCGAGGTGGAAGCCGTCTTCGTGAAGCTGGCCGAGGGCGTTTCCACCGGGAACGCCGGCGCGCTGAAGCGGCTCCGCCTGCTGCACCAGGCCATCGTGGACCGCGAGGAGCAGGGCGAGACGCTCTCCCGGCTGCTGCCCGGCGGGCTGGCCGACAAGCTCAGGGGCGAGGCGCGGGCCATCGGCGAGACGGAGCGCGTCGAGGTGACGGTCCTGATGAGTGACATCAGGTCTTACTCGACCATCGCCGAGCACGCCGACCCGAGCCAGCTGGCCGGGCAGCTCAATACGCACCGGGCCGCGATGAACCAGGCCATCCTCGGCCAGGGCGGCACCGTGATGCAGTTCGTGGGCGACGCGGTCATGGCGGTATTCGGCGCCCCGTTCCCGCAGGCTGACCATCCTGACCGGGCGGTCGCCGCCTCGGCGCAGATGCACTTCCTGCAGGCTGAGATCAACGCGCGGTGGACCATCGAGGGCCTGCCCGCGTTCGGCCTGGGCCTCGGGCTGTCCACCGGCCCGGCCGCCGCCGCGCTGCTCGGCTCCGCGGAACGGCTGGAATACACGCTCGTCGGCGATACCGTCAATCTCTCCCAGCGGCTGCAGCAGCTGGCCTCGGCCGGAGAGACCGTGCTTTCCGAGGCCACTGTCCAGTCACTGACCGAGCGCATCGACGCCGTCCGGCTTCCGCCGCAGCTGGTGAAGGGGCGCGACACACCGATTATTGCCTACAAGATCACGGGTACGGCCGGCCAGCCGGTTGCCGTCCCCGCCGCGCAGGGCGGCCTCAGCGCCGGCCTTGGCGGTGCCGCCACTGAGGGGGAAACATCATGAGCGAGGAATTGCCCGCGCTGACGCTGCGCGGCGTACGGAAGACATTCGAGGCGGAGAACGCGCCGGTACGGGCGCTTCGCGGGGTTGACCTGACCGTCGCCAAGGGCGAGTTCATCGCCCTGACCGGGCCGTCCGGCTGCGGAAAGTCGACGCTGCTCAACCTGGTCGCCGGGCTTGATGTCGCCGACGAGGGCACCATCGTGGTGGCCGGCGAGGAGGTAACCGGACGGGGCGAAGACGACCTGGCCCGGCTGCGGCGGCGCCACATCGGCATCGTGTTCCAGTTCTTCAACCTGCTTGAGGGCATGACCGTGCTGGAAAACGTGGCCCTGGCGGCCATCATCGCCGGCCGCAAGCGCCGGGCCGCGGAGACCAGGGCCCGGGACCTGCTGGACCTGCTCGGCATCGGCGACAAGGCCGGCGCGGTCCCGGGCGTGCTTTCCGGCGGCCAGCGCCAGCGGCTGGCCATCGCCCGGGCGCTGGCCAACGAGCCGACCCTGCTGCTGGCCGACGAGCCGACCGGCGCCCTCGACTCCGAGGGCGGCCAGGAGGTCATCGAGCTGCTGAGCCGGCTGCACGGCAACGGCCAGACCATCCTGCTGGTCAGCCACGACAGCCGCGTTGCCGCCGCGGCCCAGCGGGTCGTGCGGATGCTCGACGGGCGCATTCTCGCTCCGCCGGCCGGCGACGAGCCGGAGCGCGGCGCGAGCGTCACGCTCAAGGCGGGGTAACGGTGAACCGGAGCGTCACGCGGGTCGCGTGGTTCCGGTTCCGTGCCACGTTCCGCCGCCGGCTGAGGTGGCTACCTGGTGCTGGCGGTGCTGATCGGGATCGTCGGCGGGGTGGCGATGGCATCGATGGTGGCGGCCCGGCGCACCGACGCGTCCTACCCGAAGTTCCTGGCCAGCACGAACCCGTCGGACCTCGTGGTGCAGCCGTTCACCGCGCCGGCGTATTCGCCTGCCTTCGCGCGCCAGCTGGCCCGGCTGCCGCATGTCCGCCAGGTCGCGGTGGCCGTGCCGCTCACCGCGGCCACCATCGACCCGGCCGGGAAGCTCGGCACCGTCCTGCTCGCGCACGTTCAGCTCGCGGCGTCCCTGGCCGGCGCCGGCGGCCTGTACTCCGCCCTGGACCGGATCACGATCACGGCGGGCCGCCGGGCCGATCCGGCCCGGCCGGACGAAGTGGTGGCCACGCCGGACGCCGCCGCGCTGCTCCACCTGCACGTCGGGTCGCGGGTCCGGGTCGCGCTGATCGGCAACTCAGCGGCGGCCCGCACGGACGCGCCGACCTCACGGTGGTCGGGATCGGGGTGCTCAACACCCAGGTCCTGCAGGACAGCGTCGACTCCGGCCGGACCGGCTTCCTGATCGGCACGCCCGCGCTGGCGCGGGAATTCGCCTCCTGCTGCGCCAGCGGGATGAACGTCGGGCTGCGGCTGGCGGGCGGCAGCCGGTACGACACAGCCGTGGCCGGGGAGTACGACCGCCTGCTGGCCACCAGCAGTGATATCTCGCCGGGCGGGTCGGAACTCTACGTCTACGTCACGTCGGCGATCGAGGCGCAGGCGCAGCGGGCGATCCGCCCGGAGGCCATCGCCCTGGCCGTGTTCGGGGTGATCGCCGGGCTGGCCGCGCTGATGATCGGGATCCAGTCGATCTCCCGGCAGCTCCGGGCCGGGGCCGACGACGCCGGGGCGCTGCGGGCGCTCGGGGCCGGACCGGCGATGATCATGGCTGACGGGCTCCCGGGCATCGTGGCGGCGGTGGTGGCCGGGGCGCTGCTCGCCGCCGCGGTGGCGGCCGCGTTGTCGCCGTTCTCGCTGTTCGGGCCGGTGGCGCGGTGAGCTCGCCGACCATGGCATCGACGAGCCGCCCGCTGCCGCCCTCGACCACGGGCCAGCCGACCGAGTGCGCGAGCATCGTCAGCAGCAGCCCGAAGCCGCCGCTGCCGGGCGCGTGCAGCGGCAGGAAGGAATGCGCGGACACCCCGGCCAGCAGCGCCCTGGCCTCCGGCGTGCCGAATCCGCGGACCAGCAGCGATGCGGGCAGCAGTCCTTCCAGGCCGAAGCGCCCGACCGCGACCGGATGGGCCGGAACGGACCGGAGCGGGGCCAGGATGGCGGGCAGGATGGACCCGGCGTCGCGGACCAGCGGGCCGAGCAGCCGCCGGTAAGCGGCGGCGTCCGCGCCCAGGCCGTTCGCGGTGTCCGGCACCGATCCGGCGACCGCGCCGGCCCGCCCGCCGTCGATCGGATTGGCGAAGGCCACCCTGGGCGTCAGCAGGGTGACTCCGCGCGCCGCGAGGTCAGTCCGGATGAAGAACGGTGAGGCGGCGGCGAGAGGGTGCACCGCGGAGCAGACGTCGTGGCGGAAGCCGGGCAGGGTCAGCTCCGCGGTGCGGCACCCGCCGCCCGGCGTGTCGGCGCCCTCGAGAACGTCGACCGCGTAGCCGGCCCGGGCCATCATCAGGGCCGCGGCCAGCCCGTTCGGGCCCGACCCGACGACGACCGCATCCGGCGATCTCATCGGCGGCCGAACCCGGCAATGCGGCGGCGTCCGGGGTGGGTGAGCAGGAAGCTGGCCCGTTTCACAGGTTGAGTATCCTCCCCTCCGCGGCCACCATGACCGGAACCTGCGCCGCGGCGAACCGGCGCTGGACCTGATCGAGCTCGTCGTCCGTGCGGTCCGGCCGGTGGTGGTAGAGCGCCACCTGCCGCGCTCCGGCCCGGCTGGCCAGGCTCACCGCGTAGTCGGCGCAGGTATGGCCGAAGTACCCCTCGGCCGGCATCTCCTCGGCCAGCAGCTGGGCATCGTGCACCAGCACATCCGCCCCGGCGGCCAGCTCGAGCGCGTCCGCGTGATACTCGCCCCAGCCGTCCGGCCCCGGTCCCAGCGCCATCGGGCCATGATCGGTGACGTAGGCCAGGACGGATCGTCCGTCGCTCACCCGGTACCCGATCGTCCGGCCCCCCTTATGCGGAATCTCGCGCGCCTCGATGCTGAATCCCTCGGCCTTGAACTGGCCCGGCGAGGTGGCGCCGAACGTCCAGCTACCCCGCAGGCCGCCCGGCGTGATCGGGAAATGCGGCGGCGACATCCCCCGGGCCAGCACCTCTTCGGCGCTGCTGCCGTCCTGCTGGTCCGGCAGCAGCAGCGCGACCCGGGAGTCGTCGCGATCACCGCCCCGGAAGAAGGGCAGCCCGTGCACATGGTCCCAGTGCAGGTGCGTGAGCAGGATCGTGCCGGCGAAGGCCGGCCGCCCAGCAGCGGGGTGACCTGGCGCAGGCCGGTCCCGGCGTCGAGGATGAGCGTCGGCACGGCGGCATCATCGTGCGCGATGGCCACGCACGATGTGTGCCCGCCGTAGCGGATGAAGTCGGCGCCCGGCGCCGGGGTCGACCCGCGTACGCCACAGAAGTGAACCCGCACGTCAGGACCGGTCGGCGTCTTCGCGCCGGTGGCCCCCGGACAGCTCCTCCAGCGACGAGCGGTCGAACTGGCCGGCGTCAACCGCCGCCACCTTGCAGTCGGTGACCGCGATCAGCGACGCCGTGCGGATGCCCCCTTCGAGGTGCGCCCGCTCGCCCAGAATGGCGCCCGGCCCGCATTCCGCCAGCTGCTCGCCGTCTCGCTCGACCCGTATCACGCCGTCCAGGACCAGGTAGATATCGGTGCCCGGCTTGCCCTGTTCGGCGAGTGCGGCGCCGGCCTTGAGCTTCTCGATCCGGGGCTTGGCTGCCCCGTGCATCAGCTGCACGGACAGCGTGCGCTCCAGCGCCGTCTCGACCGCGGTGACCAGCGCCGGCGAGTCCTCGTCCCCCCAGGGGCTGTGCTTGCCGAAGGACTTGGTGTACCAGTCGCGGTAGTCGGTGAGGCCGGACTTGTGCGACAGCTGGCCCTGGCCGTCGTAGACCCAGTGCCGGGGGAAGGCGCTCGCCCCCGTCATCGCGAAGTCAGCCCGGCCGTCGGCGTGCAGGGTGAGCGACAGGGTCGTCCACACCAGCGGGGCCTGCCACTGCACGAACGGCTTCCGCGACACCCGCCGGGGGGCGGGCAGCCCGGTCCGGCCGCCGGTGGTCTGCGCGAAGCGGACCCACCCGTCGCCCGTTTCCGGATCGCGCTGGAGGTCGGGCAGCTGGACCGCCTGGAAACGGTAGCGCAGCCCGCCGAGCCTGATCGTGGTGGAGCCCATCAGGCCGCCCCCGCCGTAACCGGAGCCGGTGATCCGGCCCGCGGCGTCGACGTCGATCCAGGCATCAAGAACATTGGCAAAACGGAACCGGTCGGCGGCTCGCAATTCCTCGATGTCGCCGAGTTCACCGGGCGGCGGTTCGTCGTAGTGGGTGAATCCGGCATCGAAGGCCACCCGGGTTCCTCCGGTGACCGCTTCGGACGGGATCCAGGACAATGAGGTGACACGGCTTTCATGGCGCATGTGGTTATGATCCTCCCTGGCCGGGATGCGGGGCCAGGGTGGTGGCTGGCATTTCCCGGTGTGCCTACCACCACGAACGGGCGGGATGCCAGCAGCGGCCCGCCCCCGTGGGACCGGGCCGCTGCTGGCGCTGGCGGTCAGCCGGGTGAGCTACCTGGCGATCCGGGTGAGCTACCTGGCGATGTGGATGACGCGCTCCATGCCCAGGAGGGTGTGGTCACGGCCGTCCTGGGTGTCCATGAAGCAGGCCAGCACCCAGTAGCCCGGCCGGTTGCGGACGACCTGCTGCTGGTAGGCGCCGTGGGTCAGCAGGTTGAAGAACATGTACTGACTGGTGGCCAGGCGCTGCGCCTTGCCGTCCCGGCCCTCCTTCAGCAGCCGTGCGATCTCGTGCGCGCCGGACTTACTGCGGGCCCGCACCGCGAACATCATGTGCACCAGGAAGCCGTGGTTGGCGAACCGGACCAGCTCGCCGTCGTGCAGCCGGCCGGGGCCGCGGAAGCCGAACTCGATCGAGGACAGGGTCGCGCCCGGCGCGGGCAGGCGGGCCGGCGATGCGGCCGCGGCGATCGTGAAGGTGGTCAGCGGCGGGGTCGGCCGGCGGGGCGCCAGGTCGGCCGCGACATACCGGCCCGGCTTCAGGTTGACCTGCGCCGAGCTAGTGCCCTTGTTCGCCTGCGGGCTGAACACGACCGAGGCGATCAGGGCGATGTTGTTCGGGTCACCCGACGCGGCCTTGAGCAGCTGGGCCACGGTCACCCCCGGGTCGAGCCGGACCAGCGTCGGCTCGCCCATGGCCTCCCTGGTGACCGTGGACACGATGCGGACGCCGCCGGACCGCAGCGCGCCGGTCACCGTGATCTTCTTGCCGTTCATCGCGATATGGATCGTCGGCAGCGCCGCCGCGTGCGCGGCCGGGGTGCGCGCACCGGCCGGGCCGGCCACGGATGCGCCGGCCGCCACGCTGGTCAGCGCGATGGTTCCCGCGGCCACGGTGACGCCCGCGGCGGTGAGATAACGCCTGTGATGCTTGAACATGAAACTTCCTCCCGTAGGACCTGCGAAGCCCGGTGCCAGCGGAGCACGGCGTCAGCGGAGCACGCGCTCGATGGGCCAGCCGGGCGGGCGCGGGACGGGGTGGTCCCGCTACCACGACAGTTCCAGTCACGGCCCGCGGCCGGCCAGCATGGTGCCCGGCATCCGCGGGTGTGCCTACCACCACCGGGTTTCGGGATGGCTGCTCACTAGCGGTTGGCCCCGGACATGCGGACACTAGGTGAATGGCTCAGCCTGGCGATGGCCCCGAGGCCCGCACGATCGACATCTTTCTCGCCGACGACAATCTCATCGTCCGCGAGGGCGTTCGCGCGCTCATCGAGCGCCACCCGGACCTGCGGGTGGTCGGCGTGGCCGCCGACTACGACGAGGTGGTGACCGGCGCGACCGCTACCGTGCCGCATGTGCTGGTCACCGATATCCGGATGCCGCCGTCGTTCCAGCGCGAGGGCATCGACGCGGCGAAAGAGGTGCGCAAGCGCCATCCGGGGACGGGAGTCGTCGTGCTGTCGCAGTTTGACGACCCGGAATACGCGGTCTCGCTGCTGGCCGAGGGCTCGGCCGGGTACGGCTACCTGCTGAAGGACCGGATCGCCGAGGGCAACCAGCTGGTGGACGCGATCCGCGTTGTGGCCACCGGGGGCACCGCGCTCGACCCCACCATCGTCGAGGCGCTGGTCCGGCCGGTCATCTCGCCCGGCGGCTTGCTCCCGGCCGAGGAGGACCTGCTGGGCATGGTGGCCGAGGGCAAGACGATCAAGGCCATCGCCGCCACCACGGGGGTGCCGCCGGAGGCCGTCGAGGCCGAGGTGGAAGCCGTCTTCGTGAAGCTGGCCGAGGGCGTTTCCACCGGGAACGCCGGCGCGCTGAAGCGGCTCCGCCTGCTGCACCAGGCCATCGTGGACCGCGAGGAGCAGGGCGAGACGCTCTCCCGGCTGCTGCCCGGCGGGCTGGCCGACAAGCTCAGGGGCGAGGCGCGGGCCATCGGCGAGACGGAGCGCGTCGAGGTGACGGTCCTGATGAGTGACATCAGGTCTTACTCGACCATCGCCGAGCACGCTGACCCGAGCCAGCTGGCCGGGCAGCTCAATACGCACCGGGCCGCGATGAACCAGGCCATCCTCGGCCAGGGCGGCACCGTGATGCAGTTCGTGGGCGACGCGGTGATGGCCGTATTCGGCGCCCCGTTCCCGCAGGCGGACCATCCGGACCGGGCCGTCGCCGCCTCGGCGCAGATGCACTTCCTGCAGGCGGAGATCAACGCGCGCTGGACCATCGAGGGCCTGCCCGCGTTCGGCCTGGGCCTCGGGCTGTCCACCGGCCCGGCCGCCGCCGCGCTGCTCGGCTCCGCGGAACGGCTGGAATACACGCTCGTCGGCGATACCGTCAATCTCTCCCAGCGGCTGCAGCAGCTGGCCTCGGCCGGAGAGACCGTGCTTTCCGAGGCCACTGTCCAGTCACTGACCGAGCGCATCGACGCCGTCCGGCTTCCGCCGCAGCTGGTGAAGGGGCGCGACACACCGATAATTGCCTACAAGATCACGGGTACGGCCGGCCAGCCGGTCGCCGTCCCCGCCGCGCAGGGCGGCCTCAGCGCCGGCCTTGGCGGTGCCGCCACTGAGGGGGAAACATCATGAGCGAGGAATTGCCCGCGCTGACGCTGCGCGGCGTACGGAAGACATTCGAGGCGGAGAACGCGCCGGTGCGGGCGCTTCGCGGGGTTGACCTGACCGTCGCCAAGGGCGAGTTCATCGCCCTGACCGGGCCGTCCGGCTGCGGAAAGTCGACGCTGCTCAACCTGGTCGCCGGGCTTGACGTCGCCGACGAGGGCACCATCGTGGTGGCCGGCGAGGAGGTAACCGGACGGGGCGAAGACGACCTGGCCCGGCTGCGGCGGCGCCACATCGGCATCGTGTTCCAGTTCTTCAACCTGCTCGAGGGCATGACCGTGCTGGAAAACGTGGCCCTGGCGGCCATCATCGCCGGCCGCAAGCGCCGGGCCGCGGAGACCAGGGCCCGGGACCTGCTGGACCTGCTCGGCATCGGCGACAAGGCCGGCGCGGTCCCCGGCGTGCTTTCCGGCGGCCAGCGCCAGCGGCTGGCCATCGCCCGGGCGCTGGCCAACGAGCCGACCCTGCTGCTGGCCGACGAGCCGACCGGCGCCCTCGACTCCGAGGGCGGCCAGGAGGTCATCGAGCTGCTGAGCCGGCTGCACGGCAACGGCCAGACCATCCTGCTGGTCAGCCACGACAGCCGCGTTGCCGCCGCGGCCCAGCGGGTCGTGCGGATGCTCGACGGGCGCATTCTCGCTCCGCCGGCCGGCGACGAGCCGGAGCGCGGCGCGAGCGTCACGCTCAAGGCGGGGTAACGGTGAACCGGAGCGTCACGCGGGTCGCGTGGTTCCGGTTCCGGGGCACGTTCCGCCGCCGGCTAGGTGGCTACCTGGTCCTGGCGGTGCTGATCGGGATCGTCGGCGGGGTGGCGATGGCCTCCATGGTGGCCGCCCGGCGTACCGACGCCTCCTACCCGAAGTTCCTGGCCAGCACGAACCCGTCGGACCTCGTGGTGCAGCCGTTCACCGCGCCGGCGTATTCGCCTGCCTTCGCGCGCCAGCTGGCCCGGCTGCCGCATGTCCGCCAGGTCGCGGTGGCCGTGCCGCTCACCGCGGCCACCATCGACCCGGCCGGGAAGCTCGGCACCGTCCTGCTCGCGCACGTTCAGCTCGCGGCGTCCCTGGCCGGGGCCGGCGGCCTGTACTCCGCCCTGGACCGGATCACGATCACGGCGGGCCGCCGGGCCGATCCGGCCCGGCCGGACGAAGTGGTGGCCACGCCGGACGCCGCCGCGCTGCTTCACCTGCACGTCGGGTCGCGGGTCCGGGTCGCGCTGATCGGCAACTCCGGCGGCGGCCCGCACGGACGCGCCGACCTCACGGTGGTCGGGATCGGCGTGCTCAACACCCAGGTCCTGCAGGACAGCGTCGACTCCGGCCGGACCGGCTTCCTGATCGGCACGCCCGCGCTGGCGCGGGAATTCGCCTCCTGCTGCGCCAGCGGGATGGACGTCGGGCTGCGGCTGGCCGGCGGCAGCCGGTACGACACGGCCGTGGCCGGGGAGTACGACCGCCTGCTGGCCACCAGCAGATACATCTCGCCGAGCGGGTCGGAACTCTACGTCTACGTCACGTCGGCGATCGAGGCGCAGGCGCAGCGGGCGATCCGCCCGGAGGCCATCGCCCTGGCCGTGTTCGGGCTGATCGCCGGGCTGGCCGCGCTGATGATCGGGATCCAGTCGATCTCCCGGCAGCTCCGGGCCGGGGCCGACGACGCCGGGGCGCTGCGGGCGCTCGGGGCCGGACCGGCGATGATCATGGCTGACGGGCTCCCGGGCATCGTCGCGGCGGTGGTGGCCGGGGCGCTGCTGGCCGCCGCGGTGGCGGCCGCGTTGTCGCCGTTCTCGCTGTTCGGGCCGGTCCGCCAAGTTGACCCGGGCCGTGGCATCTACCTCGACTGGGCGGTGCTCGGGCTGGGGGTGCTCGGGCTGGTTCTCGTGCTCGGCGGGGCGGCGGCGGTCATCGGCTACCGCCAGGCGCCGCACCGCCTGGCCGCCCGCGACCAGGCCGGGGACCGGAGCCCGGCCGCGGTCAGGGCGGTCCTGGCGGCCAGGCTGCCGGTCTCGGGCGTGGAGGGCATGCGGCTGGCCCTGGAGCCGGGGCGGGGGCGTACCGCGGTGCCGGTCCGCTCGGTCATGACCGGGGCGGTGCTGGCCATGACGGTAGTCGGCGCCACCCTTACCTTCGGCGCCAGCCTGACCACGCTGGTGTCGCATCCGGCACTGTACGGGTGGAACTTCGGCTACGCGCTGTACGCGGTCCAGGGGTGGGGACCGGTGCCGGCCCGGTGGGCCGCCCCGCTGCTGGCCCGGGACCGGCTGGTGGCCGCCACCACCGGGGTGGACTTCGCGACGGTCCAGGTCGACGGCCAGACCGTCCCGGCCATGCTGGCCCCCACCCGCCCGGCGGTAGGCCCGCACATCCTGTCCGGGCACGGGCTCGACAGCAGCCACGCTGTCGTGCTGGGCCCGGCCACCCTGGCTCAGCTGCACCAGCGCGTCGGCGGCGTCGTGACGCTGACCGGCGGCAGCCTGCACGTCCGGCTCCGGATCGCGGGCACGGCCACCATGCCGGCCATCGGCGGCGTGCTGAGCGTCCATCCGTCGATGAGCACCGGGGCGCTGTTCTCCACGGCACTTCTGCCGGGCAGTGCCGGCAGCGTGTTCGGCCGCCTCCTGGCCGGCCCGAACGCCATCCTCGTCCGGTTGCGGCCCGGCGTCAGCCCGGCGGCCGGCCTGCGCTCGATGCAGGCCATCAGGAGCCAGCTCACGGCGGTGCTGAACTCGCGGCAGGCGCTGGCCGCCAGCCACGGTGGCTCGATCGCCGACACTATCGATCTCCTGCCGGCCCAGCGGCCAGCCGAGATCGTGAACTACAAGACGATGGGCGCCATGCCGGCGGTCCTGGCCGGGGGGCTCGCCGCCGGGGCGGTGGCCGGCCTCGGCCTGACGCTGGTGGCCTCGGTGCGGCGGCGGCGGCGTGACTTCGCGCTGCTCAAGACGCTGGGCTTCACCCGCGGCCAGCTGGGGGCCGCGGTGGCCTGGCAGTCGTCGACGATCGCGGTGATCGGCCTGGTGATCGGCCTGCCGCTGGGCGTCGCGGCGGGCCGCTGGCTGTGGCTGGCCTTCGCGCACCAGCTGTCCGCCGTACCCGACCCGGTGATCCCCGCGTCGCTCGGACTGGCCGCGCTGGCCGCGCTGGTCCTGGCCAACCTAGTCGCCGCCCTGCCCGGCCGTGCCGCCGCTCGCACCCCGGCGGCCCTGCTGCTGCGGGCCGAGTGATGGCGATGCGAAGGAGGGGATCGGCGTGAGCGGGCAGGTGCCTCGGGTGGCGTGGTTCCGGTTCCGGGCCACGTTCCGCCGCCGGCTGGGTGGCTACCTGGTCCTGGCGGTGCTGATCGGGATCGTCGGCGGGGTGGCGATGGCCTCCATGGTGGCCGCCCGGCGTACCGACGCCTCCTACCCGAAGTTCCTGGCCAGCACCAATCCCTCCGACCTGATCATCCAGCCGAACGGGGGCGGGACCGGGGCCACCGCCGGCGCCGTCTATCGGTCCTACCTCGGCTTTCTCTCCCAGCTGGCCCGGCTTCCGCATGTGCAGAAGGTCAGGAGCGGCGGGAATTTCACCGCGGCCACCCTGACCCCGAGCGGCGGGATCGGTACCGTGCTCCAGTCGCAGGTGCAGCTGATCGCCAGCACCGATGGCCTCTTCTCCGGCCAGGACAAGGTGACGATGACGGCGGGCCGACGGCCGATCCGGCGCGGGCCGACGAGGTCGTGGCCAGCACCCGGGCCGCCGCCCTGCTGGGCCTGCACGTGGGATCGCGGGTTCCGGTCGGGATCTGGTCCGACGTCCAGAAGAGCACCCGCTTCCACGCCAGGCTCGACCTGAAAGTGGTCGGGATCGGGGCGTTCAACACCCAGGTACTCCAGGACGACATCGACAAGGACCAGACCGGATTCCTGCTCGGGACGCCCGCGCTCGGCCGCGAGTTCGCCACCTGCTGCAGCGATAGCATCTACGACGGCCTGCGGCTGGCCGGCGGCAGCCGGTACGACGCCGCCGTCGAGCGGGAGTACGAGCATCTCATCGCGACCAGCGCGTTCTACGGCCATGGCGCAGGCCAGATCCTGCAGGTTTTCCAGGTCTACGACACCTCGGTCATCGAGGCCGAGGCGCAGCGGGCGATCCGGCCGGAGGCCATCGCGCTCGGCGTGTTCGGGCTCATTGCCGGGCTTGCGGCGCTGCTGATCGGGGCTCAGTCGATCTCCCGGCAGCTGCGGGCCGGCGCCGGCGACGCGGAGATCCTGCGGGCCCTGGGCGCCGGGCCGGCCGTGACGATGGCCGACGGGCTGGCCGGCGTCCTCGGTGCCGTGCTCGCCGGGTCGCTGCTCGCGGCGGCCGTGGCGGTCGGCCTGTCGCCATTCTCGCTGTTCGGCCCGGTGCGCGCGGTCGAGCCCGGGCGCGGGGTGTACCTGGACCGGGCCGTGCTCGGGCTCGGGGCGCTGGCGCTGGCCCTGATCCTGGGCGGGATCGCGGCCGCCATCGCGTACCGGCAGGCGCACCGGCGGGCCGCCACGGTGGCCCCGGACCGGGGATCAGGCGTGGTCCGGGCGGCCATGACGGCCGGGCTGCCTGCTACCGGGGTGGCGGGCCTGCGGTTCGCGCTGGAGCAGGGACGCGGTCGCACCGCGGTGCCGGTCCGCTCGGTGATGGCCGGGGCGGTGCTGGCGGCCGCCGTGGTCATGGCCACGCTCACTTTCGGCGCCAGCCTGGGCACGCTGATCTCGCACCCGGCCCTGTACGGGTGGAACTTCAGCTATGCGCTGTACTCAACCGATGGCTGGGGGCCATTCCCGCCCGTGGCCACCGCGCTGGTGCACCGGGACCGTTCGGTCGAGGCCAGCACCGGAGCCTACTTCCTAACCGTCCAGATCGACGGGCAGACGGTGCCGGCCGTCCTCTCGCCGGTCCGCCCGGCCGTGGCGTCCCGCCCGCTGACCGGCGGCGGGCTCGACCGGCCCGGCGAGATCGTGCTCGGCCCGGCCACCCTCGCCCAGCTGCACAAGCGCGTCGGTGACACGGTCACGGTGTCCCTCAGCGGCGTCATCCCCGGTGCGGCGCGGCTGAAGATCGCGGGTACGGCCGCGCTGCCGACCATCGGCGACACCCTCGGCATTCACCCCTCCATGAGCACCGGGGCCATCCTGCCCACCCAGGTGATCCCGGCGTCCGTCTTCCGGCGGGAGTACGGGCCGGAGAACGGGCCCAACGCCATCTTCATCCGGCTGCGTCCCGGCGTCAGCCAGGCCGCGGGTCTGCGGTCACTGGAGCAGATCGCCGCGAAGTACAACCAGCTCGCGCACTCGCCGCGGCTGCTGGCGCACGAAGGCCCGCAAGCCCTGCAGATCCAGGCCAGCGTGCTGCCGCCGCAGCGGCCGGCCGAGATCGTGAACTACAAGTCGATGGGCACGATGCCGGCGGTCCTGTCCGCCGGGCTGGCGGCCGGCGCGGTGGCCGGCCTGGGGCTGACCCTCGTGGCGTCGGTGCGCCGCCGCCGCCGTGACTTCGCGCTGCTCAAGACGCTCGGGTTTACCCGGCGGCAGCTGGCGGGCGCGGTGGCCTGGCAGTCCACCGTGATCGCCCTGGTCGGCCTGATCATCGGCGTGCCGCTGGGCATCGCCGGGGGCCGGTGGCTGTGGCTGCTGTTCGCGCGCGAGCTGTCGGCCGTCCCCGACGTTACGATCCCGGCCGGTTCGATCGCCCTGGCCGGGCTTACCGCCCTGATCCTGGCCAATGTCGTCGCAGCGCTCCCTGGACGCCGGGCTGCCCGGACGCCTGCAGCTGCCATCCTGCGAGCGGAGTGATGATGAACAGTACCCTGCATGATCCGGCCGTCGTGATCCCGCCGCGCGGCGGAACAGCGGTGCGCCGCACGGTCACCGGCCTGGTCGTGCCGGCCGCCACCATCATCGTCGTGCTGGCCGGGCTGCACGCCGCCGTCCCCGGCGGGATATCCGACCTGCAGGCGGTGGGATTCGGCCTGGTCGTCGTCGCGGCACTATCGGGTGCGGTGACCGCATATGCGCCGGAACGGTCACCGCAGTGGCAGGTCGCGTTCGCCTCGCTGGCCGCCGCGGTGGCACTCAGTGCCGCGCGGATCGCCGACGAGGGATCCGGCGGCCAGCATCAGGCCGCACGCGGCGTTGCCACCATTGCCGTGCTGCTGACGATCGCGATCTCCTTCCATCTCATGCTGGCCCTGCCCGATGGCCGGCTCGGCAGCCAGGCCCGGCGAGTGAGCGCCGGGATTGGTTATGCCGCCGCGCTCGGTACCGGGCTGACGCTGGCGATCGCGCGCCATCCGTTCCCGCCCGTAGCGGTGGCGCTGACCTGGTCGCTGGCCGTGGCCTGCGCGCTTCCGGCCGTGCGGTTCCGGTATCTGGCCTCGGCCGGCCGCGACCGGCAGCGGATGCAGTGGATCGCCGTCGGCAGTGCCCTCGCGGCCCAGACCGCGCTGATCGTCGTGGTCCTGCACGTGCTCGTCGGCTGGCCGGCGCCGGTCGCCGCCGTGGCGGCCGGCTGTGCCGTGTTCCTCCCGCTGGGGATGATGGCCGCCGACGTGCGCGGCGTCGGAGCCTACGGCGGCCGCGTCCTGGTCCAGGTGATATCGGTGGCGGGATTCACCGTGGTGGTCGCGGCCATCTATCTCATCATCGTGTTCGGCATCGGCACCGCGCCGACCGACGCGGCCGACCGTGAGCTGCTCGGGCTGTCGATGCTGGCCGCTGCCGTGGCCGCGATCGGCTACCTCCCGGCCAGGGACCGGCTGGTCGCCTCGGCCAAGCGCTTCGTCTACGGGGCGCGCGAGGCGCCGGACGAGGCACTCCGCACCTTCGGCAGCCGCCTGACCCGCGCCATCCCGATGGACGAGCTGCTGCTGCAGCTGGCCGAGTCATTGCGCAAGACCATGGCGCTGACCAGTGCCGAGGTCTACACCGGCGCCGGGGACGTGCTGGAGCGCACCGTGTCGGTGCCGGACGCCCCGCCCCGTTCCATCCTCATCGCGGCCCGCGAGCGGCCGGTCGTGACCAGGGCCGGGGTGTCCGGCAGCGCCTGGGCGTCCGTCTGGCTGCCGACCCTGCTCGACGGCCGCGAGCACGCGGCGGTGCGGGTGGCGCCGGTCAGTCATGCGGGCGAGCTACTCGGGCTGATCGTCGTCGAGCGGCCGGCCGCCGCCGATGCCTTCACCGATGAAGACGACCGCGTGCTCACTGAACTGGCCCGCCAGGTCGGGCTCGCCGTCCGTAACGCCCGGCTCGACACCGCGCTGCAGACCAGCCTGGACGAACTCCGCCGGCAGGCGGATGAGCTGCGGCTCTCCCGGGCCCGCATCGTCGCCAGCGGCGACGCCGTGCGCCGCCGGATCGAGCGCAACCTGCATGACGGAGCGCAGCAGCACCTGGTGGCGATGGCGGTGAACCTGCGCCTGGCCCGCGACATCCTGGCCGAGGATCCCCCGGCCGCGGGCGAGATGCTCGATGAGCTGGCCGATGAGGTCAAGGTCACGATCCAGGACCTGCGCGACCTGGCTCACGGCATCTATCCCCCGCTGCTCGCGGACAGCGGGCTGGCCGAGGCGATGCGGGCGGCCGGCAACCGCAGCCCGCTGGCGGTCACCGTGTCGGCCGGGGAGATACGCCGGTACACCCCCGATATCGAGGCGGCGGTCTACTTCTGCTGCCTGGAGGCCCTGCAGAACGCCGCCAAGCACGCGCCGGACGCGAGGGTGGAGGTGCGGATCTGGGAGGAGTCCGGCGGCCTGCTGTTCTCCGTCACCGACGACGGCCCGGGATACGACGCCAAGGTTGCTCGCCGCGGCCACGGCTTCATCAACATGGCCGACCGGCTCGGCGCCATCGGCGGCACGGTGCGCTGGGAGTCGGAACCAGGACACGGTTCCCAGGTCCTGGGCTCGATACCGCTGCTCTAAGGCCGGTCCGGATCCGGTCAGGTCCGGCCGGTGAAATCCCGGTCAGCGGGAGATGAACTCGCCCGAGCCCCGCTCGTCCCACAGATGGCGGATCGTGTCGGCGGCGAGCCTTTCCTTGTTCACGTAGGCGGTCGCCCCGCTGGCCGCGGCGGCCGGGGGGAGGTCGGCGGCGTCGTAGGTGGAGCAGAGGATCACGACCACGTCGGGATGGGCGGACACGATCTGCCGGGTCGCGTCGATCCCGCTCATCTCCGGCATGTTGATGTCCATCAGGACCAGCGCCGGGTGCAGCCGGTCGACCAGCTCGATCGCCTCGGGCCCGCTGGACGCCTCACCCGCGAACTCGAAGCCCTCCAGCCGGCGCAGCACAGCCCGGGCCGCCGAACGGAATGGTGCCTGATCGTCGACGACGAGCACCGAACGCGGGTTGGTCACGGATCTAGCATCGCACGGGCACTGGTCGCGGCCCAGGGTGCTGCCATCCGCGGCGGGGTGTGGTCACCCTCCCCGCGCCGCCGTTAACTCAGCCGGGCTCCTGCTGGCTGAGGAATACGAGCACCGCCTTGACCCGGCGGTTCACGTCCTTCTCCTCCGACAGGCCCAGCTTCGCGAAGATCGAGTTAGTGTGCTTCTCGACGGCTCGCTGGGTGACGAACAGGGTGGCCGCGATCGCGGAGTTGCTCTTGCCCTGGGCCATCTCGCCAAGGATCTCCGATTCCCGCGCCGTCAGCGACTTCAGGCCCGACATGCGCTCCTGCGAGCGCGCCCGCACCAGTTCGTCGACCACCATCGGGTCGATCACGGACCCTCCGGCCGCGACGCTGCGGATGGCCCGCGCCAGCTCATCAACGCTGGCCACCCGTTCCTTGAGCAGGTAGGCCCGGCCGGCTGAGCCGTGCTCAAGCAGCGCCACTGCATAACCGGGAGCGGTGTACTGGCTCAGCACCACCACGCCCACTCCGGGATGATGCTGGCGGATCCAGGCGGCGGCCTGGATGCCCTCGTCGGTTCCGGTGGGCGGCATCCGGATGTCGGTCACCACTACGTCAGGGACCTGCTCGGCGACGACGGCCAGCAGCTGCGGCAGGTCGGACGCGACCCCGACCAGCTCGAAATCCTCGCTCGCGGAAACCAGGCGGGAGATGCCCTCCCGGAGGAGCACATTGTCCTCAGCCAGCGCGACCCTGATTGTTGCCATCGAGCCGTGATCGTAGCGCGCCGGCTCACGGCACGACAGGCCAAGCCCCGCAACACGACCGCGCCGGCCGGCCGCACGGCCGCGGCTGGCCCGGCAGTCGCCGGGAAACCAGGACGGAATGTGGTGCTGGCCGCCCGCCGACTGTAGTGCGGCCCTCCCTGCCGTCCCGGCGCACAGGCGGCAGAATGACCATCATGCGTTACGGCCCGGCCTCCCGGCCGCGGAACTGAATCCCGCGATGAGCACCGCGCTCTACTGGTGGCGGGCGACCCGCGGGAGTTCCTGGCGGGCGGCCCTCGCCATCGCGCTCATCGGCGGGCTGCTCGGCGCCGTGGCGCTGGGCACGCTGGCCGGTGCCCGCCGCACCGCGTCCGCCTACGGACGCTACCTGGCGGCCATTAACGCGAGCGACGCGCTGGTCAACATTCCCGGCGAAGTGCCGGGCATTCCGGTGACGCGCCCGATGACGCTGATCTCGCGGCTGCCCGGAGTCGCGGCGAGCGCAGCCTACGTAGGACTGGACGCGTTCCCGGTGATCCATGGCCGGGTCGTCTACTCCTTCCAGACCGGTGGCCTGACCGGCAGCCTCACTGGCCCGTCCTTTACCAGCGATGGCTTCCGCCAGGACCGTTTGTCGGTACTGACGGGCAGGCTCCCTGCCGCCGGCTCCACCGGGCAGCTCGCGCTCACTCCGGGCCTGGCCCGGAGTTTTGGCGTCGGGGTCGGCGGGAAGGTGACCTATCTCCTCAGCAACTCCGATAGCCAGGCCAGGCCGCGCCCGCCATCGGTCCGGCGGACTTACCGGGTCACCGCGATCGTGGCCCTCCCGCCCGTCCTGGTCGATCAGTCAGATCTGAGTAATACCGCGGTACTTCCTCCGGCCGCTACCCGGCAGGCGCTGGCGTACTACCAGTTCGCCTGGGTCGGAGTACGCCTGGACGGCGGAACCGCCGGGATACCGGCGCTGCAGCACAGCCTGGCCGGACTGGCCAGCGCGCTGGAACGGCAGTTTAACCAGGCGACGCACCAGAACATCACCGGCCTGGCCTTCAACATCCGGCCCCTGGACATCATCCATGGCCAGGTGCAGCAGGCGATCAGGCCGCAGGCGATCGCACTGGCCGTCTTCGGCGTCATCGCCGGCCTGGCCATGCTCGTACTCGTGGGCCAGGGCGTGGCGCAGCTGCTCAGCGGGTCCGCGGCGGGCATCTCCGCCATGCGCGCCCTCGGCGCCACCCGCGCCCAGGCGGCGCTGAGCGCCAGCCTGCCGGGCGCCATCGCGATCGTCGGCGCCGTGATCATCGCCGTGGCCGGGGCGATCGCGCTCTCGCCGCTGGCCCCGGTCGGCCCGGTGCGCCAGTTCGACCCGGCCCGCGGGATACAGGCGGATCCCCTCGTGCTCGGCGGGGGATCTGTGCTGCTGGCCGCGGTCCTGCTCGGGCTGCTGGCCGTGATGGCGGCCCGGGCGGTCCGCCGGCCGGCCGGGCGCGGACGGCGGCCGTCCGTCGGCGGTCGCGCGAGCGGCCGCGTCGGCCGCCTTGCCGGCCTCGGCGGTCGTCGGGACCCGCAACGCGCTGGAGCCCGGGACCGGCCCCCGCACGATCCCGGTTCGGGCCACGCTGCTCGGGTCAGTCGCCGCCGTGACCGCGGTCGTGGCCGCCGTCGTATTCGGGACCAGCCTGACCGGCCTGATCAGTCACCCGTCCCGGTACGGCTGGAACTGGGCGGTCCTGATCCAGGCCGAGGGCGGTTACGGGAACTGGCTGCCGGCCACGATGAGCAAGCTGGTCGACGGCCAGCCGGCCGCCGCGGGCTGGTCCACTTTCGGGTTCAGCCAGCTTCCGATCGACGGCACCGTGGTCCCCGTGCTTGGCCTGCAGCGTCAGCGCGGTTCCGTCGAGCCGCCCACCACCAGCGGCCACCCGATCACGGGCAACGGCCAGATTGAGCTGGGCGCGGTGACCATGCGCAAGCTCGGCAAGCACATCGGGGACACGGTCCTGGCCGGGATCAGCCAGCATCAGCGCCCGCTCACGATCGTGGGTACCGTGACTCTGCCCTCGTTCGGCCAGGCCCTGGCCAACCACGTGTCGCTGGGCAGCGGCGCGATGCTGTCCGAGCACGACATGCTGGCCGCGGACGGCCTGAGCACGGCCCCGCCCAGATCAATCACTCAGCTCTCGCACGATGACCCGTCCGCCGCGGCCATCGACCTGGTCCCCGGCGCCAGCGCGGCCCAGCGGGCGCGGCTCGTCCGCGCGATCATCTCAGCCAACCCGGACGGGACCCCGGGCGGAACCTATCAGCTGACTCAGTACCGCGCGGCGGCCATCGCTTACGACGCGCACCTGGGCGGTCAGCCACTGGCCCTGGCCCTGGGCCTGACCGCGGCCGCCGTGCTGTCGCTGGCGCTGACGGTGCTGGCCGCCGTCCGCGGGCGGCGCCGCGAGCTTGGCCTGCTCAAGGCGCTGGGCATGACTCGACGGCAGGTCAGGGCCATCGTTGCGTGGCAGGCGAGCACGATCCTGATCATCGCCGCCGTCGTCGGCGTGCCGCTCGGGATTGCGGCCGGCCGCTGGGCGTGGGCCGCCTTCGCCAATTCCCTCGGCGTGGTCACGGTGACGGCGGTTCCCGTCGCTGCGCTCGTCCTCGGCGTGCTGGCGCTGCTGGCCGCGGGCAACCTGCTGGCCGGGTTTCCCGCGGCGGTGGCGGCCCGGACGAGGCCAGCCGCCGCGCTGCGGGTGGAGTAGCGCCACCCGGGGCGGGCGCACTGAGCCTCAGCAAGGAGAACTGCCCGGTCACCGGGGGTGGCCTTGACCGCTCCGCACTGTGTCCGGCACTAAACCTGCTCGGCTCCCGGGCTCGTCATTTGATTCCCCGCCGCCGTGGCGGCTGGCTCCTGCTCCAATAGGGGAATGCGGCTTGAAGAGCAGATGCGATTCGTCACCGAGGCCGGCCGGCTCAAGGCCGTGCTGCGGCAAACCCGGCTCACCGAGCCCGCCCGGCGGGAGAACTCCGCCGAGCATTCCTGGCATCTCGCCGTGATGGCCCTGGTCCTGGCCGATCACGCGGCGCCGGGCACCGACCTGGGGCGGGTGATCGCCATGCTCCTCGTCCATGACCTGGTCGAGATCGACGCGGGTGACCTGTTCCTGTACGCGGACCAGGCGCAGCACGCCCGGCAGGAGGAAGCCGAGCGGGCCGCCGCTGACCGGATTTTCGCGCTGCTGCCTGCCGACCAGGCCACCCGGATCCGGGCGCTCTGGGATGAGTTCGAGGAGCGGGAAACACGCGAGGCCAAGTTCGCCCGGGCGCTGGACCGGCTGCAGCCGATGCTGGCCAACTTCCAGGCGGGCGGCGGGACCTGGGCCATCCACCAGATCACGACCGACCAGGTGCTGCCCAACCTGGCGCTGATCGAGGACGGATCGGCAACGCTGGGCGACTATGCCAGGGACCTGCTGGCCCGGGCGGCCGACGCCGGGATGCTGGCCCGCCCGCCGCGCGAGACCGGGCCGCCGCCGCCGTCCGGCGCGGGGCCGCAGCCGCCGTGACGGGCTGACCGGCAGGCGAGCGGCCCAGCGGGCGGCGGCGACCAGAAGCTCAGAAGAAGATCAGCTTCGCCGCGGCGATCACGCCGATCGTGGCCACGAGAATCCGCAGCGCGAGCGGCGGCAGCCGCCGGCCCACCCGGGCCCCGAGCAGGCCGCCCGCCGTCGAGCCGGACGCGATCAGCAGCACGACGATCCAGTTGACCTGCGCGAACAGGATGAACACCACCGCCGCCGTCCCGTTCACGACCGTGACGAGCACGTTCTTGGCCGCGTTGACGCGCTGCAGGTCGTCATCGAGGAAACTGCCGAGCAGCCCGATCACCAGGACGCCCTGGGCCGCGCCGAAGTAGCCGCCGTAAGCGCCGGACACCAGCACCCCGGCGGCCAGGACCGGGCTGCGCTCAGCCTGACGGCCAGGCTGCCGCCGGGCCCGCCGGGCGGCCATCCAGGCGTTCAGCCGGGGCTGGATGATCACCAGTACGCAGGAGATCAGGATCAGCACGGGGACGATCAGCGTGAATGCGCTGGCCGGCAGCGACAGCAGCAGGATCGCGCCGGCCAGCGACCCGGCGGCCGCCAGGACACCGAGCCGGACCAGCCGCCCGCGCTGCCCGGCCAGCTCGCGCCGGTAACCGAACGCGCCGCTCACATTGCCGGAGACCAGCCCGACATTGTTCGACACGTTGGCGATGACCGCCGGAAAGCCGAACGCGAGCAGGGTCGGGAACGTGATCAGCGAGCCCGAGCCGACGACGGCGTTGATCCCGCCGGCCGCGACCGCCGCCGCGAAGATCGCCAGCGCCTCAGCACCGCCCACGGGATCCCCGCATGGTCATGATCGTAGGGACCCGCCGGGCGAGCGGGCGGGAGCTGGTCCGGGCCACGGGTCAGGGCAGCTGGGCGGCGCGGGCGGTCCACCGGGTGCCGGTGTGCTCGACCAGCAACGGCAGCCCGAAGCACTTGGACAGCAGCCGGGCGGTGAACACGTCCTGCACCCGGCCGGCCGCGAGCACGGTGCCCTTGCGCAGCAGCAGCGCGTGCGTGAAGCCGGGCGGCACCTCCTCCACATGGTGGGTGACCATCACCAGCAGCGGCGCCTTCGGATCGCGGGAAAGCAGCGCGATCCGCCGCAGCAGGTCCTCGCGGCCGCCGAGATCCAGTCCGGCGGCAGGCTCGTCCAGCAGCAGCAGTTCCGGATCCGGCATCAGCGACCTGGCGATCTGGACCCGCTTGCGCTCTCCCTCGGACAGGGTCGCGAAGCGCCGCCTGATCAGGTGCGCGCAGCCGAGCGCGTCGAGCAGCTCGACCGCGCGGGTCACGTCACCGGAGTCATAATCCTCGGTGTAACGGCTGAGGATGCCGTAGGAAGCGGTCAGCACCAGGTCGATGACCTTCTCCGCGGGCGCCACCCGGTCGGCCAGGGCCGCGCTGGCCAGCCCGATCCTGGTCCGCAGGTCGAAGATGTCGGCCTCGGTCACGTTCTCGCCGAGGATCTCCGCCGTTCCCTCGGTCGGGGGCAGCAGGGCGGCCGCCACCTGGAGCAGCGTCGTCTTGCCTGCTCCGTTCGGGCCGATGACCACCCAGCTCTCATCGCTGTGCACGGTCCAGTTCACGTCGCGCAGCAGCATCGACTTCTCCCGCCGGACGCCGACCGCGCGCAGCCGCAGTACCTCGTCCGACATGTGCCCCCTTCCCGGCCCGTGCAGCATCACCGTCTCGAACCTACGGCATCCGGCGCCGCGCGGCGCAAGGCTCCCGGTAGCGTTGACCGCGATGTCCGGGCCGCAGATCACTGTCTTGATTACCCTGACCGGCCGGGACCGGCCGGGCGTCACGTCACGGCTGTTCTCCGTGCTCGCCGGGCACGAGCTGAACGTCATCGACGTCGAGCAGGTAGTGATCCGCGGCCGGCTGGTGCTCGGCGTCCTGCTGTCCGCCGACGATGCGCCGGACCTGACCGCGATTCACCGCCAGGTGGCCGCCGTGGCCGCGGACCTGGACCTGGACCTGGAGATCACCACCGGCTCCGGCGAGCCGCCCCGGCGCCGCGGCAGCCTGCACGTCACCGTGCTCGGCAGCCCGCTGGCGCCCGCGGCCATCGCCGCCATCGCCGGCCGGATCGCGGCCAGCGGCGCCAACATCGACCGGATCGGAAGGCTCGCGCACCGGCCGGTGACCTGCATCGAGTTCGAGGTATCCGGGGCCGACCCGGACGGGCTGCGGGCCGCCCTGGCCCGGGAGTCCCTGGACCAGGGGGCGGACGTGGCCGTGCAGCGCGGCGGCCTGCACCGGCGCGCGATGCGCCTGATCGTGCTTGACGTCGACTCCACCCTGATCAGGGGCGAGGTCATCGACCTGCTCGCGGCCCGGGCGGGCTGCGCCGGGCAGGTCGCCGCGGTGACCGAGGCGGCGATGCGCGGCGAGCTGGACTTCGCCGCTGCCCTGCGGGAGCGCGTTGCCCTGCTGGCCGGACTCGACTCGGCCGCGATCGATGCCGTCCGGGCGCAGCTGCGGCTGGCGCCGGGCGCGCGGACGCTGATCCGGACGCTCAAGCGGCTCGGCTACCGGTGCGGGATTGTCAGCGGCGGCTTCACGCAGTTCACCGACGGCCTCGCCGCCGGGCTCGGCATCGACTACGCGGCCGCCAACACGCTGGAGATCGCCGATGGCAGGCTCACCGGGCGGCTGTCCGGTCCGATCGTGGACCGGGCCGGAAAGGCGCTCGCGCTGCGGCGCTTCGCGGCCGCGGCGGGCACCTCGCTCAGCCAGACGGTCGCGGTGGGCGACGGCGCCAACGACCTCGACATGATCGCGACGGCCGGGCTGGGGATCGCCTTCAACGCCAAGCCCGCAGTCCGGGATGCGGCCGACGCCTCGGTCAGCGTCCCGCATCTGGACGCGATCCTGTACCTGCTCGGCATCTCCAGGGACGACGTGGAGGCCGCGGACGCCGCGGAAGCCGTAGCGGCCGCGGAGCCGGGGGAAGCCGAACAAAAGCAAGCCGCAGCCGAAGCCGGGAAACCCGCGGAGCCCGCGGCGGCCGCGGCCTCAGGGCGCCAGCGCCGGGGTCCAGAACCCGGCTAGCTCGCCGTCGCCCGCGGCCGCGCTGGCCCACGGCACCGCCAGGCCGATCACCGCGATGGCGCCGGCCGGGAGGCCCTCCGCGTGCCCGGTCAGCCCGGCGGCCAGCTCCTGGGCGGCCGGGTTATGGCCGACGTACATCAGCGTCCCGGTGTCCGGCGGCGCTGCGCTGATGATGTCCAGCAGCTCATCCGCGGCGGCCTGGTATAGCCGGGGATCCTCGCGCACGGTGACGACGGCCCCGATCCCGGCCGCGACCTGCCGCCAGGTCTGCCGGGCGCGCCGGGCGGCCGAGCACAGCACCAGGTCGGGGATGAGCCCGCGGTCGCGCAGCCAGTCGCCCGCCGCGGCCGCGTCCCGCAGCCCGCGCGGGCTCAGCGCCCGCTCGGCGTCCGGACCGCCGGGCAGGTCACCGGCCCGGGCGTGCCGCATCACGATCAGTCGCCGGGCGCCCTGCATAGCACCATGGTGCGCCATCGGGCGCCGCACCGCTGGCCAGTTCGCCGGACGATCGCCGCCGCCTGGCTGGTCAGGTGGCCGTCGTCCCGGCGGACTCCTTGCCGTCCTCGTCCGCCGCCGGGGCAGTGTCCGGGCCCGCCGCCAGGTCAGTCCCGCCCGGCCCGGCTCCCGCGATGCTGGGCGACCGGCGCTTGGAGATGACGATGGCGCCCACCACGATGGCGACGGCGACGATGGCGACACCGGCCCGCAGGCCTGCGTTATGGCTGTATTTCACCACGCTCGTCGCGATCAGCAGCGATACCAGGTTCATGACCTTGATCAGCGGGTTGATGGCCGGGCCGGCGGTGTCCTTGAACGGGTCGCCGACCGTGTCACCAATGATCGTGGCCTCGTGCGCATCCGAGCCCTTGCCGCCGTAATGGCCGTCCTCGACCAGCTTCTTCGCGTTGTCCCAGGCGCCGCCGGAGTTGGCCAGGAAGACGGCCATCAGCGCTCCGGCTGCGATCGCACCGGCCAGGAACGAGCCAAGCGGGGCGTAGCCGAACGCGAAGCCGACCGCGATCGGGGTCAGCACGGCCAGCAGGCCGGGCGTGGCCAGTTCCCGCAGCGAGTCCCTGGTGCAGATGTCCACGACGCGGCCGTACTCGGGCTTCTCGGTGTAGTCCATGATCCCCGGGTGGGCGCGGAACTGCTCGCGGACCTCGTACACGACCCGCCCGGCCGCCCGGCCGACGGCCATGATGGCCAGGCCGGAGAAGTAGAACACCACCGCGGCGCCGACCATCACGCCGACCAGGACGTTGGGCCGGTCCACCGACAGGCTGAACGTACTGGCCAGCGGGCCGAGCGCGGTCTCCACGGTGCTGCGGAAAGCGCCGAACAGCGCGGTGGCGGCGAGCACGGCGGTCGCGATGGCGATACCCTTGGTGATCGCCTTGGTGGTGTTGCCGATCGCGTCCAGCCGGGTCAGCACCTGCGCGCCATCGCCGGTCACGTCGCCGGACATCTCGGCAATGCCCTGGGCGTTGTCGGAGACCGGGCCGAAGGTGTCCATCGACACGATGACCCCGACCGTGGTCAGCAGGCCGGTGCCGGCCAGCGCCACGGCGAACAGCGCGATGGTGGCATTGCCGGTGCCGAGCAGGAAGGCACCGTAGACGGCGGCCGCGATCAGCAGCGCCGAGTACACGGCCGACTCCAGGCCGACCGAGATCCCGGACAGGATGACGGTGGCCGCGCCGGTCAGCGAGCTCTCGCCGATCTCGCGGACCGGGCGGCGGTTGGTCTCGGTGAAGTACCCGGTCAGCAGCTGGATGGCGCTAGCCAGCAGGAGTCCGATGACGACCGCGCCGATGGCCAGCAGCCGCGGGCTGCCGCCGTGCGCCAGGATCGCCCGGCTGCCCGGGCCGATGACTCCCTTGAGCTCGCTGAACTTGGCCGGCAGGTAGATGAACGCGGCGCCGATGACCAGCACCAGCGAGATGATCGCGGAGACGAAGAAACCGCGGTTGATGGCGGTCATGCCGCTGCGGTCGTTCTTGCGCGGGGCGACCACGAAAATGCCGGCCACCGCGGTGATCACGCCGATCATCGGGACGATAAGGGGGAACACCAGGCCCTGCGAGCCGAATGCCTTGACCCCCAGGATCAGCGAGGCCACCAGCATGACCGCGTAGGACTCGAACAGGTCGGCGGCCATCCCGGCGCAGTCGCCCACGTTGTCGCCCACGTTGTCGGCGATGGTCGCGGCGTTCCTCGGGTCGTCCTCGGGAATGCCCTTCTCGACCTTGCCGACCAGGTCGGCGCCGACGTCAGCGGCCTTGGTGAAGATGCCGCCGCCCACCCGCATGAACATGGCGAGCAGCGCGGCGCCGAAACCGAAGCCCTCCAGCACGCTGGGCGCGTTCGCCTTGTAGAGGATCACCACGACCGCCGCGCCGAACAGGCCGAGGCCGACCGTGAACATGCCGGCCACGCCGCCGGTACGGAACGCGATCCGCATGGCCGGGCGCTCGCCATCCGCCCCGGCCCGGGCGGCCGCGGCCACCCGGACGTTGCCGCGGACGGCCAGCGACATCCCGGTGAATCCGGTCAGCGCCGAGAACAATGCGCCGACCAGGAAGAACGCGCTGCGGCCCCAGCGGACGGATTCGCTATCGGCCGGCAGCGGGAGCAGCACGAAGAAGATCAGCACCACGAAGACACTGATCGTCCTGAACTGACGCCGCAGGTAGGCCGCCGCGCCCTCCTGGATGGAAAGGGCGATCTCCTGCATCTTCTCGGTGCCCTGGCCAGCCGCCAGCACCTGCCTGACCAGCACTCCGGCAACGCCTAGCGCGAGCAGCGCGACCACGGCCACGACGACGACCCAGGTCAGGTTGGTGCCGGTTACGCCGGGCGCACCACCCGCCAGAGCGAGGTTGAGCCTTGACATCTGTCCTCCTTGACAGGGCAAGCACGCTTCGCGCGAAGCTGCTGCTCAGTGCAGTGTCGCGGTACCCGGGCGAGGACGCATCGAGGCATTACACCGAGGGTGCCCACGACCGGCGGTGCCGGGGAGTCTACGCATGCAAGTCACTGGATGGTAATGCGGGCCGGCGTTCTGCGCACGCTCGCGCCCTGTTCGTGACGGTAATGCCGGGCTGCCGGGGGCCACCTGGATCAGCCTGATCCGGACCGGGCCGCCGCCGTTCAGCGCCCTAGGCCAACCGCCGGCCAGCTCATCCTGATGCTGACGCCGTCGGCCGATTCGCTGATCTGGACATCATCGGCGAGGCCGGCGATGACCGCCAGGCCGAGGCCGTGCTCGAGCGGCGCGCTGCCCGGCTCCGCCGCCACTGCGGCGCCCCCATCAGCGGCAGCCGCGCTGTCACCCCCGCCGGGCCCGCCGGCGTCAGTCACCTCGACCTCAAACCGGCCGGCCGAATCGGTGAGCGCGATCCTGACCGGCTCGGACGGGCAGTACATGCGGTGGGCTTCGACCGCCCGCGAGCATGCTTCGCCGACCGCCAGCCTGACTTCATCGAGCAGCGCCTCATCGACGCCGCTGCGCCTGGCCACCGCAGTGGCGACGAGCCGGGCCGTGCGCACATGCGCAGGCAGGGCCGTGAAGCTAACCTCAACCGTGGCCATCTCGGACATGAGCCAGGTGGCCTACTTCTCGGCTTTTCTGGCCGTGATGGCTTCATCCACGGTGTCATGGATGCCGAAGACCTTGGTCAGCCCGGTGATCCTGAAGATCTTCAGGATCCGCTCCTGGGTGCAGACCAGGTCGAGCGAGCCGTCGTGCGCGCGGACCCGCTTCAGGCCTCCGACCAGCACTCCCAGCCCGGTCGAGTCCAGGAACTCAACCTTCTCCATGTTCACCACAAGCTGGTAGAACCCGCTGTTCACAAGCTCGATGAGGAGTTCACGCAGTCGCGGCGCCGTGTAGACGTCGATCTCGCCCTCGACGTCGACGACCTCGATCCCGTCCTTGGTGTGGTGATCAAGCTTCAGATCCACAAATCCTCCAGCGCCATGCGGCCATCGTCTGAGCGTCGCGGCCCGGCTCAGCACCGGGCTTCCCGTGGGGGGCGTGATTGCTCCCGTCGCGAATTCAATCACGCTCTGAGGTCATGTCTATACCAGATCACGCTTCGAGGCATCTTGCCGCCGGATGACACACTGAAACCCGATGCCTGCCCTGACGCCGCTCGTCCCAGAGGATCAGCCGGCCGGCCCGGTGCGACCGAGCCCGGCCGACCTGGGCATTCACGTCCCGCAAGACGGCCGGCCATCGCCGGGCGCCAGCCGGATCCTCAGCCAGGGCACCCGGTCCGGGCGGCTGACGCACGTCGAGCTCATCCCGGCCAGCGAAGGGCGCCGCGCGGACTGGCCGGCCTGGGTTCCGGCCGAGCTGACCGCGGCATTCGGCCAGGCCGGCGTCCAGGCGCCGTGGGTGCATCAGGCCGTGGCCGCTGATCACGCCCGCGGCGGGCGCAGCGTGATCATCTCCACCCCGGCGGCGTCCGGCAAGTCCGTCGGCTACCTGCTGCCCGCCCTCACCGGCGTGCTGGAGGGCCGGACCAGCCTCTACATCGCGCCGACCCGGGCGCTGGCCGCCGATCAGCTGCGCCTGGTGCGATCCCTGGGCCTGCGCGGCGTGCGCGCGGCGGTGGTGGACGGGGACACCCCGGCCGCGGAGCGGGCCTGGGCCCGAGCGCATGCCAGCTACCTGCTCACCACGCCCGACATGCTGCACCACACGCTGCTGCCCAGGCATTCGCGGTGGGACGGCTTCCTGCGGCGGCTGCAGTACGTCATCGTGGATGAGTGCCACGGCTACCGCGGCGTCTTCGGGTCCCACGTGGCGCACGTGCTGCGCCGGCTGCGGCGGGTCGCGGTGCACCACGCCGCGGCGGGCCGGGGCGCGGGGCGGGGGCGGCTGGGGGAGGCCGGCCACGGCGGCGGCGGGGCGGCGCCGGGCCCCGTATTCATCCTGGCCTCGGCCACGATCAGCGAACCCGGCCGCTGCGCCCGGCTGCTCACCGGGCTGGACGCCGAGACGGTGACGGAAAGCGCGGCCCCGCGCGGTCCGCTGACGTTCTGCCTCTGGGAGCCGCCGCTGACCACGCTGCGCGGCGAGGCCGGCGCGCCGGTCCGGCGGACGGCCACCGCGGAGGCGGCCGGGCTGCTGGCCGACCTGGTGATCGGCGATGTCCCCGCGCTCGCGTTCGTCCGGTCCCGCCGCGGCGCCGAGGCGGTGGCCATGGGCGCCCGGCGGGCGCTGGCCGAGGCGGGCGCCGCGGGCCTGGCCCCGCGGATCGCGGCCTACCGGTCCGGTTACCTGGCCGCGGACCGGCGGGAGCTGGAGGACCGGCTCCGGGCGGGCACGATCACCGGCCTGGCCACCACGACCGCGCTGGAACTCGGCGTCAACATCACCGGGCTCGACGCGGTGCTGATCGCCGGCTGGCCGGGCACCAGGGCCGCCCTCTGGCAGCAGGCCGGCCGGGCCGGCCGCGACGGCCGCGGTGCGGTGGCCGTCCTGATCGCCCGCGACGACCCGCTGGACACCTACCTGGTGCACCACCCGGAGGCGATCCTGGACCGGCCGGTCGAGGCCACCGTGCTGGACCCCGGCAATCCGTACATCCTGGCGCCGCACTTGTGCTCGGCGGCCGCCGAGCTCCCGCTGACCGAGGCCGACATAGAGCTGTTCGGCCCGGGCGCGGCCGCGGTGGCCGACCGGCTGACCCGCGCGGGCATGCTGCGGCCCCGCGGGCACTGGCGGTACTGGACCCGGCAGGGCCTGCCACGCGCCGGCCTGCGTGGCACCGGCGGCCTGCCGGTGCGGATCGTGGAGGAGTCGACCGGCCGGCTGGTCGGCACGATGGACGAGCCCTCAGCGCACGTGCTCGCGCACACCGGTGCCGTCTACCCGCACCAGGGAGAGATTTACCTGGTCAGCAAGCTTGACCTGGCCGACGGCGTGGCCCTGGTCGAGGCCCGTGATCCCGGCTACGCCACCTCGGCGCGGGAGCTCACCAGGATCGAGGTCGCCGCGGAGCTGCGCAGCGCCCGCTGGGGCGCGGCGCAGGTGCATTTCGGCGACGTCCAGGTCACCAGGCAGGTGACGTCCTATGTCCGGCGGCAGCTGGAGACCGGGCAGCCCGCCGAGCAGACGCCGCTGGACCTGCCGCCGCGGACCCTGCGGACCCGGGCGGTGTGGTGGACGATCTCGCCCGGCCAGCGCGCCGCGCTGGCGGGCCGCGGCGTCGACCTGGCCGGTGCCGCGCACGCCGCCGAGCACGCCTCGATCGGGCTGCTGCCGCTGGTCGCCGCGTGCGATCGCTGGGACGTCGGCGGGGTCTCCGCCGACCTGCATCCGGCCACCGGGCGGCTCACCGTGTTCGTGTACGACGGGCACGAGGGCGGGGCCGGCTTTGCCGAGCGAGGCTTCCGGGCGGCAGGCGACTGGCTGCGCGCCACCGCCCGGGCGATCGAGTCCTGCGAGTGCGGCGCGGGCTGCCCGTCCTGCATCCAGTCGCCCAAGTGCGGGAACGGCAACGAGCCGCTGTCCAAGTCCGGGGCGGTCAGCCTGCTGGAATGCCTGCTGCAGGGGGGCCGGAACGCCGTCTCGCCGCGATAACGCTAGCAGCGAGACGGCGCGCAAAGCTGAGGCGACCCCCGCCGGGGGGGAGAGCGGGGGTCGCCGTGCGGGTCGGCTCCGGGGGGGCAGAGCCGATCCGTCACCCAGGAAAGCCTATGCGTAACGAGCCGAACTTACCAGCCAAAGTTACCAGTCGGTTCAGGACAGCATTGTCCGGGTTCCTGTCATCGCCGGCTTCCTTTACGCGATGGGGGACAGCGGGCACATGCGAGACGGGCCGTTCCTTTCCGGGCGGCGGGACCGCAGGAAAATTCCTGCCTACTATGCTGCCGGACGACAGCCGCATCCGTCGAGAGCGGGAGCGCATCCGGCGCCTTTCTTGATCCGGCAAATGATCATCCGCGCCCGGCCCGCCGGGGCATGTGAACCGGCCTATCAATCGAGATCACGAATTGGTTACGCCGGGGGCTTCACAACGGACCGGATCCGTCGTACAAAGGTGTAACGGACCGAGACGTCCGGACACGGCAACCGGGTACCCACGCGCGACCAGCCGCGGGAGGCGTGCCAGGCAGGGTGAGCCCAGCAGGACGGGGCGCCGCAGCGGGCGCGCCGCAGGGCAGCCCGCCCGGCAAAACTGAGGTGCACGCTTGGTAACCCGGAGTGACGTGTAAGGCGACGGCGCCCCGCAGCGGGGCGCCGTTTGCCGTGTCGGCAGCCGCGCGCTCCCCCGCATCCTCTTCTCCGGGCATCCGGCCTGGCCCGGCTGGCACCGAAGCATCGCAGCCAAGGCAGGGCACCGGCCGCATGCCGCGGCGCGCGATGCGCAAGACTTGATCCGGACAGTAGGAGAAGGGAGCACCGAATGGCCGACTCTGCAGTCCGGCAGCCGGTGGGCAGTTCGCCTGATCAGTCCGTCGGCTCGCTGGTGTCACTGGCTGTCGAGGACATTACCCAGCTGGTCAGATGCGAGCTTGACCTGGCGAAACTCGAGCTGAGGTCGGACGCGCGCCGACTCGGCATCGCCGGGGTGATGCTGGTTATCGCCGCCTTCGTCGCCTGTCTCGTGCTGATGCTGCTTAGTTTCGCGTTCGCCTACGGCCTGAACTCGGTAGGCATCTGGCTGTGGGCGTCGTTCCTGATCGTGGCCGGCGCCTACGTGCTGCTGGCCGCGCTGGCCGTGCTCATCGGCGCCTGGAGATTCCGCGGCATGAGTGCGCTGACGAAGACCCGGCGGACCGTGAGCGATGACCTTTCGCTGCTCCGGCGCGATGACGTGACCCCCGCGGCCGCCCCCGGAGCAGGAGCGGGGTGATCCCATGATGCCGCGGGGCGCCGATCCGATCTATATCGACGGCCCTTGGTCGCACCGCTCCGTCAGCGCCAACGGAACGCGCTTTCACCTGGCCGAGAGCGGTGACGGGCCGCTGGTGCTGCTGCTGCACGGGTTCCCCCAGTTCTGGTGGACCTGGCGCGAGCAGCTGACCTCGCTGAGCCAGGCCGGATACCGCGCCGCCGCCGTCGACCTGCGCGGTTACGGCGGCAGCGACAAACCGCCGCGGGGTTACGACCTGGTGACGGCGGCGTCCGACGCGGCCGGGCTGGTCCGCTCCCTCGGTGAGGCGAACGCCGTGGTCGTGGGTCATGACTGGGGCGGGCTCGTGGCCTGGACCATGGCCGCGTATTTCCCCAAGGTGGTCCGGCGGCTGGCGGTGGTCTCCGTCCCGCACCCGCTCCGGGCCCGCGCCGCCGTCCTGTCTGACCCGCGGGGCCAGGGCCGGAGCAGCGGATACGCCCTCGGCTTCCAGCTGCCGCTGCTGCCCGAGCGCCAGCTGCTGCGCCATGACGCTGAGCGGGTCGGCCGGATGCTGCGGTCCTGGTCCGGTCCCGGCTGGCCGGACCCGCCGACCGAGCGCCGCTACCGCGCCGCGATGTGCCTGCAGTCGGTGGCTCACTCCGCGCTGGAATATCACCGCTGGTTCGTCCGGTCCCGGCTCCGGCCGGATGGCCTGCGGTACGCGCGCCGGATGCGGGCGCCGATCCAGGCCCCGACGCTGCATCTGCAGGGGGCGCTGGATACCTGCGTGCTGCCCGGCACGGCCCGCGGCTCGGGCCGGTACGTGGACGGGCCGTACCGATGGCGGCTGCTGGACGGGGCCGGGCATTTCCCGCACGAGGAACTGCCGGCCCGGTTTGACACCGAGCTGTGCTCCTGGCTGGCCGACCCGGAACCAGAACGTTGACATTGCCGCCAGCGCGCGGCCGGGACCGGGACCCGTCAGGCCGGCCGCGCAACGCGCGGCCGCGGGACGAGCTGGGCCGGCCGCTGAGCCGCGGTGCTCCCGGCGAGCCCCCGGTGCCGGATGCGAGCGCGCTGCCTCCGGCCAGCGCGCTCGCCCTCGCTCAGCAGCTGATCGATCATGGCCGGCCGTTCCGCGCGCATGAAGTGCTGGAGGCATCGTGGAAGGCGGCGGAGCCCGCCGAGCGCGATCTGTGGCAGGGCCTGGCCCAGGTGGCGGTGGGCCTCACGCACGCGCAGCGCGGAAATGCCACCGGAGCGGCGGCCCTGCTGCGCCGCGGCGCGGGCGCGGTCAGCGGGTATGCCGGCGATCGCCCGCACGGGATCGACGCGGCGGGAATCGTCCGGTCGGCTGACGACCTGGCGGACCGGATCGAGCGGGACGGGCTGGCGGCCGTGCCGCCGGACCAGCTGGTCATCCGGCTCACGGCCGGGCCGGCGCCGGGCCCGGCCTGACCGGCGTCGCCGCCGGCCATGGTGGCCCGCTCAGTCGTCGCAGCCCTGGGTGGAGACCGGGACGGTGGCGGTCCGGCCCGCCCGGGCGTCGGGGGCGACCTCCGATGCCGTCAGGGCGTACCCGGTGTCCGGCACCGACACCGCGGCGGCGAACACCACGCCGTAGACCCGGCCATCGAGCGCGAGCAGCGGGCCGCCTGAGTTCCCGGGCCTGACCACTGCCCGGACCGAGTAGATCTCGCGGGTCACCTGGGTGGTCTGATAAATGTCCGGGCTCCGGGCGGCCTCGCTGCCGCCGATCCTGGCCGCTACGGCGGTGAACGAGGAATCCAGCGGGTAGCCGGCCACGATCGCGTTGCGGCCGGCCGGCGCCAGCCCGGCGAAGCGGAGCGGGCGGGCGGCCAGGCCGGGCACGTAGAGGATCGCGACATCGCGCTCCGGATCGTAAAGCACGACCCTGGCCCGCAATTCGGGGCCGCCCTGCTGGGACACCTCGGGCCATGGCTTGACCCCGGCCACTACATGCGCGTTCGTCAGGACGCGATCGCGGGCGTAGACGAAGCCCGAGCCCTCGATCCGGCGCGAGCAGCCCGGCGCGGTGCCCTGGACTTTGACGATGCTGCGCCGGGCGCGCCGGAGGCCGCCGGCCGACAGGACACTATTGTCCGGCGGAGCCACCGACAGCGCGCCTTCGGCCCCCAGCGCGCCGAAGACCTGCGCGTACGGCCCGCGGGCCAGCAGGCCGCGGAAATCGGAGAACATCGTGCTCGCCGCGGGGGGCATGATCCGGTCCACGCCGCGGAGCACCGCGGAGTCATTGACCTGGCGGGAGATCAGCGGGAAGGGGGCGTAGGCCACCGCCGAGGCGATCAGCCACGCGATCAGCACCACCGAGACCACGCTCACGACGGCGCCGCCGATCGCGTCGACCACCGTGGCCGGGCGCCAGGTCAGCCGGGATCGCATCGCCACGCCTACTCCCGAAGCGAGCAGCTGCCCGATCATCGCGGCGATGAAGACGACGATGATGGCCACCAGCGCCTGCTGGGCCAGGCCGCTGACCAGGGACCGCGCGATGTCCGGTCCGAACACCGCGCCGATCGCGCCGCCGCCGAGAAACCCGGCGAAACTCAGCACGCCGATGATGAAGCCCTGACGGTATCCGGCCACGGCAAAGGCGACGACCAGCACGATCAGGATCACGTCCAGCAAGTCACCCGGCACGTGCCCAACCGTATCCGGGAATCCCGGCGGGCCGGGCACTGCTGGCCCAGCCTGCGACCGGCAGGAAAACCAGCGGAAACGGGGCACGAGCCGAACTGCAACCGGCCGGCCCCCGCCACCCGCACGTGGCCGGCCCGGACCAGCCGCCCCCGGAACCAGCAGGCACCGGGCCAGCGCGTACCCGGCCAGCGCGGACCCGGGCCAGCGGCTAGGAGGCCGGTTCAGGAAACGGGTCCTGGCCGGCCGCCGCCGTCAGCATCCCGGCCGGCAGGTCCTCGGCCCGGCTGGTGTCCCAGGGCACCTCCCAGCCCCCCAGCGCGAGCAGCCGGTCAATGACCATCGCCGTGAACCCCCAGACCAGCATGCCGCCGACCCGGAACGCCGGGCTCCCTGCGCCGGACGAGGGCAGCCGGATCGTCAGGCGGTGCGCTGGATCGGCGAGTTCCGCGACGGTGATCCGGGCCACCGAGGTGACTTCGACCGGATCCCCTGGCCCCACCGGGCCGGGCTGCCGCCACCAGGCCAGCACCGGGGTGACCCGGAACCCGCTGCGCGAGATGAACAGGTCGGGCAGCACCGCCAGCACCTGCACGCCGGCCGGGTCCACCTGCGCCTCCTCGGCCGCCTCGCGCAAGGCCGCCTGCACCGGGCCGCCGTCGGCTGCGTCGATGGCGCCGCCGGGGAAGGCCGGCTGGCCGGCGTGCCGGCGGAGCCGCGGGCCGCGCTGGACGAGCAGCAGGTCAGGGCCCGCCGCGCTGGATCCGAACAGGATGAGGACGGCCGACGGACGCCCCCCGGGCCCGGGCCGCAGGGCGGCCGGTACCGGCAGGGCGGCGGCTGCCTTGGCCAGCGCCGTCAGCCAGCCGGGCACGTCCTCGCCCGGGCCGGCCTGCGTCATGGCCGCGGCCCGGTCACGAGAATGGCCCGGCCTTCACCAGCTTGCGCGCGGTCTCCTCGTCGGTGGGGCCGATACCGAACGACGGGCACAGCCGCGCGATCCCGCAGGCTCCGCAGGCCGGCCTGCGGGCATGGCACACCCGGCGGCCATGCCAGATCAGCCGATGCGACAGCAAGGTCCACTCGGCGCGGGGAATCAGCGAGCCGACCTCATGCTCGATCTTGACCGGGTCGTCCTGGCTGGTCCAGCCGAAACGATGGCTCAGCCGGTTGAAATGGGTGTCCACGGTGATGCCCGGCACGCCGAAGGCGTCGCCGAGGACCACGTTGGCCGTCTTCCGGCCCACTCCAGGGAGGGTGACCAGGTCACGCAGCCGGCCCGGTACCTCACCGCCGAACCGCTCGCACAGCGCCTGGCCGAGCCCGAGCAGGCTGGTTGTCTTGGCCCGGAAGAACCCGGTCGACTGGATGATCTTCTCCACCTCAGCACGGTCGGCCGCAGCGTAGTCGGCCGCCGTGCGATAGCGGGCGAAGAGCACCGGCGTGACCAGGTTGACCCGCTTGTCCGTGCACTGCGCGGACAGGATGGTCGCGACCAGCAGCTCAAGCGGCGAGGAGAAGTTGAGCTCGGTGTGCGCGTCCGGGTAGAGCTCGGCGAGTGCGCGGTTTATCCGGCGGGCACGCCGGACCAGGGCGGTCCGCGAAGGCGGTTCAGCAGGCACGGGCCTAGCCTATTGACCGTTGTCGCCGGGCGGCACGTGCACTGCGCAGAGCCACGGCCGGAACGCCGTATCGGCAGCCGGGCGGGCGTTCGCGGCGACGTGGCGGCCGAGCACGATGACGGTTACCGATCGCGCTCCCGCCAGCCGCAGCGCGGCGCACGCGGACTGGGCGCTGGCCCCCGTCGTCCAGGTGTCATCGAGCAGAGCGACATCGGCACCGGGCACGGGCGGCGCGCTGAACCGGTCAGCGTCTAAGTCCCGGGTGCCCGGTTCGTCACGCAGCCGAAGGCCAAGCGAGACCCAGGGCCGGGCCAGGCAAGATCCGGCCAGCAACCGCAGCGGGTGCGGGCCAGCCCGGCCGCGGCCGCTCGGCACCACCGCCAGGTGCGACGGCCCGGCAATCCCGGCCGAGCGCCAGACGCACGGCCCATGGTCGCGCAGGAAGACGATGAGCAGCGCACGCAGCGCCGCCTGCGCGCACCCGGCCCCGGGCCGCGCCGATTTGTACAGCCACAGATTTCGCGCATGCGCGCCGCCTTTCGCCGCGTAGCAGATGGGCACCACGACGTCAGCCAGCAGGCCGGGCAGCGTTTCCGCGTGCTGGCGGCATTGGTAGCAGTAGACATTGGCGGGCCGGACCGGGATCCGGCAGGCGGCGCAGAGGCCGTGCCCGCCCGGGGGTGGCGCGCTGAGGTGCGGCTCCTGCCGGCGCGCCGATCTGGCCAGGAGTTCCCACCCGGCCACCGAGGGGGTGCCGTCCCGCGGTCGGGTCCCGTCTCTGGCCAGCCCGGCCGACTGCCTGGCCAGCCCAGGCAGGTCGCTGTTCGGCCCGGCCGCATCCCTGACCGGCCCGGCCCCGTCCCTGGCCAGCTTGGCCGCGTCCCTGGCCAGCTCGGCCGCGTCCCTGGCCAGCCTGGCCGCGTCCCTGACCGGCCCGGCCGCGTCGCCGTCCACAATCGGCAGGTTACGACGGCCCGCCGACGTTTCCGCTGCGATGGCGGCGGGCCAGCCGCCCGGATCCGGCGCGGATTAGCCGGGCTGGCTGCCTTATGCCCGTGCTCCGGTAGGCTCGTCCGGGACCACATTCCGGGTCTTGGCCGTGCCTCCCGCAGAAGCCGGTCCGACGGAGCCAGCAAACGAGGCGCGTCCGGGCGGCACTTCTCGTGGCCGGCCGGACGGCACCTAATCCACCATCGGAATGACCGCCATGCGAACGCCTAAGTCTGCGGCCGGGACGGCCGGCCGCCCTGCCCAGGGCACTTCGGCGACGGATGCCGCCGGACCGGCTGAGCGGCTGGCCGGGGCAGCGCCGCCCGGGCCGGAGGCACCGGCGACCGGCCCGGAGGCACCGGCGGCCGAGCCCGGCGCCAGCCCGGCCAGCCGGAACCCGGCCGGCTGGAACCCGGCCAGCTGGCGCGCGGGCATGCGGCCGGCGCTGCGGCGGCACTGGCTGGCGGCGGCTCTGCTGCTGGCCGGCCTGGTCCTGCGGATTCTCACCCAGATCGCCTACCGCCCCGCGCTGCTGTACATCGACTCCGTCAAGTACCTCTACAACGCCTGGCCGGGCACTGACCCGGTCGGCTACAAGGTGCCGCTGAAGTTCATCTTGTTCTTCGGCAACCTTTCCACCGTGGCCGCCATCCAGCACCTGCTCGGCCTGGCCATGGCGGCGACGCTGTACCTGGTCCTGCTACGCCGCGGCTGCTCCCGCTGGCTGGCCGCGCTGGCCATCGCCCCGGTCCTGCTGGACGCCTACCAGCTCCAGATGGAACAGACGATCATGCCGGACGTGTGGTTCGAGGCGCTGATCGTCGCCGGGCTCGCCGCGCTGCTGTGGCGGCCGCGGCCGGGCCTGCGGATTGTCATCGCCGCCGGGCTGATCCTGGGCGCCACGGCCACGTTCCGGCAGGTCGGCGAGATCCTGGTGCTGCCCGCCGCCGTCTATGCGGCGATCACGGCCAGCGGCTGGCGGGCCCGGGCCGGTCACGCCGCCGCCCTGTGCGCGGCCTTCGCCCTGCCGATCCTGACCTACAGCGGCATCTCCCTCGCGCAAAACGGGCATTTCCAGCTCTCTCACTCCGGCACCAGCGAGCTCTACGGGCGGATGGCGGCGGACGCCGACTGCGCGACGCTGAAACTTCCCGCCTACCAGCGGGCGCTGTGCCCCAGCCCCCGGCAGCAGGCCCTCGGCCCGGACGCCCTTGAGCACAGCACTGCCTCCCCGCTCAAGGACTACACCGCCCCGGACGGGCGGCGGCGGAGCAAGGTCATCGCCAGCTTCAACCACCAGGTTCTGCTGCAGCAGCCGATGCGGATCATCAGCGGGATCACCCGGGATGCCAGCAAGCTGTTCGCGCTCACCCGGGCGACCAGCCCGGGGGATACCCCGATCTCGCGCTGGCAGTTCCAGCACGGCTACCCGACCTACGGGCGCACGATCAGCGTCAACCCCCAGCACGTCATCGTGCTCGGGGTGCAGCTCAACGCGGACGGCGGGATCAATTACCCCAACGGCGATGTGAACTACGCCACCAGGCTGCCCGCCTCGGTGGGCGGCAAGGCCGCAGTCATCCGGCCGCTGGCGGTACTCCTGCGCGCCTACCAGCTCCGCGGCGGCTACACCCCGGGGCCGCTCCTCGCCCTCGCCGCCATCGCCGGGCTGATCGGCTCGGCCAGCCTGCTGCGCCGGCGCCGCGGCGCCGATCCGGCCCGGCCGCGGGCCGCCCGTCCCGAATACCAGGCCGCCCTCGCCTGCTTCCTCATCTTCACCAGCGCGGCCGCGGTACTCCTCACCTCCGACCTCTTCGAGTTCTCCTGGCGGTACCAGCTCCCCGCGCTGATCACCCTGCCGCCAGCCGGGGCCCTGGGCATCGCCGCCATCCTCGCCGCGGTCAGGACCAGCCGCGCCAGCGCAGCGGCATGAACCGCCCGGCCGCCAGCGAGGCCAGCGAGCCGCGCCGCGGTCGGGCCCGGTCCAGCCCGGGCAGCCGGTGGTCGCGCGGCGGGCGCGGATCGGCGGCTCAGGCCGCGCGCTGTCCCTGGCGGCTGGCCGCGCGGCTAGCGATCAGGTCAGTCACGCCGCTCACCGTCCCGCGCAGGCCGCCGCCGGCCGCCTGCCGGACCGTCGCCTCGGCGATGACGGCCGCCTCCGCGGCCAGCTTGCGCACCTCCGGCGACGTCCTGATGGCGTGCCACGATGTGCGGAGCCGTTCCAGGCCCGCCCGGCCGTCCCGGCTGCCGGCCAGGTAGCCGACCACGAATCCAATGACCGCTTCCATTTTCCTGCCTTACTTGTCGGGGCCCGGATGAGAGCGAGTGCCGCGCCGGAGAATGGCTACATCTCGCGGAGCTCGAGGTAGCGCTTGACGTCGGGCAGCGACTGGACGATGGCCGCCAGGACCACTGCGACCAGCGCGGCCTTGATCAGTCTCGAGATCATCTCGTTTCCTCCTCTGCTCAGTGCTTGAGTCGTGCGCCCGGCCTGAGTCAGCCGGGCTCGATGGGCTCGACCTCGTCGGGCGAGAAGTACAGGAACCGGCCGTGGTTGCGCTGCAATTCGGCGGCCGGATCGTCGTCCGGGCTGACGGCCAGGTGCACGTCGCCGTCGACGTCGTGCAGCACCGCCTGCACGGTGGCTTCCCGCCCGACCAGGAAGAGGTCCTGGGCGTCCGCGCGCCGCGCCCCGGGCTGCATCAGCACGCGGCTGCCCCGGGCGACCCGGACTCCGGCCACGATGACGTGATCGGTCTCGGGCGAGACGGAGCTGTCGGCGCCCGGATCCCACCACGGCACCGACGGCCGGTCCGTGATCTCCGCCGTCGGGTCCGCCGCGGGCCGCGCGGGCACCGGGCCGGGCGGCCAGGTGGGTACCCCGTCGGCCGGCGGCCATCCGGGCCGGTCGCCGGCGGCCGGCGGCCACCCGGGCCCGTCATGGTCGGCCGGCGGCCATCCGGGCATTCCGCCGGCGGCCGGCGTTGGCAGCGGGCTGGCCACCGGCCGCAGGTAGCGGATCGCCCCGTGCATGCGCTCCAGCATCTCCGGGGGAATGTGGTCCATCCGGTCCATCAGCTCGGCCGCGCGCGGATCCGATGCGCGCGCCTCGCGCTTCTCCGACTCGGTCAGCGCCATCGTGCGCAGCGTCAGGATCTCGTCGATCTCGGTGGCATCGAACAGGTCTCCGGCGCTTTCCGGGGCGATCTCGGGATGGTCGTAGAGGATGACCGGGGAAGACAGCATCAGGTCAGTGCAGTCCTCCGGCCCGGCCAGCACGGGCCAGGTCCCGGTGTTGACGCAGCCCGCAATCTCCGCGGTTGCCCATTCCGGTGCGTCGGTCATGGACAGGAACGTCCCGCCGGGCACGCCGATCAGCGAGTGCGCGGCGATCAGCGCATGGCGCAGGCCGTCTTCCCGGCACCGCAGTTCCGTGCCGGGCACCGTGTGGTTCTCCACCCGGACCCGTAGCCGCAGCGCCTGGTAGGGCCCGGCGACCCGCTCCGCGTGCAGGCTGATCGTCCCGTCGATCCCGTCCCACTGGCGGACAAGCCGGCCGGCCATCCGGCCCTGGGAGTCGGTGAGATCCTCAGCGGTCTCGCCGCTCCCGGCGTGGAACTCGAGGTTCCGGTCCCGGCTGAGCAGCGCGGCCACGGACGCGGTCAGGTGCTGCTCGCGTTCCGCGGCCTCATCCCACCCGGTGAATTCGGATCCGTCCACGTACAGCGTCCCGACCTGGTGCAGCGCGCCGGTCTCCGGCGATACCCCGTACACCGAGCGCCGCTGCAACTGCAGGAAGCGGACCAGGATGCGGATCTCCGCGTCGTCGGCGCATTCGATCAGGCACTCGGTCTGGCTGGCGGACGGCTCGCAGTCATCGATGGCGCGGTAGGCGGGCGGCATCAGCACGCCGAACTGGAACCGGACCTTGTTCTTCTGCGACGACTGCCGGTAGGGGTACAGCAGATAGCCCTCGTACAGGATGGCGTCGGCCACCTTGCGGGCATGGTCGAGGTGCGCCGAATCGAGTCTCATGGCTGCGCCTCCGCGCATTCCGTGGCCTCCGGTGCCGCCGTGGTCTCGGGTGCCGCCGTGGGCTCCGCTGCCGCGACCTCCGCGAGCAGCGCCTGCAGCGTGGCGTCCCACGTCGGCAGCGCCCGCCGCGTCTTGAATTGCTGCAGCTGGTCCAGCGTCGGCCGGCTCATCTTGATCCACGCGCTGTTCGGGAAGTGCGCGTCGATGGCCTCGCGCCAGACGCTGATCGGGAGGCGGAAGGACGCCTCCTTGCTCCACGGCACCTGGTGGGCCTGCAGCCTGCCGTCCGCCATGGCGAATATGGTGCCGCTGAAGAGCAGCAGCAGCGGCACCTCGCCGCCGTCCAGCCCGGCGAAGTACCTGGTGGACCCGATCTCCAGGTCGTAGCTGAGCATCACCGGCAGGTCCAGCTCGATGCTGCCGGTGAAGCGGGGCACCATCATCGCCACGTTCGTGAACTGCATCGGCCGGAGCGTCTCCGCCCAGCGCTGCGTCTCGCCGAAGAGGTCGTTCAGCCGCTCCGCCTCAGCGGCGGAGTAACGCCGGCGGCTTGGCTCGATCCTGATCTGGCAGCGGAGCGCGATCGCCTCGACCTTCTCGCCGCCGGCATTGCTGATCCGCAGCGCGAAGGACATGGCGGGAGCCACCGCGTAGCGGTCGGCCCGCGCGCCCAGGCAGTCGAAGACAAGTTCCGTCATCTCAGGACTCCCCGGGCCACGCCCTGGAGCGGGACCGGACCTGCCCGAGGAACTCGGCAATGCTCTGGCGTGCCTCGGCACCGCCGTCGAATCCGCGCCAGTGCAGCCGCATCCGGCCGGCCAGCTCATAACATGCGTCGATCGGAATCAGGAAGTACTCGACGCCGGAGTCGGTGCGGCAGATCAGGATGGCCTCGGTGTCCGCATCCGCGGCGCCGAGCAGCGGGTGCGCCGCGCTGAGCCGGTCCCAGGCCTGCAGGTTGAGCGTGCTCTCGGTGGCGCCCGCCGGGCTGGGATAGAAGGCGCTGACTTCCCCGCGCTGCGAGCTGCGCAGGAAGAACGCCAGCCCGACCGGGATCTCGAACTCATCCCACTCCGCTACGGACAGCTGCCGCGCCGGATCGTGCCGGTAGCGGTCGGGCACGGCGCGGTACCTGCCCCGGCCCGCCTGAGCGTGCGTGAAGAGCAGGTAGCACGCCCGGCAGGCGCAAATGAGGGTCGACTGCTCAAGATCTGCGACGTGGCCGTGCTCGGCCGCGACTTCCGTCGCGCACAGCTCGCACTTTTCCTGTGCCGGAGCACCCCCGGGCGGCTGGCCGGGGGTGCCCCGCCCGGGGGTGCTACCGGCGGGCCGGCCAGCCGGCGGCCCGGACCCGGGCCGGGACGCGGCCGCGTCCGGGTGGCCCGCGCCGCCCGGCTCGCCCGGGGCGTCCGGTGCAGCCGCCGGAGCGGCGGGCGCGGGCCCGGCATCGGCCACGAAGCGGCGCAGCCCGACGTTGCCGGTCACGTGCGGGCCGCCTGCGGCAGCGCGACCCGGACGCCCTGGCTATCGGTGAGCAGCGGCAGCGGGTCGAGGTGCACGGCCGGATCGTCCCGGCATTTACCGGCCAGCCGCACGTCATAGCACGCGGTGCAGCCCGGGCAGGTCAGCAGCTCCCGCGCCAGCGTCCCGTCGGCGAGCGAGCAGCCGCATACCGCGCAGGCGTCGCGGTACGCATACAGCGTGCCGCGGACCGAGCAGACCAGCACCGAAATGCCGTCAGCCGAGGCGGCGACCGGCCGGGAACTCGGCGGTCCGATGTCCGGCAGGGTGACCCAGCCGGCCTCGTGGCCTCCGTCGGGCCCGCTGCGCCCCTCCATCGCCGCGGGATCGTCGGACGCGCTGGCCGGGCCGGCCGGGCGGCGGCCGATCTGCAGCAGCTCGGGACCGGGCGGCTCGGTCATGCCCTCCACCACGACCTGCGTCACCTCCGGTGCGGCTTCCTCGACGGCACCAGTGATCGCCAGCTGGACGGTCACGGTCGAGGACGGGCAGCCGTGGCAGCTGCCCTCCAGCCGCAGCCTGGCCACGCCATCGGTCACGCCGAGGTATTCCACCCCGCCCGCATGCGAGCCGAGGTAAGGCCGGACCCGGTCGAGGGCGCGCTGGATGCGCGCGTCGACGTCGAGCGGGTGCAGGCCGTGCAACAGCAGCAGGCTCTCCACCAGCGGGTCCTCGGTGAGCTTGGCCAGCATCGCGGCGCCGGCCTCGCCCTGCTCGCCCAGCATCGCGACGATCCGGCCGAGGCCGTCGCCGTACAGGCCGACCAGCAGGCCGACCAGTTCCTCGGCGGCCACGGCGACCGTCCCGCCCGCGGTGGTCCGCAGTGCGGCGAGCAGTTCCTCCACCCGTGCCCCGACTTGCTGAACGCCGGTCATCCGCTTCGCCTCCGTCTGCCCGCGGTCCTCGGATCCGCCGGCGCAGGCTGCGGGGCGGGGACCTGGGCTGGCCCGGGCTCGGAGAGCCAGGGCCAGCCCAGCGTTGTCAGGTCGCCAGGATGACCGACATCGGGGTGTGCACCTTGTCCAGGACTTTCCCCTGGCCAAGCGACATGTGCACGCCGCAGGGCAGGCACGGGTCGAAGCTCCGGACGGCGCGCATGATGTCGATGCCCTTGAACTGGTCCGGCGGGTTCTCCTCGAAGATCGGCGTGTTCTGCACGGCGTCCTCATAGGGCCCGGGCGTCCCGAAACTGTCCCGCACGCTGGCGTTCCACGGGGTCGGCGGGTACGGGTGGTAGTTCGCGATCTTCCCGCCGCGGATCACCATGTGGTGCGAGAGCACGCCCCGCACGGCCTCGGTGAATCCGACGCTGAACGCCTCGTCGGGCACGTTGAACGGCTCCCAGGTCTTCGTCCGCCCGGCCCTGATCTCGGCCAGGGCCTTCTCCACGAAGTACACCGCGCAGGCCGCCGCGTAGGCCTGGAAGTAGGTCCGCGCCCGGTCCCGCTCGATGGCGTTGGACAGCGGCAGGCCGGCCTTGTCGTACGGGACCTTCCACTCGAAGGTCCGCTCCGGCCTGCTCATCGTCCGGGGCAGGTTAATCAGCACGCTGTTCCCGGTCGACTTGACGTAGCCGAAGTCGACCAGGCCGCCCTGCGCGGTCGCCCAGAGCCTGGCGATCGGCCCGCCGCCGGTGTCGGCGGCCAGGTGATCCTTGCCGTCGAACCAGCGCGGCGACATGACCCAGCTGTACTTGCTGTCGAAGTCGCGCTTGGCCGGCCGCGGGATCGTGTGCTGGTTCCACGGGTGCCTGCGGTCCACCGGGTTGCCCAGGGCGTCGCGGGTCACGAACATCTCCTGGTCTTCCCAGTCCTCGTAGAAGGAGCTGCCGAGCAGGATCCGGATGCCGAGGTTGATCTCGACCAGGTCGTTGGTGAGCAGCTGCCCGTCCCTGATGACGCCGGGGCTGACGAACATCTTCCGGCCCCAGTTGGTCATGTTCTCGTACTTGAAGTCGCAGTGCTCGGGGTCGTTCAGGCTGCCCCAGCAGACCATGTCGGCGCGGCGCCTGCCGACCTCCTCATAACCGGGCATCGCCTCGTAGAAGAAGTCGAAGAGGTCATCGTGCATCGGCACGACCCGCTTCATGAACTCGACGTAGCGCATCAGCCGGGTCAGGTAGTCGGTGAAGAGCTGGACCGTGGCGGTCGTCCCCACGCCGCCCGGATAGAGCGTTGAGGGGTGCACGTGCCGCCCCTCCATCAGGCAGAACATCTCCCTGGTGGACCGGCTCACCTGCAGCGCCTCGCGGTAGAACTCGCCTTCCAGCGGGTTCAGCGAGCGCATGATGTCGCCGATGTACTTGTAGCCGTGCTCGGCGGCGTGCGGCGCCTCGGTACGGTTGGCCAGCTCGAGCACGCCCGGGTTGGTCTCGCCCACCATCCGCTCGCAGAAGTCGACCCCGACCAGGTTCTCCTGGAAGATGTTGTGGTCGAACATGTACTCGGCCGCCTCGCCGAGATTGATGATCCACTCGGCCAGGTGCGGCGGCCGCACCCCGTAGGCCATGTTCTGGTTGTAGACCGAGCAGGTCGCGTGATTGTCACCGCAGATGCCGCAGATGCGGCTGGTGATGAAGTGCGCGTCCCGCGGGTCCTTGCCCTTCATGAAGATGCTGTAGCCGCGGAAGATCGACGAGGTGCTATGGCACTCGACGACCTTCTTCTGCTTGAAGTCGATCTTGGTATAGATGCCCAGGCTGCCCACGATCCGCGTGATCGGGTCCCAGTTCATCTCCACTACGCCGGCGTCATCGACCGTCGTCATCGCTCATCCCTCTCCCTGTTCCCGTGCCCGGCCGCATCCGCGCGCCGGAGCCGGCCGATGTCACCAGGTCTTCTTGTAGCCCGTCAGCAGTTCGTCGCCCTTCACCCGCCACTTGGGCTCGTCGTCCAGGGTCTTCGCGGTGAAGCCGCGGAGGGTCTTGATGACCGTCCCGTACAGGCTGCTCGCGGTGGTGGAGACCTTCGAGCCCGGCGGCTCGTCCATGAACGGCATGAACTTGTCCGGGAAGCCCGGCATCGTGCAGGCGATGCAGATCCCGCCCACGTTCGGGCAGCCGCCCACGCCGTTGATCCAGCCGCGCTTGGGGACGTTGCACTTGACCACCGGCCCCCAGCAGCCGAGCTTGACCAGGCACTTTGGAGAGCCGTACTCGACGGCGAAGTCGCCCTGCTCGTAGTAGCCGGCCCGGTCGCATCCCTCGTGCACGGTGGCCCCGAACAGCCAGGTCGGCCGCAGCGCCTCGTCCAGCGGGATCATCGGCGCCTGGCCGGCCACCTGGTAGAGCAGGTACAGGATGGTCTCCGAGAGGTTGTCCGGGTGGGTCGGGCAGCCCGGGACGCAGACGATGGGCAGGCCGGCCTTCGACCGCCAGTCCCAGCCGAGGTAGTCAGGGACGCCCATGGCGCCGGTCGGGTTCCCGGCCATCGCGTGGATGCCGCCGTAGGTGGCGCAGGTCCCGGCGGCCAGGATCGCGGTCGCCTTGGGCGCGAGCCGGTCCAGCCACTCGTTGGTGGTCATCGGCTGGCCGGTCGCGGGATTGTTGCCGAAGCCGCACCAGTAGCCTTCCTCCTTGATCGCCTCGTTCGGGATCGATCCCTCGACCACGAGCACGAACGGGTCAAGCTCACCGCGGTCGGCCTTGTGCCACCACTCGATGAAATTGTCGGCGCCCTGCTCAGGGCCGCACTCGAAATCGATCAGCGGCCAGTGCACCGCGACCTTGGGCAGCCCGGGCAGGGCGCCGAGCGCGATCTCCTCGATGCTGGGCTGGGTGGCCGCGGTCAGCGCCACGGAGTCACCGTCGCAGCCCAGCCCGCCGTTCATCCAGAGGATGTGGACCACGGGCTCCGCGGCCGCCTCAGCCTGCGACGTATCGGTTGTCTCTGTGCCAGTGGCCATGCGGAGGCCACCTCCTCGCTTCTGGATCGGCTGGATACCGGATGCGCTCGGCTGGCTGACGACAGCACCCGGCCCGGAGAGCCGGAGTGCTGCTAGCCAGCGTGCTGATGGCCGGAGCAGGATGCGTGGCCGGAGTACGGTGCGTGGCCGAAGCATGGTGCGTGGCCCGAACATGGCACGTGGCCGGAGCATGGGATTGCAGGCGCCCTGCCTGCTGCCGTGCAGCGTTCGCTGCCTGATGGCCCGCGGCCTCAGGGGATCGCGCGACTGCTAAGGAAAAGATGGGCACGCACCTCGCCTTGTGATGCGGCAGACGCTGGTCATGCTAGACCGGAGATCGTCTGCCGACAAGACACATCAGACAGTTCGTGGGACACAACTGTCTGATCAGCAGGCCCGGCGGCGCTAGCCGCAGGTCCGGCGATGCGCCCCAGGTCCGGATGGTGCGTGCCCCAGGTCCGGATGGTGCGTGCACCAGGTCCGGGCGGCGCATGGGCAAGATCCGCTATGCCCGCTCTGGCCGCTGACCGGCGAGTTGATCACGTGATGAGGGTTCCTGATTGAACTTGTTCCACGTACCCTGGCATGTGCCCAGCCATGCCGCGCTGGCCTTGTCTGAGGGAGAAACCGGTGGCTGAACCCTTGTCCGGTCCCGGCGTGGACTCGATCGAGGTTATGCCGGTCGTGGTGCTCTCCCAGATCTTTCCGGCCCGGCCATCGTCGATTCCCGACATCAGGGATTTCGTCCGCCGCTGCCTGGCCGAGTCCCCGCTGACCGATGAGGGCACCCGCGAGGTCGGCGAGACGGTCTTCCGCGCGCTGCTCGATGCCGCCGGGCCGACCGGATGCATCCAGGTAGCGTTCCGCATCTTTCCTGAGCACGTCGAGGTCGACGTGCTCCACTCGGAGATGCAGCTCACCGCCCCTATCCAGCTGGTACCGACCACCGCCACGCCCGCGCGGCCCGGCTTCCACGCAGCAGGGAACCCGGGCGCGGCTCAGGCTCCGGTCCCGGCGGCGGCCCAGACAGTTCCGGCCGAGACGGCTCCGGCCGACGCCGCTCCGGTGACCGCAGTCCCGCTGGGCCAGCCGGGGCACCCGGCGACCTTTGCGGAATGGATGGCGACTTCGCTTCGCCGGGAGGGCCTGACCCAGGAGGCCGCCGCGCGGCAGCTCGGCGTGTCGGTGAAGACCGTCAGCCGATGGGTCGGCGGGGCGACCGAGCCGCGCATGCGCGACCTGCGCCGGATCCAGGAATTGTTCGGCGAGGTTCCGCTTCCCTAGCCTGAGCCGGAGGTGCGGCGTTGTCACTCATGCCGCCTGGATCGGCAAATAGCCAATCCTGTCTGGCCAGACCACTGGACGCCCCCCCACATGTGTCTTACGGTTCTGCCATGGCCGTTCAGGCAGGCCGCCACAGCCTCGGCACGGAACGTAGCCGGATTGTCCTACGGACAGCCCGGGATGGACTTGCGGCCCAGGCCGGTCATGACCTGACCATCGAAGCCGCCCGCTGGTCCGGCGAGCTGACCGTCGGTGCGGATCTCGTCCCGACCGCCCTTGAGGCGCGGATTGACATGGGCGCGCTGATCGTGCGCGAGGGGACCGGCGGCGTCAAGCCACTCACCGACCGGGACAGGCGCGAGATCGGCGTGACCGCGCGGAAGGTCCTGGCCGCCGACCGCAATCCCGAGGCGGTATTCACCGCGACCGGGTTCCAGCCGGATGGCAACGGCGGTGGCACCGTCAGCGGGACGTTCACGCTGGCCGGCGTGCAGCGACCGCTCAGCCTGCAGGTCGGCCAGACCGGCCCGGACCGCTATCGCGCCACCGGCTCAGTGCGGCAGTCCGACTATGGGATCAAGCCGTACTCGGGATTCCTGGGCGCGCTGAAGGTACGCGACGCGGTCGGGATCGAGGCCGAGATCGACTTGTCCGATCCGGCGGAGGCGCCGGTCACTGACATCATCCCGCGGAACTGTTCGAGCGCCGGGCCGCCCCGATGCGGGACTTCGCTGACCAGGCCGGCGCGGTCGCGAGCGCCTGCCACGACATGGCGATCCGCTTCCACCGGGGCGGCAAGCTGGTGGCCTTCGGCACCGGCGGGGCGGGCACCGACGCGCAGCACGTGGCCGTCGAGTTCGTCCATCCGGTCATCGTCGGCAAGCGCGCCCTGCCCGCGATCTCGTTAACGTCGGACATCGCCACCGTGACCGGGGTGGCCACCCGGGACGGCGTGGCCGGGATCTTCGCGCACCAGCTCCGCTTCCTGGCCGAGCCCGCCGACATTGCCCTCGGCATCTCCGCCGACGGCGACTGCGCCAGCGTCCTGGCCGGGCTGGTCACCGCCCATGAGCTCGGGATGCTGACGATCGCGCTGGTGGGAGGCGAGGGCGGCGCGATCGCAGCCAGCCCGGCCGCCGATCACGTGCTGGTGGCCAGGTCGGACGATCCGCGGATCGTCAAGGAGATGCACGTCACCGCCTATCACGTGCTCTGGGAACTCGTGCACGTGTTCTTCGAGCAGCCCGGCATTCTCGACCCGGGGGTGGTCGCATGACTGGTACCGCGGGCCGGCCGCCCGCCGTTCCCGAGTGCCACGATGACGTTTGCATCACCTGCTCGGATACGGCCGTGGCCGTCACCATCGTGCGCCTCCTCGCGGATGACCTGGCCATCGTGGATACCGGCGCGGGCCAGGAAGAGGTGAGCGTCGCGCTGGTCACCGCCGGGGTCGGCGACACGATCCTGGTGCACGCCAGGGAAGCCATCGCCGTGGTGGGGAGCTGACCGGCATGACGCGGCAGGACAGCGAGGCAGGCCAGGGGACGGTCGAGTCGCTCTACCCGTTCCTTTACGCGAGCACGAGTGACCTTCCCGCCGTGCTGGCCGAGGTCCGCCGGTCCACCGTGGCCAAGGCCGCCGAGATCATGGAGCTGCGCCGGCTGATCTGCGCGCGCGACGGTGCCCGGCTGGCCGAGTGCGCGCAGCAGTCCGCTCGCCGGTTCGCGGCCGGCGGGCGCCTCTTCGCCTTCGGCAACGGCGGCAGCGCGACGGACGCCCAGCAGGTGGCCACGCTGTACCTGAACCCGGGTCCGGGCAGCACGCCGCTGGCCGCGTTCAGCCTGTCTAGTGATCCGGCCATCCTGACCGCGCTCTGCAATGACATCGGCGTGGACGTGGTCTTCTCCCGCCAGCTCGCGGCGTTCGGCCGCCCGAATGACATCGCTGTCGGCCTGTCCACCAGCGGTAACTCCGAGAACCTGCTGCGCGGCTTTGACGAGGCGAGCCGGCGGGGGATGCTGACCATCGGCTTCTCCGGCTACGAGGGCGGCAAGATGGCCGAGATCGCCGCCATCGACTATCTGTTCGTGGCGCCGTCATCGTCCGTGCACCGCATCCAGGAGGCGCAGACCACGGTCTACAACATCCTGTGGGAGCTGACGCTCGCCGCCCTGGGCCAGGCTCAGGAGAGCGGATGACGAGCCGCATGCTGGTCGCCGGGGTCGGCAACATCTTCCTGGGCGACGACGGATTCGGGGTCGAGGTCGCGCGGCGGCTGGCCACCGAGGACCTGCCCGAGTGGGTCCGGGTCGCGGACTACGGGATCAGCGGCATGCACCTGGCCTATGACCTGGCTAACGGGTACGAGACCACGATTCTGATCGACGCCACCTCGCGCGGCGACGAGCCGGGCACGATCTACGTGATCGAGCTCGACCACAGCCAGCGGCCCGGCGCGACCGCGGACTCGCCGGCCGGCGGCCAGCTCTTCGACGCGCACGGCATGCAGCCCGATGTCGTGTTCGGCGTGCTGGACATGCTCGGTGCGGAGGCCGGCCGGGTACTGCTCGTCGGCTGCGAGCCGGCCAGCGTCGACTACGGCATCGGCCTGAGCCCGGTGGTTACCGCGGCGGTCGGCGAGGCGGTACGGGTGGTAAAGGACCTGATCGCCGCGGCCCCGCCCGGCGCGGTCGGTGCGGTCGGGCCGGGTCAGGCCAGCGACGGCAAGCGGGCCGGCGGCGGCGATTCTGGATGAGCCACGAAGGGGTGGTCATATGTGCCTCGGCATACCCGGCGAGGTGATCGAGTTCCTGCCCGACCAGCCCGATCTGGCCCGGGTGAACGTCAGCGGGGTCCGGCGCGTGATCAACGTCGGCCTGCTCACCGACGATCCGCCCAAGCCGGGCGAGTGGGTGCTCATCCACGTCGGCTTCGCCCTGTCCAAGATCGACGAGGACGAGGCGGCGGCCGCGCTGGAGTTCCTGGAGGGGATCGGGCAGGCCTACGAGGAAGAGCTAGCCGCCCTGCAGGAATCGATGATCGAGTAGGAGGCCGGGGATGAAATTCGTCGACGAATTCCGCAACGCCGATCAGGCGCACGCCCTCGCCGCGAAGATTGCCGGGCTGTGCGAGCCGGGGCGCCACTACAAGTTCATGGAAGTCTGCGGCGGCCACACCCACACGATCTACAAGCACGGGCTCGAGGACTACCTGCCCGAGTCGGTCGAGCTGGTGCACGGGCCGGGCTGCCCGGTCTGCGTGATCCCGATGGGCCGGGTCGACGATGCCATGCACCTAGCCTCGAATCCGGACGTGATCATGACCTCGTTCGGCGACATGATGCGGGTCCCGGGCAGCAAGGGGTCGTTCTTTGACGCCAAGGCGCAGGGCACCGACATCCGGATGGTGTACTCGCCGCTGGACTCGCTGAAGATCGCCCGCCAGAACCCGGACCGGCGGGTGGTGTTCATGGCGATCGGCTTCGAGACCACCGCGCCGTCCACGGCCATGACGGTGCTGCGCGCGGCCGCCGAGGGGCTGGAGAATTTCTCCGTCTTCTGCAACCACGTCACGATCGTCCCGGCCATCAAGGCCATACTCGACTCCCCCGACCTGCGGCTCGACGGTTTCCTCGGCCCCGGTCACGTCTCCACCGTGATCGGCTGCCGGCCGTATGAGTTCATCGCGCGGGACTACGGCAAGCCGGTGGTGGTGGCCGGCTTCGAGCCGCTGGACATCCTGCAGTCCATCTACATGCTGATGCTGCAGCTGTCCGAGGGCCGGTCGATGGTGGAGAACCAGTACACCCGGGTGGTGCCGTGGGACGGCAACGTGGTGGCGCTCAAGGCGATCGGCCAGACCATGGAATTGCGCCCGTACTTCGAGTGGCGCGGGCTCGGTTTCATTTCCCACTCGGCCCTGCGGATGCGCGCGGACTACGCCCGGTTCGATGCCGAGCTGCTGTTCGACGTGCCCGGCGTGCGGGTGGCTGATCCCAAGGCCTGCCAGTGCGGCGAGGTGCTCAAGGGCGTGCTCAAGCCCTGGGAGTGCAAGGTCTTCGGCACCGCCTGCACGCCGGAGACCCCGATCGGCACCTGCATGGTGTCGCCGGAAGGGGCCTGCGCGGCGTACTACAACTTCGGGCGGCTCAGCCGCAAGCGGGTCAAGGAAGCGAGCCGGTCATGACGGCCAGCGAGACCCACAACGCCAGCGAGGCCCGCGCTGGCGAGACCCACAGCGCGGCCTGGGTCGCGGACGCGCTGCGCGAGCACGACGAGCTGGCCTTGCAGGCGAAGCAGCTGCCCAACCCCCGCGACGGGCACGCCAAGGGCTCGCCGCAGCCGCTGCCGGGCACGGTCCGCGAGGAGCAGGTGCTGGAGCGCATCGACCGCGCCCGCCGCAGCCGCGCGCGGGTCAAGGAGCAGCGGATCACGATGTCGCACGGGCCGGCGGCAAGGCGACCAGGACGCTGGTCGAGGCCATCTTCCTGGACGCCTTCCGCAATCCGCTGCTCGAGCCGCTGGAGGACGCCGCGCAGCTGCACTTCAACGGTGCGCGGGTCGCGCTCACCACGGACTCCTACGTCGTCTCGCCGCTTTTCTTTCCCGGCGGGAACATCGGCGACCTGGCCATCAACGGAACGGTTAACGACCTTTCCGTGGCCGGTGCCGTTCCGCTCTACCTCACCGCCGGCTTCATCCTGGAAGAAGGCTTCGAGGTCGATGACCTGCGCCGGATCGTCGCCGCCATGCACGACGCCGCCGCGGTGGCCGGGGTCCAGGTGGTCACCGGCGACACCAAGGTGGTGGAGAAGGGCAAGGCCGACGGCTGCTACATCAACACGGCCGGCATCGGCCTCGCCGAGCACGACCGGACACTGGGTGTCGCCCAGGCCCGGCCGGGCGACGCGGTGCTGGTGTCGGGGCCGATCGGCGATCACGGCATCACGATCATGCTCGCCCGCGGTGAACTCGACATCGAGGCCGACGTGACCTCGGACACGGCACCGCTGAACGGGCTCGTGGCCGACCTGCTCGCCGCGACGCCGGGAGTCCGCGCCATGCGCGATGCGACCCGCGGCGGCGTGGCCACCATCCTGAACGAGGTGGCCACCGACGCCGGCGTCTGCGTTGTGGTCAGCGAGGACGACATCCCGGTGCGGCCCGAGGTACGCGGTGCCTCCGAACTGCTCGGCATCGACCCGATGTACGTGGCCTGCGAGGGCCGCCTGGTCGCCGTCGTGGATGGCGCCGAGGCGGACCGCGCGCTGGCCGCCATGCGCGGCCATCCGCTCGGCGCCGGCGCCGCCATCATCGGCCACGTGGCCGATGACCCAGCCGGAATCGTCCTGCTGAAGACCGCGTTCGGCGGGACCCGCATCGTCGACCTGCTGGTCGGCGACCCGCTGCCGCGTATCTGCTGAGCCGAAGGAGAGCAGAGTCGTGCATGAGCTAGCGATCACCGAGGGCGTCGTCGAGGCCGTCACCGACCGCCTGCCCGGCGCCCGGATCACCTGCGTGCGGCTGGAAATCGGCGTGCTGTCCGGGGTGGTGGCCGACTCGGTGCGGTTCTGCTTCGACCTGGTCACCGAGGGGACCGACCTGCAGGGCGCGCGCCTGGAGATTACCGAGCAGGCCGGCCGGTGCAGCTGCCGGGTATGCGGCAGCGAGTTCGAGCCGGCCGGGCCGATCCTGCTGTGCCCCTGCGGCAGCGCGGACATCTCGGTCCTCACCGGGCAGGATCTTAAGATCACATCGGTCCTGGTGGCCTGACCATGTGCGCGACGTGCGGGTGCTCAGGCGGCGCGGTGCTGCAGCTGCTGCCGGCTCCCCCTGGCTATGACCGCTCCGGCGGCCGGGCGGACCCTGGCTCGCACGACCACGACCACGACCACGACCACGAGCACGGGCAGAGGAGCGGGAGCACGGGCCCGGCCCCGGCCACGAGAACGGTCACGAGCACGGCCTCGGCCCGGACGCCAGCCACATCCACGTGCAGGGTCCTGCGGACAGCGAGCGGACCGTCGTCCTGCAGCAGAAGGTGCTGGCCAAGAACGATGAGCTCGCCGAGCGCACCCGCAACTGGCTGCGCACCCGCGGCGTGCTCGCCGTCAACCTGATGAGCTCACCCGGCGCAGGCAAGACAACATTGCTCGAACGCACCGCCCGGGAGCTGGCCGGGCAGCTCAGCCTCTCGGTTATCGAGGGCGATCAGGAAACCGCGCTGGACGGGCGGCGGATCCAGGCCGCGGGCGCGGCCGTGGTGCAGATCAACACGGGAGCCGGCTGTCATCTGGACGCCGCCATGGTGGCCGAGGGGCTGCGCGCCCTCGATCCGCCCAGCGGATCCATCGTGCTGATCGAGAACGTCGGCAACCTGGTCTGCCCGGCGCTCTTCGACCTGGGCGAGGAGGCGAAAGTGGTGATCTCCTCGGTTACCGAGGGCGCCGACAAGCCGGTGAAGTACCCGAACATGTTCCGCCGGGCGGACCTGGTCCTGGTCAACAAGACCGACCTGCTGCCCTATGTGGACTTCGACGTCCGGCGGCACGCGGCCGACCTGCGGCGAATCAGCCCCGGCGCGCTGATGGTCGAGCTGTCCGCCACGACCGGGCAGGGCATGCAGGCGTGGTACGACTGGCTGCGCCGCCGGGTCCCCGCGCCGCACGAGTAGGACCGCACGATTAGGACCGCGCAAGCCGGATCGCGCCAGGCCCGTGGCGGCCTCTACGGTGGCAGCCATGACCGATACCGACCACTCTGCGAGTGAAGATGGCAGCGGCCGGCTGACTGCCGCGCAATTCTCAGCCTTCCCCGGCGTCACTGACTGGCGGGTGCTGTGGGGCGGCGGGTATGCGGCGGCCCGCTTCCTGACCGGCTCTTTCGCCGCCGGGCTGACCCTGGTCGCCGCCATCGGCGAACTGGCGGCCGCTGCCGGATACGACCCGGACGTCGACGTGCGGCCGGAGAGCGTGACCGTCCGGCTGCGCACGGAGGTTCACGGCCTCACCGGCCAGGACGCCGGCCTGGCCAGGCAGATCTCGGCCGCCGCGGCCCGGCTGGCGACGCCGGCCGACCCGGCGGCCGAGCAGCACGTGCAGGTCGCGATCGACGCCCTGGACATCGACGCGGTCCGGCCGTTCTGGCAGGCGGTGCTCGGCTACGCCGTGTTCGGCGAAGCGGCCCTGGGTGACGCGCACCGCCACGGGCCGAGTTTCTGGTTCCAGCAGATGGAGTCGCCCAGGACCGGGCGCAACCGCTTCCACATCGACATCTACGTGCCGCACGACCAGGTGCAGGCCCGGATTGACGCCGCGGTCGCGGCCGGCGGCCGGATCGTCAGCGACGCCCACGCGCCCGGCTGGTGGACTCTCGCCGACCCCGAAGGCAACGAAGCCGACCTGGCGATCTGGGGCTAGGCGGCCGTAAACCCCGGCCTCCTGACCGGTTTCGTCCGGTGATATCTCAATGTCCCTTTCTAGCGGACTCTGGACTGGCGTTCCGCATGGTGGATGGCGGATCGGTGTTTACCTGGCCCCACCAATCGACCATCCACCATGCGGAACAGCGGCGGAGTCAGGCGCCCGGTCCCTGGCCGCCGCCACCACAGCCTGGCCGAAACTGATCCCGCCGTCGTTGCACGGCACCCGGGAGTGCACGAGAACGCGGAATCCGCTGCGCTCCAGCGCGTCCACCGTCCGGTTCAGCAGCAGCTGGTTCTGGAACACTCCGCCGGACAGTGCGACGGTGGCCAGCCCGTGCCGCTCGCGGAGCAGCAGGCAGCCCGCTTCGATGACCGCCGCGACGCCGTTGTGGAACCGCGCGGAGATCACGCCAATCTCGACGCCGGCCGCCAGGTCATCGGTTACCCCGCGGATCAGGTCCGCCCCGCGTACCCGCAGCAGGCCGCCCGGGCCGGTGCCCTCGTTCCCGATGCCAGTTCCGCTCCGACTCTGGCCGGCCGCCGCCGGACCGGTTCCCGGCTGGTCGATGGCGGCCTGGTACGAGCCGGTCTCGGCGGGATCGGCCAGCTGCTCAAGCTCGATGGCCGCCTGGCCCTCGTAGTTGATGAGGTCCCGGACGCCGAGGATCGCCGCAGCCGCGTCGAACAGCCGGCCCGCGCTGGAGGTGACCGGCGAGTTGAGGCCACGGCGGGCCATCGAGATGACGTTGTCCCAGCGCCGCTCGTTCCGCCGCTCGACGGCCAGGCCGTCAGGCGGCCCGTCCGGATAGGCCGCGTCGAGATAGGCGGCCGCCATCCGCCACGGCTGCCTGATCGCCGCCGGGCCGCCCGGCAGCGGCACTCCGGCCAGGTGCCCGGCGCGCTCGAAGCCAGCCAGCCCGGCGATCAGGAACTCGCCGCCCCAGATCGTGCCGTCGGTACCGTAGCCGGTGCCGTCGAAGGCAACCCCGATGACCGGTCCGTGCTCGCCGTTGTCGGCGAGGCACGACGCGATATGCGCGTGGTGATGCTGGACGCCAGTCAGCTCCAGGCCGGCCAGCTCAGCGGCGTACTTGGTCGACAGGTACTCCGGATGCAGGTCGTGCGCCACCACCTCCGGGGTGATGTCGAACAGCCGCCTGAAATGCTCGATGCCCTCGGTGAACGAGCGCAGGGTCTCGAAGTTCTCCAGGTCGCCGATGTGCTGCGAGACGAACGCGCGGTCGTCTTTGGCCAGGCAGAACGTGTTCTTCAGCTCGGCCCCGCAGGCCAGGATCGGCCGCCGCGCCCGGATGCCGAGCGGGAGCGGCTCCGGCACGTAACCACGGGACCGGCGCAGCACCGCGGTCCGGCCGCGGAACGACCGCACGACCGAGTCGTCCGTCCGGATATGGATCGCCCGGTCGTGGGTGAGGAACGCATCGGCGATGCCGCCGAGCCGGGGCACGGCGTCGGCGTCGGCGTAGACGATCGGCTCGTCCGAGGAGTTGCCGCTGGTCAGCACGATCGGGCCGGCGGCCAGGCCGAGCAGCAGATGATGCAGCGGGGTATACGGCAGCATCACGCCAAGCTGGCGGTTGCCCGGCGCGACGGCCAGGGCGACATCAGCACCGGGCTGGCCGGCGCTGCCCTGGCCGGCACTCCCGTGACCGGCACCGGGCTGGCCGGCACCGGGCTGGCCGGCACTGCCCTGGCCAGCACGGGGCTGGCTGGCAAGGCGCCGCCGCGGCAGCAGCACGATCGGCCGCCGGCTGCTGGTCAGCAGCGATCGGGCGGCCTCATCCACCTCGCAGAGCTCGCGAGCGGCGGCCACATCGGCCACCATGATCGCGAACGGCTTGTCCTCCCGGTGCTTGCGGTCCCGCAGTGCCGCCGCGGCGCTCTCATTCCGCGCGTCCACGGCGAGGTGATAGCCGCCCACGCCCTTGATGGCGAGTACCTGCCCCTGCCGCAGCAGCCGGACCGCCGCCGTGATCGGATCGCCGGGCAGCGGAGTTCCGGCCGCGTCCGTCAGCGCCAGCCGGGGACCACAGGCCGGGCAGCAGGCCGGCTGCGCGTGGAACCGCCGGTCCGCCGGGTCGTGGTATTCCGCCGTGCACTGCGCGCACATGGCAAACCCGGCCATCGTGGTCAGGGCCCGGTCGTAGGGCACGTCACGGACGATCGTGAACCTGGGTCCGCAGTTCGTGCAGTTGATGAACGGGTAGCCGAACCGGCGGTCGGCCGGGTCGGCCAGTTCGCGCAGGCAGTCATCGCAGGGCGCGGTGTCGGCCGAAACCAGGGTGCTGCGCTGCCCGGTTGCGTCGCTGGGCGCGATGGAGAACCCGGACGATCCGTCCGGCTGGAGGGCCTGCGTGCGGACCCGCTCGATCCGGGCGAGCGGCGGCGCGTCCTGCTCCAGCGCGAGCAGGAACTGCCGCACGGCCGCCGCCGGGCCTTCTACCTCGGCGAACACGCCAGCTACGTCATTGCCGACGAGCCCCGCTAGGCCAAGCCGGGTGGCCAGCGAGTATACGAACGGGCGAAAGCCAACGCCCTGGACGATTCCCTCGACCCGGACGAGCGTCCTGACGCGCTGGTTCACTCTCCTAGTGTGCCGGTGCGCCGCATCGGCGGGAGTGCCGCACCGGCTGTGGCTCGTTATACGTCGCTGGTGCAAAAAGTGCCGGAGCGGCATGCATCGGTCCCACGCAAAGCTCGTCGCGGGATACGAGGCCATCGTGGCAACCGGTAAGTTACCGGCGAGGAGGGCCAGTCTGCCGTGACTTTTTACCGAGCCTTGATCGAGACCCGCGCGGACGATTCGGGCCCGGAACCCGGCGAGGCGGCACTTGAGTCCTTCCGGGAGGCAGTGCAGCCGTTCGCCGGTGCGGTCAGCCGCGGCGGCGTCCCGCGCTCGGTGTCCGCTCGCCTCAGCGTCGAGGCGGACGGCGCGGCCGCCGCGGCCGCCCTGGCCGCTGCCCTGGTGACCCGGATTGCAGCCGATGCCGGGCTCCCGGCCTGGCCGGTCGTCCGCGTCGAGGCGGTCCGCGAGGACATCTTCGTCGAGGACGTTGCCCGGCCGCCGGCCGGGCAACGCGAGCCCGGTTCGTAGCGGCCGGCGCACGGACCGGCCAGGAAAATGGTGATCTGCTTCCCGGCAGCTCTTGCTGACCTGCTTGGCTGTCCAGGGCTGGAGGGCGCACTGGCATGACGGATCAAGGTGGCGCGGCGGGCGCCGCTGAGCGCGGCAGCGGAGGCGCCCGGCAGGCGGCTGAGGTCACTGCCTTCTGGACGGCGCTGGGCCTAGACGGCCTCATTGACGTGCATACGCACTTCATGCCGGACAACGTGATGAAGAAGGTCTGGGCCTACTTCGACAACGTCGGCGCGCAGCGCGGCCAGGAGTGGCCGATCGCCTACCGGCGGCCCGAGGAAGAGCGGATCGAACTGCTCCGCGCGTTCGGCGTCCGCCGGTTCACCGCGCTGAACTACCCGCACAAGCCCGGCATGGCCGCCTGGCTGAACGACTGGTCCAGGGACTTCGCCGCCCGGACCCCGGACGCCCTGCACAGCGCGACGTTCTTCCCCGAGCCGGACGCGGCCGGGTACGTCGCCCGGGCGCTGGCCGATGGCGCCCGGGTGTTCAAGGCGCATGTGCAGGTCGGCGGCTATGATCCGCGCTCGGATCTGCTCGATCCGGTATGGGGGCTGCTAGCCGAGGCCGGCGTGCCCGCCGTGGTGCACTGCGGCGCCGGCCCCTTCCCCGGCCCGCACACCGGCCCCGGGCCGATGGGCCAGGTCATCGCGCGGCATCCGCGGCTGACCACGATCGTTGCCCACTTCGGGACGCCCGACTACGCCGAGTTCCTCGACCTGGCTGAAAGCCACCCCGGCGTCTTCCTCGACACCACGATGGTCTTCACCGACTACCTGGAGAACCGCGCGCCGTTCCCGCCCGGCCTGCTGCCCCGGCTCGGCGGGCTCGGCGGCAAGATCCTGCTGGGCAGCGACTTCCCCAACATCCCGCATCCCTACCTGCACCAGCTCCAGGCGCTGGCCCGGCTCGATCTCGGCGCGCCCTGGCTGCGGGCGGTCTGCCACGACAACGCGGCCGCACTGCTCGGACTATGAACAGGGCGGCCGGCGCCGGATCGCGCCGGTAGCCGTGATCTACCTAAGTCCGGCGAATAGATCATCTTCCGGAACGGGAGCCCCCGACTTATCGCTGGCCCGGATGAATGTCTCGTACCCGAAGACCCGCGCCACGACGTCGGGCGGGATCTTCGAGAACCATGACTCTTCGATCTGGCTGCGGTGCGCCCTGAGCGCTTCGCCCTTGAGCTCGAGTACCGGCCGGATGTCGACGGTCGTGGTGATGCGCCGCTCGGACTCCTCCATCTGGCGCTGCGTTTCCGGATCAATCTCGTCGAAGTCGGGCCCCTCGATGCCCTGTTCCCGCAGCGCCTCCCCCACCTCGCGCCAGCCGCTGCTGCGCATCGCGGTCAGGTAGAGCTTCGACGGGATGCCGGAGGCCGAGAAGGCGGCCACGGCGGCACGGGCCGCGTGCAGGTGGTCTGGATGCTGGTAGCCGCCGTTGTCGTCGTAGGTGACGACGACCTGCGGCCGGTACCGGTCGATCAGCCCGGCGATGCGGTCCGTGACGGTGGCGAGCGGCACGTTACTGAATACATCCGGCCGGTCCTTGTAGTCCCATTCCGGCATGCCCGAGTCGTGGTAGGCCAGCACCTCGAGGTCGGTGACGCCGAGCAGGCCGCAGGCGGTCTGCAGCTCCGCCAGCCTGATCTTCGCGACCGCTGCCTCGTCGTGCCCGTCCTCGCCTGGCTTGACCTGTCCCGGCGCATCACCGAACTCGCCGTTCGTACAGGTCACGACCACTGTCCGGATGCCTTCTGCTGAATACTTCGCCAGTACGCCGCCGGTGCTCGATGACTCGTCGTCCGGGTGCGCGTGCACGGCCATTAGGGTGAGTTTTTCCGCCATGACACCAGCCTGCCCGATGATCAGCGATGCCCGGACCGCCGGTACCCCGGACCCGCCGCCCGGAGGCTGAAAATCCGCATCAAATCCGCACCGTGGCGCCGGCCCGGGCATTGCGTTCCGGCCTCCGCGACCGGTTTCATCCGGCGATATCCTAATGTCGCTTTCTGGCGGACCCTGGATTGGCGTTCCGCATGGTCGATGGCGTTCTACTGTTGCCCTGGCAACACCAATCGACCATCCACCAAGCGGAACGCTCTCCTCCGGGGCATCTCCCCCTCCGGAAGTGATGTCATGGTGGCTGCGGCATGAACCGGCCGGCCGGGCGAGGGACGGGAGTCACCCATGACAGGTAGCCCGGCGGACCGGGTCCGGCGGCTGAGCGAGCTGCCGGCCTGGGTGGCCCCGATGGCGGGCGGCCTGTCGACCCCTGGCCTGGTGATCGCCGCGGGGCGGTCGGGCGCCCTCGGCTTCCTGGCCGGCGGATACCAGACGGCCGGTGCCCTGCAAGCCGAGATCAGCGCGGTCCGGGCCGCGGGCGTGCCGGGGTTCGGAGTCAACCTGTTCGTCCCCGGCGCGCCCGCCGACGACCCTGACTCGGTGTCGGCCTACGTCGCGTCGCTGCGGGAGGAGGCCCGGCTGCTCGGCGCCGAGCCCGGCCACCCGTCCTGGGACGATGACCACTGGGCGGACAAGATCGCCGTGCTGCTGACCAGCCGGCCGCCGGTCGTCAGCTTCACCTTTGGCTGCCCTCCGGCCGACGTGTTCCGCGGCCTGCAGGAGGGCGGGACCCTGGTCGCCGTCACCGTGACCGATCCGGGCGAGGCAGCCAGCGCGGCGGCCGCGGGCGCCGACCTGCTGTGCGTGCAGGGCCCGGAGGCCGGCGCTCACCGGGGAACGTTCACCAACCCGCCCGGCCGGGTCCAGGATGGCGACGGGCCCGGGCTGCTGGAGCTGATCGGGGAAGTGGCGGCGGTGACCGACCTGCCGCTGGTGGCCGCGGGAGGAATCGCCGATGCGCGCGCGGCCGCCGCGGCGCTGGCCGCCGGGGCGGTCGGCATCCAGGCGGGCACCGCCTTCCTGCGCTGCCCGGAGAGCGGCGCCCACCCGGTGCACAAGGCGGCGCTCGCCGACCCGCGCTTCACGTCGACCGCGGTGACCAGGGCATTCAGCGGCCGCCCGGCTCGCGCCCTGGTCAACGAGTTCGTGCTCGGGCACCCGGCCGCGCCCGCCGCTTACCCGGAGATCAACAACGCCACCCGCCCACTCCGGGCCGCCGCCGGAGCGAGCGGTAATGCGGACCGGATGAGCCTGTACGCGGGCCAGGGCTTCCGGTCCGCGTCCGAGCGGCCGGCGGCGGAGATCATCCGGGAGCTGGGCCGGCATTGAGCGGACCCGCGCGAGCAATAAGGATCCTGAGGCTGTTGTGACTGATGCGGCGCCCGATTCGGGGCCGGGTTCGCCCGGGGCCGGCCTGGGCGATGCGCGCGAACTGCTGGCGGCGGAGCGTGCCGCCGCGGCCGCCGCGATATCGGCGCTGACCCGCGACTTCGACGGCATCGTTGATGCTGCCTCCTCCGTCGCTACCGATGATGAGCATGACCCGGAAGGGGCGACGATCGCCTTCGAGCGGGCCCAGGCCGCGGCCCTGCTGGAACGGGCCCGGGACCGGCTGGCGGAGATCGACCTGGCGCTGGCCCGGATTGACGACGGCAGCTATGGCTCGTGCGAGCGCTGCGGCGAGCCGATCACCACGGCGCGGCTAGCCGCGCGCCCGGCGGCCAGGACCTGCATCCGCTGCGCGAGTGCTGGGCCGCAGCGCACCCGGCCGGCCGGTTGACGGCCGCCGGCCCGGCGCTGCTGATCGCGGCCGGGCGCTGGCTGGCCTGGCCGGTCAGCCAGATGCGCGATCGGCCCGGCGCGGGCTGAGCGGCCAGCGGCCAACCGCCGGCACCGCCAGCCGCCGGGGCGATCAGACGCCGGTCTCGGCGGTTATCCGGCCGGACGCTACCGCGGCCTTGAGCGCGGAGTAGTCGCGCTCATTCTGGTCGGCGTAGGCGGCGGCGAACTCGCCGATGGCCCGGTCGAAGACGTCCCCGCCGCCCAGGTAGGCGCCGATCGCGATCCGGTCCCCGGTCCTGGCGTGCGCCCGCGCCAGCGTCCACCCGCACAGTTCGGCGTAGACGTGCAGCCGGTGCGGCGGCATGGACTCGACGTCGATCGAGAGCTTCCAGTCACGCAGCTGGCGGACATAGAAGTCGTGGGCCTGGCCGGCCGGGTCCACGCCGGTCCGCTGCCAGCCGAGGAAGATGTCGCTCGACGCCTGCATGAGCCGCTGGCCGGAAACCACGCGCTGGCCCTGATTCGGGTACTCGCTGGCCCCGGCGAAATCACTGAGCGCGGACCGGTCAGCCTCCTTCACCTGCAAGAACAGCGGATCCTTGGTGTCGGCCCCGAGCAGCAGGACGATCCAGCAGCGCATTCCCACGCTGCCGACGCCGGACACCTTGCGGGCGATGTCGGCGACCTCGTACCGGCCGAGCAGGAACCGGCGGTCCGGCTCCAGCGTGCGCCGGTACCGGGCCAGGAAGCTGGTCAGCTGGCCCTCGAACCGGGCGCCGTCCCGCTGATCCTGGGTGAGCTCGGCGAGCGGCACCAGCAGCGGCGGATCGGAGTTGATCCGGGGCTGGCCGGCTACCTCGTGCGTCAGCTTGCCGAACTCCTGCAGGCTGGACCGGTCGCTGGCGCGCCGGCCAGCCCGTCCGCTGGCGGCCAGCTTGCGCTGAGCCGGATCGAGTATCGCCTGGTACTCAGCCTGGAGCTCGTCCAGTTCGGCGTGCGCGTACCAGACGGCCAGGTCGCCCCGCCGGGCGAAATGCCGCATCGCCTGCCGGTACCGCGCGACGGCCGCGATGACGATCTTCCGCCGCGGCCGGCCCGGGATGCCATTGCCGCGTGCCGCCACCTCCAGGCTCGCGGCCAGCCGCTTGACATCCCACTCCCACGGGCCGGGCAGGGTCTCGTCGAAGTCATTGATGTCGAAGACGAGGCGGCGCTCCGGCGAGGCGAACACCCCGAAGTTGGAGAGGTGCGCGTCACCGGACAACTGGGCAGTCAGCCCGGTCCGCGGGGTGCCGGCCAGGTCGGCCGCCATCGGCAGGGCGGCGCCGCGGAAGAATGCGAGCGGAGAGGCCAGCATCCGGCCGTAGCGGATCTTCACCAGGTCCGGAACCCGCGCCGCTGCCTGCTGCTCCAGCAGGCTGACCGGATCCGGCCGGTCCGCGGCAGGCTCGAAGACGGCGTGCTGGTGCCGGGGAGCCGGGACCCGGGCCGCCTTGCCGAGTGCGACGCGCTCGGCTCTGGATCGCGGCGGCGCCGCCCTGGTCGCCGGCCGCGGCGCCGGGCGCCCGGCGGTCCGCCCGGTCGCGCTCATCAGTGGCCGCCGGGGTTGTCGGGTGACACCGGGACCGGATGCGCGGGCTCGATGCGCTCCGGCGTCCACAGCACGCCCAGGGTGCCCTGGGCCGCCTGGATCCCGTGCGTCCCGCCGCCGGGGCCGCGCAGGATGTGAGCGATGCCGACGGCGATGGCCGCGCCCGCCACCGGGCCGATGAGATAGGCCCACCAGGAGGTCCAGTCGCCGAGCACGAGAGCGGGCCCGAGGGAGCGGGCGGGGTTCATCGAGGCGCCGCTGACCGGCGATGCCCAGAGCCCGGCGAGCGCGATGTAGCTGCCCACGCCGATGGCGGCGAACGAGCCGACCTGCTGCGCGCCGGACGACACGCCGAGAATGACGCTGACCAGGCCCGTGGTCAGTACGGCTTCCCAGATCATCGCGGTGACGGTCGAGATGCCAGGACCGGGCAGCGTGAGCCCGGCGCTGCCGTGCTTGCCGACCAGCGCCCACAGCAGCAGCGTGGCGAGCACCGCCCCGGCCGCCTGGGCGGCGACGTAGGCAGGCACCCGCTTCCACGGGAAGTTGCGGCGCAGCGCGAACGCGAAGCTGACCGCCGGGTTGAGGTGCGCCCCCGATACGGCGCCCATGAACAGGATGATGGCCGACACCATGAGCGCCGGCGCCACCACCAGCGCGGTGCGACTGCTGACATCGCCGCCGAATCTGGCGTTCACCATGCCGCCGCCTGCCGCCACCAGGACGAGCAGGAAGGTCCCGAACAGCTCGGAGAACACCCGGCGCCACTCGTAGCTGTCGTCCAGGAAGTCGAATTGCCTCCGGGCCGAGTTCGGCAGCCCAATGGTGCGCAGGACAGTGTCCATATGACCGGGCATGCTCAGCTGCGCGGGAACGGCCTGCATCGGCGGCGCTGACGAGGCGGCCGGGGCCCGCTGATCGTAGCTGGCGGAAGCGGAAGGAGCGGAGGATGGGGATGACGCCGGCTCGGCCGGTCCGGTCGGCTGGCTGGTCATCTCGCCCTCCTGCAGACTCCTGGCGGCGTCCGCCGCAGGCACGGCACGGGACACCGCGTTAAGGCGACAGCGTATGCCTGGCCGCCGGCCGCGTACACATCACGCCATCCGGTCGAGAATCTGCCGGACGAGCTCCATCGGCGTGCGCGGATGCAGGAAGGCGAACCTGGCCACCGTCTCGCCTTCCCAGGCCGACGGCGGGATGAACGCCACCTGATCGCTGTGCAGCTGATCGGCCCAGGCCCCGTACTGGTCAGAAGTCCAGCCCCGGCGGCGGAACAGGACCACGGACAGGTCCGGCTCGCGGATCAGCTCCAGGTAGTCGCGGCCGCGGATCTCGGCCGCGGTCTGCCTGGCCAGCCCGATCGCCGCCTCGATCGCGCTGGTGTAGGCCGCGATGCCGTGCACGGCCAGCGAGAACCACAGCGGCATTCCCCGGGCCCGCCTGGTCAGGTGATAGGCGTAGTCGGCTGGATTCCACTCCGCCGGATCGTCGTGAATGACGTCAAGGTACGACGCGTCCTGCTTGTGCACCGACCGGGCCAGCGACGGGTCGCGGTAGATCAGCGCCGCGCAGTCGAACGGCGCGAACAGCCATTTGTGCGGGTCGACGACGAAGGAGTCGGCGTGCTCAATGCCGTCGTAGGCGCGGCGGACGCTGGGCGCGAAGAGGCCGGCCCCGCCGTAGGCCCCGTCGACGTGGAACCAGAGACCATGCGCCCGGGCGACGGCCGCGATGCCGGCCAGGTCATCGATGATGCCGGCGTTCGTGGTGCCGGACGTCGCTACCACCGCGGCGACCGACGACGGGTCGCCATCGGCCTGCAGCGCGGCCGAGAGCGCGTCGCCGGTGAGGCGGTGATCATCGGTGGGCACCGGCAGGGCGTCCATCTCCAGGATGCGGAGCGTGTTAGTGATCGAGGAATGCGCGTCCGCGCCGACCGCCACCCGCCAGCGCCTGCCCGCGGCCGCGGCCCCGGCCCGGCGCTTGGCCATCTCGCGGGCGACGACGAGCGCGGACAGGTTGCCCGCCGACCCGCCGGAGACGAAGCAGCCGCCGGCCGAGGCCGGCAGCCCGGCCCGGTCGGCGATCAGGCGGAGCACCTGGTTCTCGGCCTGGATCGCGCCGGCCGCCTCCAGCCAGGAGATGCCCTGGATGGAGGCGCAGGAGATGAGCATGTCGAACAGCAGCGCGGCCTTGGTCGGGGCGGCCGGAATGAAGCCGAGGAAGCGGGGGCTGTCCGCGGATATCACGGCAGGCGCCAGGGTGGCCGCGTAAATCCCGAGGACTTTATCCGGGTCGTTGCCCTGGTCGTTCAGCATCCCGGCCAGCGCCGCGCCGAGCTGCGCCGAATCCCGGGGGCCGCTGTCGAGCGGCACCGGATCCAGCCGCAGCCGGTCTTCCGCGTAGGCGAGCACCGACCTGATCATCTGCTCCGTCGTCGGATCCACGCTGTGCATGAGATCTCCAGGTTGTTCGGGCTACGCCGAGGGCTGCGCCGCAGGCTCCCGGAGAGCGCGGAGCGATGCGGTCCACCGGACCAGCTCGTTGAGCATCGAGGTGGCCGCGGTTTCCATGATGTCGTTGGGCTGGAGCTTGCGCTCGTCATCGAGGAACTGCTGGATGAAGGGGATATTGACGGCGTCGAACACGGGCACCATGCTGAGCGCGGTGATCACCTGCTTGAGCATCTGCACGGCCCTGGTACCGGCGCCCACGCCGCCGTAGCTGACGAACCCGACCGGCTTGTGCTTCCACTCGGCGTTCAGGTAGTCAATGGCGTTCTTGATCGCCGCGTTGAATCCGTAGTTGTACTCGGGGATCACGAAGATGAAGGCGTCGGCCCGGTCGATCGTCGCGCTCCAGTCCTTGGTGTGCTGGTGGACGTACTGGTGCAGCCGGGGGTGGTTCGGCTCATCGAACATCGGCAGGTTGACCTCGGCCAGGTCGATGAGCTCGACGTCGAAGCCGCCGTGGGCGATCGCTCGCTGGTGAATCCAGCTGGCGACGGAGGGGCCGACCCGGCCCGGGCGCGTGCTGGCGATGATGATCTGAAGGATGGGGTTGGTCACTGGCCCACTCTAGAAGGGCCCGGATCAGGCCGGCCGGGCCGCGTGCCGATTGCGCGACACCGGTTGCGGGACAGGAGATCGCCATGACGGGCAAGGCGAAAGTGGCGCTGGTCACCGGCGCCTCAGCGGGCATCGGGCGGGCGTGCGCCGATCTTCTGCACGGGGCGGGCTGGACCGTCGTGGGGGCCAGCAGGCGGGGAACGCCGGGCGGCTGGGACGGGCTGGTCATGAACGTCGACGACGACGGCTCGGTGCGGGACGGCGTCGGCGGGGTGATCACCGCGCACGGCCGCATCGACGCCGTCGTGGCGGCGGCCGGCTGGGGCGTGGCGGGACCGGTCGAGCTCACCGCGATCGGCGAGGCGAAGGCGCAGCTGGAGACCAACTTCTGGGGCTGCGCCCGGGTGGTGCAGGCGGTGCTGCCGGTGATGCGCGCCCAGGGCGGCGGGCGCATCGTGCTGATCAGCTCCATCGGCGGCGTGCTCGGCATCCCGTTCCAGGCTTTCTACAGCGCCAGTAAGTTCGCGCTGGAGGGGTACGGCGAGGCGCTGGCCTACGAGGTGGCGCCGTTCGGGATCGGCGTGACGCTGGTCCAGCCGGGCAACATCCGGACGGACTTCACCGCGAGCCGCCGGATGGCGGCCGCGGCCGAGGGCGACGGCATCTACGGCGCGGCGGTGGCCAGGGCGGTCGGGCTGATGGAGCGGGATGAACTCAACGGCGCGCCGGCCGGCGATGTCGCCGCCGTGGTCCAGCGGGTGCTGGCCGCTCGGCGGCCGCCGAGGCGGGTGTCCGTCGGTAAGGCAGGCGAGCGGATCGGGCTGCTGGCCAAGCGGGTACTCCCGTTCCGGGTTTTCGAGGCCAGCGTCAAGGGCAGCCTGGGCGTCAGCTAACCCGCAGGCCAGCTGGCCATGGCTAGGTCCAGAGCGAGTCGAGCGCCGCGTCGACGTTCGCGGCGAGGGCCGCCACCCGCGGGATGGCCGGCGCCGCCGGGGCGGCTTCGATGATCTCGCACTGGGCCAGCGCATCGGCGTCGAGGAACCGGCTCAGCGGCGCGTAGCTGTGCCGGTCGTCCCGGGCCATCCGGTGGTGATGCATCCGCAGCGGCGCATACAGGTAGAGCTGATCGCGGGCGCGGGTGACCGCGACGTAGAAGAGCCGGCTTTCCTCGGCCAGCCCGGCCGGCGAGGACAGCGCCATGTCGCTGGGCACCGCCCCGTCCACCAGGTGCGGCAGGTGCACGACCGGCCATTCGAGGCCCTTGGCCGAGTGCACGGTGGAGATGATCAGGTAGTCGTCATCGAGCCGGGGCGGGCCGGCCAGGTCAGCGGAGGAGACCGGCGGATCGAGCGCGAGCTCGACCAGCGCGTCGTGCAGCGAGGGCCGGCTGGCCGCCGCGTCGGCCAGCCGCTCCAGGTCAGCGAGGCGGACCGCGGCGTCCGGATAGCGGGCGCGGACCGGATCGACGAGCGCGGCCAGGACCGCGGCGGCCCGGGCTGAGGTCTGCTCAACGGCGGCCGCGGCGGTCAGGCCGGCCAGGGTCGATCCGACCGCATCCCGCGATCGCGGTGGAACGAGGCTCAGCGCCGCGGGCCATCGTTCCAGCGGGGACGGCTCGGCCAGGTCCAGGGCGTCAATGATGCGGCGGGCATGGGCGGGGCCGATGCCCTCGTGCAGCCGCAGCAGCCGGAACCAGGCCAGGTCGTCGGCCGGGTTGGCCACCACCCGGGCCGCGGCCAGGAAGTCCTTGACGTGGGCCGCCTCGGTGAACTTCAGGCCGCCGTACTTCACGAACGGGATGCCGCGAGCCGACAGCTCGATCTCCAGGACGTCACTATGGTGCGCGGCCCGCACGAGCACGGCCTGGTCGCGCAGGTCCAGGCCCGACTCGTGGGCGTCGAGCACCCGCGCGCAGATCTCGCGCGCCTGGGTGGCCTCGTCGTGGCAGCGGACCAGGACCGGGGCCTGCCCGCCGTCGCGGTCGGCGGTGAGCGCCAGCTCCAGGCCATCGGACTGCGGGCGGACCACGTTCGCCAGCCGCAGCACGGCCGCCTTCGAGCGGTAGTTCCGGACCAGCCGGATCACGGTCAGGCCGGGGTAGGCACCGGCCAGGGCGCGCAGGTGCGCCGGGTCGGCGCCGCGGAAGCCGTACACCGCCTGGGCGTCATCACCGACGCAGGTCAGCCCGCGCCCGTCCGGTGCCAGCAGCCGGACGATGTCGGCCTGCACGGCGTTGACGTCCTGGTACTCATCGACCAGGACCGCGTCGAAGAGGCCGCGCAGGGCCGGGCCGGCGGCGGCGTCCGCCAGCGCGGCCCGCCAGAGCAGCAGCAGGTCATCGAAGTCGACCAGCCCGTGCCGCCGCTTGTGCGCGGTGTAGTCGCGGAAGAGCCCGGAGAGCTGGCCGGTGAAGTCGGTGCACCAGGGGAAGCGGCTGCGGACGATGTCGGCCACCGGCGTATGGGTATTCACGCACCGGGTGTAGATGTCGGCGCACACGGCCGCGCGCGGCGCCCGCCGCCGGGTGCCTACCAGGTCGTGGTCCGCGCGCAGCGTGTCCAGCACGTCCGCGACATCGGCCGGGTCGATCACGCTGAACGCCGGGGCCAGGGAGAACGACTCCGCATGCGCCCGGATGATCCGGTGCGCGACGGCGTGGAACGTGCCGCCGCAGATCCGGTCGGCCGCGGTCACCGCCGTCGGCGCGACCCGGGCAAGGATGTCATCGGCGGCGCGGCGGGTGAACGTGAGCAGCAGGATCCGGCTGGCCTGCACGCCCTGGGTACGCAGCCAGGCCGCTCGCGCCACCAGCGTCCCCGTCTTGCCCGTCCCGGCGCCGGCCAGCACGAGCAGCGGCCCGTCCGGATGCGTCGCGGCGCGGCGCTGCTCATCGTTCAGCTTTTCGAGCACGCCCGCCGATTCGAACATGGAAACGAATGTAGCCATGCCGGGACCAGCCGGCCAGTTCCCCCGCCGCTAGTCCTCCAGCCGGGCCGGCAGGCCGAAGGCGGCGAACAGCTCCGGGAAGAGGAAGTTGTGGATCGCCGAGACCTTCCCGCCGGACGCCTCGATCACTTGCAGGGCAAACGGCTCGTGCCCGCCGCGAGCGCCCGGGCGGTAGCTGCCGAACGCCGCGCAGCCGTTGGCGGCGGTCGCTACCAGCCGCGAGCCGCGGCAGCCGAGGCCCGGGCCCAGCAGCCACCGGGCGACCTCGGCCGGCCCGCGCAGCCACATCGGGTGCGGCGGCATCGAGAACGTGGCGTCCGCATGCAGCAGCGACACGAACTCGGTCACGTCGTAGCGCTCGAAGGCGTCCACGTAGCGGCCCAGCAGATCCTGCTGCCCGGCATCCAGCCCGGCTGGCTGGTCGTCGCTGCTGAGGCCGGCGTCGCCGAGCGTCGCGCGGGCGCGCTGCAGGGCGCTGTTGACCGAGACCACCGTCGTGTCCAGCAGTTCGGCCACCTCGCTGGCCCGCCAGCGCAGGACCTCGCGGAGGATCAGGATGGCTCGCTGGCGCGGCGGCAGGTGCTGCAGGGCGGCGACAAAGGCGAACCGGACCGACTCGCGATAGGCCGCCAGCTCGGCCGGATCGCGGCCGGCCGGGCTGGCCCGGGCATCGGGCACGGGCAGGATCCAGGAGGTGTCCGCCACCGCGTCCGGTATTACCGAGGCCGCCGTGGCCGAGGGCCCCAGGTCCATCGGCGTGGCCCGGCGCTGCGGCCCCTTGAGCATGTCGAGGCACACGTTGGTGGCGATGCGGTAGAGCCACGACCGCAGCGCCGACCGGCCCTCGAAGCCGTCGATGCCCCGCCAGGCCCGCACCAGCGTCTCCTGCACGGCATCCTCGGCCTCGAAGCCCGAGCCCAGCATCCGGTAGCAGTAGCCGGTCAGCTCCCGGCGGTACGCCTCAAGCACCAGCTCGTCGGTCAGCTCGAGTTCGTCCGTAAGCTCAAGCTCGTCCGTCCGTGAGCGGGTCCCGGTGGCATCCCGATAGGTGGTCATTCCGCCAATGTAATGAGGCCGGCCGACAGCCAGCCGCGAGCGACGAGTTTCCGGCCGGCGGATCGTCCTGCAGGCGGGACGGGCGGCCCGGCCCGGAGCGGACCGAACGGAAGGTGCTGTTGTGCAGCGAGAACCCGTGATCGAGCAGCGTGCCGCGCAGCCTTACGCCGGGATCCGGATGCGGATCCGGATGGAAGGGTTCCCGGCGGCGGCGGACACGACCATCCCGGAGCTCTTCGGATGGCTGGAGGCACAGGGCATCTCGCCGGCCGGCCCGCCGTTCATCCGCTATTACGTGATCGACATGGCGGCCGAGCTCGACATCGAGTTCGGGCTTCCCGTGCTGGCCGGGGCCCAGGGCGACGGCCGCGTGCTGCCGGGTGAGCTCCCGGCCGGCCGGTACGTGTCGCTCCGTCACGTCGGGCCGTACGACGGCCTCATCGTCAGCCACGCGGCCCTGCAGGACTGGGCGCGAGAGCACGGCATCGCGTTCGACAGCTGGGACACCGACCGCGGCGAGGCCTGGCGCTGCCGGGTCGAGCACTACCCGACCGACCCGGCCGCGGAACCGGACACGGCCAAGTGGGAGGTCGACATCGCGTACCTGGCCAGCGAGAGCTGACCGGCGTCCGCCTGCATCATCCCGAAGGATCCGGCGCGCTGCGAGACGCAAATCCTTCGGGATCACGGAACGGCGCCCGGTGCGGCGGTGGACCGGTCCACCGCCGCGCTCGAGCCCGGCTCGCTCGCGCGGCCCGGCCGCGCGTGGTCACGGCCTATGTTTGCGTCGGGTCGAGGAAAACATGCGGCAGGACGGACATCCGCTCGCGAAGCCTCCGGTCGATGTCCCCGGCGATGTCCTCGGCCCGGTCGGCGCTGATGTCCTCGCTGAAGGCCACCCGGGCCGCGACGATGACGCTCTCCGGGCCCATATGCATCGTCCGGAGCTCGACAACACCGTCAATGCCTGGCGTGGACTGGATCTCCGCCGCGATCATCCGCTGCTCTTCCGGATCGATGGCGTGGCCGATCAGCCCGTCCCGGCTGTCCTGGCCAAGCCGGCAGGCGACCACAATCAGCAGCAGCCCGATGGCTATCGACGCGCCGCCGTCCCACGCTGCAGATCCGGTAACTTTCTCCAGTGTCAGGCCCACGGCGGCGAGTACGAGCCCGGCCAGCGCGGCGGTGTCCTCGAACAGCGCTGCTTTCACCGTTGTGTCCGGGCTCCGGCGAACATGATCGGCTAGCCCGCGCCGCCGTTGGCGGGCTTCGCCTCTCATCTGATGCGCCGCGCGGGCCAGCGATGTCCCTTCGGCGACGAAGGAGACGGCCAGCACCGCGTACGCGATGACGATGTCGCCGCTGCGCTCCCCCCTGGTGATGGCGAGCACGCCATCGAAGATCGAGAAGCCAGCGCCGGCCACGAAGATGCCGACGGCGGCCAGCAGCGACCAGAGGTAGCGTTCCTGGCCATATCCGAAGGGATGCTCCGCGTCAGCCGGGCGCGCTCCGGTCCGGAGCGAGGTCAGCAGGAAAACCTGGTTCACGGTGTCGGCGACCGAGTGCGCTGCCTCGGCGAGCATCGCGCTGGAGCCGGAGAGCAGCCCGGCTACCAGCTTGCAGAGGGCAATGACCAGGTTGGCCGCGCCGGCGGTGAGCACGGTTCGCAGGGTTGACTTGTTCACCGCAGCGCCCTACCCGTCCCGCGCCAGGTAAAGCGCGGGGTCTGCGTATCGGCCCGGAAGGGCGAGCGGGAGGACGGGAGGAACGGAGCGGCGGGCTACTTCCCGGCCGGAGCCAGCGCCGGGGCTGGAGCCGGGGTGCGGAGGAGCAACTGGCCGGGCCGCACGACGATCATCAGCTGCCGCGTCCGGCCCATGACCTCGCCGTCGATCTCCCACGGCTGCTCCCGGTCGAGACTGATGCGCAGTTCCCGGAAGGTAAACCGGGCCACCCGGCCAGTTGCGCCGCGCCGCAGCAGCACGTGCCCGGCCAGCGCCAGCCAGCCGGCCCAGCCGCGGGCGGTCAGCACGACGGCATCCAGCAACCCGTCGTCGGGCGCCGCGTCCGGCAGCAGCGGCACGCCGCCCTGCAGCCGCCCGACGTTGCCGACGATCACACCGCCCGCCCGGCGTCTGAGCCGCATCCCGCCGTCGGCGCTCAGGCGCACCAGCATCGGCCGGTCCCCGAGGTGCCGCACTGCGGAAACGGCGTACGCCGCCCAGCCCAGCCGCCGCTTGAGCCGCGGGCTGGCGCTGCCCAGCATTTTCGCGTCGATGCCGATCCCGGCCATGACCACGAACGGCTGGCCGTTGGCGCTACCCACGTCCAGCCGGCGATCCGCTCCGGTGAGCGCCACCACCAGCGCGGCACCGGCGTCGAGCGGCAGCCCCAGGTTGCGGGCCAGCAGGTTTCCGGTCCCGAGCGGGAGCACGGCGAGCGGAATCCCGCTGCCGGCCAGCCCCTCCGCGCAGGCGGTGACCGTGCCGTCGCCGCCGCAGGCGAGTACGAGGCCGACCTGCTCCCGGATGGCGGTACCCGCCATCCCCTGGCCCGGATCTTCGGCTGTGGTGTCCAGCCACAGCGGCTCGCTCCAGCCGTGCTCGGACATCGCCGCACTGATCATGTCCCTGAATTTCCCGCGGTCGCCGTACTTCGTGGGGTTAGCCACCACGGCCGCGCGGCCTCCGGGCTCGGATTTTCCTGGCACCGGTTCAGTTTCGCAGCGGAGTGTCTCAGCCGGGACGGTCCCACCCGGTGCAGGCGGGCCCCGGCGGCATGCCGTCGTGGCCCTTAATGTGGTCGGGCAGCGGCGCAGCGGGCAGCGCTATGCACGATCTTGTGTTTGCCGGACCATAACGGGTAAAGCGTTGCCTGGCCGGCCCGTCTCGGGCCGGCCAGCCCTTCTCCCCAGGAGCACCTGACCATGCCGGCCACGCCGACGCAGCAACCCCGCCCGCGGGCGGCGACCTACCGCGTCCAGCTGCACGCCGGCTTCACCTTCGACGACGCGGCCGCGGTGGCCGGATACCTCGCCGACCTCGGCGTCAGCCACCTGTACTGCTCGCCGTACCTGCAGGCCGCCAAGGGCAGCACGCACGGCTACGACGTGGTCGACCACGGCCGGCTGAACGCCGAGCTCGGCGGCGAGGCCGGGCACGCCCGGATGACCAGCCGGCTGGCGCAGGCCGGGCTCGGCCAGGTGCTCGACATCGTGCCCAACCACATGGCGCTCGCCGGGCGGGACAACGCCTGGTGGTGGGACGTGCTGGAGAACGGGCCGTCCAGCCGCTACGCGTCCCACTTCGACATCGACTGGGACCCGCCGCAGCACAAGCTGACCGCCATCGTGCTGATGCCGGTGCTCGGCGACCATTACGGCCGGGTGCTGGAGGCGGGCGAGCTGGCCGTCGAGCGCCACGGCGGCTCGTTCTCCGTCCGCTACCACGAGCACGAGGCGCCGCTGTCACCCCGCACGCTGGACGGCCTGCTGTCCCGCGCGGCGCAGCGGGCCGGATCGGCGGAGCTTGAGGTCCTGGCGGTGGCCTTCGGCCGGCTCCCGCTCGCCACCCGGATCGACCCGGCCGCGATGGCCGAGCGTCACCACGACAAGGAAGTCCTGCGCACCGGGCTGGCCGAGCTGTGCGCGGCCCGGCCGGAGGTGGCCGCGGCGATCGACGCCGGGATCGCGGGGCTGAACGGCGACCCGGACGCCCTCGATCAGCTGCTCGGCCAGCAGAACTACCGGCTGGCCTACTGGCGGACGGCCGCCGAGGAGATCTCCTACCGGCGGTTCTTCGACATCCAGACGCTGGCCGGGCTGCGGGTGGAGGACCCGGACGTCTTCGCCGACACGCACTGGCTGGTCCTGCACCTGGTCGCCGAGGGCACGGTCGACGGGCTCCGGGTCGACCACGTGGACGGGCTGGCCGACCCGGAGGGCTACCTGGACCGGCTGCGCGATGCTACCTCCGGCGCGTACGTGGTGGTGGAGAAGATCCTGGCCGCCGACGAGGACCTGCCCGCGTCGTGGCCGGTGGCCGGGACCACCGGCTACGACTTCCTGAACCATGTCGGCCGGCTGTTCGTGGACGCCGGCCAGCAGCGCGCGATGCTGGCCGGCTACGCCCGCTTCACCGGCGAGCCGACCGACTACCCCGAGATCGTGCATGCCGCCAAGGTCCAGATCATGCACGATGACCTGGCTGCCGAGGTGGAACGCCTGACCGGGCTGCTGGCCGATGTCTGCGAGAATCACCGCCGCCAGCGCGATCACACCCGGCGCGAGCTGCGCGACGCGCTGCGCGAGGTGATCGCCGCGTTCGGTGTCTACCGCGGCTACGCCCGCCCCGGGCGCCCGGTCACGGCCGCGGACCGGGCGCACGCGGCCACGGCGGTGGCCCGGGTCGGCCAGCGCCGGCCCGACATCGACGCCGAGTTGCTGGACTTCATCGGCGCGCTGCTCACCGGCGGCTATCCCGGCCCGGCCGAGGCCGGCTTCGCCGTGCACTTCGCCCAGGTGAGCTCGGCGGTGATGGCGAAGGGGACCGAGGACACGGCGTTCTACCGGTATCAGCCGCTGATCAGCCTCAACGAGGTCGGCGGCGATCCCGGCCGCTTCGGCGCCCCGGTCGCGGACTTCCACGACGCGATGGCGCGGGCGGCACGGCACTGGCCGGAGGCAATGCTCACCCTGTCCACCCACGACACCAAGCGCAGCGGGGACGTCCGGGCCCGGATCAGCCTGCTGTCCGAGCTGCCCAGGGATTGGGAACGGGCCATTACCCGCTGGGCGCACCTGGGCGAGCGGCACCACCGGGGCGGCTGGCCGGACCGCGGCGCCGAGTACCTGCTCTACCAGACGCTGGTCGGCGCCTGGCCGATCGAGGCGGCGCGGGCGGCCGCCTTCATGGCCAAGGCCACCCGGGAGGCCAAGGTGCACACCTCCTGGACCGACCCGTGCGCCGAGTACGACGACGCGCTGAGCGCGATTCGTCGCCGCCATGCTGGCCGACCAGGACTTTATCGCCGACCTGACGGCGTTCCTGGCCGAGCACCGGCTGGTCGAGCTCGGGCGGGTCAGCTCGCTGGCCCAGACCACGCTGCTGCTGACCTGCCCGGGGGTGCCCGACCTTTACCAGGGCACCGAGATCTGGGACCTCTCGCTGGTCGACCCGGACAACCGCCGGCCGGTCGACTACGCGGCCCGCGGCCGACTGCTCGAGGCCCTGGCCGGAGGCGGGCCGGAAGACGCGCTGGCCCGCGGCGATGCGGGCGGGCCGAAGCTCTGGCTGATCACCCGCGTGCTGCGGCACCGGCGCCGGTTTCCCGGCGGCTACGCGCCCGATTCCGGATACGAGCCGCTGCGGGTAACCGGGGCCCGGGCCGCGCACGCGGTGGCCTTCACCCGGTCCGGCGGCCTCGCGGTCGTGGTGCCCCGGCTGGTCACCGGCCTGGCCGGCGGCTGGGCGGACACGGCCGTCACGCTTCCCGGCGGCCCCTGGACGGACGTGCTGACCGGCGGCAGGCTGGCGGGCGGCGAGGTCAGCGTGGCCGCCCTGTGCCGGCGTTTCCCCGTCGCGGTGCTGGCCAGGGAGGCGTGATGGCGAATTCCGGGTCTGGGCCCCGCGGGCGCAGCGGGTTGACCTGGTGCTCGACGGGCAGCCGATGCCGATGGCCGCGGCCGATCGCGGCTGGTGGACGCGGCAGGCGCCGGATGCGGGGCCGGGCCGCGACTACGCGTACCGCCTGGATGGCGGCCCGGCCCGGCCCGACCCGCGCTCCGGCTCGCAGCCGCACGGGGTGCACGGCCCGTCCCGGGTCATCGACCACGCCACGTTCGGCTGGCACGACGGCGGCTGGCGCGGGCTGCCGCTGGCCGGGTCCGTCCTGTACGAGTGCCATATCGGCACCTTCTCGGCCGCGGGCACCTTCGACGGGGCGATCGGGCACCTGGGGCACCTGGCCGAGCTGGGCGTCGATGCCATCGAGCTGATGCCGGTGGCCGAGTTCCCCGGCCGCCGGGGCTGGGGTTACGACGGCGTCAGCCTGTACGCCCCGCATCACGCCTACGGCGGGCCGGACGGGCTCAAGCGGCTGGTCGACGCCGCGCACGCCCGGGGACTCGGCGTGATCATGGATGTCGTCTACAACCACCTCGGGCCGGACGGGAACTACCTGCCGGAGTTCGGCCCGTACTTCGCGGCGCAGCACCAGACCGGCTGGGGTGACGCGGTCAACTTCGACGGGCCGGGCAGCGACGAGGTGCGGCGCTTCGTCATCGACAACGCGCTGATGTGGCTGCGCGATTATCACTGCGACGGGCTGCGGCTGGACGCCGTGCACGCCATCGCCGACGAGTCGGCGACCCACATCCTGGAGGCGCTCGCCGTCGAGGTGGACGCGCTCGCCGCGCACCTGCGCCGCCCGCTGTTCCTGATCGCCGAGAGCGACCGCGGCGACCCCCGCCTCGTCCGCGGCCGGGACGCGGGCGGCTACGGCCTGAACTCGGCCTGGGCGGACGAGTGGCATCATGCGCTGCATAGCGCCCTGACGGGCGAGCGAAACGGCTATTACGCCGACTTCGGGCCGCTTCGCCTGCTGGCCAAGGCGCTGCGCCAGGCGTGGGTGTACGACGGCGTCTACTCCCCGTATCGCCAGCGGGTACACGGCCGGCCGCCGACCGGGCTGGCCGGCGGCCAGTTCGTGGTGTGCACGCAGAACCACGACCAGGTCGGCAACCGCGCGGCGGGCGAGCGCACTCGCCGCGCTGATCAGCGACGGCCGGCTCCGGGTGGCCGCCGCGCTGCTGCTGACCTCGCCGTTCGTGCCGATGCTCTTCCAGGGCGAGGAATGGGGAGCGAGCACTCCGTTTCAGTACTTCACCGACCACCAGGACCGGGCCCTGGGCCAGGCCGTCAGCCGGGGGCGCCGGGCCGAGTTCGCCGCGTTCGGCTGGGATCCGGACGACGTGCCCGATCCGCAGCAGCCGGCCACCTTCGAGCGCTCCCGGCTCAACTGGGACGAGGTCGGCCAGGGCCGGCACGCCGGCCTGCTGGCCTGGTATCGCGAGCTGATCGCGCTGCGCCGGCAGCTCCCGGAGCTGACCGACCCCCGCCTGGGCCGGGTCGAGACCGAGTACGATTCCGCGGCCGGCTGGCTGGTGGTCCGGCGCGGGCCGGTGGCCGTGGCCAGTAACCTCGGCAGCAGCGCCTGGACCTTCCCGGCCGCGCCGGGGGCGCAGCTGCTCGCGGCCTCCGCGGCCGGGGTGCGGCGGGCCGGGCCGGGCCTCGTTCTCCCGCCGGACAGCGTTGTCATCGTCCGGACGGACGGGGGTGCGCCGCCGGATCGGATGCGGCGGCACCCGGACCGCAGCCGTGTCACGCTGGCAGATGCGGTGCCACCGCCCAGCGCAGCCCAGGAAAGGACGCCGTAGCTGATGACCGACGCCATCGAGATCTGGCCGGGTCGTCCCTACCCGCTCGGAGCCGCCTACGACGGCGGCGGGACGAACTTCTCCCTGTTCTCCGAGGTCGCGGAGGGAGTCGAGCTCTGCCTGTTCGACGACGACGGCGCCGAGCAGCGCCTGGTCCTGGACGAGATCGACGCCAATTGCTGGCACGGCTACCTGCCGTCGGTGACGCCCGGCCAGCGTTACGGCTACCGGGTGCACGGGCCATGGGCGCCGGAGGCCGGCCAGCGCTGCAACCCGGCCAAGCTGCTCCTCGACCCCTACGCCAAGGCCATCGAGGGCGAGGTCAGCTGGCAGCAGGCGTGCTTCCCGTACAACTTCGGCGACGAGAACTCCCGCAATGACGACGACAGCGCCGCCTACGTGCCCAAGGCCGTGGTGCACAACCCGTACTTCGACTGGGGCAACGACCGCCCGCCGGACGTCCAGCTCAACGAGTCGGTGATCTACGAACTGCACGTCAAGGGCTTCACCGCGCGGCATCCGGAGATCCCCGAGGCGCAGCGGGGCACCTACGCCGGCCTGGCCCACCCGGCCGCCATCGAGTACCTCACCGGGCTCGGCATCACCGCCGTGGAACTGCTGCCCGTGCACCAGTTCGTGCACGATTCGCGCCTGGTCGAGCGCGGGCTGCGGAACTACTGGGGGTACAACTCGATCGGGTTCCTCGCCCCGCACAACGACTACGCGGCCGGCGGCCAGCGGGGCGAGCAGGTCGCCGAGTTCAAGGCCATGGTCCGGGCGCTGCACGAGGCCGGGATCGAGGTGATCCTCGACGTCGTCTACAACCACACGGCCGAGGGCAACCAGCTTGGCCCGGTGCTGTCCATGAAGGGCATCGACAACGCCGCCTACTACCGCCTGGTGGCCGGCGACCCGCGCTTCTACTACGACACCACCGGGACCGGCAACAGCCTCAATGTGGGCCACCCGCACACCCTCCAGCTGATCATGGACTCGCTGCGCTACTGGGTGACCGAGATGCACGTCGACGGGTTCCGCTTTGACCTGGCCGCCAGCCTGGCCCGCCAGTTCCACGACGTCGACCGGCTGTCCGCGTTCTTCGACCTGATCCAGCAGGATCCGGTCGTCTCCCAGGTCAAGCTCATCGCCGAGCCGTGGGACATCGGCGAGGGCGGCTACCAGGTGGGCAACTTCCCGGCGCTGTGGTCGGAGTGGAACGGCCGCTACCGGGACACCGTGCGGGACTTCTGGCGGGGTGAGCCGGCCACCCTCGGCGAGTTCGCCTCCCGGCTCACCGGCAGCTCCGACCTGTACCAGGCCGACGCCCGGCACCCGGGGGCCAGCGTCAACTTCGTCACCGCGCACGACGGCTTCACGCTGCGGGACCTGGTCTCGTACAACGAGAAGCACAACGAGGCCAACGGCGAGGGCAACGCCGACGGCGAGAACCACAACCGGTCCTGGAACTGCGGCGCCGAGGGCGAGACCGCCGACACCGAGGTGCTCACGCTGCGCCGCAAGCAGCAGCGCAACTTCCTGGCCACCCTGCTGCTCTCCCAGGGGGTCACGATGCTGCTGTCCGGGGACGAGTCCGGCCGAACCCAGGGCGGGAACAACAACGCCTACTGCCAGGACAACGAGGTTTCCTGGCAGGACTGGGAAAGCCTCGACGAGGACCTGATCGGCTTCACCCGCCGCCTGATCACGCTGCGGCGCGAGCACCCGGTGCTGCGCCGGCGGCGCTGGTTCCAGGGCCTTCCCATCCGCGGCTCGGTGGACCTGGGCTGGTGCAAGCCCGACGGCGACGGAGATGGGCGACGACGACTGGGATGCCGGGTTCGCCGGCTCGGTCGGGCTGTTCCTGAATGGCGAGGCGATCACCGACCGCGACCGCCGCGGCCAGCGGGTGACCGACGACTCCTTCCTGCTGCTGTTCAACGCCCACCATGAGCCGATCGAGTGGACGCTGCCCAAGCAGTGGGGGGAGTGGTGGGAGGCGGTGCTCGACACGTCCGGCCCCGGCCGGGAAGGCGAGGCATTCGAGAGTTCCGCCACGCTGGGCGTGGCCGGGCGCTCCGTCGTGGTCCTGCAGCGGCGCCCGGCGCCGGCCTGAGCTGTGCTGTCCTGAGCGGGCGCCGTCCTGGGCTGGTCCCGGCCGCCTGACGTTGGCGTTGCCGCGGCGTTTGTTACCCGGCGTACAGGTGCAGCTCGGCGGCGAACCGCTCCGCCATTTCCAGCGTCTTGGACAGCTCCGGGTGGCGCACGATCACCAGGCCGTCGGAGATGGTGGTGGCCCGCCAGTCGCGTCTCGGTGAGCCGACCGGGAGCAGGTCCAGCGCGGCCACGTGCTCCCCGTACTCGGCCAGCAGCCGGTCCAGGCCCTCGTAGTGCGTGATCCGGCCGGTGCCCCGGGCCCGCTTGAAGATGCTGGTGGCGTTGTACCGCCGCTCGATCGGCTGCGAGATCCGCCCGCGGGTGATGGCCTCCGCCCAGGCCACGTAAAGGTCGGCGTCGGTGGCGTAATTCATCACGTCGACCGTGCGCGCGCCGGGCGGGCGGGCGCCGATCTCGCCGAACACCACCTCGCCGTCGGCCTTGCGGTACCACTCCATGTGGGTGAACCCGTCCCGGAATCCGAGCGCGTCCAGGACCGCGGTACCGAGCGCCCGGCCGCCGCGGAGATCGGGCACGTCCAGGTCGCGCAGCGCCGTGGTGGTGGGGCTGATCCACTCATGCATCTTGATGGCCAGCGGGCGCGGGCGGTACCAGCAGATGTTCTCGAACAGCACCCGCCCGTCCGCGCAGATGGTGTCGTAGGTGAATTCCTCGGCGTCGATGAACTCCTCGACGCTCACCTGCGGCACGTGCCGGAGCATCGGCAGGATGGCATCGAGGTCGGCGGCCGAGTCGACCCGGTAGGTATCGGCCGAGCCGGCGCCGTCGATCGGCTTGACGATGAGCGGGAAGCCGATGCGCTCGGCCGCGGCCCAGACGCCCGCGACCGTCTCGGTGGCGGCGTGCCGCGGCGTGCGCAGCCCGGCCGCATCGAGCAGCTGCTTCATCCGCTCCTTGTCCCGGAAGGGCACGGTCTGGGCCACCGTCAGCCCGGGCAGGCCGAGCTCCTCGCGCAGCCGCGCGGCGAGGATCATGTACGGCTCCCACAGGCACTCCACCCGGTCGATGCGCACCTGCCGGGCCAGCTCGCGAACGGTCCCCGCGACGGCGTCCTCGGCCGCCAGCGAGCCGACCGGGATGTAGTGCGCGAGCGAGCCGGCCGCGATGGCCGGAAGGGCCGGGACCGGCTGGTCCCCCACGCCGATGACTGATGACCCGGCGACCGCGAGGCCGCGGGTGAAATACGCCATCTCGGCCGGGTAGCCGGGCGAGATCATCAGCACGTTCATCGCGGTCAGCCGAGCTCGACGCGGACGCCGGTGACCAGCCGCCGCACGGCCTCGGCGACCACGGCGGTGTCCGGGTGCCGGACGATGATGTAGCCGTCGCCCTCATAGCTGCCCGAGGACTGCTGGCCCGGCTCCGGCAGCCGGGATTCCACCACGATGGAGGTCACCTCCGGGGGCAGCTCGTCCAGGCCGTGCACCGCGCGGACCCGGCCGGTGCCCTGCCCCCGGATGAACACGGTCCCGACGGACCAGTTGCGCGGCGGCGGCACGAAGGTGCCGTGCACCATGAGCTGCCCCCACGCGCGGTACAGGTCGAAGTCGTGGGCGTAGCACAGCATCGAGGTGATCTGGCCGCCCGGCGGCCGTACCGCGACCTCGGAGACGGCGACCGATCCGTCCGGCCGCCGGAACCACTCCAGGTGGGTCAGCCCGGTGTCCAGCCCGAGAGCGCGCAGCGCCGTCGGCGCGACCGCCCGGATGCCCTCGTACTCCGGTCCGCCGATGTCACGCGGCATCAGCACGATCCACTGGATCCACGGGTTGCGCAGCACCTCCAGCGGCGTCGGCCGGTAGCTGGAGATCGAATCCCAGACGACCTGCCCGTTCACCATCACGCTGTCGTACGAGCCCTCCTCGCCGGTGAGGAATTCCTCCATCATGGCCAGCCGATCGGGTGCGGGCGGCGCCGCATCCAGCCATACCCTCAGGTCATCGGCGTCGTCGAGGCGGAACGTGCTCTTCGCGCCGGCCCCGGCCGGGGGCTTGACCACCAGCGGGAAGCCCACCTCCGCGGCGAACCCGGCCGCGTCCGCCGCGGAGCCGGCCAGCCGGTGCCGCGCGCACGGCACCCCGGCCGCCCGCAGCACCGTCTTCATCTGCGCCTTGTCGCGGAAGTTATGCGCGGTCGCCACGTCGATACCCGGGATGCCCAGGTGCTCGCGGACCTGCGCGAGCGGTACCTGCAGCTGCTCAAGTACCGCGAGCAGCCGCCGCACCGGGCCGAGCTGCGCGCTGAGTCCCTCGACGGCGGCGGCGATCTGCCCGGCGTCCAGCGGATCATCGATCCGCCAGTGCGCGGCCAGGCTGCCCCGCAGCTTCGCCGGGATGCGGTCCGCGGGCTCGCAGGTGACCACGGCCAGCTCGACGCCCGGCAGCGTGGCCGCGGCTTCGACGAACCGGGTCGTCGCGTCAAGGAGGTAGGGCGCGACAAAGGCGGCGGCAACCATGCCTGCAACGTACCCCTCCGGCGGTGCGGTCACCGCGGCGCGAGCGGCCGAAGGGAATGCTGCTTCCCCGGGTTACGATGCGCATCATGAACGTCGTGTTCGTTGAGCCGTTCTTCCCTTCCAACCAGCGCCACTTCGCCCGCGCCCTGGCCGAGGCGGGCGCGACGGTCATCGGCGTCGGCGAGTCCCCCGCTGACGCGCTGGACGATCAGCTCAAGGGCTGGCTGCACCATTACGAGCAGGTGCCGTCGGTCACCGACGTCGAGGCGATGACGCGCGTTGTCCAGTGGGCGCAGGGCCGGCTGTGGGTGGACCGGATCGAGGCCACGATCGAGGCCCACATCATGACGACCGCGCAGGTCCGGGAGGCCTGCACGATCCCGGGCACGTCGGTCCGCACGGCCTGGCTGTGCCGGGACAAGCCGTCGATGAAGCAGGCGCTGCGCGAGGCCGGGGTGCCGACGGCCGCCTCGGCCGCGGTCGGCAGCGCGGCGGAGGCGCACGCGTTCGCGGAGCAGGTCGGCTACCCGCTGATCCTCAAGCCGCGCAGCGGCGCGGGCGCGGCGGGCACCATGCGGGCCGACGATGCGGCGGGCCTCGATCACGCCCTCGGGGTCTTCGGCGGGGAGGGCACCGAGTCGATCGCGATGGAGGAGTTCATCGAGGGCCACGAGGGCTTCTACGACACCATCACGGTCAACGGCCAGGTGGCGGTGGACTTCGCGACGCACTACTTCCCGAACGTGCTGGATGCCATGCGGACCCGCTGGATCTCGCCCGAATTCATCTCCACCAACCGGATCGACACCGCGCCCGAGTACGCCGGGCTGCGGGAGATGGGCGGACGGGTCATCACCGCGCTCGGGATCGAGACCTCGGCGACGCACATGGAGTGGTTCTTCGGCCCGAAAGGGCTGAAGTTCTCCGAGATCGGCTGCCGCCCGCCGGGAGTGGGCGCCTGGGACCTCTACTCGGCCGGCAACGAGATGGACGTCTACCGCGCGTGGGCGGACGCGATCGTCGGCCACGGGACCGGCCCGGCGCCGTCCCGGCGGTACGCCAGCGGGATGGTCGCGCTGCGCCCCGGCAGCGACGGCCAGATCACCGGCTACACGGGCGTCGAGGAGATGAACCAGCAGTACGGCGAGTGGGTCATCGACGCTCACCTGCCGCCGCCCGGAACGGCGACGCAGCCGGTGGAAGCCGGCTACATGGCCAACGCGTACGTGCGGATGCGCCACCCCGACTACGACGCGCTGCACGGGATGCTGGACGCGGTCGGCCGGACGCTGCACGTGCACGCCTCGTGAGGATCACGCTGCTCGGCCCGCAGCGCAGGCCGACGGTGGACACCGTGATGCGATCGCTGGGCGCCGCCGGGCCGGTCGTCACGATCACCGCGGGCTGGCAGGAGCGCGAGCCCGCCGACGAGGAACTCAGCCGGCTGCTCGGCGCCGGCAGTGTCAATCTTGCCCTGTACGGGCGGTGGCTCGACGTGCAGCAGCGCGACCCGGGATACGCCGCGGCCGACCGGCGGCTGCGCGGGGTGCTCGATGAGGTGCAGGAGATCTACCTGCTCCGGCTGGACTACGCGCTGCGGGCGGTCTACGCCGTCCAGCGCCGCAGCGGCAACGACGAGGCCCGGGCCTCGGCCCTGGCCGAGGCCATCGCCGCCGTCCGCGAGCTCGACGCCGCGCACACCCGCCGGATCAGCGACATCCGCGGCGAGTTCTACCAGGCGTGGCCGCCGCACGACCGGCCGGTGATCGCCGGGCACCGGGCCGAGGTCAGCCGGCTGCTCGGCGAGGCCGCCGCGCTGGTGCTGGCCGGCGGCCACGTGGGCGTCCTGGCCGACGTGCTGCACCTGTTCAACGTCGCGGCGGCGCTGCGCTCGCCGGTGATCGCCTGGTCGGCCGGCGCGATGGCGCTGACCGACCGGATCGTGCTCTTCCACGACCGGGCGCCGCAGGGCCCCGGCCATCCGGAGATCTACGGCAGCGGCCTGTCCGTGCTGCGTAACCTGGTGCTGCTGCCGCACGCGCACGCGCGGCTGCTGCTCGGCGACGGGCCGCGGATGGCCGTCTTCGCCCGGCGGTTCGCCCCGGCCCGCTGCATCCTGCTGGAAGCCGGCACCCGGATTGACACCGACGGCGACGGCGAGTGCCCGCCGGAGACCCGGACGCTGGCCCTGGACGGCCGCGTGACCTCCCTGGAGGCGGCGTGACCACCGTGACCGGCCCGGCGGTCAGCCACAAGCTCGCCATCAACCGGCTCCGGGAGCGCCGGCCGCTCGACCCGGCCATCATCGACCGGTTCCTGGCCCGGTACGACGTGCCCATCGTCGAGGGCGCCCGCTGCACCTTCCTCTACCGGGGCGAGGCGGACGAGGTCAGTCTGGTGCACCGGGCCGTCGGACTGCCCGAGCACATCACGCTGCGCCGGCTTTACGGCACCGACCTGTGGTACGTCATCGTGGAGCTGCCCGAGGGCTCCCGGTTCGAGTACCAGCTGGAAGTGGCGCGCGGCGGGCAGCGCGAGCGGGTCAATGACCCGCTGAACGGCCGGCTCGCGCACAGCCCGCTGGGCAGTTCCTCGGTCTGCTACGCCCGCGGGTACGAGGTGCCCGAATGGACCAGGCCCGACCCTGAGTCGCGTCCCGGATCGCTGATCGACCTGAAGGTGCCGAGCCGCGCGCTGCGCCGTGACTGCGCCGTGACGCTGTACCTGCCGGCCCGGTTGCAGCGCACCGCCCGCTATCCGCTGCTCATCGTGCACGATGGCGGCGACTACCTGCAGTACGCGGCGGCTAAGACGGTGCTGGACAACCTCATTCACCGGCTGGACGTGGCCGAGACGATCGTGGCGTTCGTGTCCCCGGGCGACCGGCTGGTCGAGTACGCCAACTCGGCCGCGCACGCCCGGTACCTGACGGCCGAGCTGGTGCCGCGGCTGGAAGCCGAGTTCCCGCTGGCCGGCACGCCGTCCGGCCGGTGCCTGATGGGCGCCAGCTTCGGCGCCGTGGCCGCGCTGTCGACCGCCTTCCGTTACCCGCAGGTCTACGGCTCGCTGCTGCTGCAGTCCGGCTCCTTCGTCTTCACCGACATCGGCCACGACCATGGCGGCGGGCCGGCCTTCGAGCCGGTGGTGAAGTTCGTCAACCGGTACCGGGCCGCTCCGCGCCGGGTCGCCGACCGGGTTTTCGTCAGCTGCGGGGTCTACGAGCCGCTGATCGTCCGGAACCGGTCTATGGTTCCTACATTCGAGGCGGCCGGCATGGACGTCCGTTATGTCGAGGCCCGCGACGGGCACAGCTGGGAGAACTGGCGCGACCGGCTTCGGGAGGGGCTGTCATGGATATTCCCTGGTCCACAGAAGTTCTTCTATGAGTGACGGGAAGGCAGTCGAACGATGGTTCTCCGGTCGGCTGCAAGACGAGATCACGCTGGTTCGGTGGGGGACGTATGGACGGCCCGTGCTGATCTTCCCGTCCGCCGGGGGTGACGCCGAGGAGGCCGAGCGTAACGGGCTGGTCGCCTCGTGCGGGCAGTTGCTCGCCGAGGGCCGGGTCAAGCTGTACTCGGTGGACAGCGTGGCCGGCCAGGCAATGATCACCAAGGCCGGCTCGCCGGAGCAGCGGCTGGCGCTGCTGAACCAGTTCCACGAGTGCGTGCGGCGCGAGGTCGTGCCGGCCATCCATGCCGATCTCGGCGGGCAGGCCATGGACGTGATTACCAGCGGCGCCTCGATCGGGGCGTTCAACGCGGTCGCGGTCCTGTGCCGGTATCCCGACGTCTTCTCCGCGGCGATCGGCATGAGCGGGAGTTACCGGATCGAGCGCTTCTACGATCATGCCTGGACCCAGGACCTGTACTTCTCTGCACCGCTGCAGTTCCTGCCGAGCCTCGAAGGCCCGCAGCTTGACCGGCTGAGGCAGCGGTACGTGGTGCTCGCCTCCGGCGACGGCGCATGGGAGAACGTGGGCGACTCATGGCAGATGGCGTCGGCCCTCGGCACGAAGGGGATCCCCAACCGGGTGGACAACTGGGGCCCGCAGTGGGCGCACGACTGGCCGACGTGGCGCGCGATGCTGCCGCAGTACCTCGGCGAGGTCACCTGACCACACCTCGGCGAGTTCACCTGACAACGACCGGGAGGCTGTAGTGGATGACGAGGTCCGGCATCTGGTCGGCCTGCTGCTCGGCACCGAGGATGACTGGCCGCGCGCGTTCGAGCACCTGCTAACCAGCCTCGGCCCGGTGCCGGACGACGCGGGGCGGCCGCACGTGTTCGCCACCGAGCGGCTGACCATCGAGCCGTTCTCGCTCCGGTCGAAGCCGCGCACCGACCTGGTCGTGGACCGGCTCGCGTACTGGTACTACCACCCGCGCGAGTGGCTCAAGAAGATCTCCCTGATGGACAGCGTGTACCTGCTGAATTCCCCGTTCACGTTCCAGGCGATGGAGAAGCACGCGGCGTACTGCGCGATGATGCGGCTCGGCATGAAGGTGCCGGAGACCGTGCTGGTGCCGTACAAGAACCCGCCCGGCAACGATCGGTACGCCTACACGGCGCAGCGCTACAACCAGCCATTCGACCTGGACGCCATCGCCGAGCGGATCGGCTACCCGCTGTACATGAAGCCCTATGACGGCGGCGGCTGGCGCGGGGTGTCACGCATCCGGAACGCGGATGACCTGCACCGCGCGTACGACGAGTCCGGTGAGATGCTGATGCACCTGCAGGCCTCCGTCGAGGGCTACGACGTCTTCGCCCGGGCGCTGTCCATCGGCGCGGAGACGATGGTGATGCGGTTCGACCCCGGTGCGCCGATGCACGAGCGCTACCGGGTCGATTATGAGTTCCTCGCGCCGGAGACCGGCGCGGAGGTCATTTCGATTTCAAAGGTCATTAACGCGTTCTTCCGCTGGGAATTCAACTCCTGCGAGGTGCTCGTCAAGGATGGCGAGGTCTACCCGATCGACTACGCGAACGCCTGCCCCGATGTCGCGGTCACGTCCTTGCACTATTACTTCCCGTGGGCGATGCAGGCGCTGGTGAAGTGGGTGGTGTTCTGCCTCGTTACCGGCCGCCAGCAGTGTATCGACCTTGACACCCAGGCCTATTTTGACATCGCTGACCGCGACGATCTCGACTATGCCGGGAAACTGGCGGAATACCGGCGGATCGCTGATGCCTACTTCTCGGTCGATGCCTACCGCGAGTTCTGCGAGACGCGGCTGGCGGACCTCGGCCAGCGGCTTTTCGACTGGGTGAGCGGGCCGGCGTTTGACGCGCTGCTGGTCGACACGGTCGCCGCCACTTATCCCGCGTTCGAGCAGGAACGGTTCATCGCGCACTTCCGCGGCCTGGTCGGACTCTGGGTGACAGACCAGGCCGGGCTGTTTCCCGCGGCCGGCTCGTGATGGCCGGCGTCGGCGGGCGGCACGGGCGCCGGTAGGTCGTTATCGCCGGTAGAGATCGCCGTGTCTACTGGCCTGGGTGATCGATGTCCACGGGCGGCAGGTCCTGCACCCCGGCCTTGGCCATGCTGAGCTGGATACCGTCGTTGTCCACCCGGCTCACGGCACTGATCGGGATAGCTACTTCCTTGCGGCCCCACAGGTGCCCCTCCTTCAGGAGCACGTGGGTCACGTGGTGATCGCGAGGATCGATGATCAGGCCCTGGACCCGGCCGATGTTGCCATCCGTGGCATGAACCGGCTGGTCGCGGCTCACTGACACCTCGCCCAGCGGGATTTTGTCGTAGATGACGGTTTGCCCGATGTCCGCCATGTCGACGCCCAGGCCGCCCGCCGGGGCCACCAGCCCGCCCCCCATGCCCAGGCCGTAGTAGGGCCAGGACAGTACCTCGCCCTCGGCGTAGTCGACACTGCCGGTGCCCCCGGAGATGAACTTGGTCTCCTCCGCGGGACCGAGCTTGTCGAACTCCGCCAAGGTGCAGCGGAGCCGGATCCCGGCGGCCGTCGCGTCCACCAGGTCCAGCGGAACGAGCCGGCCGAAGCCCGGATCGTGCTTCGGCTCGACCACCAGATGGGTGACGGCGCGGGCGACGGGGTCAACGACCACGCGGCTCAGCTCACCGCAGGCCCCGTCGCTGCAGCTGACCTCGGTCCCGATCGTGAACGGCGTCGTCTCCGCCATAGCCCCTCCTCGTCACTTTGGACCCTAGCCTGGCGTGCAGTTCACGTCACGCCGTCGAGGTAGGTGTCGCCCGGGCCGCTTAGCCGATCGGCGGATGCCACACTCCGTCGACCACCGACCCCAGCCGGCCGGGCACGGTATCTGCCCCGGCGACCTGATCGGCTAAGGCCTTCTTGCGCTCCCGGCGCACCTTCGGCGCGGACAGGATCCGCCAGGGCCAGCGGCGGCGGCTGAGTTCTGCGGGCGCGTGATCCAGAGTGGTTTGCGGAGACATCAAGACGCAGAACGCGGCTGCCCCGCCGGAAGTTCCGGCCGGGCGGAAGGTAACCGGGCCGGGCGGCGGCGCGCCGGATGGGCGCGGGCACTCACCGGGCCGGGAGCCGCCTAGGCGTCCGGGAGGTCGAAGAAGCGGCGTATCCAGGACGAGCGGCGGGCCAGGATCCGGAGCACCGGCAGGGAGAACGCGACCTGCGAGATGCTCCCGTAGCGGTCATAGATGGCGGCGTTCAGCTCCATGGAGATGACGATGGCCCGCCCCAGGATGAAGAACCAGCCGAGCGTCACGACCGTCGTGCCGAACGCTCCGTAGAGCTGGCTGGCGCGATCCAGGCGGTCCGGGAGATAGAGCTCGCTGACGGCGTGCATCGCGGTGATGGTGAGCGCGACGAGCGCGGCACCCGGCAGCAGCGCACCGGGATCCTCGGTGGACCGGGGCAGGAACAGCGATACACCCAGCCAGGCGATCGCGTAGATCAGCAGCGCCGGGACAAAGGAGGCGCCCGCGAGGCCAATGCCGAGGGACTCACGGACCCGGTTGATCAGAATCGCGATCACGCCCATGGTGCAGACCAGGCCGGCAATGGCGCCCACCGCGCGAAGCCGGGCGCGGTTGCCGGCCGGCAGCCCCCACGCGGCCGCGCTGGCCGCATACAGGACCCTGCTCAGCGACCGTCCGGCCACCAGGACGCCGAACAGGCCGAGCAGCACGGCGACCCACCGGGTCAGCCCGGGCTGGTGAAATGCACCGCTGACCTGCTTCGCCAGGCCTCCCGAGATCCCGGCCGTCTGGTTGGCGGAACGCGCATCGACAACGTCGGAGGCGAAGCCGGCCACTCCGATCGTGAGCAGCAGCAGGGGGAGGAAGAAAAGGAAGAGCCGGAACGCGAGCGCGCTGCCCAGGACCGATCCGGCCACCCGCCGGTCCCGCTGAAAGGTCCCGAAGACGACATCGACAACGGGCAGGCCCCGGTACTTTTCCAGCCACTGCAGAGCCGGCGTCATGCGACTCCGGGTCGCCGCGGCCAGCCTGCTCAGCGCCGTATCGTCGCCAGCGGCGTCCCCGGCCGCGTCATCGCCGGGGCGGTCAGACTCCGCGTCGCGATGCGCGCGGCCGGGATCGCCTGGTTTTCGACCACGCACGGGCATGGACCCACCTAAGCATCCCCGGCCTGCCGGCCTGCCGGCGGTCGGCGGTCGGCGGTCGCGCTACTGGGAGATCTTGCGGCGGTAGGTGGCCATGGCGAGGATGTACGCGACGATGAGGACGCCGAGGCACCAGGCGAGGGCGACCCAGATGCCGGTGCTGACCGGCTTGCTGGCGAGCAGGTCGCGGATCGCGTTGACGATGGACGTCACGGGCTGGTTCTCGGCGAAGGCGCGCACCGGGCCGGGCATGGTGCGGGTGGGCACGAATGCCGAGCTGATAAACGGCAGGAAGATGATCGGGTAGGCGAAGGCGCCCGCGCCCTCCGTGGTCTTCGCGGACAGCCCGGCGATGACCGCGATCCAGGTCAGCGCCAGGGTGAACAGGACGAGGATCCCGGCGACGGCCAGCCAGGCCAGCACTCCCGCGCCGGACCGGAATCCCATCAGGATGGCGACGAGCACGACCAGCGCGAGCGAGATCAGGTTGGAAACCACCGAGGTCAGCACGTGCGCCCACAGCACGCTCGACCGTGCGATCGGCATGGACTGGAATCGCTCGAAGATCCCGCTTTCCATATCCGTGAAGAGCCGGACCGCGGCGTAGGAGATGCCCATCGCGATCGTGATCAGCAGTATTCCGGGCAGCAGGTAGTTCACGTACCTTTCCGACCCGGCGTGGATCGCGCCGCCGAACACGTAGACGAACAGCAGCAAGAGGGCGATCGGCATGATCGAGACCGTGATGATGGTGTCCATGCTGCGCGTGATGTGGCGCATGGACCGCCCGGTCAAGATGGTGGTGTCGCCGAAGAAGTGCGTGGTCATCGTTCCTCCTTAGTTATCCGTGCCGGCGTTAATGGCCGCGCCGTCGTTGCTCGCCGCGCCGTCGTTGCTGCCCGTGCCGCCGTTGCTGGCCGTGCCGCCGTTGCTGGCCGTGCCGCCGTTGCTGGCCGCGCCGTCGTTGCCGATGATGGCGATGAAGATGTCCTCGAGGGTCGGCTGTTTCTCGACGTACTCGACTTTGGCGGGCGGGAGAAGCTGTTTTAGCTCGGTGAGGGTGCCGTTCGCGATGATCCGCCCGTGGTGGAGGATCGCGATCCGGTCGGCGAGCTGCTCGGCCTCGTCCAGGTACTGCGTGGTGAGCAGCACGGTCGTGCCCTGCCCGGCGAGCTCTTTGACGCTGTTCCACACTTCAACCCGGGATTGCGGGTCGAGCCCGGTGGTTGGCTCGTCCAGGAAGATCACCGGCGGATTCCCGATGAGGCTCATGGCGATGTCCAGGCGGCGGCGCATGCCGCCGGAGTACGTCGACACCCTTCGCTCCGCCGCGTCGGTGAGCTGGAAGCGGGCCAGCAGGTCAGCCGCGATCTGGCCGGCGTCCTTCAGGTGCCGGAGCCGGGCCACCAGCACGAGGTTCTCGCGCCCGGTGAGGGTTTCGTCCACGGCCGCGAACTGCCCGGTGAGGCTGATGGACTCCCGCACGTTCGCCGGTTGCCGGGCGACGTCGAAGCCATCGACGGTGGCCGTCCCGGCGTCGGGCTTGAGCAGCGTGGACAGGACTTTCACGACCGTGGTCTTGCCTGCGCCGTTGGAGCCGAGCAGGGCGAAGATGCTGCCCCGCGCCACGTCGAAGTCCACGCCGCGCAGCACGCGCAGCTTCGGGTACGACTTCTCCAGACCCCGCACGTGGATCACCTGGGCCGGCTGTGTTGTCATCGGAATCTCCCTTCGTTTCTGCTTTTGCTGCGATGGCCCGGGTCAGGCGCTGCGGCGCGCTGCCCGCCGGATGAGGACGTCGCCCCAGTTCGCGCGCAGGTGCAACTCGATCGTGCGATCGGTGCCAGCGGCCTCCGGGCCTGGGGTGAGCTCATTGCGAACCGCCGCGTGCGCGGAGGACGCGTCGACCCAGGCGACGACGCCGTCCGGCACGCCGACCTCGACCTCCGCGTAACCGTTCTCGAGGCGGAGGATGCCGCCCTCGGCCTCGAGCACGCGGATCGCGCCGTAGGCGCTCCGCGCGGTGACGTCGCCGAGCGCGCGCTCGATCGTGAGCGGGCCTGAGGTGGCGACATCGACCTCGGCCCCGGTGGTGCCGAGGGTCAGGGTGCCATGCGAGCCGCGGAGCCGGGCGGCGCCGGCGATCCGGCCGATCCGCACGTGCCCGTGCGCCGCTGTCACGTCGAGCCGGCCGTCGACCTCGGCAATGTCGACCTCACCATGGGGCGACACGAGCACGAGGTCGCCGACGCGGTCAACGCTCACGTTGCCGTACTTGGCGACAATGCGGGTGGCCCCGAGTTCGCCGCGCACGCGCACGGATCCGTAGGCGGACTCGATCTCGGCCCGCGATCCGGTCGGCAGCTCGATTCGCACGTCGACTGAGCCGCTCGGCCCCAGCAGCCTGAGCCGGGGTGGCACGCGCACGCGCAGACGGTTGTTCTCGAACCCGACCGTCGCCTCGCGGGCGAGTGAGACATCGCCAGAGCGGCCGGGATTGGTGGGGATGACCTCGACGGTCGTGTCGGCGCGGTCGGACGCGACCACCTCGACGTGACCGGCGCTGACCTCGATGTCGGCGTCGATGGGCGCGAGGGATTCATATGCGGGCATGGCTGATCTCCAGGAGGGGTGTGACGGGCTGATCCCGCCCCGCGACGGAACCGAAGCTGCGGGCGGCGGCTAGCGGACCCAGCCGGTGAAGTTGTTTCCGGACCGCGACTCGCGCTGGGCGGCGCGGCGGTTCTTGGGCTCGATCGCGGCGGCGATCGCACGGACCAGCCAGGAATTAACGGACAGGCCGTCCTCAGCGGCCGCCTTGTCGACGCGGGCCTTGAGCTGGTCGGGCAGTCGCAGCGTGGTGCGGGAAGTCGCAATGTCGTCGGCCGCGTCGGCGGTCAGCGCGCCCGCCGCGGCGAGATCGGATGCCGGGGCAGCCTCCGCGAACTCGGTCCGGGCCGGCCGTGACACCACGAACACGGGGTCGCGGCCGCGAAGCCGCACATCGACGGCACCGGGCGCGAGTTCCCGGGTGATCTCGCTCGCGGCATCGCTCAGTGCCTCCAGGAGCACGAGGCGTGCGGCGGCATCCAGGGCGACGTTCAGACGCTCCGCGACTGCCCGGACGTCCTCACCCCCGCTTTCCGCTGCGGCGGCGAGGTGCACGCGGAGGTCCGCGACGTAACGGTCAAGTTCCATGACACCACTATGACACCATCATGGTGTCCACGCAACCCCGGGTGGTGTCCATGCAATTCCGGGTGGTGTCGCGGGGACCCGGGCGTGGTGTCGAATGGGCTCCGGATGGTGCCGCAGCATCGGGCAATTCGAGGGGAGGGCATCCCGGCTGAGGGTCCGGGGGCGCCGCGCTGGCCTTAGCCCAGGAGATGCCGGGCCACTCCGATATCCGGGTCACTGATATCCGGGTCACTGCGAGCGGCCAGCCTCGCTGCGGTCTCCGGGCTGGCTGCGGCCATGGCTCTATCCGGCGATGAGGAGCCTGCCGCCGAGGTCGATCTCGCTCAGGCTGAGCAGTTCCCGGTTACGCTCGGCCCACCGGCCCGATTCGAGATCAGCGCGCAGGTCGCGTATCACTCGCTCCTCGACGGCCGGGCCGACCGCGTGCCATACCGATACGGCGCGCCGGGCGTTCTCGTCCAGGTACGCCTCCGGCCGCCGCCAGTAGGAGGGGAAGTTGCCGTCGCAGCAGTCCCACGGGATGGGTACCGGCTGCAGCCGGGCGCCGATCGCGCTGGCCCGCTCGATCAGCGTGGGACGGCCGGCGCTCAGCTGCGCGTGCTCGGGCATGTAGTCGCGGATCAGCCAGAAGTCACGTTCGAGGCGGCTGATGTCGAAATGGAAGGTCACGACGCGGCGGGCGACGCGCTGCATCTCCCGGTAGCCGGCCATAACGTCCGGCCAGTGCTGGTCGGTCGACACGGCCATCGCGGCGTCGAATGACTTGTCAGCGAACGGCAGGCTGCCCGCCACGCCGGGCACGCACGGCGCCGCGCCGGCCGGCCGCTGGGCTCGCATGACCGCCGACGGCTCGACTGCCGTGACCACACGGTCGGGCGGCTCATACGCCCCGGTCCCGGCCCCCACGTTGACCACTGTGCGCGCGTCGCCGAGCGCGGCCCAGATCCGCGCCGCGATCCGCGGCTCGGTCGGCCGCGTCGCCGCATAGGTCCTGCCGATCGTGTCGAACAACTGGTCGCTGGACAATGTCCTGGCCCTCTCGTCGAGTGCGAGCTGATCTTCCGCGTGATGCACGCTGGCCTGACCAGGGCGACGATAAGTATTATCTCATTTACATGTCAAGCTATATCTTGTCCGCGCCCGGTAGCACCCATGAATCGAAGTCACCCAGCCGATCGCGGCCGCATCCCGTATTCCGCCGACAACGTGCACCGTCCAGCAGCGCGACCGCGGCCCATCCCGCCAGCACGCGCCGCGCGTCCTCAGAAGATAAGGGGGATCAGCATTTTCGTGGACTGCTGGTACTCCGGATAGGCAATGGGGAAGAGCCGGGTCATGTTGCGCTCCTCCACGAAGGCGCTGTAGATGAAGTACCCGCCGATCAGTGCCACGGCGATTAGCCACCAGACGCTGACGGCGATCGCCGAGCCGATCATCGCCAGCAGGATGCCGGTGTAAATCGGGTGCCGGATCGTCCGGTACGGGCCGGATGTGACCAGCTCGGGGTCTTCCTTCGTGGACGTCGGCATTCCCCAGTTCCGGCCGAGGTAGATCCGTGCCCAGACGGCCAGTCCCAGGCCGAGGACCCAGATGGCGAGGCCGACGCCCCACAGGACCGGGTCCCTGACGTATCCGACGCTATGCCCCTTCAGCACCCGCAGCCGGACCAGGAGCACGACGACCAGGATGAAGGCCACCCGGACGCCCGCGAGGCGCGTCCAGTTGCCCTGTCCTCGCTGTCCCCGCTTGACCCCGGTGGATGCGGCGAACCAGCCCACCCAGAAGATGACCCAGCCCACGCCGATCACGATGTCAACCACTCGCATCGAAGTGCCCTCCGTTCGCTACTGGGCCCGCAGCCTGATCAGGCCAGTCCCGTATACGGTCCCTGCGTCATGGATCATGCCTCTGGCCTTAATGTGGCGCCTGCTGGCGTCGGTCACTGGCGCGGTGGTAGTCAGGAGGGTAACGCGCAGGGGCAGGTCACTGAACTGCCGCCGCTGCTCGGCCGCCCAGGCCCTGGCCGAGTCCGAGACGAGCTGCGGCTGCACCGCCGTCAGCTGGTCCTCGTCCAGGTGCATGTAGGCCTCCTGGGTGCGCAGGCTCGGTGCGAAGGGTGAGTCCGGGGAACCTGGCGGCGAACTGGCCGGCCAGGTGCTGCGGCACCGGCCAGCAGAACTCGACCGGGCCGTCGCTGTCCTGGTTCACCTCCCCGTAGTAGATCAGGAACGCGGTCACAGCGACGCCGTCTGCCCGCGACGGCGGCTGGGGCCTTGAGCATGCCGATGGCCTCCTTGCCCAGATCCCAGACTTCCTGCGGCGTCCGGGATCATGCCGCCATACCGCCGGACGTTCAGCGGGGACACCGAGGACGGGACATTCGGTCAACCGCCCGTACTCAGTTAGATACTCAGCTGAATGAAACTACGGACCTCGCCCGCGGGGCTTGACCGCCAGAATGGCGTGGTAACTAACGTCCTTCAGCTGAGCGCCCAACCGTTGTTCGGAGCGGTTTGCCAGGCGTGGTAAAGGTCGGTGTCGTCGCCAATGATGAAGATCTCCAGGCGACCGTCCTGATTGTGACCGATCACGGCTGGACGGTGCCACGACCCGCGCATCGCGGCCCAGTCAGCCGACCATCCGTTGTTGGGGGCCGTCTGCCAGCGGTGGTAGAGGTACGGCCAGTTGCCGTGAACGAAGATCTCGAGTCGACCGTCCGCGTTCCGGGTGACCGTGGGGTCCGCTGGCCACTGCCCTCCCAATGGAGCCCAGGGCGCCGACCATCCATTGTTGGGGGCGGTCTGCCAGAGGTGGTAGAGGTCGGTGTCGTCGCCGATGATGAAGATCTCCAGGCGGCCGTCCGCGTTATTCCCGAGCACGGGCTGGTGGTGCCACTGGCCTCCCATAGGGGCCCAGGGCGCGGACCATCCATTGTTGGGGGCGGTCTGCCAGAGGTGGTAGAGGTCGGTGTCGTCGCCGATAATGAAGACCTCCAGGCGGCCGTCCGCGTTTCGGGCGACGACCGGGTCATGGTGCCATTGGCCTCCCATCGGAGCCCAGGGCGCCGACCATCCATTGTTGGGGGCGGTCTGCCAGAGGTGGTAGAGGTCGGTGTCGTCGCCGATAATGAAGACCTCCAGGCGGCCGTCCGCGCTATTCCCGAGCACGGGCTGGTGGTGCCACTGGCCCCCCATAGGCGTCCAGGGCTCGGACCAGCGGCCGCCGGGTGACGTTTGCCAACGGTGGTAGAGGTTGGTGTCGTCGCCGATGATGAAGACCTCCAGGCGGCCGTCCGCGTTTCGGGCGACGACCGGGTCACGGTGCCATTGGCCTCCCATCGGTGCCCAGGGAGCGGACCATCCGTTGTTCGGCGCGGTTTGCCACCGGTGGTAGAGGTTTGTGTCATTGCCACGCAGGAACACTTCCAGACGGCCGTCGGCGTTCTGCGCGACTGCGGCGTCTCCAGGCCATTGACCGCCCAGGGAAGCCCACCGGATGTCGTTGCCCGGTCCACCCGCGAAGAAGAAGCTTCCCCAGGCGGTGTCGCTGGTGATCGTTTGCACGATGTCGTACCACGCCGGATTCTCGGCGGTCGTGCTGCCCGCGGAATGGACGAGGGTTCCCCCACGATCGCCCTGCACCATGAGGTTGTGCTGATAACAGGCCTGCCCCCAGCCGGCCTCCCCGAAGGAGCCGCTCCCCATCTTGGTTGTGGTCGTGTTCGGATCATCATTGGCGCTGAAGACTTCGCCCCAGAAGCCGATCCAGTCACCGTGGTCTCCGAGGGTGCCGAAGATGCTCCGCTTGCCCATGAACAATGACGCCGGGTAGTAGCCAATCCACTCGTTCTGAACCTGCACCCACCAGTTGGCTTCGAAGAGCTGGATCTTGATCTTCACGATGGCTTGCGTGCCGGCTCGTTCGCTTGCCGGGACCAGACGCCCCTGGGGAACGATCGACCGGGACACCTGCTTCCAACCGTCCACATCCTGGTTGTAGCCGCCGATATTGTCGTCGTTATCGGTGTAGCCGTTGGTCGTGTAATACACAAAGAGATGCGGATCCCAGTCGCCGTAGCGATCGCGGGAGATCTGCCAGCCGACTTCGATTGACTGCAGCTTCGATTGGTCGCGACGGTTCACGATGCCCATCTGGGAAAGTGAGTGATCGGCCGCGTTCTCGACCCATGGGTCCCAGATATTGAGTACGGTTTCACCACCGAAGCAGATGACATCCTCTGTGGTCTGTGCGTGAAAATATCCAAACGGCGTGGGGTCCGCCGCCGGGTCCTTGGATGCCTCCTGGGAACGACTCCCCGCACCCGGCCTCTGTCTCGTCGCTACCGACTCGGTGGGTGGAGGTGCCTTCCTGCCGCGCAGACGGGCGATCCCTTCGTCAAGGGAAGTCCCAGTGGGTATGCGGGAAGAATCCAGCCGCACAATGGGGACCGTCCCTTCCGGACCAAGGTCGATCCCCTGGCCCTGCAGCTCGAACTCTGCCGCCGCTTCCTGGCGCACGCCTTCGGGGAGACGATCGGGCCGAGGCCCTCTCTGCGGTTCATCGCGAGGCGCTGGGGGTGGCGTAGCGATCTGCCGACCTGGAACCTGCGATTCGACAGGCACCCAGTCGATGACCTGCCCACTTGGCGTGCGCGTTGTCGCGACGATGTCGCGCCGTTGGGCACGCTCCTCTATGTAGCGCGCCAGTTCAGGATTGGGGTTTGGATCGTGCCTCCTCTCGCCTTCGGCGAGAACCTCGTCGTTCTGATCCATCAAGTGCTCCTACTCCCAGCGTCGATGCTCTTGCGCGATTCGCACCCGGCTACAATTAATATGCCTACTTCTTTTTGCCTGAACTAATCAGGGGCGCGCCGCGGCTCACATGCGGCTGCACGCATCTCATCTATAGTCTTCTTTCAAACCACGGAGAAAGTAATAAACGCTAATTTCATCACCATCTATTAGGATGGAGGCGGCGTGGAGATCGTGTGGAGATCGCGTGGAGATGGAATTACTAACATTCCAGAGACCATTTTGGAGGTTCGCCGCGCGCGCTGCGGGCCTGGCCTCTGGCCTGGCCGTCGCCGTCAGGCCCGCTGGGGCGGCACAGGTCTCCGGCGTCAAGGGTGGGCGCTTGGGGACCATCGCCTTGGCGAGCGACCGAAGGGAGCGCTCTTGAAGCCGGAGAGGCCGACCGGACAGTGCGCGGCATTCCGGCCCGGGCCGAGGGCCACGCCGCCGATGACGAGGACCTGTGACGATGAGCCAGGACGCACCACGGCGTACCCGCCTCGCCGACGCCCGCCAGGTCCGCATGGACCGCCCGGAAGCCGCAGCCGCCTACGAGCAGACCCGGCTGCGCTACCAGCTGGCCGAACGGTCCGGCTGCGGCGCGGGGAACTGGGCTGGTCCCAGCGCCAGCTGGCCGAGCGGGCGGGGATGAGCCAGCCCGGTATCGCCCGGTTCGAAGCTGGCGGCACCACCCCCACCCTGACGCTCACCGTCAGCCTCGGCCCAGGACAGCGCCGCTCGCCATAACCTCCAGCCATAAAATGTGATCTAGGCAGTCAGAGACTCTCAAGGCCCCTCGCCGGAAACCGGGGGGCCTTGAGCTGGGAGCCGCCTATCGGAATCGAACCGATGACCTATTCATTACGAGATTGTCCCTTTACGGTGCGTGGCCTGTCGGTTGGCAGGTCCGGCCGCACGAGCCGGTGCCGCTGATACCCGCCTGTGACCCTCCCTGTCTGCTCGATCTGGCACGCATCTGGCACGCGGAGCACGCGTCGGCATCAAGCAGCTGAACGCTTCCTTTTCAGGGTGTCGGCGATCAGGCCCAGAAGGCAACGCCGAGCTTGTGATCTGGGCCTTCGGGGCTCCGCGGCTTCGGCACCGACCGGCGTTGGCCCACAGATACCCCGCTTGTCCTAGCTCGTGTAGGGCTGCTGTAGGGGCATCCCTATGACCACCGACCGTCGCCTTAGTCTGCGAACGGGCGGATCTCCAGCGTGCAGCGGCTGGCGAGCGGGTGAGCGGCGACGAGTTCGATCGCTTCGTCCAGGTCCTGGCACTCAAGCAGGTCGAAACCGAGGAAGGCACCTTTGGTTTCGAGATACGCACCGTGGGTGACCCGGCGCTGCCCGTCCCGGACCTGGACCGCGACGGACTCGCCTTCGGGCGCGAGTTCACCCCCGGTGATCCGGTGCCCCTTGCTGTCCATTGTCGTCACCCACTGGGCAACGGCTGGGCCCGCGGGACCCTCCGCCGGCACTACCGGCCCGCACACGATCATCAGGAATCTCATGGCAATCGCCCTCCAGCGCCCTCGGCCGTTACCGGCAGCCTTTCACCATTGGTCCGCTCACTAGGCCGACGTGCGACCCGCTCTAGAATCGTCGGCTGATCAGCTTGCCGCCGAGCATGATCACGCTCTCAGCGACGCTACGCGGGCACAGTACCTGGCCCTGCTCGTCCTCGTCCAGATGAGCCGGAGCCTAGTGATTGCCCGACCTCCTCGTAGGCGCCGATCCCAGGTGAGTGGCTGCCGGGTCTAGGGTCGGCGTAGCCGATCGCGTGCGACGCGACCGCAGGGAGCGCTCTAGACGCGGTGGCCGCGAGCCGGACAATCGAGAGCGAGGAAGACGGGCCGCCCCCAGGGCATGCCAGATGAGCAGTCTGATCAGTGCGGCCTGACTGCGGGACGGCGCGGGCGTGCCGGGCGGGCCTTCCGAGGCAGAGCCCGGCGCGGGGAGCGCCGGACGCGGTGCCGCAGGCGCCGCCTTGGTCCTGCTTGCCGCTTTCGGCAGCCTGCGCTGGGGTGAGCTGGCCGCGCTGCGCCGAGCTGACGTGGACCTGGACGCACGCACCGTCAGGGTCGAAAGGTCGCTGACCCCGATCCCCGGCGGAGGCCACGAATTCGGCCCGCCTAAATCCGCCGCTGGCCGCCGCACTGTCATCATCCCCTCGGCCATCGTTCCCGAGCTGGCCCGTCATATCGATGAGTTCCTCCCGCCGTCCAGGGACCTGCTGTTCACGAGCCCGAACGGAGACCCCCTGCATCACGGCAACTTCCGGCGCCGGGTCTGGCTCCCGGCCCTCGCGGCCGCCGGGCTTACCGGCATCCACCTGCATGACCTGCGGCATGCGGGCAACGTCTTCACCGCTAACGCCGGGGCCAACCTGCGGGAGCTGATGGAGCGGATGGGCCACAGCAGCACCCGCGCCGCGTTGATCTACCTGCATGGCGGTGATCAGCGACAGCGGGCCATCGCCGACACCGTCAGCGCCATGGTCCAGGAGGCGCTACGCGAGCAGCCTGCGGAGGGGCCGGAGTCGCAGTGAACTGGCACGGAAGTGGCACGTATACGCCCGAGTGCCCCGCCGAGTGGCCTGGCTGATGCGCACTCTGGTCTGGTGAGCTGGGGTTATGGGTGGAGCCGCCTATCGGAATCGAACCGATGACCTATTCATTACGAGGGTAGTCCGGCACCGCCATGACGTGGCCGATGGCACCGTTGACCTCGGTTGATAGGTCCATGGAGGTCCGCCGCCGTACCCCACATGGCCCCGCGGTCGTCACCCACTTTGTCACCCAGTCCATACCTCGGCCTCTGACCACCTGCTTGCAAAGGTCGTGGTCGCCACGTTCTAGCCGGGCCCCCCGCAGGTCAGAACGGCAGTGGCATGTCCGTGAGTGACCGTTGCGAGCGCCACCGCGACCGTCAGGTTCTGGGCGGCGCGGAGCGGGCGATGGACAGTTCCCAGATGCCTGCCGCGAGCGTCATAGCGGCACCCAGCAGAAAGAGCTCTCCCCAAGCGAACGCTTCCGCGGTGAAATGACCACCGAAGAGGGTCACGACGCCTAGAACGGCCACGCCGCTGCCGGCGACGATGCGCGCGCTTGCCCAGAACTTGAGGTTACGGAATTCCCATGCCGGGAAAATGCGCCGCATGCCAGTCCGCAGGGATGCGTCGTTGTCATCGTGTGCGTTCATTTGGGTCGCCTCCTGTGGCTGTGGTCTCCGGTCGTCGGACCACCTGAAAATATGATATCACTATGCTAGCGCTCGTCAATGGAGCCTGGAAGCGTCAGTGTTTCGCCTCCCGTGCAGCAGAACCGGCATGCAGTCCTGTCAGAGTCAGCATCATCACGCCGCAAGTCTCCCCCCGTCCTCCTGATAGGCGCCGATGATCTTGCCGGGGAAGATCTCACTCAAGGCTGGCGCGGAGCGCCATGCGTAGCACGGGAGCGCAGCGAGCGGCCTTGACTGTGATCTTGGCCGGTAAAAGGATGCCGGGCGCGAGGAGGACGGCCGGTCAGGTCTTGTAAACACGGTAGCGGAGGGCGACCTTCCGGGGCGGAACGCGTCGCCGGGCGGTGCGGTGTGCGCGCTCGCTGAGGCAGGCCGCCGCGACCGGAGGCACGCTTGCTGTAGGGAGCGGCGGAGCCTGCCGCCCCCGCGATAACCGCGGTCTAACCCGCGCCCGCCATGAACGCAAGCACTTCCGCCCGGCCATGCATGGTCCCGGCCTGTTCCGCTGTCCCCCGTGAGATCTGCGATCACCTGTGCACGGCCGGCTCCCGGCCGTGGCGTGCCGAAGGCGCGCCCTTGAAACCGTGGAGAAAGTTGTCACAGCTCGAAATGGGCACGAAATGCGCCGTCGCTCCTGTCAGGTGTCGTCCGCGGCGGCCGCCGCGGCGGCGACCTTGGTCGCGACGTCCCGCATCGACGAGTCCCCGGTGCTCAGACCGGACCGTGCGGCAAGCAGGGGGCTGACGTCCCGGAGGGCGTCGAAGGTCGTGCCATGGGCGACGGGGATGACCCGGTCGGTCGCGAGCAGCACGGAGAGTTCCTTGTCCGCGATCCCCTCGGCCGTCAGGCTCTTGAGCAGCGCCGGGGTCACAAGCACGATGCCGATCCGGGATTTCGCCAACCCCTTGTCGATCTCGCGGAGCAACGACTTGCCGAGGCCGACGTCCGTCTCGCTGAACCAGACCGTCGCGCCGAGGGACACCAGCAGGTCACACAACTCCCTCGCTGCACCCTTCCGGTCGTCCCAGGCGTGACAGAGGAAGAGGTCGCGACGCCCCGGGTGTTCCCGCGCCTGCTCCTCGGCCTGGCGGGCGAGGGGCTCGATCGTTCGCCATTCAGCAGCCGTGTACGAGACGGCCCCCCCTCCACGCAGCCGCCGAGACTTCCCGCCACCGGACGACCTGCCGGATGACCCGCCGGACGACCCGCCACTGGACGACCCACCGCCACCGCTCCAGGAGACCCTGGTCGGCGGGGTGTAGTTGGAGGGGGCGCGGTAGTACGACCGGTATCTGCACTCAGGGCAGTTTTCGGCACCGCTGGCCGTGCGATGGCCACGGACGGGTGCTGTGCAACGGGACATGAGTCGATGCTACGGGCGAACACACGCCTACCCGAGTACATCCGCACATCGGCAGATCCGCACGTTGCTGCCGTCAAGTGATCGGCAGGCTTCTAGACTTGTCGCAGGGCAGCTGACGGACATACGTCGCGCATCAGTTGGCGGGCCACATAAATGGGTATGAAATATGCTTAAAGGGACGAATTCCCGGACGGGTCGGCTGAGTGCGTGGCTGGCTTCTGTTCCACCACGAAAGCCCTGGTCTGCTGCTAGAGAAGATGCGTGCCGTCGTGCTGCCGGATTCCTGGCGGGCCGTGATCGCGCATGGCATCGAGAACGCGGATGGCGTAAGCCTCACTGGTCAGATCGCTGATGTCAGCCTCGCTGGCCCAGCGGAACGCCTCGGTCTCGTCACTGACACACGGACGACCGCCCGTGACCTTGCAACGGAAGACCAGGGCGATGATTCCGAGTTTCATGTTCTTGTAGACGCCAGTTAGGGTGACGGGCTCGATGTCTAGCCCGGTCTCCTCGCGGACTTCGCGGCGCAGCCCGTCGTCGATCGGCTCGCCGAGCTCCAGTACGCCTCCTGGCGGCTCCCAGCGGTGGTTATCCCGCCGCTGGATGAGCAGCGCACGACCGTGATCGTCAATGATCACGCCAGCGACGCTGACGGAGTGCCTGGCTGGCTCGGTACTCATCTGGCCGCCTTCTGGGTAGGCTGAGGTCAACACTAATAGACGTGTGTAGGAGTCAAGGAGCGATCCCGTGAGCGGCGCTACCGTACTGACCGAGCACATCGCCCCGGCTAGTGACCGCGCGGTCTACAAGCAGATCGCCGATCACCTGCGCCATGCGATCGCCCGCGGCAAGCTGCGGCCGGGAGAGCAACTGCCCTCCGAGACACAGCTCATGGAACACTACGGCGTCGCCCGGATGACCGTCCGCAACGCGCTGCGGATCATCCAGGATGAAGGGCTCACCACGGCCGAGCACGGACGCGGCGTCTACGTCCGCTCCCGACCGCCGGTCCGGCGGCTCGCCTCCGACAGGTTCGCCCAGCGGCACCGCAAGGAAGGCAAGGCCGCGTTCCTTGCCGAGTCCGAGCAGGCCGCCGCCACTCCCCTGGTGGACCTGATCAGGGTCACGGAGGCACAGCCGCCGGCCGATGTCGCGGACCGCCTCGGCATCCCCGACGAAGCCCTCACCGTGATACGCAGCCGCCGCTACTCCCTCGACGGCAGGCCGGTCGAAACCGCCGTGTCCTACATCCCGGCCGATCTCGCCGCCGGGACTCCGATCGCTGACCCCAATCCCGGCCCTGGCGGCATCTACGCCCGGCTGGAGGAATCCGGGCACACGCTGGAGCGGTTCACCGAGGAAGTCGGCGCCCGCATGCCCACGCCCGACGAGGCCCGGACACTGGCCCTGGCGCCCGGCGTGCCGGTTTTCCGGCTGGTCCGTACCGCCTATGACAATGAAGGCCGGGCCGTAGAAGTCTGCGACACGATCATGGCCGCAGACGCCTACCTGCTGACGTACGACCTGCCCGCGCACTAATGGGGTTGACACCTCTCGCCCACTCCTCTATATATGTGTTAACTTCTCTATACGACTAGAGGTGACCGCTAGCAAGTCCGCTGGCCAAACACGAGAGGACAAGATCATGCGACTTCTGATCGAAACGAGCAGCATCCAGTTCCGGGTGGCCGGTGCGGCCAAGCCGCGACCGGACTTCAAGGACAAGGACCGGCAGGCCACGACGCGTGACGGCGTGCTGATCTGGACCGTGCGCCTGGACGCGATCGACGCCGAGCGCGAGACCAAGGAGACCATCTGGGTCGAGGTGGCCGGAGACGAGCCCAAGCTGACCTTCGATGGATTCGCCCAGGTCCGTGGCCTGGTGTTCGCCCCGTGGGTGGGCCGCGACGGCAAGATCCGCCGCTCGTTCCGCGCCGATGCGGTCGAGCCGGTCGGGTCCGCCAAGTCCGTGCACGCCGCCTGAGCCGTCCCGGCCAGGCAGAACCATCCCCTGCCTCGCGATCAGAACAGGAGAGACCATGACCACCACCGCGAACGCCGCCACCAGCGACGGCGACCAGGCGAGCACCACACAGCCCGCCATCAACATCCCCGACTACGTGGCCGTCATCGACCATGACCGCCCGCTCGGCAAGCTGGCGCTGATCACCGCCGACCTGCTCACCGCCGATGCCGTCGGCCTGCCCGCCCCGCAGTCCCTCGAAATATGGGGCCACAGCCAGGAGATCGAGCTGGGATTCCGCGGAACCCCGGACACCTTCGCCGCGCTGGCGACCTGGGCCGAGAACTTCGGCGCGACGCTCACCGCGCAGCGGACCGAGCACAACGGGCAGCCGTACGTGCGCTGCCGGGCCACGTTCATCTACCACGGCGCGACCGTCAAGATCCGCGCCTACATCGAGGCCGCGACGGCCGCGACCTGACACAGCAGCGCCGGGCTCGGGGGATTGCCGTCCCCCGGCCCGGCCAGCCAGATCAATCCCCTACCTCGCGAAAGAACAGGAGACCTTGGCATGCCCAACGCTACCAGCGTCATGCCCGGCCCGGTCGTCCTTGACTGGCGCAAAGGCCAGATTGGCGACGCCGGGCACCTGGCCCAGTTCATCCGCGCCTGCATCCCGAACGGGGGTGCCCGGTGAGCGAACTGCGGGTCATCTACCACGAGCCCATCTGCCCCGACTGCGGCTCGGCCGACATCGACCGCCAGGAAGTCGAGACCGGCGACGGCTTCACCGAAACCGCGCTGATCTGCCGCGACTGCGGCACCGCCTGGCCCCTCGCGTGTGTCTCGGACCTGGCGGCCCGGTTATGACCGGGGAACTGGGCGTCATCTACATGCTCCACTTCGACCGCCCCTACCGCCACGCCCGCCATTACGTCGGCTGGACCGACGACCTTCTGCACCGCCTCGACCGGCACGCCACGGGACACGGCGCACGGCTGGTGGCCGTCATCTGGCAAGCCGGTATCGGCTTCACCGTGGTCCGCATCTGCGAAGGCACCCGCCGCACCGAACGCGCCATCAAGAACGCGGGCGGCGCGGTCCGGTACTGCCCGGCCTGCACATCTCACCCGCGCAACGGCCGCTGGTCCGCCATGACCGGCGAATTCACCCCCCGCATCTACCTCAACCTCGCCGGAAGGCGGTAACCCCCATGACCACCACCCGCAACCCCAGCCGCGCCCAGCGGAACAACCCCTACCTCCTGGACGGCTACGCCGCCAGCTTCCACCGCAGCGCCGCAGGCGTCGCCTGGCGCTGGCGCACCGAGCTGGTCATCCTGGCCGTTCTCGGCGCCGCGCTGCTGCTACTCAGCCGCACCCTCACCCTCACCGGCGCCGCGATCACCCTCGCCGCGCTCATCCTCGCGGTCCTGGCCATACCCGGCACGCGCCGGTTCGCGATCCGCCGGTTCTGGTGCACCCTGGCCCGGCACCGCATCCACCGGCTCTGCTACGAAGCACGCCTCCACACAAGGTCCGGCAGGCTCCCGCCAGTGCTATGGACCCGGCCCACCAAAGTCGGCGAACGCGCCCACGTCCTATGCCGCGCAGGCATCTGCGCCGAGGACTTCGAAGCCCACATCGGCGAGCTGCGCGCCGCCTGCTACGCCCGCGACGCCCGGGTCACCCGCAACCCCAACTGGTCCCACCTGGTGACCATCGACATCATCCGCCGCGACACCCTCGCCGCCAGCCAATCCGTCCCCTCGCCACTCAAGGCGCTGGGACCAGACCGGCTGCCACCGGAACTGGCCGGGCGGAACCTGCCACCCAAAGCAGCCCGCGACCTGGCCCGCATCACCGCTGGCACCGCGCAGAACGCGCACTAATCGACCAGGCAGGCAGCGCCCCGGGCATCCGCCCGGGGCCTGCCCCCCCGACCCCTGAACGGAGGCCACCATGACCACCACCACGATCACCCCGGCCGTGCCGGTGTTCCCGCTGTCCATGTTCGGCCCGGTGCACCTGGGCATCGACGAGAACGGCGAGCACGTTTACGTCAACCTCGCCGAGCGGAACATGCTGCTCGGCGGCGAGCCCGGCGGCGGGAAATCCAACGCCCTGAACCTCATCGCCGCGCATGGCGCCCTGTCCGCCGACTGCAAGCTCGTCCTGGTTGACGGCAAGCAAGTCGAGCTCGGCGCCTGGCGGCACTGCGCCGACATGTTCATCGGCCCGTCGATCAGCGACGCGATCGGCGCGTTCACCGAATTCCAGAAGATCATGAATGCCCGTTACGACCGGCTGCTCGCCGGAGGCCGCCGCAAGATCACCCGCGAATCCGGGGAGCCGGTGTACCTGGTGATGATCGACGAGTACGCCTACTTCTCCGCCACCATCGGCGACAAGAAGCAGCAAGCCGAATTCGCCGCGCTGTGCCGCGACCTGGTAGCCCGCGGCCGCGCCGCCGGGGTCATCGTCATCCTGGCCACCCAGCGGCCGTCCCACCAGGTGATCGACCCGTCCATGCGGGACCTGTTCGGCTACCGCTGGGCGTTCCGGTGCACCACCGATTCCAGCTCCGATGTCGTGCTCGGCAACGGCTGGGCCAACGAAGGCTACACCGCCGCTGACATCGACCCCCTCGCCAGAGGCGTCGGCTGGCTGCTATCCGAAACCGGCGTCCCCCGTCGGATCAAGGCCGCCTACCTCACCGATAACGACATCGCCCACCTCGCGGCCTACGCCGCTCAGCTCCGCAGGAGGGAAGCGGCATGACCGCCATCGACGACTACTACGACCTGCTCGGCGTCACGTCCACCGCGACCCTGACCGAGATCAAGAAGGCCTACCGCAAGCTGGCCCGCCAGCACCATCCCGACATGAACAACGGCGACCCCGACGCCGCCGCCCGGTTCAAGCTGATCACCGAAGCCTACGAAGTCCTCTCCGACCCTAGGCAGCGCAAGAACTACGACCGCGCCCACCCGCCCGAGGCAGGCACCCAGCTCACCACACCCGGTCCCGACAGCGTGGCGGTCAGCCGGGTACTGCGGGTGCTGGAGGACACCTGGCAGGCCATCCGCGCCCGCCACCCGCAGATCCCCGCCGTGGTGATCATCATCGCCAGCGGCACCGACGGCAAGCAGGCCCGCTTCGGCCACCACGCACCCAAACGCTGGCACGTCGGCCAGGACGAGCGCACCGAAATCATGATCAGCGGCGAAGGGCTGCGCCGCGACGCTCTCAGCGTCCTGGGCACGCTGCTGCACGAGGCAGCGCACGCCCTGGCCGCCGCTCGCGGCATCCAGGACACCAGCCGCCAGGGCCGCTACCACAACAAGAAATTCAAGGCCCACGCCGGGGAGCTCGGCATCACCGTCGAGCACGACCAGAAGATCGGCTGGTCCCTCACCACCGTCCCCGACGACACCGCCACAGCGTACGCACGGCAGCTCGCGGCCTTGCAGATCGCCATGACGCTGTGGCGGATCGACGAGCACAACCCGGCCGGAACGACCCGGCGCAGCACCAACCTGACCGCCGCAGCGTGCCCCTGCGGGCGGTCCATCCGCGCCGCCGCCTCCACCCTCGCCGACGCGCCCGTGATCTGCGGGGCCTGCGACGGCGCCTTCACCCCGAAGGACAGCTCTTGACACTTAATCGTCAAACCAGGGAGGACACCTGAACGCGACTGCCGCGACGGTCACCCTGGGTCCCGGGCCAGATCACGGCCCGGGACCGGGGGCGCCTGCCGACGACACCCTGATCACCTTGTCGTGGGCCGAGTTCACTCGCGAGATCCGCCAGGCCGAGCGCACCGGCATGTGCCAGCATCCCGTCCGGCTCAAGGGCTCGGTCAGCGCCATCGACCTGGCCACCGGCGAACTACGCCCCATGTACTCCACCCGCGACGAACCCGCCGGGGTACTGCTCACCGCGTGCGGCAACCGCCGCGAGTCCATCTGCCCGCCATGCTCCCAGGTCTACAAGCGCGACGCCCGGCAGCTCGTCCGCGCCGGGCTGACCGGCGGTAAAGGCGTACCCGAGACCATCACCAGCCACCCGTGCGTATTCGCCACCTTCACCGCGCCCTCGTTCGGGCCGGTGCACTCCCGGCGGCTGCGCGGCAAGACCGTGCTGCCCTGCCGCCCCCGCCGCGATCATAAGGAACGCCGCTGCCCGCACGGCCACGACATCTCCTGCCCCAAACGCCACGGCCAGAACGACCCCCGGCTCGGCCGGGCGCTATGCGCGGACTGCTACGACTACACCGCCGCAGTCTTGTTCAACGCCAGCGCCGGACGGCTGTGGGCACGGTTCACCACCTACCTGCCCCGGCATCTGGCCCGCCTCGCCGGGCTCACCCAGCGCCAATTCCACGACCTGCTCGCCGTCCGCTACGTCAAAGTCGCCGAGTACCAGGCCCGTGGCGTCATCCACTTCCACGCCGTCATCCGCCTCGACGCCGCAGGCGAGGACTACCAGCCCCCGCCTGCGCGGTTCTCTGCGGATCTGCTGGCCGAGGCGATCACCAGCGCCGCAGCCGCCGCGTGCTGGCCGGTCAGCCTGGCCGAGAACCAGGCCGTCATAATGCTGCGGTTCGGCGACCAGGTAGACCCTCGACCCATCCGCCAGCACGGCGGTGACCTGCCCGGCACCGGCCGCAAGCTCAGCGCCCAGGCCGTCGCCAACTACATCGCCAAGTACGCCACCAAATCCCTGGAAGCACCCGGCCTCCCAGCCCGCCCGCTGCGGTACCGCGCCGAGATCGACGAACTGCACTGCTCCCGTCACCACAAGCAGATGATGACAACCGCCTGGCATCTCGCCGGACCCCGCGCCACCAGCAACGACCGGCTCCGCCGATGCGCCCACACCCTCGGCTGGGGCGGCCACTTCCTCACTAAGTCCCGCCGATACTCCGTCACTTTCGGCCAGCTCCGTCGCGCCCGCACCGAGCACCGCAAACACTTGCGCCACCCGGATGGTGAGCGTGACCCCTGGGGCCGACCCCTCGACGAAACCGTGGTCCTGATCCTCAAAACCTGGTGCTACGACGGGACCGGCTACACCATCGCCTCGGGCGCCGAGCAAGCCGTCGCTACTGCTGCCCGTGCTCGCGAGTACAACCCGACTGACTGCGCCGCCTGAGCGTCCCCACCTCACAAACACCGATGGGAGTTAACTGGAATGGATCAACGACGCAACCAGCGGACAGCTACCAGAGAGCCTCCGCCCAGCAAGCAACTTTATCGGGTGCCCGATGCCATGCGAGTCCTGTCTATGAGCCGTAGCGTCATCTATGAGCAGCTCCGCTCAGGACGGCTGCGGTCCGTCCGCCAAGGTCGCGCTCGCCGTATTCCCGCTTCGGCCATTGCCGAGTACATCGCGCTCCTAGAGCGCGAAGCGAGAAGCGTAGCCTGATATGCCCACTAGGCGCAGCCGAGGTGATGGTGGCCTGCACTGGGACGAAGGCCGCCGACGCTGGATAGCCACGGTGACGACCGGATACGACGGGCGCGGCAAGCGCATCGTCCGCAAGGCGAGCGACAAGACCAAGAGCGGCGCTTTGGCCAAGCTCAAGGAGAACCTCCGCGACCACGAAGATGGCCTGGCGATCGGCCCGCAGAACTACACAGTGGCCGAAGCGGTGCGGAACTGGCTCGAATTCGGCTTGAGCAATCGAGATCCGGCCACTGCTAATAAATGTCGCATTCTCGCTAGCAAGCACATCATCCCGGCACTTGGAGCGAAGAAGCTGCGGGAGCTAACTGCCGACGATGTAGATCGGTGGCTCGCAGCCAAGACAAAGACGCTGAGCACGGATACGCTGCGTCAGATTCGCTCGATTCTTAAACGCTCGGTGGCCCGCGCCCAGGCCCGCGATAAGGTGAAGCGGAACGTAGTCCTGCTTTGCGATGTCCCTACTGGCCGAGACGGCAGACCATCGAAAGCCCTAACACTAGACCAGGCCGAAGCCGTGCTGAACGCTGCTGCCGGTACGGCGATGTACGCCTACATTGTCCTGTCGATCCTCATCGGCGCACGCACCGAGGAATTGCGGGCACTCACCTGGGATCACGTAGACCTACAAGGGAATCCCGACACCAGCCCACCGATTCCGCCGTCCATCATGGTGTGGCGCTCCGTCCGGGTCGGAGGCGAGACCAAGACTAAGAGGTCGCGCCGAACGCTGGCCATGCCAATGCGCTGCGTAGAAGCCCTGAACGCGCATCGCGAATTCCAAGACCATCAGCGAGAGGCCGCTGGCAGAGCCTGGCAGGAGCACGGCCTAGTGTTCGCATCGTCGGTAGGTACCCAACGAAACGCCAACAACGTGCTCCGCTCCTTCCGCACAATTGTCGATAGGACCGCACTTACCGCACAGGACTGGACTCCTCGCGAGATGAGGCATAGCTTCGTGTCGCTGCTCTCCGACTCAGGTGTGCCGATCGAGAACATCGCCCGGCTAGTGGGTCACGCTGGTGGGTCAGAGGTTACCGAGACGGTTTACCGTCACCAGATTCGACCAGTGATCCTTGAAGGCGCCGAGGCAATGGACCGCATTTTCACGAAGGTGCGATAGGTGCGGATGACCGGACACCATAGACGCCGGCACTCGCGTTTGCTCATTTCACCGTGGCGCCCTAGTTCTTGCTTGCACCCACTGACCAAGCAATAACATCGTTAGTGTCTAGTCGTACATATTTGGCAGTACCCACTCTAATCAGCAGGAAGTCCCCAGAGTCGTAGATAAGTTCAAGATTACCAGCGGATGATCCATTGTCAGTCAGGCTCATGCCCAACTGCCGCAGACCGGCCACGTCGCCCTGCTGGACAACTAGGGCTATTGGCCGGGGCTTTAGCCCTCCGAACTGTTCAGGCAGTGCTGGCAGGATGTCTTCCGTGGCTACGGCAATGAACAGAAATAACGTTAGCAGGAAGATCACCCCCACTAGGGACCCACCGGCCCATCGGGGATATGAATATTTGAAGTCAGTCTTGAAAATGCTGCCATCATCACTAGTCCATGGGCGAATAGCAGCAACAGCCGCGCATCCCAGCAGGAAGGCCCCTAGCTCATCCCAGCATGCGGATCCAAGGGATATTCCAAGGAGTTCATGTAGGGCACCGGCAGGGATTGCCACAAGAACGGCCCCATAAAGCAGCATCAAGAATACTAGGAAGGGCTCTCCTTTGCGAATTGCGGTGGCAATTTCGTGTGCGGCTATTAGAGGGAGTACGGTCGATATGCTAATGAACAAGAGGCTGACCATTCCAATGGTCACGTATCTCGGGCGCAGAACATTAAAATCCGATACTCCGTACTTGAGCAGATAGGCATTTAGTTCTATTAGCCCAAGCGCGAAAGCGGTCACTGCCACAGCGGCGAGCACTTGTGGCAGTTTGTCTAGATCCGGAAGAGTAATCTTTGCAAGAATAGCTATAGGGCTATCGCCCTCCGGCTCTTCTACTGTACCGTCGTCAGCACTCACGGCTTGTGCCCATGTCGATCCGTACCCTTCGTTCCTATCTGTACCTACGCTCAGACTGAGCTGGACGTCAGCTTCGCCTCTGTCATGCGGTAGCAACCACCGCCCATGACGATACTGGCGTGGTGTGGAAGGCGGACTGGACCGCAACTGCTGGGTGGATAGATCCAGAATCGATGAGGCTTGCTGGGCTCATCGGCGCACAGTCACCCAGTTAGTCACCCACCGCCACGTAGGCCCCTCACCCGGGTTCGGGGAGGGGCCTCTGACCTGGGAGCCGCCTATCGGAATCGAACCGATGACCTATTCATTACGAGTGAATCGCTCTACCGACTGAGCTAAGGCGGCGGGCTGCCGCGGGGGACGGCAGCGGAAGGAGTCTACCGGTCGGCGGCGGGCTCCTGCCCGGGCATGTACTTCGCCTCATAGGCCTGGCGCGATCCGCACACGCTGGCCCGCGGGCACGCGCACCGGCTGCCGTCCGCGGACAGCCTGACCACGACCTGATCCGCGGGGACGTTGTGCCCGACCACGGTGCCCGGCCCCTCGGGCGTCTCAACGCTGGCGCCCAGCTTCGGTGCCTTCTTCTGGAAGTCCTGGTACAGCGGGTGCTCGTACTTCAGGCAGCACATCAGCCGGCCGCAGGCACCGGCGATCCGCAGCGGGTTCACCGGCAGCTGCTGGTCCTTGGCCATCCGCACCGATACCGGCTCGAAGTCCTTCAGGAACGTCGAGCAGCAGGTGTCCCGCCCGCACGGGCCGATCCCGCCCTGCAGCCTGGCCTCGTCGCGCGGGCCGATCTGGCGCAGCTCGATCCGGACGTGCAGCCGCCCGGCCAGGTCACGTACCAGCGCGCGGAAGTCGACCCGGTGCGGCGCGCTGAAGTAGATCGTCAGCACGTTGCCCGCATCCACGTAGTCCACGGCGATGATCTTCATCGGCAGGCCGTGCTCACGGACGAGCCGCCGGGCGGCCACCCGCCCCTCCGCGCGCCTGGCCCGGTTCGCCTCGTCCCTGGACAGGTGCTCATCGGTGGCCAGCCCGGCGCAGACCGGAAGCCCGCCGATCTCCTCGCTGACCCACTGCGGCGCCCAGATGCACTCGGCGACCTCGGGACCCGCGTCGGTGGGCACGAGCACCTTGGTCCCCACGGACGGCGTGTACTGCCCGGGATCCAGGTAGTACAGCCGGCCATGCCGCTGGAAGCTCACTGCCATCATCATGCCCACGCCCCCACATTACGGGCAGGTCACGAAGCTTGCTGCATTGGGAGCGGAGCTCTGGATATTTCATAAACGGATGTCTCGCCGCCGGTCGCCGGCTCAAGCCAGCGTCCGCCCAGGGGCAGCGGCCCAGCGGCCGGTTGATCACCAGGTCTCGCCCGTCTCCCTGCCGTCGCTGGGCTGCAGCGGGATCAGCCGCCCGCCATGAATCCAGCCGTTGAACCCGCTGTGGCACGTGCCCGAGCAGATGCCTCCGTTGAGCATCAAGTGCGTGCCTGCGCCGTCAGCAACGAGGGTCAGGAAGTCGGGAACAGTGTTCACCGCCGAGGTGGCACCAATACGTCGCTGGTAGAGCACTGCCTGCTGTTTCCCCGTGGCCACAGAGATCTGCTGGACGGACAGGCGGTCGGGTGCCAGTCCGGGACCCTGGTTCTTCGACTTGACTACCGGGCCGGACAACAGGACGGCCGTGATCGTCGAGCCATCGGGGCTGATCAGGGCCTGCGCGATGTACGGGTGCCGCGCGGACTGGCGGAGCAGGAGGTGCCCGCTGTCCAGCTGGCCGCCCCGGGAGGCCGGGTTGAGAGCCCAGACCTCGGCGGCCCGCGGGCCAGGGACCATGATGGACGGCGCTCCGGGGCGGTTCTTCAGCACCCTGCAGATCTCGTGGTCGAACGCCGCGTGCGCCCCGCACCATTGGCCGAGCACCACGAGCTCGCGGCCGGAACTGGTCCAGGACAGGCTCGCGACCTCGAACGACCTGCCCAGCGCGCGCATCCCTCCTTGCCAGATGCTCGTCGCCCGGGTCGACGTCCTGATGACGGCGATCTGGTCAGAGTCCGACCCCGGTTCCTGCTCGCCGTACTTGTCCACCCGGAACGTGGCGATCCCGACCGCGAGCCGTGACCCGTCCTGCGAGGCGGCCATCGCGTCGGTGACATGGTATTTGCCCAGCTCGCCACCCCGCACCGGCGAGAATCCGCTGATCTTGCCGGTGCCCGTCAGCCGGAACTGGTAGATCCGCTGCTGATTCAGCCGGTAAAACGCAGCTATGTAGTAGGTCCCGTCAGCCGCCGAAGCCACGAAAGGCCTGTAGTTGTCGCCGTGGTTCAGGCGGCCGGGCACCGGAACCGTCGCGGTCACCGCGCCGGTGGCCGTCGAGCGGACTGTGGTCGTGCCCAGGATGTCGGTCACGATGTAATAGCGGTGCGGCATGGCTACGCCGCCGCCCGGTGCGGCCCTCCCGGACCCGGGAAGCGGCCGGCCAGACTTACCACGACGCCGATCACGAGGAGCACGCTGGCCGTGGCCGCGATTGGTGCCAGCCAGCGTGCCGAGCGGCGTCCCCGGCGCGGTGGGATGCTCAGCGGGCGCAGCGTCTCCTCGCGTAGCCTGCTCGCCGCCGCGCCGAGCGCATCCGCGAGTCTCTCTTCTGTCCTGGTCATGATTGCTCCCCGAGCTTGCTGGCCAGCGCGGCGAGCCCCCGCGCGGCGGTTGACTTGACGGTGCCCACGGCGATGCCCAGCACCGCGGCGATTTCGGCCTCGGTCAGGCCGAGCCAGTAGCGGAGTACCAGGACCTCGCGGCGCCTGGACGGCAGGGCGGCCAGCGCGGTCAGCACCTGCCTGCGGTCCTCGGCCAGGATCGCCTCGTGCTCCGCGGACTCCTGGGTGCCGCCCCGGGCCAGCGGATCGCCGGAGTTCCCGAACCGGCGGGCGACGGCCCGGCGCCGCAGCGCGCTGCGGCAGCCATTCAGTACGGCCGCCCGCACGTAGCGGAGCGAGCCATCGCCGCCGGGCAGCCGGTCACGCAGGCAGAGCCGGGCGAAGACATCTTGCACGACGTCCTCGGCAGTCGGCCGGTCACCGACCAGGAGCACCGCGAGCCGCACCAGTTCCGCATGACGCTCGCGGAAGAGCATGGACACGTCGCGGCTGTCCTGCGCAGGGCCAGCCGTCTCGGCCGGCCCGCCCGCTCCGGGAGCGCCGCTCTCGCCCGCCGTCAGCGGCGTCATCCTCGCCGTGCCCGCCATTGGCGGCGGATCGCCGCCGGCCGGGAGGCCGCCATCTGACGGGCCGTCTGAGCCGCCGCCGTCCAGGGTGCGGCCATCTGAGGGACGGGCGGCCCGCAGGTGGTAGGTCATATACCATGCACGCGCGAACCGGGATTTCGTTGCTCACGCCTGCCGGGATAGCGCCGGAACCGGGCGCACGGGCCGGACGGCATTAGCCCGCCGCGAGGGCCAGCGTCATCTCCTCGACCGCGAGCAGCGGCGCCACGCTGGCGGCCAGCCGCTCCCGGCAGGCCATGATCGCCTGGATCTTCCGTACCGTCGCCTCCGGCGTGCCGGCCGCCGCGAAGCGCTCCAGCTCATCCCGCTGGCCGGCGTTGGCCAGCTCGACGTCGGCGCCGAACTGGACCGTGAGCACGTCGCGGTAGAACCCGGCCAGGTCCAGCAGCGCACGATCCAGTGAATCCCGCTTGAGCCGGGTCGCGCGCGACTTCTGCCGGTCCTCCAGGTCCTTCAGCGCGCCCGCGCCGCCGCGGATGGCGGCCGCCACCCCCTTGCCGGTCGACCCCTCGCCGAACGCCCTGCGCAGCGCATCCCGCTCCGGCTCGTCGAGTTCCGCCGTCGCCGCCGCGGCCTCCGCGTCAGCCGCCTTGACCAGGGACGCGGCCGCGGCCAGGGCCGGTCCCAGGCCGGTGGCCTGCATCGGGATGCGCAGCACGGCGGCACGTCGCTGCGCCGCCTCCGGATCGGTGGCCAGCCGCCGGGCCCGGCCGATGTGCCCCTGCGCCGCCCGCGCCGCCGCGAGCGCCAGCTCCTGGTCGACTCCCTCGGCGACCAGCACGCCAGCGACGGCCGCCGTCGGCGGGATCCGCAGGGTGACGAGGCGGCACCGGGACCTGATCGTCGTCGGCAGGTCCGCGGCCGACGGGGCGCAGAGCAGCCAGATCGTCCGCGGCGCTGGTTCCTCGATCGCCTTGAGCAGGGCGTTTGCCGCCTGCTCGGTCGCCCGGTCGGCGTCTTCGAAGAGCACCACCCGCCAGCGCCCGTACACCGGCGCGGTGGCGGCCCGCAGCACCAGGTCCCTGGTCTGCTTAACCCCGTAGGACAGCCCGTCCGGGCGCACGAGCAGCAGGTCAGCGTGGCTTCCCGCGGCCACCTGGCGGCACGACGGGCAGTGCCCGCAGCCATGGGCGTCGCAGAGCACCGCCGCGGCGAAGGAGCGGGCCGCGACCGACCGGCCTGACCCCGGGGGGCCGGTGAACAGCCATGCGTGCGTGACGGCGCCCGGGCCGCCGGATGCCGCGGCCGCCAGTTCGGCGACCACCGCATCCTGGCCGGCCAGCGCGCCGAAGACCGCCCCGGCCGGAGTCAGCTCCGGCGCGGCCGTCGTGCTCATGGCGCCGTCATCCTGGTGTTCGCTCTCGATGGGTCACTCACGGATCGCCGGGAAGCTCCCGGTGATCTCCTCGGCCGTTTCCGGCACCGGGTCCGGCAGCATCTCCCGCACCCGCTCCTGGATCGTGCGGCTGAGGTCAGACGGGGGCCGGCTTCCGTCGAGCACAAGATAGCGGCCGGCGGTGTCCTCCTCGGCCAGCGCGAGGAAGGCCCGGCGCACCCGGTCGTGAAAGTCGGCGGGCTCGGCCTCCAGCCGGTCGGCTGATCGCTCTCTTCGCCGCAGCCCGTCAACCGGCGGAAGGTCGAGGATGATGGTCAGGTCGGGCCGCAGCCCGCCGGTCGCCCAGTCGTTCAGGTTGACGATGTCCTCGGGCGGCAGCAGCCGGCCCGCTCCCTGGTAGGCGACCGATGAGTCCACGTACCGGTCGGTCACCACGATCGCCCCGCGGGCGAGGGCCGGGGCGATGACGGCCGCCACGTGCTCGGCCCGGTCAGCCGCGTACATCAGCGTCTCGGCGTGCCGGGAAAGCCCGGTGTGCGCGGTATCGAGCAGGAGTGCGCGCAGCCGCATGCCTATCTTGGTCGCGCCGGGCTCGTGCGTGGCGACGACGTCGAATCCCTGGTCCCGCAGCCAGATCGCGAGCAGCCTGGCCTGGGTGGACTTGCCCGCGCCCTCACCGCCCTCCAGCGCGAGCAGCAGCCCGCGCTGGAGCCCGGGCCGGGCGCGGACGCGGGCGCGCTCCCGTTCGCATGCACCGGGACCGGCCGGAACTCCCCGCCGCGGAACACCGAGGACAGATCGTCGACCAGCGGCACGCCGCGGCGATCGTCCATCTGCCGGTAGGAGACGACGCCCAGCACGACCGCCACCGCGGCGGCCAGCAGCAGCACGATGTTGTCGCCGATGCCGCCATAGCCGAGACGGCTGATCCGGCCGAAATCGGCGCCCGTGGCGCTACGGACCACCGCGGTGATCCCGGCGGCCAGCGAGGGCGCGATGGCGATCACGGCGAACAGGATCACCCTGATCGCCGACTGCAGGAACGCGAAGGTCCGGCCGCGGGTGTTGTCGTCCACCTCCAGCCCGATGATGGTGTAGCCGGTCACGTAGGCGATGCCCGCGCAGGCGCCGAGCAGGAGGACCAGGACGATCGCGACGACCAGGTTCGGGATCAGGCCGATCAGCGCCAGCGGCACGGCCGCGCACGTGATGGCCACGCCGAACAGGCGGCGCCGGCTGAACCCCCGCATGATCCGCATGCCGAGGAACATCCCGGCCGCCAGCCCGAAGAAGATGGCCGAGAAGACCACGCCCCAGCCCGCGTTGCCGCCGTGCAGCGTGTTCCGGACGTAGGCCGGGCCGAGGCCGACCACCACGCCGCCGGCCGCGAACGCGCCCACCATCCCGATCACGATCCCGCGCACGACCTGGTTCCGGCCGAGGAACTGCCACCCCTCCCAGATGGCCTTGGCCACCGACGGCGTGGAGATCTGCCCGCGCGCCCGGCGGATTTCCCTGAGCATGAAGATCGTGATCGCGGACACGATGAAGGTGCCCGCGTTGAAGTAGAGCGCCAGGTTGACCGGGTTGGTGGCGAAGTAGGGCGAGATCGAGCCGAGCGCGGTGGTCACCAGGGCGAGGACCGCGAACAGCAGCCCGGCCACCGGAGCGGTGCCGTAGGTGGTCAGCAGGCTGAGCTGGTTAGCCTCCTCCAGGCGCTCGGGCGGCACCAGGTTCGGCACCGAGGCGTCCTTGGCCGGGGTCCAGAACAGTGAGGCGCTGGACGCGAGGAACTGCACTATGTACATCCAGCTCAGCTCGTCGACCAGGTGCAGCCGCAGGTTCAGCGGGATGGTCAGGTAGAGCACGGCGCGGACGACGTCGCCCACGATCATGTTCAGCCGGCGGTCGAACCGGTCGGCGAAGGCTCCCGCCAGCGGGCCTAGCACCAGCGCGGGGAGCAGCGAGGTCAGCCAGACGGCACCGACGGCGGCGTTCTCCTGGACGAACCCGTGGTGCTCCGTCAGCTCGCCGGCCAGCGCCGTCAGCGCGAGCAGGCTCAGCCAGTCCCCGAGGCTGGACAGCGACGTCGCTATCCACAGGCGCCGGAACGGCCTGATGGACAGCGCGCCGCTGTGACCTCGCAAAGGGGACCTAAAGTTCACTGCGCCAGGCTATCGGCAGATGGCTGCGCCGACACGGCGCTAGGGCCGGTAAGTCCGTTTGCCGGGAATGCCGCCATTGCCTGCTGCCGGGCACTAGCAGGCGGGCTGCGGCGCGTTACGCTCCGGCACCGCGAGCCGAGCTCCCGCCGCCACGCGCGGCGCCGGCCCGGGCGCCCGTCCGGGCCGTTTTGGCCGGCCGGGCCGGGCTGGCCGCCCGGCGGCGCGGCGCCGGCGGCCCGGCCGCCCGGCGCTCGGCCAGCAGCTCGGCCGCGCGCTGCAGGGTGACCGATTCCACCAGGTCACCCTTGCGCAGCGAGGCATTTGTCTCGCCGTCGGTGGCGTACGGACCCCAGCGGCCTTCCTTCAGCACGATCTGCTTGCCGCTCGCCGGGTCCTGGCCGAGTTCCCGCAGGGCCGGGGTGGCCGCCGCCCGGGCCGCGCGGCCGCGCGGCTTGGGCTGGGCGAAGAGCTCCTTGGCCTCGGCCAGCGTGACGGTGAACAGCTGCTCCTCGCTTTCCAGCGAGCGGCTGTCGGTGCCCTTCTTGACATACGGCCCGTAGCGCCCGTTCTGCGCGGTCACCGGCTCGCCGTCAAGCTCCCCGAGGGTACGGGGCAAGGTCAGCAGCCGCAATGCGTCATCCAGCGTCACGGTCGTCAGGTCCATGGACTTGAGCAGGGAAGCCGACCGGGGCTTGGCGGAGGCGGCCTTCGCGGCTGTCCCCCGGGCCGGCTTAGCGGCAGCCTTGCCCGGGCCGGGCGCGGCCTTGGCCGCCGGATCCGCCGCGGCCGAATCCGGCGCGGGCGCGTCCTCCAGCACCTCGGTGACGTACGGGCCGAACCGGCCCGCCTTGGCCACGATGGTCCGCCCGGTGGCCGGGTCGGTGCCCAGCACGATGTCCCCGCTCGGCTGCGCCAGCAGCTCGGCCGCTCGCTCCGCGGTCAGCTCGTCCGGCGCTGTCCCCTCCGGGATGTTGACCCGCTGGCCGTCCCGCTCCAGGTAGGGACCGTACCGGCCGACCCGGATGACGATGTCGGTGCCGGCCAGCGGGAACGAGCTAACATCCCGGGCATCGATGTCGCCGAGGTCGCTGACCAGCTCCTTGAGGCCCTCCTCCTTGATACCCGCCACGCCGTCGGCGCCTGTCTCCCCGTCCGTGCCGAAGTAGAACCGGCGCAGCCAGGGCACCCGGGCCGCCTCGCCCCGGGCGATCTCGTCCAGCGCCCCCTCCATCCGCGCGGTGAAGTCGTAGTCGACCAGGTGCGCGAAATGCCGCTCCAGCAGCGTCACGACGGCGAAGGCGACGAACGAGGGGACGAGCGCGGTGCCCTTCTTGAAGACATAGCCCCGGTCCAGGATGGTCCCGATGATCGACGCATAGGTGGACGGCCGGCCGATCTCCCGGTCCTCAAGTTCCTTGATCAGGGACGCCTCGGTGTAACGGGCCGGGGCCCGGGTCGCGTGCTCGGCCGGCGCCAGGCTGATCGCGGTCAGCGGATCGGCCTCGGCGAGCGGCGGCAGCCGCCGCTGGTTGTCGTCCAGGTCGGCGTCCGGGTCGTCGGAGCCCTCGACGTAGGCCTTCAGGAACCCGTAGAAGCCGATCACCTTGCCGGACGCGCCGAACTCGGCCTCGAGCGGCGCCCCCTGGCCGGCCAGTTCCGGGCCGGGCCGGCCGATCACCCGGACCGACACCGATTCCCCGGTCGCATCCTTCATCTGCGAGGCGACGGTGCGCTTCCAGACCAGGTCGTACAGCCGGAACTCATCGCCGGCCAGGCCGGTCTGAGCGGGCGTGCGGAAGCTGTCTCCGGACGGCCGGATCGCCTCGTGCGCTTCCTGCGCGCTCTTTACCTTGCTGGTGTAGACGCGCGGTGCGTCCGGGACGTACTCAGCGCCGTACAGTTCCCGGGCCTGCGCCCGGGCGGCCGTGATCGCGGTCTGCGACAGGGTGATCGAGTCGGTGCGCATATAGGTAATGTGGCCGTTCTCATACAGCCGCTGCGCGACCGACATCGCGTACTTGGCGGAGAAGCCCAGCTTGCGCGAGGCCTCCTGCTGCAGCGTCGTGGTGCGGAACGGCGCGTACGGCGACCTGCGGTACGGCTTGCGCTCGACCGAGCCGACGGTGAAGTCCGCGCCGGCCAGCCGGTCGGCCAGCGCCGCCGCCTGCTCCCCGTCCAGGTGCAGGATGTCGGCGGACTTCAGCACCCCGGTGGACCCGAAGTCCCGGCCCTGCGCCACCCGCTTGCCGTCGACGGCGACCAGCGCGGCGGGGAACACGGACCGGTCCTCGCCGCTGGCCGGGGCGAACTCGGCCTCCAGGTCCCAGTACCTGGAACCGCGGAACGCGATCCGCTCGCGCTCCTTATCTACCACGAGCCGGACGGCCACCGACTGCACCCGCCCGGCGGAAAGCCGCGGCATGACCTTCTTCCACAGCACGGGCGACACCTCGTACCCGTACAGCCGGTCCAGTACCCGGCGGGTCTGGTAGGCGTCGACCAGGCCGAGGTCCATCTCCCTGGGGCTGGCGACCGCCTGGGCGATCGCCTCCGGGGTGATCTCGTGGAAGACCATCCGCCGGGCCGGGATCTTGGGCTTCAGTTCCTCCAGCAGGTGCCAGGCGATGGCCTCGCCCTCGCGGTCCTCATCAGTGGCGAGCAGTAGTTCGTCGGCATTCTTCAGCGCCGCCCTCAGCTTCGCGACCTGCTGCTTCTTGTCAGCGTTGACGACATACAGCGGCTCGAAGTCCGCGTCCACGTTGACGCCGAGCCGCGCCCATGCCTCGCCGCGGAGCTTGGCCGGTATCTCGGCCGCCTTGTCCGGCATATCGCGAATGTGCCCGATGCTGGACTCGACCACGTAGCCCTTGCCGAGGTATCCGGCGATGGTGCGCGCCTTCGTCGGAGACTCGACGATGACGAGGCGCCGCACGCCATCGCCGGCGTTGCCGCCAGCCTTAGCGCCTCTTGCGGCCGATCCAGTTCTTGCTGCCACGCTCTTCACCCTCACATCCCGCGGACGCCCGGAAGGCTACCGCAGGCGATCAGCAGACGGCCCGCGGACTGGCCACTCTGCCGCCGCGACACCGTTGCCGCGGCACCCTGCCCGGGACTGACCGCGGCCGGATGGCCGCCGTTCGCACCCCGGTCCCGTACCTTCAACCCGCCGCGGCACTGCGTGTGTTCCCTTGGGGGAAATTGCCCTATTTTCGCAACGCCGTTTGAACTGCGGCGCTGGCCGCGCACAATAAGTGTGATGTCGGAGTACTCCTACCTTGTCCTCTACCTGCCGCGCGGAACGCCGAGAGAGGCCGCGCGGCGAATCCTCACGGATCACGCCGAGTACGGCGACTGGGAACTGGCCCGGCTGCGGCTGAATGCCGACGGCAGCAGGAAGGCTACCCTGCGTCGCCAGATCATCCGGCCCGTGCGCACGCTCAGGTGACCCCAGCCGGGTGATCTGCCCGGCGCCGCGCCATCCGGGATGACGTCGCCCAGAACCACCTGCGGGAGGGCTAACTCGGCAATACGTGTCCGGGAGGCCAGCGCCGCGCGGCACCGGCCCAGGTGTTACGGATCAGGCTTAACACACTGCGTTACTATATCAATACCCATTGTGTGCAAGGGGCATTATGCCGAACCTGTCCCCGGACTGGCCGCCGCGGCGTCGCCTGCGCCCGCCGGCGACGCTCTGACCTGGGCCGGCGTATCAGCAGTGGTCGAGAAACCGGTCCAGGACCCGGACGCCGAAGCGCAGCGCCTCGACCGGGACCCGCTCGTCGACGCCGTGGAACATGCCGGAGAAGTCCAGCTCGGCCGGGAGCCGGAGCGGGGTGAAGCCGAAGCACCTGATGCCCAGCCGGCTGAAGGACTTCGCGTCGGTACCGCCGGACAGGCAGTACGGCACGATCCTGGCGTCCGGGTCCTCGGCCAGCAGGGCCGCCGTCATCGCCCCGGCCAGGTCGCCGTCGAACGTCGTCTCCACCGCGACGTCGTGATGAATGAACTCGCGCCGGACGCCCGCGCCGAGCAGCGCGTCCACCTCGGCGAAGAACTCCTCCTCGTGGCCGGGCAGGAACCGCCCGTCCACGTCGGCCGTGGCCGCCTGGGGCACGACATTGACCTTGTAGCCCGCCTTCAGGACCGTCGGATTGACGGTGTTGGTCAAGGTCGCGCCGACCATCCGGGTGATCGGGCCGAGCTTGGCCAGTACCTCGTCGGCCGCGTTATCGGTGAAATCGATTCCCAGCGCCGCGGCGGCCTCGGCGAGGAACGCGCGCACGGACGGGGTCATCCGGACCGGCCACTCGTGCCGCCCGAGCCGGGCGACGGTCTCGGCGAGCTCGGTAACCGCGTTGTCGGGCTGCAGCATCGAGCCGTGGCCGGCCGTCCCGCGGGCGGTCAGCCGCAGCCAGGCCATGCCCTTCTCGGCGGTCTGGATCGGGTAGATGCGGCGCCCGCCGATGGTGGCGCTGAAGCCGCCGACCTCGCCGACCGCCTCGGTGACGCCCTCGAAGAGCTCCGCGTGGTTGTCCACCAGCCAGCGCGCGCCCCAGGTGCCGCCGGCCTCCTCGTCGGCGAGGAAGGCGAGCACGATGTCGCGCGGCGGGCGGCGGCCCTCGCGGAGCCGCTGCCGGACCACCGCCAGGATCATCGCGTCCATGTCCTTCATGTCCACGGCGCCGCGGCCCCAGATGCAGTCATCCTGGAGCTCACCGGAGAACGGACCGACCTGCCAGTCGGCCGCGTCGGCCGGCACCACGTCGAGATGGCCGTGGATCAGCAGGGCGGGCCGGCCCGGGTCCGTGCCGGTGATCCTGGCCACGACGCTGGCGCGGCCGGGATGAGATTCCAGCACCGCGGGCTCGAGGCCGGCGTCCGCGAGCAGGGCGGCGACGTGTTCCGCCGCCTGGCGCTCGCCCGGGCCGGAATGATCGCCGGGGTTGGTGGTGTCGATCCTGATCAGGTCGCTGCACAGGGCCGCGACCTGATCCTGCGCGGTTGCCTCGCCGAAGGACGGAATCTGGGTCACCTGGCCATCGTCGCATCCGGCGCCGGCCGCCGGCTGGCCGAGGGGCGGCCGCCGGCTGGCCGGGGTAAGCGGCAGGCTGGCCGGCGGTCACCGGTTCGCCTTCGCCCGGACCGGCCAGATTTGCTATCGTGAGGCGGCCGGCCAGCGTACAGCGGTGCCACCGCAGGCCGGCCACGTCCGGGTGGCGGAATAGGCAGACGCGCTAGCTTGAGGTGCTAGTGCCCCAAAAGGGCATGGGGGTTCAAGTCCCCCCTCGGACACATAGTTTCCGCAGGTGAGAGCCCTGCGAGAGGGCTCAGATGAGCCTCGTGACACTGAATTGACACGATTTGTCATCGCGCGGCCCCCTCGACCAGGGCGGCGAAGCGGTCTGCTGCCTGACCTCTTTTGGCGGAACCGGAACCTTTAATAGCAGCCAGGTAGTCATGAGGTACGGCGGCTACCTGAGCGACCGGAGATCCCTTGAACGCCGACACATCTGAGTTCGCGCAGTTCATCAAAGCGCGCAGCCACGCCCTGCAGCGGACGGCCTGGCTCCTGACCGGCGACTGGGGCCTGGCCGAGGACCTGGTGCAGACCGCCCTCGCCCGTTCCTGGCCACGCTGGGAACGGATCAACCGCCGTGACGACCCCGAGGTCTATTTACGCCGCGTCATGATCAACACCTGGCGGACCTGGAGCCGCCGCCGGTGGCGCGGTGAGAAAGCCACCCCGGAAGTAGAACCTGATGCCGTGGTCAATGACGTGGCCTCGGAGGTCGCCACGCGCATGTACCTGCGCGATCTGCTGGCCACGCTCAGCGGCCGCCAGCGCGCGGTACTCGTCCTGCGGCTCTACGACGACCTGCCCGAAGCGCAGGTGGCCGAGATGCTGAGCTGCTCGACCGGAACGGTCAAGAGCACGCTGTCGCGTGCGTTGGCCAGGCTGCGCCAGGACCCCCACCTGGCCGAATTCATGGAGCGTGAAAAGCAGTGAACGGGATCGGCAACAGCGAGATGGACAGCAGGCAGTGGCGTGAGTTCCTCGATACGGCCATCGGGGAGCCACCCGGCGAGGTGACCGTGCACTCGGTGCGGCGCCGGATGATGCGGCGCCGACTCACGGCGGCGGCCGCCGCCTCGGCCGTCGTCCTGGTGGCCGTGGGCGTGACCGCCGGCGCGGCGATGTTCGGGTCAGCGGGACCTGGAGGCAATCAGGCACTCGCCGGGCCGGCCGTGCACGTCAAGGTTGAGGCCCTGCCCAAGGTCTACGTGGACTACGTTCCCGAGCAGAAGCACCCGCGCAATATCTACCTCCCGATCAACCCCGCCACCAACCGGGCTGGCAAGCCGATTCATCTGCCCTGCGTCATCAACTGCCTCTTCGAAGCGGCTCCCAACGGGAAGACTCTCTACATCGCCGCGGGGGATTCGGTCATCCCGCTCGACACGAGGACGGACAAGCCCGGCACGCCGATCAAGGTTGGTAAAGACGGCGCCGAGTTCATCAACATCGACCCGAACGGGAAGGTCGCCTACGTCACCGGCGACTCACAGAAGATCACGCCGATCAACCTCGCCACGAATACCGCGGGAAAGCCGTTCAAGCTGATTACGGAGGCTGGCGTCTTCGCGTTCAGCGCGGACGGGAAAACCGCCTTCGTGCTGACCCCGGGCCGCAACCTGGCGGAGAACCTGGTCCCCATCAACACCGTCACCAACGCCCCCGGCACCGAGATAAGCCTCGGCCGGTTCGACGGGATCGCGCTCTCCCCGGACGGGACGACCGCTTACCTCGGGACCAAGAACAAGATCACCCCGGTCAGCACCACCAGCGGGCAGCAAGGCACGTCCATCGCTCTGCCGGGGAGCCCGTTTGAGATGGCCATCACCGCGGACGGGAAGACCATCGTGGTCGCGATCGAGCACGGCCACACGACGGCCACGATCACGACCAAGGTCTTCCTGATCAGCACCAGGACCGGCAAGGTCAGCCGGCCCATCCCGATCCCCCCGGCCGCGGAAGAAGTCGCGTTCACACCGGACAGCAAGATCGTCTACTTCGCGAGCTCCGAGGGTCCCGGACGGGGCACCACCCCCGTCAATATCACCACCGGCACCGCAGGCAAGACCGTTCACATCGGCGCGGACGCCCAGATAGCCATGACCCCGGACGGCAAGACCCTCTACGCCACCAACACGCAGGGGGTGATCCCCGTCGACGTGGCCACCGATACGGCGGGCCCGCTGATCCCGTCCCCCGCCCACGGGATCATCCAGGAGATCGGCATCTCGCCCTGACCCGCGCGCGGCATCAGGGGGGGCGAACCCGGCCAGCCACGCGACGGCCCAGCTGGGGCGACCTCCAAACGCTCAGCGCCGCCGCTGGTTCGGGACGAGAGGCGATCCGTGCTGGCCAGGCGCAACAAAATTAGCCGCCCATGCGTCAACCCGGCATGGGAAGAGGCAGCAAACGCGGGTAGTCAACGGACGTCCGTCAGTAGCCGCTACGGCGGCGGTACCAGAAGAAATGGCTCCTATTTCATGCGTTCGAGGAAGCTGAGGACGCGCTGGGCGAGCTGCGCGGCGGCTGGTTCGTCGTAGGAGGGCAGGCTGCTGTCAGTGAACAGATGCCGGTTGCCGGGGTAGAGGAAGAGTTCGGCGTCCCCCGCGGCTTGGACGAGGGCGCGGGCTGCGTCGATATCACCCTCTCCGGCGAAGAACTCGTCCTCTTCCATGCCGTGAATCTGGACCGGAACTCCCGCGGGCCAGGTACCGCCGAACTCCGAGAGCGGCACGCATGCTTCGAACAGCAGGGCGCCCTTCGCACCTGGGCGGGTCTGGGTCTGCATCTGTGCGGGCAAGACGCCAAGTGAGAATCCGGCGTAGACCAGTTCTGCGGGCAGCTCCTCGGCTGCAGCCCGGCCGCGCTCGATGACCGTGCCGAACCCGATCTTGGCCGCGTATTCCGCGCCTTCTTGCAGGGTGGCGAAGACCTGCCCGTCGTACAGGTCGGGGACGTGGACGGTGTGGCCAGCGGCCCGGAGCTGGTCCGCGAAGTCGCCGATGCCGCGAGTGAGCCCTTGCGCGTGGTGGAACAGCAGCACCTCAGCCATGTCATTCCCCTTCTACTCGGCGCGCCGGGTGGATCCCGGCGGCAACTACTATCACATGAATTCCCGACATCTTTTGTCGTCATCAGGCGCGATCATGAGACTGTGCGCGCCTCCCGGATGATGGCCCTGCTCCTGCATCTGCAAGCCCGCGGTCACTGCAGCGGAAAGGACCTGGCCCGGCTGCCGGAGGTCAGCGAGCGGACCGTGCAACGAGACGTGGAGGCACTGGTGGCCGCGGGGATACCGGTGCGGTCCTCGCCCGGGCCACCAGGTGGCTACCGCCTCGCCGGCGGTTACCGCACCCGGCTGACTGGAGTCGGCCTGGACGAGGCCGGCGCGCTGGCCTTTCTGGGCCTGGCCGGCCCAGCCGAACAGCTAGGGCTCGGCGAGCTGCTGGAAGGCGCCCGCATCAAGGTCTGGGCGAGCCTCACCGGCCAGGCCCGGGACCGTACCCGCCACGTTTCCGAACGGTTTCACCTCGACCCCGCCCGCTGGTACGGCAAACCCGAGCCGGTTCCCTGGCTACCGCAGCTTGCGGGCGCTTTGTGGCGTGATCGCCGTACCCGCATCGAGTACGTGCGCGACGGTATCGCGGTCACGCGGGAGATCAGTCCGCTGGGACTGGTCCTGGCCTCCGGGCAGTGGTACCTCGTGGCCCAGCGGGATGAGCAGCGGCATACCTACCGGGTTCTCGCGTCCGCTCAGTTGAGTCCTGCAGCCAGCTGCGATGCGCCAGCGTGTCGCAGACCAAGCCCGCGGTGCTGCCGCTCACTACGCCTGAGCCCCGGCGAGGTCATCCGAACGGCACCATCGGCTCGATCGCGGACGCCATCCGGGCATGGATGGCCAGCACGATCAGCGGGCGTCGGTCACGCCCAGCTTGGTCAGGAAGCTGCTCATGGGCTGACCAAGGCTTTCGTGCTCGCGATCGCGCAGCTGCCGACGAAACCCCCGGTCACGGACATGGGGTTTCAGCGCGGCAGCGGGCGCGGCGGGCGGCGCCGGGAGCGGGCGCGCCTGCTCCGGGGCGTGAGACCGCATCCCGCGATCCTGCCGTGACCAGCGGTGCGGAGCCCCAGGCAACATCGAGGACGCCTTGAATGCCGGTGGCCACCAGGTGCTGGTGCATGCCGTCCGCACCCATGACGAAGAGGTCCTCGCAGCACAGATCGGGGTGCCGTCGGTCGCTTGAGAAGGCGATCCGGCCCCCGCCAGGCGCGTACGCGGGGCCGAAGTTGCTAGTCGGCCACTTCGATCTGGCGAGCCTCGTGACTCTGGTGCCGTTGGCCCGCATGACGTAGATGCTGGACTGCGGCCGGGTGGAATTGCTGGCGAACGTGATGTGACTGCCATCCGGTGACCAGTTCGGCTCCCCCGCTTCCAGCCGCGGAGCGGTCAGCGGGCGCGCATGCTGGCCGTTGATGCGGGCCACCCAGACCTGCGCGCTGATCCCGTGGAATCCGAACCGGTCATAGGTGATGCGGCGGCCATCTGGCGAGACCGCCGGGTCGAAATTGTTGGTCTCGTTGGGGGCCTCGATAGAGGGGATCACGAGGCGCCGGTGAGTCCCGTCGGAGCGCATGATCCAGATGGCGCACAGTCCGTCGTTGGGCGAGCAGCGGGAGAACACGAGGTGCCTGCCATCAGGGGAGTACCTGGGCTGGTAATCGCGATATCCCGGCGCGTCGGAAGCAAGCCGGCGCTGGCCGGTTCCGTTGGCGTTCATGATCCAGACGCGGCCCATGCCATTCGCCGGGTTGAACCGGACGAACAGGATGCGGGACCCGCCGGGCGACCAGTCTGGCCAGCGCGCCGCGATCCCGGCCGGCTCATGGGTGAGCTGCGCGAGGCCGGTGCCGTCGGGGTTAACCGCGTAGATCTGATTGGTTACGAAGTCGGAGAAGGCGATCCTGCCGGTTGCCGGCGGGCCGCCGGCCATGGCAGGCGCGGCCGGGATGGCCAGGCACGCGGCCGCGAGCGAGGCGGCCACCGCCAGTGTCCGGAGCGCAGCTACTGCTCGTCTCATGTCGGTCTCCTTGATTCGGCAAACCTGGCCATCGGTCCACGGCACCGCTAGGCAGCCGGGCCCCAGTCGGTGAGGAACGTATTGGCTACGCCCGTGCGGACCGGGTGCAGGCCGGAGCCGTCGGCGTTCATGACGTAGAAGTACTGGCAGATTCCCCTTGCCGGGCATTTCCCGTTGTATTGCAAGACGATCCGCCGGCCGTCGGGTGAGTAGCTGGCGAAAGCGCCTTGCAGCGGCTGGGGGCTGAAGTGAGTGAGCTTCCGCAGCCCTTTCCCGCTCGGGCGCACCGTCCAGATGTTGCTCCCGGACTGGCAGCAGTTGTCGGTGAACACGATGCGGCGGCCGTCCGGGGACCAGCCCGGCCAGAACGCCTGAAGGGATGGCCTGGTGATCCGGTGCAGGCCGGTCCCGTCGGAGCGCATCAGCCACAGGGCGCCCAGGAAACCGCCCCGGTCCGCCCCGACGACGATGCGCCGCCCGTCCGGGGAGTACTCGCCGCGGACGTAAGTCCAGTGCCCGCCGGCCAGCCGCCGCACGCCGCCGCCCGCAGCGTTCATCACATCAAGATCACAGCCTGCGATGAAGCCGAGATGATCGTCGCACCGGCTGAACAGGATGCTTTTGCCGTCCGGGGACCAGGCAGGTTCCAGATCCGCGAAGCCCGGATCGCTGGTGAGGCGCATCTTGCCGGAGCCGTCCGCGTTCATGACCCAGATCCGGTAGTCGCCGCTCTGATTGCTCTCGTAGACGATCCTTACGCCGTTTCGCGACCAGTCCGGCGCGCCGGCCGCGTGGGCAGCACCCACGTGGGTTAGCTGGCGCCGCATCGTGCCGCCCGGGTTGATCGTGTACACGTTGGAGTGACCCGACAGGTTCCCGCCAGGAATCAGGTCCCACTGGGAAAACGCGATCCGGCCATTGGCCTGAGCCGCCGCCGCAAAGGCCGGCGATGGCGCGTGCGCCGCGTCCGGCCGTGCCGGGCCGGCCGCCACCGCTGTACCCGCGGCGGACAGGACTGCGGCTGCGCAGCTGGTCGCCGCGAGCGCCGTGATGATCAGAGACCTCGCGTTCGCCCGCCGAGGCCGTGCTGAGAGCTTCATATTGGTTCTCCTCATAACACCCCGCGGACGATCAGATGGGCACCTGAACGCCCGCTGCCCGGCGCTTTAGACCGTTGGCCCCGGCTGGTCGCATGGAACCGCCCTATGCGGCTGAGCTGCTGGCAGGATTCTCGGGCCGCGACCTCACAGAATGCTCACACTGCTGGCCGGGGGGCCGTGCCGGGCGCCTACACGACGCGCCACAGACGTGGTTGACTAAAGCCGGGGAGGGGCGGTGATCGAGTTTCGGGTGCTCGGGCCGCTTGAGGCCCGTGCCGGCGGGCGAGTAATTGACGTCGGCGGCCCGAAGCAGCGTGCGCTGCTCGCGATGCTCCTTCTCCGGGCCAATGAGCCCGTCCCCCGCGGCGTCCTCGTTCACCAGCTGTGGCACGAAAATCCTCCTGCGGGTGCCCACCACACCCTTGAGGTGTACGTTTCACGGCTGCGCAAGACGCTCGACGCGGTCGCGGAGGAACCCGTTGTCCTCACGCGGCCAGGTGCGTACCTCCTCCGGATCGCGGCAAATCAGCTCGACCTGAACCGGTTCGAGCGGCTCGCCGGGGAGGGCCGGAAGGCGCTGGCGGCGAACGCGCCCGAACGGGCGGCGGCGCATCTTCGCGAGGCGCTCGCCCTCTGGCGCGGTGCGCCGCTCGCCGACCTCGGGGACGAGCCGTTCGCGCAGGTGGAGATCGCGCGGCTGGAGGAGCTGCGGATCGGCCTGATCGAGGACCGGATCGAAGCCGATCTGGCCCTCGGCCGGCACGCGGACGTCGTCACCGAGAGCGAGGCGCTCATCGCCGCGCACCCGTTGCGCGAGCGACTTCATCAGCAGCTGATGATCGCGCTCTACCGATGCGGACGGCAGGCAGAAGCGCTGGCCAGCTACCAATCAGCCAGGCGGACGCTGGTGGCTGACCTCGGCCTCGAACCGGGCCGGGGGCTGCAGGGACTTCAGCGAGCGATCCTGCGGCAGGACGCGTCTCTTGATCCCCCGCCTCGCGCCGGACCGCCGGCCGCCCCCGCCCTAGCCGAAGGCAGCGGAGCGTCGCCGGCCAGCCATACCCAACGCAGGCGACTGCTGGCCGGGACCGCGACCGTGCTCGCGGTCACGCTCGCACTTATCATCACCGGCGCCCTCACCGGGTCTGCTCGGCCTGCGCCTGCCGCGGCCGGTCCGAATACGGTCGCCGTCGTCGACGGTAGCCGGAGCGTCATGGGCGGGATAGTTGCCGGTGCCGGCCGGCCGAATGGCATTGCCTACGGGGACGGAGCCGCGTGGATCACCGATAGCGCCGGCGACCTGCTCCTGCGGGTGGACTCGGCGCGGCGGGTTACCGACCGCATCCCGGTCGGCCGCGGCCCGGCCGGCGTGGCGGTCGGGGATGACGAGATCTGGGTCGCGAACGAGCTTGACGGCACTGTCTCCGAGGTCAACCCACGGGCGGGAACGGTGGTGGCGACGATCCAGGTCGGCAACGGCCCGGAGGCGATCGGGTTCGGGTTCGGGTCGGTCTGGGTCGCCAATATGACCGACAGCACGCTGTCCAGGATTGCCCCGGCCAGCGGCCATGTCATCGCCACCATTCCGCTGGGGAGCGCTCCGGTGGGCCTGGCCATCGGCGACCGGGGAATCTGGGTGACCAGCGCGGACACCGGGCGGCTGCTGCTCATTGACCCAGGTCGCAACCGTGTCTCACATGCGTTCCCGATCGGCGGTTCGCCGCACGGCGTGGCCGTGGCCGCGAGCCACGTGTGGGTTGCGGATTCGAGCGGCGCCGTGGTGCGCTTCGATCCGCTGGCCGACCGCGCGCGCAAGATCAGGGTCGGCGGCTCCCCGGCTGGTGTCGCGTACGCCGACGGCGCCATCTGGGTCGCGGACAGTCTCGGCGGCACCGTCTTGAGGGTCGACCCGCAGACGGGCGCGACGCGCCACGTGCACGTGGGCAACAACCCGACGGACCTCGCAGCTGCTGGGAACGACGTCTGGGCGACGGTGCTCCCGTCGTCTGCGAGCCACCGCGGCGGCACGCTCACTGTCATTGCGCAGCCGGATCATTTTATGTCCACCGATCCGGCGGTCGCGTACTTCCTCGTTACCTGGCAGATGCTGACTATGACCAACGACGGGCTCGTCGGCTATCGGCGCGTCGGCGGCCTGGCCGGCGACACGCTGGTAGCCGATCTTGCGACGACGCTGCCCGTACCGGTCGACGGCGGTAAGACGTATGTATTCAAGCTCCGCTCCGGGATCATGTACTCAGACGGTGCGGCGGTGCGGCCCGAGGACTTTCGCCGCGCAATCGAGCGAGTCTTCAGCATCAACCACGGCAGCGTCGGCCCGACCGCCTTCTACGCCGGCCTGGTCGGCGCCGGCCAGTGCGAACGGACGCCCACTCACTGCGACCTCGCACGCGGGATCGTCACCGACGACACCGCGAACACGGTCACCTTCCATCTCACGGCACCCGACCCGGAATTCCTCTACAAGCTGGCTTTCCCGTTCGCCGACGCGGTCCCGGCGGGAACGCCCGACCACGAGATCGGACCCACCCAGCTGCCCGCTACCGGTCCCTACGTGACGCAGTCGTACCGGCCAGGGCATGGTTGGACCCTCATCCGCAACCCTCGGTTCAAGCAATGGTCACCCGCTGCGCAACCGGGCGGTTATCCCGACCGGATTGTCTTGCGCCTCGACGTCCGCCCCGGCCCTGCGGTCAACGCGGTGGAGCGAGGCAACGCCGACGTGCTCCTCTCGCCGCCGGCGAGCCGGATCCGGGAGCTCGCGACCCGCTATGCCAGCCAGCTTCACACCGGTCCTCTCGGTGCCACGGACGCGCTTGTCCTGAACACGCGCGTCCGGCCTTTCAATAACGTCGCCGCCCGCCGCGCCCTCAACTACGCCATCGACCGAAACAAGATGATCAAGCTGATCGGCGGGCCAGCGACGGCGCGGCCGACATGCCAGATCCTGCCCCCGGCAATGGCTGGCTACCGGCCATACTGCCCGTACACGATCGCTCCGGGTCCGGGCGGCACCTGGGGCGCGCCGAATCTGGCCCGAGCAGAGCAGCTGGTCCGCGCCTCCGGCACCCGGGGCTCCAAGGTGACGGTGGTGATCGGCAGCCTCGGTGACCACACCCCGGTCCTGCCGCGCGGTCGCTACCTCGTTTCAGTTCTCCGCCAGCTCGGATACCGGGCATCGCTGCAAGTCATCAGCAACGACGACGCCTATGGCAACCGCCTCTACGACTCCCGCCGGCACACCCAGATTGGCGACTTCTCCTGGTATCAGGACTACCCCGCGCCTCCGGACTTCATCGGCCCGCTGCTCACCTGTCGCTCGTTCCTACCGGACAGTCCGCGGGGGAACCTCAACGCCGCTGAGTTCTGCGACCGGCACATCGACGCCCAGGTGAATCGTGCCCTCGCCATCCAGACCCGCCTTCCCAATGCCGCCAGCAGCCTCTGGGCGCGCATCGACCACGAGCTGGTCGACCAGGCCCCCTGGGTGCCGATAGACAACCCGCGCGCTCTTGTTCTGCTGTCCGCACACGTCGGCAACTACCAGTTCCACCCCTACTGGACTCTGCTCATCGACCAACTCTGGGTCCGTTAGCCCCCGTTCAGGGTCTGTGCCTGGGCCAGTGGACCCGGCTGCCCCATCCTGGAGACGGTCCGTTCAGGGCGGGTGGACCTGCGTGCGCCAGCATCGGGGTGTCTACGCATTCGGGTGATGCGCGCGCGGCTATGACCCCTGGCGGGCTGACTCTGCCGTGGTCACGCCCAGCTTGGTCAGGAAGCTGCGGTAGTCGGTCTGCACCCACTCCTCGGCGGCCCGGCCCTCGTCGTCGTACCGGAAGATACCGATCACCTCCCACTCGAGGTGCTGACCGGTCGGCTCGACTGGACCGATGGGCGAGTAGGTAAAGACTCCGGTGAAGTCACCGGAGAACGTGGTGCGCGCGGCCAGGAACCTGCCGTCCACGATGATCTGCTCGCGGACGAGCCGCAGGCCAGTGAAAGCGGCGCGCAAGGACCCGAAGTACGCGCTGAGCTGATCGGAGCTCAGGTCGCCGCCGGGCCCGTGGAAGACGTAGCCCGGAGCGAAGTAGGCGCGGAGTGCGGCGTCGTCCGCGCGGGCGATCGCCTCGTCGCCGATGCGGATCAGGTCGCGGGCGAGCGGGCTGTCGGAGATGAAGCCTGGCATGGGTGCCTCCATGTTGCTAGAATAGCAATAATGCTGCTCTAGCAATAATACATGTCAAGTAGAGTAACTCCATGGGCGCTGAAGTGGTCGACCGGCAGGAGCGGCGAAAGAGACGCACCCGGCAGGCGATCCAGAAGGCCGCGCTGGAGCTCTTCGCCGAGCGCGGCTACCGCGAGACCACGATCCCCGACATCGCGGAACGGGCCGAAGTCGCGCCCAGGACCGTGACGGTGCACTTCCCCGCCAAGGAGGAACTGCTCCTCGATGCCGAGCCATTCACCCTCGGCAGCCTGAGCGAGCGCCTGTCCGCGCGACAACCGCACGAATCCGCGCTGGAAGCGCTGCGCGACTGGATGGCAACGACGATGACGGAGATTGAAACCAGCGCATCCGAGCTGGACGGGCGCTTCTGGGAACGGCGCGCCCTGCGAGCGCACATCATCAACAGCGAACCCGAGCTCCGGGGACGCTCCCGCGCCAGCTACTACCCCTTCGAGCGCGCCCTCGCCGAGGCCATTGGCGAAGATCTCGGCCAGTCCGGGAGCAGCCTGATTCCGCGGCTAGCCGCATTGTCGGCCGTTGCGGGCTTGCGTGAGCTTTACGAAAGCGACGAGGCCCAGGCCCTGGCGGCACCCCCGAGTGCCGCCGAACTGCTCAAGCTCCTGGACCGGGTGATTGGCTTTGTCCAGGCCGGCCTCGGCCGTTAGCTCATCGCCTCGACCAGTTCCGAACGCCAGGCCGGCGCCGGGACGCCTGGGTGTAGTAACGCGTCTCCCTCGCGATCAGCCCGCGCGTTCAAGCGCGCCGTTACGGCACGCCACCGGCTCGCTGGCGGCGATACATGCGAGCGAAACGCTCGTGAGCGGCCCGGCTGCCCGCACGACCAGGCGGATGCTAGGCACCCTCGCGGCGGGCGAGGATCAGGGCCGTGGGGCCCACGCTGGACAGGCCGGACAGCGCCAGCACCGAGATGGCCAGCGCCAGCAGCGGTGTCCAGGTGAGGTAGGGCAGGTAGCTGCCGGTCAGGATCCGCGACACGACGGTCACGGCGAGCGCCGCGGCCCCGGCTCCGACCGTGATCGCGGTGGCGTTCAGCACCACCACCTGCCAGCTGGTCACGGCCAGGAGCTGGCGGGACGTCGCGCCGACCCGGCGGAGCAGGCGGAGCAGCTCGCGGCGCTCGACGGCGATGGTGATCAGCGTGTTGGCCAGGGTGATGGCCGCCAGCGTGATGATCAGGCCCAGCAGGAGGTTGTTAAGGTAGGAATTCTGCGAGGTCAGCTGGGCGTACTGGGCGTTGACGACGCTGCGGCTGGCGACCTGCAGGCCGGGGTACCGGCGGGCGAGGGGAGCGATCCGCCGCGCGATGGTGGCGGGGGCGATGCCGGCCGAGCCGTGCACCAGGATCTCGCTGAGCGCCGGGGTGCCGAGGTGCCCGCCGCCGGCGGCGCCGGCCGGGACCAGGACGTCGCCGAAGCCGAGGGACCGGCTGTAGATGGCCGTCACCGTGGCCCGGTACCGGGTGCCGTCGGCGAGGTAGCTGGTGATGCGCTCGCCGACATGGGCGTTCAGCTCGCCGTTCCCGGCGATCAGGTTGCTAAGCGCGATGTCGCCGGGACGGAAGTGCGCCAGGCTGCCGGCGATGACGGGCAGGCTGAGGACCTCGGCCAGCGGGCCCGGGGTGACGGCCTCGCCGGAGGCGCTCTCCTCGCCCTCGGCGGGCACGAGCACGGTGGTCGGCGTGAGCCCGATGGCGGTGGCCACCCCGCGCCGGGCGGCGGCGTCGGCGAGCGCGCCGGGGGCCAGGCCGGGGCCGGGTGCGGAGATGGCCGCGTCGGCGACCAGCCGCTGGCGGCCTTCGACGACGGCGGCGTGGGTCTGCGTGGCGTCGATCAGGTAGATGGTCCCCGAGAAGCTGACGGCGAGCGCCACCGAGACGACCGAGGCGGCCATCCGCCGGGGCCGGACCCGGATGTCGGACAGGGCGAGCCGGCCGGCCGCACCCGACAGCAGGCGCAGCGGCAGGCGCAGGATGAGCTCGGCGGCGGCGACCAGGAGCGGGCCGAGGAACGCCACCGCGACCATCGAGGCAAGCAGAGTGAACAGTGCGTTGCTGACCTGCTGGTCGGGGTTCACGTTCTGACGGAGCGTAACGATGCCCAGGGTTACCGCGCCGCCCAGGGCGATGATGCCGAGCGCGACCCGGACCGGGTGCGGCCAGCGACGCTCCACGGACGCCTCGGCCAGGGCCTCTGTCGGCCGGACCCGGCTCGCCCGCCGCCCGGCGACGAGCCCCGCCAGTTCGGCTACGAGCACCCCGGCGCCCGCGGCGATGAGCAGCACCAGCGGGCTGGTCCACAGGCGGGTCCCGGCGGGGACGAACTGCTGGCCGGCTAGGCCGCGCAGCGCGAGCGACGACAGCCACACCCCCGGCAGGTAGGCGATCAGGGCGCCGAGGATCCCGAGCACGGCCAGCTCGACGATCATCATGCGCCGGAGCCGGCCGGACGAGGCCCCGATGGCCCGCAGCAGCGCGAACTGGCGGCGGCGCTGCAGCACCGACAGGGACACTGCGCCGGCCACGACGAACATGGAGACGATGACCATAACGATGCCTACATTGGCGGCCAGCCCTGAGAGGTTGTCCTGGTCGGACGCCGCGGCCAGGTCGGCGGCCGGCCCCCGGGCGGTCCCCGTCACCACCGAGAGGTGACGCCCGGCGGGCCCCGTGCTGGCGAGCACCGTACGGACGCTCGCGGCCAGCACGGGCGCGGCCGTCCCGCGGCGCGCGATGACCCCGATGAGATCGGCGCGGCCCGGATGGCCGTATTCGGCGCCGGCCTGCGCTGCGGACCAGAACACCGACGAATCCTGGGCCGGATTCCGGCCGGAGCTGGCCACTCCGACAACGGTGTACGGCGGCTGGCTCGCGCCGGCCAGGCGGACCTGGTCGCCCGTTCGCAGCCCCGCCGACCGGGCCACGCCTGCGCCCACGACGATCTGGCGCGGCCCGGCCGGCGCGTGGCCGGAGTCCAGCGTGAACGGGGTGAGCGCGGCGCTCGGCCAGTTATACCCGGTCAGCCCGGCCGGGCCGCCCGTCACGACGCGGCCGCCGGGCAGTTCGAGCGCAACCGGTACCGATACCTGCGGGATCGCCCGCGCCACGCCCGGCAGCGCGGCCAGCCGGGCGGCCACGCCCGCGGGCACCCGCCGGTAGCCAGGAAGCGGGACGGTGTCGGTACTGGCGTCCTGGCCGGTGCCGTAGGTGAACCTCATGTTCGGGTTGCCGGTCACCACCACGGCGGCCCCGGCCAGCCGGCCCGCCGGGAGCCTCATCGTGATGGCGGTGCCGATCAGCGCGGACACGATCGTGACCAGCAGCGCCGCGACCGTCAGCGACACCAGCGTGCCGATCAGGGGCGCGGGCCGGCGGCGCAGCGTGGCCAGCAGGATTCTCATCGCCGGGCCCGGCCCAGTTCCCGGAGCGCCGCGGTGAGTTGCGCCGGCTCGGGGGATTCCACCATCCCGGCCAGGTGGCCGCGGTCGAGCAGCAGGGCCCGGTCCGCGCGGGCCGCCACGATCGGGTCGTGGGTGACCACGATGACGGTCTGGCCGAGGTCGTCGACCGCGCCGCGCAGCAGGTCCAGGACGTCCTCCGCGGTACACAGGTCGAGGTTGGCGGTGGGCTCGTCGGCGAAGACGACCTGGGGCTCGGTGATCAGCGCCCGGGCGATGGCCACCCGCTGCTGCTGGCCGCCGGACAGCGTGTCGGGAAGCCGCCGAAGCTGGTCGGCCAGGCCGACCCGCTCGGCCAGCAGGCGGATCCGCGCCTGGTCCACGCGGCGGCGGCCCAGCCGGAGCGGGAGGGCGATGTTCTCGGCCACCGACAAGGTGGGCACGAGGTTGAGCGCCTGGAACACGAAGCCGACCCGTTCCCGTCGCGCGACCGTCAGCTTGCTGCGGCTCAGCGTGGTCAGTTCCAGGCTGCCCAGGTGCACCGATCCCGAGCTGGGCTTGTCCAGGCCGGCGGCGCACTGCAGGAGCGTGGACTTCCCCGATCCGGACAGGCCCATGACCGCGGTGAAGGAGCCGCGGGGGAAGCGGGCCGTCACGTCGGTCAGGGCCTCGACGCCGCCGCGGCGGCGGCCATAGCGCTTGCTGACGTTGCTGAGGACCACGGCGTCGGCCGGGAGTCCCGGAGGTCCGGCGGTTCCCGGGGGTCCCGCGGGACCGGGAAGCCGGCCTGGCTGCGGCTGGCCGACCGGCGCGGGCATGGCCACCGCCATGTTCGTTCTCGTCATGGCTTCCAGCCTTCCGGCCGCGGGGCCCGGCCGGAATCAGGCCGTCCCACCTCTTCACCCGGGGGTTAACCCCAGCCGCGCCGCCAGCAGGCAAGCAGAACATGGTGAGACGCCCCTCCGGGCGCATCTGGCCCGTGTCTACCGGGACGAGTCCCGGGAGCTGGGACTCAATCAGTCCGCGGGCGCGGCAGCAGCGTCCCGGCTCAACTCGACGCGCGCCGTAGTCATGGCGAGCCCGATGAGGCGCTTGCCGGATGGCTGATGCATTTGCCGGAGGCGGAGGATCGCGAGCCCGTCAAGCAGGGCGGCGAAGCGGAGGGTGAAGTCGTCGATAGCGGCTGGGGGGGTGAAGACGCCCTCCTGGATACCGCGGGCGACGATGGCGGCGAGGTCATCGCGCCAGAGGGCCAGCAGTTCTTCCAGGAACTGGCTGACCTGCCGGCTGTGAGGTGCCCGGGCCCATGCTTCCATCCAGAGGATCCAGCTCGGATCCGCCGAGCTGGCTGGCAGGTAGCAGCCGATGAACCGCTCAAGCCGCCTGAGCTTCTACCTCTACAACACCCCCGACGAGGTGGACCAGGCCGTGGCGGCGGTAGCCAATATCGCGGCCGGCCGCGGCCGGCCACTGGCGCCCTGGTATCGATTCCGGCGCCGCGAGGCTGCCCGGCGGCCCGCGCGCTGGCCGGTCCCGGTGGCACCAGCATGACCTTGCTGGCGGCCGGGCGACCAGCCCAGCCACACCACGACCCGCGGCCTAAAGGCCAGCTGTGCTGATCACGCCTCGGGTCCCGCCGCGCACCCACCAACTCTGCATCCACTGCCGTCAGAGTCCCGCGGGGTTCTGGGTCAGCAACAAGAACGACACCGTGGTACGCCGACCCTGGTGCCTGACCTGCTGCCAGAAGCTGGACCGGGCCCGCTGCGACGTAGCGTCATTCGATGGCGAGTGACCACATGAGCGCATCAGCGGAGTCTGCGCGGATCAGCGGGCGGTGCACGATTCGCTGAATCCGGCCGCCTCCAGGGCGGTGATGGACGGGTCGCTGGCCGCGGACTTCTGCTCGGCGTGGATCTCGCGCTGATACGCGGCAGTACCCTGCCGAGCGGCCCGCAGTCGCGCCGAGTCGAGTTTGTTGGCGAATGCGATGTAGCCGGCAAGTGCCTGCGCCTTGGCCGCCGCAGCCTGGGGTACGACGATCGCGGCGAGCTGCTGATCGAAGCCGTCGCGCAGCTTGGTGTGCCGGGGGAGCTGGGCCAGAAAGTCCTTCAATGGGATGTCGAACTGGCCGCCGTTGAGCGCGATGATCTTCTGCTCCAGCCCATCGCAGAGCGCATTGACCGCAGAGAGGTACTGCTGGACCGCGTCGCCGCCGCTCGACGACGACACCGGGACCGGTGCGGGGACCGCCGAGTGCTGGGCCGACGAGCAGGCCGCGACCAGGACGCAGCTGCTCGCGGCGATCGCCATTGCGCTCATCCGTCCCATGTCGCACATGATCGACGCAACGGAGGTAGCGCTGCAACTTCGTAGCCAGTTCGTTGCGCAGCCGCCATATCGGCGAGACGGCGCCGGACTGGCGCGCGTCGGTCAGCTCACTGCTGGCTCATGCCCAGGTCGGTTGTCAGACACAAACAGCCAGCAGTTCAGCGAGACGGATCCTGGAGCGCGGCACAGGCTCGGCCATGACCATGAATATGAGCGGGGAAATTCCCGCCGCGGGGTGAAACTTTTCCGGCCCCCGGGCGCGACAGTTAGAACATGGACAGCCGCCCGGGCGACGAGACGCTGCTCCTCGCGGTCGCCGAACGGGACATGGGCGCCTTCCGCACGCTCTACGATCGCCACGCCGGCTGGCTCGCGATCCGGCTCGCCCGGCGGTGCAACGACCGCGACCTCGTGGCGGACGCGATCCAGGACACCTTCGTCGCCGTCTGGCAGAAACCGCAGGGCTTCCGCGGCGATGGCGATATCGCGGCATGGCTGTGGGGGATCGCAATCCGACGGCTGGTGAGCCGCCTGCGGACCCGCAGGAGTGTCGCCGCCGTGTTCGAGAAAACCGAAGCCGCACCGGCCGCGGAAGACCAGGTGCTGCTGTCGGTCGAGTACGGCGACATCGGCCAGGCGCTGGCCCGGCTGTCGCCGGAGATGCGCGCCGTCATCCAGGCCGTCGTGCTGGACGGCCTGTCCGCCAAGGAAGCGGCGCAGCTGCTGCACGTACCGGTGAGCAGCGTGAAGACAAGGCTCTACCGGGCCAAGGCGCACCTGCGGGCCGCCCTAGCGGAGGGACCATCATGACCGGCTGGCACCTCGGCGACGACGTGCTTCTGCGCTACGTCGAACGGGCCGATTCACTCGCCGAGGGCGCCTCGGCCGAGCAGCACCTGCTGTCCTGCGAGCAGTGCCGCGCCCGGGTCGCCGTCGCGGCTGGCGCGGCAGGCGTGGCAGGCGTGATCGACTTCGCCGCGGTCTGGGACCGCACGCGGGACGCCGTCGAAGCGCCGCGTCCATCGGTGTTCGAGCGGCTGCTGTGCGCGGCCGGCCTTCCCGCCCACGAGGCGCGCCTGGTCGCCGTGGCCAGCGCCTTCCGCAGCGCGTGGCTGGTCGGCGTGATCACGATCCTCGCGTTCGCCGCGCTCGCGGCGGCGAACGGGAACGCCCCCGGGATGTGGGTCTTCCTGGCCGTGGCGCCCGTCGTGCCCTGCCTGGTCGTCGCGTCCAGCTACGACCCGTGGCTGGACCCGGCGCTCGAGCCCGAGCTCGTCACGCCCTACCCGGCGCTGCGCCTGATCCTGCTGCGAACGATGGCGGTTCTCGCGCTCGCACTGCCGGCCGTGCTGATCTTCGGGCTGGCCGTGCCAGGGGAAACGGCGTTCGCCTGGCTGCTGCCCGCGGCCGGCTTCGTCGCCGTGGTCCTCGCCGCGTCGACCTGGGTCACCCCGATCCGGGCGGCCGTCGCGGTCAGCTCCGTCTGGCTCGCGGTGATCTGGACGCTGGCGACGCAGTCCGGGTCACCGGGCGAGGTGCTCCAGGCCCGGGTCCAGGCCGGCTTCACGGTGCTGGCCCTCGCCTCGTTCGTGATCTTTCTGGTCCGCCGGCGCCGCCTGCTCCAGCTCCGGCCGTGGAGGTAACGATGCCCACCGCTTCGATCACCCTGCGCGGCGCCGGGCGCTCGTTCGGCGCGACCCGGGCGCTGGCCGGCGTCAACCTGGACCTGGAACCCGGCGTCATCGGGCTGCTCGGCCCCAACGGCGCCGGTAAGACTACGCTGCTGCGCCTGCTGGCCACTGCGCTTCCGCCCAGCGAGGGGAAGGTCAGCGTGCTCGGCCTCGACCCCGGGGTGCCGGCCGAGCGCACCGCCATCCGCCGCCAGCTCGGCTACCAGCCGCAGGAGGTCGGATTCCCGCGCGGCTTCACCGCCTTCGCGTTCGTCGACTACATCGCGCTGCTCAAGGAGTGGACTCATCCGGCCGCGCGGCACGCGGAGGTGCGCCGCGTCCTCGGCCTGGTGGGGCTCGACGGCCTCGGCACCAAGCGGCTGCGGGCCATGTCCGGCGGCCAGCGCCGGCGGGTCGCGCTGGCCCAGGCGCTGCTCGGCTCGCCAGCCGTCCTTATCCTCGACGAGCCGACCACCGGAGTCGACCCGGAACAGCGGGTCACCCTGCGGACCGTGCTCGCGGAGCTCGCGCGGACGTCGGTCGTGGTGCTGTCCACCCACCAGACCGAGGACGTCGCGGCCCTGTGCGAGCGCGTGATCGTGCTCGACCGCGGCCGGGTCCGCTACGACGGCGCCGTCACCGACCTGGTCCACCAGGCGGCCGGCCGGGTCTGGCTGGCCGACGAGCCTGACCCGTCGGCCAAGGTCTCCTGGCGGACAGGGACCGGCCGGTACCGCAACGTCGGCACGGGGGTGCGCGACGGCGTCGAGCTCGTCGAGCCGTCCCTCGAGGACGCGTACCTGCTGCTGCGCGACGGGTCACAGGATCGTGAGCCCCGCGAGGAGGTGGCGTCATGACCGCGGCGCTCGCGCCGGCCAGGCCGCCCGGCCGCCCGGAAGCCGCCACCGCCAGGATTACGTTCGCCGCGCTGGCCGCCAGGGAGACCCGCCGGCTCGTCGTCAACCCGGTCTTCCTGGTCTCCGTGGTGCTGGCCGCCTGGCTGCTGTGGACCTACTCCCGTTCCACGGCCCCGGTCACCGAGATCGGCGAGGTGGTGGGATACCCGGCGATCCTCGTCGGCGCGTTCGGCATGATGGCCATGTTCTGGCTGACCCGGTCGATGCGCGCCAGCGAGCCGGTCACCGGCGTCACCCCGGTCTCGCTGCCTATGCGGACCGCCGCGCTCTGCGCGGCCGCGGCCGTGCCGTTCGCCTGCGGCATCCTGGCCCTGATCGCGTTCGCGCACATCTACCCGGTCAGCGGCCCGCTGTACGGGGCGTTCAGCACGCCCGCCAGGATCGCCATCCTCACCGGGCAGATCGCCATCCCGTCGCTCGGCGGCCCGCTGCTCGGTGTCGCCCTTGGCCGCTGGGTATCGTTCCCCGGCGCCGCGTTCGTCCTGTTCCTGATCATCTTCGGCTGGGTGAACCTGGTGACGATCCTGACCGTCTGGCATCCGGGCCTGGCGCCCGCTGCAATGCTCCGCATGTTCTCGCCGTACGCCTTCTGGAGCCTCCACACCGGCACCGGCCACCACATCACGGCCTGGCGCGGGTCGCCCTGGTTCTTCCTCGGCTGGCAGCTCGCCCTGTGCACGATCGCGGTGCTGGTGGCCGTCCTGCGAGGAGCCGGCGGGCGGGTCCGCGTCCGTATCGTACGAGCGCTCATGTTCGTGCTGGCAGCGGCCGTCATCCTGCTCGTGCTGGCCGGGACCGGCGGGTTCAGCCACCCGGTCACCGTATGATGACCGGCCTGGTGCTGCGGGCCGGGGCGTGGCCCGAGGTACTGATCCTGACCGGCGCGGCGGCCCTGCTTGGCGGCTTCGGTGCCGCGTTCCCCGCGGCCGGCACCACGCTGATCGGGATCTGCTTCGCGCTGCTCGCCGCCGCCGCGGCGTTCACCCTCGACGAGCCGGCCAGCCTGGTCGTCGACGTGACGCCGACCGGTCCCGCCCGGCGCACCAGGATCCGCGCCACGGCGCTGCTGGCACCGCTCGCCGTGGGTGTGCTCGTCCTGGCCGCGGCGGCCCTGCGCGGTCAGGCGCTGCCCTGGGCGGCCACCGGTCTCGCCCTGACCGGCAACGTCCTGCTCGGGTTCGCTGTGGCGTGCGTGGCCCGCACGAGGACCGGGGAGCCGGGCGCGGCGGCCAGCGCCGGCGTCGTGCTGGTGCTGATGGCCCCCAGCCTCGTGCCGCCGGTCGCACGCTGGATCCGCACGTTCCCGGCACCCGGCGCCGGCGGGCCGTCCTCGGACCACGTGTGGTGGATCGTCCTCGCGGTGTGCGTGGTGGCCATCGCCGTATCGGTCGGTGGCCGAAACCTGCCCCGGTGGATGTCCAGTGTTCCGTGATCCGGCGACGACGATCCGGGCGACACCCACTCCGCGAGTCGGCCAGCAGCACCGTCGACGCTGCGACGATGATCCCGGCCCGCCGATGGCAGCGTCAGCGCGGCCACCCAGCCGGGTGGCCCGCAATCCCGGTAGCAAGCGCATGCGCAAATACGAGACCGTCCGGCGCGCGCTGGTGCACCGGGTCCTGCGGGTGTCGATCGTCATCGCTGCCGCCATCGCCGCAGTCACCGCTGGCCTGCTCACCAGCCTGGCCGCCCCGGCCGCCGTGGCCATAGTGGTCGGCGTGGCGGCCGCCGTCGGGGCCCAGGCGATCCGGGGGCGCCTTGAGCATGCCGCCGACCGGTGGGTGCTCGGCTCCCGGCTGGCCGGCTTTGCGAACCTCAACCGGTTCGGACGGAGCCTGATCCAGGTGCCCGGCTCGGATGGGCTGCTCAGCGACCTGGCCGGGGAGGTCCGCCGCGGCCTCGGCCTGACCTGGGCCCGGATATCGCTGGATGCGGCGGACGGACCGGCGCGCGTGGTCACGGACGGCACGCCGGGCGGCGAGCCGGGCGCGACCGTGCCCATCGAATATCGGGGCACCATCCTGGGACGCATCGAGTGCGGCCCGCGTTCCGACGGCCCGCCGCTGGCCGAGGACCGCAGGCTGCTGGCCTATTTCGCCGCCCAGGCCGCGGTGGGCGTGCACAACCTCCACCTCGCCGCGGAACTCTCCCGGCGGATCGAGGAGATCCGGGACCAGGCGGCCGAGCTGGCGGCGTCCCGCGATCGCGTGGTGGCGGGTCAGGACGCCGAGCGCCGCCGGATTCAGCGGAACCTGCACGACGGGGTCCAGCAAGAGATAGTGGCGCTGTCGGCCAGGGCGGGGCTGGTGCGCCAGCAGCTGCTGCGGGGTGACCCGGCCGCGGCTGACGGGCTGGCCGACATGCAACGCGATCTGGCCGCCACGCTGCAGGACGTCCGGGAGATCGCCTACACGATCCATCCACCGGTGCTGTCCGACCGCGGGCTGCTCGAGGCCATCGAGGCTCAGTCCAGCCGGATGGCATTGCCGATGGCGGTCCGCGCCGACCCCCGGCTGCGCGGCGTGCGATTCGGCGAGCAGATCGAGGTGACCGCCTGGTACGTGCTGGCCGAGGCGCTGTCGAACGTGGCCAAGCACGCCGGGGCCAGCGAGGTCGAAGTGTCGCTGAGCCAGGAGGACGGCAGGCTCGGGCTGGTGATCCGCGACGACGGACGCGGTTTCGATCTTGACCGGCCACGCGGGCTGGGGCTGACCGGCCTGTCCGACCGCCTGGGCACGGTCGGCGGCTCGCTGACCATCAACAGCGGCGCGGGACTCGGTACGTCGGTATGCGTGCACATCCCGGTCGGCGATGATCAGGTCTCGGACGTAAGAGAACTTGATGACGCCACGTAGTTATCACATCTGATATCATCAGTTCATGGCGGGAAGGCTTCCAGACCAACAGCCAGCGCGGCGAGACTCTCTTTCCGAGGCCAGCCCTGAACTCCTGGCCGTGCTGGAGTCCGCGTCGCGTTTGCAGCAGATGGTTCCTGATGCGGTACTCGTGGGTGGGTCGGCTGCCGCCCTGTACGCGGGTCATCGGGACTCCTACGATCACGATCACGTTCTCGCTGACCTCAGAGAACGTTTCGACGTCGTGCTGGAGGCCCTTGAATCCGAAGGCGAGTGGGTGACCAACCGGGTGGTTCCCGGAAAGGTCATCCTCGGGCAACTGGGGGACATCGAGGCCGGCGTACGCCAGATGATTCGCACCCGGCCGCTGGAAACCGCGCATGTCATGCTGCCGTCGGGACGCGTGCTGACTGTTCCCACCGCAGCGGAGGCGCTACGGATCAAGGGATTCCTAATCGTGCGGCGGAACCAGACCCGTGACTACCTGGATGTCGCCGCTCTGGCCGATCGTCAGGGCCTTCATGAGGCGGCGGGAATCCTGGCCAGGATCGATGACTATTACGCGGACCAGCACGGCGGCGGCCGGGGCATCGCGGCGCAACTGATCAGACAGCTCGGCGATCCCCGCCCGAAAGACTCATCCGTAACGCGGCAACTCGGCGCATACCGGAACCTGGCGCCCCGCTGGACCGACTGGGATGAGGTGCGCTCGGTGGGCCGGCAACTGGCCGCCGAGATGCTCGAAGCAGAGGTGTAGCCCGTGACCCTGGCATTCCGCAACCTGACCATTAGCCCCGACGCTCCCGTTTCGTCCTGGCCCACCGAGGCCGTGCAGACCGCACTCGAACGGGGTGACCTCGCCGACTGGCACCGGATCGCTGCCGAGGTCCGGGCGGATCCCTGGGGCAATACCGCGCGCCAGGTGGAAGAGGTGCTCAGCCATTCACGCCCATATGGCGTCGCCGAAGCCATGGAGACGGTGCTGTCCCGCGCCCGTGACCGAGCTGCGGCCGACGAACGCGCAGCGGTCGCCGCCGAAATCATGGAGGCCGTTAAGCGTGCCGGACTGAGCCGGGCGGCGTTCGCCTCCCGAATCGGGACCTCCGCCTCCCGGCTGTCCACCTATGCCTCTGGCAAGGTAACCCCGTCCGCCACGCTCTTGCTCCGGATCCGCCGTGTCGCCGACCGGGAATCCGGGCGATGA
>CAVWLF010000006.1:0-143173 GCA_963755815.1 uncultured Actinomycetes bacterium
CATCGCTGCCTCGGGTAGCTGGCATGGCTGCCAGTCGTGATTCCTGCACGTACCAGCATGCCACCACTCGCCCCCAGTGATGGAGGGTTAACACGCCGTGTTAGGCGATGTTGGGGCTTGTCGGCTGCCGTGACCCGCCCTGTCTGGGATGTCCTGGCTGCATGGCCAATTCCTGGTCATTCCACTAGCCCCTGATAAGGGCAAAGGGAAGGAAGTGGTGATCATGCGCCTGATGATCGACACGTCGACGGTTGCCTTCACGGCGACGAAGGCTCCCGAGCCGCGGCGGGACTACGGCAAGACGGAGCAGCGCACGGACAGGAGCACTGGCCGCCCGGAATGGGTTGTCGAGGCGCTCGCCATGGACTCCGAGGGCGGAGTGGTGATCAAGGTCACGGTGGCTGGTGATCAGCCGAGGATGACCCAGGGTCAGCCGGTCCGCTTCGAGAGCCTGGAGGCGATCCCCTGGAACAACAACGGCAAGTCCGGGGTGGCCTACCGTGCCGCCTCCGTCCAGGCCGCTGCCGCGCCGAAGGCCGCGTGAGTTCCCCGCACGTCCGCTCAGGCAGCCTGCGCTAGCCGCGCATGGCCTGCCTACCGCACATGTCCGCATCGCATCACGCACGAAAGGATCACACGCTGCCATGACTAGCAGCACCACAACCAAGGCCGCCAGCACCAACGGCGGCGCCACCGCGAAGCCTGCGCCCGCGCAACGCGTGCACGGCATCAGCCGTCTCCGCGAGGAGGAGTGCTATCACCTCACCAGGCTGATCGAGACCAGCCTCCAGGAGGCAGAGCACCTCGTCAGCAAGGTCCACAACAAGGCCTACGGCCGGGTCATGGACTACGACGGCGCCAAGGGCACCCAGCCGCTTGACCATGCCGAGGCCAAGAAGATCCTCGACGAGGCCTACGACTGCGCGTCACTGGCGCTGACTTACCTCTACAACGTCAGCACGCACCTGGACGAGGCTCCCGACAGAGCCGATCCCGTTCTGACGTACGGTACGCCGGGCCAGGAGGACTCGCATTCCTCCGGCCCGGCCACCACAGGCCCAGTCCGCATCGCTCAATCCGGAAAAGGGGTACGTGGCATGTTCCACGCTATCAACCAGCAGCTGGCGCGTCTCCGGCGCCAGATCCTCGAAATCGGGCTCGCCCGCGACAACGCCATCGCCGCCGCACATGGCTGGCAGGCCCGGCAGGTCAAGCCCGGCACCTGGTCCTACCGCGACCCGCGGTTCGACCAGCTCGCTGCCGGCAAGGTCCCACGGCTCGTCAACCTCGTCGAGGACCTGCTCGACCAGGGATTCGAGGTCACCATCGCCGACGGGAAGGGTGCCCTCCGACGTGGACCGGGGCTGCGCTTCGTGAGCGCATCAGCCAGGTCCCGCTCGATAACACCGTGAACGACCGCCGGAGGTGGTCGTAATGGCCGCGAAAGCCAGCTCGCGTAACCACCGCAACAACCCGTATGTCCTGGACGGCCTCGCGGTGCAGGTGCATCGCAGCGCGGCCGGGACCCTCTGGCGGTTCCGCACCGAACTCGCCATCCTCACCGTCGGCAGCGGGAGATGTCCTGTTCGCTGCACCGGTTCGTGTCCGTGCTGTGGGCTGCCGTCATCCTGGCGGCGCTGGCCCTGGTGCTGATGGCCGTCCCGTGGACGCGGCGGTTCCTCACCCGGCGCGCGTGGTGCGTGCTGTCGAGGCACCGCATGCAGCGGGTGTTCTACGAGACCCGCATGCACACGAGGTCCGGACGGCTGCCGCTGGTGCTGCGCATTCACCCCACCGAAGTCGGGGAACGCGCACTGATCTGGTGCCGGGCCGGGATCTGCTTCGAGGACTTCGAAGCCCACACCGGCGAGATCGCCGCCGCCTGCTACGCCCGCGAAGCCCGCATCGAGCGCTCCAAGCGCTGGGCGCAGATCGTGGTCGTCAACATCGTGCGCCGCGACACCCTCGCCGCGCATCACGTCGTCGCCTCCGGCCTGGCAATCACCATGCCCAAGCCCGCGAGAAGGACGACCCCGCCGCCGCCTGAGCGCGGCAACCCCAAGAAGCGGGATGCCCCCGGGACACACACCTGCCCGGGGGTCTCCCCGCCATCCCATCAACCAAGGAAGGAGAGCGATCTCGTCATGGACCAATGGACCTGCGCACGCTGCGGCGACAGCTTCTGGGGCAACCCCCCCGACGAACTGCTGTGCGGCGCCTGCGAGCAGGACCTCGAAACCAGGAGGCCGGGCCATGACCCCCGGCCTGCGATCCCGGTCACGCCACTGTCGATCTGGGACCCGATCCACCTGGGCACCGACGAAACCGGCCGCCGTGTCGAAGTCAACCTCGCCGAGCGGAACATGCTCATCGGCGGGGAACCCGGCGGCGGCAAATCCGTCGCCCTGCAGCTGATCGTCGCGCACGGCGCGCTGTCCAGCTGACTGCAAGCTGATCCTGATCGACGGCAAGCGCGTCGAGCTCGGCCTGTGGCGTGAGTGCGCGGAGAAGTTCGTCGGCCCGTCGATGGACGACGCGATCGGCGTCCTGGGCTGGCTGCAGGGACTCATCGACGAGCGCACCGACGTGCTGCTGCAAATGAAAAAGCGGAAAGTCACCCCGGACCTGGGCTGGCCGTTCTACCTCGTCCCGATCGATGAGGTCGCCTACTTCTCGGCCACCAAGGGCACCCCGGCCCAGCAGAAAGAATTCAACGCCCTCAACCGCGACGTCGTCGCCCGCGGCCGCGCCCCGGGCATCATCCCCGTCGAGGCCACCCAGCGGCCCTCCGCCGACATCATCCCCACCTCGCCTGCGGGACCTGTTCGGTTACCGGTGGGCCTTCCGCTGCTGCACGGAAGCATCCTCGGACACGATCCTGGGGCACGGCTGGGCCAACAACGGCTACTCCGCCACCGAGATCGACCCCCAGGCCCGCGGCGTGTCCTGGCTGCGCGCCGAGGACGGCATCCCCCGCCGCGTCAAAGCCGCGTACCTCTCCGATGAGCAGATCATCGAACTCGCGGACTTCGCCGCCACCGCCCGGACCAGGGCCACCACCCACGGCGGCAACGTCATCCCGCTCGCACGCAAGGGCGATGCCGCGTGACCGGCGGCTACCGGGACCAGTGCCCGGCCTGCGGCAGCAACGACGTCACCCCCTACGCCGTGATCATCGGCGGCAGCGAGGACTACGGCTACCAGTGCGACGACTGCGCCGTCACCTGGCCCGTCCTGACCCACCCCGAAACCCCCGACCCGGTCCCGGCAGACGGGACCACCGCGGCGTGAGCGCCCCGGCGCTGGCCCCCGCCCCCGAACCCACCACCGCGGGTCCGGGGACGGGAGCGAACACCGGAACCCTCCTCGACGCCCTCATCGCCCGCGCCGCCCGCGACGACTACCACCGCTGGCTCGCCGGAACCGCCACCGCGGGCGGCTGCTCCCGCCCGATCCGCCTGCACGGCCAGGTCCGCGACATCAACCCCGCGACCGGCGAGATCGTCCGCACGTTCGACACCGACGCCATGCCCGACGGGGTGATCTACACCGCGTGCGGGGACCGCCGCGCCTCGGTCTGCCCGGCCTGCGCCGAAACCTACCGCGCCGACACCTACCAGCTCGTCCGCACGGGCCTGGCGGGAGGCAAGGGCGTCCCCGAATCGGTCGCCCTGCACCCGTGCGTTTTCGCGACCTTCACCGCCCCGTCCTTCGGCCCCGTGCACACCCGCCGGACCGGCCCGGGCGGCCAGGCCCTGCGCTGCCGTCCCCGCCGCAAAACGGCCTGCTGCCCGCACGGCCGGATCATGTCCTGCCCGCAGCGCCACCACGACGACGACGCGTGCCTGGGCCGGCCAATCTGCGGTGACTGCTACGACTACGAAGCCGCCGTGGTCTGGAACGCCCACGCCCCCGAACTCTGGCGCCGCACCACCATCGCCATCCGCCGCCGCCTCGACCGGCTCGCCAAGACCCACCACGGCCAGGTCCGGCTTTCTTACGCCAAGGTCGCGGAGTTCCAGGCCCGCGGCCTGGTCCACTTCCACGCCATCATCCGCCTGGACGGCACCGACCCGAACGACAAGAACCGCATCATCCCCCCGCCACTGACCCTGGACGCGGAGCAGCTGGGCGACGTGATCCGCGCCGCCGCCCACGTGACCTGGTTCGCCACCGTCGACCACCCCGCCCGCCCCGGCGGCTGGGACATCAACTGGGGGCGCCAGCTCGACATCCGTACAGTCCGGATGACAGGTTCCGGACAGGTCACCGACACGGCGGTAGCCTCATACCTGGCTAAGTACGCCACCAAATCCACCGAGGCCATCGGCGCGGGCACCGCCCGGATCACCGCCGCCACCCTCAGCATCTACGGCAGGCCCGTCACTCACCACGGCAGGCTCATCGCCGCCGCCTGGCGCCTCGGCCACCACCCCCACGAGGACTTCAAAGCCCTGCGCCGCTGGGCGCACATGCTCGGCTTCCGCGGCCACTTCTCCACCAAAAGCCGCCGCTACTCCACCACCCTCCGAGCCCTCCGCACCGCCCGCCACGCCTGGCGACGCCGGCAAACCCGCACCGAAACCGAACACGAGGAAACCACCCTCGTCATCACCGCCCTGAACTACACCGGCCAAGGCTGGCGCACCACCGCCGACGAACTCCTCGCCCTATCCGCCGCCGCCCGCGCCCGCGAACACCAGCGCACCGCCCGCGACGAATCCGCCTACGCATTCTGACCACGAAGGGAAGCTAGGACCATGGACAGTCAGCAAGAGCAAGACTTGCTGAATGGCGGCTGGTTCACTACCGAGGAACTGGCTGGACTACTCGGTGTTGATCCGTCCACAATCCGCCGCTGGCGGACTGCGAGACCCGCGCAGGGGCCGCCGTTCGTGCCGCTGTCTTCACGGGTGACGCTCTACAGCGCCCATGACGTACGGCACTGGCTTGAGAGCAGGCGCATCGACCCGGGCAGGGCTGCCTGATGACTGCGCAGTCACTGCCGATCGGCGTATCCCTGTCGGCAGACATTGAATATCGACCGGATAGGTCAGAGCCTTACCGTGCCCGGGTCCGCTGGATCGATCCGGCCACCAGGCGCAGGAAGTCGAAATCGGAATCGGTCCGCACGCCAGAGCTGGCGCAGGCGTGGATTGACACCATGATGCGGGCAGCTCGCGGGGGAGTCGATCCGGCTGCCGCGACCATCATGCTGACCGACTACGGTAACGCGGTCATGCCCCTGGCCATCCGCGGCCTGGAGGCCAAGACCCTGGACCCGTATCTGGCCGGATGGCGCAAGCGCGTTATCCCGGCTCTCGGGCACCTGCCGGTCCGCATGATCACTAATGGTGCTGTTGACCGGACGGTGCACGGCTGGATCGCCGACGAATGCAGCCGGTCTACCGTTAAGAACAGCCTCGCCATTCTTGTACGGATCATGGAGCAGGCCGTGCGGGACGGCATTATCGACCGCAACCCCGCGCGCCTGACCGGATGGCAGCGTGATTACCAGCGGGCTGAGGACGAGCTGGATGATCCGCGCTCTCTCGCCTTGCCGAACTGGGAAGCACTGGAGCAGCTCGCGGCCGCGCTGGTCGCCAGGTCGGCTGACCACTTCGGCGGATGGGGCGAGACCGTCATGTTCGCAGCCAGCACCGCCGCCCGCATTGGCGAAGTATCGGGTGTGCGCTGCGGCGACATTGACTGTGCCTCGTGGATGTGGACTGTCCGCCGTCAGACCACGCCAAGTCCTGGCGGCCTGGTCGACAAGGGCACGAAGGGCAAGAGGACGCGGATGGTGCCGCTCATCGTGGAAATACGCCCGCTCATAGAAGCCCGGCTTACGGCTATCGGCGGTGATCCGCTGGCACGTTTGTTCACCGGCCCGCGAGGCGGGCGCATAAGCACGGCGGTGCTGCGCGATGCCACGCACTGGGACGAGGTCATTACCCAGCTCGGTTACCCGTACCTTCGCCGTCACGACCTGCGGCATACCGGCCTGACCTGGATGGCTGATGCAGGCGTCCCGGTCCATGTGCTCCGCAAGATCGCCGGACACGGCTCCCTGACCACAACACAGCGATACCTGCATCCGGATTCTCAGTCGATTACTGCCGCTGGAGACGCGCTCAGCGCGCATCTGGGAGCCAGTCGGTCCCCAAGTGGTCCCCGGCTCCGGGCTGTCTGACCGCCATGCCCGGCTATCGTGCACTCATCGAAACGCCCGCTGACCTGGGGCTCAATCCTGATCAGCGGGCCTCTTCAACACCTGCTCGTTCTCGTCGGGACGGCGGGATTTGAACCCGCGACCCCTTGACCCCCAGTCAAGTGCCCTACCAAACTGGGCCACGTCCCGGTGCTACCACCCGCGTCCGACCGTGCGGGCTTACATACCTTAGCGCAGCACGGGATGCGGGACGTTATCCGCCGGGCCAGGGTGGCGAGCGCCCGTGATCTGCCCGGCCGCGCGAACGGGAGCCTGGAGCACCATGACCGACCGCCTCGCCGCCCTGCTGCCGTACCCGGCGTCCGCCCGGCTGCAGCCGGGCAGCTTCCCGCTCAGCGCGGACACCCCGATCGCGGCCGGGCCCGGCGCACCGCGCGCGGCCGCTGCGGTCCGGCGGGTGCTGGCCGCGCTGCCGTGGCCGCCCGGCGCCCGCCACGGAACCGCCCCCGGAGCCGGCCACGGAACCGCCCCCGGCCAGGACGCCCGCGCCACGGAACCGGCCACGGAACCGGCCCGGAGGCTGGCGATCCCGGCGGCATCACCGTCGACATCGACGAGCGGCTGCCGGACGAGGGCTACCAGCTTCGCATCGGCCCGGGCCACGTGCGGATCACCGCCGGGGGAGAGGCCGGCGCGTTCTACGCGGCGCAGACCATCCGGCAGCTTCTCCCCGACGAGGCATACCGGGCCGCGCCGGTGCCGGGTCCGCCGTGGCAGCTGCCGTGCGCGGAGATCGACGATGCGCCCGCCCTGTCCTGGCGCGGCGCGCATCTTGACGTGGCCAGGCATTTCTTCCCCAAGCCCGTGCTGCTGAGCTTCATCGACATGCTGGCCGCCCACAAGCTGAACCGGTTTCACCTGCACCTCACCGACGACCAGGGCTGGCGCATCGAAAGCGGGCGTTACCCGGCCCTGCACCAGGTCGGCTCGCACCGGCCGAGGACCCGGATCGGGCACGGCCGGCAGCAACCCGCGGTCTACGACGATGTCCCGCACGGCGGGTACTACACGCTCGCCGACCTGGCCGAGATCAGCGCCTACGCCGCCCTGCGGATGGTGACCATCGTCCCGGAGATCGAGGTTCCCGGTCACGCGTCGGCGCTGCTGGCCGCGCTGCCCCAGCTCGGCTCCGTGCCGGGCGAGCGGTACGAGGTATCGGCCGACTGGGGCATATTCCCGCAGATCATGTCGCCGCTGCCGGCCACGGTCAGCTTCCTCGCGGAGATCTTCGGCGAACTGCTCGGCGCCATCCCGGCTCCGTTCGTGCACATCGGCGGGGACGAGTGCGTGCTCGATACCTGGCGGCAGAGCCCGGTGATCGAGGACTACCGGCGCGAGCTCGGGCTGGCCAGCGCCGACGAGCTGCACGCCAGGTTCCTCCGCCAGGTCGCCGACATGCTGGCCGGCCAGTTCGGGGCCAGGGCAGTGGTCTGGGATGAGGGCTTCGGCAGCGGGGCCGGAACGCCCGGCGGCGCGCTGCGGCCGGACACCATCGTGATGGCCTGGCGCGGCACGGACATCGCGCGGCGCGCGGCCGAGGCGGGCCATGACGTCATCGCCACCCCGGTCATGCCCACCTACTTCGACTACTACCAGGCCGATGATGAGCGCGAGCCGCTGGCCATCGGCGGCCCGGTGACCCTGGCGGACGTCGCCGCGTTCGCGCCCGGCGCGGTGGCGGCCGGCTGGCCGGGGCAGGCCGGGCGGCACCTGATCGGCACTCAGTTCCAGCTCTGGACGGAGTACATCACCGACCGCCGCGACCTTGAGTACATGGCCTTCCCCCGGGCCTGCGCGCTGGCGGAGGTGGCCTGGTCCGGCGGGCCGGCCCAGCGCCCGGCCGCCCCGGACTGGCCCGGGCGGCTCGCCGCGCAGCTGCGCCGCCTGGATGCGGCGGGCGTGGGATACCGGCCGCTCGCCGGTCCCCATCCGTGGCAGCAGGGCGGCTCCGGGTCCCGGCGCCACCGGACTGGCCACCGCATCGCTGACATGTCCGCGCACCTGGACGGCATCGCCAGTGACGAGTGACAGTCAGGCCGGCCGAGCCGGCGCAACTTAGCGGCCATGCCGTTCGTTGCCTGGCCGAAGACCAGTGCGGCTAGCGGAGACCCGGCCCTGGCGGGCAGCAGAACGTTAGCTGGCCCGAAGCCGGGGCAACTGACCGGAGGCCAGCACGGCTGACAAGGCTCAGCACAGCTAGCAGGCGGGCCGGCCGGCCCGCCCGCCGGCGACCAGATGGAGCGATGCACATGTCGGTGCGCCAGCGCGCGGACGACCAGGCGCAGGATCGTGATGCGGACGCCGGGGCGCTCCCGCGGCGCCCGCGCAGGCTCAGGCGCCGGATCCTGCTCGTCATCGGCGCGCTGATCCTGGTCGGGGCGGTGGCGTTCGGGGGGCTGCTGCTGATCACTCCCTCGGTCGGCAATGCCCGCGCCCTGGCCCGCGGGCAGGACCGGGCGCATCACGCCGCCTTTCCCGGGCCGCCGGTGCCGCCGCGGTTCGCGGCGTCGATCGAGGCCACCGAGGATCACCGGTTCGGCTACGAGCCGGGTATCGACCCGTTCGCCATCGCCAGGGTCGCGGCCAGCTGGCTGACCGGCGGCGGCACCGCCGACCAGGGCGGCGCGACCATCTACCAGCAGCTCGCCAAGCTGCTGTACACCAGCGGCCAGTCCAGCACGACGGACGAGCTTGAGCAGGTCAGCCTGGCCGTCAAGCTGTTCATGACCTACAGCTCGGAGCAGATCCTGCGGATGTACGCGGACGTCGCGTACTTCGGCAACGGTGACTACGGCCTGGCCGCGGCCAGCTGCGGCTACTTCGCGGTGCCGCCGGACCAGATGTCCTGGGCGCAGGCGGCGCTGCTGGCCGGCCTCGTCCAGGGGCCCACGCAGGACGATCCGCTGCGGCATCCGGGCCAGGCGAGGGCACGCGAGGTGCACGTCGTCGGGCGGCTGGTCGCGACCGGCGAGATCACCCAGCAGCAGGGCAGCGCGGCGCTCAGCCAGCCGATTTCAACCCTGGTCGCGAAGGCGGGCCAGGCCGCGGGAACCCGCTGCGCGGCCTAGCCACGCGCAGCGGCCAGCCAGCCGGGGCGACCTTGCCAGCCGGGGCGATCTGGCTCAGCTCGGCCCGGCTGGGCCGTTGACCAGGACGCGGGGCGGCGGCGGCGCGGCGGCCGGAGATGCCGTCCACACCCACTTGCGATACGACCAGAACCTGAACAGGGTGCCGAGCGCGATGCCGACCAGCAGCGCGACGTTGTAGCTGAAATGGTCGGTCAGGCCCAGCGCGTAGTAAGTAAAGGCGATGCAGGCCAGCTGGATGCCGAGGCCGACCCCGTTCAGCACGAAGAACAGGACCGTCTCGCGGCTCATCCCGGTCCGTTCCCGGTGCCGGAACGTCCACCACCGGTTGCCGACGAAGGAGAACACCGTCGCGACCACGGTGGCCAGCACGTTGGAGGTCAGCGGGCCGACGTGACCCTGCACGTGCAGCAGGTTGGTCCCGCCGTACGTGATGACGAACGCGAGGCCGCCGATGACCCCGAACTTGGCCAGCTCGTGGATCAGGTGCCGGAACCTCGCATAGAGCTCGCGGATGAAGCTCACCTGGCCACCTTTCCGGGCCCCGGTCAGGCTCCGCGCTGACGGGGGCGTGCCCTGCGAGAATACCGTGCGCCCGGCGCCCGCCGGCGCCACATGGCCAGGCCGGGCCCCGGGCAGCGGGCCCGGCCGGGCGCCGCGGATCGCCGGATGCCCGGGCCGCGGGCCGGAATACCCTTTCGGAAATAGCGGGCCAGCCCGGTAACATCGGCGTGATGTCTGATCCCGAAGTGCTCATCCGCGCCCGCGGGCTGACGAAGAGTTTCGGGGATTTCGTTGCGGTCGACGGGATCGACTTCGATCTTCGCCGGGGCGAGGCGTTCGGCTTCCTCGGCCCGAACGGCGCAGGCAAGTCGTCCACCATGCGCATGATCGGCTGCGTCTCGCCGCCGACCGGCGGCGAGCTGTCCATCCTCGGCCTCGATCCGGTCGCGGACGGGCCGGCGATCCGGGCCCGGCTCGGCGTGGTGCCGCAGGAGGACACCCTCGATGTCGAGCTGACCGTACGGGAGAACCTGCTCATCTACGGCCGCTACTTCGGCCTGCCACGCAGCGTGATCAGCGAGCGCACCGACCGTTTGCTCGAGTTCGTCCAGCTGTCCGATCGCGGCGCGGATCAGGTCGAGCCGCTGTCCGGCGGCCTGAAGCGGCGGCTGACCATCGCCCGCTCGCTGATCAGCGAGCCGGAGATCCTGCTCCTCGACGAGCCGACCACCGGGCTGGACCCGCAGGCCAGGCACGTGGTCTGGGACCGGCTGTTCCGGCTCAAGCAGCAGGGCGTGACGCTGGTCCTGACCACGCACTACATGGACGAGGCCGAGCAGCTATGCGACCGCCTGGTCGTGATGGACCGCGGCAAGATCGCGGCGGCCGGCTCGCCGCGCGAGCTGATCGCGCAGTACTCGACCGCCGAGGTGCTCGAGCTCCGCTTCGACCCCGGCCAGCACGAGCAGGCCGCGGAGAAGCTGGCCGACCTGCGCGCGCAGCGGATGGAAGTGCTCGCCGACCGGATACTGCTTTACATTCCAAACGGGGATATCGCCCTGACTGCCGTCCGGGACCTCGGACTCGAGCCGCTGACATCACTGGTTCGCCGTAGCACGCTGGAAGACGTGTTCCTGCGGCTGACCGGCCGGCGACTGGAGGACTGATGGCCCTGGCCGCCCGGCAAGCGCCGGCCGCCGGAGGGGTACCGGCCCAGCCGGCTTCCTCCTGGTCATTCGCGGTGCGCGAGTTGCGGTACTGGACCACGAACTACCGCCGGACCTGGCGCGGAACGATCTACTCCAGCGTGCTGAACCCGGTCCTCTACCTGGGCGCCATCGGCATCAGCCTCGGCACCCTGGTCAACCAGCACGGCTCGGCCAAGCTCGGCGGCATCAGCTATCTCGCCTTCCTGGCCCCCGGGCTGCTGGCCGCGGCCGCGATGGAGACCGGGATCGGCGAGTCGACCTACCCGGTGCTCGGGTCGGTCAAGTGGCGCCGCACCTACTACGCCGCCGTGTCCACGCCGCTGCGGCCCGCGGACCTGTTCCACGGGCACCTGCTGTTCACCACGATGCGGCTGGTGATGAACTGCGCGGTGTTCATGGTCGTGATGGTCGCCTTCGGCGCGGCCCAGTCGCCCTGGGTGCTGGCCGCCCTGCCGGTCGCGGTGCTCACCGGGCTGGCGTTCGCCGCCCCGATCGAGGCGTGGGCGATCACGGTGCTGAAGGACACGTCGTTCGCCCTGATCTTCCGGTTCGGCTTGATTCCGCTGTTCCTGTTCTCCGGCACGTTCTTCCCGGTCAGCCAGCTGCCCGGGTGGGCGCAGCCGATTGCCTACGCGACGCCGCTGTGGCACGGGGTGGCGCTGTGCCGCTCGCTCAGCCTGGGCACGGCCACGATCGGCGAGGCGCTGCTGCATATCGGCTACCTCGCGGCGCTTACCGCGGCCGGGATCGTGGCCGGTAACCGGACCTACGCCAGGCGGCTCTATGTCTAGCGTCCAGCTGCCGGCCGCCCGGAACCTGCCGTTGCGGGTGATCCCGGTATCCTGGCTGGCCCGCGGGTCGCTGGGCGGCCGCGGCAGCCGCCATCTGGTCGAACGGCATGCACGGGTCTACCAGCATGCCTGGCTGATCCTCATCTCCGGATTCTTCGAGCCGCTGTTCTACCTGCTGTCCATCGGCGTCGGGCTGGGCGCGCTGGTCGGCAACGTGGCCGGTCCCAACGGCCCGGTCGGCTACACCAGCTTCGTGGCTCCCGCCCTGCTCGCGACCTCGTCGATGAACGGCGCGGTGTTCGACTCGACCTTCAACGTCTTCTTCCGGCTCAAGTACAACAAGCTCTACGACGCCGCGCTGGCCACGCCGATGCGCTCCGGCGACATCGCGCTGGGGGAGATCTCCTGGGCGCTGATCCGCGGCGGGCTGTACGGGTCGGCATTCCTGATCGTCATGCTGGCCCTGCGGCTCCTGCACTCGCCGTGGGCGGTGCTGGCGCTGCCGACCGCGCTGCTCATCGGGTTCGCGTTCGCCGCCGCCGGGATGGCGGCTACCACGTTCATGCGCAGCTGGCAGCACTTCGAGTTCGTGACGCTGGTGACGCTGCCGATGTTCCTGTTCTCCACCACGTTCTACCCGCTGAGCGTCTACCCCCGGCCGATCCAGATCATCGTGGAGTGCACGCCGCTTTATCAGGGGGTGGCCCTGATGCGCGGGCTCACCCTCGGCGCGGTCGGGCCCGCCCTGCTCTGGCACGTGGCGTACCTGGCGGTCATGGGCGTGGCCGGGCTCTACGTCGCCAGTTTCCGGATCAGCCACCTGCTGCTGAAGTAAATTTCTGGATCAGCCAGCTGCTGCTGAAGTACCGGCCCGCCCGGCCCGGCTACAGCCGGCCCAGCGCCTCGACCAGCGGGTCCAGGCCCATGGAGCCCAGGGCCAGGGCCTGGCGGTGGAATTCCCTGAGGCTGAAATCGGCGCCCTGGCGGTTCCGGGCATCCTCGCGGGCCTGCAGCCAGATCCGCTCGCCGAGCTTGTACGACGGCGCCTGGCCCGGCCAGCCGAGGTAGCGTTCCAGCTCGAATCGCAGCATGTCCTCGTCCATCTGAACGCGCGAGCGCAGGAATTCCCAGGCCAGGTCCGCGTCCCAGGTCTCGCCCTCGTGCCAGCCGGTGCCCGCCGGAATGGGCAGCTCCAGGTGCACGCCCAGGTCGACCACCACCCGCGCGGCCCGCAGCAGCTGCGCGTCGAGCATCCCGAGGTGGTCGCCGGGATCGGCGAGATAGCCGAGTTCCTCCATCAGCCGCTCGGCGTAGAGCGCCCAGCCCTCGGCATGCCCGGACGTACCGCACATCAGCCGCTGCCAGCGGTTGAGGCTTTCGCGCTGGAAGACGGCCTCCGAGATCTGCAGGTGATGGCCGGGCACGCCCTCGTGATAGATCGTGGTGATCTCTTTCCAGGTGGAGAACTCCTCCAGGCCGTCGGGCAGCGCCCACCACATCCGGCCCGGCCGGGTCCAGTCCTCGCTCGGGCCGGTGTAATAGATCCCCCCGCTGCTGGTCGGGGCGATCATGCACTCGATCCGGACGGCAGGTGCCGGGATGTCGAAGTGCGTGCCGTTCAGCTCGGCGATGGCGTTGTCGGCGAACTCCTGCATCCAGGCCCGCAGGTTCTCCCGGCCGGCGATCCGCCGCGCCGGATCGGCGTTCAGCGCCGTCACCGCGTCGGCCAGCGTGCCGCCCGGCACGATCTGGCCGGCCAGCCGCGCCATGTCCGCCTCGATCCGGAGGACCTCGCCCCAGCCCCAGGCGTACGCCTCGTCCAGGTCGATCGCGGCCCCGAGGAAGTCGCGCGAGGCGCGCGCGTAACGGTCCCGGCCGACCGCGTCGTGCTCCGGCGCCAGCGGCAGCAACCCGGTTTCGAGGAACTGGCCGAACTCGGCGGTCGCCGCCGCGGCGGCCGCTGCGGCCTGATCGAGCTCGGCCCGCAGTGCCCCGGTCGCCCCGGTACGCCCGGCCAGCCCGCGGTAAAAGCCGTTGACCGGCGACGACCATTCGGCGCACTGCCGGGCGCAGGCCCTGACCTGGCGGGCGGCGGCGACCCGGCCCTGGCCTGCGGCCGCCGCGTAGGTGCGGCGCAACCCCGCATAGGCGTCCGGCACCGCGGCCATCCGGGCGACCAGGTTCCGCTGCGCCTCCTCGCCGTCGGCGGGCATCAGATCGAAGATCATGCGCACTTCCTGCAGCCAGCTGGCCACGACGTTCAGGTCGCCGGTGACGTCGCCCGCGTCGTATCGCTCGACGGCCAGGCCGAGCCGCTCCAGCATCGCTGCCTTCGCGACCCGCTCGCGCTCGCCGGTGGCGACGGCCTCAACCAGGGCCACGACGGTGGCGCGGTCCAGGTCGGCCCGGGCCGCGAATCCGGCCGGGCTGAGGTCCGGCATCCGGTCGTCATAGCCGGCGATGCCGATGGCCGTGGCACCGACCGGATCGAGTTCCGCGGCTCGTTCCACATACCGGTCGGCTATCTCGTCGATGCTGCTCATACTGGGCAGGTTATCGAGCGGCGGCCGGCCACCGCGAGGCCCACTCCGGACCGCTGTCCCCGCGCCCGATCGCCCAGCGCAGGATTGCCCAGGGCAGGATTGCTCAGCGGGCCGCGGCGATCTCCCGGTGCAAGTCCAGCAGCCCGGGGATCTCCTCCCGGCCCGCGCGTCCCATGCCGCACTCGGTGCAGATACCCCAGCCGGGGCGGGCGCCCGGGCTGGCCGCCAGGGCCGCGTCGATCAGCCGTACCTGCTCATCGGTCGTGCCGGGGGCCTGATCGGCCGGGTGATACGGCACCAGCGCGAAGTTGAGCTCGGTGCCGGGGGCCGCCGCGAGCTCGGCCAGTGGCGCGAAGTAGGCCTCCTGGTGCTGGTACTGCGGCACGGTGAAGGAGACGAAGCTCACCGGGCGGCGGGCCGCGGCGATGACCGCATTGAGCACGCGGACCTGCAGGGCCAGCGATTCAGGCTGCTTGAAGTGCTGATGACCGAGGTCCCCGTAACACAGGTGCAGGCCGGCCGGGATCCCGGCGGGTACCTGGTCCACGCAGCGGGCCAGGTTCGCGATGATCGCATCGAAGGCCTGCGTGGCGCCGGGCCCGAAGGCCTGCTCCAGCAGGCCAAACTCCACCGCGACATCCCATTGCACGGCCACCTCGGAGTGCGGGATGGCCGCGAGCAGCCGGCCCAGGTCGGCGAACATCGCCCGCTCGTACGAGCCGAGCAGCAGCTCCTGCTGCTCGGGGACGACGTAGGCGCTGATCGAGGCGAGCGGCGTCGGGTACTGGACCTGGAAGCGGACGCCACCGGGAATCACGCCCTGATCCCGGAGTGCGGCGAAGGTCGCATACGACTGCAGGTAGGCCCCGGCGTAGCCGAGATCCGGCCAGGTCATGTCCGCCGGATCGACCCCGTCGGCCAGCCGCAGCTGCGGTAGCTGCTCGTAGTCGGGCGGACCGTCGAGCGGGCGCGCCGGAACCAGCGATTCAGATTGCTGGAACTTCTGCATCTGGAAGAAGATCCAGTTGCCCCGGTCCCCGGTCTCGCCATCGGGAATGCGCCGCAGCCCGGACGGGACCCGGGCGGTGATCTCGCGCAGCACCGTCTCGGTGTCAGCCAGGTTGACACTGCCGTTGAAATGAACGTGCGTGGGGGGCATGCGCGGGCTCCTTGGGTTCACGACCCGGACCGGGGCCGCTGCGCGGCGGGTCGCCACGCGGGCCGGATCTGAGCGGATGCTAGCGGCGGGAGGTGGCGGATGACTACGACGGCGGCGTGAAGTAGCGGCGCGGGTTGGTGACCAGCATGGTCTCGATCTGCCCGGCGGTAACGCCGAGTTCGGCGAGTGCGGGCAGCACGTGGTCGTGGATGTGGGTGTAGTCCCCGGCCAGCTCGTCGTCGTGCGGGAACCAGTCGATGAAGCAGGCCGTGTCGTGGGAGAGCACCATGCTGGCCGCGTAACCGCGTTCGCACATCCCGGCGACCGTCTTGACCCGCTGCCCGAACGCGGGCGGGTCGGTGTCCCCGAACCGGTCCATCCCCAGCAGGCAGCCGGCGTCGGCCACCTCGGCCAGGTAGTCCAGGTCATCGGTGTCGCCGCTGTGGCCGATCACCACCCGGCTCAGGTCGGCGCCCTCCTGGGCCAGGACGCCGATCGCGACCAGTCCCGACCGGCTGGCCGGGTGCGTGTGCACGGTCACCGGGGCGCCGGTGGCCAGGTGCGCCTGGGCCACGGCCCGCAGCACCCGCTCCACGCCCCGGGTCAGCCCCTCGGCGTCGATCGCGCACTTGAGGAAGGCCGCCTTCACCCCGGTCCCGGCGATCCCGCCGGTGATGTCCGAGACGAACATCTCTGTCATCGGGTCCTGGCCGCCGCTGCCGCTGCGCCGGCCCCGGTAGCGGAAGTACATGGGCGCGTCACCGAACGTGTACAGGCCGGTCGCGACGATGATGTTGATGCCGGTCAGCGCGGCGACGCGCTTGATCCGCCCGATGTCCCGGCCGAGGCCGAGCACCGTCGGATCGGCAATGGTGTCGATGCCGCGCTGCTTCGCCCTGGTCAGCTTGGCGGCGGCATCGGCGACCCGGACGTCCTCGTCCCAGTAGCCGGGATAGTTCTGCCGGATTTCCTCGCTGAGCACGAACACGTGCTCGTGCATCAGGGTGGTGCCCAGGCCGGTCACGTCAACCGGGCCCCGGATCGTCTCGACCAGCGCCATGAGATGACCGTAGCGTTGAGCCATACCGGCCGGTAGATAGTCTGGTCCGGACTCGTCGGGAGGCGGCATGGACTTCGCATACGACGCACGTACTGAGCAGCTCCGGGCCCAGTTGCTCGCGTTCATGGACTCCCACGTCTACCCGGCCGAGAAGGTGTTCGCCGAGCAGGTCGCGGAGGCCGAGGCTGCGGGCCGGATCTGGGTGCGGCCGCCGGTGATCGACGAGCTGAAGGCCGAGGCCCGCAGCCGGGGGCTGTGGAACCTGTTCCTGCCGAAGCACCCCGGCGGCGGCGGACTGACCAACCTGCAGTACGCGCCGCTCGCGGAGATCACCGGCCACAGCCCGGCCATCGCGCCGGAGGCGCTGAACTGCGCCGCGCCGGACACCGGCAACATGGAACTGCTGGCCGAGTTCGGCACCGCCGAGCAGCAGGACCGCTGGCTCAAGCCGCTGCTGGACGGGAAGATCAGGTCCGCGTTCTGCATGACCGAGCCGGACGTCGCCTCCTCCGACGCCAGCAACATCTCCACCAGCATCGAGCGGCGTGGCGATGAGTACGTCATCAACGGCCGGAAATGGTGGTCGTCCGGGGCGATGGACCCGCGCTGCGAGATCCTGATCGTGATGGGCAAGACCGACCCCGATGGCGAGCGGCACCGCCAGCAGTCCATGATCCTGGTGCCGCGGGACACCCCGGGCGTGACCGTCGAGCGCGGCATGCGGGTCTTCGGCTACACCGACGGGACGCACGGCGGCCACGCCGAGGTCGAGTTCCGCGATGTGCGGGTGCCCGCCGCCAGCCTGATCGCGGGGGAGGGCGACGGCTTCGCGATCGCCCAGGCCCGGCTCGGCCCCGGCCGGATTCACCATTGCATGCGCCAGATCGGCGCGGCCGAGCGCGCCCTGACGATGATGTGCCAGCGGGTCAGCAGCCGGACCGCGTTCGGCAAGCCGCTGGCCGAGCAGGGCGTGATCCAGGACTGGATCGCCGAATCGCGGGTGCGGATCGAGCAGGCCCGGCTGCTGGTGCTCAAGACCGCCTGGCTGATGGACACGGTCGGCAACAAGGGCGCGCACCGCGAGATCCAGGCCATCAAGATCGTCACCCCGGCGATGGCCGAATGGGTGATCGACAAGGCCATCCAGGCCCATGGCGCCGGGGGCATCAGCCAGGACTTCCCGCTGGCCCACCTGTGGGCCAGCGCCCGCACGCTCCGGTTCGCCGACGGCCCGGACGAAGTGCACAAGCGCTCGCTCGCCTGGCGCGAGCTCAAGTCGCACCGCTAGCCGGGGGCAGATACGCCCGCGGGAAACCGCAGTCTCACAGTTGCCCAGGAGGAATACATGCCAGACGAAGCACAGCGGGTCGCCATCGTCACCGGTGGCGCGCGGGGCATCGGCGCGGCCACTTCCCGCCGCCTTGCCGCCGACGGGCTCGCGGTCGCCGTGCTCGACCTGAAGGAAAGCGACTGCTCCGGCACCGTCGACGCGATCACCTCGGCCGGCGGCCGCGCGCTGGCCGTGGGCGCCGACGTGAGCCAGGCGGACCAGGTCGACGCCGCGGTCGCGAAGGTCGCCGACGGGCTCGGCCCGCCCGTGGTGCTGGTCAACAACGCGGGCGTGCTCCGGGACAACCTGCTGTTCAAGATGACCGAGGATGACTGGGACACGGTGCTCGGCGTGCACCTGCGGGGCACGTTCCTGATGAGCCGGGCGGCCCAGAAGCACATGGTCGACCAGCGGTTCGGCCGGATCATCAACCTGTCGTCGAGTTCCGCGCTCGGTAACCGCGGCCAGTCGAACTACTCCGCGGCCAAGGCGGGCCTGCAGGGTCTGACCAAGACGATGGCCATCGAGCTCGGCCAGTTCGGCGTCACCGCCAACGCGATCGCGCCCGGGTTCATCGCCACCGACATGACGGCGGCGACGGCGGCCCGGGTCGGCGTGGGCTTCGACGACTTCCAGAAGATGGCCGCGTCCCAGATCCCGGTGCGCCGCGTCGGCCAGCCGGAGGACGTCGCGCACGTCGCGTCCTTCCTGGCCAGCGAGGGCGCCGGGTTCGTGTCCGGCCAGGTGATCTACGTAGCGGGCGGCCCGCTGTGCTAGGTAAGGCCGCCCCGGGCACCGCCGAGGACCTGCGCGGCCAGGTCCGTGACTTCCTCGCCGCCCACGACCCGGCCGCCGGGGACCGGCTCGGCTTCCTGCGGGCCAGGTTCGACGCCGGCCTGGCCTGGGTGCACTACCCGGCCGGCCTCGGCGGCCAGGGCCTGCCCCGCGCGCTGCAGCAGGCGGTCGACGCCGAGTTCACCGCGGCCGGGGCTCCCGGCAACAACCCGGAGAAGATCGGGATCGGCCTGGGCATGGCGGCGCCCACGATCCTCGCGTTCGGCACCGATGAGCAGAAACGCCGCTGGCTCCGGCCGCTGTGGACCGGCGAGGAGATCTGGTGCCAGCTGTTCAGCGAGCCCGGCGCCGGGTCCGACCTGGCCGGCCTGGCCACCCGCGCGGTCCGCGACCCGGAGACCGGCGACTGGGCCGCCACCGGCCAGAAGGTGTGGACCTCCTCGGCGCACCTGGCCCGGTGGGGGCTGCTGCTCACCCGCACCAACCCGGACGTGCCCAAGCACCAGGGCATGACCTACTTCGGCGTCGACATGACCGCGCCCGGGGTCGAGGTCAGGCCGCTGCGGCAGATCACCGGCGAGGCCGAGTTCAACGAGGTGTTCCTGTCCGACGTGCCGATTCCCGATGCCGACCGGATCGGGGAGGTCGGCCAGGGCTGGCAGGTCGCCACCGCGACGCTGATGAACGAGCGGGTCGCCATCGGCGGCGCGGCGATCCCGCGTGAGGGCGGCATGATCGGCTCCGCCGCGGCGGCCTGGCGCGAGCACCCGCAGCACCGCACCGCCGGGCTGCACGACCGGCTGCTGCGGCTGTGGGCCGACGCCGAGGTCGCCCGGCTGGCGGGCGAGCGGCTGCGCCAGCAGCTCGCCGTCGGCCAGCCCGGCCCGGAAGGGTCAGCCGCCAAGCTGGTCTTCGCCCGGCTGAACCAGGAAATCTCCGAGTTCGAGGTCGAGCTGGCGGGCGAGGACGGGCTGCGGTACGACGACTGGACCATGCGCAGGCCCGAGGGAGCCAACTTCTACGGCCGTGACCCCGGCTACCGGTACCTGCGCGCCCGCGGGAACTCGATCGAGGGCGGCACCTCCGAGATCCTGCGCAACATCATCGCCGAGCGGGTCCTCCGGCTGCCGCCGGAGATCCGGGTGGACAAGGACGTGCCATGGAAGGACCTGCCGCGGTGACCCAGGCCACGCAGACGACCCAGGCCGGGCGGGCCGCCGGGTCCGCGACCAGTACCGGGCTGCCGGGCCTGCTGTACGGCGAGACGGAAACCGAGCTTCGCGCCGCCGTCCGCGCCCTGCTCGAGGACCGGGCCGGGCCGGCCGCCGTCATCGCCAGGACCGAGACCCCGCAGACCTACGACACCGGGCTGTGGCAGGCTCTCGCGGCCGACCTCGGCTGCGCCGGCCTGCTGATCGCCGAGGCCCACGGCGGCGCGGGCGCGACATTCCGGGAGGCGGCCGTCGTCGCGGAGGAGATCGGGCGGTCCTCGTGCCCCGTTCCCTATCTTGGTAGTTCCGTCGTCGCTACGGCCGCGGCCATCTCGGCCGATGACGGCGAGCTGCTGACCGGCCTGGCCGCCGGTACCACCACGGCCGCGCTCGCGGTGCCGTTCCCGTCCGCTCCCGGCCGCCTGCCGGTCGCGACGGTGCGGGTCGGCCCGCCGCGGGCCGGTGACCCGGCCGCCGTCAGCCGCCTCAGCGGGACCGTCACCTCGGTGATCGACGCGCTCCCGGCCGGCGTCCTGCTGGTCCCGGCGGACGGCGTGCCGTACGGGCTGTACGCGGTGTCCGCCGCCGACCCCGGCGTGGTCGTCACGCCCGTGGTGTCGCTGGACATGACCCGGCAGCTATGCGACCTGACGCTGGACGGCGCAGCCGGGCGGCCGGTCGCGGCCGGCCCGGCCGCCGAGCGCGCGGTGCTGGCCGCGCTGACCGCGGGCGCGGCGATGCTCGCCTCCGAGCAGCTCGGCCTGGCCGAGCGGTGCGTCGAGATGACGGTCGCCTACCTGAAGGAGCGGCGGCAGTTCGCCCGCCCGGTCGGCTCGTTCCAGGCGCTCAAGCACCGGCTGGCCGACCTGTGGGTCGGCGTGACCCAGGCGCGGGCGGCGGCCAGGTACGCGGCCGCCTGCCTGGCCACGGGCGATCCGGACACGGCGGTCGCGGTGGCACTGGCCAAGGCGGCCTGCAGTGACATCGCGGTCCGGGCCAGCCAGGAATCCGTGCAGCTGCACGGCGGCATCGGCTTCACCTGGGAGCACCCCGCGCACCTGTACCTGAAGCGGGCGAAGAGCGCCTCGATCGGGTTCGGCACGCCGGACCTGCACCGCGCGTCGCTGGCCTGGCTGGCTGATCTTCCTGCCCCGCCCGCTCCGGCGGCGGGCCCGGGCGGCCCCGCTGGCTCCCCGCCGGGAGGCTCGCGATGAATTCGGTAGCTAACGCGGGAATCGTGGTCACTGGCGCGGGCAGCGGGATCGGCGCGGCGCTGGCCCGCCGGTTCGCCGCCGAGGGCGCCCGGGTGGTGGTGAACGACATCGACGCCGCCGCCGCGTCGGCCGTCGCGGCCTCATGCGGGGCGACGGCCGTGCCCGGCGATGCGGCGTCCGCGGACGGCGTCGCCGCGCTGATCGCCCGGGCCACCGAAGTGCTCGGCGAGATCGATATCTACTGCGCGAATGCCGGGATCGTGCGCACCGGCGGCCCCGAGGCGCCGGACTCGGACTGGGACGCGTCGTGGCAGGTCAACGTCATGGCCCACGTCCGGGCGGCGCGGCTGCTGATCGGCCCGTGGCTGGAGCGGGGGAGCGGGCACCTGATCTGCACGGTGTCCGCGGCCGGGCTGCTGACCATGCCGGGGACCGCGTCGTACTCGGTGACCAAGCACGCGGCGCTCAGCTTCGCCGAGTGGATGGCCGTCACCTACGCGCACCGGGGCCTGACCGTCCAGGTGATCTGCCCGCTGGGGGTCCGGACCGGGATGCTGGACGGCACCGATCCCGCGGCCGAGGTCGTGCTCGGCGACGCGATCATCCAGCCCGAGGCCGTCGCCGACGCGGTGCTGAAGGGGATCGCCGACGGCCGGTTCCTGATCCTGCCGCATCCGCAGGTCGCGGAGATGTACGCCGGGCGGGCCACCGACACCGACCGGTGGCTGCGCGGCATGAACAAGCTCCAGCGCCGGGTGGAAGACGCCGCCCCGTAGGCCGGGGCGGTGGCAAACCGGTGGCGCGTGGCGGCTTGTCCCGGCGAACATCAGCCTCTGAATCAGGGCAGGTCGATGACCAGCCCGGGATCCGCCACCTCGATGGGGCCGGTGAACGTGCCCGTCGCTGCCTCCCGCGCGACCGCCGGATCCGTTCCTGGCCACAGGTGGGTCAGCACGAGCCGCCCGGCGCCGGCCCGGGCCGCGTGCTGGCCGGCCTGAACGGCGCTGCTCAGGTAGGCAGCGGAGTCCGCCGGGACGACGCGCGGGTGCGTGGCCTCGGCCAGCAGCAGGTCGGCGCCGCGGGCCATGGTGGCTATTGCGGGGCTGGGGCCGGTGTCGCCGGTGTAGGCCAGCACGGCTCCGCCGGTGGTCAGCCGCACCCCGGCATTGGGCACATGGTGCGGCAGCAGCCAGCTGCTGATCTCGAACGGGCCGATGCTGAACCGTTCCGGCGGCGTGAACTCGCGAAGCACGAATGACCCGTCCTGCAGCCGCGAAGGATCCAGTGCGAGGACCGCGTCCACCGCGCCCGGCATCGTATGCACGGCCAGCGCGCCCGGCGGATCCTCGCTCATCGCCCGGGCTCGCAGCAGCGGGCTCAGGTCGGCGCAGTGATCCGCATGCCGGTGGCTGACCAGCACCGCGTCGACCGCGCTGGCCGCGGCGTGCTCTAGCAGGCGGGGCAAAGTGGCATAGCCCGGATCGATGAGCAGCAGGAAGCCGTCACTTTCGGCCAGGTACCCGCTGCAGGCCTGCCGTGCAGTTGGCCAGGCGCCGCTGCCGCCCAGGACCGTGACCCTCACGGACACGACACTAGCTAGCGGGCGCCGGCGGCGCACCAGACCCGGCGGCCGGGATGCCGATGACCGGGTAAGCCGCCTGCTCACTCACCTTGTGCCGTCCGCCCTCGCCCGATGGTCCGACTGGACCGCCAGGCCAGCAGGGACAAGTACGAGAAGCCGGACAAGACGGAGCCTGCGCTCACCGCCGAGCCGACCGAGAACACCGAAGCCACTGACCCAGCCGAGCCGATCGACAGGATCGACCCCGCCGAGCCGATGGACAGGATCGACCCGCTTGAGCCGATGGACAGAATCGAGCCGCTCGACCCGATGCTCAGCAGCGATCCAGCTGAGCCGGCCGTGGACCCGTCACGCCTGGTCTGCATGATCACATTCTCGCAGCACAGGGTCGAGGTGGGCGACACCAGCGCGGTTCCGGCCGGTTCTGGCGTCTATGGCCAGAATCCGGGCTGGGGGTTTCGGGACAGAGCGCAACCGGTTGCACGCTGGTAGCAGGCAGAATGCCGGGGGAGGGCCCAGGGTGCCCGGCGGTGGCCGCACCCTCGTGCTGGCCCGCGCGTCCGGACCGGCAGGCTTGCTGGTCATGGAGATCTCGATTCCCGACCTCGAGCAGGCCGCGGCCGGAGGCTGGCGGGCGCCGGAGGAGGCCCGGCTCGGCCGCTGGCTGCTCCGCGCGGCCGGCGGTTTCACCGGCCGGGCGAACAGCGCGCTCGCGATCGGCGATCCGGGCCTGCCGCTGGCCGCGGCGCTTGACCAGGTCGGCCGGTGGTACCAGGCGCGCGGCCTGCCGCCGATGGTGGCCGTCCCGTTCCCGCTGGGCCAGCCGCAGCGCATCGGGATTGACCGGTTCCTCAGCGAGCGGGGCTGGCCGATCCGGTCCGGGCCAGCGACGGTGATGACGGCGGTGCCCGGCATCGTCGCGCGGTCGGCCGCGCCCGGGCCGGACGCGCCCGGGCCGGCCGGTGTCGACCTGGCGGCGGCGCCCGACCGCGGCTGGCTGGCGCTTTATCGCTACCGTGGCCAGCTGCCGCCGCCGATCTCGCGGCGGTTGCTGGTGTCCGCACCGTGGCAGGTGTTCGCCTCCGTCCGCGAGGCGGGCGAGGTGGTCGCGATCGGCCGGATGGCGGTCTCGGGCGAGTGGGCGGGCCTCACCGCTTTCGAGGTCCGGCCATCCCACCGGCGCCGCGGGCTCGCGACCCGGCTCATCGCCGCGCTGGCGGCGCTGGCCCGGGACCGCGGGATACCGGGCATCTACCTGCAAGTCGCGGACGACAACGCGCCCGCCCGGTCGCTGTACCACCGGGCCGGCTTCGCCGACCACCATGGCTATCACTACCGCGTCGCCCCGTGACGGCGCCCGGGCCCGACGTCCGCCCCGACCGGTAGCGTGGCCGGGGTGGCAATCGAGTACCGCGTGGTCCCGGCCGACGAGACCAGGCTGGCTGAGGTGGGACCGCTCTTCAAGGGCATGGTCGAGCACCACCGGACGCTGACCGCGGACCGGCTGCCGGTCCGGACCGATGACGAGGCGTGGCGCCGCCGGCGCCGCGAGTACGAGGCCTGGCTGTCGGGCGGCCGGGCGTGGCTGCTGCTGGCCGTCCCCGTGGCGGCGCCGCACCAGGCGGCCGTCGGGTACGCGCTGGTCCGGCTGACCGGACCCGGGCCGACCTGGGATCTCGGCGAGGAAGTCGGCGAGCTGGAGTCTCTTGCGGTGGCCGGGCCTGCGCGCGGCCACGGGATCGGCACCATGCTCCTGGACGCGGCCCGCGAGCTGCTGCGGGCGCGCGGCGTCGGGTTCTGGTCGGTCGCCGTCGTGGAGGGCAATGCCGCCGCCCGGCTCTACCAGCGAAGCGGATTCCGGCCGTTCATCCGGGAGCTAATCGGCCCGGTGTAACGCACCGCCCCGGCCAGGGGCCGGATCCGGGGAGCCAGGACGGCGGCCGGGAGTGACGGCATGCTGGGCAGATGGACCATGCACCCGAGGGGACGCTGCATCATGTCGAGCTCTGGGTACCGGACCTGGACCGGGCCGTGGCCAGCTGGGGATGGCTGCTGACCGCGCTCGGCTATCAGCTTTTCCAGGACTGGCCCGGCGGCCGGAGCTGGCGCGCCGGGCCCACCTACATCGTCATCGAGCAGTCACCGGCGCTCACGGCTGACCGCCATGAGCGATGCCGTCCCGGGCTGAACCATCTCGCCTTCCATGTCGCCACGCGGGTCAGGCTGGACGAGCTGACCGATGCGGCGCAGCGCCACGGCTGGCGGCTGCTGTTCGCGGACCGTCATCCGCACGCGGGCGGTGACCAGCACTATGCGGCTTACCTGGAGGACGGCGACGGCTTCGAGGCGGAACTCGTCGCGTCCGGGCCGCCGTGAGTGGCCGCCGCGAGCGGCCGGCTGGAGGCGGCCGGCTGGGGGCGGAACCCGGCCCGCCGGAACCCGCCTCCAGCCGCCCGCCAGGCGGCTCAGCCGGACGTGACCGGCCCGGACAGCCGCAGATCGCGCGATGACCTGCCCACGTGCACGGTGAACTGCCCGCTGGGCCAGGCCCAGCCGCCCGCGGCAGTGTCCCAGCAGGCGAACGCCCGGGCCGGCACGCGCAGCGCCACCTCGGCCTGTTCCCCGGGCGCGGCCGCCGCGATCCCGAATGCGGCCAGCGCGCGAACCGGCCTGGTGCCGTCGCCCGGCGGCGGGGCCAGGTACGCCTGGACGACCTCGCGGCCCGGCCGCGTCCCGGTGTTCCTGACCGTGACCAGCAGCTCAAGGTCACGGCCGGGCGTCAGGGTCGGGGTGGCCACCTGCAGCGACTCGTACGACCAGGTCGTATAGCCAAGGCCATGGCCGAACGGGAACTGCGGGCTGGTTCCGGCCGCATCGTAGCCGCGGTAGCCGACCAGCAGCCCCTCGGCGTAGCTCAGCACGCCGTCAACGGGCGTGGCGTGCAGGACCGGGCAGTCAGCCTCGCGGGCCGGCATGGTGACCGGCAGCCGGCCGCCCGGTTCCGCGATCCCGAGCAGGACATCGGCCAGCGCCTCGCCCATCGCCTGGCCGGGCAGCCACGCGTAGAGCACCGCCGCGACGTCACCGGCCCACGGCATCAGCACCGGCATCCCGGCGTTGACCACGACCACGGTCCGGCTGTTGACGGCCGCGACCCGGCGGATCAGCTCGTCCTGCCGCCCGGGCAGGGCCAGCGTGGTCCGGTCGAAACCCTCGCTCTCGGTCAGCGCAGCCGAGCCGACGACCACGATGGCGGCATCAGCCTCGCTGGCGGCCCGTACCGCGGTCGCCAGCAACTGGTCCTCGTCCACGTCGGCCGCGATGCCGAGGCGGACGGCCAGCGGCCCCTCGCCGTCGGCGGCGGGCCTGAAGTCCAGCCGGACCAGTGTTTCCCGTCCGGCCTCGAGCGTGACCACGGCACGCACCTCGCCCGGCCGGGTCATGGCCTCCACCGGGTCAGCCGGGACCCTGGTCGGCTCGTCGGCGACGGTGCTGCCGTCGACCGAGATGGACAGCCGGCCGACGCCCGCCGCGCCAATCAGGTGCGGCCCGCTGTGGTCGGCCCGGACGGACGTGAGCAGCACGATCCGCCCGGTCTCGCCCCAGCCGACGCCCGGCGGGACATGATCCCACCAGGCCAGCGATGCGGAGTCCCGGTGCTCGCTGCGGAGCAGCGCGCCGTCGGCGTCGCGGAACTCCAGCCGCAGGCCGGGCTCGCCGGTATCCGGGTCATGGAACGATCCGGGCGCCGGCTCGGGCACCATGACCCAGGTCTGGCAGCCAGGCGCGGTGGTCAGCGTGGCCCGCCCGGCCAGCGCCGCGCGCAGCGCGTGCTCCGGGGTGGAAATGCTGACCGGCACGACCCCCGCGCTCCCGCCGCCCTGGATGGTCGGCTGGAAGGCGTTCGGGCCGAGCAGCGCGAGGCTGCCGATCGCTTCCGGATTGAGCGGCAGCGCCTCCTGCTCGTTGCGGAGCAGGACGGTGGAGGCCGCCGCCGCCCGGCGCAGCAGCCGGGGATCGATGAACTGCGGATCCGCCTGCTGCCCGGGGGCATCAGCGGCTCCGGCCAGCGCGCCGACCCGCCGGGCGAGGCGGAGCAGGCGCATGACCTTGTCGTCCAGCACCGCCGGCCGGACCACGCCATCGGCCACGGCCTGCGCCAGCAACTCGCCCCATGGCCCGTCCGGCCCCGGCATGGACAAGTCGAGCGTGGCGAGCGCCGTCGCAGTCGTACTTCGCGCCGCGTGCCAGTCAGACGTGACCACGCCGTCGAAGCCCCACTCGCCCTTGAGCACGTCCTTGAGCAGGCGCTCGTGCTCGGTCATCGGGACCCCGTTGACCATGTTGTACGCGGCCATGACCAGCATGCTGCCGGCCTCGCGCACGCAGGCCTCGAAGGGCGGCAGGTAGAGCTCGCGCAGCACGTTCTCGGCGATGCGCGCGTCATAACTCCAGCGCTCGGTCTCCGAGTCGTTGCCCACGTAGTGCTTGACCGTCGCGCCGACGCCGGCTCCCTGCAAGCCCCGGACGTACTCGACCGCCAGCACGGCGGTCAGCACCGGATCCTCGGCGAAGCACTCGAAGCCGCGGCCGCCGAGCGGCGTGCGCATCAGGTTGATCGTCGGCCCGAGCAGCACGTCGATGCCCTTGCTCCGGGCCTCGGCGCCCAGCGCCGCGGCCACCTCGCGCACCAGCGCCGTATCCCAGGTGGCGCCGAGGGCGGACGGGCAGGGCAGGCTGGAGGACGGGAAGCGCTCGTCCTTGATCACGCCGCGGGCGCCGGCCGGGCCGTCCGATGTGGTCATCGGCCGCAGGCCCAGGGCCGCGGCGCCCTGGATCCGCCAGCTGTCGGCGCCGGTTAGCAGCAGCACCTTCTCCGCCACGGTGAGCATGGCCACCAGGCTGGCGTCGGTGACCGTTCCGGTGGCCGCGCCGGGCTGGCCGGCCGCATCCGTTCCGCCGGCCGGGTCCGTCTTTTCCGGGTTAACGGGGCCCGCCGTCATCGCCGGCCCCGGATGTTTCTGGGTGTCTGGGCACCCGCCCGGCCGGCCCAGCGTGCGCTGGGCCGGACGGACGGGATCAGCCCCTGGAGTGGGGTTGTCATGGTTGTTACGGCTTTCCTTCCGCCTCGCGGTCCGGTGTCTGCTCAGGAAGCGGGCTTGAGGTGGAGGACAGTCTCCTCAAGGTACGGCGAGCCGGGTGTCGGGTTCATGAACGGGTTGCTGGCCGACTCCCAGCCGACGTAATCCCTGGTGGAGAACTCGTACCAGTCGGCTCCCTGGAGCAGCGGGGCCACCGGGACCTGGGTGTTCATGATGTTCTCCAGCTTGCTGATCGCCGCGTGCTGCGCCGAGGCGGTGGCGCCGGCGGCGTACGCGGCGAGCGCGGCCTGAGCGGCCGGGTTCTTGTACCGGCCCAGGTCACCTGCGGCCGGCTTGCCGGTCGGTGCGGACAGCGTGTCGTCCATCCAGTTGTCGTAGATCTGGTAGGGCGTCGGGCCCTGGTTGCTCCAGTGGATGGCCGTGTCGAAGGTGCCGTTGGTGACATCGCCATCCCAGACCGCGGGATTGCTGATGCCGTTGACGGTGACGTTGAAGCCGAGCGGGTTCAGCTGGTGGGCGATGTCCTGCGCGTCGAGGTAGTAGTCGGAATAGGGAATCGGGTCCGAGATGGAGAAGCTGATGGTCTTGCCGTTCTTGGACCACTTGCCGCCCACCTTCTTGTAGCCGGCGGCGGTGAGGATGGAGGTGACCTTGGCCGGGTCGCCGGTCGGCGGGATGTTGTTCGCCAGCGCCGGGGTCAGGTAGCTGGTTGCGCTGGGCAGCAGTAGCCCGCTGGTGGACGTCTCCGGCAGCTCGTAACCGGTCTCGCCCTGGGAGGAGAGCTGCTGCCGGTTGATCGCGAAGCTGATCGCCTGGCGCACGGCCGGATCGTTCAGCGGCGCCTTGTTGACGTTGAAGATCAGCGACACCACGTTGTTGGCGGTCAGGTAGGGCGCCTTGGCGTACCAGGTGTGGTTGGTCGGGCTCTTGGCCAGGTAGACGTTCTGGACGTTGGCGATGTCGTTGCCCGCGTAGTCGATCTGGCCGGAGGCCAGCGGGTTAACGATATTGAAGTTGGCGGTGTAGGCGGGGTAGGAGATCTCCGGGACGTGAACGTTGGCCTTGTTCCAGTAGAGCGGGTTCTGCTTGAGGGTGAAGCCCTGCGGGGTGAACTTGTCGAGCACGTACGGCCCGGTTCCGACCGGCTTCGGGTCGGTGAAGGTGGCGGGGGTGACCTTGGTCCAGACGTGCTGCGGGACGATGTACGTCTGGCCGATCAGGAACAGGTTCGCGTATTCCGCCTGGCTGAACTTCAGCACGGCGGTGGTGGCGTTCGGCGCCGTGGCGCTGACCGGTACCGGCGTGCCGTCCGTGGTCAGGCCCTTGACGGTCCTGATCATGTTGAACGTGAACGCGACGTCGCTGGCGCTGAACGGCTGCCCGTCGCTCCACTTCACGCCCGGGCGGATCTTCAGGGTCAGCGTCTTGCCGCCGTTGGACCAGCTGTACGCGGTGGCGAGGAGGTAGTACGGCGCCTGGGTCGGGTTCAGCGTATTGAAGACCATCAGCGGCTCGTTGTACAGGCTCTCCGCGCCTACCACGTAGCCGGTGGATGTCGCCGAGTAGGGGTTGAAGGTATCGGTCATCGGCGAAATCGGGGTGTCGTCGATCACCAGCGGCTTGCCCGTGGCGGCGGCCGACGACTGACTGGCGCTGGGGGCGGCTGTGCTGCTGCACGCCGCCGCCGCCATGGCGAGGATGACGCCTGCGATCAGGCCCTTCATGATTCTGTGATTCATTGCATAAACTCCGTATGCCCGGCCGGCTCTCGCCGGCCTCTTGTTTCGACCTGTCCGGGGTCTGTTTTCAGGGGGATAGCGCGGACCGGCCGGGTGCTGTCCTGCCTGCCTGCGCGCTGTGCGGTGCCGTGCCCAGGACTCAGCTGGGTGGCAGCGGTGGGATGTCCCGGTTCATCGCGTCTCCTTTCCCGGTTCTGGTGCGGACCTGCGCGCTAAAGCAGGCTGGCCGGCGGGCGGCCGGGCGATCGGGCTGGCCTGTGCCGCGTCCAGGTCCTTCGCGTGCAGCCAGCACGCGCTCGCGTGACCGGGGGCCACGTCGAAGTCGCGCGGGGCGCGGTCGGCGCAGATGGCCATCGCGTGCGGGCAGCGGGGGTGAAAGCGGCAGCCCCGTGGCGGCGACACCAGGCTGGGCGGGGCGCCACGCGCCGCCAGGACGGGTGGCCCGGCGCGCTCCGGGTCCGGGGCGGCGCTGCGCAGCAGCTGCGTGTACGGATGGGCTGGCTCGTCGGTGACCTGCTGGGCCGGGCCGGACTCCACGATCTGCCCGGCATACATCACGGCGATCGTGTCGGCCAGGTACCGGGCCGACGCGATGTCGTGGGTGATGTAGAGGATGGCGATCCCCTCGCGCTCCCGCAGGTCGCCCAGCAGGTTGAGCAGCCCGAGCCGGATCGAGACGTCCAGCATCGAGACGGGCTCGTCGGCCAGCAGCACCTTCGGCTGCACGGCCAGCGCCCGCGCGATCGCGACCCGCTGGCGCTGCCCGCCGGACAGCTCGTGCGGGTACTTGGCGGCGAACTGGTCAGCCGGCGTCAGCGACACTCGCTCGAGCAGGCTGGTGATGGCCTCGTCCAGGCTGGCCCCATTCTCGCCCAGCCCGTGTATGCGCAGCGGCCGGGCCAGGTGGTACCGGACGTCATGCACGGGATTGAGCGAGGAGAACGGATCCTGGAGCACGAGCTGCACCTGGCGCGTGTACGCCCGCCGGCCGGCGCTGGAGGCAGGCAGCTTCCGTCCGTCCAGCAGGACCTCGCCCGAGGTCGGCGGCAGCAGCCGGGCGAGCACCCGGGCCAGGGTCGACTTGCCCGATCCGCTTTCCCCGACTACCGCGGTGACGTGCGCCCTGGGCAGCGCCAGGGAAACATCCTCCAGGGCGTGCACGACGGGACGGCCGGCCGCCTGGCTGTCGGCCCGGCGCCCGAGCCGGCGTCCGCGCGCTGTCCGGTGGGCCTGGTGCACCGGGAAGTGCTTGGTCAGGCCGCGTGCCTCGAGCACTGGCGCGCCGGTGACCGGCGGCTGCGCGGTTACTTCGAGTTCCGTCATGATCGGCTCCGCAGGTTGGCCTGGCCGGAATGCGCGGCGGCTGATTCGGGCGGGCCGGGCTCCGCGGCCCGGCCCGCTGGCGGCGCGGGCAGCGCCAGCGCGGCCGGGGCGGCCGCCGCGCCGTCCTGCAGCCAGCAGGCGGCTTGCCGCCCGTTGCCCTCGTGCAGCTCCAGGAGCGGGGGAAGGTCGGTGCGGCACCGGTCCATGACGTACGGACAGCGCGGGTGGAAGGAGCATCCGGCCGGAAGCTGCCGCAGGTCAGGAGGAGAGCCGGGGATCCCGATCATGTGCCGCCGCGGCCCGTGCAGGGACGGGAAGGAACTGAGCAGCCCGAGGCTGTAGGGGTGCCGGGGGGCCCGGAAAAGCGCCGCTGCCTCAGCCCGCTCCACCAGCCGGCCCGCGTACATCACCGCGATCGAGTCCGCGATCTCGATCAGCAGCGAGAGATCGTGGGTGATGAACAGCACCGCGAATCCCAGCTGCTCGCGCAGCTCGGCCAGCTCCTCGAGGATCTCCCGCTGGGTCACCACATCCAGCGCGGTCGTGGGCTCGTCCATGATCACGACTTCGGGCCGCAGGGCGAGGGCCATGGCGATCATGACCCGCTGCCGCATGCCGCCGGACAGCTCGTGCGGGTAGCTGCCGAGCCGGTCCGGGGTAATGCCGACCATGGTGAGCAGCTCGCCTGCCCGGGCCCGCCGCGCGGCCTTGCTCATGCCCGGCACGTGCGCCTGCAGCACGTCGGTGAGCTGGGCGCCGATGGAGATCACGGGGTTGAGCGCGTTCATGGCGCTCTGCATCACGACCGAGATCTGGGACCAGCGCAGCACGCGGAGCTGGTTCTCGTTGGCGGCCAGCAGGTCGACCGCGTGACCTGATCCGGAGTGGTAGCGGACGCTGCCGGCGGTAATGATCCCGGGCGCCCGGAGCAGCCGGGTGATGGCGTAGGCGAGGGTCGACTTGCCGCTGCCGCTTTCCCCGGCCAGGCCGAGCACCTCGCCCCGGTGCAGCACCAGGTCGGCATCCCGGACGGCGTGTACCGCCCCGGGCCCGGCGCCGTAGTCGGCGCACAGCCCGCGGACGTCGAGCAGCGGCTCGCCGGTCATCGCGGCGGCACCGCGGCCCGGGCTCATCGCCCGTCTCCGCTGCGCCAGGACTGGCCGTCACTGCCCGCCGGGAGAGTACTGCCCGCCGGGGGATCGTCCTGGCGGATGACCGGCGTGAACCCCAGCACGAAGTGCTTGGGCAGCCCGGATACCCCGGCCCGCCGCGCGCGCCGCCGGGACAGCCCGGCGGCGCGCAGCCGCGGGTTGATGAACTCGTCAATCCCGAAGTTGAGCAGCGCCAGTGAGGTGCCGAGCAGCGCCACGGCGATCCCGGGCGGCAGGAACAGCCACCAGTACCCGCTCTGCTCCGCGCCGGCCACCTGCGCGTAGAACAGCATGCCGCCCCAGCTCCAGTGGTTGGGATTGACCAGGCCGAGGAAGGCCAGGGCGGTATAGGTGCCTACTCCGTACAGCACGGTGAACAGGAAGGATGAGGCGAGGATCGGGGTCAGGTTCGGCAGGATCTCGAAGCCGATGATGCGCCAGCCGCGTTCGCCGGCGATCCGGGCGGAGTCCACGTAGTCCCGGTTGCGCAGCGAGAGTGTCTGCGCCCGCAGCACCCGGGCCCCCCAGGCCCACCCGGTGATCGCGATGACGAGGCCGATCAGCACGTCGTGGCCGCCCTGGGAGGTCTTCAGGAACCCGAAGACGACGATCAGCAGGGGCAGCGCCGGCAGCACGAGGAAGAAGTTGGCCAGCATCGACAGCAGGTCATCGGTGAGGTGGCCGCGGTAGCCCGCGGTCACCCCGATGATGACGGACAAGATGGTCGCGATCAGCCCGGCGACGAAGGCGACCAGGACGGTGCTGCGGCCGCCCCACAGGAGCTGGGAGAACACGTCCTGCTGCTGCTGGGTGGTACCCAGCCAGTGCGCGGCCGACGGCGGCTGCGGGAAGCTGGCCGTGGTGGAGAAGCTGCGATTGGGGTTATAAGGCGCTATCCACGGGCCGATCACGGCCACCAGGAGGAACACGCCCAGCATGCCGAGGCCGATGAGCACCTTCGGCGACCTGGGCAGCCGCAGCCGCGGCCCGTGACCGGGCGTGGCCGGGGCGGTGAGCAGGCCGGGGTCATCGGCCGCCGCGCCGCCCACGCCCACGCTTGTGCTGATCGCCATGGGTCAGGCCTCCTGCCGGGTCCGCGGGTCGAGCAGCACGTAGACGAAGTCCGCCGCCAGGTTGGCCAGCAGCACTGCCATCGTGATCACCAGGAAGATTCCCTGGAGCAGGGCGTAGTCGTCCTCCTGCACCGCGCTGAGCAGGATGAAGCCGAGGCCCGGGTAGCTGAAGACGATCTCGGTCAGCAGCGCGCCGGACAGGATGAAGCCGATGGCCAGCGAGAAGCCGGAGATGCTCGGCAGGATCGCGTTGCGCGCCGCGTACCGGATGACCCGGCGTTTCGGCAGTCCCTTGGCCTGGGCGACCAGGACATAGTCCTCGTCCATCGTGGTCACCATCACGTTCCGCATGCCGACGATCCAGCCGGCCGCGGACGCCACCACGATCGTCAGGGCCGGCAGCACGGCATGGTAGAGAACGTCGCTGATGTAACTCCAGGTGAAGGCCGGGAAGTCGTTGATTCCCCGCGCGCTCCCGGACGGGAACCAGCCCAGCTTGATGGCGAACAGGTCGATGGCCAGGAAGGCGAGGAAGAAGTAGGGCGCGGCCTGGAAGAACGTGGTGACCGGAAGGAGGTTGTCCAGCCAGGTCCCGCGCCGCCAGGCGACCAGGATGCCGAGCAGCGTGCCGAGGATGAAGCTGATCACGGTCGCGGTGCCGACCAGGCCGATCGTCCACGGCAGCGCGCCGCGGATGACGGTCGTCACCGGGACCATGCCTTCACTGGTCGAGACTCCTAGATTGCCGTGCAGCAGGTTGTTCCAGTAGTGCAGGTACTGGCCCCAGATGCCGGTCGTAGAGTCCTGGCCGAACTGTACCTCCAGCGCGTGCAGCGACGCCTTCGTCAGCGTCTGGCCCTGCATGTGCGCGAGCACCGCATTGACGGGGTCGCCCGGTATCACCCGCGGGAGGAGGAAGATAACCGTGATCGCGGCGATGGCCGTCAAGATGTAAAAGCCGATCCTGCGCGCCAGCACCCTCATGGCCGTAGCCTCCCGTCGGTGACCGGCCCGGTTGTTCGCCAGGCGGCCGGCGTCCGGTCGGGCGGGCAGCCGCAGCTTTCCCGCCGGACCAGCCGGGTCGGCAGTACGACGTCGCGCTGGGCCGGCCGGCCGTCGCTGATCATCGAGTGCAGGATCTCGAAGGCAGTCGCGCCCAGGTCCTGGATGGGCTGGCGCACGGTGGTGAGCTGCGGCCGCAGATGCCGTGCCACCGGGATGTCGTCGAAGCCGGTCACCGCGACGTCGCCGGGTACCTCGATCCCGCGGGCCGCGAGCGCGTGCATCACGCCGACGGCCGTCTGGTCATTGCCGCAGGCGATCACCCGCGGCAGCGACGACCGCCCGTCGGCCATCCGGTCGATGACCCGGGCGCCGCCGACGGCCAGGTAATTGCCGCGCCACTCGGGGCCGTCCAGGAACGTGCCGCCGGCCGTGGCCACCTCGGACTGGAGGGCCTCGTGCCGGGCCAGGCTGTCCGGGCTGTCGGTGTGCCCGCTGATGTAGGCGATGGTGCGGTAGCCATGGTCGATGGTCAGGTGCCGGGCCAGCTGGCGCATTCCGGCCTGGTTGTCGCCGCGCACATTGGCCGTCGTCCCGGTCGGGACGCCGGCCAGCGTGACAATCGGGATCTGCCTGGACAGCCGGTCCAGCTCGGCCGGGTCGAGCAGCCGGTCGTGCAGGATAAGCCCGTCGCTCTTGCGCGCCAGCGAGAGGATTCGCTTGCCCGTGTCATGCTCGCTGACGCCCACGGACCTGATCAGCAAGTCGAAGCCGTGCCGCTGCGCCACGATCTCGATCCCGCGGTTGATCATGTCGGGGAACTGCAGGCTCTCGTCCTCGTCGGTGAAGACCCCGTCGCTGGTGAGGACCAGGGTCCGCCGGACGGCCACCCCCACGACTTCCTTGAGCCGGGCACTCAGCGCTCGCGCCGCGCCGTCCGGCGCGAAGCCAAGCTCGGCGACCGCCTGCAGAACTCGTTCCCTGGTCTCCTCGCGCGGGTTGCGCTGTCCGTTCAGCACCCGGGAGACGGATGCGATCGAGACGCCGGCCGCCCGTGCTACGTCATAGATCGTCGGCGGGGCGTTCGCCGTGTCGCGAATCTCCGCCACCGTTTCCTCCGGCTGCTGCTGTCGGGCTGCTGCCCGCTCGCGTGGTGCATCTGGCCGTTTCGTGCGGCGAGGTGCCTGGCGCCGGGTGACGACGCCAGTACCTCGCCGGCTGCCGTGCTGGTCAGCCCGGGTAAGCGCTTACCGCGAAGATCGGTAGCGTTGGCACTTGCTCCGTGCCGGGTGGTCAGAGAGTGCGGTAAGCGCTTACCAAGCTGACTGTGTGGAGCGTAAGTCCTACGCACAGCCGGCACAAAGATGCATGTCCACACTGTTACCGGAACGTGACATTCACCCTGGATTCACTTCCCGCACCGCCAGGGTTGACCCTGGCCGGTCTCAGGCCGGGTGGCCTGCGGATATCCGGCCCAGCCGCCCGGCCCGCCGCCATCCCGCGGCCCGCGTCGCCTGCCGGGCCTGCCGGGCCTGCGCCCGGGTCTTGCTGAGGGGACCATCCGGACCGGCTGGGTTTCCGCTGACGGACGGATCCCAGGCGGCTGGATTTCCGCTGAGAAGCCGATTCTGAGTGGCCGGCTTCCCGCTGGGAAAGCCGATTCCCGGGCGGCCCGGATTCCGCCGCGGAGCCGATTCCGGGCGGCCGGGTTCGCTGGCGGGCCGGTCCTGAGCCGCCCGCCGCGCGGCCGGCGAAACAGGCTGTTAACAAAGGCCCCGGCGGAGGGCTCGCTATTGCCGGTGGCGTAACAACCGGGAAATACGCCGGAAACGCGGCCATGGGAGACAGGAATAGTTCCTGCCGGACACCGAAGTGGCTCCGCCGGCTGGCACCTGGCCGGGTGCCGGCCGGTACCTGGCCAAGCCCCTTCGCCGTAGCCCCTGGAGGCACCGAGTGGTTCCCTATCCGAGCTGGCTGAGCGCCGGCGACAACGCCTGGCAGCTCACGGCGGCAACGCTCGTCGGCCTGATGAGCATCCCGGCCCTGGCCGTCCTCTACGCCGGCCTGGTACAGCGCAAATGGGCCGTGAACGCCATGATGATGGTGTTCAGCGCGTTCTGCCTGACCCTGATCGTCTGGGTGCTCTGGGCGTTCAAGATGGGCTTCGGCGATCCGTGGATTTCCACCTTCGTCGGTAAGCCAGCCGCCGTCATCGGTCATGCGGGGGAGCAGGCGCAGGCCAGCATCCCGCTGCTCGACGGGCTGATACCGAAGTTCCGATTCCCGGAGTCCTCGCTCGTCTACTTCCAGTTCGTGTTCGCCGCGATCACCCCGATCCTGCTCCTGGGCAGCGTGATCGGCCGGATCAGCTTCAAGGTGTGGCTGCTGTTCGTGCCGCTGTGGATCACCTTCGCCTACGCCGTGAACGCGTTCCTGCTCTGGGGCGGCGGCTGGTGGGGAGCCCACGGCGCGCTCGACTTCAGCGGCGGCTACGTGATCCACCTGGCCGCTGGCGTCTCCGGCTTCGTCGCCGCCGCGATGGTCGGGCCCCGGCTGAAGCGCGATCGCGAGGCCGGCGCGCCGAGCAACCTGCCCTTCGTCGCGGTCGGGGCCGGCCTGCTGTGGCTCGGCTGGAACGGCTTCAACGGCGGTGACCCCTACTTCGCCGGCGCCGACGCCGCCGCGGCCGTGATCAACACGAACCTGGCCACCGCCGTGGCCATGATGACCTGGATCATCCTTGACATGCTCGTCAGCAAGGAGCGCAAGCCGAGCTTCGTCGGCGGGGTCAACGGCATGATTTGCGGGCTGGTCGCCATCACGCCCGCGGCCGGCTACGTGAACGGCCTCGGCGCGATGGTGATCGGGCTGGTCGCCTCCGGATTCGTCTGGGTGGCCATGAGCTACCTGCCGAAGCACGTCTGGCCGTTCAGCAAGGTCGACGACGCCCTCGGCGTGGTCTACACCCACGGCTTCGCCGGCCTCCTCGGCGGGCTGCTGGTCGGCCTGTTCGCCGACCCCAACATGATCGTCTACCTGGGGCTCGGCAAGTCCCCGAACATCACCACGGCGGGACTGTTCTACGGGCATCCCAAGCAGTTGCTGATCCAGGCCGGCGCGGCGGTCACCGTCATCGTCTGGGACGGCCTCGTCACTTTCCTTATCCTCAAGGGGCTCAGCCTGTTCATGAGCCTGCGCGCGCCGGATGAGGTCCTGGAGGTCGGTGACCTGGCGGTGCACGGCGAGATGGCGTACTCGGCGGAGGAACTCGCCGCGGTGGGCGCCGCCAGCCCCAGCGGGCAGCACGACCCCGGCCAGGAGGCGGCGAGGGAGCGATCCGAGATGTCGTCAGTCGACTAACCCGGACGGCGGCCGGCCCATCCCGACCATGGGCCGGCCGCCGCGTCGTTGATGAATGTCCCGCCGCGGCCTGGCTGGCCGCCGGCGGGACATCTTCGTTCCCGGCGGCGGCAACCATTTATTCCTTAATACTTAATGCCCGCTTCCGGCCGAGCTGGAATAGCGTTCCGCCTGATGGATGCCGTTCTCATGCCCGTCAGCCGCCGCCCATCAGGCATCCGCCAGGCGGAACGCTCCGGCCGCCGGGAAAGGCTGAGTAACAATAACGACCCTAACCGCCCGGTGCTGCGCCATGATGATCCCGGCACCAGATGCCGCGTCCCCGCCGGAAGGAGCCAGCCGTGGCCACCGAGCGTATTGGGCCGCCTTCGATCGCCGGTGAGCGCGAGATGCTCCGCGCCTTCCTGGACTACCACCGCGCGACGCTCGCGATGAAGTGCGACGGCCTCTCGGATGAGGACCTGCGCCGCCAGTCAATGCCGCCGTCGACGCTGTGCCTGCTCGGCCTGGTGCGGCACATGGCCGAGGTCGAGCGCACCTGGCTCCGCCGGGTGATCAACGGGGAGGACATCCCGCTCGTATGGTCGGACGACGGTGACTACCAGGCGGCCTACGACGCGAGCGGGGGCACCCGGGCGGAGGCCTTCGGCGCCTGGCAGGCCGAGGTCGGCCACTCGCGCCGGATCGAGGCGGCGGCGGAGTCGCTGGACGTGATCGCCCGCCAGCCCAGCTGGGACGAGGACGTGTCGCTGCGGCTGGTCATGCTGCACCTGATTCACGAGTACGCCCGGCATAGCGGGCATGCCGATTTCCTGCGGGAGGGCATCGACGGGACCGTCGGGGCCTGAGCACGCGAAGGCGCCCGGCCCCGCGGCGGCCGGCCCGGCCTTCATCAGGGCTGGCGGCCCGGGCCGCCGTCGTCCACCGTGATGCCCAGCGTCTCGGCCAGCAGCGGGGCGGCGGCCATGAGCTGGGCGCTGGTGATAAGCGCGCCGCGCAGCGAGTCGGGGGTGATCGTGATGCCCAGCTCCGCGCCGCGCAGGTCGACCCGGTCCAGGGTCACCCGGCTGAAGTCAGTCCGGTCCAGCCGCGAGTTGGTGAAGACGGTCCTGGTCAGCGTCGCGCTGCCAAAGTCCACCTCGCGGAGCAGGCAGTTGTCGAACGTCACATCGGTGAGCGCGGCATCGCGGAAGTTCACCGAGTCGAGCTTGCAGCCGGCGAAGGTGACCCGGCGCAGCTGCGCCCCGAATGCCTCCGTGCCGGCGATGACCGCCCCGGCAAACGTGGCATCCTGCCAGGTCGTCTCGACCAGGTCAGTCATCATCATCCGGACGTCGCGTAGCCAGACATCGGTGAACCTGGCCCGGCGCAGCTGCCCGGCCTGGAACGACACCTGGGTGAGGGCGCACTCGATGAACCGGGCGTTCATCGCGGTCACGTCCTCGAACGTGATCTGGTCGAAATGTACCGAGTCGTACTCCTCGTCCGGGGCCAGGCCGCCGTGGTGCGGCCGGAGCGCCGCCGCGTAGCGGAGGTCGGCGAGTTCTCGCAGTTCCATGATCGTCCTGAGCAGGTATGGGCGGTGGCTGGCCGCGCGGATCCGGGTCCGCGGCCGAGTAGTAGTTCCACAGCACCCGGAGGTGGTGAACGGCCAGGCCGGAACTGGCCGGCCGGGCCGCAGCTTAGTGGCCGCGGAAGGCCTCCTCCAGCCACCAGGAGCCGTGCGCTGAGGTGACCTTGGCGTCGATCACCAGCGGTCGTTCCCGCGCCCCGTCCAGCCACGCCCGCACCGGGCGCAGGTCGCCGAGCCGCCGGACGGTTACGCCGTCGCAGCCGAAGCCGCGCCCGATCTGGGCGATGTCCACCGGGGGGAACCTGACGATATCCACCGGATGCCCGTCCGGCGAGAAATGGTGCACCTCGGCGCCGTAAGCCTCGTCGTCGTAGATCACGATGACCATGGGCAGCCCCAGCCGGACCACGGTCTCGAGCTCGCTGATCCCCATCAGCGCGCCGCCGTCGCCGAGCCCGGCCACGGTCAGCCGGTCCGGCCGCGCGATCGCGGATCCGATGGCCGACGCCAGGCCCAGCCCGACCGACTGGTAGGCCTGGGTAAAGCAGAAGCCATCCGCGTCCGGCACGGACAGGTACATGCTCGGGTAGCCCATGAAGTTGCCGGAGTCGATCGCGACGGTCCGCTCGGCCGGCAGCATGTCGTCCAGGGCGATGGTCAGCGTCCGCGGGTCGATCCGCTGATCGTCGCTCTCGTCCGCATACGGCACGTCCCGCCAGCGGATCTCGCGGGACATCCGGTCCCGGAGCTCAGCCGACCGGTACCCGGTGCCGTCGCCGTCCAGCAGGCCCCACGCCAGCCGGGCCGTGACGCCGACGTCGCCGGCCACGCCCAGATCCACCTGGCGGTGCGCCCCGATCGCCGCCGCGTCGTCGTCTACCTGGGCGACCGTGGTACCGGGACTGATCAGGTTGCCGTGCCGGAGCGTCCACATGTTCAGCGCGCAGCCCCAGCCCACGACCAGGTCCGCGCCGCGGACCAGCTCGGCGGCCAGCGGCGAGGCGAAACCGCCGCTCACATCGAGGTCCCACGGGCTGCCGCGGAACAGGCCCCGGGCGGCCGCCGACGTGGCCAGCAGCGCGCCGCAGGCGTCGGCCAGCCGCTCCAGTTCGGACCGGGCGGCGGCGATCCTGGCGCCGCGCCCGGCGATGAAGACCGGCCGCCGGGACCGGGCCAGCGCCTCGGCCAGCGCAGCCACGGCGCCGGCGGCCGGCTCCGGCGATCCGGAGCGGCCGGCTGCCGACGCCCCGGGGCGGCCGCGCACCGGCGCCGCGCACTCGGCCGCCTGGACGTCGAGCGGCAGCGTGAGCACCACCGTGCGCCGCTGCTCGACCGCGGTGCGATAGGCGCGGATCGTGTCGTCCACCGCGAAATCGGGGCTGTGCAGGCGGGCCGGTGTCGCGCCGACCGCGGTGGCGAGCGACCCGACGTCGATGCGGAAGTTGGAGCGCAGGGCCGCGGCCGCGACGTCAGCGGCGAGCACCAGCATCGGCGTCCTGCTCTTGGCCGCCTCGGTGATGCCCGTCATCGCATTGGTCAGCCCGGGCCCCTGGTGCACCGAGACGATGCCCGGCCGGCCGGCCAGCCGGGCCCACCCGTCAGCCATGCAGGCGGCGCCGCCCTCATGCCGGGCCGCCACGAACCGCGCGCCGCGCGCGACCAGGGCGTTGGTGACATGAAAATTGCCGCTGCCGACCACGCCGAAGACGGTGTCCACGCCGAGATCGGCCAGCACGGCCCCGACGGCCTCGCTGACCAGCATCAGGAGCGCTCTACCAGGGCCAGCGCGCGGCACGGGCTGCCCGATCCGCCGGTGATCGGCAGCGGGCCGGCGATGACCACCGCGCCGTGCGCGGGCAGCCGGGCCAGATTCTGCAGCTGGGTGAGCCCGTACTTGCCCGCGCCGAGCAGCTTGGAATGGCACGGGAACGGCGGATCGAACGAGTGCGCCTTCCCGGCGTCGGTGCCCACCGTCTCGGTGCCGAACCCGATCACGGGCGATTCCTCGGCCAGCCATTGGGCGCATTCCACCGATACGCCGGGCGTATGCGGACCGGTCTCGTTTGCGTTGAGGAAGAGATCCTGGTCGTGCGACCGCGTGTCCCAGCCGGTGCGGTACAGCAGCCATCCGCCGGCCGGGAGCGGGATGTTGTCCCGTTCCCATGCCCGGATGTCATCGATCTCGAGCAGGAAATCCGGGTCGGCCGCCGCCTGCGCGGAGAAGTCCAGCACCACCGCGGGCGCGATGAGCTTGCTGACCGGTACCTGCGCGATATCCTCGCCGTCCCGCCCGGTGATCCAGTGCACCGGCGCGTCGAAGTGCGTGCCGGAGTGCTCGCCGGTGCTGAAGTCATTCCAGTACCAGGCCGGGCCGCGGTCGTCATACCGGCTGATCTCGTGCAGGGCGAACGGCGAGGTATTGCCGAACGGCTCCGGCAGCTTGATCAGCGGCGTAGTGGGCTCCAGCCGGGCGGTGAGGTCGATGACCTCGACCGTGGCCGCGCGCATCGCGGCGATGAGTGCGTCGAGCACGGGCATGTTGCGCCTCCGGGTGCAGGGTTGATCTCGTCGGGGACCCCAACAGACTGCCGTAGCCGGGCCCGGCTGTGAAGGGCCCGGCGGCGGGCCGGTCACCAGCCGCCGCCCCGGGTCCGGCGCCGGGCCGGGAGCCCGCGGTCGGCTATCCGGCGACGGCCAGGACGATCTTGCCCTGGGCCCGGCCGGTTTCGCCGCGGCGGTGCGCGTCGGCGGCCCGGGCCAGCGGGAACAGCTGGTCGATCACGACGGTGAGCTGCCCGCCGTCGACGAACTCGGCTAGCCGGGCCAGCCCCGGCCCGTCCGGGCGCACGAAGTGGCTCTCGGCCCGGATGCCGGCCGCCGCGGCCGCCGCGGCCAGCTCGGCGCTGACGCCGCCGCGGATCACGATGAGCATCCCGCCGGGCCGGATCACCCGCAGTGAGCGCTCGCCGTACTCTCCGCCGACCGCGTCGAGCACCAGGTCCACGTCCTTGGCCACGTCCTCGAAGGCCACCTTGGTGTAGTCGATCGGCTCGTCAGCGCCCAGGTCGCGCAGGAAGGCGTGCTTCCCGGCGCTCGCGGTGGCCAGCACGTACGCGCCGCGGCCCTTGGCCAGCTGCACGGCCAGGTGGCCGACCCCGCCCGCCGCCGCGTGCACGAGCACCCGCTGGCCGGACACCACGCCGCCCAGGTCAAGGGCCTGCAGTGCGGTCAGCCCGGCCAGCGGCAGCCCGGCGGCGGCGGTGTCGCCGATGCGGGCGGGAGCGGCCGCGAGGTGCGCGGCGGGGGCGGTGACCTGCTCGGCATACGCACTGGCCATGGCGGGGAACCGCGGCATTCCGTAGACCCGGTCACCGGGCCCGAAGGAACCCGTGCCGGGCCCGGCGGCCTCGATCACGCCGCAGATGTCCCAGCCGGGAATGTACGGCGGGCTGCCGAACCGGTCCCCGGCGGAGCCGGACCTGACCGCCCAGTCGACCGGATTGACGCCCGCGGCCGTCACCCGGACCAGCACTTCGCCGGGGGCTGCCTGGGGTGCCTGAGTCTCGACCAGCTTCAGCACGTCCGGCGCGCCGAAATGGTCAACCCGTATCGCGCGCATCGCTTGCCACCCTCCTGGTGCCGCCTGCGACGGGAGACAACGACCGGTGCCGGGCGGATACTCCCGGACCCGTGCCGCCGGATATTACCGGACTCGGGCCCGCCGGTCCGGATCGCCCGAGCACTTCCGCGCTCCGCGCAGAATGGAGACATGACGGTACCCGTGCTGAAGGCTCATACTCTGGTGACCGAGGACGGCGTGCCGATCGACGCCGCGCACCTGCCCGGTGACCGGGGCCTGGCGATCGTGCTGGCCCATGGCTTCACGCTGAACTGGCAGCGGCCCGCGATCTGGCGGATAGCACGGCGGATGAGCAGGTACGGGGGAGTCGTGATCTTTGACTTCCGCGGGCACGGCCGGTCCGGCGGGCTGTCCACGCTGGGCGACCGGGAGATCGAGGACATCGCCGTCGCGGTGGCGTATGCGCGCGAGCTGGGCTACCAGCGGGTCGCGATCGTGGGCTTCTCGATGGGCGCGTCGATCGTGCTGCGTTACGCGGGCCTGGTCGGCGGGGTCGACGCGGTGGTCTCCGTCAGCGGCCCGGGCCGGTGGTATTACCGGGGAACGAAGTCAATGCGGCGGGTGCACTGGGCCGTGGAGCGCAGGCTCGGCCGGCTGTTCGCCAGCAAGATGCTGAACACGCGGATCAGCTCCGGCCGGTGGGATCCGGTGCCGGTGCCGCCGGCCGATGCCGCCGCGAAGATCGCGCCGATCCCGCTGCTCATCGTGCACGGGGACCAGGACAGCTTTTTCCCCGTTGAGCACGCCACGCAGCTGTACGAGGCCGCGAACGAGCCGAAGGAGCTGTGGGTCGTGCCCGGGTTCGGGCACGCCGAGTCGGCCGCCGCCGCCGATACCGCGCTGCTTGACCGCATCGGCGGCTGGGTCAGCGCGGCGGTCGTCGCGCCGGCCAGCACCACCTCCGTCGGCCAGTAAGGGCGCGCCGTCCGGCCGGGTCGCCGGATTCGCCGGCCGGATCGGGCTACATTCGCCAGACTCGTCCGGAAGGAGGTGGCCGGTGGCGAGACGATCCGCATGGGGCGCTCCGCCCGCGGCACCGGCGCCGCCCGGCGACCGGCGACGGCGCGGGCTCTGGCTGGTCAGGGGCGTGCTGGCCCTGGTCATCGGGGTCTTCGTCCTCCAGGTCGCGCTCAACCCGTGGATCTTTCACATCGGCGACCGGTTCACCCCGCTGACGGCGTGGGACGGCTACGGAACCGTGCAGGCCAGCAACGGCGGCCATTACCTGCTCTTCACTCACCTGCAAGCCGGCTTCTTCCACGCCGGCTGCAGCTTCTCCGGTTGCCAGATGGTGCACGGAAGCGCGCAGATCTGCACCGAGCGGGGCAGTACCTACACCCTGCAACTGCAGGGCACGGTGCAGGCCCGGTGGAGCACCGACGGGGCCAAGACCTCCCTTGAGCTGCGGAACGCCAACTCCGGACCGCTGCCAGCCGGGCGGGTCATCGCACTGGCGGGCAGCTGGCACAGCGAGCGGCTGATGGTGGCCGACACCGGCGGCAGCTTCACGAACGTGTTCACCCCGCGCGGCGTCATCAGGAAAACCCCTGCCACCACCAATAACGGGCACGCTTCGGTAACCCTCCGCTACGGCTCGGCGGCCGCCTTCGCTCATGCCTGCGGCGCCCTGGCCGCCCGACGGGGCGCTTCCGGGTAACCCCCGCGTCACCCCCGGCGCCGCGCCGATCAGGCGACGGGCCCGATGGCGGCCGCCGTGCCGCCGCCTGACCAGGAGCCGGCCAGATGAATCGTGAGCACAGCCAGGATCAGTCCGACGCCGAGCGCGGCGGCGAGCAGCAGCCAGCGTGCCATCGAGCCCTGGACCCGCGTGGCGGCGCCGCGCCCGTCCGCGGCGGTGCGCCCGCGACCGCCCGCGGTGATGAGCCGGGCCAGCCGCGGCGCATAGGCGAGCACGTGAATCGTCATCGCCCCGAACCACAGCACGAAAAGCGCCTTGTGCAGGAAGAGCCAGGGGCCGGGGCGGGGGCCGGCGAAGGCCAGCATGATGCCGCTGCCGATCACGCCGCAGGACGTCAGCACGACCACCGGCCCCAGCAGCCGTAGCAGCGGCGCGGGCGGTCCCTTCCTGACGTAGGGGATGCGGCCGGCGTAGTAGCGCGCGAACCGGTAGCCGGTCGACGAGATCTTCAGCAGCACCGGCCCGGTCACCAGCATCCCGACGAAGAAATGCAGCGTCAGCAGGCGGTGCACGGACAGGATCGTGACGCCCTCCGCGGCGAACAGTGCGAGCAGCACGGCGCCCGTCATCGCAGTCAGCCGCTCGTTGCCCTCGGTTCCCCCGGTCCGGTCGATGCCCCCGGTACCGTCGGCCCGGCTGACCGGGCCACCGCCCGGGGCGCCGCTGCCGCCGCGGGCGGCGCGGCGGCGGGCCCGACTCCCGCCGCCGCGCCCGCTGCCCTGACGGTGCTGCCCGGTAGCGGACCCGGCCGTCGGTACCCGGCTCATCGCCGCGGCTCCCTGAGCAGCCGCAGCGCCAGGGTCGGGCAGTTGTCCCGCGCCCGGCGCGAATCCCGGAGCAGGCGGTCAGGCACGGTGTCGGCCAGCAAGACCGGGTACCCCCATTCGTCGAGCTCGATGAGCTCGGGCAGCAGGCCGGCGCAGAGACCGTGCCCGGTGCAAGCCGTCGGGTCGAGCCGCAGCCACACGGTCACCACCAGCCCTCATCCGGGTCCGGGCGGGGGATCGGCAGCACCGCGTGCTCGCGGGCGCCGCGCCGCGCCGCCGCGCAGGGCTGGCGCCCGGCGTGCGCGCTGACGTCGGCCACGAACGTGTAGAGCGCGGAGGCAGCCAGCCGGATCGCGCCGTCCGGGTGCCGGCATGCCCCCCGTCCGGAGATGATCCCCAGCCTGCGCCCCAGGCGCTCGAGCAAGCCCTCCCCGGGCTGGCCGGCCGCCAGCCGGGCGAAGTCCTCGGCGATCGAGGCCAGCCCGAAGGCGCACGGGCCGCATTGCCGGGCGCTCTGGCCGGCCAGGTAGGCCAGTACCCGGGCTGTCTCGGTGAGCCCGCAGGAAGCCGCCGGGAGGGCGACGAGCACCCCAGCACCCGGGGATGCGCCGAGCCGGCCAAGCTCACCGCCGCCCATCGGCGCTCCGGCGATGCGGGCGGCATCATGCCAGCTGCCGAAGTAGCCGCCCACGAGGACGGCGCTGACCCCGCGCGCGGCACCGCAGCGGGCGAGCACGTCGCCGACCGGGGTGCCGAGCTCGATCTCCCGCACGCCGGGATAGGAGACGTCACCGGAAATCGTCACGAGCATCGTGCCCGGCGCGTCCGGCCGCCCGGCCTGCCGGAACCAGGCCGGCCCGTAGCGGGCGATGAGCGCGATGTGGGCCAGTGTCTCCACGTTGTCCACCAGCGTGGGCCGCCGTCGCACGCCCCGCTCATGGGGGCGCGGCGGGGTCAGCACCGGCTTGGCCTCGCCGCCGTTCAGCCACCGGATCAGCGCGGTCTCCTCGCTGGCGACGTAGCGGCGCGGCAGGGTATGCACGGTGATGGGCACCGGGTCCATCCGGGCCCGCTGCCGCTCGGCCACGGCCGCCAGCAGCTCGCCCCTGAGCCGGGGCCGGAGCCGCGACAGGCAGAGGTGCACTTCCCGCGCGCCGACCGCCTCGGCCGCGAGCACGGCGCCGTCGAGCACAAGATGCGGCGCGAGCGAGAGCAGCGCCTCATCCTTGCTGCTGGCCGGCTCGCTCTCCACGCCATTGGCGACGACGATGGCGCCGCCGCGTGCTGCGGCGGCGTGTGCCGCGACGGCGCGCATCTTGGTGCCGGTCGGGAAGCCGCCGCCGCCGCGGCCGGTCAGGCCGGCCTCCGTCACTGCATCGGCTAGCCAGGGTGTCCGGCGCTGCCCGCCCGCCTGGTCGCTCCGGCTACCTCCGCCCAGTGGCAGGCCGCCATATCGGTCCAGGTGCTCGGGCAGCGCGGCGGCCTGGCCGGTTTCCCGCCAGCCGGCCATCAGCCGCACCGTCCCAGCCAGCCCGCCGGTCACGAGCGAGCCCGTCCGGCTGCCGATTGTCCGGCGTCCGCTGGCCCGGCCGCCGCCTGGCCCGCTGCGGCCAGCCCGGCCGCCCGGCCGATGACGCGCGGCCCGGTGGCCGGACCGGCCGCGTTCGGCGTGAGCAGCCTGACCGGCGTTCCGGCCCGCCGCGCCCAGCCGGGCTGCAGCGGGCCGGCCGCCATGAACGTGACGGTCGCCAGCGCGATGGCCAGGCAAGCCGAGCTGGCGGCCAGCCGCCTGCGGACGCCGGGCAGCAGGGAGATCCGCCACGCCGCGGCGCAGGCCACCACGGCGGCGCAGGCCGCGTCGAGCCCGATCATCGGTGTCAGCCGGCTGTCGGTGCCGGTGCCCAGGCCATGCCAGAGCGCCACCGGCCAGGACGCATAGGCCAGCCAGTGCACTGCCCGCCAGGTGCGATAGCCGAGCCGCACCCGCAGCAGGCTGGTCACCACCACGGCGATCAGCAGATCAAAGGCGACCGCGCCGAGGCCGAGCCAGAACGGCCGGTAGCTCGCCCCGAACGGGACCACGGCCGCGGCCCAGCCGATGGGCGCAAAGGGATCCAGGACTGCGGTCGCGACATGCACCGCCACGAAGGCCACCACCAGCAACGACAGGTGACGGTGCAGGCCCGCGGTCATGAGCCGCGGCCAGCGCGGCGTCGCGAACCTCGCGGTCGCCGCGATACCGAGCGCAACGGTGGCGGTCAGCAGCAGCAGAGCGACCACTCCGGTACCGCGGGTCGCGTACCAGAGCGCCGTCATCAGGAGCCGCCCGACACAACCGACGGCGGGCTCGGCGACGGTGACGGCGGCCGGGCCGGCGGCCGCAGGTGGTGGTGGCCCCGGTGATGATGGCCGGCCGCGGAATGGTGATGCCGCGGCCGGCCAGTGCCCTGGCCGGCCCGCTGTTCGCCGGATCTGCGGGCCGGGCCGCGGGCCGTCGCCGCCTGGGCCGCCGGATGGCGCCCGGGCAGCGCGTGCGCCACCGCGCCGCCGATGCCCACGGACGCCGCGATGGCCACCGCGGTGATCCACCGGGAGGCCCGCCGCGTGCGCGCGAGAACCTGGTCGCGGCGGCGGATGGCGTCGCCGGCTGGCAGTGGCATGAAAGGAAGGCTCCTTCTCGCGAGGGTGGCCCTGCGGCGGGGGCGCGTTGCCGGTCCAGCCTGCCCGGCGCGATGCTCGGATCCGGTTCAGGAAACGTTCAGAACCGGTAAATGCTGGCCGGCGTCAGGACGATTTCGCCGTCGCCCGCCGCGTCCCCCGGTGCGGCTGGCCGGCCGGCAGTTCGAGCGTGACGGTCAGCCCTCCGCCTGGCGTGTCCGACAGTCGCACCAGGCCTCCGTTGGAGGTCACCAGGCGGTGCACGATGGCCAGGCCCAGCCCGGAACCGCCCGGCGTGGCACTGAAGAACCGGCGAAACGCAACCTCGCGCTGTGACTCGCTCATCCCGGGCCCGTCGTCTTCCACCACGATCGAGGTGACCGGCCCGGCGGCGATGCCGCGGAGCCGGACATGGTGGCCGGGCGGGACCGCGTCGAAGGCGTTGGCCAGCAGGTTGTCCAGGATCTGCTCGAGATGCCCGGCAGCGAGCCGGGCCGAGAGCGGCCCCGGGCAGCTGGCGGTGATCTCGATGCCCTGCTCCTCGGCCGCTGGCCGCCATGCGGCGGCGCGGTCGCTGATCACCTCGTCCACGGCGATGGGCACTGGCCTGGTGACAACGTTCTCGGCCCGGGCAACCGCGAGCAGTCCGTCAACCAGCCTGGAGAGCCTGGCGATCTCATCCTGCGCGCCGGCGACCTCGCCGGCCGGCTGCTGGTCGGTGTCCTGCGCGAGCAGGTCAAGGCGGAGCCGCAAGGCGGCCAGCGGGGTGCGGAGCTGATGGGAGACGTCGGCCATCATCGCGCGGTGGCCATCCACCAGTGCCTCCAGGCGCCCGGCCATGGTGTTGAAATTGGCGGCCAGCCTGCGGACCTCGCCGGGGCCGCTGCTGACGTCAGACCGGGTGTCCAGCGCACCGTCGCCGAGCCGCCGGGCCGCCGCCGCCAGGGAACTGAGCGGGCGGCTCACCCAGCGGGCGAGCGCGATCGCCACCAGCGCACCGACCAGGAGACCGGCCGCCGACACCGCGCCCAGCCACGCCCACAGGGCCAGCAGCCGGCGGCCAAGCGGGCCGGCCGGGCGGGACAGGGCCACCGCGCCGAGGCCGTGGTGGCCTTCGTCGCTGCGCACCGGGGCGAGCACGAGCAGCCGACTGCCGGTCGTCCGCACGATGGTCGTCTCGCTCGACAGGACGCTGCGGATCACGCCGGGCGCGACCGGCGGCCCGGCCCCCGCGATCCGGCGGCCGGCGCCGCCGTAGACCGCGACCTGGTCACCGTCGCCGCGGAGCTGCGCCATCGCAGCGGTCAGCGCGGCCCCGCTCTCGTGGTCGCCGAGCTTCTCCTCGGCCACGCTGGCCAGCGACCGCGCGGTGCTGACGGCCTGATCCCGGAAGTCCTGGCGGTCGTGCTGGGCCGTGATCAGGCCGAGCGGGATGACGACGGCGCCGAGCAGGGCGCAGATGACCGCGAGGATCGCCAGCACGATCCGGCGGGTCATCAGATGTCGCTGAGCCGGAAGCCGCGGCCGTAGACGGTCTCGATCAGGCCGGGCACGCCTAGCTTCTTGCGCAGCGCCGCCATGTGCACGTCGAGCACCTTGGTCGGGCCGTACCAGTGCAGGTCCCAGGCGCTCTCCAGGATCTCCTGGCGGCTGACCACCCGGCCCGGATCGGCCACGAGGCACTCGAGGATGTCGAACTCCTTCGGCGTGAGCGCGATGTCCGCACCGGCCACGCTGACCTTCCGCGTGCGCATGTCGACGGTCAGCGGCCCGTGCCTGGCCACCTCGCTCCCGGGCCGGACGCGGCGCAGGACAGCGCGGATCCGGGCCTGAAGCTCGGCCAGGCCGAACGGCTTGACCAGGTAGTCATCGGCGCCTGCGTCCAGAGCGAGCACGCGCTCGGCTTCCTCGCCGCGGGCCGTCACCACGATGATCGCGCTGCCCGACTGCTCCCGCAGCCGCCGGCAGATGTCCACGCCGTCGGCGTCGGGGAGCCCCAGGTCGAGCAGGATCACGTCCGGCTCGCCCCAGCTCAGCGCCTCGCGACCGGTCGTCACATGGTCAACCCGGTAGCCGTCCCTGAGCAGGCCGCGGACCAGCTGAGTGGCGATGCCCTGATCGTCCTCCACGAGCAGGACGCTCGGACTGGCCGGGCCGGGGGCCACCACGGGACCTGGCCGTTCGGCGCTCGCTTTCATGGCCACCAAGGTAGGTGACAGCCTGACCGGTGAGTACTTAGCTACGTGAGGAGCCACCGTGTCTTGGCTTTAGCTTTAGCTTCAGCAGCGGCACGGCAAATGCGGAGGCGGCATGATACGCCAGGTCGTCCGGAGCCCGGCGGTGGTGATTGCGGCGCTCCTGGCCGTGGCGCTGGCCGTGGCCCTGGCCGTGGCCGTGGCAGGCGGGATTCGGGGGCGATCGGCGGGCCCGTTGCAAGCACTGTCGGCGGGTGGCGAACTCACCGTGGACGGCGCGTCCGTTGCGGTTCCCCCGGGCGGGTCGGCGGACTTTACCGCCTTTGTCGTCAATCCGCTGAGGTCGCCGATCAGGCTCGTCTCAGCCACCGTCGTCCCGGTAACCGGCGAGCGGCCACCGGACCTACTACGTGGTGGCCTGGTCAGCAGCCGTTGCGTGCGTCACGACCAGGTACAACGATGGTCATTCGCTATGCCCCAACGCTGCGGCAAATGCGCAGGCGAGGGTCAAGCAGATGGCGGGCGACTCGCCGTAACTGACTCCGATCCCCGGCTGCGGCAGGTGCGCGCGGGTGTCTTCGGCTGGCGCTAGTCGCGGACCGGCCCGGCAGGCCGGCGCGGCGGTGCCACTGAGGTGCCGAATCCCCAGTCCAGGAGCCTGGTGGCGGCGGTGAAGCGCGTGATGGGGTTGGTATCGGAACTGTGCAGGACAACGCCGATCAGGGTGCGGCCGCCGAAGCTGGCCTCGAACAGCAGGCAGTACCCGGCCGCGTTGGTATGTCCCGTCTTGATCCCGGCGACGCCGGGATAGGAACCGAGCAGCAGGTTGGTACTCGGCCAGGAGTAGGCGTGGTGCTCGGCATTCTTGCTGAGATGGTGGGATTGCTGGTCGACGATGCGGCGGAAGGCCCTCAGCTTCATGGCGGCCCGGCCCAGCGTGATCAGGTTGCGCGGGGTGGAGTAGGTGGAGTGCTCGGTCGGCAGCGGCAGTCCGTCGAAGTTCGAGAAATGCGTGCGCCGCAGGCCCAGTTTCAGCGCGGTGGCGTTCATCTTCTGCACGAAGGCCGCGCGGCCCGGGCCGTACGCCCGGGCCAGGGCCAGCGCGGCATCGCAGCCGGACGGCAGCAGCATGGCATCAAGCAACTGCCGGACGGTCAGGACATCGCCGGCCCGCAGGCCGGCGCTGCTGGTGCCGGGATGCCTCCGGATGTACGCGGGGATAGCCTTGGTGATCTTGATATGCCGGCGCAGGTGACCAGCGCGGATCACCAGCAGGGCGGTCATCACCTTGGTGATGCTGCCCATCGGCCGCTGCTGGTCCAGCCCGCGGCTCCACAGCCGCTTGCCGGTCACAGCGTCCACCAGGTCACCGCCCAGCGCCTCGACGTGATGCGGCCGGCTGGCCACGTGCGGCGCCAGTTTCGGGGCGGACGGTGTCCGGCCGGACGGCATCCGGGCGGCCATCGTCCCGGCGGCGATTGCCCCGGTGGCCAGTGCCTGCGCTGCGAGTGGCCGGGCCGATGATGCGCGGGCCGCGGGCGCCCCGGGAACCAGCGCACCGGTCGCGAGGATTCCGGCTGCTAGCAGGACGATGGCAAGCCCCCGGGCCCGCCCCCCATGGTCATCCGGGTCACCAGCCCGTCGGCAGCGGCATGCCCTCACTATAGCCAGCGGCGCCCTGGACCCCGATGACCGCGAGCTCGTGCAGCTCATCGAGACTGGTCGCGCCCGTGTAGGCGCAGGCGCTGCGCAGCCCGGCGGTGATGGTATCGATCAGGTCCTCGACCCCGGGGCGCTGCTCGTCCAGGTACATCCGGGAGGTGGAAATGCCTTCCTCGAACAGTTCCTTGCGGGCCCGGTCGAACGGCGAGTCGGCGGCCGTCCGCAGCCGCACCGCCCGCGCCGATGCCATCCCGAAGCTCTCCTTGTACCGGCGGCCGTCCGCGTCGCGGAACACGTCCCCCGGCGACTCGCAGGTGCCGGCGAACCAGGATCCGATCATCACGTTCGAGGCACCGGCCGCGAGCGCCAGCGCGACGTCACGCGGGTGCCGGACGCCGCCGTCGGCCCAGACGTGCGCGCCGAGCCGCCGCGCCTCGGCGGCGCATTCCAGGATCGCGCTGAACTGCGGTCGCCCGACCCCGGTCATCATCCGCGTGGTGCACATGGCACCGGGGCCGACGCCCACCTTCACGATGCCGGCCCCGGCCGCGACGAGGTCCGCCACGCCCGCCGCCGTGACCACATTGCCGGCGGCGAGCGGCACCGACGGGGCAGCGCTGCGTACCGCCCGGAGGGCATCGATCATTTTGTCCTGATGGCCGTGCGCGGTGTCGACGACCAGCATGTCCGCGCCGGCCTCGACCAGCAGCCGGGCCTTGGCGCCGGCGTCGCCGTTGATGCCCAGGGCGGCGGCGATCCGGAGCCGGCCGCGCTGGTCGGTCGCGGGGGAGTACATGGTGGCCCGCAGCGCGCCGGTGCGGGTCATGATGCCCACGCAGCGGCCCGCGTCGTCGACGACCGGGGCCAGCCGGTGCCTGCGGCTGTACAGCAGGCTGAACGCGCGCTCCGGGTCGGTGCCGGCCGGCAGCGTGACCAGGTCAGCGGACATGACCTGGTGGAGCTGGGTAAAGCGGTCCACGCCCTGGCAGTCCGCCTCGGTCACCACCCCGACCGGCCGCCCGTCGGCCACCACGATCACGGCTCCGTGCGCCCGCTTGGGCAGCAGGCTCAGCGCGTGGCCGGTGGTCGCGTCCGGGCCCAGCGTGAGCGGCGTGTCGTGCACCAGGTCGCGGGCCTTCACCCAGGACACCACGTCCGCGACGACGTCCGCCGGGATGTCCTGCGGCAGCACGGTGAGGCCGCCCCGGCGGGCCACCGTCTCGGCCATCCGGCGGCCGGAGACGGCCGTCATGTTGGCCGAGATGACGGGAATCGTGGTACCGCTGCCATCGCCGGTGCTCAGCGTGACGTCGAGCCTGGAGGCGACCGACGAGCGGTTCGGCACCAGGAAGACGTCACTGTAGGCGAGGTCATGGGCCGGCCGTGGATCGGTGAGGAATCGCATCCCCCCGATTCTGCCCCGGACCGGGCCGCAATGCCCGGCTGGCCCGCGGCGCGGCCGCTCCGTCCGGTGTGGCCGTCACCGCTGCCAGATCAGACAATCGCCTTATCGACGTAACACCAGCGCCAATCTTCGCCGGGCTGGAACGACTGAATGACCGGGTGCCAGGTCTGCTCGTGGTGTGCCGTGGCGTGCCGGTGCCGGGAGGAATCGCAGCAGCCGACGTGGCCGCAGTTGAGGCAGAGCCTGAGGTGAACCCAGGTGGTGCCGTTCGCGAGGCATTCCTCGCAGCCGTCGGGGGTGGTTGCCTCGACCGGGCTGAGGCTCTTTACGTGCGTGCATCCAGCCATCTGGCCATCTTCGCACTAGCTTCCCCGGCGGGTGCGGCCCGGCCGGACGGGCGCGCCTGGCCCGCCGGCCCGGCCGGCCTGCCTATCGTGTCGCTGGTGAACCACGCGCAGACGCTGCGGCTCGGGCGGCGGGAGTGGCCGCCGGGCGCGTTCGCCATCATGGCCGTGATCAACCGGACGCCCGACTCCTTCTTCGACCAGGGCGCGACGCGGGAATTCGGCGCGGCGCTCGACGCGGCAGGCCGGGCCGTGGCGGCCGGCGCCGACATCGTGGACATCGGCGGGGTGAAGGCGGGACCCGGCGACGAGGTCGGCGTGGCCGAGGAGATCCGCCGGGTGGCCGGCCTGGTCGCCGCGGTCCGGGACCGGCATCCCGACGTCGTGATCAGCGTCGATACCTGGCGGGCCGAGGTTGGAGAGGCGGTGGCCGAGGCCGGCGCGGACTTGCTCAACGATGTCTGGGGCGGTGCCGACCCGCGGCTGGCCGAGGTCGCCGCGGCGCACGGGATCGGGCTGGTCTGCTCGCACGCGGGCGGGCTCATGCCGCGGGCCGGCCTGCACCGGCCCGCCTACGCCGACGTGACCGCCTCGGTCCTCGAACACGTGACCGCCGAGGCCGGCCGGGCGGTAGCCGCCGGGGTCCGGCCGGACCGGATCCTGATCGACCCCGCGCATGACTTCGGCAAGAACACCTGGCACTCGCTGGAGGTGACGCGCCGGCTGGGCGAGCTCACCAGCACCGGCTGGCCGGTGCTCGTGGCCGTCTCGAACAAGGACTTCATCGGGGAGACGCTGGGCGCGGGCATCAGCGAGCGGGCCGAGGGCACGATCGCCGCGCTGGCGATCTCCGCCTGGCTGGGCGCGCGGGCGTTCCGGGTACACGATGTCGCCGCGGCGCGCCGGGCGCTGGCCGCCGTTGCCGGGCTGACCGGCGACGGTTGGCCGTCGTGATGGCGGCCGGGCGGCGTTAGGCCGTGTTGAACGCGGCGAAGATGATCGCGCTGAGCCGGTCGACCATTTCCTCCCGGGGCAGCCGCACCTCGACGCTGAGCAGGTAGTTGACGCGCTCCAGCATCATCAGGCAGGCGACGGCGGTGAGCTCGGCATGCTCGGGGAGCTCGCCGGTGCCCGGTTCCTGCCCGGCTACCCCGCGGGCGGATGCGGTCATTCCCTGGGTAATGGCCTCGGCCAGCCGGAAGAGCAGCTGAAGGCCATCGCCCCAGATTTCCTCGCCGACCGAGTCGGCCTGGCTGAGAATCCTGATGACCGTCGCATGCGCCGCATAGGTGTCACAGAACTGCCGGATCCAGGTGCGCAGCGCCTCCCGGCCGGCGTCGTTCCTCGTCACTACGGGGAACTCGCCGGTGATGATGGCCATATCGTGCAGCGCGTCCCGCAGCAGCGTCTTGAACAGGTCTTCCTTGTTGGCGAAATACAGGTAGAACGTGCCATGCGAAGTACTCGCCCGGCGGACTACATCATCGACCCGGACCCCCTGGAAGCCGCGTTCGTCGAATTCGGCCAGCCCGGCCTCCAGCAGCTTGCGGACCGTCTGGCGCCCCTGAGCGCCGAGTTCGCGCTCCTGAGCGGGAATGCCGCCGCCGAGTGACGGGCGCCGCGGGCGGCCGGGCCCGCCGCGGGCACGGGGCGCTGCTGGCTTTGCCACGTTCCCCTCCTTTACTGGCGAGCTTTCCCGCGCCGGGAGCGGCGTCGAAAGCGGTGCGGCAGCGGCTGCCGTCTGCTGGCCGGGCCGCGGGCCGGCCTCTGGCTCGCCGCTCATCAGGGCGAGACTAGCGGGATTCGGGGCACAACCACCGTGGTTTCCCGGCCGGCCGGCGGTCGTCGGCCGTGGTTAGGTTATCGGGCGGCTTCTTCCGGCCATGCCCCGGGCCAGCCCGGTGACCCGCCAGGCCGGCTACGCGCCGAGGACCTGGGCCAGGTAGGCGTTGCCGAACCGCCGCTGCGGGTCGAGTTTGTCACGCAGCGCAACGAAGTCGCCGAACATCGGATACGCGCCGCGCAGGTACCCGGCGTCCCTGGTGTGCATCTTGCCCCAGTGCGGCCGCCCGCCCGCCGCGATGAGCAGCGCTTCCATCTCCCGAAAATAGTCCTCGTGCGGCGCGGCGTGGTAGGTATGGAAGGCGAGGTACGCACTGTCCCGGCCGTAGGCGGTGGATAGCCACAGGTCGTCACCGGGCGTTACCCGGACCTCGATCGGAAAGCTGATCCGCCAGTCCCGCCGGGCGAAGAGCGCGCGGATGTCGGCCAGCGCGGCGGCCAGCGACCCGGCCGGTATCGCGTACTCCTGCTCCTTGAAGCGAACCCGGCGCGGGCTGGTGAAGACCCGGTGCGAGGCATCGACATAGGTCCGCGCGCTCAGCGCCTTCCCGGCCACCGCGTTCACCGGCCTGATCGTCGCGGGAAACCAGTGCCCCAGCCGGCAGGTGGCCCCGAACAGGGTGTTGGCGAGAAACTCATCGTCCGTCCAGTGCCGGAACCGGCCGAGCGGCCGGGCCGGGCCGCCCGCGCGGTTGTTCCGCTTGGTCAGGCACCCCTCGGTATGCGGGAACCAGAAGAACTCGAAATGCTCGTTGTCCGCGGTCAGCTCATCGAGCCGGCCGATGACCTCAGTCCACCGCATCGGCTCTTCGCGTGCCTCGAGCAAGAACGCCGGGACCACGGCGAACGTGACCGCCGTCAGCACCCCGAGTGCGCCCAGGCCGACCCGCGCCGCAGCGAACAAGTCCGGGTTCACCTCGGCCGAGCAGGAGGTGATCGTGCCATCGGCCAGCACCAGTTCCAGGCCCGCTACCTGCTCGGCCATGCCGCCGGTATCCCGGCCGGTGCCATGCGTCCCGGTCTGGATGGCGCCGGCCACGGTCTGGACCTGAATGTCGCCCATGTTCGCGAGCGCGAGCCCGTGCCGCAGCAGTTCCTCGTTGAGCGCTTGCAGCGTGCAGCCGGCCTCCGCGGTCACCAGGCCGGCCGAGGCGTCGACTGACCGGATGCCCGCCAGGCGGTCCGGGCGCAGCATGATGCCGTCGGTGACCGCGGCCGGGGTGAACGAGTGACCGGCGCCGGTCATCCGGACCGGCAGGTCCAGCTGGCCGCCCCGGCGGACGGCCGCCGCTACTTCGTCCGGCGAGCGGGGGGCGACGATCTCGCGCGGCGCGGCACTCTGATTGCCCGCCCAGTTCCGCCAGCGGGCGGAGGTACCGGCCATGCCCGGACCTTACCGGACGAGGCGCCTGCCCCCGGCGGTCACGCGCGGGCATCGGCCGGCCGCGGCGGGCGCAGCCGCCTGGTGCCGACCAGGCAGGTGAGCACCGCCGCCAGCGCGCCGGCCGCAGCGAACGCGTATCCCCAGCGGGCGCCGGACGCGTCGATGATGTGCCCGACGATGGCCGATCCGGTGGCCACGCCGACCGAGATCGACGACGACAGCCAGGCCATCCCCTCGGTCCGGCGCTGCACCGGCGCCTGGCCCTCGACCAGGCTGTAGCCGGCGATGAAGGTAGGCGAGATGGTCAGCCCGGAAACGAAGATGACCAGCGCCAGGGACAGCAGCCCCGGCTGGGCCCAGAACGTCGCAATGCCGGCCGCCGTGCAGCAGAGGGAGATCAGGAACCGGCGCTCGACCGGCGTGCGCCAGGAACGCGATCCGTACAGCAGCCCGCCGACTGCGCTGCCGAGTGCGTAGCAGCCCAGCAGGAACCCGGCGAGAGGCTTATGGCCGTGTTCCTGCGCGAACGCGATCGTGCTCAGGTCGACCGAGGCGAACGTTACGCCGAGGCACCAGTAGACCGGTACCAGCACGACGAGCCCAGGGGCCGGCACACGGAATCTGTCCCGCCAGGCCGCCAGCGCCGCCCGGGGCGACGCGGCGGTTGGCGCCGCCCGCGGTGCCGCGGCGGCGACCGGCGCGGACGGCGAGGGCGCGGACAGCGAGGGCGCGGCGGCGACTGGCGCGGACGGCGAGGGCGCGGACGGCGGGGGTGCCACGGCGACCGGCGCGGACAGTGGCGGCGGCGGTGTTTCCGCGGCGGCGGCTGGCGCTGGCCCTGGCCGGCGGGCCAGCGGCCGCGGCTCCGTGCGCCGCTGAGCGGCGAACAGCAGCGTCCCTATCACGCACAGCACCGTGGCCAGCGCCAGCCCGGCCGCCGGATATACCTCGGTCGCCAGCACGGTCACGATCACGGGTCCGACGACGAAGATCATCTCGTCGTTGACGGACTCAAAGGCGAACGCGGTGTGCAGCCGGGGTGAGTCACCGAGCAGCGCACTCCAGCGGGCCCGGACCATCGAGCCGAGCGACGGCATCGACGCGCCGGCGGCCACGCCCGACAGCACCAGTGCCCATACCGGCGCGCGCAACTCGGCACAGCCGATGAAGATGATCGTGCACACCGCGAAGATCAGGGCCAGCGGCCGGAGCACGCGATGCTGGCCGAATCGGTCGGCGAGCTTGGCCGCCTGCGGCGCGCAGACGGCGTAGCCAATCGACCCGGCCGCCGCCACGGTGCCGGCCAGGCCGTACCGGCCGGTGATCGCCGAGATCAGCAGAACGGTGCCGAGGCCGAACATCGCCATCGGCGTCCGGGCCAGGGCGCCGGTGGCGGAGAAGGCCAGCGCCCCGGGCAGCCGGAAGATCTCCAGATAAGGGTTGCCGCGCGGTCGCGCCTGCCACTGCTCGCCGCGCACGGCCCGGACCTCCGATCTCGTTACCAGCGGCAATTGCCCCGGCCGCTCCCGTCAGCCTATTGACGACGCCGGATATCCTGGACCTTGCGATGACCAGCCTGCTCCGGCGCAATGCGCCGCGATCCACTGCGGCCGTGACGCCTGCACTGCGCGGCGTCGCGGTTTCCGTGCTCGTGCTCGTGCTCGCGGCGGGCGCATATCCGGCCCGCAGCCAGGCTGCAGTGGCCAGTGCCCGCAGGCTCGTCCCCGCCGACGGCGGCGCCGCGCCCGTCGGCATCACGCAGCGCAAGGCCACCGCCGACGGTGCCCACGCGGCCGCGCCGTTCGGCCGGATCATCCTGCCGGACCTGCTGGTGATCGAGCCGAAGGGTCTCTCCCCGCGCGCGGTAGCCAGGATCAGGAAGATCACCGGGGTCCGGAACGTACTGGCCTTCGACGGCGGCGAGATCAAAGCGAACGGCCGCCCGGCCAGCGTGATCGGCGTGAACCCGGGCCAGTTCAGGTCCTGGACGCCGCTGCGGACGGCCTCTGATCAGGCTTTCTGGACCGCGCTGGCCGACGGCAGGTTCGTGGCCGCCGACTCGGCGCGGACGCGCCTTGGCCTGCGTCGCGGCGCTTCCTATCAGCTAGCGGGCGCCAGCCAGCGGTCGGTGACCTTCGGCCGGGCCGCCAGCCTCGGCGTGTCCGGCGTCGACCTGGTGGTCAACGCCAGGACATCGCGTGCGCTCGGCCTGGTGCATAGCGTCGCGGCGCTGATCAGCGCCCCGGGCGCCGGGCTGGCCGCGCTCACCAGCGAGGTGCGCGCCGTGGCCGGCCGGGGCGCCAGGATCGTCAGCTTGCGCAGCGAGCAACTGCCGGTCAGCCGGGCGGCGTCCGGGCAGCTGCCCGGCAGCTACCTGGCGCTGTTCAAGCAGTCGGCCGCCACCTACTGCCCGGGCATGTCGTGGACCGTCCTCGCCGCGATCGGCCAGATCGAGAGCGCGGACGGGACCAATGTCGGGCCGTCCACCGCCGGAGCCCTGGGCCCGATGCAGTTCCTGCCGTCCACCTGGAGCGAATGGGGCATTACCGGATTCGGCCAGAGTGGGCCGCCGGATGTCATGAACCCCTACGACGCCGTGCCGTCGGCGGCCAGGATGCTCTGCGCGGACGGTGCAGCTGGCGGCGGTCACGCGCTGTACCAGGCGATCTTCGACTACAACCACGCCGCCTGGTACGTCAATGAAGTGCTCGGCCTGGCCGGAGAGTACGCCACGGACTATCGCTGACCACGGCCGCCGGGCCGCCTGGTTGGATAGAGACATGCCGCCGTACGACGCGTTCCTGCTCGTCTCCTTCGGAGGCCCGGAGGGTCCCGAGGATGTCATCCCGTTCCTGCGGAATGTCACCCGCGGTCGCGCTGTGCCGCCGGAGCGGCTCGAGCACGTGGCCGAGCACTACTACCGGTTCGGCGGGGTCAGCCCGATCAACCAGCAGTGCCGGGATCTGCTCGGCCTGATCGAGAAGGACTTCGCCGCCACCGGGATCGACCTGCCCGTCTACTGGGGCAACCGGAACTGGGCTCCCTACCTGGCCGATACCGTCCGCGCGATGGCCGCCGACGGGGTACGGCGCGCCATCGCGTTCGTGACGTCCGCCTACAGCTCGTACTCCAGCTGCCGGCAGTATCTCGACGACATCGAGCTGGCCCGGGCCCGGGCCGGCGCCGGCGCCCCGCAGGTCGACAAGATACGGCCGTACTTCAACCACCCCGGCTTCATCGAGCCGCTGGCCGCCAGCACCCGGCGCGCCGTGCAGGCGCTGCCGGCCTCCGTTCAGGATGATGCTCAGCTCGTCTTCACGGCGCACAGCATCCCGGCGGTGATGGCCGCGGCCAGCGGCCCGGGCGGAAGCGGCGCGTACCCGGCGCAGCTGGCCGAGGCGGCCCGGCTGGTCGCCGAGCGGGCCGGCGGCAGCAGGTCCTGGCGGCTCGCCTACCAGAGCCGCAGCGGCCCGCCGTCCCAGCCATGGCTCGGGCCGGATGTCAGCGAGTGCCTCACCGAGCTGTCCCGGGCCGGCGCGCCGGCGGTAGTCCTCGTCCCCGTTGGCTTCGTCTCCGACCACATGGAAGTCAGGTACGACCTCGATGTGGAAGCGGCCGAGACCGCCCGGCGGCTCGGCCTGCCGCTGGCGCGGGCGGCCACCCCGGGCACCAGCCCCGGCTTCGTCACGATGATCACCGAGCTGGTCACCGAACGGCTGGGCACCGAACGGCTGGACACTGAACGGCTCAGCGCCGCGCCCGTGGCGCCCGCGGCACTCGGCCGCCTGGGCCCGCTGCCCGACATCTGCCCGGCCGGATGCTGTGCCGCCGGCGCCCCCAGTGCCGTGAGTGCCGGCGGCGCGGCGAGTCCCGGCGGTGCGGCCACGCCCGCCGCCCGGGCGGGGGGCCCGCGATGAGCCTTCCCCGCGCCGGCGAACTGCTCGAGCTGGCCCGCTCGGTGGCGGCCGAGGCAGGCCGGCTGCTGCATGAGCGCCGGCCGTCCGGTCGGCCCGCGGTGCTGGCCACCAAGTCGAGCCCGACCGACGTGGTGACCGAGATGGACCGGGCCGCCGAGACGCTGATCAGGACCAGAATCCTGGCCGAGCGGCCGGGCGACGCGATCCTCGGCGAGGAAGGCGGCGAGTCCGGTCACGGCCGGATCCGCTGGATCGTCGATCCGCTGGACGGGACGGTCAACTACATGTACGGCCTGCCCGACTGGGCGGTCAGCGTGGCCGTCGAGGTCAGCGGCACCGTGCTGGCCGGCGTGGTGGCCGTGCCGCAGCGCGGCGAGGAGTTCTGCGCGATGCTCGGCGCCGGCGCATGGCTGTGGTCAGGCGGCGGCCCGCCGACCCCGCTGCGGTGCACAGTCGGCGTACCGCTCAGCCAGGCACTGATCGCCACCGGATTCGGCTACGAGGCCGACCGGCGCCGGGTCCAGGGCGAGGTGCTGGCGGCGGTGCTGCCCAGGGTGCGGGATATCCGCCGTGGCGGCTCGGCCGCGGCCGACCTGTGCTCGCTCGCATCCGGCCGGGTCGACGGGTGCTACGAGCGCGGCCTTAACCACTGGGACGTCGCCGCGGGCGGGCTTATCGCCGCCGAGGCCGGGGCGCAGGTCGCTGGCCTGGCGGGCCGCGCCAGCCCGTCGATGACCGTCGCGGCCGGGCCCGGGCTCTTCGGGGAGCTGCATGACCTGCTGGCCGGCCTGAACCCCGAGCGGGACGGCTGAGGGCGCCGGCCCGACCGGGCGCCGGGCCGGCTTCGCGCCGGGCCGGCTTCGCGCCGGGCCGGCTTTCGGGGCCGGGGTGCTTACTGCCTGGTCAGGGTGCCCGTGGCTGCGAGGCTGGAAGCGCCCTTGAAGTGGAACCGCAGCGTGCCATCGGGTTCCTGGGTCAGCGTGACCAGTCCGTCCAGGCAGACGCCGGCCACGATTTGCTGGTTCATGACCAGGACGTGGGCCGCGGACGACTGCAGGGTCAGGTTGCCCGAGCAGGTGAACGAGGTGCCGGAATAGGTGATCGTGCCGGCCGGCGAGTTGCTGCCGAGCCGGACGTCCGTGCTGATGTTGCCGCTGCCCTGCTGGACCGACCCCGACCAGGTACCGGATTCCGCCGCCGGGATGGTCGCGGGCGATGGTGACCCGGCCGGGGACGGCCGGGCCGACGGCGAGCCAGTGTGCGATGCGGCGGGCCGGTTAGCCGAGTCCGGCGTGGCGGGCGCCGAGCTGGCGGTCTGCAGGACATGCACGGCTACCCCGATGGCCAGCACGCAGACCGCGGCGGCCACCAGCCAGCCGACCGCCCGGGACCGCCGCTGCCGCCGGGCCGACGGCGGGCGCGCCGCGCTGGCGACCGGCTCGGCGGGCGCGCGCATGGCGGCCTTGGCCGCGCGCCGGGATCCTTCGGCCAGCACGCCCGCCTGCGGGCTGTCGTGGCCGATGAGCCGGACGACGACCGGCCGGGCGGCCGGCCGGGCGGCCGGCTCGGCGGCACCGCAGCTCGCCACCATGCCGCGCAGCGGCTCGGGCAGGTCAACCAGGGCCGCGGCGGACGGGCTCGTGCCGGTGGCGGCGAACAGGACGGTCTGCGCCCAGGCCAGCATGTCCGCGGCCGGGGTCGCGTTGCCGTACGGCGGGGTGATGTCAAAGCCGATCACGCGCGGGCCGTCGACGCCCAGCACGACGTGCTCGGGCCCGAACTCACCGTGCACGAGCCCGGCCTGATGGACGGCGGCCAGGCCGGTCGCCATGCCGATCGCCAGTGCCTCGAGCTCGGCGCCCGTCCGCGGCCCGTCCGCGGCGACGACCTCGGACAGCAGCGGTCCCGGCACGTACTCGCTGACCAGGTAGGCCCGGTCGGCCTCGATGCCCGTGTCCAGGATCCGGGCCGCGCAGAACGGCGATACCCGGCGGGCGGCCCTGGCCTCCGCGGTGAACCGGTCCCGGGCCGCGCCGTCCGGCGTCCGGTCGGCGGCGAACAAGGTGACGGTGACCCGGTCGCCGGCCGTCGTCCGGCCGAGGTACGTGGGGCTGGCCGCCGGTATCCCGACGATGCGCCCGGTCAGCCGGTAGCGCCCGACGCGCTTAGGATCGTCGGGACCTAGGGGGGCGACCTGAGGCATGCGTCCTCTCCGCGAGATGGGCAGCGGCGTCATGATGTGCGGTTCGTACCATACGCACTGGCTGCGGCCGAGCTGTGGTGATCGAGTAAGTTACCCGCTGGTGAAGCCGCTTGTCACGCCGCCAAGCCGGGTGCTTTTACGTACACGAACGGCCAAGTCGGCGCGCCGCGTGTGGCTGGCGCCAGGACGTGACAGAATTCGCCGCCAGAATCGGGCACAACTACGGCCTCCTGAGCGTTACATCCGCGCGACGAGGCATGAAGATGGAGGGGTACGGGCCAGATGGCTACTGACTACGACAGCCCGAGGAAGACGGACGACGAGCTCACTGAGGACAGCCTGCAGGAGTTGCAGGCGCGCCGGATGGATAAGTCATCGTCCACGATTGACGTTGACCCGGACGACGTGGCTGAATCACTTGAGCTGCCGGGGGCGGATCTGTCGAACGAGGAATTGTCGTTCCGCGTGATCCCGCGCCAGGCGGACGAGTTCACCTGCTCAAGCTGTTTCCTGGTGCACCACCGGAGCCAGCTCGCCGAGAGCCGCGGCAACCGGCTGGTCTGCCGCGAGTGCGCGGCTTAGGCGTAACTTGCACGCCGACCTGGTCTTCAGCGGCGGGCCGGTCTACACGCCCGACCAGGCCAGGCGCCGGCTGGTCCCGGCCGGGCCGGCCGCCGGGGACGGACCGCAGGCCACCGCCGTGGCAGTCGCCGGCGGCAAGATCGCTGCGGTCGGATCGGCCGGCGACCCGCAGATCCGGGACCTGACCGGCCCGGCGACCGAGGTCATCGACCTGCGCGGCCGGGCGCTGCTGCCCGGTTTCCAGGACGCGCACGTGCATCCGGCGTTCGCCGGCGTCACGATGGTCGGTTGCAATCTCATCGGCGCTGCCAGCCTGGACGAGGCGCTCGGCAGGATCAGGTCCTATGCCGACGCCCGCCCGGACCTGCCCTGGATCGCCGGGGCCGGCTGGCGGATGGAGTGGTTCGAGGGCGGGACGCCCGGCCGTGAGCTGCTCGATCAGGTCACCGGCGGCCGGGCCGCCTTCCTGCTCAACCGGGACGCGCACGGGGCGTGGGCCAGCACCCGCGCGCTCGAGCTGGCCGGCCTCGACGCCCGCACCCCGGACCCGCCGGACGGCCGGATCGAGCGTGAGCCCGGCGGCGCGCCGCAGGGCTCGCTGCACGAGGGCGCCGCCACCCTGGTCGGCAGGCACGTTCCGCCGGTCAGCTTCGAGGACCGGCTGGCCGGCCTGCTGCTGGCCCAGGCCCACATGCACGCCCGGGGGATCACCGCCTGGCAGGACGCCATCGTCGGGGACTACCTCGGCTCGGCCGATCCGCTGCCCGCCTACCTGGCCGCGGCCCGCAGCGGGCAGCTCACGGCCCGGGTGCAGGGCGCGCTCTGGTGGGATCGGCACCGCGGCCGCGACCAGCTGGCGGACCTGCTCGGCCGCCGCGAGCAGGGCCAGGCGGGCCGGTTCCGCGCGAACACCGTGAAGATCATGCAGGATGGGGTGGCGGAGAACTTCACCGCCGGGATGATCGAGCCCTACACCGATTCATGCGGCTGCCAGACGACGGGCCGCGGCCTTTCCTATGTCGACCCGGCGGAGCTGCGCGAGGTCGTGACCCAGCTGGACGCCGAGCGGTTCCAGGTGCACTTCCACGCCATCGGCGACCGCGCGGTCCGCGAGGTGCTCGACGCGATCGAGGCGGCTCGCGCCGCCAACGGCCGCAATGATCACCGGCACCATATTGCGCACCTGCAGATCATGCATCCCGCCGACGTGCCCCGTTTTGCCGCTTTGGGTGTTACCGCCAACATGCAGGCACTATGGGCCGCGCACGAGCCGCAGATGGATGACCTGACCATCCCGTTCATCGGGCCGCAGCGCACCGCCCGGCAGTACCTGTTCGGCGATCTGCTGCGATCTGGTGCCCGGCTGGCCGCGGGCAGCGACTGGTCGGTCAGCAGCGCGAACCCGCTGCGGGCGATCCATGTCGCGGTGAACCGGGCGCTGCCCGGCGCGACTGGTGCCGAGGCGGAGCCGTTCCTGCCCGAGCAGGGGCTCAGCCTGGCCGAGGCGCTCGCCGCGTACACCGCGGGCTCCGCCTACGTGAACCACCTCGATGGCGAGACCGGCGCCATCGAGCCGGGCATGCTAGCTGACCTGGCCGTCCTTGACCGGGATCCGTTCGCCGGCCCGCCGGGGGAGATCGCGTCCACCCGGGTCCTGGCGACCTGCGTCGAGGGGGAGCGGGTCTACACTGCGGACGATCTGTAAGTAAGTAATCGTTACAGACCCAAGCGCTCGGCCGGATGAGCGCGGATCAGGAGAACTGATGCAGTCAGTCTCGCTCGGCCGCGGCGGCCCGCGGGTCTCGCGGGCCGGCCTCGGGCTGATGGCGATGTCCGGCGTCTACGGGCCGGCCGACGAGGGCGAGAGCGTCGCGACCATCCGCGCGGCGCTGGATGCCGGGATCACGCTGCTGGACACCGGCGATTTCTACGGCATGGGCCACAACGAGATGCTGCTGCGCGAAGCCCTCCGCGGGGTGCCCCGGGACAGCGTGTTCATTCAGGTCAAGTTCGGCGGGCAGCGGGACCCGGGGGGCGCCTTCGTCGGCTATGACGCCAGCCCGGCCGGGGTGAAGAATTCCCTCGCCTACTCACTGCAGCGGCTGGGCACCGACCACGTGGATCTCTACCAGCCGGCCAGGCTCGACCCGCGGGTGCCGATCGAGGACACCGTCGGGGCCATTGCCGAGATGATCCAGGCCGGCTACGTCCGTTATCTCGGGCTGTCCGAGCTGGGCGCGCCGACCATCCGGCGGGCGCATGCCGTCCACCCGGTGAGCGCGCTGCAGATCGAGTACTCGCTGATGAGCCGTGGCATCGAGGCGGAGATCCTGCCGGTCACCCGCGAGCTCGGCATCGGCGTCACCGCCTACGGGATCCTGTCCCGCGGCCTGCTCAGCAGCGCCAGCGCGCGCGAGCCCGGCGGCGCGCGCGGCCGGTACCCCCGGTTCCAGGGCGAGAACCTGCGCCGGAACCTCGGCCTGCTGGACGCACTCGAGCAGATCGGCGCCGATCGCGGCGTCACCGCGGCGCAGCTGGCCATCGCCTGGGTGGCGTCCCGCGGTGATGACATTGTCCCGCTGATCGGCACCAAGCGGCGGGACCGGCTGGCCGAGGCGGTGGGCGCGCTGGAGCTGACCCTGACGGCCGGCGACCTGGCCGCGATCGAGGCGGCCGTGCCGGCCGGCCAGGTGGCCGGCGACCGCTATGACGCCGGCCAGATGGCGTCACTGGACAGCGAGAAACGGCCGGCCTGAGGGCGAGGCGATGACGGCGGGCGCGGGCGGGACGGGCGCGGGCGGGGCGGCGGGGCGCGCGGACGGCTGGCCCGGCCCGGACGTGCTGGCCGGGCGGTTCGCCGCCCAGTTGCTGACCGGCGAGCCGGGCCGCAGCGCCGTCGACGTGACGCGGCGGCTGCTGGCCGTGCAGGGCCAGGACCCGCGCGGCGCGCGGCTCGCGATCCGGGCCCGGTCGGCCGGGCTCTGCGGGGCGGACATCGACCGGGCGCTGACTGCCGAGCGGTCGCTGCTGATCACCTGGCTGAACCGGGGCACCCTGCACCTGGTCAGCAGCGAGGACTACTGGTGGCTGCACCCGCTCACCACGCCGCCGTTGTTCACGGCCAGCGCGCGCCGGCTAGCCCAGGAGGGCGTGCCGCCCGGTGACGCTGACCGGGCGGTGGCGGTGATCGAGGCGTCGCTGGCGGCGGACGGCCCGCTGACCCGGGCTCAGCTGGCCGAGCGGATCGCCGCTGCCGGGGTTCGTACCGAAGGCCAGGCGATCGTGCACATCCTGCTGCTCGCGTCCCTGCGCGGCCATATCGTGCGCGGGCCGATGAGCGGCGCGCAGCATGCCTACGTGCTGGTCAGGGACTGGCTGGGCGCACCGCCCGGGCCGTTCGACCGGGACATCGCGCTGGCCGAGCTGGCCCGCCGCTACCTGGCCGGGCATGGCCCAGCCGACGATCGTGACCTGGCCAAGTGGGCCGGATTGCCGCTACGCGACGCGCGCCGCGGGCTGACCGCGATCGCCGGCGAGCTCAGCCAGCGCGATGACGGCCTGGCCGACCTGGCCAGACGGAGCACGGCCGGGGCGCCGCCTGCGCCGAGGCTGCTCGGTGCGTTCGACCCGCTGCTGCTCGGCTGGGCGTCGCGGGCAACGGTACTCGGCGGCCATCAGGGGATCGTCACGGTGAACGGGCTGTTCCGGCCGTTCGCGCTGGTCGGCGGCAAGGCGGCGGCGACCTGGAGCCTCTCCGGCGGCCAGCTCACGCTGACGCCGTTCGCGCCGCTGGCGGTGGCCGACGAGGCGGCCCTGATGGCCGACGCCGACGACGTCCTGCGCTTCCTCGGCCTGCCCGCTGCGCGCGGACGGTGACCGGGCTCAGCCGCGCATGCGATCGACGGCATCGATGAGGACCCCGATGAGGTCGTCGAACCGGCCATCCGGGTCGCCGAAGATCTCGGGCCCGGCCTGCAGGACCAGCGGCGTCTGCCCGTCGCCAACCCGCTCCGCCCGCCGCTCCAGCGAGTAACGCTCGTCTCCGCTGCTGACCGCCTGCGCGACGGCCTGTTCCTCGATGCAGAACCCGGCCACGAAGCTATAGACGAGGGAGTAGCCGCGCATGACGTCCCGGAGCGAGAAGCCCTGCGCGATCATGCGGGCGAGTGGCTCCTCCTGGCCGCGCAGCACCTCGGTGTCGGTGAGATAGGTGCCGGTGAACACCTTCGCCCCGTCGCGGTGCGACAGCAGGATGCGCCGGGTCGAGCTGGCGAACGCGCGCATGCCGTCCTGCCATCCGGTGGTCTCGGGCAGGGCGGCCAGTTCGCGCACCAGCTCACGCCAGAGCTCGGTCGCCATCTCGTCGATCAGCTGCTGCCGGTCCCGGACGTGCCAGTACAGAGCGGGAGCCTGAACGCCGAGGCGGGCGGCGACGGCGCGAACGGTCAGCCGCTCCAGGCCGACCTCGTCCAGCACGTCAAGACCCGCCTGCACGATCTTCGCCTTGGTCAGCCCACGCGCCATCTTGACAGCTTAACGACGTTAAATAATACTCTCAACCACGAGCAATTTAATGTTGTTAAGGAGGACTGGTCATGAAGGCAGCCGTCGTGAGCAACCAGGCAGCGCCGCCCGAGTACGCGGAGTTCGCCGACCCGGCCGCAGCCGATGGCCGCGAGCTGGTCGAGCTCGTCGCGGCCGGGATCCATCCCATCGTCCGGTCGCTCGCGGCCGGCCGGCACTACGGCAGCACGGGCGTCTGGCCGATGATCCCCGGCGTTGACGCGGTGGCCCGCACCAGCGACGGCGAGCTGGTGTACACGGGTTACCCGGTGCCGCCTTACGGCACGCTCGCGGAGCGCATCAGCGTGCCGGCGGGCATGCGGCTGGTGCTGCCGCCCGGCGCCGACCCGGTACCGGTGGCCGCGGGCCTCAACCCGGGGCTCTCGTCCTGGCTGCCGCTCACGGCCCGGGTGCGCGAGGTCAGCCGGCTGGGCACCGTGCTAGTGCTCGGCGGGACCGGCATGGCGGGCCTGCTGGCCGTGCAGAACGCCCGCGTGCTCGGCGCGGAGCGGGTGGTGACGGCCGGCCGGAGCGAGGCCAGGCTCGGCCTGGCCGCGGACCGCGGCGCGGCGGCGACCGCCCGGCTGACGGGAGACGCCGGCGCCGACGCCGAGGCGATCGCGGCCGCCCTGGACGGCGCGTCCCCGTCGCTGGTGCTGGACTACCTGTGGGGAGCACCGGCCGAGTCGGCCTTCCGCGCGCTCGGCCGCCGCGGCCTGTCGGAGGACCCGGCGGACATCTCCTACGTGCAGATCGGCGCGATGGCGGGGGCCGAGGCGGCCGTGCCGTCGGCCCTGCTGCGCAGCCGGCGGATCCGGATCACCGGCAGCGGCGCGGGCTCGGCGTCGACGGCCGAGATCATCGGGCAGCTTCCGGCCTACATCCAGCGCATCGCGGATGGCGACATCACGGTGCCGGCCCGCGTCGTCCCGCTGTCCCGGGTGGCCGCCGGATGGGCGGCGGCCACCGAGGGCGGCGACCGCGTGGTCATCGTCCCGGACTAGTCCGCCGTGATCCGCCGGGCCCGGGCTACTCGGGGGTCAGTTCCTCCAGCGGGTCCAGGTGCACGAGCCCGACGTCCGTGATCGTCTGGGGGGCGGTCCGGTACAGGTAGATCATGTAGATCACGCCGAGAATCATGAAGCCGGCCACCCCCGGGCCCATGTAGGACAGCGGCGGCGCCAGCGGGGTCACGAAGGAGAACACCTTGATGCCCGCGGCGGCCAGCCAGGCGGGCACGAACGTGACGATGCCGAGCACCGGGATGACCAGGTGCGACAGCCACCTGAAGCCGGTGCGGCGCCGGGCGAAGAAGCCGATGCAGGCCGCGTTCATCAGGATGTAGATCGCGACGAGCACGATCACCAGGCTGGTTCCGACCATGGCGAAGGCGGTGATCGGCGTGTACTTCAGGCCAAGCACGAGGGTGACCGCCACGGTGACGATGAACGCCACGAAGATGCTGTTGATCGGGGATCGGTGCCGCGGGCTGACGACGGCCGGGAAGCGCGGGAAGGCGCGGATCCGGCCCCTCGCGAAGCCGGTCCGGCTGGACACGTTCACGCTGGCGTTGGCGTTCGCGATGGTGGAGTTGACGATGGCGAGGAAGACGAAGAACGCGAGCAGCGTGAACACCGAGCCGCCGATGATGCCGGCCAGGCCGTGGAACCCGGCCGGGGTGTACTTGGTGGTGAAGACCGAGAGCGTGTTGTTGCTGCCGGCGTGGAAGACCAGGAATATCCCGAGAACGAGGAAAACACCGATCTCGAACATGCCCAGGACGGTGCCCAGCCGGGCCGATGTCCGGATGCCGTAGTAGCCGGCCGCCAGCACGATCAGCGCGCCGAGCAGGGACCACGGCCACCACAGGCTGGCCGGGTAGCTGTGGAACTCGGAGTTGAGCGTCGATGCGGTCGTGAAGCCCAGCTGGAGCAGCACGAGCGCGAGATGGCCGCGGCCACTGCTGCCTCCGGGTACCTATGAGGTCCGCGTTACAGCGCTGATGATGCCACGTCCACCTGCTCCGAAATAGGCCCAGTTTGCGATGGCTGCCGCCGCAGTCTCGTGACGGCCCACTGGGCCAGCAGCACGAGCGCGAGGATGGCCGCGGCCACGATCCCGTCCAGCCAGAAGTGGTTGGCCGTCACGACCACGACCAGGAGGGTGAGCGCCGGGTAACCCAGGGCCAGCCAGCGCCACCGGCTGGTGGCGGTGCCGATGACCAGGATCGCGACCAGGATGGCCCAGCCGACGTGCACAGATGGCATGGCGGAAAGCTGATCGGGGTCGAAGCCGGCCTGCGTGCCGTAGACCGACTGGCCGTACTGGATCGCGGTGTCCACCATTCCGGCCGCGGGCAGCATCCGCGGCGGCGCGACCGGGATGAGCTGGACGAGCAGGCAGGCGCCGGTGAAGGCGACCAGCGTGGTCCTGGCCGCCGGGTACCGGTCCCGGTGCCAGCAGAACAGCCAGACCATGCAGCTGATGAGGACCGGGAAGTGCAGGCCCGCGTAGTAGAGGTTGAACACCTGGATGATCAGCGGGTGGGACAGGAAGACATGCTGCACGCTGGCCTCGCTGGGCAGGTGCATCACCCGCTCGGCGTGCCAGATCCAGCGTGACCTGGCCAGTGCGCCGCCCGGTCCGAGGACGGCGAAGGATCCGGCGTACTGCCAGAGCGCGAACAAGGCCAGCACGAGCGCCGTTTCCTGGGTGAAGACGCCGGCCGCGGCCAGGCGCGGGCGGCGCAGCCGGCGCAGCACCAGGGCAGCACCGGCCAGGCCGCCGGCCAGGATGGCGGCGGCCTGCCAGGACAGCTCAAGGTCGGGCACCGGTCAGCCCCTGCTTAGCCCGTTCATTCCGGATCCGCTGCTCGTTCACCTCGATCAGGGTACGGTCCGGCCGCCGCGATCGCACGGTTGGCCCGGCCCGCCTCCGGGAGGAGAATGAGCCAGATGCGACGGAATGATGCCCCGGGTGAGCGCGGGGCCTTAGCTGATGCCGGCGCCGCCGGGCCCGATGCCGCCGGGCGCGGGCCGGATGGCGGCGCCGGTGACCTCCGCCACCGGCTTGCGGGCCTGCGGGCCGGCCATCCGTCCTCGCCGGAATTCGGTCGTGACGAGGACGAGTCAGACGCCGGCGATGGCGACCGCGACGCGGCGGCCGACGACGGTGCCGAGGATCATGACGCGGCCGAGGGCGAGCCCGACGGCACGCCCGGGCTGGCGGGCCCCGGGCCGGGCGGCTATCCCGGCGGCCGCGGCTCCGCCCCGGCCGGCCATGCGGAACTCGGGCGGCCGGGACCGCTGGGCGGCCGCGAGCCGTACCGGCCGTGGTTCTCCTCCGGTGACTCGCTGGAGCCGTGGTTCACCGGGGATCCCGGCGATCCTCCCGGCTGAGCAGCCGCGGCCTACCGGCTCAGCGTGGCCGGGTCGGGCTCCTGCCGGGGCAGTGACACCTCGGCGCTGACGTCGCCCGCCAGCCGGACGGTGTCGCCGTCGGCGAGCCGCACGCCGGTGCCGGGGAGCACCCGGTCGCCGTTGACGAAGGTCCCGTTGGTCGAGTGCTCATCGCGGATGGTCGCGTGGCCCGAATCGTCCACGATGACGGTCGCATGCCGCCTCGATACGTTCTCAAAGCTGGCGAACGCGGCCGCGACCAGGGAATCCTCGGGGTCGCGGCCGAGCAGCAGGGATGTCCCGGCCGGCACCTCGACATTGCCGGTCGGGAAGGATAGCCGCAGGACCGCGGGGGAGATCGGCCCTCTGGCCTCGTCCCGCCGGAGGTATTCCTGCATGACCGTCACCGGAGCGGGCGGGTCATCGTCCCGGGCCCGCGCCAGCGGCAGGTTCGCGCCGCAGGTGAAGCAGATGAGGTCAGCCGGCTTGACCTCGGCTGCGCAGACCGGGCAGGTCAGGGACGCCATCACATCCTCCAGGACGGAGCTTGGACCTCGGTCACGGCCGCTTGAGCGTAACGCGCCGGGAACGACCTAGTATCCCGCGCCAGACTCTAGCCGCGCTCGTCATGTTCCCGCCTGCCGTCTACTCATCCTAGGGGCGTTATCGGGCGGGGTTGTCCCGTGCTCCGCAGGGGGCCCGCCGGCCGGGATGGAATGCCGGCCCGGGGGCCGTCCGGGATCGGTGCGCAGCTTCGGCACGTCGTCCATCAGCCGCCTGGTGTACGGGTCGCCCGGATGCTCGAGGATCTGCTGCACCGGGCCCGACTCGACCACGGCGCCGTTGCGGAGCACGACGGCGAACTGGGCGATGCTGCGCACGAGGGCGAGGTTGTGGGTGATGAAGATCAGGGCCAGCTGCCGTTCCCGCTGGATCCGCCGGAGCAGGTCCACAATGATCGCCTGGACCGAGACGTCAAGCGACGAGGTGACCTCGTCGCAGATCAGCAGGCGCGGCTCGGCGACCAGAGCGCGGGCGATGGCGACGCGCTGCCGCTCCCCGCCGGACAGCTGGTCCGGGTAACGCGACATGAAGTCGCTGCTGAGCGAGACGTCCTCGAGAACCTGAGCGACCCGCCCGGACCGCTCCCGGAACGGCAGGTCGAGGAACTGCTCAAGCGGCTGGGCCACGAGCTGGCCGACGGTTTTCCTCGGGTTGAGGGAGGTATACGGGTTCTGGAAGATGTACTGGATGCTCTGCAGCACGTCTTTCGGGCGCCGCCGCGCGCCGGGCGGCAGCGGGCTGCCCTGGAAGGTGATCTCGCCGGTCCAGTTCTCGTGCAGCCCGGCGATGCAGCGCGCGAGCGTGGTCTTGCCGGAGCCCGACTCGCCGACGATGGCGACGCATGACTCGGGCGGCACGTCCAGCCGGGCATCGAGCAGCGCGGGCGTGTCGCCGTACCGGGCCGATACGTCCCGGACCGACAGGACGGCCGCCGCCGGGCTGGCGGCATGGCCGGGCACCGCGGCGGGCGGCTCGGCCGGCTCGGCCCGGATATCCGCGACGCGCAGGCACCGTACCGTCCGCCCGGCGATCAGCACCGGCTCAGGATCCTGTGACCGGCAGCTGCCGACGGCATGGCCGCAGCGCGCGGCGAATGAGCAGCCCGCGCCGCGGCGGCCGGGTCGCGGCTGCTGGCCGTCGATGCCGGTGAGGACCTCGGCGCGATCCGGCGACGGGACGGCCCCGATGAGCCCGCGGGTATAGGGATGCAGCGGCTCGCCGAACAGCCGGTCCGTCGGGCCGAGTTCGATGATCCGTCCCGCGTACATGACGGCCACCTCGGTCACCAGCCCGCTCACCACGGCCAGATCGTGGCTGACGTAGACGGCCGCCACGCCGTACGAGCGGCAGAGCGTGCGGACCGTGTCCAGCACGTGGCGCTGGGTGGAGACATCAAGGCCAGTCGTCGGCTCATCCAGCACGATGAGCGAGGGCCGGCAGGCAAAAGCCATGGCCAGGCCGATGCGCTGCTGCTGGCCGCCGGAGAGCTGGTGCGGGTAACGGCGCAACAGCTGCGGCGCGTCGTCCAGCCGTACCTCGCGGATGACCTCGGCGATGCGCGCCTCCGGGTCGTCGACGATGCCCGGGTGCACCCGCAGGGCCTCGCGCAGCTGGGTGCCCACCCGCAGCGCCGGGTTGAGCGCCGACGACGGATCCTGAGGCACGTAGCTGACCCTGGCGCCGCGTACTTCCCGCAGCTGGCCCGGGCTGAGCGCGAGCACGTCGAGCCCGTCCAGGCGGACCTCGCCGGAGGAGATCTTCAGGCCGGCCCGCACGTGGCCGAGCAGGGCGAGCGCGGTCGTGGTCTTCCCCGAGCCAGATTCGCCGATCAGGCCGAGCATCTCCCCGGCCCGCACGGAAAAGGAGATCTCGCTGATCACATCGGGCCCGGAGGTGCCCACCCGCACCTCGAGCCCCGTTACCTGGAGCCGCGGGGCACCGGACGCCTGGCCCTGGCTCGCAAGCGCGTTCGTGCGGATGGCTCTGCCGGGCATCACTCAGTCACCGCCCGGGCCGAGGTCGGAAATGATGGCCGCTTCCTCTGGCCTGCGATCGACACCGAGGGCGACCCGCGCCACCGCGTCGCTGAAGGTGTTGGTGCCGATGGTGAGCAGCGCGATCAGCGCGGCGGGAGCGATCACGGCCCACGGGTTCAGGCCCAGGCCGATCTGGTTCTCGTTGATCATCATGCCCCAGTTCGCCGACGGCGGCGGCTGGCCGAAACCGAGGAACGCCAGGCCGGCGATGATGACGATCGAATAGGTGAGCCGCAGCCCCGCCTCCACCATCAGCGGGGCGATCAGGTTGGGCAGGATCTCCGTGCGCATGATCTTGGTCGGCGGCATCCCCTGCAATTCGACCGCCTTGACGTAGTCCCGCTCGGAAATATCGAGAGTCGCTGACCGCAGCACCCGGGCCACCTGCGGCGCGTGCGAGAGCCCGACGGCGAGCACGATCAGCCAGAGTTTCGGGCCGATGAGACTCACCAGGAGCAGGGCGAAGACGATCTGCGGGAACGACAGCAGGACGTCGACCGCCCGCATGATGATCCCGTCGGTCTTGCCGCGCAGGTAGGCAGCCGACATCCCGGCCATCGCGCCGGCCGCTACCCCGATGGCCGTCGCGGCGACCGCCATCACCAGCAGCACCCAGCCGCCGTTGAGCAGCCGGGACAGGACGTCCCGGCCGAGGTAGTCGCTGCCGAGCAGGAAGTGCCCGGAGGGCCGGGCGAACACGGTGGTCTCGAACGCGTTCGGCGGATAGGGCGCCACGAGCGGGCCGATCAACGCGACTAGCACGACGACGGACGCCAGCGCCGCCCCGGCCGCCCCGCGCGGGCTGCGCGCGGCCGCGGACAGAATCGAGGCCCACTGGTACCTGCGCATGCCGGAGCCGGCCGGCCTGAGCGCCGGTGCGACGGCGGGGGTATCGACGGCCATGGCTACCTGGCGATCCTTCGCCGCGGGGTGGCCATCAGGGCCACGATGTCGGCGAGGATGTTCACGAACACGTAGAACGCCGCGAGCATCACGACCACGAACTGGATAGTCGGAATGTCGCGGCCGTTGACCGCGTAGACGAGTTCCTGGCCGATGCCAGGGAAGTTGAACACGTATTCCACCACCACGATCCCGCCGGCCAGGTACAGGAAGCCGAGGCCGATGACCTGGATCGTCGGCGCGATGGCATTCGGGAGGGCGTGCACGAGCACGACGCGCCACTCGGGTACCCCTTTGAGCCTGGCCATCTCCACATAGTCGGACCCGAGCGACTCGATCATCGCGGCGCGCATCATCCGCATCGTGTACGGGACGATCACGATGATGAGGGTGACGGCGGGCAGGACCAGCAACTGCGGGCTATTCCAGGGATAAGTGCCCGGGGGGAGCAGCGACACGGCCGGCAGCACGTGCCAGACCACCGTCGACAGCAGGATTATCAGGCCGATGGCTACGACGAACTCGGGCAGGGACGTTGCCGCCAGGGCGATAACCGAGCTGACGTGATCGAACTTGCCGTCCTTGCGCAGGGCGGCGGCGGCACCGAGGAGGACGCCGAGGACCGAGCCGATGACCCCGGCGACCAGGACCAGCGCGGCGGAATCGATCATCCGCGGCTCAACCAGGCTCCACACCGTCTGGTGGTTCAGCAGCGACCGGCCGAGGTGCCCGGTGAACAATCCGGAGAGCCACGTCCAGTACTGGTCGAGCACGGGGCGGTTCAGGTGCAGCTGAATCTCCATCGCGTGCAGCCGCCGCGGGGTGGCGTTCCGGCCGAGGACGGCGTACGCCGCGTTGCCGGGCAGGATTTCGGTGGCCGCGAAGATGACGACGGAGACCAGGAAAAGCGTGAGAACGCCGAAGAGGGTCCGTCTCCTGATCAGCCGCAGGACCGGGTGCGGGTCGGGCGCGCGGACCGCCGGCTGAACGGGAGCGGCGGTTACGGCCACGCGCGACTCACCCCCCGGAGCATGCTGGCAAACGGACCTGCCACGTTGTCGGCCTCTTCCCTTCAGCATTTCGCGAGACGGCCGGGGGAGGGCCGATCCGGCCCGGCGGCCAGCTTGATTGTCAGCCGAGTTTGCAGCTGGCACGGATTTGGCGCTGCCATCAGTGTGGTTTCAGCACTATATCCGGCCTAACGCGACCATTGAGGGACAGGGCAACGGGGCCGGCCGGCCAGCGCGGGAACTGACGCCGGCCGTCGCGCAGCCGCCTGGCCGGCCGTCCTGACCCGGCGCCGGGATCGGCGGATGCATGCCGAACCGCCTCATACCCTGCACTGTATGGCCATTCAGTCTTCCCGTCGTCACGCCCCCATTGACCCGTCCGAGCTGGCGGCCGCGCTGCGACCCTTCGGCGAGAGCACGATGCTGCCGCGGGCCGCGTACGTCGACCCGGCCGTATTCGCCTGGGAGCAGGAGACCTTCTTCAGCGCGGGCTGGACCTGCGTCGGCTTCAGCTCCCAGCTGGCCAGGCCGGGTGACCAGCGGGCCGAGCCGGCCGGCCAGGGGAGCGTGCTGCTCGTCCGCGGCGAGGACGGCGCGCTGCGGGCCTTCGCCAATACCTGCCGGCATCGCGGGCATGAACTCCTGCCCGCGGGCGCCGCCGCGCAGCGGAACTCCATTATCTGCCCCTATCACTCCTGGACTTATGCGCTCTCCGGCCGGCTGCGCTTCGCGTCCGGCTTCAGCGGCCAGGCCGGATTCGATGACTCAGCCTGGGGCCTGGCCGAGCTCCGGGTGACCGAGTGGCACGGGCTGATCTTCGTCAGCGGGCCCGATGTCGCCGGACCGCTCACCGACTCGCTCCGCGCGCTGGACGACGTGGTCGCGCCGTACGAGCCGGAACGCCTGGTGATAGCGGGCCGTCACGTGTACGACGCGGCGGCGAACTGGAAGGTAGTCAGCGAGAACTACCAGGAGTGCTACCACTGCCCGGCGATTCATCCCGAGCTGTGCCGGGTCAGCCCGCCCCGGAGCGGCGAGAACTTCCCGGTGGACGGCGCGTGGGTGGGCGGCTTCATGCACCTTCGCGACGGCATGGACACCATGTCGCTCGACGGCGCCAGCCTCGGCGTCCCGCTGCGCGGGCTTGACCCCGCGGGCCTGCGTAAGGTGATCTACCTGAATATCTTCCCGAACGTGCTGCTGAGCCTGCACCCTGATTACGTGATGACGCACCGGCTGGTGCCGCTCGGCGTTGACCGGACCATGATCGAGTGCTCCTGGGCGTTCGCGCCCGAGGCGCTGGAGCGGCCCGGCTTCGATCCCGGTTACGCGGTCGAGTTCTGGGACATCACCAACCGGCAGGACTTCGACGCGTGTGAGTCAGTGCAGCGCGGGCTGGCCTCGCCCGGCGCCCGGCCCGGGCCGCTGGCACCGAACGAGGACGGCGTGTACAACTTCGTCAGGATGGTGGCGCTGGGCTACCAGGGCGAGCCGGTCTGGGGCCGGGCCGCTGCCGTCCGGAGTGAGCGGAGATGAGCGCCGTGGGCCATCAGCGCCTGCAAATGCCCTTGATCGTACCTTTTGGGTTCGACTGGCGTGTCTGCGCACCCTGTGAGATCATGTCACCCGTCTTCGAATGTTGAACCCCCGGCGGAGTGCTGTCTTTCTGCTGGGGTTTGCCCTTTTGGGACCGCGGCTGCGCCCTCAGGCGGGGATCTGATGCCGGGTCATGTGGAGGTAAATTCTGTGGAGCAATCGGATGAGTTCTGGACGCGCATGCCGGGCCGAGGCCTCGGCCGGCGCGACTTCCTTCGCGGGATAGCCGCCACCGGCGCGGTCGCGGGCGCGGGCGGCCTGCTGGCCGCATGCGGGGGGAGCAGCGGCAGCAAGAGCCCGGCCGCCGCCGCCAGCACCCAGGCCCCGCGACCGGGCGGCAATCTCAAGGTCGGCCTGGCCGGCGGCTCGAGCGGGGATACCGTCGACCCGCACCAGGGGCTGACCTACCTCGACACCGGCCGCTTCGAGGCGCTCTACCAGCCCCTGGTCAAGCTCGACAAGCAGGCCAAGCTCGAGTTCGTGCTGGCCGAGTCGATCACCCCGCACAACGGATCGCTGTCCGAGTGGGTCGTCAAGGTCCGGCCGGGCGTCACGTTCAACAACGGGAAGCCGCTGACCGCACAGGACGTCGTCTTCACCATCAACCGGATCGCGAAGGGCAGCGGCGGCGTTCCATTCTCCGGGCTGTCGTTCCTCGGCCCGATCGATGTCAAGGGGGTCAAGGCGGTCGACAAGATGACCGTCCTGATACCGATGAAGCGGCCCTTCGGCAGCTTCGTCGACTCACTCGCGGGCGCCTGGTACTACCTTTACGTCGTGCCGACCGGCTTCAACCCGGCCGCCCCGGTCGGCACGGGGCCGTTCGTGTACCAGAGCTTCACCCCGGGGGAGCGCAGCGTCTTCATCAAGAATAAGAATTACTGGAAGCCGGGGCTGCCCTATCTCGACACGCTGACCATGATTGACTTCAGCGACAACGCGGCCGTTCAGGATGCGCTGGTCACCAACAGCATCCAGGCCGCCGGCCAGCTCGACCCGCCGCAGCTCGCCGCGCTGGCGAACACCAGCGGAGTGCGGGCCGTCGCCTCGCGTACCGGGCAGTTCAAGCCCTTCACCATGCGCGTCGACCAGCGGCCGTTCAGCGATCCCGACGTCCGCCAGGCGATGCGGCTCATGGTCGACCGCCAGCAGCTGATTAATTCGGCCCTGGACGGCTACGGGGTCATCGCCAGTGACGTATTCGCGCCGTACGATATTGACTTCGACGCGTCGCTGCACCGTCAGCAGGACATCCCGCAGGCGAAGTTCCTGCTGAAGAAGGCGGGCCAGGAGAACCTGACCGTGACGCTCACCACGTCGGCCATTGCCACCGGCACGGTGGCCATGGCGACCGTCCTGGCGGAGCAGGCCAAGGCCGCCGGGGTGACGATCAACCTCAAGACGGTCGATCCCGGCGTCTTCTTCGGCAGCAACTACCTGCAGTGGAACTTCTCGCAGGACTATTACAGCTACGCTCCCTACCTCAGCCAGGTGTCCCAGTCCTTCCTGGGCGATATCGCGCCGTTCAACGAGACGCATACCAACAACGCCCACTACACCAGCCTGTACTGGGAAGCCAACGCGACAGCTGACCCCGCGAAGCGCAAGCAGATCCTGTACGAGATGCAGCAATTCGACTTCACCCAAGGCGCTTATATCATTCCGACTTTCATGGATACGCTCGACGCGTACTCCGACAAGCTGGCCGGCTACACCACTTCCAAGGTCGGCGAGTCACTGTCCAACTGGGATTTCGAGCACTTCTATTTCGTCTGACCCAGTTGTCGCGTTCGGCTGATCCGGGTATTCGCCGGCCCGGCCATTTGCTGACCCGGTAAACGCTTCGGCCCGCCTGGGGCACCGCGCCGGGGCGGCTCCGGGCGCGGCGGCCAGTAGCATCGCTGGCATCGGCTGCCGCCGCAGCGAGCCACCGGCGAAGGGCAGGGAGATGATCAGCTTCAGGCTGAGTGACGAACACGACCAGCTCCGCCTGACCGTCGCGGAATTCGCGCGTGACGTAGTGGCGCCGGTGATCGGCGGCTACTACCAGCGCGGCGAGTTCCCCTACGGGATCGTCGCGGAGATGGGCAAGCTCGGCCTGTTCGGCCTGCCGTTTCCCGAGGAGTACGGCGGGATGGGCGGCGATTACTTCGCGCTCTGCCTCGCGCTGCACGAGCTCGCCCGGGTCGACTCGTCAGTGGCGATCACGCTGGAGGCGGCGGTCTCGCTCGGCGCCATGCCGATCTACCGATTCGGGTCGGACCAGCAGCGCGGCCAGTGGCTGCCGGAACTCTGCCAGGGGGAGCGGCTGGCTGCCTTCGGGCTGACCGAGCCGGGCGGCGGGTCCGACATTGTCGGCGGCATGCGGACCACCGCGAGGCTCGAGGGCGGCGAGTGGGTGATCGACGGGTCCAAGGCCTTCATTACCAACTCGGGGACATCCATCACGTCGCTGGTCACCGCCCTGGCGATCACCGGCCGGTCGGCTGGCCGGCCAGAAATCTCGGCGATTATCGTGCCGTCCGGGACGCCGGGGCTCACCGTCGGGCCCGAGTACTCGAAAGTCGGCTGGTGCGCATCCGACACCAGGGAACTGGCTTTCTCCTCCTGCCGGGTACCGGCCGCGAACCTGCTGGGCGAGGCGGGCCGGGGATACGCGCAGTTCCTCCAGACGCTGGACGAGGGGCGGGTCGCAATCGCCGCGGTCTCGGCCGGCCTGGCGGCCGGCTGCGTGGACGAGTGCCTGGCCTATGTGGCGGAGCGGTCCGCGTTCGGCCACCGGCTCGGTCACTACCAGGCAATTCAGTTCAAGATCGCTGACATGGAGACGAGGGCGCACGGCGCCATGCTGGCCTGGTACGACGCGGCCGCCCGGCTGGTGGCCGGCCAGCCGTTCAAGAAGCAGGCCGCCATCGCCAAGCTGACCGGATCGGAAGCGGCCATGGCCAACGCTCGCGACGCGACGCAGATCTTCGGCGGATACGGATTCATGAACGAGTTTCCGGTCGCGCGCTTCTACCGCGATGCCAAGGTCCTGGAGATCGGCGAAGGCACATCCGAAGTTCAGCGAATGGTCATCGCGCGAGAACTCGGGATCAGCGGCGGGAGTTAGTCCGCGGCGGGAGTTGGCGGCGCGATCACCGGGACACGAGTTCCTGGACGGAAAGCGGGGAGTTGATCATGCCCGATTCGTACATCAGGTCGGCGACTCGCTGCACCTGGCTGGTGCTCAGGAACGTCGGGTAGTCCCCGATCGTCAGCAAGGCCGCGTCCTGCCGGGAGACGTCCCCCGAGCTGACCAGTGACGTCTCGACCGGCGCGCGCATCGCGGAGGCCGTCTGTGCTTGCCGCAGCGCGGCCTTGAACGCCTGCACGGCGGCCGAATGGCCGTCCGCATAGGTATTGAGGCTGAAGTAGCCAAGCAGCGGCAGCGCCGACGTCACGCCGCTGCACGAGTCGAGTACCGGCACCGCGCCCAGGCTGGTCTCCGCCTGAAGGATGTACGGCTCGGTCACCAGGATCGCATCCACCTGGCCGCTCCGCAGTGCCGCAACCATGTCCTGCTGGGGCATGGGATCCCAGGTCACGCCGCTGGCACTGAGGCCCTCGCTTTGCAGAACGGCCTCGGTGGCCATCATCTCGATGCTGTACGGGACAGTGCGCGACTGCGGGATCGCCTGCGGCGCGGGGGTAGCGATGGTCTTGCCTTCGAGCTGCGCCGGACTGGAGATGTTCGAGCTCGGTCTGGTCATAACCTGCACCACGCCGGGGGCCGCGTCATATCCGTCCGCTATCAGCCGCAGCAGTGACGCATGGTGCGGCAGCTTCGCCTGGGATTCGGCATAGAAGAAGTTCGCATAATCACCGGCCGCGACGTCGACCCGGTGGTGGGTGAGAGCCTGGATTTCGCTGGCCACGGATCGGTAGTGGACGACGGTCACGTTCAGCCCGTGCTGCCGGAAGAGCCCTTCCTTGCGGGCCACGTACAGTGGCGCAACATCAACACCGGGAACAGCAGCCACAGTAAGTGTCTGGTTTCCCCCGGATGCTCCGGAGTTCGATGAAGTCCCACCGGCAACACCGCAGCCGGCCAGCATTAGCCCGGCCGACAGCAGGACTATGACGGGCCGGAATCGCCGGATCAGGCTGACGCTGAGCGAGGTGGGCGCGCCGAAATCGACAAGCCGCATGGGGCTCCTTTGGAAGGGAACAAGGCCGAACCAACCGTTCTGGGGACATAAGCGTAGCTCGACAAGTACCCTACTGGTGGCCGAGTGAAGGTTCCCACGTAACGTAAGATCGGTCTTTCCGCGACTATGCGAACTATCGTCGGTATGCGCTGGCAGGCCGCCCGCCAGCGCCAGATTGGCCGCCGCGGGCCGGCGCTGCGTGCGCAGGATCGTCGCCTTGGAAGGGGTACGACATGCCGGTAACGGCGCAGTGGCCGTATACCGGCGGCCTGGTCTCGGTCGCGAGGCGAGCCGCGCGGTGAGAGGTGACAGGCTTTGACGTCCAGGGTCAGAAAGACCCGCAGCGCCGCCCCCGCCGAGGCTGATCCGCAGCTGTCGTCGGCCGAGCCAGCGGCTGCGGCCAGGCACCGGCAGGCCCGCGACACCCCGTCGCCCGATGGGCTTGGCCGGGCGGACCGGCCGCAGTCCGCAGCCAACGGTTCGGCGTCGCCCCGCCAGACCTCGCGCCGTGCCCTGAAGAACTGGCACGTACGCTCGCGGCTGGTCCTGCTCATCACCATCCCGACCCTCACCGCCATCGTGCTTGGCGGTATCCGGATCGGTTCCTCCGTGCAGAGCGCGATCGCGTATCAGCAGGTTGAGCGTCTTGCGACGCTCAGCAGGAGCGTTACCGGCCTCGCCCAGGCCCTCGAACTCGAACGCGATGAGTCCGTCAGGTACATCGTGCGCGGCACCCAGGGTGGTCGCGGCGGCAGCCTCAAGCCGTCCGCCATAGGCACCACCGCATCGTCTGTCCCGGAACGTCAGGTTCTCCGGGCCAGCATCGCCAGCACGAATGCGGCCGCGGCCGAAGTTGTCCGCCAGACCCGGGCCATCGGCGGCTCCTATCCTCCGCTGGTCCGCCAGGAGGCCCAGGAGGCGAAGACCGCGATTGCCGGGCTGCCTGCGCTTCGCGCCGCTGCCGCCACCACGAACCTTCCGGCTCTGGCGGTGAGCCAGGAGTACGAGAACACGATCGATGCCGTACTGGCCCTCGACAACGAGATTGCACTGGGCAGTAACGACTCCAGCCTGGCCGATACGGTCCAGGTCCTGGGCTTCATCTCCAGGATGAAGGAAGAGGTATCGGAGCAGGGCGCCATCCTGACCTCAGCACTCGCCCCTGACCTCGTCGGCAAGGGGAGCTTCGGGGCGGACAAGGTCGCCGCCATCACTACCGCCGAGGCGCAGCAGGCGAGCAACCTGGCCGAGTTCAACATCTCAGCCACCGCCGCCCAGCGGCAGCAGTACCAGTCCGCGCTGTCAGGGCTGTCGCAGGACCAGGCGCAGGCGCTGGAGCAGCAGGCGATCTTGCTGGCGCCGGCTAGCAGCTCCAGCGAGACCGACCCGACCATCGCCGACGCTAGCTCGGCGATGATGTTCCCGGCCAGCAGCCTGCACGGGGTGGAACAGCAGATTGTCTCCTCGATCATCTCCCGGGCCACGGCGCTGCGTAACAGCGCGATCCTGAGCGCTGTCGTGACCGGCATCGTCGTGATCCTGGTCCTGGCGCTCGCGATGTTGTTCACCACGATCGTCGGCCGGTCGATGGTGCGCCCGCTGCGCCGGCTGCGCGCTGGCGCGCTGGAAGTGGCCGGGATCCGGCTGCCGGAAACGGTGCGCCGGATGAGTGAGAACGACGGCGATGAGGCTCCGCTTGACGTGGAGCCCATCGACGTGGACTCGGCGGACGAGATCGGTGAGGTCGCGCGCGCCTTCGACCAGGTGCACCGCGAGGCGCTGCGGCTCGCGGCCAACGAGGCTGCCCTCCGCGGGAACGTGAACGCGATGTTCGTGAACCTCTCCCGCCGCAGCCAGTCACTCGTTGAACGCCAGATCCAGCTGATCGACTCCCTCGAACTCGGCGAGCAGGATGCCGAGCGGCTGTCCAGCCTGTTCCAGATGGACCACCTCGCGACCCGGATGCGCCGTAACTCAGAGAACCTGCTGGTGCTCGCCGGTCACGAGGTATCCAGGCGCTGGAATCAGCCGGTCGCCCTGGTGGACGTGCTCCGCGCGGCGGTATCCGAGATTGAGCAGTACGAGCGGGTCACGCTGAACGTGCAGCCCGGGATCGCAGTGCGCGGACAGGCGGTCAACGACTTTGTCCACCTGCTGTCGGAGCTCGCCGAGAATGCGACCTCGTTCTCCTCCGCGGAGACCCCGGTTACCATCTCCGGCCACTTGCTGAGCAGCGGCGGCGTCCTGCTCGATATCACCGACCAGGGCGTCGGCATGGGCACCGAGGAGATGGCCCACGCCAACTGGCGCCTGGACAACCCGCCGGTAGTCGACGTCGCGGTTTCCCGCCGGATGGGCTTGTTCGTGGTCGCGCGACTGGCCGCCAGGCACGGCATCAGGGTCAGGCTTCGCCCCGCCGCCTCCGGCGGGCTGACGGCACTGGTGTGGCTGCCTGACGAGACCGTGACGCACGACGGGGACGGTAACGCGCCCGGGCTGCGCCGGTCTGATGCGAACGCGCTGGACGCCCTGGGCGATACGCCTGCCGCTTCCGGGTTCGCCACCGCCGGGCCCGCTCCGGCCGGTGCCGTGGCCGGCGTGTTCAGTACCGGTGAATGGGGGACCGGAGAGCGTTCCGCCGCGGAGGATGCAGTCACCGCGGCCAGGATGCCGAAATTCGCGCCGCTGCGCGCCGACACTGATGACGGCGGCCTGCCGGTGCGCAGGGTGCCCGGCGCGGGTCCCATGCCGGGCGCCGCGGCTAGCTCCCCCGGGTTCCGCACCACCCCGCAGCCGGCCGCTGACGCGCCGTTCGCCGCTGGTGCGTCCGCCGTGGCCGGCCTGGGGTCGTCGCTCGGCAATGGCACGGACGTGTTCACCCCGCGCACGGACATGTTCAGCCCGGGACCGGATGCCCACGGCACTGTCCCTGAGCCTGCCGTCCCGGAACCCGCTGCCGGGGAGCCCGTCGCCGCCGAGGCCGCGTTCGCTGAGCCTGCCTTCGCTGAGCCCGACTTCGCTGAGCCCGACTTCGCTGGGCCTGCGGCTGAGCCCGCTGCGGCCGACTCCGCCGCCGACGAGCCCGCCGTGTCCGATTCCGCGGTCGCTGAGCCCGCTGCCGCCGAGTCCATGGCTGAGGAGTCCCTGGCCGAGGAGTCCGCGGCCGACGGGCCCGCCGCCGTGGACGCGGATCCCTTCGCGGCCAGCGCTGATGGTTTCGCTGCCGTCCCGGAGCCGGTGCTGGGCGCTCCTACCGCGGGCAAGGTGGCCGACCGGGGCGCTCTGGCGGGGGGCAGCCTGACGTCCATGGGCTGGATGCCCGGCTCGTCGGTGCACGGTGGGGTGGTGTTGCCTCCTGCGGCGTCCATGGGAGAGGAGAGCCGGCTGCCCATCTTCGAGTCGGTGGAGTCCGACTGGTTCCGCCGGGGACGGCACGCGGTGGCCGGGCCTGGACAGCAGGAAGAGGAGAAGGCGGACACCTGGACCTCGCCCGTCGATGACGGCTGGCGCGCAGCTGAGGTGGCCAGCGCGCCGACCTCGGGCGGCCTGACCCCGGCCGGCCTGCCGAAGCGCGTGCCGAAGGCGAATCTCGTGCCGGGGACGGCTGGGCTCGAGCCCGCCGCGGCGCCGGCACCCGCCCGGTCAGCAGCAGCTACCAGGGAACGCTTCGCGAGCTTCCAGCGAGGTGTCAGGGAAGGCCGCGCCGCCAGGCGTGGCGACGACGAGGCTTCTGATGGAGAGGACGACGGTGGCACGTGAGGCGCGGATCGGCCGCATTAAGGCGGTCGTGCTGAGGCCACCGCCGCAGCTGCGCCGTAGTGCGGGTGCGCAAGGCCAAGCGGCGATGCCGGCGGCCGCACCAGAGGCAGGTCACGAAAGGAAGGAGCGCCAGTGAGTCCGCTAGTGCGCCCGGCGCAAGACCTCAACTGGCTGATCACGAATTTCGTCGAGCGCGTTCCTTCGGTGGCGCACGCGATCGTCGTTTCGTCCGACGGGCTTCCGATGGCGTTCTCGCAGGGATTCCCGGCGGATCGGGTGGACCAGCTCGCGGCCGTGACGTCCGGCCTGACCAGCCTGACCCAGGGCGCTGCCCGGGTATTCGAGGGCGGTGCCGTGACGCAGACAGTCGTGGAAATGCGGCGCGGGCTGCTGATCGTCATGGCCATCAGCGATGGGTCGAGCCTGGCCGTGCTGGCCGCCGCTGACTGCGACATGGGCCTGGTGGCCTATGAGATGGCACTGCTCGTTGAGCGAGTGGGGAGTGCCCTCACACCAGAAGTGCGTAGCGTCCTGCAGCCGGACTGGCCGGAGAATGGCGCACAGTGACAGGAGACGCCCGTGCCGGGCTCAACCAGGAGTGACTGGGAGCCAGCTGACGGCAAGTACGCCCCTGAACAGGCCGACAGTCAGCCCGTTCCCGGGAGCGAACCGTCAGCGGGCGGCCCCACCCCCCGTGATCAGGGTCAGTCTGGCTCGCGTCCGTTCCGGGCGACTGACGGCGGCGGCAGCGCACTGGTCCGGCCCTACGCGGTAACCGGGGGGCGGACGAAGCCCCGGTATCAGCTGCAGATAGAGGCGATGGTTGCCGCTTCCCACTATGAGGCGCGCGACCTGTCTGTGCTGAGTCCGGAATGTCAGGCCATCCTCGGGTTCTGCCGGGACTGGCGGTCGGTTGCGGAAATCTCCGCGGTGCTCCGGATGCCGCTCGGCGTGGCCCGGGTGCTCATCGCCGACATGGCCGTCCAGGGTCTGGTCCGAGTCCACCAGGTGGACCACGCGCACGGGCGCCCGGACCTCAACCTGCTTGAAAGGGTTCTCAGTGGACTTCGCAAGCTCTAAGGCTGTGCAGGACGACGTGGCCGAGGTGGCCATGACGTCCGTGAAGATTGTCGTGGCTGGCGGCTTCGGCGTCGGCAAGACCACCTTCGTCGGCTCGGTATCGGAGATTACCCCGCTCACCACCGAGGCGGTCATGACCGCGGCTAGCGATGGCGTTGATGACCTGTCGCATACCCCGGACAAGACCACAACCACCGTGGCCATGGATTTCGGCCGGGTGACTCTCGATGCCGGGTTGATCCTCTACCTGTTCGGCACGCCCGGCCAGCACCGGTTCTGGTTCATGTGGGACGACCTGATCCAGGGCGCGATCGGCGCGGTCGTCCTGGTAGACACCCGCAGGCTGGCGGACTCCTTTCCGGCCGTGGACTACTTTGAGTCGGCGGGCCTGCCCTTCATCGTGGCCGTCAACGGCTTCAACGGCGATTTCCCGCATGCCATGGCCGACGTGCAGGAGGCGCTGTCGGTCAGCCCGCATGTGCCGATCGTCGAGTGCGACGCCAGGGACAGGAAGTCGACCAAGTCGGCGCTCATCTCGCTCGTCGAGCACGCGATGACGATGCAGCTGAGTGTCAGGTAGCCGGACCGGGATCCGTTCTCGGGCCGGCATCGGCCCGCGCCCTGGCGAGATCGGGCGGGACAGGCGCCTGATGTAGTTTGTTCACGCGGCTCCGCGGGGCGGTAGCTCAGCTGGTCAGAGCAGCGGACTCATAATCCGCCGGTCGTGGGTTCGAGCCCCACCCGCCCCACTCGACGCACGTTTGTCGGTGCCTAGGTCCAGCTGATCCTTGACGGGCGGTGACCCTGAACCGCTGCACTGCCGAAATGCCGGTGCGGTCGAACTGCGAGGGCGGCTAGGGTGCGGGGATGAGGGTACCCGACCGTTGCGTGGCGGACCTGCGGGAGCGGGGTTACCTGCTCTTCGAGGGTTTCCTGGAGGCTGACGAGCTGGCCGCGGCCCAGGAAGCTTTGTGGCTGCACTACCCCCGGCCCGAGGTGTATTTCGCTGACCCGGCTGCTCATGCGTGGCTGGCGACGGACCAGTGGGCCGGCGAAGTCAGCGGACCGTGGCGATCGTGGAACCTGAACCGGCTGGCCTTCCACCCGGACCTGCTCGACCTGGCGGAGCGCTTCCTGGGCTCAGCCGACCTGCGGCTCTACGAGGCGTCGCTGTGGGCCAAGTACGCCGGAGCCGTCGACTACGACCAGCGCCTCCACCGCGACTTCGTCAACCACAGCCTCGTCGTGCCCAAGCGCTCCGAGCCGGCCACGCAGATGCTGAGCTGGATCCTGCTGTCCGACGTAGGCGATGAGGACGGCCCTACCAAGATCGTTCCGCTGCCGGCCGGGCAGAGCGTCCCGTACTGGCCGGCCCCTGGGCATCACGACATCACGAACTACCTCCCCGAGGGGATGTTCGCCGAGGATGAGGTCTCGGTGACCGGTCCGGCAGGAACCCTGTTCGCTTTTCGGTCCGACGTACTTCACCGTGGGTCGCGCATGACCGGCGAACGATCAGCCCGCTTTGCGCTCCTCGCCGACTACGATGTGTGGGCACCGCGCTGGACCGGCCGGGTCGCCTGGGCCGAGCGCGCGACGCGGTCAGACTGGTTCGAGATCATCGAGCGGGCCTCTCCCCGGGAGCGGTCGGTGTTCGGCTTCCCAGCTCCGGGCGATCCGTATTGGGACGAGCAAACCCTGGCCGACACCCAAACGCGCTACCCCCGGGCCGATCTGACGCCCTACCGCTAAGGACCGGGCAGTTGAACGCATGCGACCTGCTGCTGCTCACCGAGATGATATTGACGCTGCCGGGCAGGCGCAGCGGCTGGCCGAGGGCGTCACAGCTGCCGGGCCGGAGGCCGACCGGCACGCGCGCGGCGAATCGCTTAGCGCTGACAAGCTCCGTTACGAGATGTATCTTGTCTTTCAGAGCCTTGGTCATGGCCATCCGGAGGACTCTCACCCATGAGCACATCGCCGCTTTCTCCCCAGGAGATCCGCGCCGCCGCCGAGGCGCACAAGGAGCTTGGCCCCGAATACAGCGACGCGGTGATCGAGTCCTTCCTGGAGCGAGTCGACCGGGAAATCGCCGCACGTGTCGACGCACGCCTCGGACCGGTGTCCCGCGAGCAGCCTGTGCCGCCAGCACAGCCGAATAGCCGCCGCACACTGCTCACCGGTGTCGCGATCGGTATCCTGGCCGCTGGTGTGCCTTCCCTGCTGGTCGTGGCGAGCGCGACTAGCGCCATCGCCAGCGATGAGAAACAAGTTCTTCTCGTCATCGCCATCTTCTGGGTGATAGCGGTGGCCATTGCCGCTTTCGCTAGTCGTATCCCCGTTGAGCTGCGGCGCAAGGAATCCGGCGTTCGCCGAACCGGACGCCAGACCCCCTAGGACTACCGCCGACCGTCCACAAGAAGGTGCGCCGCCGTGACGGTGCCGAGCCCATCGCAGGATCCTGAAGGCCAGGCGCAGGCCCGGGCGAGCCAGCGAGCACTGATGAACATCCGGACCGCGGGGGGTGTCATCGTGTTCTCGGTGATGGCGGTGCTGGGGGTCATTGGACTGGCTACCGGTCATGTGGCCAGCGGGCTTGCTGCCTTAGTGATCGGCGGCCCCATGGTGATCGTTATCGTCGCGAGGCTGGCTGGCCGTAGATAACCGCAGTCTCGCGGTGGTCAACGTAACGACAATCGGCCGGGTGACCTGATTGCCGAACCGTTGCCGGACGAAATTCTCCATGTCGTCGAGCAGTCCCTGCCTGGCTGACGGCGTCATCATCTGCGTGCCGGAGTAGGAGAGCATCAGCTTGCGATAGTCGGCCGCGCTATAAGTCTGGTTCCAGTCGTAGGCGCGAACCTCGACGTTCGAGAACCGCGGATCGTCACGTAGCACGGCCATCGCGGGGCCGATCTCGATGGCGTGAACGGTCGCTCCCCGACTGAGCAGGTCACGGGTCGCCTGGCCGGTACCTGGCCCGACCTCAAGGATTGCCGGGCGGCTAGGCAAGAGCCGGAACAGTTCGTCGAACATGGACGGCGGGTAGCTGGGCCGTATCCCATGGTAGATCTCTGCGACGCCGTCAAAGGATTTGCCTGGCTCTGCAGCAGGAGCTTTCGACATAGCGCGATTGTTCCAGTAACTACGACTGTCGCCGGGGACGGACGCGGCTCGGCAAGCTCAGGCGAGCTCGCGGCGGACAAGCCAGCGCGGCTTGCCGCCGCTCCGGCCCTTGGTCTGCAGCACACGCTCGAATCCGTGCGCCTCGAACAGGCGGACGGTGCCGACATAACCACTGCCCTGCTCGACGCGGTCGCCTGCCGGCTCTACCGGGTAACCCTCAATCACGGTCGCCCCGCTGGCGCGCGCGTGCTCAACTGCGCCGTCGAGCAGGTCGTGCATCAATCCCCGGCGCCGGAATCCCGTGCCAACCACGAAGCAGACCGCCGACCAGGCGCCTGCGTCATCAATATGCGGAATGGTCCGCGAGTTGACCAGAGCGCGATAGGTGGCCTTCGGCGCGATCGAGCACCAGCCGGCGACCTGCCCGTCGACGAACGCGAGGACACCAGGGCCGGGCTCGCTGTCACACAGCCCGCGCATATGCGCGATCCGGCCAGGCATGGCGAGGCTGGAGTTGCGGTAGGACATGCACACGCACCCAGTGCCGCCTGGCTTGCTCGGCACCATCAACGACGCGAAGTGATCCCATCGCCCGACGGCCGGCAGCACCTCAACACCCACATCGCCACGATAACGCGGGAAAGGGCCCGGCTGCGGCCATCCTCACGGGGCCGGCTGCCTCAGGTCGTCGAGGCGGCGGAGGGCGCATTCAAGCGCGTCGGTGAGCCGCTTGCGGTGACCGGTGGCCAGCAGGTCAAGCACCAGGCCGGTGAACGTCGCCTTGACCAGCGACGCCTCGCGCTCGGCGTCCTCGGGCTTGATGCCGTCAGCGATCAGGCCTTCGGCGATGTCCTCGCGCCAGAACGAGATCTGCTCCGCACGCACATCACCGGGCAGGCCGCTGACCGTGGCGTCCAGCGTGGCGGCCTCGAGACCCAGCCGCACCAGCGCCAGGTGCTCCGGGCTGCGGTTGATCCACCGCCACCAGCGCCGCTGCAGCTCCGCCGTGGAGATGTGAGGTACCTGCCGCCGCCACGGGGCTTCGACTCCGCGCTGAATCTCAGCGGCCCGCCGCAATGCGGCGACCACCAGTTCATCCTTGCTGCCGAAGTGATGCACCAGCGCGTTGACCGACACGCCCAGTGCGCGGGCAACCGGCCGCAGCGACACTCCGGCGACGCCGTGCCGGCCGAGGTAGCTGACCACCTCGTCCAGCAGTTCGGCCCGTCGTTCGGGGTCAGGATGGCGTCCCATCAGACGCGCATGCGATGGCCCGCCGGGTCGAGCACCGGTTCGGGTAGCAATCTCGCCGGCCGGCGCTGGCCGATGATCTCCACCTCGAACATGGCGCCGGGCACCGCGAGCTCGCTCGGCACGTAGCCGAATGCCAGCGAGCGGCGGCTGTAATGCGCATACGCGCCGGACGTCACCCAGCCCACCACCGCCCCGCCGTGCCAGATCGGCTCGTCGCCGACGACGTCGGCCGGTTCCGCCGGATCGGGGGTGATGTCGAAGTAGCCGAGCGTTCGAGCCGGGCCGCGCGCCAGCTCCGCCTCCACCGCAGCGCGGCCGATGAAGTCATGATCGAGCTTGAGCGATCGGTGCATTCGCGCCTCTACCGGCGTGTAGACCGGACGGTACTCGCGCGCCCAGGTACCGAACATCTTCTCCATGCGCAGCGACATCAGCGCCCGGAACCCGAACAGGCCGATGCCGTATGGCTGCCCGGCCTGCCACAGCAGATCGAACAGTGCTCGCTGGTACTCCGGTGCGACCCAGATCTCGTAGCCAAGATCCCCGGTGTAGGTCATCCGGCCGACGTAGGCGGGGATCATCCCCACGTCGATCCGGCGGAAGGTCATGAACGGGTAATTCTCGGTGGCCAGAGATGCGTCGGTGACCGATTGCAGCACGTCGCGGGCGCGCGGACCGGCCAGCGAGAGGCCCACCAGGGACAAGCCCAGCACGTCGAACCGCACACCTTCAGCGAGGTGGCCGGCGAACCAGCGCGAGTGATGCGCTTCGGCGATCTGCGAGCCGAACAGGAAGAAATCGTCCGTACCGACCCGCGCCACGGAAAACTCCCCGACGATGTGACCGCCCGGATCCAGGGCGGCGGTGAGGTTGATCCGCCCGACTCGCGGCAGCCGGTTGGTGAAGAGCCCCTGCAGCCAGCCGGCGCTGCCGGCGCCGGTCACGCGGTACTTGGCGAAGTTGGAGCACTCGGTGAGCCCGACGCCGTTCGCGCACCATCGTGCATTCTTCAGCGACGACCGGGTAGGCGTTGGAGCGGCGGAACGTCACGTCCTCGCGCGGCTCCTCTCCCGGCCGCTGGAACCACAGCGGATGCTCGAGCCCGAAGCTCGCGCCCCATACCGCGTTGTGGGCGGTGAGCCGGTCGTAGACCGGCGTGGTGTGCAGGGCCCGGCCGGCCGGGAGCTCCTCGTTAGGAAAGGTGATACGGAACCGGCGGCTGTAGTTCTCCCGCACCTTGGCATTGGTATAGGCGAGGTTCGCCCAGCTGCCGAAGCGGGCCACGTCCATCGCCCAGATGTCTTCCCCCGGATCGCCGTCGGCCATCCAGCGCGCGAGGGTGAGGCCAACACCGCCGCCCTGCGAAAAACCGGCCATCACCGCGCAGGCCACCCAGCAGTTGCGCACGCCGGGCACCGGGCCGACCAGCGGATTGCCGTCCGGCGCGAAGGTGAACGGCCCGTTGATCACATTCTTGATCCCCGCGCTAGCCAGCGCCGGATAGTGCTTGAACGCGATCTCCAGCGACGGGGCGATCCGGTCGAGATCGGGGGTCAGCAGCTGCTGGTCGAAGGTCCACGGCGTTTCGCGCGGCGACCAGGGCACGCACGCCTGCTCGTACGTGCCGAGCAGCATCCCGCCGCCCTCCTGGCGGATGTAGAGCTCGCCGTCGAAGTCCAGGCCCATCGGCAGCTCGTGTCCGGTGGCCGCGTTGTACTCGGCGACCTCATTCATGTCCTCGGTGATCAGGTACATGTGCTCCATCGCGAGCACGGGCAGCTCCAGGCCGATCATCCGGCCCACCTCACGGGCCCACAGGCCGCCGGCGTTGACGATGTGCTCGGCGTGGATGTCGCCGGAGTCGGTGATGACGTCCCAGCTGCCGTCGGTGCGCTGGCGAAGGTCGCTCACCCAGGTGTGCTGGTAGATCTCGGCACCGGCCTGCCGCGCGCAGCCGGCATAGGCCCGGGTGACCCCGGTCGGGTCGACGTGACCCTCGGCCGGGTCGAAGAGCGCGCCGATGAAGTGCTTCTCCTCCAGCAGCGGGAACATCCGCTTTGCCTCGGCCGCCGAGATGATCTCCATATCCATGCCGAGGTAGCGGCCGCGGGCCTGGGCCATCCGCAGCCAGTCCATCCGCTCCCGGTCGCCGGCCAGCATCAGCCCGCCCGGCATGTGGATGGAGCAGTTCTGGCCGGAGCGCTCCTCGATCTCGCGATACAGGCCGACGGTGTACTGCTGCAGTTTCGCGACATTAGGGTCACCGTTGAGCGTGTGCATGCCGCCCGCGGCGTGCCAGGTCGAGCCGGCGGTGAGTTCCTTGCGCTCGACGAGCACGACATCCGTCCAGCCCAGCTCGGTGAGGTGGTACAGGACCGAGGCGCCAACCACGCCACCGCCGATGACGACCACGCGCGCGGAAGATTTCATCGAGGCATCCCTACGTCTAAATTTTCCCGGTACAGTCGTTCCGACTATAAGACCCTGGAGGTGTCGTGCATGGGTAGGCTTCTCGATCGGCTCGCGGCCGGACCGGTGATCTGCGCCGAGGGGTATTTGTTCGAGTTCGAGCGCCGCGGCTACCTGCAGGCCGGGGCGTTCGTGCCAGAGGTGGTGCTCGATGAGCCGGATATGGTGGCCGGGCTGCACCGGGAGTACGTGCATGCCGGCTCTGACGTGGTGGAGGCCTTCACCTACTACGCCCACCGCGAGAAGCTGGCGGTGATCGGCCGCGAGGGCGACCTCGAGCCGCTGAACCGGCAGGCGCTGCGCATCGCCAAGGAGGTCGGCGCCGAGCACGACTCCCTGGTGGCCGGCAATATCTGCAACACCAACGTCTACGAGCCGGACGATCCCGCTACGCATGCGGCCGTCCGCGACATGTTCGCCGAGCAGGTCGGGTGGGCCGCCGAGGCTGACGTCGACTTCGTGATCGCCGAGACCATCGACCACCTCGGCGAGGCGCTGCTCGCGCTGGAGGCGATCAAGGCGCACGGCCTCGACGCGGTGGTCACACTCAGTGTTCATCATCAGCCGGTCCTCTTCGGGGGCGACCCGATCGGCGAGGCGTGCCGTCGCCTGCAAGACGCCGGGGCTGATGTGGTCGGGCTGAACTGCCAGCGCGGGCCCGCCACCATGCTGCCGCTACTCGGTGAGATCCGCGCCGCGTGCGACGGTTACATCGCCGCCTTGCCGGTGCCGTACCGCACCACGGAAGCCGAGCCAACGTTCCAGTCGCTCACCGACCCGGATTGCGACCTGATCCCGGGTGGGCGGCCGTTCCCGACCGCGCTCGACCCGTTTCTGGCCAACCGCTATGAGCTGGGCGCGTTCACCACCGCCGCGGCCGGGCTCGGAGTCAACTACTTCGGCATCTGCTGCGGCTGCGCACCCCACCACGTCCGCGCGATGGCCGAGGCACTCGGCCGCACGCCGCCGGCGAGCCGGTTCAGCGCGGATATGAGCCGGCACGCCTTCTACGGCACCAGCGAACGGATCAGCCGGCATTACCAGGAGTTCGCCAAAGAGCTCTAGGAACCCCGGCGGCCCACTGCTAGCTTTGTGGAGGCCGGGCCAGAGAACGAGGAGGTGGTACCCGTGAACATATCGACATGGGCGCTTCCCTCCGGGGTCACGGGCGGACGATAGGTCGTCCGGGAGCGCCGTTCAAGAGCACTCCCGAAAGGCACGACCATGCGATTCACTTCTGAACAGCACCTCGACGACGGCGTCCTTGAGCGCGACTTCACCCTCGGCGAGATCCCGGGCGTCCTGTGGACGCCCGGATCCGCACCGGCTCCGCTGATCCTGAGCGGCCACAATGGCGGCTTGCACAAGCGGCATCCCCGGCTGGTGGCCCGCGCCCGGTACTACGCGGCGGCGTACGGCTTCGCGGTGGCCGCCATCGACGCCCCCGGGCACGGTGACCGGCCCCGGTCCGCCGCCGATGAGCAGGCCCGCGCCGACCTCCGCCGGGCGATGGAGGCCGGCCAGCCGGTCGACGAGATCGTCGACGCCCTCATCGTCCCGCTCGTCGAAAGGGCGGTCCCGGAATGGCGGACCACCCTGGACGCCCTCCTTTCGCGGCCCGAAATCGGCGGCCCGGTCGGGTACGAGGGGATGACCGCCACCGGCATCCGGCTCACGCTGGTCGAGCCGCGCATCCTGGCCGCCGTTTTCTTCGGTATGGGTTTCGTGCCCGGCATCCTGCGCGAGGCGGCCCGGCAGGTCACCATCCCACTGCAGTTCCTGCTGCAATGGGACGACGAAGGGATGGAACGGCAGCCGGCCCTGGACCTGTTTGACGCCTTCGGCGCCAGGGAGAAGACGCTGCACGCCAATCTGGGCGGGCACGCAGGCACCCCGTGGTTCGAGGTGGACGACGCGGCCCGGTTCTTCACCCGGCATCTGTGCTAGTCGCCGCCGGCTCGCGGGTCCGCACCGGTACGGTCTCGGCCAGCGGCAGCAAGCCACGAGCGGAAGGAGTCACCCGTGCTGAGGCAGATCGCGGAGGGTGTGCTGATCCATGAGAGCGAGTTCTGCCAGAGCAACGCCGTTGTCGTGCACGGCCGGGCCGGTGTGCTGCTCATCGACCCCGGAGTGCTCGGCCACGAAATGGCCTGCCTCGCGAACGACCTCTCCGACTCGGGCCAGACCGTTGCGGCAGGCTTCTCGACGCATCCGCACTGGGATCACCTGCTCTGGCCCGCCGGGCTCGGCGCGGCGCCCCGTTACGGCACGGCGCGCTGCGCGGCTACTGTCCGGGATCGGCTGTCCGACCCAGGCGCGAAGGCCCGCATCGCCGAGCAGCTGATACCGCCGGACATCGCCGGGCAGGTACCGCTGGACCTGCTCGGCCTCATTACCGGCCTGCCCGCCGAGCTGGCGCGGATTCCCTGGGATGGCCCGCAGGTCCGGATTGTCGAGCATCAGGCGCATGCCCCGGGCCATGCGGCGCTGCTGATCGAGGAACGCGGGGTTCTCATCGCCGGCGACATGCTGTCCGATGTCCTGATTCCGATGCTCGACCTGAACGGCACCGCGGACCCGATCGAGGACTACCTCGCCGCGCTGCGGCTGCTCGAGGGCATGGCGGGCGACGTCGATGTCCTCGTCCCCGGCCACGGGTCCACCGGCGGAGCTGATCAGGTACGCGCACGGATCGACCAGGACCGGGCGTACGTGCACGCCTTGCGTGACGCCCAGGTTCCCCGCGACCCGCGGGTCGGCCCATCGGCCACGTACGGCAGGGACTGGCTGCCCGGCGTGCACGCACGGCAACTTGAGGGCCTCGCCCGAAGAAGCGAGCGCGGCGGGACGCCCGGCTAGCGAGCGTCGCACGTCACGATCAGTCACCGCTGGCGTAGCGTCTGCTCGTGGAGTTCAGCAAGGAGTTGCGCGAAGACGTGCTGTCCGGGCTCATCACGGTCTCGTTCCGGCTGTGGCGCCGGCCGAAGGTGAAAGCCGGCGGCCGCTATCGCGTCGGGACCGGGGAGATCGAGGTCGACTCGGTCGAGCTCGTCCCCTTCTCCTCCATCGAGGATCTCGATCTGCGGCGCTCCGGCGAGGCTGACCTCGAGTCCCTCCGCCGGCGAGCCGCTCACGCCGGTCCCGTCGGTGACGACACGCTCCTGTACCGGATCGAGTTCCATGCGCTGCCCGCTTCCGCCGACGAGGGTTCGCGTCCCGGCACGTAGCCAGCCGGCCAGGTGCTCAGCCACTGGCGGCGAATTGCAGCAGGAACTGCGTGCTGCCGTCGGGGGAGTGGTGGCGTAGCCGCAGCACGGCGATGGCCGCCGCGGTGGCCTGGCACCAGCGCCGGAGCCGGTCACGATCCAGATCCGGGACGAGCCCGCCGAGCTGATCGATCCGTTCGTAAACCTCGTTTGCGCTGGTGGCCCGGTCTAGGACCCAGTCGATCGCGTCGAACGTGAGGTCGCCGGAACATGGCCGTGGATCGATGGCGACCAGTCCCCGGGCTGGCCCGGCCCGGAGCATGTTGGACAGGTGGAGGTCTCCGTGCAGCAGTCCCGCCGGGCCGCTGCTGGCCAGCTCGCGAGCTATCCGGTGTCCTTGCGCGAGGAGGTGTGGTGCTACCACCGGGCTTACCCGCGGGTCGCTCAGCAGCCCGCCAATGCGCGCGAACATGGACTCCAGGCCTCCGGCCAGCGTGGGCAGCTGTCCGCCGTCGTAGCTGACAGTGCCGCGCAGGCCGGTGAGCAGCTCGGCGACCTCGCTGACCGGCGGGGGGTCCGGCTCGTCGCTGACCTTGGTGCCTGGCTCGATCTTCGCCAGGAGCAGGGCGCCTGCCGCCAGGTCCGCGTCCAGGAGGTCTACCACGTGCGGGGTGGCGGCCCAGGCGCGAAGGGCATGTGCCTCCTCGTCCGCGATGGCCCGGTCCGGTGTCAGCTTGAGCACCACGCCGTTATCGCCGTGCTGCCTGCCGATGAACACGCGGGATGTGTTGCCCGACAAGGCCTGGTCCAGCTCCAGTTGCCAGCGCAGGCAGCACCGCTCGACCAGCTGGGGCAGCGCAGCGCACCACGAGTTCACCCCGGCGCCAAACCGGGCGATCAGCCTGTCCCGGCCGTCGGCATCCAGCAGGAAATCCGGGTCCAGCATGTGCTCATCGTGGCTGGGTGCCCCCGCCTGCGCAAAACTCGGTCGCCACGATGCGCTGGTCATGCACGCCCGCGGCCTGGCCGGAGGCGAGCCACACGATCGGCGGGCCCATGATGGCCGGGTCCAGCAGCGCGGTCCGGACCTCGGCGGGAGCCTCATCGGGAAGCATCCCGGTCCGGGTCGCCCCTCCGGGCAGCAGGAGGTTGACGGTCACCGGGCTGCCGGCCAGGTCCGCCGCCATCACCCGCGACAACGCCTCGACCCCGGCGCCGGCCGGCCCGTACGGCACGAAGCCCCGGCGGATCATCGTCTGCTCATTCATCGAGATGTTGACGACCCGCCCCCCGCCTTGCCGGAGCATCAGCGGCACCACGGCGCGCGCCACCAGGAAACAGCCGACGACCTTGGTCTCCATGACGTCCCGGAATCCAGCCGACGTGACCTCCCAGAACGCCTGCGGCTCCGACATGAACCGGGGATTGACGGTCAGCATGCCGATACCCGCATTGTTGACGAGCATGTCGATGCCTCCCCAGGCGTCGCAAGCCCGATCGACGCAAGCCGCCACCGAGCGCTCGTCACGCACGTCGAGCTGAGCCGGGATGGCCGGGGAACCGAGTTCCCGGGCGGTCGTTTCCGCCCGGGCCTGGACGCGGCTGGTGACCATCACCCGGGCGCCCGCCGCGGCGAGTGCGGCGGCCATCGCCGCGCCCAGGCCGCTGGTCGCGCCGGTGACCAGGACGCGGATGCCGTCCAGGTCACTCACCTGACGAGGAGCGGGTGCTGACGAGGCGCTGGGCATGGCGTCCAGCCTACGAAGCGGTCCCCGGGCTGGTCATCGCCGGCTCCGGATGACGGGCCGGGCGCGCGGCCGGCGGCGGGTGCGGCTACCGTGACCGTATGGGCCTGGGGATAGGAATGGTGACGATCGACTGCGCGGAGCCGCAGCGGCTGGCGGCGTTCTGGTCGGAAGCGCTGGGCGTCTCGATCCAGCAGGACTACGGCGACTTCGTCTTCCTGGAGCGGCCCGCCGAAGGCGGCCCGGTACTGGGACTGCAGCGGGTGCCCGAGCCGCGCTCAGGCAAGAACCGGCTGCATGTGGACCTCAGCGGCGATGCGCGCGCGACCGAGGTGCCTCGCCTGGTCGGGCTCGGGGCCACGTTCGTCGGCGAGCATCAGGTGCCGGGATTCGCCTGGACCGTGCTGGCCGATCCAGAGGGCAACGAGTTCTGCATCGGCGAGCGAGCCGAGTAGGGGGATATGGCCGGGCACCGGGCGGCGGGCGCGGCCTGCTAGGGCAGACTTCCCCAGTACCCAGTACGCGCCACCGACTATCGGAGCTGCCATGCCAGGCGAACCGGATACCGGACGCGATCCCCGGCCGCCGGAGACCGTCGACCTGGGCTCGGTTCCCGGGTTCATCGTGTTCGATCTTCCCGGTGTTCCTGTTTCCGCCGGGGGAACGCGTCTGGCCCCCGATGTCAGCCGGGCCGAGGTGGCGCTGCTGGCCCGGGCCATGACCTACAAGTTCGCGGTGCTCGGCGCCGAGGTCGGCGGGGCCAAGGCCGGCGTCATCGGGGACCCGGCTGACCGAGCGGCCCGGGCCGCGCAAATGGCCGCCTACTGCGCCGAGATCCGCCCGCTGGTCGACGCCGGCCGGTTTCTCACCGGGCCGGACATGGGCACGTCCGAGGAGGATTTCGCGCCGCTGCGCGAGCGCCGGGCCGCGCCGGCGGCCATGCGCGCCGCCATCGACGGCGTGCCGTTCGAGGATGTCCTGACCGGATACGGCGTGACGGTGGCCGCCGAGACGGCCCTGCGCGCCGGGCACGGCGGCGGGTGGGAGGGCCGGTCGGTCGCGATCGAGGGATTCGGCAAGGTGGGCGGCGGCGTGGCCCGTGAGGTGGTCAACCGCGGCGGCCGGGTGGTCGCCGTCTCCACCGTCGCCGGCTGCATCGCCGACTCATCGGGACTCGATGTCGAGCGGCTGCTCGCACTGCGCCGCGCGCATGGCGATCAGTGCGTCACCGTTTATGGCCGGCCGGCCGATCCGCCGGCCCGGCTGTTCACGGCGGCGGAGGCCGATGTCGTTGTCCCCGGCACCCGGCCGGGAGTAATCAGCCGCCAGGTCGCCGAGTCGCTTCCGGCCAGCGTCGCGGTCGTCGCCCCCGCCGCGAACGTCCCGTATACCGCGGCCGGAGCCGATGTGCTGCGCCGCCGGGGCATCGTGGCCCTCCCGGATTTCGTCTGCAACGCGGGCGGGGTGATCGGCTACCGCTCGGCTCATGACGCCACGCCGCAGCAGGTCCTCGCGGAGGCCGGGGACAAGATCGCGGAACTCATCCGCGAGGCGCTTGGCCACCCGGGCGGACCGCTCGCCGGGGCCTGCGAGCGCGCGGCCGCGTTTCTGCGCGGCTGGCGGGGCGAGGCGCCCGGGCCGCCGTTCGCGCCCTCCGGCTGACGCCCGCGGCGCGGGCTGCCTGCGGGGAAGACCATGGTCAGGAGCAATAACGGGGCCCGCTTCGGCCAGTGCGCCGGCCACGCGAGTCCGGTTATACCAGGCCCTCGGCCTGCAGCTGGCGCAGCGTCACCGCCAGCGCCGCCGCCGTCTGCTTGACCTCCCGCTCGCCGTGCGCGGTGCTGACGAAGCCCGCTCCGTGGAACAGCTGGACGCCTTCGCGCAGCATCCCGCAGTGCAGTGCCGTCGACAGCGGCGGAGCGAGCCATGACTTCAGCGTCACCGGATCGAGTTCCTCCGGCCCGGCCGGCCCGAGCAGCAGGTGGAAGGTGGAACTCGTCCCGTAGGCCCGGCCGGGCACCCCGCACTGCTCGAACACCGAGGTGAGCTCGCCGCGCAGCGCGGCCGCGAGGCGGGCGGCCCGGTCCTGCGCCTCGCCCGAGGCGACCAGGCCGAGCGTGGTCACCCCAGCGGCGGCGGACAGCGGGTGCGCGTTGTGCGTGCCGGGATGCGCGACCCGCCGCGGATCGCCGGGCGGGCCGCCGACATGATCCAGCACGCTGGCCGGCCCGCCGACGGCACCGCCCGGCATGCCGCCGGCCAGGATCTTGCCGAGCGCGGTGAGATCCGGGCGTACCCCGGATACCTCCTGGACGCCGCCGGGCGCCCACCGGAAGCCGGAAATGACCTCATCGAAAACGAGCAGCGCCCCGGACTCGTCCGCCAGCCGGCGAGCCGCTTCGAGAAACCCGTCCGGCAGCGGCACCGTCCCCCAGGCCGCCCCGGACGGCTCCAGGATGATGGCCGCGACATCGCCGCCCGCGAGCGCGCCGGCCAGTGCGGGCACGTCGGTCGGCACGGTGATGACGGAGCTGACCACTCCGGGCGGCAGCCCCGCGCTATCCGGCCGGTCGAACGGCGGGTCGGCCCCGATCGCGACCTGGTCGTGCCAGCCGTGGAAATGCCCGGCCAGCTTGACGATCTTCGCCCGGCCGGTGGCGGCCCGGGCCAGCCGCAGGGCCAGCAGCGTGGCTTCGGTCCCGCTGGACGTAAAGCGGACGCGCTCGGCGGACGGGACCAGCCGTATCACCGCCTCGGCCCACTCGCTCTCCAGCTCGTGGCAGGCGCCGGGATGGAACGACCTCGTCGCCTGCTCGCGGACGGCGGCCACGACGGCCGGATGGCCGTGGCCGAGCAGCAGCGAGCCGTGGCCCATCACGTAGCAGATGAGCTCGTGGCCGTCCAGGTCCTGCTTGCGGGCGCCCTGGGCGCGCTCGACGGCCAGCGGGAACGGCGCGGCGCGGCGCACGTCATGGGTGACGCCGCCGGGCAGGAGCTGCCGGGCCCGGGCATGCAGGGCCGCGGACCGGGGGTTCTCGCTGGCCCACGCCGCCACCACGCTCTCGACGCGATCCGGGCCGCCGCCGGCGGCCGGTTCCTGGTGCGCTTCGACTCGCATGGCGCCCCGCCCTCCTGCCTGTCGCGGTTGATCACCCGTCGCCGGGAATCCTATGCTGACGCACAGTTCAACGCTTTGGCCATATCGGTGCCGAACAGCCAGGACTGGGGTGCATGGCCGGCGCTCAAACGCCGTTTCTTGCCGTGCCCTGCTCAAAGGTCTGCAACGACGTCAGGTGCCGGATCTACGGAAGGTGACGACGCGTGAGAGCAGTGACGTTCAGCGGTGCCGGCGGCAATGATGTCGTCCACTTCACCGAACGCCCCGATCCGGTTCCCGGCGATCACGAGGTGCTCGTCACCGCCCGGTTCGCGGGCGTCAACTGGGCCGATGTCGCGCAGCGGGCGGGCCACTACCCGGCACCGCCCGGGTCCCCGGCCGACATTCCCGGCCTTGAGGTGGCCGGCGTGGTGCAGGCCGCCGGGCCCGCGGTCCGGGACTGGCGGCTGGGCGACCGCGTCTTCGGCGTGGTCGGCGGCGGCGGCCTCGCCGACCGGGTCGTGGTGCATGAGCGGCACCTGGCGGCGGTCCCGGCCGGCCTGGCCGAGGATCTCGCCGCCGCGGTGCCGGAGGCGTACATCACCGCGCACGATGCCGTGTTCACCCGCTGCGGGCTGGAACTCGGCGAGGTGCTGCTGGTCAACGGGGCTAACGGCGCGGTCGGGTCGGCCGCGGTCGAGCTGGCCCTCACCGCCGGGGCGCGGGTAGTGGCCAGCGTCCGGTCGGCCGGCACCGGTGACGCGCTGGCCCGCGCGGGCGCCATCGTGGCCAGCCCGGACCAGGTCGCGGAGCGGCTGGCGGCGCTGGGCGGTGCCGACGTGGTGCTTGAGCTGATCGGCGCGCAGAACCTTGAGGCTGACTTCGGCGTGCTGGCCGTCAAGGGCCGGATCGTGATCGTCGGCACGCCGGGCGGGGCGGACGGGGCGATCTCGCTGCGCGCCCTGATGGGCAAGCGGGCCAGCCTGTACGGCACCATGCTGCGGGCCCGCCCGCTGGAGGAGAAGGCCGCGGCCGTGCGGGCGTTCGGCCGGTCGGTCGTGCCGCTGCTGGCGGCGGGCCGGGCGCTGCCCAGGATCGACCGGGTATTCCCGGCCGCGGAGGCCGCGGCGGCATTCGACTATCTGGTGCAGCCCGGCAAGTCAGGGAAGGTGCTGCTGGACTTCGGCTGAGCCTGCGCGGTCATCCGTGCCTCCTGCGCTTGACCTGCTTGATATTACGTGCTTAGCATAGTGATATCAATTTCAATTGGCAGCGACCGTCGTCTTACCGGCAGGCGCACCGTCCGCCCGGGCGGGTGGCAGGCGGCCAGGGAGGCAGTCATGGGGATACCGGGAAGCGCGGCCGGAGTGAGTCTCGTGATCGTCGCGGGCCTGGCCATCGCTGGCTGCGGGAGCAGTCACGGCCACTCGAACGCGGCGAGCTGTTTCGCTAAGCACACGGCCGCGGGCCCGGCCAGCAGCGCGCCGGGCGGCCCGGCCGGTCCGGGGGCCGCGGCGGCCTGGACGCTGCCGGGCGCCAACCTGGCCAATACCCGCGATGTGGCCAGCTCGATCGATAGCTCTGACCTCTCGAAGCTGGGCGTGGCGTGGTGCGTGCCGGTCGAGTCGACTGGTGCAGCCCGCAGCGCCGGAGTCACCGACGGCTACGCGACCACGCCGGTGGTGGTCAACGGCGTGGTGTATACCCAGGATCTTGAGTCGGATGTGATGGCGATCCGGCTGGCCACCGGCACGGTGCTGTGGACGCACAACTACAGCACGCCGAACGGCGGGCCGGACGGCGTCAACGTCGTCAACGGCGTTGTCTACGCGGCGACGAGCAGTACCGCGGTGGCGCTGTCGGCGGCCACCGGCCGGCAGCTGTGGAGCCGGAAGCTGACCGGCAACGATCATGAGGGCATCGACATGACGCCCGGGTACAACCATGGCACCGTGTACGTCTCGACCGTGCCGGTCAACCCGAAGGTGGGGCAGTATCTCGGCGGCGGCAAGGGGATCTTGTGGGCGCTGAACGCCCGGACCGGCACGCCGGAATGGTCCTGGGATGAGGTGCAGAACCTGTGGGGCAACCCGGCCATCAATTCCGGCGGCGGCCTGTGGGACCCGCCCTCGTTCGACGCCCAGGGCAACCTGTACATCGGCATCGCCAACCCCGGCCCGATCGGCCAGGGCAGGTGGCCCAAGGGCTTTCCGCTGGCCACCAGCCGCCCGGGCCCGGATCTGTACACCGACTCGGTGGTGAAGCTGAGCCCGGCCGGGAAGCTGCTGTGGTACTACCAGCTCACCCCGCATGACCTGTTCGACTGGGACCTGCAGAACTCCCCGGTGCTGACCACCGCGCACGGCCAGCCGGTGGTCATCGACGGCGGCAAGGCCGGCATCCTGATCGAGCTGAACGCCAGGACCGGCAAGCTGATCTGGAAGCTCCCAGTCGGCATGCACCACGGACCCGCCAACGCCGGGCTGCTCACCGAGCACGCCACCCCGGCCACGGCCAGCTCGCTGCTGCCCGCGACGTTCGAGCTTGAGCCCGGCGTGTTCGGCGGCGTCGAATCCCAGCTGGCCACCAACGGATCGACCACCTTCGCCGCGGTCAACAACCTCGGGGTGCCGATGTCCGTCAATGGCGTGACGGAAAGCGGCAAGGCATTCGACGGCCGCTATCTCCAAGGCGACCGGCGAGATGGTGGCGGTCAACCAGGACACCGGCAAGATCGAATGGGACGACAAGCTGCCCTCCACGCCCTACGGCGCCGCGACCGTCACCAACAACGTCGTGTTCACCACCACCTACAGCGGCTACCTGTACGCGTTCAACGCCGCCACCGGCGCGATCCTGCTCAAGACACCGCTGTCCTCCGGGTCCAACGCCCCCGTCACCATCGACGGCGACTACCTCATCACCGCCGCCGGCGTCCAGCTACCGAAGCAGCAGCAGCTGATCATCGCCTACAAGCTCGGAGCAACGGGCAAGCTCCCCGTGACCGTCGGCCGGTAGCCGGCCGCCGCGGCGCACCGGAGCAGCGCCGGCCTGGCTGGCCGGCACTGCCCCGGGTGGCCGCGTTATGAATCCTCGAAGACCGGCTACCCGGCGAGCGCCCAGAACGCGCAGTGGTGCTCGGCGGCGAAGTCGGTCTCGGCCTGCGGCTGCGGCGGGATCAGCGAGATCATTCGCTGACTGACGCTGTCGAACCGCGGCCACAGCGGCTCGCCGGAGGAGGACGGGAACCCCCGGGTGGCGAAGTTCGTCCAGTACTGCCGCATGCTCGCGGCCAGTTGCTGCTGCGGCGCCGTCAGCGCGGTGGGGAACGTGGCATCTGGCAGGTCGAACAGGTACTGGAGCTCGGACGCATGCGCCGCGCCGTACGGGAAGCTCACCGGCGGCAGGAAGAGCTCCGGCGCGTTCTCGTCGTTGAACTCGTAGGCGTAGGTCGGCACGTACTTAGACACCGAGTTGTCCACCGTCAGCGCGGGGCAGGCGAAGATCGCGTCGGTGCCCACCGCGCCGAGGGCGACGGACGGGCTCGGGTAGGCGCTCAGCGGGTACTGCGCCGCGATGGCGGCCGCGATCGTCGGGCTGACCCCCAGCGTCGACGCGATCATGTCCTGGTAGTTGGCCGCCGTGACCGGCGCGCCCTCCAGTTCCGACTCGGCGACGAACAGCCGCCACTCATCGTGGTTCGTCCCGTCGATCACCGGCACGCGGTTGAACTGCCCGCTGGCCAGGGCGGTCCCGATGGACTGGGTCAGCACCTGCCCGTCGATGTCCGGGGTGTAGCCGGACGCCGTCTGGTTGGCCAGGATCGTGGACACCGGCAGGCTGCGCAGGCAGGCCGCGGTCTGGCTGGCGCAGCCAGCGCTGGTCGCGAAGGCCTGGCCGGCCGCCTCGGCCGTGGCCAGCGGCGCCTGGGTCAGGTTGTAGGCCCCGCTTTCCACGATGGCCTTGGCGAACAGCCCGCGGGCGCCGGGGGAGGCCAGCTGGGACAGCACGGACAGGCCGCCGGCCGACTCGCCGAAGATGGTCACGTTGCGCCGGTTGCCGCCGAACTGGCCGATGTTGCGCTGCACCCAGCGCAGCGCGGCCTGCTGGTCCATCAGGCCGTAATCGCCGGACGGCCCGCCGGGATGGCTGGCCAGCGCCGGGTGCGCGAGGAAGCCGAGCGCGCCGAGACGGTAGTTGATGGTGACGACGATCGTGCCGTTGCTGACCAGCTTGGTGGGGTCGTAGTCGTTGCTCTCGCCGGTCACCAGCGCGCCGCCGTGGATCCACACCATGACGGGCAGATTGCGGTTGCCCCGCGCGGCGCCCGGCGGGGTGAACACGTTCAGGAAGAGGCAGTTCTCCGACGTGCTGGCCTGGCCGAACGGGGAGGCCGACTGGGCACAGTGCGGGGCGAACGCGGTGGCGTCGCGCACGCCGGCCCACGGCGCGGCCGGCTGCGGGGGACGCCAGCGCAGCGGGCCGACCGGCGGGGCGGCATAGGGAATCCCGAGGAACTCATCCGCCGCGGAAGTGCTCATGCCGCGGACGGCCCCGTCCGCGGTGCGGACCACCGGCCCCCCCGTGCTTGCGCCCTGATGCCCGATCGAAGCGGCGGTGCTGGCGGCGGCACTGGCCGTAGTCATGCCCACCGTCGCCGGGCCCGCGACCAGCGCGCCCAGGGCGATCGCTGCTGCGCCGAGCCGGGCGCGCGCCCGCCAGCCGATCCCGTTCCTCAACATCTTCATCTCCGTTCCCGGCGGCACGCCGGTCCGAATGCCAGGCCCCTGGGGTGCTCCGCTCAACTCTTGCAGCCATGGCGGCCGGAGTGAAGGAGTAAACCGAATTTCATTCGGTTTACTCTCCGGATCTCGGTTCTGGTCTCGGTTCTGGGCCTGGCGGCCGGTCAGGCGGCGCCTCCGGTGCCCGGCTCCGACCACGCGTGGCCGTTCCAGCGGAGCGCGACGTTCCGGCGCGCGCCGGCGCTGCTATCCCAGTAGCTCCCGACGGCCCAGCAATTCCGGGCCGAGATGCAGGCGACGCCCTGCAGGCTGCTGGACAGGCCGGGGCTGGGTACGGCCAGGCCGCCTGCGGCCGCGCGGCTGGCGGCGGCGGGCTGGGTTGCGGCGTGGCTGACGCCGCAGGCGGTCGCGAACAGGACCAGCAGGCCGGCCGCCACAGCGGCCGGTGCGCGGGCCGGCGTGCCTTTCTCTCCCATGTCGCCACCCTCCCGTCATAGCGGGCATTCAGCCCGCTATCGCGGTTAATTGCCGCATTACCGGAATTCACTCGGGGCATGATTGCCACGATGATTCAGTGACGGCAATTCATTGTGCTCAGCATGGCAAAGAAAAGTTACCCGGATTGCGTCGGAATCCCGGAAAGAAAAAGATCTGGCTCGGAGCAAATAGCCAGTAACGGCAGAATCCGCTCAGCCCTAACCGGTGGCGCCGTCGATGCGCTCCCGCAGCAGGTCGGCGTGGCCGTTGTGACGCGCGTACTCCTCGACCATGTGCTGGTAGACCCAGCGGACCGAGCACGGCGACCCGCCGTTGTCGAACGTGCGGTCCAGGGCAGCGTCCGCCGTGGCGGCACGGATGTCGGCGATGGCCTGTTCATACGTGGCGAAGACGGCCCGGGTGTCGGCCGCGTCGACGTTGTCGAAGTCACCCTCGGGGTCCTCGTCGCTGTAATAGAGCGGTGGTACCTCACGGGATGTCCGGCCGGCCACGCCGCGCAGGAACCATCCCCGCTCGACGTCCGTGAGGTGGCAGACCAGCCCAAGCAGGGAAAGGTTCGAAGGCTCGCAGGAGCGGCGCCGGAGTTGCTCGTCGTCCAGCCCGGCGCATTTATGGCGCAGGACGGCCCGGTGGTAGTCCAGCCAGCCCGCCAGCATGGTGCGCTCGCCCCCGACCTTCTCCGGCTCGTCTGGTGCCGGCTGCGTATCGCTCATGGGCATCTCCTTACTCCTGGTGGCCGCGCTCGCGGCGGCCGGCTGCGGACCGAACCTGGCCAGCCGGCCGCAGCCGCCGCCGGTCCTCAGCCTCCCTGACCGGCCTCCGGCGGCACCGCCCGGCTGAGCGCGGTTGTCATAATCGGGGATATGGGTGAGTCCCGGCAACCCGAGGCCAGGCGTCTCCGCCCTCGTCCGGATCTGCATCGGGGCACAGACAGGAACCCGCCGTGAAGGTGCACATCGATTCCGCCCGCTGCCAAGGGCACGGCCGCTGCTATGACCTCGCCCCCGGCCTGTTCGGCGAGGACGACGAGGGCTACGGGACGGTACTCGGCGACGGCGTCGTGCCGCCGGGCCACGAGCATGACGCGCGCCTGGCCGCGGCCAACTGCCCCGAACGCGCGGTCGAAGTGCTCGGAGAGCACCGGCCATGAGCGCCGATGACCGATTTACCGAGGACTTCCGCGAAACCCCCGAAGACCGGCCCCTCGGCACGCGCAACGAGATCACCACGGGCCCGGTCTCCGACTGGGCGACGGACTTCTCCCATCTCGAGCCGGGCTGGTTCGCCGACCCCTACCCGATCCAGGACGACCTGCGGCAGCGCTGCCCGATCGCGCGCACCGAGCGGTTCGGCGGCGGGTGGCTGCCGACGCGCTACGAGGACGTGGCGGCCATCGCGTACGACACCGAGCGCTTCTCCTCGCGGTCGATCATCATGAGCAACTTCCGGCCGCCCCGCGAACTGGCGCCGGCCGGCGGCTCGCCGCCGATCTCCTCGGACCCGCCGTTCCACCACGACGCGCGCAAGCTGCTGCTCCCCGCGTTCACCAGGACCGCGGTCAGCAGGCAGGAGCCGGCCACCAGAGCGCTGTGCCACTCACTCATCGACGCATTCGAGGGACGGGACGTCGCCGACGCCGCCCGCGATTACGCGCAGCACATCCCGACCCGCGTCATCGCTGACATGCTCGGCTTCCCGCCGGCCGACGGGCCGCGGTTCCGTGAGTTCGTCGAGACCACGCTGGAGGGCATCAACCTGCCGCCGGAGGAGCGCATGGCGCGGATGGCGGCGCTGTTCGACTACCTGCTCGCGCAGATCCGCGACCACGTCGACCACCCGCGCGAGGACCTGACGACCTACCTGATCAACGCCGAGCTGCACGGCCAGAAACTTGACCCGTCGCACGTCGCGGGCACGATGGCCCTGCTGCTTATCGCCGGCATCGACACGACGTGGAGCGCGATCGGCGCCTCGCTGTGGCACCTGGCCAAGACCCCGGAAGATCGCCGGCGGCTGGTCGCCGAGCCGGGCCTGCTGCCGACCGCGATGGAGGAGTTCCTCCGGGCCTACGCGCCGGTCACCATGGCGCGGCTGGTGACCGGCGACATGCACTGGCGCGGCGTCGACATGAGAGCCGAGGACTGGATCCTGCTGTCGTTCCCGGCGGCCAACCGGGACCCGGCGCAGTTCGACCGGGCCGGTGAGGTGGTCATCGACCGCGAGGTCAACCGGCACGCGGCGTTCGGCCTGGGTATCCATCGCTGCGTGGGCTCGCACCTGGCGCGGATGGAACTCCGGGTCGCACTCGAGGTCTGGCTCAGCCGGATCCCCCGGTTCACCCTGGCCGACCCCTCGGCGGTGACGTGGTCCGCGGGCCAGATCCGCGGCCCGCGCACGCTCCCGCTGCGGATCCGGTCCAGCCCGGCGTGATGAGGCCGGCCCTGATCGACACGGTGGCGTGGGTGTGCCTGGAGAACGGCAGGATCCTGTGCGCCCGGCCCCGCGGCAAGGATGTCTTCTACATCCCCGGCGGGAAGCGCGAGGGCGCGGAAACCGACCTGCAGACACTGCTGCGCGAGGTCACCGAGGAACTGACGGTCACGCTGCGGCCGGAGACCGTCAGGCACGTGGGCACCTATGCGGCGGCTCAGCCCGGCGGGCAGCCGGGCGCGGCGGTAGTGCGGATGAGCTGCTACACCGGCGACTACCGCGGGACGCTGGCCGCCAGCAGCGAGATCGAGGAGCTCGGCTGGTTCAGCTACGCGGACCGTCCCCGGGTACCGCCCGTCGACCAGCTGCTCTTCGACGACCTCCGGGCCGCCGGCCAGCTCATGGCCGCTAGCCCGGCGGCTCCCTGACGCAGGAGAATGGCATAGCCGCCACGGGTCGGCCACGGCCGCCGCGTCACTCGTCGCGGTGCACGGTGCCGGGGCTGAAGGCCGGCAGGCAGACGGCGATGTACTCCGCGCCCTCGGCTCCCGGGCTGCTGTAGCGCACCCATTCGCCCGGGCTGGTATGCACGCCCTGGCCGGCCTGGACGGTCAGCCGGCCGCCGTTGGCCGACTCCACCACCAGCGTCCCGCGCAGCACGATCGTGAACTCGTCGAATTCCGGCCGCTGTCCCGGCTCGGCCCAGCCGGCCGGGCTGCGCATCCGGGCGATGCTGAGCCGGGCGTCGCCCGTGCTGGCATTCCCGGCGAATTCGTCGATCAGCTTCGGCGGCTCGCCCGCGGCGGCCACCCGGCTCGGCTCGGCGATCAGTTCAGGCATGCCGCCAGTATCGCGCCGGCGGGCCGGTGCGGCCGCCTGCTCGCGCGGAACTGGCCAGCGTCTACTGTTTTCTCGTCATGAAGCCCGCGGACAAGCGCACCCTGGCCGGGATCGAGGCCGAGCTGAGCCGGGTCATCCGCTACGACGACGAGTCCATCGTCAACGACAAGTGGATCAGGCAGCGTTACGACTGCGGCTGCTTTCCCGGCCTGGCGGCGGCCCGGACGGCGACCGCGCGGACGGCCTGGCATGAAGCCGGCCACGCGGTCGCGGCGCTGACCGTGGGGGCGCGGTTCAGCTCGGCCAGCATCCATCACGGCTGCCGCACCGAGGGCCGGGTGCACGGCATCCGGGGGGCCGGCGACCTGGCGTTCGTGGTCGACGCGGCCGGCCAGGTCGCGGAGCGGCTGATGAGCTGGACCATGCTGGAGCGCGATGACGACCTGCGTGCGTGGCTGCCCACCTGGAAGGGCGACGGCGGCGACGCACGGCACTTCCGCCGGGCCATCGGCGGGCGGTTCGGCACCGATGAATTCAGCGCGTGGCGCTGCAGCGAGGAGCTGCTGACCCCGCTGCGGCTGCGGATCCGGCAGGTGGCCAGGGCCCTGCTCGTCCATCCGCGGCACCTGCCGTATGACGTCGTGACGGTGATCGCGGCCGGCCGCTGACCGAGGCGGATCAGCTTGACGCCCGCCGCCGTACTGATTATGGTTTTCATTTGTAACAAGCCACGCGTGCAGTAAGCACCCGTGCCGCCAATGCAGCAAGCACCGGGGAACGGAACGTGTCATGCCACCTTGCCTGGGCCGCGCGGCCGCCCGTGCCGCAGTGGCGCCGGCCGTGGCCCTGCTCGGGATCGCCTTGCTGGCCACGGGCTGCTCGTCGGCCGCGGCGCCGGGTGCCGCCACCGACAGCGCGAACGTCATCGTCGCGGTCGGGGCCGAGAACGAGTACGCCAACGTGATCAGCCAGATCGGCGGCAAGTACGTCCAGGTGACCGCGGTGGAGAGCAACCCGAATACCGACCCGCATACCTTCGAGGCCAGCCCGAGCGTGGCCCGGGCCATCGGCAGCGCCCAGCTCGTGGTCCAGAACGGCGTCGGCTACGACACCTACATGAACAAGATCGAGGACGCGACGCCGGACCCGGCGCGCAAGGTAATCAGCGTCCAGAACCTGCTCGGGCTGCCGGACAGCACGCCCAACCCGCACCTGTGGTACAAGCCGTCCACCATGCCGGCCGTCGCGAAGGCACTGGCCGGCGACCTGTCCGCGCTGAAGCCCGCGCACGCCGCCTACTTCCGCGCCCGCGAGCGCGCGTTCGACCGCTCGCTGCAGCCCTGGTACCGCGCGATCGCGCAGTTCAAGGCCGCGTTCCCGCATACTCCCGTCGCGACTACGGAACCGGTCGGGGACTACATGCTGCAAGCCGCGGGAACGGACAATCTGACGCCATTCAGCTTCCAGGCCGACATCATGAACGGGGTAGATCCGGCGCCGCAGGACGTGTCACTCCAGGACAGCTTTTTCTCCGGCCATAAGGTAAAAGCCTTTGTCTATAACCAGCAGGTGACCGACTCGCTCACCGAGGAATTCCTGAGCACGGCCCGCCGCTACGGAATCCCCGTGGTCGGCGTGTACGAGACCATGCCGGCCCACTATGACTACCAGTCGTGGATGCTGGCCGAGGTGCAGGCGCTGCGGCGGGCAATCGCCAGCGGAACCTCGACGGAGAAGCTGTGACGACGGGGGATGCCGTGACCACCGGGCAGCAGCTCGCCGGGAGCAGCGCGGACATGCTCACCGTCGACGGCATCAGCGTGCGGCTGGGCGGCCGGGACGTGCTGCAGGATGTCCGCTTTGCCATCCGGGCCGGCGAATTCGTCGGCCTCATCGGGTCGAATGGCGCGGGCAAGACCACGCTGCTGCGCGTCATCCTCGGGTTGCAGGAGCCGTCGGCGGGCACGGTGCGGATCGCGGACTCCGGCCGCGCCCGGCACGCCCCGGCGATCGGCTACGTGCCGCAGAAAGTCCTGCTGGATCCCGACATGCCGCTGCGCGCCCGCGATGTTGTCGGGCTCGGCCTGGACGGGAACCGGCTCGGCATCCCGCTGCCGTCGCGCGGGCGCAGGCACCTGATCGACGAGATGCTGCGGGCCGTCGGCGCGGAGCTATTCGGCGATGAGCGGATCGGCAACCTGTCCGGCGGCGAGCAGCAGCGCGTCCTGATCGCGCACGCGCTGATCAGCAGGCCCAGCCTGCTGCTGCTGGACGAGCCGCTGGCGAACCTCGACATCCGCAGCGAGCAGGAAATCGTCGGGCTGCTGTCGCGCATAGCCCGGGAGCAGCACATCTCCGTGCTGCTCTCGGCGCACGAGATGAACCCGCTGCTGCCGGTGATAGACCGCGTCGTCTACCTGGCGGCCGGCCGGGCCGCCAGCGGCACCACCGACGAGGTCGTCACGACGGAGGTCCTCAGCAAGCTGTACGGCCAGCATGTGGACGTGATTCACGTCCATGGCCGGATCCTGGTCGTCGCCGGGCGCGGTGACGGGCCGGCCCTGCCGGTCGGCGAGGACGGCGCGCACTGCGCCGTGCAGCCCGTGCCGGACCGGCTATGACGCACCTGCTCAGCATGGTCATCGAGCCCGGTTTCTTCGGGAACGGGCCGGTCCGGGTGGCGCTGGTGGCGGGCGGGGTAGTGGCGCTGGTGTCCGGGGTGGTCGGCCTGTTCACGGTGCTGCGCGGGCAGGCGTTCGCCGGGCACGCGCTGGCCGACGTCGGCGCGACCGGCGGGTCCGGTGCCTTCCTGGTCGGGGTCAACCCGCTGTGGGGCTTCGTCGGCATCGGGGTGCTGGCCGCCGGGATCATGGAGATGATCGGGATCCGGCGGCCGCGGGGCCGGGACGTGGCGACCGGCATCGTGCTCGGCGCCGGGCTGGGCCTGGCTGCCTTGTTCCTGTACTGGGACGCCACGTTCACCAATACGACCGGCGCGACGATATCCGTTTTCTTCGGTTCCATGTTCGTTATCAGCCCCTCGACCGTCCCGGCCATCGTCGTGTTCAGCCTGCTGGCGCTCGGCGTCGTCGTGCTGCTCTACCGGCCGCTGCTGCTCAGCTCGGTGAGCACCGACATGGCCTCGGTCCGCGGCGTCCCGGTGCGCGCCACCGGAGTGCTGTACCTGCTGGCGATGGCGGTCGCGGTGTCGCTGGCCGCGCTGACCATCGGCGCGATCCTCAGCACCGCGCTGCTGGTGGGCCCGGCCGCGACCGCCATGCGGCTGACCAGCAGGACCGGTCTCGCGGCGATCTTGTCGGGCCTGATCGGGGTCGCCGCCACCTGGCTGGGCATCCTGCTCGCCTACGACAGCTTCTACTGGCCGCCGGTCCAGCATGGCTGGCCGGTCAGCTTCTTCGTGGTGACCCTGGTTTTCGTGTTCTACCTGCTCGCCCAGCTGCCGGCCGTCGGCGCGCGCGCCCAGCGGGCCGGGACCGGCGGCTAGCGATGTTCTCCGGCTTCATGGTGAATACCTGGACCGTGGCGACCATGGTCGCGGTCGTCGCGGGCGTGGTCGGGTTCTTTATCGTGCTGCGGGGCTCGTCCTTCGTCGCCGACGCGGTGCCGCAGGGCGCGTTCGCCGGCGCCGCCGGGGCCAGCCTGATCGGCGTGAGCACCCTCGTCGGGCTGGCCGTCTTCGCGCTCATCGGCGCGCTGGGGATCGGCTGGCTCGGCCGCCGCAGCCGTCACGACGTGGCGACCGCGCTGGCGCTGGTGGTCATGCTCGGGCTCGGCGCGCTGTTCCTCAGCATGAGTACGGAGTACGCGCCGGAGATCTACTCGCTGCTCTTCGGCGAGGTGCTCGGCGTCAGCACCAGCGAGGTGGCGCCCGTCGCCGTGCTGAGCGCCGTGTGCGTGGCCGCGATCATCGTGCTGTACCGCCCGCTCGTGCTCGCCTCGGTACTGCCGGAGCTGGCCGAGGCACGCGGGATCCGCGGTTACCGGATGGAGATGTGCTTCCTGGTGGTCGTCGCCCTGGCCACCAGCATGTCATTGCCGGTCGTCGGGGCACTGCTGATCTTCAGCCTGATGGTCGGCCCGCCCGCGGCCGCCCGGTCGTTCACCAGCAGGCCGCTGCTGGCCATGGCGCTCTCGGTCGTCATCGCGCTGGCCACGGTGTGGACCGCGATCGCGGCGTCGTACGTCTCGAACTGGCCCGTGGGGTTCTTCGTCGGCGCGCTCGGCGCGGTCTCCTACGGCACCGGGCGCGGCTGGGCGGCCTGGCACCGGACCCGGGCCGGGCGCGGCGGCGTCCGCCCGCTCGCCGCGTAAGCGCCCGCCAGGCCGTGCGGGTTCGCCTGCTCGCCGCGTAAGATCGCCGGGTGGGCGAACCATCTGGTGGCCGCCGGCGGCGGCGGCGGCCCGGGCGGCGGCAGCCCGGCCAGCGATGGCGCGCAGACCGCCCTGCTGGGGACGCTCACGGTCCTGACGCTGGTCAGCGGCCTGGTGGACGCGGTGTGCTACCTGGGACTCGGCCGGGTGTTCACCGCGAACATGACCGGCAACATCGTGGTGCTCGGGTTCGCCGCGGCGGGCGCCCCGGGCTTCTCGATCCCGGCCAGCCTGACCTCTCTCGGCGCCTTCCTGGTCGGCGCCGTCTGCGCCGGCCGGGCCGCCACCCGCATCTCCGGGCGCAGCCGCCTGCTGATGCTGGCCATGGCGACCGAGGCCCTCCTCGTCGGCGTGGCCTGCACGGTCGCGTTCCTGGCCAGCACGGTGGGGTCGGGACCGGTCCGCTACACCATGATTAGCGTGCTGGGATTCGCCATGGGGGTGCGTAACTCCAGCGTCCGGCGAATTGCCGTCCCGGACATGACCACGACCGTGCTGACCATGACCCTCACCGGACTGGCCGCGGAGTCGTTCCTGGCCGGCGGGAACAACCTGCGGGCCGGGCGCCGGGCGTCGTCGGTCGCGGCCATGTTCATCGGCGCCTTCGCCGGGGCCGCCCTGTTCCTGCACGTCGGCACGGGCCTGCCGCTGCTCATCGCGGCGGTCGCCGTGGCGGGCGCCGCCGTCGTCTTCCGGCTGAGCCGCGCGCCCGCGCTGCTCGACACCGCACACTGAGCGGCCGTTAGCGAAGCAGCCGCTCGGGGCACGGGTGGGTGTTGCGCCGGTTCGCTGGCGGTTAGGTTCGGTAGGTCCGGGTGGCCGGGGTCACGGTCAAGAGCGAGGTGGGCGCGTGCAGGAGCCACCGCTCGACCTGTTCGTCGGCCGGGCGGCGGAACTCGCGCGGGTAGCGGAAGGCCGCGCAGCAGTTCCGCGAGGCCTGGTCAGGGCTGCTGGAAGTCGGGGGTGGCCCAGATGCGTTCCCGCTTGTACTGCTTGACCTTGGCGATGTACTGCCGGGCCGGGGCGGTCAGCCAGCGCCCGGCAAACCAGCGCCCGACGCAGCCCCAGACATTGCCCTTGGCGTACTGGCTGCCGCGCTGCACCGTGTTCAGCCAGGTCTCGTAGCCGTCGTAGCAGGAGCGCCAGATGGCGTACGCGGTGTCGGCGTTCATGGCGGTCGAGCGGGCCGCCGCCGGGAAGCTCGAGATCTCGTACGGGTAGCGGTTCTGCAGGATGCCGTAGCTCTGCGCGCACTGGCCCTGCGCGTTGAGGTTGCGGTGGCCCGGCGGGCAGGCGCTGGTGTCCGTCCCGTAGTCGCCCTTGGTGGTCTGCCGCCACCAGCTTTCCACCGCGGCCTGCGCGAACACGATGTTCTGGTTGATGCCCCACTTGCAGGCGGCCCAGCGCAGGATCTCCCTGGTCGTGCCGGTGAAGTTGCCGTTGATCCGCGGCACGATCAGCCGGTCGGCGGCGGGTTCGTCGCCCTGCAGGAAGTTACTGCCGACGTGCTGGCCGGTCCTGCCGTTGTAGCGCCGGTTGACGCCCTTGTTCTCCGGGTTCGGCGTGGCCCGTACCCATGCCGCGCATTGCTTGCCGGAGGGGAGCTTCGCCCCCGGCGGCAGAGTGCGGAAATGAGCCGGCGCCCGGGAACCGGTCGTGCGGACCGCCGCGACCGGGCGCACGCGCCCGGCGGCCGACGCCTGATGCGTGCTGACCCCGAGTACATTCCCCAGGCCCGAGTAACTCACGATCGCGATAATGCCGCGACGACGATGGCCAGCAGGATCACCATTCGGCTAGTAAGCCGGCCGTGTCGTCCCGCGCGCGCGTGATTTCCCGAGCTCATAGTCCGTTAGCTCTACTCCCGCTGCGCAATAGGTGTCAATCAGATCCGGATCCTGTGATCACCTCTGATTTCGGCGTACCTGATCTTTCCGGCGCCTTACCCGCCCGGCTGAATGAACCGCCTGGCTCCGGTTAGCCTGGCTACTCGTCGCGCAGCCAGGCGGCCAGGGGGTCGTCGGCGAGATCGGCCTCGGTCGCCGGCCCGGGCCGCCGGGTCTGGCCGGCCGTTGCCTCCCGGGCCTTGAGCTCGCGCTCGACCATCGCGACCAGGTCCGGATGGGCGCTTAGCCCGCGCAGCAGTCCCGGCGGGAGCCCCAGCTGGCGGCTCGCCTCGGCCACCACCGGCTGGATCATGCCGAGGGCGGCCGCCAGGGCGTCGTCACGCAGGTATTCCGGCGGAAGATCATCAAGCTGCAATTCGGCCGGGCGGTGGAACGCCCCGTCCGGGCCGGGAAGCCAGGCCGCCGCGGCCGCCGCGGCGCCGGCCGCCGACATCAGGTCCTCCCGGGCCGCATCGGCGAACTCCAGCCGGGCCGAGCGCTCGACGACCCCGGCCAGCAACGGCCGGCTGGGCCCGAGCAGCTGGTTCCAGATGTACTCCGACCGGCGATGCCCCGGGTGACTCAGCGCCCATTCCAGGCCCTCGATAACGGCGTCCGGGTCAAATCCGTGCAGGCCCCGCTCGTGCCGCGCGAAATCCTCGACGATAGCGACATTCCCGTGGCCGTCCGGGGTCCGCGCGTGCACGGCGACCGCGTCCCGCACGCCCATCTCCCGCAGCTGCGCGAGCCACGGGCCGTAGCCATCCCGGGCGAACCAGATATCCGGGTTCCCGCCGAAGTAGATCTCCAGATCCGGCGTCCGCTGGTAGAGGCCGGCCGGCGGCATCAGCCGCTCCTCGCCGTCCGCGGCGTTCTCGCCCACCAGGAAGGCCGTCTCCTGCAGTTTCTCGGCCAGCCGCGCCCGCCCGGCCGGGGGCGCATCCGCCAGCGCGCGCGCCACCCGCTCAAGATCACTCTCGTGCTGTGCCGCGTCCAGCTGCGCGGCATCCAGGCCCGCGTACCGGGGCAGGATGCTCTCCAGCACCTCGGCTACCACGTCGGGCTCGCCGAGCGGGAGCGCCGCCAGGAAATGCCGGGCATCAGGGAACCGCGCAATAGCCCGCCGCACGGTCGGCAGGCCCGGGCCTGCCGGGGCCGGCAGGCGGCCCGGCTCCGGCAGGTAGGCGGCCGGGCGGCCATCGGCATCGAAGGGCGCCACCTGGCTGCCATCCTCCAGCCGGATGATCGGCTTTGACCTGGCCGGGCCGGCCTCCTCGCCCGGGTAGTCCGGTGCTCGCCACAGGGCCAGGTGCTGATGGAGGAAGGCGTAGAGGCGCCGTATCCACTCATCTGACTGCGCCGCGAGGAACTCGCCGTTCAAGCCCGCGACGAAGGACGCCGGCGTGACCTCGGCGATGCCGATCTCCTCGCGCAGGTACCGCCAGAGGGCAGGCGTCCCGTCGTCGGTGATCGACTCATGCGCGAAGGCGCGGGTGTGGCCGGGGGAGAGCAGCTCGCCGAGCTGCCCGGGGGACAGTAGCTCGCGGAGCCCGGCGCCGCGGGCCAGGGCCAGTTCGTCCGCGCGGCCGTAGCCGCCCCCGTGAACGGGGATGAGCGCATCGCGGGCCAGGGCCTCGCGGGCGCTATCGAACAAGCCGCGGAACATGCTGCCCGGGCCGAAGTGCGTCGCCGCCAGCGGCATGCCGCCCAGGACATCGGCCGTGAGCAGCCCCTCATCGCGCAGATCCGCCAGGACGGCGGCCAGCAGCGCGGCTGTCTCGGCCACCAGGAACCGGTTCCAGGAATCGTGCTCGGGCACGTTGTCGCGGGCCGGCGTGGTCCGGTACGGCCCCTGGATCAGGAACCCGAGAAAGGTCTCCTTCTGCGTGCGGAAGAACACCACGAGCGGCGATTCCGCGCACGGGACCAGCCGGGGACCTTCTATCGTCTCGCGCAGCGGGAAAGCGATCTCGACCCGCTGGCCGGAATGGCCGGCGGTTTCCAGGTTCCGGTGCCAGACGAGCCATTCCTCCGTGCCGCCATCGCTGGACCGCCGGAGCCTGACCTGCCGCCGCATGGTGGCCTGGGCGGCGACGGCGCGTTCCAGTACCGCCGCGGGAACCTGCCGGCCGCCGACGGCCACGCGCTCGATGCTGCGCAGGAACAGCAGCGTCTCGAGCCCGAGCCCGGCCAGCGCCGTGGCGATTTCGGCCGCTGCATCGGCTGGGGAAAGATCACCCCGGTCAAAAGGAAAAATGAACAGGGTTTCGTCCGCGCCGCCGTCGGCGGCGATGGCCACCGGGCGGACGTAGTTCTCGATCCGGAAATGCTCGCCCGGGCTGTGCTCGCCCGGGCTATGGATGCTGGGCGTCTGGGTGTACGCATAGACCGACTTGAACCCGATGCCGAACCGGCCGATCGCCGTCAGGTCCCCGGATTTCGCGGAATCCCCGACACCGCAGATGCCCCGGACGTCGGCGTCGGTGAAGGGACGGCCGTCGTGCCGTACCTCCAGGCGATCGTCGAAGAGCTCAAACGCCAGTTCTCTGGCCCCCGCATCCTCGGCATTCTGGATCAGCTCGAAGATGAAATGCGTCCGGTCGCTGTACAGCTGCCCGAGAAGGTCGAGCACGGCCGTGTCGGTCCCGTAGCGGGTGATGTTCTCCGCACGGATCATGTCGTAGTCAGCGGGCACCAGCGACCTCCGCGCGCAGCTTACGGCACGCTTCCGGCCGGGCGGCCTTAGCCGGCCGCGCCGGAGGTGAGCGGGCGGGGATCGAAGGTGACCTGGATCGAGCTGATCTTGCCGTTCGAGACGTGGCTCCAGTTGGCGACCAGCACCGGGTCGTCGGCGACCTTCGTGTGCAGGTCGAACCAGGTCGTCACGTCGTCCCCGTCGACGAAGGTCCGGCGGACCACGACGTCGGTCATGATCTGCGACATGCCCTGGATGCCCTTGACGCACTCGTCGGCGTTGCCGGCCTGGCCGAGCGGCCCGGTGAAGGTGACATCGTCGGCCAGGACCGAGCGGAATTCCCCGAAGTCACGCGCCTTCCAGGCGCGGAAGTAGGTGGCGGCCAGCGCAGCGGCATCGTTCTCAGCTGTCGTCATGCCACCAACGTTAGGCGAGGGTTCGGGTGACTGCTTGACACTATCGAATACAAGTTCGATAGTGGTTCTATGGGAGCGGAGACTGCGCTGGTCATGCCGTTGTCTCCGCGGCGGGGCGACGGCAGACTGCCGCCCGGCGGCGAGGTTCCGGCGGCGAGCGGCATGCTGGCCGACGGCTGCGTTATTCCTGGGGTTGGCCTGCCATCGGGGGACGTAGCCCTTTCCGGTACGGATGTGCTGCCGGTGCTTCCCGCGCTGCGGGGGCTGCTGCCCGGCGGACTGCCGCGCGGGTCGGTCGTGGCCGCGGGGGACAGCAGGCTGCTGTGCCTGGCGCTCGCGGCCGGGGCGTCGGTCGCCGGGGCCTGGTGCGCGATAGCCGGGCTGCCGGATCTCGGCGTGGCGGCGGCGGCGGACGCTGGCCTGGATCCCGGCCGGCTGCTGCTGGTCGCGGATCCTGGCGAGGGCTGGCCGCAGGTGGTGGCATCCCTGCTTGATGGCTGCGAGCTAGTGCTCCTGCGCCCGCCGGCCCGGCCGTCCGCCCAGGTGCGCCGCCGCCTGGAGGCGGTTATGCGGCGGCACGGCGGGGTCCTGGTGGTGGCGGGGGACTGGGACGGCGCGCAGGGCCGGCTGACCGTCACCCACCAGGAGTGGGCGGGGATCGGGCCGGCCACGGGCGGCTGCGTTCCCGCTTGGTGCGGGTGGTGGCGACGGGGCGGGGCGCGGCCGGGCGGCCGCGGGCCCGCTGGCTGTGGCTGCCGGGTCCGGATGGCGCCGTGGCCGTGGCCACGGGCATCGGCGGCCCGGAGTCCGGCTGGCCCGGTGCTGGCTGGCCCGGTGCTGGCCGGGACGGTGCTGGCCGGGACGGGGAAGCGGGCGAGGCCGTCGCGCCCTGGCCCGGGTTAAGCGCGGGACGGGCGGGGTGAGCGCCGGATGAGCAAAGCGGGCGGCGTGCCGCAGCGGGTACTGGCCGTGTGGTGCCCGGACTGGTCCCCGGCGGTGCCGGAGGACGGTCCGGAAGCACGGGCATTCGAGCAGGTGGCTGGCGTGATAGCGGAATTCTGCCCGCGAGTTGAGGTGATCCGGCCGGGGGTATGCGCCATCGGCGCTCGCGGGCCATCCCGGTACTTCGGCGGCGAGGAAGCCCTCGCCAGGGAGATCACGGACGCGGTGACTGCCCTCGGTGTCGGCTGCCGGGCCGGGGTCGCCGACGGCCTGTTCGCCGCTCTGCTCGCCGCCCGGGCCCCGGCCGGGAGGGCTGCCCCGGCCCGGGCGAGGGCTGCTGGCCGGGCCGCTGCCGCGGCCGGGCCGCCGGCGGTGATTGTGGCCCCGGGCCGGACGCCCGCGTTCCTCGCCCCGCATCCGGTCAGCGTGCTGGACTCCGCCGAGCTCGCCGACCTGCTGCCGCGGCTGGGAATCTGGACGCTAGGGGATTTCGCCGGGCTGCCGGCGGCCGAGGCGGCGAACCGGTTCGGCGCGGCGGGTGCTCGCGCCCACCGGCTGGCCCGCGGCCTGGACCCCCGCCCGCTGACGCCCCGGCCGCCATCAGCTGACCTCTCCGTGCAGGTCGACTTCGATCCGCCGGCCGGCCAGTCCGAGCCGGTGGTGTTCGCCGCGAAGGCGCTCGCCGAGCAGCTGCATTCCGGCCTCGCCGCCCGCGGCCTGGCCTGCGTGCGGGTGCAGGTGCAGGCGGCATGCGCGGACGGGCGGGACATCACCCGGTTCTGGCGGCACGACGGGCTGCTGTCGGCGCTGGCCGTGGCCGAGCGGGTGCGCTGGCAGCTGGACGGCTGGCGGGCCGGCCAGGACGCGCGGCGCGATGACCCGGCCACCGGGAAGCCGGACGAGATCAGCCTGGCCGGCGGGATCACCCGGCTGCGGATGATCCCCGATCAGCTGGTGCGCGACGAGGGCCGCCAGCTCGGCCTCTGGGGTGACGCCGTGATCAGCGACCGGGTCGCCCGGGCAGCGACCAGGGTGCAGGCCATGCTCGGGCCCCAGTCAGTGCTGCGGCCCGTGCTGGCCGGGGGGCGTGATCCGGCCGAGCAGGTGACGCTGGTACCGTTCGGCGATTCCCGGGCGCCCTTCCTTCCGGCGGGCCGTCCGTGGCCGGGGCGGATCCCCGCTCCCGCCCCGGCCACGGTCTACCCGGTCCCGCTGGCCGCCTGGGTGACCGACGACTCGGGGGATGCGGTGACCGTCAGCGGCCGCGCCGTGGTCTCCGCGCCCCCGGCCCGGCTGTCGGCGGACGGCGGCCCGTGGCTGGCGGTCACCGCCTGGGCCGGGCCATGGCCGGCCAACGAGCGCTGGTGGGCCCCGGCGGGCGCGCGCCGGCGGGCCCGGTTCCAGCTGGTCACCGAGGACGGGAATGCGTGGCTGGCGGCCGTGCAGGACGGCCTGTGGCTGATCGAGGCCAGCTACGACTGACGAGCCCGGATCGCCGGGCTGTCCAGGCCGCTGGCACTGTCGTGGGGGATGCCTAACATGGGTCCAGACCACGATCCGCACGTGCGGGGAGGCACCATGACCACGCTCGACAACCGGCCGAACACTGCCTTGCTCGTCATCGACGTGCAGAACGGCGTCGTGGGGGAGGCGTATGACCGGGACAACGTCGTCGCCAACATCAGCACCCTGGTCGACAAGGCGCGCGCCGCCGACGTCGATGTCGTCTGGGTCCAGCACAACAGCGACGAGCTTCCCTCCGGCAGCGAGAGCTGGCAGTACGTGCCCGAGCTCGCGCGGCGCGATTCCGAGCCGCTGGTGCAGAAGGCGTACGGCGACTCCTTCGAGGAGACCGACCTGGAGCCGGTGCTCGCCGCACGCAGCATCGGCCGGCTGATCGTCACCGGCGCGCAGACCGACGAGTGCATCCGCTCGACACTTCACGGCGCGATCGTCCGGGGGTACGACGCGACCCTGGTCGCCGATGCCCACACGACCGAGGACCTCTCGCCGTATGGCGCGCCGCCGCCCGACAAGGTCATCGCCCACACGAACCTGTACTGGCAGTACCACAAGGCTCCCGGCCGGACCGCGGGCACGGTCAGCACCGCCGACGTCGACTTCGCCGCGAACTCCGGCGCCTGACGCTCGTGAGTCCCGCACTTAGCGCGAGATGAACTAGCGGTTAAGATTCAGCCGGTTTTTAGCTGGGCGGCCAAATCCTAACCGTTAATGACCGCCATCGAGATCGGCCCTCCCTCGCGGTGAGCCTGGCGGGATGGCCTGGCGCCGCCGCGGGAGCGGATGTCTCACGGGGCGGGCCGGGAACATTGAAGGACCATCCACCGACCTGGCCGCCGACAAGACCGCCTTCGGGTCCGAGCGCAGCCAGCGCTGGTTCGGCAAGACCTGGCGCGCCACACAAACAGGTTCGCCGCCGGCCTGACTTACCGGGCGCCACGCGGTCACCGCTGCCGTCGAGATGTTCAGGCTGGCCAGCGCTAACGCCCGCCGTCGCGCCAACGACAGCGCCAACGCGGACGGCACCCCTGAGCAGGCTCATGCCGACCTCCGCGGATAAAGAACGGTACCGGGCGATCCAGTGCCTCTAGCTATAGAGAGACCCGGAATCTCCGCGGTTGCACATTCCGGGCATGATGGCGTCCGCCCCGAACGCTGCTGGTCCTCGCCGCGGGGGTAAAGCCGGAGGTGGTCGAATTTAGTTTCGTTCATGAGTCCTTTTGTCAATGCTGTCCGATACTGTTTTCTAAGACAGATTCGCCAGGCCGAGGATCCGGGATCCGAGAGTCCGGCGGAGGAGGTGACCCGGTGCCCGGCGGATAGGTCGTGGCGAAAGGAGGTCGCAGTTCATGGGCTGGGATAACCCGCCGGTGCCGTGGGAGGAGTTCGAACGGCGGCTGTCCTGGCGCCACCCGGGCAGCCCCGACGACAGCAAAGGCAGCGACGGCAGCAGCGCACGTGGGCTCCGGCCGGTGACACGGCTGCCGGACCCGCAGGATCGGCCGGGCGAGGAGGGGGAGGGCCGCCCGGGCCAGGAGGGTCAGCTCGCCAGCGCCGCCCGGCAGGCCGGGCCGGCCTGGGCGGAGCTGCACTGTCATTCGTCCTATAGCTTCCTCGACGGCGTGTCCAGCCCGGCTGAGCTGGTCGGCGAGGCGATGCAGCTCGGCCTGACGGCGCTGGCCATCACCGACCACGACGGCATGTACGGGGTGCCGCAGTTCGCCCAGGCGGCGGCCCGCGTGCGGGCGGCGGGGGGCGCCCTCGGCACCATCTTCGGTGCCGAGCTCAGCCTGGATCTGCCCGGCGGGCAGGGCGGCGTTCCCGACCCCGCCGGCCGGCACCTGCTGGTGCTCGCCCGCGACCCGGACGGATACCAGCGGCTATGCCGGGTGATCACCGCGGCGCAGTTCGCCGGGGGAGAGAAGGGCCGTCCCGTCTACGACGTAGCAGAACTCGCCGCGGCGCACGGGGGGCACTGGGTGATCCTGACCGGCTGCCGCAAGGGTGCCGTGCCCGCCGCCCTCGCCAACGGCGGCCTGGGCGCGGCCGCGCCGCAAGCGGCCGCCCGGGAACTCAGTGAGCTAGCCGCCATGTTCGGCCGGGACAACGTCATGGTGGAGCTGATCGGTCACGACCAGCCAGCTGACGACGAGCGCAATGATGCGCTGTTCGAGCTGGCCGCCGGGGCCGGGATGGCCGTGATTGCCACCAATAACGTGCACTATGCCGACCCGCCGAAGGCCAGGCTGGCCCAGGCGCTGGCGGCGGTCAGGGCGCGCCGCAGCCTGGACGAGATGGACGGCTGGCTCGCCGCCTCCGGGGCCGCCTACCTGAGGTCGGGCGAGGAGATGGCCGCGCGGCTGCGCAGGTACCCCGGCGTGCTTGAGCGCACCGTCGGCCTGGCCGCAGAGTGCGCATTCGACTTCACCGTGATCGCCCCGAGCCTGCCGGACTTTCCGCTGCCCGAAGGCAAGTCCGAGGCGGAAGCGCTGCGCGACCTGGTCGCGCGGAAGGCACCGGGACGCTACGGCCCGCGCCGCAAGGAGCGCGTGGCCGGCGCCTACGGGCAGGTCGACCGTGAGCTCGACATGATCGAGATGCTCGGATTCCCCGGATACTTCCTGATCGTGCACGACATCGTGGAGTTCTGCGAGAACAACGGCATCCTCTGCCAGGGCCGGGGCTCGGCGGCCAACTCGGCCGTCTGCTACGCCATCGGGATTACCAGCGTTGACTCCGTCCGGCATGGATTGCTGTTCGAGCGGTTCCTGTCCTCGGGCCGGGACGGCCCGCCCGACATCGACCTGGATATCGAGCACCGCCGCCGGGAAGAGGTCATCCAGTACGTCTACGGCAGGTACGGCCGGGACCGGGCGGCCCAGGTCGCCAACGTGATCTCCTACCGGCCGCGGATGGCGCTGCGGGACGCGGGCCGGGCCCTCGGCTACTCGCCGCAGCAGCAGGATCAATGGGCCCGGCAGGTCGGGCCCCGGCAGTACGGGCCCGGCCAGCCGATCCCGCCCGACTCGGGCGTTCCGGATGAAGTCATCCGGCTCGCCGCGCAGATGCAGCGGCTGCCCCGGCACCTCGGCATTCACTCCGGCGGGATGGTGATCTGCGACCGGCCGGTCGCCGACGTATGCCCGGTGGAGTGGGCGCGGATGCCCGGCCGCACGGTGCTGCAGTGGGACAAGGATGACTGCGCGTACGCCGGTCTGGTCAAGTTCGACCTGCTCGGGCTGGGCATGCTGTCGGCCCTGCGGGACTGCTTCGGGCTGGTCGAGGCCCATCACGGCCGGCGGCTGAGCCTGGATTCGATCCCGCAGGAGGACGCCGGTGTCTACGAGATGCTGTGCGAGGCGGACACCGTCGGGGTCTTCCAGGTCGAGAGCCGTGCCCAGATGGCCACCCTGCCGCGGCTGCGGCCGGAGAAGTTCTACGACCTGGTGATCGAGGTCGCGCTGATCAGGCCGGGCCCGATCCAGGGCGGCTCGGTGCACCCCTACATGCGGCGCAAGCGCGGCGACGAGCCGGCCGACCTGCCGCACCCGTCGATGGAGCATGCGCTCGGCAAGACCATGGGCGTGCCGCTGTTCCAGGAGCAGATGATGCAGATCGCGATCGACTGCGCCGGGTTCACCCCGAACGAGGCGGACCGGCTCCGGCAGGCGATGAGCTCGAAGCGGGCCCCCGAGCGGATCGAGGAACTGCGCCAGCGGCTGCTGGACGGGATGGCGGAAAGGGACATCCCGCCGGAAGTCGCGGAGGACATCTACGTCAAGATCCTCGCGTTCTCCAGCTACGGGTTCCCCGAATCGCACGCGATCAGCTTTGCCTACCTGGTCTACGCGAGCGCCTGGCTGAAGTGCTACTACCCGGCCGCGTTCACCGCCGCCCTGCTGCGCAACCAGCCGATGGGCTTCTACTCCCCGGCCAGCCTGATCAGCGACGCACGCCGGCATGGCGTGCAGGTCAACGGGGTCGGCATCAACGCCAGTGCCGTGCTCGCGACGCTCGAAGATCAGGAAATCCCGGCTCGGCCGAGGGGGTCCCGGGGGGGTTCCGCCCGGGCTAGCACGGCGCAGCCGTCGATCCGGCTCGGCCTGTCCGGCGTGCGCAACCTGGGCGCCGCGGCGGCGGCCGCCATCGTGGCCGGCCAGCCGTACGCGGACCTGGAGGACTTCGCCCGCCGCACTGCGCTGCCCGCGCCCGCGCTGGAGGCACTGGCCATGGCGGGCGCGTTTGGCTGCTTCGGGGTGAGCAGGCGCGAGGCGCTGTGGGCGGCCGGCGCCGCCGCCACGGTCAGGGACGGCCAGCTGCCGGGCACCGCGGTGGGGATGGCCGCGCCGGAGCTGCCGGTCATGACCGCGGCCGAGGAGACCTTCGCCGACCTGTGGGCGACCGGCACCTTCGGCACCCACCCGATCGAGCACATCAGGGAGAAGCTCGGGGAGCGGGGGGTGGCGCCATCCGCGGCGCTGAAGACGGCGCCGGATGGGTCGGCCATCGTCGTCGGCGGGCTGGTCACGCACCGGCAGCAGCCGGGGACGGCGCGGGGGGTGGTGTTCCTGAGCCTGGAGGACGAGACCGGCATGGCCAACGTGATCTGCCCGCCGGGGGTGTGGGCCCGGCACCGCCGCCTGGCGATGGAGGCTAACGCGCTGCTCGTACACGGCCGGGTGGAGCGCCTGGAAGGGGCGGTCAGCCTGCTCGCCACCCGGCTGCAGCAGCTCAAGGTGGTGGCCGCGGCCCGCAGCCGCGATTTCCGCTGAGCCAGCCTGGGCCCCAGAGCCAAGCCCGGTCCCAGAGCTAAGCCTGGGCCCCAGGCCGGGGCCGCAGCGCCAAGTCCGGGCCGCAGCCCCGGTCCTCAGGATAAGCGAACGCTCAGGGTCTTGACATTTGCTCAGAACTCGATAGAAAGTCATGACCAGTTAGGAAAGTCATGTCGGCCCGCGAGCACTGGCCCCGTCCAGCTGCCCGGCCGCCTGGATGCCCGGCCGGGCGGATGCCCGGCCGTCGCGGGAGGTCGTATGGCTACCGTCATGTCCCCCGGCGCTGGCGGTCGCATCGACCTGGGGCTGCAGGGCTCGGCCGTCGTGATCACCGGGGCCGGCAGCGGCGGCGGCCCGGCTGCTGCGGCGGCGGGTGTCTCGGTGGTGCTGGTCGGCAGGCGGCGACATGCTCCGCCAGACCGCCGGCGCGATCGAGGAGTCCGGCGGGCAGGCGCTCTGCGTACCTGCCGACCTGGCCGACGCCGATAGCCCGGCCCGGATCATCGCCAGCGCGCTGGAGTCGTTCGGACGGGCTGAGCCCGGTATCCTCCTTCATGACCGGAGCGGTGATCCCGCTGGACGGCGGCCAGGTGATCCCGCATGCATGACCGGCACGCTCGGTCGGCTCAGCGGCCAAGCCAGCGGACGAGCAGCTGAAGGCCGGTGTCCTGCGGCTGCCCGGAGTGCCGATGCAGAGCGTGACCGGCATTGCGCGGTTAAGGCACGTTCAAAGAGCTAGGTGAGGCAGTGAAGTCAGAACGGGCCGATGACGCTGGCCGCTGGACCTCGGAGGAACTCCTGCTTCGGGTGGCCTGGTACTACTACAAGGACGAGCTGACTCAGGACGAGATCGCCCGGCGACTGTCAGTGTCCAGGGCATCGGTCGGCCGTCTGCTCGACCGGGCCAGGAAGGTCGGGCTGGTCTCGATCAGCCTGAATACCGAATATCTCGACGCGTTCGAGCTAAGCGGCGAGTTGCGCCGGACGTTCGGTCTCGCCGAAGCACTGGTCGTACCCGACCACGAGAAGGAGTCGGTCGATCATCATGCCCTGAACGCCCGGATCGGCCTCGGCGGCGCCCAGTTCATGAGCACCCATCTGCGCCCGGGCGGGAGCCTCGGGGTGGGCTGGGGCGAGACCGTGTCGCGGGTGATCGCCGCCACCAACTTCGGCGCGGTCGGGCCGGTCCGCATGGTCACGCTGACCGGCGGGGTGGAGGGCTACCTGCAGACCATCCTGTCTTCCAAGGGCGAGGTGACCAACGAATCGCCTGAGGTCACCTCAGCGACCGTGATCCCGAGCCCGATCATGGCGTCGACGCCCTCGCTGGCCGCCGCGCTGCGGGCGGAGCCGACCATTCAGCAGGTGCTGAAGCAGGCGTGCGCCGTCGGGCACGCCCTCGTCGGCGTGGGCACCCCGACCGCCGACGCGACCATAGTGCACATGGGCTACCTGAATGCCGACGACGCGCGCGGGCTGCGCGAGCGAGGTGTGGTCGGCGACATCCTCGGCCAGTTCTTCGACGCCGACGGCCGCGTCGTCGATTTGCCGATCCACGACCGCCGCATCGGCATAGACCTGTCCGACCTGACCCGGATCCCCAAGGTGGTCGGCGTGGCCGGGGGGCTGCACAAGGCGGAGGCAATTCTCGGCGCGCTGCACGGCGGCTTCCTTGATGTCCTGGTCACCAACGAACTGGTCGCTATCCGGCTGCTGGAGCTTGAGCGCCGCCAGAGGCGCAGGAAGCGGGGCTGACCGCCGACCGCGGCCGGCGGGTTTCGCGGCCGGCTCCTGCGGCATCGCCTCCGCGTGGTCGATACTCGGCTGAGCGGATGCCCGCATCTGAGCAAGTGCTCTAGGAAGCCGAGGACATGGTCTGCCTGTGGGGTCGCCCCTGGACCCGGGGCGAGCTGCTCGCACGAGTCGGCCGCCTCGACCAGGTGGCCGGGGTGCCGCTGGTCGAGGCCGGTGATGGCGTCGAGCGCGGGGTCCGGCTGCTGCGGTTCAGGGCCGGGTCGGGCTTCGGGTTCGATGTCTTCGTCGACCGCGGGTTCGACATCGGCCGTGCCTCGCTCGGCGGCCAGCCGCTGGCCTGGTGGTCACCGGTCGGGCTGATCGGGCCCGGGATGCACGACTCCGCCGGTATCGGCTGATTCCGCGGCTTCCCGGCGGCCTGGTGTCGACCTGCGGGCTGGGCCGCCCCGCGGGCCGACTTCGTCGAGGAATGCTGCGAGCACGACATGAAGTTCTTCACCGGCGTCGCGGAACGGCTGGAGGCGAGCGGAATTCCCTGCGGCATCCGCTCGGCCGGCGGGATCGCCACCTGGAACTGGACCGCGGCCTACCCCGGCATCACGGAGATTCAGGCCGGCACCTACGTGGTCATGGACAACTTCCACGGCCAGATGGTGCCCGACTTCGAGCACTCGCTCACCATCCAGGCGACCGTCATCAGCCGGCAGAGCGACCAGGTGATCGTCGATGCCGGCAACAAGTCGGTCGCCGATCCCGCCGACGTGACCGTGGTGGGCCATGACCTCTAGGTCTCCCGTTTCGATGAGGAGCACGGCATCTTCGCCGCGCTCGAGGGGTCGCCGCTGCGGGTGGGTGACTCCGTGGCGCTGGTGCCCGGGTACTCGCCGTCCACGGTGAACTGGTACGACGCCTACCATGTGGTACAGCAGGACGTCGTCATCGACGTCTGGCCCATCGTCCCGCGTGGCCCCGGCCATCACGGCCTGGCCGGCCTCACCGCCGCGGCGTCTTAGCCGGCTGTCCTGCCACCCGGGGCGGGTGCGGCCGCCGGGCGGGCGCGGTGCGATCATGAACGGGGCTTGATCCTGCCCGTCCGGACCGCGCCAGGGAGCTGATCAGCGGTGCCTCTCGACTTCTCCGATCGCGCCGACTTCGATGACGCCGAGCGGGGGCTGATCGCCTCGCTGCATCCGGTGACGATCAAGGCGGCCGATGGCCGGACGGTCTTTGACCTGACCGGGTACGCATTCCTGGATGGGGCGTGCCCGGAGACGGTAAACCCGAGCTTGTGGCGGCAGGCGCAGCTGTGCTTGAAGAACGGCCTGTTCGAGGTCACCGACGGCATCTACCAGGTGCGCGGGTTCGATCTCTCCAATATGACCATCGTCGAGGGCGACGCGGGCGTCATCGTGATCGACCCGCTGATCTCAGCCGAGTGCGCGGCCGCCGCGATGGCCATTTATCGCGCGCACCGCGGCGACCGGCCGGTCACCGGCGTGATCTACACCCACTCGCACGCCGACCATTTCGGCGGGGTCATGGGCGTGCTTCCCGGCGGTGCCGGCGGCGTGCCGATCCTGGCCCCGGAGGGCTTTCTTGAGCATGCGGTGTCCGAGAACGTCTACGCCGGCACGGCGATGAACCGGCGTGCGGCATTCATGTACGGCTCGGTGCTCACACCAGGCGCGGAGGGCCAGGTGACCACCGGGCTCGGTATCGGCACCTCGTCCGGCTCGATTGGCCTGCTTCCGCCGACGCTGGACGTGACGCGCACGGGCCAGGAGGAGACCGTCGACCGAGTGCGGATCGTCTTCCAGATCACCCCCGGCACCGAAGCGCCGGCCGAGATGAACTTCCATTTCCCGGATCGCCGCGCGCTGTGCATGGCCGAGAACGCCACCCACAACCTGCATAACCTGCTGACCCTGCGCGGTGCGCTGGTCCGCGACCCGCGCGAGTGGTCACGGTACCTCAACGAGGCCATCGAGCTCTTCTCGGCTGAAACTGACGTCGCGTTCGCATCGCATCACTGGCCGACATGGGGCACCGACCGGATCGTGCGTTTCCTGTCCCAGCAGCGGGACCTGTACGCCTACCTGCACGACCAGACACTGCGCATGCTCAACAACGGAGCCACCGGCATCGAGATCGCCGAAGAGATCGAACTGCCGCCCGCGCTGGCCGACGCCTGGCATGCGCGCGGCTACTACGGCTCGGTCAGTCACAACGTCAAGGCCATCTACCAGCGCTACATGGGCTGGTTCGATGGCAACCCGACATCGCTGTGGCAGCACCCGCCGGAGGCGGCCGCTACCCGCTACGTGGAGACAATCGGCGGCGTCGCGGCCGTGGTCGAGAAGGCACGCGGCTATGCCGACGCCGGCGATCTGCGCTTCGCCGCCGAGTTGCTCCGGCACGCTGTCTTCGCTGCGCCCGACAACGGCGACGCGAAGGATGCCCTGGCCGGGGTGTACCAGAAGCTCGGGTTCGGCGCCGAGAACCCGACCTGGCGCAACTTCTACCTGACCGGGGCGGCCGAGCTGCGGCAGGGCCCTATTCCGCCGGCCGTCAGCGACCTGGGCGGCGGTATGGTCAGCGCGCTTACCGTCGGGCAGCTCATCGACTCCCTCGCCATCCGCCTCAACGGCCCTCGCGCAGCGCAGGAGTCGGTCACGATCGAGTGGCAGTTCAGCGACCTGGGGATGACGCTGCGCACCGCACTGTCCAATGGCGCGCTGATCCAGACCGAGAACCCGAAGACGGCCGTGGCCGCGGACCTGACCCTCACCCTCACCAAGGCGCAGCTGCTCGGCCTGCTGGCCGGCCATGGCCTGGACGGCATCGAGCACAGCGGCGACCCGGCTGCCCTGCAACGACTGATGGGCTTGCTGGACACCCCCGACGCCGACTTCCCCATCGTCACCCCCTGATCAGCCGTGCCGCAAGAAGCCGTCGACTCCATCGCCCCGCAGGCGGGCGGCAGACCGGAGGAGGACTGATGGGTCAGGCCATCGGAGGATCACTGGCGCTGGCGGTCGGGATCGCGCTCAGCCCGATCCCGATCATCGCGGTCGTGCTGATGCTCACCACCCCCAGGGCCAGGGCCAACGGCCCGGCGTTCGTGCTCGGATGGCTGCTCGGACTCGGTGTCGTCGGAGCGATCGTGCTGACCGTCGCCGGGCCGGCCAATGCCAGCAGCTCCGGCGCCCCCGCCACCTGGGTGAGCTGGCTGAAGATCATCCTCGGGGCCGGCCTGCTGCTGATCGCCGTCCGGCAGTTCCGCGGCCGCCCGCACGGTGAGGACCAGGCACCGATGCCCAAATGGATGGGCGCAATCGAGAACTTCAAGCCCGCTGCCGCGCTCGGCACCGGCGCGCTGCTGGCCGGCGCGAACCCGAAAAACCTGATCCTCGCCGTCGCCGGAGCCGCGGCCATCGCGCAAACCGGGATCGCCGGCGCCCAGCAGGCGATCGCCTACCTGATCTTCGCGGTCATCGCGACGCTCGGGGTCGGGGCCCCCGTGGTGATCTACTTCGCCATGGGCGAGCGATCTCAGGAGCTGCTCGGCAAGCTCAAGAACTGGATGGGACAGCACAACGCCGTCATCATGTCCGTCCTGTGCCTGATCATCGGGGCCAAGCTCATCGGCGACGCCATCAGCGCGCTCACCTGAACCAGCGCGGCCCCGCCGGGCGCCTGATGTCTCACCGTTCCCAGGCTCTTGCCAAGATCTGTCCGCGAGGTCGATACTCCGAGTGGAGCATCCTGGTCGTCTGGAAGTCCTACTTCTCGCCCTTCACCAGCACCGGGCCCGTCTACTGGGGCTGATGGTCTACATCGCCGTGGTCGCGCTCACCGTGATCATCCTGGTCTACCTGCGCATCCGCGGCCGGGAGGACTGGATGCACCGCGCCCAGCTGGTATTCGAGCAGACCGGCGGTCACTAGGAGGGCTGCGGGGCCGCGCGGGGGCGCCGGTAGGCGCGCGAAATCAGCTAGTCGTCCACGAGGGCGTAGATCCGGGCCGGGCCGCCGTTTGCGCCGCGCACTTTCAGCGGCGCGACGACGATGCGGCAGCGGGCCGGGCAGCCGGGCCATGCTCGCCATGTTCTCGATGATGATCTTCCCGCTGCCGAGCCACACCTGGTGCAGCTCGTAGTCGGTGCTTTCCACCGGGTCCGCCGACGGCCCGTCGAAGCCCACGCCGGACACGCCGCAGTCGACCAGCGCGCGGGACGCCGCGGCGTCCGGGTAGCACCAGCCGTGCCAGTAGGCGTCGCTGCCCCAGTTCAGCGCGTTGCCCGAGGAGAACAGCACGATATCGTTCGCGTGCAGGCCGGGCAGGTGATGTTCCAGCTCGGCCAGGCCGACCGGGCCGGGCGGATGCCCGGTCAGGTCGATCGTGAACGCGTCCGTCACCAGCCGTTCCAGCGGGATGTCGTCGAGGGTGGCGCCGCCGTCGATCTGATGCGCCGGCGCGTCCACGTGGGTGCCGGTGTGGTTGACGAAGGTGTACTCCGACATCGCGTAGCCGTCGGCGGCGACCTCGGCCAGGTCGCGGAACCTCGGCGTCGAGATGCCCGCCATCACGGGCATCCCGTTGGCCATGGCCTGGGTGAGGTCGACGATCCTCACGGGCGGGTTTCGGCCTTGGCCGCCGGGCTGTCCGCCGGGTGGAATACGCCGAGCACCCGCATCGTGGCCGAGCCCGTGTTCTCCAGGCAATGCAGGTGCCGCGGACGCAGGTGCACGCAGGTGCCAGCGGATATCGGATGACCAGCACCGTCGAGGTGCAGCACGCCTTCGCCTTCGAGTATGAATACCACCTCGTCATACGGGTGGCTGTGCTCGGGCGCCCGGCCGGCCGGGATCTCGCCGAGAAACTGGGTGGCCACCGCGCAGTCGTGGCCGGGGCCGAACAGGACACGGAACTGCCGGTCTCCGGTCCGCTCGACCTCGCAGTCGCGCAGATCACGGGTCAGCGGAATCGTTTGAGCGGCCGCCGGGCGACGTGGGCTGCCGCCAGGTTCTGCCGTTCCGGCGGGCAGTGTCACGGCGTCAAAACGCAGCTCATCCGGCCCGTCTGCGTGCACCCGGAAATCCGCGCCGGGCGGGATCCACAGCCCGCGGTCGCGGCCGAGCGGCAAGTCAGGATGGCCGGTGATCTCCAGCCCGCCACTGCCCTCGATCACGAACCACAGCTCGCCGGCCGATCCGGCGGAGCCGTCGAACCGGGCGCCCGGCGGCAGGCTCACAAGCCGCCGGACGAAACCCGACCCGGCCGGACCGGTATCCAGCAAGGTGCGCACGGACGCTCCGCCGGGGGTGCGATCGGCCTGAACATCTGCGGCCGAGACCGCGGGACCCGGGGTCATGCCAGTGGCCTCAGCGGCCCGGCGGGTCGATGGCGTCGGCGGCCTGCCGCAGAGCGTTGGCTATCCGGTCCCGCGGCCGCACCTTCCCGAGCTCCTCCACCAGCTCAGCGATCAGCTCGCGCAGCGGAGTCAGGTCCAGCACTCCGGGCTCACCGTCGCTATTGACTACCCGCCTGGCCTTCGCGGCACTGGCCGTGCGGCGCGCCTGGTCAGTAACGTGGCCGACGATCGTCCCGGCCAGGCGGGTTGTTCCGTCGGCCACGCTGACGTCGGCGTGGTTGAGGCCACTGTCCGGGCCGGCCGGCGGATCGGGAGTCGCCGGTGACGACGTGTTCTCAGACACCACAATCATCCTCTTTCGGAAGGCCGGACGGCCTGATGCGTATCACCAGCAGGACCCCTCCGGATTTGCACAGCGAACACTTCTAACTCGCGGTCTCGATTGCCCCGCTGGCTCAGATCGTACAAGCCGGCGCCGCTGGACCGCATGGTCAAGATCAACGAACCGGTCACCATTTCCGGCCGCCGTAAATTCTGGCCGGGCCATCGGCGGCGAAACGGCGATCCGCGCTGCGGTGCCGCGGGCTCGCGCCTACTCTCCGGTTTGGTCGTCTACCTCCGCGCCGGGCGCGTTCTCCTTGACCGACTCGATACCGTGCAGCGCGGACTGCTTGCGCTCATAGGTCTCGCTGGTGGCGACCACTTGTCCGTTGGCGGCGAGGAGATTGAAGTGGTACTTGCCTGACAAACAGGGCCGTGCCGGCCGTCCTGCTCAGGGAATTTCGCCGTTCGTGATCGGGGCAGGGGAGCGGCCGCAGCAGGCCATGCCTCGTTCTGGCCCTGCCGCGAAAACCGCGGGGGAGTGGCCGGTAGTTCCGGGGGAGCGGCCGGGCGTTTCCCGGTCGACGATCTAGGCTGGATGCGAGCATCGGGGAAGGAGCGCCATGACGGACAACACCGAGACCGCGATCCTCGCCGGGGGCTGTTTCTGGGGGATGCAGGAGTTGCTTCGCCACCGCGACGGGGTGATTTCCACCCGCGTCGGCTACACCGGCGGCGAGAACGAGAACCCGACCGATGGCGACCATCCCGGCCACGCCGAGGCCGTCGAGATCGTCTTCGATCCCGAGCGGACCTCCTACCGGGACATCCTCGAGTTCTTCTTCCAGATCCATGACCCGACGACCAAGGACCGACAGGGCAAGTACACCGGCTCCGACTACCGCTCCGAGATCTTCTCCACCACCGACGAGCAGCGCCAGGTCGCCGCGGACACGATCGCCGATGTCGAGGCCTCCGGGCTCTGGCCCGGCCGGGTCGTCACCGAGATCAGCGAGGCCGGCCCCTTCTGGGCGGCCGAGGCCGAAGATCAGGACTACCTCCAGCACTACCCAGATGGCTACACCTGCCATTTCCCGCGGCCCGGCTGGAAGCTGCCACACCGCGAGACCGCGGCCTAACTAACGGATCTGCGGATCGCGGTGGTCCGGTGCGGCGGGAACTGGAGTCACGGTGCGGCGCACCCGACCGGCATCAGGCCGCGGCGCGAGGAGCGCGATCGGCGCGCCAGCACCAGGAGCGCATCGGCACGTCGACCTCACTGGCGCCCGGGAACCGTTCCTCCAGCGCCGCCCGCGCGCGGGCTAGCCTGGCCATCCTGTCCTCCCGGCTCGCGGTGATGACGCCGCTATAGGTGGCCAGCATGCCCACCATGTCGTTGATCGTCATCGTGCGGGTGAACCCGAACGACTCGGTCTCGGCATGGCCGAACTGCCCGGTGCCGGGTAGCACGACCTCGCGACTCCGGGGGTGGGGCTGCGCCGTCTCCTGGTCGCCGGGCTCGGCGCCCGCCCGCCGGTCAGGCTGGCCGTACCGCATCCAGTCGAGTTCGCGCAGCCAGCCGGCTTCGCGGTCGCGGCCCGTCCGGATCGTGCCGAAGCGGCCGCCATCGCGCAGGACCCGGCCGATCTCCGGGATGGCGAGGGCAGGATCCATCCAGTGCCACGCCGACGAGACGAATACGGCGTCGGCGCTGGCGTCGGGCATCGGGATCGCCTCGCCCCGGCCCTCGACCACGCGCACGTCCGGCGAGCGCGCCTGCAGCACGGCCCGCATCCGCTCATCGGGTTCGACGGCGACGACCTGCGGGACCTTGCGCGCCAGCACCCTGGTCAGCATGCCGGTACCGGCGGCCAGGTCGACCGCGACCTGGCAGCGCGTCGGCAGCAGCCAGTTGACCGCGGCGTCCGCCGGGGCGGGCCGGAGCCGGTCGTAGTCGCCGGCCACCGCGCCGAAGGACATCGCCCGCTCTTCACGAGTAGCCACATCCGGCACACTAACCCGGGCTGGCCCGGTGACGTCGCGGACCGGGAAGCGGCGCTCGGAGTCGGTCATCTTGCTCTGCGCGGCGGCGGCGAGATCAATGCCGAGGACGTCCGCCAGCAGTACCAGGTAGAGCAGCACGTCAGCCAGCTCCTCGCCCGCCCGGGTCCGGAGCGGTTCACTCGCTGCGAGCGCCCTGGCGTCGGCGGCCGGGAGCCACTGGAACAGCTCGGCGAGCTCGCCGACCTCGCCGACCAGGGCCAGGAGCACCGACTTGGGGTCGTGGAACTGCCCCCAGTCCCGGTCGTCGGCGAATTTCCTCATGCGGTCACGGAGAACCTCGAGATCAGGCACGCCAGCAGGATCCCACGCCCGCCGGACAGCCGGCGTCAGGGTGGCCCGAGCACCCGCCCGAAGAGATCCAGCATGGCGGACCAAGAGCGGCGATCGGCATCGGCGTCGTAGCCGAAGCCGGGCATGCCGAACTCGTCCGCCGCGGGATTGGTGAAGCTGTGCTTGACCCCGCCGTACAGTTCGAGCCGCCAGTCGACGACCCGGGCCTCGCGCATCTCCGCCTCGAAGGCCAGCCGGTCTTCCGGCGTGGCAAACGGATCCTCGGTGCCGCAGCACATCAGGACGCTGGCGCGGATCTTCGCCGAGTCCGCGGGCCGGGGCGGGGTGAAGCCGGGATGGAAGCCGACGACCGCCTTCAGGTCAGCGCCGGTGCGGGCCAGTTCGAGTGACACGATGCCGCCGAAGCAGTATCCGATCGCCGCGACGCGATCGGCGTCGGCCGCGGCCTGACCGAGCAGCACATCAAGGCCGGCCTGTGCGATCCGCGCGGTAAGCCCGGGATCCCCGGCCAGCACGCCCGTGCGTTTCCGGACCTGCTCGGGCGGAGGGCGCTTGCCGTCCCCGAAGTAATCCAGCGCGAAGGCGATGTAGCCGAGCGCGGCCAGCTTCTCGGCGATTCCCCTGGCGTGCTGGTCAAGTCCGGAGCCTTCGTGCGAGACCAGCACCGCCGGGCGCTGGCCTGCGCGCTGGTCGTCGAATGCCAGGTGCCCGACCATGATCGCGCCATCAGCCTGATACCGAATGTCCTCGGTGTGCACTCTGCTCCCTAATTGTGCCGGCAGTCAGTCAGACGCCCGCCGGGGCAGCCTGGTTGCCACGGCTGCCGCAGCGGCCCGGATGAGCGACGTTCGGTAGCCTGAGCGCTAGGGCCTATCCGCGGGACGGATCTCGAAGGGAGCCGTATTGGCTCTTGTTGTGCTGGCGCTCTGGGTGGTGACGGCCGCCGCGGGGGTAGCCCTGCTGAGTTCGGGGAACGCGGCCCGGCGCCGGACGGCCCCTTCCGCCCAGCTGGCCAGCACGCCGGCCAGATCCGGGGCGGTTCCGCTGACCGCTGATGGCAAGCCGCCGCCCGTTCCCCGCACGAGGGTCGCCGCCCCGGCCGGGGAGCACCCGCTGCTCGAGTTCAGCCATCCGGCGCTCGCGCTCTCCGGCCTCGCGTTCTGGTTCGTCTTCGTGCTGATCCACTACCGGCCGCTGGCCTGGATCTCGCTCGGGATCCTGGTGGTTACCCTGAGCGCCGGGCTTAGCTGGCTGGCCGCCAATGCGCGGGCCGCCCGGCGCCAGCAGAAAGCGGCCCGGCCCTTCCCGCCCCAGCTGATCGCGCTGCACGGCCTGGCCGCTGCCGTCGCGTTCACCCTCGCGGTGCTCACCGCGCTGTCCGCGAGCCACGGCTGAGCCGCAGATGCCCGATGATCTGGACGCACTCCTCGCCGCCCTGCCCGCTGGCCATGTGATCACCGATCCGGACATTGTCGAGTCCTACCGGCGCGACCAAACCGCCGCAGTGGCACCTGGCCAGCCCCGATGCGTCGTTTCCGCCCGCAGTACTGACGAAGTGGTGAGCACGCTGCGCTGGGCGAGCAAGCACGGCGTGCCGGTCGTGCCGCGCGGCGGCGGCACCAGCCTGGCCGGCGGGGCCACCGCTATCGACGGCTGCGTCATGCTCTCGCTGGCCCGGATGGACCAGATCCTGGAGCTGGACCCGGCGGACGAGCTGGCCGTCGCCGAGGCTGGCGTGCTCAACGCCGACCTGGACCGGGCGGCGGCCGCGCACGGGCTGATGTACGCGCCCGACCCGTCGAGCTATGAGATTTCGACGATCGGCGGCAACCTGGCCACGAACGCCGGCGGGCTGCGGTGCGTGAAGTACGGCGTCACCAAGGACTCCGTGCTCGGGCTGGAGGTCGTGCTCGCCGACGGCCGGGTGCTGCGCACCGGCCGCCGGACGGTCAAGGGCGTGGCCGGCTACGACCTGACCAGCCTGCTGGTGGGCTCGGAGGGAACCCTCGGGGTGATCACCTCGGCGACCCTGCGGCTGCGCCCGCGGCCCGCCGCGCCGCCGGCGACCGTGGCCGCGAGCTTCCCCAGCTTCGGCGCCGCGGCTCACGCGGTGACCGCGATCCTGCGCGCCCGGCTGCAGCCGAGCCTGCTCGAACTGCTGGACCGGGCCACGCTGCGCGCCATTGACGACTGGAAGCAGCTGGGGTTCGGCGATGCCGAGGCGCTCCTCATCGCGCAGGACGACAGCGATGATGCGGGCCGCCGGGCCGGGCTCATGCGGGACATCTGCGCCGAGCATGGCGCGCTGCTGGCCGACGTGTCGGCCAGCGAGGCGGAGTCGCAGCAGCTGCTGGATATCCGCCGCCTCTCCTACCACGCCATCGAGCGGCTCGGCGCGACGCTGGTCGAGGACGTGTGCGTGCCGCGCTCCCGGCTGCCGGACATGATCGAGTGCATCGAGCGCGCGGCCGCCCGGCATTCGGTCATGATCGCCACTGTCGCCCATGCCGGCGACGGCAACCTGCACCCGGTCTTCGTCTTCGACCGCGGCCTGGCCGAGGGCGACGTGCCGGCTCCCGTCTGGGCGGCCGCGGACGAGGTGTTCCGCGCCGCGCTGGACATGGGCGGCACGCTGACCGGAGAGCATGGCGTCGGCCTGATCAAGCGGCGCTGGCTGGCGCTCGAGCTCGGCGCGGACTCGATGGATGTGCACCGCGCCATCAAGGGCGCGCTCGACCCGGCCGGCATCCTGAACCCCGGCCGGGGATTCTGACCGCCCGGTCCTGGCCGGTCCGGTCAGGCCGGGGCCGCGCGGCGGCTGAGGTCAGCGCGCGTACTTCAGCACCAGGTCGCCCACCTGCGGGAGCGCGGCCTCGACGTGCTTGCGTGCGTTGCCGCGGACGCTGCGGTAGGCCTTGATGACGGTTGGCCGGCCGGAGGCCGCCGCGCGGGCATCGGTGACCGCTAGCAGGGACTCCGACACCTCCTCGCCGCGCTTGGCCAGGTAGTCGCCGAACCCGGAGCCGCCGGAGGTGCTGAATTCCTCCCAGTACGGCTCAAGCTGGTCCAGCATTTCCGGGAGCAGCACCGCGACCATGTGGCGGATGTGGCCCGGCTTGAAGGTGTTCACCGTCTTGTAGGCGAGCTTGACCGCGGTGCCGGAGATCCCTGACTTCTCGGAGACCTGCTGCTCAAGGAGCAGGTAGCAGTCGGCGACCACCTTGGGCCGGGTATCCGGCGCGAGCAGGATCTCCTGAAGCGTGGCTGACATGGGTATGTTCTCTCCCTGTTGCTGGTGTTGCCCCGCCCGGATCCGCACGCTCAACCGAACGCGCCGTTCGTCACTAGACGGCGATCGCCCGGCGATGGTTTACCGCTTCCCGTCCCGGGATCGCGCTAGCGCGATAAAAGGGCGGGCCGCGGACGGCCAGTAGGCCAGGGCGAGCAGAGCCAGCAGCGGGCCGGTATTCGGGTCGGTGGCGGAGCCGGTGAGGATTCCGCCGAGTCCTTCGGCGATCCAGATGGCCGCGGCGATAACGATGGCCAGGACGATGGCGGCCCTCGCGGGCAGGCAGCCGCCCGCGGCCACGACGGCGAGGGCAACCGCGAGGACGACTGAGGCCGGCAGGCCCTGATGACTCAGGGCGCTCGCGGCATGATTGCCGGTCCAGGCCAGCCAGCCGGGCTGGCCGTGCGCCATGGCCGAGATCATGCCGCTGATGGCGTGCGGCGCGCGGACGGCTGGTTGCAGGGCCAGCCCGGCGAGGCTGCCCCACACGATGAGCCAGAGCCCACGCGCGGCTGGTGCGCCTATCGCCCGGCCCGCGACGAATGGCGCGGCGCGCTCGCTGGCGACGGGCCACAGCAGGATCGCCAGCAGGGCGTAGAGGATCACGGCCCCCGGTGCTCCGCTGACCGGGCTGGCACTGCCGGTGAGCACCGAACCGAGCCCTTCGCCGAGCCACCACACCGCGGCGGCCCAGGCAATCGAGGCGCCGAGCGCAAGCTTCACGGTGGGCCGCCACGCTATCCCCAGGCCGAGCAGCAGCTGAACGGCGGCGAACACGGCGTTCATCGCGACCACATGCTGCCCGATGAGATGAGCCGACCAGGTAATCGGGCCCGCGATGAGCGCCGGATTACCCTGGGCGGCCGCGGCGAGCGTCGGCGGGAAGGCCCGGGTGAACATGACAGGCTGGCATTGCAGCACCCCGTCCAGCAGCCAGATCGCGGCCAGGGCCAGCTGCAGCCGCCTGCGCACGTCCGGGACGCCGTGGCGCGCTCGGGCCGCGGCGGGCGCGCTGTCCTGCCGTACTGCCTTCGCGCCGATCGCGATGCTGTCGCTCATCACGCTTTCCTTTCATCGCCTGGTTCGTCCGCCGGACCGGCCCGCCCAGACCTGGGCGGGCCGCGTCCGGCCGAACGCGGGGATTGGCTGGCGGCCGAGGTGGCTACCGGACGATGTGGATGACCCGCTCCATGCCGAGCCTGGTGTGGTCACGGCCGTCCTGGGTTTCCATGAAGCAGGCCAGGACGTACCAGCCGCGGTGGTTGCGGATGACGAGCTGCTGGTAGGAACCGTGCGACAGCGGCCCGGCGAAGGTGCCGAATCCGGTGGAGTGCCGCTGGGCGAGGCCCTGCTTACCCTCGTGCAGGTACCGGGCGACCTTGCGGGCCTGCCGGTGGCTAGCGGCGGTCGCGTAGACGATCATGTGAACAAGGAACCCGTGGTTGGCGAACCGGACCAGGTCGCCCTGGTGCAGCGTGCCGGGGCCGCGGAACCCGAACTCGATCGCGGCGATCGTCGCGGCCGGGCCGGCAGCCTCGCCGGGTGCGCCGCGGCGGCGATGGTGAAAGTGGTGAACGGCCACTTGGCCGGGTTGTTCCGCACCGAATCGAACGCGACGTAGTGGCCGGCGTGCAGATTGGCCTGGATCGTGCTGGTGCCCTTATTGGCCTGTGCGTCGGTGACGATCGTGGCCGTGCCGTCCAGGTTGTTCGGGTCGCTGGCGGCGCGGCTGTGCAGCAGGGCGAAGAACTGGGCCAGGGTGACGCCGGGATCGAGCCGGACAAAAATCGGCGCGCCCTGCGGCTCCCTGGTCACCGTCGAGACGATCCGCACGCCGCCGGAATGCAGCGCCCCGCTGACCGTGATCTTCTTCCCATTCATCGCCACCGAGATCTTCGGCAGCGAAGCGCGATGGTGCGCGGTGGCGGCCTGGGATGCCCCGCCGGACAACGCCAGCGAGAGAGCCGCGGCGACGGCGGTCGCGCCGGCGGTCAGTGAAAAGATGCGTTTCAAGGTCCCTCCAGAAGAGACGGCAGGCACGCGCCTGCAGATGACGGCGCCCGGCGAAGCCGGCGCTGTGCTGGGGCGCCCCCGCCCGGCCGTGACACCCCGACCGGAAATGGCCCGCCCATCCGATTGCCGGTCTCCGGAATGACCGGCTGCCGTCCAGGATGTCTAGCCATGCGGTGGTTGTCAGTCACGCGGCTGACACGGTTTCTGTCAGCTTGCTGACACCTAATCGCCGGCGAATCGGCCTAGTTCTGCCGCCTGCTTCACGGTCACGGCCCGATCATGGACTTCAATCCACCCACGTCTTTCGAAACCGCGCAGCGCGGCGTTGACGCTCTGCCGGGCACCCCCGACCTGATGCGCGAACTCCTCCTGGCTCGTCTTCGGCCGGATCACGGATTCGTCGTCCCTGGGCTGGCTGAGCAGCATCTTCGCGACGCGGCGGGGCAGGTCAAGGAAGACCAGGTCAGATGCCGCCTCGGTGAGCCGCCGAAGGGTGGCGGCGATGGAACTCGTCAGGGCGTGGGCCACGGACGGCACGCGCGCGCAGATGTCCTGGATCATTTCGAGCGGGACAAGCAGTAGCTGGCTTTCCGCCAGGGTTTCGGCATCGGCGGACCTGGGGCCGCCGTCGGCGACGCTGAGCTCGCCGAGGACACCACCGGGCTGGATGATCGTTAGCGTCAGCTCACCGCCGTCCGCGGAACGAACCACAACCTTGACGCAACCCGAGATGACGACGATCAAGGTGTCGCTTGGATCACCCGTGGCGAAGACGACCTGACCGCGCCGGAATTTCCGCAACCGGGACGCTGCCGCGATGGCCGCGAGATCCCCGGCTGGCGCTGAACGGAGCAAATCGGTCTGGCCTAAGGCACCGGTTACGTCAATCGCCATCGTCGGCTCCCTGAGCCACGGCGTTGCGGCCACGGCCCGCAACACGGCCCTGACTTCTAACGGCGCGGGCGCGGGGGCCGCTCGTCAGCTGATCTTGCAAATTCTACGCCGCGCCCGGGGGAGGGGGATGGCCCGGCGCTGTGGCGGGGATCGGCCATTCCCGCTAGCCTGAGGCCATGACAGGCCGCAGCATCCTCCTGCTTACCTCGCCGCGCTGACGGCACCAGGAAGAAAGTCAGCGCGGCTGCCCCTCGTTGGTGAGGGGCTTTTTTGTTTCCCGAGCCAGCCTTTGATGAGGATGCGATGAGTGAGCATGTCACCTCCGGCCGGATCCCGCCGGGTGCTGACGGCACGGACGCGGAGCTGCCGTTCAGGTACGACGCCCGGCTGGCCAATGAGATCGAGCTGACGTGGCAGGACCGGTGGGAAGCCCGCGGAACCTTTCACGCGCCGAACCCGGTCGGGCCGCTGGCCGCGGATCGAGCAGGTCGCTGGCCGGCCGAAGTTCTACGTGCTGGACATGTTCGCTTATCCGAGCGGCGCGGGCCTGCACGTCGGCCATGCGGTCGGCTACATCGGCACCGACGTGTACGCCCGGTTCCTGCGGATGACCGGTTACGCGGTCCTGCATCCGTACGGCTACGACGCATTCGGCCTGCCTGCCGAGCAGTACGCGATTGACACCGGGCAGCATCCGGCCATCACC
>CAVWLF010000007.1:0-163663 GCA_963755815.1 uncultured Actinomycetes bacterium
GGAGATCGGCACCACGGTGATCCCCTCCGGCACCGCCGCGCCGAACTGCTCCGGGGTGCCGAGCAGGAGCAGCCGCGGGACGCCCTCGGCGATCACCTGCCGGGCCTCGCGGAGCACGACCGGCTCCGCGCAGGCTCCGCCGATCCAGCCGCGGAGCTCGCCGGAGGCCGTGATGATCGCCCGGGAGCCCTGCTGGCCCGAGGACGGGCCCTGCCGCCAGACCACGGTGGCGAGCGCGAATGCCTCGCCGCGCCGGGTCAGCTCACCGGCTTCCTCCAGGACCCGCCAGCCGTCCATGTGGTGACTTCCCGTCATTCGTCCGTCTTCACCGGCGGCGCCCCGGAGACGTCGCGGTGATAGGTGATGGCTTCCCAGACCCGGTCGGGCAGCAGCGGCATGTCGATATTGCGGACTCCCGTTCCGCGCAGCGCGTCGAGCACCGCGTTGACGAACGCCGCCGGGCCGCCGACGGCCGCGCACTCGCCGATGCCCTTGGCGCCGATCGGGTGGTGCGGGCACGGGGTGACCACTTCGCTGTGCAGTTCGAAGCCCGGGGTTTCCCAGGCCGTGGGCAGCAGGTAGTCCATGTAATTGGAGCCCACGCAGTTGCCCTCGGCATCGAACGTGATGAACTGCATGTTGGCCATCGCGTAGGCCTCGGTCAGCCCGCCCATGATCTGTCCCTCGACGATCATCGGGTTGATCCGGACGCCGCAGTCGTCGACGGCGACCATGTTCAGCACGTCCCAGACCCCGGTCTCCGGGTCCACCTCCACGGTGACGATGTAGACCGCGAACGGCCAGGTCAGGTTGGGCGGGTCGTAGTAGGCGGTGTTCTCCAGGCCGGGCTCCATGCCGTCCGGCATGTTGCTGTACGCGGCCATCGCGCATTCCTGGATGGTTACCCCCCGGTCGGGGGCGCTGCGGACGTAGAACCGGCCAAGCTCCCATTCGATGTCCTCCTCGGACACCTCAAGAAGATGGGCGGCCAGCTTGCGGGCCTTGGCGCGGATCTTGCGCGACACCATGGAGATGGCGGCGCCGGCCACCGGCGTGCTCCGGGACGCGTAGGTGCCCATCCCGAACGGCGCGGTGTCGGTATCGCCCTCCTCGACCACGATGTCCTCGGCCGGGATGCCGAGTTCGTGGGTGACTATCTGCGCCCAGGTCGTCTCGTGCCCCTGGCCCTGGCCCCGTGCGCCGGTCCGGACAATGGCCTTGCCGGTCATGTGAATCTTGAGCTCGGCCGAGTCGAACATCTTGATGCCGAGGATGTCGTACTCGCGGCTGTTGCCCGCGCCGAGCGGCTCGGTCATGGTGGAGATGCCGATGCCGAGCAGCCTGCCCCGCGCCTTGGCCTCCGCCTTCTGCCGCAGGAAGTCCTCGTAGCCGACCGCCTGCAGCCCGACCCGGAGGCACTCGCCGTACTGGCCCGAGTCGGTCAGGAAGCCGAACGGGGTGCGGTGCGGGAACTGGTCGTCGGCCACGAAGTTCATCCGCCGGAACTCGGCCTGGTCCATGCCCAGGTCGTCGGCCGCGGCCTGGACCATCCGCTCCTGGAAGAACATGGCCTCGGTAACCCGGAACGAGCACCGGTACGCGACCCCGCCGGGGGCCTTGTTGCTGTACGTTCCCCGCGCCGTCATGTGCGCGACCGGGACGTCGTAGCAGGCGAAGGCCGAGTGCATCAGCCCGATCTTGAACTTGCTCGGCTGGGCATCGGAGAAGAACGCTCCGTGGTCGGCGTCGGTGTGCATCCGGACCGCGAGGATCTTGCCGTCACTGCGCAGCGCCATCTCGCCGTCGAGGTAGACGTCCCGGGCGAACCCGGTGGAGATCAGGTTCCCCGATTTGTCCTCGATCCATTTCACCGGCCGTTCCAGCAGGATGGAAGCCAGGATGGAGCAGACGTAGCCGGGATAGACGGGCACCTTGTTGCCGAAGCCGCCGCCGATGTCCGGCGAGATGATCCGGATCATGTGCTCGGGCAGTTCGGCGACCAGCGCGACCGCGGCCCGGATGATATGCGGCGCCTGCGTGGTCATGTACACGGTGAGCTTCGAGGTGGACCGGTCGAAGTCCGCGATCGACCCGCAGCACTCGATCGGGGAGGGATGCGAGCGCGGGTAGTGCAGCTTCAGCTTCGAGATCAGGTCGGCCCGCGCGAACGCGCGGTTGGTGCCCTCGGCGTCGCCGACTTCCCAGTCGTAGATGACGTTGTCGTGCTGGTTCTCCTTGTCATCGCGGATGACCGGGGCCCCGTCCGCGACGGCCTGAATGGGGTTGACGATCGGCGGCAGCGGCTCGTAATCGACGTCGATCGCCTCGCACGCGTCCTTGGCGATGTACGGGTCATCGGCGATCACGCAGGCCACTTCCTGGCCCTGGAAGCGGACCTTGTCCGTGGCCAGCACCGCCTGGGTGTCGTAGGACAGCGTCGGCATCCAGGCCAGGTTGCGGGTCGCCATCATCTCGCCGGTGAGCACCAGGTGCACGCCGGGTATCTCCCACGCCCGGGTGGCGTCGATCGACTTGATCCGCGCGTGCGCCAGCGGGCTGCGCAGGATCTCCATGTGCAGCATGCCGGGCAGCGTGATGTCGTCGGTGTAGTTGCCCTTGCCCCGGATGAAGCGGTTGTCCTCGACACGCAGGCGGCTCGCGCCCAGCCCGCCGATCTTGATCTCGTCTAGCGCCTGCGACACGGCGTTACCCTTCCGTCTTGGTCAGCCAGCGGCCCGTGCTAGTCAGGATTCTGACCTGAGCTTGTCGGCCGCCCACAGCACCGACTTCACGATGTTCTGATAACCGGTGCAGCGGCAGAGGTTGCCGGACAGTGCCCAGCGCACGTCCTCCTCGGTCGGGTCGGGGTTCTGGTCCAGCAGTGCCTTGGCGGCCATCATCATGCCCGGCGTGCAGAACCCGCACTGCAGGCCGTGCTGCTCCTTGAAGCCTTCCTGCAGCGGGTGCAGCTCGCTGGCGCCCGCCAGGCCCTCGACGGTGGCGATCTCATGCCCGTCGGCCTGGACGGCCAGCATGGTGCAGGACTTCACCGGCTGGCCGTCGACCAGGACCGTGCATGCCCCGCAGTTGGTCGTGTCGCAGCCCATGTGCGTTCCGGTCAGCCCCAGCCCGCGGCGGATGAGGTGCGACAGCAGCAGCCGGGGCTCCACCTCGGCGATCTTCTTCGCGCCGTTGATGGTGAACTTGATCCGGCGCACCGGGATATCGCTGGCCGTCTCGCCGGGGTCGTCGTAAACGATGGTCATATCAGGCTGCCCTTTCCGCCGTGGCGCCGTCCGCGCGGCTCAGCAGGCGCAGCACGAACGTGCGCACCATGTGCCGCTTGTATTCCGCGCTGCCGCGATGATCGCTTCGCGGGCGGGCCACCTCGGCCGCGAGGTCGGCGGCCTGCCCGATGGTCAGTTCGGTCAGCGGGCTGCCGACCAGTGCATCGGCCGCCGCCGTGGCCGCGATGGTGGAGCCGCCGACGCCGGTCAGGGCAATACCGGCCCTGGTCACCGTCGCGCCGGAGGTCTCTATCGCGACCGCGACCCCGACCGTGGCGAAATCGCCGACGCGGCGTTCCAGCTTGAGGTAGCCGCCGGCCCGGGTGCCCTGCGCCGCCGGTATGACGGCCTCGACGGCGATCTCGTCGGGCTCCAGCACGTTCTGGAACGGGCCGGTGACGAAATCCGCGGCCTGGATGGTGCGCCTGCCGCCTGGCCCCTGCGCCACGATGGCACCGCCGAGGGCCAGCACCACCGACGCCCAGTCACCCTGCGGGTCGGCGTGGCACAGCGAGCCGACGAGCGTGCCCCGGTTCCGCACGATGGGATCGGCGATCAGCGGCGCCGCCGCGGCCATGGTCGGCTGGGTGGCCTTGAGCAGGTCAGAGCGCTCGAGGGCGACGTGCCGGCAGAGGGCGCCGATGCGCAGCGTCCCGTCCGGGTCAGCCCGGTGGTAGCCGAGCCCGGGCACGTTGTTGATGTCGACGATCAGCTCCGGCGAGGCGAAGCGCAATTTCATCAGCGGGACCAGGCTCTGGCCGCCGGCCAGCACCTTCGCCTCGTCCCCGCCCTCGCGCAGCAGGCTGATGGCCTCGTCGAGCGAACGCGGTGCCTCGTAGCGGAACCGAGACGGATACATACGATCCTCCAGTGTCCTGTCCGGACGTTGAACCTCAGCTCAGTACTGATCGCGGAGGCTGGATTCCTGGTGCTGCTACGGTGCCGACTCCGGGTCCGCGACGGCCACCGGGAGCGAGTCCTCCTCCGGGTCCGGCCGCGGTTCCTGATGCGGCGGCCAGGGCCCAGACACCGGCTGGCCGGCCACCTTGAGGTAGTCGATCAGCTCGGGCCAGGCCCAGACCGTCGGGCTCTTGCCGGTCTTCGGGGCGTGCTCGATCAGTTCGTACAGACGCGGATTTCCCTGGCTGTGGCCACTGGACTCGATCCGCATGCGCACGCTCCTGCTCTCCGACGACAAAAAGGGCAACCGTCACCCTGGTATGCGAGGTACATAATCCGCTCCCGCCGGGTGCCTGGCAACACGCGAATAAGCTCTTGCTTAAGTCAGCGCGGCCAGCGCGGCTGCTCCGGATGTATTCCCAGCTAGGGGCGGTCTTACCCGGATCAGCTCCAGATCGTCACGTAGACCGGGGGCCGGAACCGGGACGGCGAAACCCCCGCGGCCGGCGAGCGCATCAGCTGCATGGCCTCGGGGGTGGACAGGAAGCGGCGCAGTGCGCTGGCCGCCGGGCTCCGGTGCTGGCGCTCCAGCAGGGTCGCGTGCCAGCACGCATCCACCGGCAATCCGGGCAGCTCGACCCGGGAGAGCTCGCCCCGGCGGAGCTGCTGGGTGACCAGGTGCTCGACCGCCGGCGCCGCGCCGGCGCCGTCGGCCGCGGCCGCCCAGGCGGCGGTCTGATTGGGGAACACGCCGATGCTGCTCTCCGGGATGCCCAGCCGGGCCAGCAGCTGCCCGGTGTCGCTGTCCGGGTCAGTGCCGGACGGGTCCACCAGCCACCGCCACTGGCGCGGGCTGCCCCGCAGCCGGGACTGCCCGGCGGTGACCACGACGACGCGGTACCGGAAGATCGGCTCGCTCACCACCGGAAGGGCCGGATCGCCGGCCACGTTGGGGCCGATCGCCACATCGGCCAGCCGGTTCGCGACCAGGACCGCCATCTCCTTGGTCGCCGCCATGCCGGCCGACACCTCGGCGGAGCCGGCGAAGCGCCGGGTAAACGCCTCCATCAGCGGGCTGATCACGAACTCGGCCATGGTCGACGTGGCCACCACCCGCAGCTGCTCCGGAGCGCCCTGCGCGGCCCGGACCGCGGCGTGCGCCTCGGCGCCGAGCATGACGATCTGCGACGCGGTGCTCAGCAGCCTGGATCCGCCCGCGGTCAGCGTCATCCCCCCGGGCCCGCGGCTGACCAGCTGGTCGCCCAGATGCAGTCGCAGCGCGGACAGCGCCTGGGACACGGCCGGCTCGCTGACGCCCAGCGCGTTCGCGGCGGCCGTCACCGAGCCGAGGCGGGCGACCAGGACAAACGCGTTGAGCTGGGTAAGGGTCATGGCGCTGTCATTATCGCGCACGGCCGCGGCCGGCCGCTGTGTGCGGATGACGGCGCCTGCGGCCGCCTGCCCTGCCCCGCGGCCGCCCGCCCGGCCAGCTCCGGCCGCCGGCCTGCCCTTTTGGCCGGGCCGTCGGGCGTCCCCTCGTACACTCAAGACGGCGCGCGCCGCGGCGCGAAGGAGGGTGCATGCAGGTTCCGGCGTACGTCGAGTACGAGAAGGCCATCAGCATCGAGGACGCGATTGCCCTGCTGGCCAGATTCGGTCCCGAGGCCCGGATCCTGGCCGGGGGGCACAGCCTGATCCCGATGATGAAGCTCCGGCTCGCCCAGCCGGAGACCCTGATCGACATCAACGGGCTCGGTGAGCTCTGCTACCTCACCGAGGCGGACGGCGAGCTGCGGATCGGCACGCTGACCAGGCACGCGCAGCTGCTCGACTCACCGGTGGCCGGTCGGCATTTCGCGATCCTGCACGATGCCGAGAAGGTGATCGCCGACCCGATCGTGCGCAACTGGGGAACCGTCGGCGGCTCGCTCTGCCAGGCCGACCCGTCCGAGGACCTGTCCGCCGCCTTCGCGGCCCTGAAGGCGACCATGCTCATTCAGGGCCCGGGCGGCAGCAGGACGGTGCCGGCCAGGGAGTTCCATACCGGGCCGTATGAGACCGTGGTGGCCCCCGGTGAGCTGCTGACCGAGATCAGGATCGCGATCAGGCCCGGCGGCGGCAGCGCGTACCAGAAGGTCGGGCGCCGGGTGGGCGACTGGCCGGTGGGCGCGGCCGGGGCGGCTATCTGGCTGGACGGCGACCGCATCGCCGATGCCGGGATCGGCCTCACGGCCGTCGGCGCGCAGCATTTCGCCGCGGCCGAGGCCGAGGAGTTCCTGCGCGGCGCGCCGGCCACCGAGGCGAGCTTCGCCCGGGCCGGCCAGATCGCGGCCGAGCACTGCACGCCCAGCTCGGACCAGCGCGGCCCGGCCGACTACAAGCGGCACCTGGCCAGCGAGCTCACCACCCGGGCGCTGCGGCAGGCGCTGCGCCGGGCCCAGGGCCAGGACGCCTGACATGCAGATAACCGTGCACGTCAACGGAGTCAGCTATACGCGCGAGGTTGAGGCGCGGCTGCTGCTCATTCACTTCCTCCGGGATGAGCTGAGGCTCACCGGCTCACACTGGGGCTGCGACACCTCCAACTGCGGGGCGTGCGTGGTCTGGCTGGACGAGATCCCGGTCAAATCGTGCACGGTGCTCGCCGCGATGGCGGACGGGCACCGGGTGCGCACCGTGGAGGGCCTGGAACAAGGCGGCGTGCTCGACCCGGTCCAGCAGGGCTTCGCCGAGTGCCACGGACTGCAGTGCGGGTTCTGCACGCCGGGCATGATGCTGACCGCCCGGTGGCTGCTCGACCATCACCCGGACCCGTCCCCGGACCAGATCCGCGAGGCGCTGTCCGGGCAACTCTGCCGCTGCACCGGCTACGAGAACATCGTGCGCTCCGTCCGCTGGGCCGCGGAGCATCCCGCATGACCGCTACTGATGGCCTGACCGGCGCTGATGGCCTGACCGGAACAGATGGCCTGACCGGCACCGCCCGGTACGCCATGAACGGGGCCTACGGGCCGGTCCGGCGCAAGGAGGACGCCCGCTTCATCCGCGGCCAGGGCTATTTCGTGGATGACATCGCGCTGCCCGGGATGCTGCACGGGGCGATCCTGCGCAGCCCGCTGGCGCACGCCCGGATCGTCTCGGTCGACGCCACGGCGGCCGAGGCACACCCGAGGGTGGAGGCCGTGATCACCGGCGAGACCCTGGCCGCGCTCAAGCTGGCCTGGATGCCGACCCTGTCCCAGGACGTGCAGGCGGTCCTGGCCACCGACAAGGTCCGCTTCCAGGGCCAGGAGATCGCCTTCGTCGTCGCCCAGGACCGGTACTCAGCGCGCGACGCGCTCGAGCTCATCATCGTGGAGTACGAGCCGCTGCCCGTGGTCATCGACGCCAGGAAGGCACTGGACCCCGGGACCCCGGTGATCCGGGACGACCTGGCGGGCAAGCAGGACAACCACATCTTCGACTGGGCGGCCGGTGACCAGGCGGCAACCGACGCGATCTTCGCCGCGGCGGACGTGGTGGTGACGCAAGACATGCTCTACCCGCGATCGCATCCCGCCCCGCTGGAAACCTGCGGCACGGTGGCCGACCTGGACAAGGTCAGCGGGAAGCTGACCGTCTGGTGCACCACGCAGGCCCCGCATGCACACCGCACCATGTACGCCCTGGTCGCCGGCCTGCCCGAGCACAAGATCCGGATCATCTCGCCGGACATCGGCGGCGGCTTCGGCAACAAGGTCCCCATCTACCCGGGGTACATCTGCGCCATCGTCGGGTCCATGCTGACCGGCAGGCCGGTCAAATGGGTCGAGGACCGGTCGGAGAACCTGATGTCGACCTCGTTCGCGCGGGACTACCACATGCACGGCGAGATCGCCGCGACGAAGGACGGCAGGATCCTGGGCCTGCGGGCCAAGGTGCTGGCCGACCACGGCGCGTTCAACGCGACCGCGCAGCCGACCAAGTTCCCGGCCGGGTTCTTCCACATCTTCACCGGCTCCTACGACCTGCAGGCGGCGCACTGCGAGGTGACCGCCGTCTATACCAACAAGACGCCGGGCGGGGTCGCCTACTCCTGCTCGTTCCGCATCACCGAGGCTGTCTACCTGGTCGAGCGGATGGTCGAACTGCTGGCCCGCGAGCTGGACGCCGATCCGGCCGAGCTGCGGATGAAGAACCTGCTGCGCCCCGAGCAGTTCCCTTACACCGGCCCGACCGGATGGGAGTACGACTCCGGCGACTACCCGAGGGCGCTGCGGCTGGCCATGGACATCGCCGGGTATGACGAGCTGCGCCGGGAGCAGGCGGCGAAACGGGACCGCGGCGAGTACATGGGCATCGGCCTGAGCTTCTTCACCGAGGGCGTCGGCGCCGGCCCGCGCGCGCACATGGACATCCTCGGGCTGGGCATGGCCGACGGCGCTGACCTGCGGGTGCACCCGACCGGCAAGGCGGTCCTGAGCATCTCGGTGCAGACCCAGGGCCAGGGGCACGAGACGACCTTCGCGCAGATCGTGGCCCAGGAACTCGGCCTGTCGCCGGATGACGTCGAGGTCGTGCACGGCGACACCGACCGGACCCCGTTCGGCCTCGGCACCTACGGCTCGCGGTCAACGCCGGTATCCGGCGCCGCCACCGCGGTAGTGGCGCGCAAGGTGCGCGAACGGGCCAGGATCGTGGCCTCCGCCATGCTTGAGGTAGCGCCGGACGACCTGGAATGGACCGGGCAGAAGTTTCAGGTGCGCGGCGATCCGGACCAGGCCAGGGGTATCGCCGAGATCGCGATGGCGGCCCACTCGGGACTGGAGCTGCCCGCCGGGGTCGAGGGTCACCTGGACGCCTCCGCCGTCTACAACCCGCCGAACCTGACCTATCCGTTCGGCGCCTACATCTGCGTCGTGGACGTCGATCCGGGGACCGGCGAGGTGAAGGTGCGGCGCTTCATCGCGGTGGACGACTGCGGCGTGCGGATCAACCCCATGATCGTCGAGGGGCAGGTGCACGGCGGGCTGGCCGATGGCGTCGGCATGGCGCTGATGCAGGTCATCGCCTACGACGAGGACGGGAACTGCCTGGGCGGCTCGTTCATGGACTACCTGCTGCCCACGTCGGTCGAGTGCCCGTCCTGGGAGCTCGGCACCACGGTCACGCCGTCGCCGCACCACCCCATCGGGGCCAAGGGCGTCGGCGAGTCGGCCACGGTCGGGTCACCGCCCGCGGTGGTCAACGCGGTGCTCGACGCGCTCCGGCCCTTCGGGGTGCGGCACGCGGACATGCCGCTCACCCCCGCCAACGTGTGGAGCGCGATCCAGGGCCGCCCGCTCCGCACCGACCTGGCGTTCCCCTGAGCGCCGAGCCCCTTGGGCACCAGCAGGCCGGCCGGTGCCGCATGATGGGCACATGCGGTACTTCTGTGGCCCCCGGGTGCGGGCCCGCGGTTGCTGGCGAGCCGGGCGGTGCCCGGGATGAGTGATCCCCGGGCGCCGGGGATGAGTGATCTCGCGGAGCGGCTGCCGGACGTGGCGGCACTGCTGGGCGCGCTGGACGACGCCGACTACCTGGCGGATGAGCCGCTGGGCACGGCGCTGTTCCTGGCGGCCCGGATGGGCCAGCCGATCCTGCTCGAGGGCGAGCCGGGGGTCGGCAAGACCGAAGCGGCGAAGGCACTCGCCAGCGCGCTTGAGACGCGGCTGATCAGGCTGCAGTGCTACGAGGGCCTCACCTCGTCCGAGGCCCTGTATGAATGGAACTACCCGCGCCAGCTGCTCGCGATCCGGCTGGCCGAGGCTCAGGGCACTGCCCTCCGCGAATCGGACCTATTCAGCGCTGAGTACCTGCTCGAGCGCCCGCTGCTTTCCGCGCTGGACCATCCGGGGCCGCGCCCGGCGGTGCTGCTGATCGACGAGGTGGACCGGGGTGACGACGAGTTCGAGGCGTTCCTCTTCGAGCTGCTGGCTGAATCCGCCGTGACCATCCCTGAGCTCGGCACCCGGCGCGCGGCGTTCCCGCCGGTCGTGGTGCTGACCTCGAACCGGACCAGGGACCTGCACGACGCGCTCAAGCGGCGGTGCCTGTACCACTGGATCGACTACCCGCCGGCCGGGCGGGTCGCCGCGATCATCCGGCGCCGGGTGCCGGCCGCGGCCGTCCCGCTGGCCGGGCAGGTCGCGACGGGCATCGCCCGCCTCCGCGGGCTCAAGCTGGCCAAGCCGCCGGGCATCGCCGAGGCGATCAGCTGGACGGCGGCGCTGCACATGCTCGGTGCCGGGACGCTCGACGAGGCCTCAGCGGAGCGGACCGCCGGTGCGGTGCTCAAGTACGCCGAGGACCTCGACGCGGCCCGCGCCGCCGGATTCGCCTCGCTGGTCAGCACCGATGGCTGACGCTCTCGCCAGGGCCGGCCGGATGGCTGACAGTCTCGGCCCGGTCAGCGCCGATGGCTGACGATCTGGCCGAGGTCGCCGCGCGGTTCGGCGCCGCGCTGCGGCTAGCGGGCCTGCCGGTCGGCCCCGGCCGCTGTGAGCGGTTCGCTGCGGCGGTGGCGCTGGCCCGGCCGCAGACGCCGCGCGCCCTGTACCTGTGCGCGGCCGCGACGCTTGTGTCCAGTAAGGCGCAGACCGAGACGCTGGAAAGTGTCTTCAACGTCATCTTCCGCGGCCTCGCGGATCCGGCGGAGCAGCCCGGCGACGCCGCCGCCGGGGCGCTGGCCCTCCGGCCGGGCCGGTCGCCGCAGGACATGCTGGCCAGCGCGGCCCGGGCCGCGAAGGAGCATGCGGGCAACCTGCGGCCGGACTCCGGCCCGGGCGGCGAGCGGCCGGACGGCGAACCCGAAGACCCGGAGCCCGTCGTGGAGCACCGCTACCTCGGCAGCACTGCGGAGCGGCTGGCCGCCAAGGACTTCGCCGACCTGTCATCGGACGAGCTGCTGCAGCTAGCTGACCTGATGCGGCGGATCACCCTGGCGGTGCCGCTGCGCCGCTCCCGCCGCCAGCGGCGGCGGCGGCGCGGGTCGCACCTGGATATGCGCACTACCCTGCGCCAGGCCCGCCGGACCGGCGGTGATCCCGTTCACCTGGTCGGCCGGTCCCCGGTCCGGCGGCAGCGCAGGCTCGTCGTCCTGTGCGATATCTCCGGGTCGATGGAACCCTACGCACGGGCCATGATCCAGCTGCTGTACTGCGCCGCGGGCGGGGCCCGCGCCGAGGTCTTCAGCTTCGCCACCCGGCTGACCCGGCTGACCGGGGCGCTGGCCGGCTCCCAGCCGGCCCTCGCGCTCGCGCGGGCCGGGCAGGCCGCGCCGGACTGGCTGGGCGGCACCCGGATCGGCGACTCGCTCAAGGACTTCAACAACCTCTACGGGCGCCGCGGCATGGCCCGCGGCGCGGTCGTAGTGATCATCTCGGACGGCTGGGACACTGGCGACCCTGACATCGTCCGGCGCGAGATGGAGCGGCTGTCGCTGGTCGCGTTCAAAATCGTGTGGGTAAATCCGCGGACGAAGAGCACTGCGTATCAGCCGCTGGCCGGGGGCATGGCGGCCGCGTGGTCTTACTGCGACGCCGTGGTGAGCGCGCACACGCTGAACGCCGTGGATGACCTGTCGGCCGCGCTCGCCGACCCGGTCCGGCGCCGGGCCGTGCACGCGGGCCGCCGGGTGGCGTAGCCCGGGCCGCGCCGGGCGGCGCAGCCCGGGCCGCGACGGGACGCGCCGGGCTAGCTCATAACGTGGTGGCCGGCCAGGGTCATCCGTTCCGGCGCGGTCGCTTGATCCGGCGCGGCTTGCGCTTGACCTCGACGCCGCCGAACACGCACATCCCGGTGATCCTGAGCACCGGGGCGTCCGGCGGGAACGATTCCGCGGTGTTGCCGCTGATGTCCCGGCCGCCCATGATCGCGCTGCCGGTGTCGATCACCAGCATCTCCGGCGGGACGGTGATCGAGACGCCGCCGAAGACGGCCACCGCGTCGATCGTGATCTCCCGTCCGGGCAAGACGGCTTCCCGCAGGTCCAGGTCCGCGCCGCCGAAGACGGCCACGATCCTCGTGACCGGCTCCGGATGCCAGCTGCCCTTCCGGCTGACGCCGCCGAAGACGGCGACCAGCCGGCGCCCGGTGGCGGCGGCCGCCGGGCCCGGGCTCTCGGCCGGTGTCACCGCCGGGGATGCCGCGGGCAGGTCATCGATGACCGGCACGATGTCCGCGTGCGTCTTCGCGGCATAGACCGCGTCCAGCCGGTCCGAGTGCTCTTCCGCGGTCAGCCTGCCCTGCGCCATGGCCTCGTTCAGCACGGAGGCGGCGCGGTCGCGGTCGGCGTCTGAGGCGCGCAGCCGGGAATTTGTGTTGAAGCCTTGGGGGTCCATCCAGCTATTCTCGGCCATGCCGGGATACCAGGGAAGCGGGGAAACGTCGTGGGGCATGTCGAGGCCGCGCACCTCAGCCACGCCCTGCCGGATGGCCGGGCGCTGCTCGACGACGTGTCCTTCCGGGTCGGCGAGGGCATCACGGCCGCGCTGATCGGGCCCAACGGCGCGGGCAAGACGACGCTGATGCGGCTGGTGGCCGGGGACCTGACCCCGCAGGAAGGCTCGGTCACCTCCAGCGGCGGGCTCGGCGTCATGCGCCAGTTCATCGGCGGGATACGGGACGACTCCACCGTGCGGGACCTGCTGATCTCGATCGCGCCGCCGCGGGTGCAGGCCGCGGCCGCCCGGCTGGACGCCGCCGAGCTGGTGATGATGGAGCGGGATGATGAGCCCGCCCAGCTGCGGTATGCCGCCGCCCTGGCCGAGTGGGGTGACGCGGGCGGCTACGAGGCCGAGGTGCACTGGGACGCATGCACCGTGGCCGCGCTGGGGACGCCGTATGACCAATGCCGCTGGCGGGAGGTGCGCACCCTGTCCGGCGGGGAGCAGAAGCGGCTGGTCCTTGAGTCGCTGCTGCGCGGCAAGGCCGAGGTCCTGCTGCTCGACGAGCCCGACAACTACCTGGACGTGCCGGCCAAGCTCTGGCTTGAGCAGCAGCTGGCCGCGACCCAGAAGACGGTGCTCCTGGTCAGCCACGACCGGGAGCTGCTGGCCAACTGCGCCGAGCGCATCATCACCGTGGAGGACAGGAATGTCTGGGTGCACGGCGGCGGGTTCGGCGGATACGCCCAGGCGCGCCGGGACCGGATCGACCGGCTTGATGAGCTGCGCCGCCGGTGGGACGAGGAGCACGAGAAGCTGAAGCAGCTGGTCCGGATGTACCGGCAGAAGGCGGCATACAACGCGGATATGGCCTCGCGGCTGCATGCCGCCGAGACGCGGTTGCGCAAGTTCGAGGAGGAAGGGCCGCCGGAGCTCGCGCCGAGGGAGCAGAACGTCCGGATGCGGCTGCGCGGCGGCCGGACCGGCAAGCGCGCGGTGATCTGCGAGGGGCTTGAGCTGACTGGCCTGATGCGCCCGTTCGACCTGGAGGTCTGGTACGGCGAGCGGGTGGCCGTCCTGGGTTCCAACGGCTCGGGGAAATCTCATTTCCTGCGGCTGCTCGCCGGGGAGCAGGTCGCGCACGCCGGCTTGGCCAGGCTCGGGGCGCGGGTGGTACCTGGCTGGTTCGCGCAGACGCACTCCCGGCCGGACCTGCAGCAGCGGAGTCCGCTGGAGATCCTGATGTTCGAGCACGCGATGCTCATTAACGAGGCCATGGCGGCGCTGGCCCGCTATGAGCTGCAGTCCTGTGCCCGGCAGGCGTTCGGCACCCTGTCCGGCGGGCAGCAGGCCCGGTTGCAGATCCTGCTGCTTGAGCTGGCCGGATCGACGCTGCTGCTGCTCGACGAGCCCACCGACAACCTCGACCTGGCCAGCGCCGAAGCGCTACAGGAAGGCCTCGAGTCGTACGCCGGGACGGTGCTCGCGGCCACGCACGACCGGTGGTTCGCGCGGTCATTCGACCGCTTTATCGTCTTCGGCGCCGACGGCGGCGTCTACGAGTCGCCCGAGCCAGTCTGGGATGAGACCCGCGTAGCCAGGCCGCGCTGACCAGACGGGCTTGCTAGGCTGCAAGAATCTCAGGGAGCCCGGCCACCCTTCCGGTCGGCTCCACGGCCGATGGTGGAGGGTACGCACACGTGAAGAAGCTGCTCCTGTTGGCCCTTGTGGGGTTCGGCGCGCTGGCTGTCTGGCGGAAGGTCCAGGCCGACCGGGCCGAGCTTGACCTCTGGACCGAAGCGACCACGAGCGACGATTAGCCCTCGCCCCGGCCCGCCGAGCTGGCACGCATGGAGGCGATCAGGTGAGCGACGCCCTCCCCGTCTCGCTGGTGTGCTGCGGCTTAATCGGGACGACGGTCACCGACAATGGCATGGTCGAGCGGGCCTATGCCGAGGCGATCGCCACCCAGGGCGTTGTTACCGGGACGACCGCATACGCGCGGTGCATGGCCGGCGTGCACCGGTCCAGGGGGCAGCCGACCATCGAGGTCCTGCGCAGCCTTTTCCCGGATAGCCAGGCCACCGCGCAGGCAGCGCAGCTGGCCTTCGACCGCTCGTACAGCGCGGCAGTCGGCCGGACCGGCGTGGTGGCAATGCCGGGCGCCGAGCTTGCCATCGACAAGCTGCATGGCAGCGGCGCGCGGGTCTGCCTGATCAGCGGTTTCTCCCACCGCCTGCTCAGCCTGGTACTGAGCACGCTGGGCTGGTCGGACCGCATTGACCTGGCCCTCTCCCCTGACGACGTGCCGCGTGGCTGCCCATGGCCGGATCTCGTGCTGACCGCCATGCTCCGGCTCGGCGTCGATGACGTGCGCGAGACCGTCGTGGCGCACGGCACCGAGAGCGGCGTGCTGTGCGGCCGGCGGTCCGGCGCCGGCGCTGTCGTCGGCGTGCTGACCGGCACGCACACCGCGGACAGGCTGCGCCGCGCGGGCGCGACCGACGTGATTGGCAGCGTTGGCGCGTTGCCTGATCTGCTGGCCGCGGAGAATACGCCGGGCGCTCCTCTTCTCCCGTAGCGCGCCGCTGGTATCAGTGCCGCTGCTGCCCGGACGGCTGCTCTGCCGCCCGGGTAGGCTTGGAAGGTCGCATTACGGGGCTATAGCTCAGCTGGAAGAGCACCTGCTTTGCAAGCAGGGGGTCAGCGGTTCGAGCCCGCTTAGCTCCACCAGGCACAACGTCTCTCATCAAGATCGACGAGTAGTGGTTGACACCCACGGTTGACACCCATTGACCACTATTCACGGTGCGGTCAGCCCGTCATCGCGCAGTGCCTTGCTGATCTTCGTGAGTGCGTCATGCTGCGCCTGGCGGTCCTCGTGGGTGTAGATCTCCTGTGTCACGGCGAGCCGGGAGTGGCCGAGTATCAGCTGCGCGTCGCGGGCCGGGACACTCAGATTCTAATTGGTAGGGAGCGACGTACAACCCTGTCGAATACGTCAGCTCGACGAACGGGCGATGGCGGCAGATGCCGAGCATGTCAGCGGCGAGCGGAAGCATCGGCAGCTCGCGGCGGCCGGAGTCGGCGGCTCACCTGGCGAGTGGCGGATCACCCGGCCTGGCCGTGAAGAGGTCGTGCAGCAGCTGGCGTTCGGCGAGGGGGTCAGCTGCAAACTCGGGGGAGCACAGCGCAAAGCCCGGCGCGGCCAGATGCGACCACGCGCCCTTGACATCGAGCACATACGCGACGGCAGCCAGGTCACCGATAGAAATATCCAGCTCGGCGGCGGCCTGCTCGGCGGCGTCTCGCACGAGCGGCCAGGCGAACCACTTCCGTTGCCGCTGGCTGTTGCGCTCCCGGCTGCTAGACCAGGTGACAGCATCGTGGAACGTCGCGACCGCTGCCGTTCGCAGCGGTTGCAGGTCTGCCAGCGATCTGAATTCCGGGGGATCAAAGACTTCTTCCAGGCCCGGCAGCCTCGCCCGTTGCCAGGCTGCCGGGTCTTGGTCCTCGGCCTGGGCCTTGCGCTGCCGGACCTCGCGCACCGCCTGGCCCAGCAACCGGCGCCACCAGGTCAGCCACTGATCCGCCGCCGCCGCTTTTTCGGCCGCCATCAGAACCCCGGCCAGGTCGGGCAACTCACCGGCCAGCCGAGGCGGGACATCCTCCGATGCGGTAATCACCAGCCGCGTGGAATCACGCACGAACAAAGCCAAATGCAGGAACTGGGGATTGTCGTGCTCAAACCGCCACGAGGAGGACCCCGCTTTGCGCATGCGATGTTCCCGCCTCTTACGGGGCCGCTGCGAGCCGCAGCCCGGCAGATGCACACGGACGAGACCAGCCTACCGGCGGCTTCCCAAGCGATCACGTGGCAGCGGGGCTCTTGAAAGCAGCCAATCGTACCCGCCGCGTGCCCGATCAGGTGGTCAGCCATGGGTCACCGCAGTCACTCATGGACAGTCTGAAAGGTCTCCCATCTGCGAAAAGCAGGCCCTGCGTGTCCCCGAAAAGACCTGATAAGGATGAGGTCGTACCCCAGCGGCGGTAGCTGATCTTGCTAACGCGGATGCTAACAACGGACCTGGACGAGCCCGGATGCGCGTGGAACAGGCGGCCTTCCGGAAGCGGCGTGACCAGGCTAGTCCGACGATCGTGGACGACTCTGGACGTTTTGAATCTTGCTACGGATCAGATGACCAAGGCGTGCGTCAGCTTTCCCGGTTGACACCCACGGTTGACACCAACAAGGTCGGATCTCCTCGGATTCTGATGGACTCGCGAAACGAGTCATCCCAGGCCAGGGACAATGCTGGACACCCTGTGCGGATTTTGCAAGCAGGGGGTCAGCGGTTCGAGCCCCGCTTAGCTCCACCAGGCAAAAGCCTCCCGTCAAGATTGATTAGTGGTGGCTGACACCAGCGGTTGACACCGATTAAGCCTCTGATCGGTAGTCGGGCGCTCAATTGCCGAGCGCATCGCTGATCTTTGTGAGCGCGTCGCCTAGGCCTGGAGGTCTTCGTGGCCGTAGATCTCCAGGTTCACGGCCAGGCGCGAGTGGCCGAGTATGAGCTGGGCGTCGCGGGCCGGGACGTGGAGGTTCTTGAGCAGGTTGGCAGTTGTATGCCTGAGATGGTGAACCTTGATCACTCTTAGCCCTGCACTGCAGCAGATGCGCTGGAATGACCGGACGAGGGCGTTCGAGATCGGCTACCCGGGGGCCGGATGCGCGACGGTCGGCCGCCCAGAACATGAGCTGCTGGCCTGGCAGATGCGGTGGAAGGACCGGATGAGGATCCGCAGCTCGACTGGCTGGTCCGTCTTGGTAGTGAATACGAGCCCGTTGATTACTCAGGCGCGTCGGAGCGGGGTCGCTAGACCGACACCAAGGGTCCCCCGGTGCTGACGGCCACACGTCAGGAGCCCATAGTGCGGTAGGTGAAGCGGAGGAAGCGGTCGAAGGCGCGGTCCGTCAGGAGGCGGTTGACCAGGAGGAGGGAGCGGGCCCAGCCGCCCACGGCGTACCGAGTCCTGGGGCGGGAGCACTGGACGGCCCGGGCGATGACGCTGGCGACGACGGATGGATCGGAGGCGGTCCGGGAGTAGCCCGCGCGAAGCATGCCGCTGACGAGGGCCGCTTGGTCGCGGTAGGCGGTACTGGCGGAGATGGCGTCGAGGTGGTCAGCGGAGATCGCGGACCACTCCGTCCGGATGGCGCCAGGCTCGATGACGACCACCTTGATGCCGAAGGCGGCCACCTCAGCTCGGAGGCTGTCGCTCAGTCCCTCGACGGCGAACTTCGTGGCGTGGTACCAGCTGCCCATCGGCTCCCACATCTTGCCCCCGACCGAAGAGATGTTCACGATGTAGCCGTCGTGCTGGGCTCTCATGTGAGGCAACACGAGCTGGATCAGCCGGCCCATCCCGAAGATGTTCACGTCAAACTGGTGCCTTGCCTCGGCGATCGGGACGTCTTCGAGTGCGCCATAGGAGCCGTAGCCGGCGTTGTTAACCAGGACGTCGATGCGCCCGCTCTCGGCGATGACCTGCTCGACGAGCGCGACCAGTGACGTGTCGTCGGTAACGTCGACGGCCACGGTACGGATGCCCTGATCCCTCAGGGAGTCCATCCGGCTGGTCCGACGGGCGGCCGCGTATGTCGTGTAGCCGCGCTGGGCCAGCCGCCGCGCGGTAGCCTCGCCTATGCCTGAGGATGCACCGGTGACGAGCGCGACGCGCCCGGACGCGACCTTCGCAGGCGCTGTCATGCGCTTCGCGGACGCAGCCGGACGCCGAAGCCGGTGACGGCGAGCTTCAGCAGCACAAAGCCAGGCGCTGTCAGCGCAGAAACCTTGGCGGCGCTGAGATCCTCCAGCTCAGCGAGGACGGCGGCATATGTGTCGGGTCCCTGGCGGCGGGCCTGGTTGAGCGTGACCGCGTTGGCCCAGACCTTCTCGCGCGATTCACGCAGGAACCGCTGCGAGCCACGCTGGTTGAGCGGCCGCAGCAGCCGGTTGAGCACGGATCCTGGCCCGGATACGCTGACTAGCTCGTCGTCCTCGGCGGCGACCCGTGAGGCGAGGACCCGATCAATGGCCCGGTGGTCTTCCTCTCGCTTGGCCATGAGCGCCGGGGCGTCGAATTCCTCGTCGGTGATCACCGTTACCAGTGCCTGCGGCAGGTCGAAGTTGATATGAGCGTTCATGCCAAGGAGCACGTGATTCAGGGCTGGCAGGTCGCTCGGCGCGCCGAAGGCGATCTGCCACGGTCGGGTCGGCTCCCCCCCTGACGTGGCGAGTTCTAGCGCATCCAGGTACAAGCTCGCGAAGGTGACGTCCCAGCGCTCCGCCCAGTCGGGGTCGATAAACCCGCCGCCCCTGATAGCTTCGGCGACCGCGATCGTCGTGCGGAGGTAAGTGGCGTGAAAGTACTGCCGAGGGTCGTTGGCGACCTGAAGCGGTTCTAGCAGTGTCTGCATGCGCTCGATCAGTGCCTCGATCATGAGGCCCCGACCGCCGACTGGGCCAGGCGTGCCTCCATCCGCAGGTACAAGACTACGGTTGCGGCGAGCACGGCAACGAACCCACCGGAGATCAGCCAGGTCATCGCGTTAGTCGAGTCGAACTCCCCGGTTGCCCGCGCGCCAGCCACCACGATCAGCACGAGCATCAGGGCGGCCACCTGAAGCAGCACCCGAGCGCTGCTCCACCGGCGGTCGAACAGCGCACCCAGGCCGGCGATCCCAAGGCAGAAGATGGCGCCAACTACCTGTGACGTCAGCGGAGTCAGGGTCCACGGCCAGATGGCAACAGCCCGGTTCGGGAGCAGGAACAAGAACACGCCGGTGAGCAGGGACAATCCGCCGACGACAGCGATGACTCGGCTGACACCGACAGATAGCGACAGGTCCGCGCCGGTGGCAGGAGCGTCATGCTTACGGTTCGCAAGGAAGACCCAGAAGACGAGGAAGGGCGTAGTGAAGTAGAGCCCCGCCCATAGCCAGAAGGCCACATGGGCGTGCAGGAACTTGTCCCAGTGGGCGATCGTGGCTATTCCCATCAAGGTGGCGAAAGTTCCGACCGGGACGAACCCGCCCTTGACCGTGTGCCACTCCTTTGCCCTGAAGGCGCGAAGGAAGAAGTACGCGCCACCCAGGTATACCGAACCCAGCACCATCGGCGTGAGCGTCGGCTTGATGTCCCAGGCGAAGAGCCGGGCCGTGTCGTTCGGCCAGGGGACCAGCACGACGAATGCCACCACGAGAAACGGGATGATCACCAGTGAGACCCAGCGCGTCAGCGCCAAGACCCGGTCATCGCGGACGTTTCCTTGCGGGTCAGGAGTAGCCACCGTTGCCTCCGAATTGTTTGCCCATGCTAGGGGACCATTACCGCCCTGGATAGACACTCCTACACAACTGCGACGGTCTACAGCAGCCGGGCCGGGCGGGGCGAGCAGGCACTGGCTCGCGACGGCATCGCCGACTGCGCGCATGATCGGCGCTACCGGGTTCTTGTGCTGCTGGCCACCTTGAGTAAATCTGTGGTACCGGCCCGTCACAGTCCCTCACACTGGCGGCTATGACGATGACTCCTCCCGAGCCTGATGCTCATCTGCTTCGGCGGGACCTGCTCCCATTGCAGGGCCGGGTGGCCTTAGTCACAGGCGTCAGCAGAAGGATCGGCATCGGATACGCCATCGCCCGGCAGCTGGCGGCACTTGGCGCAAGCCTTTTCCTGCATCACTACGCGCCGCACGATCGCGACCAGCCCTGGGGGGAAGATCCAGGCGGTGCCGAGGCGGTTGCCAGCGGTGTGATAGATGCCCTGGCTGACGAGAATGCGAGCGTCCGGCATAAGGAACTCGACCTCGCCGACGCCGACGCGCCCAGCCGCCTGATTGGTGCCGCCGCCGACGCGTTCGGTCACCTGGACATTCTTATCTGCAACCACGCCCGCAGCGGCGGCGACGGCCCGTTCGGCACCCTCGACGCGGGCATGCTCGACACGCACTGGGCTGTCAATACCCGCTCGGCCATCTTGCTGGCCCAGGTCTTCATGGCACAGCACGACGGCCGGGCTGGCGGACGGGTCATCTTCATGACCTCCGGGCAAGATCTCGGGCCCATGCGGGATGAGGTCGCCTATGCGGCATCCAAAGGCGCCCTGGCTTCCATCACCCGTACCCTCGCCGACCAGCTCGCCGAGCAGGCCATCACGCTCAACACGATCAATCCCGGACCCGTGGACACCGGCTACGCGCCGCCCGGAGCTCACGAAACGGTCCGCCGCCGCTTCCCCGGGGGACGCTGGGGATCTCCTGACCAACCCGCACGGCTCGTCGCATGGCTGGCGACCGACGAAGCCGCATGGATCACCGGGCAGATCATCAACGCCGAAGGCGGCTTCCGCCGCTATGAGTAACAGCTGTCTGGCTGTCCTCCTCGGAAGCGGCATGCTGGCGCGCAAGCTCTCCGCTAGAGAGCCCGGCCGCCGGAGCCACCTGGTGGCCGAGAATGGTCAGCCGTTCACGTGATCCGGTGATGGATCCAGATGCAAGGTTCGCAGTAGACGGCGTAGTCCTGGGCCAGATCGCAGTGGACCGGGACCAGCGCCTCGGGGACGGTCACTGCCCCCGTGGCGTCGAATGGCAGGCCGGTCCATTCCCGCCAGTCGGCGACCGAGCCGGCCATCGTCATCGCTCGCGGCGCGACGCCGACGATTGTCCCGCCGGCCCGGACGTGTGTCCGCAGCCAGGCGTCGGCCGGCAGGCCGTCGGCGCGGCGGAGGGCCGCGTACTCCTCAATGGACATGGTCGGCTGGAGGTGCTTCTGGTTGGGCCGCACGGGCGCGACCAGGCTGGTGAACCCCAACGCGGCCGCATTTTGCCGCATTGCGCCGAGCATGATCCGGGACAGTCCGCTGCCCCGCAGATCTGGCCGGATGGAGATCTCGAGGGCAGAGATGAGGTTGCCGCGGCGGCCCGCGAGGCGGTCGAGGGTGGCGTAGATGATTGCGCCGTCCCAGCCCTCGCCGGGCAGCGACACGGCCGGGTCCGCATCCCAGGTGAAGGGAACGCTGTACGACTTGGCCACGAGCTGGCCGGGGTGGTCTTGGTCGATCGCGACCTGGACGAATTCGGGGTACAGGCCGACCGGGTCGGCGTAATACAGCGAGCCAACCGGGTCCTGCTGCATGAACCGCGGCCACGGGTTGAAATCGCCGAGCAGCGGAGCCAGGTCGGGCCGCTCGGCCACAGTCGCCGTCAGCAGATTCATGCGTCATGCTCCTTGAGGTCGCCACATCTGCTGCCGCACCCTAGGCGCAGACGAAGGACTCCGCCACGCATTTACGCGGCGCTCGGCTGAGGACGCTGCGAGGTCCAGGGTCGTCTAGCAGCTGGTGGTCAGGGGCAGGGTCGAACTGCCGACCTTCCGCTTCTCAGGCTGGCAGGCCGATGGCAACTGGCCAGCAGCAGGCCCCCCGCCGTCCTACCCGACCGGTAGGCGATGTCCGGCCGGGTTAGGTCAGATGTTGCTGTCCAGCCATGCTCGGTGGAGTTTGGCGAATTGGCCCTGCTGGGCGATGAGGTCGGCGGGGGTGCCGTCTTCTACGATGCGCCCGCCGGCCATGACGAGGGTTCGGTCGGCGATCTGGACGGTGGACAGGCGGTGGGCGATGATGAGCGCGGTTCGTCCTTGCAGGACAGTTCGCATGGCGTTTTGCATGGCGCGCTCGGCGGGGATGTCGAGGGCGGAGGTGGCCTCGTCGAGGATGACGACGGAAGGGTCGGCCAGGAAGGCTCGGGCCAGGGATATAAGTTGCCGCTGCCCGGCGGAGAGGCGGCTGCCGCGTTTATGCACGTTGGTGTCGTAGCGGTCGGGCAGGCTGATGATGATGTCGTGTGCGCCGACAGCCTGGGCGGCGCGCTCGATGTCCTGAGGTGTGGCACCGGGCCGGCCGATGGCGATGTTGTCAGCGATTGTGCCGGAGAATAGGAAGGCATCCTGGGGGACCATGACCAGACCACTGTGGAGTTCGGCCGTGGTCAGCTGCCGCAAGTTGATGCCGTCGAGAAGTATCCGGCCCTGGTCGGGGTCGTAGAAACGGGCCAGGAGCTTGGCGAGGGTGGACTTGCCTGCGCCTGTAGGGCCGACGACCGCGACTGTCTGGCCCGCCGGGATCACCAGGTCGAAGGGCGGCATGATCTGGCTATCTGCGTGGTAGGCGAAGCTGACGTGCTCGAAGGTCACCATGCGGCCTGGGATACCGGGCGCCAGCGGCGGTAGCGGCTGGGGGTTGGCTGGCTCCGTGACGGAGGGTTCCTGGGCGAGCAGGGCCGCGATCTTCTCCAGGGAGGCGGTCGCTGACTGGTATGAGTCCAGGACGCCGCCGAGCCTGAGTGGGTCGTCGTAGAGCGGCCGCAGGTACAGGACTGCGGCGGCAAGCACGCCTAGTGCGAGTCCGCCGCTGGCCACGCGGTAGGCGCTCCACAGAACGAGTGACGCAATAGCGATGTTGGCGACTAGGCGTGAGGCTGTGACGTAGCGCGCCATCTCCAGGCCGGAGTCGCCGTTGAGGCGCTGGTGGCGGTGGTTGAGACCGGCGAAGTCCGTGTCGTTCGGCTTCTCGCGGCGGAACGCCTGCACGGTACGGATGGCACCCAGGGTTTCGGCGAATTTCGTAACGATCACGGCGATTGCGCTCGATCGCTGGCGGTAGACGCGGATGGAACGCCGCCGGAACGAGCGCATAGTCAGATAGACCGGGTACATGAAGGCGAGCGCAGCGATTCCCAGGCGCCAGTCAAGATAGAGCAGGATCGCGCTGATGTAGACAAGGGACACGGCGGCGGTGACGATCTGCTCTAGGCCGTCTTCTAGCAGTTCGCGCAGGGCTTCGATATCTGCGGAGGCCCGCGACGTGAGGCGTCCGGAGGTGTAACGCTCGTGGAAGTCCAGGCTCAGTGCCTGCGCGTGGCTGAAGAGCCGGACACGCAGATCGAGCAGCGTGTCCTGGCCGACGCGGGCGGATACTGAGATGAAGGCACGCCGCAGCCCTCCGGCGGCCACTGCGGACAGCAGATAGCCTGCCGCGACCCAGGCGAGCGGGCCGTAGCTGGCGGCGCGGATGGCCGGGATCACGTGGTCGATGGTGTAGGCGACGAGCAGCGGCCCCGCCAGCTCTGCGGCCTGCTGGAGCAACAGCAGGCCGATGGCCAGCCATATCCGGCGGGCGTTGGGCCGGAGCACGGAGCCCAGCAGCCGACGGGGCGCCCGCCGGGGGCCTGGCAGGACGTCCTGATCGATTTCGCTATCGGGCGTTTCAGCACCCAGAGCGGCTGGTTCATTGCCGCCGGGCTCTGCGTTGCCGGGGAGCGGCACGATGATGGCGGGCCTCGTTCTTCGCCCGGTGATCGGCGGGTCCACGGTGGTCATCAGGGATGCGTACTCGGGACTGGCGTGCAGCAGGTCGCGATGGGTGCCGACCGCGGCAATGCGGCCATGAGACAGCAGCGCGACCCGGTCGGCCAGTAGCACTGTGGAGGGCCGGTGGGCGATCACCAGGGCGGTGGTCGTCGCCAGCACCTCGCGCAGAGCAGCCTCGACGAGCGCCTCGGTGTGGATGTCCAGCGCGGAGAGAGGATCGTCGAGGACCATCAGCTGGGGCGTGCCGATCACCGCGCGGGCCAGGGCGATTCGCTGACGCTGCCCCCCGGATAGCTGCAGCCCGTTCTCGCCGAGGTGAGTATGCACGCCGCGAGGGAGGTGCTGGACGAATTCGCGTGCGTGGGCGACATTCAGCGCCCAGACCAGGTCTGCTTCGCCGGGGGATTCCGCGCCGATCAAGATGTTCTCCGCAGCGCTTGCGGCAAAGAGGGCAGGCTCGTCGAACGCGACGGCAATCAGCTTGCGCAGCTCAGCGCGCGGCATCGTTGAGATATCAACCCCGTCCAGGGTGATCCGCCCGCTGGTCGGCTCATACAGCCGCGGTATCAGGGCGGCTAGCGTCGTCTTCCCGCTCCCGGTAGCCCCGGTCACCGCGAGGGTCTCCCCTGGTGCGATGCGCAGGCTCACGTCCTGGAGTACTGGGGGTGATCCGGGCGGGGCGCCGGGGTAGCGGAACTCCACGCCCTCGAACGCGAGCCCGGCCGCGCGGAACCGGCTCGACGCGATACCTATCCTGGCTGCGTCCTCGATGGTGACTGGTTCGTCCAGTGCCTCGAAGAACCGGTCGGTCGCCGCCGCGGCCTCATTGCTCGTCGCCAGTAGCGAGCCTGTTGATTCCACCGAGGGAAGCAGCAGCAGAGTCAGGGTGACGAACGCCAGCAGCGTTCCTGCTGACAGCCGGTGGTCGGCAACCTCCACGGCGCCTAGGACCAGGGTGGCGCCGATCGCCAGACCCGGCAGCGTCGTGACGAGCACCGATACGAAGGCGAGCAACTTCGCCTTCCGCAGCTCAATGCTGCGAAGGTGGCTGGCCTGTTCCCGGAACAGCATCCTCCGGCTCTGGTGCTGGCCGAAGCCCTTAATGACGCGGATCCCCAGGACCGACTCCTCGACGACTGTCGTCAAGTCGGCGGCCTGGTCCTGCGCCTGCCTGGAGGCACCGGAATAACGGGTCTCGAACTGGGCGCACGCCACGATGAGCGGCAATACCGGGGTGAGCGCCACCAGGGCGAGCGCCCATTGCCAGCTCAGCAGTAAAGCAACGCCAGCCATGATCGTCACCGCGTTGACCAGCAGGAACGTCATCGGCTCGGTAAGGAACGCGCGAATCACCTGAAGGTCGGTGGTGCCGCGGGAAAGCAATTGCCCGGCGGGCCAGCGATCGTGGAAAGGAATGGGCAGCCGCTGCACATGCCGGTAGAGGTCCTCCCGCATCGACGCCTCGATCCCAGCTATCGGACGGGCCGCCAGCCAGCGCCGCACGCCGAAGATGCCCGCCTCGCTGATGCCCAGCAGCAGAAGCCACAGGCCACCCAGCCATACGCCGGCAGGGTCACGGTGACTGACCGGACCATCAATCATCCATTTCAGCACCAGCGGCATCGCCAAACCCAGGCATGATGCGAGGACTGCCAGCAGAGCAGCCGACGCCAGCCTCGCCCGCACCGGCCGGACATACGGCCACAGCCGGAGCAGAGATCGCAGCGTTGAGCACCTTGAGCCGTCATGACGAGGTGACACAGTGAATCCGGGCATCGAACGGGACCATAGAACGTTGCCGCACCATCCGCATCCAGGTTTTTGGACCCGTCCTGACCACCAAGGTTGACCACAGCGCCGGTTCATTCCAGGCCGCCCAGGAGCTTGTTGAGCCTGGTCAGGGCGTCGAGCCGGGCTGCTTCGTCTACGTAGGCGTAGATCTGCTGACTAGTCGAGATGTGTGCATGCCCGAGGATGATCCGAGTATCGCGACCGGCTGGTCGCGGCGGCCGCTGTCCGCCAGCGCCGGCCACAAAGTGTGTCCGCCACCCGGCCATCCGGGCACTCCGGTGCGGCACCTCTGCTGTGTCAGTTTAGATTGACAATCCTCGGATGTCAGTCTAAACTGACAGGCGTGGACATCGAAAAACTCGGCGTAAGTCTCTCGTCGGATGACCCGGCAATCGGGCTGCGTGCCTCGCTGGCGCTCCATCGCCTGGCTGAGCGGGTCGAAGCGCACCAGGTCGCGTCGGCCCGGGAAAAGGGCTGGTCGTGGCAGCAGATCGGAGACGCTCTGGGCGTCACTCGCCAGTCCGTGCACACCAAGTACAGCAAGGAGTGATCATGACCACCGAATCCGCTGCGCCAGAGGCGCATCACGCGTGGGCCATCTATTTGCAGGCCGGTGAGGAGGCCCGTCGCCGGGGTGATCGCCGGACCGGCACTGATCACCTCCTGCTCGCCGTGCTGGAGGATCCCTCGGTCGAAGTCGTGTTGGGCGTGAGCCTGCAGCAAGCTCGCCAGGCCCACGAGTCGCTCGATCACGAAGCCCTGGGTGCCCTGGGCCTGGTCTCCGGCACCGACGCTCCCGCACTGCCGATGCGGGCCGTCCCCAGGAAGCCGAGGCTCAGAGACATCGCGCAAAAGGATCGCTTCCGCATGACGCCCGCGGCAAAGAAAGTGCTTGAGGAAGCGTACAAGCCCAAGGGTCATCGGAAGCTCCAGGTCACCGGCCCCGAGGTGCTGGCCCAGATCCTTGCTCTCCAGCCCCCGGATCCTGCGGCGGCGCTGCTGGGCGCTCTCGGCGTGAACACGCCCGAGGTCCGGCGCCGATTGGATGCAGTCACCCCGTTCAACGGTCAGTCACGCGGATGACGGCGGCCGTCGAAGCCGAGTCGCTGACCAAGCGCTTTGGTGAGGTCTCAGCGGTCACGGATCTGTCGTTTGCGTTGGAGGCTGGGACGATCACGGGCTTTCTCGGCCCGAACGGCGCTGGCAAGACGACGACGCTGCGGATGATCCTGGGCCTGGTGGCGCCGACGAGCGGACGGGCGCTGGTGTTCGATCATCCTTACGCGGCGTTGCCGCGTGCGGCACTGCGGATCGGTGCCGTGCTTGAGGCGACCGACTTCCATCCCGGCCGTTCGGGCCGCGATCACCTGCGGATGCTCGGGCGGGTCGTCAACATTCCTGACTCACGCGCGGACGAGGTGCTGCGCCTGGTGGAGCTGGGTGACGCCGCCCACCGGCGCGTGAAGGGATACTCGCTGGGGATGCGCCAGCGGCTCGGGCTCGCCGCAGCGCTGCTCGGCGACCCGGAGCTGCTGATACTCGACGAGCCGGCCAACGGGCTTGACCCGGAGGGAGTTCGCTGGCTGCGGGACTTCCTGCGCAAGCTGGCCTCAGAGGGCCGCACGGTGCTCATCTCCAGTCATGTGCTCGCCGAGGTCGCGCAGACGGCCGACCGGGTGCTCATCATCAGTCGCGGGCGGCTCGTGCTCTCGTCCCCGCTGGCGGAGCTAACCGCCCGTGCCGGCGGCGCGGTCCGCGTCCGCAGCGGCGACCCGCAGCAGCTCACCAAGGCGCTGCGTGATGAGGCGCTGCAGGTGACGACGGGTACCGACCACGCCCTGCTCGTCCAGGGAGCATCAAGCGAGCGGATCGGCGAGATCGCCTTCGCCGCCGGCGTCCCGGTGCACGAGCTGGTCAACGATGCAGGCTTGCTGGAGGACATCTTCCTCGAACTGACCTCGGAGGCATCGGCATGATCGCGCAGATCAGGGCAGAGCTGCTGAAGATCCGCACGACCCGGACGACGCTCGGGCTGATCCTCGCGATGATCGCATTGATCCTGCTCTTCACGCTGCTCACCGGGCTGCTCACCCACCCAGGCGGGCTTGCCAGCACACAGGACCAGCGTCAGCTGCTCAGCGTGATCAGTTTCGCAGGCGTGTTCTCCGCACTTGCCGGGGTGTTGCTGGTGACCAGTGAGTACCGCTTCGGCACGATCCGTCCGACGATCCTGTTCAACCCGGCGCGCGCACACGTGGTGGCCGCCAAGGTCGTCGCCGGCGCACTGGCCGGACTCGCATTCGGGGTGCTCGGCGAGGCAGTCGGCTGGGCGATCGGGTACGCGATTCTCGACGGGCGTGGCATTACCGTCGTGCTCGGCAGCGGCGACATTCTGCTGCTCACGCTCGGCGGGCTGGCCGGCGCGGCTCTGTGGGGCGCGATCGGCGCCGGCCTTGGCGCGATCATCCACAACCAAGTCGGCGGCGTCATCGCGCTGCTCGCCTGGGGTCTCGTCGTCGACAACCTCCTGTTCGGCCTCGCCCCCTCGGTGGGACGGTTCATGCCAACCCGCGCCTCCGACGCACTCATGGGCCTGCGAGTCGATCACCTGGTCTCGCCAGGCGCCGGCGCGATCACGTTGATCGCCTGGGTCGGCGCTCTGGGGGTTCTCGGTGTCGCCCGGACCGTTCGGCAGGACATCAACTGACTCCCTCGGTGACCGGCATGGGTCACGGCTACGCCCTACCGGTGACCAGAGGGCCCTGAGATACCGCTGGTGACCTCGGCTAATTGCACGGCCGCGAAGCCGCCGACTCAGCGTCTCTAGGCGCTGCGCGAGGTGCCCAGGTGAGGCTGCCTGCCTCGGGGAGCTGCTTGAACTGATAGGAACGGCGGCGCCCCGAGGCCCTATTGCATCGGCTGCGGCCGGTTGTTACGGTTCGGTCAACCGGATCACCGGGAGGCACGGTGGTAGCAGATGTTACCGAGACCGTGGCCGAGGCCACCCCAGCGCGGTCAGGACGTGGTCGCTGGCTGGCCGTCATTGTCGTGGCGGCTCTGGCGGCTATCTACCTGGCCGCGATCGCATCCACGCACGCCACCTTGAGCGGGGGCTTTGTCGGATGGTCTGGGGCAGTCCCGGGCCACAGCATCGGGCTGACCTCGATGACCTCCGCCGAGCGGGCACAGATTGGGCCCACGCCGGGCATCAGTCAGGTCCTGTGGGTGACGCGGCCCGGCGGTGAAGTTACCTTTGGTTTCCAGGTGCATAACGGAGGGCCTGTTCCCGTCACCCTTACCGGCCTGGCCCTGCGTACCTTCGATCCGGGGGTCATCAATGCGCTGGCCCCGGCCGGGGCGCAGGTCGGCCCAGGATTCGGTCAGATGACGCCGTTCCACCCGGTGACCGTCGGCCCCGGGGACTCGCTGCCGGTTGGGCTCACCGAGCGCGTGGTGTGTGATCCAACGATCCGGCGCGATGCCGGGCTGCCGGGCAACCCTGCGGCTACGTCCTGGCTAGGCGATGCCACCAGCCCAGTGGTCCTGCGCTACAGGGCACTAGGAGTGACCATGTCGCAGACGGTCACCGTCGCCATGCCAGTGCTGGTCGTGCTGCCCTACCCTTCCTGCAAGTGAAGGCCGTGCCGGAAATAGCGGCAGTAACAGCCTGATATGACGTAGCCGGGAACTACTTGCGGACGCGGAACCGGAGGGTGGTGACGGCGCCCGCCTGCGTGCTGCTGACCGGTTCCAGGTCTATCCTGGCGAGGCCTGGGGCAGAGAAGCGGATGCCGTCGCCGAGCAGCACCGGCAGTACATTGACCAGGATCTCGTCGACCAGCCCCCGCTGCAAGCACTGACCGGCGACGTCGGAGCCGAGGATCTGGAGGTCCTTGCCGCCTGCAGCCTTCAGTGCCGTGGCGACCGCTTCCCCGATATCACCGGTGAGGTATGTGACATCCGGGTCCGGCGGATCCGGCGGTCGGTGGGTGAGGACGAACATGGGTCCGTGGAAGGGGTAGCCTTCGCCCCTCGATTCTGTCCCCCGATCGTTGCTGGCTTCCATTCTGTCGCCTACCTCGACGGTTCGCCGGCCGATGAGCATGGCGCCGGTGGCCGCTGCGGCCTCCTTCTGCCCGGGCGCGTCATTCGTCATGAAGTCGAAGATCCAGTCCTGCGCGTCACCGGGACCGGCGATGAAGCCGTCCAGCGACATCGCCCTGTTCACGACCACCTTGCCGTTTCCGGTGCTCGTATCGTTCATTCTGTTCCTCCGAAGGCCCTTCCCGGGCTGTCATCCCGGGCTACGAATGATGACGTTATGCGCGCCCACCTGTAGCTGCTGCGAATACTGCTGCTAAGCCGCTGGTGCTAAACACGGCGGCTCATGGTCGGCCAGGCCCCGTCGAGCCCGGCCAGCGGGCTAGCCCTGATCGGGCCGGTGGCTGTCTGCTCTTGAGTAGTTGCTGCTGCTTGCTCTTGAGTGGTCCAAAGGACTTGACAGCGTAATCAGTGAGTGCCTGGCGCGGAAAAAGGACGGCTGGCACATGTTGCGAGAAGTGAAACGAGGGCCAGGGCGCGAGGCATCAGGTACGACCGAAGGTGACGCGTCGCGCGGCGACCTTGACCGGGATCTGGCCTCAAGCCGGGGACGGCCAAGACCACGTCGTCGGTCTGGGCGTCTGGCGCCGCGCCGTGCGCGATCTCGCCGGGCGATGCGCTCCCATCCGGTCGGTTGCGTTATGACCACGTCTCGGTAGTAGCGCACCGGGCGGCTCGCCGCTGCGGTCCGGTATCAACTGGCCGGGTATGGCGTCCTGGCTGCGCACGCAGAGTGTGTCAGCCTGCCGGCCTGGGCGACCGCGGCCTGCCGCGGGTCGCCTGGCTCCCCGGGTTCTTGCTGCGTCTTGTCACCTGGGGGCGATTCTCCTGCGCGTCACGCCAGGCGAAGGGTTTGCCTGTGCGCAAACCTGTGGATGACTTGTGCAAAGGTGCGGTAAATCTGTGCGCAACATGAGGATAACGCTGGGGATTCCCGGGCGACCACGCCCACAGCAGGGGCCATTACCTGGGATAACACCGTGCACACCCTGTGCATTAGAGAAAACTGAAAATGTCCACATGCAACGCCGCAAGAACCAATAAATAATCCGAACATTTACCTTATCTTTATCAGACTGTGATTTCTTGGCAGAACCGTGGGGAATTCAAGAGTCCCAGATGGTAAGCCAGGACGCTTTGCACGGGGAGGAGAAGCGTCACGATGGCGTACACGCACCCAGGCAGAACCAGGCGATGCCTTAGATCGGGCCGCGTTTCCCGCGCGGGCCGAAGACGATCAGCGGCCCGCTCCGCTGGCAATGGCTGCGCGCCCGGCCTGCTATCCCGGCGCGTGCATATTTCTAGCTGGTAGTGACGGCGGCTGTACGGCGGCCCGCCTCTAGCTGAACTGGAGACCTGCGCATGAAGCTCAAGAACCGGCAAGACGACGCCAGCGCGCTCGAGTGGCTCAGGACCTACGACTGGTTCGCCGAACTGCGGGATGACGACCCCGCCGGACCGGCCGACCACGGCCTCGCCGAACCGGCCGATGATCACGGCCCCCGGCCGGAGACCGCCGCCGCGCCGCCTGCCAGCTGGCCCGCCGCATTCGCCGAGGTCAGCGCCCGCGCCGATACACCCGAAATCACGCCGCCCCCCACCCCGCCACACCGGGCGCTCGGGGCCACGCGGCGCGAGCCCAGCCTGCTGCGGGCCACGATCGGCGACCAGCTGCGGCGGCCGGTAGCGTGGTGCGAGATGGGTTCCTGTATCGGGCACCACGCCGATCCGGCGGCGCTCGGCGAAGCCGACATCCGCGCCCGCGCGATCTCAGCCGGCTGGCGCGTCGATGCCCTCGGCCGCCTGGCCTGCCCCCGATGCCAGCAGACCAGCACCGACTTCCGGGCCTCCCACCCGGTTGCCCTGTGGGACCGGGACAACGCCATCACCTCGGCCGCCCTGACGATCGCCGTCATGCGCTACCGCCGCGCCGCCAGCAGCCCGCGCTGGCGGGCGGCAGAGGTGATCCCGGCCGGCCAGGCCGCGGTCACCTCCAGCCATCCCGCACCCAGGGCGGTACCGGAAATACGCAGGCCAGCACCACACACGCCAGCCAGCCGCCCCGCTCAGCAAGAACACGGCACACGCACCCCACGGCACCGCCGCGCAACTCCCACCGGCCAGCAGGGCGACGGGAAAATCCTGGCGGGAACGTCATAATCCCGCGAAAGCGCGTCCAAATGGCAAGCTGCACGGTCACACATGATCTGGCCGCTTCTAGTGTTCTGCGGCCTGAAGCGCTCTTGACTTTCGGTTTCCGCGTGCCCGCCCCGGCCTGCGCTTGAGCTGCGCGGCGGCCAGGGAACGTCCAGTTCCCTGCCCCTTGCGGTGATCGGCGTGGCTAGCCGCACGGGTAGTTACGATCCTGCGGAGCCATTCCAGTGCAGCAGCCCACCGCTAGATGGCGGAGTCGTGGGCGCGGTGCTGGTGCAGTTGTAGGAGTTCGTGTTGATGAGCGCTAGGGCGGTGTTGTCTCCGTTGGCGACCTGGAAGGCGCCGATGCTGAGTTCGGTTCCGGCGGGCATAGCGGGATTGATCGTGACGGTTGGGTTCTGCACGTGCCGCTGGCCGCTGTCCCCCTGGAATGCAGGGGAGAACGTTACGACCTGTGAGAAGCCACTGGGGGCAGGGTCGCTGGAGCAGAAGCTGCCGGTGGTGACCTTGGCCGGGATGCCGTAGTGGGCGAGATCGCTTTGCAGCGTGCTGGGGTCGAACAGCACCTGCGGGTTGATGGTCAGGGTCGCGGTGCCGTTGGCGTTGCGGGTGATGGTGAAGGCCGCGGTGCGGATCGTGCCGGTTCCGCGGGCCGGGGATGAGCCGAGGCCGCCGGACAGGCCCAGGCCCAGCACCACCGATCCGGCGGCCGCGGCGGCGGTGATGCCCGCGGTGAGCCGCCGGTGGCCTCGGCTGGGCCGGTAGTTGTGCTGCAGCAGCCGCTGCCGGGCCTGGTCGGGGTGCTGGTATCCGGCAGCGGCTGAGGCCAAGGCGCGTCGGAGCTCGTGTTCAAGTTCGTCGGTGGGCATCAGGTACGTCCTTTCATGGGTGCGGCGCGGCGGGCCTGGTGGCGGGTGGCCTGGCGTGGGCGAGTATTTCGGCCAGGCGGGCGGCTGCCCGGGATGCGGTGCTGGTCACTGTGCCTTCGGTGCAGCCGAGGATGTCGGCGACCTCGGCGACGGGCAGGTCAGACCAGTAGCGCAGCACCAGCACGGCCCGCTGGCGGGCCGGGAGCCGGGCCAGCGCCCAGCGGAACTCGGCCTGGTCATCGACCTCCCGCAAGGCGCGGGCTGCGTTGTCGTCGGCCAGTTCGGCCGCGCCCTGATGCTGCTGCAGTTCGGTCCGCTGCCGGGCACGGCGGGCGGCGTCTTGCAAGACGAGGTTGATCAGGATCCGGCGGGCATAAGCAGGCGGGTGGTCCATCGACCGCACCCGGTTCCAGCGGCGCGCCACCCGTAGCAGCGTTTCCTGGACCAGATCCTCGGCGTCTTTGGCGTTGCCCGTCATCAGGAAACCGGTGTGCAGCAGCGCGTCCGACGCCCTGGCCGCGAAGCGCTCGAACTCGCGGCTGGCCGCCCTGTTCCAGACCCACTCCATCCGCATCTCCCAGTCGTAGCTTCGCCGTCACCTGTATAAGCCCTGCCAGGCCGCCCCAGACTGAGCGGACAGCCCAGGAATCAGACTTCTGAGTCAGAAGAGCCACCTCCGGTGACCGAGGATCAGCTGCGCATGGCGGGCCGGGACACCCAGATTCTTGAGCAGCATGGCCGGATGTGATCAAGTCAGGGGATCATGATCCGGTGGGCTCGAAGCTTTTGGTAGAACGGCTCGTGATGTGCGCCGTACCGGGCCAGCATCGCGTTATTGGCCGCCGTGAACTCATAGCTGGTGGTGGACTGCATGAACCCGCTGGTCTGACTCACCCGGGTGTGCCAGCGGGCATTCTTCTGCCATTCGTCGCGCTCGCCCGATTTCCAGTGCAGGGCCGATCGGCGGAACGGGATGCCGGTGGCGGCGCAGTAAGCCGCCATGGTCGCGGCTGGGTCAGCGATCAGGTCGTCCGAATCCACGACGACCGGCTCAGTGCCGCCTGCGGCAAGAATGGCTTGGTAGAGGTCGTAGGCGTGCTCAAGCCCGATCTCACCCAGCGTCAGTCTCGGGCCCTGGAGCGCGTAGCAGGAGGCAGCGATCTCGGCGGGCTCGCGGATGAGGAACGTGTGCGTGACCTCGGCGAGGAACCGCTGGTCGGCTAGCACCGAGTGGTGGCGGCGATCGGTTGTTTCCTTAACGAACACCGCCGAGGTCTCGGCGAGACTGAGCAGTGTCGTGATCAGCTCGGCGGGATCCGATATCGGGTGCCCGTCCACCTTGGTTGAGCCGTGGTCGCCGATGTTGTCGAACGGCTCGTGCACCGTGACCAGGCCGCCGTGCTCCACCATGGAGCGGAAGACCGCTGTCGAACGAGAGCGCGGTACTGCCCACAAGGTAACCAGGCCAGGCCTGATCAATGACGAGCCGCCCGCCACTGGCATCCGCACTCTCCTCCCGCAGGCAGCATATTTCGCCGGGTGCCGCGCGGGACATATGCCGGATGGCGCCCGGCCAGCGCAGCAAAAGGGGCGGTTTCGAGGGACCATACCTGGGTGCTAACGGATGAGGTGATCTCTGCGTGGTGTCAGAGCGCGCTCGGAGCTGCGCTGGATCGCGTGCTTTTCCGGCGGCAGCACCTTTCGCAGGTCGTCGCCGTGGAGTTGACCGATGGGCATCAGGTCGTGGTCAAGGCCAGGCCGTTCGAGGAGCGACTTGCCGGTTGCGTAGCAGTGCAGATGGCGCTAGCCCGGGCGGGCTTTCCGTGTCCAGCTCCGCTAGCTGAGCCTGGGCGGATCAACGGCTATGCAATAACCGCCGAGACGCTGATCCCGGACGGTGATCTACTTGCGCCCCTTAGCGGTAGCGCGTCTTTCGCCGCGCTCCTGGCCCAGCTGATCGCCACTGCGCCTGCCGTCGCGAACGTGCCGTCACTGTCGCCGTCGCCGCCCTGGACGGGGTGGGATCATCCAGGTGGACGACTGTGGCCCGACCGCGACGATCGCGGGCAAGACCTGAACCAGGCGGAGGGCCCTTACTGGATTGATCACGCGGCGCAGCAGGTCAGACAGCAGATGATCTCCTATCGCGCACTGGCCCGAATCGGGCACGGCGACTGGGAATCACAGAACATCCGCTGGCGCGGCGGTCAGCCGTTGGCCGTCCACGACTGGGACAGCGTGATTGCCCAGCCCGAGGAGGCGATCGTCGGCCTGGCCGCCGCAGTATGGCCAGCCGCAGGCGGCGCAGGCGACGCAGCCTCCATAGCCCAGACCGACGAGTTCATCAGCGCCTACCAGTTAGCTGCCGGACATACCTGGACTCCCCGTCAGGTGCAGCTGGCCTGGACAGCCGGGCTCTGGGTTCGGCTGTTCAACGCCAAGAAAGACGCCGCCGACGGAGGCGGTCCCCAGCTGGACCGGCTGGCAAACGAGGTTTTGGAACGGCTGTCACGCGCCGGGCTCCATCGTGGGCATCGCCGAGGGCGATCTTCGGCCGGCAGACCACGATGACGCCACTGTCCGTGGCGGGTGGCGCTTGTCCACGGTTACGATCCGGAATAGGCGTATTGTCAAAGGCTCAGCCACGGCCATCGCAGGAGGTCACGGTGAATATCACTCTTCCCCAGCTGCAGACCGGTGATCAGGACAAGCCGCAGAACCGGATGGTGCACCGGCTGCAGGGCCTCCTCACTGCGCTGGGGAGCCCGGTCACGATCGACGGCATCTTCGGCGCGAATACGGAGGCCGCGGTCAAGGCCCAGCAGCACGCCTTCGGGCTGGCCCAGAGTGGCGTGGTCGACAACGACACGTGGACCAAGCTGATCGAGGGCTAGAAAGAAAAGGCAGGAAGGGCGGCGGCAGCAAGCAGCGCAGCTCCTTCCCGGAGGCCGCCAAGGCCGACCTCCGCATCGACTTCGCCCTGAACGCCTTCGACATCACCTTCGCCGGCCGCCTCAGCGCGGGCAGGAACTAACAACCAAGATCAAGTTACAGCCTCTTCGTCGTCTAGTGCCTGGTACGAGCGCGCGGGTACGTGTACCGGCAGTCTGTGAGACGGTTGTCAGGGTTCCGCGCCTGCTCTGCCGCCGTTGTCGAGCCAGCGACTTGCCACTGACGGTCACCGGACGCCCAGAGAACCCCAGCCTTCTGATCCGCAGGGGTGGACAAGTGGCAGATGAGCGCATGAGAGCAGTTGTCCACGACAAGTACGGGCCTCCGGACGTTTTGCGGCTCGCCGAAGTCCAGCGGCCGGTACCCAAGGACGACGAAGTACTGATCAGGATTCACGCCACCACGGTCAACCGGTCAGACACCGCATTGCGCGCAGCCGAGCCGTTCGCCTCCCGGTTCGTCACCGGTCTGCGACGGCCGAAGAAGAAGATTCTCGGCAGCGAGCTGGCCGGGGAGGTCGCTGCCGTCGGCACGGCCGTCACCGAGTTCGAGGTCGGGAACCAGGTCTTCGGGGTCAACCCGTGGAAGTTCGGGACGCACGCGGAGTTCGTCTGCATGCGGGAGAGTGCCGCGCTGGCGCCCAAGCCGGCCGGCGCGACCTTCGAGGAGGCCGCGGCGGTCTGCGACGGGGCGATCCTGGCCCTGGGGTGCCTGCGGCCGACGGATCTCCGGAACGGGAAGAGCATCCTCGTTTATGGCGCCTCGGGATCCATCGGCACGGCAGCGGTCCAGCTGGCCAGGTACTTCGATGTCGACATCACCGCGGTGTGCAACGCCAAGAACGTCGAGCTCGTGAAATCACTCGGAGCCGATGAGGTCATTGACTACACGCGGGAAGACTTCACCAGGAACGGCCAGACTTACGACGTCATCTTCGACGCAGTCGGCAAGCACTCGTTCCGGCGGTGCAAAGGCTCACTCAACCGCGGCGGGTTCTACCTGGCCACCGACCTCTGGCAGAACCTGGTCCTGGCGGCGTGGACCGCGCGGATCGGAGACAAGAGGGTGGTGTTCCCGATACCCCCTCGATACACGAAGAAGGACGTTCTCTTCCTTAAGCAGCTGATGGAGGCGGGGAAATACCGGGCAGTCATCGATCGGTGCTACCCGCTGGAGGAAGTGGCCGACGCGACGAGGTACGTCGAGACGGAGCAGAAGACGGGAAACGTCGTCCTGACCGTCAGCTGAGACCGCGGGCCATCGATGCCGCCCGCAGCATCGCCCCTGCCGTCAAAGGGCCGTTGGCCAGCGGCCGCCCGGCGGCTGTGACAGCGCTGATGGCCCGGGACGGCGCGAAGGCTATCCGCAGGTGTCAGCTTGTGCCGCCGGTCCCTTCTGCTCGCTTCGAGGTGCCTGGCTGAGGCAGGCTGCGCGTTGTGCTTGCTGCGTTAGGGGCCGCGCGGCTAGTTGGCGCGCGCCGTGGCCGGGTATGGACTCGTTCGGGTGAAAGGATGCCGTAGACCGGCCGCTGGCGGAGAGGGGGGCCGATGGTCGAGGGATCGGCAAGCCAGGGTCCATTGCGGGCCGGGAGCCCGCTGCGAACTCCGCGGGCGGCGGCAGTGGCCGGGATCGTCTTCGCCATACTCCTGATCTCAGCGCTCGTGCTGCTCCGGCTCTCTGTCCCATCCGATCCGCGGGTGGCCGGGACGTGGCTGACCAATGCGGGACGACGGGTCACGGTGGAGATCGGGCTGAATCTCATCCCATTCGCCGGCATCGCCTTCTTGTGGTTTATCGGGGTCATCCGGGACCGGGTCGGCGAACGCGAGGATCGCTTTTTCGCCACGGTGTTCCTGGGCAGCGGCCTGTTGTTCGTGGCCATGCTCTTTGTGGCCGCGGCGGTCGCAGGGGGGTTGTTCGTGGTGGCGTCGCAGTCGTCTGGCCCGCCGGGGGCGGACACTCTGGCGCTGGGCCGCGACGCCACCGCGATCTTGGTAAACGTCTACTCGATGCGGATGGCCGCGGTGTTCACGCTGACCACGGTGACCATCGCACGGCGGACCGAGATCGTGTCCCGGTGGATCACGGTGGCCGGGGTTGTCGTTGCGCTGGTGCTGCTGGTCGGCATCGGTATCTCAACCTGGGTCGAGTTGCTGTTCCCGGCCTGGATCCTGGCCCTGAGCGTCGATATCTTCGCGGCGGACCGCGCGGCCGGCCGGTCTGTCGCGAGTGACCGTGAATAGCCCTAGTCGCTGGGCTGCTGCTGGCCTTGAAGCTCGTACCTTAGGTAGACGATCTCACCGTCTTTATCCCAGCGGCTGTGATCACGGACGAAAGCGTTCTTCTCCAGCACCCGCAAAGAAGCGATGTTCCAGGCCCGGACGGTGGACCAGAGCCTACGCCGTCCAGTAGCCCTGGCTGCGGAGATGACCGCCTGGGCCGCTTCGGTGGCGTAACCAAAGTTGTGCATCCGCGGGAGCAGCTCGTAGGCGATCTCTGGCTCATCCAGGCCAGTGCGGCCCGTTACCAGCCCGCAGTAGCCGAATATCTCGTCGTTTCCCCGGAGCCTCATCCCGTAGCAGTGGATGCCGGTCAGCTCCCTCTCGGTGATGCGCTCGGCCAGGCGCGCCACGGCCTGGTCCTGGGTCAGGGGCGGCATGCCGGGGCGGGCAGCCCAGATGGCGCGCATGTAGGGAGCATCGTCCAGAACAAACATCGTCAGCCGTAGCCGGGCAGTCATCAGCTCCGGCTCCAGCCGCGAATAGCCAGCTGACATACGCTCGGGCACCTCCAGGACCGTGGGGCAAGAATAAAGCCCGGTGCTATGGAGACGGCATCAGGCCGGCCAGGATGAGGTCGATTCCCGCGGTCTCCGATCCGGAAGGAACCACCATGACCACTCCGGTGACGATCATCGGGGCCGGCCTCGGCGGCCTCACCCTCGCCCGCGTCCTGCACGTCCACGGCGTCTCCGTAACCATCTACGAGGCCGACGCCTCAGCGGACGCCCGCACGCAGGGCGGCCAGCTCGACATCCACGAGTACAACGGGCAGCTCGCGCTTGAAGCGGCCGGCCTCACCGGCGAGTTCCGCGCGATCATCCACCAGGGCGGCGAGGCCACGCACGTGCTCGACCAGCACGGCACGGTGCTGCTCGACGAGCCCGACGACGGCACGGGCGGGCGTCCCGAGGTGCTCCGCGGAGACCTGCGCCGGATCCTGCTCGGCTCCCTGCCCGACCAGATGATCCAGTGGGGACGCCAGGTCACCGGCGTCCGGCCCCTCGGCGACGGCCGGCACGAGCTGACCTTCGCCGACGGGCCGACCATGACCGCCAGCCTCCTCGTCGGCGCCGATGGCGCCTGGTCGAAGATCCGCCCGCTGCTGTCTGACGCCAAGCCGGAGTACGTCGGCACCACATTCATCGAGACCTACCTGTACAACGCCGACGAGCGGCATCCCGCTGCGGCCGCAGCAGTCGGCGGCGGCGCCCTGTTCGCCGTCGCGCCTGGCCAGGGGATCCTCGGGCACCGAGAGCCCGACGGCGTTCTGCACGCGTACGTCGCGCTGTCCAGGCCGCCGGAATGGATCGCCGGCATTGACTCCGCCGATCCGGCCACGGTGACGGCCCGGGTCGCGGCGGAGTTCACCGGGTGGGCCCCTGAACTCACCGCGCTCATCACCGACGGTGAAACTACCCCCGTCCTTCGCACAGTCAATGCCCTGCCGATTGACCACCGGTGGGACCGGGTCGCGGGCGTCACCCTCCTGGGCGACGCCGCCCACCTCATGTCACCGTTCGCCGGGGAGGGCGCCAACCTCGCCATGTACGACGGCTCCGAACTCGGCCAAGCCATCGCCGCGCGCCCCGACGATGTCGAAGCCGCCCTGGCCGAGTACGAGCGGGCCCTCTTCCCCCGGGCCGCGCAGCTGGCCGCCGAATCCGACCGGAACCACCAGCTCATGTTTGGTGACGACAGCCCCGGAGGCCTGCTCGCCCTGCTCACCGGCAACGAGCCGACCGCGTAAGTGCGACGCTGTCAGCCGCAGCCTGACGGCGGGCAGGCTACCGAACCAGGCCCACGTCGTAGGCGAAGATGACGGCCTGCACGCGGTTGCGCAGGTCAAGCTTGGCCAGGATGCTGCCCACGTGGGTCTTCACCGTGGCCTCCGACACCACCAGCTTCTCGGCGATCTCGGTGTTGGACAGGCCAGTGGCCACCTCCAGGAGCACTTCCCGCTCGCGGGGGGTGAGCTGGTCGAGGGCGGCGTGCACCGGGCCGGAGGCTTCGGCCTGGCAGGCCGGGCAGCTGGGTGGCGTAGACATCGAGGAGCCGGCGGGTGATCCGCGGCGACACTACGGCGTCGCCGCTGGCCACCGACCGGATGGCCCGGGCCAGCTCGTCGAGCGGAACGTCTTTCAGCACGAACCCGCTGGCCCCGGCGCGCAGGGCGGAGAAGGCGTACTCGTCCAGGTCGAATGTGGTCAGGATGAGCACCCGCGCCGCGCCGTTGCGGGTCACGATCTGCCGGGTGGCCTCGATGCCGTCGACCCCGGGCATCCGGACGTCCATCAGGATCACGTCAGGGTTCAGTTCCCCGGCCAGGCGGACCGCCTCGGTCCCGTCCCGGGCTTCTCCCACGATGTCGATGTCATCGGTCTCCTCCAGGATCATCCGGAACCCGGTCCGCACGAGGGGCTGGTCGTCGGCCAGGAGCAGGCGGATGCTCACCGGGTACGTCCGCTCACGGCGTCGCTGCCCGAAGTGGATTCCCGGCCGTCGTGCGCCGCCTCGGCGGCCCTGGTCCCGGTCCGGCGTGGTGCCGTCGCAGGCGCGGGAGCCGTCAGGGGCAGGTGAGCGTGGACATGCCAGCCGCCGGCCGGGCCGGGACCGGCACTCACCGCGCCGCCGTAGACGGCGGCTCGTTCCCTCATGCCGGTCAATCCGTGCCCGGCCGTCCTCGGCTCCGGCCGAACGCGGCGGGCGCCGTCGTCATGGGCGTCCACCGTTACCGAGCCGGGCCGGTAAGTGATGGCCACGCTGACCCGGGTGGGGCGGGCCGCGTGCTTGAGGGTGTTGGTCAGGGCCTCCTGCACGATGCGGTAGACCGTCAGCCCCGCTCCCGGCGGCATGGCCGCGGGCATCCCGGTGACGGTCAGCCCGGCGGTCAGGCCAGTGGCCCGGACCCGGTCGAACAGCCCTTCGATCTGGGCCATGCCGGGCTGGGGCTGACGGCTTTCCGGGGCGTCCTCGGTGCGCAGCACGCCGAGCAGGCGGCGCATCTCGTCCAGGGCCTGGTGGCCCGTGGCCGACACCTGACGCATGGCCCTACTGGCCCGTTCCGGTTCGGCGGCCTGCTTGAGGGCGGCCCCCTCGGACAGGGTCACCATGACCGACAGGCTGTGGGCGACGACGTCATGCATTTCCCGGGCGATACGGGTGCGTTCAGCGGCGGCGGCGATCCTGGCCTGCTGATCGCGTTCCCGTTCCAGTTGCTCGGCCCGGTCGGTCAGGGCGCTGAGGGAATTTCGCCGGTGCCGTATGTTGACGCCCAGCAGGAAGCTGGCCAGCACTGAACCGGACAAGAGGGTAAACGTCTCTACCCAGCTGGGGGTCAGGGGCCAGCGGATGGCGACCATCACCGTGCCCGCCTCGACCACGGCGGCGGCCAGGATCCCCACCCGCAACCGGTACCGACTGGCGACGGTGTAGAGGTAAACCAGCAGGGTCACGTCGGCCGCCAGCCGCACGTTGACAATCCACTGGACCAGCGCCACCACGGCGACAAACGCGAACGTCGACAACGGGAAGCGCCGGCGCCAGATCAGCGGGGCCACCAGCAATGCGCTGAAGACCGCGTACTCGGGGAACTGCCCGGGCTCATTTCTGGCCAGGTGCACGAGCTGCGGCACCGCGCACGCGGCCAGCGCTGCGGCCAGCGCGGTATCGGCCGCCATGGCGTGACGGCTGACCGCCGCCGCCAGGTTCCGGTAAAGGGTCTCGATCCGGCCGGGGGCGCTGGTGGCGTCGCCGGGACTGTCCGACAGCCACTCGCGCCACCACAGCACCCAGCGCCTGGCCATCGCGGCTACGCGTCCCGCCGGCGCAGGGCCAGCGCGGCGGCGGCCAGCACAACCGCGGCGTAGAGCAGGAAGATCCCGAACCCAGTCCATGGTGACAGCATGGCGTGACCGCCGTTCATTATGAACAGCGCCCGCCCGGCCGTGCTCGGCAGGTAACGCCCGAAAACCTGGCTCCCGCTGCCGTGCAGCGCCGCCACCATGACCGGAAGCACCAGCAGCCCGGCGAGCAGGATCGCGATACCACCGGCGGTGGAGCGGACCAGGAAGCCCAGGCCGATGCCGATCACCCCGACCACGGTGAGGTACAGGGCAGCGCCGAACACCGCCCGGACCGCGGCCGGATGGCCGAGGGATATCCCGTGCGAGCCGAGCAGGGCCTGGCCGCCCAGGAAGGCGATGAGCACCGCCACCAGGCACACCGCGAAAGTCACCGCGGCGAGCACACCGGTCTTGGCCACCAGCACGGGGAGCCTGCCGGGGACCGCCGCGAAGGTGGCCCGGATCATCCCGGTGGCGTACTCCCCGGTGACGACGAGCACCCCGAGCACCCCGACCGTGAGCTCGGCCAGGTTGACACCGATGAGGCTCTGATTGATGGGGTTGAGGTCGGCCCGTTCGCTAGCACTCATGGTGGACCAGTGGGCGTGGTTGAAATACGACACCAGCAGGCCGAGGCCGGCAATGCCCAGCACCGTGGCGCCCAGCACGAACCAGGACGAGCGAACGGTGCGCAGCTTGATCCACTCGGAGCGGATCACCTGGCCCTGGGTGACCGGCTTGGCCATGTCGGGCTCCCTTCGCGGGTAGTGGCGTGGTATTCGGCGGCGCCGGCGGTCAGCTCCATGAAGGCCTCTTCAAGCGATGGCTGTTCCCGGGCCAGCTCGTGGATGACCAGGTGACGACCGCGGGCCACGGCGCCAATCTGGGCGGCGTCCAGGCCCCGCACCACCAGCACTCCCGGTTCGGGCTCGGTCACCGAGATGCCCGGTCCGGCCAGGAGGCAGCGGAGTTGCGATGCCTCCGGTGAACGGACTCGGACGGCGTTCGCCGACGCGCCCGCCAGGAGCTCGGCCACGTCCACATCGGCGATCAGCCGCCCTTTGCCCAGCACGATGACATGTCCGGCGGTCTGGGCCAGCTCGCTCATCATGTGACTGGACAGGAACACAGTCCGGCCCTCGGCGGCCAGACCCTTGAGCAGGTTGCGGACCCAGCGCACGCCCTCGGGGTCCAGTCCGTTGATCGGCTCGTCGAGGATCACCGTGCCGGGATCGCCGAGCAACGCCGAGGCAATCCCCAGCCGTTGCCCCATGCCCAGGGAGAAACTGCCCACCCGCTGGCCGGCCACGTCGCTCAGGCCGACCATGCCCAGGACCTGATCCACCCGCCTGACGCCGATGGCGTGAGTGGCGGCCAGGGCCAATAGATGATTGCGGGCCGAACGCCCGGCGTGGATGGCCCGGGCCTCGAGGAGGGCGCCGACCTCGCCCAGCGGGGCCGGAAGGTCAGCGTAGTGACGGCCGTTGACCCGCACGTCACCCGCGGTGGGGGCGTCCAGGCCGAGAATGAGGCGCATGGTCGTCGATTTGCCCGCGCCGTTGGGGCCCAGGAAGCCGGTGACGATCCCCGGCCGGACGGTGAAGCTGAGGTCAGAGACGGCGGCCCGGGCACCGTAGAACTTGGTGAGACCACGCGCCTCGATCATTGTGTTACCCGCAGGAATGGCATACCGGCAAGCGTAAAAAGCGGCCCGCGGGAAATCATTGGGCCGCGGGATGAACTTGCTCTCGCCCCGGCCTCCCACCCAGGGCGGAGGCCTCCGCCTAAAGAATGAGGTGACCGGTCCGCGGCCAGGCACGCTCGTCCTTGATCGAACCGGGGTATGGTGCTGTCGGCCGATTCCTTGTCCGCCCAGGAAGTAGGTCACCCCCTCGGGGGTGATACCAGGAAGCCTCATCGCGCGCCAAGGTAGGCAGTGTGCGCGGGCGCTTCAGCGGGAGGCGACATGACCAGATCAGGACAAGATGCCGGGCGGCCGCCGCCGGGCAACATCGCGGCGCGCAGCAGCAGGCCGGCAGCGCAGCCGGGGAACGCGGGCCTGGCCGGCAAAGCGACGCTAGGGCTGGTCGGGCTGGGCGTGGTGGGTCATGTGCTGCGAAGCCGCCGCTTCCGAGAGCGGGTGATCGTCGGCGTCATCGTGCTGGGGGCGCTGCGCGGGCTGGGTCAGGAGAACCGGGCTAGCGCCTTCGAGCGCCTGGCGGCCTGGAATAAACGGCAGGTCCAGCTCCTTGAGCGCAAAGCTGAACATCATGCCCGGCGCCTTGAACGCAAAGCCCGGCGCCTTGAGCGCAAAGCTGAACGGCAGGCCCGGCGCCTTCAGCGCAAAGCGAAACGGCAGGCCCGGCGCCTTACCGGCAGGGGCAAAACTAAGGATTCGCCGGCATAGAGCCGGGCAGCGGACGGCCGGCTAGCGGCGGGTGCCGGGTAGCTGAGAAACTTGGGGCGTCGTTCACCTCGCACCGTTAGGCGCCAGCGGCGGAGCGGCCCGGCCGCGGCGCCGCCGTACGCCGGGCGGGCCAGGGCGCGCAGCGCGGGCCGGGCAGGAGCATGCAGTGTCAGTAAGCGATCAGGCGCCGGGCGCCCCGCCGGATACGATCGGGCCGGCCGACGGCATGGTGTGGATACCCGGCGCAACCTTCACCATGGGCTCCGACCATCACTATCCCGAGGAAGCCCCGGCCCGGCCGGTCACCGTCAGCGGATTCTGGATCGATCCCCGGCCGGTCACCAACCGCGAGTTCGGCCGGTTCGTGCGCAAGACCGGGTACGTCACCGTGCCCGAGCGGGCGCCCGACCCGGCCGATTATCCCGGCGCCCGGCCCGAGATGCTCACCCCGTTCTCGGCCGTGTTCGTCGCGCCCCCGCACCCGGTGAGCCTGGCCGACCCGCACAACTGGTGGACCGCGGTCCCGGGCGCCGACTGGCGGCATCCGCAGGGCCCCGGCAGCTCGATCCGGAGCAGGCCCGATCATCCGGTCGTGCATATCGCCTGGGCCGACGCGGTCGCCTATGCAAGCTGGGCGGGCAAGGTAATCCCCACCGAAGCGGAGTGGGAACTGGCCGCCCGCGGTGGCCTGAACGGCGCGGAGTACGCGTGGGGAGACGAGCTCACTCCGGGCGGGCACTGGATGGCCAACACCTGGCAGGGCCAGTTCCCGGTCCGCAACACCGGCGAGGACGGCTACGAGGGAACCTCGCCGGTTGGCGCTTACCCCGCCAACGGCTACGGCCTGTACGACATGATCGGAAACGTCTGGGAGTGGACCTCGGACTGGTACGCCAGCCACTCCGCCCCGGCGAACGGGTGCTGCACGGCCCCGGGCCGCGACGACGAGCAGGCGCGCAGCGCCGACCGGCGAGACCCGGCGCGCATCCCGCGCAAGGTCATGAAGGGCGGCTCGCACCTGTGCGCGGCGAACTACTGCCTCCGCTACCGGCCCGCCGCCCGGATGGCTCAGGCCATCGACACCTCAACCAGCCACCTGGGAATCCGGCTGGCCCTGCGCCCGGCGCCCGAATCTGCCTGACCGGCCCGGGCGTGGCCCCGGCGGAGAAACTCTTCGCCCGCGCCGTTTCGGGGCCGGTGCCCGGGCGTTGATGAGCAAGGCGACGGGGACCGCGGCGGCGAGCAGCATGGCCGCGCCCACGGCGGCGGCGACGGTGTAGCCGTGCACGGCTGCCGTCGCGGTGGCTGCGGTGGCGTGAGCGCCGAGATAGGCGGCGGTAGCGGTGGCCGCGACCGTGTTGAGCAGCGCGGCGCCAATCGACGCGCCGAGCTGGCCGGCGGCGCTGGATGCGGCTGACGCCGCCCCGGTGTCGCCGGGGAGCACTCCGCGCAGCGCGGTGCCGAGGGCGGAGGGCCCGGCCAGGCCGGTGCCGAGCCCTTCGATGAACGTGGCGGCGAAGATCAGCGGCAGGTAATGGCTGCTGGGGGTCAGCGCGAGCAACGGGAGCAGGCCGGCCGCGCTGAGCACGATGCCGGCGGTCACCAGCCACCGGGGCCGGACGCGGATCATGAGCCTGGGCGCGATGAACGCGGACCCGGCCGCTGCGGCGATGGCGAACGGGATGAGGGCGAGGCCGGTCCGCAGTGCCGAGTAGCCCAGCACGGACTGGAGCTGATAGGTGAGGATGAGCATCATCCCGAACGTGCTCAGCGCGTTGACCACGAGCGCGATCAGCGCGCCGCCGCGGTTGCGGTCACGCACCACCCGCAGTGGCAGCAAGCGGTCCGGCCGGCCGACCTGGCGGGTCACGAAGCCGCCCAGCAGCAGCACAGCGGCGATGAGGGAGCCGACGACCGGGCCTGATCCCCAGCCGGCCGAGGCGGCCTCGCCGAGCCCGTAGACCAGGGCGACCATCCCGGCCGACGCCAGCGCGACGCTGGCCACGTCGATCCGCACCTCCGGCCGGGCCGGCAGCGCCGGGAGCACGCGCCGGGCGCCGATGATGGCGACCAGCGACGCCGCGACGTTCACGTAGAGGCACCAGCGCCAGCTCAGCTCGCTGGTGAGCACCCCGCCGAGGACGAGACCGGTGGCCGCGCCGGCGGTGAGGGTAGCGGTGAAGATTCCGACGGCCCGGGCGCGCTCGTTTTCGCCGGAATAGACCGTGATGAGGAGTGATTTGGTAGACGACACCAGTACCGCGGCGAACGCGCCCTGCACGGCGCGGGCCGTGATGAGCATGGTGCCGTTGACGGCGGCACCGCCCACCGCCGAGGCGAGCGCGAAGCCGATCACCCCGGCGATGAGCGTGCGCCGGGCGCCGAGCCGGTCCGCGAGGCGCCCGCCGAGCAGGAGCAATGCGGCAAAGGCCAGGGTGTAGGCGGTCACCACCCACTGGCGGGCCGTGTCGGTCATGCCCAGCGCATGCTGCACGGAGGGCAGCGCGACGAACATGACCGTGGTGTCCAGCACCGCCATCAGATGGGCCGAGGCGATCACGGCCAGCGGCCACCAGCCGGGCGGCCGGCCAGGTGCCGTGGTGGCCGGGCCGGGGCGGGCGATGTCGGGAGTACTTCGCACCGGACCAGGATCCTCTCGTATAAGGGACACTCGTATCTAATCATGGGATGAGCTAAGATACAAGCGTCCCGTAAAGGAGTGAGCATGGCCGGACCCCGAGACCCGGCGGCAGCACCGCCGGCGCAGCGGTCAGGACACAGCGGCGGAAAGACCCGGCGCCGCGGAGCGCCCCTGGAGGCCGCGCTGCTCGATGCCGCCTGGGCGGAGCTGGGCGCGGTCGGTTACCAGAAGCTCACGATGGAAGGTGTCGCCGACCGGGCCGGCACGAGCCGGGCCGTCCTGTACCGGCGCTGGGCCGGCCGTCCCGAGCTGGTCATCGCCGCGCTACGCCGTCACCGCCCGATGCTGTCGGGCGACATTCCCGATACCGGCAGCCTGCGCGGGGACGTGCTCGCGCTCCTGAGCCGGATGTCCGCCCGGCTGGCCGAGGTCGGCCCAGGCACGGTCTACGGCCTCCTCGGCGACTACTTTGCCGACCCTGAGCTGCTCTCCGGCCTCCAGGACCAGGTTCTGCACATCGGCGCCGGCGTCATGGCGACGATCCTCAAGCGCGCCGCGGAACGCGGCGAGGCACGTCATGACGTCAGCCCGAGAGTCGCCACGCTGCCGACCGACCTCTTCCGGCACGAGCTCTTCCGTACCCGCACCCCGCCCTCCGCGCGCGTCATCGGCGAGATTATCGACGAGGTCTTCCTGCCCCTCGTGCACCCCTGAGCAATGCGTGAGCTGGATGCGGTCAGCTCATCAAATGCGGGTGAGGACGGGCTGGCTGCCCCGGTGCAATGCGCAGTTGGCCGAGCCCGGCACGGCGGGCAGGCGGCATCGGCGGCCGGCCCGGGTGTGCGCCGCGCACTGGCCGGCCGAGCCGGCCTGCATGGTGGCGCGGTGGCGCCTGCGGCGCAGCAGTTGCATAGTGACCTCCGCAATCCCGGCCAAGTCTGGCCGGGCCATGCGACCGCCGGGTAAAGCCAGGCGGATCTGGACATGGAGATATGGTCACGATCATGCCAACGCCTCCTTTCGTCGCGGAGCTGCGCTCACTGGTCGGCCACCGCCTGCTCTGGCTCCCCACGGCCGCCGCCGTCGTCCTGGACGGCGAAGGCCAGGTGCTGCTCGGGCGCCGCGCGGACACCGGAGGCTGGGCCCTGCCCGGCGGCATCATCGACCCGGCCGAAGAACCAGCCGATGCCGCCGTCCGGGAGTGCTTCGAGGAGACCGGGATCGTCGCCATCCCGGAGGCGCTGACCTCCGTCACTGTCTCGCCGCCGATCACCTACGCGAACGGTGATCAGGTCCAGTACCTCGAGCTCACCTTCCGGTGCCGGGCGGCCGGCGGCACGGCCCGGGTGAACGACGAGGAATCGCTGGAGGTGCGCTGGCATGCGCTGGATGCCCTGCCCGAGCTGGACGACGGCGAGCTGGGCCGGCTCACCCAGGCCGTGCAGGGCAATAGTGCCGCCTACGTCTTCTCCGGGCGGGCGGATACGCCGGGCGACCACTGACATCTGGCCACTTGGCCGGATCGCATCGCTCGGGTCACGTCCTTCACGTAGATTCGATATTATGTTTGAATAATTTTCATGCCACAGCAGCACCACCAGCAACAGCCAGAGTGGCCCGGGTTTCCCGGGCAGTGCCGTGCGCACCACCCCTGGCGACCGGGCACGGTCAGGATCAGCTGGGTGCCCTGCGACTGCCCGCCGGCCCGGGAGTTCCGCGGCGGTCACATCACGATTGAATGCGCCGCGCCCGGCTGCCGGGAGGTCTGGCAGCGGCCCAGGCACGAGGTCTTCCGGCTGCCCAAGATCCTCGGCCACGACGGGCCCGGTCACTTAACTGCCCGCGCGCGGCCGGCGATCGAACGCCTAGCCGGACGCCGGGCCGCAGGCGGCCCGGCGAAGCCACGACTGCGGCTGCCCGGACTCTGCGGCCATCTCCCGCCAGGTCCGTCCGGCGGCCTGGCGCTCGGTGACGTAGTCGGCGATGCAGTCGAAGCCCAGGCCGGCTGCGACCCGCGCCGCGCGCTGGGCGGCCGCATGCCGCTTGTCCGCGTGCGCCACGCTGCTCAGCCCGTGCCGGCGCAGCGCCGTCCCGACCGCGTGATTCGACACGCCCACCTCAGCGGCGATGGCGTTCACGGTGCGATGCTGGACGACGTGTCGTTCATGCAGGTAGGCGGCCACGTCCGGGAAGCCCAGCCTGGTCACCGCGGGCCGCCACCGGGCGTCCCACTGGCCGGGGCGCCCGAGTCGTGCCGCGAGGGCCGCGGCGGGGTCGGCGCGGCCGAGATGACGTGACAGCCAGTCCTTGTGCAGTCCCGCCGCACGGCTGATCTTGGTCAGGCTGGCGCCTTCGCCGACCCGGGCGAGGACGAGGGATCCGATATCCGGGTATCCCTGCCGCCTGGCCGCGGCGGCAGCGAGTTCGGCCAGGTGCCGGTCGGCGCGTTCCCGGTTCGCCTGAGCGGTGACGTCGGGCGGGATCGCGGCCAGCGCCCGCACGGCCTTCCGGCGGCGCTGCTCGGGGATGCGGCGGCCCCGGGCCGCCGCGGCCGCATCGCGGGTCAGTTCCCCGGCCCGGGCCCGCTGCCTGCCCGCCGCGCTGCCCTCCCGGATCGCGGGCTCGAAGACCAGGCGCGAGGTGAGCGCAGCCGCCCGGAGCTTGCGGGTCTCCGGCCCTTCCAGCGGCTGGCCGCGTTCCAGCCCGAAGGCCTCGCAGTAGGCTTCCTTGGTCCAGCCGTGCGCTTTCAGGTGAGCCGTAACCGAGCGCAGCCACCGGCCGCACAGATGGCAGGCGACCAGCGATTCATCGGCCATGACCTCGCCGATCGGCGCGTAGAACGGGGTGCCGTCGGCCAGCAGGCCGACGACAGGCCGGACCGCCTGCCGGGCTGGCCGTGGTGTGCCGGGCCGGGACCCGGCTGCCGGGCTGATCATCTCGACGGACATGACCGGCCTTCCGCGCGGAGACCTCGCTAGTCACAGTGAGACTACCGGGTTGAGCCGCTACCCGTCACTACGCTGCCCCGAGCCGGAGGGCCGGCCGATTCCGGCCGGCTGAAATCATGGGGACATGCCGCAGCCTCCGAAGTCCTACCTGCACGGCCACCACGACAGCGTGCTGCGGTCTCATCGATGGCGGACCGCCGAGAATTCCGCGGCCTACCTGCTCCCGTGGCTGGCGCCGGCGGCGCACGTGCTCGATGTCGGCTGCGGCCCGGGCACGATCACCGCCGGACTGGCTGACCATGTCCCGGCGGGCCGGGTGACCGGGATTGACGCCGCCGCGGAGGCGCTGGCCGATGCGCGGGCGGAGGCGGCACGCGGAGGGCAGCGCAATGTCAGCTTCGCAGTAGGCGACGTGCGCCACCTTGACTTCGATGATGCGGCTTTCGACGTCGTGCACGCGCACCAGGTGCTTCAGCACCTGGCCGACCCGGTGGCCGCGCTGGCCGAAATGCGCCGGGTCTGCCGGCCGGGCGGCATCGTGGCCGCCCGAGACGGCGACTACGGGGGATTTCTCTGGTTCCCCGAGGATCCGGAACTGGCCGAGTGGCGAGCCCTCTACCAGCGAGTGGCCCGGGCCGTCGGCGGCGAGCCCGACGCGGGCCGGCGCATGCTCGCCTGGGCTCGTTCGGCCGGCTTCACGGATGTCCGCGCGTCGGCCAGCGTGTGGCTGTTCGCTACCCCGGATGAGCGCAGCTGGTGGGGCGGGCTGTGGGCGGACCGGCTGACGCACTCGGCCTTCGGGGAGCACGCCGTCGGGCACGGACTCGCCACCCGGGCGGATCTGCGGCGCCTGGCCAGCGCCTGGCACCGGTGGGCGGCGAGCGGGGATGGCTGGTTCCTCATCCCGCACGGCGAGATCCGCTGCCGCGCCTGAGGCTCAGGCCGCGCGGAAGGTAAACAGCGGCTCACCAGGCAGCACCGCGTCCGGGCCCGGCCGAGGCGGAGGGCGGAGCAGGCTCAGGCGTCGCGCAGCCGGAGCGCCAGCCCGCCCGCGAGGAGCGCCACCGCGGCGTAGGCGGCGAGCACGCCGAGTCCGGCCCATGGCCCGATAGCCAGCTGGCCGAGGTCCCTGGTGGCCTGGATGGCCAGCCCGGCGTTCATCGGCGCGTATCGGTCGATGTCGTGCTGCAAATGCGGATTCAGGATCACTTGGCCGATGACCGGGAAGATGTAGAGCACGCCCAGCAGGACCGTGATGGACAGCGCGGAATCCCGCAGCACGCTGGCGGCGCCGAGGCTGAGCAGGGCGATCAGGGCGAAATACAGAACCGAGCCGAAGCCCGCGCGCAGCATCGGCCCGCTGGCCAGCGACAGCGGCGCGTTACCGTGCGCGGCGGTGAAGCCGTTGCCGGGCATGATCAGCTGGCCGGCCAGCAGCGAGCCGAGCACCGCGATGGTCCCGGCCGCCAGCACCACGCCGGTCAGGATGGCCGCCTTGGCGGCCAGCATGGTAGACCGCCGCGGCATCGCCGTGAGGGTGATGCGGATCATGCCGGTGCTGTACTCGCTGCTCATCATCAGCACGGCCAGGATGACGATCAGCGCCTGGCCGGGCTCGACCCCGGTGAGGCTGAGCTTGGTGACGTCGGCGTTACACGAGGCCGGGCATTTCACCACCGAGGCCGTCAGGGCGCTGGTCCCCACCGTCACCGCGATGGCGGTGAGCAGCAGCCAGAGCGTGCTCGGCACCGTGCGCAGCTTGGTCCACTCCGCGTGCAGCGCGTCCCGCATGCTCGTCCATCTCGCCTGCACCGGGCCGGCCAGGCCCGTCGGTTCCGCGTGCAGTACGTACGTCATGCGTCCCTCCGGCGCAGCAGGAACACGGCCACGGCCAGGGCCGCCGCGGCCCAGAGGCAGAGCACCGCAAAACCGGTCCACGGGGCCAGCGGATAGCAGCCGTTGTAAGGCAGGCAGGACGTGTTCACCTGCGAATACCGCGGAATGGCCTGCTGGAGGCCGAACGCGGCGGCCGGGGTAAGCCGCAGCAGCCAGTCCGCCGGGGACAGCGGCAGGATGATCGACAGGACCAGCGGGAAGATGACCAGCCCGATGACGGCGGTGATCGCCCCGGCGCTGCGCCGCAGTACCGTGCCGGCGGCCAGGGCGAGGATCGCGGTGACGGCGGTCAGCGCCGCGGTCCCGACCACCACCCGCAGGCCAGTACCGCTCAAGAGGGATATGGGCAGGTACACGGGCGGCGCCCAGCCCTCGGCCTGCAGCTTGTGCTCGGCGATCGGGAACGCGACGGCGGCGCCGGCCAGCCCGGCGACGAAGGCGACGGAGCCGATCACGATGGCCTTCGCCGCCAGGACCCGGCCGCGCCGCGGGCTCGCGGCGAGGGTAGTGCGGATCATGCCCCGGCGGTATTCGGCGGTGATGAACAGCGTCCCCAGGGCGATCACCGTGATCAGCCCGAAGAGCGCGCCATAGAAGGTGACCTGGAGCGGGTCGACGATGGGCTGGTACGGCGCGATGTCGCCGGAGCCGGCCACGGTGAACGTGCCACCGGAGGCCTTGAAGCCGTCCGGCTCCTTCTTCACGCTCTGCTGGCAGTTCTGTCCGATGCAGGCATGCACCGGGCCGAACGGGGTTAGCTCGCCCGCGCCGATCTGGCCACCGCGCCACGCGTGGCCGGGAAACTGGCCCTGCAGGCTGACGTGGTCGAAGATGGCGGTGGCCCGGGTGGGGCTGTCGGCGCCGTTATTGTTGCCGCCGAATGTCTGGGTGGCCTGGAGGTCCGCCGGCGAGGCGACGAAAAGCCCGGCCTGGACGGTCGATGGCAGCCCGGCCAGGCTGGCGCGGCCGACGACGGTCCAGGTCGTGCCGTTAGCCGACGAATAGCCGGTGAGGGTGTCGCCGGAGCGGGTCAGCCGCAGCCAGCGCGGGGATGCCGCGGCGACGGCACCCGCGGGACCAGCCGTGTCGTGGGTGAAGTTGTCCTGCATCCGCACCCCGTGGCCGGGGGTGGCCATGATCGCCGCGTACGGCGATCCCGGCGCGGTGCTCTGCTTCATGATGATCCCGGCCTTGGCCCAGGGCTCGGTGAGGGGCGGGCCGGTGAAGCCGTCTGGACGCGGCGTTGGCTGGCCGGTGCCGGTCAGCGACGTCACCCGCACGGTGATGCTGCCGTTTCCGTCCAGCGGCTGGCGCACGAAGTAGAACGTGTCGGTCACCGCCTCGCCGCCCGGCCCGGTGGCGACGTTCGGCAAGGTGTTGTGGTTTTGCGCGGTGCTGGCCAGGTACACCGTGGCCAGCGCGATCACCAGGGCCGCCGCGACGATGGCGATGACCCAGCCGCGTACCGTCCTGAACTTGGTCCACTCGGCCCGCAGCAACTGCGGGAAGCCATCGCGTCCGGCTGGCTGGGTGGACTGGTACGTCGTGGTCGTGGTCGTAGTCATGGCGCGACCTCTCCGGCCGGCTCGGCCCGGAATTCGACCGCGTCGCGGGTGAGTTCCATGTAGGCCTCCTCCAGCGATGCGCGGTGCGCGGAGACTTCGGAGAACGGCACCGCGTTCTGGCCGAGGAGCGCCACGATCCGGTCCGCGCCCAGCCCGGAGACCGTCAGCACGTCGCGGTCGGTGGCGGCCACCGTGGCCCCCGCGTGGGTCAGCACCGTCATCGCCTCCGGCCGGGCCGCGGTGCGCAGCTCGACCCGGTCACCGGACGCGGCCGCGAGCAGGGCGGCCACGCTGGTGTCCGCGATGACCTGGCCGCGGCCGATGACCACCAGATGGTCGGCGGTGCCCTGCAGCTCGCTCATCAGGTGGCTGGAAACCAGGACGGCGCGGCCCTCGCCGGCCAGCGACGCCAGGAACCCGCGGATCCACACGATGCCCTCCGGGTCGAGGCCGTTGAACGGCTCGTCCAGGATCAGCACCGGCGGGTCGCCGAGCAGCGCCGCGGCGATCCCGAGCCGCTGCCGCATGCCGAGTGAGTAGCCGCCGGCCTTCCGCCGCACCGCCGTTTCCAGGCCCGCCTGCGCGATCACCTCGTCGACCCGCCGAGCGGTCATGCCCTGCGAGTGGGCCAGCCACAGCAGATGGTTGCGGCCGCGCCGGCTCGGCTGCAGCGCGGCGGCGTCCAGCAGCGCGCCGACGTGGTTCAGCGGGTGCCGCAGGCTCTGATAGCGCTGGCCGCCGATCAGCGCGCTGCCCGCATCGGGGGCGTCCAGGCCGACGATCACCCGCATCGTGGTGGACTTCCCGGCCCCGTTCGGGCCGACAAAGCCGGTGACCTGGCCCGGCGTTACGGTGAAGGACACCCCGTCCAGGGCCACGGTCGGGCCGAACCGCTTACGCAGGCCGGTTACTTCGATAGTTGCATCCATGCCAGCAACGCTAGGGATCGGGGCGGGTGAAGTCGTCACGCTAGGGAGCCGTCTTCGCCGCCGCTGGCACGGGGGATGCCCGCCGCGGGTATCCCCCGCACGGGGGACGGCGACACTCCTGGCTCAGGGGACGCCAACGAGCCGGCCGGCGACGACAATGAGCAACGTGGGCCGAGTGAATGAATGGCGCGGGGCACTGGCCGGCGCAGGGCAGCGGATCGCCGCCGCCCCGCACGCGCCTGCCGTGGCCGGCGGGCTGCTCGGGGTGCTCGCCGTGGCCGAGGTGCTGCTCGCGCGGGCCGGGCTGCCCAGCGTGCCCAGGCAGCTTGCCTTGCTGCTGCTCAGCCTGGCTACCACGCTGCCGCTCGGCCTGCTGTGGGCGCGGCCGGCCGCGGCCGCCGTGATCATTTCCGCGGCGAGCGTGCTGTCGCTGTCGGCGTACGCCGCGCTGACCGTGGCGGGCCTCATCGCCCAGCTGGCTGTCCTGTACCGGCTGGGCCGCGGCGGCTCCTCGGTCCTGGCCGCCGGCCTGGCCACGGCATTCCTCGTGCTGGCCCTCGCTGATCCCGGGCGGGGGGGAGCCAGGATCTTCACCGTGCTGCTGGCCTCGCTGGCCCCGGTGGCCGCCTGGGCCGGAATAGCACGCCGGGCCCGCAGCGAGGCCCAGGCGCACAGCGCGGCCAGCCAGGTCATCGCCAGCACCCTGCTGGAGCACACCGCGCGCGGGGAGCGAGCCCGGATCTCCCGCGACCTGCATGATGTCGTGGCCCACCACATCTCCATGATCGCCGTGCAGGCGGAAACGGCCCGGCTGACCACCCCGGGGATGCCGGCCGCCGGCGCGCAGCGGCTGTCCTCGATCGGCGACACCGCGCGGGCGGCGCTGACCGAGATGCGGCGGCTGCTCGGCGTGCTGCGCGAGGACACCAGGGGCGATCCCGCCGACCGGCGGCCGCAGCCCGGCCTGCGGCAGCTCAACGAGCTGCTGGACGAGGCCAGGGATGCCTCGGCGGCGGGCACCCGGCTCATTGTCCGCGGCTGGCTGACCAGCCTCGATCCCGGCGTCGAGCTCACCGCCTACCGGATCGTCCAGGAGGCGCTGACCAACGCCCGGCGGCACGCGCCGGGTGCCGCCGTCGACGTGGAGCTGCACTTCGCTGACGACACGCTCTGGCTGCGCGTCCGCGACAACGGGCCAGGCCCGCCCGCGGCCGGGCCTGGCCGGCGGCCACGGGCTGCTCGGCATGCGCGAACGCGCGGCGGCCGTCGGCGGCGAGCTGCGCACCGGGCCCGCGGCCGGCGGCGGTTTCCTGGTCGAGGCCAGGCTGCCCGCCCGGGCCGAGGAGGCCCGATGACCGCCCCGGCGCCCGTGGTCCGGATCGTCGTCGCCGATGACCATCAGGTGGTCCGTGCCGGGTTCGCCGGACTGCTGGACACCCAGCCGGACTTCACCGTCGTCGGCACCGCCCGCGACGGGTCCGAGGCGGTCCGGATCTGCGGCGAGCTGCACCCGGACGTTGTCCTGATGGATGTCCGGATGCCGGCCATGGACGGCATCGAGGCCACCAGGCAGCTGGCCGGGTCCGGGCCGGGCGGGCCGCGCATCCTCATCCTCACCACCTTCGACCTGGACGATTACGTCTACGAGGCGCTGCGCGCCGGAGCCAGCGGCTTCCTGCTCAAGGACGTCACCGCCGAGCGGCTCTTCGACGCGGTCCGGATCATCGCGGCCGGCCAGGCGTTGCTCGCGCCGACCGTCACCCGCCGCCTCATCGGCGAGTTCGCCCGGCAGCGCCCCCGGTCGGCCGGACCGCCGGCCGCTGCGCTCGGCACGCTCACCCCGCGCGAGACGCAGGTCCTGCGGCTAGTTGCCGAGGGCCTGTCCAACCCCGAGATCGCGGCCCGGCTGTTCGTCACGGACGAGACGATTAAGTCGCACGTCAGCCGCATGCTGAGCAAACTGGGCCTGCGCGACCGGACGCAAGCGGTCGTCGCCGCCTACGAGTCAGGCCTGGTCGTGCCAGGCTCATCCGCCCCCCCGGAGTGACCGGATCCGTCCTGCGTCGGCCCGGCCGGATCACCGGCCAGATCCGCTCGTCTAACGGCGGCGCCATTCTCGGCCGCTAGCCGCCGGGCCTCCGCCAGGCCCCGGCCCGGCGCCCGGGCCGTAAGTCCGTTGCCGCCGGCCTGCGGATGCGGCAGGCTAGCTGGCCATGAACGGGCCGGCCGCGGAGGGCGTGCGGGTTCCCTGGGAGGCAGTTCCCGCCGAGGTACGGGCCGCCATCGAGGGTGTCTGCGGCGCGCGCGTGGTCGAGGCCAGGACGCAGCCTGGCGGGTTCAGCCCGGGGGTGGCGGCCCGGGTCCGGTGCGCAGGCGGCGCGCGTTACTTCGTCAAGGCGGTGTCAGCCGAGGCGAATCCGCACAGCCCCGGAATGCACCGGCGGGAAGGACGGAACCTGGCCGCGCTCGATCCGCTCATCACGTCCCGCGAGCTGCCGATCCCGCGGCTGCGGGGGATGGTCGATCTCGATCCCTGGCTGGCGCTGGTCCTGGACGATGTCGATGGCCGGCCCCCGGCGCTGCCCTGGCGGACGGCCGATCTTGAACGGGTCATGGCCGCGCTGGACCGGCTCGCGGAGGAACTCACGCCCGCGCCGATCGGTGTCCCGGCCATCGCGGAGCTGCACGCGGCGAACTTCACCGGCTGGCGGCGCCTGGCGCAGTTGGACCAGCGGGACCGGCTTGACCCGTGGTCGCGCGCGCATCTTGATGAGCTCGCGGCCCTGGAGCCGAGCTGGGCCGCCCATGCGGACGGGGACACCCTGCTGCACAGTGACGTGCGCGCGGACAACCTCCTGCTGACCGCCGACGGCGGGGTGGCCGTGGTGGACTGGCCGCACGCCTGCCGCGGCGCCGCGTTCGTCGAGCCGCTGATGTTCGCCCCGAGCGTGGCCATGCAGGGCGGCCCCGGACTCACCGACCTCCTCGCCCGGTCCCGGGCGGGCCGGAGCGCCGGGCAGCAGAGCGTAGCCGCGGTGCTGTGCGCGCTGGCCGGCTATTTCACTCGCCAGGCGCTGCGGCGACCACCGCCCGGGCTGCCGACGCTGCGCGCGTTCCAGGACGCACAGGGCAAGGTCGCCCGGCACTGGCTGGCCGGTTTTCTCTGAGCACCGCCCGCCGGTCGCCCGGCGGCAGTCCGTCCGGGGCCGGGCAATCGGGGGCGTGCTCGTTCACCCTTGTAACGTCGGGGGATGCCGACGCCTGCCGTGAACATCGAGTACCAGCGCTTCACCCCGGCGGAGGCCGGGCGGCTCGCGGACTTCCTGACCGCTGAGCCATGGCCCTTTCACTCCGGCCGGGAGGACCGCGGCCAAATACGGCAGCGGGTGGCGGACGGCTACTACGACAGTGACTCGACCCGCACGTACTGGATCATCGCCGAAAACGAGCACGTCGGGTTCATCCGGCTCTTTGACCTGGGCGACTCCACGCCGATGTTCGATCTCCGGATCCGGGCGGCGGACCGCGGCCGCGGTCTCGGCACCCGCGCGCTCGGATGGCTCACCGAGCACGTGTTCACTGCCGAGCCGGGCGCCTCCCGGATCGAGGGCACGACCCGCCAGGACAACCTGGTCATGCGCCGCGTGTTCCGCCGCTCCGGATACGTGCAGGAGGGCCACTACCGCGACGCGTGGCCGGATCCGGACGGCACCGTCCATGACGCCGTCGGCTACGCCATCCTGCGGCGGGACTGGCTGTCCGGCACCACGACCGCCGTGGAGTGGGACGATGAGCGAGCCTGACGAACAGGGGGAACGGCCATGGATGGTGGCGGACTGGGCGGCTTCCCGCGCAACGCCGTCGTCGAGGGTGACTGCCGCACGCTGATCCCGGCCCTGCCCGACGAGAGCATCGACATCGTGATCAGCAGCCCGCCGTACTGGGGCCAGCGAACCTCGGCGGGCAACGGCGTCGAAGCCGACCCGCGCCGGTACGTGGCCGAGCTGGCCGACGCCTTCACCGCGCTGCTGCCCAAGGTGAAGCGCCACGGCGTGCTGTGGATCAACATCGGCGATGCCTACAACACCCCGGTCAACTGGCGCTCGGCCGATCATGCGTACAGCACGCTCGGGCCGGACCGGGCCGGCCTCGACCCGGCAAATTCCGCCTACGCGAAACCGCGGTACCGGCGGCGGCCATTCGTGGACGCCAGCGAGGCCTGGCTTCGCTACGGCAATCTGCTGGCGCTGCCGCATCGTCTCGTGGTCGCGCTATCCGACGCGGGCTGGCTGTTTCGCGGTGAGGTTATCTGGCGGAAGAAAAACCCCATGCCGGAAGGGCGGTGCCGGCGGCCGCATCGCCAGCACGAGGCCATTTATCTCTTTGCCCGCAGCGAGCAGCATGCCTTCCGGGCGAACCCGCCGGTCGGGTCCATCTGGGAGTTCGGCAGCGAGCGGATCAGCGGGGCTAAGCACTATTCGCGTTTCCCCGAGGAACTTCCCCGGCGGTGCGTCGGCGCGTACGGCCGGTCCGGCCCGGATGTCGTCGTGCTTGACCCGTTTAGCGGCTCGGGCACGACCGGGGTCGCCGCGCTGCGGGCCGGCTGCTCGTACCTCGGCTTCGAGATCGACGGGCAGCAGGTGGCCGCGTCCAACCAGCGGCTCCTGGCCGCCGGCCGGCCCGCCTCGCCGGCCCCACGGTGCCGCTTGCCGTCAGCCGCCCGCCGCGTTCAGGAAGGGCCTGCAGGCCTGACGGCAGCGGAGGAGTGAGTCGGCCGGGTGGGCGTGCCCGCGGGCCCGCACCCGGCCGACCGCTTCCTCCGGCCGGTGGCCCGCTTCCTCCGGCCGGTGGCTAGTGCGCTGTGTAGCTCTCCAGCAGGTGGCTGAACGCCCACCTGGGCTGCTTGATGCCGGAGCAGGAGTTGCTGTCGATCGTCCCCGGGCACCGGCCGTTGTCACGCTGGATCGCCCAGATGGAGATCATCGGCAGCTTGTGCGCCAGCGCGAAGTACTGGATGTCCTGCACCTCGCTGAGATAGGTGACCTCGGTCTTCTTGGGGAAATCGTCGATGCCGGGAAGCAGCGTGACGCCCTCCATGCCCCACCGCTGCTGGCTGCTCGCGCCCGGATACAGGCGGCCGAGCTGCCGGTGCGCGGCGTGCAGCGCCTCCAGCGCCTCGGTCCCCATGTCCGAGTCGGTTTTGCTGTTGTAGTAGTCGAAGGCCATCAGGTTCACCGCGGTGACCGCTACTCCGTGGGCCACCGCGTTCTTGAGCACGGCCAGGCAGTTGCCGGGCAGCCCGGATGGCTCGACGCCCAGGGTGAAGATGACCTGGACGGTGCGATGCGTCCTGGCCGCCCACTCCTGCAGCAGCCGGATCGCCTCGGAGCGCCTGGTGATCGCGGCCGGGCGGTTCAACGATCTCGCCTCAACGTCCATGTCGAGCCGGGTGACACCGTAAGTGGTGACCACGTTCTCGTAGGCTTTCGCGATCTTCCGGACGCTGGTGCAGGAGTCGGCGATCTCGGTGCCATCCTGGTCAGCGCTGAACCCGCCGAAGGACGGGATCACGTTGCCGCCCATCGCGCGCAGCCGGGCGATCCCGTGCACGTAGCGCCCGCCGGGACGGACGATCTGCTTGCGGTCGCCATTCCAGGCCACCGTGCAGGAGCCCTTCCTCGGGGTCTGCAGGAAGGCGAGGGTGAGGTAACGTGCCCCGGACTTAGTGGCGACAGCCGGGATGCTGTTCTTCGTCCAGGTCTCGAAGTAAGGCGCGAATAGCTGCTGGGGCAGCGGCCGCGAGGCGGCCGGGCCGGCGGCATGACCCGCGGCCGCACGGTCCGAGGCGGCCCGGCTGGCCGATGTGGCCGATCCGGCGGCGGCGGCGGTGCCGATCAGCGGCACGCTGATCACAGCGGCGGCCAGGCCGGCGGCCAGGATGCCGCGTGCGCGAACGGGGAGTGCTCTCATCGGCTCGGCTCCTTCTGCGCGGTCACCGTCGCGGGCGGGCGGCCCGCAAGGCAAGGATGTGGCGCTGTGGACGGTCTTACCGTCCGGATGCCGTAAATGGCAAGCCCCGGTCGCACCGGCCTGTGCCCGCTGCCGCCAGATCCAGTTACGTGATTGAGCCGTGGTGTCAGTGGGGTTCTTCTGACCTTTGTGGTGCGTTCCGCATGGTGGATGGCGGATTGGTGTTGGCAGAACAACACCAATCGACCATCGCCCAAGAGGAACGCTGGAGCCTGGCGGGGTAGCGCCTGCTGGCGCGGAGCAGCCGACAGCCGGCCGCCGGCGGCCGGTCAGCCGGCCAGGACCGGATGGTAGACGGGATCCCACATCAGCGCCCGAACCTGGGCCCGCACGTCCGGCTCGATGCGAGCGGTCGCCACGCCGTCCGCGCAGGCCGCCTGGACGACGGCAACCGCGACGGCCAGCGATGTCTCGCGTAGCTCCTCCACCTGAGGCAGCAGCGGTGCGCCCCGGGCCGAGGTGTCGACGAGTTCGGATACCGCGCGGGCCGCCGCGGCGAGCATGTTGTCCGTGACCCGGCGGGCCCGGGCGGCAATCACGCCCAGGCCAAGGCCGGGGAAGACCAGGGCATTATTCGCCTGCCCGATCACGTAGGTGATCTTGTTGTAGGTGACCGGATCGAACGGGCTTCCGGCGGCAACGAGGCCGCGGCCCTCGGTCCACCGGATGAGGTCGGCGGGCGCCGCCTCGGCGAGTTCGGTCGGGTTGGACATCGGCAGGATCATGGGCCGCTCGACGTGGGCGGCCATCTCCCTGACGATCTCCTCGGTAAAGGCCCCCGTCCTGGTGGACGTGCCGATCAGGATCGTAGGGTGCACCCGCCGGACGGTCTCGGCCAGGCCGATGCCGCCGGTTTCCGCGTCCCGCTGCCATCCGGCCACCTCCGCCGGGTCGCGGGCGTAGCGCCGCTGCGCGTCGCTCAGGCCGGGCATGTCGGCGGTAATCAGCCCGGCCCGGTCGACCGGCCAGAACCGGCTGCTGGCCTGGTCGGCCGTCATGCCATCGGCGACCATCGCGCCAAGCAGCGCCTCGGCGATGCCGGTGCCCGCGGTGCCGGCCCCGAAGATCAGCACCCGCTGATCGGCCAGGCTGGTGCCCGTCGCCCTGATCGCGGCGAGCACGGCCGCGAGGTTGACGGCACCGGTGCCCTGGATGTCGTCATTGAAGGTGAGCAGCCGGTTACGGTAGCGGTCAAGCAGGCGCCGGGCATTGCCGACCCCGATGTCCTCCCAGTGCAGCAGCGCGTTCGGGAACAGCCGGCTGACCGCGTCCACGAACGCCTCGATGAAGCGGTCGTACTCGGCGGTGGGGACGCGCGAGTGCCGGTTGCCGACATACAGCGGATCATCAAGCAGGCTCTGCCGGTCAGTGCCCACGTCGAGCATGACCGGCATGCAGCGGTTCGGGTCAATGCCCCCGGCCGCCGTGTAGACGGCCAGTTTCCCGACGGCGATGTGAATGCCGCCCGCCCCCCAGTCCCCGATGCCCAGGATCGCGCCCGCGTCGGTCGCGACGATGAGGTCGACCTCATCGGGACCGAGCCCGGGGGCAAGCAGCGAAGCCTCGATGACCTCCGGGTGGTCGACGGACAGGTAGACCCCCCGGGGCCGCCGGTATTCGTGGCTGTAGCGCTCGATCGCCTGGCCCACCGTCGGGGTATAGACGATGGGCAGCATCTCCCGCAGGTGCTCGGTGAGCAGGTGGTAGTAGAGCACCTCGTTGCGGTCGTGCACCTCGGTCAGCAGCACATTCTTGGCCAGGTTGGTTGGCTGGCGGCTGTACTGGGCGAGTATCCGGTCACTCTGCTCGTGCAAGGTCGCCCGGGCGGGCGGGATCAGGCCGGTGATGCCCAGGTCCCTGCGCTCGGAATCGCTGAACGCGGTGCCCTTGTTGATCCGCGGGTCGGCCAGCACCTGCCGGCCGCGCAGGGTGGTCCGCCAGGCTCCCGACTCATCCCGCCACACCGTCTTCATCGAGGCTCCCTCGGCTCGTGCTGCCGTCCCCATGATTGTGCTTGGTCACCGCAGCCCGGCGCGGGCGGTCCCCGTCCTGGGCCGCCGCGGCTAGCTGGGCGCAGGGGTTAGGGCACGATGATCCGGTGACCGTTAAGCATTCGACCGCGAGCGTGTTCGTCTTCTGCAAGCTGGCGCCGGGCTGGCGGCTCGGGCTGATCCAGCATCCGCTCTTCGGGCGGCTGATGATCCCGGGCGGCCATGTCGAGCCGGACGAGTCACAGCAGCAGGCCGCCCTGCGCGAGGTCAGCGAAGAGGCTGGCCTGCGGATCCGGCTGATCGAGGCGCCGGGCGCGCCCTGGCCCGCCGGCGTCAGGCGGACACGGGTGGCCCAGCCGTGGTGGATCGTTGAGCAGCCGGTTCCGCGGGACAATCACATCGCCGGCCCGCATGTTCACCTCGATCATCTTTACCTGGCCGTGGCGGAGAGCCCGGAGCCGGTGACCGAGCCCGGTCATCCGTTCGGCTGGTACGCCGCGGCCGAGCTGGCCGGGTTGCACATGTTCGATGACACCCGGCTGCTCGCGTCGGTCCTGTTCCCGCGGCTCGACCGGATCGATGGGCCGGCCGCCGGCCGCTAGCCTCCTGGTCAGGCGGGCCCAGGCGCCGGGCCTCTGGTCGGGCGGCCCAGGGCAGCGGGCTGCTGGTCAGGCGGCCCAGGGCAGCGGGCCGCGGTCCGCTCCGTCAGGCAGCGTGGCCCGGCCGCCCGCCGTCATGCAGACGATCGCGACGGCCGCGATCTCGCCCTGATTGCGGATCTGCCGGGTCGCCCCGGCCGGGATGATGACCGCGTCTCCCGGCCAGCGCGCGGCTCTCCGCGCCGTCGGCCAGGATGGTCAGGCTGCCCGCGGTGACCAGGTAGACCTGATCACGGTCGATCAGGTGCACTGGCCCGGCGGCGGCAGGCTCCATCTGTACCTGCCACATGCTGAGGCCGGCCGAGCCCAGGCTCGGACCCGCATGCGTGACCATGACCGCGTTCGGGGTCGTGAAAGTCGGCGCGTCAGCCTTCCTGATCAGCGGCACGGCGAGTCTCCTCACTGAGTTGTAAAGTTGCTTAACAACATACTGACTTGTACAGCAACTTAACAACTTTGCCAGGGGAAGAAAATTGGAAGATCGTCCATCCGGCGGCTACGAGCTGGTGACGCTGCTCGCCCTCGGCCTGCGCAGCATGATCGATCAGCTGCATCAGCGTCTCGGCGAGGCCGGCCTGAGCGATATCAGGCCCGCCTACGGCTTCGCCTTCTCCCGGCTGGCTCCCGACGGTGCCACCGGCCAGCAGCTGGCCGTCCATCTCGGCGTGACCCGGTCGGCGGCGTCGCAGCTAGTGGACGAGATGGAGGAGCGCGGCTACGTGCGCAGGCGGCCGCATCCCACTGACCGCCGGGGCAAGCTGGTTGTGCTCACCGAGGCCGGCTGGGAGTGCATCCGGCTGACCGAGGCAATCCTGGCCGACCTTGAGGCCGGGTGGCGCGAGGTGATCGGCGATCAGCGAATGGCCGAGCTGACCGACTCCCTCCGCGAGCTCAATGCCCGGATGCCGCACCGGGCCGGGCGCGGTTTGCGGCCGATCTGGTAGGCCGCGTCAGTCCGGAAATAGCCGCCAGTCCGGAAATATCGGCCGGCAGTACCGTCGGACCAGGAGGTAGCGCCATGGAAACTCGCGGCAGCAGCGGCACCGGCCCCGGAGTGATCACGCCCGACGGATGCGCGGTTGACTTCTACGCACTGCTGCCGCCCGGCGATGACCCGGGAATTATCCAGGCCGCCATTCCCGGCGGCGCATCCATCCTTGAGCTCGGCTGCGGCACCGGCCGCGTCACCACTGCCCTGGCTGCGCTTGGCCACCCGATTGTCGCCGTTGATGAGTCCGCGGAGATGCTGGCCCACGTCCGCGGCGCGGACACCGTGCAGGCCGTTATTCAGGATCTCCGCCTGGGCCGGCGCTTCGATGTCGTGCTGCTGGCATCGCATCTGATCAACGTCCCGGACGATGAGATCCGCCGCGCCCTGCTGCGGACCTGTGCTGAGCACGTGACGCCGCACGGCTGCGTAATTATCCAGCAGCATCCACCGTCCTGGTTCGCCAGCGCCGGGCCATCGCAGCGGACCTCGGCCGACGGCATGACCTTCCGGCTGCGCGATGTGACCCGGCCCGGCCCGGGACTGGTCGCCGCGACGGTCGTGTACGAGGTCGGCAGCCGGATCTGGACCCAGTCGTTCACTGCCCGGCAGCTTGACGACGAATTCCTGCGGGCATGCCTGCGGGAAGCGGGTCTCGCGCTCGATGCCTATGTCACCGACGATCACGGGTGGCTCCGCGCGGTTCCCGGCTAGCCGCCCCAGACGGCGCGGACGGAGTCGATGGTGTCGGCCTCTGCGGCCGCCTTGTCCGGGCGGTACCGCACCACCCGGGCGAACCGGAGCGCGACGCCGCCCGGGTACCTGGAACTCGCCTGCACGCCGTCGAAGGCGATCTCGGCGACCAGTTCCGGGCGGACTCGCACGACCCCGTGCGGGCTGCCGGCCGCCTCGCCCGGCGCCCGCGGCGGATCGGCGAGCTGAAGCAGCCGCGTGGTCTGCCAGGCCAGCATCTCGTCGGTCAGGCCCTTGAACGTCTTGCCCAGCATGACCAGGCCGCCGGTGGCCGGGATCGCGCGCGCCGAGATGCAGGTTGGACAGCCAGCCGCGGCGCCGCCCGTGGCCCCACTCGGCGGCCAGCACGACCAGGTCGAGAGTGTGCCGCGGCTTTACCTTGATCCACTCACTGCCCCGGCGGCCGGCCGCGTACCCGCCGTCCAGCGACTTGACCACGACGCCCTCATGGCCGCGGGCGACGGCGTCACTGAAGAATTCCGCGGCCGCGACGGCATCCGCCGTGACGATGCGCGGGATCACCAGCGCGTCCGGCAGGATCCGGGACAGCAGCGCACGCCGCTCGCTGCCTGGCGCGTCGATCAGGTCGGTGCCGTCGAGGTGCAGGAGATCGAAGAAAAACGGGGTCAGCGGCAGGTCAGCCTGCTGCTGCCCGGTGCTGTCGTGGCTGGCCGCACGGCCCGAGGTGACCTGGAAGGGCCGGGGGCGCCCGTCCGGGAACAGGGCCACCGCTTCGCCGTCCAGCACCGCGGCCGCCGCGCCGATGCCGAGCACGGCAGCGGCGATCTCGGGGACCCGGGCGGTGATGTCGTCGAGCGTCCTGGTGAAGATCGTCACCTCATGGTCCTGCTTGTGGACCTGGATCCGGATTCCGTCAATCTTCCATTCCACTGCGGCAGGGGATATCCGCTCCAGGGCGGCGCCGATATTCGGCGCTGAGGCCGCGAGCATCGGGCGCAGCGGCCGGCCCACCTGCAGGGTGAAGGACTGTAGCGCGGCCAGCGCGCGGTCGCCGTCTGGCCCGCCGGGCCCGCCCAGCGCGGCCTGGGCCACCTCGGGCAGGGACCCGCCCAGCTGATGAGCACGGCGCACCAGGCCGGCTGGCACGCCGGCCGCCCGCGCGATGGCCTCCGTCATGACGCCCTCCAGGGCGCCCTGCCCCAGGTCGCCGGCCAGCAACCGGATCAGGAACGAGCGCTCGCCGTCGGTGGCGCGGCTCAGCAGCGCGGCCAGCAGCCGGCGCCGCTCAGACTGGGCGCCCGGGCCGGTGACGGCCCCGATGGCGGCAAAGGCCGCATCGGTCTCGGCCAGCGTCAGGGCTGGCTCCGCGGCCGGACCGGCCCGCTCGTCATGCCCTCCGCCCGCCCCGGCGGCCGAGTCGGCGGCCGGGGAAGGCGCGCCGGTAGCGGGGCCGCCGACGGGAACAAGTCCCCGAGCGCCGCGTAGCCGACCCCGATCTGGCGCTGGCGCAACTCGCCGGACAGGAAGGCCACCGCGACCGGCACCTCGCCGGACGGCACCGCGGCGAGCAGTGCCGAGATCTCCTCGATCTTGGCGCGCCTCGACTGCACGCCGGCCACCGCCGCTGACGTGCGCGCGAGTTCAGACAAGAGCACAGCTGCATTGTGCCGTGGCCGGGCGCCGGTTGCGACCGGCAGCGGTCAGGGCGTGCGCGTGCGGACCTGCCCGTTCACCTCGGCCTGACTGGCGTCGGCGGCAGCCGTCGCTTCGGGCTGGTCGGCCGCGCCGGGCTGGTCCGCCGCGGCGGCCTCGTCCGGTTCTGCGCTGCCGGCGGACCGGAGCCGCTTACGCACCAGGGCGGCCGCGGCCAGGGCACTGGCGACCGCGGCCAGCAGCGCGATCCCGCCGGCCAGCCGCGCGTGACTCCTTTTCTCCGGCACCTTCGGCACCGGGTCCAGTTGCCGTGCGGCCTTGGTCAGCATGTCCGACACCTGCGGCGCGATCTTCGCCTCCACCGCGACACCGGCCTGCTCGACGCGGGGCGCGGCCCAGGCGCGGGCATCGTTCACGTGCGGGGCGGCCCAGGCGGCCGCGCCGTCCGCGCGTTGCTTGAGGACCACCCCGGCGTTCTTGGCCAGCGGCACGGCTATGGCCGCTGCTCCGTCCGCGCGCTGCTTGATCACCACTCCGGCGTTCTTGGCCAGCGGCACGGCTATGGCGGCGGCCTCGTCGGCGCGTTGCTTGATGACCACTCCGGCGGTTTTCGCGGGCGGCGCGGCCTCGGACGATTGCTGCCGCCCTCGACCAAGGGTCCCGGCTTCTCCGGAACCGTTCTTTCTTGTCATTAGCGACACTCTTACCTCCCAGGGAGTACTTCCGCCTGTGTCACTTCCCCAGCCTGGCACAGTCAACCCTTTCCGCCCGGCTTCGCCGCAGCCGTCCGACGTGGGGAGATCTCCCGCGGCTGATCCTCGCAGCGGGGTTGGCCGCCGCACTCCTCCGGTCGTGCGAGGATTCTTCTCATGACGAATACGCTCACGGCAACGCTACGGACCAACCAGGGAACGGTTACGGTCCGCCTTTTTCCCGATCATGCGCCGAAGACGGTACGGAACTTCGTCGACCTCGCTGAGGGATCGCGCGAATGGACCGATCCGCGCACCAGGCAGCCCGGCGGGAAGCTCTACGACGGCACGATCTTCCACCGGGTGATCCCGGATTTCATGATCCAGGGCGGGGATCCGCTCGGCACCGGCACCGGGGGGCCCGGCTACAAGTTCGCCGACGAGATTCACCCGGATCTCACCTTCGACCGGCCGTACCTGCTGGCCATGGCCAACTCCGGCCCGGGCACCAACGGCTCGCAGTTCTTCATCACCACCGTCCCGACCCCCTGGCTGAATCGCAAGCACACCATCTTCGGCGAGGTCATCGGCGGCAGCGAGGTCGTTGACCAGATCAGCAAGGTGGCGAGCGGGCGCAACGACCGGCCGGTCAACGACGTCGTGCTCGAGTCGGTCGTGATCGAGCGCGAGGGCGACGCGCCGGGATCCGCGGGATAAGGCTATGGCCGTCCCCCCCGGCCCAGGCGGTACCAGCGAGCAGGCCAGCCCGCCGACCTGCTTCCGGCACCCGGGCCGTGAGACCTACGTATCCTGCGTGCGATGCGGCAGGCATGCGTGCCCGGACTGCCTCCGCTCGGCGGCGGTCGGCCAGCAATGCGTCGAGTGCGTGCGGGAAGGAAATCGCGGCGTCCGCACCGCCGGCGCCGTGTTCGGCGGCCGGGCGACCGCCAGCGCGGTGGTCACGTGGACCCTGGTCGGCATCAACATCGCGCTCTACATCGTGGAGTTCGCGCGGCCCGGACTCGCGAATGACTGGGGCATGCTCGGCCAGGCCAGGTTCTCGGCGAACGGATCGCTGCAGGGCGTCGCGCAGGGCCAGTGGTACCGGCTGATCACCTCCGCGTTCCTGCCGCCGCCCGGGCTGAGCAGCCTCGGGCCGCTGGACATCGTGTTCAACATGTGGGCGCTCATCCTGGTCGGCCCGCAGCTTGAGCGGCTGCTCGGCCGCCTGCGTTACCTCACCGTGTACCTGGTGAGCGCGGTCGGCGGCTCGGTGATGTTCTTTGTCATCGGCCCGCCGAACGTGCTGGCGCTCGGCGCCTCCGGCGCGATCTTCGGCCTGTTCGGCGCCTGGTTCGTGGTGGCCAGGCGGCTGCGGCTGGACAGCCGGTGGATCGTGATGGTGCTGCTGCTGAACCTGTTCATCGGGTTCGTGGGGCATAGCCTCATCGCCTGGCAGGCGCACCTGGGCGGGCTGCTGGCGGGCGGGCTGCTCACCGCCGCCTACGCCTACGCGCCGCAACAACCGCCGCGGACACGGGCGCTGGTGCAAGGGGCGGCCACCGCCGCCATGATCGTGCTGCTGCTGGTCACCGTCGTGATCAGGGATCATCAGCTGGCGGCCGCGCTGACCACGGGCGGCGGCTGACCACGGGGCTCGGCTGACCGCATGACCACCGGCGGTAGTGGTGCTGACACCGCGCAGCGGACGCGCCCTAGTGGCGCGTGACCGTTAGCGCCACTTGGTGGCGAGCGAGACCCCGGCGATGATGAACGCGAAACCGACCACCAGGTTCCAGCTGCCCAGCGGGCTCTGCAGCGGATTGCTGCCGCTCGTGACGTAGAACAGCGAGATCCAGACCAGCCCGAGCAGCAGGCAGCCGAGCATGGTCGGCACTAGCCAGCGGGGACTGACCTGTGCTTTCGCTGACCTTGGCGGCGGCGTGTAGACCGCCTTGCTTCTCACGCGGGACTTGGGCACGGTCGTCTCCTGGTCGGTCTCGCCACCCTGGGCCCGCGCCAGCACCGGATACGGGGCAGCCGCACGAGCCTCTGCCGGTAAGCGTAGTTGCTCCGGGGAGTGCATGCGGCCCGCGCGGCCAGCTAGCTGCCGGATCTCGCGCACAGTAAGTAATTAACGACAAAACGTAACGCCAGTGACCGGGCCAGCGACAAGCTAGGTGAGGGCTTGCGCCGTCGCCCCCGAGCGGTGCAAGCCCTCCCGGCTAGGCCGACGGCCCCTCCCGGGCTAGGTCGACGGTGTCGGCGGTCGGTGTCGGTGTGGGCGTGGGGGTCGGCGACGGCGTCGGGGTCGGCGTCGGGGTCGGCGGTTGCGCCACGGTGAGCTTGACCTGGCTTCCGGCCGGGACCGACTGGTTCGGCCCCGGGTGCTGCAGCACCACGGTGCCCGGCGGGTTGGGCCCGGCCGGCTCATAGCTGATCCGATAGCTCAGGCCGGCCGCCGTGAGGCTCGCCTCTGCCGCCTGCAGTTGCTGGCCGATCACGTCCGGCACCGGGATGCCGCCGCCGGATACGGTGATCGTGACCGTCGAGTGCTGCTTGGCCTGCGTGTTGCCGGCCGGGTCCTGGCTGACGACCGTGCCCTGCGGCTCGGACGAGGTGGAATCAGTCTTGGAATGGACAATGAAGCCCGCGTTCTCCAGGGTGGTCTCGGCCTGGGCTTCCTTCTGCCCGACGACCGGGGGCACGGTCTTCTTCCCGGGGCCGGAGGAGACATAGAGCGTGACCGTGCTGTTGGCGGGGACCAGCGTCCCTTCGGCGGGCGAGGTCCTGATCACCTCCCCCTTCGGGATGCTGGCTGACACGTCGTCCACCGCCCTGGATTCCAGCTTCGCGTTCGCGATCTTCTTCTCCGCGGCGCTCTGAGTCAGGCGCACGACACTCGGCACCGAGATCTTCCCGCCGCCGCCGGCCGCGTAATGCAGGACATAGCCAATTGTTCCCAGCAGCAGCAGCGCGACCAGGCCGATCACGACCCACAGCCAGATCCGGCGGCGGCCGTCGGACGGCGGCTGGTCCTCCGGGCCATAGCGGTAGGCCGGGAGCGCGCTGGTCGGGCCCGCGGCATTGGTGCCCTGGCCCATCCGCCGGGTGCCCTGGTACATCTCGGTGCGGGTCGGCGCGGCCACCGGCATGCCGGACAGCGCGCGCTGGACGTCAACGCGCATCTCCCCGGCGGACTGATACCGGTCGGCCGGATCCTTGGCCATGGCCTTCAGCACGATCGCGTCGGCCCAGGCCGGTATCTCCGGGTCCACCTGCGACGGCGGGATCGGGTTCTCCCGGACATGCTGATAGGCGATCGCGACCGGGGAGTCGCCGGTGAACGGCGGCCGGCCGGTGAGCAGCTCGTACAGCAGGCACCCGGCGGAGTACAGGTCGCTGCGGGCATCCACCCGCTCGCCCCTGGCCTGCTCCGGGGACAGGTACTGCGCGGTGCCGATGACCTGGGCGGTCTGGGTCATCGTGGCCTGCGCGTCACTGACCGCCCGGGCGATGCCGAAGTCCATCACCTTGACGTCGCCGGCCTTGGTCAGCATGACGTTGCCGGGCTTGATATCCCGGTGCACGATGCCGTTGCGGTGGCTGTAGTCCAGCGCCCGCAGCACGCCGTCGGCGATCTCCATCGCCCGTTCCGGCAGCAGCCTGCGGTCTTCCCGCAGCAGGTCGCGCAGGGTACGGCCGTCGACGTACTCCATCACGATGTAGGGGACGGGGGTCGGGCCGAGCATGTCCTCGCCGGTGTCGTAGACGGCGACGATCGACGGATGATTCAGCGACGCGGCGGACTGCGCCTCGCGCCGGAACCTGGCCTGGAAGGTCTGGTCCCGGGCGAGGTCCTCGCGCAGCGTCTTCACCGCCACGATGCGATCGAGGCGGATGTCTCTGGCCCGGTAAACCTCGGCCATGCCGCCGCGCCCGACGACCCCGTCGAGCTCGTAACGGTTGCCGAGCAGCCGGGGCTGGGTCATGTCTCGCACTGGAAGTTACCGTCCTGCGTCATCGTCGTTCGCGGCCGGAAAGGCCACGTTACCGCCCGCCCGCGGCTGGGTCTGCGCGCCGCGGTCACTGCCGCGGCCCGGGGTCCGTTCATGAAATCCCCAGGAATGCCCGGATGATCTTGACCGCGATCGGCGCCGCGGCCGCGGCGCCGAAGCCGCCGCCCTTCACGATGACGCCGACGGCTATCGTGCGGGTTGCTGGCCGGCGCGAAGCAGGTGAAGACCGCGTCGTTCAGGTTCGTGTTGTTCACGCCGTTCTGCGCCGTGCCCGTCTTGCCCGCGATCACCACGCCGGCGATGGACGAGTTGGCGGTCTGGTACGCGGTGCCGGCCGGGTTCTGGGTGACGCTGATCATCATCGTCTTCATTTCACTGGCCACCTGCGCGCTGATCGCATGGGACAGCACGGTCTTCTTGGCGGTCTGCACCGGGCTCAGGTCGGGCGCCACCACCTGCTGAACCAGGTACGGGGTCATCAGCGTGCCGCCGTTGGCGATGGTGGCGGACAGCATCGCCTCCTGCAGCGGGGTCACCTCGTCGTTGTACTGGCCGATGGCCGAGTAAGCGGTGAAGTCCGGGTTGCGGACCCGGGGGAAGACGCTCGGCGTGACCGGCAGCGGGACCGTCAGGTCCGGGTAGTTGAACCCGAACCGGTTCGCGTAGTCCCGCAGCGTGCGGCCGCCCAGCTTGATGCCGAGAGCGCCGAACGCCGTGTTGCAGGAGATGGTGAACGCGTAGATCATCGGCGGGTGACCGTCCCCGCAGGCCTCGTTATCGTCGTTGATCAGTACATGGGTGGTGCCGGGCAGCTGCAGGTTGGTCGGCGCGGGAATGGCGGTCTGCGGGCTGGCTACCGTGCCGGTCGAGAGCGCGGCCGAGGCCGTGACCACCTTGAACGAGGATCCGGGCGGGAACGTGGCCTGAGTGGCCCGGTTGAGCAGCGGCTGCAGCGGGTCGCGGCGGTAGGCCCGGTCAATCCGGTTCAGCCTGGTGCCGTTGGTCGTGGTGTAGTGGTTGGGGTTAAAGGTGGGATACGAGGCCATGGCCAGGATGGCGCCGGTCTGCGGGTCGATGGCGACGGCGGCCGCGGGACGGCCCTGCGCCTTCAGCGCGGCGTACGCGGCGTTCTGCGCCTTGGGGCTGATCGTGAGTTCCACGTTGGCGCCCAGCCGGGGCTTGCCGGTGATCAGGTCGATCAGGTTGTGCACGGCGAGGCCCGGGTCGGTGCCGGATAGTTCCTTGTTCTCCGTGTACTCGATGCCGGTGGTGCCGCCGGTCGAGGGACCGTAGATCGAGTCGTAGCCGGTCACCGGCGCGTAGACCGGCCCGGACGGGTAGAACCGGCGGTAAGTGCCCCCGCTGGCCGGCCGGGACTCGGCGACCGTGACCCCGCCCGCCGCGGTGATCGAGCCGCGCTTGTACTGGAACTGCTCGTCGAAGACGCGGGAGTTCCCCGGCTTGGACGCGAGGCTGGTGGCCTCGAAGGCCTGCACGTAGGTCACGTTGAGCAGCAGCAGCGCGAACAAGGCCAGGCAGGCCAGGGAGAGCCGGAGCAAGGCGCGGTTCACCGGGCGCGCACCCCCCGGCGCGGCCGGGCGGCCGGAGCGCTCGCGGCCATCATCCGGCCCGCACTATCTGGGTCATGCCCTCGTCCTGGATGGGCTGCGGGGCCTGCCGCCGGGCCGTGTCGCTGATCCGCATCAGCAGCCCGATCAGCGCCCAGCTCGCGATCAGCGAGGAGCCGCCCTGCGACATGAACGGCGTGGTCACGCCGGTGAGCGGGATCAGGCCGGTCACCCCGCCGACGATCACGAAGACCTGCAGGGCCAGCACGAACGACAGGCCGCCGGCCAGCAGCTTGGCGAAGGGATCGCGGACCTGGATGGCGGCGCGCAGGCCCCGCTGCACGATCAGCCCGAAGATCAGCAGGATGGCCATCAGCCCGGTCAGGCCGAGTTCCTCGCCGAACGCGGTGATGATGAAGTCGCTCTGCGCCAGCGGCGTGAAGAACGGCTGGCCATGGCCGAGGCCGGTGCCCAGGATGCCGCCGAAGGCCATCCCGTACATTCCCTGGGCGAGCTGGTAGGACGAGACGCAGTGGGTCTGCGCGGCCGTGCAGAACACGTTGGCGTGGGTGAACGGCTGCAGCCAGGCCGTGAACCGGGCCCCGACGTGGCCGGACAGCCGGCTGGCCGCGTACGTGCCGGCCGCGAACAGGCCGATCCCGATCAGCAGCCAGGAGGTCCGCTGGGTGGCGACATAGAGCATGGCCACGAACAGGCCGAAGAAGAGCGCGGAGGTCCCGATGTCGGTCTCGAAGATGAGGATCAGCAGGCTGGCTCCCCAGGCGATCAGCACCGGGCCGAGGTCACGGGCGCGCGGCAGGTCAATGCCGAGCACGCGGCGGCCGGCCAGCGCGAGCACGTCCCGCTTGGCCACCAGGTAACCGGCGAAGAAAACGGCCAGCGCGAGCTTGGCGAACTCGCCCGGCTGGATCTCGAATCCGCCGATGATGATCCACACCTTCGCGCCGTTGACCTCGCTCATGCTGCTCGGCAGCACCGCCGGGATGGCCAGCAGCACGAGGCCGAGCGCGCCGAGGGTATAGGTGTAGCGCTGCAGCACCCGCGGCTCCCTGATCACCGCGAGGACCGCGATGAAGGCGGCGATGCCGACCGCGCTGAACACCACCTGGTAGGCGGTGGTCGAGGAGGTCATGGTGATGATCCTGGTGCCGGGGTTCCCGTTCCGGCCGGATTCCTGGAGCCGGTAGATCATGACGATGCCCAGGCCGTTCAGCAGCGCCGCGAGCGGCAGCATCAGCGGGTCGGCATAGGGCGCGAGCCGCCGTACCGCGAGGTGCGCGGCGAAGACCAGTACCGCGAAGGCGGCGCCGTACTCGGCCAGCCCGGCGGGCAGCTTGCCGTTCAGTCCGAGGCCGACGCTGGCGTAGGCGGCCAGCACCACGCCCACGGCAAAGACCAGCATGAGCAGCTCGGTGCTGCGCCTGCCCCGGGGCATCGGGGCCTGCGTACCGGGCTCGGCGGCGGCCCCGGCACCAGAATGCGTCGTGACCGCGGTCATGCGGACCCGCCTTGCTGCGGCGGGCAGTAGCTGGGCACCGGGGGCTTCGGGCGGTACTTCGGCGTGACCACGTGCACGACCGTCTTGCCGTGTACCTTCCGCTTGACCTTGCGCGGCTTGGGTTTTCCCGCCGTCCACTGCTGCACGGCGATGAAGGCCTGCTGGCACACGTAGCCGTGCCTGATGTTCAGCACGATGCCGCGGGCATCGGCCAGCCCGGAGGCCATGATCGTGGCCTGGACCTGCTTGGCATCGCTGGCGGGCACGCCGGACATCGGGATGCCGGTCCGGTCGTAGACGCTGGACAGGCTCATGCCGGCCACCTGCTCGTTAACGCCGCGGAAGATGGCGACCTGGCCGTCGGCCGCGCCGACGTAGTACTGGTCCTGGGTATAGCGCCAGGCCGCGTAACCGCCGCCGCCGACCAGCAGCAGCAGGATGACCAGGATGGACGTGACGACGGGCCAGCGGCGCCGCGCCCACCGCGCGTCGTCGTCGCCGAAGTCGGCCGCATCGTCGTATTCGCCGTCGCCGTCGCCGTTGCTGCTGCGGCGATGGCTGGTGCGGGTGTGGTTCGGCGCCGCGGCCGGCTCGTCGCCGAAGTCGGCCGTGTCGGAGAACGGCCGGGCCGAGACCTGCGTGAGCTGGTGCGCGCGCCCGGCCGGACTGTCCGTGCGCAGCGGGTGCGTGCCGTCACTGCTGGATGCCGCGCCCGCGATGACCGCCGCCTGGCTCGCCCCGTCCGGCCAGGTGGCGGCGTCGATCACGTCCGCGACAATGCAGGTGATGTTGTCCGGGCCGCCGCTGCGGATGGCGAGCTCGACCAGCTGGAGGACCGCGCCGTCCAGGTCGGGATAGGTGAGCAGGGTCTTGTGCAGGGTCTGCTCGGTGACCACGTCGGACAGCCCGTCGGAGCACAGCAGGTACCGGTCGCCCAGCCGGACCTCGCGGATGGACAGGTCGGGCTCGGCCTCGGTCCGGCCGTCCAGCGCCCGCAGCAGCAGCGACCGCTGCGGATGGCTCGCGGCCGCCTCGGGGGTCAGCCGGCCGTCGTCCACCAGCGACTGGACCAGGGTGTGGTCGCGGGTGATCTGGCTGAAGTCACCGTCGCGCAGCAGGTAGGCCCGGGAGTCGCCGATGTGGCAGAGCGCGACGCGCGCGTCCTGCCAGAGCATGGCGGTCAGCGTGGTGCCCATGCCCTCCACGGCCGGGTCGGCCAGGCTCATCTCGTGCAGCGTGGTGTTGGCCCGGGCGACCGCGTCGGCCAGCGGGTCAAGCAGGTCGGTGCCCGGCGTCTGATCGAGCCCGGCGAGCGCGGAGATGGCCACGGCGCTCGCCACCTCACCGGCGGCATGCCCGCCCATGCCATCGGCGATGGCGAGCAGGTGCGGCCCCGCGTACGCCGAGTCCTCGTTGCCTTCCCGGAGGAGCCCGACGTCGGAGCGGACCGCGTAGCGGAGTGCAAATGTCATCTGCGCAGTTCCAGAACGGTTTTGCCGATGCGGATTGGCACGCCGACCGGCACCGGGGTCGGCTGGGTCACCTTCTGGCGATCAAGGTAGGTGCCGTTGGTCGAGCCGAGGTCCTCGACAATCCACTGGCCGTCCTGCGGGAACAGCCGGGCATGTCGGCTCGAAGCGTAGTCATCGGTGAGCGCCAGGGTGGCGTCATTCGCGCGACCGATAGTGATTTGCTGATCCGCGAGGCCGATGCTGGTTCCGGCCAGGTCGCCCCCGGTCACCAGCAGCTGCTGCGGTGCCGCCCGGCTGGCCCGCCCGGGCCGCCCGGGCCGGGGCGGCTTGGCGGGCTGGGCCGGCCTGGATCGCGCTTGCTGCCGCTTGCGGGCCTGCCGGCGGCCGGTCACGGAAGGTCCGAACAGGTCAGTGCGCACGACCCCCACGGCGGCGATGACGAAGAGCCAGAGGACGGCGAGGAACGCCAGCCTGATCAGGGTGAGGGTAAGCGCATTCATCTGGTCATATGTCCTCGGTGGCCGTTGCTGCCTTTCGCTCCTGCGCAGGTGCGCCCCGGCACGGGCGGGTCGCGGCCGGATGCGGTATCAGTAAATTCCGTCCCGGCGGAAGACAAGCTTGGTCCGGCCCAGGGTGACTTGCGTGCCGTCCGTCAGGGAGACGCGCCGCACCGGCTGGCCGTTGACGAAAGTGCCGTTCGTTGAGCCCAGGTCGACGAGAACGACCTCGCCGTCCTCGACCCGCATCTCGGCGTGGTGACGTGACACACCCGGGTCAACCAGGCGCAGGTCGCAGTCGGTGCCGCGGCCGAGGATGGTCAGCGGCGCGCTGAGCTCGTAGGTGCGTTGCGTGTTCCCGTCCGCCCCCGGCTCCGGGCCGGAGACCAGCAGCCTGGGCGCGCCGTTGAAGCTGCCCGGCGGGTGCTGGAGATCGCTGGATGGCCGGCGGATCTCGCCGTCCTCGACGGTGGTGCCGCGGATTACCCCGGACCGGATCCTGAAGGTACCCGTGGTCAGGTCGGACACCCCTTCGAACCGCATCCGGACCGGCCCGACGAAGGAGTACCCCTGCTCCCTGGCGTGCTCGCGGGCCAGGGTGGCCAGCTCGATGCCGAGGCTGTCGGCGTAAACCTTAAGGCGCTCGTGGTCAGTGTCCGCCAGCTCGACCACGAAATCGTTCGGCACCAGCGTCCGGCCCTGCGCGACGATCGCTGCGCGGTCATCCATCTCGCGCTGCACCGCGCTGGCAACCTCCACTGGTTGCAGCTCGGATTTGAACGCCCGCGCGAAGGCACCCTCGACCATCCCCTCGAGCCTGTGCTCGAAGCGTTGCAGAACTCCCACCGGGGCACCTCCCTTCCGTGCTTCCATCCGATCGTATCGGCGGTGTGGGGCTGTTTGAGGACGTGCTAACCTGACTGCCTTGCCCAGGGCGGGTGGCGGAACGGCAGACGCGCACGGTTCAGGTCCGTGTGTCCGAAAGGACGTGAGGGTTCAAATCCCTCCTCGCCCACACCTCCTGGCCTCGCACTCCCCCTCCCTCGCCCGTCTGGTGCGCTGGCCGCAGCCTAAGCGCCCGCTGGCACCATTGTCTCGTGACCAGGGCAGCTGCGATGCAGGATCAGGCCAGGCGGATCGCCGCCGATGTGCTCTTCCCGGCGGCGATGGACACCGACGCCAGCGACCGGGTACCGGCCGGTCACCTGGATCTGCTGGCCGCCGAGGGCTTTTACGGCATGGCCTGCCCGCCGGCCGCCGGCCGACAGGGCGGAAGCTGCGGCGGGCATCGACGCCGCAGCGGCCGGCCGGATCATCGAGATCCTGGCCGGCGGCTGCCTGGCCACGACTTTCGTCTGGCTCCAGCATCACCGGGCGGTGCGGGCCGCCAGCGCCGCGGGCGGCCCGCTGCGGGATGAGTGGCTCGGCCCGCTCTGCCGCGGCATCCGCCGCTGCGGGATCGCCCTCGGGGGCGGGCTCCCGGGCCCGCCGCTGCTCCGGGCCCGGCCGGCCGCGGGCGGGTACCGGCTGGACGGGATCTCGCCGTGGGTAACCGGCTGGGGTCTGGTGGACACGTTCTATGTCGCCGCCCGGGACGAGCAGGACAACGTCGTGACGGCGTTCGTGCCCGCCGTGCCAGGCCCGCCCGCCGAGCCCGCTGCCCCCGCCGATCCCGGCGGCCCGGCCCGGCCCGCTGAGCCGGGCGGCCCTACCCTGTCCGCTGAGCTGCTCCGGATGGTGGCCGTCAACGCCAGCCGCACCGCCCTGATCAGGTTCGACGGTCACTTCGTGCCCGCTGGCCGGGTGATCGCCACGGTGCCGCATCGCGACTGGCTGGCCCAGGACGCGATGCACCTGCGGGCCAACGGGTCACTGGCGCTCGGGGTGGCCGGCCGCTGCTGCGAGCTCATCGGCGCGAGCCCGCTGGATGGCGAGCTGGCCCGGTGCCGCGCGGCCCTCGACGCGGCGTCCCCGGCGCAGATGCCGGCCGCCCGGGCGGCCGCCTCGGAGCTCGCCATGCGCGCGGCCGCCGCGCTCGTCACGGTCCAGGGCAGCCGCGCGATCCTGGCCGGGCAGCACGCGCAGCGGCTCGCGCGGGAAGCGCTCTTCCTGCTCGTCTTCGGCTCTCGCCCGGCGATCAAGGAGCGGCTGGCCGGCCGCCTGACCACGGCGGCGACCTAGCCGGGCCGGGCGCAGGGCAGAATTGACAACGTGCCGGAACTTCCAGAGGTAGAGGCACTCGCCGCCGATCTGCGGGAGCGGGCGGTGGGGCGCGTCATCGATCGCGCCGACGTCGCGGAGATCGCCGTGCTGAAGACCTACGATCCGGCGCTGACCGCGCTGCACGGCCGGACGATCACGGCGACCGCGCGGTACGGCAAGTTCCTCGACCTGGTCACCGGGCCGGAGCCCGGCGGCGGGCCCGCGCTGCATCTCATCACGCACCTGGCCCGGGCCGGCTGGCTGCGGTGGCGGGACAAGCTGCCGCCCGAGCCGCCCCGGCCCGGCAAGGGACCGCTGGCCTTCCGGGTCCGGTTCACCGATGCGGCCGGCTTCGATCTCACCGAGGCGGGTACCCGCAAGCGCCTGGCGGTTTACCTGGTCACGGACCCGGCGCTGGTCCCGGGCATCGCGGCGCTCGGGCCCGATCCGCTCGACCCCTCATTCACCGTCGCCGTGCTGGCCGGGATACTCGCCGGGCGCAGGACGCAGATCAAGGGGGTCTTGCGGGACCAGAAGATCATCGCCGGCATCGGCAACGCGTACTCGGACGAGGTCCTGCACGCCGCGAAGATGTCGCCCTTCCGGCTGGCCGCCAGCCTGACCGGCGCGGAGGTCGCCGCGCTGCACGAGGTGATCGTCAGCACCCTGCGGGACGCGATCGCCCGGTCCGACGGCCTGGCCGCCGGGGACCTGAAGAAGGAGAAGAAGGCCGGGCTGCGCGTGCATGGCCGGGCCGGCCAGCCCTGCCCGGTATGCGGGGACGTGGTCCGCGAGGTGTCGTTCGCCGACTCGGCCCTGCAGTACTGCCCGACCTGCCAGACCGGCGGCAAGCCGCTCGCCGACCGCCGGATGTCCCGGCTGCTCAAGTAGCGGGCCGCCCGGACGCCGCGGCGGCCCGTCCGCCGTGATCTCCATGGGTCGGCGGCGGAGATCACGGCGGCGAGCGCGCCGTCCCGGACGGACCGCATCTCCCCGCCCGGGAGCGCGCTTCCCCGGCCGGGCGAGCGGGGACCGGCCCGGCCGGGGAAGTTCGTTAGTTGAAGATCTGGCCGACTTTCGACCAGCGGGGCATGCCGCAACCGCTCCGGTTGAAGCTGGCGTCAACGTGCTTGCCGAACCAGGTGCCCTTGACCGTCGCGGTCGGCGTGCCGGCCGGGATCATCGGGCAGGACATGTGGCCGGGTAGCGCGGCGAACGGGCTCTTCGCGTGCAGCAGCACGTTGCACGCGGCCTGCGGGTCCGGGTGCGTGCCGCCGGCCGGATCGCACCGCAGCGTCCAGTGCTCCACCTTGGCGCCCGGCTTGGTCACCTGAATATCGAGGGAGACCTTGGGGGCGCTAGCGCTGGCGGCGCCGGTGCTGGCGGCTGAGTGGGTGCCGCACGCGGTAAGCGTGGCCGCGCAGACCGCGGCGGTCAGGACGGACAGCGCGCCCGCCCGGACCCGAGTCATGTTCATCGTCATGTCCCTTCGACGCGCGCGGGACCCGGCTGGTTCCAGCGACCGTCCCGCATGTGAGGCTTGGATCGTGAACGGCCTGCTGCGGGATCTTGCCGTGATCGTCGGCGAGCAGCATCTGCTCACCGATCGCGAGCTGCTGGCGGGCTACGAGACCGACTGGACCCGCCGCTATCGCGGCACGGCCAGCTGCGTGGTCCGGCCCGCCTCGGCCGCCCAGGTCGCCGAGGTGATGCGGTGCTGCGCCCGGCACCGCGCCGCGGTGGTGCCGCAGGGCGGCAACACCGGGCTGGTCGGCGGCTCGGTCCCGCCGCCGCGCGGCCAGGCCGGCCAGGGCGCCGGCCCGGTGCTGCTCTCGGCCACCCGGCTGACCCGGCTGGACCCGGTCGACGCCCTCGCCGCGCAGGTGACCGCCGGGGCCGGGGTGACGATCAGCCGGCTGCGCGCGCACGCCGCGAAAGCCGGCTTCGAGTACGGCGTGGACCTGGCCTCCCGGGATTCCGCCACCGTCGGCGGCACCATCGCGACGAACGCCGGCGGGATCCACGGGCTTCGCTACGGCCCGACCCGGGCCCAGCTCATCGGCGTGGCGGCGGTACTGGCGGACGGCTCCGAGCTGACCGGGCTGTCCGGGCTGCCGAGCCAGAGCGCCGGCTACGACCTGGCCCAGCTGGTGGCGGGCAGCGAGGGCACGCTCGCGGTGATCACCGCGGCGCGGCTGCGGCTGTGGCCCGCCGAGCCGGTCGCGGCGGTCCTCCTGGCCGGGGTGGCCGGGATCACCGAGGCGGCGGCGCTGCACGCCCGGATCCGCGCGGCCGTCCCGGCGGTGCGGGCCGCGGAATACTTCGAGGCGGCCGGGCTCGACCTGGTCCGGGAGCGGACCGGGCTGGCGCAGCCGCTTGACCGCGCGCACCCCGGCTACCTGCTCACGGAGATAACGGGCCCGCCCCGGGCTGCCGAACGGCTCGCCGGCGCCGCCCTGCCGGCGGACACCGCGGTCGCCCTGGACGGCCCCGGCCGCGCCGCGCTGTGGGCCTACCGGGAGCGGATCACCGAGGCCATCGGCGCGATCGGGATCCCGCACAAGATGGACGTGGCCGTGCCGATGGCGCGGCTGGCCGCGTTCCGCGCCGGGCTGGACGGGGCGGTGCGGGGCGCGGCCCGCGGCCGGGACTGGCGGGTGATCGCCTTCGGTCATATCGGCGTCGGGAACCTGCACGTGAACGTGCTCGGCCCGGAGCCGGACGACGATTCCGCCGACGAGGCCGTGTACCGGCTGGTGGCCGCGCACGCCGGGTCAGTGTCCGCCGAGCACGGCATCGGCCGGGCCAAGGCGCGCTGGCTCGGTCTGAGCCGGTCCGCGGCCGAGATCGCGGCGATGCGCGCCATCCGGACCGCCCTCGACCCCGCTGGCCTGCTCAATCCCGGTGTCCTCAGCCCGGATCCCGGTGTCCCCGGTCCGGATCCCGGTGTTGTCGGCCCGGATCCCGGTGTCGTCCCGGCGGATCAGCCTGCCCAGTCCCCTGCCACCTGATTGCGAGGCCCGGATGCCCGACCCTGCCTACCGCGGCTACAAGTCCTACTCCTACCTGGCCCCGGCCGACGACTACGAGGTATTCGACCTGGCCGGCGAGCTCGGCCGGGAGCCGGAGTACCAGGCCGGGCTCACCGCGCCGGAGGCTGAGCGGGCCGAGCGGCTGCTGCGGGACAGCCTGGTGATCAGCCTGCATGATCATCCGGTCGTCCTGCCCCGTGACATCACCCGGGTGCGCGACTACATCAGGACCGGGCGGCAGCACACCGGGTACGAGGGGCTGTCCCGCTCCGGCCTCACCGCCGTGTTCGACAACATGATGGACGGCACCGGCTGCGTGACCAGCAAATCGGCCTGGAAATGGGACGACACCATCTACGACCTCGGGATGCGGCTCTGTGACCTCGCGCATCAGGACTACGTGCGGGTCGCGCGCACGGTAGCGGACATCACCGCGGCGCAGCAGACCGGCCACCTGGCGATCGTCCTCGGCATGGAGGCGGCGACCCCGATCGAGAACGAGGTCGACCGGCTGGACATCCTGTACGGCCTCGGGGTCCGGCAGATCGGCATCGCGTACTCAGAGTCCAACGCGCTCGGCACCGGCCTGAAGGAGCCGGGCGACGGCGGGCTGACCGTGTTCGGCCGCCGGGCGGTCGAGCGGATGAACAAGCTCGGCCTGCTGATCGACGTGTCCCACTCCAGCGACCGGACCTGCCTGGACACCTGCGAGGTGTCGGGGCAGCCGGTGTGCATCACGCACGCGGGGGCCCGGTCGGTGTGGCCGACGCCGCGGATGAAGCCGGACGAGGTGCTGCTCGCCTGCGCCCGCACCGGCGGCGTCATCGGCATCGAGGCCGCCCCCCACACGACCCTGTCCGCGCGGCATCCGCGGCACTCGATCGAGTCCGTGATGGACCACTTCACTTACTGCGCCGACCTGCTCGGAATTGAGCACGTGGCGTTCGGGCCGGATACCTTCTTCGGCGATCACGTCGGGTTCCACACCGAATTCGCCGGCCAGCTCGGAGTGCACTCGCCCGGCGCTCCGGCGTTCGACAAGGTGCCGTTCGTGGCGGGCCTGGAGAACCCGGCCGAGAACTTCCGCAACATCGTCGGCTGGCTGGTCGGGCACGGCTACTCGGACGCCGACATTCAGGCCGTCATCGGCGGGAATGTCCTGCGGGTGCTGCGCCAGGCCTGGTGAACCGCCGGTGCCGCGGCGGCCCGGGCCGGCCGCGGCACCGGCCCGGGCGGCATCTCGCCTTCGCTGACCAGCGGCCGCCGCACGGTGCATCATGAGGTCGTGGGGCCGAGATCGGCGGTAGCCAGCGGGCGGGACCGGACGGACGCGACAGCGCGGGCCGTGGTCGAGTCCGCCGCGAACGCCATCATGGCCTTCGGCGCCGACCGCAACGTGGTGCTGTGGAACCCGGCGGCCGAGCGCCTGTTCGGGTGGACCGCCGCCGAGGTCATCGGCAAGCAGCCGCAGATTGTCCCGGCGGAGCTGAAAGCCGAGCACAACGCGGTCCTGGAGCGGGTCAGCGGCGGCGGCCAGATCTCCTTCGCCACCCGCCGGATCCGCAAGGACGGCGGCCTGCTCGACCTGCGGATCGACGCCAGCGCGCTGGTCAGCGGCGACGCGACGACCGGCTGGGTGAACGTCTGCCACCAGGCCGGCGGGGACGAGGACGTCCGGCACGACATGGCCGAGCGGGCCCGGGTGGTGCGCAGGCTCGGTGACGTGGTGGCCGACATGAACGCCCATCTCGAGCTGGAGGCGGTGCTGGACCGGATCGCCGCCAGCCTGCGCGAGCTGACCCGGGCCGACGCGGGCGGGTTCGTGCTGGTTGAAGGCGACCGGCTGCGGCTGGTCAGCATGGCCGGGCTGCCGGCCGCGCTCCGCGGCCGCACCGCCGACCTGGCCACCAGCATGGTCGGCGATCTCATGCGCTCCGGCAAGACGGTGATGATGGCCACCGGCGAGTCCGGCGGCTTCGGCGAGCTGATCTGGTCCGCGCTGCCCGGGCTGCACACGATCACGCTCAGCCTGTCGCACGTCGGCGGGCGCCCCTTCGGCGCGCTCTACGCGCTCTACAGCCGGCGCAAGGTCGGCCATGTCGAGCTGGAGCTACTCGAATTGCTGGCCGGCCACGCCAGCGTGGCGCTGTCCAACGTGATGGCCTTCGAGGAGGTCGTCGAGCAGCGCGCGCACGAGCGCGCGGTGATCGACGCCAGCGCCGACGGCATCGCGGTGCTGGACAGCGGCGGCCTGGTCCGCCAGTGGAACCCGGCCGCGCACCGGCTGACCGGGGTCTCCGCCGAGGACGCCACCGGCAAGCCGCCGCCGTTTCCGCTGCCGGAGCCCGGCGCGAAACTGGCTCACAAACTCCAGAACGGCAGCTGGCTCGACGTCCTGTGTACCGGGCTGGCCGGGCGCGACGAGAAGGTGGTCGACTTCCGTGACGTCACGGCGACCAAGGAGCTTGAGCAGGCCAAGGACCTGTTCCTGGCCACCACCAGCCACGAGCTGCGGACGCCGATCACCGTGGTGCAGGGATTTGCCAGCACGCTGGCCAACCGCTGGGACAAGCTGGCCGATGCCGACCGGCGCAGCGCCGTGCAGACGATCGCCGAGCGGGCCGGGTCGCTCGCCCGGCTGGTGGAGCAGCTGCTGCTCGGCTCCCGGGCCGGCGCGGACCAGCTGACCGTCAGCAACGGGCCGTTCGACCTGGCCGGGCTGCTGCGGGCGGCCGTGGTCGCGTTCCGCCCGCTGTCGGACCGGCATACCCTCGCGGCTGACCTCCCGCCGGAGCTTCCGGAGGCCTACGGCGACCCGATGGCGACGGACATCATCGTCGGCCAGCTGCTGGAGAACGCGTTCAAGTACTCGCCGGAGGGCGGGACCGTGACCGTCCGGGCCCGGCCGGCCGGCCAGCGGATCGAGGTGACGGTCGAGGACGAGGGCATCGGCATCGCGCCCGCCGACCGCGAGCGGGTGTTCGAGCGGTTCGTCCAGGGCGAGACCGGCGACCGGCGGAGGTTCGGCGGGATCGGGCTCGGGCTGTACATCGTGCGCCAGCTGGCCCGGGCGCAGGACGGCGAGGTAGCGGCCAGCGCGCGGCCGGGCGGCGGCACCCTCATGCGGCTCCAGCTGCGCTGCGCCAGCGCCGATGGGCCGGCGCGGGGCCAGCCGCCAGTTCCGTGACCAGGGAGCTTCCGGCGCGGCGGGTTCAGGCCGTGGTAACCGGACGCAGCCCGGGAGGCGTGATCATGGCCGGGAGCGCCGGGCGGGCGCCATGTTCCGGCTGCCTGCCGGTCAGGTCTTGGCCGGGATCCGGGCGGTGCCGATCCGCTCCCCGGTGACCGGGTCGCGAACCACCGGCGTGCCGCCGGAGGCGTCGATATAGCGGTCGATGATGCCGATGACATCCTCGCCCTGCATGACCATCTGGCCGCGTTCCATCCAGATCACCCGGTTGCAGGTCATCTCGACCTCCTCCAGGTTGTGCGCGACCAGGAAGACGGTGCCTGCCTCCTGCCGCAGTTCCTCGATCCGGTTGTGGCTCTTCACCCGGAACTCCGCGTCGCCGGTGGCCAGCGCCTCGTCCACCAGCAGCACGTCGTGGCTCTTGGACGCCGCGATGGCGAACCGCAGCCGGGCGCCCATGCCGGAGGAGTAGGTCTTCATCGGCAGGTCGATGAACTCGCCGACGCCGGAGAAGTCGACGATGCTCTGGTACTTGTCCTTGGCTTCCTGCTTCGTCATGCCCATCGCCAGGCAGCCGAGGATCACGTTGCGCTCGCCGGTGAGGTCCTCGAGCAGTGCGGCGTTCACGCCGAGCAGCGACGCCTCGCCGGTGGTGTAGACGTTGCCCTGCTCCGGCGGCAGCAGGCCGGCGATCGCCCGCAGCAGCGTGGACTTGCCTGACCCGTTCCGGCCGATGATGCCGACCGCGTCACCGCGGTAGGCGACGAAGGACATGCCGCGGATCGCGTGCACCTCGCGGATCGACCCGCGGGTCTTGCGGCCCAGGATGCGCAGCAGCGCGGTCGCCGCCGTGCCCCGGTCGCCGCCCGCGCCGTAGACGCGGTACACGATGTGCAGGTCGTCCACGATCACCATTGGCTCAGTCGCTGGTTCAGCCACGGCCGTATTTCGCCTCCGCCCGCCAGAAGAAGAAGAACCCGATCACCACGGCGACCACTGCCCAGCCTATGGCGTAATACCACAGGTGCTTCGGGTTGATCACCGGGGGACAGTAGGCGCTGGCGTAATAGATGCGGATTCGCCGCCGTGCCCGGCCACAGGGCGCAGATGCGCGCGTTGCCCGGCTTGGCTGCCCGGGGCGCTCTGCCGCTGGGTCAGCAGCATCGCATTGCGCATCAGGGTGATATAGACGGCCGCCGGGTTGATCTGCAGCAGCGCCACGATCTCGTGGTGCGCCTTGCCGAAGGATGACTGCGCCACGGTCAGGATGCTGAACAGGACGCCCGACATGTACATCCAGGTCCGCAGCAGGAACGGCAGCAGCTGGCTGAAGTCGTTCACCTGCGAGCCGAGCCGCGCGACGAACATGCCGACGCCGATATTGAAGATCGTCTGCAGCAGCAGCACCGGGATGGCCAGCAGCCAGTACCAGGTGACGGGCTCGCCCCGGATGAGGATGATGACGACCATCACCGCCATGGACAGGAACATCTGCTGCAGCTCGATGATCACGTAGGCGAGCGGCAGCGAGCGCGCGGGGGAACTGGAGCGCCCGGATCAGCGGCAGGCTGGCGGTGATGACGGTCGAGGTCGAGATGAAGGCCCGCTGGGTGAAGTTGAAGACGAAGACCCCGACGACCAGGAACGAGATGAAGTCGGGAATGCCCTTGCTGGTGTCCAGGATGATGCCGAAGATCAGCCAGTACACGGCCACGTTCAGCAGCGGGGTCAGGACCTGCCAGAGCTGGCCGAGCCTGGCCTCGGTGTACATGGCGATGTTGCGCGCGGTCGCGAAGGCCATGATGAACTGATGCCGCCGCCAGAGCTGCCGCAGGTAGGCGAGCACCGGCGGGCGCGCGGCGCTGGGCCGCAGGCCATGCTCCGCGGCCAGCTCGGCCAGTGATCCAGCCGGCATCATGGCCGTGGCGACACCGCTGCCGTCGCCTCGGGCAGGTTCTCGGCGTTGCTCAGCTGGCCCGGCGCGCTCAGGCGCCTGTCATCGCTCATGCGGCAGCGCCGCCGCTAGCCCAGCCGCCGCAAGCCCGGCCGGGCCGGTCCGCTGGGGCTAGGTGCCAGCCCCGCGGCGCCGCCCGCCCGGCAGCGCGTGCAGGGGAGGGATCACCGGCCGCCGGGGCGGACGGGAACCGTGGCCGCGAGTTGTACGGAGCAACTGTCACGTCGCGACTGTACCCCCGTCTGGTTGTGCGATACAACTGATGTTGTGGATGAGCCACTGAACGATACAGAGCTTGAGCGGCTGCTGGCCCAGCTGTTCCGGTTGGTGAGCCCGGCCGTCACGCCCGGGGGCGCCGGTCCCGGCAGCCCGGCGGGCGGCGCGGGGGCCGACGAGCACCAGGTCAGGCCGGCCGGCCCGGAGAACGGCAGCTCGCCCGGCGAGGCTGCGAACGGCAGCCGGCCAGCGGAAATCCCGGCGGTTTCCGCTTCCGAGGCACGGGCGCTGATTGAGCTGGTCGCGGCGCGCGGGATCGCCCAGGGCGAGCTCGGCAGCCTGCTGGGCCTGGAGAAGAGCACGGTCAGCCGGCTGGCCGCCGGGCTGGAGCGCAAGGGATGGGTCCGGCGCGGCCGGGACGAGGGCAATCAGCGTTACGTCCGGCTGTACCTGACGCCGGAGGGCGGCGTCATCGCGGCGCGGGTGTGGCAGGCATGGCATTCGCGGCAGGAACGCATCGTCGCCTCGCTCTCGCCCGAGGAGCGGACCGGCCTGTCGGCCGGCCTGCGCGGCCTGGTGCGCGGCCTCGCCGCGGAGGGCATCCTCGGCGAGGCGAGACCCGCCTCCGCGGGCGAGAATGGCGGCTGACGCCGCCGCGCCGCCCAGGCCACCCATGATCACGGAGGATCGGGCCGGCCAGAGCGTGCTCAATCCTCCGTGATCATGGAATCCGCAACTGGCCGGCCGCGCTCAGCCGCCGGGGTACTTGAACACGAGGGCGCGGTCGGTCCGGTAGTCGAACCGGAAGCCGGTCGCCCGCAGGTAGGCGTCCACCGGCGGGTTCACGTGCGACCGGGGGGCCCAGACCAGGGCCCAGCCGATGTCGAGACGGCTCAGGTCGGCCTTGGCCGCGGCGAGCTCGGCCGCGGTCACCTGGTGGCCCGCCGGGTTCCGATCCGGCGCCAGCGGGATGCCGGACTGGGCCTGCAGTCAGCTGCGCGTAGAACGGGTGCGCCAGGATTCCGGCCGCCGTCTTAGGCGGCACCCAGGAGGTGTAGGAAATCGCCCGGGGGTGGCCGTCGGCGGTCGCGAGGACCAGCGCCGGCGGCGCGGACGGCTTTCCGTACTGCGGTATCCCGCCGCGCAGCCCGAATGGCACGTCAAGCACGATTGAGCCGGAATGGTCGGCCGCGATGGCGTGATCCAGCGCGGGCAGCGCGGCGGGCATCAGCCCGGTTTTTGGCAGGCCGGTGGAGCCAGCTTCCAGTACCGCGAGGGCCGCCACGACGACGATCACCGGCCGGGCGTGGTAGCGGAGCCAGTCGACGGCGGCGCCGGCCAGCAGGGCGGCGCCGACCAGGCCGAGAATGGCGAACCGGTCCGCCTCCCGGAACGCGGACAGCACCGGCAGCCGCATCACCCAGGTGTAGGGCATCACCGGCGAGACCCGGACGCCGTTCCAGATCTGCTGGAACGGCACGTGCTGGACCTTGAAGACATACAGCGTCGCGCCGAGCGCGAGCCAGGCGCTGCCCAGCCACAAGGCGGCGAGCTGCCAGGCGCTGCGCCGCCGCCAGGAGACGGCCAGGCCGAACAGCGCGACCACGGTCAGTACCAGGCCGAACATCGGCATGCCCTCGCCGGTGGCCCATGGTCCTGGGCCGACCCGGAGGCCGCCGCCAGCTGCTGCAGCCCGTAGTAGCCGACCCGCTGGGCGGGCGCGAACAGGTCGGTAATCCCCACGCCGTATTTCTTGCTGGTGACCGCGAGCAGATGCGGGTCGACTTCGGTGCGGCCGGGCCGGCCTGCTTGATCATGGCGATGAGCTGCGGGCTGGCCACGACGGCAGCGACCACGCCGCCCAGGATCAGCGCTGCCGCCCGGTCCCGGGTCGGGTGGCGGACGAGCCACGGGATGATCAGCAGGGCGGCGAGGATAACCGCCAGTACCGCGGATTCCTGGTTGACCAGGAGAGCTGGCGCCGAGGACCAGCCCCAGGATGATGGCCTGGCGGCGGCCCGGAGCGCGGCGCAGCCGGACGGCGGCCTCCACGGTCATGGGCAGGAACAAGGTGCCGGCCACGATGTTGAGGTGCGCCCAGTCTTGCTCGGCCAGCATCGAGGACAGGCCGAAAAAGGCGCCGGCCGCGATCGCGCCGGCCTGCGAGCGCAGCCACAGCCGGGCGGCCCGGTACATCACGTAGCACAGCAGGCCGGGCATGACGATGGTCAGCAGGTTGAACGAGACCGCCGGGCCGAACGGCCAGCGTGACCGGCGACATGATCATCCCGACCAGCGGCATCGTGGTGTCGTAGCCGAGCTGGATGCCGACCGGCGCGGCCATGTGCGTGGTAAACCACGGGTTGTCCAGCCGGAAGACCTGGTGCGGTACCCACCACAGGTCCCATACGTAGCTGGCCACGTCCGGGTCTCCGGCAGCTGCCCCCGGGCCAGCAGCAGCGCACGCGGCCAGGTCGCCGCGATTCCCGCGGCCAGGTAGCAGGCCAGCAGCACCAGGTGCCGGGCGGCGCGCGGCCCAGGGCCGCGCCCGCCGCCGCCCGTCGCCAGCACCCGCGCTCGTGTCCGCCGGCCGACCGGCCGGCCTCGCGCCGTCGTCCCCGGCCGGGCTATCGTCCGCCGGGCTGCTGGCCGGTCTCGCGCCGTCGTCCCGGGCCGGACTATTGTCCGCCGGGCTTTCGCCCGTGGCCGTGCTGCCGTCGGTGGGCGTGCTGGCGTCGGTGGCCGTGCTGTCGTCCGTGGCCGGGCGACCTGCTCGATCCATCAGCTCACCTTGTCCAGCGCGTCCGGGCGGATCGGCCGGGACGACGTTCATTGACGCCCTTGGGCGGAAACGGTACCGCTGGGCGGGCGGAAACCGCGGGCCCGCGGCTCGTCAGGTTCATCGATGTCCCGTTGCTGGCGCTATAGGGCCACCAGCGGACATCCATGAAACGCCCCTGCGGGGTGGCCCATGATATCCGGCTGGCCGCAGCGGGCCCGTTACCTGGCGAAACAGTTGGGACTCAAGGGGCGCGTGCCGGTTTCCGGGACGCCTGAGCTGGGCACTCTCGCTCCCAGCGAGTCTGTTTGCTTCGCGTACCGGCATCGGGGGCGGGTGCTCAGGGAGGTGAGGGAGTCGAGCGTCGTGCTCCTGCCATGCGCTTCTGCCAGTGTGGCCGTGGCCCGGCGGCGCATCACCGCGGACCTGCTCGCCGCGGGGATCTTCGAGGCAGCCGTCGGGGACGCTGCGCTGGTCATGAGCGAGCTGCTCAGCAACGCAATACTGCACGCCCGGCCGTTGCCTGGCCGGGGCCTGCAGGTCGCCTGGATCGTCGGCGCCGGGTCGGTTGAGATCGCGGTGACCGACGGCGGCGGCCCGACCCGGCCCCATGCCGCGCACCCGTCGCTGTCCTCGCTGGGCGGCCGCGGGCTGGAAATCGTGGCGTACCTGTCGGATCACTGGGGCGTCCGGGCGGACAGCCCGGGAACCACGGTCTGGGCCGTCTTGCCGGCGCCCCCGGCACGCATCTGAAGGGCCGCGCCGACGATCGGCCGCGACCGGTTACCTGAGTCAGTGCACGAGAACGCGGTCATGCGCTGCTGCGCGCTCAGGCGCTGTTACGCGCTCAGGCTGAGCGCCAGCTCAGCTATCCGCGCGTGATTTTCGCGAAGCTGTCCGCCGGCCAAACCGGAAGAAGCCGATGCCGACCACTACGACCAGCGCGATCAGGAAGAAGAACATCAACGCGTGAATGATCCACGTTGCGACAAAGACCGCCACGACACCGGCCAAGACCAGCAGGATTAGTCGTCCCATGGCTCTACGGTACGGCCAGCCAGCGCATGGTCACAACGAGACCCGGTCCGGTCCGGTTACGAGACCCGGGTCCGGTCCGGCTACCCGGGCCGGATGCCGTGCAATACCTCGGCCAGGGTCCGGAATGTCGGGCAGGGCCAGCGCCACATGCAGCTTCGGCACCGTAGCGCCGAGGCGGCCGGATCACTGGCCGCCTCGGCCGCGTCCAGTGGCTGGTGCAGCTCGATCAGCCGCAGCCCGAGTTCGGCGAAGCCGAGCATCTCCTCCCGGGCCTCGGCCAGGAAGGCCAGGTCATGCGGGCTGAACCGGACCGTAACCGGCACCACCCCGTCCCGGTTGACCAGCCGCGCGAAGTGGCTGCTGGTCTCCAGCCAGGACGAGGCGTGCTGGGCGTGCAGGCGGACGGCCTCCAGGTGCTCCCGCAGCGGGCCGGTGCCCGGATCCAGCGGGCCCGCCGGATTCGGCGGACCGGGATTCAGCGCGCCTGGATCCGGCGGTCCGGGATCCGGCCCGCCCGGGTCTGGTCGCCGCGGCATCGTGCCGTCCGGGATCGGGCGGACCGGCCGGCTCCGGGCCCGCACCGGGCCGGGCCGCGGCGAGACGCTCCTGGCTGGCGTCCAGGACGCTTTCCGGTGGCGGTGCAGCCAGCTGTGACCGGGAGTGCAAGGGGGTATGCCGGGGCGTGACCGGCCTCTCCCGCTGCTGGTCAGGCTGATCTGATTGAGGGCGCATCAGAGGGGCTCCGGCTCCTTCATGCATCAGGACGGCACCAGTCTCGCGCACGAATTTGCTCACTGCGAGCTAATTGGCCTTGTGCTCTCCGTAGCCGTCTGGCCGGCGGCGCCCGCGGGCGGTAAGGTGCGGCACGTGGAACTAAAGGTCTCGTGCCAGTATCAGGGCGATCACACCGTTATGTCGGTAGCGGGCGAGATCGACCTCTACACAGCGCCACGGCTGCATGCCGAGCTGGCCGCCGCGGTGGCCGCCGGGAGTCCCGCCCGGATCATCGTGGACATGTCCGGGGTTGAATTCTGCGACTCCACCGGCATGAACGTGCTGCTCGCCGCCCAGCGGCTGGCCCGCGAAGGGGGCGGCGACCTGGAACTTGCCGGTCCGCGCCCGGCGATCAGGAAGATCTTGCAAGTGACGGGACTCGAGAGCGTATTCACCGTGCTCGATGACCCGGCCGCCGTAGTCGGCCAGTAGCTCCCGCCGCCGCCGCTATAGCTTTCCGCCCGCTGCCGCCGCCGCGGCCAGCCCGCGGTCGCCGTAGCCTCCGGCCCCGGCCGCCGTAGCTTTCCGCCCGCCGCAGCCGTAGCTCCGCCCACGGTTGCTTTAGCTTCCGGCCGCGGCCGTAGCTTCGCGCGCGGTTGCCGTAGTCTCCGGCCGCGGTCGCCATAGCTCCCGCCCGCCGCCGTAGCTTCCGGCCGCGGTCGCTGTAGCTTCCCGGGCCGGGCGCATGGCGCTGATGACGCCGGCTGCGGCACTAGGATCGCAGCTATGCCGCCGACTGGTGACGTCGCCGTGGTGATACCCGCCAGGAACGAGTCCGACCGGATCGGCGCGACCGTGGCCGCGGCCGCGGGGCTGCCCGGGGTGGACATCGTCGTCGTGGTCGACGACGGGTCCGATGACGGGACCGCCGCCGCCGCCGAGCGCGCGGGCGCGTCGGTGATGCGGCACGCCCGGAACCGGGGTAAGGCCGCGGCCATGGAGACCGGGGCCGAGGCCATCCGGCTGCTGGAGGCCGCCGACGGCCGGGTCAGCCCGCGGCACCTGCTGTTCCTCGACGCCGACCTGGCCGAGACAGCCGCCGGGGCGGCCCCGCTGACCGGCCCGGTCCGGTCCGGCGAGGCCGACATGGCGATCGCGGTTTTCAGCAACCGGGCGCGCAGCGGCGGGCACGGCCTGGTCGTCTCGCTGTCCGGCTCCGGGATCAGGCGCGCGACCGGATGGCGGCCGGCCCAGCCGCTGAACGGCCAGCGCTGCCTGACCAGGGCTGCCTTCGAGGCGGCGCGTCCGCTCGCGCCGCGCTGGGGGGCGGAGACCGGGCTCACGATCGACCTGCTCCGCAAGGGCATGCGGATCACCGAGGTCGAGGTTCCGCTGGCGCACCGGGCCACCGGCACGGACTGGCGCTCGCAGCTGCACCGGGCCCGCCAGTTCGGCGACGTCGCCCTGGCGCTGGCCGCCCGGCAGCCCGGCTCGCGAGCGGCGCGGCCCAGCCGGGGATGACCAGCCAGGGTGCCGGCGCAGGGGACGGCGGCGCCCAGCGCGCCGCCCCTCAGCGCGCCGTCCCCGATCGTGCGGGCGCTGGTCGCGCCGTGCCCGATCGTGCGGGCACTGATCGTGCGGGCACCGGTCGTGCGGGCACCGGTCGTGCGGGCACTGATCGCGCCGCCCGCGATCGCCTGGGTCGGCTGGGGCTCACCCTCAGCGCGGTCAGCGTCGCGCTGACCTTCGCCGTCGCGGTGGCCGGCCCGTCAGTCATGGAGCCCGTGCTGCCCGGCCGGCCCGGCCAGCCGCCGTGGGCCTTCGCCGCCAGCCCGTCGCCGTATCTGGTCGTCGCGATGGCCGCCCTCGCGCTGGCGGCTGGCACGGCCGGGCTCGCGCTCACCATGAACGCGGCCCGCCGCGGCTGGTCGGTATCGCCCCGGATGATCCTGCTGGCGGGCGTCATCGTGGCCGTCGCCCTGGCGCTGGTGCCGCCGTTCGGCTCTTCCGATCACCTGAGCTACGCCGCGTACGGCCGGATGGTGATCACCGGCCATGATCCCTATACGACCACCCCGGCGGCCCTGGCCAGGCTCGGCGATCCGGTCGCGCGGGCCGTGCAGGACTGGCGGACCAGCCCGTCCGACTACGGCAGCCTGGCCACCGCCGGCCAGGCCCTGGCCTCGCTGATCGGCGGCACGTCAGCCCGCCTCACCGTGTTCGTGCTGTCCCTGCTGAACGTGATCGCCTTCGCGGTGACGGGCCTGCTGCTGCACCTGCTGGCCCGCGGCGACCGGGCCCGGCAGCTCCGGGCGGCCCTGCTGTGGACGGCCAACCCGCTGCTGCTGCAGGTGCTGGTGGCGGGCGCCCACGTGGACAGTCAGGCGATCGTCTTCGTAGTCGGCGCGCTCGTCGTCTTCGCGCTGCGAAATCCCAGCGGATCCCGGCCGGCCAGTCCCGTCCGCCAGGCGCTCGCGGCCGCCGGGGCGGGAGCCCTGATCGGGCTCGGGTTCGCGGTCAAGCCGACCATGGTCCTGGCCGGCGCCGGGCTGGCGATTGCCTGCGTGATCGGCTGGCGCCGGCAGTGGCTGGCCGGGCGGAGCCCGGTGGCCGCCCCGGCGGCTGGCCGCGCGGCGCCCGCCACCCAGGCGTCCGGCACCCAGGCATCCGGCACCCAGGCGTCCGCCAGCCAGGCGTCCGCGCAGCCAGGCGTCCGCCAGCCAGGTGCCTGCCAGCCAAGTGCCTACCAGTGGGGCGCCCGCCAGTGGGATGCCCGCCAGCCGGATGCCCGGCCGCCTGGGCCCCTGGCGCGAGCCCGCGCTGCTGCTCGGCGGCCTGGCCGCCGGGTTCGCCCTGACCGCGGGCGCCTCGATCGCGGCCTGGGGGATCTCGTCGCTGCGCCCGGGCCTGCGCGCCGGGAGCTTCGTGTCCATCGGCTCGCCGTGGCGCGGCGTGCGGGCCGCGCTCAGCCTCGTCACCGGCGAGTCGGCCGCCGAGGACACCGCCAAGACGGCGGCGATCATCCTGGCCGTGGTCTTGCTGGTGCTGCTGCTGCGATCGATTCGCGAGCTGGAGCCGGCCGCCGGTCCCGGTGCCGCGCTGGACCCGGCCGGCCGCGCGGACGTGCTACCCGACTCGCTGGCCTGGGCCGCGGTGTTCGCCGTCGCCTTTGCCTGGCTGCTGGCCTGGCCCTACGTGCTGCCCTGGTACGACGGGCTGGGCTGGGCGCTGATTGCGCTGCTGCCGTGGTCGCGGCTGGACTGGCTGCTGCTCGCCCGTACCTCGGCGCTCGCCTTCGGCTACCTGCCTGCGCGCACGATCATCATGCCGGCCGGGCTGGGCTGGCTGCGGACCGTGATCAGGATGGGGATCACCCCGGTGGTCCTGCTCGCCGTCATCGTGGCACTGGTGGTCCTGCTATGGCCGTCGCGGCCCGCGATGCTGAAGCCGCTGGCCGAGGGTGATCAGGCTGATGGGCTGCGTTCCCAGGTCTCCCGGCTGCCATCATGAGCGGCAGCTCTTACCGGTGCGCTTGCCCGGGGCCCGCCGGCACCTTCACCGGGGCCGCCGGGCGTCCCGGGCGCCGCCGCTACAGGTAGGGGCCCGAGCCGCGGGGCGGTGCCTCTTCCGGTCCGCCCGGCATGCCGGGCAGGGCGCCGGCCGGAAGGGCCCTGCGCATCTGCTCAAGCTGCGCCCGCGCCGCCATCTGCTGCGCGAACAAGGTGGTCTGGATTCCGTGGAACAGGCCCTCCAGCCAGCCGACCAGCTGGGCCTGGGCGACCCGCAGCTCGGCTTCGCTCGGCAGGCTGTCGTCGGCGAAGGGCAGCGACAGCCGCTCAAGTTCCTCGATCAGTTCCGGCGCCAGGCCGTCTTCGAGTTCCTTGATCGAGCTCTTGTGGATCTGCTTCAGCCGCGCCCGGCTCTTCTCGTCCAGCGGCGCGGCCCTGACCTCCTCCAGCAACTGCCGGATCATGCTGCCGATCCGCATCACCTTGGCCGGCTGCTCGACCATCTCGGTGACCGGGCGCTCCGCGCCTGCCTGGGCGGCATCGGTCTCGACGGCCACGCCGTCGGGGCCGACCACGACCACCCGGCCCTGCTGTTCCTGTTCGGAGTTCGTCTGGTCGCTCATGTGCCTAGTCTGCCGCTGGGCCTGGCTGCGCCGCACCCAGGGGCCGGGATCAGGCCACCGCTCCGCGCCGCGCCGGGACCGCCGGGCCCGGTGATGACGATGGCGCGCAAGTGGCGACTGGGTCCGGCTCAAGCGGCTGCCCGGCGTGCCGCTGGCGACTGTCTGGCCTAGGCTCGGCCTTAGTGCACTATTTCCGCGTGTCCGCGCGGGCGCGTCATTCTCTCCCCCGTGCGGCGTGAGGAGAGCAACCTTGGCCAGCGAGTATCAGGACCGGCCGGCCGACGACCAGCCAGACCGGAGTGACCGCGATGCGCCCGGTGCCGACGGCGAGCGCGACCGGGCGGGATCGTCCCCGGACGCCGCCGGGCCGCCGGGTCCGGCCCGGCCTTCGGGCTCGGCCCAGTCTTCCGGGTTAGCCCAGCCTTCCGGGTTAGCCCAGCCTTCGGGGTTAGCCCTTCGGATCCGCGCCGGGCAGCGCGGTCGGCCAGCGCGGTCAGGCCGAGACAGCCGGGCCCGGTGCGGCGGAGCCAGTTCCCAGCCCGGCCGGTTCGCCGCCGGAAGTGCCGCCCGCCAGCGCGGCCGCCATCTGTACGGGCAGCAGCCGCCTTATACCTCGCCCGGCCAGCCGGGCTTAGCCGAGCCCGCCCGCGGCTGGGATCCCGTCGACCGGGACCGGGTGCCCGCGGACAACGATCTACCGGAATACGGGCTGCCGGACTACGGGCCGGATGCTTACGGTCCGCCCGGTTACGGCGCCAGCGATGGGTACGGGCTGACCGAGGCCTACCTCCCGCCCGATCCGTACCTGTCCGGGCAGACGTATTTCCCGCCTGATCCGTACGGCCCGCCCGGCTCGCCTGGTCCGTTTGAGCCGCCCGAGCAGCCGGGCCCGGCGGCGCCGCGCGGCTCGCGCCCGGCCGCACCGGCTTACGCCCCCGGCGCTCGTCCGGCGCAGCCGGGGGCCGGCGGCCGGCCAGCGCCGGGCGACCCGCACGCGCCGCCTCCGCTGCCCGCCGCGGCAGGCGTAGCGGGCCGCCGCGGTGCGGCGGGCGGGCGCCCGGCCGGCCCGGCTCACCCCGATGTACCGGTCGAGTCAATCGAGAGCCTGACGCCGGAATACCTGCTGCCGAGCCCGGCGCCGGGCCCCGTCGCCGGGCTGGCGCCGGATCCTGTATCAGGTCAGCGCGGGGCTGGTGCGGGTGCCCGAGTCGGCGGCGGAGCTGCGCCGCCGGGACATGATCAGCCGGATTCGCACGCCGGTCGCGGGTGGCCATCACCGGGTCGCGGTGCTGAGCCTGAAGGGCGGCGTGGGCAAGACCACGACCACCGTCGGGCTCGGCGCGACCCTCGCGTCGCTGCGCGGCGACCGGGTCATCGCGGTGGACGCCAATCCCGACCGCGGCACCCTGTCGGACAAGGTCCGGCTCGAGACCGCGGCGACGGTCCGCGACCTGCTGAACGAGCGCGGCCAGATCGAGCGGTACGCGGACGTGCGGGCCTTCACGTCGCAGGCGCCCAGCAGGCTCGAGGTGCTCGGGTCGGACCGCGACCCGACCGTGTCCGTCGCCTTCAGCGAGGATGACTACGCCGAGGTCTCCAGGGTGCTCGAGCACTACTACTCGATCTGCCTGACCGACTGCGGGACCGGCTTGCTGCACTCGGCGATGACCGGAGTCCTGCGCCTCACCGACCAGATCGTGCTGATCAGCTCACCATCGGTGGACGGCGCGCGGAGCGCCAGCGCCACGCTCGACTGGCTCGCCGCGCACGAGTACAGCGACCTGGTGCAGGGTGCCGTGGTGGTGCTCTCGATCGTGCGCCCGGGCAGCCGGAGCACGGTGGACCTGGACCGCCTTGAGCAGCATTTCGCCGCCCGGTGCCGGGCGGTGACCAGGATTCCCTACGACGCGCACCTGGAGGAAGGGGCCGAGGTCGAGCTGGACCAGCTGAGCCGGGCCACGGCCGAGGCGTATCTCGCGCTCGCGGCCATCGTCGGCGACGGGCTCGCCTGGCCGAAGAAGGCCGGGCCGCGGGCACCGTAGCCGGGCCGGCCCGGCAGCTTGCGCCGGGAACGCCTGGTCAGCCGGGCGGGCGGCCGGTGGCTCGGCGGGCTGCCGGTCCCGCCCGGTGCGCTAGCGTGATCGGCACCATGCCGCCTGCCGGAAGAGGAATCGATGGAGCCGCTGGCTGAGGACTGGGATCGGGCCGTCGCCGTGGTGGCGCACCCGGACGACCTGGAGTACGGCGCGGCCGCCGCGGTGGCGCGGTGGACCGGCCAGGGCCGGCAGGTTGCCTACCTGCTGGCCACCCGCGGCGAGGCGGGCATCGCGGGCATGGCCCCTGACCGCGCCGGACCGCTCCGCGAGGAAGAGGAGCGCCGCGGTGCCGCCGCCGTCGGCGTCAGCGAGGTCTCGTTCCTCGGTCATGCCGACGGCCTGCTCGAATACGGGATTCCGCTCCGGCGCGATCTGACCGCGGCGTTCCGGCGGCTGCAGCCGCAGGTTGTCATCACCATGAGTTTCGACCTGACCTGGGGCGACGAAGGCCCGGTCAACCATTCCGACCACCGGGCGGTCGGCCTGGCCGTGCTGGATGCGTGCCGCGACACCGCCAACGAGTGGGTGTTTCCCGAGGCCGGGCCGCCCTGGCCGGGCATCCGCCATATTTATGTCGGCGCGAGCAACCGGCCCACTCACTTCACCGACGTCAGCGCCACGATCGACGCGGGTATCGCGTCTCTTCGCGCGCACCGCGCCTACCTGGACGGTCTCGGCGGCGACTTCGACCCCGACAAGTTCCTGCGCGACGCGGCGCGCGCGACCGGCAGCATGGCCGGCTGCGAGTACGCCGCTAGCTTCCGCCACTACCCGGCAGGCTGATCGTCGCATGAATCAACGGTGAAGATTTAGCCGGTTTCCAGCGCTGAAAACCGGCTAAATCGTAACCGCTAACCGGCTGGCCAACGATGCGGAGCTGGCCGTGGCCGCCGGGAGCTCACCCCCAGGTGAGAGGCCTAAGGTAGCGAAGCCGGAGTCGTCTCCCGTACGCCATAATCCCTGGGGTACGGCGCAAATACGCGCTTAGTGATGCAGCCGCGGCCGGTCCGGGCGAGACTAGGAACTGTGCGGCTGTGCGGTAGGCGCGGCCACGGGACGCGAGCCAGCGGTTCGGGTCCCTGGGTTCAGCAGCGCGGGAACGGCGCTGGTCCGGCGAGCCACAGTCCGAGACGGTAAGGCAGGGGACGCATTGGAAGACACGTGGGGGGCAAGGGAGCTCCCGGTCCTCACTGCGGTCGTGGCGCTGCTTGAGGAAAGCTACATGGTCACGGTCAGCGACATCGCTGCGCGGACCGGCCTGGAGCTGGCCGAGGTGGCTCGCTCGCTGGATGCGATGGACCCGACCTACGTCGATTTCCGTAAGACGGTGACCGGGGGGGACTCCCGATTCTGGTACGTGCTCAAGGTGACGCCCGCGGCGCGCGAGCAGGTCGGCCAGTGGCCGGCCCCCGCTAGCCTGATCGACCGCCTCGCCACCGCCTTCGGCGAGGCGGCCGCCCGCGAGCCGGATCCCGTCCGGCAGGACCAGCTCCGGCACGCCGCGGCGCTGCTCGGCGGGCCCGTCCGGGAAGTCGCGGTCCAGGTAGCGGGCCAGGTCATGGCCCGTTCGGCCTGGATCAGCTGACCTCCGGACCGGAGCCATCGGCCGCCGTCAGCCGGCAGTAGCAGGACGACCTGATCGGCACGTCCGCGTGCGCGCTCGCGATCCCGAGCTGCCTGCCGATGACGGCGGCCAGCTCGTCTTTGCCCAGCCGCGTCAGGCACTCGTGGTAGCCGTGCAGGCTCCAGACATTGCCCGGATGCTGGCAGGCCCGGGCCAGGGTGCCATCCAGGCCAAGGTCGGCCCGGTAGACGGCCTCGGCCTCCTCGACCCGGCCCTGCTCGAGCAGCAAGGCGCCGTAGGCATGCCGGGCCGGCTGCATCCAGGCCCACGGCTCGTCGTAGCCCAGCCCGTCATCGAGTTCGATGGCGCGGCGCAGGTGGGCGAAGGCCGCGTCGTAGTTCTCCTGGCGGTACTCCAGCTCGCCATCCAGCATGGCCGCCGCCACCTGCAGGATGTCGCTGCAGGTGTTGTTAAAGATGACGCGCGAGGCCGGCACGCGATGCTCGGCGTCGGCGAACCGCCGCCGGTGCTCCGTCGCCTCCGCGATACGCCCGGTGGCCGCGTAGGCGACCCCCTTCGCGTAGTGCATCATCGCCGTGGTGACGCAGTACAGGTCCGGATCGGCCGGCAGGGCCGCGCCGATAATGTCCGGCCAGCGTCCGAACCGGATCAGCGCGTGCATCTTCATCGGGATGAATCCCTCAAGCCAGTCCGCCATGGGCGGCACCTGCACCCGGAGCAGGTCCTCGGAGATCTCCGCCGCCAGCCGGTCCGCGGTCTCCAGGGCGGCCTGCGCCTGGCCGAGGAACATCGCGCCGTAGATCTTGAAATGGTAATTGTGCGCCCGGTACACGGTGTAGAGGTTCATCGCGCCCTCGCGCGCGACGTACTTCTCGTCGGCGGCGATCGCGGCGGTATTAGAGAACACCACCTGGCGGTAATCCCCGCAGAGCATGTCCAGATGGGTCGGCATGTGCCGGAGGTGGCCAGCGTCCGGGACCAGGTCGCGGAGCAGGTCGCCCGCCCACAGCGCGTCCTCGGGGCGGGCGGACATCTCCATCAGGTGGATGTACATGTGCAGGATGCCGGGATGCGACCGGCCGCCGTCGCGGGCCAGCGCCCGCTCCAGCACCGCCCTGGCCTCGACCGTGGCCGCGCCGTCGGCCGGCTCGCCCGTCATCAGGTCCCACAGGGCCCACGGGGTGAGGTTCATCAGCGCGTCGGCGAACAGCACGGCGACGTCGGGATCATCCGGATGCGCCCGGTACACGTCGCGCATCGCGTCGGCGTAGCCGGCGTTCCAGGCCGAGCAGTCCTGGGCCGGACGGGCGGACGGGTACCGCGCGGCCAGCGCGTGGACCAGGGCCCGCTCGACGGCCGACGCGCCGGAGGCGCGGCTGGCGGCGGCCACCGACGCGGCGAATGCCCGCGAGACGGACGAGGACAGGTCGACCGGGTCGAAATCCTCCCACGTCTTGTTGTAATTCGGGCCCAGCGCATAGGCCAGGCCCCAGTACGCCAGGGCGCAGTCAGGGTCATTCGCGATCGCGCGCTCGAAGCAGCGCACCGCTTCCTCGTGGTTGAACGCATAGGTCCACAGCAGGCCGCGGTTGAACCAGGCCAGCGCCGCCGCCGATGACGTCGTCACCTCGCGCCGGTAGCCGCCAAGGTCGAAGTAGTCAGGCATCAGCAATCCTCTCCCTGGCCGGTCCCGGTGCTCGCAGGGGACATTGACGATGTTCTCACCGCCGGCCCGGCGGTGGCTCCCCCGTTGGGCCGCCCGCCCGGTGTTGCCATAATGCGGATCATGGCGGGCACACCGGCACCGGAACCGGCACGGGCGCGGGCCACCGGAGCGGGCGGGCCGCGGTGACCACGGCTTACGCCGCCGCCGGCTGGACGAACTTCGGGCTGGCGGCCGCGGGGACGGCGGCGACCCTGGCCGGGCTGCTGTTCGTGGCCGTCTCGATCAACCTGAAGCAGATCCTTGAGTTCCCGAATCTCCCGGCGCGCGCCGGGCAGACGCTGATCCTCTTCGCCACCCCGCTGATCTCGGGGATCTTCCTGCTTGTCCCCGGTCAGCCGGCCGCCGCCCTGGGGTGGGAGCTGGTCGTGACCGGCGTTGTGGTGGGCGCCGCTCAGCTGGTGATCGACGCCCGGTCGACGCGGTCGGAGCAGGAGAAGCCGCTGACGTGGCTGGTCGGCAGGATCTTTCCGCCCATCGTGAGTTGCGGGTGCATAGCGGTGGCCGGTGCCACGCTGCTGGCCCAGGCCGGTGGCGGGCTCTACTGGCTGGTCCCCAGCGTGCTCACCGCGTTCGTGTTCGGGCTGCTCAACGTGTGGGTGCTGCTGGTGGAGATCCTGCGTTGAACCGGCCGTCGGGCGGAGCCGTCCGGCCCCGGCTGGGCGCGGCGGCCATCTCCGCCCATCGAGGCGGCAGCGAGGGCGCGCCCGCCGGGACATCCGAGGCCTACCGGACTGCGCCGGCCACCGGCGCCGAGTATGCCGAATTTGATATCCGGCGCACCGCGGACATGCAGCTAGTCGTCTACCACGACGCAGCCGCCGGTAGCGGCCAGGCGCTGGCGGACATCAGCTACGCCCGGCTTTGCGAGCTGGCCGGCCATGCGGTGCCGCTGGTCGCCGACGTCATGCGGCTGATCGCCGGGAAGGCCATCGGGCACCTCGACCTGAAGGAAACCGGTGGCGAGGACGTGATCATCGAGCTGGCGCTGGAGATCCTCGGGCCGGGCAACTTCGTGGCGACGACGCTGGAGGACGCCTCGGTCGCCGCGATCAAGGGCCGCTTCCCCGAGGTGCCCGTTGCGCTCTCGCTGGGCCGCGATCTCGCCGGGATGCCGTGGCCGAGGCGGCTGGCCGCGCGCCGCCAGGAGCTGTTCCCGCTGGGCCGGATCCGCGCTTGCGGCGCGGACTGGGCCGCGATGCACCACCGGCTGGCGCGCGCCGGAGTGCTGCGGCGATGTCACCGCGCCGGGATCAGCACGATGGTCTGGACGGTGAACAGCGATAAGGCGATGACCCGCTGGCTGGCGGATCCGCGCGTGGACGTGGTCGTGACCGACCGGCCCCGGCATGCGGCCGCGCTGCGTGCACGGCTGCGCCTGACCGCGAAGTGATGGCCGGCCAGGCCGGAGACGGCCGGATGCGGGCCCCGTTTGCGGGCCCGCCGCGATCAGGACGCTGCGGACCGGCCGGCCCGGTCAGCGATCGCCTGCAGGCGCCGCGCCTCGGCCGGACGGACGTTCCGGTCGGCCATCCGGGCGCGCGCCACCCTGGCCAGTTCCGGCCGCGGATCGTCGCGGACGAGCGCGCGGAATCTGCGCAGCAGGACAGCCCGGACCGACGAGATGGCGGGCCGCAGCAGCAGCGGCGGCGCGTCCACCTCGGAGGTCGCGATGATCAGCCAGGCCATCGCCACGTCCGCGGCGGCCGGGCCCGCTGCCACGTTGCTCCAGTCGATAACGACCGGGCCCGCCGGCGTCAGCATCACGTTGCCCGGATGCAGGTCGAGGTGAAGCACCCGGCCGCCAGGCCCGAACGGGGCCCGCAGCGACGGCGGCGCGGTGATCGCGTGCAGCCGGTCATGCAGCCCGGCCAGGGTCCGCGCGTGCCGGCGGGCCAGCCACGGCCGGGCGGACAGGTCGGCGAGCATGTCCCGGCCGCCGAGCCGTTCCAGCACCAGATCCGGGCCGCTGGCGTCGTATACCCGGGGCACCGGGAAGCCCGCCTCGGCCAGGTAGGCCATCACGGCGGCCTCGCGTTCGGAGCTTTCCCCGTTCCGGTACCGGCGCAGCACCCGCCGCTCGTCCAGCGCATAGACATCGGCCGCCCGCCCGGCGCCGATCAGCGGCCCGGGCCGATCGCCCGAAGACATCGCATCACTCCCGCATGAGCGCGCCCCCGGCCGCCAGCGCAGCCGCCCGGGGCTTGTCGGGCCTGCTGCGCGAGGCAAGGATCCCGGCGGTTATGGGTGGCACAGCGTCCCGCCGCGCAATCTGCTGAGTATTTCATCTGCTGTTTACATCAGCCGGGCGGGCGGTCCGGCCAGCCCGGCGCTGGCTGGTCCCGGCCTGGGCGAACTGAGCTGTTTTCGCCGGTCAGCCCGCGGAACACGGGCGGCGCGAGCGGCGGCCCCGGGGATGCTGGCGTCCGATCGCGGTGGGGCTAGCCTCCGGCCGCAGTCGTATTCCCATGCTTGTGATGCGCGCGAGCATGCCGTCTACTTTGACCGGTGGATATGGCGAGCCAGGAGCTGTGACCCCGCCAGCGGGTGAGCGCGCATGCGGATTACCCTGACCTGGCTGCGGCTGGAACTGCGCCGGCGCTGGCGCTCGCTGGTCGTGCTGGCGCTGCTGGTCGCCCTGGCTACGGCAACGGTGCTGACAGCGGTAGCCGGAGTGCGCCGCGGCCAGACCGCCTTCGACCGGCTCTGGGCCCAGACCCGGCCCGCCACGGCAACCGTGCTGCTCAATCAGCCGGGTTTTGACTGGGCCAAGGTCCGGGCGCTGCCCGAGGTCCAGGCGCTGAGCCTGTTCCCGGTCACCTTCGGATTCGCGGTGGAGGGCTACCAGCCGGTCAATCCCGACTGGGTTCCCGCGGACAGCCAGCTGACTCAGACCATTGAGCGGCCGGTCATCTTGCAAGGCCGGCTATTCAATCCCGGCCGGGTCAATGAGGTGGTGGTCACTCCCGAGTTCGTCGCCAAGCACGGCATCGGGCCGGGCCAGATGCTCACCCTCCGCCTGGCCACCCCACGGCAGATCAACGCGGGCTATGACGGGACCCAGGGGCCGCCGCGGGGACCGGAAGTCCGGGTGCGCGTGGCCGGGGTCATCCGCTCGCCCTGGGAGTCCGTGGACATCAGCGACCAAGGCGGAGGCGTGCTGGCGTCCCCGGCCTTGTTTGCCCGCTACCGCGCCAACATCATGGGGACCAGCGGCCAGCGCTACATCAACGCGGTCGTGCGGCTCAGGGGAGGCGCCGCCGCGCTGCCCGCGTTCCGCGCTGACCTGGCCCGGGTGACCGGGCGCGCCGACATTGACGTGTGGAACAACCAGGAGTTCTTCGGCGGCCCCGTCCGCCGGGCCACCGGATACGAGGCCGCCTGGCTGCTGGCCTTCGGGCTAGTGGCACTGGTGGCCGCCGTCTTCCTCGTCGGCCAGGCCATCGTCCGGTACGTCTCCGTGACCGCCACGGACCTGCAGGTGCTGCAGGCGGTCGGCCTGACCCGCCGGCAGGGCGTCGCCTCCGCCGCGGCCGGGCCCTTCCTGGCCGCGGCGGCCGGGACGACGCTTGGCGTCGGCGCGGCGATCGTGGCCTCGCGATGGATGCCGATCGGCCTGGCATCCTTCACCGAGCCGCATCCCGGGATAGATGCGGACTGGCTGGTGCTTGGCGCCGGCTGGCTCATCGCGCCGCTCCTGGTCCTGGCCGGATCGGCCCTCGCGGCGGCCCCGTTGCTGAGCGCCGGCCGGAAGCCCGTCATCGCGCGGCGGTCCGCCGTCGCGGCCGCCGCCGCCGGCGCCGGCCTTCCTGCCCCCATGGTGATCGGCGCCCGTCTGGCGCTGGAGCCCGGACGTGGCCGGTCCGCCGTGCCGGTCCGGCCGGCTCTGCTGGGCGCGATCATGGGCGTGCTGGGCGTGCTGGCCGTCTTCACCTTTTCCGCCGGAGTCTCCGACGCCGCCGCTCACCCCGCGACGCTTCGGGCAGACCTGGCAACTGGACACGTTCCTGGGCGAGAACGGGCACGACGTCGCCCCGTCCAGCCAGCTGCTCCGGGCCGTTGCGGCTGACCGCGACGTGATCGGCGTGGACGACGCGCGTATCGCGGGGGCACAATCCGGCCAGGTCTCCGTCGAGAGCTTCACCTATGACCCGGTCGGAGCCAAACGGCCGGCCGTCGTCCTCACCAGCGGACGGATGCCAGCGGCAGCGAACGAGATAACGCTGGCCCCGGTGACCGCCCGTGAGCTGCATGCCGTGGCGGGATCCACGGTGCGGCTTACCGGCCGCGGGCGCCTGCGCGCGCTGCTCGTGACTGGCATCGGCTTCGTTCCCGCGGGCCCGCATAATGGTTACTCCGACGGGGCGTGGCTCACACCCGCCGGATTCGACCGGCTCTTTACCGGCGCGCATTTTTCCTTCAAGTTCCATGCCGCGACAGTGGCGCTGCGGCCGGGTGCGAACGTGCAGGCCGTCGCCCGCAGGCTGGATGCCATCGCCGCCCGCTTCCACGGCGGCCGGTTCGTCACTTTCACGCCCCCGGCACCGCTGACCGAGGTCCAGGAACTGCAGAGCCTGCGGGTACTGCCGCTGGCCCTCGGTGCCTTCCTGGCCCTGCTGGCCATCGGCGCGGTCGGGTACGCCCTGTCCACGGCCGTGCACCGCCGGCGCCGTGACCTGGCGGTGCTTCGGGTGCTCGGAATGACCCGGCGGCAAACGCGCATGGTGGTCGCCACCCAGGCGAGCGTGCTCGCCCTGATCGGGCTGGCGTTCGGGATCCCGCTCGGGCTCATCCTCGGCCGCTACGTATGGCGCGCGGTGGCAGGCTTCACGCCGCTCGCCTACCACCCGCCGGTTGCGCTGCTGGCCATCTTGCTGATCAGCCCGATCACCCTGCTCGTCGCCAACACGCTGGCCATCTGGCCGCAGCGGAAGGCGGCCAGGCTGCACGCCGGGGAGATACTGCGGACTGAATAAGGGCGGCCTGACTGTCGCACCAGCGCGAAGCCTCGGCCGGCCGCGTCACTGCGCCGGGATGATCTGCACGCCCAGGAAGGCGGTGTAGCGGTTCGGGTAGCCGTCGCCCGGCCCGTTCTGCTGGTCGTCGCCCGCCGCGGCGATCTTCTGCAGCACGCTCAGACCGCCGATCACCGTGCCGAACGGCGTGTAGTCGGGCGCCAGGCTGGTGTTCTTCCAGGTGAAGAAGAACTGGCTGCCGTTGGTGTTCGGCCCGGCGTTGGCCATGGCGACCGTTCCGGCGGGATACGTGGCCCCGGCCAGGTTCTCGTCGTTGAATTCGTAGCCTGGGCCGCCCGCGCCGGTGCCCGTGGGGTCGCCGCACTGCAGCACGAAGATGCCCTCCGTGGTGAGTCGGTGACAGTGGGTAAAGTTGTAGTAACCCTGGCTGGCCAGGAACCGGAACGAGAACGTGGTGCAGGGCGCCTTGCTGGTCAGCATCTTCACGGTGATGACGCCCTGCGTGGTGAAGAATCTGACGTCGAAGGGCTGCGCTGCCCGTGCCGCGTTGAACACCGGGATGCCCTTAAACCGGTCGGCGGGAATCGCCGCATGGTAGTTGCATGCATTGGCCGCAGTGGGCGCTGGATCAGGCGCGGCCGCTGCCCGTGGGCGCAGGCCAGGCGCGTCGAGTCGGGGCAGCGCATGAGTGCCGGCGGTAGTGGCTCCGGACGCGGTGACGCCGACGGCTGTGACCACCGCCGCTGCCGTTACCATGGCGGCCGCCGCGAGCAGGAGACGGGGAGCGCGTTTACCGAACATAACGGGCAAGCCCTTTCTGTGGGTGGCAGACTGATTCTGACGCTCGCGCAGCTACGAAACAAGCTGCTGTCGTTGATAATCAATTTGTTCCATTCAGCCGTCTTGTCATCTTTTGCGGACCGCTGACTCCTAGCGAGTATTGCCACATTTTTTAACGGACGAGCGTCACCGCACCGATTCGGCAATGCGATGGACTACACCAGGGTTCGGTGCTCCAGCGGGTCACAGGTACTGGCCAGGGGTGTTGTCGCGGGCGGGTGCCGGGGAGTCGGGGAGGTCCTCGGCGCGCAGGGTGCGTATCTCGGCGGGGTCGGTGCCTGCGGCGGTGATGCGCAGGGCCTGGGCGGAGATGGCTTGTTCGAGCAGGTTCCGGACGTGCCGGGCGTTGCCGAAGTTCCGGTCCCGGGGCGTGGGGGTCTATCTCACGAACGGCACCTCTCGTGTCAAGGCGCTGGCAGCAGAGAGGTCTCCAACAGGGACAGTCCCCACATTGGCGGAGGGTGTGGGATTTGAACCCACGAGGACACTCGCGCGCCCTAGCGGTTTTCAAGACCGCCGCCATCGGCCACTAGGCGAACCCTCCCGGCTGACCACGATAGCCGCGCGGCCGGGCCGTGTCGCCTGGGAGACTGGCCAAGCCGGGCCGCCGGCCGGGCGGGGCAGCGTTACCGGGTCCGGCCAGGGGAGACCAGATCGGGCCCTCCGGGCGGGTGAGTAGGCTTTCCGCTGGAGGAGGTCCCATGCTGCCCCCGTTCGGCTGGGAAGCGGCCGTCACCCGCTGGCAGTTCGCGCCCATCGTCACGGTTCTCGTGGTGATCGCCGCTGGCCTGTACCTGTGGGGCGCCCGGCGCGTGGGCCAGCGCCATCCGGCCCGCCCGTGGCCGCTGTGGCGGACGGCGATGTTCCTCGGCGGGCTGGCCGTCGTCGTGGTGGCCACGCAGAGCGGCATCGGCGCCTACGACGACGTGCTGTTCTGGGACCACATGATCCAGCACCTGATGCTGATCATGGTTGCGCCGCCGCTGCTGATCGCCGGGCAGCCGATTACCCTACTGCTGCACGCGAGCAGGAACCCGCTGCACACGTGGTCCAAGCGGGTGATTCGCTCCCCGGTGGCCAGCTTCCTGACCTGGCCGGTTTTCGGGTTCGTGGCCTACAGCGCGGCGATTGCCGGGGCGCACCTGACGAACCTGGCCAACCTGGTGGAGACCAACCAGACGCTGCACAACGCGGAGCATGCAACGTTTCTGCTGGTCGGTTATCTGTTCTTCCTGCCGATCCTCGGTCACGAGCCGATCCGCTGGCGGCTCTCCTATCCGGTTAGGTTCGTCATCCTGGTGCTGATCATGCCCGTGGACACGTTCACCGGCATCGTGCTCGGCTACGGCAACGCCGGGACGCCCGGCGTCCCCGTGGGCCCGCAGCCGGCCTGGGCGCCGGGTCCGGTGCAGGACCTGCACTGGGGCGGGGCGATCATGTGGGTCGGCGGAGACGCGATCATGTTCGGGCTGATGATGATCGTGTTCCTGATGTGGAGCCGCGATGAGCGGTCGGAGGCGAGCGGGCGGGGCTGGCTTGAGGCGGCCCGGCGCACCAGCATGGGCGGCCTGGTCGCCTCGCATCCCCCCGCGGCCGGCCCACCGGGAAGCCTGCCGGGAACCGGCGGCCAGGCCGCGGCTGACCCGGTGGCCAGCGGTGACTGGTCCGGGCGCGGCGGCATGGACGACGATGAGCATCTCGCCGCCTACAACGCCTTCCTGGCCAGGCTGAACGAGTCGGGCCCCGGCCGCCGGCGGTAATTTCGCCGAAATGCCGGTACCGCTGAACCGGGATACCGGCCGGTACGTGATACAGGCGCGGGCAACCTCCTTCTGGAGGTTTCCGCCGGGCCGTGCCGAGGGACTAGTGGCCCCGTCCTTCGGCCGGTCCGGCGGTTTGCCCGGCGCGCCGGGCAGGAGCCCCGGACTCTGACGCGCCGTTTCTGCGGAGCACCGCGAGCGACGCTTTGCCATCGGCTGGTAACGAACTGTTAATGTTTTCCTGATGTGGTGAACCTGCTGTGTTATGCAGCCGTTACCCGAGAGCAAATGCGCGTGGTGGGGACCGGCGCGTGGCGGCTGGCGAGCCTGCCGCTGCCCTGCTTCCAGGCCCGTGCCACCGCGGTGATTCCTCTGGAAGGGGTTTGCAGATGTCGGTGATCCACAGGACCGCTGCCGCGGCATTAACCGCGAGCATGGCAGTGGCGGCGGCCGGGCTGGCGATGGCGCCAGCGGCCGGGGCAATAGCGCACAAGCCGTCATCCTTTATCGGGCAGTTCCACAAGCTCAGCACCATTGGCTCGACCGTGCCGCGGAACGGGGACGTCAACCCTTACGGCATGGTGCTGGTCCCGCGCAGCCGCGGCCGGCTGCACCGCGGCGATGTGCTGATCAGCAACTTCAATAACAAGGCGAACCTGCAGGGCACCGGCACCACGATCGTCCAGGTCAGCCCGGGCGGCCACCGGACAGTGTTCGCGCGGATCAGGGCATCCAGACTGCCGGGAGCCTGCCCGGGCGGCGTCGGCCTGACCACCGGGCTGGTCGAGGTGCACGGCTGGATCATCGTCGGCAGCCTGCCCACGTCCAACGGGATGTCGCGGACGGCCAAGGCCGGCTGCCTGATCGTGCTGGACGACCACGGCCGGGTCTGGGAGACGTTCTCCGGGCATGGCATCAACGGGCCGTGGGACATGACCGCGCTCCGCGCGGGGCCGTTCGCCGACGTCTTCGTCAGCAACGTGCTCAATGGCACCGTCGCGGCGAAAGGCGCCGTGGTGCACCGCGGCACGGTGCTCAGGCTGACCCTCCGTTTCCGGCCCGGGCATGCGCCCAGGCTGCTGGCCACGACGAAGGTCGGCTCGGGCTTCGCTGAGCGCACCGACCCGGCCGCGCTGGTCGTCGGTCCCACCGGGCTCGGGCTCGGCCGGCACGGCACCCTGTACATCGCGAGCAGCGCGGCGAACCGGATCGCCGCGATCCCGCATGCGCTGGACCTGTTCCACAGCGCGGGAACGGGACGGACAGTGAGCAGGAACGGCGCCCTGTCCACCCCGCTGGGCCTGACCATCGCGCCGAACGGCAACGTGCTCACCGTCAACGGCGGGAACGGCAAGATCGTCGAGATCACGCCGGGCGGCCACCAGGTCGCCACCCGCCTGCTGGACAGCTCGGGCAAGCCGGCCGGCGCCGGTGCCCTGTTTGGCCTGGTGGTGAAGCGGCACGGGCGAGGCGTCTACTACGTGGACGACGCGACCAACACGCTCCGCCTGCTGCACTAACGCCGCTAGCGGCCCGCGGCAACGGATGAAAAGCGCTGCCGGCGTGGTCACCACGACACGCCGGCAGCGCTTTCTAAGGCAATCTACGGAAAGCGCTAGATCACGTCATAGGCTCCTATGCCGTGGATCCTGTACGCAATCCCTATGCCCCGGGTGCCGGGCAGCGGCCGCCCGAGCTGGCCGGCCGTGACCGTGAGATCGGGCAGTTTGAGGTCGTACTTGAGCGGGTCGCGCGCGGCCGCCCTGAGCGCAGCATGGTCCTGACCGGGCTGCGCGGCGTCGGCAAGACCGTGCTGCTCAACGCGTTCCGGTCGATGGCCATGCAGCGGCTCTGGGGTACCGGCAAGATCGAGGCCCGGCCGGATCAGTCGATCCGGCGGCCGATCGCCGGGGCCTTGCACATGGCCGTGCGGGAGCTTGCCCCCCGGCACCGGGCGCCGGACCGGATCGATCACTTCCTCGGCGTCCTCAAGGCATTCTCGACCCGTGATCCGGCGGCGCCGAAGGGGTCACTCTCCGCCCAGCTCGGCATCGACGTTCCCGCCGTCCGCGGGCGCGCGGACTCCGGCGACCTGGAGATCGACCTGACCGAGCTCCTGGCCGACGCCGCATCGGTCGCGGCCGACCTGGCCGTGGGCATCGCCCTGTTCGTCGACGAGATGCAGGACGTGCCGGCCGCCGACATCTCGGCCCTCTGCGCCGCCTGCCACGAGCTCTCGCAGTCCGGCGGCCCGCTGATCGTCGTCGGGGCCGGGCTGCCGCACCTCCCGTCGGTGCTGTCCGCGAGCAAGAGTTACTCGGAGCGGCTGTTCAGGTATGTGTCGATCGACCGGCTGGACCGGGACGCCGCCGACGTCGCGCTGCTCGCGCCGGCCCGCCGGGAGGGCGCCGACTTCGAGCCGGCCGCGCTCGATGCGCTGTATGCGGCGGCCGACGGATACCCGTACTTCGTCCAGGCTTACGGGAAGGTGACCTGGGATGTGGCGGCCAGCAGCCCGGTGACGGCCGGCGATGTCAGCGTGGCGGGCCCGATGGCGGCCGGCGAGCTGGCGGTCGGCTTCTTCGGCAGCAGGTACGAGCGCGCCACCCCCGCCGAGCGGGAGTACATGCGGGCGATGGCCGTGCTCGGCGATGAGCCCGTGCAGACCGCGCAGGTCGCCGAGGAACTTGGCCGCAAGCCGTCCAGCGTCTCGCCGGCCCGCGACAGCCTGATCAAGAAAGGGCTGATCTACAGCTCCGAGCGCGGGCTGATCGCCTTCACCGTGCCGCATTTCGGCCGCTTCCTGCGCGCCCAGCCGGCCTGACCGGTGCGCCCTGCGGGCTAGCCGTGCGGCGCCGCTGTCTCCGGCTGTCTCCGGCTCTCTACGGCTGATCCTAGAGATCCCTAGAGAACGGCAGATCGCCGAGCCGGGCGCTTGTCACTCCGGGGCAGGGCAGGTATCCCGGCCGGGGTCGGTCGGCGCAGCGAAAACCGGCGCCGCAGCGCGAACCTGGGCACCAGCGCGAACGGGCCACCGGGCCTGCTCGCGATCGCCGGAAGGCCGCAGCGATCCCGGCGGCCACGGCAGGACGTTGCCCGGGGCGCATAGCGATCTGCAGGACACGCTCCGCCGCGCGATCGACCGGCTGCCGCAGCGGATGCGAGTGGCGGTGGTGCTCCGTTATTACGAGGACATGACCGAGGCGGAGGTGGCCGACGCGCTCGGGGGTGAGTCTCGGGACGGTCAGAGCACGGTGTCACGCGCGGTGGCCAAGCTCCGGATCGATGCCGAGCTGCTGGCCGAGTGATTGCCGCAGACCGGACCGCCGCCCATCGACCGCCGGACCGCCGAGCGGGAGAGTGACGTTTCGGCGCTGGCGTGGCACTATCCACCCAGGAACAATTCCGCCATCACCCAGCAGCAATACCGCGCATCCGGTGCGGACGATGCCGGGCAGGCACAGCAGGAGGTTCTGTCAGTGCGCAGCACGATGATGGACGTGCAGCTGACCGTGACCGCGATCATGCGGTACGGCACCTCGTCCTACGGCGACCGTGAGGTCGTGACCTGCACGGCGGACGGATCACGGCGCCAGTCCTATGCCGAGACGGGCGCCAGGTCGGGCCGCCTCGCGAACGCGCTGCGCGGCCTCGGCGTCGACGCGGACCAGCGCATCGGCACGCTTATGTGGAACAACGCCGAGCACCTTGAGGCCTACCTGGCCGTTCCGTCCATGGGCGCGGTGCTGCACACCCTGAACCTCCGGCTCGACCCCGAGGTGATTGGCTACATCGCCACCCACGCAGCCGACGACGTGATCATCGTCGACGCCACGCTGGTGCCGCTGCTGGCCCAGGTGCTGCCGCATGCGCCAGCAGTACGGCACGTACTGGTGACCGGCCAAGAAGCCAGAACGGATGGTTCGGCGCTAGCCGCCCTCGCAGGCCTGGGCCCCGCGGTGCACTCCTACGAGGACCTGCTCGCGGCGCAGCCCGCTGCATTCGACTGGCCCGAGCTGGACGAACGGCTCGCCGCGGCCATGTGCTACACGAGCGGGACCACCGGCCGGCCGAAGGGCGTCGTCTACAGCCACCGCTCGACGTACCTGCATTCGCTGGGCGTCTGCCAGGGCAACGTGTTCGGGCTGTCTCAGCACGACAAGGTGCTGCCGGTGGTGCCGATGTTCCACGCCAATGCCTGGGGGCTCGCCTACGCGGCGGTGCTGGCCGGGGCTGACCTGATCATGCCGGACCGGTTCCTGCAGCCGGAACCGCTGGTCCGGCTGATCGAGGCCGAGCGGCCCACGCTGGCCGGGGCGGTCCCGACCATCTGGAACGCGCTGCTCACGCATGTCCGGGCGCACGGCGGCGACCTGTCTTCGCTGCGGATCGTGCCGTGCGGCGGCTCGGCGGTCCCGCATGCCCTGCAGGAGGCCTATGAGAAGGAACTCGGCGTCCGGATCGTGCAGGCCTGGGGCATGACGGAGACCTCGCCGCTCGGCAGCGTGGCGCATCCGCCGGCCGGGACTCCGGCCGAGGAGGCCTGGGCCTATCGCGACACCCAGGGGCGGCTGATGTGCGCGGTCGAAGGGCGGCTCGTCGGTGACGGCGGCACGTTGCTGCCGCATGACGGCGAGGCCGTCGGCGAGGTGGAGGTCCGGGGGCCGTGGGTCACCGGGTCCTACTACAAGGACGACGATCCGGAGAAGTTCCGGGACGGCTGGCTGCGGACCGGCGACGTGGGGACCATCGACCGGCTCGGCTACGTCACGCTGACCGACCGGGCCAAGGACGTGATCAAGTCGGGCGGCGAGTGGATTTCCTCGATGGAACTGGAGAACGCGCTGATGGCGCACCCCGACGTCGCCGAGGCGGCCGTCATCGGCGTGCCGGACGAGAAGTGGGGCGAGCGTCCGCTGGCCACCGTGGTGGTCCGGGACGGCTCCACGGTGACCGCGGCTGACCTGCGTGCCTTCCTCAGCTCGCAGGTGCCGCGCTGGCAGCTTCCGGAGCGGTGGTCATTCATCGAGGAGGTGCCGAAGACCAGCGTCGGCAAGTTCGCGAAGACCCGGATCCGCGAGAGCTATGCCCGCGGTGATTACGAGGTGATCGAGGCTCGCTGACCGGCGCGGCCAGGCGTTGGCGTAGTGCTTTGCCGGGTCTCCGGCGATACCGGTACCCTGAGGGCCGACCGTCAGGTCATCAGGGAGGCTTCGCCTAGTCCGGTCTATGGCGCCGCACTGCTAATGCGGTTTGGCTTCGCGGCCATCCGGGGTTCAAATCCCCGAGCCTCCGCTCCTCACCAGGCAGGTTGCCGAAATGGCAATGTGCCTGGCTTCGTCTCAGTGATCATTTTCGCCTTCTGCTGGCACATTGCTGGGCCGCCCGGGGACGATCTTGCTCTTGCGGGCGCGAACGCGGCGATAGCAGCCACCGCTACGGGTAAGCCGTCAAAGCGGTACGCGCATGTCAGTGGCTCCCGGCTGGCTTGCTCAATCAGGGTCCAATGTCTGGCGCGGCTTCGTCCCGGCCGCTCCGTCGGTACCTGACTTCGGCCCGCAGCGCCGCGGCTGCGTCTTGGTCACCCAGCCGCTCCAGGTCAACGGCCAGGTTGCTGGCCGAGGCCAGGGTCCGGGGATGGTCGTCGCCCAGGACATGGCGGAGCCGGGCGAGGGCCTCGGCGTCCAGGTCCCGGGCCGCCTCGACCTCACCGAGCCGGCGCAGGTCAGAAGCGAGGTTCAGAGCAGAGGCCATGGTCTGTGCGTGGTCGTCACCCAGGACGCGGCGGCGCCGGGCCAGGGTGTCGGCGTCCAGGTCCCGGGCCGCCTCGACCTCACCGAGCTGACGCAAGTCAGAAGCGAGGTTGCTAGCCGTGGTCAGGGCCCACGGGTGGTCACTGCCGTGGACTCTGCGCCGCCGGCCCAGCGTGTCTTCATCCAGTTCCCGGGCCGCTTGATGCATGCCCAGGCGGCTCAGGTCCCGGCCAAGGTTGTTGAGCGAGGTCAGGGTGGCGGGGTGGTCGGGGCCAAGGACGCGGCGCCGCCGGGCCAGAGCGTCTTCGTCTGCATCGCGCGCCGCGCGGGTCTCACCGACCTCTCGCAGGTAACCGGCGATGCTATCCCGGGACGTCAGCGTGTCGGGATGGTCGTCACCCAGGACGCGCTGCCGGTCGGCCAGTACCTGCTCATACAGCGGGATGGCCCGCTGCACATCGCCTGCCTTCTGATACGCGGTCGCAAGGTGCTGTCGTGAGGCCATCGTGTCGGGATGGTCGTCACCCAGGACGCGCTGCCGGCCGGCCAGTACCTGCTCATACAGCGGGATCGCCCGCTGCGCGTCCCCTAGATCCTGATAGGCGGCGGCCAGGCTGCTGCGGAACGCCAACGTGTCAGGGTGATCGGCTCCCAGGAGCCGTTCCTGGCCAGCCGCTGCCTGCTCCAGCAGCGGGACGGCGCGCCGCACGTCGCCCGCTTCCCCGTACGCCCCCGCGAGGTTGTGCCGTGAGACGAGCGTGATGGGGTGATCGTCTCCCAGGACGCGTTGCCGGTCGGCCAGCACCTGCTCATACAGCGGGATCGCCCGCTGCACATCCCCTAAATCGTGATAGGCGGCGGCCAGGTTGTTGCGGAACGACAGGGTATCCGGATGGTCGGCACCCAGGAGCCGCTCGCTGTCGGCGACCACCTGCTCTAGCAGCGGCAGTGCCCGGCGCACCTCGCCGGCCGCCTGGTAGGCGCCCGCCAGGTTGTTGCGGAACGACAGGGTATCCGGATGGTCGGCACCCAGGAGCCGCTCGCTGTCGGCGACCACCTGCTCTAGCAGCGGTAGTGCCCGGCGCACCTCACCGGCCGCGCCGTAGGCTCTCGCGAGGTTGTTCCGCGTCAGCAGGGTACGGGGGTCCTCGGCGCCCAGGACCCGCTCCTGGTCGGCCAGCACCTGCTCATATAGCCCGATGGCCAGCCGCACCTCGCCGGTGTCCTGATAGGTGGCGGCCAGGTTGTTCCGGAACGTCAGGGTGACCTCATGCTCGGTACCGAGTGTTCGCTCGGTGTCGGCGACTGCCTGCTCCAGCAGCGGGACGGCGCGCTGCGGCTCACCCGCCGCCCGGTACGCCTCGCCGAGATTGTTCCGCACGGCCGCGGTGGCCAGATTGCCGGCACCCAGCGCTCTCTGGCTGTCCGCCAGTGTCTGCTCCAGCAAGGAGATCGCTTGACCCAGTTCACCCGCCGCCTTATAGGCGGCCGCCAGCTTGACCTGTGACAGAACGAACTCAGGGTTCTCGTGATCAGCCATCGAACCTGTCCTGCCTAGCATCAAGGCGGACGCCGCAGCACCTGCTGGCTGCGCCCGGGATCTTGCCGCCGCCGGAACGCGACCAGGAACTGCCTAGTCCTCGTTGGGATCGCGGTTCGGGTCGGAACCTGAACCGTCCGGTCCCGCGTCCTGGTAGCCAGTCCCCCCTGGCAGCGCCTTCCCGGTGCCGTTGCAATCCGGGCAGGTGATGAGTTCGCCGTCGGACAGCGTGACGGTGCGATTCCCCCGGCAGGTCTCGCAGGGCAGCGGTGCCTTCCCCGTGCCCTCGCAGTTCGGGCACCTGACCGCGAGCAGCTTGCGTTCCTGGGCTATCACCACGTTGCCGCTGCCGTTGCACATCTTGCAGTCCGGCGGCGGCTCCGGCGGCGTCGGCGGCCAGAGCATCTCGCATACGTCGAGATAGAGCACCTCGGGGTTGGGGATGTGGTCAACCGTCCGGAGCGCCTGGTCCTGGCCAGCCGACTCGATGATGAACTCGCCGTAGCCCAGCAGCCGCCCGGAGGCGGACCGCTGGAAGCTCATGTCGGTGACCTTCCCCAGGGGCATCATCGCCACCTTGCGGGTGAGCAGTCCGCTGGTCAGCATTATTCGCTGCGACGTCACCACGAAGTAATCGACCGCCCAGTTGACGGCCTTCCAGACCAGGTTCAGGGCGAGCGCTATCCAGGCGATCCACACGATGTCGCGCGCTGGCGCGTTGCCGGCCAGCAGCGTCCCGGTCAGCAGGAAGGCGGCGATCAGCCCGATCACGGCCTCGGCGATCGGCGCGATCAGTACGGCGGGATGCCTGCGTACCGTGATGACCCGCAGTGCGCGCTCACGCGGCAGCAGGTACCGCTCGACCGATACGGGGTGCTCCCTGCGTACCGGCTCGCTATCGAGGTCCCCGTCGCCTCGGCCGCCCCCGCCCCCGCCCCCGCCCCCGCGTATCTGCGTCATGGCCTTAGAGAGAGTTGACGAACGTGGCTAGTGAGTTGCCTATAGTCTTCAGCGCGTCGAAGGCGGAGTGAATGACGTTGGCGGCGCCGACGGGCTGAGTGGCTAGATAGAAAACGATGAAGATGACGATGCCCCAGGTGAGGATCTTCTTCAACACGCGTCACGTTCACCTCCCGGCTGGCGTGGAGAGCGGCATGGCCGTTGGCCCAGCTTAACTCAGCACTATTTTCAGGCCAATGTCCATCAGCCGGAAGCAGTATGTTACCGAACACCGCGATGGGCGCTACCTTACCCCGCTGTTGCGGGAGGGAAAATCGGTGCAGATGTGTCCTCGTGGGAGAGATCTGATCCGATTGACTACGATGTGTATCCTTATCATGCCCACCGGTAGCAGCTCGGTGCGCATCGGTCACCCGGGCGCCGCGCCGCACCGATCGACCCACGGGCTTCACGGGAATCTGACACCATTCCTTTCCTGGATGCCGTGCCGTTGGGGTGGACGATGACTGAGGCGAGCAGTAGCGACTTTTCGGTTGTCGTTTACCGGGAAGATGACACTTGGGAGGCAGAGGTTCTGCCGTCCGCTTTTACCGAGCACCTGGACAGCCTCATTCATGCTCTCCGGCAGCAGCCGAGCATCGGCGGGACGATCGGCCTGGCCGCGGTCGGTGACGACTTCTTCGTGGCGATCCGGGTTTTTGGCAGCCAGGTATCGATCTTCCTCTCCGATCTCACCGCGGCCGTCGACTGGCCGCTGGCCCGTCAGGTGCTCGACTACCTGGAGCTTCCCGTACCGGACGATGAGGATCTCGACCAGGTGCTGCCGGTCGGCGACCTGTCGATCTTCGCCGATCTCGGCGTGGACGAGATGGAGCTTGGCGCGCTGGCCGGTGATCTTGACCTCTTCCCCGACGAGGTACTGGCGAGCATCGCCCGCAGGCTCGGGTTCGGCCCGGCATTTGAGCGGTCGCTCGATGTCGCCCTCGGCCCGTGACCTGACCGGGCCGGGATCCCGTCGGTGAGCACCGGCTACCTCGCATCGTTCGAGCCGGCCATGCGGATGGCGATCGAGCAGGCGGTGGCGGCCCAGGACACGGACGTCCCGGTGGGCGCGGTGGTGCTGGACGCGGCGGGCACGGTCATCGCCGGCGCCAGGAACCGCCGCGAGGCCGACGGCGACCCCACGGCGCACGCCGAGATCATCGCGATCCGCGCTGCGGCCCGCGCGCTGGGCGGCTGGCGGCTGGCGGGCTGCACGCTGGTGGTCACCCTTGAGCCCTGCACCATGTGCGCCGGAGCGGTGATCGCCGCGCGGCTCGGCCGGCTGGTCTATGGCGCCGTCGATCCCCAGGCCGGCGCGGCGGGCTCGCTCTGGGACGTGCTGCATGATCGCAGGCTCGGGCCTGACGTCGAGGTGATTGCCGGCGTGCTCGCGAGCGAATGCGCCGGGCTGCTGCGCGACTTCTTCGAACGGCTGAGGAACTCAGGCGATGGCCGGCCCGGCTGACCCTGCGCCCGGCACGGCGGGGCCGGCGCGGGCTGGCCGGGTCGGGTAGGCTCAGCGGCGGTGGAGTCGCCTAGTGGCCGAGGGCGCACGCCTCGAAAGCGTGTGAAGGGGCAACCCTTCCGTGGGTTCAAATCCCACCTCCACCGCCACTGACCCGCAAGAACACCGGCCTTGGCCGCCGCCAAGCAGGCGCCTCGCGCACTCCTGGTCTCATTTACTGGTCTCAGTTACGAGCCGCATGCGGTCCCGCCGTCGGGATCAGCCGCAGGTGTTGTGCCTGGTCACGGACGCCCTGGACGACCTTAAACAGAAGCACGCACGCCGCCGAAGCGTGCACCCTGCCGTTCACGGCTGGTCGGGACCGTCCGCGACCGGCCGGATGCCCGCCAACTTACGGACCGCATCACAGTGAGTGATCGAGAAGTTCTAGGAGAACGCGCGCCGAACCGCCGATATGGTCGGCACGGCCAGGCCCCGTTGCGGCCATCTTGCCGCGCCTGAATGGTTGCTCTGTGCGCCCTGGTTCAGCAATTCTGCGTGTCAATGTGATGGCAGTCGCCGCGGCAGTTACCGCGTTGCGCTGTGCGTTGCCGAATCCGCCCATGTGATCAACCGGCGCTCCCCGCGCCGGGTTCAGCCTTGAGGAGGCCGCCTGGGGCGGCGCTGCTGCGGGTGCTGACCGACAAGACGGGGCTGACTGGCGGGCTGTCGCGGGCGCCGGCCACGGACCGGCTGCTGACCCATGACCGGGGCCGGGTGCTGGCGGACTTGGCCTTGTCAACAGCTGGAATCCGGGGATTGAAGCCAGCATCAACGGCGCGGCATGGTGCCGCGAGGCAGCCAGTCGCCGGGTCGTGTCGGGCAGATCTCGGGCGGATATGACCTGGGGGCGATGTGGTGATTCGTGCCGGCTCACCGGGGTACGCAAGCTTTTGTTGGTGCGGAGTTACCTGACAAGATCATCAGCTGCCGTGCCAGCTCTCAGCGGGCGAGATCAGATGAGCCGGGACGGCTCACGGCGCGGCGTCTCACGCAGAAGAGACTAGCCCCGTCGCGTCGGAACCTGACCCAGAGCTGTCGTCCGGCGTCACGTCGTGCGCGGGAGGACCTGGGCGGGAAACACTTCTCGCGAAGCAGCACCCCGGTGCAGCCGCAGTAGGAGGCAGTGATGGCAATAGCAGTCGGCATCGATCTGGGTACCACCAACTCGGTCATCGCGGCGATGGAGGGCGGGAAGCCGGCGGTGATCTCGAACGCGGAGGGGTCGCGGACCACGCCGTCGGTGGTGGCGTTTACCGATCAGGGTGAGCGGCTGGTCGGCCAGCTGGCCCGGCGGCAGGCGATCCTGAACCCGAAGGGCACGATCTACTCGGCGAAGCGGTTCATCGGCCGCCGCTATGACGAGGTCGCGAGCGAGCTGAGCGCGGTGTCGTTCGACGTGGTGCCCGGCCCGGATGGCTCGGCCCGGTTCAAGATCCGGGACAGGCTGTACGCGCCGGAGGAGATCTCGGCGCTGGTGCTGCGCAAGCTCGCCGAGGACGCCAGCAAGTTCCTCGGCGAGAAGGTCACCGAGGCGGTCATCACGGTGCCGGCGTATTTCAATGACGCGCAGCGGCAGGCGACCAAGGACGCCGGCCGGATCGCCGGGCTGGAGGTGCTGCGGATCATCAACGAGCCGACCGCGGCGGCGCTGGCCTACGGGCTGGACAAGAAGCAGAACGAGACCGTGATGGTCTTTGACCTGGGCGGCGGCACGTTCGATGTCAGCATCCTCGACATCGGTGACGGCGTGATTGAGGTCCGGGCGACCTCCGGCGACACCCACCTCGGCGGTGACGACTTCGACCGGCGGATCGTCGATTTCCTCGCCGATGAGTTCCAGCGGGACAACGGGATCGACCTGCGCGCCGACCCGCAGGCCTTGCAGCGGCTGTTCGAGGCGGCGGAGAAGGCCAAGGTGGAGCTGTCCTCGGTCACCCAGACCACGATCAGCCTGCCGTTCATCACCGCCGACGCGGCCGGCCCCAAGCACCTGAACACCACCCTCATGCGGTCGAAGTTCGACCAGCTCACCGCCGACCTGGTCGAGCGCACCATCGGGGCGGTCCAGCAGGCGATGGCCGACGCCAAGCTGACCGCGGCCGACATCGACGAGGTGATCCTGGTCGGCGGGTCGACCCGGATCCCGGCGGTGCAGGCCCTGGTGCGCCGGCTGACCGGTGGCAAGGACCCGAATATGACGGTCAACCCGGACGAGGTGGTCGCGCTCGGCGCGGCGGTCCAGGCCGCGGTGATCAAGGGCGACGTCCAGGACGTGCTGCTGCTCGATGTCACGCCGCTGTCGCTGGGCATCGAGACTCTCGGCGGGGTCATGACCAAGGTGATCGAGCGCAACACCACCATCCCGGCCCGGCGAACCGAGGTGTTCGGCACGGCGGAGGACAACCAGTCCGCGGTTGATGTGGTGGTGCTGCAGGGCGAGCGGGAGCGGGCGGCGGACAACCGGGTGCTCGGCCGGTTCCGGCTGGAGAACATCCGGCCCGCCCCGCGCGGGGAACCGCAGATAGAGGTGACCTTCGACATCGACGCGAACGGCATCCTGAACGTGTCGGCGCGGGACAAGGACACCGGGGCCGAGCAGCGGATCACGATCAGCGAGAGCTCCAACTTGGACAAGTCCGAGGTCGAGCGGATGGTCGCCGATGCCGAGGCCAACCGCGCCGAGGACCGCCAGCTGCGCGAGCTGACCGATGCGCGCAACGAGCTGGATTCCGCTGCGTACCAGGTGGAGCGCAGGCTCAGCGAACTCGGGCAGGCGGTCCCGGTGCACGAGAAGGCCCGGGCCGAGACGCTGGTGGCGGACGCGCGGCAGGCGATCGCTGACCAGGCTCCCGCCGCCCGGCTCCAGTCGCTGACGAGCGAACTCCAGCAGGTCTACCACGGCCTAGGCGCCTCCGGGTCCGGGTCGTCCGGGCCGGGGCCGGGCGGAGCGGGGCCGTCGGGCCAGGGCCCCTCCGGTCAGGGGTCACCGGGGCAGTCCCCGGGTGACGATGACGTGATCGATGCGGAGTTCACGACCCCATGACTGACCAGGCGCCCGACGGGACTCCGCGGCCCGGCCAGGGCGACATGCGGCCCGGCCACGGCGATGCCGAGGCCGAGCCGAGCCGGGATGCCCTGCGGGCACGGATCGCCGGGCTGGAGGACCAGCGGCTGCGCGCTCTGGCCGACGCGGACAACGTGCGCAAACGGTGCTCCCGGGACATCGAGCGCGCCCGTTCGGAGGAGCGGGCGCGGGTGGCGGCTGACTGGCTGCCGGTGCTGGACAACCTGGACCTGGCGCTGGCGCACGCCGGTGCCGATCCGGGCGCCATCATCGACGGGGTCCGGACGGTCCGCGACCAGGCGGCGGGTGTCCTGCAGCGGCTGGGCTTCGCGCGCCGCGACGACCTCGGCGCGGTCTTCGACCCGTCACGCCATGACGCGATCGGCTCCAGGGCCGGGACCGACGCTCCGGCCGGAACGGTGGTTGAGGTCCTGCGGCCGGCCTACGGTGAGGGCGACCATCAGCTGCGGCCAGCACTGGTCGTGGTGGCGAAGGACGGCTGATGGCATCGGACCGCGACTTCTACGAGATCCTGGGCGTGAGCAGGAACGCCACCCAGGAGCAGATCCAGCGGGCCTACCGCAAGCTGGCCCGCGCGCACCACCCCGACGTGAATAAGGACCCGGGTGCGGAGGACCGGTTCAAGGACGTCTCCGAGGCCTACAACGTCTTGCACGATCCGGAGACACGCCGCCGCTACGACGCGTTCGGGCCGGATTTCCGCCGGGTTCCTGACGACGTCGACCCCGAGACCTGGAACCGTGCCGCCGCGGGCGGCGGCCCGCGGGCCGGCGGCGCGGGCACCGGCCGGCGGGCCGGGCGCGGGCCGGCCGCAGACACGGGCTTCGCTACCGGGTTCGGCGAGGACGTCGGCCTCGACGACCTGCTCGGCGGGCTGTTCGGCGGCAGAGCCGGACGCGGCTGGGGGCCCATCCCCGGCGCGGACCAGGAAGCGGTCATCGACCTGACCGTGGAGGAGGCGTACCGCGGCACCCGGCGCTCGGTCACCCTCGAGGGCGGCGGGCAAACCCGGACCCTGCAAGTCACCATCCCGGCCGGGGTGACCAACGGGCAGCGGATCCGGCTGGCCGGCCAGGGCGGCCGTGGCACCGAGGGCGCCCCCGCCGGCGACCTTTACCTGATCGTCCGCATCGCACCGCACCCCCGGTACCGGGTCGAGGGCCGCGACCTGCATGTCGAGCTGCCGCTTGCCCCCTGGGAGGCGGCCCTCGGCACCACCGTCGCGGTCGAAACGCCCGACGGCGAGGCCAAGGTGAAAGTGCCCGCGGGCACGTCGAGCGGCCGCCGTCTGCGGCTGCGCGGCCGCGGCCTGCCGAACCCGAAGGGAACGGCGGGTGACCTGTACGCCGAGGCACGGATCCTGGTGCCCAGGAAACTGCCGGCCGAGGAGCGGCGCCTGTTCGAGGAGCTCGCCGCCACATCCACCTTCGACCCGAGGAGGCCGAAGTGAACCCGCAGGCCACCATGAACACCAAAGTGACCGTGACGTATGCACTCACCCGGCCAGCGCGCCTCGACCTCGAATCGTTCGCCCGGGTCACCGGAACCCACCCTGACCTGGTGCGCCGGCTGGTGACCCTGGGCGTGCTGGACGCGGACACCGACGCGGCCGGGCGGCTGTGGTTCGCCCCGTCACAGCGCGCGGCCATGGCCAGGGTGCAGCGGTTGCGCGCCGGCTTCGGCCTCAACTACGCGGCCATCGGCCTCGTCACCGACCTGCTCGACCGGATCGCGGTACTCGAGGCGGCAGCCCGCGGTCACTCCCGACGCACCGGAGGCTAGCAGTGGACCCGAACCGGCTGACGCAGAAGTCGCAGGAAGCGCTGCACGACGCGCAGACCAAGGCGCTGCGTTTCGGGCACACCGAGGTGGACGGCGAGCACCTGCTGCTTGCCCTGCTCGACCAGCCCGACGGACTGGCGCCCCGGCTGCTCGGGCAGGCGGGCGTGGACACCGGCCGGCTGAGAGCCGACCTGGAGGCCGAGCTTGCCCGCCGCCCGCGGGTCAGCGGCCCCGGGGTCGCACCCGGCCAGATCGCCGTCACCCAGCGGCTATCCCGTCTGCTCGACGCCGCCGAGCGGGAGGCCAGCCGGCTGAGGGACGACTACGTGTCCGTCGAGCACCTCATCATCGCGATGATCGACGAGGGCGCCTCCTCCGGCGCGGGCCGCCTGCTGGCCCAGCATGGACTTAGCAAGGACTCGTTCCTCGAGCACCTGACCAGGATCCGCGGCAACCAGCGGGTGACGTCGGCGACGCCGGAGGGCGCGTATGAGGCGCTGGAGAAGTACGGCCGGGATCTGGTGGCAGACGCGGCAGCCGGCAAGCTTGACCCGGTCATCGGGCGGGACGGCGAGATCCGGCGGGTGATCCAGATCCTGTCCCGGAAGACCAAGAACAACCCGGTGTTGACCGGGGACCCGGGGGTGGGCAAGACGGCGATCGTGGAGGGGCTGGCGCAGCGGATCAGCAACGGCGACGTCCCGGAGGGGCTGAAGGACAAGGTCGTCTTCGCCCTGGACATGGGGTCGCTGGTGGCCGGGGCGAAGTACCGAGGTGAGTTCGAGGAGCGGCTGAAAGCAGTCCTGGCGGAGGTGACGGCGGCCGAGGGCCGGATCCTGCTGTTCGTGGATGAGCTGCACACGGTGGTCGGCGCGGGCGCGGCCGAGGGGGCGATGGACGCGGGGAACATGCTCAAGCCGATGCTGGCCCGCGGTGAGCTGCACATGATCGGCGCGACCACGCTGGATGAGTACCGCAGGTACATCGAGAAGGACGCCGCTTTGGAGCGGCGGTTCCAGCCGGTGCCGGTCGACGAGCCGTCGGTCGAGGACGCGATCTCGATCCTGCGGGGGCTGCGGGAGCGGCTGGAGGTGTTCCACGGGGTCAAGATCTCCGACGGGGCGGTGATCGCCGCGGTGACGCTGTCCCACCGGTATATCAGTGACCGGTTCTTGCCGGATAAGGCGATCGACCTGGTCGATGAGGCGTGCGCGATGCTGCGCACCGAGATCGACTCGATGCCGGCCGAGCTGGACGAGCTGACCCGGCGGGTGATGCGGCTGGAGATCGAGGAGGCGGCGCTGGCCAAGGAGGACGACCCGGCCAGCAAGGCCCGGCTGGCTGCCTTGGGCCGGGACCTGGCCGGCCTGCGGGCAGAGGCGGACGCGATGCGGGCGCAGTGGGAATCGGAGCGGCAGGCGCTGCGCAAGGTGCAGGCGCTGCGCGCCGAGATCGAGCAGGTCCGCGGCGAGGCCGAGCGGGCCGAGCGGGCCTATGACCTGAATAAGGCGGCCGAGCTGCGGATGGGCAAGCTGCCCGAGCTGGAACGGCGGCTGGCCGCCGAGGAGGATCACCTGGCCAGCAAGCAGGGCAGCGCCCGGCTGCTGCGCGAGGTGGTCACGGACGAGGAGATCGCCCAGATCGTGTCCCGGTGGACCGGCATCCCAGTGACCCGGCTGCAGGAGGGCGAGCGGGACAAGCTGCTGCGGCTCGGCCAGATCCTGCACGAGCGGATCGTCGGCCAGGACGAGGCGGTCCAGGCGGTGACCGATGCGATCATCCGGGCCCGGTCCGGGCTGAAAGACCCGCGGCAGCCGATCGGCTCGTTCCTGTTCCTCGGCCCGACCGGAGTCGGCAAGACCGAACTGGCCAAGACCCTCGCCGCGACCTTGTTCGACACCGAGGACAACATGGTCCGGCTGGACATGAGCGAGTACCAGGAACGGCACACCGTCTCCCGGCTGGTCGGCGCCCCCCCCGGCTACGTGGGGTATGAGGAGGGCGGCCAGCTGACCGAGGCGGTCCGGCGCAAGCCCTACTCGGTGGTGCTGTTCGACGAGATCGAGAAGGCGCACCCGGACGTGTTCAACACGCTGCTGCAGGTGCTGGACGACGGGCGGCTTACCGACGCGCAGGGCCGCACCGTCAACTTCCGCAACACCGTCATCATCATGACCTCCAACATCGGCTCCCAGTACCTCCTGGACGGGGTCACCTCCGACGGCGAGATCAAGGCCGACGCCCGCGACCTGGTGATGGCCGAGCTGCGGTCCCGGTTCCGGCCCGAGTTCCTCAACCGGCTCGACGACATCGTGCTGTTCAAGCCGCTGACCCAGCCCGAGATCGAGCGCATCGTCGACCTCATGTTCACCGGCCTGCGGCAGCGGCTGGCCGAACGGTCGCTGACGCAGGAGCTCACTGAGCAAGCACGGCGACTCATCGCCCAACAGGGTTTCGACCCCGTGTACGGGGCGCGCCCGCTGCGCCGGTTCATCGCCCGCGACGTGGAAACCCGCATCGGCCGCGCCCTGGTCGCGGGCGACGTCAGGGACGGCGCGCTCATCCGGGTCGACGCGGCCGAGGGCGAGCTCACCGTCAGCTACGAGAACCCCGGGTAGGAGCGACCGCATGCCAGACGGACAAGGCAGCACGCCAGCGGAGCTGGTCAGGTGCGCGAACTGCGGCCGGATGAACCGGGTTCCGGCCGCCGCGCGCGGAACCCCCCCGGTGCGGCAACTGCCACAAGCCGCTTCCCTGGGTTGCCGCCGCGGGCGACGACTCGTTCGCCGAGGTCGCCGAAGCGGCCGCCATCCCCGTCGTGGTGGACATGTGGGCGCCCTGGTGCGGGCCCTGCCGCGCCGTCAGTCCCGCGCTGGAGCAGCTCGCCCAGGACCTGGCCGGCACGGTGGAGCTGGTCAAGGTCAACGTGGACGAGGCACCGAAGCTGCAGCAGCGGTTCACCGTCCAGGCCATCCCCACGCTGATGGTGCTGCGGGACGGCAAGGTGATCGCCCGCCAGGCGGGCGCCATGCCGCTGCCCGCGCTGCGGGACTGGGTCCAGCGCGCGCTCACAGTCCTAGCTGACCCAAGTCGTAGCGAGCGACCTCATACCGCCGAGGTTCGCGGCTGCGCCGCGAATGGGGTGGTCGGCGGGTTGCGTGGCAGCGAGGAGGTACCCGGTGGGGGTGGCCTCCTCGCTGTGCCGGTCTCGCCGATGCGGCGCACGGCAGCGCGGTCGAAAGCCGCGATCATGTTCCTCATGCCTGGGCAGCCTGGCCGCCAGCCTCCCTCGATCGTCTGCGCGGAGGCTGGCCCGCCTGTAGCACCAAGACTTGCCGGTTTACGGCCGCCGCACATCCCCAAGTCGGGTAGCTAGATCAGCAGCCGGAAGAGGCGGAACGTGCGCTCCCATTCCTCGCTGTGCACGGCCTTCACCTCTGCGTCGATGAGTTTGAAGGTCCTGGCCAGCGCGATGCTGACGCCTCCGAAGATCACCGGAAGCCGGGCCTCGGTCTTCTCGCTCAGCGTGGCATCGAGCGGCGGGTGCGCCGCCAGGGAGTCGAGAATAGGCCGAAGCTCCATCTCTTCTTCGATGCGCTCGAACCCGTGCATGCATTCCTGCAGGCCCTTGGTGATCGGCAGATCCCAGGGCTCGATGATGTCGCGGGCGTTCGCCTTCGCGGCGGCCTGGCCGATGAGCAGCAGATCGTAGAGCGCATCGTTGACGAAGTCGAGGTAACGCTTGACGTCGTCCCGGTCGACGGTAACCCCGCCCGCGGCGCGAAAGAAGCGCTCGAACTTCACGAAACCCATCACTGGCATCCCGCTGCCTCCTCATGTCATGCGCACCGCGCATGCTCGTCGGCTACGTAGCCCGTGCTCTTCGAAGGCGAGCCGGATCGCCATCGCGCCCTCGCCCACGGCCGCGGCGACCCGTTTGGTCGAGCCGCAGCGGACATCGCCGACAGCAAAGATACCGGGTCGGCTGGTCTCGAGCACCGAGCACTGCCAGCCGGTCTCAGCTCCGGCGACGGCGTCGGCCGGGCGGGCGGCGTCGGGCCCGGTCCGGACGAAGCCGTGATCATCGAGCTCGACCAGGCCGCTGAGCCAGCCCGTACAGGGCGTGACCCCGATGAAGACGAACAGGGCCCGGGCCTCGAGGGTCCGCCGCTCCGCGGTCCGGTTGTCCTCGACGACGACGGCTTCCAGCGCCTGGTCGCCGAGCAGTTCCCGCACCTCGGTGCCGAGCAGGACCCGCACGTTCGCGAGCCGGCTGACCTGGTCGATGAGGTACCGGGACATGCACTCGCCCAGATCGTGCTCCCGGACGATGAGGGTGACCCGCTCGGCGTGCCTGGAGAGGAAGACCGCGGCCTGCCCCGCCGAGTTGCCGCCGCCGACGATGGCCACCGGGTCACCGCGGCAGAGCAGGGCCTCTGCCTGTGACGCGGCGTAGTAGACGCTCATCTGCTCGAAGTACTCCATGCGCGGCACGTCGAGCCTGCGGTACCGGGCGCCGGTCGCGATGACCACGGAGGCGGCCGTCACGGAGGTTCCGTCGTCGAGCCCGACCGTGTACTGGCCATCGTCCGGCCGGATGGACCTGGCCTCCGCGGGCACGGCGAACCGGGCCCCGAACTTCCGCGCCTGGATGACCGCCCGGTCCGCGAGCTCGGCGCCGGAGATGCCGGATGGGAACCCGAGGTAGTTCTCGATCCGCGACGAGGTCGCGGCCTGGCCCCCGGTGGCCGTGCTGTCGAGGACGACGGTCTGCATGCCTTCCGAGGCCCCGTACACGGCGGCGGACAGGCCTGCCGGTCCCGACCCGACCACGAGCAGGTCGCAGCTGGTGTGCGGGGCGCCGGGCGCCGGGAGCCCGATCGCGGCGGCCAGCTCGGCGTTGCTGGGGTTGCGGAGCAGACGGCCGGCCGCGATCACGATCGGGGTGTCCTCCGGCGCCACGCCGAAATGCTGGAGCAGTGTCTCGGCGCCCGGGTCGGCCTCCAGGTCCAGCCAGCGGTATGGCAGCCGGTTGCGCGCCGCGAAGTCGCGGAGCCGCCTGGCGTCCGGCGAGTACCGCGATCCGACGATCCGCAGGCCGACTCCGAGCCCGATCAGGATGGAGCGGCGGACGAGGTAGGCGCGCAGGATGAGATCCCCGAGCCCGGGATCGCGGGCCACCAGCTCCCTGAGGCGCTCGACCGGCACCGCGAGCACTTCGCCCGCGTCGACCGCCACAGCGGTGAAGTAGGAAGCCTCGCCCCTCAGCAGGCCGAGCTCGCCGAGGAAGCGGTGGCGGCCGTGCACGGCGATGGTGCGCTCCTCCGGCGTCCCGCGCGCTTCGACGACGGCCACATTCCCGGCGAGAACCACGAAAAAATCGCCGTTCCGCAGGCCTTCCCGGAACAGGACCTCCTCCGGCTGGGCCGCACGCCGCTCGCCCAGGGCAGTCAGCGCGGCGACCTGGGCATCACTCAGCCGGGGATGGGCCCCCTGCTGGTCCGGGGTCTCCATGCTGCAAGTCTGCCCCGGCGGCAGCCGGGCCGCACATCGTCAGGCCGAGCAGTTCCTGGCGCGCACTCCTGGTCTCATTTACTGGTCTCAGTTACGAGCCGCATGCGGTCCCGCCGTCGGGATCAGCCGCAGGTGTTGTGCCTGGTCACGGACGCCCTGGACGACCTTAAACAGAAGCACGCACGCCGCCGAAGCGTGCACCCTGCCGTTCACGGCTGGTCGGGACCGTCCGCGACCGGCCGGATGCCCGCCAACTTACGGACCGCATCACAGTGAGTGATCGAGAAGTTCTAGGAGAACGCGCGCCGAACCGCCGATCTGGGCGGTCAGTCGTTGCCCGGGCGGCATCAACCGGCGGATGCAGATCGGGCCGATCTGCATCTTTGCCAGGCCTGCCGGCGCGGAGGAAGGCCAGGGTTATCCGCGCGACAGCATTGCACCTGGAGTCGTAGGCTGCGCCGCGTGGAGGGAACAAGGCACACGGTCACCAGCGCCGACGTGGCGTCCGTATCGGCCTGCTGACTGCCGGGTCTGGGCCCGGCCTGCTGCTGGTACACGGCGGCATGGGCACGATCGAACGCTGGCGGCGTGTCTGGGGTGCGCTGGCCAGGCAGCGGCGGGTGACCGCCATGGACCGGCGCGGCCGTGGCTCGAGTAGCGACGCCGCCAGCTACGAGCTGAGCAGCGAATATGCCGATGTCGCGGCCGTCGCAGCTGCGCTGGCCGCCGAACAAGGCGGCCCGCTGGACGTCGTCGGCCACAGCATCGGCGCCACCTGCGTGCTTGGCGCGGCTGCGGCCGGCGCCCCGTTCCGGCGCATCGTGCTCTACGAGCCAGCCGGACCACAGGCAGCGCCGGGCAACTGGCCCGAGCGTGCCGCCGCCATGGTGGCCGGCGGCCAGGCTGGCCGTGCGATGTTCACCTTCCTCACCGAGATCATGGGCCTGACACGCAGCGAGGTGGAAACGTTGCGTGATGCACCTGGCGGGGGAGATGTGCTGCCCATCGTTGCTGCGACGATGCCGCGCGAAGCTCGCGCGCTCGCCACCGCCGACCTGGCCGCAGCTGCTGGTCAAATCCGGCAGCCCGTGCTGCTGCTGCTCGGCACGGCCAGCCCGCCATGGGCTGGCCAGATCACGCGGGAGCTTGCCGCCGTGCTCGCGGCGGCAACGGTGACCGAACTTCCCGGCGCCGGCCATGAGGCTCTCGACACAGCGCCCAGCCTCCTGGTCACCGAGGTCTTGCGCTTCCTCGGCGACCAGACTCTCCCCGGCTAAACGGCCGCCAGGACTCGTGCGACCCCCAGATCGTCGGGCGTCACGCTGCATGCCTGGATAGCGAGCTTGCGCCCAGCCCGATAACCGCCGTCGGCGCGGGCGGCAGTTCGACCGTTAGCAGGGCGCCGGCGACGCAGCTCGGTCGATCTGCGTGCTGGATGGTCTTCGCCATCCCGTGGTTCGAGTGCCGATTCGGGGCGGGCCGCGGCGTCGCTTGTCCCTTGCCTCTGTGTCCCGTTTCGGGCACAGGGGGATCGGCCACGGCGTTGCTGTATTGCCTTCGGTGGGACCGGCGTCGTGCTGGCATCACGGCGATGGAGGTGGTGACCACCTTGGTCAGGGGTCGGGGAGTTGGCCAGACTGGTGAGCGCGGCAGAACCCGGCCGCAGGGGGGCGGACCGTGCCGTGGGCGGACAGGTCATGCGGGTCGCGTGGTATCGCTTTACGGCTACCTTCGGCCGCAGGCGGGGCGGCTATCTGGCGATTGTGCTGCTGATCGGGCTGGCCGGCGGGATCGCGATGGGCTCGGTCGCCGCGGCGCGGCGGACCCAGGCCTCGTTCGCCACGTTCCTCGCCAGCACCAGTCCCTCCGACCTGAGCCTGAGCCTGACCGTGTTCGCACCCGGCCTGACCAGGAAGCTGGAACGGCTGCCCGGCGTGCAGCGGGTCGAGACCGCATCGCAGTCGGTCAACGCGTTCCCGCTGGGACGAGCGGGTGCTCCTATTTTCCCTCCCGCGTACCGGTCCGGCGAAGTTGAGGGCGTCGGCAGCATCAACGGGCTGTACTTCGGTCAGGACCGGGTCACCGTGACGGCGGGCCGGATGGCCGATCCGGCTCGCGCGGGCGAGTTTGTCGCGACCGCGCAGGCGGAACGGCTGCTCGGCTGGCACGTCGGGCAGGTGATCCCGATGGGCTTCTATACCAGCGCGCAGGCAAGCGAGCCCGCCTTCGGCACGGCGAAAGTCAGGCCGCGCCGTCGGCTGAACATGAGGCTGACCGGGACCGTCGTGTTCAACAACGAGGTGGTGCTCGACGAGGTCGACCGTTTCCCGGCGTTCCTGCTGTTCACCCCTGCGCTCACGCGGCCGCTCAGCACGGGAACGGGGTACGGGCTGGGTGGCGAACAGCGTGGCGGCGGCGCGGCTGGAAACGCTGAGCTGTTCGGGCTCAGGCTCAGTGATGGCTCGCGCGGAGTCCCGGCGGTGGAGCGGGAGATCGTCGGGGCACTTTCGCCCGGCACTGCTTACAGCTTTCACGTCACCTCGGTCGTAGAGGGGCAGGTCGACCGCACCGTGAAACCTGAGGCCATCGCCCTGGCGGTGTTCGGCGTCATCGCCCTGGCCGCGGCGCTGCTGATCGCGGTGCAGGTGATCGCGCGGCAGCTGCAGGCCAGAAACACCGATCTTGGGGTGCTTCGCGCGCTTGGCGCCAGCCCGGTGATGACGATGGGCGACGGGTTGTTCGGCGTTCTTGGCGCCGTCGTCCTCGGGTCGCTGCTCGCGGCCGGCGTGGCGATCGCGCTCTCGCCCCTTTCGCCTATCGGCCCGGTGCGCCCGGTCTATCCCTCCCCCGGGATCGCGGTTGACTCCGCGGTGCTCGGCTTCGGGCTGCTCGCCCTGATCGGCGGCATCGGGGCCGCCGCCGTCGCGCTCGCCCGCCGGCAGGCGCCAGGCCGGGCTCGCCACCAGGAACGGGCACATGCGTCGCGCGGTTCGGGCCTGGCGCGTATGGCGGCGAGTTCCGGTGCGCCGGTCTCCGCGGTCGCCGGTGTCCGCTTCGCGCTCGAACCGGGGCATGGCCGGACCGCCGTGCCGGTACGGTCGGCAATGTCCGGCGCGGTGCTCGCAGTGCTGATCGTTGTTGCTTCGCTGACCTTCGGCAGCGGGCTGAGCACGCTGGTCTCCCATCCCGCCCTGTATGGCTGGAACTGGACCTACGCCCTCGCGTCGGACACAGACGTACCTCCCCAGGCCCTGTCCCTGCTGGCCCGCGACCGGTCGGCTGCCGCATCGAGCGGCGTGTCATTCGCCGGCGCGCAGATCGACGGCCAGACCGTGCCGATCATCCTGGCGAGCACGCATGCCCAAGTCAGCCCTCCGATGCTGTCCGGGCACCCGCTCGAAGCCGACAACCAGATCGTCCTCGGCGCCGCCACCCTCGCCCAGCTGCACAAGCGCGTCGGCGACACCGTCATCGGCAGCTACGGAACGCCGCACGATGCCCCCGTCTACGTCCCCCCGACCCGCCTGGTGATCGTCGGGACGGCGACGTTGCCCGCCGTCGGCAGCGCGCAGGCTCTGCACACCTCGATGGGCACCGGGGCGATCATTCCCGCCGGGATCGAGCCGCCCGCGTTCCAGAAGTTCCTGCGCAGTCCCTATCCCGCGCTCAACGGCCCGGCGATGGTCTTCGTCCGGTTGCGATCCGGGGTGAGCCCGGCCGAGGGCCTGGCCTCGCTGCAGCGCATCGCCGAAGCGGGGGACAAGGCATTCACGGCTGTTCCGAACGGCGTAGCCGCAGGGGCGAGCGTGCAGGTCCTCCGCGTGCAGTATCCCGCGGAAATCGAGAACTACCAGTCCATCGGCGCGACGCCTGTCCTGCTCGCGGCGGGGCTCGCCGCCGGGGCCGTCTCCGCGCTCGGCCTGACCCTCACCGCGTCGGTCCGCCGCCGCCGCCGCGACCTCGCCCTGCTCAAGGCGCTCGGCTTCACCCAGCGCCAGCTCGCCGCATGCGTCGCGTGGCAATCAACAATCGCCGCCGCCATCGGCGTCATCGCCGGGATCCCCCTGGGCATCACGCTCGGACGATGGCTCTGGATCCTGTTCGCCCACCAGATCTACGCGGTGCCCAGACCAACGGTGCCGGCGCTGCCGCTTGCCTGCATCGGCCTCGGTACGCTCGTGCTGGCAAACGTCGTCGCCGTCCTGCCCGGCAGATACGCGGCCCGCACACCGGCGGCGCTCGTGCTCCGAGCGGAATGACCAGGCCGCCCCTCGTCATACTGACCAGCTCCGGCCAGGTTCGGCGGCAAGCCGGGCAGCGTCCCGGACACCGGGTCGGGGAAGCGCCAGAACGACGCTCACACAGACCGTTGTGCAGGCAGGGATCGTGCGCCTATTCGGCGCTCGGGAGCGGCCGTTGGCCAACGGACCCGTCGGCGTGAGGCTGGCCCCCGTGACCTGGTGTGACGGCCGCTAGCTGGTTTACCGTGGGTTCTCGTCGTCTGTTGGGGCCTCAGCTGGCCCAGCTTCGGGGTCTCAGCCCGAACCCGGAGGTGCCTGATGGCCACCACGACCCCGTCCAGTGCTCTCGTCCCGGTTGCGCCCGTCTTCACGAACACGGAGCGGCTGGCATTAGCGGGCTTTCTCGCCGGGTACAGCGGCCTGACCTGCCAGCTTACGAGCTGGACCTGCGGCAGTTCGTCGGCTGGTGCCAGCAGCACCAACTGCGGCTGTTCCAGGCCCGCCGCGCCGACATTGAGTGCTTCGCCCGCGATCTGGAAGCTCGCGGGCGCGCCCGGGCCACCATCACGCGGCGGCTGTGCACCGTCGCCGGGTTCTACCGGTACGCCGTCGAGGAAGAACTGCTGGATCATTCCCCGGCAGTGCATGTCCGCCGGCCGCGCCTGGACCGCAATGAGATCGGCGCGCTGCTGGTCGCCGCCGGGCTCGGCCCCGCCGCCGAGCATGCCCTGATCTCCCTGCTGGCCATCAACGGCCTGCGGGTCTCCGAGGCCACCGGCGCGAACATCGAGGCCCTCGGCGTCGAGCGCGGCCACCGGACCCTGGTCATCACCCGCAAGGGCGGCAAGGTCGTCACCATCCCGCTCGCGCCGCGGACCGCACGGGCCATAGACCTGGCCATCGGCGAGCGCTGCGAAGGACCTGTCTTCCTCACCGTGAACGGGCACCGCCTAGACGAGTGATTCCTGATTCAGGCCAATGCGGCGTGTCGGGTTGATCATGAAAGAAGGGAGGGCATCCATGGTCGGTTGTGACGCCAGACCTGGATACCCTCTTGGTCGCACTGTACGTGGAGATCGACGATCACGTGATCCCTTCCGGCCGGCGTGGCCGGGGCCAGCCGAAGCGGCTGAGCGACGCCGAGCTGGTGTGCCTGGCGGTGGCCCAGGTGCTGCTGGGCGCGCGGTCGGAGCATCACTGGCTGCGGATGTGCCGTGCCCGGCTGGGGCACCTGTTTCCCTACCTGCCGAAGCAGCCCGGGTATCACAAGCGGGTCAAGGCAGCCGGCCCGCTGCTGGCGGCGGTGCTGGATCGCCTGGCCCGGCAGTGCCCGTCGTGGTACGACCAGGTGCGGCTGATCGATGCGACGCCGGTGCCGTGCGGCACCTCGCGGGAGACGGTCCGGCGGTCCGAGCTGGCCGGGTGGGCGGGCTACGGGTATTGCGCGGCGCATTCGCGCTGGTACTGGGGCCTGAAGCTGTACCTGATCACCACGCCGGAGGGGATGCCCGTGGCCTGGTGCCTGGCCAGCCCGAAGATCGGGGAACGCGAGGTAGCCGCCGCGCTGCTGGCGCACGCCCGCCGCGCGGGCGCGCTGCGGCCCGGGCTGATCCTCATCGGCGACAAGGGCTTCGCCGGGCGGGACTTCGAGAACCTGGTCACCACCGGGTACGGCCTGCACCTGGTCCGGCCCGACCGCCGCGACGAGACACCCCGCCACGGAGCCATCGGCTGGATCCGGCAGTGGATCGAGTCGGTGAACGACACCCTCAAAGGCCAGCTCGACCTCGAACGCCATGGCGGCCGCACGGCCGGGGGCATCTACGCCCGGATCACCCAGCGGCTGCTCGCCATGGCCGCCGCTATCTGGCACAACTGGACCGCCAGCGCCCCGGCCAAGCGGTGCCTGATCACCTACGACAACTGAACCAATCAGGAATCACTCATCTAGACCGGCACGGCGCCGGGCGGATCGTCCGCCGCGTAGCCCGCCGCGCCGGGATCACCAAGCCGGTCGGGCCGCACACGCTCCGGCATCCATTCATCACCGCCGCGCTCGACGCCGGCGTCCCGCTGCGGGACGTACAGGAGGCCGCCTCGCACGCCGACCCGCGGACCACTATGCGCTACGACCGTGCCCGGGCGTCGCTGGACCGGCACGCCACTTACATAGTCGCCGCCTACATTGCCGGCGCCGCCCGATAGGACAGCCAGGATGCCGCCGCCTGGCCGAGGACGCCGACTGGGCGACGGCATAGGCTCAGGTCACCGGGAGCGACCCCAAAAGGTCACTCGCGAACCGCCGTTATGGTCGGCCGATGGTTTCTGGGCGCTACCCGAGCGGGGCGCACCGATCTGGCGGATCTGGCACGCGGCGATGTTCCGCGGGGCGCGTGGCGAATGCCGAATCTGCCGATGAGCGCTCAATTCCCGCTGGCCGGCACGCCGCACGGCTATCACTGCTCGGTGTCTTCGGTCATGCCCGCGTACGGCGGCAGATCCTCGTCTTGATGTCTGCGTACTTCACCCCGGCGCATCTCCCCAGCGATCCCAGCAATTGGAGGCATGGCTGACCGTATAAGTCGCTCATACTGGGGGCATGGGAGACAGCAGGGCTGACGGCGCAGAGGCCGGCGAGGTTGTCGATCACGAACTGACACGTGTGCTTCACGAGCATGCGCAGGTGCTCGAGGAGCAGAGCCGGGCTCTGGTGACGACCGGCGCAGCATCGATCTCGGTGCCTGGGGTGCTGCTGCACGCGCGGCTGCGGATTCCCCGCCGCTGGCGCAAGGGACTGCTGGAGATCACGTCGGAAGACCCTTCCAGCGGTGTGGCGCTGGGCACTTCCTCCAGCCCGCTGAGCCGGGCCGGCCGCAGCCACGGATCCCTGCCCCTCATCGATGAGGTCACAATCAAGCTTGCATGCGAGGTCGTATACGGGCCGTCAGCCCAGGTGAATGACGGGGACTGAGCAGGCTGCGGCAGCACAGGACGTGATGGGTGCCGGAAACCGCAGCTATCCGCACGGGTTCCGGCTCAGGCGTCCTCAGCGCGGTAGCAAAGATGGGTGCGTAGCCGGATGATCCGGAGCAATTTCCGGCGCTATCAGTCGACACTCAATGCCGCAAAGATTCGGCGTTCGGCGCGATCAACGAGGGGCCGCAATCTGCCATGCGCTCACTGTCCGCGATTGACCAAGGACCGGGCCTCGTAGCCGCCGGGGAGATCCGGGTGGGTGCCCACGAGCGCCCAGCCGGGGCCAGGTTCAGCGTCTACGGATTCACATCGGCAGTCATCGGGCACTGTCGGCCGGTGCGGGGGCCGGTCGGCCGCGGCCCCGGGCTCAGTTTTGGTCTCATTCACCCCTGTCCGGGGCCATTCGCCGGCGTCCGCGGGCCGCTTGTCCGCGCTGGTCAGGGACGGTCATGGACGGTAGTCAACACTGGTGCGCAGTACTCGAAAGCGTGTGAAGGGGCAACCCTTCCGTGGGTTCAAATCCCACCTCCACCGCCACTGGCCCGCAAGAACACCGGCCTTGGCCGCCGCCAAGCAGGCGGGGCAGCCCGGATCTGGGTGGTAGGGGTGGCCGGTCAGCGGAAGTCGGCGATGCCTTCGCCGCTTTGGTGGTCGATGCCGTACTTGTGAATCAGTCCCCAGCAGTCCGGCCGCGACCCGTCGACGTCGGTGACGCCATAGGTGTCGGCCAGGTCGCGTGAGGTGAGGATCCGGCCGGCGAACCGCGCCACCGCGTTATCGGCGGCCAGCGCCGCGACGCCCCGGCCAAGGTAACTGGGCGACTCGGAGATGCCGAACCCCGGGCTGTCGGCGAGTGCGTCTCGCCAGTTGTCCTCCGTCACCCCGAACTGCTCCAGCATCTTCTCCGAGCGGAGCCAGCCCGGCGTGACCCCCAGCGCGGTGACGGGCAGGTCTCGCAACTCGTAGCTGAGTCCCTTGACGATCCGTTCGATGTTGGCCTTGACCAGGTCGTAGTAGAAGCCGACGCCGGTGCGGAAGTTGGCGTTGAACGTGCTGGTTCCGTCAGTGACCTCGATGATCAGGCCGCCGGAGCCTTGCAGCATCAGGGGAATCGTCTTGGCGCAGGTGATCAGGTGGGTGTCGACACCCATCCGCAGCATCCGCAACCCGCCGTGCAGGTCGTGCTCCCACAACGGGTGCTCCCAGTCGGCGTACCGGTCGCCACCGAAGATGTCGTTGACCACGACGTCGAGCCGACCGTGGTCACCTGCGATTTGGGCGGCCAGCTCGCCCACGGCGGCGGGATCCTCATGGTCCACGCGCACAGCCAGACCGGCGCCGCCGGCATGCTCGATGAGTTCGCCGGTTTCCTCTATGGTCTCGGGCCGGTCGATCTCGGACCGGCCAGCGATGCGGCTGCTGCGCCCGGTCGCATACACGTAGGCGCCCGCTCGGGCGAGTTCGATGGCGATCGCCCGCCCGGCGCCCCGGGTGGCGCCCGCGACAAGCGCAACTTTTCCTGCGAGCGGGATGTCATCGGCCATGAATCTTCTCCTCTGTGCTCCATCCGGACAGCAGTGCGTCGAGGTCTGCCGCGAGCCGGCGGATCAATGACCCTTCGGGGTGTACCGACCAGGCCAGGCAGCCGCCCTCCATGGCGGCCATCACGATCCGGGCCAGCTGGTCCGGCGGCGGTGCACCGGCCAGCTCACCGGCGGCGGCCGCGGCAGCCGCGTGACGTTCCAGGTGACGACGCACGTGACCCCAGCCGACGTGCAGCAAGGCGCGCATCTGATCGTTCTGGAGGTCGATGGCCAATGCAGCGAGCTGCTTGGAAGCGGTCAGCGGATTGTCCAGGTCGTGGTAGTTGTACAAAGCCACGACGCGCAGCCGCTGCAACGGCGAGTCCACGCCCCGGGCCGCCTCGCCGAGCGCACCGTCCAGCGAGTCGGCCCAGCGCTGGGAAAGCCGCAGGAAGAGCCGTTCCTTCGAACCGAACCGCTTCACGAAGGTCGCAGCGGACACCCCGGCGGACGCGGCCGCCTTGGCGAGGGTGAAGCTGGAGGGACCTTCCGTCATCAAGACACGGTCGGCGGCGTCCAGCAAGGCGTCGTCGGGGGTGCCAATCGGCCGCGCCACGATTAAGCGCCGGCTACCGCTGCCAGGCTTCCTCGCTGCCCTTGCCGTAGTCGACGAACGCTTGCCGCAGGCCGCCGAGAACCTCGGCTCCGGTTTCCAAAACCGCCTTCAACTGCGGGTCATCGACGCGCCCGATGGTAGCGCGCACGTCGTCGCGAAGCGTCGTGAGCTGCACCGCCGTCGCCTCCGCCTGCCCTGTGTCCTGCTGGGTCGCCATGTCTGCCTCCTCCTGAACGAGAACAAGCACTGAGACCATTAGTAAATTGCTGTTTACTAATTATGTCAAGCCATCGGCCCGAGCTGGTCGCTGTATCGACATCGGGCGGTGTGGGTCATTCCACCCTGCCGCGGGCCAGGCCAGCCGTGCCACCGTGATGGCTGAGCTGTTCAAGGACGTGAATGCCGGGAGCGTGGCCATGAGCAACGGAGCTAGTGCGATCGGCGCCCGTCGGCGCGCTTTCAGGTTGATCACGGGCGTCCGTGATCGCTGACTGGTGCCACCCGGGTCCCGTTCTCCCGGGCCAGGACGATCAGGATTGGATAAAGGCCAGCAGGTCGGGGTTGAGCACGTCGGCGTGCGTGGTCAGCATCCCGTGCGGGTAGCCCGGGTACGTCTTCAGTGTGCCGTTCTGCACTAGCTTGACGGTCCGGGGACCCGAGGTGTCGTGCGGGACGACCTGGTCGGCGTCACCGTTCATGGCCAGGACCGGCACGGTGATCTTCTTCAGGTCCTCGGACCAGTCCTGATTAATGAACTCGGAGACACAGTCCCAGTGCGCCTTCGCACCGCCCGTCATGCCCTGGCGCCACCAGTTCGCGATGACCGGCTCTGACGGCTCCACGCCCGGCTGGTCGAAATTGTAGAACGGGCCGGCCGCCACGGCCCGGAAGAACTCCGAGCGGTTCGCCGCCATCCCGGCCTGCAGGCCCTCGAAGACAGCCTTCGGCGCGCCGGCCGGGTTGGCGTCGGTCTGCAGGACCGACGGGGTCACCGCGCTGACCAGGATCACCTTGGCCACGCGCGACTCGCCGTGGCGGCCGACGTAGCGTGCCACCTCGCCGCCGCCCGCGGAGTGCCCGATGTGGACGGCGTCGTGCAGGTCAAGGTGCTGGACCAGGCCGGCCAGGTCGTCGGCGTAGTGGTCAAAGTCGTTGCCGTCGCTGGGCTGCGCGGAGCGGCCGTGGCCGCGCCGGTCATGGGCGATCACCCGATAACCGTGATGCAGGAAGAAAAGCATCTGGGCGTCCCAGTCGTCGGATGACAGGGGCCACCCGTGACTGAAGACGATCGGCTGACCGGAGCCCCAGTCCTTGAAGAAGATCTGGGTTCCGTCCTGGGTCGTGAACTCGGCCATGGCTTGCCTCTCCGCTCCTCTGGACGTGGCTCTTCTGGCTAGAGTTCAACTCTAATAGTCAGGTTCCTGACCTGACAAGCCAAGAGCTGCTCGACTGACTAGGGTGTTGCCATGGACATACCAGCCGATCGGCCACGGCGCGAGGAGTATGCCGACCAGACCCGCGCCGCGGTGATTGCCGCGGCGCGCCAGCTGTTCGCCGAGAACGGCTTCTTCCAGACCAAGGTCGAGCAGATCGCGAAGCTGAGCCGGGTGTCGCCGGCGACGGTGTACGCGCAGTGCGGGGGCAAGCAAGGCTTGCTGCGATTGCTGATGGATAGCTGGACGCAATCTCAGGCAGTCGCCGAGTCCTACCAGGAGTCACTCGCCGCCGCCGACGCTGTCCTCATCATGCAGACCCTGAGCGCCGCCTACCTGCAGATCACCAAGCAGTGGGGCGACGTCATCCGGGTAGTGATCGAGGTCGCGCCGCACGACGACGAGTCGGCTGCGGTGCTCGCCACCGCGCAACAGCGGCACAACCACAATCTCACCCAGATCTGCCGCCATCTCGAGAGCATCGGCGCCTTGCGAGACGACGTCGACGCACGGCTGGCCACCCGGACCATCACCTACTTCTACGGCATCGACGGCCTGCTCCGAACCCGCGACGTGTTCGGATGGTCGCTGGAGCGCTCGAACCAGTGGCTGCTGGCTCACGCCTCCGCCGCGGTCCTGCGCTGACCGGCCAAGCCTCAGGACAGAGCCGAGCCCTCCCGGGTCAGGATCCGGCGAGCGCGGTTGCCTCGGCCAGCAGCCGGCTGACGTCGGCGAGGACGGGGCTGGCGCCGAGCAGGGAGAAGATACCTCGTGCCGCGCGCAGCGGCTCCCGGGCCTCGGCCGGGCTGCCGAGGGCGAGCAGGCATCGGCCCTGCCCGAGGAGCACTTGCGCCTGCTCCCACGGCACCTCGAATCGCGCCCACCGGCCGGCCGCGTCGGCAAACAAGGCCGCGGCCTCCGCATGCTCGCCGTGCTGCTCGGCCAGCAGCGCGCGCGTGGTCACGGCCGCGTGCTGATCGAGCTGATACACCGGCTTGAGACCGTGCGCGAGCCGCCCCCCGAGATCCGCGTCACCCGCCGCAATCGCTACCCGTACCAGGTCGGGGAGGCTTCGCAGATAGTCCAGTGTGTGCCGGACGTTGGGCACGTGCTCGAGTTCGGCCAGCAGGGGGATGGCGTCGCGAACTTCCCCGACAGCGGTCCGGGTTATCGCGGCCAGCGCAAGGAGCCCGCCCAGGTACTGCGGTTCGCCCAGCTCCCGTGCTCTGGCCACCGCCTGCCGAATCCAGTCCATCAGGCCGGTCTGGTACAGCTCGCCCCGGCGAGCCAGCATCCGGGCTTCAGCGGAGCGCAGGTCGACCTGGCCCATCCAGTCCTCCGCGGCAACATGACCGAGAGCCGTGGCCATCAAGGCCCGCGCCTGCTCGATCAGGCCCAGGTCGGCCAGTGCCTCAACCGCGATCGCCTCGAGCAGCGGCTCCCACTCCGCGATACCGTGCCGCTGGGCAAAGGCGATCCCTTGCTGAGCCAGCTCCCACGATGCTCGTGGTCCCTCGGCCCGGCCGAGGGACACCCCGAGGTTGTGATAGACCACGGCCGCCTCGCGCCCGAGCCCCTGAGCGGTAGCGGCCTCCAGCGCGCGGCGCATATCCTCCAGCCCGGCCGCCCGGCCGAGTGCAAACCGGGCACCGCCACGGAACCCGAGCGCCCGCGCGGGCACGGGCAGGCCGAGTTCAGCGGCTAGCTCCACCGCACGTTCGGCGAAAGCGGCCGCCTCCGCATGCTGGTCGGACAGGAAGCTGGCCGCCGCGCGGTCGGCCAGGACTTCTGCCAGTTGGGGGGAGGGGCCGAGTGGCTCCAGCATTCCCAGCGCCCGGTCCGCGGCATCCGGGTACCCGCGGTCACCGAGCCGGTGCAGGAGCATCGAGTACCGGCCGGTCGCCACCGCAGCCCCGCGCACATCTCCGCCGGCCTGGAACGCCGCGATCGCCTGCTCGAATGCGGCCGCCGCCTCGCGGAACCGGGCCCGCAGGCGCAGCGCCTCGCCGTAGCGGACGAGCAGTTCGGCGCGATCGGGGTGATCGGGCCCGGTCATGGCCAGCGCCTTGGCGTAATGGCGTTCGCCCGCTTCGACGTCGATGCCCATGGCCCTGTCCCCGGCCAGCGTCAGGTAGTGAGCCGCGCTGGCGGCCAGCTCCCCGGCCTGCGGATCCTTAGCGGCCTGCGCGAGTTCCAGCGCAGTGGTGTAGTGAGCGGCCAGGATCTCGGCCTGATCGGCGGCCCGGTCCCCGGCCATCCGCTCGATCCAGGCCGCCGCCCGGCGGTGGCGCTGGGCGCGCTCGGTCCGCGGGATCTGCGCGTAGCAGACATCACGGATCAGCCCATGGGCAAAGGAGTACTCAGCCTGGCCCGCCATCGACGCGCGCCGTACCGGGTGGATCAGCTCCTTGCGGGCCAGTTCGTGCAACCCGGCCTGTACCTGATCTTGGTCCTGGTCTCCTATCGCCATGACAGCGTCCGCCCAGAACACCTCACCTACCACCGCGGCGTCTTGCAGCATCCGTTTGCGCGCTGGACCAAGGGTGTCGAGCCGCGCCGCGATCAGCCCGTGCACACCCGGCGGGAGCGGGATCGCCGCATTGGTGTCGATGCTCCACCCGGGGCCCGCGCGCCGCAGGATGTTCTGGTCCTTGAGCAGCCGGATGAACTCTTCCACGTACAGCGGGTTGCCTCCTGCGTGGTCCCAGATCGCCTGCAGCACCTCGGCGGGAGGCTCCACCGTGCCCAGCAGGTTAGAGATCAGCCGCGCGGTCTCCGCCGCGGTCAGCGTCCGCAGGTTGACCCGGGCCGCGTTGCGCGCTGAGGGCGCCCACCCCGCGGCCCGCTCATACAGTTCCGGGCGGGCCGTGCCCACCAGCAGAAGCGGGATCCCCTCGGCGTAGTCGGTCAGGTGTTCCACGAACTCCAGCAGTGCCTCATCAGCCCAGTGCAGATCCTCAAACACCAGCACCGACGGACGGGCCTCAGCCAGGAGTTCCAGAAACGCCTGCCACGCCGCGAAGTTCTCCTCCAAGGCCGCCTCCGGGGCCGGCAGCCCGGCCAGCGGCCGCAACCGCGCTCTAATCCACGGGGCGTCCGGCGCGTCCTCGGGGATCATCGCGTCGATCTTTGCGGCGGCTACCTCAGGCCGGTCGGTTTCCAGGATCCCCGCCTCGGCCTTGGCGATCTCTCCAAGCGCCCAGAACGTGATCCCGTCTCCGTAGGGCAGGCACCGGCCGAGGCGCCAGCGGATTTGCTCTGGCCACGAGTCAACAAACGAGCGCAGCTCGGCAACCAGTCGTGACTTGCCCACGCCCGGCTCCCCGGCCACCACCACCAGTTGCACGGTTGATTCCTGCACCGCTTTCTGAAATGCGCCGGTGACAATGCCCAGGTCAATCTGGCGGCCCACCATCGGCGTGGCGAGCGACCGGGTCAGCTCAGTGCCGAACCGGGCCCGCGGTGCCAGCGCCTGAAACACCGCCACCGGCTCGGCCTTACCCCTCAGCACCATGGGGGCCAGCGCCTGGTAGTCGAACACCCGGCGGGTCGCCGCGTACGTCCCCGGCCCGGCCAGCACCCCGCCCACCGGCGCTGCCCCCTGCAGCCGCGACGCCGTGTTCACCACATCCCCGGCGACCAGCCCTTCCCCCAGCTCGGGCCGCGCGTCCAGCGCCACCACCGCCTCGCCCGACTCAACCCCGACCCGTACCGCCAGGCTGAGTTCCGCGTCCTGCATGTTCAGGTCCGCGATCGCCTCCAGGATGCGCAAGCCAGCCCGCACCGCCCGCTCGGGATCATCCTCATGGGCCACCGGCGCGCCGAAAACCGCCATCACCGCGTCGCCGATGAACTTCTCCACCGTCCCGCCGAACCGCTCCACCTCCCGCCGCAGCCGCGCGTGATATGGGCGGATGCGGGCCCGCACATCCTCCGGATCGGCACGATCGGAGGCAGCGGTGAACCCGACCAGATCACAAAACAGCACAGTGACCGTCTTGCGTTCCTCGGCCGGCCGGGCGGGCTCCGATCCGATCGGCACGCCGCAGGCCAGACAGAACCGCGCGATCTCCGGGTTTACCTGCCCGCACGCAGCACACGCCGCCACGACGGCCGCCTAAACCCCGACCGTCAGCAAGGCCGGGACCGCCGAATGCAGTAGCGCCAGCGTGAATTCACCGGGTCAGGTGGGAGCGCGTCATCCGCCATAGTGGGCCTGCGCCAGGCGGCGCTGGGTGCGGGCCACCGGGCCTGCCTTCATCTCTTTGCGCCACTCGGGGAACTCGTCGCCGTACTTCTGCTGCTCCTTGCCCGCGGACTCATACACCACGTAGCCGCCCTTGAGGATGCTGAACGGAGCGGTGAGGTGGCCCAGCTTGTCGAGCTGGGCCCCGGCCGGGGCCAGCGGGTCGAACCAGGACGGGGTCACGAAGTTGGACACCGAGACTCCGCTGATCGCGTAGCTGGGCGCCTCGACCGGGTCGCAGACCTCGAAGCTGTAGGCCGACCCATTGCCGTCGTTGGCCCACAGGTTGCAGTTGGGGTCGATGTACATCTCGAGTACCTCATGCGACAGCACGCTGGACACGCTCCAGTCGCCGGTGGTCACTTTCCCGCCATTGTCGAGCTCCGGCTTGGCCGCCACCACCCCCCACAGCTTCCCGCCCTTGTCCTCGGTGTGGAAGCCGAGCACGCCCTGGGGCTGATCCTGGATGGTGTCCACGATCGCGATACCGTGCGCCGTCGCGGGTACGGCCGAGGGGTCGGTGTAGAACACGACCGCTGCGGGCGCCCGGTCCCATAGCGGCGCGGCGTCGAACCGGATCTGGCTGGCGGCCGCCTGGGTCATCGTCGCGGCGTCCGCATTGGACACGAGAGTTGACTGGTTCAAGATCGCGATCAGCATCCGGGCCCCCTTTTTACTCTTCACGCCGAGGCGTCACATTCGCCTTCTCCGCGTGCCTGGCTCATATTCCACCCAAGCCAGCGGCTCTGACAAGGCCCTGATCCGGCTGGCGCCGCAGCTGGCGCTCACCGCGCACCACTATGGAGGCGGGTATCAGGGCTAGCGGCGGGAAGGCTGGACGCACCGTTGGCGCTAATCCAGCTCGAGCACCCGTGCGTGCAGTATCAGCCGCTGGTGCAGTGCGGCCCGCAGCGCCCGGTGCAGGCCGTCCTCCAGGTAAAGCTCTCCCCGCCAGCGGACGACATGGGGAAAGAGGTCTCCGTAGAACGTCGAGTCCTCGGCCAGGATCTGCTGCAGGTCGAGCATGTTCTTCGTGGTGATGAGCTGATCGAGCCGGACTGGCCGGGGCGGTATCTGGGCCCATTCGCGGGAACTTCGAGCATGATCGGGATAAGGCCGTCCCTCTCCGACCTGCTTGAAGATCACATATCGGAGTCTAGATCAGCGAAACCGGGACCGCTGACGAGAATCCGGTCACGAGCGCGGCCCGAACCGGCCCGGTGGCCGTGCCGCCCGGCCCGCCGTTTCCGGATTCAGGAGATTGAGCCTGCTCACAGCCCGGTCAGTGCGGGCCATGCCCGCCATTCGATTCTGGCCTGGTTCCGGATTCCTGATCACCAGCGACATCGGAATGGCAGCGATGGCGAGAACCATCGCCGCGCGCGGCCGGGCCTCGCCCGGCGGCGCTACACTGCCCTGAATTACGCCAATGATCTTGCTGGCGCGGGACGGCCTGCCCGCCGCTGAGGGAGTGCCATGAACAGAGTCGTGACCGGCTACGACGAGAACGGTAACCCCGCGATCATCCGGCAAGGCGAGCCGCCGACCGTGATCCACGCGGGTCGCTACGTCACGACGGAACTCTGGGTGACGGACACCGCGCCACCTCAGGCCGCGGACTCCGATACCTCGACCCGGCCCTGGCAGCTGGAGCCGCCGCCCGGCGGGACCTGCTTCCGGATCGTCGAGATCGCGCCGGGCGCGGCTGATGAGGCAGGCAGCGCCGCCGAGGGCGACGGCGAGAGTGATGGCGAACCTGACGGCTTCCAGGACGCGCATGCGACCGCCACCCTGGACTACGTCACGGTCCTACGCGGCGAGGTAGTGCTCGTGGTGGGCGGTGCCGAAGTCACGCTCGGGCCCGGCGACTCCGTCGTCCAGCAGCCCGGCGTGCCGCACGACTGGCAGAACCGCTCGGCGGAACGAGCCGTCATGGTCGGCGTCCTGCTCAGCGCGCACTAGCGCTGACTGCATCGCATCCGGTTACTCATTGCTCGGATGCAGGGTAAAGGCGTCGACTCCCTTAAAGATCTCCTCATTCACCATAAAGGAAAAGCCGAGTACGAATAGCACGGCCAGCGGCAGGACAGAAAGGTAAACGAGCCACTCTCGGCCAGCCTTCTGCTGCCGGGCGACCCAGCGCTTTACCGGCGGCAGCCTCAGCACCACCAGCGGGATGCTGCACACGGCAAACTGATACAGGCGCTGATGAAATACCGGGTCGCCGTCTGGCGCATTACCGGAGCCATTTGCGCCATGCTGGAATCCCAGGCCCTCTAGTAGCGCGAGATGAACGAAGAGCAGCCCCCAGATCACGTAGGTGATCCGCTGCAGCTGCTTCCAGTATCTCCCGAGCCACCGCTGTGCCGGGTTATTTGCCGTGGCCAGGAGCGGAATGGCCAGGACCACCATCATGAGCCCGGCCAGCAGGAAGCTATGCCCGGCGATACGGCCGAATACGCCGCCGGCGAAGTCCGAGGTAATAGAGGCGATGGTCGCGTCGGTGATAGCCGTAACCGCGAACATTATGCCGTACCACCTGCGCAGCGGCGCGATCCACCGCTGCCCGGTGACGGTGATCACCGGGGTGACTAGCAGGGTCAGGAGCAGGCAGAGCTCAGCCCCGGTCCCCAGCACATCGGCACCCGCGCCGTTCAGGGTGTTATTGTTCAGGGTCAGCACGGCGCGCAACATGAAGAACAGCGGGATCAGCGCCGGGATACGCAGCAGGAATAGCGCGAGCGCCTGCCTTCTGATAGTCCCGGCGGAGAACGTAAAGTCCTGGTCCATCCAGACATCTACCGCGGTCTTAGGCATCTGCAGCCCTCTCCTTCCGTAGAAGTAGCACCGCGCTCAGTTATTCTGATGTGCATCCGGATGATGATGGTGATGCTTTCTCGGCTTGTGCTGGGTCACCGTCACATGGCGGTGCGTCCCCGGCGCGTCCGGCTGGCCCGGGCCCTGATCCTCCTTGAGGCCGCTGTCGGGGGTTGAGCCGGTCCCGGCCGCCCGGAAGACAAAGAAACTGAATCCGTGCAGCGCTATCTCGGTGGACCCGGCGGTGACGGCAAACAGGACCATGGCCGCCACCGCGAGCCTGCTCAGTCGCATCGCGAAATACTGCCGGGGTCGGCCCGCTGCCTTCCCGGTCGGCTTCGCGGGCCTGGCGGCGGGTTTCGCGGGCCTGGCGGCGGGTTTCGCGGGTCTGGCGGCGGGCTTCGCCGGTCTGGCGGCGGCTCTGCGGGTCTGGCCGGCGGCTCCGCGGCCGGCAATGTGACCGGGCTGGCGGCCGGTCTCGCGGGCCTGGTCGCCGGCCTGGCCGGGACAGTGAGGCTTTCCGTGACATACGCGGCCACCCGGCCCAGGTCACCCGACATCGACAAGACGGCCGCCCGCAGTTCAGCGGCGTCCCGTTCCGCGGCTTCGCGAATGGCGGCCGCCTGCTCAGACGCCTGCTGCCTGATCGCGGCGGCCTCCCGTTCGGCGGCATCGCGAATCGCGGCGGCCTGACCCCACGCTTCGTACGTGACATCGGCCGCCTGGTCATCGGCAACCGTCATAACCCGTCCGGCCAGCCAGACCGAGTCCGTAATCCGGACTTCCCCGGCCGGATGCGCGGACCAGCGCTGTGAGCTGGCCGCCGGGCCAGCCGCGGGGTCCGCCCGCTGCCCCGGGGGGCCGGGCGGGATGCGCGGTAGCGGGGCCGACGGATGATCGGGATGCAGCCCGAGCGGCGAATTCCGGGGTGGGCCAGGCAGATCCGCCCGGATCTGGCGGCCAGTCCCGGTCAGCGGCATCAGCGCGGACGGCGCTCAGCGAGACGGCCGCGCTCAGCGGGATGGCTGCGTCCGGCGGGATTGCGCCCGGCGGCATGGCTGCGCCCGGGGGCAGCTGAGCGGGCGCCGGCCGTGGCCCGGCTTCGGACCTCCGGTGCTTGCCGGGGGCAGCAGGGATCACGGCGGCCTCCAACGGCGATAGGGGCGCACCGAGCCAGGCGCTGGTCTCGGGCGGGGAGAGGGTCAGGCTAGCTACTCACCCGGCGGCAAAAGCTAGCTCACCCAGCCGGCCCCGAATAGGGACGAATACCCCCTGGGGGACGGGAAACCCTTAGGGGGCCCAGCCCTGGCCAGGCCGCGGAGGACGGCGAGTGCCCCCGCGGATACGGCTAGCGCCTGGTCTCGGCCAGCCCGGAGACGGGCAGCCGGCCGCTCACGGTGGTGCCGAGACCGGGCTCGGCCCGGATACGGAGGGTGCCGTCGATCGCGGCCAGCCGGTCGGCCATGCCTTGCAGGCCGGTGCCGCTCCTGGCCTGCGCGGTGTCGAAGCCGGCCCCGTCGTCGGTGACGCTGAACTCGAGATCGCCGCCGCGGCAGGACATGGCCACAGTGGCGCGGGAGGCATGCGCGTATTTCGCCACGTTCTGCAGGGCCTCCAGGACGCAGAAGTACACCGCGGCCTCGGCATCCCGCGGGTAGCGCCCGATGCCGTTCGCCTCAATCAGGACCGGCACCGTGGCCCGGCTGGCCTGCGCCTCCAGGGCCGGGACCAGGCCCCGGTCGGCCAGCAGCGGCGGGTAGATGCCGCGGGCCAGGTCCCGCAGCTCGTCCAGCGCGGCCCGGGCCGCGCTCCTGAGCTGCGGTGTCAGCTCCCGGACGAAATCGGCATCCTCGGCCGACTGCTCCAGCAGGCCAAGCTGAATCGACAGGGCGACAAGCTGCTGCTGCGCCCCGTCGTGCAGGTTCCGCTCGATCTTCCGCCGCTCCGCGTCCTGAGCCTCCACCAGCCGCCGCCGTGAGGCCCTCAGCTCCCCGATCGTGGCCTGCAGCTCAGCCGTGAGCCGGCCATTGCGGAAGACGAGTCCCGCCTGGGACGCCAGGTGCTGCAGGAGCTTGTCCTCCGCGATGGTCAGCGGCTCGTTCCTCGGCTTCTGCAGGGCCAGCGCGCCGAGCAGCTCATTGCCGTGCCGGACAGCGACCGCGCGCGACGCCGCCGCGAAAGCCGGCAGCCGGGCGTCGTCCCCGAGCGGCTTGGGCGCCGGCGGGGAGGAATCGCGCGGCCAGGCCGCCACCGGGCGCAGCTCGGCGCCGACCCGCATCCATGCCTCGGTTCTGGTTGCTCCTGATGCGCTGGCCAGGACCGTCACCATCCGGTCGACGGCCTGGTCGTAGTCCAGCTGCTCGGCCATGCTGTCGGCGAAGTCGGACAGGACCTGATACGGCGTGGCTCGCTCGCCGTACACCAGCCGGTTCGCGACCCGCCGGGCCCGCTCTCGCGCGGGCTGGAACAGCAAGGCGACCGCGACGGCTGCGGCGACCGTCAGCACCGGGCTGCCCTGCCGCCCGGCCAGCGCGCCGATGCCCAGCACGATGCCGGCGTACACGGCGGTCAGCCCGGCCGAGACCAGGCCGTAGACGACCGTGCGGTTGATGATGACGTCGATCTCGTACAGCCGGTACTTCAGGATCCCGATCGTGATCGCAGCCGGGAACCCGAGCAGCGCGAGGAAGGCGGTCCCGGCGTACGCGATGGCGGCGACGGGCGGGATCTTCCCGTGGTCCGCCACGATGCCTGCCAGCGCCACGAGCTGCAGCAGGGCAAACGCGGCGACGACCAGTGCCAGCCAGTTGATCTGCCGCCGTAGCTCGCCGCCGCCCGCCCGGTAGCGCTGCACGAGCGAGACCGCCGCCGCGCCCAGGAACAGCACGGACAGCGGCGTTATGGAGTTGAAATTGCCAATGGGAAGCGCGGACAGGGCCCGGCCCACGGCCGGGATGCCGAACGGGTTCTGGTAGATGAGCGAGATGCCGCCGGGTGCCGGGAGGGCCACGGTCCTGGGCACCAGGATGAAGCCGATCAGCAGGAGCCCGGTGGCCAGGAAGTTGAGCACCGCGACCGGGCGCCAGCGACGCGACGGCAATGTCCCGGTCGGGAAGAGGAAGAACGTGTGGGCGAGCAAGGCGACGACCGCGAAAAAGATCCACTCGTCCACCGCGCCGACCTGCCGAGCCGCGGGCAGCGCGCCGGGATGCGCAGTGACCCCCAGCACGGCATAGACCGAAACGAGAGTCATCAGGCCCAGGCCAGCTCCCTCGCTGAGCAGCAGCCAGCCGACGGGGTTGCGCACCCGGCGGACGATCAGCGCGCCGAGCGTGGCGTACGCGGCAGCCGCGGCGCTGGAGCCCAGGTTGGAGTATGCGTCGCTCGGGTGGAGATCGCTCCAGGCCATCGCGGTCAGGATCATCCCGGCGAGCGCGATGAGGACCGTCGCGGCCCACCAGCCGTCGATGAGGCGGGTACCTGGCGGCCCCGCCCGGCCGGCCCGCTCCGCTATCCGCACGCCCGCCGCCTGGCCATCCACGCTCGCTGTCATGACGTGGCCACTCATGACCGCCGTCGGCGTACCGACGCGTACAGGAAGGCGGCGATGCACAGGATGGCCAGCCCGTCCAGGGCGTGCAGCCCGCCGAAGAGCACGGTGTTATCGGCCAGGCCGGCCAGCAGGCTCTGGGCCAGGAACGCCAGCAGGAACAGCACCGCCGACAGGATGACCGCGCGGGTGCCGGGCCGGGCGATCAGGGCCAGGACGAAGATCACCAGTGCGACGCCGCCCATCGTGAAACCGACCGCGCGGTGCGGGGCGAACGCGACGTCACCCGAGACGCCCTGATTGTCGAGCCTGAATGCGCCCAGGCCGGCCAGGAAGATCTGGACGCCGCCGAGCAGCAGGAAGGCCAGCAGCGCCCACTGGTACGCGGTGCGGGCACCGCGCCGCAGCCCGGTGGCAGCGGATGACGGGCGGCCGCTGGTGTCGACGGAAGAGGCCATCGGATTCTCCTCAAGGCTCATTCGCAGCCGGTAGCGGGCCATTCGGCGCCGGTCACGGGCCGGCCTTCCTACGGGCCCGGCCTGCATACGCCTGAAACGCTAGGGGCGCGAAGTGCTCATCAGATACCTGGCTAGCCACCGCGATGGGGTGAGGCTGACCGCCACTTCATCTGCGGTATTCCTCCTATCCAGCCGTCGGCGGTGGGGTCACACTGGGCCTATGCGGGCTGTCTGCGTGGTGCTCGCGGTCATCGGCGGCGGCGCGCTGGCCGCGACTATCGCCATCGAACTGGCCCTGGGCGACCCGGCCGGAGCCGGCTGGGCCCTGGTGGGCCCGGGGCCGTTCTACCTGGCCGGGCTGATCGGCGCTTGCCGCCGGCCCGGCCACCGCGTCTCGGCCTGGCTGCTCGCCTGCGGCACGACGTTCATGCTGAGCGTCTGCCTCGGGGACGCCCTGGCGGTGGTGACCGGCCTCACCGCCTGGCTGGTGCTGCTAGCTGCGGAAATCGCGGGCAACCTGAGCAACGTCGCCGGGATCGGGCTGATCGGGCTGTTCCCCACGGGTAAGCCGGAGCGCCGCGGCGAGCGCTGGGTACTTGGCGCCACGGCGGCACTGGCGGTGCTGCTGCCCCTGCTGACGGAGATTTCCAGCCCCCGCCCGCCCGCGGATCTGTTCGGCTACGCGGGTCGGCCGGCCATCGTCAGCCCGTTCTTCCTGCCCGGCGCTCATCCGGTGGAAAGGGTCGCCGTCGGGCTGCATCAGACGTTCGCCGTCTGGACCGTCCTCGGCCTGATCATGCTGTACCTGCGATACCGGCGGTCAGTTCCGGCGGACCGGCGCCGGATCCGGTTCCTGCTGGTCGGCGCGGTGGCCGGGACGGTGGTTTTCGCGGCGCTGGTCGCGGTGGCCCTGTTCACCCGGCCCAGCCCGTTCCAGTCCGTTTTCATTGTCCTGCTCTGGCTACTGGGCGTCATCATCGTGCTGGGCTCGCTGGTCGTCCCGCTGGCCCAGGATGGCGTCCTGGATGTCGGCCCAGGGGCACGGCGGTCCCTGGTCTACCGGTCGCTGTGGCTCATGATCGCGGCGACCTATGTGGCCGCCACGGCCGCGCTCGGGCTGCTGGCCAGCCGGTACCTGCCGGTCGGGGCCGCGGTACTGCTGGCCACCGGCGCTGCGCTGGCGTTCCAGCCGGCCCAGCGCAAGCTGGAACGGCTGGCCGACCGCTGGGTGCTCGGGGCCCGGCTGGACGGCTACGAAGTGCTCAGCCGGTTCGGCGCGATGCTGGAAGCCGCGCCCGGCCCCGCTGACCTGCTGGCCGAGCTGGCCGACGCGATCCGCCGCGGACTCGGCCTGCAATGGGCCCGGGTGCGCCTCGACCTGGCCGTGCCCGGCGGCTCCCTGCCGACGGTCGGCGCGGCCGGGATAGCGCCGGATGAGCCGGCCGAGCCGGCCCTGGTCGTACCGCTGGCCCAGGCCGGGACGACCGTCGGGCGGATCGAGTGCGGCCAGCGCCGCGACGGCCCGCTGCTGGAGGAGGACCGCCGCCTGCTGGCGAGCCTGGCCGGCCAGGCCGCGACGGCGCTGCGCAACCTGCAGCTGGCCGCTGAACTGCGCGCCCGGCTGGAGGTTATCCGGAGCCAGGCCTCCGCGCTGACCGCCTCGCGGGCCCGGGTGGTCCAGGCCCAGGACGCCGAGCGCCAGCGTATCCAGCGGGATCTGCACGACGGCGTCCAGCAGGATGTCGTGGTGCTGACCGCCAAGCTGGCGCTGGCCCGCGAGCGGCTGCGCCGCGGCGATCCGCGAGCCGACGAGTCCCTGGCCGAGCTCCAGCGCGACCTGGGCGACATGCTGGGCCATCTGCGTGAGTTCGCGCACGCCATTCACCCGCCGGTGCTGGCCGACCAGGGCCTGCTGGAGGCGATCGAGGCGCAGGCCGCGCGGCTGCCCATCGAGGTCGTGATCGAAGCCGACCCGGCCTTGCGCGGCGTCCGCTATCCCCAGGACGTGGAAGCCACCACCTGGTACATCGTCTCCGAGGCGCTGACCAACGCGGTCAAGCACGCCCGGGCCCGCCGGGTGCTGGTCGCGCTGACGCAGCCCAATGGCTGCCTGGCCGTGGAAGTCCGCGACGACGGCTGCGGGTTCGACCAGGCCGCCCCGCGCGGCCTTGGCCTGGCTGGTCTGGCGGACCGGATATCTATCGCCAACGGGGCCCTGCACATCGACAGCGGGATGGGCCGGGGCACCACTCTGCGCGCTGAGGTTCCGCTCACCGCGGCGAGGGCCAGCGATGGCTGAGCCCCTTCGCATCGTCATCGCCGATGACAACTACCTGGTCCGCGAGGGAACTCGCCGCCTGCTGGAAGACTCCGGCCAGGTGACGGTGCAAGCCGCGGTGGGTTCGGCACCGGAACTGCTCGACGCGGTCCGCCGCGCCCGGCCCGATGCCGTGCTGACCGACATCCGGATGCCGGTCGGCTCAGCAGCCGGCCGAGCCGAACGAGCCGGCCATGGAAGGCATCGACGCGGCGCACCGCATCAAGGAGACCACTCCCGGGGTCGGGGTGGTGATCCTCTCCCAGTACGCCGATGAGTCCTACGCCTTCGAACTGTTCCGCAACGGCACCGCGGGACTGGCTTACCTGCTCAAGGACCGCGTCGGTGACTTGCGCCAGCTGCTTTCCGCCCTCCGTGAAGTGGCGACCGGAGGATCGGTTATCGACCCCCAGGTCGTCGACGCGCTGGTCACCCGGCGGGTCCGGCTGCGCGAGTCACCGCTGGCCCGGCTCACCCCGCGCGAGCTGGACGTGCTGCGGGAGATGGCCCAGGGCCGCGGGAATGCCGGCATCGCCCAGCAGCTGTTCCTGTCGGAGTCATCGGTGGAGAAGCATGTCAACGCGATCTTCGCCAAGCTCGACCTGGCCAGCGAGCAGCAGGTGCACCGGCGGGTGGCCGCGGTACTGACCTTCCTGCGGGACGCGGGCCTGCGCACGCCCGGGATCCAGGACGCTCCGACTGCCTGGTAGAGCTATGGCCCGCTGCTAGCATGCCCGTCAGCCAGCTACTGACCGCGAACGCGACCCCCAGGGCAGCGAATCGGCCCGGCAGGAGGATGGACATGAGCGGCAATCAGCCTCAGGACCCGGCGGACCAGGTTCTGCTGGACTTCCTCGCTGCCCAGCGTGACGCGGTGCTTTCCATCGTGGCGGGACTGGACGAGGAGGCGTGGCACCGGTCGGTCGTGCCGTCGGGCTGGACGCCGGCCGGGCTGGTCGAGCACCTGGGCGGCGCCGAGTGGCACTGGTTCCAGGGGGTCGTGATGGGTAAGCATCCCGAGCCGGCGCCCGGTGATGAGGACCTGACTCCCTATGATCCGACGGCGGCCTTCGTCAGTGACGAGCCCTCAGCGGAGATCCTCCGCTTCTACCGTGACCAGTGCGCCAGCTCGGATGCGGTGCTGGCGGTGACGCCGCTGTCGGCGCGACCGCGCGGCAGTCACGGCCGCTACGAGCCGCCGGATGTGCGCTGGATCGTGCTGCACATGATCGAGGAGACCGCGCGGCATGCCGGTCACCTGGACATCGCCCGGGAACTGATCGACGGCCAGACCGGGCTCGGGCCGCGCTGAGACCAGGACGGCCGCCAGCCGCGCTGCCCGCTGCGGCGGCTTTGGCCAGGTCGTGCGTCGTGGTCTCGTTAGGCTCGCCGTATCGCCGTATCGCCGTATCGCCGTATCGCCGGGTTGCGGCCTATTCAGGTCGGCAGCAGTGCCGCCGAGAGGCTGCCGGACAGCCATCGGTTGAAGTCGGTGGTGCTCCAGCCGCGCTGAGCGACCAGCAGCCGGTAGAGGTGGCCGTCCGTGAGCGCCCAGCAGAGTTCCGCGGCACGTTGCTCGGTTATCCCGGCGGCCAGTCCGTCCAGGGACGCGAGAAACCGGATGAACACGGTAGCGCCCAGCATCCGGTTGCCGCTCGCCTCGGCGAGCAGCCGTGCGGCCGCCGGGTCGATATCGGCTGCGGCGATGAGAACTTCGCCGAGCGGCGCGGTGCGGGCGGCGACGTCGCCCGCGGTCTGCACCCAGAGCATGAGTGCCTTCCGCGGGTCGGACTGGGCCAGGATTGCCTTGATCGCCGGGCGGTCGGCCAGGGCTATCGGCTCATCGTCGCCGACGATGGCCCAATCCAGGGCCAGCTTGAGCAGGGCCACCTTGCCGCCCGCCGAGTTGAACACGGTACGCCGGCTCACGTGCGCGGCCGCCGCGATCCCGTCGATCGTCGTGGCCGCGTAGCCCTGGGCCAGGAAGAGGTCGTGAGCCGCGGTGACGATCGCCCGCCGGGTCCGGCGGGCCTGCTCGTCGCGCACCTGCGACGCGTACCGCCTCGGCGGCTGGGTCGTCGCACCGGGCGGGCTCGTTGCGTCGGGTGCAGGGCTCATCGTGGCCCGCCCGGAGTCTTGACGTTCCCCCCAATTCGTTGCACTATAAGTACAGTAATCACACCATCGAGCATACTAAACTTCGCGCGTATGCAGCAACGACAGAGAAAGAAGCGGTGAATCTCATGTCTAGTGCCGCGTCCACCGGCAGCGCCTGGGACCGGCGGCGGTGGCTCATCCTGGGCGTGATCGGCCTGGCCCAGCTCATGGTGGTGCTGGATCTGACGGTGATGAACGTCGCGCTCCCGTCCGCGCAGCGGGCGCTGCACTTCAGCACCGTGGACCGGCAGTGGGTGGTCACCGCCTACACCCTGGCGTTCGGCAGCCTGCTGCTGCTCGGCGGACGGCTGGCCGACCTGCTGGGCCGGAAGGTCACGTTCCTGGCCGGCCTGGCCGGGTTCGCCGGCGTCTCGGCCATCGGCGGCGCCTCGGTCAACTTCACCATGCTGGTCACCGCCCGGGCCTGCCAGGGCGCGTTCGCCGCGCTGCTGGTGCCGTCGGCGCTGTCGCTGCTGACCACCACGTTCACCCAGCCCAAGGACCGCGGCCGGGCGTTCGCCGTCTACGGGGCGATCGCCGGGGCCGGCGGCGTGGTGGGCCTGCTGATCGGCGGCGCGCTGACCGAGTACCTGTCCTGGCGGTGGACGATGTACGTGAACCTGATCTTCGCCGCGGTGGCCTTTGCGGGGGGAGCGCTGCTGCTGAAGCGCCAGGCCGTCCCCGGTTAAGCCCAGGCTGGACATCCCCGGCGTGCTGCTGGTCTCCGGCGCGGTGTTCTGCCTGGTCTACGGCTTCTCCAACGCGGCCACGCACAGCTGGCACGCGCCGTCCACCTGGGGGTTCCTCGCCGCCGGCGCGGTGCTGCTGGCGCGCCTTCGCGTGGTGGATGAGCCGGGCGGCCCACCCGCTGCTGCCGCCCCGGGTGGTGCTCGACCGCAACCGGGGCGGCGCCTACGCCTCGATGCTCATCGCCTCGGCCGGGCTGTTCGGGATCTTCTTGTTCCTGACCTACTACCTGCAGCAAACGCTCGGGTATTCACCGCTGGTGACCGGCGTGGCGTTCCTGCCGGTCAGCGCCGGCCTCATCCTCGCGGCCAATCTGTCCACGATCGTGCTGATGCCCCGGACCGGGCCCAGGCCGCTGGTCGTTATCGGGATGCTGGCCGCCGCGGGCGGGACGGCGTGGCTGGCCCATCTCGGCCCGCATACCAGCTATGCCGCGGGCGTGCTCGGCCCGATCATCCTGGCCGGAATCGGCGTGGGCCTGGTGATCGCGCCAGTGATCAACACCGGTACCTTCGGCGTGGCCCCGCAGGAGGCGGGCGTCGCCTCCGCCACCGTCACCGTTGGCCAGCAACTCGGCGCCTCGGTCGGCACGTCGCTGCTGAACACCATCTTTGCCGCCGCCGTCACCTCCTACCTCACCGCGCACCTCGCCGCGGCCCGGCTCATCGGCCGCCCGGCCCTGACCGGGCTGGCGCTGGCGCATGGCTATGACACCGCGTTCTGGTGGACCGCCGGCATATTCGCCGTCGGCGCGGTCACCGGCGGAGCCCTGCTCCGCTCCGGGCCACTGCGCCCGGCGAGCGCGCCACCCCCGGCGCATGCCGAAGTGAAAAGTGCAGGAGGACGACAATGACAGACCCCACCCGGCCCGATGGCCCCGCCGTTGATTCACGCCACCTGCTGGTCATCGGAGCCGGCCCGGGCCTGGGCGGTGCTATCGCACACCGGTTCGCACAAGGCGGTTACCGCCTCACGCTCCTGGCCCGGCGCACGGACGGGCTGGCCAAACTGGCCAGCGACCTAGCCGACGCCGGCGCTGCCGTCGCCACGCTGGCCGCGGATGCCGGTGATCCTGAGGGCCTGCGCGCCACCCTCACCTCGCTGTATGCGACCACCGGCGCGCCCGGGGTCCTGGTCTACAACGCGTCGCTGCTGGCGCCGGACTCGCTGCTGAGCAGCGACGTCGGCCACCTGCACCAGGCCTACAACGTCGATGTCGTCGGGGCCATCGTGGCTACTCAGGTCGCCGCCCCGGCGATGCGGGCCGCCGGAGCCGGGACCATCCTGTTCACCGGCGGCGGCTGGGCTGACCACCCGGGCCCGGCCTGGGGCACCGTCTCGCTCGGCAAGGCCGCGTTGCGGCCAGCCGCGACCATGCTCGGTGCCGAGCTGGCGGGCGACGGCGTACGCGTCGCCAGCATCACCATCGCCGGGCAGATCCAGCCGGGCACACCGTTCAGCCCGGACCGGATTGCCGAGAAGTACTGGTCGGTCGTGCAATCAGACGGCACCTGGCCAGGCGAATTCCGCTTCGACGGAACATGAACCGCCCGCCTGGTCACACAGCTGGCCAGGACCTCCGTAGGAGCTTCGGCGTGGCCTGGTCATTTGCTCCTCTGGGCCGCTATATGCGAGTGGTCGGCAATTCCGGTTATGCCACCTGCAGGGATGACGCCCGGATGGGCGCGGCGCTACGCTTCCGTTGATTGTCCTGGTTGGGGGTGGTAATGGTGACAGGGCCGGGAGAAGAGATGGCAGCGTCCGCGGCGGGCCGTGGATACCTGCGGGTTTCGGATGCTGAGCGTGAGCAGGTGATCGACGTTCTCAAGGCCGCGTTCGTGCGCGGCATGCTGGCCAAGGACGAATTCGACCTGCGGGTAGGCCAGGCATTCGCGTCCCGGACCTACGCGGGGCTGGCCGCAGTCACCGCTGATCTTCCCGTCGGGCCGGCCGCGGCCCAGCCGCCCGGGCTTGCCCGGGCCGAGGGCGGGCAGCCGGTTCTGCGGCCCGGCCGGGTGATGGCGGCGGCAACCGCGCTGTACGCCGGCGTGCAGGCGTTCGTGTTCCTCTCGCCCTGGCCTGCGGGTACCCAGAATGATCCCGCCAGTGCGAAGATCGCGCTGTTCCTCTTGAGTAACCCCATGTACGTTCTCGTTTTGCTCATCTGCGCGGTATGCCTGATCGCCGGGCGGCGGGAGAAGCGTTCCGGCGGGCGGCCGCCGCAGCGGCGAGCACCGGACGCGGGGGGCCAGGTATTCCGGTACCCGCCCTCCGCTGGCCTGGGCGGAGAGCCTCCGCCGGCCGGCCGCGGTCACCAGCACACGGCCGAAGCCCAGCGGAGCCGTCCTCCCCGGCCGCCGCGGTGGGCTCGTGGTCACCGCGGTGGTGGCGCCGTCGCGGGTTGCCTGCCGGGCCGGCTGGCCATCGCCGTGTGATGAGCTGCGGATCACCTATCCGGGAACGCAGGGCAGCTCGCTCCTGACGTGCGCGCTTGTGTCTGGGTGGTAAGGCGGTCGATTCCGTTGGGCAGGGCTTCTCGGGGGTCTGCGCGTGCAGGGACTCGGTGAAACGCGGCAGGGCTGTCAGGCGATGGCGAGTGCCGCTTGCGGGGCTGGGGTGGTTCGGGCGGCTGGGGGGAAGCTGATGGCGATGTCGAGGCCGCCGCCCGGGCCGGGGTTGATGGTGAGGGTGGCGTGGTGGGCGATGGCGATGGCGGCGGCGATGGAAAGGCCCAGGCCGAGGCACTCGCCGTCGGCAGGCCGGGCGGTCAGCCGCTGGAACGGCTGGAGCAGCCGGGTGACCTGGTCTGGGGGGATGACTGGCCCGGTGTTGGTGATTGTCAGTGAGGGATGTTCCCCGCTAGCGGTGACGCGGATGCTGATCTCGCCGTGGGGGATGTTATGGCGGATAGCGTTGTCGATCAGGTTGGTGACCAGGCGCTGGAGCAGGCGCTCGTCGCCGGGGACTGGGGCGGTGCTGATCGAGGTGCTGACGGCCAGTCCGCGCGCGGCCGCTGCTGGCTGCAGGGCCTGGAGGGCGCTGGTGGTGATGGCGGCAAGGTCGAGGGGCTCGCGGCGGTCGAGGCCGCGCTGGCTGCGGGCGAGGGTGAGCAGTGCCTCGATGAGCTGTTCTTGCTGGTCGCTGGCTTCCAGCAGGTCTTGGCAGGTGGCCTGGTAGCTGGCGAGGGTCGGGTGGGGGTCGGTGAGGGCCATCTGGAGCAGGGTGCGGGTGAGGGCGAGGGGGGTGCGCAGTTCGTGGGAGGCGCTGGCGACGAAGTTCCGCTGGGCGTCGAAGGCTGCTTGCAGCCGGTCTAGCAGGGCGTCGATGGTGTCGCCGAGGTCCTTGAGTTCGTCTCCGGGGCCGGGGACGGCCAGCCGCTGGTGCAGGTTTTCTTCGGAGATGGCGCGGGCGGTGGCGGTCATTTCCCGTAGCGGGCGCAGCACCCGGCCGGCTACCAGCCAGCCGAGTGCGACGGAGGTGATGGCCGTGATGCCCAGTGCGATCGCCGACACCGCGAGCAGCTGGTTCAGTGCGGCCGCGTGCTGGTGGACTTCCTGGGCCGCCACCTGCTGGAGGTAGGCGGTGGAGGGCGCGGCGGTGTGCGACGGCGGCGCCGAGCGCGGGACGGGGCCGGATGGCTGGGATGTGGACACGGGCCCGGGCAGGCTGCGGGCCAGGATGTTGGTGATGGCCAGCAGGCCGGTGCCGGAGGCCAGGAACAGGCCGCCGTACAGGGCGGTCAGCCGCAGCCGCACGGTGCGCCGCGGCAGCCGGGCCGCCAGCCTGGCGGGATCGGGCCGCAGGTTCATCAGGGGCTCCTTAGATCCGGTAGCCGGCCTGGGCCACGGTGGTGATAACCGGCGGGTCGCCGAGTTTGGCGCGCAGCCGGCTGATGGTCATCTTGACGGTGTTGGTGAACGGGTCGGCCATCTCGTCCCAGGCCCGTTCCAGCAGTTCCTCGGCCGAGACCACGGCTGCCCTGGGCTTCGAGCAGCAGTTGCAGCACCGCGAACTCCTTGGGGCTGAGCTCCAGGGTCCGCCGCGCGCGGGTGGCTTCCCGGCGGGCCGGGTCCACCCGCAGGTCCCCGTGGGCCAGGACCGGGGGCAGGGCGGGGCGGCTCCGGCGGGCCAGGGCGCGGATGCGGGCCACCAGTTCGGCGATGTCGAACGGCTTGGGCAGGTAATCGTCGGCACCCAGGCCCAGGCCCTCGACCCGGTCCTCGATGGTGGCCGAGGCAGTCAGCATCAGCACCCCGCTGCCACCTCCGCCGGAGGCCAGCTGGCGGCAGACCTCGTCGCCGTGGACGCCGGGCAGGTCCCGGTCCAGCACGATCACGTCGTACCGGTTCAGCCGGCCTTGGCGAGCGCGTCGCTGCCGTCGAAGGCCACGTCGGCGGCCATGCCCTCGCGGCGCAGCACGGTCGCGATCGCCAGCGCCAGCTTGGCGTGATCCTCGACCACCAGCACCCTCATCGCCCATCCTCTGCGGCCGTTGGTCTGCCCGCCCGGGTTATCCCGGGAACGAGCTCGCTTATCTGCCCAGCGTGCCTGGCCAGCGATAACAGCGGCGTAACAGCGTTACCACCAGGTTATGGCCTCTGCCGTACAACCACCCTAGGGACGCTTTCAGCACTAAGGGACGCGCCACGACGCCCGGACCCGCCGGGCGGACTTGACTGAGGCTGTGACATGAACGAGGACACAAGCGGCCGGGCGGGTGGATGTGCCGTGAACACGGGGAAAGGACGGCAGGCGGTGACCGCGCTGAGCTTGGCGAGGTGACCAGCGGTATGTGGCAGGCGGCGTGCCCGCCCTGGACCGGGTCAGCCTGCAGGTCGCCCCGGGGGAGGCGGTGGCGGTGATGGGGCCCTCCGGGAGCGGGAAGTCGACGCTGCTGAACCTGGTGGCCGGGCTGGACAAGCCATGCCGGGACGGTCACCGTGGCCGGCCAGCGGATCGACGCCCTGAACGAGACCCGGCTGGCCCGCTACCGGCGCCGGCAGGTGGGGATGATCTTCCAGTTCTTCAACCTGCTCGAAGACCTCACCGTCGCCGATAACGTGCTGCTGCCCGCCCAGCTCGCCGGGGCATCACGGCGCACGGCGCGGGCCCGGTGCGGCGAGCTGCTGGACCATCTGGGCATCGGCAAGTACCGGGATACCTACCCGGGGCGGCTGTCGGGCGGGGAACGCCAGCGGGTGGCGATCGCCCGCGCCCTGGTCAATGACCCGGCGGTGCTGCTGGCTGATGAGCCGACCGGGGCGGTGGACACCGCCACCGGGGAGGAGATCGGGCGGCTGCTGCTGGATCTCAACGCCGGCGGGCAGACCCTGGTGCTGGTCACCCACAGCCCCGACCTGGCCTCCAGGTACGCCAAGCGCACGATCGAGCTGATTGACGGCCGCATCGCCACCGACACCGCCGCCGGACAGCGGCCGGCTGCGGGAGCGCGGCCGTGACCGGCGGGGCAGTACTCACGGCCGCCAAAGGCGGTGCAGGCCGCCGCCGGGTGCAGACCATGGTGGTCTTCCTGGTGCTGGCCGCAGCCGCCGCCGCGGGCACGCTCGGCCTGACCCTGGCCACCAACGCCAACGCGCAGTTCCTGGGCGAATTCACCAGCCGGCACGGCGCTCACCTGGCCGTTACCGTCGACGCAGCCAAGGTCACGCCCGCCCAGCTGGCCCGGACCGCTCACCTGCCGGGAGTGACCCGGGCCGCCGGGCCATACCCTGAGACCGCCGTCTTCCTCACCGGCGGCACCGCCTCCGGGACGCCGACCGGGCACGGCCACCCGGCTGGCGTGCGCACCGAAAGCCCCCCAGGGCAGTCGCCGCGAAGTGGCACCTCCTCCGGACAGCCGCCGCACGGCAACCGCCCCAGCGGGCAGCCGACCCCGCGCGGCGTTCCCTCCCTGTCATCGAATCCACTCGGAGACGCCGTCCACCGGGCTGGCGGTGGTGGGCCGCGCGTCGCCGTCCGGGCCGCTGGATACCATCATCGTGCGCAAAGGCCGGTGGGCTACCCGGCCGGGCGAGATCGTCATCGATCCGAACCAGTACGGAGATGCCGCGATCGGCAGCACGGTCACCGTGACCAGCGCGCCGGGCAAGCCGAAGCTGACGGTGGTCGGACTTGCCCTGTCGGTCACCGAAGACCAGGAAGCCTGGGTCGTCCCAGCCAGCTCGCCGCCCTGCGCGCCAAGGGCGCGCCCGTGCAGGAGCAGATGCTCTACACCTTCACCCACGCCGCCACCACCGGCCAGGTCAGCGCCGCCCTCGCCGGGCTCAAGGCGGCGCTGCCCGCCGGTGCCGTCACCAACTCGGTGTCCTGGCTGGACACCGAAAGCGCGATCGCCCGGATAGCGGGGCTCAACACCCCGTTCGTGGTCGCGTTCGCCATCATCGGGCTGGTGCTGGCGGTGCTGATCACCGCCAACGTGGTCAGCGCGGCGGTGGTGGCCGGGTACCGGCGGATCGGCGTGCTCAAGAGCATCGGGTTCACCCCGGCCCAGGTAGCCGCCAGCTACCTGGGACAGGTCGGGATGCCCGGCGCTGGCCGGGGCCATCGCCGGAACCGTTCTCGGTGACTGGTGGGTGCTTCCCGAGCTGAACGGGGGGCCATTCGCCGCCCAGCCCGTCCCGCTGTGGATCAACATCACGGTCCCGCTCGGCCTGCTCGCCCTGACCGCGCTGGTGGCGCTGATCCCGGCGCGGCGGGCCGGGCGGCTATCGGCGGTCGCGGCGATGGCCGCCGGGCAGGCACCCAGAACCGGGCACGGGTACGCCGCCCACCGGCTGGCCGGCCAGCTGGCCCTGCCCCGGCCAGTGTCGATTGGCCTGGCGGCCCCGTTCACCCGCCCCGCCCGCTCAGCCATCACCGTGGCCGCGGTCACCTTCGGGCTGACCGCGGTGGTGCTGGCAACCGGCCTCGACACTTCCCTCACCAAGATCAACGCAGCCGCCACCCAGCCGCAGCAGACCGCCGACGTCGGAGCCGGCCTGCCTCCCGGCCAGCGGGCACTCACGCCCCGCCAGCAGCAGGCGATCACCGCCGCGCTGCACGCCCAGCCCGGAACGCTGAGCTACGTGGCCATAGCCTCCGGCCACGCCAGCGTGCCCGGGGCCGGATCGCAGGTGCCGGTCACCGTCTACCGCGGCGACGCCGCCGGGCTCGGCTGGGACATCACCTCCGGGACCTGGTACACCGGGCCCGGCCAGGTCGTCGTCAACACCGCCCGTCCCGGCACCGCCCGCCTGGCCACCGGCCAGGCCATCCGCATGACCGTGGGCGGCGCGACGGTCACCGCCAAGATCACCGGCGAGGTCTACGCCCCCGGCCCTTTGCTCGGAGCCCTGCTGACCAGCGAGCAGACCTTCACGAGCGCCCACGCCGGCCTGCCCATCCGGCTGTACGAGGCTATGCTCAGGCCCGGAACCGGCCAGCAGAAATACACGACGGCGCTGAGCCGGGCACTCGGGCCAGGCTTCACCGTGCTCATGCAAGGCGTCGGGGTCAACGGAGTGGGGAATTACGGGCTGGTCGATACCTCCCTCATCCGGCTGCTGACCATACTGGTGGCGGTGCTGGCCGGGCTGGGCGTGCTGAACTCGGTACTCATGCTGACCCGCGAACGCGTCCACGACCTCGGCATCTTCAAAGCGGTCGGCATGACCCCCCACAGGCCATCACCATGGTCACCTGCTGGGTCATCGCCCCGGCCATCGCCGCCGCGATCATCGCCCTGCCCGCCGGGATGGCCCTGCAGAACGCGGTCATGCACGCCATCGCCGGCGACCAGCCCGGTTCCGTCTCAGCCGCCTCCATCGGCAGCCTCGTGCACGTCTACACCCCGGCGGACTCGCGCTGCTCGCCCTGGCCGGGCTGGCCATCGCCATCGCCGGCGCCCTCGGCCCGGCCTCCTGGGCTGCCGCGTCCCGCACCACCACCGCCCTGCGCGCCG
>CAVWLF010000008.1:0-201899 GCA_963755815.1 uncultured Actinomycetes bacterium
CACACGGCTGTGGCACCTGCCCCAGCAGGACAGCGAAGAGCAGGCGGTCAGGATTACAGGAAGGCCAGCAGGTCAGCGTTGATCGTCTGGGCCTCGGTGGTCAGCATGCCGTGCGCGAATCCTTTGTACGTCTTCAGCGTCCCGTTCTGCACGAGCCGCGCGGATAGCGGTCCGGCGGATCGGCACCCGATCCGGGAGTGGCGCTAACGAAATAGGGGAGCCAAACGGGCGCCGTACAGGCGCCGCGGCCGGCGAAGCCAGCCAGCCACTGGGGATCGAGCGCCGGGACGGCGGCCTCGTACGGGTGCGGAACTCCTCACACGGCTGGCCGACATCGAACGCTAGCCGGGTGACCTGATGCGTGAACGAGCTGACCTGCGACAGGCAGGCTTAGCCCGCGGCCGAAACGGTGTCGGCAGCGGTCTTGATGAGCTGGGCAACCTCGTCGGGATGGGAGACCATGGCGACGTGACTGGACGGGACCTCGATGGTGACCGCGGCCATGCGGCTAGCGAACTGGCGCTCCGCGTCGGGCGGGATCGCCTGGTCGTTGGTGGCGACGAGGTACCAGGACGGCAGTGACTTCCAGGACGGTATGCCCATCTCGGTCCCGAAAGCGGACGCGGCCAGGGCCTGCTGGACGGCGTACATGACCCTGGCCTTGACCGGGTCGACGTCCGCCGCGAAATGGTTCACGAAGTCGTCCTCTGACAGCCAGGTATAGCCCTGCTTGTCGGTGATCAGGTGCACCAGCGCCGGCGTCACCGGTCCCTGCGACAGCAGCGCGCCGAGCGACTCGCCCTGGTCAATCCCGAACGCGGCGATATAGACCAGGCCGGCCGACATTGGGTGCGTCAGTGCCGAGGGCGGTCATGACCTGGCCGCCGTAGCTGTGCCCGGCGACGACCGTCGGGCCGTCCTGGGCGGCCAGGACCTGGCGCAGCCGGGCGACGTCGCCCTCCAGCGCCGCCATCGGGAACTGGGGCGCGGTCACGTGGTAGCCGTCGGCCTGCAGGCGCTCGATGACGCCGCTCCAGCAGGAGCCGTCGGCCCAGGCGCCGTGGACGAGAACGATGTTCGGCAGAGCAGTCATGTCGGTAGGTCCTTTCCGGGTCAGGAGAAGCTGACGCTGGTGACGTCAGTGGCGATGGAGCCGGAACCATGAGGCCGCCGCCTACGGCCATCGTGATGTGCCGCGTCCGCGTCGGAATCAAGCCCGGCGGTCATCCGGCTCCCCTAGGACGATTGGGTGGGTCGCGTAATCCACATCAATGTCCCTGGTGAGCGGGTCTGCGCGCATCGCATGGTTGTGCCATACCTAATGCGCTGACACAAGTCAGGTCAGGTACGCGATCGCGTCCACGATGCGGCGGCGTCGCCCGGCGGCATGACTCTTATGTATTCCCTGGCCGGTCGCCGGCCGCGTTAGCGCGGAAGTCGTGAGCGCCCGCGACCCGGGTCAGCGCGACCCGCGAGTTGACGTCGAGCTTGGCAAAAACATGGCGCAGGTGGGCACTGACGGTGTGATGCGAGACGAACAGCCGCTCAGCTACCTCGCGGTTGGTGAAACCCTGAGCGACCAGCCGCGCCACAGCCAGCTCAGAGTCGGTCATCGAGGCCCAGCCGTTACCCGCGTGCCGCTCGGAGACCAAACGGCGGCGCACGCCCAGCGCCCTGAGCCGACTCCGTACTCGGCCGGCGTCCCAGGCGGCGCCCGTCTGCGCATAGATCTCCAGCGCCCGGCCCAACGCATCTACCGCCTTCGGTGTGGCGCCACCTTCGACAGCAACGACGCCTAGATCCTCCAGCGCTGCGGCCAGTGCCAGCGGGCGGGAGCCGCCCTCGAAGAGCTCCACCGCCTCGGCCAGGCCCCGCTGGCTGTGATTCAGCAACCCTTCGGCGTGCGCGGCGGCCGCAGCCAGGGAACGGACGCCCGGGCTAAGCGCCGAGCGGCGCTGGGCGGAATCGGCCGCGCTGACCGCGAGTTCGCGGTCGCGGGCGGCCAGCGCGATGTGAATGAGTTGCGACTCGTCGGTGACGTCCATCGGGAACAGCGGCAGGATGGACGTGCGCTCATCCTCGCCTAGGGCGCAGAGCCACCGGTGCGCGCCCGGCGGGTCGCCGTCTGCCATCGCCTGCAGCGCGAGCAGCCAGGACGCGTGGCGGCGTACGCTGGGCGCGCTCTGGCTCAGCATGACCTGAGCGATCTCGGTGGCCTGTCGTGCCTGGGCCCGGTCGCCCGTGTGCAGCGCGACGCGCCCGAGAGCAGCGGCTCCCGCGGCGTCCAGCACGCTGACGACCTGGCTGGCGGCATCCAGGGTGAAGTGCTCCTCAAGGACGGCCGCCGCGTCCGAGAGGCGACCCAGCTGGAGCAGTAGCCTCCCGCGTCCGGTCTCGTACACGGCGAGCGCCCAGCCCTGCCGGTCGCGCTGAGCCGCGGCAACGTTCTCCGTCGACATCTGGAGTGACTCATCGAGCCGGTCGAGCGCGGTGAGCACGTCGCACCGCCACTGCCGGGTGAGGTGCAGCCTTGTGTCATCGCCAGTGCCCAGACCGGTTCGGAGCGCGGCCTCCACCAGCTCTAGGGCCTGCGCGAAGCGCCCGTCGGCGTAGGCGAGACCAGATTCGGCAAGTTCAAGAACAAACTGCCCGGCGACGACCTGGCATCCCCGCACTGCGGCCACGGCACCCTCGAGCTGGGCACGTGCTGCATCGATCCGGCCCGCGTTGGCCAGGTTGTGAAAGAAGAGAGCCAGGTGCCGGGCCCGGAGATGTTCCGGCAGGCCCGGTAGCGCGAGGGCTTGGCGGGAGGCTTCTGCGCGCACGTCGGGGGAGATCGCGAACATGCCGGCGATGCTGAGGTGGACCTCTGCCTCCTGCTCAGCCGGAAGGACCTGGCGCAGCGCGGTGTCGGCAAAGGACTTTGCCTCCTCACCCCGGGCCGCGGCGTGCAGCCAGACCGCGGTCTGGGCCACGAGCGGGCCCCGCAGCGCATGATGGCGAGGCGCGAGCTCAAGCGCCCGCTGGCTCAGGTCCGCGGCGGCGCCAGGGTCGGTCGTGCCGAGTGCTTCTGCTGCCTTGAAGAGGGTGGTGATGGCGACGTCGTCCCCCCGCCCGGCGCTTGCGGCCAGTTGTGTTGCTACCTCGACCGGCAACGCTCCCTCGGCGAGCAGCACGGCGGCCGCCTGCCGGTCTAGCGCTCGCCGGACCGGCCGCGGCACGCTGGCACGGACCGCCTCACGTATGAGGTCGTGCCCGAACGCGAGCTTGTCGTCGCGTTCTACCAGCAGATCGGCGTGAATCAGCTCCTCGATGGGCGCTAGCAGCGCTGACGGTGATAGGCCGAGCATCGCCCCCACGTCGTCGAGAGAGAACTTCCGCCCGAGAGCAGACGCCACCGTCGCCACCTGGCGCGCCGGGTCAGACATTCGCTCCAGCCGACGGCGCATGCTCTCGCTCACCCGATGCGGTAGCCGTTCCTCGACCAACTCGGCCCGTCCCGACTCGATCTGCACGAGCTTCTCTTCGCGCAAGCCGGACAGGAGCTCGACCAGAAGGAACGGGCTACCGCCGGCCTGCTCCGCCATTTTCAGCACTGCGCTATCAGGCTCCGCTACCAGCACATCGGTCGCGACCTGCGCGATCCCGTCCTGATCGAGCGGACCCAGAACGATCTTTTCGGCTCGGTTGCCCTCCAGCCAGTTGACCGCGCCGCGAAGCTGGCGCGACCCCTGACCGGGGCGAAGGGCGATGACCCAGGCAACCGGCACAGTAGCCAGCCGGGCAGGCAAGCTCCGGAGAGCAGCGGCTGTGCCGCTGTCGGCCCACTGCATGTCGTCGAGACACACCAGCAGTGGCGCCTCGAGCGCCGCCCGCTGGAGCAGTGCCTCAAGGTCCGCGGCGACCTGGCCGGGGTACTTCACGCGACAGAGCCGGTACGCGCAACCAGGCTCCTCGGGGTCGGGGGCCGCCCGGGCATCTTCAACTGGCGAGCCATCGAGGCGGACGCGCTGATCGGCCTGGGACGACTTGACGACGCCGAGACCGCGCTCGGCGAATTCGAGGACGCCATTCCGCAGAGCGGGCTGGCATCGGCAGCCCTGGCGCTGGCTCGCTGCCGCGGCAACCTGGCCGTGGCGAGCGGGCAAGCGAGCCAGGCGGAAGCGGCGTTTACCCGGGGCCACTTGATCGAGGCAGCAGTGCTGATGCCGTTTGAGCACGCCCTGCTGAGCCTCGACGACGGCCGCCGCCTGCGCGCGGCCGGGAACCGGCCGGCGGCTGTCGCTCAGCTCGAAACGGCCCACCACATTTTCTCCGACCTGGGAGCAGACCCATACGTGCAGGCCTGCGCCACGGAACTAGCCGCCCTGCAGGTTGCCGCCGCGACTGGCAGCTCCGCGGCCGTTCTGGGACTCAGCCGCGCGGAGCTGGCGGTGGCTCGGCTGGCCGCCAGCGGACTGACCAACCGGGAGGTGGCCGGCCAGCTGTACGTATCAGTGAAGACAGTGGAGTACCACCTCCGCAACAGCTACATCAAGCTCGACATCACATCCCGCCGGGAGCTAACCGCTCTGCTGCACTGACCGATCCAGCCCGCCGGACGGCCGGGGGAGGACGGCGGGCCGTCTGGGCCGCGGCCGGTTCCGCCGCAAAACTCAGGGTCGAACCTAGGGTCACACCCTGGGGACGCGAAGGCGTCGCCCGCGTTGACTAGCTGTCATGGACACCTCACCAGCGCCGATGCAGGCGATTCGGCTTCTCCTCGACATCAGCCGGACTACAGACCGGCGGATCGAGGGACGAATGCGCGCCGAGGGCACCGGCGCCTGGCAGCCGTTCTCCGGCGTCCTCGAGCTGCTCAAAGTTCTTGAGGAAACATGCGCAGACCAGTACTAAGCGACCCTCGCAACGCCCCACGAAGGAAGGCGCCGGCCATGAATACCAGGCCCCAAGGGATGACCGCCATGACCACGTCGGCGAATCACAAGAAGCCCGCCGGCCGTTCCGTATTCGAGAGATGGGGGCGCGCCGCATACCGGCGCAGGCGGCTGATCCTCGTGATCGCCCTTCTGGTCGCGGTGGTCGGCGTCCTATGGGGAACCACAATTTTCGCCAAGGTACAGACCGCAGGCGGTTTCGACGCCCCGAACAGCCAGAGCCAGCACGAAGCGAGCCTGGCCACGTCGACGTTCGGCCGCGACGCCGGGGACGTGGTCGTGCTGTACTCCAGCAAGACCCTCACCACGGCATCGCCGGCGTTCCGGTCCGCCGTGACTCACGCGCTGGCCGCGCTGCCGCACAGCAAGGTCGAGTCGTACGCCACCTACTGGTCGACCAGGTCGCGGCAGTTCGTCAGCGTCAGCGGCCATCAGACCTACGCGGTGCTTGAGCTAGCCGGCGCCAGCGACACCGCGCGGCAAACCAGCTATGACGCGATCAAGACCGACCTGAGCGCGGCGGGCCTGCACAGCCAGGTCGGCGGGGTAGTGCCTACTGACGAGACGATCGACCAGCAGACCACCGCCAGCATCACCCGGGCCGAGGGCCTTTCCTTCCCGGTCCTGCTGATCCTGCTGCTGGTGATCTTCGGGAGCCTGACCGCGGCGAGCCTGCCGCTGGCGATCGGCGCGCTGGGGATCCTCGGCTCGTTTACCGCGCTGCGGCTGCTGACCATTTTCACCGGCGTGTCGGTGTTCTCCCTCAACATCACCACGATCCTGGGCCTGGGGCTGGGCATTGACTACGGGCTGTTCCTGGTCACCCGGTTCCGTGAGGAACTGCACCGCCAGGGCTCGGTAGAGGACGCGGTTGCCCGCACTGTCGCCACCGCCGGCCGCACCGTGCTGGTGTCCGGTGTCACTGTCGCGATCGTGCTGGCCAGCCTGATGCTGTTCCCCGAGACGATCCTGCGGTCCATCGGCTACGGCGGCGTCGCCACCGTGCTCGTCGACATGCTCGCCGCGCTGACCGTGCTGCCGGCGCTGCTGGCCGTCCTGGGCCCGAAGGTGAACTCGCTGCGGATCCGCCGCTCGGTGCAGCGGCCGCCGGCCGCCGAGAACAGTGGCGGCTGGTACCGGCTGGCGCACAGCGTGATGCGCCGCCCGGTCCTGTACGCGATCCCGATCGTGGTGCTGCTGCTCGGCCTCGGATCGCCGTTCCTGAAGGTCGCCTGGGGCGGCGTGGACGCCACCGTGCTGCCGTCCGCCGCCGGGCCGCGGGTAGTCACCGAGGCGCTGAACCGCGACTTCCCCGGCAACCCGACCGCCCCGATCGAGACGATCGTCCGGTTCCCCGGCCCGGTGGCCGGCTCACCCGCCCGCGCCGCCGGCCTGGCCGCGTACGTCAGCCGCCTGGATCACGTTCCCGGCATCACCGGCGCGCAGCCAACCGGCATCCGCGGCGACGTCGCCCGGGTCGACATGACTTACGCCCCCGGTCCTTATACGCCGCAGGCCCGGGCCATCGCCGGGCACGTCCGCGACGTGGCGGCACCTCCCGGTGCCACGGCATACACCGGCGGGCAGACCGCCGGTCTGGCCGATGAGCTGTCCAGCCTCGGCCACACCCTGCCGTGGATGGCACTGGCCGTCGTCCTGGCGACGTTCCTGCTGATGTTCCTCGCGTTCGGGTCACTGGTCCTGCCGCTGCAGGCGATCGTGATGAACATCCTGTCGCTGTCAGCGATGTTCGGGGTGGTGACCTGGATCTTCCAGGACGGGCACCTGTCCGGGCTGCTGGGCTTCACCCCGAACGGCACCATCAGCCCGACCATCCCGGTCCTGATGTTCGCGATCATGTTCGGGCTGTCCATGGACTACGAGGTGTTCCTGATCTCGCGGATCCGCGAGCGCTACGACCAGACCGGCGACAACACCGGGGCAATCGCGTCCGGACTGCAGCGCACCGGCGGCGTGATCACCAGCGCCGCGCTGCTGCTGGTCGTCGTGATCGGCATGTTCTCCCTCTCCAGCATCACCTTCATCAAGCTGCTGGGCGTTGGCATGATCGTCGCCCTCATCCTCGACGCGACCCTGGTCAGGCTGCTGCTCGTCCCCGCAACCATGCGGCTGCTCGGCGACGCGAACTGGTGGGCACCCGCTCCACTGCGCCGCTTCTACTCCCGGCACGGCATCCGCGAAGACGACGGCCCCGCGCCAGGCGCAATCAAGGAACCCGCACACGAGCCGGTCAGCACCTAGCGGCGCATGGAGTGAGCCGCTGTACCGCAAGGTCCGCGCCAGCAGACGACTGGAATGCAACGGAGGAATACGGATATGAAGATGGACGCTACGACCTCAACCGAGGCGCCCCGCAACACCAGCTACCTCACCCGTCCCGAAGAGCGCATCGGCTACGACGCCGCGGGCGGTGGCGCCCTCGTCGTGCTCGTGCCCGGCATGGGCGACCTCAGGGCGGCCTATCGCTTCCTCGCCCCGGCCCTGCGGCAGGCGGGCTACCGGGTCGCCTGCACTGACCTGCGCGGTCATGGTGACAGCGACGCCACGTTCTCGTCCTACGGTGATGCGGAAACCGCCGGCGATATCGTCACGCTGATCGAGGAACTCGGCGGCCCCGCAGTGATCGTCGGCAACTCCATGGCCGCCGGCTCGGCGGTCATCGCCGCCGCGCAGCGGCCAGAGCTCGTATCCGGCCTCGGGCTCCTCGGCCCGTTCGTCCGCAACCCCACGGCGGGCGCCGTGCAGCGCGTGCTCCTGCGCGTGGCCATGGCCCCGCTGTGGGCGGCCATCTCCTGGAAGTCCTACCTGCCGAAGCTGTACGCGGGCCGGCGACCCGCTGACTTCGCCGAGTACCGCGATCAGGTCGTGGCAAGCCTGCACAAGCCGGGGCACTCGAAAGCATTCTCGCTGACCACGCGCACAAGTCACGCGGCCGCCGAGGCGCGGCTGACCGACGTTAAGGCTCCCGTCTTGGTTGTGATGGGGGAGCAGGACCCTGACTTTCCGGATCCGCGCGCGGAAGCTGACTGGATCGCCACCGCGCTGAGCGGAGAGGTCGTCATGGTGCCCGAGGCCGGGCATTACCCGCAGTCGCAGCGCCCCGATATCACTACTGGCGCCGTGCTGCGCTTCCTGGAATCGGTGCCTAGCCGTGCCTAGAACCGGTCTCGTCCGAACCACAACCGCCGAGGGGACCAGCCCAGTGGACGAGCCAGACATGCTTCGGACTGAAACGCACCATCAAGGTCCTAGGACGGTGCCAGAGATAGCCGACAGCGCCTTCCCCGATGTCGCTGCCCGGCCGGACGGCATCGTGACCGGAGTTCCGCGGAGCTGGCTTCGCCTGGAGGGCGCAGTCCTGGTGGCCGGCTCGCTCATCGCCTACTCGGCCACTGGCCAGAACTGGTGGCTCGTGCCCCTTGCCTTGCTACTTCCCGATGTGCTCATGGTCGGGTACCTGCGCGGCAGCCGCCTCGGGGCGCAGCTGTACAACCTCGCCCACAGCACTGTCCTGCCGACAGCCATGATCGGACTCGGCTGGTGGCAGAGCCGCCCCCTTGCCCTGGCCCTCGGGCTGATCTGGCTCGCTCACATCGGCTTTGACCGTCTCCTCGGTTACGGCTTGAAATACGACGACCACTTCCAGCACACCCACCTCGGTCATCTTGGGTCGCCCGATGAGCGCTGACTATCGCAGTTGGACGGAAGCGCGCTGCGGCCGCGCGAGCAGATCTCGGTCTGGACACACCTGCCCAGGCCGCCGACGGTGACCTATCTACCCCGCACCAACGGAAGGGAAGACTCGCATGAACAGGACAGACGGCACCAAGGTGCTGGTACGCAGCGGGAACGGCCGGATGGTGGCCGGGATCTGCGCCGGAGCAGCCGAGTACTTCGGCTGGGACCTGAACCTGGTCCGGGTGATCGTGGCGGTCATTGCCGTCATCAGCGGCGGCGCCGGCGCCCTGGCCTACCTGGCGGCGTGGGCCATCATCCCGGCGGAGGGCCAGAAGTCCTCGATCGCCGAGGACCTGACCGCCAAGACCCACCACGGCTCGCCCGGCTGACAGCCGGATCCGGAGGCTGGCCGGCGCGGCGACCTGGCCGGGGTACTGCACGCGACAGAGCCGGTGCGCGCCACCAGGCTCCTCGGGGTCGGGGGCCGCCCGGGCATCTTCAACTGGCGAGCCATCGAGGCGGACGCGCTGATCGGCCTGGGACGACTTGACGACGCCGAGACCGCGCTCGGCGAATTCGAGGACGCCATTCCGCCGAGCGGGCTGGCATCGGCAGCCCTGGCGCTGGCTCGCTGCCGCGGCAACCTGGCCGTGGCGAGCGGGCGAGCGAGCCAGGCGGAAGCGGCGTTTACCCGGGGCCACCTGATCGAGGCAGCCGTGCTGATGCCGTTTGAGCACGCCCTGCTGAGCCTCGACGACGGCCGCCGCCTGCGCGCGGCCGGGAACCGGCCGGCGGCTGTCGCTCAGCTCGAAACGGCCCACCACATTTTCTCCGATCTGGGAGCAGATCCATACGTGCAGGCCTGCGCCACGGAACTAGCCGCCCTGCAGGTTGCCGCCGCGACTGGCAGCTCCGCGGCCGTTCTGGGACTCAGCCGCGCGGAGCTGGCTGTGGCTCGGCTCGCCGCCAGCGGACTGACTAACCGCGAGGTGGCCGGCCAGCTGTACGTATCAGTGAAGACAGTGGAGTACCACCTCCGCAACAGCTACATCAAGCTCGACATCACATCCCGCCGGGAGCTAAGCGCTCGGCTGCACTGACCGATCCAGCCCGCCGGACGGCCGGGGGAGGACGGCGGGCCGTCCGGGCCGCGGCCGGTCCGCCGCAAAACTCGGGTCGAACCTAGGGTCACACCCTGGGGACGCGAAGGCATCGCCCGCGTTGACTAGCTGTCATGGACACCTCACCAGCGCCGATGCAGGCGATTCGGCTTCTCCTCGACATCAGCCGGACTACAGACCGGCGGATCGAGGGACGAATGCGCGCCGAAGGCACCGGCACCTGGCAGCCGTTTTCCGGCGTCCTCGAGCTGCTCAAAGTTCTTGAGGAAACATGCGCAGACCAGTACTAAGCGACCCTCGCAATGCCCCACAAAGGAAGGCGCCGGCCATGAATACCAGGCCCCAAGGGATGACCGCCATGACCACGTCGGCGAATCACAAGAAGCCCGCCGGCCGTTCCGTATTCGAGCGATGGGGGCGCGCCGCATACCGGCGCAGACGGCTGATCCTCGTGATCGCCCTGCTGGTCGCGGTGGTCGGCGTCCTATGGGGAACGACAATTTTCGCCAAGGTACAGACCGCCGGCGGTTTCGACGCCCCGAACAGCCAGAGCCAGCACGAAGCGAGCCTGGCCACATCGACGTTCGGCCGCGACGCCGGGGACGTGGTCGTGCTGTACTCCAGCAAGACCCTCACCACGGCATCGCCGGCGTTCCGGTCCGCCGTGACTCACGCGCTGGCCGCGCTGCCGCACAGCAAGGTCGAGTCGTACGCCACCTACTGGTCGACCGGATCGCGGCAGTTCGTCAGCGTCAGCGGCCATCAGACCTACGCGGTGCTCGAGCTAGCCGGCGCCAGCGACACCGCGCGGCAAACCAGCTATGACGCGATCAAGACCGACCTGAGAGCGACGGGCCTGCGCAGCCAGGTCGGCGGGGTAGTGCCTACTGACGAGACGATCGACAAGCAGACCACCGCCAGCATCACCCGGGCCGAGGGCCTTTCCTTCCCGGTCCTGCTGATCCTGCTGCTGGTGATCTTCGGAAGCCTGACCGCGGCGAGCCTGCCGCTGGCGATCGGCGCGCTGGGGATCCTCGGCTCGTTTACCGCGCTGCGGCTGCTGACCATTTTCACCGGCGTGTCGGTGTTCTCCCTCAACATCACCACGATCCTGGGCCTGGGGCTGGGCATTGACTACGGGCTGTTCCTGGTCACCCGGTTCCGTGAGGAACTGCACCGCCAGGGCTCGGTAGAGGACGCGGTTGCCCGCACCGTCGCCACCGCCGGCCGCACCGTGCTGGTGTCCGGTGTCACTGTCGCGATCGTACTGGCCAGCCTGATGCTGTTCCCCGAGACGATCCTGCGCTCCATCGGCTATGGCGGCGTCGCCACCGTGCTCGTCGACATGCTCGCCGCGCTGACCGTGCTGCCGGCGCTGCTGGCCGTCCTGGGCCCGAAGGTGAACTCGCTGCGGATCCGCCGCTCGGTACAGCGGCCGCCGGCCGCCGAGAACAGTGGCGGCTGGTACCGGCTGGCGCACAGCGTGATGCGCCGCCCGGTCCTGTACGCGATCCCGATCGTGGTGCTGCTGCTCGGCCTCGGATCGCCGTTCCTGAAGGTCGCCTGGGGCGGCGTGGACGCCACGGTGCTGCCGTCCGCCGCCGGGCCGCGGGTAGTCACCGAGGCGCTGAACCGCGACTTCCCCGGCAACCCGACCGCCCCGATCGAGACGATCGTCCGGTTCCCCGGCCCGGTGGCCGGCTCACCGGCCCGCGCGGCCGGCCTGGCCGCGTACGTCAGCCGCCTGGATCACGTTCCCGGCATCACCGGCGCGCAGCCAACCGGCATCCGCGGCGACGTCGCCCGGGTCGACATGACTTACGCCCCCGGTCCTTATACGCCGCAGGCCCGGGCCATCGCCGGGCACGTCCGCGACGTGGCGGCACCTCCCGGCGCCACGGCATATACCGGCGGGCAGACCGCCGGGCTGGCCGATGAGCTGTCCAGCCTCGGCCACACGCTGCCGTGGATGGCACTGGCCGTCGTCCTGGCGACGTTCCTGCTGATGTTCCTCGCGTTCGGGTCGCTGGTCCTGCCGCTGCAGGCGATCGTGATGAACGTCCTGTCGCTGTCAGCGATGTTCGGGGTGGTGACCTGGATCTTCCAGGACGGGCACCTGTCCGGGCTGCTGGGCTTCACCCCGAACGGCACCATCAGCCCCACGATCCCGGTCCTGATGTTCGCGATCATGTTCGGGCTGTCCATGGACTACGAGGTGTTCCTGATCTCGCGGATCCGCGAGCGCTACGACCAGACCGGCGACAACACCGGGGCGATCGCGTCCGGACTGCAGCGCACCGGTGGCGTGATCACCAGCGCCGCGCTGCTGCTGGTCGTCGTGATCGGCATGTTCTCCCTCTCCAGCATCACCTTCATCAAGCTGCTGGGCGTCGGCATGATCGTCGCCCTCATCCTCGACGCGACCCTGGTCAGGCTGCTGCTCGTCCCCGCAACCATGCGGCTGCTCGGCGACGCCAACTGGTGGGCCCCCGGGCCGCTGCGCCGCTTCTACGCCCGGCACGGCATCCGCGAAAACGACGCCCCCGCGCCAGGCGCAATCAGGGAACCCGCACCCGAGCCGGTCAGCACCTAGCGGCGCATGGAGTGAGCCGCTGTACAGCAAAGTCAGCGCCAGGAGACGACTGAAATGCAACGGAGGAACACAGATATGAACATGGACGCTACGACCTCGACGAGGCGCCCGCGATAAGCTACCTCACCCGTCCCGAAGGGCGCATCGGCTATGACGTCGCGGGCGGTGGCGCCCTGGTCGTGCTCGTGCCCGGCATGGGCGACCTACAGGGCGGCCTATCGCTTCCTCGCCCCGGCCCTGCGCCGGGCGGGCTACGGGTCGCCTGCACTGACCTGCGCGGTCATGGTGACAGCGACGCCACGTTCTCGTCCTACGGTGATGCGGAAATCGCAGGCGATATCGGCGCGCTGATCGAGGAACTCGGCGGCCCCGCAGTGATCGTCGGCAACTCCATGGCCGCCGGCTCGGCGGTAATCGCCGCCGCGCAGCGGCCAGAGCTCGTATCCGGCCTCGTGCTCCTCGGCCCATTCGTCCGCAACCCCACGGCGGGCGCCGTGCAGCGCGTGCTCCTGCGCGTGGCCATGGCCCCGCTGTGGGCGGCCATCTCCTGGAAGTCCTACCTGCCGAAGCTGTACGCGGGCCGGCGACCCGCTGACTTCGCCGAGTACCGCGATCAGGTCGTGGCCAGCCTGCACAAGCCAGGGCACTCGAAGAGCGTTCTCGCTGACCACGCGCACAAGTCACGCGGCCGCCGAGGCGCGGCTGACCGACGTCAAGGCTCCCGTCCTGGTTGTGATGGGGGAGCAGGACCCTGATTTTCCGGATCCGCGCGCGGAAGCTGACTGGATCGCCACCGCGCTGAGCGGAGAGGTCGTCATGGTGCCCGAGGCCGGGCACTACCCGCAATCGCAACGACCCGACGTCACCACCAGCGCCGTCCAGCGCTTCGTGGAGGCGGTGCATAGCCGTGCCTGAACCGGTCTCATCAAAGCCCAGACCGCCGAGGAGATCGGCCGGGTGGACGAAACAGGGTTGCCGCATTCAGCGCAGCATTGCGGTACCGGCGCGGCGCCGACGACAGCTGGCAGCACCTCCGCCTGCGGCGCTGCGCGGCCGGACGGCACCGTCACGGGAACGCCGCGCCGCTGGCTTCGCCTGGAAGGCCTGGTACTGCTGGTCAGCTCGCTCATCGCCTACTCGGCCACCGGCCAGCCCTGGTGGCTCATCCCGCTGGCCCTGCTAGTTCCCGACATGCTCATGATCGGCTACCTTCGCGGCAATCGTCTCGGCGCACAGCTGTACAACCTCGCCCACAGCACCACCCTCCCGGCAGCGATGATCGGGCTCGGCTGGTGGCAGAGCAGACCCCTTGTCCTGGCCCTCGGCCTGATCTGGCTCGGCCACATCGGCTTTGACCGCCTCCTCGGCTACGGACTGAAGTACGACGATCGTTTCCAGCACACCCATCTTGGTCATCTTGGGTCGCCCGATGAGCGCTGACTATCGCAGTGGACGGCAGCTCGCTGCGGCCGCGCGAGCAGATCTCGGACTCGACACACACACCTGCTCAGCGCGACGGTGGCCTACTAGCACTAACGGAAGGGAAGAATGAACAGGACAGACGGCACCAAGGTGCTGGTACGCAGCGGGAACGGCCGGATGGTGGCCGGGATCTGCGCCGGAACAGCCGAGTACTTCGGCTGGGACCTGAACCTAGTCCGGGTGATCGTGGCGGTCGTTGCCGTCATCAGCGGCGGCGCCGGCGCCCTGGCCTACCTGGCGGCGTGGGCCATCATCCCGGCGGAGGGCCAGAAGTCCTCGATCGCCGAGGACCTGATCGCCAAGGGGACACCGAGATGAACATGACTGATCCGATCCGCCGGGTTTCGGTGCTGAGCACCGGCCAGGTGCAGATCCGCCCCGACCATGTCGCCTCAACCTGGCGCCCCACCGCCTGGTGGCTGCTCACGTCCCGGACCTGGACGCGGCCCCGGCCTATCAACGCCTACGTCATCGAGCACCGCGACGGCCTGGTGCTGTTCGACACCGGGCAGGACCGGGCGTCGGTCAATGAGGCGGACTACTTCCCCGGCGGAGCGGCCGGCTTCCTGTACGGCCGCCTGGCCCGGTTCGACATCAGCGCGCGGCAGACCCTCACTGCGGGACTGGACCAGCTCGGTTACGCAGTCAGCGACGTCCAGACCGCAGTCATTTCCCATCTTCACCAGGACCACATCGGGGGCCTGGCGGAGCTGAGCCACGCTGACATCATCGTCAGCCAGGCCGAGTGGGACACGCTGTCACGCCCGCTGCCGGAGCTACGCGGGCTGATGCGCCGCCACATTGACCTGCCGGGCCTACGCTGGCGCCGCATCACCCCAGAACCGACCGAGGATCCCGGCCTGGCCCCGTTCCGGTCGGGTCACGATCTGTTCGGTGACGGCAGCCTCATCGTGCTGCCCACTCCCGGGCACACCCCCGGCTCGATCTCACTGCTCGTACGCCGGCCGGGCCAGCCGACGCTGATGATGGTCGGGGACGTAAGCTACGACGCCCACGTGCTGGAGGCCGGCCACGTGCCCGGCGTCGGGAACCGGCGCCACCTGCGGGAAGCCACCGCGATGGTGAACGAGATGCGCCAGCGCTATCCGGACTTGGCGATCCTGCCGGCTCATGATCCGGGAGCGGCTGCCCGCCTGGCCCAGGCCACCGGCCAGGCCCCGAAACTGGCGAGCGCCTAGCCATGCCGGGCACCAAGATGGCGATCGACTCGCTCGAGGCAATCCCGGCCGGCGGCACTACGCAGTGGATCCGCATCCGCGGGGCGAACGCGTCCAATCCGGTGCTCCTGCTGGTCCAGCAGGGCCCCGGCCTGCCGATGATCAACGAAGTGCGCCGCTTCGAGCGCCTCCTCGGGCTGGAACAGGACTTCACGGTCGTCTACTGGGACCAGCGCGGCTGCGGCCGCTCACTGCGGGACCGGCCCGACCGAGCGGGTGTCAGCCTGAAACGGATGGTGACCGACACCGTGTCGCTCCTCGAATACCTCCGGGACAGATTCGGCGGGAAGACCTGCATCGCCGGGTTCTCTTTCGGAGCGACGCTCGCCGCGTTCGCTGCCGCGCAGCGGCCGGACCTCGTTGGGACGCTAGTGGCAACGGGGATGGACATCGACGGTGCCGCCGCCGCCCACGGCGCTTACGAGTTCGCGCTGCGCAAAGCGCGGCAGCGCGGCAACCGACGCGCGACCCGGCAGCTGGAGGCCATCGGGCCGCCGCCGCACCTGACCGCCAGACAATTCGGCACCCGGGTGCGCTGGGCGACCAATTTCGGCGGAGTAACCCGCAACCAGACCTATGCCGGCCTAGCCCGCGGACTGGTGTCCAGCCTGGTGCGCTCGTCCGATTATTCGGCCGGGGACGTCATGAGAACCATCCGCGGCATCACCGCGACGCAGGCCGCGCTGCTGCCGGACCTGGCCAGCATGGACCTGACCCGCAGCCTGCCCCGCCTCGACGTGCCCGTCGTCATGGTGCAGGGCCGCCATTACCAGGTGGCGCCCGGCGGATCGGCACAGCAATACGCCAGCTTCCTGCAGGCGCCCGGCAAGCAGCTGATCTGGTTCGAGAACTCAGCGCACACGCCGCACCTCGATGAGCCCGCCGAATTCCGGGACGTACTGCTGGGAGTCCGGAACAGCCAGCTGGCCAGCACATGACACCGGGTTCCAGCGCCGCGCGCACAGCACCCATGAAGCGGACGGCACCAGAACCCTGACGATAAGGAGCTCGCGATGCCAGACAACATCACCCACGACAGCATTGGAACAATTGCCACGAACCAGCCGGGCTCGTGGATGCTCTACGGCGCCGCGGGCTACACCGGCGCCCTGATCGCACAGCACGCCCGCGACCGCGGTCACCGGCCCGTACTCGCCGGCCGCAGCGGGCCGGCTGTCACCACGCTGGCCGGGCACCTCGGCCTGCCGCACCGGGCAGTGGCCCTGGAGGACCCAGCCGCGCTGACGGCCGCGCTGGACGGTGTGGATCTCGTACTCAACGCCGCCGGCCCGTTCCTGCACACGGCAGCCCCGCTCGCCGAAGCCTGCCTCCGGGCCGGAGTGCACTACCTCGACATCGGCAACGAGCTGCAGGTGTTCCGCACGCTTTACGGCCTGGACCAGCGTGCCCGGCAAGCCGGGATCACGATCATGCCCGGCGCCGGGTTCGGCGTCGTCGCCACCAACTGCGTGGCCCGTTACGTCAGCGACGCAGTAGGCGGCGCGGCCATCCTCGAAGTTGCCACCCGGGCCGCCACCGCACAGCAAGGTCCGGGCGTCGCCGCGACCAGGCAAGAGAACATGCCTTACGGGGGGTGGATCCGGCAGGCGGGCCACCTCGAGCCGTGCCCGCTCGGCTCCGGAACCATAACGATCACGCTGCCGGACGGGCCCGGTCTCATCATGCCCCTGCCTACCGGTGACCTCGAGGCGGCGTTTCAGGCCACCCGCGCGGCCGATATCACGGCGTACGGCGCCGTGCCCGGTCCCCCCGCCGCCGGCGCAAAGGCCTCAGATCCATCAGCTGACCAGCGCCCGGCCTACCAATCATTCGCGTGGGCACGAGCCACCGGCCCCGGCGGCGCCACCAGCGAAGCCTGGCTGCGAACCGGCGAGTCCTATGCCTTCACCGCCGTCGCCAGCATCCGGGCCGTGGAGCAAGTTCTGGCCCGATCCCTATCCGGGGCGTTCAGCCCGGCGGCAGCCTTTGGAGCCGACTTCGTCCTGACGATCCCGGGCACCAGCCGGACCGACACGATCCCCGCGGAAGCACCGCTGGCCGTAAGGAGCGCTGGCTGAGAAGGTCGTTGAAGCAGCCTGCGTGGAGCGCTGCGGAGGAGGCCGAAGGTGAAGTTGTGCGCAGGGGCCGAGGTTGATCCGGGCACGACGCCGGCGCGCCGGCGGGTGACATGACGGCCCCGGGGCCGCGGTCCGGGGCGGTCAGCGGGAATCCGGCCCCGCCCGCCCATCTGAACCGGGACACCGCCCGCCGGGTAGTGCCTTTGTTCCGGCCCTACCGGGCCCAGGTGGCCGCCGTTGTCGCGCTGATCGTGGTGACCTCGACGATCGGCATCATCAACCCGCTGCTGATCCAGGTGGTATTCAACAAGGCCCTGTTCGTCCCCGGCGGCCCGAACCTCCATCTGCTCGTCATCCTGGTCGTCATCATGGCCGTGGTCCCGATCGTCAACGGCGCCATCGGCGTCGTGCAGACCTACGAGACCACCCGGGTCGGGCAGCTGGTCATGCGGGATCTGCGCGACCGGCTCTACTCGCACCTGCAGACGCTCCCGCTCGCCTTCTTCACCGGCACCAAGACCGGTGAGATTCAGTCCCGGCTGGCCAACGATGTGGGTGGTGTCCAGTCGGTGGTCACCACCACTGCCTCGAGCATCCTGGCCAACGTCGTCATCTTCGTGTCCACCATCGTCGCCATGGTCATCCTCAGCTGGCAGCTGACCATCGTGGCGGTCATCACCGTGCCGGTATTCTTCTGGCTGACCAAGATGGTCGGCGAGCGGCGCCGCCAGGTGGCGCGCTCGACCCAGGAGTCGCTGGCGGCGATGAGCGCTCTGTCCGAGGAAACCCTGTCGGTGTCCGGGGTGCTGCTGGCCAAGGTGTTCGGAAACCAGGCGCGCGACGCCACCCGCTACCACGAGGAGAGCCAGCGCCTGGCCGACCTGGAAGTCCGCCAGCAGATGATCGGCCAGGGCTTTTACGCCATCGTGCAGTCGTTCCTGTCGATCACCCCGGCTGCGGTCTACCTGATCGCCGGCCTGCTGCTGGCCAACGGCACGGCCATCTCCGCAGGTACCGTCGTCGCGTTCACCACGCTGCAGACCCGCCTGTACTTCCCGATCGGGCAGCTGCTGCAGGTCTCAGTGGAGCTGCGATCGTCCCTGGCCCTCTTCGACCGGATCTTCGAGTACCTGGACGTGGTGCCCGACATCGTCGATGCCCCCGACGCCGTCGATTTGCCGGCCATCAGCAGTGGCGGCCGGGTGGCTCTGCGAGAGGTCCACTTCCGCTACCCCGGCACGCCGGCGGACGCGCTCGCGGGCGTCAACCTCACCGCCGGCCCCGGCCAGCTCGTGGCGCTGGTCGGGCCCAGCGGGGCCGGCAAGACCACCATCAGCTACCTGATCCCGCGGCTATACGACGTCACCGGCGGCTCGGTCCAGATCGACGGCGTCGACGTCCGGCACGCCCGCCAGGCATCGCTGGCCGCCTCCATCGGCTTCGTGACCCAGGAAAGCTATCTCTTCCACGACACCATCCTGGCCAACATCCACTACGGCCGTCCCGCCGCCTCCATGGCGGAGATCGAGGAAGCCGCCCGGGTGGCGTACATCCACGACCGGATCATGGAGTTCCCCGACGGCTACGACACGATCGTGGGCGAGCGGGGGTACCGCCTGTCCGGCGGCGAGAAACAGCGCCTGGCCATCGCGCGGGTCCTGCTGCACGACCCGCGCATCCTGATCCTGGACGAGGCGACCTCCGCCCTCGACACGGCCAGCGAACGGGAAGTCCAGAAGGCCCTCGATGCCCTGATGGGGTCACGGACCACCATCGCCATCGCCCATCGCCTGTCCACCATCATCAACGCCAGCGTCATCAACGTCATCGACGCCGGGCGCGTGGTGGAATCCGGTGACCACCGCTCTCTGCTGGGCCAGGGCGGCGTGTACGCGTCGCTGTACCAGGAGCAGTTCGAGGGCGGCAAGATCCAATGGCGGTGCCCCGAGGGCGACATCATGGCCGACGGCACCATCCGGCAGCGGCAAGCACAGCCGCGTAGCCATCGCTAGGATTCCGCGAGTTCGCGCTGGCTTCGTCAGGAGACGCCAGGCGGCGGCTGGACTGGCCGGGGGAAGTCGCGGGTGTGGTTTGCGGCTGAGGCGTGGGTGAGTTCTGCCGCCTTACCGTCGGCGGTCAGGTGGTGCCAGCTGGTTTGCCAGTCCGGCAAGCCGGGGGTGGCTTGCTCCCAGCCGACGAACGTGGCCTCATCGCAGAAATGATCCAGGCGCGCGCTGATGCCCCGGTGCGGCTCACTGTCTACAAAGGCTTGCATCTGGCGGCGGTCGTGCCAGGCGCTGACGCTCCACCAGACGTTGCTGGCGTCGGCGAGTGCGTCCGCGCCGAGGTTGCCTTCGGACTTCGTCGCCTGCTCGATAGCGGCGACGGCATCGGTGAAGAAGTCATCCAGGAGCGCGGGGTCCTTCAGCCGGAGCCGGGTGACAACGATGACGGGCATAGCGATCTCCTTACTAGTGCGCGCGAGGGTCAGCTGGCGGGCCGGGTTCCGAAGGCCTCTTCGATCATTTACTCGCCCCGCCGGTGCCGCTGACTGCGGTGTCCCAGAATTGCTGGATGGGCGGGTAGATCAGCTCGTGGTCGCGTGATAGTTGCGCCTTGACGGTCCGGGTCCGCTCATCGGCGAGGACCTCGATCTGGCCGGCTTCGACGGCGTCGAGGGCTTGCCGGGCGACCGACTCGGGGGTGTCTTTGGGCGCGTCGGTCAGGGCGGCCATGTCGGTATCGATGAAGCTGGCGTGCACGGCGACCACGAGGGTGTGCTGGTGGTGCAGTTCGAGGCGGACGCCGTTAGTCAGCGCCCAGGCCGCTGCCTTCGAGGCGCCATAGGAGGCGTCGAACGGGTTGCTGTAGAAGCTGGTGATCGACAGCATGTTGACGATCGCGCCGCCGCCGTTAGCCGCCAGCACTGGCGCGAAGGCGCGGCACATGCTCAGCGTGCCGAAGTAGTTGGTCTCCATCTCGGCCCGGGCCGCGTCCAGGTCCGGCGCGCCAGTGAACGTGCTGTATTTCAGCACCCCCGCGTTGTTCACCAGCAAGGTGACGTCCGCGCACTGCGCCGCGACCTGGGCGACGCGGTCCAGGTCGGTGATATCCAGGGCGATCGGCAGCACGCCGGGCTCGGTGACGGCGGCCGGGTTACGGGCTGCGCCGTAGACCTTGCCCGCACCCCGGGCGACTAGCTCCCGGGCATACACCTGGCCGAGGCCGCGGTTGGCCCCGGTGACCAGGGCAACCGACCCTTCGATCTTCATGGCTCTCCTTGGTGATGGGGAACCTGCCACCCGGCACAGCACGCCTCGCCCGCACCAGGTGTATCTTCTCGCAGCCTGGAGCCCGATACCAGCCGGTCTGAGCCCGGTCTCGTACCGTGCATCAGTCAGATGACCATGTATGGCAGGCGTTCATACCGCTGGGGAACCGTGACGCTGGCTACGCTCGCGTGAGTTCGAGCACAGGAATGATGCGGACTCCGGCGGTTTGGCGCGCGTACTCGGCAAAGCCGGGGTAGCGCCGCGCTTGCTCGGCGTAGATACGGTCGCGGTCAGCACCGGTCAATTCGCGGACGGTTACCTGGTATGTGTCGGTTCTGCGTTCGACACTGCCGTTACCGGCGGCGGTCAGGTTGCGGTACCAGTCGGGGTTGGTGGGTGCTCCCGCCTTGGTGGCGAAGACGTAGATGATGTCCGGCTCGGTGTCGTGCGGGAGGTACATCATCGGGGTGACGTACTCCCGCCCGCTCTTGCGGCCGCGGTGATGGACCAGGACTATCGGAGCGCCCTCGAAGATCCCGCCAACCCGGCCCTCGTTCGCTCGGAACTCCGCGATGGTCTTCGCGTTCCAGTCGAGCGGTTCGCTCATGTCGAACTCCTCCAAATCCCTGCCGGACACGGCCACCACCAGGCTTGCCGCCAGGCAGGTGAGCAGGCGTCACCGGATCACGGTGATTCGCGCGACCGGGGCACCGGGGGAGACGATCAGGTCAGCTCGCGAGGAACGGCTGCAGCTCGGCGAGGAACTGGCCCGGGTGCTCGAGGTGCGGGATATGCCCGCATTCTGGGATGACCACCCGCGTGGCGCGGGGGATATCCTGTGCGGCCGCGGCGGACAGCGCGACGAAGTCCCCGAGCCGGGCGGCTTCGGCCGGGGTGGCGTACTGCCCGAGCGGGACGGTGTGATCCTCGGCTCCCACGATCAGCAGCGTCGGCGGCGCGATCTGGGGATATTCGTAGCGGACCGGCTGCTGGTAGATCATCTGGAAGGTCAGTGCCGCGGCCCGGGCCCACCGCGGGTAGTCCGGGCTCAGGGTCACCCGGACCAGGACGTCGGCCAGCGGCTCCCAAACCTTCGGGTCGGGGTGCACGAAATACCCCGCGACGTAGCCGCGGATGATGGCCGGATCGGTCCAGTTCAGTTCGTGCTGGTAGAGCGTTTCCTGGGACTGCGGCGGGATGCCGGTCCGGTAATCGGCCAGGCCAAGCGGGTCTTCCAGGACCAGGTGCGTGACCCGGCCGGGGTTCATCAGCGTGAAGCGCACCGCGGTCATGCCGCCGGTCGAGTGGCCCAGCACGGCGACGTTCCCGACGCCGAGGTGATCTAGCAAGGCCGCGGTGCTGGCGGCCAGCAATTGGAAGCTGTAGTGGATATCGGGCTTGGCTGACTTGCCCCAGCCGATCTGGTCGGGGGCGACCACCCGGTACCCGGACCCGGTCAGTGCCTCGATGACGTTGCGGAAGTAGTAACAGCCGAACGCCTTGCCGTGCAGCAGGACGACCGTCTTCCCGTTCGGCCCGGTCGCCGGCGGGATATCCATGTACGCCATCTTCACTGGCTGCAGGTCATTGCTCAGCGGCAGGAAGGAGACGGGATAGGGATACTCGTACTCCTCAAGGCAGATGCCCAGGGCCGGCAGCGCCGCCGGCGAAATGTCACTCATATGCGTGCGCCTCCTTCGTGACCGCGCAGGCGGGTCAGCCGCAGTGCGGACAGCCCGGCCTCGATGTCCGCGGTGACGGAATCGGGTGGCTGGTCGGCGTCCACGGCGACCAGGATGTCCCGCTCGGTGTAGTAGGGAACGAGCGGTCCCGTCGTCTCGGCGAACACCCGGAGCCGGTGCCGGATTACGTCGGCCACGTCGTCGGCGCGGCCGTCCTGGCTCGCGCGACCCAGCAGCCGCCGCGTGAGCACCTCGTCCGGCGCATACAGGTAGACCACCGCATCCAGGGTGACGCCGAGCCGGGCCGCGAGTTCCGCCGCGGCGGTGGCCTGCGGCAGGGTGCGCGGGAAGCCGTCCAGGATGTACCCGCCGCCGGCCGCCGCCTCGACCACGGCCGGGGTCAGCGCGTCGAGCACGATCTGGTCCGGGACGAGATCTCCGCGGGCCTGGTAAGCGGCGATCTCGCGGCCGGCGGCCGTGCCCGCCCGGGCCTCGGCTCGCAGCAGGTCACCGGCGGCGATGTGCCGCACCGCGTGCCTGGCTGCTAGCCGCTCGCCCTGGGTGCCCTTGCCGGCGCCCGGGGGAGCGAGCAGCAGCAGCCTCACGAGGCGGCCAGGCCGGCCGGGATGACGATATCCCGCTTCTGGATCTTGCCGGTCGGGCCCTTGGGCAGCGCGTCGACGATCCACACGTGGCGCGGGTACTTGTAGGCCGCGACCTGGCTCTTGACGTAGTCCCGCAGTTCCTCGGCGCTGATGACGGCCCCGGGCTTGAGGGCCACCGCGGCGCCGACCTCCTCACCCAGGGCCGGGTGCGGCAGTCCGATCACGGCGGCCTCGGCGACCGCGGGATGCTCGTAGAGCACTTCCTCGATCTCCCGTGGATAGACGTTGTAGCCGCCCCGGATGATCAGGTCCTTCTTCCGGTCCACGATGTAGAAATAGCCGTCCTCGTCCACCCGGGCCAGGTCACCGCTGTGGAACCAGCCGTCGCGGATCGCCTCGGCGGTAGCCTCGGGCCGATTCCAGTAGCCCTTCATCACGTTCGGCCCGCGGATGACGATCTCGCCCACCTCACCGCGGGGGACCTCGTGGTCTTCGCCGTCCACCACGCGCATCCGGACGTCCCGGATGGGGGTGCCGATCGAGCCGGGCTTGCGCTCGCGGCCGGGAAGGTTGAACGACGCGACCGGCGAGGTCTCGGACAGGCCGTATCCCTCCAGCACCGGGACGCCGAACGCCTCCTCGAACCCGCGCAGCACCTCGACCGGCAGGGCGGCGCCGCCGGAGATGCACGTCCGCAGCGAGGAGGTGTCGTAGTCCGCGCGGTCAGGCTGGTGCAGCAGCGCCACGTACATGGTCGGCACGCCCTCGAAGACGGTGACGTGGTGACCGGCGATGATCCGCAGGGCGTGCTCGGCTTCGAACCGCGGCAGCAGGGTCAGGCACGCCCCGGCCGCCACCGCCACGTTCAGCGCGACGGTCTGCCCGAACACGTGGAACAGCGGCAGCCCGCCGAAGATGACGTCGTCCGGGCCCGCGCGGACGATGTCATCCTGCGACACCTCGGTGTTGCTGCGCAGGTTGCCGTGGGTGAGCTCGGCGCCCTTCGGGTGGCCGGTCGTGCCGGAGGTGTAGAGGATCACCGCGGTGTCCTCGTCGCCGGCGTCCGCGACCTGGTCATCCGGGGTGGCGGAGGCCAGCAGGTCAGGGAAGCTGACCCCGTCCACGACGATGATTTCCGCCTCGGCCTGCTCCGCGCCGGAGCGTGCCTGGTCCGCGAACGCGTGCCAGGCGAAGATCAGCCCGGCCCCGGAGTCGCCCAGGTAATAGGCGACCTCCCGCGCCTTGAGCAGCGGGTTCATCGGGACCACCACGCAGCCGGCCCGGAGCACGCCGTAGTACACCACGGGGACTTCGGCGACGTTGGGCATCATGATGCCGACCCGGTCGCCGGGCGCCAGGCCGCGCTCGCGCAGCAGCCCCGCGACCCGGGCGCTCGCCTCGTCCAGGGCCCGGTACGTCATCGCCGCGTTGTCCACCCGCACCGCCACCCGCCCGGCGTGGGCGCGGGTGGTGTCCGTCAGGTTCTTGGCCAGGTTCGTCATGCTGCTCATTGTCCGGCGCGCGGCCCAGGCGGTCGTCGGTCCCGGGTATCAAGCCTGTCCCCGGGCGTTGGTACGCCGGCACAACCGTTGTGCCGGCGGCCCGAGGAAGGGGCACATCCTCGTATTGCCAGCACGTTATCGCCGGGTTCGCCGCGGCCTAGCGTCGTGGATTACACCGCGAAAGGGGCTGGGATGGACACTATCCGCCGCTACTCGATGTTCATCGGCGGGGACTGGGTCGACGCGGATGAGCGGTTCGAGATCCGCAGCCCGGCCACCGAGGAACTGGTGGCCAGCGTGGCCAAGGGCGGCCGCGAGCACGCCGACCGGGCCATCGCGGCGGCCAAGGCGGCGCACGCCGACGGCCGGTGGCGCAAGATGCCGCCCGCGGAGCGGGCCGCCGTGCTCGACGCGATAGCGGATCGGCTCGGCGAGCGGATCGGCGAGCTTGCCGTCCTGGAGGCGCTGGAGAACGGCGCCCCGGTCCGCCAGGCCGGGGCCTTCCAGATCGGCTTCTCCATCGCCCACCTGCGCTACTTCGCCGGCGCAGGCCCGCACCTACGCCTTCGAGCGGTCCGGGCCGCTGATGCGGGTGCCCACGCTGGCCACCGGCCTGGTCCGCCGCGAGCCGGTCGGCGTGTGCGCGGCCATCGTGCCCTGGAACTTCCCGCTGCTGCTGGCCATGTGGAAGATCGGCCCGGCGCTGGCCGCGGGCAACACCATCGTGGTCAAGCCCGACGAGCAGACGCCGCTGACGCTGCTGGAGTTCGCCAGGATCGCGGATGAGTGCGGGCTGCCGCCCGGCGTCCTGAACGTGGTGCCGGGCGAGGGAGCCGTCGTCGGAGCGCGGCTGGCCAGCCACCCGGACGTGCGGAAGATCGCCTTCACCGGTTCGACGGCCGTCGGGCGGGAGATCATGCGGATGGCCGCGGGCAACATCAAGCGGCTGACGCTGGAACTCGGCGGCAAGGGGCCGAACATCGTCCTGGACGACGCCGACCTGGACCTGGCCGCGGACGGCACGCTGTTCGGCTGCCTGATGAACCAGGGGCAGGCGTGCGAGTCGGGCACCCGGATCATCGTGGCCGCCGCCGTGCACGACAAGTTCGTCGAGCGGCTGATCGAGCGGGCGAGGACGATCTCGATCGGGGACCCGCTCGACCCGGCCACGGATTTCGGCCCGGTCATCTCGGCCGAGGCGCAGGACAGGATCCTGCGCTACATCGACTCCGGCCAGGACGAAGGAGCCACGCTGGCCTACGGCGGGGGCAGTGCCGGCCGGCCCGCGGTTCGAGCGCGGTTTCTGGGTCGAGCCGACGATCTTCACCGACGTCCGCAACGACATGACGATCGCGCGCGAGGAAATCTTCGGCCCGGTCCTGGCGGTGATCCGCTCCGAGAGCACCGATCAGGCGATCCAGATCGCCAACGACACCGAATACGGCCTGTCCGCCGGAGTCTGGAGCACCGACAACCAGCGCGCCCTCGACGTGGCCGGCCAGCTCGAGGCCGGCACGGTCTGGGTCAACGACTGGCATCTTGGTCAACGCCGCCTACCCGTTCGGCGGCTACAAGCAGAGCGGGCTGGGCCGGAACTCGGGCCGCACGCCCTCGATGAGTACACCGAGGAGAAGTTCGTCCACGTTGACCTGTCCGGCCGGCTCGATCGGCGGGCCTACCCGCTGCTCCTCGGCACGCCGCCGGCCTGAGCCCTGGGACCACAGCCATGGAATTCGACGTCGTGATCGAGATCCCGCGGGGCAGCCGGAACAAGTACGAGGTCGACCACGACAGCGGCCTGATCCGGCTGGACCGGACGCTGTTCACCGCGACCCAGTACCCGGCCGACTATGGCTTCATACCGAACACCCTGGGCGAGGACGGTGACCCGCTCGACGCGATGGTGCTCGTGCTGGAACCGACGTTCCCCGGCTGCCTGATCCGCAGCCGCCCGATCGGCATGTTCCGGATGCGCGACGAGAAGGGCGGCGACGACAAGATCCTCTGCGTACCCGCGACCGACCCGCGCCAGGAGCACCTGCGCGACCTGCACCACCTGCCGGAGTACGACCGGCTTGAGATCGGGCACTTCTTCCTGATCTACAAGCAGCTGGAGCCGGGCAAGAGCGTCGAGGGGACGTCCTGGGCCGACCGCGCCGCCGCCGAAGCCGAGGTAGAAGCTTCCCGGCGCCGCCTGGGGGAGACCCGGGAGCCAGAGCCAGGCTGACGCGGGAGTGCTACCACGCTCGGCCGGGGCGGCGCCTACAGCATCGCGTTCTGGGGCTGGGTACGCACCACGATGACGGTGGTGGTGCCGGCACCCAGGGCCGTCTTGAACTCCCGCTCAAGCTCATCGGTGGTCTGGACGTCGACGGCGCGGCATCCCCAGCCGCGCGCCATTTCGGCGATGCCGAGCCCGGGCAGGTCCAGGCCGGGCACCCCCGGCGTGCCCTCGAGCACCGCGAACGACTTGAGGATGGAGTACTCGTTGTTGCGCATGATCACGTACACGATCGGCAGCTTGTGCTGAGCGGCCGTCCAGAGGGCCTGCACGGAGTACTGAGACGAGCCGTCGCCGAGCAAGCCGACGACCGGCCGGCTGACGCCCCGGTCCCGGTCGGCCAGCGCGATCCCGACCGCAGCCGGCAGGCCCCAACCGATACCCCCGCTGGCCGTGGCGAAGAACGATCCGGTCCGGACCGTCGGGAGCCACTCGATCTGCTGGGCCATGGTCGAGGGCGATTCGTTGACGATGACCGAATCCGGTGGCCTGACCCGGCTCAGCACGGCGTAGACCTCCGGCGCGGTGAGCGGGCTGCTCGGCACCTGCGGAAGCAGGCGCGGCCGCGCCATCGGCTCCGGGGCGGTCCGCGCGGAGCCCTCCGCGACCAGTTCCGCGAGCAGGTCGATCGCGATCCTGGGGTCGGCCAGCAGGGCGTCGCCTACCCGCGCGGCCGCGGCCGCCTCGGGGCTGGCAGTGATCTGCAGCAGTTCGGTGCCCGCCGGAAGGAAGTCGCCGGGAACGTAGGGGTAGTACCGGAACACCTCCGCGCCGATCACGACGGCCAGGTCGTGCCCGGCCAGCCGGTCGCTGATCGTCTTTACCGACATCCCCAGCGGGCCGCGGAACAAGGGGTGGTCCTCGGGGAAGGAGGCCCGGTCCGCCAGCGGGGAGCCGTAGACGGCGGCGCGCAGCCGCTCGGCCAGGGCGATGGCCGCGTCCCACCCGCCGCTGCGGTCCACCCCGGGCCCGAAGACCAGCGCAGGACGGCGGCTGGCGGAGATGCGGTCGGCGAACAGCCGCAGCCGCTCCGGGTCGGGCGCCACCCGGTCGCTCACCGTCCGGACCCGGGCCGGGCCGTCCAGCGGCTGGTTCCAGTCATCCAGCGGTATCGACAGGAACACCGGGCCGGCCGGCGGCTGCACCGCCATCGCGTAGGCGCGCATGAACGCCTCCGGCACATCCTGCGCACGGTACGGCTCGTAGGACCACTTCACCCACGGCTCCGGCATCGTGGTGGCCGCACGGTTGGCCAGGTACGGCTCGCCGATCATCAGCTCCCGGTGCTGCTGTCCCGAGGTGACGATCAGGGGGGTGTTCCCGTGGTAGGCCGCGACCAGGTTTCCCATGGCGTTACCCACGCCCGCCGAGGTATGCAGGTTGACCAGGGCCGGGCGCCGGGTGACCTGGGCGAAGGCGTCGGCCATCGCGATGGCGGAGGCCTCCTGCAGCGCCAGTACGTAGCGGAAATCGGCGGGGAATTCCTGCAGGAAGGTCTCCTCGGTCGAACCCGGATTACCGAAGACGGTGGTCAGCCTCAGGGATCGCAGCAGGTCGTAGGTCACGCTTCGGACGGTGGATTTCTCGGCCATGCCTCACTATCTCAGCCACCCGCTGACCGGGCATCGTCTCGGACAGACGAGACCGAGCCGGTTGTTCGTGCCCCGCTCACGATGAACGCGCCGCCGGATTGGCATGCTAAGGCGCGAGCGGAGGTCTCGTTATGCCGGACGACAGCACGCGGACCGTACTGGTAGCCCTCGGGGCGGGCCTGGGCGTTGCGCTGGCCAAGATCGGCGCGGCGGTTTTCACCGGGTCGTCCGCCATGGCCGCCGAGGCTTCGCATTCACTCTCTGATACCGCCAACGACCTGTTCCTCTTCGTCGCCGAGCGGCGCAGCACCCGCCACCCGGACGACCGGCACCCGCTGGGGTACGGGCGGGAAGCCTACTTCTGGGCCCTGATCGCGGCCCTCGGCGTGTTCGTGGCCGGCGCGGCGTTCTCCCTGCGCGAGGGCATCACCGAGCTGATCCACCCCGGGGTCACCTCGTCGTTCACCGTGGCCTATGTCGTGCTGGCCATCTCCACCGTCTTTGACCTGGTGTCGTTCCGCCAGTCAGCGGGCCAGCTGATCGGCCGCGCCCGACGCCGCCATCAGCACATCCTGGACGAGGCCAGGGGGACATCTGACCCGACGCTGCGGGCAGTATTCGTCGAGGATGCGGTATCCGTGTCGGGTGACGTGATCACGCTGGCCGCCCTGGCCCTGAATCAGCTCACCGGGTCGTCAATACCCCAGGGGATAGCCGCGGTCCTCATCGGGCTGCTGCTCATCCGCACCAGCCTCCGGCTCGGAAAACGCAGCCACGACTTCCTGGTCGGCGCGTGGCTGCTGCCCCCCGCGACGTCGCCGAAGCCAGATGCCGGCGACGACTTTACCCAGCCGCTCCGGTCCGCTGACGAAGACAGAATTCGCGCCTTCCTGCGCGACTACCCGGGCGTGATCGCCATCCGCGAGGTCCTGATCACCTTCACTGGCCCGGGCCGGGCATGGGTTACCGCCCGCCTTGACATTGACGATGAGCTCACCGGCGCTCAGGTCAAGTCACTGGTCCGCGGCATCGAGGCGGGTATGAAGCGTGAGTCGGAATCCGTCTACCGGGTCGATATCGTGCCGATCGGCGCAGCGTCCGCATAGGCCGGCCGGGTCAGCGTCCACGCTCGGCTACGTGAAGGCTCCGATACCGGTGATGGCGCGGCCGACGATGAGCGTCTGCATGGTCTCGGTGCCCTCGAAGGTGTGGATCGCCTCCAGGTCCACCATGTGCCGCATGACCTGGTAGTCGAGCAGGATGCCGTTGCCGCCGAGCATGTCGCGGGCGTCGGCGGCTATCGCGCGGGCCTTGCGGGTGTTGTGCATCTTGGCCAGCCCGGCCACGGTGGGGGTCAGCCAGGCCTCGGCCAGCCGGCCGATCTGCAGGCAGTACAGCTGCATCGCGGTGAGATCGGCCAGCATCGACACCAGCCGCTGCTGGATGATCTGGAAGCTGGCCAGCGGCTCGCCGAACTGCCGCCGCTGCAGCGCGTACCGCAGCGCGGTGTCGTAGACGGAGGTGGCGTGGCCCAGCGCCGCCCAGGCGCAGGTGCTCCGGGTGGTGGCCAGGACCCGGGTGGTGTCCTTGAACGAGCGCGCCCCGGGCAGCCGGTTCCCGGCCGGCACCCGCACCTCGTCCAGGGTGATGTCGGCCTGCCACACCGAGCGCAGCGACACCTTGCCCTCGATCACCCGGGCCTGGTAGCCCGGCGTTCCCTTCTCCACGACGAACCCGTTGACCTGGCCGTCCTCGGTGTTGCGGGCCCAGACCACGACCAGGTCGGCCACGCTGCCCAGGCCGATCCACCGTTTACGGCCGTTCAGTACCCAGCTGTCCCCGTCCGGTCGGGCCGAGGTTTCCAGGGCGACCGAGTCCGAGCCGTGCTCCGGCTCGGTCAGCGCGAAGGCCCCCAGCTTGCTCATCCGGGCCATGTCCGGCAGCCAGCGCGCCTTCTGCTCCTCCGAGCCGCACATCGCGATCGACAGCATGGCCAGGCCCGCATGCACGCCCAGGAACACGCCGAGGCTGCCGTCGCCGCGGTGCAGTTCCATCGTGACCAGCCCGCACGCCATCGGGCTCATCCCGGCGCAGCCGTATCCCTTGATGTCCTCGCCGACGACGCCGAGCTCGGGCAGCCGCTTGACCAGCGGCCAGCAGATCTCGGCCCGTTCCCAGTACGGGCCGACGGCCGGCACGACCTCCTCGTCGACGAACCGCCGGACGGTGATGAAATGCGACCACTGCTCCTCGGTGAACTGCTCGCGGACGGAGAAGAAGTCCGTCCCCAGCGATTCCCCGAGATGCGCGCCTGTCACCTGCGTCATCGCTGGGTTCCTTTCATGGCCTGGCGCTCCGGCGTGGTGAGGTCGGCGTCGAGAAACGCCTCCACGACCGGAGCGATGCGTCCGGCGTCGGCGGCCAGCTCGAGGTGGCCGCCATGATAAATGTGCAGCTGGCTGTGAGCTATCAGCCGGTGCATGATCCGCGCATTGACCAGCGGGATGATCGGGTCGTCATCACCGGCCAGGATCAAGGTCGGCGGCCGCATCCTCGGCAGCCACGGCAGGCTGGTCCAGCCGGCGCTGGCGATCAGCTGGTAGTAGTAGCCCCGGGCCGGGCCCAGGCGGGTCGTCGCGTGCAGCAGGTCACGGGCCACGACCGGGTTCTCCCGCGCGCTGCCGCCGTACAGTTCGCCGGCGATGCGGGCCGCGTAACCGGGGTCGCGGTGGCGGCGCGGCGTGAGCATGCGCAGCAGGATGCGCGGATTCGCGGGCACCATCAGCGCGCCCGGCCCGGTGGCCACCAGCACCAGGCGGCGCACCCGGTCCGGACGGCTCACCGCGAGCTGCTGCGCGAGTCCGCCGCCCCACGAGATGCCCAGGACGTCGGCCTGCTCATGGCCTAGCTGGTCGAGCAGGCCGGTCAGCAGCGACGGCAGCGTGGCCAGGTGGTAGGGGACGACCGGGGCGGGTGACCCGCCAACACCCGGCATGTCGAACCGGATGACTCCCCGCCGCGAATCGAGCGCGTCGACGAACGGCTGGAACAGCTCCAGACTCGCGCCGATGCCGTTGCACAGCAGCAACGGCGGCCAGGCCGGGGCACCTTCCCGCACCGAGACGCGGATGGTACGGCCGCCGATCTTCAGGACCCTCATCCGCTCGGCCGGCCCGGCCCGGCCCGGCCCGGATCCCGCGCGGTCGTCCCCGGCCGCTCCGGGACGGGACGGGTCAATGGTCATAGACATAGGTTCCCGGCGCGTCGCAGATCGGCACCAGCCCGCCGCCGCCGGGTTCGGGCCGGGCGTCCTGCTCCTCGCCGCAGCGCTCGGCCAGCCAGCCCGTGTAGTCCGGCCACCAGGACCCGTGACATGTCTCCGCGTGCCGAAGCCACTCCTGCGGATCCTCCGGGTTGTCCTTGGCGACCTGATATCTCGCCTTGTCGTTTCCGGGCGGGTTCACCATCGCGGCGATGTGCCCGCTGGTGGACAGGACGAACCGGTTGCGGCCGGCCAGCAGCTGGGTGGACCGGTAGCAGCTCTGCCACGGGCAGATATGGTCGGTGATCCCGGCGACCATATAAGTGTCGCGGTCGATCAGGGCCAGGTCCACCGGTGAGCCGAGCATGGTCACCCCGCCGGGCCGGACCAGCCCGTTGGTGACGCCCAGCTGGAGGAAGTCCCGGTGCAGGCCCGCGGTCATCCGGGTGGTGTCCGCGTTCCAGAACAAGATGTCGAACGGTGGCGGCTTGCGCCCGAGCAGGTAGTTGTTGACCCAGTAGTTCCAGATCAGGTCGTTCGGCCGCAGCCAGGCGAACACCTCGGCCAGCGACCGGCCGTCCAGGTAGCCGCGGGCCCGGGACGCAGCCGTGGCCACCCGCGCGGTCCGCTCGTCGATCACGGCGCCGGCCAGGCCCGCCCGCGCCTCGTCCAGCACGGTGACCATGAGGGTGAACGCGGCCAGCCGGTCCTGCTGGCCGGTGTGCGCCAGGTGCGCGGCCACCATCGCGGCAATGACGCCGCCGGAGCAGGCGCCCATCAGCGCGGTCTGCTCGCTCCCGGTGATCCGCGCCGCGGCGTCCATGGCATCCAGGACAGCCTGCCCGTAGGTGTCGAAGTCCCAGGCCGCGTGCCGGGCGTCCGGGTTGCGCCAGGAGATCATGAACACCTGCAGGCCGCTGCCGGTCAGGTACTCCGCCAGGCTCCGCCCGGGCGCCAGGTCCATCACGTAGAACTTGTTGATCGTCGGCGGCACGATCAGCAGCGGAACCTGCCGTACCGCGGGCGTGGCCGGGCGGTACTGGATCAGCTCGAACACCGGAGTCCGCAAGATCACCGAGCCGGGCGTGACGGCGAGGTCCACCCCGACCTCGAACGCGTCCGGCTCGACCATCGACGGCACCCGCGGCGCGGCCGCCATGTCGGCGACGAAATGCCGGAGGCCCGCCAGGGCGCTGCCGCCGCCGGTGTCGATCGCGGCCTTCAGCGCCGCCGGATTCAGCAGCGGGTTATTGCTCGGCGACAGCGCGTCGATCAGGTTAGTCACCCCGAAATCAACGCGCTCGGCGTCCGCCCAGTCCAGGCCGGCGTCGGCCACCACGCCTTCCGCGGTCCCGGCCGCAGCCAGGTAGGCCTGCATCGCCCGGCGCAGCAGCGGATTGCCAGCCCACCCCGGATCAGCGAACCGGCGGTCGCGCCGGGACGGCTGCACCTGCGAGGTGCCCGCGGCGATGCGGGCCAGCTCACCCAGCAGCTGACGCCCCCGGCCGGCGACCAGCCGGGGCCGGCCGGCCAGCGCCGCGGCCAGGCGCAGGCCGGAACCACCCGGGTTCACCCGGCGCAGCGCACTGATGGCAGCATCAGTGAGCAGCAGGTCCAGGGGCGCGGTAGCGGCATCTGCGGCAGCAGACCTGAAGGTATCGTTCTCGTCGGGATTCATTAATCTCCGTCCTCCCGCCGAGCGTAAGGCGCGGGGGGGCTCACTTCCATCGGGCGCGCGTCACAAAGCTAGGGTCAGGTGTGGTTCCGCGGGCACAGCCGCGGGCCGCCGCCCATGCCGCCCTAGGCACGCTCGCTGATATACGCAAAGATCCACTGATGGACATGGATATGCAGGATCCGGGCGTCGCCGAGCTGGTGGCCGGCGTGGCCGCCGCGGTGGGCCGGCAACCGGCGGCCGAGGATGTGTTCGATGCCATAGTCCGCGAGATGCCGCAGCTGGAAGAGGACAAGCCGCTGCTGGCCCTGCTCGCATCCAGCGTCGACGGCAACGTCGAGACGTGCCTGCAGATCATGCAGCACCAGATCGGCCTGTCCGCGGTGCAGGCCCCGGCCGCCGCGGTTGAGTACGCACGCCGGCTGGCGCAGCGCGGCACGCCGCTGACGACGCTGCTGCGCGCCTACCGGATCGGGCATGCGCGCTTCGCCGACTGGCTCTTCAAGGAGGTGCCCCGGCACACCGGTGACGCCCAGCTGATCAGCGCGACCACGCTGAGCATGTCCGGGATCGTGGCGGCCTACGTCGACCAGACGTCCGAGGAGATGGTTGCGGCCTACACCCAGGAGAGGGAACACTGGCTCCGGAATCAGAACGCCGCCCGGGCGGCCAGGATCCGCGAGCTTCTGTCCGGTGACCGGAGCGACGTGCGCGCCGCCGAGGCCACCCTGGGCTACCGGCTGCGGCAGTACCACGTGGGCCTGGTGTGCTGGGTGGGCGACGTGGCCGGCACCGCGGACGAGCTCACGAGGCTGGAGCGGGCCGTGGCCCAGGTCGCGGTGCAGGCGGCCTGCGCTGGTGATCCCGTGTTCCTGCCCCGCGACGAGTCGAGCGCCTGGGCCTGGCTGCCGCTGGGGATTCGCGACCGGTTCGACTCGGCGGAAGCCAGCACGGCCCAGGCGAGCGCCGACATCCATTTCGCGTTCGGCGACCCCGCGAATGGCCCGGGCGGATTCTGCCTCACGTACCTGCAGGCTATGGCCGCCGAGTCGGTCGCGCATGCGGCCGGATCTCCGACCCCCCGGGTGGTGACGTTCACGGAGGTGGCGCCGGTGGCGATGATGCTCGGATCCGCGGACCTGCTCCGCGGCTGGGTACGCAGCACGCTGGCCGGCCTGGCCACCGACGATGAGCACCACGCCCGGCTGCGGGAAACGTTGCTGGTCTTCCTGCAGACCGGCGGGAGTTACAAGACCACCGCGGAGCGCCTGGTGCTGCACAAGAACTCGGTCCAGTACCGGATCCGCCGGGCCGAGGAGAGCCTGGGCCGCCCGGTGGCCGAGAGCCGCCAGGATATCGAGCTTGCCCTGCAGGTCAGCCGCTGGCTGGGCGCTGCGGTGCTGCGACGCCCCGCGACGCCGGGCCGGGCGGCGTCGCGGTAAGCGTCCGGGGCTTCAAGAGCGGCGTCTCAGCAGCGCCCAGCCCGAGATGGCCACGCCCAGCCCGACCAGGACGGCGAACCAGAGCACGGTGTCGGGCGGGCTCGCGCCTAGGCTGAGCGCGACCCCGGCTCCGATCACCGGAACCGCAAGCCCGACATAGAGCGCGATGAGCAGGGCCGACGTCATCGCGACGCGGCTTTCGGGCGGGCTTGCTTCGAGCACGATCCCGGTGGTCCCCTTGAAGACAGCACCAGAACCCGCGCCGATCAGCGCACCGCTGATCAGGAACAGCGCGAGGCTCGGGGTGGAAAGGCGCACGGAAACAACCAGCAGCACGAGGCCGACCAGCATGGAGATGGTTCCGAGCCCGAGCACCCGCGACGCTTGCAGCCCGGCCGTGGCCAGCTGGGACGCCACGCCGCAGGAGAACAGCAGGAAGAGCGAGGCGCCGGCCAGGGCGAGCGACGGATGGTGCAGCGTGGTGGCGAGGAAGAGTCCGGACAGCCCGGCGAACAGGCCATTTGCGGCGAAACCGGCCAGGGTCGCGGCGGCCGCCGGCACCGGCAGCCGGACCTTGCGCGCCGAACCGGCCGGCTGATTCCCCGTTGCCCCCCGGGAAGCCGGCGCACCCGTCTCGGGCACTGCCCACAGGCCGGCCAGGGCCACCGCCCCCAGCCCGATGAACACCAGGTAGGGCAAGGTCAGCGGCCACCTCGCCCACTGCGCAAGACAGCCCGCGATCAACGGGCCGACGCCCAGCGCGCCGACGTTTATCGACGTGCCGATGGTCCTGGCCCGGACGACCGATGCGCCCGGATCCGCGCGCAGGCGCAACTCGACGAGGTAAGTGATGGCGGGGCCCGCGGCCAGCCCGACCGCCACTCCGGTGAGCAGGCGCCCGATCAGCAGCCCGGGCAGATCCTTCCACGCCGCGAGCACCCCCATCGCCACGATCATCATCGCGACCGCGGCGAGCATCATGCCCCGGCGTCCGATGCGCCCAGTGAGGGAGCTGTCCCTTCGCAGCGTGGCGATCGTGCCGCCCGCGAAGATCGCGAAGACGATGGTGATCGTGAGGGCCGACAGGCCATCCCGGATCCGGTAGAGGCCGTACAGGGGGCTCGGCAGCGTCGCGACCGCCATGACAATCAGGAAGGCGAACGCCACGACCCAGAAGCCGGAACCGTGCCGGAGCCGGTGCGGTGCGGGCACCGCGGAAGTTTCCAGGCCGGCCGTCGGACCTCCGTCGCTGGCGGACACCGCAGTCACCAGACCTTCATGCCGCCATCGACCACGAGGTCGATGCCGGTCACGTAGGCGCTCTCGTCGGAGGCGAGGTACAAGGCGGCGTTCGCGATGTCCTCCGCCTGACCGAACCGGCCGAGGAGGGTCCGGTCGCGCATCTGACGGCCAAATTTCTCGTCCGCCAGCTCTCCCCGAGTCGAGTTGGTCTCGATGAAGCCCGGCGAGATCGAGTTGACGCGGATGCCATGCTCGCTTCCCTCCAGCGCGAGCTGGCGCGTCATCCCGATGATGGCTGCCTTGTTGGTCGTGTGGGCCAGCGCCGGGAGGAGCTTGAAGCTGAGGGATCCGTTCAGCGAGGCCATGTTCACGACCACGCCGCGGCGGTCCTTCAGGTGCGGCCACGCCGCACGGGTGAGGTAGAAAACGAGGTCGACCTCGTCCCGGCGGGCGGCATCCCACTCCGCGTCCGTGAACGTCTCGATCGGGCTGAAGTGGGACTTCGCGGCGAGGTTGTACAGCACGTCGATCCGGCCGAACTCGCTCACGGCGAGATCGACGAGGCGCGCGCACTCAGCCGGATCGCTGATCCGGCTCGGGTGCAGCGACACCATCTGGCCACCGACGGCGTGCACCATCTCGACGGTCTCGGCCGCCGACTCCGCGATCACGTCGCAGCCGACGACTGACGCGCCCTCACCGGCGAACATCAGGGCGGTGGCGCGTCCCATGCTCCCGCCGGTGCCCGTGATCACGCAGACTTTTCCGGCTAGCCGGCCGGCCATCTCAGCGTGCTCCCTGAGCTGACGCGGCGAGCTTCTCCGCCGCCGCGACGCCCACCTGATCGGTGAGCTTCGGAACCTCGTTGAAGTACCAGTAGATGACGTCGCGGGCCGGGCCGGCGAGCGGTGCCGCCCAGTCCTGGAACAGCTCGGTGACCACCGCGAGCGCCGTGGTCGGAACCGCGCCGGCGTGCGCCAGCCGTTCGATGCCGGTGCGGTGCGCGGCCTGCGATCGCCCGCCGACGGCGTCGGTGACGTACAGCACGTCGTACCCGTCCTTCAGCGCCTGGACGGTCGCGAACGTGAGGCAGATCTCGGTGTGGAGTCCGCCGATTATCAGCCGCTTACGCCCGGTTGCCTGCACCGCCCGCCGGAAGGCCTGGTCCCCGAACGCGTTCATCGACGACCGGTCGATCGGCTCGATGCCGTCAAGCGGTCCAGACACCGAGGTCCTTCGTCATCGTGTTCTCCTTTTCCTCTGCCGCGCGCGGGAGAGAGCTCGCTCGGGGCCCGCCGCTGTAGCCAGGCTGGCCGCCGCACAGGTGAACGGTCGTCACCAGATCCTGGTGATTCCGGAGTAGGCAGCGGCCGAGTGAGCGGCTGTCAGCTGGTTCTGGTGATTTGCGCTTCGGCGGGGCTGGCCGCTCGGCGATGTCCGGCCAGCGTTAGCTGTTCAGTCCGGCCGAGAGCAGCCGCATATCCCGGGCGCGCTGCACTGCCGAGGAGCGGTCCTGGGCCTGGAGCTTCGCGTAGATGTTGCGGATGTGGGTGTTGACGGTGTTCACCGAGACCGACAGCTCGCTGGCGATCTCCGGCCGGGAGAGGTTCGTCGGGAGGTACCGCAGCACCCGCAGCTCGCTCCGGCTGAGTTGCTCGATCTCCGCCGAGGAAGGCTCAATGCCTGCCGGTATGGATGATCCGCGCATGACGTCGAGGATGTCGCTGAGCAGCGCCGCGTGCGCCGTCTCATGCCGCGGCATGGCCTCAAGCAGCTCTAGTGCGCCCGTCATCGCGAACGGCAGGACCAGCCGGTCCGCCTCCGCCAGGGCCAGGGCCCGCTCGGCGGCCGCGGTGGCCGCGCGCTGGTCGGCGAGTTCGCGGTGCGCGAGCCCGGCCAGCAGGTGTGCCTCAACGACCGTCACGTAGCCGATGGCCGGAGCTATCCCGGTCAGGACATCCTGCACCGCGGCGAGAGCGGCGGCCGGGCTGCCCTCGGCCAGGCAGATGGCCGCGCGGGCATTGCCGATCTCGGCCGAGCCAGCCAGTTCCGCATCGAGTGCGGCCAGCGAGGCCCGGGCCTCGCTGAGCTGCCCGAGCCGGGCCTGGGTGGCCAGCCGCCAGCTGGTGAGCTGACGCATCAGCGCGTGTGAGCCTTCCAGCTGCGCCTGCAGGTGCTCGGCCGCGCTGTATTCGGCGAGCGCCTCGCGCTGCCTCCGCCGGCCGGACAGCAGCACGCCCGTGCCCAGGTGCAGCAGCAGCCCGATGCGCGGGCCGGAGTCTGTCTCCAGAGCGCGGGCAGCGCGCCGCAGCCAGTGATCGCCCTGGTCGAATTCGCCCGCCCAGATGAGAGTGCCTGCGAGGTTCACGAGTGCCGGCGCGATGACCGGCTCCGCACCCCAGCCATGTTGCTCGGCGAGCGCTATCGCCTCCCGGCACCGCCGCCGGGTAGTTGCGAAGGGCTCGATCTTGGACGCGAAGGCGAGCTCAGCCAGGCAGGCCACTTCGAGGTAAGGACGTCCGATGCTGCGCGCAATATCGGCGCCCTCTTGCAGGTGCCGCTCACTGTCCTGGTTCGCCAGTGACCACGCTTCGACGATGCCGAGATTCATCAGCGCCACCGCGCGCAGATCGCTGTCCAGTGCGATGTCCTCGTCAGACTGCCCGGTTACGGGCGAGGCCAGGAACCTGACCTGCTCGACCACCCCCGCGAGGTGGCCGCGCTTCCGCGCGAGCGACAGCCTGAGCGCCGCGGTCGCCACTTCGAGCCGGTGCTTGCGGTCGGGCCGGGTGGCGGCGATCGAGGTTTCGGCCACGGTCAGGTGGGCGGCCGCCTCGTCCAGCCGCCCCTGGGCAAGTTCGCTGGTGGCGCGGGCGAGGGGGATATCCGGGCCCGCAGTAACGGCACCCGGGGGAAAGGCCCGCAGCAGCGTCTGGATGGTCTGCGCCTGTCCGTCCAGCGTCAGCCCGAACGAGTGGTCGGCCAGCAGCCGCGCCGCATCGGACCAGTCACCCGCGGCCTGAGTATGCCGGATGGAGTCGATGATCTCGCCGTGCTCGTTAAACCACTGGGCGGCCAGCCGGTGCAGGACCGGCAGCTCTTCGGGCAGCCTCCGGCGCAGCTCAAGCCGGAGCAGGTCAGCGAACAGCCGGTGATACCGGAACCAGGTCCGGGCCGGGTCGAGCGAGAGGACAAACGCATTGGCGTCTTCGAGGCCGAGCAGGATCCGCTCGGAGCCAGGATGACCGGTCAGCAGATCCGCCAGCTCGCCGTTGACCCGGTCGAGCAGGGAAGTGCGCAAAAGCAGCTGCTGGACCTCGGCCGGCTGGCATTCCAGCATCTCGGCCAGCAAGTACTCGGCCACGGTCCGGCTGCTGCCGGAGAACTCCGCGACAAATCTTTCCGGGTCCGGGCTGCTCGCCAGGGAGATCGCCGCGAGCCGCAGGCCCGCCGCCCAGCCTTCCGTGCGCTGATAAAGCTTCGCGGCCCCGGCTTCCGACAGCGCGATGCCCGAAGCCTCCAGGAACTGATGGGTCTCGCGCGCCGTAAACCGCAGATCTACGGCGCGGATCTCGGCCAGGTCGCCGGCCAGGCGGAGCTTGTGCAGCCGGAGGGGCAGATCACGCCGCGTCGCGAGGATCGCGTGCACCTGCGGGGGGAGCTGCTCCAGCAGCCGGGTCAGCTGCGTGAGCGCTTCCGGCGAGGTCAGCTCGTGGAGATCATCAATGATCAGGAAAGTGCGGTCGCGATGCCCGGCCAGCTCCGAACGAACCCGGTCGGCGATGGCCGTCTGATTGAACTCGGGTGTCGCCGCCAGCTGCTCGTCTTCGCCGGGCGTCCCGGCTGCCTGCCGGATGGCGCTGAGGACGGCGAGCCAGAACTGCTGGGAGTCCTGCTGGTCGCGCTGCACCTGGACGACGGCCAGCCGGTACGACTGGCCCGGCCCATCCGCCCAGGCCCGCAACAGCGACGTCTTGCCGCCTCCGGCGGGCGCCGAGATCAGCGTGACCCTGGCTGCTACCGCGCGATCGAGGGACGCGAGAAGTTCCCCGCGCTGAATCAGCCGCGGAGCGGCCGGATCCGGCTGCCGCTGACTTGCCCTAGATACCACGCCTGAACCCGATCCCTAGCGCTAGCCTGCCGGCCTGAGCCGCTCAGCACCCTGCAAAGGTTACGTGCTGGGCGCCTGGGTCACCAGATCCTGGCGATGCGGACTCACCTGCCCGGGCTGAACCATAGCCGTGTGGATGCTGCATCCGCCGGGTACATGATCCGGATCAACGGCCATCTCGGCGCCACGCTGCTTTCCGCATTTCCGGCGATGGCCTGGCGGCGGCAGGGTACGGAGACAGTCTTGACCGGCATGCTGGACCGGCCCGGGCTCTATGGTCTGCTAGCCGAGATCGAGGCGCTTGGCCTCGACCTGCTCGAGATCCGCCAGCTCACCCCCGAGGCAAGATCGCCAGAATGCGGTGATACCTGCTGACCATGAAGCTCCCTAACCTGGTCCCAGGTCAACCGACCGCGAAAGGGATAGTCACATGACCAGTGCCGACAGCGCCGACCTGCTGGAGAAGGCGAGGCGCCAGCTGCGCCAGGCTGACCCGGTGCTGGCCAGGCTGATAGCTGACCGGCCGGATTTCGACCCGCGGCGATGGATGACCGAGCTGCCGCCGATGGACCTGTTCGGTGCCCTGCTGTTCCAGATTGCCGGTCAGCAGCTATCGGTCGCGGCCACCCGGCGGATCCTCGCCCGCATCCAGGCGCGCTTCGGCGGCCGTCTCCCGTCCGCCGCCGACGTGCTGGCTACCGATCCGGCGCAGTTCCGCGAGGCCGGGCTGTCCTGGCGGAAGGTCAGCACGCTTCGCGATCTCGCCGGGCGCCTGTCGGATGGGCGGCTCGACCCGGAGGTACTGGCCGCGCTGCCCGACGACGAGCTGATATCGCTGCTCACCGAGATACCAGGGATAGGCCCGTGGACGGCGCAGGGGGCCCTCATCATCGCGCTCGGCCGGGAGGACGTCGTGCTGCCCGGCGACCTTGCCCTCCGCAAGGCCGTCCGCGCGACTTACCGCCTCGATCACCTGCCCGCCGAGGACGAGGTTCTGATGATCGCCGAGAAATGGCGGCCTTACCGCAGCCTGGCGACCGCCTACCTGTTCTCGGCCGCGTTCGAGGAAGCTCAGGCCTAGACGGCCCCGGGGAATCACCAGGATCAGGTACGAATTCGTCGAGATCTCAGGAGGACGGCATGAGCCAGGCAACGGTAGCAGTGGTCGCCGGCGCAGGCGGCGCGCTCGGGCACGCGGTCACCGCGACGCTCGCGGCCCGAGGATTCACGGTGGTGGCGCTCGACCGCAGCAAGGATGCGATGAGCGATCTGCGCGACGCCGCGCGCAAAGAAGCAGTCGATACCGCCGATCCCGGCGCGGTGACGGAGGTCATCGACCGGATAGCGGCCGAGGCCGGGCCCCCGGGCGTGTTGGTGAACACAGTCGGAACATTCCGCCTGGGTGACGCGCTCGGCACGACTCCCGAGACGCTGGCGCTCATGCTCGACGTCAATCTGGGCCCCGCGTTGTGGCTGAGCCAGGCCGTGGCGCCGCACATGCGACAGCGGGGTTCGGGTGCCATCGTCCATGTGACCGCCCGGCCGGCCCTGGAGCCGGCCAGCGGCATGGCGGCCTACAGCGTGAGCAAGGCGGCGCTCGCGCACCTGACGCGCACCCTCGACCTCGAGCTGCGGCCGCTGGGGATCCGGGTGAACGCAGTGGCGCCGCAGCTAATCGACACGGCGTCCAACCGGGCTTCGTTCCCGGCCGAGTTGCTGGCCCACGCGGTAGCGCCCGAGGCGATCGCCGAGGTGATCGCGTTCCTGGTCAGCGAGGCGGCAGCGCCGGTGAGCGGGGCGATCCTGCCCGCGTACGGCGGCTAGCGCCGGGCCGGGCGCGGGCCGTATCCGAATCATCATGTTCCGGCGATGACTTCTCACCTGGCCGCCGGGGAGCGTGGGGCCTGACGCGAAGCGCACGCCGTCAGGGGACGTGCCCTAGCTGCGAGGGAGATGCCGTGACAACATCAGCCGCCGGAACGGGCAGTGCCGACGAATTGCCCGACTACGCGCCAATCCCGCCGTCGGCGCTCGGTCCCGCTCTGAACGAGCAGGGATACTACGTCGGGCGGGTCGAGCGGAACCTGTACTGGGTGACCGACGGGGTGTACAACTCAGCGTTCCTGGTCACCCGGGACGGCGTGGTGCTGTTCGACGCACCCCCCAGCATCGGCCATAACCTGCGGCGGGCGGTCGACGAGACCGCCGCGGCGGAGGGCGTCAGCAACACCGTGACGCACCTGGTCTACTCCCATCACCACGCCGACCACGGCGCGGCCGCGTTCCTGTTCGAGAACGTCGTCCGGATCGGGCACGAGGAGACCCGCCGGCTGCTGCTCCGGGATGACGACCCGGGCCGTCCGCTGCCCGACGTGACCTTTGCCGATACCTACACGCTCGAAGTAGGCGGAGAGCGCGTCGAGCTCGCCTGGCGCGGCTCCAACCACACGCCGGACAACATCTACATCCATTTCCCCGGCCACGACACCCTGATGTTCATCGACGTCGTCAACGCCGGCTGGGTGCCGATCTACAACACCAACCTCAGCGAGGACGTGCAGGGATACATGCAGGCTCCGGACATCGCCCTGTCGTACCCATGGACGCACCTCATCTCCGGCCACCTCGGCCGGCTCGCCACCCGCGACGATGTCACGGTGCACCAGCAGTACATCGCTGATATCGAGGCCAGCTCCAGGGAGGCGCTGGCGAGCGTCAACCCGGTGCCGTATTACATGCGTTACGGGGAGAACGTCTGGGCTGGCGTGAAGGGCCACCTTGACGCCGTCACCGAGCGGGCGGCCGCGCCGGTGATCGCCAAGTACACCGGCGTGCTGGCCGCCGCCGACATCGAGGCATTCACGATGACGACCACGTTTGCCATCATGCAGTCGCTGCGCCTCGACAAGGGCCCGAGCGGTCCGGTTCATCCCTGAGAGCCCAGGTGACCGCCCGCGCGCGGGAGCCGGCGGCGGCCGGCCCCCGGCGCGGGCGGGTCATTCTGCTTAGGTAGGCGATGTGACGGTGACAGGCCGGTCCGGGCCCGGAACGCTGCCCGATGCCATCGGCGTGCACGGCGCCCGGCATAACAACCTGCGCGACGTCGACATCGACGTGCCGCTGTGGCGCACGGTCGCCGTGGTAGGCGTGTCCGGATCGGGCAAGACGTCGCTCGCCATCGGCACCTTGTACGCCGAGGGCATGCAGCGCTACCTCTCCGGCCTGAGTACCTACAGCCGCCGCCGGCTGTCCCAGGCGCAGCGCCCGGACGTGGACCGGATCGATCACCTGCCGCCCGCGCTCGCCCTGCGGCAGCGGCCGCCGATCCCGGGACCGCGCAGCACCGTCGGGACCATGTCCGAAGTCCTGAACGTCCTGCGGCTGATGATGTCGCGGCTGGGCTCGCACCGGTGCCCGAACGGCCACTGGGTCGGCCCGTCGGTCGCCGCATTTGCCGAGGAGATCGTCTGCCCGGTATGCGGTGCGCGCTTCGAGCATCCCAGCGCCGAGTCCTTCGCCTTCAACTCCTACGGCGCATGCCCGGCCTGCCAGGGCCTCGGGGTGCGGTCTGAGGTCGACGAGGCCACCCTGGTGCCCGACCCGGGCAAGACGATCGAAGCGGGAGCGGTGCTGCCCTGGAACTCCGGCGGGCGGCGGCTGTCGATGTATGCCGCGGGCGAGCTCGGGGTACGCCTCGACGTCCCGTACCGGGAGCTCACCGAGCGCGAGCGCGACATCGTGCTGCACGGACCACCGGTGCAGCAGCAGGTGACCCTGCACTCCGGCCGGAACGAGCGGACCGTGCGGCTGTCGGTGAACTACGACAACGCCGTCGCCGCGGTCGAGCGCTCGCTGCGCAGCGACAACGAGCGCACCCGCCGGCTGGTGCAGCGTTTCGTCATCACCCGGACCTGCTCGGTATGCCACGGCACCCGGCTGCGGCCGGAAGCGCTCGCTTCGCAGCTTGGCGGGCGCAACATCGCCGAGATCAGCATGCTCAGCCTGGAGGGGCTGCGGGAGTTCACGGTCAGCCTTCCGGCCGGGCTTCCCGCCGAGCTCAGCCGGGTGACCACCGGCCTGCTCGCCGAGCTGAGCGGCGTGCTCACGCCGGTGCTCGACGTCGGCCTGAGCTACCTCACCCTCGACCGGGCCGGCGCCTCGCTGTCCACCGGCGAGCGGCAGCGGATCGAGCTCACCTCAACTGTCCGGGCCAGCACCACCGGCATGCTCTACGTGCTGGACGAGCCGTCGGTCGGACTGCACCCCAGCAACGTCACCGGGCTGCGCAAGATGATCTCCGCGCTGGCCGGGAACGGCAACTCGGTGATTGTGGTCGAGCACGAGCGGGAGCTCATCCGCTCCGCCGACTGGGTCATCGAACTCGGACCCGGAGCCGGCGCGGGCGGCGGCCACGTGATCGCCGCGGGCACCCCCGGTCAGCTGGAATCCGACCCTCGCTCGATCATCGGCCCCTTCCTGGCCGGCGCGCCCGGCGTCTCCCTCGACCGGCCCGAGCGTGCGGCTGACGACGCGCGGATTGCCATCGAGATCGCCGACCTCTACAACCTGCACGACCTCACCGCTGAGTTTCCGGTGCACCGCCTGACCGCGGTGGCCGGTCCGTCCGGGGCGGGCAAGACCGCGCTCGTGCTGGACAGCCTCATCCCCGCGGCCCGGGCCCGGCTGGGCGGCCTGCCGGAGCCGAGCCACGTCCGCCGCCTGGACCTGCAAGGCATCCGGCAGGTGGTCCAGATCGACGCCGCGCCCATCGGGCAGAACGCCCGGTCCACCCCGGCCACTTACTGCGGGGCGTTCGATCACATCCGCCGCCTATTCGCCGCGTCGGCCTACGCCCGGCGCCGGCGCTGGAAGCCCGGTCACTTCTCCTTCAACACCCACGCGGGCCAGTGCCCGACCTGCCGCGGTCTCGGCCACCTGGACCTCGACGTCCAGTACCTGCCGGACATCACCGTCCAGTGCCCGACTTGTCACGGCACGCGCTTCAACGACGCGGTCCTCGAGGTGCAGGTCGGAGGCCTGACCATAGCCGATGTGCTCGGCCTGAACGTGCACGACGCCGTCGACCGATTCGCCGGCCAGCCACCGATTGCGGCGGCGCTGCGGCCGGTCAGCGAGGTCGGCCTGGGCTACCTGAAACTCGGCGAGCCTACCCCGTCGCTATCCGGCGGCGAGTCGCAGCGCCTGAAGATCGCCTCCCGGCTGCGCAGCAGCCAGCGGGGCGCGCTGTACGTGTTCGACGAGCCGACCACGGGCTTGCACCCACTCGACATCGCAACACTGGTGGGCGTGCTCGACCGGCTGCTTGACGCCGGAGCGACGATCATCGTCATCGATCATGACCTCGACTTGCTGGCCGCCGCGGACCACCTCATCGATATGGGCCCGGGCGGCGGCCCGGACGGCGGCCGCGTTCTCGCGGCGGGTACGCCCGCCGATGTCGCGCGCGACGCGGGCAGCGTGACCGGGCCCTGGCTGGCCGAGTACCTGGGCGGGCCGGGCGTCAGGCGCTGACGCGATCGAGGTCGCGCAGCGCCTGGTCATCGAGCGTGATGTGCTCGGCGGCCAGGTTCTCCCGCAGGTGGGCGACCGAGCCGGTGCCCGGGATGAGCAGCACGTTGGGGGCCAGCCGCAAGAGCCACTGCAGTGCGATCTGCGCCGGGGTGACGCCGAGGCGGGCGGCCGTCTGGGCCACCACGGGGCTGGTCAGCACGGGGTTGTCCTGGCCGCGCGGCCAGCCGAGCGGGCAGAACGGCACGAACGCGATGCCCCGGCGCAGGCACACATCCAGCAGCGGCGCCGCGCTGCGGTCGGCTAGGTGGAACATGTTCTGCACGCAAACGATCTCGGTGCCCGCGGCGGCATGCTGCAATTGCTCCAGGCTGATGTTGCTCAGGCCGATTCCGGCGATCAGGCCCTCATCGCGGGCCGCCACCATCGCGGCCAGCTGGTCGTCGAAGCGCGCGTCCACGCGGCCGTCGCCGGGCAGCCGGAGGTTGACGGCGGCGAGCCGGGCCACCCGCAAGGCGCGGAGGTTGTCCTGGATGCCCGCGCGCAGATGGCCGGGGCCGCGGTCGTCGGGCCCGGCCGCGACCTTGCTGACGATCGCCAGGCCGTCGGGATACGGGTACAGCGCGTCGCGGATCAGCGCGTTCACGGTGCCGGGGCCGTAATACTGGGCGGTGTCGATGTGATCGACGCCGGCCGCTACTGCGGCGCGGAGTACGCCGAGGGCCGACTCACGGTCCGGCGGCGTGCGGGCGGCGAACTGACCCGCCAGCTGCATCGCGCCGTACCCGGACCGCCGCACCCGCAGCCGCCCCAGCGCGAAGACGGACATCATCTCTGCTTCCACCGGGCATCTCCATGGTCGTAGCGGACCGGTCGCCTGCGACGCTAGTGACCATCAGGGTGAGCCGACGTCACCACAATATGGTGATCCGCGCTTCTAGCCGGTGCGCACCGGCCCGGATAATGTTCCGCGGGCCGGTAGTCTTTCGGCAGCCCGAAACTTCTCTCTCGACGGCGGCTCTATCGGCCGGACTCATTTTCAGGAGAGGGCGCGATGACCGACCTGCCCGCCCCGGCGGGCTCCGGCCGCGCGCCGGGCCGGGCCGAGTCCGGGCTGATCCGGCGGCGCAATCTGGTGGCCGCCCTGAACCGGGCAGTCCAGAAGCAGGTCACGATTATCTCGGCGCCGGCAGGCGCCGGGAAGACGTCGCTGTTGCGCGCGTGGGCGGGCCGGCCGGGTCAGGATGGCCCGGTCGCCTTCCTGACCGTACGGCCGGGCCAGCATGACATGCAGCTTTTCTGGCTCACCGTGCTGGGCGCGATCCGGGCCGCGGCCGGCACCGGCGACGGCGGTGCGCAACTGCCGTCGGCGGCACCCGGCGCCACCGGCAGCGCCATGCTGGAGAAATTGCTGTCCGAACTCGGGGAGTCCGGCGATGGTCTCGTCCTGGTTATCGACGACCTGCACGAACTCAGCGCGCTGGAGGCGGCCGGGCAGCTCAGCACGCTGCTGACGCGCCTGCCCCCGGGTGTCCGCGCGATCGTGGCTACCCGCCGCGACCTGCCGCTGGGCCTGCACAAGCTGCGGCTGGCCGGGGACCTGGCCGAGATCCGGGCGGCGGAGCTGCGTTTCACCGAGCGCGAGACCCGCCAGCTCCTCGCCGCCGCCGGAATCGCGCTGCCCGACCGCGTGACCGCGATGCTGCATCAGCGGACCGAGGGCTGGGCGGCGGGACTGCGGCTCGCCGTCCTGTCCCTGGCCGGGCACCCTGATCCGGAGCGGTTCGTCGCCGAGTTCTCCGGCAGCGACCGCACGGTGGCTGAGTACCTGCTGGCCGAGATGCTGGAGCGGCAGCCGCCGGAAGTTCAGGGCCTGCTGCTGCGCACTTCCGTGCTGGACCGGGTCAACGGCGAGCTGGCCGACCTGCTGACCGGAACCACCGGCTCGGAGCGGATCCTGCTCGACCTGGAGGACGCCAACGCGTTCGTCGTGTCCCTCGACCCCGGCCGTACCTGGTTCCGCTACCACCGCATGTTCGGCGGCCTGCTCCGGCTGGAACTGCGCCGCACGATGCCGGGGGACATCCCGGAACTGCACCGGCTCGCCGCGCGCTGGCTGGCCACCCGCGGCCAGGCCGCCGACGCCATCGGCCACCTGCAGGCGGCCGGCGACTGGGACACGGCGGCCCGCATGCTCACCGACCATGCCCTCAGCCTGACCCTGGACGGGCAAGCGGGCACCGTAGCGGCACTGCTGCGGTCCTTCCCGGAGCGGGCCGGTGCGGACTCCGCTGACCTGACCCTGGTCCGGGCCATCGCCGCCCAGTACCAGCTCCGCCTCGACCAGACCGACGCGCACCTGCGCGACGTCAGGGCGTACGCGGCCACCACGCCGCCGGCCCGCCGGCACCGGCTGCAGCTGGCCATTGCCTCCGTGGACCTGCTGTCAGCGCGTCTACGCGGGGACTTCGACAGCATCTTCGAGCAGGCCGGGGCGCTGCTGGGCCATAGCCACGGCCAGCCGAGCGCCGACGCCGACGCCGCGATCGGCAGCGATCTGAAAGCCGTGGCGCTCCTGAACCTGGGCGTCACCGAGGCATGGTCGCTGCGGCTGGCCGACAGCGAACGGCACCTGGTGGCAGGCGCCGCCCTCGCCCGCCGCATCGGCCGGCCCTACCTGGAGGTGGCCTGCCTGGCCCAGCGGGGGTTCGCCGCCACGAGCCGCTCCTTCGCCATGGCCCGGCAGCGCTGCGAGGAAGCCATAACGCTGGCGGCCCAGCAGGGCTGGGAGGATGAGCCGGTGACCGCCCCGGCGCTGGCGGCGCTCGCCAACGCGCTGGCCTGGACCGGCCAGTTCGACCTCGCCGGACACTGGCTGGACCGGGCCAGGTGCGCCACTCAGGCCGACGGCGAGCCCGGCATCCGGCTGCTGATTTTCCTTACCGCCGCGATTCTTCAGGCGGCGCGCGGCCACTGCCACCAGGCGCTGGAGGAGTTCGCCGCCGCCCGGCAGATGCAGGCGCTCATGGTCGGCGAGCACGGGCTGACGACCCGGGTCAATGCGTGGACGATCGCCACCCAGGCCCGGCTCGGGATGGCCGGGCAGGCCCGGGCTGCCCTGGCCGCGCTGGACGACCGGCAGGCCAACGCCGGCGAGATCCGCAACGCGGCCGCGGTGATCCTGCTGGCCCAGCACGACCCCGCCGCCGCCCGCCGCGAACTGCGCGCCGTCCTCGACGGCGACATCCCGGTTCTTTCCTACCTCACCCAGGTCGAGGCGCACCTGCTGGAGGCGTCCGCCTGCCGCGACCTGGGTGATGAGCGCGCCTCCCGGGATGCAGCCGAGCAGGCGCTGAACCTGGCCGAGCCGGACCGGCTGATCCTGCCTTTCGCCATGACCGGCGGATGGCATCTCCTCGAAACCCTGCCGCCGCACGGCACATCGCACGCGGCGCTGGTGGCCGACATCCTCGACGCCATCCGCGGTCCCGGGCGGGGCGGGCTGAACCAGCGGGCCGTGCTGCCGGTCGAGGAACTCAGCCGAAGTGAGCTGCGCGTGCTGCGCCACCTGCCGACGAACCTCACCAGGCGCGAGATCGCCAGCGAGCTGTCGGTATCGGTGCACACCGTCGACAGCCACATCCGCCGGATCTATGCCAAGCTCGGCGCCGCCGACCGGACCACGGCGGTGCAGCGAGGACGCGAACTGCGGCTGCTGTCCGTCGGCCGCACCTAACCCCCGCGCCGCACGGCACACTGGCCGACGCCAGCCGGGCGAATCACCAAAATCAAGTGATGCCCTGCTCTCCTCCCGGCGGCGATCCTTGGCGTGGTCACGAGCTTGCGGACCCGCACGGCCGACCTGGACGTGCCCCGAGAATCCAGGGAGAGACAGTGACATCACCAGCCACCAGCGCTGCCGGCGCCCCCGACCTGCCCGAGTACGCCCCCGTCCCGGCGATCGCGAAGGGGGCGGCCCTGAACGAGCAGGGTTACCAGGTCTGGCCGGTCGAGCGGAACCTCTACGCGGTCACTGACAACGTCTACATGTCGGCGTTCCTGACCACCCCCGACGGCGTCGTGATTTTCGACGCGCCCCCGAACATCGGCCACAACATCCGGCGTGCCGTGGACGAGATCACAGCCGCGAACGGCCTGACCAACCAGGTCACCCACATGGTCTACTCGCACCACCACGCAGACCACCAGGGAGCGTCCTCGCTGTTCGGCGGGGACATCGTCCGCATCGGCCACGAGGAGACCCGGCGACTGCTATTGCGCGACGGTGACCCCGCCCGCCCGGTCCCGGACGTGACCTTCTCCGACCGCTACACGCTGGAAGTCGGCGGCGAGCGGGTCGAATTGGCCTGGCACGGGCCCAACCACTCGCCGGACAACATCTACATCCACTTCCCCGACCATGACACCCTGATGTTCATCGACGTGGTCAACGCCGGCTGGATACCCATCTACAACCTCAACCTCAGCGACGACGTCATCGGGTACACCGGCGCCCCGGCCATCGCGCTGGACTACCCGTGGACGCACCTCATCAGCGGGCACCTGGGCCGGGTGGCCACCCGCGAGGACGTCGCGACGCACCAGCAGTACATCGCCGACATCGAAGCCAGCTCACGTGAGGCACTGGCCTCAGTCAACCCGGGACCGCTTTTCGGGCACTACGGAGAGAACGTGTGGGCCGGGGTCAGCGCCTACCTCGATGCCGTCACCGAGAGCGCGGCCGCCCCCGTCATCGCGAAATACACCGGCGTGCTGGGCGGTGCCGACATCGAGGTCTACACCAGGACCACCACGTTCGCGATCATGCAGTCGATTCGCCTCGACCGCGGACCCAGCGGGCCGGTCCATCCCTGACCGCAGCGCACCAGGGCGATGCTGCGCTGGTGCGCTACCTGGACCGGGATCACGCATCTGGTCCAGGTCCTTCCTGGCCCGATACCGGGGAATTCAGGGACGCGACCAGCGGAGTGCCGGCCACCGGGCAGCTTCGCCTGAGGGACGGCGGGAGTTCCGCTGGCACCTGCTGGGCGTCCGCACCGGATCGGCTCAGAACGTCGTTGCTGATCGTGGTCCAGGCGAGCACCGCGGCGGCGAAAGACGCCCCGGCGGCCACGGTCATGGCGACCGGGAAGCCGGCGGCCATGCTGGCCGGGTCCTCGAAGGCGGAGCCGGAAAGCCCCGCGACGAGGGGAAGGGCGGCCACCGCGATCACCTGACCGAGCCGCGAGAGCGCGTTGTTAATAGCGGAAGCGGTCCCGGAGTGCCGTGAATCGACGCTGGCCAGGACCGTCGCGGTGATCGGCGTGATCAGTGTGGCGAGACCGACCCCGAATACGATCAGCGAGGGCAGCACTCCGGAGAGATACTGGTCGCCGGGGTGGATCCGGGCCATCAGCAGCAGTCCCGCGCCGGCCAGGACAGCTCCGATCGTCAGCGGGATCCGCGGGCCGACGCGCTGGGCGATCGCCCCCGAGGGGGCGGAGAGGGTCAGTAGCAGCAAGGTGATCGGCAGCGTGGCGGCACCGGCCTGAAGCGCGCTGTAGCCGAGCGTGACCTGCAGGAACGCGACGAACAGGAAGATCACGCCGCCGAGCGCGGCGTAGGTGACCAGCGCCAGCAGGTTGGCGCTGGCGAACTGGCGGGAACGGAACAGCTCCAGCGGAAGCATGGGGTTCCTGGCCCGCCGCTCAACGGCGACAAAGGCAGCGGCGGCGGCCAGGCCGACGGCCCACGCGGCAATCACTGCTGGCGTCAGGCCCCCGGACGCCTCGATCAGCCCAAAGCACGCACCTGCGATGGCCACCGTGGCCAGCGCGGCGCCGCGCAGATCCAGGCCACCGGTACGCGTCGGGTCCCGGGTCTCCGGCACGTGGATCACCGCGGCTACGACGACAAAAACCCCCAGCGGAAGATTGATCAGGAAGACCGCGCGCCACGACAGCGCGTCGGTCAGGTACCCGCCGACGGTGGGCCCGATCGCGCCCGCGACCGCACCCGCACCCGCCCACACACCGATCGCCTTGGTGCGATCGTCGGGATGAAAGACCGCGCCGATGATCGCCAGGCTCCCCGGCGTCAGCAGCGCCCCTCCGATCCCCTGAACGAACCGGGCCGCAATGAGCAGCCCGATCGTCGGGGCGGCCGCGCAAAGCGCCGACGCGGCCACGAAGACCACCACGCCCAGGATGAATATGCGACGCCGGCCGTAGATGTCGCTGAGCGAACCGCCCACCAGGACCAGCGCCGCGAGCGTGAGCACATAGCCGTTCAGCGTCCACTGCAATCCCGCGACGCTCGCGCCGAGCTCACGGCCGATCGTCGGCAGCGCGACGTTGACCACCGTCGCCTCGAGCAGGATCATGACGTCGCCCAGCACCGCCACCGCCAGCACCCAGCGCCCGGCGGCCGACGCAAGCCGCACCGAGCCATACCCTTGGCCCTCATTCGCTGCCAACTGCACCTCCCGGGCGCTCCTCGCTAGCCACAGTGTGCCCTCCGCCAGTTCAGCGAGCGCCGCCCGCCCGCCTGGCCTATTTTCCGGTCAGTCCATCTGGCCGCACGTTGCGGGCCGGGCACGCGGTTAGACTCCGCCGCATGACTGGTCCGGCGCCGGAGGCCATAGCCTGGGCCTCGGCGATCCTGGGCACCGAGGTCACGGTGCTGCGCGGCCTGCGCCACGGCAGCTCGCCGTGGCTGCTGCGGGCCGGGGACCGCAAGGTGGTTCTCCGGGTTGCGCGCGCCGAGCAGGCGCCCGAGACCGCGACCGAGGCCGCGGCGATGACTTATGCGGCGCGGGTGGCCGGTGCCAGCCTGCCCGTCGCGGAGCTGCTGGGCTACGACCTGGCCGTGCGGACCGGGTACGGGCTCCTGCTGGCCGCGTGCGTGCCGGGGACGAGCGCGATCCCGCCCGAGCCCGACCCGGCACGGCTGCGGGCGCTGGGCGCGGCCGCGGCGCGGATCAGCTCGGTCAAGCTCACTGCGACGCCGGCGCTCCCGGTCCGGAGCCGGCCGATCGAGGCCGACGACTTCGCCGGCATGCGCCGCGACCAGGGGGCGTCGGATCTGCTCCGCGCGGCCGAGGCGGCGGTGGCCGAGGCCCGGCCGGACGATGACCGGCTTGGCCTGGTGCATGGTGACTTGTGGCATGGCAACACGCTGTGGGACAACGACAGGCTGACCGCGGTGCTCGACTGGGACTGCGCCGGCGTCGGGCCGGCCGGCATTGACCTCGGGTCGCTGCGCTGCGACGCGGCCTGGTGCCATGGCGCGGAAGCCGCCGGGCACATCCTGCGCGGCTGGGAAGCCGAGGCGGGCAGGCCCGCGAGCGACGTCCCTTACTGGGATGCCGTCGCGGCGCTGGCCTCCCCGCCGGACATGGGCTGGTTTCCGGTGTCGATGGCCGCTCAGGGCCGCCCCGATCTGACCCGCGAGGTCATGCTCGGGCGCCGCGACGCCTTCCTCGACGCCGCCCTCGGCCAGCTAGCCGCGGCCGGCTAGGCGCGGCCCGGTCGCTCGAACGACGGAATCCCGGCGTGCTTCAGCGGGCTAAGGGCGGTCGATTTCCGGGCGGTGGCTGGTCGCGGCGGCGATGGACTGAAGGTCGCCCTCGTCGGTGCTGATGACCAGGTCGCCGCGGCAAGCGGGGCCCGGCACAGACCGGGTGCGGGGAGGCCCGAGGGAACTGGGGGGGCCAGGGTCCGCGGCGTGGGCCTGGACGTTGTGCTGCGGCAGTGCGCGGATCAATGAGTCCAGCAGGAGGTGGCCGGCCCGGAAGTAGGCGGCGGTCGGCCGGACGCGCTGGCCGGGGATGAGTTCGAGTGCGGTCCTCGCGGGTGACCAGGTCCAGCGGTCGATGTCCAGCCTCATCCGCAGCGGCGGGCGCAGCCGTCCCCGGGCCAGGCGGATCTCCACCCGGCAGGTACCGGTGTCGCGTTTGTGCTCAGCCGGCCCGCGCACCAGGCTGTGACCGGGGTGCAGTTCGCCGTCCGGCCCCGCGGGCGGCCAGTTTTCAAGTGCGGCCACGCAGGTCTCGAACGGGATGTCAACGATCCGCCGGAACGACAGCCAGCCATGTCCGGAGCGCGTGCCCGCGGTCATGCTCGCCCCGCCGCCCGGGGTAGCGAGCGCGGCGGGCACTGCGCCGCCGACCGCCCGCGGTACCCCGGCCAGCCCCGCGTGGCTGCGGGCCCGGCGGCGGATGCGCGGGATGCGGCTCATGACTATTCCCCCCTCCTTCGTGCGATCTACGGATCCGTGTAGAGGTAGATCCAGCGAATGTCCGCCTGGTTCGGCTTGATCAGGATTGAGCCGCCGACGCGGCCGTTCGGAAGCTGTCAGCGGGGCGCGCCGAGGCCACCAGAACCGGGCCCGGCGCCTCGCGGAGCAAGCCTCCAACCGAAGCGTCTCCCCGGACAGTGACGAGGCGCCAGGGCTGTTTCCACTTCCGACACAGGCATTGACCTGGCCACCCCAAAGTGGATTGACGAGGTCGTACGACTCCCAGCCGGCGGCCAGAACGGCCGCGGCGACCTCAGCTGAGGGTGCGGGGCGGCACCGCTAGAAAAGCGCTGAGCACCTCCTGGACGGCACCACGGTGATCATCGCTACGCCGCGCGGCATAGAAACCCATCGGCGGACAGCCGAGCAGCGTGACCGCGCGCAGCTGCGGTCCGAGTAGCGGTCGCATCGTCGCGACGTTCGTTATGACCGCGTCACCCCCGGTGACCTTGCGCAGCACGCTGGCGTGATCCTGCGCCGCGATCTCGACCAGCCGCGCCTCGTGCTTCGATCGCAGGCCGGCCAGCCAGAACGGGGCCATCCACTCCTCGGGGATATCGGGGCCGTAGAGCATCGGCTCCTCGCAGTACTGCTCCACGTCGATCGAGCCGGCCTCGGCCAGCCGGTGCCGCGCTGCCACCACGCCGATGAGCTCGGTGCGCACCTGGGTGGGATGGGACTCAACCGCCATATGCCGCACGGAAGAATTGGTCCACAGCACGTCGACATATTGGTCGGGCAGGCATCTGGTCAATTCGGTGAACGCGATCTCACGGCCCACGAAACGAGCCTCAGGGTAACTGCGCCGGACGTCCCGTATGACCGAATCCAGTCCGAGCGCTGACAGTGACGCGAGCGTACCGGCCGGGAAGCCGATCCGCACCGTGTAGCGGTCGGGCCGCGTCCGGGCGGTCTCGCGAACGGTGGCGGCATGCGCCAGCAGCGGACCGGCCGCGTCGGCGAAGCGGCGTCCCGCGGTCGTTACGCGAAGGACCCCGGCTGGCCCGCGGTCGACGACGGTGACGCCCAGCTGCCGCTCCAGGCGCTGGATGCGCTTGGAGAGCGCCGAGGGCGTCATGTGCAAGCGGGCGGCCGCGTGACCGTAGTGTCTCTCCTCCGCCAGCACCAGGAAGCTGGCGGCCAGGCTGAGGTCTAGGTCCATAGACGCTCCCCACCATGGGTGCGGGCCGTCGTCCGCCTCGGAGCAGCCCGTTCACCCAGTCTGACGCCTAAGTCAAGGCATATCGTACAAATCCCCCCCGGCCAGCGCCGGCCCAAGGCGGCCCAGGCACCTGGTGACCCGCCTTAGCCACCAGAGAATACATGTGATATTTTTGTCACATGTTGTCCATGGCCGTCGCTGAGCACGGAACGGGCGGGGAGCCGGACCTGTGGCGCGCCCTGGCCAGCCCATGGCGCCGCCGCCTGCTTGACCTGCTCCGGGACGCACCCGCGACCACCGGGGTGCTGGCCAGTCAGATACCCGAGATCAGCCGGTTCGCGGTTATGCAGCACCTCGGGGTCCTGACCGAGGCTGGCCTGGTGATCGCAGAACGCCGCGGCCGAGATCGCATCAACTACATCAATCCGGTGCCGCTGCGCGAGTGGTACGAACGGTGGGTACAGCCGCTGGCTGACACCGGCTCGGCCAGCTTGCTCGCGCTCAGGCGGGTCGCCGAGGAAAGGGAGCGCAGTATGTCCGGGTACGTCGAGCCGATCCGGACCGTCCGGCTGGCCTTCGAGCTACACATCGAGGCCAGTGCCGAGCGGACCTTCAAGGTGATGACCCAGCAGTCGCTTGACTGGTTCCCGCATGTCTACGGCGGGGACAAGGTACGCAGCGTCGTGCTGGAGCCGAGGGTGGGCGGCCAGCACTACGAGGATTGGGGCAACGGCAGCGGTCATCTGTACGGTCATGTCACCGTCTACGACCCGCCGGCCCGATGGGCAACCCGCGGCCGCGTCTATCCGGGCACGATCCTGGACACCGACTACGAGCTGACCGAGGAGACCGGCGGCGTCCGGGTTCGCGTGACGAAGCTGGCGACCGGACCGATGACCGAGGAGGAGGCGGCGGGCATCGCCGAATTCGGCGACTTTAGCGGCTGCGCCGCCGCGATCGAGAAGCTCGCGGCCGGCTGAGCAGACGGTCATCGCGCCCGTTAGCGGCGGATGACCGCTGCGCCGGCGTCGGACAGCGCCGCGCGGAGCTCCCTACGGGAGCTGATCCCGAGCTTTCCGAACACTTTGCTCAGGTGCCACTCCACCGTGCGCGGACTGAGGAACAGCTGGGCGGCGTGCTCGAGCAGCCGGCGAACGCCTCCATGCCCATGTCCGAGAGCATCGCGTAAGCGACTCGCAGCTGCTCGCGAGCATTGACGCGACGGTGCTCGCGCCGCAGCCATTCGCCGTACAGGAGATGCGCGCGGGCCAGCGTCGCGCGGGTTTTGATGTGCGACAGCCGCTCGACCGCGTCCCGGTAGAGCCGCTCGGCGGCTTCTCCCTCGGCCAGCATCGCCGCAGCGCGCGCGTGGGTCCCGAGCGCCCAGTCCGTGCCGGCGGCACGCGCAATCTCAGCGAGCCGGGCGAGCGGACCGATCGCGCGCTCCGCCTGGCCGCTGCGCGCGGCGGCCTCAATCAGCTCCGCCAGCAGCAAGATCGACGGCCCGAGCCCGCGCGCGGCCTGGACGGCCCGCTCGGCCGCGGCCAGGGCGTCCTCGTATCGGCCGAGCCCGTTATAGCGAATCGCGCTGCCCCAGTCGTTGGCGGCGAGCCAGAGACCCTCACCGCGTTGCAGCACATCCTGCCGGCCGTCTCGATGAGCGCCTGCGCCTCGGCGTCCCGTCCCCGCCAGTTCGCCAGCACGATCGAGGTGCGCAGCGTCAGGTGACTGCCGGTGGCCTCGACCACGGCGTCCGACTCGGCGGCCAGCGACATGGCCACCCCGGTCCGGCCTGAGAACAGCTCGACGAGCACGCGGTCGGTGAGCGCGACGGGCAGCGCGGAGAACGCGCCGGCGCGGCGCGCGAGCATCGAGATGGCGCGCGGTGAGCTCGTCCCATGCCCCGTCATCGGCCAGCGCCCGGGCGATGCGGCAGGCCAGCCACAGCCAGCGCAGCTCGTCCTCCTCGGAGAGCGGCTCGTCCCGGAACGCGCGCAGCGCGGCCTTCAACGCCGGCGCGCCCGCGACGTAGCCCTCGCGGGTGAGCAGGGCGAGCCCGTCCAGCAGCAGATCGCAGGCGCGCGTGGACGGCTCCCAGCCGGCGGCCAGAACGGCCGCGGCGACCTCGCGCTCATCGCCCCCGCGCACGAGGCGGTCGGCGGAGAGCGCAGCCGCGAACGCCTCGAGGTATGTCTCGCGGGCGAGCCTCGGATCCAGCGGCTCGAGCCGCCTGGCCGCCTCCAGCAGCAGCGGGGGAGCGTCCCGGCCGCGCGTCATCGCGAACGTGATCTGCGCGTGCAGCAGCTGCGCGCGGGCTCGCTCGCGGGAGTCCAGCGGCCCCGCCTGCGCCATCGCCAGCAGCCGGAGCGCCGCATCGGGCGCGCCAGCCTGGTGCTTGCCCTGGGCGGCCAGGAGCGCACGCTGCGCCCGCCGCCTCAGATCGGGCGTCAGCTCGGCGGCGCGCTCGTGAAATGCCGCCCCCGCCGCCAGGCCGCCGCGCGCCCGCGCTCGCCCGGCCGAGCGCTCCAGCTCGGCGGCGACGTCCTCGTCGAGCCCGGCGGCCGCCTGAGCGCAGTGCCAGGCACGGCGATCCGGATCGACGACGGCATCGGTGGCCTCGGCGAGCGCGCGGTGCACGCGCGGCGCTCCTCCGGCGTGCCAGCGCGGTAGACCGCCGAACGCACGAGCGGATGACCGAAGCGCACCTGCGCGCCGAAGACAACCAGTCCCTCGGCGGCCGCCGAGGCGGCCGCGTCCGGCCCGATGCCGAGCCCGGCGGCCGCCCGCCACACCAGCACCGGATCCCCGGCCGGCTCAGCCGCCGCGACGAGCAGCAACAGCCGCGTCGCCGGCGGGAGCGGCGCCAGCCGCTCCCGGAAGCTCTGCTCGATCCGCCCCGGCACCGCCGGAGCGCCGGACAGCCCGAACCCGCCCGCGAGCTCGGCGGACGTCCGGCCACGTGGCAGCTCAAGCAGCGCCAGCGGGTTACCGCGCGTCTCGGCCACGATCCGATCACGCACCCGCTCATCGAGCGGGCAGGCGAGCACGGTCCCGAGCAGCTCCTGCGCATCAGCGTCGTCTAGCCCGCCCACGGCGAGCTCCGGCAGGCCCTCAAGATGCCGCTCGCCGCCCGGCTCGCGCACGGCGAAGACCAGCCCGACCGACTCCGCACCGAGACGGCGCGCCACGAAGGCCAGCGCCTGCGCGGAAGCCGCATCGAGCCACTGCGCGTCGTCCACGATGCAGATGAGCGGACGCTTTTCCGCAATGTCCGACAGCAGGCTGAGCACCGCCAGGCCGACGAGAAACCGATCCGGCGCGTCGCCGTCGCGCAAACCGAACGCAGTGCCAAGCGCACCGCGTGAACAGCGCCGGCATCGAGATCTACTACGAGGACCATGGCACCGGCCAGCCGGTAGTGCTGATCCACGGCTACCCGCTCAGCGGCCGCGGCTGGGACAAGCAGGTCCCGGCCCTGCTGGACGCCGGGTACCGGGTCATCACCTACGACCGGCGCGGGTTCGGCCAGTCCAGCCAGCCCGCTACCGGCTATGACTACGACACCTTCGCCGCCGACCTGAACGCCCTGCTGGAGCACCTCAACCTGCGCGACGCCGTCCTGGCCGGGCATTCGATGGGCACCGGCGAGGTCACCCGCTACCTGGGCCGCTACGGCTCGGCGCGGGTGGCCAAGGGCGTGCTCGTCGCCCCGATCCCGCCGTACCTGCTGCAGGCGGGCGACAACCCCGACGGGGTGCCGCAGAGCCCTGTTCGACGGGTTCGCCGCAGGCCGCTCGGGCCGATACCCCGGCGTGGATGAAGGGGTTCCTGGACAACTTCTACAACATCGACACCCTGCGCGGCACCCTGGTCAGCGACCAGGCCTTCCAGGCCAGCTGGAACCTGGCCGTGACCGCATCGGCCACCGCCGCGGTGGCCTGCATCGGCACCTGGGCCACCGACTTCCGCGACGACCTGCCCAAGATCGACGTGCCCATCCTGGTCATCCAGGGCGACGCGGACCAGGTCCTGCCGCTGGACAAGACCGGCGAGCCGCCTGCCCGGCCTGATCAAGGACGTGCAGCCTCGTCGTGATCGAGGGCGGCCCGCACGCCATCCCCTGGACCCACGCCGACCAGGTCAACACCGCCCTGCTCGACTTCATCCGCAGCCTGACACCCGGCCCAGCGCAGCAGCACCACTAGCACCAGAAGGAAGAACACTCATGTCGAACCACTTCAGCGCCGACAAGCTCAAGTTCCCCGGCGACGACCGCCGCCTGGACCTCACCGACCTGTTCGTCTTCCAAGCGCCGCAGCCCGGAGCATCACCACGACGCTGCACCGACACCACGCGGGCACGACCGTGCTGATCATGGACTCGAACCCGACCAGCGCCCCGCCGCCGATCCCGGCCCCGGTGACCGGCCCGGAGTTCTACCCCGGCGCGGTCTACCGGATCAACATCGACACCGACGGCGACAACCACGCCGACGTCGCGTTCACGTTCGAGTTCTCCGAGTACGAGAACGGCAGGCAGACCGGGACCGCCTGGCACGCCACCGGCGCGCAGGCCCGCCAGCCCGAGCCCGGCCGGCGAGGTGCTCGCCGCGGACATCCCGGTCAGCTTCGACGGCACCGCGCAGCCCGTCCAGGCGGGCCGGATCCGGCTGTTCGCCGGGCTGCGCAGCGACCCGTTCTTCGCCGACGTCGAAGGCGCCCTGCACGGCTTCGCAGTGGACCGGGCACGACGACTTCGCCGACAACAACGTCGACTCGATCGTGCTGGAAGTGCCCTACGACATGCTCGGCGGCGGCCGGCATCGGCGTGTGGGCCTCGATCAGCCGGCGCAGCAACGGCGTGCTGGAGCAGAGAGGCTGGACCGCGGCGGGAACCCGACCATCAACCCGTTCATCAACCCCGACGGGGAGAACCTGTTCAACTCCCGCCAGCCCGCCGACGACGTCGCCAACTACCTGGACGCCTGGTCGGCCATCCTGCAGAACGCCGGCGGCTACACCCCCGAGCAGGCCCGGGCCGCCGCCCTGCAGGTCCTGCCCGACATCCTGCACTATGACGGCACCAAGCCCGCCACCTATCCCAACGGCCGCGTGCCCACCGACGACGTGTACAGCCTGCGCTTCGCCTGGCTGACCAACGGCAAGGTCCGGCCGGCCGGCCTCAAGCCCCACGACGACCTGCTGGCCCATTTCCCCTACCTCGGCCCGCCCAACCCCTAGCCGCCCAGACGGCTTCTCCGGGCCGGCGACGTGGTCGATCCCGTCGCCGGCCCGGAGGTCCACCGGAGAACCAGAACCCAGAACTGACCCGGGCCCGCAGGCGGACAGGCAACCGGCGCGACGAGGGTGAAACAGTACCCGCACGGCACTGCCGCTGGCTCAGGAGGCGCTCACCATGGAATACCTCGTCGACATGACCACCCGCGTTCCGGACGGAACCGCGGCGGAAGCCATCGACGACATCCGCAGCCGTGAGGGCGCGCACTCGCGTGAACTCGCGTCCCAGGGCTACCTGCTTCGCTTGTGGCGGCCGCCGCTACAGCCAGGCGAATGGCGGAGCCTCGGATTGTTCGCGGCCGACGACGGCGATGAGCTGCAGCGAGTCCTCGCCTCGATGCCGCTGCGCGTCTGGCGTACCGATGAGGTCACCCCGCTCTCCCGGCACCCGAACGACCCGGCACTAGCGGCCAGTCCGGCAGGCACGGAATTTCTGACCACCTTCACCCTCACCATCCCGGCGGGCACGCCCGCCCAGACGGTGGAGGACACCAAGGCGCGCGAGGCGGAACGCGCATACGAGCTGGCCGGGCAGGAACACCTGCTGCGGCTGTGGACGCTGCCGGGCGAGGGGCGCTCGCTGGGCCTCTGGCGAGCCCAGGACGCGGCCGGGATGCGGGCCATCCTGGAATCACTCCCGCTGGATGCCTGGATGACCGTGCAGACCACGCCGCTCACCCGGCACCCCAGCGACCCGGCGACAGCCGGGACCTGACCGACGCCTGCCGCCGTTGTTAGTACGGTGACGCTGAGGAGGTACCGGTCATGACTACCGCGATCATCGGCACGGGCGGGATCGGCTCGGTCATCGCCCGCCATCTCGCCGCAGGCGGCGAGACCCTGCGGCTCTCAAGCGCCGACCATGCGTCGGCCCGAAAGCTGGCAGCGGAGATCGGCCGGGGTTCGGTCGGCGCCGCCGGCAACCGCGACGCGCTGCTGGACGCCGATGCCGTCGTCCTCGCGCTGCGGTTTACCGCGCTGAGGGGCGTCATAGACGAGATTGCCGGCTCGCTATCCGGCAAGATCGTGGTCGTTCCGAGCAACCCGGTCGGCATCGACGCGCAGGGTAAAATCGTCCGTCTGCTGCCGGAGGGGCAATCCTCCGGCGAGGTTGTCGCCGGGTGGCTGCCCGCCGGGGCGCGCCTGGCCATGGCGTTTGGAACCATGTCGGCCGATCTCTTCGAGTCCGCGGCCAACCGGTCACCGGAGCCGGCGGTGCTGTTCTACGTGACCGACGACGACCGGGCCGGCCAGGAAGCCGAGCGGCTGATCCGGACGGCCGGCTTCGAGCCGGTGAAGGCCGGCCGGACCGGGCAGTCGGGCCGGCTCGAGGTGGGCGGCGACCTCCACGATCTCATCATCGGCCCGGCAGCGGCGCGGTCATTGATCGGCGGGTCCTAATCGCTTCGGCCCGGCCGGCGGACACCGCGCCGGTGACGGTTCGCGCCGGGGAGGCACGCAGCATGCCAGTCCTGCTGTCGGTGAACGTGGGACTGCCGCGCGATGTCGCCTGGCAGGGCAAGACGGTGCACACCGGCATCTGGAAGGAACCAGTGCACGGGCCGGTCATGGTGCGCCGGCTGAACATCGACGGTGACGGGCAAGGGGACCTCAAGGGTCACGGCGGCGAGCAACGGGCCGCGCTGGTCTACCAGATCGAGTCCTACCGGCACTGGGAGCAGTATTTCGGCCGCGACGACTTCGGCTACGGCCAGTTCGGGGAAAACCTCACCGTCGACGGGCTGGCGGACGACGAGGTATGCATCGGAGACCGGTACCGGATCGGCGAGGCAGAGTTTGAGGTGACCCAGCCGCGCGTGACCTGCTACCGGGTCGGCATGAGACTGGGCGAGCCCGAGCTGCCGGCGCTGCTGGTCAGTCATCACCGCCCCGGCTTCTACCTGCGCGTCCTGCGCGAGGGGCACATTCAGGCCAGCGACCAGATCATCAAGACCAGGACCGGCCCGCACGCGCTCAGCGTGACCGACACCGACGCGCTGCTCTACCTGCCCGGCCGCGACACCGCGAAGCTGCGGCTGGCCGCCCAGATCCCGGCGCTGAGCCCGGGATGGCAGCAATCCTTCCGCGAACTGATCGACGCGGCCGAGCGCGGCGGCCCGGCCACCGCACCGCCGCCCGGCACCGAGCCGGGCGCACGCCCCGGTCCGGCCTGGACCGGATTCCGGCCGTTGCGCGTGACCAAGGTGGTCCGGGAAACAGCGACTGTCTCCTCGATCTACCTGACCGCCCCGGACGGCACCGCGCTCCCGGCGGCGCAGGCCGGCCTGTACATCACGCTCCGGGTAGCCGGCGCCGGGCAGCCCGCCCCGGTGCGCAGCTACTCGCTGTCGTCCGCTCCGGGCGCGGCCGCATACCGGATCAGCGTCAAGTCCGAGCCACACGGCGCGGTGAGCCCGTACCTGAACCGCACCCTGCGGGCCGGCGCAACCCTCGAGGTAGCCGCGCCCCGCGGCGATTTCGTCCTCGATGACGGCTCAGCACCGGTGCTGCTGATCTCGGCCGGCATCGGCGTGACCCCGGTCCTGTCGATGTTGCACCAGCTCGCGCAGGCAGGCAGTGAACGCGAGGTGTGGTGGATCTACAGCGCGCGGCGGCCGCGAGAACGTCCGCTCGCCGCCGAGGCCCGCGCCTTGCTCCAGTCGCTGCCGCACACCCGCGAGCAGTTGTTCTACAGTCAGGCCACGCCGGCCGAGCTGCGCCGGGAGCATGCCGTCGCCGGGCACGTCACCAAGGACACGCTGGCGGTGCTAGGCCTCCCGGCCAGCGCGCAGGCTTACGTCTGCGGGCCGCCTGCGTACATGGCCGACGTGCGCGACGCCCTCAGCGCGGCCGGCCTCGAGCCCGCCCGTATTCACACCGAACTGTTCGCGGCACTGCCATCCGCCAACCCCGGCGTCGTCGGCCATGCGGTCCCGGCGCCGCACCCGCCGCCAGGACCGCCAGGCACCGGGCCGCTGGTCACCTTCGCCCGCAGCGGGATTTCCACGCCCTTCGCGGCCAGCTGGCGCAGCCTCCTCGACCTGGCCGATGCCTGCGATGTGCCGACCCGGTGGAGCTGCCGGGCGGGCGTATGCCACACCTGCATCACGCCACTGCTGTCCGGCGCTGTCTCGTACTCTCCGGACCCGCTGGAGGCCCCGTCCGACGGCCAGGTGCTCATCTGCTGCTCCCAGCCCCGATCCGACATCGTCCTGGACATGTAGCCGGGCAGCCGGGCCGAGGTGCGGGCGGCTTTGCCCGGTTACAGCCGGGAGGTGAGCTCGGCCACGATGTCCGCGGCCGGTTGCGGCTGCCGGGCGAGTGCGACGCTCTGCCCGGCCCACATGGAGAGTGCTTCGATGTCACCGGCCGTCCCGGCCATGGGCGGCGCTGGCTCGTACCGCACGATTGCCTCGCCGGAGGCGAAGTGCGCGATTACGTCGCCCGCACCCGGCCGCTGCGCGAGCGGCGGGCGGCCCGCGGCTTGCCACGCGTCGGCGGTTGAGTTGCGGAGCGCCCGGTGCGGAGAGTCCGGCCACCCGACCGAGTACAGGTTGTCATACCGCTGCGGGTCGGTCTCGGCCGCGGCGATCAGCGCGCGCCGGTAGTCCTCGTGGATCGGCATCTCCTCGGCCAGCAGGAACCGCGTGCCCAGCCACGCCGCCTGGGCGCCCAGGGCCAGCACCGCGGCCACGCCGCGGGCGTCACCGATCCCGCCGGCCGCGATTACCGGCACCGGCGCCACCGCGTCCACCACCGCGGGCACCAGCGGCAGGGTCGCGACCGTCCCCCATACGTGCCCGCCGGCCTCCCAGCCCTGCGCGACCACCACGTCCACCCCGGACGCCACCGCCCGCCGCGCTTCCTCGGCGGTGCCGACCGTGTGCAGGACAATCCCCCCGGCGTCGTGCACGCGCTGGATGTAGCCGCTGGGATCACCCATGAAAAACGAGACAATGCGCAAGCCGGCGTCAAGGGCCTGGTCCAGGCGACGGTGACGATCTTCGGTGAGAACCAGGTTGCCGCAGAACGGCCGCTCGGTCAGCGCCGCCGTCTCCCGGACCACCGCTCCGACGTCGTCTGACCACGTCAGCGTCAGCATGCCGAGCGCGCCGGCATTCGAGACCGCCGCGGCCAGCCGGGGCACCGCGACCATGGGCGCCAGGACTATCGGCTGTTCGATCCCGAGCAACTCGCACACCGGCGTGCGCATCGCTGTCACCCCGTGCTCGGTTCGACGTACGAGGTCGGCTTCGATCCGGGGGTCCGCCGGTCCCAGCCGTGGAAATGCGAGAAGTCGCCGGCGTTCCAGGCGTCCCGGAGCCCCGGGGCGCTCAGATCCCAGTCCGGGCGGCTCTCCCTGGTGGCGGCCCGCAGGTCCTGCCACAGGTCGGCGAACGACGGGCGGCCCCAGAACCAGTAGCCGTTATAGACACTGTGAATGACCAGCCCGGGCTTGAGCACCAGCGTGTGCGGGATCATCGGGTTGTGCTCAGGGTCGGTGTACTCGGCAATGTCGAGGTCCTGCTGGACGGTCCGGCCGGGATCGGACAGGAAGGTCCACTGGGCGCCCACCGACGCGCGGAACTCCTGCAGGGTGTGATGGTCATCGGTAGCGATCGTGACGACCTGGGTGTAGGCCACCGCGATCTTCGAGTAGCCGGCCGCCAGCTCAAGATGCTGCTGATGCTCTTTCGGGCAGTAGTTGCCGCGCGCCAGCGTCAGGATCAGCGGATCGCTGCCCTGAAGCTCGCTGAGCGAACGCACCGTGCCGATGTGATCCGGCAGGGAGTAATCGGGAAAGTCGCCGCCTGGTCTGATATCAGGTCGCATCGCTTGACCGCCTCTCGCAGTCTCAAAGTCCGCGGATCGTCGCTCGGGTGTACGCCTTGAAGCTGATCGGCCCGGCCGGAGTCTGTCAACCCTGAGCCGGGCACCGGGGACCGGATATTACTGAGTTCACCGGTCCTGGCCGGGGATCGCCTCAGCGAGCGCCACCCGGGAGGCAGGCGCCGGGAAAGGGTCGGCAAAGTACTGGGTCTCGTGCGTGACCAGATCGCCGGTGAACTCCATTACGCTCACCGAGTAGGTGGGCACGCCGTCATAGGTGATCACGCACTCGCTCACCCACAGGTCGCCGCTACCCCGGATCCGCAGGACCCTGAAGTGGCGTTCAGCCGGGTGCCCGCCGCGCTGCGCCTGGATCTTCGACCGGCCCCGGAAGCGCTCCCCGGACTGCGGGTAGTCCAGGATCCCGTCTTCGGCGTAGATCGCGTGCTCGGTGTCGATGTCCCCGCTCTCGGAGGCCTCCCAGTGCTGCCCCACCCGGGCCCGGATCCTGGCGTCACGATCCATTGTCCTTGCCTTCCTTACCTGTTGCGCGCAGCCAGAACGCCGCCCGCCCGCTCACCCGGACCCCGGCCCGCAGCACCGGCGGGCCGATAGCAGTAACTTGACCTAAGAGATCGCCGGTCCTCCCGCGCTACCGTCATGAGGGCTTACCTTGACTCGCCTACCCGGAGGACGACCCATGGACCTCAACGTACCGGCACCGGAATCGTGATCGACGGCGGCCTGGTAACCACGTTGTGAGAGCGCTGGAGGAGAGGCAATGAGCGCGACCGGGTCACCCTCGGGCCTGGTGCGTTACGGGCAGCCCGCCGGACGGTGGGTGCTGCTGGCCACCGTGCTCGGGTCAGCGCTGGCCTTCATCGACGCCACCGTCGTCAACATCGCGCTGCCGCGCATCGCCGCGAGCTTGCACGCGGACGCCGGCGCCCTGCAATGGACCATCAACGGCTACACCCTCAGCCTCGCTTCGCTGATCCTGCTGGGCGGATCGCTCGGGGACCGTTTCGGCCGGCGCAAGATCTTCGTTATCGGCGTCAGCTGGTTCGCCGCGGCCTCACTCCTGTGCGGGCTGGCTCCTACCATGGACGCGCTGATCGCCGCCCGGGTCCTGGAGGGCATCGGCGGGGCCCTGCTGACCCCGGGCGCCCTGGCCATCCTGCAGGCGTCGTTCGTGCCGGAGGACCGCGCCCGGGCCATCGGGGCCTGGTCGGGCCTGGGCGGCATCGGCGGCGCGCTTGGGCCGTTCCTGGGCGGATGGCTGGTCCAGGTCGGCAGCTGGCGGCTGGTCTTCCTGATCAACGTTCCGCTGGCCGCGCTGGTCGCCGTCGTCGCGCTGCGGCACGTGCCCGAGTCCCGCGACCCGGATGCGCCGCCCGGCCTGGACATCGCCGGGGTCCTCACCGGCGCCGTCGGCCTGGCCGGACTCACCTACGGATTCACCGCCTGGCCCGCCATGGGCGGCAGCTCGCCGGTCGTCATCGGGTCGCTCGCGATCGGGGCCGCGGGCATCCTCGCGTTCGTGCTCGCCGAGCGGCGCTCGCTGCACCCGATGCTCCCGCTGGAAGTATTCGCATCCAGGGCCTTCACCGCCGCGAACCTGGTGACCTTCGCGGTGTATGCGGCGCTGGGCGGGGTTTTCTTCCTGGTGGTGCTCAACCTGCAGGTCGTCAGGCACTTCACCCCGCTGGCCGCGGGGACCGCGCTGCTGCCCATCACCGCGCTGATGCTCCTGCTCTCGGCCCGCGCCGGCGCACTCGCGCAGCGCATCGGCCCCCGCCTGCCGATGACCCTCGGGCCGCTCATCTGCGCGGGCGCGCTCGTGCTGTTCGCCCGCATCGGCGCGAGCGCCTCCTACATTCGTGATGTGCTCCCGGCGGCGGTGATCCTCGGCCTGGGCCTGTCACTGACCGTCGCCCCGCTGACCGCCACCGCGCTGGGCTCGGTCCCCGAACGCCACGCCGGCGTCGCCAGCGGCGTCAACAACGCCGTCGCCCGGGCGGCCGGCCTGCTGGCCGTCGCAGTCCTGCCGCTGGCCGCCGGCCTCGGCACCGGCAGCCTCACCAACCCCGCCGACCTGGCGTCCGTCTACCACACGGCGATGCTGCTCTGCGCGGGCCTCCTGATCGTCGGCGCCGGGATCGCCCTGGTCGCCATCCCGGCCAAACTCGCCGCGCCGGCCACGCCCGGCCAGCCCGCCGCGGCCAAGCCCCCGGCCGTGCCGATTCCATTCAACTGCCCGATCACCGGGCCGACGCTACCGCCCGAGACCTACGCGGTCAGCGGGCCGGCGCCGCCGCAGCCCGGCTGAACCGCCAGGCCGGCGGAAACGGCCGGGGGTGCTGCCGTTCAGGCGTCACGCACTCGCTGAACGGCGGCGGACCATATGATCCACTTCAGCAGTGCGGACAACCCCCGGCGCTATCAGAGCAACGCCACTCGCCGCGGGCGGGGCGGCTTGTGATCCTGAGGAGGCATCAGCTATGGCTACGTACCGGATGGTCTACGGAGACGATGAGCAGGTCGTCAGGGAGACATTCGAGAACATCGACGATGTGGAGCGCGAGGACGGCTGGGTCGTGCTGTTCCGCGGCAAGGACGCGATCCTGCGCGTGCAGGAGATCCACGTGCAGTCGATGGAACGAATCGACTCGTAAATCGCCGGACCACGGCGGGCTCGCACCGGGCTCATGCCGGAGAACCGTTGCCGCTCAGTGCCTTTCGGTGGTCAAGCCCCCTTCCGGTGGTCAAGCTGGGTCAGCAGCCAGTCCTCGGCGGCGGCAACTGACGGGCAGGTTGGGCCGGCCGGTGCTGGCCGGCTGACCATGACGACCGGGATACCGGCATCCCGGGCGGCTATGAGCTTGCCGGTGGTCAGCTCCCCGCCGCTGTCCCTGGTCACCAGGACTCCGATCCGGTGCCGCCGGATGAGGGCCCGTTCGGCATCGGCGGCATAGGGGCCGGGATCCAGGATCAGCTGCCGGGCGGCCGGCAGCGGGCCGGCCGGGGGCGTGATGCAGCGGATGAGGAACCACAGCTGATCCAGCACCGCGAAGGCCGCCAGCCCCTGCTGGCCGGTGGTGAGGAACGCGCGCCGTCCCAGCGACGGCAGTAGTTCCGCGGCGGCGCGCACCGAGCCGACCCGATGCCAGTCATCGCCCGGGACCGCGGCGTAGGGCGGCCGCAGCAGGCTGATCAGCGGCGTCCCGGATTCCGCGCAGGCCATGGCGGCGTGGGCACTGATGGTCTGGGCGAATGGGTGGGTGGCATCAATCACGGCGGCGACGCGATGCAACCGCAGCCAGGCCCTCAGCTCATCCGCCCCGCCGAAACCCCCGACCCGCACGTCCCCGGGCCGCGGAGCATGCCGGGGGGTCCGGCCGGCCAGCGCGGAGGTGACCCGCAGGCCGGGCCGCCCGGCCAGGCGGCTGGCCAGCTGCCGCCCTTCGGCGGTGCCGGCCAGGATCAGGACATGGGCCCCCGTCATCCGCCGCCCCGCCGCCGGAGCAGGTAGGTGTCCATGATCCAGCCATGCCGGCGCCGGGCTTCTCCCCGGGCCGCCGTGATCTGCCGCGCCACGTCGGTGACCCGGCCGGAGATCAGGATCTCGTCCGCACTGCCGATGTAGGCACCCCAGTAAATGTCCACGTCCGCATCGTCCACGCTGGTGAAGGCCGCCCCGGCGTCGAGCATCACGACGACGTCGTCGGCGCTGCCGGGAAAGCCCTGCGCGAGCAGCCGGCCGGTGGTGATGTGCACCGGGCGCCCGGCCCGGGTCAGGCTGATGTGGTGCTGGGCGGCCAGCGCCTGGATGCTGCTGATTCCCGGGATCATGCGCAGGTCAAAGCGGACCGTGCCGCGGGACAGCACCTCGTCCAGGACATGCACGGTGCTGTCGTAGATCGCGGGATCTCCCCAGGCCAGGAACGCGCCATTCTCCTGGTCGCCGAGTTCGGCCGCGATCAGCCGTTCGTAGACCGCAGCGCGGTGCGTCCGCCAGTCATCCACCGCCGGCCCGTAGGCGGCGGCGCCACGATCGCGTTCCGGATCGGCGGCGGTCACTATCCGGTACGAGGAGCCGGTGATGTACCGCTCGCAGATGTCCCGGCGGTACTCGAGAAGCTCGCGCGTCACCTCGCCCTTGTCCATCATGAACACGACATCGGCCGCGTTGAGCGCCCTGATGGCCTGGATCGTCATGTGCTCGGGATCGCCGGCGCCGATTCCGACGATGGATACTGTCCGCATCTGGTCTCCCGCATCTAGCACAGTCCGTCGATGGCACCGCCGTCGTAGCTGCGGGTGGCCCGATCCCGGGTCAGGCCTGTTCCGCGGCTCGCGTCAGCTCGATCAGCTCGTGCAGCACGTCGGCGAGCCGGCCGGCCTCAGCCAGGGAGAGCACCGCGTCCGCCGGACGCGGCAGCGAGATGACCACGTGCGGCGCGTCGTTGCCCGGCTCGCGCCGCAGCGACACGCTCAGCCCCTCGTGATACGTCTCGCCGCGCACCTCGTACGGATAAGCACCCAGGTTGACGCACCAGGTGGGCAGGGAGGTGCCCGCGCTGTCGGCCGGCCGGGGCCCCTCATCATCACCGGGGTCGCTCCACAGCGAGCGCATCGCCGTATCCCCGGTCATCATTGCATCGCTCATCGGATCCCCGTCCTTGCCACGTGGCTGCGGGATGATTATCTAACGCGTCCGGCCGGCTGCAGGTTCACTTTGCGGTCAGCGGCGCTCAGGGCGGCGCGAACCCCTGCGCGGCGGCCAGCGCGGCCAGGACTTTCCCGGGCCGCGCATCCAGCGGGCCGCTCAGCTCGATTACTGGGACATCCCCCCACGCCTGCAGCGGATCCCGGTACACCAGCTCCAGCAGCGCGTCATTCATCTCGGCCCGAAGCCGGGGCAGCTCCGCGCGGGGGAGGAGCCGCTCGGTCTCGGCCGTGATCGGAGTGAGGATCAGCAGATCCAGGCTCCCCAGTCCGGACCGGAGGGCGGCCGGATCAGCCTCGCGCTCAGGCTCCGCGCCCCGGACGGCCAGGTAGGCCAGATAATCCAGCGGCGTGCGATCAAAGACCACCTTCGGGGCGGCGGAGCCGAGCATGCGCAGAGAACGCCGGAACAGCGCGCGGAAATCATCGAGCGACGGCGGGAACTCGAACTCATGGCCTTCTTCCTCGAGCAGGAAGTACGGCTCGCCGGCTGGCAGATGACCCGGCAGCCGCGCGCACAACGCATCAACCAGCGTCGTCTTGCCGGTTCCGTGCGTTCCGGACACGCCAACTCGCACTGCAGCCCGCCGCCTTCCACCGCCGTGCCGCGAGCCTACGGGAAGAAAAATGCCGGGCCGGTACTGGTGGCGGCGGGCTCGGCCAGCCGCAGCCGACGAAGCAGAAACGGGGCACGCGCCACTAGACTGGGAGCATTCGTTTTCTTGTACCCCTCGCGTTTATGGCGATAGGTTGGGCGGCATGATCGGATCTCAGACTCCGACCACCGCCGAGCAGCTGCGCGGCGCCGGCCTGCGGGTGACAGCCGCCCGCGTCGCACTGCTCGAGACCGTCCGGGACGGTGATCACCTCGGCGTCGAGGCGATCACTTCCGGGGTGCGCGATCGTATCGGCCACGTCTCCGTGCAAGCCGTCTATGACGCCCTGCACGCGCTCACCGCGGCGGGGCTCCTGCGCCGCATCGAGCCGGCCGGCAGCCCGCCCCGGTTCGAGCGGCGCGTCGGGGACAACCACCACCACGTCGTGTGCCGGTCGTGCGGTGCCGTCGCTGACGTCGACTGCGCGGTCGGCGCCGCGCCGTGCCTCACCGCGTCCGATGACCATGGCTTCTCGATCGATGAGGCCCAGGTCATCTACTGGGGCCTGTGCCCCGGCTGTTCCACCGCCCGCAGTTCCTGAGCACCGTAATCGGCCCCTAGTCCGGAAGGATTGCCATGACCGAGAACCACGATCCAGTAGTCACCGAAGGCGCGACCCCGGAGAGCGGCGAATGCCCGGTCGTGTCCGGACGGACGCACCCCACCATGGGTGACGCCAACCGTGACTGGTGGCCGAACCGGCTCAACCTGAAGATCCTGGCCAAGAACCCCGCCGTGGCCAACCCGCTGGGCGACCGGTTCAGCTATGCCGAGGCGTTCAAGACCCTCGACCTCGCCGCCGTGAAGCGGGACATCGCGGAGGTGCTGACCAGCTCGCAGGACTGGTGGCCGGCTGACTTCGGCAACTACGGCCCGCTCATGATCCGGATGGCGTGGCACAGCGCGGGTACCTACCGGATCAGCGACGGCCGCGGCGGCGCGGGGGCCGGCCAGCAGCGCTTCGCGCCGCTCAACAGCTGGCCGGACAACGTCAGCCTGGACAAGGCCCGCCGGCTGCTGTGGCCGGTTAAGAAGAAGTACGGCCAGAAGATCTCGTGGGCTGACCTCATCGTCCTCACCGGCAACGTCGCGCTGGAGTCGATGGGCTTCAAGACCTTCGGCTTCGGCGGTGGCCGGGCGGACGTCTGGGAGCCGGACGCGGACGTCTACTGGGGTCCCGAGACGACCTGGCTCGACGACGAGCGCTACACCGGCGACCGGGAGCTGCAGGAGCCCCTCGGCGCGGTCCAGATGGGTCTCATCTACGTCAATCCGCAGGGCCCCAACGGCAACCCGGACCCGCTCGCCGCGGCCCGCGACATCCGCGAGACGTTCCGCCGGATGGCGATGAACGACGAGGAGACGGTCGCCCTGATCGCGGGCGGTCACACGTTCGGCAAGACCCACGGCGCGGGCCCGGATGACAACGTCGGCCCCGACCCCGAGGCGGCCCCGCTTGAGCAGCAGGGCCTTGGCTGGAAGAGCACCTACGGCACCGGCAAGGGCGGCGACGCGATCACCAGCGGTCTCGAGGTGACCTGGACGAGCACGCCGGTGACATGGGACAACAGCTTCCTCGAGACCCTGTACGCCTACGAGTGGGAGCTGACCAGGAGCCCCGCGGGCGCGCACCAGTGGAAGCCCGCGGGCGACGCGGGCGCGGGTACCGTCCCCGACGCTCATGACCGGTCCAAGAGCCACCCGCCGACGATGCTGACGACCGACCTCTCGCTCCGCGCGGACCCGGTCTACGAGCAGATCACGCGGCGCTTCCTGGCCAACCCCGCCGAGTTCGCGGATGCCTTCGCCCGGGCCTGGTTCAAGCTGACCCACCGCGACATGGGCCCGGTCGTGCGCTACCTCGGCCCGGAGGTCCCGGCCGAGACGCTGCTGTGGCAGGACCCCATCCCCGCGGTGACGCACGAGCTCATCGACGCCGGGGACATCGCCTCGCTCAAGGCCCAGGTCCTCGCCTCGGGCCTGCCCGTGTCCCAGCTCGTGTCCACCGCGTGGGCGTCGGCCTCGTCCTTCCGCGGCAGCGACAAGCGCGGCGGCGGCAACGGTGCGCGCATCCGCCTTGAGCCGCAAAGCGGGTGGGAGGTCAACCACCCGGAGCAGCTGGCCACGGTGCTGCGCACCCTGGCCGGGATCCAGGCGGCGTTCAACGCCGCGCAGAGCGGCGGCAAGCAGGTCTCGCTCGCCGACCTGATCGTGCTCGCTGGTGGCGCGGCCGTCGAGCAGGCGGCCAGGGACGCCGGCTCCGACGTCGAGGTCCCCTTTACGCCGGGCCGCGCGGACGCATCGCAGGAACAGACCGACACCGAGTCGTTCGCCGCGCTGGAGCCGGTCGCCGACGGGTTCCGCAACTACCTCGGGAAGGGCAGCCGGCTGCCGGCTGAGTATCTGCTGCTCGACCGGGCGAACCTGCTGACCCTGAGCGCCCCCGAGATGACGGTCCTGGTCGGGGGTCTCCGGGTGCTGGGCGCGAACTACCAGCAGTCGCCGCTCGGCGTCTTCACCACCGCCCCCGGGTCGCTGACCAACGACTTTTTCGTCAACCTGCTCGACATGGCCACGACGTGGCAGGCGACGTCCGGGGACGCGAACACGTTCGAGGGCCGCGACCGGGCCACCGGCCAGGTCAAGTGGACTGGCAGCCGGGCCGACCTCGCCTTCGGGTCGAACTCCGAGCTGCGCGCGCTCGCCGAGGTCTACGCCAGCGATGACGCGAGGGAGAAGTTCACCCGCGACTTCGTCGCGGCGTGGGACAAGGTGATGAACCTCGACCGGTTCGACCTGTCCTGATCAGGATGTCCGGGCCGGCCCGCGCGGGCCGGCCCGGCTAGCGATACCCCGCGATCATCAGGACAATGACCACGGCTAGCGCAGCGGCCGCGAGGACCAGGATTACCGTACCGGCGCGCACCACGACCCGGGCCTCGCGTACGTTGCACAGCAAGTACCACGACGACCTTCTGGGCCGGCGATAGCCGGGGGGAGGATCGTGCAGCACAATCGGCTTGGCCCGGCCGCCGCCGCCGCCCCGCGGGCCACCGAGCCAGACCATCACGCCTCCCAGCTGCTTCTGCGGCCAGCCTACCGCTGTCCAGAACGCTGGGAGCAGGCCGCGGCCGACACATTCTGGCCAGGTCATTAAGGTCGTGTCCTGACCGGCGACCGGGCTTTCGCCAAGGATTAACCCCGGCGCTCGGTTATGCGAGAAAGGTGCCTTTCCCGGGCGAACGGCGACAGCGACCGGCCGGCTTCCCGGCGTGGTCCGGGGCTAACTGCGGGGCGCGGGCGTTAGCGGGGCGGCTCCTCCACATAGCGGCGCTGCTCGTACACCTGCGCCGATGCCCTGGTCCGCCGCCGCGACACGAGGAGCCAGATCGATATGGCCAGGCAGACCACGCCTGCGATGATCAGGATCACGCCGATGGCATTGAGGTCGACGTACTTGGGCGTCCAGGTAACCGCGAATCGGAGAATCGCGCCGATGGCGATCAGCGCGATGCTCCCGCCGATAGTCATGACAATGACCTCCACTTGCATCAGACCACCGGTAATGTGGTCGCCGGCCAGATGGCTCAGCCGGGCCGCCGGGGCCTCGGCACGGGTACTAGTTTCCTTTACTTTCCGCTTGGCGGCATGATCACGCCCCATTAAGCATGATCACGCCCCATTAGGATAGCGAGCCGCGATGCTGGCCGGTCATCGCGGTCGCCAGGGCGCCGCCGCGCTTCTCCAGGCCGATGCCGCGCTAGCCCGTGCTAGCGAGCCCGAAGCGGTCGGCTACGGCCCGCGGCACCTGCGTGAGCGGATTCCGGGCCACCTGCAGGCTGGCCAGCACGGGCATTTCGGCCAGCCAGCCCGGCAGCGCGCTGATCTTGTTACCGGACAGGAAGAGAGTGGTCAGCCCGCTCAGCCCGGCGAGGCTGGCCGGTACCTCGGTGAACTGGTTGTCGTGCAGGTACAAGGTGGCGAGCCCGGTCAGGCTGGCCATGCTCGGCGGCAGCGACGTAAGCCGGTTGCCCTGGGCGTCAAGGCGGGTGAGCTGGGTCAGCTCGCCGATGCGGTCGGGCAGCTCCGGTAGCTCATTGTCCGCGAGATTCAGCCAGGTCAGGCCGGTCAGCTGGCCGATATTCTCCGGCACTGCGCGGAGGCAGTTCAGGTAGAGGTGGAGTTCCTTCAGGTAGGTCATATCCCAGACCTGGTCGGGAATCGCGCGGAGCGAGCAGCCATGGAGGTCCAGTTCGGGCGTCCGCCATCTCGCGACGCTCTCGATCCGGTCCTCGGGCGGGTAGTAGGCCGTCACGCTATCCCAGTACGGGTCTGAACTCTCGTCGCTCATGCAGATCTCCTCCCACCCGCAGGTCTCCTCCCGCCGCACGGCACACCGCCAGTCTTACCGTGCGCCGCCGCGCGCGACTGCGCCGGGCCGGGGTCCTGGGGATGGGACACAATGAAGGCCATGACATTGCGCACGGCCTTCACGAAGCTGTTCTCGCTGCAGCACCCGATCGTGCTGGCGCCGATGGGCGGATCGGCCGGCGGCGCCCTGGCCGCGGCGGTCTCCGAGGGCGGCGGGCTGGGACTGGTCGGCGGCGGGCGGGGGGACCCGGCCTGGCTGGACCGTGAGCTGGCCATCGTGGCGGAGCGCACGGCCCGACCCTGGGGAGTCGGCTTCCAGGCCTGGGCCGCTGACGTGAGCACGGTCGAGCGCGCGCTAGCCCGGCGGCCGAGGGCGGTGATGCTGTCCTTCGGGAACCCCAGGCCCTTCATCCCGTCCATCCGCCGGGCGGGTGCGGCACTTATCATCCAGGTCACGGACCTTGACGAGGCCAAGCAGGCGATCGAGGCCGGGGCCGATGTCATCGTGGCGCAGGGCGCCGATGCGGGCGGGCATGGCGGGAGTCCAGGGCGGTCCACGTTCTCCTTCGTGCCGGTGGTGGCTGACCTCGCGGCTCCGGTGCCGGTCCTGGCCGCGGGCGGAATCGCCGATGGGCGGGGCGTAGCGGCGGCCCTGGCTCTGGGCGCCGCCGGAGCCCTGATCGGGACCCGGTTCCAGGTCACCGCCGAAGCGCTGGTTGACCCCTCGGTGACCAAGGCGATCATCGCGGGACGCGGCGAGGACACCGAACGCAGCACGATCCTGGACATCGCCCGAGGTGCCCCGTGGCCGTCCAGATACCCGGCCCGCGCCCTCCGGCACCCGTTCGTGCAGCAGTGGCAAGGCCGCGAAGACCAGCTGGCCGCGGACAGTGGCGCCCGGCGAGCCTACTCCGAAGCAGTCGCGGCCGGCGACCTGCCTGCCGACCCGGTCTGGGCTAGTGAGGCGATCGACCTCATCACCGACCTGAGGCCCGCGGCCGATCTCGTCGGCACCCTGGCCACCGAGGCAGCGGAAGCGCTGGCCCGATTGAGCGCCTGAACGCGGCCCGGCCGGAACATCACGGCGATATCGAGACGCCCGCGCCGCCCCGGCGCGTGCCGCCAGTGCGCGTTGTTGCTGTTGTGCCTTCCCTGCGGGCCTGCCGGGTCGCACAATGGTGCGATGACGGATGGGCAGATGGTGGCGGCGTGCCCGCAGTGCGGTAGTTCGGCTGCGGTGCATTCGATCGGTGAGCTCGCGGCGATGGCCAGGAGCCAGCTAGGGCAGGCTCAGCCGGGGCCGCAGCCGGGATGGGCAGCCGAGCCGCAAGCCGGGCCCGTGCCGGGGTGGGCGGCGCAGCCGCAAGCCGGGCCGGTGCCGGGGTGGGCGGCGCAGCCGCAGGCCGGGCCGGTGCCGGGAAGCTGGTCAGGCCGCAGCGGCGGCTTCGACGGCACGGTCGATGGGCTGGAGCAGGCGGTCACCGATGTCGCGCTGGGCGCGGCGGCGCGGTTCATCGGCCGGGCGGTCAGCCGCCGCCTACAGCGGGCCGTCAGTGAGCGCGTGCCGCCGGCCGCTGCGGCTGGCCGCGACGCGGTGCTCCGCGAGCAGGTGGCCATCGCCGAGCGCTATCCCGGTATCCGCGCCTGTCTTACCGATTCGGTGATCTTCCTGGCCGGGGGCAGCCGGGTACTGCCGATGCCCAGCATCAGCCACCTCACCCTGCAGCAGGCCGATGCGCTGGTCGCGCAGCTCCAGGCGGGCTGAGGCCCCCCGCTCGAGCCGGGCGGCTTCTGTTCGCTGAGATACGTCGACCCGCCGCCAGCTCGGCGGCGGGTCGACGTATTACTGACGGTCTGATCGCGGGCAAGGCCGCTGGCCGGGACCAGACCTGCGGCCCACGGGCGCTCAGTTGCCGTCGGCGAGCTCGGAGGCCAGTTCCTTCTCGTCTTCCTCGGACAGCGAGGTCTTGAGCAGCGTCCCGCCGAAGGGACCCATGGCCTCAGCGAACTTGTCCTCGGTGATCTTCGAGGCCATGACCACGACCGCGGCAGTGCCCGGCTTGAGCATGTCCTGCACCTGCGCCCGGAACTGGTCATTGACCCCGGTCTTGCCCAGCTTCCCGAACAGCGCGCCCATCGCGCCGCCCAGCAGCAGGCCGACCCCCGGAACGAAGAACAGCAGCCCGATCAGCATTCCCCACAGCGCCCCGGACGCAGCGGACACCCCGACGATCTTCTGCGGGGTCTCGACGTGGCTCTTCCCGTCGGCGTCCACCGTCACGATCGCCAGGCCGCTGAGGGTGACCACGAAGTCCTTGTTCAGCGCCATGACCTGGTTGTATGCACCAGTGGCGGTGGCCGGGCTGTCGTAGCCAATCACAATTAGTTCAGACACGGCATCTCCTTCTTTGACGCGGATCTTCCGCGACGCACCACACTAACGTGGGCTCAGGCGCATAGGAAGTCCGAGGCGGTGCCGGGATGACCAACAGCGGCGGGATGCCCCTCGCAGCCCGGGTGACCAGCAGCAGGCTCGCGGCGCTCAGATCAGTCCGCTGGCCTGCCCGGCGGCGGTCGCCTCCCGGCGTGAGCTCACATCGAGCTTCCGGTAGATGCTCTTCAGGTGCGTCTTGAGGGTGTTCTCGGAGACAAAGAGCGCCGAGGCGATCTCCCGGTTGGTGAGGCGGCTCTGCAGGTATCGCAGCACTGTGACCTCACGGGCGGTTAGCTGCCTGGCCGAGGCCGCCGCGGAGGCGCTGGGCCGCGGGGGAGCGATGCCCATATCGCGATTCGCCATCGTGGCCAGGTCATCCGCGTAGATAGCGAGTTGCCCGTCCGGGGAGAAGGATTCGAGCAGGACCGGGACGGCCGCGCCCTGCTCCAGGATCGTGCGGGAAAAGCCCTCGGGCTGGGCCAGCAGCAATGCGCTTCGCATGCTGGCCCGGGCCGCGCCCGGATCGTGGGTGAATTCCGCCAGGGCGCGGAGCACACCCCATTCGACGCGTTCCCGGATCGTTCCGGCGCCGCTCAGCGCATCCGTGAGCTCCGCCGCCAGACTCAGCTGGCCTTGCGTGACGGCCAGCCTCGCGCGCAGCAGCGTCGCCTCCATCCGGTCCGGCAGCTGCGGGACCAATTGCGCCCCTCGCTCCGGCGCGAAGACGATGGCCTGGCGAAGTTCCTCCAGCGCGAACTCGGCCCGGAGGGCGGGTGACGGCGACCGGAACACTACCTTGGCTTCGGTCAGGTAGGCGGCAGCGGCAGTTTCGTCGCCCCGGGCCGTGGCCAGCCTGGCCAGCCAGCGGGAGGCCAGGCTCTGCAGGACCGTCCGCCCGTTCATCTGAGCCTGCGCCTCAGCCGCGGTCAGCAGCTGCTCAGCGGTCTTGAGCTCCCCGCTCTCAATGCTGAGGGCGGCTTCGACCACGCTGGCCACGATGGCGCCGAGGCTGTTGTGCGCACCGTACTCCGGCGCCCGCTCCAGCACTTGCGCGGCCATCCGCCGCGCGGTCGTCAGCTCGCCTTCCTGCAGCGCCGTCCATGCCCGGAGCGCGGGCCGGGTGAGATTCTCCAGGATCGGATGGTCCAGCGGCCCGGCGGGCTCGGCCAGCGACGCCCTGGCATGGGGCAGGTCTCCGGCGCTCATATACGCGAGGACGCGCAGGGCCGGCAGCACGGCCAGCACCGGATGGTAGCGGCTCGCCTCCCGGATCGCGTCCGCGGCCAGCTGGCTGTGCCGCAGTGCCTGCTCCGGGTGGCCACGGCCGAGGTACTGCTCCATTTGCACCGCGTGCAGCAATCCCCGCAGGGAGAAATCGGGATCAGGATGGGCCTGAGCCAGCCGGGTAAGCCATTCTTCGGCCTCTGGCCGCCCGGAGACGGCGAGTTCGGCAACGAACAGCAGGAGCTGTTCGGGGTCGTCGAACACGGCATTCGCACCATACTCACGCAGCCAGGCCCGCACGGCCACGTTTGATACCCGGCAATCCGCGACATTGAGTGATGTCAGCAGGTTTTTCGTGACGATTTCCGCGGCTCGCCGGGTGTCGCCGGTCATGGTGGCCAGCCGCAACGCGGCCAGGTGGTCGCCGCGTTCCTCCAGCGCCCGGATCGCCCGTTCGTGCACCTTCCGGGGCAAGTCTCCGCCCAGGGACATGAGCCTGGCGCGCAGGAACGTCCGGAACAGGCGATGGAAGCGGTAGCGCTCTTCCACGTCGCCGACCTGCACCACGAATAGGTCGGCCGATACCAGCTCCTCCAGCCGCGCGGGCGCGGCTGGATCATCGGTCACGGCCTCGCAGAGCGCCACGTCGAACTCGTCGAGCACGGCGATCATGGTGATGAAGTCGACGAACTCTGCGGATAGCTGCTCGAGAACCTCGTCGACGAGATAGACGCTCATGGCCCTCGTGGTCGACGCGAAGGCATCGATAGTGCGCCCATGGTCATCGGAATGATGCAAGGCCATGGCGGCCAGCTGGAGGCCAGCGGGCCACCCCTCGGTGAGGGCATGCAGGCGATCGAGGTGACCGGCCTCGAGGGGGACCCCGGCCAGGGCGAACATCGCGGCTGTCTCGTCTTGCGAGAAGGCCAGGTCTTCGCCGCGAAGCTCGAGTAGCCCGCCGCTGATCCTGAGCCTGGCCAGCGAGAACGCAGGATCCCGGCGACTGCCCAGGATGAGGCGCACATGCGGCGGGAGCGCCTGGAGCAGGGAGAGCAGCATCCGCTGTGTCGATCTGGCGAACTGAATGTCGTCGATGACGATGGCCCCCGGATGCTCGAGGCCGGCCAGGTCGTTCCCCAGCGAGGTAACTAGCTGACGCTGTGCGTCGGGGCTGCGCTCGAGGATGAGGGCGGCGTCGTATCCGGCTTGCGGCCATCGGGACGTCACGGCTGTGATCAGGCCGGACCAGAACTGCGCGGGCTCGCTATCCGACTCATCACAGGACAGCCACGCCACGTCCGCGTCGGTCGACGTCGCCCATTCGGCCAGCGTGGTGGTCTTACCGAAGCCGGCCGGAGCCACCAGCAGAACGAACCGCTGGGCGGAACGCTCGATCCGCTCGGTGAGCGGCGTTCGCCCCACCCGGGGCCCTACCGGCCGCGGGATGGTCAGCTTGCCCGTGGGTACGGCCAAATCCGGCACGACGCGTGAGGACATCACGCTATGTCGACGGCGCCGGCAACCATCACCAGGGCATTCTAGCCTCACTAGCGCCATTTGACGCGGGCCAAGGTAACGGAAAGTATTCGCTTACCTAGAGTGATATCAGCGCGGCCATCGGCGGTAGTCCCGGCGGGGAGTTATTGCACCGGGCCGCTCGCTGATCCGGGCCGGGTCCATTTCCGGGCCCGGGCGCGGATATTCACCAGCTGGGGGTGGGGTGTGACCGGCGGCCGGCCGGGTGTAGTGTGCGGGGCCGGCCTGACAGCAGGAGGAGGAGGAAGAGAACGCCGTGGAACAGAGCGGGCTGTCCGTGGAGCAGGGCCTGCTGCCCGTTGCCGAAGATCAGCTACAGCCTCCGCCGTTCAGCTTTCCGGTCCTGCACCGGCAGCGGGTGACCGATGTCCTGGACCGCGCCGCCCGGCACCGGGTCACGCTGGTGTGCGGGCCCGCAGGCACCGGAAAGACGGTGGCCTGCGCGACATGGGCCGCCGCGCAGCCCGGAGACCGGAAAGTGGCCTGGCTCACCCTGCATGCGGATGAGGACAGGGCCTGGTTCTGGGCGGACATCTGGGCGGCACTGACCCGCGCCGGTGCGGTGCGGCCCGAGGCGGCGGACTCGCTGGCGGACGTCTCGGCCGACGACTTCCCGCTCCGCCTGGCTGAGGTAGCGCGGGTGTTCGGCGTTCCCGCTGTCCTGGTGATCGACAACGCGCATGTGATCACGAACGGAGCCGTGCTGTCCGGCCTCGACTCTCTCATCCGTCATGCGCCACCCACCTGGCGCCTGTTCTTGTCCGGCCGGCAGCCACCCGGGCTGCAACTGGTCCGGCTGAAGGCATCCGGCGGGCTGGCGATGGTCGGCGCGGCCGCCCTGGCGTGCACTCCGGCCGAAGCCGATGCATACCTGGCGCTGCCGGGCAACGAGTTTAATAGCCGGCCGGACCGCGCCTGGACCGGGTCGCCTACGCCTGCTCCGGCCTGGGTGGCGCCGGGAGGCCAGCAGTGACCCGGCCGACGGCTCCGAGCACCGCCGCCGCGGCCGCGGTGACACGTGCGGTGCCGAGCGCCGGGAGCAGGGCAATGAGGACGCCCGCGATCTCGTCCAGCGTGACACCGTGCTCGAGTGCGGTCGTGACCCGCTGATCGTAGACCGTCTCCGCGGAATCACCCGCCGCCACCAGTCCGGCCAGCTGGACCAGCGCGTGAGTTCGCACGTCAAGCCCGGATTCGTCGATGTTGTCGGCCGCCGGGCCCAGGGCCGGCTGCAGGACGGCTTGATCACCCGCCGCCGCACCCGCCAGCCATTCGGCCGACGCGACCCGGCTGCGGCGACGGCTCACCCGCAGCCGCCGATGCCCGTCCGCAGGCGCAGCGCGTCAGCACCGAGCAGATTGAGGCTGACCAGGTGGAGCCCGAATTCCTGCAGGCGGTCCAGGAATCCGTAGAGCTCGCACTGATCACGGACCGAGGCGACGACCGACGTCCAGCCCCGGCCGGACTCGATGGCGAGTTCGTCCAGGGCGCCCGCCAGCAGCGGCCCGCACTCGCCCCGGATGACGATCCGGTACCGGTCGCGGGCGCGGTTAGGCAGGGTCATGGTCGGCACCCTTCAGTGGCCGTCACACTCTTCGCCGGCAGGCGTATGCGCTCCGTCCGCGCCTGAATGCTTGGTACCTGCCTACGCGATGACGGGGTGACGCGTCTTCACCCGTTGCGCTTACTTCACCCGGGTGACTCTCAGCGTTTGGGCTGAAGCAGCCGGATACGGCCGGGATTCTCCGCTTCCGGCCCAGCGCCCCGGACCGTGCGGCAGGCGCGGGTCACCCGCGCCGGGCCACCCGCGCGGCGATCGTTATCATCCACGGCGGATGAGGACATACCCGCGTCGCCCGTCGATCATCGCCAGGAAGCGGGCGGCGCGCCTGGCCGTGCCGCCAGGTCGATAACCACCTGCGGGCCTGGGTCCTGACGAAAGCCAGAACAAAAGCCAGAACAGGAGCACTGATGGCATCCGGCGAGTATGGGGCGCAACCGCCACCCCCTTCGGGGATAGCGGCCCCGTGGCAGGCGACGCTGGTTCTCGGCGTGCTGACGCTGATCCTCGGGATCATCGTGAGCTTCCACCCGACCGGATCGCTGAACGTGGTCGCCGTCCTGCTCGGCATCCTCATGATCCTGTCCGGGATCTTCCACCTGATCCGGGTACTCGACCCGGCGGAGCTGCACCGGGTCTGGCTCGGTATCGCCGGGCTACTGTTCATCGTCATCGGCGTGGTCCTGATCCGTCATCTGCACCTGACCAGGGCCATCATCGGCCTGATCATCGGCCTCACCTGGATCGTCCAGGGCCTGTCCGCGCTCATCGGCGGAATCGCCGGCGGCGTCCGGGAAGGCCGGGTCTGGTGGATCATCTTCGGGGCGGTGAGCCTGATCGCGGGGATCGTGGTCGCGACCGCGCCCGCCGACTCGCTCAACGTGCTGGCCGTATTGCTCGGCATCTGGTTCAGCATCATGGGCATCTTCGAGATCATCGGCGGGCTCCTGCTCCGGCGGGTGAGCCGCGCGACCGAGGCCGCGACCGGGGCGACGCCCGCCTGAGGCCGGCCGAGCCCGCCTGCAGCCGGAAAGCCAGCTAGCTCGCGGGCGACGGGTCAGTGCTGGATCAGGTGGATCACCCCGACGTCGGACAGTCCGTCGAGGGCGAGCTGCACGGCCAGCGCCGCGAGCAGGAAGCCGAACACCTTCTCGGTCACCAGCATGCGGTTCTGGTCGAGGTGCTTGCTCACCCGGTTGGCCCACCGGAACACCACGGCATCAATGGCCAGCACAACGATGAGCGCCCCGGCCACGATCGCGAAAACGCCAATCGACCCGGCCTCGGCCGAGGCGGTGACCAGGACGACGATCCCGGCCGGATTGAGCAGATACGGGACCGCCAGCGGAAAGGCGGCCACCTGCATCGGGTCCTTGCCGGTCAGCTGACCGGATTTCTCGTCCGGCTCGTGCGGGCTGAGAATCATCGAGACGGCGATGATCAGCAGCACGATGCCGCTGGCGATGCCCAGCGCACCAGCGGAAAAGTGCAGCAGCCTGGTCAGGAGCCCGCCCAGGACGAGGAGCAGGACCGCCACGGTGCCCGCGGTGGTCAGCATTTTCCTGACCACCCGGCCCTTGGTGGCGGCCGGCATGTCAGCGGTCGCCTCCAGGAAGGGCACCAGCGCGATCTTCGGCCCGATGCCGATCAGCAGCAGCAGGAAGATATCGATCGCCGCGGCGACGTCGACTGACTCGAACTCCATGGCCTCAGCCTCCTGCCGGGCGGGGCGCGGGGCCGGGCGGCGCCGGTCCCCGGCCGGCGGCCGGCCACGGGCGAACTTGGCGCTCATCTTGACCGTCTTGACCGCGCCGGTCGCGCCGGCCTGCAACGTCAGGCCGATGGCGAAGACGATGATGCCAGGAATGAAGAACGTATGCGACCCGAGCATGATCGAGAATAGCCCTGGCCGAAGGACCCGCCGGTCACCCCGGCGGGGTGATGCGGGAAGTGGCCTGCCGCGGCATCGTAAGCCGCGCGGCGCCTGCGCCGCTGGAGATCGCCGTGCCCGCCGACTGGTGGCCGACTGGTGGCCGGATGCCCGTATCGTGCGGCCGGCGGCCAGCCTAGAGAGGAGCCGATCATGACTGAGCGGACCACCGGGTCGCTGCCGCGACGGCCGGCTCGCTACCAGCTCGATTCGGCCGTGGGTGCGCAGACGCCGGCTGAGCGGGCGGCCAAAGGCAAGGCGGCCCGGGCCGACGTGCCCCGGACCAGCCATGCGGTGTTCGATCCGCCCTCCGACCGGCCCGATCCGCTCGCCCAGCTGGCCGAGCAGGCGAAGACGCGGGTGCCGGAACTGGTGCCGATCCGGTGGGGCCGGATGATGGTCTCCCCGTTCACCTTCTACCGCGGGGCGGCCCTGCCGATGGCCAGTGATCTGGCCGGCACGCCCGCGTCCGGGCTGGCCGTGCAGGCCTGCGGCGACGCGCACCTGTCTAACTTCGGCATTTTCGGCTCGGCCGAGCGGCGCCTGATGTTCGATGTCAACGATTTCGACGAGACGCTGCCCGGTCCGTGGGAATGGGACGTTAAGCGGCTGGCCGCCAGCCTGGAAGTGGCCGGGCGTGACAACAGTTTCACTGACGTCCAGCGCCGTGAGATCGTCACGGCCGCGGTGACCCGGTACCGGCAGGCGATCCGGGACTTTGCCGGAATGACCAACCTGGGCGTCTGGTACGCGCACGTGGATGTAGACCAGCTGCGTGCTGAACTCGGCACGCAGCTCAAGCAGCGGCAGCGCAAGCTCATCGACAAGGGCGTGGCCAAGGCGCGGACCAGGGACAGCATGCAGGAAGTGGCCAAGCTCACCCAGGTCGTCGACGGCCGGCCGCGGATCATTGCCGACCCGCCGCTGCTCGTGCCGCTGGCCGACCTGGCCGAGGAGGGCGGCCGCCGGGACTTCCGGGCCGAGCTCACCGCCCTGGTGGGCCAGTACCGGCGGACGCTGGAAACCGACCGCCGGTTCTTGCTGGATCAGTACGAGGTCGTCGACGTGGCCCGCAAGGTCGTCGGCGTCGGCAGCGTCGGAACTCGCTGCTGGATTGTCCTGATGCTCGGCCGGGACGACTCTGACCCCCTGTTCCTGCAGGTCAAGGAGGCCGAGGCATCGGTCCTGAGCCGCTTCGCCGGCGCCAGCAAGTATGCCAACCAGGGACAGCGGGTCGTCGCGGGCCAGCGGCTCATGCAGGCGTCCAGCGATATCTTCCTGGGCTGGCAGCGGATCGAGGAGGGGCTGGACGGCCAGCGGCGCGATTTCTATGTCCGGCAACTGCGGGACTGGAAGTTCTCCCTCGACATCGAGACCATGATCCCGCGCGGCCTGCGGCTGTACGGCGAGCTGTGCGGGTGGACGCTGGCCCGGGCGCACGCCCGCTCCGGGGACCGGATCGCCATCGCCTCCTATCTGGGCGGCTCGGACGTATTCGACCGTGCCATCGCGCAGTTCGCCAGTGCGTACGCCGACCAGAACGAGCGTGACCACCGGGCCCTCGTCGAAGCGGTCGCCGCCGGGAAGATCACCGCACAGCAGGGCCTGTGAAATCGGCCTGATCCGGGGCCGGCCAGCGGCGCGGCCTGCTCGCCGCGCTGACTCCGGGAGTCGTGCGGCGTGGTAATTGATCTTCTGATCATCGGGCTCGCGATCGCCCTTGAGCCCTTTCCGATCACGGCCTTCATCCTGATCCTGAGCGCTGAGCGGGGGACCAGGAAGGGCCTGGCGTTCATCCTCGGCTGGCTGGCGTGCCTGATCGTGGTGATCGCCGCGGTCATCCTGGTCACCGGCGGCAAGCCGCCCAGGCCGAGCACCGCGCCATCGACCGCCGCGCTGGTCATCAAGCTGGCCCTGGGCGTCGTGCTGATCCTGGTCGCGTTGCGTCAGCGGCGCCGGATGGGCCGCCCGCGCAAGCCGGCCGCCTGGATGTCCAGGCTGGACCAGCTCTCGCTGTGGGCCGCGGCCGGGCTGGCCGCGTTCCTGCAGCCATGGACGCTGGTCGCGGCCGGCGCCGCGACCGTTACCCAGGCCAAGCTCTCCACCGCGGGCGACTACCTGACGCTGCTGGCCTTCTGCCTGCTGGCCACCTCCAGCTTCCTGTACCTGGAGCTGTACGCGGCCTTCGCGCCCGCCGCGGCCTGCCGCCGGCTGGAGCGGCTGCGGACCTGGCTGGACACCCACCAGGACCAGGTGATCATCGTGATCTGCCTGCTGCTGGGCTTCTGGCTGGCCGGCAAGAGCATCTACCTGCTGGTCAGCAGCTGATCACGACGCCGACCTGTCCCTCGTGCGATGTCGGCCTGTCCGCTTGCGCCGCGGTGGCCTGGGCAAAGTTTTCCGGCCCGCCGGAAGCCGGCGGGCCGGAAAACCGGGGCAGCAGCGCCCGGCCGATGGTGGCGAAAGCGCGCTTATGCGGCGCCGTCGCCGTGCAGGGCGTCCTGGAGTTCCTTCTCGTCTTCCTTGGACAGCGAGGTCTTCAGCACGGTGCCGCCGAACTTGCTCATCGCCTCGACGGCCTTGTCCGGGGTGACCTTCTCCACCATCAGGAACAGCGCCGAGGTGCCCGGCTGCAGCATGCCGCGGACCTGGTCCTGGAACTGCCTGTCGATTCCGGTCTTGGTGATCTTGCCCATCAGCGCGCCGAGCCCGGCGCCGACGGCCAGCCCGAGCACCGGGATGAAGAACAGCAGCCCGAACAGCACGCCCCAGAACATGCCCCAGGTGGCCCCGGCGCCGACCATGTGGTGGCTGGTGTGCACGTGGTAGTCGCCATCGGCGTCCCGCTCGATCACCGCGATCGCGTCGGGCTCGATGATCAGGTCGGCGGCCAGCCGCCGGGCCTCGTCGGCAGCGGCCGTGGCCGTCGCCTGGTCCGGGTAACCAATCGCAATCAGATCAGACATGGGCATCTCTCTTCGTAGCCGGTGAAAGTACAGGTCAGTACATCAGACCGACGCCGCACGGGCGCCACCCGGGACGGGTGATCCAGCCCGTCCGGGGGGCCTAGCACGGCAACTCGCCGGCCGGCCAGGATGGAACGCGCCGAATCAGATCAGTTCCAGCTGCCGGGCGCGGCGGACCGCCTCGTTGCGGTGACCCGCCGACAGCTTGCGGTAGATGCTCCGCAGATGGGTCTTGACCGTGTTCACCGAGATGTACATCTCGGTCGCGATCTCAGCGGTGCTGAGCATCCCCGACAAGTGCCGGAGCACCTCGTGCTCGCGCACACTGAGCCGCTCGATGATCAGCGGCGCCGCCTCGCCGGCCAGGTCCGGCCGGGCGGGCAGCACCGCGGCGGCCGGATGCACCGGGCCGGGCTCGAGTAGCTCCCGGTGCGCGCGGGCCAGCTCAGGATCCCGTCGCAGTACCGGCCGGATCCAGGCTTGCTCCATGGCGAAGGGCAGCCGGAGCAGCTCAGCCTTGCCCAGCCGGAGCGCGTGCTCCAGGGAGCGACGACCGCGGGCGCTGTCCCCGGTCTCGTAGCTGAGCCTGGCATCGGCCAGCCAGCCCTCCAGGCGTACCTGCTCGGGCGCCGCACCGGAAAGATCGGCCACGGCGTCCAGCGCGCACCGGGCCGCCTGCTGGTCGCCCGCGGCCAGCCACACCTGAGCGAGCGCGATGGCGGTGCCGCCGGCAGACGGCGGGCCGGCCCGCTCGGCGGCGGCCGCGGCGGCCTGGAAGTCTCCCTCGGCCGCGTTTACCCGCGCCTCGAGGAGGGTCAGCCGGTGCTCCAGCCAGCCCGGCGGCGACCAGCCGTGTCGTGCGCTGCTGATCAGCTCGGCGGCCGCCGCTGCGCGGCCTTCGGCCAGCCGGCACCACGCCGCGATCAGGCAGGCCACCGCGTTAATCAGCTTGTCCGGGCTGATCCGCAGGGCGGCGTCGGCCCGCTTCAGCTCGCGATGCGCCTGCCGTAGCTCATTACGGCCGGTGTGCACGCACGCGAGCGCGACCGCCGCGGCGGGGGTAACCTGCGCCGCGAGCCCATGGCTGCCGCTCTGGATGGCCGCGTCGGCCTCGCCAGCTAGTTTTACCGCGCGGCTCAGCCGCCCGCGCAGGGCCTCCGCGAGCGCGAGATATCCGAGGGCCTCAGCACGCTCGCTGGTGCTCTCCGGATCGGCGGCGGCGGCGGCCCGGAAAATGACGACCGCCTCATCCAGGCGGCCGGCCCCGAGTTCCGCGGCACCGCGGCCCGACAGCACCTGCGTGCGAATCCCGGGATGCCGTGCCAGCAGGCCCTCAGGGAGTTGACCGAGCAAGTCCTCGGCGCTAGCCGCCGCGGCCGCCGCGGCATCGAGGTCGCCGGTGCGGCGGGACAGGGTCAGCCGGGTCAGCGCCGCCGCCAGCCGGGCCGGGACTTCGCCGCCCGCGGGAACGCGTTCCAGCAGGCGCTCGGCGGCGGCCAGCGAGGTACCGCTGGGGCGCCCCGCCGTGTCAGCTAGCTCCATCGCCGCGATCACGAGCAGCGGCTCCGGCTGCGTCCACGCCGGGTCGACCGGCATGCGCCGGAATCCGGCGGCGAGCGATCGGCTGCCGCGCGGTTCGAGGAGCTGGCCGATGGCCAGCTCATCCAGGACTATCCCGGCCGCGAGCGGCCAGTCACCCGAGGCCGCCGCATGCCGCACGGCATCGGCCAGCCACCCGTTCCGCTGGTACCACCGGGCGGCCTGCCGGTGCAGCCCGGGCAGCCGGTCGGGGCACTCGCGCTGGAACTTAAGCCGCAGCACCGCGGCGAACATCGAATGGTAGCGATACCACCCGTGGCCGAGCGGCCGGACGAACGCGTTAGCCCGGGCCAGGGCCGGCAGCGAGCTGGCCGCCTGCTGGTTGCCGGTCAGCTCGCCGGCCAGGTCCGCGCAGACGCAGTCCAGAATGCTCGTCTGCAGCAGCAGGTCGCGCACCGCAGCGGGCTGGGCGTTGAGCACCTCGTCCACCAGATAACTGGTGATGGCACTGTCCTCGGCATCCAGTTCCTTAACGAACTGCTCGGGATCGGGATGCCCGTCCAGCGAGAGCGCGGCCAGCCGCACTCCGGCCGCCCAGCCCTCGGTTCGCCCGGTCAGCGATTCGAGCGCCGCCGGGGAGAGCCTGATGCCGTGATGGGCCAGCAGCATGGTGGATTCGGGCACGCTGAAGGCAAGGTCGCCCGCCCGGATCTCGGCCAGCTCCCCGGCGAGCCGGTATCGGTGCAAGGGCAGCAGCGGGTCCGCCCGCGACGAAATCACCAGGCGCAGGCCCGGCCCGGCGTTCTTCAGCACGTAGGCCAGCCCGTCCAGGGCGGTTGGCTCCGTCAGCAGATGGAGATCGTCGAGGACCATCACCACCGGCGGGTCCTGCGCGGCCAGCACCGAGGCGAGCCGCAGCAGGAATATGTGGTCGACGCCGTTCCCGCGGGTCGCCGTCGGCAGGCTCTGCGGCACCGCGATGCCAGCCCGGCGCAGCGCGGCCACCACGTAGGACCAGAAGACCTTCGGCTGGTTGTCGTAATCATCCAGGGTGATCCAGACCAGGGCGCCCGGATGGGTGCTGGCCGCGGCCCACAGGGTGATGGCCATGGTCTTGCCCGCGCCGGGCGGGCCGGTGACCGTGGTCAGGGGGCCCCGCGTCCCCTCGGCGATGGCACGCTCGATTCGCGGGCGCGCGACCGCCCAGCCGGGCAGGTGCGGCACCGTGATCTTGGACATCAGCACCGGGTCATCCGCCCAGGGCCGACCCCGGGTGCTGGCTGCTCCGCGCGAATTGATATCGGCGGTCACCATCAGAGCACCTCTTCCGGCCGACGACCCGCTGATTCTCCCAGCGCAGAACCGCAACATGTCACCAGGCCCGCCCAGCACGGCTGGGTCGCCCGGGCTAGCCCGGTTGCCTACCTACCTTTTCACCCGCCGCCGGGTGATCTGTCATCACCCTGCGCTCAATCTCACCAGGGTGACGAATTCACCCGTGGTGAGTGGGGCGCGGCGAGGCACCGGGCAGGACAGTAGAAGCCTGGCCATTCGCGCATTCCGATCAGCTTGGGGGCCCGGTGCCATCGTCCTTCTACGAGATCCGCGTAGTCGGGGTCGTACCGCCCGAGGCCCTGCTTGACTTCGAGCCGCTCACCGCCTCGGTGGAGCCGGTCGAAACCGTTCTGCACGGCCCCATCCGGGATCAGGCCGCCCTGCACGGGCTGCTCGCCCGGCTCGAGACGTTCGGCGTCCAGGTCATGGAAGTACGCCGGCTCCATCACGGGGATCCGTCCGCCAGCGGAGGCCATTCCGGCGATTGACCGGCGGCCGCGACGCACCCGGCCGGGCAGCATGACTACGCCGTTGCGCCCGCACGGGGCGCAACGGCGTAGTGGTTGCTCATCGTCAGGCCGGAACTGAAGGCCCGGGAAGCGAGTCCAGGGCGGGCCCGGTTACCGCGTCAGGCCAGGACCTTGGCCTTCTCGCTGGCGAACTCCTCGGGGGTGATCACGCCCCGGTCACGCAGGTCAGCTAGCTTCGCCAGCTGGTCAGCGGAATTCGGCGCCGCGGACTGCTGGACGTAGCTGCGGAATGCCTGGTCCTGGCGCGCGGCCCGCTGCTCGGCCCGCTCATGCATCCCGGTGCCGCGGGCGATCAGGTACACCAGCACGCCGATCAGCGGGATTATGACCACGAACAGCACCCACAGGGCCTTGGCCAGACCGGACAGGTCGTGGCTGCGGAAGATGTCGAAGAACACCATGACCAGGAGCCAGATCCAGATGATCCACACGAAAAACTCGAACATGGTCCAGAAAACGTTCAGTAGCGGATACGACGACGACGCAGCGGCGAGTGCCATTCCTTAACTCCTTAGCGCTGGGCAGCCACCAGCAGGCGTGCGACTGCAATGGGTGCAGGGCGAGCAACGTTAGCATTCCGTCGCCCCGGGCCGGAGCCATCACCCGCCAGGGGTGAGCCTGAGCTGCGGCAGAGCTGCGGCACGAGGGGACTGGACGCCGGGCCGCCGGGTGTGTTCGGCTGGTGAGCATGGTGCCCGAGGATCGCCCGGCCGCCAGCCGCACCGGCTACGGGAAGCAGTGGTTCCGGCTCGCCCTGGCCCTGGGCTGGCTCCTGCTCGCCGTCACTATCTCGTTCGTGCCCAGGCGCCGGCGCCCGGCCGGCGATCTGCCGAGAGCGCGGCACGTGGCCTGGCTGATCTGCTCCATGGTCCTCATTGGCGCCGCGCTAATCGCCATTAAGATCGGCTGACGACCCGGCCCGCGGCCGCTGTCGCCGATGGTAGGAGAGGATGACAGGCATGAGCCCCGTCTCGCGCGGATTCCATCGCAGGCGCCAGGAGCCGGCTGAGAATGCGGGCCGGGTTCCGCCGGGCCAGTACGTGACCCGTGATTTCCCGGTCCTGTCGGCTGGCCCGACACCGCATACGCGGCTGGACAACTGGACATTCTCGATCGCCGGCGGCGGCCAGCAGACGAAGACGTGGACCTGGGCGGAGTTCCGGGCCCTGCCGAGCCAGGACGTGACCGTCGACATCCACTGCGTCACCAAGTGGTCCAAGCTGGACACGGCCTGGCAGGGCGTGTCGGTGGATACGCTGCTGGACCTGGCCGGGCACGATGGCCCGTTCGCGATGGCACACTGCGACGGCGGCTATACGACCAACCTGCCGGTGGCGGACCTGACCGGCGGCCGGGCGTGGGTGGCCTACGGCTACGACGGGCGGCCGCTGGAGCCCGAGCACGGTGGCCCGGCGCGGCTGCTGGTGCCGCACCTGTACTTCTGGAAGAGCGCCAAGTGGGTCCGGAGCCTGGAACTGCGCGACACCAATGACCCGGGCTTCTGGGAAAACTACGGCTACCACATGTACGGAGACCCATGGCGGGAACAGCGCTACGCCGGCGACTGAGCTGGCAGGTGGCCCCGGTCAGCGCGGTCGTGCCCGAGACCCCCTCGGTCCGGACGATCACGCTGGACGTGCCGGACTGGCCCGGGCATCAGGCCGGGCAGCACGTGGACATCCGGCTGACTGACGAGGACGGGTACGTGGCCGAGCGGTCCTACTCGATCGCCTCAGCGCCCGGCGAGCCGGTCGCGATCACGGTCGAGCGGCTGGACGACGGTGAGGTCTCGCCGTACCTCACCGACGAGCTCCGGGCCGGGGACGACCTGGAGCTGCGCGGGCCGATCGGCGGCTACTTCGTCTGGGCGCCGCCGGACGGCGGCCCGCTCCTGCTGCTGGCCGGCGGCTCGGGCATCGTGCCGCTGCGGGCCATCCTGCGGCACCGCCAGCGCACCGGCAGCGCCGTCCCGGCCCGCCTGCTCTACTCCTCCCGCACGCTAGCCGACGTGATCTACCACGCCGAGCTGGACCGGCCCGCCGAAGGCGTCGAGGTCATCCACACCCTGACCCGCCAGCAGCCACCCGGCTGGACCGGCTACGCCAGGCGCGTTGACGCGGGCCTGCTCGGCGAGGTCGCCTGGCCCGCCGCCATGATGCCGCTGGCCTATGTCTGCGGCCCGACCAGCTTCGTCGAGACCGTCTCGCAAGCCCTGGTCCAGTCCGGCTACCCGCCGGAGCGGGTCAAGACCGAGCGGTTCGGCGCGACCGGAGGAGCCTGATGGAATCGCTGGACGGCAATGCGATCGGCGGTCTGCTGTACGACGTATTCGGCACCGAGATGACGGCGGCCACCGGGGTTTGCGGCGGTTGCGGAACCAGCAGCAAGGTGGCCGAGTTCGCCGTCTACCTGGATGCGCCCGGCACGGTGGCACGCTGCCGCAGCTGCGGCAGCGTGCTGATGGTCTTCGTCAAGGTACGCGAAACGACGTGCGTCGACCTGCGCGGCCTGACCAGCCTCGGCTGAGCGCGGCCGGGCAGATCCGGACGTCACCGGCTCCTGGCGCGCGCCAGGAAAGAGCGATAAAGGACGGAACGAGGCTCCCTTCGCCTATCCCGGCCACCGGGCGTCCTCCACATCGACGAACAGCTCCCGGCCGTCCGGGAGCATTATGCCCAGCGAGTAGGAAATGGTCCCCGGGGACATTTCGGTCTGACCGAGGATCTCGATGTCGACGACTTCGGGGTGGGCGACCAGGAGGCGGCACAGCACGCTACCCGCATGATCGGCTGCGACCGCCGCGCGCTTTCCGGCGTCGTCTCCGGACGTCATCCGCTGCCGATCCGGACAAGCGCGACGTGCAGCGCCGGAATGTCGTATGGGCACACATTTCCAAAGGTAACCCAGCGTAAGCGCAAGATGCTGGAATGAAGCACTAGCACCCGTGTGGCGTGTCGCAAGGCCGGCCAGACGATGAGCGAGGGCCTGCTCGACGAGCGCGCGCCGGTCAGCTCATGACCGGCCGCGGCTGCGCGTCCGCGGTCCGGCGCTGTTCACGGCGGGTGCAGAGGTAGCCCGCGGCCAGCGCCATCAGGCCGGCGATGGCCAGCAGCAGGATCCGGTAATTCAGCAGGGCGATCAGGCCGGCGCCGAGCGCGATCGCCAAGGTCTGCGGCACGGTATACGCGATGGTGAACGCGGCGTCGGTCCGGCCCATCAGTTCCGGCGGGGTACGGCGCTGGAAGAGGGTCATGATGCCGACGATGATCCACGAAATGCTGCCGCCGAGCAGCACGCTGCCGGCCAGCACGGCCGGCAGCTGCGACGGAATCAGCAGCAGGAAGCCCACCGCGGCGCTGATCATGCCCAGGCCGGCCAGCAGTCCCTCGGTGAGCCGGCCCATCAGCGGCGCGGCGGCCAGGCCCGCGGCGATGGCGCCGACGCCCTGGGCGGCGACCAGGATGCCCAGGAATGTGGTCGGCCGGTGCAGCCCCTGGCTGACGACGGCGAAAATTACCGTCTCGGAAAGGCCGTACGCGGTGACCACGACGGCGGCCGTGATGGTCAGCTGGCGCAGCACGATGGTAGCCGCGATGTGGCGTGCGCCCGCGGTCAGCTCAGCGAGCCAGCGCTGCCCCGACGGCGCGGGGCGGCGCTCCCGGATCCTGATGGCGACCAGGGTGGCCACGGCGACCAGGAAAGTAGCCGCATCGCCGATGATCACCGGGGCCGGGCCGAAAACGGCGAACAGCCCGGCTCCCGCCAGCGGGGTCACGAGCCGGAGTCCTTGCTGGGCGGTCTGCAGCAGGCTATTCGCTTCGCCGAGCAGCTCAGCGGGGACGATGCCCTGCACGAGCGCGGTCTGCGCGGGGCCCAGGATGCTGCCGGACACGCCGTAGCCGAACATGACGGCGTAGATCAGCCAGACCTGCTCGCGGTCCCGGACCAGCAGCAGCAGGAGCACCAGCCCGGCGGTGGCCAGGTTCGTCGCGATCAGCAGCGGGCGGCGGCGCACCTTGTCGGCCAGCATGCCGCCGAACGGGCCGCAGAGGCTGCCGAGCGCCAGCGCGAAGAAGGATAGGCCCGCCGCGGACGAGCTGCCCGTCAGGACCTTGATCCAGATGCCCATGGCCAGCCACAGGGCGCCGTCGCCGAGCAGCGATAGGACCTGCCCGAAGAGGTAGAGCCGGGCATTGCGGTGCGCCAGCAGCCGTCGCATCAGGTCATCCCCTCGGGACTGCCGCGTCCAGCGGGTAGCTGAACAGCAGGACTTCTACCGGCAGGCAGTCCGCCGGGCGGAGCGACGGATCTTCCAGCCGGTCCGTATACCGGCCGAGCAGCGCCCACAGATCGGCCCGGAATTGCTCCGCCTCGGCGGGCGTGACGTAGGCCACGGTCTCCGCCGCGCTGGTGATCGCCTGCCATTCGGCGGAGAGCCGCGGCCGGCTGGCGAGCACCGCGCGGGCCCGGTCGAGCAGCCTGCCCCAGACCAGGTCGGACAGCGCCCCGGCGGCCAGCGACGTCTGCGGGTCGTCGTCCACGGCCGGGAAGACGAAGCCGGACGGGTTCTTCCGCCGCCACGGCCGCCGGCGGCCGATCGCCTCGTCCGCCTCGACCAGGCCGTACTTGGCCAGCATCCGGAGGTGGAACGAGCACGCCGAGGGCGATTCCCCGACGATCGCCGCCGCCTCGGTCGCGGTCAGCGGCTCATCGCGGCCGAGTGCCTCCAGCAGCGCGAGCCGGACCGGATGCGCCATGGCCCGCATCGTGGCCGCGTCGGCGATGCGGGGCGGCAGCACGGGGTCGTGCCGCGTTTCCGGGTCTGATCTACTAATAGACATCTATCGAAAGATATCCTTCAATGCTGCGCCCGTCAAGGCGCCTGACCGTGCCCTGGTGCCCGGACGTCATCGCGCCCGATAATCGGCGGTGTGCAGCAGGCAGCGCCGGTCGACGGCTTCCGGCTCGGGTACGAGCGAGCCGGCCAGGGACCCGGCGTGCTGCTGCTGCACGGGTGGCCGGGGGACCGGACCGATTACCGCGACGTCGTGCCGCTGGTAGCGGCGGCTGCCGATGTCGTCGTGCCTGACCTGCGCGGGTTCGGCCAGTCGGACAAGCACCGGGCCGATCCGGCGGGCCAGTACACGGCCGCGGCCCAGGCCCGCAGCATCACCGGGCTGATCACGGAACTCGGGCTCGACCGGCCCGTGATCGCCGGTTACGACATCGGCAGCCGGATCGCCCAGGCGGTGGCGCGCGAACGACCGGACCTGGTCAGCGCCCTGGTCGTGTCGCCGCCGCTGCCCGGCATTGGCGAGCGGATCCTGCGGCCCGGGGCGCAGCGGGAGTTCTGGTATCAGTCGTTCCATCAGCTCGCCCTGTGCACTGACCTGATCGACGGCCGCCCGGACGCCGTCCGCGCGTACCTGCGCCATTTCTGGTCGCACTGGTCCGGGCCGGCCTTTGAGCTGACCGAAGATGACGAGCGGCACCTGGTCTCGGTTTACGGGCCGCCGGGCGCGTTCACCGCGTCGATCGCCTGGTACCGGGCCGGGGCCGGCTCCGTCGCCACCTCGCTAGCCGAGCAGGCGCCCGCCCCGGGAAGCCGGATCGCCGTGCCGACCACGGTGCTGTGGCCGGCCCACGACCCGCTCTTCCCGCGGGACTGGTCGGACCGGCTGGACGACTTCTTCTCCGACGTCACGCTGACTTACCTCGATGATGCCGGGCACTTCACGCCGCGGGAGGCGCCCCGGGCCTTCGCCGCCGCGGTGACCGCCGCGGTCCGCCAGCGCCGGTGAGGCTGCCGCCCGGACGCTTAGTTTTCGGCCGCCTCAAGAGAGTCGCACGGCCGCCTCCGGGTCAGCGCGCCAGCTTGGCCGGTAGCCGAGCCACTGGGCGAGGCGCCGATCGTGCGGGCCGTAGTGCTGCTCCAGGGCGGCCCGCAGTCCGGCTCTCATCGGGGCCCGCCGGCGGGAGTTGTGGCGCTTGAAAACCGGGCTGCGGCGATGGGGCAGGCCGAGGAATTCGAGCACGGCGTGGTAGCGGGGCTCAGGGTCGGTGAAGAACGCGTCACTGTCGATGACATGGATCCGGTCCCGGCCGAAGAGCTGCCCGAACCGTTCGAGTTGCTCGGCGTACTGGCCCCGGGTCCGGTAGGCGTGATGCTGGTGGCTGCGACTGACGTAGCCCGGGTCCGAGATGATCCGTTCGGTCTCGCCTTCGAGCCGGGCGGCTTCGAGTTCCAGCGCCCGCTCGAATGGTTCCGTCTCGTAGCCCAGGAACGTCTCGTGGGCGTGCGCGGAATATGCGCGTTCGACCGGGTCGCGCAGCAGCACCAGGAGTTTCACCCCGGGCAGGTCGCGGGAGATCCGCTCGGCGGCCAGCGGGTGGAACAGGTAGTACGGGCTCGACTCGAAGGCCGTCGCCGTCGCCGCCCGGTCGGTGCGGGTCGCCAGCCGCGCCCGCGCCCGGAGCGGGAAGTGGCTCCGGTACCAGGCCAGCCCGCGGGCGTATCCGGTGTCGAAGTAGTGCACCTCCTGATGCAGCACGGCGCCGAACAAGGCCGGGTGCTCGCTCAGCGCCCGGCTCATCGAGACGGTGCCGCACCGCTGGCCGCCGACAATCAGGAAGCCGGGCAGCATCCCCGCCTCGCTGGTCAGCCTCCGGGCCGCCATCAGGGACGACCGAACTGCCCGCTTGGCTGCTACCCCCGCCCGGCTGGGGGGCGCCTCCAGGCTCACGCCTGGGTCACCGGAGCGAACAGGGCCCTCGTCTGGCGGCTCGGGTGCATACCTAAATCATGCGGATTACCCAGCAGGAAAGCAGGCCTCACGTCGACTAGCCATCTGCTGTTATGCCGCCATTAAACTGCGCTGGCCGGTCTCAGCGCGCGGTCAGGTTCCGGCCGTCAGCTCGGGCGCAGCCGGGGCGGCGATCTGGGCCTTGAGCGCGGCGAGTTCGGAGTCCACCTGGGCGGCTGACCCGGCCTCGTCGAGTTCCCGCTGGATGTCGTCGGTGTCGCCGCCGACGTCCTCCAGGACCCCGGACTGGAGCAGCTCGTCCATGGCGCCCGCCCTGGCCTGCATGGTGGCGATCTTGTCCTGCGCCCGCTGCAGCGCCGCTCCGGAATCACCGAAGGTCGTTGAGATCCCCGCGACGCTCTCGTTCACCGAGGTCTCGGCCTGTGCCGCGGTGTACTGCGCCTTCAGCACTTCCTTCTTCGTCCGGAAGTCGTTGACCTTCTTCTGCAGCGCAGCGAGGGTCTGCTCCAGCTTCTGCTCCTGCTCGGCGAGCTCCTGGCGCTGCGGCTCCATCCCGTCGATCTGGGCCTGGGTCGCGGCCTTGCGGGAGAGAGCCTCCCGGGCCAGATCCTCCTTGCCCTGCGCCAGCGCGGCCTTGGCCTGGTCCTGGAGATGGTCGGCCGTGTGCTGAAGCTGCTGCTCCTGCAGCTCGATCTGCTTCCGCGAGGCGGCGATGGACACCAGCCCCCGGCGGACCTGGGTGATCTGGTCCAGCATCTGCTCGTACGACAGGTCAAGCATCTCGTCGGGCTTCTCGGCGGCGTCGAGCGCCTTGTTGGCCTTGGCCGCGACGATGTCATGGGCTCGCTGGAAGAGGGACATGTCGATCTGCTCCTTGTCGAGTTAAGCGTCGATGGTAAGCGGCCGATGGTGAGAGGCTACCGCCCGCCCGGGCCGGGATCTGGCCTGGCCGGACCCGCTCGGCGCCGGGCCGCGCGGCCGCTGGCCGGGCCTGTTTGCGGCGGCCGGCGGCCTTATTACCACTCCGGTCCGCCCCCCGGGTGGCGCAGAGGCCACAATACTGGGGAAGACGGGACGGCATTTCAGGGCAAAGGGCGGGTTCCATGCGGCTGCGAGCTGGCGTAGCGATCGACCTCGGCACGGTCAACACGCTCGTCTGTGTCCTGGGCCGCGGCATCGTCGTCGAGGAACCCTCGGCGATCGCCGTCGACCGGACCACCGGCAAGATCGCCGCCGTGGGCCTGGCCGCCGATGCGCTGGCCGGGAAGGAACCTCAGGACATCGAGGTCATCCACCCGCTGCGGGACGGGGTCATCGCGGACCTGGACGCGGCCGCGGCCATGCTGCGGGCCTTCCTGCGCCAGGCCCACCTGCGCCGCAGCCTGCTGCGGCCCTCGGCCGTGGTCTGCGTGCCGGGCGGCGCGACCTGGGTCGAGCGGCGATCCCTGGCCGCCGCGGTCGAGGCCCAGCGGCCCCGCTGCACCGTGCGGCTCATCGACGAGCCGATCGCCGCGGCGGCCGGGGCCGGCTTCGACCTCGCGGCCGGGTCCGGCGCTTTCATCGTGGATATCGGGGGCGGCACGACCGAGGTCGCGGTGCTGGCCGGCGGCCACGTGGTGCGCTCGGTGTCGCTGCGCGTCGGGGGCAACGTCATGGACGATGAGATTTCCCGCGCCGTCAAGGCCGAGTACGGCCTGCTCATCGGCCGCAACGCCGCCCGGGGCCTGAAGATGACGGTGGGCCTGGCCGAAATCGGGACCGCCGCGGTGGAGGCAGTTGGCGTCGATGCCGCGCGCCGGACCCCGCGGGTGGAGCAGGTGCCCGGATCGCTGGTGGCCACCGCGCTGGAGCGCCCGGTCGCCGCGATCATCGACTCGGTGCAGGAACTCCTGTCGGACATCCCGCCCAACCTGGCCGAGGACGTGGTCCGGGGAAAGATCCGCATCGCCGGGGGCTGCGCCATGCTGCCCGGCCTGGCCAGCCGGATCGAGGCGGCCGCGGGCATCTCGGCCCTCGTCGTGGACGACCCGCTGCGGTGCGTGGTCCGGGGTGCGGCGGAGATCCTCGAGCATGGCGACTGGGTGGCCGGAACCCAGGCTAGCTAGGAACCCAGGCTAGCTAAGGACGCTCCGCGGCGCCCGGGGGCGGGCCCGGCTCGGCCGGCCGGTCACGATTCCTGCCCGCGGCAGCGCCGCGGCGCTGCCGCGATTGGCGTCCCGGGCCCGGCCGCCGCTGGCTGCCGCTGCGGTCGCGGCCGTCGCTGGCGGCGCAGCACGGATGCTTCCGCCAGGTCATCGCCGACCACCGGCGGCGGCGCGCCGCGCTGCGCGCCGATGCCCGCGATGACCACCAGCACGACCCCGGCGGCCTGCGAGACCTCGGGCAGCTGGCGCAGCAGCAGCAGGCCGATGAGCACCGCGATGCCCGGCTCCAGCGCCATCAGGGTGCCGAACGCGGCGACCCGCATGCGCCGCAGCGCCAGCAGTTCCAGCGAGAAAGGCAGCAGCGGAACGAGCACGGCCAGCCCGAGGCTCTGCACGGCCAGCACCGGGGTCAGGCCGTGCAGGGCCGGCCAGGCGGCCACCGGCGCGGCGACCAGGGCCGCCGTGCCCAGGGACAGCGCGAGCCCTTGCAGCCCGGAGAGCTGCGCGCCGACCCGCTGGGTGAGCAGGATGTAGCCCGCCCAGCCGGCCGCGGCGATCAGGGCGAAGGCGACGCCGACCAGATTCAGCGACCCTTGCCACGGGTGGGTCAGGCCGATCACGCCCAGCATGGCCAGGGCGGGCCAGGCCAGTGCGGACCGCCGGTGGCTCCGGAAGGCGGCCACGCCGAGCGGCCCGAGAAACTCGATGGCCGCCGTGGTGCCGAGCGGTATCCGGGCCACCGCCTCGATGAACGCCAGCGTCATCACGGCCGTCACGGCCCCCAGCAGCAATGCGCCGCGCAGCACCGGCCAGCCGATGGAGCGAAGCCGCGGCCGGGTGATCAGCAGCAGGATGACGGCCGCGATGGACAGCCGCAGCCAGGCCGAGCCGCCGGCGTGAGCGCCTCGAACTGGTGCGTGCTGAGGGCCGCGCCCGTCTGTACCGACAGCATGGACGCGACGGCCAGGGCGGGCGCGGGAATCTTCATCAACCCATTCCATCCCCTCTCACTGTCCACGTCCAGTGCAGATAACTGGTCTCACTATTGCGAAAAGATGGATAATAGGCCGATGGACGTCCGGAAGCTGAGGGTTCTGGTCGAGCTGTCCCGGCTCGGCACCATGTCCGCGGTCGCGGCGGCCACCGGCTACGGGACATCCGCGGTCAGCCAGCAGCTGGCCGCGCTGCAGCGGGAGGCCGGGGTGCCCCTGCTGGAGTCGGCCGGGCGCCGCGTTCGGCTGACGCCGGCCGGCCGGCGGCTGGTGGTGCATGCGGAGGGAATCCTGGCCGCGGTCACCGCCGCCGAGGTTGACCTGGCGGCCGGCTCACCGCCCAGCGGGCTGCTGCGGGTGGCCGGGTTCACCTCGGCGCTCCGGCAGCATGTCCTGCCGGTGGCCGATGAGCTGGCTGGCATCTACCCGCTGCTGGAGCTTGAACTGCAGGAACGGGAGCCGACCGAGGTAGATGAACTGCTCGACGCCGGCCAGATAGACCTTGGCCTCGTGCACGACTACACGCTGGTCCCGCGGGGCGGGCGGCATGTCCGCGAGTTGCTGGGCACCAGCCCGATGATGCTGGCGGTACCGCCGGACTCGGCGGTCCCGGCGCTGATCCGCACGCCGGCCGATCTGGACAGCGTTCGCGACGAGCCCTGGATCGGCGACTCCCGCGACCCGAGTGACGACGAGCTGGCCAGCCGGTTCTGCGCCCTGGCCGGGTGGACGCCGCGGATCCGGCACCGCGCGGACAGCCTGGAGCTGGTCATCGATCTGGTGCTGGCCGGCCACGGCGTCTGCCTGCTGCCGGCCGACGCGCCGGGGTCGGATCGGGTCCGGATGGTGCCCATCCCGCTGACGCCGACCGACCGCCGGATGTGGAGCGTGGTCCGGGCCGGGACGCAGGCGTGGCCGGCCACGGCGGCGGTCATCGATGCGGTCCGCCGGCACGCCCAGGCGGCGGGCGGCACGGCGGCGGGCGGCACGGCGGCCTAGGCTCAGCCCGGCGGCAGGCCGAGCAGGCCAGCCAGGGCCGCCATGACGTCAGCGGTCGCGCCGGCCGGGGTGAGCTCCGGATCGCCGAGCGCGAGCGGGATGCCGACTCCGTCCACCAGCGCGATGGTCAGCACGGCGATGCGCTCGGGCGGGGGCCCGACCGCGAAGCGGCCGCTGGCCGTTCCCGAGCGGACGGCATCGGCGACCAGGCGGCGCCAGGCCCCGTAGTCGCGCAGCGCGTCCGCCCGCATCTCGGCGTCCCTGATGCCGAAGTGCCACGACTCGATCCACAGCCGGCCGGAGCCAGCTTCCTCGGTCCGGTAGCCGCCCAGCGCCCGGGTGACGATGCGGGTCAGCCGGTCCCAGGGGTCGGCCAGCTCAGCGAGCTCGGCCTCCAGCGCGGCGATCTCGGTGCCGGAGGCGTGCCGGAACGCGGCGACCAGGAGATCCTCGCGGGAGCCGAAGTAGTACTGCAGGGTGCTGACCGGGACGCCGCTCTCGGCGGCCACGTCCGCGAACCGGGTGGCCTCGGCGCCGCGCGCGGCGATGACGCGGATCGCGGCCTCCAGGACGGCCACCTTCCGGCGGCCGGCCCGCCGGGTGCCGCGGCCCGGGCGCGGGGCGCCGGCCGGCCGGGCCGCTGTCTCAACCGGGGTCATGCCGCATCGTTCCTCTCCCTATCCTGCGCCGGACGCCGGACTTCCGGCAGCGTGCCGCCGCCGAAGAATGCGGGCAGCCGCCACCGCGCCACCAGCATAAGGACCACCCCGGTCAGCAGGGAGCCGGCGCCGATCAGGAAGATCCCGCCGATCCCGGCGAAGCTCGAGTAGCTGCTCGCGGCCGGCCAGTAGGACTTGATCGAAAGGACGAACGCGGCCAGCAGCGCCAGGCCGCCAGCGGCCGGCAGGATGCCCTTGAAGACCAGGGAACGCGGGCTGGCCAGCAGTTCGCGCCGGAAGAACCAGGCGCACGCGAACCCGGTCAGGCCGTAGTAGAACGCGATCAGCAGGCCGACCGACGCGGCCGAGTCAGCGAGCACGTTCTTCGAGGTCAGCGTCAGCCCGACGTAGAAGATCGCGGAGATGGCCCCCATCGTCAGGGTGGCCGTGGTGGGCGTCAGGTAGCGGGGATGCATCTTCGCGAACCGGGCCGGCAGCGCCCGGTGCGCGGCCATGGCCAGCGTGGCGCGGGCGGTGGGCATGATCGTGGTCTGGGCCGACGCCGTCGCCGAGGTCAGGACGCACAGGACCAGCAGCTTGCCCGCCGTGCTGCCGAGCACCGCGGTGGACATCGCGCTGAGGACGTCGGTGCTGTGCTGGGCCAGGAAGGCGGGCCCGGCGAAGGCCAGCGCCGCCGTGCTGACCACCGCGAACACGGCGACCAGCAGGACCGTTGAGATGACCGCGGACCGCCCGGGGGTCCTGGCCTTGTCCTTGGTCTCCTCATTGACGCTGAGCGCGCAGTCCCAGCCCCAGTAGATGAAAACGGCGAGCAGGAAAGAGTTCGACAGGCTGCCGAAGGACCCGGTCCACGGGTTCAGCCAGGCGGCGGACGGATGCGCCGCGCCCGGCAGCGCATGGCCGGTGCCCGCCTTGACGAACGCCACCACCGCGAAGATGCCCAGCGTGACCAGCTCGACGGCGAGCAGGATCTGCTGCAGCCGGGCCGAGACCTCAATGCCCCGGTAGCAGATCCAGGTCAGCAGGCCGATGAAGATCAGCCCGCCGGCGGTCACCCAGAGCGTCTGCGCCGCCAGCCCGTCGGCGCCCACCAGCAGCAGCGCGTAGCGGCCAGCGATCTGCGACAGGCTGGCCATCACGATCACGTCCGCGGCGATGATCCCCCAGCCGCCCATCCAGCCGGTCAGCGGCCCGAATGCGCGGGTCGTCCAGGTGAACGTCGTGCCGCAATCCGGATCCACCTTGTTCAGCTCGCGGAATGCGTAGGCGATGCAGAGCATCGGCAGGAACGAGGCGATCAGCGTGCCCGGGCTGTGCACGCCGACGATCGCGATGATCAGGCCGAGCGTCGCCGCCATGCTGTACGCGGGCGCGGTCGACGAGACCGCGATCACCACGCTTGAGATCAGGCCCAGCGACCCGGCCCGCAGGCCCTTGCCGGCCGGAGCGGCCGCTGGCTCCGCAACGACGGGCCTCGCGCCGGCTGCTACTGCGCCGGCTGCTAGCGCGCCAGCGGGCTTCGCCCCAGCGGGCACCGCAACGACTGGTTTCGCGACGACGTTCGTAATCACCGGGCACCGCCTTCCGCCCGGCCACCACGGCCCGGCACAGCCTTACTGTATCGAAATACCGTATGGCCGTACAGGTTTAGCGTACAGATATTTGCCGGCGCTGGCTAGCTGCCTCCTGACGCGCTGCTTTTCGACCGGCTGCCCTTCGACGAGCTGCCCTTCGATGGGCTGACCTTCGATGGGCTGCCCTTCGACGAGCTGCCCTTCGACGAGCTGACCTTCGACGGGCTGCCGTCCGGCTCCTTGCCGTCCGGCAGGTACCAGCGGTACGGCGCGATCAGCCGGTCCGCCGAGTCGGGCCCCCAGGTGCCGGGGGAGTAGAGCTCCACTGGCGGCGGGTCGTCCAGCAGCGGGGCGGAGATCTCCCACACCCGCTCGATCCCGTCCGCGCGGGTGAAAAGCGACTGGTCGCCCAGCATGGCCAGCAGGAGCAGCCGCTCATAGGCTTCTAGCCCGTGCTTCCGGCCGAACGAGTCGTCGTAGCGGAAGGTCATCTCCGTCTCGCCGAGGTGCATCCCCGGGCCGGGCTGCTTGGCCAGGAAGCGGAGGGTGATCCAGCCCGGATCATCAAAGTCGATGACCAGCTGGTTTCCCTTCGCCCGGTGCATGGCCCGCGTCTCGTCTCCGAACATCTGCATGACCGGCGCCCGGAGGGTTAGCGTGATCACCTGGCGGCGCTGCGGGAGTGACTTTCCCGACCGCAGGTAGAAGGGCACGTTGGCCCAGCGCCAGTTGTCCACCTCGACGCGCAAGGCGGCGAATGTCTCGGTCTGCGAGGTGGCCGAGACGCCCGGCTCGTCCCGGTAGCCCGCGTACTGGCCGCGGACGACGTGCGCCACGTCGAGCGGCCTGATCGCGTCGAAGACCTTGCCCTTCTCATCCCGCAGCGACTTCGCGGCCATCGACGTCGGCGGCTCCATCGCGACGAACCCCAGCACCTGGAACAAATGCGTCACGATCATGTCCCGGAACGCGCCGGTGCCCTCGAAAAACTGGGCGCGGCCCTCGATGCCGATCTCCTCCGGCACGTCGATCTGCACGTGGCTGATGTGCTGGCGGTCCCAGATCGGCTCCAGGAACCCGTTGGCGAAACGGAGGGCGAGGATGTTGTCGATGGACTCCTTGCCGAGGAAGTGGTCGATCCGGAATATCTGCGACTCGTCGAAGACCGCATGGATCGTCTCGTTCAGCTTCTTAGCCGAGGCGAGATCGGTGCCGAACGGCTTCTCGACGATCACGCGCGAGTTCGCGGTCGCGAGGCCCGAGTCGCCGAGCATCCCGACGACCGACGCGAAGGCGGCCGGCGGCACGGCCAGGTGGAAAAGGCGGCGTGGCTGGCCGCCGATCTCCTTCTCGGCCGCGTTGACCGCAGCGACCAGCGGTGCCGTATCACCCGGGTCGGCCGCGGCGAAGTGCAGCGCGGCCGCGAACGCCTTCCAGGCGGACCCGGTCGGCTTGGAGTTGCCGAACTCGGCCACGGCATCCTTCGCGTGCTTGCGAAAGTCGTCGTCGCTGAGCGCGGACGAGGCCGGCGCCGAGCCGATGACCTGATAGCCCTCCGGCATCAGCCCGGCCTTGACCAGGTGGAAGAGGCCAGGCAGCAGCTTCCGCCGGGCCAGGTCTCCGGTGGCGCCGAACAGGACTATGACGTGGTTATCAGGGCGGGGCACCGTCATCGGGCGGCGCCCCGCCGCCGTGCTGGCCGGCTTTGCCGTGCTGGCTGGCTTCGCTGCGCGGCCGGGCTTTGCTTTGCTGGCTGGTTTCGCTGCGCTGGCTGGCTTCCCGGTCCGGCCGGGCTTCGCGGCCGGGCTCACGGGCGGGCCGCCTTCGGTCGCGCGGGCTTCGCTGGGTGCATGCCTTATCTTCCCGCGAGCGGGTGGATCACCGTCACCCCGGGGGTACTGGCCGTGCCCATCGCGGCCAGCGCGGCGGGCACCTCGCTCAGCCCGATGATCCGGGTCACCAGGTCGCCCGGCCGCACCGCGCCGGAGCCGACGAGTTCGAGCATCCCGGGATACTCATGCGCCGCCATCCCGTGACTGCCCAGCCACTGCAGTTCCCGGCTGATCAGCGCCGTCAGGTCGAGGGTGACGTCACCGGGCAGCAGCCCGATCTGCACGTGCCGGCCACGTGGCCGCAGGCACTCCAGTGCCGACTGCGCCACCTGCGCCGAGCCGATGGCGTCGATGCTGAGCTGCGCGCCGCCACCGGTGATCTCCCGCACATATCCGGCCGCGCCGGGACCGGCGTCCCGGGTGTGCGCCGCCCCGTGCCGCGCGGCCAGCGCGAGCGCGGCCGGGCTGATATCGATCGCGATCACCTCGGCGCCCGACGCGGCCGCGATCATCACCGCCGCGAGCCCGGCGCCGCCGCAGCCGAATACCGCCACCTGATCGCCGGCCGCGACCCGCCCGACCTGCCGGACGGCGCGGTACGCGGTGGCGAAGCGGCAGCCCAGGCTGGCCGCCTCGTCGAAGCCGAGGCGGTCGGGCAGCCGGACGAGGTTGACCTGCGCCCACGGGACCGCGACGTACTCGGCGAACGAGCCCCAGTAGCTGAACCCGGGCTGCTCCTGATTGAGGCAGACCTGCTGGTTGCCGTCCCGGCACTGCTCGCAGGCACCGCAGGCGCAGACGAACGGAACCGTCACCCGGTCCCCGGCCGACCAGCCGCGCACATCCCGCCCGGCTGCGACGATCGTCCCGGCGATCTCGTGCCCGGGCACATGCGGCAGCCGGATGTCCGGGTCGTGGCCCTGCCAGCCGTGCCAGTCGCTGCGGCACAGCCCGGTGGCCGCCACCCGCAGCACGACCCCGTGGTCGGGGGCCACCGGGTCCGGCACGTCCGCTACGGCCGGGCTGACCCCGAACTGCTCCACCAGAATCGCGCGCATGCCGCCATCCTGCCGCGCGGTCCCGGGCCGTGGTCAGCGGGACGCGTAAAGCGCCTGCTCGAAGTGGGGTGTTACGGGGAGGCGGTAACGTGGCCGCTGTGCTGGCCCCCACCGACGAATCCGGCATTCCGGAGCGGCAGGCGGCCCGCCCGGCCCGCGGTCTGGTCTCGCTGCGGCCGCTCCGGCATCGCAGCTTCGCGCTGCTTTGGGCGGCGGGGCTCGTTTCCTATATCGGATCCTGGATGCAGACCGTCGCCGTCGGCGCCCTGGTCATCACGCAGACCGGCCAGGCGACCTGGGCCGTCCTGGTCGCCGCCGGAGCATTCCTGCCCATCGGCCTGCTGTCGCCGATCGGCGGCGCCCTGGCCGACCGGCTGCCGCGGCGGCCGGTACTCGTCATCGGGAACCTCGCCGCGGCGGCGAGCGCCGTCGTGCTGGCGGCGCTGGTGGCGGCCGGTCATGACAACCCGGCCGCGCTCGTCCTGCTGGTCACGCTGCAGGGGTCGGCGTCCGCCCTGGTCGGGCCCTTCCAGCAGGCGATCCTGCCGGACCTGGTGCCCAAGCAAGAGTTCCTGGCCGCCATCTCGCTCAATTCCGCCCAGTTCAATCTCGGCCGCATCGCCGGCCCGGCCCTGGCCGGGGCCACGGTGGCCGCATTCGGCTATCCGGTGGCGTTCGAGGCCAACGCGGCGTCGTTTCTCGCGGTCGTGGTCGCGCTCGCCTTCGTCCGGCTCGCGCCGCCGGGCGGCGCGACCGCGGGCCTGTTCGCCTCGCTGCGATCGGGCTTCCGGGCCGCGCGACGGGAGCCGTCCTGCTGGGCCGCCATTGTCACGATCGCCGTGGTCGCCTTCGTCGCCTCGCCGTTCATCGCCCTGGTCCCGGTGATGGCCCACCACCTCACCGGCGGCGGCGCCCGCGCGGTCGCGCAGACGACCGGGCTGCTCACGACCGCGCAGGGCGTCGGCGCGGTGGCGGGCGCGCTCGCGCTCGCGCCGCTGGCGGCCCGGTTCGGCCGGGGCCGCGTGCTCGGCGGGAGCCTGGTCCTGCTCCCGGTGGCGCTGGTGGCTTACAGCACATCGCGGACGCCCTGGTGGGGCGCCGCCACGCTGTTCGCCGTCGGGCTGGTGTACATCGGCGTGCTGTCCGGCCTCTCCACCGTCGTCCAGCTCCGGGCCCCGCAGGCGTACCGGGGCCGGGTGCTCAGCTTCTACCTGGTCGCTCTCGGCGTGGCCTATCCGGTCGGCTCGCTGGTGCAGGGACCGGTGATCGACCGGATCGGGATCGGCTGGACCACCGCGGCATCCGCGGTGCTGCTCGCGCTGGTGATGGCGGCCGTCGCGATCTGGCGGCCCGCCATGGTGCGGGCCATCACCACGCTGCCGGACGTGCCGCTGCCCGACCGGGGCCTGCCGGGCGGGGAACCGCCGGGCGGGGAACCGCCGGGCGGGGACCGGCCGGACGGGCCGCCGGCCCCGCCCGGCTTAGGCCGCGAGCCGCGAGTAGTGGCTGGCGTCGCCCTTGCGCACGACGCTGGTGTCGCCGCTGATGCCGACCGGGATATCGCCCGCGATGGTGATCCGGTGCAGTAGCCGCGGCAGGCTGTCGTAGTCGGCCACCGCATAGTGCTGGGTGGCCCGGTTGTCCCAGATGGCCATGTCACCGTCGCGCCAGGTCCAGCGCACCGTGTTCTCCAGCCGGGTGATGTGCCGCTGCAGCACGGCGAACAGGTCGTTGAAGTCAGCCGTGCTCAGGCCGGTGAATGAGCGGACGAAGTGGCCCAGCAGCAAGGTCGGCTCGCCGGTCTCCGGGTGGATCCGGACCACCGGGTGCTCGGTCTCGAATTCCAGGTGCCGGAACTGCTCCCGGTAATCCTGTTCCCGGACGTCGATACCGCCGATCTGCGGGCGCTCGGCGGCATAGTCATACCGGTTGGTATGCACCGCGCGCAGCCCGCCGACCAGCGCCTTCAGCGCCGGATGCAGCCGGCGGTAGGCCTCGGCGGTGTTGGCCCAGACGGTGCTCCCGCCGTACGGCGGCAGGGTGATCGCGCGCAGCAGGCTGATCGCCGGGACCCGGTCAACGAACGTGACGTCGGTGTGCCAGCTGTTGGCCTTGCCCTGCTCGGAGTCGATCGGCAGGATGGCCTGGCCGTCACCGGACACGGTCGGATGCGGCCTGGTGGTCGCGCCGAGCAGGCGGGCGAAGGCGAGCTGGTCGGCGTCGGTGGCGTGGAACTGGTCGCGCAGGAACACGACCTTGTGGCGGAGCAGCGCGGCCCGTAGCTCGGTCACGGCGGCCGGGCCGGCCTCGCCGCCGATGCGGATCCCGCCGATCACGGCACCGATGGAGCCGCCCACCTGGGTGACGTCGATGTGCTGGTAGCGGCCGGGCGCGGGCGAGCCGTCAGGGCGGGCGGCTGGGTGATCCTGGACCTGGGTCATGCGAGTGGCACCTTTCGGCTGGCTGGTCTCTGCTAGCCAACCTGCGCCGCTCCGGCCCTAAAGTCAAGTATTACGGTAGGAAAAATATGAAACAGGATGCAGGCCCGTTACACCTTCTTCTCGGCGTGGCCGCCGAACTCGCTGCGCATCGCGGACAGGATCTTGTCGGTGAACTCGCCGAGGCCGCGGGACTCGAACCGCTCGATCAGCGCGGCCGTGATGACCGGAGCGGGAACGCCCTCGTCGACCGCGGCCAGCACGGTCCAGCGGCCCTCGCCGGAGTCCGAGACGCGGCCCTCGAAGTCATCCAGCTGCGGCGACCTGGCCAGCGCGTCCGCCGTCAGGTCAACCAGCCAGGAGCCGACCACCGAACCGCGCCTCCATACCTCGGCCACCTCGGCGACATCGATGTCGTACTGGTAGAACTCGGGGTCACGCAGGGGAGTGGTCTCGGCGTCGGCGGAGGACACATCCGCCTGGCCGATGTTGGCGTGCTTGATGATGGACAGGCCCTCGGCGATCGCGGCCATCATGCCGTACTCGATGCCGTTGTGGACCATCTTGACGAAGTGCCCGGCCCCGCTCGGCCCGCAGTGCAGGTAGCCGTCCGGGGCGGTGCCGGTCGTCTTGGTCCGGCCGGGGGTGGGCTCGGCGCTGCTGAAGCCGGGCGCGATGCTGGCCCAGATCGGGTCCAGCCGCTCGACCGGCTCGTCCTCGCCGCCGATCATCAGGCAGAAGCCGCGGTCCAGGCCGAACACCCCGCCGGACGTGCCGCAGTCCAGGTAGTGGATCTGCTTCGGCTTCAGCTGCTTCGCCCGGATGATGTCATCCCGGTAGTACGAATTCCCGCCGTCGATCACGGCATCGCCCGGCTCCAGCAGCCCGGCCAGCTCGTCCAGGACCGGGCCGGTCACGGCGGCGGGCAGCATCATCCAGGCGGCCCTGGGCTTGTCCAGCTTGGCGACGAAGTCCGCGAGCGATGTCGCGCCGGTCGCGCCCTCGCTCTCCAGCTGCTTCACGTGATCCGGCGTGTGGTCATAGACGACGCAGTGGTGGCCGTCCCGGGTCAGCCGGCGGACCAGGTTCGCGCCCATCCGCCCGAGCCCGATCATGCCGAGCTGCATGGGCCTGTCGGTTGTCATTGCTGCTCTCCTCGCTGTTGGCCCGCTAGCTCTTCAGGCTGCGGTAGTGCCGGATCAGGGCATTGGTGGACGAGTCATGGGCCAGCTCGGGCTCGGCCGCGCTTTCCAGCTCGGGGATGATCGCCGCGGCCAGCACCTTGCCGAGCTCGACCCCCCACTGGTCGAAGGAGTCGATTCCCCAGATCGTGCCCTGGGTGAACACGCTGTGCTCGTACAGCGCGACCAGCGCGCCGAGCAGGTGGGGGGTCAGCTTCTCGGCCAGCAGGACATTGGTCGGCCGGTTGCCCTGCATCACCCGGTGCGGCGCTACCTCCGGCGCGGTGCCCTCGGCCAGCACCTGCTCCTCGGTCTTGCCGAACGCCAGCGCCTGGGCCTGCGCGAATACGTTGGAGGACAGGATGTCGTGATGGTCGCCCAGCGGGTTGAGGCTCTTGCCGAAGCCGATCAGGTCCACCGGGATCAGCTTCGTGCCCTGATGAATGAGCTGGTAGAAGCTGTGCTGGCCGTTGGTGCCCGGCTCGCCCCAGTAGACCGCCCCGGTCTGGTAATCGACGGTGGTCCCGTCCAGCGTCACGTGCTTGCCGTTGGATTCCATCGTCAGCTGCTGCAGGTAGGCGGGGAGCCGCTTGAGGTACTGCTCGTACGGCATCACGCCGGCGGTCTGCGCGTCGAAGAAGTCCCCGTACCAGACGGAGAGCAGCCCCATCAGCGCCGGCAGGTTCTGGCCGAGCGGGGCGGTGCGGAAATGCTCGTCCATCTCGTGGAACCCGGCCAGCAGCTCGCCGTAATGGCCGGGGCCGATAGCGAGCATGGTGGACAGGCCGATGGCCGAGTCCATCGAGTACCGGCCGCCGACCCAGTCCCAGAAGCCGAACATGTTCGCCGTGTCGATGCCGAACTCGGCCACCCGCTCGGCGTTCGTCGAGACGGCGACGAAATGCTTGGCCACGGCCGCGTCGTCGCCCAGCTGGCCGACCACCCAGTCCCGCGCCGACCGGGCGTTGGTCAGGGTCTCCAGGGTGCCGAACGTCTTGGACGAGATGATGAACAGCGTCTCGTCGGCGTACAGGTCGCGGGTCGCCTCGACGAAGTCGGTGGCATCGACGTTGGAGACGAAGCGGAACGTCAGGTCACGACGGCTGTAGTAGCGCAGCGCCTCGTAGGCCATCACCGGCCCGAGGTCGGAGCCGCCGATGCCGACGTTGATGATGTTCCTGATCGGCTTGCCGGTGAAGCCCTGCCACTGACCGGACCGGACCCGCCCGGCGAAGTCAGCCATCCGGTCCAGCACCTCGTGCACCTGCGCGACCACGTCGGTGCCGTCGACGATGAGCGAGCTGCCCTTGGGCATCCGCAGCGCCACGTGCAGGACCGACCGGCCCTCCGAGGTGTTGACCGGCGCGCCGGCGAACATCATGTCCCGGCGCTGCTCCAGCTCTGACTCGCCGGCCAGGGCGATCAGCAGCCGCAGCGTCTCATCGGTGACCCGGTTCTTCGAGTAATCCAGATAGAGGCCGGCCGCCTCGGCGGTCAGCCGCTCGCCCCGGCCCGGATCCTCGGCGAATAGCTCCCGCAGGTGGCGGCCGCCGATCTCGGCGTGATGCTGCTCCAGCGCCTTCCACGACGGGCGCTCGCGAAGCGGGATGGTCGGCATCTGTCGTCCTCCGGTTGGTCATCCGGCCCGGGGCCCGGGCCACTCGGGGTAGTCAGGCCGCCGGGGCCGCCGGGCAGCCGGGGCCGCCGGGGCGAACCCCGACGGCCGGTGATCGTCGCTCAGGTCAGCGACCTGCTCTGCGCCGCGATCCGGTCCATCAGCTCGGTCCACGAATCGACGAACGCGGTGGCGCCGTCACTCTGCAGTTTCGCGGCGAGTGCCTGCACGTCGACCCCCGCGGCGGTGAACTTGGCCAGCACCTCGTCGCAATCACCGCCGTCGGCGGGCATCGGATCGCCTACCTCGCCGTGGTCGTAGAAGGCCTCCAGCGTCTTATCCGGGATCGTGTTGATCGTGAACGGGGCCGCCAGGCCGTGCACGTACAGCGTGTCGGACGCCTCCGGGTTCTTCGTCCCGGTGCTGGCCCAGAGCAGCCGCTGCATGCGCACGCCCGCGTTCTCCAGCCGCAGCGCCCGGTCCGAGTTGAGCAGCTCGCGGTACGCGCGGTAGGTGGCCTGCCCGACCGCGAGGCCGAGCCGGTCGGTCAGCTCAGCCGGCACCGCTTGGGCCACCGCGACGTCCCAGCGCGACATGAAGACCGACGCGACCGACGGGACGGCCGGGTCCAGGCCGGCCGCGACCCGCTGCTCCACACCCTGGAGGTAGGCGTCGGCGGCGGCCAGGTACTGCTCGGCGGAGAACAGCAGCGTGACGTTGATCGGCACCCCGGCCGCGATGGACTCGGTAATGGCCGGCAGCCCTTCCGGCGTGCCGGGAATCTTGATGAACAGGTTGGTCCGGCCCGCCCGGGCATGCAGCGCCTTGGCCGCCTCGACCGTGCGCTCGGTGTCGTGCGCGAGCAGCGGGGAGACCTCAAGGGAGACCCAGCCGTCGACGCCGTCGGTTCGCTCGTGCACGCCGAGGAACGCGTCTGCGGCACGCCGCAGGTCCTCGATGGCCAGGTCGAAGAAGAGATCCTCGCCGGAAAGCCCCTGCGCGGCCTTGGCCGCGATGGCGGCGTCGTAGTCACCCGAGCCGATCGCCTTGTCGAAGATCGACGGATTCGAGGTCAGGCCGGTCACCGAGTAGGCGTCGATGTAGTGCTGGATCGTGCCCGCGTCGAGCAGCGCGCGGGTGATGTTGTCGAGCCAGAGGCTCTGGCCCCGCTCGTGCAGTGTCTCCGTGGCCTTCACGTGCTGTCCTTTCCTGCCGCTCCTGCGACTCCTGCCGCTCCTGCGACTTGTCCGGCTGCGGCCGCGCGCTCGCGCGCGACCTGCGATACCTGCCCGGGCGTGAACCCGAACTTCATGAGCAGCTCCCTCAGCGGCGCGGACGCGCCAACCGTGGGCATGCCCACAACCGCGCCGCTATCACCAACGTAGCGATCGCAGCCAAGCGTGGATGCCCGCGCGGCCGCGTAGTCGGTGCTGACGCCTTGTCTACCGCAGCGGGCCGCCGCCGCCCTCGGCGGGTCGGCGGGCTGCCGCCCGCCCGCCGCTGATCGCCACTTCTTTTTCGCTTCGGCCACGGAAATTCCTCCCCAGCCGGGTGCGGGCAGCTGCGGCCCGGCGTATCTCCGTGCCCGCGCATATTCTTCCGGCGTCATTTTTCTTCTGGCGTCATTTCGAGCAGAGCTAAGGAAAGGCGAGCCGACGGAAAGATGAATCAGGAGTTTCCGTCCTGTGAATAGGCGATTTGCATGATCATCGGGTATCGCCCCACGATCGCACCGCGGCCGGTCAATATCAAGCGTGCGCGCGCCAGGCGCCGGTTTGCGCGACGGTCGCCCGGCGCGGCCCCGGCGTAGGCTGGTCGCGCACTCGTGCCAGCGCGGCCCGCCGGGCCGCGCCGTGCGGACCCCAGCCGCGGAGGTGGCCATGACGGACCTGCGATACAAGATGATCATGGCGCTCAACGCCGCAGATATCGGCAATCCCATCTGCGAGCAGGCCGCCGAGATCTGCGCCGAGATCGCCGACCAGCACTGCGCTGAACTGCACGTCACGCAGACCGCGCCGATCATCGCCGATCTCACCAACGCGCCGTCATGACGGACACCACCGCGCCGATGCAGCCGACGGTGGACGTCCGCCGCCACGATGAGCGATTCAAGACCAGGCTGTCCTGGCTGGACTCCAAGCACTCCTTCTCGTTCTCCCGGCACTACGACCCGCGCAATACCCATCACGGCCTGCTGCTCGTCAATAACGATGACATCGTGCGGCCAGGGACCGGCTTCGAGACCCACCCGCACCAGGACATGGAGATCGTCACCTGGGTGCTGCAGGGGTCGCTCGTGCACCAGGACTCCACCGGGCATTCCGGCATCATCTATCCGGGGCTGGCCCAGCGGATGAGCGCGGGCACGGGAATCCTGCACTCGGAGAAGAACGACTCCTGGCGGCTGCCGGACGGCGGCGCCCAGCACACGGAGCCCGTGCATTTCGTCCAGATGTGGGTGGTGCCGGACGAGAACCTGATCACGCCGGGCTACGAGCAGCTCGAGATCGACGACGTGCTGCTCCGCGGCGGCCTGGTGCCGGTGGCGTCCGGCATGGACCAGCATGACGGAGCCGCCGCGATCCGGATCAAGAACAAGTACGCGGCGTTGTACGCCGCCCGGCTTGCTCCCGGCGACACGGTCGAGTTGCCCGAGGCGCCCTTCCTGCACCTGTTCGTCGCCCGTGGCGCCGTAAGCCTGGAGGGAGCCGGGCCGCTCGGCGAGGGAGACGCGGTGCGCTTCACCGCCACCGGGGGACAGCGGGTGACGGCCGACGAGCCGGCCGAGATCCTGGTCTGGGAAATGCACGCCCAGGTCACCGGCTGGTGAGCCGGTGAGCCCGGCTCAGGCCGGGAGCATGGCTCAGGCCGGGAGCATGGCTCAGGCCGGGAGCATGGCTCAGGCCGGGAGCATGGCTCAGGCCGGGAGCATGGCTCAGGCCGGGAGCAGGGCCAGGAAGCGCCGGCCGAACAGGTAGGCGTCGCCCGGCCAGCGCGCCGAGAGGTAGTTTCGATCCTCGGTGACAAACGCCGCCGAGTCGTCGGTGGCGGTGCCGTGCGCGGTCAGCACCCGCGGCCCGCGCTCGAACTGGTCGGGATCGGCCAGGGCGGCCGTCACCTCGTCCTGCACGTAGGCCGGGTAGGTCCGGTAGTAGCGGCCAAGCCGCCAGGCGGTGAGCAGGTACGCGCCGCGCTCCATGTACTTGGGCAAGCAGGTGGTACGGCGGTCCGCCAGCACGCTGCGGCCAGTGCCCGGATCGGTAGTCCGGGCCAGCACGAGCACTCCGTGGCAGATCGCTCCGACGGGCCGACCGAGTCCCCAGAACTGCCCAGCCTTCTCCTGCAGGACGGGGGCCGAGAGGTACTGCCGCATGCCCGGCGCGTGGCCGCCGGGCAGGATCAGGCCGTCGAAGTCGGCCGGCACGATGTCGTTCCAGCTGGTGGTGCGGTGGAACTCCTCGCTATCGGCGAGTTGCCGGTAGAAGTGCTTCGGTTCATCCGCCGCCCCAAGCTGCCCGAACAGGACGCCGGCCAGCAGCCGGGGATCGGCGGCCGGCACGGTCCCGGCCCGCTCGGTGGCGAACGTCACCTGATGCCCGGCGGCGGTCAGGATGCGCCACGGGACGGCGACCTCCGTGACATCGAAATCATGGTCCGGCAGCGGCATCAGGACGCGCATGGACCGAGCTTATGACCGGCACCGCGCACGGGCGCGCGGCGCACGAGCGGACACGATTAGTGCGAGCGGGCTAAAATCGACAAAGCACGGGCGTTCGCGCCTTCGCCGACCAACCACCAGCTCATGTCGACAAAGCGACATAATCGGCTTTGCGAGCTGAGAATCGATAAAGCGATAAATACTCCTCAGCGCGCCCGCCGCTAGCTAAGGCCACGAATGATAGCGCGTCGCGATCTGCGGCCTTTGCGCGCTTCGCGACGGTCAGACGGTGGTGGCCAGGCCGCCGTCAACGGGGATCACGGCGCCGGTCACGTACGCGCCGGCACGCGAGGACAGGTAGACGGCCACCCCGGCCATGTCGTCCGGCCTGCCGATGCGCCGGAGCGGGGCACGGGCAGCGATCTCGGCCCCGAAGGACTCCAGAGTCGCCGCCATCATCTTGGACTCGAACGGCCCGGGTGCGACCGCGTTGACGGTGATCTGCCGGGGGCCGAGTTCGCTGGCGAGCACCCTGGTCAGGTGATGCAGTCCGGCCTTGCTGGCCGAGTAGGAGTAGGTGGGCAGCGACGGCACGTGCAGCCCGTCGATGCTGCCGACATTGATGACCCGGGCCGGGTCATCGGGCGTGCCGGCGGCTTCCAGCAGTGGCAGGAATGCCCTGGTCAGGAAAAACGGGGCCTTCAGATTGAGGTCCACCACCTTGTCCCAGGCCGCGGCGGGGAACTCCGCAAGAGGCGCGCCCCAGGTCGCTCCTGCGTTGTTGACCAGGATGTGCAGTGCCTGCTCGCGCTCGCCGACCTCTCCGGCCAGGCGCAGGCACTCCGCTTCCGTGGAGAGGTCGGCGGGAATCGCCGTGACCGGCCCGTACTGCGCGAGTTCCTGCGCGGCAGCCGCGCACGCGTCGGCCTTGCGCGAGCTGATGTACACGCTGGCGCCGGCCTGCAGCAGGCCGCGCGCCATCATCAGCCCGATCCCGCGGGTTCCGCCGGTGACGACCGCCGTTTTCCCTGACAGGTCGAACAAAGTCATGTTCTCTCCTTACCGGCTCTGGCCGGACCTGGCGCCACTGGCCTGGGCCCGGACCTGGCGCCTGAACCTGGGCCGGACCTGGCGCCTGAGCATTTCAGAGCGCGGTGACGACTTCGTGCTTCGGACCCCGGTCTTTCCAGGAGTGCCGGGGTGCCGGGCGAGCCGCCCGGCCTTACAGTTTGTCCATGCCTGGAGAAGTTTCCCCACTCGGGTCGCCCGGAGACGAGGCGGTGCCGGGTAGTGCGGTGCCGGCTAGTCAGGTACGCGCTTCGCACGAGGACCGGGACCGGTGCGTCGAACTGCTGCGGGTGGCCGCGGGGGACGGCCGGCTGACCGCGGACGAACTCGACGAGCGGCTGGAACTGGCGCTGACGGCGCGCACCTACGGCGAGCTGGCGGCGCTCACCACGGACCTGCCGGTCGCCCAGGGCTTCGCGGCCGGAGCGCCGGCCCCGAAGCCCAAGGACGTCGTGCACATCGACTGCCATGGCGGCAACGTGAAGCGCGATGGCCGCTGGGTGGTGCCGCAGCGGGTCGAGGTGCGGGTAACCGGCGGCAATGTCACGCTCGACTTCACCAGCGCGGTGGTGTCTCAGTCGTCGCTCCAGATCGATGCCGAGGTCCGCGGCGGGAACCTGAAGATCGTGACCAAGCCAGGCGTTGTGGTGGACACCGACGACGTGGCGGTCCGGGGCGGCAACGTGAAGATCCGCGAGCCGTGGGGGCATGATCTGCCGGTCACGCTGCGAGTCGCCGTGTCGGGGAAGGTCAGCGGCGGCAATGTCATCGCGCGCCCCCCGCGTCGCACGTTCTGGCAATGGCTGCGGCGCGAGCCCAGGCCGTACGCGCTCGCGTCACCCTGAGCCGCATTCCCTGGCCCGTGGGCCACCCGGCCGTCATCGTGTCCGACGTCACCGCCGCGTCACCTCTGAGCCGCATTCGCTCGCGTCACCTCTGAGCCGCGCTCGCTGGCGTCACCCGGAGATGGTCGGGCCAGGTCCGGCAGGCTGACCTCGACAGCCGGACTGACGGCGGACGTCGACTACTCACTGGCGGGCGTGACGACTGAACGAACCAGCGATCGCCGACCACAAAACGCGGCCTGGGGTCGGTGAGTTTAGTTCGAATGTTTTTTCGTAATAGTTCGACTTGGTGGGCGTTAGCCGGTAGTATTTACCTAAGCAGATTGGCCGGGGCGAGCGTCCCGGCGGCCGGGCGAGGGAGGTGACCTGGTGCCAGCAGAATCCGGCGGTGAGGGTCTCCCGCAGGGCCTGTCGTGGTCGTGGCAGCTGGATTTCGGCGCCCTGCTGGCCGCCTTGAACGGCGCCGCCCCGGCGGGCGCGTCCTTAGCTGGCCGCTCCGGCCAGGCTCCGGCCGGCCTCTCCGGAGCGCCTCCCTCCGGCCCGCCTCCCTCTGGCAGTGCCCCGGCCGGCTCGCCCGGCACGGCGTCCTGCGGCACGGTCCCGGCGGGCGATGACCCGGCGGGCGGGCCCGCCAACGCTGCCGACAGCGAGCGGGCCGGTGATGGCGGCGGCACTGATGGCGGTGTCTTGCCGGGTCCGGTGCTGGAGGATGAGGAAGCAGCTCAAGAGCAGATCCTGGACGACCTGGAGCGTTACGGCGAGCCGCGGGTGCCGGTGGCAGCGCTGGCCGGGCGGGTCGCCGAACAGCTAGCCCCCGGGCCGGATCTGGCCGCGTGGCTGGCCGCCGCGCCGGTAACGGAGTTAACCGACGAGGACCTCGCTGCGGCGGCGGGGTCGTGGCGGCGGCTGGGGTCCTGGGCACAGGCGAACGAGCTGGCCGCGGTCGCGCAGATCACCGCCCGCGCCGCCGCCCGCAACGAGCAGACCCGCACCGGCGACGACCGGCGGCCGTTCCAGGTCCCGGCGTCAGCGGCGGCGGAGGTGGCGCTGGAGCTGACCATGTCCCCGTACAGCGCGGCGGCGTGGGCGGACCTGGCCGTGGAACTGACCTGGCGCCTCGCCGCCACCGGCGCGGCGCTGGCCGCCGGGATCATCGACGTGCCCCGGGCCCGGCTGATCACCGAAGCCACCACCCAGCTCAGCGAGGATCATGCGCGGGCGGTCGAGGCGCGGGTACTGCCCGCCGCCGGGACCCAGACCACCGGGATGCTGCGCGCCGCGCTGCGCCGCGCCGTCCTGGCCATCGACCCCGCCGGCGCCGAGCAGCGGCGCAAGGACGCCGAACGCCGCGCGCGGGTAGTGCTATACCCCGACCAGGACCAGACCGCGACACTGGCCGGGCAACGCATGCCGGTCATCCACGCCGCCGCGGCCATGGCCCGGATCAAGGCCATGGCCCGCGCCCAGCAAGCCGACGGCGCTGATGGCCCCCTGGACCTGCTCTGCGCCCAGATCTACATCGCCCTGCTCCTCGGCACCCCCACCCAGACCCCCCCACCCCACAACCCACCCCCCGGCCACCCGCACGGCGGCAACCCGCCCGGCCACCCCTACCACGACCCCGGCGGACCCGACCACCCCGGTGACGACGGTGAGGACCCCGGCGGTAACGGTGAGGACCCCGGCGGCACTGCCCTTGACCTCCCGGCCGATGACATGCCGGGCGAGGATGTGCCACCGCCCGGGGACCAGGACGCACCCCGGCCCGAGGACGACTACCCCTGCCCCGACGACCGCCTAGAAGGTCGTTACCGCGACGACGATGACGCCGACAGCGGGACCGGCAAGATGCCCGTCAGGAACTGGCCGGACCTGCCCGAGACCATCCCGCCCGCGTTCACCCGCCCCGGCGCCCGGCCGCCCGACGGCCGGCCCCCCGCCGGGCTGCTGGACATATCCCTGCCCTGGGAAACACTCACCGCAACCAGCCCCGCGCCCGGTCACCTCGGCCGGATCGGCCCGGTCACCGCCACCCAGGCCCGCCAACTCGCGGCGATCGCCGCCACCGACCCCGGCACCGAATGGCGGATCATCATCACCACCAGCGCCGGGCACGCCCTGGCCGTCACCCGCATCCCCCGACCCCGACCCCGGCCACCCGGCGCCGTCACAGAACCCGGTGCCAGGGCAGCGCCTGGTGCCCACACCCGTCCAGGCGAAAGATCCAGGGAAAGCACCGGGACCGGGCTGGTCGGCCGGGTCACCCTGACCATCCCCGAAGACACCCTCACCCACCCGCCGCCACGGCCAGAACCAGAACCAGCGGCAGGAACAGGGGAAGGCACTGGCCCGCCCGGCCCGCCGGGCCAGAACACCGGCCAGATCCTCGGCCTCGCCCTGCGCGCCGCCACCCGCGCCCGCGCCGCGATGGCCGCCGACACCACCACCACCGCCGGCTGCGCCCACACCACCGCCAGCCCCGGCTACCGGCCCCCGCCCCGGCTCAAGGAATACATCACCGCGCGGGATCTCACCTGCCGGTTCCCCCGCTGCCGCCAGCCCGCCTGGCGCGGCGACCTCGACCACACCATCCCATTCGACAACGGCGGGCTCACCTGCCGCTGCAACCTCGGCGGACTGTGCCGCAGCCACCACTTGCTCAAGCACCACCCCGACTGGAAACTCGCCCAGACCACCCCCGGCCACTTCACCTGGACCACCCCATCCGGCCGCACCCACACCACCACCCCCGACACCCACCCCCTCTAACCCCGGAAGAGGAACCGGGCACGCAAGCGGACGGTGTCCGATCCCGCCGGATCGTCTTACTGAGTCCGGACTGCCCGGCCAGCCCGCCCCCACGCGAGGGACATGGCAGCCCGGATACCGGGGGAGCGGGCGACTCCTGGTCAGGGAGTCGGCGCGAACCGGATGTCGCTGCCCTGGGCGTCGGGCACCGCGAATGCAAGCAGGCGCTCGCCTTCGCTCGTGATGGCAGCGCGATCACGCCTGCCGACGGGCTCGAACATCTCAATGGTCAGCACGGCCGCGCCCCGGGACCGGGTGATCCTCCAGATGCCGAGCACGAAGCCGTCGACGAGCACCGTGCCGGGGAAGATGCCGTTCACGGTGAAGAGCCGCTCGCGGTTCTGCGCGCTGATAACGCGAGTGCGGTCGGCATGCGCGTGCACAAGGTTGTCGAACTCGGCCACCAGGCGGACCGGGGCTGGCGTGGCCGGGTCAGGCCGCGGGGCTTCGGGGAGGTCGAACATCTCGTTGCCCTGCTCGTCACGGAAGATCCGCAACTCGGCCCGGAGCCGCTCGACCGGCTCCCGCAGCCGGGTCAGGCCGGACCATGCCTGGATGTCCCTAATGTTGGCGGGCCCGAACGCCGCGAGGTAACGGATGACGAGACGCTCCAGCGACGGACTGCTGTCCACTGGACGACCGAGCCATGCCTCAGCGGAGGTGTGCGCGGACTGGCCGGCGGCACCCCAGACGGCGCGGGGCGGCACCTGCACCAGCGGCACCAGCCCGCGGACAGACTGGGCCAGAGCGTTAGGCGGATGGCCAGGCCATTGTTCCGACAGCAGCGAGCCAAGCTCGCTGAAAGTCCTGGGGCTCTGCTCCAGCAGAACCCGCCCGGCGGCGGCCAGGGCGACCGTATCCACGCCCTCGATCTGCTTGCCGAATATCCCGTTCAGGCCCCGGTCCAGGACGGGCTGGACCAGCGGGCGCAGCGTCATGCAATCGCGAGCGGAGACCAGATGAATGGTCCCGCGCATCAGGGCAATACGGACTACCCGGCGATCGAGGATTAGCTCGGCCAGATCGGCGGGGCGGAAGCCCGCCAGCCGGGACCACAGGCCGTAATAGGGCGGAAAGGGCGCCTGGGCCTGCATGCCGACCAGATGCTCCACCGTCTCGATCACCCGCTCGGCCCGCGCCGCGTCATCGGGCAGGGGAGCCCGGCGGAGCAGCAGCTGCCGGTCGAGCAGGGCGCGATTCAGCGCGCGCAGGCCCAGCACGTCCGATGGCATCGGTTACCCCCCACCGTCGTGCCTGGGGCACCGGCGGGCGCTTCCCGCCCTCATCGCACCATCAGAACGTCGGCGGCGCCGAAGCCGGCCCGCTGGTAGAACGGGATTGACCTCTCGCTGGGGCTCAGGACCACGCGGGCAAAGCCATTCCGGTCGGCGTGATCGAGCAGTGCGTCGAGCAGGCGCTGGCCGATGCCCTGATTCCGGTGCTCCGCGAGCACGAAGGCGTTACCCAGGTAACCCCAGCAGCTAGCGGGGCGCCCGGGCCGGGGCATCCGCTCGAAGACGGCCAGGTTCACCATGCCGACCACGTAGCCGTCGACCTCGGCGAGCCAGATGATGCGCCGCGACGCCTCCTGCGCGTACCAGGCCGCGAACCGCTGCTCGAAATCCGGATCCGCGCACCCGCCGACCTGTTCCTGCGTCCAATCACGGCGCAGGCGGGCAATCGCCGACCCGTCTGCACCCTCAGCCCGCCGGATCACCGGCTCCATCTCGCCACCCCCGGGATGCTGGCTCATGAGCCCAGCATCGCTAGTTCCGGGGCGGCAGTTCCTGCAGCGACCAAGTGTTGCCGTCGGGATCGCTGAAGGTGACGAAGGAGCCCCACGGCTGCACGTCGACCTCGCTGGCCTCGACGCCGTTGCCGATGAGCTGCTCGCGGATGGCCTTGACGTCCTCGACGACCATCATCACGCCCTGTTGCGAGCCCGGCGGCATCATCGTGAGCCCGACGCCCATCGCGACGGAGCAGGCGGAGCCGGGCGGCGTGAGCTGCACGAAGCGCAGCTCCGGATTGACCTGGACATCGTGATCGGCGTTGAAGCCGACCTGATCAACGTAGAAGGCCTTGGCGCGGTCCACGTCCGTCACGGGAACGAATACAACTTCAAGCTTCATGTCCATCCTCCGACCGTAACGGGCGGGTCTGACAATCCAGCCGGCCTGCCGGGAGCTGACCGGCCAGCCGGCCACCCGGGTCTGACGGACCGGCCTGGCATGGTTGGCGCATGCATCCGGTGCCGCAAGAACACAGACCGCCCGATGGCCATCGCCCGGACGGTGCCGCACCGCTGACGCATCCGCTGGCCGTGCTGATCGCTGAAGCGGCGGCGGGCCGGTTTCCCCCGGCGGATGGCGGCTGGCAGCGGGTTCCGCCGTGGCGGCCGGGGCTGGAAGGCATCGTCGCGTTTACCGGCCACGCGGTACTGGCCCTGGCAGCAGATGTCACGGACGAATGGCTGGCCGGCTTCGGGGTGAACGGACTCGGCGGCGCGCACGATCCGCGCCTGATCGCGGCGCTGGCCGGCCCGGACGGCTGGATCGCCAGCCTGGATGTGCTGCTGGCCGGCCGTGGCACGGGTCGTCCGGGCGCGGCCGGCGCTGGTCCGGACGGGGCTGGCCCGGCTAGCGCTGGTCCGCGGCTCACAGACCGTCCAGATCTCGCGGCGCATCCCCGGGTGCAGTTCGCCGCCAGGATCCGCGACCAGCCGCGGATCCTGGGTTACCCGGATCTGCGCCGGTCAGCGCTGGCCGTGGTCAGCCGAGGGCTCGGCGGGCTCACCGAGCTGAGCTTCGAGCTGGAACCGCAGCGCCGGGGCACCGGCAGCGGGGCCACCCTGATCAGCGCCGCGCTGAGCACCATTCCGGCCGGTCAGCTGGTCATCGCGGCCATCGCGCCGGGCAATGCCGCCAGTCTTCGCGCGGCACTGACCGCCGGCTTCGTGCCGCTCGGCTCGACGCAACTGTTCCGCCGGCGGCCCGCCGAGGCCCAAAGCTGACGGACACGGCGGCCAAGGAACCGGGGCAGCGGGGGAGTAGCTGAGAGAACTCCGGCAACCGGGCTACGCTAGCGCTGATCCGGCTAAATCCCGTTCAGCAAAGAGGCGAACCGTGCCCGATAACCGGACGGAAGAATCCTCCGTCGCCCGGCCGCCGGCCAGCGAGCCGGCCGCGATCGACACCAGCGTCGCGCACCCGGCCCGGGTCTACGACTACTGGCTGGGCGGGAAGGACAACTTCGCCGCCGACCGCGCCGCCGCCGAGCAGGTGATCGCCGTCCGGCCGACCATCCGGCGCGATATCCGGGAGAACCGGGCCTTCCTGCGCCGGGCCGTGGCCTACCTGGCCGAGGCCGGCCTGCGGCAGTTCCTGGACATCGGCACCGGCATCCCGACCAGCCCTAACGTGCACGAGGTGGTCCAGCGCATCGCTCCGGACGCGCGAGTCGTCTACGTCGACAATGACCCCATCGTGCTGACCCACGCCCGGGCATTGCTGGCCAGCACCCCGGAAGGCGCGACCGCCTACATTGACGCCGATCTGCGTGATCCGGACAAGGTCATGCGGGAGGCGGCGGCCACGCTGGACCTCAGCCGGCCCACCGCCGTCATGCTGGTCGGGGTGCTGCACCTGATCAGCGATGAGGAGGACCCGTACGGCATCGCCGCGCGGCTGATGGCAGCGGTGCCGGCTGGCAGCTATCTCGTCCTGACCCATCCGGCCAGCGATGTCAATGCCGAAATGGCCGCCGAGGGGGCACGCCGGTATAACCAGTCGGTGGCCACCCCGCAGACCCGGCGCAGCTTCGCTGAGGTCTCGCGGTTCTTCGACGGCCTTGAGCTAGCGGATCCCGGCATCGTGCAGTTTCACCGGTGGCATCCCGACGCTGGCCTGGATACCGGGCAATACGAGGTGTCCGGCTGGGCCGCGGTCGCGCGCAAGCCGTAGCCGGAGCTGCCAGACTGAGCAGATGTCATTCGAACTGGCGCAGGTCAATGTCGGACGACTGCTCGCACCGGTCGACTCGCCGGTGCTGGCCGGCTTCATGGCGGCGCTCGATCCGGTCAATGCCGCCGCCGACCTGGCCCCCGGATTCATCTGGCGGCTGCAGACCGAGGACGGGAACGCCACCGCGATCCAGGCCTTCGAGTGGGACGCGGCCGGCAGCGCCGGGGTCATCATGAACATGTCCGTCTGGGCCGATGTCGAGCACCTGGGCGCGTTCGTCTACGGCGAGATGCACCGCCAGATCATGCGCCGCCGCCGGGAGTGGTTCCAGGTGATGCGCGAGGCGTACCTGGCCTGCTGGTGGGTTCCCGCCGGGCACCGTCCGGGCACCGGCGAGGCCGAGGACCGGATCCGGCACCTGCGCCGCCACGGCCCGACGCCACATGCGTTCACCCTGCGGGCCAATTACCCGCCGCCCGGCGCCGGGGGCGATCAGCCGGCCCGGGGCCGGGGCGACTGGCTCTGCCCGGCATAACCCCCGGCGGGAGGCAGTCGGCGGCTGGCTGCGTTAGCGAGGATTTTGTTCCCGCCGCCGGATCACGGCGCCGCCCGCACGTCTCCGGCCCGGCCGCGGATGTCCGCCGGCAGGCGATTAATCGCCGTCCGCCGGGCATTTATGGCAACGTCTCGGTCATGAGCGCCAGCGTGGTGAGCCCGGTCTTCGTTGGCCGGCGCGACGAGATGGCCGCGCTCGCGGGCCTGATGCAGCTGGCGCACGGTGGTGACGCCGCATTCGCGCTCATCGGCGGTGAGGCCGGCGTCGGCAAGACCCGGTTCGTCAGCGAGCTTGCGGCCCGCGCGTCCGCCGCCGGTTTCACCGTGCTCGTCGGCCATTGCATCGAGCTGGGTGCTGAGGGGCTGCCGCTGGCCCCGCTCGTTGACGCGCTGCGCGCGCTGGCCCGCAGCACGCCGGCGGACGAGCTCGCCGGGCTGCTCGGCCCGGCGCGGGGCGGCCTGGCCCGGCTGCTGCCGGAGCTCGATCCGGATGCGGCCGGCGGCCTGCCATCCGGCGACGTCCAGGCGGCCCAGCTGCTGGAGCTGGTGCTCGGGCTGATCAGCAGGCTCAGCGCCGCCAGCCCGGTCATGCTCATCCTGGAGGACCTGCACTGGGCCGATCAGTCGACCCTGGAACTGCTCGCCTTCCTGGTCAGATCGCTGCGTGACGTGCGGGTCCTGCTGCTGGCGACGTATCGCTCCGACGAGCTGCACCGGCGCCATCCGCTGCGGCCGCTGCTGACCGGCTGGGAGCGGGTGCGGTCGATGCGCCGCATCGAGCTGCGCCGGTTCGACCGGGATGAGGTCGCCGCCCAGCTGGACGCGATCCTGGCCAGGCAGTCAGAGCCGGAGCTCGTCGACCTGGTGTCCGATCGCTCCGGCGGCAATGCGTTCCTGGTGGAGGAACTGGCCGGGGTAGTGCGGGCCGGGGGCGACCCGGCCGACCTGCCGCCCTCGCTGCGGGACGTCCTGCTGAGCCGGATCGACTCGCTCAGCGCGGCCGCGCAGCTGCTGCTGCGCACCGCGTCGGTGGCCGGCCGGCGGGTCCCCGAGCGCCTGCTCGCCACGGTGGCCGCTCTCGACGAGCCCGCGCTGTTTGCCGCGCTGCGCGAAACCGTCGAAAGCCACCTGCTGGTGGTGGACGACACCGGCCTGGGCTACGCGTTCCGGCATGCGCTCGCCCGTGACGCCGTGTACGAGGACATGCTGCCGGGCGAGCGGGTCCGGCTGCACGCCGCCTACGGCGCCGCGCTGGCGCGCGAGCCAGGGCTGGCGGACGACCAGGCCGCGGTGCCCGCGGCCCTGGCGCACCACTGGTACGCCGCCCTCGACCTGCCGCTGGCGCTGCCCGCGTCGGTCACGGCGGCCCGGCGCGCGATGGCTTCCTACGCGCCGGCCGAGGCGCAGCAGCATCTGGAACGCGCGCTGCAGATCTGGCCCCGGGTCCCCGACGCCGAGCAGCGCACCGGCCTCGACCAGGCCGAGGTGTCGAGGCTCACGGCGGACGCCGCCTACCAGGCCGGCGCGGTCGACCGGGCGGTGTCGCTGCTTGACCAGGCCCTCGCCGAGCTTCCCGCCGACGGCGATGTGGTCCGCCGGGCGCTGCTGCTGGACAGCCGCGCGCTGGCGCTGCGCGACGTCGGTCACGAAGACGAGGCCATCGCCGCGCTCAACCAGGCGCTGGCGCTGCTGCCGGCCGACCAGACCACCAGGGCGCACGCGGTCGTGCTCGCGTCACTGGCCAGTTCGCTGATGCGGACCACCGGCATGCGCGCCGCGGAACCGACCGCGCAGCGCGCGGTGGAGGCGGCCCGCGCGGCCGGCGCGGCGGCGGAGGAGGCTGACGCCTGCATCACCCTCGGCCTGGCCCGGTCCTATCTCGGCGCTGATGACGAAGGGCTGGAGGCGCTGCGGGCGGGGCTGGGGCTCGCGCTTGACCTGGATCCGCCCATGATCGCCTTGCGCGGCTATGTCAACCTCTCCGACGTGCTGGAGTTCCTCGGACGGCACGCCGAGGCGGCCGAGGCCGCGAGCGAGGGGCTGGCCCTCGCCGCGCGAGTGGGCCTGACCCGTACCTTCGGCTCCTACCTCACCGGCAACCTGGCCGACTCACTGCTGCGGCTCGGCCGCTGGGCTGACGCGGACCGGCTGACCGCCCGCGCGCTCGGCACGTTCCCGGTGGGCATCTTCGCCGGCACCCTGCTGCAGCTGCGGGCCGAGCTGGCCGCGCTGAGCGGCCGCTATGACGATGCCGAGACGGGAGCTGCGCGCGGCCCGGCGGGCGCTCGGCGAGACAACCGACGGCCAGTTCATTCTCACCATGCTGCACGCGGAGGCCACGATCGCGCACGGGCGCGGCGACCTCGCCGCGGCGCGGGAACTGCTCGCGGCCGGGCTGGCCGACGAGGCGGTGCCAGGGTCCGCGCGTTATGCGTGGGCCGTGTCCGCGCGTTACGCCTGGCCGCTGCTGTGGCTGGCGATGCGGGTCGAGGCGGACGATGCCGTCCGGTCCCGTGACCGCCTCGAGCCGGTCCCGGCGGCCGTCGGCGAGCGCTGCGGCGAGCTGATGCGGTTCGGCAGGCTGCTGAGCGCCCGCACGCCCCCTGCGCGCGGCTACCAGGCGGCGGTGGCCGCCGAACTCGCCCGGACGGACGGCACCGACGACGCGGGCGCCTGGGCGGCGGCCGCGGCGGCGTGGCGCATGGCCGGCGAGCCGTGGCCGCTGGCCTACGCCCTGCTGCGGCTGGCCGAGGCGCATTGCCGCGCCGCCGACTGGAAGGCCGCCGCCGAGGCTGTCCGCGAGGCCAGCTCGACCGCGAGCCGGATCGGCGCGCAGCCGCTGGCGGCCGAGGCCGCCGCGCTGGCCCGCCGGGCCCGGCTGAGCCTGGCTGACCCGGAGGCGGACGAAGCCGGGGCCGTCGCCGCCGCGGGTGGACCTGGAACCATAACGAGCACGGCCGGCGCATCCGGCCGCGAGCCGGACGCCGTCGTGGGCGGCGTGCCGCGCGACGGCGCAGGTGAGCTGGCCCGCTTCGGCCTGACCGAGCGCGAGCGGGAGGTCTTTCTGCTGCTCGCCACCGGCTTGTCGAATCCGCAGATCGGGAAGGCCCTGTTCATCAGCCCCAAGACCGTTAGCGTGCACGTCTCCAGCATCCTGGCCAAGCTCGGCGTGACCGGCCGGATCGAGGCCGCGGCCGTGGCCCACCGGCTCGGCATCGTCGGCCAGCAGCCATAACCAGCGCGCATCGGCAGCCGCCCGGCATCGGCAGCCCGCCATCGGTAGCGGGCTAGCGCGACATCCCTAGGGAACCAGTGGATCTGCCCGGCTCTCAGTCCGGGCGAGCCCGCACGCCGGCCTGGCCGGCCGGGCCGGCGGCCAGGAAATCTGAGGGCCTGCGGCCCCGCCGCTAGGGCGGCAGCCGGATGTGAGCCCCCGCCCCTTAGCCGCACCGTGATGGTTAACGGCACAACGGTGAAAGGGACGTGGACCTCATGAGCATCATCCAGAACGCGCCGGCCGGGACCATCCGCTCGGCGCTGCGCTATCCGGCCTTCCGCCGCCTGCTCTCGGCGCTCGCCGTGTCGCAGATCGGCGACTGGATGTACAACCTGGCCCTGGTGGCGCTGGTCTACGGCCGGACGCACTCCGCGGCCTGGGCGGGCGCCGCTACCGCCGCCCGGGTCGTCCCCATCGTCGTCATCGGGCCGCTCGGCGGCGTCCTGGCCGACCGCTTCAGCCGGCGGAAGATCATGATCGTCGCGGACATCGCCCGGATGGCGCTGATGGTCCTGATGGCGATCGTCGCCTCGGCCCACCTGCCGATCATTCTCGCCCCGGTGCTCGCCGCCGCGGCGACCGTGGCCGCGGCGCCTTACCTGCCGTGCGTCGCCGCCATGACCCCCCGCCTGGTCGGCCACAACGACCTGCCGGGGGCGAACGCGGCCCGGTCGGCGGTCACCACGCTCGGCGTCATCGGCGGCCCGGCGCTCGGCGGCGTCCTGCTGCTGCTCGGGTCCCCGGCCCTGGCCTTCCTGGTCAACGCGGTCACCTTCGGGCTGTCGGCGCTGGCGGTCCTTTCGATTCCGGCCGGCTATGCCTTCCGGTCCCCGGGCTCCGGCGAAAGCCGGACCGGGTTCCGGCACGGGATCCTGGCCGGCGCGGCGGCACTGCGCTCGCAGCCTGAGGCGCTCCGGCTGGTCGGTGCCGACATCATGGCCAGCCTGATGTACGGCATGCAGACCGTGCTGCTGCTGGTGGTCTCGCGTCGCATCGGCCTGGGCACGCACGGCTACGGGTACCTGTTCGCGGGCATCGGCGCCGGCGGCCTGCTGGGCACCGCCCTGGCCGGACGCGTCTCCGCCTGCCGCCGCCCCCGCCTGGTCCTCAGTGCCGCGCTCGCTGCCGTCGGCGTCCCGATGACGCTGCTCGCCGTGATCACCTGGCCCGCCGCGGCCGTCGCGATCGTGGCCGTCACCGGCACCGGCGCGGTCCTGGTCGAGATCCTCACCGAGACGAGCCTGCAGCGGACCCTTGATGAGGAGGTATTCGGCCGGGCCTACGGCCTGGCGGTGCCCGCATCGCTCGGTGGCATCGTGGCCGGGTCCCTGCTCGCGCCGCTGCTCGTCGCCGTATTCGGCGAGCGGGGCGCCCTCATCGTGGCCGGTGCGGGCGTGCTTTGCTACGCGCTGATGCTGCTGCGCCCGGGCCGCGGCCTGACCGGAAGGGCATCAGCCGGGCAGCAGATCGCCGAGCCCGCGGCGGTGGCCAGCTACGCGATGAACGTCGTAGGTACTGCCGTTCCGGGAGGCCGGCGCCGCGACGGCGCCGGCCTCCCGGGAGCCGCGCGGCGGGAAGCGACGGGAGCGACAGGAAACGGCGGGAGCAGCGGCTTACCGGCCGCCGGGCCAGCCGGTAAGCTCAAGTGGATGACATGCCTCCCTGAGTGGACGTCGCGATGCTGGCGCTGATCCTGGCCGCCCTCGCGGTAGGGCTCGGGAACTTCGGGGCATCAGTCGGCATCGGCATGTCCGGTGCGACCAAGGCGACCCGGGTCAGGGTAGGGATCGTCTTCGGCGTTTTTGAGGCTGGCATGCCACTGGTTGGCCTGCTGGCTGGCCGGGGCGCCGCGCAGGCCGTGGGCAACGTGGCGGGCTATGTCGGCGGGGCGCTGCTCATCGGGATCGGCGGCTGGCAGCTATTCCAGGCCTTCCGGGCCAGTAGCCGGCAGACGCCGGTGCCAACGCTCAGTACGGGACGGCTGCTGCTGACCGGCTTCGCGCTATCCCTGGACAACCTCGTGGTCGGATTCAGCCTCGGCGCGCAGAACATATCGGTAGTCCAGGCCGTCGTGGTGTTTGCCGTGGTGAGCGTAGGCCTGAGCATCCTTGGCCTGGAGTTCGGGCGGCGCATCGGCGCCGTACTCGAACACGGCGCCGACTACCTGGCGGGTATCGCGCTGATGGCGGTCGGCCTCCTGGTCGCGGTCGGCTAGCAATGGCCGGATAGCCGGACCACCGGCCGGGATCACCATCGGCGGTTGCCCGGTCCGGGAGCCTCAGCGGACCTCGAGGATGTAGTCGCCGCGCGGCACCAGTTCACCGATCACCGGCGCGCCCGGGATCTCCCCGGCGACCAGCAGGCCACCGCTGGTCTGCGGATCGGCCAGCAGCAGCCGGTCGGGCTCCGCGACCGCCGCGGCGAACCGGGTGCGGGGCTGCACCCAGGCCATATTTCGGTGCGTGCCCCCGCTGACGTACCCGGCGGTGACCGCGTCGCGGGCCCCGGCCAGGTAGGGCACGCTGGCGGCGTCAACTACCGCGGTAACGCCGCTGGCGCGGGCCAGCTTGTAAAGATGACCGAGCAGCCCGAACCCGGTGACATCAGTAGCGCAGACGGCACCGGCCGCCAGCGCTGCCTCGGCCGCGGCTGCATTGAGCCTGGTCATGCACTCGATCGCCTGCGCGAATACCTCGCCGGTCGCCTTGTGCCGGTTGTTGAGCACGCCCAGCCCCAGCGGCTTGGTGAGGGAAAGCGGCAGGCCGGCCTGCCCGGCGTCGTTGCGAAGCAGCCGCCGGGGATCGGCCAGCCCGGTAACGGCGAGCCCGTACTTCGGCTCGGGGTCGTCAACGCTGTGGCCGCCGGCCAGCGGAATGCCGGCCTCGGTGGCCACCGCCAGGCCGCCCCGCAGGACCTCCGTGGCCAGCTCAAGCGGCAGCACATCGCGGGGCCAGCAGAGCAGGTTGAGCCCGAGAATCGGCCGCCCGCCCATCGCGTAGACGTCCGACAAGGCGTTCGCGGCCGCGATCCGGCCCCAGTCGAAGGGGTCGTCGACGACCGGGGTGAAGAAGTCCACCGTGCTGATCACCGCGACGTCGCCCGCCGCGGTCAGCGAAACGACCGCCGCGTCGTCGCCATCGTCGAGGCCGACGACCAGCCGGGCCTCGGGGTTGGCCGGGGGCGCCACCAGCAGCCCGGCGACCATGCGCTCAAGCTCGCCCGGAGCGATCTTGCACGCGCAGCCGCCGCCGTGCGCATAGGACGTCAGCCGGTTCGTCATGACAGTCAAGGTGTCCGTCTCTCGCCTGGCGGGTGCTCTGGCGGAGGTGGACGGGAATCGAACCCGCCAGCCCGAGATGCTCGGGCTCAGCAGTTTTGAAGACTGCGGAGACCACCAGGTGCTCAGACACCTCCGGGCTCAGCCTAACCGTGCGGCGGTCAGGGACATCGCCCGAGCAGGCCGGACTGCTGCCGGGTGCGATGCCGGGCCACGGCAGAATGTGCCCATGCCTGATAACGCGAACAGCTCCTCGCGGCCCGTGCGTGACGTGGCCGATGCGTACGTCACCTCGCTGGCCGCCCTCAATCCGCTGGTCGCCCTCCGGCTCGGCCTGCATCCTGGCGAGGACCGGCTGCCGGACCTGTCGCCGGCCGGTCATCAGGCCAGCGATGACCTGGCCCGCTCGGCACTGGCCGGCCTGGCCGCGGCCGAGCGCGTCGCGGCGCCCGCCGACGGGGACGAGCGCCGCTGCGGGCGGCTGCTGCGCGAGCGCCTCGAAGCCGAGCTCGCCATGACCGGCGCGGGGGAGTACCTGCGGAACCTCTCCAACATCTTCGGGCCAGCGCAGCAGGTTCGCGGCGCGTTCATGATGATGCCGGCCGGCACCGACGACGACTGGGCCGTCATCGCCCGGCGGATGGCACGGGTGCCGGCCGCGCTGACCGGCTACCGCGCCTCGCTGGAGGAGGGCATCCGCCGCGGCCTGCTCGCGGCGCCGCGGCAGGTCAGCACCACGGTCGGGCAGTTTGACGAATGGGCCGCGGCCGCGGGCGGCCGGGGCTGGTTCGCCGACTTCGCCGCCGCCGCGAGCGTGCCTCCGGCGCTGCGAGCTGACCTGGACGAGGCGGCCGCGGCCGCGATGTCGGCCGTGGCCGGGTTGCGGGGCTGGCTGACGGCCGAGTACCTGCCGCGTGCGGCCGGGGTCCCGGACGGGGTCGGCGAGGAACGCTACCGCACGTGCGCGCGCCGCTGGACTGGTGCCGACCTTGACCCGGCCGAGGCCTATGCCTGGGGCTGGTCGGAATACCAGTTGCTGCGCGATCAGATGCAGAGCGAGGCGCAGCAGGTGCTGCCCGGTGCTACCGCCCTGGCCGCGATGCAGCACCTGGAATCCAGCGGCGAGGCTATCGAGGGGGTCGAGCAGATCCGGCTGTGGCTGCAGCAGATCATGGACGAGGCCATCACCAGCCTGGACGGCACCCACTTTGACCTGGCCGACCCGCTGAAGACCGTGGAGGCGCGGATCGCCCCGCCGGGCAGCGCGGCCGCGCCGTACTACACGGCGCCGTCGCAGGATTTCTCCCGCCCCGGGCGGACCTGGCTGCCGACGCTGGGCCGGACCAGGTTCCCGCTCTGGAACCTGGTCAGCGTGTGGTACCACGAGGGGGTTCCCGGGCACCATCTGCAGCTGGCGCAGTGGGCGTACTTGTCGCAGCAGCTGTCGATGTACCAGACCAGCATCGGCGGCGTGAGCGCCTGCACCGAGGGCTGGGCACTGTATGCCGAGCGCCTGATGGATGAGCTGGGCTACCTGTCCGATCCCGGCGCCCGGCTCGGCTATCTGGACGCCCAGATGATGCGGGCCGTCCGGGTCGTGGTCGACATCGGCATGCACCTGGAACTCACGGTCCCGGCCGACTCGCCGCTCGGCGCCGGCCGGACCTGGACGCCGGAGCTGGCGGCCGAGTTCTTCGCCGCCCACAGCGGCCGCGACCGGGCCTTCATCGACAGCGAGATCGTGCGCTATCTCGGCGCGCCGGGGCAGGCCATCAGCTACAAGCTGGGCGAGCGGGCCTGGCTGGAAGGACGCCAGGCGGCCAGGGCGGCCCACGGCGGCGGCTTCGACCTGAAGTCGTGGCATATGGCGGCGCTGTCACTCGGCTCGCTCGGACTCGATGATCTCGCTGGCGAACTGGCCTCGCTGTGAGGCCCGCGCTGCGTTAAGGACGCGGCACGGCGGGAGCGGCGCTTTGCGGCCCGGCCGGAAGATCCTTAACGCCGCGGAAGGTGCGGGTCAGCAGCAGCCCGCCGGAAAGCACGGCGATGCCGAGCATGATCCACAGCGCCGGCCGCACGCCGAGCCAGGTGGCCAGGCCGCCGGCCATCAGCGCGCCCAGCGGGTTGGTGCCGATCAGCAGGAAGCGCATGGTCGCGGTGACCCGGCCGAGCAGGCGCGGCGGGCAGTAGGTCTGCCGGAAGGTTCCGAGTATGACGCTGCCGGCCACGATGCCAGCGCCGGAGATCAGCAGCCCGAGCACGAAGAAGGCGAGCCGCGGGCCGGGCTCGGTGAGCGGGATGAGCAGCGCGAACGGCAGGGCGCCAACCGCGCACAGCAGCAACGTCCGGGCGGTGCCGAATCGCGCGCTGATGCGGCGCGCGACGAGGGCGCCGAGCAGGCCGCCCATGCCCGCGGCGGCGAGCAGCAGGCCGGCCAGTCCTGGACCCAGGCCGACCACCCGCACCAGGAACACGACGGCCAGTGCCCCGAATCCGGTGAGTCCGAGATTGACGGCGGCCGCCCAGATCGTCAGCGGGCGCAAGTAAGGATCGCCCGCGACATAACGCACCCCATCGGTAATCTCCCGGCGGAGCCCGGTCCGGCCTGCTCGTGCGGGCATGGCCCGCGCGCTGCCGCCGCGGATCCCCAGCAGGCATGCCGCCGACACCAGGAAGCTGATCGCGTTCGCGACCAGGGCTGCGACGGAGCCGAGCGTCCCGGCCAGCAGGCCCGCCGCACCCGGGCCGCCGATTTGCGCGGCGGCCGCGCTGCCCTGCAGCTTGGCATTGCCTTCGACCAGTTCTCCGGTGGCGACAATGGACGGCAGGTAGACCTGGTACGCCGTGCTGAAGAACACATCGGCGGAGCCCGCCAGCAGGGCGACGACGATGACCTGGCCGATCGTCAGGACGCCCAGCCCGGCGGCCACGGGCAGGCTGCCGTAGAGGACCGCCGACACCAGGTCGCACGCGATCATCAGCGGCCGGCAGCGGAGCCGGTCGACCCAGGCGCCGGCCGGCAGGCCGATGAGCAGCCAGGGCAGATACGCGGTAGCAGTCAGGAGGGTCACCACGAACGTGCTGGCATGCAGGACGAGCACGGCCAGCAGCGGCAGCGCGACCCGGGCCATGGTGTCGCCGAGCTGGCTTATTGTCTCGCCCGTCCAGAACAGCCGGAAGTCACGCTGCCGCAGCAGCCCGCCGATCCGCGGGCGCTCACGCGCTGCTTCGCTGGCCGCAGCGGACGGTGCCGTCATCGAGCCGTGCTCACCTTGCCTTGCGTTCTCGCCGGAGCTGGCGGCGGGCTGGAACCGCGCGTTTCAGCCCCGCCTGGCCTGCCCAGCTTGACCGGGCGGCACGCACGGAGTCGCATGTTTTAGCGCCTGGCGGAATCGACCTGAGCGGAACTCGCGCGGCTATCGCCGGGCGGTGAGCGGGCCGTCCCGGCCGGCTGCTGGTCCGGGGAGAGTGCCGCTCCACCGGGGCCGGACGACATCGGCCGGCGTTGTCGGATAGCATGGCCGTCATCATGCGGCGCTACGTACTCATCCTTAGCAGCCGTAGCGGGACCTGATCAGGGCAGGCCAGCAACCCGCTACGGGATGAGGTGCTGGCCGCAAGCCTTGATTCTGGCCGTTCATGCGCACGTCTTCCGGGTTATCGGCCATGGCCGATGCGTTCGGATACGGCGTTCCGGGGATCCGGTAAATCCTGCGGCAGATGCCTGAGGCAGCGGCTCAGCCCGTAGCTGGGAGCCTGACAAGTCACCATCTCGCCCCGTATCAGGAGATTTACCATGTCTGACACCAGCCCAGCGAACCCGAACGCGCCCGCCGACGGCAGCGACGACTCGATGCGCGGCCTGCAAGCCGTGCAAGTCGCCCTGGACCGCCGCGACAACGGCGGGGACGCTGACGTCGCCCGCGGCCAGGGAGCCGCCTGCGCGGCAGGCGCCCGTCGGCGGCCCGCCGCGGTGAGCGACGGCCGCCGAAGCCGGCCGGCCCGCTGACCCGGCGAACCACTGATGACCGCCGAACCACTGATGACCGCCGAATAGCCGCCGGCCGGCTGAACGACGGCCGGCCCGGCGAACGACCGCTAACTGGAGAACGACCAGGAGGAACGTGATGACCATCAGCCAGAGCTCAGATATCGAGTTCGATATTCACGCCTGTGACCATCCTGTCCCGGCTGCCGAGCGGGAGCGGATGATGGAGGTGCCGGGCTTTGGCGACGTATTCACCGATCACATGGTCACCATCCGCTGGTCGGCGGAACGCGGCTGGCATGACGGCCAGCTGCGGCCCTATGGCCCGATCACCCTCGACCCGGCCACGTCCGTGCTGCATTACGGGCAGGAGATCTTCGAGGGGCTGAAGGCCTACGTCCAGGCCGGTGGCCCGGTCGTCGCATTCCGGCCGCAGGCGAACGCGGCCAGGTTCAACCGGTCGGCGGCGCGGATGGCCATGCCCGAACTGCCGGAGCGGGCCTTCGTCCAGGCCCTCGAGCTGCTCGTGCGGCAGGACCGGGACTGGGTGCCGGCCGCCGCTGGTCACAGCCTGTACCTGCGGCCTTTCATGATCGCGACTGAGCGGACCCTCGGGGTAAGCCGGCCGTCGTCCTCCTACCTGTTCACGGTGATCGCATCGCCGGTGGCCGCGTACTTCAGCGGGGGCGTCCAGCCCGTGTCGGTGTGGTTTTCCGAGGACTACACCCGCGCCGCGCCGGGCGGCACCGGCGAGGCGAAGTGCGGCGGCAACTACGCGGCCGCGTTCGCCGGCCAGATCGAGGCGGCGCGGAACGACTGCGATCAGGTCGTCTGGCTGGATGCCGCCGAGCATCGCTGGGTCGAGGAGATGGGCGGGATGAACCTGTTCTTCGTCTACGGCTCGGGCGCGCAGGCCCGGATCATGACCCCCGCGCCGACTGGCACGCTGCTGCAGGGGATCACCCGGGACTCGCTCCTGAAGCTCGCCCCCGACCTGGGCATTCCGGCCGAGGAGGGCACGATCTCGGTCGATCAGTGGCGGGCTGGCTGCGCATCAGGCGACCTCACCGAGGTGTTCGCCTGCGGGACAGCGGCGGTGATTACGCCGGTGGGCGTGGTCAAGGGCACCGGCCAGGAGTGGGTCATTGGCGACGGCAAGCCGGGTCCCGTCACCATGCGGCTGCGCGATGAGCTGCTCGACATCCAGTACGGCCGCACGGCCGATCCCTACGGCTGGATCCACCGCCTCTGCTAGCCCTCGGCCGGCCGCGCAGCCGGGGCAGTGCGGCCGGGCGGTGCGGCCCGGGTCGGCGCGGCCGGGGGGTGCGGCCCGGGGCGGTGCGGCCGGGTGCCAGCCGCGCTGGCGAGACCGGCTAGAACGGCTACAAGCTCGCGGCGGCAGCCAGTTCGGCGGCGGCGGCGGCGACCGCCGGGGCCAGGCGGCGGCAGGCGGCCTGGCCCAGCCGGCTGGCGGGTCCGGAGATGCAGACTGCGCCGAGCAGCCGGCCGTCCCGCAGGACCGGGGCGCTGACGCTGGCCACCCCGGCCTCCCGCTCGGCGACGCTCGCGGCCCAGCCCCGGCGCCTGATGGCGGCCACCTCGGCGGCCGGCACCGCGGGAAACCGCTCGCCGTCGTCCGACCAGGCCAGCAGCACCTTGCCGCCGGATCCGGCGTCCAGCGGCAGCAGCGCACCGACCGGAACGCTGTCGCGCAGGCCCGTGCCGGCGTCGCGGGCGGCGACGCACAGCCGCCGGTCTCCGGAGCGGACATACAGCTGAACGCTCTCCCCGGCCTGATCGTGCAGCCGGCTCAGGACCGGCCCGGCCAGCGTGCCGAGTTCCAGCCCCCGGCCGGCCCGGGCGGCGAGTTCGGTCAGCCGCGGGCCGAGCCGGAAGGTGCCGCCCGCGTCACGGGCGACCAGGCCATGCGAGTCGAGGGCGACGAGCAGCCGGTGCGCGGTCGGTCGCGGCAGCCCGCTGGCCTCGGCCAGGTACCGCAGCGACCGCGGGCCGTCGCCGAGCAGGTCGAGCAGCGCCACGGAGCGGTCAAGCACGCCGACCGCGGTGGTGCGCGCCGCGGCGGCCCGCCCGCCGTTCGCGGCGATGCGGTTGCCGTCGGCGTGCGGCTGTGGCAGAGTTTCCATATCGCGGACACTGTATCTCATTATTTGAGACAGCCTCCATCACATCGGCCGAGACGAGATTCGAGAAAACGCGTGAGCGGACGCTTGTTCGACCAGGTCTGGGACCGCCACCTCGTGGTCAGCCCCGAGGGCGAGCCGCCCTTGCTCTACATCGACCTGCATCTAGTGCATGAGGTCACGTCGCCGCAGGCGTTCGAGGGCCTGGAGCTGGCCGGCCGGCCAGTGCGCCGGCCCGACCTGACCGTGGCGACCATGGACCATGACGTGCCGACCATCGGCCTCGATAAGCCCATCGCCGACCCGCTCGCGGCCGCGCAGATCGCCAGGCTGCGCCAGAACTGCACGGCGCACGGCATCACGCTGCACGGGCTGGGCAGCATCGAGCAGGGCATCGTGCATGTCATCGGCCCGCAGCTGGGCCTCACCCAGCCGGGCATGACGGTCGTCTGCGGTGACAGCCACACCTCCACCCATGGCGCGTTCGGCGCGCTGGCGTTCGGGATCGGCACCACCGAGGTCGAGCACGTGCTCGCGACGCAGACGCTCCGGCAGGTCAAGCCGGCCGCGATGGCCGTGACGGTGGAGGGCCAGCTGGCTGACGGCCTGACCGCCAAGGACCTCGTGCTCGGGATCGTCCGGGCCCTCGGGCCCGGCGGCGGCGTCGGCTCGGTGATCGAGTACCGCGGCGATGCGATCCGCGCGCTGTCGATGGAAGGCCGGATGACGGTCTGCAACATGTCCATCGAATGCGGCGCGCGAGCCGGGATGGTCGGCCCGGACGACACCACATTCAGCTACCTGGAGGGGCGCAGGCACAGCCCGCGCGGCAAGGACTGGGAGGCGGCCCTGGACGACTGGCGCAGCCTGGTCACCGACGACGACGCGGAGTTCGATCACGAGATCCGCATCGACGCGGCCGCGCTGCGGCCCGCCGTCACCTGGGGGACCACGCCCGCCCAGTCGGTGTCGATCGATGACAAGGTCCCGGACCCGGGCTCGTTCGCCAGCCTGGCGCAGCAGCAGTCGGCGGAGCGCGCCCTGACCTACATGGGCCTGGAGCCCGGCACCGCGATCAGGGACATCAGCGTCGACGCCGTCTTCATCGGCTCGTGCACCAACGGCCGGCTGGAGGACCTCCGGGCCGCGGCCGGCGTGGTCCGCGGCCGGCACGTCCACCCGGGCGTGCGGGCCCTGGTGGTGCCCGGCTCGGCGCGGGTCAAGGCCGAGGCCGAGGCCGAGGGCCTGGACCAGCAGTTCATCAGTGCGGGCTTCGAATGGCGGTCGGCCGGGTGCTCCATGTGCCTGGGCATGAACGGCGACATCGTGTCCCCCGGGCAGCGCTGCGCATCGACCAGCAATCGCAACTTCGAGGGCCGCCAGGGACCCGGCGGCCGGACCCATCTCGTGTCACCCGCGGTAGCGGCGGCAACCGCCGTCGCCGGGCACTTCACCTTGCCAGGAGACCTGTCATGACCGGGGTACAGCGCATCGCCGGACGCGCGGTCGCGCTTCAGCGCGACGACGTCGACACCGACCAGATCATCCCGGCCGCCTGGCTCAAGCGCGTCGAGCGCACCGGCTTCGCCCCCGGCCTGTTCGGCGCCTGGCGGGACGACCCCGACTTCGTGCTGAACCAGCCGGTGGCGGCCGGAGCGAAGATCCTCGTCGCCGGGGCGAACTTCGGCTGCGGTTCCTCCCGGGAGCACGCGGTCTGGGCGCTGCAGGACTTCGGCTTCGGCGCCGTCGTCGCGCCGAGCTTCGCCGATATCTTCCGCGGCAACGCGATCAGCTCCGGCCTGGTCGTAGCCCAGGCCGACGCGCAAGCCGTGGCCCGGCTGTTCTCCGCGCTCGACCAGGACCCGTACGCGGACGTCGTCGTGGATGTGGCGGATCGGACGGTCGGTGTTCCGTCGGCCGGCCTGCTTGAGCCGTTCGCGCTGCCGGACTTCGCCCGCTGGCGGCTGCTCGAAGGGCTGGACGATGTCGCGCTCACGCTGCGGCACGAGGCGGCGATCGCCGCCTTCGAGGCCGGGCGGCCGTCGTGGCTGCCGGCTCAGGCCCCAGTCGAGCCGGCCTCCCGCTGAGCCGCCGGGATGGGCTGCCAGTATGTCCCGCCGGGATGGACCGGCGGGATATGCCAGCCGGGATGGGCCAGCCATGGCGAGCCAGCCATGGCGAGCCCGGCCGGGCGGGCTCGCTGAATGCCGAGTTTGCCCGAACGCCGAGTTACTGGAATAGTGGCCTACCAGCGTTGCGGCGCCGGTAGCTGGCCGCCGTTCACGGAACTGTCAGATGGAGAAGATCGTGATTCGCATCACCCAATACCAGGTACTCCTTATCACGTAGCGCGAGCCCGCCCGCAGGGTTCGCGCTACCACCTCCTCCGCCGGACGGCGAGGAGGTTTTTTGTTGGCCGACCATCCCAAGCGAATTGGCACACCACCCCCAGCGAAGGAGCATCCCGTGCAGCTGACCGGAGCCCAGGCCCTCGTCCGCAGCCTTGAGCACCAGGGCGTCGACGTGGTCTTCGGGCTGCCCGGCGGCGCGATCCTGCCCGCCTATGACCCGCTGCTCTCATCATCACTCCGCCACATCCTGGTCCGGCACGAGCAGGGCGCCGGGCATGCCGCCGAAGGTTACGCCTGGGCCACCGGGCGGGTCGGCGTCTGCATCGCCACCAGCGGTCCTGGCGCCACCAACCTGGTCACGGCGCTGGCCGACGCCTACATGGACTCGGTGCCGATGGTGGCCATTACCGGCCAGGTGCCCAGCGCGCTGATCGGCTCGGACGCGTTCCAGGAAGCCGATATCACCGGGATCACGCTGCCGATCACCAAGCACAACGAACTGGTGACCGACGCCGAGCGCATCCCGGCGGCCATCGCCGAGGCATTCCACGTGGCCTCGACCGGCCGGCCCGGCCCGGTGCTGGTCGACATCCCCAAGGACATCCTGCAGGCGCCGATGAGCTGGGGGACCTGGCCGCCGGTGCTGGAACTGCCCGGTTATCAGGTGCCGGGGCCGCCCGACCCGGAGCAGGTCCGCGCCGCGGCGGCATTGCTGCACAAGGCCCGCCGGCCGGTGCTCTACGTCGGCGGCGGCGTGATCAAGGCTGACGCGCATGCCGAGCTCAGGCTGCTGGCCGAACTGGCCCGGGCGCCGGTCACCACGACGCTGATGGCGCGCGGCGCCTTCCCGGACTCGCACCCGCTGGCGCTCGGCATGCCCGGCATGCATGGCTGCTACACGGCCGTCGCGGCGCTGCAGGAGGCCGACCTGGTGGTCGCGCTCGGCGCGCGGTTCGACGACCGGGTGACCGGGAAGCTGGCCGACTTCGCGCCGCGGGCGAAGGTGGTGCATGTCGACATCGACCCGGCCGAGATCGGCAAGAACCGCACGCCGGACGTGCCGATCATCGGCGACGTGCGCACGGTGATCGCCGGGATCACGGCGGCCCTGAACGACCTCGTGGCCGACGGCGGCGCGCCAGACACCGATGCCTGGACCGCTGCGGTCGATCAGTGGAAGAAGCGCTTCCCGCTGCGGTACACCCAGGACCCGGACGGCCCGCTCAAGCCACAGCACGTGGTCGAGCGGCTGTCCGCGCTCACCGGCGGCGACGCGGTCGTGGTCGCCGGGGTGGGGCAGCACCAGATGCATGCCGCGCAGCATTTCTCCTTCACCCAGCCGCGGGCATGGATCAACTCCGGCGGCCTCGGCACGATGGGATTCGCCGTCCCGGCCGCGATGGGCGCGCAGGTCGGCCGGCCGGGCGAGCTGGTGGTGGCGATCGACGGCGACGGCTGCTTCCAGATGACCGCGCAGGAACTCGCGACCTGTGCCATCGAGAAGCTGCCGATCAAGGTGCTGATCATGAACAATGGCTTCCTCGGCATGGTGCGCCAGTGGCAGGAGCTGTTCTACGACGAGCGCTACTCCTACGTCGAGCTGGGCACCGCCATCCCGGACTACGTCAAGCTGGCCGAGGCCTACGGCTGCGTCGGGCTGCGCTGTGACCGGGCCGACGACGTGGACGCGGTGCTGGAGAAGGCACTCGCCGTGACGGACGTGCCGACCGTGGTCGACTTCCGGGTGCACGACCGCGAGGGCGTCTTCCCGATGGTGCCCGCAGGCCGCCCCAACGACGACATCGTGCTCGGCCCGGAATTCACGGCCGATGAGCAGCGCGCGGCAACGCGCAGGGAGGTGATGGTGCCATGAGCACCCACACGCTATCCGTTCTGGTCGAAAACAAGCCGGGCGTCCTCGCGCACGTGGCCGGGCTGTTCTCGCGCCGGGCGTTCAACATTTCCTCGCTCGCCGTGGGCCCGACCCAGGACGACCGGGTGAGCCGGATGACGATCGTGGTCGACGGCGCGTCAACGCCGGTCGAGCAGGTCACCGAGCAGCTGAACAAGCTCGTGCGCGTGCTCAAGGTGGTCGAGTTGCACGAGGACGCCGCGGTGGAACGCGAACTGGCCCTGATCAAGGTCCCGGCCGGCCCCGCGGTGCGCTCGCAGGTCCTGGAGGTGGCCTCGGTCTTCCACGCCGACGTCGTTGACATGGGCCCGGACGCGCTCGTGCTCGAGGCCACCGGCAGCCCGGGCAAGCTCGACGCGCTGCTGGCCATGCTCAGCCGGTACGGGCCGTGCGAGCTGGTCAGGACCGGGCGCATCGCGCTGGCCCGGGGCAGCGCCACCATCACCGACCGCGGCCCGGGCACGGTCACCGACCTGGCCGCGAGGGCATCCTGATCCCGCGCCGCCGCTCCGCGGCCGGGCCGGGCCCGGCCGAAACGGAGCCGGCCGAAACGGGGCCGGGCGTCCCGGGAACCGAACGAATTTCCTGAAAACGAGCCAAGCTTCCTGATCCAGAACCGAAAGGACATGTTCCGATGGCCACCGTGTACTACGACACCGATGCCGATCTCAGCCTGATCCAGGCGCGCAAGATCGCCGTGCTGGGCTACGGCTCGCAGGGCCACGCGCACGCACTGAGCCTGCGCGACTCCGGCTGCGAGGTGCGGGTCGGGCTGCAGGACGGATCCAGGTCCCGCGCCAAGGCCGAGGCCGCCGGCCTGACCGTGACGACTCCGGCGGAGGCCTGCGCGTGGGCCGACGTGATCATGGTGCTCACGCCGGACACCACCCAGCGCGGGCTCTACGCCGCGGCCATCGCGCCCAACCTGGAGTCCGGCGACGCGCTCTTCTTCGCCCACGGGTTCAACATCCACTTCGGCTACATCACGCCGCCTGACGGGGTTGACGTGGCGATGGTGGCGCCGAAGGCGCCCGGGCACCTGGTGCGCCGCCAGTTCGAGGCAGGCCAGGGCACGCCGGTACTGGTGGCGGTCGCGCAGGACGCCAGCGGCAAGGCCTGGGAGCTGGCCAAGTCCTACGCCGCGGCGATCGGCGGCACCAAGGCGGGCGCGCTGGTCACCACCTTCAAGGAGGAGACCGAGAGTGACCTGTTCGGTGAGCAGGCGGTGCTGTGCGGGGGAGTGACTGCCCTGGTCAACGCCGGATTCGAGACCCTGGTGAACGCCGGCTACCAGCCCGAGGTGGCCTACTTCGAGTGCCTGCACGAGCTCAAGCTCATCGTCGACCTGATGTACGAGGGCGGCATGAACGGGATGCGCTACTCGGTCAGCGACACCGCCGAGTACGGCGACCTGACCCGCGGGCCGCGGGTCATCGGCGCGCCGGCCCGCGCGGCCATGGACCAGCTGCTGGCCGACATCCAGTCCGGTGAGTTCGCGCGCGAGTGGATCGCCGAGGACGACAACGGCCGGCCGAACTTCGAGCGGCTGCGGGCCGCCGGGCAGGACAGCCAGATCGAGCGCACCGGCCGCCCGCTGCGGAAGATGATGAGCTGGCTGAATGCCCCGGTCGACGGAGAGGGCGCCTGACCATGGCGGAGCACGTACGTTACGCGATCGCCTGCGTACCCGGCGACGGGGTCGGCCCGGAGGTCACCGCGGTGGCGCGGCGCTGCGTCGACGCCGTCGCCGCCCGCCGCGGCTTCCTGATCGAATGGCGCCCGTACCCGCTCGGCGCCCGGCACTGGCAGGCGACCGGCGAGGTGCTGCCCGACGGCGTGCTGGACGAGTTGCGGACCGCCGACGCGATCCTGCTCGGCGCGGTCGGCGACCCGTCGGTGCCGCCGGGCATCCTGGAGCGCGGGCTGCTGCTGCGGCTGCGCGCCGAGCTTGACCTCTACGTGAACCTGCGGCCGTCCAAGCTCCGCGCGGGCGTCGGCGGCGCGGTGGCCCGGCACAAGCTCGAGGATCTGGATCTGGTCATCGTGCGGGAGAACACCGAGGGCTTGTACGCCGGCGCCGGGGGAACTGTCCATCGCGGCTCGATGATGGAGACGGCGACGGAAGAATCCCTGAACACCCGCGGCGGCGTCGAGAGGTGCATCCGGTACGCGGCGGAGCTGGCCGCCCGGCGGCGCGGCCGGCTGACCCTCGTACACAAGACCAACGTGCTCGTGCACGCGGGCGACCTGTGGCTGCGCACGGCCCAGCAGGTGGCCGCGGACACCGGCGTCACGCTGGATTACGCGCACGTCGACGCGGCCTGCCTGTACCTGGTGGACAGCCCGGCCCGGTTCGACGTGATCGTCACCGACAACCTGTTCGGCGACATCCTCAGCGACCTCGGTGCCGCGCTGACCGGCGGTCTCGGCGTCGCGCCGAGCGGGAACCTCAACCCCGACCGCACCGGCCCGTCGGTGTTCGAGCCGGTGCACGGCTCGGCGCCGGACATCGCCGGCACCGGCCGGGCCAATCCGGCCGGCGCGGTGCTGTCCGCGGCGCTGATGCTCGACCACCTCGGCCAGCCGGAAGCGGCCGCGGACCTCGACGCCGCCGTGTCCGCCGTGCTCGCGGCGGGCGCGCCGGACCGGACCGATGACTGGGACACGGCGCTGGACGCCGCCCTGTCCGGCCAGGCGGCCGCGGTATGAGCGCCGGGGAGCCCGGCCTCGCCGGGCCGGCCCGGGCCAGGCCGGCACCGGGGCAGCAGGCACCGGGGCAGCCAGCACCGGGAAGGTCGAGATCTACGACACCACGCTGCGGGACGGCTCCCAGCAGGTCGGGCTCGACCTCACCGTCGCCGACAAGCTGCACGTGGCGGTCGCGCTGGACGCGCTTGGCGTGGACGTGGTCGAGGGCGGCTGGCCGGGATCGAACCCGAAGGACGCCGAGTTCTTCGCCCGGGCCGCTGACCTGCCGTGGCGGCACGCCAAGCTGGCCGCGTTCGGCGCGACCAGGCCGCCGCGGCGCAGCACCGACGACGACCCGAACCTGCTGGCGCTGCTCGCGGCCAGGACGCCGATCGTCACCCTGGTCGGCAAGGCGTGGACCCTGCACGTCGACGAGGCGCTGCGCACCACCCGGGAGGAGAACCTCGCGATGGTGGCCGAGTCGGTGCGGTTCATGGCCGCCGAGGGCCGCCGGGTCGTCTTCGACGCGGAGCATTTCTTCGACGGCTACCGGGCCGACCCGGGCTATGCCCTGGCGGTGCTGGCCGCCGCCGCCGAGGCCGGCGCCGACACGCTCGCGCTCTGCGACACCAACGGCGGCACGCTGCCCGACGAGGCCGCCCGCATCCTGGCCGAGGTCGATGCCGTTACCCGGGCGCGGCTCGGCGTGCACTTCCACAACGACTCGGCGTGTGCCGTGGCCAACTCGGTGGTCGCCGTGGCCGGCGGCGCGCTGCACGTGCAGGGCGCGGCCAACGGCTACGGCGAGCGGTGCGGGAACGCCGACCTGTTCTCGGTCATCGCCAGCCTGGAGCTCAAGCGCGGTCATGAGCTGCTCCCGCCGGGCCGGCTGGCGGCGCTGGCGTCCACCGCCAGGACGATCGCCGACCTGGCCAACCTGCCGCTCGCCTCGCGGCAGCCGTATGTCGGGTCGTCCGCGTTCACCACCAAGGCGGGCCTGCACGCGTCCGCGATCGCGCGGCGGCCGGACGCCTACTCCCATGTCGATCCCGGCCTGGTCGGCAACGAGGCCCGGGTCCTGGTCAGCGAGCTGGCCGGCCGCAGCAACGTGCTGGCCAAGGCGGCGGAACTCGGCCTTGACCTGAGCGGCGACCCGGCGCTGGCCACCACGATCCTGGACCAGATCAAGGACGCGGAGCACCGGGGATACGCGTTCGAGGCCGCGGACGCGTCGTTCGAGCTGCTGGTCCGGCGGACCGCGGGCGTGCTGCCGGCCTGGTTCGAGCTGGAAGGCTACCGCGTGGTGATCGAGCGCGCCGCCGCCGAGGATCGCAGCGAGGCGATCGTCCGGCTGCTGCTCGGCGAGCACCGGGTGGTCGCCGTCGGCGAGGGCGTCGGTCCCGTGCACGCGCTTGACCAGGCGCTGCGCCGCGGCCTGGCGGAGCTTTACCCGGCCCTGACCAGCATCGCGCTGGTCGACTACAAGGTGCGCATCCTGGACGGCCGCGCGGCGGCCAGCGCGGTCACCCGGGTGATGCTGACCTCGGCCGATCACGACGGCGAGTGGACGACGGTCGGCGTTTCCGATGACATCGTCACGGCGTCCTGGGAAGCACTGGCCGACGGGATCGTCTACGGCCTGCTGCGGGCCGGCGCGGCGCCGCTGGCCAGCCCAGAGCTCACCGCGTCCGGCGCGCCGGTCTAGCCATGACCGGTCCGCTGGCCGGGCCCGGGTCCGCCGCGCGGGGCGCGCGGCGGGCGCCGGGGGATCCGTTCGTCCTGTTTTTGATCTTTCTCTGCAGCCGAATTACTGGAGGTTTCCGATGACCACCGAACTGCCGCGGCCGCGTTCTGGCCCGCTCACCACCGGCCCGTCGCGCGCGCCGGCCCGCGCGATGCTGCGCGCCGTCGGGCTCAGCGAGGCGGACCTCGACCGCCCGCAAGTGGGCGTCGCGTCGTCCTGGAACGAGGTCACGCCCTGCAACCTGCACCTGAACGGGCTCGCCGCGGCGGCCAAGGAAGGCGTCCGGCAGGGCGGCGCGGTGCCGTTCGAGTTCGGCACGATCGCGGTGTCGGACGGGATCTCGATGGGCACCGAGGGGATGAAGTCCTCCCTGGTCAGCCGCGAGGTGATCGCGGACTCCGTCGAGGTGATGGTGAGCGCCGAGCGGTTCGACGCGCTGGTCGCCATTGCCGGCTGCGACAAGTCGCTGCCGGGCATGCTGATGGCGTGCGCGCGGCTGGACGTGCCCGCCGTGTTCCTGTACGGCGGCACGATCCTGCCGGGCTGGGCGCATGGCCGGTCGCTGACCATCCAGGACGTGTTTGAGGCGGTGGGCAGTCACTCGGCGGGGGAGATGTCGGACGGCGAGCTGCATGACATCGAGCGCGCCGCCTGCCCGGGCGCGGGGTCGTGCGCGGGCATGTACACGGCGAACACGATGTCCGCCTGCGCGGAGGCGCTCGGCATGGCGCTGCCCGGCTCGGCCACCGCGCCCGCGGTCTCGGCCGAGCGCACCGAGCTGGCCCGCCGGACCGGCGAGACGGTCGTGCAGGCGCTGGCGGCCGGCCTGCGGCCGCGCCAGATCATGACCCGGGCCGCGTTCCTGAACGCCGCCGCCGTGGTGATGGCGACGGCCGGCTCGACCAACGCCGTGCTGCACCTGCTGGCGATCGCCGCCGAGGCGGAAGTCGAGCTGACCCTGGACGACTTCGACGCGATCAGCCGGCGGACCCCGCACATCGTCTCGATGCGCCCGGCCGGGCGGTTCGTGATGAGCGAGCTCGACCAGGCGGGCGGCCTGCCGGTGGTGCTGAAGGAGCTGCTGTCGGCGGGCCTGGTCGACGGCGACGCGCTGTCGGTGAACGGCCGCACCCTGGCGCAGAATGTGCAGGATGCGTTCGCCCCGGACGGCGATGTGGTCCGGGCCGTCAAGGACCCGTTCAAGCCGGACGGCGGCCTGGCCATCCTGCGCGGCGCGCTGGCGCCGAACGGCGCGGTGGTGAAGACGCCCGGCATCGAGACGCTGCGGTTCGAGGGCCGGGCGCGGGTGTTCGAGCGGGAGGAAGACTGCATGGCCGCGGTCACCGCGCGCCAGGTGGCCAAGGGCGACGTGCTGGTGATCAGGTACGAGGGGCCGAAGGGCGGCCCGGGCATGCGGGAGATGCTGGCCGTGACGGCCGCGATCAAGGGCGCCGGCCTCGGCCGTGACGTGATGCTGGTCACCGACGGCCGGTTCTCCGGCGCGACCTTCGGCGCCTGCGTGGCGCACACCGCCCCGGAGGCGTTCGACGGCGGCCCGATCGCGCTGGTGCACGAGGGCGACCGGATCGTGCTCGACGTTCCGGAGCGGCGGCTTGAGCTGCTGGTGGACGACGCCGAGCTGGCGCGGCGGCGGGCGCTGTGGACGCGGCCCGCGCCGAACTACCGGACCGGCGCGCTGGCCAAGTACGCCGCGCTGGTCTCGGGCGCCGACCGCGGCGCGGTCTGCGAGGTGCCGTCCGGCGGCTGACTCGTGCTGACGGGGGCGCTGAGATGGGTTTGCTTTATCCCGAAGGATTCGCGTCGTATCTGGCGCGGATCCTTCGGGATAACCGGCGGGCTCAGTACGCCATGGCCATCAGGTGGTGCACTGACCGCAGCGTGTCCCCGGCCAGGACTGCCGCCCGGTCGTTGCCGCGGCGCAGCACGGCCCGCAGGAACGCCGGGTCGCCGGTCAGCTCCCGGCGGCGAGCGCGCAGCGGGCGCAGGTACTCGTTGACCGACTCGGTGACGACGGCCTTGAGCCCGGCGGCACCGCCGTTGCCGATATCCGCCGCCACCTGCTCCGGCTCCCGCTGCTGGCACATGGCCGCGATCAAGAGCAGGCTGGCGACCTCCGGCCTGCGCTCCGGGTCGTAGCTGATCTGCCGCTCGGCGTCGGTCCTGGCCCGCCGGATCAGCCGTGCGGTCTCGTCCGGCGTGGCGGCGAGCGCGATTCCGTTACCGCGGCTCTTGCTCATCTTCCGGCCATCGAGGCCCGGCAGCAGCGGCACGGCCCCGAGCAGGGCGTCGGGCGGCTGAAAAAACAGGCGCCCCGGGCTGTACCGCTCGTTGAACCGGCGAGCGACGGTGCGGGCCAGCTCCAGGTGCGGCAACTGGTCCTGGCCCACGGGCACGAGATTGGCCCGGCAGGCCAGGATGTCGGCCGCCTGGTGCACCGGGTAGGTGAACATCAGGGCCGACATCACGTCGCCGCCGGTCGCCGCGAACTCCTCCTTAACGGTGGGATTGCGGCCCACTTCCGCGACGCTCAGCAGGCTCAGAAACGGCAGCATGAGCTGGTTCAGCGTCGCCACCTGGCTGTGCACGAAGATCGTCGAGCGGTCGGGATCGAGGCCGGCGGCGAGGTAGTCGGCGACGAGGCCGAGCACATCGTCGGCCAGCCGCGGGCCGGCGTCACGATCGGTGATCACCTGGTAGTCAGCGATGAGCACGAGCACGTCCGCGCCGAGATCCTGGAGGCGTACCCGGTTCTGCAGGGTGCCGAAGTAATGGCCGAGATGGAGCCGCCCGGTCGGCCGGTCTCCGGTCAGGATCCGGAAGGATCGCGGGTTGCGGCGCAGCTCGGCCTCGATCTCGGCGCTCCTCGCGGCCGCGGCCCGCATCGTGACGCGGCCGGGGGGCGAAGACGGGGCCGGGGGCGGGCCGGCGGTGATAACAGCGGACTGGGACATGGTGACCTTCCTCGGGCTGGGGCGGGATGTTGCCCATCGGGACGGTCACGTCCTGGTGAAACAGCTACGGACCGCCACCGGCGGTCCGCGCGTGCGTGAATGACTGGGCCGCCTTACTGCGGCGGCCACCAGCACACGACGGCTGAGTTCATGCTGACCAGGATAGCAATTCGCTCAGAGTTCCACCACGTCAGCGACCACGCAGGTGATGTTGTCCGGGCCGCCGGCCTGGTTGGCCAGGTCGATCAGCTGCCGGACCACGTCGTCAGGGTCGGCGACTGTGCTCAGTACCTCCTGGAGCCGCTCCATGCTGACCACGCTGTACAGGCCGTCGGAGCACAGCAGATAACGGTCGCCCGCCTTGGCGTCATGCAGCTGCAGGTCGGGCTCGGACTGCTTGCCGTCGATGGCCCGCAGCAGCAGCGATCGCTGCGGATGCGAGGCCGCCTCGGCCAGCGTGATGCGGCCCTCGTCGACCAGCGTCTGCACGAGCGTGTGGTCGTGCGTGATCTGGAAGAGCTCGCCGTCCCGCAGCAGGTACGCCCGCGAGTCACCGATATGAACGAGCGCGAGCTGAGAGCCGGACCAGAGCATCGCGGTCAGCGTGGTGCCGAGCCCGCGGAGCGACGGATCGGTCTGCGCGATCTGCTGCAGCGACTCATTGGCCTGGTGAACCGCGTGCCCGAGGGCGTTGAGAAGCTCGCCGGCCGGGAGCTCGGCGTCGAGCGGCCGCAGCGCGTCGATGGCGGCGGCGCTCGCTACCTCGCCGCCGGCATGACCCCCCAGGCCGTCGGCCACGGCGAGCAGCCGCGCGCCCGCATAGGCCGAGTCCTCATTGCTCTCGCGGAGCATGCCGACGTCGGAACGCACGGCATAGCGGATCCCGAGGGCCTTGTGCTCATCAGGCATGGCAGCGTCCTTCCCGGACCGGTGGTACCAGGGTCGCACGCCCCAGCGACTTGTGCCGCTGTCTAGCCGCAGGAGGTCGGCGGCACTGGCAATCCGGGCGGCCGGGTCGTTGGGCCTGGGTCGTTGGGCCCGGGTCGTTAAGAGGGGCTAAGTGGCCTGGCCGGGGCAGGGATTGCGCCTCTGGGGCGGCGACCGGGTTTCGCGGAGAGCGGGTCCTGACAGCAACACACCCGCTCTACTTCGGAAAGCAGGAACTACCTTGAACCGCAAGAACCACACCACCACCACCACCACCACCACCGCCGCGACCCGCAGCCCGGGGGTGCGGCGGCTGGCGGCCGCGGCCGGGGCGCTGGCCGGCGCCGCCGCGATCGCCGTGACCGTCGCCGCGCTCGCCCCCGCCGCCGCGATGGCGCCAAATGCCGCCGGATTAACGCCTGGCCGGCCGGCCCCTAATCGCCGGCCATCCAGGGTGCTACCCAGGCCACGTCGAGCAGGTCCGGCCGCTCCAGGTAACTGATCATCAGCCGCACGGTCGGCCTGACGTCGCTCGTCAGCCGGAAGCACTCGGCCGGTGAGTCGCAGCGGACCGGGGAGAACCGGCGGGCCAGGGCGACCACCTCGTCGGCCAGGCCGGGCAGTTCGCTGGCGTCCGCGGGATCGAGCGGCCACGGCCGGCCGCCCGCCGCCGCGCCCGCGCTAGCGACCTGATCGCCGAGCCAGCGCCAGGGGTCGGCCGTCAGCGCGGGATCCCAGACCCGGTCAGATGGCTCGTTGCCGGAGAACTCCGGGTGGTAGTGCGCCGCGCCAAAGCTGCCTGGCTCGGCGGCGTGCCGGTCAAAGAGGTCCGCCCGCCAGAGCGGGCGGTCGACCGCGATGACCTGCGCGGCCGACTCGCTGCCGCGGTGCGCGGCGGGCGCCAGCTCGCGCAGCTCGATCCGGGCCCCGTGTTCCATCGAGGCGTCGTCCAGGTTGATCTCGAACCAGTGCCGGACGACCAGCGCCGAACGCGACAGGGCGAGGATGTGCAGCACGATGCCTCCCGGATCCGCCGGCCAGGCTGCCTGGTGCCGCGACCGCGGGTGCCTTCGCTAGCCGGCCGGCCGGCAGCTGCCAGTAAGCATCTCACCCGCGGTCACCTGGTCGGCCCGCACGCGGGGCAGCCGCTGCGGCGGGGGTGCTCGATCAGGACCTGGTCGCCGGGCACCATCAGGTTGATGCCGTATACCGCCCCCGGAAAATTGTAATGATCCAATTACGATTTGCGACCGTTCGCCTTGTGCTGGCGGCCGACTCTGCGGCATGCTGTCACCCGGTCAGATGCCGCGAAAGGTGAGGAGCAGGGGTATCCCGGTAGATGCATAGCGTTTCCCGTCAGGGCGGCCGGTCGGCCTGCCCGGGCACACAGTCGTTAGATCAGTCATTACGCCAGTCGCTACGCCAGCAGGGCGAGCAGTCAGCCAGCCGGCGCCCCGGATCCGGGCCGGGCCGCAGGCGGCTAATCCTGGCGGCGTTAGCGGGCGCCCTCGCCCTGGCGGCGGCGGGCTGCGCGAGCCAGGCCAGCGTGCGGCTGCCGCCCAGGGCGGCAGCCCGGGCACCGGCGCGCCTGCAGGTCGCTAACCGGCCCGGCCCGCGGCAGCAGGTAATGGCCGCCTACGAGGGCTACTGGCAGGCCAGCGGTGACGCGGTGAACGCGGGTAACGCGCGGCTGGCCGGCCGGGTCCTGGCCCGCTACGTCGCGGCCGCGGCCATTCCGGGGATGATCGCGGCGCTCCGGCAGGACTGGGAGTCCCACGCCGTCGTGGACGGGCACCCGGTCCTGCACATCCTGAGCGTCCAGGTACGGGCGAGCCGGGCGACCGTACACGATTGCGTCGACCTCAGCCAGGCCGGCCTGAAGGACGCGCGCACCGGCCAGGCGCTGCCGCAAAGCTTCGGCAGTGCCCGGGCCAACTATTACGCCAGCCTCGTGCTGCAAGGCAGCAGGTGGCTCGTCAGCAACATCGTCCCGGTGGTGGCGCCATGCAATTCCTGAAGCAGTTAGCACTAGCCGTCTCGGCGGCGGCCGTGGTCATCCTCGAGGTAGTGCCGCCCGCCGCGGCCGCCGGCACTCCGCCGCCTGGTTGCGGGGTGGAGCGTACGCCGACCGGCTGGGTGGTCGTCTGCGGCAACGGCGGCGGCGGGCCGGGCGGCCCGGGAAGCAGCGGTGGCGGAGGCGGAGGAGGAGGGGCCGGTGGCGGCGACACCTGCAAGCTGGACCCGCTGCCGCCCGGCTACCCCGATCCCTATCCGGCACCCAAGGGCGAGAAGTGGATGTGGATGGTCTGCCAGGTCACCGAGCAGACCGGGCTGGTCCTCGTCGCGGACGGGGCAACCACCGCGAACCCGGGCGTCACCCCGCAGGAACTACTGAAGTGGGCGCTGGCCGATCTTTCCGTGCCGCTCCCCGCGCCGGCGACCGCGCCGCCGCGCGGGCGTACCGGGCTGGTCGGGCTGGCCGAATGGGTGTGGCTGCCCGCCCGGCAGTGGCGTCCGGTCACCGCGCAGGTCTCGGTGGGCCCGGTGTGGGCCCGGGTCACCGCGGTGCCGGGCAAGCTGACGATCTCGCCGGGCGGCGGCCTCGCTGACGTCTCGTGCGCCGGCCCGGGCACCGCGTACAACCCGGAGCTCCCGGTGAGCGCGCAGCACACCGGCTGCTCCTACACCTATGACCAGTCATCTGACCTGCAGCCAGGGCACGCATACCAGGCCTCCGTGACGGTTACCTGGACCGCGACCTGGACCGGGTCGGGAGGCGCCGGAGGCACCGTGAACCCGCCCCTGCAGGAGACCGCCAGCTTCCCCGTGCGGATTGGCGAGGGGCAGGCGCTGGTGACGGGAGGCGGCGGGTGAGCTTTGGCCACCAGGTGCCCGGATTCGGCACCGCGTATCACCCGGAGCCGGAACTGCCCCCCAACGGCCGGGGCGCGTCGCCGCCGGGCACCCTGCGCGGCCTGCCGCACCGCCGCCGCCCGGCGATGATCGCGCTGGCCGTCGCCCTGGTCGGAGCCGGGGTCCTGGTCAGCGCCGGCCTTTACCAGCGGGCGAACCATCAGGTGCCGGTGGTGCTCGTGACCGCCGCCGTGCCGGCCGGCCAGGTGATCACTGCCGCCGACGTCGGGACGACGACCGTCGCCGCCGGCCCGGGCATCCAGGTGATCCCTGGCCGTCAGCTGCAGCAGGTCGTCGGCCACGTCGCCGCGACGGCGCTGCGGCCCGGCACGCTGCTGGCTGCATCGGACCTGACCACGGCCCAGCCGCCGCGGCCCGGCCAGCAGCTTGTCCCGGTGGCGGTGCGGCCGTCCACGCTGCCGGCCAGCGGCCTGTTCCCCGGTGACCAGGTGCTGGCGATCGCCACCCCGGGAGCGCAGGGGCAGGCGGGAACGGCCGGCACCGCGCCCGTGCTGACCAGGCCGGTCCCCGGCGTCGTCGAGAGGGTCGACAGTTCCCCTGATCAGGACGGCTTCGATGTCGTTGACCTGCTGGTGGCCACCGCGAACGCGGTCCCGCTGGCCGAGCAGGCTTCGACCGCCCAGATCGCGCTCATCGTCACCGCGCGGAATCCCTGATGGCGCTCTACGCGCTCGTGTCGGCGGGTGGATCACCCGGCGTGACAACCTCGGCCCTCGCCCTGACCCTCGGCTGGCCGTCCCAGGTCATCCTGGCCGAGTGTGACCCCAGCGGGGGCGACATCCTGGCCGGGCTGTTCGCCGGGCACGTGCCGGCCACCCGGGGGCTGCTCAACCTGGCCCTCGACGCTGGCCGTGGCGCGGACGTCGCCAGCCGGGGGCTGTGGCCGCAGCTGATTGAGCTGGACGATGCCCGCCAGCGGCTGCTGCTCGCCGGGATCTCCGATCCCCGGCAGGGCGCCGGGCTGGCGCTGGCCTGGCCCGCGCTGGCCACGGCCTTCGCGTCGCTTCCGGCGGACGTAATCGCCGACTGCGGCCGCCTCGACGCCGGTGAAGGTCCGCTGCCGGTGATCACTGCGGCGAGCGCGGTCGTCCTGGTGCTGCGGCCGTCGCTGCGCCAGGTGGCCCGGGCGCGATCCCGGATCGAGATGCTCGGCCAGCTTCTCGGCGGGCTGCAGCGCGTGACGCTGCTGCTGCTGGACGGGGACGGAATCCACTCAGCGCGCGAGGTCTCGAAAACCCTCGGCGTGCCGGTGACCGGCACGCTGCCCGACGACCGCAAGACCGCGGGCGTGCTCTCGGACGGCGCCGGCAGCCGCCGCAGCCTGCAGGCGCGGCCGCTGCTGCGGGCGGCGGTTGTCGCCGGGCGGGCGCTGCGCGGCCCGGCCGGCAGCACTGTGCCGGGCCCTGGCCTCGCACCTTCCGACTTCGCGTCCACCGACTTCGCGTCCACCGACTTCGCACCCACCGACTTCGCGTCCACCGACTTCGCACCCACCGACTTCGCACCCACCGGCCGGGCCAGGCCCGGGCGGGCCAGGCCGGGGCATGCCCGGCCCGGCCGGGCGGGCAGCCCGGGGCCAGGTCCATGACCGAGCTGCGCTGGCCGGCCGCGTCCGGCCGGCCGGACCCGCTCGGCCGGCCGGCTCCGTTTGCCGGGCCGCCGGCCAGGGCCGGTGCCGGGCCGGTGGATCCGCGCCTGCAGCCGGGCGTAGCCGAGATCCATGCCATGGTCGCCAGCCGGCTGGAGGACGGCGCGCCGCCCGAGACCATCCTGCCGCTGATCCGTGACGCCGCCCGGGCCTGGGCGGAACGGCGGGTCAGGGCGGGCGCGCCCGTTCCCTCGCCCGCGGACCGGGAGGCCCTGGCGCAGGCCGTCTACGACCAGCGATACGGCCTCGGGCCGCTGGCCAGCTACCTGCGGGATCCGGCCGTGGAGAACATCGACATTAACGGCTGTGATCAGGTCTGGGTGACCTACGCCACCGGAGAGCGGGTGATGGCGCCGCCCGTGGCCGCGACCGACGAGGCCCTGGTCGAGATGATCCGCAACTGGGCGGCCCGCGGCGGCCAGACCGCGAGGGACTTCTCCGCCGGCGCGCCGCTGGTGAACGTGGCGCTGACCGGCGGAGCCCGGATGACCGCCAGCATGGCGGTCACGCCGCGGCCGTGCGTGTCGCTCCGCCGGCACGGGTATCTCGACGTCACGCTGCCGAAGCTGGCACAGCTTGGCACGGTCGACCCGCCGGTCGCCGCCTTCCTGTCCGCCGCGGTCAGGAGCCGGTGCAACATCGTCGTGACCGGCGGCGTGAATGCCGGCAAGACCACGCTGCTGCGCGCGCTGGCCAGCGAGATCCCGCCCGGTGAGCGGGTCGCCACGCTGGAGTCGGAGTACGAGCTGTTCCTGCACGACATGCCCGGCCACCCGGACGTGATCGCGTTCGAGGCCAGGGAGCCGAACTCGGAGGGCGTCGGCGCTATCACGCTGCATGACCTGGTCGCGCACGCGCTGCGGCACAACCCGCAGCGCATCCTGGTCGGCGAGGTCCGGCGGTCGGAGATCATGCCGATGCTGGAGGCGATGAACTCGGGCCAGGACGGCTCGATGTGCACGCTGCACGCCAACTCGCCGGGCGAGGCGTTCGACCGCATCCTGATCCTCAGCCTGCGCGGTGGCCTGGCCCTGGCCGAGCGCGCCATTCACGTGCTCGTGGGGATGGCCGTTGACCTGGTCGTGCATGTGCGCAAGCGGTACGACGGCCAGCGGACGCTGCGATACGTATCCGAGATCCTCGAGGTCATGCCGCCCGGCGATACCGACCGGCCATCGGTCAACCGGCTGTTCCTGCCCGAGGGCCCGGCTGGCCGGGCCGTCGCCGCCCACACCCCGTCACCGCGGATGCTGGCCCGGCTCGAGGCAGTCGGGTTCCAGGCTGCCCTGCTTGACCGGCAGCGCACGATGGCCCGGGCGGAGGGCTGGCGATGACCATTCTCGCGGCCTGTGGCGGAGCCCTCATCGCGGCCGGGTTCGTGCTCCTCTTCAGCGAGTTCACCAGGCTCGCCCCGGCGCCAGGGACGCCGGGACCGCGCTCGCTGCGCGGCCTCCTTCCGGGGGCATCGGCCCGCCGGTGGCTGCTCGCCCTCGCCGCGTTACTGGCGGTGCTGGCGATCACGCGCTGGCCGGTCGCCGCCATCGTCGCCGCCGCGGCGGTGATCTTCGTGCCCAAGCTCACCTCCGGCCGGGAGCAGCGACGGCGCACCGCGACCCTGGAAGCGCTGGAGCAGTGGGTGCGGCGGCTGGCTGACATGCTCACCGCCAGCCGGGCGCTGGAAGACGCGCTGGAAGCCAGCGCCCGCTCCGCTCCGGCCGCGATCGCCGGGCCGGTCGGCGCGCTGGCCCGGCGGCTGTCCGCCCGGACTGGCACGGACACGGCGCTGCGGGCTTTCGCCGCCGAGATCGACGATCCGGCCGGGGATCGCATCGCCGCGGCGCTCATCATCGCGACCAGCCGCCGCGGCGGAGGCGCCCATGCCGTGCTCAGCGCCCTCGCCGAGATGCTCGGGCGGGACGTCGCCGCCCGCCGGGAGATCGACGCCGAGCGGGCCCAGCACCGGACGACGGTCAAGTGGATCGCGATCTTCGTATCCGCCTTCACCGTCTTCTCGGTGCTCAACCGCGCTTACTCCGCCCCCTTCGGGACGGTGCCCGGGGAAGTCGTGCTCGCGCTGGTGGCCGGCATGTACGCGGGCGGGCTGGCCTGGCTGCACAAGCTGGGCAGCATCCGGGCGGCGGGCCGGTTCCTCGACGCCCCGGCCGCGCCGAGCCCGCAGGCCGCCGTCCCGGCGCCGGCGCACCGGGCCGGGAGGCGGCATTGAATCCGTGGCTCATCGCCGCCGGCGTTCTGGCCGGCCTCGGCTTCTTCCTGATCGTCCGCGAGACCCTGCCCGGCCCGCCGCGGCTGGACGCCGCACTGGCCAGGCTCGAGGCGGGCGGCGGCGCGGCGGCTGGCGGCGCGGCGGCCGACGGACCGCCGTCCCGGCGGGCTGCCGCCCGCCTCGGCGCGCTGGCGCCCTGGCTGCCGATGCCGCATCAGGACCTGGCGATGCTCGGCCAGGACCGCGAGTCCTGGCTGGCCAGCAAGGTCGCCTGCGGCGCGATCGGGCTGGCGGCGGTGCCGGTGCTGGCCGCGCTGCTGGCGCTGGCCGGCGCCAGCCTGCCGTGGGCGCTCCCGGCGGTGGCGTCGCTGGCGCTCGGAGCGGCCATGTTCTTCGCCCCGGATCTCGTCACGAAGGTCAACGCGGCCGAGAAGCGGTCCGACTTCCGGCACGCGCTAACCAGCTATCTTGACCTCGTCGCGCTAGAGCGGGGAGCCGGCGCGGCGCCCACCGAGGCCCTGGAGGCCGCGGCCGGGATCGGCGGCGGCTGGGCGTTCGAGCGCATCTCCGCCGCCCTGGATGATGCGCGCAAGGCGGGTCTTGCGCCATGGGCCGGACTGGCCGCCCTGGCCAGCCAGACCGGCGTGTCCGAGCTGGCCGACCTGGCGGACATCGCCGGCGTCGCCGGGCAGGAAGGCGCGCGGATCATCGACACGCTGAGCGCCCGCGCCGCTTCCATGCGCGCCCAGGCACTCGCCGCTGACCGGGCCACGGCCGGCTCCCGCAGCACCACGATGGTGATCCCGATCGCCTTGCTGGGCACGGGCTTCCTGCTGCTCATGATCTTCCCCGTTGTCTACCGGACTCTAGGGGCGGGATAGGCCCGCCCGGACGCCAGGAGGTTCCCATGCATGACCCGTTGTGGACCGCGGTCAGATACCTGCTGCTGCGAGCACGCGCTCGCACTCGGGCCGCGCTGGACGGGCAGCCAGAGTCGGGCGCGATCACGCTGGAATGGATCGTGATCGCCGGGATCCTGGTGGTCGCGGCCGTCGCGGCGGGCGTCGTCTTCACCGCCGATATCAAGAAGTACGAGGCGAAGATCCCCTAGCCATGCCAGCTACCCGACGCCGGAGACGTGGCCGCGGCGACCGTGGCGCGCTGACCCTGAGTTACGTGATCATCGTGCCGGTCTTCCTGGCGGCCGTGATGGTCATCGTCCAGACGTCGCTGTGGTATCTGGCCCGGCAGGCGGCGCTCGCGGCCGCCCGTCAGGGTGCCGATGCCGCGCGGGTGCTCAATGCCCCGCTGAACTCCGGGCCGAGCACCGCGCTCGCGTTCGCCCGCACCTCAGCTTCCGGCTACCTGCTCGGGCCCGCGGCCAGCACCGCGGGCAGCAGCCAGGGCACCGTCGAGGTCACGGTGACTGGCCAGGCCCCCTCCCTGGTGCCCGGCATTGTCATCAAGGTCACGCAGGTCGCCCGGGCGCCGGTCGAGCAGTTCACCACGCCATGACGGCTGACCAGGCCGCGACACTGCAGGCCGCGATAGGCCACCAGACCACGGCAGCCCACCAGACCAGGGCGAGGCGGGAGCACGAGATGAGATCCGGCGGCCCGGGCCGCGAGCGCGGCAACGCGGCCCTTGAACTCGTGGTCCTGGCTCCGGTGATCCTGTTCTTCCTCGGGCTGCTGATCGCGGCCGGGCGGACATCGATCGCGCAGGGATCCGTGGACGCCGCCGCCCGCGACGCGGCCCGGCAGGCCTCGATCTCCCGGTCGCCGGCCGCGGCCCAGAGCGCCGCGCTCGCCAGCGCGCGGACCGCGCTCGGCCAGGACGCCCTCAACTGCGCGCCGCTGGTGACCGTGAACGTGGCCGGCTTCGCCGTCCCGGTGGGCCGGCCGGCTCAGGTCACGGCCCACGTGACCTGCCGGGTATCGCTGTCTGACCTGCTCGTCCCGGGGATGCCGGGCAGCAAGACGCTGACGGCGACCTTTACCTCGCCGCTCGATCCCTACCGGGCCCGGTGAACAGCGCCGTGAATGTCACAGGGATCGTCACAGCACGGGCGGCACTATCGAGCGGCGGAGCAGCACAAGATGAACCTGAATCTGGGGAGGTCGCGGATGAGCCGGCCGGACCGGGTGCGCCGCCCGGGCGAGCGAGCGAGCGCGGGATGCCGCGACGGCGAGCGGGGCTCTATCACCCTGATGCTCGCCGCGCTCTCGGTAGCGCTCATCGCCTTAGCCGGAATCGTCATCGATGGCGGCGTCAAGCTGCGGGCCGCCGAGAACGCGGACGCCATCGCGCAGGAGGCGGCCCGCGCGGGAGCGGGAATCGTGAATCAGTCCACGGCCTACTCGACCGGTACTTTCGTGGTTGATCAGAGCCAGGCCATCACCGCGGCACGCGCCTACCTGGCCGCCGCGGCCCACGGCGGCATGGCCGACGGCAGCGTGCGGGGCGCCGTCGCGGCGCAAGGACGGGACTCTATCCGGGTCACGGTCACGGTTACCGAGCCGACCAGCGTTCTCTCGATCATCGGGATTGACTCGATGAGCTCAACCGGCGCGGCGACCGCCTCGCTGGTTACCGGCGTGACGGGACCGAACACGTGACCCGGCACACGAGCGGCCGCCGGGCCGCCTCCGCCATCCGCGGGCTGGCCGCCCTCGTCACGCTGCTCCTGCTGGTGATCGGCCTGCCCGCCGTGCTGTACCGATTCGGCGGCAGCCCGGTTCCGCATCGCCTCCCGTCCCTGCATCAGGTGAGCACGGTGCTGCTGCACCGGGACAGCGGATCGCTGTTCTTTGGTGTCGTGCGCGCCGTCAGCTGGGTGGCCTGGGCCCTCTTCAGCCTGGCGGTGCTCACTGAGACGCTGGCGGCGATGGGCGGGCGGCAGGCCCCCCGGCTCAGGCTGGGCAGCCTGCAGAACACGGCCGGCCGGCTGGTCGCGCTCGCCGCCCTCACGTTCAGCAACCCGGCTACCGCCGTGCTCGCCGCGGCGCCGGCTGCCCCCATTGCGATGGCTCCCGCATTTAGCCCCGATGCCGCCAGCGTCCACTATGCCGGCGCCGATTACTCCAGCGCGCGCTACGCCGGCGCCGATTACTCCGGGGGCCATGCGGCCGGGGGGCAGGCCACCGGAGACCAGTCCGCCAGTCCGCCGGCCGTTCCGCAGGTGATGAGCATGGCTTCCTATCAAGCGGTGGTTGTCCGCCCGGGTGAATGCCTGTGGACGATAGCCCAGCGCTATCTCGGCGAGGGGGATCTGTATCCGGAAATCGTGCAGCTCAACATCGGGCACGCGATGGGCGACGGTCAGGTCTTCAGCAACCCTGGCATGATCTGGCCCGGATGGGTTCTTCAGCTTCCCGCGACCGCGAGCCCGGCTCAGCAGCAGCCGCCGATGCAGCCCGCTCATCATCCTTCGCATCCGTCCCGGGATCCTCATTTCAGCCATCCGCATCCCGCGGCCAGCCACGATGCAGGGGCCAGCCACCATCCGCATCCCGCGGCCAGCCACCATTCGGCGGCCAGCCACGATCCGGCCGCCAGCCACCATCCGCATCCCGCGGTCAGCCCGGCCGGATCGCTCGGCCGCTCGGCCGATCCGGCCGGGTACAGCCCGCCGGCCGGCCGCGCGGCCGCCGAGCCGCCCCCCATCACGCAGCAGGACGAACTCCCGCCGATCGAGGTGTTCGCGGCCGGGATGCTGGCCGGCGGCGTGGTGGCATCGCTCGCGCGGATGCGCCATCGCCAGCGGCAGTCCAGGCGGCCAGGGCGCAGGATACCGATGCCGGCCAGCGCGCCGGTCATGCAGGCGGAACAGCGGCTGCATGCAATCAGGCCGCCGCAGCCGGCTACCGCGCTGCGGGCGGCGCTGGGCGCGCTCGGCGAGGGCCTGGTGGCGTCGGGCCAGCAGCTGCCGGATATTGCGGGCATTCATCTCACCAGCTCAGCCATGGAGCTGCTGCTGGCCTCGCCGGCCAGCGAGCCGCCGCCGGCGCCGTTCAGCGTGCCGGGCGGACGCCAGGGAATGGCGTGGCACCTGGCCCTGCCGGCCGCCGCCCAGCCGCAGGGCGGGCTGCTCCCGGCCGAGTCCGGTGACCTCCTGCCCGGGCTGCTGACCGCGGGAGTCGCCGACGGCAGCGGCGGTTACCTGCTGGTTGATCTTGAGCATTTGCGGGTCACGACCGTCGATGGCCCGCCGCGGCTGGTGAACCGGGTACTGGCCGCGGCCGCCGCCGAGCTGGCTACCAGCGAGCTGGCCGGCTGGTACGACCTGATCATCTGCGGATACAGCGAGCTTGAGGTGACCGAAGGCCGCGCGACGATCTGCGACAACCTGGACGAGGCGCTCGACCTGCTCGCGGCCAAGGCCGTTACCCTCCAGCGCCGGCTGGGCGATGGCGGCCCGGTCGACGTCCGGTACCGGCGCATCGCCGAGCCGGACGATGAGGACTGGGCGCTTTACCTGCTCGTCAGCCGGATCCCGCCGACGGCGGCGCAGCTGTCATTCCTGATCGACATCACCAGCGAGCCCGGGGGAATCGCCGCGCTCGTGGCTGGCCGCCCCGACGGCTCGCCCGCCCCGGCCAGCATCCTGCTCTCCTCCGATCCGGACCGGCCGGGCGGGATCGTCGCGCAGATCTCCCCGTTGCAGCTCGAGGTCAGGCCGCAGGCCCTAACCGAAGGCGACTACGACTCGATCGTCAGCCTGTTCGAGACCGCCGCTCAGTCCGGCGACGTGGCGCCCGGCTTCCCCCCCTACGACGGTTCTTTCTGGATCGCGGCCATGGGTTCCCCGGACTGGCCGGCCGAGCCGGACGGCGAGCCGGAATCCGGGCCAGACGACGGCACGTTGCCCCGGCCATTCGGGGATGCCGGGTCCGGGCCGGATATCGGCGAGGTGCCAGACCCGTTCGCGGATCCCGGTGCCGGGCTGGATATCGGCACGCCGCCCCGCCCATTCCCGGATCCCGGGTCGGGGCTGGATATCGGCGCGGTGCCAGGCCCGTTCGGGGATCCGGTGTCCGGGCCGTTCGACGATCCGGTGTTCGCGCCGTTCGGGGACCCGCTACCCGGGCCGCCCGGGGATCCGCTCTCCGAGGCACCCGCGGATCCGCTCTCCGAGCCGCTCGGGGAGCCGGGCTCCGGGCCACCCCGGGAGCCGCGGCCCGGCTCGCCGGAGGACCCGCCGTCCGGTTCGCCCGGGGATCCGTCGGCCAGCCTGAACGCCGCGTTCGGCGGCCCGCACGGCACGGATCCGGGCCCCGGCCGGCCGCCCGGCCCGGCCGCCGCCCGGACGCCAGCGGGGTCGCTGCGAATCGGGATTCTGGGCTCCTTCACCATCAATGGCGCCTCCGGCGCGCTGCTTCCCGCGCAGAGCCAGCTGATCCTGGCCCTGGCGCTGAACGGGACGGTCGGGCTGTCCAACCCGCAACTCGGCTACCTGCTCGGTGCCGATCCGGACCACCCGAAGCCCAGCGACTCGCTCCGCCAGCTCATCGCACGCACCCGCCGCCAGCTCGGGCGGGCGCCGGGCGGCGCGGAGTGGATCGTTCACCTGGGCAGCGGGCAGTACGCGCTGCACCCGGAGGCATGCTTCGACTGGACGGACTTCAGCGCTCTGGCTGAGCGCGGCCTGGCGGCCAGGAACCCGGCGGACCTGCGGGAAGCCCTGATGCTGGTCCGCGGGCAGCCGTTCACCGGCTGCTACCACTGGTGGCTCGACCTGGCCTTCGTGGAGACCGTTCGCGCGCAGATCGTCGACACCGCCGAAATGCTGGCCGCGCTGGAACTGGCGTCCGGCGATCCCTCCGCGTCGGCCCGCGCCGCCCGGGCCGGACTGGCCGGTGACGTCACCGCCGAGCAGCTGTGGCGAGCCCTGATGCGCGCCGAGCACGTGGCGGGCAACCGGTCCGGGGTGCGCGAGGCGTGGAACCACTGTCTCGGGGCCATCGCCGACATCGCGCCCGCGGGCGAGCCGCATCCCGATACCGCGGCGCTGTATCAGGAACTCCTGCGCAGTGCCACGTCGTCGCGCACTACGTCAACTGCCTGACGGGCCAGGCGGAGCGGCAGCGGCGCTAACACCGCGTCAAGACGTACCCGCGTAGCGTTAAAATCGCGTCAAGATCATCAATAATGGGCCAGGTCAGCGGTGAAATAGCACCGATATGACTAGCACCGGCATGAACGGCTCGCGGCGGCGCCGCGGGCTCGCTGCGCCTTTCGCCCTGCCGGCCGGCTTCGCTGCGCTGCTCGTGCTGGGCGCCTTCGCCGCCGGTCTGCACGGCCGCCTTCCCGCTGGCGCGGTGCTCGCGCTGGCCGCCGTCGTGGTCGCGGTCGGCTGCATGGTCGCCGAGCCTGCCGTCGCGCCCTTGCTGGGCGCCATCGGGTGGCTCACCGCGGTCGGCTTCGCCGGCCCGCCGTATGGCCAGCTACGGCCGACCGGGCCGCTGGCCGTGCATGCGGTAGCGGTGATGGCCGCCTGCGCGGTGGGCGGCACCGCGATCGGCCTGATAGTGCGGCGTGTCGCTTCTTCGTACACACTGTGGATTGTGGACGTCTCCGGCAACGCCTGGCCTGCGGACGCCGCGGATTCCGGCATCCCGGCCGGGGAGCCCGGCATGCGGGAGCTCGGCATGCCAGAGCCCGGCCTGCTGGAAGCCGGCCCGCGGCCGTCGCCCAGCCTGGGCCAGGCCAGCCTGGGCGAGGCCAGCCTGGGCGAGGCCACCACCTCAGGGGCCGACCCGCAGCCGGTGCTGGGCGGGGCCAGCACCCCGGGGGCCGGTTTGCAGCCGGTGCCCAGCCTGAGCGAGGCCACTACACCGGAGACCCGCTCGCAGCCGGCGTCCAGCCCGCGCGGGGCCAGCACACCGGGGGCCCGCCGGCCGGAATCCGGCCGACGCTGGCCAGCCCGGCTGCGCCTGGCGCGGGCGGGCGAGATGCCCAGGAACCGGCTGCCGGACCTGTCCGGCGTGATCGGCACCAGGAGGCGGCTGGCCGGGGTACTGCTCGCGGCCGGCCTGCCGCTGCTGACCGCCGCGCTGGTGGCCGGCCAGCCGCATCTCGGCCTGGCCGATGACCTGCTGATCTACCTGGTCGCCGTCGTCGCGATCGCCGTGGTCGGCGGCTTCTGGCCGGCCGTCCTCGGCGCGGTCACCGCCAGCCTGCTGCTCAACTGGTATTTCACGAAGCCGCTGCACACGCTGACGATCGCCGAGCCGCGAAGCCTGCTCGCGCTCCTGCTCTTCGTCACCGTGGCGGTGACCGTCAGCAGCGTGGTGCACCTGGCCGCCCGCCGGGCCATCCAGGCGGCGCGCAGCGGCGAAGAGGCCGCCTCGCTGCTCGCACTCGCGCAGACGGTCCTCGGCGGCGCCGACACCCCGGCGGCCGTGCTTGACCACCTCACCAGCACCTGGCAGGGCCGCGCCGAGCTAGCCGAACGAGTCCGGGGCCAGTGGGTCAGGGTAGCCGCGAGCGGGACAGCGCCGGAGTCGGCCGCCATGACCAGGGTGGAAATGCGGCCGGGCCTGGCGCTGCTGGTGGCCGGGCAGACCCGGCCGCTGAGCGCGCGGATGCTGGACGGATTCGCCGCGCAGGCCGCGGCCGCGCTCGACCGGGACCGGCTGCGCACGCAGGCGGCCCAGGCGGAGGCGCTGGCCGAGGGCAACCGGATGCGCACGGCGCTGCTCGCCGCGGTCAGTCATGACCTGCGCACCCCGCTGGCGTCCATCAAGGCCAGCGTCAGCACGCTGCGGCAGACGGACGTGCAGTGGACGGCCGCCGACGAGGCCGCCCTGCTGGCCACCATCGAGCAGTCCGCGGACCGGCTGGACGCGCTGATCGGCAACCTGCTGGACATGAGCCGCCTGTCCACCGGCTCGCTGCAGCCCTTCCTGCGGCCGACGGCGATCGACGAAGTGGCGCCGGTCGCGCTCCGCGGGCTTGACGCGGGCATGAACGTGCAGATGGCGGTACCCGACGGCCTGCCGCTGGTGCGCACGGACCCGGGCCTGCTGGAGCGCGTCCTGGCCAACCTGTTCGCCAACGCCCTGGCCTACTCGCCGCCGAACCGGCCGCCGGCCCTGTACGCCCGGCAGGAGGGCGAGCACGTGGTCCTGGACGTCGTTGACCACGGCCGCGGCGTGCCGGACGAGCTGAAGCCGCGGATGTTCGAGCCGTTCGAGCGGCTCAGCGCCCGGAACACGGGCACCGGCGTGGGCCTCGGCCTGGCCGTCGTCAAGGGCTTCCTGGACACGATGGGCGGCTCGGTCGCGGCGGCCGATACCGAGGGCGGCGGCCTGACCATGCGGGTGACGCTGCCGGTCGCGAGCCTGGCCGCGAGTTCTTCCGTGGCAGCCGGGCCGTGACCCGCGTCCTCGTGATCGATGACGAGGCACCCATCCTGCGGGCGCTGCAGATCAACCTGGCGGCGCGCAGCTACGAGGTCATTACCGCCGCTGACGGCGCGTCGGGCCTGGCCGCGATGGCCCGGGACCACCCCGACGTGCTGATACTGGACCTCGGCCTGCCGGACATGGACGGCACCGACGTCATCAGGGGCGTCCGCGGCTGGACCTCGACGCCGATTATCGTGCTGTCGGCCTGGGGCCAGGAGAGCCAGAAAGTGGCCGCCCTCGACGCCGGCGCTGATGACTACGTGACCAAGCCGTTCGGGATGGACGAACTGCTCGCCCGGCTGCGCGCTGCGGTCCGGCGGGCCTCCCGGGCGCCGGACGAGCCGGTCGTGGTCACCGCCGATTTCACCGTGGACCTGGCCGACAAGCGCGTCACCAGGGACGGCAGCGATGTGCGGCTCACCCCCACCGAATGGCAGCTGCTTGAAGTGCTCGTTCGCCATCATGACCGGCTGGTCACGCAGCGGCAGCTACTGCAGGAGGTCTGGGGCCCGCGGTATGAGACGGAGGGTAATTACCTCCGTGTCTACGTCGCCCACCTGCGCCGGAAGCTGGAGCCTGATCCGTCCAGGCCCCGCTACCTGCTCACCGAGCCCGGCATCGGCTACCGGTTCACCGGGGCGGAGAACAGCCGGTCAGTCCGGACCTGAGGACTTCAGCTCATAGACGGGGTTGTACATCGTCAGCTCGCCGTTGATCCGGGCCACCCGCCCGTGCACGACGATGCGGCGGCCCGGGCTGATCCCCGGAATATCGCGCCGTCCCAGCCAGACCAGGGTGACGTTGCCGGTGCCGTCCCAGAGGTCGGCTTCCATGGTCAGGCTGGTCCCGCGGGGCCGCAGGGTCACCGTCCGCAGCGTTCCGGCCATATCAGCCACCTCGCGGTCGGCGACATCGGCGATGTGCTTGGCGCTGACGTGGTTGATCTCCGCCTGCAGTTCCTCGGCGTGCAGCTGGTCACGCCCGGCGGTGAGCCGCCGGAGGCCGGACAGCCGCCGGAGCCGCGGCGCCGTCCCGGTCGTGCCGTCCGTAACGGCCTTGCCGTCCGGCCGGGGCCCGGCCTGGGCTGCCTCGCCCGGCAGCGGCGCGACCCACTGCCCGTGCGACGCCTCCTGCCGGGTCGCCGAGCTCAGCTGGTAGGGGACGCTGGCCACGACCACGCCGCGCTGCTGCAGCAGCCTGGCCTTGAGCCTCAGCGCGGTCTGGTTATGCAGCACCTGCTCCCACCAGTGACCGAGCACGTACTCGGGGATATAGACCGTCACGATGTCGCGGGGGCTTTCCCGGCGCAGCCGCTTCACGTAGGCCATCACCGGCCGGGTGATTTCCCGGTACGGCGACGCGATGATCGTCAGCGGCACGCCCAGGCCGCTGCTGTCCCATTCCTCCTTCAGCCGGAGCGTCTCCGCCTCGTCGACATTGACCGTGATCGCCTCCAGGTGGCTGGGCCTGGTGGCCCGCGCGTACGCGAGCGCCCGCAGCGTCGGCAGGTGCAGCTTGGAAACCAGCACGATGGCCCGGTTGCTGGCGGGCAGCATGACCGGAACGTCCGTCGGCGGGATCAGCTCCTGCGCCACGCTGGCATAGTGCCGGTTGATACCGCGCATGGTGATCCAGATCACCGGCATCGCGATCACGACAATCCAGGCCCCGCTGGCGAATTTGCCGACCAGCACGATGACCAGGACCACGGCCGTCACGCAGGCACCGACCGTGTTGATGGCCCTGGACCTGACCATCTTCAGCCGGACTTTCGGGTCGGTCACGCCGCGCAGGTGGCGGTTCCAGTGCCGGATCATGCCGGTCTGGCTGCAGACGAAGGATACGAACACGCCGATGATGTACAGCTGGATCAGCCGGGTGGGGGACGCATCGAAGATCACGATCAGCAGGATCGCGAAGCCGGAGAGGAGCAGGATCCCGTTGCTGAAGGCCAGCCGGTCACCGCGGTTACGCAGCTGACGCGGCAGGTAGCCGTCCCGGGCCAGGATCGAGGCGAGCACGGGGAAACCGTTGAACGCGGTATTGGCCGCCAGCACCAGGATCAGCGCGGTAGCGAGCTGCAGGACGTAGAAGAACGGTGACCCCCCGCCGAAGACGGCGCTGCCGACCTGCGCGATCACGGTGCTCGGCGTCTGGCCGGGCGGAACCCCGATCAGATCCGCTGGCAGTCCCGCGTGCACATGGCTGATCAGGGCCAGGGCGGTGATCCCGGCGAACATCGAGACCGAGACTCCGCCCAGCAGGGCCAGCGTGGTGGCGGCGTTCTTGCTCTTCGGCTTGCGGAACGCGGGCACCCCGTTGCTGATGGCCTCGACCCCGGTCAGCGCGGTGCAGCCGGACGAGAAGGCCCTCAGCAGCAGGAAGACCAGGGCCAGGCCGGTGAACTCCCGGGCTGACTTGTACCGGTAGGTGGCGCTCTCGGCATGCAGGTGCTGGCCCAGCCCGATCCGGGTGGCTCCCCAGACGATCAGCAGGGTCACGATGCCGATGAAGCAGTAGGTGGGGATGGCGAACGCGGTGCCCGACTCCCGCACACCGCGCAGGTTCATCACGGCGATGGCCGCGACGACGACCACCGCGATCAGCGTCGCGTGCGCGTAAAGCACCGGGAACGCCGACGCCAGGTTGGCTACCCCGGAGGAGACCGATACGGCAACCGTGAGGGTGTAGTCGACCATCAGCGCGCTGGCGACGGTCAGGCCGACGCGCGGCCCAAGGTTGGTCGACGCCACCTCGTAGTCCCCGCCGCCGGAAGGGTACGCGTGCACGTTCTGCCGGTAGGAGGCGACCACGACCAGCATGAGCAGCCCGACCGCCAGCGCGATCCACGGCGTCTCGGAGATGAGCGCGATGCCGCCCGCCGACAAGACGATCAGGATTTCCTCGGTCGCGTAGGCCACGGAGGACAGCGCGTCGCTGGCGAAGACCGGCAGCGCGATCTTTTTCGGCAGCAGCGTGTGGCCCAGGCGGTCACTTTGCACTGGCCGGCCGACCAGGAGGCGCTTGACTATCGACACGAGCGCATGCTAGGCCCGCCGGTGCCTGCACGTATACCCCATCCGCGCTCGCAGGCCCGCGAGGCCGCCGGCACCGGCCCGGCCGGCCCGAGATGCGGTCCGGAAATGCCGGCGGCGGCCTGTTACCGCCCGGGCCCCCGTTGCGCCTGCCCGGTGAAGTGAAACGATCGTGGCGTGACCTTGCGCAGGGAGGAGCCGCCACCGGACGGCCGGCCGGGCGCCGCGGACCCGCCGGATGGCAGCCCGCCGCACGCCGGCCTGCTGCGGCCCGGCCTGCTGCCCCCTGACCTGATGCCGCCCGTCCCGGCCGATGCCGGGTCCGCCGATCCGGCCCCGCGGCCGGCCGTCCAGGTGCAGGATCACCTTTCGGAGCGCGTCCGCCGGCCGATCGACCTGCTGCGGTTCATCGTCGACGTCACCCAGATCGTGCTCGTGGCCGGGATCGCGCTGGCCGCGCGGGCGGCCACCACCGGCACCGAGTTCGACATCCTGCGGGCGACCAACGGCCTGCCCCACCCCCTGCTCGACATCGCTCGTTACCTGGCGCCGATAGCCCTGCTGGCCCTGCCCGTGGCGCTGGCTATCCGGCAGATCTTCCGGCATCAGCTCCGGCAGCTGGCCGAGGCCGTGGCCACCGGCGTGCTGGCCGCCATTGCCGTTGCGTTCGCCAATCTCCTGCTGCACACATCCTCGGCCCAGGTGCTGTACGACGCGATCACCATGACGCACCCGGGCGCCAGCCACCTGGCGCCGCTCGATCCCTCGCTGGCGGGCCTGGCCGCCTACACCACGATCATCGGCCTGAGCGGCCGACCGCGCTGGCGGGCGGCCGTCTGGATCACGGTCGGCGCTTACTCCCTGGTGCGGCTGGTGGGCGGGGAAACGACCGTGCTCGCGCTGCCCATCACGCTGCTGGCCGGCCGGGCGATCGGGCTGGGCGTGCGCTATGTCTTCGGCTACCGCTCGCAGCGCCCGTCAGCCGCCGAGATCGCGCGGGCGCTCGGCCAGCCTGGCCGGGCCGTCACCGGCATGCGCCGCCTGCCCGGTAATAACAGCGGGTCCCGCCAGTACGCGGCGACGGTGCAGGACGGGAGCCAGTTTGATGTCACCGTCCTCGACCGGGACCAGCAGGCGGCCGGGCTGATCTACCGGCTCTACCGGTCGGTGCGCCTGCAGGCCCAGGTGTCACGCTCGGCCGTGCTGTCGCTGAACCGCACCGTCGAGCGCCGGGCGCTGCTGTCCTACGCGGCCACCCAGGCCGGCGTCCGGACGCCGACGCTGCGCGCCGTCGTCCGCGCCGGGCCCGAGGGCATTGCCTTCGGCTACGACCATCACCCCGGCGTCACGCTGGCCGAACTGCAGCCCGGCCCGACTGACGCCCAGCTGGTCAGCGCCTGGGATCAGGTCCTGCAACTGCATGAGCACCGGATTACGCACCGCAGCCTGATCGCCAGCCAGCTGCTGCTCACCAGCGATGGCCAGGTCATGCTGCTGGGCCTGGGCAATGGTGACGTGGCGGCGAGCGACCTGCAGGTCCGTCTCGACGTGGCGCAGCTAGTCGCCGAGTTCGCGCTGCTCGTCGGGGCGGAGAGGTCAGCCGACATCGCACTGGCGAAGATCGCCCCGGCCGAGCTTTCCGCCGTGGTGGCGCTGCTCCAGCCGGTCGTGCTGCACCGCACCACCAGGGCCGCCCTGCGCCACCACAAGGACGTGCTGCCCGCGGTCAGGAAGCAGCTGCTCGGAGAGATCCAGCGCGACGTGGCCGCTCCGGTCCAGCTCGAGCGGATCCGGCCGCGCACGCTGGTGACCCTGATCGCGGCCGTCGCGGCGGTGTACCTGCTGGCCGGGCAGCTCGCCTCGGTAGATCTCCGCACCCTGTTCCGGTCGGCCGACTGGCGCTGGAGCATCGTGGCGCTCGGCCTGTCGGCGCTTACCTACCTCGGCGCCGCGTGGTCGCTGTCCGGCTTCGTGCTCGAGCGGCTGAGGCTGGCCCGCACCTGCCTGGTCCAGGTGGCCGGCTCCTTCGTCACGCTGGTCACGCCCGCCGCGGTCGGCGGAGTGGCGCTGAACGTCCGGTACCTGCGGCGCAGCGGCGTCTCCGCGGCCGACTCGGCCGCCAGCGTCGGCGCGTCGCAGGTCGTGACGTTCGCGCTGCACCTCAGCCTGCTGGTGGTCTTCGCGGCCATCTCGGGCACCGCGGACGAGCACTCGCTGCAGCCGCCGCACTGGGTCTTCTTCGTCATCGGCGGTCTGGTCATCGTCGCGCTGGCCATTGTCGCCGTCCCGCCCGGCCGGCGGCTGCTGCGGGCCCGCATCGCGCCGATGCTCGGGCAGGTCATCCCGCGGCTGCTAGACGTGGCGCAGCAGCCGGTCAAGCTGGCCGAGGGCATCGGCGGAACCCTGCTGCTGACCATCGGGTACATCCTGTGCCTGGATGCATCGGTGAAGGCCCTGGGCGGATCCGTGGCCCTGGCCAGCGTGGCCGTGGTCTACCTGACCGGCAGCGCCGTCGGGTCGATCGTTCCCACGCCGGGTGGCCTGGGCGCGGTCGAGGCCGCCCTGTCGGCCGGCCTCGCCGCGGCCGGCCTGCACGGCGCGACCGCGGTCAGCGCGGTGCTGCTGTTCCGCATCCTGACGTTCTGGCTCCCGGTGCCCGTCGGCTGGGGCGCGCTGAGCTACCTGCAGCGCAAGGACGCGCTGTGACCGCCGGCGGTGCCGCCGCGATACCGGGTCAGGCGCCGGTGCGCTAGGCGAGCCTGGCCACCGCGAGCGATGCCGCGAGCAGCACGATGGCCCACGACATCGCGCGCAGCGCATGCTCCAGCGGCGCCAGCAGCGTGGCCGAGTCGATCCGCATCGTCTCGCCGGTCGCCAGCGTCAAGGTACCGTCCACCTGCGCGGTCCGGCGCCGGATGGTGCGGGCCGGGGTGCTCAGGAACCGCTGCGCGGCAGACAGGGCGAGGGCGCCGGCCGCGGCCAGAACCGGAGCCAATGCCAGCCCGCCGGTCTGGGCGGCGTAGGCCGTCAGGACCGGGAACGCTCCCCAGGCGGCCGCGAAGCCCAGATCGGTATGGATGATCCCGCCGAACAGCTCGGCGTTGTAGGCGATCACCAGCACCGGGCCGATCACCATGTACGGGAGAAGCCCCCAGCCCGCCCTGGTGATGCCCACGACGCCCAGCGCCACCGCGCCCGCGAGCCCCGCCGCGGCCACCGCTATCAGCGCCGCCGAGGGTATCCGGGTTTGCAGGGGACGGCCCCTTAGCTCATCCAGCGCGTGCGCCGCCAGCCCGACCGCGAGGAAGAACGCGATCAGCGTGGCGATCAGCGCCGACACGCTGACCTGCGGCGCCAGGGCCGCGCCGATCACCACGTAGGAAAGGTGCCAGGCCGTATAGGGCGGGTGCAGCAGCGTCCACCAGTCCCGCCAGGCACCCTGGCGCGCCGCGTAGTAAGCGGGACGGGAAACCGATTCTCGCTCGGCCGCCGCATCCGATTCCGCTGGCATCGATGGCGGCGGGCCCGCGCTGCTCCCCTCAGTCACCGGCGCGGGTTCCCCACATCACGAGGCCGCCGCCCAGGCTCATGACCTTGACGCCGACGTCCTCGAAGCCCGCGCGCCGCCAGGCCTCGACCGTCCAGGCCACCGGGTACTTGCGGTAGTGCCCGGAAATGTTGGGGCCGAGGAAGCGGCCGACGATGAACCACTCGCGGCCGCCGGTCAGCAGGCCCCCGGCCGGGAGCAGCAGCCGCGTGTAGAGCCACCACCAGAACCGCCAGAACAGCGAGGGCGGGCGGAGGAATTCGAGGCTGGCGACCTTCCCGCCGGGCCGGACCACCCGCGCGAGCTCGGTCAGCGTCGCCTGCGGGTCCTGGACGTACCGCAGCAGGTAGGTGAAGGTCATGGCGTCGAACGACCGGTCCGGGAACGGCAGCTGCTCGGCCCGGCCCGTCACCAGCCGGATCCGGTCGCTCATGCCCGCCGCGGCGACATTGAGCTTCCCCTGCCGGAGCATCTGCTCGGTCAGGTCCACGCCGACGATCTGCGCCGTGGTGCGGTCGGCCAGCTGGAGCGCGACCCCGGCGGTGCCGGAGGCCACGTCGAGCACCACCTGGCCGGCGACTGGCGCTACCTGATCCACCATGGCCCGCCGCCAGCGGCCGTTCTGGCCCATCGAGAGGATCTCGGCCAGCCGGTCATACCGGGCGGGAAGGGGAGTGAACAATCGCTGCGCGAAGCTATTGCGTCTGGTGGCTGCAGGAAGCGTCACCGGCGTCTCCTTATGGCTCGCAGGAATTCAACGGTACGCCTGGATAACGGCGCCGGCGCACGGCAAGATCACCCGCCCCGCCGCAACTTTATGCCACGAGCCTGGCCAGGCAAGATACGCCGGCCTCCGAATGACATGCCAAGCCTTTACCTGCCTGTGGTTTCCCGTATACCCAGGCCCAAGTTACGTTCGCGGCGACCAGTTACTGCGACGGATATCCGGATACTCTGCGTATTCGTCGCGGTCGTCCCACCGTGGCCGAAGGAGCCCGCATGTCACGAAGATGGTGCATTCCCCTCACTGCCCTGGCCCTCGTGTTCGGATCGATGCTTGCCGCAGGCAGTGCCTCGGCGGCCACGACGGCGGCCCATCCGGGCGTCTCGCATTTCACTCCCGGCGGCGTCATGGTCCGGCCTGCCGGGCATGTGGCCGGGTCGCAGAAGGTACATGTCAACCAGGATGAGAGCACGAACTGGTCCGGCTACGCCGTCACCGGGGCGAACGGCGCCTACCACAGCGTCACCGCCAGCTGGGTGGAGCCCACCGGCAAGTGCACCTCCAGGCGGTCCGCCCAGTACTCCAGCTTCTGGGTGGGCCTGGACGGATTCAACAGTGACTCGGTCGAGCAGACCGGCACGGACGTGGACTGCGATGGCACATCGCCGCAGTACTACGGCTGGTACGAGATGTATCCCGCCGACCCGGTCAACTACACCAACACGGTCAAGCCAGGCGACCACTTCAGCGCCTCGGTGACGTTCACCGGGACCGAGACCTACACCCTCGTGCTGACCGACAGCACCCAGGGCTGGACTCACACCACCGTCAAGAACGAGACCGGCCTGGACCGCTCCTCGGCTGAGGTCATCACCGAGGCACCCTCGTCCGAATCCGGCGTGCTGCCGCTGGCCGACTTCGGCACGGTCAGCTACAGCACCTCCACCGCCAACGGCACCTCGCTGGGCTCGCAGAGCCCCACGGAGATCATCATGATCGACAACAGCGGCGCGCAGAAGGACTCGACCAGCGCGATCTCCAGCGGCGGAGCGTTCAGCAACACCTGGATCAGGAGCAACTAACCCGGCGCGCAGCGATCAGCGGTAGTTAGCCTGACACCCGGATCATCCTGGCCCGGCCGCCCGCAGGCGGCCGGGCCAGGATCACGCCGGCGGCCCGCAGTCCGCCCCGGCCGCCGTCCGGTTACCCTCGGCCCATGACAACTGACCGGTTCACCGTCCCTGTACCCGGCGGCCGGACGCTGGACGTGCTGACCTCCGGCCCGGCGGACGGCCTGCCGCTGGTTTTCCATAGCGGCACGCCCTCCGGGCTCGTTATCTATGACCCGATGACCGAGGCCGCCGCGGCGCTCGGCCTCCGCACGGTCGCCTACTCGCGGCCGGGCTACGGCGCGTCGGCCCCGCACCCCGGCCGGCTCGTCGCCGATGCGGCGGCGGACGTCGCCTCGATCCTGGACTACATCCATGCCGGGACATTCGTTACCGCTGGCTGGTCGGGCGGTGGCCCGCATGCCCTGGCCTGCGCGACGCTGCTGCCCGGGCGCTGCCTCGCCGCCGCATCGATCGCCGGGGTCGCGCCGTACGGCGGGCCAGGACTGGACTGGGCGGCCGGCATGGCCCCGGAGAACGTCCAGGAGTTCGCCGCGGCGGCCAACGGCCCGGCGGCGCTCACCAGCCTGCTGGACGAAGGGGCAACCGCGCTGCGCCACATCACCGCCGCGGAGCTAGCGGCGGGGATGGGCGAACTGCTGTCCGAGGCGGACCAGGCGGTGGTCAGCGGGGATTTCGCCGAGTACCTCGCCGCCTCGTTCCGGGCCGCGCTGGCCGGCAGCATCGCCGGCTGGCGGGACGATGACCTGGCCTTCATCCGGGACTGGGGCTTCCCGCTGGGCGGCGGCGGACGCCGCCGTCACGATCTGGCAGGGTGACCAGGACCGGATGGTCCCCTTCGCCCACGGTGCCTGGCTGGCCGATCACCTCCCCGGGGCCCGCGCTCATCTGCTGCCCGGCGAGGGCCACCTGACGCTCGCCATCAACGCGTTCGGCCAGGTTCTCGCCGACCTGCTGGACCTGGCCGGAGTGCGGCCCGCCGGGGCCGGCGGCCAGCCCGGCTGAGGACGCGGCCGGAACCGCCGGCCCGGGCTGATGGGCCTGGCGGCTGCTACGACCGGGGCCTGGAGAGGTCGTAAACAGTCAGGCCGCCGACGGTCCGGGACCGGAAATGGTCCGCCACCCAGGCGGAGATCTGCGCGGCCACGCCGGAACCGCCGCCGAAGCTGTCCTGATTGGCACCGATGAAATAACGGATATCCCCAGCGGCGGCAAGCCGCTCGAACTCACCGAGGCTGGGCGCCGGATCGGTGCCGTTGAAACCCCCGATGGCCATGATCGGCCGTCCGCTGGCGAGCTGCAGCGGCGCCGCGCTCTCGGCGCCAACCGTCGCGGCCGCCCAGCGGTAGCCGGTCGCATCCTTCAGCAGCAGCGTCAGCGCCTGGCTCACCTGAGTGGCGCCGCCGAGCCCCCCGCCGATGCCGCCGCCCGGACCGCCCGCACCAGCGGCCCGGCCAATGCCGCCAGTTCCGCCGCTGGCACCCGGGCCGGAGTTGCCCGGCCGGGAAGCGGACTGCCCCCCGATCCGGCCCGGCGACCCGGGAGCGCCGCGAGCCGCACCCTGGCCGCGGCCGGCCGGACCGGCCGAGCCGGGCGGCCCGGTGCCAGCGCCGGCGCCGGGCCGCCCGCGTCCCGCCCGTCCGGCCGGGCCGCCGCCCGGAAACCCGCCGCCCGGGCCGCCGGCGGAGGTCACGGCCGGCCCGGCCGAGGGGAGCGCTCCGGCATGCGCCGTGGCGGCGGTCTCCAGGCTGTAGGCCACCGGCCCGGCCAGGCTGGCCACCAGCGCCAGGACGACGGACGCCGCGGCGATCATGCGCCGGCCGCGCGCGGTCCCGGCCAGTAGCGCCAGCCGCGGTCCGGCCAGCAGCAGCGCGGTGGCGGCGATCCCGGTGATCAGTACGGCCGGCCGCAGCCAGGGCAGCCAGCCGGGCGTCCGGCCGAGCAGCACCCAGGCCCACCCGGCGGTGACGGCGGTCATGCCCGCGAGCGCGGCGCGCCCGGGCCAGCTGTGCCTGGCCCGCCAGGCCTCGGTGGCGCCGAGGCCGGCCAAGCGCGGCGATAGCCGGAGCCAGCGCCACGGTGTAGTAGGGATGGATGATCCCGGTCATCAGGCTGAAAACCGCGCCGGTAACGAGCAGCCAGCCGCCCCAGAGCAGCGCGGCCGCCCGGAGCCGGTCCGTCCGGGCCCCGCGCCGGGATACCCATATCAGCAGGACGACCGAGATCAGCGCGGCCGGCAGCAGCCAGCTGATCTGCCCGCCCAGATCCGATCCGAGCAGCCGGGTCAGGCCGGCCTGGCCGCTGAACGCCGGGCTGCCCCCGCCGCGGCCGCCGCCGCCGAAGCCGACCGAGCCGGTCTCATTGCCGTCCAGCCGGCCCAGGCCGTTGTAGCCGAGCGCCAGCTGAATGATGCTGTTCGTGGTGGACCCGCCGATATACGGCCGGCTCGACGCCGGGGTCAGCTCGACGATCGCGACCCACCAGCCGGCCGAGGCAACCATGGCTCCCGCGCCGGCCAGCAACTGCCAGGACCGCCGAACGAGCCCGCCCGGGCCAGCCACCAGGTAAGCCACGGCCAAGGCCGGCAGGACCAGGAACGCCTGCAGCATCTTGGTCAGGAACCCGACGCCGATCAGCGTCCCGGCCAGCACGAGCCAGCGGGTCCGCCCCGAATCGATCGCCCGGGTGACCGCGTATGCGGCCAGCGTCATCAGCAGCACGAGCAGCGCGTCCGGGTTGTTGAACCGGAACATCAGCGCGGCCACCGGGGTGCTGGCCAGCGCGGCCCCGGCCAGCAGCCCGGCGGCCGGTCCGGACCAGCGCCGCACCGTCGCGTAGAGCACGCCGACGGCGGCCACGCCTTCCAGTGCCTGCGGCACCAGCAGGCTCCAGTAGTTCAGCCCGAAGACGCGGGCGGACAATTCCATCACCCACAGCGAGGCCGGCGTCTTGTCGACGGTAATGAAACTGGAGGCGTCGAACGAGCCGAAGAAGAATGCCTTCCAGCTGGTGCTGCCCGCCTGCACGGCGGCCGAGTAGAAGTCGTTGGCCCAGCCGCTGCGATCCAGGCCGATCAGGTACAGGCAGGCGGTGCCGCCGAGCAGCGCGAGAAGCAGCGGCCGCGCCCAGGCGGGCTGCCCGGCGGGGCCGCGCACCAGCCGGCGCGGGCCGCCGGGCGACCGACCGGCCCGCGACCGGCCCGCCCGCGACCGGCCCGCCAGTTCGCGGCCGGAAGCGAGGTCGTGCTTCGTATCGACAGCGGGGGAGGTCATCCCTGGTGTCCTTTCGGGTCGCTGCGGAACACCCAGTTCCGGTAGAGCACGAATCTGACCAGCGCGGCCAGCAGGCTGGCGCCGGTGAGCACGGCCACCTCCTGACCGCGATCCGGCCGGGGTGCCACGGCATGCAGCCAGGCCAGCGCGGCCGACGTGACCAGCAGGCCGGTGCCGAATGCCAGCAGCCCGCGGGCCTGGTGGCGGCCCGCCTGAGGGCGGCCGCGGATGCCGAACGTGAGCCGCCGGTTGGCCGCGGTATTGGCCATCGCGGTGATCAGCAGGCTGAGCGCGTTCGCCCACTGAGCGGGCAGCACGCCGCGCAGCGCGAGGTACAGCAGCACGTAGGCGACGGTGCTCGCGGCGCCTACGGCGGCGAACGCGCTCACCTGATGCCGGAGGCGGCGCCTGCCGCTGTCCTGGCCGGAGTCAGCCTTGCTGACGCCGTCGTGGCCGGTTCCTGCATGGCTCAGGCGGCTGGCCCGGCGCTGCGGAGGGGACGCCGGGTCGCCGAGAAAGGGGACCGCGATGCTGCCGCGCAGCAGGCCGAAACCGAGGCGGGCGATGCCGCGCAAGTCGGCCAGGATGGTGGCGGTCACGTTCACCCGCGAGTCCGTGTCGTCGATCCAGTCCACCGGCACCTCGTGGATCCGCAGGCCGGCTTCCTGCGCCAGGATCAGCAGCTCGGTGTCGAAGAACCAGCCCGTGTCCCGGGTCAGCGGCAGCAGCACCCGGGCCCGGGCCCGGCTGATCGCCTTGAACCCGCACTGCGCGTCGGAGAACCTGGCCCCCAGCGTCGCGTGCAGCAGCAGGTTGTAGCCGCGGGAGATGACCTCGCGGCGCGGGCCGCGGACTACCCGTGCCCCGCGGGCCAGCCGGGTGCCGATGGCCATGTCACTATGGCCGGACAGCAGTGGCGCCACCAGCGGCAGCAGCGCGTTCAAATCTGTCGACAAATCAACATCCATGTAGGCGAGCACGTCAGCATCGCTGGCCTGCCAGACGGACCGCAGCGCCCGGCCGCGGCCCGGCTGCTCCAGCCGGACGGCACGGACCGCGTCAAGCTCGCTCGTCAGTGCGAGCGCGACGGCCCAGGTCCGGTCGGTGCTGCCGTTGTCGGCGATAGTGATCCGCGCGGTAAACGGCAACCGGGTCCGGAGGTACGCCTCGATCCTGCGCACGCTCGGGCCGAGGTCCCGCTCCTCATCGCGGACCGGGACGACGATCTCCACCTGGGGCGCGGCCCGCCCGCGGAGTGCCAGCGGGCGGTCCTTCTCCAGCAGTCCTTCTCGCGGTGTCATGCGCTAACACTCAGCGATCATGCTCCGCCCGGCCTGTGCCGATCGTCTGCGCCGCCTATGAAGGCGAGACAGCGGCCGGCCGGGGCCGGGGCCTGCACATGGGGTTGTTCTCCGTGCGCCTTGACTGGCCAGGCGGCAGGCAACCGCAATGGCCGGGCGGAGGTGGTCAGGATGGGTCTGGCGGCGGGCTGGCGGCGCCGGGGAGCGGCAGGGTAATTACGAAGACCGTCTCCCCGGGCCGGCTCGTGACCCCGACATGGCCGCGATGGGCCGCGACGACTGCCTCCACGATCGCGAGCCCGAGACCGGTGCTGCCGGCCGCACGGGACCTGGAGCTGTCACCGCGCACGAACCGCTCGAACAGCTCGGGCTGCAGGTCCGCGGGAATGCCCGGACCGTCATCGGTCACGCTCAGCGTCGCCATGCCTGCCAGGCGGCCGGATCCGCCATCAGTGCCGGCCAAGACCGCGCCCGCGGGTCCGTCCGGGCCGCCCGGTGTGGCCAGCGCGATCGTCACGGTCGTCCCGGGCGGGGTGTGCCTGGCCGCGTTGCTCAGCAGGTTCGCGAGCACCTGGCGCAGTCGCTGCTCGTCGCCGTGTACCACAACCGGCTGCCCCGGCAGGTCCAGCCGCCACTGGCGGTCCGGCGCCGCCGCCCGGGCGTCGCTGGCCGCGTCGATGGCCAGCCGGGTCAGGTCCACCGGCTCGTCGGCCAGCGGGCGCCCGGCATCCAGCCGGGCCAGCAGCAGCAGGTCATCAACGAGCCCGCTCATCCTGGCTGACTCGGCCTCGACCCTGGCCAGCGCGTGCGCGACATCGTCGGGCAGCCCGCCGGGGTGGCGGCGGGCCAGCTCGGTATAGCCGCGGATCGCGGCCAGCGGCGTGCGCAGCTCGTGGCTGGCGTCGGCCGCGAAGGTGCGCAGCCGGGCCTCGCTGGCGTGCCGCCGGGCCAGGGCCGACTCCACGTGCCCGAGCATCCGGTTGAAGGCCACGCCGAGCTGGCCTACCTCGGTCCGCGGATCCGCGCCGGGGACCCGGTTCGGCAGGGCGACCTCGCCGCTGCCCAGCGGCAGCCGGGTGACCTCGGCGGCGGTGGCGGTGACCCGGCGCAGCGGCCGCAGCGAGAGCCGGACCCAGCCGGTGCCGATGATCCCGGTGAGCAGCAGCGCGATCGAGAAGACGGCAATCTCCGCGATCTCGACGCTGTGCAGGGTGGTCTGCATCTCGCCCAGCGGCAGCCCGGTCACCAGCACGCTGCCATCGGGGGAGCGGTCGGCCGTCAGCCGGTACTCGCCATGGGCCGAGGGCAGGTCCCGGTTATAGGGCCGGCCGTTCACCGGCAGCCGGGCCAGCACCGCCGCATCCGATGCGGACAGGTCGCACTTGCCGCGCACGATGTTCACGGTCGTGACCCGGTAGTTAACGAGCTCGGCGCTGAACGTCCCGGCCGCCTGGCCGGGGATTCTGCCGCCGCACTGGGGCGACGGCGGGGGCGGCATTCCCGCGGACCACTGCGGCGGCGGGCCGTCCTGGTGCTGCATGCAGGCGGCGTACCGCTGGCTGGCCACGTTGAGCTGCTGGTCAAGTGAGTCGAAGAGGAACCCGCGCAGGGCCAGGTAGGTAACCAGCCCGACGCATGCGCAGGCCACGGCGAGCAGCGCGACCAGGCCGGCGATCAGCCGGCCGCGCAGCGTCCGCCCGGCCAGCCAGCCGCGCAGGCCAGGCCGCCGGTCGCCGGCACCGGGCCTCCCGGGCGCCGATCCCGTCCCTGCCGCCGCCTCGCTCATGGCCGCATCAGTCCTGGCCTCAGCCGGACGGCTTGAGCACGTAGCCGACACCCCGGACGGTGTGGATCACCGGCTCGCGGCCGGCGTCGATCTTCTTCCGCAGGTAGCTGATGTACAGCTCGACCACGTGCGCCTGGCCGCCGAAATCGTAGTTCCACACCCGGTCCAGGATCTGCGCCTTGGACAGCACCCGGCGGGGGTTGCGCATCAGGAAGCGCAGCAGCTCGAACTCGGTCGCGGTCAGCTCGATCAGCTCACCGGCCCGCCGGACCTCCCGGGCTTCCTCGTCCATGCTCAGGTCACCGGCCGTCAGCTCGGTCCCGCCGCGGGCCCGCGCGACGCCGGCCCGGCGCAGCAGGCCGCGCAGCCGGGCCAGGACCTCTTCCAGGCTGAACGGCTTGGTCACGTAGTCGTCACCGCCGGCCGTGATCCCGGCGACGCGGTCCTCGACGGCATCGCGCGCGGTGAGGAACAGCACGCAGACGTGCGGCAGCTCGGCCCGCAGCCGCCCGAGCACCTGCAGGCCGCTCAGGTCCGGCAGCATCACGTCGAGCACGACCGCGTCGGGCCGGAACTCGCGCGCCGCGCGTACCGCGCCCAGCCCGTCGGCCGCGGTCCTGACCTCCCACGCCTCGTGCCGCAGCACGGTGGCCAGCAGCTCGGCCAGGCTCGGCTCGTCGTCCACCACGAGCACCCGGACCGGCGTCCCGTCCGGCCGCCGCAGGGCCGGCTCCGGTCCGCCGGGGGCCGGCTGCGGTGGTGCGGTCATGCTCATCATGATTCCAGGGTGCGCGCGCCTGCTCCGCCGCAGCTCTGCGCTTGCTCTGAGTTTGCTCTGAGCGTCATCAGGCCGGCTTCGGGGGCGCGGCGGACAGCCGCAGGGCGAGCGCCGGGCAGCTGGCCACGGCGCTGCGCGCCCGGCGCTCGAGGCCGGGCGGCACCTGCTGGCCGGCCAGCACCGGGTAGCCCCACTCGTCCAGCGTGACCAGCTCCGGCAGCAGCTCGGCGCACAGTCCGTGCCCGGTGCAGGCGATCGGGTTGACCCGCAGCTGCTTGCTCATCGCGGCCTCCAGTCGCTCTCGCTGGCCGGCCCGGCGCCGGCCGGCAGGAACGGCGGCCCGGCCGCCCCGGTGCAGGTCCCGCGCTGGTGACCGCGGATCTCGGCCGCGAAAACCTGCAGTGCGCTGCGGACGAACCGCACCGCGCCATCCGGATGGTGGCACGCGCCACGGCCCTCGATCACCCCCGCCCACCGCTCAAGATCAGCGATAACGCGGCCGTCCGGCCGGCTCCCGGCCAGCTCGGCCAGTGCCGTCGCGATGCGGGGCAAACCGTTCAGGCACGGACCGCACTGGCCAGCGGACTCGACCGCGAGATAACGCGCCACCCGGGCCGTCTCGGCCAGCCCGCAGCATCCGGCCGGGAGCGCGGCCAGGACACCCGCGCCGACCGAGGCACCGGCCGGGCCCAGCGCGGCGTTGCTCAGCGAAAGCAGCTCCGCCTGGCGGGCGGGCAGCCACGCCCCGTGGTAGCCGCCGACCAGAACGGCCTGCACCTGATCACTGCAGCGGATCAGGTCCCGCAGCGGCGTGCCGAGGGCGGCCTCCACCACGCCAGCGCTGCCGTCCGCCTGCCGGACGGAGCACAGCATGCTGCCCGGCTCGTCCGCGGTGCCGAGGCCGCGGAACCAGCCGGCCCCGTACCGCGCGATCAGGGCCAGGTGGGCGAGAGTCTCGACGTTCTGCACCAGGGTCGGCTGGCCGCCGACGCCGCGCTCGAACGTGCGCGGCGGCGTGAACGTGGGCAGCGCCGCGCCGCCGTTGATCACGTTCACCACGGCCGTTTCCTGCCCGGACAGGAATCTTGGCGGCGCGACGACGAGGTCGACGCCGACGCGGTCGAGCCCGCCTGACCTCCGTTCGGCCAGCAGGTCGCTCAGCTCACCGCGCAGGGAAAGATCTTCATGCAGGTAGAGCACCGCCCGGCGGGCGCCCACTGCCTCGGCGGCCAGCTGCAGCCCGTCCAGGACCAGGTGCGGCGAGTAGCGCAGCAGCGTCTTGTCCTTCGCGCTGAGCGGCTCGCTCTCCGCGGCGTTGGCCACCACGACCGGCCGGCGGCCGGCCGCCGCGACCGCGGCAAGCTTGCGGCCCGCGGGGAAGGCCGCCCCGCCGCGGCCGGTCAGGCCGGCCTTCATAACGTCGGCAATCAGGCGCCCGGGACCGCCCCGGTACGGCAGCGCTCCGTGCTGCGCCAGGTGAGCGACCAGCCCGGCCGCGCGGCCGTCAGCCGGCAGCAGCCGGGGGAGCCGTGCTGGCTGAGGGACCGGTGCCCGCTGGGGGACCCGGGGCGCATGGGGGACCGAGGCCGGCTGGGGGACCTGCGCTGGCTGGCCGGCCCCGGCCGGGCGGCCCGCGATCAGGAGGCTGGCGCGGCGGGTCATCGGGCGCCTGCCTGGCCGGAGAGGACCGCGGTGACCCGCCGGGCCCGGGGAGTGGCCCGGAGAGTGCGCAGGGCCCGCCAGCCGGCCGCGCCGGCCACCGCCAGCGTGCAGGCGGCGGCGAGGACGAGCAGGGGACCGCTACGCAGGTCACCGCTGCTGCCCACGCTGTGCGCGAGCGCGACCGGCCAGGAGACATAGGCCAGCCAGTGCACGGCCCGCCATAGCCGGCGGCCGATCCGGGCCCGGGCCAGGCTGGTCACGATCAGCGCCAGCATCAGGTCCAGGGACACGGCACCAAGCCCGATCCACAGCGAGCGGTACGGCGAGGCGAACGGGATCACGACCGCGGCCAGGCCGATGGTGACGAACGGGTCGGCGATGGCCGTCGCGACGTGCACGGCCAGGAAGCCGACGGCCAGCAGCGAGAGGTTGCGGTGCAGCCCGGTGACCGCGAACCGGGGCAGGCCCGGCAGCCGGCCCTGCCGGTTCACCAGGATGCCCAGGACCATGACGGTGGTGAGCAGGACCAGGCAGATGATGCCGGTAGCCCGGCTGGCGTACCAGAGCGCCGTGCTTGAGGTGATCCCGCTCATCGTGCGCCCGCACTTCGCCCGGCCCCGGATCTGGATCCGGATCCGGATCCGGATCCGCCCAGGCTGACGGCGCTGGCCGCGCCTGCCCCGCCGCCCGCGCCGACGTTGTCAGCCGGCCATCCGGCGAGCGTGCGGACTCGCCCGGCGGAATCGACCAGGCGGGCCGGCAGCACGGTGACGGACATCACGAGCCCCCGGAGGTGACGCTGCCTGCGCCCGAACTGGCAGCCGGCGCGCTGGCGGCCTTGCTCAGGCTCTTGCTCTTGCCCGAGCTGCTCGTGCTGGAGCTACTCGTGCCCGAGCTGCCCGATGCGCCGGCGGCCAGGCCGCCGGACATCCCCGTGCTGCCTGACGAGGCAGCGGCCGAGTGGCTGGACGCGGTGTGCTGCGTGCCGGGCAGCGCGAAGGCGACCCCGCCGGTGGCGATCACGCTCACCGCGGCCGCGGTAGCGGTGACCACGCGCAGCCGGGCGCGGGAGCGGTCGCGGTCCGCGACCGCGCGCCTGGTGTCCTGCGAGTGCCTGCTCATCGGAGGGTCCTTCCTGACTGGGCTACTGACACAGCCTTCCTGCCAGGGCTGGGCCGTGCCTCTGGCTCGCCTCTGAGCCAGCTATGAACGGCCAGCTATGAACCGCCAGCCCGGCATGCGCGCTTGGCGCGGCTAGGCCTCGGTCTCGCCGCTCTGGCCGACGCGGCAGCTAACTTGGCCTACTTTCACCTTGAGCGGGCTGCGTGACGGGCTGCCGAGCCGGGGGTTCAGACGGCGAGGAACTCGTCAGCCCGCCAGGCGAGGTCCAGCTGGCGCGGCAGCTGCGCGGTCCCCGCCACGGATTGCGGAGTTCCTTAACCGCGTAGCTGCCCCGGTCCGTGGTCAGCCGGTAGACCCGGTTGGACCAGGCGCCGGCCACCGGCACCATGGCCGTCGGACGGCCGCGGACGCCGAAGGCGGCCAGGACCGCGGCCGGGCTAGGCGCGTCATCCGGTGCCCGCATGCCGCTCATCATCCAGCGGCCGACCGCATGCTGCCCACTGGCTATCCGCAGCGCCGAAAGCCAGTCGCGATTTGCGGCCGTTGCCGCCAGGCTGGGAGGCATGCTGATCAGAGACGCCACTCCGGCGGACTGGCCCGCGATCTGGCCGTTCATGCGCGGCATCGCCGCCGCGGGCGAGACATTTTCCTGGGACCGCGACATCAGCGAGCAGGATGCGAGGGGATACTGGCTCCGCCCGTTCCCCGGCCGCGCTGTCGTCGCGGTCGATCCCGGCGGGACCATCCTGGGCACGGCCGAGAGCGGGCCCAACCATGGCGGCCCCGCTGCGCACGTGGCCAGCGCCGGGTTCATGGTCGATCCCGCGCACTCCGGCCGCGGCGTCGGGCGGGCGCTCGGCGAGCACGTGCTGAACCAGGCGCGGGCGGACGGCTACCGCGCGATGCAGTTCAACGCCGTGGTGGAGAGCAACGTGCGGGCGGTCGCGCTCTGGCGCTCACTCGGCTTCGAGATCCTGGCCACGGTGCCGGAGGCCTTCTGCCATCCGGTCGACGGTTACGTCGGCCTGCACATCATGTACCGCAGGCTGTGAGCCGCCGCATTCGCTGACGGCCGGCGCCGGCCGCTCAGCGGCCGGCTCACTCGCTGAGCGTGAGATCGGCCTCCTGCAGCAGGTGCTCCGCCGGGTCCACGGCAATCTCCAGGACCAGCCTGGCGTTCTTGCCGTCCAGCTCGACGGCCACCGAAGTCTCGCCATTCCCGCTCCGGAACGCACCAGGGCGGCAATGACCGGCCCAGGCTGCGGCCACCATGAGCTTGCGCATCAGCAGGCCCGTGTCCACGGTGGCGGAAACCGGCAGCGATGCGGGCCAGCCCCCGGTCCCGTCGTTCAGCAGCGAGACGAGGGACGCGAGAATCTGCGCAAGCGCCGAATCCGGGGCGGGCGGCACCGCGAGCACGAGCGACTGGACGCGCGGGCGCCGCTCCGGGGTAAGCCGGATCTCGGCCTGGACCGCACCCCGCTCGCCGCGCATCCACCACCGGCAATGCGCAGGCGAGTCGAACTCGGCGGGCCGTGCCTCATCCAGGCGGAAATCCCCGATCCGCTGCCGGATTTGCTCGATGGCGTGCCGGCGCTCGGCGAACGGCTCATCCTGCGCGACATTCTCCGAGAACAGCTCCTCCGCCACCGCGTCATCCCAGGAACCGATCAGGCTGATCACCGCCCGCTGGCCGGTCAGCGTCTCCGGCCACGGGCCGCCGGGAGCGGGCACCGGCCCGCCGACGGTCAGCTGACCCGCCGGAGCGGGTGCGGGACCGGACGCCTTATCGCGCCGCAGCAGGACATCGAGCATTCTGGCGGCGAGCGGATGCGCCGGCGCATAGGTGCCGTTCGCCAGGACGATGACGCCGATCCCGCTGGCCAGGTGCCAGCGCATGTGACTTCCGAAACCGGGATAGCCACCGCTGTGCTGGACGATCCGGCCGTGCGTCACGTCGTCCTCGACGTACAGCCCGAAGCCGTAGCTGCCCGGTCCGGGGCCCGCGGGCATCGTGGGCGCCAGCGGCGGCAGCGCGACCTGCGGCAGCTGCATCTCGCGCCGGGACGCGCGCGGCAGCGGATGCGAGCCGCCGGCTTCCTCGGCACCGGGCGGAAACGCGGCCGCGAAGCCGCTCACCCAGCGGGTGAGGTCGCTAACGGAGCTGAATATCCCGCCCATCGGGGCGAACGCGCCCGAGGCATCCGGGGCGAGCTCCTCCCAGCCGGCCGCGCCGCGACGGTAGCCGCGGGCGCGCCGCGCCGCATCGAATTCCGCGGCCTCGAACCCGGTGCTGGTCATCCCGAGTGGCCGGAGCAGCCGGTCCCGCACGAAGTCGGCGTATCCGGTCCCCGCGGCCGCCGCCACGACCCGGCCGAGGATCGCGTAGCCGAGGTTGGCGTACTCGAAGCGGGTCCCTGGCGCCCAGGCGAAGCGGACGCCACCGGCCAGGAACTCGGAGAACTCCGCGGCCGGGGTGGCCTGCTGCCGGTCACCCCACGGATCATCGGTCGGGAAGCCGGCCGTCATGGTCAGCAGGTTGCGGACGGAAATGCGCCGTGCATCGGTCGTCACCGGGCGCTGGTCGCGCAGCTCGGGCACGTACTCATCGGCCGGGTCGTCGAGCGACAGCGCGCCATCATCCCGCAGCGCCAGCACCGCCGCCGCCGTGAAGCTCTTCGTCATCGAGGCGATCCGGAAGATCGTGCCGGCCTCCGGCACCGGCCCGCCGAGCCACTGCTCGCCGAGACCGTGCGCATGCACCAGGGTTCCGCCGGCCACGACACCGTAGGCCAGCCCCGGCTGGCTGCCGCGGGCCAGATAGCTCCCGGCGATGGCGGCCAGCGCCTCGATGTCGCCGGACCGCAGTTCCGCTGGCCGGGCCGGATCTACCGCCGCCGGGACATGACCAGGTCGTGGTTCAGGCAACTCGCACCTCCGGATCGCAGGTCACTGGCGCGCTAGCCGGCGCCCTGGCTGGCCCGGCCGAGGGTAGCGGTGCCTCAGCTCGCTCGCTACGCCTCCGCGGCGGGCGCGGCTAGCACCCGGCTGAGCTTATTCGCGGACCCGGACGGCCTCGCGCCGGCCCCGCGCAGCCGCTGCGCGGCGGCGGCCAGGATGGCCGGCGGTCCGGAGACCAACTCGACCTCGATCTCACGCCAGGTCAGGTCGGCCGGCCCGAGCCCGGGCTCTCCGGGCGGGCCGGGCCGCGCATCCCGGTGGCCGGTCACGAGATCGTCGGCCACTTCGGCGAGAACCTCGCCGCCGGGGCCGGTGATGGGCCAGACGGTGCGCCGGGTCTCCAGCGTGGCCACCGGCCGCAGCGGACGGCCCTGGGTCCAGGCGGTGACCAGCTCGGCCAGGCCCGGCGGGACGGGCTTGTCGCCGCCCTGCGCCGCGGCGGCCTCATCGCCGCTCTCCAGCGGGGCGTGCACCTCGCGCCTGGTATCACCGCCGACGGGCAGCTTGAGATGCCAGGCCGCGTCCGCCCCGCCGGTCCGTCGCCGCAGCGTGACGCCGGCTGCGGCCAGGCGCAGGTCGCTGGTGTCGTAGTAGCGGGCGACGAGCAGCTGAACCTCCGGCGGCGAGGCCGTTCCCGGGGCGCCTGGGCCGCCCAGGTCGCTCAGGTCGGGCATGGTGAAATCCGCGTCGGCCTCGTACTTCTGCTCGGTTTCCAGCTTGCCCGTCAGCCCGCCATCCATGCTGTGAGATTACGCCCAGCCCCGGCCGGGCCCGGGCGGCAGGCGCCCGGCCTGGGCGGCAGGCGTTGATCATGGCCATCCGGGTGGCGCCGGAGTACCGTCGCGGAAATGACAGAAACCCCCTTCGTGGCGGAAACGGACGCCGGCCCGATCGCGGGCCACGCCAGCGGTGCAGGCGCCCCGCTACTGCTGTTGCATGGCGGGCCCGCGCTCACGGACTACATGGAAATCCTCGGCCCGGAAGTGACCGAGTGGCGCGCTATCCGCTACCAGCAGCGGTCCCTGAGCCCTTCGGCGACCGGGGGACCCTTCACCGTCGAGCGGCACGTCGCGGACGCCGTGGCCGTGCTCGACGCGCTCGGCGTCGGCCAGGCGATCGTGGCCGGCCACTCGTGGGGCGGCCACCTGGCCCTGCACCTGGCCATCGCCCACCCTGACCGCGTCGCCGGCCTGCTGATCATCGACCCGCTGGGAGCGGTCGGCGACGGCGGCGTGTCCGAGCTGGGCCAGGAGATGGTGCACCGCCTGCTGCCCGGCGCGGTTACCCGCTACCAGGAGCTGGCCGGGCGGATGTCCGGACCGGACGTCAGCGACTCCGACATGCTGGCGTCCCTGACCTTGCTGTGGCCCGGGTACTTCGCGCAGCCCGAGACCGCGCCGGCGATTCCGGCCGGGATGCGCGCCTCCATCGCCGGCTACGCGGGAACCTTCGCCTCGGTGGCCGCGCATCTCGCCGACGGCTCCCTGGCCCGCGGGCTTCGCGAGGTCCGCGTGCCTGCGCTCTTCCTGCTGGGCGCGCAGAGCCCAATGCCGGTCAGCCAGGGGCAGCAGACGGCGGCTTTGCTGCCGGAGTCCGAGGTAGTGATCGTTCCCGCGGCGGGCCATCTGCCCTGGCACGAGCAGCCCGGCTGCGTGGCCGGCGCCCTGGCCAGGATCCGCGGCCGGGCGGGCGACCTCGAACCGGCCGGGTAGGCCACCCGAACGCGAGCGCGGCTACGCGCTGTCGATGATCACCGACACGGCCGGATACCCGGACGCCCCGTTCGGGGCCGGCTGGGCCAGCACGGCGGTCTGGGTATAGCCGGTCTTGTCGGTCGCCCGGGCCTGGATCAGGTGACGCCCGGGGGCTGCTTCCCACTCCCAGACCCACTGCCGCCAGGTGTCGATATCCGGCACCGCGGCCAGCCGCGCCTCGTGCCACGGGCCGCCGTCCACCCTGGCCTCGACCGCGGCGATCCCCTTATGCTGCGCCCAGGCGACGCCGGCCACGGCGATCCGGCCGGGCCGCAGCGTGGTCAGGCCGTTCGGGACGTCGATCCGCGATTCCGTCTTGATCGGCGCCTGCTGATCCCAGCCGCGCACCGTCCAGTAAGCATGATTCGCCGCGAACGTGGTCACCTCGATGTCGGTGATCCACTTACACGCCGAGACGTACCCGTACAGGCCGGGCACGACCAGCCGGACCGGGAAGCCGTGCGCGACGGGCAGGGCGGTGCCGTTCATCGCGACGGCGAGCATCGCGTCCCGGCCGTCCATGACGGTCTGGATGGGGGTGCCGGAGGTAAAGCCGTCGGCGGACGTGCACAGCAGCTGGTCGGCCCCGGCCTGGATGCCGGCCTCGCGAAGCAGGCTGGCCACGCTGGCGCCCAGCCAGCGCGCATTGCCGACGTAGGGGCCGCCGACCGGGTTGGAGACGCAGCACAGCGTGATGTAGTCCTCGATCAGCGGGCGGCGGAGCAGCTCCTTGAAGCTGATCTGGATCTCCTTGCGGACCATGCCGTGGATCCGCAGGCTCCAGCTGGTCGACGGTACTTGCGGCAGCACGATCGCGGTGTCGACCCGGTAAAACGAGGCATTCGGCGTGATGAACGGGCTCAGCCCGGGGATATCGAAGTGGGTGCCGGGCGGGAGCGAGGGACCCGGGCGCACCGGCGCTGGCACTCGCAGCGACGCCTGGTCCTGCGCCACGCTCGATCGTTCCGACAGGAACCGGCCGCCCAGGCCCGCCACCGCCGCGGTGCCCGCCACCGCCGCTCCGGTCCGCAGGAACTGCCGGCGCTCCGGCCGCGCGGTCCGGCTGGGCGGCCCCGGCGTGGCCGGCCGCCGCTCAGGCCTGGCCCGGTGGCCCGGCGGCGCCGGCCTGGCCGGCGCCTGGCCGCCGCCCGGGCGCGGGCTGAGCCGGGATCCCGGCCGCCCGGGTGCGCCCGGCCGGCCTGCGACGGCAGGCACCTCGCTGGCCGTGACCGCGTGCGCGGCCCGGACCAGGTAGTACAGCGCGATGCCGCCGGCGACGGTTCCGGCCAGGGTCGGCAGCACGTCAGTGACCGAGGAGTCCGGCCTGGTCGTCGCGGCCAGCACGCCGATCAGCGCGAAGACGGCCAGGCCGGCCAGGCCGTACCACAGCTTTCGGACGGCCAGCGCCCCGATCACCGCGGCGAAGATCGCCAGTATCACCAGGATGCCGCTGACCAGGACCAGCTTGTCGTGTGAGCCGAACGCGGTGATCGCGAAGTCCTTGACGGGAGGCGGGGCAAAGTCAATCGACACGCCACCCACGGCCACGACCGGCGAGCCGTCCGGGCCGGTGATCCCGGCCACTAGCTGGGCCACCCCGATGGCCACGGCCGCGGTCAGCAGCCCGGCGATCAGCCCCCGCCCGGCGAGCCCTCTGTTTTGGTCAATAGGCACACTGGTTATTCGTCGCCGAGCCGGCACCGGATTGCCTTTCCGCCCGTCGAGCTTGGCGTGAGGCACCGGCCAGCCCGCCGCGCGCCGCCGGTGACCCGGCTGGCCGCGCGGGCTTAACCAAGCCGATGCCGCGATGGCTACGAATAAGAGATGTGGGCATGACCGACAGCCAGGGACTGCCTCGCCGCGGCCCGGCAGCTGACGCCGGGGCCGACGACGATGTCGCCGTGCTGCTCGTCCGCGTGGCCCGCGGGGACCAGCTGGCTTTCGAGGAAGTGTACGACCGGATGGCCGGGCCGGTGCTCGGGATGGTCCGCAGCGTCGTCCGTGACCTGGCTCAGTCCGAGGAAGTCATGCAGGAGGTCCTGCTGGAGCTGTGGCGGACCGCCTCCCGGTTCGACCCCGGCAAGGGCAGCGCCATGTCGTGGGTGATGACGCTCGCGCACCGGCGCGCGATCGACCGGGTCAGGTCAGAGCAGAAATCCGCCGAGCGGGAGCTGCGGGCCGCCTCGGCCCAGATCGACTACGACGACGTTACCGAGGCCGTCGAGGCCACCATGGACCGCGAGCGGGTACGCCGCTGCCTGCGCTCGCTGACCGACCTTCAGCAGGAGTCGGTCACGCTCGCCTACTACAACAGCTACACCTACAGCGAGGTCGCCGGACTGCTCGGCGTGCCGGTCGGCACGGTCAAGACACGCATGCGGGACGGGCTGATCAGGCTCCGCGACTGCCTGGGGGTGGAGTGATGCGGCGCGGCCAGACTGATCTGCATACCCTGGCGGGCGCCTATGCGCTTGACGCGGTCCCGGATGCGGACCGGGCGCGCTTCGAGCGGCACCTCGCGCGCTGCGATGCATGCGTCCAGGAGATCCAGGGACTCCGTGAGGCGACTGCCCGGCTGGGCGCCTCGGCCGCGGTGCGGCCACGGGCCGAGCTGAAGGAGCAGGCGCTGCGCGCGGTCGCGCGGACCCGCCAGCTGCCGCCGCTGACCAGGGATACGCCGCCGGGCCGGCCGTTCTGGCGCGCCCGGCCGGCTGGCCGCGGCGCGGCATCCCGGCTCCGGCGGCGTCGCTGGCTGCCACGCCTGGCGGCCGGCCTGGCCGCCGGGGTCCTCGTGGTCGCGGTGGCCATGGGCGCGTTCACCATGGGCGCCCAGCACCGGGGTGACCAGGACCAGGCCCGGGGGCACGCCATCGTCGCCGTGCTGAACGCATCCGACGTGATCATGCTGACCGGGCGGGTGAGCACCGGCGGAAGCGCAACCGTGCTGGAATCCCGGCACGAGCACTCGCTGGTGTTCACGGCGTCCGGGCTGCCCGCGCTGCCGGCGGCCAAGAACTACGAGCTCTGGCTGATCGGCCCCGGCGGGACCAGGCCAGCCGGGATGCTGCCGCGCGCCCGGGCGGGCATGATCGGCCCGATGGTCGTCTCCCGCGTGGCCGGCGGTGACCGGATGGGCCTGACCGTGGAGCCCGCGGGAGGCTCGGCGCGGCCGACCTCCGCGCCCATCCTGATGCTCCGCCTCGGCTCCTGACCGGCCGTGCGGCCGGGAGCGCACGCCAGCCCGCGCGGTCTGGCCGCTAGCTGCCGCAGTGCGGCCCTGGCCGGCGGCCATTTCCCGGCCGGCCCGCCGGTCCGCCGCTGCGGGCACCCCGCGCGGGCGACAGCACCCGGCCGGCAGGCTAACGTGGGGATCCGTGAAAGCATCCCCCGAAGAGCAGCTGAGACTGCTTGAACTGGCCGACCTCGACGCCGAACTCGGCCGGATTGATCATCGCCGGCAGGCCCTGCCGGAACACGAAGAGCTGCGCCAGCTCGAGGAACGGGACGCCCAGCTGCGAGATTCCCTCGCCTCCCTGGAGGCCGAGGACGGTGATCTCAAGCGCGCCCAGGGCAAGGCTGAGTCAGACGTCGACCAGGTCAGGAGCCGCGTCGACCGGGACCGCCAGCGGCTCGACGCCGGCCAGGTCTCCTCGCCGCGCGAGCTGGAGAACCTGCAGTCCGAGATCGTGTCGCTCGAACACCGCCAGTCCGACCTGGAAGAGGTCGTGCTTGAGGTCATGGAGCGCCGGGAGCGGGCCGAGCAGGGCCACGCCGCCGCCACCGCCGAGCGGGCCCAGCTCGCCGTGTCGCTCGCTGATGTCACCGCCCGGCGGGATGTCGTGCTGGGCGAACTGGGCGAGCAGGCCAGGAAGGCGGAGAGCAGGCGCGCGGAAGTGGCCGCGCAGGAGCCTGCCGAGTTGCTCGCCCTCTACGACCGGCTCCGGGTCCAGCACGACGGGGTCGGCGCCGCGGCGCTGCGCCGCGGCCGGTGCGAAGGCTGTCACTTGTCCCTGAACACGGTCGATCTCAACGCCATCCGGGCCGCCGCGGCCGACGAGGTGCTCCGCTGCGAGGAATGCCGCCGGATCCTCGTCCGGACAGACGAGTCCGGGCTGTGACGCGCAAGCTCATCGTGGAGGCCGATGGCGGCTCCCGGGGCAATCCCGGACCGGCCGGCTTCGGCGCCCTCGTTCGCGACCCGGCCACGGGGGCAGTGCTCCGGGAAGCCTTCGACAGCATCGGCACCGCCACCAACAACGTGGCTGAGTACGCCGGGCTGATCGCGGGCCTTCGCGCGGCGGCTGAGCTCGCCCCCGGCGCCGACGTCGAGGTGCGGATGGATTCCAAGCTGGTCGTCGAGCAGATGTCAGGACGCTGGCAGATCAAGCACCAGAATCTGCGGACCCAGGCCCGGATCGCGCGGGAGGCGGCGGGAGGGCTGGGCCGGATTAATTACGTCTGGGTGCCCAGGGCGCGCAATGCGGATGCTGACCGGCTCGCGAACCAGGCCATGGATGCCGCCGCGCGGGATAAGGACGGCGGGGGAGAGGGGCGGAGCGGGCCCCGTTCTGGCCGGGTTTTGACTGAGTCTGCCGAAGCGGAGCCTGACCCGGCGCCGCGGGCCCGCGGCTGGGCGCCGGCCGAAGGCCAGCCCACCACCACCATCCTGCTCCGCCATGGCCAGACGGAATTCTCCACCGAGCGCAGGTTCGCTGGCCGCGGTGACATCGCGCTGACCGAAACCGGGGTGCGGCAGGCGGCCGCGGCCGCTGAGCGGCTGGCGGCCCGGGGCATCGACATGATCGTCACCTCCCCGCTGCAGCGGGCCCGCCGGACCGCCGAGGCGGTGGCCGCGGTCACCGGCGCGCCGCTGGCTGTCGACGAGGGCCTGGTCGAGGCCGACTTCGGCAAGTGGGAGGGCCTCACCTTCGGCGCGGCGGCGCTGCGCTGGCCGGAGGAGATGTCCGCCTGGCTGGCCAGCACGGACGTCGCGCCGCCCGGCGGCGAGAGCCTGGCCAACACCGGGAAGCGGGTACTCGCCGCGCTGGACCGGCTGCTCGCCGCGCACCAGCGCAAGACGCTGCTCCTGGTCAGCCACGTCACGCCGATCAAGACGGTGGCGTGCCGGGCGCTGCTGGCGCCTCCCGCCGCGCTGTTCCGCATCCACCTGGATGTTGCGTCGCTGACGGAGATCGACTGGTTCGCCGACGGTCCGGTGCTGCTGCGGTCCCTCAACGACACCTCGCACCTCCGGTAAAACGCACTATCCTCGGGGGAGCGGCGGGCGAGCCGGCCGGGCGGCCGCGCCGCGTCATGATTTTCATGCCGCGGCGAGGAAGGTCCGGGCTCCGCAGGGCAGGGTGGTCGGTAACGCCGACCCGGGGTGACCCGCGGGAAAGTGCCACAGAAAACAGACCGCCTCCGGCCTGGCCGGAGGTAAGGGTGAAACGGTGGTGTAAGAGACCACCAGCGCCCGGGGTGACCCGGGCGGCTTGGTAAACCCCACCCGGAGCAAGGTCAAAAGGGAGCCGCGTTCTTCGGGGCGCGGTGACTGCGTGAGCGATTGAGGGCGGCCCGCCCGATGCTCGCGGGTAGACCGCACGAGGCGGCCAGCAATGGCCGTCCCAGATGGATGGCCGCCGGCCCGCGAAAGCGGGTGCACAGAACCCGGCCTACAGGCCGGCTCGCCCGCCGCCTGCACTCTGACCTGCAGCTTTGTAGTCATGAAGGCTCCAGTTCCGTTCCGGTTCCGTCAATACGGGCCTCAGAACCTGGTCGATGGCGGTCCGGCCGAGGTCCTCGGTGTCGGCGAACAGGTGCCCGTAGGTGTCCATCGTCTCGGCGAGAGTCGCGTGGCCCAGCCGGGCCTGAATGGTCTTCGGATTGAGGTTCGCGGCGATCAGCGCGCTCGCATAGAAGTGCCGCAGGTCGTGGAATCTGGTCCCGGCCGGGAGCTGGTGCACGGGGTCGGCGCACGCGTCGCCGCACTCTGGCGGGGCATTGGCATCGGCGGGCCCTTGCTGCAGGTGCGCGCGGCCGCGACAGCGGGACGCCACATCATGCCGAACGCGTTTGCGGTTGATGCCAGGACCGATGTGCAGGGCCCCGGAGGAACGCTTGCCTTTATAGGCGGGCTACGATCTCTTCGTCTATTAGGGCTGTTATAGAGGTTCGCTGGGAGCCGCCCCCTTCCACGTGGGCGGTTACGGTTACCACCGATTCCTTATCCGGGGAGATTATGCAGAGCTGGCCGTAGAGGCCTGCCATTTTGTACGTTTTTTCCCCGGGGGTGCACCAGACGCCGAGGCCGTAACTGTCCGAGAGGCGGAAGCCTTCGTCTGGTGGGTCCTGCACGGTCGGGACGGTTTCAGTCGCGATTCGTGCGCAGTATTCGGCGGGGACCAGCTGGCGGCCTTCGTGGCGGCCCTCGTCTAGCAGGAGGCGGCCGAAGCGGGCCAGTTCGGACGTCCTCAGATAGAGGGCGCTATCCGCTACCGGATGGCCGAGGGGGCAGGTGTGCCACTGGGGGTTGTGGATGGCCAGCGGGGTGAAGAGGCGGGGCAGCAGGTAGTCGCGGACGTTGGCGCCGGTCGCGGCGCGCAGGGCGCGGGCCGCTACGTACGGGCCGATGCCGGTGTACTTGAAATACGTGCCGGGCTCGTGCGCCAGCGGGGTCGCGAAGAAGTCAGCGGCTAGGTCCGGGACTACGACGGGGTCGGAGGCGGACCAGGAGCACGGGCTGCCGGACGTCATCATGAGCAAGTGCCGGAGCGTGACCTGGTCCAGGCGGGGCGCGGCAGAGCCGGCTAGCTCGGGGTAGTACTTGAGGGCGGGGTCGTCCAGGGCGAGGCGGCCTTCGGCTTCGGCGATGCCAAGCGCTACGGACGTAAAGGTCTTCGAGACCGACCACACGTCGACTCGGTCGTCCGAGCGGAGCCTGCGTTCGACCGGCGCGGCACCGCGGCGGTAGATGTGCACTCCGTAGAGTTCCATGCCCTCTCGTTCGGCGGACCGGACCAGGGCGTCAATGAGTTCTCGCATGGCGGGGAGCCTAATAGCGGGGTCTGACATTCGCGGCTGTCTGCGCACTCGTACGCGAGGGGGGCGGAGCCGCCCTGATGATACGCAGAGGCCTATTCGATAGTGCAGCCAGAAAGGGTTGGCGCCAAGCAGGCTTCGCCGCTAATAGCTTCGCTGATGAGTGCATTTACGGCTTCCGGCCTACAGGCCGGCTCGCCCGCCGCCCGAATGAGAGAAGACGTTTCGCGCGATCTCACTGGCTGAGCAGAAGCGCGCTGACGGTGGCTGCGAGGCAGCACAAGGCCAGCGCGGCGCCGGTGAGCATAAACGTGCGCAGCGGCACAACGGCGTCATAGGAACGGCACCGCTCGTACCACAGCAGGGTGGCCAGCGATGCCCATGGCATGACGATGGGGCCGACATTGGTGCCGATGAGCAGGGCCAGCAGCTGCTCGTGGTTGCTGACCGGGATGACAGCCTCACCGGCCACGTATGCGGGCAGGTTGTTGACGGCGTTGGACAGCCCGGCACCAGTCGCGGTGGCGCGCAATGCGCCCAGCGTGCCATCCCCGGTGCCGATAAGCGCCTGGGTAATGGTGCCGAGCCCGTGCAGGCTCACGGTCTGCACCACCAGGAAGAGCCCGACCACGAACACGAGCAGCCGCCACGGGATCAGCCCCGGCCGCAGGGCCGCCCGCTTGCGCACGGCGAACGCTGCCACCACGAACGCTGCTGCCATCGCGGCCGCGTAGCCGAGCTGGATTCCGGTGGTGACGATCACGGTGATGAACAGCAGGCAGGCCAGCGCGGCCACCCAGAACAGCACCGGGTCGGCCGGCTGTAGCGGCGGCGGCGGGTCGTAACGGTCGACGCCGCGCACGCCGCGGCGCCAGAAGAACACCCAGAGGAAGACCATGGTCACCAGGACCGAGGTCAGTTGCACGGGCCACATCCGGCTGGCGAACGCCGCGGCCGGCAGCGCCACCCGGTTCGCCGCGAGCAGGTTGGTCAGGTTGGATACCGGCAGCAGCAGGCTCGCCGTGTTGGCCAGCCACACCGTGGTCATGGCCAGCGGGATCACGGCGATACCGGCCTTGCGGGCCAAGGCCAGCATCACCGGCGTGAGCAGCACCGCGGTGGTATCCAGGTTCAGCACGGTTGTCGTGGCGGCGGCGAAGAACACGCACAGGACGAAAAGAGCCGGGTAATTGCCGCGCGCCAGGCCGGCCACCCGGACCGCGATCACATCGAAGACGCTGGCGTCGGCGGTCAGTTCGGCCAGCACGATGACGCTGCCGAGGAAAAGCAGCAGCGGCAGGATCCGCCGGATCGTCGCGTCGGCCTCCGCCTGCGGGAGCAGGCCGGTCGCCACGAAGATCAGGCCGAGGACGAGCAGGGCGGCGGTGATCCAGTCCAGCACCGGCCGCCGCGCCGCCGCCCGCCAGCGCGCCGCCATCGGAGTCTGCGCTGCCTGGTTAGGGTCGGCAGCGGGCACACTGGCAATCGTTGCACAGCACCGGGGCGCCAGCGAGGAAAGCGACGGGCCGCGCCGAACCCGGCCCGTCCCGTGCCGCAGGGGGATACCGGGATCACATGGTCGGGAGATACTGAGGCTATGACCGGGTCAGCCGTTGCCAGCAGTAAGGACGAGCCGATCCAGATTTTCGTCAGCTATTCCACTGCTGATGAGCATTGGGCCACCTGGATGGCCTGGGAACTCGAAGCCGCGGGCTACCGGGCCATGCTGCAGGCCTGGGATTTCGTGCCCGGCACCAACTTCATCGAGTTCATGGACCGCGGCGTCAGCCGGTCCGCCGCCGTGGTCGCGGTGCTGTCCCCGCGTTACGTGGACTCCCCGTACGGACGGCTGGAATGGCAGGCGGCACTGCAGGCCGATCGAGGCAACCCGACGGGCAGATTAGTGACCGTCCGGGTCGAGGAGTGCCGGCTCGACGGACTGCTCGGCATTATTACCTACATCGACCTGGTGGGCGTGAGCGACCAGCAGCAGGCCCGGGCGCTGCTGCTCGACCGCATCAGGAACGCGCTAGCCGGGCGGGCCGAGCGGCGGGAGGCGGCTTTCCCTCCGGCCGGCCAGACCGTCACGGACCAGGTTCCGCCTCCGCCGGAACGGCCGCCGCGGATGGCGCCCGCGGTATCGCGGGGCCGCCGGTCACCGGCCATCGCGCCGGCCTACCCGCCGACGCTGCCGGGCCGGGTCGGCCCTCGCCCCGCGATCACCCTGCTGCAGGTGGCAGGACCCCGGTTCGGGCCCGGGCTGGCGGCGCCGGGTGACCGGCTGTCCGCCGCCGAGCTGCAGGCCCGGATCTGGGCCGATGTGACCAGGCGCATGACCGCCGGCCTGCCCCGGCCCGATCTCCTGGTCGTTACCGGCGACCTGATGGAAACCGGCAGCCTGCGGGAGTGCGAGGAGGCCCTGGAATTCCTCACCGGGCTGCGCGCGCTCCTTGGCCTGGAGCCGCAGCATCTGGTGATCGTCCCCGGCAGCCACGACATCACCAAGGCCGCCTGCCGTGCGTACTTTGCCACCTGCGAGGCCGACGATATAGAGCCGCAGCCGCCGTACTGGCCCAAGTGGCGTCACTTCGCCAGCCTGTTCCAGGAGCTGTACCGCGGGCTCGACGGTCCCGTCTTCGAGAGCGCGCAGCCCTGGAGCCTGTTCGCGATGCCGGATCTGCGCCTGGCGGTCGCCGCGCTGAATTCGACGATGGCCGGCAGCCACCGGCCCGAGGACGACTACGGCTGGGTCGGCGAAGCCCAGGCAGCATGGTTCGCTGACCAGCTCGCCCCCTTTGAAGAGGCCGGCTGGCTGCGGATCGGCGTGGTCCGGCATGTACCGGCCGCGGCCGGTACGCCCGACGGGCCGGACGCGGCGGCACTGCTGCGCGACGCCGGCACGCTCGACCGGCTGCTCGGGTCGCGGCTCAGTCTGGTCCTGCACGGGCCGGGGCCCGGCGGCGACCAGCCCCGCCAGCTTGACTCCGGCCTGATTGCGGTATGCGCCGCAGCTCCTGGCCAGCACCAGTTCCTGCGGATCACCCCGGACGGCCTGGACCGCTGGAGCGCCCGGCACGCGAACGGCGAGGACCCGGAGCGGCTGCCGCGGCGATGGCCCGCGACGGGCGGCACCTTCGGCGCGGACCGTGCCGATCAGCGCGAACCGGAGGAGGGCGCGGCGCCGCGGCCCGGGCCGGAACGTGCCGCGAGCCCCGCTAGCCTGCTGCTGGACCGGATCGCCGAGGTCTGCGAAACCCGCCACGAGCACGCCAAGATCCGGCGAGTCGATGGCGAGCTGCCGCACCTGCTGATCACGCATCAGGAGGACGGGTTCATCCGGCAGTGGCGAATCGCCGCGCACGCCGGTGAGCCGGGCCGCGAGGAGCTGGCCGCGTTCCTGCAGCTGGTCCACACCGGGCAGCCCGAACCCGGCTCTGAGCTTGTCTACGAAGGCCCGCAACCGCCTCGGGTGCTCCGCGAGGAGGCTCAGCGGCGCGGCGTGCGGCTGCGCAGCTTCATTGAGTTCCAGGGCCTGCTCGACCTGCGCGACTACGTGGCGAACCAGACCGCCCGGATCAGCGCCGACCCCCTGTACCCGCCTCGCCTGTACGTTCCGCAGCGGTTCCGTGAGCTGGGCCGGCCCGGCCGCGGGGTGCGTGACGACCTGGCGGACGAGCTGCTCGCTCAGATAGCGGCCGACCACGGCCGGTTTGTGCTGGTGCTGGGCGATTTCGGGCGCGGCAAGACGTTCGCGCTGCACGAGGTGGCCCGCCGGATCCCGGTCGAGCTGCCCCACCTGGTGCCTATTCTCATCGAGCTGCGGGCCCTGGACAAGGCGCACACCGTGGACGGGCTGGTGGCCGCGCACCTGGCCAATCACGGCGAGGATTTCATCGACCTCAAGGCGTTCCGCTACATGCTCCGGCAGGGACGCATCGTGCTGCTGTTCGACGGCTTCGACGAGCTGGTCACCAGGGTCAGCTACGAGCGGGCCGCTGATCACCTGGACACGCTTATCCAGGCGGCCGAGGGCAACGCGAAGATCGTGGTGGCCAGCCGGACGCAGCACTTCAGATCCCATAAGCAGGTGCTGACTGCGCTCGGCGAGCGAGTGGGCGCCCTGCCGAGCCGGCGGGTGCTCTCGATCGAGGACTTCACTCCCGCGCAGATCCGTGCCTACCTGGTCGGCCGTTATGACGGCGACGAGCAGGCGGCCGACGAACGGCTGCTGCTGCTGCGCGGTATCCAGGATCTGCTCGGCCTGTCCACCAACCCGCGCATGCTGTCCTTCATCTCCGAACTGGACGAGGGCCGGCTCCGCGCCGTGGCCGGGATGCAGGAGACCATCAGCGCCGCCGCGTTGTACGAGGAGATCCTGAGCACCTGGCTCAGCTACGAAGAGAAGCGCACGCAGGGGGTACCAGGGGCGCCGGGCGGCCTGGCGGCCGGCGATCTGCGGAGCGCCGTCACCACCCTCGCGATGCGCATGTGGGAGACGGGCGAGCCCCTGCTCCGGCCCGCCGCCCTCACCGAGGTCGCCGACACGCTCACCGGCCTCGCCGACGGCCAGCTCTCGCTGCGCCAGCGCGCGCACGCCGTCGGCTCGGGCACGCTGCTGATCCGGACCGACGCCGGCCTGTTCGGCTTCATCCACGCATCCGTCGCGGAATGGCTCGTCGCCGCCGAGATCGGCCGGCAGCTCACCAGCGGCACGGCCCGCCCGGAGGCGCTGTCAGCCCGGCCGCTCTCGCAGCTGACCGCGGACTTCCTCTGCGATATCGCGGGCAGCCGGGCCTGCCGGGTCTGGGCCAGCCGGATCCTGGCCGACCCGGCCGCCAGTGAGGTGGCCCGCGCCAATGCCCTGAAGGTCAGCACCCGGCTGCGTACCCCGGCGCAGACCGACCTGCGGGGTGCCCTGCTGCGGGGGGAGGACCTGTCCTACCGTGAACTGGCGGGCGTCGACCTTACCGGCGCCGACCTCACCGATGCCGTTCTGGTCGGCGCGAACCTGACCCAGGCCAGCCTGCGCAACGCCACGCTGGCGGGCGCCCGGCTGGACGAGGCGCGGCTGTCCGGGGCGGACCTCCGCGGTGCCAACCTGACCCGGGCCCGGCTGGCGCGGACCGACCTGCGGGGCGCGGTGCTGGCCGGCAGCAGGTGGGTTCGCGCCGCCCTCGTGGACGCCACCGCCGACCCCGGGCTGGCCAGCTCGCCTGAGCTGCGCCGGGCAGCGATAACGCCGGGCCAGCGGGTCGAGGTGGAACTCGCGCCCGCCGTGATCGGCGTGCCGTACGGCTTTCACCACCAGATGAGCCGACTGCCCGAGCAGCTGGCTTACAGCGGTGACGGCGATCTGCTGGCCATCGGCAGCGAAGACGGCGGCGTGCTCATCTGCGATGCCATTTCCGGCTTGCCCGTGCGCACGCTGCACGGACACCGCGGGCGGGTTTACACCCTCGCGTTCGGCGCGGGCGACAGCGTGCTGGCCACCGGGGCCAGCGACGGGACGGTCCGGCTGTGGGATCCGGCGACCGGTGACTGCCTGCGGGTGCTCGAGGGTCATCGCGACGGCGTGTGGCCCATGGTGCTCAGCCCGGACGGCGATCTGCTCGCCACCGGCGACGGCGACGGCGTGCTGCGGCTGTGGGATGTCCAGGCGGGCCGGGTGCGGTACGCGGTGCCCGGCCACAGCGCGCCAATCTTCGCCGCCGCCTTCCGTCCGGACGGAGCCTTTCTCGCGGTAGGCGACGGGGCAGTGCTGCGCGTATACGACGTCGCCTCTGGCCACCCGGTGCGCGAATTGGGCGGTCACCGCGGCCCGATCTACCGTGCCGCGTTCAGCCCGGACGGCGAACTGCTCGCCACCGGCGATAGCGGCGGGGCGGTCCGGCTGTGGGATCCCGTGTCCGGCGAGCTGCGCCACCAGCTGGACGGCCACCGCCGCGCCGTCTACGCGCTGGCGTTCCACCCGGCCGGCTCGCGGCTGGCCAGCGGCGACCGGGATGGGCAGATCCGGCTGTGGGATCCGCAGACCGGGCAGGCCGCGGGCGAGCTGTCCGGGCACCGGGCCGCGGTCTACTGCGTCCTGTTCAGCCCGGACGGTGACCTGCTGGCCAGCGGCGACAGCATCGGGAACATCCAGCTGTGGGATGCGGCTACCGGCCAGTCCAGACATCAGCTGAGCGGGCACAAGGCGTCGATCTGGCCGATGGCCTTCCGGCCCGACGGTGGCCAGCTGGCGACCAGCGCTAACGATGGCACCGTCCGGTTGTGGGACCCGGCCACCGGCCAGCGCCGGCACGTGCTGCGCGGCCACGGACGGCGGATCACCGGGGTACGGTTCAGCCCGGCCGGTGACCTGCTCGCTACCAGCGGCAACGACGGCATCGTGCGGCTCTGGCAGCCTCGTACCGGCCAGCGGCTCAGGGAGCTGGCAGGCACGGCCGACCGGCTGGTCTCCGTACTCTTCAGCCCGGCCGGAGACCGGCTCGCCACCGCGAGCAGCGACGGCCGGGTCTACTTCTGGAATGCCGGGTCCGGCGCCTTTGAACGCAAGCTGAACGTTGATACCGACCATTTGTGGGCGGAGGCGTTCAGCCCGGACGGAAGAATACTGGCCACGGCCAACGACGACGACACGGTGCGGCTGTGGTACTGCACGACCGGGCGGCATTTCCAGACGTTCGCCGAGCACCGGGGCCGGGTGCGCTCCATCGCCTTCAGCCCGGACGGCAGCCGGGTGGCGACCGGCTGCGACGATCGTGCGGTGCGGCTCTGGGACGTCGAGTCGGGCGCCTGCCAGGCGACGCTGGCCGGCCACACCGACCGCGTCTACTCGGTCGTGTTCAGCCCGGACGCGGCGGTGCTGGCCAGCGCGAGCAACGACGGCACGGCCCGGCTCTGGGACACCGCCGCTGGCGTCCCCTTGCACACGCTGAACAGGAACCGGGGACGGCTCTGGTCGGCCGCGTTCAGCCCGGACGGCGCGATGCTCGCCACCGCGGGTGATGACCTGGCCGTGCGCTTGTGGGACGTGCGCACCGGCGAGCATCTGCATGCCCTCATCGGCCATAGCCGGCGCGTCTGGTCCGTCGCCTTCAGCCCGGACGGCACGCTCCTGGCGAGTGCAGGCGACGACGGCGCGGTCGGGCTGTGGGATACCAGCGGCAGCGAGCCGCCGCGGCTGCGGCTGACCCTGCTCGGCCTCCCGGAAGGATGGGCCGCCCTGGCCAGCGACGGCAGTTATAAGCAGGAGGGCGATATCTCGGGGCAGTTCTGGCACGTTATCGGCATGTGCCGGTTCGGCAGCGGTGAGCTGGACCCGTACCTCCCTGCGGTCCGCCGGCTGCCCCTGGACGCAGAATTCTGATCGTGCCGGA
>CAVWLF010000009.1:0-156396 GCA_963755815.1 uncultured Actinomycetes bacterium
GACCAGCTAGACCGGCGGCTCCGCGCGCTGGCCCGCCTCGGTGCCTGGCTAGCGCTCGCCGTCGATCGTCAGCTCGACTCGCTCGGGGTAGAAGCACATCAGGCCGGCGATTTCCGCGACCTCCGGGATGGGCGCCTGGTAGCTCCAGACGACGTCCTCGTGCACCTCGTCGCCCAGCACCACGGACCAGTAAGACGCCTGGCCCTTGAACGGGCAGGTGGTCTCGCTGCTGGTGGGGCGGAGCAGTTCGGTGCGGACGTCCTCCGGCGGCAGGTAGTAGCGGGTCGGCAGCCCGGTCTCGTCAAGCAGCACCGGGCGGTTAGACACCGCCAGCTTCTCGCCGCCGAGCGTGATCTCGACGTGGCGGTCGGACGGGGTGATGGTGATCTTGTGTCCTGGGGGCATGCCCTCGTCAACCGGACGGCGGCCGTGATGATTCCGGCCGGGGAGCCTGCGGCCCGAGCCCCGGTCAGATCATGCGGACGCTGAGCGGCGCGTGCGGCTCGGCCACGACGTGGTAGGGCACGGTCCAGGGCTCGGTGATCGTGGCCGGTCTCATCGAGAACCGTCACGGTCACCTCGTCGAGGTGCGGCAGCCGGCCCCGCTTCAGCGCCAGGTGCAGGTCAGCGGAATCGTGGTCGCGGCCGCGGGCCTTGCAGGTGACCTCGAACTCCGGAGTCAGATCCGCATGCCGCAGATCTACCATGAGCGTCGCCAGCGCCGCGGTCGTCGCAGCTGCCCTGGTCGCCGCGTTCCAGGATTTGAACGCGGCAATCGCAGCCGCCGCCGCTGCGCATGCCGCAATGACCGCAAAGGCTAGGTTCATAGAAATGGACGATACAGGCCCAATGCCCACTATGGCCAGCCATGGTAGCCAATCCGACCTGAAGGCCGGAATGTGCAACAGTTGACGCGCCTCAGGGTCGCGCTATTTTTTTGCCGGACGTCCGTTAACATCCTGGTAAATGTGCCCTCAGGATCCTGCCGGGCTCAGCGCGGGCCGCGAGCAGCTCGTCAGCTATAGTCGCCGCCTGCTGGACGACGGCCTGGCCGTCGGCAGCGCCGGCAACATGAGCGTGCGGCTGGGCGGCGGCGGCCCCGGGCCAGCCGCCGGCCCGGTCCTCATCACGCCGTCCGGGGTGCCATACCGGGATATGCGGCCGGAGCAGATCTGCGTGGTCGGCCTGGACGGCTCGGAGCTCTCCGTGCCTGCCACCGTGTCCTCCGAGACCCCCATGCACCTGGCCATTTACGCGGCCACTGACGCCGGTGCCGTGGTGCACACGCACTCCCCGGAGGTGATAGCTCTCTCCGCGGTCTTTGACGAGCTGCCCGCCATCCACTACGCGATCACCGGGCTGGGCGGGCCGGTCCGGGTTGCGCCGTATACCCGGTTCGGGTCGGCCGGGCTGGCCAGCGCGGCCGTGCTCGCGCTGAGCTCACGCCAGGCGGCGATCCTGCAGAATCACGGCGCGATCTGCTACGGCCGGACTCTCACGGAGGCGTACGAGCGGGCGCTGCTGCTGGAGTGGCTGGCGCGCACCTACCGGCTCGCCCGGGCGCTCGGCGAGCCGAAGATCCTGACCGATGCCCAGCTGGAGGAGGTCGCCGCCGAGGCGCGCCGCCGCCGCTACGGCGAGCCGCCGGCCCAGGAACACCGGGCCCCCGAGTGAATCCGGCCGCGGCGCGGCCCGCCGGGCCGGATCAGCGGCCGAGGTCGGCCGACCTCGGCACTGCGCGAGCGGGCCAGGGCGGTCATCCCGGGCGGGATGTACGGCCACCAGAACGCGGGCCCGCTCCCGCCCGAGTACCCGCAGTTCATGCGCAGCGGGCGCGGGGCGCGGGTCTGGGACGTCGACGGCAACGAGTACGTCGACCTGATGTGCAGCTACGGGCCGGTCGTGCTCGGGCACCAGCATCCGGCCGTCGAGGAGGCGGCGAGGGCGCAGGCGGCCCTGGCCGACTGCCAGAACGGGCCCGGGCCGGTCATGGTCGAGCTGGCCGAGACGCTGGTGGCCACGGTCCGGCACGCCGACTGGGCGATGTTCGCCAAGAACGGCACCGACGCCACCACCGCGTGCTGCACGGTCGCGCGGGCGCAGACCGGGCGCAAGCGGATCCTGGTCGCCCGCGGCGCCTATCACGGTGCCGCGCCGTGGTGCACGCCGCGCCCGCCGGGGACGACGCCCGAGGATCGCGCCAACCTCGGCTACTACGAGTTCAACGACCTGGACTCGGCCCGGGCCGCCGTCGCCGAGGCGGGCCCCGACCTGGCCGGGATCGTGGTCAGCCCGTTCCGGCACGACGCGGGCTACGACCAGGAACTGGTGGACCCGGCGTTCGCCCGCGGGCTGCGCGAGCTGTGCGATGCGGCCGGCGCGGCGCTGATCCTCGATGACGTGCGCTGCGGCTTCCGGCTTGCCCTGGGCTCCAGCTGGGAGCCGATCGGCGTGCTGCCCGACCTGTCCGCGTGGAGCAAGGCGATCGCCAACGGCCACCCGCTCGCCGCCGTCCTGGGCAACGACCGCTACCGCGGCGGCGCCCAGCAGATCTTCATCACCGGCTCGTTCTGGTTCTCCGCCACCGCGATGGCGGCGGGCATCGCGACGATCGGGGCGTTGCACGCCGACGGCGGCATCGCCGCGATGGAGCGGGCCGGGTCCGCGCTGCGGGATGGCATTCTCGCGCAGGCCGCGGCCCGCGATCTCGCCGTGAACTACACCGGGCCGGTACAGATGCCGTACCTGACCTTCGCCGGTGACCGCGATCATGCGCTGGCGTGCGAATTCGCCGCGCACGCGCTGCGCGGCGGCGCCTTCGTCCATCCGCGCCACAACTGGTTCGTATCCGCCGCGATGACCGATGAGGACGTGGCCCTGGCGCTGCATGCCACCGACCAGGCGTTCGCCGCCGTTCGCCGGCGGCTGTCCGCGAAGTGACCCCGCGCGCCACTCTCATGAGGGTCGCCTGCAGCGCGCTGATCATGTTCGTGCTGTCCGTGCTCAGTGGTGGCCGGGCGCCAGCGCCGGACCGGGCCTGAGCGCGCCCACCGGAAGCCGGACTCTCGCGTCGCAGGCCGGGCTCGCGCACTCGCAGCGGAACTCGGCGACGACGGCCTCAGCATCGCCGTTGGCCCACGGCCGGGCGTAGAAGCCGCGAGCCTGGTCCGCGACGGCGTCGTTCGCCTCCCGCAGCAGCGCCCGGCGCCCGGCGAGCGTCTCCGCGCGCGGGCCCTCCGCCAGTGCAGCCGCGAACAGTTCCTCGACCGCCGTGACCGTCTGCTCGATGCCGCTGGATCCGTCCACCGTCAGTATCCGCGCGCCGTGCTCCGCGGCCTCCTGCCTGATCGTCTCGCTGAGCAGGAGGTATAGCGCCCGGTGACCGGGCGTCGTGGCCCGGGCGGCCAGGGCCGCCTGCTGGAACTCGGGCGTGGGAACCAGCCACACGGCGCGGGAGCGCAGCGCGATCCCTGACGACAGCGCGTGCGCCGGAAGGGTGGTCCCCTCGGCGACCACCAGGGGGGAGGCGGGCAGTGCCCGGAGATCGTCGATCACCATCGGCCCGCGCTCGCTGTGCAGCGACATCGCGAGCATCTCGCGGGGCGTCGATTCCGCCCAGCGCTGCTGCGGCGTCAGCGCCTCCCAGCGGTGCGCGGCCGCGTTCCCGGCGCGCAGCGCGCGGTCACGATGCTGCCAGGTCCGGGTATCGGCCGCGTACCAGCGCAGCCCGTGCCACCGGGTAATCCGGCTGGCGACCGCTGACTTGCCCGCGCCCGGCGGCCCGCCGATCCACAATACGTGCCCGAGCGCCTGCTCCCTCGGGCCAGCGCGGGGAGGCGGAGTAGCGCAACCGGAAATGTGGGAGTCCTCCGGGCAGCATGGGGGTGATTTCCCGACTTCGCAATTTAGCCGGCCGCCATCCGGTCGTCTGAGGACCTGATCGACTAGCGCCGGCTCGCCCGGCGGCAGGGTGCCCGAGGCCAGGCTCACTCGCCGACGGGGTCACGGGCGCCGCGCAGGGTGATGACCGTCAGTCCGGCGGCGAACACCAGGCCCGCGCACAGCGCGGCGCCGAGGTCGTGCGGCGGCCGGGCCGGCCAGATCCACGGCGTGGTCAGCGCCGGGCCGTGCCAGTCCGTGTACAGCCCGTACAGTCCGACCAGCATGTAGCCGACCGGGCCGGTCCAGCCCAGCTGGCCGCCGAGGAGCGCGGCGCACAGCAGGCCGATACCGGTAAGCCCGGTCACGTTACGCACGACATCCAGCGTGCCGCCGGCCAGGTGCGCGCCGGCTCCCGTCGCGGCCAGCGCGCCTGCCGCAACCGTGGTCAGCGTCAGCGCGGTGCCCAGCCGCAGGAACGGGAGCCACCGGCCGGTCGCGCGCTCCGGCTCGCCGAGCTGACTGGCGGTAGTGATCGCGATAACCGCGGCGCCGCCTGTCTCGAACAGCAGCGGCAGCTGCAGCGCGCCGTAGGTGTCCCAGCTGTGGAGCAGCGCGAGCCGCAGCAGGACGGCGCAGGCCGCTATCGCGGCCAGGGCAGCCGGGACGTGGCGGCTGACCAGGTGCAGGCGCACCAGGCGCGCGCCCGCCTGGCGCGGGCCCGCCAGCGCCAGGCTGGCCGGACTGGCTGTCTGGCCGGCCGCCGCCCCGGGCGGGGCCTTGCGCACCGCGCCGGCGCTCATGGCAGCCGCGCCAGGGTGATCCGGCCGGCCCGCAGCGAGGCCAGGTGAGCCGCGAGCCAGGCGTGCCGGGTGGCGGCCGGCAGCGCGCGGAATCGTGCCGCAGCGGCCAGCGCCGGGCCGCTGACATGCGGCAGGCCGGCCTGCCGGGGCCCGGGAATGAGCGGGCCGGTGCCCATCCGCAGCGGCTCGCCCAAGGCAAAAATGACCGCCTGCTGGGCCTGACTGGTACCAGGGCCGCTACCGATGACGCTAGCCAGGATGCTCATCCCGGCGTCCAGTCGCACCCTGGCCGCGAGTTCGCCGGTGGTTATGGGGACCAGCAGCTGGTCGGGGAGGACCAGGTGGAATACCGGCGGACTGCCGCTAATCGCCGGGCCGAAGCCGATGCTGATGTCGTTGCCTTGTCCCTGGTGGTAGGTCACGGCGGCCTGGCTGACCCGGGCCGGGGCGCCGGGCAGACCGGCCACCTCGCCGAGCACGGGTTCGAGGGCGGTCGTCACGGCCGGCAGGTAGCCCGCGTAGGCCGGGTTCAGGCAGACCGGGACCGCGGTATCGCTGCAGACCGGGGTATAGCGGATCGGGCGGTCGCTGGCCGCATCATGCAGGGCCGGGATGGCGATCATGCCGTGCGCGTCCATCCGGCCGGTCCCGGCCAGCGCGACGGCGGTCCCGGCGGCCAGCAGCCCGGCCGCGGTGATCGCTACGGCGGACCGCCGGAGCCGCCGCCCGCCGGAGCCGGCCGGGCAGGCCCAGCGCGCCCACCACGGCCAGGGTGAGCCCGGCGAGGAATATCACCTGGGCCACGGGCAGGTCAGGGAGGTAGTGGTAGAAGGTCCCCACCCCCGCGTTGGACTCGGCGTCCCAGGGGCCGGAGACGATCGGCGAGATCTGCCAGTACGACTGGCCGCCATGGATCAGTTCCGGGCTGAGCGCGAGCCCGAAGAACGCGCCGACCGCGACCAGCGGCGTGGTGAACCGGTTAGGGAACGACGCCCCGGCCGCGAACCCGATTGCGGCGAATGCCGGCACGCTCGCGGCGCCGACCGCCACCGGCCACCACAGCGGGCCGCCCCAGGAAGCCTGCTGCGCGGTGACGCCGTACAGGACGCCCACGCAGCCCAGGTAGGCCACCATCGCCCAGCAGGCCGTGGCGGCCCAGGCCGCAAGTTGGCGGCTCCAGCGCGGCCGGGGGGTGCCCGTCACGAGATCGCCCATGCCACGGCGGCCCTCCCGTGACCCGATCCACGCAGCCGCGCCGACCACCGGCGCCGCGAACACCGCCACGCCGGTGGTCTGCGTGTTCATGGCACGCACGTTCCACAACGGCGGCATGGCCATGGTCTTGCGGTAGGTGATGAACCAGAACAGCGCGGCGACCACCGGCAGCATCCACAGCATGGCGCTACGGCGCAGTTCCAGCTGCAGCAGCCGCCCGGCGGCCGGTCCCGGCCTGCGCGTGGCCGGCCGCGGCCGGGCGGCGGGCGGGGCGGTGGCGGCGGTCATGACCGGGCCTGCGCGAGCACCGCGCTGTACCCGCGCTCCAGCGGAGCATCACCAGTGCCATGGCCCACGCCGCGGACGGTCAGCTCATCCGGCGTGCCGGAGAAGACGATCTTCCCCTCGTCCATCAGCGCGACCTCGGTGCAGGCGGCGCCGACATCCTCTACCAGGTGCGTGCTGACCACGACGGTGGCACGCTGGCCGATGTCCCGCAGCAGGCCCCGGAACCGCACCCGCTGCTCCGGGTCCAGCCCGGCGGTCGGCTCGTCCAGCAGCAGCAGCTCGGGCTCATTCACGATCGCCTGGGCGATGCCGACCCGGCGCAGCATGCCGCCCGAGAGCGTGCGCAGCTTCGCCCGCGCCTTACCGCCCAGCTCGACCCGCTCAACCGCGGCCGCCACCGCCCCGGGTACCCGCGCTGCCGGCATGTCTTTCAGCAGCGCGAAGTACTCGATGAATTCCACCACCGTGAAGCCCGGGTAGTAGCCCAGGCTCTGCGGCAGGTAACCGAGCCGGCGGCGGATCTCCCGCCGCGGGCCGTACTGGCCGGGATCGCGGTCAAGCAGCCGCAGGTTCCCTGAGGTGGGCGGGATCACGGTGGCCATCATCCGCAGCAAAGAGGTCTTGCCGGCGCCGTTCGGGCCCAGCAGTCCGTATACCCCCGGGCCGGCCTGCAGGTTGACCCCCGCTACCGCCACGGTGCGGCCGAACCGCCGGGTCAGTTCGGTGATCTCGATGTTCATCAGGTTCCTCTCGGACTACGGGTCGCGGCCAGCGCAATCACGCCGCAGCAGGCGGCGAAGGCCAGGTAGGGCAGGACCAGGGCGGAGCTGGTGACCGCGGCGGTGAATTGCCCGCCGGCGGCCCGGCCGGACAGGACGATGATCACCCAGCCGGCCAGCCCGGCGGCAACACCTACATTCGCCGACCGGGCCAGCGTGGCCGCCGCCAGCGCCAGTGCGGAAATCGCGGTCATCGGAACCAGCCAGCCAAACGTGATCCCCACCGCGGCGCCCGACGCCGCCGACGCGGCCAGCCCGAGCACGGCGTCGACGGCAAACACTCCGACCGCCCGCACCAGCAGCACCATCCGATCACTGACCGCCATGCTGCAGGACAGCTCCCAGGCCGGGTCGATGCCCGGACCATAGGCATACGCGATGCCGGCCGCGGCCACCGCCGGGGCCAGCAGCGCCACCAGCGGCCGGCCGGTGCTCACCGTCGCGGCAGCGCCCGCCCCCAGCACCACCGCGCTCGCGATCAGCCACGGCACTAGCAGCGACGGAGTGGTCAGCAGCGCTCTGGCCAGGCCCGGTGAGCGCAGCAGCCGCCCGGCTAGCCGCTCCAGCCACCCCGTATTGCGGCGCCACACGACCGCGGCGACCCCCGTCCAGATCCTGGCCAAGTCAACGTCGGCCGGCACCGCATCCCGGCGCTTCGGCAGCGCCGTGTCCCGGCGCGGCTGTGCTTCGCCCGTGTCGCTCATCGGGATCCTCCCTCCGCCACCGGACGGCCCGGCCCGGCCCGGCTGGTGCCTCGCAGTGCTGCCCGCAGTTGCCGCCGGGCCCGGTGCGCGCGGCTTTTCACCGTGCCCTCGGGAACCCCCATCAGCCGGGCCACCTCGGCGACCGGCCGGTCCTCCACGTACATCAGCCGCCACACCTCGCGGCCCGGGCACCCAGGCGGGCCCAGCGAGGCGACTGCGCGTTCCAGGTCGGCTCGTGAGAGCGCGGCTTCCGCCGGGTCACTCGCCTGCCGCCAGTCCGCCGCCAGCACGGCGGGCAGGACCACGGCGGCGGGCCCGCGACGGCGCAGCAACAGGGCAGCATGGCGCCGGGCGATGCCCCACAGCCACCCGCCGGCCGCGCCCCCGGGCCGGTAATTTCCGGCGCCACGCCACGCTGCGAGGAACGTTTCCTGCAGCGCGTCCTCGACGTCCGCGGCGGGCAGCACGACGCGCATCCGGGCCGCCAGCCATGGCGCATGCCGGGAAAACAACTCCCGCAGCGCCACGTCATCGCCCGCGGCCATGGCCGCGATCAGCCCGTCGTCATCCATCGCATCTCTATTGCGCCAGGAAACAGATCGGTTCGCGGGAACGCCAGAGTTCCTGCAGGCTTATTCCCGGTCACCGCCCGGCGGACCCTGGCCCGCGACCTTATCGGCTGGGCGGGTGCCAGGATCGCCCTCGAAGGGTGAGGCGCGATAGCCCCGGCGGCGGGATCCTGGCGTGACGTCCGCAACCGGCGGATCTCCAGACGGCGCTCAGAGGACTGGCATGCGACGCTTGAATGAGAGGCTGGCGCTCCTCGCGTTGGTACTGACGGCTGGATTCCTGGCCGCGGGATGCGGAAATAGCAGCATCAGCGGCCCGATCTCCAGCCTGACACCCAGCCGAAGCATCAGCCTGCCCACCAACGAAGCCAGCGACACGAGCGACAGCACGGACACGCCTACCCCGACGCCAACCGAAGCGCCGACGCCGACGCCGACGGAAGCGCCGACGCCGACGGCGACCGAAGCGCCGACGCCGACGGCGACGGAAGCGCCGACGCCGAGCAGTTCCCCGGCTTCAACGAGCGGATCCAGCTCATCGCTCATCTGGCTCTGGGTCGGCCTCGGCGTCCTGGTCCTCATCGTGATCATCGTGCTGATCGCCCGCTCCGGCCGGCGCTCCGACGCCACGGCCGCCTGGCGGATGAGAATCACCGACGCGTACGCCAAGGGCGCAGCTGTCTATGACGCGATGAACATCGCCGAACGGCCCGGTGCGCTGGCCGCCCCGGATGCCGGAACCCGCTGGGCCGACATCCAGCGCCGCGCCGATGACCTGGCCCAGATGCTGTATTCCATGCGCGAGGCCGCTCCGGATGAGGATAGCCGCGACCGCGTCGCTGACCTGCTCACCGCACTGCAGGCCACGCGCTCCGCGATGGATGCCGAACGGGCCCCCGGGGGCGCCGGCCTGGGCCAGGAGGAGGTCGTCCGCCGCCGCTTGTTCTCCTTCGAGGCCGCTCTCCGCGGTATCCGCCCGGCCGACTACCGCCGGCGCTAGCGGTCAGGGCAGCCGCGTCTCGGCCGCCCGCTCCATGGCCACGTACACCCCGTCGCTGCCCTGCGCGACGAACCCGGCACGTTCCCAGAAGCGCCGGGCGTCGCTGCCTTGCCGCACATGGCATCGGACCCGGAGCCGGCCGGCGTCGGCCTCATCCAGCAGGCACCGAACCAGCCCGCTGCCGATGCCGGTGCGGCGGAACCCGGGGAGGAGGGCTAGGTCGACGAGGACCATCTCGTCATCGGAGCGGCTGACGATCAGCCGTCCGGCCGGCTCGCCGTCCACGCAGATAACCGAATAGGTGGCCTCGGGGAAGGACCCGCGGTAATGGCGGGCCTGGGCGCTGAACTGCATCCGGATGAAGGCATCCTCTTCCGTCTCGGACCAGCCGAGCCCGGCCAGTTCCGGTCGGCGAGTGGACGCATAGAGGGACAGCAGAAAGTCGCCGTCGTCCGGGAGTCGCTCGGGACGGGTGCTGACTTCGCCGTGCATGGGCGCCGGGAATCCTAGCTGAGTAGCTGTCGGTGATCGGAGGGTCGATTTTAGCGGCCCGTTGTGCCAATCTGATCACGACGCTGGGGCACGGGGCTGGGCCCAGCTCTAACTACTGCCACTCCCCGAGGAGACGACGGTGTCAGAGCCATTTGTGGGCGAGATCAGGATGTTCGGTTTCAACTTCGAGCCGCAAGGCTGGGCCTTCTGCGACGGCCAGCTCCTGTCCATCAGCCAGAACGCCGCTCTCTTCAGCCTGCTCGGCACGACTTACGGAGGCGACGGAGTGAGTACCTTCGCCCTGCCTGACCTGCGGTCACGCGTGCCGGTCAGCCAGGGTCAGGGCGAGGGACTTTCGTCGTACGCCGAAGGCCAGGCGGGCGGCACGGAGACCGTGACGCTCACGCCGGCGCAGATGCCCGCGCACACCCACGCCGTCAGCGCCAGCAGCAGCCCGGCTGCATCAGAAAGGCCGGCCTGCCGCGTGCTGGCCCGGTCCCCGGACCACAGCTACGTCCCTGAGCCGGACACGGACACCGTTATGAACCCGAAGATGATCGGCGAGGCCGGAAACAGCCAGCCGCACGACAACATCCAGCCTTATCTCGTGCTGAACTTCTGCATCGCCCTCCAGGGTGTCTTCCCGGCCCGCGAATAACCGCCGACGTAGCCGCCTGGTTAGAGGGCCTTTTCGAACCAGTGGTGGGCATAGGGCTCGTCGCTGAACGCGGTGACTTCACGGTAACCGGCGGCCCGGTACATGCCGATGGCCTCGCTGAGGGCGCGGTTGGTCTCCAGCCGCAGGACGCGGACACCGCTGGCTGCCGCATGCGCTTCCAGGGCGGCGAGGAGCCGGCCGCCGATCCCCAGCCCGCGGGCGGCGGGAGCCACCCACATCCGCTTGACCTCGCCGGGCGCATCCCGGTGGAACTTCAGCGCGCCGCACCCGACGGGCTCGCCGTGCAGGGTGGCGACCAGGACCAGGCCCGCGGGCGGAATCAGCTCTTCGTCACCGGCGGAGATGCTGCGGGCGGGGTCGAAGCCGCCGTCGAAGCGGCGGGATAGTTCGCTGAAGTAGGCCCGCAGGCAGTGCCGGGCGTCCGGGTGCCGGGGGTCGCGCCCGGCGATGCGGACCGCCGAGGCCACCAGGAGCCGCTCGACCTCGGCCATCGCGGTGGTGAGCCGGGTGCGCTGCGGTTCGCTCAGCGGCCCGAGGATGGAATCGGCCACGTCATCGGAGCGGCGGTCAAGCACGGCCCGCTCGGCCAGCCCGCGGCCGGTCAGCCGGGCCGTGCGTGCTCGTCCGTCGGTTCCGCTGCGCTCGACGACGATGAGCCCGTCATTCTGCAGCGCCCGCAGCAGCCGGCTCAGGTAGCCCGAGTCCAGGTCGAGCCGTGATCGCAGCGACCGGACATCGCTGCCATCCGGGCCGATCTCCCACAGCAGCCGCGCCTGCCCGAGCGGGCGGTCGCGCGACAGGAACGAGTCGTTGAGCGCGCCGATCCGCTGCGTGACGGTCCGGTTGAACCTGCGGACCTGGTGCACCATGCCGGGATCCATTTACCTGACTATAGTCAGGTAACTCAGCGAGGTTGCCGTCAAGGCGGCGGCGGGCCGCCGAGGCCGAAGATGCGGGCCGCGTTGCCGCCCCACGCGGCAGCCACGTCCGCGTCGGTGCAGCCCGCGTCGAGGAGCACCTTCTCCAGCGCGCGGGCGTTGCGCTCCACGCCGGGCACGCCCGGCCAGTCGGTGCCGAACACCATCTTGTCCGCCAGCCGCCGCAGTGACCGCCCGTAGTAGTCCGGCAGCCGCTGCGGCGGCAGGCCGGAGACTTCCAGCCAGACGTTCGGCCGGGACAGCGCGGTGAACGCCGCGGCGTCGTACCACCAGCCCCGGCCGCCGTGCGCCAGCACCACGGTCAGCCCGGGGAAGTCCCGGAACACGTCATCAAGCAGCACCGGGTCGGCGTAGGCGTTGACCGAGCCGGAGAAGGTCGACGTGCCGCAGTGCACGATCACCGGCAGCCTGCGTTCCTCCGCCCAGGCATAGGCCGGGTAGAGCATCCGGTCCCTGGCCTCGAACCCGCCGTGCACCGGGTGGATTTTCAGCGCGATCGCCCCGAGGTCCACCTGCCTGGCCAGTTCCCTGGCCACCGGGTAGTGCAGGTGCGGGTTGAGGTTGGCCACCGGCCGGAAGCGGACCGGGTTGGCGGCGGTCAGCGGCAGCACATCCTCGATGGGCTGCATGCCCGTCACCTTGGGGCTGTACTCGGTGAACAGCAGGACATGATCGGCGCCCTGGCGGGCGAAGTGGTCGTCGATCGCCGCCGGGCGCGGGGTGCCGTCGGCGTCGAACAGCTCGCCGATCGGGACGCCGCCGCCGAAGGTGCGCACCCACTGCTGCCAGTCCGGCGACAGCGTTGGCAGCCGGGCGACGTGCACGTGCGCGTCGACGAGGAGCCTGCCGTCGATCATGCCGGCGCTCCCGGCCGGGCGGCCGGCCCGGGCAGGCCGGCGCTGGTCGTCATCTCGTCAGAACCTGACGTAGTCGTACTCGACCGGCAGGTCGTTGATGCCCACGCCGGGCGGCGCGATCCAGCTGGCGAACTCGCCCGGCTCGTAGTGCGGCTGCATGAGCCCGGCGACCCGTTCCCGGTCCTCCGGCGTCGGCAGCCAGCCATCCGACCGCCGCGCCCACTCCGCCGGGTCGAGCAGTTCGCCGGACGGGCTGATCGGGTACCCGGCGAACGCCCCGACCTTCCGGTTGAAGCCCGCATGCGGGAGCGTCAGCCGCTGCTCGAGCCCGGCCTGCTCGAACTCCCGGTTCCACCGCCGGATGCCGCGGGCGCAGTCCTCCATGTACTCGTTGCGCAGGTCGAGATTGAGCGCGGTCAGCAGCGGCACGGTCCTGGTCGCGATCGCGCCGTCCTGCACCACCGGGATCTCCATGGAGCCATCCGCCAGCAGGTGGTCGTCCTTGCGCCGGGTCTCCATCCAGCGGCCCTTGAGCCCGGCCGTGTAGTAGGACGCGACGTTCGACGAGGTCTCGGACCCGAACAGGTCGAGCGAGACGGAGAACTGGAAGTTCAGGTACTTCTGGATCACCGCGAACGGGATTCCGCCGTGCTCCCACAGGTCATCGGTGCCGTGCGCGGCGATCAGCGCGGCCGTGCGCTCGACCGTCCGCTGCACCCCGGTGGTGCCCACGAACATGTGGTGGGCCTCTTCCCTGAGCATGAACTCGCAGGTCCGGGCCAGCGGGTCGAAGCCGCTCTCCTTCAGCGTGCCGAGCTGGTACTTGCCGTCCCGGTCAGTGAAGTAGGTGAACATGAAGAACGACAGCCAGTCGGTGGTCTCCTCGTTGAACGCGCCGAGGATGCGGGGCTTGTCCGCGTCGCCGGAGTTGCGCTGCAGCAATTGCTCGGCCTCGTCCCGCCCGTCCCGGCCGAAGTAGGCGTGCAGCAGGTACACCATCGCCCACAGGTGGCGGCCTTCCTCGACGTTGACCTGGAACAGGTTGCGCATGTCGTACAGGCTCGGCGCGGTCCGCCCCAGGTGACGCTGCTGCTCGACCGAGGCGGGCTCGGTATCGCCCTGGACCACGAGCAGCCGCCGCAGGTCGGCCCGGTACTCGCCGGGCACCTCCTGCCAGGCCGGCTCGCCGAGATGCTGCCCGAAGCCGACCCGCCGGTCCGGGTTGCGCTCGGACAGGAAGATCCCCCACCGGTACTGCTCCATCGGGACCCTGGCGAAGTTGGCCCAGCCGTCCCGGCCGACGGCGATTGCCGTGCGCAGGTAAACATCTTTGGTTGGAACGGATGGTCCGAGGTTGGCCCACCAGTCGAGGAACTTGGGCTGCCAGGACTCAAGAGCGCGCTGCAGCTTCCGGTCCGTGGCCAGGCCGACGTTGTTCGGGATCAGCTCGCTGTAGTCGATGACGCTGACCGGGCCGTCGGGCGCGGGCGCGATGCCCACGATCTCGCCCTGGTCAGGGCCCGCACCGGTGATCTCGCCGCGGCCGGCGGCCGCGGCCGGGTTGTCGCCCTGGCAGGCCGGCCCGGCCGCCGTGCCGTCCTGGTCAGCGTTGGCTGCCACCTCAGACTCGCTTCCTGTCGTAGTCTGCGCGCTGACCCGTCCCGTAACGGCGCAGCGCCCCGTGCGGGCCCGCGGCATTGGGCCGCTGGAAAATCCAGTTCTGCCAGGCGGTGAGCCGGCCGAAAATCTTCGTCTCGCTGGTCTCCGGGCCGGCAAAGCGGAAATTGGCCTCCATGCCGGTCAGCGCGTCGGGCGAGAAGCTGGCCCGTTCCTCGACCACGAGCCGTACCTCGTCGGCCCAGTCGAGGTCGTCCGGCGTCTCGGTAACCAGGCCGAGCCGCTCGGCGTCGGCGGCGGTCAGCTCCTGCCCGGCGGCGGCCGCCGCGGCCTTGGCGTCGGCCTCGCTGCCGAGGAACCTGATCTGCAGCCGGCTCTGGCCGCTGCTGGTTGGCATCAGCCCCGTGTTGAAGTCATCCAGCCGGAGGATGGCCGGCGGTGCGGGGTCCTCGTCATCTTCGAAGACGCCGTCCAGCATGTACTGGCGGTCGGCGGCGAGGGCTATCTCCAGCAGCAGCCCGGCGAAGCAGCTACCTGGCGTGATGAGCGCGATCAGGCTCCTCGACGTGGTGTCCAGCCGTCGCAGCGTCCGCTTCCAGTACTGGATGATCTCGTTGACCAGCCAGTCGTCCGCATGGGCCAGCAGCAGCGCGCCGGTCGCCGCCACGGCGGCCGGATCACCGGCCGTGGTCAGCAGCCAGGTGCCGACGTCCTGCTCGTTGATGCGCAGGCGCAGGATCGCGTCGTCGAGTTCCCTGACCGCGGCCAGCGCCCAGGCGGCGGCACCCTCGGCATGCAGCGCCGCCAGGCTGGCCGGCCCGGCGGCTGGCCCGGTGATGATGATCGTCGCGGTTCCGGCCCGCCGGTCGATCTCGATCGTCAGGTGGTCATAGCTGGTCACGTCGCCGTCGGTGACCCGGCGCAGTGGCGTCAGGGCGATGCCCGCCGCTCCGGCCGGCCGGCCGGAGCGCTCCGCCGCGGCCCGCGCCAGGCGGTCGACGGCGGCCGGGAAGTCGCGGGCCGTGGCGGTCTCGTCGACCAGCCGCCAGGTGACCGCCTTGGCGCCCTTGATCCCCTCGGCGGTGGTCGCGAAGACGTCGGCCCGGTCCCGGCGGACGCCGCGCTTGTCCACCAGCCTGGTCAGGCCGCCCGTTCCCGGCAGCACCCCGAGCAGCGGGACCTCCGGCAGCGCTACCGCGGATGCGCCGTCGTCGATGAGGAGGATCTGGTCGCAGGCGAGCGCCAGCTCGTACCCGCCGCCGGCCGCGGTGCCGTTGAGCGCCGCGATGTAGGCCTGGCCCGAGTGGTCCGTGGCGTCCTCGATGCCGTTGCGGGTCTCATTGGTGAACTTGCAGAAGTTCACCTTCCACGCGTGCGACGACTGCGCCAGCATCCGGATATTCGCGCCGGCGCAGAACATCCGGTCCTTCAGGCTGGTCAGCACGACCGCCCTGACCTCGGGGTGCTCGAAGCGCAGCCGCTGGACGGCGTCGTAGAGCTCGATATCGACGCCCAGGTCGTAGCTGTTCATCTTCAGCTCGTAGCCGGGCACGAGGCCGCCGTCCTCGGCGACGTCGAGCGACAGCATCGCGGTGGTCCCGTCGATGGCCAGCTTCCAGTGCCGGTATCGGCCCGGGTCGGTGTCGAACGACACCTCCGGCTCGGCCGCGGCGGGCTCGTCCGCGGCGGGCTCGCCCGCCGACCGGGCCGCGGTCAGCTTGTCCGGTGCCTGCTCGTTCGCCGTCTGCATCGTTCTCTCATCCTGACGTGCTACAGCAATTTCGGCAAGGTTCAAGGATATGTAGATAGTGGGGCCTGGCCGGCCGTGCGCTCGGCCCAGCACTGCCGGGCCCCGGTCCGCCACTCGGCGTGCCCGGCCGTGAAAGAGTCGCGCCGCCGTCGTCCCGCTCCACCGGGCCGGCAGCAGCTCGCGCGGCAGCCCCGGGTCGAGGAACGGGAACCGGCGCCACTCGTGCACCAGCAGGGTCTGCGCGATCAGCGTCTCGTCCCCGGCGCCGGGATGCAGGCCGGCGAACTTCGCGATGAAGTCGTCGTACCGGGCCGCGACGATATCCAGGTCCCAGGCCTGCCGGGCGACGGACTCAAGGCGGCCGATCGATCCGTGCGTGGCGGCGAAAGACATCGATCGCTCCGCCAGTCCGAGGTCCGCGAGGATCCGGCGGGCCTCAGCCTCCCGGCTGGTGTCCGGGGTGACCCACACGCCCGCGGCCGGCGAGCCGAAGCCGGCCCACGCCAGCCGGGTCCGGAGCCGGTGCCGGATCTCGCGCTTGGCCTCGGGCACGGTGACCAGCAGTATCAGCCAGCACTGGTCCCAGCGGTGCTCCCCGCTGCCGAACGAGTAGATGCGGTCGGCGCCATCGGACAGCAGCCGCCGGCCCGGCACAGTCAGGTCCCACTGCGCGCGCCGGCCCTCGCGCTGCGCGGCGAGCCAGCCCTCGGCGGCGGTGCGGGCCAGGGCCTGCCGCGCCGACTTCTCCTCGATCCCGAGCAGGGCCAGGACGTCCAGCAGCGTGGATGTCCAGACCGGGACCCCGCCGGGGAGGGCATACTCGCCGAGCACGGTCATCAGCAGCGAGCGGGCGCTGGTCTCGCCCAGCTCGCGGCGGCGGCTGACGGCCGGGTTCGCGGGCGCTGCGGCGGCTCTGCTGGCCATGCCGATGCCGGCCTCCTGGTGAACCGCGGGTGACCTGGCCTACAACCTACAGCTCCGGGTGCCAGATGGTGGCCGGCCGCGCACCTGCTACCAGGGCAAGTGGGTCACCGAACTGCAGGCACCGATCACGGCCGGCTGACCCCCCCGCTCACGGCGGCTCCGCCGCGGCGTACTCGAGGCAGGCCGAGACCTCTCCGGTCTCATGACGGCCCGGGTAGGTTCTAGAATGCGTTCCTTGCGCGCCAACCCCTCGTTCCCTTAAGCAGAGGCACACCGTCATGCGCTGGTCACAGCTGCACATCCCGACATTGCGTGAGGACCCGGCCGATGCGGACGCGGCCAGCCACCGGCTGCTCCTCCGGGCCGGCTTCATCCGCCCGCTGATGGCCGGGCATTACTCGCTGCTGCCGCTCGGCGTCCGTGTCCGCACCAAGATCATGAACGTGATCAGGGAGGAAATGAACGCGATCGGGGCGCAGGAGTTCCTGCTGCCCGTGATGCAGCCCGCCCAGATCTGGCAGAAGAGCGGCCGCCTGACCACGATGGGCGACATCATGTTCCGGCTGAAGGACCGCAAGGGCGCGGACATGGTGCTGGGCGTGACGCACGAGGAGATCTTCGCCACGCTGGCGGTCGAGCTCTCGTCTTACCGTGAGCTGCCGCAGTTCTGGTACCAGTTCCAGCTCAAGTTCCGCGACGAGCCGCGCGCGAAGAGCGGCCTGCTCCGGGTGCGGGAGTTCACGATGAAGGACTCCTACAGCTTCGACGTGGACGAGGCCGGGCTGGACGCGTCGTTCGAGGCGCACCGCGGTGCGTACGAGCGGATCTTCGCCCGGCTCGGCCTGCCCGCGATCGCGGTGGAGGCGTCCAGCGGGAACATGGGGGGCAGCGACTCGATCGAGTTCATGTGCCCGGCCGATGCGGGGGAGGACCTGGTCGCCCGCTGCCCGGACTGCGGCTACGCGGCCAACCTGGAGAAGGCGACATCGGCCGTGCCGCCGATCACGGACGAGCCGGGCCCGGACGCGCCGCGGCAGCTGCCCACGCCCGGCGTCGCCACCATCGACGACCTGGTCAATAAGCACGGCATCGCGGCGGACCGGCAGATCAAGACCCTGGTGCTGGTGGTCGACGGGCAGCCCACTCTGGTGCTGCTGCGCGGGGATCACCCGCTGGCCGACCAGAAGCTGATCGACGCGACCGGCGCGGTCGAGATCCGCCCGGCCCAGGCCGGCGAGATCACCGCCGCGCTGGGCGCGTCACCGGGCAGCCTCGGCGCGGTCGGCGTGACTGACCTGCCGGTGCTCGCGGACCTCGCGCTGCGCGGGCGTTCCGGCATGACCACCGGGGCGAACATCGACGGCGTGCACCTGACCGGCGTCGACGTCGCCCGTGACATTGCCGTCGGCAGCTGGGCGGACCTGCGCGAGGTCACCGAGGGCGAGCCCTGCCCGCGGTGCGGCACCCCGCTGGAGTTCCTCCGGGCCATCGAGGTCGGCCATATCTTCAAGCTCGGCCGCAAGTACACGACTGTGCTCGGGGTGACCGTGACCGGCCCCGACGGCACCGCGATCACCCCGATCATGGGCAGCTACGGCCTCGGCGTGGACCGGGCGATCGCGGCCATCGCCGAGGTGCACCATGACGACGCCGGCCTGGCCTGGCCGCTGCAGGTCGCGCCGGCCGAGGTGACCGTGGTGCTGGTGTCCATGAAGGACGAGGCGGCCCGGGCGGTGGCCGAGGACATTTACCGCGAACTGCGGGCCGGCGGCGCCGACGTGCTGATCGATGACCGGGACGAGCGGCCCGGGGTGAAGTTCCGGGACGCCGAGCTGACCGGCATCCCGGTCCGGGTCAGCGTCGGCAGCCGCGACCTGGCCGACGGCGTGGTCGAGGTCACCCGGCGGGCAACCGGCGAGAAGGCCCGGGTCCCGGCCGGGGATGCGGTCGCGCGGGTACGGGAAATCCTCGCCGGCAAGGGTGCGTGATCAGCGCCGGAACTCGAACACCAGGGCCTTCTGATCCACCCCCGGCATGGACCGCTTGAAGGTCGCGCCGACGGCGAATGACGTGGTCGTCTGCCGCACGGTGGCGATACCCAGCAGGCGAAGCCTCCTGGCCCCCACCGGCATCGGCACGTTCTGCACCCGGCCGCCGGAGTAATGCGTCATCCGGACCGGGCCGCCGGAGCCGGTGAACGACGGAATCCAGAGTCCGCCGCGGCCGTCCGGCGCGACTGCGACCGGCGCGCCGAAGCTCGAGTTCCGCGCGACCCGGCGCCAGTGCTGCCCGTTGTAGTGCAGCAGGAATCCGGGGCCGATCTCATCCTGGCAATTGCCCAGGCCCACGGCCCAGACGCTGTTCGCTGAGCGTGCGTAGATCCCGGTCACGGTCGGATGGCAGAACTCGGTGTTCGGCGGGATGATGGCGGCCACCGACGTCCTGGACCAGACGTGCCCGTTCCAGTGCGCGACCTGCTTGCCGCCCACGGCCCAGATGCTGCGCGCCGAGAGCGCACTGCCGCTGTTTAGACCGTGCCCGGACGGTACGCGCCGCCAGGTGCTGCCGTTGTAGTGCCGTGCGCCGAGGCCGCTCCGGGCCGAGTCCGGGGCGCCGAACGCCCAGACGTTGCGGTGACTGAGCACCACGGTCGCGCCGACGTCCCGGCTGAACGACCCGGCACCCTGCCAGCTCGTGCCGTTCCACCGGAAGGCCCGCGACCGGGCGCCGTCCTGGGTGAACGCCCACACGTTGCGGGCCGACGACGCCCCGGCCGCGGCGACCGTCTGGCCGGCCCGGCCGGGGAACGACACCCGGCGCCACCGGCTGCCGGCCAGCCGCCACGCGGCCGGTGCCACCGACGCGTCCCCTGGACTCTGGAACGCCCACGCGCGACGCCGGCCGGTGGCCGTGACGGCCGTGAACGCGGAGTCGCTCGGGCTGTGCACCGACAGTGCGCGCTGCCATGACCTGGCCGTTGCCGCGGACTTGGCAGTGGCCGGCCGGCCGTGCCCGCCGGCTGCGCTGGCCGGCCCGGCGGCGGCCCCGGCAATGACCAGCGCCGCGGCGGCCGCCGCCGCGGCCACGGCGCGCTGGCCAAGCCATCCCCGCCGCGGGGAGTCCGGCGAGGCCGCCTCGGGGGCTTCGGCCTCCGGCGTTTCCGGCGTCACCTGGGGAGCCGGGCTCGCGGGCCGCACGAGCCGCTCATTCTCGCTGTCGAGTGCTGTCCACTGATCACTGGTATCCGGCATCTTGCGTCCTCCCAGCAGCGGCGCCAGGGGTCGCGGTCCCTGGAGTCTCACTGTGTTAGAGACGCAGGGGGAGTGTTCTCGGGCACTAATTGAGGTAACGAAGAAATAACGTTTCGCCGAGAGCGGCCGGTGGCGCGGGCCTTGGCCCGGACCGGGCACGGCCTCCCGCCCGGTCCGGGCGCACGCATCAGAGCCGGGCCCACGCCTCGGTGAGCACGCTGCGCAGGATCTGCTCCATCACATCGAAATGCTCCTGCGTGCAGGTCAGCGGCGGGGAGAGCTGGATCACCGGGTCGCCGCGGTCGTCGGCCCGGCACACCAGGCCGGCGTCAAACAGGGCGTGCGAGAGGAACCCGCGCAGCAGCCGTTCCGACTCCTCGGTGGAGAACGTCTCGCGGGTGGCCTTGTCCCTGACCATCTCGATCCCGTAGAAGTACCCGTCGCCCCGGACGTCGCCGACGATCGGCAGGTCGTTCAGCTTCTCCAGGGTGGCGCGGAAAGCGCCCTCGTTCGCCCGGACATTGCCGAGCAGGTCCTCCTTCTCGAAGACGTCCAGGTTGGCCAGCGCCACGGCGCAGGACACCGGGTGCCCGGCGAAGGTGACGCCGTGCACGAAGCTGGCCTCGCCCTTGCTGAACGGCTCCATCAGCGCGTCCTGCACCAGCATCCCGCCGAGCGGCGCGTAGCCGGAGGTCACGCCCTTGGCGAAGGTGATGATGTCCGGCTGGTAGCCGTAGCGCTGGGAGCCGAAGTAATACCCCAGGCGGCCGAAGGCACAGATCACTTCATCGGAGACGAGCAGGACGCCGTACTGGTCGCAGATCTCCCGCACCCGCTCGAAGTAACCGGGCGGCGGCGGGAAGCAGCCGCCGGAATTCTGCAGCGGCTCAAGGAACACCGCGGCCACCGTCTCCGGCCCCTCGCGCAGGATCGCGCGCTCGATCTCGTTGGCGGCCCACTGCCCGAAGACCGTCACGTCGTGCGCCACGAAGTCCGGCGCGCGGTAGAAGTTGGTATTGGGCACCCGGACGCCGCCGGCCGGCAGCGGCTCGAATGGCTCCTTCAGCCCGGGCAGCCCGGTGATCGCCAGCGCGCCCATCGAGGTGCCGTGGTAGGCGATGGAACGGCTGATCACCTTGTAGCGGCCGGGCTCGCCGATCATCTTGAAGTACTGCTTGGCCAGCTTCCACGCCGCCTCGACGGCCTCGGAGCCGCTGGTGGTGAAGAACACCCGGTTCAGGTCGCCGGGGGCCATTCCGGCCAGCCGCTCGGCCAGCTCGATCGCCCGCGGGTGCCCGTAGGACCAGAGCGGGAAGTAGGCCAGCTCGCTGCCCTGCCGCGCGGCCGCCTCGGCGACCTCCCGGCGGCCGTGCCCGATCTGGCTGACGAACAGCCCGGACAGCCCGTCCAGGTAGCGCTTACCGCGGTCGTCGAAGACATACGGGCCGGACCCTCGGACGATCAGCGGCATGTCGTGGTCCGCGAACGTCGACATGCGGGTGAAGTGCAGCCACATGTGCCGCTTGGCCGATGCCTGCTGCGCCGCGATCTGGGCGGCCGCGTCGTCACTGCCATGGGTGGTGGTCATCTGGTCCCCCAGCTGTAGGTCTGCTTGCGGAGTCTCAGGTACACGAAGGTCTCCGTACTTGTCACACTCGGGATGGTTCGCACCCGGCTGATGATCTCCAGCAGCTGATCGTCATCCTCGCAAACGAGCTCAATGAGGAGATCGAACGATCCTGCGGTGATCACCACATAGTCGATTTCGTCCATACCCGCCAGGAGGTCGGCCACCCGCTCGATGTCGCCAACGCACCTGACGCCGATCATGGTCTGGCGGCGGAAGCCGAGCATCAGCGGATCGGTCACCGCGACCACCTGCATGACGCCCGCGTCGATCAGCCGCTGCACCCGCTGGCGCACCGCTGCCTCGGATAGCCCGACCGCCTTGCCGATGGCCGCGTACGAGCGCCGGCCGTCCTGCTGCAACTGCTCGATGATCTGCTTGGAGACGTCATCGAGCACGATGCGAGGGCGGTCCCGAGTCCCGTCGGAGCGCAGCCGCCCGGCCGAGGCGGGCAGCGCTCCCGGCGTATGTGCCATCCGTCCGCCTCCTTCGCAAGCCAATCGTGTCACGATTCGCGTATCTGTCAACTGATTCCGTAGAATCATAACGTTTGCACAACTGATTCACTTGTTTTAGCAGCCTAATTCTGTCAAGATCGTATCCAATCGGCGGCACCGGGCGGCCGGAGTGAACCGGGTAACCCGGCCCTGAGCTGGCCAAAAGCTGCCAAGTCTGATCGAGGAGGCCGTCGTTGGCATCGAGCGCCCCGGCACCAGCCCGCCTGCCGGAACTAAGCAATTTCGTGAACGGCGCCTACGCCAGCACTCAGGACGGCGCCTTCAGCGACATCGTCGATCCGAGCACCGGCGAAGCCTATGCTCGGGCGCCGTTGTCGGGCGCTGCCGACGTCGACGCGGCCCTGCGCGCGGCCGCGGCGGCCTTTGGCCGCTGGCGTGATGCCACGCCGGCCGAGCGGAGCCTGGCCCTGCTCAGGATGGCGGACGCGGTCGAGGCCAGGGCCGATGAGCTCACTGCGGCCGAGTGCCGCAATACCGGCAAGCCGGTCGCGATCACGCTCGCGGAGGAGATCCCGCCGCTGGTCGATGAGCTGCGGTTCTTCGCCGGCGCGGCGCGGGTGCTGGAGGGCAAGTCGGCCGGCGAGTACCTGCGCGGCTACACATCCATGATCCGGCGTGAGCCGGTGGGGGTGTGCGCCCAGGTCACACCGTGGAACTACCCGATGATGATGGCGGTATGGAAGTTCGCGCCCGCGCTCGCGGCCGGCAACACGGTCGTGCTCAAGCCGTCGGACACCACGCCGGTGACCTCGCTGCTGCTCGCCGAGATCGCCGCCGAGTTCATGCCGCCCGGCGTGTTCAATGTGGTCTGCGGCGATGCCGCCACCGGCCGGGCGCTGGTCGCGCACGACATACCGCAGATGGTGTCCATCACCGGCTCGGTCCGCGCGGGCATCGAGGTGGCCAGGGCCGCGGCCGGCGGCCTGAAGCGCGTGCATCTCGAGCTGGGCGGGAAGGCGCCGGTCATCGTCTTCGACGATGCTGACGTCGGGCGGGCTGCCGCGCAGATCGCGACGGCGGGCTACTTCAACGCCGGCCAGGACTGCACGGCCGCCACCCGCGTGCTGGCCGGCCCCGCCATCAGCGCGGATCTCACCGACGCGCTGGTCGAGCGGGCCCGCGGCACCAAGGTGGGCGGGCTGGACGTCCCGGACGCCGACTACGGCCCGCTGAACAACCTGGCCCAGCTGGCGCGGGTGCAGGGCTTCCTGAGCCGCGCGCCGGAGCACGCCAGGGTCCTGGCCGGGGGACGCCAGGCTGACGAGCGAGGCTATTGCTTCACCCCGACCGTGGTCGCCGGGCTGCGCCAGGACGACGAGATGATCCAGGACGAGATATTCGGGCCGGTGATCACGGTGCAGCGGTTCAGCGCCGAGGACGAGGCGCTGCGGTGGGCTAACGACGTGAAGTACGGGCTGGCCGCAAGCGTCTGGACGAAGGATCACGGGCGGGCCATGCGGATGGCGCGCCGGCTGGACTTCGGGGTGGTGTGGATCAACACGCACATCCCGTTCGTCTCCGAGATGCCGCACGGCGGGTTCAAGAACTCCGGCTACGGCAAGGACCTGTCGTCCTACGGCCTGGACGACTACACCCGCGTCAAGCACGTCATGAGCAGCCTGGCCTGACGGCGGCCGGCCCGAAGGCGCCACCGGGATTGCCGGGTAATCCCGCGTGGGCCGGTTGTGCGTTGATGGAGTGTGGGAACACAACGACTGGACTTCGCCGAGTTCTACCGCAGGTCCAGGGATGAGTGCCTGCGCACGGTCCTGGTCAGCGTCGGCGACCTGGATACCGCGCAGGAGCTGGTGGCTGAGGCTTTCGCGCGGGCGTGTGCGTCGTGGCGGACCGTTGGCCGGCATCCGGCCCCGGCGGCCTGGGTGGTCCGCACCGCGCTGAATGCGAACATCTCCCGGTGGCGGCGCCGCGGCCGGGAGGTGCCGGTGCCCGACCCCGGCATGGTCACGGACCGGCCCGCGATCGGCGCGGCATCGGCTGATTCCGTCGATCCGCGGATCATGGCGGCCCTGAGGCGGCTGCCTGCCCGGCAGCGGCAGGTAATCGCCTTGCGGCTGATCCTCGATCTCGACACCAACGGCACGGCGGAGATGCTCGGCATCACGCCTAACACGGTCATGGCACATATGGCCCGCGCCCTCGCCGCGCTGCGCCGCGATCTCATGCCCGAACGACAGAAGGAGAGCCCATCATGAACGACGAAGAGCTGATCACAGCGGTGCGGGAGTCGGTCACTGGCGTGCGCATGGCCATCCCGGAGGAGCAGATCGCCCGCCGCAGCCGCGCGATACGCGCCCGGCGCCGGATTCCTGCCGCAGCCGGGGCGCTGGCCGTGGCGGCCGGCGCGGCCCTGGCCGTGACCGCGCTCGTGCCCTCCGGCCACCAGCCCGGCCATCCGGTCAGCGTCCGGCTGGCGGCCTGGACGGTGGCCAGGCAGGCCAGCGGCGACATCGATGTCACCATCCACCAGCTGCAGGATCCGGCCGGGCTGCAGAGCACGCTGCGCGCGGATGGCTTGCCGGTCACCGTCAGCTTCTCTGGTGCTCCGCTAAGCGCGTCGTGCCAGCCCTATGACACGAGCCGGGATGTACTGGGCGCTGTCGTCCGGCTCAGTTCGAGCGGCGGGAGCGCTTCCTTCGTCATCGACCCGTCGGCCCTTCCCAGCGGCACCGGCGTATCCATCTACGACAACCCCGGCTTCGGCGTGCCGCCTTCGAGCCGGTCTGCGCAAGGCACCGGGAGCCCGCCGCCAGCAGGCATGACCGGCCCGGTGGCTTTCGGCCTGGTAACTGCCAGCCAGCAGTGCACCGGGTAGCTGAGCTTCCGGTCAGCGCCGATACCACGCGCATACTGTCGTGCACGGGTTAGGAGGGCTCGTTTCTGCTCATGAAAGAAGTACCTGGAGGCTGATCCGCCGATGACCACCGCCGTGCGCTTCTACTTCGTGGACGTCTTCGCGAGCCGTCCGCTGACCGGCAACCCGCTATCGCTGGTGAGCGACGCTGATGGTCTCGATGAAGGGCAGATGCGCGCGATCGCGCGCGAGTTCAACCAGTCCGAGACCGTTTTCCTAGTTCGCCCATCCCTGACTGGCGCCACCTGGCGGCTGCGCTCGTTCACTCCGATCGGCGTCGAGGTAGCCGGCGCTGGCCACAACGCGCTCGGTGCCTGGCTGTGGCTGGATGCGGCCGGCCGTCTTCCGCCCGGCCGCGGAGTCGCGGGGCTGGCCCAGGAGATCGGCGGGCAGGTCCTGCCGGTCGAGGTGATCCGTGCGGAGGGGCGGCCGGTCGCAGTATCGATGGACCAGTCGCCGCCCGAGTTCGGCCGGTCAGTCAGCGACCGCGCGGAACTCGCGGCCTGCCTGGGTCTCGGCAGCAGCGACCTGGTGGCCGGGGAGCCCGCGCAGGTCGTGTCAACGGGCGCCGGTCATCTGCTAGTCCCGGTACATGATCGCCAGACGGTGGACCGGGCGGCACCCGATGCGCCGAGGCTCGCCGCGGCGTTGCGCGAGGTAGGCGGGGAAGGCTGCTACCTGTATAGCCGTGATCCGGTCGACCCTGCTGACGCGGTCGCCTACGCGAGATTCTTCAATCCGACCGTGGGCATTGCCGAAGATCCGGCGACGGGAACCGCGGCTGGCCCGCTGGTCGCGCTCCTGGTGGCGTCGGGCCGGGTAGCCGAGGACACCACGGTCGTCGTCGAGCAGGGCTACGCGCTGGGGCGGCCGAGCAGGATTCAGGTCACGGTGTCCGGGCGGCAGGTTCGGCTGAGTGGCTCGGGCCTGGTCGTGGCCGAAGGCACGCTCACTATCTAGCGGACCGAACGATGAGCGAGACCGCCGATGTTGCCGCGGCATGGCAGACGGCGCAGCGCCGGCCAGTTGCGCCCGGGACTGGGCCAGGCCCGAAATAGAATTAGCGGTTAAGATTTAGCCGGTTTCCGGAGCTAGAAACCGGCCAGATCTTAACCGCTAAGGAATGGCGAGGTCCACCAGCTCCGCGCCGCTCGCATTCGGGTCGGCCGTTAGGCGGCGGTCGTCTTGGTCAGGTACGCGGCCCGCTGCGGTTCACCGTCGTGGCCGCGCCGATCAGCCGCCAGCCGGGCCCGTGGGCTGGAAATAGGCCGGGTCTGGGAATGGCCGGGCCGGGAAATAGGCCAGGCCCCTGCATGTATGAGATGCAGGGGCCTGGCCCGGTCTTTGGCCGCTGGCCCGCTGGTTGCCCGGCGGGCGTTTGGTTAATCGACCGGCTGCTGGTACCGGGTACCCGCGTGAAGTTCCGGTTTCCCGGTTCTTCCTGCGTTCCGGGGTTGCCCCCGGCGTGGTGCCCGTCTCCGGCAGTGACGTATTTCTACTGCCCGGAACCCCGGTGGCACAAGGGTTTCCGGGCAGTGATTTGAAGATTCTTTCGCTGTCCACAAGGTATCCACAGCGGTGGCCGTGTTGTCCCCCGGAGCAGGCACTTTTCCACCGGCCATCCACAACTTCCTCCACCGACGGGCTGGCGGAGGCGCCGGAGACGAGGACCACGCACCGGCCGCGGCCAACGCCCTCGACTTGTGGCGAGCTCACTTCACCGCTGGTGGGTGCTAGGCGCGCGGGGTGGCGTTTGCCGCGGCGTACTCGGCTTCCGTCACCGCCTCATGGAACTCAGTCGCGCCGATGGTGGTCGTGGTGTGCGACATCAGCGTGCTTGAGGTGGCGCCGTGCCAGTGCCGCTCGTTGGGCGCGATCCATACCGTGTCCCCGGCGCGGACCCGCTGCGGGGCCTCGCCTTCCTTGCACACGAACCCGTAGCCAGAGGTGATCTGGAGCAGCTGTCCGTGCTCATGCTGATGCCAGACCGTCCGGCCGTTCGGTGAGAACACGACCGTGCCGACGTCCACCCCGTCAGTCTTGGGGAAGATCGGATCGAACCACACCTCGCCCGTGGCCGCCTTGTTCAGTTCCGACGGCAGGGTCTGCGCGTCACCTCGCACGATCAGCATTCGGCACCTTCCTCGTAGCTGCCCACCATCCTGCCCCGCCACCGCCACCGCCACCTCCGGTCACCGGCCCCGCCTCGACCAACTCAGCCGCATTTAGCCCGCTATGCGCTGGCTAGCCGGCAGCTCCGCACAGCCGCCGGTGCCCCGGTAACCTGCCGCCATGAGAGGCACCGTGCTTCTCTGGAACCTGGCTTCCGGAGAACCCGAGCGTCCTTGCCCCGGAAGGCGTGAATGAGCGGGGCGATGACGCGGCCGCACCTCGGGTGCATCAGCGCCCCATCGCTGCCGGCATGAGGATGGCGCACCAATGAGCATGCTGTGGGACCCCGGGGCTCCCGGCGTGCTGAGGCTGCCGTCCGGAAGGCTGGTCCGCGGCCGCGGGCTTATGCGTGCTCCGCCGGACGGCCCGCCTCCCACTTTTGCCGTCTACCTGCTCGGACAGCAACCACCCGCGGTCCCGTGGGAGGCGCGCTGGCTGAGGTGGCCGGACTTCCGGCTGCCCGCCGACCGGGACGAGGCCGTGTCCGTCCTGACCGAAGCGTGGCGACGAACTGCGACGGACCGGGTCGAGGTCGCCTGCGCCGGCGGCCGCGGCCGGACCGGAACGGCGCTTGCGTGCCTGGCCATCCTCGACGGCGTGCCAGCCACTCAGGCCGTGGCCTTCGTGCGCCAGAACTACGACCCCCGCGCCGTCGAGACCCGCAAGCAGGCTCGCTACGTTGCTCGCTTCGCCGCGACGTGACGTGGCTGGCGGGCATATTCAGCGAGTGCCCGGCCCGCGTGGTTGGAATAGGCCGGGCCCGGAAATAGGCCGTGCCCGTCAGCTGCAATAGGCCAGGCCGGGAATGGGCCGGGTCTGGGAATGGCCGGGTCTGGGAATGGCCGGGCCGGGAAATAGGCCAGGCCCCTGCATGTATGAGATGCAGGGGCCTGGCCCGGTCTTTGGCCGCTGGCTCGCTGGTTGCCCGGCGGGCGTTTGGTTAATCGACCGGCTGCTGGTACCGGGTACCCGCGTGAAGTTCCGGTTTCCCGGTTCTTCCTGCGTTCCGGGGTTGCCCCCGGCGTGGTGCCCGTCTCCGGCAGTGACGTATTTCTACTGCCCGGAACCCCAGTGGCACAAGGGTTTCCGGGCACTAATTTCAAGATTCTTTCTTTGTCCACAAAATGTCCACAGCGATTGCCACGTTGTCCCCCGCGGCAGGCTCTTTTCCACCGGGCCATCCACAACTTCCGCACAGGCGACCGGCTGGCGGACCAGCCATAGCCCGGCCCGCGCAGCGCGAGGCCCGTGCTGGCCGGAGCTCGCCCAGGCCCGGAGCCCGCGCAGGCCCGGAGCCCGCGCAGGCCCGGAGCCCGCGCAGGGCCGGCCCGCGCGGGACGACTTCCGGGCATCGGCCGAGGCGGCCAGCTGGCTTCCGCGCGGTCCGCCCCATCGACCTTCCGTGCTGAGCTTCCGGCATCGGCGGGGACAGCCAGTTAGCCCTGGGCGCTATTGCGCGGATGTAAACGATGCCTTTACAAGTCGACCTGTAAAGATTATCTTTACAACATGACTCAGCGAGACGCGGCGGCTGCCGCCAGGCCGGAAGCGGCGGATGCCGCCGGGCCGGAAATCGTGGCCACTCAGCTCGCCAGGACCGCGAGTCAGGTCGTCTCGCTGCTGCGCGCGGCTCAGTCCGGCGCGGGCGTGGGCGGCCCGTCTCCGGGCCCCGGCGCCGGCGTGGGCCCGGCTCAGGAGCCGGGCCTGGCCGCGGTTCGGCTGGCCCGCGAACTGCGCTCGCTGGCCGACGGCGCGCTCCAGGTCACGGTGGACCGGGCCCGAGAGGCTGGCCGTACCTGGCAGGAGATCGGCGATGCCCTGGACACCACTCGCCAGGCCGCTTTCCAGCGGTTCGGCCGCCCCATCGATCCTCGAACGGGAGAACCAATGAGCAAGGCAGTACTGCCGGGCGCGGGGGAGCGCGCGATCGCCATCTTCAGTGACTGGACGGAGGGCCGGTTCGAGGCCGTGGTGGCGGCCAACTTCGATGAGATCATGACCAGGGAACTGCCGGTCGAGAAGCTGGCCGCGGCCTCGGCCCAGATCACTGGGCTCGTGGGGGCCTACCAGGGGATGGGTGAGCCGTTCGTCCGCCAGCTGGGTGACTACACCGTGGTGGACATCCCGATGGAATTCGAGGCCAGCGAAATGAAGGGCCGTGTCGCGTTCAATGCGGACGGCCAGGTCAGCGGCCTGTTTGTGCTCAATCCCGATGTCCCGTAGCGGCTGCTGAGCGCATCCCGGCCGGGACTCGGCAGCGAGGGGTCATTGCTGCCCGCGGTCGGCGGAGGCGCTGGCGGCAAGGGCGGCGGCCACATCGGCGGTGGCCCGGGCCGCAACGATCCGGGTCTCAGTGGTTGCCTTGTCGATGCCGAGGCTAGTGAGCACGCCGGTGCCGTCTTCGAGCTCCAGCAGCGCCAGCAGGATGTGCTCGGTCCCGATGTCGTCGTGACCCAGTCGCAGGGCCTCGCGGAAGGTGAGTTCCAGCGTCTTTCGGGCCCGCTGATCGAACGGGATGAGTGCGGGCACCCGGCTGGCTGCTGGCGGCAGGGCCGCGGTAATGGCCTGCCGGACGGTGTCCAGCGGCACGCCTTGCGCGAGGATTACCTCCGCGGCGAGTGCGGTCGGATCTTTCACCAGGCCAAGCACCAGGTGCTCAGGGCGGATTTCATCGTTGCCCGCCGCGTGCGCCTCGTTCTGTGCTGTCACTACGGCGTTCCTCGCCTGCTGGGTGAACCGGCTGAAGAACTCTTCCTTAGTTCCTTCCTTGTTCTCCGGGAATCCCTGGCTGGGATTGAGGCCCGAAGGCGCGGCAGGTTCCTTCGGGACGAAGCGCTGCTGAGCGGCCTGCTTGGTCACCCCCATGCTCCTGCCGATGTCGGTCCAGGACGCTCCGGAGCGTCTCGCCTGATCGACGAAGTGGCCGATCAGATGGTCGGCCACCGCGCCGAGGTGATCGGCGACGATGACGGCGTCGGAAAGCTGATCGAGAGCGTCGGAGTGCACGTTCGTGATGGCCTCGATGAGGTCATCGAGCCGGGCTCCGCTGGTCATGAGGACTGGATTCGTCATGCGTCAACAATATATTGACGTTCGATCAAACGTCAATGTCTGGTTGACGGATCGCGCTGTGCTGGCTGTCGGCTCAGCTGCGCACGGTGACATCAATCGAAAGGACCCGGGCTGCCGTCGCCTCGGCCAGCAGGACCCGGTGGGTTGCCGTTGCCTCGGCCAGCAGGACCCGGTGGGTTGCCGTTGCCTCGGCCAGCAGGACCCGGCGGTCACCGTTGCCTCGGCCAGCAGGGCCCGGCGGTCAACGTTGCCTCGGGCAGTAGGACCCGGCGGGTTACCGTCGATCATGTGAAGGTGATCCCGACCGGACAAAGCGCCGTCCAGTTGATCGGCCCAGGCGAGTTGCGGCTCAATCAGGACAAGGCCGTTCCCCGGCTCGGGGATACCCAGATCCTCGGCCAGGTGGAGTGCGCCGGGCTGTGCTTCTCCGACACGAAGCTGCTCCGTGAGTTCGGCCTGCACCCTCGCAAAACGCCAGTCCTGGCGCACCTGCCTGAGGAGGTGCTGCGGGACATCCCGAGCTATGTGCCGGGATCGTCGCCCACCGTGCCGGGGCATGAGGTGGTACTGCGGGTGATCGGCATCGGCCGCGCCGTCACGAGCGTGGCGCTCGGCGGCCGCTATGTGGTCCAGGCGGACTTCCGCGACCTGAAGACCGAGGGCGGCAATGGCGCCTTCGGATACAACTTCGAGGGCGGCCTCCAGCAGTACGTGCTGCTCGACGAGCGCGTCACGATCGCGGCCAGCGGCGAGAGCTACCTGCTGCCCGGGCCCGAGGAACTGTCGGCGAGCCAGCTCGCCCTGATCGAGCCGTGGGCGTGCGTAGAGAGCGCCTTCTCGACCTCTGAGCGCCGCGGGCTGCGGCCCGGCGGAACCATGCTGGTGGTCGGCGCGGGGCGGCTGGACGGACTCGAGCTGGCGAATAGCGCCCGCCGGCTGTGCGCCCGCAGGGCCGGGGCCGTGACCGAGGGCCTGACCGTCGTTGACCCGGTGGACCTCGCCGCCCAGTCGGTGGACGATCTCCTGTACAGCGGCGCTGACGCGGCGGCGCTGGAAGGCCTGTTGCCGCTGGTCGCCAACGACGGACTGGTGCTGATCGCCAGCTGCGGCAAGCGCTTCGGCCGGCCAGTGAACGTACCGATCGGCCGGGTGCATTACGGCAACATACGCATGGCCGCGAGCAGCTCTGCCGACTTCGCCCATTGCCTGCAGGCGATCCCCGCGAGCAGTGAACTGCGTGACCACGATCACGTCAACGTCGTGGGGGCGGGCGGTCCGATGGGGGTGATGTCCATGGTGCGCGCCGTCGCCGCATCGAAGCCCGGGGCGCTGGTCGAGGGCGCCGAGCGCAATCCGAAACGCGCCCAGGCCCTGCAGGAACGCGTGGCGCCCCTGGCCGGCAGGCGCCGGGTCGAGGTGCGGATATTCAGCCCGGGGGCCGCCCGGCCGCGCGGCCCGGTCGACTACTGCATGCTCATGGCGCCGGTGCCTGCGTTCGTCGGGCAGGCGATCGAGGAGGCCGCAGAACGCGGGATCATCAACATATTTGCCGGCTTTAGCCCGCAGATCCCCTGCGCGATCGATCTCGATGGTTATGCCCGGAAGCAGTTGTATTTCGTCGGCACCTCCGGGAGCAACATGGCGGACATGCGCGCTGTGCTCGGCAAGGTCGTGGCTGGCCAGCTCGACACCAGCCTCTCGGTTGGCGCTGTCAGCGGCATGGCCGGTGCTATTGACGGGCTGACTGCGGTGCAGCACGGAACCATCGCCGGCAAGGTCATCGTCTACCCGGCCCTCAACGACCTGCCGCTCATCGAGCTAGCTGAGCTTGCGGCGCGTTACCCGGCCATCAGCGCGCTACTGGGCAACGGCTGCTGGACCAAGGCGGCCGAGCAGGAGCTGCTGCACATCGCCCACGCCGTGAACGGCATAACGCGGTCGGCAGTCCGCACTGAAGGCACCGAATAGCTGCGACGGCACCGCGGCATGGCAACTGACGGCACCGAATACAGCAGGAAGGGCTCCGCGGCATGGCAGACGGCGCAGACCTGGCCAGTTGCGCCCGGGGATGGGCCAGGCCGGGGATAGGCCGGGCCGGGAAATAGGCCAGGCCCCTGCATGTATGAGATGCAGGGGCCTGGCCCGGTCTTTGGCCGCTGGCCCGCTGGTTGCCCGGCGGGCGTTTGGTTAATCGACCGGCTGCTGGTACCGGGTACCCGCGTGAAGTTCCGGTTTCCCGGTTCTTCCTGCGTTCCGGGGTTGCCCCCGGCGTGGTGCCCGTCTCCGGCAGTGACGTATTTCTACTGCCCGGAACCCCGGTGGCACAAGGGTTTCCGGGCAGTGATTTGAAGATTCTTTCGCTGTCCACAAGGTATCCACAGCGGTGGCCGTGTTGTCCCCCGGAGCAGGCACTTTTCCACCGGGCCATCCACAACTTCCTCCACCGGGGAGTTGGGTTCCTGATTGCGCCGCGGGCGGCTGACCCGGCGCGGGAAAGGCTAAGGCCCCCGCATGTATGAGATGCAGGGGCCCTGGCCCGGTCTTTCTTCGCCGGCCTGCCGGTTGCCCGGCGGCCTGGCGGCTACTCGACCAGCCGCTGCTGGTCCCAAGCACCCGCCAGAAAGGGCCGGTTTCCCAGCCCCTTCCCGGGTCCGGGGTTGCCCCGGCTCGGTGCCCGCCTTCAGCAGTGACGTATTTCTACTGGCTCAGGCCCGGCGGCACAAGGGGTTTCGGGCAGTGATGTGAAATTCTTTCGCCGCGCACGACGTATCCACAGCGGCGGCCCTGTTGTCCCCGGGAAAGAAGGGCTTTCCACCGGACCATCCACAGCTTCCGTACCGGATGCCTATGCTGCACTGCTGTGACCGAGAACTTTGATCCCGTGGCGCACAACCGCGCCGCGTGGGACCGCGAGGTGGCGACCGACAACGAGTGGACCCGGCCGGTGGCGCCCGACGTCATCGCCCGGGCCCGGGCCGGCGACTGGTCCGTGGTCCTGGTCGGCTATGAGCCCGTGCCGCGTGACTGGTTCCCGGCCGACCTGGCCGGCGCCGAGGTGCTCTGCCTCGCCTCCGGCGGCGGGCAGCAGGGACCGGTGCTCGCGGCGGCCGGGGCGGCCGTGACCGTCTTCGACAACTCGCCGGCGCAGCTCGGCCGCGACCAGGAGGTGGCCGCCCGGGAGGGACTGGCCATCGCCACCGTGCTCGGCGACATGCGCGACCTGAGCGGCCTGGCCAACGCCAGCTTCGACGTCGTCTTCAACCCGGTGTCGAATGTGTTCTGCCCGGACCTCGCGCCGGTCTGGCGGGAGGCCTTCCGGGTACTGCGCCCGGGCGGGACGCTGCTGACCGGGTTCCTGAATCCCGACATCTTCATCTTCGACCTGGCCGCGCTGGAGGCCGGCGAGTTCGTGGTGCGCCACCGGATCCCGTACAGCACCCTCGACCTGCCGGACGCCGAGCGCCGCCGGGCGTACGCGGACGGCCCGATCGAGTACAGCCACTCGCTGACGGAGCAGATCGGCGGCCAGCTGGCGGCCGGCTTCACCCTCACCCACCTGGTCGAGGCGCCGCACCACGCGGATGCCACCGCCCGGTACATGCCCGGCTACATCGCCACCCGCGGCATCAGGCCGCGCGCATAGGCGATAGACGGCCGCGCCGCCCGGTCGGCCGCAGCGCCGGGGACCGCACCGTCCGCGCCGGGCAGCCTCCCCGCGAGGGGCCTCACGGTCCGGGGACCGCGCTGCCCTGGGAGGCCGCGCCTATCGCCCGGCGGGGCGCCGCGCCTGCGACGGCGAGCAGGGCCACGTGCAGGGAAGTGCGCGACTCGGCGGAGTCGAGGCTGACACCGAGCACCCGCTCGATCAGCCGGAGCCGCTCGTACAGCGTCGGCCTGGCCAGGTGGGCGCGCTGCGCCGCCTCGGCCTTGTTGCCGCCCGCCTCCAGGTAGGCCGCGAGCACGCCTGCTAGCGCGGTGCCATGCCCGGCGTCGTAGGCCAGCAGCGCGCCGATCTCGCGCTCGGCGAAGTCCGCCATCCTCGGGTCACCGCGGAGCAGCTGGAGCAGCCCGCGCAGGCGCAGGTCGGCCAGCCGGAAGAACGGCCGGGCCGCGGGGCCGGGGGCCGGCGGCGCGAACAGCTCGGGATCGGCCGCTGCGGCGTCGGCGACCTGCTGGGCCTCCAGGAAAGAGCGCCGGGCGTCCCGGATCGAATCGGCCACGGAGCCGGCCGCGATTACCTGCTCATCGGATGGCCCGGCTGGTCTGGGGCCACCGTGCGGCGAACCCGGCCGCGGGCTGCCATGGTACGCGGCCGGCCACTGGCCGCCCGGCTCGCTGCGCCTGCCGAGGAGCTGCCTGATCCGGCCGCAGACCGCGGTAAGCGCCGCATCGGCACTGGCGCGGCGGTCGAGCGAGAGCAGCGCGCCGGCCCGCGCGTCATCCAGCGAGCCGACGATCGCGGGAACCCGCTCGGCCCGGCATGCGTCCGCGACGGCATCGGCCACCGCCAGGACCCGCGCCTGCGCGGAGAGGCCGGGGCCGGGGTCGCGGAGCCGCACCACGATGGCGATCAGCTGGCGCCCGTCCACCGGCACCCCGAGCGCCCGGGCCCGGACCGCGGCCTCGTCCGGGTCGGCGCCGGAATGCTCAAGGATGGCGCTGATCAGCGTCCGGTGCACCTGGCGTTCCAGGCTTTCCTGCTGCCGCGCGATCAGCCGGGTCAGGGCCAGGGCCGCCGCCGTCCGCTCGATCAGCACGGTGTCCAGCGGCGCCAGCGGCCGGCCGCAGGCCATGATCACCCGGCCCCAGTTCTGGCCGCGGGCGCCGACGGGCGTGATCAGCCAGCCCGATGCCGCATCGAAGACAGTGCCGGCGGCCGTGCCCGCGGCGGGACCCGCCTGCCGGGAGCGGGCCGGAAAGGAGTCCAGCAGCTTCGCGGCGTCCTGGCCGGCCGGCTCGCACACCAGGACGGCATGGGCCAGGTCTTCGAGGATCATCGGCTGCCCGGCCAGCAGCGCCGCCTGGCGGATGATCTCCTCCGGGCTGGCCCCCGCCACCGACAGATCGGTGAACACCTCGTGCAGCCGGGCCGCGGCCCGCAGTTCCTCGTTCTGGCTGTCGATGATCCGTGCGTGCACGGCCTCGGTGACCTCGACGAACAGGATCTCCCGCGCGAACGCGATCAGCGGCAGGTCGTGCTGCTCCGCCGCCGAGACCAGCGCGGCCGGCAGGCGGCCCGAGTACCGGCGGCCGAGTTCGACGGCGAGCCCGCTGGCGCCCACGGCAGCGAGTTCGGCGATGTACCTGGCCTGCAGCGACGGCTCCTCGGGCAGCGCGATCCCGGTGGTCAGCACCAGCTCACCGCCGTGCAGCAGCCGGGCCGCGTCCGGCACCTCGATGGCGTGCACCCACCGGACCGGCCCGCCCAGCCGGCCGGCCCCCGCGAGCACGCGGGGGGAGCCACGGCGCACGGCATCAAGCTCGAGTATCTCCGCCAGGGTAGGCAACACGACCGGGCCAGCACCTCCGGATTCCATGATCACGGAGGATTGGGCACGCTCTGGCCGGCCCGATCCTCCGTGATCATGGGTGGTGGCTGGCGCAGGGGGGCGAGATGGTGATGTTACGGGCGACGCCTTGACAGTATGTTACGCATCAGCGCCAATGCCTGTCATAGCGTCGGCTCAGGAGACGGGTGCCGCGCGGGAGACTGGACCGCATGGGAGAACTTCATGATCGGCATCGCCGCGTCATTCCGAACTGGGTCGGGCTTTACTACGACGAGCCGCTGGAGATCGTCAGCGGCAAGGGCAGCCGGGTCACTGACGCATCCGGGCGCAGTTACCTCGACTTCTTCTGCGGCATCCTCACCAACATGCTCGGCTACGACGTGCCCGAGGTACGCGAGGCGGTCGAGCGGCAGCTGGCCACCGGCATCGCGCATACCTCGACGCTGTACCTGATCAGGAACCAGATCGAGCTGGCCGAGAAGATCGCGCGGCTGTCCGGGATCGAGAACGCCAAGGTGTTCTTCACGAACTCGGGTACCGAGGCGAACGAGACCGCGCTGCTGCTGGCCACGGCGGCCCGCCGGTCCAGTCAGGTGCTCGCGCTGCGGAACAGCTACCACGGCCGCTCCTTCGGAGCCGTCGCCATCACCGGCAACCGCAGCTGGAAGAGCTCGCAGCTAGCCCCGTTTAGCGTTCATTACCTGCACGGAACTGACCGTGAGCTGCCTGCCTTCGCCGGCCTGTCCGATGCGGACTACATCAGCGCCGCCACGGCGGACCTGCGGCATGTGCTGGCCACCGCCACCGCGGGCGATGTCGCCTGCCTGATCGCCGAGCCGATCCAGGGCGTCGGCGGCTTCGCGCTGCCGCCGGACGGCCTCTTCGCGGCGTACCAGGAAGTGCTAAACGAGCACGGCATCCTGATCATTTCCGACGAGGTGCAGACCGGCTGGGGCCGGACCGGCGAGCACTTCTGGGGGATCAGCGCGCACGGCGTGGTGCCGGACATGATGACGTTCGCCAAGGGGCTCGGCAACGGGTTCGCGATCGGCGGCGTGGTCGCCCGGGGCGACCTGATGGACGGCCTGGAGGGCAACGGCATCTCGACCTTCGGCGGCAACCCGATCGCGACCGCGGCGGCCGGCGCGACGCTGGACTACGTGCTGTCCCACGACCTGCAGGGCAACGCCGCCCGGCTCGGCCAGCTGATCATCGGCGGGCTGCGCGAGGCGGCCGCCCCGCTCGCCGTGGCCGGCCAGGTGCGGGGCAAGGGCCTGATGTTCGCGGTCGACCTGGTGGACCCGGTGACCGGCGCGCCCAGCCCGGCGCTGGCCGCCCGGATGCTGGAGGAAACCCGCGAGCGCGGCCTGCTGATCGGCAAGGGCGGGCTGTACGGGCACGCGCTGCGGATGGCGCCGCCGCTGACGCTCACCGAGGCCGAGGCCAGGGAGGGCCTGGGCCTGCTGGCCGACGCCCTGCGCGCGGTCGACGCCGAGGCAACCGGGGGCAGCAGATGACGCACGTCACGCACTGGATCGGCGGCAAGCCGTGGACCGGGGCCAGCGCCGCGCACCGCGGTGATATCTACAACCCGGCGACCGGCCAGGTCAGCGGGACGGTGGACTTCGCTTCCGCGGCCGAGGTCGACGCCGCGGTTCAGGCGGCCGCCGCCGCGTTCCCCGGCTGGCGGGACACGTCCCTGGTCAAGCGGGCCGGGGTGATGTTCGCGTTTCGCGAGCTGGTGCGCGCCCGGCAGGCTGACATCGCCGCGCTGATCAGCGCCGAGCACGGCAAGGTGGCGTCCGACGCGGCCGGCGAGGTCGCCCGCGGCCTGGAGGTGGTGGAGTTCGCCTGCGGGATCCCGCATCTGCTCAAGGGCGGATTCTCGGAGAACGTCTCCACCGGGGTCGATGCCTACTCGATCCGGCAGCCGCTGGGCGTGGTGGCGGGCATCACCCCGTTCAACTTCCCGGCCATGGTGCCGATGTGGATGTTCCCGCTGGCCATCGCGTGCGGCAACACGTTCGTGCTCAAGCCGTCGGAGAAGGATCCGTCCGCGTCGCTGCTGCTGGCCGAGCTGCTGGCCGAGGCGGGCCTGCCGGACGGCGTGTTCAACGTCGTGCACGGCGGCAAGGAGGCCGTGGACGCCCTGCTGGCCAGCCCGGATGTGCGCGCGGTCAGCTTCGTGGGATCGACGCCGGTGGCCCGTTATGTCTGGGAGCACGGCGCCGCCGCGGGCAAGCGGGTGCAGGCCCTGGGCGGCGCGAAGAACCACATGGTGGTGCTGCCCGACGCCGACCTGGACCTGGCCGCCGACGCCGCCGTCTCGGCCGGGTTCGGCTCGGCCGGGGAGCGCTGCATGGCGATCTCGGTCCTGGTCGCCGTCGACCCGGTCGGCGACGAGCTGGTCGCGAAGATCGCCGAGCGGGTGGCGCGGCTCCGGGTCGGGCCGGGCAATGACGAGCGGTCCGAGATGGGGCCGCTGGTCACCGCCGCGCACCGGGACAAGGTCGCGTCCTACCTGGACACCGGCGTCCGCGAGGGCGCGGTGCTCGCCATTGACGGCCGGGATCACCCGGTGACCGGCGGCGCGGCCGACGGGTTCTGGCTCGGGCCCAGCGTGCTCGATCACGTCACCCCGCCGATGGGCTGCTACCGCGACGAGATCTTCGGCCCGGTGCTGTCGGTCGTCCGGGCGCCCAGCTACGCCGGCGCGATGGCGGTGATCAACGGCAATCCGTACGGCAACGGCACCGCGATCTTCACCAACGACGGGGGAGCGGCCCGCCGCTTCACCAGCGAGGTCGAGGTCGGGATGGTCGGCATCAACGTGCCGATCCCGGTGCCGATGGCGTTCTACTCGTTCGGCGGGTGGAAGTCATCGCTGTTCGGCGATACCCACGTGCACGGCACCGAGGGCGTGCACTTCTACACCCGCGGCAAGGCGGTCACGTCCCGCTGGCTGGACCCGAGCCACGGCGGCGTGAACCTCGGCTTCCCGGTGAACGGCTAGCCGCCGCCGTGAATGATCATGCAACCGATCCCGGGCGCGGCGCCGAGGTGCTCGCCATGGACCGGGCGCACGTGTTCCACTCCTGGTCGGCGCAGGGCGCGCTGCATCCGCTGGCGATCGCCGGCGCCGAGGGATCGTGGTTCTGGGATTACGACGGCCGGCGGTACCTGGACTTCTCCAGCCAGCTGGTGAACACCAACATCGGGCACCAGCACCCGCGGGTCACCGCGGCGATCGCGGCGCAGGCGGCGCGGCTGGCCACGATCGCGCCGCAGCACGCGAACGACGTGCGGGGCGAGGCCGCGACGCGGATCGCCGCGCTGGCGCCGGACGGCATGGAGAAGGTGTTCTTCACCAACGGCGGCGCCGACGCGATCGAGAACGCGATCCGGATGGCGCGGCTGCACACCGGCCGCGGCAAGGTGCTCAGCTTCTACCGCTCGTACCACGGCAACACCGGCGCGGCGATCGCCGCCACCGGTGACGCCCGGCGGTGGCCGAACGAGTTCGCAACCGGGCACGTGCACTTCTTCGGGCCGTACCTATACCGATCGGCGTTCTGGGCGGAAACCGAGCAGCAGGAATCCGAGCGGGCGCTGCAGCACCTGGAGCAGGTTATCCAGCTGGAGGGGCCGTCGACGATCGCGGCCGTGCTGCTGGAGTCCATCGTCGGCACCGCCGGGGTGCTGATCCCGCCGCCCGGTTACCTGGCGGGCGTCCGGGCGCTCTGCGACCGGTACGGCATCGTCTACATCGCCGACGAGGTGATGTGCGGCTTCGGCCGGGCCGGGAGCTGGTTCGCGTTCGAGCAGCACGCGGTGGTGCCCGACCTGATCACCTTCGCGAAGGGCTCGAACTCGGGGTACGTGCCGGTCGGCGGGGTGGTCATCTCCGATGAGATCGCGGCCACCTTCGACGACCGGGTGTTTCCCGGCGGGCTGACCTACTCCGGGCACCCGCTGGCCTGCGCGTCCGTGGTCGCCACTATCGACGCGATGAAGGACGAGCACATCCTGGAGAACGCCGTCGCGATCGGCGCCGACGTGCTCGGCCCGGGCCTGCGCGAGCTGGCCGGGCGGCACCTGGTGATCGGCGAGGTCCGCGGCACGGCCGTCTTCTGGGCGCTGGACCTGGTGTCGGACCGGCAGACCCGCGCGATGCTCGCGCCGTACGGGGGCTCCTCGCCGGCCATGGCCGCGCTGGTGGCGGAGTGCCGCTCCCGCGGCCTGATGCCGTTCACCAACTACAACCGCCTGCACGTGGTGCCGCCCTGCACCGTGTCCGGGCCCGAGGCCAAGGAAGGCCTGGAAATCCTGGACGAGGCCCTCACCGCGATCGGCCGCTACTACGAGGGCTGACCGCTCTCGTGGTGCGCCTGAGCGCGGGCCGGCACCGTGCGCCAGCGTCGCCGTCGGCATCGGGCTGATGGATGGCCCATCGGTGGCGGAAAGCAGCCGGGCTAGGCGTGCTCGACCGGAGTGCCGGTCATGCGGCCCCACTCAGCCCACGACCCGTCGTAGACGCGGACGTGATCGCGTCCTAGCAGGTAGGTGAGGACGAACCACGCGGTACAGGCGCGTCCGCCGATCGTGCAGTACGGGATCAGTTCGTCCGCGCCGTCGAGGTTGATGGCGGCGAAGGCGCTGCGGAGATCAGCGGCGTTCCGGAACGCCCCGCGTTCGTCGTAGAGATCTTCGATCGGCTGATGGACCGCGGCCGGGACATGACCGGCCCGGCCGCCCGGCTCGAGGCCGCCGGAGGGCCAGAAGCGCTCTCCGGAGTACTCCGCGGCTGAACGGACGTCGACGATGGTCTGACCCGGATCGCCGATCGCGTTCTGCACCGCTCGTGTGGTCCGCGCGGAGTTGCTCGTTTTCTTCGCGCAGGACGTAGCTGACGGCGGCTGGCTCGGTCACCGAGTTGCTCCCGGGACGGCCTTCACCGCGCCACGCGTCGCGGGAGCAATTGAGGATTCGCACGTCGGCGTGGCCATAGAGCTTCATCAGCCAGAAGCCCATGGCGGGCGCGTATCCGTAGAACACGACGGTCGAGTCCGGGCCGATCCCCGAGCGCGCCAGGAGCCGTTCCAGCGCCGCGGTATCAGCGAGCCGGTAGCCAGCGTCCTTGAGGTCCCGGTAGACATCCCACAGGACAGCTCCGTCGATATGCCACTCGTCGTAGCCGAGCCTGCTCACATCGACCTCGACGACCCGCACGGCGGGATCGTGGAGGTGCGCTTCCAGCCACCCGGGCTCGACCAGGACGCCAGCATCGGCGCCTCGGTCACGCGCGGGTGCATTCTGCGGTGATGCCGTTTTCATCTGGGCCTCCTTGCGACTCGTGAATTCTTCTGGCGGTCGGTGCCGGCGGGCGGGCCGGTTCGGCTGGCTCGTCCCGGCCGCTGAACGAGGCAGCCACGCGCGGGGTGGTATCGACGACCAGGCGAAGGATGTCGCTGCGGCTGTAGTGGCCGACGGGGTCGAATTGCTGGCGGCCAGCGCGGGCTCGAGCGGCATGTAGTTCTCCCAGCAGATGAGCCCGCCGAGCCGGCCGAAGGCGGTATCGATGACCTTGAGAGTCGATCCGTCACCCATTCCCCAGACCAGGCGCTCGCCGCCGGTGGGCATGAGCTTGCGGTGCCGGCCGGCCAGCGTCCCATCCGGCGCGAAGTGCAGCAGGGAGTTGTAGATGGTGGAGTCCTTGTCGTCGCGCTCATCGACGCCGACCGACAGCCAGATCCCCAGCCGCCGGGCGGTCTCGGCCAGCACGTCGGTGGCCGCGGATCCGACCACCACAGCCTGGTCGAAGAGCCTGGCGTAGAGGGCGGTGGCATCGGCGTCCCACGGCCGGGTCCGCCAGACCCAGTCCGGATAGCCGGGAATGAACGCCTCGGGGAAGGCCACGATGCGGGCGCCCTCGGCCGCCGCCTGCTCGGCGAGCGCCATTACCTTGCTGATCGTTGCGTCGCGATCCAGCAGGACGGGAGCGGCCTGCACGGCCGCCACCTTCACTGGCTCCATTGCCCATGCTCCTGGCCTGCTGGTGTCCCGGCCGGCGCAAGCCCGTCCAGGAACCGGGTCAGCAGCTCGTTGACGGCCGCCGGCTGCTCCAGGTTGACCATGTGGCCGGCGCCGGCGACGACGTAGTACTCGGCACCAGGGATGCGGCGCGCGAGCACGGCCGACATTTCGAGGAATCCCGGCACGTCCCGCTCCCCGGCCAGCACCAGCGTCGGCGCGGTCACGTCCGCCAGCGCGTCGATGGGCGGTGGGGCTTCGGAGTGCGGGTCCTGGCCGAGCCAGTGCTGGCCCGGGTAACCAGCGACCATGGCCGCGAGCCGGCTCGCGATGCCTGGCCGCTCGCGCGCGGCGGCGAACAGCGGATGCGCGAGCCACGCCGCCCGGCCCGGCCAGGACCCCGCCCGCCTGGACCTGCCGCGCGACCTCATCCAGCGCATCCGCTGACGGCCGGTCCCAGGGAACGCCGTCGAGCACCGCATCCAGCAGCGCCAGGCCCCGGACCCGGGCCGGGGCCGCCAGCGCGGCCTGCAGGACCACCCGCCCGCCAAACGACAACCCGGCCAGCACCGCGTCGGCGATGGCGAGGTGATCAAGCAAGGCGATGAGGTCACCGGCGTGGGTGTAGGGGACGGCGGGGTCGAGCGGCCCGGAGGAACCGAACCCGCGGCAGTCGTAGCGCACCACGCGGAAACGTTCCGCCAGATGCGCAACCTGCGGATCCCACATGCGCATGTCCAGCCCGAAACCGTGGGCCAGCACCACGGCCGGCCCGTGCCCCGTCACCTCGTACACCACCCGGGCCCCGGGCAGCGCCAGCACTCCGGTGCGGCTCCCGGTGCCCGGCTTCCCGGTGCCCGGCTTCCGCCGGTGCCGGGCTCGGTCCCGAACTCGCCGGTGAACTCGCTGAGCTTCGCCACGTTGACCGCCATCGGGTGCCTCCCGGTACGGGCGGGCTGGTATCCCCGCCTGCCTGCATCGTGGCGCGCGGCCATGGCCCGCCACATCGGTGCGATCACCCAATCCGCGGCGCGGCGGCTACCCATCTAGCCCGGCGGAATACCCAGCTAGCCGGCCCGTCCAGCCTGGCGGAATACCCGGCTAGCTGGGCCCGGCGCAGGCCGGTCTTGGCCAGCAGGCTCGCCACGTGCTTCTCGACGGTGCGCGGCGACAGGAACATCCGCTCCGCGATTTCCCGATTGCCCAGGCCTTGCGAGGCCAGCTTGAGGACGTCAGCCTCCCGCTCGGTGACGCCCAGCGCGGCCAGCTGGCCCGGCAGCTGCCCGTCGCCGCGCCGTCGCCGCGGAACCGGTGCCCCGGCCCGGCGCAGCAGCCCCCGGCAAGCTGCGGCCACCCGGTCATCGCCGCGCGCGGCGAAGTAGGCGGCGGCTTCACGGAGCCACCCGACCGGGTCGCCCCAGCCATCGGCGAGGGCCGCCTCAGCGGCGACCCGGCGGGCGTAGTGCCGGTACCAGGCCACCAGCGGGCCCATCTCGGCGTCCGCGGCGGCGAACGCCGAGTCAGCCTCCGCGCGCGCGCCCCGCCGGCCCGCGAGGATGGCATCGGCGTAGCCGAGCAGGGCCGCGACCACGCGGTGCCGGGTACCGTGCGCGGACCGGACCCGGGCGGCGGCGTCCTGCGCGCCACGATCCAGCGCGGCGCCCAGCAGCGGCCAAAGCCCGAGGAACGGCGGCGCGATCGTGGCCGGGGAACTCAGCAGCAGCCCGGCGCCCGTCTCCATCTGGGCGTGAGCCGCATCGATCTCCTCGGCCAGCAGCGAGAATGTCGCCCGGCAGTGCCCCCAGGCGCAGCCGAGCACGTCCTGATCCTGAGGGGCGAGCGAGATCGCATCGGCGATCCTGGCCTGCATCTCCGCCTCCTCGCCGCGGATGGCATGGGCGGTGGCCTGGAAGATGAGCGCCATGGGCAGTGTGGCCAGGTGGAACCGGCGCGACGCGGCGGCCGACCGGCGGGCCGCCGCCAGTGCCTCATCGGCACGGAATTGCTTGTTCAGCCCGGCGGCGATCTGCAGGTCCAGCGTGGCCGTCAGGGCCAGCGCGCCCTGGGCCACCGCCAGCTCACGCGCTGCCAGCAGCCGGTCCACGCTTTCGGTGCGCAGCTGGTCGATCGTCCCCAGTTCATGCAACGCCCGCAGGTGCCACAGCTGCAGGCCGTTCGCGCTGGCGACCGCCGCGGCCCGGGCGAATGCCCGTTCCGCCGCTTCCAGGTCACGCTGCCGGGCGACCCGCCCGATCACCTCGAGCGCCTCGCAAGCCACCTCGGGCCGGCCGTCATCCTCGGCTGCGCGCAACGCGGCCCGGGCCAGCTCGTCCGCCTCGGCCAGCTGGCCCCGGCCGACCGCGACCTGCGCCGCGCAGGCATCGGCCTGGGCCGTATCGGCCCCGGGGGACCCGCGGACGATCTCGATGCTGGCCGCGGCCTCCGCCCACCGCGCACCGGCGATCGCCGCCCGCGCGATCCCCAGCTGCAGGCTCGCCGCGCGGACCGATGGAGTCCCGCCGCCCAGCCGGGCGAGCAGCGTCTTGCCCATCTCGATGGCCTGGTCGACTTGCCCGGACATCGCGAAAACCTCAGTCAGGGCCTCATCAACGCCGGTGCGCAGCATGGCGTCATCCGGGCCGATCAGGGCGCGGGCCCGCATCAGCGTGTGCTCGGCGCTGGCCAGAGCGCCGAGGGCAAGGTCGCGCCGCCCGGCCTCCAGCAGCAGCGCGCCGGCCTGCGCCCCGGTTATCCGCGCGCTCCGCCAGTTCGGCGGCCAGCATGCACCAGAGGCCGGGCAGGCCGGGGTGCGCTGCCTCCACTGCGGCCAGGGCCCGGTCGGCCAGCAGCGCCCGCTCCGGCGGCAGCAACCCGGCCAGCACCGCCTCATGGGTGAGCGCGTGCCGGAACCGGAAGCTATCGCGGTCCGCGGCAATCAGCTGCAGGCCCACCCCGCGCCGCAATGCCGCCACGACATCAGCGGCGGCCATGCCGGTGACCGGGCTCAGCAGCGCCCAGTCGAAACGGCGGCCGAGGACCGCGGCGGCGCAGATAACCCGGCGGGAATCGGCGTCGACAGCGTCAAGCCGCCGCCGCACCGCATCCCCGAACGTGGCCGGTACGGCCGCCCCGGCCAGGTCACTGGCCTGCCAGCTGCCGTCCCGCTCGGTCAGCGCGCCCTCCCCGATCAGGCCGGCCAGGACCTCCTCGACCAGGAAGGGGACGCCCTCGGCCCGCTCGGCAACGAACGTCTGGACCGCGCCCGGCAGGTCAGCGGCGCCGACGCAGGCGACCGCCATGCGGGCCATCGCCGCCGGATCCAGCCTGCCCAGCGGCAGCACGACAGCAGACCCGCGCGTCTCCAGGACGCTGGCCAGGCCGGCGGCCCCGCCGCCTTCCTCGTCGCGCAGGGTCCCGACGCATAGCACCCGCTCGGCGGACAGGTTGTCCGCCAGGTACTCCAGCAGCGCCAGCGTCTCCCGGTCAGCCCAGTGCAGGTCCTCCAGGACCAGCAGGCACCCGATGTCCGGGGACAGGACGTGCAGCAGCCGCAGCGTCGCCTCCCCGAGGAAGACCAGCGACTCGTCACCCGCGGCGCTCTGCGGCGGCCGCCACTGGGGGACCAGCCGCCCCAGCGCGGGCCGGAACGGATCCAGCTCCGCACTGTCGGGAAGCCCGCCCGCGCGCCCGGCCGCCACGATGGCCTCGGCGAACGGCCGGAACGGCGTCGGGACGCCCCCGGCCACCGCCCGCCCGGCCAGGACCACGAAACCGCGCGCGCCAGCCGCCCGCGCGATCTCGCGGACCAGCCGCGACTTCCCGATCCCGGCTTCCCCGGTCAGCAGCACCGTGCCGCCGCGCCCCGCCGCCGCGCTGGCCAGGGCAGCCTGCAGATGGCCGGATTCCTCATCCCGCCCGACCAGCACTGGACACAACACCTGCCGCACATGACCAGTATCAACCGGCGCGGCGCCGGGTACCGGGTCATATCGCGGCGTGGCCCGGCTACCTGAGCTGCCCGCGCCGCTACAGTCATGCGGTCGACACGTAACGTAGCGAGCTCCCGTAATACCGCAAAGGTGGCTATCGATGAGGATTCAATTCACCCGGATTGAGTACCAAGGCCACCGCCGTCGCGGCGTGCGGCATCGTCGCGCTCGCGGACAGTTACGACCACCGCGGCGGCGTCGACCGCCGCGGCCGGGCGGCCGCAGGCACCCGCCGTCACAATCGCGGCAGCGAGCAGCGTCCCGGTCGTGGTCAACTGCGCGCATGCACGGCCGGATCCGCCCGCGCCAGTACGTACTGGCATGCGCGGACGGGAACTCCTCCCTGACCGGGCTGCACTGGAAGACCTGGGGGTCATCCTCGGCGCTCGCCACAGGGCAGGAGCACCTTCAACGACTGCACGCCCGAACTGCGTGTCCGGCCACTTCCACAGCTTCCCGGCGCTCGCTGCGCTGTGGCGGGCCACGGCCGTGGCCGGGCCACGCCGGCCAGCGGTACTTCACGCGCGTAACCATCATCTATACCGGCCGTCGCTCCTACCGGGCCGACGGCAGGACGCATCATCTGCACGTCACCGCCACCGAGCCCCTGTCGGCGGGGGGCGGAGCCTAAGCCGTCACTGGGCCTCCGGCCAGCTGCCAGCCCGGGCGGGCATGCGCGCCAGGCACGCTGAAGGCTCGGGCGAGCAGGTCGGCGGACGCCCGCGGGCGGCGGCCCGCGGCGCGCCGGGGCGCCAGCGTCTTATCGCGGCCCGGGCGATGACGTGAGCTGCTGGCGCCGGCCGAGCCACCGGGGCAGATACCAGGTCTTGTCGCCCAGCAGCGACATGATCGCGGGCATCAGGATCCCGCGGACCACGGTGGCATCGATCAGGATGGCCGAGGCCATCCCGATCCCGATCATCTTGAACTCGATCACCGACAGCGTGATGAAAATGGAGAAGACCGCCACCATGATCACGGCCGCGCTGGTGACCACCCCGGCGCTGCTGCTGATGCCGTCGATGATCGCGTCCTTGGTCGTGGCTCCGCCGTCCCTGAGCTCGCGGATCCGGCTGAGGATGAAGACGTGGTAGTCCATGCTCAGCCCGAACAGGAGCACGAACAGGAAGAGCGGCATCCACGGGACGATCCCGCCGAACGAGCTGAATCCCAGCGGGCCCTGCAGATGGCCATCCTGGAAGATCAGCGTCAGCAGCCCGTACGCGGCGCCGACGGATAGCAGGTTCAGCCCGATCGACATCACCGGGATGACGATCGACCGGAACGTGAACAGCAGCACCAGGAACGCCAGGCCCAGCACGAAGATGAAGACCAGCGGCAATCGGCTGTCCAGTTGCGCGGAGAAATCGTGGCTGCCGGCCGTGAGCCCGGTCACGGCGTAGTCGATGCCGCCGACCCTGCCGAGGGTGGCGGGCAGCACGGTACCGCGCAGCGTGGCCAGGGCCCGGTCCGAGGCGGCGTCGGTGCCGCTGCCCGCGAGCGGGACGGAGACGACCAGGACGCTGCCGTGGCCGAGCAGTGCCGAGGTAACCGGCTCGCGGATGGGCCCGCCGCGGCCCGCGCGGGCCCGCAGCGCGGAGATCGCCTGCCGGACGGGCGCGCCGTCCAGCCCGTGGCCGGTCACGACCACCTCGGCCGGCGCCGGGCCGCCGGGGAACGCCCGCTGGACGGCCAGCAGGGTCCGCACGACCGGGATGTCACTGGGCAGGTCATGCAGGCCAGGGTCGGCCAGTCGCATGCCGAAAGCGGGAACGGCGATGGCCACCAGGATGACGCCGGCCGTGGCGCCCCAGGCCAGCGGCCTGGCCACGACCCGGCGCACGAGGCTCTCCCACAGCCGGGACCGGCGGGCGGTAGTCCGGACGCGGCCGAGGAACGGGACCCGCGCGCGGTCCACCCAGCGGCCCAGGATGGACAGCATCGCCGGCAGCGCGGTCAGCGAGCCGAGCACCGCGATGCCGACCACCGTGATCGTGCCGATCGCGAGCCCGGTGAAGACGTCGATCCCGCTGAGGAAGAGCCCGGCGAGCGAGATCATCACGGTCAGCCCGGACACCACGATGGCGCGGCCCGACGTCGCCGCGGCAATCCGGAGCGCCTCGCCCTGGCTGCGGCCTGCCGCACGCTCCTCGCGCTCCCGGCGCAGGTAGAACAGCGAGTAATCGATGCCGACGGCCATCCCGACCAGCAGCACGACCGATGCCGTGGTGCTGCCGACCGGCACCCAGCGGCTCGGAATCGCGAGTAGCGAGATCGCGCTCACCACGGCGGTGCCAGCCAGCAGCAGCGGGATGCCGGCCGCGATCAGCGCGCCGAACACCAGCAGCAGCAGCACGAGCGTGACCGGTACCGAGGTCAGCTCCGCATGCCGGAACGCCGCACTGACGATGTTGTTGGTCGCCCGGTCCACGCTGGCATCGCCGGCCTCCGCGATTCGCAGGCCGGGATGCCTGGCCTGCACGCCCGCGACCGCGCGCTCCGCGCTGACCACGGTCTGGTCCGTGTTGTTCTGGTTGCCGGCCACCGCGAACGTGACCAGGGCCGACCGGCCGTCCCGGGAAATCAGGCCGGTGCCGCCCGGCGTCAGCGGAGCGCGCACGTCGGCCGCGACGCTCGGCATCCGGCGCAGCGCGGCCGCCACCTGGGCCGCGGCCAGCCGCAGTTCCCGGTCGTTCCGGACGGTGCGGCCGGGGGAGCGCGACTGGATAAGCACGCTCTCCGCGGGCGGCTGGATCACGCCGGGCCGGTTCAGTACCCGCTCGGCCTGGCCGGCCTGGCCGGGGTCGTAGCTGGACAGATTCTTGGTCCCCAGCAGGCTGCCGACCATGACGGCGCCGATGACCAGCAGCAGCCAGCCGAGGACCGCCGTCTTGCGGTGCCGCACGCTCCAGCCGGCGATCCGCTCGACAACGGGGGAGCTGGCGCGGGAATGCTGGCGCGGCGGAGCCGCACCGGGCAGCGGTTGCGTCCTGAGGGTGAGCGGCCGGTTCATGGAGACCTCACTGGCTGAGAGAGTTGCGTGACTGATACTCCAGAGCCTTGGGGATCAGGGGGTGCTGACGGCATCCTGCTGGCGGCCGGATCCGGGGTGGGGATAGCCTCCCTGCGCACCCGGGGGGCGGCGGGATAGGCACCGGGCCGCGGCGCGCCTAGCGTCGGAGGACAACAGGAACGCCAAGGCGTGCCGTGAACGCGATTGCCAGGAGAGGCCGATGACCGGAACGGGAACCGAGGCCATGCGCCGCGGCGTCCTGGCGCGGGTCGTCTGGCCGGTCTTCTCCGCCCGGACGTGGCTGGCCATTGTCCACCTGCTGGCCGGCCTGCTGATCGGCCTGATCGCCGGCATCGTCGTGATCGTCGGCATCGGCGTCGGGGTCAGCCTGGTGCCGTTGTTCCTGGTCGGCGTGCCGGTGCTGGCCTCGGTATTCTGGCTCTGCGCCCAGTTCGCCCGCGCCGAGCGGGCCAGGTTCGCGCTCCTGCTCGGCGGGAATATCGCCGCCCCGCCGCCACCGCCGGCCGCCGGGACGGGATGGCGGCGGGTACTGCGCACGATGCTCGGCCCGGCCCCCGTCCGGCATCTCTGCTACGCGCTGCTCAGGTTCCCGCTCAGCGCCATCCAGGCGGCGATCATGGTGACGATCTGGTCGCTGGGGCTCGCCCTGGTCGCCCTGCCCGCCTATAACCGGGCGCTGCCGGGAGGCGCCGCGCACCTGGGCGACTGGACGCTGGCCGGCCATGGGCGGGAGACGGCCGCGGTCGTGGCCGGCCTGATCCTGCTGCTCATCGCCCCGCCGCTGACCGGAGGGCTGGCGGCCGCCGACGCGGTGGTCGGCCGGCGGCTGCTCGGGCCGCGCGGGGACGCCAGCCTCACCGCCCGGATCGGGGAGCTGGAGCGCAGCCGGGCCGGCGTGGTGGGCGCCGCCGAAGCCGAACGGCGCCGGATGGAGCGTGACCTGCATGACGGTGCGCAGCAGCGGCTGGTGTCCCTGGCCATGGAACTCGGCCGGGCCCGGGCCAAGTTCGGCACCGATCCCGCGGCCGCGGCCGCCATCGTGGATCAGGCGCATGAGCAGGCCAAGGAGGCGCTGACTGAGCTGCGGAATCTGGTCCGGGGCGTGCATCCGCCGGTGCTCTCGGATCGCGGCCTGGACGCCGCGCTCTCCGGCCTGGCCGCGCTGAGCCCGGTACCGGTCACGGTCCGGGTCGACCTCCCGGCCCGGCCGCCCGCGGGCATCGAGGCCATTGCCTACTTCGTGGTCGCCGAGGCTCTCACCAACGTGGCGAAACACGCTCGCGCCAGTCATGCGGAGGTCGCGGTGGACCGCTCCGGGCAGATGCTCAGGGTGACGATTAGCGATGACGGAGTCGGCGGCGCCGACCCGGCCGGGCAGGGCCTGTCCGGGCTGGCCAGCCGCGCGGCCGGAGTGGACGGGCGGCTGTCGGTCAGCAGCCCGGCGGGGGGACCGACGTCGATCGAGGTGCTACTGCCATGCGGGTCGTGATCGCCGAGGACTCCGTGCTCCTGCGCGAGGGCCTGACCAGGCTGCTGGCCGAGGCCGGGCATGACGTCGCCGCCGCGGCCGGCGACGCCGAGACCTTCCTGCGCGCGGTCGAGGCGCACCGGCCTGACGTGGTGGTGGTGGATGTCCGGATGCCGCCGACCTTCACCGACGAGGGGCTGCGCGCGGCGCTCGTGGTGCGGGCCAGCTGGCCGGAGGTCGGAGTGCTCGTGCTGTCTCAGTACGTGGAGGAACGGTACGCCACCGAGCTGCTGTCCGACCGCCCGCAGGGCGTCGGCTATCTGCTGAAGGACAGGGTCGCTGACCTGACCGAGTTCCTCGGCGCGCTGGACCGGGTGGCCGCGAACGGCAGCGCGCTGGATCCCGAGGTGGTCGCGCAGCTGCTGGCTCGCAGCCGCAATCCGCTGGCCAGCCTCACCCGCCGCGAGCTCGACGTGCTCACGCTGATGGCCGAGGGCCGCTCGAACGCGGCGATCGCGGCCGCGCTCGTGGTCGGCGATGGCGCGGTCGAGAAGCACATCAACAGCATCTTCGCCAAGCTCGGGCTGCCGCCGGCCGACCGTGACCACCGGCGGGTCCTCGCCGTCCTGCGCTACCTGGGAGCCGGACAACCATGACAAAGTCCCTGCCCATGACCCCGGGCCGCCGGGTGGCGCTGGCCATCGGCGTGCCGGTCGCCCTCGTCCTCATCGGCTGGACGGCCCTGACCGCCGTGGCCTGGGCGGGCCAGGCCAGTTACCGGGTGCACCTGAGGATCCCGGTCCGCAGCCATACCCTCACCCTGGCCGTCAATTCCGGCCAGGTCAGCCTGCGCGGCAGCAGCACCGGCGTCGTCCGGGCCACCGGCACGGCCCACTACTCGCTGGTCCGCCCGCACATCACCTGGCGGTCGACGAATTCCGGCACGTTCATCCACTCCAGCTGCGAGGACCTGACCGGGCCGTGCTCGGTCGACTTCGCCGTCACCATGCCGGCCGGGCTCACCACCGACGTCTCCGACGACTCCGGCGACCTGGCGGCCAGCGGGCTGCACGGGCCCGTCACGCTGCAGGCCCAGTCCGGCAATATCGACGCATCGGCGATGACCGCCGGCGTACTGATCAGCGACCAGTCGGGGGACATCACCGCGGCCGGCCTGTCCGGGCCGTCCGTGATTATCAAGGACTCGTCGGGTAACGTCACCGCGGACCGCCTGACCGGGCCGTCCGTGACCATCAAGGACCAGTCGGGCGACGTCACCGCGGCCGGCCTGAAGAGTCCGGACATGACCGTCACGGACCAGTCCGGCAACATCACCCTCACGTTCGCCAGCGTGCCCGCGCGAGTCCAGGTGACCTGCGACTCCGGGGACGTCAAGCTGGTGCTGCCCGGTGGCAGCACCGCCTACCGGGTCGACGCCCGCACCGCTTCCGGCAGCACCTCCGTACAGGTGCCCCACAATCCGGCCTCACCGCATGTGATCACCGTGACCGACCAGTCCGGGAACATCGCCATCATCCGGTGACCCGGCCAGCCGGAAGCTAGCCCGCGGCCGCGCTGAACGCCGGCAGGTAACCGTCGGCCTGGCCGGCCGCGGTCGGATGGTAGGACTCCGGCAGGTCGAAGATGTTCACCGCGTGCAGCCAGCTGCTGGAGTCGCAGATCTCGTTGCCGGCGAACGCGGACCTGACGTCAGCGAACACATCATCGTGCCGGGCGGCGGCCGCCTGGATCTGGCCGTCCAGCAGGTCAGCGGCCTGATTCAGGTCCGCGCGGTCGGTGCTGCTGAGGCCGAAGCAGCCAGCGGACCGGCTCAGGTCGTAAAGGTGCGGGTAGCCGAGGACCACCACCCGGGCGTTCGGCGCGCTCGCGGTGATCGCGTCGAGCACGCCGTCAAGCTCACCGGGAAGCTGGCTGGTCATCTCGCTCTCGGCCGCGTCGATCGCGCTGACGCAGCTGCCCGTCGAACTCAGCACGCAGGTCTCCATCACCGAGCTGAAGCCGACGTCGTTGCCGCCGATCGTGATCGAGACCAGCGTGGTGGCAGTGCTCAGCGCCTGGATCTGGCTGCTGAGCACGGTGCTCGTGGTGGCGCCGGCGCAGGCCACCGAGACGGCGGACGCGGGCCCGTTCGCCGCGCTCCAGAGCGCCGGGTAGGCATCGCTGCTCCGGTCACACGAACCGCTGGCCGCGATGTCGTGGCCGGCGCCGAGCCCGGAGGAGTACGAGTCACCGAGCGCGACATAGTGCACGCTGCCCGCGGCGGGCACCATGTGCAGGCTGCTCGCGGCATCGGCCGGCGCCGATGCGGCCAAGACTGACAGCGCGGCCACGCTGGCGGCGGCCACGGCCGAGCCGAAGCCGATCGTCATCCGGCGCGGCCGGGAGCCTGCTGGCAGCACGAGTCCTCCTTGGTGCAACGGGGAACCGCCGCCGGGTTCACAGGCTGGCGAATGCCTCCTCCAGGATCGACAGGCCCTCGTTCAGAAGCGGCTCGCCGATCACCATGGGCGGCAGGAAGCGCAGTACATTCCCGAACGTACCGCAGGTGAGCACGAGCAGCCCGGCCTGATGGCAGGCCGAGGCCACCTTCGCCGCCGCGGCCGGGTCCGGCTCGATCCCGCCGGGCTTCACCAGCTCGACGGCCAGCATCGCGCCCCGGCCGCGGACATCCGCGATGACCGGATTGGACTCCGCGATCGCGTGCAGCCTGGGCAGCATGATGTCGCCGATCCGGCGGGCCCGGGCCGCCAGGTCCTCCTTGACCATGGTCTCCAGCGAGCCGAGGGCCGCGGCGCAGGCGACCGGGTTGCCGCCGTAGGTGCCGCCGAGGCCGCCCGGGTGCACGGCGTCCATCAGGTCCGCGCGGCCGGTCACGCCAGCCAGCGGCAGCCCGCCCGCGATGCCCTTGGCCGTGGTGACCAGGTCCGGCACGACCGACTCGTGATCACAGGCGAACCAGTCCCCGGCGCGGCACAATCCGCTCTGGATCTCGTCGGCGATCAGGACGATGCCGTTCGCGCGGCAGTACTCCGCGAGCCCGGGCAGGAACCCGTCCGGCGGCACGATGAAGCCGCCCTCGCCCTGGATCGGCTCGATCAGCACGGCGGCGGCGTTGTCCTCGCCGACCTGCGTGTGGATGAGGCTCTTCACCACGTCGAGCGCCTCGGCGGCGCAGCGCTCGGGCCCGCCCGGCCAGCGCAGCGGGTAGGCCATCGGCACCCGGTAGACGTCGCTGGCGAACGGGCCGAAGCGGTGCTTGTACGGCATGTTCTTGGCGGTCAGCGCCATGGTCAGGTTGGTGCGGCCGTGGTAGGCGTGGTCGAAAGCAACCACGGCGGGGCGCCCGGTGGCGTACCGGGCGATCTTGACGGCGTTCTCCACCGCCTCGGCGCCGGAGTTGAACAGGGCCGAGCGCTTGTCATGATCGCCCGGCGTGAGCCGGTTGAGCTCCTCGCAGACCTCGACGTACCCCTCGTACGGGGCCACCATGAAGCAGGTGTGGGTGAAGCTGGCCACCTGCTCGGTGACCCGCTGGACCACCCGCTCGGCGCTGTTGCCGACGCCCGTGACGGCGATGCCCGAGCCGAAGTCGATCAGCGAATTGCCGTCGACGTCGACGAGCACGCCGCCGCCCGCCGCGGCAATGAAGATCGGCAGGACGTGGCTCAGCCCGCGCGCGACACTGCGCTGGCGCCGCTCAAGCAGCGCCCGCGACGCGGGCCCGGGGATCTCGGTGACGATTCGGCGTTCCTGCGGCAGGGAGGGACCACCCGCGCTGGGCGTTTGTACGGTCATACAGGAGACGATAAGGCACCAGCCGCCAAGATTGCAGAACGAGTTTTCCCGGCCGCATCACCTGCCTGGCGAGCGCCGTCCGGCGAGTACCCTGCGGGCGGGTGACCGCCGGTGCCACCGGGCCTGTCATCCTCACCAGGAGCAAGTTCACAAGGAGCAAGCAGTGCGCAGTCAGGAAGGGCTCTTCGCGGGCATCTTCGGCCGCGGCGGCGTCGACACCGGGGACACGGCCTGGCTGCAGGCCATGCTGGATGCCGAGGCCGCACTCGCCCGCGTGCTGGAGCGAGCGGGCCTGGCCGCGCCCGGCGCGGGCGCCGAGGTCACCGCGGCCGCGCAGGCGGATGCCTTCGACGCGGCGGAACTCGGCAGGCAGGCCGCGGCGACCGGCAATCCGGTGCCGCCGCTGGTCCGGGCCCTGACCGGCGCGGTCCCGCGGTGGGCGGCCGGCGCGGTCCACCACGGCGCGACCAGCCAGGACATCCTCGATACGGCCGCGATGCTGGTCGCCAAGCGGGCCCTGGGCGTCCTGCTGGCCGACCTGGGCGATGCCGCCACGGCCGCCGCCGCGCTGGCCGCCGCGCACCGGGACACGATCATGATCGGCCGGACGCTGCTGCAGCAGGCCGTTCCGGTTACCTTCGGGCTGGTCGCGGCGGGCTGGCTGACGGCCATCGACGAGGCCAGGCACGGCCTGGCCCGGATCCAGGACAGCCGCCTCGCGGTGCAGTTCGGCGGGGCCGCCGGGACGCTGGCCGTGCTCGGCGAGGCCGGCCCCCGGGTCGCCGCCCTGCTGGCCGGCGAGCTCGGGCTGGCCGTGCCGGTGCTGCCCTGGCACACCGACCGGCTGCGGATCCTGGAGCTGGCGTCCGCGCTCGCCGCCGCGGCCGCCGCGACGGGCAAGCTCGCGCGGGACATCACCCTGCTGGCGCAGTCCGAGGTGGCCGAGGTGTGCGAGGGCGCCGCGGGCCGCGGCGGCTCATCCGCCATGCCGCACAAGCGCAACCCGGTGGCGGCGGTGGTGATACTCGGCTGCACCCGGCGCGTGCCCGGCCTGCTCGCGACGCTGGCCGCGGCCGCCGAGCAGGAGCACCAGCGCGCCGCGGGTGCCTGGCACGCCGAATGGGAGCCCCTGGCCGACCTGCTGCGGCTGACCGGCTCGGCCTCGTCCTGGACCGCCGGGCTGCTGGCCGAACTCGTGGTCGACGCCGGGCGGATGCGGGCGAACCTGGACGCGGCCGGCGGGTTCCCGCTGGCCGAGCACGTGGCCGCGCTGCTGGCGCCGGAACTCGGCCCGGCGGCGGCGCACGACCTGATCGCATCGGCCAGCGCCGCCGCGGCCGCGGCCGGGAGGCCGCTGGGCGCGGTGCTGAAGGTCGGCGAGGCAGCCCGGACGCTGGCCGCCGCGGGCGTCACCGCGGACCAGGTCGACGCCGCCCTTGACCCGGCCGGCTACCTGGGCGCGGCCGGCGCGTTCACCGATGCCGCACTGGCCGCCCACCGCGTACTCGACCCGCGCCTGCGGCCCTGACCTGGGTGCCGGGGTCCGCTGAGCGCCGCGATCCGCGGCCGCGGCCGGCCTGGCCGAGTCCGGCGTCACGGCAGCTGGCTGAGGTGCCGGCGGCCGGCCGGTCCCAGGCTGACGCGCAGGAACCCGGCGCCGGGGAGCTGCAGCAGTACCTCGGCGCGCCGCAGCAGCGCACCGAAGCTGGCCTGCAGCCGGGACAGCGAGGTCAGGTTCAGGCTGATCAGGGCCTGCTGATAGGCCGCCTCGACGGTCAGCCAGGTGTTCACGAAGTTCGTCTTCGCCTTGCACCGCACATCCGCGACCGCGGCGGCGATCTCGGCCGGGGTCGGCGTGCGCGGCCAGTTGCGGTCCGCCGCCTGCGCCGGGGACTTGTAGCTCAGGCCGCTGCGGGCCATGCAGGCCGACCACGCCCGCTGCACGGCGAGGATGCGGGGATCGGACTGCGTCCACTGCGCCGACTCGATGGCGATCGGCGGCACCGGATCGGGATTGGGGTCGCCGCCGAGGCGGCCGTACAGGTCGGTATCCGTCGTCTGCAGGCAGCCCTGGTGCTGCGGCGCGCGCGCCCGGGCCCCGGGGACGAAGCCGAGCAGCGCACTGGTCCAGGCTGCTCCGTGCTTGTTCTGCTGGCCGAGGAAGCCGGGCAGCGCGAGCAGGGCCGGCGAGAGCCCCGGGCCATTCTGGGCGGGCTGCTTGTAACCGTAGGTCTCGGCCTGGGCCAGGTTGTTGATGCCGTAGCCGTCCTCGAAGGACTGCACGTTCGCCTCGCCGCCGCCCGGCTCGGCGGCGACCGGGTAGCTGAAGCCCGCCGCCGTCATGCACCGCTGGGTCAGCAGGTCGCCGGCCGCCGCGAGCGCGTCCTGCTCCTGGACCGATACCTCCTCGTAGCTGTCCAGCGGCAGGGCGACGGCCGCGGCCGAGCCGGCCGGCGGAATCGGCGGCACCGAGATCTTCGGGCGCCCGCTGCCGCCCGCCGGGCCGCCTCCCCCGGGCAGCGCGACGAGGGCGCCCTGGAACCCGCCGGGCCCGATGACGAAGACGCCGACCGGCCCGCGTCCGCCTCGGGCCAGGCCGATGGCCCGGCGGAGAGCCGGCCCGGCACCGGGCCTGCGCGCTCCGGCGGACGGGCCGGATCCGGCCGGCTTACCCGTCGTGCAGGCGGCGAGCAGCAGCGCGACCAGGGCAACGGCCAGCACGGAGGCCAGTGCGGAGGACGCGGCGTTCAGCGCGGTGACGGCCTGGCGCGCAGGTCTCATGCTGTCCTCCCTCCCGGCCCCGGTGCGGCCTTCCGTCATCGGCGCAGGGCGTCGGCGGGCTCGACGGTCCCGGCCCGCAGCGCCGGATACAGGCCGGCCAGCAGCCCGATGACCGCCCCGGCCACGGGCGCGGCCAGCACGACCCTCGGATCCAGCAGCGCGGTCCAGCTGTGATAGATCGTGACCGCGAGCACCGCCACCACCCCGATGCTGGCCCCGATCAGCCCGCCGAATAGGCCAAGGGCGGTTGACTCGGCGAGAAACTGGGCCGCGATGTGCACCGGCCGGGCGCCGAGCGCGCGGCGCAGGCCGATCTCGCCGACCCGCTCCAGGACCGCGACCAGGGTGGTATTGGCGATCCCGATCATGCCGACGATGACCGCGATGCCGGCCAGGGCCAGGAACAGGGTATTGAGGCTGGCCGTCACCGAGTGCTGCAGCTGAGCCGGGCTGGCCGGCGCGGTCGCCGTCAGCAGCTTCGGATCGTCCGGCCGGAGCGCGACCGGGATCTGCCGGGCGACGACCTGAGCCGCGCCGAGCCGGGTATGGATGATCATCTGCGCCGCCTGGTAGGCCGGCGGGGGGCCCCACAGGCGCAGCGCGGTGGTCTCGGGCACGCTGACGCCCAGGTTCAGCTCGGGTATCCGCTGGTCGCCCGAGATGATGCCGATCACCGTGAACGGCTGGCCCTGGATGAAGATGGCCGGCTGGTCGGCCAGGTCCGAGATCCCGAGCTCGCTGGCCGCGGCCGCGCCGAGAACGGCGACGTTCTGGGCCTGGGATTGATGGAACTGGTTGAACAGGACGCCGGATTGCAGCACCGCGCCGCTGGCCGCGAGCGCGCCGGGGGTGGCCGCCGTCACCGGCAGCCCCAGCTCGCCGGACTGGCCGGACTGGCCCGGCGGCCGGGCGCTCACGGCCGCCTGCTTGAACGGCACGTTCCACCAGACTCCCGCCGCGATAACGCCGTGAATCCGGTCGGCCATCGCGTCCGCGCGGGCCGGGAAATCGACGGTCGGCGCGGCGGCCTGGTGCGCCCCGGTGTCGGCCACGGTCACCTGGGTGGCGTCGAGCCGGTTGAACGTGCTGCCGATCTGGCCGCTGGCCGTCTGCGACAGCCCGACGATCGCGACGAAGCCGCCGATGCCGAGGACCGTGCCGAGCATGGTCAGTACCGAGCGGCCCGGCCGCTGCAGCAATCCCGCCAGTGCCTCGGCGGCCAGGTCACGCGGATGCAGCCGGGAGGACGGGCCGGCCCGCAGCCAGGGTGACCGCGCGGCTGGCGGCCGCCTAGTCGGTTCCGCCTGCACCCTGGCCTCCGTTCTTAGCCGCCGCGGCGGGGCCGGCGTGCTCGATCAGGTGCCCGTCGCGGATCATGATCCGCCGCTGCGCGCGCTCGGCGACCGCCGGGTTGTGGGTGATGACCAGGAGCGTGGCCCCTTCGGCATGCAAGCCGTCCAGCAGGTCGGAGAGCTCGGCGGTGGTAGCGGTGTCCAGGTTGCCGGTCGGCTCGTCGCAGAGCAGCAGGGACGGGTGGTTGACCAGCGCGCGGGCGATCGCGACGCGCTGCCGTTCGCCGCCGGACATCGCGGTCGGCAGCGAATCGGCGCGGTGATCGAGGCCAACCTGCGCGAGCGCGGCCAGGGCGGTGCCGCGCCTGGTCCGCCGCGGGATCTCGGCGTAGATCTGCGCGAGCATCACGTTCTCGGCGGCGGTCCGGTGCGGCAGCAGGTGGAAGGACTGGAAGACGAAGCCGATCCGCCGCGCCCGCACCGCGGCCCGGCGCCGCTCCGGCGCCGCGCCCACGTCCAGCCCGTCGATCTCGATCGTGCCCTCGGTCGGCCGGTCCAGCAGGCCGACCAGGTTCAGCAGGGTCGACTTTCCCGAGCCGGACGGGCCGGTGATGGCCACATGCTCGCCACGCCGGATGACGAGGTCCATGGTCTCCAGGGCGCGGACCGGCGGCGGGCCCGGATAGGTATAGGCCAGGCCGGACAGCCGGATGACCGGCGGTGCGCCGCGGCCGGCGGTCACGTGCCGCTCACCGGGCCGGCTTCAGGTTCTGGACGTAGTTCGTGCCGATCGCCACCCGGTTCCCGGTGGCCAGCGTCCCGCCGTCGATCGGCGTGACCCCGACCATGCCGTTGCCGGTCACCCCGACGCGCACCGGCACGGGCACGTCGGACTGACGCCCGGTCATCTTGGTCACGTACAGGCGGCCGTTGGCGCGGGCGAAGACGGCGGCCTCGGGCACCGCCAGCACCGGCCCGTCGCTGCGCGCCGCGCTGATGGTCAGCGAGACATCCTGGCCGATCAGGGAGACGGGCAGCGCCCGGTCCGGGCGGATCCGCATCGGCAGGTACACGCCACCGGAGATGCTCTTCTTCGTCTGAGTCCGCCGCCCGACCGGGCCGAGGTGACCGCGCCGGGTGAGGCCGGTCGCGGCATCCGTGATCGTGACCCGCATGCCCGCGCGGACGAGCGCGGCGTCGCTCGGGCTGAGCTGGCCCGCGACGGACGGGTTGCCCATGGACAGCGTCACCAGCGAGCCGCTCGCCACGCTGCCGACCGGCCCGGCCACCTTGACCACGCGCGCCGGGAACCGCGGCACGAACATGATCTCGGAGAGCGGGACCATCGGCTGCGGGGCATGCTTCGCGCCGTGCGTGCCGCCGGTCTTCGGGCCGGTTTCGCTGGCGGCGCTGGTGCCGGGGACCGTCGGCACGGAATACCCCAGCGCGGTGTAGTAGGCCGCGACCGCGGCGGCGGTGCCCGGGCCGAACACGCCGCTGGTGTCCTCGCCGACCGAGTAGCCGAGGGATTCCAGGCCCGCCTGGAGCTGGGCGACGTCGGTGCCGGTGTCGCCGGGCACGAGGTTCCGGTAGGCGGGAACGCGTCCGGCGAAGACGAACAGCGGCCGCCCGGCGACCTCCACGATGACCTGGCCGGGCTGCACGTAACTGCCGCGCCGGGCGAAGATCTTCGTCACGACCGACAGCTCGCCGCTCCCCGCGCCGGTATTCGCCCCGGATAGCTGCGCCACCTCGGGCGGGGGCTTGACCAGCCCCTGAGCCAGCACCGTGCCGGTAATCACCTGGCGGGTCACCGGCACGCTCAGCTGGGTCAGGGCCGGCGGAGCGGACTGCGCGGCCTGCTCGGCGGGTGACTTGATGGTCGTCGCGATAAGCAGTCCGCCGATCGAGGCCACGAGCGCGAGGGCGACCACGGCGATCAGCACGATCCGGCGGCGGCGCAGCCGCCGCGACCGGGCATCGCCGGGATCTGGCGGCACGATGGGCCTCATTCGGAGTTGCAGAGGCACGATGGCCCCCATTCGGGAGTTGCGGACAAGAGTAGATGACTGCGCCGGGCAACATCATGGACTGCGGACCTCAGGGCACCGCGGGGATCGCGTGTGAGTTCGGTGTGAACGGCGGGACGCCCGGGGCGCCAGTACGCCGGGACGGCACCACGGCGGGACCTGCGCTCACATGAAACTCGCATGTATTTGGCACCCGGTGCTGAGGGTGGCATGGTCGGATGACGGGGAGGGCGAGGAGGCGAGGCGATGGGCGCGGCGGCGAGCCTGCCCCGTGACCACGGGGGACTGCTGGTAGTCGATGATGAGCCGTTCCTGCGGGACGCGGTCGCCGCGTCGCTGCGGTTCCTCGGCTTCGAGGTCAGCACGGCGGAGACCGGCGCCGGGGCGCTGCGGCTGGCCCGGGACCGCCCGTTCGACCTGGTCGTGCTGGACGTGATGCTGCCCGATGGCGACGGCTTCGAGGTGGTCCGCCGGCTGCGGGCCGACGGCAGCCGGGTTCCGGTGATCTTCCTGACCGCCCGGGACACCCAGGCGGACAAGGTGACCGGGCTGACCCTCGGCGGCGATGACTACCTGACCAAGCCGTTCGGGCTGGAGGAACTGGCGGCCAGGATCCGCACCGTGCTGCGCCGCACCCGCCCCGGCGCCGCGGCCGCGGGGCCGGTGCTCACCTTCGCCGACATCGAGCTTGACCAGGACACCTATGAGGTCCGCCGGTCCGGTCACCTGGTCGACCTGTCGCCAACGGAATTCCGGCTGCTGCGCTACCTGATGCTCAACCCCGGCCGGGTGCTGACCCGGGCGCAGATCCTGGACCACGTGTGGGACTACGACTTCGGCGGGTCCGGCACCGTGGTGGCGACCTATGTCGCGTACCTGCGGCGCAAGCTGGCCCGGCACGGGCCCGAGGTGATCTGGACCCAGCGCGGCATCGGCTACAGCATGCGCCTGCCTCGCCCCGGTGACGCCGCGGCCGCCGCCGACGCGGCGGGCGCCGGGGACGAGGCAGGCGCCGGCCACGCGGCGGGCGCCGGCCACGCGGCGGGCGCCCGATGACACCCGGCGGGCCCCGATGAGGCCGAGAGGTCCCCGCCGGCCGCAGCTTCGCACCCGGGTGCTGGCCGGGGTCCTGGCGGTCACGCTGGTCGCGCTGGCGGGCTTCGATTTCGCTGCGGTCAGCGCGCTGCGCGGGTACCTGGTCGGCCAGACCGACTCGCGGCTGCAGACCGTCCTGAGCCTGTACCGCCCGCTGGAAGTGGCCGTGCCCGCGGCCGCGAACGGGCCAGCTCACCTGCCGCCGAAGAGCACACCGAAACGGCAAGCTCACCTGCCGGCGAAGATCACATGGTTCCAGGCCGGGCCCGGCACCGGGCACGCCAAGGTGCCCCGGGAGCCGGTGCAGAAGACCGTCAAGTTCATCGGCCCGCGGCTGCTGGTGCCCGGCGTCCTGGGCCAGTACTGGGTCGCGGCGGTGTCCGGCCGCGGGGAATCGATCGCGTTCGTCCGCGGCAATGCCGACCTGGTGCCCCCGTGGGCCATCCTGCCTGCCCTGCACGCCAGCCTGAACGCCCGGACCGTCCGCAGCCGCAACGGGCAGGCTCTGCTCCGGGTGCTGACGGCGCGCAAGGCCGGCCGCATCCTGGTCGCCGCGACCAGCCTGGCCGGGGTGAACAAGACGGTCAGCCGGCTTGAGCTCATCGTCATCCTCGGCTCGCTGGCGGCCGGGCTGCTGGTCGCGGTGGGCATCGCCTGGATCATGCGCCGCGGCCTGCGCCCGATCGAGACCATGGCCGCCCAGGCCGACCGGATCACCGCCGGTGACCTCACCGACCGGGTCAGCCAGCAGGATCCGCGGACCGAGGTGGGCCGCCTGGGCACGGCCCTGAACGGGATGCTGACCCGGATCGAGGCTTCCGTCGAGGAGCGCGAGGCCAGCCAGGAACTGACCCGCCGGTTCTTCGCTGACGCCAGCCATGAGCTGCGCAACCCGCTGGCCTCGCTGCGGGCCAACGCCGAGCTGTACCAGCAAGGCGCCCTCACCGAGCGCCCGCAAGTCGACGAGGCGATGCGCCGGATCGCGCACGAAGCCCAGCGGATGAGCGGCCTGGTCGACGACATGCTCCGGCTGGCCCGCCTCGACCAGCACCCCGGCCGCCAGCACGACCCGGTTGACCTCACCGAACTGACCCGCGAGTGCGTCGAGCGGGCCCGGATCGCCAGCCCCGGGCGGAGCTGGCACGCCGCTATCGCGCCCGGCCTGACGACCGCCGGCGACGAGGAAATGCTGCGCCGTGCCATCGACAACCTGCTCGCCAACGTCTGCGCCCACACTCCGGCTGGCGCCGCCGCCACCATCACCGCGGCCGGCCACGGCGGCACCGTCACGATCGAAGTCAGCGATGACGGCCCTGGGGTCCCGGCCGATCAGCTGGCCCGCATCTTCGACCGCTTCTACCGGGCCGGCGTGCAGCCGCAGCTGCCGGGCTCCGGCCTCGGCCTGGCCATCGTCACCGCCATCGCCAGCGCCCACTACGGGACCGCCCAGGCGGCCCTGGTTGACCCGCATGGCCTGCGCATCACCCTCACCCTGCCCGGCGCCGGACCGCCCCGTCCCGCCGAGCAGGCCGCCGCCCGCGCCGCGGCCAGCCGCTGACCGCGTGCTGACCGGCCGGCCGATCATGATCATGAGAAGATGCCGGAGGTAGTTTCGCGGACCAGGCGGACCAGGCGGGCCGGGCGGAACGGCAGGCGCGAGGAGCGGCAGATGACGCAGCCAGATGACCCCGGGATTAACGCGGCCAGCACCGCCCGCGCCCGGCAGGGGATGACGGTCCGGCGGCAGGTACTCGGCGACGCGCACGTCGACCGGGCCACGGCGGGCACGACGGACTTCACCGCGCCGTTCCAGGACCTGATCACCCGCTATGCCTGGGGAGAGGTCTGGTCGCGGCCGGGCCTGACCCGCGCCGAGCGCAGCATGATCACGCTTACCGCGCTGGCCGCGCTGCGGCAGGAGGAAGAGCTGGCCCTGCACGTGCGGGCCGCCCGCCGCAACGGCCTGAGCCCGGCGCAGATCTCCGAGGTGCTGCTGCAGGTCGCCATCTACGCCGGAGTTCCGGCGGCGAACCGCGCCTTCGCCATCGCGCAGCAGGTGCTGGCCGAGGAGACCGGGCCGGCCACCGGGACGGCCGGGCCGGCCGGGGCGTGAGCCGGGCGCCGGGACCGCCGGGCGGAGGCCACGTACTCCGTAGTCCGCACAGGTGTGCACTCCGCGGTCAGTTGTCGATATCGTTTCGGTAAAGGCGGCGAGAGGGCGGGAGAGACGTGGCGGAGATCGTGTCGCTGGCCGAGGCCGTCGCCCGGGCCATTAATGACGGCGATACGGTGGCGATGGAGGGCTTCACGCACCTGATCCCGCACGCCGCCGGGCATGAGGTGATCCGCCAGCGGCGCCGTGATCTCACCCTGGTCAGGATGACCCCGGACGTGATCTACGACCAGATGATCGGGGCGGGCTGCGCACGCAAGCTGGTGTTTTCCTGGGGCGGTAATCCGGGCGTGGGCTCCCTGCACCGGTTCCGGGACGCCGTGCAGAATGCCTGGCCGGGCCCGCTCGAGCTGGAGGAGCACAGCCACGCCGGGATGGCCAACCGGTACGTGGCGGGGGCCTCCGGACTGCCGTTCGCGGTGCTGCGCGGGTACAGCGGCACGAGTCTCGCCGCGCAGACGCCGAACATCGCCGAGATCAGCTGCCCGTTCACCGGCGAGACGCTGACCGCGGTGGCCGCGCTCCGGCCGGACGTGACCGTGATTCACGCGCAGCGCGCGGACCGGGCCGGGAACGTCCAGTTCTGGGGGATCACCGGCGTGCAGAAGGAGGCCGTGCTCGCGGCCCGGCGGTCGGTGGTCACCGTGGAGGAGATCGTGGCGGCCCTTGACCCGCGGCCGGGCGCCGTCGTGCTGCCGGAATGGACGGTCGGGTACGTGGCGGCGGTCCCGGGCGGCGCGCATCCCTCCTATGCGATGGGTTACACCTCCCGCGACAACGACTTCTACATCGCCTGGGACGCGATCAGCCGGGACCGGGACACGTTCAGCCGCTGGCTCGATGAGCATGTGCACGGCACCGGGACGGACGGCCGCGTTAATCATGATCGGGCCCATCATGATCGGGCCCTGAGCGGGGGAGGGGCGCAGTGACGGCGGCCGGCTACACAGCGGACGAGATGATGGCGGTCACCGCCTCCCGCGCGCTCCGCGACGGGATGACCTGCTTCGTCGGGATCGGGCTGCCCAGCGAGGCGGCCAACCTGGCCCAGGCCACCCACGCGCCGAACCTGGTGCTGATCTACGAGTCGGGCACGATTGGCGCGAAGCCGGGCGCGCTGCCGCTGTCGATCGGCGACGGCATCCTGGCCGAGACGGCGGACACCGTGGTCAGCGTGCCGGAGATCTTCAATTACTGGCTGCAGCCCGGCCGGATCGACGTCGGATTCCTCGGCGCCGCCCAGATCGACCGGTTCGGCAATATCAACACCACCGTCATTGGCCGGGACTACGCCCGGCCGGCGGTGCGGCTGCCCGGCGCGGGCGGCGCGCCGGAGATCGCCGCATCCTGCCGCGAGGTCATCGTGGTCGTGCGGCAGAGCCTGCGGGCCTTCGTGCCGCAGGTCGACTTCGTGACCTCGGTCGGGTTCGGCGACGGCCCCGGCTGCCGGGAGCGGCTCGGGCTGACCGGCGCCGGCCCGCGGAAGATCATCACCGATCTGGGCGTGCTCGAGCCGGACCCGGTGACCTTCGAGCTGGCCCTGACCGGCGTCTGCCCCGGGGTGCCCGTTTCTGAGGTCAAGGCGGCCACCGGCTGGGAGCTATCCGTCTCGGCCGGCCTGGCCGAGCTTCCGCCGCCAGCCGCCGCCGAGCTGGCCGCCCTGCGCGCGCTGCGGGCGGCCACCCCCGCCACCGAGGGAGCGATCCGATGAGCACCGACGCGCCGCTGGCCCCGGCCGGCCTGATCCTGCCGTCCTACCAGCGCCCGGCCGGGGTGCATCCGCCGCTGGATACCCCCGCCTACCGCTCATCGCTGCTGCGCGCGCCCAAGCGGCCGCCGGTGCCGCTCGCCCAGGGGCTGACCGAGGTGACCGGGCCGCTGCTCGGCGCGGAGCGGGTGACCGCCGCCGACGCCGACCTGACCAGGCGTCATGGCGGGGAGCCACTGGGGGAGCGGATCATCCTGACCGGCCGGGTGCTCGACTCCGGCGGCCGGCCGGTGCCGGACACCCTGGTCGAGATCTGGCAGGCCAACTCGTCCGGCCGGTATGCGCACGGCGTCGATGACCATGATGCGCCGCTCGACCCGAACTTCGACGGGGCCGGCCGGTGCATGACCGATTCCGAGGGCCGGTACCGGTTCGTCACGATCAAGCCGGGCGCCTATCCGTGGAAGAACCATCTCAACGCCTGGCGTCCCGCGCACGTGCACTTCTCGCTGTTCGGCCGCGCGTTCACGCAGCGGCTGATCACCCAGATGTATTTCCCCGGTGATCCGCTGTTCGCCCAGGACCCGATCTTCAACTCGGTGCCCGACCCGAAGGCGCGCGAGCGGATGATCGCCCGCTTCGACCTCGGGCTGACGCTGCCGGAATGGGCCCTCGGCTACCAGTGGGACATCGTGCTGCGCGGCCGCGAGGCGGCCGTGTTCGAGCCGGAGGAGGAGGCACGGTGAGCCTGCCGCTGACCCCGTCGCAGACGATAGGCCCGTTCCTCGCGATCGGGCTGCCCTGGCCGGACGGGCCGTTCGTGGTGCCGGAAGGGACGCCGGGCGCGATCACTATCAGCGGCCTGGTGCTCGACGGGGCGGGCGAGCCGGTCCCTGACGCGCTGATCGAGACCTGGCAGGCGGCACCGGACGGGAGCTTCGCGCATCCCGACGATCCCCGCGGACCGGGGGCGGCCTGGCGGCCCGGGGCCCGGGCTGGCTCCGGGTTCCGCGGCTTCGGCCGGTGCCCGACCGACGGCGACGGCCGGTACCGGATCATCACCCTGCGGCCCGGTGCCCTGCCGCGTCCCGGCGGCCGGACCGAGGCTCCGCACATCGACGTCTCAGTGTTCGCGCGCGGGCTGCTGGACCGGGTGGTCACCAGGATCTACTTCCCGGACGAGGCGGCTCGCCAACGCGGCCGACCCGGTGCTCGCCGCGATAACGGCCGAGGACCGCCGGGCCACGCTCATCGCCGTCGCCGAGCCGGGCGCCGGCCCGGGTGCGTTCCGCTTCGACATCCGGTTGCAGGGCGGGCGCGAGACCGTCTTCCTTGATGTCTGATCCGCGCCCCGATCCCGGACCCGCGGTGCCGGCGCGGCCCAGGTCGCCGGTGCGGCTCGTGGCGTCGCTGGACGGTCCGCCCGGTGCGCCGGTCCTGGTGCTGGGCAACTCGGTCGGCACCACCAGGGCCGTCTGGGATCCGCAGGCCGCAGCGCTGCGCGCGCACTTCCGGCTGCTGCGGTTCGAGCATCGCGGGCACGGCGGCTCGCCCGCGCCGCCCGGTCCCTACTCGATCGGCGACCTGGCCGGCGATGTGCTCGCGCTGCTGGATGCCGGCCGGATAGAGCGGGTGCTGTACTGCGGGATCTCGCTGGGCGGCATGGTCGGCATCTGGCTCGCCGCGCACGCGCCGGAGCGGATCGCGGCCCTCGGCCTGTGCTGTACCTCGGCGTTCCTGCCGCCGGCCACGATGTGGACCGACCGGGCCGCGCTGGTGCGGTCCCAGGGCATGGGGCCCGTCGCCGACCAGGCCGCCGGGCGGTGGTTCACCCCCGCGTTCCGGCGCTCTGACCCGCTGGCCGTGACCGGCATCGTCGATGCGATGCGGGGGGTGGACCCGGAAGGCTACGCCGGCTGCTGCGAGGCCATCGGCGGCATGGACCAGCGGGACTCGCTCGCCTCGATCACGGCGCCCACGCTGGTCATCGCCGGCGCCGAGGATCCGGCCACGCCGCCGCCGCACGCCGCGCTGATCGCGTCGGGGATCAGCGGGTCCCGGCTGATCGTGATCAGGGGCGCCTCGCATCTGGCCAACGTCTCGGCGGCCGGCCAGGTGACCGATGCGCTGCTCGGCCACCTGCTCGGGTCCCGCCCGGTCTAGCGCAGCAGGGCGCGGGCGGCGGCCTCGATGGACTGCTCGGACAGCAGCACGGTGGCCGCGGCGTCGCCGAGCGGGATGAAGCTGTCCTCGCTCGCCACCCGGGCTAGCCGGCCCGGGTAGCCGGCGTCGGCCAGGGCGGCGATGATCCCCTCCGATACCCCGCCGGTGCGGCGGGTCTCATCCGCGATCAGGACCCGGCCGGTCACCGACGCCTCCCGCAGCACGTCCTGGACCGGGAGCGGCGCCAGCCAGCGCAGGTCCACCACCCGGCAGGCGATCCCGTCGGCGTCCAGCCGGGCGGCCACGCGCAGGCTCATCCGCAGCCCGTTCCCGAAGGTCACGATGGTCAGGTCGCCGCCGGCCCCGTAGACCCGGGCCCGGCCCGGCGGGATGTGCGTGTCCGCCCACCGCCACGGCGGATCGTATGGCGCCAGCCAGCCGTCGTCGCCGGGCTGGTAGAGGTCCCGCTCGTGGTACAGGGCGATCGGCTCGATGAAGACGCAGGCGCTGCCGTCCGCCTGCGCCGAGGCCAGGCAGGTGCGCAGCATCGCGGCGGCGTCGTCCGGCCTGGCCGGCAGGGCGATGATCAGGCCGGGGATATCGCGCAGCGCGGCTACCGCGTTGTCGTTATGAAAATGGCCGCCGAACCCCCGCTGGTAGGCGAGCCCGGCGATGCGCAGCACCATCGGGTTCCGGTACTGCGCGCGGGAGAAGAAGGGGAGCGTGGCGGCCTCGCCCCGGATCTGGTCGGCCGCATTGTGCAGGTAGGCCAGGTACTGGATCTCCGGCACCGGCAGCAGGCCGGCCAGCCCGGCACCCAGCGCGAGGCCGAGGATGGATTGCTCGTCCAGCACGGTGTCGAACACCCGGCCCGCGCCGAACTGCCCGAGCAGCCCCCTGGTCACCCCGTAGACGCCGCCCTTGCGGGCTACGTCCTCCCCGAATACCAGCACCTCCGGCCGGGCGGCGAGGGCGTCGGCCAGCGACCGGTTGATCGCCTGGGCCACGGTGAGCGGTCCCTCGTCCTCGGGCCGCCGGCGCTGGAACGCGCGGCCGCGGGCCGCGGGCGTCGCGGCCCGGGCGGCATCCGCCGCCACCGCGGCCGGCCGCCGCGGCGCCAGCGGCGCCATCACCGCGGCGGCCGAGGCCAGCCGCGGGGCCCCGACCACGCCCGTGGCCAGCGCCAGCACCCGCTCCCGCGATGCCTCGTACCGGGCCAGGATCTCGTCCGGGGTGAGTACGCCGCCGCAGGCCAGCAGCCGGGCGGTGCCGAGCAGCGGGTCACGGTCCAGGTCGGCGGCGATCTCGCCGGGCCTGCGGTAACCGGCCTCGACATCCGAGCCGGCATGCCCGCCGAACCGCACCATCTCAAGGTGCAGGAACGCGGGCTCCCGCCGGTCCCGGACCCACGCGGCGGCATCGGCCGCGGTGTCATAAACGTCGGCCAGATCGGCTCCGTCCGCATGGAAGTACCTGACGCACGGCCGTCCCGACTGCGCGGCCTCGATCCAGCCGGGCGGCGTCCGGACGCTGATCCCCAGGCCGTTGTCCTCGCAGACCAGCAGCAGCGGCAGCGGCAGGCCCTGGTAGCTGCAGTAGGCCGCGGTATTGATCGCGCCGGTGGCGGTGGAGTGATTCGCCGAGGCATCGCCGAAGCTGCAGACGACGATGGCGTCCTGCGGCCATCGCGCGGGTATCCCGAGCTTGGCCGCCCGCGCCAGCGCGAAGGCCAGGCCGAGCGCCCGCGGCAGGTGCGAGGCAATGGTCGAGGTCTGCGGGATCACGTTCAGCTGACGGTGCCCGAAGACCTTGTGCCGGCCGCCGGAAATGGGCTCGGCGGCGGCGGCCACGAGACCGAGCAGCACGTCGCTGACGCCGTCCCGGGGCGGGCTGGCCTGGCCCGCCCGGGCCAGGTAGAACGCGCCCGACCGGTAGTGCAGCAAGGCCGGATCGGTCAGCCGCAGCGCGGCGGCCAGGCCCGCGTTGCCCTCGTGGCCGGACGACCCGATGGTGTAGAAGCCGGCGCCCTCGGCCTGCAGCCAGCGGGCCGCGGTGTCGATATGCCGGCTGGCCAGCTGCGCGTCGAACAACTCGAGGCAGCGCAGGGCGCTCAGCGAGGAGTTCTCCCTGATCATCCCGGACGGCTGGCGGGCCCCCCCGGGAGGCAGGTCGCGGACGGCCGCGGTGAAGTGCATCTCGACCTGATCGGGCGGCACGGAGTTCATGAGGGCAAGGCTGCCATGTCCGGCCCTACCCCGGCGCCAGGACTACCGCACGCGCTGGGCGGCAGCCGGCCGGCCACGGGATCTGCGTTAATGATGGTTTGGCAGACTGGTGGCTGGTGCAGGATTCCCGCGGGAGGTCCCATGCTGCCCTGGTCGGCCGAGCTAGCCGGACGCATTGACGAGCACGTGATCAGCAGCGAACTGCTGCGGGGCAACCCGCTCGGGGACCCGGCCGAGCGGCCGCTGTGGGTGTACGTGCCGCCCGGCTACGATGACGAGCCCGGCCGCGGCTACCCGGCCGTGTACGTGATCCAGGGCTATACCGGCCATCTCGCCATGTGGCGCAACCGCAATCCCTACCGGCAGCCGTTCCCGGAGACGGCCGACGCGGTGTTCGCGAACGGCGAGGCGCCGCCCGCGATCGTGGTCTACGTGGACGCGTGGACCGCCTATGGCGGCAGCCAGTTCGTCGACTCCCATGGCACCGGCCGGTATCACTCCTACCTGTGCGACGAGGTAGTGCCGTGGGTAGACGAGCGCTACCGGACGATCCGCGACGCCGGGCACCGGGCGATCATGGGGAAGTCCAGCGGCGGGTTCGGCGCGATGATCACCCCGATGCTCCGGCCCGACCTGTTCGGCGCGCTCGCGACGCATGCGGGCGACGCGCTGTACGAGCACTGCTACATCCCGGAGTTCGGCCCCGCCGTGCGGATGCTCCGCGATTACGACGGGGACATCTGGCGGTGGTGGGACGATTTCCGGTCCCGGCCCTCGTTCACCAGGGAAGCCGATCAGCACCTGCTGATGCTGCTCGGGGTGTCCGCCTGCTTCTCCGCCCGCGAGGACGGCACGGTCGAGCTGCCGTTTGACCCCCGCACCGGGATGCTGCGACCCGGCGTCTGGCAGCAGTGGCTGGACTGGGACCCGGTGCGGATGGCACCGAGGTACGCGGGCGCGCTCCGCTCGCTGCGCGCGATCTGGATCGACGCGGGCACCAGGGACGACTATTTCCTCGATCTTGGCGCCGCGGCGTTCCGGGTGGCGCTGCATGAGGCCGGGGTCGCCGACGAGGTCATCCGCTTCGAGCTGTTCGATGCCACGCATGCCGGGATTGACTACCGGTATCCGCTGTCGCTGGCCTGGCTCTGCCAGCGCATCAGCGGCTGACCGGGAGCGCCGGGCGGGTCTCGCGCCGGGCCGCGGTGAACGCCGGCGGCCTGCGGCACGTGGTGCAGGTATAGCTCAGAACATGCTCGCAAGTCGGAATGGAGATATTCAAATGAGGAACCGATGGCTGGCTGCAGCTGGCCTTGCCGCCGCTACGGTCATGCTGGCCGCGTGCGGGAGCTCGGCCGCGAGCAGCCCCAGTGCCGGCTCGTCGGCCAAGGCTGTCGTCGCGGCCGGACCAGGGATCAAGGTCGTAAGCACCAGCCAGGGCAAGGTGCTGACCAACGCGAAGGGGCGCACGCTCTACTGGTACGCCATCGACACGGCGAACAAGTCGAACTGCAACGGCAAGTGCGCTACCTTCTGGCCGCCAGTGCCCGCGGGCACCAAGGTCGCCTCCGGCGTGTCGCTGTCGGGCAAGTTCGGATCGATCACGCGATCCGATGGCTCGAAGCAGCTCACCTATGACGGTCACCCGCTGTACACCTTCGTCGAGGACACCGCGCCCGGCATGGACAAGGGCAACGGGATCACCACGTCCGGCGGGAACACGGCCGACCTGTGGTGGGCGGTAACCCCGTCCGGCGCCAAGCTCGCCGTGGCCAAGCCCGCGGCGAGCAGCTCGTCCGGCGGCGGCGGAGGCTACGGCTACTGACCGGCTCCGGCGGGCCGGACTGCTGACCAGCTTCCGGCCGGTGACCAGGGCGCCGAGGCGTCCGGTGCGGTCGGCTGGCGCGAGGAGTGGCGGCCGTTCCCGGGTACTGATCCGGGAACGGCCGCCATTGTCATGACCTGACCGGCTCCGGCCCCGCGGCACTGGCGGTCACGTGCGCGGCAGCGCACACTGGCACCGTGCGGGCGGATGTCGTGGTGATCGGGGCGGGCGCGCTCGGCCTGTCCGTGGCGCTGCGCTGCGCGCTGGACGGCCGGTCCGTGGTGGTCGTGGAGCGACGCACGCCGGGTTCGCAGGCGTCCGGCCGCGCGGCCGGCCTGTTCAAGTCGGTTCAGGCCGATGAGCTGCGCACGGTCCTGGCCCGGCGCAGCATCGACCTGGCCATCAGCTTCGGGGACTGGGCCGGGGTCCCGCTGGCGGTGGCTCGCTCCGGGAGTTTCCTGATCGCCCGCACGCGGCGGCACCAGGGGTTCATCCGCGCCGAGGCCGGCCAGTCCCGCGGCTGGGGCGTGCACCTGCGCGAGGCGGCGCCGGCCGAGCTGGCTGACCGGGTCTCGTACTATCGCGGATCGGCCGATGAGCTGGCCATCTGGTGCCCGGAGGACGTCTATATCGAAGAGCCGATGAGCCTCGTGCGGGCTCTCCTCGCCGCCTGCCGCCGGCTGGGCGCCGAGGTGCTCGAAAACGAGGCGGTGACCGGCGTGCTGGTATCCGGCGGCCGGGTCACCGGCGTGCAGACGACGGCCCGGACCATCGCCGCCCCGGCCGTGGTCGACGCCGCGGGCGCGTGGGTGCGGCAAGTCGCCGAGCTGGCCGGTGCGCGGATCCCGGTCGCCCCGGTCCGGCACCAGCTGCTCATCACCGCGCCGTTGCCGCAGGTCGACCCGGCCGAGCCGATCACCAGGGTGGCGGACGCCGCCGTTTACCTGCGGCCAGCCCGGGGCGGCCTGATGTTCGGCGGCTTCGAGGCCGCGCCGCTGCCGCTCGACCCGAGGGGCGAGCGTGGGTCCTTCAGCACCGACGACGTCCCGCTCGATCTGGGCGTGCTGCGCGACCTGGCCGGCCAGGTCGCCGGCGAGGCGCCGCTGGCGGTGGCCGGCACGGAGGCCGGGGCGGCCGCCGAGCATCGCGGGGGACTGTTCACGATGAGCCCGGACGGCCGGTTCGTCGCCGGGCCTGTCCCCGACGTGCCCGGGCTGTGGGTCGCGAGCGGATGCAACGGATCGGGATTCTCGTCCTCGCTGGCCATCGGCGAGGCGCTGGCGTCGTGGCTGCTGACCGGATCGCCGCCGGGCGGGGTGGCGGCGCTGGCCCCGGGCCGGTTCGGCGCGCTGACCGACGACGCCCTGATCGAGCGGGGGATCTGGCAGTACGCGCACTACTACGATCCGGTCGGCGAGCCATCCGCGGGCTAGCGCCCCGCTCTCCCGCGGGCCCCCGGGCCGCAGGAGGATAACGGTCAGACGGCGGTGGCCGCGCTATCGGCGGCCGCGAGGTCCTTGAAGAAGCGGCGGTGCACCCGGAGCTTCTCCTGGCCGACGGGGATGACATGCCAGAGGCCGGAGCCGGGGCCGAGGCGAGTTGACCGCGGCAGTTCCGCCACCACGCCACGGGCCTTCTTCGTGCTCGTCTTGCCCGCGTCGAGGACCAGGATGCGACCCGGGGTAACCACGAGGATCCGGTAGCGGTTGAAGTTGAGGAACACGAAGATGCCGGTCAGCGCGGCCATCCACTGGCTGCCGGTCTGGGCGCTGAATACGGCCTGGACCGTCTCGCCGGGCTGCAGGTACGGAGCAGCAGAGTCACGCATTGAGTCACGGAGCGCCATGAGATCCCCCTGGGTTGCCGGCGAACGGAGGCGGCAAACCTATCGACTAGTTCTGGTAAAGATCAAGTAAAAGTCACCGGCAAAGTAAGGTTTGGCCGGCCAGGAGTGCCCACCCCGGGTCCGCTGCTTCCCGCCGCGGAGCGAGGCTAGGGCCTTCGCCCGACGCCGCCGTGGGCGGAGGTGACGCCCTCGGGAACATCATCCGGGTCGGTCCGCCAGGTATGCACGTAGACGATGCCGGGCGGCACCAGGCTCAGGCCGTCAAAGAAGCGGCAGACCTCGGCGTGCGTCCGCAGCGTCTGCGGAGTGGACACGCGCTCGTTGTACCGCCGCTGCGCCTCCGCCTGCCCGGCCTGGATGTCGCTGGCCGGGTGCGAGATGGCCAGGTAGCTGCCGGCGGGCACGGCGTCGAGCAGCCGGGCCACGATCCCGTAGGGGTCCTCGGAATCCTGAATCAGGTGCAGGACCCCGAGCAGCATGATCGCCACTGGCTGGCTGAGGTCCAGCGTGCGCGCCGCGCCGTCGATGATCGCCTGGGTGTCCCGCAGGTCAGCCTGGATGTACGCGGTGGCGCCCTCGTCCGTGCTGGTGAGGAGGTCACGGGCGTGGGCCAGCACGATGGGGTCGTTGTCCGCGTAGACGACGCGGGAGTCGGGGGCCGTCGCCTGCGCGACCTCGTGCGTGTTGTTCGCGCTGGGAATGCCGGTGCCGATGTCGAGGAACTGCCGGATGCCCGCCTCGCCGGCCAGGTACCGCACCGCCCGGGCCAGGAAGGCCCGGTTGGCCCGGACCCGGAAGCGCAGGCCCGGCGTGACCGCGAGCACCCGCTCGGCGGCTTCCCGGTCGGCCGGGAAGTTGTCCGTGCCGCCTAGCCAGTAGTCATAGACCCGCGCCGGGTGCGCGACGCTGGTATCGAAGCCGGGGCCGGGCTGATCTTCGGTAGGCACAAGCCGGTTATACCGTCTCCCGCCGCGCCGCCGGTAACCGGCCGCCGGTCACGGCCGGGCCGGGGTGATGACCCGCAGGGCGCGGGGCAGCACGCGGACCCGCAGCGGCGTCCCGGCCGGCAGCGGTGCCGCGGCGGCCAGGGTCTCGCCGTCGGCCGCGGCCGACATGGACCGGTTCACGGTGATGGTCACCTCCGCCGCCGTCCCCAGGCTGATCTGCGGCAGCGTGACATGCGTGCCATCCTTGATCTTCGCCAGGGCGCGAAGGAACGCGAGCCTGGGCCCGTGCCGCATGGTGACGACGTCGAGGATGCCGTCGTCGATCTCGGCCGCCGGGGCGACCTTCATCCCGCCGCCGAAGTAGGCGCAGTTCGCGATGACGACGGCGTACGCGGCGAAATCACCGCCGGGGATCCCATCCTGGCCGCCGGGCTCGACCCGGAAGCTGGCGGGCGTCCAGCGGGCCAGCGCGCGCAGCGCCGCCACCGGGTACACCACCGGCCCGCGCAGCAGCCGGCTGCGGTTGGCGATCTCCCCGGCGATGGACGGCACGCCCAGGTAGACGCTGAGCGCGACGATGGCCTCGGGCTGGCCGGGAATCCCGGCGCCGATGAGATCGATGGTCTTGACCTGGCCGCCGGCCAGCGCCCGCGCCGCCGCCGCCGGGTCGCCGGGCAGGCCGAGCGCCCGCGCGAAATCGTTACCCCGGCCGGCCGGGATGATGCCGTAGGTCCCGTCCGCGGCGGCCACCGTGCCCGCCAGCGCGCCGGCCATGCCGTCGCCGCCGACGGCTACCACGACGTCCCCGCGCCGCGCCGCGCTATCCGCGAGCTCTCTCGCATGATCCAGGCTGGCCGACCGGCTGACCTGGCAGGCCGCGCCCGCCTCGCCCAGGGCCGCGGTGACCGCCGGGAGAACCCGCAGCGCCCGGCCGCCGCCTGCCGCCGGATTGACCACCAGGAAGAACGGGCCACTCATCGCCGGTCTCCTTCGCTGGCCGGGTCTTTGCGCAGCCCGGGCCCGGGGCCCTGATCATCACGTCACGTGCATGGGCGACGGCCCGGCCGGGCCGGGCGTACGATCGGGTGCCATGGCGAGTCAGGGTAGCGCGGTAGCCGGCGCCGAGGTGCGGTACCTGCAGGTGCACACCACCACGGATTCGCGGGCCGAGGCCATGGATCTGGCCCGCGCCGCGGTCGAGGCGCGGCTAGCCGCGTGTGCTCAGGTGGCCGGCCCGGTGGCCAGCACGTACTGGTGGGATGACGGGCTGGAGCGGGCCGAGGAGTGGACGCTGATCCTGAAACTGCCGAGCGACCGTTACCAGGAACTGGCCGAGTTCCTGACCCAGCGGCATAGCTACGACGAGCCCGAGATAATCGCCACCGCTATCGTGGCCGGCTCGCCCGCGTACCTGGGCTGGATCGATGAGGAAACACGCCCGAACGGGACCGCCCGGGACGACGCCGCCGAGTAATAGCAGGGCCCAATAGATATCGCTGCTGATAACCCTTTAGCTTGACGATAAATCCGGCTATGATGTATCGTCATTGCATTGCAGGGGGGGCAGCATGAGTAAAATCATACCCGGGCCAGCGACGGTCATAAAGCCGCGATTTGCCGGCCTGGCTCTGTGCGTTTCACTGGTCACCGGGGTTTCGCTGGCCGTTCAGTTGCCGCGGGCCGCAGTTGCCGCTGCCCCGGGGGTTACCCTGTCGGGTAATCAATTCCTGCTGGCCGGGCAGCCCTTTGTGCCGCATGGATTTAACTCCATCGCCCTGCTTAATTCAGTCTGGTGCGCCAGTAAGAGCACGGCGGCGGCCGCAAGTAATCTCGGTGGTGCCGAGCTAAATGCAGCCATGAATAACTGGAACGCCAACACGCTGCGTTTTCAGGTAAGTCAGCCAGTCCTGGCTGGCCCCAACGGCGCTGCCTACGCACAGCAGGTGGAAAGCGGCGCTGAGCTGGCGCTGAATGCCGGCTTCGCCGTTGACATCTCCATGCAGGATCAGTCCCTCGCCTGCGGGCCGGGCGAGCCGCTGCCCAGCCAGGAGACGGAAACTGCCTGGGCGACCCTGATCGGTAACACGACGCTCGCGAACAATCCGAGCGTCATGTTCGAGCTCTTTAACGAGCCGCAGAACTCTCCGGCTAGCACTCCGGCGACCGACCCCGGGCAGGAGACCTGGGCGGACTGGCTCAATGGCGGCCGGCAGATACAGCCCACCGCATCCGAGCAATGGCCGGCGTACACGCCGGTCGGACACCAGGAACTAGTAACTTACCTGCGGGCGACGTTGAATGTCACCAATGTCCTGATTGCCGACGGCGCCAGCGGCGCCGAGCATCTGGAAGGGATGCCAGTCCTGAGCGACCCGGGCAGCAGTTATCAAATCGCTTACGCGGTACATCCCTATTTCTACACCCCGGGCCTGAGTGCCTGGAATACCCGTTGGGGTTATCTGACCAGCACAAATGCCGTGATTGCGACGGAGTGGAATTATACCGCGAGCGACTGCCGGACCCGGGCCCAGACTATTGCTTCCCAGTTCCTTAGTTACATGCGAAACACCGTGCATATCGGCATCCTCGGCCAGGCGCTCGATGACTTCGGCAGTGGCCATCTCGTCGCCGATACCGGTCTTGACCCAACTCAGTGCGGCACGGCCAGCCCGGGGGGCGGCTATGACTTCTTGCACGACTACATGGATACGTTCTCGCCCGCCCCGGCCGTGCCGACCGGCCTGCAGCTAACCCTAGCGGCGAAGAGCATTAACCTGACCTGGAATGCTGTCACCGACAATGCTGGCGTGACTGGCTACGACGTCTACCGAAATGGCTCGCTGCTGGCCACTACCGCAGGGCCATCCTATTCGGATACGACTGTCGTGCCCGGGACCACTTATACGTACGCCGTCGCGGCCTTCGATGCCGTCGGCAACGTCAGCGCGTCTTCAGCTACCGAGTCAATGGCGTTTCCCGATACGACTCCGCCAACTCAGCCCACCAAGCTGGCGCTCACGCCTGCTATCACGAGCATTGCCCTCAAATGGACCGCTTCCACGGACAACGTCGGCGTCAGCGGCTACCATATTTACCGGGGCAGCACGCTTATCGCTACCGTCAAGGGTAACGTCACCACTTACACCAGTACCGGGCTGAAGGCCAATACGACGTACAGCTATCACCTGGTAGCTTTCGACGCGGCCGGCAACCTGAGCAAAGCAAGCGCTACGGTATCCGCCAAGACGAAGTAGGATATGCGGCTATGCGTCGCATTCGGCTTGGCGCCACGGGTTCCCGGACTGGCGCTGGCTAGCCGGGATATGTTGCCCAGCCCGGATAAGCCGCCGCCCGACGGCCACGTGCACAGCGAGTGGTCCTGGGATGCGCCCGGTGGCTCGATGCAGCGGACGTGCGCGCGGGCCGTCGACATCGGCCTGGCCTGCATCGCGTTCACCGAGCACGCGGACTTCACGCCGTGGACGCTGGGCGCCAGCCGGCTGCCGCCGGGCGCTCGCGCCGAGGTCACGCCCGAAGGGGTCGTGGTGCCGCCCGTCTTCGATGTGAATGGCTACCTCGAATGCCTGCAGCGGTGCCGGGATCTTTATCCGGGCCTGCGCATCCTGTCCGGCGTGGAGCTCAGCGAACCGCACTGGCACGCCCGCCGGACGGCGCAGGTGCTCGAACTGGGCGGATTTGACCGGGTGCTGGGCTCCGTGCATTCCCTGCCGGCCGGCGGCCGCTACCTGGAAGTCGGCACTAGCTACCAGGAGCGGACGGCCGGCCAGGTGGTGCGCGGCTACCTGGCGGAGGTGACGCGCATGGTTACGGCCAGCGACGCCTTCGCCGTGCTCGCGCACATCGACTACCCGGTGCGCTACTGGCCGGCCGACGCCGGGCGGCATGACCCGCGCACGTTCGAAGCCGAGTACCGGGAGGTGCTGCGGGCGCTGGCCGGCACATCGCGGGCGCTGGAGGTGAATACCAGGGTTCCGCTGCATCCGCTGATCGTGCGCTGGTGGCATCAGGCCGGGGGCGACGCCGTCACCTTCGGCAGCGACGCGCACCATCCGGCCGCGCTGGCGCATGACTTCCCCGCCGCGGCGGCCATGGTCCGGGCCAACGGGTTCCGGTCCGGCCGCGACCCCTTCGATCTGTGGATGCGTGCCTAGCCGTGGCCGGTGCCGCTGGCTATCTGATCTGCCTGCGCGAGAGTGAGCAGCGAGAATGACGTGGTGATCAGCGCCTTCGGCGCGGGCCGGGAAGCGCTGCGCTGGGTGACCGGCGCGGCGGTGCCGGCCGCGGGCGGCGTTACCTGGCCGGTCACCCGGGCGGCCGGCGCGGCGATGTGCGACGACCTGTACGCCGGGACGGCCGGGGTGCTGTTCGCGCTGGCCGAGGCCCGGATCAGCGGCATCGCCGACTTCGACTCCCGCGCGGGCGCCGCTGCCGGACGGCTGCGCAGCCTGGTGGCGGCAAGATCGGGAGGCGGCCCGGCCCCGGCGGCCGCGGACAACGGCTTGTACAGCGGGCTCAGCGGGCACGCGGCGGCGCTGCACGCGTGGGCGTCCGTCAGCGGCGACGGCCGGGCGGCCGCGGCCGCCCGGGACGCGATCCGTAGCCTCACCGCCATCGCCGAGCGTGGCGGGCGGCTCAGCGCCGACCGGGACCTGCTGTCCGGGGAGGCGGGAATCCTGCTGGCCCTGGTCGGGATCGGCGGCCCAGCGGCCGGGCCCGCGGCGGCGGTCATCGCGGACCGGCTGATCGCCGAGGCCGAGTGGCCCGATGGCGAGCCGGACTGGTACCTGAGGGACGGCGTCTCCTACTTCATGCCGAACTTCTCGCACGGCGCGGCCGGGATCGGGTATGCCCTGGCGTCCGCCAGCGGGCCACTGGACCGGCCGGACTTCCTCGAGGTGGCGCTGTCGGCCGGCCGGAGGCTGGTCCGGCTCGGCAGCCGGCCGGACGGGACGCTGGCCGTGCCGAACCGCATCCCGCCGGGGGGATCGGCCGCGCCGGTCAGCTACGGCTGGTGCCACGGGCCGGCCGGCACCGTCCGGCTGTTCGGGCTGCTCAGCCGGCTGCGGCCGGGCGAGGGGTGGTCCGAGCATGCCGCGGCGGCCCGCCGGGCCGTGCGCGCGAGCGGGCTGCCCGAGCGGCGCTACCCGGGATTCTGGGACAACGTCGGGCAATGCTGCGGGACGGCGGGAGTGGGCGAGATGGTCCTGGACCGGTATCAGGAGACCGGCGACCCGCGCTGGCTGGCCTGGGCGCAGGCGCTGGCCCGCGATGTCCTGGGCCGGTGCATCGCCGATGAGGCCGGCCTGCGCTGGTCGCAGGCCGAGCACACCGCCAGCCCGCCTGAGCTGGAGCCGGAGGTCGGCTGGATGCAGGGCGCGGCCGGAATCGCGGGCTGGCTGCTCCGCCTCGCGCGGCTGGAGCGAGACGGCGCGTCCGCCCGGCGGATCTGGTGGCCGGACCGCCCCGCCCTGACCTGACGCTCGTCCGCCCCCGCCCCCGCCCCCGCCCCCGCAGCACCAAGCCGAAGGATTGGCGTCCTATCTGACGCCAATCCTTCGGGATCTTGCCGGGAACGCCGTCCGTCCTAAACCGCGGTCAGTCGTCGATCGCCTGGTAGGCGGCCGTGAAGAAGTCGAGGAAAACCGGCGACGTGGGCCGCCCGTCGCCGCCCTGGTTCATCAGGATCGCCGTCATGTCCTCGGCCGGGTCGTTGTACCAGATGATGCCGTATCCCCCGTTCCATCCGTAGCTGCCGGCCGAAGGCCCGAGGTGCGTGCGCCGGGTGCGGACCGCCATCCCGAAACCCCAGCCGAAGTTATCAAAGTACCCCGGCGTGAACCCGGACACCGCCTTCTGCGCGGGCGTCAGCTGGTCGCTGGTCATTAGCGTCACCGACGGCCGCGATAGCACCCGCTCGCCGTGGTGGGCACCGCCGGCCAGCAGCGCCGAGGCGAAGGCGAGGTAATCGCTGATGGTCGAGACGAGCCCGCCGCCGCAGTCTTCGAACGCCAGCGGCCGGCTCCAGTACCCGCCCGGGCCGTCTTCGACGGCGATCTCGCCGTGGAACTCTGCGGCCAGGTAGACGGTCGCCAGCCGGCTGATGCTCTGGCGGCCGACGCTGAAGCCCGTGTCCTTCATCCCGAGCGGCCCGCAGATCCGCTCGCGCAGGGCGTCCCCGAACGACATGCCGGTGGCGCGGGCGATGAGCACGCCGGTCACGTTGGCGGCGGTGTTGTACATCCACCGCTCGCCCGGCTGGTAGACCAGCGGAAGCGCGCCGAGCCGGCGAATCCACTCATCCGGCGGCAGCGCAGTCTCGCAGCTGCTGGCTGGCCCCTGGCCGGGCGCCTCGCTCCGGAGCGCGTTCAGCGCGTCGGCGATCGGGACGGTTCCCGGCTCGGCGGGGACCATGCCGGTGCCGAGGGTGTAGGTGAGCAGATCCCGCAGCGTTACCGGGCGGTTGGCCGGGACGGTCTCCGCCAGCGGCCCGTCCGGGTCGGCGAGCACCCTCATGTCCGCCAGCTCCGGAAGGAACTCATCAACCGGATCGTCGAGGCGCAGCGTGCCGTCCTCGACGAGCGTCATCGCGCAGGCGGCAACGATCGGCTTGGTCGTCGAGGCGATGCGGCAGATCGTGTCGGCTGCCATCGGCGTCGCCGAACCCTCGCCTTCGAAGGCCAGAGTGCCCGCGACCTCGATGTGGACCTCGCCGTGGCGGGCAACAGCGGCCACCGCACCCGGGGCCAAGCCGGAATCGACGTAACGCTCCAGCACCTCCTGTACCCGGGCCAGCCGTTTCGGCGAGAAACCAGCAGCAGCCACTCTCCTCGTGCCTCCTTCCGCACCACGCTGACCCGGGCGCAGCCGGGTCGGCGGCTCCTGGCCGGCGACCTGCGCCGCGGGCCTGATAACGATCCGCCAGCCTGCCCAGGGGATGGGGGCATCCGGGCTGACGTAATGCCATTCGGCGGCCCGGGCCCGGACGTGCGCCCCGGCCAGGTCGATCTGATAATGATCGGCGATGCGCAGCACGCAGTAGAGAATGTCCGCCAGCTCATTCGCGACGCGATCGCTGCCCGCCTGGTACCCGGGCTTGCTATCCCGGTCCGCGAGGTAGTAGCCCTCGGTCGTCAGGATGGCGTAGGTCATCCGGCCATCATCACCCGAAGGCCCCGGGAATGGCCGGTCCGCTCGCGAAACCTGGACCCAGAGTCGTGGCCCGGGACCGGTCCTATGCGGCGGGCGGCGGTGAGTTCGCGGGCCGCTATGGCTTTGGCCTTCGCTTCGCGGGCGGTGGTGACTTTCGTCTCGCGGGCGGGCCGGACCGGCGGGCTACCCGTCCGGCGAACAGGTAGCCGGGCCGCCCTTTCCTGAACTCCAGGAAGTTGACCAGCGTCTCCCCGTCCGCCGTGACGAAGGACTCGCGGTTCACCGGGAGCAGGCGCACGGGCGGCTCCTCCTGATCCCCGGCCAGCTCCGCCAGCGCACCACTGCGGCGCGCGCGCAGCACGAGCCGGGCGTCCTCGATCGCCACGTCGTAATGCACGCCGAGGCGCTCGTAAGTTCCCGCGTAGTTCTCCAGGGAGAGATCGGGTGGCGGGTCGGCCGGCCTGGGGACCCTGGGCATCCGGACGCCGGCCAGCGTCTCGAACAGCCAGCGGCCGAGGTCTTCCCACAGGTCGCCGCCGGTCATCGCGTTGGTGAGCAGCACGATCACCAGGTCACGCTCCGGGATGGCCTGCAGGAACGAAAGCTGGCCGATGGTCCCGCCACCGTGCCCGATGACTCGCACTCCGTCCCAGTCGGCCATCAGCCAGCCGAGGCCCTGCGACGCCGGGGCGTCCGAGCCAGGCGGCCGGGCCGACTGGACCTGCATCATCGCGCGGGCGCTGGCCGCGGTGAGCAGCCGGGTGCCGTCCCGGGCCGTGCCGCCCGCCAGGTGCATGCGCGCGAAACTCACCAGCTCGGCCGCCGTGGCCACCGTCCGGCTGCCGGCCGGGACGCTCGCCGCCTCCATGACGACCACGGGCGGCACCACCGGCACCCCGTCCGGCCCCGCCACATGGCCTACCGCGCAACGGCGGGTCAGCATTTCCTCGGCCAGCACGGTCGTCCGCCGGAGACCGAGCGGCTCGCAGATACGCTCGCGGAGCAGCCGGTGGTACGGCAGGCCGGTAACCCGCTCCGCCACGTGACCGGCGAGCACGAACCCGGAATTGCAGTACGACCACATCTGCCCGGTCCGGTGGACCAGATCGATCTTCTTTAGCGCGGCGACATAGCGCTCAATCGCATCGTCGCCACGGCCGAAGCCGTCGAAGAAGTCACCCTGAATACCGCTGGTGTGGGTGAGCAGGTGCCGCAGCGTAATCTTGGCCGCCGCGCCCCGCTCCGCCAGCTCGAAGTCGGGCACGTACCGGCGGACGGGCTCATCGAGCCCGACCTGGCCCGCGTCGACCAGCTGCATGATCAGGGTCGTGGTCATGAGCTTGGTGTTCGATCCGATCTGGAACACCGAATCAGTGGTGGTCTCGACCCCGGTCCCGCGGTTGATCACTCCGGTCGCGAAGTCGAGCGTTTCCCGGCCCTGGCTGACCGCCAGCACGGCTCCCGGCACGTGATGGTGGCGGGCCAGCGCGTCCAGCCGGTGCTGGATATCGTCGAGGTAAGCGACCAGCGTCGTCATATCCCGAGCCTAGGGGAGCGGACCTTGACTCAGCACGTACGTGACCATCTGGGACGGTTCGGGATCTGGCGGGGCGGGAGCCAGCTGACCCCGGAACTGGCGGCGGCCATCGAGCAGTTCGGCTACGGCACGCTGTGGGTAGGCGGCTCACCCGATGGTGACCTGATGCTGGTGGAGCGGCTGCTCGACGCGACCACCACGCTCACGCTGGCCACCGGCATCGTGAATATGTGGAAGGACGACGCCGCCACCGTCGCCGGGTCATTCGCGCGGCTGGAGGCCCGCCACCCGGGTCGCTTCCTGCTCGGCGTGGGCGCGGGCCACCGCGAGGCCACCGGGCATTACGCGAAGCCCTACGAGACGCTCGCCGGCTATGTCAGCGCGCTGCTCGACGGCGGTGTCCCGGCCACCAGCCTGGTGCTGGCCGCGCTCGGTCCCCGGGTGCTGTGCCTGGCCGCCGAGCGGACCGCTGGCGCGCATCCCTACCTCGTCACGCCGGAGTACACGCGCGAGGCGCGCGGGATCATGGGCGCCGGGCCGCTGCTGGCGCCGGAGCACAAGGTGGTCCTGGACGCCGATCCGGACCGGGCCCGCGCCATCGGCCGCCCGCGGGTGCGCAATCCCTACCTCGGGCTGGTCAACTACACGAGCAACCTGCGCCGCCTGGGCTGGACCGATGCCGACCTGAGCGGCGGCGGCAGCGACGCGCTGATCGACGCGCTCGTCGCGCACGGCACCGCCGGGCAGGTCGCGGCGCGGCTCACCGAGCATCTCGAGGCCGGCGCCGACCACGTGGCCATCCAGTTGCTGACCGCGGACGGCGCCGACCCGCTGGCCGGCTACCGGCAGCTGGCCCAGGCCCTCGCACTCTGACCCGGCGACACCGCACCTGGCCGCCGCCGCACCGGCCCGGGCGGCCGGAGCGGGCGATCCGCCGCGGGCGGCGGAAGAAAACCAGGCCGGACCGGAGTTGGCAAGCTACGTGATCGACGTACCGTTCTCCGTTCTTGATCTGTCACCAGTCGCGGCCGGCACGACATCGGGTCAGGCGCTGCGCCAGACCACGGAGCTGGCCCGGCGTACCGAGGAGCTGGGCTACCGGCGGTTCTGGGTGGCCGAGCATCACAACATGCCCGCGATCGCCAGCTCGGCGCCGGCCGTCCTGATCGCGCATCTGGCCGCGGCGACCACTACGATCCGGGTCGGGTCCGGCGGGGTGATGCTGCCCAACCACGCGCCCCTGGTGGTGGCGGAGCAGTTTGGCACACTGGAGGCGCTGCACCCGGGCCGGATCGACCTGGGCATCGGCCGGGCGCCCGGTACCGACCAGCTCACCGCGCTGGCGCTGCGCCGCACCATGGAGGGCCTGTCGGCCGAGGCGTTCCCGCAGGAGCTCATGGACCTGATCGAGTTCTTCACCGGCGGGAACCCCAGCGCGCGCATCACCGCGACGCCCGGGCAGGGCGACATGCCGGTCATCTGGCTGCTTGGCTCCAGCGGATTCAGCGCGCAGCTGGCCGGAATGCTGGGGCTGCCGTTCTCATTCGCGCACCATTTCAGCGCCGCGAACACGGTGCCGGCGCTGGCGCTGTACCGGCAGCATTTCCGGCCGTCGCGGTGGGGCCAGCGCCCGCAGGCCATGGTGGCCGTCAGCGCGATCTGCGCGGATACCGACGAGCGGGCGCAGTGGCTGGCGGGCCCGGCCGCGCTGTCCTTCCTGCAGCTGCGCGCGGGCGCGCCGCAGCCGCTGGCCAGCCCGGAAGACGCGGCCGCCTACCCGTACACCGAGTCCGACCGGGCCTTCGCCCGGCAGCGCACCGACGGGCAGGCGATCGGCTCCCCGGAGACGGTCCGCCGGGAGCTAGCCGGCCTGCTGGCCCGGACCGGCGCCGACGAGCTGATGCTGACCACGATGGTGTACGACATCGAGGACCGGATCCGCTCGTTTGAGCTGATCGCCGAGAAGGTCGCAGGCGGGCTGCGCAAGCCGGCCGGCTGAGGCCCGGCCCGGGATCAAGGTCAAGCCCGGCCGCCGCTAGTTCGTCGCCGGGACGTTCCAGGTGTGGATCACGGGCATGTCGTGCTCGGTGCCGAGGGTGCTCAGGGTGCCGGTGTCGAGCCGGAACATCCGGCCGCCGGCCGGCTCCAGCCCGAGCCACCGGGCGGTGAGGACGCGCAGCACGTGCCCGTGCGCGACCAGCGCGACGTCGCCGTCGGGCAGCAATGGGCGGACCCGGGCCAGGACCGCGTCCACGCGGGCACCGACCTGCGCTACGGTCTCGCCGGGGTGGGCCGCGTCGCCGGGGACGATTCCGTCCCGCCACAGGTACCAGCCGGGGCGCTCGGCCTGGATCTGCGCGGTGGTCCGGCCCTCGTAGCCGCCGTAATCCCACTCCTGCAGGTCCGGATCCCGCTGCGGGCTGGTCAGCCCGGCCAGTTCCGCGGTCCGGATCGCGCGCGCCGCCGTGCTGGTGAACACGGCCGTGATCTGGTGCCGCGCCAGCGCCGGGGCGAGCGCGGCCGCGCGGGCCTCGCCATCGGCGGTCAGCGGGATGTCGGTCCGGCCGGTATGCCGGCCGGACTTGCTCCACTCGGTCTCCCCATGCCTGACGATGATCAGCTCTCCCATGAGTCACCATCATGGCCTAGCCGTGGCCGCGCCTGCGCGGGGCGGGCGGCCGAGGGCGCGGTCCGCCAGAGCGTAGGGCAACGTATGGTACCCTACCTGTATGGTAAAAACGACGGTGTACCTGCCCGAGGAACTTAAGGAGCGGCTCGCCCAGGCGGCACAGGTGTCGGGCGAGTCCGAGGCGCGGATCATCCGCAGCGCGATCGAGGTCTGGCTGGCGGGACTACTGCCCCGCCGTCATTCGAGCCTGCTCGGAACCATCGAGTTCGGCGACCCGGACTTGCCGTACAAAGTCGACGAGTACCTCGCCGAGGGATTTGGCGAGCAATGATCGTGGCGGACACGAGCGGCCTGCTGGCGGCGTTCGGATATGACGCGCGGCAGCATCATCAGGCGCGGGCGGCCTATGAGAACGACCGCGGGCCGGTGATCATGTCTCCGTACGTCCTCGCGGAGCTGGACTACATGATCCTGCAGCGGGCCGGGGTGAAGGCCGAGACCGTGCTGTTGCGAGAGGTCGCGGCGGGCATCTTCAGGCTCGCCGAGTTTGATTCCCACGATGTCGCGGCGGCCGCCGATCTGGTCGAGCGCTACTCGGACCTGCGCATCGGCATCGCTGACGCGTCCATCGTGGTCCTGGCCGCGAGATACGGCACGACCCGGGTGCTGACCCTCGACGAACGCCACTTCCGGGCGATGCGGCCGCTGCACGCGGACGCGTTCACGATTCTGCCCGCCGACGGCTGACCGGGCCCGCTGGCCCGGATGCCGGCCCGCCGCGGGCGGGTCAGCCGGTGAGCGGGTCAGCCGGTGAGCGGGTGGGCGGCGGCAGCGGCCATGCTCTCGTGCAGGTCGTGCAGCGCCCGGGCGGAGGCGAGCGAGACTTCGGTGGCGAGCTGGCGCGGGGCCTCCTCCTCCCGCAGGACCGCCTGGATGTGCCGGATCGCGGCGGTGAAGGACGGCTCGTCCCCGGCCGCCTGGTAGCTGCGGGGCTCAGCCCCGGCCGCGAGTACCTCGAACCGGTCGGCGGGTCCGGGGTGGAACGGGTTGCTGAGGTGAATCTGACCGCCGGTTCCCTGCAGGCTGGTGAATGTGTCGTAACTGCGCCGCATGCTGCAGGACAGCATCAGCCGGCGGCCTCCGGTGAAGCCCAGGCTGCCCCTGGTCTCGACGTCCACGTGCTGGCCGCCCCATTCCGCCATGGCCCAGGCAGTAAGGTGCCGGCGGCCGAATAGCTCGAGCGCGAGCCGGACCGGATAGCAGCCGACGTCATTCAGCGCGCCGCCGTCGAGATCCCTGGACATCCTGATGTTGTCCGGGCGGCCGACGTTGAAGTGGAAATTGGACTGGATCTCACGCAGCTCGCCGATCGCCCCGTCGGCGATGAGCGCGGTCACCCGGGCGAACTGATCATGGAACGGGAACACGAACGCCTCCCACAGCGGCGTTCCGGTCTCGGCGGCCACCGCGAGCACGTGCTCGGTCTCCGTGAGCGAGCCGCAGAGCGGCTTCTCGCACAGCACGGGCTTGCCCGCGCGCAGCGCCGCGATGGTCCACTCCGCGTGCAGCGAGTTCGGCAGCGGGATGTAGAGCGCGTCCACCCCGGGATCGTCAATGACGTTCTGGTATCCCGTGACGGCCCGCTCGATCCCGTGGTCCCGCGCGTACTGCCCGGTGCGGCTGGCGTCGCGGCCGGCCACCGCCGCCGCGACCCCGCCGGCCTGCCGCAGGCCGGGCAGGAACGCGGCCCGCGCGATGTTGGCCGTGCCGATGATTCCCCAGCGCGCTGCTCCGGTGCCGGTCATCCTCGCTCAGTCCTTCCGTTGTCCTGCCCGGAGCGGGCGGCTCCCGCGTCCTAGCCGCCGGCCGGCCCGGTGCCGGCGTCCCCGGGGGAGTCCAGCGGCAGGTTTACCCAGCGGCGCTCGTGGTGCGAGATCTCCACCGCGTTGATGACCTCCTGCACCCACAGGCCGTCGCCGAAGTTTCCCTCGTTGCCGTCGATCTCGCCGAGCACCTCGCCGGCGAAATTCGCCGTCAGATTCGCGTAGTAGAGCGTCCGCCACGACTCGCGCGGGCTGCCGCCACGAGGGTAGTACTCCTGCGGGATCTCGATCTCCCTGAACTCCACATCGTCGGGCCTCGCGACCTTCAGCGTCTCGCAGATGCCGAATTCCTCGACTAGCCGGGCAATGGCCGCGCCCTCGCTGCCGTACACCCGTACCTCGATGCCCGGGTAGTTGCCGACGGTAACGAAGCTGGTCTGCACCGAGCAGAACGCGCCGCTGGCGAACTCGCCGATGAAGACGTCGCCGTCATCGATGTTCGCCCGCGCCATCTTCCCGGTGGCGGCGATCATCCGCTCGGGGATGAAATTCCGCATCGTGCCGACCACCGCGGTGAGGTCGGAGCCCATGTACCAGTGCCCGATGTCGATCACCGGCGCGCCGTAACCCTCCAGCGACGCCACCCGGATCGGGCCATCGCCCACCCGCTCCCCGCTGCGCAGCGGGGACATCGGGTCCAGCCATTGCGAATTCTGCTCGTAGGCGTTGTAGATGAACGGCGTGCCCAGGTCACCCCGGTCCAGCATGTCCTTCAGGTACCGCACCGCCGGGCTGTACCGGAACGTGAATCCGACCTTCGTCTTCAGGCCCTTGGACACGGCCAGGTCGGCGACCATCCGCACGTCGCGGTAATCGTGCGCGACCGGCTTCTCACTGAGCACGTGCTTGCCGGCCTGGATCGCGGCGCAGTTGATCTCGAAGTGCTCGGTATCCCTGGTGACGACGTCGATGATGTCGATGTCGTCGCGTTTCAGCAGCTCGCGGTAGTCAGCGACGGCCACGTCCGCGCCGAACTCGGCCGCCGCGCGCTGCGCCCGTTCCAGCTCGCTGTCGCAGACCGCGACCAGCCGGCACCGCTCGTCCCGGACCCAGCCCGGCAGATGCGCCCAGTTGGCCCACCGGCCTGCCCCGACGACGCCTATGCCGAGTCGATTTCCTGCCATGTGTCTGACCTCCCGACCTCGTTGTGCCGCAAGCAGCGGGCGCGATGACCGGGCCCGCCGGAGTCCAGGAGTTCGGTCTGCCAGGCCCGGCAGTCGTCCGTGACCAGATCGCACCGGGGGGCGAACCGGCAGCCGCCCGGCACGTCGATCAGGCTCGGCGGCGCGCCGCGGATGCTCTGCAGCTTGCCGCGGTGGCCCGCCTGCGGCAGCGCGCTGAGCAGGGCCCGGGTATAGGGATGCCGGGGCTCGGTGATGATGGTGGCGGCGTCGCCCTCCTCGACCACCTGGCCCGCGTACATCACGATGATCCGGTCGCAGACCTCGGTGATCACCGCGAGGTCGTGGCTGACCAGGATCATGCTCATCCCGGTGTCCCGCTGCAGGTCGAGCAGCAGGCTCAGGATCTGGTCCTGGATGATGACGTCGAGCGAGGTGGTCGGCTCGTCGGCCAGCAGCAGCCGGGGCGAGGAGGCCAGCGCGATCGCGATCAGCGCGCGCTGCAGCATCCCGCCGCTGAACTGGAACGGGTAGTCCTGCATCCGCCGGGCCGGAGCGGGGATGCCGACCCGGGTAAGCAGGTCGACCGCCCGGGCGCGGGCATCCTGCCGGGACAGGCTGGCGTGCGCGTTGACCGCCTCCAGCAGCTGGTCGCCGATTCTCAGCACGGGGTTCAGCGCCGTCATCGGGTCCTGGAAGATCATCGCCAGCTGGGAGCCGCGCAGCGACCGCCAGTCCGCGCCGCTGCCGTTCAGGATGCTGCCGTCGCCGCGCGGGTGGTAAATGACCTCGCCGCTGCTGTAGGCGGTGCCGCGGGGCATCAGCCCCATGATCGTCCGGCAGGTGACCGTCTTGCCGCAGCCGCTCTCGCCCACGATGCCGAGAACCTCGGCGTCATTCACGGTGAAGGAGACGCCGTCCACGGCCCGCACGACACCGTGGCCGGTGGCCAGGTAGGTGTGCAGATCCCGGACGGTCAGCAGCGGGCTGCCGGCCGCGTTCACCGGTTACCCGGCCGGAGCAGGTCGGCGAGGCCGTCGCCGATCAGGCTGAACGCCACGCCGACGAAGACGATCGCGAGGCCGGGCATGGTGGCCAGCCACCACGACGTGAGGATGTAGTTCTGGCCGTCCGCGATCATCGTGCCCCATTCGGGCGTGGGCGGCTGGGCGCCGAGCCCGAGGTAGCCGAGCGAGGCGGCCAGGATGATGTTGCCGATGGCGTCCACCATCGAGAAGATGATCACCGCGGATGCGACATTCGGCAGGATGTGCCGCAGCATCACCCGCAGCCGGCCGTAGCCAAGCGCCCGCGCGGCGAGCACGTACTGCTGTTTCTTCGCCACCACCGTCTGCGCCCGCATGATCCGGGCGTAGGCGACCCAGCTGGTGATCCAGATCGCCACGAACATGTTGAAGATGCTGGGGCCCAGCATGGCGATGATGGCGATGATCAGCACCAGGAACGGGAAGGCGAAGACCAGGTCGACGATGCGCATCAGCACGTTGTCGGTCCGCCCGCCGAAGTAGCCGGCCACCAGCCCGTAGACCGTCCCGGTGACCAGCGTGACGCTGGTCGCGCCGAAGGCGATGGCCAGGTCGATCCGGCCGCCGTAGATGATCCGGGCCAGGATGTCCCGGCCGTACTGGTCAGTGCCGAGCGGATGCCCGGGCGTCAGCGGCGGGGCCAGCGGGTGCAGCACGTCGATGGCGGTCGGCGACTGGGACAGCCACAGCGGGCCGGTCAGGATGGCCACGATGGCGATCGCGAGCAGCGTGAGCCCGGCGATCAGCACGAGACGCCGCCGGCCGAAGCCACTGCGGCGGCCGGCCGCCTTGGTCGCGACCTTCATCAGCAGCTCGGACGGGCTGGCCGTCCACGTCGCGCTCATGTGCCGATCTCCTGCCCGACCCGGGGATCAAGGGCCGCCTGGGTGATGTCCGTCAGCAGGTTGATCAGGACGATGAGCACCGCGAACAGCAGCGTGACGCCCTGCACGACCGGATAATCGCGATCGGAAACGGAGTTGACCAGCAGCGATCCGAGCCCGGGCAGCGAGAATACGTTCTCCACCAGCACCGTGCCGCTGATCAGGTAGGCGAGGTTGACGCCGTAGACGGCGACGACGGCCAGGACCGCATTGCGGAAGACATGCTTCCGCAGCACGCGGGACCAGCGGATGCCCTTCATCTGGGCCGTGTCGATGAACTCCGACTGGAGCGTGGCGATGGTCGCGGCGCGGAGGCTGCGGACCAGGACGGTGGAGAAGCCCAGCGCGATCGTGATGGCCGGCAGGAACAGGTAGTACAGGTGGCCGGCCAGGCCGCGGCCGAAGCCGCTGATCGGGAAGATGGGCACGTGCACGCTGAAGATCAGGATCAGGATGATGCCGAGCCAGAACGCTGGCATGGCGAAGCTGAGCGTGAAGAACACCCTCGATGACTGATCGACGACGCCGCCGCTGCGCAGCCCGGCCAGGAAGCCGATCGGCAGCGAGATCAGCGCGGCAAGCACGGCGCTGTAGACGATCAGGAACAGGGTCGGCGGGATGTGCTGGCGGATCACCGTGGTGGCCGATTCGTCGTAGAAGAAGGAGAAGCCAAGATTGCCGTGCGCCAGCCGGCCCATGAACAGCCCGTACTGCGACCAGATGGGCCGATTGAGCCCGAGCTCGTTATCGATGGCCGTGGCCCGGGCGTGCGTATAGCTGCTGCCGAGAATGGCCAGCGCCGGGTCCCCGGGAATGAGGCGCAGCAGGAAGAAGGTGACCAGCGTGATGCCGAACAGCAGGATGACGAGATGGACAAGCCGCCGCGGGAGCGAGCCGAACCGGCTCACGGTCACCTCCCTCAGAAATGATCAGGCTGCGGTCGGCCGGGCCCGGTCCGGTCCCGGGCCCATCGCCGGGGATAGCGGGCGCCCCGGGCGGCGCCCGCTATCCCCGGGTCAGGATCTAGGGCTGGCTCACCGTCAGGGTCTCCAGGGACAGGTCGTAGTTGCCCAGCGGCGTCACGTGGAAGCCGTGCACCCAGTCGCCGACCCCGTACCGGTACGGGCTGTAGTCGGTGACGATGAACGGGGACTGCTGGTAGACGATCGACTGGATCTCGTCGTACATCTGATTGCGCTTGGCGTCGTTGAGTTCTGCCCGTCCCTGGTTGACCAGGTTGATGGCCTGCTGATTGCACCAGTAGCTGTTGAAGGCGTTGGCGCCGCCCTTGCAGTCCGCGCCGAAGGTCGCCACCTCGTCCGGGTCAATGATGTCGTTCGTCCAGTACCGCTCGCCCATTTCGGAGTGGCCGTTGTCTTCCTTGTCGTAGGCCGTCAGCAGCTCGTACGACTGGATGTTGACGTTGATCCCGACCGCGGCCAGCTCGGACTTCACCACCACGGCCTCGGCCTGCCCGGCCACGTCACCGCTGACCGTGATGAGGAAGGTGTTGAAGCCATGCGGGTAGCCGCCCTTGGCCAGCAGCTGCTTCGCCTTGGCCGGGTCGTACGGGTAGGGCTTGAGCCCGGCATTCCAGAACTTCATCTTGTAGGGCATGAAGGACGCGCCGGGGATCGCGTGGCCCTGATAGGCGAGCTTCACGATCGCGTTCCGGTCGATCGCGTAGTTCAGTGCCTGCCGCACGTAGAGGTTCTTGAACGGCGTGTAATGCTGATCGAGCTGGATGAAGTCAACCCGGGTGGACGGGTACAGCTGCACGCTCAGCCCGGGCGTCTTGTCGATCTGGCTGACCAGGTTGCCGGGCGGGTTCTCGATGATGTCGACCTTCTTGCTCTCCAGCATCAGCACCCGGGTGTTGTCATCCGGCACGATCAGCACCTTGACCTTGGTGATCTTGGGCATGGTGCCGTAGAAATGCGGGTTGCGGGCCAGGTCGACCTCGCTGTCCGGGTTGTAGGACGTGACCATGAATGGCCCGCTGCCGATCGGGTGCTGGAAGAACGCCTTGCCCTGCGACTTGACCAGGCTTTCCGGTATGACCGAGTAGGCGTACATGGCCAGGTCGGCCAGCAGCGGCGCATGCGGCTGGGAGAGCTTGATCACCACCGTGTGCGTGTCCGGGGCGCTCACCTTCTTGACCGCGGTCAGCAGGAAGCCCCAGCCACCGGACAGATTGCGGGCCCGGTCGATGGAGTAGACCGCGTCCTGGGCCGTGACCGGCGTGCCGTTGGAGAAGTCGGCGTCGGTGCGGAGGTGGAAGGTGTAAGTCAGCCCGTTCTTCGAGATGTCCCAGCTCGTCGCGAGGTCGGGCAGCAGGCCGGTGCCGGTGGAGTTGGGCTGCAGCAGCCTGCTGTAGATGTTCTGGTCGAGCCAGATCGACTCGTTGACCGAGTTCTGCGCCGGGTCCAGCGTGTCGACCTTCACCGCGTTGGCGATGATCAGGGTGCTCTTCGTGGCGGTCGAGCCGCCCGAGCCGCCGGTGCTGCTCGTCGTGCCCGAGCTGCCGCAGCCGGCCGCAGCCAGCGCGAGGGCGACAAGTCCGGCGCTCAGTGCCCGGGTTCGGAAGGCTCGGAACATATCGCACCCCAATCTTTTGGTCGATTGTCGACAACGTTTCACTTACTGTAGGAACGGCCGACATGGGCGTCAATACTCCGGAGGCCTGCATGTCAGCGCCATGATCGGGCCGCTGGCCGCAGGCAGGCCCCTGACCAGCGCCGACCGGTTGACCTTGACGATATCGTGACCTTTGAGATAGTCGTTGACTGTCGACAATCACTCCACGCAGCCTTGTGAGGGGCGGATGACAGCAGGTGCGGGGGCCGGCGAACCCGCGGTGACCGTCCTTATCGCGACGCCCCTGGAGGCCGAGCAGGCCGCCCGGATCGCCGCGGCCGATGAGCGGATCTCGGTCATCTACGAGCCCGGCCTGCTGCCGGTGCCGCGATTCCCGGCCGATCACTCCGGCGTGCCGCGTGACCTGACGGCCGCGGACCTGGCCAGGTGGTCGGAGCTGCGGGCGCGCGCGGACGTGAGCTTCGACTTCGACTGGCAGGCGCCGGGCCAGATGGCCGCGAACTGCCCGCGGCTGCGGTGGGTGCAGGGCACCAGCGCGGGGATGGGCGGATTCGTCCAGCGGTACGGGCTGGCGCAAACATCCCTGGTCATCACGACCGCCGCCGGGATACACGGGGTCCCGCTGGCCGAGTTCACCCTGCTCGGGCTGCTGTACTTCGCCAAGGACGTCCCGGGCCTGCGCCGGGCGCAGGCCGCGCGGCACTGGCAGGGCCATCAGACCCGGCAGCTGGCCGGCACCAGGGCCCTGCTGGTCGGGCTCGGCGGGATCGGCCACGCGGTCGCCCGGCTGCTGGCCGACGCCGGCATCGAGGTAACCGGCGTCGGCCGCCCCGGCCGGTCCTACGACGTGCCCGGGGTGACCTCCTACGTGCCCGATACCGAGATCGACGGGGCGCTGCCCGGCACCGACGCGCTGATCCTGGCCTGCCCGCTGACCGAGCGGACCCGCCACCTGATCGGGGCCCGGCAGCTCGGCCTGCTGCGCCCGGGCGCGGTGGTGGTGAATGTCGCCCGCGGGCCCGTTATCGATGAAGCGGCACTGACCGCCGCGCTGGAGCGCGGCCATCTGGGCGGTGCCTGCCTGGACGTCTTCGAGACGGAGCCGCTGCCCGTCTCCTCACCGCTGTGGGCGATGCCGAACGTGCTGGTCTCGCCGCACTCGGCCTCCACCGTCGAGGCCGAGAACCGGCTGCTCACCGACCTGTTCATTGACAACCTGCGGCGGTGGCTGGCGGGCGCGCCGCTGCGCAATGTCTACGACCGGGCCGCAGGTTACTGAACCCGGCCGGGCTGACCCACTGAAGCGAGGACATGCGGATGGCAGACAGGCTACGAGTTGCGGTCGTCGGAGCGGGCAGCTGGGCCCAGCGCGCGCACATTCCCGGCTGGCAGCGTGACCCCCGGGCTGAGGTCGTCGCCCTGGCCGATGCCAACGCGGCGGTCGCGGCCGACGCGGCCAGCCGGTTCGGCGTGCCGACGGTGACCACGGACTACACCGAGCTGCTCGGCGATCCGGGCATCGACGTGATCGACGTGGTCACCGGCAACCAGCCGCACTTCCAGATCTCCTGGGACGCCCTGTCGGCCGGCAAGCACGTGCTGTGCGAGAAGCCGGTGCACGCCAGCTATCTCAAGACCCACGAGGCCGCCGAGTTCGCCAGGTCGAAGGGGCTGAAGACCAAGCTGGGCTTCACCTTCAGGTACGCGCCGGCGATCCTGTACGCCAAGGAGCTGATCGACTCGGGCTTCGTCGGCGAGCCTTACGTCTTTAACGGCTACGAGCAGAACAGTCAGTGGATCGACCCGGCCACCCCGCTGCGCCAGGTCGATCCCTCGGCCGATCCGGCCCGGATCGCCGTGTCATCGATCGAGGGCTACGGCGCGCCGATCATCGACATCATGCACTGGTGGCTGGACGCGCCGCTGAAGTCGGTCGTGGGCACCATGCGCAACTTCGTGCCCAGCCGGGTACTGCGCGACACCGGCCAGCTGACCAGGGTCAACATCGACGACGGGGATATGTGGATCGCGGAGTTCTCCTCCGGGGCGCTCGCATCGATCCAGTCGTCCTACGTCACGGTGGGCAACTACCCGGGCATCGAGGCGCGGATTTACGGCTCGGAGGGCGCGATCATCGTCCGGCTGGTGGACGAGTTCGGCATCTGCCAGACGATCAGGACGGCGCGCAAGGACGCGGTGGAATTCACCGAGTCCGAGGTGCCGGCCAGGTTCTTCCCGCACGGCGGCCACTCCGGCGAGCCATGGGAGTACCTCTTCTACTCCAATCTCGTGTCCGACTTCACCACCGAGATCCTCAGCGGCAACCAGGCCAACCAGGGCGACTTCGCGCAGGGCGCGCTCGTGCAGGAGACCATCAATGCGTTCGAGGCATCGTTCCGGACCAGGGCCTGGGTGGACTTCCCGCTCGGCGGCCGGATCCAGGGCACCTGATGAAAATCAGCAGTAACGCAGCCCAGCTGGTCAGTCAGGTGCTCACCGGGGAGGTCTGGCCGCCGCTCGCCGACCGGCATGCCTACCGGGTCGGCCCGGATGGCCAGCCCTTCGCGCTGCCGGGCATGGGCGGCGTCACGCTGGGCGTGCACTGCGGTGACCCGGCCACTGGCTACGCCTCCGATCACCTGGAGCCCGGCGCATCGGTCCGGCATCGCGATCCGGCGGCCAACATGGCCCTGCAGTTCCTCACCTGCGTGGGCAACCCGGTCCGGGTGGAGACCGGACCGGCGGCCGGGGCGGTGGGCCACGTCATCGGCCAGCACGCCTACGTGCTGGCCGACTTTCCCGAGCCGGTCCTGGCCGGCATCACGACCGGCGATGCGGTCACCGTCACCGCCTGCGGGCAGGGCCTCGCGCTCGCCGAGCACGCCGCGATCGTGGTCAAGAACTGCGCCCCGGAACTGCTGGACCGGATGCCGGGCGGCACCCGGCCGGATGGCCGGCTCGAGGTGCACGTGGCCGCCAGGGTGCCGGCCGAGGCGATCGGCGCGGGCGTCGGGATGAACTCGGAATACGCGAATACCGACCTGATGGGCGCCTACGCGGGGCTCGGCGAGGATCTCTCCCTCGGCCTGGAGGGCCTGCGGATAGGCGACATCGTCGCGCTCGCCGACACGGACCACCGCTACGGCCGGGCCTACCGCGAGGGCTTCCTCACCATCGGGGTCATCTCCACCGGCCAGTGCATGCTCTTCGGGCACGGCCCCGGCCCGAGTTCCCTGCTCAGCGGCCCGGCTGAGGCGTTCCACCTCGTCGATGACCCGGCCGCCAACCTATCCCGCTGGTATCACCCAGAGCTGGAGACCACGCAGTGACCACCCAATCGCCCGCCCCGGCCCGTCCCGCTGCCGCCGCCGGGCCCGTCCCGGCCGGTGCTGTCTCGGCCATGCCCGCGTCGGCCCGGGGCGTCCCGGCCCGGCCCGTGTCCGTCAATCTTCTCGGCGTGGTCGAGCATCCCGTGCTCGGCGATGGCCCGTACCGGATCGATGCGGACGGCCGTCCGTACCTGCCGGTCGGCGACGGCGGCATCGTGCTCGGCCTGCAACTCGGTGACTCCGTCTTCGCCCGCAGCGCCGATCACGCCGCCCCGGGTGCCTGCCTGGTCCACCCGGACCCGGCCGCCCGGCACGCGCTGGCCATCTACTCCTGCATCGGCAACCAGGTCAAGGTGCGGACCGGCCATTCGGCCGGCGCACGTGGCGTGGTGATCGGCAAGCGCGGCGAGGCGGGCCGGGTGATCGCGGCCTTCCGGCCGGCCGAGCTGGCCGCGATGCGGCCATCGGATCAGGTCAGCGTCCGCGCCTGCGGGCAGGGTAGCCGGCCGGCCGGTTTCCCGGCCGAGCTGACCGTGCTGAACATCGACCCCGGCCTGTTCGACATCCTGCCTATGGTCCGGACGCCGCCGGCCGGCGGCGACCGGGTCAGCGTCGGGGTCCGCTGCTCGGTGCCGAGCAAGCTGGCGGGCAACGGCCTCGGCCGGCCCGCCGTCAGCTGGGATCTCGACTTGCAGCTGGCTGCGCCGGAACCGGGCAGCGGCGCCGGCGACGTGCTGCTCGGCGATTTCGTCGCCATTACCGACATCGATGCCAGGTTCAATATGGGCTACCGGCGAGGGTGGGTAACGGTCGGCATCGTGGTGCACGGCGCCAGCCCGCAGCCGGGGCACGGCCCCGGTATTACCCCGATCCTGACCGGCCCGGCGCGGGTGCTGGAGATACGAGAGGAAGCGGCCGGCCACCTGGGGTTGACCGCGGCCATGCTGAAGCTACAGTGACGGACGACAAACGCCCGGGGCCGGAGAAAGGGGGACAGAAACATTCTTGAGCATCTCTCTCTTCCCGAGGCGGTCGGGCGGGCGCTCCGGCATCGCATCCTGAACAACGAGCTGCCCGCGGAAACCCGGCTGGTGGAAGCCAATCTGGCCGCGGAGTTCGGGGTGAGCCGGGGGACTATCCGGGACGCCATGCGGAGCCTGCAGGCCGAGGGCCTCATCGCCATCGTGCCGCGCCGCTACAGCGTGGTCACCAGGATGTCGCCGGAGGACGCCGAGGATGTCTGCTATGCCCGCTGGGTGCTGGAGGACGCGTGCATCGGCCAGGGCTTCGGCGACCAGCGCGAGATTCTGGTCGGGGCGCTCCGGGCCGAGCTGGCGGCGATGGCCGCGGCCGCCGCGGCGGATGACACGGACGCCCTGGTGGCGTGCGACACGAGCTTCCATGAGCTGCTGCTGCAGACATCGGGGCGGCGCCGGCTGATGGATCTGTGGTGCGTGCTCAACAGCCAGATGGGCGCGCTGATGCGATCTGAGATCGAGCGCCAGGGGATCAGCCTCGACGTGGCGGTCGAGCGTCACCGCGAGCTCTGTGACACGGTCGAGAAGGGGGACGTCGGCGAGCTGCGGGTGGCCCTGCGCGAGCACTACCTGGCCGGCTTCCCCGAGCGCCGCTGAGCCTTCCTCACTGCGCTCTTCGGTCAGCGGTGATCGCCTGCTTGACGAGCGTGCGGCCGAAGTCCCAGATGAGGCCGGTGCCCCGGTGCGCCTCGTCCATCACGCTGGCGAAGGCATCGCAGAACTGCTTGACCTCCGTCTCGCCGATCGTCAGCGGCGGCAGCAGCTTGATGACTTCCATATGGTCGCCGGCTACCTGGGTGAGGATGTGGTGCCGCTGAAAGAGCGCGACCACCACCATCTGCGCGAACAGCCCGTGCCGGGTCGCTTGCAGCATGTTCCAGCCGGTCCGGAGCTTCAGCGAGCGAGGCTTGCCGAACTCCAGTCCGATCATCAGCCCGCGTCCCCGGACATCGGCCAGCATCTCGTACTCCCCGGCCATGTCCCTGAGCGCGTCCTGCAGCACCTTGCCCGTCTGCTCAGCGTTGCTGACGAGCTGCTCATCTTCGATCACCGCCAGGGAGGCCAGGCCGGCCGCCATGGCTGCCGCATTGGCGCCGAAGGTCGAGTCATGCACGAGCACCCGGTCCATGGACGAGTAGACCTTCTCGAAGATCCAGCCGCTGGCCAGCGTGGCGCCAACCGGGACGAATCCGCCGGACAGTGCTTTCGCGACGGTGATGATGTCCGGCCGGACGGCTTCATGCTGGTAGCCGAAGAACCGCCCGGTCCGGCCGAGGCCGGTCTGCACCTCATCGCAGATGAGCAGCGCTCCGTGCTCGTGCAGCAGCGCCCGGGCCGCGCTGAGGAACCCCGGTGGCGTCACCTGGACGCCCTTGCCCTGAATCGGCTCGACGATGAGCGCCGCGACGTCTCCCCGGCGGAGTTCGGCCTCCAGCGCAGCCAGGCTCCCGAACGGGATGCCGCTGTCGGCCAGCAGCGGGGCGAAGCCGCGCCGGAACTCATCCGAGCCGTTCACCGAAAGCGAGCCGACCGTCAGGCCGTGGTAGCCGCGGTCGCAGTAGATGACGCGCGGCCGGCCGGTCGCATATCTCGCGAACTTCAGCGCCGCTTCCACCGCCTCGGTGCCGCTATTGCAGAAATAGACCCGGTCCATTCCCGGTGCCTTGTCCAGCAGCTGCTCGGCCAGCAGGCCGGGCAGCAGGGGACAGTCGAACTGGGCCAGGTCCGCGAGCTCGCCGTCGAGCACGTCGGTCAGCGCCCGCCGGACCACCGGATGATTCCGGCCCACCGCGAAGACGCCGAACCCGCTCAGGTAATCGAGGTAGCGGCGGCCGTCGCGGTCGTAGAGGTAGCAGCCTTCCCCTCGCTCATAGACCTTGTCGAAGCCGATGGCATGCAGCATGCGCGGCAACTGCGGGTTCAGGTGGCGGGCATGCAGTTCGTATCCCTGATCACGCCGGGTGGCGACGAGACCGGGCAAGTCGAATCCCATCATGGCAGTGTCGCGCTCACTGCCGTCCCGCGTGCAGCCGGGTCGGTCATCCGGCCATTGCGGCGCGCATGTCCGGGTCGTGCAGGTGGCAGGCGACGGACTGAGTCGGCGACAGCTGGCGGAGCAGCGGCTCCTGCTCCTTGCAGACCGGCATCACGAGCGGGCAGCGCGGGTGGAAATGGCAGCCCCGCGGGCGGTCGATCGCATTCGGGATGTCGCCGGTGAGGGCCGGCTTGGCCGTCTTGCGCGCCGCCGTGAGCCGCGGCGCCGCGCGCACGAGGGCCTGCGTATACGGGTGCAGCGGCTCATCGAAGATGGTGGCGGTCGGCGCATACTCGACCACCCGGCCCAGGTAGAGCACGGCCGTGCGCTGGCTGATGTGCCGGGCGACATCGAGGTCGTGGGTGACGAACAGGTAAGTCAGCCCGCGCTCGTCCTGGAGCCTGATCATCAGGTTCAGTACCTGGGCCTGGATGGACACGTCCAGGGCGGACAGCGGCTCATCGGCAATGACCACGTCGGGGCTGACGGCCAGCGCGCGGGCGATGCCCACCCGCTGGCGCTCACCGCCGCTGAAGGCCAGCGGGCGGCGGGATGCCTGGGCGGGGGACAGGCCGACGGTCTCCATCAGCTCGGCTACCCGCTGGGCCCGGTCCTGGCGCTCGACGACCCGGTGGACCTTGAGCACCTCGGCCAGCGACTGGCCGACCGTCATCGTCGGGTTGAGTGACGAGTAGGGGTCCTGGAAGACGCCCTGGATCTGCCGCCGGACCGCACGCGCGGGCTGGCCCTTGCGGTCCAGAATGCTCTGGCCCCGGTACAGGATGTCGCCGCTGGTCGGGCGGTAGAGCCCGAGCAGCAGCCGGCCGAAGGTGGTCTTGCCCGAGCCGGTCTCGCCGACTAGGGCCAGGGTCTCGCCGCGGCGGATGGCCAGCGAGACTCCGTCGATCGCCTTCAGCGTCGCCCGGCCGGCCCTGGTGCGGCCCACGGAGAAGTACCTGGAGACGTCACGGGTCTCGATGATCGGGGCGTCCGCCTGGCTGTCGGTGGTCATGGCCTCACCCCCCCTATCCACGGTCATTGCTCCGCCCGGCGTGGGCGGTCAGCGAGTAGCGGCCGGCGTTCGACCCGCCGTCGACCTCCAGGACCGTGCCGGTGATGTTAGCGGCCGCTTCCGAGGCCAGGAAGAGCACGGCCTCGGCGATATCGCGCGGATCACCGGCCCGGCCGAGCGGAATGGACCTGACCAGGGCGGCCCGCAGCTCATCCGGCGCCCGGTTCGGATACGCGTCGCTCCACTCGCGTACGTCGATGTAGCCGGGGGCGACGACGTTCACCCTGATCCCGTGCGCGCCAAGCTCCATGGCAAAGACCTTGCTCATCGTTTCGACTGCCGCCTTGGATGCACTGTAGGCCGCGCCGCCCGGCCGCGGGTTCCGCGCGGATCCGGTCGAGATGTTGACCACGGCCGCGCCCGGCTCACCGGCACCCGCGGGCGCCGCCGCGGCCTGGCCGACGCGGTACCGGGCGAAGGCCTGCATCATCATGAAGGCGCCCGTCACGTTCACCCTGAAGACCCGGTCCCAGGCGTCGGCCGGCATTTCCAGCAGGCTCCCGTCGGGATAGGAGGCGGCGTCGTTGACCAGGACATCGGCCCGGCCCCAGCGGGACACGGCCTCGGCGAGCACCCGGTCGGCCAGCCCGTGCTCGGCCACGTCCCCGGTCACCGTTACGACGTGCTGGTGGCCGGAGAAGTACCCGGAGTCAGCGAGGTCGCAGACCAGGACGCGGGCGCCCTCGTCCGCGAGCGCCTTGGTGATGGCCCGGCCGATTCCATTGGATCCGCCGGTCACTACGGCGACGCGCCCATCGAACCGAGACTGCGGCACGGGTTCTCCTTCGCTACGGTCCACTACCCGGGCATATTGTCGATTGTCGACTAAATTAGTATAGGTATCCGGGTCGCGGCTGACCAGAGCAAGCGGAGTCGTTGATGACAGTGTTCACCGGTGTCGGGGTTGCGCTTGTGACGATCTTTGCTGCTGACGGTGCGGCCGACGTAGCCTCGACGGCCGCGCTGGCCGGCGACCTGGCGGATCGCGGCGTCCGCGCGGTGCTCGCATGCGGTACCACGGGCGAAGCCGCCACTTTGACTGACGCCGAGCGCACGGCGATCGTCGTCGCCGTCCGCTCCGCCGTGCCGGCCGGCATCCCGGTCCTGGCCGGCGCCGGCGCAGCCTCGGGCCAGCGGGCGGCCGAGCTGACCGCCGCGGCCTGCGGCGCCGGTGCGGACGCGATCCTGGCCTGGCCTCCGCCGGGGAGTACCGACCTGCTGGCCTACTACTCCGGCCTGCGCGAGGCGGCCGGCGGGCGGCCGGTGCTGGCTTACCACATCCCGTGGGTGTCATCGCCCGGCGTGCCGGTCGACGCGCTGGGCGCGCTGCCGATCGCCGGGGTCAAGGATTCCTCCGGCAGCGCCGACCGGCTGCTGGACGAGCTAGCTCACTATTCCGGCGCGACCTATGTCGGGTCCTCGGCGCTGCTGGCGCTGGCGGGCCCGATGGGCGCCACCGGGGCCATCCTGGCGCTGGCCAACGTGGAGCCGGAGCGCTGCGCCCGCGCCTTCGCCGGTGACGCCGCCGCGCAGCGGGAGCTGGCCGACCGGCACCTGGCCGTGCGGGCCGGCGGGCCGGCCGTACTGAAGCGAATCCTGGCCGTATCCCACGGCACGTCCGCCGCGGTGCGGGCTTCCGGTGAGAGGGACTGACGATGAGCATCCTGCAGCGGGGCCTGGCCGTGCCGTGCTTTGCCGAGGACCCGATGGAGCTGGCGGAGCTGGGCGTCGAGGCCGAGCGCGCTGGATTCGATGGCTTCTTCCTCTGGGATCACATCGTGTTCTCCAATACCGGCGAGGGCCCGCCGATCGTCGACCCCTGGCTGGTCCTGGCCGTGGTGGCGGCGAGAACCACCCGCATCCGCCTCGGCACGATGATCACGCCGGTGCCCCGCCGCAGGCCCTGGCAGCTGGCCAAGGAGACCACCACGCTGGACCGGCTCAGCAACGGCCGCCTGATCCTCGGGGTCGGCATCGGCTCGCCGGCCTACGGTGATTTTGGCATTTTCCATGAGCCTGCCGATGAGCGCGTCCGCGCCGAGCTTCTCGACGAGGGGCTCGATATCCTGGCCGGCCTGTGGAGCGGTGAGCGTTTCTCCTATCAGGGCCGGCACTTCACCCTTGATCCGGTCCGGTTCACGCCGACGCCCGTGCAGCGGCCGCGGATCCCGGTCTGGGTCGGCGGGGTGCTTCCGGCGGCGCGGCCGATAGCCAGGGCCGCGCGCTGGGATGGCATGGTGCCGATCCGGTTCGCCGAACGCGCCCTGGTCCGGCCATCGGCCGCGGACATGGCCGATGTCGGCGCGAAGATTGGCGCTGCGCGCGCCGCGGCCCAGGTCACCGCGGCCGGCCCACCGGACGAGTTCGACCTGGTGGTGTGGGCGGAGGTAGCCGAGGTGCCCGCCCAGGTCCCTCAGATCGCGCGGCCCTACCAGGACAGCGGCGTCACCTGGTGGATCGAGACGGCCAAGCCGGAGCCCCGGTGGTGGGAAGGCGTGCAAGAACGAGTCGCTAGCGGCGTATGACAGGCGCTGCCGGCCACTAGCATTCCCGGGTGACCACTCCACCTTCCGGCGGGCCCGCCTCGTCGCCGGACGGGCCGGGCAGTCCGGATGGACATGGCAGTCCGGACGAGCAGGGCGGGCTGGATGCGCAGGGCGGGCCGGGCGGCTCCCGGCCGGCCGGCCGGGTCCGGCGGACGCTGCCGGTCATCTGCCTGACCACGGCGGCGCTCTGCTGCCTGGCGCTGGCGGTGGTGGCCAGGGCCAGCGCCCGCGCGGAGCTGACCAGGCCGCCGACGGCCGCGGAGCGGTCCGCAGCGGCCGCCGCGGAGGTGGCGGGCCGCTGGCGAGCGTGGCCGGCCGGCCGGATCTTCCCGGCCGAGCTCCGCTACACCACGGCGCTGCGGACGACGGAGACCGCGCGGCGGGTCGGGATCTCGCCCGGATCCGGCTGCGCGGCGTCGGTAACGGCCGCGGCCGGCCGCCGGGAGCTGCTGGCGGGCTGCCGGGCGGCGCTGCGGGCGACCTATGCGGATCAGCTCCAGGGCGTGACCTACACGATCGGGGTGCTGGCCTTCACCGGGCCGCCCGCGGCCGCCGCCTTCATCCGCAGGCTGGCCGCCAGCCCGGACCGGCGTCCGGCCGGCCCGCCCGGCAGCGGCACCGGTATCCCGGGCCGCCTGCATGATCACGCCGGCTTCGCCGTCCTGGGGACGGAGAAGTCCCCGTGGTACGGCCTGCGCGCGCTCGCCGTTCCCGGCACCGCTGGCGCGCGGTTCACCGACGCTGCCCGGCAGGTCATGACGGGCCGCCAGCGCGGCCCGTACGTCGTGCTGGCGGTAGCCGGGTATGCGGACGGCCGGCCGGCGGCCGCCATCGGGCAACTCCGGTTCACCATCTTCCGGCCGGCCCGGCGGCTCGCCGCGGAGGTTCTCGGGCCGCTCAGCGCGACCCCGGCCGTCACCTGCGCGCGCCCGGAGTGGCTGTGCTGACCGGCCGGACCGCGACGCTGACCGGCCGGACCGCGACGCTGACCGGCCGGGCCGCGACGCTGACCGGCCGGATCGCGACAGCGCTCATCCTGGCCGCGGTCATCGTGGCGCTCGGTTCCGCCGGGCCCGCCGCCGGGCCCGCGCGAGGGGCGGCCGGAAGCGCGGGCCAGCAGGCCCGGGCGAGTGACCTAGCCGAGCTCGCGGCCATCGACGTGCCAGCGGCCTGGCGGGTGACCAGGGGCCGCGGCGTGACCGTCGGGGTCCTCGACACGGGCGTTAACGGGTCAGTGCCGGACCTGCGCGGCTCGGTAACCACCGGGCCGGACTTCGCCCGGGGCGCGGATCCGCCCGGATATCGCCCGCCGCACTGGCACGGCACCTTCATCGCCTCGCTGATCGCCGGCCACGGGAGCGGGGCAGGCCGGGCCAGCGGGGTCATCGGGGTTGCCCCGGCCGCGCGGATCCTGTCGGTCCGGATCATCCTGGACGACGACGAGCCGGGCTTCCCGATTTACAACACCAACGCCCACTATGAGGATGCGATCGCCAGCGGAATCAGGTACGCGGTCCGCCATGGCGTCGCGGTGATCAACATGTCGCTGGGCACGGCCAGCGCCGCCCGGCCGGTGCGCGCCGCCGTGGCCTACGCGATCTCCCGTGGCGTGGTGGTGGTGGCCTCGGCGGGAAACAACGGCGCGGCGCCGGGCACCTGGTCCCGGTACTCCTACCCGGCGTCCTTCACCGGGGTCATCTCGGTCGGGGCGGTGGACGCGGACCACCAGCGGGCGCCGTTCTCTGACCGCAACGCGTCGGTCGTGATCTGCGCGCCCGGCGTGGCCGTGGTCGGCGCGGCGTCCCGGGGCGGCTACCTGGCGGTCAACGGCACCAGCCCGGCGTCGGCGTTCGTGGCCGGCGTGGCCGCGCTGATCAAGTCACGGTACCCGCGGCTGAGCCCGGCCCTCGTCCGGCAGGCGCTGGTCAGCTCGGCCCGGCACCGGCCGGCCGGCGGCTACAGCCGCAGTGCCGGATTCGGCGAGGTCGACGCGGCCGGCGCGCTGGCCGCCGCGGCCAGGCTCGCCGCGCAGCGGCCCGCGCCCGGGCTCGCCCCGGCGGCCCATTTCGGGCCGGTCCTGGCGGCCGGGCCGATCCGGGTCGTGCACCGCGATACGGCCAGGATCGCCGGGGCCGAGCGGCTGGCGCTGGCCGCGGCGGCCGGGTTCCTGATCGCGCTGGCGGCCCTGACCGTCGTCATCCTCCGCAGCGTCCGGAGACCGGCCCGGCCGGGTTCCGGGCTGGCCGGCCCGGCCGGGCCGTACGACCCGGCCGTGACTACGGCAGCGTCAGGATCTCGTAGCCGTCGGCGGTGACCGCGATCGTGTGCTCGAACTGCGCGGTGCGCTTGCCGTCCCTGGTGACGGCGGTCCAGCCGTCCGGCCAGACCTCATAGTCGATCGTGCCGAGCGTGAGCATCGGCTCGATCGTGAAGGTCATCCCCTGTTCCATGATCACTGCGGTGCTCGGGTCGTCGAAGTGGGGGACGATCAGCCCGGAGTGGAAAGTGGTGCCGATGCCGTGCCCGGTGAAGTCGCGGACCACCCCGTAGCCGAACCGCCGCGCGTACGACTCGATCACCCGGCCGACTGCGTTCAGCGGGCGCCCGGGCGCGACCGCGCGGATGCCGCGCATCATCGCCTCATGGGTACGCTCGACCAGCAGCCGGGACTCCTCATCCACGTCGCCGGCCAGGAACGTCGCGTTGGTATCCCCGTGCACGCCGCCGATGAAGCCGGTGATGTCGATGTTGACGATGTCGCCGTCGGCGATCACCGTGTCATCCGGGATCCCGTGGCAGATCACCTCGTTGAGCGAGGTGCAGAGCGACTTCGGGTACCCGCGGTAGCCGAGCGTGCTCGGGTAGGCGCCGTGGTCGCAGAGGTACTCGTGCCCCACGCGGTCCAGCTCGTCGGTCGTGACACCGGGCACGACGTGCCGGCCGACCTCGGCCAGGGCGCGGGCCGCGATCCGCCCGGCCACCCGCATGCGCTCGATCGTCTCGGCGTCCTTGACGTCGGGCTCCCCGATCTTGGGGTAACGCTTGCCGACGTACTCCGGGCGCGCGATCTTCGCCGGTACCGGTCGCAGCGGCGAAATCCGGCCGGGCTGGAGCAATGTTGCCATGATCTGAAAGTGTAGTAGCCATGAGCACTGAGCAGCACTGGTGGTTCTGCCTGAAGCACATGGCCGTCGAGCCCGACGCCGGCTGCCGGGGCAAGGACCGGCTCGGGCCGTACCCGAGCCGGGAGGCCGCGGCGAATGCCCTGGAGACCGCGAAGCAGCGGAATGAGGAATGGGACGCTCAGGATGAGGGCAGCTGAGGCGCGCGGACGAGTGCGGCGCGACGGCCGGGGCCAGCGCGGGGTACCGCGCTAGCCCGGGCCGGCCAGCATGCTCCGGGTCGCGGCTGGCGGCCGGTATCGTGAGGGCAACCGCCCAACCGGCCAGCAAGGCCGGCGGAAAGGCCGGCCCGGAAGGGGCGTGCGGGTGACCGAGGATCAGTCCGGCGGCGGGCTGCCGTCGGCGGCCCGGGCGCGGATGGCCGAGATCCGCTCCAGCGGGACCTGGGGCTCGGCCCTGTCCGCCGATGAGTTTGCCGCCATCAGGAGCGTCGGCTTCGAGCCGGTGGGCCAGGTACTCGGCGCGGCCGTGTACAACATCGGCTATACCGGCGGGTACAGCTGCCCGGGCGCCTGGGCCGGTTACGGCGGCTACGTGACGCCGTACCGGAGCATCACGGCGGTGTCCGGCACCGGCGGAATGGGCTCGTATAACGCCATGGTGCAGACCATGTACGAGGCGCGGCACAAGGCCATCGACCGGATGTCGGCCGAATGCGTCGCACTGGGCGGGCACGGGGTGGTTAGCGCGTCGATCGCGATCGGCCGGTTCCCGGCCGGCGGCCTTGAGTTCAAGGCGATCGGCACCGCGGTGCGCGCACCCGGCGGAGTCCAGCTCCCCAGGCCGTTCACCTCGGACCTGTCCGGCCAGGACTTCGCGAAGCTGATCATGGCGGGCTGGGTGCCAGCTGGCTTCGCGCTCGGCATCTCGATCGGCGCCCGGCACGATGACTGGCTGACCATTAACCAGACCAGCTGGGGGGCGGGGAACTCCGAGGTGGTCGGCTACACGGACCTCGTCAACCAGTCCCGGCACGACGCCCGCACTCAGCTGGAACGGGACGTGCGCAGGCTCGGGGCCGAGGGAGTGGTCGTCTCCAGCATGGACGTGCGGGTCCGCGAGCGGGAGTGCCCGATGACCGAGCACCGGAAAGACCACATCGTGGAGGCGACCATCATCGGCACGGCCACCGTCCGGTTCGCCGGGCCGCGTCATCCGGCGCCCGCCTCCAGCCTTGCCATCATGTCCCTCGACCCGCAGCGCCGTCAGGCCGCGCGGATCAAGCTGGGCAGCTAGCCGCCAGCGGGGCCGGGCGGATCACGGGCCGAACGCAGTCAAGGGAGAGCAATGACCGACCAGCAGAGCACCGACTTCGGCGTGCTGGGCGTGCCGCAGGACGCGATCAAGCGCCTCGCCGAGTTGCGGCCCGGGCAGCCGGGCGCCATCTTCACCTCGGACCTCTCCGTGAACGAGTTCCTGCTGGTGCGTGAGTGCGGCTTCCGCCCGCTCGGGCTGGTGCTGGGCAGCTCGATTTACCACGTTGGCCTGCAGATCGGCCGCTGGGGCAAGAACCAGGAACTCGACGTGCTGTCCCAGGCCATGTATCACGCCCGGGAACTGGCCATGAGCCGGATGGAGGCGGAGGCGTCCGCGCTGGGCGCGGACGGCATCGTCGGGGTCAGGCTCGATGTCGAGATGAAGGAATTCGGCAACGACATCGCGGAGTTCATCGCGGTCGGCACGGCGGTGCACGCCGAGCCGGAGGCGGGCGGCGGGGGAGTGAAGGAGTGGCGCAACAACAAGAAGCTGCCCTTCACCTCCGACCTGTCCGGCCAGGATTTCTGGACCCTGATCCGCGCCGGGTACGCGCCGCTCGGGATGGTGATGGGGTCCTGCGTTTACCACATCGCGCACCAGCGGCTCGGCGGGAAGCTCGGCAACATCGGCCGCAACGTGGAGCTTGAGCAATTCACCCAGGCTCTGTATGACGCCCGCGAGCTGGCCATGAGCCGGATGCAGGCCGAGGCGGAGGAACTGCACGCCGAGGGCATCGTCGGGGTGCAGCTCCGCCAGCACAGCCACACCTGGGGCTCCCACACGACCGAGTTCTTCGCGATCGGCACGGCCGTCCGGCCGCTGCGCGACGATCACGTCATCGAGCGGCCGACCATGGTGCTGAGTCTCGACTCCTGACCGGCCCGCCGCCGGCGCGCGTTACCCGGCGGGCGGCGTCCCGCTGAGCGTGTCGAGAAAGCGCGCGAGCCGCTGCCGCAGGCCGCGCCCGCTGCCGTCGGCCCGCTGCCGTCGGCGTCTGGCAAGATCGGGTGATGGCCCCAGAACAGGTATCGCCCGATTCGCCCGCCGACGTCGCCCGGCTGGTCATCGGGGTGCTCGGCGGCACCGGCGACCAGGGCCGCGGCCTGGCCAGGAGGCTGGCCCTGGCCGGCAGCCGGGTGATCATCGGGTCCCGGGACGCCGGCCGGGCCGTGGCCGCCGCGGCCAGCATCGGAAAGCCGCCGCAGCTCACCGGCGCCGCCAACGCGGACGCGGCCCGGGCGGCCGACGTGGTGATAGCGGCGATGCCCTGGGAGGGCCACCGGGAACTGCTTGAGTCGCTCGCCGGGGTGCTTGACGGCAAGATCCTGATCGACTGCGTCAACCCGCTCGGCTTCGACTCCCGCGGCGCCTATCCGCTTGAGGTACCGGAGGGCAGCGCCGCGCAGCAGGCGGCCGCGGTGCTGCCCGGCACCCGCGTGGTCGGCGCGTTTCACCATGTGTCGGCCGTGCTGCTGCTCGACCCCGAGGTGGCCGAGCTCGACCTGGACGTGCTGGTGCTCGGCGACGACCGGCACGCCACGGACCTGGTCCAGGCGCTGGCCGGCCGGATCGCGGGCGTGCGCGGCGTCTACGCGGGCCGGCTCCGCAACTGCGGGCAGGTGGAGGCGCTGACCGCGAACCTGGTGTCGGTCAACCGACGGTACAAGGCGCATGCCGGACTGCGGATAACCGACATTTAACGATAACGAGCCCGGCCGCGGACAGCCCGGCCGCGACCGGGCTCGCTCGCCGGCCGGCCCGGACCGCCCCGGCCGCCCGCGTTCAGCGGTAGGAGTACTCTTCGGTCGGGAACGCGCCCGCCGCGACCTCGCCGGCAAAGGACTGGGCCGCCTCGCGGAGTGTCCCGGCGATGTCGGCGTACCGCTTCACGAACTTCGCGGTCTTTGGCGTGAGCCCCGCCATGTCCTGCCAGACGAGCACCTGGGCGTCGCAATCCGGGCCTGCGCCGATGCCGATGGTCGGGATCGAGAGGCTGGCCGTGACGGCGGCGGCCAGCCGCGCCGGGACGCATTCCAGCACCACCGAGAACGCGCCCGCGGCCTGCACCGCCTTGGCATCGCGGAGCAACTGCTCGCCGTCCTCCCCGCGGCCCTGGACCCGGTACCCGCCGAACGCGTTGACCGACTGGGGGGTCAGCCCGAGGTGCGCCATCACCGGGATGCCGGCCGCCACGAGTTCCTCCACCTGCCTGATCACGCGCTGACCGCCCTCCAGCTTGACCGCGTGCGCGCCGGCCTCCTTCAGGAACCTGGTGGCGGCGGTCAGGGCCGTCTGCGGCGACGCCTGGTAGGAGCCGAACGGCAGGTCGGCGACGACCATCGCCCGGCTGCTGCCCCGGACCACGGCGGCGGTGAGGGGGAGCAGTTCGTCGACCGTGACCGGGATCGTGCTGTCATGACCGAAAACGACCATCGCCGCGGAGTCACCGACGAGCAGCACCGGGATCCCGGCGTCATCGAAAACCCGCGCGGTCAGCGCGTCGTAGGCGGTGAGCATGGGCCACTTCTCGCCGCGCGCCTTGGCCGCCGCGATGTCGCGGACGGTTAGCCGCCGGTCGGCCTGGCCGCCGTACAGCGATTCCCCGGGGGCTGGTCGTCCCGGGGCTGGCTTTCCCGGGGCTGGGGTCCGCTGGCTAGTCGCGGCCGTGCCCGGGTCACCCTGATGAGTTGTCATCTGGACCCTCCACGTCTCGAGGCGCCCCTGCGGCGTCCCCGGACCCCTCGATCATGACACGCGATGCCAACCCGGAACAGGCCACGCGGGCGCGTCGCGAGCGCCGCCCGGGCCGGCTTGCCGAGATTCGATACGATGACGTATCGTATCGATAGTACGTCGGATCGACAGTACTGAGCCGCAGGCCGGGCCGCGGCAGTCAGCAGTGCGCACACCACCAGCCGGGCGGCCTTGCCCGGCGAGTCAAAGGACGGCATGGATTCGCAAACAATTCAGCGGCGCCGATGGATCATCCTCAGCGTCCTGATCATCAGCCTGGTCGCGATCGTGCTGGACAACACGGTCCTGAACATCGCCCTCAAGACGATCTCCGAGCCCAGGTCCCAGGGCGGGCTGGGCGCGAGCCAGAGCCAGCTGGAATGGGCGATCAACTCCTACACGCTCGTCTTCGCCGGGCTGCTCTTCACGTTCGGCGTGATCGGCGACCGGGTCGGCCGCAAGCGCATGCTGATGATCGGCATGACCATGTTCGGCCTGGCCTCGCTGCTGTCGTCCTACGCGCAGACGCCCACGCAGCTGATCCTGGCCCGGGCCCTGATGGGCCTGGGCGGCGCCGCGGTGATGCCGCAGACGCTGTCCATCATCACGACCGTCTTCGACCCGAAGGAGCGGCCCCGGGCCATCGGCCTCTGGGCCGCAGCGGTCGGCCTGGCCATCGCGGCCGGCCCGATCGCCGGCGGGCTGCTGCTTGACCACTTCTGGTGGGGCTCGGTCTTTCTGATCAACGTGCCGCTGACCGCCGTGGGCGTGGTCGCCATCGCGTTCCTGGTGCCGGAGTCGAAGAGCATCGTCCCCGGCAAGATCGACTACCTGGGCGTGCTGCTGTCCATCGCCGGCCTGGTGCTGGTGGTGTTCGGCATCATCCAGGGCGGCGACACGGGCTCGTGGCTACGCCTCGACGTGCTCGGGCCGGTCTTCGGCGGCCTCGCGGTGCTGACCGCATTCGGCTGGTATGAGTCCCGGATCGAGCACCCGTCGCTGGACGTGCGGCTGTTCCGCGACCCGCGCCTGTCGTCCGCCGCGGGCGCGATCGCCCTGGTGTTCTTCGCCCTGGCCGGAGCGTTCTTCTTCACCAGCTTCTACCTGCAGAACGTGCGTGGCTACAGCCCGCTGCACGCGGGCCTGCTGACGATCCCGCTGGCCGCCGGCCAGCTGCTCTGCGCCCCGCGCAGTGCCGTCATGGTCCGGCGGTTCGGCGCGAAGATCGTCTGCGCCAGCGGGCTGCTGCTGGTGGCGGTGGCGATGATCGGCTATCACCTGCTGGGCACCGACACCCCGATCTGGGTGCTTGAGGTGACCTTCTTCATCCAGGGCGCCGGGATGGGCACCGTGATGCCGCCGGCCACCGAGCTGGTCATGTCGGTCGTCCCGCGGGACCGCGGCGGCGCCGGGTCCGCGATCACGAACATCTCCCGGCAGATCGCGGTCGCGCTCGGCGTGGCCGTGCTCGGCTCGGTCCTGGCCCAGGCCTACCGCGCCCAGCTCGCCCCGCACCTCGGGGTGCTGCCGGCCGGGGCCAGGAACTCGGCGTTCGCGTCGATCGCCGCGACGCAGGCGGCCGCGCAGCAGCTCGGCCCGGCCGGCCGCAGCCTGCTGACCGCGGCCAACCAGTCCTTCGTCCATGCCATGCACCTGACCTCGGTAATCTCGTTCATCATCGCGGTCCTGGGCGCCGTGGTGCTAGCGATCTGGATGCCCGGACGGCGGCCGCGGGCGCAGGCCGCTCAGCCAGCCGCCCCGGCCGCGCAGCCTGCGGCCCAGGTGGCTCAGGCGCCGCAGGCAGCCGGTGTGGAGAGGTGACGCCCGATGGCTGATGCTCCGGTAGTGACCAGGGCCGCGGCGGCCGGGAGTCCTGCGGCGGCCGGCCGCGAGGCGGGGACCGGGCCACGCCGTCCCGGCCGTCCCCGCAGTGAGCGGGCGGATCGCGCGATCATCGATGCCACGCTCAGCCTGCTGGCCGAATCGGGCGCGGCCGGGCTGTGCATCGAGAAGGTCGCGGCCCGGGCTGGCGTTGGCAAGGCTACGATCTACCGGCGCTGGCCGGGCAAGGAAGACCTGCTGCTGGACGCGATCGCGTGCCTGAAGACGCCGCTGCCGGAGCCGCGCGGCCGGTCGGTACGGGACGACCTGCTGGCCCTGGTGACGGCCATGTGCGAGCAGTTCGCCGATCCGTGCCATATGCGGGAGTTCGCGCTGCTGCTGGGCGAGGGGGCCGCGTACCCCCGGCTGATGACGCGGTACACCGAGACCGTGATCGAGCCGCGGCGCGAGGTGATCAGGACGGTGCTGCGCCGCGGCATGGCGACCGGCGAGCTGCGCGCGGACACCGACGTCGAGGCGGCGCTGTTCATGCTGATCGGCTCAGTGCTCGCCCGCAACCGGTATGGCGACGAGCCGGTCGAGGCCGGTTATGCTGCCCGGGTGATTACCGAGCTGATGAGCGGCATTGCCGCCCGCTGAGCAGGGCGCCGGCCAGGCCGCCGGCGTCACCCGCCCGGCCATCGCGGCGGTGGCCGGGCTGATCGGCCCGTACATCCGCCGTACGCCGGTGATCAGCCTCGATCGTGCCGACTTCGGCCTGCCGGCCGGCGGGCTGGTCATCAAGCTGGAGCAGCTGCAGCACTCGGGGTCGTTCAAGGCCCGCGGCGCGTTCAGCAACCTGCTGAGCCGTCCGGTCCCGGCGGCCGGCGTGGTCGCGGCATCGGGCGGCAACCACGGCGCGGCGGTGGCCTATGCGGCCGGGATCCTCGGCGTGCCGGCCCGGATCTTCGTTCCCGAGATCTCCTCGGCCGCGAAGATCAGCCGGATCCGCTCGTACGGCGCCGACCTGGTGGTGGCGGGCGCGTCCTATTCCGACGCCCTCGCGCTCAGCCAGGACTGGGTGGCGAGCTCCGGGGCGATGCCGGTGCATGCTTATGACCAGGTCGAGACGATGCTCGGGGCGGGCACGGTGGGGCTCGAGCTCGGCCAGCAGGCGGATTCCGTGAGCACCGTGCTGGCCGGCGTCGGCGGCGGCGGGCTGCTGGCCGGCATCTCGGCGGCCTATGCCGGCCAGGCCCGGATCGTCGGTGCCGAGCCGGACGGCGCCCCGACCCTGACCTACGCGCGCAAGGCCGGGCGGCCGGTCGATGCCCCCGTCGGCAGCGTGGCGGCTGACTCGCTCGCCCCGCGCCAGATCGGCGAGCTGACCTTCGCGGTCATCTCGCGCTATGCGGACAGCGTCGTGCTGGTCAGCGATGAGGCGATCCTGGCCGCGCAGCAACTGCTCTGGGACCGGCTCCGGCTGGTGGCCGAGCCGGGCGGCTGCGCGGCCCTGGCCGCGTTGCTGTCCGGCCAGTATGTTCCGGGCCCCGATGAGCGGGTCGCCGTCGTGATCAGCGGCGCGAACACGACCGCGGTCGATTTCAGCCGCTGATCCGGTGCCGGCGCGGCGCCACGGGCCGTTCGGCCAGCAGCGGCCCGGGCCAGGAAACCGGGCCTGCCCCGCACGGCGTACGCGCGGGGCAGGCCCGGACTGGTGCTGGTCAGGTGCCCGGAGATGGTGCCAGGCACTGGCGGCTAGAGGTTGACCTTGGCGCAGTTACCCCTGGTCGCCGGGTTGGTCATGACCGGGCTAATGGTGGTGCCGCCGAACCTGGCGACATCAGGATTGCCGTACTGGGCATCCTTGCCGAACGTCCGCGTCGTCACGCCGGGCAGGACATTGCCGTAGTTCCACACGCAGGCTCCGCGCGGAGAACCGTCTATGCGCTGAACGTTGTTGAGACTCCAGAACGGATAGAACTTCGAGCCCTGCGGCTTCACGACGCAGCCCGCTCCGGTGGTGACGTCGCAGAGGATCTCCGACGCCGGCGCGTTCGACTCGAACTGGATCTGCTTGTACAGATGCCCGGCCCGGTTGAACGGCCCGATGTACCGGAACGCCGTCGGGTGGTTCGCCTGTCCCGTCCGGCCAGGTGTTCGGCTGGTATGAGGTGCCGTCGAAGTCCAGATCGCCGTTCTGGAACAGGGTGTCGTTGCAGAAAGCGAGCGGCGAGTGCTCCTTCCTTGTCACGCCGTTGATCGTCGCCGTGCGGGTGCCCTTCTGGAAGCAGGCACCATCGGCGAACTCACACAGATCGCCGCTGCCCGCGTTGTTGCTCGGGCAGGCAACCGGACCTGTCTTGCCCTCCGTGCTGGCGTTCTGGCAGACGCCGGTGCTGGGATCACACGGGCCTTCCCCGACGGCGTTCTTGCCCTCGGAACCGCCCATGCAGGTCTGGAACACTTTGTTGTCGGTGAAGCCGGGCTCGGAAATCGGGAACTGGTTCGCCACGGAGTTGCAGGACTCGGCATGACCGATCTCCTGCTGCATCAGCACGCCGCCCTCGAGCGCGGCCCACGGCACCTGGTTCTGCTGCGCCGCGGTGGCGTACTCGGCGTGGAAGGTGTGCGGCGTCCCGTCACAGCTGTTCACGTTGGTGTTCATGAAGCCGTTGGCGGCGCTGGCGACCATGAAACCGGTCTGGTGCGTCGTCAGGTCATCGATCCTCGTGGTGAACCCGGCATTCGGGCCGTGCAGCGGGTCGGTGATCGATACCACCAGCACGTCGCCGGGGTTCATCTTCAGCGTCTGGCCATTGGGGGTCTCCGTGGAGGAGTCCGCAAGCTGCGGGCTCGGCGGGCCAGCGGGCACGCCGTTGCGCTGCAGGAAGGCGAAGTTGGTCGGCTCCTCGCAGGCCGGGTTCAGGAACGCGAAGTTGAACGTGCCCTCCAGGCTGTCGATGGTCAGCGCCGAGCACCACTTGGTGCGGGTGCAGCTGACGTTGTCCTGGAACGGCGCGAACCCCGGCGGGTAGAACTGCAGCTCCATGAACGCGGATCCGGCGTCGGTCGAGGCGCCGAGGCCCGTGTTGCTGTCGCTGTGCGGCTTGCACGGGTTCTGCGGATAGGAGTTCGGGTCGCACATGGGCAGGCCGAACCACGGGGCGATGCTCAGCTCGCCATACTTGGTCACGCTGCCGGTGGCGGTCGGCTGCTTCCTCGGATCACGCGGCAGCCGCATCAAGTAGGTCATCGTGTTGCCGGACCCGGGCGAGTGCGAGATGAACTTGACGCTGGGCTCGTCGTGACCGATGTAGTGCCCGTTGTCCTCGAACCGGGCGCCGTGCTTGCCGCGGCGCGGGTTCATCGGGTCGGTGCAGCGGCCCCGGCCCTGCGGGTCGAGCGACTTGTACTTCGAGCTGTAGCCGTTGCAGTCAAGCTGGTTGACCTTTTTCGGTTTCACCGACTTGGCATGGCTGGCCGTCACGGTGGCCTGGCTCGCCGGGTGCATCACCGAAGCCTGGCTCGACGTCGCCATGGTGAGACCAGCCATGGCCAGGATGGGTGTCATCACCAGCACCCATGCTGATCGGTGTCGCATTAACGTTCGACCTCTCATGCAGTGCACCTTTCGCTAGGGTCCGCCCGCCGGTATGGGGCGGAATCCACCGACGTCACTGTGGGTGGCCCCCTAATGACGAAAAACCAGTGACACGCGCGGAACGTAACAGCCGTTCCCGGCTACGGTCAAGGACCGGTAACGCGCCGGTCCTCGCACGCTCAGTGCCGACCCCCCCTGCGTTCCGTGGCTGACGTCGGGCAGAAGTACGGGCCTGCCCCGCACGCGTGCGTGCGGGGCAGGCCCGTTAGCTCACCGGGGCCCGGCTGGCGGCCGGGCGCCAGTGCGGTTACTTCATGCTGAACGAGGGGCACTTGCCGTGGATGGCCGGGTTGGGGAACACCTTGCTGGCGTCCGTGCCGCCGAACCGCGCCACATCGGACTTGCCGTACTGGGCGTCCTTTCCGAACGTCTGCGTCGTCACGCCGGGCACGACGTTGCCGAAGCTCCAGAGGCAGACACCGGCCGGAGCGTTCGTTCCGGCCATCGGCTGGCCGGTGTTCAGGCTCCAGAACGGATAGAACTTCGAGCCCAGCGGCTTGACCACGCAGTCCTTGCCGGTGGTGGTGTCGCAGAGGAACTCCGAGGCCGGCGCATCCGTCTCGTACTGAAGCTGCGGATACGGCTGCCCCGCTCCGTCGAACGGCCCGAGGTAACTGAACTGGGTCGGGTGGTTCGGGGTCCCGTTCGGCCAGGTGTAGGTCTGGTAGCTAGTTCCGTCCCAGTCCAGGTCGCCGTTCTGGAAGAAGTTATCCAGGCATTGGGCGACCGCCGCGTGCTCCTTGGTTGCCACTCCGTTGATCATCACGGTCCGGTCCCCCTTCGGGAAGCATTCCGCGTCGGAGAACTCGCAGAGCGCGCCGCTGGCCGAGTTGTCCGTCGGGCAGGCCACCGGGCCATTCAGGCCCTCCGTCGTCGAGTTCTGGCAGATGCCGGTGCTGGGATCGCACGGGCCCTGGCCGACCGCCTTCTTGCCCTCGGAGCCGCCCATGCAGGTCTGGTACATCCTGGGGTCGCTGAGGCCGGGCTCGCTGAATCCGAGCTTGTTGGCCACCGAGTTGCAGGCCTCGGAGTGGCCGATCTCCTGCTGCATGATCACGCCGCCCTCCAGCGCGGCCCACGGCACCTGGTTCTGCTGGCTGGCCGTGCTGTACTCCGCGTGGAACGTGTGCGGGATCCCGGCGCAGGTCTTGACGTTGGTGTCCATGAAGCCGTTCCCGGCGCTGGCCACCATGACGCCGCTCTGGCCGGTGGTCAGGTCCGTGATCTTCGTCGTGAATCCGGCCTTCGGGTCGGTGATCTGCAGCGCCAGCACGTCCCCCGGATTCATCAGCAGCGTCTGCGAATTCGGGGTGTCCGACGCCAGGTCGGAGAGCTGCGGGCTCGGCGGTCCGGCGGGGACGCCGTTGCGCTGCAGGAAGGCGAAGTTAGTCGGCTCCTCGCAGGCCGTATTGAGGTTCGCGAAGTTGAAGTCAGCCTCAAGGCTGTCGATAGTCAGGGCCGCGCACCACTTGCCCTGGGTGCAGCTGATGTCGTCAGCGAACGGCGGATCGCCCGGCGGGTACAGCTGAAGCTCCATGAACGCGGAGCCCGCGGCGTTCGGGTCACTGATCGATCCCGAGTTGCTGTCGCTGTCCGGCTGGCAGGGGTTTTCCGGATAGGAATGCGGGTCGCACATCGGCAGGCCGAACCACGGGGCGATGCTCAGCTCGTTGTAGTCCGTCACGCTGCCGCTGGCGGTGGGCGCCTTGGCCGGGTCGACAGGCAGCTTCATGAAGTAGGTCATCGTGTTGCCGGAGCCGGCTGCATGCGAGATGAACTTAATGCTGGGCTCGTCGTGGCCGATGTAGTGGCCGTTGTCGGTGAAGCGGTAGCCGCGGATGACCTTCTTGCCGTCGTACGTGACCGTGTGCGTCGAGAGCGGGTCGGTGCAGTGCGACTTGAAGGCCGGATCCAGCGACTTGTACTTCGTGCTGTACCCGTTGCAGTCCAGCCGGTTGACGCGATTCGGCGTCACGTCACCGCTGGCGTGGCTGGCCACCGCGGTGGCCTGGGTAACCGGGCGCGCCACCGCCGCCTGGCTCGACACGGCGATGGTGAGACCGGCCATGGCCATGATGGGTGTCATCACCAGCACCCAGGCCGACCGGTGTCGCATTAACATCCGACCACTCATGCGCAATCACCTCTCTGTTGGGCCCGCCCCGGGGGACGGGCTGCACCGACGCCACTGTGGGTGGCCCCAATCATGACGAAGAATCGGCAAAGCCCCCGTTCATAACCGGCAAAGTCCTCTTTTACCTGGCGGCGGGCCGGCCGGGCGGGCGAGTCCGGTAGTTTGCCCGGGACGGTTCCGACGGCCATGGGGAGTAGCGGTGCGACTGACCAAGCTCGGGCATGCCTGCGTGCGGCTGGAAAAGGACGGCGCGTCCCTGGTGATCGATCCCGGCGTGTGGAGCGGGCCGGACGCGCTCGCCGGGGCCAGCGCGATCCTGGTCACCCATGAGCACGTCGATCACCTGGATGCGGCCGCCGTGCGGGCCGCGCTGGCCGGCGATCCTGGCCTGCAGGTGTGGACGAATGCAGCCGTGGCCGCGGAGCTCGCGGACGCCGGGGACCGGGTGCATGTGGTCAGCCATGGCGAGGTGTTCAGTGCGGCCGGATTCGACATCGCCGTCTACGGCCGGCAGCACGCGCTGATCCACCGGGACATCCCGGTGATCCCGAACACCGGATTCGCCGTGGACGGCCAGGTGTTCCACCCGGGCGACGCGCTGACGGTGCCGGAGGACCGGATGGACGTCCTGCTGCTGCCGGCCAACGCGCCGTGGCTCAAGGTGTCCGAGATGATCGACTACGTTCGCGAGGTGGCGCCGCAGCGCGCCTACGCGATCCACGACGGCCTGCTCAATGCCAACGGCCTCGGCCTGATGCAGAACCTGCTGAAGGTCGCGGCGGCACCCACCGGCGCACCGTACGTCCGGCTGGAGCCGGGCACGACGGTCGAGGTATAAGCCGGTGCCGGGCGGGACCGGCGGGCCGGACTGGAGCCGGATACTGCGGGACGAGGCCGCCGCGTACGCCGGCGTGGCCCTGGCCAATATCGTCCGGGAGTTCCCCACGATGGTGCTGGACGTGCTCGACGGGCCCGACCACGTGCTGGCCCGGCCGAGAGACGAGACGCCGGTCTTCTACGGCAGCTTCGACTGGCATTCCTGCGTGGAGATGCACTGGCTGCTCGTCCGGCTGCTGCGGGTGGCCGGCGACGTGGTGCCGGCCAGCGAGATCAGGGCCGCGCTGGACCGGCAGTTCACCGCGGCCGGGCTCGCCGCCGAGGCGGCCGCCGTGTCCGGCCGGATCGGGCTCGGCCAGCGGCCCTACGGCTGGGGGTGGGCGCTGGCGCTCGTGCATGAGACGGCGGCCTGGGACGATCCGGATGCCGGGCGCTGGGCGGCCGCGATGGCGCCCTTCGCCGAGGCGCTGACCGGGCGGTTCCTGGACTGGCTGCCGAAGGCCACCTATCCGGTCCGGCACGGGCTGCACCCGAACAGCGCGTTCGGCATGTCGCGTGCGCTGCCGTATGCCCGCCTGCGGGCGCGCGCGGGTGACCCCGCCCTGCTGGACGCGATTATGGCCAAGGCGCGCGCCTGGTTCGGTGCCGACACGGACTACCCGGGACGGTATGAGCCGTCCGGGCACGACTTCCTCTCCCCGGCGCTGACCGAGGCCGAGCTGATGGCCAGGGTCCTGCCGCCGGCCGAGTTCCCGGCCTGGCTGGATCGGTTCCTGCCTGGCATCACGGCCAGCCAGCCGGCCGCCCTGTTCACTCCGGCCGTGGTGTCGGACTCCAGCGACGGCCAGATATCCCACCTGCATGGCCTGAACGCCAGCCGGGCCTGGTGCTGGCGGCGGATCGCGGCCAGCCTGCCGGACGGCGACCCGCGGACCGGGCCCGCCCTGGCGGCGGCCGTCCGGCATGCGGACGCGGCGCTGCCGCATGTCGTCGGCGACGACTACATGGTCGAGCACTGGCTGGCCTGCTACGCGGTGCTGCTGCTCAGCTGAGCTGGCCACCGGCCGGCGCCGCGGCCCGCCCGGTCCGCGCGGCGTTCCGCGGCGGCGCGATCCGGCCGGCTCCGGTCAGAAGGGCACCTCGACGGCCAGTAGCCCGGCGCCGGCCGCCCGGCCGGAAAGGACCCGGCAGAACTCCACCGCGTCGGCCTCGATGTCCGGCCCGCCCGTTCCGAAGGACCAGGAGCCGCCCGCCGGGCCGGTGAGCCGCACGACCGCGGGCTCGCGGTGCCGCCCGGCCCATTCGGCGGCCACGTCGGCGACGATGACGCCGTCATGACCGGCGGTCAGGACCGGCGGCCGGCCGGTGGCCCGGGTGCTGTCCACCCGGTGCATCCAGGTGTCCCTGGTCAGGATGATGTCAACGAGGTAGCCGATGGTCCAGGTCTCGTCGCGGCCGCCGACCGACTGGGCGACGGGCATCGGCCGGCGGCGCACGATGCCCGGCGTGCGGCGCCGGCCGCGGGCCGCGCGGGGCGTCACCACGGAGAACCTGGCCACGATTTCGGCGGGCTGCATCGACGCGTGCTCGGCCACCTGGCGGCCGGTCAGCGCGTCGATGAACGATCCGCCCGCCCGCTTTGCGGCCCGCAGTTGGCGCATGTTCTCCCGGACCGAAGCCGCCATCTCGGCCATGCCGAGTACGTGCGTGGCCATCGCCCGCACGTCCCAGCCCGGGCAATCGGTCGGCTTGCTCCAGTCGGCCGGCGCTAGCTCGCGCAGGTGCTCGAGGTAACGCTGGTACTCCGTGGCGGCGAGCCGCATCGCCGTCGCCCGGTCGAGGGCGGGCCGGCGCGGGCTGCTGATCGCGGTCGCTGCGGTCATGGTCATGGTGTCCTCCGTGCTGCGGTGGTCCGGGGCGTCGGGGCGGGCAGGTCCAGCTCGTCGGCGTACATGTCAATGGCCCGGCCGACCAGCCGCCGCCATCGCTGGCCGCCTGGCTCGTTCGCGAGCTGCTGGCTCGCCAGGCCGCTGATCAGGGCAGTGAACAGGTCCATCGCCTGGTCATCGCGGACGCCGGACTTGGCCAGGGTCTGCCGTAGCCGTTCAATCACCTGCACCGCGGGCGCGTACGCTTCCGCGCTCGGCGTGAATCCGGCAATGACCTGCTGGGTCATCAGCTGGTAGCGCGGCAGGTCGGCAACGGCGAAATCAAAGAACCGCCGGGCCACGGCCTTCAGCCGGGCCCGCGGCTCGGCCGGCAGGTCCGGATCGGTGGCGTCGACCAGGTCGAGGAAGGCGTGCCAGGCCTGGCCGAACATGGCGTCGTAGATCGCGTTCTTGGAATCGAAGTGGGAGTACAGCGATGGCGCCCGCATGCCGACCCGGGCGGCAACCTCCCGCAGCGTCAGCGCGGCGAGCCCGTGCTGGCGGGCGACGGCCCAGGCCGCATCGATGATCTCCAGGCGGGTCGCCTCACGGCGTTTGGTTTTCCTATCATTAATAGGCGTACCTATCATAGTTAGGCAGCATGCGCCGCCCGGCGCCGGATGTCAAGCGCGGGGGATGCCCGTGGCCGGGCGGGGCTCGTGCCAGCGGCTGGTAATCGGCAGCCGGCGATCGCGGCCGAAATTCTTCGCGGTGATCTTCGGCCCCGGCGGGTACTGCCGCCGCTTGTACTCGGCCCGGTCCACCATCGTGATCACCCGGCTGACCAGCTCAGGATCATGACCGGCGGCGATCAGAGCGGCCATGCCCAGGTCAAGTTCGACGTAATCGTGCAGCAGCGCGTCGAGCACCGGGTAGTCCGGCAGCGAGTCGCTGTCGAGCTGCCCGGGCGAGAGCTCCGCGCTGGGCGGCTTGGTGATCGAGTTCGGCGGGATCGGCGGAGTCTCGCCGCGAGCTTCCGCCTGCTGGTTGCGCCACCGGGCCAGGTCCCAGACCAGCGTCTTGAGCACGTCCTTGATCGGCGCGAAGCCGCCGGCCGAGTCACCGTAGAGCGTGGAGTAGCCGGTCGCGATCTCGCTCTTGTTGCCCGTGGTGAGCACGAGGTGGCCGTTCTCGTTGGACAGCGACATCAGGATCATGCCCCGGACCCTGGCCTGCAGGTTCTCCGCGGCCAGCCCGTGCAGCGCAAGCTCCGCCTCGAAGGCATCGACCATCGCGGCGATCGGCACCGTGCTGGCGTGCAGGCCCTGGCGCTTGACCAGGTCCTCAGCGTCGCTGACGGAGTGGCCGGAGGAATGCCGGCTGGGCATCAGCACGACGTGCACCCGGTCCGGCCCGATCGCATCGGCGGCGATCGTGGCGGTCAGCGCCGAGTCGATGCCGCCGGACAGCCCGATGATCACCGAGCGGAACCCGTTCTTGCGCACGTAGTCCGCCGTGCCGGTCACCAGCGCCCCGTAGACCTCCGCGAGGTCAGCCAGCCGCGGCCAGTGCGTCCCCGTCGCGGGCGATCCCGGCGGATCCGGCCTGACCGGTGCCGCAGATCCGCCGGGATCAGCAACGGCCGGGGCGTCGGACGCCGGCAGGATGATCCGGTCGATCGTCATGACCGAGCCGTCCTTCGCGTCGGCCGGCCTCTCGCCCGGGCCGGCCGCCAGGTCCGCGGCGGGCAGGTCCAGGTCGGCCACGATCAGCGCCTCGGCGAATTGCGGGCCGCGGGCCAGCAGGCCGCCGGCCGCGTCCACGATGATCGAGTCGCCGTCGAAGACCAGCTCGTCCTGGCCGCCGATCATGTTCACGTACGCGAGCGCGGCGCCTGCCTCCCGGGCCCGGCGCTGGCACAGCTCCAGCCGGGTGTCATCCTTGCCGCGCTCGTACGGCGAGGCATTGGGCACCACCAGCAGGCCCGCGCCCGCCTGCCGGGTGACCGCGACCGGGCCGCCGTCCTGCCACAGGTCCTCGCAGATCGCGATCGCGACGTCCACCGGCGGGCCGGCCGCCGACGGCAGCCGGAAAACCGGCAGGCAGTTACCGGGTACGAAGTAGCGGTACTCGTCGAAGACACCGTAATTCGGCAGATGGTGCTTCGCCGACGTGACGGCCACCCGCCCGGCGTGCAGCAGCGCGGCGGCGTCCAGCGGCGCCCCGGACGGCAGCCCGAGCCGCGGCGCGAGCCCGGCCCGGCGGTCCAGGTAGCCGGTCACCACGGCGATACCGCCGAGCCCCTCGGCCGCCAGCCGCCCGGCGGCGTCGGCCACGGCGGCGATCGACGCGTCCACGAACGACGCCCGCAGGGCGAGGTCCTCGACCGGGTAGCCGGTGAGCATCATCTCGGGGAACACCACGATGCGGGCCCCGAGCGCGGCGGCCCGCCTGGTCCAGGCGACCAGCAGCGACGTGTTGCCCTCCAGATCTCCGACGGTGGCATTGACCTGGGCGAGCGCTATCCGGATCTGCGGCACTAGTCCAGCTTAGGGCGGTACCGGCGGCGCGGGATCCGGCCGGCCCCGGACCCTGCGTAACTCATCGGAAACATGAGCCGGGCAGACTGGCGCTGTGGACAGGCAGGAAGAATTCGTGCTCCGCACGCTCGAAGAGCGTGATATCCGCTTCGTCCGGCTGTGGTTCACGGACGTGCTCGGCTACCTGAAGTCGGTGGCCGTGGCGCCGGCTGAGCTGGAGGGCGCGTTCGCGGAGGGAATCGGCTTCGACGGCTCGGCCGTCGAGGGTTTCGCGCGGGTCTACGAGGCCGACATGATCGCCCGGCCCGATCCGTCGACCTTCCAGCTGATGCCGCTGAGCGGTGAGCTGCCCGGCGTCGGCCGGATGTTCTGCGACATCCTGCTGCCGGACGGCTCACCGTCGTATGCCGACCCGAGGTACGTGCTGAAACGGGCCCTCGCCCGGGCCTCCGATCTCGGCTTTACCTTCTACACCCACCCGGAGATCGAGTTCTTCCTGCTGCGGGAGAAGCCGGAGCCGGGCAACAAGCCGCGGCCGATTGACTCCGGCGGCTACTTCGATCACACGCCGCACAGCATCGCGCGCGACTTCCGCCGCAATGCGATCGTGATGCTGGAGAGCATGGGCATCTCGGTCGAGTTCAGCCATCACGAGGGCGCCCCCGGCCAGCAGGAGATCGACCTGCGCTACGCCGATGCCCTCAGCACCGCGGACAACATCATGGCGTTCCGGCTGGCGATGAAGGAGGTCGCGCAGGACCAGGGCGTGTACGCGAGCTTCATGCCCAAGCCGTTCACCGAGTATCCCGGCTCGGGAATGCACACGCACATGTCGCTGTTCGAGGGCGACCGTAACGTCTTCTACGAGCCCGGCGCGGAGTTCCAGCTCTCCAAGCTCGGGCGCCAGTTCATCGCCGGCCTGCTCCGGCACGCCGCGGAGATCACCGCGGTGTGCAATCAGTGGGTGAATTCCTACAAGCGGCTGTGGGGCGGGGACGAGCGGATCGCGGGCGCCGGGGGAGAGGCGCCCGCGTATATCTCCTGGGGACATAACAACCGCTCGGCCCTGGTCCGGGTGCCGATGTACAAGCCGCATAAGGGGAACGCGACCAGGATCGAGTTCCGCTCGATTGATCCGGCCTGCAACCCGTACCTGGCGTTCGCGGTGATCCTCGCGGCCGGCCTGAAGGGCATCGAGAACGACTACGAGCTGCCGCCCGGCGCCGAGGATGACGTGTGGGCGCTGACATCCGCGGAGCGGCGGGCGCTGGGCATCGCCCCGCTGCCGCAGAGCCTGTCGGATGCGTGCAACGTCATGCAGGGCAGCGAGCTCGTCGCCGAGACGCTCGGCGAGCAGGTCTTCGACTTCTTCCTGCGGAACAAGCGGACCGAGTGGAACGAGTACCGGCGCCAGGTGACCGAGTTCGAGCTGGACCGCTACCTGCCCGTACTCTGACGGCTGGCGCCGGACCGAGGCGCGGCCGGACGGTATAAGCGGCCGGACGGTACAATAAGTGCAGCACGTGTCGCTTTACGCGCCTCATGCTTTCCCGCTTCGCCCCGAGCAGTTTCCGCATGATCTCGGTGGCAAGCCCCCGTGTGGTCCCGCTGGGCGTCCCGGAATCTCACCGCCTATCTGCGCCGGATCCGCACGCCTTCCTGCTGCGGCCCGCCTTTCCTCAGCGTCGCCGTCCCTCAGCGTCAGGACAGATGAATGGAGCAGCCATGGACATCACCGCGTTCCCGCGGCAGTTCGCCCGCACTCGGCACTTCAGCCTCGGCGTCCCGCGTGCCTTCACCATCTCCCCGGACGGGGAGCGGGTGCTGTTCCTGCGCACCCGGGGCGGCGAGGATCGCGTCTCCTGCCTGTGGCTGCTGGCGGACGGGCAGGAGCGGCTGCTGGTCGACCCGGTCGCCCTCGGCGACGGGCCGCAGGACCTGCCGGAGGTCGAGCGGGCCCGCCGGGAGCGGGCGCGCGAGCTGGCCACCGGCCTGGTCGCCTACTCGGCCGACGCCGCGGCGGCGACCGTCGCCTTCGCGCTGCACGGCACCCTGTGGGTAGCGGGTACGGACGGCACCGCGCCGCGGCAGATCCCGGCGGCGGGGCCGGCCGTCGATCCGCGGATCGACCCGACCGGGGAGCGCGTCGCCTACATCGCCGGCGGAGCGCTGCATGTGGCGGAACTGGCCGGCGGCGCGGACCGGGTGCTGGCGGCACCGGAGGGCCCCGAGGTGACCTACGGCCTGGCCGACCACGTGGCGGCCGAGTCGATGCACCGGCCGCGCGGCTACTGGTGGGCGCCCGACGGGCAGCGGCTGCTGGCCGCCCGGGTGGACAATTCCGCCGTCCAGCGGTGGTGGATCGCCGACCCGGCCAACCCGCAGCGGGCGCCGCGGGAGATCCGCTACCCGGCCGCGGGCACCGCGAACGCGGACGTGTCGCTGTTCATCCTCGGCACCCGCGGCGGCCGCCGCGAGGTCAGCTGGGACCGCGCGGCGTTCGAGTACCTGGCCACCGCGGACTGGGACGCCTACGGTCCGCTGCTCTCCGTGCAGAGCCGCGACCAGCGCACGGTCCGGATTCTCGCGGCCGACCCGGAAACGGGCGCGACCACCGAACTGCATGCCGAGCGCGACCCGGCCTGGGTGCAGCTAACCCCCGGCGCGCCGCTGCGTACCGCATCCGGCGCCCTGGTGCGCGTCTCGGACCTCGGCGGGACCCGGCGGCTGGTGATCGACGGCCGGGCGGTCACCGGCGACGGCGTGCAGGTACGCGAGGTGCTCGGCGCGGACGGCGAAACGGTGTACTTCGCGGCGAGCGAGGAGCCGACCGAGGAGCACGTCTGGTCCTTCGGCCCGGCGGCCGGCCTGGCGCGGGTCAGCCAGGAGCCGGGAGTCCACTGGGGGCAGGCGGCCGGCGGCGCGCTGCTGCTGGTGTCACGCACCGAGCAGGGCAGGCAGATCAGTGTGTCGCGGTCCGGCCGGCCCGCCGTCCAGATCGCGTCCCGGGAGGCCGAGCCGCTGCTCGTTCCCCGCATCACCTGGCTGAGCGCCGGGGCACGCGGCATCCGCACCGCCCTGCTGCTGCCGTCCTGGCACGTTCCTGGCCAACGGAAGCTGCCGGTGCTGGTGAGTTCCTATAGCGGCCCGGCGATGCAGCTCGTCATCCGGGCCCGGCACGGCTGGTTCTGCGAGGCGCAGTGGTTCGCGGAGTGCGGGTTCGCGGTGCTGATCGCGGACGGGCGCGGCACGCCGGGACGCGGGCCGGCCTGGGAGAAGGAGGTGCACGGCGACACGCTCACGGCCGTGATCGAGGACCAGGTAACCGCCCTGCACGCGGCCGCGGAGCACTGCCCGGACCTGGATTTGTCCCGGGTGGGCATCCGCGGCTGGAGTTACGGCGGCACGCTCGCGGCCGCCGCGGCGATCCGCCGGCCGGACGTGTTCCACGCCGCGATCGCCGGCGCCGCGCCCAGCGACCAGCGGCTGTATGACACGCACTGGCGCGAGCGCTTCCTCGGACACCCGGACGACCAGCCGGAGAACTACGCGCGGTCCTCGCCCATCACCGACGCCGCCGCGCTGCGGCGCCCGCTGCTGCTCATCCACGGCCTGGCGGACGACAACGTGGTGGCCGCCCACACCCTGCGGATGTCGGCGGCGCTGCTGGCCGCGGGCCGCCCGCACCGGGTGCTCCCGCTGCCCGGCGCCACGCACATGCCCACCGACGAGCAGACCGTCGCCCACCTGCTCACGTATCAGCTGGACTTCCTCCGCGAGACGCTGCCCGGCTAGCGGCGGACGGCGGGAATGCTGGCCCGCGGGCAGCGCCGCCCGATGACCTACCCGGCCGGTGATTGCTATCATCGGTATCCCGCCGCATGGCGCGGCGTGACTGGCCAGGAAGGAGGCGCACGCGATGTTCACCGAAATCCAGGCGCCTCCCGGGACTGGCCACTGACCGATCCCGGTCGCGCCTCTGCCCAGCAGAGGAATGAAAATGGTTACTGATCAAACGGCCGGCTCCGACGGCCGTATCCGGCCCGCTGCCGATGCGGCGGCCAGCAATCCGCCCGCGGCCCGCACGGACGTCCCGCCCGGCTGGGACGAGCGCACCGTGCTGACCTCGATGCTCGACTACGCCCGCGCCACCGTGCACGCGAAGTGCGCCGGGATTACCGACGCGGATGCCCGCCGCGCGCCGCTGGCCACCTCGCCGCTGACCACCATCTCCGGGCTGGTCAGCCACCTGCGCCTGGTGGAGGACGGCTGGTTCTCCGGCGCCCTCCTGGCGGCGGAGTACGACAACCCGAGCACTGCGGAAGACCCCGATCGCGAGATGCGGATCGCCGTCGGGATCCCGATCGCCCGGCTGCTCGCGGAGTACGAGTCCGCCTGCGCCCGGAACCGGGAGATCGTGGCGTCACGCGATCTGGATACGCCGGCCAGGAGGACGTTCAGCACCGGCGAAACGCCCACGCTGCGATGGATCCTGCTGCACCTGATCGAGGAGACCGCCCGGCACAACGGCCATATTGACATCCTCCGGGAGATGGCCGATGGCGTGACCGGCGACTGATCCGGCCGGGTGTCCCGGCCTGGGCCGCCCGCCGGGCCGGTAAGCCGGGCCGGCCGCGCCGCGGCGGGCTTCAGCCGTCCGCGAATTCTGCCGGCGAAGCCCGCCGCAGCGGCGACAATCACGGAAAGCCCGGAAGGAATCACCATGCGACTCGCGGTGCTGGCCGACATCCACGGCAACCTGCCGGCCCTCGACGCCGTGCTCCGTGACGTGGCCGCGTCCGGCGCGGACGCCATCGTCCTCAATGGCGACATGGCCACCGGGCCGATGCCGGCCGAGACCCTGGACCGGCTGGCCGGGCTGGGCGACCGGGCGATCTGGGTACGCGGTAACGCCGACCGTGAGCTGGTGGCGGCCTACGACGGCGCGCTCGACCCCGGCCTGCCCGAGGTGGCCCGGGTGCCGACCGAGTACTGCGCGTCCCGGCTTGACCGCCGGCACCGGGACCTGCTGGCGGACCTGCCGCTATCGGTCAGCCTGGACGTGGCCGGGCTCGGGCCGGTCCGGTTCTGCCACGCCACGATGCGGAACGACACCCAGATCGTGCTGGTGGACTCGCCGATGGACCGCTACCGCGACGCGTTCGCCGGCCTCGCGGAGCGGACCGTGGTGCTCGGTCACACGCACATGCCGTTCCAGCGGCTCGCCGACTGCCGCCGGTTCGTCAATCCGGGCAGCGTCGGGATGCCCTACGGTGGCACCGGCGCCTACTGGGCGCTGCTCGGCCCGGACGTGATCCTGCGGCGGACCGAGTACGACGGCGACGCGGCCGGGGAGACTTTCCGCGCCGCCGCTCCCGGCTACCCCGACCTGGCCGAGTTCATCGCCGAGAACGTGCTGACGGTCCCGTCTGACGCCCTGGCCCTGGCGGCGTTCTCCGGCTAGCCGGCGTTCTCCGGCTGAGCCGGCGTCCGGCTGGCCTAGAGATGAGGCAGGTGCTCGCCGTTGTAGAACCAGAGCGCCGAGGTGTACCAGAGCACGCCGAGGATGATGGCCAGCGTCCCGCCGGCCACCGGCAGGACCCAGCCGGGCAGCCGCCGGCTGTGCACGAGCAGGATCTTCGCGGCGAACGCGCCGTAGAAGAAGCAGCCGGCGATCGAGTGGATGGCCACCCGCACGCTGGTGAGCTGCACGCCGTAGGCAATGAGGCAGTGCAGGGCGATGGGCACGGTGATCGCGAACAGGCCGAAGCCGATCACGCGGTGCGTCAGCCGCACCTGGCGCGGCGGCGCTCCCGCGGCCGGCAGCTTGCGGTACATCCACAGCGCGAGCAGAACCTGGACGACGGCCAGGCCGATCGCGATGGTGGACAGCGCGGACTTCACCTCGAACGCGTCCAGGCCGAACAGGACCCGGCTGTAGTCCGGCTGGTGCAGCCTGCCGGCCACGTAGATCGCGGCGGCGATCCCCACGGCCAGCAGCCCTATCCACGCCAGCCGCCCGGTGGCGGGCCTGGCAGCGGAATCCGGTGATGTCATGTCTGAACCGCCTCGGCGTGCCGGCACCCGCGGGTACGGACTGCTCAGCCTGACTACGGCTGCCCGCCCGCCCGGGTTCATGCGGCCGCCCCTGGTTCAGCTGTCGCCCGGGTTAAGCTGCCGCCCGGTCACGCCGCGGCTAGTGCAGATGCACCTGCCAGTCGCGGGGCACGCGGCCCGCCGGGCCGGGTACCGGCTGGCTGGCCGGATGATGCTCCGGTGGCGCCAGGGCGGGGCCGCCGTCGTACATCTGGTTCGTCTCGTAGCTGTAGAACCAGGCTTCGCCGGGCTCGAAGCTGCGGATGATCGGGTGACCGGTCGCGGTGGCGTGGGCGCTGGCGTGCTGTGACGGCGACGTGTCGCAGCAGCCGATGTGCCCGCACTGGGCGCACCGGCGCAGGTGAACCCACCAGCCGCCGCTGGCATCGCACTCGGCGCACCCGGTACCGCTGGGCGGGACCGAGGTGTCAATTCCCGGCTGTTCCGTCAACTGTCCTCCTGATGATCGGGCTCCGGCGCCATGGTCCGGCATGGCGCCGGCGATGCGGCATCGGCCCATGGTAGGTCGCGCCGTGGCCGCGGCCGCCACGGCGGCGTTCCCGGGCCACGGCCGCTAGTTCCTGACCGCGGTCAGGTAGGCGTAGGCGGTGCGCTCCTGCCCGGTCCCGGACTCGACCAGCGGCCGGAGATAGTCGCTGAACTCGGTGGCCTCGGCCACGGTCAGCACGTGGTCGAGCACCTCGCCGAGTGGCGGGATGAGCGGATTGCCCGACATGCGCAGGAACACATCCCAGCGGCGCGGCTGCATGGCCGCTTTGACGCGGACCTGCAATTCGAGGCCGATCTCCGGGAACCCGGCGGCTTCCGCGTGCCGGACCAGATCGCGGTCGTCGAAATCCACCATCGGGCTAGCGTCGCGCGGCTGCAGGGACTCATAGTGCGCGTCGATCTTCGCGGCGAGCGCGGCGACCGGGCGCACGTCGTAGCCGAGCAGCCGGTCAGGCCGCCCGGACATCAGCCGGTTGACCGGCTCGAAGAGGCTGATTCGCCCGGTTGGCTTAAGCACGCGGTGGAACTCCCGCAGCGCGGCTGCCTTGTCCGGCACGTAGATCAGCACGGACCGGGTGGTGACCACGTCGGCAGTGGCGTCCGGCACGCCGGTCAGCGAGTCCGCCGAGCCCAGCACGAAGGCGCACCGCTGCAGTGCCCCTTCGGCGGCGGCGGCCGCCCGGCAGTGGTCAAGCAGGTCCTGCGAGATGTCCGAGAAGATCACCTGACCGGACGGGCCGAGCCGGTCCAGCGCGCCGAAGGCGATCAGCCCGTCGCCGGTGCCGACGTCGAGCAGCGTGTCGTCGGGGCGTAGCCGGGCCTGGTCAAGCACATGATCCCGGATCGGGTACAGCAGCCCGGTCAGCAGCTGCTCGCGCGCGGCGGCGTCGCCGCCGTGGCGCACGTCGGTAAGCCACCGGTGCCAGCGGTCCGTGCCATCCTTCATATCTGGTCATCCTCCCGGCAGCGGGGAACGGAGCGGACGAACGCGGCGCCGCGCGGCCGCCCGCCGGGCGGCTATTCCCCGGTGAGCCCGTCCACCGACTCCCGGATGAGGTCGGCGTGGCCGTTGTGCCGCGCGTACTCCTCGATCATGTGCACGAGGATCCAGCGCAGGCTGGGTCCCTGGCCGTCAGGCCAGGGACGCCGGGCCAGCTGGCCTAGGCCGCCGCCGGCCAGCGCCTCCGTGACCACGGCGCGAGACCGGGCCATGGCCTTCTGCCAGAGTGCCAAGAGCTGTTCGGGGGTGTCGTGGCCGGCCGAGTGCCAGTCCCAGTCAGGATCGGCCTGCCAGTCCACCGCGTCCCACGGGGACGGCCGGTCCCGGCCGGCCAGGCACCGGGTAAACCAGTCGTCCTCGACGTAGGCCAGGTGCTTGAGCATCCCGCCCAGGGTCATTGAGGAGGCGGCGACCGTCGCCCCCAGGCCGGCCGCGTCTAGTCCCGCGCATTTCCAGGCCAGGGTCGCCCGCTGGAATTCCAGGAAGCCCAGGAGGGTGGCGGTCTCGCCGGCCGCGGCGGGAGGTTCCGGCCGGCCCTGCTCGTCCAGGTTGGTCACTAGGGCACCATAACTGGGACCCGCGAGCCAGGGCCGCACGGGCAGCAGCCGGGGCTCGACCACCGGAGGCACGGCGACATGCTGCCGTTCCTCCGGCGCGTGATCTCAGGACTGGTGACCTCAGGAGCTGTGGTCCCAGGTAACGCTGAAGCTGGTGCCGGCCGAGTTGAGTGCGCTCGGCGTGGCCATGGTGTCGGTGGAGCTCGCCATGGTGATCTCGTCGTCGGTAAAGGTCTTGATGTTGCCCGACTTGGCGGTGGTCGATACCGCATCCGAGGCGGCGGTCCACTTGGTGAACTTCGGCAGCGGGTAGAGGCCGGACGAGCCGGACGGGGCCTCCGCGATCCACTCGGCGCTGGAATCCACGCAGGTGGCGGCCGCGCAGGTCTCGGTCTTGCTGAAGTTGTTACCGGCCGTGGTGGAGTCGGTGAGCTTGAGCGCGTATTTGGTGCCGGTCCTGATCACCGACGCGGCGATCTTGTCACCGGGCTTGACGGTATCCCCGACCGTCTGGATGTCGTTGCTGGGATACATCTCCCACCAGGTGTAGTAGGAGGCCGTGCCTTCGTAGCACTCCGCCAGCGTGCCGTCCTGCTCGACGGTGCCGCTGCTGTAGCCGTCGATGCCCACCCAGAACGCGGCGAGCTGGGTAGCGGTGCCCGAGCAGGTGACCGCGGGCTGGGTCCAGCTGGAGCTGACCTTGCTATAGGCGGTGCCGGTGTCGGCGTAGCCGGACCAGTTGGTGGAGCTGACCTTGGTTAGCCCGGAACGGGATCCCGCACGCGACGGCCGCCGTGACGCACCGCGGCGGCCGGCGACTGAAGTGCGGGCCGGCGGAAGAAAAGACGGGCGGCCCGGCATTGACTCCAGGGGCGTGCCGCGCTGCCCGGGAGCGCGCGCCAGGCCCGGGTTCAGGCGGAGGCCCGCTCACGTCCGGCGGGCCGGCTGGCCTGATGCCGGATTCCTGCGTTGCGGAGGCAGCATGACGAGCCGGGTCAGCCCGAAGGTCGCGGTCAGCGTGGTGTACGTGGCGGCCATGTTCATGACGATCCTGGACTCGACGATCGTCAACGTGGCACTGCCCACGATCGGCCGCGATTTCGGCGTCCCGGCGACCACGGTGGCCAGCATCTCGATCTACTTCCTGGTCAGCCTGGCCGTGTTCATCACGGCGTCGGGCTGGCTCGGCGACCGGTTCGGCGGCAAACGGGTGCTGCTGGCCGCGATCGCGGTCTTCACTGTCGCGTCGGCGCTGTGCGGCGCCGCGCAGTCGCTGGCGCAGCTGGACATCTTCCGGGTGCTGCAGGGCGCCGGCGGCGGGCTGATGGCCCCGGTCGGGCTGGCCATGCTGTTCCGCGTGTTCCCCCCGGCCGAGCGGGTCCGGGCCTCGAGCATCCTGACCGTGCCGACGACGCTGGCGCCGGCGCTGGGCCCGATTCTCGGCGGGCTGCTGGTCACGGAACTGTCCTGGCGATGGGTTTTTTACGTGAACGTGCCACTCGGGGTACTCGCCCTCGCCTTCGGCGCGGTCTTCCTGGACGGCAGTAACGCGCTGCGCCCCGGCCCGTTCGATGCGACCGGGTTCGTGCTGGCCGGCGCCGGCCTCGGGCTGCTCATGTACGGCGTGTCGGAGGGCCCGATCCGGCAGTGGAGTTCGCCCGTCGTGCTGGCCACGATTACCGCCGGGACGATCCTGCTGGCCGTGCTGATGGCCGTCGAGTGGCGCAAGCGGCTGCCGCTGATCGACCTGCGATTGCTGGGCAACCGGCTCTTCCGGTCCAGCAACGCGGTGATCGTCCTGTCGTCGGCGTCGTTCATCGGGACGCTCTACGTCGTGTCGCTGTTCCTCCAGGACGGCCGGGGCCTGTCCGCGCTCGCCTCCGGCCTGAGCATTTTCCCGGAGGCACTGGGGGTGATGGCCGGCGCGCAGCTGGCCAGCCGGGTGATCTACCCGGTGCTGGGGCCACGGCGCAACATCGCGTTCGGAGAGCTCGGAGTGGCCGCCTCGATCGGGCTGATGACCCTGGTCGGCGCGCAGACGAGCCTGTGGTGGCTGCGGCTGCTGATGTTCTGCCTGGGCGTCGCGCAGGGCCAGGTATTCGTCCCCGCGCAGGCGGCGGCGTTCGCCACCATCTCGCCCGAGGCGACCGGGCGCGCCTCGACGGTGTTTAACGTCATCCGCCAGCTCGGCAGTGCGACCGGCGTCGCGGTGTTCACCACGGTCATCGTCGCGGTGGGCGCCACCAGCACCGAGGGGGGTCAGGTAACCCCCAATCTGGCCGCCTACCATCTGGCGTTCCTGCTGGCCGCCGGCATCGCGGTGGCCGGCGCCGTGGTGGCGCTGAGCATCCACGACGCCGACGCGGCCGCCACCATGGTTCGCCGGCGAGGCCGGAAGGCGGCACCGGGCGGCCCCATTGCCGCGGCCCCCGCGGCCGGTGCGGCCACCGAGCCTGGCCGCTGAGCCTCGTTCCAGCCCGGCCGCTCAGCCTGGCCGTTCAGCCCGGCCGCTCAGCCCGGCGTCACGACCCAGCCGGGGCTGACGAACACCATGCCCTGCGGCTCGAAGGCGGGACCGCGGAGCCGCACGCGGGTGATGTGGCCGGTCCGCGGGTTCAGCGAGCCCAGGTAGTTGGGCGGGAAGCCGGGACCCGGGCAGGTGGCCGGCGCGTTGTCGGCATCGCAGGGCGTGACGGCGACGAAGACGGAATGGGCGGGGAACCGGCCGGTCACCACGTCGATGGTGTCGCCGCTGGTGTCCGCGCCGTAGAGGTGCCCGGAGCGGCTCCGCGCCCAGGCGGTGTCGTCGACCGACTGCGACAGTCGCAGGACGGCGAGGCGCCTTCCGGGCCGGCCGCCGCGCCGGACGAAGATCTGCTCCTTGTCGCCCTGGCTGGTCACCATGAAATCACCGGCGAACCGCGGGCCCGAGTTCGGCACGATCTCATTGGAGTCGGGGTCGGTCAGGGCCAGCCGAACCACTTTGCCGGGCCGGCGACCGGCGTTGGCGACAGTCGCGCGCGCCTCGTCGTAGAACAGCGCCGAGACCCTGGCGACGTGAACGGAGCGGATGAAGCGCACCGAGTAAACGGCCGGGTAAGTCGGCTGCGGCGCGGCGTTGCCGGTCGTGCCCGGCGCGGAGGCGCTGATCAGCACCCGGCCGTGGTAGATCGAGATGGCGTCCGTCCCGCCCTTGTGCGGGAGCGGCCGGTTGTACCGGTAATGCCGGACCTGCGCCGCTCGCGGGGCGTCGGGCTTGATCGTGTAGATGCTGGAGTTGGCGTCCTCATTGACCGTGGCAATGAGCCGTCGCCGGCCGGCGACGGCCGTGACACCGTCGCATTTTCCCTTGATGTCCCACTGCCTGATGACCCGCCCGGTCGCGGTGAACTCGACGATCGTGCTGTCGGCGTTGCCATCGCTGCTGGGCTGGCCCTGCGGGCCGATCCCATTCTGAAACGCGGTGTAGAGGTGATGGCCGAGGACGGTGATGTCGTCCGGGCTGGTCAGCGGCTCAGACCGGCGGGTGGCGGAGCCGGCCGGAGTGAACGTGTGCCGCAGCTTCATGCCGTTCAGGATCCGCCGCACCCGGTAGTGCTGGGCCGCCAGGCGGCTGGCCGCGTGCTGCCGGGGTGCAGCGCCGGTGGTCACCGGCGAGGCGATGGCGGCGGATGATCCGGCGAGCAGCAGGCCCACCGGGAAGACAGCAGTTGCGGCCAGGATCTTCACCGTGCGGCGGCCAGTCACCAGCATGAGCTTCTCCAGGTTAGCCGGGAACTACTGACTGGCCAGTCCTATCCCGGCTGGCGGGCGCGACGTCAACTGCCGCCGGAAGTGCAGGTGAACGGTCGGTCAAGGCTGCGCCTGGTGAAGCTCATCAACTGCCAAACGGCAACGGCGCAACGGCCGGGCATCCTGCGGGCGGCGGGCTGGCTGGCCGGGCTTAGGCCGAATGACCGGCCGCTCACCCTGACCATGGCGGGCCGCGCATCGCTACCGTGCTGGGGTGAGCATTCCGCGCGGGACGACGCTGGCCGGGCGGCTGGCGTCGCTCGGCTTCGCCGACGCCGACGGGGCGGAGCGGCTGATGGCCGGCCGCCTGGCGCTTGACGTCCAGGGCGCGGACGGCGACCTGGTCGGGGCGCTCGCGGCGGCGGCCGACCCTGATGCCGCCCTGGCTGGCCTGGCCCGGCTAGGCCCCGATGCCGGGCTGCTCGCCGCGCTGCGGGCCGATCCTGACTTGCGGGCCCGCCTGACCGCGGTGCTCGGGGCCAGCGCGGCGCTCAGCGACCACCTGGCCCGGCATCCGGCCGACTGGCGGGTGCTGAGCGGGCCGGACGCGGCCCGCGAACCGGGGCCCGGCGAGCTGCGGGCCGCGTTGCTGGCCAGCGTCGGCGCGGATCCGGCCGATCCCGAGCCGGTCTCCGGGCTGGCCAGCGCCAGCCTTGATCCGGCCGGCCCCGAGCCGGTCTCCGGGCTGCCCAGCGCCGGCCCTGATCCGGCCGGCCCGAGCCGGCCGGTGACCCGGCGCGGCCGCCCGGCCAGGATCCGGCGACCAGCCTGCGAGTCGCCTACCGGCGCGCCCTGCTGCGGCTCGCCGCCCGGGATCTCACCGGGGCGGTCACCCTCGATCAGGCGGCCGCCGAGCTGTCCGACCTGGCCGCCGCCGCGCTGGAGGCGGCCCTCGCGATCGCGCGGTCCCAGCTGCCGCCCGGTGCCGCGCCGGCCACGCTCGCGGTGATCGCGATGGGCAAGTGCGGCGGCCGCGAGCTCAATTACGCCAGCGACGTCGACGTGATCTTCGTCGCCGGGCCGGCCGACGCCGGCGCCGCCGGGCTGCGGACCGCCACCCGGCTGGCGGCCGGGCTGATCCGGGTCTGCTCGCAGAGCACGCCCGAGGGCCCGCTGTTTCCGGTCGACGCGAACCTCCGGCCGGAGGGCCGGGACGGCCCGCTGGTCCGCACGCTGGCCAGCCACCGCGCGTACTACCAGCGCTGGGCGAAGACCTGGGAGTTCCAGGCGCTGCTCAAGGCCAGGCCGGTGGCGGGGGACGCGGATCTCGGCAACGGCTACATCGACGCGATCATGCCACTGGTCTGGGAGGCCGCGCAGCGGGAGAACTTCGTGCCGGACGTGCAGGCCATGCGCCGCCGGGTGGTCGCCACGCTGCCCGCGGCCGAGGCGGGCCGTCAGCTCAAGCTCGGCCCCGGCGGGCTGCGTGACATCGAGTTCGCCGTGCAGCTACTGCAGCTCGTGCACGGCCGCACCGATGAGACGCTCCGGGTCTCCGCGACGCTGCCCGGCCTGGCCGCGCTGGCCGCCGGCGGCTACGTCGGCCGCGAGGACGCGGCCAGCCTGGCCGCCGCCTACCGGTTCCTGCGCGGCGTCGAGCACCTGCTCCAGCTCCGCCAGCTCCGCCGCACGCACACCCTGCCGGAGGATCCCGCCGCCTTGCGCAGGCTCGGCCGCGCGCTGCACCTGGCGGAGGGTCCCGGGGGCGCCGCCGGCCGCCGGGCCGGAGCCGACGTTCGCCGGGCCGACCCGGCGGATGAGCTCATCGCCCAGTGGCGGCAGCACGCGGGCCAGGCCAGGCAGCTGCACGAGAAGCTCTTCTACCGGCCGCTGCTCGACGCGGTCGCGCGGCTGCCCGGCGACGCCGTCCGGCTCACCCCGGACGCGGCGCGGGCCCGCCTGGAGGCGCTCGGCTACGCCGATCCGGCCGGCGCGCTCCGGCACATCGAGGCCCTGACCTCCGGCGTCTCGCGTAAGGCCGCGATCCAGCGCACCCTGCTGCCCGTGCTGCTCGGCTGGTTCGCCGACGCGGCCGAGCCGGACGCCGGGCTGCTCGCGTTCCGCCAGGTCAGCGAGTCACTGGGCGGCTCTCCCTGGTACCTTCGGCTGCTCCGGGATGACACCAGCGTGGCGCAGCGGATGGCCCGGGTGCTGGCGTCCAGCCGGTACGCCACCGGCCTGCTGCTCCGCGCGCCCGAGGCGGTCGCGCTGCTGGCCGGCGACGCCCAGCTCGCCCCGCGGCCGCCGGCGGCGCTGCAGGCGGAGGCGGAAGCGACGGTCGGCCGGCATGACGTCGCGGCGGAAGCGGCGGCGGCCGTGCTGGCGCTGCGCCGCCGGGAACTGCTCCGGACGGCCACCGCTGACCTGCTCGGCCTGTCCGGCATCGAGGAGACGGGCGAGGCGCTGACGGTGATCACGGCCGTCACCCTCACCGCGGCGCTGGCCGCCGCGATCAGGAGCGCCGAGCAGGAGCGAGGCCCGCTGCCGACCCGGATCTGCGTGGTGGCCATGGGCCGGCTCGGCGGGCACGAGACTGGCTACGCGAGCGACGCCGACGTGATGTTCGTGCATGACCCGCTGCCCGGCGCGGACGAGCAGGCCGCCACCAGGGCGGCGCACGCCGTGGCCGAGGAACTGCGCGGCCTGCTGGCCCGGCCCGGACCGGACCCCGCGCTCGTGATCGACCCGGACCTGCGCCCGGAGGGACGCCAGGGACCGCTGGTGCGGAGCCTGGCGTCCTATCGCGCCTACTACCGGCGGTGGGCGGTCGCCTGGGAGGCCCAGGCCTTGCTCCGGGCCGAGCCGGTGGCGGGCGATCCGGCTCTCGGGCGCTCCTTCACGGCCCTGGCTGATGAGTTCCGTTATCCGGCCGGGGGGCTGGCCGAAGCCTCCGTCCGGGAAATCAGGCGGATAAAGGCCCGGATGGAAGCAGAACGGATCCCGCGGGGCACGGACCCGGCGCTGCATCTGAAACTCGGCCCCGGCGGGCTCGCGGACGTCGAGTGGGTGGTGCAGCTCATCCAGCTACGGCAGGCCGGCGCCGTGGCCGGGCTGCGCACCACGCGCACCCTGGCCGCCCTGGCCGCCGCCGAGGAGGCCGGGCTGATCGGCGCCGATGACGCCCGCGCACTGCGGTCGGCATGGCTGCTCGCGGCCCGGATCAGGGACGCGGTGATGCTGGTCCACGGCCGGCCATCGGACACGCTGCCCGCCCGGCAGGCAGCACTCGCCGCGGTGGCCAGGCTGCTCGGCTACCAGCCCGACGCCGCGCAGGATCTGGTCCAGGATTACCGCCGCGGCGCCCGGCGCGCCCGGGCGGTGATGGAACGGCTCTTCTACGGCTAAGGAGGCCAGCGTGAGCGAGTGGGACATCGTGCTGCGCGGCGGGCGCGTGATCGATCCCGAATCGGGCCGGGACGTGGTGGCGGACGTCGCCGTCGCGGGCGGCCAGGTCGCGCAGATCGGGACCGGGCTGCCGGCCGCACGGGCCGAGTTCGACGTGGCCGGGCTGGTGGTGACGGCCGGGTTCATCGACCTGCACAGTCACGTGAACGACATCGCCGGCCTGCGGCTGCAGGCCATGGATGGCGTCACGACCGCGCTGGAGCTGGAAGCGGGCGTCAGCGGAGTGGCGGCCGCTTACCGCAGCGCCGCGGCCGAGGGCCGGCCGGTCAACTACGGCTTCGCCACGTCCTGGGCGCTGGCCCGGATGGAGGCGGTCGGCGGGATCGCCCTGGACGGCAGGCTGGACACGTTCCTGGCCAATATCGCCACGCCCGCCTGGCAGCGCCCGGCCGCGGCCGGGCAGATCGCCGCCCTGCTGGCCCGGCTGACGGCCGACCTGGCCGACGGCGCGCTGGGCATCGGCGTGCTGGTCGGATACGCGCCGGCCACCGACCCGGCCGAGTACCTCCAGGTGGCCGGCCTGGCCGCAGCGGCCGGGGCGCCGGTCTTCACGCACGCCAGGGACATGATCGAGATGGTTCCCGACGCGGTCATCGACGGGGCCGAGGAGATTGTCCGCGCGGCCGGGGAGACCGGCGCGCAGATGCATTACTGCCACGTGAACAGCACCTCCCAGCGGCACATCGGCCGGGTCCTGGAGCTGGTCGGCCGGGCGCAGGCCGCAGGCGCCCGGGTCAGCACCGAGGCGTACCCGTACGGGTCCGGCATGACCGGCATCGGGGCCGCGTTCCTCGCGCCGGAGCGGCTCGGCGAGCGCGGCCTCTCGCCCGCATCGCTCACCTACGCGCCGACCGGCGAGCGGGTCGCCAGTGAGGCCCGGCTGCGGGAACTGCGGCGGACCGATCCCGGCGGGCTGGCGATCATTGAACTGCTGGACGAGGACGATCCGGCCGACCGCCGGCTGCTGATGCGGTCCCTGACCTTTCCCGGCGCCATCGTGGCGAGCGACGCCATGCCGCTGACGTGGACCGGCCCGGCGCCCGGCCCGCTGGACTGGCCGCTGCCGCGGACCGCGGTCACCCATCCGCGGACCGCCGGGACCTTCTCGCGGGCGCTGCGCCTGCTCACCCGGGGCGGCGGGCAGCTCAGCCTGGCCGACGCGCTGAGCAAGTGCAGCCTGCGCCCGGCCCGGCTGCTGCAGGACCGGGTGCCGGCCATGCGCCGCAAGGGGCGGCTGCAGGCCGGCCACGACGCTGACATCGTCGTCTTCGACCCGGCCACGATCAGCGACCAGGCCAGCTACGCCGACAGCACCCGCCCGTCGGCCGGCATCCGGCACGTCCTGGTCAACGGAACTTTCGTGGTCCGCGACGGGTCCATCGAGACCAGCGCCCTGCCCGGCCGCCCGGTCCGCGCCGAGCCCCGCTGAGCAGCGTGGATCACGAACCTCGCGCGGCCGCCGCCGCTGCGCCGCGGGCCGTCGTACTGGTCGAGGGGAGGAGCGACCAGGCGGCACTGGAGACGCTGGCCGGGCGGCGCGGCCGGATGCTCGGCCCCGGCGGCATCTCCGTCGTGCCGATGGGCGGTGCGACCAACATCGGGCATTTCCTGGACGTGTTCGGTCCTCGCGGGCTCGGCGTCAGGCTGGCCGGCTTGTGCGATGCGGCCGAGGAAGGCTACTTCCGGCGCGCCCTGGAGCGGGCCGGCCTGGGCTCCGGCCTGTCCCGCGCCGGGATGGAAGCGCTCGGCTTCTACGTGTGCGTCGCTGACCTGGAGGACGAGCTGATCCGCGCCCTCGGCGCCGGCCGCGTCGAGCAGATCATCCAGGCTCAGGGCGAGATCCGCTCGTTCCGCATCTTCCAGCGGCAGCCCGCGCAGCAGGGCCAGAGTCCCGAGCGGCAACTGCACCGGTTCATGGGGACCCGGTCGGGGCGCAAGAGCCAGTACGCGCGCCTGCTCGCGGGCGCCCTTGATCTCGCCCGGATCCCCTGGCCGCTTGATCGCGTGCTCGAGCACGCCGACTGAGTCTCCGCCTGGCGAAGGGGACCGGGCGCTGGCCAGGTGTGCAACGATCGGCCGAGGGCCGGGCGGGGGAAGCAATGGGCCGGGCGGGGGAAAGCAATGAAGTCAGCATGGGCGGCAGCGCTGGCCGTGACCGTGCTGACGGCGGCGGCCGTGACCGTGGCCGCGGTCACCTCGTCATCCCCGTCCCCGGCCCGGCCGGGCTCGCCGGGCTCGCCGTGCGGCCAGACGTCCGCGCAGCGGCCGGCCATCCGGCACGTCCTCATCGTGATGCTGGAGAACCGCTCCTACGACCAGGTGGTCGGCCGCCCGGCCGGCCGGTACGAGACCAGGCTGGCCGGCGAGTGCGGCAACGCCACCGAGGCCTTCGGCGCGACGCACGGCAGCGGCTCGGACTACCTCGCGGTCTCGGCCGGGCAGTACCCGGCGTCCTCGGTGCACGGATGCGACTACTCCGCCTGCGCCAGCGGCGAGAACAACATCTACCAGCAGCTTGACGCGGCCGGGCGGACCTGGAAGGCGTATGAGGAATCCATGCCGTCGGCATGTGACAAGGCCAGCGCCTGGCCCTACAAGATTGGCCATAACCCGGCGATCTTCTACACCGGGATCAGCGCCGCGCAGTGCCGGGCCGATGATGTCCCGGCGGCCAGCCTGACCGCCCGGTCCGGGCCGTTCTATGCCGCCCTGCGCAGCGGCACCCTGCCCTCGGTCGGGTGGGTGACGCCGAACCGGAATGACGACGGGGAGGCACCCTGCCGGGGCTCGTGCGCGGCGGCATCGGCCGATGCCTGGCTGCGGAACTTCCTCGGCCTGGTCACCGCGGCCCCGGCCTACCGGGACGGCTCCATCCTGGTCCTGGTGACTTACGACGAGGGCCGCGGGCCGCGGGCCGGACAACGCGTTCGGCGAGACTGCGCCGATAAGAAGGCGGATCTGGCCGGGCGGCAGCCCAGCTGCCACGTGCCGCTGTTCGTGGTCTGGCCGGACGTGAAACCCGGCCGCAACGGCACGTTCTTTACCCTCTACTCGATCACCCGCACGGTCGAGGACATCTTCGGACTGCCCTGCCTGGCGCACGCGTGCGATCCGGAGACCGCCAGCCTGGCCGGCAGCTTCGGCTTCTGACGCCGGCCCGCGGACCGGCCGGCGGGCGCGGCCGGATTGACTCCGGCGGCCACCGGAATGCGAGACTTGACGCGGCCGCCCCGGCCTGGCCCGCGCGCTGGCTAGAGCTCTGGAGGAAATTATCTTTACCGCCGAGCACGAGACGTTCCGCCAGTCGGTGCGGGGCGTACTCGCGCGCGAGGTCGTGCCGCACATCGAGGAATGGGAGGCAGCCGGGGTTTTCCCCGCGCACCATCTCTTCCAGGCCCTTGGCGCGGCCGGGCTGCTCGGCCTGGAGTACTCCCCGGCCTATGGCGGCCAGGGCGCCGATCACTCCTACACGGTGATCCTCGGCGAGGAACTCGGGCGGATGGGCTGCGCCGGCGTGGCGATGGCCGTCGCCGTGCAGACCGACATGGCCACCCCGTCCCTGCACCGGCACGGCAGCCACGAGCTGAAGCAGCGGTACCTGGCGCCGGCGCTGCGGGGCGAGATGGTCGCCGCCATCGCCGTGACCGAGCACGACGCCGGCTCCGACGTAGCCGGCATCCGGACCCGGGCCGAGCGCGACGGCGACGAGTGGGTGATCAACGGGTCGAAGCTTTACATCACCAACGGCACCCAGGCGGACTGGCTGTGCCTGCTGGCCCGGACCTCCGGCGAGGGCGGCTACCGCGGGATGTCGCAGATCATCCTGCCCGCCGATACTCCCGGGTTCTCGGTCAGCAGGAAGCTGCGCAAGCTCGGCAATCACTGCTCGGATACGGCCGAACTGTCCTTCACCGATGCCCGGGTCCCGGTGTCCAACACGATCGGCCAGGCCGGCCGCGGCTTCCAGCAGCAGATGGGCCAGTTCCAGAACGAGCGGATGATCGCGGCCTACACGGCCGTCGGCGCCATGGCGGGCGCGCTCCGCCGCACCGCGGACTACCTGCGCGAGCGCGAGGCGTTCGGCGGGCCGCTGCTGTCCAAGCAGTACGTGCAGTTCCGGCTGGCCGAGCTGTCCGCCGAGGTCGACCTGCTGCGGCACTACAACTACGCCTGCGCGCAGGCGTATCTTCGCGGCGAGGACACGACCAGGTTCGCGTCCGTCGCCAAGCTCAAGGCCGGCCGCCTGAACCGCGAGATCGCCGACACCTGCCTGCAGTTCCACGGCGGCTTCGGCTACATGGAGGAAACCTGGGTGGCGCGGTACTTCCGGGACAGCCGCCTGCTGTCCATCGGCGGCGGGGCGGACGAGGTTATGCTCCAGATCCTGGCCCGGCTGGACGGCTTCAGCGACTGACCGGCGGGCCGCCGCGAGGCCGCGGGGTTAGCGCGCGCAGCGGGATGTCCCGCCCGGCCCTGAGACACGGAAGGTCGCCCTGATGCCAGCGCCGGTCCTGCCCACCGCGGTCAACGCCCGCGACCAGGCATTCCTGGCCAACCGGGACCAGATGCTGGGCCTGCTGGCCACCATCGACGGGCTGCTGCGGCAGGCCTCGCTCGGCGGCGGCGCCGACGCGACGGCGCGTCACCACGGCCGCGGCAAGATGACGGTCCGCGAGCGCATCGCGCTGCTGCTCGATCCCGACGCGCCGTTCCTCGAGCTGAGCCCGCTGGCCGGCTACCAGACCAGCTACGCGCTGGGCGGCGGCATGGTCCTCGGCATCGGGGTGGTCGAGGGAACCGAGTGCGTGATCCTGGGCAACGACCCGACCGACCTCGGCGGGGCGATGACCGCGGTCAGCATCCGCAAGCTGATGCGGGCGCTGGAAATCGCCCGGGACAACCGGATGCCCTACATCCAGTTCGTCGAGTCGGCCGGCGGCGACCTGCGCGGCCTGTCCTCGGGAGAGGACCCGGCGGCGGCCATGCGCCGCAACCTCACCCATTTCGCGGAGAGCGGCCGTATGTTCCACGACATCACCGCGCTGTCCGCGGCCGGGATCCCCACCATCTCGGTGGTGTTCGGCAGCTCGACGGCCGGCGGCGCCTACCAGCCGGGCCTGTCGGACTACAACATCTTCGTCCGGGGCGGCGCCCGGGTGTTCCTCGGCGGGCCGCCGCTGGTGAAGGTGGCCACCGGCGAGGACTCGGCGGATGAGGAGCTGGGCGGGGCGCAGATGCACGCGACGTCCAGCGGGCTGGCCGACTACCTGGCCCGGGACGAGCCCGAGGCGATCCGGATGGCCCGGGCGGTGGTGGGCCACCTGCACTGGCGCAAGCAGGGACCGGGCCCGGTAACCGCGGCCCCGGAGCCGCCCCGCTACGACACCGACGAGCTCCTCGGCCTGGTGCCCGCCGACCTGCGCGCTCCGGTCGATCCGCGGGAGGTCATCGCCCGGGTCGCGGACGGCAGCAGGTTCGAGGAGTTCAAGCCGCTCTATGGGGCGACCCTGGTCACCGGCTGGGCTGAGGTGCACGGCTACCCGGTCGGCATACTGGCCAGCCACGGGGTGCTCTTCTCCGAATCGGCCCAGAAGGCGGCGCAGTTCATCCAGCTGTGCAACCAGTCCAGCACCCCGCTGGTGTTCCTGCAGAACATCACCGGGTACATCGTCGGCCGCGACTACGAGCGGGGCGGGATCATCAAGCACGGCAGCCAGATGATCAATGCGCTGTCGAACTCCACCGTCCCGCACGTCACCGTCATCCTCGGCGCCAGCTACGGGGCCGGGAACTACGGGATGGGCGGGCGGGCCTTTAACACCAGGTTCGTGTTCCTGTGGCCGACGGCCAAGATCGCGATCATGGGGCCGCAGCAGATGGCCGGCGTGATGTCCATCGTCCGCCGCGAGCGGGCGGCCCGCCGTGGCCAGCCGGTCAGCGAGGAGACCGAGGCCGCCGTGACCCAGGCGGTGCAGGACTTCGCCGAGGCGGGATCGCTAGCCCTGTACGCCACCGGCCGGGTGGCCGACGACGGGATCATCGACCCGCGCGACACCCGGACCGTGCTGGCCATGGCGCTGTCCGCCTGCCACAGCGGCCCGGTACGGGGGGCGGCCGGCTACGGCGTGTTCCGGCTATGATCACCACCCTGCTGGTGGCCAACCGGGGCGAGATCGCCCGCCGCATCGCCGCCACCGCGGCGGCGATGGGGATCAGCACGGTCGCGGCCTATGCCGAAGGCGATGCGGACGCGCCCTTCGTCACCGAGGCCAGCCGGGCGGTGGCGCTGCCCGGCCGCACGGCCGCCGAGACGTACCTCAACATCGACGCCCTGCTGCAGGCCGCCGCCGCCACCGGGGCCGACGCGGTGCACCCCGGCTACGGGTTCCTGGCCGAGCGGGCGGCCTTCGCCCGCGCGGTCGCCGCCGCCGGAGTGACCTGGGTCGGGCCGCCGGCCGATGTCATCGAGCTGATGGGCGACAAGCTGGCCGCCAAGCGGGCCATGGCCGCGGCCGGGGTGCCCGTCCTGCCGTCGTGGGAGGTGACCGGCGGAGCGTGGCCCGTTAACAATGATGTCCCGATGCCGGTGCTGGTGAAGGCCGCCGCGGGCGGGGGCGGCAAGGGCATGCGGATCGTGTCCGCCGCGGCGGATCTCGGCGACGCGGTGGCCGCGGCCGGCCGCGAGGCGGGCGCGGCCTTCGGCGACCCGACGGTGTTCGCGGAGCCGTACATCGCCGGGGCCCGGCACATCGAGATCCAGATCCTGGCGGACAGCCTCGGCGGAGCCGTGCACTGCTTCGAGCGCGAGTGCTCCATCCAGCGCCGGCACCAGAAGATCATCGAAGAGTGCCCGTCGCCCGCCCTCGATCCCGGCCTGCGCGATCGCATCTGCGCCGTCGCGCTGGCCGCCACCGCGGCCGTCGGGTACCTGGGGGCCGGGACCGTCGAGTTCCTGCTGGCCCCGCAGGGGGATTTCTGGTTCCTCGAAATCAACACCCGGCTGCAGGTCGAGCACCCGGTCACCGAGGCGGTGACCGGGCTCGACCTGGTCCGCGAACAGCTGCTGGTGGCCCAGGGACTGCCGCTCTCGGTGACCCAGGCCGACCTGGCCATCAACGGTCACGCGATCGAGGCCCGGCTGTACGCCGAGGACCCGGCGGCCGGCTTCCTGCCCGCGACCGGATCGCTGCTCGACTGGCGCCCGGCCGCCGATCCGCCCTGCCGGTGGGACTCCGGCGTGGCGGCGGGCAGCGTGGTCGGGATCGAGTTCGATCCGCTGCTGGCCAAGGTCATCGCGCACGCGCCGACGCGGACCGAGGCCGCGCTCCGGCTCGCGCTGGCGCTGGAGCGCAGCCGGATCCGGGGGGTGGTCAGCAACCGGGACTTCCTGGTCGCCGCGCTGCGCCACCCGGACTTCCTGGCCGGCCGCGCCACCACCGCGTTCATCGAAGTGGCCGGGATCCCCGGCGCCCGCGAGCAGCCGGACACCGAACTGCGGATCGCCGCCGTGGCCGCGGCCCTGGCCGCCCAGGCCAGCGCCCGGGCCGCCGCGCCGGTGCTCGCGACGATCCCGAGCGGGTGGCGCAATACGGTGATGCCGGCCGAGCAGGCCGCGTACCGCCACCAGCGCGGCACCGTGGCGGTCAGCTACCGGTGCCAGCGGGACGGCCGCTTCGCCGTCGAGGTCAGCGGCCCGGGGCAGGCCGGCCCTGAGCCCGGCGACGAGCCCGCCGGTGGCGAGCCGGACGGCGATAGGCCCGCGCATGCCATGACGGTCACCGCGCACCAGGCCGGCGGCGGCTGGATGGACCTGGCGGAGGGCGGACGCCGGCACCGCCTGCACGTGTTCCGCTCCGGCGACCGGGTCTGGGTCCAGGGCCCGGCCGGCGACGTGGCGCTGGCCGCGGTTCCCCGCTTCCCGGAGCCGGAACGCCAGGCGGTGGCCGGCGGCCTGGTCGCGCCCATGCCGGGCACGGTGCTGGCGGTGCACGTGGCCCCCGGCGACACTGTCACCGAGGGCCAGTTGCTGATGGTGGTGGAGGCGATGAAGATGGAGCACCGCATCACCGCGCCCCGGCCCGGGGTGGTGGCCGAAGTGCGCGCCCGCGGCGGCGATCAGGTCAGCGGCGGCGACCTGCTGGCCGTTATCGGCGAGGCCACATGACCGCGCCGCTCCGCATCGCCAACTGCAGCGGCTTCTACGGCGACCGCCTGGCGGCGGCCCGGGAGATGGTCGACGGCGGGCCCATCGACGTGCTGACCGGTGACTGGCTGGCCGAGCTGACCATGCTGGTCCTGGCGAAGAACAGGCAGCGCGACCCGGCCGGCGGCTACGCCCGCACGTTCGTGACGCAGCTGGAGCAGGTGATGGGGGAGTGCCTCAGCCGCGGCATCAAGGTGGTGTCCAACGCGGGCGGGCTGGCCCCCGCGGCCTGCGCCGCCGCCATGGCCGAGGTGGCGGCCCGGCTCGGCCTCGATCCGCTGATCGCCTACGTCAGCGGCGACGACCTGCTGCCCCGGCTGGCGGAGCTGCGGGCGGCCGGCGTGGACCTCGCGCACATGGACACCGGCGAGCCGCTCGGTGACCGCGCGGTGCTGACCGCCAATGCCTACCTGGGCGGGTGGGGCATCGCCGATGCGCTGGCCCGCGGCGCCGACATCGTGATCACCGGCCGGGTGACCGACGCGGCCCTGGCGGTGGGGCCGGCCGCGTGGCATCACGGCTGGCGGCGGGACGACTGGGACGCCCTGGCCGGGGCGGTCGTGGCCGGTCACGTGATCGAGTGCGGGGCGCAGGCGACCGGCGGCAACTTCTCCTTCTTCACCGAGGTTCCCGGGCTCGAGCATCCCGGCTTCCCGATCGCCGAGGTGGCCGCCGATGGGTCGAGCGTCATCACCAAGCACCCGGGCCAGGGCGGGATGGTGTCGGTGGACACGGTGACCGCGCAGCTGCTCTACGAGATCGGCGGCCGGGAGTACCTCAATCCCGACGTCACGGCCCGCTTCGACAGCATCCGGCTGTCCGCCGACGGGCCCGACCGGGTGCGGATTTCCGGGGTCCGCGGGGACTCGCCGCCGGTCACCGCCAAGGTGGCGCTGAATTACCAGGGCGGCTGGCGCTCGACCATCACGCTGTACCTCACCGGGCTGGACATCGAGGCCAAGGCGGTGCTGGCGCAGCGGGCGCTGTGGTCGGCCATCCCCGGCGGCCGGGACGCCTTTGACTCCGTCGACATCGCGCTGCTGCGCACGGACAAGCCCGATCCGCGCACCAACGCCGAGGCCATGGCCCAGCTCCGGATCACCGTCAAGGATGCCGACGAGCACGTGGTGGGCCGCGCGTTCTCGGCCCGGGTCACGGAGCTGGCGCTGGCCTGCTACCCGGGCCTGTTCGGCGGCGCTCCGGCCGCCAGCGCGCAGGCGTTCGGCGTGTACTGGCCGGCCGTCGTGCCGGCCGCGCTCGTCCGGCAGGAGGTGGTGATCGGCGGCCGCAGCTCAGCCGTCGAGGGGGTGCCGCTGCCCGACCCGCCGGTCGTGGCCGAGGTGGCGCCGTACCCGCCCGCGGCCGGCGGCCCGGCGGGCGTTCCCGCGGCCGGCCGCCCGACCGTGCGCGCGCCGCTGGGCCGGGTGGCCGGGGCCCGGTCGGGGGACAAGGGCGGCAACGCCAACATCGGCGTGTGGGCCCGCACCGACCAGGCGTACGCGTGGCTGGCCGGCTTCCTCAGCACCGAGAAACTGAAGGAGCTGCTGCCCGAGACCGCGCGGCTGCCGGTAGCGCGGCACGAACTGCCTAACCTGCGGGCGCTCAACTTCGTCATCACCGGGCTGCTGGGGCAGGGCGTGGCCGCCAGCACCAGGCTGGACCCGCAGGCCAAGAGCCTCGGCGAGTGGCTGCGAGCCCGGATCGTCGACATCCCGCCGGAGCTGATGCCGTGAGCTGCCGCCGTGACCGGCCCGAGGCCGCCAGCACCAGGATGGGGCCCGGGTGACCGGCGCCGAGGCGGTGCGGTACGCGGTCGCCGCCGGGGTGGCGACCCTGACCATGGACCAGCCGCACAACCGCAATGCGCTGACTCCCGCGCTGCTGGCCGGCCTGGCCGGCGGCCTGGAGGCCGCGCTGGCCGACCTAGCCGTGCGGGTAATCGTGCTGACGCATACCGGCCCGGCCTTCTGCGCCGGCGCCGACCTGTCCGACGGCCGCGCCGCCGGCCCGCCGCGGCCGGGGCTGGCCGACGTCCTCGCCGCGGTCATGGACGCGCCGAAGCCGGTGCTGGCCCGCATCGCCGGGCACTGCCTCGGCGGCGGTGTCGGGCTGGCGGCGGCCTGTGACCTGTCCATCGCCGCGGAGACGGCGCGATTCGGCTTCACCGAGGTACGCCTCGGGGTCGCGCCGGCCGTTATCTCCGTCGTCTGCCTGCCCAAGCTGCGCCGTGCGGACGCGCTCGAGCTGTTCCTGAGCGGCGAGCGGATCAGCGCCGGGCGCGCCGTCGCGGCCGGCCTGATCACCCGGGCGGTACCGGCCGGCCAGCTCGACGCCGAGGTCGCCGCGATGACCGGCCGGCTCGTCCTCGGCGGCCCGGCCGCCGTGGCCGCGGCGAAGCGGCTGGTGTACGAGGTTCCGGGGCTGGAACGCGGGGACGCGTTCACCCGGACCGCCGAGCTGTCGGCGTCGCTGTTCGCGTCGGCCGAGGCGGCCGAGGGGATAGCTGCCTTCCGGGCCAGGCGGCCGCCGTCCTGGGTACCGCCCCAGCCGCCCTGATTGCCTGGTTAACCCGGAGCGATGACCGGGGAAACTCCGGCGGCCGGGCCCGCCCGGCTGAGTTGCTGCAGTGTCCAGCCCCGGCCGGCCGGGTCGAGCTGACGGGTCACGCCGGTGAAAATCTCGGCCGCCCGCCGGTACGACATCCGCGCCCGGCCGGTCACCGGGCAGATGTCCGCGGGCCCAGCACCGGCCGGCGCCCGCCGGTCGGTCAGGAACACCGGCCCGAAACTACGCCCGGCCAGCAGCCAGCGGACCAGCTGGCCAGTGTCGGCGTGCCAGCGGATCCAGCCGCCCGCCGTCCGCGCCCGGTGGCCACGGGAGTCCAGCTGCCCGGCGTCCAGGCCGAGCACGTCGTCGGCGTGCCCGGCGCTGTCGTACAGGACCCGCCAGAACGCCTGCTCGCGCAGGCTGGCGCCGGCCGCCAGGAGCTCCGCGACCTGACTGCCGGTAAGCGCGGGCAGCGGCGCGGCCACGCCGGCCACGTGCCGGATGCCCGCGGTCGGATCGCTGCTGATCCATTCCTGGTCCTGCCACCAGCCGACGGCGCTGCGCAGCGCGGAGAGCTCGCGGTTGACGGTGCGCGCGTCCGCCACCACAGCGCGGTCCGCGATGGCGGCGGCCAGCCTCGTGCCGGTGTCCGCGCGATCAAGCCAGGCCAGCGGCACGACGGGCGGCGTGGCGCCCCGCCGCTCGGCTCCCTGCGGCAGTGGCCGGCCGACGAGGGGCCAGGCCCAGCTGGTCAGGGAAATCTGGTAAATGCGGCGCGAGGCGGCGCCGAGCGGCGCCGCGGCCAGGTAGCGCTGGACCGCGACGGCGTACTCCACGGGCGCCGGCCTGAGCGGGAATACCGGCACCACCGCCGAGTGCAGTCGCATGGCCAGCCTCCGTCCCGTCCCAAGCCCGGGCGCTATCCGCGGTAAGTACTCCGGCGCCCGCGGCTGCCTGCTTTCTTCCGGTCTCATGATAACGCAGGCGGCTCGCGCATTTACTGCGGCAAGCCCGGTGCCAAGGCCGGCTATCCGCCATTCTCGGATCAATAGATCAGCCATGTATCCAGGCTGGTGAGAACGATGCCGGCCGGACGCAACCCGCGCCATAACGCAGGCAGGACCGCGTATTTACTGCAGAAACCCAGCTTCGGATAAGCAAGCTTGCGGTTATTCAGTTAATCGGCAGTGTTTCATTTGCGCGATCCGGGACTGGCCTGTCATGGTAGGCGTTATGCGCGGCGGGCATTGGTATTCGGCAATTAGCCGCAGTAAATTCCGGGGCGGCCGGCGCAGCGGTTTCATCGCTCATTCGGCGGCCGTACTGCGGGAGCGCAACTTCCGCCGGTTCTATGCCGGCTACGCGACCTCCCTGCTGGGCACGTCGATGTCCTCGGTCGCGCTGGCGTTCGCCGTTCTGGACGGCGGCGGGACTGCTGCCGATCTCGGCTATGTCTTCGCGGCCGGGGTGGTGCCGCAGGTCATCTTCATGCTCGGCGGGGGAGTGATCGCCGACCGGATCGGGCGGCGCCCGGTGATGCTGTCCGCCGACGCGGTCCGGTTCGGCGTGCAGGCCACGCTCGCGGCCGCGCTGTTCGCCGGCCCGCCGCCGATCTGGCTGTTCATCGTGCTGGAGGCCCTGCTGGGCACGGGCGAGGCGTTTTTCACCCCGTCACTCACCGCGCTGACCACGGACATCGCGCCGTCCGGGCGGCTGAGCGACGCGAACGCGCTGCTCGGCCTGGCCCAGTCAGTGACCAGGATCGCCGGGCCGGCGATCGCCGGGGTCCTGGTCGCCGTGACCATGCCCGGAGTGGTCATCGCGCTCGATGCCGCCAGCTACGGCGTGAGCGTGCTGGCCCTCGGCTCGCTGCGGCTGCCGGCCAGGAAGGCGTCCCCTCGCTCGCCGTTGCGCGACCTGGCCGACGGCTGGTCCCAGTTCAGGTCCCTGACCTGGCTGTGGGTGACGACCGTGCAGTTCGCGCTCTTCAACCTGATTACCTGGGCGCCCTACCTGCTGCTCGGGCCGGTGCTGGCGAAGGACTATCTCGGCGGCGCGCGTTCCTGGGGCTTCATCCTGGCCGCCAACGCCGCCGGGGCGATCCTGGGCGGTGCTCTCATCATGGGCCGGCGGCCCCGGCGGCCGCTGGTGGTGGCGGTGCTCGGCTCGTTCGGGTATCCGGTGCCGTGCCTGCTGCTCGCGCTGCATGCGCCTGCCCTCGGCGTGGCCGCCGGCGCCCTCGCCGCGGGCATCGGCTCGGCGGTATCCGGCGCGTTCTCGACCACGGTGATGCAGCAGCAGGTCCCGCCGGAAATGCTGGCCCGGGCCAACGCCTTCACGCTGACCGGATCGTTTGCCCTCGGCTCGGCCGGGTTCGCGGTCATCGGGCCGATCGCGACCGTGGTCGGGGCGGGCACGGTCCTGGGCGTCGGCGCGGCCTGGGGGATACTCAGCCCGGCCGTGGTCCTGGCCGTGCCCGCCGTCCGCGCGGTGACCTGGCGGCCGGCGGGCCATGGCCGGTCCGGGCCTGCCGACGGGTGGCCCGGACCCGGGCCCGCCAGCGGGCTGCCCGGGCCGCCGGCGGCTAGCCGCGACCCGGCAGCGTGACCGGGCGCTTGTCCCGGTAGCCCGCCATCAGCTGCTCGCGGATGTCCGACGGCAGCGGCTTGACCGCCTCGCGCATCGTGACGCCGGAGGCGCGGTGCACGCGGGGGGCGAGCCACTCGGCGACGAGCGCGGGGCGCCGCCTGGCCGTATCCCGCAGGACCCAGCCGATCGCCTTGCGGATGAAGAACTCCTTCTCCTCCAGCATGCTGTCCGCATACCGGCCGAACCTGGCGAAGTCACCGTCCCCGCGGCGGAGCGGGCCGAGCAGTGCGAGCAGCGCGGAGCGCCGGATCCAGAAATCATCGTCGGCCGCCCACCGATCCAGCGTGCGGACCAGTTCCGGGTAGCGCTCGGCCAGCTTGCCCATCACGTGGCCGGCCAGGCTGTCGACCAGCGCCCAGGTCCGGGCCGTGCGCAGCATGGCCTCAATCAGCAGCGCGTCTTCCGCCCGGAGCAGCCCGGTCCGGGCGTCCAGCAGCTCGACGCTGGCCATCCGGCAGTCGTGCACCGGCCGGGACCACAAGGCCCGCGCGACGGCGACCACGCCCGCGCGGGCCAGCTCCGGCCGGCCCGCGCACCAGGACCTGACCGTGGCCCGCAGTACCGGCACCGAGGTGCCGGCGAACTCCAGGTCGCTCTTGAGGTAGGCCTTCTCGCTGGCCGCGCGCTCCGGGGTGCCTGCCGCCCGCAGCGCGGCCTCGATCGCGGCCGCCTCGGTGGTGGCAGTCCCGGTGGCGGTCCTCCCGGTGGCGGTCGTCCCGGTGGCGGCCTCGATCGCGGTGACGTGCATCGCGGGCTCGGTCATGACGCGCGATTCTCGCACGCCAGGGGACACCTAAGTCCGCCTGATGTCCCGGCCCCGGCCCGGGCGCGCGGTCCCGGCGTGCGGTCAGATCCGAAACTCCGGAAAGCCGGGATCGGCGCCAGCATTTACGGCGGCAACGCGGCCTGCAGGCCGGCCCGCCCGGCCTGGCGTGGCGGCAATGCGTACGATTGCAGCGTCGCCCGGCCGCGATCGCCAGCGGGTGTAGCGGCCTTCAGCGGGACCAGCGGGCCGGCCTGCCGGGCAGCTGCCCGGCGGGCGCAGTGAGCCGCCCGGAGTGAGAGGAACCAGTGCCTTGGCGGGTAACGTGCCTGACCGCGTCATTCCCGATGGCGAGGCGCCGCCCGGGCGGATCGACCCGACCGTGCCGCACATCGCGCGGATTTACGACTACTGGCTGGGCGGGAAGGACAACTTCGCGGCTGACCGGGAGGCCGCGGAGCGGGTGATGGCGGTCACTCCGGCCATCCTGCCGGGCGTGCGCGGCAACCGCCGTTTCCTTGGCCGCACGGTCCGCTGCATGGCCGGCGAGGGAGGCATCCGGCAGTTTCTTGACCTGGGCACCGGGATCCCGAGCGCCAGCAACACGCATGAGGTCGCCCAGTCCGTCGACCCGGACTGCCGGGTCGTCTACGTGGACAATGACCCGATCGTGCTGGTCCACGCCCGGGCGCTGCTGACCAGCGCGAACGGCCGGGTCGACTACATCGACGCCGACGTGCGCGACACCCGGAAGATACTGAGCCTGGCCGCGGAGTCGCTGGACTTCGGGCAGCCGGTCGGCGTCATGCTGATGGCGGTCCTGCACTGCATCCCCGATGCGGACGACCCGGGCGGGATCGTGTCCGCCCTGCTCGACGCCGTGCCGTCCGGCAGCTACCTCGCGCTGACGCACCCCGCGATTGACCAGGTGCCGGAGCACTCGGCCCAGGCCGAGGTGTCGCTGACCAAGGCGCTGGGCAAGAAAGTCACCTTCCGCACCCAGGCCGAGGTCTCACGTTTCTTCGACGGGCTGGACCTGGCCGAGCCGGGGGTCGTGCCGGTGCAGGACTGGCGGCCCGAGTCCGACCTCGACACCGTCGGCCCGACCGCCATGTGGGGCGGGCTGGCCGCTAAGCATTAGCCTCAGGGCCGTGGCGACTGCGGCCCGCACGGCCCGGGAAGACCGCGGCCGGACCGGGTTGCCGCCGTAGATTGGCCGGGACCGTATCCAGGTGAGAGGGAAGCTGATGGTGGCAGAAGCTGGCGGCACGGCAAGGCAGCCCGCGATGTGGAATTCGTTCGCGAACATGGCCAGCCTCGCGGGTCGGACCGTCACGATCGTGCGGGGCGAGGGCGCCACCGTGTTCGACGCGGCGGGCCGCGGGTATCTCGACGCGCTCGCGAGCCTCTGGTACTGCAACGTCGGGCACGGCCGGGCGGAGCTCGCCGATGCCGCCGCGGCGCAGATGCGCCAGCTGGCCGGCTACCAGACGTTCGAGCCCTTCTCCAACCCGCCGGCCGAGACGCTGGCCCGGCGGATCGCGGATCTCGCCCCGGTCGGCCCGGCCAAGGTCTTCTTCACGCCCGGCGGCGGATCCGATGCCATCGACAGTGCCGCGAAGCTGGCCCGCGCGTACTGGCGGGCCGAGGGGCAGAGTGCCAAGCAGATCATCATCTCGCGTGCGCATGCCTACCACGGGATGAACGCCTACGGGACGACGCTCGGCGGCATCCCGGCCAACGCCGAGCCGTTCGGCCCGCTGGTGACCGGTGTCGAGCACGTGCCCTGGGACGACGCGGAGGCCCTGGACAAGCTGATCAGCCGGCTCGGCGCCGGGCGGGTCGGCGCGTTCTTCTGCGAGCCGGTCATCGGGGCGGGCGGCGTGTACCTGCCGCCGGAGGGATACCTGGCCCGGGTACAGGAAATCTGCCGGCAGCATGATGTGCTGTTCGTGGCCGATGAGGTGATCACGGGCTTCGGCCGGATGGGCAGCTGGCTGGCCAGCGAGCGGTTCGCGCTCGAGCCCGACATGATCACCACGGCCAAGGGGCTGACCTCGGGCTACGCGCCGCTCGGGGCGCTGATCGTCGGGCCGAGAGTGACGGAGCCGTTCTGGCGGCCGGGGTCCGCCGAGGTGTTCCGGCACGGCTATACCTACTCCGGTCATCCGATGGCGTGCGCCGTCGGGCTGGCCAATCTGGACCTGATCGAGCGCGAGCGGCTGCCCGCCCGGGTGCTGGAGCTTGAGTCGGTGCTGGCGGGCAAGCTCCGGCCGCTCGCGGATCATGATCTGGTCAGCGAAGTGCGGGCCGGCACCGGCCTGCTCGCCGCGGTGGAGATCGCCGAGGACGCCCGGTCCCGGGATCCCGGTATCGGCTCGCGCCTGGTGGCCGAGATCCGCGACCGCGGCGTGATCACCCGGCTGGTCCGCGGGGTGGCGCTGCAGGTGTCCCCGCCGCTGATCGTCACCGAGCAGGAGATCGAGCGGATCGCCGAGACCTTCGCCGCGGCCCTGGACGCCGTCGCCGGCCGCTAAGGCCTGCTACGGAAGCGGGACGGCCCGCCCGGTATGGATATATCCCGCCCGGGCGCAGTCGACTACGCGGGCACCGCAGGGCTGGCCTCCAACGCGAAGGTGATCCACTCCTACACGACCAAGCAGCTGGCCAGCGGGTCCGTCACGCTGCCGGTGGGCACGAGCGCGGACAGCTACGTGCGGCTGCAGGTGCTGAACAGCGCCAAGGTGCCGATCGGCTTGTCCAACCCGATATGGCTGCTGCGGAAATCTCCTCCCGGCGGCATCGCCGTCCCCCGGCAGGCCTAAGGCGACGCCCCCGGCGACCATTGGCCGGTCGATCAATGGTTAGGATTTAGCCGGTTTCCGCCGCCGAAAACCGGCTAAATCTTCACCGTTAATTCATGCCACGCTGAGCGTGATCTCCGTGCGGCTGGTGAGAAGCCACTAAGGCCTGTTGCTGACGCCCGGGGCGCCCTGGCCGGGTTATCGCGGGGGCAGCACGCAAAACCTGCGGCCATCGGGATCGGCCATGACCACCCAGCCGCCCTGGTCCTGGCCGATGTCGATACGAGTCGCCCCCAGGGAGACCAGACGGTCGACCTCCTCTTGCCGGTCACCGTGGGCGGGCGGAGCAAGGTCGAAATGCAGCCGGTTCTTCCCGGCCTTCGGCATCATTCCCGCACCGTCCCAGGAGTCCCAGGAGATCTTCGGCCCGCCGTGCGGTGAGCGGATCGCGGTCTGCAGGCCCTGATCCCAGACCAGCGGCCAGCCCAGGGCCCGGCTCCAGAAGTACCCGGCCTCCCGCGAACCGTCGCACGTCAGTTCGGCGAGGAATCCGCAGTCGGCCAGCCAGTTGTTACCCGGCTCGATGACGCAGAAGTTGTTGCCCTCAGGGTCCGCGAGCACAATATGACCCTCCTCCGGCCGCTGACCGATGTCGACGTGCCGGGCCCCCAGGCCGAGCGACCTCGCGACCGTCTGCTGCTGATCCTCCAGGGAGGTGCTCGCCAGATGGAGATGCCCCAGGTTCAGGCCGGGATTCGTCTCCTGAGCCGGAAGGAACCGGATCCGGAGCCCCGCGTCATCGCCCGGCACGAGCGAAACGCCGCCGCTGGAGTCGCCGGCCAGCTCCCAGCCCAGCACCCCGCTCCAGAAGCGCGCGAGACGAAGCGGGTCGTTCGCATCGATGCACAGCGCCAGGAGCTGGCAAGTCATCCGCTCCGCACCCCCGGCCTATCCAGTCACCACCGCGTACACGGTACGTCCCCGGCGCTCAGCGGGAAAGCTCTAGCAGGGGTCCTGACATGCCGGTCTCCGGGCCTGGCCGCTAGCGCGCGTTACCAGGTGCCGCCGCGGTCACCGCGTACGGCGCCGTCGCGCTGAAACTGAAGGCATTATCGCGGGTGTAGCTCGTGCTGCCCTTGATGATCGTGGTGAAGGTGCCAACCGCGTACATGGTGGCCGGGGCGGCGGGCGGGCCCGGGTAGCTGGTAA
>CAVWLF010000010.1:0-508984 GCA_963755815.1 uncultured Actinomycetes bacterium
GGTCCTGCTCAAGGCCGCGGGCTCCAGGGTCAGGACCATCAAGACCTTCGGCGCCCCGGGTCCGGTCGGGTGAGTCACCGTGATCCGGTGACGCCTGCTCACCTGCCTGGCGGCAAGCCTGGTAGTGGCCCGCTTCCCGGCGGGGATTTCAGCAGCGGACTGATACGGGCGAGCGAGCCCGGGGCGCTGCCAGACCAGCCCAGCGGATGGGAGATCCTGCGTGAGCACCGAGCAGCGAGAGAACCTCGACGCAATCTTGCGGCAGTCAGCCTTCCCGGCCGGCAGTGACGTCAGCGAGCAGCGGCGGCTGCTCGCGGAGCTGCTCTCAGCGCAGCCGCTGCCCGCCGGGGTCACCGTGACCGCGGCCGAACTGGGCGGCGTCCCCGCCGCGGAGATCACCGTCGACGGAATCGAGCCTCGGCACGTTGTGCTGTACTTCCACGGCGGCGTGTACGTCATGGGGGACGCCTTCCTCGCCGCCGGCCTGGCCGCGCAGATCGCCCGGCGGACCCGCGCCAAGGTCATCTCCGTCGGCTACCGGCTCGCCCCCGAGCATCCGTACCCGGCCGCGGCCGACGACGCCCTGGCCGCCTACCAGGCCCTCCTGCAGAACGGCACCGACCCCTCCGGCATCGTTTTCGCGGGAGAATCCGCCGGCGGCGGCCTGGCCATCGCCACCCTGGTCAACGCCCGCGATCACGGCCTGCCGCTGCCCGCCGCCGCCTACGTCATGTCACCGTACGCCGACCTGACCCTGGCCGGGACGACCATGCAAACCAAGCGCGACGCCGACCCGCTGCTCAGCCCCGACGCCCTCCAGGCCCGGGTCAGCGACTACACGGCCGGGCACGACGCCGCTCTCCCCTGATCAGCCCCGTCTTCGCGGACCTGTCCGGCCTGCCGCCCCTGATCATCCAGGCCGGAACCCACGAGGTCCTCCTCGACGACGCCATCCGCCTCGCCCGCCAGGCCGCCACCGCCGACGTCCAGGTCAGCCTCGACATCACCCCCGCAGTACCGCATGTCTTCCAGGCCTACTTCCCCATCCTCGACGAAGCCACCACCGCGCTCGACCGAGCCGGACAGCTCCTCTCAGCCCACCTCGCCGATGCGGCACGCGTCACCGCATAGCGAAAGGCAGAAGCGTTACGGGAACAGGAGATTGTCATGCCCGCCACGCCGCCACCAGATACCGGGCCGCCGACCGGGGTGGTCAGTACCGCGCCGGCGCCAGGCTCAGGCGCCCCGACGCGGCGGCTGGGCCTGGCGCTCGCCGTCATCGCCACGGCGCAGCTCATGGTCGTGCTCGACGGGACCATCGTCAACGTCGCCCTGCCGCATATCCAGAACGGGCTCGGCTTCTCCGACAGCAACCTGGCCTGGGTCGTCAACGTGTACGCCCTGGTGTTCGGCGGTCTGCTGCTGCTCGGCGGGAGATCCGGTGACCTGCTGGGGCGCCGCCGGATCTTCATCACCGGCCTCCTGGTCTTCTCGCTGGCGTCGCTGCTCGGCGGGTTCGCCACCGATCAGGCGTGGCTGCTGTCCGCGCGCGCCCTGCAGGGCGTCGGCGCGGCGATGGCCGCGCCCACGGCCTTGTCGCTGATCGCCGTCACCTTCCCCGAGGGCCCGCCGCGGAACCGCGCGATGGGCGTGTACGCGTCGATGAGCGTGGCCGGCGCCGCCGCCGGGCTGATCGCCGGCGGGCTGCTCGTCAGCTACCTCAGCTGGCGCTGGGTGTTCTTCGTCAACGTGCCGATCGGCCTGGTCGTTGCGGCCCTGGCCACGCGAGTGCTGCCCGAGTCGCCGCGGCGCACGGGGCTCTTCGACCTGCCCGGCGCGTTCACCGGGACGCTCGGCGTCGCCGCCCTGGTGTACGGCCTGTCCAGCGCCGCGACCAGCCAGAACGGCGCCTCGCACGGGGGCGACACCAAGGTGATCGCCTCGCTGGCGGCCGCCGCGGTGCTGCTCGCCGCGTTCGCGGTGATCGAGGTCCGCAGCACGCACGCGCTGCTCCCGATCCGGGTGCTGCGCAGCCGGGACCGGACCGGGTCCTACCTGATCAGCCTGTGCGTCGGCGCCGCGCTGTTCGGCATGTTCTTCTTCCTCACGATCTTCGTGCAGAACGTGTGGGGCTACAGCCCGCTGAAGACCGGCATCGCGTTCTTGCCGATAACCGCGATGATCATTCTGGCGTCCGGGATCGCGTCGCAGGCGGTGCCCCGCATCGGCGCCCGGCCGCTGATGATCGCCGGCAGCGCGATCATGGCCGGCGGGATGTTCTGGCTATCCCGGATCACCGAGCACAGCAGCTACGCCGGCTGGCCTGCTCGGCCCGATGCTGATCACCGCGCTCGGCCTGGGACTGCTGTTCGTGCCGATGGCGCTGGTCTCGCTGACCAAAGTCCGCAACCAGGACACCGGGGTAGCCTCCAGCCTGGTCAACGTCGGCCAGCAGGTCGGCGGCGCGATCGGGCTGGCGCTCCTCGGCACTGTCGCGTGGAGCGCGGTGGCGACCAGCCTGCGGTCCCAGACCGCCGCGGCGGCCGCGGCCGCCAAGGCCGCCGGTCAGCCGCTGACCGCCGCGACGCAGATCCAGATACAACACCACGCCCTGGCGACCGGGTTCTCGCACGGCTTCCTGGTCTCCGCGGCGGTCAGCCTGCTGGCGCTGATCATCGCGCTGGCCGCGATCCGCGTCACCCGAGAGGACCTGTCCGGCGTGGACCCGCTGGCGCCCCCCGACTGAGATCGCGTCGGCACCGGGGTTCGCGCGCCGTTGACAGTACCTGCGCCGGCCTGGTACCGAGAGGCAAGGTGCCCGGGGCTGCGACCGGCGCCAGGGTGTCCGGCGTAGATATCAAGGCGGGTCTTTTGACGGTGGCTCCAGCAGCTCCCCGGCTGATCGACCGGGGTGATCTTCTCGCTGCCCTGGATCGCGCGGCGGCGCGGAAGGTGACGATCATCTCGGCTCCGGCCGGCAGCGGGAAGACGTGCCTGCTGCGCGCGTGGGCCGACCGTCCGGGGCAGCCGGGCCGGCTCGCCGTGCTGCAGGTGCAACGCGACCAGCAAGACGCCCAGCAGTTCTGGCTGGCCCTGCTCGACGCGGTCCGTGACGCTTCGGCCACGGCCGGCCGTGCGGAGCCGCCAGCAGCGACACCCGACTTCAATGCCGTGGCGATGGTCGACCGGGTGCTGTCGGAGCTCGCCGATGCTCGCGGCGGCATCACGCTGGTTATTGATGATCTCCACGAGCTGAATTCGCCAGCGGCGCTCGCTCAGCTCACCCGGCTGCTGATCAACCTTCCCCCGCACGTGCACGCGATGCTGGCCACGCGTCACGATGTGCGGCTGCGGCTGCATCAGCTGCGCCTGGCCGGCGAGCTAGCCGACATCCGCGCGGCCGACCTGCGCTTTTCCGAGCGCGAAACCCGCGAGCTGCTCGACGCCTCGGGCATCGCGCTGTCCGCAGCCGGGGCGGCGCTGCTGCACCAGCGGACCGAGGGATGGGCCGCGGGCCTGCGGCTCGCGGCGATCTCCCTGGCCGGTCATCCCGACCCGGAACGGTTTGTCGCGGACTTCTCCGGCAGCGACCGCACGGTGGCCGAGTACCTGCTCGCCGAGATGCTCGACCGCCAGCCGCCCGACGTCCAGGATCTGCTGCTGCGCACCTCCCTGCTCGACCGGGTCAACGGCGAGCTGGCGGACTTGCTGACCGGCCGCTCTGGCTCGGAACGGATCCTGCTGGGTCTCGAAGATGCGAACGCGTTTGTCGAATCGCTGGACCCCGAGCGCACGTGGTTTCGCTACCACCGCCTATTCGCGGATTTCCTGCGGCTGGAGCTGCGCCGGACGCTGCCCGCGGAAGTACCGGTGCTGCACCGGCGGGCTGCGGAGTGGTTCATCCGGCAGGGCCAGGTGGCCAACGCCGTCCGGCACACGCAGGCGGCGGGCGACTGGGCTGATGCGGCCCGGCTGCTGGCCGACCATTCGTTCAGCCTGACCCTCGACGGGCAGGCGCAGACCATGCAGGCGCTGGTGCGGGCCTTCCCGCTGGGCGCGGATCACCCCGAGCTGGCCTTGGTGCGGGCGATGGGTGACCTTGCGCAGGGGCGCCTGGACGAGGCGGCCGCGCATCTGGCGGTAGCCGAGGCGCACGTCCGGACGACGACGCCGGATCGCCGGCGCCGCCTGGGGGTGGCGGTCGCGTCGCTGCAGCTGTCGCTGGCCAGGCGGCGCGGTGACCTGGCCGGCGTCATCGAGCAGGCCAGGTTCCTCGCTTCCCCGGTAACCGGGCAGTCCGATGAGGACATCGCACTCGGCAACGACCTGCGCGCGGTGGCACTGATGAATCTGGGGACCGCCGAGGCGTGGACGCTCGGGCGGCCAGACGCGCCGGACGCCGAACGCCACCTCCGGGAGGGCGCCGACCTGGCCCGGAAGATCGGCCGCCCCTATCTGGAAGTCGGCTGCCTGGCGCAGCTGGGGTTCGCATCGCTGGTCCTCCACTCGTTCGCCACCACCGAGCGGCGCTGCCGCGAGGCGATCGCCCTCGCCGAGCGGCACGGCTGGGGCGCGGAGCCGGTGATCGCCCCCGCGCTGGTAATGCTGGCCGGCACGCTGGTCTGGACGGGTGAGTTCGACGAGGCCGAGCGATGGCTGCAACGAACCAGGCAGGCCCTGCAAACAGACACCGGGCCGGACATCACGCTCCTGCTGCACCAGACGGCTGGGATACTGCACGCGGGCCGCGGCCGCCAGCATGAAGCGCTTGAGGAACTCAGCGCGGCCGAATACCTGGGCTCGCAACTGCGAGGATCGCAGGCACTGGCGAGCCGGGTGACCCGCTGGCGGCCGGCCACCCAGGCCCGCCTCGGGATGACCGGCGAGGCCCGCGCCTCGCTCGCGGCGCTCGATGACGAGCAGGCTAGCTCCGGTGAGATCCGGAACGCCCTCGCGGTGATCTGCCTCGCGGAAGGCAATCCGGCCGCGGCTCTAGCCGCGGTGGCCGACGTTCTGGATGGCACGGCCTCCGTCCTCGAGTACAGCACGGTCATGGAGGCTCACCTGCTGGCCGGGCTCGCCCACCGTGAGCTCGGTGACCAGCGCGCGGCCAGCCAGGCGGCGGAACGGGCGCTGGCCCTGGCGGAATCTGACCGGCTGATCCTGCCGTTCGCGATGACCGGCTCGGCCGGGCTGCTGGAGGCGCTGCCCCGGCACGAGACCGCTCACGCCGCGCTGCTCGCCGATATCCTCGACGTCCTGCACGCCTCAGCCCCGGCGGGCAAAGAGCAGTCTTCATCGCCGCCGGCGGGCGAGCTCAGCCCGGGCGAGCTCAGGGTGCTGGGATATCTCCCGACGAACCTGTCCCGGCCCGAGATCGCCGGCGAACTGTCCGTCTCGCCGAACACCGTCGGCACGCACTTGCGCAGCATCTACGCCAAGCTCCAGGTCCGTGACCGGTCATCGGCCGTGCAGCGCGCCAGGGAGCTGCGGTTGCTGGCCGCCGACCGCACGCGCTAGTACCACGGCCGACTGGGTTACGGACCATCCGGTCGGCGCATCACGACGTCGAGCGGCGGCCACGGTGGGCCCAGTCGCAGCGCGCTGAGGAGTGCGCGAGCTGCTCGTTGCCTATCCGGGAACTGGTCGCCCGGGTCCCAGCGCCATGCGGCGACCATGGCGAGAACGAGGCCCCGGCACTCAATCAGCAGGTCTTCATCAGCGGGGGCATAGCGCGCGCTCACATCTTCGGGGACATGGGCGAGGTCGAATTCGACCGGTCCGCGGCAGCACGTCTCGAAATCGATGAACAACAGTCCGGACTTCGTGCTGAGCACGTTGCCCGGGTGCGGCTCGCCGTGCAGTAGCTGCTCGGCACCGCCGCGGCCGGCGATCGCCCGTCTGCGGCTCCGCAGCGTAGTGGTGAGAAGCTCCCGGTCTGCGTCGGCAAGATCCGGAGTGAGGTTGCTGCTCTCGACCAGGCGCTGAGCCTCTGCCACCCGATCGGTGAAGTGCGGCGTCCTGACATCGAGCTGGCGCATGCCGGCGTGCAGTCGCTCGAGCGCATTCGCGTAGTCGGCCGGTGAGACCTCCCGGGGTGCCACCGGTTCGTAGTAGGTCCACAGCGTGACGGCGAAGCCATCACGCTCATAGACGCGCGGCTCGGCTCGAGGGTCCAGCGCAGCCACCGGGCTCTGGGTTTCGGCGAGCCGCCGGGCCAGCCCGATCTCGAACTGTGCGACCTGATGCGCTATTGGCGCGACGCGGGCGACGATGTCACAAGGCAGCAGGCGCACCGTGAGCTTGTTCGAATCGTGAAGAACGATCACGTCATCGACGGGCAGGCCAAGCGCTGCGGCGATCGACGTGGCCGCAGCCAGCGCGCGGCGAATCTCCGATGGCTGCATCCAGCCGATCTTCTCACCGCTGCCGCCCGCCGAGACTCGCCGGGCTCAGCAGGCGGAATAGGTCTTGCGGGCGCGCACTTCCGCTTGGCCGGGCATCCGGTTGTACGGTGGTACGGACCGGGCGAGGACTGGTATTGGCGCTATCTCGACCGGCTTGTGTCCGAACTCGAGGGTGCCCGGGCGGCACCGTCCCACCTGTGCTGGATCGGGCTGCACCGATGTCGATGTTTGACTACGACGCCAGGCCGGTGACTCCGTTGCCGGTCCTGGTCGGCGCGACGACCTCCCGGGCCGCGTACGCGATCCGGGATTTCCTGAGCCGCAATGGTCACCCGTTCGAGTGGGTCGACGCCGGTCAGCCCGATGCGGTGCGGGCGGTCCTGGGGGTCGCCGAGGTGGAGCCATCGGCGCTGCCGCTGTGCATCCTGCCGGACGGGTCGCGGCTGGCCGCCGCGACGGTGGAACAGGTCGCCGCCGGTCTCGGCATGGTCGCGGCCCCGGCGCTGTCGGAATACGACCTGGCCATCGTCGGTGCGGGACCGGCCGGCCTGGCCGCCGCCGTCAACGCGGCATCGGAGGGCCTGCGCACCGTCGTGGTCGAGGCGGTGGCGCCGGGCGGCCAGGCCGGTACCACGTCGATGATCGAGAACTATCTCGGTTTTCCTAACGGCATCAGCGGTAGCGAACTGGCGACGCGGGCGGTGGTGCAGGCGCGCCGGTTCGGCGCCGAATTGCTGCTGGCCAGGCCGCTGGTCAATGTGTCGGCCGATGGGCCAGGCTACGTCGCCGAACTGTCTGACGGCACGCTGGTGCGCGGGCGGGTAGTGCTGTTCGCCAGCGGAGTCGAGTGGCGCCGCCTGGAGGTGCCCGGGATCGATGACCTGCTCGGCGCGGGGGCCTACTACGGGGCCGGGCCGAGCGAGGCGCTGGCGTATACGGGCTCCCAGGTTGTCGTGGTGGGCGGCGGCAACTCAGCGGGCCAGGCGGTCGTCCGGTTCTCCCGGTACGCGCAGCGGGTGACGCTGCTGGTCCGCGGCCGCGACCTCGGCGCGTCAATGTCGCAGTACCTGATCGACCAGGTGACGACCATCCCCAATGTTGATGTGCGGGTGCATACGCAGGTGGCGGGCCTGGAGGCCGATGACCGCCTCCGGGCGGTCATCGTGAACTCCGGGGACAGCACCGAACCGGTGCAGTTGCCGGCCGATGCCCTGTTCATCTGCATCGGCGGCACCCCCCACACGGGCGGCGCCGCGGGGCTCGGGCTGGCCACCAACACCGCCGGGTACCTGGTCACCGGCGGCGATGGCGCCAGTGCTCCGGGCGGTAGCTGGCCGCTGCCCCGGGAGCCGCTGCCGCTGGAGACCAATCTGCCCGGAGTGTTCGCCGCAGGAGACGTGCGCTGCGGGTCGGTCAAACGCTGCGCAGCCGCCATTGGCGAGGGATCAATGGCCGTGGCGCTCGTCCACCGGCGGCTGGCGGAGGTGGGCGGTGACTGAGCCGCCCGCGGTAGCGAGTCCGGACGCCGCGGTGTCCTCGGAGTTCACCGAACTCGCCTCCGACGAGCAGATCGCCGCCGCCGCAGCGGCACTCGAAGGCAACGGCATCCGGTCGCTGCAGGCCGCTACCGGTGCCGACGCGAGGGGCTTGGTCGGTTCCCTCCTCGTGGACGGCGCCGAGGTCTACAACAACACCTCCCAGACGCTCCAGGCCATCGGCGTCGCCGACGACATCGAACGGTCCGGCCGCTACCAGCCACTCAGGCTGCGGCTGTACCGGATGGACCGGGAAATGCAGCAGCGCGAGATGCGCACCCTGACCGCGTCGCCCGACTACGTCGTCGGCAGCGTGCACGCGCTGACCGAAGGCGGATCGCTGCTCATCGCCTCCGCGAGCGGCAGCCAGCTGGGCCCGCTCGTGTCGGGTGCGGAACATGTGATCCTCGTGATCGGGGCACAGAAGATCGTCAGCGACATCGCAACCGGGCTGCGGCGGATCTACGAATACTGCTACCCGCTCGAGGATGCCCGGGCCCGGCGAGCCTACGGAGTGCCCAGCGGAGTGAACAACATCCTCATCATCAACAAGGCGGTCACCGCAGGCCGGGTCACCGCGATCATCGTCAAGGAACGCCTCGGCTTCTGATCACCGTCAGCTGGCCGCCAGGCCGTCTTCGCCTCCGGTGACGGCGTCCGCCAGCCGGGTCAGCCTGATACAGCGCGGCGTGCGCCCCCGGGCGGCTCATGGGGCCAGCGCGGCCAGCAGCGTGGGCGGGTCGTATCCGGCGCGGTACACGACCCCGTCAATGAACAGGGTCGGCGTGCCCACCACCTGGCCCGAAGCCAGGCCGCTGTCGACATCCCGGCGGATCCGGTCCGCCACCTCGTTGCTGGCCCGGTCCCGGTCGAACGCCGCCACGTCCAGGCCGAGCTGTGCGGCGTACCCGCGCAGGTCGCCGTCCCCGAGCGCCTTTTGCCGGTGGAACAGCAACTCGTGCATGTCCCAGAACCGGTCCTGCAGCGCGGCGGCCTCCGCCGCGGCCGCCGCGGCCAGGGCGTGCGGATGGATGCCGGTCAGCGGGAAATGCCGGAACGCGAACCGCATGTTCCCGCCCAGCCGCTGCTCGACTTGCTCGATCGCATGGAACGCCTGCCGCGAGTACGGGCACTCGTAATCGCCGTACTCGATGATCAGGCGGCCGGCGGGCGAGCCGCGAACATGATCGGTTTTCTCGTCCAGCGGCGCCAGGGCCAGGTCGCGGCCGTCCGACGTTGCGTCGAGAGTCACGGGCCGCCTCCTGGTGGCTGCGGGCAGGTCCGGCTGGCGCGGCAGCTTAGAAGCCGACCTGCTGGCGGATGAGGACAACGTGGATGCGGCCGGGCATCTCCTGGTGGATCTCCAGGACCTTCCCGACCTGGCTGTGCTGCCCGTAAGCGGCCTGCGCGCGGGCGTCCTCCAGCGGCAGGCTGTGCTGATAGATCCGCTCGTGCGCCGCGGGCAAGTCCGGGACGAGCTTCTGCGCGCCGATCACGAAAATTACATTAGCCGCGCCCCACGCGTAGGAGGCCAGTTGGCTGCCCGACGCCGAGGCGATCACCAGGGTGCCGTCCCGGGTGACCGCGTGCGCGCTGCCCAGCGCGTAGTCGGGCTGGCCGCCGATCCCCTTCATCTGCTGCGCCTGGGTCGCGAAGTCGAGCGCGAACATCTTGTTCCGCGCCGATTCCCACCGGCTCCCGTCATCGTTGATCGCATCCGCGATCCCGGTCTCGGCCAGCGTCACCGAGGTGTTGGTCATCACCGACGAGCCGTCCGGGATACGGGCCAGCACCGCCTGGCGCGCGGCATCGAGATCACCGACGACCTCGACACTGAACCCGTGTTCCTCGAGCGCCACGACAGTTGCTTCCAGCGCAGGCTCATCCGGCAGCGTGGTGAATTGGTCAGGGATGGCAGTCGTACTCACTGCTAGTCCTCCTTGATGCAGACCGCGCCGGGAACCAGGATCCCCGGTAGCTGGCGGATAATCGAATACGCCCGAAATTACTGGCGACCCAGGTGAGCGGCTGTCACCTGGTTCCGGTGATTTGCGAGTCAGTAGCCAGGGCGGCCGGGTCCCAGGAGCCGAGATTGGGCTACCGTTCCACTTCCCCGGCCCGCAGCACTGACCCGGCTACATCCAGGTATGCACTGGCCGTCCTCAGGCGCGTTCGTGCTTCGTCGGCATTGCATGGTGACGTGCGCGTTGACCTTGGCATCCTCAGTCAGCCGCCGTACGCGTGACCGTCACCGCTGGAACGGCGCCAGCGACCCGCACGGCGTCGCGGCTAATGTCCTCGAACAGGTTGGTGTGGCGGCGCTTGTGGTCGGCCCATTCGAAGCTGGACATCTCAATGGCCTGCAGGGGGTTGCCTGTCCAGGCGCTGACGTACCGGTGAAGCTCGTCGACCTGACGCCGCCATTTCGCGGCCTGCCTTCCGGTCAACTGCGGTGACAGGACCTCCGTGGCCAAGCCGGCGACCTGGTCAGTCAGGCCGGCTGACTTCCGGCGCGGGTCGGAGTCACCGGGGAACGGCGCATGGACGAGCAGGACGTCGATGTCGCTCTCGGCGTCAGACCGCTCGAACTTCGGCGAGCCGCTTGACTGCGAACTGGTCGGTCCCGGTGGGGTCCCAGCAGACGGCGGCTTCCCAGGCGGCCCGCGCTTGCGCGGCGATGTCGTACGCGTCGTCGTCGAGAGCGGCGGCGTTGTGCGGCAGGGCCAGGTCGAGGTCGGGGACGTCGACGTGCGACTCGTCCCAGTCGATCAGCGCGACGCGATCCGCGGTCATCCGGATGTTGCCCTGGTTGGGGTCGCCGTGGACGACGCACGTCGTGCGACCGGTGAGTCGCGCCCACGCTGCCCGGCATCGAACCACACCCTCCGGGGGCAGCTCACCGAGGTCGACCCTGGTCCCGGTCTCGGCGTGCAGGAGGTCGGTCGACGATCGCCAGCCCGGGCGCTGGGGCCAGCCCTGTGTCAGCCGATGCAGCTGGCGGAGTGTGCCGGCGACGCGACGCCAGTCGGCTTCGGTCTCGGGCGATCCGCCCTCCACGTAGGTCATCACCACCAGGCCGCCGGCGAAGTGCCGGCCGTCCGTGGTCGGGATCGGTACCGGCACGGACATCCCGGCACGGTCGAGGTGTCGCAACAGGTCGGTCTCCCACGCCAGATCAGCGTCGCCGCGCTGGCCGAGACGACCGACCGCGAGGTGCCCGTTGACGCGTACGCTCCACACCTGGTTGACGCCGACTCCGCCAGTGAGCGGTTCGATGCGAGCGGCGTCGCCACCCCACTGCTCGAGTGCCTCCCATCCCACCGGCCACATCTTCGCAGAGGGTGATGAAGCAGTCGACGGATTACGAACCCGCGTTCAAGGCCCGTCCCAACCCGTCCCGCCGGGCCGGGACGGTCCGCGCTGAGTTCGCACAACAGCCCGAGACAGCGCGAGCCAGGTACTCACCGCACCGGAAAGGCCACCTGCAAAGATCGCAAGTGGCCTCTGACCTGGTCGGGGTGGCGGGATTTGAACCCGCGGCCTCTTCGTCCCGAACGAAGCGCGCTGCCAAGCTGCGCCACACCCCGCCGACCGCGCGAGCAGTCTAGCTGATCCGCGGAACTAGCGTGAGCAGCGTGGCCTCCGGCCGGCAGCTGAACCTGACTGGCGCCCACGGCGAGGTGCCGAGGCCAGCGGAAACGTGCAGCCACGGCCGTTCCGGGCCATCTCCCGCGGCCGCTACCGCCGGATGCCGGTGCAGCCCGCGCGCCCGGGACCGGTCGATGCCGCAGTTCGTCACCAGGGTGCCGAGCCAGGGCAGGCAGACTTGCCCGCCGTGCGTGTGCCCGGCCAGCAGCAGGTCGAAGCCGTCGGCGGCGAACCGGTCAAGCACCGCGGGCTCGGGCGAGTGCAGTACCCCGAGGCGCAGATCGGCCGACGGGTCGGCGGCCCCGGCGATCGCGTCGTACCGGTCGCGGTTGATGTGCGAGTCGTGCACGCCAGCTACCTCGATGTCGGCGTCTCCCGCCTTAATCCGCCCGCGCCGGTTGTTCGCGTCCAGCCACCCGGCGGCGGTCATCCCCTCGCCGAGCTCCGCCCACGGCAGATCAGCCCGGTGACGGCTATGGTCGAGCGCGCTGGTCCGCCAGAGGTACCGGGCCGGGTTCTTGGGCACGGGCGAGTAGAGGTCATTCGAGCCGAACACGAAGACGCCAGGACGATCGAGCAGCGGCCCGAGCGCCTCAAGAAACGGCTGAACGGATCGCGGGTGGGCAATCGAGTCGCCCGTGTTCACCACGACATCTGGCTCAAGAGCGTCCAGCGACCGGATCCAGGACATCAGCCGGTGCCGGCCCGGGGTCAGGTGCGCGTCGGAGATATGCAGCAGCCGGAGCGGCCGGGCGCCGTCGGGGAGCACGGGGACGTCGTAGCGGCGCAGCGCGAACCAGTTGCGCTCGACGATGCCGGCATAGGCAATGGCGGCGCCGCCCGCCACCGCCGCAGTCCCGATCAGGCCTCTTGGTCGCATCTGTTCATGGTGCCATGCAGGATGGACTGACCTGGCCAGGGAGCCCGCGGCACACGGCAGGATGGTACCTATGACCGGACTGAAGGAACAGCTCCGCAGCGATCTCACCGCGGCCATGAAGGCCCGCGACGAAGTGCGCACCCGGACCTTGCGGATGGCCCTGACCTCGGTGGCCAACGAGGAGGTCGCGGGCCGGACCGCCCGCGACCTGACCGACGCCGACGTGCTCCGGCTGCTCACCAGGGAGGCCAAGCGCCGTCGCGAGGCCGCCGAGGCGTTCGAGGCCGCGGGGCGGTCCGATCAGGCCGCGGCTGAGCGTGCCGAGGGCGAGGTGCTCAGTGCCTACTTGCCCGCCCAGTTGCCGGACGAGGAACTCACCGCGATGGTCGCCCAGGCCATTGCCGATACCGGTGCCACCGGCCCGGCCGCGATGGGCCAGGTAATGAAGGCGGTCACCCCGCTGGTGGCCGGCCGCGCCGAAGGCGGCCGGGTCGCGGCCGAGGTTCGCCGCGCCCTGGCCGTTAAAGCGCCCGGCTAGTGGCCGTTGCCGCCGCCGCCGTTGCCGCCGCCGCCACCGCCGTTGCCGCCGCCACCACCGTTGCCACCGTTGCCGCCGCCGCCACCGTGACCGCCGCCGCCGCCACCACCACCACCACCGCCGCCGCCGCCGTGACCCGGCGGCTTAGTGGGCTTGGGCGGCTTGGGCGGCTTGGGTGACGAGACCCCGGTGCCCTTTGAGTAGTAAATGCTGTCGGCCGGCACGGCAACGAAGTTGGCGATGTGCCGGCCCAGGTGGGCGTGGTCGAAGGTGAACTGCCAGATCTGGCCCGCGTTGGCGCCGAAGACTTCACTCGGGCAGTCCAGTGCTCCGTCAGACGACCGGTAACAGGAGGCCGTGCCCTCCATCGCCCTGGTTTCCGCCGGGTAGAACATCGACACGTATCCGGCCAGCCGCGGGGTGAAGCCGCCGAACGCGGCGAACTGGAAGTTGTTCGCGGTGCCGGTCTTGCCTGCCTGCGGGGGGACCACGCCGTGCTGGGTGAATTCGTCACCGGCGGCGGTGCCGGGCGAGACCATCACGCCCTGCAGGATGTGGATGGCCGCGTCGGCCACGGCGGTGGAGATCACCTGGTGGCAGTCGGCCGACTTCACCGGGAGATGCAGGCCGGTCGAGGTCACGACCTGGGTGATCGCGATCGGACTGCAGTACCTGCCGCGCGCCGCCACTGTGGCGTAGGCCGCGGCCATGGTCATCGGCGACACGCTGATCGAGCCCAGGGTGAACGAGGGAATGTCGTCGGCCGGATACTGGTAGCCGGCCCTCCCGGGCTTGCCCACGCCCTGCGTCAGGGAGCGGCCGTCGGCCCGGTGGACGCCGAGCTTCATGGCCATATGGACCACGTTGCACAAGCCGACCTTCTGCTCAAGGTGCGCGTAGAACACGTTGATCGACTGGGTGGTCCCGTTGTACAGCGTGAACGTGCCAGCGCCTTTCCCCTCGGCGTTCGTGACCTGGAAATCGCCGGGCGGATTGCCGGCCCGGCCCCGGCAGTTCGTGAATCCGGAGACGACCGACGGGGACACGATCTTCTCGTTGAACCCGAACGGAATCTGCTGCTGGAGGGCTGTGAGCAGGGTGAACAGCTTGGACGAGGAGCCGGTCTGGACGCCGAGGCCGCCGTCGTACTTGGTGTCCACCGCGTAGTCGATGTTGTCCTGCCCGGCGGCCCGGTCGCGGCCGTACGGGCGGTCCACGGCGATCGCGCGGACCTTGCCGGTCCCGGGCTGGATCAGCACCTCCGCGGCCGCGTTGCCGCCCGGGTTGAAGGACGACGGCGGCGGCGGGACCATGTAGCTGACCGCGTGCTGCGCGGCATGCTGGTCCTTCGGATTGAGGGTGGTGTAGATCTTCAGGCCGCCGACCCGGCGTAGCCGGGCATATGCCTGCGCGTACGCCGGGTCGTTCTTCATGACGGCCAGCACGTAGTCGCAGAAAAACGCTGCGTCCCTGATTGACCGGCTGGTACAGCCGCTCTGCAGGGGGCGACTCGACGGGTGCAGGCCGAGCGGGGTCTGTGCCGCGGCCTGTGCCTCAGCGGGCTTAATGTCGTGCAGCTGGGCCATCCGCGCCAGCACGGTGGCCCGCCGATTCAGCGCGTTCACCGGGTGCACGAACGGATCGTACTTGCTCGGATCTTCCACCATCCCGGCCAGCATCGCCGCCTGCGGCAGCGTCAGGTGCTTGGCCGACGTGTGGAAGTAACGCTCCGCGGCGACCTGGATACCGACGGCCTGGTTGTTGAAATAGATCGCGTTGAGATAGGCGGCGAGCAGCTGATTCTTGGTCATCTCGTGCTCGACCTTGATCGCTATCCGCAGCTCGCGGATCTTCCTTGTGGTCGATTCCTGGGTGGCGTCCTTCAGCTGCTTCTTCGTGGTCGCCGTCAGGACCAGGGCGTTCTTCACGTATTGCTGCGCGATCGACGAGCCGCCCTGGGTGGGGTGGTGCTGGGCGTCATTGACGATCGCGCGGAGGGTGCCCTTGAAGTCCAGCGCACCGTGCTGGTAGAACCGGGAGTCCTCGATCGCGATGATCGCTTCCCGCATCACCGGCGCGATCTTCGCGTAACTCACCGGGATGCGGTCGATCGGGTTGTGACTGCTTCCGCCGCCGCTCGGGTAAACGTAGGCCAGCGGGTGGCCGTACTGGTCCAGGATCTCCGAGCGGACCGGCAGCTGCCCCAGGGCGGGCACGGCCAGGTTGTTGAACTTGTTAGCCGTATCGCGGGCCAGGATCCCGGCTCCGCCCACGGCGGGGACAGCGACCGCCGCGACGATCAGGCCGGCGGCCGCGGCGAGGGCGGCAATTCCGCCGGCCGCGCCTGCCTTAGCGCGGAGAACTGATGTCAGCACTGAAACAGCGTACGCTGACCGCCGCTGCGGTCCGGTCAGGACGGTGAAGCCGCAGCTAGGAGTGCGCTCAGAAGCCAGGAAGTCACCAGCATGTAACCTGGGTGACTAGTCACGTCTGTCCACATAGCCCATGAGGGCTATCCGGGAAATGGGCCCGCCAGGGTCTAGCGCTCCGGCTCGGACTTCCGTAAGTTACATTTCCGCAACCATGACACCGGAGCCTGGCATCGCGCCAACGGCTCATCGCTGCCAGAGAACGCCATCCGGCGTGACGACCCCTCGCGGGCGTGACGATCAGGAGGAGTTGGGCCACATGTGGATCACGGACTGGACCGCCCGCGCCGCGTGCAAGGGCACGGACCCTGACGAGCTATTCGTTCAGGGGGCGGCGCAGAACCGGGCCAAGCTGATCTGCCGAGGCTGCCCCGTCCGGACCGAGTGCCTCGCGGACGCGCTCGATAACCGGATCGAGTTCGGTGTGTGGGGCGGCATGACCGAGCGTGAGCGGCGGGCCCTGCTCCGGCGCCGCCCGGACGTGATCTCCTGGCGGGAGTTGCTGGAGGATGCACGCAATCAGTACGAGCGCACTGGCGACGAGCTAGTCGCCAGCTGAGTTCCCGATCGCCCGGCTCTCCCCGAGAGCCCAGCTCTCCCCGATGGCTCTGAGCCCGGCCAGATCATGCACGTCCTCGGCCTGGGCCGGCACCTCGGCGACGGGAATCAGCGGGTGAGCTTCGGTGAAGCCCGCGGCCAGCCGCCTTTCCGCGGCAGATAGCTGCATCTGCTCGGCGTGCAGCCGAAGCGCGGCGATGGCGAGCGAGTGCGGTGCCCGGTCAGCGGACGACGGCCTGGCCGCCGGCTCGTCGCGCCGGTCTCCGTTCGGGGTGCTCGAAGGCTGCAGGCTCTCCGCGGCAGCCAGGCTGCGGGCGGCCGACAGTCGCGCCGCGGGCGAGCGGTGCACGCGGTTAAGGATGAGTCCCGCCAGCGGCATCCCTTCCACCGCGAGCCGCTCCACGAAATACGATGCCTCCCGCAATGCGTCGGGCTCGGGGGCGGCTATCACCAGGAACGCCGTGCCGGGGGCCCGCAGTAGCCGGTAGGTGTATTCGGCGCGTTCCCGGAAGCCGCCAAACATCGTGTCGAGTGCGGTCACGAACGTCTGCGCGTCCCTGAGCACCTGCGCGCCGAGGATCTTGGTCAGGACGCCGGTCACCACCCCGAACCCGGCGTTCAGGAACCGCAGGTAGGCGCGGCCGCCCACCTTGGCCGGCGCGGTGAGCAGGCGGAGCAGCCGGCCGTCGAGGAACCGCCCGAGCCGCTGCGGGGCATCAAGGAAGTCAAGCGCGGACCGGCTCGGCGGGGTGTCGACGATGATCAGGTCCCACTCGTCGGCCCGGCGCAACTGGCCGAGCTTCTCCATGGCCATGTACTCCTGGGTGCCGGCGAAGCCGGATGAGAGCGACTGGTAGAAGGGGTTGGCCAGGATCTGGGCCGCCCGGTCCGGATCGGCATGGGCCTCCACGATCTCGTCGAAGGTCCGCTTCATGTCGAGCATCATTGCGTGCAGGCTGCCGCCATCCCGGGCCCCGTTCTGCGGTGATCCTGCGGTCTCGTGCCGGGGACTGGCCTTGGCCGCGAGCGGAACGGGCCGCGGGGTGTTATCAAGGGAGGACAGCCCCATCGATTGCGCGAGCCTGCGGGCCGGGTCGACGGTGAGCACCACCACGTGCCGGCCACGTTCGGCGGCCCGCAGCCCGAGCGCCGCCGCCGTGGTCGTTTTCCCGACCCCGCCGGACCCGCAGCAGACGATGATCCTGGTGCGCTGGTCGTCGAGCAGCCGGTCGATGTCGAGCGGCGGCGGCCCGGGCCGTGACATCAGGCCGCTCCCTGATCCCGCAGCGCGGCCGCGATCCGGTACAGCCCGGCCAGGCCCATGCCGTCAGTGATCATCGGCAGGTCGTAACGCGGCTGGCCCGCGGCCGCCAGCCTGCGCCGCTGGGCGCGCTGCCCGGTCACGGTCCTGGCGTGCGCCGTGAGCTCGGCGGCCAGGGCGGAGGCGAGCTGGCGGCCGTCCTCCAGCCCGGCGGCCTTCAGCTCCAGGGCCAGCTCGTCCTCATCGACCGCCCCGCTCGCCGCCGCGCGCAGCTGGTCCGGCGGCAGGATGAGCGGATGCACCATGTTGATCATGATGCCGCCGGCCTGCAGCCCGCCGTCACCGAGCCCGGCCAGCTCGGCGATGCCATCCAGGGTCTCCTGCACCGGCATCTCCTCCAGCACGGTGACGAAGTGCACGGCCGTCTCCGGTGAGCTGATCACCTTCTGCACGGTGTCCGCGTGGCTCCGGGTGGGCCCGACCCGGGCCAGGCCGGACACCTCGGAGGTCACGTTCAGGAATCTGCCGATCCGCCCGGTCGGCGGCGCGTCCAGGACCACCGCGTCGTATACGTGCTTGCCCTTCCGGCGTCGCCGGGTCGCCTCGGCCGCCTTTCCGGTGAGCAGCACGTCGCGCAGGCCGGGCGCGATCGTGGTGGCGAAGTCGACGACGCCGAGCTTGGTCAGCGCCGTGCCGGCGTGCCGGAGGTTGTAGAACATCGCCAGGTACTCAAGCAGCGCCTGTTCCGGGTCGGCGGCCAGCGCGTACACCTCGCCGCCCGGCCGGGTGCCGGTCGCGGGCGCGACCGCGACCCGGCGCTCCTCGTAGGGCAGCGGCGGGCAGTCAAAGACCTGGGCGATCCCCTGCCGTCCCTCGACCTCGATGAGCAGGACCCGCTTCCCGCCCGAGGCGAGCGCAAGGGCCAGCGCGGCGGCGACCGTCGTCTTGCCCGTTCCGCCCTTGCCGGTGACGACGTGCAGCCGCACGCCTTCCCAGTCCGTGTCCCGCGCACTCACGTCATGGAGGCTATCCGCGCCCCGGCACTAGGCCCTCCGCCGACTTGTCCGGCTGACCGGAAAGTCCCCTGGCGGGCAGCGCGGTCAAAGGTCACTAGGCTGGTGCACGGAGATCGGCGTGCAGCCGGGAAAGAGGTGTTCGCGATGATCGCGGTTCTGGTCATCTTGGTGATTCTCGTAGTGGCAGGTCTGGTCGCGACGGGCCGCGCCATGCGCGTGGTTCAGCAGTACGAGCAGGGCATCGTTTTCCGGTTCGGCAAGGTGCTGCCGGGAACGCGCGGTCCCGGGCTCCACGTGATCAGGCCGTTCGGCGACCGGATGCAGAAAGTCAACATGCAGATCATCGCCATGGCCATCCCGGCGCAGGAGGGCATTACCAGGGACAATGTCAGCGTCCGGGTCGACGCGGTGGTCTATTTCCGCGTCGTTGACCCAATCAAGGCCACCGTGAACGTGCAAAATTACATGTTCGCCGTTTCGCAGCAGGCGCAGACATCGCTCCGCTCGATCATCGGCCAGTCGGAGATGGACCAGCTCCTGGCCGAGCGGGCCACCGTTAACAAGGAACTGCGCCGGATCATCGATGAGCCGACCGAGGGCCCGTGGGGAGTCCGGGTCGAGCGGGTGGAGATCAAGGACGTCAGTCTGCCCGAGGGAATGAAGCGGTCCATGTCGAGGCAGGCCGAGGCGGAGCGGGAGCGCCGCGCCCGGATCATCACCGCCGACGGTGAGTACCAGGCGTCCAAGCGGCTCGCCGCGGCCGCCAACGTGATGGCCCGCGACCCCGCGGCGCTGCAGCTCAGGCTGCTGCAGACCGTGGTCGAGGTCGCCGCCGAGAAGAACAGCACGCTGGTCATGCCGGTACCGGTCGAGCTACTCAGGTTCTTCGATAAGTTCACGCCCGCCGAGCCGGCCGGCGACAAGAAGTCGGCCGAGGATTCGGCCTCGCTGGCCGACTTCGGCGATGCCGAGGTGGCCGAAGTTGAAGCGGAGATCGCGGGCAAGCCCGCTGCGCCACTGGAGATACCGGACCTCCCGGCGATCCCCGAGATACCCGCGGATGTGAGGGCAGACGCGCCCATCAGCGGCGATGCCGCGCTGCAGCGGGACCCGGCCCCGCTGGACGCGAGAGGGACAGCCCGGCTGGACGCGAAAGAGGTAGACGCGGTACAGCCGGACGCGGGCCAGTAGGCCGCGGCCGCGGGACCGGGCGCGGGCGGCCGGGGCGGACCGGGCCGCCCGTCGGTGGCGGCCCGGTGCCGGGAGGCGGCCCGGCGAGCCCCGCTAGAGTCTGGTCATGCAGAAGTGGGAGTACGCAACAGTGCCGCTGCTGGTCCATGCGACCAAGCAGATCCTGGACAACTGGGGTGAGGACGGGTGGGAGCTCGTGGCCGTGGTGCCCGGGCCGAATCCGGAACAGCTCGTCGCCTACATGAAGAGAGGCACGTCGTGAGCATGGCCGGGGACTCAGCGCCGGAGACCTCGCCGGAAGCCCGGCTGGCCGCCCTCGGCCTGACCCTGCCCGAGGTGGCGGTGCCTCTAGCCGCCTACGTCCCCGCCGTCCTGACCGGGAATTACGTCTACACCGCCGGGCAGCTGCCGTGGGTGGACGGGGCGCTGCCGGCCACCGGCAAGGTCGGCGCGGAAGTGGACCCGGCCGAGGCTAACGCCCTGGCGCGGATCTGCGCGCTGAACGCGCTGGCCGCGGTCGTCTCGGTGACGGGCAGCCTGTCGGCCATCCGGCGGATCGTGAAGGTGACCGGCTTCGTGTCCAGCGCGCCCGACTTCACCGGGCAGGCTCAGGTGGTGAACGGCGCCAGCGAGCTGCTGATCGAGATTCTCGGCGAGGCGGGCCGCCATGCCCGCAGCGCCGTCGGCATGGCCGTGCTGCCGCTCGATACCCCGGTTGAGGTCGAGCTGATCGCCGAAGTCAGCGGCTAGGCCGGCCGCGGCCGCAGGAGGCTCGTCGTGGAAGTTCCGTCCGGCGGTCCGGCGATCCGGCTTCCGAGCGCGCTCGCCGGGCACGCGCGCGACGTCCTGGCCGGGCGGGTACCGCCGGCCGTGCCGCGTGATGCGGCCACCGTGATGCTGCTCCGCTCCGAGCCGCCCGCCCAGCCGCCACCGCCCGCCGCGGGCCAGCCGGCCGCCGCGGGCCGGCCACCGGCCGCCGGCCAGCCGGGCGGGCCGGAGCCGGGCATCGAGGTCTACATGCTCCGGCGCAAGTCCTCGATGGCCTTCGCGCCCGGCGCGTTCGTCTTCCCCGGCGGCTCGGTCGATGCCAGGGACGCCGACGAGGATGTGGCCTGGGCCGGCCCTGACATCGCGACGTGGGGCCGGGTGTTCGACGCTCCCGACGACCTGGCCCGGGCGCTGGTCTGCGCCGCGGTCAGGGAGACCTTCGAGGAGTCCGGGGTGCTGCTGGCCGGGCCGTCGGCCGAGACCGTGGTGGCCGACACCAGCGGCGACGACTGGGAGGCCGACCGGAACGCACTGCTCGACCGGTCGGTCTCGCTCGCCGAGCTGCTCGCCCGGCGTCACCTCGTGCTGCGCGCGGACCTGCTCAGGCCGTGGTCGCGGTGGATCACGCCGGTGGCCGAGAAGCGCCGCTTCGACGCCAGGTTCTTCGCCGCCGCGCTGCCACCCGGACAGCGGACCAGGGATGTCGGCGGCGAGGCCGCGCAGGTCGCCTGGGTCAGGCCCGCCGACGCGATCGCCGCCGGGCGGAACAAGGAGATCGTGCTGTGGCCGCCCACGGCGGTAACCCTCGCCGAGCTTGCCTCGTGCGGCACCGTGGCCGCGGCGCTCGCCGTGCCGCGGCAGGTCAGGCCGCTGCTGCCGGAGATCACGCTGACCGAGGGCACGCCGTGGCTCACCGTCCCCGGCGAGCAGGAGTACCCGCTGTGACCGCGCCGGATCCCGCCGCGGCGGCACGGGCGGACATCGACGGGTCAGGGACGACGCGGGCCCGCTGCGTGCTCGCGCCCAACCCGTCGCCGATGACCCTGGATGGCACCAACACCTGGCTGATCGCCGAGCCGGGCTCGGCCGCCGCGATCGTGGTGGATCCGGGGCCTGACGACGAAGGGCACCTGCGCCGGGTGCACTCCCGCGCGGCGGAGGCCGGCCAGCAGGTAAGCCGGATCCTGCTGACCCACGGGCACCGTGATCATTCGGCCGGTGCCCGGCGGCTTGCCGAGCTGACCGGCGCCCCGGTGCTCGCGCTCGATCCGGCGCAGCGGCTGGGCACCGAGGGCCTGGCCGCCGGCGACGTGGTGACCGCCGCGGGCTGCGAGGTCCGCGTCATCGGCACGCCCGGCCATACCGCGGATTCGGTGTCGCTGCTGCTGGCCGCCGACGGCGCGGTGCTGACCGGGGACACCGTGCTCGGCCGCGGCACGACCATGATCGCCCGTGATGGGAGCCTCGGCGACTACCTGGGCTCGCTGGACCGGCTGCGCTCGCTGGCCGACTCCGCGGCGCTGACGGTGCTGCTGCCCGGCCACGGGCCGCTGCTCCGGCAGCCGGCCGCGGTCCTCGACTACTACATCGCGCACCGGGCCGAGCGGCTCGCCGAGGTCGAGGCCGCGGTCGCGGCCGGGGACCGCTCAGCCGCCGACATCGTCGCGCGGGTCTACGCGAACGTGGATCGCGGCTTGTGGCCGTACGCACAGTGGTCGGTCCGCGCTCAGCTGGCCTACCTGGCCGAACAGGGCCGGCTGCCGGACGCGGGCGCCCCGTCACTGTGATCGCTTGCGCAGCCGCTCCGGGTCGATCAGCAGGACGGACTTCGCGGACAGCTGCAGCCAGCCGCGGGCGGCGAAATCGGCCAGCGCCTTGTTCACCGTTTCCCGCGAGGCACCGACCAGCTGGGCGAGTTCTTCCTGGGTGAGGTCGTGGTTCACCTGAAGCCCGTCGTCCCGCGGCTCACCGAACCGGTCAGCCAGGTCAAGCAGGGCCTTGGCCACCCGGCCGGGCACGTCCGTGAAGACCAGGTCGGCCATCACGTCGTTGGCACGCCGGAGCCGCTGCGCGAGCGCCTGCAGCAAGTGCAGGGCCACGTCCGGGCGGCCGGTCAGCCAGCTGCGCAGGTCGTCGTGCGCCAGCGCGCCGAGGCGGCTGTCCGTGACCGCGACCGCGCTCGCCGTGCGGGGCCGCGGATCGAAGAGCGAGAGCTCACCGAACATCTCGCCCGGCCCCAGCACGCTCAGCAGGTTCTCCCGGCCGTCGGCCGCGGCGCGGGTCAGCTTGATCTTGCCGTCGAGCACCACGTACAGCTGGTTACCCGAGGCCCCCTCCTCGAATACCCGGTCCGCGCGGGCCAGTTCCACGATGGTCACCCCGGCCTGCAGCGCGGCTGCGCTGTCATCATCAAGCGCATCGAACAGAGGCGCCCGCCTGAGCACGTCATCCGCGTCGTTCACGGGTGCCTCCTCGGATCCGTTCGCTGCTCCTGACCCAGTGTCGCCCATTTGTTACCCAGGATCGACAGCTGGCAGTCGTCCCTAGCTCTCGTGCCCGCCAGCGGACCTGAGCCTGGCCCGGCATTCCTCGATCTCGGCCTCGGCGGCGGCCTGACCGGCCCAGGTAGCCGTCTCCACCGCCTTGCCGGGCTCCAGCGCCTTGTACACCTCGAAGAAGTGCTGGATCTCCAGCCGGTCGAATTCTGAGACGTGCTCAATGTCGGTCAGGTGCGCCATCCGGGGGTCGGTGGAGGCCACGCAGAGGACCTTGTCATCGATACCCATCTCGTCCCGCATCCGGAACATGCCGATCGCCCGGCAGTGGATCAGGCAGCCAGGGAAGGTGGGCTCATCCAGGATGACCAGCGCGTCAAGCGGATCGCCGTCGTCCGCGAGGGTGTCCTCGATGAATCCGTAGTCGTGCGGGTACCTGGTCGAGGTGAAGAGCATCCGGTCCAGCCGGATGCGCCCGGTCTCATGATCCATTTCATACTTATTGCGCTGCCCCTTCGGGATCTCGATGACCACATCGAATTCCACGATTCCGCTCCCTGCGCCTGTAGATGATTGACTCCGTTGCCGGGGATGCCTTCCGGCGTCCCGGCATCTTGCAGGATCAGCATCTCGCGAAGGGAGGCGTGGTGACGAGCCGGCTCCGGCGGGTGGCACTGCTGATCCTCGCGCTGCTGACCGTGTTCACCATGGGAGCGGGCGCGGCGGTCGCGCATCTGCTGCCCGCCCGCCTGGCCCGATGGCAGATACCGCGGGTCGCCACCCGCCCGCTGGCCGCCACCGGCCCGGTGCTGGGGGCGGCGGGAGATCCGCGGGCGAAGGCAGTATCGCCGGGCGGCCTGGCCGCCCAGCTCTCCGGAACGCTCGGCCAGCCTGCCCTCGGCGCGCACGTCGGCGCCGTCGTCGCGAACCTGTCAACCGGGCAGGTGCTGCTGGCCAGAGCGGGCCGCTCGCCGTTCGCGCCGGCCTCGACGGCCAAGCTGGCCACCGCGGTCGCGGCCCTGGACGTGCTCGGCCCCGGCGCCCGGTTCAGCACGCGGGTAGTGACCGGCGCCGCGCCGTCATCCATCGTTCTGGTCGGGGGCGGCGATCCGACCCTCGCGGCCGGCCCGCCGCCCGCGGCGGATTACCCGCAGCCCGCGACCCTGGCCGCGCTGGCCGCGAAGACGGCGCGCGCCCTGCGTGCCCGGCACCGCCACTCGGTCCGGCTGCGCTATGACACCTCGCTCTACACCGGGCCGCTGCTCGCGCCGTCCTGGCCATCCAGCTATGTGGCCACCGGGAACGTCAGCCCGATCACGGCACTGGAGGTGGACCAGGGCCGGCTGACCGCCAGCGGAGCGCCGCAGGACGCCGATGACCCGGGGAATTTCCGGCCGCGGTCACTGACTCCCGCGGCCGGCGCGGCGGCCGCATTCGCCTCGTTGCTGGCCGGGCACGGGATCCGCGTGCGCGGCCCGGTGCAGCCGGCCAGCGCGCCGTCCGGGAGCGCGACCATCGCCAGCGTTGCCTCGCCGCCGCTGGCCGCGATCGTGCAGTGGATGCTGATCGAGAGCAATAACGTCATCGCCGAGAACCTGGGCCGGCAGGTGGCGATCGCCACCAGCAGGCCCGCGTCCTTCAGCGGCGCGGCCGCGGCGGTGATGGCGGCCGACCGCAAGCTGGGCGTGCACGGCATCCACCTGGTGGACGCCAGCGGGCTCTCGCCGGATGACCGGATCACCCCCCGCGCGCTGGTGCAGCTGATCACGCTGGCCGCGGGGCGCGCCCGCCCCGGCCTCCGGCCGGTGATCACCGGCCTGCCGGTAGCGGGCTTTGCCGGGACGCTGGCCCCGGGCGGCAGCGTATTCGGCGCGGCCGGGCCGCCGGCGCTCGGCCTGGTCCGGGCCAAGACCGGCAACCTGAGCAACGTCGCGGCGCTGGCCGGGGTGGCGTACGCGGGCAACGGCCAGCTGCTCGGATTCGCGTTCATGGCCGACCGGGTGCCCAAGAACGGGCTGGCCCAGGCGGGCGGCCTCATCGACCAGCTCGCGACCGAGCTCGCGAGCTGCGGCTGCCGCTGAGCCCGGCCGGGCCGGGCGGCCGAGTTGCCGCCGGATCCGCACCTGGCGGCCGCGGCACGTACGGTGGAGGGGTGAGCAGCGCACAGATGATCGACTGGGATGTGGCCACTTCAACCGGAGTCCGCTGGGCCCGGCCCGGCCCTGAGGTGAGCCGGGCCGAGGCCAGGAAGGTCGTGGCCGAACTGCGCGAGCTGGCCGCCGCCGTGCAGGAGCCGGTGCGGCAGCTGACCGGGATGGCGGGCCCCGCCGATGGCGGCAAGATCGCGATCGTGGACCGCCCGGGCTGGATCCGCGCCAACGTTGACGGGTTCCGCGTCGTGCTCGACCCGCTGGTCGAGCGCCTGCAGGAACGGGCCCCCGCGCCCGGCGGGTCAGTAATGACGGCCGTCGGCTCGCGCGTCACCGGCATGCAGGCCGGGCTGATCCTCGCTTACCTGGCCGGCCGGGTGCTCGGCCAGTATGAGCTGTTCCTGCCGCCCGACCCGAGCCTGCCGGCCACCACCGCCCCGGCGGGCCGGCTCACCCTGGTGGCGCCGAACATCGTGATGGTGGAGCGCGAGCTGGGCGTGGACCCGCATGACTTCCGGCGGTGGGTCTGCCTGCATGAGGAGACGCACCGGACCCAGTTCACCTCGGTCAGCTGGCTCCGCCCGTACGTGCAGCAGCAGATGACCGAGTTCCTGCTGGCCTCGGAGCTGGACCCGGCGTCGATCCTGGACCGGCTGCGCTCGGCCGCGGATGCGGTGGCCGGCGCGGTCCGCGGGGGGGCCGGCGAGAGCCTGATCGAGGCGATCCAGAACCCGAGGCAGCGCGAGATCCTCGAACGGCTCACCGCGGTGATGACGCTGGTGGAAGGGCATGGCGACTACGTCATGGATGCCGTCGGGCCGAGCGTGGTGCCGTCGGTGGCCGATATCCGGGCCAAGTTCAGCGCCCGGCGCGGCAGCGCCGGCCGGCTGGAGCAGGCGATCCGCCGGATCCTGGGCATCGACCTGAAGATGAAGCAGTACGAGCAGGGCGCGCGGTTCGTCCGCGCCGTCGTTGAGCAGGCCGGGATGGCGACCTTCAACAAGGTCTGGGAGTCGCCGGATACCCTCCCGTCCAAGGCCGAGCTGGCCAGCCCGCTCGCCTGGCTCGAGCGGGTGGACGGCCGCAGCAGCGCCGCCGCCGGCTGACCGATCGTGGGTCCCCATCCGGCCGTCGCGGCGGTCCGGCTCGGCGTCCGCCGGTCCCTGGCCGGCCTCGCGCCGGGGGATCTCGTGCTGGCCGCCTGCTCCGGCGGGCCGGACTCGCTCGCGCTGGCCGCGGCGCTGGCGTTCGAGGCACCCAGGCTCGGCTTGCGCGGCGGCGGGGTGACGGTAGATCACGGGCTCCAGCCCGGGTCCGCGGCGCAGGCCCGCCGGGTGACCGAGGTGCTGACCGGCCTCGGCCTGGAGCCCGTGCACAGCGTCCGGGTGTGCCCGGCCGGGCCGGGCGGCCCCGAGGCGGCCGCGCGGGCCGCCCGGTACCGGGCGCTGGACGATACCGCCAGCGCCGCGGGCGCGGTCTCGGTCCTGCTCGGCCACACCCTGGACGACCAGGCCGAGACGGTGCTGCTCGGGCTGGCCCGCGGGTCCGGCGCCCGGTCGCTGGCCGGGATGGCCGCCCGGCGCGGCCGCTACCGGCGCCCGCTGCTGGCCGTCCGCCGGGCGCAGACCACGGCGGCCTGCGCCGCGCTGCGCCTTGAGCCCTGGGACGATCCGCAGAACCATGATCCCGGTTATGCCCGGGCGCGGGTCCGCCACCAGGTGATGCCGGCCCTGGCGGCCGCGCTCGGCCCCGGCATTGCCGAGGCCCTCGCGCGCAGCGCCGGCCAGCTGCGCGCCGACGCGGATGCCCTGGATGCGCTGGCCCAGACGGAATTTAAACGGCTCCGGGGCGCCGATGGCGAGTTCGAGGCCGATCGGCTAGCGGGGCTGCCCGCCGCGATCAGGACCCGGGTGCTCCGCATCGCCGCGACGGCCGCCGGCTGCCCGGCCGGGGCCCTGACCGCGGCTCACGTCGCGGGCCTGGACGAGCTGGTGACCGGCTGGCACGGGCAGCGCTGGGCCGACCTGCCCGGCGGCGTCCGCGGGCTGCGGCGGTGTGGCAAGCTGCTCTTCACTGCGGGGTCGCGAGCCGGGGCCGGGCAGCAGGGCCCGCCCGCCCAGGAGCCGGGGGACGCAGAGCAGGCCGAGAACGCGGAGGGCGCGGGTGGACGCGACTGACATGGGCGCAGACCTCGAGGATGTGCTGATCACCCCCGAGCGGCTGCAGGAGCGGGTGCTGGAGCTCGCGGCGCAGATCGACGCCGATTACGCTGGCCGCGAACTGCTGCTCGTCGGGGTGCTGAAGGGCGCGGTGATGGTGATGGCCGATCTGGCCCGGGCCATGCATCTGCCGGTCCAGATGGACTGGATGGCGGTCTCGTCCTACGGCTCCGGCACCAAATCCTCCGGGGTGGTGCGCATACTCAAGGACCTGGACGCTGACATCACCGGCCGCCACGTGCTGGTCGTCGAGGACATCGTCGACTCCGGCCTGACGCTGTCGTGGCTGGTGGGGAACCTGCGCTCGCGGGATCCGGCCTCCGTTCAGGTCTGCGTCATGCTGCGCAAGCCGGCCGCCGTCACGATGGATGTCGAGGTGGCCTACACGGGCTTTGATATCGACAACGCGTTCGTCATCGGCTACGGCCTCGACTATGCCGAGCGGTTCCGCAACCTGCCGTTCATCGGCACCCTCGCCCCGCACGTCTATGGCGGGGAACACATACCGCGATGAAATACGTTCAGGGGGGCAAGAGGACTCATCGCCGCCAGCCGGGGATGCCTCCTGCGTGCCGGTCACAGCTGGCGCGGTGTACCTTCAAATATCCCTGCGCATCAGCCGGGAAGACAAGGAAGCTGGGCGTGGTCACTAGGACGCATGGCACTCCCGTCGGCGGTCGGCGGGAAAGGACGCTCGTCAGGAGGAACCGGCCCCAGAGCTGCGGGGTCGTTCGCCGATGGATCTGAAGCGCTACTTCCGCGGGCCTTTCGTTGCCCTCCTTGTTGTTGTGCTGCTCTTCTTCTTCGTATACAAGTACGCGAGCTCGGGCACGCCCTACAAGCAGGCCGACACCTCTGAGGTCATCCATCTGATCCAAAAGGACCAGGTGAAGTCGGCCCTGCTGATCGAGGGCCAGCAGACCATTCAGATCACCCCTAAGCAGGGGACGCCGCTGCAGGCGAGCTGGGTGGGCAATCAGGGCACGACCCTGGCCAACCTCCTGCAGCAGCAGGCCAACAACGGCGATCTGCCGCAGGGTTATAACGTCCAGGTGCCCAAGGGCAGCTCGCTGCTGGACCTGATCGTCGGCTGGCTGCCTTTCCTGCTGGTCATCCTGATCTTCTTGTTCCTGCTCAACCAGATGCAGGGCGGCGGCTCCCGGGTGATGAACTTCGGCAAGTCCAAGGCCAAGCTGGTCACCAAGGACACGCCGAAGACCACGTTCGCCGACATCGCCGGGGCCGACGAGGCCATCGAGGAACTGCAGGAGATCAAGGAATTCCTGCAGAGCCCGGGGAAGTTCCAGGCCATCGGGGCGAAGATCCCCAAGGGCGTCCTGCTCTATGGCCCGCCGGGAACCGGCAAGACGCTGCTGGCCCGCGCCGTGGCCGGCGAGGCGGGCGTGCCGTTCTACTCGATCTCCGGATCCGATTTCGTCGAGATGTTCGTCGGCGTCGGCGCCTCGCGGGTACGTGACCTGTTCGAGCAGGCCAAGGCGAATGCGCCGGCGATCGTCTTCGTTGACGAGATCGACGCGGTCGGCCGGCACCGGGGAGCCGGCTTCGGCGGCGGCCACGATGAGCGTGAGCAGACCCTGAACCAGCTGCTGGTCGAGCTGGACGGCTTCGACACCAAGGGCGGGGTGATCGTGATCGCGGCCACCAACCGGCCCGACATCCTGGACCCCGCGCTGCTGCGTCCCGGCCGCTTCGACCGCCAGATCGTGGTGGCGCAGCCCGACCTCACCGGCCGGAAGGGCATCCTGCGGGTGCACGCGCGCGGCAAGCCGATGGGCCCCGATGTGGACCTCGACATGATCGCGCGCCGGACCCCCGGGTTCACCGGCGCGGACCTGGCCAACGTCATCAACGAGGGCGCCCTGCTCACGGCCCGGGGCAACATGACGCAGATTGCCATGGCCTCGCTGGAGGAGGCCATCGACCGGGTCACGGCCGGCCCGAAGCGCAAGAGCGTGCTGCTGTCGGAGAACGAGCGGAAGATCATCGCGTACCACGAGGGCGGCCATGCCCTGGTCGGGCACGCCCTGGCCAACGCCGACCCCGTGCACAAGATCACCATCATTCCGCGCGGCCGGGCCCTCGGCTACACGGCGTCGGCTCCGACCGAGGAGAAGTTCCTGGTCAGCCGCGCCGAGATGATGGACCAGCTGGCCATGCTCCTCGGCGGCCGGACCGCGGAGGAACTGGTGTTCCACGAGCCGACCACCGGCGCGGCCAACGACATCGAGAAGGCGAGCTCGATCGCCCGCGGGATGGTCACCGAGTACGGGATGAGCGAGCGGCTCGGCGCCCGCAAGTTCGGCACCGGGGACGGCGAGCCGTTCCTCGGCCGGGACATGTCGCACAGCCGGGACTACTCCGAGGAGATCGCCTCCGCCATCGACGATGAGGTGCGCAGGCTGATCGAGTCCGCGCACGACGAGGCGTGGGAGATCCTGGTCCAGTACCGGGACGTGCTCGACAACCTGGTGCTGCAGCTGATCGAGCACGAGACCCTGGCCCGGGACAAGGTGCTGGAGATCTTCAGCCCGGTCCGCAAGCGCGTGGCCAGTGGCTCGTACACGGGTTACGGCAAGCGGCTGCCGTCCGACCGGCCGCCGGTCCTGACGCCCAAGGAACTCGCCCTGAGCGGCGCGGACGGCGCGGGCAACGGGCAGGCGCTCGGGTCCGACGGCTCGCCGTCGATCGGGACGTCCCCCATCAGCGGGCCGCCGCCCATCGGCGGCCCGCCTCCGCTCGGCCCGCTGGGCGGCAGTTCGATGTCGGCCCGCGAGCCGGATGAGGATCCGCCCGGCGGGGCGCATTGAGCCGGGAGGTCGATCTCCCGCGGATAGAGCGCGCCATCCGGGAGGTCCTGCTGGCCATCGGCGAGGATCCGGACCGGGACGGCCTGCGGGAGACCCCGGCCCGGGTCGCGCGAGCCTACGCGGAGCAGTTCTCCGGCCTGGGGCAGCGCCCGGAGAGCGTGCTGACCACGGTTTTCGACGCCGGTCACGACGAGATGGTCCTGGTCCGCGACATCGACGTGTACGCGACCTGCGAGCACCATCTCATCCCGTTCTTCGGCGTCGCCCACGTGGGCTATATCCCGAACCAGAAAGGGCAGCTGACCGGGCTCTCCAAGCTGGCCCGGCTGGTGGATCTCTACGCCCGCCGGCCTCAGGTCCAGGAACGCATGACCAGCCAGATCGCGGATGCCCTGATGAGCGTGCTCGAGCCGAGCGGCGTCATCGTGGTGATCGAGGCCGAGCACCTGTGCATGGCCATGCGCGGAGTGCGCAAGCCAGGGGCGAGAACCGTGACCTCTGCCGTCCGCGGCAGCTTCCGCGACAGCGACAGCACGCGGGCGGAAGCAATGAGCCTGCTGGTCAGCCGCCACAGTGGCTGACGCCGCCGCGGCCGCCCGGGATGCGCCCGGCCGGCCATTACGGTGTTTGCCCGCGCCGCATCTCGGTGATGACTACGCTGATGCCCCGTGACCAGGGGCTCGACCAACTTGTCCGAGATGACTGAACGCAGCGGGTCAGGCCCGGGAGCGCCCACATCCGGTGACGGTGAGCGGCTGGCCAGGCCGCTGGCGATCCGCCCGCCGGATCGCAGGCATCAGCGGCGCTGGGTACCGGTCGTCGCGGGCTGGCTGGCCCTGCTGATCGGCCTGGCCGACGTCATCGAGGGCGCCGTGCCCAGCCTGTACGCGCACTACCGGCTGCACCGGATCTTCGATCTGGCCCCGGGCACGCTGACCAACCTGACCCGCACCGCCGACGTCCTCACCGGCTTGCTGCTGCTCATGCTGTCGCACGGGCTGCGCAGGCGGAAGCGCCGCGCCTGCCGCGCGGTGATCCTGCTGCTCATCGCGAGCGCCGTGATCCATCTCGCGCACTACCCGCACATTGGCCGGGCCGTCGTGACCGCCGGGCTGCTCGCCGTGCTGGTCTTCTACCGGCGCGAGTTCTACGCGGTCGGCGATCCGCGCACCCGCTGGCGGGCCCTGGCCGTGCTCGGCGGGCTGGTGCTGGCCGACATCGCGATCGGCCTGAGCTACATCACGCTGGTCAGAGGGCTCCAGTCGGACTACTCCCTGACGCAGCGGGGGCAGTCGGTTATCTACGGCCTGTTCGGATTCTCCGGCCCGGTCCAGTTCCGGCCGGAGGCCCGCGGGGATCTTTTCGACCTCCTGACCAGCGCGCTCGGCCTTTTCACGCTGATCGCGGCCGCGTACATGTTCCTCCGGCCGGCCGAGCCGGCCGGGCGGCTGAGCAGCCAGGACGCGGCCCGGATCAGGGCGCTGCTGGACCGGCACGGGGAGCAGGATTCGCTGGGCTACTTCACCCTCCGCGACGACAAGAGCATCATCTGGTCACCGACCGGCAAATCGTGCATCGGCTACCGGGTGCTGTCCGGCGTCATGCTCGCCGCCGGGGATCCCATCGGGGATCCCGAAGCGTGGCCCGGCGCGATCCATGCGTTCCTGGATGAGGCGGCACGGCATGCCTGGGTTCCCGCCGTGATGGGCTGCGGTGAGCTCGGCGCCGAGGTGTGGTGCCGCGAGGGCAACCTGACCGCGCTCGAGCTCGGTGACGAGGCGATCGTGGACGTGGACGGCTTCTCGCTGGAGGGCCGGGCCATGCGCAACGTCCGGCAGATGGTCTCCCGGGTCTGCCGGCACGGCTACGTCGCGGACTTCCGCCGCACTGGTGACGTACCGCGGGCGGAACTCGACAAGCTCATCAGGCAGGCCGACTCCTGGCGCGGCAACCCGACCGAGCGGGGCTTCTCGATGGCGCTCGGCCGCGTCGGCGGCTGCGACGACGGGCGCTGCGTGATCGCGACCGCCACCGAGAACGGCGACCTGCGCGCGATCCTGCATTTCGTGCCCTGGGGCACCGACGGGCTCTCGCTCGACCTGATGCGCCGCGACCGGGACGCTCAGCCCGGCCTGAACGACTTCCTGATCGTCGAGACCATCAAGCATGCGCACGAACTCGGGGTCAGCCGCATCTCGCTGAATTTCGCCGCCTTCCGCTCCGCCCTTGAGCGCGGCGAGCGGATCGGCGCCGGGCCGGTGATCCGGGCCTGGCGGCGGATCCTGCTGTTCATGTCCCGGTGGTTCCAGATCGAGTCGCTGTACAAGTTCAACGCCAAGTTCTGCCCGGACTGGGTGCCGAGGTTCATGGTGTTCCCGAGCACCAGGGACACGCCGCGGATCGGCCTGGCGGCGCTGGAGGCGGAGGCCTTCCTCGTCTGGCCGGACCTGGAGGTGCGCAGGCTGGGCCGGAAGCTGGCGCACAAGCTGGGCCTGGGCCGGCTGCGGCGGCTGCGCCGCGGCGGCCCGCGACCCCGGCCGACCGGGTAACCATGAACTGGCGCTCATGACGGGCGATGCGCAGGCCGCGGCCGGATCAGTGCCCGTCCTTCCCGCTTCCGGCGATCCCGCTTCCGGCGAAGCGGCCGGTCCGCTCGTGCGCGGCGCTCCCCGGCCCGGCCCGGTGCCTCGTCATGGGCGTGCTGAACGTCACCCCGGACTCCTTCTCCGACGGCGGCGAATGGTTCGCGCCCGGTGCCGCGACCAGCCACGGCCTGGAGCTGGCCGCCCAGGGCGCGGACATCATCGACGTCGGCGGTGAGTCGACCCGGCCCGGGGCCGGCCGGACCTCAGCGGCCGAGGAGCTGCGCCGGGTCGGCCCGGTCATCACGGAGCTGGCCGGCGCCGGCCTGACGGTCAGCGTGGACACGATGCGGGCCGACGTGGCCGAGGCTGCGCTGGCGGCCGGGGCGAAACTAGTGAACGACGTCAGCGGCGGCCTGGCTGACCCCGCCATGTACGGCCTCATCGCCGCGGCGGGGGTCCCCTACGTTGTCATGCACTGGCGCGGGCACAGCCAGCAACATGCAGGCCAGCGCCTGTTACCGGGACGTGGTCGGCGAGGTCTGCGCCGAGCTGGAGCAGCGCGTGCACGCGGCCGTCGGGGCCGGCGTCGATCCGTCGCAGATCGTGCTTGACCCGGGAATAGGCTTCGCCAAGGTCGCCGAGCACAACTGGGCGCTGCTGACCAGGCTGCCGGAAATCGCCCGGCTGGGCGGCGGCGGACCGCCGTTCCCCGTGCTCGTCGGCGCATCGCGCAAGAGCTTCATCGGCCGCCTGCTGGCGGCCGGGGACGGCACGCCGCGGTCCTTCGCCGGCCGCGATGACGCGACCATCGCGCTGACCGCGCTGGCCGCGGTGGCCGGCGCGTGGTGCGTGCGGGTGCATGCGGTGGCGGGCAACGCCGACGCTGTCCGGGTGGCCGCGCAGTGGCGCCAGGCAGGCCCGGGATGAGCCTGGACCAGATCGCGCTGCGCGGGCTGCGGGTCCGCGGCCATCACGGCGTCTTCGACCATGAGCGCCGGGACGGCCAGGAATTCATCATCGATGCGGTGCTCTGGACGGACACCAGGGCGGCGGCGGAGGCCGATGACCTGTCCCGTACGGTCGACTACGGCAGCCTGGCCGGGCGGCTAGCGGCCATCGTCTCCGGCGAGCCGGTCAGGCTCATCGAGACACTCGCCGAGCGGCTGGCCACGGCGTGCCTGGCCGACCGCGGCGTCGAGGAGGTGGAGATCACCGTGCACAAGCCGCAGGCACCGGTGCCGCATCCCTTCGACGACGTGACGGTCACGATCCGCCGGACCCGCCGGTGAACCCGGCACCGGAACTGGCGGAGAGCGCGGCGCCCGGCCGGGTGCGCCCGGCGCGGGTGGTCATCGCGCTCGGCAGCAACCTCGGCGACCGGATGGCCAACCTGCAGGGCGCGGTCGACGCCCTGTGCGGCCCGCCCGGGCTCAGCTACCTGGCGGTCTCGCCGGTCTACGAGACCGAGCCGGTCGGCGGCCCCAGCCAGCCGGACTTCCTGAACGCCGTGCTGCTCGCGACCACGGCGCTGCCGGCCCGGGCGGTCCTGGCCCGCGGCCAGGCCGCGGAGGCGGCTCGCCGCCGGGTCCGGACGGTGGCCTGGGGGCCTCGCACGCTGGATGTCGACATCATCGCGTACGGCGACGTGGTCAGCGACGATCCGGCGCTGACACTGCCGCACCCGCGCGCGCATGAGCGTGCTTTCGTCCTGGCGCCGTGGCATGACGTGGACCCGGACGCGAAGATCCCGGGCGGCGGCGCCGTCGCCGATCTGCTGGCCGGCCTGCTCGCTGCGGATAGCGCCGGTGCCATCCGGCGTTTTCCCGGCCTGCTGCGGCCGCCATCATGACTGGCCCGGACGGGCTGCTCGCCCCGGCGGTGAGCGGGTGACCCCGATCCGTCCGTGGTCCCTGGCCGCGGTAGCCGTCTGCTGCGCCGCGCTGGCGTGGCTGGTCATCCGGCTGGCCTATACCTCCTTCCCGCCGCTGCCGTGGACCAGCGTGCCGGCCCTGCTGCTGCTCGCGATCGCCGAGGCATGGAGCGGCCGGAACCTGCGGGCGCGGATCCTCGGGCGCCCCGGCACGAAGCCGCTGGTGCCGATCGCGGTGGCCCGGATGGCCGTGCTGGCCAAGGCCAGCGCGATGGTCGCCGCGATCTTCGGCGGCTTCGCCGCCGGTTTCCTGATCTACCTGGCCACCCTCATCAGCAAGCCGACGCCGCGCGATGACGCGATCACCGCGGCAGCCACGCTGGTCAGCGCCGCCGTCCTGGTCGCCGCGGCCCTGTATCTCGAGCGCTGCTGCCGGACACCCGATCTGCCGCCCGAGGCGGACCAGGAGTAGCCAGGTCACGCCGGACGGGCGGGCGGCCATCGATATGCTGATCCTCGCCGTCCGGTACCGGCGAGGACTGGAACGAGATGGACAACGACGACCCGTGGGGCTCGGGCCTTAGCTCGGGCACCGGCCAGGGCTCCGACCCGGACATCCGCCCTGACCGGGGCCGTGGCTCGGGCATCGGCCCGGACCCGGGCACTGGCTCGGACCCCGACTCTGGCCCCGGCTCGGGCATCGGCCCGGACCCGGGCACTGGCTCGGGCCCCGACCCTGACCCCGGCTTGGACATCGGCCCGGCTGCGCCGCACCCGGCGCGGCTGCGGGTCGGCGTGATCGGCGCCGGCCGGGTCGGCAGCGTGCTGGCCGCTGCGCTCGGCCGGGCCGGGCACCGGATCGTGGCCGCCTCAGCCGTGTCCGACGCGTCCGTGCGGCGGATCGGCCGGAACCTGCCGGGCGTGCCGTTGCTGCCGCCGGATCAGGTGCTGGCCCGGGCCGATCTGGTCCTGCTCACCGTCCCCGACGACGTGCTGCCCGGCCTGGTCGCCGGGCTCGCCGCGACCGGATCCCCGATGCAGGGCCGCCTTCTCGTGCACGCGAGCGGCCGGCACGGGCTGGCCGTGCTCGAGCCCGCCGTCCGGCACGGCGCGCTGCCGCTGGCCCTGCACCCGGTGATGACCTTCACCGGCCGGCCGGATGACATCGACAAGCTGGCCGGGATCTGCTTCGGGGTGACCGCGCCCGCGGCGCTGCGCCCGGCGGCCGAGGCGCTGGTGGTCGAGATGGGCGGCGAGCCCGTGTTCATCGCCGAGGAAGACCGGGATCTCTACCACGCCGCGCTCGCGAGCGCCGCCAATCACCTGGTCACCCTGGTCGTCCAGGCCGCGGACCTGCTGCGGGAGGCCGGGGTAGCTGACCCGGGCCGGATGCTCGGGCCGCTCCTGTTCGCGGCGCTGGACAACGCACTGCGGCTCGGCGACGCCGCGCTGACCGGCCCGGTCGCGCGCGGCGACGCGGACACCGTGGCCAGTCATATCGAGGCGCTGCGTGCTGCCTCGCCCGAGGCTCTGGCCGCGTACGTGGCGCTGGCCAGGCTGACTGCGGATCGCGCGCTCGCGGCCGGCTCGCTGGCCGCGCCCGACGCGCAGCGACTGCTTGACGTGCTGGCCGGAGCGCCCAGATGATCCCCGCCCGCGTGTCCCCGGGCGCCCAGGTGCCCCCGGCCCTCGCGCCCGGAGCGCCCGGATGATCCCCATCCTGGCCCGGACCAGGATAGGGCTGGCGGCTGCGCGAGCCAGCCTGGGCGGCCCGGTGGTGCTCGTGCCGACCATGGGCGCGCTGCACGACGGGCACCGGGCCCTGCTGCGCCGGGCCCGGCAGGCCGCCTCCCCGGGCGGGAGCGTGGTGGTCTCCATCTTCGTCAACCCGCTCCAGTTCGGGCCGGGCGAGGACTACGGCCGTTATCCCCGCACCCTGGACGGCGACGTCGCCATCTGCGGCGAGGAGGGCGCCGCCGTGGTGTTCGCGCCGGACCACGCCCAGATCTACCCCCGCGCGCAGCTGGTCACCGTCGATCCGGGGCCGCTGGGCCAGGTACTCGAAGGCAAGTCACGGCCGGGCTTCTTCAGCGGCGTGCTGACCGTGGTGCTAAAGCTATTCGAGCTGGTCCGGCCCGACGCGGCGGTATTCGGCGAGAAGGACGCGCAGCAGCTAGCCCTGGTGCGCCGGATGACCGACGACTTCGCGCTCGGCATCAAGATCATTCCGGAGCCCATTGTCCGCGACTCCGACGGCCTGGCCATCTCCAGCCGGAACGCCTACCTCTCCGGGCCGGAGCGCACCGCTGCGCTAGCGCTGCACCGCGCGCTGCTCGCGGGCCAGGAGCAGGCGACCGCGGGCCGTGCCGGGGCGCTGGCCGCCGCACGGGCGGTACTGGCGGCATCGGCCGCGGCCACCCCGCCGCTGCTGACTGACTATCTCGCGCTGGTCGAGCCGGTCACCTTCGATGAGGTAGCTGATGACTACCGAGGGCCGGCCGTCCTGCTGGTGGCCGGCACGGCCGGATCGACCCGGTTGATCGACAACGTCCCGCTCCTGATCGGCGGCCGGCCATGATCTCCTGGCCTAAGCTCGCGCCGTCATCCACCCTGGGCCGGGAGGCTGGAGTGCCATCGTCATGCTGCTGACCATCGATGTGGGCAACACCAACACCGTGCTCGGCATCTTCGACGGCGATGAGGTGGTCGAGCACTGGCGCATTGCCACCGTCCCCGACCGCACCGCCGATGAGCTGACGGTCATCCTGCAGGGCCTGCTCGCGCAGAGCACCCAGCTCAAGGACCCGGACGTGACCGGAATAGCGCTGTGCTCGACGGTGCCGTCCGTCCTGCACGAGATGCGCGAGATGTTCCGCCGTTACTACGGCCAGATCCCGGCGGTCATCGTGGAGCCCGGGGTGAAGACCGGCGTGCCGGTGCGGATGGACAACCCCAAGGAGGTCGGCAGCGACCGGATCATGAATGCGCTCGCCGCCGTGCACCTGTTCGGCGGGCCCGCGGTGGTCGTCGACTTCGGGACCTCGACGAACTTCGACGCGGTCAGCGCGCGGGGCGAGTTCGTCGGCGGTGCGCTCGCGCCGGGCATCGAGATCTCCGTCGATGCGCTCTCGCGGCGGGCCGCGCAGTTGCTGAAGGTTGAGCTGACCCGGCCGAATCACGTGATCGGCAAGAACACGGTCGAGGCGCTGCAGTCGGGAATCATCTTCGGGTTCGCCGGGCAGATCGAGGGAATCGCCCGGCGGATGGCAGCCGAACTCGCCCCGGGCGACCCGGACTCGGTCACCATCATCGCTACTGGCGGGCTCGCGCCGCTGGTCATCGACGAGGTGGGCCTGATCGACGCGTACGAGCCCTGGCTGACGCTGATCGGCTTGCGGCTGGTGTTCGAGCGCAACACCGCCGACAGTTAGCCTGGCCGGCACCCCGGGGCCGCCCATGACCGGCCGGCCGCCCCGGGCCGGCGGGTGACGCCGGAAACCCGGCTGCACCCCAGCGGTCGCGGCCGGTAACCTCGGGCAGGTGATAGCGGACGAAGCCAGTGACCTGCCGGAGCAGACGCGGGTCCGGCTCGCCAAGCTCGACGCCATCCGCGCCGCCGGGGGCGACCCGTACCCGGTCGGGTTCCCGCGGACTGCGACCATCGCCGAAGTCCGCGCGCGCTATCCGGATCTGGGACCGGACGCGGCGACCGGCGACCGGGTCGGCGTCACCGGCCGGGTGATGCTGTACCGCAGCGGCGGCAGGCTGTGCTTCGCGACCATCCGGGACGGCACCGGCGAGATCCAGATCATGATCTCGCTGGACCGGGTGGGCGAGGACGCGCTGGCCGCCTGGAAGCGGGACGTGGACCTCGGTGACCAGATCGGGGTCGAGGGTGAGGTCATCACCTCCCGCCGCGGCGAGCTGTCGGTGCTCGCTGATTCCTTCGCGATCACGGCGAAGGCGCTCCGGCCGCTGCCGGATAAGCACGCCGGCCTCGCTGATCCCGAGGCGCGGGTACGGCAGCGTTATCTTGACTTGATCGTCAATTCCGAGCCGCGGCAGATGGCTGAGCTGCGGGGCAGTGTCACCAGGTCGCTGCGCGAGGAATTGCATCAGCGCGGGTTCCTTGAGGTGGAAACCCCGGTGCTGCAGGTGCTTCATGGCGGCGCGAACGCGAGGCCGTTCGTGACCCGCAGCAATGCCTACGACACGCAGCTCTACCTGCGGATCGCGCTGGAGCTCTACCTCAAGCGGCTGGTCGTGGGCGGCATCGAGAAGGTCTACGAGATCGGCCGGATCTTCCGCAATGAGGGCGCGGATGCCACCCACAATCCTGAGTTCACCATGCTGGAGCTGTACGAGGCCTACAGCGACTACGACGGGATGGCGACGCTGACCCGCGAGCTGATCCAGGCGGCGGCGCGGGCCGGGCTCGGCGGCACGATCCTGCGCCGGCCCGACGGTTCCGAGCACGACATCGGCGGGCAGTGGCCGGAGAAGACCGTGCACGGCGCGGTGTCCGAGGCGCTCGGCGAGGAGGTCACGCCGGATACCAGCGCCGAGCGCCTCCGCAAGCTGGCCGCCCGTGCGGATGTCCGGCTGGAGGACGGCTGGAACCGGGGCCAGGTGCTGCTCGAGATCTACGAGCACCTGGTCGAGCGGCGCACCGTGCGGCCGACCTTTTACCGTGATTTCCCGATTGAGGTGGCCCCGCTCACCCGGGCGCACCGGGATGAGCCCCGGCTCGCGGAGAAATGGGACCTGGTCGCGTTCGGGGCCGAGATCGGGACGGCGTACTCCGAGCTCGTCGACCCGGTTGAGGAGCGCGCGCGCCTCACCGCGCAGTCCCTGCTGGCCGCGGGCGGCGACGCGGAGGCCATGCAGCTCGACGAGGACTTCCTGCGGGCCCTTGAGTACGGCATGCCGCCGACCGGCGGAATGGGCATGGGCATCGATCGCCTGCTCATCCTGCTCACCGGCGCCGGCATCAGGGAGACGGTGCTGTTCCCGTTCGTCCGGCCGGAGTGAGCCAGCTCGCCAGCGCGCAGGACGCTCAGCCGACGATCCGCACGGCCCCCACGTAGGCGCTCCAGAAGATCGGCTGGATTTGCACCGGCTGGCCGAACGTGGGCGCGTCGAGCATCAGGCCGTCACCGACGTACAGGCCGACGTGGCTGATGTCGGGGAAGAAGAACACCAGGTCACCTGGTTCCAGCTGGCTCCGCGAGATGTGCTGGCCCGAGTTCCACTGATCGCCGGTGAAGTGCGGCAGGCTGATCCCGACCTGGGCGTAGGCCCACATGACCAGGCCGGAGCAGTCGAAATCGTTCGGCCCGGCGCCGCCCCAGACGTAGGGGTCACCGCGCTTTCCCAGCGCGAACCTGAGTGCCTGGACCCCGACCGAGTTGCCCGGCACCGTGATGTCCGGATACGAGCCGGTCCGCTTGAAAACCGCCATGGCTTGCGAGAACGCGGCACTGTTCAGCACGCTTTCGCGGCGCTGGATCGCCTGCACCTTAGTGTTCATTTGCGCCGCGAGCTGCGCGGCCTTCGCGGCCTGCTGCTGCGCCGTCAGGGTGGCCCGCCGGGCGGCATTCTCGGCCGCGGCCAGCACCGTCACCTTGTCGCCGTTCTCCTCCTGAAGCTGGAGCATGATCGACGCCCGGTCGATGAATGCCTGCGGGTTACTGCTCTGCAGCAGCTGGAGTGCCGGATTGACATCGCCCGTCATGTACCCCTGCGCGGCCAGCTGGCCGACCACGGCCTGGCCGGCCAGGAGCTGCTTTTCGTCCCGCGCGGCGGTCTGGCGGGCGATCTTGGCCTCGGTGTTGGCCTGCGTGCGCTGGATCTTGAGCCCGTCGTACTGCTCGCTCAGGCTGTCGATCTGGTCGGACAGCTTGGCCGCCTTGGCCAGCAGCGCATTCAGGCCGGGCGGATTGGCCGTCACCGCCGCGCTGACGGCACCGCCCGGCAGCGCGAGGCTGACGAGTGTCGCTGCCCCGGCCAGCATGGCGACGCGGCTCCAGGCCCGGTGCGACCTAACCCGGTGCGACCTGACCCGGGTGCGTTTTCCCCCTGAGCTACCTGCGACGTGCCTGCCGGTGGGCAAGCGCTCCACGTGGTGTCTCCTCTCCTAGGCCGCCTACCGGGTTAGCTGACGGGTTCGGGCCGGAGGAGCCCTACAGCGGGACGGGGCCGCCAGCGCGACCGCGACCCGCCGATTCACCCCGGGAACATTGGGTCCCCGGCTCCCCGGAACGCGGTCGCGTGCCAGGAACTCGGCGGTTGGCACCATCGCCTCGCGGGAGCGGGCGGCAGCGGGGTAACAGCGGTTGGAGACTAATGGAACCGGGGCCTGCCGCCCACCAGAATGACGGAAGTTTTTACTGTGGCAGCCGGCGAGGCCGTGCGAAATTCATCCCCGGCAGCGGAGGCCGCCGTGCTGTCATGCTCCTCCGCTTCCCGCCAGCGGTCAGGAGATTTCTGTCCGCGCAGCTCAGCAGGCGTGTCGTGACTGAATGCAGGGATATGTGATCTGCGCGTGATGGGCACGCAGCACGATAGGCCGGCGGTGCTGACGGCAATACGTATTTGCTTCGTAACGCTGCGTCGCCTGAAGCCGGGCCGGGCCCCGTACGGACTCAGAGCAGCCGGAGTTGACGGTCGGCCGGCCGCCGCGGCCGCCGCACCGGATGATGATCGAGTAGCGCCGGGCTTATCGCCCGCAGGAAGGGCGAAGGGCCCGCGGTCGCCGTCGCGCCGTGCCTGGTGCGCTGGGCCGCGCAGCTGAGGAACAGCCGGGCGCGCGCCCGGGTCATCCCGACGAAAAGCAGTCTCCTTTCCTCAGCCGGGTCCGGCGCCCCGGCCGGAGCGATGCCGGGAACCCAGAGCGGGAGCAGGCCTCGCTCGCAGCCGGCCAGGAACACGACGTCGAACTCCAGGCCCTTGGCGGCGTGCAGGGTCAGCAGGGTGATGGCCTCCGCCCTCGGATCCAGGGCGTCCGCCATCGCGCCGAGGGAGATCTCGGTGAGGAACCGCTCCAGGTCACGGCCGCAGCGGCGGGCCAGCGGCGCGAGCACCTGCCCGGCCGACCGCACGTCGACGGCAGCGGCCGCGCTACCAGGTCCGCGGGCGGCCAGCCGGCGGACAGCGCCGCGCAGCCGGGCGGAAACGGTCGGCCCGGCTCCGGTGGCATGGCCGCCCCCGGCCTGGCCGGCGGCCCGCGTGCCGTCGGGGGCCGGCCTGCTGTCGGGGCGCCCGCTGTCGGCGGCCGGTCCGCGGCGGCCGGGGCCGGCCAGCGAGAGCCGCATTTCCCTGATGATGTCCGGAACCCCGGTCCGGCGCTGGAGCAGGTCGTGTGAGCTCTTCTGGAACGGCAGCCCGGCGCGCGTCAGCGCCTGCCCCAGCGGGCCGGCCTGAGCATCCGTCCGGTACAGGATGGCCACATCTGACAGGTCAATTCCGTCCAGGCCATAGCCATCAGCGCGTCCGCTGTCCAGCGAGTGGAACGAGGATCCGCCCAGCAGGCCGTCGATGGCGGCCGCGATCCAGGCCGCCTCCGCCTGCTCGTCGGCGGCCTCATGGAAGGTGATCGGGGCACCGCGGGGGCGCACGGCCCGCAGTTCGCGGCCCGGCACCAGCGTGGCCGGCCCGATGGCCTGCAGCGCGCCCGTGACGATGGCCTGCGTGGCCCGGTAGTTCCTGCTCAGGTGCAGCGTCGTGGCGCCCGGGTAGTGCGCGGCGAACTGCAGGAAGAAGCCGACATCCGCGCCCCTGAAGCCGTAGATGGCCTGGTCCGGGTCGCCGATCGCGGTCAGCCCGGATCCGTCGCCCGCCAGCAGGCGCAGCAGCTCGAACTGTGCCGCGTCAATGTCCTGGTACTCATCCACGCTGATCAGCGGCCAGCGTGCGCGCAGCGCGGCGGCCAGCACCGGCCGGTCGCGCAGCAGCGCGGCAGGCAGCTCGACGAGGCCGTCAAGGTCCACCAGGTCGCGGGCTAGCAGTGCCTGGACCAGCCGCTGGCGGCGCTCCGGGTCAGTCGCGGCATCGGCCAGCAGCCGCCGGCCCTCGCGCTGCGAGCCGGCCAGCCCGGCGGCGACCTCGAGCCGGGCATCGTCGTCGGCGATCCCGAAGCTGCTGCTCAGCCCGGCCGGCCCGGGATGATCTCGCAGGATCATCAGGCCGAGGCCGTGGAATGTGGTGATGGTGATGCCGGCCGCCTGGCGCGGGGCCAGCGCGGCTAGCCGCTCGCGCATTTCGCCCGCCGCCCGCCGGGTGAAGGTAATGGCCAGACAGGATTGCGGCGCGGCGCCGCGCTCGGCAATCTGGTAGGCCATCCGGTGCGCCAGGGTACGGGTCTTGCCCGTGCCAGGCCCGGCAATGATCATCAGCGGCCCGTCCGCCAGTACCGCGGCCTGCTGGTCCGGGTCGAGGTCACCGGACCGGGCCCGGCTGGCCGATGCTGGCCGGCCGGGCCGGGGGGCGCCCGCGGCCGCCTGCCCGCGGCCGGGCGCGGTCGCGGCGGGCAGGTCGTTCCCGGCGGCGGCCAGGCCGTTCGCGGCCGCGGCCAGGTCGCTCGTGGCGGCGGGCAGGTCGCTCGTGGCGGCGGGCGAGCCATTCCCGGCGGCGGCCAGGCCGTTCGCGGGCGGGCCATTCCCGGCGGGGGGCAGGCCGTTCGCGGTGGCGGGATCGCCACTGCTGGCGCTGGCGGCCGGGCCGGGCCGGGTCACCTCGAAGAGCGTGGCCGACCGGTCGAGCTCGCCCGGACCGAACAGGCGCACGACGCCGTATTCGCCGTCGTATCCGGCTTCCCGGCGTACCTCCCCCCGGCGCAGCCGCGTTATCGCCTCGGCCAGCAAGGAGCCGCCGGCCTGGCCGAGATCGCCTACCGGAACGTCACTGAGGATGCCGAGTTCCGGGCCTAGCGCAGCGACTAGCCGACTCACCTCCGCGCCGACTTTCTTGCTCTTCGGGCCGGTGGCCAGAATTTCGCCGATGATCTGCGGCAGCTGCACAAGATTGGTGAATCGGGCCGCGCCCTCGGGCCGATAGCCGGCCGGCCGGTCGGCAAGCTCTGCCACCCGGTGCAGGACGCCGACGGTCAGCTGCTTACCGCACTCGGGGCAGCTTCCGCCGTGTTCCCTGGTCTGCGCCGGATCGAAGCGCACGCCGCACTTCCGGTGCCCGTCTAGGTGGTACTTGCCTTCCTCCGGATAGAACTCGATCGTGCCAATCAGGCCGTCGCCAGTGCGCAGCGCGTCGGCCATCGCGAAGTAATCCAGGGGTGTACCGAACGTGGTCGCCTCGCGACCGAGCATCGGGGGAGAATGCGCATCCGAGTTGCTCACCAGGCGATAGCCATCGAGCGACGAGCACTGCCAGTTCATCGGCGGATCCGAGGAGAGCCCGGTCTCGATGGCGAAAACCTCGGCGGCAAGGTCCGCGTAGCAGTCCGCCACCGCATCGAAGCCCGATTTGGACCCGAGCACCGCGAACCACGGCGTCCAAACATGCGCCGGAACCAGGTAGCAGCCGGGCCCGCCGTCAAGCGTGATCTCCAGCAGATGGCGCGAGTCAAGCCCAAGGATCGGCCGGCCATCCGATGCCAGATTCCCGATCTTCGATAGCGCGGCCGTGATGCGATCCGCCGCCTCGAACGTTGGCGCGTACAGAAGATGGTGCACTTTCCTGGTCCGCTCGCCACCGCGGTAGATCGTCGAGATCTCGGCCGACAACATGAATCGGACCTGGTTACCGCAGCTGCGCGGGGAGGTGCGCCGCACCCGGTCTGCCATCTCCGGGCGGAGGCGGAAAAGGCCCGGCTCGGCGGGAATTAGCGTTTCCTTCAGCTCTTCCGCCCAGGCCGGGTGGGTGAAATCGCCAGTTCCGGCAACCGTGATGCCCTTGCGCAGTGCCCACCAGGCGAGATGCTCTATGTCGCAGTCCCTACTGCAGGCCCGGGAGAACCTGGAGTGGATGTGCAGGTCGGCGTGGAACAAGGCGAGGGGTCCGCTCTATCTGACGCTGCGGGGCACAGGACACGGAACACGGGGCACGGGACACGGTGCAGGCTCCGATATTGCCATGCTGGCTAGCCCGGATGCGCAGTTCCGCATCCTCCCCGGCCAATCCGGGCCAGGTCCGGTGCGTGACAATACGAGGAGACCGCCGCCAGTGCGCTGCGAGCGCCAGCGGCGGCGCCCTGACCAGCGGCGTAACCGAAGGAGGACGCGGGTGTTAGCGGATTTGGCCGTGCTCACTCCGCCCCTCGTTGTCGGCGTGGCTGCGCTGATCGCGATCGGCGCGTTCCTGCGGCATGAGATGAGCGGCCGCAGCCCGGCCGATGATGATGCGCTGTCTGCCGATATTTCGGTCAACGAGCAGATCCCGGATGGCGGAAACAGCGAAGCTGCTACGCCGCCCGATCCCCGGACCGGCAATGACTCCCCCGGCTGAAACTGGGCGCAGCCGTTGCCGGCCTCATCAGTAGCTTGTCCCGGCCCTAGGAGCGACCTGCAGCGGGCATTGTAGAGGCCGATCTGATGCTGATTACGGAGAGTTACTATGACCTTCCGGAATGCCGTCATTCTTGTCCGGCACAACTCATGACGAGAATCACGGTAGCATGAATTGTCAGACGCAACAGTCTTGGTATATGTTTGGCAAACCCAAAGGGCTGGCTGCAGCGGAAGGGCTGGATCTCATGGCTCGAAAGATTACAACGACCGTCGTCTGCGACCTTCCCCACGATGGTGAGGTCGTGAGTAAGGAGACGGTTTCGTTCTCCTTTGAGGGAACTGCGTACGAGATCGACGTGTGTACTGCTCACGGCAAGGAACTGCATGACAAGTTCAGTTCATACATCGATCACGCCCGGCGTGCGGGTACCGGCGGACGGCGGCGCAGGGCCCGCACCGGCCCGGGCCGCGAGCGGAGCGCGGAGATCAGGGCGTGGGCCCGGCAGCGCGGGCACAAGGTGAGTGAGCGCGGCCGCATCCCGGCGACGATCATCCAGGAGTACGAGGCCGCGCACTAATGCATCGCGGGGCAGGCGCGCCAGGCCCGCTGCCCCGGTTACCGCCCTCTGATCGCTCGCAGCGCACTTTTTCCAGCCAGCGGCGCACCGCCATCTTCATGCGGTGCGCCGCTGGCTGATCCCGCTCCGGCGTTCGCTCGCGGCGTACCCGGGAACACGTTCCCGGTTGCCCGAGGTTGGATGGGGTGAACGCCCTGTGCCGGGGGAACGTTTAGAAGTGCGGATAACGCATAGCCAAACGCAGCGCGGCGCGCGGGCTAGCATGCGGAAGGGACGGGGCGAGACAAGAGCCTCCCCGACCGCTCTGTGAGGGAGCGACGAGATGTTCGAGAGGTTTACCGACCGGGCGCGGCGGGTTGTGGTCCTGGCTCAGGAAGAGGCCAGGATGCTCAACCACAACTACATCGGCACCGAGCACATCCTGCTCGGCCTCATCCATGAGGGCGAGGGCGTCGCGGCGAAGGCACTGGAGTCGCTCGGGATCAGCCTGGAGGCGGTGCGCCAGCAGGTGGAGGAGATCATCGGCCAGGGCCAGCAGGCCCCGTCCGGGCATATTCCGTTCACCCCGCGGGCCAAGAAGGTGCTGGAGCTGTCGTTGCGCGAGGCGCTGCAGCTGGGGCATAACTACATCGGTACCGAGCACATCCTGCTGGGCCTGATCCGTGAGGGTGAGGGTGTCGCCGCGCAGGTGCTGGTCAAGCTGGGCGCGGACCTGAACCGGGTCCGCCAGCAGGTGATCCAGCTACTGCACGGGTATCAGGGCAAGGAGCCGGCCGCGGCGGGCACGCCGTCCGAGACGGCGCCCTCCACCTCGCTGGTGCTCGACCAGTTCGGCCGGAACCTGACCGCGGGCGCCCGCGAGGGCAAGCTCGACCCCGTGATCGGCCGGGAGAAGGAAATCGAGCGGGTCATGCAGGTGCTGTCCCGGCGAACCAAGAACAACCCCGTGCTGGTGGGCGAGCCCGGCGTCGGGAAGACCGCGGTGGTTGAAGGGCTGGCCCAGAAGATCGTCAAGGGCGAGGTGCCGGAGACGCTGAAGGACAAGCAGCTCTACACGCTGGACCTGGGCGCGCTGGTGGCCGGCTCCAGGTACCGCGGTGACTTCGAGGAGCGGCTCAAGAAGGTCCTCAAGGAGATCAGGACGCGCGGGGACATCATCCTGTTCATCGACGAGCTGCACACGCTGGTGGGCGCCGGCGCCGCTGAGGGCGCGATCGACGCCGCGTCGATCCTGAAGCCGATGCTGGCCCGCGGCGAGCTGCAGACCATCGGCGCCACCACGCTGGACGAGTACCGCAAGCACCTGGAGAAGGACGCGGCGCTTGAGCGCAGGTTCCAGCCGATCCAGGTGGCCGAGCCGACGATCGCGCACACCATCGAGATCCTTAAGGGCCTGCGTGACCGCTATGAGGCGCATCACCGGGTGTCGATCACCGATGACGCGCTGGTGGCGGCGGCCCAGCTTGCGGACCGATACATCAGCGACCGGTTCCTGCCGGACAAGGCGATCGACCTGATCGATGAGGCCGGCTCGCGGATGCGCATCCGCCGCATGACCGCGCCGCCTGACCTGCGCGAGTACGACGAGAAGATCGCCGATGTGCGCCGGGAGAAAGAATCGGCCATCGACTCCCAGGATTTCGAGAAAGCCGCCGCGCTGCGGGACAAAGAGAAGCAGCTGATCGCGAAGAAGGACACCCGCGAGAAGGAGTGGAAGGCCGGCGACATGGACCTCCCGGCGGAGGTCAACGAGGAGCTGATCGCGGAAGTGCTCGCGACGGCCACCGGCATCCCGGTATTTAAGCTCACCGAGGAGGAATCGCAGCGGCTGCTGCGGATGGAGGACGAACTCCACCGGCGGGTGATCGGGCAGAATGTCGCCATCAAGTCGCTGTCCCAGGCCATCCGGCGCACCCGGGCCGGGCTGAAGGACCCGAAGCGCCCCGGCGGCTCGTTCATCTTCGCTGGCCCGTCGGGGGTCGGCAAGACAGAACTGTCCAAGACGCTGGCCGAGTTCCTATTCGGCGACGAGGACGCGCTGATCCAGCTCGACATGAGCGAGTACATGGAGAAGCACACGGTCTCGCGGCTCTTCGGCTCTCCGCCCGGCTACGTCGGATACGAGGAGGGCGGCCAGCTGACCGAGAAGGTCCGCCGCAAGCCGTTCTCGGTGGTGCTGTTCGACGAGATCGAGAAGGCCCACCAGGACATCTTCAACTCACTGCTGCAGATTCTTGAGGACGGGCGCCTCACCGATGCCCAGGGCCGGGTGGTCGACTTCAAGAACACCGTGATCATCATGACCACCAACCTCGGCACCAGGGACATCTCGAAGGGCGTCTCCGTCGGGTTCGGCCCGGCCAATGAGTCAAAGGGCTCGTATGACCGGATGAAGTCGAAGGTGCAGGAGGAGCTGAAGCAGCACTTCAAGCCGGAGTTCCTGAACCGGGTGGATGACACCATCGTCTTCCACCAGCTCACCCAGGACGAGATCGTCACCATCGTCGACCTGATGATCGCCAAGGTCGACGAGCGGCTGAAGGATCGCGACATGGGCCTGGAGCTGCGGCCGGCGGCCAAGACGCTGCTCTCCGAGCGTGGCTACGACCCGGTGCTCGGCGCGCGGCCGCTCCGCCGCACGATCCAGCGGGAGATCGAGGACAACCTGTCGGAGAAGATCCTCTTCGGCGACCTCAAGGCGGGCCAGATCGTCATGGTCGATGTCGAGGGCACCGGGCCGGAGGCCCAGTTCACCTTCAAGGGTGTCGCCAAGCCCGATTCCGTGCCGGACGCGCTGCCAGCGGTGATTGAGACCGAGGCGGTCGCAGGCGGGGCCGAGGGCCTGCGCAGCGGCGAGTAGCGCTCGCTTAGATCGAACCGGCAGCCGGCCGGCCTCCCCGCGGGGAGGCCGGCCGGCTGCACTACCGGCGGCTGGCACCGCCCGGGCGCAGGCCCGGGCCCGGCACTCCCGGGCCTTGCATGCGCAAGCCCGGCAGGCACGGCCCGGCAGGTGCGGGCCCTGGATTCGAGCCCGGACGGCCGGGTCAGGGTTGCGCTAGCCCGTGACAGCCGGGCCGGGGATGCGCTAGCCGGGGAGCGCGAACCGGCCATCCGGCAGCGGCTCGGCCAGGCCATCGGCGACCAGCCCGTCGAGCGCGCGGGCCCGCTGCTGGTGGTCCGGCCAGGCCGCCTCGAGCTGGACTGCCCGGACCGGGCCGCTCGTGCCGCGGAGAGCGGCCAGCAGCGCACCCCGGCACTGCCGGTCGCTGCCCTCGTAACGCGGCGCCGCCGGCCGGCTAGCGCCAGCCGGGCTCCCGGCCCGCCGCCAGGAGCACTCCGCCGCGACCGGGCAGCCGGAGCACCGGGGGTTCGCCGCCGTGCACACCAGCGCGCCGAGTTCCATCACGGCGACCGACCACCTGGCCGCTTCCCCGCGATCGGCGGGCAGCAGCGATTCGGCCAGCCGCGATTCGGCGGCCGAGGTGCTGCGGGGCGGGAGTTCCGCACCCCGCACCAGGCGGGCCAGCACTCGCCGCACGTTCGTGTCGAGCACGGCGTGCCGCTGCCCGAAGGCGAAACTGGCCACCGCCGCGGCCGTGTAGGAGCCGACGCCGGGGAGCCCGGCCAGGGCGTCATGCGCTGCAGGCACCTGGCCCGCGTACCGCTCGGTAATGATCCGGGCGGCCGCATGCAGCCGGAGTGCGCGGCGCGGGTAGCCCAGCCGGCCCCATTGCCGCACCGCGTCGCCGGGAGCGCAGGCGGCCAGGGACCGGGGGGTCGGCCAGCGGGCGAGCCACGCCTCGTAGGCAGGCAGCACACGCGCCACCGGCGTCTGCTGCAGCATGACCTCGCTCACGAGGATGGCCCAGGGCGAGGCGCCGGGCTGCCGCCAGGGAAGCTCCCGCGCGTGCTCGGCGTACCAGCTCAGCACCGGCGCCAGGTACCCGTTCGTCATGACGGGCCGATCCTTACACACGCACCGACGCGGCCGCACCTGAGCCGGGAGGCGGCGCTGAGCGGCCGAAGCTGGCGCCAGGTGACCGGACCGGCGCCGGTGCGCGGCCAGTGACGGATGCGGCGGGCCTGACGATAACGCCCGCCGGGACGTTATCGCCCGAGCGAGTCTCCGACCTGCGGTAATGCGCCGGCCGCGCACCGGCGGGTCGGACGCGGACGCGGGGCGCAGCATTGCATACTCAGCGCATGCGGTTGAACGCGTTTCGTCACCAATGGAGAAGGGGGCCGTCAGCGGTCTACTGGCGGCGGAGATTTCTCGCCCTGGCCGCCGGCTTTGCCGTCTTTGCCCTGCTGGCCTGGGCCAGGGGATAACCCGTACCACCGTCACCCGTGCCGCGGTCACCGGTAGCGCAGCCGCCGGTACCGCGGCCACCGATGCCGCGATACCGCCGTACCGCGATTACACGTACCGCTCGAGGATGGACGACTCCGCCAGCCGGGAAAGCCCCTCCCGGATATTCCGCGCGTGCGATCCGCTGATGCCCTCCACCTGCTGCAGATCATCGACGCTGGCGGCCAGCAGCTTCTGCAGCCCCTCGAAATGCTCGGCCAGCCGCTCGACCGCGGGCCGCGGCAGCCGCGGCACCTTGGCCAGCAGGCGGTAACCGCGCGGGCTGACCGGATGGTCGAGCGTGTCCGGCTGGCCGAATCCGAGCGTGGCGGCCATCTTCGCCACGTCGAGCAGATCCTCGGGGGACAGCCCGCCCAGGTCGGTCAGCACGGCTTCCATCGCGAGCTGGCGGCCGTCGGCGGCGGCGGGCACGTAGTCGAGGACAAGCAGCTCGCGCTCGGCGTCAGTGCCCGCCACAAGCTCGTCGAGCTGGAGCGCGAGCAGCCTGCCGCCGGTGCCGAGCTCCACCATGTAGCCCTCGATCTCGCCGGCGATGCGCCGCACCATCTCCAGCCGCTGGGCGACGGCCGTGACGTCCCGGACGGTGGCCAGATCCTCGATCTCCAGCGCGGTGAGCGCGCCCGACACCTCGTCGAGCCGGAGCCGGTATCTTTCCAGCGTTCCCAGGGCCTGATTGGCATGCGACAAGATGGCGACGGAGTCCTCAAGCACATGCCTGGTGCCGTCGATGTAGAGGCCGATGGTCCGCATCGACTTGCTCACGGCGACCACCGGAAACCCCGTCTGCCTGGCCACCCGTTCCGCGGTCCGGTGCCTGGTGCCCGATTCATCCGTCGGCAGGGCCGGGTCAGGCATCAGGTGCACCGCAGCCCGCATGATGTTGTTCGCGCTGCAGTCGAGCACGATCGCCCCGTCCATCTTCGCGAGCTCGCGCAGGCGCGTCGCGGAGAACGGGACCGTCAGCTCGAATCCGCCCGAGCAGAGATCCCGGACAACCTGGTCGTAGCCGAGCACGATGAGCGCGCCGGTGTTGCCGCGCAGGATCCGCTCCAGGCCCTCCCGCAGGGCTGTGCCCGGTGCAAGTGCCGTGAGGGCGGTGCGGCGGCGCTCGTCCCGGCCCTGGCTGGCTGTAGGCACGAAGAACCCCCGGAGAAGGGACTGACTGCGGTCAGTCTATCGGCGACCGGCCGGCCGTGCCCGGTGCTTGGCCGCTAGCGGCCCGCCTCCCCGCGGGGCCGGCCAGGCCGGGGCGGCTAGCGGCCAAGGGCCACCGCGATTGCCTCGCGGATGTCGCCGGCTTCCTTCACGTTGGCCAGCAGGCCGCCGGCGGCCTGCCCGGACCCGGCTCCGTCGCCGGCCGCGGGAAGCCCGCCGGAGCCGGGCGGCACGATCGCGGTACGGAATCCCATCCGCTCGGCCTCGGCCAGCCGCCGCTGTATCCCGGGAACCCGGCGGATCTCCCCGGCCAGCCCGACTTCGCCGATGGCGACCAGATTCGGCGGCACGCTCAGATCGGATGTCGCGCTCGCCACCGCCAGCGCGACCGCCAGGTCCACGGCTGGCTCGGTGAGCCTGACTCCTCCCACGGTCGCGGCGTAGACGTCCTGCTTGCCGATGGGGACCCCGGCCCGCCGCTGCAGGACGGCCAGGACCATGCCCACTCGCGCGGCGTCCAGGCCGGACGTCACCCGGCGCGCCATCTCCGCGGTGGAGGCGCAGACCAGCGTCTGAACCTCGGCGACCAGCGGCCGGCGGCCTTCCAGCGTCACGGTCACGCAGGTGCCGGGTACCGGCTCGCGCAGCTGGGACAGGAACAGCCCGCTCGGGTCGGGCAGCCCGGTCAGGCCGTACTCACCGAGCTCGAAGCAGCCGATCTCGTCAGTGGGGCCGAACCGGTTCTTCAGCGCGCGCACCGTCCGCAGCTGCGAATGCCGGTCACCGTCAAAGTGCAGCACAACGTCGACCAGGTGCTCGAGCGCGCGCGGCCCGGCGATCGATCCGTCCTTGGTGACATGGCCGACCAGCACGATGGTCAGCGTCTGCTGTTTCGCCACGGCCATCAGGGCGGAGGTGACCTCCCGGATCTGGGTGACCCCGCCGGGCGTGCCTTCGACCTCCGCAGCGTTGATGGTCTGCACCGAGTCGACGATCAGCAACTCCGGCCGGACCGCGTCGACGTGGCCGAGCACGGCGGACAGGTCCGTCTCCGCGGCCAGGAAGAGCTGCTGGCTGACGGCGCCGATCCGGTCCGCGCGGAGTCGCACCTGGGCCGCTGACTCCTCGCCGGTGACGTAGAGCACCGGCCCGGCCGCCGAGGCCAGCGCGCCGGCCTCCAGCAGCAAGGTGGACTTGCCGACACCGGGCTCGCCGGCCAGCAGCACTACCGCGCCGGGAACCAGGCCGCCGCCCAGCACCCGGTCCAGTTCATCAAGGCCGGTGGGACGGGCGCCGGCGCTGGTGACGTCCACATCGGCGATCGAGATGGCCGGCGAGGAGCCCGGAAAGGCAGCCTGCCCCGGCCGGACCGGCGAGCGCAGGCCGCCCCGCGCCGGGGCCGGCCTCCGGGCTTCCGCGACGGTGCCCCATCCCTGGCACTCGCCGCATCGTCCCGCCCATTTCGTGCTCCGCCAGCCGCACTCCGAGCACTGATAGAGCGCGGCGGCAGCTGACTTCCCCATGGCGGGCACACTAGCGGCCAGCGCTGACAGTCTGGAGCTCCCTGCGGGCGGGCCAGGCCCGGTCGGCATAAGCTGGCCAGGTACGGACTTCGCAGCTTGGCTCGCGGCCAGCCGGGCCGGGAACCAGCGCAGCCCGGCCAGGAGCAGAGACCGGAAAGAGTCCGGAGAGCAGGGGAGACGCCGTGGGCCAGATTGCACCGGTTTCCGGTGCGCTGGTGGCACTATCCAGCAGCTCCGTCTTCCCGGAGCGGATGCCGGACGCCTTCGAGACGGCGGCCAGGCTCGGTTACGACGGCGTTGAGGTGATGGTCACCACCGACCTGATCAGCCAGAACGTTGATGTCCTGCGCAGGCTGGTCGATTATCACGGTGTTCCGGTGCTGGCCGTGCACGCACCTTGCCTGCTGATCACCCAGCGGGTCTGGGGCCGGGAGCCATGGGGCAAGCTCAACCGGGCCCGGCAGGCAGCGGAGCAGCTCGGTGCGCGGGTGGTCGTGCTGCATCCGCCGTTCCGCTGGCAGCGCGAGTACGCCCGCGAGTTCGAGGCCGGGCTGGCCCGGATGGGCGCGGAAACGGACGTGATGTTCGCGGTGGAGAACCTGTACCCGCTCCGTGCGCGCGGCGCCGAGGTGGCCGCGTACGCCCCGAGCTGGAACCCGGTCGAGCTTGACTGCCGGCACGTGACGCTGGACCTGTCGCACACGGCCGTGTCGGGGTCGGACGCGCTGGCGATGGCGGCCGAGCTGGGCCCCAGGCTGGCGCACGTGCACATGGCCGATGGCACCAAGCCGGGCCTGCCTGATGAGCACCTCGTCCCGGGCCGGGGCTTCCAGCCATGCGCGGAACTGCTGCAGCGCCTGGCGGCGACCGGCTACGGCGGGGTGGTGGTGCTGGAGGTCAGTACCCTCCGGGCGGCGAGCGGCGAGGATCGTCAGGCTGACCTGGCCGAATCGCTGGCCTTTACCCGGCATCATCTCGGCCAGGACAGCCGCCTGCTGCGGGCTACGCCTCCAGGATCAGGGTCACCGGACCGTCGTTGACTAGCGTGACCTGCATGTCCGCGCCGAATACGCCGGTCTGCACGTCGGCGCCGAGGCCGCTCAGCGCATCGGCAAAGGCCGCCACCAGCGGCTCAGCCACCGGCCGCGGCGCGGCCGCCAGCCAGGTCGGCCGCCGTCCCCGGGATGTGTCCGCGTACAGCGTGAACTGGCTGATAACCAGCAGCGGCGCGGATGCCTCCGCGCAGGACCGCTCGCCGGACAGGATCCGGAGATGATAGATCTTGCGGGCCAGGGACGCGGCGATTTCCGGCGTGTCCGAATGGGTCGCCCCGACCAGCACCACCAGGCCGGGCCGGGGCAGGAAGCCGACGGTCACCCCGGCAACGTCGACGCTCGCGGTACTCGCCCGCTGGACTACAGCTCGCACGGGAAGGCATTCTTCCGCTCATGACAGCAGATAACACAGCCCGACCCGCCGATGGACGGCTCTCGTCGCCGGGCCGGGACGCCACCCTCATCACCGTCGCCCCGACCGGCGCCGAATCAGACAAGGCCAAGGTCCCCGCGCTCCCGGTAACCCTCGACGAGCTGGTGACCACCGCGAAGGACTGCCGGGCCGCGGGTGCCGCCGTCATCCATGTTCACATCAGGGACGGCCAAGCCCGGCCCACGCTTGACATCAGCAGGCTGACCGACACGGTCCGGGCGCTGCGCGAGGGCACCGACCTGATCGTCCAGCTGTCCACCGGCGGAGCCGTCACCGACGGCTTCGAGCAGCGGCTGGCGGTGCTGGACGCGGCCCCGGACGCCTGCTCGCTCACCTGCGGCACGGTGAACTTCGGCGGGGAGGTGTTCTCCAACCCGTGGCCGTTCATCCGCGAGCTCTACGCCAGGACCAAGGAACTGGGCGTGGTGCCCGAGTTCGAGCTGTTCGACATGGGCCATGTGGCCACGCTCAGCCGGCTGCTCGATGATATGGGCGCACCGCACGGCGGTCACGTGCACTGTGACCTGGTGATGGGGGTGCCGGGCGGAATGCCGGGCACGGCCGCGCAGCTGGTCCAGGCCGTCGCGGCGCTGCCGCCCGGGGCGACCTGGTCGGCGACCGGAGTAGGCCGGACCTCGGTGCCGGTGATCTTCGCCGCGCTCGCGGCCGGGGGCCACCTGCGGGTCGGGATGGAAGACACGATTTCGTTCGCCCGCGGCCGCCCGGTGACGGGCAACGCCGAGCTGGTCGAGCGCGCCGCCGCGCTCGCCGGGCTGGCGCAGCGGCCCGCGATGACCCCGGACCAGGCCCGCGCGATGCTGGGCGTGCAGGCCGGCCGCTGAGGACCCGCCTGCTGCCAGCTCGCTCGCCAGCCGCGGCGAGCCGGCCGCCCGGGCCGCCGCCAGGCGCCCGGCGAACGGAGGGAGTTTGCCAGCGCAGGCGGTGGTGGCGAGACTGAGGGCATGAGCCCGGTGAACGTCAGCTCGATCGGAAGCTTCATTCGCCAGCAGCGCGAGCAGGCCAGGATCTCGATCCGCCAGCTCGCCCAGGCGGCTGGCGTGTCCAATCCTTACCTCAGCCAGCTCGAGCGGGGCCTGCGCAAGCCGAGCGCGGACATCCTGCAGCAGCTCGCGAAGGGGCTGCGGATTTCCGCTGACGCGCTGTACGCGCAGGCCGGCATGCTGGAGGACCGCCCGGAGGGCACCGGCGTTCGGGACGCCGTCCTGGCCGACGCCGAGCTCACCGAGCGGCAGAAGCAGGTCCTGATCGAGCTCTACGAGTCATTCCGCAAGGAGCCGGCGGCATCGGCCGGGGAAGCGGCGCCATCGGCCGCGGAAGCGGCGGCGGCCGGGGAAGCGGCGGCGGCTGGGGAATCGACGGGAGCAGCGGCCGGAGAAGAGACGGCGGCAGCGGCCGGGGAAGCGGCGCCCGGCGGCGCCATCGACGGCGCCGGGGAGCAGGCTCCCGGCCGGGCGGAAACCGATGCCAGCCAGCAGCCTGATCGCCTGGTCCCAAGCCCGGCCAGCAACCGATAACCTGGCATCGTGCTGTTCAGTAACCCGAGCGCGTTCTCGGCGCTCAACTGGATCTTCGAAGTGCTGGCCATCGCGGCACTGGTGGTCGAGGCATGGGCGTTCGTCGACGCGACCCGCCGGCCCACCGCCGCGTTCGTCGCAGCGAGCAAGCAGACCAAGCCGCTGTGGCTGATCATCCTGGGCGTTGCCACCGTGATCGGCCTGTACACGGCCGCGAGCGGCAGCTTCGCCGTGATCGGCATCTTGTCCGTGGCCTCTTTCGTGGCGGCGGCCGTCTATCTCACCGACGTCCGGCCCAAGGTCAGGGGTATCGGCGGCGGGTCATCGAACCAGGGCCCCTACGGTCCCTGGTAGGGGCCGGGCTGATCGCGCCGACGCTAGGCTCTGGGCGTGAGTGAGAACCAGTGGCGAACGCACCGGCTTGAGCTGGATGATCAGACCCTGCGGGAATGGGACGCCGTGGTCCTGGCGGCAACGCCGGACGGGATCGTGCTTGACCGCTCGGCCTTCTACCCGGGCGGCGGCGGGCAGCCGCCCGACTACGGGGTACTGCTCTGGGGCGGCGTGCAGACGCGCATCGCCGGCGCGCGGAAGGGCGACGACCTCTACCTGATCCCCGCCGACGGCGATCCGCTCCCGCCGCCGGGCACGGCCGTCCGCGGCGCCGTGGAAGACGGCCGGCGGACCGCCCTGATGCGCACCCACTCCGGGTTGCACGTGCTCTGCGGCGTCGTGTTCAGGGACTTCGGCTCGCTGGTCACCGGCGGGAATATGGAGCCGTATGCCGCGAGGATGGACTTTGACCTGCCCGAGGTGCCGCCCGGGTTCAAGGAGAACGTCGAGTCCGCCTGCAACAAGGAGATCGCCGCCGGGCGCCGGATCGACGTCCGGACGCTGCCCCGGGACGAGGCGTTCGCCATCCCCGACATCATCCGCACCGCGACCAACCTCGTCCCGGCGGACGTGGCGGAGGTTCGCATCATCGACATCGTAGGGCTGGACCAGCAGGCCGACGGCGGAACGCATGTGGCGGCGACCAGCCAGATCGGCCGGATCGAGGTCGTCAAGATCGAGAACAAGGGAAAGGGCTTCCGCCGCCTGCGGATCCGCATCTCCGACTAGCCACGGCACGGCGGCAGAGACGAGCCACGGCGCGGCGTCAGAACGGAATGGACAGGAACGCCACCGGGACCGCCACCAGCAGCACGGCCGTGCCGCAGACGAGGGCGATAGCCGGCGCCGACAGCCCGGGCGCGGGCCTGAGCATCCGCGCGACCCGGACGGCTACCTCGCCATGGCCGGCACCGTCGGCGGCCAGGGTGCCCGATGGCGCCGGCGAGCCCGCGGCGCCGACCCGCATCAGCGCGGTCGCCAGTTCCCGGGCCGGGCGGTGCCGGAGCGCGTGGTCGTCAGCCAGCATCTCCAGGAGCAGCGCGACCGCGCTCTCGGCCCGGCGGGCCACGGCCGACCAGCGGAATGCCCGCAGCAGCGCGGTGAACGGCAGCAGCACGAGATCGTGCCGCTCTCTCAGGTGCGCCCGCTCGTGCGCGAGCACGGCGGCCAGCTCGGCCTGGTCCAGCAATGCAAGCGTGCCGGCGCTGAACACGATCCGCGATCGCAGGCCAGGCACGCAGTAGGCGGCGGCCGCCGGATGATCGACGACGAGCGCGCCGGGCACCTTGGGGTCCCCGTGGGCGAGCAGGCTGAGCAGGTCCCGCTGCCGCCGCCGGGCGCGCAGCACGGCCGCGAAGGCCGCCACCAGCACCCAGCAGAGCAGCATCAGCAGCACCAGCCCGGCGGCCACCGACACCAGCCGGAGGACCGCGAGCGGGCCGGACGCTCTCGGCTCGAACACGCCGTCGCGCACCACCCGGGACGCGACGGCCAGTGCCGCCCGGGCCACTCCGGTGTGCCGCTGGCCCGCGCCGAGCCCGGCCAGCGCGCCAACCGCGGCCAGCCCCCAGCCCAGCCCGAGCGCCTGCCAGAGCAGGATCGCGGCCGCCGGACACCGGCCCGGCCAGCTGGCCGAGGCCAGCGCGGAAGCGGCCGGGATGCTGCCCGCCGCGACCGCGGCGAGGATCAGGACTGCGGGGAACACGACAGGTCAGCCCTCAGCGGCGTCTTCGCGCAGATCGCCCTGCCCGGGCGGCTCAGCCGGTGCGCGCGAGCCGGCCGGTGCGCGCGGGCGGCCCGGCTCGGCTGGCTCGCGGGCTTCGAGCGCCTCCAGCGCGCGGCGCAGGGCCCGGGCCTCCGCACCCGACACGCTGCGGACGAAGCGGGCCAGCGCGGCGGGCCGGTCGCCGGTCTGGTCCAGCGCGTTCAGCATCAGCTCGGTGACGTAGGCTTCCCTGGTCTCGGCCGCGCGGTACCGCCACGCGCGGCCGTCCCGCTCGCGCCGCGAGAAGCCCTTCTTGGCCAGCCGGTCGAGCACGGTCATCACCGTGGTGTGCGCCAGGTCCCGCTCCGTCAGCTGCCCGCTGACCTGGCGGACCGTCAGCGGCTCGGGGCTCTCCCAGAGCACATCCATAATGGCGCGTTCGAGTTCACCCAGCCGGTTCACGGCGCCACTTTACTCGCGTCGCACCGTCCTGAGTAGTGGCCGCGCGTCCCGCTGGTGCGGTGCGGCCAGCGCGTGCTGGCCGCGTTCGCCGCCAGGCAGGCGTCGCGTGGCCAGTAGCCCGGCCGGCAGGTGCGACACTGGGAAGACCAGGTAATGCGCAGATCGGGTAAGCAGTGCGCGCGGCATTGACCGGCCCGCAGGAAAGGCTCCAGGAGGACAACGGTGTCCGAAAGCTCCCCGCGTTTCCGCTCGATCCTCGACCAGTTCGTGCCCTACAAGCCGGGGCGGATCCCGGTGCGGGAGGACGGCAGGTCGCACAAGCTGTCATCGAATGAGTCGCCGTTCGGGCCGCTGCCCTCCGTCGTCGAGGTCATCGCCGCAGCGGCCGGGCAGGTCAACCGGTATCCCGACAACGGGGCGGTCGCCCTAACAGAGGCGATCGCCGGCCGCTTCGCCGTTCCGCCCGCGCACGTCGCGGTCGGCTGCGGCTCGGTCGGGGTGACCCAGCAACTGCTCGCGGCGGTCGGCGAGCCGGGCACGGAAATCATCTACGCCTGGCGCTCGTTCGAGGCGTACCCGCTCCTGGTCGACCTGGCCCACGCCACCTCGGTGCGGGTACCGCTGCGGGATCAGGCGCACGATCTGGCCGCGATGGCGGACGCGATCACCGACCGGACCAGGATGATCATCGTCTGCAACCCGAACAACCCGACCGGCACCGTCGTGCACCGCGCCGAGCTGGAGCGGTTCCTGGACCGGGTGCCCGGCGACTGCCTGGTGGTACTCGACGAGGCCTACCACGAGTACGTGCGGGACAGCGACGTCCCGGATGGCCTCAGCCTCTATCGCGACCGGCCCAACGTGGCCGTGCTGCGCACCTTCTCCAAGGCGTACGGGCTGGCTGGCCTGCGGGTTGGCTTCATGGTGGCGCACGAGCGGGTCGCCGAGGCGGCCCGCAAGACGATGCTGGCGTTCACGGTGAACGCCGTCGCGCAGGCCGCCGCGATCGCCTCCCTGGCCGCCGAGGACGAGCTGCTCGAGCGGGTCGACGCGGTGGTCAAGGAGCGTGACCGGGTCCGCGACGAGCTGCTCGCCCAGGGCTGGCAGGTGCCGCCCACCGAAGCCAACTTCGTCTGGCTGCAGCTCGGCGACGAGACGGCCGGCTTCGCCGCGGCGTGCGAGCTGGCCGGGATCAGCGTCCGGCCGTTCGGCGCGGAGGGGGCGCGGATCTCGATCGGGGACTATGACGCGAACGACGAGTTGCTGGCGGTAGCGAAGGCGTACCCGCGCCGCGGCTGACGGCCCTTGATTTTTAACGCGGCACGACGCCCCGCTCGCCCCCGCGGGCGAGCGCCCGGCGGCGTGATCATTCTCACCATCCGGCGGCTGATCGGGTCCGGGGATCTCGCTTACGCTGGTGCTGGCGGCGGCGGAGGGCATGCTCGATGAAGGTCTACGTGATCCACGAGAACCCGGACTGGTATGCGCCGCTCGGCGCGGCGTTCGACGCCGCCGGAGTGCCGCACGAGCAGTGGCTGCTCGGCGATGGCGTGCTTGATCTGGATTCGGTGCCGCCGGACGGGGTGTTCTGGTCCCGGATGAGCGCGTCCGCGCACACCAGGGGCCATCCGTACGCGAAGGATCTCACCCGCGGCACGCTGTGCTGGCTGGAGTCCCATGGCCGGCGGGTGGTCAACGGCCGGCGGGTGCTCGAGCTGGAGATGAGCAAGATGGATCAGCTGACCGCGCTGCGCGCGGCCGGATTCGACGTGCCGCGCACGGTGGCCGTGGCCGGGCCGGCCGAGCTTCCGGCCGCCGCCAGGAAGCTTCCCGTGCCGTTCATCAGCAAGCACAACCAGGGCGGGAAGGGCCTGGGCGTCCGGCTCTTCGAGAGCCACGACGAGTTCGACGAGTACCTGTCCGCGCCCGGCTACGAGGCACCGGCCGACGGGATTACCCTGCTCCAGGAGTATCTGCGCGCGGCCGAGCCGTTCATCACCCGGGTGGAGGTGGTCGGCGGCGAGTTCATTTACGCGATCACGGCCGATACCGCTCGCGGCGGGTTCGAGCTGTGCCCGGCCGACGCCTGCGCCGTCGGCCAGCCGCCCGGGCCTGACCTGTTCGCGCTGCGAGACGGCTTCGCTCACCCGATCACCGGCCGTTACACCGATTTCGCCCGGGACCAGGGCATCGAGATCGCCGGGTTCGAGTTCATCGAGACCGAAGACGGCCGCATGGTCACCTACGACGTGAACACCACGACCAACTACAACGCCGCCGTCGAGGCCGTTGCGCCCCGGCCGGCGCTGCCAGCGGTGGCCGGGTTCCTCGGCGGCCTGCTGGCAGGCGTATAAACAGGGAACGACGAGCCCGGGCCGCGACCGCCCGGAGAGGAGCCGGCTGATGCGGTTCGGATACTGGATGCCGATTTTCGGCGGCTGGCTGCGCAATGTCCCGGACGAGGGCATGTCGATCGCCTGGCCGTACATCAGGGACCTGGTCGTCGAGAGCGAGCAGCACGGCTTCGAGCTGAGCCTGATCGCCGAGCTGAACCTGAATGACATCAAGGGCCACCGCGCGCCATCGCTCGACTGCTGGACCCTCGCGCCCGCGATCGCCGCCGTCACGCAGACGCTCGAGCTGATGCTCGCCGTCCGGCCCAACTACCACTCGCCGTCACTGACCGCCAAGGCGCTGTCCACCCTGGACACGATCGCGCCCGGCCGGCTGTCGCTCAACGTGGTGTCGTCCTGGTGGAAGGACGAGGCGGCGCAGTACGGCGCCCCGTTCGACGTGCACGACGCGCGCTACACCCGGACCGCGGAGTGGCTGGACGTCGTCGCCCGGCTGCTGCGGGAGGACACCGTGACGCATCGGGGCGCGCTCTACCAGCTCGATGGCGCGATCCTGGAACCCAAGCCGGCCCGCCCGCCGCACGTCTACATGGGCGGCGAGTCACCGAAGGCCAAGGAGGTCATCGTCGGCCAGGCGGACGCCTACGTGATGCACGGCGATGCTCCCGAGGTGATCGCGGCCAAGGTCGCCGACCTGAACTCCCGCCGGGCCGCCGCCGGGCGGCCGCCGCTGATGTTCGGCGTCTCCGGGTACGTGATCTGCCGCGATACCGAGGCCGAGGCCCAGGCCGAGCTGGACCGCATCCTCGACGTGCGCTCGTCGCCCGAGGCGTATGCCTCCTACCAGGACTTCGTCGAGGGCTCGCAGCTCGAGTCGCGGGTCTCGCTGGAGGAGTACAGCGTCTCCAACCGCGGGCTGCGCAGCGGGCTGATCGGCACGCCGGATCAGATCATCGAGCGGCTCCGGGCCTACGAGGACGCCGGGGTCGGCCTGATGCTGCTGCAGTTCTCCCCGCAGCGCGAGGAGATGGCCCGGTTCGGCAAGTCGGTGATCAGCCGCTACGCCGGCTAGCGGCCGCCCGCCCCGAGCCCTGGCCGCCCGGCCTCGCTGGGCTGGAGGCCGCGTTACGCCTGAGCGGCGGCGGCCGCGAGCGCCCGGTCGTCGTCGGCGAAGTCCGTGCTGGCGTCGTCCGGCGGGTGAGCCAGGTGCCAGCCCACCGACCGGGCCAGGCCCTCCTGCGCCGGGGCGGGCTGCCAGCCGAGCAGCCGCCTGGCCTTGCCGCTGTCGGCCAGCAGGTGCTGCGGGTGATTCGCGGTCGGCCACATGTCCGGGGGCAGCACGTCGGCGGGAACGGCGACCAGCTCGGCGTCATGACCGGCGGCGGCCAGGATCTGCCGGGCCCAGCCGAGCATGGAGCGGGCCTCGTTTTCGCCGATGTTGAATACCTGGCCGGCCGCCGCCGCGCTGCCCGCGGCGGCCAGCACGGCGCTGGCCACGTCGCCGACGTAGCAGCGGGTCCAGAGCCAGCCGCCGGGGCCCACCGGAATCCTGGGCCGGCCCGCCCGCACCCGGCGCAGGATGAACTCCTCGCGCCGCTGCCCGTCGTGCTCGCCGTAGATCATCACGAGCCGCAGCACCGCGCCGCCGCGGGCCAGGTACGGCGGCTCAACGTCCAGCTTCTCGTAGTCATCCTGCCCGGGCAGCTGGCCCCGGTACGGGTAACGGCCGAGCCGGACGGCCGAGTCCTCGGTCAGCGGCACCGGCTCGCCCTCCTGCCCGGCGTTCAGCAGCTCGAAAGCGCGGTAGACGTCCATGCTGGACAGCACGACCAGGCTGGCGTCCGGCAGGTGCGGCAGGACCGCGGCGGCGTCGGCCGCGCTGCCGGCGCAGGTGTCGATTACCGCATCCGGGCGCAGCGCCCGCACCCGCGCGCTCAGGCCGGCGAAGTCCTTGCGGTCGGCGTGCAGATGACGGCAGTCCACCCAGTGCTCCGGCTCGGTCACCCCCCGGTGCACGACCGTGACGTCGTCGCCGCGAGCGACCAGGTCCTCGGTAATGCGCCGCCCGATGAACTCCGTCCCGCCCAGAATGACGACTCGCATACCCGGACACTCCCGTCCCGGCGGCCCTGGCCTCGTCGTCATTTCTAGCCGGTGATCTCCTCGGTAATGTCCGCGCCGAGCGTCGTCAGCCGGGCTGCGACCGACGAGTGGCCGCGGTTGATCGGGTAGCCGGGCGATACGACGGTCTCGCCTTCGGCCGCCAGCCCGGCCAGCACCAGGGCGATCCCGGTCCGCAGGTCATGCGCGACAACGTCGGCGCCCTTGAGCACGGACGGGCCGTGGACGAGCACGACGCTGCCGTCGACCTCGACTTTCGCGCCCATCTTGTTCAGCTCGCCGACGAGTGCGTAGCGCCGTTCGAAGATGGTTTCCCGGATGTAACTGATGCCGTCGGCCAGGCAGCTCAGCGCCATGATCGGTGACTGCAAGTCGGTCGCGAACCCGGGGTACGGGCAGGTGATCACGTTGATCGGGCGCAGCTGCCGCTCGCGGCGAACCTGCAGGATGGCGCCCTGGGTGGCGAATTCGACGCCCATCTGCTCCAGCTTCCAGCGGACCACGCCGAAATGCTCCAGGGATGCCCCGACCAGGCTCAGCTCGCCGCCGGTGATCGCCGCGGCCATCGCGAAGACGCAGGCGTCCAGGCGGTCCGGCATCACCGTGTGCTCCACCGCGGTCAGCTCGTTGACCCCGCGCACGGTGACGAATCCGGTGCCGCCGCCGGTGATGTTGGCGCCCATCTTGGTGAGAAACGCGATGACGTCGAGTACCTCGGGCTCCAGTGCCGTGTTGTCGATCACGGTGGTCCCCGGCGCCAGCGAAGCCGCCAGGATCAGGTTCTCGGTACCCATATGGGACGGCGTGTCCAGGTAGAGATGGGCGCCGCGGAGCCGGTTGGCCTTGATCCGGATCTGGCTCTCGCCCTCGTCGACCGTGGCGCCGAGCCGGGCGAAGCCCCGGTAGTGGAAATCGAGCTGGCGATTGCCGAGATTGCACCCGCCGATGCCCTCGATCGTCGCCTCGCCCAGCCGGTGCAGCAGCGCGGGCACGAACAGGACCGATCCGGCGAAGCTGCGGGTGATCTCGGCCGGGAGCACCGAGCTGGTCAGCTCGGAAGCATCCACCACGAGCGTCCGCTCCGCTTCGTGGAACTTGACCACCGCGCCGACCGCCTGCGCGAGTTCGACCGCGCGGCGGACATCCTCGATCGCCGGGACATTGCGCAGCACCGTGCGGCCCTTGGCGGCGAGCAGCGAGGCGGCGATCATCTTCAGCGCGGCATTCTTGGCGCCCTGGACGAAGACAGTGCCCTGGAGCGGGTTGCCTCCTCGCACGCGGTAGCTGATCTCGGGACCGGTGGTCATAGGGATAGGGCTCCTGTCGGTCAGGGTGCGAGCGTCCGGCGCCGGAAGCGGTGGCCGGATCTGCGACCATCCAGACGGCAGGCTATGCGGTTAGGGCGGACAGCCTGGTGCTTGTGCCCGTCCAGTATTCCACCGCCCGCTGGCTCCCGGACCATCCCTGCATAGTTACGTAACGTAGCCGCTGGGCTGGATTCCGTCACGTACCCAGGCCCGGCCGGTTGTTACGGCGGCTCCGGCCGCCACCGGCCGGGCGCACTGTGTCCCGCATCACGCCGCCGCGCGGCCGGCCGCAGCCCCGCGCACGCTCCGCGGTTACTGCCAGTGCAGCCCGGTCAGGCGCTCGTATGCCTCGATGTAAGTACGCCGGGTCCGGTCGACTACGTGATCGGGCAGCGGCGGCGGCGGCTCTGGCCCCCGGCGATCCCAGCCGGACTCGGGCGAGGTGAGCCAGTCGCGGACGTACTGCTTGTCGAAGGACGGCTGGCTCCGCCCGGGCGCCCACCCGTCCGCGGGCCAGAACCTGGAGGAGTCCGGGGTCAGCACCTCGTCGGCCAGCAGCAGCGCGCCGCCGGGGTCGAAGCCGAGCTCGATCTTGGTGTCGGCGACGATGATGCCGCGGGCGGCCGCGAGCCGGGCGCCCCGCCGGTAGACCTCCAGGGTGATCCGCTCCACCTCGGCGGCCACCTCCGGGCCGAGCAGGTCCGCCACCGCGGCGGCCGGGATATTGACGTCGTGCTCGCCGCGCGGCGCCTTGGTCGCCGGAGTGAAGACCGGCCGGGGCAGCAGCGAGCCGTCGCCGAGCCCGGGCGGCATCGCGATGCCGCAGGCCGTGCCGGTCAGCTGGTAGTCGGCCAGGGCCGAGCCGGCCAGGTAACCGCGGGCCACGCACTCCACCGGCACCATCGAGAGCCGCCGGCAGGCCATCGCGCGGCCGGCGAACTCGGCCGGGATCGGCGCCTGCACCAGGTGGTTGGGCACGACATCGGCGAGCCGCTCGAACCACCACAGGGACAGCTGGGTCAGGATCTTGCCCTTGTCCGGGATCGGCGTCTCGAGCACGTGGTCGAACGCGGAAATCCGGTCGGTGGCGACGAGCAGCAGCACGCCGTCGCCGGTCTCGTAGAGTTCCCGGACCTTCCCGGAGTACAGATGCTTCACGTCAGCTTCGCCAGGCGCTCGAACACCGGCCCGAGCCGGGCGACGTACCGCTCCGGCCGGAAGGCCTCGTCCAGCCGGGCCTCGTCCAGCGGCTGGGCCCGCTCGGCGGCGTGCCGGCGGAGGGCATCCCGGAACTGGGTCCCGTGGTCCCAGCAGTCCATCGCCGCGGCCTGAACCAGCGCGTAGGCATCCTCGCGTGACATCCCGGCGGCGACGAGGTCGAGCAGCACGGCCGAGGTATAGATCAGGCCGCGGGTCAGCTCCAGGTTGGCGCGCATCCGGGCCGCGTCGACGACCAGTCCGGTGACCAGCCAGGTGGTCCGGTCCAGCAGGTAGTCCGTGGTGATGGCCGCGTCCGGCAGGGCCACCCGCTCGGTGGAGGAATGCGAGATATCCCGCTCGTGCCAGAGCGGCATCCCCTCCAGCACCGGCGTGACCTGCGCGCGCACGATCCTGGCCAGGCCGCAGATCTGCTCCGCGACGACCGGGTTCTTCTTGTGCGGCATCGCGGACGAGCCCTTCTGGCCCGCCCGGAACGGCTCGGCGAGCTCGGACACCTCGGTCCGCTGCCCGTGCCTGACTTCCAGCGCGATCGCCTCGCACGTCGTCGCGGTGAGCGCGAGGGCGCTGACCCACTCGGCGATCCCGTCGCGGAAGACCACCTGGGTGGCCACGTCGGCGGGCCGGAGGCCGAGCTCCGCCATCACGCGCGTCTCGATCGCCGGATCGATGTTGGAGTAGGTGCCGACCGGCCCGGACAGCTTGCCGACGGCGACGGCCACCCGGGCCCGCAGCAGCCGGTCCCGGCAGCGGGCCATGGCGAAGGCGAAATCGGCCACCCGGTGGCCCCAGACGTCAGGCTCCGCGTGAATGCCGTGCGTCCGCCCGGCGCGCAGCGTGCCGGAGTGCGCGAGGGCGTGCTCGCGCAAGGCCCCGACCAGGGCGGTGGCCTTGGCAATCAGCAAGTCCGTCGCCCCGGCCAGCTGGAGCGCGAGCGCCGTGTCGAGCAAATCGGACGAGGTCATGCCGAAATGGACGTAAGCGGCGGCGGCGCGCGGCGTGGTGTTGTCGGCCCACGCGGACAGGAACGCGATCACGTCGTGGCCGGTGACTGCCTCCAGCGCGGCGACCGCCTGCGGCGTTGGCGGCGCCGCCGCGCGGACCGGGCCGACGCTGCTGGCCGGGACCGTGCCCGACGCGGCGTGCGCCGCCAGGACGAGGATCTCGATCTGGCACCACAGCTCGTACTTGTGCGCGTCACTCCAGATTCGGCCCATTTCGGGCAGGGTGTACCGCTCGATCACGGGTCTATCCTGCCGTCCCCGCCGGCCGCGATGTCCGTGCGGTACCAGCCGCCGCGCATCCTGATCCGCCCGGCCGCCCGGTAGGCCGCGCCGCGCGCGCTGGCCAGGTCCGGGCCCGTGCCCACCACGTCGAGGACCCGGCCGCCGCTGGACGTCAGGGCGCCAGCGCCGGACGCGGAGGTGCCCGCGTGCAGGACATAGGCACCGGGTTCTCGTTCTGCGTCTTCGAGACCCTCAATCTGGTCACCACTGGCCGGGGCCGCCGGATAACCTTCCGCGGCGATGACCACGGTTACCGCCGCGCCGGGGGCCCAGGCCGGTGCCCCGGCGCCGGCCAGGCCGCCCTTCGCCGCCGCGTCGAGCAGCCCGCCGAGCGGCGTGACCAGCCGGTCCAGGATCACCTGGGTCTCCGGATCGCCGAAGCGGGCGTTGAACTCGACCACCCGGATCCCGGCCTCGGTCAGGCTCAGCCCGGCATACAGCAGCCCGCGGTAGGGGGTGCCGCGGCGGCGCAGCTCGTCCAGGGCAGGCTGGACGACGGTGCCGAGCACCTCGGCGGCGAGCCCGGGCGGCGCCCACGGCAGCGGGGCGTAGGCGCCCATCCCGCCGGTATTCGGCCCGGCGTCCCCGTCGTGCGCGCGCTTGTAGTCCTGCGCGGGCAGCAGCGGCACCGCGGCCGCCCCGTCCGCGAGCGCGAAGACCGACACCTCGGGGCCGTCGAGGAATTCCTCGATGACGACCAGGCCGCAATGGGCGGCGTGCCTGCTGGCCTCGGCGCGATCGGTGGTGACGACCACGCCCTTGCCTGCCGCCAGCCCGTCCGCCTTCACCACGTACGGCGGCCCGAACGCGTCCAGCGCCTCACTGACCTCGGCATCGCTGGTGCAGCTGCGCGCGGCGGCGGTCGGGATCCCGGCCGCGACCATGACCTGCTTGGCGAACGTCTTCGATCCCTCGATCATGGCCGCGCCCCGATCGGGCCCGAAGCAGGCGAGGCCGGCCGCCCGGACCGCGTCGGCGGCGCCGGCCACCAGCGGTGCCTCGGGGCCGATGACAACCAGGCCGGCGCCCAGGCGCCGGGCCAGTGCGGCGATGCTGGCCGGATCGGCGGCGGCGACATCGTGCACGTCCGCGATCCGGGCGATGCCCGGATTGCCCGGCGCGGCATGCAGCTGCGTCACGCCGGCGTCCCGGGCGAGCGCCCGGCACAGGGCATGCTCGCGGCCGCCTGAGCCGATTACCAGGACCCGCACGCGGCTGAGCCTACCGGGGCAGCCGGCCCGTCAGCGGCGGCTGACCCGGGAGGTGCCGGCCGGGAGGTGCTGACCGGAGGTGCCCGTCGGGAGGTGCCCGTCGGCGGTCAGGTGGCGGCGATCAGATCAGCGGGACCAGCTGCAGGGTCTGATCACGGCGCGGTCCGACCCCGACCGCGGCGACCGGGGCGCCGATCATCTGCTCCAGCGCCCGGATGTAGGCCTGGGCATTGCGCGGCAGGTCGGCCGGGTCGCGCACGCCGGAAATGTCCTCGTCCCAGCCGTCCAGGTATTCGTAGACGGGGACGGCGTGATGAAATTCGGTCTGCGTCATCGGGATCTCGTCGTGCCGCGTGCCCGCCACGTCGTAGGCCACGCAGACCGGGATCCGGCGCAGGCCGGACAGCACGTCGAGCTTGGTCAGGAAGTAGTCGGTGATGCCGTTGACCCGGGTGGCGTACCGGGCGATGACGGCGTCGAACCAGCCGGTGCGGCGCTCCCGGCCGGTCGTGACGCCGTACTCGCCGCCCGTCGTGCGCAGCCACTCGCCCTGGTCGTCCGTCAGCTCGGTCGGGAACGGGCCCGCGCCCACCCGGGTGGTGTAGGCCTTCACGATGCCGATCACCTTGGTGATCCTGGTCGGCCCGATGCCGGATCCGGCGCAGGCGCCGCCCGCGGTGGCCGAGGATGAGGTGACGAACGGGTAGGTGCCGTGGTCGACGTCCAGCAGCGTGGCCTGGGCGCCTTCCAGCAGCACCACCTGGTCGTCGTCGAGGGCCTGGTTCAGGATCAGGCCGGTGTCCGCCAGGTACGGCCTGATCCGCTCGCCGTAGCCGAGGTACTCGGCGCATACCGCGTCGGCGTCGATCCCGCGGCGGTTGTAGACCTTGGTGAGTACCTGGTTCTTCTCCCTGAGCACCAGCTCGAGCTTCTGGCGGAGGATGCCGGGGTCGAAGAGATCCTGCGCGCGGATCCCCATCCGGGCCGCCTTGTCGCTGTAAGTAGGGCCGATGCCGCGGCCGGTGGTGCCGATCCGCGCCCCGCCCAGGAATCGCTCCGTCACCCGGTCAAGCGCCCGGTGATGCGGCATGATCAGGTGCGCGTTCGCGGAGATGAGCAGCCGCTCGCAGGAAACGCCGCGCCCCCGGAGCCCGTCGATCTCCTCGATCAGGACACCGGGGTCAATCACCACGCCGTTGCCGATGACCGGCGTTACGTCCGGCGACAGCACCCCGCTGGGCAGCAGGTGCAGGGCATAGCTCTCATCCCCGATGACGACGGTGTGCCCGGCGTTATTGCCGCCCTGGTACCGGACGACGTAGTCCACGCTGTCGCCGAGCAGGTCAGTTGCCTTGCCCTTGCCCTCGTCACCCCACTGGGCGCCCACGATCACAATGGCCGGCATGGTCACCAGCCCCTTCCAGGCCGCCGTGCGCGGAAGCCCTGCCCGACGCGGAAGCCCCTGGCCGCAGGTGTGTCCTGGTGCGGCAGGGGCTCTTGCGTTCCGAGGTTACCGGCCGCAGGCGGCCGCGGAGCCTGGATCAGGCGGACCCGAGGGCCAGCGCGGCGGCCGGGCTGCTCTCCTGCAGGAAGTCCCGGCAGCGGGTTGCCTCGTCGTCCTCGCCGATGGCCGCGGCGGCGCTGGCCAGCATGTACAGGGCGCGCAGGAAGCCCTGGTTCGGCTCGTGCTCCCAGGGGATCGGGCCGTATCCCTTCCAGCCCGCCCGGCGCAGCTGATCCAGGCCGCGGTGGTAGCCGGTCCGGGCGTACGCGTAGGCGGCGACCGGCTCGCCGCCGGCCAGCGCTCGCTCGGCCAGTGCGGCCCAGGCCTCGCAGGACGCGGGGAAGCTGGCGGCGACGCTGGCCGGATCGGCGCCGGCCCGCAGCTCCGCGCTCGCCTCCTCGTTGCCGGGCAGGTAGGTGGCCGCAGGTCCGCCGAGCAGGTTCTCATACGTCATGCCAGCCATCCTGCCGTATCCGGGCGGGCGGCCCGCCCCGGACGGGTTCTTGCCCGGCCCGGACGGGTTCTTGCCCGCGCTGGCCGGCCTGCTGTCGCGGGCCGCCCGCCGGCTGTCGCGGGCCGCCCAGCCGGAGGCCGCGGCCCGACGGTCAGGTCATGCGCTTCCCGGCCGACATCAGGTCCTCGCAGGCGCGGACGACGCGGGCGGACATTGACTGCTCCGCGGCCTTGCCCCAGGCCCGCGGGTCATAGGCCTTCTTGCTGCCGACATCGCCGTCGACCTTCAGGACGCCGTCGTAGTTGGCGAACATGTGGCCGGCGACCGGCCGGGTGAACGCGTACTGGGTGTCGGTGTCCACGTTCATCTTGACCACGCCATAGGAGATCGCCTCGCGGATATCGGTCAGCGCCGATCCTGATCCGCCGTGGAAGACGAGGTCAAACGGCTTGTCCCGGCCGTACTTGCGGCCCACGGCCGCCTGGATATCGGCCAGCACGGACGGCCGCAGCTTGACGTGCCCGGGCTTGTAAACGCCGTGCACGTTGCCGAAGGTGGCGGCGAGGATGTACCGGCCGCGCTCGCCGAGACCGACCGCCTCGGCGGTGGCCAGCGCGTCCTCCGGCGTGCTGTAGAGCTTCTCGTTGATCTCGCCCACCACGCCGTCTTCCTCGCCGCCGACGACGCCGATCTCCATCTCCATGATGATGTGCGCGCTGGCGCAGTCGGCCAGCAGGCCGGCGGCGATCTGCAGGTTCTCGGCCAGCGGCACGGCGGAGCCGTCCCACATGTGCGACTGGAAGAGTGGCTGCTCGCCGCGGGCCACCCGCTCCTTGGAGATCTGGACCAGCGGGCGCATGAAGCCGTCCAGCTTGTCCTTCGGGCAGTGGTCGGTGTGCAGCGCGATGTGGACCGGATAGTGCGCCGCGACCTCGGCGGCGAAGGCGGCCAGCGCGGCCGATCCGGTCACCATGTCTTTCACCGCGGCACCGGAAAGGTACTCGGCGCCGCCGGTAGATACCTGGATTATCCCGTCGCTCCCGGCGTCGGCGAACCCGCGCAGGGCGGCATTCAGCGTCTGGCTGGACGACACGTTGATGGCCGGGTAGGCAAACCCGTGCTCCTTGGCCCGGTCGAGCATCTGTGCGTAGATCTCTGGGGTGGCGATCGGCATGACAGTTACTCCCTGTTGTCTTGCTGGCGTGCCCTAGTATCCCGGAACCAGCGCTGGCCCGAAGCCCGCGGCCGGCCGGTTACCGGCGGCAATTGGCTCCGGCACACGTCAGCCGGGCTAGTCTCGCTGCATGGGACGTCACGATGCTGATCCCAGGGAACGCCTGCGGTACGTGGTCGTCGCGGTAGTCGTCATAGCGGTGATCGCCCTGCTCGTAGTGGGGGCATCCGCGCTGCATGACCTGGCCGGACACTAGTTTCATCCCGGCGTCGGCCGGCCAGTCCGCAAGCTGCGCCGTACCGGCTTCCCCGGGGCGTCGGCGAGGCATTGTCACGTTCAGTCACAAAATATATCCGTATCTGGTGCCATCCGGGCCGATGGCGGGGATACCTTGGAGCCGGGCCGGTACCGTGGATCCGGATCGCGGCGGCAGGCCCGGAACGGTTTCGCCCGGCCGCCGAATCGGCCACTGGCCGGTCACGGGATACCCGCTGGGGTGTACGTCCCTGATCCGCGCTATTTGTCACGGCAGTGGCCGGGCGCTGGTAAGTTCTCGCGTCGAGGGAAGGACGGTTGTCGCGTGGATCGTTGCGCGCTGTTCGTAGACGCGGGCTACGTGCTCGCCGATGGCGCAATGGCCGTCCATGGCACCCGGCACCGGGACTCGGTTGCCTGGGACTACACCGGCCTGCTCAAGTTCCTGTCCGGGCTCGCCCAGGATCGCACCGGCCAGCCCGTGCTGCGGTGCTACTGGTACGAGGCGGCCGCTGAGGGCCGCCGGACATCCGAGCACGATGCGCTGGCCGACATCCCCGGCCTCAAGCTCCGGCTGGGCCGGGTGCGGCCGGGCCGGCGCGAGGGCATCGAAACCGAGATGCACCGCGACCTGACCACGCTGGCCAGGAACGGGGCTATCACCGACGCCATCGTCGTCAGCGGTGAGGAAGAGCTCGCCGAGGCCATCGCGGAAGTGCAGGACATCGGGATCCGGGTCACTATCGTGCACATCACGGTGGACGGGAACTGGACGGTCTCGCGGCCGCTCCGCCAGGAATGCGACGACATCGTGGAGATCGGCGGCGCTCATCTGCGCCCGTTCGTTGACCTGATCGCGGGCGCCGAGCCGGCCCGCCACGACGAGGACTACCAGGCCGGTACCTACCCGGGACGCTCCATGGCCAACGGCCACGGAGCGGCGGGCGCGGTTACCCACCAGAGGCTGCCCGCTGCCGCGTTGCCGGCGCCGCCCACGATCTACACTGCGCCCGCCGTCAGCGAATATCAGCGGAACGTCCAGCCGCTGCCCGCCGCCCGTCCGGGCTCGCACGAACAGCAGGAACCGGATCGCGGCCTGCCCGGCGGCGTTCCGGCCCAGCAGGGCGGAAGGCAGGCGTCGCCGGGCGGCATGCACCAGGGCCATTCCGGTGAGCTGCCGCGCCAGCCTGGCGACCTGGCCAGCCAGCCCGGGGATCTGCCGGGCCAGCCGGCCGGAATGCCCGGCCAGTCAGCCGGGATGCCCGGCCAGCCGGCCGGGATGCCGGGCCAGCAGGCTGACCTGCCGGGCCAGTCGTCCGGTCCGCTGGGCCAGCAGGCCGGGCCGCCGCGCACCGACAGCTCGCAGGTTGCCTTCCCGGGACTGAACCGGCCCGACCCGCCGTCCGGCTCGCCGCGGGGCGCGCCAGCCGGTGATGACCAGGGCTCCCGGATGCTCGGCGGCCAGGGTTACCCGGCGCACGATCAGTTCCTGGACGCCCGGGCCGCTCCCGCCACGGACGGCCCGGCCGGGCCGGAGCCCGGCCAGCATGGCGGATCACAGCGCCATGCGCTGGGCGGCACGCCTCCGCAGTACCTGCCGGCCCCCGGCGGGCAGTACGGCCGGTCCGCCGACCAGCTGCCGCCCGGCCAGTACTCCGGCGCGCAGCACGGCCAGCACAGCGGCGGCACCCTCGGCCCGGCCTTCAGCCCTCCCCAGGGCGCTCCGTACAGCGGGCCTCAGGCCGCGGCGTCGCAGGTGCCGGTGCCGCAGCCGGTGGCCGTCTCCCTCGCCGATGCCGTGCAGTCGGCCCACGCCGAGGGCTTCGGCTTCGGCGAGGCAGTGGCGCGGGACGCGCCGGCCCTGTGGCTGGAGGCCGTGCTGGCCCGCAAGCCCCGGATGCCGTCGGACCTGGAGGCCAGGCTGCTGCAGGGCTCGGCGCTGCCGATCGACTCACTGCTGCACGACGAGGTGCGGCACGCCCTGCGGCGAGGGTTCTGGGACGCGCTGGAGCGGTCCCGGAGATAGGCCCCGGCGCGCGTCCGGAGTTAAGCCTCTGTGCCCGGATCGTTAGCGTTATCGTGCGTTGAAAGGCCAGTCCGGGTGGGTACGTTCTGGATCGTGCCTGTTTTGAGCCGGGAAGAATTTGATGCGATTGAGTTCAGCGCTGCCTTCAGCGGCGAGCACGAGGCCGCCGCGCAGCGGATGAGCCGATTGGCCGTGACCGGCACGCAGAGCGAGTCCATGCCGCGGTCCGAGGCGTTCCTGCGGGCGGGCGAGCAGTGGCTGCTCGCCGATGACCCGGCGGCGGCGGCCAGCGGGTTCCGGCTAGCGCTGGCCGATGGCGGCCCGGTATTCGTGGATCCCAGGGTCCCGCTGTCCCGGGCGCTCTTCCTGCTCGGCAAATCAGCCGAGGCGCGCGCGCTGATCAGCAGCCTGAAGGCGGAGGGGCGGCGCGATCCGCGGATGTGCGACCTCGTCGCCGAGGTGCTGGTCGAGCGCTCCGACCTGCCCGGCGCCCTGGACTGGGCCACCGCCGGGGTAGAACTGTGCCTGCAGCGCACGGCCGATCGCGATGATGGCCGCGGCCAGCCGGCGCCGGACTCCGGCGGCGACGACCAGGCCGAGGAGCTGCGGCTGCTGCTAAGCCTGCGGTACCGGATCCGGAACGACCTCGGGCTGCCCGAGGATGACTACGACCGGCTGCTCGACGAGGCGCCCTCCGGCGCAGACGGCCCGGTGGTCGGGGAGTGAGCGGCGCGCACGGTGAGCGAGTCTGACTCGGCATCGAGATCCACGACGACCACGTCACCATCCGCGATCTCGCCGGATAGCAAGCCGCGGGCCAGCTGATCCCCGATCGCCGACTGAATCAGCCTGCGCAGCGGCCGGGCCCCGTACACCGGGTCAAAGCCGGTAACAGCCAGCCACTCGCGGGCGGCGGGCGCCACGGTCAGCGTGAGCCGGCGGCCGGACAGGCGCCGGCCCAGCCGGGCTACCTGCAGGTCGACGATCTCGCTGAGCTCGTCGGTGGACAGCGCGTCGAACAGGATGATGTCGTCGAGCCGGTTGAGGAACTCCGGCTTGAAGGTCGCCCGGACCACGGACATGACCGCCTCGGTCTTCGCGGCATCGTCCAGCGCGGGATCGGCGATGTACGCCGATCCCAGGTTGGACGTGAGGATCAGGATGGTGTTGCGGAAGTCGACCGTGCGACCCTGCCCGTCGGTCAGCCTGCCGTCATCGAGCACCTGCAGCAGGATGTCGAAGACCTCCTGGTGCGCCTTCTCCACCTCGTCGAGCAGCACGACGCAGTACGGCCGCCGCCGGACCGCCTCGGTGAGCTGGCCGCCCTCGTCGTAGCCGACATAGCCGGGCGGCGCCCCCACCAGCCGGGCGACCGAATGGCGCTCTGAGTACTCGCTCATGTCGATCCGGATGATCGCCCGCTCGTCATCGAACAGGAACTCGGCGAGTGCCTTGGCCAGCTCGGTCTTTCCGACCCCGGTAGGCCCCAGGAACAAGAACGAGCCCGCCGGGCGATCAGGATCGGCGATGCCGGCCCGCGACCTCCGGACTGCGTCCGAGACTGCCTGGACGGCCTTGGCCTGGCCGACCAGGCGCCGGCCGAGCTCGGTCTCCATCCGGAGCAGCTTGCCGGTCTCCCCCTCCAGCAGCCGACCGGCGGGGATGCCGGTCCACGCGGAGACGACGTCGGCGACGTCGTCGGGACCCACCTCCTCCTTGACCATCGGCCTGGCGTCCGGGACGCCCGGACCCGGGCCGCCGCTCCCGGCCGTCCCGCGGCCGGCCGCGCTATCGCTGGCGACGGCGGCCGCGAGCTCATCCTCGAGTTCCGGGATCTCGCCGTGCTTCAGCCGCGCCGCGGTCTCCAGGTCGTGATCCCGCTCGGCCCGCTCCAGCTGGCCCTTCAGGTCATCCAGCCGCATCTTCAGCTCGCCGACCCGGTTCAGGCTGGCCTTCTCCCGGTCCCAGCGGGCGACCAGCGCCGTCAGCTGCTCCTGCCGGTCGGCCAGGTCGGCGCTGAGCCGCTCCAGCCGGTCCCGGCTGGCCGGGTCGGACTCCCCGGCCAGGGCCATCTGCTCCATCTTCATCCGGTCCACGGATCGCTGCAGCTCGTCGATCTCGACGGGCTGCGAGTCGATTTCCATCCGCAGCCGCGACGCCGCCTCGTCGATCAGGTCGATCGCCTTGTCCGGGAGGAACCGGGCCGTGATGTAACGATCGGACAGCGTCGCCGCGGCGACCAGCGCAGCATCGGAGATCTGCACCTTGTGATGCGCCTCGTAGCGGCCCCGGAGCCCGCGCAGGATCGCGATCGTGTCTTCCACCGAGGGCTCGCCGACCAGGACCTGCTGGAACCGGCGCTCCAGGGCCGGGTCCTTCTCGATCCGCTTGCGGTACTCATCCAGCGTGGTGGCGCCGACCATGCGCAGCTCACCGCGGGCCAGCATCGGCTTGAGCATGTTGCCCGCGTCCATCGCGCCCTCGGCCGCGCCCGCCCCGACCACCGTGTGCAGTTCGTCGACGAAGGTGATGATCTCGCCGTCGCTGTGCTTGATCTCGTTCAGGACCGACTTGAGGCGCTCCTCGAACTCACCGCGGTACTTGGCCCCGGCCACCATCGCGCCCAGGTCGAGCGCCACGATGCGCTTTCCGCGCAGGGACTCCGGCACGTCGCCGGCGACGATCCGCTGGGCCAGTCCCTCGACCACCGCGGTCTTGCCGACGCCCGGCTCGCCGATCAGCACCGGGTTGTTCTTGGTACGCCGGGACAGCACCTGGATCACCCGCCGGATCTGCGGGTCCCGGCCGATGACCGGGTCGAGCTGCCCGTCCCGGGCGCGGGCGGTCAGGTCGATGCCGTACTTTTCCAGCGCCTGGTAGGTCCCTTCCGGGTCCGGCGATGTCACCCGTGCGTGGCCGCGGACCTTCTCGAACGCGTCAAGCAGCTCGCCCGGGCCAGCGCCGGCCTCGCGCAGCAGCACCGCCGCCTGGCCGCCGTCGGCGGCCAGGCCGACGAGCAGGTGCTCGGTCGAGACGTACTCGTCGGACATCTCCTTGGCGCGCTTGGCCGCCGTGGCCATCGTGGCCAGCAGCTGCCGGGAGGTCTCCGGGGCGCCGACCGTGGTTCCGGCCGCGCTCGGCAGCCTGGCCAGCAGCTCTTCCGCTTTCTTCAGCAGCGTCCCGGGGTCGGCCCCGACGGCCCGCAGCAGCGGGGCCGCCGTGCCGCCGTCCTGCTCGATCAGGGCAGCGAGCAGATGGAGCCCGTCGACGTTGGGGTTCCCGGCGGCGGCGGCGCGCTTGACTGCCTCGGACAATGCCTCCTCAGCCTTGCGAGTCAGCTTGTCAGCCATCGTTTGCTTCCCTTCGGATCTCGGCCGGCGCGTGGCTGCTGGCCCGGGTACCACCCGGCGAAGTGCCATCCGGCCGCGGGCTCCCGCTGGCCGCGGCGGGCGCGGCGGGCGCGGCGGGCGCGGAAGGCGCCGGGGGAAGGCGCGTCGGCGGGGTCCGCCGGGCCACGACGGTGCCGGGCGCCGACCCGGTGCCGCCGTCGGCGCGAACGGGCACCAGCGCGCCGCCGCTGTTGTTCCTGAGCAGGCCGGCCAGCCGGGCGGCCACCGCGCGGGTGGATTCGAGTTCCGCGCGCAGCCGCGCGATCTCGGCTTGCGTCTCCGTCAGCCGCTGGCGGCTGCGCCGCTCCTCGCCTTCCAGCGCCAGTATCCGCTTGATCCCCGAGAGGTTGATGCCCTCTTCCTGGGAGAGGCGCTGGATCTCGCGGAGGACGAGGATGTCGCGGAGCGAGTAGCGGCGCCCGCGCCCGGCCGCGCGGCCCGGGGAAACCAGGCCCATCCGGTCATAGGCCCGCAACGTCTGCGGGTGCAGCCCGGACAGCTGCGCGGCTACCGAGATGACATAGACCGGCGTCTCGTCCGACAACTCGAAGTCGTTGATCATGTCATCCTCCTCACCAGCGTCATCCGGCCTTGGCCCGGCGCAGCAGCTCGCTCCTCGGATCGGCGTCGCCGATCGCCTTCCTGAACGTCTCCAGCGCCTCGCGCGCCTCGTCGTTCAGCTGCTTCGGCACCTGCACGTCCACGGTTACCAGCAGATCGCCCACGGTGCCGTCCTGGCGCCGGACGCCCTTGCCGCGGACCCGGAAGGTCCGGCCGTTCGGCGTGCCGGCCGGAATGCGGAGATTCACCGGCATGGCGCGATGGGCGGGCACCTTGACCTCCGCGCCCAGTGCCGCCTCGGGATAGGTAACCGGCACGGTGACCGTCAGGTTGTGGCCCGACCGGCCGAACACCTTGTCGGGAGTCACGTGCACCCGCACGTAGAGATCGCCGGCCGGCCCGCCGCGCTCACCGGGAGCGCCCTTGCCCTTGAGCTTGATCCGCTGGCCGTCGCCGACCCCGGCCGGGATGCGCGCCTGGATGGTCCTGGTGCTCATCGCGCGGCCGCTGCCGGAGCACTCCGGGCACGGGTCGTCCACCACCAGGCCACGGCCGCGGCAGGTCCGGCACGGCTCGGAGAACGCGAAGTTCCCCAGGTTCTTGCTGCCCTGCCCGCTGCCCTCGCAGGTGGGGCAGACCTTCGGCACGGTTCCGGCCTTGGCTCCGGTGCCCGCGCACGTCTTGCACGGCCCTTCGCCGGCCAGCCGCAAGGACACGGTGACGCCGTCGATCGCGTCGCCGAAGGCCAGGGACGTCTCGGTCTCAACGTCCGCGCCGCGCCGCGGCCTCGGCTGCGTGGAGCGGCCGCCGAAGACCCCGCCGAGGAGGTCACCGAGCCGTCCGCCGGTGCTCCCCGGCTGGCCGCCGAAGATGTCACCGAGATCAAACCCGCCCGCGCCGCCGCCCGCCGATCCCGGCATCCGGACGCCGCTGCCGAACAGCGACCGGGCGTCGTCGTACTCCTTGCGCCGACCGGCGTCGGAGAGCACGTTGTACGCCTCGGAGATCTCCTTGAAGCGCTCCTCGGACGCCGCGTTGCCCTTGTTGGCGTCGGGATGGTACTTGCGGGCTAGCTTGCGATAGGACTTCTTGATCTCATCGGGGCTCGCATCCTTGGCGACGCCGAGGGTCTTGTAGAAGTCCTTCTCGAGGAAGTCCTTGGTGCTCACGGGCCTCTCCTCGTCTGGGTCATTCCGGGTCGCTGGCGCGCGAGCCGTCGTGGCCGGTTCCCCGGCCGGCATCCTGAGCGCGGCCGGTGCCGGCGGCCGGATCATCGAGCTCGGCCAGATCATCGAACCCGGCCAGATCAGCGGACTCGGCCGGATCAGCGGGTTCGGCCACGGCCACCCGGGCCGGGCGCAGGATCAGATCCCCGATCTTGTAGCCAGGCTGCAGCACGCGCACGCACGTAGGTTCGGTCACATCCGCTGAGTAGGAGTGCATCAGCGCCTCGTGCAGGTTCGGGTCGAACGGGTCGCCGTTCTCGCCGTACGTCGTCAGGCCGAGCTTGGTCGCCGCAGACTCCAGCGACTCGGCCACCGCCTTGAACCCGCCGGTTAGCTCCTCGTGCTCCCTGGCCCGGCCGATGTCGTCGAGTATCGGCAGCAGTTCGCCGAGTACGGACGCCAGCGCCCGTTCCCGGACCGCGACCCGGTCCCGCTCGACTCGCTTGCGGTAGTTCGCGTACTCGGCCTGCAGGCGCTGCAGGTCCGCCGTCCGCTCGGCCAGCTGCATCAGCGCGACAGTCGCCTCGTCGGACGGCCCGTCACCGGGCCGGCCGGCCGGACTGCCCCGGCCAGCACCTCGATCAGGGCCATCCTGCGGCCCGGCCGCGCCGCCCGGCTTCGACACCGAATGCCGTCCGGGCCGGGCCGGGCCGGGCCCGCGCAGTGGCGAGCCGGGCTGGCCCGGGCCGGGCTGGCCCGAGCCGGACTGGCCCGGGTCCCGCACCTGCCCCGTCTGCGGATCGATGCGCCGCCGGTCGCGGATCACCGGTCCGGTGTTCTCCTCTTCTGGCGACCTCATCAGGCGGCGCCGCCCTCTTGCTCACCCGGCTTCTCGTCGACAATCTCCGCGTCGACGACGTCATCGTCGGCCGCGGACTCCGCCTGGTCGCCGCCCGGCTGGCCGGCCTGGCCGTCCGCCGCGGTCTGCTGCGACTGGGCGTAGATGGCCGTGCCCATCTTCTGGCTGACCTGGGCCGCGTTCTCGCTCGCCACCCTGATCGCCTCGGTGTCGGTGCCTTCCAGCGTCTTCTTCAGCTCGGCGATCGACGACTCCACCTCGGACTTGATGTCATCCGGGACCTTGTCGGCGTTCTCGGCCAGGAACTTCTCCGTGGTGTAGGCGAGGGTCTCGCCGCGGTTGCGGACCTCGGCCTCCTCGCGGCGGCTGCGGTCCTCCTCGGCATACTTCTCCGCGTCGGCCATCATCCGCTCGATGTCGTCCTTGCCCAGCGCCGAGCCGCCCGAGATCGTGACGGACTGCTGCTTGCCGGTGCCCAGGTCCTTGGCCGAGACGTTGACGATCCCGTTCGCGTCGATGTCGAAAGTGACCTCGATCTGCGGGATGCCGCGCGGCGCCGGCGCGATGCCGGCCAGCTCGAACATGCCGAGCTTCTTGTTGTACGCCGCGATCTCGCGCTCGCCCTGGAACACCTGGATCTGCACGGACGGCTGGTTGTCATCGGCGGTGGTGAAGATCTCCGAGCGCTTGGTCGGGATCGTCGTGTTGCGCTCGATGAGCTTGGTGAAGATGCCGCCCTTGGTCTCGATGCCGAGCGACAGCGGGGTGACGTCCAGCAGCAGGACGTCCTTGACCTCGCCCTTGAGCACGCCCGCCTGCAGGCTGGCGCCGACGGCGACGACCTCATCCGGGTTGACGCCCTTGTTCGGCTCCTTGCCGCCGGTCAGGTCCTTGACCAGGTCGACCACGGCTGGCATCCGGGTCGAGCCGCCGACGAGCACCACGTGGTGGATGTCCTCGAGCTTGACTCCGGCGTCCTTGATCACCTGCTGGAACGGGCTCTTGCAGCGATCCAGCAGATCGGAGGTCATCTTCTGGAACTCCGCCCGGGACAGCTTGGTGTCCAGGTGCAGCGGGCCCTGGTCGGAGTGGGTGATGTAGGGCAGGTTGATCTGCGACTCGGTCGAGCTGGACAGCTCGATCTTGGCCTTCTCCGCGGTCTCCCGCAGCCGCTGCAGCGCCATCTTGTCCTTGGACAGGTCGGTGCCGTAGTTGTTCTTGAAGTCCTTGACCAGCCAGTCCACGATCCGCTGGTCCCAGTCGTCACCGCCGAGGTGGTTGTCACCGCTGGTGGCCTTGACCTCCACCACGCCCTCGCCGACTTCGAGCAGCGAGACGTCGAACGTGCCGCCGCCCAGGTCGAAGACCAGGATCGTGGCCTCGGTGTCCTTGTCCAGGTGATAGGCCAGCGCCGCCGAGGTGGGCTCGTTGATAATCCGGAGCACGTTCAGCCCCGCGATGGTGCCGGCCTCCTTGGTGGCCTGGCGCTGCGCGTCGTTGAAGTACGCCGGGACGGTGATCACGGCATCCGTGATCGTCTCGCCGAGGTAGGCCTCCGCGTCCCGCTTCAGCTTCTGCAGGATGAACGCGCTGATCTGCTGCGCAGAGAACTTCTTGCCGTCGATGCCGACTGACCAGTCGGTGCCCATCTGGCGCTTGACCGACCGGATCGTCCGGTCGACGTTGGTTACCGCCTGCCGCTTGGCGACCTCGCCGACGAGTACCTCGCCGTTCTTGGCGAAAGCCACTACCGACGGCGTGGTCCGGGAGCCCTCCGCGTTCGCGATGACCGCGGGCTCGCCGCCCTCGAGAACGGCGACGACAGAGTTGGTCGTCCCCAGGTCAATGCCTACCGCACGTGCCATGTTGTTAGTCCTTGGTGTGTCGATCGTGGCACCGAGGTTGAGCCTATGTCGACTCAAGTTTGCCATCAGCTGTGCTCAAGTCAAACGAGTTGAGCGGTTACGACTCAACTCTACTGACTGCGCTCAGTGTGTAACCCACGCGGGTGCCCCGCTGTTCCCAGGCAGGCCTCACGGACGGACGATCAGGGCGGAGCTGCCGGGCAAACGGGCGGGCGGCGAGGGCTGGGCTGGCCGCTACGCCGTCAGGCTGGTCTCCTCGGCGGGCCGCGCCCGCCTTAGGCTCAGCACGAACCGGTCCGGCGCGCCGGCCAGGACGCCTCCGGCCGGATCGTCATCGCCGTCGCGGCGCACCACGTCAGCCTGCGGATTCAGGATATCCCTGACCACCAGGCCGGCCAGCAGCGCGACGGTGCCGAACCTGGCCAGCACGGTGGCGAAATACAACCCGGGCCCGATGCCGCCCGGGGTCCCCGGCCCGTCGATGATCGTGATCAGGTACGCCCAGATCCCGTAGAAGTAGGCGATCTCGGCGAGCTGCCAGAGCACGTAGGCAGGCAGCCGCGGCCGGGCCAGCACGACCAGCGGCACCAGCCAGATCACGTACTGCGGCGACCAGACCTTGTTGAAGAGCAGGAAGGCCACGACGACCAGCAAATACAGCTGCGGCACCCGGGGCCGGCGCGGCGCCGACAGGGCCAGCACGACGATCAGCACGCAGGCCATCCCGAACAGCAGGAGTGACACGGCGTTGAGGGTGCTCAGCGGCATGCTGCCCACGACGGGCCAGTGCTCGGTCTCGAAGAAGTACCAGATCGATCCCCAGTCAGCGCCCCGGGCCGCATTGAACCGGTAGAACGTGGACCAGCCCGCCGGGGCGGCGATGGCGACCGGAAGGTTGACGGCCAGCCAGGCGACGGCGGCTGAGCCGGCCGTGACCCAGAAGGCCCGGAGCCGGCCGGCCCGCAGGCAGAGCAGGAACAGCGGGCCGAGCAGGAACACCGGGTAGAACTTGGTGGCCACGGCCAGGCCGAGCAGGACGCCGGCCAGGACGCCTCGCCGGCCAGCCCACGCGGCCATGCCCAGCGTGGCCAGGCTCATCGCGATCAGGTCCCAGTTGATGAACGCCGCCAGGATCACCGCGGGCGACAGCGCCACCAGCAGGGCGGTCCATCTCCGGGCCGGGCCGGCCAGGTAGGCCGTGGCCAGTACCGCCGCCACGGTGCAGAGCGTGAGCATGGCCACGGTCACGTCGAAGAACTCGCGGCCCCTGACCTGGTCGCTGACCGGGCTGACGATCCAGGCTGCGGCCTGCATGGCCGCGCCGATGATGACCGGATACTCGACCGGATGGCCGAGATAGGGAACCTGCCCCTTGGACAGCCCCTCGGTGAAGTACAGCGGGTAGATGTCGGTGTAGCAGTGCGCCTGGAACTGCTCGACGCCGACGTTCCAGGCCCCGGCCCGGCAGGCGGCCTTGCTGAGCAGGGCCAGTGCGCTGCCCGCCAGGCTGGCCGTCACCAGCGCCGTGACCGAGCCGGCCAGCAGGGCCAGACGGCCTCCTCCGCTGAGCCACGGGGCGGCGTCCCCGCCGCCGGCCCCTGGCCGGGCCACCTCACGATCCGTCATCAGGTGCCAGCTTCCGGGAACCGGGTGCCTGTGCCTGGAAAAGCCAAAGCCACCGGGTCAGGCTACCGGGGACGGGCCAGGGTATCCATTGCCCCGGCATCGCGGGTCCGGATTGCCAGAGCCGCGCCCGGATCGCACTAACGCGCCGCGGGTAGGCTGCCCGCGATGCGGCCAGAGGAGCGGTGGCAGGGCGCGGAGCCCGGTGCGGCGGCCGGAACGACGAAAAGCCGGCCGGGGCCGCCGCCTGCCGTAATCCCGCCAGCCATGATTTCGCCGGCCGTGCCATCGCCGGGCGTGCCATCGCCAGCCGTGGCAGCGCCAGCGGTGGCCGCGCCGGCCGGGGTAGCGACCGGCGGTCCGCCCGCCCCGGAGGCCGGCCCGGCCGGGGCCCGCCGAACCGGATCCGCCCGGCCCGCCCGGGCCGCCCGCCCCGACCGCGTCCCCTGGCTAATCGCGCTGGCCGTGTTCCTCGCGTACACCACGCTGTCGGCATTCCGTTTCTGGCAGCTCGACCCGGCCTCGTGGGATCTCGGCATCTTTACCGAGTACGTCAAGCAGTACTCGCAACTGCACGCGCCCATCGTCGACATCAAGGGAGCCGGGTTCAACCTGCTCGGGGATCACTTCCATCCCATCGTCGCGCTCATCGCCCCGGCCTTCCGGCTGTTCCCCACCCCGATCACGCTGCTGGTCGCGCAGGCAGCGCTCGTCGCGATCTCCGTCATCCCGGTGAGCCGCGCGGCGGCGGCCAGGCTCGGCACCGGCGCGGGCCGGGCGATCGGCGCCGCGTACGGGTTCTCCTGGGGTCTGCAGCAACTGGTCGACAACGACTTTCACGAGATCGCCTTCGCGGTGCCCCTGCTGGCATTCAGCCTGTCCGCGCTGATCTGCGGCCGCCGCCGGGCCGCGGCGCTGTGGGCGCTTCCGCTCGTCTTCGTCAAGGAGGACCAGGGCCTCACCGTCGCGATGATCGGCATCATCATGATCATGCTGGCCCGCCGGGCGGGGGCACGGGCCGGCCGCCCGGCGGACGAGGGCCGATGCGGCCGGGGACCGTGCGATCGAGGACCATGCGATCGGGGACGACGCGGGCGCAGCCGGGCGGGATTGGTGGGGGCCGCTGCTGATCGCCTGGGGACTGGGCTGGTCGTTCCTCGCGGTCATGGTGATCATCCCCCACTTCAACCCCGCGCATCGGTACCCGTACTGGAACCTGGGCGGCGCGGCGAGCGCTGGCGGCCACTTCGCGCTGAGCCCGCTGGCGGCCCAGCTGGTCGCCGGATGGCCGGTGAAGCTGCCGACGCTGGTCCTGATCTTGCTGGTGACGGCCTTCCTGGCGGTGAGATCCCCGATCCTGCTGGCCGCGGTCCCGGGCCTGGCGCTGCGGTTCCTCGCCACGGACAGCGCCTACTGGGGCACGGCCTGGCACTACAACGCGACCATCATGCCGATCGTGTTCGTCGCGGCCATCGACGGCCTGGCGCGGCTGCGCGCGGCCCGGCTGCGGGGCACGGCAGGCCCGCTCGCGCTGGCGATGGAACGGCACGGGCCCGCGGCCATGCTGGCCGTCTGCGCCGGGCTGGCCTTCCAGTTCCCGCTGAGCAACCTGTGGAATCCGCAGACCTACGCGATCAGCGCCCAGGTGCGGGCCGCCGATGCCGCGATGGCCCGGGTGCCGGACGGCGTCACCGTGGAGACCGACCTCGACCTGCTCGCGCCGCTAGCCGCCCGAACCGACACGTTCTGGCTCGGCACGGCCGGCAACCCGGCGCCGCAGTACATCGTGTTCGACTCGCATAGCACCGACTGGCAGCCGCCGCCCGCTAACGTTCCCGCCTTCATCGATCAGCGGCATCCGGGCGTGTCCTACCGCGAGACATTTTCCGACCACGGCGTCTACGTCTTCCGCCGGATCGGCCCGCCGGGCCGATGACCGCGGGCCGGGTGGCCCGGATCGGGCGGCCGGAGGGCTGACCGCGAGCCAGACGGCCGCGGCCGGGGCCGGCCCGGGGCGGCGGCAAGATCGACACCGGGCCCGGCCGGCGTACGCTGGCAGCGGCGCCGCGCCCCTGGCGCCGACTGGCCCGACGCTGCACCGGGAGGTTTCTGTGGCCCTGCGCATCATCATCGGACTGGCCTTGACGGTGGTCGCGGCCGCGATCGCGGGTCGCAGGCTGTGGTGGCTGCGGCGGCTGGCCGCAGCCGGCCAGCCCGCGCCGGAGCGCATCGAGGCCCTCCGTGAGCATCCGGGCCGAGGCGCGGAGACGCAGGTCACCGAGGTCTTCGGGCAGCGCAAGCTGCTCAAGTGGTCGGTCCCCGGAGCCGCGCATTTCCTGGTCTTCTGGGGCTTCATCATCCTGATCCTGACCATCATCGAGGCCTACGGCGACCTGTTCAGCAAGACGTTCGCGATCCCCGGTATCGGGCACTGGGCGGCGATCGGATTTCTTGAGGACCTGTTCGCGGTCGGCGTGCTGGTGGGCCTGGCCGTCTTCGCGGTGATCCGGCTGCGCAGCGATCCGGCGCGGGAGGGCCGCAAGTCCCGGTTCGACGGGTCGCACACCGGCGCCGCCTGGCTCGTGCTGTTCATGATCTTCCTGGTCATCGCGACGCTGCTGCTCTACCGCGGCGCGCAGATCAACACCGGCGACTTCCCGTACGCCCACGGCGCGTTCGCCTCGCAGATCGTGGGCGGCTGGCTGCAGCCGCTCGGGCACAGCGCGAATGCCGCGCTGGAGACCACCGGGATCCTGGCCCAGCTCGCGGTGATCCTCGCCTTCCTGGTGTTCGTCACCTACTCCAAGCACCTGCACATCTTCCTCGCGCCGCTGAACGTGCTGTTCTCCCGCCGCCCGGACGGCCTGCGGGCGCTGCAGCCGATGCGCTCGGGCGGCAAGGTGCTCGACTTCGAGGAAGCCGACCCGGACACCGACATCTTCGGCCTGGGCAAGATCGAGGACCTCAGCTGGAAGGGCATGCTCGACCTGGCCACCTGCACCGAGTGCGGCCGCTGCCAGTCGCAGTGCCCGGCCTGGGCGACCGGCAAGCCGCTGTCCCCGAAGATGCTCATCCTGGACCTGCGCGATCACGCGCTCGCGAAGGCGCCGTACCTGCTGGCCGACTCGGCCGAGGTACGTGATGGGCTGCCCGAGCTCGTTAAAAAAGAGGCTGAACGGCCATTGGTCGGCGATTCCGCTGCCCATGGCGTGATCGACCCCGACGTGCTCTGGTCCTGCACCAACTGCGGGGCCTGCGTCGAGGAGTGCCCGGTGGACATCGAGCACATCGACCACATCACCGGCCTGCGCCGGCATCAGGTGCTGATCGAGTCGGCCTTTCCCGCCGAGGCGTCCTCGATGCTGCGGAACCTGGAGAACAAGGGTGATCCGTGGGGCCTGGGCGAGTCGAAGCGGCTGGAGTGGACCGCCGGGCTCGACTTCGACGTGCCGGTCGTGGACGGCCCGATCGGGGACGACGTGGAGTACCTCTTCTGGGTCGGCTGCGCGGGCGCGCTGGAGGACCGGGCCAGGAAGACCACCCGGGCGGTCGCGGAACTGCTGCACACCGCGGGCGTGAACTTCGCCGTCCTGGGACCGGCCGAGACGTGCACCGGCGACCCGGCGCGGCGGATGGGCAACGAGTTCGTGTTCTCGATGCTGGCGCAGCAGAATATCGAGACGCTGAACGAGGCGGGCGCCCGCAAGATCGTGGCGAGCTGCCCGCACTGCTTCAATACCATCGCCAACGAGTACCCGCAGCTGGGCGGGAACTACGAGGTCATGCACCACACCCAGCTGCTGGCCCGGCTCGTCGCCGACGGCCGGCTCACGCCGGTCACGCCAATCGAGGAGAAGATCACCTACCACGATCCGTGCTTCCTCGGCCGGCACAACAAGGTGTACACGGCGCCGCGGGAGATCATGGAGCGGGTCCCCGGGGTGCAGGCGCAGGAGATGCACCGGTGCAAGGAGCGCGGGTTCTGCTGCGGGGCGGGCGGCGCCCGGATGTGGATGGAAGAGCGGATCGGCAAGCGGATCAACACCGAGCGGATCGACGAGGCGCTCGGCACCGACCCGGACACGATCTCCACCGGCTGCCCGTACTGCATGGTCATGCTGGGCGACGCGATCAGCTCCAAGAAGAGCTCGGGCGAGGCGAAGGAATCGCTGGAGGTGATCGACGTGGCGCAACTGCTCGTCCGGTCGGTCCGGCCGCCCGACCCGGCCGCCCCGGCCGAGTCCGGCGGCCCCGCGGGCGCCGGTCCGGGCTGAGCCCGTCGGCTACTGCGGACTCCCGGCGCGCCTATATATCGGCATACGGCTAGCGCCGGGACGGGCTGATCCGAAAGGCGGGCGGCTGGGGCCCGGCCGGTCAGGTCACGGAGTCCGCGGCCGGGGACTGCGGGGCGGCGCGGGCGGGCAGCCAGATGCGCACCCGGGTGCCGCGGCCCGGCCACGACTCCAGGATCGCCTGGCCGCCGTGCGCGTGCGCGATGGCCTGCACGATGGACAGGCCAAGCCCGCTGCCGCTGCCCCGGCTGTCGCTGCTCCGGTCGCCGCCGCCGGTCGCCTCCGTCATCGCCGGTGCCTGGCCGCGGCTGCTGCGCGGCGCGGTGGAACCGGTCGAAGGCCCGGGCGGTGTCCTGACCGGACATGCCGGGGCCGGCGTCGGCCACCTCGATCAGCACGCCGCCGCTCACCTCGCCGAGCCGGACGGCTACCGGCGTGTCCGGCGGCGTGTGCGCCCGGACGTTGCCCAGCAAGTTCGCGAGTACCTGGCGGATCCGCGGCTCGTCGACCACGGCCACGAGCCGCGGCGGAGCCTCGGCCCGGACCGGCCGTGCCGGTTCCACCGCGATGGCGTCAGCGACGGCGTCGCGCACCACGCCGGCCAGGTCGGTCTCGGCCAGGTCGAGCGAGGAGGTGCGATCCAGCCGGGCCAGTTCGAGCAGCTCGGCCACGAGGGTGCTCATCCGCTGCGCCTCCTGCTCGATCCGGCGCATGGCGTTGGGCAGCTGATCCGGGCCCAGGGCGCCCTGCCGGTACAGCTCGGCGTAGCCGCGGATGGTGGTGAGCGGCGTCCGGAGTTCGTGCGATGCGTCCGCGGCGAACTCGCGTACTTTCCGCTCGGAGCGCAGCCGCGCGCCGAATGCCTGCTGGATCCGGTCGAGCATCGTGTTGATGGCCGTGCCGAGCCGGCCCACGTCGGTCCGGTCACCCGCGTCCGGCACCCGCGCATTGAGATCTCCCCGTGCGGTGATCTCATTGGCCGTGCTGGCCATCTGCTCCAGCGGTTCCAGGCCCCGGCCGATCAGCCATCCGCCGCCGATCGCGAGCAGCGCGATCAGGGCCACGCCGGTGATCAGCTCGGCGAGGACGACCACGCGCACCTGATTGCTGACCGCGCCGGCCGGAATCGCCACGACCAGGATGAAGCGGCCGGGCGGGAGGGCGAATCCGGTGCCGCTGAGCCGGCGGGCGGCGACCGCCTGGGCGTAGGCACGGAGTTTCTCGCCGCTGCCGACCGTGAGCGTGGTCGGCTGATGGGCGAACTGCCTCCGGTATTGCGGCAGGCTCAGGCCGGCCAGAACCTGCTTCAGCTCCGCCGCGAGCGGGCCGGGGGTGAATACGGTGATCGTGCCGGTGCTGATCGAGACCGCCTCGGCGAGGTAACCGCTCGGGTTGTGCGGCAGCAGCTGCGGACGTGCGGCGGCGGCGACCAGATCCTGGTCGAATTGCGCGCCGAGCCGCCTGCTCAGGACGGTCGCGCTGACCAGGCCCATGATCAGCAGGAAGATCGTCGTCACGCTGATCAGCAGCACGAGCATGCGGGCTCGCAGCGACAGCCTGGGCCGGCGCCTCATCCGCCGGGACCGGGTCCCCGTTCAGGCGGCCGGAGGCTGTATCCGACGCCGCGCTGCGTGTGGATCATCGGCGGCCCGAGCGGGTCGAGCTTCCGGCGCAGGTAGCTGACGTAGGTCTCGACGATCTGGGACTCGCCCGCGTAGTCCCAGCCCCACACGTTCTCCAGCAGCTGCGCGCGGGTGAGGACCCGGCCCTGATGCCGGACCAGGCAGGTCAGCAGCCGGAATTCGGTGGGTGACAGCTCCACCGGAATGCCGGCCCGGCGCACGGTCCAGCGTGCCTCGTCTACCTCCAGGTCACCGGCGCGGAGCAGGTCGGAGTCCGCGGCCTGGGCACCGTCGGACGTTCGCGCCGCGCGCCGGAGCACGGCCCGGACCCGGGCCGCGAGCGCCTCCACCGAGAAGGGCTTGGTGACGTAGTCGTCGCCGCCGATGGCCAGGCCGGTGACGGTGTCGGACGAGGTGTCCCTGGCGGTCAGGAAGATCACCGGCACCTCGTTGCCGCCGGCCCGCAGCCGGCGGCAGACCTCGAAGCCGTCCATGTCCGGCAGCATCACGTCGAGCACGATCAGGTCGGGCGGGCTGGCCTCGGCCTGCCGGAGCGCATCGCTGCCGTTCACCGCGGTGGTCACCGAGCAGCCGTGGAACTTCAGCGCGACCTGCACCAGCTCACGGATGTTCGGCTCGTCGTCGACGACGAGCACGCGGGGGACACGGTCGTTAGCTGGCATGGAGTCTCTGGCTCAGTGGGGCCGGACGAGAAGCTGCCGCCGCGGCGGCTCGGCACCGCCATGGCACAGTGCCTGATGAGGGTACCCGCGGTAGCGGGCCTGCCGCCGCCCGGGGCCGCTGACCGCGGCCCCGGGCGACGTTACCGGCGCCGGATCCGGCGCGCTCCGCCAGGATCTGGCTAGCCTCGGTCAGGATCCGCTCCCGGAGGTCCCGGAGGTCCCGGACGGGGAGGTTCCGGACGGCGAACCCGGCGTACCGGGCCGGATCACGGCCAGCCTGATGTCATGCGCACCGCTGACGACGGGCCCGGCCACGAAGACCAGCTGCCCCGCGGACAGCGCGCTGCCGGTGGTCTTGCTGCCGTGCTGCCTGACCACCGTCTTGCTGGTCAGGCTCCAGGTCTCGGTGGTGCCGTCCGCGGCGCGGACGATGACGGAGCCGCCGCTGGCGGACTGGACGGTGCCGCGCTCATAGGCAATGGTCCGGACGCCCGCCTTGGTACGGAAGGTGAACTGGCCGTACATCCCGCCGACCAGGCGGATCCGCCCGATCCGGCGGCAGGCCCGGAGGGCCGCGCGCGCGGCATGGGGACGCCCGGCGGCCCAGAGCCGGGCCGCAACCTGCCGGCACCGGGCGGCCCGGGCGGCGGGCCGCGCCGCCGCGCCGAACGCGGCGGCGGCCGAGGCCGCGTCCGGTGACGCGGCAGAACTGAGCATGGCGTTCAGCTGGGCGGCCTGGCCGGCCGGTCCCGCGGCGGCCGGGGCCGCGCTGCTGGCGAGAGCGGCCGGGGCTGAGCTGCCGCCGAGGTTACCGGCCGCCACTGCCCCGCCGCCGGCCAGCAGGGCGGCGAGCGCAATGCCCGCCCCCCAGCGCAGCGACCGGCTGCGGGGCCCGGGCGCCGGCGGCCCGGAACCGCCCGGCCCGCCGGAACGCCCGGCCCGCCGGAACCGCCCGGGGCGCCGATCGGCCCTAGCTCCTGAGTCTGGTTCAAGTCCTGCGGATCGCTGCCTGCTGGCTGATACATGTTGTCCATGCCGCTGAGCTTGCCGCCGCAGCCTGAGACAACGGGCCGCGCATCCTGGGAGCTCCCTGTGATCTGCCGGCAAATGCGCTGAAGGCGCCTTACATCCGGTCGGGCACCGCGATGCCGAGCAGGCCGAGCCCGGCGACGAGCACTCGCAGGGTGAGCGCGGACAGCGCGAGCCGGCTCTGCCGGATCGACGGCTCGGGGGCCTGCAGCACCGGGCACTGCTCGTAGAACGTGGTGAACGTGCTGGCCACCTCGAACAGGAATGCGGCCAGGCCGTGCGGCTCGGCCGCCGCCGCGGCCCCGCGTACCGCCCGGCCGAACCCGAGCAGCCGGAGCGCGAGCGCCCGCTCGGCGTCCCCGGTGATGACAATCGGCCCGGCCGCCTGGCCCGGGTCCTGGCCCGCCCGGTGGAAGAGCGAGCGGATCCGCGCGGTCGCGTACTGCAGGTAGGGCCCGGTGTTGCCGGTCAGGGCCAGCAGCCGGTCGAAGTCGAGCACGTACCCGGAATCGCGGGCCACGGACAGGTCGGCGTACTTCAGCGCGCCGACGCCGACCGCCTCGGCGATCTGCTCCCTCAGTTCCGGGTCGTCGTAGCGTTCGGCAATGATCTTGTCGGCCCGCTCGACCGCCTCGTCGATCAGGTCGGCCAGCTTGACCGAGCTGCCGGTCCTGGTCCGGAACCGCTTCCGGTCGGCCCCGGTGACCAGGCCGATGGTGGCATGCTCGGCGCTGACCTCGTCGGTCAGCCAGCCCGCCTGGCGGGCGGTGGCGAACACCATCTCGAAGTGCTGGGCCTGCTCCGCCCCGACCACGTAGATGAGCCGGTTCGCGAGCAGGTCACGGATCCGGTACCGGATGGCGGCCATGTCCGTGCTGGCGTACCCGTAGCCGCCGTCGGTCTTGCGCAGGATCAGCGGCAGCGGCGCGCCGTCGCGGCCGGTGAACCCGGGCGGAAAGGCGCACAGGGCGCCGTCGCTGATCACCGCCACGCCCTTGGCCTGCAGCTCGTCGCAGACGTCCGCGAGCATCGAGTTGTAGAAGCTCTCCGGGGCCAGGTCGGCGTCGGTGAGCGTCACGCCGAGCCGCGCGTAGATGGTGTTGTAGTACTTCTTGGTGTCGCTGATCAGCATGGTCCACAGGCGCACGGTCTCGGGATCGCCCGCCTGCAGCGCGACGACCCGGAGGCGCGAGCGCTCGGCGAACGACGGATCGGCCTTGAACTTGGCGTTGGCCGCCTGGTAAAAGGCGTTGATCTCGCCCGCGGCGAGCTGCTCGTTGGCCGCTTCCTCGCCCACGTCGAGCAGATTCTCGAGCAGCATGCCGAACTGGGTGCCCCAGTCGCCGATGTGGTTGGCCCGGATCACCGTGTGGCCGAGAAACTCCAGCACGCGAACCACGGAGTCGCCGACGATCGTGGTGCGCAAGTGGCCGACGTGCATCTCCCGGGCCACGTTCGGCGAGGAGTAGTCGACCACGACCCGCTGGGCCGGGTCGGCCAGGGCGACGTCCAGCCGGGCGTCACCGAGCTGGCCGGTCGCCTGGGCGGCTATCCAGTCATCGCTCAGCGTGAGGTTGACGAAGCCGGGCCCGCTGACCTCGATGTGCTCCAGCACCCCGGCCGTTGCCAGATGGCTGGCCAGCTCCGCGGCCACGTCACGGGGAGCGCGGTGCAGTCGCTTGCCCAGGGGCAGCGCGACGTTCGCCTGGAAATCGGCGAACTGCGAAGGCCGGATCAGCGGGTCAGCCCCGCCATAGTCGGGGCCGAACGCCGTGCCAAGCGCGTCGCCGACCAGCCGGGCGAGAACATCCTCTGGATCGGCCATGCACTCCAGGTTATCGGTTCCGCAGGCCGGCCCGCCCGCTCCCGCTCCGGGTCACGGCCGGCGCAGGAAGTGCCCGCCCCGGGCCGGTCCCAGCCGTTCCCTGATCTTCTCGGTGATCTGCCCGCCGGCCAGCTCCGCGGCCAGCGCGCAGGCCGCGGAGATGCTCCGGGCCGTCGCCGCACCGTGCGCGATCACCACGGTTCCCTCCAGTCCCAGCAGCGCAGCCCCGCCGTAGCTGTCGGAGTCGAGGCGCTCGGCGAGCTCGCGCAGCCCGCGGCGCTGGAGCAGCGCGCCGATGCGGGCGGCCCGGGACCCGCCCATCGCGGCCCGCAATTGCCCGGCGGCAAAGGCCGCGGCTCCTTCCAGGGTTTTCAGCGCCACGTTCCCGGTAAAGCCGTCGGTCACGATCACGTCCACCTGCCCGGCCAGCAGGTCCCCGCCCTCGATATTGCCGACGAAGCTGACCGGCAGCCCGCCGTGCGGCGGGTCGGCATCGAGCAGCTCATGCGCCCGCCGGGTCAGCTTGTTTCCCTTGCCCGGTTCGGCGCCGATGGTCAGCAGGCCCACCCGCGGCTCCTCGATGCCGTAGGCGGTCTGCGCGTACGCGACGCCGAGTTGCGCAAACTGGGCCAGCATTTCCGGCTTCGGGTCGGCGATCGCGCCGGCATCGAGCAGGAGCGTGGGCCCGGGGCTGGTCGGGAGCACCACGGCCAGGGCGGGCCGCAGCACGCCGGGCACCGGCCGCAGCCGCAGCCGGGCGGTGGCCACGATCCCGCCCGTCGACCCGGCCGAGACCATCGCGGCCGCCTGGCCGCGCCGCACCAGCTGGCAGGCGATCGCGATGCTGGACCGGGGGCGGCGCCAGCTGGCCAGGGCGCCCTCGTCCATCGAGAGCGCATCCTCGGCCGCGATGACCTGGATCTCCGCGAGCGCGTCATGCTCGGCCAGCAGCGGGCGCAGCGGGCCGGGACGGCCAGTGAGCAGGACCGGTATGCCGCGGTCCCGCAGCGCGCTGACGGCCCCGGCGACGATCTGGGCCGGCGCGTTATCGCCGCCCATCGCGTCCACGGCGATGATCGGCCGCTGCGGGCCGTTACCGGGCCGGGTGCCCTCGGGGAGGAGGGCGTCCGCCGGGCCGGAGGTCAGGGTGCCACCAGGTGATCCACCGCGGCCGCGGCCGCGCGGGATGGCGTCCGCGCCGGCGTGACCCTGTCCCGCATGCGGACAAGCTTCTCACTGCCTGATCCGCCGTCAGCTACCGGCTATCGCGGGTGGCGGAGCCGGGCGCCGGCCCGGCCGCGGATGCTCAGGCCGCCCAGGCCGCCGGGTGCGCGTGCTCTAATCGTGACCTTTTATATTGCCGCGGGCTGCCCGGCGGGCCCGGTAGCTGCGTCTCAGGATTAGGGCCCTGGTGCCGGGTACTTGCGCCAGGCTGGAGACCCGCGGCGCGGCAACCAGGCGCGGCGCCGCGATCGACCGGAAGGAGATGCGTGACCGGAATACAGCAGATATTGCCGGCCAGTCCGCTGGCGGGCCGCCGTTTCCGCGCGTACACGGCGAAGCACCTCGACGCGTTAACGGCACGAGCTGGCCTTGATGCCAGCGAGAGGCTGGCCGTCCGGGCCGTTGCGACCGTCCTGCCGTTCCGGACGAACGCGTACGTGGCCGAGGAGCTGATCGACTGGGACGCGGCACCGGACGACCCGATCTACCGGCTGGTCTTTCCGCAGGCCGACATGCTGCCCGAGGCGGATGTCCGCAGGCTCGGCGCATTGCTCGCGCGCGGCGCCCCCGACGATGAGGTCCGGGCGGCCGCGCACCAGATCCGGATGCGGCTGAACCCGCACCCGGCGGGGCAGCTGGCGCTCAACATTCCCGATCTCGACGACGGGCCGGTGCCGGGGATCCAGCACAAATACCCGGAGACGGTTCTGGTGTTCCCCAAGCAGGGCCAGACCTGTCATGCGTACTGCACGTACTGCTTCCGCTGGGCGCAGTTCGTGGACGAGCCGGGGCTGAAGATCGCGACCGCCGACGTCGACCGGGTAGTCGCGTATCTCCGGGAGCACACCGAGATCACCAGCGTCCTGATCACCGGCGGGGATCCGATGATCATGGGCGCCGGCGTGCTGCGCCGCTATATCGAGCCGCTGCTGGATCCGGGGCTCGGTCACATCGAGTCGATCCGGATCGGGAGCAAGTCGCTGGCCTACTGGCCGCAGCGGTTCATCAGCGACCCGGACGCCGACGACACGCTGCGGCTCTTCGAGGAGGTGGCGAATACCGGCCGGACGCTGGCCTTCATGTCCCATTTCTCCCACCCGCGCGAGCTCGAGCCCGGGCTGGTGGCCGACGCGGTCCGCCGGATCAGGGCGGCCGGGGCGGTGATCCGCACCCAGGCGCCGCTGATCCGGTCCATCAACGACGACCCGGCCAGCTGGGCGGGCATGTGGCGGACGCAGACCCAGATGGGGATGATCCCCTACTACATGTTCATCGAGCGTGACACCGGGCCGCAGGACTACTTCGCCGTCCCGCTGGCCCGCGCCTGCGAGATCTTCCAGGACGCCTACCGGGGCGTCTCCGGCCTGTGCCGGACGGTGCGCGGCCCTTCCATGTCAGCGACGCCGGGAAAGGTGTGCGTGGACGGCGTCGTGGAAGTCGGCGGCGAGAAGGTATTCGCGCTGCACATGATCCAGGCGCGTGATCCCGGGCTGGTGGGCCAGCCGTTCTTCGCCCGGTTCGATCCGGGTGCCGTCTGGCTGTCCGACCTGGCACCCGCCTTCGCCACCAGGTTCCCGTTCGAATCCGGCCCGGCGGAACTGCCCGGGCTATGGGACGAGCCGATCCTGGTGCCGGTGAGCTAGACGGCTCCTGCTTCACCCCCGCTACGGGTACGGCCCGCCAGGATCAACCTGGCGGGCCGTACCCGTTCTTGCCTGCTGGCCGCCGGGAATGCGCCGGTCAGGCCGGGGCGCGCTCCGACTCGGCCGCCGCGGCGGGCGCGGCCGGGCCCGGCTCGGCCGGCCGCTTGCGCCCCTTGATCGCCAGGCAGCTGGCCGCGCCCACGGCCAGCAGGACGACGGGCAGGGCCATGGTGGTCTTCATGGCGTCCACGTATCCGAAGCTGAACACGTCGTGGCCGATTCGGCCGACCTCCGCGGCCAGGCTGGCCGGCAGGCCGGACTGCCGGGCAATGCCGCCGTTCTGGCCCGCCCCGACCTCAATGCCGCTGCGGGCCGAGCCCTGGATCTCGGTGATGAACCGGCCGCGCACCTGCGCCGGCAGGGCCGCGGCCCGGGTGGTCGCCTGGCTGGTCATGGACGACACCAGCCGGTTCTGCAGCAGCGCGCCGACGGTCGCGGTGCCGATCACCAGGCCGACCTGCCGGACCGTGTTCAGCACGCCGGAAGCGGCCCCGGCCATCCGCGGGTCGACGTCCCGCATGGCCACGGTCACCAGCGGCGCGAACGTGCAGCCCATGCCGACCCCGGCCACCAGCAGGGGGGCCAGGAAATCCGGCCAGGTGGAGGCCGGCGTCGCGATCAGCGCCAGCCAGCCCATGCCGGCGCCGAACAGGATCAGGCCGGACATCAGGATGTACTTCCCGCCTATCCGGTCGGTCATCCGGCCCGCCACCGGGGCGACGGGCAGCGAGATAAGCGAGGCGGGAGCCATCGCCAGGCCGGCCTTCAGCGCGGAGAAGCCCAGCACCGACTGAAGGTAGATGGTGAAGGGCAGGAAGATTCCCATCATGCCGATGGCCAGCACGCCGGAGATCCAGTTCACCACCGAGTAGTTCCGGTCGCGGAACAGCGCGAACGGCACCAGCGGCTCACGGCCCTGGGTCAGCCGCTGGTCCACCAGGAAGGCCACCAGCAGCACGACGCCGAGGCCGAGGATGAGCGGGATGCTGAGGAATGAGTTGATCTGCCCCCAGTCGTACCGCTGTCCCTCGACCAGGCCGTAGCAGATGGCCAGCAGCGCCGCGCTGGCCAGCAGCACGCCGGGGACATCGATCCGGTGCCTGCGGCCCAGCCGCAGGTCGGGGATGATGACGGGGGTGATCAGCAGCACCAGCACGCCGATCGGCAGGTTGACGTAGAAGATCCACCGCCAGTCGAATACGGTCACCAGCAGCCCGCCCAGGGTCGGCCCGGCGATGGTGGCCACCCCGGCCACCGCGCCCCAGACGCCGAATGCCGCGCCGCGCCGTTCCGGCGGGAAGGTATTCGTGATGATGGTCAGGGTCTGCGGCATCAGCATGGCCGCGCCGAGTCCCTGGACGGCGCGGAATCCGATCAGCCAGCCCGGGCTCGGGGCGGCGCCGCACGCGGCCGAGGCCAGCGTGAACACGGCGATGCCGCTCATGAACATGATCCGGGGCCCGATCAGGTCGCCGAGCCGGCCCGAGGTGATGACCAGCACGGCCAGCACCAGGGCATAGGCGTTGATCACCCAGAGCGCGTCATCCAGCGAGGCATGCAAGCTCGTGATCATGCTGGGGATCGCGATATTCACGATCGTCAGGTCCAGCAGGGTCATGAAGAACCCGAGCGAGACGACGATCAGCACCGCCCACGGGTTCCCGCGGTACTTCCTCACGATTTCCTCCCCGGTTGGCCAGGCCCGGCAGGGCAGCGAGCGCCGGCGCCGTTGGCGAGGCCAGCTGTGTGAGTCAGCGGCAGCCCCGACGGATGCATTCCCGATGCTAGGCCAGGGTGCCGACAAAATGCCCGCCCGAACCCCGTTCGGCCCGCTCAGCAGCCGCCTGAGTATGCTCCGCCCATGGAGCTGAACGGAACCGCGGCGATCGTCTCCGGCGGCGCGAGCGGCCTCGGTGAGGCCACCGTCCGCGAGCTCGCCGCAGCGGGCTGCACGGTGCTGGTGGCTGACCTCAACAAGGACCTGGGCACGGCGGTGGCCGCGGCCACCGGCGGGCATTTCGTGCAGACCGACGTGGCCGACGAGCAGTCGGTCCTGACCGCGGTGGAGACGGCCCTGACCCTGGGCCCGCCGCTGCGGGTGGCGGTGAACTGCGCCGGGATCGGCTGGGCCGCGCGCACCGTGGCCCGCGACGGTACGCCGCACGACCTGGGCGTGTTCCGCAACGTGATTGACGTCAACCTGATCGGTACGTTCAACCTGATGCGGATCGCGGCGGCCGCCATCGCGAAGACGGAGGCGGTGGACGCCGACGGGCTCCGCGGGGTGATCATCAATACCGCGTCGATCGCCGGCCTGGAGGGGCAGACCGGCCAGATTGCCTACTCGGCGTCCAAGGGCGGGATCATCGGCATGACCGTCCCGGCCGCCCGGGACCTGGCCGCCATCGGCGTCCGGGTGAATACCATCTGCCCGGGCATCATCGACACGCCCATCTACGGGTCGGGTCCCGCCAGCGACGAGTTCAAGGCCAAGCTGGCCGCGCCGGTCGTCTTTCCAAAGCGGATGGGCACGGCGGCCGAGTTCAGCCAGCTGGTCCGGGCGCTGATCGAGAACGACTACATGAACGCCGAGGTCATCCGGTTCGACGGCGGCATCAGGTTCCAGCCCAAGTAGCCACCTCCAGGTGAGCCACCCCAGGTGAGGCAGTGATGGCGGACGCGGTTCTGGTCACGGTGGATGACGGCATCGCCGTCGTCACCATCAATCGCCCGGCGGCCAGGAACGCGGTCAACAGCGAGGTCGCCCGCGGGCTGGCCGGTGCCGTCGATGAGCTCGACGCCAGGAAAGACGTCCGCGTCCTGATCCTCACCGGCGCGGGCGGGACGTTCTGCGCCGGAATGGACCTGAAGGGCTTCCTGGCCGGGGACCTGCCGGTGGTGCCGGGCCGGGGTTTCGGCGGCATCGCCGAGCGCCCGCCCGCCAAGCCGGTGATCGCCGCGGTGGAGGGCTATGCGCTGGCCGGCGGCTTCGAGCTCGTGCTGGCCTGCGACCTGGTGGTCGCGAGCGAGGAGGCGAAGTTCGGGCTGCCGGAGGTCACCCGCGGGCTGGTCGCCGGGGCCGGCGGGCTGCTCCGGCTGCCCCGCCGCGTGCCCTATCACCTGGCCATGGAGATCACCCTGACCGGTCAGCACTTCCCGGCCGCCCGGCTGCACGATGCCGGGCTGATCAGCCGCCTGGTAGGCCCCGGCCAGGCACTGGCCGGGGCGAGGGAACTGGCGGCGCTGGTGGCGCGCGGCGCCCCGCTGGCCGTGGCGGCCAGCAAGCGGGTCATCGTGGAGTCCGCCGACTGGGACAGCGCGGAGGCCTTCGCCCGGCAGGGCGAGATCATCAGCGGCGTATTCACCTCAGCGGACGCGATGGAGGGAGCAATCGCGTTCGCCGAGAAGCGGGCCCCCGCCTGGCGGGGCGAGTGAGCAATGCGCGCATCAGGATAACCTGCAGGGTAAGCAAAGCCTGGCCGTCCCGGTAGTGCCGAGCGGCTCCGCGCCCGCCGTCGGTGCTGCCTGTGTAGGGTGATCCGATCCGCACCGCGCCGGGCCGGCCGGGATCCGGGGGACGGCCGGCGGGCAGACAATCCTGGGCAGGACGGAGAGGACAAGAATGACGGTCCCGCAGATCAGCGTTGTTGTGCCGTTTTACAATAACGAGGACCTGCTTGGTGACTGCCTGCGGTCCATCGCGGCCCAGACCTTCACCGATCTGGAAGTCGTCATGGTGGATGACGGATCCAGTGACGGCAGTGCCGGGATCGCGCAGGAAATGACGGCCGCGGACCCGAGGTTCCGGCTGATCAGGGTCGCAAACGGGGGCCCGGGATATGCCCGCAACCGGGGCATCGAGCAGGCCCGCGGCGAGTTCCTCGCGTTCGTGGACGCGGACGACCTGCTGCCGACGCACGCCTACGAGCTACTGCACGACACGCTGGTGCGCTCGGGCTCGGATTTCGCCTCGGGTAACGTGCTGCGGCTCGGCCCTAGCGGCCTGCATCAGTCGGCATTGCATGCGCAGGCCATCAAAGGCCGGCGGATCGGTACTCACATCAGCAAGACGCCGCAGCTTTTCTATGACGTCTCGGTGTGGAACAAGCTGTTCCGGAAAGCGTTCTGGGACCGGGCTGGCCTGACGTATCCGGAAGGCATGCTCTGGGAAGATCTTCAGGTCATGACCAGGGCGCATGTACTGGCCCGGGCCGTGGACATCATCCCCGAGCCAATTTACGTCTGGCGGGAGCGCGGCAAGGGCGCGCTGTCCATTACCCAGTCGCGCACGGACATCAGTAATTTCCGGGACCGGATCACCGCGCTGCTGGCCATCGACAGCTTCCTGGCCGCCAACGCCACGGCCAAGCTGCTCCGCCAGCACCAGCGCAAGGCCCTCGTCAACGATCTCTGGCTCTATGTCTGCGACCTGTACCGGACCAGCGACGCCTATCGCGCCGAGTTCGTCGAGCTGGCCGGCCAGTACCTGGACCAGGTCGACAAGCGCGTGCTGGCCAAGCTCCCCTCCACCCACAAGCTCGCCTACTACCTGGTCCAGCAGCGGGACGTGGACAAGCTCATCGAGTTCAACAAGTGGCAGATCGAGCAGCAGGTCAAGACCACCCCGGTGGTCCGGAGGTTCGGCCGGCTCCGGGCCGACCTGCCGTTCCTGGGGGACGCGGCCGCGGGCGTGCCGGCCCGGGTCTACCGGCCGTACTGGCGGGAGCTTGACCCGTTCGTCCGGGTCGATGGCCTCAGCTGGCGCGGGAACCGGCTGGTCATCACCGGCGCCGCCTACGTGCCGTCGATCGACATCCCGAAGCGCCGGTACACATCCAAGATCATCGTTCTGCGCCCGCTCAGCGGCCGCCGGCCGCCGATCGTGATCCCGGCCCGGTCGACCTGGCACGCCGAGGCCACCATGTGGTCGCAGCAGGAGCGATACCGCTACGACTGGGCCGGGTTCGAGTGCGAGATCAGCCCGCGCTGGTTCCGGGTCGGCAGCCGGTGGCTGACCGGGGACTGGGACTGCTTCGTGCTGGTCCGGGCGCGGGGCGTGTGGCGGCCGTCCCGGGTGCATACCCCGATCAACGGCCCGGCCGAGCGGCCCGAGCCGCTGGAGGTGGCGCCCGGCATCCGGTTCGGCGCGCACTGGGTCGGCCGCCAGCTGCACGTCGGCCTGACCAGGACGCCCGTGATGCTGCGCGGCTGCGAGCGGCGCGGCGAGCAGCTCGCGATCGACGTGGACGTGGCGGAGCTGCCCGACCTCGCCGGGACGGCCGAATTCGTGCTGGCCTGGTCCAGGGGCGCGGCCACCCAGCGATTCCCGGCCACCGTCGACCGGCGGGAGTCCGGGCCGGCCCGGCTGAGCGCGCTGATACCTACCGGCGCGCTGACGGCCGCGGTCCAGGATCCCGGTGACGGCGATGGCCCGGCCGCGGCCGCCGCCGGCGAGCCGACCCAGTGGGACCTGTACGTCCAGCTGCCCGGGCAAGCCCGGGTACCGGTCGCCTTCCCGGCCGGGCTGGCCGAGTTCAGGTACCCGAGCGGCGAGCAGGAGGTGGCCGTCGAGCGAACCCGGGGCGGCGACGCCGCGATCGTGCACGGCGGCTTGCGGCCCGTGATCGAGGAGGATCACTGGAGCACGGACGGGCGGCTGACCCTGCGGGGCCGCTATCCGGCGGCCGCGACGGAGGAGTACGAGGTAGTGCTGCGCCGCCGCAGTTCCACCGATCAGCATGTGGTCGGGTTCTCCCGTGACGGTGAGCGCTTCGAGGTCGAGATCGACGTGGCCAGGATGCCCTCGTTCACGCAGCCGATGCCGCTGCGGGACGGCAACTGGGACGTCTTCGTGCGCCGCGCGGGCGCGACTTCGGCGGGCCTGATCACGCCGGTCTATGACCATGCCCGGCTGGCTCACATCACTGGCGATAACACCGACATCGGGCCGAAGAACTACCGGTTCACGACGTCCGGCTACGACGCGCCGCTGATCGTCGTGAAGCCGACGCTCAAGCTTTCCGAGCTGGGCCGGTTCCAGCGGAAGGTGCTGCGCAGCGCGTACTACCCGCTGCAGCAGAAACGCCCGCTGCGGGACTCGGTCGTCTTCATCAGCTGGAAAGGCAAGCAGTGCGGCGATAACCCGCTCGGCATCGCCGAGGAGCTGCGCCGGCGCGGCGATGATCGCGAGCACATCTGGGTGGTCACCGACTGGTCGGTGCCCGCCCCGGAGAATGCCCGGGTGGTGCTGCAGCTGACCGAGGAGTACTTCGAGGCGCTGGCCCGCTCCCGCTACATCGTCTCCAACGACGACATGCAGGCGGTCTACCACAAGCGCGAAGGCCAGGTCTACGTCCAGACCTGGCACGGCACGCCGCTGAAGAAGATCGGCTTCGATATCGAGCGGCCGCAGTTCATCAGCGGGACCAGCTATTTCGATCAGCTGGCCAGCGATGTGGCCAAGTGGGATCTGCTGCTGTCGCCCAATCCGTTCAGCACCCAGATCATGCGCCGGGCGTTCCGGTACGACGGCGAGATCTGCGAGTCCGGGTATCCGCGCAACGACGTGCTGTGCAGCGGCGACGCTGACCGCGTGGCGGCCCGGGTGCGGCGCCGGCTCGGCCTGCCGGAAGGCAAGCGGGTCGTGCTCTACGCACCGACCTGGCGGGACAATCAGTACTACGCATCCGGCCGGTACCGCTTCGACTTCCGGCTCGATCTTGAGCGCGCCTGGCAGGAACTCGGCGACGACCACGTGATCCTGTTCCGGGGACACCACCACATGGCCGACGATGTCCCCGAGGGCAGCAGGCCCGGCTTCGCCATTAATGTCACCGCGTACCCGGATATTTCCGAGCTTTTCCTGGCCAGCGATGTACTGGTCACCGACTATTCGTCGGTGATGTTCGATTTCGCCGCGACCGGCCGGCCAATGCTGTTCTACACCTATGACCTGGACCAGTACCGGGACAATCTGCGCGGATTCTACTTCGACTTCGAGGCGGAAGCGCCGGGCCCGCTGCTGGCGACATCCGACCAGGTGATCGCGGCCATCGGGGACATCGATTCGGTCGCGGCCAGTTACCGTGGCGCTTACCGCAAGTTCACCGAGAAATTCTGCTCGCTGGACGACGGCAAGGCCGGATCCAGGGCCTGCGACCGGATCTTCGGCGGCTAGGCCCGCGGGTAGGCCCGCGGGCGGGCAAGCGCGGCCCGCGGGCGGGCAATGATTGCGTCATAACCGGCTAAATGGTCTCGCTGGCATAATAAGCCCGCAAATACGCTGGCTGGCATGCCGGAGAATTCCTTAGCCGCGTGCGCGGCCAGGCCTGGCCGAAGGCGGCGGCGCGCCCCGGTGGCGGCGATGGCGCCCGCGGCCGGACTGGCTGGTCGTCGCCGGGCCCGCGGCGGCGGCCCTGGCGGTGGGCGGCTACCGGCTCGGCAGCCCGTCGCTGTGGCGGGACGAGGCCTTCACGATCAGCGCCTCGCAGCGTTCCTTCGGCCGGATATTCCCCTTGCTCTGGCATGTCGACGCGGTCCACGGTCCCTACTACCTGGGCCTGCATTTCGTGGTCGGCCTGCTCGGCACGTCCGCGGTGGCGCTCCGGCTGCCCTCGGTCCTCGGCATGGGCGTAGCCGCCGGATTCACCGCGGCCGTCGGCCGGCGGCTGGCGCGGACGGCGGCGCTTCCGGCGCCCGCGGTGACCGGGCTGCTGGCCGGCCTGCTGTTCGCGGCGGCGCCGCAGGCGACTTACTACGCGCAGGACGCGCGTCCCTACGGGCCGGTCATCATGTTCGCCGTCATCGCCACGTACCTGCTGATCCGGGCCACGGACGATGGCCGGTGGCGCTGGTGGGCGGCCTACGGCGCAGCGATCGCGCTGACCGGGCTGTTCAACCTGTTCGCCCTGCTGCTGGTGGCCGCGCACGGGGCGACGCTGCTGCAGGCGGCGCACGCGCGGCGCGCGCCGCGGGCGCGGGGGGCCGATGGTCCGGGCTCCCCGGATGCCGGGCCGCCGCCAGCGTCACTGGCCCGGTGGCTGGTCGTGGTGGCGGCCGCCGTCATCGCGCTCGCGCCGATGCTCTACCTGGGCTACCAGCAGGGTCACACGCTCGGCTGGGTGACCCGGCCGGGGCCGAGGACGGTCGGCCGTCTGATCACGCTCCTCGCCGGCTCAAAGCAGCTGATTCCGCTGGTGACCGTCCTCGTGCTGGCCGGGATCCTGGCCGGCTGGCGGTCCCGGCGCCCGGGCCAGCTCACGCTGACCGGCGTCGCGCTGCCCTGGCTGGCCCTGCCGCCGCTCATCCTGCTCCTGGTGTCCCGGGTGCACCCGGTGTACGTGGAGAGATACGTCGTCTTCTGCCTGCCGGCGCTGGCCCTGCTGTGCGCCGCCGGACTGGCCGGGCTGGCCCGGCTGGCCGCGGCCACGCTGGCCGCGGCGACGCCGGCCGGCCGGCCGCGCCCGGTGCTGTGCTGGCTGCCATCGGCCGCGGTGCTGGCGGTGCTGGCGGTGCTGCTCATCGCGCCGCAGCAGGCCGTCCGGCGACCTGACGCCCGGCCGGATAACCTGCGGGCGGCCGCGGCCATCGTCGCGGCGAACGGGCAGCCAGGTGACGTGATCTTCTTCATCCCGACCAAGACGCGGGTGCTGCGGCTGGCGTATCCCGCCGCGTTCGCGCACATCCGCGACCTGGCGCTGGCGCAGTCCCCGGTCGCCTCGGATACCCTGCTCGGCACCCAGGTGACGCCGCCGGTGCTGCGCCGCCGGTTCGCCGGCGTGCGCGCCGCCTGGGTAGTCCGCTGGAGGTCGCAGCGCTCCCGGCGGCCGGCCGGGCCGATCGGGCGCGCGGAGCTGCAGCTAGCCCAGCGCCTGCACCTGATCCGGCGGTGGCACGTGCAGTCCATCGAGCTCAGCTTGTACGCGGCCAGCGGGGCGCCCGGTCAGCCCGCTAGCCGGCCCGGTCACCCGCCCCCGACGGTCAGCCAACGCGCCGGTTAGCCCGCGCCGCCGGTCAATCCACTCCGCAGGTCAGCCTGCCCCGCCGGTCAGGGCGGCGAGCCCGCGCTTGGGGTTGTAGGCGGCCAGCTTCTGGCGCAGCTTGCCGCGGCCCCGGTGCAGCCGCGACATCACGGTGCCGATCGGCGTCCCCATGATCTCCGCGATCTCGCGGTAGGGGTAGCCCTCGATGTCGGCCAGGTAGACGGCCACCTTGAACTCGTCCGGCAGATCGCGCAGCGCCCGCAGGATCTCCGAGTCGGCCAGCCGGTCGAGCGCCTCGGACTCGGCCGAGCGCGCCGGGGCGGTCAGCGGGTCGGTACTGATCTGCCAGTCCTCGTGGAAGTCGGTGCTGAACGCCTGCAGCGGCTCGCGCCGCTTCTTCCGGTAGGAGTTGATGAAGGTGTTGGCCAGGATCCGGTGCAGCCAGGCCCGCAGGTTGGTGCCCGGCATGAACTGATGGAAGGCCGCGTACGCCTTGGCCGAGGTCTCCTGGACGAGATCCTCCGCATCCGACGGGTTCCTGGTCATGCGAAGCGCGGCCGGGTACAGCTGGCCCAGGAACGGCACGACGTCCTGCACGAAACGGGTATCCTGGTCCGGTGCCTGCTCGCTCGGGCTCATCGTCGCTCCGCTCATCGTTAGCCTCTTACCCATAAGACGTAGCGGATGCCCGTCTGGACGCGTCATATGCACAACAATGCTGTCACGGATGACTTTCGTCCCTGGCAATAGGCTAGTTTGCCCTGCCTTCGTGGCCGGCGGCGCCCCGGCTTGGGCGGATCCGCGGTCGCGGAGGCAGTTGCCGCGGAGGCGGGGCTGTCGCGGAGGCAGAGCTGTCGCGGAGGCGGAGGCGGATGGACAGCGGCACGGACGACGGCACCTCCGGCGGCGGTATCTCCGACGACGGTACTTCCGGCGGCGTGACCCCCGGCCTGCTGCTGATCGCGGCGGCCCCCATCGGCCGGCCGGATGATGCCTCGCCCCGGCTGGCCGCAGCGCTCGGCGCGGCCCGGATCATCGCGGCCGAGGACACCAGGCGGGTGCGCCGGCTCGCGGCCGCGCTCGGCGTGCCGCTGACGGCCAGGATCGTGTCGTACTACGACGACGTGGAAACTCCGCGGGCCGCCCTGCTGCTGGCCGAGCTGCAGGGCGGCCACGACGTGCTGCTGATCACCGACGCCGGCATGCCCGGCGTCAGCGATCCCGGCTACCGGATCGTCGCCGCGGCGGCGGCCGCCGGGATCAGGGTCAGCGTCCTGCCCGGCCCATCGGCGGTCACCGCCGCGCTGGCCATCTGCGGCCTGCCCAGCGACCGGTTCTGCTTCGAGGGCTTCCCGCCCCGGAAGCCGGGCGAGCGGGCGCGCAGATTCGCCGAGCTGGCCGCCGAGCCGCGGACGCTGGTCTTCTTCGAGTCACCGCGCCGGCTCGGGGTGACCCTGGCCGGCCTGGCCGGGGCCTTCGGCCCGGACCGGCGGGCGGCCGTCTGCCGGGAGCTGACCAAGACGCACGAGGAGGTCCGCCGGGGCACCCTGGCCGAGCTGGCCGGCTGGGCCAGCGCGGGCGTCCTGGGCGAGATCACGCTGGTGGTGGCGGGCGCCCCGGCCCGCCCGGCCGCGGTCACCGGCTCCGCTGAGGCGGTGGCGGACGCGGTGGCGGAGGCCGTGGCCGAGGTGGCGGCCCGGGTGCGGTCCGGCACGCACCGGAACGCGGCCATCACCGCGGTGGCGAAAGAGCGCGGGCTGCCCCGGGCCGCGGTGTACGACGCGGTGGCCCGCAGCCGCAAGGCCGCCCGCGGTGGCGGCCCGCCGCGGTAGCCGTCCCGCCTGGTCGCGGTGCCGCGGCGGCAGAGCCGCCGCAGTCGCGGTTCGGCCAGGTCTGCGGGGCCTTAGGCTGTTGGCCATGTCGCCGACGACCCGCCACATCCTGGCCGCGCCAGCCTGGCCGTACGCCAACGGCCCCCGCCACATCGGGCATGTTTCCGGTTTCGGGCTGCCCTGCGACATGTTCAGCAGATATCAGCGGATGGCGGGCAGCCAGGTGCTGATGGTCAGCGGCACCGACGAGCACGGCACCCCGATCCAGGTCCAGGCCGACGCGGAAGGGGTCACCGCCCGGGAGCTCGCCGACCGCTACAACCGGGTGATCGTGGATGACCTGACCGGCCTGGACATGTCGTACGACCTGTTCACCAGGACCACGACCCTGAACCACCGGGCGGTCACCCAGGACATCTTCACCGGGCTCTATAACAACGGCTACATCTTCGCCCGCCGGGCCATGGGCGCGATCTCGCCGTCCACCGGCCGGACGCTGCCGGACCGCTATATCGAGGGCATCTGCCCGATCTGCGGTTACGACGGCGCTCGCGGTGACCAGTGCGACAACTGCGGCAACCAGCTCGATCCGGTGGACCTGATCAATCCCCGCTCGAAGATCAACGGCGAGACGCCGGTCTTCGCTGAGACCGAGCAGTTCTTCCTCGACCTGCCCGCGTTCGCCGACGCGCTGGGCACGTACCTGCAGAGCAAGAGCGGCCAGTGGCGCCCGAACGTGCTGAAGTTCTCCCTGAACCTGCTCGGTGACCTGCAGCCCCGGGCCATCACCCGGGACCTGGACTGGGGCGTGCCCGTCCCGCTGGACGGCTGGCGGGACCGCCCGGACAAGCGGATCTACGTCTGGTTCGACGCGGTTATCGGCTACCTGTCGGCCTCCATCGAGTGGGCCCGCCGGTCCGGCGACCCGGACGCGTGGCGGGCCTGGTGGCAGTCGCCGGACGCCGAGTCGTACTACTTCATGGGCAAGGACAACATCGTCTTCCACGCCGAGATCTGGCCGGCCATGCTGCTCGGCTACAACGGCCAGGGCGCGCGCGGCGGCGTGCCCGGCCCGCTGGGCGCGCTGAACCTGCCGACCGAGGTGGTGTCGAGCGAATACCTCACGATGGAGGGCAAGAAGTTCTCCTCGTCCCGGTCGGTCGTCATCTACGTGCGGGACTTCCTGGCCCGCTACAACGTGGACGCGCTGCGGTACTACGTGGCGGTGGCCGGCCCGGAGAACCAGGACACCGACTTCACCTGGACCGAGTTCATCCGCCGCAACAACGACGAGCTGCTGGCGAACTGGGGCAACCTGGTGAACCGGAGCGTGTCGTTCGCGGCCAGGAACATCGGCGAGATCCCGGCCGCCGGTCAGCTCACCGACGCCGATCAGGCCATCCTGGCCAGTTCCCGGCGGGCGTTCGGCACGGTGGGCGAGGCCCTGTCCCGGTCCCGGTTCAAGGCGGGCATCACCGAGGCCATGCGGACCCTGGCCGAGGCCAACAAGTACCTGTCCGACCACGCGCCGTGGAAGCTCCGCGAGTCCGACCCGGACCGGATGCGGACGATCCTGCACGTGGCGCTGCAGCTCATCGACGACGGCAAGACACTGCTGACCCCGTTCCTGCCGGAGTCCTCGCAGCGGGTGTTCGAGCTGCTCGGCGGCACCGGGACCTGGTCCGCGATGCCCCGGGTCGATGAGGTCACCGAGGAGGGCGGCCCGGGCTACCCGGTCATCACCGGGGACTACGCCGCCGCCGCCCGGTGGGAGCACACCCCGATCCGGCCCGGCACCCCGCTGGCCACCCCGACGCCGCTGTTCACCAAGCTCGACCCATCGATCGCGGACGAGGAGCTGGCCCGGCTGGAGCAGGAGTGAGCCCGGCCCGGCCGCCCGAGCCGCTGCCCGCAGCGGCGTTCGACAGCCACTGCCACCTGGACATGATCGACCGGCCGGTGCCGGACGTGCTGGCCGAGGCCCGGGCGGCCGGCATCACCCGGATGATCACGATCGGCTGTGACCTGCCCTCGTCCCGCTGGGCCGCGGACTGCGCCGCTGAGCACGAGGACGTCTACGCCGCGGTCGCCATTCACCCGAACGAGACGGCGGCCGCGGCGGCCGGGCCCGGCGGCGCGGACGGCGTGCTGGCCGAGATCAGGGCGCTGGCGGCGCTGCCGCAGGTGCGCGCCGTCGGCGAGACCGGGCTCGACTACTACCGGGATCGCGCCGAGGCATCGGTCCAGCAGGACTGGTTCCGCGCGCATATCGAGATCGCCAAGACGGCCGGCAAGGCGCTGGTGATTCACGACCGGGAGGCGCACGCGGACGTGCTCCGGCTGCTGGCGGAGGAGGGAGCGCCGGAGCACGTGGTGTTCCACTGCTTTTCCGGCGACGAGGTGATGGCGAAGCGGTGCGCGGAAGCCGGCTACGTGATGAGCTTTGCCGGCAATGTCACGTTCGCCAGCGCCCAGCCGCTCCGGGATGCCGCCGCGGCGGCGCCCGCCGAGCTGATCCTGGTGGAGACCGACGCGCCGTTCCTCACCCCGGTGCCGAACCGCGGCCGCCCGAACGTCCCGGCGATGACCGCGTACACCCTGCGCTGCATCGCCGAGGTGAAGCAGCTGGACGTGGCCGAGCTGTGCGCGGCTATCACCGCGACCGGCGAGCGCGTCTTCGGGCCGTGGCGGGCTTAGCCGTGACCGGCGCAACCGCGCCAGGCGCGCCGGGGGCGGACGCGCCGGGGCGGGCGCGGGGCGGCTCGGCCCCACCGACATCAGGACCCTGGCCGGACGGCTCGGGATCCGGCCGTCCAAGCGGCTCGGCCAGAACTTCGTGACCGATGCGGGCACCGTCCAGCGGATCACCGCGCTGGCCCGGCTCGGCCCGGCTGACGTGGTGCTGGAGGTCGGCCCCGGGTTCGGCTCGCTGACGCTGCCGCTGCTGGCCGCGGCCCGCCGGGTGATCGCCGTCGAGCTCGACCCGGTGCTGGCCGCCGAGCTGCCGCGCACCATCGCCGCCCGGGCCCCCGGGCTGGCGGACCGGCTCGAGGTAGTGACCGCCGACGCGGCGCGGGTGCGGGACCTGCCCGGTGAGCCGCCCACCGTGCTGGTCGCCAACCTGCCCTACAACGCGGCCGTCCCGGTCGTGCTGCACGTGCTGGCGACCATGCCGTCGGTGCGCCGCGGGCTGGTCATGGTCCAGGCCGAGATGGCCGCCCGGATGAGCGCCGGGCCGGGGAGCAGGACGTACGGCGTGCCCTCGGTCAAGCTCGCCTGGTACGGCGAGGTGCACCGGGCGGGAGTAGTGCCGCGGAACGTGTTCTGGCCGGTGCCGAGGGTGGATTCCGAGCTGGTGGCCTTCACCCGGTACCCGGATCGGCCGCCGGCCAGCCCGCCGGCCAGCCGGGGTGCGCCAGCCGCGAGGAGGTCTTCGCGGTCGTGCAGGCGGCCTTTGCGCAGCGGCGCAAGACGCTCCGCTCGGCGCTCGCCGCCTGGGCGGGCTCGGCGGCCGAGGCGGAGCGGGTGATCCGGCTGGCCGGGGTCGATCCGGCGCTGCGGGGCGAATCGCTCGGGGTGGCCGAGTTCGCGCGCATCGCGCGGGCGGGCCGGATGCGCGGCGGCCAGCCAGCCTGACCGGGCCAGGCTGACCGGGCCGCCTGACCGGGCCGCCTGACTGGCCGCCTGACCAGCGCAGCGGCCGGACGGCCAGCACCGCCCGGCGTGGTCAGGAAAGAAAGAACAGCGGCCCCCCCGGTGAACCGGGGAGGCCGCTGGTACTAGCTGTGTATCGGTTTTGCCGGGCCTGAACTAGGCGGTGGCGTGGCCGATCGTGAAGGTGAACAGCTGGGTGTCCGGCAGGAACGACGCGGTCAGGTTCTCCTCGTCGGTACGCAGGACGTTGCGCGGGGTCTTGCTCGACGGGTTGACAGTCAGCGCCAGCGGGTGGCTGAAGTTGGTGTCAGCACCATTGAGCCACGCTGCGTACAGGTGACCGTGACGGAACACGGAGAAGTTGGCCGTGTCGTAGACCCACGTGGTCTTCGGGCTGGCGCCACACGGCATCAGCGCGACGCGGCCGGCCACATTCGCGGCCTGGTTGCCGACGCAGAGCCCGGTCTGGTTGCTGTCCGGGGCGAAGTTCGCCTCGATCACCGCGTCACCCGAGAAGATGAACGGGTTCAGGCAGAAGATCGACGTCGGGGCCAGGAAGCCCTCGGCACAGGCGATGCCCACGGTGGTGTTGAAGGCGGCCTGGAAGTCCTCGTTCGACTTGGCGATGCCCGCAGCCCGCAGGTTGACGGACGTGCCGGTGGCGCCGCCGACCGCGTTCTGGATGAACGAGCCGGTGCCCGTGGCGTCAAGCTGCAGGTTCGACAGGTTGAAGCAGTTGAAGCCGCAGACCAGAGTCGCGTTCTTGGTGGGGTGGCTTGAGGCACTCGCCCCGGCCATGCCGGCGAGGCTCAGGGCGGCAGCAGCGAGTCCTGTTGCCGCCAGCGTGATGATGCGGTTACGCATCCCGTGTCTCCTTCTTTTTGGGACCACCCGGGGCGGGCGGCTCTTGCGGGACCTTCAGTGGTGCTGGTTTTTCCCTGGCCACGCGGAGCGATGGCCTAGGTCCGAGCGCTTGCTTCTGCCTTCAACAGCCGCCGGATCTGCCGACCCATATCGACGGGGGGAGCAGTCGCTACTCGGGCCTGACATCAGGAACCCTGTGCGCTGATCCTTCCCCCCGGCCTGGCTGCGGACGGTGACATTGATCTTCCTAGTCACCACCGAGCGCAACCTATCACGGGATTTCATGCCTCTCCAGGCTTCGTGTTGTTCTGGCAGATAACAAGATGATTAAGGGTTCCTGACCTCATCTTTCGCAACTGAGACGCCCTGCGGGGCTAAGTGGTTTACGCCCGGCTAAATCATCTTTCCGGGAGCCGTCCGGAGGGCCTGCTAGCTGCGTGGCGACACGGCCCGGCCGGCCGGGCCGGCCGCGTACGATCGTCTGATCGTGACTCATGTGACCGCGCGGGTGCCCGCGAAGGTGAACCTCCAGCTCGCCGTCGGGCCGCAGCGCGGCGACGGGTACCACGACCTGGTGACGGTTTTCCATGCGGTATCGCTCTTCGACGAGGTGACGGTCCGGCCCGCGGACCGGACCAGCGTCCGGGTCACCGGAGAAGACGCGGAAGCTGTCCCGGCCGGCCGCGCCAACCTGGCCGTGCAGGCCGCGGCGGCGCTGGCCCGGGCGGCCGGTCCGCGGCGCGGGCCGAAGCCGGCCGTGGCGATCGAGATCCGCAAGCGCATTCCGATGGCCGCCGGGCTGGCGGGCGGCAGCGCGGACGCCGCGGCCACGCTGGTGGCCTGCAACGAGCTCTGGCAGGCCGGCCTGTCCGGGCCGGAGCTCAGCCAGGTGGCGGCCGGCGTCGGCAGCGATGTCGCGTTCGCGCTGCTCGGCGGGACCGCCGTGGGCGTCGGCCGGGGCGAGCAGCTCACCGCGGCCCTGGCCGCCGGGACGTACCACTGGGTGCTCGCGTTCTCGGCCGGCGGGCTGTCCACGCCTGAGGTCTACGCGACCTGCGACCGGCTGCGCGCGGCCCGTGCGGCCAGCGCGGCCGGGCCGCTGCGGCCACCGCCGTCCCCGCCGCCTCAGCTCAGTACCGCGCTGATGGCCGCGCTGCGATCGGCCGATCCGGCCGCGGTCGGCCCGCAGCTCAGCAACGACCTGCAGCCCGCCGCGCTGTCGCTGCGCCCGGGCCTGCGCCGGACGCTCGCGGCCGGCCGCGAGCTCGGGGCGATCGGCGCCATCGTCTCCGGCTCCGGGCCGACCTGCGCGTTCCTGGCCGCCGACGCGCCGGGCGCGCGCGAACTGGCCGTCTCGCTGACCGGCGCCGGGGTCTGCCGGGCGGTCGCGCGAGTGCACGGGCCGGTTCCCGGAGCGGCGATCATCACCGGCGGTGAGCGCGGGTGAACCTGGTCAACCTGGAAGCTGCGGCCAAGGCCTTCGGGCCCCGGGTGCTGCTCGACGGCGTGTCGCTCGGCGTGGCGGCCGGGGACCGGATCGGCGTGGTGGGGCGCAACGGCGCGGGCAAGAGCACGCTGCTGGCCGCGCTGGCCGGCACCGCCGCGCTGGACTCCGGCCGGGTCACCCGCACCGGCGGCCTCCGGCTTGGCCATCTGCCGCAAAGCGAGGAGCTGACCGGGCGGGTCAGGGAACTCGTCTTCGGCACGCTGCCCGAGCACGCCTGGGCGGCCAGCCCGCGGACCCGCGGGGTGGCCGAGGCCCTGCTCGGCGGGGTGAGCCTGGACAGCCTGGCCGAACGGCTGTCGGGTGGCGAGCGCCGCCGGGTCGGGCTGGCCGCGCTCCTGTGCGGGTCGCATGACCTGCTGCTGCTGGACGAGCCCACCAACCACCTGGACATCGAGGCGATCAGCTGGCTGGCCGGCTACCTGGGCCGGCCGGGCCCGGCGTTCGTCGTCGTCACGCACGATCGCTGGTTCCTGGACGCCGTCTGCGAGCGGACCTGGGAGGTCGGCGGCGGCCAGGTGCGCCCGTACGAGGGGGGCTACTCGGCGTACGTGCTGGCCAAAGCGGAACGAGCGCGGATCGCCGATGCGGCGGACAAGCGGCGGCGCAGCCTGCTGCGCAAGGAACTGGCCTGGCTGCGGCGCGGGCCGCCGGCCCGGACGAGCAAGCCGAAGTTCCGGATCGAGGCCGCCACCGCGCTGATCGAGGGCGAGCCGGCCCCGCGCGACCAGGTGGAGCTGACCAGGCTGGCCGGGGCCCGGCTGGGCAAGACCGTGCTCGAGGTGGCCGACGCCACCGTGCTGGCCGGCCAGCGGGTGCTGCTCGACCACGTCAGCTGGCAGCTCGGGCCCGGTGACCGGGTCGGCGTGGTGGGAGTCAACGGCAGCGGGAAGACGACGCTGCTGCGGCTGCTGGCCGGGACGCTGGCCCCGGCGGATCCGCCCGCGGCGGCACTTCCGCCGGGCGCTCCGCCCCCCGGCGCTCCGCCGCCCGGGGATCCGCCCGCCGCGGCCGGCCTGCGCGCCGAGGGCAAGGTCGTGCGCGGCAAGACGGTCCGGCTCGGCTACCTGACCCAGGAGGCCACCGAGATCGACCCGGCGCTGCGCGTGCTGGAAGCGGCCGAGCAAGTGCGCGGCATGGTCGAGGTCGGCAAGGGGGAGCTGTCGGCCAGCCAGTTGCTGGAGCGACTCGGCCTGGGCGGGGAGACGCAGTGGACCCTGGTCGGCGAGCTGTCCGGCGGCGAGCGCCGGCGGCTGCAGCTGCTGATGCTGCTGATGGCCGAGCCGAATGTGCTCTTCCTGGACGAGCCGACCAACGACCTGGATATCGAGACGCTGACCGAGCTCGAGGACCTGCTGGATGGCTGGCCCGGCTCGCTCGTGGTGGTCAGCCACGACCGGTACTTCCTGGAGCGGGTGACCGACCACGTGGTGGCGCTGGCCGGGGGCCAGCTCGACTTCCTGCCCGGCGGCATATCCGAGTATCTCGAGCGCCGCGAGCGCGCGCGCAGCGCGCCGCCGGCCACCGCCCGCGCGGGGGCCGGCCGGGCCCCGTCGCCGGCCGCCCGGCAGCGGACCGGCCGCAAGGAACTCAGCCGGCTGGAGCGCCAGCTGGCCGCGGTCACCGAGCGGGAGGCGGAGCTCACCAGTGCGCTCGCCGCCAGCGCCAGCGACTACACCAGCCTGATCGAGCTGGGCGCGCAGCTGCGCGCGGTTCAGGCGGACAAGGCCGGCCTCGAAGAGCGCTGGCTGGAACTGGCCGAGGAACTGGCCGACTGAGCGGGACTGGCCGGCGGGCGGGAACTGGCCGGCTGGCGGGCGGCCGGCTGGTCAGCGCAGATCGGCGCGCAGGAAGGCGCGGGCGATCACCCGGTAGCCGGCCGCGTTCGCGTGCTCGTTCGGGCCGCGCGGCCGCGGCGTGCAGGCCCAGGTCCACGAGCAGATCTCGGCGACGTTGCGCGGCACCGTGCCCAGGGCCGATCCGGTGGCCTGGCTGGTGAAATCCGCGCTGCTGAACGCGCCGGACACATCCGCCACGCGGGCGCCGAAAGCAGCGTAGTTGCTGGTCAGCAGGTCGTTGAGGACGGCGGCCAGCCGCACGCTCAGCCGCGCGATCAGCTGGCCCGCGACGCCGTCCCGCCACACGGCGAGCTCCGGCACGTAATAGCTCATGCCGATGATGCGGAGCTGGCGGCCGCCCGCGGCCCGCAGCGCCCGCATGATCGTCGTCAGGTTCCCCCCGATATGCGGGACCGCCGATCCGATGCAGTCAGCCACCCGGCCGAGGCTCAGCCGGAAGAAGCAGCCGTTCGCGTCGTTGGCGCCGATGTCGATGGTGACCAGGGATACCCGGCCGGGGTGCGCCCGCAGGAACGCCACCGCGGCGGCTAGCTGCGAGCCGCCGGGGTAGGAGCAGATCCCCCCGTGGATCATGGTGGCGGTGGTCTCGCCGCCGCAGCCGAGCTTGACCAGCCGCAGGCCCGGGTGGCCGGGACGCAGCATCGCGTAAAGCTGGTCCGGGTAGCCCTGGTCGGTCGGCACGCTGTGGCCGGCCGGGTTCGGCTGGAAGCCGCGGGACAGCGAGTCGCCCAGGGCCAGGTAGTAGCTGGTGACCGGCGTGCTCCGGCGGTGCTCCGGGCGGGCCGGGCCGGCCGGCCTGCTCGTCGCCACCAGGGCGACCACCACCACCGCCGCCAGGACGGTGACCACCAGGGCGGCGCTGGCTAGAACGGCAGTGGCGGGACGCATCCGTTCCCTAACTGGGCGGCTCTCATCCGGGGTCGGGTCCGGTATCCGCGTCGAAGGGCGCGAGCAGGACTCGCAGCAGCCCGGCCAGCTCCCGCCGCTGCGCCGGGTCCAGCCCGGTGAGCAGTTTCCGCTCCCGTTGCAGCAGGTCGGCGAGGGCCGCATCGGCGACCGTCCGGCCGCGCTCGGTCAGCGTGACCAGCACGCCGCGCTTGTCCAGCGGGTCCGGGTGCCGGCGGACCAGCCCGGCGCCGGCCAGCCGGTCGATCCGGTTCGTCATGGTCCCCGAGGTAACCAGCGTGGCCCGGAGCAGCGCGCCCGGGCTCAGCTGATACGGCGGGCCCTGGCGCCGCAGCGCGGATAGAACATCGAACTCCCAGGTCTCCAGCTGATGAGCGGCGAACGCGGCCCGGCGGGCCCGGTCGAGATGCCGGGCCAGCCGCGAGACCCGGCTCAGTACCTGCAGCGGCTCGACGTCCAGGTCGGGCCGCTCGGCCTGCCAGCTGGCCACCAGGTCATCCACCTCGTCGCGCAGCGGCGGGCTGACCATGCCGCCGCGGGAGGAGTTCATGGCCCGAAGCATATCTCTTGACATCGAGAATCCGGGCTAGTAAAACCGGAGGCAGGTATCTTGATATCAAGAGATAGGGGCATGGTCATGTGGGACCCGGATCAGTATCACCAGTTCGCCGGCGAGCGGGCCCGGCCGTTCTTCGAGCTGCTGGCCCGGGTCGGCGCAACGGATCCCGGCCTGGTCGCCGACCTGGGCTGCGGGCCCGGTGAGCTGACCGCGGCGCTGGCCGACCGCTGGCCGGGGGCGGATGTCATCGGCGTGGACAGCTCGCCGGAGATGATCCGGTCGGCCCGGGCGCTGCCGGGCCCGGAGCGGCTCAGCTTTGAGCTGGCCGACCTGCGGGAATGGCAGCCCGCGCGGCCGGCCGGCGTGATTGTCTCCAATGCCGCGCTGCAGTGGGTCCCGGATCAGCTGGACGTGCTGTCCCGCTGGCCGGACATGCTGGCGCCGGGCGGCTGGCTGGCGTTCCAGGTACCGGGCAATTTCGATCAGCCCAGTCACCAGATCCTCAGCGAGCTGGCCAGTTCGCCGCGCTGGCACCCGCTGCTGCGTGATGTCGAGCTGAACCGCCAGGCGGCGCAGCCCGCGGAGTACCTGGACCTGCTGGCCCGGGCCGGCTGCGACGTTGACGCCTGGGAAACTACCTACCTGCATGTGCTGCCGGGGGCCGATCCCGTCCTGGACTGGTACAAGGGCACCGGACTGCGGCCGGTGCTGGCCGCGCTCGCCCCCGGGCCGGCCGGTGAGTTCCTGGCCGAGTACGGCGCGCGGGCCCGGGAGGCCTACCCCGCGGCGCCGTACGGCACCGTGCTGCCGTTCCGGCGGGTCTTCGTCGTCGCGGCCCGGCGCTAGCGCCGGCCGGGGCGGGCGGCCGGCCCCGCTGGCCCCGTTTCCCTTGGCCCGGGGTTTTAGCTGGCCTGGTCCTTGAACTTCCTGATCACCTCGGCGGAGATCCGCGGCTTGGGGTCCAGCTGGGACAGGCCGTTCCAGGCCATGTTGACCAGGTGGGCCGCGACCTCTTCCAGCTTGGGCTTGCGCGCGTCCAGCCACCACTGGCCGGTGAAGGCCACCATGCCGACGAGCATCTGGGCGTACATCGGGGCGTGCTTGGGGTCGTACCCCCGGGCCGCCAGGACGTCGCCGAGAATGTACTCGACCTGGCTGGCGATATCGCTGATCAGGCTGGCGAACGTGCCGGAACCCGATCCCGGCGGGGAATCACGGACCAGGATGCGGAAGCCGTCCGTGTTCTCCTCGATGTACTTGAGCAGCGAGATCGCGGCGGCCTCAAACTTCTCCCGGGTGTCCTCGCCCTCCAGCAGCTTGGTCGCCATCGCCAGGAAGCGGTCCACCTCCCGGTCGACGACGACGGCGTACAGCCCTTCCTTGCCGCCGAAGTGCTCGTACACCACCGGCTTGGAGACGCCGGCCTGCGCGGCGATCTCCTCGATCGAGGTACCGTCCAGGCCGCGCTCGGCAAAGAGCCGGCGGCCGATGTCGAGCAGTTGCTGCCGGCGTTCCTGGCCGGTCATTCTCTTCCGGTTGGATCCAGCGCGCGGGCTCGTCACTGCTCCATCATGGCGACCAATCCGGAACTCAGCCAATTGGCCTTAGCCGCCCGGGCCATCCGGCCGCGGCCCGGGGCGGCCCGCGTCATCCCGCGACCCCGGCCGACCGGCGCCTGGTCATGGAGCCCAGCTTCCTGGTATCGCTGGTCTGCTTGCCGGACAGCCGGTCCTCGTCGGGCCAGCGGACGTCGTAGACCCAGCCGGCTTTCTCCGCCAGCCAGATGGTCCGGGCCGCGATGTCGATCTGCCCCTTCAGGACGCCATGGCGCGCGCAGGTCGGGTCGGCATGGTGCAGGTTGTGCCAGGACTCGCCGAAGGACAGGATCGCCAGCCAGGACACGTTCCTGGACTTGTCCCTGACCTCGAACTCTTCCTTGCCGAAGGTGTGGCAGATCGAGTTGATCGACCAGGTGACGTGGTGCAGGAAAGCGATCCGGACCAGGCTGGCCCAGAAGAATGCGGTGACCGCGCCCTGCCAGGACATCGACCACAGTCCGCCGATCAGGGCCGGCGCGAGCAGCGAGGCGGTGACCATCGCGGGGAACCACCGGGAGATTCTGGACACGTCGGGGTCGGCCAGCCAGTCCGGGCAGAACTTCTCCTTCGACGTGACATTGCCGTCGAACAGCCAGCCGACGTGGGCGAAGGCGAGGCCCTTGGCCAGCGCCCGGACGTCGTTCCCGAAGCGCCACGGGGAGTGCGGGTCGCCTTCCTTGTCGCTGTACTTGTGGTGCCTGCGGTGATCGGCGACCCAGGTGATCACCGGGCCCTCGATGGCCAGCGACCCGGCCACCGCCAGCGCGATCTTGAAGCCGCGGACGGCCTTGAAGGACCCGTGCGTGAAGTAGCGGTGCAGGCCCATGCTGATGCCGAGCCCGGTGACCAGGTAGAAGGCGACCGCGATCACGATGTCGTGCCAGCCCAGGCCCCAGCCCCAGGCCACCGGGATCGCGGCGACCAGGGCCAGGAACGGCACGGCGACGAAGACGCCGACCAGGACCCGCTCAAAGGTGCTGCTGGGTTCCGGGTCAATCTCCGGGCGGGCCCGGGCCGGGCCGGGGGCGGGCGGCGTGATGACGGTGCCGGGTACCTCGGCTCGGTCGGTGGTAGCGGTCATCGGCGTTCCTCGCTCGGCTGGTGGGGACGATCAGAGGGCGAGCGCCTTCGCATACACCGGGTTCAAGGGCCGATGCAAATACGCTTACGTAACCGTAGCTTACGCTACCGTAGGTTACACAAGCGTCAGGTGGACATTTCGCAAATTTGTAACGAAGATCACAGCACCAGGGCTCGCGACGGCCACGGCCGGCTGGCAGGCAGCCGGGCCGGATGGCCACGACCCGAACCAGGGTAGTGGCTGGTAGTTCCGGCGCCTGGATTCGAACCAGGACAAACAGGATTCAAAGTCCTGTGGGCTGCCAATTACCCTACGCCGGACTAAAGCGACGAATAGCACTTGCCGATCGGTGGCACAACTACGATACCGAGCGCGCCCGGTCCGGCGATTCGTGACCGCGGCTGCCGCTAGCCATGGCGGCCGCCGCCCAGCCCTCGATTTTCCGGTACAGGTCCGAACTGCGCCGTACGTCGATGCGGAGGCAGCCGCGGTAGTCCTCGCCCGTGTTCCTGCGGACAGTTACCGGACTGTGCTTCTTGAGCGCCGTCTTCCTGAACTGCGACGGCGCTGCCTGCACCTCGGCCAGCCAGAACCTCTCCGCGGCCTCGACGTCAGCGCTCTGGTGGATGTAGATCCGGAAGATGAGCCGGTCGCGTTCGACCCCCGCGACGTCAAGGAACCGGAGGAAGAAGCCGATCAATGCCGGATCGCTGTTGATGAAAGCGACCCGGTCGCTGCGGCGGTACGGCTTGTTCTTGAACGCCTTCGCACCAGTAGGCGATGGCGCCGGCGATGAGGATCTCCCGATCATTCAGCTCGCCGATCTGGGCCGCCGCGGCGGCGCTGACCGCCTCCCGTCTCGGCCTCGCGCAGCGGGCCCTCGACAGCCCAGTACCTGCGGACGCCCTCGGCTGATCTCCTGCAGCACTCCTCGTAGCTCAGCCGCGGCGGCCGGGGCAGGTCCCGGACCCAGAGTGAGACGGAGCTCTTGGAGACAGCCGAGTTCGGCGGCGATCCGCTTGTAGTCGAGGCCGCGCTGGCGGAGTTCCCGGGCCGCCTCGCGCAGGTCGTCCTTGGCGTTCGGCCGCCACGTCCACGGCTGCGGCGGCTCGCCCCGCAGCGCCTCGTTGAGGGTGGCATTGCTCCCGATGGCGAGCAGTTCCTTGATCTCGCGGCGGGATTTGCCCGCCCGGCGGAGCGCGATCGCCTGTTCCCGTAATTTCCCGAAAGCCGTGTCTGTAGTCATATTCGAATAATAATTCGAGACACTGACAGAATAATGCGGCGGCTGGACCGCAAAGGGGGACGACGGGGGCATGATGGCTATCCCGGGTCGGCCGGGGGCGGCTGGCGGTATCCTGCGATAGTCCGGAACGTGAACCGGCGGGGGAGCCACCCGCCTTGTGTCTGCACAGAGACGTGTCCGCACCGAGACCGTTGTGTCTGCACAGAGACCGAGGAGCCGAGTGAGCGCGAGCGGTCCGGCCGCCGTCATCGTCCTTGCCGCGGGTGAGGGCACGCGGATGAAGACCCGTACTCCGAAGGTCCTGCATAAGGTCTGCGGCCGGACCATGCTGGGCCATGTCCTGGCCACGGCGCGCGAGCTCTCGCCCGCGCGGCTCATCGTCGTGACCGGCCAGGCCGGCGGTCAGGTGGCGGCGCAACTCGCGGCGCAGGTGCCGGACGCCACCGTCGTCGTGCAGGAGCGCCGGGGCGGGACCGGGCATGCGGTGCGCACGGTGATCGAGTCGGTCGGGCTGATCCACGGCACCATCCTGGTCACCTACGCGGATACCCCGCTGCTCCGCTCCCAGACGCTCGCGGAACTCGTCGGCGTGCATGACTCCGGCGGCGTCGCGGTCACGGTGCTCACCGCGACGGTGGCCAATCCGGCCGGGTACGGCCGGATCATCCGCGACTCGTCCGGCGACTTCGCCCGGATCGTCGAGGACGCCGACGCCACCCCCGCGCAGCGGGCCGTCAACGAGATCAACTCCGGGGTCTACGCCTTCGACGGCGACCTGCTCGCCGACGTCGTCAAGCGGGTGCCGACCGACAACGCCAAGGGCGAGGAATACCTCACCGACGCGGTCGGCCTGCTGCGCGGCGACGGGCACCGGGTGGCATCCCTGCGGTGCGTGGATCCGGATGAGGTTCTCGGCGTGAACGATCAGGCTCAGCTGGCCTGGGCCCGGCGGGTCCTGAACGAGCGGATCCTCGATAAGTGGATGCGGGCCGGGGTGACCATCCACGATCCCGGTTCCACCTGGATCGACGTCGGGGTGCGGCTGGGGCCGGACACCGAGATCGGGCCCGGCACCCAGCTGGAGGGCGACACGGTCATCGCCGCCGGGGCCAGGATCGGCCCGGGCTGCCTGCTCCGTGACACCACGGTCGCGGCCGGTGCCACCGTGATCCAGTCGGTCTGCGAGTCCGCCACGGTCGGGCCGGGCGCCAGCGTCGGGCCTTTCGCTCACCTGGTGCCAGGGACCACACTGGCCGGGGGGGAACGGGTAGCGGGCCACGGCCGCGCACCCGCCGATGGCGGCGAGCCGGAGCCGGCGGCAGGCGCGCCGCGACATGAGGGAGCGCGGGACCAGTGACGGGCATTACGGCCAGCGGCGAGAAGAAACTCCTGCTCTTCTCGGGCCGGGCATTCCCCGGCCTGACCAACGAGATAGCGGGCTGCCTCGGCATCGAGCCGACGCCGACCAGGCTGTTTGACTTCGCCAACGGCGAGATCTTCGTCCGGTTCCTGGAGTCGGTCCGCGGCTGCGACGCCTTCGTGCTGCAGAGCCACACCGCGCCGATCAACCAGTGGATCATGGAGCACCTGATCATGGTGGACGCACTCAAGCGGGCGTCGGCCAAGCGCATCACGGTGGTCGCCCCGTTCTTCGGCTACGCGCGCCAGGACAAGAAGAACCGCGGCCGGGAGCCGATCTCGGCCCGGCTGATGACCGACCTGTTCGCCACGGCCGGGGCGGACCGGCTGATGGCCGTCGACCTGCACACGGCGCAGATCCAGGGATTCTTCGACGGGCCCGTTGATCATCTTTTCGCGCTCCCGATCCTGGCCTCCTACATCGAGGAGCGGCTGGACCTGTCGGAGGTCACCGTGGTGGCCCCCGACGCCGGCCGGGTCCGGGTCTGCGAGCGCTGGACCGACCGGCTCGGCTGCCCGCTGGCGATCATCCACAAGCGCCGCGATGCCGACGTGGCCAACAAGGTGAAGGTCCTTGAGGTCGTCGGCGCCGTCGCGGGCCGGACCTGCATCCTGGTCGACGACATGATCGACACCGGCGCGACCATCGTGAACGCGGCCGACGCGCTGTTCGTGCAGGGAGCGGCCCAGGTGATCGTGACCGCCACGCACGGGGTGCTGTCCGGGTCCGCGGTGGACGGCCTGAAGAACTCCCCGATCAGCGAGGTGATCGTCACCAACACGCTGCCGATCCCGGCCGAGAAGCGGTTCGACAAGCTCACCGTGCTGTCCATCGCGCCGCTGATCGCCCGGGCGATCAACGAGGTGTTCAGCGACGGATCGGTGACAAGCCTGTTCGACGGGCAGAGCTGAGCACTTGCGCGGACGCGGGACGGCCCAGGTCGGCTAGACTGCGCAGGAATTTTCTTAACGCTGAGGAGTTTCGCCGTGCCTGAGGTACGTATCGTCGCTGAGCCGCGCCATGAGTTCGGCAAGGGTGCCGCCCGCCGTGTCCGGCGCGAGGGCCGGGTGCCCGCCGTGCTGTATGGCCACGGCACCGACGCACGGCATGTCAGCCTGCCCGGCCACGATGTGCTGCTGGCGCTGCGCACGGCCAACGTGCTGATCCGGATTGAGGGCCTGCCCGGCGGCAGCGAGCTCGCGCTGCCCAAGGCCGTCCAGCGCGATCCGATCCGGGGCTCGGTGGAGCACGTGGACCTGATCCTGGTCCGGCGCGGCGAGAAGGTCACCGTCGACGTGCCGCTGAACGTGACCGGCGACGTGCACCCGGATGGCCTGCTGGACCAGCAGATGGTGCAGATAGCCGTCGAGGCCGAGGCCACCAACATCCCGACGGGCATCGCCATTGACGTCGAGGGCATGGAGATCGGCAGCTCGGTGCACGCCGGCGATCTGTCCATGCCGGACGGCGCGACGCTCGCGGTGGACGCGGACCTGCTCGTCCTGCACGTCATCGCCGCTCCGACGGCAGAGCAGATGGAGGCCGGGCTCGGCATCGAGGCCGAGGAGGTCGCCGAGGTGGCCGACGGCGAGCCGGCCCCGGTGCCGGACGCGCCCGCCGGCGACGGCGAGGCGGATTCCTGACCCGGCTGCTCCGGGCGGCTGCCGGGCGCAGGTGGGCCCGGCTGAGGTGAGCACTGCATGGCGGATGAACGCTGGGTAATCGCCGGGCTCGGCAATCCTGGCCCCGAGTACGCGGGCAACCGCCACAACGCCGGCTACATGGTCGCCGACCTGCTGGCCGCGCGGATGGGAGCGCGGTTCAAGCGTGACCGGTCAGGGGCGGCGGTAGCCGTCGGCCGGCTGGCCGGGGTTCCGGTCACGCTGGGCAAGCCGCAGTCGTACATGAACCGTTCCGGCGGTCCGGTCGCCGCGCTGTGCGGCTTCTACAAGGTCCCGGCGGACCGGGTGCTGGTCGTGCATGACGAGCTTGATATTCCGTTTGGCGCGGTCCGGCTGAAGTTCGGCGGTGGCGATAACGGGCATAACGGGCTCCGGTCGGTTACTGCCTCCCTGGGAACGCGGGACTACTACCGGGCCCGGGTGGGCATCGGCCGCCCGCCGGGGCGAATGGATCCCGCCGCCTTTGTCTTGCGTGACTTTTCCACTACTGAGCGTAAGCAGATTCCGGAACTGATCGACCGGTGCGCGGATGCCGTCGAAACGCTGCTAAAGCAGGGCCTGGCCGCGGCGCAGAACGAATTTCACCCTAGTTTCCCGCCCGGAGATTCCTGACTGACCCCCTTGTGAGCATGAGGTTTGGCATGATCAGACTACTAGGGGTGCTTCTGGGGCGGATGTGACTCTCCGTAGTCTGGCCTATGATGCTCAGATCGCGGTGAAAGCTGTCAACCGGCGTATTTAGCTGGGCGTCTTTCCCTGTGAAGGGGCGGGTGAACTCCCGGCGAAGGCCGGATGTCAGCGCGACCGCGAGAGGACGGGTGCAGGCGTGTCAGGTCAGTCAGCCCTCACGAGATATCGGCGGGCTGGCAAGGCTGGTATCGGCCTGACTGCGCAGGAGCCGGCCGTATGGACGCACGCCTACCTGCGCCAGGTGGCCGCCGTGGATGCGCTCTGCGCGCTCGCGGCCGGCCTGCTGGCCCTGTACCTGCGCTTCGACGACGGCAGCCCAGCCGCCGAGCCGTTACCTGGCGCTCAGCCTCAGCCTGCCGGTGATCTGGGTGTGCATACTGCGGCTCGCGGGCGGATATGACGCCCGCTTCATCGGGGTCGGCACCGATGAGTTCCGCCGGGTGCTGAACGCCGGGGTGTCGCTGACCGCCGCCGTCGCGATCCTGTCCTATGCGACGAAGACCGATATCGCCCGCGGCTACGTGGTCATCGCGCTGCCGTGCCTCACCGTCTTCAACCTGCTGGCCCGGTTTGCCTTGCGCAAAAGACTGCACCGGCGGCGCAGCCTGGGCAATTGCATGCGGCGGGTAATCGCCGTCGGCCATGCCCGGGTGGTCGCCGATCTCGCGATCGAGTTGCGCCGGGAGACCTACCACGGGCTGTCCGTCGTCGCGGCGTGCGTGGCGGGCATCGATGGTGACGCCGAGGTCGGCGGGGTTCCCGTCGTGGGCGGCCTGAACAACGTCGCCCGCGTGGTGGAGCTGTACGACGCGGACACGGTGGCCGTCCTGGCCTGCCCCGAGATGAGCGGCATGCGGCTGCGGGAGCTCGCCTGGGAGCTGGAGAAGACGGGCACCGACCTGTGCGTCGCCCCCGCCCTGCTGGACGTGGCCGGGCCGCGCACGACGATCAGGCCGGTGGCCGGGCTGCCGCTGCTGCACGTTGATCACCCGGAGTTCACCGGCACCAAGCTGGTCATCAAGGGCGCCTTCGACAAGATTCTCGGCATTTCGGCGCTCGCGCTGCTGGCCCCGGTGTTCATTGCGGTGGCCATCGCCATCCGGTTCGCCGACGGCGGGCCCGCGCTGTTCCGGCAGACCAGGGTGGGCCGGGACGGTCATACGTTCACCGTGTATAAGTTCCGCACGATGGTGCTGAACGCCGAGGACAACAAGGCTCAGCTGGCCGGCCGGAACGAGCACGACGGAGTGCTTTTCAAGATCCGCAATGACCCGCGGATAACGACCGTGGGCGGCTGGCTTCGCCGCTACTCGGTGGACGAGCTGCCGCAGCTGCTCAATGTGGTTCGCGGGGACATGTCGCTGGTCGGCCCGCGACCGGCGCTGCCGGACGAGGCGGCCAGGTACGGGGACTATGTCCGGCGCCGGCTGGTGGTGAAGCCGGGCATGACCGGGCTATGGCAGGTCAACGGCCGTGCTGACCTAAGCTGGGAGGAGTCGGTCCGGCTCGATCTGCGCTATGTGGAGAATTGGTCGCTCGTCCTCGACCTCCAGATCCTGTGGAAGACCTGCTCGGCGGTGCTGCGCGGGTCCGGGGCGTACTGAGCTGCGGTAGCGGGGATAAACCACTGGATGGAGTCTGCCTGATGATGCCCGACGACGACCGCCTGGCGCGCGACCTGGCCGCCGAGGCGGGACGTCAGCTGCTCGTGCTGCGGGCGGCCGGTGGCGATCCGAGCGTGCTGCGGAAAGCCGGCGACTTGCTGTCCCACGAGTTCCTGGCCGGGGAGCTGGCCCGGCTGCGGCCGGGCGACGCCGTGCTGTCCGAGGAGGGCCGCGATGATCATGCCCGGCTGTCGGCGAGCCGGGTATGGATCGTTGACCCGCTGGACGGGACGCGGGAGTTCGGCGAGGCCGGCCGGACGGACTGGGCCGTCCACGTCGCGTTGTGGGAGCGGGGTGAGCTGACCGCGGGCGCGGTCGCCCTGCCCGCGCAGGGGAAGGTGCTCAGCACGGCGGAGCCCGTCATGGCCACGGCCGGCGCCCCCGGGGGCCGGGCCGGGCCGCCGGCCGAGGCTCAGGCGGCCGCGACGGCCTTGCCCCGCAATCTCCGCTTCGTGGTGAGCAGGACCCGTCCGCCCGCGTTCATCCAGGCGCTGGCCGACCAGGCCGGTGCGGTCCTGCTGCCGCTTGGCTCGGCCGGGGCCAAGGCCGCGGCCGTGATCTGCGGGGACGCGGACGCCTACATCCACAGCGGCGGGCAGTATGAATGGGACTCCGCCGCGCCGGTCGCGGTCGCGCGGGCCGCGGGCCTGCACGCGTCCCGAATTGACGGCTCAAGGTTGGCGTACAACCAGGAGCATCCCTCGCTGCCGGATATCCTGATCTGTCTAGCCCCGCTCGCGGGCCCGCTGCTCGGAGCGATCGGCTCCGCTATCAGCGCCAGCAAGTGAGCCCAGACGGCTAGCGCAGCCAAGCACGTACGTCCTCTAGCCCGGAGTCTTCCTGATGGCAGTGACGCGTTCCGACTACCTGCTCTCGCAACTCGACGTTCTTGAGGCCGAGTCGATTCACGTGATGCGCGAGGTGGCCGCCGAGTTCGAGCGCCCGGTGCTGCTGTTCTCCGGGGGCAAGGACTCGATCGTCATGCTCGCCCTGGCGGAGCGGGCCTTCCGGCCCGCGCGCATCCCGTTTCCGGTCATGCACGTGGACACCGGGCACAACTTCGCCGAGGTCCTCGACTTCCGCGACCGCCGTGTCGCCGAGCTCGGGATCCGCCTGATCGTGGCGTCGGTGCAGGAAGCCATCGATGACGGCCGGGTGGTCGAGGAAACCGGCCGCTGGGCCAGCCGTAACCGGCTGCAGACCACCAGCCTGCTGGACGGGATCGCCGAGCACCGCTTCGACGCGGTGTTCGGCGGCGCCCGCCGGGATGAGGAGAAGGCCCGGGCCAAGGAGCGCGTTTTCTCCTTCCGCGACGAGTTCGGCCAGTGGGACCCGAAGAATCAGCGGCCGGAGCTATGGAACCTGTACAACACCCGGATCAACCGGGGCGAGCACATCCGGGTGTTCCCGCTGTCGAACTGGACCGAGCTCGACATCTGGTACTACATCGAGCGCGAGGGCCTGGAGATACCGGCCATCTACTTCGCGCACCAGCGGGCGGTCTTCGAGCGGGATGGCATCCTGCTGGCCGATAACCAGCACGTCGTGCGGGCGGATGACGAGCCGGTGTTCGAGGCGAGCGTCCGCTACCGGACGGTGGGCGACATGACCTGCACCGGCGCGGTGGAGTCCACCGCGGTCACGATCGCCGACGTCATCGCCGAGATCGGCGCCACCCGCATCACCGAACGCGGCCAGACCCGTGCGGACGACCGGGCCAGCGAAGCGGCGATGGAAGACCGCAAGCGGGAAGGATACTTCTAATGACGGCGGCGCTGAGCGGTCCCGGCATGAGCTACCCGGACGGCGATAGGCATATGGATATCCTGCGGCTGGCCACGGCCGGCTCGGTGGATGACGGCAAGAGCACGCTGATCGGCCGCCTGCTCTACGACTCGAAGTCAATCTTCGAGGATCAGCTCGCCGCGGTGGAGCGCACCAGCCGCGAGCGGGGCGAGGAATACACCAACCTGGCCCTGCTGACCGACGGCCTGCGGGCCGAGCGCGAGCAGGGCATCACCATCGACGTGGCCTACCGCTACTTCGCCACGCCGAAGCGGAAATTCATCATCGCGGACACGCCCGGCCACATCCAGTACACGCGGAACATGGTGACCGGCGCGTCGACCGCTGACCTCGCCGTCGTTCTCGTCGACGCCCGTAACGGGCTGACCGAGCAGAGCAGGCGGCACGCCTTCCTGGCCACTCTGCTCCGGGTACCGCACCTGGTGCTCGCGGTGAACAAGATGGACCTCGTCGGCTACGACGCTGCGGTATTCGAGCAGATCGCCAGCGAGTTCACTGCCTTCGCGGCGAAGCTGGAGATCGGTGACCTCACCTTCATCCCCATTTCCGCGCTGCACGGCGACAATGTCGTGCAGCGCTCGGCGACCATGCCCTGGTACGACGGGCCGTCCCTGCTGCACCATCTGGAGCACGTGCATATCGCGTCCGACCGGAACCTGATCGACGTCCGGTTCCCGGTGCAATACGTGATCAGGCCGCACCAGGCCACTGATCCGGATCTGCACGACTACCGCGGCTACGCGGGCCAGGTGGCCGGGGGCGTGCTCAAGCCCGGCGATGAGGTCATGCACCTGCCGTCCGGGCTGACCACGACGATTCAGCGGATCGACACCGCCGCCGGGCCGGTCGCCGAGGCGTACCCGCCGATGTCGGTCACCCTGCTGCTCGATGATGACCTGGACGTTTCCCGCGGCGACATGTTCTGCCGTCCGCACAACCAGCCTCCGGCGGCCCAGGATGTCCAGGCGATGGTGTGCTGGATGACCGACTCAAGGCCGCTCGCCGCGGGCAGCCGGCTGATCGTCAAGCACACGACCCGCACGGTGAAGGCCATCGTCCGTGACCTGCAGTACCGGCTGGACGTCAATACCCTGCATCGCGACGAGCAGGCTGGCCAGCTGGGCCTGAACGAGATCGGCCGGGTGACGCTGCGGACCACCCAGCCGCTGTTCTGTGAGCCCTACGCGCGTAACCGGACGACTGGCGGGCTGATCCTGATCGACGAGGCGACCAACGCCACGGTCGGCGCCGCCATGATCACCGAGGCCGGGTAGCTAGCGTTCCCGGCCCAGGGTGAACGACGGCAGCGCGACAGCAGCCTCCCCGCTGCTACCGGACCGCTGACGCCTGGACGTCAGCTGACCGGGAAGAAGGCCAGCCGCTTAATGGTCGCGTCGGTTCCCACGGTCTGCGCGTCGCCGCCCACATAGATGCCCAGGCTCGTGTTGCTCAGCGATGACGCCCAGCCGGCCCCCCGGCCGGTGGTGGTCGTGTTGTTCCAGTTGGCGATAGCGGCGCCATAGCCTGCATCCGAGGGGTTGACGTCGATGGCCCCGATGCCGTAGTGAGACTGCTGCGTGGCCTTTACCTTCACGCCATTGACATACACCGCATGGTTGAGGGACTTGTTATGCCCGCCGGTGTAGACGATATTGCCGGTGTCCACCACGGTAAACAGCGAGTCGAAGCCGGTGACGTTCACGATCAGCGGAAATGGCGTGTTGGGGTTCCCGTCACTCTTGAATCGCGAGAAGGCGTCGCATAGCGCGCCATGCGCGCCAAAGGCATTCTGGCCCCCGCCGCCACTGGCGGCGATATCAAAATACGTGCCGGTGGGGTCCCAGTCCACGCCGCGGGCCCAGGTATCGGTGGAACTGCAGTTGCTGGAGTTGCTGGCGCCGAGGTTCTTGGGGTCATTCCACGGGTCGATGGTGGCTCCGCCCGTCGCCGTGATGTCAAGAACCGCCACTTCATCGTGCGTCGCGCCGCCGACCGAGGTGAAGTTCCCGATCATCACCGCCTGGGTCTGCTGCGGATTGACGGCGATCTGAGCCACCTTGGTGGTTACGGTGCTGGTGACGGCGCCGGAGACGGGGAGCTGGGTGCCCGTGAGCGCGCCCGTGATGGGGTTGACGAAGGCCAGCGAGTTGACCGCCTGGCCCGCTATCTCGGTGAAGTGCCCGCCGAGCCACACCGTGCCATTGACGTACTCGACATCATTCACCACGCAGGCGCCCCCGCCCGTGCAGACCTTGGCGTTAAACGGCAGCAGCGCGGCGGTGCTGGCGTTGATCGCGGCCACTCCCCGGCGCGCGACGCCCGCCGCGCCGGGCATCGGCGCGTACTGGCTGAAACTGCCGGCCACGTACAGGGTGCCCGCCCCGTCGGTGGCGATACCGGTTATCGCTGAGTCGTTGTACGCGGTGGTGCTATTGGCCTGAGCCGACGAGTAGAACTGCGGCTTCCACGACGTGTCGACCTTGTGCGTGGTGGCACTGAACCGGAAAATGTTGTGGAACCCGGTCGTGGTGACACCGGTGGTGCGGTCGGTCACGCTGCTGATGATCCCGCCGGCGTAGATCCAGTCGCCTATCTGCTTGAGTACCAGGATGCGGCGGCAATTATTCTGGTTAGCCGCGGGGTAACACTGACCGCCGGGAACCGAGGGCGTGAGGTCACTGGCCTACGTCAGAGACCGCGCCGGTGATGGTCTGCCCCGCGAAGGCCGATGGAGCGGCGAAGCCGGCCACCGGACCATGGCGCCGGCGACTAGCGGGATGAGCCTACGTGCAACGCCTAGCAAGATCTTTCCCCCTGTCATGCCACGTGCTGAGCGCGTATACGCGCTCAGGCAGTGAAATCCGGACTGACCTGGACAAGCCGCAACCCAGCCCGTTCCACCGTAAGAAACCAGATCATACCGTACTCACACAGACACTGTGAGGTTTCCGGCGAGCGCGCCCGGAGGCTTCTGACCCGATTATCTGGCCATCGTTACCCGGGCCGCCGGAGCCCGGTGTTGGAAAGCGCTTGCCGGGCCTTTCCCGCGCATAAGCGGCCGGAATATCGGGTGCAGCGCGGTGAATACCAGGTAACAAAACCAAGAGGGCCGCGCTGTTGGCGCGGCCCTCTTGGCGGGACAACCTCCGCTGGCGGGCAGCCGGCCTGACTCAGCTTCTGCCCGGCCGCGGCATTTTCGGCCGCGGCCGGGCCGTCTCAGCTCACGGAGCGCCGATCTGCAGCGGCGACTCCGCCGTCCCGCTGCCGTTGGCGTTGCTGGCCACGACCAGGACCTGGTAATTCCCGGCCGGCTCGCGGTGTCCGGAACCGTCGAACCCGTAGTACCGGATCGCGACCTTGCCTGCTGCCCGGGCGGGCTTGGTCAGCGTGCGGACCACCGTGCCCTTGGCGTCGAGGACGAGGATGGTCACGTCCGAGGCCTGGCTCAGGCTGAAGGTGATGGCGGCGTACGTGCCGCTCCCCGTAATGGCCGCCGGGCTCAGCGCCAGTCCGTTGACCAGGGGGTTGTTAGCAATCGTCGGCGGCGGCGTCGCCGTGTCGGTCGGGCTCGGCGTGAGCGTGGGAGTGGGAGTGGGAGTGGGGGTTACGGGGTGGGGGTGGGGGTGGACGTTGATGTTGGCGCGGGGTCTGGGGTGGATGTGGGTGTCGGCGTCGGGATGTCCGTGCCGGACTTGGCCACGAAGCTCTTCCACACCGCGATCGAGGGGGCGTCGGTCAGCTTGAGCGTGGGGTATTGCGCGCAGCCGTTGAAGAGGGTGGCGAACAGGGCGCCGCTCTGCATGAGGTAGTTGCCCACCTCGGTCAGCCAGGCCGGGCGGCCCGTCGCGGTCGACAGGCCGAACTCGGCGAAGCCGAAGGGCAGGCCGACACTCTTCGATGCGGCAATCTCCGGGCCCATGAATTGCGCGGGCGGTGTCGGCTTCGGGTCGTGATTGACGGCGCTTCCCACCGGATAGGCGTCCCAGCCAAGGGTGCTGATGATGCCTCCGCCGGGCAGATAGTCCTTCCAGTTGCGATGCGAAGCGGGAACAAGGTCGTAGCCCTGCAGAATCAGCGTCGAGTGGAGATCAGGATTGTCCGCGGCGTCGGCGAGCGCGACGACATGCGCCCAGGCCGCCTTGTAGTCGGACAGGGTGAACTGGCCGGCCGCGATGTTGTCCTCGGGCTCGTGGTAGTACGAGTAGTAGATGGGATTTCCGGTCGGAGCGGTGTCGAAGAAGTGCGAGAGCACCGCATCGTCCTGTCCGGACAGGATCGCCGTCGGCAGCGCCTTGAAGCTTACGATGACGGCCGACTTGTTGGCCGCGGGCATGCCCGTGGTCCAGGCGTTGGCACTCGGGAGGCCAGGGTAGTAAACACGGACAATAGGCATGTGGCCGAAATCGGTGGTCTCCTGCGCGAGGTCGTTGGCCTGGGCCGACGATCCGAACAGCGGGACCTGCGTGTCGCTCGCGGCGAACTGGACGGTCTGCCTCGTGCCGATGAAGGCGACTGTGCCTGCTACCAGCGCGATGACGGCCAGCAGCGTGACGAGCCAAACGCGCCGTGCCGCCTTAGCTCTTTTTCGTGATCTGGCTCTGGCCACCGCTTCGCAGGATGGAGCTGCGGTGTGCCGGCCGTGGGGCGAGCGCTCCACGTCGAACTCCTCTCCTAGGCCGCCTACCGGGTTAGCTGACGGGTTCGGGCCGGAGGAGCCCTACGGCGGCCCGGGCCGCTCTCGCGGGCCCGGTCCGCCGATTCACCCCGGGGATACGTGGGTCCCCGGCTCTCTGGCTGGGCCAGAGACTCGGCGGGTTTGCTGCTTGTCCTGGGGTGGATGGCAGCAACGGGTTATCAGCGTTGGACGTTAACGGAATTGAGCCCTGATGGTAGCCAGAACGACGGAATTCTCGGACATCGCGTTTCGCCCGCGCTGGCCGCTTAGCAGGCCCGATTCGACCGGAACTGACCGTCAGCAATGTATCTGTGCTGGTCAGGATCTATTACGAGACGGTAACTTCGGCAGATTCAGGCGACCAGCGGACGGGGCAGCCAGCCGGCGGCATCGCCTCCCAGCATCACCCGGCACTTCCGCTAAGCGCCGCATCTACCTGCACGGCCACCACGGCAGCGTGCTGCGGCCGCACCAGTAGCGGGGCGAGCCTACGGAGTCAGTCGCACGGCGCATCATCCGCCGCACCGCCCCCGGACGGCGGCTTCCCCCCGCCGCCGGACTGGCGTCCGACCCGGCGTGCTGGCCCGGATCATCAGGAGGATCAGCCCGCCCCGGCGGCACTGCACCGGCCCGCGCGCCGTCAAAAGAGCCCGTCACATCGGGCTTGGCTTGGCCCCTTGGTTGTTGCCGTTCTCGGCGCCACTCATTTCGCACCGAATCGAATCGGTATTCCCTGGACTGGGCGGGCTTAAGGCGGCCTGAGCGGGTGAGTTCCGCGACTCCTGGTTTATAGCTAGTCAGCGTGCTTTAGACTAAGAAGTCACTGGAAGCAAGGATAAATATGACATCACTGAAAGCGAGCCCGGGCCAGTCCAGGGTGCAGGTAGGAAAGATCTGGTTTGATGCACTGACGGAGCGTGAAGTAGTCGACGCTGTCCGGGTGGCGTGGACAGCGGGACGTGGCGGATCCATCATCACGGTGAACGTGGATGTGGCCCGGCTGGCGAGCCGGAATCCTGACCTGGCTGAACTCGTGGCCTCAGGGTCACTCGTGGTCGCGGACGGGATGCCTCTGGTCTGGGCGGCACGGGCCGGCGGCCAGGTATTGCCGGAACGCGTGACCGGATCCGCGCTGGTGCTCTCGCTCAGCGCGGCCGCCGCAGCTGACGGGCGGTCGGTGTTCATTCTCGGTGGCGCCGCCGGGGTGCCGGACAAAGCGGCTGAAGCGCTGCGCTTGCGATCTCCGGACTTGCGCGTAGTCGGTACTGACTCACCGCCATTCGGCTTTGACCGGACAGCCGAGGGGGTCCGGCAGACCGTGGCCGCTGTCGTCGCCGCTGCTCCGGATCTGGTCCTGGTCGGGCTGGGCTTTCCCAAACAGGAAAAACTCATCGAGCAGCTTCGGCAGGCATGGCCCAATGCCTGGTACCTCGCCTGCGGCGGCGGTATTCCGATGGCCGCGGGGGTAACTCCACGGGCAACTCCGCTCGTGCAGCGCCTCGGCCTGGAATGGGCGCACCGGCTAATCCTGGAGCCCCGCCGCCTGGCGCGCAGATATCTCTGGGACGATGTGCCTTTCGCGATTCAGCTGCTGGCCCGGACGGCGACGCGCCGGGTCACCCGGTAGCGGGCCGGGCCTGCGAGCTGAGTGCCGAGCCCGCGGGATGGCAGGCCGGGCGGGAGTGCTCAGGTAGCGTGGCCCGTATAGCCGTACCGGGCTAGGAGCGGCAGGGTCAGGGCGGTGACCCGGCGGCGCTGGGCGGCCGGCAATGCGGCCCGCCACCGGTCATCCATCCGGATGGGGATCCTGCCGGTCGCGAACCGCATCGGGTTCCCGGAGGCCGTGTGGGCCGCGCCCAGTTCTGCCCAGCTGATGTTTCCGTCGGTGCCCAGGAAGCCCAGGTCCGCGCCGCCGGCGGGAATTCCGGCAAAGCTCGCGACCTTGGCCAGCGTGGCCGACGGTTCGGTCACAAGATCCTCGTAGCGCACCCGCAGTGTCGGCACGCCCTCCGCGGACAGCAGTTGCAGGGCGCCGTTCTGGAGGTTCCACAGCCAGGCTGCCCTCGTCGGTGAGTAGGTCAGCATGAACGGGTTGGTGGTCGACTCGGGGCGGCTCACCCGCCGGGTCCAGGAAAATGCGACGGCGCGGCTGTCCCGCACGACATGAACCACCCGCAGGTCTAGCTCGGTGCGCCAGCGCAGGCAGAACGCCAGCGACGCGTGCTTGCTGGAGTCAACCACGACCGGGCGCCCGCTTGCTCCCGCGATGGCCGAGTAGACGCGCAGGTAGTGGTCGGTGTACTCGTCGAGCAGGCGGCGGAACGACGGAGCCAGCGCGGGCGCGGCCAGCAGCGGGATATGCCGGCTCCGGTCGACCGAGCGGCGCAGTTCGGCGACACGGCGCATGTCCGCGTGAGCCCACCCGCCGAAGGCGATCTCGCCCACCTTGCGCCAGAACGGGCAGTCCGGCAGCGGCTCGCCGCAGCCGCACCGCTCAGCCTCCGCGATCCCGCGCTGCCACAGATGCACGACCTCGCCGACCGAGCAGACGCTGGGCAGTTCGCCCAGCAGCCGCTCCAGCAGCGTCGTCCCGCTGCGTCCGAGTCCGCCCAGGTAGACGACCCGCGGGAGATCTCCCGCGGGTGTGGTGCGGCTTGTGGGTGTCACCGGTTAAGAGTAGGGCAGGAAGCAGATGCCCGCGTGACCTGACTTGCCCGCGCACTGGCTGGCGCCGTTCTGGTTGTCGCTGGCGATCCACAGCCCGGCGGTGGTGTCGAGCATGTCGTCGGCGCCCAGCCCGCGGCCGCGGGTCGGGTTGAAGGTGAGCGTGCCGGTCGTGGCCGACAGGCCCTCGAAGCCGGGCGCGGCGACCGCTCCGGTGCCCGCCTGGTCGCAGGCATCGGGGTTGGATGACCACCGCTCGTGCCCGCCGAAGTAGGCGGTGCTGGCGTCGGCGGCCGCCGAGTACAGCGAGTCGCAGCCGGTGTAGTTGACCCAGGTGTGCAGGACCGTGCCCTGGGTGGCCGGGAACGCGGCGGCGGCGTCGCACAGCCCATTACGGGGTGTCGCCCCGACCGGCCAGCCGTTCGGGTGGTAGCCGGTGGTGCCGATGAAGATCGTGGAGTCATCCGGCGACCAGGCCGCGGCCTGGATGTAGAACGGCTCGACGGTGGCGCACTCGTACGGGTATCCCGTGGTCGGGCTGGCCGGGGTGGCCTCGCCGGCGCTGCCGTCCCATTCCGGCGAGGTCCATGCGGTCACGGTCGCCGGGCTGGTCGCCACGTTGAGCATGAAGATCTGCTGCCGGGGCACGCCGCCGACCGAGGTGAAGTCGCCCATCACCAGGTCCAGCGTGCCGCCGTGGCTGAGCGACTGGTTATAAACCCGGGTCGGGTTGCTGGCCACGCCGGGGAACTGGTAATTCCCGGAGATGCTCAGGTGCACGAACCCGTCGTCCTTGCCGGTGGTGGGGTCCAGGCTGGTCATGTACGGGTTGGCGGCGCTGCCGTTGATGGTGGTGTAGTAGCCGCCGGCCAGGATGTGCCCGTTCACCCCGAGCAGCGTGCTGACCTGCCCGTTCGCGGTGTGCCCGAAGGTCGTTACCAGGGCGCCGGTGCCGCTGGTGGTGACCTCGGCGAGGTTGCCGACCTTGGTGCCGTCGACCGAGGTGAACTTCCCGCCGATGTAGGCGTCGGCGCAGTTAGTCCCGTTGAAGGCGATCGAGTTGATGATCCCGTTGACGTTCGGGGCCCAGGTGGTGAGGTTGTACGGCGCGGTCGCGCTGAAGCTGAAGGCGTTGTTCACGGCGGTGACGGTGCTGTTGTGCTTGATCGAGGTGAAGGTGCCCACCGCGTACATCGTGCCGCCGCACTGCACCAGCTGGCGGACCTGCTCGACGGCACCGGTCGTGTTCAGCTGCGGGGTGTTGGCCGGCGTCGCCGACACCGGGCCGGTCGGGCCGGCGGCGCTGGCGGGCGCCAGGCCGGCCAGGAGCAGCCCGGCACTCACAGCCGAGGCAAGCAGTGCCCCCGGGACTAGTCGACGCATGATGTTCCTCTGGGCTCGGTCGGGCGAATTCAGCCGTCCGCGTTTCGTATGCGGAGACACGTACGTTATAGACGCCTACATTTCGGCGCCGGTTTACACCTCGTGGCCGACCGGGAGCCCGTCGTGCCAGCCGCGGCCCGGCCAGCCGAGTGCGGCCCGATCGTACGTTAACTGCTGTTTCAGGACTATACTGTCATTAACCGGTTTATCAGGTGTGACGTGGGGCAACGCTACCGGGCGCCGGGCTGCGGGCCGGGCTCTGCTGCCCAGCGTGGTCGCCGTGGCTGCTGGGCACTGCTACGATTTCAGCCCGTACGTGCTAGCTTGCCTCGGGGCGTGACGATTAGGCCAGAATGCTCGCTCGTCATTGCTATTAGCTTTTTGTGCCTGGCCAGGCACATGGGGGTCCGGCAGCCTGCCCGAGGCTGAGTGTGGTTCGTAGGGGATGGGCTGGTCAAATGGGGACAAGGGGAGGAATCTGGATGAAACACGGCAACTGGCGGCTAGGGCGGCGGGCGGGAGCGATCGCAAGCGCCGCAGCTTTGTGTCTCGCGGGGTCAGCAGCGGCGGGGACGGCGGCGGAAGCCGCTACCGGCCCGGTGTCGGCGACGCCGGCCAACACCCCGCAGCTGAACACGACCGGTGCCGTCGAGCAGGTCCGCCAGCTGGTGCAGTGCGGCGGCACGATGTACGCGGTGGGCACCTTCACCTCGATCAAGCACAACAGCACCGTCACCGCCGTGAACAACGCCTTCAGCTTCAGCGCGACCGCGCCGTACAAGGTCACCGACCTGGGCCCCGAACGTCAACGGGATCGTCAACTCGATCGCCTTCAACGGGACTAACTGCGCCGACGCCTACATCGGCGGCAAGTTCACCTCGGTCGACGGCACCACGGTCAACAACATCGCCGAGGTCACCACCACGCACCGGCGCCGTGGTCACGGCCTTCGGGCACACCGCGAACGGGCAGGTCGAGACGCTGCTCGGGGTGAACGGGCACATCCTGGCCGGCGGCACTACACCACCATCAACGGCAGCGCCGCCGACCCGTACATGACCAGCCTGGACCCCACCACCGGCAAGGACGACGGGTTCGTGCACCTGAGCATCTCCGGGCAACTACCAGTTCCCCGGCGTGGCCAGCAACCCGACCCGGGTTTACAACCAGTCGCTCAGCCACGGCGGCACGCTGGACCTGGTGATGGGCGACTTCACCTCGGTCGGCGGCGTGCCCCGGCAGCAGATCTTCATGCTCGACCTGGCGACCAGCCCGGCGACCGTGACCGGCTGGACCTCGCCGGAATGGGACGGCAGCAAGGCGAGGCCACCCCGGCCAGCCCGACCACGGCATACCCGTACGAGTGCGCCACCGTCGAGCCGTTCTACATCCAGGCCGCGGCCTGGTCGCCGGATGACTCGACGATCTACATCGGCGACCACCGGCTACCAGCCGAACGGCTGGCCGGTCGGGCGCGGCACCCGCGCACCGGGCTGTGCGACGCGGCCGCCGCGTTCCCGGCCACCCAGGGCACGGTCACTGCACACGTGGATCAACTACACCGGCTGCGACTCGCTGTACTCGGCGGCCGCCGACGCCAGCACCGCCTACTTCGGCGGGCACGAGCGGTGGGCATACAACCCCAACGGCTGCGACCGCGCGGGCACCGGCGCGGTCGCCGCGCCGGGCTTCGAGGGCCTGTCGGCCACGACCGGCGCGCTCACCTTCAACCCGACCCGCGGCCGCGGGCTGGGCGCCGACGACATGCTCGTCACCACCGCCGGGCTGTGGATCGCCAGCGACAACCGAACGGCGCCAGCCAGTGCGCGGGCAAGTCAGGTCACGCGGGCATCTGCTTCCTGCCCTACTCTTAACCGGTGACACCCACAAGCCGCACCACACGATGTAATGGCTGCTCATAGGCCGGTTCCCGGTCGGCCCAGGCGGCATTGCCTGGGCAGGCCGGCCGGAGCGGTACCACTGTGCCGGAGCCGCGGGCCGGTTACGGCTACCCGTGGGCGTGACCGGCTGGCCGTCGGTGGGCGTCGTTCTCCCGACCCATGCCCGGCCGCAGCTGCTGCGCGCCGCTCTTTCCTCGGTGCTGACCCAGGACTACCCGGGAGATATCCGGGCGGTCGTGGTTCATGACCGCAGCGAGCCGGACCAGAGCCTGGCCGATGGCGACCGGGTACGGGTACTGGCCAATACCCGCGCTCCCGGTCTGGCCGGAGCCCGGAACAGCGGCGTGGACGCTCTTGATACCGACCTGATCGCCTTCTGCGACGACGACGACGAATGGCTGCCAGGCAAGCTTCGCGCCCAGGTCGCGGCACTGCGCGAGCAGCGGTCCGCCGAGTTCGCCAGCTGCGGCATCATGGTCGACTTTGAAGGCCAGCCCAGCGTGCGCCTCGTCGGTCACGATCAGGTGACCTACAGTGACCTGCTGCGCTCGCGCATGGTGATGGTCCACTCCTCGACCTATCTAGTCTGGCGGGCGAAGCTGCTGGACGGGATCGGTCTGGTCGACGAGAGCATCCCCGGGGCCCAGAACGAGGACTGGGACCTGGCCCTGCGGGCCGCCCGCCGCCACCCGATCCTCTACGTGGATCAGCCGCTGGTCCGGGTGGCCTGGGGGCGCACGTCGTACTTCGCCCAGCAGTGGCAGGGCAAGATTGACGGATTGCTGTGGATGCTGGACCGCCACCCGGATATCCGCGGCAGCCGGGTTGGCGCGGCCAGGGTCTACGCCCAGCTATCCTTTTTTTACGCCTGCCTCGGCAGCAAGGCCGAGGCGTGGCGATGGACCAGACGAGCGCTGCGCAATAACTGGCACGATCGCCGCCTGCCCTTCGCGGCGGTCGTGGCCACGGGGCTGTTGTCCGGCGAGACGGTCCTGAGGCATCTCAACGCACGAGGCCACGGGATCTGAACGGGCTGCGGGGGCTCTGAACGGGCTGCGGGGGCGTCATCCGGCGGCCGGCCGCAGCGGAGCGGAGGAAAGTGGCAGTGTCACGCGCACGGCCGTCCGTGCCACGCGCACGGCCGTCCGTCCTGGCGTCGTTCGTCGGCGCGGTCGCCGCTGTCATTGCCGTCGCCCTGATCGTCGCGTATGCGGTGATCGAGCATTCGGGCGGCGCGGCCACGCCGGCGAAGTTCCGGACACCAGATCTTCAGGCGATCCCCGCGTCCCGGCACGCGCCGGCCATCCCGGCGCACGGCGCGTATTTCGGCGCCTGGGTCCGGCAGGGGGCCTTTAACCAGAGCAACCAGATTGCCGCGCTGGATAACCTGCAGGGCGACGTCGGCCGGCGGCTTGACATCGTGCACGACTATCTCACCTGGCAGGCCAAATTCCCGACGCCGAGCGAAATGGTGGCGATCAGGCAGGGGAGCACGCTGCTGCTCTCGTGGACCGGCACCAGCAGCACGTCCGTCAGCTCCGGCCGGGACGACAGCGTCATCCGGCACCTGGCCCGCCAGATCAAGGCCATCCACAAGCCGATATTCATCGAGTGGCGCTGGGAAATGGACCGGCCGAACCTGCGCGCCATCGTCGGGACGCCTGCTGAGTTCATCGCCGCATGGAAGCACGTCCGGGCCATCTTTGCCCAGCAGCACGTCAGGAACGTGGCGTGGACGTGGTGCCCGACAGCCAGGGGCTTCCAGCCCGGCGGTGATGCCGCGGCATACTACCCGGGCAATCATCAAGTCGACTGGATCTGCACCGACGCCTATCCGGCACCCGGGCCGTACGACTCGTTCGCCGACTCGGCTGCGCCCTTCCTGCGCTGGGCCGCGCACCACCGCAAGCCGGTCATGATCGGCGAGTTCGGCGTGCCGGTGCGCTACCCGCCGCAGCAGCGCGCGCAGTGGCTCCGCGCGGCGGCACAGACGGTCCGCGATGACTCGCAGATCAAGGCCCTGGTCTACTTCGACTCCAATCCGGATAACTTGAATGCCGCCAATGGCATGTTCATCAATGCCGGAACCCCGCCGATGCAGGCGTTCCGGCAGATTGCCGATAGCCCTTACTTCAATCCGCGCGGCTGGCCGGTGCACCGGCACTAGGACTGACCGCCAGCCGGGCGGCTGACCGCCCCGGCCGTGGCCCGCCGGCGGCCGGGCCTCAGGTGTATCCGAGCCGGGACAGCAGCGGCCCGATCTCGGCGTTGACGTCGGCGATCTCGGGCTCGGTGAGGACATCCCGCCACCTGCCCACCGAGCTGGTCTTGGCCTTCGCCAGGCCGGCCTGCAGCGCGGCGAGCCCGGCAGGCGAGGTTTCCAGGAAGCCGGCCAGTAGCTCGGCGGTCCCGGCCGGGTCGCGTACGACGGACTCGTACCGGAGCTCGAGCATCCGGCCAGCCCGGCAAACCAGCCAGCCCGGCCAGTGCGGCGGTGGTGAACCTCCGCCAGCACCACGCAGATCGCACCAGGTCAGACACGGCGGTGAACTCTTCGCGGCGGTCAGGCTCCACCCACCACCGCGGGTACGGTCCCCAGAGCTGCCCGCCACGACCGCGTCTGGCCGTCCCCCCCGACGACGCCGCGAGCCACGGCTGCTCGGCGTGCGACACGGTCGCGTCCCGGCCGTCCCGGATGATATGCACGAACTGGGCCGCAGGCAGCGCCGCCGCCAGGAACGGCACTACGAAGCCATTCTCGGGATTTTTCTCGGCGAAGCGGCGGCCGCCGTCCAGCGCGGCGAGCAGCAGAGCCGAATAAGAGATCTTGAAGACCGCGGCGCTGCGCCGTTCGCTCCACGACCCGTCGTACACGCACCGCGCGGCGGCCTTGGTCAGCCTGGGCTCCAGGTGGTATGAGACGTCGGGCATCCGGCCGATGCAGCTGCCCAGGAACGTGGTACCTGACCGGGGGGCGCCGATGATGAAGATCGGCCGGTGCAGCCGGGGGTCGAGGGCACGCGCCGTCGGCCGCTTGCGCAGGCTCGGCTCCCGCCTGCGGTCCCGGATGTCCGACGCGAGGCCCAGCGCGCCCAGCCGCAGCATGCGCGGCCAGGTGACGTCGGGAGACGATGCGGGCGCGGCCCCGCCCCGCGCGTTCGGGGTGAATGTCATGTCTGCCAGCTCGGTTTCTCGCCCAGCCATTGCGCCAGGCGCTCGTCGTATGGCCGGAAATGCGCATGCAATTCATCCCGGAGAGTCTCGGACATTGGTGCGCGGGAACGTGCGTTATGCCGATCGAAGACAATATTGCCGCCCCCGGGCAGGCCGAGGAAATCCAGTACAGCCTTGAAGGACGGCTCCGGATCGGCCCAGAACACGCTGGAGTCCACGACGTGAATCCGGTCCCGGCCAAAGAGCCGCTCAAGCCGGTCGAGCTGGTCGATGTACTGACCGCGGGTCCGGTAGGCGTGGTGCTGGTAGCTGTGGCTGAGATACGTGGGATCGGCCACCATGCGCTCGGCCTCGCCGTCCAGGCGGGACGGCTCAAGCTCCAGCGCCCGCTCGAAGGGCTCGGTCTCGTAGCCGCGCGCCAATTCGTGCGCGTGCGCGGAGTACGCCCGCTCGACCGGGTCACGGATCAGGACGAGGAGCTTCACGCCGGGCAGGTCACGCGAGATGCGCTGCGCGGCCAGCGGGTGGAACATGTAGTACGGGCTCGACTCGAAAGTCACCGCGGCCGCATCGGCGCGATCGCCCGGCCCAGCGCGCGTGCGCCTTGAGCGGGAAATGAGCCTGGTACCACCCGATCCCGCGGGCGTAGTCCTCATCAAAGTAATGCACGCCCTTGTGCAGCACGGCCTTCAGCACCACCGGGTGCTGGCTGAGCGCGCGGTACATGGAGGTGGTGCCGCACCGCTGGCCGCCGACGATCAGGAAACCCGGCAGCATCCGGGCCTGATGCGTCAGCTGGCCGAACGCAACGGACACCGAGTGCACGGCGTGTTTTACCGAGGGCGAGACCGACGCCGAGTTAAGCATGTGACCGTGCCTTTCTGCCGGAGCGGCAGCGATCCGGCTGCGCTCGCCTGCGGCCGCGCCGCCGGGTCCCAGCGGCACACCGGCCTGCAGCCCGCGGCTCAGCCATGATCAACTGACCGGGGGGAGACAGCAGGGGCGTCATAGCCGGCTTACCTGATCGGTGATCGAAGGGATCAGCCACGCCCCGGGAGCGCCGAGTTTCGCTCCCGCCTGGGCCTGCCGGTCGGCCAGGTAGCGTGTGGCCAGGTCAGCCAGGTAGAGAATACCAGTGATCCGCGCGTCGCTGGCGCCGAGCCCGAACGCGGCGAGCGACCGCGGCGCGTCCTCGATGCAGCCCGCGGCGGCGGCCAGCGGGTCCCGGCGCTCCTGCGCCACGTCACTTTGCAGCTGGTAATGCAGGGCGTCAAAGCCGAGCGGCGCACCTTCGGTAAAGCGCTCCCAGTCCCAGACGAGCAGGCCGCCGCGCGTGCTCGCCATGTTCCACGGGGTCCAGTCGCCGTGCCAGCTGCCGAGAACCAGCCGCGCGTCCCCGCTCCGTGCCGCCAGCGTGCCCAGCGCGCCCAGCAGCGTGTCGCGCTCGGTGCTCTCGTCCGCGGCGGCCAGCCGGCTGGTCAGCCGCTGCAAGTAGGAGCCCCCGGCCAGCGGCTCGCGGCTCAGGCCGCCGACGCTGGCGACCGAGTTCATCGCGGCGGCGAGCTGGGCCGTGCCGACCCGGCGGTGGCGCAGCCAGACCGGGAGGGCGCTGAGGACGAGGACGTTCATCTCGCGCCACTGCCCGTAGTGCAGCACCCGGGGCACCGTGACATCCGAAAGCGCGGCCTGGCCGAGCCGGGTGAGGGCATCGTGCTCGGCCTGAACCAGGGCCCGGGTGAGCGGGCTGGTGCCGATCTTGGCGAATCCGACCGGCTGCCCCTGCGGGGACAAAAGCTGCAGGACCGGCTTGCGATTCGCCCGGGCCGTGCTGAGATACGTGCTGATCAGGAGGTCACGGCCGAGCGCCTCGCTCAGGTACGACTCGATCGTGCTGGTCCCGGGCGGCGCGTGCACCATGATCCGGCTGCGGAGCACGGCCCCGCCGAGCCCGGTGGCCACGGCGAGCGACAGGGCTCGCGCGCCGAGCCGGGCGGCGCGCGATCGCGGCTGGCCGTAGCCGCGCACCGCGGCGGCGCCGGCCCCGGACGCCGCTGGTATCAGCAGCCGGGGCCGGCGGAGCCCGAAGAGCAGGATGAATTCGGTCTCCCCGCCGCGCCCGCCGCCCTTTGCGCTCACCGGGCCGCGGCCGGCCGTCCGAAGGTAACCGTGGCCGGGGATGGCCACAGCAGGTCACAGATCTGGTGCAGGTAGCGCTCGCGGTCGGTCTCGCCCGGGTAGCCCGCGGCGGCTATCCCGGGGGGCGGGCTAGTCATGCGGCCGGCTCCCGGCCGGAGCCGCCGCGGTCGTCGGTGCGGTCATGGCGGGCACCCCGGGCCAGCCGGCCCGGTGGCTGGCCCCAGCACGAGGCGCACCGAGACGATGACCACCAGGAGCAGCAAGCTGCCGTAGAGAAGCCCGCTCAGGACGTCGGTAGTCCAGTGCAGGCCCAGGTACCACCGGCTGTAGGCCTCGTTGAAGGCGAGCACGGCGACGGCCGTGCCCGCCCAGATCGCCGTCCGGCGACGCCCGCTGAACTCGCGCCAGAGCAGATAGGCAATGAGCCCGTAGAACAGGATGCAGCGATCGACGCCGCCGGACGGGAAGGTACCTCCGGGGCTTCCCGGCGGTCCGATGCGGTGGAAGGTGTGCCGGAGCGCGAGGATCAGGTAGTGGTCCGTGACGATCGCCGCGGCGAATGCGGCCGGCGGGAGCCAGCGATTCCGGCGCCAGGTGACAGCCAGGCAGACGGCCGCGGCCAAGCACGCGCCCCAGGTCGTCCAGGTGTTGCCGATCTTCGTCAGCCGGCTCATCACCCTGGCCCAGGACGACATGCGGTGCATCAGCGTCCAGCTGAAGACGGGCTTGTCCATCGCCGGGCCGGCGTGGACCACGAGGATGCCGACGGCGGCCATTACTCCGTAGATCACGCACCGCGCCGGCGATGACGAAGAGGCAGAACCGCGCGAAGTTCATGGCTATCCGGCGCAGGTCCCGGTCGCTGGCCCCGGCCGCGCCGCCGTGGCGGCCCGCCGGCGCGGCACCCCCGGGATGCGGCCGCCTGGCACGGCCGGGCCGGCCTGCGGTGCGCGCCGGACCAGCCAGGCGCCGGCGCCGGCGATTACCGCAAGGCCGGCCAGCCATAGCGCCGCGGCCAGGATCCTGATCATTTCATGTCCCCGCTCCTTGAAAGAAAGCTACTAACGCCATCCCCGGAAAAACTGCCGACCGGAACTATCTCGCCGCCGGCCGGTCCGCACGCGGCGGGCGCGGACCGCGGGCGGGGCGCGGGCGGCTAGCCTGGCCTGAGCCGCCGGGAGAGAGCGGACAAACCCGGCATCACCGAGAGTTCCAGCACGCCGCGGAACCGCCACAGCCCGACCGCGAGCAGCGCGCCGCCTGCCACCACGGCGGCGGCGATCCCCCCTAGGCCGCTGCCCAGCAGATATCGCAGCGCTAGCGGGACGGCGCCGAAACTGGCCAGGCACAGCGCGCACGCGATGATGGTGCCGCGGCCGAACGGCTGCAGCCGGACCGACCGGGCCACCTGGATGAGGGGCATGAGATTGGCGGCGCCGATGGCCGCGGCCCAGCCGATGGCGGCGCCGTTGATCCCGTAACGCGGGATCAGCAGCAGGTCCAGGCCCACGTTCACCACCACCGCGAGCAGCCCGTTCATCAGGCTCCAGCTGCTGCGTCCGGTGGTGATCAGGACCATGTCCACCTGGCCGCATGCCGTCGCCACGAGCTGGGTGATGGCGAGGATGACCAGTACCTCGTACCCGGCCTGGTAGGAATGGCCGAAGATGGCCAGGAACTGGGGCCCGTAGACCAGGACCAGCAGGTACATCGGCCAGGTCAGCAGGACGAGCCATGCGGTGGTGGCCTGGTAGACGCCGTTGGCCCGGCGGTGCGCGCCCATCGCGAACAGCTCGGTGAACTGCGGCTGCGCGGCCATGCTGATCGCGCTGCTGCCGAGCTGCCCGACGACGAGGAAACGGGTCGCCGCCGTATAAATGGCCGCCTGGTAAGGTCCGCGCATGATCGCCACCAGGACGATGTCCATCCGCTGGATGGTGATCTGGGCCAGCGTCGCGACGGCCCGGGGCGTGGTGAACCGCCAGAACCCGCGCGGATTCGCATTCGCCAGCCGCTCATCCGTGTCGGTCTCGCCCGGCAGCAGCTTGGTGCCGTCCGCCCGCACCGGGGTCGCCAGCGCCAGCAGGGCGGCGAGTTCCGGCGGGACGGCCCGCGAGGACGGCCTGGACGCCTGGTGCCGCCGGATCCAGCGCAGCCACAGCCAGGCCGCGACGGTGAGCGGGGATGTAAGGCACCGCCCACAGCGGCGCGAGCAGCGCCGCGCTCCCGGCCGCCACCGCTATCGCCACGGCGGCCAGCTGGGCCACGGAGCGGCCCAGCTGGAAGATCACGACCGTGGGTCGCATGTCGCGGTAGCCGCGGGTGGCGCCCAGCAAGGTGTCGAGCAGCGCGGCGAACGGCAGTGCGAGAGCCAGGGCGCGCAGGGCGGTCGCCACCGCCGCCGGGGTCGCTCCGCCGTGCCCGAGATGACCGCCGAGCAGGACGCGGGCCAGCGGCTCAGCGAAGAGCAGCAGCAGCGCGGTCCCGGTCAGCGAAACGATCACCACCGGGATGATCGCGGCACGGAGGATGGCGTTGATGCGGCCCTCTTCGCCGAGCAGGCGCAGCCGGGCGATGAAGTAGACGACGCCGCTGAAGGCGCCGAGGCTGGCCACCGACTCGATGATGAGGAAGAGCGACGTGGCCGAGAAGAACGTGCCGGCCACCGGCCCGCTGAACAGCCTGGTGACCAGGACGGTGAGGGCGAGGGTAGTGGCCGCGGCGACGGCCACTCCCACCAGGTTCAGGGTGCTGCCCCGCGCGACCTCCGCCAGCTTCTTGTTTCCTGGCGCGCGTTTCCCCCGGCCGGCCCCGGCCGCCGTCCCGCGAGCGGCCGGTCGCACGAGGCGCACATGAGTGCTCGCGGGCGGCGAAACTGCTTCCGGTTCTGACCGGGCGGGCCGATCTGGACGGGGATCGGGCGAAGGTTCTGCGGCGGGCCACCAGAGCGGCTGCCGGGACCGTTCTCCCGCCATCAGGCCAGCCGCTCATCGGGCCAGGCCAGGCCGTCATCGTGGTACGGCGTGACGGTGCTGGCCGGGCGCGGCTGGCGGGCGGTCATTCCAGGGCCCGGCGGGCCGCAGTGCCCGCTCGCCTGCCGCCCGGACCCGGGCCAGCGGTCAGCTAGCCGGCTCCGGATCGGGGTTCCGGAGCTGGATGTCGTTTCGCCAGAGCAGGGCATACGCCAGCATGGTGAAGGCCAGCGGGGCCACGATGGCTACGTAGGTAAACATGTAGACGAATCCCAGCAGCAGGACGAGCAGCCCGGCCAGCCCGTAGCCGGTTTTGTCTCGCCGGAAGCGCCACATTCCGTACCCGAAGAAGCCGAGGTAGAACGCGGTGCCGAGGAATCCGTCGTCGATGAGCAGCAGCCAGAGCTGCCCGGTGCTGCCGACCTCGGACTGGCCGCACGCGGCGCAGTCCGCCGTCGGCCCGATCGCGATCGAGGCCGCGCTGCCCCGCTGATGCCGCTCGTCGCCGTAGCCGACCAGCGGCGAGGTCTGGGCGTCCTTCCAGGCGAGAGTATTCAGCGAGGCGCGGATCGAGTTGCTGTTAGTTTCCGAGGTGAGTCGTGCGCCGATCAGGTTGTGCAGCGGGCTAAGCACGATGAGGATGACGGCCAGGGCCAGACCCGAGCCGACGGCGGCGAGCAGGCCAATCTTGCCCCTGGCCGCGAATCTGACCGCGAGATAGATGACCGAGACCACGATGCCGATCCAGACCCCGCGGTCCAGCGAGTACACGATCGGCACGAGGGCCAGGGCGACCACGGCCAGGCCGCGGCGCCGCTGCCTGCGGTTCTCCCACCAGGCGACCAGCAGCCACGGCAGCAGGATAGTCAGGCTTTCGCCCCAGGCATCCGTGTAGTTGAACGGAGCCTTCGGGCGGCCCATGGGTGACCCGAGAATGCCCTGGATCTGACTGAGCCCGGGGTGCAGCGTCGCCTGCACGAGTGTGTTGTGCTGAAAGCTCTCCGGCATCACCAGCACGAGCGGCGAGGTGAACTGGAAGTGCGGCAGCAGGATGCCGGCGAAGCCGCCGATGGTCGCGTAGATCCCGACCAGCCCGAGTAGCCAGGCGAGCCGCCGCCGGGGCAGCTCGAGCTCGTCCTGACCCTCGTGCCGTGCGGTGCCAGGATGATCCAGGTCGGGCCGGGCTGGAATGCCATCGGGAAGCCCTCACTGTCAACGTAGTTAGTGATGTCAGGGAGGATGGGCTTGGACCACCTGCCTTTCGCGGCCAGGCCGCCCTGGCCACGATCTGCCGTGCTCCAGATCCCGGAGAACACCTCCGCCTGACCCCGGCCAAGGACCCGCGCGCTCGGCACGCTAATCCCGAATTTCCTGTTCAGGAAGACCTTCTTATAGTGCACAGTCTGAATTATCAGGTTAGCGACCTGTATCGGCGGACCTCCGCTGACCTGCGCCCAGCGATCAGTGCGAGCGTCAAAGATCCAGTGCTGCTTGCCGTGGCCGGGAATGGCCACCGTGACCGACGAAGGTCTCCACTCCCCTGTCGTGGCGAGGTCGTTGCTGCCTGACCCCGCGCCACGGTAGGTGAGGAGCTCTGGCGGCACGGGTCCCCGGCGCAAGTCCCGCAGCTTCTTCGTCGAGGCGGTGAGCCCGTGGGCGCCGGAGCTGGTAGGGCCAGCGGTGCGCCGGGTAGTCCAAGATCGGCAACTTTCGTGTGGTCGAGTACCTTGATGAACGATGCGGTGCCGCCGTTATAGCCGATCACCGGCCTCAGCACCGACAGGACCTGGCCGTCAGTGGGCTGGGTGCTGGTGATGGGGCCAGCGGCGTTTGCCTGCCTCGACTGGAAGACAGCGATATAGCGCCGCGGACTGGTGATCTCCTCGAATATCACGTCGGCAGCGGACAACTCGATGCGGATGCCTGCCTGCTATGACGAGCGCCACGGCCCGCCGCGAGGCGGCGGCGGGGCTGGCCGGCAGCCCCGTGAGCGGTGTCAGCGGCCCCAGCGCGGCGGCCGCCGCCGGGCTGGCCGATGGGCTGGCGGGCGGGGCGGAAGCATTGAACTCGACCTTGGCGGACGAGCCAGGGGAACTGCACGCGGCGGTGAGGAGTCCGGCCGAGGCCGCGGCAAGAATGCCCGCGCGCCGGAGGAGCCTCCCGTCAGCGGCCCGCTGTCCCGGCATGGTTAGCTGCCGGCCTTCTTGTCGGGCGACTCCTCGCGCTCCCCGGCGGGGGGCTGCGCCTTCTCGCGCTTGTCTGCCGCTGTTCGTACCGCGCCGAGGGGCAGCGGCCAGGTCTCGCTTGGATCGCGCATGCCCACCTTGAGCGGCGGGCGAGGGCCGGTTGGCTCCAGGTGCCCGTCGCTGACCTCCGGCTGCCGCTCGCCGGGCTCCGGGCGACGCTCGGCCGACCGGGGACTACGCTCGGCCGGTGCGTTCCGCTGTACTGCTGGCTCGGCCGGGCGACTCGGCTTGGGCCGCGCCGCCGCCGCTGAATGGCGGTATCAGGACCGCTCCAAGTACCGTCGTGCGCAGCCGGTCAAGCCGCCGGAGGCACTCCGCGACCTCAGGCCGGCTGGTCTTGCCGATCTCCACGGCGATCAGCGCGGCGTCCGCGAACTCGGCCAGCGCGAAGGTGTCACCTCCTTCCCCGGCGGCCTGTGCCTCGATGATCACGAACGGGAAGCTTCTCCGCAGCTCCGAGATAAGATCGCGAGTCGCGTCATGCTGGAAGTCGTACAGGGCGAAGGAGGTATCCACTCCTGGCGTGACCACCCGCAGCCGCGGAAAGTCAGCTGGCCGCCGCGCGACCTCGCTGATGGTCGCGTTGCCGCCTAGCACCTCGGCGAGCCCGCGGCCCTGGCCGAGGTGGAAGAGATCAGGGATCACGCTGGCGTGCAGGTCGGCGCAGACCAGGGCGATCTCGGAATGCGTTCTGGCCAGCGCGGCGGCCAGGTTAGCAGCGGTGACGCCGCCGCCCGGGCCCGCTGATGCGCCGGTGACGACCAGAACATGATTTCCCTCGCCGAGCGCCGCCGACGCCCCGTACGCAAGCTCGGCGAACGCCTGACCGGTCCTCGATCTTGGGCCGACCAGGGACGGCTGCGTGCCATGCTTCTTCACTGAGACGCTGAGCATGATGGGCAGGTCGAGGTAGCGCTCGATGTCTCTGGCTCCGTGGATCCGCTTGTCGCGGCGGTCCACGAGGAACGCCACGATCAGGCCGATGAGCAGGCCGGCTATCAGACCGCTTGGCAGTATCAGGAGCTTCCGCGGGCTGGTCGGGCGAGCTTGGCGCGACGGCGCTAGTGGTGATCGACCCTGCCGAGGAGTTGGCCTCCTGCGCCTTGACCAGCAGGCCCACCTGCCTGTTCAGTGAACTCAGCTGGGCTTTATCCGAACTCAGCTGGGCCCGTGCGTTAGCGCGCTGGGTGGAGTTCGGCGGGAGCGAGGTGATCTTGGCAGTAAGGTTGGCGGCGTCCCTCTGGAGCGTGGTTATCTGGCCTTGCAGCGTGGCCACCGTGGCCTTGAGCTGATTTGTCGATGGGGTGCTCTGGGTCTGCAGGAACGCCTTGGCGAAGTCATTGGCGCAGGTGGCCGCAGCGTCGGGGGTCGGCGCGTGGCAGGCGATCTGGAGCACCTGCGAGTTCGCCGGGACCGTGACGCTGATCTTCTTCCGCAGCTGCGTCTCGGTGAGATTGCTGCGCAGCATTTGCCGGGCGAGGGTGGCGACGTTGGTCGACTGCACGAGCTGCGCCTCGCTGTCCATGTCGACCGCCCCGCTGGTGCGGCCGCCCGTCACCTGGCTGGTGTTGGCTGCCGTGCGCGGTGACGTACACGGACGTGGTACGCGGTGTAGACCTTGGGTGCTGCCGCGACGTATGCCCCGGCTGCGAGCAGGCCGAGGACAGCCAGCACGAGCACTATCCACCAGCGGCGGCGCAGCACCTCTAGGTAGTCGCCTGGCTCGAATGAGTCCGGTCGCTGTGACATGTTCATGCAGGAGTGCTCCTCACTCTGCGTGCCCCCCCGGACACCACGTGCCTTGGGATGCTCGGCGCCACTCAGTTGCCCGACTGCTGGCTGGCCAGACCCTAAGCATGTGGTTGCTATCAGTGACAACCAAGCTTATCGGGTGAACTCAGTGACTTCTGCCGCCGATCGTGTCTTTATTTGTGCCGTGAAGGCTGGCCGCTGGTCGCGGCGTTCTGCGCCCGCGCGCCGCGGGTTCCGGCGCTAGCACGCCTGGACCAGGCTAAACGGGCGCATATAGGTGTCGGTGGGCGATGTTCCCGGCGGCTGGATAGCCCGTCTTGCTGATCTTGCGAACGCTATTCAGTGGCCGCCCGGCCGGGGTATTTTCGGTGTCCCCGGGCCGCATATGAACCATATTCCACGCAGATCTCCAGATAGCGACCTATTCCACGAGAATCCCCCTTGGCAGGCGGCCCGTTGCCTCCCGTTCGGAACCGGGCGTCCGGCCTGGTGAGCGGGAAAGCGTGAGCCCGGCCGCGACCCCTAGATGTAGACGCGCTGAGGTATGGTCCGGTTCACCCGCAATCCGCAGGAGGATCAGTGCCGCCGTTCGGTGATCTGCACGACTTCGTGGCCATCCCGGGCGTGACGGCGCTCCGGCTGTCGCCGGACGGCAGCTGGCTGGCCGCGGTGGTGCAGACGATGGACGCTGACGGCAAGAAGTTCGTCAGCAGCATCTGGCGAGTCGATGTCAGCCCGGCTGGCCGCGGGCGGCCGCCGGCCCGGCTGACCCGTAGCGCCGAAGGTGAGGGCGGCCCGGCCTTCCGGCCCGATGGCTCCCTGCTCTTCCTCTCCCGGCGGCCGGGGCCGGCCGCCGCCGGGCCCGCGGTCAGCGGTGAGTCAGCCCGGGACAAGGCGGCTCTCTGGCTGCTGCCCGCCGGAGGCGGCGAGGCCAGCAGGATCGCCGCCCCGCCCGGCGGCGTCGCCGGGGTAGCCGCCGCCCGCGAGGCCGGCTCGGTGATCTTCTCCGCGCCGGCGCTGCCCGCCACCGCGGCGGCCGACGATGACGCCGCGCGCCGTCAGGCGCGCAAGGACGCGGGCGTGACCGCGATCCTGCACGAGGCGGGCCCGGTCCGGTACTGGGACCACGATCTCGGCCCGGACACCCTGCGGCTGCACGCGGCGGATATTCCCGGCCCGGAAGCAGAAGCGGCGGCCGGCGGCGACGGCCGTCCCCCGGCCGCCGGCCGGGAGCTCACCCCGGACCCGGGCCGGGCGCTTGATAACAGCCACTTCGAGCTGGCCCCGGACGGATCCGCGGCCGTGACCGGCTGGGCGGTCTGGGATGACGCCGCGGCCGTCACCGAGGAGGTCGCCGTCATCACCGTGGCCACCGGCGAGCGCCGCACGCTGCTGTCCGCGCCCGGCTATGACTTCTCCGGTCCGCGGATCTCGCCGGACGGCCGGCTGGTGGCGTGCATCCGGTCGGCCCACGACAGTTACGAGCACCCCGGCGACGTGACGCTGGTGGTCACGGCCCTGGCCGGCGGCGCAGGCGACGGCGGGACCGGTGACGGGGGGACCGGTGACGGCGGCGCAGGTGGTGGCGGCGAGGCAGGCAGCGCCGGGGCCGGCGGCGGGCGCGACCTGCTGGCCGGGATGGACCGCCGCCCGCTGGAAGCCGCCTGGGCACCGGACTCGGCGTCGGTCTACTTCACCGCCGACGACCAGGGCCGGCGCCCGGTCTTCCGGGTCGACGTCGCGACGGCCGAGATCACCAGGCTCACCACGGACAACGCGGCCTACGACAGCCTGTGCCCGGCACCGGACGGCCGCTGGGTCTACGCACTGCGCGCCGCGGTCGACGCTCCGCCCGCGCCGGTCCGGCTGGACCCGGCCGTGCCGGGCGGCGATCCGGTGCCGCTGGCCAGCCCGGCCGGCCCGAACGGGCTGGGCGCGGACCAGCCGGCTGGCCCGGACGGTCCGGCGCGCCCGGACGGGCCGGACGGCCCGGCCCGCCTCCCGGGCACGCTGACGGAGGTGCAGGCCGTGACGGCCGACGGCGCCACCATCCGGGGCTGGCTGGTGCTGCCCGACGGCGCGTCGGCCGGCTCGCCGGCCCCGCTGCTGCTCTGGGTGCACGGCGGTCCGTGGATGAGCTGGAACTCCTGGTCCTGGCGGTGGAACCCGTGGCTGATGGCCGCGCGCGGCTACGCGGTGCTGCTGCCCGACCCGGCCCTGTCGACCGGATACGGGCACGACTTCATCGCCCGCGGCCACGGCCGCTGGGGCCAGGCGCCGTTCACCGACGTGATGGCGATCACCGATGCCGTGGTCGCGCGGCCGGACATCGACGCGGCCAGGACGGCCATGATGGGCGGGTCGTTCGGCGGGTACATGGCCAACTGGATCGCCGGGCACACCGACCGGTTCAGCGCGATCGTCAGCCATGCGGGCCTGTGGGCGCTGGACCAGATGTTCGCGACCACCGACCTGCCGTCGTTCTGGCGCAAGCAATTCGGCGACCCGCTGACGCAGCCGGCCCGCTACCTGGAGAATTCGCCGAACCTGCAGGCCGGCCAGATCAGCACGCCGATGCTGGTGATCCACGGGGACAAGGACTACCGGGTGCCGGTCGGCGAGGCGCTGCGGCTGTGGGCTGACCTGGCCGGCCAGGCCAAGGACGTCAAATTCCTCTACTTCCCGGACGAGAACCACTGGATCCTGACGCCGGGGCACGTGATCGTCTGGTATGAGACCGTGCTGGCCTTCCTGGCGCAGCACGTGCTCGGCGAGCCATGGCAGCGGCCGGAGCTGCTGTGAGGTATGCCAGGCTAAGCGCATGACCCGGGCCCGGCTGGACAAGCGTCCCGGCGAGGTCGCCGCCATGTTCGACCTGCTCGCCGAGCGCTACGACCTGCTCAACGACCTGCTGTCGCTCGGCCAGGACCGGCACTGGCGGAAGGTCGTGGCCAGGGCCGTCGGCGCCACCGCCGGGCAGCGGATCCTCGATCTCGCGGCCGGTACCGGAACCTCGTCCAGGGCCTTTACCGCCACCGGCGCGCGCTGCGTGGCCTGCGATTTCTCGCTCGGCATGCTGTCGGTGGGAGTGCGCAGGCCGGCCAGGTCGGTCGCGTTCGTGGGCGGCGATGCGCTGGCGCTGCCGTTCGCCGACGCGTCGTTCGACGCCGTCACGATCTCCTTCGGGCTGCGGAACCTGGCCGACCCCGATGCCGGGCTGGCCGAGCTGCTCCGGGTGACCAGGCCCGGCGGGCGGCTGGTGGTGTGCGAGTTCGGCCACCTGCCGTGGCGCGGCCCGAACGCCCTGTACGAGCGCTACCTCGCGGCCGTGCTGCCCGTGGTCGCGCGGCGGCTGTCGGGTAATCCGGCGGCCTACGACTACCTGGCCGAGTCGATCGCCGGCTGGCCGGCCCAGCCGGAGCTCGCGCGCCGGATCCGGGCCGCGGGCTGGTCGGCGGTGGGCTGGCAGAACCTCACCATGGGGGTCGTCGCCGTGCACACGGCCAGGAGGGCCGACTCCGGGCCAGCCGGGGTCACGGTTTAGACTGCCGGAAGAGCACTTGTGAAGCTGTTCACAAGATAGTCAGGACGGGTCAGTGACCGAGCAAGTCCCCTTCGCTGACGCCTCGGACATGGCTGCGCGTGACCTCGGTTCGGCCGGCCAGTCCGCCCGCGCGCAGCGCCAGGCCGGCGACGGCATTTCCGGCCCGGCCGACGACAGTGCCGACGTTGTCATCGTCGGGGCCGGCCCGGCGGGCTCGGCCGCGGCCTTTTTCCTGGCCGCGGCGGGGCTGGACGTGCTGCTGCTGGAGAAGACCCGGTTCCCGCGGGAGAAGGTCTGCGGCGACGGTCTGACCCCGCGCGCGGTCAAGGCGCTGACCGGGATGGGCGTGCCGATCTCGGCGCAGGACGGCTGGCTGCGGAACAACGGCCTGCGGATCATCGGCGGCGGCGGCCGGATCGAGGTCCCGTGGCCGGATCTGTCCAGCTTCCCCGGCTTCGGGCTGGTGCGGACCAGGCTTGACTTCGACGAGATCCTGGCCCGGCACGCGGAGAAGGCCGGCGCCCGGCTGCTGGAAGGCGTCAACGTGACCGGCCCGGTGCTCGATGACCGGACCGGCCGCATCGTCGGCGTCACGGCGCGCCGCGCCGCCGCGCCCGCCGAAGGTGGCGGCCGCGCGATGGTTACCGCCGGGGAGCCAGAACGCAGCTTCCGTGGCCGGGTCGTCATCGCGGCCGACGGCAACTCGTCCCGGCTGTCCGTTTCGATGGGCCTGCAGCGGCGCGATGACCGGCCGCTCGGCGTCGCGGTCCGCACGTATTACACCAATCCCCGGCACCAGGACGACTACCTGGAAGCATGGCTGGATCTCTGGGACGGCGACACGCTGCTGCCCGGCTACGGCTGGATCTTCGGCATGGGCGACGGAACCAGCAATGTCGGCCTCGGCCTGCTCAATACCAGCACCGCATTCCAGCAGATCGACTACCGCGCGCTGCTGCGCCGCTGGCTCGCCGCGATGCCGGCCGAGTGGGGGCTCTGCGAGGAGAACCGGACCCAGCCGATCCGCGGCGCCGCGCTGCCGATGGGATTCAACCGGACCCCGCACTACGCCAACGGCCTGCTGCTGGCCGGCGACGCCGGCGGGATGGTCAACCCGTTCAATGGCGAGGGCATCGGCTACGCGCTGGAGTCGGGCGAGATCGCCGCCCGGGTGGTCGCCCAGGCCCTGGCCCGGCCGACCGCGGCCAGCGCCGAGCTGGTGCTGCGCGGTTACCCGGCGGAGCTGAAAGACGCCTACGGCGGGTACTACACGCTGGCCCGCACGTTCGTGCAGCTGATCGGCCGCCCGGGATTCATGCAGTTCGCGACCAGGCACGGGGTGAAACGGCCGGCCGTGATGCGGCTCACGATGAAGCTGCTGGGCAACCTGACCGAGACCCGTGGCGGCGACGCGGTGGATCGCCTGATCAACGCAGTGTCTAAGATGACGCCGGCGGCTTAGCCGCGAGAAACGATGCTGCCGGAGCCGATGCCCCGGAGCTGGCGAAGGAGGTGAAGCGAGATGCTGATCTTGTACGTGCCGATTCTGGTGCTGGCCGGGCTGGCCGCCGTCTTCGCGATCTTCTCGCTGGTGATGGGCGCGCTGGCGGGCCCCAAGCGGTGGAACCGGGCGAAGCTCGAGGCGTACGAGTGCGGCATCGAGCCGACCAGGCAGCCCAGCGGCATCAGGTTCCCGGTGAAGTACTACCTGACGGCGATGCTCTTCATCGTCTTCGATATCGAGATCATCTTCCTGTACCCCTGGGCCGTCGCCTTTGACCGGCTCGGGGTGTTCGGGCTGGTGGAGATGGTGACCTTCATCGCCACCGTGCTGGTCGCGTACGCCTACGTATGGCGCCGCGGCGGTCTGGAGTGGGATTAGGCATGGGCCTGGAAGAGAAGCTGCCGAGCGGGATCCTGCTGACCACCGTCGAGAAGGTGGCCGGGTACGCGCGCAAGAGCTCGGTCTGGCCGGCCACGTTCGGGCTGGCCTGCTGCGCCATGGAACTGATCTCCACCGGCGGCCCCCGGCATGACCTGGCCAGATTCGGCATGGAGCGCGCCTCCAACACGCCCCGGCAGGCTGACCTGATGATCGTGGCCGGCCGGGTGAGCCAGAAGATGGCGCCGGTGCTCCGCCAGATCTATGACCAGATGGCGGACCCCAAGTGGGTGATCTCGATGGGCGTCTGCGCGTCCAGCGGCGGCATGTTCAACAACTACGCGATCGTCCAGGGCGTCGATCACGTCGTCCCGGTGGACATCTACCTGCCGGGCTGCCCGCCGCGCCCGGAGATGCTGCTCGACTCGATCCTGAAGCTGCACGACAAGATCCAGAACATGAAGCTGGGGGTCAACCGGGAGAACCAGGTCGAGGAGCTGGAGCAGGCCAGGCTGCGGCGGCTGCCGCTGGCGGCCGGCCTCGGCGCCCAGCCCGGTCAGCCGCGGCCGGGCCAGCCGCGGCCGGGTCAGCCGCAGCCGGGTCAGTTGCAGCAGGGAGCGGCGCAGTGACCGAGGGAACGCCCGGGGAGCCCGAGGCCAGGGAGCAGGCCGAGGAACAGGCGGCGCTGGCCGGGCGCGAGCGGCTGTCCGAGCCGGTCGCGCGGACCGGCATGTTCGGCGCCGAGACGACCGGGGACACCTCCGGCTACGGCGGCCTGATGGTCCGGCGGCCCCCGGCGCTGCCCAGCCCGCGGCCGTACGGCTCGTACTTCGACGACGTGGCCGACGAGCTGGGCAACAGCCTTGAGCAGGCCGGAGTGGCCTTCGGCGACGCGATCGAGCGAGTCGTGGCCGACCGCGGCGAGCTCACCTTCCACGTCCGCCGGGAGCACCTGACCACGGTGGCCGGGCGGCTGCGGGATGATCCCGGCCTGGCCTTCGAGCTCTGCACCGGGGTGTCCGGCGTGCACTATCCGGCCGACTCCGGCCGCGAGCTGCATGCCGTGTACCACCTTGTCTCGCTCACCCGCAACCGGCGGCTGCGGCTCGAGGTGTCCGTGCCGGACAGCGATCCGCACATCCCGACGATGGTGCGGGTCTATCCCACCTGCGACTGGCACGAGCGGGAGACCTGGGATTTCTTCGGCCTCATCTTCGATGGCCACCCGGCCCTGACCAGGATCGAGATGCCGGACGACTGGAAGGGCCACCCGCAGCGGAAGGACTACCCGCTCGGCGGCATCCCGGTCGAGTACCGCGGCGCCACGGTGCCGCCGCCGGACGAGCGGAGGGCGTACGAATGACCTCGCGCACCGAGCCAGAGGCCGAGGGCCGCGTCTACAACGTCGGCGGCCAGGACTGGGATGAGGTAGTCGCCGCCGCCGACCAGGCCGGGGACCGGCCGGGCGACGAGCGCCTGATCGTCAACATGGGCCCGCAGCACCCGTCCACCCACGGAGTGCTGCGGCTGGTGCTGACCCTCGACGGCGAGACGGTGACGGAACTGCGGCCGGTGATCGGCTACCTGCACACCGGCATCGAGAAGAACATGGAATTCCGCACCTGGACGCAGGGCGTCACGTTCTGCACCCGGATGGATTACCTCGCGCCGCTGTTCAACGAGACGGCCTTCTGCCTGGCCACCGAGCGGCTGCTGGGCATCGAGGACCGGATCCCGGAGCGGGCGTCGGTGATCCGGGTGCTGATGATGGAGCTGAACCGGATTTCCTCGCACCTGATGGCGATCGCCACCTTCGGCCTGGAGCTTGGCGCCACCACCGTCCTGCTGAACGGGCTGCGCGAGCGGGAAAAGGTCATGGACCTGTTCGAGCTGATCACCGGCCTGCGGATGAACCACGCGTACATCCGGCCGGGCGGCGTGTCGCAGGACCTGCCGTCGGGCGCGATCGAGAAGATCAGGGAGTTTCTCGCCATCGTGCCCAAGCTGTTCGGTGACCTGCGCAAGCTGCTCGACGCGAACCCGGTCTACCTGGCCAGGACGAAGAACATCGCGTTCCTGGACCTGGCCGGCTGCATGACGCTGGGCGTCACCGGGCCGGTGCTCCGCGCCACCGGCCTGCCCTGGGACCTGCGGAAGTCCCAGCCCTACTGCGGATACGAGAGCTACGAGTTCGACGTGCCGGTGCGGGACACGTGTGACGCGTACGGGCGGTATCTCATCCGGATGGACGAGATGGATCAGTCACTGCGGATCATCGGGCAGTGCGTCGACCGGCTGGCCGGCCACCGGCATCCCGACAACCGGGTCATGATCGCGGACGCCAAGATCGGCTGGCCCGCCCAGCTGGCGCTCGGCCCGGACGGGATCGGCAACTCGCCGGACCACATCAAGCACATCATGAGCCAGTCGATGGAGGCGCTGATCCATCACTTCAAGCTGGTCACCGAGGGCTTCCGGGTGCCGGCCGGCCAGGTGTACGCCGCGATCGAGTCACCGCGCGGCGAGCTGGGCTGCCATGCGGTCAGCGATGGCGGCACCCGGCCGTACCGGGTTCATTTCCGCGACCCGTCGTTTACCAACCTGCAGGCGCTGCCCGCCATGTGCGAAGGCGGCATGCTCGCCGACGTGATCGCCGCGGTGGCCAGCACCGATCCGGTGATGGGAGGGGTGGACCGGTAATGGCGTTCAGCGACGAACGGCGGGCCGTGCTGGAGGCGGAGGCCGCCCAGATCATCGGCCGCTACCCGCGCTCCCGCTCGGCGCTGCTGCCGCTGCTGCACCTGGTGCAGGCCGAGGAGGGCTACGTGTCCGCCGACGGCATCACGTTCTGCGCCGAGCGGCTCGGCCTGGCCGAGGCCGAGGTGACCGCGGTCGTGAGCTTCTACACCATGTACAAGCGGCGGCCCGTGGGCGAGTACCACGTGGGCGTGTGCACCAACGCCCTGTGCGCGGTGATGGGCGGCGACGCCATCTTCGCCGACCTGCAGCAGCACCTCGGCGTCGGCAACGACGAGACCACCGCGGACGGCAAGGTCTCGCTGGAGCACCTGGAGTGCAACGCCGCCTGCGACTACGCGCCGGTCATCATGGTCAACTGGGAGTTCTTCGACGACATGACCCCGCAGTCGGCGCGGGCGCTGGTCGATGGCCTGCGGGCGGGCGCGGACATCGCGCCGAGCCGCGGTGCGCCGCGGCTGTGCACCTGGCGGCAGGCGTCCCGGATCCTGGCCGGGTACCCCGACGATCAGGCGACGGGCGGGCACACCGCCGGGCACGCGACCCTGGCGGGCCTGCGGATCGCGAAGGAGCAGGGCTGGACGCCGGACGGCGGCACGGCCGCGGGCCAGGGCAGTACGGGAGGACAGAAGTGACGACCCTGCTCACGCCCGAGCTCACCGCCCGGTGGGACGAGCCGGACTCCTTTACCCGGGCCGGCTACCGGCGGGCCGGCGGATACCGGGCGCTGGCCAAGGCGCTGGCCCTCGGCCCCGACCCGCTCATCCAGATGGCGAAGGACTCCGGCCTGCGCGGCCGCGGCGGCGCGGGCTTTCCCACCGGCCTGAAGTGGGGATTCATCCCGCAGGGCGACGGCAAGCCGCACTACCTGGTGGTCAACGCCGACGAGTCGGAGCCGGGCGCCTGCAAGGACATGCCGACCATGCTGGCCAACCCGCATGCGCTGATCGAGGGAATCGCCATCGCGTGCTACGCGATCAGGGCCGACCAGGCGTTCATCTACGTGCGCGGCGAGGTGCTGCACGTGGTCCGGCGGCTGCACCACGCGGTGGCCGAGGCGTACGCGGCCGGCTATCTGGGCCGCAACATCCTCGGGTCGGGCTTCGATCTCGATCTCGTGGTGCATGCCGGGGCCGGCGCGTACATCTGCGGGGAGGAAACCGCCCTGCTTGACTCGCTGGAGGGATACCGCGGCCAGCCCCGGCTGAAGCCGCCGTTCCCGGCGATCGCGGGGCTGTACGCCTGCCCCACGGTGGTCAACAATGTCGAGTCGATCGCCAGCATCCCGTACATCATCAATCACGGCGCCGCCGACTTCGCGGCGTTCGGCACCGAGAAGTCCAAGGGCTTCGGGATCTTCTCGCTGTCCGGCCACGTGACCACCCCCGGCCAGTACGAGGCCCCGCTCGGCACCACCCTGCGCGAGCTGCTCGACCTGTCCGGGGGCATCCGGGCCGGGCACCAGCTGAAGTTCTGGACTCCCGGCGGCTCATCCACGCCGCTGTTTACCGAGGAGCACCTCGACGTGCCGCTCGACTACGAGTCGGTGGTCGCCGCCGGGTCCATGCTCGGCACCCGGTCCCTGCAGATCTTCGACGAGACCACCTGCGTGGTGCGCGTCGTGCTGCGCTGGATCGAGTTCTACGAGCACGAGTCATGCGGAAAGTGCACCCCGTGCCGGGAGGGCAGCTACTGGGTGGTCCAGCTGCTGGACCAGCTGGAACGCGGCGAGGGCAGCGAGGCCGACCTGGACAAGCTGCTGGACATCTGCCAGAACATCACCGGCCGGTCGTTCTGCGCGCTGGGCGACTCGATCGAGTCGCCGGTCAAGTCGTCGATCCGCTATTTCAAGGACGAGTACCTCGAGCACCAGCGGCTCGGCCGCTGCCCGTTCGATCCGGTGGCGTCCACCCTGTTCGCCGGGGAGCTGGTATGACCATCCAGGCCGGCGACAACGCCGCGGCGGCGCCCGCCCGGCCCGCCGACGGCGTCACCGTGACCATCGACGGCTTCGAGATCACCGTGCCCAAGGGCACCCTGGTGATCCGCGCCGCCGAGCAGCTCGGCATCCAGGTGCCCCGTTTCTGTGATCATCCGCTGCTCGACCCGATCGGCGCCTGCCGGCAGTGCCTGGTGCACATCGACGGCCAGCCCAAGCCCCCCGCGTCCTGCACCACCGCCTGTACCGATGGCATGGTGGTGCACACCCAGCTGACCTCCCCCGTCGCCGAGAAGGCCCAGCGCGGGATGATGGAGCTGCTGCTGGTCAACCACCCCCTCGACTGCCCCATGTGCGACAAGGGCGGGGAATGCCCGCTGCAGAACCAGGCGATGTCCACCGGCCAGGGCGAGACCAGGTTCGACGGCACCAAGCGCACCTTCGCCAAGCCGGTCGCGCTGTCCGCGCAGGTGCTGCTGGACCGCGAGCGGTGCGTGCAGTGCGCCCGCTGCACCAGGTTCGCCGACCAGGTGGCCGGCGACCCGCTGATCGAGCTGCTCGAGCGCGGCCCGAAGGAGCAGGTCGGCATCGCCGAGGGGGTGCCGTTCGACTCGTACTTCTCCGGCAACACGGTGCAGATCTGCCCGGTCGGCGCGCTGACCGGCGCGTCCTACCGGTTCCGCGCCCGCCCCTTCGACCTGGTCTCCACGCCGAGCGTCTGCGAGCACTGCGCGGCCGGATGCCGGCAGCGCACCGATCACCGCCGGGGCGCGGTCACCCGCCGGCTGGCGGGCAACGACCCGCAGGTGAACGAGGAGTGGAACTGCGACAAGGGCCGCTGGGCGTTCACCTACGCCACCCAGCCCGACCGGCTGGGCACGCCGCTGGTCCGGGACGAAGCCGGGGTGCTGGTCCCGGCCTCCTGGCCGGAGGCGGTCGAGGCGGCGGCGGCCGGCCTGCTGGCCGCCCGCGGCCGGGCCGGCGTGCTGACCGGCGGGCGGCTCACGCTGGAGGATGCCTACGGCTACGCGAAATTCGCCCGGCTGGCCCTGGGCAGCAACGACATCGACATGCGGGCCCGCCCGCACTCCGCCGAGGAAGCGCAGTTCCTGGCCGGCCAGGTGGCCGGCCGCGGCATCGGCGTGAGTTACGCGGACCTGGAGCGGGCCCCGGCCGTGCTGCTGGCCGGCTTCGAGCCGGAGGACGAGTCGCCCATCGTGTTCCTGCGGCTGCGCAAGGCCGTGCGCCAGCGCGGGCTCGCCGTCTACTCGCTGGCCGCGCTGGCCAGTCCCGGCCTCGGCCGGCTGTCCGGCGTGCTGCTGCCGGCCGTGCCCGGCGCCGAAGCCGAGGCGCTCGGCGCCCTGGCCGCCGGTCCCGAGGCCGGCCGACGCGGAGGCCGGCGACGCGGCCACCGCGCTGCGGGCCGCCCTGGGCCAGGACGGCGCGATCATCCTGGCCGGCGAACGGCTGGCCGAGGTCCCCGGCGCGCTCTCGGCCGCGGCCCGGCTGGCCGAGGTCACCGGCGCCCGGCTGGCCTGGATCCCGCGGCGGGCGGGCGAGCGCGGCGCGATCGAAGCCGGGGCGCTGCCCGGCCTGCTCCCGGGCGGCCGGGCGGTCACCGACCCGGCGGCCCGCGCGGCGGTCGCGAGAGCCTGGGGGGTTGGCTCGCTGCCCGCCGGGCCCGGCCTGGATACCTCGCAGATCCTCGCCGCCGCGGCGGACGGGGACCTCGGCGCCCTGCTCATCGCCGGCGTCGACCCCGCTGACCTGCCCGATCCGGCGGCGGCGCTGGCCGCCCTGGACGCCGCGCCGTTCATCGTCAGCCTGGAGCTGCGGCCGAGCGCGGTCACCGACCGCGCTGACGTCGTCCTGCCGGTGGCGGCGGTGGCGGAGAAGGCGGGGACTTACCTCAACTGGGAGGGGCGGCCCGGGTCGTTCACCGCGGCGCTCATTGTCCCCGCGGTCCAGACCGACCTGGAGGTGCTCGGCGATCTGGCCGACGCGATGGACGTTCACCTGGGCCTGCCGTCCGTGACCGCGGCCCGCGCCGAGCTGGCCGCGCTGGCCCCGGCCATCGCCGCCGCGCCGGACCCGGCCAGTGCCCGGCCCGCCGCGCCGCGCCCGGCCGCGCCGCAGGCCGCGGTGACCGGGCAGATCGGTCACCTGGGCCGGATTCACCCCGGCCCGGGCGGCGCGGTACTGGCCACCTGGCACCATCTGCTCGACGCCGGGCGGCTGCAGGACGGCGAGCCGAACCTGGCCGGAACGGCCCGCACGGCCGTGGCCGTGATGTCCGCGGCGACCGCGGCGGAAGCGGGCTCGGCCGGGGGCGATAAGGTCACCGTGGCCACTGAGCGCGGCGCGATCACCGTTGCGGTGCAGATCGCCGACATGCCGGACCGGGTCGTCTGGCTGCCGTCCAACTCGGCCGGCTGCGCGGTCCGGAGCCAGCTCGGCGCGGGCCACGGCACCCCAGTGACGGTGAGGAGCGCGGAATGATAGCCATCACCTCCGCGGCACAGCCGCCTCCGCTCGGCACCACCGACCCCACCCTGGCCGATTTCGGCCACGACCCCTGGTGGCTGATCCTGCTCAAGGTCGTGGTCATCTTCGCGTTCCTGATGATCACCACGCTGATGACGATCTGGGCCGAGCGGCGGATCATCGGCCGGATGCAGTCGCGTCCCGGGCCGAACCGGGCCGGGAAGTTCGGCCTGCTGCAGTCCCTGATGGACGGCCTGAAGCTGCCGCTCAAGGAGGACATCGTCCCGCGCGGCGTGGACAAGCTGCTGTTCGTCATCGCGCCCGCGATCGCGCTGATTCCCGCGTTCATCAGCCTCGCGATCATCCCGTTCGGCCCGGAAGTGTCGATCTTCGGCCACTACACCCCGCTGCAGCTCGCCGACCTGCCGGTGGCCGTGCTGCTGGTGCTCGCGATGAGCTCGATGGCCGTCTACGGGATCGTGCTGGCCGGCTGGGCGTCCGCGTCGCCCTATTCCCTGCTGGGCGGCCTGCGGTCATCGGCCCAGGTGATCAGCTACGAGATCGCGATGGGCCTGTCCTTCGTGCCGGTGTTCCTGTACTCGGGCTCGCTGTCGACCACGGCCATCGTCGAGGCCCAGGCGCACGGCAACGAACTGCACGTGGGCGGAGTGGCCCTGCACTACCCCTCGTGGTTCGTGATCCTGCTGCTGCCCTCGTTCGTGATCTACGTGATCACGATGGTGGGCGAGACCAACCGGCTGCCGTTCGACCTGCCCGAGGGCGAGGGCGAGCTGGTCGGCGGCTTCCACACCGAGTACAGCTCGCTGAAGTTCGCGCTGTTCTACCTGGCCGAGTACATCAACATGATCACGGTCTCCGCCCTCGCCGCCACGCTGTTCCTCGGCGGGTGGCGGGCGCCCTGGCCGATCACGGGCGTGTGGTCCGGCGCTAACACCGGCTGGTGGCCGCTGCTGTGGTGGCTGATCAAGGTCCTGCTGACGCTGTTCTTCTTCATCTGGCTCCGCGGGTCGCTGCCCAGGATCCGGTACGACCAGCTGATGAAGCTGGGCTGGAAGGTCCTCATCCCCGGCGCGCTCGGCTGGACGCTGGTCGTCGCCACCATCCGGGTCTACCGCCAGCACGGCGGCAGCACCGGTGTCTACCTGGTGGGCGGCGGCATCGTGGCGGTCCTGCTGGCCTTCCTGGTGGCCAGCGAGTTCTCGGCGCAGCGGGCCGGGCGGGCGGCCGGCGACGCCGATGCCGAGGCCGGAGACGCCGCCGGGCCGGCCGACGGCGGAGCCGGCGCCTTTCCGCTGCCGCCGATGGACCTGCCGCACTATCACGGCGTCGGCGTGACCGCGGGCGCGCCGCAGGCCGGCGTCGCGCCGGGCAGCGCCGGGCCCGCGACCGTAGCCGATACCGCCCGGGAGGTCACCGGTGCTTGACTTCCTCAATCCCGTCAAGGGGTTCTTCGTCACCCTCAAGCAGATGGTGCACAAGGTCGACACCGTCTACTACCCCGAGGAGATGCGGCCCACCGCGCCCCGGTTCCACGGCCGGCACCAGCTCAACCGCTGGCCGGATGGCCTGGAGAAGTGCATCGGGTGCGAGCTCTGCGCGTGGGCCTGCCCGGCCGATGCCATCTTCGTGGAAGGCGCCGACAACACCGAGGACGAGCGGTTCTCCCCCGGGGAGCGGTACGGCCGGGTCTACCAGATCAACTACCTTCGCTGCATCCTCTGCGGGCTGTGCGTCGAGGCCTGCCCGACCCGCGCGCTGACCATGACGAACGAGTACGAGCTCGCTGACGACAGCCGGGAAAGCCTGATCTGGACTAAGGAACAGCTGGTCGTGCCGTTGCTGCCGGGCATGGAGGCGCCGCCGCACCCGATGCGGCTCGGCGACACCGAGGTGGACTACTACGACCTGGGTGCCTCCGGCGTGGTGGGAGCAGAGCACGACGACGCCGGCGACCAGGACGGAGCGGAGCGGTGACGCATTCCGTGGTGCTGGCCGAGGGCGCCGCCGCCGCCACCCAGACGGTCGCGTTCTGGGTGCTGGCCATCGCCTCGGTCGGGGCGGCACTGGCGATGGTGCTGGCCCGGAAGGCGGTGCACTGCGCCGTGCTGCTCGCGGTCGTGATGCTGGCGCTGGCCGTCCTGTACGCGATGCAGGGCGCTCCGTTCCTGGCCTTTGTCCAGGTCATCGTCTACACCGGCGCCGTGCTGATGCTCTTCCTCTTCGTGCTCATGATCGTCGGGGTTAGCTCGACCGACTCGATCACCGAGACGATCAAGGGCCAGCGGCTCTGGGCCGGCCTGGCCGGAATCGGCCTGCTGGTGCTGCTGAGCCTGATCGTCGGGCAGGCCGTGATCGGGCCCGCCGCGCCGGGCGGCCCGAACTTCGGCGCGACGAACGTGAACGGGCTCGCGGACCTGATCTTCACCACGTACGTCTTCCCGTTCGAGGTAACCAGCGCGCTGCTGATCACCGCGGCACTCGGCGCGATGGTGCTCGCGCACCGGGAGCGGATCAGCCCGAAGCCGACCCAGCGGGACCTGTCCATCCGCCGGATGACCGGCGGGCGGCCCGCGCCGCTGCCGGGCCCCGGCACCTACGCGCGGCACAACGCGGTGGACATGCCGGCCAGGCTGCCCGACGGCACCGCGGCCCGGCAGTCGGTCAGCGCGATCCTGGGCGTCCGCACCGAGTCGGGCACCGCGGCCATTTCCGGCCCGGCCGGGCCCGGCCCGGGCGAGGAGGCGCGGCCGGCCACCGCGGCGACGCCGGCGGACAGGAGGAACGGTGATCAGCCCCGCGCATTATGTCGCCCTGGCCGTGATCCTGTTCGTGATCGGCGGCGTGGGCGTGCTGGTCCGGCGGAATGCCATGGTCATCTTCATGTGCGTCGAGCTGATGCTCAACGCGGTCAATCTGGCCTTCGTCGCCTTTGCCCGGCTGCACGGCAATCTGGACGGCCAGGTGATCGCGTTCTTCGTCATGGTGGTCGCCGCCTCGGAGGTGGTCGTCGGCCTGGCGATCCTCACGTCGATTTACCGTACCCGCAAGTCCGCGTCCGTCGATGACGCGAACCTGCTGAAATATTGACCCGGGAAGCTCCGGGCCGTCGGGGCCCGGGAGCTTCCACCCGGGGGCATTGTCTCCCCCCGGGCCAGCACTGCAGAGGGGCTAGCCAGTGACAGGCTCAGTTGCGGCCGGGCACCTGCCGTCCGCCGCGGTGACGACGACCCTGCAGGCGGTCGGCATCCAGCGCGCCGCGTGGCTGCTGCTGGCGTTCCCGCTGGCCGGCGCGGTGATCTTGCTGCTCGGCGGCAAGCGCACGAACGCCTGGGGGCACCTGCTCGGCGTGGCCATGCCGGTCGCCGCGTTCTGCTACGCGGTGGCCGCCTTCATCGCGATGCTGGGCTACCCGGCCAATCAGCGCGCCCGCGACCTGACCTTGTTCACCTGGATCGACGTCGGCCGGTTCCACGTGAACATCGGGATCCTGCTCGACCCGCTCTCGATCTGCTTCGTGCTGCTGATCACCGGCGTCGGCTCGCTGATCCACATTTTCGCGGTCGGGTACATGGCCGCGGACCCGGAGCGCCGCCGGTTCTTCGGGTACATGAACCTGTTCCTGGCCGCGATGCTGCTGCTCGTGCTGGCCGACAACTACCTGGGCCTGTACGCCGGCTGGGAGGGCGTCGGCCTGGCCTCCTACCTGCTCATCGGGTTCTGGCAGTACAAGCCCGCCGCCGCCACCGCGGCCAAGAAGGCCTTCATCGCCAACCGGGTCGGTGACGCCGGGCTGTCGCTGGCCATCATGCTGATGTTCGCGACCTTCGGCACGGTCTCGTTCACCGGCGTCTTCGGCGCGGCCGGCCAGGCCAGTCATGGCACGATCACCGCGCTCGGCCTGCTGCTGCTGCTCGGGGCGTGCGGCAAGTCCGCGCAGCTGCCGCTGCAGTCCTGGCTGCTCGACGCGATGGAGGGCCCGACCCCGGTGTCGGCCCTGATCCACGCCGCGACCATGGTCACTGCGGGCGTGTACCTGATCGTCCGGTCCGGCCCGATCTTCAACCTGTCCGCCGACGCCCGGCTGGCGGTGACCATCGTCGGCGCTGCCACGCTGCTGTTCGGCGCGATCATCGGCTGCGCCAAGGACGACATCAAGAAGGCGCTGGCCGGATCCACCATGAGCCAGATCGGCTACATGATGCTCGCGGCGGGCCTCGGGCCGGCCGGCTACGCCTTCGCGATCGCCCAGCTGCTCGCGCACGGCTTCTTCAAGGCGGGCCTCTTCCTCGGCGCGGGCTCGGTCAAGCACGAGATGAACGACGAGGTGGACATGCGCCGCTTCGGCGGCCTGCGCAAGGTCATGCCGATCACCGCGGTGACGTTCTTCTTCGGCTACCTCGCGATCATCGGCATCCCGCCGTTCTCCGGCTTCTTCACCAAGGACAGCATCATCGACGCGGCCTTCGGCAAGGGCGGCACCTCGGGTTTCATCCTGGGCTGCGCCGCGGTGCTCGGGGCCGGCATCACTGCCTTCTACATGTCGCGGGTGATGCTGATGACCTTCACCGGCGAGCGCCGCTGGGAGCCGGACGCGCACCCGCACGAGGCCCCGGCCGTGATGACGGCCCCGATGATCGTGCTGGCGGCCGGCTCGATCGGGCCGGCGCGTTCCTGATCGTGAACGACCGGCTGGCTGAGTTCCTGGCCCCGGTGGTGGGATTGCCGCCTGCCTTCCACGGACTCTGGAGCGTGCCGGGCCTGGTCACGCTCGCGCTGGTGCTGATCGGGATCTCGATCGCCTGGGCCATGTACGGGCGGCGGGAAGTGCCGGTGACCGCGCCCGCAGGCGGGTTCGTGACCGTCGCGGCGCGCAAGGACCTATACGGGGACGCGATCAACGAGTCGGTGCTGATGCGACCCGGCCAGTGGCTGACCCGGCTGTCGGTGTACTTCGACAACCGGGGGGTCGACGGGCTGGTCAACACGCTGGCCGCCACCATGGGCGGCACCAGCGGCCGGCTGCGCAGGCTGCAGAACGGGTTCGTGCGCTCCTATGCATTGTCGATGTTCGTCGGCGCGGTGCTGCTCGTCGGCGCGCTCCTTCTGGTGAAGATATAGATCTGGTGAGGCTGCGTATCCCATGAGCACATTTCCCTGGCTGACCGTCGCGGGCGCCATTCCGCTAGCCGGTGCGGTGGTGATAGCGCTGGTGCCGGGCCGGCCGGCGACCCCCGGGCCAGCCAGCACCGGGCCGGCCCGGAGCTAGCCGGTGCCGAGCTAGCCGGTACCGAGCTAGCCAGCACCGAGCTAGCCAGCACGGAGCCGGCCAGCCCGGAGCTAGCCAGCACCGGGGTGAGCGGCGCCGACGCCGCCGGTCGCGCCCGCGACCTGCTGGTCAAGCGCCTCGCGCTGGTCTTCTCGGTCATCACCCTGGCCGTGACGATCGCGATGGCCGTCCAGTTCAAGACCGGCGGCCCCGACTTCCAGTTCACGGAGCAAGTCCAGTGGATACCGCAGTTCGGCGTGCATTACGCGGTCGGCGTGGACGGCATCGCCCTGGTGCTCATCCTGATGTCCGTGATCCTGATGCCAGTGGTCATCCTGGCCTCGTGGAACGACGTGGAGGGCGGCTCGAACCCCCGGGGCGAGACACCGCCGCGGCGCAACGCGAAGACCTATTTCGCGCTGATGCTGGTGCTCGAGACCATGATGATCGGCGTCTTCGCCGCCACCGACGTGTTCTTGTTCTACGTTTTCTTCGAGGCCATGCTCATCCCGATGTACTTCATGATCGGCAGCTTCGGCGTCGGCCAGCGGCAGTACGCGGCGGTGAAGTTCCTGCTGTATAGCCTGCTTGGCGGGCTGCTGATGCTGGCCGCCGTGATCGCGCTCTACGTCTACTCGACCCGCGGCGGGCAGCCGGGCACCTTCCTGTTCATGCAGCTCAGGCAGCTGACGATCAGCCCGGTGGCGCAGCGGTGGCTGTTCCTCGGCTTCTTCATCGCGTTCGCGATCAAGGCGCCGCTGTGGCCGTTCCACACCTGGCTGCCGGATGCCGCCACGGCCGCCCAGCCGGGCGCGGCGGTGCTGCTGGTCGGCGTGCTCGACAAGGTCGGCACCTTCGGCATGATCCGGTACTGCCTGGAGCTGTTCCCGTCCGCGTCGCATTACTTCACGCCGCTGATCATTGCGCTCGCGGTGGTCGGGATCCTCTATGGCGCCATCGTCGCGATCGGCCAGCGTGACCTCAAGCGCCTGATCGCCTACACGTCGGTCTCGCACATGGGACTGATCACGCTCGGCATCTTCGTCATGACCAGCCAGGGCCAGGCCGGTGCGACGCTCTACATGGTTAACCACGGCTTCGCTACCGGCGCGCTGTTCATCCTGGCCGGATTCATGATGTCCCGGCGGCGCTCGTCCCTGATCGCCGACTACGGCGGCGTGCAGAGCGTCGCGCCGGTGCTGGCCGGGCTCTTCCTGATCGCCGGCCTGGCCGGGCTCGCGCTGCCGGGGCTGTCCACGTTCGTCAGCGAGTTCCTCGTGCTGGTGGGAACCTTCACCCGCTATGAGGCGGCCGCCATCCTGGCCACCGTGGGGATCATCCTCGCGGCGATCTACATCCTGTGGATGTACCAGCGCACGATGACCGGGCCGGTCAGCGACGATGTGGCCGGCATGGGCGATCTCCGGGCCCGGGAACTGTGGGCGGTCGGCCCGCTGATCGCGCTGATCGTGGTGCTCGGCGTCTACCCCCAGCCGGTGCTCAACGTGATTAACCCGGCGGTGCACCAGACCCTCGTCCAGGTGCATTCCACCGATCCGGTTCCGCCGCACCCGGCCGCAGCGCCCCAGCAGAAGGGAGGCGCCCGGTGACCGGGATCCTCGCCGTGGCCGCCCCCATCGCCACGCCGCACATCGAGTACGGCCAGCTCTCGCCGATGCTGCTGGTCTTCGGCGTGGCCGTGGCCGGGGTGCTGGTGGAGGCGTTCGTGCCCCGGGCCCGGCGCCGCGCCGTCCACCTGGTGCTGGCTCTCGGCGGCCTGGTGGCGGCGTTCGCCGCGACGATCGTGGTGGCCTCGTCGAGCGCTGTCTTCGGCGACGGCAGCCCGGGACACGTGGCCGCGGAGGGAGCCGTCGCCGTCGACCGGCCGACGCTGTTCATCTGGGGCACGATCATCGTGCTGGCCTTTGTCAGCATCATGCTGATCGCGGAATCCTCGCATGACGTGATCCCGTTCGCCGCGCAGGCCGCCGCCGTCCCCGGCAGCGCGGAAGAGCGCGAGGGGCTGGAAGCCGGCATCAGCCACACCGAGGTCTACCCGCTGACCCTGTTCGCGATCGGCGGCATGCTGCTGTTCCCCGCCTCCAACGACCTGCTCACCATGTTCGTGGCGCTGGAAGTGCTGTCGCTGCCGCTCTACCTGCTGTGCGGCCTGGCCCGCCGCAGGCGGCTGCTCTCCCAGGAAGCGGCGATGAAGTACTTCCTGCTGGGCGCGTTCTCCTCGGCGTTCTTCCTGTTCGGCATCGCGATGCTGTACGGCTTCTCCGGCTCGGTCCGGCTGACCGCGATCGCGGCGGCCGCCTCGTCCAACACCGCCAGCGCGACGCTGCTGTACGCGGGCATCGCGCTGCTCGGGCTCGGCCTGCTCTTCAAGATCGGCGCGGCGCCGTTCCACAGCTGGAAGCCGGATGTCTACCAGGGCGCCCCCACGCCGGTGACCGCGCTGATGGCGTCGTGCACGCTGGTGGCCGCGTTCGGCGCGCTGTTCCGGGTGTTCTACGTCGCCTTCGGCCAGCTCTCCTGGGACTGGCGGCCGGCCATGTGGGCCGTCGCGATTCTCACCATGGCCGTCGGCTCGATCGTCGCGATCACCCAGACCGACGTGAAGCGGCTGCTCGCGTACTCCTCGATCGCGCAGGCCGGGTACGTGCTGACCGGGCTGGTCGCGGTCAGCTCGGCCGGGCTGTCCAGCAGCCTGTTCTACCTGGCCGCCTACGGCATCGCCGTGATCGGCGCCTTCGCCGTCGTGACGCTGGTGCGGGACCAGACCGGCGAGGCCGCGCACCTGTCCCGCTGGGCCGGGCTCGGCCGCCGCTCGCCGCTGGTCGCCGGGGTCTTCGCCTTCTTCCTCATCACGTTCGCGGGCATTCCGCTGACCAGCGGATTTACCGGGAAGTTCGCGGTATTCGAGGCGGCCATCGCGGGCGGTGCGCTGCCGCTCGTCATCGTCGGCGTGCTCAGCAGCGCCATCCTGGCCTTCCCCTACATCCGGGTCATCGTGCTGATGTTCTTCAGCGACCCCGCGCCCGACGGCCCGGCCGTGATCAGGCCCAGCGTGTTCACCAGCGCCACGGTGACGGTGGGGGTGCTGGCTACCCTGGTGCTCGGGGTGTTTCCCGAGCCGCTGCTGCGCCTGGCCAACCATGCCGCCACCGGCATGTTCATCCGCTGAAAGCCGGACGGGAGCGTTTCGTATTACCCCGCTGTGGAAGTATCTTGGGCGCGGCTTGGTAATTGCGGCGCCAACGGCCGGCTGGCTGGCGGCGCCGGCGTACCGATGAGGGAGCCCGAGTGATCACCGTTGTTCCCGTGGAACTCACTGACGCCGCGCTGGCGGCCGACGTTGTTGAGGGCCTGGCCCAGGTCGAGGACGGGCTGAGGGACGCCGCGCGGGCGCAGCATGACCTGCTGGCCGAGACCTCCGGCTACCTCATCAATGCGGGCGGCAAGCGATTCCGCGCCACCCTGGTGCTGCTGGCCGCGCAGTTCGGCAACGCCAGGGATCCGCGGGTCGTCCCCGCGGCGGTGGCGATCGAGCTCACCCACCTCGCCACCCTGTACCACGACGACGTGATGGACGAGGCGCCGGTCCGCCGCGGCCACCCGAGCGCGAACTCCCGCTGGGACAACACCATCGCGATCCTGACCGGGGACTTCCTGTTCGCCCGCGCGTCCTCGATCCTGGCCGACCTCGGCGAGGAGGCGATCAGGATCCAGGCCGCCACCTTCGCCCAGCTGGTCAGCGGCCAGATCGCCGAGACCGTCGGGGCGCGGCCGGGAGAAGACCCGCTCGATCACTACATGAAGGTGGTGACCGACAAGACGGCATCGCTGATCGCGACGGCGGGGCGGTTCGGCGCCATGTTCTCCGGCGCCCCGGACGGGGTAGCCACCCGGATCGCCACCGCCTGCGGCGCGTTCGGCGTGGCCTGGCAGCTCGCCGACGACATCCTCGACGTGGCCAGCGAGTCGGCCCAGTCCGGCAAGACGCCGGGCACCGACCTGCGCGAGGGGGTGCCGACGCTGCCCGTGCTGCACGCGCTGCGCTCGGCCGGGCCGGCCGACGCGAGGCTGGTCGAGCTGCTCGGCGCCGATCTGACCGATCCCGTGCTGCACGCCGAGGCGCTCGCCTTGCTGCGCGCTCACCCGGCCATGGACATGGCCCGGGCGGACCTGCGGCAGTGGGCCGACCTGGCCCGGCACGAGATCCTGGCGCTGCCCGACGTTCCGGCCCGGGCCGCGTTCGAGGGGCTCTGCGCCTTCGTGGTCGAGCGCACCGGCTGACCCCGCGGGCCGGCGAGGCCCGGATGCGCGAGCACGGAGCCGGGATACCATGTGTGCGATGAGAACCGCCGGGCGCACTGCGAACGAGGGGGCCGTGCCCGGGCCCGAGTTGCCCGGGCCTGAGCTGACCGAGCCCGAGCTGCCCGTGCCTGACCTGCCCGTGCCTGACCTGGCTGCCGCTGATGACCCGCCGCCGCCGCGGAACAGCGACTTCGTCCAGTCCCTGGACCGCGGGCTCGCGGTCATCCGCTCGTTCGGCCCGGAGCGGGAGCGGCTGAGCCTGAGCGAGGTAGCCAGGGCGACCGGGCTGACCAGGGCCGCGGCCCGCCGCTTCCTGCTGACCCTGGTGAAGCTGGGCTACGTGCGCAGCGACGGGCGGGAGTTCTCGCTCCGGCCCCGGGTGCTCGAGCTCGGCTATGCCTATCTCTCCGGGCTGGCCCTGCCCGACGTGGCCGCGCCGCATCTGGAGGAACTTGTCGCCAGGCTGCGCGAGTCCTCGTCGATCTCCGTCCTGGACGGCCATCACGTGGTGTACGTCGTCCGGGTGCCCACGAAGCGGATCATGACGGTGGCGATCTCGGTCGGAACCCGGTTCCCGGCCTACGCCACCTCGATGGGCCGCGTGCTGCTCGCGGCACTGAGCCCGGACGAACTCGACCGGTACCTGGACGAGGCGGAATTCCGGCCGCTCACCGCCCGGACCGTGACCGACCCCGGCCAGCTCCGGGAGATCATCGGGGACGTGGCCCGGCAGGGGTACGCGATCGTGGACCAGGAACTGGAAGAGGGCCTGCGGGCGGTGGCCGCCCCGATCCGCGGCGCTCCTGACGTCGGCACCGCCGCCATCAACGTCTCCGCGCACGCGAGCCGGGTGAGCATCGCCTCGCTGCGCAGCGACATCCTGCCGGCGCTGCTGGAGACGGCCCGCCAGATCGAGTCCGACCTGCAGGCGCAGGGCGGAACCTAGCCGTCGCCGGCCCGGCGCTCGCCGGGTCCCGCCCGCCTCGCGCGGGCATCGCCCCAGGGCCGCTGAGGGCTGGCCAAACCCGGTATCCGGCGCGCCCGGCGGGCGGTTGACAGTCGCGGAGAGCGCGTGGTTGAGTTCTACATTGCGTATAGTCGTACGCTGAGCGAACATCTTGCAGAGCCTGTCCCGGTAAGTCAGCCGTGATGCCCAAGCCTTCGCGGCTTGACGGGACGGGGTCGCCGGCTCGCGGGCGCTGACTTCAAGAGGAGACGGAATGGACCGTCAGGAAGCGGACGACAGGGTGCTGCGAGATCAGCCGATCGCGCGGCGTTCTTTGCTGAAGGGCGTGGGCGCCGGCGCGCTGGCGGTCGGGGCCGGCGGGTTCCTGAGTGCCTGCAGTTCCGGGATCAAGGGGGCCGGCGGGCTGGCCAGCACCGGCACGATCACCATCGGGTTCATTACCCCGCTGACCGGGTCCCTGGCCGGGTTCGCCTCGGGTGACCAGTTCGTGCTGAGCCAGATCAGGAAGACCGCGCCGTACGCCAAGGGGTTCAAGGTCGGCGGCAAGACCTACAAGGTCAACATCGTGGTGCAGGACAGCCAGTCCGACCCGAACCGGGCCTCGGCGGTGGCGCGGCAGCTGATCCTGCAGAACAAGGTCGACATGATCCTGACGACCTCCACCCCGGAAACGACCAACCCGGTCGCGATCGCCTGCGAGAAGCTGGGCACGCCCTGCCTGTCCACGGTGTGCCCGTGGGAATCCTGGTACGCGGGCCTGGGCGGCGACCCGCTCAAGCCGACCACGACGTTCAAGTACTGCACGCTGTTCTTCTTCGGCCTCGAGCAGTTCCAGGGCTGCTTCGTGCCGATGTGGAACCGGATCCACACCAACAAGGTCGTGGCCTGCATGTACCCGAACGACTCCGACGGCACCGCGTTCCGCGAGGGGTTCGAGCCGCTGATCAAGGCATCCGGGTACAAGGTCGTCGACGGCGGCGCGTACCAGGACGGCACCACCGACTTCACCTCGATGATCAGCACGTTCAAGAGCAAGCACTGCGAGGTATTCAGCAACGCGCCGCTGCCGCCTGACTTCAACACGTTCTGGAAGCAGGCCTCGCAGCAGGGCTTCAAGCCGAAGATCGCCACCGTGGCCAAGGTGCTGCTCTTCCCGGCCGACACCGTGGCGCTCGGGCCGCTGGTCATCAACGTCGCCACCGACTCGTGGTGGGGGCCGTACATGCCGTACGCGTCCTCCCTGGACGGGCAGACGGCCAGCGCGCTGGCCGCCGCCTACACCTCGACCACCAGTAATCAGTGGGTGCAGTCGATCGGGTCCAGCTATGCCCTGTTCGAGGTGGCCAAGGAGGCCTTCGGCGCGGTCAGCAACCCGCACGACAAGGCAGCGGTCGCGGGCGCCCTGCATCAGGTCAGCTACACGGGCATGAACGGCCCGATCAACTTCGCCGGCGGGCCCGCGCCGGGCGTCGGCATCGTCCAGCCGGTCGGCGTTCAGTGGAAGAAGTCCACCGGCCAGTTCCCCTACGAGATGGAGGTCGTGGACAACTCGCTGAACAAGAAGGTCAAGATCCAGGCACCGCTCGAGCCGACGAATGCCTGATGCCGCGGGGGCGGCCCTGCTGGAGCTCACGGGCGTCACGAAGAGCTTCGGCCGGGTCGTCGTCGCGGACAATCTCTCCTTCACCATCGGCGGTGGCGACATCGTCGGGATCGTCGGGCCGAACGGGGCGGGGAAGACCAGCCTGTTCGGCCTCATCGCCGGGGACCTGACGCCTGCGTCCGGCGAGATCAGGTTCGGCGGAGCCCAGGTCACCAGGCTTAATCCGGCGGCCAGGTGCCGGCTGGGGATCGGGCGGACCTTTCAGGTACCCAGGCCGTTCGGGGAGATGACCGTCTTCGAGAACGTCCTCGTCGCGGTCCAGCAGGGGGCCGGGCTGCGGCGGCGGGCGAGCTACGCCGCGGCCGCGGGCGTGCTGGAGCGGACCGGGCTGACCGCCGAGGCCAACTTCCCGGCCGAGCGGCTCGGCCTGCTCCAGCGCAAGCGGCTTGAGCTGGCCCGCGCCCTGGCGTCCGGCCCCCGGCTGCTGCTCCTCGACGAGGTCGCCGGCGGCCTCACCGACCCGGAGGTCGCCCAGCTGGTCGGGATCGTGCGGTCGATCCGCGCCGAGGGCGTCGCGGTGATCTGGATCGAGCACGTCGTGCGGGCCCTGACGGCCGCGGTGGAGCGGCTGGTCTGCCTGGCGGCAGGCTCCTTCATCGGCGACGGCAGCCCGGCCGAGGTGCTGGCCAACCCGGCCGTCCGCGAGGTATTCCTGGGCACCGAGGTGACGACATCGCTGACCGGCCCGGCAGCGGGCGAGTCCGGCCTGGAGGGCGAGTGAGCGACGGCGGCGCGCTGCTGGAGGTGCGCGACCTCACCGTGTACCACGGCCAGCTCCGTGCCCTGTCCGGGGTGAGCCTGCGGGTATTCCCCGGTGACGTCTACGCGATCATCGGCGCGAATGGCGCGGGCAAGTCCACGCTGCTGCGCACGATCGCGGGCCTGCACCAGCCGACGTCCGGGTCGATCCTGCTCGACGGCACCGACGTGGCGCGGCTGCGGCCGGAGCGGCGGGTGGCCGCCGGGATCGTGATGGTGCCGGAAGGCCGGCGGCTCTTCCCGTCCCTCACGGTGGAGGAGAACCTGCTGGTCGGCCAGTCACACGCGCGGCCGGGCCCGTGGGATACCGGCCGTATTTACGAGCTCTTCGGCTGGATGCGGGAGCGGCGCTCCCAGCTCGCGGCCCAGCTGTCCGGCGGGGAGCAGCAGGCCGTCGCGATCGGGCGGGCGCTGGTCGCCAATCCGCGGGTGCTGCTGCTCGACGAGCTGTCGCTGGGACTGGCCCCCGTCGTGGTCCGCCGCATCTACCAGACGCTGCCCGAGTTCCTCGCCTCCGGCATCACCGTGCTCCTGGTCGAGCAGGACGTGAGCCAGGCGCTGCAGGTCGCCGGGCGAATCCACTGCCTGCTGGAGGGACGGACCACGCTGGAGGGACCGCCTGCTGACCTGACCCCGGAGCGCATCGAGGGCGCTTACTTCGGGCTGGCCGGCCTGGACTCCGGCGGACCGGCGTCCGGGCCGGGAGGGACGGCGTCATGAGCTGGGTCAACGCGGTCATCCAGGGAATCCTGATCGGCGGGCTGTATGCGCTGTTCGCGTGCGGCCTGTCGCTGATGTTCGGGGTGATGAAGGTCATCAACCTGGCGCACGGCGACCTGGCCGTGCTGGCCGCGTACACCGCGCTCGGCGTCATCGCGATCACGCATGTCCCCACGGTCTGGTCGTTCGTCCTGGTGGTGCCGCTGTTCGCCGGGCTCGGTTACCTCATGCAGCGGACCCTGTTCCAGGCCGCCCTGAACCGCAGCGTGCTCACCACGCTGCTGGTCACGTTCGGCCTCTCAGTCGTGATCGAGAACGGGCTGCTCCAGTTCACCTCGGCCAATAGCCACTCGCTGAACATCGGCTCGCTGGTGTCCGACTCGTTCAGCATCGGCTCCCAGATCAGCATCGCCTACCTGCTGCTGGTCATCTTCATCGTGGCCGTGGTCGTGCTGCTCGGCCTGCAGTACTTCCTGTCGTCGTCCGGGCCGGGCCGGCTGATCCGGGCCGTGGCCGATGACCCCGAGGCCGCGCAGCTTTCCGGTGTTGACTACCGGCACGTGTTCGGCATCGCCGCCGCGATCGCGTTCGGCACGGTCGCGCTGGCCGGCCTGGCGTTCGGCATGTACTCCTCGTTCGACCCCACCATCGGCACCGACCAGCTGCTGCTCTTCGCCTTCGAGGCGGTGGTGATCGGCGGACTCGGGTCGCTGTGGGGCACGCTGGCCGGCGGGATCGTGCTGGGCGTCGTGCAGCAGCTTGGCGCCCAGGTCAACGCGGCCGACCAGATCCTGGCCGGCCAGCTGATCTTCCTGGTCATCCTGGTGGTCCGGCCGCAGGGCCTGACCGGCCAGCGGAGCACGGCATGAGCTCAGCCGGGCCACTCGCCGTGCAGCCGGATCGCGCGGTCCCGCCGCCGCCCGTCCGGGTCACCCGGTCCCGGCGTTCGGCGTTCTGGGCCGGGATCGCTGCCGTCGTGGTCGTCGTGATCCTCGCCTACCTGCCGTACATCGTCCTGTCCGGCACGACCGACCTGCTGGTCAACGTATTCGTGCTGATGACGATCTCCAGCATGTGGAACCTGCTGGCCGGCTACGCGGGGCTGGTCTCGGTGGGCCAGCAGGCGTTCATCGGGCTCGGCGCCTACTCCGTGCTGATCCTGTCCAACCACGGCACGAATCCGTTCGCGGCGCTCCCGGTCGCGGCGCTGGCCTGCGGCGTGATCGGGCTGCCGGTGTGGTGGCTGGTCTCCCGGCTGCGCAGCGGTTATTTCGCGATCACGACCTGGGTGATCGCGTCGGTGTTCGAGCTGATCATCGTGCGCTACCCGTCGCTGGGCGGCGGGACGGGCGCGTCCCTGACCGGGCTCGGCAACCTGAGCCCGACGCTGCTGACCGCCTACACCTACTGGATCGCGCTGGCCGTCACCGTGATCGTGATCGCGTCCGTCTATGCCATCCTGCGCAGCCGGGTCGGGCTGGTGCTCACGGCCCTGCGGGACGACGAGACCGGCGCGCGCAGCATCGGCGCGCGGGTGTCCCGCACCCAGCGCACGGTCTTCGTGGTGGCCGCGGCCGGCTGCGGCGCGGCCGGGGCGCTGGTCATCATCAGCCAGCTCAGCGTGGAGCCGACCGCGGTCTTCAGCGTGCAGTACTCCGCGGAGATGATCTTCGTGACGATCATCGGCGGCATCGGCACGATTGAGGGCCCCATTCTCGGCACGATCATCTACTTTGTGCTGCAGCAGACCCTGGCCAGCTACGGCACGTGGTACTTCATCATCCTCGGGCTGGTCGCCATGATCATCGCGATCTGGGCTCCCCGCGGACTCTGGGGACTGATTTCGGACCGGCTGAACATCCGGCTGTTCCCGGTCGGGTACTGGCTCTGGCCGGCCGGCCAGACGGCCCGGCCGCGCGGGCTGGCGCGGCTGCGCGGGCCCCGGGCCGCCCGGCCCGATGATGGTGCGGTCGTTCCGGCGGCGGCGGGCCGCTCCGGCGCCGGTGACCCTGGTGCTCAGCCAGGCGGCGGCGGCCCGGGCGATTCCGGCGCCTAGCCGGCTGGCGGACGGCCGGGCCGGGGAATGCCTGACCCCGGGATTTTCGTTAAAGACCCTGCGGCATCAGCCTTCGGGGCGGTCCACGCTTGGCGTGACGACCCGGCTAGCTGAACCAGGCGGGCAGGGCCGCACCGCCAGTCCCCCGTGGTCACGGGGGCAGTCCGGAGGAGGCAGCGGTGGGTGTATTCGGTTTTCACAAGACGCGGATGATCACGGCAGAGGACGCGCTGCCCGGGCGGACGACGGCGATGCCGGTGCCCGCGCGGCACGCGGTGCTCAACGCGCCGCTGCAGCCGCCGTATCCGGCCGGCGCCCAGATCGCCGAGTTCGCCTTCGGCTGCTTCTGGGGCGCCGAGAAGATCTTCTGGCAGACGCCGGGCGTGATCACGACCGCCGTCGGGTACGAGGGCGGCTACACGCCGAACCCGACCTACGAGGAAGTCTGCAGCGGCCAGACCGGCCACGCCGAGGCCGTGCGCGTGGTCTTCGACCCGGCCAAGGTCAGTTACGGGGAGCTGCTCCGGATCTTCTGGGAGGCGCATGACCCGACCCAGGGCATGCGGCAGGGGAACGACCGGGGTAGCCAGTACCGGTCAGCGATCTTCTACGCCACGCCGCAGCAGGAGGCCGAGGCGCTGGCGTCGCTGGCGACGTACCAGAAGCGGCTCACGGATGCCGGGTACGGAGAGATCACCACCGAGGTGGCGCCCGCGTCCGAGTTCTACTTCGCCGAGGACTATCACCAGCAGTACCTGCAGAAGAACCCGCACGGCTACTGCCCGGACCACGGCACCGGCGTGACCTGCCCGGTCGGGGTCGGCGTCATCCTCGGCACCGGCGTCAAGGCGGACCCGGCCGAGGCCTGATCGCCCGTCTGCATCAGCAGCGCGTGCCGTGTTATCGGGCACGCGCTGCTGCATGTTCCGGGCCTGGCGGGCCGCCGTTAGCCGGCGTGCAGGACGAAGAACAGGAAGCTCGGGTTGTTCGAGAGCATCCGGAATCCGTCCGGGTCCAGCTCGCGGGCGGCCGGCACCGGCTGCGGCTCGCTGATGACGGAGATCCGGAAACCGGCCGCGGTGAAGGCGTCGGTCGTCGCGTGCAGTGGCCGGTGCCAGAAGCTCATCGGGACGGTCTGGCCGCCCATCTCCCATTCCTCGGTCCACCGGTAGGTCGCGAGATAGGTGGTCTTGCGCCCGGCCAGCAGCTCGAGGGCCTGGATGGCAAAGGGATGGTCGATGGCCACGATCAGCCGGCCGCCCGGCTTCAGCACGCGCCGCAGCTCGGCCAGCGGCGGCCCCCAGTCCTCCAGGTAGTGCAGCACCAGGGACGCGACGACATCGTCGAACGCGCCGTCGGCGAACGGCAGCGGCTCAGCCAGGTCGGCCACCTGCAGGTCCGCGTCGGGCCCGAGCCGCCGCCGGGCCACCGCCAGCATCCCGGGGCTCATATCGAAGCCGGTCACGATGGCGCCCCGGTCGCGCAGCGCCTCGAACAGGGGCCCGGCGCCGCACCCGGCGTCGAGGATCCGCCGGCCGGTTACGTCCCCGGCCAGGGCCAGGATCGCGGGCCGCTCGTAATAGGCGTTCTGGATGGTGGTATCGGTGTCGGCCGAGTACGCCTCGGCGAGGCGGTCGTAGTCGTTGATCCCGGGCATGCGGTCAGCGCTGCCCGGCCGCGGGGCGCGGGCTGTCCGTCTCCAGCAGGTGGAAGCCGGCCGCGACGAGCGCGAGGCCGAGGTTGCTGCGCAGGCGGGGCCGGCGCCCGCCGCCGTCGGCGCGGCGCGGCTCGCGGTGATCCGCTGCGGCCCGGCGCCCGGCGGCGCGCTGGCGCAGTTCGCTGATGTGCTGATCGGCTACGGCGTTGAGCATTACGGGGTTCATGAAGGGTCACCTTTCGGGTTTGCTGAATCGGGGGCGCCGGCCGACTGGCTGGCACCGGGCAGGCGGTGATCGCCCGCGTTGCTGATGGGGTAGGACATCATGATCGTCTCGACCGGCAGCGCCCCGGCCGGCCGCCGGGACGGGTCGGTGCTCCGGTCCAGGAAGCGGGACATGAGCATGCCCGCGATCTCGTCGTTGAACTGCTCCAGTTCCTCCGCGGTCAGGTAGAGCACGAACTCCATGTCGCGCGCGGCCTCCCGCCACCGGGCCGGGTAGCTCGCCCTGCTCGCCTGCCACGCCCGGTGCCGGTCCTGCTGGCGCTCATGGAACATCTGGGACAGGGCACCGACGGCAAGCTGGGCCTCCGGGTCGTCCGGGGCCGTGCTGAAACGCAGTCCGATGGTGGACATGCGCCACGGCCTGGCCCGGCCCTTGCCACCGCCCGCCTCCTCCACGAAGCCGTACTTCGCCAGCTGGCGAAGGTGAAAGGAGCACGTGGTGGGCGACTCGCCGATACGCTCGCCGACCTCCGTGGCGGTTAGCGCATCTCCCAGGCTCAGCACCTCGAGCAGGGCCATCCGCACCGGGTGGGCCAGCGCCCGCATGGTCCGCGCGTCGCTGACCTGGCGCAGCTCGGTAGCGCCGGGGTCGGCGGTGACCCGGCCCGGCTCCGCATCAGCCTGCGTCGGATCGGGGTTCTTAGTAGACATGTCTCGAGAGTATTCTCTCGAGAGAAAACTGTCAAGAATTTTGTCTCGAGAGAGTTCTGGCCAGAAGTGCCGGCCGCGCACCCGCCAGCAGGCGGCCGGCCCGGAGCGCGGCGAGGTGGTGTCCGGGGCCGGTCAGGAGCTGGTGAGGATGACGAGTTGCTGGGTGGCCCGGGTCATGGCGACATAGCGGTCCACCGCTCCTTCGATGCCCGTGCCGAATGACCCGGTGCCGAATGACCCGGTGCCGAATGACCCGGTGCCGAACGACCCGGTGCCGAACGACCCCGTGCCGAACGACTCCGGGTCGATGAGGACGACCAGGTCGAACTCGAGCCCTTTCGACAGCTCCGGGGGCAGCGACCGGACGCGGGATGTCGCCCGGAACGCGGGATCGCCGATGACGCAGGCGATCCCGTCGGCATGCGCGGCCAGCCAGCTGCCGAGGATCGGGTCCAGATCCGAGGCGGATCCGTGCCCGACGGGGACGCCGGTGCGGCGGATGGAGATCGGCACGTTGGCGTCCGGGAGCACGGCCCGGATAACCGGCTCGGCTTCCGCCATGACTTCTTCCGGCGTCCGGTAGTTGATGCTCAGGGAGGCCAGGCTGACCTGGTCGAGCCCGATCCGCTGGAGCCGTTCCGGCCACGACTCGGTGAACCCGTGCCTGGCCTGGGCCCGGTCCCCGACGATGGTGAAGCTCCGGGACGGGCAGCGGAGCAGCAGCATCTGCCACTCCGCGTCGGTCAGTTCCTGCGCCTCGTCGACGACGATGTGCGCGAACGGGCCGGCCAGCCGGTCCAGGTCGGTGCCGGGCGGTGCGGTCTGGTCGACCAGGGCGTCGTGGAAGTCTTCCCCGCGCAGCATCGTCACCAGGCCGGAACCGTACTCGTCGTCAGCGACCGCGATCAGGTTGTCGACGACCCCGGCCATGCGCTCGCGTTCGGCGGCGACCGCGGCGTCGCGGCGGCGCTGACGTCCTGACGCCTGCGGGTCGCCGAGACGATGCCGGGCGGCGTCCAGGAGCGGCAGGTCGGACACCGTCCAGGCCTGGGCGTCCCGGCGCTGCAGCCGCTGAACCTCATCGGGGCTGAGCCAGGGAGCGCACATGCGCAGGTAGGCGGGTACCGACCACAGGTCTCCAACCAGGTCAGCCGCTTCGATCAGCGGCCACGCCCGGTTGACGGTCGTGCGCAGCTCCCGGCTGCGCAGCAGCGACTCGCGGAGCTGGTCAGCCGGGACGTCACCGTCATGGGAGTCGGTCAGGATCGCCACCAGCGCGTCGAAGATCTGGTCGCGTGCCTCGTTGTGCGGGGTACCGGGTTCTGGTGCCTCGAACGCCTCGGCCCAGTCGTCGGCGCTCAGCCAGATGTCGGACCAGCGGGTCTCGACCGTCATCCCCTGGGCCGGCGGATTCTCGTAGAACCTGACGGCCGGCTCGATCGCCCTGACCAGGTCCGCGGACGACTTCAGCCGGGCCACGTCCGGGTCGGTCTCCACCGTCGCCGTGGCTCCCCCGGCGACGAGGTCCCGCAGGGTGCAGGTCTGCACGCCATCCTCGCCGAGGCTGGGCAGGACGTCGGCGACGTAGGCCAGGTAGGGCTGGTGCGGGCCGACGAACAGCACGCCGCCCCGGCGGTGACCGAGGCGAGGGTCGGAGTAAAGGAGGTAGGCGGAGCGGTGCAGGGCGACGACGGTCTTCCCCGTACCCGGACCGCCGTCGACGACGAGAGCGCCGCGGGATCCGGCCCGGATGATGGCGTCCTGGTCGGCCTGGATGGTGCCGAGCACGTCTTGCATCCGGCCCGACCGGCTGCCCGCCAGGCTGGCGATGAAGGCGGACTGGTCGTCGAGCGCGGCGTGCCCGGCCAGCCCGTCCGGGGTGAACACCTCGTCCCAGTAGTCGCTGATCCGGCCGCGGGTCCAGCGATACCGGCGGCGGCTGGCCAGGCCCATCGGGTTGGCGTGGGTCGCTCCGAAGAACGGCTCGGCCGCGGGGGAACGCCAGTCGAGCAGCAGCCGCCCGCCCGCCCGGTCCGTGAGGCCAAGCCGTCCGATGTACACGGGCTCGGGGTTGTCCGCGCTGACGATGCGGCCGAGGCACAGATCCAGGCCGAAGCGGCGCAGGGTCCGCAGCCGGGCGGTCAGCCGGTGGATCTCCAGGTCCCGGTCCATCGCCTCCTGGCCGATGCCGCCGGGTGCCTTGCGCTCCGCCTCAAGCCGGTCGGACAGGTCGGCGATGGACTGCTCAAGGCTCTCCGCGATGGCGCCGAAGTGCTGCTCGTCACCGGCGATCAGCGCCGGGTCGGCCTTGGCGGCGAGGCGGTCGGGAAGGTCAAACGCGCTGGTCGTCAGCGGGCTCACGGCATCAGCTCCGATCTGAGGTCGCCTCGGCCTGCGATTATGCGGCATGACCGGGGTCTTGCCGCAAGCCCCCGGGTGCGCTATAGGTTGAAAGTGGAGAGGGTTGCACTCTCCCGGTCCCGCTCCGGGCGCGGCGGCGCTGATCTTGTCCCGCCGGCCGGTCTCAGCGGCAAGTACTTCTTCAGTCACCGTCCGCCGGGCTGGCCTGCTGGGCGGGCGTCCAGGGATGCCGCCGGGGCAGCCAGGCCGGCACGGCGTGCCGGTAGGCCTGATACTCGGCTCCGAATTTGCGGGTCAGGGTGGGCTCCTCGTACCAGCGGACGGCGGCTACCCCGATGCACGAGGCCACCGCGGTGTACTCCAGCAGGCCGGACGAGCCGAACAGCAGCACCTGGCCGACCAGGATGACCAGGAAGCCGGCGTAGATCGGATTGCGCACGTAGCGGTAGAACCCGGCCACCACCAGCCGCGGCGGCGATGCCAGCGGCATCGGCGTCCCGTCCGCCCGGATGAAATCGATAAACGACTGCACCAGCGGGACGAGGCCCGCGCAGATCAGCAGCACCCCCGCGGCCTGCGCGATCGCCCAGTGCGGCAGCGGCCGGTGAACATGCCATTCGTTCAGCAGATAGGGAAGCAGGCAGCCGAACGTCCCGCCGACCGCCACGAACCACGCCACGCTGCCGGCTGCTGCTGCTGACCTGCGCATGATCCGCCTCCGTAACAGCTCAGGCGGCCGGGCCGCCGACGGCCGGGACGTCGGCCGCCCGGCCGCTGGCGGCCCGGACCGGAGCGATGGCCGGTCCGCCATCGGCGCCGAGGTTCGGGAGGCGGCGGTCGAGCCAGCCGGGAAGCCACCAGTTGGCATCACCGAGGAGTTGCATGATCGACGGGACCAGGACCATGCGCACCAGGGTGGCGTCGACCAGGATGGCCACGGCGAGGCCAAGCCCGAACACGTCGAGGATCCGCAGCGGGTCGCCGACGACGAACGATCCGAAGACGCAGACCATGATGGCGGCGGCCGCGGTGATGACCCGGCCGGTGGAGGCGATCCCGTCCGCCACCGCCGCGCTGTTGCTGCTGCCGCGGCGCCATTCCTCCTGGATCCTGCTCAGCAGGAAGACCTCGTAATCCATGGACAGCCCGAAGGTGATGGTGAACATCATCAGCGGGATCCAGGGGTCGATCGGCCCGGTCCGGCTGACGCTGAAGACGGGCGATAGCCAGCCCCACTGGTAGACGGCCACGATGGCGCCGTAGGCCGCGCCAATCGACAGCAGGTTCATGGCCGCGGCCTTGAGCGGGATCGCGACGGAGCGGAATGCCACCATGAGCAGGATGACCGAGAGCAGGATGACCAGGCCGATGACGACCGGGAGCCGCTGGGAGAGCTGCGCGGACGCGTCGATTCCCGCGGCGGTCTCGCCGCCGACCAGGATCCGCACGCCGGTTCCGGCCGTGGCCCGGGGGATCACCGCGGACCGGAGCCGCTGGACCAGGGCGGAGGTGGTCGCGGCCTGCGGGGCGCTGGCCGGGTAGGCGATCAGGACCGCGGCGCTCCCGGCCGGGTTGTACACCGGTGCCGCGGCCCGGGCCACGCCGGGGACGGCGGCGAGCCGGTGGTAAAAAGTGCTGAGCACGGCATGATCGGAGCTTCCGCCGGGCAGTTCGGCGGCTAGCACCAGCGGCCCGTTGAACCCGGGCCCGAAGCCCGCGGAGATCAGGTCGTAAGCCTGCCGGGTGGTGAGGGTGGCCGGGTCGTTGCCCGAGTCCGTGAAGGCCAGGCGCATGGAGAACAGCGGGAGCGCAAGAGCGATCAGGATCGCCATCGCGACCGATCCGCACCACACCGGGCGGCGCTGCACGGTCCGGCTCCACCGCCACCAGAAGCCCCGCCGGCGGCCGGGAGCAGGCGCCCGCAGCAGGCCGGGCAGGTGGAACCGGTCGATGGCCCGGCCGGAGAAGCCGAGCATCGCCGGCAGCAGGGTGAGCGCGGCCGCCATCACGGCCAGCACGGCGAGGATCGTGCCGACGGCGAGGCCGTCGAGGTACTGCTGGCCGATCAGGAACAATCCGAGCAGGGAGATGATCACGGTGGTACCGGCGAACAGGACGGCCCGTCCGGCGGTGGACATGGCCCGGATGACCGCGTCCCGCGCGGACAGGCTCTCGCCGAGGCCCTGGCGGTAGCGGGTGACGACGAACAGGGCGTAGTCGATGCCGACGCCGAGCCCGATCATGGCCATCAGCTCCGGGCCGAAGCTCGGGTCGATCAGCAGGTGGCTGATCAGGGCGACCACGCCGTACCCCACCCCGACCCCGGTCAGGGCCGTGATGATCGGCAGCCCCATGGCGACGACGGACCCGAACGCCAGCAGCATGATGATGATGGCGGCGCTGATCCCGATCCCCTCGCTCGGGCCGGGCGACGGTGACACGACATCGCTGATCGGCGCGCCGCCGAGCGCGACCTCCAGGCCCGGCCGGGCGTAGGAGCGCGCCTGGTCGATCACCCGCCGGACATCAGCGGCGGGGATCCTGGTGCCGACCGCATCGAACTCGATCGTGGCGAAGCCGATCCGGCCGTCCGCGGCCGGGACCAGCGGTGACACCGAACTGACCGAGGGCAGCGGGCGGAGGCCGGCCAGCACGGCAGCGATCCGGCCGCGGACCGCTGGGCTGGTGAGCGGCGCCGTCGAGCGGAACACGACCTGGGCGTCATCGCCCGCCTGGGACGGGAAGCGCTGCTGGAGGATGGCCTGAACCTGCTGGGACGGCCCGACGCCGCCGAAATTATTCTCGAACCGCGGCCCGACGATGCTGGCCAGGGCGATCACCGCGACGACGCCGGCCAGCCAGCCGGCCAGCACCCGGCGGCGGTGGTCGTAGCACCATGCCCCGGTCCGTCCCAGCCAGGTGCGGCGCTCGTGGCTCAGGGTGGTCGCCATGGCGGGATAGCCTCCTTCGATGCGCCACGCTACATGTAGTATCGCTATCTATTGCGAGAGGGTAGCATGGCTACCTATGAGAGCGGAAACGCTGAAGGGACATCTCGACGGCATGCTGCTGGCCGTCCTGGAGGACGGCCCCGGCCACGGCTACGCGATCATGGAAGCGCTCCGGGCGGGCAGCGGCGGGCACTTCGACCTGCCCACGGGCACCATCTACCCGGCACTGCGCCGCCTGGAACGGGCCGGCCTGGTCGAGGGCACCTGGTCGGAGGTGGGCGGCCGGCGGCGGCGCGTCTACCAGCTCACCCCGGCCGGCCGGGGCACCCTGGCGGCCGAGCGCGGGACCTGGCGGGAGTTCTCCGCTGCCGTCAGCGCGTTGCTTGAGCCCGCGCCACGGCCGGCCGTACCGTGATCCGCTCCCCGGTGCTGGACGCCTACGTCGATCAGGTCGCCGCCCGGCTGCCCGGCCCGCCACGGGCCCGCCGGGATATCGTGGCCGAGCTTCGCAGCGGGCTCCTCGACGCGGTGGACGCGCACCATGGCGCGGGCCTGCCCGCGGCCACCGCCGCCGAAGCGGCCGTTACCGAGTTCGGTGACCCCCGCCTGGTGGCCGATGCCTTCCGTCCCGAGCTCACCATGAAGCAGGCCCGCCGCGTCGCCATCGCCCTGGCCGCCGCCGGGCCGCCGATCGGCTTGCTGTGGGCCGCCGCGGCCCTGGCCAGCCACATCGCGATCGGGCACGCCGCGCCGTGGCCATGGGCCGACTTGCGTCCGCTGTCACTGGTGGCTTTCTCGCTGGTGGCGGCCGCCGTCCTCATCACCGTCTGCAGCACCCTGGCCACGGTGGCCGCTACCGGGCGGCTGACCCGCTGGCTCGCTGACCCCTCGCGCGTCGCCGCCACCACCGCGGCGACCGCCGGATTCGGCGCGGCCGCTGCCGACGTGGCCCTGTTTGCCCTGCTCGCCAGCCAGCTGGCCAGCGCGCCCGGCACGCTCGCGCCCATCCCGGTCGCGGCCGCCGCGATGGCCAGCCTGACCCGGCTGGCCCTGGCCAGACGCGCCGCGGGCCGCTGCCTGGCCGCCCGCGCGGCACTCGGCTGAGCACACCCGGACCGGACGGCGGCCGCCGCCCGGCTGGCTGCCCTGGTCATCGCGGCGTGGCGAGCCTCCGGGGGTTTCTGGCGCGGCGCAGTAGCCTGCAGCCATGCGATCCAATCGCTCCATCCCGGCGGCGACGGTCATCCCGGTGCTGATCTATCCCGATGTGCGCGAGGCGGTCGCCTGGCTTTCCGCGGCCTTCGGGTTCGCCGAGCGGGTCCGGATCGGCGAAGATCACCGCTCGCAGCTGAGTGTCGGCGACGGCGCCGTGATCATCGGTGATGTACGGCACGATCGCCGCCCGCCGCGCTCCGGTGAGGTCACCCACTCCGTCATGGTGCGCGTGCCGGACGCCCGCGCCCACTGCGAGCGGGCCCGGGAACACGGCGCGCGCATCCTGATGGAGCCGACCGACTTCGAGTACGGCGAGCGGCAGTACAGCGCCGAGGACCTGGCCGGCCACCAGTGGACGTTTTCGGAGACGCTCGCCGACGTTGCGCCGGAGGAATGGGGCGGGACGTACATCGCTCCCGGCTGACTTGCGCAACTGTCGCTTCATGATCGTAACCGGGTGCCGGGCTGGCCCTCCGCGTTCTCCCGGCTCGCGCTCACCGGCCGATATGCGTGTTCGTGATCGAGGTGAACTGGCAGATCAGTGCCGCGGTGAGAAAGACGAGCCCGAGCGCGATCTCGTTGAATCGGCGCAATTCGCGGCCGCTGGCGGCGAACAGGAACATGACCAGGGCCGCGACGGTCAGGATGAGGGCGAGGACGTCCATGCGGGCTCCCAGGAGTTAGCCCCAGAGGTCTGGGCGGTAGCGGGTGGTCGCCTCCAGCTCGTGGAGGTAGGCCGCTGCCTGCTCGTGCGGCAGCGACCCGTGTTCCGCGACGATATCGACGAAGGCGGCGCGGACGGCGGCGCGCATCGGCTGCGAGCCGCAAACGTAGACGTAGCCGCCGGCGGCGAGCAGTCGCCAGACGAGCGCGCCCTGCTCCCGGATCCGGTCCTGGACGTAGTCCCGGCGGCCCGGCCGCTCCCGCGAGGTCGCGACGTGAACGTGATCAAGCACCCCTTCGGCGGCGAACTGCTCGATCTCGTCACGGTAGATGTAGTCGAGGCGGCTCGAGCGGATGCCGTTGAAAAGCGCCGATTCCGCCAGCGAGACGCCGGCCCGCTTCATCGCCAGCCGTTCCCAGAGGAACGCCCGCATCGGGGCGAAGCCGGTACCGGCCGAGACGAAGATCATCGGCTTGGTCACGTCTTCCTGCAGGTGAAATCCGTCGGAGCTGTCGAGGAAGACGTTCAGCCGGTCGCCTTCGCGGAGCATGTGCAGGTAGTGCGAGCTCATGCCGCGGAAGTCGCGGCCGCCCGCGCCCGGCACGGGCGTGGTCTCGAGGCCGACGGTCAGGTGGGCGACGCCGTCGCCGTGGATCCGCGGGCTCGAGCTAGCCGAGTAGTAGCGCGGCCGGAGCGGCTGCGCCACCTGCAGGAACTCGAAGATGTTCAGCGAGCAGGACCCGAACTCGTCCAGCAGCCGGAGCACGTCGTAGCCGCCCGCGTCGATCGCCGCGCGCAGCGGCGAACCGGGACCGTCCGGCGCCGCCAGGACGTCCCTGATCACCGTCAGCCCCGACCGCTCGGCGGGGTCGGTCACCTTCTCGAGCATGAGGTCGAGCAGCGGCACGGTCGGCCGGCCGGTGATGTCGACGAGGTTGGTGAGCACGTTGCGGACCTGGAGCACGACGCCCTTCGGCACCACGCGGACGTTCATGGTCGTCGGCACCATGAAGAGGCCGTCGAGCTCGGCGCCGAGATGCCGCGCCAGCCGCCCGACCCGCTCCTCGTCGTTCTTCGGGCAGACGCCGAGGTGGTCACCGGCCCGGTAGGTGACGCCAGCCGGCAGGCCGACATCCAGCTGCCGCGTCTGCTTCGGCGAATCGGCGGCCTGGAGTTCCCGGCAGGCCAGGGCACGTGCCTCGACCGTGTCCATCCCGACGGCGTTCGCGAGGATCGTCGGAGCAAGCAGCACCCGCGGCTGGGTGCTGCGCCGCCCGCCCGGTTCCGGCGGCCCTCCGCGCGACGATGCGGCCCGCCGTGATCCTGACGACATGAGACGCATGATCGAGGAGAGGCCGGCCGGCCGGGCGGCCAGCAGCGGCCCGACGTCGCCGCCGACGAGCGATTTCTCCATCGCCAGGCTCGAGCCGGTGCTTATCAGCGCGCCCGCGGCTGCGTTCTCGGCGGCGAGGCGCGCGGCCGCCGCCTCCGTCGGCCGCGCCCCGGACAGCTCGAGGAGCACGGGCCAGACGCGGGTGTTCCAGTCGGCGTACCGGCGCTCCCACACCGGCGAGCCCACGTCGCCGTACGCGAACTCCGCGAGCGGCGTGGCGCCGAGCTCGGACAGCTTCTTGTGCACGTAGCGGGGGAACGCGAGGAACGCGTTCCACTGGGTGTTGCCGAGTCCCCAGACGAGGTACTGGCAGTTCTGCCAGGTCTGCGCGCCGGGCTCCGTGCGCTCAAGCAGCGCCTTGAACGTGGTCGCGTTGGACGGCGGGTTCGACGTGTAGGTAGAGGTCATGACGACCAGCAGCCAGGGCTCGCGTGCGCGGCGGAGACTCCGCGAGCTGGTTCAGCGTGATCACGTCGCTGGTGTAGCCGTGGAAGTGGCCCCGCTCGGCGAAGCTCTCGGCCAGTTCCTTGTTCGCGCCGAAGTTGCTGCCGTACGCGATCACCAGATGGCGGTAGGCGCTCGTCCCGGGGATCTCGGTCGGCTCGCCCCAGTCGCGCCCGGCGGCGGGAGCGACGGCGGGCACGACGGGGGAGCGGCGGGAGCGGGATCTGGAGCGCCCGGATGGTCGAGCAGCGCGGCCGGCGCCGGCCGGCCCGGCCCGCTCGCGCGGCACGCGGATAATCGGAACCGCGGCCGGCTTCGTCGTCACGACCGTGTTCTTCGTCACCGTGGCGCCCGGCGCCGGCCGCAGCCGGTAGTGCTTGCTGATCTCGAACAGGACGACGCGGAGCATCATGAACGTGACCTCTTGCGCCATGCACTGCCGCTTCCCGACCGAGAACGGGATGAACGCGTGCCGCGGCCGGTCGACGACCTTCTCCATCGCGAACTGCCCGGGATCGAACCGGCCGGGATCCGGCCCCCAGAAGCGCGGGTCGCGCTGGGCGGCGAGCGTCCCGACCAGGATGATGTCGTCCTTCCTGATGCGGTAGCGGCCGAGCATTCCGTCCTTGAGGCTGCGCCGGATCGTGACCGGCTGCGGCGGGTAGATCCGCAGCGTCTCCTTGATCACCTGTGTCGTGTAGGTGAGCTTCATCAGGTCGTCGTACTGCAGGTCGTAGTCCGGGTCGCCGCTGGTAATCCCGTCAATCTCGGCGATCAGCTGCTCCTCGACATCCGGGCGGGTGGCGAGGACATAGGCCAGCCACGCGCCGGTGATCGACGGGCCGTTGAAGCCATTCGACAGGTGCATGAGGATCTGGTCGCGCACGGTGTCCGCGTCCAGGAAGTCGCCCGTCTCGGGATCCGGCGTGGTCACCAGGCGGCTCAGCAGGTCATTCTGCGGCCCGAGCGGGCGGGTGGTCATCCGGGCGCGTACGAGCGCGCCTGCCGTCCGGAACAGCTCCTCGTTGTGACGGCGGTAGCGTTTCTTGCGAGCGCGCCGGGCCCGCCCGGCGAAGAGCGTGAAGTCGGGCCGCGGCTCGGCGACGCGCAGGATGCTCTCCTTGGTACTCTCCGGAACCGCCACCGCGAACGGGTGCGGGTCGCCGTGGCCGTCGAGCAGGCCGAAGTCGTAGTTGCACGCCCCGCGTCCGGAGACCTCGAGCGTGTAACGCTCCATCCAGGTGCGCGCGTCGAGCGGCTGGTCGTCGGGGATAGCGGACCACGCGGCGACGAGCTTGCGGGCCTGCTCCTTCATCCGCTCGAGCTGCGTCCGCTGGTTCAGCGGCGCGTACCACGGCAGCATCACCCGGCGGATCTGCTCGGCGTGCTCGCTGTCGCCGATCACCGAGATGCCGCCGCCGCGGGAGTTGCTCAGCTGGGCGAAGAAGTTAATCTCCTCGACGCGCTTGCCGAACTGCTCTTCGTCCGCCGCCACCTGGTCAAGCAGCTCGGGATCCGAGACGACGACGAGCCGCCACTTCTTGGTCGGGATCCCGACCGCGTAGATGTGCCCGAACCGGCGGTAGTAGTCGAGCTGCGAGTCGTTGTCGTTCAGGATGTCGAAGTTCGCGAACCGCTCGCCCTTCGGCACCAGCCAGCGAACCGCATACGGGATCTCCAGCGTGCCGTCGCCGTCGCCGTCGGCGCCGTCGCCGTCGGCCTCGCCGTGGTCGGCTGATCCGGTAGCGGGCCGCGGTGCCTCCCCGGCGGGGGCGCCGGGAGCGGTGAACTCCCGCAGCTCCTGGCCGGCCAGCCGGAACGTGGCCGGGCCGATGCCGACGATATCCCCCTCGGACAGCGGCGCAGCCGAGACGCGCTGCCCGTTGACGAAGGTGCCGTTAGCGCTGTCCAGGTCCACGATGTGGTGTTCGCCCGCCACGTGGCGCAGCTCGGCGTGGTGGCGGGAGACGCCGGGATCGGGGATCACGATGTCGCTATCCGGCGCCCGGCCGATGCGCTGTGTCCGGGCGGGCGGCGGCGTCCGCTCAGGCACACCGCGTTGGATTTCCGGCTCACTGGCTGCTCGCCGGTGTCCGATTCGTACAAGACGCCGTCGCCGGGCCGGGCGTTGACTGGACATCCAGCGTCAGTCGAAGATCAGCGTCATCGAAGAAAGGACAGCCATGTTCCTCGGACTCCGCACCGTCGTGTATCCAGCCCCGGATCTCGCCGCGAGCAAGGCGTGGTGGATAGCGGCGCTGGGCGTTCAGCCCTACTTCGACCAGCCGTTCTACGTCGGGTTCAACCCGGGCGGCTACGAGCTTGGCCTCGACCCGAACGGCGACCCGTCGGCCGGCCCGCGCACCTACTGGGGAGTGCGCGATTTCGCGGCGGCCGCGGAGCACATGATCGCCGTCGGCGCGGTGGCGGTCGACGCCGTCCAGGATGTCGGGGACGGCATCAAGCTCGGCACGTTCCGCAGCCCGGCCGGCGATCTCTTCGGCCTGATCGAGAACCCCGTGTTCAAGCTCCAGCCCGCGCCGGCCGGGGAAAATGATGGCCCCGGCCGCTGAGCCGCCGATCGCCGGCCGCTGAGCCGCCGATCGCCGGGCCGGGCCTGGGCCCGGTGCCCGCCGGCCGGCGTCAGAGCGCGCTGGTCACGCGCGTGCTACCCCCGGGCGCGGGCTACGCCGAGGCGGCCGGCTCAGCGTCCGTCTCCTCGGCCTCGTGCAGGACCTTGCCGATGAGGGCACCGCTGGCCACGCCGACGCCAGATTTGAGGATCTTCCTGACGATCCGGTATTTGTCGGCCGATAGGGCAGTCTTATCCAGGGCCAGATCAGTCAGCTCAACGATCAAAGCGACGGCCGCAGCGGTGATCACCCTGGTTACTAGACGCGAACGCACCTGATTAATCCTCCTGATGAGAGGGGATCGCCAGCATCCGCCGCTGGCGCGGGCCGGCCGCCGGGATCCCGTACATGGCTGAGCGGTCTAGGCCTGGTCGCCGGTGGTGACCCAGGGCGGCAGCCCGGTGCGGCGCGGCGCCCGGTCGCCGGCCGTCGCGGCCAGCGCCGGCCGGCCCGGGGCGGAGTTCACGTTAGCCGGGCCGGCCACCAGCCGGACGGCGGCGATGAACGGCCCGAGCAGGACTCCGCCGTAGAACAGCCCGCTGACGATGTCGGTGAACCAGTGCTTGCTGAGGTACTCCCGGCCGTATGCCTCGTTGAAGGAGAGGGCGGCTACCGTGCCGACGAGGCAGACCTTCCCGCGCGGGGTGCCGCTGAACTCCCGCCAGAGCAGGTGGCCGATCAGGCCGTAGAACAGGACGACCCGGTCGCAGCCGCCCGAGGGGTAGGTGCCGCCCGGGCTGCCCGGCGGGCCGAGCCGGCCGAACTTATGCCGGAGCGCAATCGTGGCAAAGTGATCCACCAGGATCGCGGCTCCGAGCGTGGCCGGCGGCAGCCACTTCTGCCTGGGCCAGGTCACCGCGAGGCAGACCGCCGCGGTGCCGGCCGCACCCCAGGTAGTCCAGGTATTGCCGACCTTGTCGAGCCGCCGCATGACCGCGGCCCAGAGCCGCACCTGATGGCTGGAGGTCCAGCGGACGATGGGCTCGTCGATCGACGGGCCGTGCTTCATGACCGTGGGGCCTAGCAGCGCCATCACGCCGTACGACAGGACCCCGCCGGCGCAGCTGACCGCACCGAGCTTGATGAGGTCCGGCAGCCAGTCAGGCCGCGCGGCCGGGTCGGAAAGCCGCCGGAAGGCGGCCGGGACGCGGCCGGAGGCGCTGGCCGGCCAGGCCAGGCCGTCCTCTCCGGCACCGGCACCGGCATCCGCGCCGGCCGCGCCGGCGCTGTTGGCCCCGGCCGCCCCGGCGTCGGCGGTCCCCGGCTGCGCGCCGTTCATGCTGCCCGCGGGATCATCGGCGGCTACCGCGGGCGAGGCCGGCGCCGCCCGCCGGGCCGCGATGATCGTGGCAGCTGTGATCGCGGCGATGCCAGCGGGCCAGAGCGCCACGAGAAGATACCGCCGCATTCCCTATCTGCCTCTCTCTGTCACGCAAAAATCTGTCACGCAATAATCCTGCGCCGGTAGCTGACCGGCCTGCTGCGACAAGCCGGTGACGGTGCACACCCCGATCGTTCTCGCGGTGGCCCCCCGGCCGCGTCCTGGAGATACCGTGCCCTGCCGCAGGCTAGGAAAGCACCATCTCAGACGACGAAAGCACCGTCCCGGCATCCTAGCCGGGCCCGGCGGAAGCTGCCAGGCCAGGCGTGCTGGTCAGGCGACGACGGCGAACAGCACGTACCCGTAGGTGAGACCGGTGGCGACCGGGTGCCGGGCCAGCCACGCGTCGGCTACCTTGGCCGGGAACTCGATGTGCAGGACGGCGTCGAGGTCGCTGCGGCGGTCGAAGGTCCAGGCCGAGTGGACCTCCCGGCGGATCGCGCCGCGATCCCGCCACCAGCCGTCGGTCGTCTCCGCCTTCAGCTTCGGCCCGTCTGATGACGCGGCCGCCAGCAGCGTGGCGAACTCGCCCCAGCGGTAGTCGTTGTCGACCACGACGAGGCTGCCGCCGGGGCGCAGCACCCGCAGCACCTCGGTGAGGCCGGCGTCGGTGCCGGGCGGGAAGAAATAGGCGAATCTGGCGTGCACGACATCGGCCGAGCGACTGGGCAGGCCCAGGTGCTCGGCCGAGCCGGCCACGACCTCGACATTGGGCATCCCCGCCACTGCGGCGGCGGCCTTCTCCCGTAGCACGGGATCCGGCTCGACGCCGATGACCCGCCTGGCCTCGGCCGCGTACCGGGGCAGCCAGAATCCCGTGCCGCAGCCAAGGTCCACGATCGTGCGGCCGGACCAGGGCGCCAGCTGGCGCATCAGGTCGAGGACATGACCGCCGCGGTCGAGCGCGGCATTCTCGATCTCGTATATGCCGGGATGATTGCCGATGTTGGGCGCGAAGGTCCAGTCCGGGAACGCCGGCGGCGCGTCAGTCGCCGGTGACGGGCTCGCGGCGGCCGGCCGGACCTCTACCGCGTTGGTGTCTTCCACCGGACGGCCATCAGCGCCTGGTCAGCCGACCTGCCACGTGTCGGCGCCGGCCAGCAGGGACGCGAGGTCGCCGTCACCGTTGCTCGTCCGGGCGGTCTCGATCTGGTCGGCCATCATCTCGTCGTAGCTGGGCCTGGGCACCTGCCGGAACACGCCGATCGGCGAATGCGCGAAGTCCACCGTGTCCAGCCGCGACAGCGCGAAGGCATAGGACGGGTCGTCCGCATGCGCATCGTGAACCAGCAGTGACCCGGGATCCGCCCCGGCCACGTCCGCCGCTTCGAGCGAGCCGTACCGGCCGAACCGCAGCCCCTGGCCGTTCTCCGCGCCGAACCGTACCGGCTCGCCGTGCTCCAGCCTGATCAGCCGGTCATCCCTGGATCCGGCATCGGTCACCGGCGCGAACGCGTCATCGTTGAAGATCGGGCAGTTCTGGTAGATCTCGACGAACGCGGTGCCGCGATGATCGGCGGCCGCCCGCAGCACCCCGGTGAGGTGCTTGCGGTCCGAGTCGATCGTCCTGGCCACGAAGCTGGCCTCGGCGCCCAGCGCCAGCGAGACCGGGTTGAAGGGCGTGTCCAGCGAGCCGAACGGGGTCGACTTGGTGACCTTCCCCTGCTCCGAGGTGGGCGAGTACTGCCCCTTGGTCAGGCCGTAGATGCGGTTGTTGAACAGCAGGATCTTGATGTTGACGTTGCGGCGCAGGGCATGGATCAGGTGATTCCCGCCGATGGACAGGGCATCGCCATCCCCGGTGATCACCCAGACCGACAGGTCAGGACGGGACGCGGCCAGGCCGGTGGCTATCGCGGGGGCCCGGCCGTGGATTGAATGCATCCCGTAGCTGTTCACGTAGTAGGGCAGTCGCGAGGAACAGCCGATGCCAGAGATAATAACGAGGTTCTCCCGCGGGATCTCCAGCTCCGGCAGGAAGGCCTGGAACGCGGCCAGGATCGCGTAGTCGCCGCAGCCGGGGCACCAGCGGACTTCCTGGTCGGATTTGAAGTCCCGGGTAGAAAGCTTCTCGTCCGCCTTCGGCACCAGGCTCAGCGAGGCGAACCGGCGCGGGCTGGCGGCGTCCTCGGCGCCGTCGTTCGGCAGGCCGCCGCCGGCCGGGCCCTGGCTGGCCGGGCTGCCCGCGGGGCCGCCGTTGGCGGGACTGTTGCCAGCGGGACTGTTGCCAGCGGGGCTGCGCGCTGGCCGGGCCGTAATTCGCCGCACCCTGCTCAGGCATTCGCGATCACATCCTGGATGACTCCGGCGAGCTCCGCGGCTTTGAACGGGAGCCCCCGGACCTGGTTGTAGGAGATGACATCGATCAGGTAGCGCCCGCGCAGCAGCAGCGCCAGCTGGCCCAGGTTGATCTCGGGCACGAGTACCTTCTCGTAGGCGTTCAGCACCTCATCGAGGTTCGCCGGGAACGGGCAGAGGTGCCGCAGGTGGGCCTGGGCCACCGCGCCGCCGGCCAGCCGCACCCGGCGGACCGCCGCTCCGATCGAGCCGAAGGTGGAGCCCCAGCCGAGGACCAGGACCCTCGCGTCCCCGTCCGGATCGTCCACCTCAAGCGGGCCGATGTCAGCGGCGATCCCGTCGATCTTCGCCTGGCGCAGCCGGACCATCCGGTCATGGTTGTCCGGGTCGTAGGAGATGGTCCCGGCGCCGTCGGCCTTCTCGATGCCGCCGATGCGGTGCTCAAGGCCCGGCGTGCCGGGCACGGCCCATGGCCGGGCCAGGGTTTTCGGATCCCGGCGGAACGGCATGAAGCCGCCCTCGCCGGCGCTCTGCTCGTCGCCCGGAACGGCGAACGAGAACTCGTCCCGCAGCTTGGCCAGGCTGTCCACGGCGGGGATCCGCCATGGCTCTGAGCCGTTCGCCAGGTAGCCGTCGGACAGGATGATCACCGGCGTGCGGTACTTAACCGCGATCCGCACCGCCTCGATGGCGGTCTCGAAGCAATCGGACGGGGTGGCCGGGGCCAGCACCGGAACCGGCGACTCCCCGTTCCGGCCGTAGAGCGCCATCAGCAGGTCGGCTTGCTCGGTCTTGGTCGGCATGCCGGTCGACGGCCCCGCGCGCTGAATGTCGCAGATGATCAGCGGCAGTTCCACCGAGACCGCCAGCCCGATCGTCTCGGCCTTCAGGCACATGCCCGGACCCGAGGTAGAGGTGACGCCGAGACCGCCGCCAAATGACGCACCGAGCGCGGCGCCGACGCCGCTGATCTCGTCCTCCGCCTGGAAGGTGCGCACGCCGAATCGCTTGAGCTTGGACAGCTCATGCAGGATGTCCGAGGCCGGGGTGATCGGGTAGGAGCCCAGGAACAAGGGCAGGCCAGAGCGCCGCGATGCCGCGACCAGCCCGTAGGCCAGGGCGCTGTTGCCGGTGATGTTCCGGTAGAGGCCGGGGGTCAGCGTGGCCGGCTTTACCTCGTACTGGACCGAAAAGGCCTCGGTCGTCTCGCCGAAATTCCAGCCCGCCTGGAAGGCGGCGATGTTCGCCTTCAGGATCTCCGGCTTGGCGGAAAACTTGGACTTGAGGAATTTCATCGTGCCGTCGGCCGGCCTGCTGTAAAGCCAGGAGAGCAAGCCGAGCGCGAACATATTTTTCGCCCGCTCGGCGTCTTTCCTGGTTACATCACAGCCGTCCAGCGCCTTGACGGTCATCGAGGTGATCGGCAGCGCGTGCAGCTGGTACGCCGACAGCGAGCCGTCCTCCAGCGGGTTCGCCGCATAGCCGACCTTGGCCAGGTTCCGCTTGGTGAACTCGTCGGTGTTCGCGATGATGTCCGCGCCGCGGGGCAGGTCGTCAAAGTTGGCCTTGAGCGCCGCCGGGTTCATGGCCACCAGCACGTCCGGGGCGTCGCCGGGCGTGAGGATGTCGTGGTCAGCGAAGTGGAGCTGGAAGCTCGACACCCCGGGCAGGGTGCCTGCGGGCGCCCGGATCTCGGCCGGGAAGTTCGGCAGGGTGGAGAGGTCGTTGCCGAACGACGCTGTCTCCTGGGTGAACCGGTCGCCGGCCAGCTGCATGCCGTCCCCGGAGTCGCCGGCGAACCTGATGATGACACGATCGCGTTGCTGGACCTGCTTGGTCACAGTGCGAGGACCTCCTCCACGCGCCGCAGCCGGGCTACCTGACACGGTGACGGCGTGCGTCCTTTCAGCGCCGGCCTGCGGCCGGGGCGTGAAGTTAGGGTTAGCAGCATCTTACCTGCGAGGCATCTCATCGGTGGTCGGATGCGCCTTCCTGGGCTGCCGCGAAGCTGTCGCTATCCGCCAACTATCCAGCCGACGTGCCCCGAGGCGTAGCATAGTGCGATTCTATGACAGAACTGTGCTGAAATGAGTTCTCTCTGTAATATGACGCAGCTCAGGGCACCCGGGTTCACGCTGCCCTGGCTGTCGCTCACACGAACATAGCGCGGGGCTGGTACGGCTGTGCACCGGCGGCGCTACTGGGGCCGGCGCGGTCCGCCGTGCGCCGCTGGTGCCCGCCGCCAGCGCCCGCCAGCGCCCCGGCCCGCCTGCCAGCGCCCCGGCCAGCGCCCCCGGCCGCCCGGTAGGAAGCTTTTGTGGCGGTGGGTTTCCTTTCTGGCGGCCTGCCAGCTATGCTCACTTAAAGTGTTGATTCGATTGCACTGCGGAGTTTCTGGCCTTCGGCACGTCGGGGCGCACGGGCAGTCTGCGCCGGTCCGGCGGCTGGAGCGGGGGCCGTGTGCAAGGCGGATCTTCCGCGCTGATGAGGGGAACGCGGGCAGATGGATAACCGTACCGAGGATCGCATCCGTACCGAGGAGCGCGCGCAGGCCGCGGAAGGCGTCCTGGCCGAGGAACGCGTCGCCGACAGCGCCACCGGGGGGCCGGGGCGGCCGGTCGCGCGGAGCTCGCTGCACGGGCCGCCCGCCAGGTCGGTGCCGCTGCACCAGCCCGAGTCCCGCGACGCCAACCTGCGCGATGCGCTCGACACCGCCCTGAACGGTGCCGTGCTCAGCGATCGCGACCGGCAGTTCCTGAGCAGGCTGGTCAAGCTGGACAAGCGGAACGGGCTGGCGGTGGTGTCCCTGATCTGGCGGGCGCGGCTGGCGGGCCGGGCTGAGGTGGGGCTCACCGCGCGCCAGCTGGACGTGGTGCTCGTCGCACTCCGGGATGCCGCGGTCTACCGGGACTCGGGAATCGACTCCATGGGCTGCTGGGCTTGCGAGAACGTCCCGGGCGGCCGATGCTCCGAGCACGTCAAGGACATCGACCGGGCCCGCGCCTGTACCGAGCTGGCCACGGCCCTGGCCTCGGGCGGGATCAGCCCGGGGGAGCTGCCGCAGCCCAGCGAGATCGCGGGCTACCGCCGGTTCGCCACGGTGGCGTCTTAAGCCCGCGCCGCCGCGGCCGGGGTTCAGCGGTAGTTGACGAACTGCAGGGCGAGGTCGAATTCCTTGCCCTTCAGCAGGCTGATCACCTGCTGGAGGTCGTCCTTCTTCTTGGCCGAGACGCGCAGCTCATCGCCCTGCACCTGGGCGCGGACGCCTTTCGGGAACTCATCCCTGATGATCTTCGAGATCTTCCGGGCGTCGTCCTGCGAGATGCCCTCCTTGAGCGCGACGGCCAGCCGGTACTCCTTGCCGGAGGGCTTCGGCTCGCCGGGATCGAGGACCTTGAGCGAGACTGACCGCCTGACCAGCTTGTCCTTGAAGACGTCGAGCACGGCGCTGGCACGTTCCTCGCTGTTGGCCTTGATCTCCACGGCCTGATCGCCGGACCAGGCGATGGACGCCCCCACGCCGCGGAAATCGAATCGGGTCCCGATCTCCTTGGCCGCCTGGTTCAGCGCGTTGTCGAGTTCCTGACGGTTGATTTTCGACACGATGTCGAATGAAGATTCTGATGCCACGGATCCCAGGTTAGACGGCGGCAACCTGACCGGCACGGCGGGTGCGCTTGCGAGGGAACGTGGCGGGCCGATCGCGCAGGTCCCTGGCCGGGTTCCGCATGCTGCCGCCGACTGCGGGTTCCGCTATCCTTCACTGTGCCGTCCGACTTGAGGCGGCGCGAGGCAGGTTGCCCGAGCGGCCAAAGGGAGCGGTCTGTAAAACCGTCGGCTAAGCCTACGTTGGTTCGAACCCAACACCTGCCACCACACAAGCAAAACAGCCCCTGGCCTGCACATATGCGGTCGGGGGCTGAGTTTGCCCGGTGCGGTTATGTGCGGCCGAGGGCGGGCGTAGGCGGGTGGCTGTGCCCAATACGTGCCCAAGATCGCGGCGAACTGATGTATGCCCGGGTAGCGGATGCACCCGCAACTCTCTAGGGATCAGATGCTCAGGGCAGCTGAGGATATGTCAGCCCGGGGAGGGTAGCGGCTTACCGTGGTAATGACTGCCTGAGGGGCGGAGCTGCGCGATGGGAGACAATGCCGTCTCATGCCGGGCTGCGGGCTCGCGGCGGGGCAAAGCGCCGGCCGTGGTCGCCGCGGCCGTGGTCGCCGCGGTGATCGTCTTGACCGGGACGGCCTGTAGCACGGTGACCGCAGGCGCGTCGGCCCGGGCCAAGGCGCCTGCGGTCACCGTACTGAAACAGGGCGCGGACAACGGCAACGGCGACATCTTCATCACGCCGGGCGGGGGCAGCGTGAGCGGCCCTGAGATCATCAGCAACACCGGCAAGGTGATCTGGTTTCACCGTCTTCCGGCACACGAACTGGCCTCTGACTTCCGCACGCAGACCTACCAGGGCAAGCCGGTGCTCACCTGGTGGCAGGGTCCTCCCGACCTGGGCGCCGTCTCGGGCGGGACCGACTACATCTACAACGACCGCTACCAGAAGATCGCCGAGGTCAAGGGCGGCAACGGCTACTCAGCCGACGGCCAGGAATTCCTCATCACGCCCCGGAACACGGCGCTGATCATCGCCGACACCATCACGACCGCGAACCTGACGTCCATCGGCGGCCCCCCCGACCAGAAGGTCGTCGATAGCATCGTGCAGGAGATCGACATCAGCACCGGCAAGGTGCTCTTCCAGTGGAACGCCGCCGACCACGTCCCCTATAAGGACAGCGAGCAGCCGCGGCCCGCCTCGGCCGCCATCCCCTGGAACTGGTTCTACATCAACGCCGTCCATCTCGACACCGACGGCGATCTGCTGATCAGCGCCCGCTACGCCTGGGCCGTCTACAAGGTCAGCCTGCGCACCGGGAAGATTATCTGGGTACTCGGCGGCAAGCACAGCACGTTCAGGCCCAAGGCCGCGCCCGGCCAGGTCCTCGACAAGGCGGGCGAGATCTTCGCCTACCAGCACGACCCCGAGGCCATCGGGCACAACGAGTACACGCTGTTCGACGACGAGTCCGGCGGCAACGGCAGCTACCTGCTTCACTACAGCCGGGTAGTCACCGTCCGGCTGAATCTGGCGACAAAAGTGGCCACATTGGTGAAATCCGTCAGGCAACCCGAGGACCTGCTGGCCACAGAAGAGGGAAACGCACAAACCACCCGCAACGGCGACTTGTTCGTCAGCTGGGGCAACCTGGCCTACATCTCCGAGTTCAGCCCGACCGGGCAGCTGCTGTTCAACGCCCAGTTGCCAGGCGCTGACATCACCTACCGGGCCTACCGCCTGCCCTGGCATCCGGCCACTTAAGCAGCCTCCGGACCCGAGTTAGCCACCGGTCAGCGGCCTGGTGCCGGTCACTGTCAGAGGCGGCCGCGATACTGGCTCGCATGTCTGATTCGATCAAGTTTGGCTCGGTCGCGCTTGAATGCCCGGACGCCAGGCAGCTGGCCGCGTTCTATGCGGAGATCACCGGCGGCACGATAACTTCCGCGGACGACGACTGGGCGACGCTCAAGTGCCCGGGCGGGGATATCGACTTCCAGACCGCACCCGGCTACCAGCCGCCGGCCTGGCCCGACCCGTCTTCGTCCATGCAGATGCACCTGGACTTCCTGGTCGACGACGCGGACGCGGCGGAAGCCCGGGTGCTGGCGGCCGGCGCGACGAAGTTCGGCGTCCAGCCCGGTGACCACTTCCGTGTCTACGCCGACCCGGCCGGCCACCCGTTCTGCCTGTGCATCGAGGGCGGCCTGGCCTAGCCCGGCTGGCTGAGGCGGGCGGTGATCGCCGGGGCCGTCTCGCGCAGCCACGCCTCGGCGCGCGGCAGCTCGTCCTTGGCGCCGTCCTCCCATAGCTTGCGGAACACCGGGTCCAGCTCGGCCGAGGCACGGGAATCCTCGTGATACCGACGCGCCATCTCGACGGCGAACGGCGCCAGCTCCGCGCGATGCTGCGCGGTCATGCCGTAGGCGTCCGCGAACACCGCGACCCGGTGCGGGATGTCGGCGCCGGTGAACGCGGGCGCCCGGTCCCGCGGATCGCGCAGCGGCGCCCAGTACCACAGCGCGTTGGCGATGTCGTAGAGCCGGGTGGTCGGCTTGGCCAGGTCGAAGTCGATCAGCGCGGCCGGCAGCCCGTCGCGGAAGACCACGTTGCCCGGGTAGTAGTCGCGGTGACTGACCAGCTCGGCCTCTCCGGTGACCTGGCGTCCCGTGCTGGCCGGCGTCCCGCCCCACACCGCATCGGGCGGCGGCGCCCACCCGGCCGACGCCTCATGCAGCGCGCGGATCAGCCGGGCCAGGGCGACGAGCACCTCATCGCCCGCCGTCTCGGCCGGCAGCGGGTTGCGCGGCACGTCGCCGGGCACGAACGACAGCACCTCGCGTCCGTGCTCGTCGACGCCGAGCGGAAGCGGCGCGCCGGTGAACCCGGCGTCGCGCAGGTGGGCCAGGTACGCCTGGATGGTCAGGCTGAACGGCCGCAGCGGCCGCCGCACCGTGTCCCCGATCCGCACGATCCCCGCGGTGACGCCATCCCCGGTCAGCAGCTCGCCTTCGCTCATACCGCAGCAGCCTAAGGGTCTCGCCGTAAGTTCATCGGGGGTTGAGATCAGGCTGCAGGGCATGAGGCTGGGTCTTGTCGTGGGCGTCGATGCGGTGCAGTAGGTCGTTTAGATCGGTGCGGGTGAATTTCCAGCTGAACGGCCTGGCGATGGCGTTGTAGCGGATCTCGAACGCGGCGAGGCGGTCGCGGATCTGGTCCAGCCAGGAGGCGTGCACGGGCAGGTGGATCAGGTGCGCGTTCGGCGAGGCCGGGTCATCCGCCTGACCGAGGCGGCCGCGGTGGGATGACCCGTTATCGGTGATCCAGAACACACGCTCCGCGCTGGCCTACGGTTCGGTGGTCATCACCTGTTCCACAGCCGGGAGAACGGCGTGATCCCGGTCGTGTGCTCGCCCGGCCGGTCACCTGTCGGCGGTGAACATCCCAGGCGGCCAGGTAGGCCAGCGCGCCGCGGCGCTTGCAGTCGTGCTGGACTCGCATCGCGCGGGCCTTGCCCGGGGGCAGGGTGGGGCGGCAGCGGCAGCGGGCCTGGATCGAGGGTTTCTCATCTGCGCAGATCACGTAGTCGTTGCTGCCCAGCGGCCCGCCGTCCCAGGTCCCGGCATACAGATCGAGCACGCGGGCGGCCTTCACCGCGAATCCGGGGTCACGAACGGAAATCCAGGACCGGTGCTGCCAGGGCTTGAGAGCGTCATCGGCCAGCCACCGGCGGATCGTGGACGCCGAGGCCGCGACCTGGCGGCGGGTGGCTAGCTCGCGGGCTAGCTCCGGGCAGCTCCACTTCGACAGCGGCACGCCGGACTCGGCAGGCAACGCGCACGCCAGCGCCACCGCCTCGGCCCGGTCCGCGCGGTAAACACCGGCGGGCGCCCGCTGCGCGGGGCATCCCTCAGCCCGGGCAGCCCGTCCGCGGCGAACCGGCGGCGCCATTTGCGGACCGTATCGGTGCACACTCCCGCCTGCACGGCGATCGCGGCGTTGCTCCGGCCGGCGGCCGCAGCGAGCACGATCTGCGCCCGCAGCCGGTCACGGTACTCGCTGCGCGCCGACCGGGCACGGGCCGCCAGCACGGCCTCTTCCCCGGCGGACAGGACAATCACGTACGGGCCCGGCACCGGCATCTGATCTTTGTGCCGCACCCGCCCACCAGGTCCACGGCACGACACGCCGGCGACCGCCAAAACCGTCGGGCAAGATGACTGTCGTGGCCAGGTACCCGGACTCGACGAAAACGTCCCTGGAACAGCGCCTGCGCGCCCGGGCACGCGAACGCTGGCCCCAGATCACCAGCCTGCAGGTACGCCACCGCGGGACCTTTAGCTACGTCGAGGCAACCCTCACGGATGCCACCACGCTCAAACTGTGCCGGCTGCGCTACGTCGGCTCCGCCCACCACTGGCAGTTCGCGATCTACCGCGCCAGCCACGACGACTACGACGAATCGGTCTTCCCCGCCGGCCTGCCCATCGGCACCTGCCAGGACGCCCTCGACACCGCCTGCGGCCTCTACCTCAACGACCCCACCGCCTGGACCTGACACCCGACGAACTTACGGGCGAGACACTAAGGGTCCCGGTCAGCCGGGCGGGGACCGCGACTAGTGCGCATCTTCTTGTCGCGGCTGCCTGGGCAGCCGGAACACGAAGGCGAACGCGGCGGCCAGCGGCGCGAGACACACCCAGGCGGTGACTCCTAGCGCGTCGGTCGGCAAATGGTGGTCAAAGGTATAAAAGAAGATGGTGCCGAGGACAGCGACGCCGAGCGCCGTCGAGAGTTGCTGTGAGGCTTCCATGACGCCCGAGGCCGATCCGACTTCGCGCATGCTGACGCTGTTGAGGATGAACTGGAACAGCTGCCCAAGGGTGGCACCGACCCCGGTGCCGACCAGAAGCAGGCCGGGAACGAGATCCCAGGTCGAGGCGCTGTGCGCGCCGGTGAGCCTGAGGCCGAGCGCTGCCGCGCCAGCGGCGACGAGCAGAATTCCGATGTGCAGCAGGTGCCGTCCGAGTCGTTTGACCAGCGCAGATGAGCCGGCCGTGCCGAGGATCAGCCCGACGAGCATCGGCGTCAAGGTCAGGCCGGCGTGGATTGGCGACCAGCCTTCGCCGAGCTGGCCGAAGAGCGAAACGCAGAGCAGCAGTCCGCCGAAAGCGCCAAAGAAGGCCAGGACGACCGCGATGCCGCTCAGGTAGGTGCGATTGGTGAGCAGTGAGGGCTCGACCAACGCGTCCTGGCCGCGGCGTCGTTCGTAGCGCAGGAAGGCGAAGAGCAGGATCGCGCCGCCAGCCAGGAGCACGAATGTCCATGCTGGCCAGCCGTCGGCTTGACCCTGGATGAGCGGATAGATGATCGCGACGAGCGCGAGCCCGACCAGCCAGACGCCGCCGATATCGAGCTTGAGGCCGGGGTGGCTGGCACCGGTGGGCAGCGACCGGATGGCGAGCGGCAGCGCAATCGCGCCGATCGGAACGTTGATCAGGAACACCAGGCGCCAGCCGATGCCCCAGAGATTGGCATCAATAAGGGCACCGGCGAGGATGGGCGCGGCCAGCATCGCCAGACCCGTTGACGGGCCGAACAGGCGGGTTGCCTTTCCGAGTTCCTCGTCGTCGAAGACTTCCTTCATGAGGCCGAACCCCTGGGGGATCATGAGAGCGCCGAAGCCGCCCTGGAGCGCTCGGAAGGCGATGAGCCAGCCGATGCCCGGCGACACGGCGCAGGCGGCGGAGAAAAGGGTGAATCCCGCTGAACCGAGGAGAAACAGGCGCCGGCGTCCGTAGATGTCGCCGAGCCGTGGCCCCGGCGATCAGCAATACGGCAAAGGCCAGGGTGTAAGCAGCGCTTAGCCACTGAATAGTGCTAGCCCCTCCGCCGAGGGCGTGATGAATCGAGGGACCGGCGACGTTGACGATCGTCGCGTCGAGCAGGTCCATGGTGTTGACGGCCAGTACCACCGCCGCCACGAGCCAGCGCAGGCGGTACGGCCGCTGTACGGTGCTGGAGGTGGTGCTCATGGGGTCCTTGACATGTTGACGAAAGCGCTGTCGTGATACGCTGTTCGTAACGAACACTGTTTGTAACAAACACCGTATGCCACGAACAGTCGTTCGGGTCAAGCCGGCTGCCGTCCCGCTCTGCCCATCAACTGGAGGTCCACCACCGATGAACCCTTCGAGGCGGCCTCGCTCGACTCGCGATCGCCCGGCCAAGGCACCGCTGAGTGAGGAGGCGATCGTCGGCGCAGCCCTCGCGATCCTCGAGTCAGAGGGCCTGGAAGCGGTATCGATGCGCCGGGTTGCGGCTGCCCTGGACACGGGGGCCGGCTCGCTCTATGTCTACGTGGCCGGCCGCGAGGGCCTGCTCGAGGCGATGTTCGATCGCATTATCGCTACGGTCGAGCTGGAAGGCCCGGATCCGTCCCGGTGGCGCGCCCAGCTGCACTCCCTCCTGGAGCGACTGCGCGACGCGCTGGTCGCTCATCCGGGAATCGCCGCGGCGACCATGATCGACCCGCCCAGGACCGAAGTGGTTCTGGGGCTACTTGAGAACATGCTGGGGCTGCTGCTGGCCGGCGGCATCGGTGCCCAGGACGCCGCCTGGGCAGCCGACATCCTGGCCGCCCAGGTGACTTACGCCGCTATCGAAGCGCAGGTCCGCGGCGCCGACGCCGGCGCGCTGGCCGACGAGGTCACCGCGGCCTTCGCTCGCCTGCCAGCCGACCGGTTTCCGCTGATCACTGCCCACGTCGCCCAGCTCGTGGCCGGAGATGTAGACGAAAGATTCCGCTTTGCTATCGACGTATTGATCGACGGCGTGCTGGCCAGATCGGCGTGACGATTCCCTCATAGCTCGCCGGCCCGCGCGCGGGCGGCCTGGCGGACCAGGTGGTCGCGCTCGGCGACGTCCGTGGCCCGGCGGGCGGCTTCCGCGTACGCCGCCCCGGCGGCCGGCCGGTCGCCGGCCAGCTCGTGCAGGTGGCCGCGGACCGCATGCCACCGGTGCCGGTCGCCGAGCACCTCGCGCAGCCGGTCGGTCTCGCGCAGCCCCGCGGCGGCACCGAGCACGTGGCCGACCGCGACCGCGCGGCCCAGCACGGCGGCCGGGTCCTGGTGCACCGGGTCGTCGGTGAGGGCGACCAGGTCGTCGTACCAGGCGAGGATCTGCGGCCAGTCCGTCTCCCCGGCGCTCGCCGCGTCGTCGTGCAGGGCGGCGATGGCGGCCTCGACCTGGTAGCGGCCGGGGCGCGCGGCGGCGGCCAGCGCCGACTGCAGGACGCGCACGCCCTCGGCGATCTCGCGGGTGTCCCACCGGCCGCGGTCCTGCTGGTCGAGCGTGATGATCCGGCCCTGTGAGTCGAGTCGCGCCGGGAGGCGGGCGTGGCTGAGGAGCATCAGCGCGAGCAGCCCGCGCGCCTCCGGCTCCCCGGTGGCGAGGGTGAGCTGGCGGGCGAGCCGGATCGCCTCGCTGGCCAGGTCCACCCGGCCCGCGTGGCCGGCCGTGTAGACGAGGTAGAGCACGCGCAGCACGACGGCGAGGTCGCCGGGCTGGTCCAGGCGGCGACCCCGCAGGGCGCGCTTGGCCCGGCTGATCCGCTGCGCCATCGTCGCCTCCGGCACGTAGAAGGCGTCGGCGATCTCCCGGGTGGTGAGGCCGCCGACGGCGCGCAGGGTGAGCGCCACCTGGGAGGCGGGTGCGAGGTCGGGGTGGCAGCAGCAGAAGAGCAGGAAGAGGGTGTCGTCGCCCTGCTCGGTAGCGGCGGGCCGCGGCTCGGCGTACGTCGCCTCCTCGCGGCGGTGGCGGGCGGCCTCGCTGCGGCGGGCATCGACGAGCCGCCGGGTCGCGACCGTCACCAGCCACGCGCGCGGGTCGCGCGGCGGGTGCTCCGGGCCACACCCGCAGCGCCTCGTGCAGCGCCTCCTGCAGCGCGTCCTCGGCGGCATCGAAGTCCTCGCCCCGCCGGACCAGGCCCGCGAGCACCCGCGGGACGAGGGCGCGCAGCGCGCCCTCGTCCAGCCGTCGCGTCGGTTCGCCGATCACGTCAGGTCAGCGTCCGAGGGCACCTAGGACATGACCTCCCGGATGTCGATCCACTCGTACAGCGGCTCCCCGCCCGGGCCGGGCTCGGAGGAGACGTAGGCCGCGAGCTCGACCGCGCGCTCGTGCGACTCGACATCGATCATGTACCAGCCCGCCACGAGATCGCTGGTCTCGGGCAGCGGGCCGTCGGTGGTGACTGGCGCGGCGTCCGGGCCGCCGTAGCGCACCCAGGTGCGGGCCGGCGTGAGCGCCTGCGCGTCGACGTACTCGCCGTTCTCCTCGAGCAGCTCGCCGACGTGCTTGAGGAAGGCCATGTGCGCCTCCACGTCCTCGGGCGCCCACTGGTCCATCGGAGGAAAGGGATGGTGCGGCTCCGGGCCGCCACGGTAGTGCTTGAGGAGCAGGTACTTCGGCATGGTGGTCTCCTGGTGTCGCGGGCCGCGCCTGTCGTGGCCCTCACCTGGTGAGCGGAGCCGGTCAGAGCTTCTCGACATGGAATCACTCAGCAGCGACCCGTTGTCGTTCCGGGGTAGACGGTTGAGCCGAGTTTCTCAGGCCGCCCGGCCGCGTGCCGCGGCCGCAGCGGGAGGAGCCGCCGGCCTCGGTACGCTCTGTCCACGACTACCTCGTCCGCTCACCAAGCGGATTTCATCCACGCCGACCGGGGCGAGGAGCCCCGGTCAGAGATCAGGAGGTCCCGGTCTTGCGATGGCGTAACCCAGTAGCCCGGCCCGGCGCATTCCGGGGCCGCCTGCCCGCATCGGTATCCGCGTGAGCACGCCCCGGCACGACGATCCGGCCGCCGCCATCAACCAGGTGCTCAGCGAGGTCATCGACGCGATCCTGGACGTCAGGCAGGCTCACCGGAGGGTCCCCGAGACGCAAGCTCTGCATGCGGTACTCGACCAGCTCTTCGCCGACCTGAGAACCTGGGCCCGGCTGCTCGCCGACCAGGACGAGGCAATGGGCGTGTCGCCGCTGGCGAGCATGCCGAGCGGGGCCAGCCGGACGCCACTGAACCCCTGGCACGGCGCCGTGAGCAATGCGGAGGTCCGCCGGATCGTCGGCGAGCATCTCGATCGGCTCGCGCACTACCTTTCCGCAGCGCTCGCTGACCAGCAGGATGACAACATACGAGCGGCGCTGACCGAGGTGGAGCGAGGAGTCCTGGCCCACGCGCGCGCGCTCAGCGACCTATAAGCGCTCCGCGCAGACCGGCGGATCCCCAGGGTGCGCGCAGCCTCATACGTCAGGTTCGGGATCTTCGTCCGGGGCGGCCAGCCCGGGCTCAACCCCGCCTTCCCGGTGCACCTCCTGCACCCGAAGCACCTCTCGCATCAGGGCGGCTTCGCGGGCGTCCTCCAGTTCGCCGGACTCCCCGCTCAGCTCATCATCGGAACTGCCTGGCGTCGATGCCTGGTCGCTCATAGCGGATTCTCCTTACGGCCGGGAGCCCGGTCCGGCACCCGGCCAGAACCATTGTCCAGCCCCTGATCGCCGGGCGCACGTCCCGGGACAACTTTGCGGCCCGGCTCAGCGGCCGGTTCCCTTACGCGGCCGGGGGGCAGGACGTCACTCGGTGCGCAGCACAAGCGCCGCCGGCGTGCGTGAGGCGAGCCTCCCGGGGATGGCGGCGGCCGCGTTCGCGAACAAGATCGCTCCCACGGCCACCAGGGCCAGCGGGAGTATGGGGACGGTGGGTTCTGGTACCGCGTTGATGTTGTGCGCGAACAGGGTCCACAGGTAGCGCCCGGCGGCGATGCCGAGCGGGACACCCGCTACGACCGCGATCACGGCGACGGCGGACGCCTGCCAGGAAAGTGCCGCGGCCAGCCCGCGCTGGGTGAAGCCGAGTGTTTTCAGCAGCGCGAGGTCGCGCCTCCGGCGGCGTACCGAGGCGGTGAGGGTCAGGCCGAGCGCGAGGATCGCCGCTGCGGCGAGCCCCGATGCGAAGAGGACCGGCGTGGAGCCCATGGACCGGTAGTTGACGATCTGTGCCGGGCGCTGGACGCCGATCACCGTGACGGTGTTACCCGCGCCGTTCCGGTCGGCGGCAAAGGCCGCGTCAGCGGCCTTCGCGACTTGCTGCAGGTTGGCCAGGCCGGCGGCGGCGCTCACGCTCTTGCGTAGCTGGACGTAGACGACGCTCGGCCCGTTGAGGATCGGGTCCGGGTAGTGCGTGGCCCGCAGGAACGCGGCGGGTGCGTTGTTCCTGGACAGCATGGCCCCGGTACCCATCGACGTGTGGTCCTGGATGGCACTGGGGTATCCGATCGCGGGCATCGTGGCCACCCCGACGATGACCAGGCGCGTCGGCGGGATATAGATCGGGTAGTCCTTGGGGCTGCCGTAGCTCACCTGGACGCTCTGGCCGAGGTGCTTGTGCAGCTCGGCCAGGGTGGCTGCGCCCAGCACGATCTGGCCCCGGCCGTCGATCGGATGCCCGGAAAGGATCGGAGGGCTTAGCTCGGGGCGGGAGTCAGCCGTCACGGCGGGGACGTTCTTCCCGTCGATCTCCAGCTCGGCGAAAGAGACTCCGCTCGATGCGGCCACGTCGCGGTCGTGCGCCAGGAAGGCGAGGGTCTGCGGCGGGACGTCGTTACTGGAGGTAAGGGCATAGCTCCAGTTCCACCCGTAGAGCCGGGGATGGGACACGAGTGTCTGCAGCCCGCTTCCGAACGTCAGTGTCGCGACCACCATGGTGACCGCCAGCACGGCTCCCAGGAGCACCGAGCGAACCGGCACGGCGGTGCGGCCGCGGCCGGGCTCGAGGGCGAAGCGGACTCCCACGAATCCGGCCGTGGAAAGGCCGGACCAGGCTACGGCGGCCAGCCGCGAGCGGCGCGGCCGGGACGTTGCCGCTCTCATGCTCGCGCGGTGGGGTGCCCCGCGGTAGGCGATGGCCACGGCGATGGCGCCGAGCCCGCCGACCAGGACCAGCAGTCCCAGACCCAGCGTGGTCCAGTCGGCGGCTATGCCCCGGCCGGGATAGACCTGCCGTACCGGGCCGAGTGGCGCAAGAGGTGAGAGCCCGACGGCTACCGCCATCGCCAGCAGCGAGCCGGCCACGATCGCGCCGAGGACGCCGATCAGGCCGTCCAGCACGACCGAGACCGGGCCGGCGCCAAGGGCGCGCAGTACCTGGAGATCCTCGCCGGTCGAGCCGAGCTGGCGGGAGATGAGCTGCAGGCCTATGAGCAACGCGGCCAGAGTGGCGATCACCCCGAAGATACCGACGGCGATGGCCTCCGGCCGCACGGCGCTCTGGACTTTTGCCGTGACGTTCGAAGTCACGTGAAACTGGTAAAAGGAATGCGGGGGGAGCGTCTGGGCGAACTCCCGCTCGAAAGCGCCGGCATCCTGGCTGCCGTGCTCGAGCTGCACGCCATAGACGTCCGTGTTCACGTCACCGAGCAGACGGCGGGCCAGCGCGGGAGTGAAGATCACGAAATCGGGATATCTGTCGACGGTGTCCTGCACGACCTGATTGCTGAGCACGATGATCCCGACCAGCCGGGCGTCGATGCGCAGCGCCGGGCGCACCTTCGGCGTGCCGAAGCCGGGCAGTGCGGTCTGAGCGCCCGAGTAGGCACCCATCGCGATGGTCTGGCCGACGTGCACCCCCAGGATGCGGGCGGCATCAGCGTTCATCATGATCTCGTCGGCGCGCCCCGGGTCGGCCATCCGTCCGTCCACGACGGCGGCGCGGTCCTGGTTGAACAGCAGCCCGTCGACGCTGGCCACCGTGGCCAGGTTGGCCACCTGGCTGATGCGAGGGGCGCCATCCGGCGCGAGCGGAGCGATGTTGAGATAGACGGCGCTCTCGACGTGCTTAACGCCCGGCAGCCGCGCGATCTTGTTCGCGAGGGCACCGGAGTAGGCGCCGGTGGCATTGTTGGACTGACCGGAGCTGCTCGTGCTGATGGTGAGATCGGAAGGGTTGGTGCTGGCCAGGAACCGGGGGTACGACGACTGCGTGCGGCGAGCGGCCGCGACCGAGCCCATGGCGATGCCGCCGGCCAGCCCGACGAGCAGGACGATCGAGAGGTAGCCGGCCCGCCGGGCCCGAAAGGTCGCCCGCAAGCGATACGACGCGAGCCGCAAGACCTGCCGGTTCACCATGAAGTACGCCCGTCTGCTGTTGCCTCACGGCAGTTCCTGGCCCCTGGAAGGGGCTGCTTGCGCTCCTCCCTGATGACAGTCTGGCCTGCCGGCCCCCCCGTGACCAAGGTGGCCAGCCTGACCGTCGGACTGCGTGCTGCCACCACCCCGTACGTTGACGCAATCGATCGGTTGCTATATTGTGGCAATCGATCAGTTGCTACTTCTTTGGAGGCTGTCATGGCATTTCCCGATCGCATCGAGCGGGTCGTCGAGATCGCGCACCCGCCGGCCAGGGTATGGGCCGCACTCACCACGGCCGAGGGCCTGCGCAGCTGGTTCGGCAACACCGCGACGATCGACCTGCGCCCGGGCGGATCGGCCCAGATGACGTGGGCCGGCGGCCACACCGCCGACATGCGGGTCGAGCGGGTCGAGGAGCCGACGGTGTTCGGCTACACCTGGCACATCTACGGCCTGCCCGATGACGATCCGCGCCGCACCTATGTCGAGTTCACGCTTGAGCCGGCCGGTCCGGGCACGCGGCTGACCGTGGTCGAATCGGGCTTCGCTCAGTTGCCGGAGGACGCCTACCGCAAGGCGTACGACGGCAACACCCAGGGCTGGGCGAGCGAGCTGGGCGAGCTGGCCGGCTACCTCGATGCCGCCTGACATCGAGGCGATCGCCGAGCAGGTCTTCGTCGCGCTGGCCGATCCGACCCGGCGCACCATCCTGGCCGCACTCGCGTCGGATGGCCCCGCCACCGCCACTGACCTGGCCGGGCGGCTGCCGATCACGCGGCAGGCCATCGCCAAGCACCTGGCCCTGCTGGCCGATGCGGGCCTGGTAACGGCAGAACCGGGAGAGCGGCGCCGGGTGCGATACCGGCTCCGCTCCGCCCCGATGCAGGTGGCGCAACAGTTCCTGGCCGCGCTGGCCCGTGACTGGGACGGCTCGCTCGACGCCTTGAAGAACGCACTCGAAAAAGGAGAAAAGCCGTGATCACGGAGCACAAGGTGGTCGGCCGCCAGGAGTGGCAGGCCGCTCGTGCGGAGTTGCTCCAGCGCGAGAAGGCGCACACCCGGATGGCGGACGAGCTGGCGCGCCAGCGCCGCGAGCTGCCCTGGGTCGCGATCGAAAAGGAGTACCGGTTCGACGCCGACGACGGGACCCGGACCCTGGCCGGGCTCTTCGACGGGCGCTCACAGCTCCTGATCTACCACTTCATGTTCGGGCCGAGTTACCAGGCGGGGTGCCCGGTTAACTCATCGATGGCCGATGGCCTCAACGGCCTGCTGCCGCACCTTCATGCCCGCGACGTGACCCTGCTGCTCGTTTCGCGGGCTCCGCTGGCGAAGCTCCAGGCGTACCAGGAGCGGATGGGCTGGAGCATTCCCTGGGTCTCGTCGGCGAACACCGACTTCAGCTTCGACTTCGGCGCCTCCTACCCCGAGGAGCAGGTCCGCGGATGGGACCTGGAGGCGGGCGGGCTGCCGCCGATCGTGGCTCACAATGCGGCCGCGACCGGGACCGACGTCCCTGGATACCTGTCCGAGTCACCGGCGGTGAGCGTCTTCACCCGCCAGGATGGCATCGTCTACCAGACCTATGCGGCCACGGCGCGCGGGGTCGAGTTCCTGATGGGCTACTACCCGATGCTGGACCGGGCGCCGAATGGGCGCGACGAGGGCGATGCGTTCCAGACCTGGATTCGCCGCCATGACGAGTACGCCTGAGGCACCGCTCGCCCGGCACCCAGGCGGGTCTGGCGCGCGTTACCCGGCCAGACCATGGCTGACGTGCGGGAATAACCAAGGGCTGGCCGGTTTTGTCCCCTACGTGACTGGTCAGCACCCTGCCGACGCGGATTTCCGCGCGGATGGGCGGCCTGGCACCGGCAGCACGAGGCCATGGTGGCTGACCCGCACGGGTACTGGCGGTCACCGGACTGCACTGGCTGCACGCCACGGCCGAGCGCTTTGCTGGCGCGCCGGGCGCATGGTCGACCGGGCCGGCGGGATCGAGGTCGCGCTGGCCGATGACGAGGAGATCATCGTCGACGGCCAGGTGATACACGGGAGGCACGGTTCGGCGTGCTGAAGGAACGAGACGCCATTCATGCCCGGGCGGGCGGCGCGGTTATCGAGATCACCCGGCACGGCGGCAATGACATTCTCAGGCCGCGGCATCCAGATAATCCGCTGCGCGCGAGCTTCCGCGGGTGCCCCACGTTCCGGCCCGACCAGTACTGGGTAGTCTGTGGCCGGTACGTCTCCTTCGACTGGCCGCGGCCAGTGATCGTAGGCAGTGTGGCAGAAGGGCTGCAGCACGTATATGAATCGCTCGGCCGGGTCGAATTCCGCCTCGCCGCCGCGGCACTCGCGGTGACAACGTTCAACGGAAGCACGCCAGGCTGCCTCGACATCATCTTTACTGACCGAACCTCAGGCGTGACCACCTATCCGGCTAACCGGCTGCTGCAGGTCGGCGCACCAGGCCCAGGCGGCATGGTGACGCTGGACTTCAACCGGGCGGTGAACCTGGCGTGCGCCTACACGAACTTCGTGACCTGCCCGCTGCCACCACCCGAGAACAGGCTCCCCGTCTGGATCGAGGCCGGTGAGAAGATCCCGTACGAGCGGGCCGCCGAGAGCTCAGCTGGTCGCGGTGATCAGATACCGCAGCAGGCCGTCTAGGCCGCTCGCCTGAGCCACCGCGCGCTGCCGGTACGCGGCCTCGCCGTCGCGGAGGATCCGGCCGATAGCGGCTAGTTCGTCCGCGCAGCCGAGGCTGCTGGCCACCGGCCGGAGCGCGCTGACCAGCTCGCTGCTGGCTTCTCGTACCTGGCAGTAACGGCCGCGGTGCCATATCTTCGCGCTGACGCCGTCGCGCGCGGCCAGGAAGCTGGACCACGAAAGCGCATCCGGTTCGGAGGGCTTCTGGACGGCGGGTACCGCACCGTGCGCGATGGCAGCCGCGAGCGATTGAGCCAGCGCGGCAATCGGGGCCACATCGTCCAAGCCCGACTGCGCATCCATCTCGCGTATCTCTACCGTCCCCAGCCGCGGATGGAGTCGCATGTCCCAGTAGATAAAGGTGTAATCCGGCATTCCCGCCGCGCGCACTATCTCCGCCACGGCCACGGTGTAGCTGTCATAAGACCGCATGGCCGGCGGGATTCCCCGGTGGGATAAGCACGCACCAGGGCCGCCCTGGAACTCGCGAGGCCGGAATCGGTGCCGAACCACCAGGGCGAATTCGCGGCCAGGGCCGCTAGCAACGGCAGGTACTCGCGCAGGCCGTTGAAAACTTGCACGGCCGTGCGCTCGTCGGGCATTCCGACGTGAATGTGCAGTGCCGCCTCGGGAGTGCGGCCGACTAGGCCCCGGAACATAGCCTTGACCAGGTGGTAGCGATCATCAGCGACCAGGTCGGCAGCGCCGAACGGCGCGGCCGGATGCAGCCCGCTGCCCATCAGGGTGCCGCGGCCTGCCTGACGGCGGCGCGAGCCGAACCCAGCGCCGAGATGGCCTCGCTGACCCGCCGGCACCGGCCTGAGCGCAGCTCCAGCTGTGCTGCGTAGAGCTCGTGGTCTACGGCCTCCCTGCTGCTGCCTGGCCCGGTGCAACACGGTTGCCGCCTGCGGAGACAACTGGCCGGTATCCGCGTCAACCAGCAGCAGTTCCTCCTCGATGCCGAGGGTGAAGTCGTGGCCGAATGCGTTAGCCGTCATGGGGCGGCGCTATGGCCAGGCCGCCGGTTGCCGTCACCACGTCTCTTCTCGCGCATAAAACGGCCGCCCGATCCGCGCCTCCCAGGCCATGATCTTGTCCAGGCTCACCCCGTCGACCTGCTGGCGAGCGGTTTCGATCATCGCCACGACAATGTCGAGTGAATCTACGTCGAACAGCAGGTAGAAGACTGGCCGGTCGGTCTGCGATGGCCCGACGGTGAGCGCGTCATCACACAACGAGCCCACTAGCTTGGCGCCCAGCCGTTCCCACTCCGCCAGAACGGTTCTCAGCAGCGGGCGCAGGACCTCCTCTTTCTCCCGCGTCGGCGCCACGAACCAGCTCGCTTGCGGATAACCACACATCAGCACGCGGTACGGCCGGTGCAGTCGGCGCTCGCTTTGCTCCATCGATAGTCCTCGCTTGCGTGCCGCCCCGTAGCCCTGACCGACGAACCCAGGGTGTGACCCCAGATTGTTGTTCAGTGTGGCTAACCGAATGTTCAAAATCGTAGACTTGGCTCCTGAGTGGCGTCAACGCTGGCCACAGCGGTGCGATGCCGGGTGCTCAGCGTGCCCGCTCCCGTACGATATGGCCCGGCAGCGGCTGAGAGCTGGTCTCGTTCGCCGACCGATCACGGCGAGAGTGAGCGCTAACGTGCTTGGAGACCGTATTCGTGCGGTACGACAGGAACGCCAGCTGACGGTGCGCCAGCTGGCCACCGGCGCTGGCGTGTCGCCCGCGCTGATCAGCCAGGTGGAGCGGGGAATCAACGACCCGAGCCTGGACAGCCTGCGCCGGATAGCGCAGGCACTCAACGTTCCGCTGTTCGATTTCTTCCAGCAGCCAGAAGACGGTGGCGTCGCCGTCATCAGGGCAGATGCCAGAATGCAGCTCCGTTCCCCGCACGGTGACCTGACCTACACCCGGTTGTCCCCCGGCTACGCCAAGGTCGAGGTGCTGGAGGGCATACTCAAGCCCGGCGGCTGCTCCTCCGAGCTGCCGTGGTCGCATCCGTCGGAGGAGTGCGCCGTGGTCATCTCGGGGCGGATGACCGTCGAGGTCGACGGGGATCGCCGCGAGCTGGAACCGGGCGACTCGTGCCACTTCGACTCACGGCTGCCGCACCGGTACGTGAACAATAGGAACGTCCCGGTGGTCTTCATGCTGTCGGTCACGCCGCCAAGCTACTGAGATCCGCCCCGCCCGCCGGTCAGCGATTCCGGTAAGCGCGGATGCCGTCGACAACTGCCTCGATGTCACTGACGGTGTTGTAGTAGTGCAAGGAGATCCGGAGCAGGTCACCGCGCGGGCTGGTGACGATCCGCCGGTTGGCCAGGAAACCGGCCAGCGCGTCGGGATCGGCGTCCACGATGGCCACCTGAGGCCCGCGCAGCGCAGGGTCAGCGGGTGATCCGAAGCGCTCGCCGGCCAGGGCCAGCCGGTCGTGCAGCACCTGGCTCAGCTCCGCGACATGGCGCTGGATCGTCGCTGAGCCACGGCGGCAACCGTGCGCATTCCTGCGACCGCGCCAAAGGCTGACGGGATCGACGGGGTACCGGTCTCGAACCGACGGGCATGCGATGGAAAATCGATCCGCCGGGTGTCAAAACTGAACGGATCGACCCGGCCGAACCAGCCGGTGTTCTGCAATGCGGTCAGGTCCTCCAGGCCGGGGCGGACGTACAGGAATGCGATGCCAGGAATGCCGAGCATGTACTTAAGGGCACCAGCGGTCAGGTAGTCGCAGTCCAGCTCAGCTACATCGATAGGCTCCACGCCCGCCGCCTGATAGGCATCGACGAACGTTCGCGCCCCGGTGGCCTTGGCGGCGCTGATAATCTGCCTGGCCGGAAGCCGCAGCCCGTTACGGTAGGAGATGAGCGGCACCGAGACCAGGCCGCAGCCGGCGGTTATCGCGGCCTGGTAGCCGGCGGCGCCGACTAGCCCGTCAGGCGCCGCGACATGCGTCACTTGTGCGCCGGAGGCTCGCTGGGCCAGCCAGACGTGGGCTATCGACGGGAACTCCAGGTCCGTGGTGACGATGCCCGGCCGACGGCTCCAGTTTTGCGTCGAAGCGACCTGGAATGCCGCCGCCGACGCGCACGACACCACCGCGATATCGTCGGCCCCTGCTCCGATCAGGTCAGCGAACAGCCGCCGCGCCGCCGCGACCTCTTCCATCCACCGGAGCCAGGGAGCGCCGTGCTCACGCATCGTGCACTGAAACTCGAGCAGCGCCGTCGCCAGTGTGTCCGACAGCGCGCCCTGGCTGCAGGAAGCCAGGTGCACCGTATCGGCCAGCGAAGGGAAACGCCGCCGGAACTCTTCTGGCGTTGGCATCTGAGAGCTCCCGCTGTAGGCACGGAGTTGTTGTGCGCTGGCGGCAGCACTAATAACACAGCGACAGCAACCGAAGTGTTCATTCGTACTGATCATCTGATCGTTCACACTAGGAGGTGCCGTCGTATCGTGTCAACGACGGAACTGCTCAAACAGGGCCAGGCCCGGCCTGGCTAGCACCCGAGGAGGATCGCTGGCGGGTCAGAAAGCCCGGTTCCGCACGATCGCCAGGGTCGAACGCTGACGTTCATCCCCGCGATCAGGGCGAGGGGCGCCGTCAGATGACCTGACGCTCGCCCTCCAGGCGTGCCCGCCCGGCAAACCGGCCGGGGAGCAGGGCCGGCGGCACGGGTGAGGAACCCGGCTCCAGTATCAGGTCGGCGATCATCCGGCCTACGCTGGGCGCCAGCATGAAGCCGCGGCCGTTCATGCCGCCGGCCACCAGCAGGCCCTCATGGCCTGGCACGGGCCCCACGACTAGCTGCAGGTCGGGCGTGACGTCGTACATGCCCTGCGCCATGACCGGATAGCGGACGTATTCCAGCAGGGGGATAAGACGCCGGGCTGTCCTGGTGACCTCATCCCGCCACCGGCCCTCGTCCCGCTCGCCGTCCAGCCCGTGCCTCAGGTCGGAGGCGAGCACGCAGCCGTCTGCCAGTTGCTTGACGGCGAAATGCTCGTCCTGGAATACCAGCAGCGGCCGGACCAGCGGCTGCGCTATCGGGTTGCTGTAGAAGAGGAACCGCGGCTCGGCTGAAATCGGCAGATCGTAGCCTGCGGAGCGGACCAGCTCGGCAGTGGCGGTGCCCGCCGCCACCACTACCTGATCAGCGGTCAGCCTGCTGCCATCGCGGCAGGACAGGATCCAGGATCCCCGCTGCCGCTCCAGCCGCTGTACGGCGGCATGGCGGACGGTAACTCCGTCCCGGCTGGCCGCATCCGCGAAAGCAGTCACGACGGCCGCCGGCCGCCCAAAATAGCCATCCTGGGCGTTATACGAGCCGCCTGCGACCTGATCGGTATCCAGGCCAGGCACGAGCGCGCCGAGCTCGGCCGGACTCAGCATGACCGAGGGCACGCCCAGCTCATTCTGGCGCCGGACGTTGTCGGCCATCTGCGGCAGTGCTGATGGCGAGGAGGCGACGAAGGCGTACCCGCAAGGATCGAAATCCGGGCCAGGATCAGGCTGCAGGACCTCATCAATCCGGTCGTAGAACTGACGCGCCTCCAGTGCCATCGCACACGTGTCTGGCGAGGTCCACTGCGTGCGCACCCCGCCGGGCTGCACGGCGGTGGCGCCCGAGCCCACCCCCGTGCGCTCGGCTACCAGGACCTTTGCTCCCCGGCGGCCTAGGTTCCAGGCGGCCGACATCCCGATGATCCCGGCGCCGACCACCACGACATCGCTGTGCTCACCGGCGGTCATCGGCGCCCTCATCGCCTACCCAGGCATCGAGCTCCACTTCGATGAGGGCTCCTTCGGGGATCAGCCGGGCGACGTAGAGCGTGGTGTTCGCTGGCCGCTGTGCACTGAAGATCTCGCCATGGGCCCGCGCGCAGTCCTGCCACGCCGCGTCAGGGGCCAGGAACATCCGGGTCCTGACTACGTGGTCGCGGGTACCTCCAAGCCGCCCGGCGTAGTCGAGCGCCGCATCCAGGGCGCGCCGGGCCTGGCTGTAGGAGTCTAGGTCGGCCAGCCGCTCCCCGTCCGCGACCGGTGCGGCTGTCCCGCTGACGCAGATCAAGCCGTCTGCGCGGACGGCACGGCAGTAGCCGGCGACATCCTCGAAGCCGCCTCCGCTGCCTAGGCGTTCCACTGCTGTTATCTACCCGCGGGCCAGGACAGCCGGGGTGGCTGGTTGAGCTGACCTGACGGATGTTCAGCCTGGCTGATCATGATCAGAAGTGTAGGGTGTGCGATATGCCGGGTCAATGACCCGGCATTGTGCCGGGCGATATCACGTAGCAGATGGGCCGCAGGCAGCATGAGCGCAGTACTCGAGGTCAATGGCCTCCGGACCGAGTTTCACCTTCGCCAGGCGACGGTTCCCGCCGTGGACGGCGTCTCGTTCACGGTCGGCGAGGGCGAATGCGTTGGGCTGGTCGGGGAATCGGGATGCGGGAAGAGCACCACCGGCCTGTCGATCATGAAGCTCCTGCCGAACGTCGGCCACATCACCGGCGGCAGCATCCTGCTCGAGGGCCGGAACCTCGTTGCTCTCGGTGAGGCGGAGATGCGCAAGGTGCGCGGCAACGAGGTCGCGATGATCTACCAGGATCCGATGACCTCGCTCAATCCGACGATGACGGTCGGCACCCAGATCACCGAGGCGGTTCGCCTGCACCGGGAGGTGACCTCGGCCGAGGCCAGGCACCGCGCTCTGGAAGTGCTTGACCTGGTCGGCATGCCCAGGCCGGATGAGCGTCTCGGCGCCTATCCGCACCAGTTGTCCGGCGGACTGCGGCAACGGGTCATGATCGCGATGGCGCTCGCCTGCGAGCCGCGATTGCTGATCGCCGACGAGCCGACCACCGGCCTGGATGTGACCATCCAGGCGCAGATACTCGACCTCATCGACGACCTGCGTGAGCGGCTGCGCATGGCAGTGATCTTGATCACCCATGACATGGGTGTCATCGCCGGCCGCACCGAGCGGGTCATGGTCATGTACGCCGGCAAGATCGTAGAGCAAGCGAGCACGCCCGCCTTGTTCGCGCGCATGCGGCACCCGTACGCGCAGGCTCTGCTGGAATCGATACCCCGCCTAGACCAGGACGCCAAGCAGCGCCTGCGTAGTATCCCCGGGTTGCCGCCCAACCTGGCGGAGCCCATATCGGGCTGCCGGTTCGCTCCGCGTTGCCGGTACGCGGCTGCGGACTGCAAAGAGAATGAGCCCGTTCTCACCGGTACCGTCGCGCACCTGGCGGCCTGCTTCCATCCCGTCAGCGGGCCGAGCGAGGTACCGCCCGCGGGAGCGGCGGCCCCGGGCCAGCCAGGTGGCGGGGAGCGGCAGGCAGCTAAGGCCAGCCGGGTGCTGCTCCAGTTGAGGAACATCGTCAAGGAGTTCCCGGTCACCTCGGCCGGGCTGCTCGACCGCAGCGGCCGGTCAGTCAAAGCGGTCTCAGATGTCAGCTTCTCCCTGCTCGAGGGCGAGACATTCGGCCTCGTCGGAGAGTCGGGCTCGGGCAAGACGACGCTCGGGCGCATCATCGTCGGGCTGGAGCGCCCGACATCAGGGACCATCATCTTTCACGGCGCGGACGTCACCGACCTGCGCGGCAGCAAACTGCGGCGGCATCGCAGGAACCTGCAGCTCATGTTCCAGGATCCCTACGCATCGCTCGACCCGAGGATGCGCATCAGTTCGACCTTGCGTGAGCCGCTCGTGGTTCAGCGCATCGGCAAACGCGCAGAGCAGTACGCGAAGGTATCGGCCCTGCTTGATGACGTCGGGCTGCCTGCTGACGCACTGAACCTGTATCCGCACGAGTTCTCCGGTGGCCAGCGGCAGCGCATCGGGCTGGCCCGGGCCTTGATCCTGAGTCCGGAACTGGTCGTGGCGGACGAGCCGGTGTCAGCCCTTGACGTGTCGGTCCAGGCGCAAGTACTCAACCTGATGAAGTCACTGCAGCGTCGCTACCAGCCGAGCTACGTCGTCATCTCACATGACCTTTCGGTCATCAGGTTCCTGGCCGACACCATCGGTGTCATGTATCTCGGCAAGCTGATCGAGATCGGCCCGGCTCAGGAGGTCTACGAGCGCACGGCTCACCACTACACCAAAGGGCTGATCGACACCATTCCGGTTCCAGATCCCGAGCAGATGCGGACGCAGAAGGCCGCCGTGCGCGGCGAACTGCCATCATCGATCACGCCTCCGTCGGGCTGCCGGTTCCGCACCCGCTGCCCCGCTGTGCAAGCGATCTGCGGCGAGCAGGAACCTCCGCTGCGGGTCTTCGGCCCGGGCCACCTGGCGGCATGCCATTTCCCGCTGCAGCCAGTCCAGGCCGCGGCAGCGGAATCCGGGCTCGGCGCGGCGGAAACCGGCGCTTAACCCACCAGGGCCGGGCGGCGATTTGCCGCTGCGCCGGTGACCCTCTGCGTTATCCGGCCTGCTGGTCACAACCGTTATGTGCAGCCGCGATGGCCGTTGACACCGCGCTAGGCCCGCCTCTACAGTCTGATCCACTGGTTGCGGACATGAACAGTTGTTTGGTATCACTGAACAGGCTGCGGCGGTCCTCCAGCGCCGCACCGGCCCGGGGCCCTTGGCTAGCAAGCGCCCGGCTCGCGTTCTGCTCAGTGCCGCACAGCCCGCCGAAGGAAGAGGACCAGCCATGGACCACAGTCGCCGGGTCAGCAGGCAGCCGGGGCGCTGGGCGCTCGGGCTAGCAACGGCCCTTGCGGTCGTCCTCGCCGGATGCAGCAGCAGCGGTTCTTCGCCGGCAGCAGCGGCTCTTCGCCGGCCAGCGCTGCCACGTCGAGTGCCCAGTCCATAACGTGGGCCGAGCAGCCGGCCAGCGCGCCCAACTGCATCTTCCCGCTCGGCCCCCTGACCTGCTATACCTCCACCAACAACAGCAGCTTCCAGAACCTCATGTACCGGCCGCTTTACTGGCTTGGCCAAAACGGCAGCGTCAACCTGGACGAGAGCCTCTCACTGGCTGGCCTGCCGGTGTGGAACAGCTCAAGTACCGCGCTGACCATTCACCTCAAGCCCTACAAGTGGTCGAACGGCACGCCGGTCACCGCACGGAACGTACTGTTCTTCTTCAACCTCATCAAGGCCAACAAGACCAGCTGGGAACCATACTCGCCGGGGACCTTCCCCGACGACATCGTGTCGATGACGGCCGTCAACCCCACGACTATCTCCATGAAGCTGGACCGGAGCTACAACCGTAACTGGTTCCTCTACACGCAGTTGTCCCAGATCACGCCGTGGCCACTGGCCTGGGATGTCACCGCATTCCCGGCCGGGGTGACGGCGACTTCTGGCTCGCTGCCGGCCAGCCCGTCCGGCACGCTGCCGGACGCGACCGCGAGCGGCGCCAAGGCTGTCGCGGCCTTCCTGGAGGCGCAGGCCAAGAGCACTGCTGTTTATGGGCGCAGCCCGGTGTGGTCGATCGTCGACGGGCCGTGGAAGATCACCCAGCTCACGACGGCTGGCCTGGCTCAGTTCACTCGCAACCCGGACTACAGCGGCCCGAGTAACAACAAGGCCAAGACTTTCACCGAGCTTCCCTTCACCAGTTCCTCAGCCGAGTTCAATCAGCTGCTCAGCTCGCAGGGCAGCACCAGTCTCGGCAGTAACCCCGGCAACCAGGTGTCGGTCGGCTATATCCCGGCGCAGGACGTAGCCGAGAAATCGCGTGTCACTTCCAGCGGCTACGCCACCAGCACCAGCTATCCCCTGGCCTTTGACTTCATGGTCGTCAACATGCAGAACGCCCAGGTGGGCCCCATGCTCAAGCAGCTGTATGTCCGCCAGGCGCTGCAGAGCCTGATTGACCAGCCCACCTGGATCAACGCCTTCTACCGCGGGGTGGCCGTGCCGACCTACGGCCCTATCCCGCTCAAGCCGACCAACAGCTTCGCCGCACCTATTCAGAACCCCTACCCGTTCAGCATCGCCGCCGCCACCGCACTGCTCAGCAAGCACGGGTGGTCGGTCCATGCCGGCGGGACGACGACGTGCGGCACCCCCAGCAAGTGCGGGCCAGGGATCACCGCAGGTGAGGCGCTCAAGTTCAAGCTCCTGTATGTGTCGGGTGACACCTCGCTGAACAACGCTATGGCCGCCTTCGCCTCGAACGCATCTAAGATCGGGGTCGATGTCCAGCTGTCCTCTGGCCCGTTCTCGCAGGTCACGGGCAATGTGGTACCGATCTGTAAGCCCGGCGACGCATCCACGGCCTGCGCCTGGCAGATGCTGGACTGGGGCGGGTGGATCTACAACGGCGGATACCCGAGTGGTGAGCAGCTGTTTGCCACCGGAGCAAACGGCAACTACGGAGGCTGGAGCAGCCGGGTCACCGACAGCCTCATCACCGAGACCGTTCGGCAGAACACCGCGGGCAACCAGGCGATGAACGCATACCAGGAGAACATCGCCAAGAACCTGCCCGGAGTCCTGTTCCTGCCCAGCGAGGGCTCCGTTGTCGCGGCAGCGACCGGACTGACGCACTTCTCGGTCAACCCGTTCTACAACCTGGACCCCGAGAACTGGTAGCTGTCCCGGTCCCTGAACGTCAGGCGCCGCCGAGCAGGAACAGGACAATGAATGCCCCTTGTACCGGTGGGGCCAGCCGACCTTGGCCAGCTCGCGGCGATCAGCGATGTGCAGCTGAGCGATGACGGCAGGCTCATCGCGGCCGTGGTGCATACGAGCGACCTGACGGACAACCACCGCGATACTGCGGTCGTGGTGGCAGCGGCAGATCGGAGTTCCCCGGCCCGGTTGCTGGCGGCCGCGGGGCGTACCGAGATCCTCCCCCGCTGGGGGCCGGTCGGACAGGCGCTGGCCACGGCCGGCCAGGACGGCGGTCGCTGGCAGATCCGGCTGCACGGCGTGGCAGGCCAGCCGCCGGCCGTGCTGGTCGACTCCTGGCCCGATCCGATCGAAGAACTCGCGTGGTCACCGGACGGGCAATGGCTGCTGTTCGTATGCCGGGAGCCGGTCGACCGGGCCTGGCTGGAGCTGCCCGATGACCGGCGGCCGCCGCTGCGGCTGACCAGGCTCAGGTACCAGGAGGACGGCATCGGCTGGACGGTGAACCGGCCCAGGCAGGCATACCTGGCGGACACGGCTTCCGGCGCGGTGACCAAGCTCAGCTCCGGCGCGCATGATGATGCCGAGTTTGGCTGGCATCCGGACAGCCGCTCCGTCGTGTTCATCTCCCAGCGTCATCCCGACGCGGAGATGACGCTGCTGAATGACGTGTACCGGCTGGACCTGGACGTACCGGGCGGCACTGACGGCGCCGTCCGGCTCACCTCAGCCGGGCACTGCTACGGTCAGCCGCGGGTTTCCCCCGATGGGGCTCGGATCGCCCTGACGGCCGTGGACGTCCTGGCGTTCCCGGCCACCTGCGGCCTGGGGGTGCTGCCGTCGGGCGGCGGCCAGGTCACGATGCTTTCCGCGCTGCTTGACCGGGACTGCAACAGCACCTGGCCGGCCACGAACGGACCTATATGGGTCGGCGACGGCTCGGTCATCGTGCTCGTAGACACGGCCGGGGCTATCCATGGCTATGAGTTCAGCGCGGACTCGCCGGGCCGCTTCCGGCCCATCCTGGCTGGTGACCGGCAGGTAACCGCACTGGACGCCCGGGCCGGAACCCTGGCCTTCGCCGCATCGTCACCGACCGAGCCGCCTGTCCTGCTGGCCCAGTGCCACGGCGCCGCAGAGGAGGCGCTCTACACGCCGAATCGCGGTCTGCGGGAATCCCGCGACCTGCGCGCGCCCCGGCACCAGCGAACGACGGTGGCCGAGGGGACTGAGGTGGACTCCTGGCTGACGCTGCCCGACCGCGGCCGCTGGCAGGCGCCCTTCCCGCTGCTGGTCTGCATGCAAGGCGGCGGAACCCAGTACGGGCAGCAATGGTCGCACGAGTTCCAGGTGCTCTGTGCTGCGGGCTTCGCGACGCTGTACCTGAATCCGCGCGGCTCGGCAGGCTACGGAACCGGCTGGATGAGGACAGTTGCCGGGCCGGCCGCCGCTGTTCCCGGCCAGGGCTGGGGTACAGACGACATCGCTGACGTCGCGGCCGTTCTCGAGGCCACGCTGCGGGACCATGCCGAGCTGGACCGAGGACGCGTCGGAGTGCTCGGCGGCTCGTACGGCGCGCTGGTCGTGACCTGGCTGCTGGCCAGCACCGACAAGTTCCGTGCGGGGTGGGCCGAGCGGGGGCCGTACAACCTGTACAGCCTGGCAGGCACGAACGATGAATCGCCGTGGTTCTTCACCACCTACCTCGGGCGAACCCAGGTAGAGGATCCTGCGGCTTACTGGGCGCCGTCTCCGCTACGCGTCGCCGCGGACATTGCCGACCCGCTGATGATCGTCCATTCGGAGGAGGACCGCCGCTGCCCGATCCAGCAGGCGGAGGAGCTGTTCATGGCCCTCAAGCTCCTCGGCCGCCAGGTGGAGTTCGTTCGCTTCCCGGGCGAGAGCCACGGCCTGAGCCGGACCGGCAGCCCGGTCCACCAGTTGCAGCGCCTGGATCTGATGATCGAATGGTTTGGCCGATGGCTGGCGCCGGTTGCCCTTGGCCCGGACGAAGCGGAGGACAGATGAGCATTGCTGGCGGAATGAGCCGTTCGCAGGGCCAGCCGGTGCTGCTGGAAGGCTGCGCGATCATCGATTGCACTGAAGCGGACAACGTCGTCACCGACGGTGCTCTGCTGATGGAGGAGGGCCGGATCCGCGCGGTCGGACGGCGCCCGGATGTCATCAGTAACAATGACCTGGCCGCGGCCAGGCGGGTGGACTGCTCGGGCAGCTACGTCATGCCCGGCCTCTGGGACTGCCACGTGCACCTGGGCGGGGTAGTGCCGCCCTACGAAGTCGAATACGCGCACGAGCCTACGCCGCATCACATGATCCGCTGCATCCGCAAGGCCCAGGACAACCTGCGCAGCGGCGTCACGACGGTGCGATCCCTCGGCGAGCAGCACGACGGTGATGTGGTCCTGCGAGATGCTATCGAGGCAGGCGAGATCGAGGGTCCGCGGATCTTCGCCGCGGGCGACATGATGTGGAGCCGCCAGGCCACTGGGCCAGAGGAGTTCCAGCGCCAGGTGCGGCGCATGATCCTTAAGGATGTTGATCACATCAAGCTGCTGTCCTCAGGAGGCATTCCGTGGCGCTCGGACACGATCGGTCACACCCTGCACTCTTTTGCGGAGATCAGTGCGGCGGTCAGCGAAGCACATAGCTGGAGCAAGCCGGTAGCGGTGCACGGCATGGGTGACGAGACGATCGTGGCCGCGGCCCGTGCCGGTGCCGATACGGTCGAGCACGGGTTCGTCGTGACCGAGCAGGGCATCGAGGCCATGGCCGAGGCCGGGACGATGTACTGCCCGAACCTCGCGGTTACCGTGGCCTGGGATCCGGCCGAGCTAGCCGCCAGGGGCTACCCGGAGTGGTTCGTCGTCAATGCCAGGGAGGCAGGCGAGCACCATCACGAGATGTTCGCCGAGGCGGTGCGACTCGGCGTGCCCATCCTGGCCGGCGTGGACAACCTGCCGGAGGGCCGGTCTCCCGTCGGGATCGAGATGCATGACGGCGCGATCGGCTTGCTCACCGAGCTGAAGCTGATCTCCCGGCTCGGGCTAGGCCACGGCGGAGCGCTGCTGACCGCGACCCGCAATGCCGCGAAGAGCGTCTGGGCTGCTGCGTCCCTGGGCACCCTGGAGCGCGGGAAGATCGCCGACCTGCTCGTGCTGAACAGCAATCCGCTCGATGACCTGGACGCCCTGGCTGATCTGCGCAGCGTCTGGAAGGGCGGCCGGGAGATCCGCCTGGTGCCGGGGCTGGAACCAGGCTGGCAGGGCGGTGGGATCAGTTGAGCATGCGCTGGGCGAGGCATTCCGCATGATGCTCGTCGCCAGCGAAAACGGCGCTGTCGGCATGGAACCGGCCTGGCAGGCGCTGCTGTCGGGCGCGTCTGCGCTTGATGCGGTCGAGATCGGGGTCAGGCACGCGGAGGCCAATCCGGACGACCATACGGTCGGCTACGCGGGTCACCCGAATGTTGCCGGAGTCGTGCAGCTTGACGCGTCGATCATGGATGGAGCCGGCCGTGCGGCCCGGCTCCGTGGGAGCGCTGGTCGGCTACCGGCATGCCATCACCGTGGCCCGGGCGGTGATGGAGCGGACGCCGCACGTGCTCGTCGTCGGCGACGGCGCGGCCCGGCTAGCGGCCCAGATCGGGCTAGTGCGGGAGGATCTGCTCACCGAAGGCGAGCGGGCTGCCTGGCGCCGTGGCATAGAGAACGGCGAAGACGACCTGCTGGCGCAGGTGCGGAAGCTAACCAGGGACCCAGCGGAAGGCATTGGCACGGTCAACTTCCTGGCCGCCGATAACCGCGGCCACCTGGCGTCCGCCGTCAGCACCAGCGGCTGGGCGTTCAAGTATCCTGGCCGGCTGGCCGACTCGGCGATTATCGGCGCCTGGCAATTACTGCGATGACCGGTTCGGCGCCGCCGCCTGCACCGGCTGGGGCGAGCTAGCCATCCGCGCGAGTACCTCCCGGGCAGCGGTGATGGCCATGGCGGGCGGCGCATCGCCGCCGGACGCGGCGCGAGCGGCGCTGGATGACCTGGCCGGCCTGGCTCCGGCGGGAATCCATCCCCTGATGAACATCGTGGTCCTCAGCGCTAGCGGCGAGCAGGCGGCCGCCACTAACTGGGAAGGTACCCGGTACGTCTGGCGGGGCGAGGGGATGGACGAGCACGCTGTCGGCGTGCGCCTCCATGTTCCGATTCCCGCCTGGCGGCCCGCATGAGCGCGGCCGAGCGGCTGCGGAGCGCGGAAGGCCAGATGCTCGCCTGCTACTTCTCCCGGCGGCCCTTTGATGCTGCCCGGCTGGGTTGCGGCTGGGCCCGCGGCATGATGCCCCCGGTTGACCAGGATGCCGCCGACGACCTGGTCGCGCGGTATCGCCAGATCAGCAGCGAGATCTCCACGCTGCCGGCGGCCGGCCTGACACCCGAGGATCAGCTCACCTGCAAGCTGATGCGGGAGGTGATCGGCTATGAGATAGCCAGCCTGCGGGCCGGGTCTTTCCGCTACGTGATCTCGCCGCTGCCCGAAGCGGGCCTGGCCGCGCAGATCCTGCTCTTCTTGCCGTCGGCCGCGCTGCGCTCGGCGGCGGACATGGAGGATTTCGCGCGATCATGCGCGGCATCCCGGCGGCGCTCGAACGCGGGACAGCGGAACTGGCCGCAGGTCGCCGGCACCGCCAGCTGCCTGTCCGGCACCTGGTGGAGCGGTCGATCGAGCAGATTCACCGGTACCTGGCGACACCGCTGGCCGATGACCCCTACCTGGCGGCCTGCGCTACGGCGGAACTGCCGGGCAGCAGCAGCCTGGCGAGCGACCTGGCCGCGGTCGTCGAGAAAAGGGTCAGGCCCGCGTTCGCCCGCTATGCGCGCGCGCTCCAGGAGCAGGCCTGGCCGTCCGCCCGCGATAGCGACGAGCCCGGCCTGTGCTGGATCGACGGCGGCGAGGAAATCTACCGGCACGCCGTGCGCGAGCACACACCCTGGCCATCGACCCCGACTACCTGCATTCGCTCGGGATGCGGCTGATCAGCGAATTGCAGCAGGAAGCAGCCGGGGTGGCGGCTGACATGGGCTGGCCACGCGACTTCGGCCTGGTGCGCGAACGGCTCCGCCATGACCCGAGCCTGTTCTTCGGCTCCGCGGCGGACATGCTGGCCGCGGCCAGCATGGCGATGAATCGTGCCGCCCGTGGCCGTGCCCATCTGGATCACTGATCTTCCCGCCGCCAGTTGCGAGGTACGGCCGATGAGCCCGCTGGAGGTACGCAATGGTGTTCTCGGACGGTACGAGACCGCGCCGCTGGACCGCAGCGGCCCAGCCCGCTACTGGCTCAATACCGCTAATCCCTCGCGGCAACCCCGATATGAGATTGAAGCCCTCACGCACCACGAGTCGGTGCCCGGCCACCACATAGAGATGTCCAGGAATCAGGAAGCTGGCATCGCTTCGCCATTCAGGCAGCTCATCAGCATCCTTCCCTACCGCGAGGGGTGGGCGCTGCACATGGAGCGGGTGGCAGATGAGATCGGCCTCTATACCGGCAATGAAGCACGCCTGGGAATGATCTCGTTCGCGCTATGGCGCGCAGCCCGGCTTGTCGTCGACACGGGCTTGCATCTCAGGCGCTGGACTCGTTCGGAAGGAATTGGATTTCTCTGCCGCAACACCATCCTTACGCAGCAGAATATCGAGAACGAGGTAGACCGTTACATTGCGCATCCAGCGTCAGCGCTTGGTTACATGGTCGGATGCCTGGTCATCGGCGAGATGCGCCGGAAGCTCGTCACGGATTCGGCAAGTCCAGCCCAGAACCGCCGGTTCTACGGTCGGCTGCTGCAGCACGGCCCGCTTACGCTGAACTGCCTGGAGGCAACGATGAATATCCCCGTGGCGATCTGACCATCGTGGCGGGCTGCGCGTGTGATATCACGAAGAGGCCAGAATATGCCGACACCGGGAACTGGAGGTTGAGCAGTGGCAGCATACATCGCCAGGCGCCTGGCACAGTCTGCCGCAGTGCTCCTCGGCGTCGTGTTCGTCGTGTTCTTCATGGCCCACCTCCTTCCCGGCGGCGCTCGATCCCTGATCGGAGCGCAGGCCAGCCCGGCCGTTGTCAAGCAGTTCTATGCAGCTAACGGTTACGATAAGCCGCTTTGGGCGCAGTTCTTGCTGTACTTGTGGCATCTCCTGCAGGGCAACCTCGGCTACTCGTATGCCTATAACGCTTCCGTCGCCTCGCTACTGGCGCAAGCGCTTCCCAAGACAGCGATTATGGTGGGACTTGCTTATCTCCTAGGACTAGTCGTGGCGCTGCCGCTGGGTGTGCTTCAGGCCGTAAGGCGCAACAAGCCCATTGACCACGTTCTGACCGGCGGCTCGCTCATCGCATACTCCATGCCGCAGTTCTGGCTGGGCCTCCTGCTCATCTTGTATTTTTCTATTCATCTCGGCTGGCTGCCACCTGAGGCACCGCAGGGCGCTACCATAGGCGCGGTACTGGCTGATCCGAAGGCATTGGTGCTTCCCGTCTGCACGCTTGCCGCCGGGACATTCGCAGTATTTGGCAGGTTCATGCGATCGTCAGCGCTGGAGGAACTTGTCCAGGATTACGTGAGAACAGCTCGCGGGAAAGGCATGGCGGAGCAGAGGATATTGTTCCGGCACGTGCTGCGAAACGCTATCCTGCCCATCATCACGCTGATCGGCCTCAGCCTGCCGGGCGTCCTATCCGGGGCGGTCGTGGTTGAGTCACTCTTCAATTACCCTGGGATGGGCCTGCTGTTCTGGAAAGCCGCCGTGGTCCATGACTTCCCGACCTTGCTGGGTTTCACGCTCGTCGTGGCCGCCGCCACCGTAATCGGCTCATTGCTGGCTGACATCCTCTACCGGATCACTGATCCGCGGCTACGCGTATGAAAGCAATCAGGAGATTCGCCGCGGCACCGGCAGGCCCGGTCATGCGCGCTGCGCTAGCGCAGATAAGGGGCGGGCATGGATAAGTCGCTCGACTTGCAGACACGTGTTACGCGCAGGCGAAGCTATCGCCTCGGCTCGGCGCGGACGTTCCTCGAGCATAGGCTGGCCGTGGCCGGGCTCGGGCTGATCGTGCTGATCGTCTTGTTCTGCTTTGTGGGGCCCGATTTTTACCACACGAACCAGGTCAACACGTTTCCTTCCCAGGTCCTGCTGCGGCCAGGCGGCAAGTTCCCGCTGGGTACCGACGCCCTGGGCCATGATGTTCTCGGACGACTGATGGTGGCAGGCCAGTCGTCCCTGGAGGTCGGCGTCTCGGCGGCCATCCTGGCCGTTTGCGTCGGGGCATTGTGGGGAGCTACCGCCGGTTTCGCTGGCGGCTCGCTAGAAGCCTTCATGATGCGGATCGTAGACACGCTGCTCGCCATCCCGTCATTGCTGCTCCTGCTGCTGCTGGCGAGCATTTTCACGCCCTCTATTCCGGTCCTCATCCTCGCGCTGTCGTTTGTCTCCTGGGTGTTCACCGCACGCCTGGTACACGGCCAGGCCCTGGCCCTGCGATCCCGTGAGTACGTCCAGGCGGCGGCAGGAGTAGGCGCTCGCAATTGGCGCCTGGTGATCAGGCACATCATCCCGAACGTGGCTGGCACGATCGTGGTGCAGGCCACATTCGAAGTGGCCAACGCGATCCTGCTGCTCGCCGCTTTGAGCTTCCTCGGGCTCGGTCCGCCTTCGCCCGCGACCAACTGGGGGAGCATGCTGAGCGACGGCCTGAACTACGCCTACTCCGGATACTGGTGGCTGATCTATCCCGCCGGACTCGCCATCGTCCTGACGGTGCTGTCGTTCAACTTCCTGGGTGACGCGCTGCGGGACGCCCTTGAGGTACGCCTGCAGAAGCGGTAGCTGACCGAGATCAGGACAGCAAACAACTACTTAGTTACTTGCCTCGATGCCGGCCGGGTGGTCACTGGAGCCCGGCGCGGACGGACGTGATTCGCTGCGTGCTGAAACCGAGCCAGTGCATCCGGCCGACGTAGCGCGCGTGCTCAACTTTGAGACAGCGGTCCATGATCACCGTCACGCCGCCGTCCTCGGCGATCCGCGCCCCCTCCTCGTTGATCACGCCGAACTGGCACCAGAGGGTGCCGGCGCCGATCGCCACGGCGTCCCGCGCGATCCCCGGCAGGGCATCCGGCGCCCGGAAGACATCCACGATGTCCACCGGCACGGGTACGTCCAGCAGGCTGGGGTAGCACGTCTCGCCGAGGATCTCCGTCTCGCGGGGATTCACCGGGATCACGCGGTAGCCGTGCCGCTTGAGGTAGTAGCCGACGAAGTAGCTGGCCCGCAACTGGTTGTTCGACAGGCCCACGATCGCGATCGTGCTGGCGGTGTGCAGCACGCGCTGGATCGTCATCGGGTCCTGGTACCGCGCGAGATCGGTCATGCCGTCGCCACTTTCTTTCCCGCCGTCGCGGCGACGCGCGCGAGGCCCTGCTCCAGATCCCAGATCAGGTCCTCGACGGACTCGGTGCCGACCGACAGCCGCACCGTCCCCGGCCTGACCCCGGCCGCCCGCAGTTCGTCGTCGCTCAGCTGGCGGTGCGTCGTGCTGGCCGGGTGGATGATCAGGCTCTTCGCATCGCCGACGTTGGCCAGGTGAGACCAGAGCCGGACGCCCCTGATGAGGTCCTGCCCGCCGTCGCGGCCGCCGGCGCAGTCGAACGAGAACACCGCGCCGGCCCCGCGCGGCAGGTACTTCTGCACCAGCGGCCGGTACCTGCTCGACGGCAGGCCGGGGTAGGCCACGTTCGACGCCAGCTCGTGGGATTCCAGGAACGCCGCGACCGCCCGCGCGTTGACGACGTGGCGCTCCATCCGCAGCGACAGCGTCTCGATCCCCTGCAGGAACAGGAAGGCGTTGAAGGGCGAGAGCGCCCCGCCGAGATCGCGCAGGGTCTCGGCCCTGAGCTTCATCAGATAGCCGTACGTCCCGAACGTCTCGTGGAATTGCAGGCCGTGGTACGCCGGAGACGGATCCGCGACCACCGGAAACCGCCCATTGGACCAGTTGAACGTGCCAGCCTCGACGACGACCCCGCCGATGCTCGTGCCGTGCCCGCCGATGAACTTAGTCGCCGAATGGATCACTATGTCGGCGCCCCAGTCGATCGGGCGGCACAGGTACGGCGTCGCGAACGTGTTGTCCACGATCAGCGGCAGCTCATGGGCGTGCGCGATGGACGCCACCGTCTCGATGTCCAGCACGTTCCCGCCCGGGTTGCCGATCGTCTCGCCGAAGAACGCCTTCGTGTTCGCGCGGACCGCCTGCCGCCACGCGTCCGGATCGTCGGGATTGACCCACGTCAGCTCCACGCTCATCTTGCCCAGCAGGTGCTTGAACTGGTTCACCGTCCCGCCGTAGAGCGCCGAGGACGAGACGACGTGGTCGCCCGGCTGCAGCAGCGTGAAGAGCGCGGCGGCCTGCGCGGCGATCCCGCTGGAGAACGCCACCCCGCCGGCGCCGCCCTCCAGGTTCGCCACGCGCTCCTCGAATACCGCGACGGTCGGATTCATGATGCGCGAGTACGTGTTCCCGTATTCCTGCAGGTTGAAGTACGCCGCCGCTGATTCCGGGTCCTCGAATACGTAGCTGGTCGTCTGGAAGATCGGCACCGCGCGCGCGCCCGTGTTCGGGTCGGGCCGCTGCCCGGCATGCAACTGCCGGGTTTCGAACCCGAACGCGCGGTCTTCCTCGGTACGGGAGCCATGGTCGGTCATGAAGGTATCTTCCCTGAGGTCACCCGTCGGCCCCGGCATCGGCCCGGCTGTGCTGGCTCAGGAACTGGCGGATGATGGGCGTCTGCCGCGCTTCCTCCAGCAGGAAGCAGTCGTGCCCGTACGGCGCCTCGATCACCTGGAACTCGACCGGCTTGCCCAGGCCGCGCAGCGCGTCGGCGATTTCCGCGGACGCGGACGGCGGGTACAGCCAGTCGGAACTGAAGGCGATCAGCAGCGTCCGCGCCGAGACGCCGGCCAGCGCGCGGGTGAGCGATCCGCTGCCGTACTGCCGCGCGAGATCGAAATATGTCAGTGCGCGCGACGTGTACAGGTAGGTGTTGGCGTCGAAGCGCCGGACGAACGAGTCGGCCTGGTGGCGCAGGTAGCTCTCGACCGCGAACTCCGGCTCGGTGAGCGTGTAACGGATGTCGTCGGCAAACTGCAGTCGCCGGCCGAACTTGTCGCTCAGCGCCTGGGCGGACAGGTACGTGACGTGGCCGACCATCCGCGCCACCCCCAGGCCCGCCTCGGGCCCGGCGCCCGTGCCGTAGTAGCGGCCGCCCTGCCAGGCCGGATCGCGCGTGATCGAGTTACGCGCGATCGCGTTCCAGGCCACGCCCTGCGGCTGGAGGGCATGCGTGCTGGCGATCGCCACCACGGCATCGACCTGATCGGGAAACAGGATCGCCCACTCGAATGCCTGCATCCCGCCGAGCGAGCCGCCGGTGACCGCCGCGAGCCGCTCGATCCCCAGTTCGTGCAGGAACGCGCGCTCGGTCCGCACCATGTCCGCGACCGTGATCACGGGGAAGTCCGGCCCGTACTCCCGGCCGGTCGCCGGATCGATCGACGACGGCCCCGTCGTCCCGCGGCAGCCGCCGAGCAGGTTGGTGGCGACGACGAAGAAGCGATCGGTGTCGAACGCCTTACCGGGGCCGATCATCCCGTCCCACCAGCCGAGTGCCTTGCCGGCCGTGCCGTCGCGATCCTCGGCCGCGAACCCGTCGCGCGTGCTCTCTTCGGCGGGCGCCTTCGCGAAACCGGCCGCATGGGCGTCGCCACTGAGCGCATGGCACACCAGGATGACGTTGTCACGCCGGGGTGACAGGTCCCCGTAGGTCTCGTACGCCACCCGGATCGGGTGCAGCTCCCGCCCGCAGTCGAGCCGGACCGGCCCGGGCAGGTCAAGGTACTGTGTTTCGACCGTGCCCGCCGAGCCGGCCGCGAGCGTCGGGGCTGGCTCTGGCATGGGGGCTATCTTAGCTGGTCCCGGCCGGTATATTGTCAATCGTCCCCATAGGAATTTGGGGTAAGGGAGAGAAGGGGATCAAGCGACATGACCACCGTCACTAACGGAGTCAATGTGCAGGCGCTGCTCGACGCGCGCGAAGTGCTGAAGGGTGCGCCCGAGGCCGCCCAGTTCACCTGGCGCGCGTCCGCCAAGTGGCAGAGCGGCGTGCACAGCACGATCAAGGTCCAGAGCTTCTTCGGCCTCGGCGATGAGCAGAACCACAACGACGAGTGGTCGTTCGAAGCCGACCATCCCGAGGTCTTCGGGGCGACGGACGGCGGCATCACGCCGATCGAGTACCTCCTCGTCGGCCTGGCCAGCTGCCTGACGGCCGGCGTGGCGTCGGTCGCGGAGAATCGCGGCATCCAGCTGCGCTCGGTCGAGTCGACGGTCGAAGGCGGGCATGACATCCGCGGGATCCTCGGTGCCGACAGCGACGTCCGCAACGGCTTCAACGACATCAAGGTGACGTTCAACATCGACGCGGACGCGTCGAGGGAGGACATCGAGGCGCTGGTGGCCCAGTCCCAGAAGCGCTCCGCCGTGTTCGACGCGCTGACGAACCCGACGAACGTCACCGTCGAAGTCGCCTGAGGGCCAGGCCATCGAGCGCACCACCACGGTCGTCATCGGCGCGGGTCACGCCGGCCTCGCCGCCAGCCACTTCCTGACCGGCCGGTCGATCGACCATGTCGTGCTGGAGCGCGGCGAGGTGGCGAACTCGTGGCGGCGCGAACGCTGGGACTCGCTGCGGCTGCTCACGCCCAACTGGCAAAGCCGCCTGCCGGGCCTTCGCTACGAGGGCCCGGATCCGGACGGCTACATGACGGCGGGGCAGGTCACCGAGTTCATCGAGCGCTTCGCCGCGGCCTCGCGCGCTCCCGTCCGGACCAGCGCGAACGTCACGTCAGTGCGGCGCGCCGACGACGGGTACCACGTGACGACGGGCCGCGGCGAGATCGGCTGCCGGGCCGTGGTCATCGCCAGCGGCGCCTGCAATCAGCCATCGGTACCGCCGTTCACCGATGCGGTCCCGGCGTCCGTCGAGCAGCTGACGCCGTTCGACTACCGCGATCCGGCCAAGCTCCCGGACGGCGGCGTGCTCGTGGTGGGAGCGTCGGCGACCGGCGTGCAGCTGGCCGCCGAGCTGCAGCGGTCAGGCCGGCCGGTGACCCTCGCGGTGGGCGAGCACGTGCGGCTGCCGCGCACGTACCGCGGACGCGATGTGCTGTGGTGGATGGAATCGTCGGGCCTGTGGGATCAGCGGTACGACGAAGTCGACGATCTCACCCGGGCCCGGCGGCTGCCCTCGCCTCAGCTCGTCGGGACTCCCGAGCGGACGACACTCGACCTCAACGCGCTGGCCGCGATGGGGGTCGAGCTGGTGGGCCGCTGGGCGGCCGTCCGGGACGGCCGCGCGCTGTTCTCCGGCGGCCTGCGCAACGTGTTCTCGCTCGCGGACCTCAAGCTGAGGCGGCTGCTGGAGACCTTCGACGAGTGGGCCAGGACGCAGGGCGGCGAGATCGCGGCCGGCCCGCCCGAGCGCTTCGCGCCGACCCGCGTGCCCGAGTCGGCCCGGCTCCAGCTTGACCTGGGCAGCGGCGAGATCCGCGCCATCGTCTGGGCGACCGGTTTCCGGCCCGACTACGGGTGGCTCGACGTGCCCGTGGTCGACCCGAAGGGCCAGCTGCGGCACGAGGGCGGCGTGGTCGGCAGCCCTGGACTGTATGCGCTGGGGCTGCCCGTACTGCGGCGGCGCAAGTCCACGTTCATTTGCGGCATCGAGGACGACGCCCGCGAGGTAATCGATCACCTCGCGGGGTACCTGGCCGTGCCCCGTTAATCCAGCCAACTGGAACACCTGCGTTTGGCGTATCGCAAAATCCCGGCTACGTTGGCCGACGCCTTGCCAAATGACTACCGAGGAGAGCCGAAGTGACTACGGGGGGTAAGCAAGCGTCCATTAGCGAGTAGACCAGACGGCCCCGGCCAAGCGTGATTCCAGCACGTGACCGGGGCCTTTGCATGGCACGAACCTCGGAGGTAACAAGCCATGACAGTTCTTAGTATTGCAGGTGCCGGAGTCGCGAAAACCATGATCGCGGTCACGGTTTCGCTGCATCCGGCGGCCGCTCACCACGGCAGCCACGAAGCCACCGTCCGGGCCGGCGACACGCTCAGCTCCATCAGCAAGCGTGAGTACGGCCGGGCGGCCGACTGGGCCGCCTTGTGGTGGGTCAACCGGCACCGCGTCGCCGACCCGGGCATGATCCGGGTGGGGCAGCGGCTGCACCTGTCGGACTGGCACCCGGTGAAGCCCTGGCTCAGCCGCGCCGCACTAGCGGCCATGCCCGCGCCGCGGCCGGCCGCGGCCCCGCTCTCGGCCCCGCTCTCGTCGCCGGCCAGCGTCACCAGCGCCGCGCCGGCCTCGGGCACCTACAGCGGCGCGCCGGGCAGCTTCCAGGGCTGCGTGATCCAGGCCGAGAGCGGCGGGAACGCCAACGCGGTCAACGCCTCCAGCGGCGCGGGCGGGCTGTACGGCTTCCTGCCGTCCACCTGGCAGGGGCTCGGGCACTCCGGGCTGCCCGAGAATGCGTCTGTCTCGGAGCAGAACCAGGCCTTCGCCCAGGAGTACGCGCAGTCAGGTACCAGCGCGTGGTCCGCTTACGACGGGTGCTAGATCGCCCATGGGGAGCCCCGGCCCGTACGGGCCGGGGCTTCTTCCCGTCGGTCTCCGGCCTGATGTACTTCCTCCTGTCGCCGTTTCCCGATGCGAGCTAGGAGTGCAGCCGAGATGACCGAGCCCTTTCCGCGAGTCGTGGCCGACGGCAACATCGGCCCGGTGAACGCCACTGAGGTGCCGCGCTATGCGGGGGAGGCGACATTCGCCCGGCTGCCCAGGATCAGCGAGGTAGCGCGCGCCGATGTCGCGGTGGTTGGCGTGCCCTTCGACAGCGGGGTCAGCTACCGGCCCGGAGCCCGCTTCGGCCCGGGCCACATCCGGGAATCGTCCCGGCTGCTGCGCCCGTACAACCCGGCCCTGCAGGTTTCGCCCTTCGCCAGCCTGCAGGTCGCCGACGCCGGCGATCTGGCCGTCAACCCGTTCAGCATCGACGAGGCCATCCGCACCATCGAGCACGCCGCGCGCAGCCTGATCGAGCGGGCGGGCCGGCTGCTGACGCTGGGCGGCGACCACACGATAGCGCTGCCGCTGCTGCGGGCGATGGCCGCGGTGCATGGCCCGGTATCCGTGGTCCACTTCGACGCGCACCTCGACACCTGGGACACGTACTTCGGCGCCGCCTACACGCACGGCACGCCGTTCCGCCGCGCGTCGGAAGAAGGCCTGCTTGACCGGTCGGGGTGCCTGCACGTCGGCACCCGCGGCTCGCTCTACACCGGCGCCGACCTGAGCCAGGACTCTGAGCTGGGCTTCCAGCAAATCCCGGCCCCGGACGTGGAGGATCTCGGCGTAGCCGGGATGGTCGAGCGGATCCGGCAGCGGGTCGGCGACCGGCCGGTGTATGTCTCGGTCGACATCGACGTACTCGACCCGGCGCACGCGCCCGGCACCGGGACTCCGGAGGCCGGCGGCCTGTCCAGCCGGGAACTGCTCGCCACGCTGCGCTCCTTCGCCCGGCTGAACCTCATCGGCGCCGACATCGTGGAGGTAGCGCCAGCCTACGATCACGCCCAGATCACCGGCATCGCCGCCGCGCACGTCGGCTACGAGCTGCTGTCCGCGCTCGCCGCGGGCCAGGCCGCCGCATGAGCGCCACCGGCGGGGTAGCCGGAAACCTGGCTAGTTCCGCTCGCGATCACGATGGGGTAATAACCTCACCCGTGTGAACAGCGTGCCGGGCAGCACCGGGGCGGCGAAGGAGTCGCCCTCGATCGAGCGCATCCTGCGACTGGAGAAGCTGGAGCGGGAGCGTCTTGCGGAAAAGGACCGCAAGGAAGAACGGCGGCGCCAGCGCATCGCCGGGGCCAGGCCGTCGGGCGGCCGCAACGATCTCGTCGACGACATTGAGCGGATCACGAAGTACCCGATGATCGTGCTGGGGATCGCCTGGCTGGTTATCGCCATCATCATCCTCACCACCGACGTCAACGCCTCGGCCTCCACCGCCCTGGTCGGCACCCTGTTCGTGCTGTGGGCGATCCTGCTGGCGGAGTACGTGATCCGGCTGGTGATCGCGCCTGATAGCCGCGGTTACCTGCGGCGGCGATGGGTCGAGCCGGCCACCGTGGTGGTGCCCCCGCTGCAGGGCTGGCACTTCGTCGGGATCGAGAAGATGGGCCTGCTCATCCACGAGGGGGCTTTGCGGGTGGAGGCCATCCTCAAGCATCACAGCCTCTTCCGGGTGCTGATCGCCGCCGCCGCGACCCTCTTCCTCGGCGCCTGGCTGGTGCTGCTTTTCGAGGAGAACGCGAACGGGAGCAACATCCACAACTACCCCGAAGCTCTCTGGTGGGCCATTGTCACCGTGACCACCGTTGGCTACGGGGACAAGTACCCCACCACCGGCGGCGGCCGGGCCGTCGCCGTGGTCCTCATGCTGGTCGGGATCGGCCTCATCGGCGTGCTCACCGCCACGGTGGCCTCGGTATTCATCAAGGAGCACACCGACGCCAACAAGCAGGAGTTCCGGGCGGGCCATGCCGACCTGGGCCAGCGGCTGACGGTGATCAGCGACCGGCTGGCCGACGTTGAACGCCGGCTCGGCGCTACGCCGGCCGATATTGCCGCCATGGACGCGGCCGAAGACGCTGCGGCGGCCGCGGACGGGCCGGCCGGCCCGGATCAAGGAGCGCCCGCCTCCTGAGCGTGACAGCATCGTCCCCATGAAAGGGACGCTCAGGCAAGGCGGCCGGGCCACCGACGCCAGCTGGCAGGACATTGAACAGGCAGCGGCCGGGGGCACATTCTTCTGGCTCGATCTCGACATCCACGACCCAGGGCCCGACGACGACGTCACGGGCATGCTGACGAAGACGTTTCACTTCCACCCGGTGGCCGTGGAGGCGGCCGACAAGTTCGGCCAGCGGCCCCGCATCGACGATTACGACGACTTCGTCCATGTCATCACCTTCGGCGTGGCCGCTGACGGGCAGAGCGTGGCCGAGGTGCACTGCTTTATCACGGAGAAATGCATCATCAGCATCCACCAGGGGAACTGCCCGGCGCTGGCCACGGTGCGCGACCGCATCGGCAATCGCCGCTCCTCGGACGTGGCCGCACCGCAGGTGGCCGTCTTCTACCTGATCATGGACACCCTGATCGACTCGTTCTTTCCGGTGCTGACTGACTTCGACGACGCTATTGACGACCTCGAGAGCGCCATCCTCAAGGCCCCGACCGAGGAACAGCTAGGCGAGCTGTTCCGCATGAAGCGGGAGATCATGACCATCCGCAGGGTCATCACGCCGCAGCGGGACATGATCTCCAACCTCAATGCCGGCATGGTGCAGCTCCCCGGGATGACCGACCAGGGCTCGGCCTACTTCCGTAACCTCTACGACCATCTCATCCACATCAGCGAAATGGTGGACGGGTATCGCGACCTGATCAGCGGCGCCATGGATACGCACCTGTCGATGGTGTCCAACCGGCTGAACGTGGTCATGAAGCAGCTGGCGATCATCGCCACCATCTTCCTTCCGCTGGGGTTCCTCACCGGGTTCTTCGGGCAGAACTTCGCCTGGATGACCACTCACCTGCAGATAGGCGTCGGCTATTTTCTCTTCCTCGGCATCGGCTCCGAACTGGTGGCGCTCGTTCTGTTGTTCATCCTCTTCAAGCGGCGCGGCTGGCTCGGGAGCGGACCCACCGCCTGACCGGACCGGCCGCCCTCACGAGGTAACGCGAGGGAGCGCCCGGCGCAGGCCGTCGCGGCCCGCGGTGGTTCTCCCGCTGAAGCCCTGCCCGGCGCGCCGCGCCCATTCCGCGCCGGTGATGGCGTCCGGTTCAGCCGGGAGGTAATGGCTGAGGATGAGCTCGCGGACTCCGGCGCGCTCGGCGACGCCGCCGACCTCGGTGACATCGGTGTGCAGCGCGGCCATCCGGTCGAGGGCGGCACCAGTGACGCCGTGCCGCCGGAGGTAGCCGAGGTCGGCCACCTGGTGGACGAGGATGTCGGCGCCCTGGGCGAGGGCGATCAGATCGTCGTTCACGGTGGTGTCGCCGGAGAACACGACCGAGCCGTCCGCGGTGTCGAAACGGTACCCGAGGGCCGGAACCGCGTGGCCGTGCGTGACCGCGACGGCGGTGACCCGGACCGCTTCATCGGCAAAGACGACGACCGGAACCTGGGCGTGGCCCTCGGTCCCGGCCGGCAGGCCGATGTCGATCCCGCGGACGAGCGCGCCCGCGTCCGGCATCCGGGCGTCCAGCGGCATGACGTTCAGGTGATAGGCGTAACCGGCCAGGATGTGCTCGACCAGGTCCGCCGTGCCGGGGTCGGGCAGTTCCGGGTGGATCGTGGTCTCGCGGCGGAAGGTGGCATCCCCGGCTGGCAGCGCCCCGGGCCGCGACGGCCCGTAGACGCGGATCGGCGCCAGCGGGCCGTTATCGCCCACCCGGCCGCCCCACGGGTAAAGCAGCAGGCCGGCCAGGTCACCAGTGTGGTCGGCATGCAGGTGGGTGAGGAAGACGGCTTCCAGCCGGGCGAAGTCGAGGGCCGCATCGGCGAAGGCCGACGGCGACCCGCGGCCGCAGTCGATGACGAAGATCCGCCCGTCGACGATGAGCGCCGACGAGATCCCCGCGCGGCCGGCCACCGGCATGGGTGCGCCGGCCGTGCCGAGGAGCACCAATTCGGTGGCCATGCTCGCCTCCTCTGGTCAGCCGGGAAGGTGCAGCGGAATTCGCACGGTCACCGTGGTTCCCCCGGTCCACGCCGGACTCGACGCTCAGCTCCCCATGATGATTGGCCACGATCGTGTGCACAATCGACAGGCCGAGGCCCGATCCCGGGATGGCCGCCTCGACCGCGTTGGAGGCCCGGAAGAACCGGGTGAACAAGGAGCCCTGGTCCTGCTCCGGGATGCCGATCCCGGTATCGGCGACCGTCAGCACGGCTGAGTCGCCCGCTGTTTCCACGGTCAGCGCGACACGGCCACCCCGGGGCGTGTACTTCACGGCGTTCGACAGGAGGTTAACCAGCACCCGGTCCAGTTGCTCCGGGTCCCCGTCGACCGTGATTTCCTGATCCGGGCAGCTCGCCACGAACGCGACCCCGCCGGTTTCCGCCGACAGCCTGATCACATCCGCCGCGTCCGGCACCAGGCTGGTCAGGTCCACCGGGCGCAGCCGGGAGGTGAAGGCGCCTAGCTCGATCTTGGAAATCGTCAGCATGTCCTCGATCATCGTCTTCAGCCGCCGCGCGTTCCGGTCCACCCCGTCCAGCATTCTCGCCCGATCGGCGCCGACCGGGCCGTTGACATCGTCGGAGAGCAGTTCCGCGTAGGAGATGATGCTCGTCAGCGGGGTCCGCAGGTCGTGCGAGGCCGAGGCGAGGAAACTGGCCTTGGCCTGGTCCAGCGACTTCAGTTCCGCGACCAGCCGCTCCTCGCCTTCATACAGCCGGGCATGCTCAAGTCCCCGGCCGATGTCGGCCGCCAGCGACTCCACGGCCTCGATCTCCGGCTGGGTCCACCCGGGCCCGGTGCCGATCCGGAGCAGGATGAGGCAGCCGAGCAGTTCCTGGCCGGCCCCGAACGGCGTGAGCAGGAGCGACGTGGCGCGCTGGCTGAGCAAGATCTTCCTGATCTCGGCCGGGATATCCTCCGCCTGCGCCCCGTGCACGTCCTGGACGCGGTAACTGGACCGGTGCCGGTAGACGTCCCGGATCCAGCCGACCGAGTCGGGCGGGAAGTAGCCGACGAAGTCGGCGATCTGGCCCCCGGTCGCCGGGTCGCCGGCGGCGAGGGTAAGCCGCTCCCCGGCGACGGTGCCGACCCAGACGAAGTCGACCGCCAGATGCTCGTGGATCGCGGTCACTGCCTCGTGGATGATCGCCTCAGCGCGCAGATGCTCACGTATCCGGACCGAAGCCTCGTGCACCTCGGCGAGCAGGCGGGCGCGTTCCCGCTCCCCGGCCCGGGCCCGGTCGCTCTCATCCGCGAGGAAATTGAGCGACCGGGCCAGTTCCCGCACGTCCGATGGCCCGCCGGGAACCGCGCGCGCATCGGTGTCACCCAGGGTGTGCCGGCGTACCGCCGCCGTGACGGCATGCAAGGGACCGCTCAGCCAGCGCAGGCCCGCCGCCACCGCCAGGACCGGGAAGATGAGGCCGAGCGCCAGAATGGCGCCTGCCCCGCCCAGGCCGGTACCCGCCCGGCCCTGGCCGGCCAGCACGAAGGCGATCACGCCGGCGGCCAGCGCGGACTGAACGGCCAGCCCGGCCCAGGCGCAGAAGAAGATAGAACGCGGCTCCCTCACGGCATCCCGTTCGCCGTCACCAACGTCACCCCCTCCTCGGCCAGGAAACTTCACCCGGGCAGAACCTTCCCCCCGCGGAATCTGCGTCTTCCGCGTATCCCCGCAGCGGAATCACTTTTAGTTATCTGCTTTCTACCCAGCAGATAAAGACATCCGCGGTCAGCCTGCGGTCGTTATCTCGCCTGCCTACCCAGAAATAGCAGCATTTCCGGAAAAGCGACCGGCAGGCAGCCCGGGACATTATCCGGATATTTTGCCGTATGTTCCGGCAAATAGGCCTGGCTTTTGCCGCACCGGAAATAGTCATTAAGATTTCGGGCAGGGCTAAGCCCCGAAGCACTATCCCGGCAGCGGAGGAGAATAGGTGGCGGGTCAATCTGCGGCGGCCGTCAGCCGAAGCGCTCGGGCCCGCTATCCCCGGCTTGAGGCGGATGCCATCGGGGTAACGCAGGACGTCGTTATCGGCATGGCCTCATCCGCTCCGGCGGCCACGATCGGGCTGTCGCTGGCCGCGCTGCGCGGCGGCGACCGCTTACGGTAGCGGGCCGATCCTCATCCTCACCGCTATCCCCATGCTCATCATCGCCAACGCGTATCGCCGCTGTAACATGTGGAACGCGAACTGCGGCGCCTCGTTCGAGTGGGTCGGCCGGGCGATCAGCCCGTACCTCGGTTTCCTGACCGGCTGGCTGATGGTGGTCGCCTACATTGTCGGGACGGTCGCCGAGATCCTGCTGCTCGGGCCATCGATCCTGGCCGTCTTCGGTTCCACGGCGGCCAACGCCTGGGCCGGGATCGCGATCGGCACTGCCGTCTGCCTTGTCATGCTCGTGATCGCGGTCATCGGCATCCGGATCACCGCCCGCACCCAGGTCGGCATGGCCCTGGTCGAGTACCTGATCCTGGTCGGGCTCTCGGTCGCCGGCCTGCTGGCGGTGCTCAACCGCCACCCCGGTACCTTCCACGATCACGAGGGGCTGGCTCAGCCTCAGCGGGATCGATGGCCGGGGCAGCGCCGTGGCGGGCTTCCTGATCGCGGTGTTCGTGTACGGGGGCTGGGACGGCGCCCTGTACGTCAACGAGGAAGTCAAGCGCCGGAGCATAAACCCGGGCCGGGCGGCCATTCTGGCCGTCGGCCTGCTCGCGGTCATCTACACGCTCGCGCAGGTGGGCCTGCAGGGCCTGGTATCGCCGTCCCGGCTGCACGCTCATTCGGCTTCCGCGCTGGTCTACGTGGCGCAGGCGGCGGGCGGCGGTTTCTGGGCCAAGATGATGGCGCTGTCCATCGCCCTGTCGGTGATCGCGACCACCGGCACCGGCATCGTGCTCAGCTCCCGCATCGCCTACGGCATGGCGAGCTACCGGGCGCTGCCGGGATTCCTCAGCAATGTATCCCGCCGGTTTCAGACCCCGGTGGCGGCCAGCGTCGTCGTCGCCCTGCTGCTCATCGCGCTGACCTGGATATACCTGCTCGTCACCTCGGTCCAGAACGCCTTCCTGAACGTGATTGACCTGACTGGCCTGCTGTTCGCCATCTTCTACATCCTGACCGCGGTCGCCACCATCGTTTACTACCGGCGCCGCGTCCTCGGCGGCGTCAGGGACTTCCTGGTGCTCGGCGCGCTTCCGCTGGGTGCCGCCGGCTTCCTCGGCTGGATGATCGCCATGTCATTGCGGTCCGCGCCCGCGCCGGAGGTCTGGTCACTGGCCGGCATCGTCGGCGCCGGGCTGCTCCTGATGCTTTTCGCGCGCTTCGCGCTGCACTCGGTGTTCTTCGGCATCCGGCGGGAGAGCGATACCCGGTGACGCTCATCGGGCCCCGGGAAGCGGTGGCGGCCAGATCATGGCGTACGGCCCGGGTCAGCGGATCGCCGGGGGCCAGGGCCCGCTCACAGCGGGCGAGGGTGTCGCTGAGCAGGACCATCGCGTCGGTCACGCGGCCCACCGCGTAATAGGCGTGTGCCAGGTTCGCGCTGCTGGCCAGGGTGTCCGGGTGGTCAGCGCCCAGCGCCCGCTGGTAGCCCGCCCGGGCCTGCTCGTCGAACTGGAGAGCGGCGGCCATCCGGCCGGCCGACTGGCAGGCCGAGCCCAGGGCCGCGCGGACCGCGATCGTATCCAGATGATCGGGGCCAAGGGCGCGCTCCCGGTCGGCGAGGACCCGCCGGTAGCAGGACAGGGCGGCCCTGGTGCTGCCGTCGGCCAGGAGCGCGCCGGCCAGCCTCAGCCGGGTCGTCATGGTGTCGGGATGCTCGGCTCCCTGCAGCCGCTCGCGGCTGGCCAGCGTGTGCTGGCCGATCCGGATCGCGTCGGCGAACTGCCCCGCGGCCTGATAGGCGGCGGCCAGCTCATCCCGCGCGCCGAGCGTGTCGAGCTGGTCGGGCCCGCGGACGCGCTCGTAGCCGCCGACGGCCCGGTCCAGGACGGTGACCGCGCCGGCCGCCTGGTTCGCGGTCACCAGGGCATGGCCGAGATCGCGCCGGGCCGCGATGGCGCTGGGATGATCCGGACCGAGCACGCGGACCCGCTCGGCCAGCACCCACCGGAACCACGAAACGGCCTGCGCCGCCTGCCCGGCGGCCAGGTACGCGCCGGCCAGTTGCTCGTCGGCGGCCAGGGTGTCCGGGTGGCCCCGGCCCAGGATCCGGTCGCTCACCGCGGCCAGCTCGTTCCAGTAGCCGACGGCCGGGCCGGTCAGGCCGCGCCCGATCCAGGCTCTGCCCGGCGCGCTGCAGCAGCGGATGACAGCCATCCGCCCACAGCAGGTCGCCGGCCGACTGCTGCAGGCTGGCCGCGCAGGACCGCAGTGCCGCGGCCAGCCACGCTGGCTGCTCATCCCCGGGCCACGCCTGCAGGAGCGCATCCGCTGCCGCTGTCACCGCCCGGTCCAGCATCCCGGCCGGCGTCGCGGCCCGGACCGCTGCCTGAACAGCCGCGTTCATCCGGACCAGCATCGCGGTGCCTGCCGGATCGCCCGGCGGCAGATCGCCGGCGGCAGATCAGCAGCCGGCCGCAGGTCAGCGGACAGCAGGCCGGCCCGGTCCGCGGCGAGCAGCGCCGCGCGGGCCGGCTCCCGGTCCCGCGGCTCCCCGCTGCCCTCGCCCGCCAGGTAGGCGTCCGCCGCCGGCCCGGTGAGAACCGCGCCGGGAATGCCGTGGCCGTCGAGCAGCGCGGCCAGCGCCAGCAAGGCCCGGGCGCCGCCGCCCGGCATCAGCCGGTCAGCATGGTCGGCAGATATCGCCCAGGTGACCGCGGCGGCCGGCCGGGGGCCGCCGGCCGCCCGGCTCCGGCCCGCGCGGGAGGTAATCCCGGTATTCCTGGCAGGACAGCGCCGAACTCGCGATCACCGCGCTGGCCTGGGCGAGGGCCAGCGGCTCGAAGCCAAGATCCTGGGCCAGGCCCGCCGCTCCCGGGCGCTTGCCGGAGTCCGCCGGGAGGCGGCCCATCAGGTAACTCAGCGCCTGCTGCGGGCTGAACACCCCGACCGGGTGAATCAGCGCGTCCTGCGCGCCGGGGAACGCCACCGGATTCGCGGTCGTGATCAGGATCCGGCCGGCAGGCCCGGCTGGCCACAGCCCCTCCAGATCCGCCACATCGCGCAGGTCGTCGAGCACGACCAGCCACGGCCGGCTGGTCCGGCTCAGCCAGCCGGCGAAGCGCCGGGCGGCCGACTCGCCATCACCCCCCGGATCGGCTCCCAGCGTGCTGCCTGCCGCCTCCGCAAATCCCGACAGCACCGACGCCCGGCTGGTGGCAACGACCCACACCAGCAGCTCCACCTCGCGGGCTGCGCCACAACGACTCGGCGACGCTACACCGCGAGCTGGGTCTTGCCGCACGACTCCAGCCAGCCCCCGGGCGGCGGGCCGGCCACCCGGACCGGCACCAGTGCCACCACGGCCCCCGCCACCAGCGCCGCCCCGAGGCCGGCCGCCGTCTCCGCCCGGGCGCTGAATGCATCAGCCAGCGGCGGCACCGGCGCCCGACCGGATCGGCCGCAGCACCCGCACGCCCCGCGACCCGGCCGGCCCCCCGCTGTCCGCGGGCTGCTGGCCGCGGTCAGAAGCAATCATCCCGTATCACGCTCCGCACTGATGATGTCACATTCAGTGTCGGCCGCGGGCGTGCCGCAAGGCACCGCGAGGCGAAGCAGGGCGGTCATGCCGCGCTCGTGGCCGGGTGCGGTCAGATCTGGAACTGGCGGGTGAGTGGCGTGACCGTGGTGCGGAGCGTATTCCGGTCGGTCACCAGCACATGCCGGTTGGGCAGCGGCGTCCAGCCCGGCTGCGGCCAGCCGGAGCTGGCCACGACCACGGCCCGGTCGGTAATCCGGTACGCCAGGTCGAAATACGCGGCGATCTCGTCCGGCCGGTCCCCGTACCCGCGCTGGCGCAGCTGTGCCGCCGGGACCCGGGCCGGGTCATGCCAGTTGATGGCGTAGAGCTTCTCCGGCGACAGCAGGATCGCGTTCAGGCTGTTGGGCAGGAACCGGCGGTCTATGTCCGCGGCCGTGTCGGTGATCGCCGTCACCATGTCGCTGTCGGGCGCCATCTCATGGCCGTGCGCGGCCAGCCGCGACATGATCCCCAGGCAGTAGCGCTCGCTGTCGGTCGTGCCGGCCAGCTGCCGTTCCCACTCCGGTGGCAGCAGCTCGGGCAGCCGGTCCTGCGGGTGGATCGCCCCGTTATGGGCGAGCACGTACGGCCCGTACCGGAACGGATGAGAGTTCCGGTCATTGACGCCGAGCCCGGGAGTCGCCCACCGCAAATGCAGCAGGCCCAGGTCTCCTAGCGGCCGCCGGGCCAGTTCGTGGTACTCGGGCGTACCGCCGGCGCAGTGCGGCGACTTCCGGATTCGCGGCTGGCCGACCTCATACCAGGCCATCCCCCAGCCGTCGCTGTGCAAGGCTGACAGCGCGGTGAAGTCACGGAATTCCTCGTCGCCCAGGAGGCGGGTGAGCGGTACCGCGCCCCTGGAGCAGTAGCCAAGCAGTCGGCACATGGCACCTTGGCCCTACAGGAACTTTCCCATGCCGCCGGCCACGTCGACGGACGCGCCGGCGATGTAGCTGGCCCGCTCGCTGGCCAGGAACGCGACGATCCCGGCTACTTCATCCGGCCGGCCAAACCGGCCGAGCGGCACCTCATCGGCGGCGAGCCGGTTGAAGAACTCGGCGGCCGGGATATCGGGGGCCCGGAGCCGGTGAATGTTCTCCCACTGCGGCGTTTCGACCAGCCCGATGTTCACGCTGTTGACCAGGATCCCCTCCGTGCCCAGCTCCATCGACAGCGCCTTGGACAGGCTCAGGCACGACGCGCGGTTCACCGAGGACGCCAGGAACGCCGGGTCCGGGTAACGCGCGTACACCGCATTGATGTTGATGACCCGCGCCGCGGCACTCTGCCGGAGATACGGCAGGGCGGCACGGGTGCAGCGGATCTGGGAGAACAGCTTCACCTCGATGTCCGCGTGCCAGTCATCGTCGGTCAGCGTGCCGAACCGCCCGGGCCGGGCACCGCCGGCGTTGTTAATGAGGATGTCCAGCCCGCCCAGCGCGGCCGCCGCGGCCGCCGTGAAGGCGCTGACCTGATCCGGATCAGTGACGTCGCACGGCAGCGCCAGAACCGGGCCGGCCCCGGCCGCCTGCCTGGTCAGCTCGGCGGCGGTCGCCTCCAGCTCACCGGCATGCCGCGAGCAGATGGCCACCGCCGCGCCCTCGGCCACCAGTTCCGCGGCGATCGCCCGGCCGAGGCCTTTGGACCCCCCGGTGACAATCGCCCGGCGGCCGGCCAGCCCGAGTTCCACCTATGCCCCGCCGGCCTGCTCGCCCGCCGCCCCGGCGGTGCCGTCGGTGCCGTCGGCCTGGGCCTCGGCCAGCTTCAGCAGGCTACGGCGCGGCGGGCAGAACACGTCGACTTCCAGGCAGTGGCTATCCGTGGTCCACGCCCCGTGCGGTACCCAGGACGGGACGACCGCGACGTCTCCCTTGCGCATCGTCCGCACGTCCCCGTCCAGGTCGAAGGTGAACTCCCCGTCCAGCACGATGACGATCTGCTCTTCCTCATGGACATGCCGCGGGGCCTCGGCGCCTGGCTCGAAGCTGACGAAATTCGTCATCGCGCGCTGCCCGAGCACCGGCCGGAACCCGAGCCCCGGCAGGAACTCGACCGGCTTCAGCGAGTCCACGTTCACGTACCGGCCCGGTCCCGCGGGCTCGCCTTGCGCCTCGGTCGTGAAGTGGCTGGCGGCGTCACCCAGGGACGCGGTCCCCTCCCCGTCAGCCGGGCTTGCGGCGTCGCTCATTTTTCCTCCAACGCGGTCCGTAGGACGTCGCCGATCCGGCGGACGCCCTCATCGATGAGATCGTCGGCGACCCGGCTGTAGGCCAGCCGGATCTGCGTGCCCCCGTCGTCGCCCGGGTAGAACGGCCGGCCCGGCACGTAGGCTACCTTCCGGGCCCGGGCGGCCGCGGACAGGGCCACGGTGTCGACCCCGGCGGGTCCGGTCACCCAGATGTAGAAGCCGCCCTCCGGCGTCGTCCACGTCGTGCCCTCCGGCATATGCGCCGCCAGCGCCTTGCCCGTCAGCTCGGCCCGCCGTGCGTACAGCGCCCGCGACTCGACGATCTGCCGGTCCAGGTGCCCGCCCCGGCCGTACTCCTCGAGCATCCGCTGGCCGAGCGCGCCCGAGCACTGATCGGAATTCTGCTTGGCCACGGTCAGCTGGCTGACGATCTCAGCCGGCCCGGCCGCCCAGCCCAGCCGCACTCCGGGGAAGAAGATCTTGGAGAACGTTCCGGCCTGCAGCACGACATCGGGCGCGAGCGACCACAGGCTCGGCGGCACCGCGGAGCCGAAGCCGAGTTCCCGGTAGGCGACATCCTCGAGGATCAGGAACCCGTACCGCCGCGCCAGGCCGACCAGGTCCCGCCGCCGGTCCGCGGTCATGGACAGCCCGGTCGGGTTCTGGAAGTCCGGGATGGTGTACAGGATCTTCGGCCGCAGCCCGCCGGCCAGCAGGTCAGCCAGCACCTCGACGCGCATCCCGGCGTCGTCGACGGGCACGCCGCGCACATCGGCCTCGTAGCCGCGGAACGCCATGATCGCGCCCAGGTAGGTCGGCGCCTCCACCGCGACCACATCACCGGGGTCCACGAAGCTCTTGGCCAGCAGTTCCATGCAGTCAATACCGCCGCTGGTGATCATCAGCTCGCCGTCGGCCGGCCTGCGGCCCTCCAGCGACCCCAGCCGTCCGGCGACGTAGTCGCGGACCCCGGCCAGGCCCTCCGTCGCGGAGTACTGCAGCGCGACGCCGGCGTCTTCGGAGATCAGCCGCCCGGCGATCCCGGCCAGCAGGCCGGCCGGGAAGGTCGCCGGATCGGGGAATCCGCCGGAGAACGTGATCACGTCAGTCGCGCCGGCCAGCGCGAGGATGGCGGTGATCTCGCCACCGCCCAGGGTGCGCGCGCGCCGGGCGAGGCCGGCGCTCCAGTCGTGTTCCTGCCGGGCTGCGGTCATCGTCCGCTCCATCTCTTGACAGCGGATCTTACAAATGTAAAAATCCCACCACGTCAGCTTTACATTGATAACACTGCTGTTTCAGCATAACCCACATCGCCAAGCACTACGATGGGTTACCTGGCAAATGACAACTGTGTCAGCACCGCTCGCGAAGCTGGCCGAGGTCTCGTCGCCCGCCACGCCGCAGGCTGAAGTGGACGACCTCGACCTGGCCCTCCTGCGCGCGCTCGCCACCGATGCGCGCCAGTCTCAGCGCGGGCTGGCCAGGAAGATCGAGATGTCGCCGCCCGCCGTCGCTGACCGGCTCGCCCGGCTGGAGCGCAGCGGCGCCATCCGCGGCTACCGGGTGGACATCGACTGGGCCGCGCTTGGCTTCCCGGTCGTTGTCTACCTGGCCGTGACGGCCGGGCCGGGCATGGACCTGAGCGAGATCATCACCGCGATCCGGGCGCTGCCGGAGGCAGAGGCCATGAGCGTGGTCACCGGCAGCCTCGACCTGCTGGTCCGGCTCCGGGTCCGGGATCACGCGCATCTCCGCGAGCTGCTGCTGGCCAAGATCTTTCAGATAAACGGGGTGCAGCGCACCGAGACGTTCCTGTCCCTCGCCGACGTGGAGCCCGGCAATTTCGCCGCCGCCATGCTGGACCAGATGAGCCAGCTGAGAGGCGATACCAGGAAGACCTGACCGCCGCGGCGCCGGCCCCCGGGCCGGACGAGTACCAGCACGCCGGCGCCGCGCCGCACCTGATCGGAGGCTAGCCAGATGGGAAGCACCATCCCGAACGGCAACCGGCCCGCTGTCGACGGCGTGGGCCAGGGCGGCTTTGTCGCCCGGCATAACCTGTACAGCGCTGAGCAGGCCGCCGCCGCCGAGGCCGTCGCGGCCCGGATCCGCGAGCTTGACCTGCGTACCGTCCGGCTCGTCGTGGTCGACCAGCACGGCATGCCGCGCAGCAAGTCGCTGGCCCCCGACGTGGCGATCGCCGCCATGTCAAACGGCCTTGACTTCTCCGGCGCGATCTACAGCCTCGATACGGGCAACCAGGTGTTCGTGCCGGCCTTCGCCGCGGGCGGCGGCTTCGGCATCGACGAGTTCACCGGGTTCCCCGACGTGGTGCTGGTCCCTGATGCGGCCACGTTCCAGGTATTGCCGTGGGCCGACCGCACCGGCTGGATGCTCTGTGACGTGTACTTCTCCAGCGGCAAGCCGATGCCGCTGGACGGCCGCGGCCTGATGCGCCGCGCCCTGGGCGATCTGGCCGGCGCAGGCTACGACTTCCTGGCCGGCATCGAGGTCGAGTACTACATCGTCAAGCTCGACTCCGACCGCCTCCTGCCGGAGAACGCCGGGTTCACTCCGCCCCCGCCCGCGGTGAGCATCTTCGAGCGCGGCTATCAGTACCTGTCCGAGGTACGGCTGGACAGCGTGACCGGAACGCTGGAGATGATCCGTGACGGCCTGGCCGCGGTCGGGCTGCTGCCCCGCTCGATGGAAGACGAGTGGGGTCCCGGGCAGATGGAGTTCAGCTTCAACCCGATCGGCGGACTGGCCGCCGCCGACGCCGTCGTGCTGTTCCGGTCCGCCGTCAAGCAGCTATGCCAGCGGCAGGGCCTGCTGGCCACGTTCATGTGCCGCCCGGGGCTGCCGAACTTCTTCTCCTCCGGCTGGCACCTGCACCAGTCGCTGCTCTCCCGGCAGGACGGGCGCAACGTGTTCAGCAGCCCGGACGAGGCGCTGTCCGCCGAGGGCCGGCAGTTCGTCGCCGGGCTGATTGAGCACGCCATGCCCATGACGGTGTTCGCCGTCCCGACGGTCAACGGCTATAAGCGCTACCGGCCGTACTCGTTCGCCCCGGACCGGGTGTGCTGGGCGGAGGAGAATCGCGGCGCCCTGATCCGGGTCCAGGGCGCGCCGGGCGACTCCAACAGCCACGTGGAGAACCGGATGGGCGAGCCCGCCGCGAATCCCTACCTCTACATGGCCGCGAACATCGCCGCCGGGCTGGACGGCCTGCGCCGGAAGCTGGAGCCGCCGCCGCCCGTCGAGGCCGACCCGTATGCCGCGGATTGCCCGATGCTCCCGACGTCCCTGGCCGATGCCGTCGGGGCGCTGGACAAGGACGTCTTCTTCCGCGCGGCGTTCGGCGACACGCTGGTCGACTACCTGCTCCAGATGAAGCGCGCGGAGCTGGCCCGGTACGACGCGGCCATCGCTGAGCAGCCGCCCGCGGAGGGGCAGGACGTCAGCGACTGGGAGATGCGCGAGTACTTCGAGTTCTACTGACCACTGCGAACTAGGCGCCGCAGGCGCCGGGGACGGGGACCGCCGATGACCGTTCAGCACATCGTTTTGTTCAGCTTCCCCCGCGAGCTCAGCGGGGACGAGGCGGCGGACATGCGGGCCATGGTCGCGTCCTGGCCGAAGGAAATCGGGCTGCTGAGCAAGTGCCGGTTCGGCACCGACCTGACCCAGGCTCGGACCCGCGGGTACCGGTACCTGCTCTATACCGAGTTCGCGGACGTCGAGACGCTGAATGCGTACCGCGCCCACCCGGTCCACCTGCAGTTCATGGCCTGGCTGGCGGAACGCGACTGCACGCCGCTGGCCTTCGATTATCACCTGGACTCCCAGACCGTCCTGATGGCGGAATGAGTATCCGATGACGTCGCGAGACGTAGTCTCGCCGGCCGGCCCGAGGGCCGGCCGCACGGCCAGCTGACCCCGCTGGCCGGAGTGAGAGGAACGGAAGTATGGCAAAGACCAGCCCCGACCTGATCCCCGGCGCCGGCAGCGGCCAGCTCGCGCGTGGCTCGCTGCGTCTCTGGGATGCCATCGCCATCTCGGTCTCGGTGATCGCCCCCGGGATGGCGATGCTGCTCAACGTGTCCGGCGTCGCCGCCGTCGCCGGAGGCTCCACACCGCTGGCGTTCCTGCTGGGCGGCATCGGGTGCCTCGCCCTGGCGTTCGTGGTGATCGGCTTCACCCGCCGGATGGCTTCAGCAGGGTACGCCTACACCTACGCCAGCCGGAGCCTCGGCAAGGAAGCCGGCTTCATGGCCGGGTGGCTATATTTCTTCGGCTTCATCTGCTTCGTGCCGATGACCATGTCGGGTGTCGGCTTCCTCGCCGCTGACCTGCTCGGCTTGAACCCGAAGCTGTGGATCCTGTTCTTCTTCATCGGCATGGCCCTGTTCCTGGTCCTGTCCACCATCAAGATCAAGGTCACCACCCGGGTGCAGCTCATCATCGGTATCGTCACCGTGGCCATCATCCTGATCGTCGACGTGGTCACCACGGCCAAGGGCGGCAGCAACGGACAGGCGCCGTCGGCGTTCACCTTCAGCCATACCAACGAGGGCGGCTTCACTGGCGTCTTCTACGGGATCATCTTCGGCGTTACTTCCTACATCGGTTTCGAGACCGCCGCCGACTTCGGCGAGGAGACCTCGAACCCGCGGCGCAACATCCCGATCGCGGTCATCGTGGCGACCGCTGTTCGCTGTCGTCCTCTACCTGTGGACGACTTACTCGATCACGATCGGCTTCGGGGTCAACCACGGCGTCGCGATGGGCGCCGACCCGGTGGCGCTGAAGACCACCGCGACCAGGTTCGTCGGCTCCTTTGTTCGGCACGCTGACCGAGATCGGCGGCATGTGCGCGGCGTTCATCGTGTCCGTCGCCTGCGCCACGGCAGCTGCGAGGACGCTGTTCGCGATGGGTCGTGAGGGCGTGCTGCCCGCGGCGTTCGGCCGGACGCACGACGCGGTTCAAGACGCCAGTCAGCGCGACGGTCGCGGTGGCTGTCCTCGCTACCGTGATGGCGCTGCTGGTCGGCTACCCGTTCTCGGACGCCGCCTTCGGCCAGCCGTTCAGCAACTACTACTTCTGGGCCACCACCGGCACGCTGCTGATCATCATCGTGTACATCATGCTGTGCATCGGCGGCATCGTGTTCTTCTACCAGACCCGCGCCAGCCGGAACTGGAACCCGCTGGTGCACGTCGTCGTCCCGGTGATCGGCGCCATCGTGTTCGGCGCGGCCTTGTACGGGTCGATTCACCCGACGCCGCCTGGCATCCTCAAGTGGACCCCGTACCTCACGGCGGTATGGCTGGTCATTGGCATTGGCGTGCTGTTCTGGCTGCGTTCCCGGCGCCCGGACTCGGTGGCGCAGATCGGCTCGATCCTCGGCGAGGAAGGCGGAACCGACGCCGCGGTACTGGACCAGTAACCGACTGGTTTCCGCGGATCGCGGGTATCTGGGCTAGGTGACCCAGGGGATCGCGCAGTTCATGCGGGAGCTGGAGCGGGCGTGGGACGAGCACCGGGAGGCATTGCTCGTCCGGCGCGACCTGGCCGCGTCGCTCGCGAACCTGGCGGCGGAGCCGTCGGTCCGGCACATCCCGGCCATGACCGGCGGCGATGGACGCCCGGCCGTCGAGCGGTTCTACGCCCGGGAGTTCCTTCCGCACCTGCCTGGCGATCTGGCCCTGATCAGGATCTCCCGGACCGTGGACCGGTTCCGGCTCGTCGACGAGATGACGGTGTCGTTCACGCACGACCGGGAGCTGCCCTGGCTGCTGCCCGGCCTCGGCCCGACCGGCCGGCCGGCCCGGGTGCTGGCCATCGCGGTGGTCAGCTTCGACCGGTCCCAGCGGATCCGCTCCCAGCGGATCCTCTGGGACCACGCCACGCTGACCGCCCAGCTGGGCGTCCCGGGCCTCGTCCCCTTGTTATGAGGGCCGGTGCCCGTACTGGTGCCGGGCGTAGCCGCCGCCGGGCCAGCCCTGGTTGGAGCTGTAGCCCGACTGCCAGTCGCGGCGGATGCGCCGGTAGAACCGGCCCGCGGCAAAAATCCCGGCCAGGCAGGCCGCTAGCCCGAGCAGCAGGACAGCCTGGAAGAACGCCAGGAAGACCCATCCGGCTCCGGGGATCAGCAGCACGGCCACCAGGGCCAGCACGGCCAGCGGCAGCATCCGCGGCCCGCGGCGGCGGGCTATCCGGAGTGGTGCGGCCCGCGGCGCGAGCCGGTGCGGCGGCGGCGCGGGCGCGGGCCCGGGAAGGTCGGCCAGCACGCGCCGCAGGTCGCCGAAGGTCGTGGCGCTCAGCGTCGCGGTGAGCCGCTCGTCCAGCTCCTCGCGGGTGAGGCGGCCCTCCGCGAAGTGGTCGCGCAGCAGGGCCGCGACGCGGTCCCGGTCGGCGTCCGAAGTCCGGAAGCGATCATCCATGGCTCTGCCCGCCTTCTACTCTTCGTCCTGCTCGTCTTCGTCCGGTTCGCCGGAGGGGTCCTCGGCGAGGATCTGGTACAGCTTGCGCCGGGTCTGCTCCAGCAGCCGCTCGGCCGCGCTGATCTGCCCGGGCGTGCCGGCGTGAGCCATCTGGACGATGCCGCCGCCCAGCCTGGCGGCCACCGTGAACAGGCCAGGCAGCTGCCAGGCGTCCTGCTGGGCGGTCGACTCCCAGGCTCCGCGGGCCATCTCGGGGTTCTGCTCCACGTAGGCGCGGCCCGCGTCGGTGAGGCTGAACGTGCGGCGGCCGCCTGACTCCGCACCGATGATCAGGCCCTCGTCAGCGAGCTGGGACAGCGCCGGATAGACCGCACCGGGGCTGGGCCGCCAGGCCCCGCCGCTGCGCTCCTCGATCTCGGACATGATCTGGTAACCATTGCGCGGGCCTTCCCGCAGCACGGCGAGGATCGCCGCGCGCACGTCGCCCCGGCCCGCCTTGGTGCCCCGGGACGAGCCCGGCGAGCCCTGCGGCCCGGGCCACCAGCCGCCCGGTGCCCCGCCGAAGCCACCCGCCCGGTGCCGCTGGCCCCGGCCCGCGCGCCAGGTCCGGGCCGCACGGCCCGCGGCGCGGGCCGGGGCCATGACCGGACGACATCTTGTCGGCGGCGCGCTGGACCTTGCCGGTCAAGTCGCCCAGGCCGCTGAGCACATCGAAGAGGCGAGGATCGAAGCCCCACGCCCACGAGCCTGCTGTCGGCATCCTGCACTCCCGTCCACGCTCTCACGATACGATCACGATATATCGACAGGTTACGACATGGCGAGCCCGAAGACAAGATATAGCTCGATTGGCTATCCAGTGCCCGGCCTCAGCCGAGGGCATCATGACGGTGCGGAGCGCGCGCTACGGCGCCCGATCGAGGCGCAGCCGCTCAAGGACCGGACCGGGGTCCTCGGCCGTGACCCGGATCATCGCCCGCACCGCGTCGGCCAGGGCCACCCGCGGCACGTCAAGCGCGATCGCGGCCGAGTCCGCCCACTGGGTGAGCTGGCGGTAAAGCTCGGGGCTCAGGTCGAGGGTGATCCGGATCGGCTTCGACCGGATCGCGGTCCGCCCGGCTGGCCGGGCATCGGGTTCCGCGCGCCGCGCCGCGGCCGCCGCCATCTGCGCCTTCCGCTGCTCCCGCGGTACGGTCATGACCGCACCGAGCAGAGCGGAATGCATCGCTCGATGAGGTCGTGGGCCACGTGCCGCCATATTTCCCGGCCGGTGCCCGGGATCGGCATGCCGAAGCTCTGTGCGTAAACCTCCAGCCGGGGCACCGCCGTCGCCAGCACGTCGTAACCAAGGCCCTCCAGCGCTTCCCGGGCGTCGGCGGTGGAATTCGCGCGCGCGACGCTGCGGTTCAGCAGCACGGCCGACCGGCCGGGCTGGCCCCGGACCGCCTCAATCTCGCTGATCTCCTCGCGGACCGGCGTGGTGCGGTTGATCTCAATGGGACTCGGCGCGCACGGGATCAGGATCTCGTCGGCGTACCGCAGCGCGGACCGGGCAATGCCCGCGTGGTCCTCAAGTTGCGGCGCGTCGATAATCACCACGTCATCCGACTGCGCGATTTCGGGTATGCGGCGGTGCAGTTCGCGGGATGGCAGCGCCACGATCCGGAACGGGAACGCCGCCTCCGGCGGCAATCCCGGGTACATGGCCGCGAGATCGGACCATTCCAGTGCGCTCCCGGAAGGGTCGGCGTCCACCAGCAGCACGCGGTTTCCGGCCTGCGCGAAAACGTGTGCCAGCCAGACCGCCGATGTGGTCTTGCCGGTGCCCGGCTTGAGGTTGGCCAGGGCGACGCTGAGGCCCGTCATCCAGGCAGTATTGCAGCGCAGGCGGCATAGCGGTAGACAGTCCGAGGCATGCTGGCGCGCGGTGCGCACACCGGAACTGTGAGCTACCGGAGGAACGGGGCACTTTGCCCGGCCCTCCCCGGCGCGGGCCAGGACGGCGCGGAGGGTGGCCATGGTGCAGTAGTTACGGCATTACGGCAGCTATCTCTGGATTGCCCGCAAGCCAGGCATATCCGGTTAGTTGCTGAAACTATCCGGCATTTTATGCAGTGCCTGGCAAAGTTACCCACAGTCTGTGGATGACTGTGTGGAGTAGTCACCGTTAGGCAGCCACGCCGCGCCCGGCCACCCCCGGGCGCCGCCAAGACAGGAGCCAAGATGATCGAGCACACCACGGCCGGCCAGGAGTCCCTGGCCAGGCTGGCCGACCAGCACAAGTGCCAGCCCTCCGCCATCCTGCGCCTGACCGCCGAGCACAGTCCCGGTGGCGCCTATCCGGGCAACGTTGCCGCCTACATCAACGGCGTGTTCCGCGGCACCGTCGCCGCCACCGATCACATGCCCGCCGGACTGCACCTGTACCTGCCGGAATGACCGGCTGACCGGCCCGCTGGCCGGACTTGTCAGGCCGGGCTTGCCATACTGGGCCGATGCCGGTCCGCACGCGCTGCATGGTGGTGCTCGCCGGGACCGCGCTGCTGGGTATCGCCGTTGATCAGGCGACCAAGGCCCTCCTGGTCGCGACCCTGGAGGGCAAGCCGCCGGTCCGGGTGATCGGCCAGGTCCTGACCGTCGACGTCCGCCGGAACTCCGGTGCCGCGTTCTCCTTCGCGCCGGCCGCGACCGTGCTGTTCACCTGCATGGCGGTGGCGGTCGCCGTGCTGATCGTTATCGAGGCGCCCCGGCTGCGCTCGGTCGGCTGGGCGGTAGCGCTCGGCCTGCTGCTCGCGGGATCCGTCGGAAACCTGATTGACCGGCTGCTGCGGGCGCCCGGCATCGGCCGCGGCGCCGTCGTGGACTTCATCGACCTGCAGCACTTCGCGGTCTTCAACGTGGCCGACAGCTGCCTGACGTGCGGAGCCGTGCTCGCGATCTGGCTGTCGCTGCGCGGCGTTCCGCTGGCCGGCCGGTCGGCCAGCCGGGCCGGCCTCGGGCCCTGACGCGGCAGCAGCCGCCAGCGGGCCGGCCGGCCCGCTGGCCCGGTCAGGGGGAAGGGACGGCCGAGAGCCCGGCCTGGGCCACTTGCATGTCCTGGCTGTAATGGCCGCCGCTGACGCCGATCCCGCCGACGACCGCATCCCCGATCTTGACCGGGTACCCGCCGCCGAACACGATCAGGCGGCGGATGCCGGGAGCGGCGCCCATGGCGAGGGGCGGGTCGTCCTTGACGAAGTCGTGCCACGCGTCGGTGGCCAGGCCGAAGCCGGCCGCCGTGTAGGCCTTGTCCTGGGCTATCTGGACCGACAGCAGTGCCGCGCCGTCCATCCGGCTGAACGCCTTCAGCACCCCGCTGTCGTCGACCACGGCGATCACGAAGGGGTGGCCCATCTCGGCCGCCTTCGCCTCGGCCGCCCCGATCATGGCCCTGGCCAGCTCAGTGCTCACGCTGGCCCGCTCAAACGTCGCTGTCATTCGTGCCTCCCAGCTCCGACCCCGGTACCGAGTCCCTCGCGGCGTAACGCTGCTCGGCCTCGAATACCTGGGGCAGTCCGATGAAATCGGTGAACTCGCCGAACGTCGGCAGCTCATGCATCGCCGCGGCCGGCGTCCCGGCCCGGGCGATCTCTTGCAGTATCCGGCGCATGGCGGCGGTCGCGGCCAGCAGCGTGCTGATGGGGAAGATGACGATCCGGTAGCCAAGCTCGGCCAGGCGGCCGAGGCTGACCGGCGGCGTCTTCCCCCCTTCCGCCCAGTTGAACAGCAACGGCACGCCGGGGAAGGCCCGGGCGGCCTCCGCCGCCTCGGCCTCGGTCAGGACGGCTTCGATGAACAGGGCGTCGGCGCCGGCCGCGCGGTACAGCCGGGCCCGCTCCAGCGCCCGCTCCAGGCCCTCCACCGCCCGGGCATCAGTCCGGGCGATGATCACGAACTCGGGCTGCGTCCGCGCCTCGACCGCGGCCCGGACCTTGGCCGCCATCTCTTCCGCCGGGATGACGAGCTTGCCTTCCATGTGCCCGCATTTCTTGGGGGCCACCTGGTCCTCGATATGGATCCCGGCCACCCCGGCGGCTTCGTAGGCCCCGACGGTCCGGATCACGTTCAGCGGATTGCCGTAACCGGTGTCAGCATCGGCAATCACCGGGATGTCCACGCAAGCCGCGATCCGGCCGGCGTTGCCGGCCATCTCGGGCATCGTCAGCAGGCCCGCATCCGGCCGCCCGATCAGCGCCGCCGAGGTGCCGAAACCGGTCATGTACACCGCCGGGAACCCGGCCTCCTCGACCAGCCGCGCGGAGAGCGAATCGAACGCCCCGGGCGCCACGATGACCTGGCCGGAGTCCAGCAGCGCCCGCAACCGGGCGGCCCCCCCGGGGGACCGGGTCAGCCGGGCCGTCACCGGCCGCTCCGGGCCCGCCGCCTGGCGCGGGATACCGAGGTTCCGCTCACCCGCGCCTCCCTCCGGTACCTCCTGCGCGTGCCACACAGTAGTACCAGGCTGACGGGCCCGGCATGAATCGAGGGCCGGCCCGGCGGCGGGCCGCACGGCCGCTCTGCCACGATGGGCGGTACAGCCCGGATGGGGCGATACCGGCCGTCGAGGCTGGCAAAGGAGGCCCGGTGACTAATCCGGCTGCCGGTCTGGTCGTGCACGATGTGGCCGTGCGGCCGGTCGTGGTTCCGCTGCGACGGCCGCTGGCGACCAGGGTGGGAGATTTCGCCCGCTGGCCCCTGCTGCTCATCGATGTGACCACTGAGCAGGGCATCGTCGGCCGCGGATATCTCGCGCCCTACCTGAGTCGTGCGGCCGCCGCGCTGCTGCCGATCGTTCGTGATCTCGGCGCCGGACTGCGCGGGAAGCCCGCCGCGCCGGCCGCGGCTTTCACCGAGGCCCGCGGCTGGCTGAGCCTGGCCGGGTACCAGGGCCTGGCCCTGGCCGCCGTGGCCGGGCTCGACATCGCGCTGTGGGATGCGCTGGCCAAGGCGGCGGGGCTGCCGCTGGCCCGGCTGCTCGGCGGGACCCTGGAACCGGTGCCGGCCTACAACAGCAACGGGCTCGGGCTCATCTCACCGGCCGCGGCCGGCGATGAAGCGCTGGAACTGCTGGCCGAAGGCGGGTTCAAGGCCCTGAAGGTCCGGGTCGGGCGGCACCGGGCGGCCGACGACATCGCCGCGGTCCGCCGGGTCAGGGAAGCGGTCGGCGACGAGGTTACCCTGGTCGCCGACTACAACCAGGGGCTCACCCTGGGCGAGGCGATGGAACGCTGCCGCGCCCTCGACGCGGAAGGCCTGGCCTGGATTGAGGAGCCGCTGCGTTACGACGATCTGGAGGGCCATGCCCGGCTCGCCCGCGATATCGCCACCCCGGTCATGCTCGGCGAGAATTTCTACGGCCCGCGGGCCATGCACGAGGCCATCAGTGCCCGCGCCTGCGACCTGGTGATGCCGGACCTGATGCGGATCGGCGGGGTGACGGGGTGGCAGCAGGCCGCCGCGATCGCCGCCGCGACCGGCCTGCCGATGTCCTCCCACCTGTACCCGGAAGTCTCCGGCCACCTGCTGCGCGTCACGCCGACCAGGCAGTGGCTGGAATGGCAGGACTGGGCGAACCCGGTGCTAGCCCGCACCTTCGAGGTCCGCTCCGGCGAACTGCACGTGCCGGATGTCCCCGGCAACGGCCTGGAATGGGACGAAAGCGCCGTCACCCGTTACCAGGCCGCGGACTGACCTCCCCGGAGTGCCCGCCGCTGATCGCGGTGAAACGCTGCTGGGCGCTGGCCAGCTGGCCGAGGATGCGCGCCTTCACGTCGTCGCTCAGGGGCGTGTCGGGCCGGGCGATCAGCTCGCTGAGCACCGGCACCAGCGGGGCGTACTTGGCGGCCAGTTTCTCCAGCCTGGGCCCGGTGGTGTGGATGAGGCCGACGCCGTTGTCGGTGAAGTCGGAGACCTTGATGACCCGGGCCCACGGGCTGGTGTCCAGGCTGGCCGCCACATGCTCGCGGTACTGCTCGTGGGCATCCCGGCCGGGCGCGTAGTCCGGGTTGGTGACCGCGGCCACTAACCCGGCGACCCGGTCCCCGAACTGCGCGCCGATCGCGGCCAGCGCCCCGGGCTGGCCGCCGCCGGGGGCGATCTGCTCGGCGTGGTCCTCGACCGCGTCGTGCAGCAGGGCGGCGCAGGTGACGTCGCTGTCCTGGACCTGGTAGTGGCTGAGGATCCGGGTCGCGACCCGCAGCAGGTGGTTGACGTAGGGCTCGCGCTGCCGCCGGTCGGCGGCGTGCAGCCGGGCCGCCAGCGCCAGCGCCCGCTCGATCCGCAGCCGGTCGGCGGCACCGAAGCCCGCGATCTCCAGCGCGAACCGCTCCCGCAGCCCGGCCTCGCCGTGCAGCGCGGTGATCGCGTGCAGCGGCATCGTCGCCAGCAGCCGCCGCTCCTCCGGTTCCATGGCCCATCCCTACCAGACCACGGCCCGCCGTGCCTCCCGGGCCGGTCCGCGGAACGAGGTTATGGCCGGACGGCCGCGTGGTCAGCTCAGCCCGAGGATGCGGGCGGCGTTGCCGTGCAGCACCTGATCCGCGACATCGGCCGGCAGGCCGAGCCCGTCGAACTCGGCCAGGCAGCGCTCGGGAGTCAGGAACGGGTAGTCGCTGCCCCACAGGAACTGGCCGGAGAGCCGCCCCCGCAGCTCGCGGATCACCTCCGGCGGAATCCGCCGCGGTGACCAGCCGGAGATGTCGATGTACACGTTGGTCTTGTGCAACGCGATGGCGGCCAGGTCCTGGTGCCAGGGCCAGCCGAAATGCGCCGCGACCACGGTCAGCCCGGGGTGGGCGGCGGCGACCGAGTCCAGCTTGAGCGGGTGGGCGTAATCGATCCGGATGCCCTGGCCGCCCGGCTGACGGGCGCCGATCCCGCTGGTCCCGGTGTGGAACAAGGCGAGCAGGCCGTGCCGCTCGCAGGCGGCGAACACCGGCCAGTAACCGGGGTCATCCGGGGCGAAGGCCTGCAGCGAAGGGTGGAACTTCACCCCCCGCAGCCCGAGCGCGGCGATGTTCGCCACCTCCGCGACGGCCGCCTGGCCCTTGTGCGGGTCAACCGAGCCGAGGCCGGTGAACACGTCCGGATGATCGCGGCAGGCCTCGGCCACCGTCTCGTTCGGGACCCGGGGCCGTCCCGTTGCCGTCTCGGCATCCCAGGCCAGCAGGACCGCCCGCACCCCCAGCTCGCGGTACCGGGCCGCCAGCCCGGCTAGCGACTGCCGCTGGACCGGCGAGCGGAAGTAAGCCTCGGCCGCCTCCACGTAGCCGTCCATGCTGCCGTCCAGCCAGTCCGGGGTGGGCAGGTGCACATGGAAGTCAATAGCGCGCGGCGACACCGGCTCATCGTAACGGCCGCCCGGTGCTGGCGTCAGGAAGCAGCCGGCGTGACGACCACGACCGGGATCTTCCGGCTGGTCCTGGCCTGATACCGGTCGTAGCGGCCGTGGTTGCCCTCGTTGACCGCTTTCCACAGCCGCGGGTAACCGGGATCATCGGCGGTGACGATGCGAGCCCGGGCGGCTGTCCGGATCCGGCCGACCTGGATCTCGACCTCGGGCCTGGCCTCGATGTTGAACAGCCATCCCGGTGGCCGGTCCGAGCCGCCGTTGGAGGCGACCAGCAGGTAGTCCCGGCCGTCCCGCGCGTAGACCAGCGCCGAGGTGCGGACCTGGCCGGTGCGCCGTCCCGTGGTGCGCAGCAAGGCTGACGGCACGCCGATCAGCCGGTGGCCGATTCGGCCCCCGGTTCGCTCGTAGATGCGCTGGTGCACGCTCAGCAGGTCCATGGCGGCAGTCTGGCTGATTCGCCCGGGCGACGCTATCTGACGGTCGGCGTGGCGCCGCTGGCCGCGCAGTACCGGCCGGCGAAATCCAGGTACCGCTCGGCGATCTGGGCGATGGCCGCTTCCTCGCTGATACTGCCGTTGCCCCGGCCGGCGATCGGGTCCTCCCAGATGCTGCGGCCAACCGCGAACCCGGCGAAGCCATCGACCGGCCCGGCCACCTCCAGCCAGTGATCCAGCCGGTCCGCGGGAGCGTCGCGGCCGAGCACGATCGCCAGCACGTCATCGCGTCCCCCGGCCCGGATCTGGGTCACCACCGCCCGCGCGGCCGCGGCTGTTTCCAGACCCTCGACCTTCCAGATGGACGGCTCCACCCCGGCCGCCTGGTTATCGGCAATCACCTGGATGACCAGGCCGGGGCGCACCTCCCGGTCATAGGCCCCGGCGGCTCCGCCGGCCGCGGCCAGCTGGCCGTCGGTCGCCGGGACCAGCAGCTCATACAGCAGCGGCACGCCCAGTTCGCGCAGCGCGCCGCTGACCACGCTCAGCTCGCGCAGTTGCTGTTCGCGCCGGCCCGGGGGGAAGGCCGGGTTGTCCCGGACCAGTACCTTGGCGAAGTCCGGGCGGCGCGCGGTGATGTGCTCAAGCCAGTCGTCGCCCCATTCCAGCTCGAACCAGTCCCGGCCACTGCGTTCCACCGGCATGGCCAGCAGCACGCCATCGCGGCGGGCCGCCTCGGCGACATCGAGCCCGTACCGCTCGTCAACCAGGACCCCGGCCCGGCCGCCGGGCAGCCGGCCGCGCGCCCGGGCCAGCCCCGCGTAGATCAGCCGCTTGGCCGCTTTCATCGCGGCGACCTGGGCCGCATCCGGCTGGTCGTCGCGGACGTTGAACAGGGACCGGCCGAACGAAGCCCGGTGATCCATGGCCAGGATCAGCAGCGGGTCCTGGGACGACGGGCGGTATCCGCGATCAGGCATGCCCTGATCCTGCCCGGTTCCCGGCCGCTGAACGCGGTGATTGGCCAGGGATCAGGTCACCAGCCGGCCATCCGGCCGCCATCCCGGCCGGTGCCAGCCCGGCCGCCGGGGCCGCCGGGTAGCGTGCCTGGGGTGACGGACACGACCTGGCTGGACGCTACCGCGCAAGCCGACCTGGTCCGCCGCGGCGAGCTTGCCCCCGCGGAGCTGGTCACGGCGGCCATCGCCCGGATCGAGGCGGCCAACCCGCAGCTGAACGCCGTGCTCAGGACCCGGTTCGACCGGGCGCTCCGGGAGGCAGCCGGAGGCCCGCCCGATGGCCCGTTCCGCGGTGTGCCGATCCTGCTCAAGGACCTGGGCTGCCTGGTGGCCGGGGAGGCGACGGCTTTCGGCCTCGGGCCGCTGCGTGACCTGGCCTGGCCGGTGACGTCCTACCTGGCCGGGCAGTTCCAGGCGGCCGGCTTCGTGCCGCTCGGCCGCACCACCGTGCCCGAGCTCGGTACCGCGGTGACCACCGAGCCGCGGAACTTCCCCCCGGCCCGCAACCCCTGGCATCCCGGCCATTCCGCGGGCGGCTCGTCCGGCGGATCCGCGGCCGCGGTGGCCAGCGGCATGGTGCCGGTCGCGCACGCCAGCGACGGCGGCGGGTCGATCCGCATCCCGGCCAGTGCGTGCGGGCTGGTCGGCCTCAAGCCGACCCGCGGGCGGGTGAGCCAGGGCCCGCTGGCCGGGGAGGCCTGGGCGGGCGGTGTTATCGACGGCGCCGTGACCAGGACCGTCCGGGACGCGGCCGGACTGCTCGATGTGATCAGCGCGCGGATGCCGGGTGAGCCGTACTACCCGCCGCCGCTGCGCCGCCCGCTGAGTCAGGACGTCGGCGCCGACCCGGGCCGGCTGCGGATCGGGGTGCTCGACCGGCCAGGCGGCGAGTTTTACCTCGACGATCCGCAGTGCCGCGCCGCGGTAGGCAAGGCGGCGCGGCTGCTGGAGTCGCTCGGTCACCGGGTCGAGGAGTCGGCGCCGGCGGCCATGTTCGACCGCGACTTCGGCCGGCACTTCAACGCGATCATCGCCGCCGATGTCGCGGTGACGCTGCAGGCATTCGAGCGGCAGCTCGGCCGCCCGATCGGCGACGAGGAGATCGAGCCGCGCAACGCCGGCTACCGGCGGGCGGGCCAGGCCATCAGTGCCGTGGCCTACCTGCAGGGCCGGGACTGGATCGGCAGCTGGGCGCGGCGGATGGCGCACTGGTGGGAGGACCATGACCTGCTGGTGACGCCGACCCTGGGTGCCCCGCCGCCCGAGCTGGGCTGGTTCACCGCCGCCGGGCCGCAGCTTGAGGGGCGGCGAATCGCCAGCTTCATCCCCTACACCGCGCAGTTCAACATGACCGGCCAGCCGGCCGTGAGCCTGCCGCTGCACTGGACGCCCGGCGGCCTGCCGGTCGGCGTGCAGCTGGTCGCCGCCTACGGCCGCGAGGATGTGCTCATCCAGGTGGCCAGCCAGCTGGAGCAAGCCGCGCCGTGGGCCGGGCGGTATCCGCCTGTTCTGGCCTGATGCCGGCGCAGGAAGCCCCGGTATCCGGCGACCGCGATCAGCAGGACGCCGATCCCGAGCCCGATCTGCATCCCGCGGGTGAGCCCGGGCGGGTAGATCAGCCGGACCAGGTAGTGCGCGATGAACCCGCCGCGGTACCCGGCTTCCCCGCCCCGGTGCCGCAGGAAATTCTGCAGCAGCGTGAGCGGGCAGGTGAACCCGATGAACTCGACCAGCGCCCCGTACGCCACGGCCGGCAGGTGCGCCCAGATGACCCAGGGCCAGCGCCAGGCCAGGAAGACGCCGCCCACCACGAAGCCGATGAAGAGCAGATGAACGACAATCACGAGGTCAGCGGCAATGTTGTACCACATCTTGGCTCCACCGGACGCCCTGTCCTAATCCCAGGATAGGCGCCAGGCCGCGCGGCGGCCGGGGCCATGTGCTTAGCTCGCCCTGCCAACCTGCTGATCGCCTCGGCCGTCTAACACCCGGCATGACGAGCGGCCTACCTGGGGGTAACGATGCGCAGCAGGGTAAGGCAGCGGCCGCTCGCCGCGCTCGCCGCCGGATTGGCCCTCTGCCTGCTCACGGCGAATGCGGCCAGCGCGGTGGCGGGCGCCCCGCCGGCCCCGGCCGCCGCCCGGGCCGCCCTGGGCCGGAAGCCACCGCCCGCCATGGCCATCTGCACGCCGCCGACGCGCAAGCGCCGAAAGCTGGCCGCCCGGATGTCCCGCGGTATCGCGGCCGCGCTGCAGGGCCGGTCATCGGTCGTCAGCCTGGCGGTGGCCGACAGCCGGACCGGCGTGACCTGCCAGTTCCATCCGCGACGGCATTTCCATTCGGCCAGCATCGTCAAGGTGATCATCCTCGGCGCCCTGCTGCGGCACCTGATGGCCGAGCATCGCGATCTGTCCCCGGCGCAGGTGGCCCTCACCAAGGCGATGATCACCGAGTCGAGCAACTCGGCGGCGACCACGCTGTGGGACGATCTCGGCCCGCGGCACCTGCAGCGCTTCCTGGACCTGGCCCGGATGACGCACACCACGCTGGGCCAGGACGGCTACTGGGGCCTGACCAGGGTCACCGCGCACGACGAGATGCTCCTGCTGCGGGTGCTGAAGGGCAGCCACTCCATCCTCGACCGGCCGTCGCGCTCCTACGCGCTGTCGCTGATGGCCGATGTCACCGCCTCGCAGCGCTGGGGCGTCACCGCCGGCGCGCCCGCGGACCTGACCGCGCACATCAAGAACGGCTGGCTGCCGGACCCGGTGCGGTGGGTGATCAACAGCATCGGCATTTTCACCGGCCCGCACCGCCACTACCGGATCGTCGTGCTGACCAGGGATAACCCGAATATGACCTACGGGGTCGAGACCATCCAGGACGTCGCTGAGGTGATTAACCACGAGCTGAATCCCGGGGTGAAAGACGTGGTCGCGCCGTCCGCGCGGTTCCCGTCCTGGGGCATTCCCGACGAGCGCATCCCGGGCCGGTCAGCTGGCTGACCCGGATTATCACGCCGCGCTTTCTTCTCGTTTCGCCGCTTCTTCTTGTTTCCCCGCGCCCGGGTAGCAGCGGGCGGGCAGCAGCCGGATCCCGGGACTGAGCGGCATGACGCCGGGCAACTCGAAGTGCGCCTGCCTGATGACGAGATCGCTGCCCTGGATGGCCAGCGTGGCCGTGACGTCACAGCGGCCGGTATGCAGGGCGACCAGCCTCCCGGCGCTGATGCCGGCCAGCAGGGCGGTGACGACGAGGGCGAGCGAGAGGCCGAGCTCAACGGTGGCCACCCGGTGACCGTCCACCAGCACGGTGACATACGGCCGCTGCTCGGTGCTGATCTGGTGCGCGGCCAGGCTCACCAGCTCCGTACTGCCAGGGACGGCCAGGGTGCGCTGCGCGGCGGCGGCCAGTTCGTGATGCTCCCGCCACCCGGCCACGAGCACGTCGGCCAGGTTGACGTCCAGCAGCCCGGCGGCCTGGCCGGCCACCTCGCGGACGGCGGCCGCCCGGGCGGCCGCCGGCAGGTGCTCCAGATCGGTACCGAGATTCCCGTCGCCCCCGGCCCGGGCCATCCGCTCGGCCAGCGCCCCGGCGGCGTCCTCGCCCGGGCCGAACAGCAGTTCCGTGGCGGTACGCGGGCGGGCGCGCTCGGCAGGCGTCATGACCGCACCTCCTGGGTCGCGGGGGATCGCTCTGCTGATAAGAGCAGGCAGCCGCGCCGCTGATACACGCCCCGGCCTAGAGTCCATACCGGCAACGAGTCCAACCGGCAACGAGTCCATACCGGCAGCCCGGAGGGAGAGCATCTTCGATGCAGGCAACGGCACTGCTGGTGATGGACGTCCAGCGTGGCATCGTCGAGCGGTTCGCCGGGGATCCCGGCTACCTGCCGCGGCTGTCGGGCGCGATCACCGCGGCCCGGGCCGGGGGCATCCCGGTGGTGTACGTGACCATCGGCTTCCGCCCCGGTCACCCCGAGATCAGCGCCAGGAACACGACCTTCGCCGCGATCGCCGGGTCCGGCCGGTTCGTGTCGGGCGACCAGGCCACCGAGATCCACCCCGCGGTCGCGCCCGGCCCGGGGGACCTGGTCGTCATCAAGCGCCGCGTGTCCGCGTTCACCGGCAGTGACCTGCAGGTCGTGCTGCGCAGCCTCGGCGCGGACACGCTCGTGCTGGCCGGCATCGCCACCAGCGGCGTGGTGCTGTCCACGCTCCGGCAGGCCGCCGACCTGGACTACCGGCTCGTCGTGCTCTCCGACGGCTGCCTCGACGCCGACCCCGAGGTGCACCGGGTGCTGACCGAGAAGGTGTTCCCGCGGCAGGCCACCGTGCGCACCGTGGCGCAATGGGCGGCGGACGCAGCCCCGAGCGGCCCGCCCGGATGAACCACCCGGACGGGCCGCAGGCTCACCGCGACCGGCGCCGCGGCGATGGTCAGCTCGTGTGCTGCAGGGTGTAGCGGACGGTCTGCACCTGGATCTGGCCGTCGCGGAACACGAAGGTGTCAATGCCGTCATCGACGCGGGTCGCGGCGGCCACGGCGGACCATTCCAGGAACAGCACGTCGCCTTCGTAGATCTGCGTTTTCAGCTCCCAGGCCGCCTCCGGCACGTCAGCGAGCAGCTGCGTGAACGCGGCCCGGATGCCGTCCTTGCCGTACTTGCTGCCCGCCGGGCTGATGAAGACGGCGTCATCGGCATAGTCGGCCACGATCCCCTCCAGGTCGCCGCCACCGAGCGCCTGGGCGTGGTGGGCGAAGATCTCCTCGGGCGTGCGCGTCATCTCAGTTCCCCTTTTCGCGGTGATACAGCGGTGGTAGGTGCGATAAGTAGCTCAGGACATACCGTATGGCTGGCCGGCCGCCCGCGGCCAGGGCCCGGCGCCGGACCGAGGCCGGACGGCCAGCGCTAGGGTGGCCGGTGATTTCAGGAAGGAGCCATCATTGGCGCACCGATTCCCGGCCCTGATCGCCTCCCCGAGGCCGGCCCCGGGCCGGCTCTGGCTGACCGGCGGCCGGTTGTTCGACGGCACCGACGGCACGGTCCGCGACGGGGCCGCGGTCCTGGTCGACGAGGGCATCATCCGCCGCGTCGGCGCCGCGTCCGAGCCGTGCCCGGAGGGCGCCCGGCTGCTTGACATCGGGCCGCGGACGCTGCTGCCGGGGCTGACCGACGCGCACACGCACGCGGCCGGCCGGCTTCCGGAGACACTCCGCGGCGCCGAGCAGGCGCTGCCCGGGACCAGGGCACATTTCCTGCAGGCCGAACTGCGCGCGTACCTGCGCCGCGGCGTCACCACCATCCGGGTCACCGGATCCCAGGGGCTGGCGCCGCAGGAGGCACGTCAGGCGATGCGGTACGGCGCATTCCGCGGTCCCCGCGTGCTGACCTGCGGCAAGATCATCTCCGCCACCGCGCCGGGCGGCCGGTTCTACGGCGACATGTACCGGGAGGCCGACGGGCCGGATGACATGCGCCGCGCGGTCCGCGAGCAGATCCGGGCCGGGGCCGACTTCATCAAGGTCATGACGACCGGCGCCCGCTCGAACGAGCTGGAGGACCCCGACCCGCTCCAGCTGACACCGGCGGAGCTGTCCGCCGTGGCCGATGAGGCGCACCGGATGGGCTTCCGGCTGTCGGCGCACGCCGAGGGGCTGGCCGGCTGCGAGGCGGCCATCACCATCGGCGCGGACACGATCGAGCACGGCATGTTCCTGCACCAGCGGCCGGACCTGCTCGACGCGATGGCCGCCAGCGGCCAGGTGCTCATCCCGACCCTGTCGGGCTACTACTGGATGGCTGGGCTGGGCGACGCGGTCAGCGAATCGGGCGCGTCGCGTGCTCCCGAGATGCCGCCGGTGCTGGTCCGGCTGGCGGACCACAACCTGGAGCAGGGCGCGGCCAGCATGCGGGCCGCGCGCGACGCCGGCGTCAAGATCGCACTGGGCAGCGACGTGGATCGCGGCACCGCGCTGGAGCTGCAGCGGATGATCCGGCACGGGCTGACCCCCGCTGAGGCCCTGGTGGCAGCGACGAGAACGGCCGCCGAGGCGCTGGACCTCGGCGACCGCATCGGCACGGTGCAGGAAGGCAAGCTCGCCGACCTGCTGATCGTCGACGGTGATCCGCTCAGCGAGCCGGAACTCCTCGGTGACGACAGCCGGATCTGGCTGGTCCTGCAGCTCGGCGTTCCGGTCGCCGGGCGGGCGCTGGAGAACGACGGACCGGGCTAAGAACGACTGAGCGGGCTAGTCCGGCGGTACGGGCCCCGGCTCGGCGGGCGGGCCGGCGGCCGTGGCCTCGGCGAGCTGCGGCGAGGCGGTCTGCTGCCAGATCTCGCGGACCAGCACCTGGATCGCGCCCGCGGCCGGGATGGCCAGCAGCGCCGCCACGAAGGCGCCGAAGATTCCGCCGATCAGGCTGCCGATGGATGCCCCGACCAGGATGGACACCAGCACCAGCAGCGGGTTGACCTTCACCGTCCGGCTCATCACGATCGGGTTCAGCACGTGGTTCTCGACCTGCGTGTAGATGAGGAACACGATCAGCGTGATGATTCCGGCCGTGAGCGAGTGCGCGGCCGCGAACAGGACGGTGGGGATGCCCGCCAGCGCGCCGCCGATCATGGGCAGGAAGTCGACCAGCGCCACCCACAATGCCCACAGGAACGGGAACGGGACACCGAGTACCAGCAAGGTCACGAAGACGACGATGCCGGCGATCAGCGAGGTCAGGAAGTTCCCGAGCATGTACCCGATGACCGAGCTGTTGACCTCGCGGGCTATCCGGGTGTAGCGCTCGGCCCGCGCGGGCTCCATCAGGCCGAGCAGGCCGGCCCGCAGCTTCGGGCCCTCGATCAGCAGCAGCAGCACCAGCGCGAAGATGGTCAGCAGCGCGATCACCAGCGAGATGGCGCCCTTGCCCAGGGTGAGGGCAGGCTTGGCGAGATTCCTTCCGAACCCGGCCAGCTTGGGCGCGTTGCTCTGGATCCAGGCCTGCACGTGGTACTTGATCACCAGGTGCCCGAGCCAGCCCCGGCCGTGCTCGGCCTGGTTCACGTACGACGGCAGCCCCCGGGCCAGGTGGGTAGTCCCGTTGGCCAGCGGGTAACCGAACACTACGGCCAGGCCGGCGAACGCGGCCAGGGCCAGCAGGGTCACGATGGTCAGGGCGTAGCCGCGCCGCCGGATCCCCAGCCGCTGCACGCCGATCACGACCGGGTTCAGGATCACCGTCACGAATCCGGCCACGACCATCAGCAGGATGACATCACGCAGCCGGTAGATCAGCTCACCGGCCAGGTAGGCCACGGCCACCACCGCGACGGTGACCAGGATGGCGCGCAGCGGCACGTTCCTGGCCTCGGCGGCGGTCCAGAGCCGGGCCCGCCGGGTATCCGGCGGTGGCAGATGATCGGACACCTGGCTGGTGTATCACGGGAAACCGCTCGCGCTCATCAGAAGGTGGCGAATCGTCCGTATGATGCAGGATTGTCCGGGCGATGCGGAGGAGCCCAGGGTGACCCTGAGGAGGGATCGTGACCATGATCAGGCGCTTCATCGTCCCGGTGGCCGGCCTGGCGCTGGTCATCTCCCTGCCGGCCGTCGCCGCCGCGGCGGATACGGCCCTCGCGGCGCGGGCGGTGGCCGCCACCGGGCCCCGGGCCGCGGGTGCGGCCGGCGTGACCGCGTACGTGGCCAACCTCGACTCGGGCAACGTCACCCCGATCCGGACCGCCACTAACCGGGCCGGCCGGCCGATCCGGGTCGGCGGCGGCCCCAGTTCCATCGCGATCACGCCGGATGGCCGGACCGCCTATGTCACCAGCGAGACGCCCGGAACGGTGACCCCGATCCGGACCGCCACCAGCCAGGCCGGGCCGCCGGTCAAGGTGGGACGCTTCCCGTTCGCGATCGCGATCACGCCGGACGGCCGCACCGCCTACGTCGTCAACGACAACCCGGCCGGCTCGGTGACCCCGATCCGGACCGCCACCAATCGGGCCGCCCAGCCGATCAAGGTGGGGAAGAATCCCGTCGCGATCGCGATCACGCCGGACGGGAAGACCGCCTACGTCGTCAACGACGACCAGGCCGGCACCGTGACGCCGATCACCGTCGCCACCGGCCGGGCCGGCCAGCCGATCAAGGTGGGCAGCTTCCCGCAGGCCATCGCGATCACGCCGGATGGCAGCACGGCCTACGTCGTGAACAACTTCGCCGGTACCGTGACTCCGATCCGGACCGCCGCCAACCGGGCCGGGCCGGCGATCAAGGTGGGCATGCAGCCGGTCGCGGTCGCGATCACGCCGGGCGGGAAGACCGCTTACGTGGCCAACTCCGGCGACGGCACCGTGACCCCGATCCGCACGGCCGCTAACCGGGCCGGGCCGGCGATCAAGGTGGGCATGCAGCCGGTCGCGGTCGCGATCACGCCGGATGGGAAGACCGCTTACGTGGCCAACTCCGGCGACGGCACCGTGACCCCGATCCGCACGGCCGCCAACCGGGCCGGGCCGGCGATCAAGGTGGGCATGCAGCCCCTGGCCATCGCCTTCACCCCGGGTGGCGGCACCGCCTACGTCACCAACGCCCTGTCCGGCACCGTGACCCCGATCCGCACCGGCACCAACACGCCCGGGAAGGCGATTAAGGTCGGCAGCAACCCGGGCGCCATCGCGATCACGCCGTAGCGGGTCATTCCCAGGCCGCTCTGATGGCCGGCGGCCGCCAAAATGCTGCTGCGAGCCTGGATAAGTTACGGCAAAGCGCGCCGGCCGCACCGTGAGCGCTGTGGCATCCTTGGCGCTGTGATGAGGGACCGGGTCCGGCGCGGCATGCCCGTGGCCGCCGGCCGCGCGGCCAGCAAGGTTCCGCAGATCACGATCTTCTTCTGGATCGTCAAGGTGCTGAGCACCGCCCAGGGCGAGGCCGTGTCGGACTTCCTGTACTTCCGGTACGGGGCGGTGCCGGCCGGCACCCTGGGCGCCGCGGGCCTGGTGATCGCGCTGACGCTGCAGTTCCGCGCCCGCCGCTATGTGGCCTGGATCTACTGGGCCGCCGTGGTCATGGTCGCCATCTTCGGCACGATGGCCGCCGATGGCCTGCACGTCAAGCTGGGCGTCCCGTACTCCGTGTCCACGCCGTTCTTCGCGATCGCGCTGGCCGTGATCTTCATCGCCTGGTACGCGACCGAGAAGACGCTGTCCATCCACAGCATCAACACCTGGCGCCGGGAGGCGTTCTACTGGGCCACGGTGATGGCCACGTTCGCGCTGGGTACTGCGCTGGGCGACTTCACCGCGACCACCCTCGGCTGGGGCTACCTGGCCTCCGGGATCGTTTTCACCGGGGTGATCGCGATCCCGGCGATTGCCTGGCGGTTCGGCATGAACCCCATCCTGGCCTTCTGGTTCGCCTATATCGTGACCCGGCCGCTCGGCGCGTCCTTCGCGGACTACCTCGGGGTGTCCCATGCCTATGGCGGCCTCGGCCTGGGCCGGGGCACGGTCGGCCTGACCCTGACGATCGTGATCATCGGCTTTGTCGGCTATCTGGCGGTAACCCGCAAGGACGTCGAGGAAGGCGCCACGGCGCGGCCGCCGAAGCGAGCCGGCCATCGGGCGGCCCGCTAAGTCATATCATCGTGCCATGTGGCCGCCCGGTAACGCGGTGCGGCAGCCGGCTGCCGGTGCCGCCGGCGGCGTACCGGGCGGGCCCGCGATGACCGCGGTGTGGTCGGTGGCCGCCCGGATCGCCCGCACCGTCCGCTGCATCGCGATCGCGTACATCGTCGTGCAGGTGCTCATCTGGCACGCGTTCTACGCCGCCGATCCGTGGCGCCTGGCCGGGCCCGCCGCGGCCGTCGGGTGGGGTGCCGCGATCGTGATCTACCTGCGTCGCCGCTGGCCCTCGTGGCAGCTGGCGGCCCTCGACGCTGGCTTCTACATCGTGCTGGCGCTCAGCGCCGGATGGTGCGTGCCGCCCGCCATGCGCGGCGACGCCGCCAACTGGCTGTTCATCGCGATGCAAAGCCAGCTGATCGTCCCGGCCTGGTTCGCGTCCCTGGCGGTATCCGCGCCGCTGGCCGTCGGCATGGGGGTGGCCTACTGGGCGGGCGTCATGATCTTCCCGCCGCCCGGCTCCGGCGGCAATTTTCCGGTCGCGCCGGCGGCCTTACTGGTTGCGGTCGCCGCCGCGCACCGGTGCGGCCGCCGGATGCTCTACCGCCGGGCCGCCCGGGCTGACGTGGCCCTGGCCCGGGCGGACAGCGACGCCCGCGCGCAGTACGTGGTCCTGTCCAGGAACATCGAGCGCCGCGAGAACGGGCGGCTGCTGCACGACACGGTGCTCAACACGCTGACCGCCCTGGCCCGGGCGAGCAGCAGCGATGCGGCTGAGGTGGTCGGCCGCTGCCAGCACGACGTGCGGCTGATGGAGTACGTGCTGAGCGTCCGCGGTGATCCGGCCCCGGAGGCCGCGCGGGCCTACGGCGGCATGATCGCCGCCATCGAGGCCACCGCCGTCGAGATGCGCGCCCGCGGCCTGGACGTGCACGTCCAGCACAGCCCGGGCCAGCACAGTTCCGGCCAGCCCGGCGCGGCCGGGCACCGGGATGCACCGGCTCTCCCGGTGCCGGTCGCCGTGGCGATCGTTCGCGCCGTGCGGGAGGCGCTGGCCAACGTCATCAGCCACGCCGGCACGGCCGAGGCCTGGGTCGATGTCTGCCCGGCGGCGCCCGGCGGCGACGTCGCGGTCACCGGCGGCATCCGGGTGACCGTGCGGGACGCGGGCGCCGGGTTCGACCCCGCCCGCGTCGATCCGGCCCGGCTGGGCTTGCGGAGTTCCATCTCCGAGCGCATCGCCGACTGGGGCGGACTCGCGTCGATCCGGTCGGCACCGGGCGAGGGCACCGTGGTGAGCCTGTGCTGGCCCGGGCCGGCATCGCCGGGGGCATCGGCCGGGCTGGCACCGCCGGGGCTGGTCCCGGCCGAACTGACCCCGCTCGGCCAGGACGCTGATCCGGACGCCATGCCTGCGGTCGGCGGCCGCCCGGCGCAGCGGGCAGGCCTGCCGTGGTGAGCCCGGCGGCGACGGCCGCTGACGGCCCGGTCGCCGGCGAGACGATAGGGGCCGCATACGACTCCGAACTGCCCCGCATGGCGGGCACGCTGGCGGCGATCTGGCAGTTCGCCATCCTCATCCTGGTGCTGGCCGACCTGCACGACTACCGCAATCCGGCGGTGCCCGCGCTGGTCTGGCTGGGCATGCTGGCGGCCGCGATCTGGCTGGTGCCACGGGCCCGCGCCGACGGCCTCACCGGGGCAGACGCCGCCGTCGCCATCGCGGTCGCGGTCGCGGCGGTCGCCCTGGTCGGCTGGGACCGGCGGGCGAGTGGCGGCGGCACCGGAACCGTCGACTGGTCCGTTCTCGGCACGGGCTGGCTGCTCGCCCTGGTCGCCCTGAGCCGACCGGCCTGGGTGTGGATATCCGGGGCGCTGCTGATCTTCGCGGCGCATGCCGTCTTCACCATCCGCCTGCTCGGGGTGACCTCACTGGGCCTGGCGCGGCTCGCGTTGGCCGCCTACCTGCTGGTCGGCATCCTGATCATCTTCGCCGCGATGCGGCCGACCTTGCGCGCTCATGCCGGGATGGCCGCGCGGCACGCCGCGCTGGCGAGCCGGGCCGCCGCGGAGCGCGCAGCGGCCGCGGCGGTGCACGAGGACCGGCGCGCGCGGCTGGCCTTGCTGGAGGTGGAGGTGCTCCCGGTGCTGCGCGGCATCGCCGACGGGACGCTGGACCCCGCCGATGACGAGGTAAAGCAGCGCTGCGCGCAGTACGCGGCCGCGCTGCGGCGGGCGCTGGTGGACCGGGTGCAGAACGCGGACCGGCTGCTGGCCGAGCTTGAGCCCGCGCTGCGCGCCGCCCGGGCCCGGGGCATGCCGGCTGAAGTGCAGGTGGTCGGTGAGCCGGGGCGCCCCGGCTGGGAGGTGGCTGACGCTACCCTCACCGCGGTCGACCGGGTGCTGACCGCGCTCCCGCCGCATCCGGTGACGCTCACCGTGCTCGCGTCCGGGCCCGACGTGGAACTGTACGTGACCTTCGACCGGCCGCTGAAGGCCCGCGTCGACCTGGCCGGACTGGCCAGGCAGGTGCCCGCGTCGGCCGGCTGGCGGGCCACGGTCGATGCCGGCGGCACCGGCCCGGGCTGCCTGGAGGTGCACTGGCACAAGGCCAGCACCGGCCCGGACGGCGGGGCCCGATGACCGGCATCATCGACGTCGCGGCCGTGGACGACCACCCCATCGTCCTGGACGGAGTCACCGGCTGGCTGATGGCCGCCGAGTGCGGCATCAGGGTGGTCGGCACCGCGCCGACCGTGACCGCCCTGCTGGGCGGGCCCGGGCGGCACGCGCACGTGGTCCTGCTCGACATCGACCTCAGCGACGGCACCACCGTGCAGGGCAACGTGGCCGCGATCCTGGCCGCCGGCCCCGCTGTGCTGGTGCTCTCGGCCGCCGACAAGCCGGTCTCGGTCCGGGCCGCGATGCGCGCCGGTGCGCTTGGCTATGTCCTGAAGGACGAGGAAACGACGCAGGTGCGGGCGGCCATCAAGGCGGTCGCGGCCGGCACGGACTGGATCTCGCCCCGCCTCGCGTACATTCTCGCCACCGATGACGCCGCCGACCGGCCCGCGCTCAGCCCGCAGGAAACGCGGGCGCTGCAGCTTTACGCGACCGGCATGCCGATGAAGTCCGTCGCCATCCGGATGGGCCTCAGCGAGGAGACCGCGAAGCAGTACGTCGGCCGGGTCCGGGAGAAGTACGCCCGCGCAGGCCGGGCAGCGCCGACGAAACTGGACCTGTACTATCGAGCCGTCGAGGACGGGCATCTCCCCCCTCGCCCCTAGCCGTGGACCCCCCTCCCGGATATAGGGGCCACAGGAGAAGCCCGCCCTCGACGCATCACTACCCGGGTAATCGTAGGGCGAATGGCCCGGCCGGTCATGACCCCTAATAGGGGGTCATCACCGGGCGGCCGACGCCCACCGGCGGATCGTCTCGATCCGGGCCCGGATCTGCTGCCCGGTGGCCTCGGGCAGCGAGGGCCCGCCGCAGGCGCGCCGCAAGTCCGCGTGGATCACCCCGTGCGGCTGGCCGGTCCGGTGATGCCAGGCCGTGATCAGCAGGTTCAGCTCCTTGCGCAGGGCGGCCAGGGTTTCCCGGGTGGCCGGGGCCGCCGCCGCGGCCGGCCCGGGCGCTCCGGCGGCCGCCGCCCCCGCGGCGGCGGCCGGGCCCCGGCGCCCGGCGGCCCCGGCGGCCAGTGAAGCGGCGGCATGAGTGCCCCGTTTCGCGGAATTAACGCCCTCCCGGAGCCGGTCGGCCTGTCTTTTCCGCAGCAGCAGACCGACCTGCTCGGGATCGAGCAGGCCCGGCAGGCCCAGGTAGTCGTCCTCCTCGGCGGACGTGCCGAACTCGCCTCCGTCGTAAAGCGCCCGGTCGAAGTGCGCCGAGGCCTGCAAGGCGGTGAACGGCGCCTCGCCGAGCTCATCGGGAGTGTCCCGCTGGCGCCCGGCGGCGGCCAGCGCGTCCTGCTCGGCGGCGTCGTCATCGCGGCGGCCCAGCACGTGGTCACGTTCGGCCTCCAGCTCGGCGGCGTAGCCGAGCAGCGAGGGGATGGACGGCAGGAACACCGACGCCGTCTCGCCGCGCCGCCGGACCCGGACGAACCGGCCCACCGCCTGCGCGAAGAACAGCGCGGTGCCGATGCTCGTCGCGTACACGCCGACGGCCAGCCGCGGAATGTCCACGCCCTCCGAGACCATCCGGACGGCCACCATCCACCGCTCGTCCGATAGCGCGAACTGGGCGATCTTCTTGCTGGCCAGCCGGTCATCGGAGAGCACCACCACCGGGCGCGTGCCGGTGACCCGGCGCAGCAGCGCGGCGTAGGCCCGCGCGTCCGCGTGATCGCCGGCGATCACCAGGCCCGCCGCGTCCGGCATGCCCCGGCGCACCTCGGTGAGCCGCCGGTCCGCGGCCTCCAGCACCCGGGTGACCCATTCCCCCTCCGGGTCCAGCGCGGTCCGCCACGCCTGGGCGAGCTGCTCGGCCGTCATCGGGGCGCCCAGGGTGCCGGTGATCTCGTCGCCCGCGCGAGTCCGCCACCGCATCTCGCCCGAGTAGGCCAGGAAGATCACTGGGCGCACGACGCCGTCGTCCAGGGCCGGGCCGTAGCCGTAGACGTAGTCAGCGCGGCTGCGGCTGGAACCGTCAGCGCCCGGCGCGTAGGTCACGAACGGGATCGGGTTGGCATCGCTGCGGAACGGGGTCCCGGTCAGTCCCACCCGCCGCCGGGCCGGCTCGAACGCCTCCCTGATCGCCTCGCCCCAGGACAGCGCGTCGCCCGCGTGATGGATCTCATCGAAGATCACCAGCGTGGGCCGGTTCTGGGTGCGCTGCCGGTGCAGCGCGGGGTGGGCGGCCACCTGGGCGTAGGTCACCGCGACCCCGGTGTAGTCGGCCGACGCCCGGCCCTGCGCGTTGCGGTAGGCCGGGTCGAGCGCAATCCGCAGACCGCGGGCCGCCTGCGCCCACTGGTGCTTCAGGTGCTCGGTCGGGGTGACCACGGTGATCGCGGCGATCTCGCGGCGGGCCAGCAGCTCGGCCGCGACCGTCAGGGCCCAGGCCGTCTTCCCCGAGCCAGGCGTCGCGACCAGCAGGAAGTCCCGGCGCACCGGTCGGAAATACTCCCGGTACGCCTCCAGCTGCCAGTTCCGCAGGGCCGAAAGAAGATCATGATTAACGGGGCCGTCGTGGCGGCATCGATCATCTTCGGCCGCGAAGCTAGGGGGGCACACGAGGTCGAAAGGCTACCAGCGGCACCGCCGGAAGCCGGTCCCGCCACGGCGCCGGCGGCGCCCGGCAATCCGGCCCGGCCCGGTACGCCCGATGTTGCCCCGCTGGCCCCGGGAGGGCCAGAATCAGGAGTCCGTCATCCAGGCAGGGGAGCGCCGCTTATGGCCAGGCACCGTTCGGGCACCGCAGTCGCCGTCACGCTCGCGTTTCTGCTGCCGGGCCTCGGCCTGGGCGCGGGCTCGGCCGCGCTGGCGGGTACCAGCGGGACGTCGGCGGCGGCCGGCCAAGGCTGCTTCGCCGGGGCGCACACGCTGTCCCGCCTCGGCGATCATGTCTACCCGGACACCGGTAACGGCGGCTACACCAGCCTGCACACCGACGTGGACCTGGTCTACGACGCCACCACCAACCGGTTCCTGCGGGGCAACCACGTAGTCCTGACCGACCGGGCCACCCATTGCCTGACCAGCTTCAGCCTCGACTTCGAGCGCCGGTCGACCGCGAACGTATCCATTGGCCCGGACATGCGGGTCCGCTCGGTGACGGTGAACGGCGCGCGGGCCTCGTTCCGGTTCGTCCAGCCGACCTACCCGGGCGACCCGAACGGGCCGAATGACCCCAACCCGCTCGCGCACGAGGCGTCCGAGAACAACCCGGTTGGCGGACCCCAGCACAATCCGCTGCCGCCGGCCTGCTCGCCGGAGCTGAAGTCCACCAGCTTCGCGAAGCGGAACTCGCAGAACGGCGAGCAGTGCCCGGCGAACAAGCTGGTGATCACGCCCGCCGCGGCGATCGCGAACCGGTCGGTCTTCACCGTCCGGGTCAATTACACCGGCCGGCCGGGCGTGCACACCGACGGTGACGGCACCACCGAGGGATGGTTCAGGTCCGACAAGCCACGCGGCGACGGCGGCTTCGTCACCACCGAGCCGGTCGGCACCGAGGACTGGATGCCGCTCAACGACCACCCGAGCGCCAAGCCGACCTATGACTTCGACGACACGGTCACGGCCGGGCGGACCGTGCTCGCCAACGGCATCCTGGAGTCCAGGACCAAGCATGCGCCGGACGCCAAGTTCCCGCATGGCTCGGTGACCTGGCGCTGGCACATGGCCTCGCCGGTGGCCAGCTACCTGGTCGAGGACAGCATCGGCCACTTCAACCTGACCCAGCGGATGGTCGACGGCATCCCGTTCTACGAGGCCCAGGCCAGCTCGCTCAGCGCGGCCCGGCAGAAGAAGAACCTCGCCATCATGAACAAGCAGCCGGACATCACCAGGTTCGAGAGCAAGTTCAACGGGCCCTATCCGTTCCACTCCGACGGGGTCGTGGTCGGGCGGCCGTCAGCCTCCTTCGAGGAGGAGATGGAGACCATGATCACGTTCGCCGGCGGCGAGATCGACACCGACACCCTGTACCACGAGAACATGCACCAGTGGTGGGGCGACCACGTCACCGAGGCGAACTACAACCTCACCTTCTACAAGGAAGGCATGGCGACTCTCGGCGAGTACCTCTACCACGCCCGGCTGGCGCAGCATGCCGCGGGCGGGCCGGGCCGTGCGGCCGGCCGCCGCGCGTTCCAGCGGAGCCTGGTCAAGCGGTTCAACGGCATCTATAAGAGCAAGGGTGGCTTCTGGACGATCGCGCCGTCGAACCCGACGCCCTACAGCCTGTTCGACGAGGACTCCACCTACGCCCGTCCCGGCATTACCTACGTCGCGCTGCGGCAGATCCTCGGCCACGCGAACTTCGTCCGCGCCCTGACCCAGCTGCAGCGGCAGTACGGCGGCGGCGTGATCACCGAGGCACAGCTCGAGGCCGGCTTCCGCCGCTGGCTGCCGAACCGGAGCGCGGCGTGCGGCGCCCGGCTCGGCCAGTTCTTCACCCAGTGGTTCGACACCGCCTACCCGCGCGGCGGCGGGGCGAACCGGCCGCAGATCACCGGCCCCGGCCTGGCCGGGCCGGACTTCTACGGGGCGGGCGGGTGCACTAGGTAGCGGCCGGCCGGGCCTGGCCGGCCCGTCAGCTGCCTGGCCCGCTGCCGCGGCGGCGGACCGGTGCTCGCCCCGGCGGCTGCCTGGGCCGGGGTCGGGATTCCGCCAGTGGCGGAATCCCGCAGGACTGCGTCTTGCCGGGCAGCAGCCGCACGCGGTCGCCGTGGTGCCGGATGTCCAGCGGCTTACCGTCGTTGACCGCGTAGCTCGCCTCGGTGTCGGTGACCTCGACCCGCAGCCGCTGACCCCGGATGAGAACGTTGAACGCGAGCCGGTTGAGGCCCTCCGGGAGCCGGGGCGAGAAGCTGATCATGCCGGCCTGCATGCGCATTCCGCCGAAACCGCTGACCAGCGCGACCCAGCAGCCGGCCAGCGAGGCGATGTGCACGCCGTCGCGGGTGTTCTGCTCCAGGTCCCGCAGGTCCATCAGGGCGGCCTCGCCGAGGTAGTCGAAGGCCAGGGCCATTTGCCCGACCTCCGCGGCCACGACCGCCTGGACGCAGGCCGACAAGGAAGAGTCCCGCACGGTGAGCGGCTCGTAGTAGTCGAAGTTGCGGGCCTTCTGCTCGGCGGTGAACGCACCCCCGCACCGGTGGATGGCCATCACCAGGTCGGCCTGCTTGAGCACCTGCTTGCGGTACAGGTCGAAGTAGGGGAAGTGCAGCATCAGCGGGTACTGCTCCGGCGTGGTGGCGGCGAAGTCCCAGACCTGATGCCGGGTGAATCCCTCGGACTGCGGATGCACGCCGAGCGCCTCGTCATAGGGGATGTGCATCGCCTCGGCCGCGTCGCGCCAGCTCGCGGACTCCTCCTGGCTGATGCCCAGCTCCCGCGCCCGGTCCGGATAGCGCTGCGCCGAATCAGCGGCGCCCAGCAGATTCTGCTTCGCCATCAGGTTGGTGTAAACGTTGTCGTCGGCTATGGCGCTGTACTCGTCCGGGCCGGTGACCCCGTCGATGTGGAACCGGCCCCGGTCGTCGTGATGGCCGAGCGAGCGCCACAGCCGCGCGGTGTGCGTCAGCAGTTCCATCCCGATGCCGCGGTCGAAGTCTTCGTCGCCGGTGGCGTCGACATAGCGGATCGCCGCGTCGGCGATGTCGGCGTTGACGTGAAAGGCGGCCGTGCCCGCGGGCCAGTAGCCCGAGCACTCCTGCCCGGCGATGGTCCGCCACGGGAAGGCGGAGCCCTTCAGGCCGAGCTGAGTCGCCCGGTCGAGGGCCAGCGGCAGGGTGCTGTGCCGCCATCGCAGCGCGCTGGCCGCCGCATCGGGAATCGTCACGGTCAGCATCGGCAGGACGAAGGTCTCGGTATCCCAGAACGAGTGCCCGTCGTAGCCGGGCCCGGTCAGCCCCTTCGCCGGGATCGCCCGGTTCTCCGCCCGGGCCCCGGCCTGCAGGACGTGGAACAGCGCGAAACGCGCCGCCTGCTGCACCTCGGTATCACCGTCGATCTCCACGTCGGCGCGGTCCCAGAAGTCATCCAGGTAGGCACGCTGCTCGGCCAGCAGCCCGTCCCAGCCGGTCTGCCTGGCCGTGGTCAGGGCCGCCCATACCTGATCACGCACGGCGGGCAGCGAACGCGTACTGGACCACCCGTACGCCACGAACTTGATCAGCCGCAGCCGCTGCCCCGGCTGCAGGGCGGTGGTCGCCGTCACCAGGCCGCCATCGGAGTAGGACGACGACTCGACCATTACCTCGGCGGGCGAGTCGTGCACGTGGTCCATCGCCGCGCCGACCCGCAGCCCGCTGCGCTTGGTGGTATGCACCATCATCACCACGCTGCCCCGGCACTCGGTGAATTCGCTGGCCAGCGGGCTTTCGAGGGCGGCGGCGACCCGCGGGTCCCCGGTGATCAGCGGCTGCTGCTCATTGGCCAGCAGCCCGGACTGCAGGGCGATCCGGGCCGGGCCGTTCAGCGGCTCCACGTCGTAGCAGATCGCCCCGATCGCGCGCTGGGTGAAGGACACCATCCGGGTCGCGCTGACCCGGACCGCCCGCCCGGCCGGCGAGACCCACTCGACCCGCCGATGCAGCACGCCCGCGCGGAAGTCAAGCTCCCGCTCGTGCGAGCGCAGCTCGCCGTAGCGGACATCGAACGACTCGTCGTCCACGAACAGGCGGATCAGCTTGCCGTTGGTCACGTTGATGACCGTCTGGCCGTCCTCAGGGAAGCCGTAGCCGCCCTCCGCGTACGGCAGCGGGCGCGCCTCATAGACCCCGTTGAGATACGTGCCCGGCAGGCCGTGCGGCTCGCCTTCGTCCAGGTTGGCGCGCCAGCCCAGATGCCCGTTCGACAACGCGAACACCGACTCGGTCTGGGCGAGCAGGTCGACGTCAAGCGAGGTCTCCCGGAGGCTCCACGGCTCGACGGTGAAGGCTGGCTGCTTGATCATGACGGGCCCATCAGCTCGGCGAGATCGGATACCACGATGTCGGCGCCGTGCTGCTTCAGCGCTTCCGCATGCGCGGCCCGGTTGACTCCCACCACGGAGCCGAAATGCCCGGCCCGGCCGGCCTCCACCCCGGCCAGCGCGTCCTCGAAGACCGCCGCCTCGGCCGGCGCCAGGCCCAGCGCCCGTGCCGCCGCCAGGAACGTGTCCGGCGCCGGTTTTCCCGCCAGCTTGTCCCGCTTGGCCACCACGCCGTCGATCCGCACCTCGAACTCGTCCGCGATGCCCGCGGCGACCAGGACGTCGCGGCAGTTCGCGCTGGACGACACCACGGCGCGGTGCAGCCCCGCCTCCCGGACTGCCTTCAGGTAGCGGACCGAGCCCGGATAGGCCTCCACCCCGTCCTCGCGGATCCGCCGCAGCACGATCACGTTCTTGCGGTTGCCCAGGCCGTTGACGGTTTGCGCCTCCGGCGGATCGTCATCGTGGCCCTCGGGCAGCTCGATGCCCCGGGAGGCCAGGAACGAGCGGGTGCCGTCGGCGCGGGGCTTGCCGTCCACGTACTCGTCGTAGTCATGGACCGGGTCGAAGGGCACGAACGGCTCCCCGGTCTGCTTCGCCCGCTCGCGCAGGTAGGCATCGAACATCTCCTTCCACGCGGCGTCGTGCACGAGCGCGGTCTTAGTGATCACGCCATCGAGGTCGAAGAGGCATCCGCGGATGCCATCGGGGAGGCCGAGGGTCATGCTGAGCTCGCCATCTGCCGGTCCTTCCTGGCCACGGACGCTATCTGCCCATGATCTCGCTATTCTGGCGCTCCGGCGAGGACTCCGGCCGTGTGTTCAGGGCCGGCTCGCCGGCCGTTCATTACCGGCCGCCCGGCCGGGCCGCCGGGCCGCCACCCGGCGGCTGGCCAGGCCCGGCTGGCGGCCGCTGCGGTACCGCCGGCTTCTGCCGCGGCGCCTGCTGGGCTAGCGTTGCGGCGGGTCCATCGTCGAGCAGCCAGGAGACGCCTTGGCCACTATCGCCGCGGTCATCGCATCCACCCACCATCCGTTCTACTACCGGGCCAGCACCGCGCCCCCCGATCAGCGTCCCCCGTTCGCGGCCGAGTGGATAGCCAAGATCACTGCCTTCCGCGAGACGCTGACCCGGGCCCGGCCGGATGTCCTGGTCATGGTCGGCTCGGACCACTTCCACCAGCTCTGGCTGGACAACATGCCGCAGTTCCTGGTCGGGCACGCGGAGCAGTACGACGCCAACTGGTACAACGAGGAGCGCGAATTCGGCCTGCCGCGCATGCTCCTGCCCGGCCAGCGGGATCTGTCCTGGCACATCCTGCGGCAGGGGCTCGATGCCGGCTTCGATCTTGCGTTCAGCAATGAATTGCGCGTCGACCACAGCATCAGCTGCCCGATCATCACGCTACGGCCGGCTGCGGACCTGCCCATCGTGCCGATCTACACCAACATCTTCGCCCCGCCGCTGCCGCAGCCGGCCCGGTTCGTCCAGCTCGGGCAGGCCATCCGGGAGATCGTCGAGTCATGGCCGAGTGAGCTCCGGGTGGCGATCATCGGCACCGGCCACCTCTCGCTGGAGCTGGGCGGTCCGCGCCAGTTCGGCCCGCATGGCCCGGACCCCGAATTTGACGCCCGGGCCGTCGAGTGGATCGCTGGCTGCGACATCGACGGGTGCCTGGCCGAAGTCACGCTCGACAGCCTGCATGAGCCCGGCAACGCCACCCACGGCTTCATGGACTTCATGCTCATGATGGGCGTCGCCGGCCGGGGCCAGCGGGCTGACTACGTGGAAACGGTGGACCTGTTCCACACTATGGAGGCGTACTTCACCTGGTATCCGAATGGAGTCCCCGCGTGAGCAAGTACCTGGTCAACAAGTTTCTCTTCACCATCGACCGGGATCCCGCGCTGGTGGAGCGGTATCGGGCCGACCCGGGCGGGACCGTTGCCTGGTGGGAAGCGGAGCAGTCCGGGCTGATCCTCGGCTGCGCCGAGGCGGAGGCCAGCACCTGGCCGGAGTTCACCGAGCCAGAACGCGCGGCGCTGGCGGCTCATGACTACGCCAGCCTGTTCGAGCTCGGCGCGCACCCCTTCCTGACCCTCACCCTGTTCATCGCGTTGTTCGAGCGCGACCACGAGGAGCCGCTGGGCTTCCAGCTGGAGTACGCCCGCCGTCTGCAGCACATTTCGCTGCCCTACGCGGACATCACGACTTAGCTCGCGGGTACCGCCGAGTCGGCCGGACCGCAGCCCGCGCCGGACCGCAGCCCGAGTCAGCCGGACCGCAGCCCGAGTCAGCCGGACCGCAGCCCGAGTCAGCCGGACCGCAGCGCAAGCTCGCCGGAGTCGATGCGGACGGCGATGGTGTGCGCGGCGCTGGCCAGCTGCGGGATCCCGGGCTGCAGATAGCCCGCGGTGACCCGGCTGCTGATGGCGTAGCTGGTGCCGGCCGGCAGCCGGAAGGTAGCCTGCGCGGAGGTCAGCGAGACGGCCAGGTGCCGAGGCGCCGCGGCGAAGGTGGCGCTCATGTGGCCGGAGCTGATCGCAACCGTCAGGGACGGAGTGCGCAGTCCGGTCGCGCTGAGTCAAGCGCAATGACCTCGCGCTCCGGGGGCATGGTTAGACGCCGGGGTGGAAACTCCGGATTTTTTTCTGACCTGAGGCCGGGAGTGTGCCGATTTTGTCAGTGGCTGGGTCGATACTTTAATCGAAGAACTTATCTCTAACAGGCTATAAGCGAGAGGGGGAGTGATGCCCGAAGAGCCGGATGGCCCGGACCTTCCTCCCCAGCCAGTCCCGCCGGGCTCTCCCCAGCCATGCCAGTCCGGGCGTTCCCAGCCGGTCCCGCCCGGTTCTCCCCAGCCATGCCAGTCCGGCTCTCCCCAGCCGGTCCCGCCCGGTTTTCCTCAGCCTTGCCAGTCCGGGCGTTCCCAGCCGGTCCCGCCCGGTTCTCCCCAGCCATGCCAGTCCGGCTCTCCCCAGCCATGCCAGTCCGGCCATGTCCCGGCATCTCCCGCCCGCCCGCCGCAGCCCGCAGGCCCGGCGTACGACGCGCTGGCGGCCGGGTTCACCCACTGTGACCAGGTGCCGGGCGCGCGCGGGTTCGCGGCCGGGGGGCCGCTGGACCAGATGGAGCCCGGCCCGGCCCTAGCTGGCGTTACCGCCGATGCCGCGGCCGGGGGCCTGGCGGTGCTGGATGATGACCAGCTGGTCGGGGTGCTGTGCGCGGCGCGGCGGCTGGAGTCCTGGGCGGCGTCGATCAGGCTGCGGGCGGTCGCGGACCTGACCGCGCGCCGGGACGCGGCCGCGGCCGCCACCGGGGACCGGCGTCAGGCTGATCATGTCGGTGACGAGATCGCCGCCGCGCTGACGCTGACCGGCCGGGCCGCGGACCGGCTGGTCAGCCTCGCCATCGGCGTCACCCGGCTCCCGGCCGCCGCGGCGGCGTTAGCCGCCGGGCGGATTGACCTGCCCCGCGCGGCCGTGTTCGCCGACGAACTCGCGGGCCTGGGTGATGTCGCGGCGGCGGCGATCGCGGCCGTGGTGGGCGGGGATGCGGCCGGGCTGACGACCAGCCGGCTGCGGGACCGGCTGCACCGCGAGGTGCTGGCCTTTGACCCGCAGGCCGCGCGCAAGCGGCGGGAGAAGGCCGAAAAGGACGCCCGGGTGGAATGCTGGGCCGAGCCGTCCGGGACCTGGTCGATGGCCGGGCGGGACCTGCCCCCGGCCGGGGTGCTGGCCGCCGACCAGCACCTGGACGCCGACGCCCGCGCGCTCAAAGCCGCCGGCGCCGCCGGGACGCTGCCGCAGCTGCGCGCCGCGGTGTTCCTCGCCCGCCTCAACGGCCAGCCCCTGGACACCCTCCTCCCCGCCCCGCATCCCGGCCGCCCCGGCCAGGACCTCAGCGCTGGCCAGGACGGTAACCCGGCCGGTGAGCACTCCGGCACGAGCCACGACGGGCCCGGCGCACCCGGCGCGGGTGGCGACCCCAGCGACGGCGATAGCCCAGGTGACGGCAGCGGCCTGGATGACGGCAACGGCGCCGGTGGCGGCGACGGTCCGGGTGACGGTGACGGCCCCGGACTGGGCGGCCGGCCGCGCCTGCCCGGTTCAGGTCCCGGTCCGGGCAGCGGCTGGCCGCCAGCGGCCGCCCCGGGGTCCGGAGCCGGGCTGACCGGGACGATCAGCCTGACCGTTCCGCTGACCACCTGGCTCGGCCTGACCGGGCAGCCCGGCCAGGTCGCCGGGTACGGGCACCTGGACGCCGCCGCCTGCCGCGACCTCGCGGCCACTGTTGCGGCCGGCCCTGGCGCCCGCTGGCACCTGATCATCACCGGCCCCGACGGCACTGCCATCGGATACGGCCGCGCCATGAAAGGAAACCCGCCACCGGACGACCCGCCATCCTCAGGCGGGACCGGTCGCCCCGGCGGCCCGCCACCCCCAGGCGGGACCGGACGATCCGGCGGTCCCTCACCACCGGGCGGGACCGGGCAGTCCGGCGGTCCCTCACCTCCCGGCGGGACCGGGCCTCCCGGCGGCTCCGCACCACCCGGATTGACCGGCAATGCCGGCCAGCTCCGCTGGCTCGCGGGCATCAAGATCAGCTGGCTGGAAACCGGGACGTGCGGGCACGCCCGGGAAACATTCGCGTACCAGCCATCAGCCACCTTGCGGAACCTGATCAAGATCCGCAACGTGACCTGCACCTTCCCGGGCTGCCGCCGGACGGCCCGCCGATGCGATGACGACCACACGGTGCCTTACGACCAGGGCGGCCGCACCTGCGAGTGCAACCTTTCTCCTCTCTGCCGGCGGCACCACGGCGCCAAACAGGCACCCGGCTGGCATCTCCTGCAGCCCACTCCGGGCACCCTGACCTGGATCCTCCCCAGCGGCCGGACCTACACCACCGAACCCGGCCAGTACACCGCCTGACCAGGGCCGACCTCGGCCCTGAGCAAGGGGATCTCAGCCCTGAGCAGGGATTTCAGCTCTGAGCAGGGGCGATCTGGGCCCTAATCAGCGGCGACCTCAGCCGCGCAGCGGTAGCCGCTTCGCAACGCGCCTTCCATGTAGCCCTGAAAATTCACTGACGTGTGCTCGCCACCGAAGTGGAGATTCCCGTGCTGCCTGCCCTGGATCCCGTTGAAGGCGGTGTACTGGCCGACCTTGAGATAGGAGTACGCGCCGCCGATGTGCGGGTCTCCTGACGACCAGGCATAGAACGCCTTGCCGTTAAATGCCGCCTTGACGCCCGGGAAGTCGGTCTCGAAGCAATTGACGAAGTCCGCCGCCATGGCGGCGGGCGCCGGGCCGTAGTAGGAGGTCAGCCCGTACCGCCGGCCGATGTCCGCGCCGACGGCGCCACCCGGCAAGGCGATCAGGATGCCTGGCTTTCCGCGCTGGTCGATGGTTGTCTCCCAGCCGCCCTGGACAATCCGGTCGGTGTACATGTCACCGGTCCAGCCGTCGGCGTTCCACACCCGGCTGGAGAACTGCAGCTGGATCTTCGAGTTGGAGCCGAGTGGCTCGTGCCGGATAGCTCGCAGCTGTGGCGGAGGCAGCTCAATGCCGTGCAACTCCACCTCGCGGAGCTTGGTGAACGGAAGGGCGAGCACGACGTGATCGGCGTGCACCTCGCGCGTGCGCAGGCCATTGGCGAAAGTGCAGGTGTATCGCCCGTGACCGCGGGCCCGCAGGGCCACGAGGCGCTCACCCAGGCGGACCGTTCCGGCCGGCAGCCGGCCGACCAGGCCGGTGATGAGCTGGTCGTTGCCGCCCCGAATATGCCACTTCTCGTCGGTGCCGGAGAGCTGCGGCTGCCGCCTCGGCTGGAGCCCGCTCGGTGAGCTGTCGTACAAGCCGAGCAGGTAGATCAGGTTCAGTGCCGACTGCTCCTCGGCCGGCCCGCCGTATTCATCAAGCAGCACGGAAACGCAGAGACGGCCGAAGTCGGACTGCAGGCCGCCGCGGATGTTCTCCTCAATCCACTGCGTGGCGGGCATGTGGTCCCACCGCCACCCCCAGGCGGTATGCCGGTTGTGCAGCGTCGGCCAGGGGGCCTTGTTGTTGGCCGCATCGTAAAACAGCTTGAAGGCCCAGTCTCGCCACTCCCGGTTCAGCGCTGCCTGCCGCCAGAAACGGCCGCCAAATCGCAGCCGCTCATCCTGGGGATGGGTGTGCGGCGGATACCGGTTGACGTTATCCAGCGTCAGCCCGAAGCTCGCCGTGAGCCGTCGCGTGACCGTGTGCTCGCTGGAGATGAACTCGCCGTGCTGCTCGGCGTACTGGCCCGCATCGAAGAAGCCGTGCAGGGTATAGACGCGCCCGCCCGCCCGGACCGGGTTGTACTCGTAGATCTCGCTGCGGATGCGGTGGCGCCGCCAGAGCCGGTAGGCGCAGCCGAGCCCGGCCAGGCCCGAGCCGACAATCACGACGCGCGGGCCGTGACCGGAGTCGGCCGCCGCGCGCGCTGGTTGCCGGAAGGCGGCCGGGATTGTCGCTGCTACGGCCGCAACGCCCGCGCCACCAAGGACAGCCCGCCGCGACAACAGGCCGCTGTTGGCCGGGGGCGCCTCGGCTGCTGTCGGCAGCCCGGCTCCCGTCGCTGGCGACCCCTCGGCTATCGCTGCCGGTGATTCCCCGGCTGCTGCGGGCGTCCCGGCTCCGGCCGTCAGCGTCCGGGCAGTCGGCGAGAATCTGGTCGTCATCGTGACCCCCGGTTGGCCGGCCCTCAGTTCCGCCTAAAGCGCTGGTTTACTGACGATAACTTGCCGGGCCCGCCGCGGCTTCGCCGTAGGCAAGGCTGCGGCCGGGCTGGCCCGCGTCGCGAGCCAGCCCGGCCGGCCGTCTATCTGCTCCCGTCGGCCCCCACAGCGACAGGTTCGACGGGACAGAGGCGGCGATGGCCGTTTTGATACACGCCATCGCCAGCTACTTGATTCCGGTGACCCAATTCCGGTGACCCGATTCCGGTGATTCAGCGTCCGGGCTCAGCCGGCGCCGAGTGCGAGGAACGACATCCCCGTGGCCAGCTGGACCGGATCATCGCCGGCGTCGGCGCGGGCATCGCGGAGCGCCTCGCTCAGCGTGCCGCCGTCTCGCAGCCGGTGGTGCAGCCTGATCATCAGGCCGGCTGCTTCCTTATCGTTGACCGGCGTCACGCTGGCGATGATCCCCGCAGTGCCCAGCGGCACCAGCGTGCTGGCCAGGCCGAGCAGTTCGTCGGCACCGGCCGGAGCGAGCAAGCCGGAATCGCAGCAGGGCAGGATCAGGCGATAGGGCGCTCGCCGCAGCCGCTCGAAGTCATGCACGGTCAGCGGCCCGTCGTCCATCCGCAGTGACGAGAAGAGCGGGCTGTCGGAGCGGAAGGTCCCGTGCGCGGCAATGTGCACTAGCCATGCGCCATCGATCGCGTCGAGTACGCGGGCGGCGGTCGCGGTGCCGTCGCCCAGCACGGTGCTGCCTGCGGACTCAGCGGCCAGCGCGGGCACTTCGCTGGACCCGGTACCCAGCCCGGGACCGCGGACGAGGACTAGCTCGCGGCGATCCGGCGGAACGGCCGCGCGCGCATGCAGCCAGGCACGCGCGGATGGAGCCACGCTCAGCACGCGATCACGCAGCGACGGGAGCAGCGCCCACGGGACGGCGTGCAGCCGGCCGGGCGGGATGACGATGACCGGGCCGTCGCCGAGATGCCGGGCCGCCGCGCCCAGCAGCACGTCCTGGAGCCGGGCTCCCGGTCTGCTCCAGGACGGCCAGCGCCTTCTCCGGCTGGCTGCCCGGATGGCAGTGCGCTAGCCGGCTCAGCCCGAAACGGGCGTAGTCAATCTCCCGGGCGGCATCTGCCAGGCGGCCCGCGGTGAAATGCCGGACCCGGCCGCCGGCGCAGACGAGCAGGTGCAGGTCTCCGTCGATTTCGACGATCTGGACCAGCCGTGCCGGGCCGAGCTCCGAAAGCAGCTGCGTAACGCTGAAATCCCAGTTGCCCGGCTGGCCGCGGCCCCGCGTTCGCATGGCCCGGGCGCGGATGGCCGCCTCCAGGCGCAGCTGCTCGCGAGCCAGCCTGGCCGTCGGCTGCCCGCGGGCCCGGGCCAGGTCAAGGCGGCAGGCGACGTCCCGGACGGCGGTCAGGTCCGCCTGGAGCTCGCGATCATCCACTGGCCGGACCGGCGGCACCGCCAGCGCGGTCGCCCGGCCGCGCTCACTCCACTGCAGCAGCATTCTCGGCTGGCCGGCCCGCAGCGCGTGCCGCTGCGCCAGCGCGGCGAATTCAGCTCCCTGCATGGTGGCCCGGGCGCGCAGCTCGGTGGCTCCCAGGGTCAGCATGTGCTGATCGACAACGTCAAACCCGCGCCGGCAGGCGCCGAGCATGCGCCGGGAGTCAGCCGCCGCCTCCGCGCGCAGCCCTTCCGCCAGCCACCCGTCGGCGCGCGCCGACGCGGGCCCCCGGCGCATCCGGCTTCGCGCCGCGGCCGCCAGGTGCCGCTGCGCGTCCTGGGCGCGGCCGAGCGCCAGCGCGAGGCGCCCGGCCAGCAAGAGCGCCCGCGGCGCATCGCCGGAGCCGAGTGCCTGCAGGCTCGATGCGGTCCGCTCGGCCTGATGCAGCAGGCCCACGGATACCTGGCCGGCCGCATAGCGGGCCTGCAGCAGCGCGAAGGAGGCGTGCGCGTACCACCATGGCCGCCGCTGAGCCTGGAACAGGCGGCGGGCGGCCTCGGCCCGCAGCAGCGCTGTCTCCGGGTCCGCGCAGGCCAGCGCGGCCCGGGCGGCGATCAGCAGCAGCTCGGCCACCTTCGTCGCCTGGCCGCGGCTCCGCTGCAGATCACGCACCGCCGTATCGGCGTCCCTGAGCGCGTCCCCGGGCAGGCCGGCCGCCAGCAGCACGGCGCACCGGTCGAGGCTCAGATCCGGTACCGGAACGGCTATCCGCCGGTACTGGCGAGCGGCCTGGTCGAGGTGCGAGAGCGCGGCCGGCAGATCACCGGAGCGGAAGGCGGCCAGGCCCAGGTTGTGCAGCGCATAGGCCCGCTCCAGCTCCTGGCTGGTCGCGGCGAACAAGACCGCGGCGGCGGCGAAGTCGGCGCCGGCCCGCGCGGTGCCATTCATGGCGAGATGAACCATCCCGCGCACGGTCAGCGCCCGCGCTTCCCAGATCGTGTCGCCCGCGCCATGCAGGATCGGAACCGCACGGCGCAGGTCCTCCAGCGCCAGCCGGTGCTGCCCGACCGTCCACAGCGCAATGCCGCGCCGTTCCAGTACCCGGCCCGCGGCCGGCCCGGCCGCTTGCGATGCCGCCTTGTTCAGCGCCGTCATCCCGGAGGTGGTCCGGCCGGCGTAGACCAGGGCGACCCCGAGCGTGGCGAGCACGTCAGCCTCGCGGTCATGCGAGCCGGTCAGCCGCGCGAGGCGCAAGGCCTCGCGCAGCTCGCGGATCCCCGCACTCACGTCGCCGAATTCACGCAGCACGATGCCGACGGCCTGGCGCGCCACCGACGCGTCATACGGTCCGGGATCCTTCGCGAGCACCGCCCGGGCACTGGCGAGGGCATCGCCCGGCCGGGCAAGGGCAAGAGTCAGCAGGTCAATCGTCCCGCCATGAGCTGGGGGATCTTGGCCGGGTTCCCTCGCCATGGAATGATGCTAGGTCTGGGCGCCCAGGTCGTCTAATGCCACACTGGGGTAGGCCAGACCCGAGCGTCACGTCTGCGACCCCGAGACGGGCGGCGCCATTGACCTCACCTGACCGTTCCCCGGCAAAGAAGAGGTACCGATGAGCCCCGTGCGCAGGAAGCCCGTACCGCCGTTAACCACGGTTGAGATTCAGCTGGAGCTCATCCGCTGCGCGTTCCGCGAGGAAGGCATCACGATTGGCGTCGAGCCCACCCGCGATGGTGGTCTCGATTTCGTCTACCAGGCCGGAGTGATCCTGGTCCGGGACGCGTACCTGCGCCAGGTCACCGAGGTGGTGGGCGGGGGAGCGACGCTCGACGGGCTGGTGGACGGCGTGACGCTCTACTCACTCGCGAAGGCGAAGATCCGCGACGTCCTGCCGGCGCTCACCGCGATCGACGCCCGTCTCGGCGTGGGCGTCGCCACGCCGAACCACATCCTGTCGATCTGCCCGGTGTCGCCCTGCCCGGCGACCGAGCCGGAGTACCTGCCGGGCGACGAGCTGCCCGACCCTGGCGTGTGCGACGCCGGCGGCTACGGGGTCTTCATCTACGCGCCCGATACCGGCCTGCTGGCCGGTGCGGACGATCATCCGTGGCTGGCCGGCGTCACCGGCGACCCGGATCCGCTCGTCGACGTCGGCGGCACCATGGAGATCCGTGAGTACACCAGTCACGGCACCTTCATCGCCGGCGTCGCCCGCTGCATGGCACCGGGCTCGGCCGTGCATGTTCCCAGTGACTTCAACGTGGCGGGCGCGCTCTCCGAGGACAAGCTGGTCAAGCGGCTGGACGAGGCGCTCGGCCTCGGCCCGGACATCATCAGCCTGTCGGCCGGAGGGACCACCAGGAAAGATCTCCCGCTGCTGAGCTTCGAGGGCTTCTGGTCGCGGTACCGCCAGTACTCCGGCACGGTAATGGTCGCCGCGGCCGGGAACAATGGCACCCGGCGGCCATTCTGGCCTGCGGCTTTCCCGGGGGTCGTCGGGGTCGGCGCGCTCGCGGCCAACCGCCGCAGCCGGGCGAATTACAGTGACTACGGTCCCTGGGTCGATGTTTATGCGCCCGGGACCGATCTTGTCAACGCGTATGCCACCGGAACCTACAAATACCGCGAGCCGCCGCGTATAGGTGAGGAACTCCAGTTCCACGGCATGGCGCGGTGGAGCGGCACGTCATTCTCGACGCCGCTAGTAGCAGGCCTGATCGCCGCCCGGGTATCCCGGACCGGCGAAAACGCCCGGATGGCCGCCGATGCCCTGCTGACCCTGGCGCGCGCTCAGCCGCTGCCCGGTGTCGGGCCGGTGCTATGGCCATGCCAGAGCGGGGGCGACCGCTGCGATCAGGCCGGCTGCGGCTGCGATCAGGCCGGTTGCGGCTGCGATCAGGCCGGTTGCGGCTGTGGTAAGGCCGGCTGCGGCGGCCCGGACTGCGGCGGCGCTCATCGCGGCAGGCGGTGCTGACGTTGCTGGCCAGGCGCTGGCGAAGAAGACGGTGCCGTGGCGGATACTGACGCCGGCGACCTGGTGCGGGCCGCGATCCGCGGCGACCAGGCGAGCTGGGATGCGCTCGTGCTGCGTTACAGCGGGCTGGTCTGGTCGGTGACGCGCGGGTACCGCCTCGGCCCGGCCGACGCGGCCGACGTGTTCCAGACCACCTGGCTTCGCCTGGCCGAGCATCTGGGCCGGATCGACAACCCCGCCCAGGTCGGCGCGTGGCTGGCCACCACGGCCAGGCACGAGGCGCTGAGAATCGCGCGCAGTGCCAGCCGGGTGATCCCCTCCGATGAGGCAACCCTGGTCGCGCTCGGCCAGGTCGATCACTACTCGCCGGAGCAGGCGGCGCTCGACGCGGAACAGGAACGGCTCAACTCCGACCGGGCCGTGCGGCTGTGGCGCGCCTTCGGCGAGCTGCCGGCGCGCTGCCGGGAGCTGCTCCGGATCCTGATCGCCTCGCCGCCGCCGAGTTACGCTGAGGTCGCGGCGGCGGTGGGCATTCCGGTCGGCAGCATCGGCCCGACCCGGGCCCGCTGCCTGCGAAGACTGCGCGAGCGGCTGGCGGGCGAGGTATCAGATGCCGCCACTGTCGCTCATGATAGGGAGTGAGTAACGACAGGAGTGACCGTGCCCGGTGACCGCGACGAGCCTGAGCTCGAGGAAGAACTCCGGCAAGCCGCCGCGCGCTTTGATCCCGTGCCGCCCGGGCTGCTGCAGGCGGCGGCCAGCGCCTTCAGCTGGCGCACCATCGACGCCGAGCTCGCCGAGCTCACCTTTGACTCACTGGTCGATCAGGACGAACTCGCGCTCGTCCGCGGGCCGGCCGAACGGCGGCTGCTCTCCTTCCAGGCCGGCGGACTGGCCATCGACCTGGAAGTCACCAGCGCCAGCTCCTCCCGTGACCTCGTCGGCCAGCTGGCCCCGCCGCAGCAGGCCAGCGTCGAGATCCGGTCCGGAACCGGCGTCATCGTCAGCGAGGCCGATGAGCTTGGCCGGTTCCGCGCCGGGCCGGTGCCGGCCGGCCCGATGAGCCTGCGCTGCCGCCCGGCATCGAGCGGGCCCGGGCCGGTGGTCGTTACCGACTGGGTGCCGATCTGATTGGTGCCGAGCTGCCTGGCGCCGAGCTGACTGGCACCGTTCCCCTCGCGCCGATGGACTCCCGCACGGCGGCGGCGAGCTGCCCGAAGAGGACGGCGCTGACGTGCGCCGGGCCGAGCATCTCGGGATGCCATTGCACGGCGACCAGGAACCGGGCGCCGTCGCACTCGACCGCCTCGATGACGCCGTCCGGCGCGCGGCCGGCCACCCGCAGCCCGGGCGCCAGGCGGCTGATGGCCTGATGGTGCAGGGAGTTAACGCCGATCTCGGCGCCGAGCAGCCGGTGCAGCAGCGATCCTGGCTCCAGCCGGACCGGATGAGCGGGCCCGTCCCAGGTCTCCAGCGCCAGGTGCCCGGGGCGGGGCGGATCGGCGGTCGGCAGGTCCTGGATGAGCGTGCCGCCCAGCGCGACGTTGACCAGCTGGATGCCGCGGCAGACCGCCAGCACCGGGACGTCCTGCTGGCGCGCGAGCCGGACGAGCGCGATCTCGACCTGGTCACGCTGGGTGTCCACGTCTTCGGTCGGCGGCTGGCGGGCAGCGGCGTACCGAGCGGGATCGACGTCGCCGCCGCCGGTCAGCACCAGGCCGTCGACGCGGTCGAGCAGGCCCGCGACGTCACCGGGATCGCTGTCGACCGGAATCAGCAGCGGGGCCAGCCCGGCGGCCCGGAGCGCCTGCAGGTAGTTCTCCGGCGCGGTCTGATACCGGAAATCCGACGGCGGCTGGCGCAGCACGGTGGCCCACGCGGTGACGCCGACGACCGGCCTCACGGCCCGGCCCGCGCGGTGACGCCGGTCACCGGGCTCCTCCGGTCGAGCATCCGGTAGTGGCCGCCGTAGAACAGCAGCGGCTCGCCGCCATTACCGCCGAGCTCGACGACGCTGCCCACCACGATGACGTGATCGCCGCCGGGATAGATGGCGGTCATGTCACAGCACAGCCAGGCCAGCGTCCCGTCCAGGATCGGCACGCCCGCCTGCTCGGTATAGGCGCACGCGGCGAACTTCTCCGCCTCGGCCTGCTTGCCGGCGAAGATCCGGCTGACCGGTTCCTGGTCACTGGCCAGCACGTTAACCGCGAACCGGCGGGATGCCCGCAGCGCGGTGAGGGTGCGCGACCGCAGGTCGAAGCCCACCATCATCAGCATCGGGTCCAGCGAGAGCGAGGCGACCGCGTTGGCCGTCATGCCGGCCGGGCCGTCGGCTCCGGTGCTGGTGACCACGGTGACGCCGGTCGCGAAGGTGGCCATCAGCGACCGGAAGCTGGACCGATCCGGGGCGGCGGCGCAGCGGCTCATCGGGTTCTCGCGGCGTGCAGGCTCGTCCGCAGGACCGCGGCCAGCTCGGCGATGCCGTCCCGGGCGGCGTCCAGCCACTGAGTGCAGAGCAGGAAGCCGTGCACCATCTCCTCGCGCCGCCGGACCTGCACCGGCACGCCGGCCTCGCCGAGCCGCTCGGCGTACGCCGCCCCTTCGTCCCGGAGCACGTCGCGGCCCGCCAGCAGCAGGTACGCGGGCGGCAGCCCGGCCAGGCTGGTGGCCAGGGCGGGCGCGGCGAGCGGGCCGGGCGCCGCGCCGTCCAGGTAGAGCGACCAGTAAGACTCCATCTCGGCGCGGGACAGGAACGGGTCGTCCGCGTTCTGCGCGTAGGACGCGGTGCTCATCGACGGGTCGAGGGCCGGGTAGGCCAGGGCCTGCAGCGCCAGCGGCGGGCCGGCCAGGTCGCGCGCGGCCGCGGCGACGCCGGCCGCCAGCGACGCGCCGGAGCTGTCGCCGGCCACCGCCAGGCGTGATCCGTCCGCGCCGAGGTCCGCGGCGTGCGCGGCGACCCAGCGGGTGGCGGCCAGGCAGTCATCAAGACCCGCCGGAAACGGATGCTCCGGCGCCAGCCGGTAGTCCACCGCGACCAGCACGGCGCCGGACTGCCGGGCCAGCTCCCGGCAGAGGCGGTCGTGCGAGTCCAGGCCGCCGAGCACCCAGCCGCCGCCGTGGAAGTACGTGACGACGGGCGGCGCGGCGGGCCCGGCCGCGTCGGCGCCGGCTTCCCGGCCCGGGTCCGGCCGGTAGACGCGCAGCGGCAGGGCGTCCCCGGCCGGGCCGGCGATGGTCAGGTCCTCCCCGGCGGGACCGGTGGCCGGGCCGGCCAGCCACTGGGCCAGCTCGGTGAAATTACGCAGGCCCTCCGGCCGCGGCAGGGACATGCTGGACGGGCGGCCGGCCTCGATCAGCAAGGCCAGCAGCGCGTCGAGTTGCTGCCGGTCCCTCATGGTTCGATTGTCGGACCTTTGGCCTATGAGGTCAAGGACGAAGCCGGGCCGGTAACCCTAGGCCAGCGGGCCATAGCGGGCCGCGTACGCGTCGGCCGCGTGCTGGAAGCACTCGATCGGGGCGCGCACGATGCCGGCCCCGATCTGCCCGCCGCCGCGCCCGGCCAGGCCGGCGTCGAGCACCGGCGTGATGCCGGTGGCCACCACCTTCAGCACGTCGATCCCGGTGGGCGTGCCGCGGTAGCGCAGGTACGGGATCTTGTAGTCGGTGTTCTCGCCCACCGTGATGTCGTACATGGCCAGGTTCATCTCGATCATGGCTTCCGGCGTGCCGCCCTGGTAGTTCTGCAGCGGGAACGCGGCGGCCTGGGCGAAACCGCCGAGCCCGACGGTCTCGTTGATCAGGCTCTCGCCGCCGATCCACTCGATGTCGCTGATGCTGAACCCGTCGAAGAGCCGCGCGTCCACCTGCGGAAACGGGCCATCGAACCACTGATCACCCAGCCCGCTCACCCGGATCGACACGCCGCGGCAGGTCAGGCTCATCGCGGTCACCACGCTGCTGGCGTCGATTCCCCGGGCCGCGTCCGCGACCGCCTTGGCGCTGGCCATCGACAGCCGGAGGAAGAAGTAGTCGCTCGCGGTCAGGTAGGCCAGCGTCTCCCGTACGTCGTCACCCCGGGTTCCGGCCAGGGTGAGCAGGTGCGGGAAGAGCTCCCGGCCGAACAGCAGCGTGGCCGCGGTGTTGCGGCTGTGCAGCTCGTCGCCCATGTGCACGGCGCGGCGCATGATCGGCTTGAGCGGGATGGCGCCGGCCTGCCGGATCGCCGCCCCGATGGTCGGGGCGATCACCTGCTCGATCCGCCGCAGCTGGTCGCGCACCTCGTCGTCGTAGGAGCCGTAGTTGAGCCGCTTGCGTGACTCGCCCTCGTAGAAATTGCAGTAGCCGACCGTGCCATGCGGCTCGTTGCGCACCACGAACACCGGCATCGACGCGGTGTACACGCCGGCCACCGAGCCGACGCAGCCGTGGTCGTGGCAGGCGCCGATGATGATATCGCCGCTGCTCATCCGCTGCTCGGCGTCGGCGGCGTCGTCAGCCAGCCCTTCGTAAAGCGCCGCGTAGATCAGCGCGGCCCGCTGGCCGCCGGTATAGCCGGAGAACGGCACGGCCGGCCCCGAGGTGAGGATGGTCCGGCCGGTCATGCCGGGGACGACGTCCCGCGCGGCCGCGACATCGGTCAGCACCGGGTCGGAACCGCACATTCGCGCTAGCGCCGCCTGGTTGGCCTGCTCCCGGGCGCCCGCCGTCACCATGCGGTCGTTCCCCCGTCGACCGGGATCACCGCGCCGGTGACATACGAGGAACGGGGCGAGGTCAGGAACTCCACTACCTCGGCGATTTCCTCCACCCGGCCCAGCCGGCCGAGCGGTACCTGCGCGGCCAGCGCCGCCTCGCCGCCGGACATGCGGTCCCACTCCGGCGCCATGGCCACCGCGATGAAGCCGGGCGCGACGAGGTTCACCCGGATGCCCCGCGGCGCGAGCTCGCAGGCCTGCACCCGGGTCAGGCCGGTCAGGGCGGCCTTCGTGGCCGAGTACATGCCGGTTCCGGCGAACCGGCCCACCGCGCCGGCCACGCTGCCGATGTGCACCACGGCACCGCCGTCGCCCAGGTGCGCCAGGCTCTCCCGGGTGACCCGCCCGCTGCCCATCACGTTCACGGCCCACATCCGGTCGGCGGCCTGCTGCGACATGGCGTCGCTGCGGGCCTCGCGCAGGACTCCCGCGCAGTTCACCACCGCGGTCAGCGATCCGAGCGCGGCCGCCGCCGCGACCGCCCAGGCGACGCTGGCGTCGTCGGTGACGTCCATCGGCCAGTCCAGGATCTCCCCCGGCCCGGCCCGGGGCGGATCGGGCTCGGCCGTGACGCTGACGTCGCCGGCCAGGACCGCGTACCCGGACTGCGCCAGCCGGGCGCAGATCGCGCGCCCGATGCCGCCGGCCCCACCGGTCACGAGCGCAACTGCGGTCACGGTCTACCTCCCGCCGGTCTTTGGCCTGAACAGTAGTCCATTCGACCACGAGGGTAAAGACCTCTGGATAACGAGCAATGGCGGGCCGGCCCGCGACGTCAGCGGCGGAGGGGCAGGGCGCCGGCCCGGCTGCCGCCGCGCGGATGTGAGATCATTAGCCCATGTCCGGCGTGGCCCCCAGCCCTCGACCGACCGGCATCGAGCGGGTTGCGCACTCCCCGGTGTACGGGCTGATCGTTGATCAGCTTCGGCGCGCGATTCTCATCGGCACGTTCATTCCGGGTGACAAGCTCCCGCCGGAGCGTGAGCTGTCCAAGCAGCTCGGCGTCTCCCGGGCCAGCGTCCGCGAGGCGATCCGCGTGCTGGAGGGCGAGGGGTACGTGGAGACCCGGCGGGGGGCGACCGGCGGCATCGTGGTGCTCGACCGGGCCCGGACCGAGGAACGGCTGGCCGAGGCCATCCGGAGCAACCTGCCCGAGATCGAGCAGGTGATTGACTTCCGGCTGGCCGTCGAGTGCGGTGCGGCCCGGCTGGCCGCGGTGCGCCGGACGGACGCGGACCTGGCCGTGCTGGACGCCGCGTACCAGACGATGGCGGCGGGCCGGGAGACCCGGCGCTTCCGGGCCGCGGATTCCGCTTTCCATCAGGGCATCGCCCGGGCGGCGCGCAACGACTGGATGGAGCGGGCCATCGAGGACGCGCGCGCTGCGCTGTGGATGGCCGTCGACAAGGTCGCGGAGAACGTCTTCCGCACGGCCCAGCTGCACCACCTCCAGATCCTGGAGGCGATCAGGGACAGCGATCCGGACGCGGCCGAGCGCCATGTCGCGGCGCACATCGAGCTGACCCGGACCGACTTGCTCCGGATCGCGGGCGCCGGGTCGGCGCCCCCCTGAGTCTTTCTCGCGGCCGGATGCCTCGTCCGGGGCGCCCGGGCTCTTGACACTGCTCTCCCGCTGTCCTTATGCTCCGGCCCAAAGGTCCGGCAAGTAGACCTAGCCCCGGAGCCAGCGGCTCACCGCGCCACGCAAGGGTTGAGTGGGAAATGACTGCCGAGCAGGTTACCGATCAACCGGCCGAATCGCTGCGCGCCAATGCCGTCGGGCTGCCCGATGTGATCTTCACGTCGGTCACCACGATGGCCCCGGCGGCCGGCGCGGCGTTCTCCATCACCGTGGGCGCGCTGTTCGCGGGCGGGGCACTGGTCGACGGCGTGATCATCGCGCTGGTCGGCTGCATGTTCACCGCCCTGTCGATCGGGCAGCTCTCCAAGCACCTGCCCACCGCGGGCGGCATGTACACGTACATCGCGCGCGGCCTGGGCGTCAAGGCGGGCTTCCTGGCCGGCTGGGGTTTCGACCTGGCCTACCCGCTGGTCGTGCCGCTGGTCAGCGTCCTGTTCGGCAGCATCCTGGGCAGCACGTTGGCGTCCCACTTCGGCCTGTCCTACAACTTCTGGTGGGTCGTCGGGTCGGTCTTCTGCGTGGCTCTGGTCGCTTCGGTCAACTACTTCGGCATCCAGGTCAGCACCCGCTTCGGGATCATCCTCGGGACATTCGAGATCCTGGTGATGGTCGCGCTGTCCCTGACGCTGATCTTCAGCGCCGGCTCGCGCAACACCCTGAGCGTCTTCACCACGAAATTCGCGACGGTGCCCGGCTTCCATGGCCTGTCCGGAATCGTGGCCGGCTCGGTGTACGGGGTGCTGGCGTTCATCGGCTTCGACGCGGCCGCGCCGCTGGCCGAGGAAACCCGGAATCCCACCCGCAACGTGGGCCGGGCCGTGGTGGGCTCGTGCGTGCTGGTCGGGCTCTTCTACGTGCTAACCACCTATGCCGCCACGGTGTACTTCGGCCCGAACCGGTTCGTGAACTTCTACACGGCGGGCGGCGGCAACCCGTGGAACCTGATGGCGACGGCAGTCTGGGGCGTCGGGTGGGTATTCCTGTTCATCGCCCTGCTGAATTCCAGTGCCGCGTGCTCCAACGGCGGTGGCTGCGCGGCCGCGCGGTGCATCTGGGCGATGGGCCGCATCCGGGTCATCCCGCACGTTTTCGGCCGCACCCAGCGGCGGTGGAAGTCGCCGCACATCGCCGTGCTGACCATCTTCGGCGTCGGGCTGGTGCTGACCCTCTGGCTGGGCGAGGTGTACACGCCGCTGACCGCGTTCGCGCTGATCGGCACCATCATCACCGGCGCGATCCTGCCCATCTACATCGCGGTGAACATTTCCTGCATCTCGTTCTTCTGGCGCGAGCGGCGGCCTGAGTTCAACGTGATCAAGCACCTGATCTACCCGATCCTCGGCATCGTGCTGTTCGTCCCCGGCTTCTTCGCCGGCCTGGGCATCCCGGTGTTCAAGTTCATCAGCGCGCTGAGCTACCCGCTGAGCCTGGCCGGCCCCATCATCATCGCCTGGTACGCCATCGGGATCGTGCTGGTGATCTACTTCTCGATCCGCCACCCGGAGCGGATCCGGGACACGGCCAAGGTCTTCCTCAACACCGACCATGATGCCGAGCTGGCGACCGGGGCACCGACGGCCTGATGGCGGGCAGCGAGGATTCGCAGCGGCGCGCGGAGCAGTCCAGGCTGGCCGAGCAGCGGCTTCGCGAGCACGGCGTGCGGGTCATCCAGATGGAGATGCCCGACATCAACGGCACGGTCCGCGGCAAGGTGGCCAGCATGCACAAGGGGCTGGCGCCGGCCGGCACCGGGATGAGCAGCCTGGTCATGTCGTTCCGCGGCGGCGAGGAGATCACGATCTCGCCGTGGAGCGACGTCGACAACGGGTTCCCGAAGATTTCCGCGGTGCCCGACCTGAGCACCCTCATCCAGTGGCCGTGGCGGCCGGATACCGCGGCCGTGCTCTGCGACTTCGTGATGGACGACGGGTCGCCGTGCGACATGGACGTCCGGGAGATCCTCCGCCGGGCGGTCGCCGAGCTGGCCGAGCTGGGCCTGACGGCGCAGGCGGCGATCGAGTGGGAACTGTACATTTACGAGTCCGATGACGAGCTGCTCCGGGCCGGCCGGTACCGCGAGCTGAAGTGCCTCGGGCGCAACCTGCACTGCTACACGCTGACCAATTACCCCTCGTTCACGCCGCTCGCGACCGACTTCCTGACCAGGATGGAGTCGGTCGGCATCGAGGTGGAGGCGTTCCACTCGGAGTACGGGCGCGGCCAGTACGAGTTCACCTGCGCCCCGGCCGACCCGATGACCGCGGCCGACTGGGCCGTGCGGGCCAAGACGTACCTGCGCCAGGTCGCCGCCGAGCACGGCCTGGTGACCTGCTGGATGCCGGTGCTGCACACCGGCACCCTGGATGCCCACAGCGGCGCGCACGTGAACCTGTCGCTGTGCCGGGACGGGCGCAACCTCTTCTGGGACGCCGACCGCGGCGGGCTGTCCGACCTGGCCCGGCACGCCGCGGCCGGGATCATGGCCACGATGGCGGACTTCCACCTGATGTTCCGGCCCTGGGTGAACTCGTTCCGGCGGATGGACCGGCTGTCCTGGAACCCGGAGGACGCGTCCTGGGGGCTGGATAACCACGGGGCGGCGATCCGGGTGGTGCACGGCCCGGACCCGGCCCGGTACACCCGGTTCGAGCACCGGGCGCCGGGCCCGGACGTCAACCCGTACCTCGCGCTGGCGGCGATCATCTTCGGCGCGGCGCGCGGAGTCCGGGACCGGATGCAGCCGCCGCCGCAGGCGGTGGGCGACCCGATCGCCGCGGGCGGCTATGAGCTGCTGCCGCGGACGCTGGCCGACAGCGTGGACACGCTGCGTTCCTCGCCGGTGGCCAAGGACCTGCTCGGGCAGGCGTTCATTGAGCATTTCAGCGCGATGAAACTGGACGAGTCGCAGGCCTACCTGGCCTGGCTGGCGGAAAATCCGGAGGTCTCCCCGGACCAGGTCACGGACTGGGAGTTCCGCAACTATTTCGAGTGGGCCTGACCGGGCCCGAGCCCGGCCCGGGCGGGCGCTGAGCGGGGCCGGACCAGGTCAGCCTAGCCCGGCGGCGAAGGCCGCGATTGCTTCGTTAAAAGGTCCGCTCTCTTCCCAGAAGGGGCAGTGACTGGAGCTGGCGAAGGTCTGCAGGCGCGCGCCGGGAATCCGGCCGGCGATGTACTCGCCGGCCTTCGGGCTGGTGAGCTTGTCGTCCATGCCGAACAGGACCAGCGCGGGGACGCCGATCCCGGGCAGGAAGTCCCGGTAGTCGCGCAGCGTCTGGTCGAGCAGGATCGTGCTGGCGATGACCGGGGGGACCTGCAGGATCTCGGCCGCCATCCAGGCCCGCGCGGCCTCGTCCGGCGCGTGCAGCATGAGCCCGGTGAACTCGTCGACCAGCGCGGGCTGGTCCAGCTGCAGCTGCTCGTTCATCTCGCGCAGCGCGTCCATGGTGAAGACCCCGAATTCGTAGCCTTCCCAGGCGAAGTCGGACGGCGGCTGATCCACGATCACGATGCCCGCGACGCTGTCGTCGCCGAACTGGCGGAGGAAGTCGTAGGCGACCATGGCGCCCATGGACCAGCCGACCAGCACCGGCCGGCGGACCGACAGCGCGGCCAGGATGGCGTGCAGGTCCGCGGCGTACTGCGGCACCGTGTGGCCGTGGGTGACCTTCGTGGACCGGCCGTGCCCGCGCAGGTCGGGCACGATGACCTGGTGGCCGGGGAATTGCCCGAGCTGCCGCTGGAAGAACCGGCCGCTCATGCTCCAGCCGTGGATGAAGACGATCGGTTGCCCGCTGCCCTCCGTCTCGACCGAGAATGTGACGTCGCCAATGCGCAGTTCCTGGGTCATGCGCGGACTCCCTGCTACTGGACGATGTACCCGCCGTCAACGATGAGCGCCTCGCCCGTCACGTAGCTGGACTCCTCGGAGGCCAGGAAGAGCGCGGCGGCGGCGATATCACCGGGCCGTCCGATCCGGCCCAGCGGGATCTGGGCCTGGACCCGGGCCCGCTTTTCCGGGTCGGACAGGGCATACGCGGACATCGGCGTCTCGATCAGGCCCGGGCAGATGGAGTTGACCCGGATCCCGTGCGCGGCGAGCTCGATCGCGAGCGCCCGGGTGATCATGAGCACGGCGCCCTTGGACGCGTTGTAGTGCACTTGCGGGTGCCCGCTGCTGGCCAGCACGATCATCGCCTCGATCGAGGCGATGTTGACGATCGCGCGGGTCCGGTCCGGGGGGCGCGGCATGGCCGTCATCCGCCGGGCGACGGCCTGGCCGACCAGGAACGTCCCGGTGGCGTTGACGTCCTGCACGCGCTGCCACTCCGCCAGCGGCAGCTCGAGGAAGTTCGTGTACATGACGATGCCGGCGCAGTTCACCAGGATGTCGAGGCTGCCGGACGGGCCGGCCGCGGCATCGGCCATCCGGGCGGCGTCCGCCGGATCGGCCACGTCGCCGGCCACGGTGCGCAGCCGCTCCGCCCCGGCCGGGAACGCGGCGGCCAGCTTCTCGCCGTCGATGTCCGCGGCCGTCACCAGCGCGCCCTCGGCCAGGAAGCGCTGGGCCACCCCCTGCCCGATTCCGGACGCGGCTCCGGTGATCAGGGCGGTCCGGCCGTCCAGCCGCCCGCCGGAGCCCGTCACGCCCGCCCGCTGACGGCCGGCCGCGGGCTGAAATGCGGCGCGACGTCCGCGGCGAAGCGGGCCGCCCACCGGTGCCGGACGGCACCGGGTATTCCGGGCGTGGAGAAATGCAGGATGATGTGATTGAAGCCGACGTCCAGATAAGCCTGCAGCTTGCGCCGGACGGTGTCCGGCGAGCCGATGAGCTGCCACTCGCACCACGGCACGATGCCCTCCGGGCGGGTCCGCAGCTCCATCCCGGCAAAGATCCGCTGCCAGGCCTCGTACCCGCGGGTGTTCGCCCAGTCGGTGGCGTGCGGCGCGTAGTGATCGATCTGGGCCTGCATGAACCGCGGCTTGTACAGGCAGGCCTCGCTGATCGCCTCCTCGTCGGTATCGGCCACGATGCAATCGATCATGATCGGCAGGGTCGTGCCCGTCACGTCCAGCCCGGCTTCGGCGGCGCCGGCCTCCCAGGCGCGCAGCGTGGCCGCCTGCCGGGCCAGGTCGCCGATGGTGTTGCAGATCGGCGGCAGGCCGAGGCCGGCCATGATTCCGGCGCTGTCCGGGCTGCCGATGGCGCCGTAGAAGTGCAGCTGCCCGGCCCGGGGCTCGGGGCGGATGCGGATCCGCTCGGGGACCGAGACGTAACGGCCCGCGTAGCTGAACGGCTCGCCGGTCATCGCCAGCCGGAGGATCTCCCAGATCTCCTGGAACCGCCCCCGCGTCTCGCCCATGTCCAGGCCGAACGCGTCGAACTCGAACTTCGCGGTGCCGCGGCCCAGGCCCAGGTGCAGCGGCTGATCGGTCAGCTGGGTCAGCATCGCGATCTGGCCGGCCAGCCGCAGCGGGTTATGCCAGGGCGTGACTATCACGCAGGTGCCAAAGCCCAGCTCCGGGAACCGGCCGGAGAAGTGCGCGATCTGCAGGCCGGGATCGGGCGTCGGGAAGTAGTCGCTGAAGTGGTGCTCGAGTACCCAGACCGTCCGGTAGCCCAGCTGAGAGAAGACCTCGCAGTCGGTCAGCATGCCCCGGTAGAGATCGCGGTCACTGGCGCCCGGGGCGCCAGCGGCCGCTACCACGCATCCGAATTCGACCCCCGCGCTAGCTGCCATGCCGGCCTCCACCGCTGCCATGCTGGTATTTGCTGGACCTTTGGTCCGAGTATCATACCATTGCCCGGCCGCGTCAAGCTTTCCGCTGCCCCGCCGCCGGCCGGCCGGAGTGACCGCGCCGGCGGTTACCGGGCGCGCATCCTGTTGTTGCGGGCGGCATGCTCGACCTCGGCTAGGCCCAGCGCCTCCAGCACCGGCGGGACGTAGTTGCCGAACCGGCCGCGCAGCCCCTTCTTCATCCCGTACCAGCCGCCGACCGGATTGGCGGATGACCGGGCCCAGGCCTCGACCGTGCCCTCCTGGGCCTGCTTCTGCTCGTCGGCGTTGCCCAGCGGCATCCAGTCCCCGTGCTCCTTCAGCATCGCGTGCAGGTCCTCGATGCAGCGGAGCTGGTAGCGCAGCTGGGTCGTGCCGACCTGGACGACGAGGGACGGAGTGTCCGGCGTCTCGTCTCGCCACGCCTCGTACTCTGACTTGCCGGGCGGCGTGGTCAGGATCCAGGGATCCGCGGCGGTCCCCGATCCGGCGACGTCGTTCGTCATCGTCTGCTCCCTCCGTGGTGGTCCGGCTCCGTGGTGGTCCGGCTCCGTGGTGGTCCGGCTCCGTGGTGGTCCGGCGATTATGGCACTTGATACATGACATCTACTGTCAGGAATCAGGGCTATCCTTTGGCCTGTGCGCGCCGGGCGGCTGATCGGGCTGGTGAGCCTCCTGCAGGCCAGGGGCCGGATGACGGCGCGGCAGCTGGCCGCCGAGCTTGAGGTGTCCGAGCGCACCATCGTCCGTGACATCGAGGCGCTGATCTCGGCGGGCATCCCGGTTTACCCGGTCCGGGGGTGCCAGGGCGGGTTCGAGCTGCTGGCCGGTTTCCGCGGCGATGTCCCGGCCGCCGGGCCCTGGCCGGATCGCCCCGGGGCGCGGCTGGCCGGCGCCGGCGTCGGCGGGGTCGGCGGCGGCGTCGTCGGCCCCGGGGCGCGGCGCGCGCGGGTCCGGCTTTCGCCGCGCGGCCGGAGGCTGGCGGCACTCCTCGGCCGGCCCGCCGATGTGCGGGTTCGCCGGAACGCCGCCGCGGTTCCGGAGCGGCCGGACTGGGTCGAGGCCTCGGTCCGGATCGAGTCGGTCGGGGCCGCCGTGCTCGACATGCTCGCGCTGGGCGCCGAGGTCGAGGTCCTGCACCCGGCCGCGCTGCGGGCCGAGGTGGGCGAGACGGCCCGGCGGCTGGCCAGCCTGTACGCCGACGGCGCGGCCGGTCCCGCGCCTGACGGTGCCGGTCCCGCGTCCGTGCCTGGCCGCGCGGGGCCGGCGGACCTATCGTGAAGGCATGGTCGTTGAGATCAGCACCGCGGCCGCGGAGTACATCGGCCAGCGCGGTGGCCGGCTCTGGGTCTGGGCCGCCCATCCCCGGATGTGCTGTTCGGGCACGCCGAAGTGGATGCATGCCGCCACCGAGCCCCCGGCCGGCCTGTCCGGGTTCGTGCCAGTCGCCGTGGCCGGCGTTCAGCTGAGCTTCCGCGCGGTCGGCGGCCGGCAGCCCGGCACGCTGGAGATCGCCTTGCACGGCAAGCGCCGCCCCCGGGTCGAGGCCTACTGGGACGGCTGCCTGATGGCGATGGACTAGCAGACCCGGGAGCAGTCGATCGCGTAGCTATAGAACTTACTTATATAGCTATGTGATATATTTGTCGTCATGCCGCCTCTCTCAGTTGAGCCGCCCGCGAGCCGGGCCGAGTCCGCGAGCCGGACCGAGCCTGCGAGCGGGGCCGAAGCGGCCGGGCTGGCCGAGGCCGCCGAGGCGCTGGAGCGGGTGACGAGCTGGCTCCGCCGCGCGATCAGGCCGGCCGAGTGGAACGCGGTCGCGCTGTCCACCCTGGATGCCGTAGCCCGGACCGGGCCGCACCGGATCTCGTACCTGGTCAGTCACGAGCGGATCACCCAGCCCGGCATGACCGGCATCGTGGACCGGCTGGCCGCGGCGGGCCTGGTCCGGCGTCAGCCCGATCCGGCCGACGGCCGGGCCGCGCTGGTGGCGATAACGCCGGCCGGGCAGGACTACCTGACCTCGGTCCGCCGGCAGCGCGCCAGCGCGCTCGCGGCGCACATCGGCCAGCTGGAGCCGGGCCAGCAGCGTGCGCTGGCCGCGGCGGCCGCCGCGCTGCAGGCGCTCGCGGCGCGACCAATCGACGACGGCCCGTCCGGGCCACCACCAGGAAGGCTGAGATGAATCACCAGGGCGGCGCCAAGGCACCGAGCCCGTTCCGGCAGCCGCGGGCGGTCTACGCCGTCGGGTTCGCGTGCGTGATCTCGTTCATGGGCATCGGCCTGGTCGACCCGATCCTGCCCGCCCTGGCGGACAAGCTGCACGCGAGTCCCAGCCAGGTCGAACTGCTGTTCACCAGCTACCTGGTCGTCACCGCGCTCGCGATGCTGGTCACCGGCTGGGTATCGAGCCGCATCGGCGCCAAGCACACCCTGATCGCCGGCCTGTCGCTGATCGTCGTGTTCGCCGCGCTGGCCGGATTGAGTGGCAGCATCGGCGGCATCGTCGGCTTCCGGGCCGGCTGGGGCCTCGGCAACGCGCTGTTCATCGCCACCTCGCTGGCCGTCATCGTCGGCTCGGCCAGCGGCGGATTCGCGGGCGCGATCGTGCTCTACGAGACCGCGCTCGGCCTCGGCATCGCGACCGGCCCGCTGCTCGGCGGCCTGCTGGGCAACATCAGCTGGCGCGGTCCGTTCTTCGGCGTCTCGGTGCTGATGCTGATCGCGCTCGTCGCCACCATCGCCTGGGTTCCGGCCACGCCGCGACCGGCCCGGCGGTCGTCCATCCGCGAGCCGATCCTGGCGCTGCGGGACCGGAATCTCTCCCGCACCAGCGTGACCGGGCTGCTGTACAACTGGGGCTTCTTCACCGTGCTCGGGTACTCCCCGTTCCTGATGGGCCTGTCGCCGCTGCGGCTCGGCGCCGTGTTCTGCGGCTGGGGCGTGCTCGTCGCCCTCTTTGCCGTGTTCGCCGCGCCCATGCTCAAGAGCCGGTTCGGCACCGCCCGCACCCTCTACGCCAGCCTGATCCTGGTCGCCGCCGTGCTCGCCGTGATCGGGATCTTTCCCGGTGACCAGGAAGTCGTCATCGTCACGGTGATCGCCTCCGGCGCGCTGATCGGGCTCAATAACACCCTGGTGACGACCGCCGTGATGAGCATCAGCCGGGTACCCCGCAGCACCGCCTCGGCCACCTACGGCTTCGTCCGCTTCATCGGCGGCGGCCTGGCGCCCTACGCCGCGGCGAAGCTGGCCGAGCGCTACAACGCGCACGTCCCGTTCCTGATCGGGGCGGTGACCGTGCTGGCCGGCGTGCTGGTGCTGTCGACCGTCCGGGCTGCGCTGGACGCCGCCGACGCGGACGAGGCTCAGCCCGGGCCATCCGCCGAGCGCGACGATGCCATCGCCGCCGTCCGGCAGGTCCCCGGACTGCCCGAGGAGGCGATCACGGCCGGGGCTGACCTGACCGCGGAGGCTGAGCTGACCGGGCTGGCTAGTCCGGCCAGTGATAGGTCGTGACGGCGCCGCCGTCGATGGTCACCTGGCCGGCCTGCGTGCTGGCGTCACGCCAGACGGTGTAGTCACCGGCGGCCAGGTCCGGGTAGACGGCCGCGTACTGCACCCCGCCGCCGGTCCGGCGCTCCCGCACCTGGGAGTGCGTGCGCCGGGCGTCCGGGTTGCCGAGCGGGCTGATCTCGATCTCGCGGCCGTCCAGGCCGGCCGGGGTATGCAGCACCAGGGCGCCAACGCCGGGTCCGACATTGAGCACCACGCTGCCGGAATGGGACGGGCCGGGGACGGACTCGGTCATCGCGCTGCGCTCCTGCCTTCCATCGGACCTGCGGGACTAGGCAATCACAGGAACGGGGGAAACCTGGCCGCCACCGGAAGGATAAACCGCGAAAACGAGCGCCGGCCGGCCCATCGGCAGCACCGGCCGTCGCTCGCTTCCGGCCCCGGTCAGGACGGGTTGTGGTAACCGTCGTAGGGCACGCCCATGTACGGGAACGCCGACAGCGGCTTGTTGGTGACGCTGCTGCCGGTCAGGCCATCGCTGACGTCCGCGATGGCCGCGTCGGGCTTGTACGTCGGGTCGATCAGGTTGAACACGACGCCGGCGATGGCCCGCAGCTCGATGGTGACCACGTCGTCGACGATCCGGCGCCCGTTCGGGAAACCGGCCGCGTCACCGCCGATCAGCCCCAGAATGCTGAACGTGCTGGCACTGGGGGGCGTGGGCGGAATCGACGTGTTCAGCCGCAGCATGTCGGCCTGCACCGAGCCGGTGAAGTTCGTGAAGCCCTTGATCAGGCCGGACGGGATGCCGGTGAGCAGGATCGCCTCCAGGTCGGCGCGGGCCGTCCCGGCCTTGTCCAGGGCGGCCAGATCGGGGAACGCGCCCGGGTAGAGGACCGGCAGCAGCCCGGCCAGCTCGGGGTTCGCGTACGACGCGGCGAACTGCTTGTCGTTCGCGGGCTGCTGCCGGTTCCAGTAGTCCTTCTTGCCCAGCGGGATGATGACCTCGTTGATGAGCGGGTTGCCCAGCCGGGATACCTGGGTAAACGGGCCGCTGGCGAAGCCGGCGCCCTCCTCGCTGGTGGACACCCTCGCGCGCTGGCGGCTCGCGGTCGTCCAGACGCCGATCGTCGGGTGCCCGGAGATGGTCAGCTGGGAGATGGGCACCTGGATCGCGATCGAGTGCACGTTCAGGCGATTAGTGGCGTTCACCCCGGGAGCGCTCTTGAGCCCCTCGGCCTTCGCGAAGACGTTCAGCTGCTGGATCGGGCGCAGGTTGCCCAGGTCGAAGATCGAGCCCAGGTCGACGTAGAACTGCTCGGCGCGCTGGCCGGCGAAGACCTTGATGCCGCCGCTCAGCGAGTGCACGGCGGGCAGCCCGAGCTTCGCCTCGTAGTTGGGCGTGGACAGCACGCCGACGTTGCACGGCGGGCAGGCGAGCTTACTGCCCAGGTGGCTGGAGCCGGAGCCGCTGACCCGGGTCACGTTGTAGAACTGCTTGCTGTTCCAGTTCGGGTCGCTGAGCGATCCGATCGGGCCGGTGTTGTAGAGGAAGCTCCCCGGCGAGCTCAGCACCGTCTCGAAGCTGAACTGGTAGGAGATGTCGGCCTTGCCGTCTCCGTTGTTATCGACGTGTATCTCATACAGCACGTCGTCGCCGAACTCGTAGAAGTTCGGGCCGCCGGATGGCTCCTGCAGCGGGATGTAGTTGGCGATCAGGGTGACCGTGTCCGGCTGGTCCGGGCTGACGAACGCGTAGAGATCGGTGCTATCGGCGACTGGATCCTTCGAGATCTCCGGCGCCTCGCGATGCGAAGACATCAATTACCTCACTATGTTGTGCGGAGAACGGCAGGGCGCTAGGGCGGTCATCAGCGGCTCGCGCGCATCAGGCGCGCGGCCAGCTCCGGGTCGTGCACGCGGGCGTGGCTGGTGCCGCGGAACACGTCGATCTCGCCGGATCGGGCGTCGCGCACATGCACGACGAGCTGCTCGCTGGTGTCCGCGTCGGCCCGGTCAGCCTTGGTGCCGCGGGCGGCCGGCCGGGTCGCGGCGGCGGCGAAGGCGGGCATGGCCGTGCCGGCCAGCGCGGTGGCCGCGATCCCCGCGACCCCGGCGCCCGCTGCGCCGCGCAGGACCGAACGCCGGCTCAGGTGCTGCTGGTCCTGGAGATCATCGTTGGTCAGGCCTGCGGGTGGGCTCGAGTCGTCGTGACCAGGCATGTGTATCCCTTCCGGAGCGCCGGCCCGATGCCGTTCGCCCCTGCGGTGAGCACGCAGGGCAGAACCTGATGTGCTCGACTGATTACCCTGAGTGTTAAGTCCGGGAGGAGTTACCGCCACGGTCGTACTTCGGCCTGGGGGGAATGGGCGGATGGGTCCCTGGTCCGCCGATGCCAAATCGTTATGTTCGAGTCCCATGGGGCGGAGGTTGCTGCGGGTATCTCCCGACCGGGGAGAGGGCGCGATGGGACTCGACGTCAGCGGGGGCGACTGGCCGAACGGCCTGACGGAGACGGCTGCGAGGCGCGATGATGGCAAACTCCATGCAAAGTTCGGAGATAGCCACCGAATTCAGTTGAGATCCGTCCGGGCCGGGACCCGACTTGCTGCGTGCTGGACACTGCCCAGGCCGCTGGCTGGACGAGACTGGGCGCTTGAGCAGTGACGACAACTTCAGATCAGAGCCAGGTGCACGAAGAACCGAATAGCTTCATCGGCCGCGAGCGCGAACTCGGCGAGTTGCGCGACTTGCTCACTGGTGCGCGGGCGCTGACGCTGTGCGGCCCGGGCGGCATCGGCAAGTCGCGGCTGGCCGTCCGCATGCTCGCGGCGATGAGCGGCGACTTCCCCGACGGCGTGTGGTTCATCGAGCTTGGCGACCTGCAGCCATCCGATCTGGTGGCCCGGGTGGCAGCGGTCGTTGGCGTCGTCGAGGAACGCGGCCGGCCGCTGCTGGAGACACTGGCCGCCGCGCTCGCGCCGCGCCGGCTGCTGCTGGCGCTGGACAACTGCGAGCATCTGATCGACGCGGCCGCGCACCTGTGCCAGCGGCTGCTGGCCAGCTCGCCCGGGCTGCAGGTGATGACGACGAGCCGGGAGCCGATGCACGTGGCGGCCGAGGTCGTCTTCCAGGTGCCACCGCTGTCGGTGCCGCCGTCCGGTGCTGCCGATCCGGCCGGGCTGGCCAGCTTTGAGGCCGTCCGGCTGTTCGCCGACCGGGCGGCCGCGGTTGCGGGAGGATTCGCCATCGGGGCCGGTAACGCCCCGGCCGTCGCGGCCCTGTGCCGCGCGCTTGATGGCGTGCCGCTGGCTATCGAGCTGGCCGCCCCGTGGGTCCGGGTGCTGTCGGTGGAGCAGATCGCGGCCCGCCTCGGTGACCGGTTCGACCTGCTGACGGGCGGCGACCGGACGGCCCCGGCGCGGCACCGCACGCTGCGCGCCACCATCGACTGGAGCCACGAGCTGCTCACTACCTGCGAGCAGCTGATGCTGCGGCGGCTGTCGGTCTTCGCGGGCTGGTCGCTCGACATGGCCGAGGACGTCTGCGCCGACGACGAGCTGCCCGCCGGGCACATGCTTGACCTGATCACCGGGCTGGTGGACAAGTCGCTGGTGGTCGTCGAGCCGGAAGCGCTCGGCCAGACCAGGTACCGGCTGCTCGACACCATCCGCGAATATGCCGCCGAACGGCTGGCCGACGCCGGGGAGGCCGACGAGAGGTACCGCCGGCTCCGCGACTACGCCCTGCGGGTGTCCGAGCACAACATGGCCATCGGCATGGCCATCATCCCGGCGCCCTGGTCAGCCCGGGTCGATGTGTTCCGCCGGTACGACGTCGACGAGGGCAATGCGCTGCAGGTGCTGGCCCGCTGCCTGGCCGATCGCGACGCCGAGACCGGACTGCGGATCTGCACCGCCGTGCGGCCGGTCTGGATCGTGCGCGGTGCCTTCGCCGAGGGTGCCGAGTGGTTCGACTCCTTCCTCGGCATCGATGCGCCCGGGCTGCCCGCGGGCGTCCGGGGCGCGGCCCTGGTCGGCCGCGCGCAGCTGGCCCTGTCCAGCGATCCGGCCGGTGCGCGCCAGTGGGCCACCGAGGGCCTGGCCCTGTGCCGCGCCGCCGGGGACGAATTCTGGATCGCGGCCGCGCTCAACCTGCTCGCCGAGGTTGCCCTGCATACCGGCCAGATCCAGGAGGCGGTGCTGCACGCCGACGAGGCCATCTCGGGCGCGCGGGCCGCCGGTGACGGCTGGAACGAGGGCTACGCCCTCGGCAACCGGGCGGCGGCGGCGGGCTGGAGCGGCAATTTCCGGGAGGCGGAGGAACTCGCGGACGCGGCGATCGCCGTGCTGCGCCGGATTGGCCAGCGCTGGGGCATCGCGCGCACGCTGCTCGGGCTGGGCGACCTGGGCCGGTTAAGAGGTGACCCCGCCGGGGCCAGCCAGCACTACCTGGATGCGCTGTCCATTCTGCGCGAGATCGACTCCCGGCCGGAGATCGCCCGCTGCCTGGCCGGCCTGGCCCGGGTCGCGCTGGACCAGGGCGACCTGGCGGCCGCGCGGCAGCATCTGGCCGATAGCCTCCGGCTCGGCCAGTCCACCGGCTCCCGGATCAGCGTGGCCCGCGGCCTGGAGGGGTTCGCCGCCCTTGCCGCCGCGGAGCAGCGGCCGGGCCGGGCCGTGCAGCTGGTGGCCGCGGCCGCGACCCTGCGCGAGGCGGCGAAGCTCCCGCCGCTTTCCGGGGCCAGGACCGAGCAGTACCTGGCCGCGGCACGTGATCTCGGGGAGCCTGCCATCCAGCGGCTGTGGGCAGCAGGGTCCGGCCTGACCGCGGCGAGCGCCGTCGCGCTGGCGCTTGATCCGGCCGGGGGTGCCGCAGCCGGGGGTGCCGCGGCCGGGGATGCCGCGGCTCTCCCGGCCGGGCTGACCCCGCGTGAGCGCGAGATCGTCGCGCTCATCGCCAAGGGCCGCAGCAACAAGGCCATCGCCAGAGAGCTCTTCATCAGCCCGGCCACGGTGGCCAGGCATGTTTCCAACATCCTGGCCAAGCTGGGGTTCTCCTCGCGTGCCGAGGTGGCCGCCTGGGCGCGGGAGGGACGCTAGCCCAAGCCGGGGGCTCCGGGACGCTAGCCCAGGCTGGGCACTCCGGGACGCTAGCGCGGGTCGATCTCGGCGGAATCGGTGAGCCGCAGCTTGCGCCGGGCCCGCTCGTAGAAGGTCGTGCCGCCGAACCTGATCACCTGCGCGGCGTCCGGCCGGGCCCGCAGGTCGACCCGATCGCCGGGACCCACGTAGCGCTTGACCTGCCCGTCGACCTCAATGGCCAGGCGGCCGCTGGACGGGAGGATGTCCAGTCCGAGCGAGTCGTCGATGGACAGCACCACGCCGCGGTTGTAGGCCGAATGCGCGGCGGCCGGAGTGACCAGCAGCGCCTCGACCGACGGACTCATGATCGGGCCGCCCGCCGCGAAGCTGTACGCCGTCGACCCGGTCGGCGTCGACACCACGACGGCATCGGCGGCGTAGCTGACGAAGGGCGACCCGTCCACCAGCAGGCCGACGCGGGCGCTGCCCTGCCCGGGGACGCGGACGACGGCGACGTCGTTGAAGGCGGTCATGGTCACGCCATCGACCTCGGCGTCCACGGCCAGGCGTGATTCGCTGCTGTACTGGTGCCCGTCGATCGCGGCCAGCGCGCCCGGCAGCTCGGGGATGTCTACTTCCGCGAGGAAGCCGAGCCGGCCGAGATTGACCCCCAGCACCGGCACCCGGTGGCCGTCGGCCAGCCGCATGGCCCGCAGCATGGTGCCGTCGCCGCCGAGGCTGACGAGCAGGTCACAGTGCTCGCCCAGCTCCTCGGCGCTGACCGCGACGGCGCCGGCGATCCGGCCCACCTCGGCGGGCACGCCGTATACCTTGCCGCCGCGGGCGGCGGCCCAGTCCAGTACCGCGCCGGCCGCCTCGGCGCAGTTGCGAAGCGGATGCAGGACCAGCCCGACCGAGTGCATGCCGTCACCTTGCCCCGTTCAATGCCGTCCCATTCAGCACCGGTGCTAGCCCGCGCTCGACGTGGCCCAGATGTTGATCCCGGACTCCACCGCCTCGCGGTCGATCGCGGCGAGTTCCGCGGCGGTGAAGGCCGCCTGCCCGGCCGCGGCCAGGTTCTCCTCCAGCTGCGCCACGCTGCTGGCGCCGATCAGCACCGAGGTAACCCGCTGGTCGCGCAGCGCCCAGGCCAGCGCCAGCTGCGCCAGCGACTGCCCGCGGGCCCGCGCGATCTCATTCAGCGCCCGGACATGACCCAGCGTCGCCTCGGTCAGCTGATCAGGCTCCAGCGAGCTCTCGCTCAGGCTGGCCCGCGAGCCCGCCGGGATCCCGTTCAGGTACTTGCCGGTCAGCACGCCCTGGGCCAGCGGCGAGAAGGCGATGCAGCCGGCCCCCTCGCGTTCCAGCACGTCGAGCAGGTCCTCCTCGATCCAGCGGTTCAGCATCGAGTACGAGGGCTGGTGAATCAGCAGCGGCACGCCGAGCTGGCGCAAGATGGCGGCCGCCTCGGTGGTCCGCTGCGCCGAGTATGAGGAGATCCCGGCGTACAGCGCCCGCCCGGACGTCACCGCGGTGGCCAGCGCGCCCATGGTTTCTTCCAGCGGCGTGTCCGGGTCGAACCGGTGGCTGTAGAAGATGTCCACGTAGTCCAGGCCCATCCGGGCCAGCGACTGATCGAGGCTGGCCAGCAGGTACTTGCGGGAACCCAGGTCGCCGTACGGCCCCGGCCACATGTCCCAGCCGGCCTTGGTGGAGATGATCAGCTCATCGCGGTAGGGCCGCAGGTCCTCGCGCATGATCCGGCCGAAGTTGATCTCGGCCGTGCCGTACGGCGGCCCGTAATTGTTCGCCAGGTCGAAGTGCGTGACGCCGAGGTCGAACGCCCGCCGGATGATTTCCCGCTGCGTGTCCAGCGGCCGGTCGTCGCCGAAGTTCTGCCACAGCCCGAGTGACACCTCGGGCAGCTGGAGGCCGCTGCGCCCGCAGCGCCGGTAGGGGATTTGCTCGTAACGATCAGCCGCGGCGAGATAGGTCATGCGGGCAAGTCTGTCATCGGGTCCGCGGCGCCAGCCAGCCGCCGGGGTAATCTCACCGCATGTCCGCTCAGCCCGCCGCCGTCAGGGCGATCGAGGTCCGCACGTCCCGGTTGCGCACGCACGTGCTCGAGTCGGGCCCGCGCGATGCGCCCGCGCTGGTCCTCGTGCACGGCAACGTCTCGTCCGCCCAGTTCTTCGCCACCACCATGCGGGTGCTGGGCGAGCGGTGGCACTGCCTGGCCGCCGATCTGCGCGGGTTCGGGCGGTCGGAGGCAGTCCCGGTCGACGCGCGGCGCGGGGTCAGGGACTTCTCCGACGACCTGCACGCGCTGCTGACCGAGAGCGGCCTGGTGCCCGGCGGCCAGCGGGTGCACCTGCTCGGCTGGTCGCTCGGCGGCGGCGTCGTGCTCCAGTACGCCATCGATCACCCCGGCGCCGTCGCCTCGATCGTGCTGGAAAGCCCGATGTCGCCGTACGGCTTCGGCGGCACTCGCGGCGCCGGCGGCACGCCCTGCTGGCCGGATTTCGCCGGCTCCGGCGGCGGGACGGCGAATCCCGAGATGGTACGCCGTATCGCCGCGGGTGACCGCGGCTCCGGTGACCCGGTCTCGCCCCGCCAGGTGCTGACCACCCTCTACGGCCAGCCGCCGTTCGAGCTGCCGCCGCACGTCGAGGATGAGCTGGTCGACGGGATGCTGCAGATGGCGACCGGCGACGACTTCTACCCGGGCGACGCGGTGGCCTCGCCGAACTGGCCGGGCACGGCACCGGGCACCCGTGGCGTCAACAACGCGATCTCGCCGCGGTACTGCGACGTGTCCGGCTTCGCGCAGATCGCCGCCCGGCCCGGGGTGCTGTGGATCCGCGGTGACGCGGACCAGATCGTGTCCGACGCGTCCCTGGTTGACCTGGGCCAGCTGGGCCTGCTCGGCGCGGTGCCGGGCTGGCCGGGAGCTGATGCCTACCCGCCGCAGCCGATGGTCGGCCAGATGCGGGCCGTGCTGGACCGGTACCGCGCGGCGGGCGGGCGGTATGCCGAGCAGGTGCTGCCGGGCTGCGGGCACTCGCCGCACCTGGAGCGGCCGGCCGAGTTCCACGAGCTGGTCACGGCCTTCCTGGGTAGTTAACCGGCTGCGTAGCCTGGGCCCGGAGCTTTAGCATCCCGGTGTGACTCCCGCCCAGCTGGCCGACGTGGTCATGGCCGCGGCCGCGGCCGTGCTGACCGACCGGGGCCTGGACCGGTCCGTGCTGCCGGCCGAGGCGGGGGTCGAGCGGCCGAGGAATCCCGGGCACGGTGATTACGCCTCGAATCTCGCGCTCCGGGTGGCCGGGAGAGCGGGCCTGCCGCCGCGGGTCTTGGCGCAGGCGATCGCCGAGAAGCTGGCCGGCGACCCGGCCATCCAGAGCGTCGAGATCGCGGGCCCCGGGTTCCTGAACATCCGGCTCGTTCCCGCGGCCGCGGGAACGGTGGCCGGCGCCGTGATCGAGCAGGGCGATGCCTACGGGCACGGGACGCTGCTGGCCGGACAGCGGGTCAACCTCGAGTTCGTCTCGGCCAACCCGACCGGGCCGATTCACATCGGCGGCGTGCGGTGGGCCGCCGTTGGCGACGCGCTGGCCAGGCTGCTGCGCGCGCAGGGCGCCACGGTCGGCACCGAGTACTACTTCAACGACGCGGGCGCGCAGATCGACCGGTTCGCCGACTCGCTGCTCGCCGCCGCGCGCGGCCAGGCGCCTCCGGCCGGGGGCTACGCCGGCGAGTACATCGGCGAGATCGCCGCGGCGGTGCTGGCCAGGCACCCGGACCTGCCCAGCCGGCCGGACTCAGCCGCCCGCGCGGTGTTCCGGTCCGAGGGCGTCGAGCTGATGTTTGCCGAAATCAAGACCTCGCTGGCCGGATTCGGCGTGCATTTCGACGTCTACTTCGCGGAGCAGGACCTGCGCGACCGGGACGAGCTCAGCTCGGCCCTGGCCCGGCTAAGGCAGTCCGGCCACGTCTACGAGGCCGAGGGTGCCACCTGGGTGCGCACCACGGATTCCGGCGACGACAAGGATCGCGTTTACATCCGCGCGAACGGCGAATTCACGTACTTCGCCGCCGACTGTGCCTACTACCTGGACAAGCGACGCCGCGGCTTCAGCAAGATCATTATCATCCTGGGCGCGGATCACCACGGGTACGTCGGCCGCCTGCGGGCCATCGCCGGCTGCTTCGGCGATGACCCCGATCAGACGCTGGAGGTCCTCATCGGGCAGCTGGTCAACCTGGTCCGTGACGGTCAGCCGGTGCGGATGTCCAAGCGGGCCGGCACCGTCGTCAGCATCGGCGACATCGTCGGCGCCCTGGGCGTCGACGCGGCCCGCTACGCGCTGGCCAGGTACTCGCTCGACTCTCCCATCGACCTCGATCTCGATCTGTGGACCCGGCGCAATAACGACAACCCCGTCTACTACGTGCAGTACGCGCACGCCAGGATCGTGTCGCTGCTGCGCGCGGCCGGCGAATCGGGCAGCACGCGCGGCGGCACGTACGACCCGGGCCTGCTCTCGCACCCGCGGGAGAACGATCTGCTCAAGGCACTCGCCGAGTTCCCCGCCGTGGTGGCCAGCGCTGCCGAACTGCGCCAGCCCCACCGCGTCGCGAGATACCTGGAAGACCTGGCCAGCGCCTACCACAAGTTCTACGACGCGTGCCGCGTGCTGCCGCGCGACGGCCAGCCACCAGACGACCTCGGCCGGGCCCGGCTCTGGCTGGCCGACGCGGCCAGGATCGTCCTGGCCAACGGCCTCGGCCTCCTCGGCGTCACCGCCCCGGACCAGCTCTGACCGCCAGCCCGCCGGACCACGATCACGGCCCGGCGGCCATCGCTTCGGCGTGCATCAGGCCGTTTCGGCCTGCAGGATCTCGGCCGCGGGGCGGCGGGCGCCGATGCGGGCCGGAATCGCGGTCAGCCCGGCCACCGCGACCAGGATTCCCAGCACCGCGGCGGCCAGCCACCAGGCCGGCGGCAGGATCGTCGCCGTCGCTCCCCCGCCGTTCGCGATCGCGAACAGCCCGATGCCGAGCGGGACGCCGAGGATGGCGCCCGGCAGCGCCGGAAGCAGCTGGGCCGCCGACACCCCCGCGCTGACCTGCTGCGGGGTCGCGCCGAGCGCCCGCGCCAGCGCCGTTGCCTGCCGGGCGTCTAGCACCGTCGCCCAGGTCGTGACGATCGCGTTCAGGGCCGACAAGGTGAGCAGCACGACCGTGAGCACCGTCAGCATCTGCTCATCCCGGCTGAGTACCGGATTGCCCAGCCCGCCCGACCCCACGAGTCTGTTGTCGGCGGTGGCGTGGAAAGTGAGTATGGCGATGACGCCCATGGTCGTGACGGCGATGCTGAACGTGCCCAGCAGGGCGCGGCGCGGCCGGCGGGCGGCCAGCCGCAGTCCCAGCAGCAGCGGCACCGGCAGCCGCCGGGAGATTCTGATCGCCGCGGCCCGGCGCCGCGGCCGGCGGGTCGCGTTGGCCAGCGCGCTGACCGTGCTGGTGCGGGCGGCGCGGATGGCGGGTACCGCCGTCGCGGCCAGGGCGACCAGGAGGGCGACCGCCACCACCAGCCCGGCGCTAGGCAGGGTGAGTGATGGCGCGCCGGGCGTCCCGACCAGGCCGGCCCAGGGCTGGTGATCAGCGGGGCGGCCAGCCAGCCGATGACCAGCCCGGCCGCCGCCGCGGCCAGGGCCAGGACCAGGTTCTCGGCCAGCAGGATCACGGCGACCAGTCCCGGCGTGCCGCCGACCGCCTTGAGCAGGCCGACCCGCCGGGTGCGCTCCGCCATCCGGCCGCCGGCCAGCACGGCCACGCTGGCCAGCGCCAGCAGCCCGGCCAGCCACGCGCCGGGCGACAGCACACTCTGCTCATCCTGCACCAGCAGGCCGTCCGCGGCGGCGATGCTCGGCCACGGAATCAGGTACGGGGCGTCGGCGTGCAGGTACGGGTGGCCGGGGACCGAGCTGGCGTTGTTGTACGCATTGGCGAACGCGGTGGCCGTGGCCGGGTCCCTGAGCCTCAGGTTCAGGAAGTACGACAACGGCGCCCCGGCGGAGGCCAGAGCGCGGGCATCCGGCTCGGTAACCCAGGCCAGGCCAGGGTTGATCAGCAGATTGCCCTGCAGGGCAAAAGCGCAGCCGCCACCCTCGATGTCGCAAAGGTTCGGGTACGGCGGTTCCGCGGCCGTCACCGCGATCCCGGCCACCGCGTACGGCCGGCCGTTCAGGGTGATCCGGTCGCCGACGCTGACGCCGAGCGCTTCGGCGAGGGTTCGCTCGAGCACCACGCCGCCATTGCTCACCCAGCTGCCCGCGGTCAGTTTTGGCTGGTCAAGCAGGGCTGCTGGCTGGCCGCGCCCCTCCGCCTCCACGCCAGCCGTATGCCCGCGGGCCCGCAGCAGGGCCGAGGCGACCGGATAGGGCCCGCTGTGACCGATCACCCCGGAAGCGTGGACCAGTGCCTTGACCTGGGCCGCGACCGGTGACTTGGTCGCCTGCCCGGGCCCGTGGGGTGCCGGCCTCGGGCTGCCGAGCTGGGCCACCACGTCCGGGCCGTTCGTGGCCGCGCGGGTCTGCTGATACGGCTGATTGGTTACCCCGTGCAACGCCAGCCCGAGGGTCAGGGTGGCGGTGGCCGCGGTGATCGCCAGCAGCAGCAGCGCGGCCTGCGCCCAGCGGTGCCGCAGGTCCCGGGCGGCCAGGCGGCCGACGAGCAGGAGCTTGCCCATGGCGTCAGCTCTCCAGCCCGGCCAGGGCACCGAGGTGCCCGGTGGTGCCGCCGGTCAGCCTGGTCTCGTCCACGAACGCGCCGTCGCGCATGGAGATCAGCCGGTCGGCGGTGGCCGCGATCCGCGAGTCGTGGGTGACGATGACGAGCGTCTGCCCGGCCTGATGCAGGCGGTCGAACAGCCGGAGCACCTCCAGGGTGGCCTCGCTGTCCAGGTTGCCGGTGGGCTCGTCGGCCAGCACCACCAGCGGGTCGCTGACCAGCGCCCGGGCGATCGCGACCCGCTGCCGCTGGCCGCCGGACAGCGCCGAGGGCAGGAACGAGGCCCGGTCGGCCAGCCCGACCTCATCCAGCAGGCCGCTGGCCCGCCGCCGGGCCGCCCGCGCCGAGCGGCCGGCCAGCAGCGCGGGCAGCTCCACGTTCTCCACCGCGGTGAGCTCGTCCATCAGGTGGAAGGCCTGGAATACGAACCCGACGGCGCTGCGCCGCAGCCGGGCCAGCGCTCGCTCGCTCAGCTGGTCGATGCGCTGCCCGTCCAGCCATAGCTCCCCCGAGGTGGGCCGGTCCAGGCCGCCGAGCAGGTGCAGCAGCGTCGACTTCCCGCAGCCGCTCGGCCCCATCACCGCCAGCGTCTCGCCGGCGGCGACATCCAGGTCGACCTGGTCGACGGCGCGCACCAGCCCGGCCGCCTTGCCGTACTCCTTGCCCAGCCCGCGGGCCCGCAGGACGCCGGTGCTCGCGGTGCCGTTTTCGCGGCCAGTGCCGCCAGCGCGGCCGGTGTCGCTCATGATGTGCCCCTTAGGCCGGTCCAGTTTCGTTCGCAGGCCTCAAGCCAGCGCAGGTCCGCCTGCAGCCGCAGCACGATGCCCTCCAGCAGCAGCCCGGCGGCGGAGCCGTCCGGCTCGGCCATCGCGGCCCGCTGCGCGTCCCGCAGCCGCCGCAGCAGCTCGCGGCGCTGCGCGTCCACGATCGAGATCGGGTCGGCCAGCCCGGCCGCCGCGGCCGCGATCAGCTTCAGGTGAAACTCGGCCAGATCGGGCTTGGGCCAGCTCACCTCGGTGAGCCAGCCCGTGACCCGCTGCTGGCCCGCCGCGGTCAGCTCGTACACCTTGCGGTCCGGCCGGTCCGCCAGTCCGGCCGCCGCCTGGCCGGTCACCAGGCCCGCCTTCTCCAGCCGGGTCAGCGTGACGTAGATCTGCCCGGCGTTCATCGCGTCCCCGAGCGGGCCGAGCGCCTGCCGCAGCCGCGCGCGCAGCTGATAGCCGTGCGACGGCTCCTTGGCCAGCATGGCCAGCACCACTTCCTGCTGCACGGCACCCTCCGCTAACGGTTATCTAATATAGATAGCGGTTATCTCTGGAGGTGTCAAGCCGGGGCTACGGCGCCGGTGCTGCGGGCCCCGCCGGTGCCGCGGGCGGGGCGACCGTCGTGGCGGTAAACAGCCGGACCTCACGGCAGCCCGGCGGCCGGAGGGCCGGGTCGCTGAGGCGGTCGAGGTACCGGGAGGTGATCTCGTCCAGCTGATCGCTGACCTGCCGCAGCTCGTCCGCCGTCAGCCAGGTACTGGTCCCCTGCAGCCGGGTGGCCTGCTGCCAAGCCGGCGGCTCCAGGCTCTTGCGGCGCAGCCGGGACTTGAGCTTCGCGATCTCGTGATCGAGGAATACCTCCACGGCCGCCTCGGCGGCCCGGGCGGTTCCGGCGTCCGGCTCGGCCGGGAACAGGTTCTGGTCCGGCCGGGTCAGCTGCCAGGGCTTCTCCCGGCTTCCGGTGCTGGCGGCGCGGGCGATGTAGCCGTACTTGGCCAGGATGCGCAGGTGGTAGGAGCAGCTGGCCTCACTCTCGCCGAGTACCTCGGCACACCGCGTCGCGGTCGCGGTGGTTTCGCTGCCGAGCAGGTCAATGAGCTTCCAGCGCAACGGGTGCGCCAGCGCCCGCAAGGTCTTCGGATCGGGCGCCCGGTCAGGATCCGCAGCGATAGCCATACCAAAAGATATCTTGCGCAAGGTATCTTCCGCAAGCTATGTTGCGCTTATGGCGGGCATCGGCGGGACATACATCGGCGGGACGTGCACCGGCGGGACGGACGTGGCCGGGACGGGCATCGGCGGCACGGACGTGGCCGGCTACCTGCGGACGGTGGCCGAGGCGGAAGCGAGCAGCGGCTCGGCCCGGTGGGCCGCGGCCGCGGCGCTGTGGGCGCAGGTGGTGGAGCGCAACCCGATGCGGGGCAGTCACTGGGGCCGCCTGGGCGAGGCCCGCTTCGCGCTGAACGACTACCGCGGCGCGCTGCCCGCCTATCAGCGGGCCGCCGAGCTCGGCGTCTGGGCAGGGCAGATCACCGGCCTCCTGTTCCCCGGCGAGGTCGCCTACCGCATCGCCTGCTGTCACGCCCGGCTGGGCGAGGATGACCGCGCGATTGATGCGCTCCACAGCGCCCTGCGGCTCGGGTTCCGGGACCTGGACCGGCCGCGCACCGACGGGCACTGGAGATCGCTGCTGGCCGCTGACGCCGTGCGCGAGATGCTCGGGATCATCGACGCCGATGGCCTGTCCCGGGACGAGGGCTGGCGCGCCGACATCTCGTTCCTCACTCGCGAGGTCAAGCGCCGGGCCCCGGCCCCGTTCCGCGGCGGCATCTCCGAGCCCGGCTTTGACGCCCGGGTGAGCCGGCTGGCCCGGGCCGTGCCGGACCGGTCCGACGCCCAGATCATCGCCGGAATGCTGAGACTGCTGCAGCCGCTCGGCGACGGTCACGCCTTCATCGCCCCGCCGGAAGGCGACCGGGACCTCAACCGGATCCTGCCGGTGAAGTTCTACCAGTTCGGCGAGGGGCTGTTCGTGACCGCCGCAGCCCCGGCGTACCGGCGGCTGCTGGGGGCGCAGGTCCTGCGGGTCGGTGCGCACCCGGCCGCGGCGGTCCTGGCCGCGCTCGAGCCGCTGATCAGCCGCGACAACGCCCAGCAGGTCGCCTGGCTGGGCCCGGAGCTGCTGCCGTGGGCGCCGATGCTGCACGCCCTGGGCCTGATCCCCGATCCGGGCCGGGTCACGCTGACCGTCCGGTTCCCGGACCAGTCCACCGGCCAGGCGACGATCGAGGCGATTGCCGCCCCGGTGCCGCGCGAGTACCCGACCACCGCGCCGTCCGCGGCCCCCGACCGGCCGTGCCCGGCCGGGTGGATATCGCTGCCCGACACGCTGCCCGGCCCGCTGCCGCTGTACCTGCGGCACTGCGACGACCGGTACTGGTTCGAGCACCTGCCGGCGCACCGCCTGGTCTACTTCCAGCTCAACGGCCTCGGCGATGGGCCGGGCGAGACGCTGGCCGCCTGCTGCCAGCGGCTCTTCGGCTTCATCGACCGCGAGCAGGCCGAGGCACTCGTCATCGACCTGCGCTGGAACGGCGGCGGCAATACGCTGCTGGCCCAGCCGCTGCTGCACCACCTGATCGGCTGCGCCAGGATCAGCCAGCCCGGCAGCCTCTTCGTCATCATCGGGCGCGGCACGTTCTCCGCGGCGCAGAACACCGCGACGGCCATCGAGCGCGAGACCAATGCGATCTTCGCCGGGGAGCCGTCCGGATCGCGGCCCAATTTCACCGGCGAGACCGCGACGTTCCAGCTTCCCTACAGCAAGGCCATCGCCAACGTGTCCGACCTGTACTGGCAGACGTCCTGGCCGTTCGATGACCGGCCCTGGATCGCGCCGGAGATCTACCTGCCGCCCACCTTCGAGGCCTACCGGCAGAACCGCGACCCGGTGCTGGACGCCATCCTGGCCTACCGGGCGCCCCGCCCGGCCGCCTGACCCGGGTCCGGCGGGAATTCCGGCTATGGCAGTTTCCAGTCGACCGATGGCCCGCCCTCGCGCTCCAGCAGCCGGTTAGCCCGGCTGAATGGGCGCGAGCCGAAGAAGCCGCGGTCGGCCGAGTTCGGGCTGGGATGCGCCGACTCGATGCAGCGCTCGGCGCCGAGCAGCGGCGCCAGGCTGCGCGCGTCCCGGCCCCAGAGGATCGCCACCAGCGGGCGGCCGCGCCCGGCCAGCGCCTTGATGGCCTGCTCGGTGACCTCTTCCCAGCCCTGCCCGCGGTGCGCGCCCGGCTGGCCGGGCGCCGTGGTCAGCACCCGGTTCAGCAGCATCACGCCGCGCTCGGTCCACGGGCTCAGGTCGCCGCTGGACGGCCTCGGGTAACCGAGATCCTCGCCGTACTCACGGAAGATGTTGACCAGGCTGGCCGGCAGCCGCCGTACGTCAGGCGCCACCGAGAAGCTCAGCCCGACCGGATTGCCGGGGGTCGGGTAGGGGTCCTGTCCCACGATGAGCACCCGCACGCCGTCGAACGGCTGCTGGAACGCCCGCAGCACCAGGTCGCCGGCGGGCAGGTAACTGCGCCCGGCCGCGACCTCGGCGCGCAGGAAGTCGCCCATCGCCGCGATCCGCCCCGCGACCGGCTCAAGCGCCGCGGCCCAGCCCGCGTCCATCATCTCCTGCAGGGGACGGGCCGTCATGAAGGACCACTCTAGGACGGCGGACTCTATGATGGTGCCGCTTGCGGGGCGGGACTGCGGCCGCGGCCGCGGATCCGGGCTGCGGGCCGGGACGTCCGGTCCGCCGACCCGGTAGGGATGGGAGTGGCGTGGTCGCCAGAAACGGCCTGGAGGGGCAGGAACCCGTCACCGGGGTCGCCCGCGGGCGGGGCCGCCGGGTGGATGATCTTGATCGCCGGATCATCAAGATGCTGCAGGTGGACGGGCGGCTGAGTAACACCGAGATCGCCCGGTCGCTGGAGATCACCGAGACGACGGTGCGCAAGCGGATCGCGCACCTGCTGGATGAGCGGCTGATGAGCATCGTCGCGGTGCCGACGCCGGAGGCATCCGGGATGCTGCTGTCGGCCATTATGGGCGTGTCGGTCGAGCTGACCGCGATCCATTCGGTGGCCGACACCATCCGCACCTATCCCGAGGTGCGCTATGTGGGGATGTCGGCGGGACGCTACGACCTGATGCTGGAGGCGTTCTTCACCGATCAGGAGCACCTGCTCGAGTTCGTGACCGGCAAGCTGGGCTGCCTGCCCGGGATCACCAGCCTGGAGACGTCGATCATCCTGAAGGTGGTCAAGTTCTCCTACGAGTGGGAAATCGCCTGAGCCAGCGAGCCGCTGCCCAGGCTCCGGCCGGTGTGTTCGAGATCCAGCACTATGAGCTCCTGGAGTGGCTTAAACACGCAGTTTTGGCGATTGCCCATTGTGCTATTCGAACTGTGCCTCTAACATCCGATCATGCCGCAGCCAGGCTGACCGACGGAGGCCGCAGTGACTGACAACCCGTCCGTACGTGCCGCGGAGGCCCGCGAACTCAGCGACAGCGAGTACCTGCAGCAGCTCGGCGTCGAGCCGCGGTTCAAGCGCGCGCTCGGCTTCTTTACCGGGTCGCTCTTCGCCGTCGCCTTCCAGGGACCGACCACGGGCGCCCTGCTGATCACCGGGGCCACCCTGGCCATCGGCGGTCCCGCCTTCATCTGGGCGATCCCGATCATCTTCGCGCTGCAGATGCTGCTCGCCCTGACCTGGGCGGAGCTGAGCTCGCACTACCCGCTGACCGGCGGTATCTACCAGTGGGCGCGCGAGCTCGGCGGGGATTTCCTCGGCTGGATAACGGGGCTGTTCTACGTAGTCGCGATCATCCTGGTCATGCCCGCGGTGGGTACCGTGATGAACGTCGTCCTGTCGGGCCTGTTCACCAGCCTGACCGTCACCCTGAGCCATCAGGTGATCATCTCGATCCTGACCACGCTGGCCGCCGCGGTCCTGATCGCGACCAGCGTCCGGGTGGTCGCGACGCTGAACAGCATCGGCGTGGTGCTTGAGCTCCTGGTCCTGCTCGGCGCGGCCATCGGCCTGCTGTTCCATAAGCACCAGCCGCTATCGGTCCTCGGCACCACCGGCGGCGTCCAGGGGCACGGCAGCTACCTCTGGCCGTTCCTGGTGGTGATCGCGCTGGTGGTGACGCAGCTGGTCGGCTTCGAGACCGCCGGGGCCTTCGCCGAGGAGACGCGCAAGTCCAGGATCAAGCCGAGCCAGGCGATCATCGCGGGCCTGGCCGGCACCGCGCTCATCCTGTTCATCTTCGACTTTGCCCTGCTGCTCTCCATCCCGGACATGGGCAAGGCGATGACCGACCCGAACATGATCCCGGACGTGCTCACCGCGACGCTGGGGTCGGGCTTCACCAAGCTCTTCTTCGCCGGCGCGATCATCTCCGTCTTCAGCACCGCGATCGCCACGCTGGCGACGATCGTGCGGATGATCTACGGCATGGCCCGCAACGGCCAGCTGCCCGGATCGGGATTCCTGACCCGGCTGTCGCCGCGCACCGACGAGCCGCTGGGCACGATCGCGGTGGCCGTGGTGCTCTCGATCGTCCCGCTGATCTTCATCAAGCGGATCCCGGTGATCGTCGCGGCCATCACCGCGCTGATCATCATCCCGTACATCCTGGTGTTCTGCGCCTTGCTGGTGCGGCGGCTGCAGGGCTGGCCCCGGTCCGCCTCGCAGTTCAGCCTGGGCAAGTGGGGCCTGCCGATTACCGTGGCCGGCCTGGTCTGGACGGTCATCATCCTGTGGGACGCGGCCTGGCCGCGGGAGGTCACCAATCCCGATCTGGGGCCGCTGCCGGTGATCGAGGACCTGGCCATCGGCACCCTGATCGTCGGCCTGATCTGGTGGTTCGCCAGCCTGCGGAACAAGCCTGACCCGGCGGGCGCGGCGGTGGTCGAGCCGGCGGCACGCGAGTGACGCACCGGCCGGCCGGGAGAGCCACCAGATGAACATCGACGCGGCGCTGGCCACGATCACCGGAATTGACGGGACCGGCCTGGATCTCGGCGAGCGGCCGGCCGTGACGCCGGACTTCCCGATCGGGGAATACCGCCGCCGGTACGCGCGGCTGGCCGCGCTGATGGACAGCCAGGGCTTCGATGCCCTCGTGCTGACCCAGGAGGAGCCGGTCCGGTACCTGTCCGGGTACAACTCGGTGATCTGGGCGGTCGGCCGCTGGCTGCCCACGATCTTCGTCGCGACCCGCGACCCGCGGCAGGCGGCCCTGTTCTGCTCGTCCTTCAACGCCGGCTGCGCGGCGGGCACATCGTGGGCGACGGTCGGCACCTACCTCCGGCCGGAGGAACTGCCCGCCCGGGTGCACGGGCACCTGGCCGACATCGGGGCCACGCCCGGCCGGGTCGGCTTCGAGTACGGCCCGGGCAGCTTCATGGCCCTGCCGCAGCATCTGGTCAGCTCACTGCTCGGCTGGTCAGCGGCCGGGCCGCCGCCACGGGACGCGGGCCGGCTGATCTCGGCCCTGCGGATGCTGAAGAGCCCGCTGGAGATCGAGCGGATCCGCCGCTCGGTCGGCGCCGCGGTGGCCGGCTACCGGGCCGGCCTGGAGGCCGCCGCGGCGGGCATGACGGAGAAGGAACTCGTCGCCATCATCAGCTCGACCATGTACCGCAGCGGCTCGACCGCGGGGACCAGGCCGCTGTTCGTGAACTGCGTTTCCGGCCGGGCCCGGTACCCGCTGGTCGACTCGCCGGCCTCGGACAACGTGATCGGCGACGGCGACATCGTGTTCGTGGACGGCGGCGGCGCGAGCGACGGCTACGTCTCCGACATCCTGCGGCTGATCGGGGTGGGCCGGCTGCGCCCGGAGGACCGGCGGTACGCCGAGGTGGCGGCCGAGGCGACCGGAGTCATGGTCGACGCGGTGCGACCCGGCACCCGGGTCTCCGAGCTCATCGGCGCCGCCGCCCGGCACGTGGCCGCGGCCGGCCTGACCGAGCCGGTCGGCGCGGTGGCCGGGCACGGCATCGGCCTTGAGCTGTGGGAGCGGCCACTGATCCAGGTGCACGACGACCCGGACGACGACGTCAGCGTCCAGCCCGGCATGGTGCTCTGCCTGGAGCCGATCCTGGCCCCGGCCCACCCGGACGGCGGCCTGGCCGGCATCTTCGTGTTCGAGCAGCAGGTCCTGGTCACCGAGACCGGCTGCGAGGTGCTGTCCGGCGAGCTGCCCGCCCGGCTGTGGGAGGTGACCGGCTGAGATGCGGGCACTGTACGTGAGCCCGATGCCGTACGGGGCCAACGCCGCCGTCGACGCGATCTGCCACGGCCTGGAGAGCAGGCTGGCCGCGGCCGGCGCCGAGCTGCGGGTCGCCTACGCGGACTTCGCCGACCCGGGCTGGCGGGAGCTGGCCGGCCGCGCGGTGCGGGCCGGCGCCGACGCGGGCTACGACGCGATCGTGGTGTGGGTGATCGACCCGGTGGTGCCCGCGGACGCCGTGGCCTACGCGCGGGCCCAGGGGGTCAGGGTGGTCAGCTTCGAGCGGCCGCGTTACCCGGTCGAGGCGTCGGTGGTCTACCCGAACTTCAACCAGGGCGTCTACATGATGGAGTACCTGGCCGGCCTGCTGCCCCCCGGCGGCCGGGTGGCCGTGGTGGGCGGTCCCGACGTGATCGACGACATCGAGCTGCTGGCCGGCATCCGGCACGGGCTGAACGCCACCGGCCTGGTCACCGTCAACGACCCGGAGGACCCCCGCTACAAGAACACCACCGACGTCGCCTCCGGCGGCCAGGAGAAGACCGCGAACCTGCTGGCCGACTTCCCGTCCCTGGACGGGCTGGTGCCGTTCAACGACGAGACGATGCTGGGCGCGGTCCAGGCTCTCCGGGACGCGGGCCGGCTCGGCGAGGTCAAGATGGTGTCCCGCAACGGCACCCCGTCGGCCGTCCAGCTGGTGCGCGACGGCATTCACCACGGCACCTGGGACATCGACCCGCCCGGCATCGGCTCGGCCGTCGCGGACCTCGTGCTGCGCAGCGCCGCCGAGGATCTCGACGGCCTGTGCGTATCCAGCCCGGTGGGCCGGATGATCACCCCGGCCCGCGCCGCCGCCTGGGTCCCCTGGCCGGACCGGATCGAGTACCACGACCTCAAGCCCGCCTGAGTTAGCTGCTGTCCGGTTAGCGCCGCCCGGTTAGCTCGGCCACCAGCGACGCCGGGGTGGCGCCGCCCAGCGCCAGCAGCTCACGGCTCAGGTGCGCCTGGTCGGCGTACCCGCAGACCGCCGCCACCTCGGCCAGCGGCAGCCCGGCCCGGGCCTGGTCCAGGGCCCGGGTCATCCGCAGGATCCGGCCCAGCCGCCGCGGCCCGTACCCGAACACGGCCAGGCAGCGCCGCTGCAGCTGGCGGGCACTGAGCCCGAGCCGGTCCGCCATCAGCGCCACCGGCGCCCCGCGCCGGGCCAGCGCATGCACCGGCGCGCCGATCGGGTCCACCCGGTCGCCGGTCACCGCCCCGGCCGCCCACTCGGTCAGCGCCCCGGCCGGGTCGGCCGCGACCCGCTCGGTCAGCTCCCGCGCCGCCGCCGCCGGCCAGACGTCGGCCAGCCGCGGGACCTGCCCGGCCAGCTCCGCCGCCGGGATGCCCAGCGCGGCCGGCCCGGTCCCCCGGTGGAACCGCAGCGCGGTATAGGAAGCACCGGCTGGGCTCTCGTCCCACCGCGCCGCCGGGTCCGGCCCGGCGACGGCCAGCTTGCGGCCATCCCAGATCAGGTCCAGGCAGCCATCGGGCAGGATCCGGCTCCGGGTGGCCGAGGGCAGGACGGACCGCTCCCACAGCACCACGCCCGGTATCCCGGCCGCTCTCTCCCGGTAAGCCACCCCTCCATCATCCCCCGGCCCGCCGACAGCCCGGCTCCCGGCCACGCGCCGGGTTAGCCGAGTGCCTGAGGTAGCTGGTGGGGCTGGCTGGGCGCCCACGCAGGTGGGCTGGGGCCGGCCTCGCTGGCCTGAACTGCAGCTATTATGCCTGGAAGCAGCATCGCACCGGCAATGCGAGCCGGAGGGCACCGGGCAAACGGCGGCCAGGCTGCGGCCGGCCGGAAGGTGGTGCTGGCCCCCCGGGCGGAAAGCCCCGAATGTGGTGCTGCCCCCCGCGCGGAGGCCGGCCAGGAGCCGGACAATCGCGGTAGCGATGTTCGGCGCGGTCGTGGGCGGAGATCAGATGCGGGCAGTGTGGCTGCGGGTTCGCGCCGGGCTGCGCCAGGACTGGCGCAGCACAGTCGTCCTGGTGCTGGTCACCGGCATGATGGGGGCGGTCGTCCTGACCGCGCTGGCCGGGGCGCGGCGGACCGACACGGCGGTCGCCCAGTTCGTCCAGTACGCGGGCCCCACCGACGGGCAGGTAGTGGCCAGCCCGCGGCGGATGGGCGCGATCGGCGCGCTGCCTGGTGTCGCGTACACCGAGCGCGGCGCCATGATGTTCGCGGCCCCGATGGCTGGCGGCCGGGCGCTGGCCCAGGTGGGCACCTGGGCGCTGATCGATCGCCCGCCGCAGGCCCGCGCGATCATCGTGGCCGGACGGTCTGCGAACCCCTCGCGAGCCGGCGAGGTAATGATCAACGAAACTGCGGCGCGCTTCCTGCGGGCGGGCGTCGGCTCAGTCATCAGGCTTCGCGGCTACCGGCCCGACCAGGCGCGGCAGGTGCTGACCGGAAGCGCGGCCCCGCCCCCGGTCGTGCTGCCCGCCGTGCGCGTCGTCGGCATCATCAGGCTGCCGACTGACCTGGCCGACAGCAATGGCGTACCGGCCGACGTCAGCTACGCGGGCACCGCCTCGGTATATGTGACGCGCGCCTTCTACCAGCGGTTCAGCAGCTCGATAGCCAACGACGAAGGGCTCTCCTTCCACTTGCGCCGCGGCCTGGCCGGCCTGACCGCTTTCGAGGCCGGGGTGAAACGCGTGGCCGGCCCGCATGCCCAGGTGCTTATCGGGTCTGACGATGCCGTGGCGGCGGCCGCCGCCGAGCGGGGAACGTCCCTGCAGGCGCTGGCGCTGCTGCTGTTCGGGGTCATCATGGCGCTGGCCATGCTCGTCATCGTCGCCCAGGGCATCGCCCGGCTGGCTTACGGTAGCTCCGGCGATTTCACCACACTGCGCGCGCTCGGCAGCTCGCGCCGGCAGCTGTTCGCGGTGGCGCTGGCGCCGGGGGCGCTGATCTGTGCCGCCGGAATGGTGCTGGCCATCCCGGCCGCCTATGGGCTGTCGGTCCTCACCCCGATCGGGCTGGCCCGCGAGGCGGAAATCTCCCCCGGCCTGTCTTTCAATGCGGCCATCCTGCTGGGCGGCGCCGCCTGCCTTACGCTGCTGCTGACCGGCCGGGCGGCCGCCACGGCGTGGCGGGTCGTGCGGATCCGCACCGGACGACCCGCTGCGGAAGCGGTGACCGGGGGCTCGCGGGCCGGTCGGTGGGTAGCCGGCCACGGCTTCCCGCTGGCCGCGGTAGTCGGCGTCCGGCTCGCGTTCGAGCCAGGCCGGGACGCCACCGCCGTCCCCGTCCGCTCGGCGATCACGGGCATAGCAGTGTCGCTCGCGGCGGTGATCGCCGCGCTGATCTTCGGCTCCAGCCTGGCCCGCCTGATCCAGGATCCGGCCGTCACGGGCTGGGACTGGGCGGTCGCTGTCGGAAACCCGCACTCCGGCGACACCAGCGCGCAGATCGAACCGCGGCTGCGTGCGGACGCCGATGTCACCGGGTACACCGCGACTTCGCTGGGCGACGGGCGACTGGACGGCCGGGACGTCACAATCGTCGGACTCCGGGCCGTTCGCGGGCACGTGGTACCTCCGGTGCTGGCTGGCCGGCTGCCCCGGGCCCCCGGCGAGATCGCCCTGAGCGGCGGTGAGCTGCGGGCGCTGCACAAGCGCATCGGCGACGTCGTCCTGGCGCGGCCAGCCGGCCGGCCAATGCCGCTGCACATCACCGGGCAGGTGGTTCTATCGCCAGAGATCACCAACGAGCAGGCGCAGCTCGGTGAGGGCGGAGTGATGACGCTGGCCGGCGCGGACGCGGTGAGCGGGACGCGGCTGCCCCGCAACGTGTTCCTGGTCCGGCTTCGCCAGCCCGGCGAGCAGGCCGCCATCGCCCGGCTCAAGCGGCAGTTCCCCGGCGTCGTGCTGCCCGCGGTGCCGCCGCCGGCGGTACGCAACCTCCGGGAGGTGAGCAGCCTGCCGCTTACCCTCGCCCTGCTGCTTGCGCTGCTCGCCATCGCCACGGTCGCGCACACGCTGGTCACCTCGGTGCGGCGCCGCCGGCGGGAACTGGCCATCCTGAAGGCGATCGGGTTCGTCCGGCGGCAGGTACGGGCGGCGGTAGCGTGGCAGGCGACGGCCATCGCGGTCAGCGGACTGGTTCTCGGCCTGCCGCTCGGCGCGGTGGCCGGCCGCCTGGCCTGGCTCGCCTTCGCCGGCCAGTTCGCGATCAAGCCGGTGCCGGTCATCTCCTCGCTGGTGCTGCTGGCGTTTCCGGCGCTCCTGGTGCTGGCGAACGTTGTGGCCGCGTTCCCCGGCCGGGCCGCCGCGCGCACACAGCCCGCCGTCACGCTCAGGACGGAGTAGTCACCCCGGGTACTTCTCCTGGTAGGCGGCTGCGGCGGCGGTGAAGCACTCCATCGGCGCGCGCAGGATGCCGGCCCCGATCTGCCCGCCGTCCTTCCCGGCCAGCCCGCCGTCGATCACCGGCACCGTCCCGCTCGCCGTCACCTGGAACACGTCGATGCCGACCGGGGTGCCGCGGAACCCGAAGTACGGGATCTTGAAGTCGGGATGCTCGGCGACCGTGATGTCATACATGGCGGAATTCATCCGGATCATCTCGGCCGCGGACCCGCCCTGGTAGGCCTGCAGGCCGAACGCCGCCGCCTGGGCGAACCCGCCGAGGCCGACCGTCTCGGTGATGTGGCTCTCGCCGCCGATCCACTGCACGTCGTCGTCGGTGAACCCGTCGAACAGCTTGCACGACACCTCCGGCAGCGGGCCGAGGAACCACTCGTCGCCCAGGCCGCTGACCCGGATCGCGAAGTTCCGGCAGCTGATCGTCATCGCGGTGACCACGCTGGCCGCCGGGACGTCCCGGGCGGCGTCGGCCATCGCCTTGGCCGCCGCCATCGACAGCCGCAGGAACGAGTAGTCGCTGGCGAAGAAGAAGTTCAGCGCGGTCAGCGCTCGCTCCTTCGACCTAGTGACGGCGTATTCCACGAACTGCGGGGTCAGTTCCCTGGTCAGCAGGGTGGTGGCGGCCGTGTTCCGGCTGTGCAGCTCGTCGCCCATCCGCAGCGCCCGGCCGATGAGCGGCTTGAGCGGCACGCCGCCGGACGCGGCGATCACGTCCCGCAGCACCGGCGCGAGGTCGTCGCGGAGGAAATCCAGGCCGCGGCGGACCTCGTCGTTGTACGAACCGTAGTTCAGCCGGTGCCGGGACTCGCCCTCGTAGAAGTTGCAGTAAGCCCGGTTGCCCCGTTCCGTATTTTCCACCACGAAAACCGGCATCGACGCGGTGTAGATCCCGGCCACCGAGCCGACGCTGTTGTGGTCGTGGGTGGCGCCCAGGAGGATCCGGCCGTCCCGCAGCTTCGCCTCGGCGTCGGCCTCGTCGGCCGCGAGGCCCTCGTAGATCGCGCCGTAGACCACGGCCCGGCGCTGCCCGCCGTAGTACTCCGGCCACGGCAGCGGCGGGCCGGAGGTGAGGATCATGTTCGGCGTCATGCCCGGGATGACGTCCCCGGCACGCTGAACGTCGATGAGCACCGGCTCGGCGCCGGTCATCCGGGCGACGGCCTCGGCGTTCGCGCCCGCCCGGTCCGCCGCGCGGGCGGCCGGCGTCTTCCGCGGCTCGTTCATTTCAGCTCCGCCTGCCTCGTCCAGCGCCGTCACCATAGCCGCAGGTACCTCGCCTGTTCCCAGTCGCCGACCACGGTGTTGTACTCCTCCCACTCGGCCCGTCGCAGCTGCGCGTACGAAGCGTGCAGCTCGTCGCCGAGCACGCCGCAGGCGAACTCGCTGCGCTCGAAGGCGGTGACCGCCTCGCCCAGCGTCCAGGGCAGCCGGCGCACGCCGAGGTCGGCCAGGTCCTGAGCGGTCATCTTGTAGGTGTCGGTGTTCACCGGATCGCCGGGTTTCAGCTCGCGGCGGATGCCGTCCAGCCCGGCGGCCAGCACGAGCGCGGTGCCCAGGTAGAAGTTGACCGCGCTGTCCGCGGTCCGGACCTCCAGGCAGCGCCGGTTCATCGGGAGCCGGCACATCAGCGTCCGGTTGTTGTACCCCCAGGCCTGGAAGACCGGCGCCCAGGAGATCTCCTGCATCAGCCCGCGCGGCATCAGCCGCTTGTAGGAGTTCACCGTCGGTGACAGCACGGCCATCAGGGCCGCCCCGTGCGCCAGCACCCCGGCGGTGAACTGATAGGCGACCGGGCTGTACACCTTCTCCCGGGCCGCCTCCGACTCCGGCTCGCCGGCCACGCCGCTGTCGAAGACGTTACGGCCGGTGCCGATGTCGGCCAGGCTGACGTTGAGATGGGCCCCGGAACCGAAGGAATCCTGGAACGGCTTCGGCATAAACGAGGCAAAGCACCCCAGCGTTCGGGCGACGTGCTTCGCCATCAGCCGGAAAATCAGCATCCGGTCGGCCATCGCCAGTGCGTCGGTGTAACCGAAGTCGAACTCGTACTGGCCGTCACCGCCCTCATGGTCGAAGGAGTAAACGTCCCACCCGAGCTCGTTCATGTAGCCGACCATCGGCTCCAGGAAGGTATCGGCCAGGATCGTGGTCTCCAGGTCGTAGCCGCGGGTGGGCAGGTTGTGCGTGTCCTCGGCGATCCATGGCCGGGCGCCGTGCTCGGTTTCCCGCAGCACGTAGAGCTCCGGCTCCACCCCCATGTTCATCCGGAAGCCGAGCGATGCCGCGTCGGCAATCTGGTTCTGCAGGATGCGGCGGAAGTCGTGGCTGTACGGCTCGCCGTGGAAGTACAGGTTGGCCGGCGCGACCGCGTACCGGCGATCCCAGGGCAGCACCGTGACCTGGTCCCAGTCGGGGATGGCGGCGCACTCGTCCTCGTTCGGGCCGAGTTCCCCCATCCCGTCCAGCGCTCCCACCGTGTAGAGCTCCGACCCGGCGGCGGCGTCCTTCAGGTGCGTGATCGGGACGCACTTGGACTTGGGCACGCCGTGCACGTCGGTATAGGCGCCGAACACGTACCTGACGCCCTGGGCGGCCAGTTCCTGCTGCAGCCGGTCGAGATCGGTCACGCCGTATCCCCTGTCATCTCGTTCTGCCCCTGCCTGATTCGCCGCCGTGCTTCCTGGCCGCCGGCGCCGCTGACTGGCCGCTTTCGCCGCCGGTCATCCGGTGACCGCCTGGTAGCGCAGCAGCTTGCCGTCGCCGATCGTGAGCAGTACGCCGCGCAGCACGCCCTCGCCGTACTCCGAGCCCACGTTGATGGCCGTGGTCCGGCCGATCTTGACCGAGCCGCCGGACTCATGAATGTGCCCGTGCAGGCCGAGCAGCGGCTGGACCTCCTCGATGGCCTCCCGCACGGCGACCGAGCCGACCGGCGCGGTGACCTGCGCGCCGGCTGATGTCTTCACCCTCAGGTCCTGGCCGATCAGCGGCGCGGTGTCCAGCCGCGAGTTATACGGCGGGACGTGGATGTTGAAGATGGCCCGCTCCGGATGCTCCAGCCGGCCGGTCATCTGCCGCAGGTGCGCGCGGATCTCGTCCTCGCTGTACTCCCGGTGCGTGTCCCACGGGGTGACGTTCGTGTATCCGGTGCTCAGCATCTCCATGCCGGGAGCCAGCTCGATGATCTGTCCCTCGACGAAGCGCACCCGGTCGTCGCCGTGGGTGAGCAGGACCTCGTCGACCTCGGCCGGATCGTCGTTGCCCGGGGCGTTATAGATGATCACCGGGCTGTCGGTGAGCCTGGTCTTCGCGTACTCGATCCACTGCTGCACGGTCCGGCGCATGACCCGGACGAACAGGTCCTCGACCTGGTCCGGGTGGTCGACGTAGTGCTGGTACTCGTCCGGTTCCATTCGCTCGGTGTACAGGCCGCTGTTGGCGGCCCGCTGCTCGAATTCGTCGATCGTGCTGTCGTCGATCTTCTCTTCCTGGCCATGGAACTGGGCCGCGTACCGGCCCGGCCCGGTACTGACGATCGGGACGACGATCTTCGCGCTGATGTCGCCGCCGAGCAGCAGGGTGTCCGCGCCGTAGAACTTCGCCGCGGCCACGAACTTCCGGAAGCACACTCGCGAACCGTGCAGGTCCGAGGCGAAGAAGATGGTCCGCTCGCCGTCGCTGCGCGGCGGCGGCGGTTTCCTGCGCCGCAGGCCCATCAGTAGGTCGCCTCCTTGTCGTCGACGTCCTGCCACCACTGCTTGCGCTCGCCGATCCGGTCCCGGACCCGCCACCGCGCGTTCTTGGGCTCGGCGGCGATCGCGTCGAGCAGCAGGCCGGCCCGCGCGCGGACCAGGGAGTTCGCTTCCGGGCCGAAGTCGGTGCCGGGGTTCCCGGCGCGGTCGCGGACCTGCTGCAGGTTGCGGGTGGCGGTGTGGTGAAAGCCCCAGTCGCGGCCGAGCAGCCGGGCGATGCGGCCGCCGTCGATCGCCTCCGGGTCGTCGCCGGCCTCGCTGACGTCGTGCGTGGCCAGCAGCGCCCCGACGTCGATCACGTCCGTCGTGGTCATCTCGATGATCTGCAGCTTCTGCAGCAGCAGCTCCTCCAGGCCGATGGTCACCGGGTGCGCGTCCAGCCGGCCGGCCACCTCGATCGTGTGGCAGAACTCCAGCCGCTCGACGAACACGTCCACCTCCGTCCCGTGGCCAGGGTGGGTGAAGCTGTAACGCCTGCCCTCCATGGCGATGAGCAGATCCCGGTCGATCACGTAGCCGCGGGCCTCAAGGAATCGGCGCATGCCCTTGCGGTGCTGCTGCGGCACGATGAAGTCGATGTCCTTGGCGGGCCGGTCAAGCCGGTCCATGACCCGGCCGGGCCCCGGGCAATGCAGCCGGATGCCGGCCGAGCCCACCACCCGCAGCGTGACCCCGGCGTCGCCCGCCGCCGAGACGATCGTGACCGCCTCGGCCTGCAGCCGGTCCCAGGGCGCTGCCCCTGACGTCGCTTCGGTCATTCGATCGGGATCTGCTGGAAAGCCAGGCTGATGTCGATGCCGCGGCGCTTGCGGTACGCCTTCGCGCCCAGGTACCAGGCCGTGCCGACCACGATCGCGCCGAGGGTGATCCAGGCCTCGACCGGCATCTTGGACGGCTTGATCAGCGGGCCGGCCGCATTCGGGTCCTCCCAGAGCAGCCAGAACGCGTAGCCGAAGAAGACCGTGGCGATGGCGCCGGCGGCCGGCATGACCGGAATGCCGGCGATGCGGAAGTTCCGGGCCGGCGACGACGCGTACAGCGATTTGCGCAGCACCGGGAACAGCACCGCCGAGACCATGACCGCGCCCCAGATGACCAGCAGGACCTCGATGAAGGTCAGGAAGGCCACCGCCTTGAAGGCGATGAACCACATGAAGAGGACCGCGCCGCCGGTGGAGATGCCGATCGCGACGACCGGCGTGTGCGTCGTCTCGCTGACGAAGCCGAGCTTGTCCGGCGCGACCCGGTCGAACGACCAGGCGATCATGCTGCGCGTGGTGTAGGCCATCTCGGCCGGGATCCAGAACCAGATCCAGGCCGCGAACGTGGCCAGGATCACCCCGGACAGCAGGACGTTGTGGCCGAGGATGCCGGCCAGCACCGCGAACCACGGGACGGTGGACGTGGTGGCGCTGGTGACGCCGGTCAGCGCGTTGTAGGCGATCGCGCCCTGGAAGGTGTAGCCGAAGTCCTTGTTGGCCAGCACGGCGAAGAACGCGATCACCAGGCCGGTGGCCGCGACCGCGCCGAGCATGCCGAACAGCTGCGACCGCCGCACCTTCTTGACCTCGCCGCCGATTCCCACCGACTGGACCGCGCCGAGCAGCGGCAGCAGCGGCCAGATCAGGAATTTCGCGCTCTCGCCGAAGCTGGTCGGCGCCGGCGCGTACCCGTGCTTCTGCGCGGCGATGATGACCTGGTTGTAGCGCAGGCCGGTCAGGTGAGTCAGCTGGGTCTGGAAGCCGCCGCGGCTGCCGAACAGCATCACGACCGCGATCACGGCCAGCCCGGCGACCGCCACCACGAACAGCACCCGCTGCACGGTGAAGTAGCGGCGAGTCCCCGAGATCAGCAGCGCGCCGGCGATCACGATGATCAGCGAGCCGATCCAGAACACCCCGGCCGGCCGGGCCACGGTCGTACCCCAGCCGGTCAGGGTGGCGTTCCGGGCGACGGTGCCCACGGCGCCGAAGAAGCTGGACAGCCCGACCTGGACGATCAGTCCCGCCGCCAGGGCCGCGTAGTACAGCAAGATGATCGTCTCGACGACGGACATCACGAACGCGACGCCCGGGTTGATCGTCCGGGACAGGAACACGTACACGCCGCCGGATCGCGGGAAGACAACCGACCAGCAGTAGAACGCGGCGGCGACGAAGATCATCCCGGCCGCGGCGAGCAGCGTCGCGATCCAGGGCTGGGCGCCGGGGTACAGGCTCGGCCCGTAGTACTGGTTATAGGCGATCGCGATGCCGACGGACACCAGCCCGACGTTGAAGATGAACACGTCGAGGCTGCTGCCGACCCGGATCAGGCCGGACGCCTTGCGGGAGAAAACACCCGGTGCGGCCGACGCGCCCGCGGTCACGGCTTCAGCCATCGTGCCTCCTGCGCTCGGCGGGCGGATGCGATTGGAGCGTAGGACAGCCAGATTCGGACGTCAATAACTCTGAGGGCAAAATCGCTCGAATATCGACGACGATGATCAATCCAGGATCGATATTCGAGCAGTCAGCCGACTCCGGCGCCGGGTTCAGCCGATCGGGCAGCCCGGCTTGGCCGTCGCCCGGCCGGAGTTCCGGCTGACCCGCAGGCATGATTCGGCCACGGCCTGGAACGCGCTGGCCGGGATGCCCTTGAGCAGCGAGACGAGCGCGTCCGGCCAGCGCGGGAAGGCGCTGCCCTGGAAATACCAGTTGCTTCCGTTGTCGGCCAGGATCAGCCCGTAGTGCTGCATCTCCCGGAGCACGGCCTTCGCGTCCCGGCAGTACGCCGTGGTGGCGCTGTCGCAGAAGCGCGCGACATCGAAGCTCGCCTTCAGCCGGAACCTGGCCCCCATCGGCGGGAGGTTCCGGCTGGAGCCCGAGCCGGCCTCGTGCCGTGCGGGCCACAGGAAGGACGACCGGGTGGCCTGCGCGGTGAACCGGATGGCGTGCGTGATCGGGGTGCCGTTCCGGACCGCCGCCCGCACCTGGCCGTAGTTCAGCAGGCCGGGCAGGATCGGCAGGCCCGCGGCGTCGGCCGAGGTCCAGCCGACCGGCCGGAGCGCATTGGACCGCAGGTTCCAGATCGCCCCGGAGCCCGCCGCCGGGCGGGCCGAGTAGCGCGCGTCATAGAGCTCGTAGAGCCGGCAGGTAACGGAATTGACCATGATGGCGTGCCGGTCGCCGCTGGCGCTCCGTCCGCCCTCGATCCGGGTGCCGGGGCCGAACGGGTAGGGCCCCTTGTCGCTCTGGCTGGCGTACGTGAACTTGACGCTGACCAGGGGATGGGCGTTCGTGACGACGTTATAGGGGATGCCGTAGGGGTAACCGCCGGGATCGGGCCCGAAATCCGGGTGCAGGCTGGTGGCGGCCGAGTCCATGCTCCGCATCCAGGCCGCGCTGCGGGGGTTGACCGGCAGCTTCGAGATGTCGGTGTTCCACACGTTGTCAGCCGGGAACATCGGGCAGCCCGGGGCGCCGCGCACGGTGGTCCCGCCGCCCGCCGCGGCCGGCGCGGGCTGCGTGGCCTGCGCTAGCGCGATGGGCCTGGCGGCGGTGCCGCAGGCGGCCAGCAGGGCCAGCGGTAGCGTGGCCGCCAGCACGGCGGCCAGGGCGGGCGCGGCCGGCCGCCGCGCGCGAAGTCGTGCGCCGATTCTCTGCATCGCCGACATCCTGGCACGACCGCGTCACGGCAGCAGCGGATCTGCCCGAGATCGATATGGGGAAGGTGAGAATCGCCATGGGCTTGCCGCGGACGTCGGCGGATTCCGTCCTCTTTTCCACCTACAACGTGCTGAACCTGTTCGAGGCCGACTCGGCCGCCGGGCGCGAGCATTACCGGCTGGTGACCGAGTCGATCCGGGTCCTGGACCCGGACGTGCTCGCCGTCCAGGAGATCCGAGCCCCGAATGGCAGGCTGGCCCGGGCCCGGCTGGATCGGCTGGCCGATGACGCCGGGCTGCGCTGCATGGTGCCCGGCCCGGCGGGCGGCCCGGGCCGCAGCGCGCTGGCGCTGGGCCCGCATGGCTATCACGCCGGCCTGCTCTGGCGGGACGGCATCGAGCCCGTGCCCGGATCGCTGCGCGCGTACGGGAAGGGAGACTTCTGGCACTCGCTGGCCTGCGTCACCCTCGACGCGGGCGGAGCCAGGGTGCGCTACGCCGCCCACCACGCGACGCCGTTCGGCCGGCAGCTGCGCGCCGACCAGAACGAGCGGCTGGTCGCGGCGCTGACCAACCCGCCCGGAGGCCTGCCGGTGATGGTCGGAGCGGACTGGAATACCGAGTGCGCCGACCGCGTCCGGGACGAGGGCTCCGGCGACTGGATCATGTACGAGCCGCGTGATCCGTACGCCGGGATCGACTGGTTCGATCAGCTCGTCTATCAGTGCGAGTGGGACTACGACCAGCGCGGGCAGCGCACGCACCGGGCTGACCGGCGCCCGGGCGATGTGCTCTGGGCCGGCGGGCTGCACGACGTCGCCGCGGCCTTGCGCGCGCCGTGGCAGCCGACCGTCGGCCATCACCCGGACGACTCGTATGGCGTGCGCGGGATCTCCCGCCGCATCGACGGCATCCGGGTGACGGCACCGCTGCTCGGCAGCCTGCGGGCCTATGCGGTGGAGGACACCGACCTCACCCGGCGGGCCTCGGACCACCTTCCGGTCACGGTCGAGTACGTGCCATCGGCCATGGCCCCGGCCTAACCGGCCGGATTCGGTCAGGGGCCGGTAATTTCGAACCAGACAGTCCAGCCCGCGTGGCCGTCGCCGCTGATTCCCCAGTCGCTGGCGAGCTGGCTGACGATGAGCAGGCCGCGCCCGTGCTGATCGTCCGCGAAAGCGGGCCTGATCCACGGGCCGCCCTGGTCCTCGACCTCGACCCGGACGCGGTTGCCGTGACGCATCGCGGCGCGGACGGTGAACAGGCCGCCGGGCTTGCGAGAGTCGCTGTGCGTCACGGCATTCGCGGCCAGCTCGGATAAACACAGGATCGCGTCGTAAGCCACCGGGCGGTCGTTCAGGACGCCCGCCAGGAACTGGCGTGCCTCCCGGACATGATCGGCGCGCCCGGGGTACGTGCAGGACCACGTGAGCGGCGCAGCGGTGGTGGTTTCCCGCATTCTGCGGTCTCCTGTCTCGCTGCCAGCTCTGGGAGCGCTATAAGCACTGTAATTCCAGTCGGGCCCTTCCGTGCACCAATCAGCAAGCTTTCATTTCGGCTTATCAGCGGAGAATTACCCCAGGCATAAATGCATCGCGCATCATGCTGAGAAAGGCTTTCATATCGGGTATAACCCACCCCGCGCACCGGCGGAAATACGCTTTTGGCGAGGCCATTCCGCGACGGCGAGCCGGGAGACCCGCAGCGCATCCGGCCCGGCCCCCGTAGCATCGCGGTCGTGGAGATACCAGCCAGTCTTCCGGCCGGGGAGACACCAGCCAGCCTGCCGGCCTGGCCCGACGGCGCCCGGGTCGCCGTCGCGCTGACCTTCGATGTCGACGCCGAGGCGCCCTGGCTCGGCGAGGGGCCGGAGTACGCCAGCCGGCTGACCATGCTGTCCCAGGCTCGCTACGGCCCGGCCCGGGGACTCGGGCGCATCCTGGACCTGCTGGCGGTGGCCGGCCTCTCCGGCGACCTTCTACGTGCCCGGCCATACCGCCGACCACTACCCGGCCGCGGTCGAGGCCATCCTTGAGCGCGGCCATGAGGTCGCCCACCACGGCTACCTGCACCTGGCGACCGAGCGGCTGGACGCGGCCGGCCAGCGGGCCGAGCTTGAGCGGGGCCTGACCGCGCTGGGCCGGCACGGCGTGCGCCCGGCCGGGTACCGGTCCCCGGGCTGGGAGCTGACGGCGGAAACGCTGGCCCTGCTGGCTGAGCTTGGCTTCCGCTATGACAGCAGCCTGATGGCCGATGACCGGCCGTACTGGATCGCGTCCGGTCGCCAGCAGTTGCTTGAGCTGCCCGGGCACTGGAGCCTGTGCGACTGGCCGTACTTCGGCTATACCTCGCAGCATGGCGGCCTGCTGACCGATCCCGCGGTGGTGGAACGGGTCTGGCTGGAGGAGTTCGAGTCCGCCCGCCAGGAGGGCCGGCTGGTCACCTACACCATGCATCCGGAGGCTATCGGCCGCGGTTACTGCATGCGGATGCTGGAACGCGTCGTGACCGCCATGCAGGCTCGCGGCCGGGTCTGGTTCGCGACGCACGCCGAGATCGCCGCCCTGGCGGGAGATCGCGAGGGCAGTCGCTAGGACTGGCTGCCTGCGCTGTGATAGCTGAGCAGGTCGCCGGGCTGGCAGTCGAGCACCTGGCAGAGCCGGGTCAGGGTGGTGAACCGGATCGCCCTGGCGTGGCCGTTCTTCAGGATGGACAAGTTGACCACGCTGACGCCGACCCGCTCGGATAGCTCGGTCAGGGTCATCCCCCGGTCGGCCAGGAGCTTGTCCAGGTGGATGGCAATGGCGTGGGCATCGCCGGCCTCGGGCGGCACTACACCGTCCCCTCGAGATCAGCGCGCATGCCGGCGCTGATCCGCATTATGCGGGCGAAGGTGATCAGGCCCAGGCCGATGAAGACGACCGGCCACGACACCGACCAGGCCACGGGCCACTGGCCCCAGTCGACGTTCCAGGTGACCAGCTGGCCCAGCAGGTTCAGCCGGGCGAACGCTTCGGTCAAGGTGGCCACCAGCCCGCCGGCCAGCAGCCACCAGCCCATGATCAGCACCAGCCGGGCGGCCCGGGCGGTGTAGACGCCGTCCCGGGCGGCGGTGCGGGCCAGCCGCATCGCCAGGTAGAGCGCGCCCAGGCGGAGCAGGCCAAGGGGCAGCAGGGTGACCGCGAAGGCCAGGGCCTGCCCGGCGGTGGGATGGCTGGTGCACACGCTCGCGGCGGTCCAGGTGGCGCGCACGCCCGGTGACAGGCCGAGATGGCTGAGCCCGCTGCCGGCCTGCCGCAGCAGTTGCTGCGGGGCGTTCAGGCAGGCCAGCGCGCCGGGCTGAGAGTTCGGCACGGGGGTGAGCAGTGCCCCGCTGCGAGTCAGGGCAAGTATCACCTGGAGCGCGGTGGCGGCGACGGCGAGCCAGAACACCCAGGTGACCACGGTGGCCAGTGATTGCAGCCGGTTGCGCGGCCTGGCGGGCCTGAGGGCGGATGCGGACATCGAAGAGCCTCACTTATCGACTACCGTTACTATCGATAATCGTAATTAACGAAAATCGTTATGGCAAGAGTGCCGGGGCCGGCATCCCGGCCGGCGGGTGCCGCCAGGCCCGCCGCCGCGCACGCAGAGCCGGGAGTCAGAATCGGTACCAGGCTGAGCTCATCAGGAGGCCCACATGGCAGACGAAACCGTTAGCGCCACCACGATCATTAACGCCCCGGCGGAGGCCATCTTCGCGGTCCTCGCCGACCCCGGCAACCATGCCGCGATCGACGGCACCGGCTGGGTGCGCGAGCCCATCGACAGCCAGCCACTGACGGCGGCGGGGCAGGTGTTCCGGATGGGCATGTACCACGCCAACCACCCGGACGGGAATTACCGGATGGCCAACCGGGTGCAGGTGTTCGACCCGCCGCAGGCCATCTCCTGGGAGCCGGGCCAGGACGCCAGCGACGGCGACGGCGACGGCGACCTGCGATTTGGTGGCTGGGTCTGGCGCTATGACCTGGCCCCGGCCGGACCGTCCGGAACCAGGGTCACCCTGTCCTACGACTGGTCGGCGGTCCCCAGCTCGCTCCGCCAGCACATCGGATTCCCTCCGTTCCCTCCGGACCATCTGGACAAGTCCCTGGCCCACCTCGCCGACCTGGTCACCGCGTGAACTGGCATGTGCTGCCCGCCGCCGGAGACCAGCTCGGCCGCGTCCTCGACGGCCACCGATGGCCCGGGCAGCAGCAGCCGCCGGGCCAGCACGGAGAGATCGATAATCTCGTAATCCGGATCGAGCCGGAGAGCCAGCGCGATCGCCTCGGCCGCGACCGCGGCGACGGTCAGCGTGCGAGATCCGGGCCTGGGGTTCCCGACCAGGGTGACAAAGCGCACAGGCTCCGCCGGGACCGCTGCGACGGGCTTCCCGGGGGGAGCGGTGGACGGCTCCCCCCGGGAAGTGGGGTTCCCTGAGGCGCGCCGGCACCTCGGGAAAGTCGGGCTCCCCGGGGAACTGTGGTCAGGCCCAGGAGTTCATGGTTGTCCAGAGTTCCTATAAAGTCAATCGGCAAGCTAGGTAATGCTCCGTGAACGCCAGTTGCCGACCGCCGCGATGATCACCAGCAGCGCGCACACATCGAAGACCGTCGCGGCGCCGAACGCGCTGGCCATGCCATGCACGACCGCCTGCCGGGCCTGGGCCAGCGCGGCCGGGCCGGATCCGCCGCCCCGCGCGGCGCTCCTGCTGGCCGTGCCGTACACGGTGACCAGGATGGCCAGGCCCAGGGATCCGCCCACCTGCTGCGTCACGTTCACCATGCTGGACGCGGCGCCCGAGTCCCCGGGGCGAACCCCGGCCAGGGAGGCCATGGTCAGCGGCACGAACACGACCCCCATCCCGATGCCGAGCAGCAGCATCGGCCCGAGGACGCCGGGCAGGTAGCGGGTAGCGGTGGAGATCTGGGCCAGCCAGGCCATCCCGGCCACGACCGGCAGCAGCCCGGCCACCATCAGGACCTTCGCCGGGAAGCGGCCGAGCAGCCTCGGCGCGGAGCGGGACACGGCGAACAAGGCGGCCGTCATCGGCACGAAGGCCAGCCCGGCCTGCAGCGGGCTGAACCCCAGGATGTCCTGGACGAACTGGGTCAGGAAGAAGAACATCCCGAACATGCCCGCGACGAGCAGCAGCCGGGCGAGATAGGAACCGGACCGGCCGCGGTCGGCGAACAGGCGCAGTGGCGTGATCGGCTGTGCCGCCCGGGACTCGATCAGCAGGAACGACCCGAGCAGGACGATGGCGGCGCCGAAGGCGGCCAGCGACACCGGGTCGCGCCACCCGTCCGATGCGGTGCGGATGAAGGCATACACCAGGGTGGCCATGCCCGCCGTCGAGGCGAGCGCCCCGGCCAGGTCGAACTGCCCGGGCCGGCGCTCCGACTCGCCGAGGAATCGCGGTGCGGCCAGCAGGACGGCCACGCCGACCGGCACGTTCACGAAGAACACCCAGCGCCAGGACACCCACTCGGTGATGATGCCGCCGAGGACCAGGCCAAGCGACGCGCCGCCCATCGCCACCGCCGTGTACAGCCCCAGCGCGCGGGTGCGCTCGCGGCCCTCCGGGAACCCCGCCGTGATCAGGGCGAGCACGGCGGGCGTGGCGATCGCGCCGCCCGCGCCCTGGATGGCGCGCGCCGCGAGCAGCCAGCCGGGATCGGTCGCGAGCCCGCCGGCCAGCGACGCGGCGGTAAAGATCAGGATGCCGGCCATGAACACCCGGCGCCGGCCGAGGATGTCGCCGGCCCGTCCGCCCAGCAGCAGCAGGCCGCCGAAGGTGAGGGTGTAGGCGTTCAGCACCCAGGACAGGCTGGGCGCGGAGAAGTCCAGGCCGCGGGCGATGCTCGGCAGCGCGATGTTCACCACCGTCATGTCCAGGATGATCATCAGCTGGGCGCAGAGCACGATGGCCAGGGTCACCCCGCGCCGGTCCTGGCGGCCCGGGCCGGGGACCGGCCCCTGAGTTATGGTCTGTGGCATCGACGATGTCGACATGAGTGCCTTCCTGGAGGACGCTGAGGAGAGCAGCGGGCTGGCTAGGCCAGCCGGCTGGATGAGCTACGATGGGAATCGGAGGTAGCCTCCGCTAACTATACGGAGGAACCCTCCGCTTTGCAACCTGGATAGTTGGCAACCTGGATAGGTGGAGCACGATGACCGCGCCCGGGGAACTGCGAGTCGCAGCGCAGCATGGCGATGCGGCGCGGCCGATGCGCGCCGACGCCAGGCGGAACTACCAGGCGCTGCTGAACGCGGCCGCTGCCGCCTTCGTGGAGCATGGCGCCGACGACGTGTCGCTGGAGGAAGTCGCCCGGCGGGCCGGCGTCGGGATCGGCACCCTCTACCGGCACTTCCCGACCCGCCAGGCCCTGCTGGAGGCCGTCTACCGCGATCAGGTGGAGGGGCTGTGCGCCCGGGCCGACGAACTGCTCGCCACCGCGCCGCCCGGCGAGGCGCTGACCGCCTGGCTGCGATCGCTGGTCCAGTTCAGCAGCACCAAGCGCAGCCTGACCTCAGCCATGCTGGCCACCCCGGACAAGGACTCCGAGCTCATTTCCTCCTGCGGCGCCATGGTCCGGCAGTCGGCGGACGCCCTGCTCGCCCGCGCGCAGGAGGCCGGGGAGGTGCGGCCGGATGCCCGCTCGACGGACCTGATCAGGCTGGTGCACGGCGTCAGCGTGGCCATGCAGTACCCGCAGGCGGATGACGGCCAGGCGGACCGGATGATCGGGCTCATCGTCGACGGCCTGCGCGCTGCGCCGGCCGGCTGAGCGGCGCGAATGGCGCCCGATGCCCGCCCGGCTACCACGGCCTTCCCGCCGTTCATCGTGCCCGGCCCCGACGGCCTGCCGGCCGGGGACGGCCTGGCCGTCCCCCGCATCCCGGTCTCGGCCGGGGCGATGGTCTTCGACCGGTCCGGGCGGCTGCTGATCCTCAAGCCGACCTACAAGTCGGGCTGGACCATCCCCGGCGGCGTGATGGAGGCCGACGGCGAGACGCCCTGGGACGCCTGCCGCCGCGAGGTCCGCGAGGAGTGCGGGCTCGACCTGCAGGCCGGCCGGCTGGCCTGCGTCGACTTCCGGCGGCCCCGGCCCGAGCGCCCGGGCCGGCCGGGAAACCCCGGCGGCATCAGGTTCCTCTTTGACTGCGGCCCGCTCGATGACGAGCGCTTCGCCGCCGTGGTGCTGCAGGCCACCGAGATCTCCGAGTACCGGCTGGTCCGGCTGCCCGCCGCGCTCAAGCTGCTCAGGAAGCCGATCCGGCGCCGGGTCGCGGCGGCGCGCCGCGGCGGGGCGCCCCGTTACCTGGAGCAGGGCAGGCCAGTGCCGGGAGTCAGCCGCTGACGGCAGGTTCCGTCGCGCCCGTCGCGCCAGGTGTCCCGGTGGCGAGTCAGCCGAGGTCGCCGAGGCCGCGTACGTAGGCGGCCTGCCCCACGTGCTGGAGATCGTCGGAGATCACGCTCACCAGCCGCACGCCCAGCGTCACCGGGGGATCCCAGCGCTTGTCCACGACCCGGTCGAGATCGTCATCGGCCAGGCCCGCGACGTACCGCGTGGTTTGCTCGAAGACCGCGTCGTGGTAGCTGGTCAGCAGTTCCCCGGACGGCACCCGGACGGCAGCGACCGCCGCGTCGTCGTGCCCGTATCCGGTGTCCGCCGGGTCCAGCGGCAGGCCGAACCGCGCCGCCCAGCCGCCGTCCAGCCACACCTGCCCGGTGCCCGCCGCGTCCGCGATGTGATCGTCCTGAATCCTGGTCAGGTGCCAGATCAGCCAGGTAATGGAATTCGCCTGGCCATCCGGGCGCAGATTGAGCCGGTCCGGCGACAGGTTGTCAACGGCCCGGTGGACAAGTTCGCGGATCCGGCCGAAGGCCTCTTCAAGCAGTTCAGCCGTGGTCATCCGGTGACTCCCTTCGATGATTAACGCAGTGCAGTCCACCCTGTCAGTAAGCTAGCCAGATCACAGGGCCGGGGAAGCACCGGGGCCTGCTGCCACGGCGGCCGGCTCATCCCGGCGGCGCGGCCAGCGGGTGACCGCCGGGGCTAGCTGAGCGGTCATTTGCCGGGCGAGGGGAGCGGCCTGTCGTGCCGAGGACTAACGATCATGCGCCGCTGCGGGTGGCGCTGCTCGGCTGCGGGGTAGTCGGCTCGGAGGTGTTCCGGCTGCTCGGGCAGGAGGCGGCCGACCTCAGGGCGCGCGCGGGAGCGCCGCTGGAGGTGGCCGGCGTCGCGGTCCGGCGCCCCGGCCGCCAGCGCGGCGCGGCGGCGGGCAGCCCGCTGCTGACCACTGACGCGATGGGCCTGGTGACCCGGCCCGACGTCGATATCGTGATCGAGCTGATCGGCGGCATCGAGCCGGCCCGGTCCCTGCTGCTGGCCGCGATGCGGGCCGGCAAGTCGGTGATCACGGCCAACAAGGAGCTGCTGGCCGCGGACAGCGCCGCCATGCACCAGGTCGCCCGCGAGCACGGCGTCGACCTCTACTACGAGGGCGCGGTGGCCGGCGCGATCCCGCTGCTGCGCCCGCTGCGCGAGTCCCTGGCGGGCGACGCGGTCCGGCGCGTGCTCGGGATCGTCAACGGGACGACGAACTACATACTCGACAAGATGGACACCTCGGGCACGGGCTTCGCCGAGGCGCTCGCGGAGGCGCAGGCGCTTGGCTACGCCGAGGCCGACCCGACCGCCGACGTCGAGGGCTTCGACGCGGCGGCGAAGGCCGCGATCCTGGCCGGGCTGGCCTTCCACACCAGGGTCACCGCCGCGGACGTGTACCGGGAAGGGATCGGGGCGGTGACCGCCGCCGACATCGAGAGCGCCCGGGCGCTCGGCTGCGTGATCAAGCTGCTGGCGATCTGCGAGCGGTGTGACGGCGGCATCTCGGCCCGGGTGCACCCGGCGATGATCCCGCGGGTGCATCCGCTCGCCGCGGTCCGCGAGGCCTACAACGCGGTCTTCGTCGAGGCCGAGTCGGCCGGCCGGCTGATGTTCTACGGCGCCGGCGCGGGCGGCGGCCCGACGGCCAGCGCGGTCCTCGGCGACCTGGTCGCGGTCGCGCGCAACCGCCTGGCCGGGATCCGCGGCCCCGATACCTCCACCTACGCCGAGCTGCCCGTGCTGCCGATGGGAGACGCGCGGACCCGGTACTACGTCGCGCTGGACGTCGCCGACCGGCCCGGCGTGCTCGCCCCCGTCGCCGAGGCATTCGCCCGGCACAACGTGTCGATCAAGGCGGTGCGCCAGGAGGGCCGGGGGGACGACGCCAACCTGGTCATCGTTACGCATACGGCGCGCGAGTCGGAGCTCGCGGCGACCGTGGCCGAGCTGGGCGCGATGCCGGCCGTCCGGGCCGTGGACAGCGTGCTCCGGGTCGAGGGCGAGGAGGGCGAATGAGCCCGCCGCGGGTGGCCGGCCCTACCGCGGCCAGCACCGCCGGGTCCGTGACGGCCGCGGCCGGCCGGTGGCGCGGGCTGCTCGGCGAGTACGGTGACCGGCTGCCGTCGCCCGGGGCCGGGTCGGTGATCACGCTCGGCGAGGGCGGCACGCCGCTGCTCCCGGCGCCGGTGCTCTCCGCGATGACCGGCTGCGAGGTATACCTCAAGGTCGAAGGAGCCAACCCGACGGGCTCGTTCAAGGATCGTGGGATGACGGTGGCGGTGAGCATGGCTGCGGCTCGCGGGGCCACCATGGTCATCTGCGCTTCCACCGGGAACACCAGCGCCAGCGCGGCGGCCTACGCGGCCCGGGCCGGCCTGGCCTGCGCCGTGCTCGTCCCGCGCGGCAAGATCGCCATCGGCAAGCTGGCCCAGGCGCTGGTGTACGGCGCGCGGCTGCTGCAGGTGGACGGGAACTTCGATGACTGCCTGGAACTTGTCCGCAAGCTGACGGCCAGCTATCCGGTCACCCTGGTCAACTCCGTTAACCCGGACCGGCTGGCGGGCCAGAAGACGGCCGCGTTCGAGATCGTCGACGCGCTCGGCGACGCGCCGGACGTGCACTGCCTGCCGGTCGGCAACGCGGGCAACATCGCCGCGTACTGGCAGGGCTACACCGAGTACCTGGCCGGCGGCCGGGCCACCCGGGCGCCGCGGATGCTCGGCTTCCAGGCCAGCGGCGCCGCGCCCATCGTGACCGGCCAGCCGGTGCTGGCCCCGAGCACGATCGCGACCGCGATCAGGATCGGCAACCCGGCCTCGTGGCGGCTGGCCGAGGCGGCCCGGGACGAGTCCGGCGGGCTGATCGATTCGGTCACCGACGAGCAGATCGTCGCCGCCTACCGGCTGCTGGCCAGGAAGGAGGCGGTGTTCGGGGAGCTGGCGTCCGCGGCCGGGGTGGCCGGCCTGCTGCAGGCGCGGGCGGCCGGCCAGGTGCGGCCGGGCAGCGTGGTCGTCTGCACGATCACCGGCAACGGGCTGAAGGAGCCGGATCCGGCGGTGGCGGCCGCGGCCGAGCCGGTGACGATCCCCCTGGACAACGCCGCCGCGGCCGCCGCGCTGGGGCTGGAGTGAGCTGGCCGGAGGCCCCGGTCGTCGTGCGCGTCCCCGCGACCAGCGCGAACCTGGGCCCCGGGTTCGACTGCCTGGGCCTGGCGCTGGCGCTGCACGATGTGGTCACGGCGCGGATCATCGGCCGCGGGCTGGACATCGCGGTATCCGGCGTCGGCGAGCCGGCCGCGGCGGCGGGGGACGAGCATCTGGTCATCCGGGCCATGCGGGCCGGGTTCAGCGCCCTGGGCGGCCAGCCGCCGGGCATCGCCATTTCGTGCCGCAACGCGATCCCGCAGGGATACGGGCTCGGCTCGTCGGCCGGCGCCATCGTGGCCGGGCTGCTGGCCGCGCGCGGGCTGGCCGGGGAAGCCGCGATCGCGCGGTTGCCCGATATCGCGCTGCTGCGGCTGGCGGCCGAGCTGGACGGGCACCCGGACAATGTCGCCGCGTGCCTGGCCGGCGGCCTCACCATCGCCTGGACATCGGCCGCGGGCGCCCGGTCGGTCCGGCTGTCGCCGCTGCCCGGGCTGGCGCCGGTGATCTGCCTGCCGCCGGAGCCGCTGGCCACCGCGGCGGCGCGGCGGGCCCTGCCGCCCGCCGTCCCGCATGCGGATGCGGCGCAGAACTCGGCTCGCGCGGCACTGCTCGTCGCCGGGCTCACCGGCCACCCTGACCTGCTGATGGATGCCACCGAGGACTTCCTGCACCAGCGCTACCGCGCGGCCGTGATGCCGCGGACGGCGAGCCTGATCGCCGCGCTGCGCGCGGCCGGGATCCCCGCGGTCGTATCGGGCGCGGGGCCGGCCGTGCTGGCCCTTACCCTGGCCGGCCACCAGCCGGGCGCCGGCGCGGCGGCGTCCATCGCGGCGGCCGAAGGTGCAGGCTGGCACGCAAGCCCCCTGGGCGTAGACGCCCAGGGGGCCACCATGCAGCGGTTACTGCGCGCCCCGGCGGTCAGCTCAGCATCGGGCCGGAGCCCCCGCGGGCGCCGCGGGGGCCGGAGCCCCCGCGCGCCGGCCGTCAGGCCGCGACCGCTGACCTCGCCGTAGCCGGCTCCAGCGCCAGTTCCAGCACCTCGCGGACGTCGCTGACGGGGTGAATCTCCAGCTCCGCCCGGATCTCGGCCGGCACGTCGTCCAGGTCGGGCTCGTTGCGCTTCGGGATCAGCACCGTGGTGATGCCGGCCCGGTGCGCGGCCAGCAGCTTCTGCTTCACCCCGCCGATCGGCAGCACCCGGCCGGTGAGCGAGACCTCGCCGGTCATCGCCACGTCGGACCGGACCATCCGGCCGGACAGCAGCGACGCGAGGGCCGTGGTCATCGTCACCCCGGCGCTCGGCCCGTCCTTGGGCACGGCTCCGGCCGGCACGTGCACGTGCACGCCGCGGTCCTTCAGGTCGCCGACCGGCAGCTCGAGCTCGGCGCCGTGCGAGCGCAGATAGGACAGCGCGATCTGGGCCGACTCCTTCATCACGTCACCCAGCTGGCCGGTGAGCGTGACGCCGGTGGTGCCGGTCTCCGGATCGGCCAGCGACGCCTCGATGAACAGGACGTCGCCGCCGGCCCCGGTGACGGCCAGGCCGGTCGCCACGCCGGGCACCGCCGTGCGCTCGGCCGACTCCGGCGTGTGCCGGGGATGCCCGAGGTAGCCGTGCAAATCGTCCGGGCCGACGGTGACCGGCAGCGTCGCCTTGCCCCCGGCGATCTGCGCGGCAATCTTCCGCAGCACCCGGGCGATGCTCCGCTCCAGCGCCCGCACGCCCGCCTCGCGGGTGTACTCGGCGGCCAGCCGGTGCAGTGCGTCAGCCGTCACCGTCACGTCCGCCGCGTCGAGGCCGGCCCGCTCCAGCTGCCGGGGCAGCAGGTGATCCTGGGCGATCGTCACCTTCTCGTCCTCGGTGTAGCCGTCCAGCGCGACCAGTTCCATCCGGTCGAGCAGCGGCTCGGGGATCGCGTCGGCCACGTTGGCCGTCGCGATGAACAGCACGTCCGACAGGTCGAGCTCGACCTCCAGGTAGTGATCGCGGAACGTGTGGTTCTGCGCCGGGTCGAGCACCTCGAGCAGGGCGGCGGTGGGGTCGCCGCGGTAGTCCGTGCCGAGCTTGTCCACCTCGTCCAGCAGGATCACCGGGTTCATCGAGCCGGCCTCGCGGATGGCGCGGACGATCCGGCCCGGCAGCGCGCCGACGTAGGTGCGCCGGTGGCCGCGGATCTCGGCCTCGTCCCGGACGCCGCCGAGTGCCACCCGGGCGAACTTCCGGCCCATGGCCCGGGCCACCGACTCGCCCAGCGAGGTCTTCCCGACCCCGGGCGGCCCGGCCAGCGCGAGCACCGCGCCGCTGCGACGGCCGCCGACCAGGGTCAGGCCCTTGTCCGCCCGCCGCTTGCGGACCGCGAGGTACTCGATGATCCGGTCCTTCACGTCATCCAGGCCGGCGTGGTCAGCGTCCAGGATCTCGCGGCTGACCCCGATGTCGTAGCTGTCGTCGGTGTGGGTGTTCCACGGGATCTCCAGCACGGTGTCCAGCCAGGTGCGGATCCAGCTGCCCTCCGGCGAGGCGTCCGAGCTGCGCTCCAGCTTGGCGGCCTCCTTCAGCGCCGCCTCGGCCACCTTCTCGGGCAGGTCCGCGGCCTCGATCCGGGCCCGGTAGTCGTCCTCCTCGGAGGCCGGCTTACCGTCCAGCTCGGCGAGTTCCTTGCGGATCGCGGCGAGCTGCTGGCGGAGCAGGAACTCGCGCTGCTGCTTGTCCATGCCCTCGCGGACGTCGTTCTCGATGGTCTCGGCGACGTCAAGCTCGGCGAGCTGGTCCCGGGCCCACCCGGTCAGCCGCTCCAGCCGCTGCTCGGGATCGATGGTCTCCAGCAGCTCCTTGCGCTGCTCCAGTGACAGGTACGAGGCGTAGCCCGCGCTGTCGGCCAGCGCCGACGGATCGGTTATCCGCTGCAGGGCATCAACCACCTGCCATGCGCCGCGCTTCTGCAGGATCGCCCCGGCCAGGCTCCGGTACTCGCGCGCCAGTTCCTGCGCACGCGGGCTGGCCGGCGGCTCCTCCTCGACCGTTCCCTCCACCCAGAGTGCGGCCCCGGGGCCGACGGTGCCGGTGCCGATCCGCACCCGCGACATGCCGCGGATCACCGCGGCCGGCTCGCCGCTGGGCAGCCGGCCCACCTGCTCGACGATCCCGAGCGTGCCAACAGCGGAGTATTTGCCATCCAGCCGCGGCACGAGCAGCACCTGCGGCTTGGCGTCGGCCGCATCCGGGCCGGACGCCGACAGCCGCGCCGCCTCGATGGACGCCCGGACCTCGGGGCCCGAGGTGTCCAGCGGGACCACCATGGTCGGCAGCACCACGATGTCATCAAGTGGCAGCACGGGCAGCGAGAGAGTTGCGCTCATCAGGTTCACTTCCCTGGTCGATTACTTACTTACACATGTCAAGTCGCGCGCGCCTCAATTTGTTTCCGGCGGTCGTTCGCGGTGAGCGGACATGGCGGCCGGTGCTCCCGGCCACCCGGTTTCCCGGCCTCCCGGCCCGCGGCCGGCCGCAGGCCAGGGCAGGCGGGCCCGCGCCGGCGGGCCCCGCGCCGGGCGGGTCCGGCGCTAGGCCCAGACGCTCTCGCTGCCGACCGGGCCACCGGCCACGGCGTCCCGGCACCGCGCGCACGACGGGTCGCCGCAGCTCGTCACATCGGGCCGCCGGGAGATCTCGGCCGCGGCCAGGTCCACCGCCGCGGCGGCGCCGAAGACGCGCCAGCGGCTGCGGCCGACTTCGGATACCGCCTCGGCCGGGGCCAGCGCGGGCGCCAGCCGCTCGAACCCCTCGGAGCAGGACCCGACCCGGGCCGGGATCCGCCGCCCGTCCGCCAGCAGCGCCCAGCGCACGAACAGCTCCCGGCCGGCCACCTGCTCGGCGAGGTGAATGATGGTCATGGCGGTGAGGCCCACGCCGAGCAGCGCGACGCAGCCGTCATTCGCGGCCGCCGCCCGCAGCGGCGCGTAGACGTCCTGCGGGCTCTGCCCGCCGATCACTTCGCCGGCCCGCGGCCCGAGCGCGGCGAAGGAGTTAAGCGGGTGGTTGCCGCGGCGGCGATCGGGATGCGCGGCCACCCACGCGGGGATCGCGCCCATGTCGCGCACGACCTCGGTCATGCCGGGCGAATACCCGCCCGCTGGCCCGCCGCCCGGCGGCGCTGTCTCCTCGGCATTGCGTTCCAGCCGGACTCCCGGCGGCGGACTCACCCGGCAGTCACTGAAGGCGGGCACGACAATCGTGCAGCCCTCGTCCAGGAACGCCTGCACTACGGCCGCGGCTCCGCCGTCGACCCGGCCGAACGAGGCCAGCGAGGAGTGCACGACCACGATCCGCCCGCTCAGGCCGTGGTCGCGGACGCCCTGGCGGAGCACGGTCGTGGTCACTGGCGCCGTCACTGGCGCCGGCAGGCCGTAGCCGCCCTGGTCCCCTTCGCTGTCCATGCGGTCGCTGTCCATACGGTCGCTAACCATGCGGCCTCCCCGGCCCCTCCGGTGTGCTGGACAATCACGTGAACGCCGCGATCACCGGCGCGAGCCGCCCGACGTCGTCCGGGCCGGCCAGGTCGGGCAGGGCGACGAAGACGGTGCGCACGCCGCGGTCGGCGAGCAGCCGGTAGCGGCCGATGTGATCGGCGGCCAGGCCGGCGTGGTGCCGCCGGGCGAACGCCGCCGCGGTGGTCCGGCCGCGCAGCCGCTCGACGATCGATCCGGTCTGCTCGCGGTCCCGGCCGATGACCGGGATATCGAGCACGGTGACCCGGACCTGGTCCGGGTCCCGGCCGGCCTCCCGGCAGTGCGCGCGCAGGACGGCCAGCTTGCGGTCGAGCGTGCCGAGGTCGGATGGCAGATTGCAGCCGTCGCCGAGCCGGGCCGCGATCCGCAGCGTGCGCCGCTCGCCGGACCCGCCGACGATGATCGGCACCGGCGCGGACGGCCGTGGATAGCACGTCGTCTCGGGCAGCGAGACCCGCTGGCCGTGGTACGGCCTGGTGCCCGGCTGCCAGAGCGCGCGGATCGTCTCAATCGCCACTTCCAGCTGGTCGAGCCGGTCCGGGGCGGCGGGGAAGGGCAGGCCGAACGCGGCGTGCTCACGCTCCCACCAGCCCGTGCCGATGCCGCAGAAGGCGCGGCCGCCGCTGAGCGCGTCCAGCGTGGCGACCGTCTTGGCCAGGATGCCGGGCGCGCGGAACGTCACCGGCGTGACCAGGGTGCCGAGCCGCAGGCCGGTGGTCAGGCCGGCCAGCAGGCCGAGCGTGACCCATGGCTCGGGGATGGGCTCCCAGGCCCGCCCGACCTGCGGGATCTGGATCAGGTGATCCATCAGCGCGATGCCCTCGAAACCGGCCTCCGCCGCGGCGCCGGCCACCGACGCCAGCCAGGCCGCGGGGTCGTCCGCCCAGGGGAACCGGGAGATCTGCAGCACGAACCCCAGCTGAGCGGGCTGGCGTCGCTGATCGTCACCGGCCTGGCCGGCGCCCGGGCTGTGCGCGGGCTCGACCCGGCCTCCGGCGTCGGTGCCGGGCTCGGTGCCGGCGTCCAGCACGACATCCCAGCCTTCCGCGGCGACCTCCTCGGCCACCGGGCGCATCCGCCGTAGCTGCGCGTCCAGGACCGCGGCCGGCACGGGCTGATCGCGGGCCCGGTTGCGCTGGCGGCAGGCGGCCGCGCTGGTGCTCAGCAGCACGGCCACGGCCGGCAGGCCGGCCAGCCGGGCGAGTTCCCGCTGGCTGCGGCGCCGCACGGCGTCCTGGCCGAGCGTGTCGACCACCGTCGTCAGGCCCCGGCGCAGGCGTGCGGCGACGATCTGGTCGAGCAGCGCGAAGGCGTCGCCCGAGGCCTCCAGGTCGTGCTCGCCGCTGCCCACGACGCTCCGCAGCTGGTCCGCGGAGACCACTTCCTGCGCCCGGTACCGGCGGTGCGCCCAGGTGGACTTGCCCGCGCCCGCCGGGCCGATCAGGACCACCAGGGCGGGATCGGGGATGGCGACCATCAGCCCGGATCCAGGCTGGGGGTGAGCAGCCCGCGCAGGCGCCGCCGGGCCCGCTCGGCGGTCCAGTGGTGCCGCCCGCGCAGGTGGGCATACGGCCAGCAGATCGCATTGAAGAGCAGGTCCGAGGCTTCCTCCGGGTCATCGGCGATGGCCGCGACGGAGTGATCGATGCGGCCGTCCTCGAACAGGCGCATGAACGGCTCGTTGAAGCTGAGCCTCGTTGCGCTGGCCCGGTGGAAGACCGTATCGGAGGCCAGCAGCAAGGGCAGGTGGGCGTCGATGACGTCGAAGAGAGCGTCGATCGCGCGGTCCAGCCGCTCGCGCGCCGTGCCGGTGCCGACCAGGGCCGGCCACATGACCCGGCGGTAGTCCTGGTCGAGCTGGCTGAGCAGCGAGGCGATCAGGGCCTCCCGGGATGCCCCGAGGCGCCAGGCCGTCACCCGGGACAGTCCGGCCGCCTCGGCGACCGCCTCGATGGTCAGGCCCTGCCAGCCAGCGTCCTGCAGGACGCGCGCGGCGGCCGCCAGCAGCCGTTCATCCTGCACGGGTCCGGCGGCGGCCTGCGGCGCCGGCGGCGGCATGTCGCCCATCTCGCAAATAGTAGCTGGTGCGCTCCGGTCCAGGAAGCTGTGCCCTAGCCATTGACGCAACATTAATGTTACATAATACTTAGCATGGAAGTACTGACCTGACTGCTTGTCCCGGACGGAGCGCAGCGATGAACCGGTATCACCAGCGCCTCTGCCAGTCCCCCGGGTGGGCGGCCTTCGTGGCTGACTCCCTGCTGCCCTTCGCGCTCGACGGCGTGCCGCTCGGCGACCGCGTGCTCGAGCTTGGCCCGGGTTACGGGGCCAGCACCCGGCCGCTGGCCGGTCGGGCCGGATCGCTGACGGCGCTGGAGTCAGACCAGAAACTGGCGCAGCGGCTGCGCGAGCGGCTGGGTGATTCGGTCACGGTCGTCGACGGCGATGCCGCGCGGATGACCTTCGGCCCGGCGACCTTCACCGCGGTGGTCTGCTTCACGATGCTGCACCACCTGCCGTCCCGCGCCGCGCAGGACAGGCTGTTCGCCGAGGCCGCCAGGGTCCTGCAGCCGGGCGGCGTCTTCGCCGGCACGGACAGCCAGCCCAGCTTGCGCTTCCGCCTGATCCACCTGGCGGACACCTGCCATCCCGTCGATCCGGGCCCGCTGCCCGGCCGGCTGGCGGCAGCCGGCTTCAGCCGGATCCAGGTCAGCACCAGGCCGGGCGCCGTCCGCTTCGTCGCCTACGCGAACGGCAATCAGCCGGCCAGCCAGGAGGACTCGCAATGACCAGGCAACCGGGCTGCTACTACTGCGATAGGCAGGAAAATGGCCGGGACGCGCCGCCCGGCGGCTGGCTCATCGACGATGACGACTGGCTGGTCGGCCACGGCCCGGCCCAGATGTGCCTGGCGGGAAGCCTGCGCATCGAGTCCAGGCGGCATTTCACCGACTTCGCCGAGATGACCGACGCCGAGGCGGCCTCGTTCGGCCGGCTGCTCGCCCGCCTGTACCGGGCCGGGCGGCCGGCCACCGGAGCGGAGCGCATTCACCTGGTGTCCACGATGGACTTCCAGCCGCATTTCCACGCCTGGCTCTACCCGCGGGCCGCCGCCGAGCCGCGCCGCGGCACCACGTTCCTGAACCAGGACATGTCCTGCCCGCAGGCCGACGCCGAGGCAGCCGCCCGCCGGATCCGGTCCTTGCTGTCCGCCTGACCGCGCCCGCGGCAACGAGGCCAGCTACCTCCCGGCACAGCCCAATGACGCGGCTAGGCGGCCGGCCCGTCTCCGTGACCGGCCCTGCCGCCCGTGCCGTGGGCTCGCCGCGATCAGCTCCGCGCGGTTAGCCCCCCGCGCCTGCGTGCGTAGGCCAGGCCTGGCTGGGTTCCGGGCTGGGCAGGCCGACCGGGGCGGATAGGCCCGTCGAGCGGTGCGAGATCCCCGGCATCCAGGCCAGCCACCTCGGCAGGTACCAGTTGCGGTCACCGAGCAGGGCCATCATCGACGGCAGGAGCACCACCCGGATCAAGGTCGCGTCCAACAGGATGGCGACCGCGAGGCCGACCCCGAGCTGCTTGAAGTCCTGCATGGACAGCGTGCCGAAGACCGCGAATACCGCGACCATGATGACCGCCGCGCTGGTCACGACGCCGGCCGTGGACCGAATGCCGTACGACACCGCCTGCGCCGTGGTCATGCCACGATTACGCGCCTCGCGGATCCGGGACACCACGAACACGTGGTAGTCCATGGACAGGCCGAACAGGACCACGAACAGGAACAGCGGGATCCAGGACTCGATCGCGCCCACCGCGTGCGTGCCTACCAGCGGCGCCCCCCAGCCGTGGACGAAGATCGCGGTCATGACGCCGTAGGCGGCGGCCACCGAGAGCAGGTCGAGCAGCACGCAGGTGGCGGCGATCACCACCGATCCGAGCGCTGCCAGCATCAGCACGAACGCCGCGGCCATCACGAAGGCGAACGCCCTGATGGCGGCGGTGCGCAGCGCGGCGTTGTAGTCGAGCGAGGCGGCCAGCTGGCCGTCGGTCAGAGCCTGGATGCCGGGAACCCGGCCGAGGGTCTGCGGGATCAGCCGCTGCCGCAGTGTGGTCAGCGCGGCCACCGACGCCGCGTTGCTTCCGGTGCCCGGCAGCGGCGCGCTGATCTCGGCCACGTTCGCGGCCCGGTGGACGGTGAGCTGGACCGGCTGGTGCAGCGCCCCGGCGTGCAGCGCCGCGGTCTCGAAGGACGCGATGGCCCGCCGAACCTGCGGCGCCTGGATGTCCGGCGCCTTGACGACGACCTCGGCCGGGGCCGGGCCGCCAGGAAACGAGGCCGTGATCTGCCGCATGGCCGACGCCTGCGAGCTGTTCCACGGTAGTAGCTGGCCAAGGCTCAGCGTCTGGGTGTGCATACCCAGCGCGGGTGCGGCCAGCCCGAGCAAGAGTGCGGCGGACGCCGCGGCGAACAGCACCGGCCTGGCCAGCACCCGGCCCAGCATGAAGCCCCACACCCGGCCGCTGCGCGCGCCCCCCGCCTGGCCCGCGCGCCGGCGCCGCCGGCCGGGCAGCGGCATCTGGCCGAGTTCTACCCGGTCGCCGAGCAGCGAGAGCATGGCGGGCAGCACGGTGACCGAGCCGAGCATCGCGACGAACACGACCACGATGGCCGCCAGGCCCAGGCCCTGGAACACGGCCATGCCGGACAGCAGCATGCCGACCATCCCGGTCATCACGATCAGGCCGGAGACCAGCACCGAACGCCCCGATGTCGCGGCCGCCACCTGCAGCGCGCTGGCCCGGTCCCGGCCGCCCGCCCGCTCCTGCCGCTCCCGGAACAGGTAGAACAGCGAGTAGTCGACCCCGACGGCCAGGCCCATCAGCAGCATCACCGAGTCCGCGTAGCTGTTCATCCCGACCAGGTGGCTGAGCAGGTCGGCCAGTCCGACCGAGCCGGCAAACGCGGTGAGCGCGAGCAACACGGGCAGTACCGCCGCCATCAGCGCGCCGAACACGACCAGCAGCACCCCGAGAGCGAGCGGCACGGCGGTCCACTCCGCGTGGCCGAAGTTCGTACTGATGTTGTTGTTCAGCGCCTGCTGGGCGCTGGCGTCGCCGGTCTCGGTCATCGTGAAGCCCGCGCTGGCCGCCTGGGCCCGAGCTACCGCGGCCAGCACCGTGCCCACCGTCGAGTCGGCGCCGCGCAGCTGGAACCGGATCAGCGCGTCCCGGCCATTGGCCGACAGCAAATGGCCGGGATAGGGGTCCTGAACGCCTCGGGCCAGGCCGGTGCCGTTGATCGCGGCCAGCGCCCGGCCCACCGCATGCCGGAAGACCGGCGACGCCGCGGTCACCGCGGCAGACCTGCTGCGTACCAGGACCAGTTCGGTGGCTGGCTGGCCGATGTTCGCGTTGGACAGGATCTGCTCGGCGCGGGCGGAATCACCAGCACCCTGCCGCCAGTCCGGCAGCCCGGCCCGGCCCGCGGCGCCGCCGAGCACCGTCGCGCCGATGACGAACAGCAGCCACGCCCCGATCGCGATCATGCGGTGCCGCGCGCTCCAGCCGCCCAGCGCGGCCGCTAGACCGCGCCGCGGTGAACCAGGTGCGCGTGCCGCGCGTGTGTGTGCCATGGCCAACTCCGTGATAGTCGCTGTGCAGGCGGTTTTCCGGCCCCTCAGCGACGCTAAGACGCCCGCCACGCGCGGGGACATACGGCTGAGTGGCGTCTTCGGGTACACCTAGATACACCCCCAATTGGGGGCCAGGCGTCACTGCGCTCCCGCCCGGCGGGCCGCCACACTGGCCCTAGGTGGCACGCGACGCGAAGGGATTTAACCGCCATGACGGGCAATACGGCAGCTCCTGGCAACTCGATTGCGCCACGCCAGCGTCGTTCCTGGCGCGGCGTGGGCCTGCTGGCCTCGGTACGCGGGCTGGCCCTGGTTGGCGTGGTGCTGGCCGAGGCCGGCCTGATACTCGCGCTCATTCTGGAGCTGAGCTTCGCGATCTTCGTCTACCCGCTGCTGTTCATCCCGCCGACGCTGCTGGCCGTGCGGCGGGTGGCCAACCTCGTCCGGCGGCTGTCCGGCGAGTGGTGCGGGATACCGATCGCCGAGCCGTACCGGGCGTACCGGGAGCCCGGCCCCGGGGCCAGTACCTGGCGGCGGTTCGGGCAGGCCAGTGGACAACTGATCACCGAGCCCGCGACCTGGCGGGACCTGCTCTGGATGACCGCGGATTCGCTGCTGATCTGGTTGCTGCCCGCCATTCCGGTCATTGTCGTCGGCTGGGGCCTGTTCGGCGTGCTGATGCCGGCCTACTGGTACCCGATCGTCCAGGCGGGCGGCACCTACTGGTACGCGTTCATCCCCGTCACCAACTGGCTTACCGGGCTGCTGAGCGTGCCCCTCGGAATCGCCTTCATCGCGCTGGGCCTGTGGATCGCGCCGCTGTTCCTGCGCTGGTACGGGCAGTCGGCGCGGTCGATGCTGGCGCCGACCAGGCAGGCGGCGCTGCAGCGGCAGGTAGCGCACCTGTCGGAGAGCCGCGCCGAGGTGGTAGACACCGGCGCCGCCGAAATCCGCCGGATCGAGCGGGACCTGCACGACGGGGCCCAGGCCCGGCTGGTGGCGATGGGCATGACGCTGAGCGCAGCCGAACAGGTGATCGACCAGAACCCGGCCGCCGCCCGGGCCCTGCTGCTGGAGGCCCGCGACGCGTCGGCCAAGGCCCTCACCGAGCTGCGCGACCTGGTCCGCGGGATACACCCCCCGGTGCTCGCCGACCGCGGCATCGCCGAGGCGGTCCGGGCGCTGGCCATGGACAGCCCGCTGAAGATCCGGGTCACCAACGAGCTGCCGGGTCGCCCTCCGGCGCCCATGGAGTCGGCGGCCTACTTTGCGGTCAGCGAACTGGTGGCCAACATGTCCAAGCACGCCGGCGCGCACCAGGCGTGGATCGACCTCCGGTACGAACGCGGCATGCTGCGCATCGACGTCGGCGACGACGGCCAGGGCGGCGCCGACCCGGCGCTCGGGACCGGCCTGCGCGGCATCGAGCGGCGGCTGTCGGCCTTCGACGGCATACTCGCCCTGAGCAGCCCGCCGGGCGGGCCGACCGTGGCGACCTTGGAGCTGCCATGCGAGTTGTCATCGCCGAAGACCAGTTCCTTCTGAGAGACGGCCTCATCCGGATGCTCGAGGCGCACGGCTTCGAGGTCGCAGCGGCGGTGGACTCCGGGACCGGGCTGCTGGACGCGGTCGCGGAGCACCACCCCGACGCCACCGTCGTGGACGTCAGGCTGCCGCCGACCTTCACCGACGAGGGCCTGCGCGCCGCGCTGGAGGCCCGCCGCCGGGTGCCCGGGCTGCCGGTCCTCGTGCTGTCCCAGTACGTCGAGCCGATCTACGCGCGCGAACTGCTGGCCGACGGCTCCGGCGGGGTCGGCTACCTGCTCAAGGACCGTGTGTTCGACAGCGCCCAGTTCGCCGAGGCCCTGCGCCGGGTCGCCGCCGGAGGCACCGCGATGGACCCCGAAGTCATCTCCAAGCTGCTGGCCCGCAACGCCGGCGACAGCGAGCTTGGCGGCCTCAGCCCGCGGGAGCGGGAGGTGCTCGAGCTGATGGCCGAAGGACGGTCCAACGCCGCGATCGCCCAGCGGATGGTGATAACCGAACGGGCGGTGGCCAAGCACACCTCGGCTATCTTCCTTAAGCTCGGCCTGCAGCCCTCCGACGACGACAACCGCCGCGTCCTCGCCGTCCTCGCCTATCTCGGCCGCTGAACCAGCCCACGATCGGCCAGCCCAGGCCGCACGGCGCGCGGCCCGGCCGCAACTGACCTCAACCTTCCGGCCACCGACGCGCAGATCATCCAACTCGGGACAACTGGGTGGAAGTACGTGTGGCTGCTGGCTGCATCGTTACGGCCGAGATGCCAGATCGACCAGATCTGGCATCCTCGTGTGAGGCGGGCTGGTGATCACTGGAATTCGGCCCCGCCGATCAGTTCGCGTTCCGCGCCTCGTCTAGGTTCGTGGAGCATGGTCCAGACTTGGATGTGAGGCGAAGCCAATGCCGTGCCGGGCACGGTCGAGACAAGGAGAGATCGTGCGCTACCTGCCCACCGAACCGCTGGCCGTCTCCGCACTGCCACCCGTCACCAGCCGCGACGAGTACGAGGCCGCCCGCGCCAGACTGCTAGTCAGGGAGAAGGCGCACACCCGCGAGGGCGACGCGATCGCCGCCGAGCGCCGTCGGCTGCCGATGATCGAGATTCCCGCGTCCGTCACCGTGGCCGGCGCGAAGGGCGAGGTTCCGTTCCTGGACGTTTTCGACGGGCGCCGGATGCTCGCCGCCTACTTCCACATGTGGCACGACGGCGAACCGTGGGAAGGGCAGTGCATCGGATGCACCTACTTCGCGTCCCAGGTGCAGGCTCCGCTGGCGAATCTGCACGCGCGCGACGTGACGCTGGCGTACCTGTGTGAGGGCAGCTACGAGGAGAGCCGGCCGTACGCGGACTTCATGGGCTACACGGCACCGTGGTACTCCGCGCGCGACGCGGGCGCTGGGCTGCTGGCCGACCGGGGCTTCGGCTGGCTCGGCTGCTACGTGCGCGACGATGACGACCGCGTCTACGAGACCTACTGGACCACCGACCGCGGCAACGAGGCGGGCTTCTGGTCCTACGGCCTGCTGGACCGCACCGTGTTCGGGCGCCAGGAGCCGTGGGAAGACTCCCCTCAGGGCTGGCCCAAGATTCTGGCCGGCCAGCACCAGTGGCGCCTCGACGGCCGCCCACTGGCGCAATGGGACGTCACCGACGAACCTGTTGCATAGGCGACGCCGCTACGCCCCGCGTAGGAGCCCGAACGCACTGTCGCTCAAGGGCTTTGCCGCCGAATAGGGGGCAGTGACGATGATCGTCAGCCCGCAACGATCTCGATCCGGAGGCAACCTCCCCTATCGCATCGACGCCAAGGCAGATGTACGCCGCGCGTACTTATCGGCCCAGCGGCGCTGGATGGCCGGTTCGGGGCGGCTCGCCGGTGCCGGACGGGCTGGCGGGCGGCCGGTCCTGGATGAGACGCAGGACGCCGTAGCCGGCCGGGTGGAAGCCATTGCTGAGCCAGAATGGCCGGGACAATGGGTTAGCGGTCTCGAAATCGACCGAGATCCATGGGTAGCGGCGGGCATGTGCCCAGTTGAGCGCGGCGGTGACGAGGGCGTGGCCGACGCCTTTCCCGCGCGCGCCGGGCAGGGTGGCGGTGGGGCCGATATAAGGCTGGCCGTCCGGGCACAGGCGGGGTGCCGGTGAGGTCAGCTCGATGGTGAGCAGGCCGGCGTCGCGCCCGTCGAGGGTGGCGATGAGGTGGACAGCGCCGCCCTCGTGCAAGGCGCGGTGCCGGGCGGCCAGGTCGGCGAGCGGCGGGCCGGCCCTGGAAAACGACATCAGGGACTGGATCGCCACCTGGAACGACAACCCGCGGCCCTTCACCTGGACCAAGACCGCCGACGAGGTCCTGACCTCTCTCGCCGCCTACCTCACCAAGCTCGGAGCAGGCCAGTCCGTAAACACGCAAGAATAACCAACAAAACTTCAGGCGCAGGACACTAGTTCGAGAAGTCCTGAGTCATCCACACCGTGCCGGAGCTGTCCCGCCGGACCGCGATTCCGATGTGGTGGAAGGCGCTGCTCAGGATGTTCAGCCGGTGGCCGTCGTCGGGCGGCTTCTCGTTCAGCATGTCCTGGGTCAGGCCGACGGCCAGCTGCGCGATCGCCGAGCCCGTGCTGGCGACCGGGCCGCCTTCGCCGATGTTCTCGCCGGCCGAGGTCCAGTGCACCCCGGCATCGGTCTCGCGGGTGCCGAGCGCCGCCTCACCCGGGCACTGGTGCGACAGCCCGCAGCCGCCGGCCATCGTCGCGTTGTGCGCGGCCGAGCTTCGGCTGAGCCCGGAACTGAGCGTGTACGGCGGGAGTCCGGCCTGCGCCCGGGCGGCGTTGATCAGCGCCAGCACCTGCGCCGCGGCCGATCCCTGCTGGCCGCCGGCGGGCGGGGGAGCCGTCGTTGCGGCCGGGGGCGCCGGGCTCGGCGATGCGGTTGGCGAAGCCGGCGGCGCCGGGCGGCCTGACGGCCTGGCCCGGCGCTGGTGCTGATGCGCCCGGCGCGGGCCCGGAGTGCCCCGGGTGGCCCGGGCACCGGGCGTACCCGGCGATGGCCGCGGGCAAGGCGCCCCGGCCGCGTCGGCCGCCCCGGTCGGCCCAGCCTGGGCGGCCGGCGATGCGCAGTCCGTGGCCGCCTGCACCGAACCGGCCGCCGGCGCTGATCCGGCCGCTTGCGCCGACCCGGCAGTGAAGCCTCGGGTCAGGTACAGGCCGCCCACGAGCAGGACGGGCAGGAGCGGCACGATCCAGCGCGCATGCCGTCGCCGGGAGCGGCGGGAGCGGTGCCGCGCGGAGCGCCGTACTGGCATGTGACCACCTCATATCGCCGGGCAATTCGGCAATTCGTGATCCATCCCGAGTCGCTTGCCGGTGGCCGCAGCGGGCAGCCACAGCCGACGCAAGACACCCGGAAGCCCCGCAGCTACCACGTATCAGGCGCTTATGGTAGCGACGGGCGCCTGGTCCTGCCCGCCATTCCGCCGGGCCAGTGCGGGCGCCCGGTTCCCGGCCGCGCGGGCCCGGGCGCGGGGCCCGGGCGGGTTCCGCTTCGCGCCGCCGGTTACCGTCATCTCATGTCCGCGCCGCTGGAGATCACGTCCCGGGTACTGGTGGCGGCGGAGCCTGCGCGGGTGTGGCAGGTCGCGATGGACTGGTCCCGGCAGCGCGAGTGGATATGGGCGACCCAGGTCCGCGGCGGCGCGGGCCCCGGCGCCGAGGTGGTGGCCAGAACCGGCCTTGGCCCGGTCGGATTCACCGACACCATGGTGATCACCGAGTGGGACCCGCCGCGCCGGTGCGTTGTCCGGCATACCGGCCGGGTCGTGCGCGGACTGGGCATCTTCGAGGTGACCGGCCGCGGGCCGGGATCGGAATTCCGGTGGACCGAGCGGCTGCAGCTGCCCTGGCCGCTGTCCGGGTGGCTGGGGCGCCTGCTGGTCGTGCCGGTAGCGCGCCGGAGCCTGGCTGCCTCGCTGGGCCGGCTGGCCCGGCTGGTCTGACGGCGCCAGCGCCAGCACCGCCAGCGGCTATGCGCTGAGCAGGATGACGCCGCACAGGGCGGCGATCACTCCGGCACTCTGCACCGGCCGGAGCCGCTCGGCCAGGATGCCCCGGGCCAGCAGCGCGGTGACGACCGGGTACAGCGAGGCGAGCACGGCCGCGACGGCGAGATCCCCGTGACTCGCCGCCAGGGCATACGAGCCGTTGGCGACGATGTCCGACACCCCGATCGCGGCCAGCGCCGACATGCGGCCGAGCGAGAGCCGGATGCCGCGCAGCGCCCCGGTGACGGCCACGATCGGGGCGAGCACCGCGAGCCCGCTGATCCGCTGGGCCAGCAGCGTGCCGTAGAGATCGGTGCCGGCCGCCAGCGCGAGCATCGTGTACGCCACGCCGAAGCCGGCGCTGGCCGCGATGGCATAGCCGAGCGCCTGGCGGCGGACCGGCACCCCCGAGCGCCATTCCGGACCCGAGGCGAGCACGATGCCGGCCAGCGTCACCACCATTCCGGCCGCCTGGAGAACGTGCAGATGCTCGCCGCGCAGCAGCCCGGTGAGCACCGGGATGCAGATGCCGGACGCGGTGATCGGCGCGACCAGAGACAGCGGGGCGCTGACCATCGCGCGGTAGAAGGCGGCCAGCGAGAGGGTCCCGAACACGCCGGCCCCGGCGCCGAGCAGGAGGTAGCGGCCGCCCGGCACGGACTGAAAGGGCAGCACGGCGAGCAGCAGCGCGAGGGCGAACGCCTGCGAGATCAGCACGGCGGCGGATGGGTGCACGCGCCGCGACATCAGGCCGCCGCCGAAATCGGATGTCCCCCACAGGGCCGAGGCCAGCAGGGCCAGCAGCGCGTTCACGGGGCGGCGCCGGCCATCACGCTGGCTCCGGCCCGCCCCCCGGCCGCCGCCGGCGCCCGGCCGCCGGGCCGGAAATCCGCGGCGGCATCAGCGAAACGCCCGCCGGGCGGCGTCGTCCGCGACATCATCGCGGGATGACCCGAGCAGCTGACCTTGGCATCCGGATCGGCCTGCTGCCGTCCGGCCCGGCCGGGTCGATCACCGATGTCCCCGGCGCCGGCCTCGGGCACGCCACGGTCTGGCGCGACGAGCCGGATCCCCCGGCGGGCCGCGGCGTCGCCCGGACCGGCGTGACGGTGCTGGACCCGGGCGGGAACCTCTTCCGCAGCCCGGTCCCGGCCGGCGGGGCGGTGCTCAACGGCGCCGGCGAGTGCACCGGGTTCCTGGCCGCCGCCGAGTGGGGGCTCGCCGAGACGCCGGTGTTCCTTACTTCCACCATGCAGGTCGGCCGGGTCTATGACGCCGCCTGCGAGCTGCTGATGGCGCAGGAGCCGCGCATCGGGATCGACGACGTGATCATCCCGATCGTCGCCGAGTGCGATGACAGCTTCCTTTCCGATGCGCGCCGGATGCAGGTCAGCGCCGCCGACGTGGCGGCCGCGCTCGCCGCGGCCAGGGCGGCCGCCGCCCCGCGGTCCGCCGCCATACCGTACCCCGGCCGGCCCGCCGGCCGGGGCAGCCAGCCGCCCGCCGAGGGCGCGGTCGGGGCCGGTACTGGCATGAGCTGCCTGGGCTACAAGGGCGGCATCGGCACCGCGTCGCGGGTGCTGCCGTCCGGTCATACGGTCGGCGTGCTGCTGCTGGCCAACTTCGGCGGCCGGGAGCGGCTGACCATCGACGGCGTGCCGGCCGGGCGCCTGCTGCCGCCGCCCGGGCCGGCCGGGCGGCCCGCGCCGGAGGCGGAGCGCGCCGCGCCGCCCGCGGGCTCGTGCATCACCATCGTGCTCACCGACGGGCCGCTGGACCCGGCGTCATGCGCCCGCCTGGCCCGGCGGGCCGGCCTCGGCCTGGCCCGGACCGGGTCAATCGCGAGCCACGGCAGCGGCGAGATCTTCCTGGCGCTGGCCACCGGGCTGCGGTCGCCGCGCGGCGAGCCGCCGGGGCCCGGCCCGGCGATCACCGGCAGCGACCTCGACCCGTTCTTCACCGGCGTCGTCGATGCCACCGAGGAGGCGGTCCTCAACTGCCTGCTGGCCGCGCCCACGGTGACCGGCCGGGCCGGGAACACCTCTTACGGCCTGCCCGCCGGTCAGGTCAGGGATCTGCTCGCGGCGGCGGGCCGGATTCCGGCGCACGGTCCCGGCGGAACCAGCGCCACGGGCGAACCCGCCGCACCACCTCAACCGCCGCGCTGACCACGAGGACTATGCCGAGGGCGAGCAGCAGCCCGGCCCAGGGCTTGTGCTCGAACGTCTGGCCGCCCAGCCGGCCGATTCCGAACGCGTAGGTGGCCCAGATCACCGCGGCGAATGCGGTGGCGATCACGAAGGACCGCTGCCGGTAGCCGACCAGCCCGCAGGTCAGGGTCACCACGGTGCGCCCGCCCGGGATGAACCGGCAGACAATGATGAGGCGGGCCCCGTAGTGGTCCAGCGACCGCTCCGCCCAGGCGCGCTGGCGGGTGCCGCGCTCGCCGGCCAGGAACCGCCGCGAGACCGCCGGGCCGAATCGGCGGCCCAGCAGGTAGTTCACGTTGTCGCCGATGAACGCGCCCAGGGCGGCCAGGGCGATCAGGAGCACTATCCGCAGATCGGTGCTGCCGGCCGTGGCCACGCCGAGCGCGACGATCGCCGTCTCGCTCGGCACCACCGGCAGCAGCGCGTCCAGCGCCGGAAGGACGAGGGCAAGCAGGTAGGACGCGGGTGACGACAGGTTGAGCAGCGAGAAGGAGATCACGGGCACCCGGGCCGGCCGCCATGACCCGCCCGCCGCGCCGCGCGGCGGCGATGGTCACCGGCCGGCCTGGCCCTGTTATCGCCGTTATTGCATCGCGGTCCCACCAGCCCACGCTAGCGGGTAACTCAGCCTGCCGCTGACCGGCCTTTCTGCTATACCCCGGCCGGGTTCTGAGAATACCCCGGCCGGGTTTACCGAATACCCCGGCCGGGTTTATCAAAGTTTGCGGCCTCGATTTTCCCGGATGCAGTTTTCTATCGAACATGTTAACGTTTACTTGATGCTGGCCAGCTACGGAGAAAATTATGACTTGTATCGCCGGGCATTGACTATTAGCCTGCTGCTGTCACCAAATTGCTTGCAGCCGCACGCCGGAATTCGCCTCGGCGCGCCGCCGGAAATGCCGGGCCAGGAAGGGATTCCGCGATGAGCAGCACCATCGCCGCCCCGGGTGCCGGCGGGTGGCGGGACGGGAACGCCGCCGTGGCCGCCCCGCGCTGGGCCGGCCCGGACACGCGACGCCGGCTGCAGCTGGCCCTGGGGGCCATCTGGCTGCTCGACGCGGTCCTGCAGTACCAGTCGTTCATGTTCACCAGGGCGTTCGCCGGGACGCTCGCGGCGTCCGCTGACGGCAACCCGGCGCTGGTGGCCGATCCGGTGATCTGGTCCGCGCGCCTGATTGCGCACCATGCCGTCGCGATGAACTCCGCCTTCGCCGCCGTGCAGCTGCTGCTGGCCATCGGAATCGCCTGGCGGCCGACGGTAAGGATCGCCCTCGGGGCCTCGATTGCCTGGTCACTGGCCGTATGGTGGCTCGGCGAAGGACTCGGCTCGGTGCTGACGGGGACGGCCAGCCCGGTCAGCGGAGCGCCCGGGGCGGTGTTCCTCTACGCGCTGCTCGCGATCCTGCTATGGCCCGTCGCGGTGGATCGCCCGTCCGCGTTCGCCGCCGGGCGCTCGGTCGGCGTGCCGGTCGCGCGGGCGCTGTGGCTCGCCTTGTGGGGCGGCCTGGCCTGTCTCTCGCTCCAGCCGGCGGTACGGGCGTCCCGGGCGATGGGCAGCATGATCTCCGCGATGGCGGCCGGCCAGCCCGGCTGGCTGGCCGGCCTGGACCGGCAGCTCGGCGCGCTGGCTGGCCAGCATGGCCTGGCTGCGTCCATCGCGCTCGCCGTCACGCTGGGGGTCATCGCGGCCGGGGTCTGGCTGCCGCCGCCGGCCGCCCGCGCCGCCGTGATCCTCGCCATCCTGGCCGCCGCGGTCATCTGGGCCGCCGAGGCGCTCGGCGGCATCTTCACCGGGTCGGGCACCGATCCGGACTCCGGCCCGCTGCTGGCCCTGCTCGCGGTGGCCTACTGGCCGTCGCTGGCCGGCCGGCCAGCCGCCGGGACCAGCCCGGCGGTGACTGAGCTGGCCGGCCCGGCGGGAGGGCGCTGAGGTGAGCAGCCCGTCCTGGCTCGGCTACCTGCTGGCGGCCAGCATGATCGTTACCGCGGTCTACTGCGTGCGCCGGCTGGCGGCCGCGGGCCTGCGGGGGCGGCCGACCGAGCCCGCCGTGGACATCGTCCACGTGCTGATGGGCGTGGCCATGGCCGGGGTGCTGGTGCCGCGGCTGAGCACGCTGCCGGACGGCGCCTGGGAGGCGACGTTCGGCGCGGCCGTGGCCTGGTTCGGCTGGCACGCGGTCCGTGCGTACCGGGCCGGCGGCACCGGCGGGAGGCTTGCGCATCAGCTGCCGCACCTGCTGGCCAGCGGCGCGATGCTGTACATGTTCCTCGCGGTCACGCCAGCCAGGTCCGGGCCGCCGGTGACGGCCATCGGGATGGCCGGGGGGCCGGCCGGAACCGCTCGTTTTCCGGTCCTGGCCCTCGCGCTGGCGCTCGCCTTGTTCGGCTATGTCATGTGGATCACCGACCGGCTTGCCTCGGTGCCGGCCGTGGCCGCGATCGGGCTGGCGCTGGCCGCCGCCGGCCCGGCCCGGCCGGGAACCGGATCGCCGGGCGGGATGACGACAGCGCAGGCGGCGGCCGGGGACGCGGCGCTGGGCTGGGACGCCGCGCCGGGCGGGGACGCAGCGGCCAGCCGTCCGGGGCCGCGCCGTGGCGTACCGCTGTCCCCGCGGCTGGCCGCGTGTTGCGAGATCGTGATGGGCATCACGATGGGCTACATGCTGATCGTGATGCTGTAGGCAGCCGCGGGCCCGCTACCGCCGGGCCGCCGCCGGCTCGCTCCGCGGCGGGGCGGCGCGCAGCCGCACGCAGCACTTTCCTGCCTGCGGGCACAGTTGCGCGTCAAGCACATCGGCGTCAAGCCCGTCGAGCATGCCCGCAATGAACGCGTGGTTGATGCCGCAGACGAGCTCTGGCTCGCTGGCGGCCAGCGGGTGGAACGGGCAGTTACGCAGCTCCAGCTCGGCCGGGGCGGGCCGGTCGGGCTCGAATCCGTGACCGGCCAGAAGCGCCTCGGTGATGCCGAGCGCACGCTCGGCACCGAGCCGGCCGGGCCGCAGCCGGTCACGCTCAGCCGCGCCGAGGGCCCGCCCGCGCTGCCGCGCGGCGCGGACCGATGCTTGCCGGGCGTTCTCGCCTGCTGACTCGGCGGCGACCGCATCGAGGAGTATGCCGGCCAGCAGCTCATGCTGGCGTTCCGGGATGCTAACCCGGATGCCCGGGGTGGCCAGCTCGTAGACCTTGGGCGCGCGGCCGGCCTTGCGGATCCCGGCCGGCGGCTGAGAGCGGGCCGACAGCAGGCCGGCCGCCACCAGCTTGTCGAGGTGGTGCGCCGCCAGCTTGCGGGAGATGCCGGCGTCCGCCGCCGCCTCCTCGCGGGTGACCGGCCGGTGCGCCTGCCGGACGTAGCCGAACAGGCGGCGGCGCTGGTCGTCGCCAAGCGCGGCCAGCGCGGTAATCGACGCCTCGCCGCTCAGCTCGCTCGACGTGGTCGTCACCAGGCCACCATAACGCCAACAGAGATGGATGTAAAAGGATCATGAGCGCAATATTGCCTGGACTTGACCGAGTCGGAAAATAATACCAATATCTATTAGTGTAATTAGATAAAGAGGCGGGAGAGACTCGTGACGACGGAGATGCAGCAGGCCGGGCCGCCAGCAGGGGCGGCGACCGGGTCGGCGCTGACCCGCGCCGACCGCCGCGCGGTGGCCGGGCCGGGCCGGTTCCCGCCGGCGTTGCGGGTGGTGCACGACGGCAGCGCGATGGACCTGGCGGCGGCGGAGCGGGCGGCCGGGAACTTTCTGCGCGCGCTCGGCATGGACACCACTACCGAGAGCCTGCGCGATACGCCCCGGCGGATGGCCCGTGCCTACGCCGAGCTACTGCACTCCAGCCCGTTCAACCTCACCACCTTCCCCAATGACGAGGGCTATGACGAGCTGGTGCTGGCCCGGGCCATACCCGTGCACAGCGTCTGCGAGCATCACCTGCTGCCGTTCACCGGCGTGGCGCACGTTGGCTACCTGCCCGGCGAGCGCATTCTCGGCCTCTCCAAGCTGGCCCGGGTGGTTGGGCACTTCGCCCGCCGTCCGCAGGTTCAGGAGCGCCTCACCAAGCAGATCGCCGACTGGCTCACCGAGCATCTGCAGCCACGGGGCGTGGGCGTGGTCATCCAGGCGGAGCACATGTGCATGACGCTGCGTGGCGTGCAGGCCGTGGGCTCGACCACGGTGACCTCCACCATGCTCGGCACGCTGCGGGCCGACGGCCGGTCCCGGGCGGAGTTCTTCACCCTGGCCGGCCTGACCTAATCGCGGCTGGCCACCGTCAGCTTCATAGGATGACGGGCATGACCGATTCCGCCGCTGCCAATTTTCCCATCACCACCGCGTTCGAGCTGCCGGGCATGACCATCGAGAGAGATCTTGGGGTCGCCTTCGGCCTCGTCGTGCGCAGCATGGGAGTGGCCAAGTCCATCGGCGCGGGCTTCAAGGCCATGCGCCAGGGTGAGGTCACTCAGTACACGGAATTGCTGGAGGATAGCCGTCGGCACGCCATCGACCGGATGATCGAGAACGCGAGGCTGCTGGGGGCCAGCGCGGTCGTGGCCGTGCGTTTTGACTCATCCGAGATGGGCCAGGGGCTCACTGAAATCGTGGCTTACGGCACCGCGGTAGTCGTCCGTCCCGCGGCTGCCTGACCGCCGTGCCGGACCTCCCGCCGGACCTGCCGGTCGCCCGCATCGGCGACGCCGACCGGGACCGGCTGACCGTCGTGCTGCGCGAGCACTACGCGCTGGGCAGGCTCGACATCGATGAATTCGCCCGCCGGGTGGGGATCGTGCTGGCCGCGGACTACGCGGACGAGGCCGCAGCGGCGGTGCGCGACCTGCCGCCGATCGGCACGATCCCGGGCGTCGGCGCGGCCCCCAGCCCGGGCCCCCGCAAGACGAGACGGCGGCACGGGCAAACGGCCACGCCAGGCGCCGGCTGGCTGCCGACTACAGAGCGATTCCGCGATCCGACCTCAGGCACGGTGATGCGGGTCTGGCTCGATCCAGCCGACCAGAGCAGGCACTACGTGCCGGACACGGCGGGCTGACCGGCGCGGCGGGGCAGCATGCCCCGAGCCAGCCGCCAGACTGCGGTAGACACAACCAGGAAGGCAAAGTCATGACAGAAACCCACCCGGTGAATGCCCTGCTCAGCAGCGGCGCAGCGCAAGGCCAGTGGACTCTCGACCCAGCGGGGTCCACCGTGACGTTCGGCGTCAAGCACTTCTGGGGTGCGATTACGGTCCACGGCGGGTTCGAGCAGCTGGCCGGTGCCGGGACCGTAGCCCCCGACGGGAGCGTCTCCGGCCAGCTCACCATGCACGCCAGCTCCCTCAGCACGAAGAACAAGCAACGCGACAAGCACCTGCATTCGGCCGACTTCTTCAACACCGAGCAGCACCCGCTGGTCGTGCTGGACATCACCGAGGCCACCCCGGCCGGTGCCGGCGAGATCGCCATGCGCGGGACCCTGCAGGCCGCCGGCCACAGTCAGCCGGTCAGCTTCACCGCCCATGCCGAGCAGTCCGGCCCGGACGCCGTCACACTCCGGGCCGAGCTTGTGGTGGACCGGACCGTGTTCGGCATGACCTGGCGCCCGCTGGGCATCGCCGCCAAGCAGGCGACCGGTAGCGTCGTGGCCCGGTTCGTCCGCGGCTGAGCGCCGCCGCCGGGCATTTCGCGGGCAGCCGGCCCGGCCGTGCGGCCGGGCCGGCTGAGCCGCAGCGCGATCCGATCAGGCCGTCGGTGACGGCGCTGGCAGGCCGGTGCGCCAGCGGCGCAAGAACGGCGACCTGCCGCCGGCCGGCCGCAGCCGGACGCCGTGCGCCCGCAGCAGCGCCCGGATGGTCTCGGCCGGCTGTCCCGACAGCAGCTCGATATGGCGCAGCCCGAGCCCGCAGGACTCGTACAGCTCCCTGGCCAGCTCGGGGCCGAGCCGGAAGGGAACGGGGAACCGCAGCGAGATCGATCCTCCGGCCGGGATCCGCCGCATCCCGTGCCGGTCCATCGCCCGCCGGACAAGCGGGTCAGCGTGGAGGGCACGGACCAGCTCGATCTGCGCTGGCCCGCCGCGCGGCGGCGGCCCGCCGACGCGTACCGGGATGCCGTGGTCGTGCGCGGCACGCAGCACGACACGGCCGGATACCCCGAGCAGCCGGCCAGCCTGCACGGCCGACATGCCTGCCCTCAGGTAGAGCGCCACCAGGTCGCTGGCCGGTACCGTGAGCCGGTCCTCCCGGTTGTGCCGGCCGCGTGTGCGCATGGCCGCTCCGCGGGCGCGAAGCCGGTCGCGCACGGTCCGTTCCGGGACCCCGGTGAGCGCGCCGACCTCGGCGGAGGTCAGTCCTTGCCGCACGTATAGGTCTTCCATCGCCTTGGCCAGGGCGGCCCGCTCGGCGCTGGGCCGCCGTAGCCGCCCAGCGCCCCTGAGCTTGACCGTGACTCCGGCCTGGCTCAGCACGCGGCCGACGCGCCGGCGGCTGAGGCCGGTGGCGGCCGCGATCCGGTAGGTGGACAGTCCGTCGCACAGGTAAAGATGTCGCACCTGCCGGGCCAGGTCATCGACCGGCGGATCAGCCCGGCCAGCATCCGGCTGGCCGGTCGGGTCAGCCGCCGGTAGGCCGGCCGGGTCCACCGCTGACGGGGCTGAACTGCGGCCGTCCTGCGGACAGGTGCACGAAGCACGGCTCAGGATCATGACACGGACCTCCCGCCTATGGCAGGGACCGTTGGCGAATGTCCGCGGTTCACGGCGAGCCCCTCCGCCGGTAGCCATCAGGCTAGCCGGAAAAGCCGGTCAGCCCAAAGCGCGGCATCCCGGGGCCCCGGTGCGACCCGCCGCCTGGCCGGTGCCGCTTGCCTGGCCCCCGGGCGGGCGGGCATGATCCAGTGCCGTGCGCCCTTGCTACCGAGCCCTCGCGTCCCTCACCGGGCTGGGCCTGCTGATCCTCGATGTGCGGAACGAGGGCCTGCTTGCCCGGGCCGACCAGCGCATCCTGGAGTCGGTCGCCCGGCTGCCCAGGCCGCCGGCCATGGTGCGCGCGGCCCGCATCGTGACCAGCCTCGGCGACCCGAAGGTCGCGCGGCTGCTTGGCCCGGGGCTGGCGGCACTGGCGGCCGCCCGCCCGGACGCCGCCGCCCGCCCCGACGGGGCCGCCCGCCCGGACAGTCCGCCGGGCGTGGCCAGCGCGGTCGGCGCCGCCCTCAGGACTACGGCGGACATCGTGATCGGCGCCAGCGCATGCAAGGTGACCAGCGCCGTGATCGCCAGGCCCCGCCCGCCCGCGCGGTACTGGCTGGCGAATCCGGTGGGTCACAGCTTCCCGTCCAGGCACACGACGTACGCGACGCTGGCCCTGGGCGCGGGCACGCGCGGCTATCCGCGGCCGGCCCGGCAGGCGGCCGCCGCGCTCTGCCTGGCCGTCGGCGTCAGCCGCGTCTACCTCGGCGTCCACTGGAGCACCGACGTGGCCGCCGGATGGCTGCTCGCCGCGTCATGCCTGTCCGCCGCCGAGGTTCTGGAAAATGCCCGGGCGTCGTCCTCATCGTCGGCTGGCCAGTAAGACCTGAGACCGTGCGCACCCGGCTGCCCGGCCCGCGCTCAGTTCAGGCCTGCGACCAGGGCAAGCAGCGCGATCAGGGCGATCAGCATGTAAGCGAGGTAAGCGTCCAGGCGGCCCGACTGCAGCCGCTTGACGATCCGCACCAGCGCCATGACCGTGCTCAGCACGGGCCGGTACACGTACTGCTCGACCACCTCGATGACATCCGACGTATAGCCGACGTGCGGAGCCCGCCCGACCGCCGCCACCGACGCGGGCGCCGGCGCGCCCGCCAGCGCTGATGCGTTCGCCGCCGCTGGCCCGAGCGCCGGCGCAGGCCCGGGCGGCGGCGCAGGCCCGGGCGCCGGCGCAGGCCCGGGCGGCGGCGCAGGCCCGCCCGTTTCCGGCTCCGCGGTCCCGCCCGGTACGCCGTCCAGGACCGGGACCGGTCCCATCCGCTGAACGCCGGACCGGGTATGCAGGACCGCGGCCAGTACCCGCCGGGTCGGGTTGGCGAAACCGAACGCCGTGTAGCTGTCGGCCCCTGCCACGCCCGCGGTCGCCGACTTCCATGGCGCCACCCGCCGGACCCGGACCATCCGGCCCCCGGACACTGCAAGCGAGAAGATCACCACGGCCAGGAAAAGCAGCGGCATCACGACCCACAGCCAGGACGGCGACACGATGGAGAACCCCGCGTATACCGGCTGCAGGACCCAGGGTGACTTCAGCGCCTCGGTGGTCACCGCCGATCCCACGATCGGCGACAGCCCGGCGGCGATCACGCGGATCTCCAGCGGGGTCAGCGCGGCTACGACCAGGCAGCCAGCGGCGAGACCCGCGATCGCGACCCGCCCGCCCAGGCCGTAGTCGCGCTCCGCGCGGTCGCCCTGGCCCTTGCTCCGGGGCAACGGCGGTCCGAGCACGACCAGGCCGGTCAGCCGGACGAACGTCACCCCGGCGAACCCGGCGGTCAGCGCGACCGCCGCCCCGGCCAGCGCGAGCACCAGCCGGTACTCCAGGCCCGGCACCCGGAACTGCTGCATGAGCGCCTCCAGCAGGAACCACTCGGATACGAATCCGGCGGTCAGCGGCAGGCCCGCCAGCGTCAGCCCGCCGATCGCCAGCCCGGTGCCGCTCCACGGCGCGCGCCTGGCCATCCCGCGCAGCGCTTCGAGATCACCCGAGCCGCCGACCGCCTCCACCCCGGCGCTCGCCGTGAACAGCAGCGACTTGGCGAGCGTGTGGGCGATCACCTGCAGCGTGGCGGCGAGCAGCCCGGCGGCGACCAGGCGACGGTCGCCGTTAGCCGCGCCGACCAGCGCGACGCCGAAGCCGGCCAGGATGAGGCCCGTGTTCTCCACGCTGGAGTACGCGATCACGCGCTGCAGGCCGGTCTGCACCGCGGCGTGCGCGATGCCCAGCACGGCGGTCAGGCCCGCCAGCACCAGCAGCAGGCTGGTCAGCCAGGCGGGCGGGGGACCGAGCAGCGCCAGGGTCCGCCACAGCCCGTAGAAGCCGACGTTGACGGCAACGCCGGCCATCACGGCGCGGGCCGGGCCGGGCGCCGCGGCATAGCCGCGCGGCATCCAGACCTGGAACGGGACGAGGCCGACCTTGACCGCGAACCCGAGCAGCAGCAGCGCCTCAGCCGTGACGCGCAGCCCGCCCGCGGGTACCTGCGCGAAGCTGGCCAGCCCCAGCGAACCCGACCTGGCCGCCAGCAGCAGCAGTCCGCCCAGCAGCGCGGCCCCGCTGATCTCGCCGAACGCCAGCGTGAGAAACGCCGCATCCGGCAGGCCCGGCCGGGCCCGCTCGAATCCGGCCAGCAGGTAGAAGGCGACCGTCAGTGATTCCCACGCGAACAGCAGGGTGAAGGCATCCGTGGCGGTCATGATCACGGCCACCGCGCCCACGGCCAGCGCGTAGCTGGCGCCAAGACCCCGCCGCCCGGCCCGGCCCCGCCCGGCCCGCCCCGGCCGCCCCGGCTGCCCGGCCCAGCTCGCGAACGCCAGCGACACCAGCGTCGCCGCGCCGAACGCGATCAGCAGGAACAGTCCGGACAGCCGGTCGGCGGAAAGCCCGGCGGTACCGGAGCCGAGGAAACCCCCGGCTGCCGGTCCCAGCCGCACGGGCAGGCCGGCCAGTGCCCCCGCGCCGGCCACCGCGGCGCATGCCGATCCGGCCGTACCGAGCAGGTAAGGCACCGGCACCAGCCGGGGCCACCGCACCCCGGCCGCCAGGTCCACGGCCGCGGCCACCGCGAAGAGCGCCAGCGCGGCCGCGAGCGCGGCGGAGAACCCGGAGAACCCGGAGAATCCGCTCATCGCCCGCGTCCCGCCCCGGCCGCCGGATCCCGGGCCATTCCGGCCGGCAGCCTGTCCACCGCGAGCAGCAGTGAGTACAGGATGGCGAACGGGGCAGGCGGCGAACCCGGTACCCACACGTCGACCGGCACCGTGCCGGCGATTCCCCCGGCGGCCGCGTACGAGTCAGCCAGCAGCCCGCCGCTGACCGCGTCCGTGCCAACCGCGATCACGATCTTCGGCTCCGGCATGGCGTCGTAGGTGCGCCGCAGCGGCTCGGTCATCCCGCGCGCGCCCGCCCCGGTAACCAGCAGGATGTCGGCGTGCCGCGGGCTCGCGGTAAAGAAGATCCCGAGCCGGTGCACGTCATAGACCGGATTCAGCAGCGCCAGGATCTCCCACTCCTCGGTGCCGTCCGAGCCCGCGTCCACATGCCGCAGGTGCACGCTGCGGCGCAGCGCCGCGGTCCGGGAGCGCAGGCCGGCCCGGAGCGCGGCCAGCGCCGCCGGGTCCTCCTCGACGTCACCCGCGATCAGGGCCGAGCGGGACAGGCTGGCGGCGGCCGGCCCGCCGGCCCAGCCGAATACGTCAGGCCGCTCGGTGACGCAGCGGCCGCACTGCACGCACCGCCCCCGGTCGAGCCGCACCGAGCCGCCAGCCGAGCTGATCGCCCCGGTGGGGCAGAGCCGGTCCAGCTCCGCCGGGCGGGCCGGACGCGGCCCGGTCACGGTGGCCGGGCCGCGCCCGGCCGCCGCGCAGGCGTCCGGCCGGGCCGGCCAGCGCGTGGTCAGCACCCCGTTGCGCAGTCCTCGCAGAGCCCACATCTAGCTCGTCACCCGCATCCCTGATCGGCCGCGCATTAGCCGGCCACCCCGGCGATGGACAGGCCGAAGCTGGCCTCGATGAACGGGAAGTCGGTGAGGATGTCACCGGCGAACACCTCGTGAAAGAGCACCAGGTTGTGGAAGGAAGCCGAGCGCGGACGGCAGCGGCTGATCCGGCCGCCTGCCAGCCGCACGTCGTAGAGCACCTCGCCCTGCGGGGCTTCAGCCCACCCGGTCGCCCGCCCGTCGGCCGCCTCGCAGCGGGCCCGCCACGGCCCTCCGGTCACGTCCGCCAGCTCATCGGCGACCTGCCGGAGCAGGCGGAACGACTGGCCGGCCTCCGCCCAGCGGATCTTGAGCCTGGCCAGCGCGTCGCCGTCCGGCTCCGGGTCGGCCCGCGGCAGGCCGAGCGACCGGTAGGCGTCATACGGCCGGGCCGCGCGGGCATCGTCGGAATATCCCGAGCCCTTGCCGACCGGCCCGAGCGCTCCGTGCTCGCGGGCCCGCTCGGGCCGCAGCGGCCCGGTCCCGCGCAGCCGGTCGAGGAAGGACGCGGTGCCCATCAGCGCCGTGACGTCGGATGTCAGCGCTGCTTCCAGGCGCCCGATCGAGTTCGCCAGGTCCGCCGCGGCCACTCGCGGCATCCCGCTCACTCCGCCGGGTACGACCACCCCGCGGCCGAAGCGGCTGCCGCACAGCCGGCCGGTTAGCCGCAGTACCTCCTCCTTGTGCCAGCCGAACCTGGCGGTGGCGACCGCGAGCCCGGCGGCGTCAGCCAGCCGGACGGCCACGTCGAGATGGCAGCCGAGCCGCTCAAGCTCCGCGTGCAGCACCCGGACGAGGGCGGCGGGCCAGGGCACCTCGTTACCGGCGATGCGCTCGAGCGCGTGGCAGTAGGCCAGCGCGTGCGCGACCGTCGCCGTTCCCTCGGTGCGCTCGGCCAGTAGCACCCCGTCTGCGGCAGTCATCCCCTCGAACCGCTTCTCGAGGCCGCGGTGCTTGTAGAACACCCGCATATTCAGGTGCGGGATGTCCTCCCCCGGGGTCTCCACCAGGTATTCCACCGACTCGACGACACCCGAGCGCACCGGGCCGTGCGGGATCGTGAACATCCCCGGTCCGGTCGCATGCCGGGGCAGCACCTGCGGGTCGGGCTCGGCGACCGCGGCGCGCTCCGGCGCCCCGGGCCGCGGCCGGGCCGCGCCGGGCCCCAGCGGAAGCACCAGCGGCTCCAGCCGCGGATGACCGTCCGGGATCACGCCGAAGAGGTCGTGGATCTCCCGCTCGTACCAGAATGCGGCCCGCAGCCGCGGCGTCAGGGCCGGATAGCGAGCCGCGCCGGCGGGCAGGATCGCGTCCAGCGCCTGGACGCCGCCCGGGCCGGCCAGCTGCGCGGACAGCAGCAGGCCCTCGGGACGGGCCGTCGCGAACAACCCGGCGAACCTGCTCCCGGCACTTATCGCCTTGGTCAGCTCGTCCCAGAGCGCGGGCACGCTGGCCGCGACGGCCACGTCGCCGGCCGCGGTCATCGGGCGCCCCCGCTGAGCTGATGCACGGCCCGCGAGAGCAGTACGGTCAGGTCGGCGGGCGGATGCACGCCCAGCATGAGCAGGATTGCCAGTCCGGCGACGACGGGGATCACCATCCAGGCGCTCGGCTCGCCGCGGGTCAGCACCGGTTCCGCCGGGCCAACGTCAGCGGCACGGGGCTGGGAGCTCGAGGTCTGATGATCCCCGGCGGCGACCCGGGCCGTCGCCACCCCGGCCCGCTCCGGCACCACTGCGGCCCGCGGGGTAAACAGCATCCGGTTCGTGGCCATGGTCAGCCCGAGGAACGCCACGGTGACCAGAACGATCAGCGCGGCCGCCGCGGCGTCACTGGCGGACGCGAACCCGCCGGCCACGATCTCGAACTCGCTGCGGAAGATCCCGAACGGCGGCATCGCCGCCAGCGCGAGCACGGACAGCAGGAACAACGGCCCGCTCCACGGCAGCAGGTCCAGGCCGCCGGTGATCGCGGGGATCCCCTTGCTGCCGAACTTGCGGGCCAGCACCCCGGCCCCCATGAACGCGTTTCCCTTGGCGGCCGCGTGCGCCAGGACATGCAGCAGGACACCCGCCAGCGCGATCGGCGCGCCGAAACTGAGCCCGATGGCCAGGATGCCCATGTGCTCCATGCTGGAGTAGGCGAGCAGCCGTTTTATGTCCCGCTGGTCGAGCAGGTACAGCGCGGCGAGCGCCAGCGTCGCGACGCCGAAGACCAGCAGCACGTCGCGCGGGAAGCGGGGGCCCAGGGCGGCCGCGGCCACCTGGTAGTAGCGCACGATCGCGTAGAAGCTGACCGCCAGCAGGGATCCGGACAGCAGCGCCGACACGGGCGTCGGCGCCTCGGAATGCGCGTCCGGCAGCCAGGTGTGCACCGGGAAGAGCCCCATCTTGGTGCCGAAGCCGAGCACGGCGAGCACGAACGCCAGCTGCACCGGGGCATGCGGCAGCCGCGCCCCCGCGTGCAGCAGCGGGCCGAAGGACAGGTTGTAGGACTCGCCGAGCACCTGGGCGCCGGCGTAGTAGGCGAAGATCGTCGCCAGCAGGGCCAGGCTCAGGCCGGCCGAGGCGATCAGGATGTACTTCCAGGCCGCCTCGGCGGCCCCGTCGGTGTTCTCGATCGCCACCAGCAGGGCCGAGATCACCGTGGTCACCTCGATCGCGATCCACAGCAGCGCCAGGCTGCCCATCATCGGCGCGGCCAGCATCGACCAGGCGAACAGGTTCAGCCCGGCGTAGAACCGCCGGGAATAGCGGGCCGAGTCCGGGTCACCGCGGCCGCGCCCCGGATAGCCGACTGAGTACACCGCCACCGATGCATACAGGAAGCCCGTGGCCAGCAGGAACACCACGCTGATCGCGTCGACCCGCAGGTACGAGAGATAGCTGATGTAGCGGTGAGATGCCGCCGGAATAAGGGCGATAACGAGCACGAAACACGTAATCCCGCTCACCACCGTGGCCGCCCGCGCCACCACTGCGGGAGCCCGCAGCGATATCACGGCCGCCGCGACCGGCACGGTGAGCAGGAGCAGCAGGACGACGAACACGGGTCACCCTCGCAGACTGGTCAGGCCGGTGGTGGACATCGACTCGGCCTTGCCGTGGTGGACGCGGATCAGCAGGCCGAACACGACGACGACGACCAGCAGGTCGAACAGGAAGGCGACCTCAAGGATCAGCGGCAGCCCAGCCGCCACGACCAGCGCGGCCAGCGAGATGCCGTTCTCCAGCGAGAGGAACCCGATGGCCTGGGACGCCACATCCCGCCGCATGATCATCAGCACGAAGGCGACCAGCGCGACCGCGACCGAGATCGCCAGCGCGGCCGCCGGGAGCACCGGGCTGCGGATGCCCAGCGCGGCGATGGCGAAGAAGCCGAACGCGGCGACGGCGATGGCCAGCAGGACCGTGCTGGCCAGGCTGAGCGCGCCGCTGCCCGCGATGTCGGTCCACCCCGGGCTGCCCGGGTCCCGGCCGACGCCGCGCAGTAGCCGCCGCAGCACCAGCGGGACGATCACGACCTTCAGCCCGGCCGACAGGCCGGCCAGCACGTAGAGGTCAGGCAGGTGCCGCGCCGCCGCCACCACGATCGCCAGCACCGAGATCAGGGCCGATTGCGCCGCGTACAGCCGCACCTGGTCACGCAGCAGCGCCTGGCGGAACATGCCGAACTCGGCCAGCAGCACGCCGACCGCGATGATGTTCGCGCTGCCGGAGAAAACGCTCGGAGCCGCTACCGCCGACATCAGCCACCTCCCAGGTAGAGAGTCAGGACGCCGAGCACGGCCAGCAGGAATGCCCCGGCCACGAATTCCGTGATCTTGAACAAGCGGAGCTTGGCGAAGGAATTGTCGATGACGGCTACCACCACGCCCAGCAGCGCGGCCTTGCCGAGCAGGGCCACGATCGCGAGCCCGACGTCGCCCGCTTGCGCGGTCGCGGACAATCCCCAGGGCGCGACGAAGACGTTGAGCAGGATCGTGTAGAGGATCAGCTGCTTCATCGCCGACCCCCACTTCAGCAGCGCGAAATAGGGGCCGGAGTGCTCGAATGGCCGAGCTTCCTCGATCATCCCGAACTCGTTGGTCCCCGAATGCGTCTCCACCGGGATCCGGCCGGTCTCGTACAGGATCACCATGAACAGCGCGGTGGCGGCGAGCAGGTGGGCCGGCCGGGTGATCTGGCCCGCCGATGACCGGACCGTGGCGGCCAGTGCATACGGGAGGTCCGTCCCGGTCACCAGCGCGACGGTGAAGACGACGAACAGGATCACCGGCTCGGTGATCGCCGCGAATGTCTTGGCCCGGCTGGCGCCGAGCTGCGCATACGGGCTCCCGGTCTCCAGCGCGGCGACGGCCACGACGAAGCTCGCCAGCGACAGGATGAACCCGCCGCCGAGGATGTCGCCCATGTATCCGAGCGGGAGCCCGTAGGTGGTCAGCACCGGTATCAGCAGCGGCACGGTCAGGTAGCAGGTCATCGCGGCCACCGGCGCGGCCAGGAAGACCCAGCTCGCGCCCTCGGGAGCCAGCGCCTCCTTGCGGAACAGCTTGGCCAGGTCGTAGTAGGGCTGCAGCACCCGCGGACCCTTACGGCCCTGCAGCCGCGCCTCTACTTTCGCGATCACGCCCGAGACACCGGGCGCGCCCGCCGCGATCGTCAGAACCTGCAGAAGCTGGATGACCGGAAACGGCAGTGTCGTGGTCAACGAACCCGCCCGGCTGAGCTCTGCCGGGCGCGCGGGCGCGCGAAGCACCGCGGATCATTGCCGGGTTGTTCGGGTGCGTCGTCGATCACTGACGGCTCCTCTGCTACCTGCCGGTTGCCCGGACTCAGTGGTAGAGGCCATCAGCGAGAAGCCATCCCGCGGTTTCGGCGAGCCTCATCGCCTAGATCACATTGTGCTGGACACCCAGCCCGCCCGCAAATCCGGGCCGCTGCCGCTGGCTCGTTCTTACTGCTAGAGGCACCGGTCTGTCGATCTCGCCGCACGGACGATCATCGGCCATCAAGTCGACGGCAATTCCAGCGCGATGACGGCGCTTAATCGCCCGGTATAGGCATTCATCAGCATCGCGGTGATAGACCCTAGGTGCCGTGTCGATGCTGGGGCGCTGCTGGCTGTCGCGGCTTGGGATGGGTAACCTGCGGTCCATGCCGCCAGCCGTATGATGGCTGCAAGGAGCCAGCTGGGATGTGGCGGCTTACAGATGTAACGTAATAAGATTGTTACCTCTTAGATACCTAGTTACAGCCGCAGCGAACCTAACGGAGCGCTACGATCGCGAGGTCGCGCGTTGAAGGCTCGCTGCCTGTAAGCGGAAGGCTCGTCACCGGGTACCGGAGGCGAGCCGTTGGCAATTCCGGCGTGTCGTCTGACGTCAGTGACGTATGCCTCTGACCAGGCGTGACTTGTCCCTTAAACCAACAATTGGCGTAAATCGACGCAGCCGGACATTGGAGCCTCGATGGGTTCAGGAGCACAGGCACGGCCGTTTAGTGCAATTTCGGCCGACAAGCTATGCAATGATGCTGGCCGCCATCACCAAGTGTCTGCGGAGGACGTGGCGACCGCGTCCTGGCACAAGAGCTCCTGGAGTGGGTACAACGGCAGTTGCGTCGAGGTTGCCGAACTGCAGGATAACGTAGTCTGCATGCGAGACACAAAGGCAAACGGAATGGGTCCCGTTCTTGCTTTTACGTACCCTGAATGGGATGCGTTCCTATCGAGCATTAGAGCCGGCGAACTCGATTTTAACTACTGACTAGGATTCAAGCTCCGCAAGGGCCTTTCCTATCAGGTTCATCGAATCTTGTGAGCCGAGTGCCTTTCTTGTCAAGGCTCTGAATGCCGTGTGGTACTGGTAGGTATCCTCTTCTTCCTCGACATAGTCACTGCCTGTCAAGTGCTCAGCCATGACAATATCGTGCAAGGGAACATCGTGGACCTGGGGAAACTTCATATAAATGAACGCGCCAATGGCAATCAGTTGATCACCTGCGAGCGGCAGGATCTGAATCGTGACGTTGGGTCGGCCGAAGGACGCAGCCAGGTGCTTAAGCTGCGCACGGAGCACGGAAGTACCCCCCAGCCGCCTGTACAGCACCGACTCGTCAATCACTGCAGATAGGGCAAGGGGCGGGGTGCGGTCTAGCACCTGCTGACGTAGGAGCCGAGCTTCGACGCGGCGTTCGACGTCTGCCGGGCGGGCCGGGGAACATCTCGTGCCAGCTGAGCACCATTGCTCGGGTGTAGTCAGCCGTCTGCAGCAGGCCGGGAATGATCTGCGGGTCCCAGGTCCACACCGACTCAGCCTCAGCCTCCGCGTAGAGGAAGGCCGCATACTCGCCAGGGAACGTGGCGGCCACTGCCTCAAGGCGGCCTGTCTTGCTGGACTCCCGGCAAAGCGCCACAAGGCTTTCGCGATGCGCGTCCGCGACATCGTAGAGATCAAGGAGAAGCAGCAGGTCAGCTTGCTTAATGCCGATGCGGTGGAGCTCGATGCGGCTGATCTTGGAGCCGGACCAGCCGAGGCGTTCGGCTACCTCGTCGCCGGTAAAACCGGCGCGCTCACGTAGCCGGCGCAGTTCGGCGGCGAGCCGACGTCGGCGGACGGTCGGGCTGCCGTGATCGGGCACCCGTCCGGCTCCCCTCAGGTCAAGCTGTCTCGTCTGAAGTATGAGGCACCTCGGCTGAATTTTGGCTTATCCCCAGCTGAAGTGTGACTCAGTCGGAGTCTAGGGGCGGCAGAGACGTCATGTGAAGACTTTCAGAGGTATTTTGCACAGCAAACTGTCGTGCACCTTGCACTTTGCCGAAACGTGCCGTGTACTTGAAGCGAGGGCCAGTTCCCTTAGGGGAGGGAGGGCCGCGCCATGATCGGCGGGCGGAGCGACCAGATGGTGCTCCTGCCGTGTATCTCGTCCGGCTCAGCCCGCATCTCCTGGCCACGGAATTATCGGCGAGCACGCCATCATCGGGCCCGGGCGCCGCCAGGTGGCCATCAGCATCGGATCTGACGCCGGCATCCAATTGCGCCGTGATCTTGAAGCAGACAAGACGCTGGGCCAGCGGTTAGGCCCCGCTAGCCCAGCTAGTAACCAAGCTCCATCCGAAGCGACAACGGGAATAGGAGTCAAGGCATTGATCCAGAGTACCTCCATAGACAAGAGATGCAAGAGGCCCAACGGCCCTTTTACCTGCGCAATCAGTCCCGTCAAGCGCGGGGCACTAGCGCTGCGAGAAGGTGAGGCGGTTCCGTGAATGCACTGACGACGATCGCTTGGGCGACCCTCGCTGCGGTGGTGGCATGGGGACTCACCCTGGCCCACGCCACCGCCGCCATCGCCCGGCTCAAGTCTGAACTGCGCAAGGAGGTCCGGCACTGGCAGGCCGAGGCGGCACGGGCCAGGGCGCACGCGGCCCTGCTCGCGCAGGACGCGGCGACCTGGGCGGCCGGCTGCAAGCAAGGCCGAGAGGACGTGATAGCGATCATGCCGCTGCTCGTGGCTGCTCACCAGCAGCTCACAGAGCCGCGCCGGGCAGCTGGCGACATGGCCGACAGTACCTAGCCGACGAGGCGCTCCCCTGCCGGAGCACGGCATGGCCGGCGGGGAGCGCATCTGCGAGGCCGGGCTGTCCTGGCTGAGCTCCGATCCGGAAGTGCTCGCCAGCCTGAACCCGATCACTAGCTGCCTGATCAACGGCCACTGACCGGCAACGACGCGGTCAGGGCCGTTTTTGCTGTCTGGGCCCGGCGGCCATGAGCACGGCGGGGAGCGCCGCGGCCAGGAGCACTGGATCGGAAGGACTGCCGGATCCCGGACCGAGGCGGCCGGCCCGGCCTGGACCGGAAAGACCGGAGGCTGCAGGATCGAGGCAGAATGCCGTCGCGATGGCGGCCGGGAAGGTGGCGGGATGACAGGGCTGAAGGCGGAGACCGACCCGGCCGAGGTCGGCTTCGACCCAGGACGGCTGGACCGGATCGACCGGCATTTCAAGCAATACGTCGATGACGGCCGGCTGCCTGGATGGCTGCTCACGGTGAGCCGGAACGGGCGCCTGGCGCACGTGTCCGGGTACGGCCTGCGTGATGTCGAGGCGGGACTGCCGGTCGAGAACGACACGCTCTGGCGGATCTACTCGATGACCAAGCCGATCACCTCAGTCGCGGCGATGATACTGCTCGAAAATGGCGCGTTCGAGCTGACCAGCCCGGTGAGCGATTTCATCCCGTCGTTCGCGGACGTCCGCGTCTACACCGGAGGCTCGGACGCCAGGCCGGTGACCGAGCCCGCCACCGAGCCGGTACGGATCTGGCACTTGCTGACGCATACGGCTGGCCTGACCTACGGCTTCCTCCGGGTGCACCCGGTGGATGCGCAGTACCGTGCCGCCGGTTTCGAGTGGGCCAACCCGGCTGGCCTCGACCTGGCGCAGTGCTGTGACGTGTGGGCCGGCCTGCCGCTGCTGTTCCAGCCTGGTGCCGAGTGGAACTACTCGGTGGCGACCGACGTGCTCGGCCGGGTGGTCGAGGTCGCCTCGGGCCAGAGCCTGGATGAGTTCCTTGCTACCCGCATCTTCGGGCCGCTGGGCATGACGGATACGGCCTTCCACGTCCCGCCGGATGAGGCCGGGCGACTGGCCGCCCTATATACGCCCGGGACCGACGGCGGGACGGTCCGTCTCGATGCCATGGGTCAGGTCGCAGCCGCCCGGCCGCGGTTCCTCAGCGGCGGCGGCGGGCTAATCTCGACGGCTGCGGACTACCACCGGTTCACGCAGCTGCTGCTGGACCGCCCCGGCAGTCCGGCTGGGGAGCTGGACGGCGTTCGCCTGCTCGGCCCGCGGACGGTTGCCTACATGACTCGCAACCATTTGCCGGGCGGAGCCGACCTGGAGACATTCGGCCGCCCGCTTTACGCGGAATCCCCCTTCCGCGGCATTGGCTTCGGGCTCGGGTTCGCGGTGGTCATCGACGCTGCGGCCGGCAAGACGGTCTGTTCCGAGGGGGAGTATTCCTGGGGCGGTGCGGCGAGCACCGCATTCTGGGTGGATCCGGCGGAGGAGCTGACCGTTGCCTTCTTCACCCAGCTGCTTCCCTCGAGCACCTACCGGATTCGCCCGCAGCTACGGCAGCTCGTCTACCAGGCACTGGTCGGCTAGCGAAGGGGGGCGCAATCGCGACTCGGCGGGGTGCCAGCCACGTCGGTGTCAGCCGAGCCGCGGTGCGGCCCGAGCCAGCCGAGCGGGCCGAGCCGCAGGCGCCTACTGCAGGCTTGGCCGGTCGACGGGAAGGTGAGGCAGTAGAACCCGTATTGGGCCTGATCCGGGCCAGGCGCGAGCTACTGTCCGGCGCCGTCCCGGTACCGGTGCCGCCCAGGTCGATTTGCCCGCCTGGGTTAGGCGGCGCGGGCGGGTGGTCCGTGGCTGTTCAGGGTGCGCTGCTTGTCGGGGCTGACGGCCGTGACGGTGCCGTCGGGGTGCAGGGTGAGGTGCCAGCCCCAGCGGTGGATGGCGGTGAGGTGGTGGAAGGCGCAGAGCAGGATCAGGTTGTTCAGGCTGGTGGTGCCGCCGTGGCTTCGGGGTTTGACATGGTGGGCCTGGCAGGCGGCGGGGCGCTGGCGGCAGCCGGGGAAGCGGCAGCAGCGGTCCCGGGTGATCACGGCGCGGCGCAGGTGGTCGGGGATGGTCTTGGTGGCCCGGCCCACGTCCAGCGGCAGGCTGATGCTGCCGGCGGCGCTGTCGAGCAGGCCGGTGCGCAAGAACGCGGCCAGCCCGGCCGGGCCGGACAGCAGATCCGCGGCATGACGCAGGATCACCCGCCGGACGGCCGCGGCCTTCGGGGACTGCGGCCCGTACGGGTACTGCGGCGCCGGGTCGTGCCCGAGCGGCGCCGGGTCGTGGCTGAGGAGGGCGGCGGTGAGCTGGTCCAGGACGGCCGGGTCGACGTGCCCGGACACGACCGGCACGATCATCGCGTCACAATCGCTGCCCGGCGCCGCCGCCGGCCCGCGCGCCGCCCACGCCGCCTCCGCCCACGCCGCCTCCGCGGCGCCGGCGCCGTTCAGGCCGCGGAGCTGATCCAGCGTCATGTGCAGCTGGATCTGGGTCGGCTGGCCCGCCCGGTCCGGCACGCAGCCGGAGGCGATCAGCTGCCGGCACGCTTCTTCCAGCCCGTCATGGTGGCGCTGGCCCTTAGTCCGGGTGTCCTCGGGGCCGGTTTTCTTGCTGAACGCATCCAGCACCGCGTCCAGCGCAGCGGCGCACTGCGGAGTCAGATCCCCCTCGACCCGGCCCGCGTCATGCAAGGTCCGGTCCAGCCGCAGCCACCGATCCGCGAACCCGCCACCATCGTCGGTGTCGGGCTGGGCGCAGCGGCGGCGCATCTCCTCCGCCAGCCCGGCCAGATCCGCCAGCTCCGCGCCGCCCGCCGCGGCCGCCAGCAGGATCGCATCCGCGTCCGCCTGGTTATCTTCGGGGCAGCTTGGCGGTCCAGGAACAGATCTCCCGCGCCCACGACGCCGAGATCTCCCCGGCCGCCAGCGCCTCGCCGACCGCCGGGTGGGCGGCCAGCCGCCGCGCCCACCCGACCGCGCCCGCGGCCGCGCCGCTGGTGATCCGGGTCTGCCACCTAAGCCAGCCCTTGCCGTGCCCTGCCCGTCGTCCTGGTAGCCGCCGGAGGAGATGAACGCGGCTAACGCCCCGGCCCGCGCCGCGGTATGCAGCGACTCGGCCCGCTCCAACCCGCGCAGGCACTCGGCCTGCGCCGCGGCCGGCAGCGACGCCATATCCGCCGACGCCAGGTACGCCAGCGCGGCTGGGCCATCGCCACCGCGTCCGCCGCGCTCACCGGAACCCCCGCCGCCGCCATCGCCGGTGCTGCCGCCGCCGTCTCCGCTGCTGGCGGGGGCGCGGCGGGATCGGCGGCGGTTCGGGGTGGCTGGCCGGGCAGGCACATCGCGGGCGGCACCTCCTTATTCGAATCTATGTTCATACACTAACCACCGGGTCTGACAAAACAGGGCAGTGCCAGCCGTCCGACGTAAATGCACTCGGCCAGTGGTGACCGGCGGAAGAATCCAGCCGGGGACCGCCGAGGCCTGCGGAACAGGACGCTACTGGGCCGACTGCGGGGAAGCGGCCCCGGTTACGCCGGGGCCTGCGGGCAGGACGCTGTGGGCCGGCCACGAGGAAGCGACCCCCGGTGGCGCCGGGGTCGGTGGAACAGGACGCTACGGAGGTCCGGCCGCGGGGAAGCCCCCGGTGGCGCCGGGGTCGGTGGAACAGGACGCTACGGAGGTCCGGCCGCGGGGAAGCCCCCGGTTGCGCCGGGTCTGCGGAACAGGACGTTAGTGCTTGACGGTCGGGGTGTCCGTGGTTTCCCGGTTGATCGCCGCTTCCTTCCGGAGCTCCCGCAGCCGGTAGATGATGAAAGCGCCGATAGCGATCACCGCGATGGCCACGATCGCATAGCCGCCGATAGCGATGTCATGCGCGATGCGGTTCCACGCGCTGCCGAACCCGTAGCCGATCAGCGTGATCACGGTGGCGTAGAACACCGTGCCAATCAGGCTGAGCACCCCGAACTGCAGCGCCGGTACCTCCATGAAACCGGCGACCAGGGACGTGAAAGCCCGGATCACCGGCAGCGCTCGCCCAATCGCCACGGCGTACTCGCCGCGCCCAGTGAAGAAGCGCTCGGAGCGGTCCAGGTCTGCCCTCGAGATGAGCAGGTACTTGCCCACCCGCTCGACGGCTGGCCGCCCGCCTAGCCGACCGGCGCCGTAGGAGACAAAGGAGCCGCAAAGCTCGGCCAGCGAGCCAATGATGATCACGAGTACGACGTTCAGGTGACCCTGGTACGCGAGCACGCCGGCGAAGCCAAAGGTGATCTCCGATGGGATCGGGATGCAGCAAGCCTCGAGGAATCCGAGGATCGCCAGCGCGCCGTAACCCGCGTGGCTGAGAAGGCTCTCCATGGCTCCCTAAGGTAGCCGCCCCAGCGAATGCTCTGGCAAGGATGCTTAACCCCGCGGATGTATCTGCCTCCCCAACATGCGTCAGCAGCGGACGGTGTGGCGCACAGGCCGCTGTACCGAGCAGGGCTCGGCTCCCGTGCAGAGCTCGGCTCCCGGGTAAGGCTCAGCTCCTGCGCCGGGCTCGGCTCCCGCGCGGCTCCGAGTCCAGTTCCAGCGTGCGTGACCAAGCCGAGGGGCCGGTGCTGACGCGCGGCCTGCTGGCGGCGGCTGATCGAACGACCAGCGCTGCGGGGCCTATGCTGCGACTGAGGCCAGCGACGGACATCCGGCAGGGCTACCGAAGCCCGCGGGCAATGTGGACGCAGAGCTGGCAAACCGGCAATGGCGGCTGATCCGGCTGCGGACCCACGGAGTCAGACATGGGATTGATGGACAAGGTCAAGGCGCAGGCCACCCAGCTGGCCCAGAAGACGCAGGACACGGCGCGTGACAGCATGGCTAAATTCGATCAGTCCCAGGCCAACCGGCACGGCGACGCCATGCTTCGCAACCTGGGGGCGGTCGTCTACGCGGAACGCAGCGGGCGGGGAACCGCGGACAGCGCGGCCGAAATCGACCGGCTGGTGGCGCGAGATCGCCGCGCACGAGGCAGCGCATGGCATCAGCCTGACGCCGCAGACGACGGATCAGTCATCGGCTGATCGGCCGGCCGCAACGGCTGATCAGGCCGGCCGCAACGGCTGATCAGGCGCCGGCCGCCGCACCTGCCGCCGCGTCGGCTGACGCCGGCGGGGCCCGCCCGCAAGCTCGCAGCCCGCGCCGCCGCCCGCGCCAGCGCCGGCGCCGGCGGCCGAGTTCGGCGCCGGTCCCCCGGCCGCGTATCCACCTGCTCCTGGGCCGATGCCGACGTTCACGCCCGGCGCGCAGCCCCCGGCCCCGTTTTCCGCTGCGCCTGAGCCGGCACCTGCGCCGCCGCGCCCGGCCGAGGCCTTCTCCTGCCGCGCCCGCCGGACTCCCGCCGGAGGCGGACCAGCCGCCGGCCTGAGCCCGTCTAGTCGCCTTGGCCCGGCTAGTCACCGGCCTCAGCCCGCCTAGCCGCAGGCCGGAACGCGGCTAGCCAGCGGCCTGCGGCACGGCTACCTCCGGCACGCGTCCTGTGCCGCGGTCTTCTGCCCATCGGGCCCGGCTGATCCCTGCCCGGAGGTGCTCGGTGGGGGGCCGGTGACCTGGTGCCCGCTGGTGCCGAGCACGATACTGACCCTGGCCACGCCGCTCACCTGGCGGATGCTGGCACCGGGCAGCACCCGGTGCACAACCTGCGCTGAGGTGATCATTCCCGGCGGGTACTCGATTACCGTCTGGGCGACGTCGCTGCTCGTCCAGGACAGCCCGGCGGCATGCACGGTGAAGCCGAGCTGAGTGAGCTGCGCGCCGGTATTCGCGGACAGCCCGGTGATCCGGGTCCCGTTGTAGACGTCGACCGAAACCTGGCTCCGTTTCGGCCCGGGCGGCTGCTTCGCCTGTTTCGGCTGTTTCTGCTTCTTCGCCGTCCGCGGGGGCGGTTTCTTCACCGGCAAGTCGTCTGCCTTCAGCTCGGCGAAGAGCTGCCCGGCGGCCTGACTGTCCCAGAGCACGGCCGACTCGCCGGTCGGGGTTATGTAATTGGTGTTCGCCAGCGGCACGGTCATGAACGTGACCTGGCTGGGCGAGCTGCCGCGTAGCCGGTCGGCCAGGCTCGTCACGTTCAGCCGCTGGTCGACCTTTATCGCGCCGGTCACGGCACTCAGGAAATCGGAGAGCTTGACCGGATTCGCGAGCGTGCCCGAGCTGATCGCCTCACGCAGCATCGACGAGAGCAGTTGCTGCTGGTCTTTGATCCTGGCCAGGTCGGAGAGGGCAAACGAATGCCGGTCCCGGACGAATTCCAGCGCGGTGACCCCGTGGACGTGATGCCGGCCAGCGGACATGTGCAGGCCGCTGTAGGGATCGTTGACCGCAAACGGCAGGCAGATGTTCACCCCGCCCAGCGCATTGACCACCTTGACGAATCCCGGGAAGTTCACCTCGATGTAGTCGTTGATGGTCAGCCCGGTGTTCTGCTCCACGGTCCGCACCATCAGCTTCGGCCCGCCGATGCCGAACGCCGCGTTGATCTTGTTCATCCCGTGATCGGGGATATCGACCCAGGAATCACGCGGCAGGCTGACCACGGAAACACCGCCACCGTGAGCCGGCACGTGAACGATCATCATCGTGTCGGAGTTGGAGCTGATGGCATGACCGACATGGAGCCTGGCCTGCTCGGCCGGGCTCAGGCCGGCCCGCAGGTCTACTCCGGCCACCAGGATGTTCAGCGGCCCGCTCGACGGCGTGCCGCTGGTACCCGCATTGACCCGCCCGACGTGGCCATTGACATAGCTGGTCAGCGCCCAGCCGCCGCCGGCTATCAGCAGCACGACCGCGGACGCCAGGCTGCACGCCACGGCCAGCGCACGTCGCTGCCGCGCCTTCCGGCCGGCCGCCAGCCGAGCCATCAGCTGCTGCTGGACTCCGGACGGGCTGGTCCTGCGCCGTGTCCCTGAATGCGCGGCCGACCCGGATTCGCCCGCTGGCTCCGCCAGCCATTCGCCGGGACGGCCCGGAGCAGCCCACTGCTCGCCTGGCGAAGGGCCCGGCCAGCGCGGCGATGAGTCATCGTCGCGCGTGCCGTCGTCGCTAGCCATCGGTATACCCCCAGGCTCCGGCTCTTCGTAGGCTAGCGCGACGGCGCCCGGCCACCGCCTTCCCGCGTCGGCGGGTCTGTGATTTTTCCGGATCTGTCGGCCGGCCTGCCGCGGCGTGAACGGCTCCCGTCACGCCGATGGTTACTTCCGGTCAAGCCCCAGGTTGCTCCCCGTCACGCCTTGGCAAACCCTGTCCCGCCGCGGCCAGGTGCCTCACGCCGCGGCCAATGCTCACGCCGCGCCCAGTGCCGCATCGTGGGCCAGTCCGTCACGCCGTGGGCGGATCCGGGTCCCTGGGCAGGCCGAGTATCCGTTCGCCGATGATGTTGAGCTGGATGTCGGTGGTGCCGCCGCCGATGGTAAGTGCCCTGGTGAGCAGTACCTGCCGGGCCCAGTGCGCGCCATCGGGGCGCCCGGAGGCAGTGACAGCGGTGCCCGCGCCGCCGCCGAGCGCGCCGTCCGGCCCGGAGAGCGACCAGCACAGCTCGGCGACCCGCTGGGCATGCCGCATCCCGAGCAGCTTCCGCACGCTGCCGGTAGCGCCCGGCTCCGTCCCGGACAACTGCTTCAGCGTGACCCGCACCGACAGCAGGTCGATCGCGTGCCCCTCGCTGGCCAGCACGCCGACCTGCCCGAGCGGCACCTCGCCTGCCGCTCCCGCGACCTCAAGCAACTCGCTGACCCCGGATCCGAAGGTCCACGATTTCGACAGCGACACCCGCTCGTTGGCCAGCGTCGTCCGGGCTATCTTCCAGCCGCCGTTCACGTCACCGACAACGCAGTCGTCCGGCACGAACACGTCATCGAGGAACACCTGATTGAAGAGCGAATCGCCGGTGATCTCGCGCAGCGGCCGCACTTCGACCCCCGGTGCCGACATATCCAGCAGGAAGTACGTGATCCCCGCGTGCCGGGGCGCGGCGGGGTCGGTGCGCGCGATGCAGATCGCCCAGGCGGCCTGCTTGGCCAGCGAGGTCCAGATTTTCTGCCCGGTCAGCCGCCAGCCGCCCTCGGCCCGCTCCGCGCGCGTGGTCAGCCCGGCCAGGTCGGAGCCCGCGCCCGGCTCGCTGAACAGCTGGCACCACATGAAATCACCGCGCAGCGTGGCCGGCAGGAATCGCTCCTGCTGCTGCGGAGTGCCGTACTTGATCAGCGCGGGCACGACCCAGGCGCCGATCACCAGGCTGGGCGCACGCACCCCGGCGGCCCGCATTTCCTGGTCGATCACCAGTTGCTCAAGCGGGCTGGCGCCGCGGCCCCAGGGCCGGGGGAGGTGCGGCGTCACCCACCCGTCGGCGGCCAGCCGCCGGGTGCGCTCAGCGCCGGTGAGAGCGGCGATCTCGGCGAGATCAGCGCGCACGGCTGACCGCAGCGCGGCTTCGGCCTCAGGAAGTTCGACATTAACGGGCCTACGGGTGCCGGACATAGCCAGCTTGGCCACTCGCCTGGCCCATTCATCGGAAGGACCAAGCAGGGCGCGCAGCGACATGGCCCGCCGGTAGTAAAGATGCGCCTCGTGTTCCCAGGTGTAGCCGATCCCGCCGAGTACCTGGATGCACTCGTGCGAGCACGAGACAGCGGCGTCGATAGCGACCACGGCGGCCACGCTCGCGGCGAACTCGCGCTGGCGTCCCGCAGGCTGGCGTCCGGCCGGCGTCTCGGCCCCCGTCGTCGCCCGGCGTCTCGTCCGGCATTGCGTCGGGCGGTGTGCGCGCGGCGTCCCAGACGGTTGCGGCGGCCTGCTCGACGGCGGTCAGCATCCAGGCGCAGCGGTGCTTGACCGCCTGGAACTGGCCGATCGGCCGGCCGAACTGATGCCGGATCTTGGCGTAGTCAGCCGCGGTCGTGGTCGCCCAGTCAGCGATGCCGGCGGCCTCGGCGCCGAACAGGATGGCGGCCAGGCTGGTGACCGCCCCGCGATCCAGGCCGGCCAGCAGCCGGTCAGCCGGCACGGTCACCCCGGTCGCGTGGATCCGCGCGACCGGCCGGGTGCGGTCCAGGCTGTCCAGCCGGGCGATCTGCAGGCTGGCGGCGTCGATAACCGCCCAGACCTCGCCCTCTTCTGTCTGCACCCCGGCCACCACCAGGTCGGCCAGGCTGGCCCCGAGCACCGGGCCCGACTCCCCGTCAACGATCAGGCCGCCGTCTGGCCCGGCCCGGCCGGTCAGGCCCGCGGCCAGCGAAACCGCGCCGGTGGCGGATCCGTCGGCCAGGCCGGCCAGCAGCTTGGCTATCCCGCCGCCGGCCGCTGGCGCGGCATCGGCCAGCACGGCACTGGCCAGCACGGCATCGGCGAGCACGGCATCGGCCAGCACGGCACTGGCCAGCACGGTGGGCAGGAACGCCCCGGGCACCAGCGCCCGGCCGAGTTCCTCCAGCGCCACCGCCAGTTCCGGCAGCCCGTAACCCTGGCCGCCGTGTTCCTCGGGCACGTGCAGGGACAGTACGCCCTGCTCGGCCAGGGCCGCCGCGATCGACTCGCCCGCGGGGCCCGGGCCGCCGCTGTCATCATCGGCTATGGCCCGGATGACCTCCGCCGGGCAGTGGCGCTGCGCCCAGCCCCGGATCGCCGCCGCTAGCTCCAGGTGCTCCTCGCTCAGGCCGAGCGCCATCGTTCACCTCGTTCGCGACGTGGTAGGCGGGACGGGTCCGATTACAGATCGCGCCCATTTTAGAACGACATTCGGTTTGGCGGAATGGCCAGCCCCGGCCGCCGGGGTGCCCAGTTGCGCCGGTCGATCCGGCGGTACTGCGGTCGGCCGGCGGCATTGCAGGTGACAGGCTCGCCATCACGGTTACTTGCGGGTAGGATTAGCAATGTTACTGGCTGGTAAGAACGCTACTCTGGACGCCGGAGGCCGGGATGGGTCACTACAAGAGCAACCTCCGTGACATCGAGTTCAACCTGTTCGAGGTGCTGCGGCGGCAGGACCTGCTGGGCTCCGAGCCGTATGCGGACCTTGATGAGGAGACCGCCCGCGGGATCCTGGACGAGGTGAACAGGCTGGCCACCGGGCCCATCGCGGCGTCGTTCGCCGAAGGTGACCGCAATCCGCCGGAGTTTGATCCCGCCACCGGATCGGTGCGGATGCCGGAAGGATTCAAAAAGTCCTTCGCCGCCTTCATGGACGCCGAGTGGTTCCGCCTGGAGCTCCCGGCCGCGCTCGGCGGCACCGACGCCCCGCGCTCGCTCTGCTGGGCGGTGGCCGAGCTGATCCTCGGGGCCAACCCGGCCGTCTGGATGTACGCCAGCGGTGCCTCGTTCGCCCGCGCCCTGCAGCTGATGGGCACCCCGTACCAGCAGCGCTTCGCCGAGCTGGCGGTCGAGCGCAAGTGGACCGCGACGATGGCGCTGACCGAGCCGGAGGCCGGTTCCGACGTGGGCGCCGGGCGGACCCGCGCGGTCCGGCAGCCGGACGGCAGCTGGCACATCGAGGGCGTGAAGAGGTTCATCACCAGCGCCGAGCACGATATGGCGGAGAACATCTTCCACCTGGTCCTGGCCCGCCCCGAGGGGCACGGCCCGGGAACCAAGGGCCTGTCGATGTTCCTGGTGCCCAAGTACCTGGTCGGTGCGGACGGCACGCTCGGCGAGCGTAATGGCGTCTACGCCACCGGCGTCGAGCACAAGATGGGCCTGAAGGCGTCGACCACCTGCGAGCTGACCTTCGGCGGATCCCGGCCCGCGGTCGGCACCCTGGTCGGCGATGTGCACGATGGCATCAGGCAGATGTTCGTGATCATCGAGCACGCCAGGATGATGGTCGGGGCGAAGGCGATCGCGACGCTGTCCACCGGTTACCTGCACGCGCTGGAGTTCGCCCGGACCCGGGTTCAGGGCGCCGACCTGACCCAGCAGCTGGACAAGACCGCGCCGCGAGTGGAGATCATCCATCACCCGGACGTCCGGCGGATGCTCATGCTGCAGAAGGCGTACGCGGAAGGGATGCGGGCGCTCCTGCTGTACACCGCCACCCTGCAGGACGCCGGGCAGGTCGCGGTGGCCAGCGGGACGGCGAACGAGCAAGCGGCCGAGCTCAACGACCTGCTGCTGCCGGTCGTCAAGGGGGTGGGCTCGGAGCGGGCCTACGAGCTGCTCGCGCTGTCGATGCAGACCCTCGGCGGGTCCGGTTTCCTGCAGGACTACCCCATCGAGCAGTACATCAGGGACGCGAAGATCGACAGCCTGTACGAGGGCACCACCGCGATCCAGGGTCTTGACCTGTACTTCCGCAAGATCGTCCGGAACGATGGCCGGGCGCTGCGGTTCCTGCTCGGGCAGATTAAGGACTTCGCCGGGGGCGAGTCGGGGAACGGGCGGCTGAAGACCGAGCGCGTTGCGCTGGCCCGGGCTGCCGCCGACGTCGAGGGCATCGTCACGGCCATGCACGGCTTCCTGGCCGGGTCCGCCGCGCAGCCCGCCGAGATCTACCGGACCGGGCTGAACACCACCCGGCTGCTGATGGCACTCGGCGACCTGGTGATCGGCTGGCTGCTCGCCCGTCAGGCCGAGGTCGCGCTGGCCAGGCTGGATGACGCGACGGCCGCCGATCGCGCGTTCTACGAGGGGAAGATCGCGGCGGCCCGGTTCTTCGCCGCGACGGTGCTGCCCAGGCTGGCCGCGGAACGCGAGATCGCCGAGGGGACCACCCTGGACCTGATGGAACTGCCCGCCGCGTCATTCTGACCGGCCGGGGCATCCGGCCTGGCCGGAGCGTCCTGGCCGGCCGGCGTCAGCCCCAGGCGAGTATGCGCAGCGGATCGGTGAGCATGGCCCCCACGTCCCGGAGCACGGCCGACCCGGCGTCACCGTCGACGACGCGGTGGTCGAAGGACAGCGCGAGCGTGGTCACCTTGCGCACCGCGAGCTGTCCCTCGTGCACCCATGGCGCATCCTTGACCAGGCCGAACGCGAGGATCGCCGTCTCGCCGGGGGTCAGGATGGGGGTTCCCGTGTCGACCCCGAAGACGCCCACGTTGGTGATGGTGATCGTGCCGCCGCCGAGGTCAGCGGGCGATGCCTTGCCCGCTCGCGCGGTCTCGGCCAGGTCGTGCAGCGCCCGGGCCAGGCCGGGAAGCGAGAGCGCCTGGGCGTCCTTGATGTTCGGCACGATCAGCCCGCGGTCGGTGGCGGCGGCGATGCCGAGATTGACGTAATGCCTGATCACGATCTCTTGCGCGGCCTCGTCCCAGGACGAGTTGATCATGGGCTGCCGGGCGGCCGCGACCAGCAGGGCCCTGGCCACCAGCAGCAGCGGGGATACCCGCACGTCGGCAAACTCGGGCAGCGCCCTGAGCCGGGCCGTGGCGGCCATCGTCTCGGTGATGTCGATCTGCAGGAACTCGGTGACGTGCGGAGCGGTGAAGGCGCTCGCCGTCACCGCCGCCGCGGTGTGCTTGCGCACGCCGCGGATCGCGATCCGCTCCTCGCGCGCAACCGCGGCGACCGGGGCAAACCGAGCCGGAGCCGGGCCGTCGGCCGCGGGGCCGGCGGCGGTAGCGGGGCCGGTGGCGGTGGCGGCCGACATGACGTCATCGCGGGTGATCGAGCCGTTCGGGCCGGTGCCGGAAAGCGCGGACAGGTCCACGCCCTGGTCCCGGGCCAGCTTGCGGACCGGGGGCTTGGCCAGCACCGCCGGGCTCCCGGCGGGGTCGGGGCGGCGGGCGGTGGTGGCCCCGTTTTCGCTGTTCGGGTTTTCCGTGGCCGGGCTGCTGGTATCGGCCGGCGCCGGCCCGGCGGCCGGGCGCGCCTGGTCCGGCCGGGGTTTCCGCGGGCGCCTGACGGTGGTGCCGAGCTTGACTCCGTAGCCGACCAGCACCGCCTGGCGCTCGGCCTTGGGCGCCGGGCTGCCATGCATCCCCGGCTCGGTCGCGCGGTCTATCGGCGGCGGCGGGACCAGGTCCTGCCCCCGGGTGCCGGCCGCAGCGGCCGCGCCCTGATCGGCCGGGGCGGCCCCGGCCGACGGGCTCACGTCCACCGAGATGATCGGCGTGCCGACATCGGCCGTCGTGCCCTCGGGTACGAGCAGCTCGGCGACCACGCCCTCGAACGGGCTGGGCAACTCGACCACGGCCTTGGCCGTCTCGATCTCCACGATGATCTGGTTGATCACCACGTGGTCGCCCGGCTTGACCAGCCACCGGACGATATCGGCCTCGGTCAGGCCCTCGCCGACATCGGGGAGCCTGAACTGCTTGAGCTCTGACATGCCGCCCTCTCAGTAGGCGAAGGCGCGGTCGACGCCGTCCAGCACCCGGTCCAGATCCGGCAGGTAGTACTCCTCGATCCGGGACGGCGGATAGGGGGTGGAGTAGCCGCAGACCCGCAGCACCGGGGCCTCCAGCTGGTAAAAGCATTCCTCGGTTACCCTCGCGGCGATCTCCGCGCCCAGCCCGCCGCTGATCGCGGCCTCGTGCACGACTACGCACCGGCCGGTGCGCCGGACCGACTCGAAGATCGTCTCGGTATCCAGCGGCGCGAGGGACCGCAGGTCGATCACTTCCAGCGACCGCCCGTCCTCCTTGGCCGCCACCGACGCCGCGAGGCAGGTGCTCACCATCGGGCCATACCCCAGCACGGTCAGGTCGGTGCCGCTGACCAGGGTCCTGGCCTTGTCGAAGGGGGGTAGCCGAGGCCAGCCCGCCGGCCGTGTCCACGTCCGCCTTGTCCCAGTAACGCCGCTTGGGCTCGAAGAAGATCACCGGGTCGTCACTGCGGATGGACTGCTGAATCATGGCGTACGCGTCCGCCGGGCCGCCGCAGGCCACCACCCGCAGCCCCGGCGTATGCGCGAACAGGGCCTCCGGGGACTCGCTGTGATGCTCCACGGCGCCGATGCCGCCGCCGCACGGGATCCTGATCACCACCGGCAGGCTGAGGGTGCCGAGCGAGCGCATCCGCATCTTGGCCAGCTGGGACACGATCTGGTCGAAGGCGGGAAAGACGAAGCCGTCGAACTGGATCTCGCACACCGGCCGGTAGCCGCGCAGGGCCAGCCCGATCGCGGTGCCGACGATGCCCGACTCGGCCAGCGGGGTGTCCACCACCCGGGCCTCGCCGAAGTCCTTCTGCAGGCCGTCGGTGACCCGGAAGACGCCGCCGAGCTTGCCGACGTCCTCGCCCATGATCAGGACCTTCGGGTCGGCCTCCATCGCCTTGCGCAGGCCCTCGTTGAGGGCCCGGGACAGCGTCAGGGTGGTCATCGGGCGGCCTCCTCGTCGGCGAAGGAGTCGAGGTAGGCGGCGAACTGCTCGCGCTCGGTGTCGATCAGCGCGTTCGGCTCGGCGTAGATGTTCTCGAACATCGCCACCGGCCGCGGGTCCGGCATCTCCAGGCAGGACCGCCGGACCCTGGTGCCGAGTTCGTTCGCCTCGGCGTCGACCGCCTCGAAGAACTCCTTCTCGGCCAGCTCCGACCGGATCAGGTACGCCTTGACCCGCTCGATCGGATCCTTCAGCTTCCATGACTCAAGCTCGGCGGCCAGCCGGTACCGGGTCGGGTCGTCGGTGGTGGTGTGCGCTCCCATCCGGTACGTGAAGGCCTCGATCAGGGTCGGGCCCTGGCCCTCCCGCGCGGCCTGCATCGCCTTCCTCGTCACGGCCAGGCAGGCCAGCACGTCATTCCCGTCCACCCGGATGCCGGGGAAGCCGAAGCCGTACGCCCGCTGGTACAGCGGGACCCGGCTCTGGCGTTCCAGCGGCTCGGAAATCGCCCACTGGTTGTTCTGGCAGAAGAACACGACGGGCGCGTTGGTCACCGACGCCCAGATGAATGCCTCGTTGACGTCGCCCTGGCTGGTCGCGCCGTCGCCGAAGTAGGCAATGGCCGCCTCGCCGTCTTCGCCGACCGCGCCGTCCCGCTGGATGCCCATCGCGTAGCCGGTCGCGTGCAGCGTCTGGCTGCCGATGACGATCGTGTACAGGTGGAAGTTGTGCGCCTTCGGGTCCCAGCCGCCGTGGCTGACCCCGCGGTACAGCTCAAGCAGCTTGGCCGGATCGAGGCCGCGGCACCAGGCGACGCCGTGCTCGCGGTAGGTGGGGAAGGCCATGTCCCTGGGTTCGAGCGCCCGGCCCGAGCCGACCTGGGCGGCCTCCTGGCCGAGCAGCGAGGCCCAGATCCCGAGTTCGCCCTGGCGCTGCAGCGCGATCGCCTCGAAGTCGATCCTGCGGACCAGCACCAGATCCCGGTACAGGGCCTTGACTTCCTCGGCGGACACCTCCAGCGGGTAGTCCGGATGCTCGACCCGCTCGCCTTCGGGGGTGAGGAGCTGTATCGGTACCGCTGAACCGGCCCGCCCGTCCAGGCCGAGCGGATCTGGTACAGCGGCGACCGCACCCTTAGCATTGACGGCCACGTGCCACTCCTTGATACCCAGGGCCGGTCGCGGAGATCACCGTTGACCGGCCGGTCGTCCGTCCCCGCAGTGACAGTACCCGCCCGGGGCGGCACTAACAGAACCAGCTTGGCCCGCACTACCCGGCATCGTGACAGAACTCACGGCTCCGGTCATCGGCCGATCCCCAGTGTGCCCCGCCGGTGGGCCCGCCGGAACGCAGCGCCGCGGCCGGGTCGCGTACGCTGCGTGACGTGGCCAGAGTCGTCGTTGACGTAATGCTCAAGCCGGAGATCCACGACCCGCAGGGCGAGGCGATCGCGAGCGCGGGCCGGCGCCTGGGCTTCGGGCAGGTCCTCGGCGTCCGGCAGGGCAAGAGATTCGAGCTGGAGATAGCCGGGCCGGCCGACGAGGCGGCGGTGGCGCGGATCGCTGAGCTGGCCGCCGAGTTGCTGGCCAATCCGGTGATCGAGGAATTCGAAATTCACGCACGGCCCTGATTTTTTCCCTGGCCAGGCTCGCCGGCCTTGTAACGCCTGTTGCGCAAGGGACGGCATGGCTCTAGCGGCGTTACCGCCCGGGCTACGGCGCCTAAATCGGCAGTGTTCGCCCAGTAATCACCCGAGTTCATGATTACCACGGTCCGTGACGGGAAATCTTTCCCAATGTGATCGACGGGATTAGTGGAGGCAGGGAGTAGAGGTACGGATGCGTAGTCGGGTGGTCCAAGACGGGGAGGGGTCCGTCGACGTCAGGTTCGGCCTGATGTTCCCCCGTGAGTCACTCAGCGTCCCAGTGATGCGCCGGGTGCTCGGCGACACCCTGCGCAGGCTCGGGGTCGACGAGGACTGCATCGGCGATCTGCTACTCGCCGTCACTGAGGCATGCACGAACGTTCTGCAACACGGCGGCCCGACTCAGCGCTATGAGGTGGTGGCCAGCATTAGCCGCAGCGGCTGCCTGGTCGAGGTGCTCGATAGCGGGCGCGGCTTCAACCCGGGCCGGCTGGCCGCCGGGCGGCTGACCGTGCAGCTATCCGCCACCCGCGCGCGCTTCCGCCGCCGGCTGCCCGCGCTGGCCGCGGGTTCCGGGCAGTCCCCGGTCGTCAGGGTCGCCGCGCCGACGGCGCTGCACGCCGCGCGCAGCCGGTTCTCCCGGGCCAGGCGCAGCCTGGACGACGAGGCGATCGCCCGGCTCCCTGAGTCGGGCCGCGGCCTGGCCATCATGCGGGCCTGCGTCGACGATGTAACGCTGAGTAGCGGACCGGGCCGGGGCACGGTGGTGTCGCTGCACAAGCGCATCGCGTGGCGGGCCGATGCCCCGGTGGCCAGCCTGCCGCCGGCCCGCACGGCCAGCCGCCTGCGGGACGCCGGCTGACCCGGTAACCTGCGTGCATGCCGACCATCCGGGTGGGAGTGATCACCTTCCCGGGGTCGCTCGACGACCAGGACGCGGCGCGCGCGGTGCGGCTGGCCGGCGGCCAGCCGGTCGCGCTCTGGCACGCGGATCGCGACCTGCGCGGCGTCGATGCCGTGATCCTGCCCGGCGGCTTCTCCTACGGTGACTACCTGCGCTGCGGGGCGATCGCGCGGTTCGCGCCGGTCATGACCGAGCTGGTGCCTGCCGCCCGGGCCGGCCTGCCGGTGCTCGGGATCTGCAACGGCTTCCAGATTCTGTGTGAGGCGCACCTGCTGCCCGGCGCGCTGACCCGCAATAGCGGGCTCCGCTTCGTGAGCAAGGACGTGCGGCTCCGGATCGAGACCGCTGGCACGCCATGGACCAGCCAGTTCGCGGCGGGCCAGGAGATCACCGCCGTGCTGAAGAGCGGCGAGGGCGCCTACGTGGCGGAGCCGGCGACGCTGGCCGAGCTGGGCGCGGGCGGGCGGGTGGTCGCCCGGTACGCCGGGGCGAACCCGAACGGCTCGGCCGGGGACATCGCGGGCATCTGCAACGAGGCGGGCAATGTGGTCGGCCTGATGCCGCATCCCGAGCACGCCGTCGACCCGCTGACCGGGCCGAGCGCGGACGGCCTCGGCTTCTTCACCTCGGTCCTGCTCGCCGCGGCCCGCGCGTGATGCCCCCGGACGGCGCGCAGCCTCAGGACCGCGCGCAGCCCCAGGACACCGTGGCCCGGGCCACGGCCAGCCCGGAGCGGCCGCAGCCGTATGCGGAACTCGGGCTGACCGCCGCCGAGTACGCGCGGATCAAGGGGATCCTCGGGCGGCGGCCGACCGACGCGGAGCTGGCCATCTACTCGGTCATGTGGAGCGAGCACTGTTCCTATAAATCCTCGCGCGCGCACCTGCGGCAGTTCGCCGAGAAGGCGCCGCCCACCGAGGCGCTGCTGGCCGGCATCGGGCATAACGCCGGCGTGGTGGACATCGGGCAGGGCTACGCGGTCACCTTCAAGATCGAATCACACAACCACCCGTCCTATGTGGAGCCGTTCCAGGGCGCGGCGACCGGGGTGGGCGGGATCGTCCGTGACATCCTCGCGATGGGCGCCCGGCCGGTGGCGGTCATGGACGCGCTGCGGTTCGGCCCGGCGGAAGCGCCGGACACCAGGCGCGTGCTGCCCGGCGTGGTCGGCGGCATCTCGTTCTACGGCAACTGCCTCGGCCTGCCGAACATCGGCGGGGAGCTGGCTTTCGACCCCTGCTACGCGGGCAATCCGCTGGTGAACGCCCTCTGCGTGGGGGTCATGCGGCACGAGGATCTCAAGCAGGCCACGGCCGAGGGGCCGGGCAACAAGGTAATCCTGTTCGGGTCGAAGACGGGTCCGGACGGCATCGGCGGTGCGTCGGTTCTCGCCAGCGCGTCGTTCGGCGGGGCGGGCGAGGGAGCGAAGCGGCCGAGCGTCCAGGTGGGCGACCCGTTCATGGAGAAGCTCCTGATCGAGTGCTGCCTGCAGCTGTACGCGGCGCGCCTGGTCGTCGGCATCCAGGATCTGGGTGCCGCGGGCGTCTCCTGCGCGACCACCGAGCTGGCCGCGGGCGGCCGGGTTGGCATGCGGGTTGACCTGGACGCGGTCCCGCTGCGCGATGCCGCGCTCGGGCCGGCCGAGATCCTGATGAGCGAGTCGCAAGAGCGGATGATGGCGATCGTCGAGCCCGCCGACGTCCCTCGGTTCATGGAGATCTGCGCCCGATGGGACGTGCCGGCCACGGTCATCGGCGAGGTCACCGGCGCCGGTGAGCGGCTGGAGATGAGCTGGCGCGGCGAGCTGATCGTGGACATCCCGCCCGGCAGCGCCGCCGACGACGGGCCGGTCTACGACCGCGGCGCGCAGCGACCGGCCGGCCAGCGGGAACTCGCCGCCGATGACCCGGCCGCGCTGCCCCGCCCGGCCAGCGGCCCGGAGCTGCGGGCCGCGCTGCTGGCCCTGCTTGCGTCCCCGGACGCGGCCGACAAGGCATGGGTCACCGAGCAGTACGACCACTACGTGCGCGGCGATACCGTGCTGGCCGCGCCGCAGGACGCCGGCCTGGTCAGGATCGATGAGCGGACCGGCCTGGGGATAGCGCTCGCCACTGACGGCAACGGCCGGTACGCGCTGCTCGATCCGTACGCCGGCGCCCAGCTCGCGCTGTGCGAGGCGTACCGGAATGTCGCCGCCACCGGCGCGCGGCCGCTCGCGGTGACCAACTGCATGAACTTCGGATCGCCGGAGGACCCGGCCGTCATGTGGCAGTTCGCCGCCGCCGTGCGCGGGCTGGCCGACGCCTGCGCGGCCCTGGGGGTGCCGGTGACCGGCGGCAACGTGAGCTTCTACAACCAGACCGGCGGGGTGGCGATCCACCCCACGCCGGTCGTGGGGGTGCTCGGCGTCCATGACGACGTCCGGCGGCGGCTGTCGCTCGGCTTCCGCGAGGCCGGGGCCAGCGTGCTGCTGCTCGGCCGCACCGCGGCGGAATTCGGCGGCTCGCTGTGGGCCCGGGTCGCGCACGGGCACCTCGGCGGGCAGCCGCCGCTGGTCGACCTGGACGCCGAGCGGCGGCTCGCGCTGGTCTTCGCCGCCGCGGCGGCCGGCGGCCTGCTGGCCGCGGCGCATGACCTGTCTGATGGCGGGCTCGCGGTCGCGCTGGCCGAGTGCTGCCTGGCGGGCGGTTCCGGCTGCACGGTCAGCCTGCCGGGTGACCCGTTCACCAGCCTCTTCAGCGAATCAGCCGCGCGCGCCGTAGTGGCCGTGCGGCCCGGCGGCGAGGCCGCTTTCGCCGAGTTGTGCGCTGGCCACGGGGTTCCCGCCACCGTGCTCGGCACGACCGGCGGAACTGCCTTCGCCGTCACCGGCGGGTTCAGCATCCCGCTGGATGAGCTCGGCGCCGCGCACCGCCAGACGCTGCCGGCCCTGTTCGGCTGACCGCCGCTTGCTGACCGGCGCCCGCTAACCGCCGCGCTGACCGGCCCCGGCCGGCGGCCGGGCCGGCTACCGTCGCACCGATGCCGACTCGACGCCTGGATCCGCAGCGGCTGCTCGCTGCGCTCAACGAGCAGCGGGCCGAACTCGGCCGCCCGGCCTGGACCGGCTCGCTGACCGCCGAGGCACTGGCGGATGGCTGCGTCGGCGCGGTGGCCGCGGCGCTGGACTCGGACGTCGTGCCTCGTCCCGAGGCGCTGCGGGCGGCGGCGATGCGCCTGCTCGACCTGCTGGCCGCGCGCGTGCCCGGCCGCGCGGTCGAGGTGCGCATCCCGCCGTATGCGGCGATCCAGTGCGTGCCCGGCCCGCGGCATACCCGCGGCACCCCGCCGAATGTGGTGGAGACCGACGCCGCCACCTGGGTCAGGCTCGCGACGGGACGGCTGGCCTGGGCGGCAGCCACCGCTGACGGCCTGATCCGGGCCAGCGGCCCGCGGGCTGACCTGGCCGAATATCTCCCGCTGCGATCCGCTGAGGGCTCGGCTGACTGCGTTCCGTGACCGTCAGCTGACCGCTTTCCTACTGGTAAGCCCGCTAACCCACCCGCGCCAGTCAATAGACTGAACCGGTGGTCAAGCCCGACGGCCGTCTGACGGCTGAGCTGGATCCGGGGGAGCAGCCGCGGGACGCCTGCGGCGTGTTCGGCGTCTGGGCACCCGGCGAGGAAGTCGCCAAGCTGGCCTATTTCGGGCTGTACGCCCTGCAGCACCGCGGTCAGGAGTCCGCGGGCATCGCGGTCAGCGACGGCATCAGGATCGTCGTCTACAAGGACATGGGCCTGGTGCCGCAGGTATTCGACGAGTCCGTGCTCAACACCCTGCGCGGGCACATTGCCGTCGGTCACTGCCGCTATTCCACCAGCGGCTCGTCGATCTGGGACAACGCCCAGCCCACCTTCCGCGCGACGCCGTCGGCCAGCCTCGCGCTCGGCCACAACGGCAACCTGATCAACACCCTGGAGCTGGCCGCGCTGGTGGATCCGGCCGCCGGAGCGGGCGGCAGCCGCGCGACCACGGACACGGACGTGCTCACCGCGCTGTTCGCCGGAGCCGTCGGTGACCCGCCGGGCCAATCCGATGGCCACGCCGGTGGCCAGCCCGGTGACCGGTCCGGCGGCCAGGCCGCCGCGGGTATCGCCACCGGCATCGAGGAGTCGGCGTTCGCCGCGCTGCCGCTCGTGCGCGGCGCCTACTCGCTGGTGTTCATGGACGAGCGGACCCTGTACGCGGCCCGTGATCCGCAGGGGTTCCGCCCGCTGGTGCTGGGCAAGCTGACCCGCGGCTGGGTGGTGGCCAGCGAGACGGCCGCCCTCGACATCGTCGGCGCCACGATGGTCCGGGAGATCGAGCCCGGCGAGATGATCGCGATTGACGAGGCGGGCGTACGGTCCAGGCGCTTCGCGCCGGCCGATGCCCGCGGCTGCCTGTTTGAGTACGTCTACCTGGCCAGGCCGGATACCACCATCGCCGGCCGGGGCGTGCAGGCCACCCGGGTGGAAGTCGGCCGGCGGCTGGCGGCCGAGTACCCGGTCCCGGCCGACCTGGTCATCCCGGTGCCCGAGTCGGGCACGCCGGCCGCGATCGGCTACGCGGAGGCCAGCGGCATCCCCTACGCGCAGGGCCTGGTCAAGAACTCCTATGTCGGCCGGACGTTCATCCAGCCGAGCCAGACGATCCGGCAGCTTGGCATCCGGCTCAAGCTGAACCCGCTCCGGGACGTTATCGCCGGCCAGCGGGTAGTGGTCGTCGATGACTCGATCGTCCGGGGCAATACCCAGCGCGCCATTGTCGCGATGCTGCGCGAGTCCGGGGCCGCCGAGGTGCACGTGCGCATCTCGAGCCCGCCGGTGACATGGCCGTGCTTTTACGGCATCGACTTCGCCAGCCGGGCCGAGCTGATCGCCGGCGAGCTGTCCGTCGAGGAGGTCCGGGCCTCCCTCGGCGCCGACTCGCTCGGCTACGTGTCACTCGCGGGCCTGACCGCCGCGACGACCCTTCCGGCCGGGCGGCTTTGCCGGGCCTGCTTCGACGGTAATTACCCGGTCCCGGTGGCGGCCGCGGAGCGCGGCAAGCATGTCCTTGAGGGCGCGGGCGCCAGCGTGCCCAAGGCCCGGTCGTGAGCTCATCGCGGGCCGGCCCGAGCTACGCGGGCGCGGGCGTTGACATCGAGGCCGGGCAGCGGGCCGTCGACCTGATGCGCGCTGCGGTCGCCCGGACCGCCCGGCCCGAGGTGGTGGGCGGCATCGGCGGATTTGCCGGGCTGTTCGATGCCTCCCGGCTGGCTGGCTACCGGCGGCCGCTGCTGGCGACCGCGACCGACGGCGTCGGCACGAAGGTGGTGATCGCCCAGCGGATGGGCCGGTATGACACCGTCGGCATCGACCTGGTCGCCATGGTCGTCGACGATCTCGTGGCCTGCGGTGCCGAGCCGCTGTTCATGACCGACTACGTGGTCTGCGGGGCGCTGCGGCCGGAGCGCGTGGCGGCCATTGTCGGCGGCGTCGCGGAAGGCTGCGTACGGGCCGGGTGCGCCCTCATCGGCGGTGAGACGGCGGAGCACCCCGGCCACTTCGGTCCCGATGACTTCGACCTGGCCGGCGCCGCGACCGGAGTAGTGGAGGCCGATCGGCTGCTCGGCCCGGACCGGGTCCGGCCCGGCGATGCGCTGATCGCGATGGCCTCCTCCGGACTGCATTCCAACGGGTTCTCACTGGTCCGGAAACTGATCGACGCCGATGGCGGCCAACTCGCGCTGACGGCCCAGCCGGCCGGCCTGGATAAGCCGCTGGGAGACGAGCTGCTGACTCCGACGCGTATCTACGCTCCGGATTGCCTCGCCCTCGCCGCTGGCGGCGACGTGCGCGCGTTCGCGCATATCACCGGCGGCGGGCTGGCCGCTAACCTCAGCCGGGTCCTGCCGCCCGGCGCCGATGCCACCATCGACCGGGGTACCTGGCGCCCGCCTGCGGTGTTCGGCCTGCTGGCCGCGCACGGAGGGGTGGCCGCGGAGGAGATGGAGCGGGTGTTCAACATGGGCGTCGGGATGGTAGCCGTGGTCGGCGCCGACGGCGCCGGACGGGCGCTGAGCCTGCTCGCCGCCCGCGGACTGCCCGCATGGGAGGCAGGCCAGGTCACGCCCGGCACGGGCCAGGCCCGCCTGGCCGGGCGCCATCCGGCATGACCAGCCAGCCCGGCCCGGCCGGTCGGGGCACGCCCGCCGGACTGAGCTACCGTCCGGCCTGGCGGGGCACCTCGCCCGCTAGCTCGTCCGCGCCGAGATCGTCCGCCAGTTCGTCTTCGTCATCCTCGTCGTCGTCACTGTCATCACCGACGGAGTAGCGATCAGCGAGTTCCGCATAGGCGGCCTCTGACTCGGCAGCCTGATCGTCCGTGACGACACCCAGCTCAGCCCGCAGCCGGTCAAGGTCCGTGCCGCCGCTGTTGTACTTGAGCTGGCGTGCCACCTTGACCTGCTTGGCCTTGGCTCGGCCGCGCCCCATTGGCTCGACCCCCTCGAACGTACGGGGGCCTTGGTCGGGCCCCTGGTCACCGCACTCAATGTGCTGTCTCGGTCTTGCGCTGATGCAGGCGGGCTTCATGCACAACAGACAGACCCGACGCCTCTCCACCGCCTGGGGATGCGACGCGTTTCCTGCCTCCGTACGGACATAACCGTACCTGGTTTAGGCGCCGAGCGCCTCCGGGCATCGCGGACGGGGCCGGTCACCCGCCGAGCCAGATGCTGCGCAGCCTTCCTACCTCGGACATCCGGCGTTCGGCAATCCGGTCGGCGGCCACCGCGGGCGGTACGCCCTCTTCGTCCGCCGCGGCCAGAATCTGCCTGGTCGTGTCGAAGATTTTCGCCGCCCGGGCCTGCGCACGGTCGAAGTTGAAGCCGGCGAACTCGTCCGCGACCTGGATCACTCCGCCGGCGTTCACCAGGTAATCCGGGGCGTACACGATGTCGCGGCTGGCGAGCTGCTTCTCGATGCCGGGATGAGCGAGCTGGTTGTTGGCGCCACCGCAGATGATCCTGGCTGCCAGCGTCGCGACCGTGTCGTCGTCGATCGATCCGCCGAGCGCGCACGGCGAATAGATGTCCATCTTCCCCGCGGCCAGCTCGGTCCGGCTCGCGGCCACATCCACCGCGGGGTACTCGGCGCGCACCCGCTCGACCGCGCTCGCCGCGACGTCGCAGATGGTGACGCGGGCACCGGCATCGAACAGGTGCCCGACCAGGTGCCGGCCGACCTTGCCGACGCCCTCGACCGCGACCCGCCGGCCCGCCAGGCTGGCGTCGCCCCAGACATGCTCCGCGGCCGCGCGCATGCCCTGGAACACGCCGAAGGCGGTGAGGACGGAGGAATCCCCGGCCCCGCCGTTCGGCACGGTCCGGCCGGTGACATGCGTGCACTCGCGGGCGATGATGTCCATGTCCTCGCTGAAGGTGCCGACGTCGCAGGCGGTGACGTAGCGCCCGTTCAGGGACTGCACGAACCGTCCGTAGGCGCGCAGCAGGGCCTCTGACTTCAGCCGCGCCGGGTCGCCGATGATGACCGCCTTGCCGCCGCCGAGGTCCAGACCGGCCAGGGCGTTCTTGTAGGCCATGGCCCGGGACAGGTTCAGCACGTCGGCCAGGGCCGCGTCTTCGCTCGGGTACGGATAGAACCGGGTGCCGCCCAGCGCCGGGCCAAGCCTGGTCGAGTAGATGGCGATGATCGCTCGCAGCCCGGTCGGGGCGTCCTGGCAGAACACCACCTGCTCATGCCCGGGATGGCCGTTGGGGGCACTTTCCGTTACGGGCGTGCTATCGCCGCCGTCGGCAGCGGCTGGGCGGGCAGAACCGAATACATGCGTCACGGCAGTGACTCTCCTTTGAGCCTCTGACCTGGGCATTTAGCATTCGAGAAACCCAGGCGATACAGCTGAATTATAGGGCAGAGTCGAGTCCGCGCACGGAGGATGCCTGCGGGCCCCCGGCCAAGCCGGGCAAGCCCGCCCGGCCAAGCCGGGCCTGCCCGCCCAGGCAAGCCGGGCAGGCAGGGCACGCCAAGTGGCCTCCCGCTGGGGGCTACTTCCGTACCGGCCCCACGATCAGGTAGACCGGCCCGGCCTTTGAGCAGGCACCGAACGGGAACGGGATCAGCTTGCGCCGGGTCTGATTCGGCGGGTAGACCCGCAGCCCCGCCGCGGTGACCGGGTGGCATGCCGAGGCCGGGAAGTTGCCGACCTCCACCACCTGCAACATGGCCGTCGCGGTCTTGCCGCGCCCGAGCGTCACGGTACCCGGGGTGCGGTGATTGAAGGCGGCCCGGCTGCCGAGCCGGTGGTTGCGCAGGTTGACGGCCCGGACGAAGGGGAAGCCGTTCAGCGTGCAGCGGTGCCCGGACAGGTTGGTGAACTTCAGGTGGTAGACGATGCTGCCGGCCGTTCCGCTGCCGTTCGTGTTGAGCCAGACGACCAGCCCCGGTGTCTCGCAGGCGCGCGCGACGGCCCGGGGAGCAGGGCCGGCGGCCGGTCCTGGCGCCGCGAGGGCAAGTGTGGGCACGAGCAGCACGGCGCTGATGGCGGCGGCCGAAGCAGTGATCCGGCGCACGGCGCGGGCGGTCAGGTTCATGAGTTCCCCTCAGGTACGGTGGGCCGGTTCCCCGGGTGACTGGCACCAAGTATGAGCAGTGACCGGCCAATGCGGAAGGACGGCGGCGCCGCAGGCGGAACCGCCGGACGGATGCCGCCGCGGAGCCCATGATGATCTCTTTACTTTCCGGGCCTTTCCCGTTAAGCCGGGGCATGTCACGATTTGGGCATGCTGCCGTGCGCTGCCTATCTGCGCGTATATGAGCCGCTTTCGGCCTTCGACCCGGCCGAGCGGGCGCAGTGGGCCGCGTACGCGGCTTCCGCCAGCCGGCCGCGCCGGGCCAGTGCGCTGGCCGCTGAATACGCGGAGGAGCTCCGCAGGCTGATCGCGCTGCCGCCGATCGTGGCCCCGGCGAAGGAGAGCCAGCATGCGTATGTGCGCTGGGCCGACGGCATTACCTACGTATGCCCGTGGCAGACGCGGCTGCGCTCCTGGCTCGCGCTGAGCACGCTGCGGGCCACGGCCGGGCCGCTCATGTCGGATGCCTTCGCCCCGCAGCAGGCCGAGCGGGCCGTCCAGGACTTCGCTCGCTGGGAAGGCCGGGAGGGCTCGCCGCGCGTTTACATCCAGACCAGTGCCTGGTCAGTGCCGCTGGCCTGGTTCGTGTCCTTCGCGCCGACCGAACGCTGGCTGGTCCTGGGCACGCCCGCCGCGGGAGAGAGCCGGGGTCCGGCGACGGCCGCCGCGACCCGCGCGCTGGTCTATGCCACGGCCATGTCCCAGGCGCGCCGGAGGGTGGCCAGGTCGCTGGCCACGGCCCGCCGGATTCCGGGCCGCCGGCGAGCGGAGCCCGGGCCGGCCGCAACTGCCCTGTTGCGCGTCGGCGACGAACTCGAAGAGATTGGCAGGTGGCTTGAGGAGTTCCACCCGCACTCGGTGGTGGAACTCGATTACGGGGGCCTGGTGCAGCTGCTCGATGACGATGCGTTGCGCGGGGACCAGTCGGCGGCCGAGGTCTCGGCGGCCGTCACCGCCCTGGGCAACGGGGAGTTTGAACTAGCTGCCGCCATGTACCAGCGCCTGCGCGCCCGGTGGCGCGTTCTGGAGGCGATCGAGCTAGGTAGTTAAGGGAGGGGGATGGACTTTTCTGAATCTGCCCGTCGCGACGTTCCGTATCGCTAGAATCACGCAGCGTGACTCAGATCAGTGGAGCAACGGGGTAAGTCATCACAGAAACTTTGCTCCCGGTGGTCGATTTGTCACCGCTGGTGATGGCAATATGGTCTCTGAGTAGACCATATGGGACATCCACGGCAGGCTCCCCAATGGAGCCAGGCATTGTAACAAAACGCAGGATCGCATTACCGGTCCAGGAGGAGAGGCCGTACACATGTCTGCACGCACACCAGAGGCAGAACCACTGCTGACGCCGGCAGAGGTCGCGACAATGTTCAGGGTGGACCCAAAGACCGTCACCCGGTGGGCTAAGGCCGGAAAGCTAACGTCAATCCGGACGCTCGGTGGGCACCGTCGGTACAGGGAGACAGAGGTTCGCGCGCTGCTGGCGGGGATCCCGCAGCAGCGCTCAGAGTAGGGCCTGGCCGTTCCTGACGCTTCGGGCGCCAGGGCAGGCGCGCTGCCGTGCAGCGGGCGTGCAGGCGGCCAGGGAAAGGCAAAGCACGGGGGTCGGCCCCGGCGGTCATGCGCCGCGTAACGGGGCTTTGTTCAGGGGACTCGCAAGCTGAACGGGGTTCCATCGAACGTTGCCGGGGTCGATCCGGCCTCCAGGGGAAGGCACGCTGACGCCGCGGAGCCAGCCGGGACCGAGACCCGCCGGGACAACGCCAGCTGACCGGCGTACCCGGGCCGGCGGCGCTGGCCCCGGGAGCGTCCGGCCGTGGCCGGGCCTGCGCCGGCGGCCGGTTGTCGGTGCCATGCTGGACAATCTGACCGGTGCGGATTGCGGTGGCTGCGGGAGCCGGGGGATCCGCGCTGTTGTGCGAGGTCGGCGAGGATGGCAGCCGGCGGAACGGCCCCGTTCTGGTAAATGATCTTTCCGCGGCGGTGGCCGATTATCAGCGGGCCGGCCCGGTGCGCTGGGTGTGGGCCAGTACGGCGGGCCTGTATCCGTTCCTGCTGCAGGCTGGCCAGCGGGTAGCCCGCTGCCATGATGTGGAGCTGACCGAGCGGCTGCTGCTCGGCCGGGACGGGCAGGCGGGCGGGTTCGCCTCCGCGCTCCCGCCGGACCGTGGCACCGGGGGCGCCGCGCAGGAGACGCTGTTCGACCCGGCTGACGCGGCGCCGGCCGACCTCACCGGCACGCTGGACGCGCTGATGGCCGCGCATGCGGACCAGCTGCGCCGGATGGCCGCGGATGAGCACCCGGCGCGGTTCGGGATGCTGGTGGCAGCGGAGTCAGCGGGCGGCCTGCTCGCCGCGGAGATGAGTTTCGCCGGGCTGCCCTGGCGGGCCGACGTGCATGACTCGCTGCTGGCCGGACTGCTCGGGCAGCGCGCGCCCGCGGTCCCGGCCAGCGGCAGGCCAGCCCGGCTGGCCGAGCTCGCGGCCCGGATCGATGCGGCCTTCGGCGGCCGGCGGGTCAACCCGGACTCTCCCGCTCAGCTGATCCGTGCCTTCGCCATGGATGGTATCCGGGTGCCGTCGACCAGGTTCTCCGTGCTGCGCGATGTTGATCACCCGGCCGCGCCGCTGCTGATCGAATACAAGGAGCTGGCCCGGCTGCATGCCGCGCACGGCTGGGCCTGGCTGGACAGCTGGGTGTCCGGTGGCCGGTTCCGCCCCGAGTATGTGGTGGGCGGGGTGGTGTCGGGGCGCTGGGCATCCCGGGGCGGCGGCGCCCTGCAGATCCCGAAGGTGCTGCGCCGCGCGGTTGTCGCCGATCCCGGCTGGGTGCTCGTCGTGGCCGATGCCGCCCAGCTCGAGCCGCGCGTCCTCGCCGCGCTCGCCGGTGATCGCGCGTTTGCCGAGGCGGCGGCGAGCGGCGACCTGTACCTCGCGCTGGCCGGCGCATTCGGCGGGGACCGGGGCAAGGCCAAGATCGCATTGCTGTCCGCCATGTACGGCGGGGCGGGCGGCGAGGCGGGCCAGCTACTCGCCGTGCTCAGGAAGCGGTTCCCGCTGGCCTCGCGGTACGTGGAGGCGGCGGCTCAGGCCGGGCAGGAAGGCCGCGTGGTCAGGTCGGTGCTCGGCCGGACCTGCCCGCCGCCGTCCGCCGCATGGCGGGCGATCACCGAGGAATCGGGGGACCCGGACAGCTCGCGCGACCCGGGCGCGGGCGCCGCGTCGCGCGCCCGCGGCCGGTTTACCCGCAATTTCGTCGTGCAGGCGAGCGCGGCCGACTGGGCACTGGTCTTGCTGGCCGGCTTGCGCAGGCGGCTGGCGCTGCTTTCCGGGCCAAACGGGGCATCCGTGGCCAGTCTCCCCCCTCCGGCAGGCGAGCCGCCCGCGGCCGGGTTCCCCCGGATGGCCGGCCCGCACCTGGTGTTCTTCCAGCACGATGAGGTGATCGTGCACTGTCCGGAGCCGGCCGTCGAGCCGGTGCTGGCCGCCATTGCCGAGGCGGGCGAGGAGGCCGGGCGGCTGGTGTTCGGCGCGACGCCGGTGCGGTTCCCGCTGACGACCGCGGTGGTCAGCTGCTACGGCGACGCGAAGTGATTCTGCTGATACCCCCGGCCGGCCGGTGCTTAGGAGCTGGGGGTCTCGGCCGCGGACGTCCCGGCCACGGGCGTGATCTCAGCGGTGCAGTACATGCAGCGCCGGGCGGCGAGCGGGACCTCGCTGAGGCACTCGGGGCACTCTCGCTCGGTCGCTGCCTCCTCCTTCTCAGCGCGGGCCAGTAGCTTGCCGACCGGCAGGACGACTAGGAAGTAGATCACGGCAGCGATGATCACGAAGGTCAGAACGGCGTTGATGAAGGCGCCGTAGAAGAACTTGCTGCTGTTGACGGTGAAGTACAGCGTGGCGAAGTTGGGCTTCCCGCCGATGGCGGCGATCAGCGGCGTGATCAGGTCCATGACCAGCGCGGTGATCACGGCACCGAAGGCGACGCCGATGACGACGGCGACCGCGAGTTCGACCAGATTGCCGCGGAGCAGGAACTTCTTGAAGCCGCCCATGGTGGTCCCTCCCGGAGTGCGTTGGGCTCGGACGAGCTGAGCTCTGCGCTGTCCCGTGGTACCGGGACACACGCCACGTTATCGACGTTGGCCGCCGCATGCGGTGATGACGCGGCGTATGTCGCGCGCCGGAATCCGGTTGCCTGGCGGAGATGTCCGGCGCGATCATGAGCCCATGGACTGGACCTTCACCGAGGATGTCGAGGAGTTCGCCGCCACGGCCGGCGACTTCCTGGCATTGCGGCCGGTCGAGAACACCATCGAGCTGGTCGTGACCGAGACGGTGCGCCGGCGGGGCCCGGCTGCGTTCGGCGATAGCGCGCCGTTGTTCGGCTGGTGGCGGCCGGGCGATGGGCCGGTCGAGAGCACGTTCCTGCGCACGCCGCCGTATCCCGGCCTGCTGACCTCGGCTGCGTGCGAGGAGTCGGTCCGGCCGCTCGCCGAGAGTCTCGCCGCGGCCGGGCACCCGCTGCCGGGAATCAATGCCGCGGAGGGAGCGGCGCTGGCCTTCGCCGCTGCCTGGCAGCAGCTGACCGGTGCCGACGCCGAGATCCGGCTGCGGTCCCGGCTGTACCGGCTCGGGCAACTCCGGCCGCCGAGCCCCGCGCCGCCCGGTGCCGCGCGAGTGGCGGTCATGGCCGACAGTGAACTGCTGGTCGCGTGGCTGGACGCGTTCTCGCGGGAAGCGCTGGGCAACGAGCGGCCGAGTCCCGGTGCGGTCGCCGAGCTGGTCAGTCATGGCGACCTGACCTGGTGGGAGAACGACGGGGTACCCGTCTCGCTCGCGGGCGTGCACCGGCCGGCCGGCGGGACGGTCCGGGTTGGCCCGGTGTACACGCCGCCGGAGCACCGTCGGCTCGGCTACGGTGCCGCGGTCACCGCCGCGGTGACTCAGGCGGCGCTGGACGGCGGGGCGACAGCCGTTGTCCTGTTCACGAATCTGGCTAACCCGACTAGCAACTCCATCTATCAGCGGCTCGGGTACCGGCCGGTCGAGGATCGCCTGGTGGTCGGATTTAAGTCGTGAGCGCTGGCTGATCCCAGGTCGATGTCGTCATGCGATCAGTGTGCGTCATGCGATCAGCCTTCGGCTGCCCATCTGGCGCGGAACCGCTCGATGATCCGATTCGCCTCGTCCTCAGGAATCTCAACCAGGTCATCCGTGGCCTCGGCCCGCTCCCACTCGACGATGACTGATGTGAACTCCCAGCCAAGGTCTCGGCAAGGGCCCTCATCACGGAAGCTGCCGTCATCAACAACGACGTCGGGCGATGCCCGCTGGATGATCACGGGTCGCCCGATAGTCGATGATCGCGTAGTACGTAGATTGTCTGCGGCCATGGCTCAGTAGCCTTCCTTCTCGCTGTAGTCGGTGATGCCGCCACGCCGTCCGGCACGGGGACATTGCGCTGCAACCTGGCGCTGGAAAGCTCAGAGTTCCGGGCGTCTCGGCGTCTGTCGGTAGGCGTATTTCGCAGCCGCTCATACGCGCCGTGGGTGAGTTGCTTTGCCTCGAAGCTTTCTGCCGTATGGAACTGCACCTCGAACATCTGGCCATCTGCTGTCCGCCAGCGGGTGTTAATGCCCTTGTATTGGGAGCTCTCCCAGGAATTGCGCTCAGCACCAGCTCGTTTCCGCGTTCTTCCAGCTGGCTGCATATTGCCTCCCGGTAGCCGTCTACATAGCTCTCTGTCATGAACTGCAAGGTGTAGCCGATCGCGTCGGGCATCGCGCTGCCGCTATCTCGGCGAGCGACCGATCCGATTTCACGGCAATTCTCGCGGCGACCTTCTCCTTGAAACGGTCCTCGCCTTTGAGGCAGTACTGCAGTCCGACAAGACGCGCGTTTGGTACCTCAGCTTCGATGGCCTGCATCGTCTTGCTTATCTCGGGTTCGGCCTGGCGTACACGGTCCAGTTCGTGCTCGGTGAGCTAAGTTCTCCTCGTAACTGAGGTAATCACCGGTGTCGCCGCGCCAGGATCCTGGCGCGTCCTTTGACCGGTCGACTGGGGGTCGCTGCTCGGCTGGCCAGCGTTCCTCATGGCGTTCCCAACGCGCTTGTAATTGCGGTAAGGCTGCGCGCCATCCCTCGCTGGCCCTGTCATCTGCGTGATCCGCGTGTTCTGCGCGCTGAGCCGGATCGGCGTGGCCGGCGTCCTGGCGGGCGTGGTCGGCGTCCTGGCCGGCCGGATTGGAGTCATGACCGTCGGCATCGGAAGCGGACTCGAGTTCGCTGATGTCCACCGGGGCCGGCTTGAGGCTGCCGTCCCCGTTGTAGGGCGATGACGGGTGGCCGGGCTTCAGGCCGTGAAGCCGTTGCTGTAAGTCCGCTCGCGAGTCTGCTGTCTTCCGGTTCGGCGGGTCCGCCGGACCGGGCGGGTCCGGCGGGTTAGTGCCGTCGCCCTGCGCGCCTGGCTGACCCGCATCCGTGGGCTTCTTCACAGGACGTTGCCTAAGGGACAGGTGCTGGCTCCCGGCATCTCCTCGTCCGACCTTTCCGCGCAGGCAATGACGACATCGTAGGGAGCCGGCCGGCCGCGAGGAAAGGGGCCGCCGCGGATCCAGCCAGAGGTTCTGATGTGGTCAGCCATGCATCCTGGATAGCCCAGCATAATTTACGAATGTATTACCTTATCTGGCCGAATTGCTCCATGAGATTCGCTAATATATTCGTATAGCTAGTTTGGCCTGCAGACAAGAAGCCAACGACGCCGCAGGAGGTGAGCGATGCCGGCAGATGACCCTGGCGGCCTGTCCTTGCCTCAGGGCGGCATCGAGTTCAGTTGGCCAGCAGCAGAGATCGGCATCGAGGACATCCTGGCCGCCGCGGACCGGCGGGCCCGTTATCTGGCCGGTGAAGAGATCCCCGGCCGGCCGGAGCGCAAGAGCCGGGCGGTTGGTCGCCGCGGCCGGGTGTCAGGTAAGACCATTCCTGCTCCGGCCGACGTCGGCCTTGGTGCCGCAGCTGGCGGGGCGATCTCGCCCGTTCCGGCCGAGGACGATCCGCATGGTGAGGATGCCGTGGCGGCTGCCCTGTCGGGAGCCGGATCCAGCGTGTCGCTCGCCGACCTGGCCGGACATGCGTTGATCGAGCCCGGTCCGGCGCTGGCCGGCTGGCTGAGTTGCGCTCCGTGCGCCGATCTTGATGACGCTGGCCTGGTGACGTCGATCACCGGCTGGCGCAAGATGACTTCCTGGGCGCAGGCTCAGGAACTGGCGGCCGTGGCCGAGCTGGCCGGGCGCCGGGGCACCCGGGCCGAGGCGGTGTCATGCCAGGATCCCGTCCAGAAGCTGGAAGCTGAGTTCACTCCCAGCGAGGTGGCGCTCGCACTGACCCTGACCCAGGGCAGCGCGGAGTATTGGTTGGAGCTGGCCGTCAGCATGACCCGGCGGCTGCCCGGGACGATGGCCGCGCTCCGCTCGGGCCGCATCGACCTGGCCCGGGCGAAGCTGATCGAGACATTTACCACCTGCCTGGACGATGACCTGGCTGGCCGGGTGGAGCGGATGGTGCTGGATAAGGCGGAGCACCGGACAACTGGCCAGCTCCGGGCGGCATTACAGCGGGCCGTGATCACCGTTGATCCTGCGGCGGCCGAGCGCCGCCGGGAGGAGGCGGAGCGGAATGCTCGCGTCGAGTTGTCCGGCGACCCCGAGAGCACCGGCTCGCTCGCTGGGCGCTTCCTGCCCGCAGGACATGCGGCGGCCGCGTGGTCCCGGATCTGCGCACTGGCCAAGGCGCTGGAGAGTGCCGGAGCGCCGGGCGGGATAGACCTGCTCCGGGCGCAGGTGTTTGTCGGCCTGCTGCTTGGCACACTGCAGATCATCCCGCCGCCGCTGGATAAGCATGGCGCTGACTACGTGGGTCCCGATGACGATGGCGGTTCTCCGGCGGATGACGGTGGGGATGACGGTCCCGGTGACAGCGGCCCTGAGACGGCGGTCGACGGCGGTGACGACGGCCCCGGTGACGGCGGTCCCGGTGACAGTGGTCCCGGCGACGGGCGCCCCGGTGACGGCGGTCCCGGTGACAGCGGCCCTCGGCGACAGTGGTCCCGGTGAGGGCGGTCCCGGTGACAGCGGCCCCAGCGACGACCCGGGGAAGGGCGACGCGCCAGGCGACAGCGGAGTCTCCGAGGACGACATCGGTAGCTCATCGTCCGGCCCGGATGCGGACCGGCCGTGGCTAGCGCCACCGCGAGATGAGGATGCGCCGGCGGAACTCGATGATCGCGATGATGCCGATGACCGGGATGCGGATCGGGAGATTCGCGGCTTAAGCCCGCCGGAATGCCAGGTCAGGGCCGGCCCTCTTGCCCTGGCCTGGCCGGAAATCCCGCTACCGGGAGCTATCCCGGCTCCGGGCTGTGCCCCGGTCTGGCCGGACCGGATCCCGTCGGCCGAGCCCGGCGCAACGGAGCATCCCGGCCATCAGGCCGGGCAGAGCCAGCCAGGACTCAGCCAGTCAGAACTGGGCCAGTCAGGACTGGGCCAGCCAGGACTCGGCCAGCCCGGCCGGGGCCAGGCCGGGTGGAAACCAGCGGGAAGGCGCGTTCCGGTCGGGGCAATGACACTGACGGTGCCGTTGCGGACGTTGGCCGGGCTGACTGGCGAGCCTGGCCAGCTTGGCCGGCTCGGTGCGGTTACCGGACAGACGGCACGGGGACTCGCGGCTGCGGCGGCCGCGAACCCGGCTTGTGAATGGAAGATCTTCGTGATCGGAACGTCTGGCCAGGCGATAGCAATCACCCGGCTGGACAAGCGGAGCAAGGCTCGGTGCGGCTTCGCGCTGGATGATCGTCGCAGCCCAGGCTGGGTATCCCGGATCATCATGACCGTGCGCGCTACAGATCTGGCGCCCGGTGGCCTGGCGCCCGGTGGCCTGGCGACCGGTGGCTGGCGCCGTGTTGGCGACTGGCGGCCTGCTGGACCGAGAAAAGCCGCCCGGCTCGGACGTGCTCGGCAAGCTGCTGGATATGGCGCTGGAGGCAGCCGCGAAGACCCTCCGGACCGCAGCCAGGGCGGGCTGGGATCTGGGCTCGGGGATGGCTCTCGGGCGGAGCCTGCCCGCGGCCGGGCCGCCGGCGGGCTGCGGGCATGCCGGAGCCGTCAGTGGCTACCGGATCCCGGACAGCATGCGAAGGCTCATCGAGGCGCGTGACCAGACCTGCCGGTTCCCGGTGTGCCGGCTGCCCGCCTGGCGCACTGAAATGGACCACACGATCCCGTATGACCTCGGCGGCCCGACCTGCCGCTGCAACGTGTCGGCGGAATGCAAGCATCATCACCGGGTGAAGCACAGCCAGGGGTGGCGGCTCAGCCAGCACCGGCCGGGCTTCCTGTTGTGGGCCACGCCAGCCCGGCTGACCTATCCGGTGGCGCCGGACCCGCATCCGGCCTGAAGAGCGCGGCATGGCCCGCCGCGTGCCGGGTAGATGCCCAGGCGGCGTTCCGGTCGGCGGGACGCGGACAGCTTGGGAGATCAGGCGGGCGGCACTGGCGGGAGGCCGTACCTCACGTTGCGGAACACCGCCAGTCTCGGTACGCAGAAACGTTGCGGAACACTGTCAGTCTCTGTGCTGCAGAACGAGAGCAAAGACCGGGTCGGAGCTAGGGTTAGTCCGATCAAGGATTCCGCGGCGACCGGCAAAGATCGCCGCGGCGCCGGGTCCCTGCTGCGGCGCCTGCCAGGTGCTCGCCTACTCGGCTGTGCGGGTGGCGACAGGCTGCATGGCGACAGGCAGCATGGGCCGGCGGGACGGCACGGAGGACGGCTCCGGCCGATTGAGAGCGGAGAAAACATGACTTGCTCGCAATGCGGCAGCGACGTTGGCGCCGGGTCGACCGCATGCCCTCATTGCGGCGCACCGCAGCCCGGCTTCGGTACGCAGGAAGCCCAGGCCCAGCCCCCGCATTCGGCCCAGGTTCCACCGCCGTATTCAGCCCAGGAGTATTCAGCCCAGGCCCCACCCCCGCAGTCAGCACCGGCCGCGGCCCCGGCGTTTAACTTCGACCTCAAGCGCCTGACCCGAGATGACCAGCTTGTCGGCGGGGCATCCCTCCTGCTCCTGATCTCGCTGTTCCTGCCCTGGTACACCGCCAGCTTTGGCGGAGCCAGCGCTTCGCTGAGCGGCACCGGAGGACATGACTTCCTCTGGATCGTTTTCATTCTGGCCCTGGCGGCCGTGGTGTACGTGATCCTCAAGGCGGGCTTCGAGACTCTGCCGTTCGATCTGCCACTCAGCCCTGATCAGCTCCTGCTGGTACTAACCGGTGTCAACCTGGTCCTGGTGCTCATCGCCTTCCTGCTGAAGCCGGGAACGGGCGCTACCTTGATCAATATCTCGGTGGGCTGGGGCATTGGCGCCTTCGTCGGGCTCATCTGCGCCATCGTGGCTTTCGTCCCGCTCGCCTTGCCGCTCGTGCGGGCCAGGAACGCGGGCCGCTGAGCAGCCTGGGAGAGCCGGGCCGCGTTCGGCAGTGCCGCGGCCCGGGATGGCCACGCCGGGCTGATTTCCCAGATGCGCCAGCGGCCGTGTCCTGCCGGTGTCGGCGGAATGTCAGCTAGCGGAACTCCGGCGCGCGCCATTGCGTGACGTCCGCCACACGGCTCATGCTGAAACGACCATGAAAACGCTCCATGACCATCCCTCGCTCCACGGCCTGCCCGCGATCTGGCTGCGCGATAACTGCCCATGCCGCGAGTGCCGGGACTCCCACAGCGGCCAGCGGCTGCTCAGCATCACCGACCTGCCGGCCGAGGTGGCCGTCGATGCCGTGACGGTGTCCGGGGACGCGGTAGAAATCGTCTTCAGTCCCGACGGACACCGGTCCGTCTTCGACGTCGGCTGGCTAGCCCAGTTCGGCGCCCTGCGCGCTACGCACGCCTCCGCCGCGCAAGATGACCGGACCGAAGTCACCAAGTGGCTGTGGACAGCGGCCGGGATCGCCGGGGATCTCCCGGAAGGATCCTGGCCGCGTTACCTCGCCGACTGCGCGCACCGGGAAGAATGCCTGCGCGCCCTCCTGGTCGACGGTTTCGTGCTGCTGCGGGACGTTCCCTGCGAGCCGGGCACGGTGCTGGCCGTCGCCGGGACCATGGGCTTTGTCCGGGAGACCAACTACGGGCGCCTGTTCGACGTGCGGGTCGAGGCCACGCCCGACAACCTGGCCTTCACCGGACTGGCCATCGCGCCGCACACCGATAACCCCTACCGGGACCCCGTCCCGACCGTCCAGCTGCTGCACTGCCTGACCAGTGCCGTCCGGGGCGGTGACTCCGGGCTGGTCGACGGGTTCCTGGCCGCGAAGCTGCTGCGGGCGGAAGACCCCGCCGCATTCGACCTGCTCGCGCGAACGCCAGTGACGTTCGCGTACGCCGACGCCACCGCCGCCCTGCAAGCCACCCGGCCGATGATCGGCGTCGATCCGCTCGGCCGGATCCGCGAGATCCGGTTCAATGATCGCTCGCTGCAGCCGGTCCGGCTGCCGCCCGGGGAGATCACCGCGTTCTATGCGGCTTACCGCGCGTTCGCTGAGATGATCAGCAGGCCGGAGCTGATGCTTACCTTCCGGCTTAGCCCCGGTGACTGCGTTATTTTTGATAACACGCGTGTCCTGCATGCGCGCACCGGCTTTGCCGCAACCGGGCGTCGTCACCTGCAAGGCTGCTATGCCGATCTCGACGGGGTCGCCTCGGCCTGGGCCGTGCTGAGGCGGGAAAGCTCCGATTACCGGAACCACGATGGCGGTCAGGGATACGAGAGGCTCACTTCATGACCACGGACGATCCGGTGCGGATCATCGCCGATCTTTTCGAGGGTGAGGGTGCTGCCGATTACCTGGGCGAAGCTGTCAGTCAGGCTGCTCACATGCTCCAGGCGGCCGCGCTGGCCGAGGCCGATAGCGCCGGGCCAGCCCTGATCGCGGCGGCGTTGCTGCACGATGTCGGGCATTTCACTGGCGCGGTCAGCGGGCACGACCTGATGCGCGGCACCGATAACAAGCACAGCGATGCCGGTGCGCAGTGGCTGGCGCAGTGGTTCGGCGAGGATGTCACCGAGCCGGTCCGGCTGCATGTCGCCGCGAAGCGCTACCTCTGCGCTACCGAGCCTGGCTACGCGGCCACGCTGTCGGACGCATCCGTCTACACCCTGGGCGTGCAGGGCGGGCCGATGCACGGAGCGGAACTCGCCGAATTCGAGGCGGGCCGGTACGCGCAGGCGGCCGTCCGGGTCCGCCGCTGGGACGATGCGGCCAAGGACCCAGACGCCGCGGTGCCCGGATTCGGGCACTACGAGCCGCTGCTCCGCGCGCTGGCCCGGTAGCGGCCCGCGCGTTACCCATCCCGCCCGCTGGCCGGGTAACGATCCCGGTCCCGCGCATCTCCGGCGGGCCGCTGTCGTGGTAGGCAGGACGCATGGTGGACGACGGACCGGCGGGCGGCGGCGCCCTCGCTGACCCCGGTCAGGCCTGGCCCGGTGCGCTGTGACCGGCGACATGTTCAGTGTCAGCGTCCGTGGCGTGGTGATCCCGCCGGACGAGCTCTCCTGGCGGTTCTCCCGCTCGCCGGGCCCGGGCGGCCAGTCGGTGAACACCACCGAGAGCCGGGTGGAGCTCTCCTATGACCTGGCCGCCTCGGATGCGCTCTTTCCCGCGCTGAAGGAGCGGGCGCTGCGAGCGCTGGCGGGCCGGCTGGCCGATGGCGTGGTGACGGTGACCGCCTCCGAGCACCGCTCGCAGCTCCGCAACCGGCAGGCGGCCGCGCACCGGATGTCGGCGCTGCTCACCGAGGCGACGTCACCGCCACCGCGGCCCCGGCGCCCGACCAGGCCGAGCCGCGCGGCCCGCGAGCGGCGGCTGGCCGACAAGCAGCACCGGGCCCAGGTCAAGCGGATGCGCCGGGCCACCGACGACTAGCCATCCGTCCGGGCTGCTCGTTCATCCCCCGGTCAGTGCCACCAGCTTGGTCACGGTGTTCCAGTTGCGCATCGTCGCCGTGACCCCGAGCCGCTTCTCCAGGAAGCTGTTGGTGAGCTTGGTGTCCCCCGCGCCGGCCGGGCACGACACGAACGCCTCCGCGCCGCTGATCCAGATCCGGTCCGGGTCAAAGGACATCGACTCCATTTCGCTGACCGCCGCCGGGTCCGGCGCGGCCGACAGGAAGGCGACGAAGAACCGGGACGGATTCTCCGGGCCGTCCGGCAGCGGGCTGCGCTCGGCCACGTCAGTGAGCTGCGCCGCGGTCCTGATGACGACCTTGACGTCCATCGCGAATTCGGTGCTGATGCCGTCGGCGATGGCCCGCGCCAGCGTCTGCGGCTGCCTGGCGCTGCTGAACACGGCATTACCGCTCTGCAGGTGAGTGACCACGTCCGCGTAGCCGAGACCCTGCATCAGCTCGCGCAGCGCGGCCATCGGGATCTTCTTGTTGCCGCCGACGTTGATGCCTCTCAGCAATGCCGCGTACCGCATCGTGGACCTGCCGCCTTCCTGTCCGGATCAGCTACGTAACGCTCCCATGACCGCGGCGGATCCCGCCGGCGGCGTGCGCGCCTGATGATCGCCCCGACGGGAATGTCGGCAGCGGCTGTTATATCTCAGCCATGACCTTAAGCGACCGGCCCGATGAGGCCCCCGGATGGGACGGGCCGCCGGTGTGCCTGCGTCTCTCCGTTGACGGGCCGTTCTCGCTGGCCGCCGCGGCCGCCTTCGGCTTCGGGCCGAACACCGGGCGGCCTGACCCGGACGGGCCGCTGATGCGGCTCGCCTTCGTCACCGATGACATGGCGCATCAGGCGGGGGTGGTCGTCCGGCAGGAGCAGGACGGCAGCCTGCTGGCCGAGATCAGCGGTGTCGCCGATGCCACCGCGGCGGCCGACCAGGTGCGGCGCATCCTCTGCGTCGACCGGCCCGTCGATGGCTGGCTGGCGGCCGGCCGCTGGGATCCCGTGCTCGGAGCCTTGCAAACCCGCCAGCCCGGCCTGCGCCCGGTGCTCTTCCATTCCCCGTACGAGGCGGCGGCGTGGGGGATCATCGCGCAGCGGCGGCAGCGCACGCAGGCGGCGGCCCTGCGGCGCAGGCTGTCGGCGGAGCTTGGCCGGCCATTCGAGCTGGCCGGCCAGACCGAGTACGCGTTCCCGTTGCCAGCACAGCTGCGGCTGCTGGAGAGCTTCCCCGGAATGGAGCCCGCCCGGGTGGCCCGGCTGCGGGACGTCGCCGTCCGGGCCCTCGGCGGCCAGCTCGACCCGGTGCGCCTCACCGCGCTGGGAGATGAGCTGGGAGCCGAGCGAGTGCTGGCCGACTTGCAGGCCATACCGGGGATCGGTCCCCTCTATGCGAACCTGATCTACCTTCGCTCCACCGGCGTCACCGACGCGCTCACGCTCGGCGAGCCGCGGCTGCCGTCCTACCTGCGGCACTACTACTCGCTGCCGGAGATCCCCGACGACGAGGCGATCCGCCGTATCGCCGAGCCGTGGCGGCCGTTCCGCACCTGGGCCGCAGTCCTGATCCGGGCGTCCGGTGAGGCGGACGAGCTGCCCTGGGAGCCGGGCCCGAGGGAAGGCGCGCGGCGCACCAGGCGGCCGCCTGCCAGGTAGCGCCCGGCCCGGACGGCGGCGGCCGTAGGCTCAGCGGGACAGGTGCGTCGCGAGGTGCGTCGCCGCGTTTGCGGGAGGCTTCATGGCTGATCGGCTGGACGGGACGGTTGCGCTGGTTACCGGCGCCTCAAGCGGGATCGGCGTGACCACGGCGCTGGAGCTGGCCCGCCACGGCGCCGCGGTGGCACTGGCGGCCCGTCGCGTCGAGCGGCTGGACGAGCTCGCGGCCCGGATCCGCGCCGACGGCGGAGTCGCCGCGGTCCTTCCCGCGGACGTCACCCGCGAGGAACAGGCCCACGAGCTGGTCGAGCGCACCGTGGCCGAGCTCGGGCGGCTGGACACGCTGATCAACAACGCCGGGATGATGCTGCTGGGACCGGTCGAGGGCGCGCCGACGGACGAGTGGCGGCAGATGATTGAGGTCAATCTGCTCGGCCTGATGTACTGCGCGCAGGCGGCCCTGCCGCACCTGGTCAGCGCCGCGGCGGGCGCCCCGCGGCAGGTCGCGGACCTGGTCAACATCAGCTCCGTGGCGGGCCGGATAGCCCGCAACGGCAGCGCCGTCTACAACGCCACGAAGCACGGGGTCGGCGCGTTCAGCGAGGCGCTGCGCCAGGAAGTCACGACCCGGCATGTCCGGGTGTCGGTGATCGAGCCGGGGGTGACCGAGACCGAGCTGGCCGGCCACAACCGGCCGGAGGTGCTTGACCAGATCAACAAGCGGTTCGGCGACATTACCCGGCTGCAGGCGGAGGACATCGCCGAGACCATCGGTTTTGTCGTGACCAGGCCGCGGCACATGATTATTAACGAGGTCATGATCCGGCCCACCGAGCAAGAGGGCTAGCCCGCCGCCGGTCAGTGCCAGGATGAGCCGATGGAGTATTTCTCGACGCAGCGCCTGATCGCCCGCGAATGGACCGCCGGCGACGCGGAGGACGCGTTCGCCATCTACGGCCGGGACGAGGTAGCGCGCTGGCTCGGCGGACCGCCGCACCGGCCGGTGGCCTCAGTCGAGGCGATGCGGTCCAGCCTGGCCGCCACGATCGCCCGCAACGCGGAGCATCCGGCCTACGGGCTCTGGGCGCTGGAGCTGCGCGATACCGGCTCGGTGATCGGCGCGGTGCTGCTGGTTCCGCTGCCCGGCGACGACGGCCAGGTCGAGATCGGCTGGCATCTCAGCCCGGATCACTGGGGCCGCGGCTACGCGACCGAGGCGGGCCGCGGCGTCGCCGGCCTGGCCTTCGGCGCGCGCGGCCTGGCCGAGGTGCTGGCCGTCGTATACCCGGACAACGCTAAATCCATCGCCGTCTGCCGGCGGCTGGGCATGACGCACCTGGGCCAGACGGACCGGTACTACGGCGTCACCCTGGAGCTGTTCCGGCTGCGGAACGACGACGCCGGACCCGGGGGCCAGGCCCCTGGATCCGGCGTCGAGCACGGCTGAGAACGAGACGGCTACGAAGGCCTGCTGGCCGGCCGGGGCTGATCGCCCCGGCGCGGATGGCGGCTGCCGCCGGAACGATTTCCGCCGGACCAGCTCGCGCTGGCGCGAGCCGCGCCCGACCGGGCCGAGCCGGGACGCCCGGCGCCCCGCGGGTTCGGCCGGGACCCGCCCTGCGCCGGGCGCGCGGGCGGCGGCACGGCAGTGGGCACGAACGGCGTCCCCGAGGTCGCGATCTGGCGGACCGCATGGTGCCCGGCCTGCACGTCGTCCCGGGTCGCGGTGACCCCGGCGGCGTCGTGCATGCGGCTGACATCGCGCGCCTGCGCGTGGTCGACCAGCGCGACCACCATGCCGCTGGCGCCGGCCCGGGCGGTGCGCCCGGAGCGGTGCAGGTAGTCCTTGTGGTCGTTCGGCGGGTCGAAGTGGACCACGAGCTCGACATCGTCGACGTGGATGCCGCGGGCGGCGACGTCGGTAGCGACCAGCACGCGCGGCTGGCCGGCCGCGAAGGCGGCCAGCGCCCGCTGCCGCTGGTTCTGGTTCAGGTTGCCGTGGATGGCGACCGCGTCGACGCCTTCCCGGCGGAACTGCTTGGCGAGCCGGTCCGCGCCGTGCTTGGTGCGGACGAAGAACAGCGTGCGGGCCGGCCGCCCGGCTATCTCGGCCGCGACCGGCACCTTGTCTCCGGCGGACATCACGAGCATGCGATGCTCGGCCACGCCGCCGTCCAGCACTTCGGGGGCGACGGCATGCACGGCGGGATCGCTGAGATAGGTATGCACCAGCTGGGCGACACCGCGGTCCAGAGTGGCGGAGAACAGCATCCGCTGCCGCCCGGCCGGGGTGGCGTCGAGGATCCGGGTGACGGCGGGCAGGAAGCCCAGGTCGGCCATGTGGTCGGCCTCGTCGAGAACGGTGATGTCGATATCGGCGAGAGTGACCGCCTTGCGCTCCATCAGGTCGATCAGCCGGCCCGGGGTGGCCACCACGATGTCGACGCCGCGCCGGATCTGGTCGATCTGGCGCCCGATCGAGGCACCGCCGTACACCGTCGTCACGCTCACGCCGAGTGTCCGTCCGAGCGGGGTCAGCACGTCGGCCACCTGCTGGGCAAGCTCCCGGGTGGGAACGAGCACCAGCCCGCGCGGGGCCTTGTCGTGCAGGCGGCCCGGCGAGCCGGCCAGCCTGGTCAGCATGGCCAGGCCGAAGGCCAGCGTCTTGCCCGACCCGGTCTGCGCGCGGCCCAGCACGTCGCGGCCAGCGAGGGCATCCGGCAGCGCCCGAGCCTGGATGGCGAACGGCATGTCGATGCCGCTAGCGGCCAGCGCGTCGACGAGCCGGGCGGCCAGGCCGAGCTCGCGGAAGGTCGTCGGGGCCGGCGCCGGCACCGCCAGGGCGGCGGTCAGCGCACGGTCTAGCTCGGTGGCCTGGTCATCGCGGCGGTTAGTGAGCCTGCCGTCGCGGCGGACGGCGGGGCCGTTCCGCGCGCCGTCCGCGCCGCCCCGGCGGCGGGGCGCGGCGTTGCGGCCGCGCGAGCCGGCCGCGCCGCGGCGAGGGTCAGCCGGGCGGCGGCGGGGGGCCGTGGCACGGTGGTCAGAACTTTGGGGCAAGGTAAACTCCATCAGCAGTTCGGGGCCGCGTAGCGGGAGGAGATCTCGGCGACGGCGACGAGCCCTCTGGCTCACCGGGAAGCGAACTGCTCACAGAAGCGACCACGCGGGCAGCTCGCCCGCGGGAGTGGCGGCAACACGTGCCGCTGTGATCCCTAACCTACCAGCACGACAGGATGTTCCCGCTTGCCTGACTCAAGGCCGTCCTGAAGGCCATCCTTGACTGAAGGCCGCTCCGACTGAGAGGCTGCGCCGGCGTCAGGGTGCGCTCGTGCCCGACCGCCCGTAGGCGTCCTCCAGCCGGACGACGTCCTCACGCCAGCCGGGGCTGGCCGTGGACGACTCGACGAAGGTCACATCGGTGATGGCCGTGATCCGGTGCAGGACTCCTGGCGGCAGGTGGATGGTGTCGCCCGGGCCGAAACGCTGCTCGGTCAGCTGGTCCGCAGCCGGGCCGTACCGCAGCAGCGCGTCCCCGGCCAGCATGCTGATCGTCTCTTCCTTCTCCCGGTGGTACTGCAGGCTCAGCGAGTGCCCGGCCTCCACGTAAATGATCTTGCCGACGTATTTGCCCTCAACGGCGGCGAAGATCAGCTCGCGCCCCCACGGCTTGTCTTGCCGGCTGGCGCGGTAGATTTCGGCGCCCGGACCCGGCCGAGCCGGATCGATGCCTGGAGTCCCGGTCAACTGGCCTCCCTGATCTCATGTCACCCGCGGCTGATCTGACCTGGCGACGCAGGCCCGATCCTACGATCTTCCCCCGCCGCCCGCGTGCTCATCAGCAGGTCGCGTGGTGCTCGCAGGTCGCGTGGCGCTGCGTACCAGGGCCAGCCGGAAGACGGCCCCGGTCCCGGGCCGTCTTCCGGTCCTCCCTCCTTACTATCACTGGCCTGCTTTCACCGCTCTCCGGTCGCCGCGGGGTGGCGGCGGCCCGTTACGGGGTGACGCCGCGAGAGCGCCGCAGCCGGGAGGCGCCGGCCAGGGCCAGGATCAGGCCAGCGGCCAGTGTCACGAGCCATGGCACCGGCGAGGCAGCGGGCCGCGCCGCGGTCCCGCCGAACCCGGTCTGGGCTCCGCCGAGCGGGACGACCCGGCTGCCCGCGGCATCTTCCAGGCTGGCAATGGACAGGTGGCCCGGCCGGTCCAGGATGACGATCGTATGGATGCTGCCCGCGGCCAGCCTGATCCTGGCCGAGGCATTCTCACTCTCGCCGGCGGCCCGCACCGTCCACGTGCCAGGCCGGACAACCTGGTACGAGCTCACCTTGGCGAAGGCCTCCTTCGCGGCCAGGACGTGCTTCCCGGCGGTCACGGTGACCTGGTGCTGCTGCAGCGACGCCTGGATCACCCGGACCAGCGCCTGGCCGCGCGGCGTGGTGAGCCTGTCCCGCATCACCTGCAGCCGCAGGCCCGACAGCGGGCCCATTCCGGCGACCGTGTAGGCATGCCCGGCCGCTATCGCGACGCTGGTGGACAGGACCGGCTTGGACCGGGCGGACGCGCCGGCCGAGCGCATGGCGACGGTGTACTCGCCGCTCCTGACCGGCTCGTAGGGGGAGACGGTGCCGTAGCTGACGTGCTTGAGCACGATCATGGCGTGCGCCTTGCCGAAGGGGTACAGATATACGTCCACGGCGGGGGTGTTGGGGGACAGGTGGGCCAGCTGGAGCCAGCCGATGCCCTTCGACGCGGGAACGCCGGATCAGGGCCGGCCCGGCCGGAACGGCGAGCCCGGCCGGAACCGGTGAGCCCGGCGGAACCACAGCGGTACGCGGCGGATGCCGCGGTACCGGCCGAGCACAGCAGGCCGAACGAGAGGCCAAGCACGGTGAGCGGCCGCACCATGCGAAAGGCCCCGGCGGGCAGTGTCATAACTCCTCTTTCCTGCCCGGGCCGGCCTGGTCGGCCGGCCCGGAGCGGTCGGGCGGGGATGGGATCTAGGGACTGGTAATGCTGCTGGCAGCGCCAGCGGTCAGCAGATTGAGCGGGCTCGGGCTGGCGAATTCGACCTGCACGACGTCCTGCCCGTCGCCGGTCCTGATGGCGCGCGTGCTCGCGGCCAGATAGGGCGGAAGCTGCGCGCGCAGGAAAGCGAGCACCGAACGCAGGAACCTGGCGTGACCCGGGCCGGGCGAAGCGGTGGCGGCTCCGCCGCCGGGCGCGGAAATCTCAGCCATCCGAAGCGGCATTCCTGGGCTGGCTCCCGGACCGGAGTCGGCGAACGCCACGATGCGCAGCGGATGCTGCGCCGCCAGGGCGGCGAGCGTCGTCAGTAGCCGGGAGTCCACCTGGCCCGCGGTCAGCTGCTTCCGGACGGCGGCGGTGACGCGGATGTCCTGGTTGCGCAGCAGCTGGGCACCGGTGGCCTGGCGGGCGAGTAGGTCGGCTCGCAAGGAACTGCGGTAAGCGGCGGCCCCGTCGGGCGCGATGACCCGGATCTGGATGGCCGCATTGCCGGTCCCGAATGCCGCCGCCACCTCCGGCGCGTATACCCCGGCGAGCCGGCTGCCGAACTGGCTGCGGATGGCCGCGGTGGCTACTACTACATCCGAGCCAAGCGGATCCTCCGCCGACGGCTGCAGCGTGAGCAGGTTCCCGGCGGGGAAGGCCTGCGTTCGCAGCGCGGCGCACATGGCCGGGTCGCAAGAAACGATCGCGCTGCGGCTGACCTGCCGGGTAATCCATGCCGCCGCCTGCCGCCGGACCGCGGTCGTGGTAGCGGAGCGGGCGGCCGCCGGAACGACGGCCGTCGCCTGGCCGCCATGGGACAGGAACCCGGAGAGGCCAGCAGCAGATAACACCATCAGGGCGCTGGCGGCAGCCAGGGCAGTCCCCGTCCGGCACAGCAGTTCCCTGGGCCTGTTGCCGCGCAACCTGCCACGCTCGTTCTGGCCGGGCGGGCCGCCGGCCGGCCGGGCCGGTCATGGCGCAGCGCGCCGCGCCGGCGATAGCGCAGGACGTTCGGTGGGGCGGCGTCAGATGCCGGTGGATCCATCGGCAGGACGTCTGGTGCCTGCCGGGCATCTCGCTGGACGTCTGCTGCTTGCGGGACGTCTGCCGGGACGTCCGGCGCCTGCGCCTCCGTGGAAGGAGGTCTGCTGCTTGCGGGCCGTCTACCGGGACGTCTGGCGCCTGCGGCACATGCTGGCCGGACGTCTGTTACTTGTGGAAATTCTGACCGGACAACTGCTTCCGGGGGACGTCTGGTGCCCGCGCGGATGTCTGGCCGGGCGTCTGATGCGCTGCGGGGCGTCCGGGGGGACGTCTGCCGCCTGCTGGGACGTCTGCGCCAAGACGTCTGGCTGCCAGCCGGGCTGCGGCTGCCTGCTCGGCGGCATCGGGCCAGGCCGGATCGGCCGCAACGCTGCCTGCATGACTGCCCGAGCAGGTCGAGGGACTGCTGATAGCGACGTTCCGCCTCGGCATAGTCGCCCTGGGCCTGAGCCAGGATGCCGAGCCGATGGTGACAGCGGGACACGCCGTCGGCGTCCCCGATGCTGGCGAAGATCTCCAGCGAATGCCGGTAGCGCTGCTCGGCCTCGGCGTAGTTGCCCTGGACCTGGGCGATCTTGCCGATCTCCTGGATCCAGGCCGCGCGCAACGGCGAGCGAGGGGGAAGCCAGGCGAGCGTCTCCCGGATGAGCGCGGCCTCGCGGTCAAGCTCGCCCCAGGCATGCAGTTGCGCGCACACGACCTCGGTGAGAGCTCCGGCCCGGTCATTGTCGCCCGCCATATGCAGGTGGTGGCGGCCCTCCAGCAGGTCGTGCAGGTCCGCGTGCCGGTCCTGCGGCCAGGCGGCCGCCTGCCACTGCCAGTACTCGGCGGCCCGCTGGTGCGCCCCGGTGACCTCGTCGCCGCGCCCCGCGGCCGCCAGGTCCTGGTGCAGCGTGCCCGCGACCTGCCGGTCGACGAACACTGGCGGCATGTCCCCGAGCGGTGGAGCGTGCCCGGCGGGGATCCGGGGCACGAGCAGCAGGCCGGTATCCGCGCATGCGGAGATCAGCTCAGCGAGGTCGGCCGGAGCGTGGTACGGCGGGGCCGGGCCGCCCGCGGCGGGCTCGGGCGCGGCGGCCGGACCCGCCTCGCCGATTCGGAAAGCAGCGCGTTACGGCCGGCCGGCTCGCGGTAGACGGAGGCGCCGATCAGCAGCCGCAGCGCGGGAGCGGTGAGGCGGTCAGGAGCGCTGCCCAGTGCGGGCCGGGGCGGCCGGCTTTCGTGCCTGGCGCCGGGCGGTGCCAGACGGCGCGCCGGTCACGCCAGCTCGATTCGTAACCAGCCGGTATCAGCGGTCGCAGCAATCGCTCTAGCCAACACAATGCTCCTTCCCGGCAATCCAGGCAGTAGCGATACCAGGGATATATAACACGGCCCTGCGCTCTCTCGCGTGCAATTTCACGAGAGCTATCCGACATCGCTGATTTGTCAGCCGGCATATGCGTGCGTACCGAGTAATTAGTGTTCTATGAGCCAATAGGTATGAATTTAGGTACTCCTGCTTATGGCTATATCCGGCATAACAAATATAAGTATTACTGATAGGTATAATTAGGGACATGAGTGCCTAGCGCCGCAGCTTGCCGCCCCGGCGCCGGGGCGCTGGCCCGGCTGGGCGGAAGCGGCCGGCCGTGCCGGGGAGGCTGCGCCGGCCGTGCTTTCGCGGTGATCCTGACATAACCTTCGTATGACGAACGCTAGTGCCGGATCTCTCTATCGCGACGATCCCCTGAGGGCGGCATGCCGGATCACGACGAACGCGCGCCCGCCGGGAAGCTGGCGGCTGGGCCGGCCGCGCCGGTGCCGGCGCCAGGCTCGCTGCGGTGGGTGGCGGAACTCATCAACACCCGGAGCGTGCGGTTCGGCACGGACAAGATCGGCACGCCTGCGCTGCTCGCAAGCTGGCTGCAGGATCGGCACCTGCTGCGGGCCGGAGTGCCGGTCACCATTGACGAGCACCACCGGACGGCCCGGCTGCGCGAGGGCCTGCGGGCGCTGGCGGCGCTGAACAACACCAGGCCCGCTGAGGCTGATCGCGGGCGCGGCAGTAGCCCGGCCCGGCGTGATCCCGGCGGATCCGCGCTAGCTGACCTGGCCGGACTGGCCCGGCGGCTGCCGCTGGTGCTGGATATAGACGGCCCGAGACCCCGCCTGATGCCGCTGAGCCGGGGAACCGCGGACACCGTGCTTGCCTCGATGCTCGCGGCTGTGGCGGAGTCCGTCGCCAGCGGAACGTGGCGCCGGCTGAAGGTGTGCCAGGATCCGGACTGCCGGTGGGCCTACTACGACCAGTCCCGGAATCGGTCCCGGGCCTGGTGTTCGATGGCCGCGTGCGGCAACCGGGCGAAGGCGAGGGCATTCCGCAGCCGCGCCCGCTGACGACCGCGGGCCGTGCGTTAGCAACGGCCGGCGGGCTCAGCTACCGGCAAGATCTGCGCGCGGACAGCCGAGGACGGACCATCCACCGGACAGACTCAGCCCACCCGGACAGACCCAGCCACCAGGCTGAAGCAGTTACCGGATGAACCAGCGACCGGACCAAACCGGCTCCGGAGTGGCTCCCAGCGCGGGATGGCGAGGTGGCTGCTAGCCGGGACGTACTGAGGCCAGAGTGCGGGTGACCCGGACCGGGTCACCCGCACTCTGGCCCGACGGCCCGCCTTTCAGCGGGCCGACACTACTGTGCGACCAGCTAGATCAGAGCGGGCGGACCTGCTCAGCCTGCGGGCCCTTGGCGCCCTGGCCGGCGGTGAACTCGACCCGCTGGTTCTCCTGAAGACTGCGGAAACCGTCAGCCTGAATCGCGGAGTGGTGAACAAAGACGTCGGCGGTGCCATCGTCGGGGGCGATGAAACCATAGCCCTTGTCGGCGTTGAACCACTTCACGGTGCCCTGAGGCATGTACATTCTCCTACTTGAACGATCTCCGGGTTCCACGGATGAGGATCCCGGGTTGCTGCGACAACATGCCACTTTAACTGATGGCCAGACTGCCCGATGTTCCTGGGCGCCTCCTGCCGATGTGGCAGATGTTGTCACGGGTGCGCGAAAAAAGTTTTCGGCTGCAACCAGAATCATCCAACACCATCCCGCGGCCGGATGCTCTCAATATCGCGAGTTCGGTCGTATCCCCGCTCTGACCTGGGCCGCATGGTAGTGACGGGACGTCCGTTATGCCCGTCGGCCGCGGGCCGGGATGGCTACCCGAACAGCGGGAACTGATCGGCGAGTGCCGCGAGTGCCGCGCGGTCCCCGGCGGACAGCGCGGACCGTCCGGTGCCCTTCAGCGCGCAGTCGCGATCGTCCCAGCCGGCCGGCAGCGGCGTGCCGAGCAGTCCGTCCAGCACCCGCCGGACGAGTGCGAGCGAAGCCGGGTCCGGGTCCGGCGCCGACGGCAGGCTGACCGTCAGGTCGAGATAGTGGACGGCCGCCTCGACGGCCAGCGTCGCGACGAAGTCCGCGGTCTTCAGCACGTGACCCTGGGTCGTAACGAATTCGTGCGCGCAGGACCGGGCAGCGCGGCAGGCCGCCGCGGCGGTCTCCCGCCACTCCCAGGCCAGGCCGTCCGGCGGGTAAGCCGCGGCCACGATCCGGACGTGCCGCGCGTGCGCGGCCGACTCCGCGCTGCCCAGCGCCTCATGTTCTCCGCCCCGCGGGGAGTATTTCCGCCAGTAGGACACGTCATCGGTGTCGGCGGGCCCGGCGGCCGGGCTGGCGAAGGTCCGGAGGGCGCGCCGCGCGTCCAGCAGCTGGTGGTACAGCAGGTCACCGGTGACCCAGCCGGCGCACCGGGTCGGCAGCATGAACTCGGCCTCGCCGAGCCCGTCGGCAACCGCGGTCATGTTGCCGTACACGGCCGCGAGGGCGCCGGCCGTCGCCGGGCCAGAAAACTCGCTCATGGGCAAATCCTGCCAGTCCGGCCAGCGGCCCGGCCCGGGCGGGCCCGGCGCGCGGACGGGCCAGCGCCGGACGGGCCCAGCGCGCGGACAGGCCCAGCGCGGGCGGCCCAGCGGGCGGCCCAGCGTGGCGGGCGCGCGGGTGGCCGCCTCGGTAGGGAATCATCGGGATAGCGGAACCGGCGCGAAAGTAGGAGGCGGCAGTGACCGGGGAACCAGCACGGAACCAGCAGCCAGCACGACAGAGCACGGGACCAGCAGCCGACGCTGAGCCAGCTGAACATGGTTGTCCGTGATATGGACGCGACCCTGGCCTTCTACCGGCGCCTCGGCTTCGTCATCGAGGCGGAGCCCGGTGCATCGCACGTCGAGCTGCCGCTGCCGAACGGCCTGGTGGTGGAATTCGACGACCTCGAGTCCGTGGCGATGTGGCACTCCGGCTGGCCGGGCGTCACGGGCGGGCCAGGAGCGGCACGGGCGGGGGCATCGTGCTCGGCGTGGCGCTGCCGGTCCGCGCGGCCGTGGATGCGATCTACGCCGAGGTCACCGCGGCGGGCCATGCCGGGCGGCAGCCGCCGTATGACGCCTTCTGGGGCAGCCGGTACGCCGTCGTCGAGGACCCGGACGGGCATCAGGTGGGCCTGATGAGCCCCATCGACGACTCCCGGAAAACGTGGCCCCCGGTGCCGCCGCCCAGGGCTTCGTGACGGCACCCGGCCGTCACGCCTGTTCCGCCGCCGGGCCTGCATGCGCGAGGCTGAGATGCGGGGCGGTGCAGGCGGCACGCAGCTGGTAAGCCACTGCGGGCAGTGGCGGGGCGGTACGCGGCGCAGGTCCGCGGGCAGGCCGCGCGGAGGCAGCGCTGCGCCTGGCGGCGGGCAGGGAATTGAGCGAGCGGTAGCCGGCCGCGGCGCGCGGCCGGGCTGATGCGGCCGATCACCCGGACGGGACAGGCCGCCGTCCGGGAAGGCGTCCAGCCGGATGCGGTCACCGGCTCGCGCGCGCCCGGCCGGCCACGCGAGCACGTGCCGGGTGTCCGGCTGCAGCCGGGTGCGCCCCAGCAGCGGGGTCAGTACGGGGACGCGGCGGAGGTGCTGGGTCCCGGCCCGATGCCTGCACGGCGATCTCGGCGGAAGCGTTGTACTTGAAGTGCGCGGTATCGACGATAGCAGGAGGACGTGCCCGGGGAAGGCGAGCCGGATCACCACGTGGTCGGGGCCGGCGTCGCGGCGGCGGCGAGTTTCCCAGCCCTCGCCCATCGACGGGGCCGCGTCCGGCCGGTTCAGCAGCCGGGCCGAGGTGTAGAAGTAGTCGCTGCTCGCCATCACCACGCCGCCGTGGCGCTGGCTGGCCAGGTCGATCGTCAGCGCGTCCAGGGCGCGAGGATCGGGCCGCACGTGCCGTGCGCCCGCAGCCGGCCACGCCCCCGTCCGGGAAGATGGACAGGCGCAGGTGGGTATAGCGCCGCCGGTCGCCGACGCCGAACGTGCTGCGCGTGTCGCCGGGCAGGGCCGAGCGGGGCACGAGCTGAGCCCAGCGGCGCCGGATCGGCCAGCTCGGCCGGGCTCGGGTATCCCTCCCAGCCGGAGGCCTCGACCAGGCAGGACTCGGGGTGGTTGCCGGTGAAGAAGCTGGTGTCGACCTCGACCGAGGTGATGACGCCCGGCGCGCCGAGGCGGATCAGCGCCCAGTCGTGCGCGGGCTCGCGGCGCCGCCTGGTCTCCCAGCCGTCGACGATCTCGCCGCGATAACCGAAGTGGCCGGGCTCGAACGCGGCCGGGCGGGGTGAGCAGGTTCTCCTTCTCGCAGAAGGACTCGTCGCTGGCGGCCAGCACGCTGGCGCCCAGCCACCGGGAGGCGAGGTCGATCGCCGTATCCGGGGGGACTGGGCGGCCGGGCCCGTTTCCGCTGTTGGTACTGCCGTCGCGGGCTCGCGCCTGGCTGACTCAGCCACGGCCGTCACCGGCGTTCCCGTTTTTAACGAGCACTCCCACCACTGCTCCTCCCCGAACGCGATCGCCAGCGGGTCAGCGTGTCCGGCGCCAGTGATACCCTCGCCAGCAGCGGCCCGGGGTTCGCAGGTCGATCCGCCGGCCGCGGAGGATGGTGCCGCGGACGACCCGGCCAGCCTGCGCCCGGCATAGGGCGTGACCGGGTGCCGGTGCAGCAGCCGGGCCGGGTAGACGATGAAGGACTCATCGGCCGCGAACAGGCAGAAATCCGCGTCGTAGCCGACCGCGATCCGCCCCTTCGCGGCCAGGCGGCCAGCGGCGCGGGCCGATCGGCCATCCAGCGGCGATGTCGATCAGCGAGAACCCCCGGCGGCGCGCCTGCGTCCAGACCAGCGGCAAGCTGAGCTGCAGCGAGGAGATGCCGCCCAGGCGGTGCCGAAGTCGCCGCGGCCGGGTTCCTTCATCGCGGCCGTGCACGGCGAATGGTCGGAAACGATGAGGCCGAGCACCTGGTCCCGCAGGCCGACCCAGAGCAGCTCGCGGTTGGCTGCCTCCCGGACCGGCGGGGAGCACTTGGCCGCGGTGGCGCCGTCGGCAATCTCCTCCGCGGTCAGCGTCAGGTAGTGCGGGCAGGACTCCGCGGTCAGCCGGACGCCGTCGGCGCGGGCCGAGGCGATCATCGGCAGGGCGTCGGAACTCGACAGGTGGACCACGTGCGCGCGGCCGCCGGTCGCCCGGGCCGCCTCAATGACCTGGGCAATCGCGAGATTCTCGATGCCGCGCGGGCGGGCCGCGAGGTAGTCGGCGTAGCGGCGGCCGTGGCTTTCCCCGGCCGCCGCCACGGCCGGCGCTCTCGGCGTGCACCAGCAGCGGGGCATCCAGGTCGCGCAGTACGCGGAGCGCGCTGGCCAGCTGGCGGCCATCGACGGGCGGGAAATGGTCGGACCCGGAATCGGCCAGGAAGCACTTGAAGCCGAGCACGCCGGCCGCATGCATCGGCGCGAGCTGATCGAGATTGCCGGGAATGACCCGCCCCAGAAGCCGACATCGACCCGGCACTGCCCGCCGGCGCCCGGCGCTAGATCTCCAGCGCTCCGGCGCTGGCGGTGGCCGGGACGCTGTCCAGCGGCATGTCGACCAGCGTGGTGATCCCGCCCGCCGCCGCCGCGCTGGTCGCCGCGGCGAAACCCTCCCATTCGGTGTTGCCGGGCTCGCAGATGTGCACGTGCGAGTCGACCAGACCGGGCAGCACGACGACGTCGGCACCGAGGCTGAGCACGTCCGGCGCGCTGGCCCGGCTATCCGGCGGCCCGATCGCCGCGATGCGCCCGCCGCTGATCCCGATGCTGCAGGCGATTTCCGCTCCGCCGGTAATGACCCGCGGAGCCCGGATGATCAGGTCGAAGTCGCCCGTCACCCGGCTGCGCCCGCCGGATGGGCGGCCGGGGCTGGGCTGGCCTGGCTGGGCTGGGCCTGAGGGGGGGCCTGGCGGGCTGGGCTGACTGGTCCGGCGCGCGGGCCTGCATCCGCTGCACCTGGATCGCGATGCCGTCGAGCACGCAATCCAGGCCGAATTCGAACCGCTCGTCCCGGGTCTCCTCGGCGTCCGGGTCGACGTCGTCGTCCAGGATCCGCAGGAAGTGCGAGAACCGGCCGTCCGCCACCAGCTTGCGCCGCCAGGCGGCCTGAACGGCGCGCCACTGCTCCGGCCCGATGCCGGCCTGATCCCGCTGGGCGCGTATCTCCCGGAACTCGCGCAGGACGGCGCCCATGACGTAGGTGCTCACCGTCATCAGGATGTTCATGGCGTTGGCGGTGTCGAGGCCGAGGCCGTCGAGCACGGCCAGCGAGCCGTCCAGGTTCAGCAGCGTGTTCGGCCCGAGCGGCGGGCGCCCGCCGATGAAGTCCATCACCCACCGGTGCCGCAGCAGCGAGGCCCGGTTCTCCCGCGCGAGCTTCTGCAGGTCCCCCCGCCAGTCGCCGGTCGGCACGGGCACGCCGACCTCGGCCACGATGACGTCGAGCATGAGATCGAGGAGATGCTCCTTGTTCGCCACATGCCAGTACAGGGACATGGTGCCCGCGTGCAGGACCTGGGCGATCTTCCGCATGCTGAGCGCATCCGCGCCCTCCGCGTCGGCGACGGCGATAGCCGCGTCGACGATCTCGTCGCGCGACAGCGCCGGCGTGATCTGGCCCCGGGTACGGCCCCGCTGGCCATGCGGCCGTGGCGCGCGGTCGGCGCGCCCGGGCGTATGCGGGCCAAACGGCGGCCAGAGATCGTCCGGGTTCTCCATCCGTCCTCCGTCCGTCGGCCGGTCCCCGGCCTATCGTCCGCCGGTCGCCCGGCCCATCGTGCCGGTCGCCCGGCTATCGGGCGGTGCCCGGCCTGCTGCGGCTTGACTCTCGTACATCGTACGTGTTAGTACAGTGTACTAGAAAGTCTCGTACAGCGTACTGGAGGAGGATCCCGATGAGTGACTCCCTCGCCATCGAGGCCGTCGGCCTGGCCAAGGCGTACGGCCGCACCCGCGCCCTGACGGGCCTCGACCTGGAGGTCGGGGCCGGGGAGATCCTGGGCGTGCTGGGGCCCAACGGGGCCGGCAAGACGACCGCGGTGCGGGTGCTGACCACGCTGCTGCGACCGGACCGGGGCACCGCCCGGGTGGCCGGCCATGACGTCGTGACCGAGGCCGCCCTGGTGCGCCGGGAGATCGGCCTGACCGGGCAGTACGCGGCACTCGACGAGTGCCTGACCGGGCGCGCCAACCTGGTCATGGTCGGGCAGCTCGGCCGCCTCTCCGGCCGGCAGGCCCGGCAGCGGGCCAGCGAGCTGCTGGCCAGGTTCGACCTGTCGGACGCAGCGGACCGGGGCGTGAAGACCTATTCCGGCGGCATGCGCCGCCGGCTCGACCTGGCCGCGAGCCTGGTCGGGCGTCCCCGCATCCTGTTCCTGGACGAGCCGACGACCGGCCTTGACCCGCGCAGCCGGCTGGTCACCTGGGCCGCCGTGCGGGAACTCGCCGCCGGCGGCACCACGGTCCTGCTCACCACGCAGCACCTGGACGAGGCCGACCAGCTGGCCGACCGCATCGCGGTGGTCGATCACGGCACGGTCATCGCGGAGGGCACCGCGGCCCAGCTCAAGGCCAAGGTCGGCGGCGAGCGGGTGCAGCTGACGATAGCTCCCGGCTCCGGCCTGGCGGCGGCCCGCGACGTCCTGGGCCGTCATGCCGATGGGCCGCCGCAGGTCGACGAGGCGGCCCGGACCGTCGAGGCGGCGGTGGTGGCCGGCCCGCGGCGAATGCCGGACATCGTGCGCGACCTCGATGCGGCGGGTGTCCTGCTCGACGACATCGCCATCCGCCGGCCGTCGCTCGACGACGTGTTCCTGACCCTGACCGGGCGTGCGGCCGGCGACGGCGGGCCCGCCGACGACGAGAGGTAGTTACCGTGGCAACTCTGTCCCTGCCCGCGGCCGGCCTGCCGGCCGAGCCCGTGGCTGACCCGGACCTGGTGGGCCGTCAAGAACACCTGGGTGCTGGCCCGGCGCAGCATCGCGCGGATCGCGCGCGAGCCTGAGCAACTGGCCGACGTGACGATCCAGCCGGTCATCTTCGTGCTGCTGTTCAGCTACGTCTTCGGCTCGGCGATCCACCTGCCCGGCGGCGGCAGCTATCACCAGTACCTGATCAGCGGCATGTTCGGCATGGTCATGGCCGGCACCGCGCCGGGCACGGCGGTCGGCCTCACCACCGACATGGCCAGCGGGCTGATCGACCGCTTCCGGTCGCTGCCGATGTCGCGCGCCGCCGTCCTGGCGGGCCGGACGCTGGCCGATCTCGCCACTCAGGTCATCGGCATCGTGGTGCTGGCCGGCACCGGGCTCGCGATCGGCTGGCGCATTCACAACGGCGCCGCGGACGCGCTCGCCGCGGTGGCGCTGTCCCTGCTCTTCGCCTTCGCGATGACCTGGGCCGGGGCGTGCGCTGGCATGCTGCTGCGCAGCCCCGAGGCAGCTCAGGCGATGGGCTTCATCATCTTCCTGCCGCTGTCGTTCGTCTCCAATGCCTTCGTGCCGACCCAGGGCATGCCGGACTGGCTCCGGAACGTGGCCAACTGGAACCCGATGAGCGCGGTTGCGGCCTCCTGCCGCAATCTGTTCGGGGGCGCCAACCCGGCTGCCTACGTGCAGGCCTGGCCGATGCAGCACCCCGAGCTCGCCGTGGTCTTGTGGTCGGTGGCGCTGATCGCGGTGTTCGCCCCCACGGCCGTTTACCTGTACCGGCGCAAGGTCCTGCACTGGCGGCGGCGGCGGCTGGGCCGCGGCCGTGATCTTCGCGGCCGGCCTGCCCGCGGTGGTCCGGATCCGGCAGCGCGGCTGGCCCGCCGGCCGCATCGTCGCGGCCGCGGGGGTGGCCGAGGCGGTCATCCTGATGGCGCTGGGCAACATCCACGGCGCCGCCCTGGCCGCCGGAATCGTGCTGGCCGGACTCGTGGCCGGCCGGATCCTGGCCGGCCGGGTTTCGTAGGCTGGCGGGAACATCGCCGTCCAGATTGGCCCGCCCATGCGCTCCTATCCCCCGGCTCGTCGCGGCCCGGACACTGACGACTTTCACGGCGAGCTGGTCAGCGATCCGTACCGCTGGCTTGAGGTCACCGAGGATCCGGAGGTGGCCGGCTGGATCAAGGCGCAGAACGAGGTGACCGAGAGCTTCCTGGCCGCGGCCGGTGACCGCGAGGCGATCCGGGCCCGGCTGACCGAGCTCTGGGATTACCCGAGATACGGCGTGCCGTTCGAGCGGGGCGGCCGCTGGTTCCAGACTCGCAATCCGGGCCTGGCGTCCCAGCCGGTGCTGTACGTCATGGACGCGCCGGAGGCGGACGGGCGCCCGCTGATTGACCCCAATGCCCTGTCCGCGGACGGCACGGTCGCGGTCGGCGAGATCAATGTCAGCGAGGACGGCACGCTGGTCGCCTACGCGACCAGCGCCCTGGGCTCGGACTGGCAGACCTGGCACGTCCGTGACGTTTCGACGGCCGCGGACACCGATGACGTGATCGAGTGGTCGAAGTTCAGCGAGGCGGCGTGGCGCCAGGACGGCTCAGGGTTCTACTACGGCGCGATGGAGCCGGCCGCACCCGGTGCCGAGTACCGGGAGGCGAACCAGCCGCAGCGGATCTTCTTCCACCGCATCGGCGCGCAGCAGCGCGACGACGAGCTTGTCTACGCCCCGCCGGAGCCCGGCTGGATACCGTGGGCGCAGGTCAGCGACGATGGCCGGTACCTGATCATCTCGATCGAGGAGGGATCGTCCGAGAACCAGGTGCATGTCCTCGATCTCACCGATCCGGGGGCCGGCCTCCGGCCGCTGGTGCCTGACTTCGCCAGCAAGGCGATCGTGGTGACCAGCGTGGGCACGACCTTCTATCTCGTCACTGACCATGCGGCGGAACGCAACCGCCTGGTCGCCGTCGATCTGGCCGCGCCGGGCCGGGAGAACTGGCGTGAGGTCATCCCGGAGGCGGCCGACACCCTGCTGGCGGCGCACTTCTTCGGCGGCCGCCTCGTCTGCCATTACCTGCGCGACGCTCACTCGGTGCTGCGGGTCCACGCCCTTGACGGGGCGTACCTGGGGGACATCCCGGTACCCGCGATGTCTTCGCTGGGTGGCATCGACGGCCGGCCCGGCCGCGACACGGTGTACTACGAGGCTGTCTCCTTCACCGAGTCGGGCTCGCTCTGGTCGCATGACCTGTCGACCGGGCAGACCAGGCTCGTCCGGCCGTCCGCCGCGCGGATCGACCCCGGTGCGTTCAGCACCGAGCAGGTGCTCGCGCCGTCCGCGGACGGCACGCCGATTCCGGTGTTCCTGACCCGGCGCCGCGACCTGGTGCCGGACGGCGCCGCGCCCGTGCTGCTGTACGCGTACGGCGGGTTCGATGTGCCGATGACGCCCGGGTTCTCGCCGCTGTGGGCGGCGTGGCTGGACTCCGGCGGCATCCTCGCCGTGGCGGTCCTGCGCGGCGGCGGCGAGTACGGCAAGGCCTGGCATGAGGCCGGCCGGCGGGACCGCAAGCAGAACGTCTTCGACGACTTCTGCGGCTGCGCGCGCTGGCTGGCCGCCTCCGGCTGGTCACGTCCGGATCGCATCGCGATCATGGGCGGGTCCAACGGAGGGCTGCTGGTCGGCGCGTGCCTGACCCAGCACCCGGAGCTGTTCGGCGCCTGCGTCGCCGAGGTCGGGGTCTTCGACATGCTCCGGTACCACACCTTCACCATCGGCTGGGCCTGGACGGCTGAACTCGGCGATCCGGGCCACCCGGACGAGTACGCCTGGCTGCGGGGCTATTCGCCGCTGCACAACGTGCGGGCCGGCACCCATTACCCGCCGACCCTGCTGCTGACCGGCGACCACGACGACCGGGTCGTTCCCGGCCACTCGCTGAAATTCGCCGCGACGGTCCAGGCCGCCCAGGGCGGCGATGCGCCGGTCCTGCTCCGGGTCGAGACCGGAGCGGGCCATGGCGCGGGCAAGCCCACCGGCAAGGCGATCGCCAGCGGGACTGACGTGCTGGCCTTCCTGCAAGTGGCCCTCGGCCTGGCCGGGACGCCCGGCTAAGCGGTGGCCGGAATTAACGATGCCGCGCTATTACCAGCCGGCCGGCTTACTCAGCCGACCGGTCGTTCCCGAGTTCGCCGTTCTTGACCCCATTGACGAAGTCCTGCCAGCGACTTGCCGGGAAAGTGATGATATTTCCGGGACGTCCCGAGGCGCGTACCGCGACCTGCCCGGCTATGGACGTGACCTCGACACATTCACCGCCGGGGCACGAGCTGCTGCGCGCCCACCTGATCGCGTCCGGCTGCCCCCCTGTCACCGCGTCCTCCAGTGCTGATCACGAGCATCTGCCCAGGTGGTAGACCAATGATGTTAAGCACGAAAAAATAGTGCTTGTCAACTAATCTTCATAATGTGCCAGCAGCGAGTTTTTGTGGTCAGAGTTCCTGATGGCACCGGTGAGCAGCTAGCTGATCGTGCTCGCTGGCCGGGGCTCGCTGATCGCGGCGTTAGCCGGATGCGCCTGCCTTATTTATTTCCCCGGTAACTCACCGGGGCAGCCGGGTCAGAATGGCGCCGGCGCCGTGCCGCGCAGCTCGATCTGGTCGATATCCGCGGCCGGGACGGACCGCGGGTCCGCCGAGAGCAGGGTGCGCCCGGCCGCCGCATCGGACATCACCGTGAACGCGGCACCGGCGGCCAGCCGGGAATGCGCGGGCGCGGTGCCCGGGGTGCGGAAGCCCGGGCGATCGCTGCGCCCGTTCACCAGCCGCGCGAGCCCGGCGAGCGGCTCAAGCACCTCGATCGGGTAGTCGGTCCCGGCCAGCAGGCGCGCCCCGGCCGCGGCGAGCGCGGCCCACGGGTACGCCGTCCGCGCCCGGTCCGGCCCCAGCCCGCGGCGGACGTGCTGCACGTCGGTCACGGCGAAGGACGGCTGCAGGCAGGCCACCACGCCGGATTCGGCCAGCCGGCTGGTGAGCTCGGCGGACTGCACGCTCGCGTGCTCGATCCGCGGCGCGGCGGCGGCGATGGCCGCGGCGTCGCCGCCCCAGGCCAGCTGGTAGCCGTCCAGCACGGTCTCGATGCCGCGGTCGCCGATGGCGTGCGTCGCGATCCGCCAGCCCCGGGCCGCGAGTGGCTCGATCCGGCGCGCGAGTGCCGCCGCGGTCAGGAAGAGGATGCCGTCCCCGCCGCCGTCGGCGAAGTCCCGGCACATCGCGCAGGTGCGCGGGCCGAGCCAGCCGTCGGCGTAGAACTTGACCCCGTCCACGCTGACCCAGCCGCCGGCCTCGCGACCGCCGGGCGTCCAGCTCGGCCGGGCTCGACTGCCCGGCCAGGCCGCTGGCCAGGTAGATCCGCACCCGGACCGGCAGCGGTCCGGCGCGCTGGAGCCTGGCCAGGGCGTCCAGGTACCACCAGTGCCGCATCCCCATCTCGGTGATCTCCACCAGCCCGGCGGCGGCCGCGCGGGCCAGGCCGGCCCGGAGCCGGGCGGCCAGGTCATCCGGCTCCCCGGCGGGCGCAGGCTCGGGCAGGTCCATCGGCGTGCTGCCCGCGCCGGCTACCCGGCGGTGGAACTCGGCCACCCCCGAGCCCTGCCACGGGAGCGGGGCCCGGGCCGAGTCCGCCAGCAGGTGGGTGTGACTGTCGGTGAAGCCGGGAACTTCGATGGCGGGAGCCTGCGTCGCCGTCATGGCTGGCCTCCTCGGCTGGTTCAGTGCCGGCTGACTCCCGGCGCGGATATCGCGCGGGTCAGCAGCATCGCAGAGCGGCCGGCCGCGGGGTGGCGCGGGCTCATCGGGGAAGGGATGCTAGCGGCACGTAGCCGCCCGGGTGATGGCGGCGCGTGATCGCCAGGACGGCGAAGGACAGCGAGGACGGCGAAGGACGGCGGAGGGGACATGAGCGGAACGGATAGCGCCGGGCACCTGCCGCCGGGCCCGCCTGCCCGGCTTCCGGCATGGGTGGAGCCGGAGCTGGCCACGCTGACCAGGGACCGGTTCTCCGACCCGGGCTGGATCTTCGAGCGGAAGCTGGATGGCGAGCGCTGCCTGGCGTTCCGCGAAGGCTCCGCGGTGCGGCTCCTGACCCGCAACAAGAAGGAGATCAGCACCAACTACCCCGAGCTGGCCAGCGCGCTGGCCGGGCAGGCCGCCATCGACTTCATCGTTGACGGGGAGATCGTCGCCTTCGAGGGCCACCGGACCAGCTTCGCCCGGCTGCAGCGCCGCATGCAGGAGGCCCACCCGGAACCGGATCTGGTCCGCAGCGTGCGCGTTTATTTCTACCTCTTCGACGTGATGCACGTGGGGGAGCACGATGTCCGCGGGCTGCCGCTGCGGGACCGGAAAACCCTGCTCCGCAAGCTGGTTTCCTTCGATGACCCGCTCCGCCTCACCCCGCACCGCAACCGCGATGGCGAGGAATACTGGCGGCAGGCCTGCGGCCGGGGCTGGGAGGGCCTGGTCGCCAAGCGGGCCGATGCGCCGTACCGGGCCGGCCGGAGCCGGGACTGGCTGAAGTTCAAGTGCGAGAACTCCCAGGAGTTCGTGATCGGCGGCTACACCGACCCGCGCGGCGAGCGGACCGGCTTCGGCGCCCTTCTGCTGGGCTACTACCGGAGCGACGGCCGGCTGGCCTACGCCGGCAAGGTCGGAACCGGCTTCGATGAGCGCACGCTCACCAGCCTGCACGCGACCCTGGCCGGCCTGGAGCGGACCCGGCCGCCCTTCGATCATGGCGACCCGCCCCGGCCGGGAGCGCACTGGACCGAGCCCCGCCTGGTGGCCCAGGTCGCGTTCACCGAGTGGACCGGGGCCGGCCAGCTGCGGCACCCGAGCTTTCTCGGCCTGCGCGACGACAAGGACCCCGCTGATGTCGTCCGCGAAACGGCGCGAGACGAGACCGCGCGAGAACGCTGACTCCCGCCCGGCGGGTGGACCGGCCTGGCCGGCCTGGCCGGCGGCCCGGCCCGGGCGCGCCGGTCACAGGGGTCAATCCGGTGGATCCTGGCAACAGGAGTCAATCCGGTGGATCATGGGTGGCAACGAGCACCGTCCGGTACATCCTGGGAGAGCGCCATGACCACGCCGAAGACCCCCGTTGTCTTGATCCACGGCCTGTGGCTGCACAGCACCAGCTGGCAGCCCTGGATCGACATGCTCAGGGAAGCGGGCTACGAGGCGACCGCGCCCGAGTGGCCGGGTGTCCCCGACACCGTCGCGGAGGCTCGCGAGCACCCCGAGCGGCAGGATGGCAAGGGCCTGGCCGAAATCATCGGGCATTATGCCGAGATCATCGGCTCGTCCGGCCCGAAGCCCATCGTCATCGGTCACTCTTTCGGCGGCCTCATCGCGCAGAACCTGCTCGGCCAGGATCTGGCCGCCGCCGCGGTCGCGATCGATCCCGCGCCGATCAAGGGCGTGCTCGTGCTCCCGCCCGCCCAGCTGCGCGCCGGCTTCCCCGTCCTGGGCAATCCGGCGAACCGGAAGCGGACGGTCTCCCTGACCGCCGCGCAGTTCCGGTACGCGTTCGCCAATGCGGTCTCCGCGCCGGAGTCGGCGCGGCTGTACGAGCAGTGGAACATCCCCGGGCCCGGCCGGCCGCTGTTCGAGTCCGCGGTCGCTAACTTCACCCCGCATTCCCCGGCCAAGGTGAACACGAAGAACTCCGGCCGGGGACCGCTGCTGCTGATCTCGGGCCAGCAGGATCACACCGTTCCCGACATTGTCACGCACTCGACGTTCAAGCAGTACCGTCATTCCACCGCGGTGACCGACCTGCGGCGGTTCGCCGATCGCGGCCACTCGCTCACGATCGACAGCGGCTGGCAGGAAGTCGCCAGCACCGCGCTCAGCTGGCTGAATGCCCACCAGCTCTAACGGGGCACCCCACCGGGCCGCCCGGCCGACGGGATGCCCGCGAATCGGCCTGGGCCTGGCCGCGCTCGGCCGCCCGGCCTACATCACGTCCGGCCGGAAGGACGACCTGCCGGACCGCAGCGTGGCCGGGCTGCGGGCGCGTACCTTCGCCATGCTCGATGCCGCTTATGACTCCGGGATCAGGTACTTCGACGCGGCCCGGTCTTATGGCCGGGCGGAGGAATTCCTCGGCGGCTGGCTGGCCGAGCGGGATCACGCCGACGCCGTTATCGGGTCCAAGTGGGGCTACCGGTATACCGGCGGCTGGCGGCTCGACGCGGCGCCGCAGGAGGTCAAGGAGCACTCGCTGGCCATGTTCACGGCTCAGTTGGCCCAGACCCGGGCACTGCTCGGCGACCGCCTCGCCCTGTATCAGGTGCACTCCCTGACCCCGGAATCGGGGCTGCTCGACGACCCCGCGCTGATCGCCGCGCTGGCCCGGCTGCGCGACGATGGCGTGATCATCGGGCTGACGACCAGCGGGCCATTCCAGGCCGACACGCTCCGGCGCGCGCTGGGGGTCACCGCCGGCGGGCGGCCGCTGTTCTCCGCCGCGCAGGTGACCTGGAATCTCCTTGAGCCGTCCGTGGCTCCCGCCGCGGCGCAGGCCGCGGCCGCCGGCTGGACGATCCTGATCAAGGAGGCCCTCGCCAACGGGCGGCTGGCGCCCGGCGGTGACACGGCCAGCCCGCCGGCCCGGCTGGGCGCGCTGGCCGCCAGCCGGAACGTCAGCGTGGACGAGATCGCGATCGCCGCCGCGCTGGCCCGCCCCTGGGCGGGAGTCGTGCTGTCCGGAGCCGTCACGCCCGGGCAGCTGCAGTCGAACCTGGCCGCGCTGGCCGTGACCGATCTCCCGCCGCTGGATCTCGCCGAGCCGCCCGGCGCCTACTGGGCGGAGCGGGCGGCACGACCCTGGCAGTGACCGCCACGCCCCCGGCCGTCCTGGGCCGGGCGGCGATTCAGCCGCCGGCCCGCGCCATGTACGCGGCCACGATCAGGCCGGCGCAGGTGTCGAGCGACAGCGCCGTGCTGTCAATCTGCAGCTGGTACAGGCTGGGGTCGTCGATATCGACGTTATAGAGCCGCCGCACGTATTGCGCGCGAGCGCGGTCGACTTCGGGCTGGCGCTGGCGGGCCGTTAAAGCGTCGACGTTCTCGATCCGGGCCGCCTGCGCGATCCGGGCCTCCGGCAGGCCGAACAGGCGCACGCGCAGCACGTCCGGCCAGGCATGGAACGCCGCGCCGCCGCCCCGGCCCAGGATGACCGCGCCGGTGCTGAGCGCCTCGACCATGATGGCCTCGGCCTGCGCGCGGAAGAAGTCCGCGTCATCCGGCACCGGGACGGCCTCCGGGGGAACGCAGTCGGTACCCGCGCCGAGCGCGCCGCCGGCCAGCGGCGCGAGCACGCCGAAGAACCGGTCGACCAGCGGGCGCCGGACCGTCCCGCCCTCGGCCTCCTGCACGGTCACCTGCAGCTTCGCCGCGACGCGCGAGCTGATCGCCCGGTCGAGCAGCGGCAGTCCGAGTCGTTTGGCGACCTCGGGGGCGATGATGCTGCCGCCGGCGCCGTAGCCGGCCGAGATAGTCACGCCGGGCATCTAGTTCGTCCCTCCGGGAGCGAGCGGGACGGCGTCCGTCCCGGCACTGGCCGGGGCCGCGGCGGCCGCCGGCGGCGGCACGTTGCTGACCCGCAGCTTGACCTGCTTGATGAACAGCGCGGCGATGACGCTGAGGATCGATACCGGCACGGCGACCAGGAACAGCCGGTCGATGGCGTGCGAGTAGGCCTGGATGATGATCTCATGCAGGGCCGGATGGGTTTGCTTCAGTGCGTCCAGAGCCTGCGGGCTCAGCACGAACTGGGCCACTTTGTTCCCTCCGCCGGCCACTAGCTTCGGCGGCAGCGTGCGCTCGAGCTGGTAGCTGATCTGCGCGGTCAGCACGGCCCCGAGCGCGGACGCCCCGATCGCCCCGCCCATCGAGCGGAAGAAGGTTACCGACGAGGTCGCGACGCCCATCTGCTTCATCGGCACCGCGTTCTGCACGATGAGGGTCAGCACCTGCATGAACAGGCCGAGGCCGGCCCCGAAGACGAGGACGTAGAGACTGAAGATGGCCAGCGACGTATGCGCGCCGAGGTGGGTGAGCAGGATGAGGCCGGTGGTCACCAGGATCGTGCCGGCCAGCGGGAACCAGCGGTACCTGCCCGTGGCGGAGATGTAGCGGCCCGAGCTGATGCTCATCACCAGCAGGCCGATCAGCAGGGGCAGCAGCAGCAGGCCTGATTCGGTCGCCGAGACCCCGTGCACGAGTTGCAGGTATTGCGGCAGGAAGGCGAGTGCGCCGAACATCGCGATGCCGCTGACGAAGGAGATGATGTTGGACACGGTGAAGATCTGCATCCGGAACAGGTCGAGCGGCAGGATTGGCTCGGGGGCCATCTTTTCCCTGATCGCGAAGCCCACCAGCAGCAGCGGCCCCAGCACGAAGAGCCCGATTATCTGCCACGATCCCCAGGCGTAGTCGGTGCCGCCGGACTGGGTCGCGAGCAGGATGCAGGACACCCCGGCGACCAGCAGCAGCGCGCCCCACCAGTCGATCAGGACCTTGCGCGTGCGCTTGGGCAGGCGCAGCACCCGGTTGGTCACGATCAGCGCGGCCAGGCCGATCGGCAGGTTGATGTAGAAGATGTAGCGCCAGCTGAGGCTGTCCACGAAGAACCCGCCCGCCAGCGGCCCGACGACGCTCGCGATGCCGAAGACGGCGCCGAAGTATCCCTGGTAGCGGCCGCGCTCGCGGGGCGGGATCACGTCGCCGATGATCGCGAATACGAGCGAGATCAGGCCGCCGCCGCCGATTCCCTGCAGGCCGCGGAACGCGATCAGCTCGTACATGTTCCTGGAGGCGCCGCACAGCGCGCTGGCCACCAGGAACACCACGATCGCGAGCTGGAAGACCCGCTTGCGGCCGTAAAGGTCACCCGCCTTGCCCCATAGCGGCGTGGATGCGGTGCTGGCCAGCAGGTACGCGGTGATGACCCAGGGCAGCAGGTCGCTGCGGTGGAAGTCCCCGACGATCGTCGGCAGCGCCGTCGCCACGATCGTCTGGTCTAGGGCGGCCAGGAACAGGCCCAGCATCAGCCCGGACATGATCGCCAGGATCTGCCGGTGGGTGAAACCGCCAGCCTCCGCCGGGTTCGAGGTCGTCGTGGCCGGGGCACTCATGCGTGGCTCTCCCTGTTCGGCGGCGAAGTCACTGCCCGCAGTGCGGCTGCGGGCAGCGTCGTTCCTGGCCCGGTTGGGCCGGGCGGTGCGGTCCCTGGCAGCGCCGCCAGGCCGGCCAGCAGCAGGTCGAGCAGCCTCAGCAGCTCGCGTCGCTCGGCGGCTGGCCAGCCGCCGAACACCTCGTCCAGCATCGCGGCGCGGCTGGCGCGGACCGCCGACAGGCAGTCCCGCCCCTGCGCGGTCAGGCTCAGGCGGCACGCCCGGCCGTCCTTGCCGTCCGGCCTGCGCGTGGCGAGCCCGAGCCGCTCCAGCTGCCGCAGCTGCCGGCTGACCGTCGACAGATCGAGTTCGACGGCGGCGGACACGTCGGACGGCCGGGCATCATCGTGCTCTTCGAGCGCGGCCAGCAGCGGGACGCTGGCCTGGTCCAGGCCGGGATTCACCGTGCGCAGCTGGCGCCAGCTGGCCAGGTAAATGCGCTTGCCCAGCAGCCGGAACGTGACCTCGAGCCGTGCCGCCAGGTCGGAACCGGGAAGCCGGACCGCTCCAGCGCCCGGTTCCGTCATGTGCCCGCCTGTCCGATTTGGTTGCTTGCATCAAGCAAGCAAAGGCTTTCACGGCCAGCACGGTTCACGCAACCCGGGGCTCAGCCCGGGGCGGCCCCATCGCGGCCGGGCCGCTGGCCGTTCACCACTCCCAGTAGTACCCAACCACCGTGTGCTCGATTGCTTCCAGGTACCGGTGCGCCGAGAGTTCCTCATCCAGCGAAACTGCCTCGCGTTCCACGATTGCCTCATCGGGCCGCCGGTAATCCGCCCACTCGGCCCACCAGAGATTCCTCGGCAGCCGGCCGGGATGAAACTCAAGCCGCAGGTCGAGGTGCTCCACCCGGCGATGGGATCCGCGGCGGAACTCAGCCGCGGGCGGCTGGGAGTAATGAAAGATCGTCCAGTAGTCGAAATATGCCTCTTCGCCATAGCGCAAGGGATGGTGGAAGGTGATGTCCACCGCCCAGAGCTGCTCGCTGAGCTGGTAAACCGGGCCGACCTGGCCGCCGCGGACCACCCGTACGTCGGCCTCGGGGGTGTCGATCCGGTACTGATAGCTCGTCATGCCGTCAACCAGCGCCCGTACCGTCTGCTGCGTGTGATGACGGGCGGGCACGCCGTCCCGGCCGATGAAGTGATGCTCGAGCAGCATCGTCGTCTCGTGCCCGGATTTCATCCCGCCCCCGGCGGGCGGCGGCAGCTTGCCGGCGATGACGGTGGGACGGAGGTCCCCCCGGTACAGCTCGTGCACCCGCTGCGCATCATGCGGAGACAGCCGGAACGCCGCGTCGAACCAGCGCAGCGTCTGCAGGCTGAGGCCCCGGCCGCTGAAGGCCCTGCTCACCCGGTCCTTCAGCGTCCGCGCGAGTCCGGTGTCCGTCTCGTCATGTGCGCCCGTCTCGTACAGGTGCTCCGCGATCACCGTGCAGACAGCGTCCTGCCGGACCTCATCGGGCGGGACGTCGCGGGCATGCTGTTCCCATTCGTCCCGGTATGGTCCAGGCTGCAGGATGAGTCGCCGGAGGTGCAGGCCCGCGGCCCGCTGGCCGCGTGCGTGTCGTTCATTCTGGGGCATCTGGTGTTTTCTGCGTCGTGCGACAGCCATGCGACAAGTCGCCGGTAATCTGCGCACCGGAGGCATGGGGCAAATCCTCGCGATGCGCCCGGCGAATACGTTTCAGATTAGCGCGTATCCGCCGGCCAGGGCGCAATCCGAGCGGGCCACCGAGGGTATCCCCGCTGACGAGAACGCCGGCAAGCACGGCCCATGGCCGTCACAGGCCCGGGGGGATGAATAACGAAGGGGCGGGGTCTCGGCTCCGCCCCTTCGCCATCCGACCGCGCTCCGGCCGGCCAGCCGGCGCACTGGCGGCTCACCCGGAATTCACGCACGGCTGACATGGCCGTCGAAGTGAGCTGGCCTAAGTTGCCTGTTGTGAGCGGAACCTCGGCAGCCTCGCCGGCCGTCCCGGCCTCGCGCCGGGCGCGAGTCTCGGCGCGGACACGGCTGGACTTCTGGTTCGACGCGGTCATCCTCGTCGGGTACACGGTCGCCTATAGCTACGGATGGACCGGGGTGGTGATCCACGAGTGGCTGGGCGTCGGGCTCGGGATTGCCTTGCTGCTGCACCTCACCTTGCACTGGGACTGGGTCATCCGCACGACCAGGCGGCTGGTCAGCCCGCGCGGCCACGACAAGCTGATCTGGGTGGTCAACCTCGCGCTGCTGTTCGCCATGGCCCTGTGCGTGGCCTCCGGCCTCGCGATCTCGCGGGTCGCGCTCCCCGAACTCGGCATCTATACCCTGCAGAGCCCGTTCTGGTTCCGGCTGCACGCCCTGACGGCGGAGGTGACGGTCGGCCTCGTCCCCGTTCACGTGGCACTGCGATGGAGATGGATCGCCGGAGTGAGCCGCCGGCTGCTGGCGTGGCGTCCGGGGCGGCAGCCGCGGTGAAGTTTCTCCGGCAGTTTGCCGCCGTCGTGGCGGTCGTCGCGGCGGTCGTGCTCATCGGGCTGGCCTGGAGCCACCTCGCGCCCAGCCTCCCGGGCGAAAACCCGGCCGGTCCGGCCGCCGGCGGGCGGAGCCATTTCAGGGTCCTGCCGCCCGGCGCCAGGTTGGCCCCCGGCAAAGGGCTTCCTCCTGGTGCCAGGCTGACCAACGGATCCGGGATACCGAGCATGCTTCCGGGCGACCTGCTCGAGCCGGTGAATCTGATCGTGCTGCGGAACAACGCCTTTCTTGAGGCCGCCGTGATCGCCGCGGTGGTGCTCGCCGATGCGGGCTACCGGAGACTGCGCCGGGCCAGGCGGAGCCTTAGGTCGCGGTAACCGGCCCTTGGCGGTTCGGCCGGGATTGGGTTCTGACCGTCCCGTCCCACTGCCATTGCGTCTGCCGCGGCAGCTCGCCTAGGGCGGCGCGGCCGCAGCAGTACAGCAGCACATCGGTGGGGTCGCCGTCAGGAGCGTGCGGGAACAGCCGGGCGATCACGGGCGCGGCCAGCGCGGCCGGCGGTCGCCACGGATCCGCGGGGTTCAGCCCGCGCACCACGTCGAGGGTGTGGATCAGCGTCTCCACGACGCCCATCGCGGCGAACCCGGCTGGGTCCGAGACACCGTAGTTGTGATGCGCGCGCAGGTCCGGATCGGCGGACCGGGCAATGCGGTGCAGCAGTTCGGCGTGCGCGCTCAGCGCGGCCAGCAGCCGCGGCGGCGAGGCGCTGTCATCGAGGGCCAGCTCGGTGCACAGGTATCCGTCCGGCTGGCCGTAGATGACCTGCATCGCGTAGAAGTAGAGGCAATCAGCCATGTGCAGCGCGGTCTGCCGGCAGCTCCACTGCAGGCCGGCCGCTGGCACCTGCTGCCAGTCCAGATCGGTGTAGCCCGCCAGGGCGGCAGTAGACGCCCTGGCCACGGCAGGCAGGTCAGCTATCTCGGTCATGTCGTCATTCAATCGGCTCCGTCGTGCACAGCGCGAAGTCTTTACCCGTCCCGGCCCGCGTCCCGGCTCACCGCATAACCTTTGGCACGGCCGCTCCCGCGACTTTGCGCAACTGGTTCTCCCGTCTCCGCGAAGGTGGCCGGGTCGTGGATGACTTGCAGACGCGGCCGTGGGGCGCATCCGACGGCCAGGTCATCGACCGCTACGGTCTCCACTGGCTCATCGGGTTCGAGGCGACGAGCGATTGACGTGGAGCGGATGCACGCGGTTTCGCGGGGCTTCGTTACCTGCAGCTTCGGGCGGCAGGCACATTTAAGGGGCCGTGAGCAGCTTCTCGATCTCTTCGATGGCCTGCGCGTTGTCTTGGTAGCGGACCGCGTGGATGCCCGCTTCCCGCGCGCCGTCCACGCACCGGTCCGCGTCGTCGAGGAATACCGTGTCCTGGGCGCGGACGCCGAGGCGCGCGCAGACCAGGGCGTAGATCCGGGGATCGGGCTTGCTCATCCCGGCCTCGTGTGAATAGACGATCTCGTCGACGAGGTCCTCGAATCCGTAGGCCGCCTGCTCTCGTTCCCGGGCGCCGACGAAGCTGTTACTCAAGATCCCGGTGCGATACCGCGGCCGCAGCCTGAGCCGGGTCTCCCACAGCTCGGTGACCCCAAGGTCCGGGGTGATCTCCAGTACGCCGCCGATGTCGAAGACCACCGCGCGGATCGCCATGCTGACCAATGCCCTCCCCGCCCGGGCGCGGTACCCGGCTGGCTCCATGCTGTGGCATGCCCCTAGGGAAAGGTCAAACGGAGGCGGCGGCTCGCCGGGGTGCGCGTCTGCGCAAAGGGTTCCGCCGGGGCAGAGGCTGGCGCGCCCGTCCGGACGGGGTTTACGATTTTCAGACCGCAGTGGTCTTCAGCCCTTGCTCGCCTGGATCGGCAGAAGCCGCCGGGCGTCACGGGACGGGCAGGTGGTCCCTTCGCCTGTGCCATCCCGAGGGGATCTCGATGACGCTCTACATGTACCAGGCCTCCTACACCGCCAAGTCGATGGCAGCTCAGCTCACGGACCCGCACGACCCCATGGAAGCGATCCGGCCGACCATGCAGGAACTGGGCGCCACGATCCTGGTGGCTGGCTTCCCGTTCGGCGAATATGACGTGCTCATCGTGTATGAGGCAGCCGATGACGTGACCGCCGCCAGCGTCGCGATGGCAGTGGCCGCCGCGGGCGAGGTCAAATCAGCCAAGACCACGCGACTGCTCAGCGGGCAGGAATGGCTGGAGTCGTTGCGCAAGCGAAAGATTGTCACCCGCAAAGCGCGCCCGCTGGACGATCGTCAGCGCCAATTGCCGGAATCCCGGTAGAACGACGGCAGGTCCGGCGGGGTCGTTAGCCACGGAATCCCTCGTTCTCGGTGCCGGGCCAGGGGTTTTCCAGATACCTGGGAACCGGGCCCGATCCGTTGACCAGCGTGCGGGCAGCACCGCATTCTCGTCAGGCCAGGCTGGCCGCCACGGCGGCCAGCGCAAGGCTCGAGGAGGTGCCACGATGGCTGACCGCAACGATGTGATGCGCCGCCCGCCCCGTGTCCCGCTGCGGCCGCGGAGCCGGCGGCGATGGGTCGTCGCGGCCGTGATCGCCGGGGTGTGGGCGCTGTTGCTGGCCGGCACCGGCTCGCTGGTCGTCGGCACCGCGCTGTTCGTGCTGGCCGCGGCCGTCGCCATCCTCGCCGCGGTGGCCCTGCGGGGCCTGGGCATCAATAGTGATCACCCGTGGGTGCGGCTGCTGGCCACCCGGCCATGGCGCGATGGCAGCGATGTCCTCCGGCTGGGCCTGCGGCACCTGGCTGAGGTATTCATCGTCACGCCGTCGGGGTCGCTGCTCGCGCCGAACGCCGTCGAGTTGCTGATGAATCCGGACGACCTGGCCGAGCTAACCGGGGTCATGGACCTCGACGTGATCAACGCGAGCGCCACCGAGCTCTACCAGGCCCAGGTCACCGCGCATCAGGCCCGGCTGGCCAGCGCCGGCCCGGTCTCGGCCGGGGTGTCCGGTGATCCCGCGGTTCCCGCTGGCCGCTACCGCCTCCGGCAGGGAGGGCCGCGCAGCCTCGCACCCGCGGCCGGGTATCCCGCTCGGCCGGACGCTTATCTCGCCGCCCCGGACTCCTATGCGGCGCCGGACGCCTATGCGCCGCCGGACTTCTATCCGCCGCCGGACGCCTATGCCGCTCCGCATGACGTCTATGCGGGGCCGCCGGGTGCCCCGTTTGCTTACCCGAACGGCCAGGCCTTTCGCTATGCCCATGACGGGCGTACCCGCAATGAGCCGGATGCCGCCAGGACCGTCCAGACCGGGCAGCTGACCGTCACGGAATCAGCATCGGCACCGCTGCTGCGGCTGGTGACCAGGGGCTCGATTGCGGAGACCCGCGTTTCCGGGGCCCGTGCGGGGCGGGGTGACGCGGTGGAACTCGTGCTTCCCGACGAGCCCACGGTGTCGCGCGTGCATGCCGAGTTCACCTTTACCGCCGGCCAGTGGCGGATCACCGGCCTGGGGCGCAACGGCGTGACGCTGAACGGGACGCCGCTGATCGGCCCGCACGTGCTCAGCCAGGGCGATTCCATCCGCTGGGGACGGCGATCCGACGCGCTGGTGTCACGGGTGGAGATCGGCTAGGTCCCCGGGAAGGGGCACCATGTTGCGAGTAGTCCTGGCCCTCGCCGCCGTGCTGGCGGTGATCCTGCTGGCCGCCTGGCTATCCCGGAGCAATTTCCTGCTGCGGGTCGCGGGAGCGGACCCCCGGTACATCCAGACCGTCCCGGACCGCGTCCGTTACAGCTCGATGGGCGCCATCGTCCTGCTGACCGCGATAGCCGCCACGGCCTCGCTGACCACCGCGCTTTTCCTGGTGTTCCCGCACCATAGCTGGCTCGGGTACCTGCCGGTCGGCCTGCTGTGGGGCACCATCGTCCTCAATTTTGATCGCTGGATCGTGAGCAGCATTGACTACGGGCCGCTCACGGCGGGGGAGCCCGAGCGCAGCCATCGCGCCCGGTCAGTGTCGAAGGCCGTGCAATTCGGCGTCCGCTTCATCCTGGCCGCGCTCGTCGGCCTGGTCATCAGCGAGCCGATCGTGCTGACCATCTTCGGCCCGGAGATCAGCCAGCAGCTGACGGTCCAGCACGTCGCGGATACCTCGGCGCAGACCGCCCAGATCAACTCCGCCGAGCAACGGCAGGTCGCCGTCCTGAAAGAGCCGGTGGCATCCGCCCGGGACGCCCTGAATGCCGCCACCCGCACGGCGAACCACGCGCACGAGATCTACATCTGCGAGCTGACCGGCAACTGCCACCTTCCGCCCGGCCAGGTCACCGGAATCCCCGGCCAGGGACCGCAGACCGCGCAAGACCACATTGCCTGGCGGCGGGATCTGCGCGCGCAGCACGCCGCGCAGAAGGTCTTCGCCGCGGCCAGCGCCCGGGAGCGAGCCGCCGCGGCGGCCCTGCGCAGGCAGACCAACAGGAAGATCGCCGCGGCGACCAGAAAGATCTACGCCGACAACGGCCTGCTCGCCCGTGAGCGGGCGCTCGGCACGCTGACCCGGCAGAACCCCGGATTCCTGCTCCGCCGCGTGCTGGTCTGGCTGGCGCTGATGTTCATCGACCTGATGCCGGTCCTGCTGAAGACCTTCTCCCCGCCCACCCTTTACGAGCTGCTGCAGCGCAGCGCGGCCGTCCGGGCGGGCCGCAACGCCATGGCCGACGCGACGGCCGACAGCGATCACGAAAGCTCGAAGAAGACCCTGGTCCGCGAGCATGATCTTGAGTATCACGGGGCGGTCACCGGCATCAGCTACAGCCAGCGCATCGCCACGGCACTGGCCGGCAGCGGGCTGCGGGCCGGTCCGGCCGGCTCCGCTGCCGCTGAATCCACTACCCGGGAATCCGCTGCCCCGGAATCCGCTTCGGCTAAATCCGCTGTTCCGGAATCCACTGGACCCGCTTCGGATGATGCCGGTCCCGGCTGGCTGATCGGGCAGCGCTGGCGGATCCAGCGGACGCTGTCGGACGTGCCGGGCTCGGGCCGGGTGCCGTTCGTGGCCGTCGATGCCTGCGGGCAGTACCCGTTCGAGGTGGTCGTCAAGATCGTCGCGCCGCCGCCCGGGGTGGCCGGCTGGCAGGCGGCCAGGGAACGCCGCCACGCCCAGATGGAAATGTCGCTGCCGCAGGGGCACATTCACGACAACATCGCCGAGGTACTGGACTGCGACGTTGACCCGCGGCATGGCTACTACATCGTCACCCGGCTCTACCCGGCGACCCTGGAGCAGTACCTGGCCGATGCGGACCACGAGGACGCCCTGACCATCGGGCTGGTGCTCGACTTCGCCATGCAGATCCTGGCCGGCCTCCGGGCCGCATGGGAACTGGGCTTTGTCCACCTTGACCTCAAGCCGGCCAACGTGGCACTCAGCGATGACGGGACGGTCAAGCTCATCGATTTCGGCCTGGCCCAGCAGTACCAGAAGGCAAATGGCGGCAACAACACGACGACGGCGGCCCGTTTCACCATGTTCTATGCCCCGCCCGAGCAGATGGAGCGCCGGGATGCCAGCTGGATAAGCAGGAAGGCCGATATCCGCGCCCTGGGCGCGGTGATCTACCGGATGCTGACCGGATACCCGCCGATGTTCCGGGAAGCCCGCGCCCTGGGCCTGATCGACCCGTCCGGCCGCTGGCTCGTCGATGAGCCGGCCGCTTACTTCGATATGACGAGGCTGGTTCGCTCGGTAGAGCCAGTCCCGGCGGCCGAGCTGATCGGCTGCATACCGCCGGATCTCGACCTGCTCCTGCAGACGTGGCTGCGGATCGATCCCGAGCTGCGCAGCCCGGGTAACCCCGCGACCATGACCCAGCGAATCTGGATCGAGTCGGCCGCGATCTTTGATCAGGTGCGCGCCAGCGGGGAGGCCGGCTACCCGGCCGGTCCGAAGATGACGCAGGAGCCGGAATTCGCCGAGCTGCGGGCCGGCTGGCGGCGCCGTCTCCCGCGGCATGCCGTGGCCGGGGCGGGGAGGGCCAGGTCCGGTCACACTTTGGAAGAGATCCCGGAGGATGCCATCGGAGGGCCCGGCTTCAGCGATCCGGCGACGTTGATCCCGGGCGCGAACGGCTCGGCCGCGACGCCGCCGGACGACGAGCGGGACATGCGATGACGGGCAGTGCCGCGCTTATCGTCGCGGACATCACCGGATCGGTCAGTGTTATCGTCACAGGCATCGCGAGGTCGGATAAGTGTTTCCGGCGCCGGCCTCGCGGAGCTGGGCAAAGGCACCGGAGGAAGGCCATTTCGGGGATGGTGGGTGAGTGGCGAAGGGTCAGCTCGTTATCTGGTCCGCCAGGCAAAGTGAATGGCAGAGCTGCCGCTCCGATGAAATTACCTGGCTGGACCGGAAATTGCTGAGCGCCGGCCAGGATCCGACCCTGCACCGGTCGCCGCGCTGCGCCGGGCTGAGGTACGTGGATTACCGGTGGGAATTGTTCAGCCGGGATACAACCCACAAGGTGTACGTCGCACCGCATTCCGCCGATGCGGTGGCGGACTTCCAGGCCGTGCAGGCGGCGGCTCAGCACGTGCTGCCGGTCGCCCCGGTCGCGTACGAGACGCTGCCGGTCCGGCTGGACGAGGGGGCATGGCTCGTCAGCGTCGGGAAATGGGTGCTGCCACTGTGCGTTGACGTGCCAGCGGACCATCGCGACCGGCCGAGCGGGCCGCACGGGGACGACCAGCCGCGCACGCAGGACGGGAGATACCTGAACAGTTCCGCCGCGCCCGCCGGCGGCAGTCCGCCGCAGCCCGACGCGGTGGGCAAGGTGCGCACGTTCTTTGACCGCAATGGCATGGCCTGCCTGGCCATGGCCTACTACTACCAGCAGTTCATTCTCGGCGCGGTCGCACCGCAATCCATTCCGATGATCGAGGTTGTCATTGCCCTGGATCTGAGCGGGGATGGCGCGGTCTCCGATTACAAGAAGGAGCTTCAGCGCCGGATCTGGAAGGAACAGCACCATCAGCGCGAGCTGGCCGAATTCCTCATCGCCAACGGGCTGATCGGCCGCGCGGACCTCGAGCGGGCCAAGAAGGTAGCTATCGTCAACGAGCGCAACGGAAAGACCGAGCGGGCCCGGGAGCGGCTGCGGTACCGGCCCAGGAAGTAGGACCGCGCCCGGCCCGCCCGCGACGCTGGCCGTGACCTCAGCGGGGCCGGGCGGGCCGCGGTACTGGCCCGCCGCGATCCGGCGCTCAGGCGCGTCAGGTCCTGGCGCGCGCGCCAGGCCCGGCGCGCGGCGGCCGGCCGGGGCGGAGGATGTGGTCGGCGAACATGGTGACCGCGTCGTCGATCAGGCGGATGTAACGGTCGCCGCCGGGGTCGTTGGCGAGCTGCTGGCTGGCCAGGCCGGCCACGATCGCGGTCCAGAGGTCGAAGTCGGCCGCGTGCCGGATCCCGGCCCGCGCGAGGAGGGCCCGGGCGTCCTCGATGACCAGGACGGCGATCGCGTAGGAATCGGGTGACGGCCGGAATCCGGGCAGCGTACGCAGGAACAGGAGCTGGTAGCGGGCCTGGTCCTCGGCCGCGAAAGCCACGAACAGGCGGGTGACGGCGCGCAGCGCCGCGCGTGGCCCGGCCGGGATCTCGGCCCGGGAGAACCGGCTGGCCAGCTCCCGGTTGCCGTCGGCGAACATGTGGTCGTAGAGGGCGTTCTTGGAGGCGAAGTACGTATAGAGCGACTGGGGTTCCATGTCGATTGCGTGCGCGAGCGCCCGCAGGGACAGGGCGGCCAGGCCGTCCGCGCGCACCATGGACCACGCCTGGTCGAGAATCTCCTGCTTGGTCGCCTCGTGGCGGTCGCGGCGGCGGTCGCGGCGCTGAGGCTGGACGGGCGTCTCCGGGACCATGCCTTGACTCTAGCCGAAGATGCTGCGAATATCCTTATACTGTTCGGAATTCCGATATATCGACGGACTTCGCTCAGGACGAGCGACGCCGCCGCAGGGCGCGGGCCCGGGGACGCCCCCGGCACCGCCCGGAACGCAACTGGAGGATCCATGGCCATCGCTATTTACTTCCATCCCAAGTCCCTGAGCGCGGGGCAGTACGACGAGGCAATCAGGACACTCGACGCCGCTGGCGCGGGTCAGCGGCAGGCCGGGTTCACCACTCCTGCTTCGGGCCGGACGGGGATCTCATGGTCTACGAGGTGTGGGAGTCACCGCAGGCCTTCGAGGCGTACGGGCCGGTGCTCATGCCGATCCTGGAAAAGATCGGGATCGACCCGGGCACGCCGGATGTGATGCCGGTGCACAATATGACCGCCTGAGCGGCAGGCGGCGTTCCCCGGCGATCAGCAGGCAGCGATCACCAAGCAGGGGGACGGCGGCGCGGGCCTAAGCGAAGAAGCCGGGCGGGCTGACTGGCCGTGACTGGCGGAGACCGGGCAGGTAGTGATCGCGAAGGATGGCGGCCATCACCTCCCGGCGGCTGCGTACGCCCGTCTTGTCGAACACCGATTTCAGGTGGTCCTGCACGGTGTTCGCCGAGATCCACAGCTCGGCCGCGATCTGCGCCGTGGACCGGCCCTGGCATACCAGGCCGGTCACCGCCCGCTCCCGCTCGGTCAGGCCATACGCCTGCATGATGACGGCGGCGACCTCGGCCGGTGCCGCGGTCTCGATGATCACGGCGATCCGCGCGGGCTGGCCCGGGGCGAGGTCCAGCCAGGACGCATGCAGCGCCACCCAGCGGCCCGCCGTCGTGCGCACCCGCAGTCTGGGCACCGGCGCGCCCGGCACCGGCGAGCCCGGCGCGGCCAGGCCAGGGGCGCTGGTGCGGCGCAGCAGGGCCGCGGCCGTGCTGATTTCCGCCGGGACGGGCGGCCCGGCCCGTCCGTCATGGCCCAGCTCGGCGAACCAGGCGTGCGCGGCGGCCGTCGCCGTCACCAGCTCACCGGACTGGCTGAGCACCACCAGCCCGGGCGCGTCGGCCGCGGCCGGGCTCGCGGCGGCGGCCGGCCGCAGCAGCCCGGCGCGCAGGCCCTCGGCGAGATGCGGCGCGAGCCGCCGGACGAGCCGCTGTTCCGCGCCGGAGAAGACCCGGCCCGCCTCGCGGTGCAGGCACATCAGCCCCCAGCAGGTGTCGCCGGTGCGCAGCACGGCGCGCAGCTCATCGCCGAGGCCCAGGGGCTGGAACACGTCCCGGAAGCGGGCGCTGGCCTCGAGGTCACGGCCGGTGGCGCCGGCCAGGGTGCGCACGCCACCGGGATCCTGGGCCAGCTCGGTCCACTGGTTGACGTCGCCGCCCAGGAACTCGTTGTCGACGAAGTACGGGATCGTCCGGTCCGGGAGGCCCTCCCTGAACGCCTGGGTGAACAGCAGCGTCGCCGGGTCGCTCGTCGCCCACCACAGCGCGTCGACGGGCAGCACCCGCCGCAGCCGGGCCAGCACCTCGGCCTTGAGCCGCTCCGGCGGGTGGCCCTGGTGGCACACGGCAACGATGGACGCCGTGACGTCCTGCACCGCAGCCCCGCTGGCCATGTGCCCGTCCCTCCGTCGGCCTCTTCTAGAACTTTGTCATGTTTTCTAGAATTTCGTCACGATCTCGTACCGGCCGCGTGCCACCAGCTCGACGCCGGTCGCCGCGACCGTGGCGGCCCGGCTGGCCTCCGCGTGCTGATCGCTCACGGCCGCGGCTGCCTCGCTGTCCCACAGGGTCAGCGTCATCGCGGCCAGGCCGGCCCGGTCCAGCAGGAACACCGCGCCGGCCACGCCGGGCAGGCCGCGCACCATCGGCGCGACCGCGCTGGTGACGTGATCGGCCCATTTCTGCAGCGCCTCGGGCGAACCGGCCCAGGTGGATGTCCTGGCCAACATAGTGACCTCCAGATGCTCGATTTCGGATGTCCCCAGCCTGATCCCGCGGGCGCGGCCAGCCCATCCCAGGTATCTGGGATTCACCGGATCTGAGCCAGGCCAATCCGAAGGTGGCCGGCCTGGCGCGGCCCAGCGAGGGCCGCGAAGGCGTCAGCGTGACGGGCCGCGGCTGACCCGTACCCCGGCCGCCACCACGGCCGCGCCGAGGGAGACGACCGCGAGCACGATGAACGAGATGGTGAATCCGCTGCCCGCCGGGTAGCTGAGGGCTCTGCTGCCCGTGCTCACGACGGAAGTGCTCACGGCGGAAGTACTCACGACGGAAGTGGCCACGATGGTGGTGGTCACGATGCTCGTGGTCACCTGGCCGCCCAGGGCGCTGCCAAGGGTGCGGATGTTGGCGTTCATCCCGGTGGCGACGCCGGTCTGCGCGGCGGGTACCGACTCGACGATCACGTTGGGCATGCCCGAGTAGGTCAGGCCCACGGCCGCCCCCAGCATGATGGTGGCCGTCAGGATCTGCCACACCCTGGTGTAGCCGATCGCGAGCAGGCTGAATGACCCGGCCGCCAGCAGCACGCCGATCAGCACGGCCCGGGCTGAGCCGATGGCGGCGGCGATCCGGCCGGACAGGGTGCCGACCACGAATACCACCACCGTCTGCGGCAGCAGGAACAAGCCCGCGTCGGTGACCGTGACGCCGAACCCGTAGCTCACCGCGTGCGGGGCCTGCAGGATCTCGGGTATCAGCGTGAGCGAGCCGTACAGCCCGAAGCCGACGGCCAGCGCGACCACGTTCGTGCGCCAGACCGCCGGGTGGATCAGCATGCGGACATCGACCAGCGGGCTGTCGGACCGCCACTCCGCGATCCACCAGGCGCAGAATAGCGCGCCTGCCGCCAGGATGGTCCCGGCGAAGGCCGGCGAGAGCCAGCCCCACTGCGGTCCCTCGGTGATGCCGACCAGGAGAACGACCAGCCAGGCGGACAGCAGCACCGCGCAGTGCAGGTTGACCCGGCCGCCGGAACGCAGCGGGGACTCTGGGATGAGGAACTGGACTCCTGCGGCCGCCAGGACGATGAGCGGCAGCGGGGCCCAGAACAGCCAGTGGTAGCCGAGCCGCGCGGCGATCGGGCCGGCCAGGATGACGCCGAGCCCGCCGCCGATGCCCAGCGTGGCGGAGATGAAGCCGATGGCCCCCGCCACCCGTTCCGCCGGGAACTCGTCCCGGATGATGCCGAACGACAGCGGGAACAGCGCGCCGCCCAGTCCCTGGGCGACCCGGCCCACGAGCAGCACCGGCAGCGTCGTCGCCAGCCCGGCGATCACCGTGCCCACGGCCAGCGCGGTCATGGTGATGACCAGGATCCGCCGCTTGCCGAACATGTCGCCGAGGCGGCCGAGGATCGGCGTGGCCACCGAGGCCGACAGCAGGTACCCGGTCAGTACCCAGGTCACCGCCTGCTGGCTGACCCCCAGTTCGTGCCCGATATCCGGCAGCACCGGAATCACCAGCGACTGCAGGACGCTGAACGCCATCGCGGCCAGCCCGAGCACCGCGAGGGTCAGCGCTGGCGCCCCGCGCCGGGCGGCCGGGACCGGCCCGGCGCTAACCTCATCCACTGTTCTCCCCGGGGCGCTGAGCCATGCGGTCACCCGGATGAGAAACCCGAGCCCCGTCGGCGCCTGGTCTTCCCGGTGAGTGCCGGAACGATATCAGCCAGCGTAACGCGCGCGGCCGCGGAGGAGCCCGGCGTCAGCCGGGCCGTGGGCCGGCCACGCGCCGTCAGGCCCGGGTGGCCGGCGCCTGCTGGTCGGCCGGGTCCGCGGCCTCCCGCTGGAGATCGAGGTAGACCTCCCGCACCCTGATCGGGGCAAACGGCCAGGCGTGATTGACCCGGGCCCAGCCGGCGAAGGCCAGCAGCCCGCCGCCGATCCAGGCCAGCGAGAGCCAGATGGCCAGGCCGGTAGCCGACTTGTAGACGTACAGCCAGCCGATCAGCGCCAGCAGGCTCGGCACCGGGTAAAGCCATTGCCGGTAGGGGCGGCGCAGGCCCGGCTGCCGGCGGCGGAGCACGGTCAGGGCCACGATCTGGGCGACCGACTGAACCAGTACCGCGACCGCGGTCAGCATGTTGATCACGGTGGTCAGCGTCAGGAATGAGCCCGCGGCCGTGATGGCTCCCATCACCAGCAGCGCCACGTGCGGGAAATCGAACCGCGGGTGCAGCCGGCCGAACACGCCGAAGAACACCTTGTCGCGTGCCGCGTGGAAGGGCACCCGGGAGCCGCCGAGCAGCCCGGCGAATACCGATGCGGCCGCGGTGATGATGATCAGCCCGGTGACCAGCTTGGCCGGTCCCGGCCCCCAGGCCGTGGTCACGGCCAGCGACGCCACCGAGTCGGACTTGGCGACGTCGTGCCACGGGACGACGCCGAGGACGCCAATATTCAGCGCCAGGTAGATGAGCATCATGCCGAAGATGGAGTAGATGATCGAGCGCGGCATGGTGCGGCCCGGGTCCTTCAACTCGTCGCCCATGTAGGCGACCGTGTTATAGCCGAGATAGTCATAGATGGCGATGAGCAGCCCGGCGCCGAGCCCGGCGAAGAAGCGGCTGTCGAGATGGAATGCGCCGGCCGGGTAGGTGAAAGCCAGGTGCGGGCTGAAGTGCGTGAAGCAGGCCGCGATCACGGTCACCACTGTGATCAGCATGATGATCCAGAGCGCGGTGGTGAGCAGCCGGATCGACTCGATCCGCCGGTACAGCGCCGCCACGATGAGGACGACGGCGCCCAGCCCGATCAGGTGACCGGTGAGCGAGCTCATCTGCGGGAAGTAGAAGCCCAGATATTGAACGAGCCCGATAATGCCGGTCGACATGATCAGCGGGATGCTGATCACCGCGGTCCAGACGAACAGGAACGGCATCAGCTTTCCGGTCCGGTACTGGAAGGCCTCGCGCAGGTAGATGTATGTTCCGCCGGCGCCCGGCATCGCGGCGCCAAGCTCGGCCCAGACCAGCCCGTCCGTGATGGCCAGCAGCGCGCCGACGATCCAGCCGAGGATGGCCTGCGGGCCGCCCATCGTCGCCACCATGATCGGGATGGTGATGAACGGGCCGATCCCGCACATTTGCGTCATGTTGATCGCCGTCGCCGACAGCGGCCCGACGGAGCGGTGGAAGTGGCCGGAACCAGCTGACCGCGCCGGGACCGATGCCGGATTGGATGTCGTCATCGAGCCTCCTCAGCCTCGCGCGACATCCGCTACCCGGCTCGACTACGTCAAAACCAGGACATTCTGGCTGGCCGGCCAGGCCTCACCCGCCACCAGGTTCAGCTGGAACGGTCGGGCGATTCAGCCGGGACGGCCGGGCGGCGCGGCCAGGCTGAGGTGCATGCTCGCGAGCTGCCAGCGGCCCGCATCGCGGACGAACACGTGCGTTACCCGGAACTCGCCGTCGGCCGGGCGGCCCTGATGGGTCGCCTGCTGCGTCTGCCGGCCGATCGCGATCGCGGTCTCGCCGAAGTCGCGCACCTGGACCTCGTCCCAGGTGAGCGAGCTGGTGACCAGCTGGCCGGGCGCATAGCGGTCCAGCCATTGCGCTTTGTCCAGGACGAAGCCGAACGGGCCGACCAGCCGGAAGTCCGGCGCCGTCAGCTCGTCGAGCGCGGCGGTGTCGGCGGATTGCTCGGCGCTGGCCCACCGGGAACCGATGGCGAGTATCTCAGCGCGGGTGTCGTTCGTCATTGGGGCCCGTCTCCCTCGATCAGCCCATCTCTCTCGATCAGCCCATCTCTCTCGATCAGCTCAGCGGACGGCCGGGTCATCGGCTGGCCGGGCCGGTACATCTGCGGTGGCTTGTTCCCGGCGGACTGGCCGCCGTCGATCGGGAGCACGATCCCGGTGATGAACGAGGACTGCGCCGAGCAGAGCCACAGCACGGCCCGGGCCACCTCCGCGGCCGTGCCGGTTCGCCGCATGGGCGTGGACAGCCCGGCCAGCCGCTGCGCCTCCGGGCCCGCGGCCTGCAGATGGTGCGTCAGGATCGGCCCGGGCGCCACCACGTTGACCCGGATGCCCTGGTCGGCGTAGTCGAGCGCCGCGACCTTGGTCAGGCCGATGATCCCGGCCTTGCCCGCGACGTACGCCGCGAGGTTGGCCGTGCCGTTCACCCCGGCGATCGAGGCCATGTTCACGATCGCGCCGCCGCCGCCGCGCAGCATGGCCGGGATCTGGAACTTCATCCCCAGGAACGTGCCGCGGATGTTGGTGGCGATGCCCCGGTCGAACTCACCGGCGTCGATATCGGCCAGCGGCGCCGGCATCGGCCCGTCGGTGGCGTTGTTGAACGCGGCGTCGAGCCGCCCGTAGGCGGCCAGGCCGCGGTCGACCAGGTTGCGCATCGACTCGGCGTCGGCCACGTCGGTGCGCACGGCGATCGCCCGGCCGCCGCCGGCCTCGATGCGCTTAACGACGGATTCCAGGGCGGTGATGTCGCGGGCGCCCAGGACAACGGCGGCGCCCGCGGCGGCGAACGCCTCGGCCGTGGCCGCCCCGATGCCCTTGCTGGCGCCGGCCACCAGGGCCACCCGGCCGGTCATCGCCGGGCCGCCCGACGTCAGATCATCGATCGGCAGGTCATCCATGAGCTTCCCTCCTCGCGTCCCGGCCGATATTAGATATCTAAGAGTTAGATGTCAAACGATTAGACATCTATCCAAGGATGCTAGCCTGGAGAAATGTCCGCTCCCGCGCGCTTGCCCGTCGGCCTGCAGCTCGCCCAGGCCGCGAAGGCCGTCAGCCGGGCCTTCGACGATGCCCTGGCCCAGGCGGGCGGGTCACTGCCGGTATGGCTGGTGCTGATCTCGGTCAAGAGCCGGCAGGCTGCCAGCCAGCGCGAGCTCGCGGCGGCGGCCGGAATCCAGGGCGCGACCCTGACCCATCACCTGAACGCGATGGAGTCGGCCGGCCTGGTGACCAGGCGGCGGGACCCGGAGAACCGCCGCACCCACGTGGTGGAACTCACCCCGGCGGGCGACGCGCTCTTCCTGCGCCTGCGGGACGCGGCGATGGCCTTCGACCAGCAACTGCGGTCCGGGCTGTCCGGCCGCGACATCGACCAGCTTGAGCAGCTACTGACCCGCCTGCGCGGCAACGTCAGCTAGCGCGCCACTGCCCGGCCGCGGCATCCGCCACTGGCCGCCCGCGCGTCATCCCGGCGGGCCGCCGCCCTGGTGCGCGAAGTCCTTGCTGCGGATGGTGACCAGCGACACCACCGCCGAGACCAGCGCGATGACGGCCGCGACCAGCAGGATGTAGTTCAGGCCCGTGGTGAACGCCGCCCGCGTGATCAGGCCCACGGCCTGCTGGGCATGCACCGGCAGCCGGGCGATCACGTTCCCGATCTCACCGGACTGCACGGCCGTCGCGATCCGCGGGCCCTGGTGCGAAAGGCCCGGCACCGCGGTCATCCGCGCCAGTACCTCGTCCCGCACCTTGTTCGAGAAGAGTGACCCCAGCAAGGCGATGCCGGTGGCGATCCCGACCTGGCGGAACGTGGAGCTGATGCCGGAGGCCATGCCGGCCTGGTGCGGTCGCACCACGCCGACCGCCGTGGAGGCCAGCGGCGGGTTCACCAGGCCGATGCCGAGGCCGCCGACGATCATGCCCGGGATGAGATGCGTCCAGGACGAGGTGGCGTCCAGCCCGCGCATCAGCAGCAGCCCGACGCCTACCATGATCAGGCCGGGTCCGATGAGCAGCCGGATCGGCACCTTCGAAGTAAGCCTCCCGGCGATGGTGGAGGTGGCCAGGATGCCGCCGGAGATCACCATTAGCCGTACCCCGGTGGCCAGTGCCGAGTAGCCCAGAATGTCTTGCAGATACAGGACCAGGTAGAGCAACATCGCGAAGATCGAGGCGCTGAGCCCGAACGCCGCGACTGAGCCGCCGCTGAAGGTCGGCAGCCGGAACAGATTCAGGTCGAACATCGGGTGCGCGATGCGCCGCTCCACGATGACGAAGGCAACAAGCAGCACGGCCGTCAGGGCAAAGCAACTCAGCACCAGAGCATCGGTGAAGGTTCGCTGGTTCGACTCGATCAGCCCGTAAACCAGGCTCGCCAGCGCCACCGTGAAGATCGCGAAGCCCACCCAGTCGGGCCCGCTGGCCTGTGGCGACCGGGACTCCGCCACCTTCATCACCGCGATCACGACGGCGACGATGCCGAACGGCACGTTCACGAAGAAGATCCACCGCCAGGACAGGCCGGAGACAAGAATGCCGCCGAGCAGCGGGCCGATGGCGACCGCCAGGCCGGTCACCGCGCCCCAGACGCCGAAAGCGGTACCGCGGTCCTTGCCGCGGAAGGCATCCGCGAGCAACGCCAGCGACACCGCGAACATGATCGCCCCGCCGACTCCCTGCAAGGCGCGGGAGAGCTGCAGCATCAGCGTGCTGACGGCAAAGCCGCACAGCGCCGACGCGCAGGTGAACACGACCAGGCCGATCAGGTACAGCAGGCGGCGGCCGTACATGTCGGCCAGGCTGCCCGCCGTCAGCAGGAACGCCGCCAGCGTCAGTGCGTAAGCGTCAATAACCCACTGCAGGCCGGAGAAGCTAGAGTGCAGCGCCTGCTGGATATCCGGCAGGGCCACGTTCACGATCGTGATATCCAGCAGCAGCATGAAGGTGCCGAGGCAGACCGCGACCAGCGTCCACCACTTGTTCCCGCGCTGCACCGGCTCCTGGCCGCCAGCGCGGGCCGGCTGGCCCGGGACAGGCTGACGCCCGTTCAGCTCGGCATGGGCTTCGGTCACGAAGGCTCCCGTTGGCTAGACAGCGGGTTCACGCCCTGGGCGATCAGGTTCGCGACCCGACTGCCTACGATACGGTCCCCGCCGCCGGCCGCATCCGCCGCCTGACGCGACCGGTCCCCCAGGCCGGCATCCGCGCTCCAAGGCCAGGCCAGTCGCCGCCCGGGCTAGCCGCCAGGGCGGCAGGCCCGGGCGGCTAGCCGACTGCGGCTAGGGAATGAAGTACATCGGGTTGGGCAGCTTGACCGTGCGGTCCGCGAAGCCGCCCCTCAGGTCACTGAACTGGTCGCCCATATCGGCCAGGATGTCGTAGCCTTCCGCGGCGATGTGCTTGCGGGTCAGGGACTTGTACTGGCTGGTGGTGCAACTGGTTCCGCAGGTCAGGTAGCCGGGCGGGTTGGTCGGGCGGAGGAACAAGTGGCCTTTGTTCGCCGGGGCCATGTACCCCACGGCCGCCAGGTTCTTCCGCGTGAGCGCCCGCTGGCTTACTGGCCGTCCGGTGATCCAGAACACCGTGATCCCGTGACTGGCCGCCCAGTTCGCCAGGGCTGGCATGCCGAAGACGGCCGGCAGCGTATGGGTCTCCAGGTAGGCGTCGTCGGAGGCGACCGTGAAACCGAAGCCCTGGGAAACCTCATAGCCGTAGGTCAGCAGGCTGGTGTCGTCGATATCGAGGACCAGGGCCGGCTTACCGGGCCCGGACTGGCTGAGCCGGGCCTGCAGGTAGCGCCGCGTCCGGGCGGCGATGCCGTCGGTCTGCCGCGCGTAGTTCGAATGCGGCGAGGCGACACCCGTGCCGTTCGGGTCGCCGTAGTAGGCCTGGATGCGGAGTTCCACCAGGCCGAGATTGGGAATATCGGCGGCGGTGCGCGGAGCGCTCGCTGTGCTGTGGTGCCCGCTGTGCGCGCTGGCCACGCCGCTGCCGACCAGGCCGAGGGCGGTGGCGGCCATCGCCACTGCTGTGGCGAGCGCGTACAGGCCCTTGCGAGGAACTGGCCTAGGGATCATCGGAAGCCTCCTGTCCGGATTCTGCGTCGGGAGCAAGGCGAACCCGGATCATCGGCAACGCGCACCGTTCACCAGGATCGGCCGGGCCGTTGCACACGCTCGCACAGCGCATAGGGACCGTCAAGAGATCGCATCGTGGTGGTCAAGAAGCTGAGGCTAGAAGGGCTGCGGCCTCTCAAGTACGCAGGGCCGGCGAGCTGACCGGCCGGGCCTGGTCCGGGCCCGGTCCGCGGTCCGGCTGGAGCCGCCGCGAGGTGGCCGCCAGGCTCACCGCCAGCGCGCCGCTGCAGACCAGCACGGCGCCAGCCAGCTGGATGGCCGTCGGCCGCTCGGCCAGCACCACCGCGGCCAGCAGCACCGAGGCGGCTGGCTGGAGCAGCAGCAGCAGCGACGAAACGGCCGCGGGCAGCTTCGGCAGCGACGAGGTGATCAGCAGCCAGCCGATCGTCTGGCTGGTCACCGACAGCAGCAGCAGCCACCAGAACGACGCCCAGGGGATCTCGAACTGCAGGCCGCCGAAGGCCAGGCCGAGCAGCAGCGCGCCGACCGCGGCACCGGCGGTGGCCTCGGCCAGCGGGCCGGCCACATGGGGCGTGCCGGTTGATGTCCGTCGCAGGATGAGCAGGAACCCGGTGTAGGCGATCGACGTGCCGATCCCGTAGACGATCCCGGCCGCCGGGTGAATACCGCGCTCGGTGCTGCCGACCAGGCCGGATACCAGCACCACGCCCGCCATCACGACGGGCAGCGCGATCAGGAACATGCGTCCGGGCCGTTCGCGGAACAGTATCCAGGCCGTGAACGCGATGAACAGCACCTGCAGGTTCCCGAGGACCGTGGCGATCCCGGCCCCGACCTCGGCGATGGCGTGATTCCACAGCACCAGGTCGACGGCCAGGAACAACCCGGCCAGCACCGCGCCGAGCCGGGCGGCCGGCCGCCGCGGGCCGTGCCGCCGCTGCTCGAGCACGGCCAGCGCCGCCAGCACCGGCAGCGCGAGCACGCACCGGTAGACCCCGACGGTGGCGGCACCCGTGTTGGCCAGCTTCACCAGCACCGCGGAGGCGGAAATGCAGCTGGCCCCGAGCACGGCCAGCAGGACCGGCCGGCGGCCGTCCGGGACCGGTCCGGCCGCGTTGCCTGTAAGGACCGTTCTGCCGTATGGTGCTGACATGACCCCAACCCTACGAGAGCCGGCCGACAGGAGTCAAAACGGTTTTGGTGCTGACCTGGTGGAGGCGCTCACGGCCTGCGCCGAGCTGATCAACACCGGCCGCTCCGGCGACGCGGAGGACCTGAGCCTGCCGGACGTGGCGTCGTTCGGCCACCGCTACGCGTTCCACGGAATCCCGGCCGCGCCGCGGGACGTGCCGCGGCTGCGCGCGCATCGCGCCAAGCTCGATGCCATCGCGGTGGCCTGCGAGGCAGGCGACGACGCGGCCGCCGTCGGGATGCTGAACGCCCTGCTCGCGCAGACCGGTGCGGTCCCGCAGATCGTGGCGCATGACGGCCGCGGCCCGCACATTCACGTGTCCCGCCCGGCCGCGCCGATGGCCGACCGGATGGCCGCCCACTTCGCCATGGGCCTGGCGGAACTCGTGGTGGCCGGCCAGAGCGATCGGGTGCGCAGCTGCGCCTCGCCCACCTGCCGGGACGTGTTCGTTGACCTGTCCCGTAACCGGTCGCGCCGGTACTGCGACAGCCGCACCTGCGGTAACCGGCTGCACGTCGCCGCCTACCGCGCCCGCCAGGCCGCGGCCGGGTAGAAGCAGCGGCCGGGCCGGGCCGGGCGGGTCGGCCCGTCAGGGCCCGGGCAGGGACACCCCGGTGGCGGTGAAGCGGGCCTCGATGGTGGCGGCCAGTTCCTGCGGCACGGGGTCAAGCGACGGCGCGTCGGACCCGCCGCCAGCGCCGGCCGCCATCGCCCGGCTGGCCCGGCCGGTGGACCGGAAGCTGCCGCCGTCCCCGCTATCGCCGAGCAGCCCGGCGTCGGCGATGTGCTCGACGCTCTGCAGCGAGCCGCCGAGCGCGGCGGCATAGTCGTGGCCCTTGCGGATGGCGGCCTGGATGGCGGCCGCGCGCACCTGCGGCCAGGCCGGGTTGTCCCAGTCGACGTTCCAGTCAACCTGGTACACGCTGAGGGATTCGTGCGTGGCCAGGGCGGCGCCCAGCGCGTCCAGCAGGCCGAACGCGCGAACGGCGATGGTCACGGCCACGGCCGCGATGGTCCGCCCGGTCGGCTCATTACGGCCGGTCTGCTCGTTTTCCTTCCGTTCCGGCCGCGTCGTCGCGGACTGCGCCGACCAGGTCAGCTCACGCCGCCCGGTCTCCGCGGTGAGCGCCACTCCGCCCAGCGCGGCGAGGCCGGCGGTGAGGCCATCCAGGGCCGCGGCGGCGGCCCGCACCGCCTCCGGCTTGGAGTCCCCGGCCACCTCGATGGTGCCGGCCAGGATGACGTAGTCGGGCGTTACCGTCTGCCGGGCATCGCCGCGGACCGACAGCAGCGGCCCGGCCGGCTCGCTCACTGGCCGGCCGAGGTCTCGGACAGGTCAGCGACGTAGGGCTTGCCGTCGCGCCACGCGGTTACCTGGTCGGGACGGCCGTACTCGGCCAGGTAATCCTCGGCCCGGCCCTTGACGTGGTCCCAGACGGAGACGGGCTCGTACTGCTCGGCGGCCGGGCCGGCGAACGGCTCCAGCGGCGCCACCACCGTCTGCAGGCTCGGGTAGCAGAACACGGCCGTCGACCGCCGCTGCATCGTGCCCCCGGCCACCACCCGGTGCCGGCCGGCCCGCAGCCGGCCGCCAGTCCAGCGCGTCAGCAGCATCCCCGAGAACGCCTGCAGGGCGCCGGGGATGATCGGGACGCCGGTCCAGCTGCCGTCGGCCAGCTGGACCTGCAGTCCCTCGTAGTCGCCCTGCTGGCTCAGGATGGTCAGCGCCGAGTCGTCCGCGTGCTCGAGCAGCAGCAGCTTGTCCTCGTCCCGGGCGGTGTCGGGGTACGTCCAGGTCGGGTAGTCGTTGGTGGTGAGCCGCGCATGCGGGAGTTCCCCCAGCGCGAAGGTATCCGCCGGGACGCCAGCCGCCCGGGCGTACAGCTCCAGGACGCGCCCGGCGAGCTCGGTGGCGGCCTCGATGTAGCGGAAAGCCAGGCCGCGCAGCTCCGGGTCATCGGGCGGCCATACGTTCGGGTGCCCGTAGAGCCCGGCGTACTGGGCCGGGACGCCGGCCTCCCGCGCGTCGGCCGGCGTGTCGAACTGAGCCACGTTGTACCGCTCCAGCTCCAGCCGGCCGAAGTCATCCGGCCACTGCCGCCAGCCCCGGTACGGATGCCCGCCCGGGCTGGCCAGCCTGGCCTTCTCGGCCCGGGGCCGGCCGAGCAGGCGCCCGATGTGCGCGTTGTACTCCGCCAGCAGGTCCGCGGGCATCCCGTGATTGACCACCTGGATCACGCCGGTCTGCTCGGCGGCGCGGCGGACGGCATCGAGCCGCCCTTCGTCCGGTGCGCGCCCGCCGAGGGCCGCCGCCAGGTCGATGACCGGAATCTGGTCCGTCATATGCTCCCGCCGCCTCTCCTGCCAGGCCCCTGCGGCCTGCCAGCATGGTAACCAGCGCAATCAAGATCAGCATTTACGCGGCCCTCGTGGCTGGCCCCCCGGCGCGGCCGGCTGCGGCCGGGGCGGCCCCGGGATCAGCCCGGCAGGCGGGCCGGATCGATGCGGACGATCTCGCGGCCGGAGGGCACCCAGACGGCCCCGGCGGCATCGTAGATCTGGCTGCAGGGCTGGCCGCACGATCCGCCGACGCGGATCCGGCCGAGCGGCTGGCCGGTGCTCATGCTGACCCGCAGCACCTGGGTGTGCGCCAGGTCGGCCAGCAGCCACAGCGAGCCCTGGCCGATGTCGATGAAGGGCCCGCCGGTGAAGGCGTAGGTCGGGTCGAAGCTGCGGTAGCTGACGATCGCGGTGATGCCGCCGGTGGCCGGGTCGATCCTGGCGATGCCCTCATCACCGGACAGGGCCCAGACTGCGCCGTGGCCCAGGGCCAGCTCGGCGTCGACCAGGGTGAACGGATAGCTGGAGTCGTTCACCGTCACGCCGGTCAGCCGGGTGCCGCTGGGGTCCACCTGCCTGATGCTCGAGCCGGCGCTGTACCAGACGCCCTCCGGGCCCGCGACGAACGAGTACACCAGGCTGTGGATGATGCCGGTCCGGGCGTCCACCCGGCCGGTGGACGGGTTGATGCGCAGGATCCGGATGCCGTTCCTGGCTCCGGAGACGACCCACAGGTGACCGAGGCCGTAGGCGATCGAGCCGCAGCTGCCGGGGACGGCGACGCGAGCGCGGACGCGGCCGGTGGCCGGGTCGATGCCCAGCAGCCGAACCCGGCCGGAGGAGGCACGGCACGTGTCCAGCCATAGCGTGCGGCGGCCGGCGGCCAGCTGCCCGCCGAGGCCGGCCCCGGGGACGTGCGCGCGCAGCGTGACCCGGTTCGTCCGGGCGCTGATCCGGACCAGCTCGCCGGAGAGCGTCAGCGCCCAGACGCGGTTCCCGGTGCTGGCCATGCTGATGACATTCCGGACCGGGACGCGGGCCGTGATCGCGTCCGGGTAGCCGCGGGCCGCCGGGAGCGCGAGCTGACCGGGGCTCGGCGACGGGCCCGGGGAATGCCGGGGCGGCTGCGGCCCGGCATGCGGCCGGCTGACCAGGAAGACGGTGACGGCAATGACGGCGACGGCCGCCGTGCCGATCGCGAGCCAGCGGCTGCGGCCCGGCGGATCGGGCGATTGCCGGCCAGAGGTGACTATGTCGTCCGCCACCCCCTGAGCATCGCTGACATCCCCCGGCCGGGGCTAGGCCCCGCGGCCGGGTCGCGCGCGCGATGGCCATGATCACGGGCACAATGACGCCATGGCGACAGGTGCGCCGGCCCGGTGGAACCGGGCCGCGAGGAACCTCCGGCTCGGCCTCATCGGCCTGTTCCTGGTCCTGGTGGGCGGCACTATCGGCTACGTGGCCTTCGGCTACGGCGTCCTGGACGCCATCTTCCAGACGGTGATCACGGTTTCCACCGTCGGCTTCGGCGAGGTGCACAAGTTCAGCGCCGGGCAGCAGGTGTTCACCATCGTCCTCATCCTGACCGGGGTGGGGACAGTGGCCTACACCTTCAGCATGCTGGTCGAGACGCTCGTCGAGGGCTACCTCGCCGACGAGTTCGGGAGGCGCAGGATGCGACGCCAGATCAACGGGATGCGCGACCACGTCGTGGTGTGCGGCTGGGGGAGGGTCGGGCGGGCCATCGCCCGCTCCCTGCAGGCCGGCGATGCCGAGGTCGTGGTCGTGGACTCATCGGCCGAGCGGATCGCCACCGTGGCCGGGCCGTCGGTGTGCGGGGACGCCACCGACGAGGAGGTCCTGCGGGCGGCCGGAATCGACCGCGCCCGGGTGCTCATCACCGCCCTCAACGGCGACGCCGAGAACCTGTACGTCGCCCTGACCGGCCGGTCGATGCGCCGCGACCTGTTCATCGTCTCCCGGACCGCGTCCGACGCCGCGGTCCCCAAGCTGCTCCAGGCCGGCGCCGACCGGGTCGTCAACCCGCAGGACCTCGGCGGCGCCCGGATGGCGGCGCTGGCCGTGCAGCCGCACGTGGCCGAGTTCCTCGACGTGGTCATGCACGACGGCAGCCTGGAGTTCCGCCTGCAGGAGATCGACGTCCCGGCCGCCTCGCCGCTGGCGGGCCAGACGCTGCGCAGCGCCCGGGTGCACGCCCGCACCGGCGTGCTGGTCCTCGCCGTCCGTCACCCGGGCCAGGATTTCCGCACCAACCCGCCGCCGGAGGAGCAGATCTCCGGCGGGGACGTCCTGGTGGTCATCGGCAACACCGGGCAGGTCGCCTCGCTGCGGGCGCTGGCCCTGGCCGCCGGGAGCTGACCACGCCGCCCGCGGATGAGCTGATCGCACCAAACGCGGGCCGTGGCGATGCGGGCGCGATGCCCCCCGACTGCACCTCGCTGGAGTTCTCGCAGCGGTCCACGGGCCCATTCCCGGCCGGGTTCGCGGCGGCGCGCCGCCCGTCTTGCGGGCCAGTGGTGTTAGCACGAATCACCCTCGGGAGCTAGCCACCTTGGCGATCCGGCCCCGGGTCGCCACAATGAGGCGAAGCTGAGGTGGGGGGGCGCGTTGCGGGCGGTCAGGATGGTGTTTTGGGCCCAGCTACGCCACCGATGGCGATCGTGGCTGGCCGTGGCGATCCTGATCAGCGTGGTAGGCGGGGTAGTAATGGCCGCCGCGGCCGCTGGCCGGCGTACGGAATCGGCCCTCCCGGCCTTCGTGGCCGCCCACGGCTTCGACGCCGAGGTGTACTCCACTCAGCCCGCGCCCAAGATCCCCCGGCTCCCCGAAGTCAGCGCGGCAACGGTGGCTTTCGGCCCCGACAACGGTCAGCCCACGTGTGCGTGTAAGCACCCGATCAACCCCTCGTACTTCGGTGTGGTGGTCCTGCCCGCCAAGGGAAGACCGGTCTTCAACCTCGTGTCGGGCCGCATGCCAGAACCGTCGAACCCGCATGAAGTGCTGGCCTCGTACACGCTCCAGCAAGACGAGGGTGTACGCCTGGGAACCGTCATCCATGTCCCCTTCTACGCTCCGTCGCAGTTGTCGGCGTACAACAGCGCCACCGGGACTCCGCCCAGACCCACAGGCCCGACAGTCGCCTTGCGGGTGGTCGGATTCGAAGCCACCGAGTTCGATTTCCCTTCCGGCGCCACCCCCATGTACAGCCTCTACGCCTTTCCGGCATTCGGCCGCACCGTGCTCCCGCGGCTGGCGACGGGCTACGTGTACTTCGTCCGCCTCCATCACGGCGCAGCCGACCTGCCCCGATTCGACGCTGCCACCAGCGCCCTGGGGGGAACAGCCTTCACCCAAAACGCGGATTCCCAGGTCGCATCGATCGAAGCATCGATCCATCCCCAGGCCATCGGGTGGTGGCTCCTGGCCGGCCTGGCCGCAATGGTTGGCCTGGCTGTCATCGGTCAGGCCCTGGGCCGCCAGAGCATCGCCGAAAGCGCGGAGTTTCCCACGCTGGTGGCGCTGGGGTTCGAACGCCGTCAGCTGTTCATCCTCGGCAGTACGGGTAACCTCGTGGCGGGGCTGGCGGGTGCACTGGGGGCCGTCGCGATAGCCACCCTCCTTTCCCCGATTGCTCCCCTCGGCGAGGCGCGTGTCGCTGAGAACTCGACCGGGATCACATTCGACAGCTTCGTGCTGACGCTCGGCGCGCTGGCCACGGTCATAGTGGTGATTGCGCTTGGTCTCTGGCCGGCCATCCGGGGGGCGGGACGTGGCTCACGGCCTGACGACCGGATCGTCGCAGCCACGCATTCAGCGGTGGCTGGTCATCTGTGGACGATCGGGGCACCACTGAGCGCGGTGATCGGTGTTCGCAACGCGCTCGAGCGAAAGACCGGCGGAACCAGCGTGCCAGTGGGCAGCGCCCTGCTGGGCACCGTGCTGGCCGTGACCGCGCTGTGCGGGACGGCGGTTTTCGGCGCCAGCCTCTCGCATCTGACGGCCACACCCAGGCTGTACGGAGACCCTTTCCAGCTGAATATCTCGGACTCCGACGGTGGAGGGACCCCGGATCTAGCGCTGTTGAAGAGCCTTGAACACGACCGCGCTGTCACCGGAATCACCCAGGGGATCGCCCTGCCCGCCATCTCGATTGATAAGGCGGTCGTCGGCGCCATCGCGGGCACTGCTATCCGAGGTCCGCTCCTTCTGTCGACGGTGAAGGGGCATCCCCCCAATGCCAGCGGACAGGTGGGCCTCGGTGCGACGACGATGCGTCAGGTGGGCGCCCGTCTCGGTTCCGTTGTCCATGTCACGGTGTTGCTGCCCTCGGGCGGCAAACGAACAGCACCGTTCCGAGTGGTCGCTCAGATGTCGCTCCCGGTGCTCGGCAACGCGGTAAGCCTTGGCAACGGCGCCATCTTCACGCTGGCTGGCTATGAAGACGCCGCGTGCCCTCCGGGTCCCAGGCGGGCCGCCTGCCGGCAAGTGGTAGCAGAATCGGCCAGTGGCGGCATGCTGGTCAGTGTCGTGCCGGGTGCACGGGGACAGGCCGCAATTAACCATTACGTCGATAGGTACCAGTCAATCACCGCGCTCGCCATCACCCCGACCTCGCTCATCAACTTCGGCGAGGCGGTCAACTTCCCCCTTATCTTCGGCGCCATGCTGGCGGTGTTCGGGGTGGCGACGCTGCTCCACCTGCTGGTCGTCAGCGTGGCGCAACGCCGGCGAGAGGTCGCGTTGCTGAAGGTAGTGGGATTCGTGAACGTCCAGGTTGCCTCAACCATGGCCTGGCAGGCCACGACATTGGCGGTAGTGGGCATTGTGATTGGCGTCCCGTTGGGGGTGATGGCCGGCCGGGCCATCTGGCTGGCGTTCGCCAACAATCTGGGTGCCGTGCCGGTATCCATCGTGCCGGTCTGGCTCATCTGCCTTCTGGTGGCGGGTGTACTGGTCCTCGCCGACCTGATTGCCGTGGTCCCGGCACTGGCCGCCATTCGCTCCAAGCCACGAGATCTCTTGCGAACCTCATAGCGGCTGGATTAGCAGCACCAGCCTGCCGGACGGCCCGGCGCCGGGCGTCAGCCGCGGTGGCGCAGCAGGAACTCCAGGGTCCGGTGGTTGAAGTCCTCGACGTTCTCGTAGATCGGGGCGTGCGCGCAATCCTCGAAGACGATCAGCTCGGTGTCCGGGATAGCTGAGCTGAGCGGCTCCGCGAACCTGGTCGAGCAGGCCATGTCGTGCCGCCCGAAGGTAATCAGGGTCGGCGCCTGGATCGATCCGAGCACGGCCCGGGCATCGTGGGCCAGGACGGCCCCGGACTGGCGCAGCAAGGCATCCACCGGCGGCATCGGCCGGCTGCGCACGAAGTCGGCCAGGGAATCGATGTATTCCGGCCGGGCGGCGTAAAGCTCCGGGGTGAAGCACCAGGGGAAGATGCCCCGTATCACCATCTCGGTGACGCTGCCCAGCCCTTCCGCCATGACCTGCCAGCCCTCGACGACCGCCCGCAGGAACGGGTCCGTGGCGTCCCAGGCGCTGTGCAGCGACAGGGATCTCACCCGGTCCGGGTGCTTGGCCGCCAGCCACATGCCGGCCGCCGCGCCCAGCGACAGCCCGAAGACATGGGCGCTGTCCAGGCCGGCCGCCTGCATGAACGCGGCCACATCGTCAGCGAACAGTTCGGTGGTGTACGTGCCGTCCGGCTTGCCGGACAGGCCGGCGCCGCGCAGGTCCACGCTGAAGCAGCGGAAATGCTTGGCGTACTCCGGCACCTGGAACGCGTAGCATGCCTGGTCAGCCGCCAGGTACGGGATCAGGATGAGAGGCTCGCCGTCGCCCTGGACCTCGTAATTGATGTCTATCCCGTTCGCCTGCACGATCGGCATCGCTGACCTCCGTTAGCCCGGCAGCCGCCCGCATCGGCCGGCCGCTCCAGTGTCGATCGTGCCCTATCCGGCATCACCTGGGCTACCGCAGGCTGAGCGGAGGCCGGGAGCCGTTCCTCGCCGGGCCCGGGGCGGCTGCTGAGGCCGGGGCGGGCGCGGCCGGGAGCCGGGCGGACCGGGCCACCAGGCTGGCCGTCCGGATCAGCACCATCGTGAGGGCCATGAAGACCAGGCCATCGGTGAGGGCCGCGCCGGTGACCTGGTGGGCGAGGCACCAGCGGGCCAGCTGAGCCGGGAACCAGTGCGTCGCGCCGATGGAGAACGCCGCCCGGGCGGCCACGATGAGCACCCACAGCATCGCGTACGGCAGGCCGGCCGCGCTGACCGGCCGGCCGGTCTTCGGGCTCCGGTAGACCCGTATCAGCGTGGCGGCGGCCAGCCCGGCCAGCAAGCCGGCCAGCAGGCCCGCGAGTTCGATCAGCAACCCGTTCCCGCGGGTGACCGGCCGGTCCAGGAACAGCGGGATGACCAGGGCGATCGTGACCACGGGCCGCAGGATCCGCAGCGGGCCGATCTTGCGATGCAGGCCGAGGTCGCCTTCCAGCACCGCGACCAGCACGACGCCGTTGATGATCATCGCATCGGTAAGGGGGGACATGGCGTGCTCCGGTTCGCTCGGTAGGGGTCAGATGACGTCATCCACCATCGCCCGGCAGCCCGGCCGCGGCGTCGGAGCACGGGCCGGTCCCCGGTACCAGGTCCGGCCGCCGGTTCTCAGCCCGGATCTGGTCCCCCGGGCCGGCGCGCTAGTACCGCCGTCGTCCGTAGCGTCGGGATCGGTTTGCTCAACAGCGTGAATCGCTTGCCCCAACAGCATGAAAGGAAGCGGGTACTTTGCCCGGGCTGGAAATCCTCGTCGTCCTCGCCGTCATCGGCTTCGTTATCTATCAGCAGGTGACCGGCCAGCTGCTGCGGGCCAAGCGCGTCCTGGCGCTGCCCGCCGTCGTCACCATCATCGGGTTGTTCGATCTGCACGGCGCCGGGCACCTGCGCCCGGCGGACATCGTGTGGCTGACCGCCGGCGCCGCCGGGTCGCTGCTGGCCGGGCTGGCCTTCGGCGCGATCACGCGGCTGGAGTCGCGCGGCGGGGTGCTGTGGGCGAAGCTGCCGCCGCGCGGCCTGTGGCTGTGGGTCGCGCTGCTCGGCTGGCGTGTCCTGGTCATGGTGCTCGCCGGCAAGGCGGGCGCGCATGTCGCCGCGTCCACCGCGCCGCTGCTGTTCACGCTCGGCCTGAACCGCCTGGGCCAGGGCGTCGTCATCGCGGCCCGCGGCATGCTGGCCGGCATCCCGTTCGCGCCGGAGAAGGACGGCCGCACGTTCCTGAGCGGCGTGTTCAGCGGAGACAATCACGGCCGGTCAGAGCGATACTGATGCCATGCTGGCCAAGATCCTGTGGCTGATCCGCTTCGCCGGCCTCGCGGTGCTCGGCGTGCTGGCCCTGACCAACGCGCCGGGCAGCCGGGCGGAGCAGGCGGTACAGATCGCCTGCTTCACGGCGGCCAGCCTGGCCATGGTGGCGTGGCTGCTGGTCGGGGAGCGCGCCCGCTATCGCACCCGGGGTCTGCCCGTGATCCTGGGCGTGATGGCGTTCGCCTGCGGCCTGTCCGGGGTGACCTCCGGCAGCGGCCAGAGCCTGGTCGCCTTCGCCGTCGTGGCGGCGCTGGCGGCGGGTACCGAGTGCTCGCGGCCGGCCGCCCTGGCGGTCACCGCGGCGGGCATCGTGCCGATCGAGGTCGCCGGGCTGATCACCGGCAGCACCATCGGCACGCTGGTCGGCTATCCGCTGATCATCGTGGTCGGCCTGCTGGCCGGCCTCAACCGGCGCGGCTACCGGGTGCAGGCCCAGCAGTCCGCCGCCCTGCTGGCGCAGTACGAGCGCCTTCAGGCCGAGCACCGGCGGGCCGATGTCCTGGACGAGCGGAGCCGCATCGCGCGTGAGATCCACGACGTGCTCGCGCATTCCCTCGGCGCGCTGGGCATCCAGATCCAGGCGGCCAAGGCGGTGCTGACCGATCACCGGGACGTCGACCGGGCGATTGAGGTCCTGGCCACCGCGCAGCGGATGGCCGCGGATGGCCTGGCCGAGACCAGGCGCGCGGTGCACGCCCTGCGGGTGGACACGCGCCCGCTGGACGCGGAACTGGCCGGCCTGGTCGACACTCACCGGCAGCGCTATCACGCTCCGGTCACCTTCGAGACCGGCGGCGCGCCCCGGTCACTGCCGCCGGACGCCACGCTCGCGCTGCTGCGTACCGCGCAGGAGGCCCTGGTCAACGCGGCCAAGCACGCCTCCGGCCAGCAGATCGCGGTCCGTCTCGACTACGGCGAGACTGATGTCCGGCTCACCGTGGTCAACCAGCTGAACGGGACTCACGCCGGGATTCAGGGTCCGACCAGCGGCGGCGGGTACGGGCTGACTGGGATGCGGGAACGCCTGCGGCTGCTGAACGGCACGCTGCTGGCCGGCCCGCAGGACGATGAGTGGGACGTGACCGCCGAACTCCCGCTCACCCCGCCGGACGTGACCGCCCGATGACCGCCGCTCTTCCGCCTGCCGCGCCCGGCGTGACCGCCCGATGACCGCCGAGCCCGGGCCGTTGCGGGTCGTCGTCGCGGACGACCAGGCCAGCGTCCGCGAGGGGCTGGTCTTGCTGCTCGGCGGGCTGCCGGGGATCGAGGTGGTCGGCGCCGCCGCGGACGGGGAGCAGGCGCTGGAACTGGTGGCCGAGCACCGGCCCGACGCGATCCTGCTCGACCTGCACATGCCCGTGCTGGACGGCATCGGCGCCACCCGCCGCCTGGTCGCCGAGCATCCCGGAGTCGCCATCGTCGTGCTCACCACCTACGTCGACGACAGCTCCGTGCTCGAGGCGCTCCAGGCCGGCGCGCGCAGTTACCTCACCAAGGACGCCGACCGCACCGACATCGCCCGCGCGCTGCAGGCCGCGGCCGGCGGCCTGACCGTCTTCGATCCGCGAGTCCACGCCACGCTGCTTGCCGCCGCGTCAGCGTTGCCGGTACCGGCGGCAGCGGCACGGGCGCCCGACCCGCCGGACGGCCTGACCCAGCGCGAGGTCGAGATCCTCGGCCTGATCACGCAGGGCCTGACCAACCCGGAGATCGCCGGGCGCCTGTACCTGAGCAATCACACGGTCAAGACCCACATCAACCGGATCTTCGCCAAGACCGGATCACGGGACCGGGTGGCCGCCATCGGCTACGCCCAGCGCCACCACATCGGCTAGGCATGACCCGGGACCGGAGGCAAGCCCGGCCGGTACTGGGGCGCTCGCCGGGCGTGGGTTACGATGCCCCAGGGGTGGCATGAATCAGTTGCTTGAACGCCTCGGCGGCTTCGCCGCCAGGCGGCACTGGATCATCATCATCGCCTGGGTGATCATCCTGGGCGGCCTCCTCGGCGCGCGGCACGCGTTCGGCGGCGAGTTCGTCAACAATTACACGGTGTCGGGCAGCGACTCGGAGGCGGGCCTTAACCTGCTCACCGATACGTTCCCGCAGCAGGCCGGGACGGCCGGGCAGATCGTGTTCCACGCCCCGAGCGGCACGGTCGCGGCGCAGCAGACCGCCGTCAATAAGGCGACCAGCAACGTGGCCGGCCTGCCGCACGTCATCAAGGCCGTCAGCCCGTTCGCGTCGGCCGATTCGGGCGCGGTGTCGAAGGACGGCACGATCGCCTACTCCAGCGTGTCCTGGAACGTAAACCCCACCTCGCTGGATACCGCCTACCTGAGCAGGCTGGACAAGGCCGTGGCGCCGGCCCGGCAGGCCGGCCTGCAAGTCGAGTACGGCGCCGGGGCCGGGCAGATCGGGCAGGAGACCCATGACCTGAACTCCGAGGTCATCGGCCTGACCTGTGCCCTGGTGCTGCTGCTGTTCATGTTCGGCTCGCTGATCGCCGCCGCGATCCCGCTGGTGTCGGCGGTCTTCAGCGTCGGCGCCGGGCTCGCGCTGCTCGGCGTGCTCGCGTCCGCGGCCACCTTCCCGACCACCGCGCCGACCATCGCCACCCTGCTGGGCCTGGGCGTAGCGGTGGACTACGGGCTGTTCCTGGTGGCCAGGCATCGCGAGCAGCTGGACGCCGGCATGGACGTGGTCGCGTCGGCGGCGCATGCCGAGGGAACGTCCGGCGCGGCTATCGTGGTGGCCGGCAGCACCGTGGTCGTTTCGATTCTTGGGCTTTTTCTCGCCGGGGTCGCCTTCGTCGGCTCGCTGGGCCTGGCCGCGGCCATCGTCGTCGCCATCACGATGCTCGCGGCGCTGACCCTGGTCCCCGCGTTCATGGCGGTCGCCCGGGGAAACGTCCGGTCGCTGACGGCGCGAATCCGCGCCCGGCGGGCCGGGATGTCGGGGCAGGAGCAGGCCGCGCAGACCGCCGCGGCGACCCAGGAGCAGCACGAGCACAGCGCGTTCGCCCGCTGGGGCCGGAAGGTGAGCAAGCAGCCGTGGCCGTGGGCCGTGGTCAGCGTCGTGATCCTGGTGGTCCTGTCGATCCCGCTGTTCTCGATCACGCTCGGCCAGCCCGACAACGGCACGAACCCCACGTCGGAGAGCAGCCGGCAGGCGTACGACCTGCTCTCCCAGGGCTTCGGCGTGGGCATCAACGGGCCGCTGTCCGTGGTGGTCAAGCTGCCGAAGCAATCCAGCTCGGCGAACCAGTCGCTGCTGAGCACCATGAGCAAGGACGCCGCCGCGACCGCCGGCGTCGCAGCGGTCACGCCCGCGGCGGTGAACTCGGCCGGGACCACCGCGGTATTCAACGTGATCCCGACCACGCGGCCGCAGGCGCCGGCCACCGAGAATCTCGTCAACCGGCTGCGCGATGACGTGCTGCCGAAAGAGAAGGCCACCAGTTACGTCACCGGCACGACGGCCGGAACGGTCGACTTCACCGAGCGGATCACCAGCCGGATCCTGTGGCTGATCCTCGCCGTGGTGGCGATCGCGTTCATCCTGCTGACCATGGCGTTCCGGTCGGTCGTCATCGCGACGAAGGCGGCGATCCTGAACCTGCTGTCCATCGGCGCGGCCTACGGCGTCATCGTCGCCATCTTCCAGTGGGGCTGGGGGGCGAGCCTGATCGGCGTGCACACCACGCTGCCGATACCCGCCTACGTGCCGATGCTGGTCTTCGCCATCGTCTTCGGCCTGTCCATGGACTACGAGGTCTTCCTGCTGTCCCGGGTGCACGAGGCGTGGGTGATGACCCGCGACCCGCAGCGCAGCGTCGCGATCGGCATCGGCGGGACGGCCCGGGTGATCACCACCGCGGCCGCCATCATGGTGGTCGTCTTCGCCAGCTTCGTGCTCGACCCCGATCCCACGGTGAAGATGCTGGCCATCGGCATGGCCTTCGCGGTGCTGATCGACGCTTCGCTGGTCCGGATGGTCCTGGTGCCGTCGGTGATGTCGCTGCTGGGCGCGCGCGCCTGGTGGATGCCGGCCTGGATGGAGCCGATCGTCCCGCAGCTGCAGCTAGAGGGAAGCGCGGCCGCGGCGGCGGCCGCTCCGGTCCCGGTGCCTGTTGCTGCTCCCGCTTCCGCTCCTGCTCCCGCGGAGGCGGCCGCTCCGGTCCCGGTGCCCGCTCCCGCGGTTGCTCCGGTGCAGACGGCCGATCCCGTGCCCGCTTCCCCGCATGCCCCGGTGGCTACGGCCGATCGCGCACCGGCAGGCACTGCGGCGCCCGGGGCAGGCACCGCCGTGCCCGGGGCGGCCACGGCCGCGCCCGAGGCGGGCAGCGCCGCGCCCGAGGCAGGCAGCGGCGGCGACGGGGCAAAGCGGCCCCGGATAAGCCTCAGACTCCGTAACCTGGGGCCATGGCAGACGACCAGACGACACGGGCCGCGGCGATGCAGCGCCTGGACGCGTTCGCCGGCGTGTGGACGCTGGAAGCGTCGTTTCCGGGTGGCCGGATCGCCGGTCGTGCCGTCTTCGAGTGGGCCCTGGACCGGCAGTTCATGGTGCAGCGCTCGGAAGTTCCGGATTCCGGCGTCCCGGCCAGCATGGCGATCGTCGGTTACGATCCGGGCCGCGGGGCGTACCTGCAGCATTACTTCGACTCGCGCGGCGTCACCCGCGTGTATGCGATGGACTTCACCGACGGCGTCTGGACGCTCATGCGCGATGCCCCGGACTTCACTCCGCTGGAGTTCTCCCAGCGGTTCATCGGCACGTTCTCGGCCGACGGCCTGCGGATCGACGGCCGCTGGGAGAAATCCGCCGCCGTCGGCTCCGACTGGGAGCATGACTTCGACCTCACCTACGTGAAGGTCAGCTAACCGCCCGGCAGATGCCCGGCCGCTCCACGGGATGCCGCCGCGGACCAGCTTCGACCTGTTCGTGCTCCAGCAGCCGACGAAGCCCTTCGGCTCTCGTGGTACCAGACCGACGTCAACGTCGGGCGCCGCGGCAACGGGTCCGCGACGGTGCGAGGCGTCTTTGACTCCGAGACATTCTCGGTGTCCCCCGGCGGGTCGACGACGTTCGCCCCGACGCACCAGTACCACCTCGGCCTGTGGTTCAACAACCCCAAGGTCCCGTTCCGGCTGAGCTGCGAGAAGGGCATGAGCACGCCGGTGGTGACGCCGTTCAACGGCCGGCAGCACGCGGGCATCCAGGTACTCAACACCGCCCAGTTCCCGGTCAACAAGGGCCCGCTGTCGCGGGTGCATCGCTGACCCGCTGCAGCGGCGGATGACGGTCGCCGGGACGCCGTCGGAGCGTCCCGGCCGCCGGCCACCACGGGACCAGGGAACTAGGTGCACCTCGCGGCGGGGAGCAGTAGGCCGCGCAGTCATCGGCGACGGTAGGTTGGCGCCATGGAAACCTGGGCGCGGGGAATCTGGGCGCGGCGGCCGCGCTACTCGCCAGGGTGGATCAAGCAGATTCAGGTCTCCCTGCCGCTGTACCGGCTGCCCGACCGCCCGGCCGGGAAAGCCTGGACCGAACGGCGTGCCACCGGAGACCTGCGCGGCGTCGTGTACGGCAACGCCGAGGTGTCGCTGCATGTGCTCACGTCCGCGCTGCCCGGCCCCGCCATCCAGTCCCTGCTGCCGTCCGGCGCCCGGCCGACTGCCGTGCCGGTGCTTATCGGCGGTGAGGAGGTCATCTTCGATGGCCTGGAATCCGCGGATGGCTGGGCGGCCCGTGCCGAGTTCGATAGCTACTGCGTCTGCGTCGTCGGCGTAGATTGGCCTGTCAGCGGACTAGTCCTTGAAGAGGACGCGGCCATCAGACTGAACAAGCAGGCCGACTAGGCTGCAACCTGCGCCCTACATGTCAGCGAATGAGTCATCAATGTTCGCTATAGTGAACGTATGGACTTTAGCCGCCCGGTTGAGGCGCTGATACCGGGAGCACAGGGCCGCGTGCTGGGCGCGCTGGCCAGGGTAGACGCGGAGCTTCCGGTGAGCACTCTTGCGGCGGTTGCCGGGGTCGGCCGGACCCGGGCTTCAGCGGTGCTGGCCAAGCTCGCCGACCTTGGTGTCGTCAGCCGCCGAGAGGTGGGTCCTACCGTGCTTGTCCGCCTGGAGCGCCGGAATGCGGTCGGGGAGCTGGTGGCAGGCCTGGCTGGCTTGCGAAGCCGGGTGATCGAGGCGCTACGTCAGCTTGCTGCCGGTCTCGACCCGCCGCCGGTGGGCCTTTTCTTGTTCGGATCGCTGGCCCGCGGGAACGCTGGCCCCGCCAGCGATATTGACTTTCTCGCTGTTCGCCCGGAAGGCGCTGATCAGGCCCGCTGGGCGGCGAGCCTGACCGAGTTCTCCTCGCAGGCGCGGATACTGACTGGTAACCGCATTCAGGTCCTCGATTACGAGCTTTCCGACTTGCGCCGCCGGTATACGACGGACGATGATGCGGCCGGCGCCTTGTTCTGGCGCTCGGTTGCCGAAGACGCCCTGACGCTGGTCGGCGCCGATTTCCGCGAGATTGTCGAGGGCAACGACCATGCCACGCGGTAGCGGCAGGCACCTGCTGCGATTCAAGGCGCCCGCTCAGTATGACCCCGCGCCGCTCTCGGCGGCCGACGCCCGTAAGGCGGTCGACCTGGCGGCCCGCCTGGCTGAGCGGGCAACGGCCATCCTCGCCTAGACATCAACCTAGGCATCGGCGACCCAGGACCCCCAACCGGCTACCGGACACGGTGCAATGCTCACAGAATCAAGATCGTTTTAACGACCCCGCGTGGCCGGTGCCCCCGCTGCGGCACCGGCCAGCGCCGGCGAATGGCAGCGGGCATTGCGGCTGCCCGGCACATTCGATCAGGTCAGTGCAGCCGGCGTCGAGCGCGGCCCGCAGCGTGTCCGCGATTGCGCTCAGGTCGGCCACTTTTGCCTCGACCTCGGCGAGTTTCACGGCCGCACGCTGCCGCAGCCCTGCCTCAGTGTGGCCACGGTGCCGATGCCGGCCGGTTTCCAGCAGGTCAGCGACCTCGTCAAGGGAGAATCCGAGCCGCTGCGCCGCCTTGATCACCCGCAGTATCGTCACCGTCTGCGCCGGGTAGAGCCGGTGGCCGCCTGGCGTGCGGTCCGGCTCGGCGAGCAGCCCGCGGCGCTCGTAATAGCGTAGTGTCTGCCGGTTCAGCCCGGCCGCGTGCGCGACCTGCCCGCTGCGCATCCGGTTCATGCCGTCGTTCCGCCCGTTCCGCCCGTTCCGCCCGCGGCGATCCCGGCGGCCGCTGCTGCGCGGCCGGCCAGCAGGTCCAGCGTTCCGGCCTGCGCCGCGGGCACGGTGATGTCCAGGAGCAGGCGGCCGGCGGCAACGGTGATGGTGAAGGTGAAGAACGAGCAGCAGCCCGTCTCGGCTGCGGCCAGTTCCGCCGCCCGCGCCGCGGTCTGCGGGCCGGGCTGCAGGTCCAGCCGCAGCCTGGCCGGGCCGGCCCGCTCGATGCCGCGCACCACCTCCGCGAACAGCGCGTCGAATTCTGCCGCCCGCCGTGGCCGCTCGGAGGCCGGCAGCGTGCACGCCTCCGGTGCCCAGGTCGCGGCGGCGCCGGTCTCGCTGAGTTCCATGCCTCGACGGTAAGCCTGTACCGGGGTACCGGATGCAAGCCCTGCGTCCGGCACGCGCCTGGCCCGCGCCGGGAAGAGGCTTGACTCTCACGTCGCGTGAGGGGTGCAAAGTGGTCTTGTCGTGTTCAGCATCGGTGAGTTTGCCCGGCTCGGAACGGTCTCCGTTCGCGCGCTCAGGCACTACGACGAGATCGGGCTGCTGCGCCCGGCGAAGGTCGACCAGGACACCGGCTATCGCGGCTACTCGGCGGAGCAGCTGGGACAGCTCAACCGGATTGTCGCGCTGAAGGAGCTCGGTCTCTCCCTGGCCCAGGTCAGGCAGCTCCTGGGCGGAATCACCCTGGACGAGCTCCGGGGAATGCTCATGCTCCGGCGTGCTCAGCTGGAACAGGAACTCGAGGCGCACAAGGACCAGCTGCTCGGAGTCGAAGCACGTCTCCGCTACATCGAAAGGGAAGGCGCTATGCCCGCAGACGACATCGTGGTGAAGAAGCTTCCCGCCATCGGCGTGGTCGTGATCGCAGAACCGGCGCCCGCGTTTGGCACGGAGGACATCATTCCTGCCGTCAACCGCGCGGAGGAGCAGTTCAGGCAGCTGCGGATCCGGGGGCTCGTGAAAGAAGCAGGGCCGTATTTCCTCTACTACGAGGGCGACCCGGGTACTGACCTTATGGTCCACCTGGCTCTGCCGGTGGCGGAACCGCCAGCCGAACTACCTCCGCCGGCCAGGTACGTCGTCCTTCCCGAGATCAAGGTGGCAGCCGTCGCCGTACGCAGCGGCCCGGCGGCCAGCATCTTCCCGTTCGTGTACCACGATCTGGCCAGGTGGGCGGACGAGCGCGGCTACCAGACCCTCGGGCCTGGCCGGCAGGTAGGGCACACATGGTGGATGACGTTTCCGAGGTCAGCCAGCAGGTATTCGAGATCCAGCTGCCGTTCACCCGCCCCGAAGCAACTCCGTCGTAGGAGGGCACCGAACCCGGTGTGCCCGGCCTGGAGAGCACGCCGGACCTCGGCCGGCACATAGTCATCTCGTTGCTGTACCGCAGAAGGCACTGATGGTGTCCACGAGGGCGTCGGCGTAGGCACGGACCTGCGCCAGGTCGACCCACTCGTCGGCCGCGTGCATGCCGCCGCCCGCCGGCCCACACACCACAGTCGGGACTCCGGCGGCCTCCCACAGGGCTGATTCCATCCAGTACGGCGCCCCGGCCTGCTCGGGAACGCGGCCGCGGCGAGCACCCAGCGCCGCAGCCAGCATGCCGGACAGCGCAGTCCCGGCCGCCGAGGCCGGATCGAACTCCCACGCCTCACGCGACAGCACCAGCGACGCAGCGGCCCGCACCGTCTGGTCGGCCTGCCGCATCGCGTCCAGAATGGTCTCGACCTCACCCAGCGCATCGGCGGCCGCCTCGCCGGGTACAGTCCGCCGCTCGACGACCGCGAACGCGGAATCCGCCAGCACGAACGCCGACGTGCCGCCGCCAGCGACCGTCGTCATCAATGACCCGGTACCGGCAACCGGATGAGCCGGGCGCGCGGCCAGCCCAGCATCGCGCTCCTCGACCGCGGTGATCAGCCGCCCCAGGTGCGACACGGCGTTAACGCCCAGCGATGCCTGCGAGGAGTGCGCCGCCTGCCCGGTGAACGCCACCTCGACGATCGCGTACCCGCGATGCGCGATCACCAGCTCCAGCCATGTCGGCTCGCCGACCAGGCAGGCGTCCGGCAGCTGCCCGTCCAGGAACTCCAGGACTGCCTCGGTTCCGATGCTGGCATGCTCCTCGTCCGCGACCAGCGCCAGAACGATGTCCCCCGCGGTCCGCGCCGCGGCGGCCGTCTCGGCCGCGGCGACCATCGCGGCCACCCCGGCCTTCATGTCGCACGCGCCCCGCCCCAGCAGCCGCCCGGTACTCCGGCCGCCAGTGACCCGCCCGGCGAATGGCTCGTCCATCCAGGCGATGCCCACGGTGTCCAGATGGCCATTCAGCAGCAGGCCACGTCCCCCGCCAGTCCCGGCATGCCGGGCGACCAGGCTCGGCCGACCCGTCACGCCCGCGGCGGGCACGACTTCCACGGCGAACCCACCCCGCTCAAGCCGCCGAGCGAGCAGCCTGGCTACCGAGGCCTCGCCCACAGCCCCCGGCACCAGTCCTGGATTAACGCTGTCTGTGCGCACCAGCTCCACTGCCAGCTCGACGGCCGCCTCCGCCGCTGCGCTCCCGCTCACCAGCCCAGTCCACCACAGCACCCGGCTGCCGCGAAGATTCCGAAAGGCCGGCGGCGGCATCGTTACACCTGGCCTGCGCAGCCCATCGAGAACACCGGGCCATGTCGGTCACGCTCGGGCGGGTGCGATCAGCGCCCAGACCACTTACCGGCCCTGCGGGCGCCCTCGCCGGGCAGTTGCTGCTGCCGGCACGCCCCGGCCAGCCCGCCGTCGACATCGCCTATGTCAGCTGCCACAACGTGCAGATCTTCAACGGCGACAACCGGCATCCGCAGCGCAAGGATGGCAGACCGCACGCCGCTGCGGCCCAAAGCGCTCCAGAACGAGCATTATCCGGGCTCGAAGCTGCGGAGGCTGCGGCGTCACGGGACAAGTGACCGGAGCATGTCGCGTGTCTCGGGATCGGCGGAGTAGATGATCGTCCCGATCATTCCGCGGGTCAGCAGCACCTTGTAGACGTTCCGGACGAGTCTTTCGAATTCATGATCAGTCACCCTGGTCCGGCTACGGAGGTCGGGATCCTTGTTGGCGTCTCGGACCGCGGCCCACCGTCCGTCGCGCCAGACGAGGTCGGGTCCGACAATGACCCCGTTCCAGTCGTATTCGAATCCCTGAGCCGTGTACACACAGCCGACCTGCCCGAATCCGGCTGGATCGGTTGCCCAGAGCGCCGAGGGCGGCGCGCCACCCACGGCGCGGTCACCGCGCAGATTCCACGGCCGGGACCAGTCGCCGATCACGACGTCAGGCACCAGCGATCCGTCCGGGCGAGGATCACTCCACGGCCAGCAGAATCCGGCCGCCATCCGAGCTCCGTAACCGGCCTCAAGCCGTCCTTGGAGCAGGTGTTCCATCTCCTGCGGGGTCTCGGCGACCTGCACGCTGAACGCGGGATCACCAGCCCAGGGCAGCGGTCCGCCGGGAGCGAGGCCCAGCAGCCGCCGGACCCACTCGACATAGGCTTCGCTTCCCCCGCAGCGGAACTGGTCCTCCAGTGAGATCTTCCGGACGGCAAGCCCAAGCTTCATGGCATGAGCCTCGATCTCATCAACTGTCCCGAGTTCACCCGGCCGCACCACCTGATGCTCGTCCAGCAGGAACACGGGCACTCGCGCAGCCGACATCAGCTCGTCAATCTGCGCCCGGCCGCTGCGGAACCTGGCCGGGGTATACCGGTCAACCGAGGTCTCCCTGATCCGGTGGGCCTCGTCCAGGATCAGAACCTCTAGGTCGTTGGGCTCGGCAGCGATGAACTGATTGAAGTACTTGAACAGGCTCTGCGTCCTCGATGAGCCCTTGCCGGCCACCTTCCGCAGCGTCTGGGTGAAGGACCGGGACCCGGTCGCATGCACGACGGTCCGCCCCCGGCGGGCGAGTTCGCCGAGCAGCGACAGCGCGATCACGCTCTTGCCGCTGCCGGGTCCTCCGGCGACGATGACGACGGTCTTGGAGTTGCCGGCCCGCGCGGCTTCGGTTGCGTGCAGCACGAGCCTGAACGCCAGCTGCTGCTGGTCGAGCAGGATGAATTGCTCGCGGTCGCGGATCTCGGCGGCCGCCACTGACAGCAACTGCCGGCTCGGGGCGATCCGCGAACTCAGGAACATGTCGGCGTACGGGGCACCTGGGGCATCGCTGGCGAGACGTGACCGCAGGAAGTCGATGAACTCCGATCGCCGTTCGCCCGTAAACAGCCGGGCGTAGCCCGACTCGGCACGCTGGCGCAGCGCTGCTATGCCATGTTCGGTCGCGTTGTGCAGGTACGCCACTCCGGACACGGTCTCGTCGTCGTCCTGCAGGGCTGGCATGAAGTCGACCAGGTACTGGCAATACCCGCTGACCTGGTCAAGCGGATGGAGCCTGGGGTGGTGGCCATAGCCGTCGATCGTGACCATCGCGGGATCGTCTTCGTAGAGTTCCGCGCCGCTCCATTGCTTCAGCTCGACCACGACGTAGGACGCCGTGCCGCTGACCGGATGGCGGCCGGCCAGGATCGCGTCTACCCGGCGGCTGCTCAGCGGGAGCCGGTGCTCAAGCAAGACCTCAACGTTGCCCAGGCCTGCTTGGACCAGGTCGGCCGCGAGCACCGGGATGCTGCGATCCCACGAGCGGGCCTCGCCCGGCGAAGGCCGCGGACCTGATCCGTAGATCATCTGCTCGAACATGAACTCAGCCACGCTGCCGCTGCTGGCGATCGCGGCCAGGCTGGCAGCCGAGCGACGGATCAACGCCAAGGACCGGCCCCCACACAGCACGAAAAAGATCGCGCGGGTGGGGGCATATCCGGATCGGCCGCACCTCAGGTGCGTGACACGAAAGCCCGTCGGGCCGCAGTACGGGATTACCCTACTGGCCGCAGAGCCTGCGTGGTGTCCAACAATTCGTCGACGTAGGTACGAACCTGTGCAAGGTCGGCCCACTCGCCGTCTCGTGCTTCCCGTCGGCCACTGGGTCGCACACCACGGCGGGGATAGCGGCGGCTCGCCCCGTTACCGGCGGGGAGGGGACAAATTCAGCGCCGAGCGTAGTCCACCAGCGCGGCACGTACAAGATCGGCAACGGCACCGGCCGGTACGCCGGCATCAGCGGCCACGGCCGCTTCAGGGTCCGCGTCCTGCTGATCACCCGCCACACCCCCAGCGGATGCAGCCAGAAGCCGATCGCCGTCCAGACCATCATCCGGGCAGTCGGCCCGGTATCCGTGCCGTAGCAACGCCCGCCGGGATGGCTGGCCCGCCTAGCGGCGGGCCAGCCACGCCCGTCCCGGGGCGCGCCGACCACCGTACAACCGAGCAGACGTTAGGCCGGAGATTGATGGTTGAGCCCAATCGGGCCGCTCTGCCATAATTACCCGCCCGGGGATCCGCCTGCCGAAGTGGCGGGCACGGTTTGCCGGGCGGCGGGCCGCGGTGCGTCCTGGGACGGGGAGGGACGCGATGGCGATTGATGCATCGGGGGTGCTTGGCTCCCGGCAGCTCGCCGGGGTGAAGGTCAATCCACCGGGGTACGCGTGGCGTCAGGCGAGGAACCAGGCTGGCGCCCTGGCCGCGGGCATCGTTCACGGCGGTCCTCCTCCCGGGCGGGCCGATACGCCGCCATTCGGCCGGCTCGCTTACCTCGCGGTCACCGATCAGGAACTCGCGCTGGTCAAGCTCAGGTCCAGGAAAGCGGTCAGGCTGAAAGCCGCCGAGGTGATCGCACGGGTCCCGCGGAGCCAGCTGCAGACCGCTGAGCTCGGTCCCGGTTATGCCGCGCCGCTGACGATCATCTTCGGTGACGGCGGCACCTGGCGGCTGGAGGTCCCGCCGCCCAGCAAGCGTTACGCCAGAGAGGTCATGCACGCACTCGGCGGCCGTATTGTCACCAGGAAATCACTGCCGCCCGGGCCCCCGCTGCGGATGAGCGGTTACCGCATCCTGTGCGGCATAATCTGGGCGGCCGTCGCGGTCGGCATAGGAGCCGGCGGAGTGGCCGAGCTGGCTATCGGCAGCATTGGCGGCGCCGTTGTGTGCTTTGTGATCGCCATACCCGCCGGCTGGTATGACTACCGGATCTGGGCGCTCAAGACCCGCCGGCTCTTCCTCTTCTTCTGAGGAACCTGCCCGGCCGGTCCCGGATAATGGCCAGATCCCCCGGTCGGCGCAGCCGTCGGTCACGGTGCCGGGGCGGCAGCGGCGGCGAACGCGGCCATGGACGGGAACTCCCAGTCGGGCGTGACGTCGGCCGGCGGGGCCGGGGTGGCGCCCCATCCGGGGCGGTCGTGGCGGCGGTTGATCCAGACCGTGTGCAGGCCCGCTTTCTTGGCGGGCACGTGGTCATGGAACAGGCTCTGCGCGACGTGCAGGAGCTTGCCCTCGGCGACGCCGAGCCGCCGGGCCTCGGCCAGCAGCGCATCGAAGTTCCGGGCCGAGGGCTTGTAGGAGCCGATGTCCTGGGCCGTCAGGATGCTGTCGAAGGCCACCGCGAGCCGCTGGTTGCTGCCGGCGAATGATGCGCGGTCGACGTTGGACAAGATGATCAGCTTGAAATGCTCAGAGAGGGAAACGAGCGCGGCGTGCGAGTCGCCGAACGCGGGCCAGTCGGGTACGGAGCCGGCCAGGTGCCGGGCATCGTCGTCGGTGACCTCGGCGCCGAGTTCCCGCCCCAGCGCGGTGAGGCTGCGCCCGAGAATTTCCGGATAGAGCGCTGCCGGGTGCTCCGCCTCCGCGCGCTCTTCATGTTTGCTGTAGGCGGTCAGCAGCGCCTCGTCGTCGAGCGCCAGTCCGCGGGACCTGGCCCACGGGCCGAGCACCGCGGCGATTCCCGCTTCCCAGTCGATGAGCGTTCCGTAGCAGTCGAAGCTGAGCGCTTCGAACTCGGTGATCTTCACAAGACTCGCTCCCTGATAAGCCCGGCATACAGCAAATCGCCTCGCGTCAAGATACCCAAGGGCCGCCGGCGCGCTGGCGAGGGCGAGGCTTGTTCGCGGTCGGCTGGCTGACGCTCAGATGGCGAGGACCCTGTCTCGCGCCGCATCAAGCAGGATCGCAGCCTGGCGCAGGCACATGTTCGCATCGCTGGCCGAGATGTCTCGCGATTCGTAGGCCGCCTGGGTCTTTCGGTCGAGTGCTCGTTTCAGGGCGGCTGATAATCCCTTGTCGACGCGGCTGAGCAGCTGGATTGCTGCTGGGTGGCTTCCGTCGGCCGATCGTTCCCGCAGGGCGACGCAGCACACGGCATCAGCCGCGGCGATGGCCGAATGGATGGCATTGGTGGCAATGACGTCCGGATCCTTCGCAGTCTCGGCGGTATCGAGGAACGCCTCGGCGTCATGCAGGCGGGCCCTGGCGTCGGCGACGGTGCAGGGACTGCGCCGTCCAGCGGGCCGGGGATTCATGCGGCCCGCCGGAGCAGGCTTCGGCTATGCGGCGTGAGCGCGATTCCGTCGGCACGCACGGCAGCGACCAGGGGATTGTCGCTGCGCACCAGCCGTGCGAAGGAACTCCGCGTGTGCTCGACGAGCTGTGCGTGGTTTCCTGTCCAGCTCAGCACGTGCTCCGCTAGCTGCGCCGTCCCGTCCGCCCAGCGGGCAGTCTGCGTACTTGCCTCGGCCACAAGCAGCAGGTCGACATCGGATTCACGATCACCGGTCCCGCGGGCGGCTGATCCGAAGAGCCAGGCTGCTGCCAATAGCGGCCACATGGCCAGTTCATCAGTGAGCCGCTGGATGAGCCTGGCGCGGGTCCTGCTCAGCGAGATGAGCGGCTCGGCCAGGATGTGAGCCCGGTTGAGGGTGATCATGTGCGCGCTCCCGGCGCGCTCCGCGGAGACGATTCCCGCGTCGGCGAGATCGTTGACCACGTTGAGGGCTGTCTGCGGCGCGACATCTGCGTACCGGGCAAGTGCTCGCACGGTCACTGGCGCCTCGAGCTGGGCCAGAGTGGCCAGCAGTTGCCCGCGCGGTCCCGGGATGATGTCTGCGAGCGGGTCACCGAGATGCATATCGTCTAGCATAGCAGGCGAGCGTCTATAAATTAGATACGCATGTCTTTGATTACAGACACTACGTCATGCTGACGAGGGCTGTCGTGCGACCACACGGAGCATGAGCCCGGCGTCAGGCTGGCTGGCGGTAGGGCCGGAACGCGTCGCGGATTTCGGTGACGAGGCGCTCGGGTGACTCCAGGGCCAGGAAGTGGCCGCCCTCGTCCACGGTGGCAACCCGGGTCAGGTTCGGGTAGGCGCGGTGCAGCCAGGAATGGGGAGGGACGGGCAGGTTCGGCTCGTTTGCGATGAGTACAGAGGTCGGCGCGGTGATCAGGTCTCCGGGGCCCAGCGGCGGGGCCGAACTGGGCGTATACAGCCGGATGGAGCTGCCGATCGTCTCGGTGGCCCAGTAGATCATCACGTTGGTGATCAGGTCGTCCGCGCGCAGCCTGCCGCGGCAGGCCGGGTCGCTCCAGGTCAGGAACTTCTCCAGGATCCAGGCGGCGAGCCCGGCCGGTGAGTCGTTCAGGCCGTAAGCGAGCGTCTGCGGGCGGGTCGCCTGCACGTGCGCGTAAGCGCCTTCGGCGGAATCCCATTCCGCCGTGGCGGCGTGGTAGGCCTGCTCGGCCGGGGTCAGCGGGGCGGTGCCCGGGCCGAGGTAGGGGGTGATCCAGTTGGCGGTCTGGATGGCGAGCACGGTATCGGCGTGGCGCAGGCCGAGCCGGTTCACCACGCCGCCGCCGATGTCATCGCCGTGCGCGACGTAGCGCCGGTAGCCGAGGTGCCGGGTCATCAGCCGGTTGAACAGGGCCGCGATCGAGACGCGGCTCAGCGGCCGGTCCAGGCACCGGTCGGAGAAGCCGTAGCCCGGCAGGGCCGGGACGACGACGGAGAAGCTGTCGGCCGGGTCGCCGCCGTGCGCCGCCGGATCGGCCAGCGGGCCCAGCACGCCGAGGTACTCGGTGAACGAGCTGGGCCAGCCGTTGCTGAGCACGAGCGGCAGCGGATCCGGGCCGCTGCCGGGGACGTGGATGAAATGGATCCCCACCCCGTCCACGGCGGCGCGGTAGTGCGGGAACGCGTTCAGGCGGCGTTCCTGGGCGGGCCAGTCGTAGCCATCGCGCCAGTAGGCGAGGAGTTCCTCGATCCGGCTGATCGTCTCGGCGGCTTCACCCCCGCCGGGGACCGGCGGCGACGGCAGCCGGAGCCGCCCCAGCCGGGCGGCCAGGTCGCCGAGCACGGCATCCCCGATGCTGATACGGAACGGATCGACGGCGTCTACCGGAACATCCATGAGCCAAGCGTGCCCTACCGGCCCCGCTGACGCACCGCCTGATCAGCAATCAGCCGCCGTCGTCCGGAATGCGTTGCGCGAGCACTGTTCACCAGGCTCGGCGGCCGGAAAGGCGTTGCCCGGTCCGGTGCGGGTGTGTGAAGGTGGCGGCGTGACTGAAGGCAACGAGGCCGAGACGGTACCGGAACGGTGGAATGCCGTCGGGGCCAGTTACGACATGTGGATCGATATTGAGCAGGACCCGAGGTTCGCGGCAGGAACCGAACCAGAGGGCGAGCGGGCGACGCTGCTTGAGTACTTGCGCGCCTATCGGCTGACGATGGAGATGAAGTGCGCTGACCTCGACCCGGCCCAGCTCGCCCGCCGGTCGGTGCCGCCCTCCACGATGTCCCTGCTCGGCCTGATCCGACACATGGCCGACGTGGAACGCAACTGGTTCCGGCGGGTGATGGCACAGGCCGACGCGCCCCCGCTGTACTGGTCGAAGGACGACCCGGAGGGTGACTGGCTCGGCGCGGTCGATGACCCGGCGATCGTGGACCAGGCCTGGCGAGACTGGCGTGACGAGGTCGCCTTCGCGGAGAATTTCGTCGCTGGTTCCCCCGACCTCGGCATCAAGGGCATCAACCGGGACGGCAGGACGGTCCCGCTGCGCTCGGTGCTGGTCCACATGATCGAGGAATACGCGCGCCACTGCGGCCACGCCGACCTGCTGCGGGAACGGATCGACGGCCGCATCGGCCAGTGACACCGGCGGCTTCCATCGTGCTTGGACAGGGTCGATACTTGCCCTATGTCAGCCCGGGTTCTCTGCGAGCCGCACGGCACCGGCTGTTGGGCTGACCTCGGCCGGCGTACCCGGATGCCAGACTCGGCTAAGGACTGAAACGATGCCATTTAGCCAGCTCGTCAATGCTCAGCAGGTTCAGATCACGGTGGCCGGCCCGGGCGACGCCAATACCCTCTACCTGTGTAAAGGCCTAGCGCAAGGCAACTTCTCCGTCCAGGTACCGGCGAACGGCTTCCAGCAAGCAAACGACACCTGGCAATTCGAGGTAGGCCCCACGCTTAGTCCTGGTCAGTTCCGGCAGGCAATCGCGACCTCGGCACTAGCTGGAGTGCAGGAGGCGGAAGCGGGTTCCGGTCAGATTTCCTGGGCGGTGCAGACAGTCTTTGCTGACTTCGACGGCCAATCGGGTCTTGTGCGGGTCAGCGTGACCAACGCGATACAGGTCTTTAATCAGACTGCCACCGCGGGTGCCACCGCTGGAGTATCCATGCTTTCCTACGACGTCAGCATCCTGGCTGCCATCCCGTCATCGCAGTAACAGGACTGCTGCGGGCGATCGCCGGACAGGAAGGCCGGCGATCAGCTTGAGGGGGGATCATCGAGTAGCTCGAAGACGTCTATCCAGTTCAGGGAGGGTCGCCAGTCTCCCTCGCCGGGAGCCCTCGTCGTCTCCTAGAACGAGGCGGATCTGGGGAACTGTGACCAGCCGCGCGACATGACGCTGTCGACCGGATGATCAGCGGCGTTGCGTGGCTGACGTCAGATTTGGAATTGTTCCAGGTCGCGGTTGATGCGCTGCCAGTGCTGCAGCAGTGCCATGTCGGGGTGCTGCGGGCCGAGGATCTGGCTGAGTTTTTTCAAGGTCTGTGCCCTGGCCCGTTCAGCTTCGTCGTGGCGCCCGGTATGGCGCAGGGTGACCGCGAGGTTAGCCTCGCAGGCCAGCGTGTCGGGATGGTCGGCGCCGAGCTTCTTGCGGAGCCTGGCGATCGTCTGACGTTCCAGCGGCTCTGCCTGCGTGAGGAGTTCTGAGTCGCCATAGCAGTTGGCCAGGTTGATCGCGCAGGACAGACTGTATGGGTGATCGTCGCCGAGCCTGCCGCGCATCGTTGCCAGGGTCTCTTCCGCCAAGTGGCAGGCCCGCGCCAGCTCGCCGGAGCCGCGCAGGTAGATGGCCAGGTTGCTGGCGGCCGTCAATGTGAACGGGTGGCTTTCGCCGAGGCTGGACCGGTAGGCGTTACCGGTTCCTGCCGCCAGTTCCCGTGCCTGGGCATAGTCGCCGGCCGCCGCGTAGTCGCAGGCCAGTGTCAGTGCGCAGGCTAGCGCCTCCGGCGACTCGGGGCCGTAGCGCCGTTTGATGCGCTCGTAGGTGTCCTGAGACAGGTTCATCGCCTCGGGCACCTCGCCGGCCTTGCGCAGCGAGGCGGCCAGGCTCGCCGCGGCGCGCAGGGTGTCGACTATGTCGTCGCCGAGCACCGTCCGGTACGTCTGCCAGGTTTCGCGCAGCAGGTCCACGCTGTGACGAAAGGCGCCCGTCTCGCGCACATCGCGGGCCAGGTTAGCTGCCGAGGAAAGAGTGTAAGGATGGCCGCTGCCCAGCACGTACAGCCGCCGCTCTAGCGTGTCCTGATCAAGGTCGCGGGCGGCGAAGCAGTCACCTGCTACGCGCAGCGAGTCCGCCAGGTTGTGCGCCGCCATCAGAGTCCGCGGGTAGTTCTCGCCGTGCTGCTCCTTGAAGCTTTCGTAGGTCTTCCGGTTCAAGGCGAGCGCTTCCCGGAAGTCGCCGAGCGCGTGCAGGTCGGCGGCCAGCCCGCCGGCCGTCATCAGGGTGTGCGGGTGGCCAGCGCCCAGCACCGCCCGCTGCCGCTGCAGGACGTGGGTGTCCAGATGGCGCGCCTCGCCGAAGCGGCCCTGGGAGCGCAACACGTTGGCGATCTGGGACTGCAGGCGCAGCGTCTGCTGGTGGTCGGACCCCAGCTGGTTCTTCCACAGTTTCTCCAGCCGCCTGGCCAGGCTCAGGCTGGCCTCGTACTCACCGACCTTCCACTGGTAGCGCACCCAGTCGATGAGCAGCTGGCGGATGCTGGGATCGTCGCACTCCTCCGCCCGGGACGGGCCAAGATGAGCCCAGATCAAGTCGTAGGCGGCCCAGTTCGCCGGGTCGTCAGTCTCGCCTCGCCGCGGCCGGGCGCCAACCAGGATCTGATGCACCTCATGGATGGCGATCAGCTGTTCGTCGGCTGTCATCTGGGACCGGATGACAGCCTGCACGAGCCGGTGGATCTGCAGGCAGTTCCTAGCCTGGTCGATCCTGACCAGTGCCAGACGGCTGATGTCCCCGATCACCTGGCCGAGCACGCGCTTCTCGCGCAGTGCCTCGTCGAACGGCAGCAGAATCTTGTTCATCTCGTCGCCGTAAAGCAGGGTCATCGAGATCGGTCCCGGCGAGCAGAAGGCGAGGATCTGCAGCAGCCGCACGGCCGCCGGGGAGCGCTCCTTGAGCCGGTCAAAGGACAGATTCCAGGTCGCCGCAACCGGCGCCGCGTAGTCGAGCGGCTTGTTCACCCCCAGGGCACTGGTGACCTGGGTTTCCACCCACTCGACGTACACGGCTGCGGGCATGCCGGTCTCCGCCAGCCACGCGCCTGCCTGCTCGATCGCCAACGGCAGGTCGCCCACGGCGGCCGACACCTCCGCCGCGTCACCCGGCTCTAGGCCGGGAACGTGGTGCAGGAGGTGCGCGACGCTCTCATCTCTGCTGAAAACGTCCAGCTCAATCGGCTCGGCGTGATGCGTCCACGCCTGGTTCCGCGAGGTGATCATGATGTGGCCCGGGCCGCCAGGAAAGAAAGGCTCCAGATCCCCGGGATCCTCGGCGTTATCGAAGATCAGCAGCCAGCGGCCGGCTGCGCCGCGGCGCAGCCACTCAACAGCAGCTGCGGCTGCATCCGCGGCGTTGTCGCCAGCCTGGACGCCGAGCCGGGCGGCCAGGCTCGCCAGGGCCAGGCTGGCCTTCTGAGGCCGTTCCGCGGGGATCCACCAGACCAGGTCATAGTCGGCCTGGAAACGGTGCGCGTACTCAAGCGCGATCTGGGTCTTGCCGACACCACCCAGCCCATACAGGGCCTGCGCCAGCACGACCGTCGCGCCGCCGCCCGTCAGCTCTCCCCGAAGGGTGTCCAGGACCGCGCCGCGCCCGGTGAAATCAGCGTTCCTGGCCGGCACATTCCAGACCCGCGGGACCGCGCCAAGACCTGGCTCGCCCGGCAGCCCCGTGAACGTCGCGGACCGCCGAGGTGGCGACCCGCCGCTGGCCAGATCGCTCAGCGCATGGAACACCTCAAGCTCCAGGCCCTCTCCGGAGCTAAAGGCGCGGACGACCAGCCCAGCGTCGCGTAACCGCTGCCGGAACCCCTCCACCAGGCCGCGATCAGCATCACCCGCCCCCAGCGGACACGCGGCCTCCTCTAACAGGAACACCAGCCGCGGCACCCCAGCCTCGCAGGCCGCCTGGAACTCCGTCTCCGTGTAAGAAACAGCATCACCAGGAACTAGCGAGCCATACCGGAACCCCACCACCGCCACATAAATCTCACACTCGCGAACCCGCGCCCGGCAGTAGTCAGCCGGCCTGCCATCCCGCGCGGCGAAATAACGCATATCAACCGGAGCCATTCCAGCGCGCACCACGGCGTCCTGCGCCGCCTGCACAAACGGCCGGCCATCCGGAAACCGCGCCATATCGGCGGTATGACTCACGAACACCTGGCCCGTCCTCATCACACCCCGCCCGCACCCGCGCCGCGAACACCCAGCTGCTCTCAAGCTACACCGCCCCTCAACCCGAGCCCGGCCTCGTCAGCTGGCGCCGCAAGCGCACCGACAGCCCATCGCGCGGCCATTCGCGTCGAGAACTGCGGGGGTTGGCACAGTCGCTTCCGGGTCGCGCCAACCGCCAGTGACGACAGCCCGTGGATCTTGCGCCAAAGATGGCCGCGGCGACCGGCCGCGGGATCAGCTTGAGGGGGACCGTCGAGCAGCTCGAAGACGTCTATCCAGTTCAGGGAGGGTCGCCAGTCTCGCTCGCCGAGAGCCCTCGTCGTCTCCTCGTTGACGGCTGGCCGCACCAGCTGCACGGCATCCTCGCGCCGAATGCGCATGGAGCGCGCAGGAACACGTTGGCGTTCCCAGATCGGTGCGGATCAGGCAGCGTCGTGCGATGGTAGGGTCCGCGGCGATGGCCGGGAGGGGCGAGATGCCGTCGGATCTGACAGCTTTGGCAGCGCGGGCTAGCCGGACGCTGGTTGCTGCCGCGGCAACGGATGACGCGGCAGCGGATGAGTGGGAGACGGCGCAGCGCGGGATCACGGAGTTGCTGGTCCTCGGTGCCTGGGATCGGGAGCGCCAGGCGAGGCGGTGGCTGGACCAGACGCGGGACCAGCTTCAGGCCGCGTCGGGCCGAAAGCTGATGCAGGCCCGCGCCGATCTGGATCTGGTCTGGCGGACCCGGCTGGAGGACCTGCTGGAAGAGCACCCGGACGCGGAGGTCGGGCTACGGCGGCTGGTGGACCAGATCACGGCGGAACTGGCCGACCGGAAAGAGCGCAAGCCGTGGCGGGATGCTCTGCAACCCTTCCCCAAGATCCTCGGGTGGTATAAGAAAAACGCATTCGCCGGCATTCTGCTGGCGGCGGGGTTCGTCGTCCTCAAGGGATACGTTCTCGCCAAGGGCGACCTCGCCACGGCCCTGGGGATCTTGCAGTACGGGGGGCTGGCCACCGTCGTGATCGCTGGCCTGCTTTCCAGCCTGCCCATCCTGGCCGCGGCGATGCTGGCATATACCGTCAGCCGGGTGGCCTGGCGCCCTCTTGCCTGGCTCAAAGAGAACTGGCGCCTGCTCGTGGTGATGCTGGGCGCGTTTGTGCTGGCCGCCGTGTTCAGCCCGTGGACATACCTGTCGCTCGCCGTCGTCATCGGCCTGGTGATCGCCGGGACGCGCTCGGTGGCTTCTTCTCCGTGGGTCGTCGTGCTCGTCTACGGGCCGGTCGTGCTCTTCACGCTGGTGCTCGTGATATTGAGCCTGTACACGGTGTGGGTGCCGCACGAGGTTGTGCAATTCAGGCCCGGCACCCTCCCGGCCCAGACCCTTTCATACGGTAAGCAGGTCGGCTACGTCCTGTCGGAGGACAACGGGTGGATCACGATGCTGACCAGCGATACGCGCCAGATCGTCCGTTACCCGGACGCCGATGTGATGACTCAGATGGTCTGCGAGAGGCGCCCGAAGCCTGGCAATATCTGGTCGCAATTCGAGCGCGGCGCCACGCTATGGGTCAAGGCCACCTTTGACGCGTCCTACTTGCACCCGACAGCCAACCCTAATTGTCCCCCTTAGGTACGCTGCT
>CAVWLF010000011.1:0-165346 GCA_963755815.1 uncultured Actinomycetes bacterium
GGAGGGCCGGTGCATCTGGAACCGGGCAGATCAATCGCCCGGTCGCGGCTGCTGAGGACGCCGGCCATGCCCGGCAAGCGCCTTCAGAAGCCTGGATAAGGTGGTGGCGCTCCGCAGCTGACCGCTGGCGTCAGCCGGGAGCTGCCAGGCCGGCGGCATCGACGACCGGCCATACCACCTGGGCATGCCGGATGTCGCTGTGGGCGCCGCTGAAAGGCGACTGATCGGCGCAGATGACGGCGTTGGAGTCGAGCAGATAGAAGGTGCCCGGCTGGAAGTTGTAGCTAGTTCCCTGTGGCTTGAGCGTGACGGTGGTCCCGGCTGGTGACTGCTGATAGCTGTCGTGGCCCATGGCCCCCCATTGATAGGTGAGGTCAACCGCGGATTCGGCGTCCTGGTGTGCCAGCATGCTGGCGGCCGGGTACCACCAGCCGCAAGCCCGGTCCGCGGCGCTGAACGTGGCCAGCAGCGGGCCGTTGACGTTCCCGGTAAACGCCGACAGCGCGCCCGGGCCGCTGACCAGGAAGTCGGGAACCGGGTTCGCGAACGAGAAGTGGGAGAATGCGCCCTGGATCAGGAGCAGGGTCGTGACCGGGCTGTTCGCGCCGGCCGCTGACTGCGGCAGCCCGGACAGCGCGTAGGCCACGAGCCGGGCGCCGAAGCTGTGCCCCATCAGGTGGACGCGGATCCCGGCGTCGGCGGCAGCGAGCCTCCCGATCATGGGCCCCAGGCCGTTGCGGCCGATGACGCCCGCCCGGTTTTTCATCTCGTAGTAGGACATGCTGCGCAGTACTTCTTCGGCACCGTTCCAGAGACTGGTGAAGGGGTTCGGAAGGCCCTGGGCGCTGCTGGCGGGCGTTTTCGACATGGCGGCGGCGTTGCCGAACACGGCCGCGGTATCGCCGGTGATCGCTGCCTGCTGGCCAGGCATCCTCAGCCGCGAGCGGGGGAGAGGTGACCAGGGCGGAAGCCAGCGAGTGGAACTGCTCCAGGCTGGCTGAATCCTGCGGCCGCTGGTCCAGCAGCTGGCCCAGCGTCGCGACGTTCTGCTGCTGCTGCGGGAAGGCCGGCGCCAGGGCAGCGGCCAGTTGCTGGCCGGTCGACGGAATAGGCGGAGCCGTCGCCGGGTCGTCATCGGGAAACAGCAGCGATGGCCAGATGATGCCGACCGCGATGCTCGTGCCGAGCTTCCCGGGAATCATCCCGGCCAGCAGCGCGAACATCGACTCATACAGGGAGCGAGCCGAGTCGACACCGCTGTTCCAGCCATGGGACAGCATGAACACGTCCTTGATCCCGCCGGCTTGCACGGCCGCGGGGAGCCCTCCGTCGGAACTCAGCGTGCCGTCAGCATTGAAATCAAGCTCGTAGTAGTTCAGCCCAGCGATCTGAGTAGCCATGTCGCCTTCCCCGGTGGTGTGTGTCAGACATTGGATAGGACGCGCATCAGGTCGAGCAGCCCGGCGCCCTGGAAGAACTCGTGCCGGCCCAGCGATGTTGCATTGCTCATGAACAGCTGTTTGACCTCATCTGGCTGGCCAATGTATTCGTCTCTCACCGAGAGGAATGCTGCGATCGCACCAGATACATGCGGGGCAGCCATCGAAGTACCGCTATCTTCCACGTAACGCGCGATACCCGGGTCATTGCTCTGCAGGGGCACGATGCCCGCGATGAGCGCGCCGGTGCCCGCCGACCTGATGCGCTCTCCCGGCGCGATCAGATCAGGCTTCAGCCGCCCGTCCAGTGTCGGGCCCTTAGACGAGGTGTAGGTCACGCCGTAGGTGTGCGGCTGGTAGCGGTGCGTCGAGCCGACAGTAATCGCGTGCAGGGCATTGCCGGGGTCCGTGATGGTGGAAAGCCTGCCATGCGCATCGGTGCTCCCACCGGTAATCGTCCCGCCTGCCCCGTCGTTGCCGGCCGAGACAACCGCCACGACCCCGGTTCCCACGAGCTGGTCGAGCTCGCGGCACAGCGGGCTCTGCCCGGCGGCGAACTCGTCGGGATACCACTCGCAGCCGATCGACAGGTTCACCCCGTGGATCAGCAGTTGCCGGCCATCGGCGTTAAACGCCCGGACCTGGGCCAGCGCGGCGATGACCGCGCTGGTAGCCGCGACACCGTCCTCGTTAAGTACCTTGAGGCTGACCAGGCGGGCTTTCGGCGCCATTCCGCTCAGGGTCCGCCCTGGCTCAAGGGGCTGCAGAACCCATGAGGGCATGTCATCGCTGGAAGGCTCGTTCGCCGCGATGAGAATCTTGCCGCCGTCCGCTGGGGCGGCGCGGGCGATAATGCCGGCCACGTGCGTGCCATGCCCGAGGGGGTCGGTCAGTGCAGGCGCCGGGTCGTCCGGCAGGGGGCTATTCGCCATGAGCAGGCCGGTGAAGTCGCGGTGCAGGCGCGACACTGCCGGATCGGTGACGGTGCCCCCCGCGAAATGCGGATGATCTTTGTCGATGCCGGAGTCAATGACCGCCCAGACCATACCGGTCCCTGCCGTCCCGTAAGTGCGGGTTGCGGCGTCAGCCTTGATGGTGGTCACGGAACGGTCTATGTGGGCATGCACGCGGTAGTCGGGCCAGATCCGGTAGATGGTACGGCCAGGGGGCGAAGCGCCCGCCAGGTGAGCCGTATCCTGCCCGGCCAGCAGGCCTATCTCGTCTTGCGTGAGCAGGCAACGCATGTAATGCGCAGAGATTGGCAGGGGCTCGGGCGGCTGCTCAGGTTCCTGCTCGAAGGCCGCGTGGAAAACGGTCCTGAATTGCTCGCGAATGTCGTCAGCGCCTGCCGGCTGACAGGTCGAGCTCGACAAGAACCGCCTGCCGACCGTTGACGCTGTAAAGGAGTCTGTCCCGCGTCGCCTGGTCTACTCCCGGACTCAGCAATGGGCTCACCAGCGGCCGCTGAACCGGCGGCTTGTTCGTACCCGCAGGCGCCGATGCGTTCGCGGGAGCTGCTGGCGCGGAGCCCGCTGGTTGAGCTGACCCGGCGGGGGTCATGATTTCCCCTGTCCTGACAGCTGGCTGGATCCTGTAATTACCATTTCCCCTCCGGGCCTAAAAGCTCATTTGACGTAGCGGACGAATGTAATGCGCGGCCGGTTACCGGCTTAGGAGACCGTCATCCGCCGCCCGGGCCGGGGACGTTGCAGAGGTTGGCGAGCACCATACCGGCGGCACCTATGGGCAGTGCCCATGTTTGGAGGGCGACCACGCCGTCGGCGTTGATGCCGCCACGCTTCTGGGTCCCGGAGACCGCGGCGGCGGTCTCCGGGCCGTAAATGCCGTCGACAGTGAGCACCGGGTTGGAGCCGGGCGCGAAGCTGCCGCGTCCCTCGTTCAGCGCGGTCTGCAGCTCTTCGACCACCGATCCATGAGATCCGTTTTCCAGTGTCGGTGGCCGTGCGCCGTCGCCGCCGAGCGCGGCCCAGGTAGCGGGCCCGACGATGCCGTCGACGGTCAGATGGCCGTCGAGCTGGAATTGCTCTACGGCAGCCTTGGTTACCGGGCCGAAGATGCCGTCGATCTGTTTGTAGCTCAACGTCCGCCGGACAAGGAGGTACTGCGCCCAGCGGACGGTGGGTCCGGCGCGCCTGCTGAGATGGTCGGGGGAGTGGCCATGACCGGCTCCGATCGTAAAGCGTCAGGCTGAGACCGCTGGCCCCGCGGCAAATCCGCCAGGTCCGTCCCAGCTACCTCATAGACCCAGAGCGGATGGCGCCGTACTTGATACATCCGGTGACTGACCGATCCTGCCCCAGCGACAGCCGGCAGATCCGCGCATGGCCAGGCCAGCCGTGCTTGGGGTGGTTCAATCGGGCTTGTGCTGCTGTTCTCGTCTTGCTTGGCGGTGGCTCTCCAGCGGAGGATTTTCTTCTGTCTCGCCGCCGCTCGCGACCTGTGAAATATAATTTCTTTCGAAGGCGTTCATCGCCTTTATAAAGTCACGCCCCAGGTCGGCAAGCAACGGAGACGCTGCACTGCCTCCTCGGGTCGCGGTTTGCCAGCCGATATTCTCCAGCCTGTTGCGAAGCTGACGATACAGACGCCACCGATGATTGACCTGGAACAGCTCAAGGAAGGCTGTGACAACAGTCACCGCTGCGCTTAGGACCAGGGTTAGCACACGTAAGGCGAATGCTGCGCCACCATGAAGATTGATAGCAGTCAGAGCTGTGATCAAGGCGGAAGCGGTGATCACAAGACCGCGCATATCGTAATAGATTCTCCGCCAACGTTTCTGCTGTTTATCCGCATTCCCTAATTCGGCAATGTAGGATTCCGCTACGATAGTTCCCGATGCAGGGTCGCCGCTGGCAAGACGCTGAACGTACTCATTTAAGTGATCAATCAATCGAGTAGACCTCTTCTGGGACTTCTGGCGGCGGATTCCGCCAAAAATGCGAGGGCGTAACGCGCGCTTCCCTGAAGGGTCCGGCGTCTGTGTCTCGGTCATGACCATCACACTCTCTGCGCTGCAGATTATGTTACCTTGGCGGTTAGCCTTCTCCCCCTACATAAGCGAGCACAATACCCAATCGCTGCGGCAATGTTACTACGGGCGGACGTATTGCGACCAGCTTTCAGACTTGTACACGCCAAGACACGGCTGCCGAGAGTACGTTGCCGTGCACCATCGGCTGGGTGTCGATGCCGGAGACCGGCCGCAGGATCAGCCTGAGGGGGGATCGTCGAGCAGCTCGAAGACGTCTATCCAGTTCAGGGAGGGTCGCCAGTCTCCTTCGCCGAGAGCCCTCGTCGTCTCCTCGTTGACGGCTGGCCACACCAGCCGCACGGCCTCCTCGCGGGCCGGCGCCGCCGCTAGCTGTACCTCGACCTCCGCCCGGGAACCGAACCGTTCGTCATGCTCGGCGAAGCCGGCGATGATCCGGTACCTGCGCACCGGCCCGGCCGCCGCCACGGGACATGCTGATGACCCGGTGCGCTGCCGGTACTCCTCGGGCGTCTCGCGGCGGCTGATGAACACGTAGTGCTCGTACTCATCGAGGGTCTCCATGCGGCTGTAAGCCAGTCGCCACGGCCCCGAGCCCGGAAGCTTCAGGCCCAGCGAGCCGACGAAGTTGGGATCTGCGCCCGCCTCTTCAGCCCGGCCCGGGTCGTCGAATCGGCGGTGGCCGGTGAACCGGAACTGGACGTGAAGCTCCGGAGGCTCTCGGTCCGGCTCAATACTCCAGACCTCGATCTGGGTCACTCTCGGGCCAGGAGTCAGCTGCCACGGTGTCACCCTGGTCGGATGCAGCAGGTCATGGGCGACATCCGGCTCGGTGATGGCGGCCAGCCCCGAGCCGTCGCCGTCGACCGCCATCGCCCACGCGGCGAGGACCTGGCGCACCGTCCGGCTGACGTAATCGGTGCTGTACCGGTGGTCGAGCGCTTCCGCCTGCCGCATCGTCTCGGTGACGGATGCGCGGATCCCCAGACTGGCTGCCTGCACCAGCCGGACCGATTCGGACTCGCTCACCGCCAGGCTCCCTCGGTTCGCCGCCCTGACATACCAGCCAATGACTCTAACAAGTCACAGCCGCGAATCCCCAGTGAGAGCAGCAGTACGATCCCCGGGTGAGCGAGATTAGCCGCGGCCAGGCCCCGGATCAGGAAGCTACTGTCTTCGTCGAAAGGCGCTGGCAGAGCAATATTGTGCTGGCTTTCATACTCGTGGCTTTCGGCGTGGCATTCTTCAATGTCATAAAGCACGCGCAGACCTCGGCCGGACGGGTCGTCGGAGTGGTCGTGTTCGGTGCCGCGCTGGTGCTGCTGATTGTGGGCTGGATCAGGATGAACCGGCGTCCTCGCCGGCGCGTGGAGATCACCGCGGACGCCATCAGGTACGTGGAGCCGGGCGGCCGGGTGGCTGTCTTGTCCCGCCAGTCCGGGGATGAGCTGGCCTTCGTCCTGCAGCACCGCGGGGCCATGAGCCGGGTCTGGGTGCTGGAGCTGGCCGTTAAAGGCACTGGCACCGTCATACAGCTAAGAGGTGAATTCCCCCGGGCGGCCGTGCGGGGGGCGTGTATTGCCCACGGCTGGCACTTCGACAAACAGCACCGCAACTGGCGGGGCCAATACCGCAACGACCAAGGCTGAAAGGCTGAGGTCCACGGCGGTTCAGGCGGTGGGCACACAACCGGACTCGCGGTTCGCGAGCCAGCCGACGCCTCGGCCCGGCTCAGGTACTGGCACCGTACTTCGCGGCCATCGCGCGAAGTTGCTGGTGCACGGTCTCGAACGGCGCCAGGGCCTGCTGCGCCCGGGCGAGCACGACAACGCCCTCGCTGGCCGCGATCAGCATGGTGGCGAACCCGTCCGCGTCGTCCGGTGAAAGACCTGCGGAGCGGAGCAGCCCGGCCAGCCGTGCCTGCCACGACCTGAACGCCTCAGCGGCGCGATTGAGCAGCTCGCGGGAATCCGCCGATACCGTGACGGCCAGCACGGAGCACCCGGCCGTGAAACCGGAGCGCTGGAGAACAGAGCGCCACATCGCCATGAAGCCGTCGACGATCTCCACCGCGCCGCGTCCGTCGAGCGTGTCGAGGAGCTGGACCGCCTGGGCGCCGGCGTGGTCGACCGCAGCGGCGATCAGCTGCTCCTTGCCGTCCGGGAAATGGTGATAGATGGACCCGCGGGGAGTACCGGAACGGGCCAGCACCTCGGAGAAGGACGCGCCCTGAAAGCCGTGCTTGGCCAGGAGGACGACAGCGCTCTCCACCATGCGCTCGCGGACGCTCTGGTCCATGATCTCTCCGGTCTCCCGGCCGCTACTCCCGGCCGGCCGCCCAGCTTAGCCGGGCTGCGGCCGGCCAGGTGGCTGGCGCGAGCCCTTGACTATGACGGTCATCATAGAAATACTATGACGATCGTCATAGCGATGAGTGCGCCGGGATCCCGGCGGCACGCCGGAATCAGAGGAGTTCTCCATGCCCATGATCGACGCCTACGCGGCCGCCGGCACGTTCGCCGACAAGCACCAGCTCGCCGTGGACCTGGCCACCGCCGTGATGACGATCGAGAAGGTCCCGGACATTCCGATGTTCCGCCAGAACACCGCGGCGTTCGTGCATGACCTGCCCGCGGATTCGCTGTCCAACGTGGACGGCGACAGCAATTACGTGCGCGTCCAGGTGCTGACGAACTCCGGTGCGCTGGACCGGGAGAAGCAGCTGGCCGTCGTGCGCAAGCTCACGGACATCGTCGCCGCGGCGGCCGGTGACCCGGGTCTCGCCGACCGCACCTGGGTGCTGCTGACCGAGGCTCCCGAGGGCGGCTGGGGACTCAGCGGCCACGCGAATACGAATGCGGAGCTCGTCGCCGCCGCACGGGCCCAGATCGCCGAGCTGAGCCGGTAACCGCGGCGTCCCCCGGCTCGCTGGCCCCGCGGAGGGTGACCAGCGGATCCGGGGGGCACTTGCGGATCACGTCGCCGGGACGGACGGTTCCGGCGGCCACCACCCGGGCGTTCAGGCCGCGTAGCCGCAGCGCGCGGCCGACCCGGGAGTTGACGAACCGCCACGCGTCATTACCGAACCGGGCGGCGAACTTGGCGCAGCCCAGGTGCGGCTGGTCGGTCACCTCGATGACCGCCGAGCCCACGGCCAGCCGGGTGCCGGGCGGCAGGTTAGCCGGGCTGAGGTCAAGATCGACGTAGAGCTGATCACCGGCCAGCATGCGCCGGTCAGGATGGCGGGCGACCAGCAGGGCAGCACGGGAGTTCATCACCGTCAGCTGCATGTCCGGATGGGCCGACCGGTCGGCGGTGCGGCTGCTCGGCCGCACCGGCCAGGTATCCCCGACGAGGCCGGAATCAGTATCGAGCGTGCCCTCCGCGAGGATCTCACGGCCGTCAACGGCGGGCCGGCGCACGATGAGCTCGACCGTGCCGCCGTCGGACGGCGAATTCCTGACCTCGCCCAGGCCCGCCTCCAGCTCGGCGGTGCTGAGATGCTCCACATTGCCATGATGCCCTGCTGCACCGGCGCGGGCCACGCCCCGGCCCTCAGGCCAGCGTGATCACGCTTACGCGGCCAGGGTGGCGTAGCGGCCGTGATCGGCCACCAGGCTGGCATGGGTGCCGGCCTCGATGATGCGGCCGTGGTCCAGCACGACGATCTGGTCCGCGTTGCGCACGGTGGACAGCCGGTGGGCGATGGTGATGGTGGTGCGGCCCGCGGCGAGGGCGTCGAAGGCCAGCTGGACGGCACGCTCGGTCTCGGTGTCCAGGGCGCTGGTGGCCTCGTCCAGCACGAGCACGCGCGGGTTGCGCAGCAGGGTCCGGGCGATCGCGATGCGCTGCTTCTCGCCGCCGGAGAACCGGTGCCCGCGGGAGCCGACCATGGTGTCGTAGCCGTCCGGCAGCCCGGCGATCAGGTCGTGGATCTGGGCGGCGCGGGCGGCGTCCTCGATCTCGGCATCGGTGGCCTCGGGCCGGGCGTAACGCAGGTTCTGCCGCACGGTGGTGTGCAGCAGGTAGGTCTCCTGGCTGACGACGCCCACGATCGCGGCGAGGTCGGCCAGCCGCAGGTCGCGGATGTCGATTCCGTCGATCCGGACGCTGCCTGCGGCCGGGTCGTACAGCCGGGCAATCAGCGAGGCGACGGTCGTCTTGCCGGATCCGGTCTCGCCCACCAGGGCGAGCGTGCTGCCCGCGGGCACGTCGATGTCAACATTATTAACGGCGGCCCGGTCGGCACCTGGGTAAGTAAAGCTGACGCCCTCGAGCTGGACGTGGCCGGTGATCCGGGCCGGGTCGATCTCCACCGGCCGGGCCGGGTCGCTGACATCGACCGGCAGGTCGAGGTAGTCGAAGATCCGCGCGAACAGCGCGAGCGAGCTGATCACCGAGACGCTGGTACTGAGCAGGCCGGTGACCGGCCGGAAGAGGCTGCCCTGCAGCGTGGTGAACGCGATCAGGGTGCCGATGGTCATCGCGCCGGCGGTGAGCGGCAGGCCGGCCGCGAGGTAGATGATCGCCGGGATCGCGGCGAAGACGACGGTCAGCGAGGCCATCCGCCATCGCCCGGCCAGCTGGGAGCGCAGCTCCAGGTCGATCAGGCGGGACGAGGAGGCAGTGAACCGCTGCACCAGGGCCGGGCCGGCGTCCATGGTCTTGGCCAGCTGGACGGCGTTGATCGACAGCCCTTCCTCGATGATGACGTTCAGGTCGGCCAGCTCGCGCTGCTGCTCGGTGGTGATGGCCCGGCGCATCCGGGCGACCCGGCGGGTCAGGTAGATGGCCGGCGGCATGACCACCAGCGAGATGAGGGAGAGCCGCCAGGACAGCACGACCATGGCCACGGCGGTGGCTACCGCGGTGGTGACGTTGGCGGCGATCGACGTCGCGGTCGAGGTCACCACGGACTCCATCCCGCCGATGTCGTTGGTGATGCGGGACTGGACCTCGCCGGCCCGGGTGCGGGTGAAGAAGGCGACCGACTGGCGCTGCAGGTGGGCGAAGACGCTGGTGCGCAGCCCGTGCATGACGTGCTGGCCGACCTTCGTGCTGATCCAGGTCTGGATCACGCCGAAGGCCGAGGTGATGGCGGCGACGGCGATCATCCCGGCGACCAGCCAGGCCAGCAGCCGCACGTTCTTGTCCGGCAGCGCGGTGTCGATGACCGCGCGGAGCAGGAACGGCGAGGCCAGCCCGACGACGGAGGACGCGGCGATGATCGCGGTGACGATGGCCAGCTGCCAGCGATACGGCTTGAACAGCTGCCCGATCCGGCGCAGGGACACCTCACGGGCCTGCGTCTTCTCGGCGGCGGTGACCGTCCTGGATCCGCGATGCCGGGCGCTGCTGATGTCTCGGTTCGGGTTGGGGGGTGCCAAGGGCTTACTCGATTCTGCCGGTGCGGGCCGCGCTTCGGATGCGGTGGCCCGGGGTGAGGTAGCTGCTCCGGCTGATTGCTGAGGCTACCTCAATATGAGGTTACAACAGGAATCGCTGGTAAGCTATTCCGGTGACCGAGGATCGTGACGCGGCCGGCCGGCCCGACACCGGCGGCGACGAGCCGATGTCGGAGGCGTTCTGGGCCGTCGCGCGGCGGCTGCGCGAAACATCCCAGGAGGCCCTGGCCCCCTGGGACATCGCCCCTTCGCAGTTCCGCGCGCTGCGCGTGCTGAAGCGGCACGGGGTGATGCGCCTCTCCGAGCTAGCGGATCACCTGCGCATCGCGGCGCGCTCGGCCACCGAGGTCATCGACGCCCTCGAAGCCCGGCACCTGGTCGGACGGCGGCCCGATCCGGCCGATCGGCGGGCCACCCTGGTCGAGGTGACCGAGCACGGCATCAGCGTCCTGGACGCGGTCAGCGCGGCCCGCGGAACCGAGGCCGAACGCGTCTTCGGCCGGCTCAGCCCGGCGGACCGCGCCGACCTGACCCGCATTCTCCGCAAGCTCCAGGACTAACCCGCTACCGGCGAGGAGACACGGGGCCGCCGCAGGTCGGCCGAGGGTGGAGCGGATTGACCCGGCGGAGGTGAGCGGACTGACCCGGCGGAGCCGGGAGACCGGCGGAAGTCGCGGCCCTGGCCGGGCTGGGTTCGTCGTACGCTGGCGGCGTGAGCGGCAGCGCGACGACCCGGGCAGTGGCCGTGGACCTGCTGCCGCACTTGCGCCGGGCCCGGGACCACATCGACCGTCATTATCAGCTGGCGCTGGATCTCGACCAGCTCTCGGACGTCGCCGGGGTGTCGAAGTACCACTTCGCCCGCAGCTTCGGGGCGGTGTACGGCGAGGCGCCGGTCCGCTATCTCACCCGCCGCCGGATCGAGCGGGCCCAGGACCTGCTGCGTTCCGCCAACCTGACCGTGACCGAGGTGTGCATGCTGGTCGGGTTCGCCAGCCTCGGGTCGTTCTCCTCCCGGTTCACCCAGCTGGTGGGGGAGAGCCCGACCGCCTACCGGGACCGGTGGGCCGCCCGCGGCGGCCCGCGTGTCCCCGGGTGCTACCTGTTCATGCGCGGGGTGCTGGACCCGGCCAGCACCGCGGGATCCAGTACCGCGGGACGCGCCGCCGCCCGGCCGGATCGCGCAATCTGAGAGAAGCGCCGGCCGGCCGCCCGCGCCTACGATCGAGACATGATCACTAACATCTCGCTGAACACGGTCTACTGCCTGGACCAGGACGAGGCACGCGCCTTCTACGTCGACAAGCTGGGCTTCGAGCCGCGCACCGACATCACCATGGGCGAGGGTTTCCGCTGGGTCACCGTCGGGCTCCCGAGCCAGCCCGAGCTCGAAGTCACGCTGATGACGCCGGGTCCGCCGCTGGACGACGAGGCCGCGGACTTCATCCGGCGTCAGCTCGGGAAGGGCCAGCTGGGCGGGCTGGGGCTGCGGGTCGACGACTGCTTCAAGACCTACGAGGAGCTCAGTGCCAAGGGCGTGGTCTTCCTGCAGGAGCCCTCGGACCGGCCGTACGGCGTCGAGGCCATCATCCGCGACAACTCGGGCAACTGGCTGGTGCTCGTCGAGCCCCGGGAGTTCACTCCGGGGGACTTCGCCTGACCGGCGCCCGGCCCGGTTAGCAGCGCGGTTCGCGGCTGGCGCCGGGTGCCCCGTTTCAAGGTGTCCTGATCACCTGGCCGGGGGCAGCGCCCCTGCTTGAACGACCCTGCCGAGGGTATGGCCCGGCACCATGAACGCGGTGCAGAAGGCGCAGCACGCCGTCGATCGGTTCCAGCAGCGGCGGCCCTGGCTCGGGTATGTGATCGGCGCCTGGAAGAAGTTCGGCGACGACCAGGCCGGCAACCTGGCCGCGCTGGTGTCCTACTACGCGTTCGCGTCGATCTTTCCGCTGCTGCTGGTCCTGTACACCGTGCTGGACCTGGTGCTGCGCGGCAACCCGAAGCTGAAGAACGACCTGCTGAACTCCGCCTTCTCGCAGTACCCGCTGATCGGCGGCCAGCTGCGCAGCCACGCGCACTCGCTGAGCGGCACCGGGGTCGCGCTCTTCATCGGCATTGCCCTGACGCTGTTCGGCGCACTCGGGGTGGCCAGCGCCATCCAGAACGCGCTGAACACGGTCTGGGCGGTGCCCTACACGCGGCGGCCCGGGTTCCCGTTGTCGATACTGCGCAGCGTCGGGCTGATCCTGGTCATCGGGCCGGGCCTGATCATCACGATCACCCTGTCCAGCTACGCCGGCGGGACCGGGCACGTGATCTCGGGCGCGGGCGCGCGCATCGGCGCGCTGCTGGTCTCGCTGGCGCTGAACGTCGGCGTGTTCTGGCTGGCGTTCCGGGTCGGCACCGCCAAGGAGGTCCGGATGCGGGACATGCTGCTGGGCGCGGTGATCGCCGCGATCGGCTGGCAGGTGCTGCAGTACTTCGGCGGGTACCTGATCGGCCACCAGCTGAAGACCAACTCCGCTTACGGCACCTTCGGCGTGGTGCTGGGCCTGCTCGCCTGGTTCTACCTGCAGGCGCAGCTCACCTTGTACGCGGCGGAGTTCAACGTCGTGCGGGCCCGCCGGATCTGGCCGCGCAGCATGTTCCCGCCGCCGCTGACCGACGCCGACGTGCGCGCCTACCAGATGTACGCGGCCGCCCAGCAGCGCCGCCCCGAGCTGGCGGTCGTGCTGCAGCGCTCCGGCGAACCCGATCGGCCGGATCAGCCAGCCGTTCCGGTCACGACGGCCGCGATCGGTTCCGGGGCGGCGGTCAGCACCGCGCCAGCCGCGGTCAGCGTGACGAGTCCTGCCGGGACTGCGGCCGGGACAGCGCCTGGCTCAGCGGCCGCTCCGGCCGGGACAGCGCCTGACTCAGCGGCCGCCGCGGGCGCCGCCGTCCGTCCGGCCGCGCCGCGCGGTACGGCCATGAAGACCGGCTCCACGCTCCTGCTCGGGCTGGCCGGCGGCATCGCCCTCGGAAAGGTCCTCTGGCCGCGCGGATAAGCGCGACGGACCCTCCGGGGATTCCTTTGCTCCGCTCGCGCGCGGGTGGCCGGACGGCTCGCCGAGATCCCAGAACAGCCCGGCCATCAGCTGCAATGCCTCACGGGCCAGCGGGGCGAGCAGATGCTCGTCGGGGGCGTGCTGGGCGCAGGCCGGGTAGGAGTGCGGGATCCAGATGGTCGGCAGGGCGAGTTCGTCGGTGAACACGTCGTTGGGCAGGCTGCCGCCGAGGTTGGGCAGCAGCGCAGGCCGGGCGCCCGCGGTGCGTTCCAGGGAGGCCAGGGCGAACCGGACCCACGGGCCGTCCGGATCGGCGCGGCTGGCGTTCATCACCTCGCCCGGCTCTATCGCGACCATCGCGAGGCCGCGCTGATCCAGGTGACCGCGCAGGGCCGCCGTCATGCCCGCGATGTCGGTGCCGACCACGAACCGGAGCTGGCATCCAGCATGCGCCGAGCCGGGGATGGCGTTGACCGGGGTGTCCGGGTTCCCGGCGGCCAGGGACAGCACCTCGAGCGTGTTCCAGCCGGTCAGCCGCTCGGCCGGGGTGAGCCCGGGCTCACCCCAGTCGTCGTCGATCTCCGGGTCACCGGGGCCGCCGCCGACTCCGATCGTGCGCAGCGCGGCCCGGACGGCCGGCGGGATGGGCGGCGGCCGCAGGCCGGGCACCAGGATCCGGCCGCGGGAGTCCACCAGGCAGGCCACCGCGCTGGCCAGCACCGTGGCCGGGTTGCGCAGCACGCCGCCCCAGTTGCCGGAGTGATAGGCGCGCTCGCGCAGCGGCACCCGCAGCGTGAACACCGCCGAGCCGCGCGAGCCGAGGAAGACGGTCGGCCGCGCGGCCGACACCCGCGGCCCGTCCGAGGCGATCAGCACGTCCGCGGCCAGGTCCGCGGCGTGCCGGGCACAGAATTCCCGCAGCCCCGGCGACCCGGATTCCTCGCTCGTCTCGATCAGGATCACCAGGTTGAAGCCGAGCCGCCCGCCCCGCGCGCGCAGCACCTGCTCCAGCGCGGCCAGGTTGATGGTGTGCTGGCCCTTGTTATCGGCCGTTCCCCGGCCGTACCAGCGATCCCGCTCCACCGTGACCCGCCACGGGTCAAGCCCGGCCCGCCAGCGGTGCTCCTCGGCCAGCACCACATCGGCGTGACCGTAGGTCAGCACCGTCGGCAGCCCGGCCGCCTCCGGCCGGCGCGCGATCAGCAACGGCCCGCCGCGGTCATCCGGGTTGTCCAGGATCCGGGCCGTGGCGCCGAGCCGGGCCGCCGCCGGAACCATTTCCTGCTCCAGGTACGCCAGCAGGTCCGCGCGCCGGGCGGCCAGCCCGCTTTCGGTCCGGAACCCCACCCGGCGGGAAAGATCGGCCCGGAAGGCACCCGAGTCGAAATAGTCAGCCGCCTGAGCAACAGCCACGGACCGGGTCACCAGCCCAGCCGACCACCCCGGCCGGCCGCTGGCAAGCCCCGGCGGGCCGGCGCCCGGCCCGGCTGGCCGCGCGGTGCGTGGGGGCCGCCGGATGCCCGTTCAGATGACGCAGCCTATGCAGGCAGGTCGGCCATGATCTTTCGCAGGTCACCGAAGGTCCTGGCCGTCAGCGCCGCCGTCATCCGTTCGTCCAGTTCCGCATGCGTGAGCCGCCCCTCGGCGTAGTGGTCGCGCAACCGGGCGGTGACGCGGTCCCGGTCGGCGTCGGAGGTCCGGATGCGGTCATCTATCGCGGGCGGGGCAGGCCGGGGCGGCGGGCTGGCTGCGGCCCGCTGGAGGCGGCCGTCGGCGTCGTCCAGCCACCGGATCACCGAGTCGAGCCGGAACAGCTCGGCCTGGATGGCCAGGGTCAGGCCAAGATTGTGATCGGCCTGGTCCTGCTTGGCCCGGGTCCACTGCCGCATCAGCTCCACCAGATGACGGCGGTGCGCCTGGACCACCTCATGCACGTCGGTGCCGGGCACCCGCAGCGCGACCATGATCTTCGCGGTCAGCTCGGCATGGGGCGAGACGGCCAGATCCGGGGGCGTGCGCAGCCACCCGGCCAGCTCCCGCTCCCCGTCGGCGGTGATCCGGTATCCCGGCGGCGGGCCGCCGCCGGGATCGCCGGACACCACCAGCCCGTCGCGCTCCAGCCGCTGCAGCACCGCGGACACCTGGTCCGCATCCGGCGGCCGCACCTCGCCGGGCCTCGCCGCAAGTTCCTCGCTGAGCCGCGGGCCGCACCTGGGTCCCGCGCTCAGCAGCGCGAGCAGGGCATACCGGATGCTCATCACATCACGCGGCCCGGTGCGGTTTCACCCAATCGGCTGGTGCGCGATTCCCGGTGGTTCCCGGCCGGCCAGCAGCCAGCCGGCCACCGCCGCGATGAGCGGCATGGCGACCACGATGATCAGGAGATTGGTCACCGGGACGTACCGGAGGGACGACAGGCCGTCGAGCGAGTTGCTGCGGGAAAAGGCGACCGCGGCGATGTACGCGGCCACCGTGCCCACGACCGCGCCGAGCAGGCCGAGCGCGCCGGCGGTGGTGGCGGTGAGCATGCGCCGGGTCGAGCCGCTGGCCCCGGTGGCGGTCAGGGTGCGCAGGTCACTGGCCGTTTCGCTGCGGATAAGGCCGACGGACATGGCGAGGATGGCCAGCGCGAGGAAGATCCCGAAGGCCGTGGCCCAGTTGATGATCTCCGCGGAGGTCGGGATGCTGGACTTGGTCTCGATGCTCAGGCCGGCCGCGGCCGCGGTCAGCCGGGCGTTGGTGATCTGCGCGGCGGTGGGCGGGTGCGGGGCCTGGATGAGCCAGCCGGACGTGATGGCGTGCAGGCCGAGCTCACGGATCGCGTGCGAGGTGATCACGGTATTGGGCGCCGAGGTGCCGGACGGGAGGGCGCTGACCTCCTGGATCACGGGATTGGCGCGGCAGTCGCTGGCCGGGCAGGGGAATGATACCGGCCCCTGGCGCTGACCGTTGGAGTAGTAGTTGCCGTAGACGAGCTGCATCTCGGAGATACCCGACAGCCCGGGCCGCATGCTCAGGATGTCGGCCGCAGGGTCGACCGAGGAGGCCTTGATCCCGAAGGCCCGCAGCAGCTGCGGGGTGGCCACATACACCGGCCCGGACCAGCTGCGCCCGGGGGCGGCATGCTGCAGCGAGGCGCTGGTCGTTTCGAGCTGGACGACGTCGCGGGAGCCGAGCGCGGTAGCGATGGCTCGCGTGGTCGCCGCCTCCGAGGCCAGCGTGCCTCCCTTCACGGCGCTGCCGGCGCCACTGCCGGGACCCCCGGGACCATAGGGCCCGTTGGGCGTGTAAACGATGATCTGGTTCGACGCGACGTTGGGCCCGGCGTAGTCCAGGACGTTCCCGAACCGGGACGCGGATTCCACGCAGACGAGGACGGCGATCAGCACGCCGAGGCTAATCGCGGCGAGGGCCGAGCCCGAGCGGGCCCGGTAGCGGGCCAGGTCGCGCAGGGCCAGCCGGACCGCGATCGGGGTGCGCCGGCCGAGCCGGGCCAGTGCCGTCAGGCAGAAGGGGGCCAGCAGGATCACCGCCACGATGAGGGCGACCAGGCCGATGACCAGCCCGAGCATTCCGCCGCCGCCCTGGGTGCTGCTGCCGGCGTAGGTCAGCAGGACGAAGGCGCCGACCAGAAACGCGATACCGGGCACGGCCGTGCGGTGCACCTGCCGCGGGGGAGCGGGCCGCCCGGACAGGGCGGTGACGATGGGGACCCTGGTGATCGCGCGGGCCGGCCGCGAGGCGGCGAAGAAGGTGGCCACGACGGCCAGCACCATCGCCGGGACGATCACCGCCCACGGCAGCGCGAACGCGCCGATCACGTGATGGGCGCTCGCCTCCAGGCGCGGCCGGTAGGCCAGCCAGGCGGCCAGGCCTACCGCGGCCCCGATCAGCGTGCCGGCGACACCCACGACGAGACCGTTGGCCAGCACGACCAGGCGGATGTGCCGGTCCGTGGCGCCCAGCGCGCCGAGCATCCCGAGCGAGCGCAGCCGGCGCTGTGCCAGCACCGTGAAGCCGCCCACCGACACCAGGCCGATCAGGAGCATCCCGACCGTGGCCAGCGCGAGCACGATGGTGTCCGGGTTGAGCGCATTGCCCGGGGTCGCCGCCCCGCGGGCCTGCACGTGCACGTTCCGGCCGAAGGAGGCCGGGCCCTTCCCCTGCGCGTCGAACAGGACGGTGACCTGGCTCGGCGCCCGGACCTGGCCCGGAGCCACCAGAGCGAACTCGTCGAGCAGGCTCTGCGGGTTCTGCACGATGCCGACCACCCGGCGGGCGGTGCCGTCCTGATGCCAGAGATCCCCGATCCTGAGGTTAAGGGCGGAGGCCACGCCGCCGGTCACGGCCACCTGGCCGGGACCGGCCGGGTAGTGCCCGCTGACCAGGGCGAGCATCGGCTGCCCGAACGGGCCGCTGGGGTTCTGCGCGCGCAGGTCATAGGTGTTGATCGAGCCGGGGATAGCGATTACCTGGTTCTCGATGACGTCGACCCGGCCGAAGCGATGCTGCAGCGCGGCCAGCTGGGCGGGGAGCTGCTGGTTAGGCGGCTGGATGGTGGCGAGATCCTGAGCCGTGCCAAAGCCCGCGCCCGCCGGTGGCGGCGTGTTAGTGGCCACCGCCGCCCCGATGAACGTGCCGGCCACGGCGACCACGATCAGCCCCATGACGAGCAGCTGCTGGCGCCACTCGCGGCGGAACATCCGCCACGCCCAGCGGACCACGGCGCGGCGGGCGGGCACGCCGCCGTTGACGGCGCCCAGCTCCGCCGGGCGCTCCCGCACTGCGGTGCTCACCGGCTCTGTCCCCGCGTGAGCAGCGACTCCGGGCCTGGCCGCGGCGCGGTCTGGTCGACCACCCGCCCGTCCCGCAGGAAGACAACCCGGTCGGCCCACGAGGCGAGCTGCGCGTCGTGGGTCACCACCACCGCGGCCACGCCCTGCTTGCACGCCTCGTGCAGCAGCCGCATGACCGCTTCCCCGTTCACCGAGTCGAGCGCGCCGGAGGGCTCGTCGGCGAGCAGCAGGCGACGATCCCCCACCACCGCGCGGGCGATCGCCACTCGCTGGCGCTCGCCGCCGGAGAGCTCATCGGGGAACGCCGACGCCCGGTTGCCCAGGCCGAGATCTTCGAGGGCCTGCAGCCCGACGACGCGCGCCTTCCGGGCGGCGACGCCGTCCAGCTCCAGCGGCAGCGTCACGTTCTCGGCCGCGGTCAGCCCGGGCAGCAGGTTGAAGTCCTGGAACACGTACCCGATCGAGCGGCGGCGGAGCCGGGCCCGGTCGTTACGCGACATCTTCGTCAGCGCGGCGCCGCCGACCAGCACCTCGCCGCTCGTCGGGCTCTCCAGGCTCCCGGCGATGGTCAGCAGCGTGCTCTTGCCCGATCCGCTCGGGCCCATCACCGCCACCATCATGCCGGCCTCGACCACCATGCTGACCTTGCACAGCGCCTGTACCTCGGACGCGCCCTGGCCGTATGCCTTCGACACCTCTTGGAACTCAAGCATGCTCATTACCGCACTACTACTTTCCGCCGCAGCCGCGGCAAGTTAGAGGGAGCAGGCGCCGGCGGGTCAACTTCGGCGCGCTTGATCCGGCTATCGGCCGAGTCCAGCCACCGGATCACCGAGTCCAGCCGGAACAGCTCGGCGTCCACCGCCAGGGCCAGCCCGAGATCGTGCTCGGCGGCGTCTTCCTTGATCCGCGTCCACTGCTGCATCAGCTCGACCAGATACCGCCGGTGCACCTGAACCACCTCGTGCACGTCGGTACCGGGAACCCGCAGCGCCACCAGCACCTTGATCACCAGCTCATCGCGGGGCGGGGAGGCCAGGTCCGGCGGCGTGCGCAGCCAGGCGGCCAGCTCCAGCTCGCCGCCGGTGGTGATCCGGAAGCCCTTCTGCGGGCCGTCCTCCTCGGCGTCGTCGGACTGGACCAGCCCGTCGCGCTCGAGCCGCTGCAGTGTCGTGTACACCTGGCCCACGTTCAGCGGCCAGATCTCGCCCGTTCCCGCCTCGAACTCCTCACGGAGCTGGAGGCCGTACTTGGGCCCCTCGCTCAGCAGCGCGAGCAGCGCGTGCCGGACGCTCATGAGTTCACGCAACTTCGTATCATGTTCAGTATGATACTGAGTATATAGGCCTCTGGCAAGCCACTTCCGGCCGGAGTCCGCAGACGGCCGGACGGGTGCTACGGCGCCGGGGTCATCCGCGGCAACTCAGGCGACTGGACTGGTTCCGCGCCACGGTCAAGACGCGTCTCACCCGCATTTCAGCCAGCTGGACCGGCCGCGGTCAGGGCATTTGCCCCACGCCGGCCAGGCCCCAGACCTGGCCGGGGGCGTCGGGCTCAGCATCAGCCGGGTCCGGCCGCCAGAGCGAGGGATCGACCAGCCCGGGCGGCACGAGCCGGAAGCCGTCGAAGAAACGCAGGATGTCCGGCCCGGGAGCGGGCTCCGGCCCGGATGGCGACGTTGCGGTTGTACACCTTGTCCATGGCCTGGATCATCGCGGGCTGGCCCTCGTCGGTGCCATGGCAGAGCACGAGGTAGCTGCCGGGCGCGAGCGCATCGCGCAGGGTGGCCACGATGTGCCACGGATCTGCGGCATCGGCGATGAACGGCAGCACGGAGACCAGCAGCAGCCCGGCCGGCTGGCTGAAGTCGATCAGCCGCTCGGTGGCCGGGTCGGTGAGGATCTTCTCCGGATCGCGCAGGTCGGCCTGGATGACCGCGGCGTTCTCGTTCCAGGCCAGGATGGTCTTGCTATGCGCGACCGCGACCGGGTCGATGTCGGCGTAGACGACCCGGGTGCCCGGAACGGCCCGCTGGGCGACCTGATGCACGTTTCCCTCGGTCGGTATGCCGGAGCCGATGTCGAGGAACTGCCGGATGCCGGCCTCGCCGAGGAACCGCACCGCCCGGCCGAGGAACTCGCGGTTGGCCCGGGCGAACAACCGGACGTTCGGCTCCACCGCGGCGAGCGCGCGGGCCACGTCCTGGTCAGCCAGGAAATTGTGGCTGCCGCCCAGCAGATAGTCATAGATCCGGGCCGCGTTCGCCCGCTTGGTGTCGACTCCCGGCGGTACCCAGTCCGGCTCGCCGGTCATCCCGCCTCCATCCCCTGACGCCTGCACGCGGTGCCGGTCACTGGCCCCGGCGCCTGGATAATAGCTCTCCGGCGCCCGGCGCCGGGCGCCATTTTGGCGCCTATGATGCGATACATTCGATCTTTGGCAGAGTATCTCAGCGGCGCTGGCAGCTGATTATTGCCGGTGCCGAGCCGTTACGAGGCGAAAGACCTGCGGCCATTGCCACGACCGGCCGCGGCAAGCACGGCGAATTAGTCGTCAAGGTTGGTGCAGGCACCGGTGGAGTTGCAGATAGCCAGGGACGGAAAGCCCGCGCTGCCACGGCGGCACGAGCCGGACCTGGCTGGCCTGGCCACGTTCACCCTGGATCCGCAGGGCCTGATCGCCTCCTGGTCGGTGACCGCTACCCGGCTGTTCGGCTATCCCGGGCCCGAGGTGACCGGGAAGCACGTGTGCGACGTGCTGATGACCAGCCCGGGCCAGCGCCAGCTCGTGGACCATGCGCTGGCCGAGGTCGCGGCGGGGCGGGTATGGACCGCGACCGCCGCGGGCGGAAACCTGGGCGAGGGCCGGTTTGCCATGCGCTGCGAGCCGCTGGCCGGGCTGGGCGGCGGCCTGGTGATCGTCCAGCAGGTGTCCCCGCAGCCCGTCCCTAGCTGGCTAAGCGAGGCTGCGGCCCGGATCGGCAGCACCCTCGACCTCACCCAGACCGGAATCGAGGTCGCCGACTCCGCTGTTCCAGGATTCGCCGACGCAGCCGTCATCTACGCAGCGGAACGCCTGCTCGCGGCGGACGAGCTGTCCTCGCCGCGGGCCGGGCACGGGCCGGTGGTACGGCGCCTGGCGGCCCGCCTGGCCGGCCAGGACGAGGCCGTCACCGACGGCCTGCTGCGCCCCGGCGAGGTGCTGGCCTTCGGCGTGGATTCGCCCCGGGCGCGGGCCATGGCGACCGGCGGCCCCGTCCTGTTCGACCAGGTGGACGGGGAGAGCGCGGAACGGCTCGGCCGCCACCCCGGCGGCCGGGAAGTCGCCTCCAGCTACAACTCGTTCCTGGCCATGCCGCTCATCGCCCGCGGGATCGTGGTGGGATGCGCGACCTTCTGCCGGACGCCGGCCAGCCCCGCGTTCAACACCAGCGACATCGCGCTGGCCGGTGAGCTGGCCGCCCGGGCCGCAGTGTGCATCGACAATGCCCGGCTCTACCACCGGGAGCAGCGGACCGCGCTCGCGCTGCAGCGCGGCCTGCTGCCGGGGCGCCAGCGGGTCCCGCCCGGCCTGGAGGTCGCGCACCGTTACCTGCCGGTCGGCGCCAGCGTCGTCGGCGGCGACTGGCATGACATCGTGCCGCTGCCCGACGGCCGGGCGGTGCTCATCGTGGGTGACGCGATGGGCCATGGCCCGGAGGCGGCGGCCGTCATGGTGCAGCTGCGCACGGCGGCGCACATCCTGGCCGGCGTTGACCTGCCGCCGGGCGATGTACTGCACAGGCTGGACGAGATGGCTGCGGGAATGACCGCGGCACCGTTCGCGACCTGCATCTATACCATCATCGACCCGGCCGCCAGCTCCATGGTCGCCGCTCAGGCCGGGCACCTGCCGCCCGTGCTCGTTCTCCCCGGTGGCGAGACGCGGACGATCGACCTGCCGCCCGGGCTTCCCCTTGGCCTCGGTGCGAAGTCCTTCGAAGTCACCCAGGTCAGCCTGCCGCCGGGAGCGACCCTCGCGCTGTACTCCGATGGGCTGGTGGAGAGCCGCACCCGGTCGCTTGATGACGGGCTCGCCGCGCTGCGGACCGCGCTCGGCGCCGCGCTGGCCGGGCCCCGCGCGACGCTGGGCAGCGCCTGCGCGACGGTGACCCAGGCGCTGCGCCAGCGCGGTGAGGACGACATCACCCTCGTGCTGGCCCGCATCCGCCAGCCCCGCCCGATGCCCGGCCGGCCGGGCGCCTAGCCGCCCAGCGCGGGTCCGGGCCGGGCGGTGCGCGCCGCCCTGACTTTGGACGCGGGAACGCTGCGGCCTACGCGGTCCCGAAGCCGCCCGCGGGAGGGACAGTGCCCGGGCCTGGCCCGTCGCCCGAGCCGATGAGCCGGTAGTAGATCAGCGTCACCACCAGAGCCTCGAACGGGGCGACCAGGGTGCCGGAAATGACGGTGCTCAGCCCGGTCCGGAACAGTACCGGAAGAGCCGAGAAAATAAGCCCGAGCACGATGCTCACGACGATCAGGATCAGGAACGCCAGCACCAGCGTGCCGAACACATGCCAGCCGTTTCCCTTGACCACCTGTCGGCTGCGCCCGAATGATGCCATTACGCCCGACCGCTCGATGACGATAACGGGAATGATGACGGCCCAGATGGTGATCAGGTACAGGCCCGGGGCGATGAGCAGGATGAGCCCGATCGTGATCGCTATGCCGGCCAGGATCGATGCCCCGGCCACGGCCCAGATGTAGGGGCGGGCCGCGGACACGGTCTCGCCGACGGACATGTCGACGCGGCCGTCTCGCACATCCTGCACCGCCTTGACCAGCGCCGCCTGCAGCAGGAACGCCGCGAAGAGCTCCACGATGGAGCTGAGCAGCGACCCGAAGAAGCCTCCGGCCAGCGACAGCAGCCCGGCCACGATCGCGGTGATCAGGTAGATGATGAAGGCGATGATCAGCAGGTGCTTAGCGTAGGTCCGGTACAGCTTCCACGCTTCGCCCAGGACGCCAGAAAGCGGGTTCATGGCCACGATGGTAGCGGTAGTGCGGCGATAAAGATCAGCTTCTGGGAGAAGGGGTGACAGCGGTCGTTACGGTGCGGCAGATCAGCATCGCGTACTTGGCGGGCCAGCGGGGCTGATATTAGCTGACATTAATTGACTGTCACGCCCGCGAATGCGCCCGGTTCCGGCAGTTCCCGGCGATCCGAAGGAGCGCGCTTCACGCTGGCGAGGCGGGCAGGCCGAAGCGGGCAAAGACCTCCGCGCCGGTCGCCGGGGGGACGGCCCGCGGCGGCTCCAGCACCCCGGTCAGGAAGCCCGTCACCGCGGCGATCTTCTCGCCGTCCAGGGTCAGCACGTCGATCACGGCCGGAGCGTAGCCGCCGCTGCCGGCGTCGAAGAGGTAGCAGCCGACGGCCAGCTGCCCGTTCGCCCGGGTCGTCCGATGCCTCCAGCGCGCGGCGAGCGGTCCCCCGACCAGGAACTCCCGGACGGACTGATGGCCCTGGAACCAGGTGGGGATCGGCGGCATCGACCAGGTGGCATCCTCGGTGAGCATGCTGACCAGCGTGTCGGCGTCGCCTTGCTCCATGGCGTCCACGTACCGCCGGACGATGGCCCGGGTGCGCTGATCGCCCAGGTTGCGCAGGGCCGACTGCTGGCTGCGGGCCGGCAGGCGGCTGCGGGCGGTGGCCCGGGCGCGCTGCAGCGCGCTGTTCACGGCCGGCACCGACGTGCCGAGCTGGCTGGATACCTCCGCCGCGGAGAAGCTCATGACATCCCGCAGGATGAGAGCGGCCCGCTGCAGCGGCGGCAGCTGCTGCAGCGCGACCATGAACGCCAGCTCCACGCTCTCGCGCTGCTCGTAGCGAGCCTCGGGGGAGGAGCCGGCATTGGCGGTCAGCCACTGGTCGGGGTAGGGCTCCAGCCAGACCGGGTCCGTCACCGGCGCGTCCAGGGCCGCCCCCCGCTCGGCGGCCGGGCCGAAATTGACCGGGAGCTCTCGCCGGGACCGGTGCCTGATGATGTCCAGGGCCGCGTTACTGGCGATGGAGTACAGCCAGGAGCGCACCGAGCTGCGGCCCTCGAAACCGGCCAGCCCCCGCCAGGCACGGAGCATCACGTTCTGCAGGGCGTCCTCGGCGTCGTGCAGCGAGCCGAGCATCCGGTAGCAGTAGGCCCGCAGCTCACCGCGGTAGGCCCCGACCAGCTCACCGAACGCGCTCTCGTCACCTTCCCGGGCCAGCTTCAGCAGCGACGGCTCATCGCCGCGGGCGGGTACGGCAGTGCTCATTGTCATAACGCTAGCGCCCGCTGCCGCGTGCGGCCGCCTGCGGCGTCAGTCACTGAACGTCGGGTCCGGGCCGTGCACGCGCGGGGCCCGCTCCTTGGGCTCCTCCCAGTCTTCCTGCCGGCCCAGCGCGGTCAGGTCCAGCATCGAGTAGGCACTGCCCAGGATGTCGGTGCCCCGCCCGTAGGTCGAGTAGGTGTGGAAGACGTCGTCGCCGTCGCGCAGGAAGCAGCTGATCCCCGGCACTTCCTCCGGACCCTGGTCTTCCCCGGGGCTGGCCCGGCAGGACCTGGTAGTTGTATTCCGCCTGCCCGGCGGACCGGTCCAGGGTGACCTGGAAGTCATAGTTGAAGTCGGTGTCGTGGGACGAATACCAGGGGATCGTCCAGCCCTTGCTGGCCTGGTACTTCTGCAGCTTGGCCAGCGGCGCGCGGGACACCAGGGCGAAGGCCGTGTCGCGGGAGCGCAGGTGCGCGAGCATGCCGTCGGAAAGCTCATCGATGTCGGCCGTGCAGCCGGAACACGCCGCGTCCCAGGCGGGGTCGAACATGACGTGCTGGATGATCAGCTGCCTGCTGTCCCCGAACAGCCGCGCCAGCGGTACCTTGCCCTGCGGGCCATCCAGCAGGTACTCCTTCTCGATCCGGACCATCGGCAGGCGCCGCCGGTCGGCGTTCAGCGCGTCACGCCGGCGGGTGTCCTGCTTCTCCGCGGCCAGCAGCCACTTCCTGGCCTCCAGCCACTGCTCGCGGGTCACGACTTCGGGAAGGGCCATCACAACCTCCTGGACTTGGCGAGCGACATTCGGGTCGCCTGCGACATAAGACTGACGTCACGGCCCTAACTCATCGGCCGCGGCGACGTGGTCGAGCGCCAGCTGGTGGGCCCGGTCCTTCTCGTCTCCGGGGGAGGTGCGGATGTCGGGCGTGACGCCGCTGCCTTCCCAGTTGCCGCCGGTGACCGGGCCTGACGGCGCGGGCCGCCCCCGGGTCGCCGCCGAGGCAGTTCCGCAGATCGAGGATGAGGGCGTCGGCGCCGGGCTCGCTGGCGGGCCGCGGGGCGGCGTGGTAGACCAGCCGCAGGTGCTGGTCCCCGTTGACTGACTGCAGGTCAGCGGTGACGGCCGCGGCCAGCCACTGCTCATCCGCAGCGTACCGGCGGCCGGCCAGCGACGCGGCCGGCGCGCGGGTGATCTGCACCGCGGCGGCCGGATCCACGTAGTGCTCGTTGACCAGGGTGGTGACCTCCGCCACCACGGCAGCCACATCATCGAAGTCCACGCAGGCCAGCTAAGCGCCTACTTGACCAGGAGTCCATCGCCCGCCACCCGGCGGCGCCGGGCCGGGCGGGCCAGAAAGAGGGAGGGAAATGAGCGGCGACGCTATAGCACCTGATCCGGGCGCTGCGGTCCGCGCGGAACTAGTCGCGGTCGAGGAGGACTGGGCGCGGGCGATCGTGTCCAATGATGCCGGGCGGATCGCGGGCTTCATGGCGGATGACTGGGTGGTCGTCTCCGATTCTGGGATTACCGCCGCGGAGCGCTTCCTGGCTGTGCTGCGGTCCGGCGAGCTGACTCACTCGGTCATGATCGCGGCCGGGGTCAGCCGGGTCCGGGTCTACGGCGATACCGCCGTGGTCACGGTGCGGATGACCAGCACCGCGCACTACCAGGGCCAGCGGCTCGAGGCTGACGAGTGGACCACGGACGTGTTCGTCCGGCAGGCTGGCCGCTGGCGGTGCGTGCTGACCCACCTCACCGCGGCTGCCCCGGCTGGACCGGTGCCGGGCGAGAAGCCGGAGAATTGATGGCATGAGCGTGCAGCTGAACCACACCATCGTCTCGTGCCGCGACCAGCAGCGGTCGGCGGCGTTCCTCACCGGGATCCTGGGCTTGCCGGCGGCTACCCGCTTCGGGCACTTTCTCGTGGTGGAGGCCGACAACGGGGTCTCGCTGGATTTCTCCGAGACCAGCGGCGATATCACGTCCCAGCACTATGCTTTCCTGGTCGGCGAGGAAGAGTTCGAGGCCGCGTTCGGCCGCATCCGCGAGCGGGGCCTGGCGTACTGGGCAGATCCCGGCCGGACCCGGCCCGGGGCGGTCAGTGACCGTGACGGCGGTCGCGGCCTGTACTTCGACGATCCCGATGGCCACCTGCTCGAGATCATCACCCGGCCGTACGGCAGCGGCAGTTAATCCAGGCCGCCGGCCGCGGCTGGCGGCCGGGCCGGCGCGGCCAGCAGCTGGCTGACCGTGACGAACGTGTAACCCTCGTCGGCCATCGCCCCGATCAGCCGGTCGAGCTGGGTCATCAGGGCGGCATTCGGCTCCGAGCCGCCATCGTGGGCGAGCACGATGCTGCCCGGAGTGGCCTGCCGGAGCACGGTGTCCACGTTCGCCCGCGCATTGCTCCCGGTGACGTGGTCTGACCAGAGGGCCACGCCGTACTTCAGCGCGGCGCAGACCTCCAGCCCCACGCTGTCGATGCGCCCGTACGGCGGCCGGCACAGCGTCGGCGCGCGGCCGGTCAGCCCGACGATGAACTCATGCGTGCGCTCCAGGGCGCCGCGGGCGGATACCTCGTTCAGGTGGGTGAGATCGGTATGCGCCCAGGTGTGGTTGCCGAGTTCGTGCCCGGCCGCCGCGGCCCGCCTGACCAGGTCCGGCTGGGACTTCGCGCGCTGGCCGACCAGGAAGAACGTGGCCTGCACGGCGCGCCGGGCCAGGATGGCGAGCACTTTCGGCGTCCACTCGGCGGTGGGGCCGTCGTCGATGGTCAGCGCCACCAGCCGGCTGGCCGGCTGCTCCCGGAAGGTCACCGTGGCCACCCTGGCCGCGGTCAGGCCAGCGGGCACCGCCGTCCGTGCCGTCGGGCCCTCGGTCATCACCACGGGCTCCGCGGCGAAGCCGGCCACGGCACCGGGGATCGCCCCGGCGGCCACCAGCCCGGCCCCGGAAAGAAAATACCGCCGGTCCATGCTCGTCAACCCTAGCCGTCAGGGCCTCCGCATGACGCCGGCCAGGCCGCCGGCTGCGCAGACATGGCCACGCGTTTACTCGCGCGTTACGGTGCGGGTGTGACATACGGGGACATCGACGTCGTGGCCGACTGCGGAGCTGATCCGACCTGGGGCACGTACTGTGACGACGCCTTCGCGGCCGCGGTCAGCGGGGCCCAGCCGGGGCAGACGATAGGGATCCCGCCCGGCTTGTACAAGACCAGGCGGCCGATCATCGCCCCGCCCTACGTCGGCTGGGCTGGCAGTCCGGCGACGCCGCTGGTGGGGAGCTGGGCCGAGTACGGCAGCGTGATCAAGCCCGGCCCGGACTGGGCGCCGGGCGACTGCCCGCTCAGCGCGGTGATCGCCCTGCTCGACCAGGCCACCGGCGGCTACCGCACCCGGTCCGAGGAGCAGCACTTCCGCAACCTGATGCTCTCGGGCTCCGCGCTGCCCGCCGGGCCGGCCGTGCACGGCATCGCCTCGCTCGATCGGGCTGCACCTTCAAGCGCGACGGCGCGAGCGGCAGTGCCGGCGGTGCCGGGATCCGCATCCGCGATTTCCCCGGGACCGTGACCATCACCGGATGCCAGGTGTTTCCCGGGCTCAACGACGACGGCACCGGCGAGGTCACCCCGCGCCAGGCCATCCGCGTGACCGGCGGCGGCCGGGCCGTCTTCGCCGGGTGCTACCTGCAAGGCCGCCAGCGCGCCGGGCAGGCCGGCCGCGCCAGCGCCATCAGCTACGACCGCACCACCACCTGGGCGAAAGGAAAGACCAGCGCCCCCGTCATCGTCGCCGGGCCCGGCCCGACCTGACGAGCCCGACGGCCTGCTCAGAACGTCGCGGCGCACCAGGGCGCGGGGTCGGCGTACATGGCGGCGGACAGCCTGGCCAGCGTGCCGGGCGTCCGCTCGGACACCAGGCCGGCCGCGGCCAGGGTGCCGAGCCTGGTGCCGCCCAGGTAGACGGCTCCCAGGGCCTCCACGGGCAGCACGATGTCCGCCGCCGCCGTGGTGCGCTCGCAGCTGGGCGCTCCGCCGTCAGCGGGCCCCGGGCACTGCAGCCGCCACCGGCCAGCGTTGGCGGGCAGTATTTCGTCGGTCACCTCGAGCACGACGTCAGCGGCGCCGGAGTAGCGCCGCTGGCCGAGCGCGTCCGGGACGCTGACGAGCCGGATCCAGAGCCCGTCGGTCAGGACGGCGCGCGCCCGGCGCCGGTCGGCGAGCATGTCCAGCAGCGGATCGTCGACCGGCCGCTGCCGGGCCACGACCTCGCCGATCAGGTCCCGGGAGAGCAAATCGGCCCACAGCGCCCGCGCGGCGGCGGCGTCTGCGGCAATGAGCTCGGAGATCACCAGGCTGCCGTGCGGCAGGCCGTATTCGGCCCAGTCGGCCTTCGTCCGGTACAGGGCATAACCGCACGGACCCGAGTCGTCGCTGGCCAGCACGCACTTCAGCGAGGTCATGCCGCGCCGGAAGAATTCGAAGTCCGAGAGGATGCCGTTCCACCAGCGCTCGTCCCTGGACACCATCCCGGGCCGGCCCGGGACGGCCGAGTCGTAGACCTCGGCCAGCTCGGTGCGCAGCTCGGCGGGCGGGGCGGCCCGCAGCCGCACGCCGCCCTGGCCCGCTCCCGCGTGGCCGGCCGGGCTCAGCGCGCCCTCGCCGCGGCGGATCGTCAGCCGCAGCTCCCCGGAGGCGCAGCCGTAGCCGTACCTTCCGTAGATGCCGGACTCGGTCGCGAACAGCGCGGCGACGGCCTCGCCCCGGGCGGCGATCTCCGCGAGCTGGTGGCGCATCATCGCCGACAGGATGCCGCGCCGCCGGTGGCTGGGCCGGACGCCGACGTAGCTGACCCCGGCCGCCGCCGTGCTCGCGCCGGGCACGGTGAGCTGGAAGGAGTACGCACCGGCCGTGCCGACGATCGCATCGCCGTCGAACACGGCCACGCTGCGATCGAACTCGAAGATCTGGCGCTCCAGCGCGACGGCCTCGGCCGGCCACGGGTTCTCGTTGAACGCCTGGCTGAGTACCTCGCCGAAGGCCTCCAGCTCATCCGGCGTCACGGGCCGCGGCTGATAACGCTCACTCATGCTGCTACACCTATCCCATCGGCGGCCCGGCGGGCGAATCCATTTTGCCGCGTCCGGGCCCCGTCCTCACAGGTATCCGAGGTCACCCGCGGCTCGCACCGCCTGGCCGAGCAATTCCTCCGTTTCGGCAGGCTGGCCCGCGTCCCATCGGCGCACGGCGTGCTCAACCAAGGTCCGGACGGGCTCCAGGAGCAGCTGCTGCGGGGGCCGGAGCATCCCGCGCGCATGCTCTGCTGCTTGCTCTATCTGCCCGGAGCCAAGGGCGATGGCGAGCAGCGGCCACAGTGCCATCCAGTCGAAGAAGTAGCGAACCGGAAGCTCTTCCCACCTTTCCAGGGCGTCCTGCGCGTCCGCTGCCGCCTGCTCCCGCTCTCCGCTGCGCCATGCCACCCAGGCGCGGTTGGCGATGGCCATGGCCTCATACTCGGGGAGCGAGGCCTCGCGGGCCCGCTCGATCACCGGATCGATGGCGCGGCGCACCGGCGCCGATGTCGCCCCGCTTCCGGTCGGCGACCATGAGGTAAGTGAGCGCCCGGGACCGCGTGCCGGCGTCGCCCTGCCGCTCGGCCTCGGCCAGGATTTCCCGCAGTACCGCGGTCGCCTCGTCCAGGTCCCCGTGGAAGAGAAGCGTGAACCCGAAGGTAAACCCCGACCACCACCGCGGCGGGGGGTCGACCTCGGCCGGCGGCCGCGGCCGCGGCCCGGGCGAACTCGAGCGTGTCGTCCGCGACCAGGTACCGGTCGCGGCGGAAATACAGCTGAACGATGCTGAGGAAGAAGCTCGCCCGCTGCTCGGCGGATCCGTGCGCCTCGACGAACGGGCGGACTCGCTCGATCAGCAGCGCATGCCCCGCGGTGTCGTTGAGCCAGTACAGCATCTCCATCCGCTGGGCCTGCACGGCCAGCCACAAGGAAAGCCATTCCGGCTCCGGCGGTTCAGCGGCCGGCCCGAGTTCCTGCTCGGCCAGATCACACTGCGCGAGCGCCCGCTGATGGCGGTGGGCATCCCCCTCGGCTTCGCTGCTATGGAAGTGCAGCTGTGCCCGCTGGACCGGATCGCGGGCCACCGCCAGGCCCTTTCCGTAGGCCTCGACGGCCGCGTCGTACCGGCTCAGCCGCTCCAGGACCACGCCCAGGCTCTGGCAGATGGCGGCATAGGCATCCGGCCGCCGGCCGCCATCCAGTTCCTCGATCAGGCCGGTCGCCTGCCGGTAGAGCGCGATCGCCTCCTCGTTCGCGTACCGGTCCCTGGCCCGGTCGCCGGCCACGGTGAGCGGGGGAATCGCCCGTGCCGGCTCGCTGCTGCGCGAGTAGTGATAGGCGAGCAGCTCGGCGTGCTCGAAAGGCTGGCTGCCCGCGGAGTGCTCCAGCACGCTGCCGACCCGCCCGTGTAGCTGCTGGCGGTGCGATACCAGCATGCCGTCGTAGGCGACCTCGCGGGTCAGCGCGTGCCTGAACACGAAGGTGCGCTGCGCGAGATCGTGCCGTTCCCAGATGAACTCCAGCCCCTTCAGCTCCTGCAGCCGGGCCTCAAGCGCCATGTCGCCGTCACATACCTCCTCGGCGAGATCGAGCGAGAACTCCCGCCCCAGGACCGCCGCGACCTGAAGGGCTGCTTTCTGGCGGGCGCTCAGCCGGTCGATCCTGGCCGCCAGCACCTGCTGGACCGTCTCGGGCACGGTGCCGTCCGCCGGGTCGCCGCCGGAGTCCCAGCGTGGCCCGGGCCAGCTCCTCAAGGAAGAACGGGTTGCCGTCGCCGCGGGTGGCGATCGCCGCCGCGGCGGCCGGATCCCCGGCCGGCAGGATCGAGGCGACGATCTGCTCGCTGGCGGCCGGGGACAGCGGGCGCAGCGACAGCTGGGCGGCGAACGACTTGCCGATCCACGGCGGGGAGTAACCGGGGCGGTAGGTAGCCAGCAGCAATACCGGGACCGACGGCAGCTCGTCGACGAATCCGGCCAGGAAAGCCTCGGACGTCTGGTCGACCCAGTGCAGGTCCTCCACCAGCACTACCAGCGGCCGGCGCCGGGCCTCCGCCACCATCAGCAGGCGCAGCGCCTCGAAGGTCCGGGCCCGGATGTCCTGCGGATCGAGCTCGGCCAGCCCCGGGCCGCCCGTCGTCACGCCGAACGCATGCCGCAGGTAATGCGCCAGGGACACGTCGAGCTCGAGCGCCTTGATCTTCAGCTCGATCTTGGTCGCGACCAGGTCGGGCGACTCGCCGGCCGCGATCCCGCAGGTATTGCGCACCAGGTCGAACAGCGGCAGATACGCGATCCCGGTCCCGTAGGACAGGCAGCGGCCCTCCACCATGGTCGCCCGCGGCTCGGCCAGCCGGCGGAACTCCCAGGCCAGCCGGGACTTGCCCAGGCCGGGGTCACCAGCCAGGCCCACCACCTGGCCCTCGCCGCCGACCGCCAGGTCCAGCGCCCGGCCCAGCTCAGCGAGTTCACGGTCGCGGCCGGTGAACGGGCTCAGCTCGTCGCCTGAGCTGATCCGGGCCGTCCGGGGACCCAGCCCGATGACCTTGAGCGGCTGGACCGTTCGCTCCTTGACCTGGACCGGGGTTACCTCCTCCACCTCGAAGTAGCCGCGGACCGCCTCGGCCGTCCGCTGGCTCAGCAGCACCGCACCCGGCTCCGCGGCCGCCTGCAGCCGGGCGGCCAGCACGGTGGTGTCGCCGAACGCGGTGTAGTCCATCCGGAGGCCATCGCCGATCGCGCCCACGACCACCAGGCCGCTGTTAATCCCGATCCTGATCTTCACCTCGGACCGGCCGACGATGCCGATCGCCGCCAGCACCGCGCGGCGGGCATGATCCTCGTGCGCGATCGGTGCCCCGAACAGCGCCATGAACCCGTCGCCGAGGAACTGGTTGATGGTTCCGGAGTAGCGGTGCACCTCGGCCAGCGCGTCCTGGAAGAAGCGGTCGATGACCTGGTGAAAATCCTCCGGCCCCAGCTGCCTGGCCAGGTCGCTGGAGCGCACGATGTCGCAGAACAGCACGGTGACCTGCTTGCGCTCGCCCCCGGCGGCACTCGGGACGGCCAGGATCTCCTCGCTGATATGCCGCGGGGTGTAGCTCGCCGGACCCGGCGCGGCGGCCACCGCGCGCCCGCATCCGGGGCAGAACCTGGCCCCTTGCGGCTGCGCGGCTCCGCACTGCGGGCAGGAAGGAACCAGGCCCGCGCCGCAATTCGGGCAGAAACGCGCGTCGCCGGGAGTATCGTGCCGGCACTCAGGGCACCGCAACGGCGACCACCCCCATGCCGGTCAGCTCCGCTGGTAACCGCGGGCGATGCCGCTGGGTCATGCCCGCCATGCCCCAGAGTGTGCGCTCCCCGGCATTCGCGGCACAAGCAAACCATTGCCATCCGCCTTCCCGGCACCGCGCTGAGGCTCATCCGCCGCATCCGCCCCGGCATCGCGGCCGCGGGCAGGAGAGAATGGTGGCTGCCGGGGGAGTGTCGGTTCCGGCGGCCGGGCAGCTGGAGAGGAGCCGGAAATGGGCGTGGCCGAGGTTATCTTCGGGCGGGTCGCCGACGGTGAGCTGGTGATCGTCGACGGTGGCATGGGTACTCAGCTGCAGGCTGAGGGCACGGCGATGGACGACGTCGCGTGGAGTGCCCGCGCCAATCTGGAGCAGCCCGACGTGGTGCAGCGCATCCACGAGGAGTACATCCGGGCCGGCGCCGAGGTGATCATCGCGAATACGTACGCCGCCAGCCGTGCGGCCCTGGAGCCCGCCGGGCTCGGCAGCCGCGTCGCGGAGGCCAACCGCAGCGCCATGCGCGCGGCGCTGCGGGCCCGCGAGACCGCGGCCACCGGCCCGGTAGCGGTGGCCGGCTCGATGTCGTCGTTCAGTCCGATAGACATGGATCCCGGGGCGCTGGGCAAGCCGCTGGACGTCCCGGCCGCCGAGGATCCCCGCTTCCCCGGCCTGGCCGATTTCCGTGAGCAGGCGAAGCTGCTGGCGGAGGAGGGCGCCGACCTCATCGCCCTGGAGATGATCAGCGCCCGCGGCTACGGCCGCGCCGCCCTGCGCGCCGCCGCCGAGACCGGGCTACCCGTCTGGCTCGGCCTCAGCCCGGTCCGCCTGGATGACGGCACCCTCGGCACCCTTCCCGAGCTGGGCGACGGTGACAGCTTCGAGGACCTGCTGAGCGCCCTGGCCGACCCGGCGCCGGCCGCGGTCACCGTGATGCACGCCGATCCCGAGGTGGCCCTGGACGCGATCGAGATCATCCGCGGCCACTTCGCCGGGCCCATCGGGGTCTACGCCGAGACGGGCGGCTGGGAGCCGCCGAACTGGGTCTTCGACGGGCTGACCCCCGGCCAGTACCTCCAGCAGGCCATCACCTGGGCCGATCACGGAGCGCAGCTCATCGGCGGCTGCTGCGGTGTCGGACCCGGGCACATACGAGCCCTCGCCGACGGCCTGCCCCGGCGCCGCCGGTCACCCGATCAGGGAACCTAGGCCGCCAGCCCGATGACGATAGATCGTGCTCGCGCCCGGGACACGCCCGCCGGGCCGGGGGATACTGTGCAGCGAACTGAGCTGGGAAGGGGTGCGGCGGTGACGGTCGTGGAGTTTCCGGTTGACGGTGGCGGCGCTGTGCTGGTTCAGGTGGCACCAGGCGCGCCGGCCGGGGTCGTAACGCGCGGCCTGGGAGTGGCGCAGGGCGTCGAAAAGATCGAGCACTCGTTCGGCCAGGCCCTGGGCACGATTCAGGCGGTTGCGAACGGAGTGCTGGAGCAGCTGAGCGGGATGGGCCGCCGCCCGGATGAGGTGCATCTGGAGTTCGGGCTCGAGTTCACCGCGAACGCGGGGACCGCCTTGCTGGTCGCGGCCGGCGGCTCAGCGCATCTGCTGGTTGAGATGACCTGGAAGACCGGGCAGCCGCCGGCCGCATAAGCGCGTCCGGCTGAAGCTCCGGTCCTGCCGGCAATGGCGCCGCCGGCGGTCGGCTGGGCCGGGCGTGGCCTGGTCAGACCGCGGGCCCACCGTGAAGGCCGCTGCCTTCACGGCCTGTCGCGCCCGCCGCGTCGGTGCCATTATGAGATATGGCTATGGCGGCCGGAGACGCGCAGGAACCGGGCACGGCCATAGTCGGCATGGGAAAGCCCGGGTTGAAACGGTGCTGTTCGAGCTGGAAATCAGCGCCGCCGAGGAGCCGGGCGTCTTCAAGGTTGAGGTGCTGCATTCGGAGGGCGGCGGCCGGGCGCGCGGGCGGCTGGTCCTGGACGCGGACAGCATTCTTCGCCGCCGAACCGAGCTAGAGAACGCGGTACTCGCGTCGGCGGTGCAGCGGCGGCGGATTGTCTCGGCCGCTGAGGAGCCGCTGCAGGCGGTTGGCCAGCAAATGTTCGAGGCGCTGTTCACCGGGCCGGTGTACGGGGCGTACCGGGCCAGTCTGGGCGCGGTGCAGCAGCAGCAGAAACGGCTGCGAGTGGTGCTGCATCTGACCGTTCCGGAGCTTGCCGCCTTGCCGTGGGAGGCACTATTCGATCCCGAAACGGGCGCGTATCTGTGCCGGACCGAACCGCTAGTCCGCTATGTGGATGCTCCCTACACCGCCGAGCCGCTGGAGGTGCAGCCGCCGCTGCGGATCCTGGGCCTGGTCGCCGCCCCGCGCGGACTGCCGGCCCTGGATGTGGCGGCTGAGCACCGGAATCTGGAAGCGGCACTGGCGAAACCGATAGCTGCCGGGCGGGTGGACCTGACCTGGGCGCCCGATGCCAGCTGGGAAACCATCCATGACCTGATGCTCGACGGCACCTGGCACATCCTGCATTTCGTTGGCCACGGCGACTATGACTCCGGTAACGATGAGGGCGTTCTCGCGCTGGTCGGCCCGGACGGCCAGGCGGATCTCGTGGAGGCCAGCCGGCTTACTGATCTGCTTTGCGAAGCGGATCCGACCCCGCGCCTCGTGGTGCTGAATTCCTGCTCTTCCGGAGAGGCCGGAGCCAATGACCTGTTCTCCGGCACGGCGGCGGCTCTTGTGCACCGGGGCATCAGCGCGGTCGCGGCGATGCAGTTCAGCATCAGCGATGCCGCCGCGATCAAGTTCGCGCGCGGCTTCTACGCCGCGATCGCCCACGGCCGGCCGGTCGATGAGGCGGTGCGCAGCGGCCGCATCGAGATCCTCGGCATGGCCCGCACCCTGGAATGGATTACCCCGGTGCTCTACGTGCGGGGCGGCTCCACGCAATTGTTTACCCTCACTGGCCCCCCGTCCCCGCCCCCGGGCGGCACGGTAGCCGAACCCGCGCCCGCCGGGACCGGGGAGGCACCCGTCCCGGCCGGCCCGCCGCCCGGCGACCCGGCGCCGCCCGGCGGCCCGGGTGACGTATCCCCGGGGCCGGCCGATACGGCCGCAGACGACAGCGATACGGCCGCAGACGATGATGCGGCCGCAGACGACAACAATGCGGCCACCGGCCGGGGGACGAAGGGCCACTCAGGCACGCCGGACCGGGCGGGCCGCATGCGGCGATTTGGCCGCTGGTCCCTGGCCGCCGCCGCGGGGATCGTTATCGCAGTGATTGGCGTGATTGCAGCGCTCCATGCGTTCCGTGGTACTCCCGATACCTCCCCTAGCTGGCCTTTCGACGCGGGAGCCGCCGTCTACACCCGGCCCTTCGTGGTCAGCAACGTGGTTTATGTCGGCAGCACTAACGGCCACGTGTACGCCCTGAATACCGGGAATGGCGCGGTCCGCTGGCAGTACCCGCGCGCGGGCAGGCCGCAGATGGGCGCCGTCTACTCGCGCCCGGGAGTAGCCGGCCAATGGCTCTACGTGGGCAGTGACCACGGTCGCATCGACGCCCTGAACACGGCCAGCGGCGTGCTCCGCTGGTCGCGGCGATGTGACCGGGCGGGCGATCGCATCCTCTCCAGTCCCGTATTTGCGGATGGCGTCGTCTACGCGACCAGCGGCGGATTCGCCTGCGCCCTGAACGCCGCCGATGGCTCGCGGTTCTGGGACCCGTCCCGATCGGGGCCATCGCCGACACGGGCCCCACGGTGTCCCTGCACGGAGCAGGAACGCCGCGCAGCCGCATCACCCTCTACTTCGGCAGCGCGGACGGTCACCTCTATGCGCTGAACGCCAGCACCGGCCAGGTCCGCTGGCAGTATCCCGGTAAGGGACGGCTCCCCATCGCCGCGGTCGACTCCCAGCCCATGGTGTCTGTTGACGGTGCTGTCTACTTCGGCACCACGGACGGTCACCTTTACGCGCTGAACGCCAGCACCGGCGCGGTCCGCTGGAAGTATCCCCGCCGCGGCGCGCTCGTCAGCGGTGCGGTCGACTCCCAGCCGGCCGTGACGGCTGACGGTTCCAGGGTGTACTTCGCCACCGGCTTGGATGTCTACGGGCTCAACTCCAGCGGCAGGCTCTTGTCCCTGTGGCGACAGGATCCCGTCCAGCTCCGGAGTGCCATCGCCTCGTCCGGCCTGGTGGTGACCCAGTCCGAGGTCTATGTCGGCAGCGGCCAGAACGTCAGCTGCCTGGACGTCGTCAGGGGCATCCCCTGCTGGCCGCGGCCATTCCCGGCGGACAGCGCAGTCGTGTCCACCCCGGTGGTGAACAACAACGGCAAGATCTATTTCGGCACCCTGGACGGCAAGGTGTACGCCCTGACACCTTTCGGAAAGCTGGTGCATGCGCGCTGAGCGCGCGCAATCCGGGACCGCCGTGACCGGACCATGGCGTCCGGGCAGAATGCTGTGATGGCTTCGTATTCCGTCAACCAGGACGCCGTGGCGCACGCGCGGCAGCTCATCGACAGCCGTCAGTACGTGCTCGACAGCAACTGGGGCGACGTCCAGCCCGGCGCCGCCGAGCAGAACGCCTTCCTGGCGGCGCACTCGTGGGAGGAGTACGCCCAGTGGCATCTGGGGCTCACTGACGGTGCCAGCGATCACACCAAGGCCAGATACGCCTTTGTCTACGGTGACTTCCGCCGGGTCCATCGCATGGGCCTCATCGCCTGCCAGTACCGGGCCGCGGAGTGGCGGCACAAGGAAGTCGAGCTCGCGGCCCACGAGCTCCTGCAGTACCTGGACCACAAGACAGCCTGACCAGGGCAGCTCCCATCCGCCGCGCCCGACGCGATGCCGGGCCATTAGGGTCACCGGGATGGATAGTCGTTTCACGGACGAGCTATGGCAGAGCATCACCGGTATCTACGACGCGATCGTGGCCCATCCGTTCCTGGGCGGGCTGGCGGACGGGAGCCTGCCGCCCGGCAGCTTCGCGTTTTATGTCGTGCAGGATGCGCTCTACCTTCAGCAGTACGCGCGGGCGCTGGCCGCGGTGGCCAGCCGGGCGCCGGATATCGCCGGGACGGAGATGTTCGCCCGCCACGCCGCGAGCATCGTCTCGGTCGAGCGGCAGCTGCACGATTCGCTCCTGCCGGACCTCGGCATCGATCCCGCCTCGGTGGACGCGGCGGAGCCGGCCCCCACCACCCTGGCCTACACGAGCTACCTGCTGGCGGCCTGCGGCGGTTCCTACGCCGAGGGCGTCGCGGCCGTGCTGCCGTGCTACTGGATCTACCGGGAAGTCGGCCGCGAACTGCAGCAACGCGGCTCACCTGACCCGCGCTATCAGCGCTGGATCGACACCTACGGCGGCGAGGAGTTCGATGCCGAGGTCCGCGAGGTGCTGGCCGTGGCCGACCGGCTGGGCCCGGGCCTGGCCGCGGCCGAGCGCGCCCGCGCGCATCAGTGCTTCCGCGTCACCAGCCGTTATGAATGGATGTTCTGGGACATGGGATACCGCCAGGAGACCTGGCCAGTGTGAGGTCGCGGGCTCTCGACAGGAGCCCGGATGTCAAGCATTGTGGGCTGAAACGCCGACGCCAGGAGGCCCCCGTGCGTGACTACATCATCGTCGGCGCCGGCTCGGCTGGCTGCGTGCTCGCGGCCCGGCTGAGCGAGGACCCGGACGCCCGGGTCACCCTGATCGAGGCCGGACCGCCGGATACCGCACTGGAGATCCACATCCCGGCGGCGTTCGGGAAGCTGTTCCAGTCCAAGTGGGACTGGGATTACCTGACCGACCCCGAGCCGGGCATCGACGGCCGGCGCCGGTACCTGCCGCGCGGCAAGATGCTGGGCGGCTCGTCGTCGATGAACGCGATGATCTATATCCGCGGGAACCCGGCCGATTACGACGGCTGGGCCGCGGCCGGCGCGACCGGGTGGGGCTGGCCGGACGTGCTGCCGTATTTCCTCCGCGCCGAGGACAACGAGCGCGGCGCGAGTGACCTGCACGGCGCCGGCGGCCCGCTGACCGTCAGCGACGGCCGGTCCCGGCACGCGCTGATGGACGCCTACCTGGCCGCGGCGCAGCAGGCCGGGCATAAGGCCAACGACGACTTCAACGGCCCGGAGCAGGACGGGGTCGGCTACTACCAGCTGACCCAGCGCGGCGGGATGCGGTGCAGCGCCGCGGTGGCCTACCTGCATCCCGCGCTGGCCCGGCACCCGAACCTTGAGGTGATCACCGACGCGCTCTGCACCCGGATCCTGTTCGACGGCAATCGCGCGATCGGCGTTGAGTACGAGCGCAATAACGAGCTCTCGCAGGTACTCGCCGACCGCGAGGTGATCATCTCGGCCGGCGCCTACAACTCGCCCCAGCTGCTGATGCTCTCGGGCGTCGGGATCGCCAGTGAGCTGCGGGCCTACGGCATCGAGCCGCGCGCCGACCTCCCGGTCGGGGAGAACCTGCAAGACCACGTCCATGCCGCGATCGGCTACCTGACGGACACCGAGTCGCTGCTCACCGCGGAAACCGAGCAGAACGTCGCCTTGCTGCAGACCGAGGGACGCGGCCCGCTGACCTCCAACATCGGCGAGGCCGGCGGCTTCTTCCGCAGCGAGGACGGCCTGGCCGCACCGGACTGCCAGATCCACGCCGCGCCGGTCATGTTCGTCGATGAGGGCCTGGCGCTGCCGGTCGACCACGCCTTCATCTTCGGCGCGGTGGTGCTGCGGCCGGCCAGCCGGGGCAAGGTATTCCTGCGCTCGCTGCTGCCCAGCGCGAAGCCGCATATCCTGCATGGCTATTTCACTGACCCGGCCGACCGGGACACGATGACCCGGGCGATCCGCGTCCTGACTGACATCGCCGCGCAGCCCGCGCTGGCCGCGCACCGCCGGGCGGACCTGCGCGTCCCCGCTTCCGCCAGCGACGCCGACATCTGGGAGTTCATCAAGCGCGAGTGCCAGACTCTCTACCACCCGACCAGCACGTGCGCGATCGGGGCCGTGGTCGACCCGCAGCTGCGAGTCCTCGGCCTGGAATCCCTGCGGGTCGTGGACGCCTCGGTCATGCCCACCGTGGTCAGCGGCAACACCAACGCCCCGACGATCATGATCGCCGAAAGGGCGGCCGACCTGATCCGCTCCGGCTGAGCCGGACCCGGGACGCTCAGCAGCTCCGCTGGAAGACCAGCGCCTTGACCATCGCTCCCCACTCGTAGGCGATCGTCGCGGGCCACTGCGAGGCGGGCAGCGGCGCGGGGGCATCCCGTGCGGTGGCCAGACGAATAGGCGCGCCGTGGCGGCGCCAAATCCGGCCAGCAAGACAATTGCTGCAATGACGACGTACGGCCAGCGGCGACGCCGAGGTTTCCGCAGCTCGCCGGGCTCATATTCATCGATCCCGCTCATGACGCGATCAGTCACGAAAGCATTATGCCGACCGCGCCGGGCCAGGAGTGCCGTATTCAGAGAAAGGCAGTCTACGATGCGCGGCAATGGATCGTTTACGTCAGATACCTTCTTATGTCACCAAACTTGCCATCGTTGCCAGGCTAATTTCACTATTTTCCGCCTATGCCGGACCTGCGCGGCGGTTTGAGCCCCGGGTCGCCAGCACCCCGGACGCGCTGAAGCGGGAAGAGCGGGAAGCGGCGCCGCGCTTTAGTGGTGCCTGGCCAGGGTCAGGGCGTATGCTCGTATTACAACTTGGACACGTCGGCGTCTTGATCGAGAACCCGAGACCGGAACGGCGCACGCGGAGTAGCATCATGCGGGTCGCCCGGGCACGCTGCCATTCCTTCGGCGCCCTGCTACGCACCTGACCCGAATAACTACGTCGGACCTGGGTCCGACTTCCCAGACAGGCCACCGACGATGATAGCTACCGATGACAAGAGGCCCGGGTACCCTTCGGTCCTCGCTGATCTGCGCCAGGTTCCGCTCGCGGACGTCTCTGCGCTGAGCGAGGACATGCTGCGGCGGCTCGTGCCTGCGCCGCTGGCTGGCCAGGTTCCGGTAGCTACCTTTAACTCCGCGGTCTGACGCCGGGAGTCCCCGGCATGGGCGGGCCTGTCGTACCGCTGCGTCAGTTTGTCCTGAAGGTCCACAGCCGCTGTGATCTGGCCTGTGACCACTGTTACGTCTATCAGGGCGCGGACCAGAGCTGGCGGGACCGGCCGATGGCGATCTCCGATGAGACGATCGCCTGGACGGCGCAGCGCATTGCCGAGCATGCGAAGGCTCATCAGCTCCCGGCCGTGCACGTCGTCTTGCACGGCGGGGAGCCGTTGCTGGCCGGCCCGCCGCGGCTGCAGCTGGTGGCCCAGACACTGCGGTCGGCATTAGCTGACGTTTGCGATCTTGACCTGCGGATCCATACCAACGGCGTGCTGCTCGACGAGAGATTCTGCGAGCTGTTCGACGCCTTCGGGGTGCAGGTGGGGATCTCGATCGACGGTTACCGGGCGGCGAACGACCTGCACCGGCGGTACGCCGACGGGCGCAGCAGCTACGACCAGGTGATCCGCGCGATCGGGCTGCTGCGCACGCCGCGGTACCGGCACCTGTACGCGGGCCTGCTCTGCACGATTGACGTCGCCAATGACCCGGTCGCCGTCTACGAGGCGCTGCTGGAGCTGGAGCCGCCCCGGGTCGACTTCCTGCTGCCGCACGCCACCTGGGACGACCCACCGGCCCGTGCGCGGGGCGCGACCCCGTACGCGGACTGGCTGATCGCCATCTTCGACCGGTGGCAGGCCAGCGGCCGGCCGGTTCAGGTCCGGACGTTCGACTCGATCATCGCGACCACCGGCGGCGGTGACAGCCTGACCGAGGCGCTCGGGCTCGGGCCCAGCGACCTGGTGGTGGTGGAGACCGATGGCCGCTACGAGCAGGCCGATTCGCTGAAGACCGCATTCGACGGCGCCCCGGCCACCGGGTTCGATGTCTTCACCCAGAGCCTGGACGTGGTCGGGCAGCATCCGGGAATCCGCGCGCGCCAGCAGGGGCTCGCCGGGCTGTGCGAGACCTGCCAGGCGTGCCCGGTGGTGTCCAGTTGCGGCGGCGGCCTTTACGCCCACCGGTACCGGAGCGCGAACGGCTTCGCTAATCCGTCCGTGTACTGCGCCGACCTGCTCAAGCTGATCAGCCACGTCCGCCGCCGGACCGGCCGGGCGGCCCCGGACGGCCCGGCGGCCAGCCCCGCCCTGGCCGTTCCGGTGGCTGACTTCCGCGCGCTGGCGGCCGGATTCGGCGCGGCGAGCGCCATCGCGCATCTGGATGAAACCCAGCGCAGCATGCGCCGCGCACTGCTGAGCGGCGTCTATCAGGCGGCCGCCGCGGCCGCCCTGCCCGGTGCGGGCGACCTGGACCTGCCGGCCGCATGGGACCTGCTGACCAGGATCGACGCCAGCCAGCCCGGAGGTACTCGCCGGCGTGCTGGCGCATCCGTACGCCCGCGTCTGGGCCGTGCGCTGCCTGGAGCAGTTCAGCGCGCTGGCGGGCCAGCGCCGCCGCAGCGTCCCGGCGCTCGCCGCCGACCTGGGCCACCTCGGCGCGGTCGCCGCCGCGGCCGCCATCCGGTCCGGCGTCCATGCCCGCGTCACCGTTCCGGTCCTGGATGGCGCCGTGTACCTGCCGACGTTCGGCCGGCTGGTCATCGGTCCCGCGGCGGCCGCGGCCGGGCTCACGGCTGACCCGGCGCTGGCCACCGCGACCGTCGAGGTAACCAGCGACGTGGTCACGGTGCGAGCGAAGACCGGCCAGTGGAAGCTTTCGCGTCCTGATCTGCTGGCCGGCCAAACAGCAGATCAGGACACCGGATCCGGCGGCTGGCAGCCGGTGCGCCGGCTGACCGCACCCGGCATCTCGGTCGCGCTCGAAGACACCGATCCCTATCGCGACTGCCATCAGTGGCCGGCCGCGCCCCGGCTAACTGACGCGGAGGTTGCTGACTGGCAGCGGGCATTCGGCGAGGCCTGGACGCAGATCGGGCGGGAGCACAGCGCGTATGCCCCCGGCCTGGCCGCCGGGCTGCAGTACGATCACCCCGCTGTCGCCGAGTCCGGCCGGCCGTGACGTGAGCGCTACCGCACGGCAGGCGTTCGGCGCGGTCGCCGTCGCGCTGCCGAAGGATTACGCCACCCTCGCCCTGCTGCTGATGCACGAGTTCCAGCACGTGAAGCTAGGTGCTGTGCTCGACCTTTACGACCTGTATGACGCGGCCGACAAGCGGCTTTATCACGCGCCATGGCGCGACGACATGCGGCCGCTGGAGGGCCTGCTGCAGGGCACCTACGCCCATATTGCGGTCACCGACTTCTGGCGGGCCCGCCGGCAGGCCACGGTCGGCCCGGCGGCTGAGACAGCCACGGCGCGATTCGCGCACTGGCGCGGCCAGACCGCCGACGCGATCGAATCCCTGGCCGCGTCGGGCTCGCTGACTCCGCTGGGCGAGCAGTTCATCAACGGAATGCGTCGCTCCATAGCTCCCATGCTCGACGAGCCGGTGGCGGTTTCGTAGCCTGCTCGACCGCTGCAGGCCCCCGCATCAGGCATACGGCGGGGCAACGGCGGCCTCTGGCCACCTTCCGGAAACCCATATATCATCATCTGGGCAAGTCGTTTGATCATATAAACGTGCCTCCGTGCTAGTTGAGGAGGGCGAGGCCGGGGTGGCCGCGTGATGGGGGAAGCACGCTGATGTCCGCGGGAGACGAACCCGGGACGGCCGGCAAGATGCCGTATTTCTTTCTGAGCTATGCGCGAACTCCGAAGCGGGATCCGACCGACAAGGAAGATCCGGACCGGTGGGTCTATAAGCTCTATCAGGACCTTCGGGCGGCCATTTTGCAAATGACCAGCGCCCTTCCTGAAGAAGCCGGGTTCATGGACCGGGAGAACCGGCTGGGCGCCGAATGGCCGCCCGAGCTGACTAAGGCCCTGGCCACCTGCCGGGTCTTCGTTCCGCTGTATTCACGGCGTTACTTCGAAAGCGATAACTGCGGCAAGGAATGGTCGGCTTTTGCCCGTCGCGAGGTGAACCAGAATGCCCGGGGCCGTCCGGCTGTAAATGCTATCGTACCGGCCCTGTGGACGAACCTCGGCCTGGCCGCGCTGCCGGATGTAGCACAGTCAATTCAGTATCATCATGCCGACCTCGGCCCGCGTTACAGCGCCGAGGGCTTCTACGGGATAATGAAGCTGCAGCAATACCGGGCGGATTATCAGCGGGCGGTCCACCGGTTAGCTCAGCGCATCGTGGATGTCGCTGAGGCGACCGCGCTCAATACCGAGGAGCCCGCCGACTACCAGTCGCTGCCGAGCGCCTTCGGCCCGGCCAGCATCAAGCAAACCGCGGCAGATCAGCTGCAGATCACCGTGCTGGCGCACGATACTTCGACGCTTCCCGAAGGCCGGGCCAGCCATTACTACGGCAGCACGCCGCACACGTGGCGCCCGTACAGTCCGGATTACCCGCAGCCGCTGGCCGACTACGCGAGGGAACTGGCCAGGAAATGCCTGGGCTACCAGCCCCTGGTGGGGATCTTCGAAGGCGATAGCCCGGGCCCGGTCAGCAATGGGCGGCCGGGGCCGCCGCCTGGCCTGTGCCTGGTCGACCCCTGGGTAACCGTTTCACCCGAACATCAGCGCCGGCTCCGGCTCCTCGACGGCCTTGACCATAGCTGGGTCAGCGTGCTGGTGCCATGGAATAGCCAGGATGCCGGCCTGGCCGACGCCGAGCGGGCCCTCCGCGATGGCCTCGGGAATTTCCTCGGCAACAAGCTGGCCAGCGTGCCACGCCAGTGCCGGATGGCTGCTACCGGGATACCGACCTTGCAGGAGTTCGGCGACTTGCTGGCCCAGATGACAATGATCATGGTCAAGAGATTCCGCCAGCGTGCCCCGGCCTATCCGCCTGCCGGGCCGCCGATTGCGCGCCCGCGGCTGCGAATGGCGGATCCGGAAGAATCGGAGGTAGCTGATGAGCGAGTCTAGCCAGGGCCAGATTATTACGTTCTACTCGTACAAGGGCGGAACGGGCCGCACGATGGCGCTCGCGAATGTTGCCTGGATTCTCGCCAGCGACGGGAACCGAGTCCTGGCGGTCGACTGGGACCTGGAATCACCAGGACTGCACAAGTTCTTTCACCCCTTCCTGGATGCCTCGACGGTAAGCGCCACGGCCGGCGTGATCGAGATCATTAACGAGTACGCCTCGGCGGCCGTTGACCCCGCCCCGCGCCCGGCCGACTGGCATCTGGAGTATGCCCGGGTCGATCGTCATGCGGTCTCACTGGAGTGGAATTTCCCGGATGGCGGAAGACTCGACTTCCTGTCCGCCGGCCGGCAGAACCGTGACTATTCGTCCGCCGTCTGCTCCCTGGACTGGGACAATTTTTATGACCGGCTGGGTGGCGGCCGGTTCTTCCGTGCGCTGCGGGAGGACATGCAGAACAAGTACGACTATGTCCTTATCGACAGCCGCACCGGGCTGAGCGACGTCGCGGACATCTGCACCATTGAGCTGCCCGATGTTCTGGCCATCTGCTTTACCCTCAGTGATCAGAGCATCGAGGGAGCCGCTAACGTCGCGCGCCAGATCAGCGGCCGGTATCGCGAGCGGAATATCCGGGTGCTGCCGGTCCCGATGCGCATCGAGGCCGGCGAGAAGGAGAAACTGGACGTCGGCCGGGCCCTGGCCCGGGCGAGGTTCGAGGGCTTCCCGGATGGCCTGACCCAGGAGATGTCGGCGCACTACTGGGGGGCCGTCGAGGTCCCTTACGTGCCGTTCTACGCCTTCGAGGAAACCCTGGCCACGTTCGGCGACGATCCCGGCTCCCCGACGTCGCTGCTCGCCTCGTTCGAGCGGATTGCCGACTCGGTCACTGACGGACAGGTCACGGCCATGCGGCCGATAGCGGAGGAGCTCCGGCTGCAGTACCGGGACGCCTTCACCCGCCGCCAGCCGGCCTCATCCGCGCAGGTCTTCCTGAGCTACGCGCCGGAGGACCGGATGTGGGCCGACTGGATCGAGGCGGTCCTGACCCGCTCGGGTTTCCGCGTCCTGCCGCATAGCACCGTGACCACATCGGCCGCGCGGGGGACGGCCGGCGGCATCCAGGCCGAGCGGGAGCTTGATGCCGTCTCCCGGACCATCGCCGTCCTGTCCTCCGCGTACCTGCACTCACCGGAGGCCAGGTCGGTCTGGAAGGCCATCTCGGCGGCCGACGCCACCGGCACGCAGCGGCATCTGGTGCCGGTACGGGTCAGTGATGTCCGGATCACCGAGCCGTTCACCGACCGTCCCGTTGTTGACCTGGCCCGGCTGGACTCCGCCCAGGCGACCGCGAAGCTGCTGTGGGCGCTGGACCGGCCGGCCCAGCCGGCCGGCGCCGCGGCACCGGCCGAGGAGCTCCGTTTTCCTGGCACGGTGCCGCCGATCTGGAACGTGCCGGCCAGGAACGCCGACTTCACCGGGCGCGGCGCGACCCTGGAGCTGCTGCGGGACAAGCTGGCCGGCGGCGGGGCGCCGGTGGTGCTGGCCCAGGCCCTGTACGGGCTCGGCGGCGTCGGCAAGACCCAGCTCGCGCTGGAGTACGCGCACCGGTTCATGGCCGACTACGACCTCGTCTGGTGGGTGCCGTCCGAGCGGGCCGAGGAGATCAGCCAGGCGCTCGCGGAACTGGCCCGCAAGATGGGCCTCAAGGTCGGCGACAATGTGGCGGAGGCGGCGGAGGCCGCCCTGGAGGAGCTGCGCCGCGACGCGACTCCGCACTGGCTGCTGATCTTCGACAACGCCGAGGACCCGAAGGAGCTGGAACCCTACCTGCCCGGCGGGGGCGGCCACATGCTCATCACCTCCCGGAATCAGGCCTGGACCCACGCCGCCGAGCCGCTCGAGGTGGACGTGTTCACCCGGGATGAGAGCGTCGCGCATCTGCTCCGGCACGTGCCCGCGCTGGATCCGGCGGACGCGAAAAAAGTCGCCGAGGCCCTCGGCCACCTGCCCCTGGCCGTCGAGCAGGCCAGCGCGTGGCTGGAGCAAACCGGCATGCCGGCGCATGCCTACGTCGAGCAGCTGGCCACCCAGTCCACCCGGATCCTGGCCCTGAATCAGCCGCCGGACTACCAGCTGCCCGTGGTGGCCACCTGGAACCTGTCCTTCGAGCGGCTCAAGGAGCGCTCCCCGGCGGCCGTGCGGCTGCTGCAGCTCTGCGCGTTCTTCTCGCCCCAGCCGATCGATATGAGCCTGCTCTACAGCGACGAGATGCTCGCCGCCTTGCTGCCCTTGGATGACACCCTGACCGAGAAGCTCATGCTCGGCCGGGTGATCCGGGATATCAGCCGGTTCGCGCTGGTCAAGGTCGATCAGCGGCAGCAACTCGCTGCAGATCCACCGGCTCGTGCAGGCCGTGATCCGCTCCCAGATGACGGACGAGGAGCAGGTCGAGGCGCAGGCATGAAGTGCACAAGATCCTGGTCGGCGCCCGGCCGCACCGCGGGGACACCGACGACCCGGCGAACTGGTCCCGCTACAACATCATCTGGCCGCATCTCGGACCGTCCGTCGCCGAGGAGTGCGACGACCCGCGGACCCGGCAGCTGCTCATCGACTGGGTGCGGTATCAGTGGAAGCACGGTGAGTTCGAGGCGTGCCTTAGCCTGGCCCATCGGCTGGAGAATATCTGGACCGCCCAGCTCGGGCCCGACCATCAGCAGACGCTGCACCTGCGCTTTCACATCGCCAACGCGCTGCGGTCGCAGGGCCGGTTCAGCGAGGCCCTCGAGCTCGACACGTATGTCCTGGAGCGGCAGCGGGCCATCCTGGGACCGGATCACCCGCACGCCCTCATGACTGCCGGCGGCCTGGGCGCCGACCTGCGCGCCCTCGGGCGCTACCAGGAGGCGCTGGCTTCCGACCGGGAGACCTACGAGAGCTTCAAGGAGCAGTTCGGCGAGGACTACCCGCGGACCCTGGCTGCTGCTCACAACCTGGCGATTTCCCTTCGCCTCGTCGGCGAGTGCTTCGCCGCGCGCGACCTGGACCAGGAGACGCTGGACCGCCGCCGGGTGGTCCTCGGCGAGAATCACCCGTATACCCTCCACTCCGCGGCCAACCTGGCCCAGGACATGCGCGAGGGAGGTGCGTTCCGGGACTCCGTCGACCTGCTGCGCAGCACCCTGGACCGGTTCGCCGTGCTCGGCGACGACATGCCCGAGACCCTGCGCACCGCGACCAGCCTGGCCGTCTCACTGCGCAAGGCGGGGGAGCAGGTCGAGGCGAGGGACCTGACCCGGGACACCTACGAGCGCTACCGGCGGAAGTACGGCGGCAACTCACCCGATGCGCTGGCCTGCGGGCTGAACCTGGCCTGCGACTATGCGGCGCGCGATGACATGCCCCGGGCGCTGGAGCTGGCCACCGAGATCCGGGCCGCCTACCAGGCCAGCCTGGGCCAGGACCACCCGAACACGCTGGTCGCCGCCAACAACCTGGCCAGCTACCTGCGCTGCACCGGCCAGCTCAGCCAGGCGCGCCTGCTGATGGAGGACACCCTGCGGCTGATGCGCGTATGGCTCGGCGACGACCACCCGCTGACCCTCTCCTGCGTGATCAACCTGGCCAACTGCCTCGGCGACGCCGGGGATCTCGCCGAGTGCGAGGAGTTGCAGCGCGCGGCCATCGCGCGGCTGCGGGAGACACTTGGCCCGGATCACCCCGATACCCTGGTCGGCCAGGCCAATCTCTCGGTCGCCCTGCACGAGGCGGGACGGGATCAGGAAGCCGAGCAGCTCCGGGAGCAGATCCTCGGCCATTTCGGCCGCGTGCTCGGGCCGGGCCATCCGGACGCGGTGCAGCTGCGGAACTGGGAGCGGATCAACCGCGACCTGGAGCCGCAGCCGATCTGACCGGCCTGCCCCGCGGTCACGCCCGCCGGGCTTCACGGCGTCGGCACGGGTCGCCGGTCACGCGGCGCGCTGGCGGGCGGACAGCCACCGCAGTACGTCCGGCAGCACGTCCAGCGCGCCGAAATGGGCCGCGCCGGCCTGGACCAGCACGGTCGCCTCCGGAATCCGCGCGGCGAGCCACCGGGCGTGGCTGGCCGGAGAGAAGACGTCACTCGCGCCGTGCCAGAGCAGCACGGGCACGGTGATGGCGGCCGGATCGAATCCCCACGGCGAGCAGAACGCCAGTGCATCGTCGATCCAGCCGTACGCCGAGGTCCGCAGCGCCTCGGCATAGGTCTCGACCAGCATCGAGCGGATACCGCTATCCGACACCACCCGCCGGTCCGGGGCGGGCAGCTCGGCCAGCAGGCTGTCAATCAGGCTGGCCGGATTGGCGCGGATGGTGTCGGCCGTAGCCTTCAGCCGGGCGGCGATGCCGTCATATCCGTTCGCCGCCGCCGTGAACTCCAGCACGTTCGACTGCGCCATGCCGTCAAACCAGTCGAGGCCCTCGGCGCCGTGCGGGGCCAGTCCCACCAGCACCGCGGCCCTGGTTATCCGGTCCGGCAGCAGGGCGGCGCAGGCCAGCGCGTGCGGGCCGCCGCCGGACCGGCCGATGACGGCGAACCTCTTCAGCCCGAGGATCTCGGCGATCGCCAGGACATCGGCGGCCGCCTCCGCCACCCGCCGGCCCCGCAGCCGGTCCGAACGCCCGTAGCCCGGCCGGTCGAACGCGATCAGCCGGATACCGAGCCGGTGCAGCACCTGGCCGCGCGGGCGCGGGCCCAGCCTGCTCCCCGGCGTCCCGTGCAGCAGGAAGACGGGAGTGCCATCATGATCACCGAACACCTCGACCGAAAGCCGTCGCCCGTCGGCCGTCCGCACCGTGTCCGCCAAGGCACTCCTTCTCCGGGCTCCGCGCCGGCCGCCCGACCGCAGCGACGCAAGTTCCAGCATCGCTCGCCCGGCACCGCATCGGAAGAGATGCGCCGCAGCCTGGCCAAATCGGGCGCGACTGGCCGAGATCGTTCGGCACGGATGGGGCCGCTGAGCCGGACGAAGCCAGCAGCTACTCAGCCGCGGCCGGCCTCCCGCACCCCGTCGGGCGGATGCGCTGGTAGGCACGCGCGAAGTGCTCGGCGCCGACCGGCCGCCGTACGCTCTGCGGGCCCTGAACGATCCAGTCGCCAGGGTGAGCCACGGCTCGCCCCTCCATCGTCCGTACCACGACCGGCTCGCCGACCTGCCAGGCGCGAACGGTGCCAGTGCGGCGCCAGCGATCGCCATCCAGTAGCTCGTGCGTCGCCTGGAACTGCCGGTCACGGACCGTGCGCTCATCGCCGGACGCATCGGCGACGCGCCAGTCGCCAGCGGTGCCGGACAGCTCATCACCGGCTGGGGTCCACCAGGCGTGGCTGGCGGTGAGCTGCGTGGCCCGGACTTCCCCGATGCGCTGGAAGTCGGCCGCGTCACCCGGTCCGCCGTCCGGCAGGATGGGCATGAAGCCGATGGCTTCCAGCTGCTCAAGCAGGTATCGCACGTACTCGCGCTCCTCCTCGCGGGTGTCCGCGGGAAGATCAGCCCAGGGGCGCAAATGGCGGTTGATCCTGGCGTTGTCGTCATCCCGCTCACCAGCCGCGGCCGCGCGCCAGCCGGCTTTCCGGCGGCGCTCTAGCCAGCGGGCATGCTCCTGGCCCGCCACGTCCTCGAGGTCGCCGTCGCTGAGCTCGAGGAAGGTTCCCGGTACGACTGCGCGGCTGGGGACCCAGCGGCGGCCCCGGGCTGCTACCGCGGCCATGATCGAGCCAAGCTGAAGGATGCTGTCCTCGCGAAGGAACTCGTCCAGGTCAGCCCACGGCCTGCGGGCGGGTTCCTTCGCCCGGCCCGGTACGGCCGGGTGCCTCAGCCGGAAGCACTCGTGCCAGTGCCGGGCGATCCTGGTCCAGCTGTCTTCCGGCTCGCCGCCATCGACGACGAAGGCCCGCCGGAAGGGCCGCAGCGGGCCGAAAGCGGCACCGGTGCCGCTTTCGCCGCCTGCCGCCAGCACGAACACCGGGGTTCCCGGGTAACGCTGAGCGGTCCTCCCGGCCTCGGGCATGCTCTCGCCCGTGCCCGTGCCCGTGCCGGTGCCGGTGCCCGTGGCCGTGCCGGAATCGGAGCCGGAGCCGGCGATGACGACGGCGGTCCGGCCCGCCTCGGCCGCCGTCATCCCGTCCAGGCAGGCGAGCAGGTGATCGCGCCAGGTCTCGCCGCGGGCGTGCACGGCGGGCAGCGCTTCGGCGATCGGCCGCGGGGCCAGGGCGAGGTACTCACGCCTTAGCTCCGTCGCCCGCCGGTCCAGCAGCACAACGCGCTCGACCTGGGGCGGGGATACCCCGGGACGGGCCGCCTCGGCCAGCGTCAGGACATCCAGGTCAGCAGCGGCCCTGGCCTCCCCGATGGCCGCGGCCGCGGCGAGTTCCCAGTCCGCCCAGGCGTGCTGAGCTAGCTCCAGCAGGATGGCCAGCGCGAGGGTGCTATCACCGCAGAGCAGTACCTGCCGCGCCCCGGTGCGGTAGATCTGACCTACCAGCGCGCAGGCCGTCGTTTCCTGCGGGCTGATGGCATCCTCGAACCACAGCGGCGACGCGGCGATGTGCTCACCCCGCCAGCGGCCGGCCTGCCGGGGATCGTCGATGCGGGTGATCAGATGCGGCGGGTTACCGGGGTTCGCGATCCGGCCGAGGACGTCCTTGGCCGCGTCCAGGACGTCCTCATTGTCCGCCGCCTCCGACCGCAGCGAGTACAGGTAACGGAGTTGCGGCCCGGGCCGCCCGCTGAGCAGCGGCCGGAGCGTGCGCGCCGACCCGGGGCTGGCCACCACAATCCGCGCGCCGGTGGCGCGAGCGGTTTCCAGCAGCGGATGGCGCCGGTCGGGCTCGATCACCACGATGCGGTTCCCGGGCCGGCCGGAAGCCAGGCGCCGCAGCAACGGGATGGTCAGCGCGTCCAGGCCAGTGAGAATCGTGGCCTCTTTCACCGGGCCGGGCATGAGCACACGCTGCCACAGCCGGGGCCCGCGGCGCCAGCAGAGCGGCCGCCCCGCCGCCTACCGCTCGGCAGGCTTCCCGCGGCTACTTGTGCCCTGGCAAGATCACTGCCATAGCGCCGGGCCGCCGGGCCACCGCACTGGCCATCGGAAGGCGACCGGCACACGCGGCATGGAGGCCGAGATGAGTGATCCCCAGGTGCTGTCGTTCCGGCCCGAGGTAGAGCAGTACGCGTGGACGTTCGGCGGCGCCGCGCCGGTCGCGCGGATCAAGCCGGGAACGGTACTCGAGCTCTGGACCGAGGACTGCTTCGCCGGCCGGGTGCGAAGCAACCAGGACCTGGTCTCGGTGGTCTGCGAGTTCCCGTTCCTGAACCCGCAGACCGGCCCGTTCCACGTCGAGGGCGCCGAGCCGGGTGACACCCTCGCGGTTCATTTCGTCTCGATCGAGCCGAGCCGCGACTGGGCGGCGTCGACCACCGTGCCGCTGTTCGGCGCGCTCACCTCCACCCATCTCACCGCCACGCTGCAGGACCCGCTGCCCGAGGTCGTCTGGATCTGGGAGCTTGACCGCGCGAAGGGCAGCTGCCAGTTCACCGCCCGGGACAGCGATTTCACCGCCGAGCTGCCGATGAACCCGATGCACGGCACGGTCGGCGTCGCGCCCGCCAACCTGGAGGTTCGCTCGGCCCTGGTGCCGGACGCCTTCGGCGGCAACATGGACACCCCGGAGATGACGGCCGGGGTCACCTGCTATCTCGGGGTGAACGTCGAGGGGGGACTGCTGTCGCTCGGTGACGGGCACGCCCGCCAGGGCGAGGGCGAGACCTGCGGCGTCGCGGTCGAATGCGCGATGAACACGGTCCTGATCGTCGAGCTGCTCAAGGGCCTGGCCACGCCCTGGCCGCGGATCGAGTCCGACACCCACATCATGTCCGCGGGCTCGGCCCGGCCGCTGGAGGACGCGTTCCGGATCGCGCAGGTCGACCTGGTGCAGTGGGTCGCCGCTGACTACGGGCTGTCCGCCATGGACGCCTACCAGTTCATCACCCAGGCGGTCGAGGCGCCGCTGGCGAACGTCTGCGACACGAACTACACATCGGTGGCCAAGCTGCGCAAGGACTACCTGCCCGGCGCCGTGACGACCATGCGCGGCGCGCACGCGCAGCTACGGGAAATGGCCCGCGCCTACCACGGTCACTGACACCATGAAGAGCCATAACGCGGCCAGCGTGGCCAGTGCTCAGGGGGAGGGCAAACGATGTGCCGGCTATTCGGATTAACCGCCGGGAGGCAGGCGGTTGGCGCCACCTTCTGGCTCCTGGACGCCCCTGACTCGCTGGAGGCGCAGAGCCACCGCAACGTCGACGGAAGCGGGATCGGCTTCTTCGATCCCGCCGGGAAGCCCATCCTGGATAAGCAGCCCGAGCCGGCCTTCTCCGACGAGGAGTTCATCCGCGCGGCCCGGCAGGCCACCTCGACGACGTTTGTCGCGCACGTCCGCTGGGCCACGGCGGGCGGCCGGACGGTCGAGAACACCCACCCGTTCGCGATGGGCGGCCGGATCATGGCGCACAACGGCGGCTTCGGCGAGCTCGCCCGGCTGGACTATGAGCTGGGTTCCGATCGCAAGCTCGTGCACGGCGACACCGACTCAGAACGCTACTTCGCGCTGATCACCCAGCAGACCGCGGCCCACGACGGGGATGTCGGGGCCGGCCTCACCGCCGCCGCCCGCTGGATCGGCGAGCACCTGCCGGTCTCGTCGCTGAACGTGATCGTCGCCGCGCCGGGTGAGCTGTGGGCGCTGCGCTACCCGGGCCAGCATGCGCTGCACGTGATCGAGCGGCCTGCCGGGAACAGCGAGCCCGCCGGGCCCGTCAGTCCGGCCAGCTCCGTCAGTCCGGCCGGCTCCGCCGGGATGCACGTCCGCAGCGCGACGTCCTCCATGCACGTGCCCGCGGCCCGGTCCCTGCCCACCGTGGTGATCGCCTCGGAGGAACTCGACGGCGAGCGCGGCTGGCGGATGCTCGCCGACGGAGAGCTGATCCACGTGCGCCCCGACCTCACCGTCGAATCCGCCGTGGTGATACCTGAGCCCCCGGCCCGGCTGGTCCCCTTGCCCGCGCAAAATCCCAACATCGACACGTAAAGGCGCCACCGCGCCGACGGCAACGCGGCTGCTGCGGCTCAGCCGATGAGCGGGAGACGGGGATCGTCGTGCGGCGCGCGGCCCGAGGCGGCCCGGACCCAGGCCATGTCATCGGCCAGGTCGGCGGGCCGGCCCGGCACGTAGCGCCGGGCGATCAGCTCGTCCAGGATCGCCGCGGTCAGCGCGAGCCCGTCGGCCGTGGCCATGCTGTCCTGGCCGAGCGCGTCGGTGAGGTCGATGCCGTGCACCACGGCCTCCACCACCCGGCTGGGCACGAACTCACCGAGCTGCATCAGCGCGTAGTACCCGGAGCCGACCACCCCGGGCGGCGTGGCGCGGGACTCCTCGATGGTCCGGCTGAAGGTCTCGTGCAGCACGCCGGCCATCTCGGCCGGCTGCTTGCCCGCCACCATCGTGTAGGCGTAGTCGTAGACGACCGGGGCCACCTCCGAGCGGGGGAAGATGAAGAAGCTGACCCGGTCCCGGCCGACCTGGCCGTCCTGCTGGCTCGAGATCAGCATCCGGGTGAGCCCGATCGAGATATCGAAATGGCCAGCCAGCTCGAATAGCGTCCACGGGCTCTGCGTGTCGTCGACGGGCTGGAGCCGGGTCGGCGTCCGCCAGTCGGCCTCGCTCAGGCCGCGGAACGCCTGCTCCACCTGCCGGAGCTCCGCGTCCAGGGTCTGAACCGCATCCGCATAACTACTCATCCACGCCTCCCGTGCCGCTACCGAAGACCGACTCGGAGAACCAGCGCCAGGTCCGCGGAATGCCGTCCTCGCGGCTGATGCTGGGCTGGTACCCGAGCACCTGCTTGGCGAGATCGTAAGACGCGAAGTTGCGCCCGACCTCACCGGCCCGGCTGGGCCGGTACTCGACCGGATGCTCCGGTCGGCCGGCCGCGCGGCTGCACAGGCTGGCCAGTTCCCGCACCGTGGTCTCGACGCCGGACGCGATGTGCAGCACGGTGCCGCCCGGGACATCGCGTTCCAGCGCCAGCACCAGCGCGCCGGCGATGTCCTCGACATGGGTGTAATCGCGCGACGCCGAGCCATCGCCGTAGATCACGATCGGCTCGCCCGCCTGGATCGCGCGGAAGAACAGCGTCATCGCCCCCCGCTTCCGGGCGCTCCACGGGCCGTAGACGTTCGCGAACCGGAGCGCCACCGTGCGCAGGCCGTATGCCTGCGCGAACGCGTAGGCATAGCCCTCGCCGGCCAGCTTGCTCGCGCCGTAGGGCGAAATCGGCTTCGGCAGCGAAGATTCGCTGACCGGCGGCTCGGCGTCCCCGATCAGGGCGCCGCCGGTGGAGGCCAGCACCACGCGTTCCAGGCCGGCCCGGCGGGCGGCGTCGAGTACCCGGAACGTGCCGACCACATTGACGTCGAAATTCGGCACCGGATCCTGGACGGACATGATCACGGAGCCGGCCGCCGCGAGATGTATCACGGACTGCGTCCCGGCCAGCGCGGCGTCGAGCGCGGCGACATCGCGGATGTCTCCCTCGACAAGCTCGGCGTCCACGCCGGCCAGATGGGCCGGGTCACCGGTCGAGTAATTGTCGAACACGCGGACCGCATGACCGTCCGCGGCCAGCCGCCGGACCAGTGTCGCGCCGACGAAACCGGCTCCGCCGGTGACCAGTACCCGCCTCTGCTCAGCCATAACGGGTAAAGCTAGCAGCGGAGCCGGCGGTTCTCGCCGGTTACCCGCCCGCTGGCCCGCCGTTCTTGCCGGTTACCCGCCCGCTGGCCCGCGGTTCTCGCCGGTTACCCGGCCGCGGTGGCCGGCTGGCCGGCCGGGAGCGGCCGGCTGACGGTCACCGGCCCAGGTGCGGGAGCACCGTCGCCGCTCGCCTTGGTTCCCATCTGGAAGCCGCCAAACAGCAGCGACAGCACCACCAGGACGATCAGCAGTATCACCACCCACAGCAGGCATCCGGCTCGCCTGCCGACGCGCGTGCGGCCACGCCGCCAGCCTCTGGCCATATCTCCTCCTGCGAGTCATCGCCGGTAACAGCGGCCGGAGCCGCTGCCCCGGCACAGCTGCCGGAGCCATTACCCGTAACCGCGGACGTCATTCCGGCGAATTCCCGGCGATAGCTGCCGGAGCCGTTACCGGTAACCCGCGGACGTCATTCTGGCGGATCCCCGGCGACAGCTGCCGGAGCCGTTACCGGTAACCCGCCGACCTCTTCCGGCTGATCTATGGCCATCGCCGCCCGACCGGGCGGTACTGCCGGACTGGGTCGTACTGCCGGACCGGGCCGTAACGGCGTGAATCAGTCCGTGCCCGCGGGGTAAGTGGGGTGCGGCGCGGGCGCGGCCCGCGCGCGACAGGACCGAATGGACGGGAGGCCAGGCAATGGCCCGCATGCTACGAGGCCGGGGATGGGCCGGGCGGCTGGCGGCACTGGCGGTCGCGCTGGGTGCCGTGATTGTGCTGGTGCTCGTGCTGTCCGCGGTGCGCCTGCTGCCGCAGCTGCGCAACCCGTTCGGGGAGACCACCACCGAACGCAGCGGCCCGGTCCTGCTGAAGTCGATCACGCAGCTCAGCCGTTATGAGGCGGCGAGCGGCTCATTCCAGGTAGTTGTCGACCTGACCAGGCATGCCTCGTTTATGCCCTCGTTCATTGAGGGCAGCCAGACATTGTTCATCGGACAGGGCACCGACATCGCATTCGTCAATTTCTCGCAGCTGAAAGGCCGCGCCATTACGGTCTCGCCGGATCGCACCGCGGTGCGGGTAACGCTCCCGCCCGCGCAGCTTGAGCCGGCCGCGCTGAATGTCCGGCAGTCGTACGTCTACGCCCAGCAGCAAGGCCTGCTGGACCGGATCGGGAACTTCTTCGCCGGCAATCCCAATAGCCAGCAGCAGGTCTACATCCTGGCTGAGCAGAAGATCGGCACCGCCGCGCAGCACAGCCCGCTCCTGGCCGAGGCGCAGAAGAATACCCGCAGCATGCTCGACGGCATGCTGCGCTCACTCGGATTCCGGCAGGTCACCATCACCTTCGGCGCCACCACCACCAGCGCCGGCAGCCAATGATTTGCCGGCCGGGCATCAGGCCGCTGAACTGGCCCGCACCACCAGCCGCGTTGGCATCCGCTGGTCCGGCGGGCGGCTGTCAGCCGGTCCGAGCAGCGTGCGGACCGCCAGGGCAGCGAGTTTCTCCACCGGCTGGCGCACGGTCGACAGGGCCGGGGTGGTCATGAGCGCCGGCGGCGAGTCGTCGAAACCCACCACGGCGACGTCGTCGGGGACCCGGCGCCCGCTGCCGATGAGGACCTGGAGCGCGGCCGCGGCCATCAGGTCGGATGCGGCGAAAACCGCGTCCGGGCCCGGCGTCGTCCTGAGCAGCAGGCGGGTAGCTTCGGCCGCGCCGGTCCTGGTGAAGTCGGCGCTGACCACGGCCTCGGGCAGTCCGGCGGAACGCATTACGGACCGGTAGCCGGCCAGCCGCTCGCGGGCGCACGGGTTCCGCTCCGGCCCGGCGATCATCGCGATCCGCCGGCAGCCCCGGTTCACCAGGTGCTGGATCGCCGCCGCCGTCCCCGCCTCGTTCTCCGGGTCCACGCTGGGCAGCGATGGCCCGGAACGGCCCATCGAAACCAGTGGCCGTCCCAGGCCGCTGAGGCCTGCCGCCTCTTCCGCATCGACATTGACCAGGACGGCGCCCAGGCTGCGCCGGTTCCTGCGCCAGGCGCCGGAGGCGGCTACCGATCCGCGCTGCCCCAGCTGCACGGCCAGCGACAGGCCGTGGCGGGCCGTCTCCTCCTGGGCGCCGGCGATGACCCGCGCGTAATAAGGGTCAGCGGCGAATTCCTGCCGGTCAGCGACGCCGATGGCCAGGACCACCACATCGCCGCCCGCCCCGGCGAGCTGCCGCGCGGCCGGGTCCGGCACCCAGCCGGTCGCCGCTACCGCATGCTCGACCCGCCGCCTGGAGGCATCCCCGACCCGGGTCGCCCCGGAAACGACGCGGGAAACGGTCGCAATCGACACGCCGGCCTGCCTGGCCACCTCGTAGATGGTCGGCGGCCTGCCGCCGCCCGGGCTGCCCGCATCAACCGGATCCGACACACCGCGAGCATATGCCCCGCGCCGGGCCGGCGGCATGACCTGCCCGGCCGCCCTGCCCGGCCGCCCTGTCCCCGGCGAGCGGAGCCGGGCGAGCGGAGCCGGCGGCGGTGCCATGGTGGCCGCTGAACCCGCACCCTGCCGGGAACCGCTGGCGCGGCCCTTGCGTATCCTCCGGCATAGCAGGCCTCCACCAGCAGCGTTAGGCGCCTTCATGGTGAACGAACGTAGCCGCGATGCACCCCGTGACGGGAACGGCGCGGTCACGATCTTCGGCCCGGATTTCCCGTTCGCGTTCGACGACTGGATCGCGCACCCGGCCGGTCTCGGCTCGATCCCGGCCGAGCATCATGGCGAAGAGGTCGCCGTCGTCGGCGCGGGCATCTCCGGCCTGGTCGCTGCGTACGAGCTGATGAAGCTTGGGGTCAAGCCGGTGGTCTACGAGGCCGCGCGGATGGGCGGGCGGCTGCGTTCGCAGGCGTTCGAGGGTGCCGAGGGCGTGGTCGCGGAACTCGGCGGGATGCGTTTCCCGGTGTCGGCGACGTCGTTCTACCACTACGTCGACATGCTGGCCCTGCAGACCCGGCCGTTCCCCAACCCGCTGACCGAGGCCTCCGGCAGCACGGTCATCGACCTGGAGGGCGTCACGCATTATGCGCACGGGCTCGGCGACCTGCCCCCGCTGTTCACCGAGGTCGCTGACGCGTGGGCGCAGGCGCTGGCGGAGGTGCGCTACACCGATATCCAGGACGCGATCCGGGCGCGCGACGTCCCGGCGCTGAAGTCGCTGTGGAACGATCTCGTGCCCCGCTGGGACGACCGCACATTCTACGACTTCGTCGCGAGCTCGAAGGCGTTCTCCTCGCTGTCGTTCCGCCATCGCGAGGTCTTCGGGCACGTCGGGTTCGGCACCGGCGGCTGGGACTCCGACTATCCGAACACCATGCTGGAGATCTTCCGGGTCGTGATGACCAACTGCGACCAGGACCAGCGCCTGGTGGTCGGCGGCGCGGAGCAGGTTCCCCGCGGCATCTGGCGGCACCCGGCCCCCGGAGCCGCGCACTGGCCGGACGGCACCTCGCTGGCCTCGCTGCACTCCGGCGCACCCCGGGCCGGCGTCGCGCGGATCGCGCGCGACGCCGATGGCCGGCTCGCGGTGACCGACGCCTGGGGTGACACCCGCCGGTACGCGGCGGTCCTGACGACCTGCCAGAGCTGGCTGCTTACCACGCAGATCGAATGCGAGGAGAGCCTGTTCTCGCAGAAGATGTGGATGGCCCTGGACCGCACCCGCTACATGCAGTCCTCCAAGACCTTCGTGATGGTCGACCGGCCATTCTGGAAGGACACCGACCCGCGCACCGGCCGCGACGTCATGAGCATGACGCTGACCGACCGGCTGACCCGCGGCACCTATCTGTTCGACAACGGCGCTAACCAGCCCGGCGTGATCTGCCTGACGTACTCCTGGATGAGCGACGCGATGAAGATGCTGCCGGAGCCGGTCGACCGCCGGGTCCGGCTCGCGCTGGGCGCCCTGGGCCAGATCTACCCGGATGTCGACATCGCCAGCCACATCATCGGCGACCCGATCACCGTGTCCTGGGAGGCTGACCGCCATTTCCTGGGGGCGTTCAAGGGGGCGCTGCCCGGGCACTACCGGTACAACGAGCGGATGTACGGCCATTTCATGCAGGATGACCTGCCGCCGGAGCAGCGTGGCATCTTCATTGCCGGCGACGACGTGTCCTGGACGCCGGCCTGGGTCGAGGGCGCGGTCCAAACCTCGCTGAACGCGGTCTGGGGCATCATGCATCACCTCGGCGGCCGAACCCACCCGGACAACCCCGGGCCGGGCGACCAGTTCGCCGCCATCGGGCCGATCCAGCTCCCCGACTGAGCCGCGCGAGCGCGCATCAGGTCGGCGCGCGCCGAGCCGGCTCAGCGCCGGGCGCCCCCGGCCATGCGCCGACGCCGGCTCCGCACCGGCGCATCAGGTCACGAGCTCAGCGCCCGAGCGCACCGCCCACGAGCTCAGCGCCCGAGCGCACCGGCCACTAACCGCTAATTCATCCGGCGCTGAATGAGCCCGGCCGGAGCTGACATAAGCCGAATCCGGCGCGGTTAGCATGCCGATTCCGGCGGCCGTTCGCCGTAGAACGGAACTGGGTCGGTCGCCTTGGCCCGCGCCTGGCTGGCCAGCAGGTCGTCGGGTTCACCCTGGGCGGCCAGATCCGCCGCCACCGCCCTGGCGTACTGGGCGACTTCACGGCTGGCCCGCTCGCCGTCCCAGCCCAGCTCGGCGGCCATCAGCGCGGCCACCTGCGGAGCGGCCGCCAGTCCCCGGTCGCGGCTCTCGATCGCGATCCGGGTCCGCCGGGCCAGCACGTCGTCCAGGCGGACGGCGCCCTCATGCGTGCACGCGTAGACGATCTCGGCCGCCAGGTAGCCACCTGGGCCGCCGACCGGCCGGGCGAGTTCCGGCCGCCCGGCGATCAGCGCCAGCAGGTCGTCGATGCACGAGCCGTACCGGCCGAGCAGCCGCTCTACCTGGCTGGCCGGCAGGCCGCTGGCGGACGCGAGCTGCTCGCGCGAGTCCCATCGCCGCGCGTACCCGGCCGCGCCGACGAGCGGCACCTGATGGGTGCGGGACGGCGGAATGGCGCCCGGGCCGCCCGCTCCCGCGCCGCTGGCTCCTAGGCCAGCGCCGGCTCCCGTGCCGCCACCTGTTCCCGTGCGGCCGGCTCCTGCACCGCTGGCTCCTGCGCCGCCGCCGGCTCCCGTGCCGCCGCCGGGTCCCGTGCCGCTGGCGGCGCTGGCCCGACCGTCTGCCCGGTCACCAGCGGCGGCCAGGTCACGGGACGCGGCGTCGATCAGGTCGCGGGCCATCACCCGGTACGTGGTGAACTTGCCACCGGCGATCACCGACAGCCCCGGCCGGGACGAGTCGATGGTGTGCTCGCGGCTCAGCCGGGTGGTGTCCCCGCCGCCGGAAGCGACCAGCGGCCGCAGCCCGGCGAAGACGCCCTCGATGTCCCCGGCGTCAAGCGGATCACGCAGCATCCGGTTGACCTTGGCCAGCAGGTAGTCGATGTCCGCCCGGCTGGCCGCTGGGTGACCGGGGTCGAACGGCCACTCGGTGTCGGTGTCCCCGATCAGCCAGTGCTCGCCCCACGGAATCACGAACAGCACGCTCTTCTCGGTCCGGGTCAGCAGCCCGGTGTCCATCCGGATGCGGTCCCGCGGCACGACGATGTGCACGCCCTTGGACGGCCGCACCCGCAGCGGACCGCTCGCCCGGCCGGATCCGCCCTCACCCGCCGGCTCCGTCCCGGCCCCGGTCCGGTCGCCGGTCCAGGCCCCCGTGGCCAGCACCACATGGCGGCCGCGGATCACCAGGTCGGACCCGTCGAGCAGATCGCTGGCCCGCACCCCGGCCACCCGCGCGCCCTCGCTCAGCAGGCCGTCCATCCGCACGTTGGTGGCCAGCGCCGCCCCGTAGGCCGCGGCGGTCCGGGCCAGGACCGCGACCATCCGCGCGTCGTCCTCGCCGGCGTCATAGAACTGGACCGCGCCCACGAAGGCGTCCGGGTTCAGGGCCGGGGCCAGCCGCAACGCCCCTGTCCGGCTGAAATGACGGGCCCGCGGTACGGCCTTCCGCCCGCCCATGGTGTCGTACAGCAGCAGCCCGGCCCCCAGGTACGGCCGCTCCCACCAGCGGTGGGTCAGCGGCCAGAGGAACGGCACCGGCTTGACCAGGTGCGGGGCCAGCCTGGTCAGCAGCAGCCGGCGTTCCCGCAGCGCCTCGCGGACCAGCCCGAAGTCGAGCATCTCCAGGTAGCGAAGCCCGCCGTGGATGAGCTTGCTCGACTTGCTCGACGCGCCCGCCGCGTAGTCGCGGGCCTCGATCAGGGCCACGGACAGGCCCCGCGTCGCGGCATCCAGCGCCGCCCCGGTCCCGGTGACCCCGCCGCCCACGACGACGATGTCGAAGACCTCGGCCGCCATCCGCTGCCGCGACCACGCCCGGTGCGACGGCCCCAGTGCCGACGGGCCCGGTGCCGCTGCGGCGCCAGCGTCCGGGTCAGCGGGCCGGGTCACGCGGAACTCCCGTCGCCGTCCGGGCCAGGACCAGGGCCGGAGCTGGCGGCCTGCCAGCCGGCCAGTGACCGCGACAGCACTGCCTTCCAGCGATAACGAGCACGCGCCCGGTCCGCCTCGGCCAGGCCCGGGATCACCCGGCGGCCGGCGTCAAAGGGCAGCCGTGCCAGCCCGGCCAGATCCCAGCGGCCGGTGCCCAGGCCGGCCAGTGCGCCGGCGCCGAGCGCAGTCGCCTCGGTCACGGCCGGCCGCTCCAGCGCGATACCGGCCAGGTCGGCGATCGCCCGCAGCACCGAGTCGTTGCGGCCCAGGCCGCCGTCCACCCGGACGAGTTCCAGCGGCCCGGCCAGCCCGTCGCGGACCGCATCGACGGCGTCGGCGATCTGGTGTACCACGCCGAGCAGGGCAGCCTCGGCGATGTCGGCCGCGGTGCTGGCCGCGTTCAGGCCGGTAATGTCAGCCCGCGCGGCCGCATCCCAGCCCGGTGTCCCCAGGCCGAAGAGCGCGGGCACGCACCACAGCCCGCCGGCCTCAGCGCCCGCCGCCGCGCCGCCGCGGATCTCCGGCCAGGCCCCGCCGGCCAGCACGCCGAGCTGGCGGAGCCAGGTCACCACGCCGCCCGCGTTCGGCACGAACCCCTCCAGCGCGTACGCGGTCCCGGTGTCCAGCTGCCACGCGCAGCTGGACACGACGCCCGGCGGCACCGAGGCGGCCGGCGACGCGCCCGCGTGACACCAGAAGAACGCCCCCGTCCCCAGCGTCAGCTTCGCCGTCCCCTCGGCCCAGCAGCGCTGCCCGAACAGCGCGCCCGGCTGATCACCGATGCTGGCCCCGATCACCGCCCGCCCGCCGCAGACCGCCGGGTCGGTGACTCCGAGCCGCCCGGCGGTGAGCCCGACCGCGGGCAGCATCGGCGCGGGCACGCCGAACAGGTCAAGCAGCCCCGGATCCCAGGCCGCCGCGGCCAGGTCAAACAGCATCGTCCGCGCGGCCATCGACGGCTCGGTGATATGACTGGCGCCGCCGGTGAGATTCCAGGTCAGCCAGCAATTGACGTCGCCGAACAGCAGCTCGCCCGCCACCGCCCGGCGGCGCGCTCCCGGCACCTCGCCGAGCACCCAGCGCAGCTTGCTCGCGCTGAACGCGGGCTGCAGCGGCAGTCCCGTCACCGACCGGATCGCCGCCTCGTGGCCCGCCGCCCGCAGCTGGTCGCAGAACCCGGCGGCGCGGCCATCCCGCCAGCTGATGGCCGGGTAGACGGCCTTCCCGGTGGCCCGGTCCCACACCACGAACGTCTCGGTCTGCGCGGCCAGGCCGATCCCGGCCACGTTCGCCCAGCCGGCCGCGGCCCGGGCCATCGCGTCGCCGATCGCGCCAAGCACGCTGGCCAGGATCTCCCCGGCATCATGCTCGACCCAGCCGGCGGCCGGGAAGGAACTCGCGACCGGGCGGCTGGCCTGGGCCAGCGGGCGCAGCTCGCCATCGAGGACGACGCACCGGCTGGACGAGCTGCCCTGGTCGATCGCGAGCAGCACGGTCACTGGGCGGCCAGCAGTACCTCACGGACCTGCCCGCCGAGGGACGGCCCGCCCGGCAGCCGGCCCTCGAAGATCGCCCCGCCGATGGTGAATCCCCACGCCCCGGCCGCGTCCAGCGTCTGGATCTGGGCCACGCTGGCCACCGACCCGGCCGCGATCACCGGCCCGCTCGATGCCTGCACCACGGCCCGGGTGAGTTCCCCCACGTCGGCCGTCGGGTGCCGGTAGGCCAGCAGGTCAAGGCCGAACACGCCGTCCAGCGCGGTGATGGCCCGGGCGCTGTCGGCGATCTCGGCGATCTCGCCTTCCAGCACGCTCGGATGCCCCACGACCCGGCCGGGGAACGGGCAGTAGCGGGCCTTGCTGCCGGCCAGCGCCCGGCACCCGTCCTGCGGATGGGTCCCGCCGAGCACCCAGTCGACGCCGATCTCGGCGGCGGCCGCCACCGACCGCAACTCGTCCTCGCGGCTGGTCGAAACCACCTCCAGCATCACTTCAAGCCCGTCATCCTGGGCCTTCGCGCAGACGTCGCGGAGCTGCGGCACCGAAGCGCCGATGTCCTTGAAGCCGACGTAGCGCAGGCCGCAGCCGCGTACTTCCGCGTAGACCGCCATCGGATCATCGACGGTGCGGTCGTGGTGGGTGAGCATGAAGACGAACTCGATCACCGTGTGCTCCCGTTGGTTGGACTGCTGCCTGGATCGTCGGGAAGCAGCTGCCCGATGCCCTCGACCACGTAGTCGGGACGCACCGGCGAGCGGGCCAGTTCGCCGGCCGTGGTGGCGCCGGACAGCACCAGCACGCTGATCATGCCGAGCGAGCGGCTCATCGTCACGTCGGTCGAGAGGCGGTCCCCGACGATCGCGACCTCGCCCGGCTCTGCCCCCAGCCGCCGCAGCAGTTCCGCGGCCATGCGATCGCCCGGCTTGCCCATCATCGCCTCGGCGCGCGCTCCGGTGCACGCCTCGACGGCGGCGAGCATGGCCGCGCAGTCCGGCCACCCGCCGTCCGGGCTGGGGCAGAACGGATCCGGGTTGGTGGCCACGATCGCGGCGCCGAACAGCCGGACGGCCCGGTAGGCGAGCAGCAGCTTCGCGTAACTGAACGTCCGGTCGAACGAGACCACGACCACGCCGGCCGCGGCCGGCTCCGTGGTCACCGTGATCCCCGCCGCGGCCAGCGTCTCGTCCACCAGGGGCTCGGCGATGGTGAGCACGGCCGCCCCGGGGTGCCGCTGCCGCAGGTAGGCGGTCAGCACGCCGAGCGGCGTCAGCACGTCGGCCTCGGCCGCCGGGACGCCGAGGCCGGTGAGGCGGCGCGCGTAGCTGGCGGCGGACCGCAGCGGGTTGTTGGTCAGGAAGACCAGCCGCGAGCCGGCCGCGCGGATCCGCGCCACCGTCTCCGCCGCGCCGGGCAGCAGGGCGTCGCCGAGGTAGACCGTGCCGTCCAGATCGAGCGCGTAGCCGGCGAAGACCCGGGGCGGCCGCTGCAGCTCGGCCTGCCTCGGCTGCGCGGACGCGGTCACGGCTGGCCCGGCCCGTCGGCCGTCATGACCGGCCCGTCAGCGCTCATGGCTGAGCCGTCAGCGGTGCTCAGGGCTGACCGGTCAGCGGTGCTCAGGGCTGAGCCGTCAGCGGTGCTCATGGCTGACCGGTCAGCGGTGCTCAGGGCTGAGCCGTCAGCGGCGCTCATGGCTGACCGGTCAGCACGGCGGCCTCGGCGAGCACCTCGTCGATGTCGTCCTCTTCCCAGGCGCCGAGCAGCATGGCCAGGTCGGCCACGCCGAACCGCTGCCGCATCAGCGGGCAGTTGGCCACGGCCCAGCGGGCGTCCGCGTCGCCGACCGGCTCGGCCAGCTCGCCGAAGCTAGCCGGCAGCCCGGCCGAGCGCAGTCCGCGGGCGAGCTCGGCCGGCCCGATCAGCGTCTCGCTCAGCATCGCCTCGTGGCCGTCCCATCCGGTGCGCAGGCCGGCCAGCGGATCGCCGTCGGCGGCCAGCGGCCGCAGCTTGGCCGCGTAGTCGGCGAAGCACTCGGCGGCCATCGTGCCGGTCGGGTCGATCCCCGTGAACGCCTCGCGGATGCGTTCCCTGGCCTGGTCCGGGTCGGGGATCCGGCCGGGCTGGCCGAGCGCTCCCGCGCCGATCCGCCGCCGCACGTGCGCCCAGGTGGCCGCCGCGACGACGCTCGCCACGCCGACCTGCGTGCCGTGGAAGCTGGCGCGCTCCGCCCGGGCCGTGGCCGCCATCTCCAGCAGGTGGCTGACGGCATGCTCCATGCCCGACGCCGGGGCGGTCGAGCCCGCCACGCCCATCGCGATGCCGCTCAGGGTCAGGATGCGGGCGAGCTCGTCCAGGCCGTCCGCCGGCTGCGCTTCGGCGGAAACGGTGGGGCCGGCCGTTGCTGCGGGGCCGGCCGTCGCGGCCGAGTCGCCCGTCAGGCCGGCCGCCAGCGCCAGCAGCCGGCCGCCGTGCGCCCGCACGATTCCCGCGACCGTCGCGTTGTAGTGCGGCTCGCCGCGAGCGGCCGCGGTGTCCAGGTGGCAGGCGTCGCTCACGGCCGAAGCCAGGTACCAGTCCGCGGTCGCGGTGAACATCGCCATCAGGTCGCCCACTCCGGCCCGGTTCAGCTCCGGCGGGGCGGCGCGCAGGACGGCGGGGTCGATCAGCAGAGTGTCCGGCCAGCGCGAGGCCGAGGTGCGCTTGACGCCGCGGCGCAGCAGCACCGAGAACGAGTCGGCGTAGCCGTTCACGCTGGTCGCCGTCTGCACGGCGACCAGGGGAGTCCCGATGCTCGTCGAGACCTTGCCGATGTCGGTGATCGTGCCGGAGCCGATGGTCACGACGCACCCGGCGCCGGCGGTCGCCTTGCGCGCGGCCGCCACGGTCTCCTCGTCCGCGTGCACCTGCCCGTCGGCCGGCCCGAGGGTGACCCAGTCGACGGCGAAGCCGCGACCGAGCACCTCGGTGGCCTCCGCCCGCAGATCCCAGCCGGCCACCCGCATCGGCGTGGCCGCCGCCAGCACCACCACGCCCTCGCCGGACCGGGGGAAGTCGGCGACGGCCCGGGCCAGCTCGTCCAGCGCGCCCTCGCCGTCAATGACCCGGCCCAGGCCAAGCGGCTGCAGCCGGCCGGCCCCGGGGGAAGCGGCGAACTCGGCCCGGAGCGCGTCCAGGTCGACCCGGACGGCCTCGCCCGCGCTCATCTGGACCGCTCCTGGACGCTCATCTGCCCCAGTCTCCGCCGTTTCCGGCCGGATCTCCGGCTCTTGCCGAACCTCCGGCGCTCATGCCAGCGCTCCTTCCGCGCCGTCATACAGCGCGCGGTACTGGGCGTACCTCTCCTGGTAGACCGCGCTGGCCGGCTCATCGGGCCGGTAACTGCGCGGCGCGACGGCCACCGTCCTGGCCACGGCGTCGGCGGCGCCGGTGAACGTCCCGGCCGCGAGCCCGGCCAGGATCGCCGCCCCGAGCGCCGTCGGCTCTTCGGCCAGCACCGGCTGGACGGTCCGGCCGGTCACGTCGGCCTTGATCTGCAGCCACAGCTCGCTGCGGGCGCCGCCGCCGACCACGCGGATCTCCGGCCCGGCCAGGCCGAGCGCGTCCATCCGGCCGAGCACGTCGCGCAGCGCGAATGCGCAGCCCTCCAGCACAGCCCGGGCCAGGTGACGGCGGTCGTGGTTCATGCCCAGGCCGGCGAAGACGCCGCGCATCCGGTCGTTCCACCTCGGCACCGTGGCCCCGGAGACGGTCGGCAGGAAGAGCGCCCCCCCGGCGCCGCTCGGGGCCTGGGCGGCCAGCTCGAACAGCCCGGCCTGGTCGATGCCGAGCAGCGACTCGGCGCACCAGAGCGTGCAGCCGCCGGAGACGAAGCCCGGGTTCTCGACCAGCAGCAGGCCGGTGATCGCGTGCGCATGCGTTTCCACCACGCGCTCCGAGTCGAACACGGGACTCGGCGCGGTCACCGCCACCGGCTCGGCGGTGCCGGTCACGTCGGCGACCAGCCCGGGCGTGATCGCCCCGGCGCCGACACAGGCGGCGTGCTCGTCCCCGGTCCCGGTCACCACGGCGCAGTCAGTGCTGAGCCCGAGTTCCGCCGCGGCCGCCGCGGTCAGTGTCCCGGCGACCTGCCCGGACGGGCGGATGCCGGCCAGCCGGGCCGGATCGAGCCCGGATGCCTGCAGCATGGATTCGTCCCAGCCGCCGGTCCGCACGTCGTAGAGCAGGGTGGACGAGGCATTGGCGTGATCTTGCGCCAGCACCCCGGTCAGCCAGCCGAGCAGGTAGCCCCCGACCGGGGGGAAGGACCGGGCGCGGGCGAACGTGCCGGGCTCGTGGTCGCGCAGCCACATCAGCTTGGGCGCGATGTGCGACGCGTCGGCGTTCAGGCCGGTGATGGCGAAGATCCGCTCGGCGCCAAGCTGGCTGGCCAGCCCGGCCGCCTGGTCGGCGGCCCGGCGGTCCAGCCAGATGATGGCCGGCCGCAGCGGGCGGAGCTTGCCGTCGACCGCGACGACGCCGTCCACCTGGGAGGCCAGCCCGAGATGGGTCACCTGCGCGGGCCGGAGGCCGTGGCTGGTCATGAGCTGCCGGACGGCCAGGGTCAGGCCGCGGGTCCAGTCGGCCGGGTCCTGCTCGGCCCACCCGCTGGCCGGATGACGCATGGTGCAGCCGTGCCCGGCGGACCCGATGGTCCGCCCGTCCGGGTCGAGCAGGACGGCCTTGACGCTCTGCGACCCGATATCCGCCCCTATCAGGTAGCCCATGTCCCCGGTTCTCTCATTCCCGGCCCGGGACCCGGTCCGGATTTGGCGCAAAGTTTGCCCGGAGCGTCCTTTTCATCCGCACCTCACCCGGCCCGGGTACCGGAGGGCCCGGCGGCATCGGCGCCGGCCTGACCGGCCGTGTCAGGGTCGGCCTGACCGGCGATGGTGCGGCGCCAGGCGGCATCGGCCTGTCCCACGCAGCACCGGGATCCGACCAGCCGCAGCTGGCCGATGACTCCCGTGGCCAGCGCGGCGAGCGCGCCCCGCAGACGGGCGGGGACGCCTGGTCCGGTAGCCGGACCAGGCGCCGCCGCCTGCTGCCTGTCGCCGATGCTCAGAGCCCTTCGTTGATCAGCCGCCCGGCAGACTCGTACTTGTCCCGGTTCCTGGCCTTCAGGTAGAACGCGCCCCCGATCCCGAGCAGGATGACCAGCAGGTCGATCGGCCCGAGCCAGACCGCGTAGTGATACCCGCTGCCGAGGAACAGCAGGTTCTTGAAGAGCAGGTAGATCACGATGACCTGGGCGATGAACGAGATGGCCGGCGCGAGCCTGGTCTTCCACCAGTGCACCTCGTCGGAGTGCTCGCGGGTGAAGTAGATCAGGATGCTGAGCGAGACCAGCGCCTGCACCGCCAGGATGATGATCACGCCCATGATCGCCATCAGTCCGTACACCTGAAGGTAGGCGATGTGCAGCGGATCGCCGGTGCCGACGAAGACGGCGAAGCCGAGCACGATCAGGGCGGCGATTACCGACTGGGTGACCGAGGCGATGTGCGGGCTCTTCCACTTCGGATGAGTCCGGCCGAGCGCCTTGGGCAGCAGCCCCTCGCGGCCGAGTGAGTAGAAGTACCGCGCGGTCGTGTTGTGGAACGCCATCCCGCAGGCGAACGAGCCGGTGATGATCAGGAAGCTCATGATCGAGCCGACCCAGTGCCCGGCGATCGCGTTCGCCGGGCCGAGGTAGTACTGGGCCGAGTTGTTCTGCGCCTGCGCCGTCGCCGCGTGCAGGCTCGAGTAACCGGCGAACGGCGCCCAGCTGGTCAATGTGTAGAACACGCCGAGCCCGATGACGGAGATGTAGAGGGCCCGCGGCACGATCTTCTTCGGGTTCCTGGACTCCTCGCCGTAATTGGGGGCCATCTCGAAGCCGACCCACGACCAGAACGCGAAGAAGATGCCGATGCCCGCCGCGCCGGCCACCAGCCCGTGCGCGGCCGGGAAGCCCTTGAACGCGTTCACCGGGTTGAGCGCGGCGACCGGCAGGCCGCCGTGCGCGAACATCACGATGTCAAAGATGATCAGGATGACGACCTCGCTGATCAGGCCGACGGCCAGCACCACGGTGGAGATCCGGACGTCGAACCAGGCCAGGATCGAGATCAGCGCCACCATGCCGAGGGCCAGCCACGGCCAGGCGATGTTGGTGCCGTACTGGGCCAGCTTGATGTTCAGGAAGTAGGCGAACCCGCCGCACAGCGACGCCTCGAAGACCGAGTAGGCCAGCACGGCGCCGAACCCGGTGCCGATGCCGATCTCCCGGCCGAGACCGTAGCTGATATAGGAGTAGAAGCCGCCGGCGGTGGTCTTCTTGCGGGCCATGGCCACGTAGCCGACCGAGAAGATGACCAGGACCACGGCCGCGAACATGAAGCCGGCCGGGGTGCCGACGCCGTTGCCGAAGCCGACCGAGATGGGCGTGTTGAACAGCATCGCGGAGATCGGTGCGGAGCCGGTCACGGTGAGGAAGAGCACGCCCCACAGGCCGATCGCGCCCTTGCGCAGCTTGTGCACATCCTCGCGCTGCGAGATGTCGATGCTCTCGGCGAGCATCCCCTCGGCTACGCGTCCGCCGCCCGGGCTACCGCCGGCGGGTTCTCCGCTCTCGCTTGTGGCTCCGGTTTGCTCTTGGGTATCCGACATGCAGCCAGCCTCCTTAGTGGGCCGGGCCTTGTGCCTCGCGCTGGCGTGCGACGCACAACGGGGGGTGTGGCCGCCGGATCGCCGGACAGTCCGGGCTGCGGCGGGTAATGCGACAGCGGGTGCGGGACGGCAGGCCGTGGCCGGATCGGCCCGCGAAGGATGCCGCCCGGAGGCATTTCCGGTCGGACCCATGGCGGCCGCTGACTGCCGTTCCAGTGAGCCCGTCGCAGCGGCGTGCGGCGGGGGCAGATGACGCGCGGCAAGCAACCCAGAGAAGGTTTGACGGCGTCATCGGCACGCTCCTGTCGCCCGACGGACCCTGACCGTAACATGACGTTTTCTTTACTGACAAGACTTTTGGTCAGCAGAAAATAGGTCATATTTCCCCCCTTGACTATTAGGTCCGACCGATCGATGATCTGGTCTGTTATGGGTTGACGGCGCATGCCGATCCGGACCCGCCGCCGCAGGCGGCGGCCGGTCACGAAGGCAGGGCGATGCACGACTACGACGTCTTCAGCGTGGAGTCCAAGGCCGAGGTCCTGGCCAGGTCCCGCGAGTTCTGGAACCCGGGGAAGACCGACTTCTGGGCCGAGACCGGCGTCGATCTCGTCATCGACCGCCGCGAGAGCTACTTCATCTGGGACATGTCCGGCGTCCGGCTGATCGACGTGCACCTGAACGGCGGCACCTACAATCTCGGGCACCGTAACCCGGAGCTGGTCGAGGCCATCACGACCGGCATGCGCTCCTTCGACATCGGCAACCATCACTTCCCGTCCAGCGCGCGGGCCGCCCTCGCGCAGACCCTGATCAGCTCGGCGCCGCCCAACCTGACCAAGGTGGTCTACGGCAGCGGCGGTGGCGAGGCGATCGACATCGCGCTGAAGACCGCCCGGCACGCCACCAAGCGGCGCAAGATCGTCTCGATCGTGAAGGCGTACCACGGTCATACCGGGCTGGCGGTCGCGGCCGGCGATGACCGTTTCTCCCGGCTGTTCCTGTCCGACCAGCCCGACGAGTTCCTCCAGGTCCCGTTCAACGACCTCGGCCCGATGGAGTCGGCGCTGCGGGCCGGCGACGTGGCGGCGGTCATCATGGAGACCATCCCGGCCACCTACGGCTTCCCGCTGCCCGCGCCCGGTTACCTGGAAGCCGTCAAGGCGCTCTGCGAGCGCCACGGCACGCTCTACATCGCCGACGAGGTCCAGACCGGGCTGATGCGGACCGGCGAGATGTGGGCTATCACCAAGCACGGCATCGAGCCGGACATCCTGGTCACCGGCAAGGGGCTGTCCGGGGGGATGTACCCGATCGCCGCCGTGCTGGTCAGCGAGCGGTGCGCGGGATGGCTCACCGAGGACGGCTTCGCGCATATGTCCAGCTTCGGCGGCGCCGAGCTCGGCTGTGTCGCCGCGCTGAAGACCCTGGAGATCTGCGGCCGGCCGGAAACCAGGTCGATGGTCCACTACATCGCCGATCTCATCGGCCGGGGCCTGCGGGCCATCCAGGGCGACTACCCGGACTGGTTCACCGGAATCCGGCAGAACGGCGTGGTCATGGGCCTGGAGTTCGACCATCCGGAAGGGGCCAAGTACGTGATGCGGCACCTCTACCGGACCGGAGTGTGGGCCATCTTCTCGACCCTGGATCCCCGGGTGCTGCAGTACAAGCCGGGCCTGCTGATGACGCCCGAACTGTGCGAGGAACTGCTGGAGCGCACCGAGGCCGGCATCGGGCGTGCCTACGCGGAGGCGCGGCGGAGCCCGGCCGGGAGCCGTCGGTGACCGCGTCCGGCGCGGCCAGCGCGCGCGCCGCCGGGGGAACCGGCGCGCGCCGGTCCGCCGCCAAGGAGCCCGGTGCCAGCGGGTCCGCGGCCAACGGGTCCGCGGCCAGCGGGTCCGCGGCCGGCCGTCCGGACGCCGGCGGGCAGGCCGTCAGCCCGGTCGCCGCGACCTACCGGGCGCGGCAGATGCTGGCCCGGGCGCACTGGGCGGCCGGTGCCTTCGCCGAATACGACCGGGCGTCGGTGCTGCGGATCGCCGAGGCGGTCGCGATGGCCGCCCATGCCCAGGCCCGCCGCTACGCCGAATGGGCGGTCAGGGAAACCGGGTTCGGCGTGGCTGAGCACAAGACCATCAAGAACGAGGCCTGCTCCCTCGGCGTCTTCGAGCGCTACCAGCGCGAGGACTTCGTCAGTCCCCGCGTGGACGCCGCCGCCAAGATCGTGTCGCTACCCCGGCCGGCCGGCGTCATCCTGGCCCTCACCCCGTCCACCAACCCGGTCTGCAGCGTGTTCTTCAAGGTCATCCTGGCCCTGCTGACCCGGAACGCGATCGTCGTCAGCCCGCACCCGATGGCCCGGGAATGCTGCGGCGACGCGGCCCGGCTGCTGGCCGGGGTGGCCACCCGGGCGGGGGCTCCGGACGGCGTGATCAGCGTCGTCGAGGACGTGACCGTGCCGCTGATCGAGGCCCTGATGGCCGACCCGGTCACCGGCGTCATCGTGGCCACCGGCGGCTCGGCCGTGGTGCGGGCCGCGCACCGCTCGGGCAACCCGGCCCTCGGCGTCGGCCCCGGCAACGTGCCCGTCCTGGTCGATGCCACCGCCGACCTAACCGCGGCGGCGCAGCGGATCGTCGACAGCAAGGCGTTCGACAACTCGGTGCTCTGCACCAATGAGTCGGTCCTCATCGCCGAGGACTCGGTCTCCGGGCGGCTGCTCCGGGAAATGCAGCGCCAGCAGGCCGTGCTGCTGGACGCGGCCGGCCGGGACCGGCTGCGGGACTACCTGTTCCCGGCCGGCCGGCTCAACGGCGAGGCGATCGGCAAGGACGCCGCCTGGATCGCCGGCCGGGCCGGGCTCCGGGTACCGCCGCGGACACGCGTGCTGCTGGCGCCCTTCGACCTGGTCCTGCCCGAGGAGCCGTTCGCCAGCGAGAAGCTCTGCCCGGTCCTCGGCGTGACCGGCGCCGAGTCGGCGGCCCGCGGAATCGAGGCCGCCCGCGCCGTGATCCGCATCGGCGGCGCCGGCCACTCGGCGGCGATCCACAGCCAGGATCCGCGGACCATCATCCGGTTCGCCGACCGGGTCCCGGTGCTGCGGGTCGCGGTCAACGCGGGCAACAGCACCGGCAGCTCCGGCCTGGAGACGAACCTGGCGCCGTCCATGACGCTGGGCACCGGCTTCGCCGGGCATAGCTCGATCGGAGAGAACCTGGAGCCCCGCCACCTGGTCAACTGGACCCGGGTCGCCTACAACTCGGCCGGCAGCGTGCCGTTCGGCGACTTTACCGGGATCACCGTCGGGGAGCCGCCGGACGGCCCGGTCCCCGGCTATCCGCTGGCCTCGAACCTGCCCGGCGCGAACCCGGCCCGCCGGGATGGCGCCGGGGCCGGCCGGGAGACCGGCGGGAACGCCGACGGAGCCGCCGGCGGCCCGGCTGGCTCGCGCCCGGGGCCGCCCGGGGCCAGCGCGGACCCGGCTGGTCCGGTATCGGCCGGATCGGCATCCGGCGACGGCGCGGGCCCGGCCGGTTCCTGGCCCGGCCGCGCGGACGGCGCCGACGCCGTCCGCGAGCAGTTGCGGGCGCTGATCATCGAAGAACTCCAGCAGTTGATGGCGCGGTGACGGATGGCCGAGCTGCGTTCGTTCATCTTCCTTGACCAGCTGCAACCGCAGACCATGTGCTACCTGGGCAGCTGGATCCGGGGGCGCCCGCCGCGGCTGCGGATGGCCGCCCGCGTCATCGAGATCTCGCCCGGCCTGGACATCGAGCCGCTGACCGACGTCGCGCTGAAGGAGGCCGACGTGCAGGCCGGGATCCTGGTCGTGGAGCGGCAGTTCGGTTACCTGGAGCTGCACGGCACGAACGACGCCGTGCGCGCGGCCAGCAGCGCCGTGCTCGACGCGCTCGGGGCGAGCGCCACCGACGCGCTGCGGCCGCAGGTGCTGGCCTCGCGGATCATGACCAGGATCGACGCCCAGCACGCGTTCCTGGTGAATCGGAACAAGCTCGGCTCGATGGTCCTGCCGGGGGAGTCGCTGTTCGTCCTGGAGCTGCAGCCGGCCTCCTACGCGATCCTGGCCGCCAACGAGGCGGAGAAGGCGGCCCGGATCAAGATCGTCGATTACCGGATGATCGGCGCCACCGGCCGCGTCTACCTGTCCGGCCGCGAAGATGACGTGCGCCAGGCCGCCGACGCCGTCACCGCCCTCCTCGGCGAGCCGGCATGACGTCCCTCGGCGCACCTTTCGCCCCAGACGCACTCCGGCAACTCGTGCGCGAGGTGCTGCGCGAGGTCCTGCCCGCGCTCCCGGGGCCGCCAGGTCCGGTCGACGTGCATGCGGACCGGCCAGAACCCGCTCAAAGTCGCGTCGACCGCGTGCCGGTGCGGCTGGGCAGCGATGCGGACCTGCACGCGTTCGTGGTCGAGATACTGCGGCTGGCCGATGACCCGCAACGGCGTCTCGACCTGCTGGCCGGCCGGCTCCGCTTCACCATGGCCTCCGCATCGGGTCAGCCAGTGATCCCGAAGGATTCGCGTCACATCTGGCCCCAGATCCTTCGGGATCATGAAGAGCCGGGCCCGGACACTGGCCCGGCGGGCCCGGCCGGGACGCCTCCCACCGGAGAGCCCCGCGCCGGGGAGCCTCGTGCCGAGACACCTCGCGCTGGGGCACCTCGCGCGGGGGAGCCGCGCGGCGGGGCGGCGCTCACCGCGCGGCGGGTCGAGAAGGGCGCGGTGACCGAGCGGGCGGTGATCGCCGCGGCCCGGGCCGGCGAACGGCTGGTGCTGGGCCCGCGCGCGGTGCTGACCCCGCTGGCCCGGGACAAGGCACGGGCGCTGGGCGTCCCGATCGAGAAGGAGCGGTGATGCTGCAAGCAACGGTGGTGGGGAACGTGTGGTCCACCAAGCGGATCGACGGCCTGCCGAGCGGCGCGTTCCTGGAGGTCGAGGTGACCGGATCGGGGGAGCGGCTGGTCGCCTTCGATGTACTCGGCAGCGGCCGCGGCGAGCGGGTGCTGGTCGCGCAGGGCTCGGTGGCCGCCGGGTGGCTGCCGGACCGGCCCCCGGTGGACGCGCTCATCATCGGGTCCATCGACGAGCCCTCGGCGGCCCCGGCCGGCCCGCCCGGGGCGCCGCCGCCCGCAACGGCCTCGCCGGCCACCGGCCCGGCCGCTACCGCCTCGCCCGCCGCCAGCCCGCTCGCCGCCACCCCGGGCGGGACCGGCCGGAAGCGACGGGCCGGCCACTCGTAATTCGTTAATGCCGCTAACTGCTCCGGTGCTGCCGGTGCGAAACGGAGAGGAAATCTGATGGCACAGAACGCGCTTGGCATGATCGAGACCAAGGGCTACGTGGCCGCGCTCGCGGCCGCGGACGCGATGGTCAAGGCGGCCAACGTCGTGATCGTCGGCCGCCAGGAGGTCGGGGACGGGCTAGTGGCCGTGATCATCAACGGCGACGTGGGCGCGGTCAAGGCCGCGACCGAGGCCGGCGCCGAGACCGCGTCCAGCGTCGGCGAGCTCATCTCGGTGCACGTCATCCCCCGGCCGCATACCGAGCTCGGCAAGCATTTCGTGGTCGCCGAGTGACGCCTGCGACCGGCGGGATCGCGGGGCCGCCATGACGGCCGTCCTGACCAGCATCGAGCTGCGGGTCTACCTGCCGATCGCGAGCCTGCAGCGGCAGTTCGCGGCCTACCTGGGCACGCCCACCCGGGCCCGGGGCTACCCGCCGCTGGAAGGCGACCACGCGCTCATCGTCGAGGTGGCGCCCGGCCTGGCGATCGAGCGGGTGACCGACCTGGCGCTGCGGGCCGCGCCCTCGGCCGAGCCGGGGATCCTGTTCGTGGAGCGGCAGTTCGGGGTGCTTGAGGTGCATTCCCGCGACGCCGACGACCTCGGGCGGGCCGGCCGGGCCATCCTGGACGGCATCGGGCACTCGGCCGCCGATCAGCTCCGGCCGCGGCTGCTGTACAGCGACGTGATCGAGGATGTCACCGACCAGCAGGCGGTGGTGATCAACCGGTCCCGGCAGGCGTCGATGCTGCTGCCGGGGCAGTCGCTGCTGGTGTGCGAGATGGCGCCGGCCCTGTTCGCGGCGGTGGCGGCCAACCAGGCGGAGCTGGCCGCGCCGGAGAACACGCTGGTCGATGTCACCATGATCGGCGCTTCCGGGCGGGTCTACGTGGCCGGCAGCACCGAGGGCGTCGGCCGGGCCAGGGAGGAAATCGAGCGGCTGCTGGCCGGCATTAAGGGGCGCGAGCAGTGAGCGCGGCGGAGCCTGGCCCCCGGGACGAGGGGACCGGGGAGGCCATCCAGCGGGAAGGCGGGGCCGGGGCAGGCCAGCGGGAAGCCGGGGCCGGGGACTCGCCGGAGCAGATCCTGCTCGGCTACGATCCGTTCGCCCGGGCGGCCCTGCACCCGTTCGGCTTCTCGGCCGACGCGCGGCTTTCGCTGCTCAGCCTGTCGGAGAACGCCACTTACCGGATCGACGATCCGCGGGACGGGCGGGTCGCGGTGCTGCGGGTGCACCGGACCGGCTATCACGAGCCGGGGGCGGTCGCGTCCGAGCTGGCCTGGCTGCAGGCGCTGCGGCGGGACGAGGGGCTGCTGACCCCGGCCGTGTTCCGCGCGCCCGATGGCCGCGACGTCGTGGACGTCGAGATCGGGCCGGTCACCCGCCAGACGGTGCTGTTCGAATGGCTGCCGGGCACCGAACCGCCGGAGAACCAGCTAGCCGAGAAGTTCGAGCTGCTCGGCGCGATCTGCGCGCGCATGCACCGGCACTCCCGCAGCTGGCGCCGGCCGCCCGCGTTCACGCGCTTCTCCTGGGACTTCGACTGCTGCGTCGGCGACTCGCCCCGGTGGGGGCGGTGGCAGGACGGCGTCGGGGTGGGCCAGGAGGAACTGCGGACGCTCGGCCGCGCGGCCGAGCTGATCGCCGAGCGGCTGCGCCGGTTCGGTTCCGGGCCGGATCGCTTCGGCCTGATTCACGCCGACATGCGGCTGGCCAACCTGCTGGTGAGCGGATCCAGCATCCGGGTGATCGACTTCGACGACTGCGGCTTCGGCTGGTTCCTGTTCGACATCGGCGCCTCGCTGAGCTTCATCGAGCACGACCCCCGGGTGCCCGCGCTCTGCGACGCCTGGCTGCGCGGATACCGCGGCGTCCTGCCGCTGCCGGACGAGGACGCGGCGGAGATCCCCACCTTCGTGCTGCTGCGGCGGCTGCAGCTGGTCGCCTGGGTGGGTTCGCACCGGTTCGCGGACTCCGCCCGCGACCTGGGCGCGGAGTTCACCAGGGGCGCGTGCGAGCTGGCCGAGCGATACCTGCTGACCACCGCCTAGTCGCCCGCCGCATGCCCGCCGACCACCAGTCCCGCCGACCAGGGGCCGCCGACCGCAGCGTACCCGGCTACCCGGCCCGCCCGGCCAAGGCCCGACCACTCATTTCCTCGACTACTAAGGAGTCGTGATGTTCTCGTCAATCAGCGGCAGGTCGGTCCTGGTGACCGGCGGTACCAAGGGCATCGGCAAGGGGCTGGCCGCCGGGTTCGCGGCCGAGGGCGCCCGGGTGGTCATCACCGGCCGGGATGCCGAGGCCGGCCAGCGGACGGCCGCCGAGCTCACCGCGGCCGGCGGGGCGGTCACGTTCGCGGCCGGGGACGTCAGCGACCCGGACAGCTGCGCGGACGTGGTGGCGGCCACCCGGCAGCGGCATGGCGGTGTCGACGTGGTCTGCTGCAATGCGGGCATCTTCCCGGCCGCCACGCTGGAGCAGATGACCCCGGGCCAGCTTGACGAGGTGCTGTCGGTCAACCTGAAGGGGACGTTTTTCATCGTGCAGGCGGCGCTGCCCGCGCTGCGGGAATCCGGCCACGGCCGCGTCATCGTCACGTCGTCGATCACCGGCCCGCTCACCGGGTTCACCGGGTGGTCGCATTACGGGGCCAGCAAGGCCGGCCAGCTCGGGTTCATCCGCTCGGCGGCGATAGAGCTGGCCCGCTCCGGAATCACCGTCAACGCGGTCCTGCCCGGCAACATCGTCACCGAGGGCCTGGGCGACCTGGGCGCGGATTACCTGGCGTCGATGGAGGCGGCCATCCCGCTCGGGCATCTCGGCAGCGTGGCCGACATTGCCAGCGCGGCACTGTTCTTCGCGAGTGACGAGGCCGGCTACGTCACCGGCCAGACGCTGGTGGTGGACGGCGGCCAGACCATCCCGGAGTCCCTGGAGGCCATGGGGTGACGCAGCTCTCCGCGGGCCGCGCGCCCGGGCCGGACGCCGGCCACGGGCCCGGCGCGCCCGAGGTCCGGCCCGCGCCGGACCGCAGGGTTGTCGAGCATGCCCGGCTGCGGCTGCTCGACCTGATCTCATCGGGCTCGCTGCGCCCGGGTGACCGGCTCGGGACCGAGCGCGAGCTGGCCGCCCGGCTCTCGGTCAGCCGCTCCACCCTCCGGCAGGTGCTGGCCGTGCTGGCCCAGGCCGGCACCATCCGGCGGGTGCCCGGCCGGGCCGGCGGGACCTTCGTGGCCCACACCAAGGTCGACCGGGACCTGTCGCTGATCGTCGGCCTGCCCGAGTACCTGCGCCGCCAGGGTTTCGTGGCCGGGACCCAGGTCCTGTCCGCGACGATCGCGGGGGCCGATGAATTCACCGCCGCCCAGCTCGCCCTGCCGGCCGGCAGCCTCGTGCTGGACATCGCCCGGATCAGGCTCGCGGACGGGACCCCGATCTCGCTGGAACGGGTCCAGTTGCCGGCCGAGCTGTTCCCCGGCCTGCTCGAGCTCCCGATGGGCGGTTCCATCTACGAGCTGCTCGACAAGCAGTACGGGATCAGTCCCGAGGACGTGGTCGAGCACCTCGAGGTCGTCGATGCCAGCGCGGAGGAGGCGGGCCTGCTCGGGGTCAGCGTCGGCACTCCGCTGCTGGCCATTACCCGCACGTCCTGCACCGCTGACGGCACGCCGTTCGAGTTCTCCCAGGACCTCTTCCGGGCCGACCGCACCCGGGTCACGTTCCGGACCAGGGCCGACCGGGCGCAGATCGTCCGGCGGGCGGCCAGCGAACGGGTCATTGACCTGCGCCCGTCCGCTCCGGCGGACTGACCCGCCCGCGCCGCAAGCCGGTGCCGCGCCGGGCGGTAGCAAACGCCTGGACGCGGGCGCCGTCCGCTGAGCCGGCCTCTACTAACCTGGCCGGATGGCGGATACCCCGTACCGTTATCAGTCACCGGAAGAGGACAGCGGCCGGTGGGGTGACTTCCCCTTCCGGGACGGGGACATCGTGATCAGCACCCGGTCCAAGACCGGGACGACCTGGGTGCAGACGATCTGTGCCCTGCTGATCTTCCAGACTCCCGAGTTCCCGGCTCCGATCGCGCAGCTCTCGCCGTGGCTGGATCACCTGGTCGCGCCGCGCGATGAGGTGTTCGCCCGGCTGGCCGCGCAGCAGCACCGGCGCTTCATCAAGACGCACACGCCGCTGGACGGGATCCCCATCGACCCCCGCGCCACCTATATCGTGACCGGCCGCCATCCGCTCGACACCGCGGTGTCCCTCTATCACCAGGGCGACAACATCGACCGCGCCAAGGTCCGGGCGCTGACCGGCGCGCCCGAGCCGGCCGAGCCGCGCCCGCCGCGCAAGCCGCTGCATGACTGGCTGCTCGCCTACATCAGCGGCGAGGCCGCCCCGTGGATCGTCCGCTCGCACCCGCGCGAGGACCTGGACTCGCTGCCCGGCCTGATGTGGCACCTGTCCGACGCCTGGGCCCGGCGGCACGAGCCAAATGTGATGCTCGTTCACTACGACGACCTGTCCGCGGACCTGGCCGGCCAGATGCGGCGAATCGCCGGGCGGCTCGGCATCAGCGTTCCCGGCCACGCCTGGCCCGCACTCGTGCGGGCCGCCACGTTCGAGGCCATGAGAAGCAGCGCGGACCGGCTCATCCCGAGCGCCGGCGTGCTCAAGAGCAACGCCGCCTTCTTCCGGCGCGGCACCTCCGGCGCCGGACGCGAAGTTCTCAGCGACGAGGAAATCGCTGCCTATCACGCGCGCACGGCCCAGCTGGCGCCGCCCGGCATGCTCGGCTGGCTCCACTCGCCCGGCCAGCGGCCAGCGGACGCGTAACCCGACCCGGCTGACCTGCTAGTCGCCGTCCGGGCCGGCCTGCCACTGCCGGTAGAGGGCGATGAAATCGTCTTGCATCTGCGGGGTCAGGTCGTCCGGGGTAATGCGCCCGGCGAGCTCGATGGTGGCCCGCATCTGGGCCAGGTACTCGGTGCAGTGCGGGCAGCCGGCCAGGTGCCGCTCGAACCGGCGCCGCCCGGTGGCGGGCAGCGTGCCCTCAAGGTAGTCGGTGACCAGCTCGACCGCCTGCTGGCAGACGAGGTCATGCCGTCGCAGACCCAGGCGCATGGTCAGGCCCTCCCGAATTCTGTCTCGAGAACCTGGCGGACGCGGCTGCGGCCCCGGTGCAGCAGGACCCGCTGGTTGCCGTCGCTGATGTCCAGCACATGACAGACCTCGTCACTGCTGAGCCCATCGACGTCGCGCAGCGTCACCACCTCCCGCTGCCTGGCCGGCAGCTCCTCGATGGCCGACCGGATCCGGCCGGCCAGCTTGCCGGCCCGCAGCCGGTCGTCGATGTCCTCGGCCCACTGCTCGGGCGGGGCGGCCCAGCTGCCGGCCGCATCGAAGCGGGACTGGTCGACGGCCGGCTCGGCGGTGCCGATCGCGATGCTGCGCCGTTCTCGCTCACCGGTGGTCCTGGCCCGGTTGACCAGGATGCGGAACAGCCAGGTACGGAACGAGGAGCGCTCCTCGAAACCGCCGATGCCGCGGACCACCCCCATCCAGGTGTCCTGGACGACTTCCTCGGCTACCGCCCGGCTGGGCACGAACGACGAGGCAAGCCGGAGCATGGCATCGTGATAGCGGCGAACGAGGATAACGAAGGCCTGCTCATCGCCTGCGCGCAGGCGGCGAAGCAACTCCGTGTCGTCGTCCACGGCCGGCCGCTACGGCGTGCCCGGCCGCGAGGGCCGCGACTCCAGGTCCAGGGCGCATGAGTTGATGCAAAACCGCTTGCCGGTGGGCCGCGGGCCGTCCCGGAACACGTGGCCGAGGTGCGAGCCGCACTGCCGGCACCGGACCTCGGTCCGCATGCCCAGGAACCCGAAGTCCTTGTGCAGCGTGACTGCCTCGGCCACGGCCGGCTCGGTGAAGCTGGGCCACCCGGTGCCGGAATCGAACTTCGCGTCGGACGAGAACAGCGCGGCCGAGCAGGCCGCGCACCGGTAGATCCCGTCATCGTGGCAGTTGACGTAGGCACCGGTGAAGGGACGCTCGGTCCCGGACTTGCGCAGCACCCGGTACTGCTCGGGCGTCAGGGTGCGCCGCCACTCATCGTCAGTTGTCGGCATCGCGTCCATTCGTAACCTCCTGCTGGTTCCCATTCTGGCCGGCCCGGGCGGATGCGGCGGCCCGGCGGATGCGGCGCCCCGGGCTCGCGGGCGCCGCATCCGCCATCGCGTTCTCAGGCCGCGACGATGCCCTCGCCGCCGACCGCGCCCGCAACGGTCACCGACCCGATCTCGGTCAGCGACCCGCCGGCGCCGGTCCGGTACTCGTCCACGATCCCGCTCCCGCCGGTCTGGACGTAGAGGAAGTGCCCGCCGGAGGACGCGGACGCGTCCACGGTGCCGGTGTCGGTGGCGGTCTCGCCGAGCAGCGTGAGCTCGCCGCCGGGGCTGGCGGAGTAGCCGCTGACGTCCGCGCTCCCGGCATTGGACGCGTACAGGAATCCGCCGGCCGGCGCGACCCAGCAGGTGGCCGCCTGGCTGTTGCCCACCGAGTCGATCGGGGTGACCGTGCCGTCCGCCGCGAGCGCATAGGTGGCCAGCGCGTTGGTGCCGGCGTCGGCGATGACGAGGTGGCCGGCCTGGTCAAAGGAAATCCCGAACGGCACGGTGCCCGCCTCGGCGTTCACCACCGGGCGGCCGGACAGGCGCCCGTCGGGGTGCACGGCGAAGACATCGATGTCGTTGCCGTTCGCCTTGGTCGTCACGATGAGCTGGGCGCCGCTGGGCGAGAACGCGACCTGCCCGGGCGTGTTGGTGAACTGCGGGGTGGCGGCCGGGTCCAGTCCCAGTGGCCGGCGCGACCCCGGGATCGGGAACAGGCGGCCGAGGAAGACCCGGTAACCCCGCACGGATCCGCCGTTCTCCGCGTTCAGCGCGTAGACCACATTGCCCTGCGCGGCCACGCTGACCGGGAACCTCCCGCCCGAGCCGATGACCTGGCGGAGGCTGAGCGCGTCGCCGTGCACCGAGAAGACCGACAGGGTGTTGCTGCCGGCGTTCACCGCGTAGAGCAGCCCGGGCCCGGGGTCGTAGGTCAGTGATCCCTGCGAGGCCAGGTGATCAACCACGGAGCCGGTCAGCTGGCCGCCCAGCCCGTGGGTCGAATAGCTATGCGCCAGGGTCAGCGTGCCGTCACCGGAGCGGTGATAGGCGATTACCCGGTTGCCCGCGGTGTTGTCAGTCTGGACGAAGACCGCGTGGCCGGCGCCGGCGAAGGAATCGTGCGCCGTGGCCGCGCTGGCCGGGCCGCCCAGCGCGGCGGCCGTCGCGGTGGTAAGCGCCACCGCCGCCAGCGCGGAACCGAGACGGTTCAGGGCTCTCATGCGTGCTCCTCGCGTTGAAGTTCGGGGATGTGCCGCCCTTCAGTCCCCGCCGGGGCCGCCGCGTTACAGTCGAACACGAGGAGGATGGATGATCCGGAAGTGTGCGGCTGAGCTACTGGGCACTGCCCTGCTGGTTTTCTTCGGTGTCGGGGTGGCCACCCTGATGTTCGGCTTCGGCCTGGACGGGGGCAGCGTCGCGGCCGGCGTGGTCGCGACCGCACTCGCGTTCGGGCTGACCCTGCTGTCCCTGGCGTATGTGCTCGGGCCGGTCACCGGCTGCCACGTCAACCCGGCGGTGACGCTGGGGGCGCTGCTCGCGGGCCGGATCCCGGTGGCCGAGGCCATCGGGTACTGGATCGCTCAGTTCATCGGCGGGATCGTCGGCGCGCTGGTGCTCTGGGGCATGTTCAGCACCTCGCCGCTCTACGACCGGCCGGTGACCGGCCTCGGCGCCGACGGCTGGGGCAAGGCCTCGCTGATCCACATCGGCGTCGGCGGCGCGTTCCTCGCCGAGGTCATCCTCACGGCCATGTTCGTCTTCGCGGTGCTGGCCGCGACCAGCAAGACGGTGAGCCCGACGGTGGCGGGCATGGTCATCGGCCTCACGCTCACCGTTGTCCACCTCATCGGCATCCCGATCACGGGTACCTCGGTGAACCCGGCCCGGAGTCTCGGGCCCGCCCTGATCGTCGGCGGCACGGCCCTGAGCCAGGTGTGGCTGTTCATCCTCGCGCCGCTGGTGGGCGGCGCGGTCGCGGCCGGCGCGCACCTGCTCATTTACCCGAAGTCCGCTTCCGGCAGCAGCCCGGGCTAGCCGCGCCAGCACCGGGTAACAGGGGCCTGTTACCCGGCGCCGGCGCTGACCGGCCCGGTCAGGCGGCTAGAACCGGACCAGCGTCCGCACGGTCGCGATCCGCATCCCCGGGGTGAACAGCGTCGTGCCGAGCGCGGTGTCCAGCGCGGTCGCCGCCGCCGTGGTCAGCTTCGCGCGGATTTTCCGCACCCTGACGGTGCCCAGCCCGACCCGGACCTTGGCGCCGGAGAAGCTGAGGTGCGCCACCGTTACGCGCGTGCCCAGGACGATCGCGGACAGGTGCTTGTGCGTCAGGCTGATATTGAAACGGCTCAGCTTGATCGAGTGGCCGTTCGTCGTGTTAATCAGCAGGATGCCGCCCCGGTGCTTGATCGTTCCGCTGAGATGGCTCGGGTTGACCGACCCGCCGGTCACCGGGAACGAGAACTTAAGCTGCGGGTTGCTCGCCGAGCCGATCAGCGACTCAGTGCCCGGCGTGGTGGCGTAAACGGCGATGCCGCCATGGGTCAGGCTCCCGACCAGGCCGGACACGGTGGTCAGCGACGTCCCGCCGCCGGTTACGTGCAGGCTGGCGTGCTTCGCGGCCGGCTGCGCGGCCGAGGCCGAGGCCGAGGCCAGCCCGGCCGCCGGGGCCAGCATCAGGCCCGCTGCCGTGGTGATGGCGGCTATCCGCAGGATTGCTCGCATGGGATTTCCCTCCTGCCCGCGCGCAGGCGCGCAGGCCCTTTGCTCATACTTTGCCGGTCAATGGAGAGAATTTTCTGGCATGCGGGGGAAAGGCGCAAGGCCGCGGACATGGTCAGCCAGATTCCGGCGGATCGGGCCCGGGCCGCGGGCGCGGCGGAACGGGACGGAGGGCACGAACGACGTGGCCGTGCGGCGCGCTGGTTCCTGACCAGGTCCCGGCCGCCCGGCGGCGAATAAGCGCACCCGGACGGTTTAACCACCGGCATCCGGGTCACAGAAGGGGCGGCGTCCAACGAAGGAGTTTTGAAATGGCACTTATTCTGATCGTCCTGCTCCTGGCCGTGCTTCTCGGCGCGGCCGGCTTCGCGATTCACCTGCTGTGGATACTTGCCCTAATCGTGCTGGCCATCTGGGTGGTCGGGTTCCTCTTCCGCGCCGCCGAAGGGACCGGCGGGCGGCGCGGGCGCTGGTATCGCTGGTAGGCGGGCTCGCATCGCGGTGAGATGAGCAAATCGCATTGATAACAGGCTGCTGCCCGGGCTGCGACCCGGGCAGCGCCACGCAGGCATGGCGCCGGCGCAGCCCGGTACCAGCGGACAGCTGCCTGCCGGTCCGGCGCAGTCAGGGCCGTCGGCCGGCAGGCAGCGACGTCGTGGGATCCCGCGGGATCCCACCGGCCACGATCCCGATTCGGTCGGCCTGGGCTGATCTCGGCCCTTGCGGTACCCGGTCAGCGCCTGCGCTGGCGCACGGTCAGCCAGCCGGCCAGCAGGGCGCCGCCCACGGCAATGGCGAGCAGCACCTGCTCCTGACGGTCAGCGTCCTGCACCCGGCCGGCCGAGGCGGACACGCGCCCGGCTAGCTCGGCCGCCTTCGCCCGCGCCCTGGCCTTGACGTCGACCTTGGCCACCAGCGCCTCGACCGTCTCGCCGAGTTCCTGCCGGGTCCGGTCGATTTCCTCGGTCAGCGCCTGCAGGCTCTCCGGCCGGTTCTCCGGCGGTGCCGGGCTCGGCGCCAGGCCGGTGCGTTCTTCTTCGGTCATCGGTGCGCACTCTCCCTGATTTCCTGGACGTCTTCCTTGACGCTGACCGCGGCCTGCTGCGGCACGGGCGGCGTGGCATTGGCCAGCTGGGCCCGGCCGAACCAGGCCGCGCCCGCCGCGATGATCAGCACGGCCGCCCCGATGATCAGGGCCGCCAGCCAGGCGGCCAGCACCGTGGCCAGCCCGATGATCGCGGCCGCCAGCAGGCAGCCAATTCCGTACAGGGCCAGGATGCCGCCCCCGCCGAACGCCCCGACGCCCAGCCCCGCGCGCTTGCCCTTGCTGGTCATCTCCAGCTGAGCCAGCCGCAGCTCGTCCCGGACGAGCCTCGTAACCTGCTCGGACATCTGCTTGACGAGTTCTGAGGTCGAACTGTCCTGGGCCGTGGCCGGCCGTGCCCCTGGTGCTTCTGCCATGATGTCCCGCCCTTCGCTAGCGCCGGGCACTACCCCGGACGGCGGGTGCTAACCGAGCGGGCCCGCTTCCTTCGCCGGGGCCGCCCGCCCGGGCCTTAGCCCGCGGGACGGGATGACGGCTTTCCGCCCACGCGCGTGACGATCTCCGCGGCGAGGTCGCGGAGCTTCATGTTGCGGTTGTTGGACGCCCGGCCCAGCGTCGCGAAGGCCTGATCGGCGTCGCAGCGCGACTCGGCCATCACGATACCGATCGCCTGGTCGATCACGGCCCGGGAGTGCAGCGCCTGCTCGAGCTGAGCGGCCAGGTCGCGGGCCTCGGAGTAGCGGCTGGCGACGACGATGACGGCCGCGGCCGGGCCAGTGAACAGGGACAGGACGTCTTCATCCAGCCTGCTGAAACCGTCGTTATCCCGGCTGGACAGGTTCAGCGCCCCCAGCGGCCGTCCGGCCCAGCCGAGGCCGGCCGAGAGGTAACTGCGCAGGCCCAGCTCGGTGGCGATGCCGGTAAATTCCGGCCACCGCTGTTCCGCTTCCCGGTGATTCCACCGGTTGACCTGCTGGCGCCGGGCGGCATCCAGGCACGGCCCGTCCCGCAGCGCATTCTGACGGCGGTCAAGCTCGTAGGTCTCCTCGTCAGTGGCCGCGATGGTGCTCGGCTTAGCCTCCTCGTCGAGCACGGTGACGCTCGCCCCATGGCAGCCGGGCACCGCCCGCAGCGCGAGCTTGAGAATGCTCTGCATGGTCTGCGGGACCGACTCGTCTTCAGCCAGCGCCCGGACCAGTTCGGTCAGCGATGCGACGGCATCGGAGTACCGCTCGGACAGTGGCGTCCGCGGTTCCAGGGGCGTCCGCGGTTCGTCAGCTGCCGCCATCGGTGTCCTCCTTACCGCTTTCGCTACGGCCTTCCGCTCGGGCCGCCGCGGCTGGCCGAATCGAAGTCCCCGGTGCCATCCGGCGCGCCGTCGCCGGGGTGCGCGTACGCCCTCCTGCCCTCGACCGGCACGTTCTCGGGGTGGCCCAGACCCTGGGAGAGCTGCCTGATTCCCAGGTAGCGCCTGATGTCCGACCAGCCCATGGCCACGGCCAGACCGAGGACCGCCGGAATCAGGAGCTGCAACGTCTTGCGGGGCATAACGGGCCTCTTTCTGAGCGTGTTTCCCGAGTGATCGGATTCGCGTCATGTTCCCGGCCCGCAGCGGGCTAACCGGACGCGCGGCCGTTAGGCCCTTATCCGTCGGCCAGCATGCTGGCGCGTAGCCGGGCCAGCGTGGTGGACAGCAGCCGGGACACCTGCATTTGAGATACCCCCAGTTCAGCGGCTATCTCACTCTGGCTCTGATTACCGAAGAAACGCAGCAGGAGCATCCGCAGCTCCCGTGGCGGCAGTGCGTCCAGCATCGGGGCGAGCGACTCATGGTCGATGATCGCGTCCAGTGCGTCGTCCGGGCCGCCGAGCGTGTCGGCCAGCGTCCGGTTCTCGTCCGCCCCGTCGGGCAGGTTGAGGGACAGCGCGCTGTACGCCGCGGCCGCCGCCATCAGGTCGGCCAGATCGTCCATCGTCAGCCTCAGCTCGGCCGCGAGCTCGGCCATCGTCGGTTTCCGGCCCAGGCGATGGGAGAGCGCAACGTTGGCCTGGTTAAGCTCGATCCGGCCCTCCTGAACCTTGCGCGGGACGCGCACGGCCCAGGTTAGGTCCCGGAAGTGCCGCTTCACCTCCCCGGTCATCATGGGGCGCGCGTAGGCGACAAAGTCGGGCCCGACCTCCGGGTCGAATCCGTTGATGGCCTTGACCAGCCCGACCAGCGCGGCCTGTTCCAGGTCCTCAACCGGCTCGCCGCGGTTCGCGTAGCGGCGGGCGATCCGCCGGGCCAGCCCGGTATACCGGGCGACAACCTGAGCGCGCAGGCCCTCGTACCGCGGATCATCCGGCGGCATGTCCCTGAGCTCGCTCAGCAGCTTCTCGGTCTCCCGGTCACCGGAGTCATCCGCGGCGGCCGGGCCGGCCGAGCGTGATGCGGCGGCCTGGCTGGGCCGGGCGGCAGAAGGCAGATCAGAGGGGGGCACTGGTTGTTCCCTTCGGAACCAGCGGTGCACCGGATCTGACGAAGCGGAAACGGGGCTCGGGTGGCGCCATCTCCCGGCTACGGGCCAGCCGCACGTGGCCGGGTCCTGGCAGGCAGTGGCGTCATGAGCACGCGCGTCGTCCGTCGGCGGCGGTGGCCGGACCGGCGCGCTGATCGCCGCCGGTCGCACTGGTGTTCATCGGCCCGCCGAAGGCCCACTGCCGGACCCCGGTACGCCTCCGAGTTTAGACGCTCCCGGCCCTGGGCGGGACGGCCCGGGTCCTGGCGCTGGTCCCGCCATGGGCTCGCGGATTCCGGCGCCGCTGCGGTCTAAACCGAGTCTCCGCACCACCGCGGCTTAGCCCGATCCAGTCCGCTATGGCCAGGACGGGCGAAATTGAGCGAATGCCCGTCTTGTCACAGTAAGGTAGCCGATTCCTGACTAACGGCTGCAGAAACCCTGGAGACAGCATGCTCGCGATCATCGCGGCAATTCTTTTCGCGATAGCCCTTATTTTCAACCTGGCCGGTACCACGTTTGGCACGCATATCAGCTTCGACACGTTCCTGGTGGCCGGCCTGCTGGCCCTGTCGCTGCACCTGGCCGGCATCGGCACCGGCTGGAGATGGCGCCGGTGACAAGCGCCTTGCGTCAGCGCTGACCGGCCGGCGGCCGGGTCCCGCGTTAGCGCGTGCAGGCGGCGGCCTGCACGCTCAGCCGCTGCCGTTGCCGCCGCAGCTGGCCCCAGCGTGTATCCGCTGCGGGTTTGAGATCGTTCTCCGCTGGTATGAGCAGGCGATGATTGCGGACGCACCTCCCGTGCCGGGCCCGGATGCGGCCGTCTGCGCCAGCGAGTGCGGCCAGTGCCGGAGCTAGCGCCGTGACGCCGGCCGGCCCTCGGGACGAGTCCGAGTTCCAGCGGGACGACCGGAACCTGGCCGAGCTGCTGCAGGAACTCCGGGTGGCCGGGCTGGGCGTCCAGGTGCTCTTCGGCTTCCTGCTCGGGCTGCCGTTCACCATGAGATTCGCGACCCTCAGCCCGGCCCAGCGCCACCTCTACATGGCCAGCCTGCTGCTCGCGGCGGTGTCGACCGCCCTGCTGCTCGCGCCGGTCGCTTATCACCGGCTCGTCTTCCGCCGCCAGCAGAAGGAGCACCTCATCCGGGCCGCCAACGTCATGGCGATCTGCGGCCTGGTCACCGTGGGGCTCGCCATTTCCGCCGCTGTCCTGCTGGTCGCGGGCTACGTCGACCATGGCCTGCCGGCCGTGCTGATCGGGGTGTGCACGGTGTGCCTGTTCGGCGGCCTCTGGTTCGCGCTCCCGCTCGTCCGCCGCGGCCAGCGGGAAACAGACGAGGTAAAGGGCATAGGCGGCCGTTAGCGGGGTACCGGGAGGCCCGGGCCCGGCCGACGTGGCTGGCCCACCGTGGCTGGCGAGCTAGAGAGCCAGGGAGGCGGATCACCGTGAGCAGCGGAGCGGGCAGCAGGCCGGACCAGATCCGGCCGCACGCCCTGCGTGACTACGCGCTGCTCGCGGACGGCGAGCGCGGTGCCGTGGTCGGGCCGCGGGGCGAGATCGTCTGGATGTGCGCGCCGGGCTGGGACAGCGACGCCGTCTTCGCCAGCCTGATCGGCGGCGCGGGGGCGTACACCGTCTCGCCCGACGACCGCTTCGTCTGGGGCGGCTACTACGAGGAAGGCACGCTGATCTGGCGCGGCCGCTGGGTCACCGATACGGGCGTGATCGAATGCCGCGAGGCGCTGGCGTTTCCCGGTGACCCGCACCGCACCGTCCTGCTCCGCAGCATCCTCGCCGGGGACGCTCCCGCGAGCGTCCGGGTCAGCCTGGACCCGCGGGCGGAATTCGGCCAGCAGGGCCTGCGCGCGCCCGGCCGCGACGACGCCGGCTCGTGGACGGGTCGGCTTGGTGACCTGCATCTGCGCTGGTCCGGCGATGTCGGCGGCGCGCGGGTCAGCCGCGCGGGCCGGGGATCCCGGCTGGCGCTGCGGCTGACCGTGCCGCCCGGTGAACGTCACGACCTCGTGCTCGAGCTGTCCGACCGGCCATTCGACCAGCCGCCGCCCGAGCCCGCCGCCACCTGGCGGGCGACCGAGGCGGCCTGGGCGCAGGCGGTCCCGCCGCTCGGCGGCGTGACCGCCGGGCGCGATGCCCGGCATGCCTACGCGGTGCTGCGGGGGCTGACCAGCGCCAGCGGCGGCATGGTCGCCGCCGCGACCACCAGCCTGCCCGAGCGCGCCGAGGCGGGCCGGAACTATGACTACCGCTACGCCTGGATCCGCGACCAGTGCTACGCCGGGCAGGCGGTCGCGGCCGTCGGCGCGCACCCGCTCCTTGATCAGGCCGTGAGCTTCGTATCGGCGCGGCTGCACGCGGACGGGCCGGATCTGGTGCCGGCCTACACGGTCGCCGGCGGCCGGGTACCCGACCAGCGCCGGCTGGACCTGCCCGGTTATCCCGGCGGCTTCGACCTGGTCGGCAACTGGGTCAACCGGCAGTTCCAGCTCGACGCGTTCGGCGAGTCCCTGCTGCTGCTGGCCGCCGCGGCCCGGCACGACCGGCTGGATTCCGGCGGGCGGCAGGCGGCCGAGATCGCGGCGGCCGCGATCGCCCAGCGCTGGGATGAGCCGGACGCCGGGATCTGGGAGATCGATAACCAGCCGTGGACGCACAGCAGGCTGACCTGCGTGGCGGGGCTGCGCGCCGCGGCCCGGTCCTGCGCGACGCGGTCCCTGGCCACCGACTGGGCCGGGCTCGCCGATGTCATCGTGGCCGATACCGCGAAGCGCGCGGTGCACCCGTCCGGCCGCTGGCAGCGCTCGGCGGACGATGACGGCCTGGACGCCGCCCTGCTGCTGGCGCCGGTCCGCGGCGCCGTTCCCGCCGATGACCCCCGCACGCTGGAGACGCTGCGGGCCTACCAGGCCGAGCTGACCCAGGACGGCTACGCCTACCGCTTCCGGCACGACGAACGGCCGCTGCAGGATGCCGAGGGCGCCTTCCTGCTCTGCGGTTTCGTCCTGGCCCTGGCCCTGAAGCAACAGGGCCAGGAGGTGGCGGCGGCCCGCTGGTTCGAGCGGAGCCGGGCCGCGTGCGGGACCGCCGGGCTGTACTGCGAGGAGTACGACGTGGCCGAGCGCCAGCTGCGGGGGAACCTCCCGCAGGCGTTCGTGCACGCCCTGATGCTCGAATGCGCCGGCCGGCTCGATTCGCCCTGGCAGCCGGAGTGACGTGCTGCGGGCGGGACCAGGCCACCCGGCGCGGACGGGCATCCGGGCCAGCTAACCGGCCGGACAGATCCAATCTCTAACCTAAGGAGACTGACGATCCCATGAGCGAGACCGTTGTCATCACCGGCGCGAGCGCGGGCATCGCCCGGGCTACCGCACGGCTGTACGGCGAGCGCGGCGCGAATGTCGGGCTGATTGCCCGCGGTAAAGCCGGCCTGGCCGGCGCGGCCCGCGATGTCGAGGAGGCAGGCGGCAAGGCGCTGGCCATCAGCGCCGACGTGGCCGATTACCAGCAGGTGGAGGACGCTGCCCGGCAGGTGGAGGAGTTCTTCGGCCCGATCGACGTCTGGATCAACGTCGCGTTCTCCTCGGTGTTCGCGCCATTCGCCGACATCTCGGCCGATGAGTTCCGCCGCGTCACCGAGGTCAGCTACCTGGGTTTCGTGCACGGGACGATGGTGGCGCTGGACCGGATGCGGTCCCGTGACCGCGGCACCATCGTGCAGGTTGGATCGGCCCTGGGGGCGCGCAGCATCCCGCTGCAGTCGGCTTACTGCGGCGCCAAGCACGCCGTCAACGGGTTCACCTCCTCGCTGCGGTGCGAATTGCTGCACGAGCACTCCGGCGTGCACGTGACCGTCGTGCAGATGCCCGCTGTCAACACGCCGCAGTTCTCCTGGGTGCGCTCCAAGCTGCCCAACCACCCGCAGCCGGTACCGCCCATCTACCAGCCGGAAGTCGCCGCCCGCGGGGTGGTATTCGCGGCTGATCACCCGCGCCGGAAGCAGTACTGGGTCGGCGCGAGCACCGTGGCCACCATCCTGGCCAACCGGGTCGTGCCCGCGCTGCTCGACCGCTACCTGGCCCGTACCGGATATGCCTCCCAGCAGACGGCCGAGGAGGCGAAGCCCGGCCGCCCGGACAACCTGTGGGAGCCAGTCGACGACTCCGCCGGGCACGACCACGGCGCCCGCGGCAGCTTCGACAACCGGTCGCATGACCGCAGCCCGCAGCTGTGGCTGTCGCAGCACGCGGGCCTGGTTACCGGGGCCGTGGCCGGCTCGGCGATCCTCGGCCTGCTCACGGCCAGAGTGGCCCGGGCCAGATGACCGGCGCCAGATTTATCGCGTTTCCGCTGGTTCGCGGCGGCTACGGCGCGGTCCTGCTCTGCGCCCCGGCCGCGGCGATCCGGCTGTGCGGCGCCGGGTCCGCCAGCCCGCGCGCCCAGGCCGTGGTGCGAGTGCTCGGCGCCCGGCATCTGATCCAGGCCGCCGTGACCGCCATGGCGCCGAGCGCGGCCGTGCTCACCATCGGCGCGCAGGTGGACCTGGCCCACGCGGCATCGATGCTGGCCCTGGCCGCCGCCGACCGGCCGCTTCGCCGGGCCGGGCTCGCCGACGCGGTGACCGCGGCCATGTTCGCCACCGCGGGCACGGCCGGGGCCCGGACGCGGCGAGGCCGTGCGGACGGCCGCTAGCTCTCCCGAAATATGCGGCCTGGCCTTGTTTCGTCCCGGAATTGTTTGGTAACTTTCCTAACTAATAGATCCCGGAGCGCGGGCCCGGCCCTGCTCGGCCCGGGCGTGATCCGGGTGCTGCCGTCTGGCATCCGCCACCGCCAGGGAGGTCGGTCGATGAGGTACGCGCCGTTCAGGTGGATCGCGGTGGGTACGGCGACGATGACTGTGGCTGGCCTGGCACTGGCCGGCCCGGCCACGGCCGCGCCCGCGGCGGCCCGGCAGCATGCGCCGGTCGTGCGGGTCAATCAGGTCGGGTACACGCCGGATAGCCCGAAGACCGCCTTCGCCATGCTGCCCCGGGCGGCCGGGGCGGTCCGGTTCAGCGTCGTCGAGGGCCATACCGTCGTCTTCCGCGGCCGGTCGTCCGATGACGTCGGGCGCTGGAACGCCAACTACCGGGCGGTCTACCGGCTAGGTTTCTCCGGGCTGACCCGCCCGGGCCGCTACCGGATCAGGATCGCCGCTGACGGCGGCGCGTGGTCCCCGGCCTTCCGGATCGCCAGCGGGCGGGCGCTGTACCAGCGGCTCGTGCGCAACGGGGTGCGCTTCTTCACCTCGGAGCGGGACGGCGGCGACGTGGTGCACTCGGTCCTGGACCGCAGGCCGGCGAATCTCACCGATCGCCGGGCCCGGGTCTACGCGGACCCGCGCTACGACAGCAATGACAACCTGCTCGGCAAGTTCCATAAGATCGGCGGCCCGGTCGACGTCGCCGGCGGCTGGTTCGACGCCGGCGGCGGCTACGAGAAGTTCGCGTACACGGCGAGCTACACCGACGCGATCATGCTGACGGCGGCGCGTGACCTCCCCGGCGCCGGCCCGTCGCTCCGGCGCGAGGCCGCGTTCGGGCTCCGCTGGATCAGCAGGCTGTGGAACCCGGCCCGCAAGGTCATGTACGTGCAGGTCGGAATCGGCAACGGCAACGCAAGTAACACGATCCAGGGCGACTACAACTTCTGGCTGCTGCCGCAGGGTGAAGACCGCATGAACGTCAGCCGCGGCGGCCACCCCGGCCCGACCGCCCACTTCGTCAAGTACCGGCCGGTCTTCGAGGCGGCGCCGCCCGGCAAGCCGATCAGCCCGGACCTGGCCGGGCGGTTCGCCGCGGACTTCGCCCTCGGCGCGCAGCTCGCGGCGAAGACCAGCCCCGGGCGGGCCCGGCACCTGCTGGCCCTGGCCCGCGGGGTCTACGCGATGGCGAAGACCACCGGCGTTCGCAAGATCGTCACCACCTTCCCGCATGACTACTACCCGGGCACGGAGTGGAAGAGCGACATGCTGTGGGGCGCCGCGGAGATCGCGCTCGCGGACGAGGCGACTGGCGCCCCCGGGCCGAAGCTGGCGTCCGATCTGCAGGCGGCGGCGCGCTGGGCGAGGGCCTACATCGCGCAGGGCCACCCGGCCGGCGGCGACACGCTCAACCTCTATGACAACGGGGCCGTGGCGGAGGGCGATCTGCTCCAGGCCATGCAGCAGACGTCGCTGCCGCAGCCGATCCCGGCCAGCGCGCTGGTGGATGACCTGGCCGCCCAGCTGCGGGTCGGCGAGCACTGGGCCAAGGGCGACCCGTTCGAGCTGGGCACGGGCCTGGGCCAGAGCGACGCCACCCCGCACGCGTTCGGCCTCTACATCACCAACGCGCTGTACCAGCGGTACGGCGGCTCGGCGCAGTACCGCGCGTTCGCCCAGCAGCAGCTGAACTTCGCGCTCGGCGCCAACGCCTGGGGCAGTTCCTTCGTCGTCGGCGCGGGTGATGTCTTCCCGCACTGCATGCAAAGCGAGATCGCCAACCTGGCGGGCTCGCTCAACGGCCGGGGCCGGATCCAGCTCGGCGCCACCACCGACGGCCCGAGCAGCGCGGCCAATTTCATCGGGCTCGGCACGGTCAGCGGCATGCGCAGCTGCCGCGCCGGCCATTACCGGGCCTTCGATACCAAGTCCGTCGGCTACGAGGACAACGTCGTCAGCTGGCCGTCCGTCGAGCCGGCCGACGACTACACGGCCGCGTCGCTGTTCGCCTTCGCGCTCGGCGCGGGCGGCCTCGGCTGAGCGTGCCGTGGGTGGCCCTGGGCTTCGCTGGCCCGCTGTGCCGGGCCGCTAGGCCGGATGCAGGCGCATCTGCAGCCGGACGGTGGTCCCGGTCCGGCCGGAGCGCAGTTCGACGAGGTCGCAGACCTGGTTGACGACCCAGAGTCCCTGGCCGCCGAGCACGTCGAGCGCCGGCCGGCGCTGGCCGGCCAGCGGGTCGGTGATCCGGCCCTGATCGTGCAGCTGGCAGATCAGGCTGTCGGGCGTGCGCCAGACAGCCAGCGTGCCGCCGTCGCGGGTGTGGCGGAGCGTGTTGGCGGCGATCTCGCTGACCGCCAGCGCGAGGTCGGCGCCGCGGCCGGAGGTGAGCCCGGCCTGCGCCGCATGGCTCGCGACGAGATCGCGGAGCGAGCGCAGGTTGGCCGTGTAGCGGAGCCAGGCGGCGCGGGCGGGCGGCGCGGGCAGCGGTGCATCGCAGTCCGGCGGCACGCCGCCGGGTCCCGCGTACTCGGGGCTGACCTCTTCGCGGCCCTGCCGGAGTATGACGGGATGGGTTCGCCAGGCGTCGGCGATGACCGGCGGGGCGAGCGCCGTGGTGTCGTAGGGGCACAGGATCGTGGCCCGCGCGTCCCGGAACGCGGAATTGATCAGCGCCTCGTGCCGGGCGGTCTCGCGCAGCTCATCGGCGGATCGCCCGGGCCAGGCCGGCTCGCCGATGTACCGGACGCGCCGTCCCGGGTGGGCGTCGATGAAGGCCCTGACCGCCGGGATAATCCGCGCCGGGTTCAGGCCCATCCTGGCCATGTCGGCGAAGATGACCTGCCCTGCGCCCGGCGCCAGGCGGTCACGCAGGAGTTCGCCGGCCGGGCCGGGCACGGCGACGAAGACCGGCTCGCTGCGCGCGATGCCGGCCCGCGCGAACGCGAGCAGGGTGGCCAGGTACTCCTGGCCGCTGCGGTACAGGAACGCCAGGTGATGGAAGCCTTCGTGGCCGGGATCTGCAGCGGGCATCGTCATGCCGGGGCGGGTCCGGTCGGCGGCCTGGCCGGCCGCGTCGATGGGACTGCGGGGTGGCATGGCCACGCCGGACGTCTTCCCCTCCCCCAGCGCGAACACCTCCCTCCGTCCGGTCCGGGCGCCATCGGCAGGCGCAGCCCTGCGCAACCGCGGTCACGGAAATGCTACGCCCCGCGCTCGTCACCGGGTTCTCCCCCATAACGGCGAGGGTATGCACTCGCCCGCGGCATTGGCCGGGCATACCATGGGCCGGTGTCGCTGCCCCGGCCCCGGGGCCCGTTTCGCGGGAGGCAGGTTGGATGCGCTCCGGGTGTCGTCCGAGCGCCGCGGTGACTGCGTGATCGTCACCGTTAGCGGCGACCTTGATGTTGTGACCAGCGGGCAGTTTGACGATTGCCTGGCCCGGGCGCGCCGGGAGTGCAACCGCGTCATCATCGACCTCGCTGCGGTCGATTTCATGGACACCAGCTCGCTGGCCGTCATCGTCGGCCACTGGAAGAAGCTGGTGGCTGCCGGCGGGACACTGGCGCTGGCGGGCGCGCGCTATAAGTACACGAAGGCGCTGTGGATCACCGGCCTGGCCGAGCGGCTGCCGTTCTACGAAAGCGTGGACCAGGCCCTCAGCGCGGGACCGGCGGCACCGCCGGCGGCTTCGCCCAGCGTCCCGGATGCGGCCACGTAGGACCGCCGTGCGGGCCCGGGGCTCGCCCGCCGCCTGCTCGCTCGTGCTCACTGGATGTGCACAGCGACCAGGCAGGCGTCATCATCGGTATCCGAGGCGGCGCTGGCCATCAGCTCGTCGGCGTATCGCGCGAGGTCATGGACGGGCCGGCCGGCGATGCGGAGCAACGAGCGCACCGCGTCGTCGATCGGATCGCCGCGGCGCTCGATCAGCCCGTCGGTGAACAGCAGCAGGGTGTCACCGGACCGCAGCGACGTGGTGATTTCCTGGTAGGCGGCGTCCGGGTCGGCGCCGAGCAGGATCCCCTGGGCCAGCGGCAGTTCCGCCGCCCCGCCGTCCCGGACCAGCACGGGGGGCAGGTGACCGGCCCGGGCCCACCGCAGGTTGCGGCTGACCGGGTCGTAGAGCCCGCAGATGGCGGTGCCGATGATGCCGTCGGTGAGATGGCAGGCGACGCTGTTCAGCCAGCCGAGCAGCGCGGCCGGCCCGGCGCCCGTGATCGCCAGCCCGCGCAGGCAGTTGCGCAGGGCGACCATTCCGGTCACCGCATCGATACCGTGCCCGGCGATGTCGCCCACCGCGAGCAGTACCTGCCCGGTCGGCAGCATCACCGTGTCGTACCAGTCCCCGCTGACCAGGTTTCCGGCGCCGGCCGGCCGGTATCTGGCCGCGACGTCCAGTCCGGCCGCCTCGACCGGCTGGGCCGACCGAGGCGTGATGGCCTGCTGCAACCTGACCGCGAGCCGGTGCTCCTCCTGGGCGCGTTCCTCCGTGTCCGCCAGCCGGTCCCGGGTCGCGGCCAGCGCGACCTCGGTGTGATAGTGCGCCGAGACGTCCTGGAACGCACCGCGCAAGGCGACCAGGGTGCCGGCCGGATCGGTCACCGGCTCGGCGAAGACGCGCATCTGCCGCGTGCTCCCGTCGTCGGCCCGGATGATCTGGAAGGCGGCGGCCGTGGCCCGCTTCTCCCGCAGCAGCGTGTGCCGGAAGCGCTCCACGCCGGGGACATCGTCGGCCGTCACATGCGCATGCAGGTCCGCGACCGGGATGGGCGCGCCCGGCTGCTGCCCGAAGAGGGCGAATGTCGGGTCAGTCCACCGGACGTCCCCGGTGAGCAGGTTCTCCTCCCAGCCGCCGATCCGGCCCAGCCGCTCGGCGTGCTGCAGCAGCACCGCCAGGCGCTCGGCCTCGTCGGCCCGCCGCCAGGCGATCACCACCCCGTCGAACAGGCGCGCGATGCGGATGTTGAGCACCGGCGCCACCGCTGCGTCGCTGAGCGGGTCGCCGGGTGCGCTGATGACGCCGCCGGACATGTGCACCGGCTCGCCGGTGGCGAGAACTCCGGCGGCCCGGTCGCACAGTCCGCCTTCGATCGCCGCCGCCGGATAGGCCGTCAGCAGGGTCCGGCCGGACAGCTCGGCCGGGCTCCGGCCGGCCGGGTCACGAAAGCCCGCGCTGACGTGGTCAATGCGGAAGTCGGTCAGCCGGCCGTCGTCATCCCGCAGCGCGCAGGCGAACAGGGCTGACTCGACGACGCCGTCCAGCAGCCCGAAGAGCCAGGATGCACCGTGATCGGCCGCCAGGTCACCGTTCGGCAGTCGCGCGCCGAGGGCCTGCGCGCACACATCCGCGAGCGCCGTGAGCTGGCGGCGCAGCGCGGCGTCGAAGTCCCCGATGGGCCCCGGCCAGCATGCCTCCAGCACCCCGAGCGTGGCTCCCGCCACCCGCAGCGGGAGCACCGCGCGAGCTCCATCCGGCCAGCGGCCCATCAGCGGGGTGCTGTCGTCGGCCGGCTGCCCGGCCGGCCACCACAGCTCACCGCCGTCGCGGGCGACCCGCGGGATCAGCGAGTTCATCTCCGGATGTATGCGCCGCCACCGGCTCGCCTCGGCCGGCCCGAACCCGGCCTGGCCGGCTAGCTGCAGGCCGCCGTCGGGCTCGTGCAGCCAGAGCGCCACCGCGATCGCGCCGACCGGGGCCAGGGCCTGATCCATCAGGGCCGCGGCGATCTCGGCGCCATCGTCGGCCACCTCGATCGCGGCCCCGGCCAGGCTGAGCCTGCGTCCGCCCGGCGGCGCCGCGGCCGCGCCGGGCCCCGGGCCTGGCGGCCGGCCTGCTCCTGGCTGGTCACCTCGGCAGCGAGTTCGGCGACTGTCGTCCCGGCTTCCGCGGCCAGGTGCGCGAGCTGGCGCTGCGCCTCGGCTGGCCCGCAGCCGAGCCGCTCCATCAGCATTCCCCGGGCCAGGTCCACGACGCAGCGGTCAGCGGCCTGCGAGCGGATTGCGTCCAGCTCGCGGCCCTGCCGGGCGACCAGCGAAGTCAGCCGGGCGGCCGCGCTGTCACCGCTTGCCGCTGTCACATCACTCACTTTCCGTTGTCACGTCGCTCACGTTCGGCCGGCCGGCGCCAGCGGCCGGGATCTGATGTTGCGAGGCGTGGTTGTCCTTATCGGTTTCGACCCATCATCCCGCTAACGCCGATCGTGGCAGTATCGAACGGTCACTATCAGCGGCGCGCCGCCTGCACGCGGCCGGCGCTGGCGAGAGCCGTGAGGAGCATTTGATGACGAACGTCGCCGACGCGGGCAGGCCTGCCGAGCCGGGGTTACAGCATCTGCTGGCGGGCCTGATGGCGGTGCGGGGCGGGGATTTCGGCACCCGGCTGCCTCAGGTGGGTGACCCGCTGATGGACGAGATTGCCACGGTTTTCAATGGCATGACCGATCAGCTCGCGCTCTTTACCTCCGAGGTTACCCGGGTGGCCCGGGAGGTGGGCACCGAAGGCAAGCTGGGCGGCCAGGCCGAGGTACCCGGCGTGGCTGGCACCTGGAAGGACCTGACCGATTCGGTCAATGCCATGGCCGGGAACCTGACCAGCCAGGTCCGCAATATCGCCCAGGTGACGACCGCGGTGGCCCGGGGCGACCTGAGCCAGAAGATCACCGTCGATGCGCGCGGGGAGATCCTGGAGCTGAAGGACACCATCAACACGATGGTCGACGAGCTCTCGTCGTTCGCCGATGAGGTGACCCGGGTGGCCCGCGAGGTGGGCACCGAGGGCATCCTCGGCGGCCAGGCGCAAGTGCCCGGCGTCGGCGGGACCTGGCGCGACCTGACCGCCTCGGTGAACTCGATGGCCGGGAACCTGACCGCGCAGGTGCGCTCGATCGCGCAGGTGGCAACGGCCGTCGCCGAAGGCGACCTGAGCCAGAAGATCACCGTCGATGCGCGCGGGGAGATCCTGGAGCTGAAGGACACCATCAACACGATGGTCGACCAGCTCTCGTCGTTCGCCGATGAGGTGACCCGGGTGGCCCGCGAGGTGGGCACGGACGGCAGCCTCGGCGGCCAGGCCGACGTGAAGGGCGTATCCGGCACGTGGAAGGACCTGACCGAGTCGGTCAACGTCATGGCGGCCAACCTGACCGGCCAGGTCCGCAATATCGCCCAGGTGACGACCGCGGTGGCCCGGGGCGACCTGAGCCAGAAGATCCGCGTCGATGCGCGCGGGGAGATCCTGGAGCTGAAGGACACCATCAACACGATGGTCGACCAGTTGTCCGCGTTCGCCGACGAGGTGACCAGGGTCGCCCGTGACGTCGGCACCGAGGGCATCCTCGGCGGCCGGGCGACCGTCCCCAACGTGGCCGGGACCTGGAAGGACCTGACCGACAACGTCAACTCGATGGCGACCAACCTGACCAGCCAGGTCCGCAACATCGCCCAGGTCACCACGGCCGTCGCCCAGGGCGACCTGTCGAAGCGGATCGACGTCGACGCGCGCGGGGAGATCCTGGAGCTGAAGACCACGATCAACACGATGGTCTTCCAGCTGTCCTCGTTCGCCGCCGAGGTCACCCGCGTCGCCCGGGAGGTCGGCAGCGAGGGCAGGCTCGGCGGCCAGGCCGAGGTGGAGGGCGTGTCCGGGACCTGGAAGCGGCTCACCGAGAACGTCAACGAGCTGGCCGGGAACCTGACCCGCCAGGTGCGGGCGATCGCCGAGGTGACCAGCGCGGTCGCCACCGGCAACCTGACCCGGTCCATCTCGGTGGAGGCCCAGGGCGAGGTCGCCGAGCTCAAGGACAACATCAACGCGATGGTGCAGTCGCTGCGGGAAACCACGAAGGCCAATCAGGAGCAGGAGTGGCTGCAGACCAGCCTGGCCCGCGTCGCCGCGCTGATGCAGGGCCATCGCGATCTTGCGACCGTCGCCGAACTTATCGTGAACGAGCTTGTCCCCCTGGTCGGGGCGCAGCATGGCACGTTCTTCCTGGCCGACCCGGCAGGCGATGACGCCCGGCTGCGGCTGATCGCCGGTTACGGCCTGCCGGCCGATATCGAGTCGCGCAGCCAGTTCCGGCTCGGCCAGTCGCTCATCGGCCAGGTGGCGAAGACCAGGAAGCCGATCGTGGTGACGGAGGCCCCGGCCGACTACGTGATGATCTCCTCCGGGCTTGGCGAGGCGGCGCCGGTCAACCTCATCGTGCTGCCGGTCGTCTTCGAGGACCGGGTCCTCGGCGTTATCGAGGCGGGCTCATTCAACCGGTTCACCCAGGCGCACCAGGACTTCCTGGAGCAGCTGATGGAGACGATCGGCGTCAACGTCAATGCGATCATCGCCAACTCGCGTACCGACGCGCTGCTCGCGGAGTCTCAGCGGCTGGCCGCGGAGCTGCAGGCCCGCTCCGGCGAGCTGCAGGCCCGGCAGGAGGAACTGCAGCGTTCCAACGAGGATCTGGAGGACAAGGCCGAGCAGCTGGCCCGCCAGAATCGGGCCATCGAGGTCAAGAACGTCGAGATCGAGCACGCCCGGCGGGAGATCGAGGAACGGGCCAGTCAGCTTGACCTGGCCTCCAGGTACAAGTCGCAATTCCTCGCGAACGTCTCGCATGAGCTGCGCACCCCGCTCAACAGCCTGCTCATCCTGGCCCGGCTGCTCGCGCAGAATCCGGCCGAGAACCTCACCCCCAAGCAGGTCGAGTACGCCAACGTCATTCACTCGTCCGGGTCGGACTTGCTGCAGCTCATCAACGACATCCTGGATCTGTCCAAGGTCGAGGCGGGCCGGATGGACATCCATCCGGAGCGCTTTGCCCTGAGCACCCTGGTGGAGGAGCTGCAGGCCATTTTCCAGCCGCTGACCGCGGACAAGGGCCTGGAATTCGTGGTCGAGCCGCGGGACGGCGTGCCGGCTGAACTTTTCACGGACAAGCAGAGGCTGCGCCAGATCCTGCACAACCTGCTCTCGAACGCGGTCAAATTCACCGCGCGGGGGCGCGTCGACCTGAGTATCGGCGCGGCCGGGCAACCGCCCGGCGCCGCCGACCCGGTCATTACCTTCTCGGTCACCGATACCGGAATCGGCATCTCCGATGACAACCTGAAGACGATCTTCGACGCCTTCCAGCAGGGCGACGGCACCACCAGCCGCCGCTACGGCGGGACCGGGCTTGGCCTGGCCATCTGCCGCGAGGTCGCCGCGCAGCTCGGCGGCGGCGTCCGGGCGGAGAGCCAGCTCGGCAGCGGCAGTACGTTCACCCTTGACCTGCCGTGCTCGTATCCGGGCGCGGCCGACGGCCTCTCCTCCGGCCGGGGCGCGGCCGGAGGGACGGCCGGTGCCGGCCAGCAGGATCAGCCGGCCGGGCCGCCGCCGCAGGTTCCCCAGCCGCGGGCCGGCGGCTCGCCGCCGCCATCCGGCCAGCGGGACGAGCATCCCGCGCTGCGGGGCAAGAAAGTCCTGATCGTCGACGACGACGTCCGCAACGTGTTCGCGATCACCAGCATTCTCGAGCTCTACGGACTGGCTGTGGTACACGCGCCGGACGGCCGCAAGGGCGTGGACATGCTGCAGGCCAGCGACGGCATCGACCTGGTGCTGATGGACATGATGATGCCGGAGATGGACGGGCACGCCACGATGACCGCGATCCGGCGGATGCCGCGTTTCGCCCGGCTGCCCGTTATCGCGGTGACGGCGCGGGCCATGCATGGCGACCGGGACAAGAGCCTGTCCGCCGGGGCCAGCGACTACGTCACCAAGCCGGTCGATACCGAGGCACTCCTCGCCTGCATGGAACACTGGCTCGCTCCCGGCGAGCCGGCCCGGTGAGCGCTACCGCGCCAGGCTGAGGACGGCGATCACGGCCAGGGTCCCGGTAACCGCGTAGGCCGCGTAGTCGTTCGCCGACCCGTTGTGGGCCGCGCGCAGCACGCGGACCGGCGCGGGTTCACGGATCCGCAGGTAACCCCACGCCAGCGCCCCGGCGACGGCCAGGCCGGCCACGGCCGAGGCCAGTTCGCCGGGCGACGCGTAGTCGAACGGGATGGACAGCGGCGGCAGCCGCCCGCCGCCGGAAAGGACCGCGCCGGCATACCGGACCGGATTCAGCAGGCCGGCCGCGGCGGGCGCGATGACGGTGTCGAGGAAGAACCTGGGCGCGACGCCGAACGCCAGGCAGCATCCGGCCAGGCTGCCGAGCCCCGCGAGCATGCCGGGCCGCAGCCGTTCCAGCTTCCCGTGGCCTTCCGCGCGCGGGCGGAAGAACGCGAGCCACGCGGCCCGGCCGAGCGCGGCTATCGTGATCACCTGGGCGATCAGCATCAGGACGTACGCAGCCACCTCGTGATTGGCCAGCAGCCCGGTGTGGATGAGGCCGAGCGACACGTAGCCGTTGAACGGCGGGATGCCGGCGATGGACAGCGTCCCGATAACGAAGGCGGTCGTGACCAGCGGCATGCGGCGGGCCAGGCCGCCCATCTCGGACAGCCTGGTCAGCCCGGTCCGGTGCACGATGGCGCCCGCGCAAAGGAACAGCAGCGACTTGAACAGCGCCTGATTGACAAGATGGTAGATGGCACCGCCGATCCCGGCCGCGTTACCAGTCGACAGGCCGATGGCCAGGATCCCCATCTGGGAGACGGTGTCGTAGGCCAGCAGCCTCTTCAGGTCGTCCTGCGCGAGCGCAAGTATCGCGCCGAGCAGGGCCGAGATCAGCCCGATGGCCAGCAGCAGCCCGAGCACCGGCGCGCTGCCCGGGCCGTAGACGACGAACACCACCCGTGCGACCGCCACGATTCCGAGGTTGACCATCAGGCCAGAGAAGAGCGCCGAGACCGGCCCGGGGGCCGCGGTATGCGCGTCGGCGAGCCAGCCGTGGAAGGGCACCAGCCCAGCCTTGGTCGCGAAGCCGCCGATGAGCAGGCCGAACGCGACCAGGTCAGGTGTCGTGACGTGACCGCGGAGGGCCGCATGCAGCTGGGCGTAATTCAGTGCACCGTGCCGCGCGTACAGCAGCCCAGCCCCGATGAAGATGCTGAAGCTGGCCAGCGTGGTGAGCACCAGGATTTTGAACGCTGCCTCCAGCGCGATCGGACGTTCAAGGAAGAAGCCGGTGAGGCCGTAGCTGGCGAGCGCGGCGACTTCGAACCACACGAAGAGGTCGAACAGGTCGGCGGTCAGCGCGGCCCCGATCAGCGCGGCGATCAGCAGCTGGAACAGGCATGCGTAACCGCCGAGTTCCCGCGGGCCAAGGCCGCCAAGCTCGGACAGCGTGTACATCAGCAGGATGGCTCCGATCACCGCCGCGGTCAGCGCGAAGAGCAGGCCGAAAGGGTCAGCGGCGAATGCGATGCCGAGGGCGCGACCGCCCACGGGCTTCCAGAAACCGAGGTAATGCACGAGCACCCGGCCGCCGAAGACGCTGGGCGCCGCCAGCATCAGCACGGTCACCGCGCCGCCGAGCGCCACCAGCGACACGATGATGGGCAGCCGGGCCGATACCCGGGTCAGCAGCGGCGCCGCCACGGCGCCGGTGATCGGCAACGCCACGGCCAGCGGCAGCAGGGACGCGAGCGCGGGGCCGGTCAACCGCGCATCTCCCTGACCCGGTCGGAGTCCAGCGTCCGGTAGTGCTGCGCGATGCGCACCACGACGCTGAGGAATACCGCGGTCACCGCCACGCCGATCACGACGGCCGTCAGGCAGAAGTTCTGCAGGACCGGGTCGGCCACGTTGCCGTGCGCGAGCGCCCGCATGCTTTCTCCCGGCGGCGGGTTCAGCAGCACCGGCGCAGTGGATCCCGACCGGTAGGCGAGCGAGAGCATGAAGAGATAGGTCGAGGCCTCCATCAGGGACAGGCCCATCACCATCTTGAACATGTTGCGCCTGGTCAGCACCGCGTACAGGCCAACGCAGAACAGCGCGGCCGCGGCCAGGTAGTTCGCCAGGATCATCGCCGGCTCCCGCCGCCGGGCGGATCGCCGGCGTCCCCGGGCTGGCGTCCCGATCCGGCCGCCTCCCCGGCCTCGGTCGGCTCTCGGGGTTCCCCCGCGGCGGCACGCTCGTCCGGGGCCCAGTCATGCTCCATGGCGAGCAGCGCGAAGACGGCGATGGTCAGGCCGGTGCCGACCTCGATCAGCTCACTGGCCGAGAAGAGCTGCGCTATCCCGCCCGAGAGAATGGTCCGCGGCGCGGCCAGCGGCAGCCAGTTTGCGCTGAACGAGCCCCTGAGTACGAGGCCGAGCACCTCGGTCACGATGATGGCCGCCGCCCCGCCGATCTCGATCGCCTCCAGCAACCCCGGCCGGACCACCCGGCTGATCTTCCGGTGCCCGAATCCGGCGTACACCAGGAGAATGATTCCCATGATCACTGCCCCGCCGGGGAACCCGCCACCCGGTGAGTAACCCCAGGCCACCAGGTAGAGTCCCGCCACCGCGAGTATTGGCAGCGCTACCCGGATCGCGGTCCTGACCACCACCGTCATGGCCTCCGCGCGCTCTGGCGGCGGGGCGCCCAGCGCGGTGCGGTCAGGTGTCCGCGGTACCGGGTCATCGGCCGGGCGCGGTTCATCCTGCTCCCGCCGCTCCGCCGCCCGGGCGGCGCCTTCGGCGGCGTCGCCCGGCCCGGCCGGGTCGGACTCGGACTGCTCCCGCCCGGCTGCGGTCTCTTCGCCGAAATACCCCCGCCGGGACTCTCGCGGCCGGGTGATCAGTACCACGCTGATGACGGCCGCGAGCAGCAGGAACGTCTCGCCGAAGGTGTCGAACCCGCGGGTACCGTAGACGACCTCGTTGACTGGCTCGGTCAGGCCCCATCTCGGTAGCGCCACCGTGAGCGCGTACCGGGCGATGGCGGGCAGCACCGCGTGCTCGCGCGGTATTCCGGCCATGGCCGCGGTCAGGGCGGCGGCCATGGCCGCCACGATCAGCAGGCCAGCCCAGGGCCGGTGAACCGGCTCGTGCTCAGTCGCCTCCGGCCGGCCGCCGCCGTCAGCCGGTTTCACGGTTCCGCTCGCTAGTGTTCCGCTCGCCGGTCTCGCCAAGCGCCGGGTCATCGACCACGGTTCTGGCCTTGCCGATGGCCACGAGGTAGAGCACCGGCAGCGCGATCGCGCCGACGACGACCTCAGAATGCGCGACGTCCGGCGCGCCGAGGACGATGAACAAGACCGACAGCAGCGTGCCGGTCGCGGACAGCGCCATCACCGCCCCGTTGAGGTTGCGCAGCCAGATCACCAGCAGCGCCGAGGTCAGGATGAGCGCGAGGATGAGGTAGTCGAGCACCCAGAAGGCGCTCATTGCGCCCCACTCGGCGTTTCGCCTGCCACCTGATCCCGGACCTGGTCGGTTACCGCGCCGGGCCACATCGGGACGCCCGTCTTATAGGCGGCCCGCGCCAGCGCGTGTGATGCGGCCGGATTCACCACCAGCAGCAGCGCCGCTACCAGCAGCGCGCGGCTGCCATAGGTGCTGATCGGGCCCTCACCAACGACGAGTGCCACCAGCGCGGGGAGCGCTCCCATGGTGATGGTCATGCTCGAGCACTGAATCCGGCAGTACACGTCGGGCATCCGCAGGATGCCCACCGCGCCGGTAAGCGAGAAGAATCCGCCGATGGCGGCCAGCGCGATCACGATGCCTTCTCTCACAGGAGCCCCCGTTCCAGGTAGCGCGACCAGACGATGGCCCCCAGGTAGCTGAAAGAGGCGAGCCAGAGCGCCACGTCGACGTAGACGGTGCGGCGCGCGAATGCGGCGAAGTACAGCACCGCAATCGCTGCCTGGGTTGACATCGTGTTCAGGGCCACGATGCGGTCCGAGATCGTCGGGCCGGCCGCCAGCCGGATCATCAGCAGCGCCGTGATGGCCATCTCGCCGATGGCAACCGACGCATAGATGCCGGTCATGGCCTGCTTCTCCCACTCGGCCGGAGCAGCCGCAGCAGCCGTTCCGCGGGGGCGTTGATCGCCTGCGCTGCCTCGTCAGGGCCGTCCTCGGGAACCGCGACCGCGTGGTACTGCAGCTGGCCGCGGCTGGGGTCGAGGTCAACGAGCTGGTTGTCGACCACGACCGATGTCATGAGGCCCACGGCGGTGAGCCCGCCAGCGCCTCGTTCGCTGGTGGGAACGATCACCATGCCGCTGGTCAGCGGCCGGCGGGGGTCCCAGATCCGGCGCGCGAGCCGCACGTTGGAGATCGCGATCCGGCTGGCGGTCACCGCGAGCAGCCATATCGCTCCGGCCAGCCGGGGCGGGTCGAGCAGCAGCCAGGGGCCCGCCACCGGACCCAGCGGCGCGAGCGCGATGGCGACCGCCGCGGCCACCAGGGCGCCAAACAGCAGCTGCTCCGCCGTCAGCGTCCAGGTCAGCAGCACCCAGACGGCGAAGGCCCAGCAGAAAATGGCCCCGGCCCGGATGGACACCGGCCGCCATCGTGCCATGTCAGCTCCCCACCTCGACGGCACCTGCCGTACCCACGGCCCGGGCGCCAAACATGCCAGACTGGCCATCAGATTCCTTGGCGTGTTTGCGAGCCCGCGTGGGCGGTAGGGGATGCAGAAGCAAGCAGATGGGACTCAGCCGATGCCGTATTCCCCTGGCCGTCCGGAGCTGGAGAGCGAGATCTCCGGGCTGACCGAACGCCGCGGGCAGTTGCGGCAGGCCGCGTCGATGCCCGGCGCGCAGCTGGCGCAGGTGCTTGAGGCGGCATTCGCCGAGCTGGACGGGGCGATCGACGCGCTGAACTCGATCCAGGCCGAGACGGCCGCCGGGCCGGGATCAGGCCGGCCGGGCGGCGGGTCGCATGCGGACCGGCCGCTGCTGCATGCGGTTTTCCAGGAGGCGCCGGTGCCCCTGTTCCTGCTGGACCGCGACGGTACGGTGCGGCGGGCCAACCGGCGCGCCGGTAACCTGCTCGGCTTTTCCCCTGGTTACGCCACCGGGAAGCCCTTCACGGCCTTCGTGGAGCTACCGGCGCGCGCGGCCGTGCAGACCCAGCTCGCGGCCGCCCGGCGTACCGGCGAAGGCCGCCAGATCCGCTGCGGCCTGCTCGGCGTGGCCGGCCCGGTGCCCAACCTGCTGGATATCAGCCCGGTCAGCCTGCCGGGCGCCCCCGACCAGCTGATTGTCGCGGCCACCCGCACTGGGCCGGCCGCCGCGGCCGCGCGCAAGCCGGGCGCAGCGGATGCGGATGACCAGGTCAGCCCGGATCAGCAGCCGGTAGCCGAGGTCCGGACGGCCATCGGCCGGCTCGATCTGCTGGGCGCCGCGACCAGGCTGGTGCTGGAGAACGCCACCGTCAGCGAGTCCGTCATGCTGCAGCGCTGCGCGCGGCTGCTGGCCAGTAAGCTCGCCGCCTGGGTCATCGTCGACGTGGAACGGCAGGGGCAGCTGCGGCGGCAGTTTGTCATCGGCCCGCAGGACGAACGGTCCGCGGAGCTGGCCCGGGCGCTGGCGGGTATCGACCCGGAGCAGGATTCGGCGCCGAGGCAGGTGCATGACTCCGGCAGCTCCCTCCTGGTGGCGCACACCGAAGACGGCGGCCTGCTGGGGGCCGGCCCGGACGGCATACCGATCCTCGCCCGCCTGGGCGCGACGTCGGTGCTCGCCGTCCCGCTGTCGGACGGCGAGCGCTCGTATGGCGCCCTGACCCTGGCCAGGCAGGCCGGCGCGGGTTTCTTCAGCACCGCTGACGTCGGCCTGGTCGAGGAAATCGGGGAGCACCTGGCCCTCGCGATCAGGGTGGACCGGATGCTCCGGCAGCGCGCCGAGGTCGCCGATGCGCTGCAGGCGGGCTTGCGTCCCACCGAGTTCCCGGCGATACCCGGCGTCGAGATCGCCACGGCTCATCAGGACGCCACCGGCTCGGCGGGGCCGGGCGGTGATTTCTACAACGTGTACCGGACGCCCGGCGGCTGGGGCGTGGCGATCGGCGATGTCTGCGGGAAGGGCGACGGCGCGGTGGCGGTGACCGCGGCTGCCCGGCATGCCATCCGGGTCGCCGGGCACTGGTGCGCTGACCCGGCCGAGGTGCTGCGCATGGTCAACGAGATCATGCTGGCCGAGGATTTCGGCGGCCGGTTCGTGACGGCGGATGCCGTGCACCTGCAGTGGCGCGACCGCGTCCTGCGGGTCACTCTCGGCAGCGCCGGGCACCCGCTGCCCGTGCTGGTCAGCCCGGACGGGCGGGTGCAGACGATGAACGGCGGCGGCCTGCCGCTGGGGATCTTCCCGGACTCCGGGCCGCAGGCGCAGGAGCTTGAGCTGTCCAAGGGCGACCTGCTGTTCTTCTACACCGATGGCCTGACCGACGCGCGCGGCGCCGCGCTGACCTCCTTCGAGGACCACCTGACCGATGAGCTCGCCGCCCTGGCCGGGAAACCGGCCGCCGAGGTGGCCGCGCGCATGCAGCAGGCGGTACTGGAGTTCTGCGGCGGCGAGTTGCGGGACGACATGACCATCCTCGTCCTGCGGGCGGGCGAATCGCCCGGCACGTGACCCGGGCTCTTGTCTCGGCGCGGTCACGGGCGGGATCCGGCGGACATTGCTGCCAGCAGCAGGCGGCGCGCGGGCCGCGTCAGTCACGCAGCAGCCGGATTACCGCGGTCTCGAAGCCGCCCTGGGTGGCCGGCCAGCCGGGGCGCACCCCCGCGCCGAGCCGGTCCATCGGGAAGCGGACCGCCTCGCCGTCCAGGTAGCGGTCAACCAGCCGCCCGTCGATGTAGGAGCGCCGGCAGACGGCCGGTGTGTTCCCCAGGTAGCCGGCGACCTCGCTGACGATCCGGCTGACCGCGCGCTTGCGGGCGGACGGCGACGTGGCCGCGTGGCCGGAGACGGCGAACCCGACAGCGGCGAGCACGGTGGCGTGCCACGTTCTGAAGTCTTTCGCGCTAACGTCCTGGCCGAAGATCTCCCGCAGGTAATCGTTCATGTCGTCACTGTCCAGCTCACGCCAGCCGCCGCGGTGACGGTAAGCGAGCAGCCGCCGGCCGGGCGGCCGCTGGCGGCGCAGGGCGCAGATCACCGTCCGGACCGGCGCGGCGGCGACCACGTGCACCTGTTCCTGGCCGCTCTTCGCCGGGTACTCGAAGGTCAGCCCGTCCTGCCCGCAACGGACGTGCTCGCGCTGCAGCGTCATCAGGCCGTAGCTGCCGTTCTCCTCCGCGTACCGGTCGCCGCCGATGCGGAACAAGCCCACGTCGAGCAAGGTGAATGCGGCGGCGAGCACCCGCTCCCTGGACAAGCCCCGGCCATCGAGCTGGGCACTGGCCAGCGCACGGGCCGCCGGAAGGCGGTCCGCGATCTTAAGCACGTGGTCGTGCTTCTCGCGGTCTCTCCTGGCCCGCCAGGCGGCGTGGTACAGGTACTGCCTCCGGCCCGCCGCGTCCACGCCGGTGGCCTGCAGATGCCCGTTCGCGTCCGGGCAGATCCAGACGTCCGTCCAGGCCGGCGGAATCACCAGCCGCCGGATCCGGTCCAGGTCAGCGGCATCCGGGCGGGTGCCCGCGGCGCTGAGGTACTGGAAGCCGCGGCCGCGCGGCACCCGCCGCAGGCCGGCCGCCGATGTATCGCTACGGCGCAGCCGGGTCATGCCGTCTCCGTCCTGCCAGCCCGCAGCTGGCGACAGCATGACTGGTATCCCGGGACGGGTGCGTCAAACGGTTGCCCTGGCCATCGCCAGCAGGCTGCCGATCAGCGAGAACGCCGCCACGCGCGGCCCTTCGGCGGTGCGGCCGGCCGAAGTCGCCGGGTTACCTCATGCATGAAGGCCGCGCGGCCGGGTACTGCGAGTTCCCAGCCAACGAATAGGAGTTAGCCATGTATATCGGTCTGGGAACGATCGTTCTCATCGTGATCATCGTTCTTGTCGTCATGTTCCTTCGGCGGGCCTGACTTTCCGTTCCGGCGCCGGGCCTGACCCCGGATTAGCACGGAGGGCAGGCCGCCCGCGCACCGCGCGGGCGGCCTCCTAGCCGGCGACAGCCAGTCCTTGCGCTTGAAGACGACCCAGAGGGTAATGGCGGCGACGATCATGATGATGACGGCGATCGCTACCCCGGACCGCTGGCCGAAGCCAAGATAGGGGACGTTCATACCGTAAAAGCCGGTCACGAAGGTCGGCACCGCGATGATCGCCGCCCAGCTGGTGACCTTTTTCGTGATGACGTTCATCCGGTTGCTCTGGATGGTCAGGTTCGTCTCAAGAATCGTCGTGACCAGATCCCGGAGGCTCTCCGTCCACTCGGTCGCGCGCAGCACGTGGTCGTAGACGTCCTGGTAATACGGCTGCAGCGAATCGTCAACGACGTGCAGGTCCCGGCGCATCAGGGCATTGACCACCTCGCGCATGGGCAGTACTACCCGGCGCAGCAGCACCAGGCTCTTGCGCAGCTCGAAGCTGCGCCGCTGCACGTCCATGCCCGAGGATTGCTCGTCGAACAGCCGGTCCTCCAGGCCCTCGATGGTGTCATCAAGCGCCTGGACAGCCGCGAAATGGCTGTCGACGACGTTGTCGATCAGGCCGTACAGCAGGTAGCCGACGCCCGCCCCGGAGAGGTCCGGGCTGGCATCCCAGTAGGAAACGACCGCGCCGATGTCGAATCCGTCGTCCTTCCTGACGGTGATCAGCGCTCGTTCGGTAATGAAGGCGGCCAGCTCGCTGGTGGCCAGTTCGCCAGTGGCAACATCCAGGCGGACCGCGTAGGCGGCGAGGAACAGGTGACTGCGGTAGCGGTCGAGTTTCGGCCGCTCGTGCTCGTGCACGGCGTCCTCCACGGCCACCGGGTGCAGCCCGAATTCGGCGCTGAGGACGGCCAGGTCCTCGCGGTCCGGGTCGCGCAGGTCCAGCCAGATGACGGCCGAGTCGTCCTTCAGGTACTCGCTGATATCGCCGACCGGGAAGCCCTCCAGTTCCAGCGTGCCGTGGCGGTAGAGCCTGGTGCGGGCCTGGCACGTGGTGGGCGTGGACAGCGCGATCGCGGATCCGAGCACCTGGTCGGGATCCTGGCCGTCAAAGGTGCCCGGCCCGATGATCAGCGGTGCGGCAAGGACATCGTCGCCCGTTCCGGCCGCCCGGCGGTGGCCCCGGCGGATCCGCAAGGCTTGCGCTGCCGGTCGCGGGAACTGCGGATGGCTCAGGCTGCGGCGCTGTCATGTGGTCTCCTCGCGTCGGCTCTCGCCGTCCGGTGCGATACCTCTTCTCCGCAAGGATGACAGGGGAAGATGTATGGTGCGGCACCGCGGCGACCGCTCCGGCAAGATGGCGGCCGTCAGTGGTTGCGCAGCGCGTCAATCAGCTGTTTCTTGTTCATCGAGGAGCGGCCCTTAATGCCGATTTCCCTCGCCCGCTGGAGCAGATCCTGCTTGCTCCAGTCCGTGTAGGCCGGGCTCTGGCCGCCCTTCGAGGCGACTGCGTGCCGTGAGCTCGCGGCCGCCGCGTTCGCGATCCGGGCCGACTTCTCCTTGCTCTCGCCCCGTTTACGCAGTTCCTGATATGTCTTCTCATCCTTGATCTGTGCTCTGGGCATGCCCGGGGCTCCTCTCCCGGTCGCTGGCGTGGCCGGTGCGGGCCGCACCTACCCCGGCCGGCCGGTTCCATTCGTTCCTGGCTGACCGGGCCAAACGCGTCGTGCAGGTTTGGCGGCACGGCTGGCGGAAAACTGTGTGCTGCGCGCAGGGTGCGCGGCCAGCGGACGGTGACCTAAGGAGGTCGGCGCAGTGCGGCAGATCGTGTCTGAGGCGCTGATCGAGTGCCGCATCCAGGCGGTGGAGCGCTCGGCCACAACGCAGGCCGCGGCCAATCCGGCCAGCAGCTGTGCCAGGAAGATCAATATCTGCTTAACTACGGGCCATAAATGGTTGTCAACACATAGCTGATAATCCAGGATGATATGCTCATTCGGAGGTAGTAATGCGCATCGGATCACTACTGCTCATTATCTGGCTGGCCATCGGCGCCATTGCCGGCGCCCAGCGCCATTACTACAGCGGACCGGTCAACAGCTGCGTCAAGGCCGGCAACATCGCCCTGACGATCGTCGCGGGCCCGCTGAACTACTTCGGCGTAAATCCGAAGATTGCGTGCACGGCGCCGAAGCCGAGCAAGTAAGCGCCGGGTCAGCCCGGAGGCCGCGATCCGGGCGCTCGTGACTCAGCGGCGGCAGCCCGGCTTGACGAGCCGGCCGGGCTGCCGGGTGTCCCGGCTCGATGACCACCCTCAGGATGAGGCGCTGACCGCCAGGGCGGCCGCGGAAGCCTCATCTCATGAGTGCTCGATGAAGGGATAGGCATGAAGACCGCCACTGGGCTGACGTTGGTGGCCATCGGCGCGATCCTGGCCTTCGCCGTTAATGCCCACCTTCAGGTCCTGAACCTGCAGGTCGTGGGCTGGGTGATCATCTTGACCGGGATCGCGGGGATTTTCGTGCCCCGGAGCGCATATGGCCAGATGCGCCGCCGGGTGGTCTACCGGCGGACCCCGCGGGCCGGGACCGTCAGCGTGGCCGGAGATGCCTCCGCCGCGCCGTACATCGTGGATACACCCGCGCCGCCGGCCGTGCTGGACACACCCGCGCCGCCGGTCGCGGTCGATACCAGCACGCCGCCTATCGAGGCGGGCGTGACCGGGCCGTTCGGCACCCCGGAGCCCGCGGTGCCGCCATCCGAATCGGAGATCGTCGAAGAGTACTTCGAGGAATGACCGCTGCGCGCAGAGCGCAGCGCGGCCGGCGGGCAGTTCCCGGAGCCGGCCCGCCGCGGCGGGCCGGCCGTTCCGCAAACCGGTGGATCCCCGGCGAATCACTTCGGCCGCCGCGGGTAGAGGCTCGCTCATGGCTACCGAGATCAGGGAAACCGAGAAGAAGTACGACTTCGAGCCGGGCGCCCTGCTGCCCAGCCTTCGCGGCCTGCCCCAGGTCACGCAGGAGGATGATCTGGACGAGCATACGCTTGAAGCCGACTATTACGACACCGCAGGCCTGCACCTCATCCGCGCGGGCGTCACCTTGCGACGACGGCGCGGTGGCCATGACCAGGGCTGGCACCTGAAGCTGCCACTGGACGGCGATTCCCGCCGGGAGATCCGGGTGCCGCTCGGGCGCGGTGGCCGCCGAGTGCCCGCCGAACTGGCCGTGCTGGTGCGCGCGCATGCCCGCGGCCAGGCGCTGCAGCCGGTGGCGCAGGTCACCACCAGGCGCCGCCGCCGTGCCTTGCTGGATGACGAGGGCGGATCGCTGGCGGAGGTCATGACCGATAATGTCTCAGCGCGCACGATGGGTGAATCGACGACGCTGACCCAGTGGCGCGAGCTGGAGGTAGAACTGACCGGCGGCGGCCCGCACCTGCTGCGGGCCGCGGACAAGCGGCTCCGGCAGGGTGGCCTGCGGCTGGCCGGCCATTCGGCGAAGCTGGAACGGGCCCTGGCTGACCAGCTGCCCGCACCGGGCCGCGAGCCGGGGCTGACCCGGCGTTCGGCGGCCGCCGACGTGGTGCTCGCGTACGCGCGGTCCCAGGCCGCCATCCTGCCGGCGCTCGATCCGATGATCCGCCGTGACGAGCCCGGCTCGGTACACGACATGCGAGTCGCGACGCGGCGGCTGCGCAGCACGCTGAAGTCATTCGGAAAGATCCTGGGCACGCCGGGCGCGGACCAGCTCAGGGAAGAGCTGAAGTGGCTCGGCGGCGTCCTCGGCGAGGCCCGCGACAATGAAGTCCTGGCCCCGCACCTGCACGCCAGGCTGGCGCGACTGCCCGCGGAACTGCTGATCGGGCCAGTCCAGGCGCGGGTCACCGCGTACTTCGCCCCCCGGTCCGCCTCCGCCCGCACGGCGCTGCTTGAGGCCCTGGACTCCGAGCGCTTTATCGCGTTGCTGAACGGCCTGGATCAGTATCTCAGCGTCCCGCCGCGGGCCCCGGACGCGCGGCAGGCAGCGGAGGACGTCCTGCCTGCCGTGGTCAGGCATGCTCGCCGGCGGGTGCGCCGACGCGCACGGCGCGCCGGACTGGCCCCGGCCGGGCAGGCCAGGGAGAACGCCCTGCACGAAACCAGGAAGGCAGCGAAGGACGCCCGGTACGCCGCCGAAGCGGCAGGCCTGACCGGCGGGAAGCAAGCCCGGAGGACTGCCCGCCGGATGAAGAAGGTGCAGGCCATGCTGGGGGACCAGCACGACGCCGTGGTCGCGCGGGACACCGCACGGGACATCGGCATGCGGGCGTACCTGGCCGGGGAGAACGCCTTCAGCTTCGGCCTGCTGCATGAGCGCTGCTGCTGCGACGCGCTCGCGCTCGAGGAGCAGGCAGTGAAAACGTGGCCGTCGATGTTCAGGCCCAGTTAACGGCCGCTGCCGGGCGCGCCGGCGATGGCAGCCAAGCTGGCCGCCAGCCTTACCCAGATTGGCCAGGCGGGTTAACCGAGCTGTCATCCCGCCATTCGCCGCCGTGCTCCCGGGCGTACCGCCGCTGCTTGCGACGCGAGTCGGCGTAGTTGTCGTACATGCTCTCGGCCGTGCGGGCGCTATGCCTATTCATCCACCGTGTCCGGGCTCCGGTCAGCTCGATGAATGCGTAAATTCCGGCGGCCAGCACGATGACGACGGCCACGTAGATCCACACCTTGATCATCCCAATCCATGTTGGTACGCCGGCCCAGGCTGGATCTCTAACCCGAGCCGTCATGGCTCCTGCTTCTTGCCCCTACCCGGCCGCAGGCAGTTAAACGTGGCAGTTCGACCGCCCGTGGCTGGCTCAGGGTTCGGGGGCACGCCGGGGGGTTCGCGGGCACGCCCAGGGTTCGCGGGCTCCACGCCATTCAGCGAATGGGCTCGCTGGCAAATGACCTCGCGTAGGGCTGCTGTGTTTGAGCAGATTCGTCGAGGGCAATTGCGAGACCGACATTCAGACCTGAAAGCAGGTGATTCTCGTGTCAACAGGGACCATCGTGGCCATCATCGTTGCCGTCGTTGTGATCGCTGCCCTGGTGATCGGCCTGATGGCGGCAATGCGCCGCCGCAGGCTGCAGCAGCGCTTCGGCCCCGAGTACGACCGGCTTGCCGGTGAGCACGACAGCAAGCTCAAGGCGGACGCGGAGCTGTCCGGCCGCGAGCGGCGAGTCCACAGCCTGGACATTCGCCCGCTCACGCCCTCGGCGCGCGCGAGCTACGCGGGTCAGTGGGCGGCTCTCCAGGAGCGCTTCGTCGACACGCCGGCCGAGGCGGTGGCCGAGTCACAGGTGCTCGTCGTCGCGGTCATGACGGAGCGAGGCTACCCCGCCGAGCATCGTGACCAGATGCTCGCCGACCTGTCGGTGGAGCACGCCAGCACGCTCGACCACTACCGGGCCGCCGAGGAGATCAGCAAGGGCGCCGCCGACGGGACGGCTTCCACCGAGGACCTGCGGCAAGCCATGATCCATTACCGGGCCCTCTTCCGCGACCTTCTCGGCGAGACCGCCAATGCCGAGGATGGATCGGCTGCCACCGACCCAGCGCAGGATGATCTCGCGGCCCGGGATGACCTCGCGGCCCGGGATGACCTAACGGCCCGGGATGACCTAACGGCCCGGGATGACCTAACGGCCCGGGATGACCTAACGGCCCGGGATGACCTGGCAGCGCATGAGGATCTCGCGGTGGACGACGAGCCTGTCGGCGACGAGCAGCAGCCAGTACAGCGGACACCGAGGAGCTGACGAAATGACATCACCAATCGGCAGATCAGACGACGACCAGATGGCTCCGGGCGACGAGAGGCCGGCCGAGGTGCGGGACGTGCTGGAGGGCCGGACGATTCCGGCCGACGACCGGTCAGCCGACGACATGTCAGCGGACGACCCGGTCGTCCTGGACGATGATCAGATCGTGCTCGGCAGCAACCAGGCCGTGGCCGATGACGATCACGCTGGGCTCGGCCGCGATCAACTCGTGCCGGACGATGATCAGGTCGTGCTCGGCAGCGACCACCCGGTGCCCGGCCACGACCAGGTGGCAGCGGGCGCTACCACGCCGGACCGTGCCGTGCCGGACCCGGTCGGCGCTGGCGCCACTGCGCGGACCGCCCCGGCCCCGGCCAGCGCCTCGGCGGGACACCCGGACCTGAGCGGCCGGTGGCCGGAGATCCAGGCCATGTTCGTCGATGACCCGCGGGCCTCTGTCGAGCGGGCCGCCGGGCTCGTGGATGACAGCGTCGAGGCACTCGTCGTGTCCATCAAGGAACAGCAGCACGCACTGCTCTCTACCTGGCAGGGAGACAACGCCGGTACCGAGGAACTGCGTACCGCGCTCCAGGGCTACCGCGCGTTCTGGAACCGCGTGGATGTCTTCTCCCGTGATACCTGACCGCAAGTCCTTCTGACCGAGCAGAAACGCACCCGCGCCCAGGCGCGCGGGTGCGTTTCTGCGCATGCCCGGGGCAAACGCGCCGTAGCGGCTTGCTGGCACCGGGGCTATCCCCGGCCGTAGTTTGTGATCTCGAGGTGCGGGGGCGGATGCGCCCTTGCGGAGCCGGCCGGGCTGCCTGGATCATGGCCGCATGACAGCACCTTCGCCGGGCCTGTTCACCCGGCTGGCTCCGGTCCTGAATGTCAGCGACCACGCCGCCGAGCGTGCGTTCTATGAAAATCTCGGTCTCCCCGTGATTTATGAGGGAGACGAGTACCCGGACTTCATCGCCTTTGGCACCGACTCCGTGCACTTCGGCATTCAGGCCGCCGCGAAGGAGAACGACCCGCCGAGTGTCCTGACCTGGCAGATCACCGTGTCGGACGTGGACGAGGCGGCCGAACGGTGCCGTGCCGCCGGACTGGAATTCGAGCTGGAGCACAACGATCCGGCGCCGGGCTGGAGCTACCGCCGGCTCATCCTTCGCACCCCCAGCGGCTATCGCCTGGCCCTTGAGGGCGAGAACGAGTGATGACCGGCGGCCATCCTGATTCCCCGTCCGAAGCCCAGCACAACCGCCCGCGCCCGCTACCCGCTTGACCCGGCCGACCGGGCCGAACCAGCCGAACCGGCCAGCCGCTCCCGCCCTAGCTGACGCTGGCTCCGGCCGGAACGACCAGCACCGGGCACGGCGCCTTGCGCAGCACGTACTGGCTGACCGTGCCGAGCAGCATGGACACGCTGCCGCGGGTCGCGAGGACGATGAGCTGCGCCCTGACCTCGCGGGCGGCCTCAACGATCTGCCGTCCGGCGGTCCCCGCCACCACCCGCAGCTCTACATGGTCGGCCTGGTTACCGAGCGCCTCGGTGATGAGGTCACGGAGGCTGGATTCCGCGGCGCCGCGCTCATCGCCGCCCGGGCCCGGTGCCGCCGCCGGCTGGCCGGCCGGGGCACCCACCGCGCGGTGGCCGCTGTAGGCCATGACGGCGATCAGCGGGGCCCGCCGGTAGCGGGCTTCCTGCGCGGCTATCCGGATGGCCGCACGAGAAGCTGCCGTGCCGTCGACCCCTACTACCACGCTCATCATCCGTTCCTCCTTCTGCGCTCAGGTGCTGGCCGAAGCGCACTCAGGTGCTGGCCCGAAGCGGGTCAGGTGCTGCCCTGAAGCTGGCCCGGCCGGGGCGCGCCTCCTTCTTCGGCCGTCAGTGGCTGGGCGATGTCCTCCAGGCTCTGGCGCTCGGCCTTGACCCCGAGGAATATCTCGGCCAGCCCGCCGAGGATCATCAGGGTCGCGCCGATCGAGAACGCCAGGACCGTGTCCGATACCTTCCCCGTGGCCACCAGATGCGAGAAGAGCAGCGGGCCGCTGATGCCGCCCGCGGCCGTGCCGATCGCGTAGAAAAACGCGATGGCCAGCGCCCGGGTCTCCATCGGGAAGACCTCGCTCACGGTGAGGTACGCCGAACTGGCGCCCGCTGACGCGAAGAAGAGCACGGCGCACCAGCAGGCGGTCATCGTGGTCGCGTTCAGCGAGCCGGCGTGGAACAGGTAGGCCGTGCCGAACAGCAGCGCCCCGGACAGGATGTAGGTGCCCGCGATCATCTGCTTGCGGCCAATCGAGTCGAAGAGCCGGGCGAGAAACAGCGCACCGGCCAGGTTGCCGACGGCGATCACGGCGAAGTAATAACCGGGATTGGTCTTGACGCCAAAGAAGGTCGCCAGGATCTGCGCGTATCCGAAGGTGATCGCGTTGTAGAGGAACGCCTGCCCGATGAAGAGCGAGAGGCCCAGGGTGGTGCGCCGGGGATAGACCTTGAACATGGTCCGCGCGATGGTCACGAAGCCGATGGTCTTGCGCTGCCTGATCGTGATCGACTGGCCGGGCTCGGGCAGGTCAGCGCCGGTTTCCCGCTCCACCCGTTCCTCGATGCCATCCACGAGTTCCTCGGCTTCATCGGCGTGCCCGTGAATGAATAGCCACCGCGGGCTCTCCGGGACGTTCCGCCGGACCAGCAGGACGACCAGCCCCAGCACGACCCCCACGCCGAAGCACACCCGCCATCCGATGTTGACCGGCAGGTCGTTGGTGGCCGGCACGGTCAGCAGGGCGCCTGCGGCGGCGCCGGCCCAGTAGGTGCCGTTGATGATGATGTCGATCGTGCCCCGGTGGCGGCTCGGGATCAGCTCGTCGATGGCGGAGTTGATCGCGGCGTACTCGCCGCCGATGCCGAAGCCGGTCAGGAACCGGAACAGGAAGAACCACCAGGGCGCGAAGGACAAGGCGGTCAGCGCCGTTGCCGACAGATAGACGCCCAGGGTGATCATGAAAAGTTTCTTGCGGCCGAACCGGTCGGTGAGCCACCCGAAGAGCAGGGCGCCCACGCATGCGCCGGCCACGTAGATAGCGGCGCCGAACCCCGTTATCTGGCTCTGGCTGATGTCGATGCCGCTGCCTGGCATGCTCATCTGGCCGGAGATGTTGCCGACGATCGTGACTTCCAGGCCGTCCAGGATCCAGACCGTCCCGAGCCCGATAACGATCATCCAGTGCCATTGTGACCAGGGCAAACGGTCAAGGCGCGCCGGAACTTTGGTGCTGATGGTCCCCGTCTTGACAGTGCTCACCCGGCTGCCTCTCAGCTCGCGGCAGGCCGCTGCGCCGCCGCGCTGGTCAGCGGGTTCCGTGGCATAGGGCGCTGCCTCGTGTGTTGCGTTCCGGATCGGCAGCTACCCTCACATCGGCCGTTAATCCCCGACCTGCCTCCGAAACGGAAGATCTGCACCGCCCGTCGCTGGTGTTTCACGGCCGGGCGGGCCGGCTCTCGGCGCGGCATCCGGTGTAAACGGCCCGCGGCAGGGGAAGATGCGAATCCCGGCCGGTGCCGCAGCCCGGCCGGGCCGCCACCCAGCACAACCGGGGCCGATCATGAATGAGCCAGCGTTCACCCAGGCCGTCCAGGCTGACGCAGTCCGGGCCGGCCCGATCGAGCCAGCTACTCGCCAGCCAGGTACTCGCCAGCCAGGTACCGGCCTGGCGGGCCAGGACGACTGGCGCTCGCTGAGTGCCTGCCGGCACTCCGATCCCGAGCTGTTCTTCCCCGTCATGGAGTCCGGGCCCGGCCTGGCGCAGCTGGAAGCGGCGAAGGCGGTCTGCGCCCGGTGCGACGTCCGGGCCGAGTGCCTGAGCTTTGCCACGGCGACCGTGCAGGATCACGGCGTGTGGGGCGGGACGAGCGAGGAGGAGCGCCGGGCCGCCCGCCGTGCCCGGCTCCGCCAGTCGCGGACCGCGGTGGCCGGCCAGGATCGGCCCGGCGAGCGGCCGGACCGGGCTGGCCGTCCCCGGCGCGAGCCAGCGCTAGGCGTCTCCGCCTGAGCGGTACCTGGCCCTGATCAGCTCGGCCACCCGGTCCCGGGGCAGCGCCGGGCTGCGGTGGCCGTCCTTGCCGATCATTTCCTCGTTGGCGACCAGGGCATTGGCCACCGCCTCCTCGGTTCCCTGCACCACGGCGGTGTAAAAAGGATCAAGAAAACCCCAGGGGACAAAACGCAGGTTCCCGTAGCCGGTCCCGTCGCTCGCGTGCAGCGACTCGGCGCCGGTCATGAACCCGCCCGGGTTGCCGGTCGAGAACGCCAGGAACAGGTCGCCGGAGAAATGCGAGCCGGCCGTGCCCGTGCGGGCCAGGCCGAGCGTCACCCGGCGGGCGAATGCCTGGCACTGGCCGGGCAGCAGCGGCGCGTCCGTCGCCACCACCGCGATGACCGAGCCAGCGCCGGGGGGCGCCGAGAAGTGCTCGGCCATCGGGTTATCGTCCGCCATCAGCTCACCGATCGGCAGCCCGGCCAGCGTGAGCTCCGGCCGGGAGCCGAAGTTGGCCTGCACGAAGACGCCGACCGTGTAGGTGCTGCCCGCGTACTCCACCAGCCGGGACGCGGTACCCGAGCCGCCCTTGAATCCGTAGCAGTTCATCCCGGTGCCGCCGCCGACCGAACCCTCCTCGGGCGGCCCGGACGCGGCCGACTCCAGCGCGGCGATGGCGGCCTGCTGGGTGACGTGCGGGGAGTTGATGTCGTTCAGGTAGCCGTCCCAGGTCTCTCCGACCACCGGCAGCAGCCAGGTGTCCGCGGCCCGGGGATGGTTCGCGACGGTCCAGGCCAGAATCGCGGCGTGCACGATGCCGACGGCGTGCGTGTTCGTGATGCCCACGGGCCCGGCGAACGTGCCTGACTCCTCGATCCAGGAGACCCCGGTCATCTCGCCGTTGCCGTTCTGGGAGAAGAATCCCGCCGTCACCGGATCCTCCGCGTCGGCCCGGCCGCGCGGATGGATGGCGGTCACCCCGGTGCGGACGGACTGGCCCTGGATCAGGGTGGCGTAGCCGACCTCGACGCCCGGCACGTCGGTGATCGCGTTCCACCGCCCCGGCTGCCCGCCGAACGGGATTCCGAGCGACCTCGCCCGCGGCTGGCCGGCCGGGGTGGCGGCATGCGGATCGATATCCTGGGCAGGATTCATGTTTGAAGCCGTTCCTTTCTGGTCACTTAAAGTCACAGGTATCGTCGGAATAGTAACTGTGTGACATCAGTCACTTAGCGAGAAAAGCGGACTTCACGCATGTAACTTCGCAGCTAGCAGGCGAAAGTTCCGTCAAAATAGCTAGCTAACCGGCACGTTTAGTGTGATACAGCTCATAGCGTCATTCCCCCTATTTTGGGTAACGGCACTCCCTGCCTTACGCAAGGTTGAGGGCAGACAGCACCCAGCGTGCGTGACGGTTACGCAATTCGTGACACGTCGCCCTGACCCGCGTCACGTCGCCACGCCGCTGCCTTCGCGTCCCTAGCGAAGCAGATGTCCTGGGTGATAGCCGAGCGCGCTCCGCGCGCCCGACCAGAGGTTCGTTTTGGCCCCGATCAGGACCACTAACCGAATAATGTCCAGAATCACCTTCGCGGTAACAGGAGCAGCCGTCGCCCTGGCGGCTACCGCGACCGGCGCGGCCGCATTCTCGGCCGGCGCCCCGAACAGCCCGACCCACTCAGCCAGCGCCGCGTATAGCCCGGCGCACCCGGCCAGCACGGCCCGGGTCATCGCGGCAGCGGCCGCGACCAGGCCCGGCTCCAGCCGGGCCGGCGCCCATCAGGCCGGCGCCGCCACCCTGGACGGCTCCGCACGGCCGCTCCTGCTCGCGTCTAGCCGCCACCACCACCACCACCGCACGCCACGGCAGAAGGCCCGGCGGATGCTGCGCAGGAAGGGCTGGTCATCCAGTTACCAGTTCCCGTACCTGAACCGGCTCTGGGACCGGGAAAGCAGCTGGAATGTGCACGCGGACAATCCGTACTCCGGCGCCTACGGGATCCCGCAGGCGGTCCCCGGCTCCAAGATGGAAAGCGCCGGGCCGGACTGGCAGAGCAGCGCGGGGACGCAGATCCGCTGGGGCCTGGACTACATCAGGGCCAGGTACAACTCCCCGCGCCGGGCCTGGTTCCACGAAGAGGCGGACGGCTGGTACTAGCCGCGCGGCCGGGCTGGTCACTGAAGGCCGGCCGGTACTGAAGGCCGGCTGGTCCTGGCGGCCGGCCGGGCACCAGAGACGCCGGCTGTTCCTAGCGATCACGGTGACCCGCCCGCCATGGGCGGGTCACCGTGCCGCTCGCCACATCGTGGTGAGGATCGCACCGTCGGGCGGGCAGCTGACTTCGCCAATCGGCTCGAAGCCCACGCTGGCATAACGGCGGTCGTTGGCCGGATTGGACGACTCAAGGTAGGCCGGCCGGTGCTCGGCGTCGATCAGCTCAAGATTCTGCGCGAGCAGCCGCATCCCGAAACCGTGGCCGCGATGGCCGGGGTGGGTACCGAACAGCGTCAGGAAATAGTGCGGCTCCCCGGCCGGGTGCGCCGCGTGGATCGTGTCCAGCAGCTCAAAGTAGACCCCGGCGGACGGCCCGAGATGCTCGGCCGCCAGCCCGGCGGCGCGCTCCTCCTGCTGCGGCGTCATCCCCGTCCCGCCCGGCGGGATCCAGATGGCGACGGCCTCGCCGCCCGTCGTCAGCCACGTCGCGGGATACCTCAGCGCGCCATCCACGAACGGCCGCCACATCGCTTCGTGATGAGCGGTCCCGCCGCCGGGCCGCGCCAGGGCCGGCTTCCAGACCGGATCCTCCGCGAAGGCCAGCGCGATGATCGTGGTGATGCGGCCCGCGTCAGCCGCCGTCGCGCGCCGCGCGGAAACTCCGCTGTCCATCTGCCCGCCTCCGCATCTTCCGGCCGTTCCATCAGCTGCGTACCCTGACCCCCGCCGGGTCGTACAGCGGCGCGTCGTGCCGGGTAGCCGGGTAGCGCTCCCCGGCCACCTCCACCACGAACTCAGTCTCGCCGGCCAGCGCGGCCGGCAGGTACGCGGAGAAAATGTTCCGGCCCACCGTGTACCCGTACCCGGCGCTGCGGACGCTGACCGCAAGCTCCCGGGCGGGATGGGCCAGCAGTTCGCCGCCGTGCATGACCACATCGGCTGACGCGGTGAACCAGCACAGCCGCTCCGACGGCCCCGCGTCCCGGATCTTCCGCAGGGCCGGCCCGGCCAGCAGCCCGGGCTTGTCCGGGCGGACCGCGAAGCCGAGCCCGGCCGCATAGGGGTTGTCGTCGGCATTGACGTCCGCGGACCAGGCCAGGTACTGCTTCTCCAGCCGCAGCGAGTTGACCGCCCGGTAGCCGACGTCCCGGATCCCGGCGCCCGCGCCGGCCGCCAGCAGGCGGTCGTACAGGTCGCGCAGGTACTCGGCCGGGACGTGGAACTCCCAGCCAAGCTCGCCGGTGTAGCTGGCCCGCAGGGCCAGCACCGGCGCATGGCCCAGGTCGATCCGCCGGGCGGTCATGTACCCGAACGCCTCGCTGCTGATGTCGCTGCGGGTCACCTGCCGGGCCACCTCGCGGGCCAGCGGGCCGGTGAGGCTCAGCACCCCGTACGCCGACGTGACATCGCGGATCGCCACCGAGCCGTCCTGCGGCGCGTGCCGCCGGAGGAACGAGATGTCATGACGACCGAAGCCCGCGCCGGTAACGAGGTAGAACTCCTCGGCTCCTAGCCTGGTCACGGTGAGGTCGGCCTCGATGCCGCCGCGAGAGTTCAGCAGCTGGGTATAGACGATCTTGCCGGGGCGGACATCGATGTCCGCGCCCGCCACCTGCTGCAGCAGCGGCAGCGCACCCGGCCCGGTGATCTCGAACTTCGAAAACGAGCTCATGTCGATGATGCCGACCGCCTCGCGGACCGCCCGGTGCTCGGCGCCGATATGCGGCCAGGCGTTGCTGCGGCCGAAGGTCAGCTCCTCTTCGGGGCCCGTGCCAGCCGGCCCGGCGCTAGCCGGGCCGGTGCCGGGCGGCAGGAACCAGTTGGCGCGTTCCCAGCCGAACTTCGTCCCGCACGCGGCGCCGCGGGCGCGCAGCACGTCATACAGCGGGCTGCGCCGCTGCCCGCGCGGCGCCGAGAGCTCCCGGTTCGGGTAGGCCACCTGGTAGTAGTGCGCGTAGGCCTCGATGCAGCGTTGCTCAAGGTAGGCGGGCACATTGTGCGGGGCGCCGAACCGCCGGACGTCGAACGGCCACAGGTCCAGGCCGGGGTCCCCGTCGATGATCCAGGCCGCCATCGCGTGGCCCGCCCCGCCCGCCGCGGCGATCCCCGCCGAGAACCCGCAGCAGTGGTACATGTTGTCCAGGTCCTCGGTGACGCCCATCAGCGGTTCCGCGTCCGGGGAGAACGGGATCGGGCCGTTCACCCAGGTCCGGATGCCGGCCTCGGCGGTGACCGGGATCCGTCTCGCGGCCGCGCCGGCGATCGGCTCGAACCGCTCGTGGTCCGGCGGCAGCAGCTCGGGCCCCAGGTCATAGGGGATGGCCGGCCACGGGGCGCGGGTGCCGTCCTCCCAGCCGCCGATGGCCAGGCCGCCCGTTTCCGGCTTGACGTAGAAACGGCCATCGGGGTCCCGGAAGGTCGGCAGCCCGGCGGGCAGCCCGGGGATCTGGTCGGTGACCACGTACTGGTGCTCGACGGCTCCGACGGCGACCTCCGAGCCGGCCAGCCGGGCCGTCTGCGCCCCCCACATACCGGTCGCATTGACGACGATGTCGCACTCGATCCGGCCCAGGTCGGTCACGACACCGGCCACCCGGCGCCCGTTAATCTCGATAGTCGTTGCCCGGCAGCCTTGGATGATCCGGACTCCCGCGGCCCGGCAGCCGGTCGCGAAGGACTGGGTGAGCTGGCTCGGATCGGCGTAGCCGTCCGACGGGACCCAGGTCGCGCCGCGGACGCCGTCGGTGCTCAGCAGCGGGAAGAGGTCGCGCGCCTCGCCGGCCGAGATCAGCTCAACGTCGAAGCCGAAGCTCCTGGCCGCGGTCACCAGCCGCCGCAGTTCCGCCCAGCGCGCGTCGCTGGCCGCGACCCTGATGCTGCCGACCGGGCGCCAGCCGGTCGGGTAGCCGGTCTCCCGCTCCAGCGACTCGTAGGTCGCCGTACTCGATCGCATCAGCCGGGTCAGGTTGCTGGAGCTGCGCAGCTGGCCCACCAGCCCGGCCGCGTGCCAGGTGCTGCCCTCGGTCAGCCGCCTGCGCTCCAGCACGGTCACGTCGGTCTTGCCCCGCCGGGCCAGCTGATAGGCGATGCTGCAGCCGATCACGCCGCCGCCGATGATCACGATCTCACTGCGCCCGGGCAGATCCATGCCCGCTCTCCCGTCGCCGGATTGGCCGGCCAGCTCGCACTGGACCGGTGCTCCCCATGGTCTCCTGATGACCGCGAGTTTGCCGTGTCACGGCTCGGGTAGTCGGGCGTCCATCTCAGCCACATGAGGAGGTCGGCCGATGGTGTCGGAGACGAGGGACGCGCAGCCTTCCGAGCGGAACCCGCTGGCTGAGCTGGATGACCGCATCCCGACGAGCTTCTACTGGTACCTGGCCGTCCTCGCGTGCGTGGGCGGATTCCTATTCGGCTACGACACGTCCAACATCGGCTCCGCCCTGCCCTTCATTCCGTACCACCTGTCCAGTTTCGCGACCGGCTACCTGGTGGCCGGAGCATCCCTGGGCGCGGCCGCGGGCGCCCTGGTCGCCGGGCCGCTGACCGATCACTTCGGGCGCAAGTCGCTGCTCATTGCCGACGCCGCGATCTACGCTATCGGGGCGATCTTGTCGGCGGTAACCGTGAATGCGTTCATGCTGCTGGCCTCCCGCACGCTGATCGGGCTCGCGATCGGCGCCGACTCCGCGATCGCCACCGCGTATATCGCGGAGTTCGCGCCCCGCAGCCGGCGCGGCCAGCTGAGCATCATCCAGCAGTGGATGATCACGGTGGGGATCCTGGTCTCCTACCTGGTGGCCCTGGTCATCCTGAAGGCCGCCCCCGGTTCCGCGGGCGGCGCCGACTGGCGGATCATTCTCGGCCTCGGCGCGCTTCCGGCCCTGGTGGCCGTGGCGCTGCGGGCCCGGATGCCCGAGTCCCCGCGATGGCTGATGGCGCACGGCCGTTTTGCTGACACCCGGAAGGCATTCGGCCTGCTCGGGATGGAAGTGTCCGAAGACGAGGTACGGCGGGCCGCGGACGTGGCCGCCCGGCTGGATTCTGAGCGGCGGCGGAAGAACCGGTGGACCCCGGGCGTCCGGCGAGCGCTGATCATCGTCTGCGTCTTCTTCATCTTCCAGCAGATCACCGGGATTAACGTTCCCTTCTATTACGGTCCGCAGTTGCTGGGGAGCTTCTTCGAGACCGGGAAGAACGCGGTCAGCGCGGCGGTTTCCGGCGTGGAGGTCACCGCCATCCTGGGCGCGGTCAACGTGGTCGCCACCTACTTTGCCTTCCGGTGGATCGACAAGTTCGGCCGGCGTCCGCTGGCCCTGTGGGGCTACGCCGGCATGGCGTTCTTCATGCTGATCGCGGCCGCGGGCGTGGGTTTCCTGACCGGGACGCCGAAGATCGTGGTCGTCATGGTGGGATTCTCCTTCTTCATCACCTCGTTCGCGGTCGGTGTCGGCGGGACTGGCTGGCTGATCCAGGGCGAGTCGTTCCCCACCGCTGTCCGGGGCCGGGCGGCGGCGACTTGCGCGAGCGTCGACTGGCTGGCCAACTTCGCGGTTATCCAGGTCTTCCCCGCCTGGAAAAACGCGGTCGGCCTGGGCTGGGTCATGGTCTCCTTCGCCGTCCTCGCGGTAGCGGCGATCGTGTTCGTCTTCCGGTTCCTGCCCGAGACGAAGGGCCTGTCGGTGGAGGACGCCGTCCATGTCTACGAGCAGGCGGCCGGCGCTAAGGTGCCGGCCGGATAGCACTGCGCAACTCAAGCAGAACTACGGCTCAGCTAGCGCCGTGGCTAGACAGCACCGCGGCTCAGCACCGCGAGGTTGACCGGAAAAAACTGCTGATAGGCCCCTGAATCCAGTATTCAGGGCCTATTCAGAGCCCGGGTCGCCGCTGGTGATGCGAGTGCCGATGTCCTCGCCCTGGCAGATCGCGCTCATCGCGCCGGCCGCCGCCACGTCGAACACGTGCATGAGGAGCCCACGGGAATTGGCGAGCACGAAGGCGCTCTCGTCCATGATCTTGACCCCGGCGGCCCGCGCTTCGGTGTAGGTCAGGTTGGTGAAGCGCTTCGCACCCGGATCTACGTTCGGATCGGTGTCATAGACCCCGTCCACGCCGCGCTTGGCGACCAGCAGCGCATCAGCGTCGAGCTCCAGGGCCCGCTGGACGGCGGGGTAGTCGGTCGTGACATAAGGCTGCCCGATGCCGCCCGCCAGCAGGACGATCAGCCCGCGGCGAAGATGCCGGTCCGCCCGCAGCCGGATGAACGGCTCGGCCACGCTCTGCATCGGGATGGCCGTCATCACCCGCACGTCCGACTCACAGCGTGCCGTCAGCACCCCGCGGAGCATCAGCGCGTTCATGACCGTGCCGAGCATCCCGATGTTGTCGGCCTCCGCCCGGCCGATGCCCCAGCTGTCGGCCATCCGGCCGCGGAAGTAGTTCCCGCCGCCGATGACGACGGCGAGGTCGACCCCGAGTTCGTGCACGGACAGGAGTTCGTCGGCCAGCAGGCCCAGGCTGGCCGGATCCGCTCCCCAGCCAGCCGGCCCGGCCAGCGCCTGACCGCTGAGCTTGACCACGACCCGTGAGTAGCGCACGACTGCACCTTAAGGCCGGGACTCTTGTTAGCGCAGCCAGGAGAGAGATCATGGACCGGTAGGGCGCGCCGCACGGAACATGCCCGGGGCGGGCTGTGTTGCCCCGGCAGGGCCATCCGTGCGAAAGCCAGGCAAAAGCAGGACGAAGGGGCTCGCCATGGTTGACAGTCAGCACGCTCAAGGCACCACCGCGTCCGGCACAGCCGAAGCCCACCCGCTGCAGATCGAGGCGAACGGGATCAACATGATCACCGACGTCCAGCGCAAGGGCCATCCGCGCGACCTGTTCTGGCCGTGGTTCGCCGCGAACGTCTCGATCCTCGGGCTGAGCTACGGCGCGTTCGAGCTGGACTTCGGCATCTCGTTCTGGCAGGCGACGGTGGCCGGGCTGGTCGGCATCGTCGCCTCGTTCCTGCTCTGCGGGTTCATCGCGGTGGCCGGCAAGCGGGGCTCGGTGCCGACCATGGTGCTCGGCCGGGCGGCGTTCGGGGTACGCGGCAACAAGCTGCCGTCCGCGATTTCCTGGCTGCTCACGGTCGGCTGGGAGACGGTGCTGATCGTCCTGGCCACGCTGGCCACCGCGACCGTGTTCGAGCGTCTCGGCTGGGGCGGCGGGGCCGTCACGAAGGTGATCGCGCTGATCGTGGTGAGCGGGCTGACCATCGTCGGCGGCGTCATGGGCTTCGACCTGATCATGCGCATGCAGACCGTCATCACCGTGGTGACCACCGTGCTGACGGTCATCTTCGTCGTGCTGGTCATCGACAAGATCCACTGGCATGCCGTGTCGGCAATCCCGGCCGGCTCGACGGAGAACCTGATCGGCGCCCTGGTGTTCACGATGACGGGGTTCGGCCTCGGCTGGGTGAACGCGGCGGCCGACTACTCGCGTTACCTGCCGCGGAATTCCTCCGGCCGCGGCGTGATCGGCTGGACGACGTTCGGGTCATCGGTGGCGCCCATCTTCCTGCTGCTGTTCGGGCTCCTGCTGGCCGGCTCGTCGCCCAGCCTCAGCAAGGCCATCGGCGCCAACCCGATCGGGGCGCTGACGTCGCTGCTGCCCACCTGGTTCCTCATCCCCTTCGTCATCGTGGCGGTGCTCGGCCTGGTCGGCGGGGCCGTGCTGGACATCTACTCGTCCGGCCTGGCGCTGCTCACGCTCGGCCTGCCGGTACCCCGGTACGTGGCCGCCCTCATCGACGGCACGATCATGGTGCTGGGCACGATTTACGTCGTATTCGTCGCCGGGAACTTCCTCGGCCAGTTCGAGGGCTTCCTGATCACGCTCGGCGTCCCCATCGCCGCCTGGTGCGGCATCATGCTGGCCGACATCGCGCTGCGCCGCCGGGACTACGCCGAGGCCGAGCTCTACTCCCCGGCTGGCCGCTACGGCGACATCAGGCTGCTGCCGATCGGGATTGTCGTGGTCAGCACGATCATCGGCTGGGGGCTGGTCACGAACACGGCGGCGAGCTGGCTCACCTGGCAGGGCTACCTGCTGGGACCGATCGGGCTCGGCGGCAAGACGGGCGCCTGGGCCTTCGCCAACCTGGGGGTGCTGGTCGCACTGGTGATCGGCTTCGTGGTGACCCTGGTGTTCAGCCGGTCAGCCATCCGGGCGCAGGAGTCGGCGCCCGCGCTGGCCACGATCGCCCCGTGACGCGACCGGGCCGGCCCGAGCCGGCGGCTATGGGCCTGCCGCGGGGGCCGGCGTGACGCGGCCGGATCCGTCGGCCGGCCGGGCCGGGTCACTGTCGTCCTGGCTGGCCGTCATCGACATGCAGCGCGTCTTCGGCGATCCGGGCAGTAACTGGTTCGCCCCCCGGTTCGCCGAGGTCGTCGGCCCGATCCGGAGGCTGGCCGACGCGTTCCGGCCGCGGGTCACGTTCACCAGGTTCATCGCGCCGGAGGTTCCGCAGGGGGTCCTGGCGGCGGTACTACCAGCAGTGGCCGTTCGCGCTGCAGCCGCCCGGCGCGCGGATCTATGAGCTGGTCGATGAGCTCGCCGCCGGGGCGGGGCCGACGCTGGACGCCACCACGTTCAGCAAGTGGGGCGCCGAGCTGTCCCGCCGCACGGCCGATGGCGGGCAGCTGATACTCGCCGGGGTGTCCACCGACTGCTGCGTGCTGTCCACGGCGCTGGCGGCCGCGGACGCCGGCGTCCCGGTCCGGGTCGTCGCGGACGCCTGCGCCGGTGTCACCGACGAAAGCCACCGGCAGGCGCTGGACATCCTCCGTCTCTATGCCCCGCTGGTCGAGGTCGTGCGGGTGGCCGACATCCTCGGCCCGGAAGCTGGCCCGGCGGGCGGAAAGCAGGCCCCCGGCTCGCCGGTCCCCGGCCGGGCCGGTCCGGCCAGCTCAGCTGACCCGCCTGACCCGCCTGACCGGCCGGCCGGGTGAGCTCTCGCGCCGCTGGCGCACTGTACGGGCTGGCCATCGGCGACGCCCTCGGCATGCCCACCCAGTCGCTGCCGAGGGCGCAGATCGTGGCCCGCTACGGCCCGCTGCTGCAGTCCTTCGAGCCCGCGCCGCCCGGTCATCCGCTCGCGGCCGGCCTGCCGGCCGGCGCGGTGACCGACGACACCGAGCAGGCCGTCCTGCTCGCGAGGCTGATCATCGAATCCGGAGGCACGGTCGACCCGGCCGAGGTCGGCAGGCTCCTGCTCGCGTGGGAGGAGTCCATGCGCGCCCGCGGCTCGCTCGACCTCCTCGGCCCGTCGACGAAACGGGCCATTACCGCGCTGCTGGACGGGGCCGATATCGATCAGGCCGGCCGGTTCGGCGTCACCAACGGCGCCGCGATGCGGATCACGCCGGTCGGCATCGCCACGCCGTCCGCATCTCTCGATGTCCTGGTCGACCGCGTCGTGGCGGCCAGCCAGGCGACCCACAACACCGGCGTCGCGCTGGCCGGGGCGGCCGCGGTCGCCGCTGCCGTCAGCGCCGGCCTCGACGGGGCCGGGCCCGCCGAAGCCACCGGCCTCGCCGTCGCCGCGGCGACGATGGCCGCCCGGCGCGGTCACTGGGTAGCCGGGGCCGACGTGGCGGCCCGGATCAGCTGGGCGACGCAGCTGGTCGCCGGGCTAGGCCCCGACGCGGTGATCGAGACCGTGTACGCGCTGGTGGGAACCAGCCTGGCCACCCAGGAGTCGGTACCGGCCGCGTTCGCGGTGGTCGCCGCCAGCCCGGACGATCCCTGGCTGGCCTGCCGGATCGCCGCCTCGCTCGGCGGTGACTGTGACACCATCGCCGCGATGGCCGGTGCCATCGGCGGCGCGTGCCATGGGCTCGGCGGCTTCCCGGAAAGCGCGCGCGCCACCGTGGCCAGCGTCAATGGCCTGCGGCTGGATGAGCTCGCGGCGGACCTGGAGAAGATACGGGCCGCCGCGTGACGGGCCGATTCGACCGGCTGCTGCATCTGGGCAACGTGGTCGTCGACATCGTGCTCGACGTTCCCGCGCTGCCCGAGCGCGGCGGCGATGTGCTGGCGACCGGTTCCGTGATGACCCCGGGCGGCGGATTCAACGTGATGGTCGCGGCCGCGCGGCAGGGGCTGCCGGTGGCCTACGCCGGCGCCTACGGCAGCGGGCCGTTCGCCGCGCTGGCCCGCGCCGCGCTAGCGGATGCGGGCATCACCATCCTGCAGCCGCCCAAGGCGGGCATCGACACCGGATTCGTGGTCAGCATCGTCGACGCGGAGGGCGAGCGGACGTTCGTGACCAGCCGGGGCGCCGAGGCCACCCTGACCACCGCGGACCTCGGCGGCATCAGCGCGGCGCCGGGCGATGCCAGCTACCTGTCGGGATACGGCCTGGTCCACCCCTCCAACCGGGCGGCGCTGCTCGGCTGGCTCGGGCGGCTGCCGGCCGGCCACGCGGTATTCGCCGACCCTGGCCCGCTGGTTCAGCTGATCCCGCCCGACGCCATGGAGCGCGTACTCGGCCGGGCTGACTGGTGGACCTGCAACGCGCGCGAGGCGGCTCTGCTGACCGGCCGCCAGGATCCGGCCGCCGCCGCCCGCGCGCTCGCCCGGCGGACCGGCTCGCGCGGGGTGCTGGTCCGGACCGGCCCGGCCGGCTGCCTGCTCAGCCGCGGCGGCTCGGCCCCGGTGCGGGTGCCGGGCTTCGACGTCGACGTCCTCGATACCAACGGCGCCGGTGATGCGCATACCGGGACGTTCATCGCCGCCCTGGCCCGCGGCCTGGACGCGGTGGCCGCCGCGCGCGAGGCGAACGCGGCCGCGGCGCTGTCGGTGACCAGGCGCGGGCCCGCCACCGCGCCGGCCGCGGCCGAGCTGGCCCGGTTCCTGGCCAGCCGCTGATTCCGGCCCGGGTGGGGCACGGGCTGGCCGGCCCCGCGGCCGGCCGCGGCGGCGGGGTGGTCGGCCGGCGCCGGGGAATCCGTTAAAAATGGGTTACTTCGGCGGCCGGATCGGGGGGATCGGAACGGTCGGGTAGCGCCGCGGCCCGGACCAGAGCGCCGGTACCGCGTCGACCGCCGCCGCCACCGCGTAGGCGGCCCGCTCATAGTTCAGCCGCCAGCCGACGAAGTCCGGCCAGGCCTGCTCGGGGGTGCGCTCGATCGGGAAATCCACCTCCCGCATCCGGGTGATCGCGTCCAGGAACTCGTTGTAGCGCAGGGTGATGCCCGCCGCCCGGTCGGGCATGTCCGGAATCTCGATGCCCATCGCGCGGGCGACCTCGTTGAAGCACAGCAGCCCGCTGCGCAGGCACAGCCGGGCCGCGACGACCGGCGCTTCCTCCGGCGACAGCGCCAGGAACAGCGCCGCGGAGTCGAGCACGGCGAGCAGGGCGGTCACCCACGACGACAGCGGCTTGGGCGAGCGGAACCGCACCAGCGGCAGGTAAGTGGCGTGGCTCTCCGCCACATCCGCGGCCCACCGCTCCCACCGCTCGAAGAAATCGGGCAGCGTGTCGATGGTCGAAACGCCCGACCCGAGCGCGTAGTGGGTCCGGGCCAGCAGTTCCGGCCCCCAGGACGGGACGCCGGCGCGGGCGTTCAGCAGGGCGACCTCGTTCTCCCGGCGATTGAATGCCGAGTACAAGGTCGGCAGGTAGGCGATCTGCAGCGTCACGGTGATGATCCCGGTCAGCGACGCGATGTCCTGGATCGCGTGCTCCGCCGCGCCGCGCACGGTGGAGGATCCGATCTCCCACAGCGCCGGGCCGGCCGTGGTGAAGGCCGTGGTGACGTCGGTGGCGAAGGGCCACAGCAGCAGCGAGTAGCCGATGAAGAACATCCCCAGCCAGGCGGCCAGCTGGGCGAGCAGGATCACGGCGGCCTGCGCGGCCAGCACCCGGTCGCGCCGCCGGTAATCGGCGGTCGCGGCGGCCTGCGGGGGCATTGCCCGGTCGCTCCGCCGCCGGTAATCGGCGATCGCGCCGGTGGCCACCCGGAACGCGCCGGTCACCAGCCGGTCGACGAGCCGGGTCAGCCAGCTGCCGATCGGCCGCGGCACGATCAGGGTGCCGATTTCGCTGACGGCGGCGGTGATCACGAGCAGCGCTCCGACGCCCGCGGCGACGTCGCGGGCGGCGATCGGGACGACCATGGCGCTCCTCTGGCTTCTCGGAATAGCCGAGCCTACTGGGGGCGGGCACTTCTGGCGGCTTCCGCCGGAAAGCGCTGGAGCTGCGGATAAGCCGATCGGGCGGATGACATTACGCAGCCGGATGTATACAATTCGTGACGAGATCCGGTTGTGAAACTTCGCGCAGAATCCCCCTCTGCCGATCGCCGCACGGGCCGTGAGCGGAACTCCGACGTCCTCTGGGGGAAGCCCGATGCAACTGAACCGCAGGACCCTGCTGGGCAGCGCGGGCCTGATCGCGGGCAACTCCGCGGTCAGCGTACTGGGGATGACGGCCGCTGCGCTGGCCGGTTCCGGCCCGGTGTCCTCGCATCCGGCCATCGGCACGCCGGCCCTCCCGAACCGGAGCCACCCCGCGGAGCAGGTCCGGCAGTTGGTGCATTGCGGCGGAACCATGTACGCCGTCGGCACCTTCAGCCAGGTCAATCAGGGCGGCACGTCCTTTACCCGCCATAATGCGTTCAGCTTCAGCGCGACCGCGCCGTTCCGGAGGACGTCATGGGATCCGGACGTCAACGGCAAGGTCAACCGGCACGGCTGCAACCGGCCCGGGCTGCCGCAGCGTCGATACCCGCGCCAGTGAATGGTCGGGCTCTCGCCAGCTGGCGCCGTGGTGTTCAATCCCACCCGGAGCCTGGGGTTCGGCGCCGATGACATGCTGGTCACCGGCGCGGGCCTGTGGGTGGCCAGCGACAACGCCTTCGATTCCAACGCCTGCGGTCACGTGCACGGCCTCGCGGGCATCTGCTTCCTGCCGTACGGCTGATGGCCCGCGGTTACAGCTAGTCCGCGCTACAGCTGGCCGACCTCGGTGACGCGCAGGACGGCCTCGCCGGCCTCATCCGAGGCCGCCAGGTCGATCCGCGCGCTGATCCCCCAGTCGTGATCGCCGGCCGGGTCATCGAAGATCTGGCGCACCGCCCAGTGATCCGGCTGGGCGTCGATGATGAGCATGGCGGGCCCGCGCGCGTCGGGGCCGGTGCCGATCTCGTCATGCTCGTCGAAGTACGGTTCCAGCGCCGCGGCCCAGGCGGCGGCGTCCCAGCCGTCCTCGGCGTCCAGCGCGCCCAGGTCCGGGTACCGGCGCAGCGCGGCTAGCTCGACCCGGCGGAACAGGGCGTTGCGGACCAGGACCCGGAACGCCCGCGGGTTGCCGGTCACCGGGGGAGGCCCCTCGTCGGCCGCGGCGGCGATCTGCTCAGCCGGATTACGCAGCCGTTCCCATTCATCGATCAGGCTGGAGTCGACCTGCCTGACCAGCTCGCCAAGCCACTCGATCAGGTCGGTGAGTTCCTCGGTCCTGGCCTCTTCCGGCACGGTCTGCTTGAGCGCCTTGTAGGCGTCGGCCAGGTAGCGCAGCACCAGCCCCTCGGATCGGGCCAGCCCGTAGAAGCCGACGTACTCCACGAAGGTCATCGCCCGCTCGTACATGTCCCGCGCCACCGACTTGGGCTCGAGCTGATGATCGGCCACCCACGGGTGGCCGCGGCGGTAGATGTCGTACGCGGCGTGCAGCAGCTCGTCCAGCGGCCGGGGGTAGGTAACCGAGCCGAGCAGGTCCATCCGCTCCTCGTACTCGACCCCGTCGGCCTTCATCTGCTCGACGGCCTGGCCGCGTGCCTTGAACAGCTGGGCGGCGAGCACCTGCCGCGGGTTGTCCAGGGTGGACTCGATGACCGATAGCACGTCCAGCGGATAGGACGGCGATTCCCGGTCCAGCAGCTCGATAGCCGCCAGTGCGAGCGGCGAGAGCGGCTGGTTCAGCGCGAAGTCGTACTGCAGGTCCACCGTCAGCCGCACGGTGCGGCCCTCGGCGTCCGGCTCTTCCAGCCGTTCCACCACGCCGCCGGCCAGCAGCGTGCGGTAGATGGCGATGGCCCGGCTGATGTGCCGCCGCCGCGCCGCGGCGTCCTCGTCGTTGTCGGTGAGCAGGTGCCGCATCGCGACGAACGCGTCGCCCGGCCGGGCGATCACGTTGAGCAGCATCGCGTGGGTGACCGCGAAGCTGGACGTCAGCGGCTCGGGATCGGCGGCCACCAGCCGCTCGAAGGTGGGCCTGCCCCAGGAAACGAAACCTGGCGGCGGCTTCTTGCGCACCACCTTGCGGCGCTTCTTCGGATCGTCCCCGGCCTTCGCCAGCGCCTTCTCGTTCTCCACCACGTGCTCGGGCGCCTGCACCACCACCGTGCCCATGGTGTCGTGCCCGGCCCGGCCCGCCCGCCCGGCGATCTGGTGAAACTCGCGGGCCTGCAGCAGCCTGACCCTGGTGCCGTCGTACTTGGACAGGGCGGTGAACAGCACGGTGCGGATCGGCACGTTGATCCCCACCCCGAGGGTGTCCGTGCCGCAGATCACCTTCAGCAGGCCGGCCTGGGCCAGGGTCTCCACCAGCCGCCGGTACTTAGGCAGCATCCCGGCATGGTGCACGCCGATGCCGTGCCGGACCAGCCGCGACAGGGTCTTGCCGAAGCCCGTGCTGAATCGGAAGTTGCCGATCAGCTCGGCGATGAGGTCTTTCTCCGCGCGGGTGCAGACGTTGATGCTCATCAGCGCCTGCGCCTGCTCGATGGCGGCGGCCTGGGTGAAATACACCACGTAGACCGGCTCCTGGTGGGTGGCGAGCAGTTCTTCCAGCGTCTCGTGCAGCGGCGTGAGCGCGAAGGAGAAGGTCAGCGGCACCGGGCGCTCGGTGGACCGGATGACGGCGACCGGCCGGCCGGTGCGCCGGGGGAGATCACGCTCGAACTGGCTGACGTCGCCCAGCGTCGCCGACATCAGCACGAACTGCGCGCGGGACAGCTCGATCAGCGGCACCTGCCAGGCCCAGCCGCGGCCCGGGTCGGCGTAGTAGTGGAACTCGTCCATCACGACCTGCCCGACGTCGGCCGCCGCGCCGTCCCGTAAGCGCGATGTTGGCCAGGATCTCCGCCGTGCAGCAGATGATCGGGGCGGTGGCGTTGACGCTGGCGTCGCCGGTCATCATGCCGACGTTGGCCGGGCCGAACGCATCGCACAGGGCGAAGAACTTCTCCGACACCAGGGCCTTGATCGGCGCCGTGTAGAAGCTCCGCCAGCCCTGCGCCATCGCCGCGAAATGCGCGCCGGCCGCGACCAGGCTCTTGCCCGACCCGGTCGGCGTGCTCAGGATGACGTTGGCCCCCGACACGATCTCGATCAGGGCCTCTTCCTGATGCGGGTACAGGGTGAGGCCCTGCTTCGCCGCCCATCCGGCGAACGCCTCGTACACCGAGTCCGGGTCGGCGGATTCCGGCAGCAGGTCAGTGAGCGTCATGGCGGCCCGCGGCGGATGCCCGCCGCCTCGTCAGCGCGGCTCGCGGGGGCAGCCGCAGTAGCTGCCGCGCCGGGCCCCCCGCCCGTGCGGCCCCGCCCCCCGGCCGGGAAACTCAGGAACTCGATGAGGTCTTCTCCCTGGCCGGGAGGTGGCGCTGCAGGAACTCCTCGGTGCGCCGCCAGGCCCGGGCCGCGGGCTCCGCGGCATGGAACAACGGGGCCATCCGGTTGTGGAACGCGTGCCCGGCGTCCTCTTCGACGTGCACCTCCACATCGGGACGTCCCGCCGCCGCCGCTTCCACCCTGGCGACCTGCTCGCGCGGAATGTACGGATCGCTGCCGCCGAAGTGGAACTGCACCGGGCTGCGGATCTGGCCGAGGACATCCAGGTTGTCCGGCACTATCGAGCCGTAGAACGAGACCACGGCGGCCAGCTCGGCGGCCGCGGCGTCCACCTCGGCGCGCGCGGCGACCAGGTAGGCGATCGATCCGCCCAGGCAGAAGCCGATGATGCCGACGCCGCCATCGACCTCGGGCAGCCCGATCAGGTGCCGCAGCGCGATGGTGGCGTCATCGACGCCCTTCTCCATGTCGAAGCGGGACGCGAGGTCAAACGACTCGGCCATGCCGCTCTCGTCGTGGCGGGCACTGTGCCCGTGCTTGAGCCGCCAGAACAGGTCCGGCGCGGCGACGACGTAGCCGAGGCCGGCCAGGTCGCCGGCGACCGCCTGGATGTAGTCACCCACGCCGAAGATTTCCTGGATCAGCAGCAGGCCGGGCCCGGTACCGGACTCCGGCAGCCACACCGTGAGGTCGAAGGATCCTTCCGGCGTTTCGACCGATTCGACACGCGATGGCATGGGCAGGTCTCCCTTCAGCGGCGGCTCGTATCCTATCCGCGCCAACTCGCGATGGCGAAGCCGGCACCAGCGGCGTTCGCGCCGGTCAGGAGCGGGCTCTCCGTTCGGTCGCGGGCGCTGACGTCACCGCATTCTCCCGGTGCGGTTCCGGATGGGGTAGAACAGGTCCCGTGAACATTGGTGTCGTGTTTCCGCAGACCGAGATCGGCCCAGATGCCGGCGCCGTCCGCTCCTACGCCACGGGAGTGGAGGAACTCGGGTTTACCCACCTGCTGGCCTACGACCACGTCCTCGGCGCCGACCCGGCGGTGCACGAGGGCTGGAACGGCCCGTACGACATTGCCACGACCTTTCACGAGCCGCTGGTGCTCTTCGGCTACCTGGCCGCGCTGACCTCGCTCGAGCTGGTGACCGGCATCATCATCCTGCCCCAGCGGCAGACCGCGCTGGTCGCCAAGCAGGCCGCCGAGGTGGACTTGCTGACCGGCGGTCGCTTCCGGCTGGGCATCGGCCTGGGCTGGAATGCCGTCGAGTACGAGGCGCTCGGCCAGCCGTTTGCCGACCGGGGGGAGCGGATGAGCGAGCAGGTACCCCTGCTGCGCCGGCTGTGGACCGAGCGGACCGTCACCCATGCGGGCACTTACGAGCAGGTCACCGGCGCGGGGCTCGCGCCGCTGCCGGTGCAGCGGCCGATTCCGGTATGGTTCGGCGCGCAGTCGCAGCGCGCCTACCGGCGGACGGGCCAGCTCGGCGACGGCTGGTTTCCGCAGGTGCCGCCGGGCCCCCGGCTCGATGAGGCGAAATCGGTGGTCGATCAGGCCGCGATCGAGGCCGGCCGCGACCCGGCGGAGCTGGGCATGGAAGGCCGGGTCAGCTGGCGGGACGGCGGCGCGGGGGAGGTGGCGCAGCGGGTCGGCACCTGGCGGGAGGCCGGTGCCAGCCACGTGTCGGTCAACACGATGGGTGCCGGGCTGGCCTCGGTCGACGATCACCTGACCGCCCTGGCCGCGGTGGCCGCCGAGCTCGGCCTGACCCGCCGCTGACCGCCCGCCCGGCCGGTCCGCCCGCCCGGGCCGGTCCGCCCGGCCGCGCCCGCCAGAACGATCGTCCGCGGTGCCCAGCGAGGGTGCCGCGGCCGGGTGTTAGCCGGGCGGGCTGAGGAAGAAACCAGTACCCGCGGGATACACGGCGACCACGCTCGCGATGATCTTCGTGCCGTTCAGCGAGCCGAGCACCGCGACGTTTACCCCGCGGGTGACCGCGCTTTCTGGCGCCGGACGGCCTGCCTTCCGGTAGGTAGTCGTGCGCTGCTCGACGACAGCCAGCTTCTGGCCGGAGCGCGCGGTGATGGTGAAGCCGGAGGACGACACGCTGCTGACGGTCCCGGTGACGACCTGGCCGAACGGGGCCGCGAACACCCCGGTTAGCGGTCCGCCGGGAACGACCTGGCCGGGCATGACCAGGATCGGTCCGCCGGGGGCGATGACCCTGACCTGGGCCCGGCGCGGGCTGGCCAGGATCTGCCTGGTCGCGCCCAGCGGCCCGCGCACGGTGATCTGGGCGCCCGATGGCGGGCTGAACCCGGTGACCGATGGCGTGGTGAGCCCGGTGACCGAAACGGCGACGATGGCACCCGCCAGCGCGGCCGCGACTACCCAGCCGGCCACCCGGCTGGTGAGCGCGCTGCCGAGCCTGCGAGCGCCGCCGGAGCGCGATCGGGGGGCGCCGGCAGCGGGTGCCGCGCTGGCCGTGACGGGTTCCGCCGGCCCGTCCCGCTCATCCGGCGCGACCGCGCCTGAATCAGCGGGCTGCTCATTTTCGCTCACCAAAACCGCCTTCTTAGCTGCCTTGTCATGCGCCGTGCGTCCTGGGCATGCCGTCTGCCCGGCCTGACCGAACGCCTTCATCATCGGCGGCGAACCTCCGGGGGCAGCCCCAATTGCGTGCGAGTTCAGTGTGAGTAGCGACAGCGGCTCCCCCATTGGCCCACCGGTTAGCGGTTAAGATTTGGCCGGTTCTCAGCGCCGGAAACCGGCTAAATCTTAACCGTTGATTCATGCGACGCTGAGTGTGATCTCCGCGGCTGGCCAGGGCGAGACCACTAAGCACGCAGGAAGGCCAGCATCGCGAGAACGCGGCGCTTGTCCGCCGGGGTGTCGGTAAGACCGAGCTTGTCGAAGATCCGGCGGACGTTGCCCTCGACGGTCCGCTCGCTGAGGAAGAGCCGCTGGCCGATGGCCGTGTTCGTCCGCCCCTCGGCCATCAGGCCAAGCACTTCGCGCTCACGGGGGGTGAACACGCTCAGCGGTTCGGCCAGCCCGGTGCGGCGCAGGCCGGACGCGCACCGGATCCGCTTAAGGGTGACCTCCCGGCGGCCACGGCCAGCTTCCCCTCATTGGCCCGCCGGTTAACGGTTGGGATTTAGCCGGTTTTCAGCGCCGGAAACCGGCTAAATCTTAACCGTTGATTCATGCGACGCTGAGTGTGATCTCCGCGGCTGGTCAGGGCGAACCACTAAGCACGCAGGAAGGCCAGCACCGCGAGAACGCGGCGATTGTCCGCCGGGGTGTCGGTCAGCCCGAGCTTGTCGAAGATCCGGCGAACGTTGCCCTCGACGGTCCGCTCGCTGAGGAAGAGCCGCTGGCCGATGGCCGTGTTCGTCCGCCCCTCGGCCATGAGGCCAAGCACCTCGCGCTCACGGGGGGTGAGCACGCTGAGCGGTTCGGCCAGCCCGGTCCGGCTCACCAGGCGGGCCACGATACTCGGATCGACGACGCATTCGCCCGCGACGACTCGCTCGACCGCGTCGACGAGCACCGCCACCTGGGACACCCTGTCCTTGAGCAGGTAGCCGACACCGCTGGGGAAGGACTCGAGCAGCCGCAGCGCGTAGCCGGCATTGAGATACTGCGACAGCACCAGGACCGCGTGCCAGCGTGGCGAGTTCGCACCAGGTCGGCGGCGCGCAGCCCTTCGTCGGTGAACGTGGGCGGCAGCCGGATATCAATGATCGCGACGTCGGGGCGTGACCGCTCGGTCTCGAGCAGGAAGCCGTCAATGTCGCCCGCCGACGCGACGACCTCCATTCCGGCCTCGGCGAGCAGCGGCGAGGCCCTCGCGCAGCAGCACGTGGTCGTCCACGATCGCTACTCGCATGGCAGCAGCGCGATTAGTTGCTGGCGGCCGTCGTGATCGGCTCGGCGGAGCTGTCCGCCGGCGGCTGCGACCCGGTCGGCAATGTGCGCCGGGGGCCAGTCCCGGCTGCAGGTCGCGTGGTCGTAACCCAGCTCGACGATAACGTCCGGCCAGCGCGCCGGATCGCAATGGACAGCGGTGGTCCCGGCGTCCGGCCGGTTTGCCGCAGGGAGTCTGCGACGAACCGGTAGGCGGCTTGCTCGACGCGCGGGGGAAGCTGGTCGCCGGGCAGCTCAACGATGGTGACCGGGCCGGCGGCGTGTTCCACCGCGGTGCGCACGGCGCCCGCCAGCCCTTCGGCGGCCAGCGCGGCTGAGCTGATCCCGTGGGCCAGCTCGCGCAGGTCCGCGAGCGCCCGCTCGGCGGCCAGGTCGGCATCGGCCAGCCTGGCCGCCAGGCCGGGTCCGGCAGCCGCGCCGCGTGCGCTCCGGCCAGGCCGAGCGCGTAGCGCAGGGCGACCAGGCGCTGCTGAGCACCGTCATGCAGGTCGCGTTCCAGGCTGGCCCGCGCGGCATCGGCCGTCTCGGCGGCCAGCCGCCGCGCCATGCGAAGGTCGTTGACCCGCGCCAGTGCTCCCGCCTCGATGCGCTCGGTGTCCAGGAGAATCCGCGCCGCCGAGACCGCCCCGGTCACGCTGCGCGGTCGATCCGCGCCGGGTTACCGTGGATGAGCGCGGCCACACCTCCCCCCTGTCCGTGACCAGGGTCACGCCCCGCTCGGGCAGGACCACGGTGTGGCCGTGACGGTCGCGCCAGGCTCCGTACGTCGCCGGGTACGCAACGCGCAGCGCGGCGTCGTCGAGCGCCGCTCGCAGCGCATCGACGGCGCTGCCGCCCGGATCATCGGCGACGGCCACCGTCGCCTGAGCGACTGCGCGCATGGCCCGGCCCGCCTATGCGAGATGGGTTTCGTCGTATTATTCGCGTCTTCCTGTAGTGCTACATGTTTCTCCATTGCTTCTCGGTGTTAGTGTGCTAGACGGGGATCCACCGGGAGTGCTGGCCTTGCACTGATCTGCAGCTGATCACTCGCTGAGTGTGGTGTTTTGCTGGGTTGAGCGGCGATGCGTACTGATAGGGGTATTGTTGGCAGTTTGCGTTAGTTGTGTTGATGAGAGTTTTCACTGCGAGAACTGATCGAAGAGATTCTGATACTTCTTTTTCAGCGCGTTTGATCTGCTGCGTTTGGCCGCTTGTCCCGGACAGCGTTGTCCGTGTTGGTGATGACGGTGTTTTTCTTGGTGTTCTGCTTCCTCTTCACGGAGACGAACGCTCGGCTCCCAGGCTAGCTTGCTCTGGGCTGGCGGTCCTGCTCCTCGGTGCCATCCGGCGCAGGGTCAACTCCTCGACGGCGACGTAGGCGAACACGTCGGCCAGCGTGCGCAACACACGCAGTGTTTCCGCGGACGGCGAATCCGCGGGCTGCGAGCGGCGGCGGTGATGAACGGTCTGGCTTATCGTCGAGCGGTCACGCTGTAAAACAGCGCGAGCGCAGCGTGCGGGGCTGGAACCGCTAGATGACCAGCGTGGCGATGACTTGGTCGGTGAACACCAGTTCATCGCCCGGCGCCCCGGCGTATTATCGCTGGCCACCGCCGCGGCGCTCGCGGCGCCGGGACTCCTGCTGCGCTGTACACGGCCCGGACAGCTCGCTGATCAGCTCGCTCAGCCGGCGGTGGGAGATCTCCGTGCAGATACGATGCGACAAGGCCGCGCGGGCCCATGTTGACGACACATCTCATGATCTTGCGCGGCCGTCTGCCATCCCGGGACCGATATGCCAAGATCATCCCGTTACGTCGGGGATCCTGCTATCGCGCACCACGTCGTTAGCTCAGGCAGGATCACGGCTGCCGAGAGCCCGAGAAGCGCCACTCCGGCCGCTGCGTGCCAGCGATACGCTACCGGGTCGCCGGACCCGCCGAGCAGCGCCACTGCCGCACCAGCGGCGACGGCCGCGGCGAACGCCGCGGCCGCGACATCGGCGGCCAGATCGGGTGACAGCGGCTGGCGGGGCCGCTCCACCGTCATGCTCCCGGCGAGCCACGCGACGGCGGCCAGCCCGGCGGCGACGGCGAACTGCCCGCCGCGCCGGGTGAGCAAGGCGCTGAGCGCGACATTATGGGCCACTGCGATCAGGTCCCGCGCGCAGTCGGTGCACCCGGCATCGCGCGGGCTGGCCGCGGCGGCGGCCAGCGGCCCGGTGAGCACGCCGCAGTCAGGGCGAGCAGCACCGCCAAGCCGAGCGGCACCGCAAGCCGTGCCGCCGCCGCCGGCCGGCGCCAGCGGGCGGCCAGCACCAGCGGGAGCGGCGAGATGACCGCGATCAGCCCTGCGGTGAACGTGGCCGCACCGGGTGCAGCCGGGCTGGCCCACTCGGCGACGAGCCAGCCCGCCCCGGCACCCGCGAGAAGCCACCGGTCCCGCCCGCGGCCGCCGGCCCCCCCGGCGACAATCAGCGCGGCACCAGCCGCGATCTCCAGCGCCTGCGCGGCAACGGACAGGCAGGCCAACGACACGTCGCCGCGCAGGCGCAGCACATTGACCGTCACGCCGGAGAGCACAGCCGCGACGACGACCCACGGCAGCAGGCGCGCCACGCACTTACGATCGCAGGGATAGCACGGGGCGGAAAGAGGGTTAACGCGCTAGCGACAGGCGCGGGACTGGTCGACAGTCGCAATCGGGTCCACTATTGCGGCAGGAGGCCGGGCATGAGCAGCGCGAACTTACCCACAGACAGCAGGCATCGCGCCATGCGGGCCTGGGCGGCTCTCGCCGTCATCGCGGCGCTGATGGCGGCCGGATGCAGCGCAGCGGGCACGAGCAAGTCCGGCGGCGCGCCGGAAACCGCGCCGAACGGGACCGTAACGCTGACCTTCGCCAGCGCCGACCCGCTCCCGGTCGACATGACGTTCGCGACCCTGGTGGCCAAGGACTCCGGCGGGCACCTGAAGCTCCGCACCGTGTACTACAGCGCCGGTTCCAGCGGCGACGACAAGATCGGTCGCCGATGCCCTGCGATCGGGAAAGCTGGATGTCGGTGACGTCGGCTCGCGGGCCTGGGAGAGCCTGGGGGTCACGGCGTTCCGCGCCTACCAGGACCCGTTCTGGTGACCAGCCGCGAGCTGCTCGACAAGGCGGTCACCGGAAGGGTGGCCGCCGGGGTGCTCGCCACGCTCAGGCCCGTGAAGATCACCGGGCTGGCGATCGTGCCGGACAGCATCAGGTACCTGTTCTCGACCCGCCCGCTGACGACCCCGGCGCAGTTCTACGGCGCGAAGATCCGGATCAACGAGTCGGACACCACCGGCGAGGTGCTCGATGTGATGGGGGCCGTGCCGGTGACCGACGTGGCAGGCGGGCCGCCGGCGGCGCAGGCGCTGCGCGACGGCAAGCTGACCGCTATCGAGTCCGACCCGGTGAACGCGATGGAGAACGGCTACCTGCAGGTCGCGCCGTACGTGCTGGTCAACGCGCCGCTGTTCGCCAAGACCACCACGTTCGCGGCTTCCTCCGCCGTCCTGGCCAGGCTGCCCGCGCGGGATGCCCGGCTGGCTGCGGCTGGCCGCTCAGCAGGCCGCCGCCACCCAGGCCAGCAGCGCCTCCGACCGCGTGAAGTGGGCGTCGATGTGCGGGCAGGGGCTGAAGCCACTGGCGGTGACCCAGCAGCAATTCGAAGCCCTGCACACCGCCGAGGCATCCACGTACGCCGACCTCGCCGCTGACCCGCAGACCGCCCTGGCCATCGACCGGATCGGAGGCCTGGCCGCCGATCCGGGAATACCGCGGATGGACAGCTGGGCCACCTGCCACGGCGCCGGAATCGGCGCCTCACCAACTAAGGTCCTGGACGGCACGTACGGAGTCACGGTGACCCAGGCAGACGTGGTCGCCTCCGGAGACTGCAGAGACTGCGGCAACGCCGGCACCTTCACGCTGGCCATTCATGACGGACGGTACGCGCTTTACCACCCGGTGCAGCTCCATGCCAACCCCAGCGAGCCCAGCGTGGCCGACCAGGCGGCGTGGAAGCCGGCTGACCCGGTCGAAGTCGGGACGATCTCCATCACCGGCAAGACCGCAACGCTTGTTCCAGAAACCAACCAGCAGAACGGGTCGGAAACTTCGGTCTACACCTTCGAGCTGTTCCGCGGCCTGCTCACCTGGCACCTGCTATCCGGGGCCGAGTGGGACACGACTCGCCCATGGCGGCAGCTGAGCTGAGCACTACCCAGGCCCCAGCCCGGCGCCGCTGACCCCACGATCCCTGCCTAAGCATCCCGGTCACCGTGAGTTGTGATCGCTATGCCGTTTTGCCGCCGATGAATCTTCGGTCTAACCCGCCTCGCCCAGCGTGGCATGTACCAGGAGGGAACACATGAAACGTCTATCTTGCGACATCGTGGTCGCTGATCGGGCGCCGGATCGTGGTTGCGGTGGCCGCGGCGAGTGCGCGGCACGGGCCTCGGGATGGCCGGGTCGCCGGCCTCGGCGAGCCGCGGCGTCGCACGGCGGCGCCACAGCTCGGCGGCGAGGTCGCGGTGCCGGAGCGCGCCGGCGGTACGGCCCGGGGCGGGCCGGCCGGGGCGGGCGGCTGTGCTGGGCGGGTCGCCCGGGGTGCCGGTGGCCGACGCGAAGACGGGGACGGTGTACGTGCCGATCCAGAGCAGCGACGTGGTGGACGTGATCAACGCCGCGACGTGCAATGCCGGGTCAGGTCGGATTGCCGCGTGGTGGCCAGGGCCAGGGTCGGCCGCAGCCCGCTCGCGGCGGCCATCGACACGAGGACCGACACCCTCTACGTGGTGAACGGCAGTGCGGGGACCGTGTCGGTGCTGGACGGCGCCCGGTGCGACGCCAGGGTGAGCGGCGGCTGCGGCCGGGCGCTGGCGACGATCAGGGTCGGGCGGATGCCGGTCGCCGCGGCGTTCGACCAGGCGACCCGCACCGTGTACGTGGCGAACCTGAAGGGGCGCAGCGTCTCGGTGATCAACGCCGCGGAGTGCAACGCGGTGACGACACGGGGTTGCTGCCTCGGCCAGGAGCTTGACGAAGGCAGCCTGGAGTCGAAGTAGACCAGCGACACCGCTCAGCGGCGAACTCCGGGACGTCGGGCAACGGCGACACCGTGTCGGTGATCGACGGGGCCGCCTGCAATGGCAGCACCGGCCGCGGCTGCGGCCGGGTTCCGCGCACCATCAAGGTGGGCAGCGGCGCTTTCTGGGTCACGGTCGACCAGGCCCGCGACGCCGTCTACGTGGCCAGCAACAACGACGGAACGGTCTCGGTCATCAACGGTGCCCGCTGCAACGCCAAGAACACCTCCGGTTGCGCCCGCACGCCGCCTGACGGTGACCACCGGCGCGAACCGGCCGAGTTCGTGGCGGTCGACCGCGTCGCTGCACACGGTGTTCGCGATCAACCAGGGCGACGGCACGCTGTCGGCCATCAATACCAGGACGTGCAACGGGACGGTCACGTCCGGCTGCCCGAAGCGGGCGCGAACCGGCAGGCAGCATTCAGCCCGCCCAGCGGATACAACCCGAATGCCTTCGCGCTGATCCCGCGGACCGGCACCGCCTACCTGGTCAACGTCGGCGGGGAGAACTTCCTGTCGCTGACGATGCATCCGCCGCTGCAGCGCGCCGACACGCCGGGCGCGGGCCGAGGGCGCCGAGCGTGCCGGGTGATGAGTTCCTGCTGTCCGCCGACCCGGCCACCGGCACCATCTACGGCGGCAACTCAGCCTCGGCCCGACATCGACGTGTTCAACAGCGCGACCTGCAACGCCGCGGCACCGGTCCGGGTGCGCGCCGGTCGCGAAGATCCCGATGCCCGATCCCCAGGCCAACGTCGGGGCGATCGATCACGCCACGGGGACGCTGTACGCTCCGACCCCTCCTCCGGCAAGGTCTCGGTGATCAGCACCGCCAGCTGCAACGCGGCCGACACCGCCGGCTGCGCCGCGAGGCCGCCCGATCACTCCATCGGCCCGGCGCCGGTCCAGCCGGTGCTCGATAAGGCCACCAGGACCCTGTACGTGCCTACGGCGCCGCAGGAAACCGGGTCGCCGTAATCAACGCCGCGACCTGCAACGCGCAAGACACCGCCGGCTGCGGGCAGACGCGGCCGTGGTCAAGGTCAGGAAGGGCACGTAAATCCTCGCGGTCAGCGCGCGACCGACACGATCTACGCGCCGAACGGCGGGCCCTCTGTCAACGGCGACACGGTCTCGGTGATCAACGGCGCTGCCTGCAACGGGACGCACCACGCCGGCTGCGCGCACCTCGCCGCGACCGTGAAGGTCGGGCTCGATCCCTACGGAGTGGCCGTGAACGACCGGACCCACACGGTCTACGTGGCGAACAACGGCGACGGGGACCTGCCCGGCACGGCTCGGTAATCAACGCGCACTTTCATCGCTCCGACACCTTCGGCTGCGGGCGGCACTTCGCCCGCCATGCCCACCGGCCGCTCACCGCTGCAGGTGGGCCCGCAACTCCGTGACGGCTACATCCATCACCACTTATCCAGCGCAACAGTATCGGTACTGAACGGATCGAGGTGCAACGCACGCGTCACCAGCGGCTGCCGCACGGCCGCGCACCAGCAGCCGACCGGCTCCCAGCCGTACAGTCTGACTATCATCAATCTGTACACGAATTCACCATCTACGCGGCGGACCTCTTCCAGTCCGGCTCCCTATCGATCTTCAGAGGCACCCGCTGACGGCACCGACCTGAAGCAACGGCGGCCGCTCATCAGCTGCCGCACAGCCTGGTTCGCTGGTTCGCGCGTGGCATCAGGCCACGCGCGAACCAGCCTCTGGGCGCCCGCTCGCTTGCCTCGCCCACGCCGAAGGCTGAGGGCTGAATCACCGGCCAGGCTCATCAACCGCACTCTCAACCTGACCGGACTCACAGTTACCTGCTGGCTTACCTTCAAGCGGGAACTCGGCCACGATCCGGGTACCGCCGAGCGGCACGCCGAGTACGTGCAGGCGAGCGCCGTGCCCGGCCAGGCGCTCGCGCAGCCCGCGCAGCCCGTGGCCGTCCGGGTCTGCCCCGCCCACGCCGTCGTCGGCCACCTGCACGCGCAGCCAGGCGGCTTCGGTCACCGCGCTCAGCCAGATCCGGGCCGGCCCGCGTGCTTCAGCGCATTGGTGAGAGCCTCGGACGCCGCGAACCACGCCGCGCCGGCCACGGCTGGCTCGATGTCACAGCTCGAGGCGGACGTCCGCCTCGGCACCGGCGGAGCTGGCGAGATCGAGCAGCGCCGCCGCGAGCCCGCGGCGGGCCAGCATGCGGCCGGCATCACCTGATGCCGTCCGGGCCAGTTCCTCCCGCGCCGCCTGCCCGGCCGCCCGCGCCTCGGCGACATCTCCGCGCAGGCCTGCCGGTGCCGCAGCCAGCGCCTCATCGAGCACGATCAGGCACCTGGCGAGGAACCGGTCCGGGCCCGCGGCCACGTCGCTGGCGAACTGCTCGCGTGCCACGCCTTCGGCCTGGACCAGCCGGCGGCGGGACTCAGCGAGCTCGACGGATTGCTGGGCCGCCTCTGAGGCACGGATCAGCCGCCGGACCGCGAGCCTGCCCACGGCCAGCGACCGCCTGGCGCAGTTGCGGATCCTGGAGCACCGTGCCGTCGTGCTCGAGCGCCGCCAGCACCGGACCTGACTGGCCCAGCACGGTAACTTCGCGGCCTGCGGGCGTGCCGGTGGCGGGCAGCCCCGACGCGGTCACATAGGGCAGGCCCGGTGCCAGCTGGTACAGCAGGCGAAGTCGCGGGTCACCGACCGCGTGCGCGAGCCGCCGTTCCAGCGAGCGCGCGTCCGCCGTCCGGCCAAGCTCGACGACAGCCCGGCAAAACCGCTGTCCGTGGCCGCCCGGGCCGGACGGATCGCGAGCACGGCGATGCCGCACCCCGCCACGGTGACGGCGACCAGCGGCTCAAGCGCCGAGCCGCGCCCGGCCACCGCCTGGAGCAGGCCGGCCATGCCGAGCACGACGCCCACGGCAGCGGCGGCCACCCGCGGCACCCGAACGGCATACCGGCGGGCCATCCAGCAGCGCGGCGGCCGCCAGGCACCCGCCCGCCACGGCGGTCAGCCAGCCGATTCCGGCTAGTGCCGGGAGCGCGCGAACCCAGATGCCGACCGCCACCACGCGCGGCAAGCGGCGCGTGGGCGCGGCATCCGGCCACCCGAGCAGCGCCGTCGCCAGCGGCGCCAGCCACAAACCTCCGAGCAGCGCCGCGTCATGGCCCACCGGCCCGCCGACAACCTGCGGGGTGGCCAGGAACCAGCACACCCCGGAAATCCCGAGCAGTGCCCGGCAGCCGCCCGTCACCTGCGCGGTCCATCCGGCCGCCGCCAGCAGTGACCAGCCCGCGAGCAGGTCAAGCGCCGCGCTGGCCGGCGACCAGCCCGAGCGGATGGCCCACACCTCGACGGCAGCACCGGCCATTGCGGCAACAACAAGCAGGGCACGGACGGCGACGCGCATGCTTTCTCCCGGAGCCAGCCACCACGATATGCCTCATCCGCGTCGGCCTGTCCGCGCAGCACACGATCTGGATGGTCGTTGCCCGCCAGGGCGCTAACGCCAGAAAGGTCGTTGCGCGGCCTGGTCCTGGAACGGGCCGGCGGTCAGCGGAGGCGGCGCAGGAACGGGTCGGCTGCCGCCTGGCTGGTGACCCGGATCCGGGCGTCCACGGCGAAGGCGCCGTCGGGCCTGGCGATCACCGGGTTGAGGTCGAGTTCAGCGACCTCCGGCAGGTCATCGGCCAGCCGGGAGACGCGCAGCAGGACGTCGGAAAGCGCGGCCAGGTCGGCGGCGGGGGTGCCGCGGTGGCCGAGCAGCAGCGGGGCGGCCCGGATCGAGCGGATCATCCCGGCCGCGTCGGCGTCGGTCAGCGGCGCCAGCCGGGCACTGTGGTCCCCGAGCACCTCGGTCGCCACCCCGCCGAGCCCGAACACCACCAGCGGGCCGAACACCGGCTCCTGCACGACGCCCATGATGACCTCAACCCCGCCGGTGACCATCGGCTGGACCAGCACGCCGGTGAGCCGTCCGGCGAACTTCCCGGCGAGATCCTCGAAGGCCCGGCGCACGTCATCGGGGCTGCGCAGGTCCAGCCGGACGGCTCCGGCATCACTCTTGTGCAGCAGGCCGGGCACGTCGGCCTTGATCACCACGGGGCAGCCAAGCTCGGCCGCGGCCCGGGCCGCCGCACCGGAATCGGCGGCCATCCGGGTCTCGACCAGCGGTATCCCGTAGCACCGCAGCAGGTCGCCCGCCTCCGCCGGCGGCAGCCAGCCGCCGCCCGGGAGCCGGCCGAGGAACGCGTCGATCAGGGCCCGGGCGTCGGCCGCGCGGATCCGGTCGAGTTCCGGCACCACTCCGGCCGGCGTGGCCAGCCACGTTCCGTACACCGCCGCCTGGCCGAGCGCCCGGGCCGCGCTCTCCGGATAGGCGTAGGCGGGCACGGCCGCGCCGCCGTCGGTGTCACCGGGCAGCAGCCGGACCGCCTCGGGCTGGCCCAGGATCACGGCCGCGAGCGGCACCGGCAGGCGGGCGCTGCGAACGGCGGGCACCAGGTCGGCCACCGCGGTCGGCACGACCAGCGCCAGCATGGCGTCGACGCCCTCATCAGCGGCGGCCGTCTCCAGGCCGCGGCGGAATGCTTCCGCGGAGACGGCGGCGCCGGTGTCCACCGGCCCGGCCACCGCGGCACCGGGCGGCAGAAGCTCCCGCAGGCGCCATTGCGTACCGGCGGTCATCGCGTGCACGGTCAGGCCCGCCTCGGTGCAGGCGTCGGCGGCCAGCACGCCCGCCCCGCCGGCGTTCGAGAATATGGCCACCCGCCCCCCGGCGGGCGGGCGCTGGGCGGCGAGCAGCGCGGCCACGTCAAGCAGCTCGCCAAGGCTGGCGGTGGCGATGACACCGGCCTGCTCGAACAGCGCCCGCCGGGTGATCAGCGGAGCCGCGATCGCCGCGGTGTGCGAGGCGGCGGCCCGCTGGCCAGGGGCGGAGCGGCCCGCGTGCACGGTCAGCACCGGCATCTTCTGGCCGACCCGGCTGGCGGTGCGGGCGAACTTACGGGGGTTCCCGAAGGATTCCAGGTACAGCACGGCCAGTCCGGTCACGCCGTCCTGCTCCCACCAGCTCAGCAGGTCGTTGCCCGACACATCCAGCTTGTCGCCCAGCGAGGCGAACGATGAGACGCCGATGCCGAGCCGCGATAGCTGCTCCATCAGCGCGATGCCGATCCCGCCCGACTGCACGCCGAGCCCGGCGCGGCCCGGCACCGGGTGGCGCGCGCCGAACGTCGCGTCCAGGCCCAGGCCGGGCACGGCGATGCCGAAGCAGTTCGGGCCCACCAGCCGCATGTCATGGTGCCGGCAGGTGGCCAGGATGTCGTCCTGCTGGGCCCGGTCCAGCCCGGCTGTGATCACGACCAGGGCGCTGATCCCCCGCTCACCGCAGTCCCGCGCGACCGCGGCGACCGCGGGCGGCGGCACCGCGAGCACGGCGAGATCCACCGGCCCGGGCAGCGCCGCCACCGAGGGAAAGCACCGCACCCCGTCGATCTCGCCGGCGTTCGGGTTCACCGCGTAGACCGGCCCGGCGAAGCCGGCATCGCGGATGTTGCGCAGGATCGTCCGGCCGACCGATCCCTCCCTCCGGCTCGCCCCGACCACGGCGACCGACGCCGGGCGCAGCAGGGGCGCCAGGCTGGCCACGCCGGCCCGCTGCTCGCGCCCGGCCACTGTTTCGAGGTACAGGCTGGCCTGGCCCAGCGCGGCCTGCCGGGGAATGGGGATGCTCAGTTCCACCACGCCATCCGCCCAGTGCCGCACGGCGCCCAGCCCGGCATCGGCGAACACCCGCAGCATGGCCGAGTTCTCCGCCAGCGTCTCAGCGGTGAAGGCAGTCAGGTGCCGGATCCGGGCCAGCGACACCAGGTGCTCAAGCAGCAGCGTGGCGACGCCCCGCCCGTGCATGCCGTCGGGAACGGCGAAGGCCACCTCCGCGACGCCGGCGGTGCTGGTCGGCTCGTAGCTCGCCGCGCCGACGACCTGGCCATCCAGGCAGGCGAGCAGCGCGGCATGGTCGGGGCCGGCCGGGCGGCACAGCCGCCGGGCCTCCCGCTCGGCCGCGTCCTTGCTCATGCTGAAGAACCGCAGGTAGAGGTTCTCCGGCGACATCGCCGCATGCATGCCGCAGACCGCGTCGAGGTCGGCCGGGGTCGCGGCGCGGATCTCGGCGGTGGCCCCATCGGCCAGCAGCGCGAACACGCCGGGCTCGGCCGGCCGCGTGTCCTGGCCGGCCGCGGGCGGCATCCCCGGTCCGGCCGCAGGCGGCGCGCCGACGCCGGCCGCGGGGGCCATGCTCATGCCGGCGTCACGGCCGGCGCAGCCTTGCCGTCGGCCGGGTCCGCGGGCAGGATCCGGGCGTACGGCCCGGGGGACACTAGCGCGATGTGCCCGCTGCTCAGCCACTTGATCACGTACGGCGGCGATCCGTCGGCGTTCTGCAGCCCGATGACCAGGCCGATCCGGTCAGTGTCGCCATCCGGGATCAGCCGGTCCCCGACCCGAGCCTGCATGGCCTGCCTCCTCTGCCGCCGCGCACCGCACCCCTGTGGCCGGCCGTGCTAGGAGCCGGCTGCGGCCTGTTCATCTCAGTGTGCGGCCGCCGCGCCGTCCCGGCTCAGAGGCGAAGGTCCCGGATGTCGGGACTTTGCCCGGCCGGCCCGGCGGCCCGGGACCCTCGTACCGGGGGTGCGCAACACCACGGTGCGGTGCACCGGCGAGGATATGAAGCAGCCGAGCGTGAGCAGCGGACGGCCGAACCAGCTATCCCGCCCAGCGGCCCGGGGCGGGCGAGGAGCAACTGATGGACCTGCAAGGACGCAATCTACTCAAGGAAATCGATCTCACCGCGGCGGAGTTCTTGCACCTGGTCGACCTGGGCGGGCAGTACCGCACGGCGAAGCACCTGGGCCAGCGGTCCGGCCGCCTGGCCGGATGCAGCATCGCGCTGATCTTCGAGAAGGCCTCGACCAGGACCCGGTCGGCCTTCGAGGTGGCGGCGCATGACGAGGGCGGGCACGTTACCTATCTCGGCCCCCAGGACTCTCATCTCGGTCACAAAGAGTCGGTCAAGGACGCGGCCCGGGTCCTCGGCCGGATGTTCAACGGCATCGAGTTCCGCGGGTTCGCCCAGGAATCGGTCGAGACCCTCGGCGCGTGGGCCGGCGTGCCGGTGTGGAACGGGCTCACCGATCAGTGGCACCCGACCCAGATGCTGGCCGACATCCTGACCATGCGCGAGCACGCGGGCAAGCCGCTGGACCAGGTGTCCTACTGCTACCTCGGGGACGGCCGGAACAACACCGCCAACTCGCTGCTGGTGACCGGCGCGCTGCTCGGCCTGGACGTGCGGATCTGCGCGCCGGACGAGCTATGGCCCGACCCGGAAACCCGCGGCATCGCCCGGGACCTGGCGGCCCGGTCCGGCGCCCGGCTGACCATCACCGCGGACACCGCCGAGGCGGTCCGGAACGCCGACTTCCTCTACACCGACGTCTGGCTGTCGATGGGCGAGCCGGAGGAGAACTGGGACAAGCGGATCGACCTGCTGCTGCCTTACCAGGTGAACGCGCCGATGATGGCCGCCACCGGCAATCCGGACGTGAAGTTCATGCACTGCCTGCCCGCGCTGCACAACCGCGACACCGAGATCGGGCAGCACATCCTCGTCCCCCGCGGCCTGGCCGGGCTCGAGGTCACCGAGGACGTCTTCGAGTCGCCGGCCAGCGTCGTCTTCGACCAGGCCGAGAACCGGCTGCACACGATCAAGGCGCTCATGGTGGCGACCATCGGGCAGCACGAGTGAGGGTCGTGGCCGCGCTCGGCGGCAACGCGCTGCTGGAGCGGGGCGAGCCGCCCGACTCCGATGTGCAGCAGGCGCACATCGCGCGCGCCGTCGCCGCGCTCGCGCCGCTGGCGGGCGATCACGAGCTCGTTATCACCCACGGCAACGGCCCGCAGGTGGGCCTGCTGGCGATGGAAAGCGCCCGGGACACGGCACTGACCCGCCCTTATCCGTTTGATGTCCTGGGGGCGCAGACGCAGGGAATGATCGGCTACTGGCTGGTGCAGGCACTGCAGAACGCGCTGCCCGGCCAGCTGGCCGGCTGCCTGGTCTGCCGGACCCTGGTCAGCGCGGACGACCCGGCGTTCGCCAATCCGGTCAAGTTCGTCGGCCCCGTTTATGCCGAGGCCAGGGCCCGCCAGCTGGCGGCCGAATACGGCTGGCAGGTCCGTCGCGACGGTAACGCCTGGCGCCGGGTCGTTCCCTCGCCGGAGCCGGCTGAGCTCCTTGACCTGCCGCTGATCAGCGAGCTGGTGCGCACCGGCGCGATCGTGGTCTGCGCCGGCGGCGGCGGCGTGCCCGTCACGCGCGATGCGGCCGGGTTCCTGCGCGGCGCCGAGGCCGTGGTCGACAAGGACCTGACCGCGGCGCTGCTGGCCCGCGTATTGCACGCGGACGCCCTGCTGCTGCTCACCGACGTCGACTGCGTTCAGGACCAATATGGAACGCAGCAAGCGCGGCCCATCCGTCTCGCCACGCCCAGTGTCCTGCGGGCCCTGCAATTCCCCGCCGGGTCGATGGGCCCCAAGATTGACGCCGCCTGCCGGTTCGTCGAGGCCACCGGCGCCATGGCGGCGATCGGGCGGCTCGATGACGCCGAGGCGCTGCTGTACCGCAAGGCCGGCACGATCGTCGCGGCCGAGCCGGTGGCCGGCTAGTTACGGCCAGTCCGCGGGCGCGGCGTTCAGGTCGAGCAGGCGGGTCCGGGTGGCCTGCAGCCGGTGCGTGACGACGGCCAGCAGCCGCCGGGTCAGCTCGTAGCCGAAGCCGGGATCGGCCGCGCACATCTCGCGGACCGCGCGGCCGTCGAGCTCGAAGGCCTGGACTGGCTGCATGGCCACGGCGCCAAGCTGCCACTGGAACGGCGGGTAGAGCCAGGACCAGCCGATGACGTCACCCATGCCGAGTGTCTCGATGACCACCGGGCCGCGTCCGGGGACGTGCATGTCCAGCGCGACCCGCCCGGCCTGCATGAGCCAGAGCCGGTCCGCGGTGCCGCCCTCGTCGAACAGCCGGTGCCGCGCGGGCAGCCGGACATGGCGGGCCGCCCCCGCGAGCAAGGCGAGGTGATCCTCCGTCATGCCGCGGGTGAACTGATGGCCGGCCAGGGCCGCCGCCGGAGTGCTGTTCATGTTCGCTCCCTCCACCCATCTACCCTCAGGATCACCGTTCTGCACCCCCGCGGGTATGGGCGGCGGGCGGCACGCCCCCGTGGGGGGTGCCGCCCGCCGCCGTGATCGGGTGTTCGTCCTGGGTCAGGCCGTGGTGGCCGGGACCTTGCCGTTAGCCGGGGCGGCCGGGACCGTGGCCGTGGTGGCCGGGACCGTGGTGGCCGGGACCGTGGGCGTCATCTTGGGGAAGATCTCAGCTTCCGGCGCGACGCGGCGCAGGTGGGCGAAGCCCAGGATCGACATGATCAGCAGCAGTCCCGCTCCGAAGAAGGCCACCAGCGCGCCCCAGAGTGCGAGCTGGCCCATCTTCCAGAAGGCGTACGCGTTCAGCAGGGTGCCGCGCAGCATCGTGCCCTTGAACATGGCCTCGACCTGGCCGGCCAGCGCGAGGTTCTTGGGCTGGGCGATGGCCTTGGCGGACAGCTGGGAGTAGGTCTGGCCGCCGCCGATGATCTTGAGGTGGTTGGCGATGAAATGGTCCGCGTAGACCTCGGCCTGGGCGCCGTTGGTCATCAGCTGGCCCGCGTACTGGTGCATCGCGGCGAATTCAGGAGCCTTGATGGCCGGGCTCCCGTTGGCCGGGAAGACGATCTTCTGGGCCGAGAGCTGGCTGGCTACCTCACTGTTCACGAACGAGTGGCCCCACAGCAGCAGGCCTCCGGCCGCCAGCAGGATGACCGCGAGGACCAGTCCGATCGAAGTGGCCAGCGCGTCGAAGGTCTTTCTGCGCATCTGAGTTTTCTCCTTCATAGGGAGCCGGTAATGGAGCGGGCCGTGGGTTTCCGGCGCGGTTCCTTCCCGGCTGCCCTCATCGTGCCGGCAGACGGCCGGGCGACGGCAGGGCCGCCCGCCCCTAGGTCGCGGGACCTCTGTCACTTTTCCCGGCTATGGGGCCTGACGCGCCCGGTTCACGGCGTGCCGGGCCGCCGCGTCGCGCGGCGTCCGTCATGGCCCGGCGCGCGCTATCGTGAGACCATCTCGGCCCCGAAGCTGAGCCGCAGGAGCCCCTGATGGAGTCTGCCGAAGCAGACCTGCCCCTGGCGCACCTCCGGCTGGATGACCTGCTGGCCGAGCTGCAGGTCCGGCTGGATGGCGTGCGCGCCACCGGGCAGCGGGCGCAAGCCCTGCTTGAGGCCGTTGTCGCGGTGGGCAGCAACCTGGACCTGGAGACCGTGCTCCGGCGGATCGTCGAGGCGGCCACCGGGCTGGTCGGCGCGCGTTACGGGGCGCTCGGGGTCGTCGGCGAGCGCGGCAGCCTGGCCGAATTCATCCCGGTCGGCCTGGATGAGGCGGAGATCGCCCGCATTCATCACTGGCCGGAAGGCCGCGGCCTGCTCGGGGAACTCATCACCCATCCCCGGTCGCTGCGGCTGGCGGAGATCTCCGCCGACCCGCGGTCATCCGGTTTCCCGGCGGGTCATCCGCCGATGCGGTCCTTCCTCGGCGTGCCCGTGCGGATCCGCGACGAGGTCTACGGGAATCTTTATCTCACCGAGAAGCGCGGTGGTGACCAGTTCGACGAGGAGGACGAGGCGGTCACCGTCGCGCTGGCGGCCGCGGCGGGCGTGGCAATCGAGAACGCCCGGCTGTACCAGGAGTCGCGCAGGCGGCAGCGGTGGCTGCAGGCCAGCGCGGAGGTCTCCCGCAGGCTGCTGTCCGGGACGGATCCGGGCGAGGTACTCGATCTGGTCACGCAGCAGGTGCTGGAGATGTCGGGCGCGGACCTGGCGGTGCTCGCGCTGCCCGATGAGGAGCGGCGCGAACTGAGGATCACGCATGCGGCCGGCCAGGACGCGGCGAAGACCCTGGGGCTGACGCTGCCCGGGGTGTCGCTGTCCGCGGAGGTGCTGGCCACCGGCGAGCCAGTGTCGCTGGACGACTTCAGCCACGACGAGCGGGTGGCGCCGGTGGCCCGGGAGCAGATGTCGCTCGGCCCCGCGGTGGTATTCCCGCTCGGCGCGCCGGGCAATACCCGCGGCGTGCTCACGGTCGGCCGCCGCCCGGGGGCGATGCCGCTGGCGCCGGCCGCGACCGAGCTGGTCGCCTCCTTCGCGGCCCAGGCCGCCATCGCGCTTGAGCTGGCCGATGTCCGCCGCGCGGCCGAGCAGGTCACGATGCTGCACGACCGCGAGCGCATCGCCCGTGACCTGCACGACCAGGTCATCCAGCGGCTCTACGCGACCGGGATGTCGCTGCAGGGCGCGCTGCCGCTGATAACGCGGCCCGAGGTGAAAGAGCGGGTAAACCGCGCGGTCGATGCCCTGGACGACACGATCGGGGAGATCAGGTCGGCCATCTTCGCGCTGCAGGCCAGGGACGACACCAGCCGGCCGGGCCTGCGCGGCCGGCTCCTCGGCATCGCCGATGAGATGAGCGGGCCGCTCGGGTTCGCCCCGTCGCTGACCCTGTCCGGTGCCCTGGACCAGGAGATACCCGGCCAGATCGCCGAGCAGGCGCTGCACGTGCTGCGCGAGGCCCTGTCGAACGCGGCCCGGCACGCGGATGCCAGCCGGGTCGACGTCACGGTCGAGGCCGGCACCGACCTGGTCGTCGTGGTCAGCGATAACGGCTCGGGGATGAAGGACACGACCCGCCGCAGCGGGCTGGCCAACCTCGCCGAGCGCGCCCGGCAGCTCGGCGGGACGATGGACGTAGGGCCGGCCGCCGGCGCCGGCGGGACCGAGCTGCGCTGGCGGGTTCCGCTGCCCTGAGCCCGGCCGGCCCGGGCGCTGCCCGGCACCAGCGCGAAGGCCGATTCAGCTGGGCTGCTCAGCCGGCCGGAGCCCTTCGTTCATCCTGATCGTGACTTTCAAAAACGCGGGCTGCGTACGCGGCCGCCTGGGTCCGGCGCTCCATCCCGAGCTTGGTGAACAGCGCGGAGACGTAGTTCTTGATCGTTTTCTCGGCCAGGAACATCCGTACCCCGATCTGCCGGTTGGTCAGGCCCTCCCCGATCAGCTCGAGTATCCGCCGTTCCTGCCCGGTGAGGCCGGACAGCGGGTCGGAGCGGGTGGCCTGGTCGCGCATCCGCCGCATGACCCGGCTGGCGGCCTCCGGATCGAGCAGCGACTGCCCGGCCGCGACCGCGCGCACGGCACCGACCAGGTCGGTACCGCGGATCTGCTTCAGCACGTAACCCGCCGCCCCGGCCATGATCGCGTCGAAGAGCGCCTCGTCGTCGCCGAAGGAGGTGAGCATCAGGCAGGCGACCTCGGGCATGGTGGAGCGGATGTCACGGCAGACGCTTACCCCGTTCCCGTCGGGCAGCCGCACGTCGAGTATCGCCACGTCCGGGCGCAGCGCCGGGATGCGGGCCAGCGCGGAAGCGGCCGTGCCGGCCTCGCCGACGACGACGATGTCCGGCTCGGCTTCCAGCAGCTCACGGACTCCGCGGCGGACGATCTCGTGATCATCCAGCAGGAACACGCCAATCCGGCGGACGCCTTGCGGAGCCTCGCCCGGCTGTGGCTCGCCCGGCTGCGGCTGCGGCCGGCCGCCTGGCCCGGCTGCGCGCGGGCTGCACCATCCGGCTGCCGTGCTATGTCGTTCATCTGCGGCTTGCACCTCTGTCTCGCGTCCGCGCTCGGGCTGCGCGGTTCGGCGGACTGGGCCGGGTCGCCGAAATTACCGCACGTCAGCCACCCTATGGCCGCCCCCGCAGACAGGCCAGGGACCTTGGTCCCGTCCTGGTGCCCGAATGTCCGCGTGCGCCGGGCCCGGCCAGCCGCCACCCGCGCGTCAGGGAGCGCTGGCGTCAGGGCAGCAGGCCGTGCTCCGGGAAGATCGCCGTCCGGGTGGCCAGGATGGCCTGGTCGACGGGCTCGGCCGGGTCGTACCCGGACTCGAAGCTGGCGTACTGCGGCTGGGCGCCCTCGGTCATCAGCTCGGGTGCCTGGCGGCCGGTGCGCCCGGCCGCGAATTCGCGCCAGGCGGCCGGGATGCGCGCGGCGGGATCGATCGGCCGGCCGGCCGCCTCGGCGAGCAGATGCGTCCAGGTCCTCGGCACCACCTGGAGCAGCTCGTAGCCGCCGCCCCCGGTCAGCAGCCAGTTGCCGTCCGCCACCTGGTGCGCGAGCTCGTGTATCGCGGCATGCGCGGCGCGCTGGGCATCGATGGACAGGTCCAGGTTGGCCAGCGGGTCAAGCCAGTGCGTATCGCAGCCGTGCTGGCTGACCAGGATCGCCGGGCGGAACGCCCGCAGCAGCGGGGGGACCACGGCATGGAAGGCACGCAGCCAGCCGGCATCCCTGGTCCCGGCGGGCAGCGCGACGTTGACCGCCGATCCGGTCGCCCCCGGCCCGCCCGTCTCGGACGGCCAGCCCGTGCCGGGGAACAGCGTCGCCGGGCTCTCGTGCAGGCTGATCGTCAGCACCCGCGGGTCGTCGTAGAAGGCGGCCTGCACGCCGTCGCCATGATGTACGTCGATATCGACATAGGCGATCCGCTCGGCGCCCGCCGCGAGCAGCCAGGCGATCGCGATCGCCGGGTCGTTGTAGACGCAGAAACCGCTCGCGTTCCCCCGCATCGCGTGGTGCAGGCCGCCGGCGATGCTCGCGCCGTGCTCCGCCCCGCCGGTCCAGACCGCGCGGGCGGCGGCCAGCGTCGCGCCCGTTACCAGCGCCGATGCGTCGTGCATGCCGGAGAACACCGGGTCATCCGGCGTGCCGAGGCCGAAGCTCAGCAGCGAAGAGCCCGGCTGGGCGCTGCCCGCCCGCCGGACCGCCGCGATGTAGCGCGGGTCGTGCACGAGCTCAAGCTCCGCGTCCGTGGCGGGCACCGGGCGCTCGACCGTCACGCCCGCCTCGGCGAACAGGCCGAAAGCGCGGGCCAGCTCGATGGTCAGCTCGATCCGGACGGGCGCCAGGGGGTGGCCGGGCCCGAAGTCGTAGCCAGTCAGTGCCTCGTCCCAGGCAACATGCAGCGTGCAGGCCATGGACCCATCCTCCCAGTCGCGCCGTCCGCGTACCGGGCTGGGGCCCGGGGTCCTGGCCTGACTAGGCAGGCCCGGCCGGCTCCCGCCGCCGGGCGTCAGCGGGCCGCGGTCAGGGCGCTGGCCCGGCGCTGACGACCACGACCGGGCAGCGGGCCCGGCCCAAGCACGCCCTGATGACCGGGCCGACCGGGAGTCCGCCCGCATCCGGCGGGCGAGCGCTCCCCAGCACGAGCAAATCAGCGACGGTAGACCGGTCAATGAGCACGCGCTCGGGAACGCCCTCAGCGAGTTCCGCGTCGACGTCGGCGGGCGGAACCCGGCCGAATGCGATGCGCATGGCCGTGGCGAGCCCGCTGCGTAACGCCGCCCGGGCGCGGTCGTCGGTGTGACTCTCGCCGACCTCGGCATAGGGTGCGGGCCGCAGCGAGTGATCCCAGGCGCAGATCACGCTCAGCCGGGTGTGACGGCGTCGTGCTTCGTCCGCGGCCCAGCGCAGCGCGGCCACCGATGCCCGGGAGCCGCCGCTGACCCCAACCACGATTTCCGGCTGCGTGGTCTCGCTCATGGACGTTCCCTCCGCGCCTTGATTCAGTCGTCAGCCAGCGTGCCCGGCTGGACGAGAAAGGCACCCAGGATCGCTCTCTCGCGCGGGCCTGCCGGCCGTGATTCTGCCCGGTTTGGGGTCCGCTGACACGTTGTCCGCGCATCTGGCCGCGTTCGTGCGGCGTTCGGCGGCGGCCGCCTGAACCTCGGTCAGATCACCGGCATCGTCGTTCCCTCTGGGCGCGGTCAGCTGGGCGCGGTCAGCGGCCGCGGACGACGACCACCGGGCACGACGCATGGGTGACGCAATGGATGCTGACTGAGCCGACGAGCATTCCGCTGAACCTCCCGTGGCCATGGCTCCCCACCACGAGCAGGTCGGCGTGCTTTGATTCCTCGATCAGCACCTCGGCCGGATGCCCGTAACTCACCGCGGTCTCCACCGCCGCGGCCGACCCGTCCGGTTGCGCCTTGGCGACCGCCGCGGCGAGGTCGGCGCTTATCTGCTGCTCGGTCTCCGCGTGGATCGCGGCCGGGGCCTTTTCAATGGGCGGCCCCCCGACCGCTCCCGGGTAGTGCCAGGCGCGGACCGCTCGTACCGTCGCGCCTGTCGCCGTGGCATAGCGGGCGGCCCAGCTAAGCGCCGCGATGGACTCCGCCGATCCGTCCACGCCAGCGACCACGACCTGCCGTGCTTCGCCTTGATCCGTCATTTGCGCCTGCCTCACTTCGGGATAATCCTCGCGCGCCTGGCGGCTGCCGCCAGCACGCGAGCTGCCGGTTACATGCCACCAGTAGAACGCCTCAGCCCCGCCAGGCACAGGGTCCCCGGTCTTTGTCCTTGGTCTCTGCCTTCACCTCAGCCAGGCTCCCGCACTACCGTAACGGGAGCCCGGCGTCAGCCGTGCAGCAGGATGACGATGAACAGCGCCCCGATCACGATGAACAGGAGCAGCGAGAAGCCGACGGCCGCGGCCAGCTGAAGCAACTGGGAGACCAGGCCGACCAGGTGCGTATTGATCCGGACAACGACGACAACGGCGGTGACAGCCAGGATGAGGGCGAGCACCGCGGTGCCGCCCGGCGCGTGGGCTGGCGAGCCGGTGGCGGTTGCCGCGGGGTGGACTCCGGCGAGTCGGATGGCTACCGCAATGCGCGGGACTATGATTGACATGGAAATTCCCGGTGTGTGAGCGCTGGATGTTTCCGGAGCGGGCACCCTCGTAGCCGCGAGGGTGCCCGTCGCATTGCTAGCGGCGGCGCATACGTTCGCGGCACCCCTGGGGTGGCCGCGGTAGCAGCTGTGAGCCCATCGTCTTCACCTTCCTTCTGTAGTTCACTTAAGTTTTGGTGATCGAGGTAAGTCGCGTGTGCTCGCCTTAGGCCGGGGTTTACCCTGCTAGAGAGATCAGCAAGCCTGCTCATAGGAACTTCATAGCCGTCTGGACCTCGGGGTCAGCATCGTCCGCTTAGCTGTCACTTCGCGCTCTAGCTGGGGTTTCATTAACTTCACGAAGTGGTATGAAGGTATCTACTGACTTGCTGAACTTCAGATGAATAGAGACTTCCGTGGCAGAGAGCAGCCTTGACCCGCGTCAGGTCCTCGCGCAGCGCCTGCGCGCCCTCAGAGAAAGTCACTGGCCCCAGATGAAGGTCACGCAACCTCAGCTGGCCCGGGTCCTGGGCGGCCAGCGGCATCTCAGCGTGCCGCTGATCTCTTCCTGGGAGTCGCAGGGCAAGCCCACGATCCCGCCGATTCCCAGGCTGGAGGCGTACGCGACGTTCTTCGCTACATCGCGCTCGGTCGAGGGGGCGACGCCACGCCTGCTGGAGCCGGACGAGCTGACGGAAACCGAGCAGCGGGCCAGGGACGAGCTGAGGAAGGAGCTCCTGCAGCTGCGTAAAGACGCGCTGCGGGCGACCGGAGGGAAGGAGGGCCATCAGGTCGCCGACGCGCTCGCCACCGGGCTGTGGCGCTTCGGCGACGGCAAGCCGATCGTCATCGTGTGCGCCCAGCTTCCGGCCGACAAGCTGGAGCGGATGCCCTACGCGGACCCGGCTGACCCGGACTACGTCCAGCTTTACTCCTACGCGGACCTGGACGCGCTCTTCGAACTGCACGGTCACGTCCGCGCCGCCAACCCGACCAGCCTGGTCAACTGGCGTGCCGCGACCAGCTCGAGCCCGATGATTACACCGCGCACCTGATCTCGCTCGGCGGAGTCGACTGGAACGTCGCCACGGAATCGGTACTCGGTCGCCTGCAGCTGCCGGTGCGGCAGGTGGCCGACTGGGACTCGCCCGAGGGTCCCTATTTCGAGGTAGCCGAGGGAGACCGCACCGTCAGGCACTATCCGCGCCTGGAGCGGTCGGGAAACCGGCCGGTGCTGCGCGAGGACGTCGCGTTGTTCGCCAGAGCCACCAACCCCTACAACAGGCTGCGAACCGTGACCATCTGCAACGGAATGTATGGGAGTGGCAGCTACGGCGCAGTCCGGGCGCTGACCGACGAACGTTTCCGCGACCGGAACGGCGAGTACGTGCAGACGCAGTTCTCCGGCAGCCAGGTGTTCTGCATCCTGACCCGTGTCACGGTACTGAACGGAGTGCCGTTGACCCCGGACTGGAGCGTCGACGATAACCGGCTCTTCGAATGGGCGGGCTGACCGCCATGGCGAAGGCTGATAGCCAGGACCATCACGGCTCACACCGCCATCTGCTCTGGACTCCGGGTGAGCCGTCATCGCATCGAGCGCGGGTGGATGCCGTCATCGTGCCGACCATCCGTCACCCTGCGTACCTCCAGGATGCGGCGGACCTCGCGGTGAGCCTGGGCTGCCCGCTTGTCACCCTGCACAGCGGGAAATGGACCAGCGCACGGGATGCGGCGCAGCGGCTTCCCGCTGCCGTCGACCTCATCGCCATCGATGTATCCGATCCCGCCCGCCTGCGCCTGCCGGCTCTGGAACCTCGCGCCTGCTGGCGAGCGCCAGGCTGGCCAGGAAAACCGACACCAGCGCCAAGCGCAATCTCGGCCTGGTGCTCAGTCACCTCGTCGGCTGGGAACGCATCGTGTTCCTGGACGATGACATCAAGGTGCGCGAGCCCGGCGATCTGCGGCAGGCCGCCGGCCTGCTGGACACGTACAGCGCCGTCGGCCTGTCCATCGTGGGCTTCCCGGACAACTCGGTCGTCTGCCACGCGTACCGCGCGGTCGGCGGTACCCAGCAGTCGTTCATCGGCGGCGGGGCGCTGGTCGTGGGGCTAGCGCGCAGCCGCTCGTTCTTCCCCGACATCTACAACGAGGACTGGTTCTACCTGCTTGACGCCGAGAAGGGGCTGCAGGCCATCGGGACATCCGGCGAGGCGGCGCAGCGCCCTTACGATCCCTTTCATGACCCTGAGCGCGCACGCCGCGAGGAACTCGGTGACGTGCTCGCCGAAGGGACCTTCTGGCTGCTCGACCAGGGCCGCACGGTGGCGGACGCGGACTGGGGGCACTGGGCGGAGTTCCTCGAAAGACGCCGGAAGTTCATTGCCTACGTGCTGGATCGGGTCTTGGATTCAGGCATCGAGACAGCGGAAAAAGGCCGGATGGTCGCGGCGCTGAAGGCGTCCGGGGGCGACTCGCTCTCATCACGCCAGGCCTGTGCCGGGACTATCTGCTGGCCTGGACGGCCGACTGGGAGCGATGGCAGCGTCACTTCGACCGCCTGCCAGGACCGGTGCCGCTGGATTCCGCTCTTCGATTGCTCACCAGGCCGGACGTGCCGCCGGTGACCTGGCATGCTCGCGGCCGCCCGGCAGCCGGCGAAGTGCCGCCCGCCGGGCCTGTGACCGGGCTCGCTACGGCTTCCGCATCCCCCGCAGTCGTCGGCGGATAACCCCCCGTAACACATCAGCCGCCAGGTGACTTGCGGGGCCCTGGTGACCGCGGGTGTCCGCCGCCAGCCTGGGTGCGGAGTAACCTGGCGACCGGCCACCGATGACTTCCGCCCGGGGAAATGACCTGCGTGATCCTAGTGGCGGGGTGAGCGAGCGTGCATTCCGTTCCGCGTGCCGCTGGTCGTGGCCGGGTAGTCGCCGGCGTGCATCGCGCAATGCGGCCGTAGCGTCCTGGGGCGAGATTCAAACGAGGGGCATGAAGCAGATTTCGTGGGTGGCCGCGGGCGGGCTGGCTGGGTGGGGCAATCCGGCTGGCGGGCGCCGACCGGTTCCGCTGCCTTGAGGCCCCCGCGGCGCCGCTGCTCTCGTTCACCCGCAGGCGGCCGTAACCGCGCTGCTGGGCTCGGTGCTGCTGCCGCGCAAAGGCGCGGCCGCCGTGGCCGCTCTCGGCGCGGCGGCCTGACCACGGTGATGCTTCCGCGGGGGATCGGGTCCCGGCAGCCGCATGCGCGCGGGCAGGCGCTCCGCGTTCTGACCGTGAACCTGCTGGCTGGCAGGCATCGGAGCGGGCTGTCGTCCGTCTGGTGCGGCGCAAGCGCGTCGACGTGCTGTTCCTGCAAGAGCTCACCGGCCGCGCGGCGATCCGACTCGAGGAGGCCGGGCTGACTCATCTGCTGCCGCACGAGATGATCGACGCCAGGGACAGCGGTCCGCATGGTTCTGGCATCTACGCCCGTTTCCCGCTACGCAGTGGACTG
>CAVWLF010000012.1:0-100830 GCA_963755815.1 uncultured Actinomycetes bacterium
GCGTCCAGCTGGCGCACCGAGATCAAGGACAGGCCGAGATCGCGGACTCTGTCCAGCAGCCCGTGCAGCGCGCACTGATCAGGGAGCAGGCCGGCGATGACGGTCTGCGTGCCGTCGCTGCTGACCTGGAGGCCGCCGAACCAGTCCGCCCAGCAGTCATCAAGGACGCCGCCGACGCGGATCTCGTACCGGGCGGCCTGCCCCGGTTCGCTCACGCCTGCTCATCCCCTCGCCTGGCCGCCATTGCCCGGCCAGCTCCGCGCCGCAACTGCGGAAGCGGCGGAGCAGGCCGGGCCCAGTGGCACCGATCGCGCCCGCCGCGCCGGCCTGCCGCGTCCCGGCCCAGCCTGAGAACTGCCATGTCCATCCTCCGGCCGGCCGGTGTCTCGTTTCTCCCGGCACACTACGAACGGCCCCTTGGTCTGGGCATCACCCAACAGTGCCCGTGCGGGTGGAATCTTCCGGCGAGGTGCCGGGCACGATAGTGCCGCCGGTCGGCGGTTAGAATGTCCGCGACCAGTAGCGAGGCTGGCTGTCGCCGGTTGTGCTGAGGGGGTGGGTCGCCGATGGCGGAGCCCGCTGCGGCCGCCCCCGCTGAGGTTGCCGCGCCCGGGCCCGATGGGCTGCTGGTAACCAAGTTGCACGTGCCCAGCCCGCAGCGGTTTTTCGTGCCGCGCCCGCGGCTGGCGGAGGCGCTCGCCGAGGGGCTGTCGCGGCGGCTGATCCTAGTGTGCGCCCCGGCCGGGTCCGGCAAGACGGCGCTGCTGGCCGATTGGGCCCGGCGCGGCCAGCGGCAGGTGGCCTGGCTATCGCTGGAGGCGGCCGATAACGACCCGGTGCGGTTCTGGCGGTATGTACTTGCCGCGCTGGACCGGGCGCGCCCGGGGATCGGGGAGAGGGTCGGTCTGCTGCTCGGGCCGCCGGCGCCGCCGTCGTTTGAGGGGCTGGTGACGGCGCTGATCAACGAGCTGGCCGCCCGGCGCGGTGACGGCGAGGTGCTGCTGGTCCTCGACGACTACCACCGGATCGACGCCCAGCCGGTGCACGGTTCAGTTGGGTTCCTGCTTGAGCACCTGCCCTCCGGCCTGCACCTGGTGCTGGCCAGCCGGGCCGACCCGCCGCTGCCGCTGGCGCGGCTGCGGGCCGGCGGGCAGCTGGCCGAGCTGCGCGCCGGAGACCTGCGGTTTACCGCGGCCGAGGCGGCGGAGCTGCTCCGCGAATCGACTGGTGCTGACCTGCCCGCCGCGGCGGTGGCGGCGCTGGCGGCCCGCACCGAAGGCTGGGCAGCCGGCCTGCAGCTGGCCGCCCTTTCCCTGGGGGGGCAGGCGGATCCCGCCGGTTTCGTGGCGGCCTTCAGCGGCAGCCACCGCTACGTGCTGGACTACCTGGCCGAGGAGGTGCTGGACCGCCAGCCCGAGGAACTGCGCACCTTCCTGCTCGAAACCTCGGTGCTGGAACGGCTGTCCGGCGGGCTGTGTGACGCGGTCACCGGCCGGGATGGCAGCCAGGCGATGCTGGAGCGGGTGGAGCGGGCGAATCTGTTCCTGGTGCCGCTGGATGAGGTGCGCGGCTGGTGGCGCTACCACCACCTGTTCGCCGACCTGCTCCGCGCCCGCCTGCGGCAGCAACGGCCCGGCCGGGTTCCGGCGCTGCACCGGGCCGCGGCCGCCTGGTCAGAGGAGCATGACCTCGCCGACGACGCGGTGCGCCACGCCCTCGCCGCGGGGGACGCCGCCTGGTCTATCCGGCTAGTCGAGCGGCACGCCGACGCGTTTCTCCTGCGCAGCGAAGGCGCGACCCTGCAGCGGTGGCTTGCGGCGCTGCCCGCCGGGCTGGTCGGCTCGCGGCCCCGGCTGCTGCTGGCCCAGGCGCGGCTGGCTCTCCTCAGCCACCGCGTGGAGGCGGCCGAGGTCGCGCTGGATGCCGCCGGGCGCGCGCTGGCCAGCGACCCGGGCGCGGCCGATGAGCCGTTCGAGCCTTCCGTCGGCCGGGCCGCGAGCCACCTGGCCAACGTACCCGCGGCGATCGCGCTCGGGCGCACCCTCCTGGCCGCGCTCCAGGGCGACGCCGAACGCGCGATCACATTCGGCCGCCAGACCCTGGCCGAGGTCAGCGAGGGCGAGTGGCTGCTGGCATCCCACGCCAACGGGTACCTGGGCGTGGCCGAGTGGCTGCGCGGCCGGCTGGCCGAGGCCGAGCGCGCGCTGTCGTCGAGCATCGCCCAGGGGCGGGCGGCCGGCCAGCCCACCATGACCGCCTGGGCCTACCAGGACCTCGGCCAGGTACAGCGGGCCCAGGGCCGGCTCGATACCGCGGCCGGCACCTACCGGCAGGCGCTCGAGGACGCCGCAGCGACCGGCCGGACTGCCCTGCCCGCCGCGGGCATCGCGTACGTGGGCCTGGCCGAGGTGGCCTACCAGCGGAACGAGCTCGACGCGGCCCTCCGGCACGTCACCGAGGGAATCGGGGCGTGCCGCCAGATGAACTTCACCCAGCCGCTGGCCACCGGCCTCGCCACGCTGGCGTGGATCCGGCAGGCCCAGGGCGACGCGGCCGGCGCCCGCGAGGCGATGGAAGAGGCCGAGCAGGCCGGGCAGGGCCCGGGCGTGGTCAGCCTGCTCAACCCGGCCCCCGCGCAGCGGGCCCGGCTGCAGCTGGCCCAGGGCGAGGTCGCTCCGGCCGCCCGCTGGGCTCAGCAGCGCGGCCTCGGCCCAGACGACGAACCCGGCTACCCGCGGGAGCCGGAGTACCTGGTGCTGGCCCGGGTACTACTCGCCCAGGACCGCCCCGGCGCGGCGCTCGCGCTGCTGAAGCGGCTGCACGCGGCGGCCCTCAGCCAGGACCGGACGGGCAGCGTCATCGAGATCCAGGCCCTGCAGGCGCTCGCGCTGGCGGCCGCCGGCCAGGAGACCGCCGCGGTGGACGCCCTGACCCGGGCGCTTACCCTGGCCTGCCCGCAGGGTTATGTCCGGGTGTTCGCCGACGCGGGCCCGCCGATGGCCGCGTTGCTGGGCCGGCTGGTCGCGGCCCAGCGGGCCGAGCAGGCCGCGGCCCGCGGCGTCGAACTCGGCTGCCTGGCCCGGGTAATGCGGGCGTTCGGCGGCCAGGAAGCCGCGGCGGGCTCCAGGCGAGGCACCGCCGCGGCGGTGCCGGGCCTGGTTGAGCAGCTGACCGCCCGGGAGCTGGAAGTGCTGGTGCTGCTGGCCGCGGGCACCCCGAACCCGCGCATCGCCGAGCAACTGGTCGTCACCCTCGACACAGTGAAAAAGCACGTCAGCCACCTGCTGGGCAAGCTCGGCGCGGCCAACCGCACCGAGGCGGTCACCCGGGCCCGCCAGCTCGGCCTGATCCCCTAACCCGGCACCCGCAGCCCGATTACCGGCGGCACGGTGGTGCCAGGCGGCCGGCCCGGCGGCGCCGCGGTGCCACCGGCCGGCCGCCGAAGATTCCACCGCGTGCGCACCTTCGGGTGACGCCCCGCGCGGCGGCGGCCCCTACCGTCCCTGAAGAACGAGGAGCCACCGCCAAGGAGACGCCATGCCAACGCCCGTTGCGCCCCACCCTTCAGCCATGCCCGGCCCCGTCCGCCAGCCGCCCTCCGCAGCCTCGCGGGGCCTGACCGGACGCCTCGCGTCGGTCAGCGCCCGGCGGCCGCGCCGGGCGCTGTTCGCCTGGGGGCTGCTCGCCCTGCTGTCCCTAGGCCTGGCCGCTACCTCGCTGCACGGCCTGACCAGCACCTCGCACGTGGTCGGGACGACCCCGTCCGGCCGGGCCGAGGCCCTCTACAACCGGGCCACCGGCGGTAGCGCCGCCCGGCAGCCGACCGACGTCATCGTGGTCAGCTCGAAGACCGCCACGACCAGCAGCGCATCCTTCCGGTCCGTCGTCGGCGACCTGGCCGCCCGGCTGCGCTCGGATCCCGGCATCACCGGTGTCCGGGCCGATCTCGCCCCCGGCAGCCCGTTCGTCTCAGCCAGCGGACATGCTGCCCTGATCGTGCTGCGCGCGGCGAGCGATGCGGCCATCAAACCCGTCGTGAGCAGCGTGCGGGCCGCCAACGGCACAGGCGGGTTCGCGGTCGCGGTCACCGGGGATCACTCGGTTGACAACGACTTCAGCACACTCTCCTCCAGCGACCTGCGCCACGGCGAGATCGACTTCGGGCTGCCGATCTCCATCGTCATCCTGATGCTCGTGTTCGGGGCCGTGATCGCCGGACTCATGCCGATGCTCATGGCCCTGGTGTCGATCATCGTCGGCCTCGGGATCGCCACCATCGTCGCGCAGGAGTTCAGCCTCTCGGTTTTTGTCGTCAACATGATGACCGGCATGGGCCTGGCGCTCGGCATCGACTACTCGCTGTTCGTTATCTCCCGTTTCCGGGAGGAACGCGCCCGGGGACTCGACCAGGACGCCGCCATCGCGATGACCGCCGCGACCGCCAGCCGGGCCGTACTCGTCAGCGGTGCGACCTTCGTGATCGCCCTGCTCGGCCTCTTCCTGGTGCCAACCAATGTCCTGCGCAGCCTGGCCGCCGGCGCCATCATCGTCGGCGTGGTGTCGGTCGCCGCCGCTCTCACGCTCCTTCCCGCAGTCCTCAGCCTGCTCGGCGACCGCATCAACGCCCTGCCGATACCGCTCGTCGGAACCCGTCTGGGCCGGGCCGGCGCTACCGGCGGACGATTCTGGCGGTCCGTGATCACCAGGGTCATCCGCCGCCCGATCGTCAGCCTCGTCGTCATCGGCGGCCTCATGCTCCTCGCCGCGGTCCCGGTGCTCGGCCTGCACGTCGGCCAGAGCGGCGTCGCCACCCTGCCCGGCTCGCTGCCCTCCAAGCAGGGCTACCTGGCCGTCGCCAGGTACTTTCCGAACCAGGACCCCGATCCGGTCGAGATCGTCACCCAGGGCAGCAGCGACACCGACCACACCGACCTGGCCCGGCTGCGGGCGCGCCTGGCCGCTGACTCGCGCTTCGGGCCCGGGACCATCCAGGCCTCGCCCCGCGGTCACGTGCTGGCGCTGACCGTGCCCATCCGCGGCGAGGCGGTGTCCAGCCGGGACGTCGCCGCCGTGGTGGACCTGCGCCAGCACCTGATCCCATCCGCGTTCGCCGGCTCCTCCACGCAGGTCTATGTGGGCGGCACGACGGCTGAGACAGCCGATTACTTCCACGCCGTCAGCGCTCCCACCCCGTATGTGCTGATCTTCGTGCTCGGCCTGAGCTTCCTGCTGCTGACCCTCGCGTTCCGGTCCGTGGTCGTGGCCGGCCTGTCGATTGTGCTCAACCTGCTCTCGGTCGGCGCCGCTTACGGGCTCCTGACCCTCGTCTTCCTGCACGGGGTCGGCGCGAGCATCTTCGGGTTCCAGCAGGTCACCGCCATCGATGCCTGGGTGCCCCTGTTCCTGTTCTCGGTCCTGTTCGCCCTGTCCATGGACTACCAGGTATTCCTGATGAGCCGGATCAAGGAGCGCTATGACCAGACCGGCTCCACCCGCGAGGCGGTCACCGACGGAGTCGCCTCCACCGCCAGGATCATCACCGGGGCCGCCCTTATCATCATCGTGGTGTTCAGCGGCTTCGCCCGCGGGCAGCTCGTCATGTTCCAGCAGATGGGCTTCGGTGTCGCCGTCGCCCTGCTGCTGGACGCCACGCTCATCCGCATGGTCATCCTCCCCAGCGCCCTGAGCCTCCTCGGCCACCGCAGCTGGTACCTGCCGCAATGGCTCGGATGGCTGCCCCACCTCGAGGTCGAGGCGCCCGGCGCCCGGACCGACACCGGTTCCTGACCGCCGACCGTCAGCCGGTTTACACCGTCGGCCGGTTACACCGCACCGGGCCCGGCCGTCCGGTGCGCCAGAATGAAGGAACGATGACAGTCAAGTCTTTCCAGATCCGGGTGGCTGACGATGTCCTGAGCGACCTGCGCTCGCGCCTGGCCCGGACCCGGTTCACGGAAGCCTCCGACACCGAGTTCTGGGCGGCCGGGACCGATCCCGGCTATCTGCGCGACCTCGTCGCGTACTGGGCGGACGGGTTCGACTGGCGCGCGGCGGAGCGAGCGCTCAACGCCTACCCGCACTACCTGGCCGAGGTCGGCGGGCGGCGGGTGCACTTCGTCCACCTGCGCGGCGAGGCCGCGGCGGGTGGGCCGGCGCCGCTCCCGCTGATCATGACGCACGGATGGCCGAGCAGCTTCGTCGAGATGCTGCCGGCCGCCCGGCTGCTGGCCGACCCGGCCGGCAGCGGCGGCGATCCGGCCGGCGCCTTCGACGTCGTGGTCCCTTCGCTGCCGGGCTTTCTGTATTCCGAGCTCCCGCAGGGGCCGTTCACCCGCCGGCGCGTCGCCGAGCTATGGCACGCGCTGATGACCCAGGCCCTAGGCTACCGGCGCTTCGGAGCATTCGGCGGTGACATCGGCGGTGGAGTAACTCAATGGCTGGGCGCCCTGTACCCGCGCGACGTCGCCGGCGTCCACATCACCTCCGCAGTCGTCACCGCGGACTTCGCCGGCCAGCCACCGACGGCGGGGGAGCAGGCATACCTTGACGCCCGCGACGCCTACGACCTGAACGACCAGGGCTACAGCGAGATCATGTGGACCCGGCCGGACACGATCGCCGCCGCGCTGATGGACTCTCCGGCCGGGCTGGCCGCCTGGATCATCGACAAGTACCGCGACTGGAGCGACTGCGGGGGCGACGTGGAGACCCGGTGGGATAAGGACACCCTGCTGACGGTGGCAACCTTGTACTGGGTCACCGGCACCATCGGCTCATCGTTCCGGCAGTACTACAACTACCCGCTGAACGAGCCGCTGCCGCGGGTCACCGTGCCCGCGGCGGTCACCCTCAGCGCCGAGCCCGCCTACGCGATGTATCCCAGGAGCCTGGCCGAACGGGTCTTCACCGACCTGCGCCACTGGAACGCGCCACATCGGGGCGGGCACTTCATGGCGCACGAGGAACCCGAGCAAGTCGCCAGTGAGCTGCGGGCCTTCTTCCGGCCGCTGAGGGCCGGCTGACCCTTCTCGGCCCGGCCAAGCATCCGGCGCACAAGCCGCTGCCAGGCGGCGTTCAGTGGCCGAACGTCGCGACTGCCGCGGCGATGAGGACAAACAGCATTCCGGCGGTCACGAATGCCCGGTCCGCTGCCCGGCCCCACCGGCCGTAGACCAGGACGTCGTCGGGGTCGTTGGGGTCATACCAGACGAGCACCTTCTGGCCGGGCTGCATTGACGCTGACTCCCTGGCGGATGAAGGAGCGATCCGCTCCATCACGCGCCCGTCCGCCAGCGTGTACTGGATCAGCACCTGGCGCGACCGCCCGGCAGACTGCGGGCCGGCGGAGAGAAGAGCATCAGGACGGCTGCCGCGAACGGCCGGCGCTGGCACCGCCACCGCCCAGGTGGTCAGCCCGTGCCGGCGCAGCCGCCGGACCCGGCGCATTCCGGCCAGGCCGACCAGTGCCGCCAGGCCACCCACCAGCGCGAACCAGACTGCGATCAGGACCGGCATGTCAACGTCCGGCGGGCCGGAAATGCGCCAGGCGGGCCGCCCCGGCCGGCGGTGCGGCAACGAGCAAGATCACGCTTGCCCGCGCGGTCGCGGCTCTCACACCACGACGGTAAGCCGTGGCGAGTCACGATGTCACGCAGGCACCGGACCCCCGGCGGCGCGCGGCGGGCGAGGATCCCTGGCGGGTTGTCCGTCCGTTAACGGCAATAACGGCCGGCGTCTCCCCGCGCGTACCAGGATGACGACGGGACATGCCAGGATGACGCCATGAACAGCCCGCGCGCCGGACAGCCCGCTGCCGCTGAGGATCTCGTGGATGTCGCGAAGCTCGTCACCGCCTATTACGCGTTGCATCCCGACCCAGGCGATGCCGCGCAGCGGGTGTCGTTCGGCACCTCCGGCCACCGCGGATCGGCGCTGACGGCGACCTTCAACGAGGATCACATCGTGGCCGCCACTCAGGCGATCTGCGAGTACCGGGCCGGTCAGGGCATCGACGGCCCGCTCTACCTGGGCGCTGACACGCACGCGCTTTCCGAGCCGGCGCAGGTGAGCGCGGTCGAGGTGCTCGCCGCTAACGGAGTCCGGGTGCTGGTCGACGCGCGTGGCGGCTACACGCCCACTCCGGCAGTGTCCAGAGCGATCCTGGCGCACAACGCATCCGGGCCGAGGGCCCGCGCCGACGGGATCGTGGTCACGCCCTCGCACAACCCGCCCTCGGACGGGGGCTTCAAGTACAACCCGCCCGACGGCGGACCGGCTGGCACGGATGTCACCTCGCGGATTCAGGACCGGGCGAACGACCTCCTCGCGAACGGGCTGACGGGCGTCCGCCGGATCCCGTACGCGCGCGCCATCGCCGCGGATACCACCGGGCGATTCGATTTCCTCGGCGCCTACGTATCGGTGCTGGAGCAGGTCGTCGATCTCGCCGCGATCAGAGCCGCCGGGGTCCGCATCGGCGCCGACCCCCTCGGTGGGGCGAGTGTTGGCTACTGGCACGAGATCGGCGAGCACTACGGCCTGGACCTGACCGTGGTCAACCCCGCCGTGGACGCCACCTTCCGGTTCATGACCCTGGACTGGGACGGCAAGATCCGGATGGACTGCTCATCTCCGTTCGCCATGGCGAGCCTGATCGCCCGCCAGCACGAGTTCACGATCGCGACCGGGAACGACACCGACGCCGACCGGCACGGCATTGTCACGCCCGACGGCGGGCTGCTCAACCCCAACCATTACCTGGCCGTGGCCATCGACTACCTGTGCCGGCACCGCGACGGCTGGCCGGCCGCGGCGGCGGTCGGCAAGACCCTGGTCAGCTCGTCGATGATCGACCGGGTGGTGGCCGGCCTCGGCCGCCCCCTGCTGGAGGTGCCGGTCGGGTTCAAGTGGTTCGTGCCGGGACTGCTAGACGGGTCGGTCATCTTCGGCGGCGAGGAGAGCGCCGGGGCATCCTTCCTGCGGCACGACGGGTCAGCCTGGACGACTGACAAGGACGGGATCATCCTCGCCCTGCTCGCCTCGGAGATCACGGCCGTGACCGGGCGCTCGCCGTCGGAGCTGTACGCCGACCTCACCGCCCGGTACGGGGCGCCGGCCTACGCACGCGTCGACACTGCGGCCAGCCGGGAGCAGAAGGCGGCGCTGGCCCGGCTCTCCCCGGATCAGGTCACGGCCGGCGAACTGGCGGGGGAGAAGATCATCGCAGCGCTGACGACGGCACCCGGCAACGGCGCCCCGATCGGCGGCCTGAAGGTCATCAGCCAATCCGGCTGGTTCGCGGCCCGCCCTTCCGGCACCGAGGACGTCTACAAGCTATACGCCGAGTCCTTCCGCGGTGCCGAGCACCTGGCCGCGATCCAGCAGGAGGCGCGAGCGATCGTGGCCACGGCCATCGGCTGAGCAGGCTCCGCCCGGCTGACCGCGACCCGGCTGAGCATCCGGCACGGTCCCAGCGCGCCGATGATCCGATCCCGGCCGGCTTCCGGTCAAGAGCGCGGGGGCGTGTCCTGCAGGCTATGGTGCCGCCAGTTCTGGCCTAGCTCGTTGTCGTGCAGCCTGCGCAGCTGGTGCGCGTAGTGGTCCAGCCGGTCGGCGGCGCGCTTCATCTCGTCAAAGTCATGGCCGTGATCGCGTGCGGGTGTCTTCTCTTCTGCACGCTTGCGCACGATGTGCAGCTCTTCCCGGCTCAGCTCCACAATCTTGCCCAGCGTCTCCTCAAGATCCATTGGTTCAGCCTACAACCCGCGACTGGCCGGGACGGAGTCAACCGGCGGGTGCAGCGCCCCGGACGAAGCCCCGCGGCTAGTCGCCCGCCGAGCGCCAGGCGGGCGACGCTGACATCTTCCCGGCCGTGGCCGGCCTCAACGGCCGCGCGCCACTGGCGGGACAGCGCGGCCAGCAGCGGCAGCGCGTCATCGCCCGCCGCCCCGATGGCCAGGTCCACGTCCTTGAGCGCCCACTCCAGCGGGAACTCGGGCGCGAAATCACCTTGCTCCATCTTGTGCAGCTTGGCGTCGGCGATCGGTGCGTCCAGCGGGCCGCCCTCGATGGCCTCGGCCAGCTCGGAGTCATCGATGCCCAGCCGGGCACCCAGTTCCAGGGCCTCGGCCACGCCCTCGATCAAGATGGACATGTAGGCATTGACGACTAGTTTCATCCGGCTGCCCTGGCCGGCGTCGCCCAGCCAGACAGTCTTGCGGCCGATCGCCGAAAACACCGGGCGGACGGCCGCGGCCGCCGCGGGCGGACCAGACGCCAGAATGAGCAGCTGGCCCGCCTCGGCGGGGCCCTTGCTGCCCGACACCGGCGCGTCCACGAACATCACATCGCGCCGCAGCTGGCCGAGCCGACGGCCGATCCCGGCCGTCCCGGTCAGGCCGATCGTGCCCATTTGCGCCCACACCGCGCCCTCAGCGAGCGCCTCCGCCACACCGCCAGCGAAGATCACCGAGTCAATGACCTCAGCGGTCGGCAGCATCGTGATCACGACGTGAGCATCCTCGACCGCCGCGGCCGGCGAGCCGGCCGCCAGCGCGCCGGCATCGGACAGCGGCGCGGTCGCGGCCGGCGACCGGTCCCAGACCGTGGTGCGCAGCCCGGCCGAGACCAGGTTGCGGGCCATCGCCGAGCCCATGATGCCGGTGCCCAGCACCGCCACCCGCGCGTTCTCGCCCCGTCGATCGGTAGCAGCCATCTGAGTCTCCCTCCGCGAACGGTCATACCGCAGCCACCCCGGCCACGCTACCGGCCCGGCGAACCCCGGGCCGGATCGCAGCGCATGGCGGCGCGCGGATAGGCGTGCCAAGCTATGCGAGTGGATGACTTGTACCTTGACCTGGCTCGCGACTACGAGTGGCTATTCCCGGACGACACGGTCGGCCGCCGAGGGCCTTTTGGCGCCACGTCGCCCGGAAGCAAGGATCTTCTCGAAACGGCACTGGGAACCCTGCCGCTAGGTGCCCGGGTGCTGGACTGCTCCTGCGGCATAGGAGCGGACTCGATAGCCCTGGCCCGCCGGGGTTTCACCGTAACTGCCTCTGATGGAAGTTCCAGCATGGCCGCTGAAGCTCGCCGGCGAGCGGCGCAGTTCGGCGTAGAGATGGCGGTAACCCAGTCAGGCTGGCGAGAACTGCCGGAGCGAGTTCCCGGCCGCTTTGAGCTGGCCCTGTGCCTCGGTAATTCAATCGTTCATGCGGAGACGAGGTACGACAGGATCTCAGCTTTTGACGGCATCAGGAGGGTACTGAGCCCCGGCGGCACCCTGATTGTCGACTCACGGAACTGGGAACTTCTCTACGAAACCAGACCACGGATCGTCCCGGCCCGCCAGGTGATCGAGCGTAATGGCCTGCGCTGCACTTCACTTTACATCTGGACGATACCCGAGGATTTGAGTGCGCCGTGCCGGGCAGAAATCGTGCTCCTTTTCGAAGATGCAACTTCGGCTATAACTCACCGTCGGTACGTACTGGATTTCATGCCATTCCGGCATGCCGACCTGATTGCTGACCTTGACTCGGCCGGGTTCGTTGTAAAAAATGACTCCTATCGTGCAGCCAATCCTTTTTACGCCGTTGCCGCAGCGATGCGCTGATACCGGTCAGGGGATCAGGACGATCTTGCCGTGGGTATGCCGCTGCTCCAGCTCGGCGAAGGCATCGCGGACCTGCTCCAGCGGGTAGGTCGCGGCGATGGGTATCTCGATCTGCCCGGACGCAACGAGCCCGGCCACCTGCGACAGCACGCCGGTCGTCGAAGCGTCCGCGCTTCCCTCCGCCTTGGCCCCGAGTTCTGCTGCCGTATCCCGCGCGATGATGGTCTCGATGCGCCCGGGTGCGACTCCGAGGTCGGCGGCTAGCTGCACGTACTGCGGTCCGAACAGGTCGATGAAGGCGTCGATGCCATCCGGCGCGGCGGCCCGGAGCCGGTCGGCGAGCCCGTCGCCGTAGGAGACCGGGATGACGCCGTGCGCGGTGAGCCAGCCGTGATGGCCCGGCGACGCGATGCCGAGCACCGTGACGCCCTTCGCCCGCAGCAGCTGGACGACGACGGTGCCGACCCCGCCGGCGGCCGCCGATACCGCGACCGTGTCGCCCGGACCGGCATTGACGGCCCGCACGGCGGCGTACGCGGTGCACCCGACGACGTAAAGCGAGCCGGCCACCGCCCAGCTCAGGTTGGCCGGCTTGGGGATCAGCTGGGTGACCGGGACGGCGACATACTCAGCGTGGCTGGATCGTCGCCAGGACCAGCCGAGCACCTCGTCACCGACCGCGAATCCGGTAACCCCGTCGCCGGCCGAGCTGACCACGCCGGCCAGGTCGCTGCCCTCGCCGGACGGGAATGCCGCCGGGAATCTCTCGGCCAGCGCCCCGGCCCGGATCGCCGCCTCGCCCGGATTGATCCCGGCCGCGCGGACCTCGACGACAACCTCCCCGGCCGGCGGCACCGGAACCGCAACATCGGCGAGGTAAAGAACGTCGCGGTCTCCATAGCGGTCAAAACGTACTGCCCGGGCCATGTTGCCTCCCTCGGGAACAGGCTCTCATGATCCCCGGACCGCACCGCCTCATGCACGCCCCTCGCCCTCAGCTTGCGCTTCGCGCCCCAGCGAGGCGGCGCCAGTGCGTCACTCGGGCCGCGGGTCCCAGCGGAAACGGCGGACGGCTACGACCGCGCCGACTCCGCCCCAGGCGGCCAGCACGGCGAGATGCCGCCAGTCAGCGCCCGTGTGCGCGGCGAGCGGCCCGGTCAGCGCTTCGTTGAACGGCCGCACCGGAAGCCAGCCGGCGATGCGGTTCAGCAGCTCGGAATGAACCGGCATGTAGGTGCCCGAGATGAAGAGCAGGGGGAACAGGACCAGCTGGGCCACCGCCGGGGCGGCCTCGGCATTGGAGATCACCGAAGCTACCGCCACGCCCAGGGCGCAGAAGCTGGCCGCCCCCAGCAACAGCGTCACCGCGATGGCCAGCCAGTGCGACGGGAACGGCACGCCGTAAAGCCGCCCGACGCCGACGATCAGCGTGATGTCGACGACGCTGACCAGCACGCAGTGCGCCAGCAGGCCGCCGAAATAGGCCCAGGCCGGCAGCGGCGTGGCGCGGGCCCGCTTGAGGATCCCGTTCTGCCGCCGGGCGGCCAGCGCGACGGCGAGCTGCCCGTAGCACGAGCCCAGCACGGACAGGGCCGCGATGGTCGGCACGTAGTACTGCAGGGCCGACAGGCCGCCGAAGTAGGAGCTGGCGCCCACCCCGCCGAAGAACGCGCCCATGATGGTGACGAACACGACCGGGAAGATGAACGTGAAGATCGCGCTCTGCGGGTTACGCCAGAACGACAGCTGCTCGTACCGGACCTGGTGAGCCAGCAAGCCGAGGTTATGACGCCGTCGCGCGGGCCGGGCGGGGACAATGGCGGTAGTCATTCCGAGGTCCTCTCTGGCGCGCCAGCTGGCCCGCCGTCACTGGTCAGTCGCAGGTAGACGTCCTCCAGGCTGGGCCGGTCCACGGTGAGCCCGGCCAGCGCCGTGCCGCGGCGCAGGGCCCAGTCCGTCAGCTGGTGCAGCGCCTCGGTCGGGCGGCCGGTCTCGACCTGGATCACGCCGTCCGCCGCTTTGGCCGGCAGGGGCAGATCAGTGACCGCGTAGCCGCCGGGCAGCGTGAAGGTGATGCGGGCCCGCTCGGCATCGCGCCCGCCCAGCGTGGCCGGCGGCCCCTCGGCCACGACCACGCCGCCGGACAGCACGACGACGCGGTCGGCCAGCGCCTGCGCCTCATCCATGGCATGAGTGGTCAGCAGGATCGTGGTGCCCGCCGTGCGCAGCTGCCGCACCAGCTGCCAGGCGTCCCGGCGGGCGGCCGGGTCAAACCCGGTCGTCGGCTCATCCAGGAAGAGCAGCTCGGGCTGGCCGATCAGGCCCAGGGCCAGGTCCAGGCGGCGCTTCTGCCCGCCGGATAGCGTGCGGACCTTGCGCCGCTCCAGCCCGGCGAGGCCCACCAGCCCGATGACCTCCGGCACGCTGCCGGGTGCCGGGTAGTAGCCGGCTTCGCGGCTGACTGTCTCGCGAACGGTCAGGTACGGCTCGACCGCGATGTCCTGCAGGACCAGCCCGGTCCGCTCGCGCAGCTCGCGACTTCTGGACCGGTCGCCTGGGTCAATGCCGAGAACTTCGGCCGTGCCGCCATCACGAGCCCGGAATCCCTCCAGGATCTCCAGCGTGGTGGTCTTGCCGGCCCCGTTCGGCCCGAGCAAGGCGACGATCTCGCCCGGCCGGACGGTGAAGCTGACGTCCCGCACGGCCTGCACGGAGCCGTAGCTCTTGCGCAGCCCGGCGACCGCCAGGACGCGGGGCAGGAACGATTCTTGCTCGTTACTGACGCAGGCAGCCGTGCGCTGCTGCGAGCTCTGGTTCGGTCTGCATGTACCCATTGCAGGCCAGCGGCCCGGCCGCGCGGCAGGGCCGCCGGTCGGGTCCGGTACCGACGAAAGACTGCCCAGGCCCGGCGCCTGCAACTTTCGTCTGGTTCCGGCCCCGCCGAAGGTCTCGCCAGCGCCGGGCCCCGGGGCGAGATGAAATAACGTGAGCGGCATGAGCCTGCGGACATGGTTCGGGCGGCACTGGCTCGCGGTGGACGTGCTCCTCGCGGTGGGCTTCGCGCTGCTCGACACCGGTGCCACGCTGGCGGGCGCTTCCTGGTGGCCGGCGCACGCCAGCGGGCTCGCCTGGGCCATGCTGGCCGTCCAGGCCGTGGCCGTCCTGTCGCTGGCGGCCAGGCGGCGCGCGCCCATGATCGTGATCGCCATCCTGGCCGCGTTCACGCTGGCGATATCCCTGCTGATATCGCCCGCCGGGGCGCTGACCCCCGCGCATGCCGACAACGTGTGGGCCCCGTACGGGACGGTGCTGGCCGCGTACGGGCCCTTCTACTACCGCCGGGACCGGCGCACCGCGTTCGCGGCGGTCGCCATCCTGACCGCCATCGTGGCGAGAATATGGGATCCGTCCGCGGAAGTGATCACGATCGCCGTGCTCAGGACGGCGGTCGGGCCGCTGCTGGCGCTGTACTTCGGCGCCCGGCACGGCATGGTGCAGGCTCTTAAGGAGCGCGCCGAGCGGGCCGAGCGGGAGCGCTACCTGCTCGCCGAGCAGGCCAGGGCGGACGAGCGCGCCCGGCTGGCCGGCGAGATGCACGATGTCGTGACCCACCGGGTGAGCCTGATGGTGCTGCAGGCCGGAGCGCTGGGCATCACCGCACCCGACGAGGTCACCCGGCGGGCCGCTGAGGAACTGCGGGCCGCGGGCTGCCAGGCGCTCGATGAACTGCGGGACCTGGTCGGCATCCTGCGGACCGCACCCGACGGCGACCAGACACCCGCGCTACCGGCCCTGGCCGCGCTGATCGCCGAGTCGACGACCGTGGGCACCCCGGCCGAGCTGGTCCAGGAAGGCGACCCGGCGCTCGCCTCCCCGGTGGTCGCGCGCACGGCATACCGGATCGTGCGGGAGGCGCTGACGAACGTGCGCAAGCACGCGCCCGGTGCTGACGTGCTCGTGCGGGTCAGCTACGGCGAGTCGAAGGTCCGGCTCAGCGTCCGCAATAGCCCGGTGGCCGGCAGGCCCGGCAGCGACCTGGCGGCCACCGGCTCCGGCCTCGGCCTGGCCAGCCTGCGCCAGCGCATCGAGCTGGTGCATGGCACCCTGCGGGCGGGCCCCGCCGCGGACGGCGGCTTCTGCCTGGAGGCGACGCTGCCCGCGTACGTTCCCACGGCCGAGCCGGCCGCATGACCGGCATGGTCCGGGTCGTCGTGGTCGATGACGAGCCGATGGTCTGCGCCCACCTGCGCACGATTCTCGGCTCGGCCGCCGACATCGAGGTCGTCGATGAGGCGCACGACGGCGCGGCCGGTGTCGAGGCGGTCGTGCGCAGCAGGCCCGATGTCGTGCTGATGGATCTGCGGATGCCCGGCGTCGACGGGATTACCGCGATCAAGCGGATCAGCAAGCTCGCCGATCCGCCCGTCGTGGTGGTGCTGACCACCTTCGACGCCGACCAGTACGTGCTGCGTGCGCTCCGGGCCGGAGCGGCCGGATTCCTGGTCAAGTCCACTCCGCCGGAAGACCTGATCGGCCTGGTGCGAGTGGCGGCGGAAGGGCACACGGTCCTGTCCCCGGCGGCGGCCCGGCGCCTGATCGCCGCGTCCGCCGAGAGCCAGTCGGCCCGCGACCACGCCCGCACGCTCGTCAGCTCGCTGACCGAGCGGGAAGCAGAAGTCCTCGGCTGCCTCGGCGAGGGCCTGTCGAACGCCCAGATCGCGGCCCGGCTCTACCTGTCCGAGGCCACCGTGAAGGGCTATGTGTCCCGGACGCTGGCCAAGCTGGGGTGCGCCAACCGCACGCAGGCCGGGCTGCTGGCGCACGACGCCGGCCTCAGCAGCCAGTAGCCTGCCGGGCTCGCGCGGCGGATGGCGAGCTGCCGGAGGGTGGTCCGATCCGGCCGCCTGACCCCGGGACCAGGGACCTGGCCTGGCTTTCGCGGTGCCAGGATAGGGCCATGCGCACGCAGCGGTTCGACGCCCTCGTCGCCGCTGCTCCTGGTGGCCGCGCGGCGATCGTGGTTCCGTTTGATCCGGACGAGGTGTGGGGTGCCAAGGCTGCGCACCCGGTCAACGGCACGGTCGGCGGCTACCGGGTCCGCGTGACGCTTTCGCCCGGTGACGGCGGATGGGAGTTCACCCTGAGCCCGGCGCGGATGCGCGATCTCGGCGTCGTGGCCGGCGATGAGGTAATCGCTGAGCTGGCGCCGGAAGGCCCGCAGCGCGCCGATCTGGCTGAGGACATCCGCGCTGCGCTGGAGGCCAACCCGGCCGCTGCGGCGTTCTTCGATACGCTGGCGCAGTTCTACCGCAAGGCCTACCTGCGCTGGATCGATGCGACCACCCGCCGGCCGGACCTGCGCGCGGCGCGCATCGCTGAGGTCGTGAACCTCCTCGCGGCCGGGATCAAGGAGCGGCCACGATCGTGAACGCGAAGGCGGCACGGGGCATGCGGTGAGACGCTTGATACCGCAGGTACCCAGCGACCGGACGTTGCCGGGGAAGCGCCCCGTGTGGTGCGATGCGGCTGGCCCGGAATGGCGATGATGAGGAGCGTGCACGGATGAGGGTAGGTCTGCATATCCCGGACTTCACGTGGGACGGCGGCCCGGCTGCGCTGCGGTCGCGCCTGGGGGAGGTGGCGCAGCAAGCTGAGCAAGCGGGCGTCGACCGGATCAGCGTGATGGATCACGTGTGGCAGATCGGGCACATCGGCCCGCCGGAGCACGAGATGCTCGAGGCATACACCACCCTGGGCTGGCTGGCCGCGAAGACCGAGCGAGTCAAGCTGCTCACGGTCGTGACGGCGGTCGTCTACCGGGATCCCGGACTGCTGGCCAAGGCCGTCACCACGCTCGATGTGCTGTCCGGCGGCCGGGCCATGCTGGGCATCGGGGCGGCCTGGAACGAAGAGGAAGCCCGCGGACTGGGCCTGTTCTTCCCGCCGCTGGCCGAGCGGTTCGAACGGCTGGAGGAGGCGCTGCGCATCTGCCTGCAGATGTGGAGCGGCGACGACGGCCCGTTTGACGGGAGTCATTACCATCTGGGCCGCACGCTGAACTCGCCGCAGTCGCTGAGCCGGCCGCACCCGCCCATTCTCATTGGCGGCGCCGGGGAGAACAAGACGCTGCGGCTGGTGGCCCGGTACGCCGACGCCTGCAACATCTTCGATTCCCCCGAGCTGGCCCACAAGCTCGACGTGCTACGCGAGCACTGCGCGACTGAGGGCCGCGATTACGCCGAGATCGAGAAGACCGTACAGACCCGCTTTGACCTCGGCGAGCACGGCGAAAACGTGAATCAGACCATCGAGCACCTGCACGAACTGGCCGAACTTGGCATTCAGGTCGCGCACGGGACCCTCATCGACGCCGGCTCGCTGCATCCGCTGGAGCTGATGGCCGGGCAGGTCATTCCCGCGGCCGCCAAATTCTGAGTCCCGGGCCGCGGGCATTCCGGCAGGTCGCGGATCTGGTGCGGGCTCAGGGGCAATGGAACTGCTGACCTAGCCGGGCGGGGCGAAGAACTCCAGCGCGATGCCGTCCGGGTCGCGGAAGGAGACACCGGAGCCGTAACTGGCGTCCTTGATTCCGCCGTGCGCGATGCCCAGCTCGTCCAGCCGGGTGGCCCAGGCCTGCAGCTCGTCGCGGTCACGGCAGGCGAAGGCCAGGTGATCCAGGCCGGTGTGATGCTCGTCGAAGCTGCCCGCGGCGGCCCCGGGGTGGGTATGCAAGCCGAGCAGGTGCCCGCCGCCGATTGCGAACACGGTGTGGTGAAAGCCGCCGGCCTGCTCATCCTCGTCGAGAACGGGCTCAGCGGCCAGCAGCTCGCTGTACCAGCGGGTGCTTCGCCCCAGATCAGTCACCGTCACGGCGACGTGGGCGATCGGCGGGAACTCAGGCACGGCGGCCTCCTGGATGACGGCGGAACGCGCGAGTGGCTACCGAGGTCGCGCGGCAGGCTCCTGACCGGAACCAACGTCAACGCTGACGTCTCGTCCCCCGGCGGGCAGGCCGGTCAGGTGCTGACCGTATCAATTCAGCCGGCTGCCTGCTCCGGTTGCGGGAACTCGCAACCCCGGTACCGCCGACGCCCGCGAACATGCCAAGTAGCATCGGAGCCGTGCACCAGGCGGCACGCGCCTTTCTCTTCCATCTTGGAGGCACCGTGACAGAGCAGATCCCAGATCCGCCAGCTGAGCGGTTTCACCGCGACCGCCGGGAACACGGCGGCGCCCCCGCGCGCCTGGACGATGATCAACTCGCCCGTCTCACTGAGGAAGAGCGCGTCGAGGCGGGCATCGACGCCTACGACCCGGATGAGGTACCCCCGGCCACCGATGCGCCGCCAGTCCCGGATGTCACCACGACGGACACGTACCTGGAAGAGCGCGCCGAGATCCGGCGCGAGGTGGATGAAGGAGAGCTGCGCGATGATGGCAAGCAGGACCCCTTCCCGCCCACGCACTACGACCGGTCATAACTGACCCGCGCCGGTCGCGCCCCGGCACGCTGAGGTACCACCGGCCCCGGCTCCCTGCGGCGGTGGCGATCAGCCAAGTATCAGAATCTCAGGTGCCTGAAGCCCTCCCGCACGATGCGCGCGCCGAGCGCGCCGGCGGCGCCAGTTACCACTCCTCTGGTGATCATCGCCCCATGCTCAGTGCCGAATCCCTTCGCCGCCCGCAAAATAGGAGCTGCTGCCGCATTGAATCCTTCGCTGAAGGGCCCCTGATCGGTCGAGGCGTCATAGGCACCTTTAGCGACTCCAGCGGCAATTGCTACTGGAGATACGGCAACCATGCTGGCGTTCGCCCAGAACTCATTCGTATTCTCCACTTGCTATTTCCTCTCCCGCGAGAGCTCAGGAGACATCCCCTGCGGGCCACCGGTTCTCGCACCACTGTCAGTATGCGCCAACATCGCGGCCAGTACCCAGCCAAGCGGACGCGCTCCGGCCCGCTCCGCGCCGGCCGGGAGGCCACGCCCGGGATGCCATCATCCGCGCCGCCGCGGGCCGACGGCGGCACCGGCCATGAACAGAAGCTGTACTGTGCCCGCTCCTCGTTGATGCGGGTATTGATCTAGGAGTACGTTTTGAAGAATGAAACCGGAGGTCATCGACGCGGTTGCGGTGATCCCTGACGGACTGCGCGGGACCGGGCCGCAGGTCGGCTTTGAGCTCCTGGAGTCGAAGTTCCACCCTCCTACGCCGCGTCCGGGGATCGTGACCCGGGCCGCGATGGTCGACCGGCTGGCCACCGCCCGAGCGCAGGTGGTCACCGTGGTCGCCCCGCCGGGCTACGGCAAGACAACGCTGCTGGCGCAGTGGGCCGAACGCCTCGGGGCGCGCGTAGCGTGGGTTTCCTGCGATGACGGAGACAACGACCCGGTCGTGCTGCTCAGCGCGCTCGCGGTTGCGCTGGACCGGATCGAGCCGGTCGACCAGACGATCTTCGGGGTGCTGGCCTCGTCCGGCGCCGACATCACCGTGGTCCCCAGGTTCGTGTCCGCCATCGCCTCGATGCAGCTGCCGGTCACTATCGTGCTCGACCACGCAGAGGCGGTAACGAACAAGAAGTGCCTGAATACGATCGCCGAGTTCGCCCTGCGCCTCCCGGCTGGATGGCAGCTGGCGCTGGCCTCGCGCTCCGCTGTGCCGCTGCCGGCGGCGCGCCTGCGCGCCCACGGCGGGATCGTTGAGATCGGCGCCGAAGATCTGGCCATGAGCCCGCAGGAAGCGTTCTTGCTGCTGGAGGGCGCGGGCGCCCGCCTCGAGGCGGCGGACGTGCACGAACTTCTGCAGCGCACCGAGGGCTGGCCGGCCGGGCTGTACATCGCCGCGCTGGCGATAAAATCCGGCACCCGGCACACCGACGTCGGCTTCACGTTCACCGGTGACGACGTGTTCATGGGCGACTACCTGCGCTCTGAGCTGCTCGACCGGGTCTCGCCGGCGGAAGCCTCGTTCCTCACCCATGCCTCGGTCCTGGACCGGATGTGCGGATCGCTGTGCGACGCAGTCCTGGACCGGAAGGGATCGGAGCGCGTCCTCGAGGAGCTGGAGCGCCGGAACCTGCTGGTGGTCCCGCTCGACCGGCACCGTGAGTGGTACCGCTACCACCACCTGCTCCGGGATCTGCTGCAGTCAGAACTCCGGCGGCGAGATCCCGATCTGGTCCAGGGTCTCCATTTCCGGGCGGCCGCGTGGTACGAGGCCAACGCGATGCCAGAGGCGGCGATCGAGCATGCCCGGGCGGCGGGAGACTACGACCGGGTGGCCCGGCTGCTGCTGGAACTGGCGCAGCCGGTGTGGGCCGGCGGACGCGTCCAGACGGTGCTGCACTGGATGGAATCGCTCCGGGATGTCACGGCCGCCGAGCATTATGGCGCGATCGCCGTGCACGGCTCGCTGATCTTTGCCCTCCTCGGCCAGCCGAGTGAGGCCGAGCGCTGGGCGGCGGCGGCGGAACGGGCGTCCGCCGCGGGGATCCTGCCGGACGGAAGCACGCTGGAGGGCACCCTCGCGTACTTGCGGGCGATCTTGTGCCGCGATGGCGTCGGCCAGATGCGGCGCGATGCGCGGGCGGCCTGGGACGGGCTGAGCCCGGCCAGCCCGTACCGGGCGACGATGCTGTACACCGAGGGCATTTCCTATCTGCTGGAAGATGACCCGGCCCGGGCGGACCCGATCCTCACTCGCGCATTCGGCGTCGCGACCGGCGCCGGGGCCACGCCGCTGGCCGCGCTTATCCTCGCCGAGCAATGCATCCTGGCGGCCGAACGAGATAACTGGCCCGAGGCCGCGGCGCTCGCCCAGCGCGCGGTCGCCATCGTGGAGGCCGAGCGCCTCGACGACTACTGGACCAGTGCCCTCGTCTACGCCTGGGCGACCCGGTCCGAGCTGTACCGGGGGAACATCCCCCGGGCCCGGTTCTACCTCGCGCGGGCCGCCCGGCTGCGGCCGCTGCTCACTTACGCGCTGCCCGTGGTGTCAGTCCAGGCGCTTCTCGAGCTAGCGCGCTCCTACATCACGCTGGCTGACCCGGGTGGTGCCGCGGCGGTGCTCCGGCAAGTGCACGACATCCTGCAGCAACGGCCCGACCTGGGTAACCTCCCGCGCTTGGCCGACGAGCTGCAATCCAGGCTTTCCAGGATCAAGGAAACCGCCGTCGGGGCATCGTCGCTGACGGCAGCCGAGTTGCGGCTGCTGCCGCTGCTGTCCACGCACCTCTCGCTCCGGGAGATCGGCGAACGGCTGCACGTCTCCTCGCACACCGTCAAGACACAGGCGTACTCCGCCTACCGGAAGCTCGGGGCCTCGTCACGCAGCGAGGCGGTCACTCGCGTGCATGAACTCGGCCTGGACGCGCTCTAACGACCTGCTGCTCAGGTGCTGAGACGTTTCATACGAATCGTCTGATGCGGATCCGGCCCGGATGGCGTTTCGTTAATGCTGAGGGCAGCGCTGCCCTCCCGTAACGGCCGGCACTGGATGCCCGACCGGACCCGGACCAACCGGCAACCCTGGCCAGCGAGCTATCGCTACCTCACTGGCCGGGGAGGGATCTGGGGTATTCCGATGACAACCAATGTGGCCAGGCAACCGGCGGATCCCGCCGGAAGGCAGGCCTGCTCCGACCGGTACCCGGTACTGGCGGCTAAGATCACGACGCCGGGCGTGCCGGGCTGGTCAGTTCCGCGCCCGCGGATCAGCACCCTGATTGCCGAGGGCACGCGGTGGTGCCGGCTGACAATCATCACCGGCCCGCCCGGCGCGGGCAAGACGCTGGCGATGGCGTCGTGGGCGGCGGCGGCTCCCGGGCCGGTGGCCTGGGTTGCGCTCGATGGCTACGACAACGAGCCGCGAACCTTCTGGTCCTATGTCGTGGCGGCGCTGCGCCGGGCCGGCCTCGCCGTCCCGGCCGCGTGGCCGGCCGCCGCCAGCGCGGAGACGGCCGATCACGCATTCCTGCTCCGGCTGGCGTCGGCGCTGGCGCCGCAGGACCCGCCAGTGACGCTGGTCATCGACGACCTTCATCTGCTGACCGATCCGGGAGTTCTGGAAGGCCTGGACTACGTGCTGCGGAACGTGGGCTCTGGCCTGCGGCTGCTGGCCTCCTCGAGAATGGACCCGCTGCTGCCGCTGCACCGCTACCGGCTGGCCGGAGAGCTGACCGAGATCCGGGCCGCCGACCTCGCGTTCAGCGTCGCCGAGGCCGGGGAGCTGCTGGGGCAGCACGGCATCGTGCTGCCGGCCGAGTCGCTTGAGTGCCTGACCCGGCGGACCGAGGGCTGGGCGGCCGGCCTCCGGCTGGCCGCGATCTCGATGGGCGCCCACCCCGACCCGGACCAGTTCGTCAAGGAGCTGGCCGCCGAGGACAGCGCCGTGACCGGCTATCTGGTGGAGGAGGTGCTCAGCACCCTGCGTCCCGAGGTCCGGGACATGCTGCTGAGCACCAGCATCCTGGATCGGGTCAGCGCGGAGGCCGCCAGCGAGCTGACCGGTAATGAGCATGCGGCCGCGATGCTGGTGGAGGTGGCGCATGCGAATGCCTTCGTCCAGCCACTCGGATGCGGGTGGTATCGCTACCACACGCTGCTCGCCGAAGTGCTCCGCCTCAAGCTGAGGCACGAGTATCCGGACCGGCCGGCCTCGCTGCACCGGCGAGCGGCCCGGTGGTACGAGCGGAACGGCCAGCTCACCGACGCGGTGCGGCACGCCGCCGAAGCCGGCGACTGGCAGCTCGCCGCGGGCATGGTCATCAGCGGGCTGGCGGTCGGCGAGATTATCGAGCCGCGGGGCGGCCGGCCGCTCGCCGACGAGTTCCGGAAAATGCCGCCGAGCCAGGGCGGGAACGAGTTCCAGCCGTTGCTGGTCTCGGCCGCCGTCGCATTGTCGGCCGGCCAGGATGATGCCAGCGCCGCCATGCTGGGTGCCGCGGAAGGCATCGTCGGCGGCCTTCCGGACGATCAGGAGACGGAGTCCCGGCTGGCCGTCGCGATGATCCGGCTCGCCGCCTCGCGTCGGGCCGGGGACCTGGCCGCCGCGACCGCCGCCTCGGCCAGCGCCGAGATGCTGGTCGACGCGATGCCCCGGGACAAGCTCGCCCGGCGTCCTGAAATCAGCGCGTATATCCTGTCCGGCCGCGGCGCAGTCGAGCTTTGGTCCGGCCATCTCGATGAGGCGGCCCGTGTCCTTGACTCCGGCGCCGCCGCCGCGGTCGTCTCGGGCAACGAGTACGAGCAAGCCGACTGCCTCGGACAGCTCGCGCTGACCGAGGCCCTGCGCGGCGGCCTGCGCCGCGCCGCCACCCTGGCTGCCCAGGCGGCGCCCGCGGCCGACGGGCAGCGGCCGCCCGGCCAGCAGCAGAACCCCGCGGCGTCCGTCGCGCTGGCCTGGGTGCACCTGGAGCGCAACGAGTTGCGCGCGGCGCACAGCCGCCTCAAGCAGGCGCACGCCGCCCTCGGCGTCCGCCCGGACAAGCTGGTCAGTACCGTGGCCGGCCTGGTCCGGGCGATCGTCAGCCTGGCCGAAGGACGCCCCAAGGTAGCCGCGGAGATGGTCGCGGGGGCCCGGCGCGGGTGGCTGGTTCCGCCGTGGCTCGAGCAGCGGCTGACCCTGGTCGAGTCCCAGGCCTGCACGGCGGCCGGTGATCTCCGGGCGGCATTCGCCGCGGCCGAGCGGGTCCGCGGCGACTCCGCGCTGGAGGCGGCGGTTGCGCTGGCGCTCGCGTGGGTGGCGGCCGGAGACCGCAACAGCGCCAGGCGCGCGCTGGCCCCCGCGCTGGCCGCCCCCGGAGAGCTGCCCGACCAGGTGCACCTGCAGGCGTGCCTGGTTGACGCCCGGCTGAGCTACGACAGCGGTGACCGCGCGCGCGGTCGCCGGTCACTTGAGTCCGCGCTCCGGCTGGCCGAGCGAGAGCAGCGCCGGCTGCCGTTCGCCATGCAGCGGGCCTGGCTCGGCAGCGTGCTGCGGCGCGACCCCGACCTGGCCCGCGCGCACCGGCAGCTGCTCGAGCCCGGCCTGATCAGCCTCGGCATGACGCCGGCCAGCCAGGGCGGGCTGGCGAAGGCGCCGCCGGTGGTGGTCATACCGCTCAGCGAACGTGAGCGCGAAGTGCTCCGCAACGTGGCCGGGCTGCTGAGCACGGCCGAGGTCGCCAGCGAGATGTACATTTCGGTGAACACCGTTAAGAGCCACCTCAAGAGCATCTACCGCAAGCTGGAGGCGACTCACCGCCGGGAGGCGGTCCGCCGCGCGCGCCAGCTCGAGCTCATCTGACCCGCGGCGGGGTGAACCGGGCCGGACCGGACCGGGCGGCGCCGTCGCCCGGCCACGCTGCGGAAGTGCACTGCTATGGTCGATCTATGGCTCTGCAGGCGCACAGCGCGGCCCGTGCGGCCGCCGCCGGCCGAAGGTTATGACCAGCCCGATGACTGCGCTGGTCGGCCGGCGCGAATCGTTCAATGCGGCGCACCAGCTATGCGACGACAGCCTGACCGATGCGGAGAACCGGCGCCGGTTCGGGAAATGCGCGAACCTGCATGGGCACAATTACGTTCTCGAGGTCGTCCTGGCCGGACCGATCGACCAGGCCAGCGGCTATGTGTTCGACCTCAAGGTGCTCTCGGACGTGATCTGCCGGCAGATCATCGCGGATGTGGATCACCGCAATCTGAATACCGATGTCCCGTGGCTCAAGGGGCTCATCCCCACGGCCGAGAATCTCGCCCTGGTCTTCTGGGACCGGCTCCGGCCAGAGTTCCCGGAGGGGCTGCTGCGATCAGTCCGGGTGTGGGAAACCGACAAGAACTGGGCTCAGGTCGGTGGTCAGGCCTGAGGCCCCGGCCCGGCGGGGCCGGGAATTGCGCCGGCGCTATACGGCCGCGGACCTCGGGGTGCTGACCCGCGAAGAGGCGACCCGGTTCGCTCCCGGCGGGGACGGTGATCCGCAAACCGATGTCGTCCTGGCCTGGCAGCTGCTGTACCGGCTCGAGCCGGAGCTCTATGACCGGCTGGTCCGCGCGGAGCGGCTCCATCCGGGCATCCTCGGATGGCTGCCGCGTGACGCGGACCGGATCGTCGAGGTCGGCGCGGGCTCGGGACGGCTGACGCTCCAGCTGGCCGGCCGCGGGCGGGAGCTGGTGGCGATCGAGCCGGCCGGGCCGTTGCGCGAGCTGCTGCGGCGGAAGCTCGGGGAAACCGGGCACGCAGACTGCGCCCGGGTAACCTCGGGGTTTTTCGACGACCTGCCAGTCGCTAGCGGTTTCGCCGACCTGGTCGTCGCCTGCTCGGCGTTTACCCCGGCCTCGGGACATGGCGGCGAGGCCGGCCTGGCCGAGATGGAGCGGGTCTGCCGGCCAGGCGGCTGCGTCGCCATCATCTGGCCGAACAACCTCGACTGGCTCGCCGCCTTCGGCTACCAGTACGTCAGCTTCGGAGGGGAGATGTCGGCCGAGTTCGCCAGTCTCCAGGAGGCGATCGAACTGGCCGGAATCTTCTATCCCGGCGCGGCGGAGGAGGTCCGCCGCCGCGGCCGGCGCCGGGTCCCGTACCCGGTTCTGGGCATCAATCCGCCGCGTGACCTGGCCTTCAAGGTGGTGGCCCGATGAAGATCGCGATCATCGCGCCGCTGGTGACGGCCATTAGCGAGCCGCAGCGCGGCGGCTCGCAGGCGTTCGTGTCCGATCTCGCCCGGGGCCTGGCCCGCCGCGGGCACGACGTGCACGTCTATGCCGCGACGGGGTCCGAGATACCGGGGGTGACGGTAATCGACACCGGTATCGATCCCCGGTCCCTGGCGGCCACGCTCTACCGGGCATCCGGGCCGGCCGCGACGGCCGCGGCCGCGCCCGACCCGGCCGCGGCCGAGGCGGCCTTTGCCAGCGCTTACGCGCAGGTACGGCAGGTCCGATACGACGTTATCCATAATCACGCCTTCGACCCGCCCGCGATCAGGCTGGCCACCACGCTGGCCCCGCCCGTGGTGCACACGCTGCACCTGCCGCCGGACGAGGCGGTAGCAGCGGCGCTCGGTCACGCTGCCCGGTGCGACAAACCGCCGGCGGTGGCCGCCGTCTCGGTCTTCCAGGCCAGCGCCTGGCGCCGGATTACCCGCGTGGCGGCGATCCTCCCGCCGTACGTGCCCACCGACGTGATTCCCTGGTCGCGGTCGGCCGGGGACGGCGCCGTGTTCGCCGGCCGGCTGAAGCCCCGAGAAGGGAGCCGCCGAAGCTATCGATATCGCCCGCGCGGCGGGAATCCCGATCGACCTGTACGGCGACGCCTACGACGCCGGATACGCCCGCGAGCAGATCGGCCCGCGCCGGGCCCAGCCGGGCGTGGCCGTCCATCCGGCCGTGCCGCGGGCATCCCTGTGGGCCGCGATGACCCGCGCGGCCGTCGTCTTGTGCCCGTCGGCGTGGGATGAGCCGTTCGGCATGGCCGCCGCCGAGGCGCAGGCCTGCGGGACTCCGGTGGTCGCGTTCAGGTGCGGCGCGCTCAGTGAGGTGATCGCCGACGGCGTGACCGGCTTCCTGGTCCCGCCCGGCGACATCCAGGCGGCCGCCGATGCCGTCGGCAAGACCGCCGGAATCTCCCGCTCGGCCTGCCGCGACCATGCCACGACCCACCTGGACCTGCAGCGGAGCCTGGACGCTCACGAGCAGCTCTACCGGCTAGTGACTGATCCAGGGGCCGGGGGCGAACCCGGTGGGTGACCAAGGGCACTGGCTGTCCGGACGGCTGGCGGTAGTCACCGGCGCCAGCCGCGGGATCGGCGCCGCCACCGCCGAGGCCATCGCCGCGGCCGGAGCGCACGTCTTCCTGGCCGCACGCGACGGCGAAGCCCTGGGCAACGTGGCCGGGCGGATCCGGCAGGCGGGCGGCGCGGCCACGCCGGTGCCGACTGACGTGAGCCAGGCCAGCGAGGTGGAGCGGCTCTTCGCCGCTGCGGAGCGGGCCGGCCGTCCCGCCGCCCTGGTCTGCGCGGCCGCGGTGCTGACGTCCGTGCCGTTCGCCGATACGACCCCGGAGACCTGGGAGCAGACGCTCCGGGTCAACCTGACCGGCTCGTTCCTCTGCTGCCGGGCGGCCTTCATCGCCATGCGCTCCGCCGGGGAAGGGCGGATCGTCAACATCGCCTCGCTGTCCGGCGTCTATGCCACCGAGAAGTTCCCCGGGCTCGCGGCCTACAACGTCTCCAAGTACGGGGTCATCGGCCTCACCGAGGCGATCGCGGTGGAAGGCAAGCAGCACGGCATCTGCGCCATCTGCGTGAGCCCGGGAGCCGTTGACACCCAGATGCTGCGTCAGGCCAACCCTGACCTTCGCCCCGGCCTGACCCCCGGTGATGTCGCAGCACTCATCGTCGCCCTGCTGGACAGCCCGCTGGCCCCGGCCAGCGGCGCGAACATCCCGCTGTTCTCCAACGCCGGACCGGGCTGAGCCAGCGGCTGACCGCGGCGCTCGCACTCAGCGCGCTAGCGACCACAGATCCGCGCCGGAGTCGGCGAGCACAGCCCGATCGGGCCGGGCCCGCGCGGCCACCAGGCGCGCGCAGGCCGCCATCTCGGAGTCGCGATCCAGCTCGGGGTCGCCGCCGCGGTCCAGCCCGACGGCGGCCAGCACGCGCCCGTCGAGCAGGTAGAACCCGACCAGCCTGGCTTCCTCCAGGCTCCCGCGGATAATGAAGTCGTCCCAGCTGGCGGCGTGGCCGACGTACTCGAGCTTGTGCTCGTACTGATCGGACCAGAAGGTATGGATGTAGCCGTACGGGGTGGCCGAGCCCAGCATCGACTTCGCGGCCGCGGTTCCCTGCTTTTCGGCGTTGTTGTAGTGCTCGACCCGGACCCGGCCGAACAGCGGGTGGAGGTGGTTGGCCACATCGCCGGCGGCAAAGACGTCCGCCGCGCTGGTCCGGCACAGTTCGTCGACCAGAATCCCGTTCTCCTGCGCGATCGACCGCCCCGCGACGGCCGGCACGTCGGGATGTATCCCGGCACCAACGACGGCAAAATCGCACTCAACCCGATCGCCGGTGGCGGTCACCACGGCTTCCAGCCGCCCGGTTCCCTCGAACGCGGCCACCTGAGTTCCGGCCCTCAACTCGACGCCGTTCGCGCGGTGGATAGCGCCGAATACCGCGCCCAGCTCCGCGCCGAGGACTCTGTCCAGCGGGGCGTGCCCGGGAAACACCGAGGTCACGCGAACCCCAAGCTGCGTGAGGGAGGCCGTCACCTCGCAGCCGATGAATCCCATGCCTACCACGACGGCGTGCCGGCCCGCGACTGCCTCCCGCTTGATTGCCTCGCAGTCCGCCAGCGTCCGCAGATAGTGGATCCCCGGCAGCTCAGCCCCGGGGAGCTGCAGGCGGCGATTCTGCCCTCCGGTGGCGAGCAGGACCTTCTGGTACTCAAGCTCCCGGCCCGAGCCCAGGGCCACCGTGTGCGCCGCGGCATCGACGGCCACGACACTGGATTGGACCAGCTCGACCCCGTGCGCCTCATACCAGCCGGCCGGCCTGACATACCAGCCCTCGAGATCCTCCTCCGACCGCAGGTACGTCTTGGAGAGCGGAGGACGGCCGAAGGGAACACCTGGTTCCCGGCCGATGAGCACGACCCGGCCACCGAAACCCTCGTCCCGCAGAGTCGCGGCGGCGTTGCCCCCGGCCATGCCGCCGCCGACGATCACCATTGGCTTCGTTCCGGTTCCCGTAGGCATGGCAGTACATTCTGCCGGAGAGTCGCCTAGTCGCCCAGCCCCTGGCCGGCCGGCCAGGCGTCCAGTTCGGCCCAGACGGCTTTGCCCGTTGCGGTCTCCCGTATGCCCCACTTGCCGGCCAGGGCTTCCACCAGCACGAATCCGAATCCTGATTCGTCCAGCCCGACGGGCACGCGGGGCTGCGGCGGGCGCGGGTCGGCGTCGTGGACCTCGATCCGCAGCCAGCTTCCGGTGGCTTCCAGGCGTAGCGCGAGTACATGCCCGCCGGTGCGGGCATGCCGGACGACGTTGCCGACCAATTCCGAGACGAGCAGGACCGTCGTCTCCTCCAGGTGAGTCAGCTGCCAGGAGGCCAGCACCATCCGGGTGGCTTTCCGGGCCAGCCCGGCCGACTGCAGGGATGCGGGCAGCACGATCTGCCGCGCCCGGCACGACTCCGCCGCAACGTCGTGGCGCGCGCACGCTGCGCTGGATCCGTACAAGTCAGCCGGCATGCTTCGATAGTCGGAAACGTAGCTGAAATATAGCTCAGGACACGCTCAGGACATCCTGAATGCTTTCTGACCGCCAGCTGACAGCACCGGCCAGCCGACGGCCAGCGGTCACACCTCGGCCGTCGCCAGCACGCGCCCGGCCGAGACGGCTTCGAGCAGCCGCCGGTGGTCCTGCTCGTTCTGATCGGCATAGGCGATCGCGAAATCCGCTATGGCGTGATCGAAGGCCTCGCTACTGCCCAGGTAGCCGGAGATCATGGTGGCCCGTCCGGTCCGGGCGTGCGCACGGGCCAGCGCCCAGCCGCAGAGCCTGCCGTAGTAGTCGAGCTGGAGCGGGTCCATCAACGGGACGCTCATGCTGCCCTTCATGTCCCGCAGCTGGCGCACGTAGTAGTCCTTGTGGCTGGTGCCATCGGTGCCGATGCCGTTCGTCCAGCCGAGGAAAGGGTCGGTGGCGGCCTGCGTCAGCTGCTGGCCGATGACCACGCGCTCACCCTGGTGCGCGTATTCACTCTGGCCGGCGAACGGGGCCAGCACCGACTCCTGTGCCTCCTTGAGCTGGAGGAACAGCGGCTCGTCCTCGCGATCCCCGATCAGCAGCATGACGAACGCCTCGGTCCCGACCGACCCGACGCCGACGACCTTGCGGGCGAAGTCGCCGAAGTAGAACCGGCGCAGCACCTCGCGCCGATCCGCGGGCAGCGTCTGCAGGTACAGCGCGACGGCGCTGCGAAGCTCCTCCAGGACGCCGGGGTAAAGCTCGATGGGGAATCGCACGATCACCGGATGAGCGGGCCGGATCCGATACTGCCCCTCGACCTGGTCGCACATTTTCAGGAACGCCTTGAGGCTCGTACGGCGCATCGCCTTCGATATGTCCAGGTGGCGCCGGCGTACGGCATCCTTCGGCTGAACCGCGTCGAACAGCCTGCTCACCTCGGCGACATCGATCCTGGAGTACCAGACCTTGAGGAATCGCATGGCGGCGTAGTTCGCCATCTCGGTGCGATAGCTGCGGACCGTGAGGCGAGCCGCGGTATGGGCGTTGCGGTCCGAGAAGCCATTGTCCCGCGCGGCGACGGCGAAGCTGGCCGCGAGGCGCTTGACGTCCCATTCGAATGGCGCCGGGAGCGTCTCATCGAAGTCGTTGACGTCGAATACCAGGCGCCGGTCCGGCGCCGCGAACATGCCGAAATTAAGCAGGTGCGCGTCACCGCAGGCCTGCACCCGGATCTCGGTCGTGGGAGTGTGCGCGAGATCCCACGCCATCGGCGCCGCCGCGCCGCGGAAGTATCCGAACGGCGAGGCGATCATGCGCCCGTGCCGGATCGGGATCAGGTCCGCTACCCGCGTCTTGGCCTGCTCCTCGAGAATGGCGACCGGATCTGGCCGATCCTCCGGCGGCGCCCACTGCGCATGGCTTGACCGGGGCACCAGGTTGCGCCGCTCGCGGCCCCTGGCCCGCCATTCGTCAGGCGTGAGCACCTCGTGCGGCGGGGCCAGCACACCGGGCGAAATCTTGCTCATGAAGTCACCGATCCCTGATCGCGAGCACTGGCGGCGGCTGAGTGCTGCCAGCGGAATCCGCCCCGGCCCCCGCCCAGCTCAAATCCTCATCACAACTGAACCTTAGAGTGACGGCATTAGCCCGCATAGTCCGAGGGCCGCGGCAGCACCGGCCGGCCGGCCCAGCATGCAACACTGAACACTGAACTCGGCCGGATGTGGGGTTTGCGCATGCCAGCTATCTCGTTCAATGATCTCCTGATCATTGCCGCGATCGCGGTTCTCGTTCCGGTCGTACTTGGCCTCCTGCCGGCGTTCCCGGTGCCGGGCGCCGTGCTGGAGGTCATCGCCGGGATCGTGGCCGGCCCTTCGGTGCTCGGCTGGGTGCACATCGATATCCCGGTCCGGGTGCTGAGCGGCCTTGGGCTCGGGATGCTGCTGTTCCTGGCCGGCCTGGAGATTGACATCCGGCGGCTGCGGGGACCGCTCGGCCGGCTGGCCGGCTGGGCGTTCGGTGCCTCGGTGCTGCTCAGCCTCGGGTGCGCCTTCGCGCTGGACCTGGCCGGCCTGGTCGAGCCGGCCGCTGTTCCTGGCGATCGTCTTGATGTCGACGTCCGCCGGGCTGCTGCTGCCGTTGCTGAAGGACGCGGGGGAGGAGGACACGCGTTTCGGCCAGCTCGTCATGACGGCCGCCGCCCTGGCCGAGGTGGGGCCGATCATCTTGCTGTCCCTGTTGTTCTCCGCGACGTCGAAGACGTCAGCTGAGCGGGTGGCCTCGCTGGTGGTCTTTCTCGCGCTGCTGGCCCTGTCCGGGCTCGCCCTGGGCCGGGTGCGCCGGATGGATCGCCTGGAGCGGCTGCTCAACCGGCTGGAAGACCGCAGCGCCCAGCTGCGCGTGCGGGCCGCGCTCACGCTCGCGCTGGGCTTCGGCGTCCTTGCCTACCGGTTCGGGTTTGCCGCGATTCTCGGCTCGTTCGCCGCCGGGCTGCTGGTGCGCATGATCGAGCTGTCCGGCAAGGACCCGCACCCGCACTTCCAGACGAAGCTGCAGGGCATCGGCTTCGGTTTCCTGATCCCGGTCTTCTTCATTGCCACCGGTGTCCAGTTCGACCTGAGGGCGCTGCTCAGCAACCCCACCGCGATCGCGGAAGTGCCGCTGTTCCTGCTCGCCCTGCTGCTGGTGCGGGGCCTGCCCGCGCTGCTGTACACGCGCCTCGTCGGCCACCGCCGCGCGGCGGTGGCCGGCCTGATGCAGGCGACCACGCTCACCTTCGTGATCGTGGCTAGCCAGATCGGGCTGGCCGCCGGGCAGATCACCCCGACCGAGAGCGCCTCGCTGCTCGCCGCCGGGCTGCTATCCGCGGCCCTGTTCCCGTCCGCGGCCCTGCGGCTGCTGGTCACCCGCGGGCCTGCCCCCGAGCCGATCCAGCTGGAGGGAACCGGCTAACCGGGCCAGGACGGCCGGCCTCATGCGGTAACCATGGCGGAACGAAGACCGGCCCGGAACCCGGCTGTGACCACGAGGACCTAACGCGGAGGACCGCATGAGTTCATTCCAGCACGTCCCGCACCCGCATATTCGGCATCGCAAGGCGGCCGGCCCGGCCAAGGTGGCTGACCAGTTCCCGCGGACTGGCCCGATCACGCGTTTCAACACGGCTTTCGCGCTGAAGATCACCGCAGCCGTCGGCTCCATGTGGTGCGCGTACATCTTCGCGATCATTGCGCTTTTCGGCCTGCCCGCTGCCATCCACAATGGCCTCGGCGGCATCGTGCAGTGGATTGCGCAGACCTTTATTCAGCTGGTGCTGCTCTCGATTATCATCGTGGGCCAGAACGTGCAGGCCGCAGCGTCGGACGAGCGGGCGGAGAACACCTACCAGGACGCCGAGGCGGTCCTGCATGAAGCCCTGCAGATCCAGGAGCACCTGCTGACCCAGGACCGGGAAATCGGCAGCCTCATCGCCAGGCTGGACTCTCTTCCGCCGGGCGCATAGCGCTATCTTGCGCGGTGTCAGGCCGCCGGCAGCCCGGGCTGCCGCAAGAGCAGGACCACAGCGAGAATCAGCAGGACGGTACCGAAACCGACCAGCGCGTAGCGGATGTTAACTAGCTTGAACGAGCTGCCGATGCCCACCAGGAACAGCACCGCGGCGAGGAAGACCGTAATGCGGACGTAGTCGTCGCTGACTAGCCCGCCATGGTTGCCCACGTCAAACTTCGTGTTGGCCTCCGTGTCGAGCGCATTGGCCTTCGCCAGGTCCGGCAGCTTGTACTGCGGCATGTAGGTCGGTCCGGGCGGCGCATTCTTGTTGTGCAGGGGATCAGTCGCCATCCAGGCGTTGAAGGCCACCCGGAACTGCGGCCGGAAGCGGCGTATCGCGATGGCCTCCTTTTGCGGGCTGTTGAGGGTGAACGCGATGAACCAGGCGTTGAACGTCGAGGAGTCGAAGTTGCGGGTCGACTGGGCCTGGAGGTCGTAGCGCGTCGCCAGGTTGCGCATGGTGGACGACTGCGCGATTTCGATGCGCGATGCGGTGCCCCATCGCGCGGCCGCATAGCCGGCCCACGCGGCGGTGATCGTCACGAGTGCCAGCAGTATGGCCTCGCAGATCTGCACGATCCGGGAGTGCCGCTCTTCGCGCGTCCGGCCGCCGCCCTGATCGCCCGATCCCTCGTCCCGCTCGGCCTGCTCGCCGTGTTCGTGGAGCTTCTTACCGGCCTCGATGGGACTCAGGCCTTCCGGCATAGCCGCTCTCCCACTCATCGCACTGCAGGTGCCTGACCACTCGGCGACCTGGGTCTCGGATACCGGCTGAGCGGCTCAAGCGCGCCCGCTATCGGTCATTATCGCGCCTGCGGCCCCGAGCCGGGTAACCCAGGTGGGGTGACCGCGCCGCGCGGTCCCGCCGCGGCCGGGCGCAAGTCAAGGCCAGGAGAATCTAGTTGCTATCACGATAGCTTTTCGTGGCGCCGCGTTTCGCCGGAGTTGGCCAGCCGTTCAATGGTAATGCTGATGCTGGCGGCAAAGCCCGGCGCAAATATCCGGTCAATGGCCGAAATCCGCAACTCCCGGCGCTGGCGGCGAGCCGTTCACCCTTCCCGGGTGATGAAGCGGGCCGGTCCGCTTGTTACGAAGGCATAGGTGGCTGGCCACGAATATCGTCCGGCTCGCCGCGATCGCGGCGGCGGCCGGGTGAGGCCACCTGCGCGGGCTCTGTACACCAAACGGAGGGACTCCGGTGGGCGCCGAAAGTGATCGGGTAGCAGGGTTCGGCAAGCTAGAGGACGGGCTGCGGCAGGCCGGCGAGTGGTATCAGTGGGGGCCGTACGTCAGCGAGCGACAGTGGGGAACGGTCCGCGAGGACTACAGCGCCGACGGCGAGGCGTGGGACTACCTGCCGCACGATCACGCCAGGTCCCGCGCTTACCGGTGGGGCGAGGACGGCATGGCCGGATTCTGCGACGTGGAGCAGCGGCTGTGCCTGGGCCTGGCGCTGTGGAACGGCCGCGACCCGATCCTGAAGGAGCGCCCGTTCGGGCTGACCGGGGCTCAGGGCAATCACGGCGAGGACGTCAAGGATTACTGGTGGTACCTGGACGCGATCCCGAGCCACGCATGGAACCGCTGGCGCTACCACTATCCGCAGGCCGAGTTCCCGTACCAGGACCTCATCAGCGAAAACGGGGCACGCAGCCGGCATCAGCCGGAATACGAGCTGATCGACACCGGGGTATTTGACAGCGACCGCTACTGGATCGTCGAGGTGCACTACGCCAAGGCCGATCCGGACGACCTGCTGATGGCGATCCAGGTGACCAACGCGGGCCCGGAAGCGGCGACGCTGCACGTGCTGCCGACCGCCTGGTTCCGCAACACCTGGTCCTGGGACGCCGACGCCCCGAAGCCGGTCCTGGCCGCGGCGCCCGGCCCGGCGGCCGTCGGCATCGAGCATCCGTTCCTCGGCCCGCTCGAGCTGATCGCCGGCCCGGGGCCGGCCAGCACCGATCCTGAGCTGCTGTTCTGCGAGAACGAGACCAACGAGGCACGGCTGTTCGGCGCGACGCCGGTCACTCCGTACCCGAAGGACGGCATCAACGACCACGTGATCGGCGGCGCGCCCACCGTCAATCCCGCTCGCACCGGCACCAAATGCGCCTTCTGGTATCAGCTGACGCTGCAGGCCGGTGAAACGACCGAGTTGCGGCTCCGGCTGCGCCCCGGCCGGCCAAGGCGGCCGGGGCGAAGCCGGCCAGCGCGCTCGGCGCCCAGTTCGACCGCGTGCTGGCGGCGCGGCGGGCCGAGGCCGATGAATTCTACGCCGACCTGACCCCGGCCGGCGCATCCGCCGACGAGGCGATGGTGATGCGGCAGGCGTTCGCCGGGATGCTGTGGAGCAAGCAGCTGTACTACTACGACGTGGGCCGCTGGCTGGACGGCGACCCGACCCAGCCGGTCCCGCCGCCCGAGCGGCTGACCGGGCGCAACTCCCGCTGGCGTAACTTCAACTCCTTCGACATCATGTCGATGCCGGACAAGTGGGAGTACCCCTGGTTCGCCGCCTGGGACCTGGCGTTCCACACGGTCGCGCTCGCGCACATCGACCCGGCGTTCGCCAAGTACCAGCTGATCCTGCTGTGCCGGGAGTGGTTCCAGCACCCGAACGGGGCGCTGCCCGCGTATGAGTGGGACTTCGGCGACGTGAACCCGCCGGTGCAGGCCTGGGCCGCGCTGGAGCTGTTCGCGATCGACGGCGGCCGTGACATCGATTTCCTCAGCCGGGTCTTCGACAAGCTGCTGGTCAACTTCACCTGGTGGGTCAATCTGGAGGATAAGGGCGGCAACAACGTGTTCGAGGGCGGCTTCCTCGGACTGGACAACATCGGCCCGATCGACCGCTCGCACCTGCCGGTCGGCGGCATCCTGGAGCAGTCCGACGCCACCGGGTGGATGGGGTTCTACGCGGTCGCCATGGGGTCCATCGCCTCCGTCCTGAACCGGTCCGGGCAGCGGCCGGCCTCGGATCTCGTGCTGAAGTTCCTTGAGCACTTCGCCGCCATCCGGGACGCGCTGAACAGCCAGGGCCTGTGGGACGAGACCGACGGGCTCTACTATGACCGGCTGGTGACGCCGAGCGGGGCGTGCGTACCCGTGAAGGCCCGGTCGATGGTCGGCATCATCCCGGCCCTGGCCGCCGTGGTCATCGACGAGCATGATCTTGAGCGTGCGCTCGTCCTGGGCAAGAAGTTCGCGGGCCTGCTGGGCCAGGAGGGCCTCAGCGACCCCGCCAAGCTCCGCGAACTCGGCCTGCTGCGCGGCGAGCCGGGCAACCGGCGGCTGCTGCTCAGCCTGGCCGGCCCGGACCGGCTGGAACGGCTGCTGCGCTGGCTGTTCGACGAGGCCGAATTCCTGTCCCCGCACGGCCTGCGCGCGCTGTCGGCCTGGCACCGCGAGCATCCGTACGAACTCGACGTCGAGGGCGTCAGCGCCAGCGTCGACTATGAGCCCGCCGAGTCGACCACGGCCATGTTCGGCGGGAATTCCAACTGGCGCGGCCCGGTCTGGTTCCCGCTGAACTACCTGGTCATCAGCGTGCTGGACCGCTACAGCCGGTTCTTCGGCGACGAGCTGACGATCGAGTACCCGACCGGGTCGGGCCGGCAGCTCACCCTGGACCTGGTCGCCCTCGACCTGTCCGACCGGCTCATCTCGATCTTCACCCGCGGGCCGGACGGCCGCCGGCCCTGCTTCGGCGGGACCGAACTGCTGCAGAACGATCCGGCCTGGAAGGACAACCTGGTCTTCAGCGAGTACTTCCACGGTGACAACGGTGCCGCGATCGGCGCCGCGCACCAGACCGGCTGGACCGGGCTGATCGCCGACGTGATCCGCCGCCGCCACGGTGAGGTCCGCTCGATCGGCGAGATAGTACGGATCCTGGACCAGGCGGCCGGACGATGACGGCGACCGCCCGGCCGGTTGCGGAGACGCTCCCGGGCAGCCAGTTCCCGCTGGGCGCGACGATCTCCGCCGGCGGGACGAACTTCGCGGTCGCCTCCGGCGTCGCCGACGGCATGACGCTCTGCCTGTTCGATGGGGCCGGCGCGGAGACCCAGATCCCGCTGCGGGACTACGACGACGGCGTCTGGCACGCCTTCGTGCCGGGGATTGGGGCCGGGCAGGCCTACGGGTACCGGGCCGCGGGCCCCTACGACCCGGCCCGCGGCGTGCGCTGCAATCCGGCCAAGCTCCTGCTTGATCCCTATGCGCGGGCGGTGCACGGGACCGTCACCTTCGGGCCGGAGGTGCTCGGGTACGCGGCCGGCGACCCCGACACGGCGAGCACGCTCGACTCCGCGGCGCAGGTACCGCGCAGCCTCGTCGTGGATGAGACGCATCGCTGGACCGAGGTTACGGCGCCCTGGCACCGCTACGCGGACACCGTCATCTACGAGGTGCACGTCAAGGGCTTCACGATGCGCCATCCCGGGGTGCCGCCCGAGCTGCGCGGCACCTATGCCGGGCTCGGGCACGAGGCGGCCATCGCCCACCTGCTCGACCTCGGCGTGTCCGCCGTCGAACTGCTGCCGGTGCACGAAAGCGTGTCCGAGGCGTTCCTGCCGCAGCGCGGGCTGACGAACTACTGGGGGTACAACACGATCGGCTACTTCGCGCCGCAGCAGGGATACTCGGCCGAGGTCAGGGCCGGGCGGCCGGGCGGCCAGGTGGCCGAGTTCAAGGCCATGGTCGACGCCTTGCACGCCGCCGGGCTCGAGGTGATTCTTGATGTTGTCTTCAATCACAGCGCGGAAGGCAACCAGCTCGGCCCGACGCTGTGCTTCCGCGGCCTCGACAACCCCGCGTACTACCGGCTGGAACCCGGCGACTCGCGCCACTATGTCGACACCACCGGCTGCGGCAACTCGCTTAATGTCGGCGACCCGCTGACCCTCCAGCTGATCATGGACTCGCTGCGCTACTGGCTGACCGAAATGCGGGTCGACGGCTTCCGGTTCGACCTCGCTCCCGCGCTGGCCCGCCAGGAAGGCGAGTTCGAGAAGAGGTCAGCCTTCCTCGACATGGTCGCGCAGGATCCCATCGTGTCCCGGGCCAAGCTGATCGCCGAGCCGTGGGACGTCGGCCAGCTGGACAGCTACGACCTGGGCGGCTTCCCGGCGCTGTGGCGCGAGTGGAACGGCAAGTACCGAGACACCATGCGTGACTTCTGGCGCAGCCACCCGGTAGGCATCGGTGAGTTCGCCTCCCGGTTCTGCGGGTCCGCGGACCTCTACGCGGGCGCCCGGCGGCGGCCGACGGCCTCGGTGAACCTGATCACGGTCCACGACGGCTTCACCCTCCGCGACCTGGTCTCCTACAACGACAAGCACAACGAGGCCAACGGCGAATCGAACCGCGACGGAACCGACGACAACCGCTCGTGGAACTGCGGCGCCGAAGGCCCGACCGGCGATCCGGGCGTGCTGGCCCTGCGGGCCCGCCAGTCCCGCGCGATGCTCACCACCTTGCTGTTGTCGTTCGGGATCCCGATGCTGCTCGGCGGCGACGAGATGGGCCGCACCCAGCAGGGCAACAACAATGCGTACTGCCAGGACACCGAGATCGCCTGGTTCGACTGGTCCCAGCCGGACCCGGAGCTGCTGGATTTCACCAGGCGGCTGGTCGCCTTCCGGCGAGCGCACCCGGTGTTCCGCCGGCGCCAGTTCCTGGCCGGAGCCGAGGCGTCGCAGCTGCGCTGGTTCACCCCGGGCGGCACCGAGATGACGGCCGCCGACTGGTCCGACGGCAGCGCCCTGGCGGTCGCCCTGTACCTGGACGGATCTGATGACCCGGACCGGGCCGCCGACGGAACGCTGCTGCTCGATGATGACTTCCTGGTCCTGGTGAACGCCTGGTGGGAGCCGCTCGACTTCACCCTGCCGGTCACCAGGGAGCAGGCGGCGTGGCACGCCGAGATAGACAGCTACGAGCCCGCGCCGCCGGCCCGTTCCGGGCCGGCCGACCGCCACGGCGGTGACAGCGTCACCGTCGGCCCCCGCTCCGTCGTCGTGCTCTCCGGCCCGCGCCCGTCGAGCTGAGCCGCCGGGCTAAGCCGCCAGACTCAGGGAACCACCCGGGCCGGCTTCGCCCTCGCTCAGAGAGCGAACGTCGAGCCGCTCCCGGCCGGCTCCGATTCGATCAGCAGGGAGACGGCCTCGATCAGGGACAGGTGGGTGAACGCCTGCGGGAAGTTGCCGAGGTGCAGGCCGGTTCCGGTGTCGATTTCCTCGGCGTAGAGGTAGAGCGGCCCGGCGAACGACAGCAGCTTCTGGCACAGCGCATGCGCGCGCTTGGTCTCGCCGGTCATGGCCAGCGCGGTCACCAGCCAGAACGAGCAGATGGTGAAGGTGCCTTCCTCACCCTCGAACCCGGTGTCGGTTCCCCCCACCTTGTAGCGCAGGACCAGGTCGTCCTTGGTCAGCTCGTCGGCGATGGCGAGCACGGTGGCCTTGACCCGCTCGTCGTCGGGGGGCAGGAATCCCAGGATGGGCAGGAGCAGCAGCGAGGCGTCCAGGTCGTCGGTCTCGTAGTGCTGCCGGAACACGCCCCGGCTGGACACGCCCTTGTCCAGGATCTCGGCCTTGATCTCCTCGGCGCCCGCCTGCCACCGCTGCGCGCGCTCGTCGTCGCCGCGCTCCGCGGCCAGATCGGCGCCCCGCGCGGCCGCGACCCAGCACATCATCTTGGACGCGGTGAAGTGCTTCGGGTCGCCGCGGACTTCCCAGATGCCCTGGTCCGGCTCATGCCAGTGCGCCAGGGCGGCGTCCACGAACCCGGCCAGGCCTTCCCACACGGGGACGACGATCTCGCCGGCCCGCTGCCGGAACTGGACATCCACCGCCTGGACGATCATGCCCCACACGTCGTGCTGCTGCTGATTCCAGGCACCGTTGCCGATCCGGACCGGCTTCGCGCCCTGGTACCCGGACAGGTGATCGAGGGTCTTCTCGGTCAGGTCGCGTTCCCCGCCGATGCCGTACATGATCTGCAGCTCGAACTTCCGGTTCAGGTCACCGCCGCTGACCGCATCGAGGATGAAGCCGAAATACTCGATCGCTTCCCAGTCGAAACCCAGCCGGTACAGCGAGCGGAGCATGAACGCCGAGTCCCTGATCCAGGTAAACCGGTAATCCCAGTTCCGCGCCCCGCCGGGCGTCTCCGGCAGCGAGGTCGTCGCCGCCGCCATGATGGCGCCGGTCGGGGCGTAGCTGAGCGCCTTGAGGGTCAGCGCGCTGCGGTCGAGGTAGGGCTTCCACGGATGGTCGGGGATCTTGGCCGCGCTCAGCCAGTCACGCCAGAAATCGACGGTGGCGTCCAGAGCGGCGGAAGCCTCCTCCAGATTGGCCGGGACGTTGGCCGCGCCCCAGGACAGGGTGACAAAAGCCGACTCGCCCTGGGTCAGCGTCGTACGGCCGTAGCAGCGTGCGCCCAGCACGCCGAGCGGGACGTTGCCGCTCAGGTCGAGCCGCAGGTCCCCCTCCTTGGCGGCAATCGTCATCGACTCATACCCGTCGCCCTGATAAGTCCACGTGCCGCCTGCGGTCCCGTAATCGAACAGCGGGGCGCAGTTCACCACGGCCTCGACCCGGCCGCTGATGCAGGTCGCCCGCCGCAGCAGAACGCCGGTCGCGCCGACATCGGTCGGCGCCCGGTGGTAATCCTTCCGTCGTCCGTCGCCCTCGACCCGGCCCATGACCAGCAGGTCATGCACCGTCATCCAGCCCGTCGGGGTCTGCCAGGTCGTCTCCAGCACCATCGTGCCGGGCACGTACCGGCGATGCTGCGGCACCTGCGTATTGCCGGGACCGAACCGGAACGAGCCGGCCGCGCGGTCCAGCAGGGCCGCGAACACGCTGGGGGAGTCCGGGCGGGGCAGGCACATCCACTCGACCGCCCCGTCCGCGGCCACCAGGCAGCTCTGCTCGCAATTGGACAAGAACCCGTAATCGGCGATCGGCGGAAACGTGCTCATGGGGCTTGACCTTTCTTAGCCAGGACAGGAACGTCGGGCGCTCGGCCCTTTCGCGGTCAGGATCATGCCGGTCAGGCCATCCTGCTCAGCAGGTGCTCGCCCACCCGGATCGCGTTGGCCATGGCGGTGAGCGCCGGGTTCACCGCCCCGATGCTGGGGAAGATGCTCGTGTCCACGACGTACAAGTTGTCCACCTCGTGCGCCTTGCAGTTGACATCGAGCACCGAGGTAGCCGGATCGGCGCCGAACCGGCAGGTGCCGGCCTGATGGGCGACGCCGGCTACCGCGACATCCATTTTCATGTAGAAGTTCTTGTCCAGGACGTGATGGGACGCCATCCCGACGTGGTTGAGGATCTTCCGCAGTTCGTGGTAGAGCCCGTCGGCCTCGGCATCATTCGTGGCGGTGTAGGCGAGGTGCACGTGGCCGTCGCTGTCGACGGTGACCCTGTTGTCGGGCCTGGGCAGGTCCTCGGTGGTTAGCCAGAAGTCCACGGCGTGCCGGGCGACTTCCTCCAGGCTCATCCGCGGGGCGAGCTTGGTGAGCTTGGGCTCCTCGCCCTTCATGGCCATCGCGTTGGACTTCCCGAGCATCTGGATGTTGCCCAGCGGCCAGTCCCGGCCGTCCCCCGCGAGGTAGAAGTCGTTCAGGGCGAGCGTCTTCTGGAAGACCGTGTCATTGGGCTGCTTGCCGAGCGCCACGACGGCCTTGCTGTTGTGGTACATGTAATTGCGGCCGACCTGGTCGGATCCGTTCGCCAGGCCGCCGGGGTGCCGGTCGGAGGCCGACCGGAGCAGGATCTTGGCGGTATTCGCCGCGCCCGCCGCGAGCACCACGACGTCGCCCTCGTAGAACTCGCGGGCGCCGTCGCGGCTAACCTGCACGCGCGTGACGGTGCGGCAGGCCGGGTCCGTCTCCAGGTGCTCCACTTCGGCGTTCACCAGCAGGGTCACGTTCGCCTGGTCCAGCAGCGGGCGCACCGCGATGGTCTCGGCGTCGGCCTTAGCGTGCACCAGGCACGGATAGCCGTCGCAGGTCGAGCAGCGGATGCACAGGCTCCTCAGCCGGTCGGCCTCGTCCAGCAGGATCCCGCACGGTGCGTGGAACGGGTGGTAGCCACCCTCCTGCAGCGCATCGGAGATCTGCTGGACCCGCGGCTCATGCGAGACGGCCGGCCACGGGTACTGCTTCGAGTAGTGCCCTTCGGTCGGATCCTCGCCGTGCTCACCGTGCACCTGGTACAGCCATTCGGCCTTCGTGTACCACGGCTCGAACTCCTCGAAACTCACCGGCCAGGCCGGCGACAGGCCATCCGCGTGCTGCAGCTCGCCGAAGTCCTCGGGGCGCAGCCGGTACAGCGCCGCGCCATACAGCTTCGTGGCCCCGCCCACGAAGTAGTGCACCTGCGGCTGGAACGCCTTGCCGTCGGCGTCATACCAGGTCTCCGGCGAGATGTACTTCCCGTCCACGAACACCGGGCGCGGATCCCAGTTATCCAGCTCGCGGGGGAGGAAGTTGCCGCGTTCCAGCAGCAGGATCCGCTTACCGGACGGCGCCAGAGTATGGGCCAGCGTGCCTCCGCCGGCGCCGCTGCCCACGATGATCACGTCAAAATGTTCGGCCATGCTCCTAACATCACTGCAATGAGCGGCACGGGGCATCACCCTTTTGGAGTGAGTCCGCAGACGGCCCTCGCGCTGTCCCGCTCGCGTGCTTTCGCACCCGGACTTGCCTGGGGTGCCAATGGCGTCCAGTTATCACCCCGTGCGGAGGATGCCCGGATAGGCCGGCCCGGCCACAGTAGCGATCACCTAACCAATGCTGAGGATGGAGCCATGACGGATACGCAGAGCGGCACGAGTGGCCTCCAGCTGAGATCCGGCCCGCTGATCACCGGCGCAGCGCTCATCGGGGGCGGGGTCATGCTCGCCCTGGCCGGCCTGGCCGTCGGCGGCGCCCACCTGCTGGCGGCCACCCGGCGCTGGGTGGATGAGATGGAGGTACCGCCGAGCGAGCTGGCCCGGCTGAAGTGGGCGCAGGCCAAGGCAGCGGCCGCGGCCGGGGCCGGCGCCTGGCAGAACGGGCCGTCGGCCGACCCGGCCGACGGTTCGTAACCTTCCCCGGCGGCTCCGGTAGCGCACCCCTGACCCCACTCCGCGGAGCATTCAGGACCGGAGGGAGTAGATGACAAACGTCGATCTCGCGCGGTGGCAGTTCGCGTTTGTGACGATCAACCATTTCTTCTTCGTTCCGGTGACGATCGGGCTGGCGTTCCTGACCGCGCTGCTGCAGACGGCGTGGTATCGCAGCAAGCGGGACGAGTACCTGCGGCTGACCAGGTTCTTCGGCACCCTGCTGGTGATCAACATCGCGATCGGCGTGGTGACCGGGCTGGTGCAGGAGTTCCAGTTCGGGATGAACTGGGGGGCGTACTCGCGGCTGGTCGGCAACATCTTCGGTGCGCCGCTGGCGGTCGAGGGGCTGGGCGCGTTCTTCCTGGAATCGACGTTCCTCGGGCTGTGGCTGTTCGGCTGGGACAAGCTGCCGCGCCTGGTGCACCTGGCCACGATCTGGGCGGTCTCGCTCGGCACCGTCCTGTCGGCGCTGTTCATCATGGCGGCCAATTCGTGGATGCAGCATCCGGTCGGCTACACGATGGTCAACGGGAAGCCGCAGCTGAATGACGTCTGGGCGCTGCTGACCAATCCGGTGTTCGTGTGGGGGTACTCCAAGGTCCTGCTGGCCTCGCTGGTCACCGGCGCGGCGGTGATGCTCGCGGTTTCCGCTTGGCAGTTGCGGCACGGCGGCGAGCGGGAGGTTTTCACCCGGTCGGCCCGGCTCGCGCTGGTGATCCTGGTCCCGGCGATCCTGTTCACCATGCTGGTCGGCGATGAGCTCGGGGTGATCGAGGCCAGGTACCAGCCCATGAAGATCGCGGCGGCCGAGGCGCAGTGGACGACCTGCCAGCCGTGCTCGTTTTCGCTGTTCCAGATCGGCGGCGGCAACAACGACCAGACCCCAACCCAGATCATCGAGATCCCGCATTTGCTGTCGCTGCTGGCCACCAACCACTGGAACGGCAAGGTAGTCGGACTGAACCCGCTGCAATCCCAGTACAGCAGCCAGTTCGGGCCCGGCTACTACGTGCCGAACGTCTTCATTCAGTACTGGTCGATGCGGGTGATGGCTTACGGCGGGGTCCTGGTCCTGCTCATCTCGGGGTGGGGACTGTGGCTGCTCCGGCGCAAGAAACTGGCGACATCCCGGCGGTTCCTGTGGGTGGCGATCTGGGCCGCAGTCCTGCCGTTCGTGATGAACACGGCCGGCTGGCTGCTGACCGAAAGCGGCCGGCAGCCGTGGATCGTGCAGGGCATCATGCTGACCAAGAACGGGATCTCGCCGACGGTCAGCACCACCACGATCGCCATCGGCCTGGTGGTCTTCGTGCTGCTGTACGCCGTGCTGGCGACCATCGACCTGATGCTCATGCTGAAATACGCGCGCGAGCCGATCCCGCCCGCGCGCGCCGAGGCCGACGCCGACGCGCCCCTGCCGGCCGTCCAGTATTGAGGTCACGATGAGACTCGTGCCGTTCTGGTTCATCGTCATCACCATCTTGTGGACCGGTTTTTTCATCCTGGAGGGCTTCGACTTCGGCGTCGGCATGCTGCACGGCATAGTCGGCAAGGACGAGGCCGGCCGCCGGGCCGCGATCAACACCATCGGGCCGCTGTGGGACGGCAATGAAGTCTGGCTGGTCGTCGCCGCGGCCGCCATGTTCGCCGCGTTCCCCGGCTGGTACGCGACCATGTTCTCCGCGCTCTACCTCGCGCTCGTGCTCCTGCTGGTCGCGCTCATCGTGCGCGGCGTGTCCTTTGAGTACCGCGGCAAGCGGGACGCCGTCCGCTGGCGCCGCAGCTGGGACGTCTTGCTGACCGCGGGCAGCGTGGCCGCCCCGCTGCTACTCGGCATCGCGCTCGGCGACCTGCTGCACGGACTGCCCATCAACTCCAGCCAGAACTACACCGGGTCATTCTGGGACCTGCTCCAGCCCTACGCCCTGTTCACCGGGATCACCCTGGTCCTGATCTGCGCACTGCACGGCGCGACGTTCATGTCCCTGAAAACCATCGGCGATTCCCGCGAGCGTTCCGGGCAGCTGGCCCGCCGCATCGCGCCGTTCACCGCCGCTGCTGTCGTGGGCTTCGTCATCTGGACGCACGTCACGGCCAGCAGCGCGTTCTTCCTCAACCCCGTCGAGCTACTCGCCGTGCTCGCCGTCATCGCCGCCGTCTGGCTGGTCCGCGACCACCGCGAAGGCTTCGCGTTCGCCGCGACCACCATCACCATGGCCGCATGCATCATCTCGATCTTCACCGGCCTGTACCCGAACGTGATGGTCTCCAGCACCAATGCCGCGTACAACCTCACGGTGCACAACACCGCGTCGGGAGAGTACTCGCTGAAGGTCATGAGCGTGGTGGTGGTGATCTTCCTCCCGTTCGTGCTCGCCTACCAGACCTGGACCTACTACGTCTTCCGCCGCCGCATCAGCCAGGCCGACTTCGAGCCGCAGCACGTGCCGGGCCCGTCAGCGGCCACCCATGAGGCCGGCGGGCCGCCAGCCGGCCAGGAAAGCTGACCGGCCGGCCGGGCCCGGTTCCGGTCGCGGTGGCGGGGTCAGAAGATCGCGATCGGGTTGACCGGGGATCCGGTGGCCCGGGTCAGCCGCAGCGGCGCGATCACGCAGCAGAACGACCAGCGGCCGGTTTCCTCGCAGAGCGGGACGGCGTCGTCAAACTGCAGGTAATCCATCAGTTGCAGGCCCATCGCGTGGATCGCGAGCACGTGCACGGGGAAGTCGACGCCGTCGGCGGCGCTGGGCGACGTGTCGCTATTGCTGTCGCTGCCCAGCATCGCGACCCGCCGCTCGGCCACGAATTCCAGTGCCGCCGGATGCAGCCCCGCGCGCGCGTGAGCGGCGTCCCACGGGCCGAGCTCGTTCCGGCGCTTGCGGTGCCCCACCCGGACGAACAGCAGGTCGCCTGCGCCGACGCGCACGTGCTGCGCCTCCTCGGCCGCGATCAGGTCATCGGCCGTCACGTGCTCGCCGGGCTCGAGCCAGGGCACCCCGCGCAGCCGCGGAATGTCGAGCAGGACACCGCGGCCGGCGATCCCGTCCCGGGCCACCTCAACGGACAGCTCCGAGGGGCCGTCCGCGGTGATGGTGGCGGCGGCCACGCCGTTGTACAACGTCGCGTGGTAGATGACATGACACAGGGCGTCGAGGTGACTGTCCGCGTCGCCGTGCACGTTCATGGCCAGCCGGTCCATGGCGAAGGACAGTCCGGCCGGATCGGCCTGGCTGCCGGGGGGACTGATCATCTGATGGACGCACGGTTCCGGGTTGTCGGGCGTCTCAACATTCTCGATGGGAGCGGCCAGCGTGACCGTGCGGCCGAGCCGGGCCTCGCTCAGCCCGGCAAGCACCCGCTCCGGCGTCAGGTGATTCAGCGCGCCACGCCGGTCAGCCGGCCCCCAGGCTGCTCCGCGCCGCAGCCGCTGGTAGAGAGCGCTGAAGTCGGCCCGGTCCAGGACTGGTGCGCGCCCTTGGCCCTCTGGTCTGGTCATCGAGTCATTCTCCCAGCCGGGTGGCAGGCGGCATCACCCGTCCGGTGTGATGGCAGCCGCCCCGATTAGCGATTGGATTACCGGTGTAATCCGGCAGAGGAGCTGAGATGACCACAAACGAAGTGGACGCGCTGGTGATTTTCGGTGCCACCGGCGACCTGGCCAAGATCGAGACATTTCCGGCGCTGGTGGGACTCGTCCAGCGCGGCGTGCTTAACGTGCCCGTCATCGGGGTGGCGAAGAGCGGCTGGGGACTCGAGCAGTTCCGCGACTACGCGACCGCCTCGCTCCGGCTCAACCACATGGACCCGGATACTGAGGCCGCGCGAAAGATGGTCGGCCTGCTGCGTTACGTGGACGGGGATCTCGATGACGACGCCACTTACAAGGCGATGTCGGATGCCATCGGCGCCGGTACCCGGGTGCTGTACTACCTGGAGGTACCGCCGCCGCTGTTCGGCCGGATCGCGCAGGGCATCTCGACCGCGGGGCGCGCCAAGGATGCCCGGGTGATGGTGGAAAAGCCGTTCGGCCACGATCTCGCCAGCTCGCGGGAGCTCAACGCCACCATGCACCAGTATTTCGGGGAAGAGGCAATCTTCCGGGTCGATGACTGGCTGGCCTTTGATCCCGTGGAAAATGTGCTCTTCGCCCGGTTCGCCAACTCGATACTCGAGCCGCTGCTCAACCGGACCTACGTGGAGAGCATCCAGATCACCATGGCCGAGGCGTTCGACGTCGCCGACCGCGGCCGGTTCTACGACCGGACCGGAGCCATCAATGACGTGGTCCAGAACCACATGCTCCAGGTGCTGGCCACGGTGCTGGCCGATCCGCCGGACGGGGAGGGCCTGGCGAGCTGGCGGGACGCCAAGTCGCGGGTGGTGTCCGCGCTGCGGCCGCTCACCGCCGAGGACGTGGTACGCGGCCAGTACGACGGCTATCACGAGGTCGACGGGGTCGACCCGAAGTCCACCACGGAGACCTACGTCGCGGTCCGGCTCGCCGCGGACAGCTGGCGCTGGGCAGACGTGCCGATCCTGATCCGGGCCGGCAAGTGCATGGCGGTCACCGCCACCGAGATCGACATCAGGTTCCGGCGGCCGCCGCACGACGTGTTCGGGATCGAGCCGTTTGCGGTCCGCAACTCGCTGCGGTTCCGGGTCTGGCCGGAGACTCAGGTCGGCCTCACGCTGGCCGGCAAGAAGCCGGGCGCCGGAATGGAACCGCAGCTGGAAGACCTGGCCTTCGTGGCCACGCCCGGATCCGACATGCGCCCCTATGACCGGCTCATCGGCGCGGCCCTGGACGGGGAACGCTGGCTATTCGCCCGCCAGGACACCGTGGAAGCCGCGTGGCGGGTCGTCGACCCGGTGCTCGGCGACGTCACGCCCGTGCATCCCTACGCGAAGGGCAGCTGGGGGCCGGAGGAAGCCGACCGGCTGCTGCCCAGCCGGGACCGCTGGCACGACCCGGCCGGATGAGCGGCGGGCCGGAGCATCCGATGACAGACGAATCCGGGCCGCGTCGCGTCGTGATTGTCGGCGGCGGCTTCGCCGGGCTGTTCGCGGTTCGCAGGATGAAGCACCGCAACGTTTCGGTCACGCTGATCGACCGCGCCCAGCACCACGTGTTCGCGCCGCTGCTTTACCAGTGCGCGACCGGGATCATGTCCGAGGGCAAGATCGCAGCTCCGCTGCGCGACCTGCTCAGGAAGCAGAAGAACGTCGACTGCGTGATGGCCGAGGTCACCGACTTTGATGTCGTCGGCCGGCGGGTCATCGCCAAACGGGTCGGCGGCGATCGCCTCGAGTACGGCTACGACGACCTCATCGTGGCGGCCGGAGTCCGGCAGTCCTATTTCGGCCATGACGAGTTCGCCCGCTGGGCGCCGGGCATGAAGACGGTCTCCGATGCGCTCGCGATCCGGCGCCGGGTTTACGGCGCGTTCGAAATGGCCCAGACGGCGCCGACCCCGGAGGAACGCCGTGCCTGGCTCACGTTCGCACTCGTCGGGGCCGGCCCGACCGGCGTGGAACTCGCCGGGCAGATCCGGGAGGTCGCCACCAAGACCCTGCGCGCCGAGTTCCGGAGTTTCAGGCCGGAGGACGCCCGGGTCCTGCTCTTCGACGGCGGCAGCGCGCCGCTCGCCGTCTTCGGCCCGAAACTGTCGCAGATGGCCGATAAGGCCCTTCAGGAGCTCGGCGTCGAGCAGCACATGGGCTCCATCGTCACCCATGTGGACCAGGCCGGGGTGCTCGTCCGCGATCATGCCGGCGAGGAAACCCGCTATGACGCCAATACCGTGCTGTGGACGGCCGGCGTGGAGGCTCCGCCCATCGCCAAGGCGCTGGCCGATGCCACCGGCGCCAAGCGCGACCGGGCCGGACGCATCCTCGTCGAGGAGAACCTCACCATCCCCGGGCACCCCGAAATCTCCGTCCTGGGCGACATGATGAGCCTGAACAAGCTCCCCGGGGTGGCGGAAGTGGCGATGCAGTCCGGGCTCTACACGGGCAACCGCATCCGGCGTCAGGCCTCCGGAAACCTGGCGGAGAAGCCGTTCCGGTACCGTGATCTCGGCTCAGCGGCCTACATTTCCCGCGGCCGGGCCGTCGTTTCAGCCGGACCGCTGAAACTCGGCGGCTTCCCGGGCTGGGTGATCTGGCTGCTCATCCACATCGCGTTCCTGACCGGCTACCGCAACCGGCTCGGCGCGCTGCTCACCTGGTGGATGGCCTTCACCCGTGACATCCGCCGCGAGCGGACGTTCACCACCCAGCAGATCGAGACCCTGCGTGACGTCTACTCGTTGCCTCCGGCGGCCGGCGCCGCCGCCCTTCCGCCGGTGGAACTCGCCGTTCCGCCAGAGACCCCGGCCGCTCCGCCGGCCGCCTCCGCCGCTCCGCCGGCCGCCCCGGCCGGGGGCCCGTCCGCCTAACGCCGCTGGGTCCGCCGGCGCACTACCCGTCCGGCGGGCTCTGATCATGCAGGCGCCGTACTTCCACGACCTGCACGCCGAATGTCTCCAGCCGGGCCAGGAGCCCGTAGAGGGCGGCCTGATCCTGAAGCGGGCCGTGCAGGACGGTCTCGACCGGCTCGATGGACGCGGTGAGCCGCTCAAAGTCGAGGAGAGCCTCAGGCGGGAGCACCCCAGCGACGCGGATCTCGTAGTAGCGGGATGTCACCGAGCCCCCAAGGGTGTCGGAAGGGCCTTGCCACTTCCCACGGTGCTCCTGTCCGGCCGCCCGCGCCCCACTCAGCGCGGGTGATTTCCACTCAATCCCTCCCCATGCTCCGGATGAGTGCGCGAGTCACCCGTGCCGGGCGATGCGCACTCCGGATTCCGGCGGAAGCCTGGCCGCAAGGAGGTGGCATCACTGTGACAATCGGCGGCAGCATTGCATTGATCGTCATTGGCGCGATTCTCAAGTGGGGCGTGACCTGGCACCCGACGAACGTCGACCTGCAAGTCATCGGCGTGATCTTGATGATCGCCGGCGTGGCCGGCCTGATCATCTCGGTCACGTTCATCACGATGCGACGCAGCAGGCGCGAGTCGGCCGAAGTCTACGAAGAGCGCCGCTACACCGAACCGCCTGCCTGATAGCTCCCCGCGCCGCACCTAACGGAGGGTTATGAGGCAGGTATTGCCTGCCCGCCGGGCAGGCGGACGCGGCGATCAGGCCGTACCGGCAGAACCAGGGGCCCGGTACGGCCTGCTCCTGCTCGTGCTGATCGCGACCTACCTGCTCGCTGCCTTCGGCCTGAGCACGCTGGCGGCGGAAATCCAGATCACGCTCTTCCTGGTGGTACTGCTGCTGGCGCTCCGAACGACGATGGTGAGCCGGCGGCTGGCGAGGATAGCCGCGGTCGTGGCCCTGGCCGGATCCGCGGCGGCGTTCGCTGCCGCGCTGCTCCACACCAACGCCGGTGACGGCGCGGCGGACCTCTGGAAGGGGCTCATCCTGCTCGTGACCGTGGTGCTCATTGTGCGCCGCGTCCTGGCCAAGCCCACCGTCACCATCCAGAGCATCTACGGCGCCATCAGTGCCTACATGATCATCGGCCTGATGTTCGCCGCCTTCTACGGCGCGCTCTGGCACCTGGGCGGCGGGTCCTTCTTCGCTGGTCAGCAATCCGCCCAGCACCAGACCAACGTGCCGACCATCCAGTACTTCAGTTTCACCACGCTGACCACCCTCGGCTACGGCGACTTTACCGCGGCCAGCGACGGCGGCCGGGCCGTCGCCGTGGTGGAGGCCCTGATCGGCCAGGTGTTCCTGGCCACCCTGGTCGCTCGCCTCGTCGCGGCCTTCCGCGGGCCAGTCGGGCCCGCGCAGCCCGCGCCGCCCGCTCGTCCCGGCGGCAGTTACCGCCGCCGGCCGCCGAGCGCCGTTCGCCGGGGTGCGGGGATGTCGTACCGCCGCCGGCCAGCCAGAAACGCGCGCCGGACTTCGCCCGCGGCCCCGGTGGCTCCGGCCCCTGCGCCCGAGCGGCCCGGCTGACCGGTTCCGGGCGCAGGCCCAGGACCATTCGGTTCGGGTGATTTCCCAGTCGCCGCCAGGCCGCATACTGACATCCGGAGGGCATCCTGCCGCTCCGCGAAATTAGCTGCCCAAATGCCGCCGGACTCTGTCCCTTCCGGCGGCCTTGACCTGGACGGATGTGGCGCGCATGTCAGGCTTTTATACCGGAGGGCTAATAGTCCTGTACCTGGTCCTGGTGTTCACAGTGGCCCTCATGACCTTCCGCAAAGGTCACTGGGTGCTAGGCATCATCGGCTTCTTTATCCCGATCCTGTGGTTCATCGGCGCGATTCTGCCGCCGGTCCGCCACCGCTGAGCCAGGATCTCGCGCCGGGGGCTGACGGCGCTGGCCGGCCGGTTAACTGGCCCGGTCAGCTGGCCCGGTCAGATGGCTCAGCCAGCTGGCCCGCCGGCACAGGAATCAGCTGCCCGGCGCGGCGGCCGGACGGGCCGCGGCCGGACTCTCGCCGGTAGCAGGCGACCCTGCCGCGGTCGGGGCCGGGGCCGGGGCCGGGGCGATCCTCGCCGAGGCCACGTAGGCCACCACGACGGCCACGATCACGAGCGGCATGACGGCCAGGCCGTCCGATGACAGCAGCAGCGTGGCCAGCAAGAGGGAGGTCATCGGGAGCCTCAGCATCACCGCGCACATCGCGCCGATGCCCATGGCGACTCCGGTCACGAGCGGCAGTCCGGCAAAGTGCGACAGCGCCATCCCGCCCGCGGCCCCGAGGAACATGGACGGGAAGACGGGGCCGCCGCGGAAGCTGCTGAGCGAGGTGGAGTACGCGAGTGCCTTGCAGGCCATCAGCAGGACCAGCGCCCCCACGGTATAGCTGGCGCTATGGGTGATAAGCGGGCCGAGTGCGCTTTGCCCGGAGAACAGGACCTCTGCGGAGCTCTTGCCCGTGGCCGCGGCGAACGCGATCGCGAGTCCGGCGACCGCCAGGCCAGCCACCGGTGTGAGCAGCATGATCCGCCGCTCGACATGCGGCCGGAGCAGCAGGGCGAGCCACCGGATGCCCGAGCCGAACAGCGCGGCCAGCAGGCCGATGGCCAGCGCCCAGCCGAACTCGGCGATGTTCGGCGTGCCGACATGCGGAAGGTTCGGAATGGCCAGCGAGAACGTGCCGAGCCCGGTCCAGGCGTCCAGGCCGAGGAAAATGAGGTATCCAATGCCGGCCGCCAGCAGGCCGGGCAGCAGCACCAGCTCCAGCGTGGCACCGGCTATCCCGGACGCCTCCATCAGCAGGAAGGCCCCGAGCAGTGGCGAGCCCAGCAGCGTGCTGATGGCGGCGAAACTTCCCGCCGCGGCAACCACGGCGCTGGTTCTGGCTGGTGCATCCCGCTTGACCAGACGGACGGCGATGACGCCCAGCCCGCCGCCGATGGCGATCAGCGGTGCCTCGGGCCCGAGGACCACACCCAGGCTCAGGGTCGCCAGCGCGGCCAGCAGGACGCCGGGAAGCTCGGCCGGGGTCGGAGCACCGCCGCCCGCGTGGAACCCGTCGGCTGGTGAATGACCGCCCGTGCCGGGCAGGTACCGGATGGTGGCGGCGACCAGCACCCCGGCCAGCGTCAGCGGCAGGACCGGCCACCAGAGCGGCTCGCCGTGGAAGCCGAGCCCGTCCGGAAGGCTGGTGAAAATCCACCCCTGCAGCTTGGTGACCAGGGCGAGGAAGAAGTAAGCCACCGCCGAGACGGGCACCCCGATGATCGCGGCCAGCACCAGCAGCCCCACGTAGCTGCGGGACCGCAGGATCGCTGCCGGATCGGGCGGCATTGTCACCACAGTCCTCCCGGGCTCGGGCTGGCCACATCGCGTCCGGCTTATCATGCCCCGCGCACCGAGCCAGCGCCTCATCTGACCCGGGTGATGCGCCAGGTTCGCTGGGCGGCTGGCGCTGGCCGGCGACATGGACCACCCTCGGCGGGTGATGCGCCACGGCCGGTACGGCCGGATCCTGCCGGAGTAGAGGTCGGGGACCGGGATGACCCGTGCCTGGCCGCCCGGAGCAGAGCCGGCCTGACGAAGGCCAGCCGATCAGGCGAAAGAGGCAAAAATATGGCAATAGGGCCCGTGCAGCTCATTGTGCTGGGGTTCAACCAGCCCGACTTCCACGGTGAGATCATCGCCGAGCTTGAGCGGCTCCGCGAAAGCGACCTGGTCCGCGTTATCGACTCGCTGGCCGTCTACAAGGACGCCGACGGCGATCTGGCCATCGAGCACCTCAGCAACCTCACCGAGGACGAGGCGATCGAGCTCGGCAGCAAGATCGGTGCGCTGATCGGCCTGGGGATCGACGGCGAGGAAGGAATGGAGGCAGGCGCGATAGCCGGTGCCGAGGAGGCAGCCGCCGAAGGCGGCGTGCATGCGTTCAGCGAGGAAGAGGGCTGGGATGTGCTCGAGGACCTCCCGAACGACTCGGCGGCTGCGCTGATCCTGCTTGAGCATCACTGGGCGGTGCCGCTTCGCGACGCGATCGCCCGCGCCGGGGGCTTCCGCATCAGTGACGGCTTCATCAGCCCGCTTGATCTGGTCGGGATTGGGCTACTCTCGGCCGAGGAGGCACAAGAGCTGCACGAGCTGGAAACCGCAGCCGCCGCCAGCCAGTAACAGAATCTGGAGGGATGAAAGATGTTCGGAGGACGCAGAGTCGCACGACGCACGGGTCGGCGCACGGCCCGGCGCGTTTCCCGCCGCAGGTAATCAGGCAGAAACGAGCCCGGCATGGCCGGCCGCGTAGCGACTGGATCATGAGTCACCGGGCGGCCAAGACCGGCGAGCGCCGCGCGGCGCTCGCCGGCCCGGCGGCCATCGCCGATGGCTAAGCCTGGTGCGCCCCGCGCGGCTGGACCATGCGGGGTGAGCAGATGAGCGTTTCCGATCTGGCCATCGTGGCGGCGCTGATATTCGCGTGGGGGATGCTGTCAGCACGCCTGGAGCGGTTCGACGTCACCGCCCCGATCATGTTCGTCATCGTCGGGTTGCTGCTGACGCACGGGCCGCTGGCAATCTTGGGATTCGCCCCGTCGCATGAGACGATCAAGGCACTCGCGGAGATCACCCTCGTCCTGGTGCTGTTCTCGGACGCGTCCCGGGTCGGGCTGCGGGACCTGCGAGCGGACATGCGCCTGTGCATCCGGCTGCTGGGGATCGGCCTGCCGCTGACCATCGGCCTGGGGACGCTGCTGGCGCTGGCCCTGTTCAACGGCATGAACATCTGGCTGGCCCTGCTGGTCGGAGCCGCGCTGGCGCCGACGGACGCCGCCCTGGGCGCGGGGATGATGGTCGACCCCGCCGTCCCGGCCCGGATTCGCCGGCTGATCAACGTCGAGAGCGGGCTGAACGACGGGATCGCCACGCCCTTCGTGCTGATTGCCGTGGCCGGGGCAGCATCCGGCGAGCACGCGGCCAGCGTCGGCCCGGGCGAAGCTGTCGCCGAGCTGGCGCTGGGCGTCCTGATCGGCGCCGCCGTGGGCGGCGCGGGCGGCTTCCTGGTGCGGGTGGCCCGCGACCGCGGCTGGGTCGCCGGGAGCTTTGCGGGCTCGGCGGTGCTGGCGCTGGCCGTGTGCGCCTATGCCAGCGCCCTCGCGCTGCACGGCAATGGCTTTATCGCCGCGTTCGTCGGCGGCCTCGCATTCGGCGCGATCGGCGGGCAGCGCGGCGAGCGGCTGGTGCCGTTCGTCGAGGAAACCGGCGCCCTGGTGTCGCTGCTCGTCTGGCTGGCGTTCGGAGCTGTCGCCGTGGTGCCGGCGTTCGAGAACCTGAACTGGCAGACCGTGCTGTATGCCGTACTCAGCCTGACCGTGATCCGGATGGTGCCGGTAGCGCTGGCGCTGGTCGGCGGACGACTCGGCCGGGTGGTCGTCACGTTCATCGGCTGGTTCGGTCCTCGCGGCCTGGCGTCGGTGGTGTTCGCGCTGATCGCGCTGGAGGACATCGGCGAGCCCGTCGCCGGGCCCGCCGTCGCGGTCATCGCCTTCACCGTGCTGCTCAGCGTGATCGCGCACGGCGCAACCGCGGAGCCACTGGCCCGCCATTACGGGCCGCGGCTGGCCCGGGCGCTAGGCGGTGCCGATGACACGGAAAGCCCGCCGTTGCCCGAGCGCAGGCTCATCCGTCGCGCCTCGTGACCAGCCAGTGCTCGGCGTCGAGATAAGCCGCCTGGGTCGACTCGCCGACGATCGGGGTCGCCTCGAATGTCCGCACCGGCCCGTCGAGGTGCCCGGTCCGGCGCAGCCGCTCGGTCAGGCTGGGCTCCAGGCCGGTCAGATAGAGCCGGCCGTCCACCTCGTCGAGGCGGCCGGCGTAGTCGGCCACGACCTTGAGGAACGTCGCTCCCAGCGAGGTACGGCGGCGCAGCCGCAGCACCACCACCGGCGACTGCGCTCCGGCCGGATCCGGAAGATGCGCGGCCAGGGTCCGGGCGCCGGCGTACAGCAGACTGCCGTATACATCCAGGACCGTCACGTGCTGGCTGATCAGCACGGCTGGCGGCGGGCGCTCTTCGAAACGCCCGCCGTCGCGCGGAATGAGCTCGACCACGGCCAGGTCCATGGCTTCCTGGTTCAGCTGCAGCATCAGTGACAGGGCCACCCCGATGCCGACCGCCGCCGCAACCGGCAGGAACAGCGTCGCGGCAAAGGTGGTAATGACCGCGACCTGCGAGATGCGCCCGGTGCGCAGGATGCTGGCGATTTCCCCGGGCCGCAGCGAGCCGACGGCCGCGAAGATGAGTATGGCCCCGAGGGTCGGAACGGCGATCTTCGCTACCAGGCCGGAGAAGACGGCCAGGATCACCAGCATCCACACGCCGGACCAGATCGCCGCCCACCGGCTCCGGCCGCCGACGGTCACATTGAGCGCGGTCTGGCCGACCGATCCCCCCACCGCGATGCCGCGGAAGAACCCCGCGGCCAGGTTGCCCGCCCCCTGCGCGATGATGTCCTGGTTCGGATTCGGCTGGGCATCACCGGGGTTCGGCGCGGCTTCGGCGACTCCCGCGCCCTGGACCAGGACGATGGCCGCGATCGCCAGCGCGCCGGTGACCAGGCTGAACGACAGCAGCCGGAAATCCGGCAGCTGGGGGAGCGGGATACCACGCGGAATCTCGCCTGCGTCCCCGACCCTGGCCACGCTGCCCGCACCGGCCGCCGCAACGACGATGGTCGGGATCAGCAGCGCGATCAGCGCGCTGAACACGGCCAGCCGGGTCCGCGCCAGCACCACCAGGATGGCTAGCGCCCCCAGTCCGGTGAGCAAGGACGGCAGGTCGATCCGGCCGGGATGCACGAGCACGCTGACGGCCCTGGCCAAGGGGAAATCGCCGTGCGCGGACACGCCAGTCAGATCGCCGATCTGCCCGCAGACGATGTTGACCGCGATCCCGGTAAGGAAGCCGATCATCACGGAGTACGAGACGAATCGCGTGTACCGGCCGAGGCGCATGATCCCGGCGGCGACCAGCGCGATGCCGACCATGATCACGAGCAGCGGGACCGCTGCCGGCCGCTGAGCGGACGGTACGTGCTGCAATGCCGAGCCCGCGGCCAGGGCGGCGGCGGACGTCGTCGTGATGACCATCAGCCGGGTATTTGAGCTGAGCCCGCCGGCGATCGGCCCGGCGAAGCTCGCGTACAGGCCCTGGACCGGGTTGACGCCGGCCAGCACGGCCGCCGCCATCCCGTCCGGGACGCTGCTGATCGCGCCGGGCAGCCCGGCCAGGATGTCCGCGCGCAGGTTCGCCCGCTCCGGCCGCACCGAGCGCAGCCAGCGCACGGTCGTGCCCAGGACTGGGGGTGGCACGCGCATCATCCTCGTTCCTCCGGCCGCACCGGAGCACCGGCGTTGCCGGACGAATCCACATGATCCCAGTGCCGCGGCGGCCCGGACCTCACCCATCCAGGATGGTGCGCGGTCTCGCGGGTATCCCTAGAGTCACGGCCAGGTCGGGGAGAACCGGGAGCACGCAGGATATGCCCGCGACGCAGCGTGAGGGACACGGCCCGCAGCATTTCATCGGCCATCGGCCCGGGCGGCTCTACCGGCCCCGGCGCCCGCTGCGGGCCGGTCTGGTCCAGTTGCTGTGCGCACTGGCCGGGCTGGTGCTGGGCGTGCTGCTGCCCCGGATCAGCACCGAGACCAGCGTGGCCAGCAGCCGGGTGACTGAGGCCCTGGTGGGCGTCGGATTCGGGATCCTCGGGCTGGTCAGCATCATCTTCTCGCTGCTCTTCCTCGTCGTGCAGTGGGCCTTTGGCAGCCTTTCGCCCCGGCTGAATCTGTTCCGTGACGACCCGATCGTGTGGCGGACATTCGGGCTGGCCGTCGGCGTCTTCGTGTTCTCGGTCACCTCGGCCCTGGCCATCGGTAACAAGCCGGAGGTATCGGTGATCGTGCCGGCCACGGAGGTGGCGGCGATGCTGGCCGCGCTCGCCATGCTCCGGACCCTGCAGGTCAGGGCCTTCGCCTCGATTCAGCTGGCACCGACGCTCGCTGCCATCGCCACCCGGGGCCGCGGAATTATCGACGACCTGTACCCCCGGGCCGACCCGGCCGGCCGGCCTCCCGCCGCGTCGCTGCCGCCGTTTCGCCGCGCCGTCACCTGGCCCCACCGGCAGGTCATCCTGCAGCAGCTCGACTTGCGGCGGCTGGTCGGTGCGGCCGACCACGCCGTCATCGTGTTCCGGGCCGGCATCGGCGACACGCTCCAGGAGGGCGCTCGGCTCGCGGACCTGCACGGTAGCGAAGTGCCGGACGCGATGATTTTCGGCGGCCTGGTGACCGGGCCGGAGCGTACCTTCAACCAGGATCCGCTGTTCGCATTCCGGCTGCTCGCCGACATCGGCATGCGGGCGCTGTCCCCGGCGGTCAACGATCCGGCCACCGCCGTCCAGGTCCTTGACACGCTGGAGAGCCTGCTGGTGCCGCTGGCATCGCGTGACCTGGACGTGGCCGAGATCGCCGACGGCGCCGGGGACGTGCGGGTGGTGCTCGCCCTGCCGCGCTGGGACGATTACCTGCAGACCGCGCTGGACGACCTGATCGAGTCCGGGGCCCATGCTCCGATGGCGCTGCTGCGGGGACATGCCCTGCTCACCAGCCTGCTGAGTGCCGCGCCGCCGCCGCGCAAACCATCCATCGCCTGGCGGCTGCAGCATGCCGAGGAGCTGGCCGCCGCCAATTTCCCGGCCATCTGGCGTCACGCCAGCCGGTGACCCGGATCGGTACCCGCCGCTCGCCGGGCCAGCGGCGCTGGCTACTCGCGCATCAGCATGGCCTGAGCCTCGCGCTCGAGGTCGACGTAGGGGTCGCCGCTGACGTCGACGGCCACGCGCTTGATCGTGCCGCCGGTAAAGCGATGCGGCGATCCGCCCGGGTAGTCGCTGGTGACGGCCTCGCCGCTGTCACGGCCCACGCACAGGCCCTCGCCCGCGATCATGAACCCGCCCGGCTGGGTCTTGATCCGGCCCTCGCCTACCTTCTTGTCTCCGTGGTACAGGGACAGGATTCCCGTCGACACATGGGGCGGGTCCTCGCCGTCCTTGTCGAATGAGGCCGACAGGATCAGGTTCTCCCCGGTGGGCAGGTCTTCGGTGCCGTCGATCTTCTGCTCCATCATGCCGACGAAGTTGTTGACATAGTGCAGCCGGTTGTCCTTGACGTACAGGGCGTGGCCGCCGAACCGCGACCCGTGTGCGAACAGCACTCCCTCCGCCCCGGGAGCGGGGATGTCGACCAGCGCCCCGATCGAATAGGAGCGGTTGCGGATGTTCACCGCCTGCGCCTCCGGTACCTCAGCGGTATCGGGGAAGTAGGTGTAGCGGTCGCGCGGCGCGGCCAGCTGCGGCCGGGGCGTGCTAAGGATCTCTAGCGGAGACCGGTCATCGAGCGGGAAGGCGTCGTTGGCGCCTGCCTCGGCGAACCACAGATTGACCAGCTCGCGTACCTTCTCCGGGTGCTCGGCGGCCAGGTCGTGCAGCTCGGCCCGATCGACATCGGTGTGATACAGCTCCCAGGTGTCGTCGTTGAAGTCACTCCAGCCGCTGATCGTCGGGTGGGTGGTAATCGCCTTCCAGCCCTCATGCCAGATCCCGCGCGAGCCGAGCATCGAGTAGAACTGCGTCTTGCGGGCCGACGGCGCGGACGGCTCGCTGACGCTGTAGCGCATGCTGACACCGTCGAAGCGGCTCTGCACGTGCCCCTTGATCGTTTCCGGGGCCTCGACGCCGAGCGCCTCCAGGATGGTGGGCACGATGTCGATGGCGTGATGGTACTGGTGCCTGAGCTCACCCTGGCCTGCGGCGGCGCCTGCGGCCGAGGGCCAGGAGATGATGCACGGGTCGGCGGTACCGCCGTTGAACTCGTACCGCTTCCACATCTTGAACGGGGTGTTGAACGCCATCGCCCAGCCGTTCGGGTAATGATTGTAGGTCTTCGTCCCGCCCAGCTCGTCGATCATCGCCAGGTTCGCTTCGATCCGGTCCGGGATGCCGTTAGCGAACAACATCTCGTTGACTGACCCGTCGGGGCCGCCCTCGCCGCTTGCCCCGTTATCCGACACCACGATCACCATCGTGTTCTCGCGCTGCCCGGACTCCTCCAGGTAGTCCAGCAGCCGGCCGATGTGATGGTCGGCGTGGGCCAGGAACCCCGCGTAGACCTCGGCCATCCGCGCGAAGAGCCGCTTCTCGTCGGCCGACAGCGAATCCCACGGCCGGGTGACGTCCAGTGGCGGGAACGGCTGGCCCTTGGGCCCCTGGCGGGTTTCGGGAGTGCCGATCGGGTTGACGGGCGGCAGTTCGGTTTCGGCCGGGACGATGCCCAGCTCCTTCTGCCGGGCCAGCGTCTGCTCGCGCATCGCCTCATAGCCCATGTCGAACTGGCCCTTGAACTTGGCGATCCACTCCTTCGGGGCGTGATGCGGCGCGTGCGCGGCACCGGGCGCGTAGTACAGAAAGAACGGCTTGGCCGGCGCGATGGTCTTGGCGTCCCTGATGAACTCAATCGCCTTGCTGGTGATGTCATCGGTCAGGTGGTAACCGTCCTCCGGTGATTTCGGCTGGTCCACCGGGTGGTTGTCGTAGACCAGGTCCGGGTACCACTGGTTGGTCTCCGCGCCCAGGAACCCGTACCAGCGCTCGAACCCGCGCCCGGAGGGCCAGTTGCGCCGGGTCGAGGCGACATTCATCTCCACGGTCGGGCACAGGTGCCACTTGCCCACCATGTAGGTGTTCCAGCCTTGGTCACCCAGGATCTCGGAGACCATGCCGTTCTCCGGCGGGATCGTCCCGCTCGCGTTCGGGAACCCGATCGCGGCCTCGGTGATGCAGGCCATGCTGTTGCGCGTGTGGTTGCGCCCGGTCAGCAGGCACGAGCGGGTCGGCGAGCACAGCGCCGTGGTGTGCCATTGCGTAAAGCGCACCCCGTCGGCCGCGATGCGGTCGATGTTCGGCGTCTCGATCGGCCCGCCGTAGCAGCCCATGGCGGAGAATCCCACGTCATCGAGCACGATGTAGACCACGTTGGGCGCGCCGTCGGGCGCCTTGGGCGGCTCGAACGGGGCCCAGTCGGGCACCGAGTCCCTGATATCGACGTTGACGGTGCCCTTGAACGGCTCGCTCATTTCTGCCTTCCATCGACAATCTCAGCGGACGACAACGCCCCGGCGGGCCCGCGCACCGCGGGCCGGCCGGCCGCGAACAGGAGACACTCAGCCGAGCAACTTGGCCTTGGCCACGGTGAACTCGTTATCGGTGAGCGCGCCCTGCTCGTGCAACGCACTGAGCTGGTTCAGCTGATCGAGCAGCGATGGCCCGGCCGGAGCTGCCGCCGGAGCGGGGGCCGCCGGAGCGGGGGCCTGCTGCTGCTCGAGATTATCGATGCGCGCGTCCTGGTCGGATTCCGCCTGCTGCTGCGCCTCCGCGTTCCGGCCCATATGCCGGCCCGCGACGTAGGCGGTACCGCCCACCGCGGCCGCGCGCAGCAACGGGCGTCGCCGTCTGAACATAACTGCCTCCTGTAGCTGGGGGTGCGGGGGTCAAGTCCGGTTTTACTCGTCGTCCTCGTCCGGCAGGGCCAGGCCGAGGGCGACCATGAGCTCCGGCGCGGCGGCCACGATTCTCGGGCCGCCGACCTGCGGCGCGATGGCGTGCAGCACGCCAATGAGCTCCCGCGGCGTGCACCCGGCGTCCAGCGCGTTGCCCACCTGCCAGAGGTACGAGGCGGGCGGGGCATCGAGCGCGACCAGCGCGGCGATCTTAACGAGGGCGAAGCTGCGTGCGTCCAGCCCGCTCCGCTCCTGCATCTCGGCACGCATCTCCAGGCCTTCGAGCAGAAGCTCCGGGTCGCCCAGGGCCAGCCCGGCCAGCCCTTCCGCGGTCACTTCGTCGACATCAGCCTTGGCCGGCATGTTCATGGTCAGGATCCTTTCGGTCACTCCGGGGATGAACGTCACGGGCTGATTCCAGCCGCCCTTGCCAGTCTGCGGCTCCGCGGCCTCGCCCGCGTCACCCGCCGGGGATGATTGCGGGCCGGGATCGCGGACCGCCGGTGCACCCTTCGGACCCTGGCGTGCGGTGCGCGGGGCCACCGCGCGGCTCAGCTGCTGCCGGTGACCAGACCGTAGATACCGTTGACGACCATGATCGCGCCGGCTACGGCGAGCACCCCGACCAGGATCGTGCTGCCGTTCGCGCGCAGCCAGCCGTTGAAGGCCGCCAGCCGGCGTGTGGTCACCCCCGGCGCCACCAGATGCAGGATGAGAGGCAGCCACACCAGCAGAACGTTGATGACGACCACGACGATCACGGCCACCGCGGTGAGCTCGAAATCAGCCCGCGCCGTGGCGATCACCTGCAGCGCGGCGATGAACGTGACTCCCGGCGCGAACAGGAGGAGACCGACGACGAACGCGCTCAGCGGTGCGGGATCGGCCACCAGCCTGGACATGAACCCCTGACCCGCCTTCGCGGGGTCGGGCGCCTTTGGCTTGCGCACGGCCACCACAATGCCCGCCGCGAGCAGCAGGACCCCGAGGCCCAGCCGCAGGCCGTAGCGTGGCGCATGCTGATCCGGATGGTTCAGGCCGACGCTGCGCAGCACCAGCAGAACCACCACGCCCATCACCAGGCTCATGAGCGCTGCGCCCGCCAGGTAGAACGCGCCGATCAGCCTGGGTCGCGAGGAGCCCAGGTAGATGGCGGCGACCAGCAGCGCGGTCGGGGACAGCGCCGCAAGCAGGGCCAGGCCAGCCGCTTGCGCAATCATCGGGCCCGGCTTACGCGTCGGCGGGGCGTTGCGAGCACCTCAGCTGCGCGAAAGCAGGCACCGTCATGGCTGGCCGACCGGCTCCGGCCGGGCGGGCGGCCTGCCGATCAGCTCGATCAGCCCGAGTATCACCAGCAGCAGGATGACGAGCACGATGACGACGGCGGCCGTGGGCTGGCCCCAGAACACGAAGATCAGCGCGATGAGCGCCACGGCTGAAATGCGCAGCGCCGTCCGGTGCGCGTATGTCCACGTGCCGACGGGCCCGGTGGACACCCCGGCATGCTCGCCAGTTCGCCGGACCCAGTCCAGTCCCGATCCGAACGCCGCCCGGGTCCGGACGGCCGTCACCGACGGCCCGGTGAGGAATGCGCCCGCGGCGACGACCAGGCCCAGGACCAGGAGGGCGCGGAGTCCATCCTTGATGAACCGGACGAACGTATCGAACAGGGCGGCCGCGGCGTCACTGGGCAGTGCGCTTTCGGGGACGCTGTTCAGGTAGATGCCGCGGAAGATCAGCAGGCCGGCCCGAGGACGAGCATGGACGCGGCCAGGCCCAGCCCGGCCCCGATCAGCGCCCGGCGGTGGCCGCGCGCGACGTAGACGCCCAGGGCGAGCAGCAGCAGCGTCAGTATCGGCAGCACGATCTTGAGGTCGTTGATCAGCCGGTATCCGCTCTGCGCCTGGACCAGGGTCTTCGATGAGAACAGCACCAGCGACGGGTGGAGCGGCGGGAGGCTGTTGATTATCGTGAATCCCCGCGCAACCAGGCGCTGCTTGACGATATCGATGAACGGGGCCAGGTCGATGGTGACGTTCCCGTTGGTGGTGGTGACCGCGCCGCCGCCCTGACCCGACAGCGCCTTCACCATCTGCGCATGGGCGACCCGGTTGACCTGGAGCCAGGCGCTGGCAAACTGCGGGCTGGTCACGATCTTGTGCACCTGGGTGTGAATGAACCCGGCGACGGCGCTGGAGATCGACGGGCCGAACGTCTTGAGCAGTGCGCCGACCCGCGGCAGCCCCTTGTTGGTGAGCAGGGTGGCGGCCTGATCGGTGAGGCCGGTCACGTTCAGGTGGCTGGTGACCTGAGTCGTGATCTTGTCGGTCAGAGCGTTCTGGATCGTCGGGTCGTGCACCAGTGGCTCGATGTTGGCTATATAGCGGTTCGTGTCGGAAACCTGGTTGGCGCTCCAGACGGCCACCACCGAAATCGGGGCGAGCACGCAGCCCAGCACGATCAGGATCACGGCGACCGGGGCCCGCCAGCCGACTCGGTGCCGCGGACCCGGGCCAGGCGGCTCACTGTGCAACTCGTTCACTTCGGCGCGAAGACGTTCCAGCTCCACGCGCTGACGTTCCAGCTCAGCTCGCTCGTCCGCGCTGAGGTCTGGCTCCCGAGCCGGTTCGGTCGCTGGTTCCTCGGCCGGTCCCGGCTTGCTGCCTTGGTCAGACTCGCTGCCCTTGTCAGACATGGGTCACCTCCGGCCGGCTGCGGGTGGTGCGCCTGAGCTCACTGCACATCCGCTCATGTTCGCGGAGTCTGCTCGCTCGTACCTCACCCGGCCCGGGTGAGTCGTGCGCTCGCCGGCGCCAGGCAGCAGCGAGGAACTCGTCGCGGGGAGCTGGCCAGCCAGGCACCTCAGGCCTGGGGTGACGTCGCGGCGTCAACGGACATCGGCGCCTGGCCATCAACCGCGGCCGCCGCGACCGGGCCGGCCGGCAGCGCATCAGCGCCGCCCGGCGGCGTGACGTTCCCGCCGCCCGGCCCGCCACTGCCGGGTACAGCCTCGCGGGCGAGCAGCCGGAGCCGGGCCGCGCGCGCATCCCAGGCGTAGACCACTGCCGTGCCCGCGATGAGATCGTGCAGGGCACGGTGTTCCCGCTGCAGCAGAATCCCGATGAATCCCAGGCCCAGGAGCAGGATGCTGAGCGGCAAGGCCAGGGTCCGGATAACGGCCTGCCGCGGCTCGACGTCACGGCCGTCGGCGCGCACCACCCGCACCCCGAGCACGGCCATGCCAATGGTTTTCCCGGCCACCGACCAGGAGTACGCGAAATAGACGAACTCCCATACGACGAACAGCACGACGACGATGACGTTCTCTTTGTTCCAGGCCACCTGGCGGCCGGTGATGATGTGCACGGCAAAGGAAAAGCCGGTCAGGGCCAGCGTGAACAGGCCGTAGCTGGCGGCGATGTCGATGGCATAGGCGACGAACCGGGACACCGAGCCGGCGTAGTTCCCCTGCAGGCCCCGCCAGGCGTCCGGATGCGGCTGGGTCTTCATTGTTCCGCCCGCCCGTCTGTCAGGGCGGCGGGCCCGGGTGGCCGGGGGCCCCCGCGCCGCAGCCGCCAGACCCAGTCGTCGATGAACTTGTCCAGCCCGACAGCCTGGCTGCGGACGGCATCAAGCGCTTCGCTGGCTATCCCGCCGGATGACGAGGCGATGATCGCCCCCAGGTCCGTCTGCTTGACCAGCGATTCCACGTCGATGCTCTGCACCACGGCGTTCAGATCGACGCGCTCGAGCACGGCGCCGATGTCAACCCGGCTCAGCACGTCGTCGATGTCTATGCTGTCGACGATTTTCCCTATGTCCACCTGCTCGACCAGCGCAGGCACATCCACCTTTTTCAGGACCTCGTTAAGGTCGACCTGATCGAGCACAGCGTTCAGGTCGACTCGCTGCAACAGCGCATTCACGTCCAGCGCCTGAACAATGAGATCGACCGCCCGCTCCGCCACGCGCTGGGCGAGGGATTCGGCCGGATCAGTCATTCGCTTCCCTACCGAGCGCAGATCCACGGACCTAGTATGGCCGGCCGGGCGCCGGGAAAACCCTCCTGGGCGGGTGATGCCGATCCGGACGGCAGCGCAGACTGTGGTAAGTGCGCTCCCGCGACCATAACAGCGCCATGCGGCGGCCACCCGATGCCAGCAGGTCTCCTCGGTCCGGGCGCTGATATTACCGGGCTCAATCCGCCTGAGGAGGGCCGTGCGACCAGTCGATCCGCGGCTGCTGCGGCACGCCGGTGCCGCCCGGGGCTACCTCGTCCTCACCATCGGCCTCGGCCTGTTCATGACCGCCCTGATCCTGGCGCAGGCCGGCCTGCTGGCCCGCGCGCTGGCCGGCGCGGCGCGCGGCACCGGCGCGGCGGCCCTGTCCGGCACGCTGCTAGCGCTGGTGCTGGTGGCCGGAGCCCGGGCCGCCGCGGCCTACGGCGGGGAAGTGGCGGCGCTGCGGGCGGCCGCGCGGGTGAAGTCACAGCTACGGCACGGGCTCGCCGAGCATTCGCTGCGGCTCGGACCGGCCTGGCTCGGCGGCCAGCGCGCGGGCGAGATCAGCACCCTGGCCACCCGGGGCCTGGACGGGCTGGATGCCTACTTCGCCCGCTACCTGCCGCAGCTTGTGCTCGCGGTGCTGGTGCCGGTCGCCGTGCTGGCCCGGGTGGCGTCCGCCGACTGGATCTCAGCAGTGATCATTGCCGTGACGCTGCCGCTCATCCCGCTCTTCGCCGTGCTGGTGGGCTGGCATACCAGTGCGCGAACCCGGCGGCAATGGCGACTGCTGGCCGCGCTCGGCGGCCATTTCCTTGACGTCGTGGAGGGGCTGCCGACCCTCAAGGTGTTCGGCCGGGCCAAGGCGCAGGCTCAGGAGATCGCCCGGGTCACCGGCGAGCACCGGACCGCGACCATGGCCACCCTGCGGGTGGCCTTCCTGTCGGCCCTCGTGCTGGAACTGGCCGCCGCGCTGGCCACCGCGCTGGTCGCGGTCGAAGTGGGCCTGCGGCTGCTGGCCGGCCACATCGGCTATGAGACCGCGCTGCTGGTGCTCTTGCTGACCCCGGAGGCATACCTGCCGCTGCGCGGCGTCAGCGCCCAGTTCCATGCCAGCAACGAGGGCGCCGCCGCGGCCGGGCGCGTCTTCGAGATCCTGGACGCTCCGGCCGAGCGCCCGTCGCTCCGGCCGTCCGGCCCGGGCCGCAGCAGTCCGGGCGCGGACTTGCGGACGGATGCGATCACGCTGAACGGGGTCACCGTGGTCTATCCCGACCGGGTCCGCCCGGCGGTGGACGGTGTGTCCCTGACGATCCGGCCGGGAGAACGGATCATCCTGACCGGGCCGAGCGGTGCGGGCAAGAGCTCGCTGCTGGCGCTGTTGCTGAGGTTCATCCAGCCGACCGACGGGACGATCGAGGTCGGCGGGGCCGACCTGGCCTCGATCCCGGCCGGGCCGTGGCGGGCCCAGATCGCCTGGGTACCGCAGCATCCTTACCTCTTCGCGGCCAGCGTCGCGGACAACATTGCCCTCGGCCGGCCGGCCGCCAGCGCTGACGCCATCCGGCAGGCCGCGCGGCTGGCCGGGGCCGCGGAGTTCATCGAGGCGCTGCCGGGCGGCTACCAGACCACGCTGGGCGCCCGCGCGCTGCGGCTGTCGGCCGGCCAGCGGCAGAAGCTCGCGCTGGCCCGCGCGTTCCTGATTGATGCGCCGCTGCTGCTGATGGACGAGCCCGCCGCGCACCTGGACCCGGCCAGCGCGCGCCAGATCGGCCGGGCCATCGACGTGGCCATGGCCAGCCGCACGGTCATCATGGTCACGCACAGCCAGGGCTGGACCGGCGGTACGGGCCGCGTTCTCGTTCTCAACCAGGGCAGGCTGGCGGCAGCGCCCGCGCCTGGCCTGGCCGGTCAGCCGGCCGGCGCGGTGCTCCGGTGACGACCGCGGCCGGGCCGTCAGCGGCGAATGCCGGTACCGGCGCTCCGGGTCCGGACCGGGCGCCGCGCGTCCCGGCCCCGCGCTGGGGACCGCTGCTGCGCATGCTCTGGCTCGCCCGGCCGATGCACGGGCGGCTGCTGCTGTCCGCCGCGGCCGGCGCCATGGCCACCGGATGCGGCGTGGCGCTGCTGGCCGTGTCCGGCTTCCTGCTGGCCCGCGCCTCGCAGCATCCCAACATCGTGGCCATTTCGGTCGCCGTTGTCGCGGTCCGCGCGCTCAGCATCGGACGCGGGCTCTTTCGCTACCTTGAGCGGCTGGCCTCCCACGATGTCGCTTTCCGCGTCCTCGCGAAGGTACGGGTAACGATCTACCAGCGGCTCGAGCAGCTCGCCCCGGCCGGGCTTCCCGCCTTCCGGTCCGGCGACGTGCTGGCCCGGCTGATCAGCGACGTGGACGCGACCCAGGACCTGTTCATCCGGGGGATCGGACCGCCGCTGGCCGCGGCCCTGGTCAGCGGCGCGGCGGTGCTGGCCTGCGCGGTGATTTTCGCGCCGGGCGGCACCGTGCTCGCCCTGGGCCTGCTGGCCGCCGGGGTTGCGGTGCCGCTGCTCGCCGTCGCGGCGTCCCGCCAGGCCGCCCGCAGGACCGCCCGGGAGCGCGGCGAGCTGGGCGCGACCCTCACCGACCTGCTCGCTGGCGCCGCGGACCTGCACGCGTTCGGCGCGCAGCAGGCCGCCCTGGAGGTCTATGCGGCGGCTGACCGCCGGCTGACCGCCCTGGCGCGGCGCTCCGCCTCGGCTGAGGGCCTGGGGACGGGGCTGATCATGGCCGTCTCCGGCCTCACCGTATGGGGCGTTCTGCTGCTCGGCGTGGCGGCTGTCTCGGACGGCACGCTGACCCGCGTCCCGCTGGCGGTGGTCACCCTGACCGCGCTGGCTTCCTTTGAGGCGGTCAATGCGCTGCCCGCGACCGCGCTCCAGCTCGGTGCGGCCCGCGCCTCGGCCGGGCGGATCGCGGCTGTCCTCGATGCGCCGGATCCGGTCCGCGAGCCGGCCGCGCCAGCCGCGCTGCCGGCGCCGCCGGTGCACGTCAGGCTCAGCGGCGTTCAGGTCCGGTATGAGCCGGGCGGCCCGCTCGCACTCGACGGATTCGATCTTGAACTGCCGCCCGGGCGCCGGGTGGCGCTGATCGGCCCGAGCGGGGCCGGCAAGTCCACCGTGGCCGCGGTGCTGCTGCGCTTCTGCGATCCGGCCGGCGGCATCGTCACCGTGAACGGCGCCGAACTCGCCGGATACGCCGCCGATGATGTGCGCACGCTGATCGGCGGCTGCCCGCAGGACCCGCACATCTTCGATGCCACCATCCGTGACAACGTTCGCCTGGCCAAGCCGGGCGCCACCGACGACGAGCTGTCCAGCGTCGCCGCCCGGATGCGGCTGCTGCCGTGGATCCAGTCCCTGCCGAAGGGCTGGGACACTCAGGTCGGCGCGCGCGGCGCGGCCATCTCCGGCGGCGAACGCCAACGGCTGGCGCTCGCCCGGGCGCTGCTCGCCGATCCGGCCCTGCTGGTCATCGACGAGCCCACCGCCCACCTCGACCCGGAAACCCGCTCCGCGGTGATCACCGATCTGCTCGACGCCACCAGCGGCCGCACCCTCCTGCTCATCACCCACGAGCTGGAAGGACTCGACCGGCTCGACGAGATCATCGTCCTCGACCATGGCCGGGTGGCCGAGCGCGGCCCGCACCACCAGCTCATCCACGCGGGCGGGCGCTATCAGCAGATGCGGGAGTCGCCTTCCTTCTGGCCCGCGCCAGCGGGATGACCGTCCAGGCGGCCCGGCCGGGTCCTCGCTGCGGTCCTCGGCCACCCCCTGCGTCCCAGCGGCCCCACCCGCAGAGCGGCCCGAAATAGTGGTTAGGTTTTAGCCGGTTCTGGCCCGGCGGAACCGGCGAAATCTTAACCGCTAACGCGATCTTGAGTTTGCTGCCGCCGCGGTCCGCCGGATGGCGCCGCGTAGAGTCAGGCGGAGCGGAACTCAACCGCGACATCACCCGCCTCCTGCTGATCGAAGACGAGTTCATGACGGAATCCCGTTCGCCGAGACCGTCGCCTTCGCCTGCCGCGTTGCGCGATTTGCCGGCCACCAGCGCCGAGCGCCGGGCGACCGGCAAGCGGGCCCGGAAACAGGCTCAACGGGGCACGCTGGGGCACTGGGACGAGGGGGAGCGCGGGCACGACGCGCTGAGCACGATCCTGGCCCAGAATCAGATCCGGATCCCCGAGCTGGTGCCGATCCGGCATCAGCGCATGGCGGTCTCCCCGTGGAACTACTACCGGGGTGCCGCGGCGGTCATGGCCGGGGACCTTGCGTCCCAGCCCGACAGCGGGCTAATGGTCCAGCTCTGCGGAGACGCCCATGTCCTGAACTTCGGCCTGTGGGCCACGCCGGAACGGAACTTGTCATTCGACCTGCGCGACTTCGACGAAACCTTCCCCGGCCCGTTCGAGTGGGACGTCAAGCGCTTTGCCGCCAGTCTCGTGGTCGCCGCGCGGCAGAACCGGATCAAGCCGGCCCGCGCCGCGGCCGCCGTCACCGCCGGTGTCGAGGCCTACTGCCGGCGCATGCGCCGGTACCGGATGATGCCTGAGCTCGATATCTGGTACGACGGGATGCACGTCGACAGCCTGATCAGCTACTTCGAGCCGGCCGACCGCGGGCGGGTGACGGTCCATATTGAGAAGAAGCGGAAGCGCCGCACCAGCCGCGGGGCGTTCGCCAGGCTCACCACGATGACGCACGGACGTCCCCGGATAACCGAGGAACCCCCGCTCCGCGTCACGATCGGTGACGACGAGCAGGCCGACCTGGTCAACCACCTCCTGGCCGAGTACCGGCTGACCCTCCAGGAGGACCGGCGGAGCCTGTTCGACCGGTTCACTGAGGTCGATGTGGTCCGCCAGGTCGTCGGGGTGGGCAGCGTGGGGATGCAGGTCTACCTGGTCCTGCTGGAGGGCCGCACCGGTGCCGACCCGTTGTTCCTGCAGGTCAAGCAGGCCGGGCCGTCGGTGTACGAGGCGCACACCCGGCCCGGCCGGCCCGGCCACCACGGCGCGCGGGTGATCAACGGCAAACGCCTGGTCCAGACCGCCACCGACATCTTCGTCGGCTGGGGCTCGCTGCACGGGAAGGACTATTACGTGCGGCAGTTCCGTGACATGAAGATCATCCCGACCACCGAGCTGATCGCCCCCCGGCTGGCCGAGTTCGCCACGGCGTGCGGCGAGGCCCTCGCCCGCGCCCACGCCCGCACCGGCGACCCGGTGGCCATCGACGGCTACATCGGGAACGGCGCCAAGTTCTCCGCCGCGATCGGCCGGTTCGCGGGCCGGTACGCCGATCAGAACGAGCGCGACCACGCCCAGCTGACCAGCGCCATCGCGGCCGGCGCCGTCGAGAGCCAGCCCGGCTGACATCGGCGGCCCGGATAGCCGGCCGCGAACCCGCGGCCGGCGCCGATGGGCGCCGGGAATCGATGCTTCCCGCGTCTCCACCCGGCCTCCATCGTCAGCACACCGCAGATCCGCTCCGCCCGGTTAGGAAGGGGGCATGGCCTGAAACGCAGGCCGCCAGCACAACGAGGTGATCGTGATGACAGTAACCAGCCAGCGCGCGCCCAGCGCCGGCCCGGGCCCGGCCAGGCCAGGGATACTGAGCCGCTGGCTCCGTATCCTGCGGGACTTCCGCGCCGAGCAGGCCTACGCGTGGGACCGCTACCTGAATTCCTCCCGGGCGCCGCAACCGTACCGGCACGCTCCGGCGCCCACCGGCCGCGGGCCCGCCACGGCGGGTTCCGGTTCCTCGCCGGCCGGGGCTGGCCGAGGGGATCAGGCCGCGTGACGCCGGCGCAGGACGCGCCGGCCATCGGGGCGCCCGCCACTCCGGCGGGCGCCCCGCTGCGCTGGCCGCCGCGCTCAGCCGGGTCTAGCCGGGCGGGCCGGTGCCGCGGCCACGGCCGGCCGGGCGGCGGATCGCCGCGTCCGGGTGGCTAGGCCGCGGTTTCCGGGGCCAGCGGCAGGATCAGGGTGAACCGCGTACCGCGGCCGATTTCGCTGCTGAGCTCTATCGTGCCCAGCTGGGCCCGGGCCAGCTCGGCGGCCACGGCCAGCCCGATGCCGCTGCCGGCCGTCTGCCCGGCCTGATTTCCGCGCCAGAATCTTTCGAACACATGCGGCTGGTCCCCGGGCTCGATGCCGGGCCCGGTGTCGCTAACCTGCAGGCGGGCCTGGCCGCCGGCCCGGGTGAGAGTCATCTGGACCCGGCCGCCGCCCGGAGTGAATTTCAGCGCGTTACTCAGCAGGTTCGCGATGACCTGATGCAGCCGGCCCGGGTCGGCCCGCACTGGTGTCGGCTCCAGCCGGGGCTCGAAGCGGACCCCGGCGGCGGCGAAGCTGGCTTCCCAGTCATCGGCCGCGGCGGCGGCAATCACGGCGAGATCGCATGGTTTCAGGCTCAGCTGGAGCGCCGCCGCCTCGGCCGCGGCGAGCGTCTGCAGGTCATCCACCATCCGGCCGAGCCGCAGGACCTCCTCGTGCAGCGCGGCGGTCTGCTCGGGGGTATGCGGCACGATCCCGTCCAGGAGCGCCTCGGTGTTGGCCTGCAGCACCGCGACCGGGGTCCGCAGCTCATGGGCGACGTCGGCGACGAGATTGCGCCGCAGTTGCTCCTGGGCGCCGAGGGTGTCGGCCATCTGGTCGAAGGTAACCGCCAGGTCCTGTAGCTCCGCCGGCGCGCCCGGCACCGGGCCGACCCGGGCCTGCCGGTTCCCGCTGCTCATCGCCCGGGCTGATTCGATCAGCCTGGTGACGGGCCGGGTGATCCGCCGGGACACCAGCAGCGCGACGAGCAGCGCCAGCAGCGCGGCCAGGCCGGCCGCGCCGATGACCGCGCGGGCCAGCGAGGCCCGCAGGTTGTCCGCGGAGGTGACCAGTCCCCGGCCGCTGAACTTGACCAGCAGGGTGCCGATCCGCTGGCCGTTGACCGTAAGCGGGCGGCGCACGACCCCGGACGCCCGCTCCGGATCGGCCAGATTGGACGCCACGACCTGGCCATTCCGGTCGAGGACCGCGACCGCGGTGCCGCTGCTGGCCGCCAGGGCCAGCGCAGGCTTCAGGTCGACGTCACGCCAGCCGGGCCGGCCGGTGTTGTAGGTCGAGACGGCATCGAGGCTCAGCGTCCGGGTCAGGTCGTTGCGGCGCTGCTGCAACAGCGCCGAGATGTCGCGCTCGCTGAAGACGACGGCCAGCCCGGCGACAATCACGACGGCCAGCACGGCGACGACCACGAACGCCAGGGCCAGCCGCAGCGCGATCGGCCCCTGGCCGCGACTAGCCACCGGGCTGGATTCCGCCGCCGCCGTCCCGGGCCGGTTCCGGGGCTCTCGCCGTCAGCCCGGGAGGCCATGCGGACGCCATGGCCGGCCGCGTGCTCCGGGCCCGAGGGGGGATGCTCGTGGCCGCTTGCATTCGTCCCTCCAGAGGATGCACTCAGCCTATGACGGCCGTGGTCGCTCATCGTCGCATCCGGGCGGAGCCGGGGGCCGACCGCGCGGAAGGCCGCGGGGGAGCAGCCGGTAGCCGATCATGGCCAGGCCGGCCGCGAAGCCCAGCCACGGCGCGATCACGATCAGGTCGTCACCGGTCACCGCTGCCCTCCAGATCTGACAGATATGCGAGCATCCAGCTCTCATCTGACCGTGCGGAAGCGGGACTCAGGTGAAGCCGCTGTGGTAAGCGTGTGAAGAGACCCCGGGCCGGCGCCACTGGCCGGCCCGGATGGCCGGCCCGGCCTGCAGTCGGGCTGGCCGCGGGCGGCGGGAGGCGGTGAGCACGATGGCGGCGACGGTGCTGCTGGTCGAGGACGAGCGCAAGCTGCGCGAGCTAGTGCGCTCCTATCTGGAGCGGGCCGGATTCACCGTGCTGTCCACCGGGTCCGGGGCCGAGGCGATCACCCTGGCGTCGGCCGCGGCGCCCGACCTGGTCATCCTGGACCTGGGGCTCCCGGACGTGTCCGGCGAGACGGTCGCCCGGGAGCTGCGGGCGATCGCGCCGCCCGTGCCGGTGCTGATGCTGACGGCCAAGAGCAGCGAGGAGGACCGGATCCGGGGCCTGGAGCTCGGCGCCGACGACTACGTGACCAAGCCATTCAGCCCGCGCGAGCTGGTGCTGCGGGTGCAGGCGATCCTGCGCCGCGGCGGCCCGGCCGCGGCGGGGGCGGCGCTCCGCAGCTACGGCGGAGGGACGCTGGTCATCGACGAGCCACGGCGGCTGGCCACCGTGCGCGGCGCGGTGGTGGAGCTGACGCCGACCGAATGGGGGATCCTGGTCGCGCTGGCCACGGTGCCGGGCCGGGTGTATTCCCGGTCCGAGCTGATCAACCGCGTCCGCGGGTATGAGTTCGAGGGATATGAGCGGACGGTGGACTCGCACGTGAAGAACATGCGCCGCAAGATCGAGGCCGACCCGGGTAGCCCGGCCATGATCCAGACCGTGCTCGGCGGCGGCTACCGGCTCGGCCTGACCCAGGACGCCGCCCGGCCAGTCACGAGCTGACGGCCGGCGCTGGCCGCGTTTATCGCCATCTGGTCACCACATCGGCGGCACGGCACCTGCACAGGCGCTCGCTTGGCTGCAGGAACCCGGCCGGCCGGCACCGGCCGGGCCGGGCCGGGCCGCGAACCAGGGAGGATCCGCGATGACAGCCGGAGTTGCGAACGTCCAGGGGGCCGCGCGTCAGCACGACAGCGCAGCGGGCCCTGGCCTGCCGATGCCGCGGTGGCGGGGCCTCCTGGAGGCCCAGTGGCAGGCGCGGCTGCGTGAGGTCACCGAGCTGGCCCTGGCCTATCACGACACCGCGGAACGCGCGCCCGGCGGGCCCGGCCGCGACGATCGCACCGCGCCGCAGCTCCGGCGGCTGATGCAGCGTGCGGTCGCCGCACGTCGGGCGCTGGCCGACACTGAGGAGGCGCTCCGCCGCGTGTCGGCCGGCCGCTACGGCCAGTGCGAGCAGTGCTCCGCCGCGATCCCGCCCGGCCGCCTGGCTCTTACGCCGGAGGCCCGGTACTGCCCGCGTTGCGCGCCGGACTCCGGCGGCCAGATCACGCCCGGGCCGTGCGGGGCTCCAGCTGGCCGTAGGCCGCGGTAAAGCCCTGGCGCCAGCTCGGGTAGCGGAGCGCCCAGCCAAGTTCCCGCTTGGCCCTGGCGTTCGAGGCGCCGCGGGACCCGACGGCCATCATCACCATGCCCTGGCCCGCGACCAGCCCGGCGAGCCACTCCGGGACGCGGCGGGGCGGCTTGGCGCCCAGCGCGCTCGCGAGCGCCGGCAGCCAGTCGCGCATCGGAGCAGGCTCATCGTCGACGATGTTGTAGATCCCGGGCCGGCCATGTTCGAGCGCGAGCACGGTCGCCGCGGCGGCGTCATCGAGATGGATGAACGAGGAGACGCCGCCGCCGCTGCCGATGATCGGGAACTGGCGTCTGCGCACCGGCTTGACCAGCCCGTCGCTGGCGGCGCCGTAGCAGCCGCCGTAGCGAAGCGCGATCCCGCCCGCCTCCGTGACCGCCTGGTCGAGATGACGCATCGCCGCGTTGGTCTCCCGGGCCATGGCCGGCGGGCTGGGCTCGAGCGGATCGTCCTCGGTCTTGACCGGTCCGCCCTCGCGCGCGTAACGGTAGCTGGCGAAGCTCTGCGCGACGAACCGGCGCACGCCCGCCTCCCGCGCCGCGGCCAGCAGCACGTCGGTGCCCTCGGTCCGCAGCCGGTTGGTCGGCGCGAAGCTGCGGTCGAGGCTCCGGCCGAAGCGCACACCGGCCAGCGCGGTCGCCTGATGGATGATCGCCTCGGGCCCGCTATCGAGCACGGCCTGGCGCACGGCGCGCGGGCTGAGCAGGTCGAGCGCGATTGGCTCCGCGCCGAGCGCCCGGACCCGCCCGGCGTTCCCCGCCGACCGGAACGTCCCGATCACCTCGTGACCCCGATCGACCAGCTGCGGAACGAGCCGGGTTCCGATGGCGCCGCTCGCCCCCACGACCAGGACTCGCATGACCTACTCCCCGTCCTGGCCGTGGCTTGCTTGCCGCTGACCTGGCTCGTCGGCGGGAACGGCCAGGCCAGAGTTCGTCCGGGCTTTCATCGCGGGTCTCCTCGTCACATCGGCCGGTTGCTGCGGGTCACCTCCATGACACCTGGCCGCGGGAGGATGTGACCGATGGACGAGAGCCAGTGGCTGGCCGACCAATTCGAGGACCACCGCGCCCACCTGCGGGCGGTGGCCTACCGGATGCTGGGCTCGCTCACCGAAGCTGACGACGCGGTTCAGGACACCTGGCTGCGGCTGAGCCGCTCCGGCGCAGCCGGGGTGGAGAATCTCGGCGGGTGGCTGACCACGATCGTCGCCCGCGTGTGCCTGAACATGCTGCGCTCGCGCCACGCGCGGCGGGAGGAATCCCTCGGGGTGCACCTGCCCGACCCTCTGGTCAGCTCCGCGGGGTCGCCGCAGCCGGAGCAGGAGGCGCTGCTGGCCGACTCGGTCGGCCTGGCCCTGCTCGTGGTGCTCGACACCCTGGGCCCGGCCGAGCGGCTGGCGTTCGTCCTGCATGACATGTTCGGGGTGCCGTTCGAGGAGATCGCGCCGATGACCGGCCGGACTCCCGCGGCAGCCAGGCAGCTGGCCAGCCGGGCCCGGCGCCGCGTGCAGGGCGCCGCGGTCCCGGCGCCGGACCGCGATCTGGGCCGCCAGCGGGACGTGGTCGACGCCTTCTTCGCCGCCGCGCGCGGCGGCGATTTCGATGCCCTGGTCGCGGTGCTTGATCCCGGCGTGGTGCTGCGGCTCGACGCGGGCGCCAGCCATCCCGCGGCCTCCCTGGCCATCCGCGGCGCGGCCGCCGTGGCCAGGCAGGCACTCCGCGGGCTCGCGTCCGCCCTGCCGGGCGCCGACCTGCACCCCGCGCTGGTGAACGGGGCAGCGGGAATGCTCGTCACCCGGCGCGGGCGGCCGGTCACGGTGATGGGCTTCACCGTCACCGGAGGCAAGATCGCCGAGATCGACTCGATCGCCGACCCGGAACGCGTCCGCCGGCTCGCCGCGGCCGTCCGGACCGGTGAGTAGCGGGTCACCGGCCGGTGAGCCAGGCGAAGCTCCACGGCGGCAGTTCTATCCGGCCCGCCCGGCCCGCGCCGATCACGGCGGCGCCGGTCGTCGAATGCGCCCGCCGGGGTTCCTGCAGGGCCGCCCGGGCGATGACGTCCGCTTCGACCGGCTGGCTCCTGTCACTGAAGTTGGTCAGCGAGAGGAACGGGGCGCTGCGCGGGTGCGCCCGGCGGTACGCGAGCACGCTCCGGTTCTCGGTCGGCAGGATCTCGGTGGTGCCGCCCGAGCGCAGGGCGAGCAGCGTCCGCCGGGCGCCGGCCAGCGCCCGGATCGCAGCGAACATGCGGCCCTCCAGCGAGTCCGGGTCACCGCGCCGGGCGGCCAGCGCCCAGTCCATCCGCGGCCGGTGCATCCACCGGTTGTCGCCGCCGTGCGCCGGGTCCTCGTGCCACCGGGGGTCGTTGCGCGTGGCCAGCTCGTCGCCCATGTAGATCAGCGGTATGCCGCCGAAGGAGAAGGCGACCGCGTACATCGACTCCAGCCGCCTGATGGCGAGGGTGAGCTCGTCGGCGTCTCCGGCCGCCAGCGCGCTCTCGATGCCGCACAATGACGCGGCGCTGCCCGAGATGCGGGCGTCCCCGGTCGCCGGGTTCTGCTGAAACGGGGCACCCCGGGCGAATGACCCGGGAAAGCGGCCCGCGTAGAAGTCGTTCAGAAACCGCCGGTGAGCGAAACCGTCCAGCCCGGCCGAAGCAGCATCGGCGTCCGACACCGCCCAGCCGATGTCGTCGTGGCAGCGCAGGTAGGACACCCAGGCGGTCGGGGCCGGCGCTGGCCGGCGGCGCGAGAGCGCGTGCTCGGCCAGGCGCGCGTCGCGGGTCGCCAGCGTCGACCAGAGCATGACCATGAGCTGGTTGTCATAGGCCAGGTCGCACTCCGGCCGGTACCGGTCGTGACCGCCGAGGTACTGCACCAGCAGATCCGGGCTGACGATCGCCTCGGCCTTGAGCACCAGGCCCGGCGCGGCCAGCCGGGTCAGCGCGCGGAACGCCTGCACCAGCAGGTGCGCCTCCGGCTGGTTCTGGCAGTCGGTGCCCATCCGCTTCCACAGGAACGGCGCCGCGTCCAGCCGCAGCACGTCGATGCCACGGTTGGCCAGGTCGAACATCGTCCCGAGCATGCGCCGGAAGACGGCCGGGTTGGCGTAGTTCAGGTCCCACTGGAACTCGTGGAACGTCGTCCACACCCAGCCCAGCCCGGGCACCTCGGTGAAGCTGCCCGGCGCCAGGTCAGGAAAGACCTCGGGCAGCGTGCGCTCGTAGGCATCGGGCTCCGCGCGGTCGGGATAGATCAGGTACATGGCCCGGTAGGCCGGGTCGCCGGCCAGCGCCTGGCGCGCCCATTCGTGCTCCCGCGCGGTGTGGTTGAGAACCAGGTCGATGCACAGTGCCATGCCGCGCTCGTGCAGATCGGCGATCAGCGCCTCCAGGTCGGCCATCGTACCGATCCGCGGATCCACCGCGCCGTAGTCCTCGACCGCGTAGCCGCCGTCGTTATCCCCGTCCCGGGGCCGCAGCAGCGGCATCAGGTGCAGGTAGGTGACGCCGAGCTCGGCCAGGTAGTCCAGCTGCTGCCGGACACCCGGCAGCGAGCCGGCGAACCGGTCGGCGTAGCAGACGTAGCCGATCATGCGGGACCGCTGGAACCACGCCGGATCGATCTCGCGGCGGCGATCAAGCATGCTCAGCGCGGCCGGCCGGGCGGCGACCGCGGCCAGCGCGTCGAGCACCAGCCCGGTCACGTACCCGGTCACGTCGACGACATCGCCGTAGACCTGCGCGAGCGGCTCGACTATGTCGAACGACAGCAGCTCGAGGCGGGCCAGGAACGCATCAGCCTGCGGCCGGCCGAGACGCTGCCGGACCGCGCTCTCCGCCGTCGGGTCGAGCCTGAACACGCGTGACACCTGCCTTCGGGGCGCATGGCGCGGCCGTTAGCCATCAAGAGCATGCTGCCGTCGGTCCGATCCTGGCATGGGCACCCCTCCGGAGCTGTCAGCCTGGTCATTTGCTAAGCCCAGACTTATCAGGCTAACCTGATAATATGGCGCAGGATCCGGATCCCCAGCAGATCGCCGGAGCACTCCGGGTGAGCATCGGCCTGCTCGTCCGGCGGCTGCGCCAGGTGCGCGCCGAAGGTGACCTCACGCTGCCGGAGAGCTCGGCTCTCGCCCGGCTGGACCGGGGCGGCCCGGCCACGTCGGCCGCGCTCGCCCGGCTCGCGCAGATCAGCCCGCAGTCGATGGGGGCGACGCTGGCCGGGCTGGAGGAGCGCGGGCTGGTCCGGCGAGGTTCCGACCCGCAGGACGGCAGGCTGGTCGTCCTGTCGGTCTCCGCGGCCGGGCGGCAGGCCTTGCGGGACCAGCGCGACGCCGGGACGCGGCAGCTGGCCCAGGCGCTGTCGGCCGGGTTCACCCGCTCGGAGCTCAGGCAGCTGATGGCGGCCGCGCCGCTGCTTGAGCGGCTGGCCGAGGGCATCTGATGCCGGCCGCCGGGGCGAACCCGGAAGACGGCCGGCCCGCCCGCGGGCTCACCGCGGCCACCGGCGACCGGTACAAGTGGGTGGCCCTGGCCAACACGACCGCCGCGGTGTTCATGTCCCAGCTCGACGGCTCCATCGTCATCATCGCGCTGCCCGCGATCTTCCGCGGCATCCACCTGGATCCGCTGGCGCCGGGCAACGTCAGTTACCTGCTCTGGATGATCATGGGGTACCGGCTCGTGCTGGCCGTCTCCGTCGTCTCCTTCGGCCGCCTGGGCGACATGTTCGGCCGGGTCAGGATCTACAACTCCGGCTTCGCGGTATTCACCGTCGCGTCTGTGCTGCTGTCGTTCGATCCGTTCGAAGGCGGTCACGGGGCACTGTGGCTGATCGGCTGGCGATTGCTCCAGGCCGTCGGCGGATCCATGCTGATGGCCAACTCGGCCGCGATCCTGACCGATGCGTTCCCCCGCGACCAGCGCGGTTTCGCGCTGGGCATCAACCAGGTGGCCGGCCTGGCCGGCATGTTCATCGGCCTGATCGCAGGCGGACTCCTGGCCGCCTGGGACTGGCGGGCGGTGTTCTGGGTGAACGTGCCCGTCGGGGTCTTCGGGACCCTCTGGGCCTACCGCAAGCTGCGGGACAACGGTGAGCGGCAGCCCGGCCGGATCGACTGGTGGGGCAACATCACCTTCGCCGTCGGCCTGGGCGCCGTCCTGATCGCCGTCACCTACGGCATCCAGCCGTACGCCGGCCACGCCACCGGCTGGAGCAGGCCGGCGGTCATCGGCCTGGCCGCCGGCGGCGCCCTGCTGCTGGCGGCATTCGCCGCGATCGAGAGCCAGGTGGCCGAGCCGATGTTCCAGCTCAGCCTGTTCCGCATCCGGGCCTTCACGGCCGGCAACATCGCCGGGTTCGCCGTGTCGCTCGCCCGGGGCGGGCTGCAATTCATGCTGATCATCTGGCTGCAGGGGATCTGGCTGCCGCTGCACGGCTACAGCTACAGCGAGACGCCCCTGTGGTGCGGCATCTTCCTGCTGCCGCTGACCGCCGGCTTCCTCATCGCGGGGCCTACCTCGGGATTTCTCTCCGACCGGTTCGGCTCCCGGGGGCTCGCCACCGCCGGGATGGCCGTGTTCGGCGGCAGCTTCATCGGCCTGATGCTGCTGCCCGTCGACTTCCCGTACCCGGCCTTTGCCTTTCTCATCGCGGTGAACGGGATCGGCACGGGCATGTTCGCCGCACCCAACACCTCATCGATCATGAGCAGCGTCCCCGCCGGGCAACGGGGGGCGGCCTCCGGGATGCGGGCCACGTTCCAGAACTCCGGCACGGCCCTGTCGATCGGCGTGTTCTTCTCGCTGCTGATCGCCGGCCTGGCGGCCAGCCTGCCGAAGACGCTGACCAGCGGCCTGCGGCAGCACGGGGTTCCGGCTGCCATCGCGCATCACATCGGCACCCTGCCGCCGGTGTCGTCGTTGTTCGCGGCCGTGCTCGGCGTCAACCCGCTGCGGCACCTGCTGGCCGCGGGCGGTGAGCTATCCAGGCTTCCGGCCGCGAGTCAGCGGGCGCTCACCGGCCGGGAGTTCTTCCCCGACCTGATCTCGGGGCCATTCCACCATGGCCTCGTGGTGGTGTTCGCGGTCGCCGCCGCCCTGGCCGTGCTGGCCGGCCTGGCCTCGCTGCTGCGCGGAGGCCGGCCGCCGCGCGACCCGGGCTCGCCAAGCTCACGGTCGCCCGGCTCAAACCGCCCGGCGCGCGCACGCAGCTGACCTGAACTCACGAACCGGTCATCGAGCGGGCTTACTTTGTCTTCCTGCTGGGGTCAGCCGCCCACTGAGCGCGCCGCGGGATGTTATCGCTGGGTAACCTATTTGATTGAGTCTATCAACTAGGTTACGCTGCGATCATGCCTCCGAGCAGGGACGATGTGCGGGTGATGGTGGCCGCCCTGTTCACCATGAACGCCGGCATCGAGCGGGCCAGGCGTCAGCGGAAGGGCGTGGCCACCTTGAGCCTGCTTCAGGTCATCGCCAGCCGCGAGGCTATCCGGCCATCGGAGATCGCAGAACTGCAGCAAGTACACCCGTCACTGGTCACCCGGCAGATCCGGGAACTCGAGGACGCGGGTTACGTGCGGGTCACCGCGGATCCGGCCGACGGGCGCTCGTACCTGATCGCACTCACCCCAGCGGGCCAGGACGAGCTGCGCCGTCTTACCGAGATCGGCCTGGACCGGTTCGCCCTGTTCGTGGCGGACTGGGATCCCGGCGATGTGCAGGTGCTCGGCGGGCTGCTGCAGAAGCTGGTGCAGTCCACGGCCGCGGTCTCCGCGCAAGAGCAGCGCACCGGCGGCCGCCGGTGGACCCGGGCGCACCCGGGACCGGTCCGGCCGGGCCGCCCGGCTATGCCGGGCGAACTGGCCATGTCAGCCGACCCGGCCATGCCAGCCGAACTAGTCATGCCAGCCATGCCGGGCGAGCTGGCCATGCCAGCCGAACTAGTCATGCCAGCCATGCCGGGCGAGCTGGCCATGCCAGGCGAACTAGCCATGGAGAACAAGGAATCCGCATGATCGAAGCACGCGACCTGACCAAGCGCTACGGCGACCAGACCGCCGTGGACCATTTGTCCTTTGCCGTCGAGCCGGGCAAGGTAACCGGGTTTCTCGGGCCGAACGGGGCCGGCAAGTCGACCACGATGCGGCTCCTCCTGGGCCTCGACCGGCCGCAGAGCGGCACCGCCACGATCAACGGCCGCCGCTACCGCGACCTGGCCGAGCCACTCCGCACGGTAGGCGCGCTGCTGGAAGCCAAGTCCGTGCACTCCGGCCGCAGCGCCCGCAACCACCTGCTGTTCCTGGCGCAGACCCAGGGGCTGCCGGGTAAGCGCGTTGATGAGGTGCTTGGCCTGGTGGGACTGCAGGCGGTAGCGCGAAAGCGCGCTGGCGGCTTCTCCCTCGGCATGAGCCAGCGGCTCGGCATCGCGGCCGCCCTGCTGGGCGACCCCGAGGTGCTGCTGCTCGACGAGCCGGTCAACGGGCTGGATCCGGAGGGCGTGCTGTGGATCAGGAATCTGATGAAGCAGCTCGCCGCCGAGGGCAAGACCGTCTTCGTGTCCAGCCACCTGATGAACGAGATGGCCGTCACCGCGGACCACCTGATCGTGATCGGCCGCGGCAAGCTGATCGCGGATTGCAGCACCCAGGAGTTCATCGCGCGCAGCTCCGACAAGTCGGTGCTGGTCCGCACGCCGGACACGGCCCGGCTGACCGAGCTGATCATCGCGGCGGGCGGCCAGGCCGCGGCCGACGACCAGGCTGGCCTGGGTGAGCTGGCCAGTTCCGACGGGGCGAAGGCGCTCGACGTCACCGGCCTGGCCGCACCGCGGATCTTCGAGCTCGCCGCGTCAGCCGGCATTGTGCTGCACGAGCTCACCCCGCGCGCCTCGCTGGAGGAGGCGTTCCTGGAGCTGACATCCGGCAGCCTCGAGTTCGGAGTGCACGAGTCCGGCGGCCAGCCGCCCGGCAGTCATGATCCCGGCCATGACGACCACGGGCACCAATCGCCCGGCAGCGAGCCCGGCCACCGGTCCGTGCCCGAGGGGAGCCCCCGATGACATCCGCCATGCCTGCCGCGACCGCTGCCCGGCCGGCCTCGCCGCCGGCCAGCCGGGGCGCCGGCTTCGTCCACCTGCTGCTCAGCGAGTGGACGAAGCTCCGCTCGGTACGGTCAACGATCTGGTCCCTGATCGTGCTCGTGATCGTCAGCCTGGGCTTCACCGCGCTCATCGCGGCCCTGACCGTGGCCAACTGGACCGGCCCGCACGCGGCCTCGAGGAACGCGGCGATCCTCGCCGACCCGGTCAGCACCATCCTCGGCGGATTCGGCCTGGGCCAGCTCGCGGTCTGCGTCCTGGGCGCGCTGGTCATGACCACCGAGTACTCCACCGGCGTGATCCGGGCGTCGCTGCTCGCGGTGCCCCGGCGGATACCGATGCTGATCGCCAAGGGAGTCGTCTTCGCCGGGCTGATCCTGGTCGTGGGGGAGATCCTCGCCTTTGGCTCGTTCTTCCTCGGATCGGTAATCCTGCACAGCCGGGTGGTCGTATCACTCGGCCAGCCGGGAGTGGCGCGCGCGGTGATCGGCACCGGGCTGGCCCTCGCGGTGCTCGGCTTGTTCGCGATGGCGATCGGCGCGCTGATCCGGCATACCGCGGGCGCCATTGCCACGGTCATCGGCGTGGTGCTCGTGCTGCCGATCCTGACCGGCCTGCTGCCCGGAACCTGGGGCGCGCACATCAACGCCTATCTGCCCGAGCAGGCCGGCGGGCTGATCTCCCAGGCGCACCAGCAGGCGGGCAACCTGCTGTCACCCTGGCAGGGGTTCGGCGTGTTCTGCATCTGGACGGCACTCCTGCTGATCGCCGCCGCCTACCTGCTCCGGCGGCGCGACGCCTGAGCAGGCCAGCGTCGCGGACGGGACCTAGCGGGCCGACAGCACCTCGGCGACCTTCGCGGCCGCGCCAGAAGGATCCTCGGTATCGTGCAATAGCTCGCCCCAGGACCACCGGTAGTACCAGCGAAGGCGACCGCTGGGATCGGTCCCCGCCGTGCAGTGGATACTCTCCGCGAGCATCGCCGCTCCGGGGATGAACACGTGCAATGCCGCCGGATACGTCGTCTTCACGGTCGCGTGGATGCCCTGGGTGTCCAGCGCCGTCGCAAGTCGGTGTAAATGATACGTACGTGCGTGATCGCGGGTGCCGTCCACATCTTCCCTGCCTTGCCTCGGTCGGCACATTGTGCGCGGTGGCCGTGCCCTCTTGTCAAGCGGCGCGCGGCAACTCCTGCCACTGGCACGCGAAGCGCCCGCATCCTAGCTCGCCGGACGGCAGCTCAGCGGCGTGGCTGGCCGCCATATCCGTCGCCGCCGTAGAATTCGGGCGGCAGATACGCCGGCCCGTCGGGATGCGCACCGGTATATCCGCCGGCCGGGGGATATACCGGTGCGTCCGGCCCAGTCTCATATCCGCCCGCTGGATAAGCCGGCCCGTCGTGACCGCCGTCGGCATACGGGCCCGGCGCGTATCCGGACGGGCCACGCTGCCTGTTCCCATAGTCATGACCGGGCCTGCCGCTGTCCGCATATGCGTCAGCGGCATAGGGGAGTGACGCCGTCCGGCCGGGAGAATGCGTCGCCGGAATCCCGGCCGGCACCTCCGGATACCAGGTACCTGCCGAGCTCGGCAGCGGCCCGGAATCATAGCTCGGCAGCGGCCCGGAATCATCCAGCGGCAAGTCGTACCGGTAGGCCGGTCCACCGTGCCCATTTGACGGTCCAGCGTGCCCATTTGACGGGCCTGCATGCCCATTTGACGGGCCTGCATGCCCATTTGACGGGCCCGCAGAATAGCCGGGGTAACCGCGCGCCTCCTGGCTTTGCGGGTATGCCTCCTGGCTTTGCGGGTATACCGCCGTCGGGCTATCGGCGTAGCCGGGCAGGTCGGCACTGACGTAACTGCCGTACGGATTCCCGGCCGGGGTCGGAACGGGAGGCAGCGAAGCGGGCGGCGGCGACACCGGGGGCAGGGGACCCGCCAGCGGGGGACGGGCGGGCGGCAGCGAGCCGGCTGGGTAACCGTGACCGGTCCCCGCGGCGGGCCCCGGCGACTGATAGCCGTTCGCCGGATAACTCCCGGCCAGCGGCTCGGCGGCCGGGCCGTAGGAACGCGGTGCCGTAGCAGCCGAGCCGCCGTCGGCGAAGCCGCGGCCATAGCCGTCCGCGCTGCCGCCGTCAGCGGGCCACGGGCCAGGGTGGCCGGGACTGTGCTGGCCGGGAATGGCGAACTGCGCCGTCGGCGCCCCGTATGCCCCCTGATCCGCGGCCGGCTGGGCCGGCGGTCCGGACGGCCGGGCCGATGCGGACGCGGATGACCGGCCGTTGTGGTAGGACCTGCTGTCCGAGGTAACGATCTTTGGAAATGACGGGCTGGTCAGCGGATCATCGTCGAGCGGCATCGGAGCCGCGGCCCGCTGCTCGGCTGGCCTGCCCGCCGGGGCGGCCGGTCTCGGCCGGACCTGCTCGGGGCGGCCTGGATCCGGCCGCGCCGGGTCCAGGCGGATCGGCTGCGGGTAGCGTGCGGCCGTCGGCGCCGTCAGAAAGTCATGCACGACACCGGCAACGGCGGGCTCCAGCGGGCCCCGCCCGGGGGGCCGGGTGGCTTCCCGCTTCGGCTCCTCGCCGCGACGCGTATTGTGGCCGCGCCGTGGCTCCTGGCGTCCGCTGGGCTGGTGACCTGGCTGAATGGCCGTGTCCCGGCCCGCTGAATCCCTGCTGGCCGTCTCCCTGCTCGGGGCCGGCGGTGCGGAACGAGGCTCCGGTGCGGGCTGCGCTACCCGGGCGGTCGTAACGAGCGGCTTGTCCGAGGCCACTTCCTTCCAGTAATCCGCATCGGAAAGCTTGTCCCACTCAGTGCTCGGCCAGTCCCCGTCGTCGTTCCGCCGGCCGCGAGCCGACTTGGTGCGCGCCGGCGTACGGACATCCTGGCGCTGCTGCGCACGGGCCGGCTGGTCGCGGCGGTCGCCATTGTCCCGGGGGCCGCGGCCGCTGCCGTCGAACCGGGGGTCATCCTGGCCGCGGTCCGCGCCGCTGTATCGGCGGCTTTCGTCGCGGTCCGTGCCGTCGCGGACGTCAGCGCGACGCGGCCGACCGCTCTCCCTGGGGCGGACCGCGGGCAGATCCGTTTCCGGCGGCCCGGCGGCCCGCCGGGAAGGCTCCGGCCGACCCCTGGTCCGGCCACTATCTGCCTCGGGCCTGCTGCGGTCCCCGTGGCGGTCCGCAAGATCCGCGCGCTCCTCATTTCGCACGTACCGCATGCCGACCGCGACGGCGATGAGAATGACCAGGACAACAGCTGCCAGTCCGATCACGAGCGGAGTCATCGCACCATCCAACAAAGCCATGACCTCTAGAGCGGCGAAAGCAAGGCACGCGGGGCCAATGACGCGGGCCTTCCCCCAGTTGTGCTGTCGCCCTGGATGAATCCGAGACTGGTCACATGAATGCTGATTGTGTCGGACCGGTATGGCCCCTGTCATGCGCTTCGAGAAGTTTAAGCTGGTCTGTATACTTATAGTAACGAGGCGATTACGCTCCGGCTTTTAGCCGCCCGGTAACCCCTTCGCTGTTGCCGTCACCCTGCCTCTGGCGATCGCGTTCCGGGCGATCGCGGTCCACGCCGCTTTTGCGCTCACGCCGTTGCCGAGCGAAAGTTTCGAGCTCAATGCGTAAACGGTGAAGCGGTACTTGTGGCTGCCTTGAATCGGGCACGGCGCCGCATAGCCGGGGAACCCGCGGCTATTGTCCGCTTGACGTGCGCCCGGCGGCAGCGGGCCGACTGGAATATCCGTTGTCGCGGGGCTTATATCAAGCACGATCCAATAAATGTAGGGCGTGATCGGCGCGTCCGCGTCGTCGACAACCAGCGCGAGTGCTTTCGTTCCCGGCGGCGCGCCGGACCAGTAGATCGGCGGCCGGTCGCTTCGCCCATGACAGGTGTACTGACGGGGGATGATCTCGCGCTGGCCGAAGACCGGGCTGGTCACCGTCATCACCTTCTGCGGTGCATCGGGGCCGCCAAGCAGGCCACAGCCCGCCATCAGCGGGACCGTGGCCAGCAGCGCAGCGGCGCGGCACGCGCGCCCGCCAGTCACCCGACCGCACCGGCCCAAGCATGCTCCTTACCAGTCGTTCCCGTCCGCCCCGACGGGTGATCCTACGCTCTCGCCCCGACCGGATCGGCCATCCGGACCGGTGGCCGCCTGACCGCCCCGCAGCGGTAAAGCGCCTTATCGACAAAGTGCTTCCTGGCGGGCCAGGCAGCAGCCCCGGCGCATGCGCGCCAGCCGTCCGGCCGCACCAGCATCCGAAAACCGCCGGCTGGCCGTGGTCAGTCCGGCGGCCGGGCATTGCCCAGCATGATCTCGTCCCAGGACGGGACGGACGCGCGCCTGGTCCGGCCGCCCGCCGCCTTGCGCACCGGGCGCTCGCGGGCCGGGCTCGCCGTGGCCTCCGGCTGATCCCCGCCGGTGGCCGCGTCCTTCCGGCCGGCGGCAGCATCCTTCCGGCCGGCCTGCGCCGCCGGGGCTCCGGACGCAGCCGCGCCAGCCGATGCCGCCTGGGCGGCGCGAGCGGGCTGGCGCTCCGGTTCCGCGCGGGTCTCAGCGGCATGCGAGGTCAGCGAGCCGAGCCTGCGGGCAATGGGGGTAACGGTGGCCGTGGCCGTGTCCTCGCCGCCGAGCCAGGCCGGCCGATCTGAACCGGACAGGCAGAGCCGGGCGGCGTTGTCATCGGCCGGCGTCGCGTGCCGCCGCCGCGGATCGAATACCCACTCGGCCATCTGCGGGCGGTTGCCGGTCAGGAACATCAGCTGGACCTGCCAGTTGCCGTCAGCCCGCTTCCTGGAATCCCACTGCGCATCGTCCGGGCTGGTGCCGCACTCGGCCAGCCGCTCGGCCACGACATCGCCGAGTCTCGGGCCCGGCCCGGAGTCGCCCGGACTGCGCACGGTGGCCCGCTGCGCCTCCTGGGCGCGATACGCCCGCTCGGCCAGCACCGGGCCCTCAAAGCGGCGTACTCGCTCAATCGGGAGGCCTGCCGCGTCGGCGATCTCGTCCGCCGTCTCGCCGGCACGGATCCGGTCCTGGATCTCCTTGGGTCGCAACGGATTCTCCACTTCGATCTCGTACTGAGCGAGTCGCGAGAACTGGCCACGCGCCACCGTCCGCAGACGGTCGTCGACGGGCAGCGAAAACCGGCCGCCCCGTCCCGGCACGGCGAGGACGGCGTAGCTCCCGTCCTCGCTGACTGCAACGAGGCGCAGTTCCTGCATCAACGTCCCTTCCGCGCTGCCCGGGGCAGCGCAGGGGCATCACTCGGACTTCCCCCGGACGAGTCTGACGGCTGGGGCCTGTCCTGGCCAGCACCGAGCCCGGCATGTCCGGCACGAGCCTGATGGCTTACCCGGATCCGGCACCCTGGTTCAGCCGGGCCGGGCCACCATCGCAGCGTATTGACGGCTGCTCCCGCGGGCGCGCGGAACGCCGATAATCGCCGGCCAGCGGGCCCTGCGCGGCCGTGCGACCCGCCGCCGCGACGCCGGCGGGGTTTCCGGGCCCAGGCTCACGTAGGCTTTCTGGCTATGCATATCGACGCGGTCTTCGGCGCTATCGGGCGCTTCGCCGTCCGGTTCAGGTGGCTCGTGCTGGTGCTGTGGATCGCCATAGCGATCGGCGCGGTGTCACAGCTGCCGGCGCTGTCCAGCGTCACCCAGAACAACAACTCCAAGTTCCTCCCGGCCAGCGCGCCGAGCGAGCACGCGGCGGAGCTCGCCGCCCCGTTCGGCACCGCCAACCTGATTCCCGTTCCGGTCGTGGCCGCCCGGTCCGGGGCACAGCTGTCCCCGGCCGATGTGACCGCGCTGAACAACCTGCAGGGCGAGCTGCGGACGGTCCCGACCGTCAGCAAGGTGCTGGACGCAGGCCGGTCCGCCGACGGGCAGGCCGAGCAGCTGGTCGTGCTCGCGACGCAAGGCGGCGGCAACCAGAACCAGCAGACCGACCTGGTGAACGGGCTGCGCGCGAAGATCGCGCAGGCCGGGCTGCCAGCCGGGCTGCAAGCGCACCTGGCTGGCGATGTCGCGGTCCAGGTCGATCAGCAGAAGGCATCCGGCAACCAGGGCAACGAGGTCCAGGACCTGTCGATCGTGTTCATCATCGCGCTGCTGGTGCTGATCTTCCGCTCGCTGACCCTCGCGCTGACGACCATCGCTCCCGCGGTTTTCTCGGTCCTCATCTCCGGCCCGCTCGTGGCCGAGGCCGCGAGCCACGGGCTCCAGGTCTCCCCGCTGGCCCAGTTCCTGCTGATTGTCCTCGTCCTCGGCGCCGGCACCGACTACGGGCTGTTCCTGGTCTTCCGGGTCCGGGAGGAGCTGCGCGCCTCGCGCCTACGACCCGCTGACCGCCAAGTACACCAGCCCCGAGGCCAGCCAGGCGATCATCAGATCGGTCACCAAGGTCGGCGAGTCGATCACCTTCTCGGCGGCGACCGTGATCGCGGCCGTGCTCACGCTGCTGCTGGCCAGCTTCTCGTTCTACTCCGACCTCGGCATCCCGTTCGCCATCGCCATCTGCGTCATCCTGGTCGCCGGGCTCACGCTGCTGCCTGCGCTGCTGTCCATCCGGCTGTCCCTGCTCGCCTCGAAGCGCGCCGCGTTCCGCCGCATGTTCGGCCGGCCGAAGCTGCTGCCGTGGAACATCCAGGGATCGGGCAAGACGGGGCTGTGGAGCCGGATCGCCAGCCGGATCGTGCGCCGGCCCGCGCTTACCCTGACCATCGGCGTGGTCGCGTTCGGCGCCCTGGCCCTCGGCGCGCTCGGCTACGTGGCGGGCGGCTTCGGCGGAGACACGAGCGCGCCGGCCGGCAGCGACTCGGCCGCGGGCACCACGCTGCTGGCCAAGCACTTCCCGCAGTCCTCGGCGAACCCGACCAGCCTGATCTTCACCTTCGCCGAGCCCGCGTGGGAGAAGCCGGAGCCGCTCGCCGCCGCTACCGCCAAGCTCCAGGACACCGGCCTGTTCACGCAGGTGGCCGGACCGCTGAACCCGGCCGGCGCAACGCTGACGCCAGCCCAGTACACTGCGCTGCACGCGAAGCTCGGACCGGCCAGCGCGCTGCCGGCCGTACCACCGCCGGGTACCGGCGTGCCGGCGCCGCTCTACCAGACTTACCGCGCCACCTCGAACTACGTCAGCGCCGACGGCCGGACGGTGCAGTACTCCACCGGCCTCAAGGCCGGGGACCCCGGCAATACCCCGGCGCTGAACGCCGTGCCGGCCATCCGCGACGCCACCACCAAGGTCGCCAAGTCGGTGGGCGCGACCGATTCCGCCGTCGGCGGCGAGGCCCCCGCGCTCTATGACATCAGCGCCATCTCGAACAGCGACCTGCAGCGAGTAGTCCCGATCGCGATCCTGGTGATTGGCCTCCTGCTCGCGCTGGTGCTGCGCAGCCTGGTGGCTCCGCTCTACCTGATCGCCTCGGTCGGGATCTCCTTCCTGGCCGCGCTGGGCCTCTCGGTCCTGCTGTTCATCAAGATCGGCGGCAGCGGCGGCCTGGTGTTCTTCATGCCGTTCCTGATGTTCATCTTCCTGCTGGCGCTCGGCGAGGATTACAACATCCTGGTGATGACGCGGATCAGGGAGGAGGCTCAGAAACTTCCGCTACGCCAGGCAGTCGCTCGCGCACTCAGCGCGACCGGAACCACGGTGACATCCGCCGGGCTGGTGCTGGCCGGCACCTTCATCGTCTTCGGCCTCGTCGCGGGCAGCGGCGCGGGCGGCAGCCAGTTCCGTGACATCGCACTGGGCCTGGCCTTCGGCATCCTGATGGACACGTTCCTGGTTCGTACCCTGCTCGTGCCCTCGACGGTGGTCCTGCTGGGCCGGTGGAACTGGTGGCCATCCCGGATGAGCCGGCGGGACGCGGTCATCACCGCGCCGGCTGAGCCGGACCGGCCCGCGGTCGCGGATAAGCCCGCGGCCGCGGATAAGCCAGCAGCACAGCCTGATCGCACGCAATGATCGAGGCGACGTGCCTGGCCAGCCGCTGATCAGCGTCATCATCCCGGTCCACGACGTAGAGCCGTATCTGGGCCAGTGCCTGGACTCAGTCCTGGGGCAGTCGTTCGGCGACATCGAGGTAATCGCCGTCGAAAGCGATTCCGGCGACAAGTCCGGCGCGATCCTGGACGCCCGGGCCCGGGACGACCCCCGGCTGCTGGCCATGCATATCCCGGCGCAGGGGCCGGGCGGCAACCGGAACGTCGCGCTGGGGAAGGCCAGCGGCCAGTACGTCTGGTTCGTCGACGCGGATGACCTCATTCCGCCCGGCAGCCTCCAGGCGATCACGGAGACCATCGCCAACGAGCCTTGCGACGTCCTGCTGTTCGACTTCGCGTACCTCTATCCGGGCGGCGAGACGAAGGCCAGCCCCGGGCGGGATCTGCTGCCCGAGGCCCCGGCCGGGAGCTTCCGCCTGGCCGGCTGGCCGGATGCCATCAGCCTGACCGCGACGGTGTGGAGCAAGGTGTTCCGCCGTGGCTTCCTCCTCGACTCAGGGATCTCCTTCCCCGACGGCATCCACGAGGACGTGCCGGTCACCTTCGGCGCGCTGCTCGGCGCCGCGAAGATCCGCGTCCTGAGCCGGGTCTGCTATCTCTACCGGCAGCGGCCCGGATCGTTCATGGCCACGGCGTCCGCAGGTCACTTCGACATCTTCCGCTCGTACCGTCAGGTGCTCGACCTGGCCGCCAAGTGGCAGCCGGGTGATGACGCCGGAAGCATCGATAAAGTGCGCACGGCGCTGTTCGTGCGGGCCATCGGGCACTACGCGACCAACCTGGAGGGCGGGCGGCGGGTGCCGCGAGGCGACCGTCGCCGGTACTTCGCGATGATGCACGATGATTTCGTGGCTTACCGTCCGGCCGGCTACCGCCCGCCCGACGGTCTTGCCGGGCTGAAGTACCGGCTGATCGCGCGGAATGCCTACCATTTGTATTCCGCGCTGACCCTCGTCAACCGGGGCCGCCTGCGGATGCAGGCGCGCACCAGGGGTACCCGGCCTCGCGGGTGACTGGCCTTCGGGCATCAGCTTTTGTTGCTGTGGCTGTGGCTGTGGCTGTGGCAGCGCGGGCGGGCCGGTCAGCCCGGGCCGGCCCCGCGGGGTAATGTTCTGTCCGGCGGAGCGGAACGCCTCCAGGACGCACTTCGTCCCGGAACCGGCTGAACTAGCGTCAGGCGCTAGCGAGCCGGGTCTCCTCGCGGTTGCGCGCGCAGGTGACAAGGTGCCAGGGAGCCAGGGTCTTTCGGAATGGCAGTCCAGCCGGAAGGTAGTGGCGGTATGCGGCACTTGCTGGGAGTTTTCCTTGCTGTGGCCATGGGCGCAGCGCTTTTCTTCGGCGCCGGATGGGGCCTGGCCAGGATCATGGCTCTGCACGCCGGGGGCGCGAGCATGGCGACGGCGCCCGGGTTAATGGCACTCGGCGCCGTGCTCGGGACCGGCCTGCTGCTGGGAATCCTGATGTCAGCGCCCGGTATCTCGCCGCTCGGGGCGGGTCTTCCCGGGCTCGGCCTGCTGGCCTGGTCCGCCCTGTTCGTGCTGAGCGCCCGGCGGGCGGTCCAGCTCGTCCCGCTACACGGTCATTCCTTCGCCACGGAGTTCGGCAGCATGCTGACGACCGGCGTGCTCGCGCTGGTCGGCATCATGATGGTGATCCCGTTGTTCGTGCCATCCCGGTGGCGGCGCCCCTACCGCGGCGAGGACGACGAGGACTACATCGACATGCCAACGGCCATCGGGCTGGTTCCCTAGGTCGGCCCGGCGAAAACTAGTGGCCAGCCCGGGCGCCAGGCGGTAGAAAGGCGCGATGCAGTGTCTGCGGGAGATCGCGCCTGGCGTCCTGGTCACCACCGCCGAGTACGCCGTCACCACCAGCACGGTGGTGACCGCCGGCGACGGCGGGTGCCTGGTCATCGACCCGGCGGTATCGGTCGCCGACCTGGCCGCGCTGGCCGCCGATCTGGCCTCCGCGGGGTTGCGGCCGCTGGCCGGCTTCGCCACCCACCCGCACTGGGATCACGTGCTGTGGAGCCGTGACCTGGGCGACGTGCCCCGGTACGCGGCGCCGCGGGCGGTCACCATCGCCGCGGACGAGCGCGCCCGGCTGGTCAGCGGAGTCGAGAAATCGGCGCCCGGGCACGACCTGGAGCTATTCGGCCGCCTGGTGGCGCTGCCCGAGGGCTCGGACCGCATTCCCTGGGACGGCCCGGCCGCACCGGTCGTCATCCATGACGGCCACGCGCCGGGGCACGCCGCGGTGTTCCTGCCGGATTCCGGGGTTCTGGTCGCGGGAGACATGCTCTCCGACATCGAGATCCCGCTGCTGGACACCTTCGAGGATGACCCGCTCGGCGACTACCGGACCGGCCTGCAGCGGCTCGCCGCGGTGCCCGGCGTGCGCTGGCTGGTCCCCGGCCACGGGCATGTCGGGGATGCCGCGGAGTTCCGCCGCCGGGTGGCGGCGGACAACCGCTACCTGGACCTACTGGCCGCCGGCCGGCCATTCGAGGACCCGCGCTGCAACACAGCCGAGTGGATCCGCGACTGGCATTCCCACCAGCTGGAGGCCGTCGCCGGGCGAGCGGACGGCGATCCCGGCCGTTAGCCCGGCCCGGCCACGCCGCATCCGGCCAGCGTGCGCCCGGCGGTCAGTGCGCCGGGGCGAACTGCTCGCTCTCGGTCGAGCCGTGCAGCGCCCCGGTCGAGGCGTCCGGCGTGATCGCCGAGGTGACCAGGTCGAAGTAGCCGGTGCCGACCTCCCGCTGATGCCTGGTGGCGGTGTAGCCGTCGGACTCGGCGGCGAACTCCGCGTCCTGCAGCCGGACGTAGGCCGGCATGCCCTCGGCGGCGTACCCGCGGGCCAGGTCGAACATCGACTGGTTCAGTGAGTGGAAGCCGGCCAGCGTAATGAACTGGAACTTGTAGCCCATCGCGCCGAGCTCGCGCTGGAACTTCGCGATGGTGTCCTCGTCCAGGTGCGCCCGCCAGTTGAACGACGGCGAGCAGTTGTAGGCGAGCAGCTGGTCCGGGTAGACGGCCTTGATCGCCTCCGCGAACTCGCGCGCCACCGCCAGGTCGGGCGTGCCCGTCTCCATCCAGAGCAGCTCGGCGTGCGGGGCGTAGGCCAGGCCGCGGGCGATGCAGGACTCGATGCCGCCGCGGACCCGGTAGAACCCCTCGGCGGTCCGCTCTCCGGTGACGAACCGCTGGTCGCGCTCGTCCACGTCGCTGGTGATCAGGTTCGCCGACTGGGCGTCGGTGCGGGCCACGATGAGGCTCCGCACGCCGCAGATGTCGGCGGCCAGCCGGGCCGCATTCAGGGTCCTGATGTGCTGGCTGGTCGGGATCAGCACCTTCCCGCCCAGGTGGCCGCATTTCTTCTCGGACGCCAGCTGGTCCTCCCAGTGCACGCCCGAGGCGCCGGCCGCGATCATGGACTTCATCAGCTCGAAGGCGTTCAGCACGCCGCCGAACCCGGCCTCGGCGTCCGCCACGATCGGCGCCAGCCAGTGCGGCCGTCCGCCATCACCGCCGCCGCTGTCACTGCCGCCGCCGTCACTGCCATTGCCGTCACTGCCATTGCCGTCGCCGCCGGTTTCCGCCCAGGCGATCTGGTCGGCGCGCAGCAGCGCGTTGTTGATCCGCCGGACCACCTGCGGCACCGAGTTGACCGGGTACAGGCTCTGATCCGGGTAGGTCTGCCCGGCCAGGTTGGCGTCCGCCGCGACCTGCCAGCCGGACAGGTAGATCGCCTTCAGGCCGGCCTTGACCTGCTGCACGGCCTGGTTGCCGGTCAGCGCGCCGAGCGTGTTGAGGTACGGCTCCTGATGCAGCAGTGACCACAGCCGCTCCGCGCCGATCCGGGCCAGCGTGTGCTCCTCCTGCACCGAGCCGCGCAGCCTGATCACGTCAGCGGCCGAGTAGGTCCGCTCGATGCCGGCCCAGCGCGGGTCCGTCGCCCACTCGCGGCTCAGCGCGGCGGCCTGGCCGGCCTGCTGGTTACTCCGCTGGGCGGCCTGCTGCCCGTTGCCGCTGATCCGGCCGTGGCCGTTCTGGTGGCCGTTGTGGTTGCCGTTCTGCATGCCTTCGAGGCGATGATTGCTCATGGGGGCCTCCTGCCATCTGTGTCCCCGGCTAAGTCACAGCCTGCGGGCACCGGCCGCGGAATCACCAGGAGAAAGCATATTAATATCTTTACTTATTCGGTTAATATCAATATGTGCAAGATTTGAGTCACGAAAATCAGGATTCCTTGACGTCTGAAGGTCTGGATCTCGCGCTCTTCGGCCAGCGCCTCCGGCATGTGCGCCGCGCCCGCGGGCTGACCCTGGCCGACCTTGGCGCCCGGGTGGGACGCGCCCCTTCGGTGCTGTCGCTGCTGGAGAACGGCCGCCGCGAGCCGAAACTGTCACTGATCGAGGCGCTGGCCGGCGCGCTGGGCGTGCCGGCCAGGGAGCTGCTGCGCAAGCAGCCGCCCAGCCGCCGGGCGCAACTGGAGATCGCGCTGGCCGAGGCGCAGCGCGACCCGTCCTACGCCGAACTCGGCCTGCCGCCGCTGCGGGTGGGCGCGCGGGTGCCGAACGACGTGCTCGAGCATGTGGCCGCGCTGCACGCCAAGCTGCGCGAGCAGCGAATCAAGCCGACCGCGACGCCGGAGGAAGCACGGGAGGCTAACGCGGACCTGCGCGCGATGATGCGCGAGCGCGGCAACTACTTCGCCCCGATCGAGCAGGCCGCCGCGGAGGCGCTGGCCGCCGCGGGCTACGCCGGGGGAGCCCTGTCGCAGGGACTGCTGCTGTCGGTAGTGGGGCACCACGGATTCTCCGTTAAATATGTTCATGATCTTCCCCGGTCCGTGCGCTCCGTTACCGACCTGCGGAACCGGCGTATCTACCTCCAGCAGGAATCCATGGGCACGCACACGCCGCGGACGGTCCTGCTGCAGACGCTCGGGCACTTCGTCCTCGGTCACTCGGCGCCGCTGGACTTCGCCGACTTCCTCCGGCAGCGGGTGGAGGCGAACTACTTCGCGGCCGCGGTCCTGATGCCGGAGGAGCCGGCCGCGCGGTTCCTGCGCGAGGCCCGGGACGCCAAGAACCTGTCCGTCGAGGACCTGCGGGATGTCTTCGCCGTGTCCTACGAGATGGCCGCGCACCGCTTCACCAACCTGGCCACGCACCACCTGGGCCTGCCGTGCCACTTCGTCAAGAATGACGCGGGCGGCATCATCTACAAGGCCTACGAGAACGACGGCGTGGTGTTCCCCGCCGACGAGGCCGGCGCCATCGAGGGACAGCGGATGTGCCGGGAGTGGTCAGGACGCCAGGTGTTCGCCGCGGCGGACCGGTTCAGCCCGCTGTACCAGTACTCCGACACGCCGTCCGGCACGTACTGGTGCGTCGGCTTCGTGGATCCGGGGCCTGAGCGCGACTTCGCGATCACGCTCGGCGTGCCGTATGAGCACTCGCGCTGGTTCCGGGGCCGGGAGACGACCCGGCGGGTCACCTCGGCGTGCCCGGACGGCGAGTGCTGCCAGCGGCCGCCCGCCCGGCTGGCGGCACGATGGGACGGGCTGGCCTGGCCGTCGGCGCGCGCTCACTCGCACATTCTGCTGGCGCTGCCCCGCGGCAGCTTCCCGGGCGTGGACGAGGCCGACGTGTACGCGTTCCTGGAAAAGCACGAGCAGGACTAGCCGGCCGCTCCCGGCCGGGCGGAGGGAAACTCCGGCGGGCGCTTCCCGCGCAGAGCCGCCAGGCCCTCCTTGACGTCCTCGCCCATGAAGGTGAGCATCTCGTAGGCGGCGGACTGGTCGAAGATCGGGCCCGCCATCCGGAGCCAGCCGTTCAGCGCCCGCTTGGTCAGCCGGATGGCGAGCTGGCTGCCGGTGGCGAGGCCGTCCGCGACGCGGAGCGCATCGGCCAGCACCTCCCCGGCCGGCAGCGCCTTGCTGACCAGCCCGATCCGCTCGGCCTCGGCGCCGGTCACCATCTCGCCGGTCAGCAGGTAATAGCGGGCCTTGGCCATGCCGCAGAGCAGCGGCCAGATGATCGCCGCGTGGTCGCCGGCCGCCACGCCCAGCCGGACGTGACCGTCACCCAGCCGGGCGTCCTGGGCGCAGATGCTGATGTCGGCCATCAGCGCCACCACCACGCCGGCCCCCACGGCCACCCCGTTGATCGCGGAAATGATCGGCTTCGGGCAGTTGACCATGTTGTAGACCAGGTCGCTCATCTCGGTCAGCATGCTGGTCACCCGGTCGTAGTCGCCGGTCTGCCGCTCGACCATGGCCAGGTCCCCGCCGGCCGAGAAGGCCTTCCCGGCCCCGGTCACCACGGCCACTCTCGTCTCGTCATCACGCCCGATGTCCGACCACACCGTGGCCAGCTCACCGTGCATGACCTCATCCGCCGCGTTGTACACCTCGGGCCGGTTCATCGTGATCAGGAGCACGCCATGATCGCGGCGCTCGAACTTCAGATGCCGGTATCCGCTGTAGTCCATGCCGCGGGTTCCCTCCGGTGAGATGCGGGCCTGCGTGCTGCCGCGCAGGTGAGCGAATCATCGCAGCACGAACGCCGGCCAGCACGGGCAGGCCCGCGGTGCGGCCGGGCAGGGCCGGGAAACCGCGCCCGGCTGACCGCGGGCCGGGTCGCTCCGGCGGCCACTGGCGCCGTTGCGCAGCGGCCCGCCGGTGACCGCCGCCCATCGCGCAGCGGCCCGCCGGTGACCGCCGCAACGTGTTACTTTCTGGTAACTTCAGGCCTGGGAGGAGTTACATGAGCGGCGATTCCCCGGCTTCGTTCTCGCTGGAGCTCAGCCCCGACCTCGGCGAAATGCGCGACTGGGTGCATGGCTTCGCCGAGCGTGTCATCAGGCCCGCGGGCCAGGAATGGGACGAGCGGGAGGAGACACCCTGGCCCGTGCTGGAGGAAGCGGCGCAGGCCGGCCTGTACTCGCTGGATTTCTTCGGCCGGCAATGGCTCGAGCCGAGCGGCCTGGGTACCGCGATCGCGTTCGAGGAGCTGTTCTGGGGCGATGCCGGGATCGGGCTGTCGCTGACCGGCAGCTGCCTGGCCGCCGCGGCGGTCTCCGGCAGCGGCACCCCGGAGCAGGCCGGGGAATGGCTGCCGCAGATGTTCGGCGGCCCGGGCGATGTCCGGCTCGGCGCCTTCTGCTCGTCAGAACCCGAGGCCGGCAGCGACGTGGGTGCCATCCGGACCCGCGCGGTCTACGACCAGGCGTCCGGTGAGTGGGTGCTGAACGGCACCAAGACCTGGGTGACCAACGGCGGCATCGCCGACGTGCACGTGGTGGTGGCCTCGGTCGACCCGGCCCTGGGCAGCCGCGGGCAGGCCAGCTTCATCGTGCCGCCGGGGACCCGCGGGCTGGCGCAGGGGCAGAAGTTCCGCAAGCACGGGATCAGGGCATCGCACACGGCCGAGGTCGTCCTCGACGACGTGCGCGTCCCCGGCCGCTGCCTGGTCGGCGGCAAGGAGCGGCTGGACGCGCGGCTGGCCAGGCTCACGGCCGGCGGCAGCGGGGGCGAGCAGGCCGCCCTGAAGACCTTCGAGGCGACCCGCCCGAGCGTCGCGGCCATGGCGGTCGGCATCGCCCGGGCCGCCTTCGAGTACGCGCGCGACTACTCCAGGAACCGGGTCCAGTTCGGGCGGCCGATCGGGCAGAACCAGTCGATCGCGTTCATGCTGGCCGACATGGCCGCCGCCGTCGACGCGGCCCGGCTGCTGACCTGGCGGGCGGCCTGGATGGCGCGCAGCGGCCAGCAGTTCACCCGCGCCGAGGGGTCGATGTCCAAGCTGGTGGCGGGGGAGACCGCGGTGCGGGTCACCGAGCAGGCGATCCAGGTACTCGGCGGGAACGGCTACACCCGGGAGTACCCGGTGGAGCGCTGGCACCGGGACGCCAAGATCTTCACCATCTTCGAGGGCACCTCGGAAATCCAGCGCCTCATCATCGGCCGCGCCCTCACCGGCCTGGACGTGCGCTAACGGCGAGCCGCCGGGCCCGCTGGCGCGATGCGGACGACTCCGTCCGCAGGCGGTGCCGCCCCGCCCTGCGTGGCATGAGCTAGCGGTTAAGATTTGGCCGGTTTCTGGCCGCGGAAACCGGCCAAACCTTAACCGCTAACGGCTGGCGAGCGTCCGGGGAGTGGCCGGCAGTCCGGGGGAGTGGTGGCGTGTCCCTAGTGGGCGGACCGCTTGGCCTTCTCATCGTCGATCTGGCGGATGAGTTCCTTGCGCGCCCCGATCAGCGCGTGATCGAGGTCGCGGTCCGCGTACGTGGCGACGACCATGGTCAGCCCGGGCAGCTGCGCCTCGAGGGTGATCTTCTGCTCCGGCCCGCCGCGATCCTTGACCGAGATCTCGAGATCCACCTTTTCCGGCTTCCACCTGGCCAGGTGCCGGGTCAGGCTGGACATGAGCTCCAGCACATGATCGTGGTCAGCCGCGCCGAAGCCGGCACCGAGCCGGAGCCGCTCGCTCAGGACCTTCGTCGAGCTATCCCAGGTGTCACTCATGGAGTCCACCATTCCACAGCTGAGCCTGCGCAATCGCGGCTGTCCGCTAGCTCGCCTGCCCCAGCGTGGCGATGTAGGGCAGGTTGCGGTAGCGCTGGGCGTAGTCCATCCCGTAGCCGACGATGAATTTCGGCGGGATCTCGAAGCCGAGGTAGCGCAACGGCACCTCGACCTGCACCAGCTCGGGCTTCCTGAGCAGGCTGAAGACCTCCAGCGAGGCGGGGTCCCTGGACCTTATGCTGGCCGTCAGCCAGGAGAGGGTCAGCCCGGAGTCGGTGAGGTCCTCGACGATCAGTACATGGCGGCCCGCGAGGTCGGTATCCGGCTCCTTGAGCAAGCGGACCACGCCCGACGAGGACGTGCCGCTGCCGTAGCTCGACACCGAGACCCAGTCCACCTCGACCCGGTCGTGCCTCAGCAGCCGGGCCAGATCCGCGGTCACCATCATCGCGCCCCGCAGGACGCCGAGCAGCACCAGATCGCGCCCCTCGTAGTCCGCGTCAACGTCCGGCGCCAGCTCGCGGAGCCGCGCGGCGATTTCATCCGCGGTGATCAGGACGTCCCCCATGACCGGATCGGGTCCGGATGATGAAGTCACGTGCCGGGTCCTCTCTGTTCCGCGTCCCGGACGGATTCCGCGTCCCGGATGGACTCTGCGTCCCGGATGGACTCTGCGTCCCGGATGGACTCTGCGTCCCGGATGGATTCCGCGGCGTGGGTGGCGCTGGGATGCAGCAGCGGGCGGTACCCGGCCGCGAGCGCCGCGACGGTGGCCGGCGGCGTCAGCAGCTCGGCCCGGGCGCCGGGCGGCAGCCCGGCCGGCGCCCCGTATCCGGCGAAGGACCACGGCAGCAGGCGGCCGCCGGCCAGCAGGCCGGTAACGCCGCCATGACGGATCATCACTCCATCGGGCAACTGGCTGGCCGGCGCCAGACGGGTCCGCTGGCGCCGGGTGCGCGGGTCGACCCGCTCGGCGTGCAGCCGGGCGTCCATCTCGCTGGCCCGCGGGCGCTGCACGAGCCCGCCCGCCCGCCGCCACGCCTCGCCGTAGGACAGGAAGTCCGCGCGCCGGCAGTATGCGCACGGGCGATGCCCGGCGGCGAGCGCAGTGGCCTCGTCCAGGAAGAACAGCGCCGTCCAGCGGCCCGCGGGCATCGGGTCACGCCGAACGTCCCGCCAGGCCAGCACGCAGCAGATCCACAGTTTCGAGCGCCACCGCGTGGTGCCCAGCCGGCGATCGGGGCCGTGCAGGCAGCCCCGGTTGCCCATCAGCAGGCCGCGTCCGGGGTCAGCAACGATTTCCCCGGTCGGCATGACGCGATTCTGCAGCGGCGCGCTCCGCGCTGGCCGCGTCCCGCCCGGCGCTGGCTGCGTCCCGCTCATGTCCGGCTAGACCGCTTCCGTT
>CAVWLF010000013.1:0-295065 GCA_963755815.1 uncultured Actinomycetes bacterium
CGGGCGCAAACCCGCACCGGAACCCGGTCCCGGCGTCATATGAGCATGCTAATGTATGTGCATGTTGACTCACCGGCTGCAGATTCTCATCGACGATGAGCGTTACGAGCGGGTTCGCGCACTCGCGCGGCAGCGCGGTACATCTGTCGCCACCGTGATCAGGGAGGCGCTCGACCGTGGCCTGCCCGCGACGCAACGGAGGCGAGCCGCCGCTGCCGGGCGCATCCTGGATGCGGCACCGATGGAGGTTGGCGATCTGCTTGCCGAACTGGATGATCTTCGGGGACGTCACGCGTGATCATCCTTGACACGACGGTTCTGGTCTATGCGGTCGGTGCCGATCACCCGTTTCGCGAGCCATGCCAGCAATTGATCCGCGCAATAGCAGGCGGAACGATCCTGGCGACCACCACTGTCGAAGTCATCCAGGAGTTCACTCACGTCCGCGCTCGCCGTCGTGACCGTAAAGACGCTGCGGACCTTGCCCGTGACTACATCGAGTTGCTGTCGCCGCTTCTTATCGTCGAGGAGACTGACCTGCGCGAAGGGCTACGCATGTTCGAGGAAGGAACGGGCTTCGGCTCGTTCGACGCGGTCCTGGCCGCAGCGGCGCACGCGGCCGGCGCCGAGGCGCTCGTGTCGGCAGACACCGGGTTCTCGCGCATCGCGGCCATCCAGCATGTCGTCCCTGACGCCGATGGCATCCGCGGGCTGCTGGCCGTCCCGGAAAAATAGCCCGTGGGGGTAGCTCGCGGCGGGCTGGACGTCCGCTAGCGCGGCCGCCGGGTGGAGCCGGCCGCGACCGGCTCCCGGCACGCCTCGCAGATCACCTCGGCCACCAGCCGGTGACCGCACTGGTGCTCCAGGATGAGCGGCGGGCCGGCCTCGCCGGCCAGGTGCTGGTCGCCCCACCGCATCAGGGTCAGGATGACCGGGTACAGCTCCCGGCCGGCGTCGGTCAGGTGGTACTCGAAGCGGGCCGGGTGCTCGGAGTACTGCCGCCGCTCCAGGATCCCCTCGCTGACCAGGGTGCGCAGGCGGGCGGCGAGCGTGTCGCGCGGCGCGCCGGTCCGCCGGGTCATCTCGTCGAACCTGCGGTTGCCGAGGAAGACCTCCCGGATGGCGAGCAGCGCCCACTTCTCGCCGACCAGCTCCAGGGTGCGCGCGACGGAGCACTCCCGCGGCTGCACAGCTGAGAAACTCACACGGCCAGTATACGGGGTAAGTCGCAAATCTGGACGGACTATCGTCCGGGCAGTTAGACTGCATCCAGAATCCGGACCTACTAGGAGGACGTGCCCCGTGAGCTCTCCCTCTCCGGCCGCCGCCATCCCGCCCGGCATCCCGGGCATGGCCCCGGCGGGCAGCGGTGCGGCAGGCGGCCGCACGGCGGGCCCCAGCGCTCGTCAGGTAACGGCCATCGTTGGCGTCCTGTCCCTGGCCGTCTTCATGTCCAGCCTGGACTTGTTCATCGTCAACCTGGCGTTCCCGTACATCGGCCGGGAATATCACGGCACGAGCCTGAGCTCGCTGTCCTGGATTCTGAACGGCTACACGATCGTGTTCGCGGCGGTGCTGGTGCCGGCCGGGCGGTGGGCCGACCGGATCGGGCGGCGGCGGCTGTTCGTGGCCGGCCTGATCGCGTTCAGCCTGGGCTCCCTGTTCTGCGGGCTCGCCCCGGGCGTGGGCGCGCTGATCGCGGCGCGGGTGGTGCAGGCGGTGGGCGCAGGGATGATGGTGCCGGCGTCGCTGTCGCTGCTGCTGGCCTCGGTGCCGCCGGCCGCCCGCTCCCAGGCCATCGGCACCTGGTCGGCCCTCGGCGCCCTCGGCGCGGCGCTCGGGCCGGTCATTGGCGGGAGCCTGGTGCAGATCAGCTGGCGGTGGGTGTTCTGGATTAACCTGCCGGTCGGGCTGGCCGCCGTGCTGCTGGCCGCGCGGGTGGTGCCGGAAAGCAAGGATGAGCACGTCCAGGGCCGGCCGGATGTGGCTGGCGCCGCGCTGCTCGCGGCCGCGGTCGGCCTGATCGCCCTGGCCCTGGTCAAGGCGCCCGGCTGGGGCTGGGGGTCAGCCAGCTTCCTCGGGCTGGTGGCCGCGGCGCTGGCCTGCGGGGCGGCCATGGTGCTCCGCTCGCGCAGCCACCACTCGCCGGTCATCGAGCTCGGGCTGCTGCGGTCCCGCACCTTCAGCGGCGCGTTCGCCGCCTCGATTCTGTACTACGCCGCGTTCGGGGCGTTTGTGCTCAGCTCCGTCGAGTTCCTGACCGGGGTGTGGGGGTACTCGGCGGTGCGGGCCGGCCTCGCCATCGGGCCGGGGCCGCTGATGGTGCTGCCCTTCGCCCGGCTGGTCGCTCCCCCGCTGGCGGCCCGGCTCGGCGGGCCCGGGCGGGTGGCCGTCATCGGCTGCGCCGTCAACGCGGCCGCGCAGCTGCTCTGGTACTCCCAGATGACCGCGCATCCGGCCTACCTGACCCACCTGCTCCCGGCGCAGCTGCTCGGCGGCGCGGGGGTCGGGCTGACGATCCCATCCCTCCTCAGCGCCGGCAGCGCCTCGCTCACGCCGGACCGCTTCGGCACCGGCAGCGGGATCCTGAACATGGCCCGGCAAATCGGCACTGTGCTCGGGGTGGCGGGCCTGATTGCCATCCTCATCCATATCGCGCCGGCCGACCCGGTCGCCACCTACCGGCACGGGCTGGTGCTGATCATCGCGTTCTTCGCCGCCGCCGGCGTCGTCTCGGCCGTGCTGCTCACCGGCCGGCCGGTGCTGGCGCCGGCCAGGCCAGCTCAGCCAGACCGGCCGGCTCAGCCAGCCGAACCGGGCGGCCCGGCTCAGCCGGGGATGGTCACCGGGCGGTAGCCGACGTAGTTCTCCGCCAGCGAGGTGGCGGCCGCCCGCGAGCTGGTGACATAGCGCAGCTGGGAGAGCTGCAGCTGGGCTTCCATCGAGCCCGCCCCCGGCGTGGCGTGCAGCATGGTCGTCATCCACCAGGAGAAGTGCGTCGCCCGCCAGACGCGCTCCAGGCAGCTATCGGAGTAAGAATCCGCGAGCTTCTCGCTGCCATCCCGCAGCAGGCTGGTCAGCGCGCCGGCCAGCAGGGTGACATCGGCCAGCGCCAGGTTCAGGCCCTTGGCCCCGGTCGGCGGCACGATATGCGCGGCGTCACCGGCCAGGAACAGCCTGCCGTACCGCATCGGCGAGCTGACGAAGCTGCGCATCGGCGTGATGCTCTTCTCCAGCACCGGGCCTTCCTTCAGCTCCCAGCCGGGCAGCGCGAAGCGCCGCTGCAGCTCGGCCCAGATCCGGTCATCGGGCCAGGCGGCTATTTCCTCCTCCGGCGGCACCTGCAGGTACAGCCTGCTCAGCTGCGGGCTGCGCAGGCTATGCAGCGCGAAGCCGGCCGGGTGATGACAGTAGATCAGCTCGTCGGTGGACGGCGGCACCTCGGCCAGGATGCCGAGCCAGGCGTACGGGTAGCCGGTCTGCCAGACCGTCTGCAGGCTCGCCGGGATGGCCGCCCGGCAGATGCCGTGGAAGCCGTCGCAGCCCGCGATCACGTCGCAGGCCAGCTCGTGCCGGATGCCATCGGCACTGGTGTAGCGCAGGACCGGCCGGTCCGAGGTGACCGCGTCCACCTCGGTATCGCTGATCTCGAACTCGATCGCGGCCCCGGCTGCCAGCCGGGCCCCGATCAGGTCCTTGACCACCTCCGTCTGCGCGTACACCGTCACCGTGCGGCCGGTGAGCTCGCGGAAGTCGATGTGCCTGCGCGCACCGGCGAACTGCAAGTAGATCCCGCCGTGCTCGAGTCCCTCGCGGTCAAGCCGCCCGGCCAGGCCAGCGTCCCGGAGCACCCGGACGCTGCCTGACTCCAGCACCCCGGCCCGCTGCCTGGCCTCGCAGTACGCGCGGCTGCGCGTTTCCACCACGACCGACTCGACGCCGCGCAGCGCCAGCAGGTGCGAGAGCAGCAGGCCGGCCGGGCCGGCGCCGACGATCCCCACCTGGGTGCGCACGGCCCCGGCGCCTAGAACGGATAGGGCGCGATGTCGCCGCGGATGGTGACCCAGCGGGTGTCGGTGAAGGCATCCGCGTTGGCGCCGCCGCCGAAGCGAGCGCCCGTGCCGGAGGAGCCGACTCCGCCGAACGGGATGTTCGCCTCGTCGTCCACGGTCTGCTCGTTGATGTGCACGATCCCGCTGGGAATCCGGTTAGCCAGGTCAAGGCCGCGCATCACGTCCTTGGTCAGGATGCCGAGCGACAGCCCGTATTCGGTCTCCGCCGCCAGCTTGGCCACGTCCTCGACGGTCTCGAAGCGCAGCACCGGGGCCACCGGCCCGAACACCTCCTCGGCGTACGCGGGCATATCGGGTGCCATGTCGGCCAGCACGGTCGGCTGGTAGAACAGGCCCTCGTAGGTCCCTCCGGCGGCCAGCCTGGCGCCGGCGTCGACGCTCGCCGTGACCAGCCCGTGCACCCGGTCGCGCTGCCGCTCGTCGATGATCGGGCCGAGCGCCACCTGGTCGGTCGCCGGGTTGCCGACCGGCAGGTGGATGGCCTTCTCGGCCAGCTTCGCCACGTACTCGTCATAGGCGCCGTCCTGGACCAGGTGCCGTCCGGTGGTCATGCAGATCTGGCCCTGATGCAGGAACGAGCCCCAGGCGCCGGCCGAGGCGGCCAGGTCAATGTCGGCGTCGTCCAGGATGACCAGCGCCGAGTTCCCGCCCAGCTCGAGGTGCACGCGCTTGAGGTGCCGCCCGGCCAGCTCGCCGACCTTGCGGCCGGCCGCGCTGGAGCCGGTGAAGGAGATCACCCGCACCAGCGGCTCGGTGACCACGGCCTCGCCGACGTCCACGCCGCCGGGCAGCACATGCAGCAGGCCCTCGGGCAGTCCCGCCTCCTCGAAGATCCTGGCCACCACGACGCCGCCGCAGATGGAGGTGCGCAGGTCCGGCTTGAGTATCACGGCGTTGCCGAGGGCCAGCGCCGGGGCCACCGACCGGACCGACAGGATCTGCGGGAAGTTAAACGGCGCGATGACCCCGACCACGCCGACCGGCCGGCGCTCGGCGTAGCTGAGCCGCGGCTGCTCACTCGGCAGCAGCTCGCCGTAGGGGCGGGAGGGCAGTGTGGCCGCCTCGTAGATCTCCCCGGTCGAGTTGTGCGTCTCGAACTGGGCGGCGGGCGGGATCTTGCCGCTCTCCCGGACGACCCAGTCCTCGATCTCGGCGGCGTTCTCCAGCCAGAGGTCGGCGGCCTTGCGCAGGATGGCCGACCGCACCGTATGCGGCGTCGCGGCCCAGGCCGGCTGAGCGGCCGCGGCCCGCGCGGCCGAGGCGGCGACATCGGAGGGGCCCGCGCACCCTATCCGGCCGATCTCCTGGCCGGTGGCGGGCTCGATGACGGCGACGTCCCCGTTCGCCCCCTGGGTCCATCCGCCCTGGTAGATCTGGCCGCGCCAGGTCGACTCATTAAGAAATGTCACGATCGCTCCTCCATGGCAGGCGAGGCTGACCAGGCCAGCTAGCCGGGCTCCGCACGACGGCCTCTGCTGTCCGCGGCCATGCTTCGCACGGCCGCTCGGTGCTGTGCGTAGTACGAACAGCAGTTCTAGATCCGAACTTAGGGAACAGTAGCATCGCTGTCAACGGTCCGCGGCGGCCGGCCGCGGGGCCGGCGCCGGCCGGCCTGGCCGGTCAGAACGGAAGGCGATTGCGGAGCTTCCACCAGAGCCCGCTGGCGGCCAGCCTGCCGACGGCGGCGGCGCTGGGCAGCGAGACGATGGCGAAGTCGCCGAACACGCGGTACCCGGTCCGGCCGGCCATTGACCTGGCGGCATCGCGGACGGCCACTAGCTGCGTCACGGTCATCGGCAGGGGGGCCTCATCCGGCTGGTAGGTGGCGCCCAGCGGATAGACGCGCCCGGGGGAGCGGCTCATCTCGATATGGCAGCCGAGTACGTGGGTGACCGGCCGGGCGCGGGCGAAGTCGGCCAGCCGTTCCAGGCTGGCGGCGAATGCGGGCATGTCGCGGACGAACAGCCGCCCCGGGTAGACGGTGTCGCCGGTGATCAGGAATCCGGTCCACGGATCGTAGACGGCGATCGAGCGGTCATCGTGTCCCGGGCAGCCGGTTAGCTCCAGCACCCGGCCGCCCAGATCGAACGTCACGATCCCGGCAGGCCAGTCGCTGATACCGAAGAACGAGCACGCGGATGCCTGGTCGGCTGGCACCAGGGTGGTCAAGGGCCGGCCGTCGAACTGGGAGTCGCCTGCCACATGATCGTTATGGCCATGGGTATGGGCGACGACGAGCTGGTAGGAGTCCCGCGGGTGGCCGGCCAGCCAGTCCTGCACGATGCCGTCCACCGTCTCGCGCAGCGGGAAGGCGGCCGGGTCCTTCGTGGCGCCGGTGTCCAGCAGCAGCGCCCGGTCATTGCCGAGGAGCAAGTAGAGGAACGGCGCCTCGTAGTTCACCGCCTTGTTCTGCCGCAGCACGAACGTGTGCTCGTCGCAGGCGTGCACCTGGATCGGCGAGTCGGTGTTCCGCTTGGCCGAGCGGGAGCCATGAATCCACTGCACGTCGAGATCCGCCGCCACCGGTGCCCCGCTGACGAAGTCGACCGACTCGCTGATCGTCACGTCACCACCACTTTCGCCGACCGCCAATCTACCTGGCGCGGGCGAAGGGCCCGGGAATGGCGGCCGTCGCTGTGACGCGCGCCGCCGGCCAGGCGGGACCGGGTCACTGGCGCGGCAGCTGCTGGTTGACCGCCGGGATGACCGGTGCCGGGTTGCGGCTCACCTCCTGCTGGGCGGCGGCCAGCCTCGCCTGCGTGGCCGCGACCCCGAGCTGCGGGCTGGCCCGCGGGTACCCGGCGGGCGCCGCGGAGAACCTGAACACGGAGGTGAGGTCGCCGCAGGTCCGCCTGCGCCAGGCGCTGATGTTGGGCTCGCGGACGCCGAACCGCGCCTCGATGAGACGGATCAGCGATGTGTGGTCGAACAGGCCCGAGTTGACGTAGCCGCCGGCCGTCCACGGCGAGACCACGATGGCCGGCACCCGGAAGCCGAGGCCGATCGGCAGGCCCTGCACGAACTCGCCTCGCGTGCCCGCGGGCGGCGTGGGCGGCGGCACATGATCGAACAGCCCGTCGTTCTCGTCGTAGCAGAGAATGAAGGCCGTCTTCGCCCACACCGCCGGGTTCGACGCGATCGCGTCCAGCTTCTGCGCGATGTACTCGGCGCCCGCGGCGGGGTAGTAGTCCGGGTGCTCGGACTGGGCGGCCGGTGCCACCAGCCAGGACACCTGCGGGAGCCGGTCCCCCCGGGCGTCGTCCTCGAAGGTGCCGGCCGGGCGGCGGGCCATCCCCCGCTGGTACAGCGGCGAGGACGGCCGCAGTTTTGCGTACTGCGTGAACCAGGCCAGCGCGTTGTCGTCGAAGTTGTCTTCCTCCTGGTACACCTGCCAGCTGATCCCGGCCCGCTCAAGCCGCTCCGGGTACGTGGTCCAGGACAAGATCACGTTGTCGGACCCGGGGCTGTCGTCAATGACCGGCCCGCCGCTGCCGCCCGCGGGGTCGATCATTCCGGTCCACATGTACAGCCGGTTCGGGTTGGTCGGGCCGAACACCGAGCAGTGATAGCGATCACAGATCGTGAACGCATCGGCCAGCGCCCAGTGGAACGGGATGTCGTCGCGGGTGAAGTAGCCCATGGTCAGCGGGCCCTTGGCCGGGATCCAGGCATTCATCTTGCCGTTCGCCCAGGCCTGGTGCTGGCTTGGCCAGAAGTGGTCGGTGGACGGGATGGCCTGCGCGCTCGTGCTGGCCGTGTCGAGCCGGAAGGGCAGCAGGTAGCCCTGCGGGTGGGCCGGGTCCGGCTGGTAGAACACCGGCTTGCCGTCCGCCAGCCGCATCGCGGCGGGATCACCGAAACCCCGCACCCCCGGCATCGCGCCGAAGTAGTGGTCGAAGCTCCTGTTCTCCTGCATCAGGATCACGATGTGCTTGATGTCGGTCAGCCGGCCACCGGGCGGGCTGGCCATGCTGGCGGCCAGCGCCTGGCGCAGGCTCAGCGGAAGCACGGCCGCGCCCGCCAGCGCGCCGCCGGCCAGCGCGGTGCCGGCGCCGAGAACGCGCCGCCGGGTCACGCCGGCCATCCGCGGCATGCTGGCACTGGTCTCGCCGGCCCGGGCGCGGCCGGCGCTTTCCCGGCCAGCACTAGCCGCCTGGGTGCCGGCCGGCCCGCCGGGATCCGCTCCGTCGCTGGCGGCCGGCCGGCGCCGCTTACGGGAGTGCCTGGCCGCCAGGATCAGCAGGAGCAGCAGCAAAAGCAAGGCCAGCGGCAGCAAGACGAGCCACGGCAGGCCAGTCGGCGCCGCCGGCGGCGGCACTGGCGGGGTCGCCGCCAGGCCGGCCGGGGCATACTCCGCGATGCGCCCGTTTCCGCTGTCGGCCACCCAGACCTGGCCGACCGCGGTCACGGCCAGGCCCTGCGGAAAGGCCAGTCCCCGGCCGCCCGCGCCCGGGCCGGACGCCAGGCCGAATTCGGTGGCGTACTGGCCTGCCGGGCCGAAGACGGTGACCCAGCCGAAGTCCGGCTGAGCCACGTAGACCTGGCCGGCCGGGCCGACCGCGATGCCCGCGGGGTTGGACAGCGCGCCGTAACCGCTCTGCGTGCTGCCGAACGACCGGATGGCCGCTCCGGCCGCGGAGAACTCCCGCACCTTGTTGCCATCGACGCCGACGGCGTCTACCGCGTACCCAGCGCTGGATACCCAGACGTGACCGGCCCGGTCGATGGCCACGCCGTCCGGGGTGGCCACGGGAAATGCCCGCAGGTAGCCGCCGGACGGGGAGAACTCCGCCACCCGGCTATGGCCCTCGTCAGCCACGAAGACATCGCCGGACCGGGCCACCGCCACCGCGGCGGGCCCGCTCAGCTGGCCCGGCCCGGACCCCGGCTGGCCGGCCACCGCGAGAACCTTCCCGCCCGCGGACAGCTTCACCAGCCGGTTGCGGCCGGTGTCGGCCACCCAGACCGGCCCGGCCGCGGTCACCGCCAGCCCCTCGGGCCGGCCAGCGCCGCGGCCCCGGCCGGGGCGAACTCGGTGATCAGCTTTCCGGACGGACTGAACTCCAGGATCCGGTTACTGCCGCGATCGGCCACCCAGATGTCGCCGGCCGGGCCCGCCGCCACCCCGAACGGCTCGGTGAGCCGCCCGGCGCCTGCGCCGCCCACGGCGCGCACGAAGACGTACTGCCGCGCGGCCAGCGACCTTCCGGCCAGCGCCCGCGCGGCTGGCGCGATCGCGGTCGCACGTCCGAGTGCCGGGCCGGCCGCGGCGAATCCGAGTGCGGCCACCAGCACCAGCGCGAGAGCCGCGCCGAGCCCCAGCCGCGCGAGCCCCGGCCGCGCGGGCACCCCCCGCCTAGGCGCCCGCCGGGCCCGGCCCCGCCAGGTTGCGGCCGGGTCGCTCACCGGACTGCCCGGACCACGCCGCCGGGGGCCAGCGGCAGGGACCTGAGCCGCACTCCGCAGGCGTGGAAAATCGCGTTGCCGATGGCCGGCGCCACCGCGACAATGGGCGCCTCGCCGGCGCCTGCCGACGGCTGATCCGGCCGGTCGATGAGCACCACCTCGAACTCGGGCAGGTCCGGCAGCCGCGGGACCCGGTATCCGGACATTGACGCGTTCAGTATCCGGCCGCCGGCGAAGTCGATCGCCTCGAACATGGCCCCGCCGAGGCCCATCATGACCGCGCCCTCGACCTGGTTGGCCAGGTTGTCGGGGCTGACCACGGCGCCGCAGTCGAATGCGGTCACCAGCCGCAGGATCTGAAGCGTGCCGTCCGGCTCAACCCGTACCTGGGCCGCGGTCGCCACCCGGCCGCCTTTCTCCGTCCCGAGCGCGATGCCGGTGCCGATGCCGGTACCGGCACCGGTACCCGGGCCCGGCCGGCCGCGGCCGGCCTCCCAGCCGAACCGCAGCGCCGCCGCACGCAGCACCGCCGCCAGCCGCTCGTCGTCCAGATGGCGCAGCCGGAAGGCGAGCGGGTCCGCCCCGAGCCGGTCGGCCAGCTCGTCCAGCACCGATTCCCGGGCGAAGTGATTGGCTGTGGAGGCCAGCGCCCGGTACGGACCCTGCGGCAGCGGCGACTCGGCGGGCTGGAAGGCGACGCGCTGGTGCGGGATGCGGTAGGGGCTCTGGATCCCGGCCTGCCCCGAGTTGATGTTGGTGAAGGACCAGCCGCTGACGGCGCCCGACGCGTCCGCGCTGCACCGCACGTCGAGCAGCGCCGCCGGCCGGAGGTATCCCTGGTGGAACTCCTCGTCGCGGCTCCACTGGAGCTTCACCGGGCACCCGGCGGCGCGCGCGAGCCGGGCCGCCTCGATGGCCACCGCGCCGCCGTGCTTGCCGCCGAACCCGCCGCCGTAGTCCGGCACGATGATCTCAACGTCGGACTCGGCGATGCCCAGCGCGGCGGCGACCTCACCGCGGGCCCGGAACGGCGTCGAGGTGCCCGCCCATACCGTGACCCGGCCAGCCGCCCACCTGGCCACCGCGGCCCGCGGTTCCAGCGGCACGTGCGCGATATACGCAGCTGAATAACACGCGTCAATCCGGACCGGCCCCGCGGCGAGCGCGGCTTCGACGTCACCCTGCTCATGCAAGAACGGGCTGATCCAGCCTTCGCCGTCGGCCGGGTGCGACCGCAGGTAGGCGTCCAGGTCGCCGGTTGCGGGCTGCGGCGGGGTATCCCAGCGGGCGTCAATCAGGCCGATGGCACGCAGCGCCGTCGCACGGTCCGGTGCGACCGCGCCGACGAACTCGCCGTCGCGGATCAGCTGCACGCCGGGCAGCGCTTCCGCCGCGCTGGTGCTGACCTCGCGCAGCCGCGCGCCGAACGCGGGCGGCCGCAGCACGCAGCCGTGCCGCATGCCGTCGAGGCGCACGTCGGAAGGGAAGCGCTTGGTGCCGGTAACGACGTCAGCCGCGCCGAGCGCCCGGGCCGGATGGCCCGCCGACCGCCACGCCTGAGCGGACCTGACCGGCTCGCTCGCGGCCACCCGCTCGACCCGGCGCTGGCCGGCCAGCAGCTCGCCGTAGCTGATGCTCGGCGCGCCGTCCGGCCCGGCCAGCATGCCGCCCGCGGCGGTCAGGTCGCCGGCGTCCAGGCCGAACCGGCGGGCCGCCGTCTCGCGGAGCAGCCGGGCCGAGCCGGCCGCCGCGGCCCGCAATGGCGGGGCGGCGTACGGCATGGACCGGCTGCCGAAGGTGCCGAGATCGAAGGGCGACAAGCTGGTGTCTCCCATCACCACCCGGACCGACCCGACCGGGACCGCCAGCTCCTCGGCGACCAGCAACGCGAGCGCGGTGCGCGTCCCCTGGCCCGCCTCCACCTTGCCGGTGAACGCGGTGACCGTGCCATCGGCACCCACGTGCACCCAGGCGGCGTCGCCCGCATCCGGGCCAGCCGGGCCAGTCCCGCCGTCCTCACCGCCGTCATCGGCCTCGACCACGGTGACCATGCCGTCGGTCAGCAGCTCGAAGAACGAGTCCGCGTCCTTGGCGGCCACGTCCCACGGCAGCGCGGGAACGGGGGCCCCGAGCCCGGCCTGCGCCGTGGCCGGGGGGACCGGGACCAGCCGGTCCGGTTCCTCCATCAGCTCCGCCGCGCGGTGTACCGCCCGCTGAATTCTCGGATAACTGCAGCACCGGCAGACGTGGCCGGCCAGCGCCGTGGCGATCCTGGCGTCATCGGGATGCGCGACCTGGTTGAGCAGCGCGGCGGTCGCCGTCAGCCAGCCCGGCGTGCAGTAGCCGCACTGCATCGCGCCGGTCTCCAGCCAGGCCTGCTGCACGGGATGCAGGATGCCGTCCTCGGCCAGGCCCTCGACGGTCGTCACCCGCTGGCCGGCCGCCGCCGAGGCCGGCATCGTGCAGGCGGTGACGGCCCGCCGCCCGATCAGCACGGTGCAGGCGCCGCAGGCGCCCTCGCCGCAGCCGAACTTGGGCCCGGTGACGCCCAGGTCGTCGCGGAGCACCTCCAGCAGGCTCCGGTCCGCGGCCGAAGCGGCGGTCCGCTCCGCGCCGTTGACGATGATCGTGAACTTCATCACCTCGCCCGCTTCCCGGGCCGGCTTCGCCAGCCCGTTCTCGGACTGCTCGGTCATCCCCGCCGTCCTCCGCCTGGTCCGGTCCGCGCCCTCACGCTAGGTTGTGCGGGATTCCGCCGGTAGCCCACGTGGCGCGGACGGGGGGCCGGCTGCCCTTACCGGAGGTTCCCATGACCGAGACCAATACAGCCACCCAGGCGGATCCGGCAGCGCCGCCGCCTATCCGCAAGCCGGCCACCGATGCCGATGCGGTCAGGGCAAACACTGAGGCCGCGGAGCGGATGAGGCAGATCGCGGCGCGGATCCTCGAAGCACCGGAACTGCACCGGCCCCGGCTCGTCCTGTCCGATCACGTGCGGGGCAGCAGCCGGCTCGACAAGATCGCCGACGCGGTCAACCGGTTCTGCGGCTCGATGTACGTATTCATGGGCATCACCATAGGCATCGTGGCCTGGCTGATCCTCGGGCCGCTGCTCGCCTTCGACAACGTCCCGTGGCCGCTGCTGCTGACCTTGCTGAACCTGCCGCAGCTGTCCATCATGATCTCGCTGCAGGTCAGCGCCAACCGCGCGCAGGCGGCGAGCGACAAGCGGGCGATCGCCGACCACGAGACGCTGCTCGCCCTGCATGAGATGGGCAAGCAGCAGATCGAGATCCTGCATGGCCAGGATCAGGTGCTCGCGCTGCTCAAGCAGTTCGCCAGCCATGACATGCCCGGACGGCAGCAGCAGATCGCCGACACGGCGAACAAGATCCTGGCGATCGTCGGGGCGCCGGGCGCTCCGGCCTGACGGCGCGGCTCCGAATACCACTTTTATCGATTTGCCGCGTAAGAATAAGCCATGAGCAAGCAGGTATCCCCGCCCGCTGGTGGCAAGCCCGTCCGGACGGCACCGCCGCCGCCGCCATGGTGGCGGCACTGGCTCTGGCTGCCAGCGATCCTGGTGGCGCTGCTGTATATCGTGCCGAGCTTCATCCACACTAGGCAGCAGGTCAGCCTCAGCTACTCCCAGTTCCAGGCCGACGTGGCCAGCCACAAGATCAAGACCTTCGTGCTCGGCAATGCGGCCGCGAACTCCAACGCCACCGCCACCGGCACGCTCACCAGCGGCAAGGACTACACGACGGTCATTCCTACCGCCCTGGCCGGGCCGCCCCTGGCCGAGACCCTGAAGGCCGCGAACGTGGATATCACCGCGGCGCAGCCGGCCAGCTCATCCGGCGGCATATTGCTGGAGATCCTGCTGTTCATCGTGCTGCCGTTCGGCCTCGTCTTCTACGTCTTCCGGCGGATGGCCCGCAGCGCGGGCAGCCCGCTGCAGGGCGTCATGGGCGTGGGCCGGTCCAAGGCGAAAATCTTCGATGCCGAGCAGCCGAAGACCAAGTTCACCGACGTGGCCGGCTATGAGGGCGTAAAGGCGGAGATCGCCGAGGTGGTGGACTTCCTGCGCAGTCCCGACCGGTACAAGCGCGCGGGCGCCATGGCCCCGCGCGGGGTGCTGATGGTCGGCCCGCCCGGCACCGGCAAGACGCTGCTCGCCCGGGCGGTGGCCGGCGAGGCCTCGGTGCCGTTCTTCTCGGTCACCGGCTCCAGCTTCGTGGAGATGTTCGTGGGCGTCGGTGCCGCCCGGGTGCGCGACCTCTTCGCCGAGGCCCGCAAGCGGGCACCGGCCATCATCTTCGTCGACGAGATCGACGCGATCGGGCAGCGCCGGGCCGGATCGGGCGCGGTCGTCGCCAACGACGAGCGCGAGCAGACCCTGAACCAGCTGCTGTCGGAGATGGACGGGTTCGACATGGCCGAGGGAATCGTGGTCATGGGCGCGACCAACCGTCCCGAGGTCCTCGACCCCGCCCTGCTGCGGCCGGGCCGGTTCGACCGGCAGGTCGTCATCCCGCTGCCCACCCTGACCGAACGGGAAGCCATTCTCGTGGTGCACTGCCGCGGCAAGCGGCTCGGCGCCGACGTTGACCTGAATGTGGTGGCGCGCGGCACGCCCGGATTCTCCGGCGCCGACCTGGCCAACCTGGCCAACGAGGCGGCGATCTTCGCCGTCCGCGAGGGGCGCGAGGTGCTGACCGCGGCCGACTTCGAGAATGCGCGGGACCGGATCCTGCTCGGCCGCCGGGAAGGCTCTAATGTCCTGCTGCCCGAGGAAAAGCACGCGGTCGCGATTCATGAGGCCGGGCACGCGCTGGTCGCCGCTCTCTCCGAGCACGCCGACCCGGTCGCGAAGGTCACCATCCTGCCCGCCGGGCAGGCCCTCGGCGTCACCCAGCAACTGCCGCTGGTGGAACGGCACCTCTACGGCGAGGACTACCTGACCGATTCCCTGGCCGTGCGCCTCGGCGGCCGGGCGGCGGAACTCGTCGAGCTGGGGCAGGGCTCGACCGGGGCCGCCAACGATCTCGCCTCAGCGACCGACCTGGCCACCAGGATGATCCGTGAGTTCGGGCTCTCGCCCGCGCTCGGCCCGGTCGGCTATCCCGAGGGCGGCTCGGTGTTCCTCGGCGGCGGTGGCGGGTCGGGCCTGTCCAGCAGGCCGTTCGCCGAAGCCACCCAGGCCGTCATCGACGGCGAGGTGGCCAGGCTGCTGCGCGAGGCGGAGCAGTCCGCGGTGGCGCTGATCCGCGCCCACCGGGACGAGCTGGCCCGTCTCGTCAGCCTGCTGCTGGAGAAGGAGACGGTGGATGGTGCGGAGGTCTACCGCATCGCCGGCCGGGCGATGCCCGAGCACCGGCCCATCGATGCGCTCGTGCTCGCGCCGCACATGACGGCCCCGTCCGAGCCGGTGGCCGCGCCGCACTCAGTTGCCGCGCCGCACTCAGCCGCCGTGTCGCACCCGGCCACGGCGCCGCGCCCGGCGGCCGGGCGGGCCGGCCAGGATGCCGAGGGCGACCGCTAGCGCGTCAGGAGGCTCCTGCTCGTGCCGGGAGGGACGGCCGCCGTCTGACCCGCGTTCCGCATGGTGGATGGCGGATTGGTGTGGCCAGGACCCCACCAATCCGCCATCGACGAATTCCGCCTGTCGCGGCGGGGTCGCGGGGGGCGGGTGCGGTGCGGTGGCGGGGTGCGGTGGCGCGGCGCGATCGGTGCCGGTAGGGTCACCGTATGCATGCGAATCTCAGCTACGGCTGGTGGCGCCGCCGTTAGGCGGTGCCTGATTCGCGCTCAGCAGAATCCCGAAGGCGATCGCCCGGCAGCCCGGCGGTCGCCTTTCTCGTGCCCGCGGTGCGGGCGGCGGGCCCGATAACGCGAGGCGCCCCATGCGAGAGGCACAGATGGACCCGACATTCAGCGATGCCGCGCTGGCATCAGCGACGGCACCGGCGGCGGTTACCGGCTTCGTTACCGCGGCCGGGGTCCGGGTCAGCCGGAACGCCGCCCCGTTCGATCCCGCGCTGCTGGCCCGCATCACCCAGCAGGCCGACGAGCGCCGGGGCGGAGTGCTCAGCTCCGGGATGGAGTACCCGGGGCGCTATAGCCGCTGGCACGTCGCCTACGTGGACCCGTGCATCGAGATCGTCGCCCGGGGCCGGAGCATCTCGGCCCGGGCGCTGAATGAGCGCGGCGGCGTCCTGCTCCCGGTCATCGGCGCGGCGCTGCTCCGGGCCGGCGTCCCGGCGGGCCCCGGACCGGCGGGCACCGAACCAGCCGGCCCCGAACCGGCCGGCAGCGGACCGGCGCCCCGCGCGGCCGCGGACGTCATCGAGGTGATCATTCCCGACCCGGGCGGTTCCTTCACCGAGGAGGAGCGGAGCCGGCGGCCCACCGTCTTTTCCGCGATCAGGGAGGTCATCGCCGCGTTCGCGGGGCCCGACTCGCATCTCGGGCTCTACGGCGCCTTCGGTTACGATCTCGCGTTCCAGTTCGAGCCGGTCCGGCTCCGCCGCGAGCGCGACGGCCGGCAGCGCGATCTCGTCCTGCACCTGCCCGACCGGCTGTACGTGCTGGACCGCAAGCGGGAGACCGCGCTGTGCTACTCCTACGATTTCGAGGTGGCCGGCGCCTCGACCGAAGGGCTCCCGCGCGTCACCGCGGCCACGCCGCGGCCGGGCAGCGGCCACGGTAGCCCCGTTCCGGATGCTGAGCTTCCGGCCGACCCGGAGCCCGGCTCTTATGCGCGCGTGGTCGCCCTGGCCAGGCAGCGGTTCGCCCGCGGCGACCTGTTTGAGGTCGTGCCGAGCCACACCTTCCACGCCGCCTGCGGCTCGCCCGCCGCGTTCTACGAGCGGCTCCGCCGCCGCAACCCCGCGCCGTACGAGTTCTTCCTCAACCTCGGGGAGGGGGAGTACCTGGTCGGCGCCTCGCCGGAGATGTACGTGCGGGTCACCGGGGACCGGGTCGAGACCTGCCCGATCGCCGGCACGATCGCCCGCGGCGCGGGACCGCTGGAGGACGCGGAGAATATCCGCACGCTGCTCGACTCGGCCAAGGAGGAGTCCGAGCTGACCATGTGCACCGACGTGGACCGCAACGACAAGTCCCGGATCTGCGAGCCGGGCAGCGTCAAGGTCATCGGCCGGCGCCAGATCGAGATCTACAGCCGGGTGATCCACACCGTGGACCATGTGGAAGGCCGGCTGCGGCCCGGCTTCGACGCGCTGGACGCGTTCCTGACCCACATGTGGGCGGTCACCGTGACCGGCGCGCCGAAGACCTGGGCGATGCAGTTCATCGAGGACCATGAGGACGGCCCGCGCCGGTGGTACGGCGGCGCGGTCGGGATGATCGGCTTCGACGGCGGGATGAGCACCGGGCTCACGCTGCGGACCGCGCATATCCGGGCCGGCATCGCGGCCGTGCGGACCGGCGCCACCCTGCTGATCGATTCCGACCCGGCGGCCGAGGAGAGGGAGACCGAGCTGAAGGCCCGCGCCCTGCTGGAAAACCTCAAGAATCCGGAAACGGAGCCCGCCCCCGGCTCGCTACCGCGGGCCGGCCACCGGCCGGGCAGCGGCCTGCGCGTCCTGCTGGTCGATCACCAGGACTCGTTCGTGCACACGCTGGCCGGCTATTTCCGCGAGCTGGGCGCGGGCGTGGTCACCCGGCGGGCCGGCTTCGATGCCGCCGTGCTCGACGACTACCGGCCCGATCTCGTGGTGCTCTCGCCCGGGCCCGGCGCCGGCCGACTTCGGCTGCGACCGCCTGCTCAGCGAGCTGGACGCGCGCGGGCTGGCGGCCTTCGGCGTCTGCCTGGGCCTGCAGGCCATGGTGGAGCACGCCGGGGGCGAACTCGCGCTGCTGGCTGAGCCCGCCCACGGCAAGCCGGGACGGGTGCGGGTACTCGGCGGCGCGCTGCTGGCCGGCCTGCCCGGCGAGTTCACGGCCGGCCGGTATCATTCGCTGCACGCGACGGCCGGCCAGGTGCGGGGCGGGTTCTCGGTGACGGCGGTGACCCCCGACGGCGTTGTGATGGCCATCGAGGACGACGCCGCCGGGCGGTGGGGGGTGCAATTCCATCCGGAGTCGATCCTGACCGCCTCCGCCGGGGCGGGCCACCAGGTCATCGCCAACGTGCTGCGGCTGTGCCGGGCCCGGACGGACGGCCCCGCCGCAGCCGGAAGCCCGGTCCCGGCCAGCCTGGCGGGCCCGGCCAGGACGCCGGCCGGGCCCGCTAGCTGAGCAGCTCAGCCGACGTTGCGGTTCAGCCGACGTTGCGCGTGCTGCGCGCGAAGCTGACCAGCGTGTGCCGCCGCTCATCGTGCGACTGCGCCTGGTAGGAGATGCCGTGCTTCTTCCAGGTGAGGAACAGGAAGATGTCGCGCTTGCCGCACGAGGGCTCGCCCATCATGCCGCAGGCCCCGAACAAGGTGGCGCGGCGGCTGTGCACCCGGAACGTCCCCAGCACCCTCGCCTCGCCGAAGTTGCCGCACGGCCCGCCGGAGTTGTTCTGCTCCAGGTTGAGCTCACGGTGCCGGGCCGAGCCGTAGGCGGCGAGCACATCCCGCTTCCTCAGCTCGCCGGTGACCTCGCAGCGGGTCACGTGGATATGACCGGCCCGGGTCAGGCCGTGCAGCCGGGTCGGGCGGATGAGCTGGAATCCGGCCGCATCCTGCGCGGCGTGCCAGGTACTGAACGACCCGGTCGCGGCCGGGATGCGGGCCGCGGCCATCGCCGCGGGGGCCAGCGCGGCGGATGCCGAACCCAGGCCGATCGCGACCACGAGGCCGGCCGCGAATATGCGTCTGATGAGCATGACGATGTCCCCCATCTGGAAGTAACGAGAGGTTCAGGCTTGGTGACCAATGACGTCACGAGATGGTAGGCCCCCGGGCCGGCGCTGGCCAGTGCGCCCCGCCCATGTCGGGGCCGGCCGGTAGGGTGCCGTGCCATGAAGAGCGTGCAGCCTGAGGTGTTCCTTGTCGCCCGTCCCCAGCTCGACTACGACCAGGTCGCGGCCTACCTGCGCGAGGTCAGCGGGCAGAGCTGGCTAGAGCGGCTGGATCGCGGTGATGCCGATAGTGACGCGGAGAACCTGGCCGAGTTCGCCGGGAAAATCTGCTACCGGGCCTGGGAGCCGGGGCTGAACCCGAATGTCCGCCGGGTGCGGACCGACCATCGCAAGTACCTGGAGAACATCCTGTCCAGCGCGCACGGATCGGTGCTCGAGCACGCGAGCTTCAGCTTCGTGCTGCATAACGTGAGCCGGGTAACCACGCATGAGCTGGCCAGGCACCGGCCCGGGACCGCGATATCGCAGGAGTCGCTGCGGTTCGTGCGACTGGCCGACATCCCGTTCTGGTTCCCGGACTGGGCCCGCGCCGACGACGAGCTGATGAAGCGGTCGACCGCGCTGCTGGAGCAGATGGAGGAGTTCCAGCGCTGGATGGCGGACCACTTCGGCCTGGACGACGAGAGCGTGGGATTCGGCGAGAAGAAGCACAAGACCTCGTTCATGCGCCGGCTCGCGCCGGATGGCGTGGCCACTGGCCTGCTCTGGACCGCGAACATCCGGGCCCTGCGGCACACTATCGAGGCACGCACTGACCCCGGCGCGGAAGAGGAGATCCGGCTCGTCTTCGGCATGATCGGAGAGCTCATGCGGGCCGAGGCGCCCGCCCTGTTCGGCGACTACGTCGTTGAAGACGGCGCCTGGACTCCTCGCTGGCGCAAGGTGTGAGAAATTATCCGCATGCCTGACATCTCCTATCCGATAGCAGCCGGCCACGGGCAGGCTTACCTCGCCGTCCCCCCGGCCGGGCCCGGTCCCGGCGGCCCCGGCGGCCCGGGCCCGTGGCCGGGCGTCATCGTTATTCACGAGGCGTTCGGGCTCAACGACGACATCCGGCGAAAGGCCGACCAGTTCGCGGCCCGCGGATACGTGGCCCTCGCCCCGGACCTCTACCACGGCAAATCGTGGATCCGCTGCATTCGCGGCGCCATCCGCCAGTTGCAGGCGCAGTCCGGCCCGGCGTTCGATGCGCTGGCGGCGGCCCGGGGCTTCCTGGCGGCGCGCGATGAATGCAACGGGAGAACCGGCGTCATCGGCTTCTGCCTGGGCGGCGGCTTCGCGCTGCTCTGCGCGCCGCGGGACGGTTTCGCGGTGGCGTCGGTCAACTACGGCGAGGTGCCCAAGGACGCGGAGCGGGCGCTCGCGGGCGCCTGCCCGCTGGTCGGCAGTTACGGGGGGCGGGACCCGATGGGCACCGGGCACCCGGAGCGGCTGCAGCGGGCGCTCGCGGTGCTGGAGATACCGCACGACATCAAGGTCTACCCCGGCTCGGGTCACCGCTTCATGACCGAGACCTCCGGCGCCGCTGCGGTCCTCGCCAAGATGACCAGGACGAGCTTCCAGCGGTCAGATGCGGCGGACGCGTGGCAGCGCATCTTCGCGTTCTTCGGCGAGCATCTCGCCGCCTGAGCGCGTCCCGGCTCAGGCGGTTGCCGCGTCGACTGGGTCGTGGTGAATGTGCTCGCCGGAAACCCGGCGGGCCAGCATCCGCACGGCGTGCACCGAGGTACAGGGCGATCTTCTGCTGCCGGGCTGGCCCGGCCGCGCCGATCGCGCCCTCGATCAGCGCCTTGATCGGCGCCAGCCCTGTCCCGCCGGCGATGCACAGCAGGTCGCCGGCGCAGGTCATGCTGGACAATTTCGCCGAGCCACCAGCCCGGCGCATGCTCGGCGTCGGCCGCGGCGGCCGCCCGCATGATCCTGGCCGTGTAGCCGAGGGCGGCTTCCCACGCGGCCTCGGTGTCGGCGGTCCAGGCGTCCCCGCTGAAGTGCCGCACCGTGTCGAGTAACGCGCCGAAGAAGGCCTGGTAGTGCTTGTCCTTTTACGGCGAACTTGCGATGGTCGCGGCCTAATTGCCGGAGATACGAATCAAGCGCCGCGGGACTGTCCATGCTCCACACGATCCTGGCCAGGGCGCCGAGGACGCGCTCCCGATGCTCGCTCATCGCGAGCGGGAACATCGCCCGGATCTCCGGATGCCGCACGAAAAGCCAGGCGTAGAAGTGCTCCATCGCTTCGAGCGCGCGCGGCTCGATGACCGCAAAGGATTCCTTTACCAGCCGCGCATGAAAACTGGAAATGTGATTCGCAGAATTGTCGCCGTCCCCGGTATCAGCGGCCAGCCGATGTTCCGGCGGCCGGGGCCGTTCTGCGCCGCTATCAGGCGATGCGGGCGACGGCGGGACACGGGCCGTTTCGGCTAAGTCCCCGGAGCGCGCGCCACGGGCGCCAGGGTCGGCGTCAGCGCGCCGGTTGAAAGCAGACCAAAGCGGCTGACCTGCGAACATCCCCGACTGATTGCCGTCGGGGATGCCACTGTCCAGCGCGATCGCCACGTCCCGAGTCTGGCACCGCCCCTTGCTGCTTACAAGCCATTCGCGCCAACCTCGGGCGAACGGTACGCAGAGTAACGGAATAGCGCTCGGCCCGGCTTGCGGAGGTAACTAGTAATTCTTGCCACCGTAACTAGTAACACCGGCCGCGCACCGCGGCCAGCCCTTTCCCTGGTCACTGACTAGTCAGTTTAGGCTAGCCATTCTGATGAGCCGCGAGGCCGGGGCGCCCTGGCGTTGCGGACTGGCGCAACGCCGCCGCCGGCCGCCGGAAAGCCGCCGCGGACTGGCGAAACTGCGGTACGGGCCGGCGAAACGCCCGCGCCCTTGGTGAGCAGCCCGGGACGCCTAGTTACCCCGCCTGGCCGAACGGCCTAGGATGAGCCGGTGACTTCTGCCGGATACCTCCGCTTCCCGCATCTTCACAACGATCTCATCGCCTTCATTGCCGAGGATGACGTCTGGCTCGGGCCAGCCGACGGCGGCCGTGCCTGGCGGGTCTCGGCCGACCAGGCGCCGGCCAGCCACCCCCGCATTGCCCGGGACGGCACGATGATCGCCTGGACCAGCAGGCGTGATGGCCCGCCTGAGGTGTACCTGGCCGGAGTGGATGGCGGGAACGAGCGCAGGCTGACCTACTGGAGTGACGCCCAGACCCGGGTCTGCGGCTGGACCCCGGACGGGGCAGTGCTGGCGGTAACCGCAGCCCGCCAGCCATTCAGTCACTTCACCTGGGCATACGCGGTGCCCGCCACGGAGGACGGCGGCGACCCGGCCGGTGACGCGGCCGCCGCCGGCGGGGCGGGCGGCGCTGCGGCTGGCGGCGCGGCTGGCGACGGGGCGGCTGGCGACGCCGCGGCCGCCGCCCGGGTGCCCGGCACCCGGCGGCTGCCGTTCGGCCCGGTGGCTGACCTGGCCATCGAGGACACCGCGGTCGCCCTGCTGAACAGCAGGATGGCGCGCGATCCGGCGGCCTGGAAGCGTTACCGGGGCGGAACGGCGGGGCGGCTGTGGCTGGCCACGCCCGCGCCCACCGCCACGGCCGGCGATCCGGCGGGCCCGTTCACCCGGGTCCTCGCCGGGCTGGCCGGCCAGTTCGCCAGCCCCATGCTGGCCGGCGGCAGGCTGGCGTTCCTGTCTGACCACGAGGGCACCGGCAACGTGTATTCGTGCGCGATGGACGGCAGTGACCTGCGGCGGCATACCGACCACGACGGTTTCTACGCCCGCAACGCGAGCACCGACGGCCGCCGGATCGTCTACCAGTGCGCGGGCGATATCTGGCTGCTCGATTCCCTGGACGCGGCCGAGCCCCGGCGGCTGGAGATCATCCTTAGCTCGCCGGCCGCCCGGCGGGCCCCGCGGCTGATCACGGCCGAGGACCACCTCGGCTCGCTGAGCTGCGATCACACCGGGCGGGCCAGCGCCGTCGAGGTACGCGGGACAGTGCACTGGATGACCCACCGCGACGGCCCGGCCCGGGCGCTGTCCGTCGTGCCCGGCGTCCGGGCCACCTTGCCGCAGGTGCTCGGAACGACCGGCCAGGTCGTCTGGGTCACCGATGCGGAAGGCGCGGACGCGCTGGAGATCGCGTCCGCCGACGGCACCCCGGCGGCCGCCGCGCCCCGGCGCGTCGCCGCGGGGGCCATCGGCTGGGTGGAGGAACTGGCGGCCGCCCCGGATGGCAGCGCCGTCGCCGTCGCGGCCCGCGACGGGCGGCTGCACGTGGTGAACGTCGCCTCCGGCGCGGTCACCCAGATCGTCTCGTCCGACAACGGCGCGGTATCCGGACTGGCCTGGTCGCCGGATTCGGCCTGGCTCGCGTGGTCGCATCCGGGCCCGGCGTCGCTGCGCCAGCTGCGGATGACGAACCTGGCCAGCCAGGTCGTGGTCGATGTCACCGACGGGCGGTTCGTCGATACCGACCCCGTTTTCACCGCCGACGGCCGTTACCTGGCCTTCCTGTCCCGGCGGAGTTTCGACCCGGTCTATGACGCCCACTTCTTCGATCTGTCCTTCCCGTACGGCTCCCGCCCGTACCTGGTGCCCCTCGCGGCGGCCACGCCATCGCCGTTCGGGCCGCAGGCCGATGGCCGGCCAGCCGACGGCGGGCAGCCGAAGGACGACGCGCCCGCGGCGGGCCAGCACGGTGCGGGCGGCGGCCAGCCGGGAAGCAGCCGGCCCGATGCGGGCTCGCCGGGCCACGCCGCGCCGGGCGACGGCACGCCCGCCGGCGGCGACGCCCGCCGGCGGCACGCCAGGGGACAGCTCGGCCGGGACTAGCCCCGACGGGGCCCCGGAGGATGACGACGACGAGGCCCGCACGCCGCCGGTCAATGTCGATACCGACCACCTGCCCAGCCGGATCGTGCAGATTCCGGTGCCGGAGTCGCGCTACAGCTCGCTGCACGCGGTCAAGGGCGGCCTGGTCTGGCTCAAGGAGCCGATCAGCGGGAACCTCGGCGAGGGCGGGGCGAACCTGGACGATGCCGCGCCGCGTGCGGCGCTGGAGCGGTTTGACTTCGCGCAGCAGCGCAGCACCGAGCTGCACGACGAGGTCGACTGGTTCGAGGTCAGCGGCGACGGATGCTACCTGGTGGTCAGCGACCATGGCGATCTCAGCGTGGTCCCGGCGGACCGCAAGCCGGACTCGGACAACCCGTCCGACCGCGTTGGCGTCGACCTGTCCCGGGCCAGGTACCTGGCGCAGCCCGCGGCCCTCTGGCGCAACGCCTACGAGGAGGCCGGCCGGATCCTCCGGCACGACTACTGGGTGCCGGACATGGCCGAGGTGGACTGGGACGGCGTCCTGGCCGCCTACCGGCCGCTGCTGGACCGGATCGCCGGGCCCGGCGATTTCGCTGACCTGCTCTGGGAAGTGCTCGGCGAGCTCGGCACGTCACACGCGTACGTGGCGCCAGCGGGCGGCCGCCGGGGCGGCGGCGGGGGTAAGTCGGCCGGCCTCCTCGGCGCGGATCTGGAGCTGGCCGGGGACGGCAGCTGGCGGGTCACCCGGGTGCTGCCGGGGGAGTCCTCGGACCCGCGGGCGAGCTCGCCGCTGGGAGCCCCCGGGGCCGGCGTCGGCCCGGGCGACGCCATCCTGGCCGTGGACGGGCAGCCGGTCGGCGCGGCCGGTCCCGGGCCGCTGCTGGTGGGCACGGCCGGAAAGCCGGTCGAGCTGACCATCGGCCCGGCCGGCGGCGGCCAGCCACGCCGGGCTGTGGTCATCACGCTGCCGGACGACCAGCGGCTGCGCTACCAGGACTGGGTAGCGTCCCGGCGGCAGCGGGTCCGCGAGCTGAGCGACGGCCGGATCGGCTACTTGCACATTCCTGACATGGTCAGTGAGGGCTGGGCGGACTTCCATCGCGATCTGCGCAGCGAGATGGTCCGGGACGGGCTGATCGTGGATGTCCGCGGCAACCGCGGCGGGCATGTTTCCCAGCTCGTGATCGAGAAGCTCGCCCGGCGCGTGATCGGCTGGGATGTGCCGCGCGGGCTGCAGCCGACTACCTATCCGCAGGAGGCGCCGCGCGGGCCGGTCGTGGCCGTGGCCGATGAATTCGCCGGCTCGGATGGCGACATCGTGACCGGGGCGATCAAGATCCTGCACCTCGGGCCGGTGGTGGGGACCCGGACCTGGGGCGGCGTCATCGGGATCGACGGCTTCCACGAGCTGGTTGACGGCACCGGGATCACGGTGCCGCGGTACTCAACCTGGATGGACGGCTATGGCTGGGCGGTCGAGAACCACGGCGTGGATCCGGATGTGGAAGTAGTCCCGGCACCCGGCGATCATGCGGCCGGCCTGGACCGGCAGCTGGACACCGCGGTGGGGCTGGCGCTGGACGCGCTGGCGGCCACGCCCGCGCTCACCGCGCCGGACACCTCCCAGCGGCCATCCCGGCGGCGCCCGGCACTGCCCCCGAGGCCAGCCCCCGGCGCCTGATCCGGGCGGGCAGGCCGGGCCTCAGAAGGTGGAACGGCCGCCGAACATGTCCGCGAGCCGGTTGGCCAGGCCCAGGTCGCCGTCCATGGTCATCCGGCCGTCCACGATTAGCTGGTAGGAGTCCGCCGCCTCGGTGATGACCCGGGTGAAGTCGGCCAGCGAAGCGCGGATGGTCAGCGCCGGGTCCGCGGCGCGGCCCTGCCGCGCGGTGGCCCGCCCGCCGCTGACCCGGATCGTCCACGCCCGCCGGGTGCCGTCGCCCAGGCCCAGGTCGTAGACGATGCTGCCCTCGAAGCCCGCCGCTTTCCCGGCATCGAAGCCGCTGGTCATCACCGCGAACACGGCGCGCTGCGCGGTGACGCTGCCGAGTACCCGCTCGATCCTGGGATCGGACGCGCGGCTGGCCATCCGGCGGGCGCGCGCCTGCACTCGCTGCCGGGCGGACTCGCCGGCCGAGCGCCGGGCCTGGCCGGCCAGCGTGCGCAGCGGCACGTGCCGGGCCCGCTGCGCGGCCGCGAGCTCGGCGTCCTCGTCGATCGGATAGGGCGCCGGCCGGGTACGCGGCCCGGCCCGGCGGGCCAGTGCCTTGTCCACCGCCGCGGCCAGCCGGTCGGCCTTGGCCGCTTCCGCGGCGTCCCGGCCCTCGGCGAACCTGGGCAGCACCTCGCGCGCGAACAGCTCGATGCTCTCGCAGATGTGCTCGTGCCGGTTGCGCCCGGCCTGCAGGACGAACATCACCTGGTCGACCCCGGCCGCCTGGTACCGGGCCATCAGCTCGCTCACCTGCGCCGGCGTCCCGATCGCGCCGCGCAGCGAACCGAGCCCCGCCTCCAGCAGGCGGACGGCCAGCGGCGCGGCGGTGGCCGAGACGATCTCCCGGGCGAAGCCCTGCTCCGCGCGGTTGTCCTGGAAGCTCTGCCAGAGATCGGTCACGCCGGCCAGGTGCGGAGTGCCGCCGTAGTAGTGACCGAGGGCGTAGCCGAAGAAGTGCGCGCCGTCGATGCCGCGGTCGATCGCGGTCGCCTCGTCCGGGTGCAGCATCATCGGCAGCACCACCGCGACATTCGGGTTGACCGCCAGGCCGCGCGGCACGCACTCCTCGGAAGCGATCAGGTCGTAGTAATCGGTTACCCAGTGCGCGGCGTCCTCCGGCTCGGCGAAGGAGAACGACAGCGCCCCGATGCCGCTGCGCGCGGCCAGGTGGATGGTCTCCCGGCGGCTGCAGGCGACCCACAGCGGCGGGTGCGGCTTCTGCAGCGGCTTGGGTACCACGTTGCGCGGCGGCATCCGCAGGAACTGGCCGTCGTAGCCGGCGAACGGCTCCTCGGTGAACATCCTCGTCACCGCGTCGAGGGTCTCTTCCCACATCGCCCGCTTGGCCTCGCGCGGCACGCCGAACCCGCCCAGCTCGGCCGCCGAGCTCGACTCCCCGGTGCCGAACTCGACCCTTCCGTCCGAGACGAGGTCCAGGGTGGCGACCCGCTCGGCGATCCGGGCCGGGTGGTTGACCGCCGGCGGCGCCTGCACGATGCCATGGCCCAGCCTGATCCGCTTGGTCCGCTGGCTGGCCGCGGCGAGGAACACCTCCGGCGCCGAGGAGTGCGAGTACTCCTCAAGGAAGTGGTGCTCGACCTCCCAGATGTAGTCGAGGCCGACCCGGTCGGCCAGTTCGATCTGCTCAAGCGCATCGGTCAGCAGCTGATGCTCGGCACCTGGCGCCCAGGGCCTCGGCAGCTGGTGCTCGTAGAAGATGCCGAACCGCATCTCGCCTCCATCACGCCGCGCCGGGTTATTTCGTCTATTGTGCGACTCCCGGCCGGCCCGAGGAAGGCATCCAGCGCGGCCGCCGCTAAAGCGGCGACTGGTAACTGCCGATCCAGTGGATCTTCAGCCAGATCATCGCGCTGCCCCAGGCGCCGGTCACCTCCAGCACGCCCACGGCCACGAGCATCAGGCCGCCGATGGTGGTAATGAGCCGCCCGTGCCGCCGGGCGAAGCCAAACGCGCTCAGGCCGCGCCGGAAAGCGAACGCCACGATGAGGAACGGGATCCCGATGCCGATCGAATAGCAGAATGCCAGCAGCGCCCCGCGCGCCGCGGTGCCGGAGGTACCTGACATCAGCAGCACGGCACTCAGCGTCGGCCCGGCGCACGGCGTCCAGGTCAGCCCGAACATGACGCCGAGCAGCGGGGCGCCGGCCAGGCCGGCCCGCGGGCGCCACGACGGGCGCACTATCCGCCCGGCCAGCATGAACCGGTCGAAAACGCCGGCGAACATCAGGCCAAGCAAGATCGTGACGCCGCCGAGTATCCGGGTCACGTCCTGCTCATGGACGAGAAGCCGTTCGCCGATCCCGCCGAAGAGAATGCCGTAGCTGGTGAAGAGCGCCGAGAAGCCCAGCACGAAGAGCGCGGCGCCGGCCATCACATGGCTCCGGTCGCCACCGGCCACCTGGCCGCCGCCCGCGGCCTGGCCGGTGACCGCCGGGGCGGTGGTCGCGACCGAGCCGCCGCCCGCACGCCCCGCCCCCTGGGTGCCCTCGGCCCGGCCGGCCGCGGCGGGCCCGCCCGGCTCCGGCCCCCGGCCCGGCTCCGGGCCGCGCGGATCCGGGCCGCGCGGATCCGCGTCGCGATCGGCCGCGCGGGTGGCCTCCGGGCCCGACATCCCGGTCACGTACGACAGGTAGCCAGGCACCAGCGGCAGGCAGCAGGGCGAGAGGAACGTGACGGCCCCGGCGGCCAGTGCAACCGGGACGGCGAGAATCAGCGGCCCGGATGCCACCAGGTTCCCGACCCCGCCGATCATGTCCGTCTCCTCACGACCGCGACCGGGCTCCAACCTATCCGGCGCGCCATTCCGCCGGGCGGGGGGATTGGCCTCCCCGGGGCGAAGCGGAGTTGACCGGTGCGTGCGCATGCCGCAACGATGGCCGTCATGCGCACAACACCACCTTTCCGCGCCGACCACGTCGGCAGCCTGCTCCGCCCGCAGCACCTGCTCGCCGCCCGCGCCGAGCTGGCGGCCGGCCGGATCGACGCCGCCCAGCTGAGAGAGATCGAGGACGCCGCGATCGCCGAGGTCGTCGCGCTGCAGGAGGAAACCGGCCTGCAAACGGCCACCGACGGCGAATTCCGCCGCGCGTCCTGGCACATGGACTTCATCTACCAGCTCGGCGGGATCGGCCAGGCGCCCGGCAACCTCGCGGTGAAGTTCCGCAATCCGTCCGGGATGATCGAGTTCACGCCCGCGGCCCTGCACGTCGGCAGCAAGATCCGGCTGGACCACACGATCTTCGCCGACGACTTCCGCTACCTGCAGTCCGTGGTGACCACCGGGACGCCGAAGCTGACCATCCCGTCGCCGAATATGGTCCACTACCGCGGCGGGCCGGCCGCGCTGGACCCGGATGTCTATCCGGACATGGACCAGTTCTGGAGCGACCTGTCCGCGGCCTACGCGGAGGAGGTTCGCAGGCTCGGCGAGCTGGGCTGCACGTACCTGCAGCTGGACGACACCAGCCTGGCCTACCTGAACGACCCGGCGCAGCGGGCCGAGATCGCCGAGCGGGGCGAGGACGCCGAGCACCTGCATATCCGCTACATCCGCCAGGTCAATGACGCGCTGGCCGGCCGCCCGGACGGGATGGCCGTGACCACGCACATGTGCCGGGGGAATTTCCGTTCTTCCTGGGCGGCCGAAGGGGGCTACGACTTCGTCGCCGAGGCGCTGTTCAGCGAACTGGACGTGGATGGCTTCTTCCTGGAGTACGACGACGAGCGGTCCGGCGGCTTCGAGCCGCTGCGGTTCGTGCCGAAGGGCAAGCTGGTCGTGCTCGGCCTGGTCACCACGAAGCGCGGTGAGCTGGAGGATGCCGACCAGCTCAAGCGCCGGATCGACGAGGCAGCGGCCTTCGTGCCGCTGGACCAGCTGTGCCTGTCACCGCAGTGCGGCTTCTCGTCCACCCTGGAGGGCAACGCGCTCACCCGCGACGAGCAGTTCGCGAAGCTCCGGCTGATCGTGGACGTGGCGAGCGACGTCTGGAGTTAACTGTCCGTGGCGATATGACCAGCAATCAGCGGATACGCGGTCACTCGGCGCAATCGCGCTGAACCGAGGCGGGCCGCCGGGCCGTGTCAGGGTAAGAGAAGTGACAGCGGCATGAGCGCGCACCCGGACAGCGAAGGAGCGAACTGGTGATGGTCTCCGGCGGCCCCGGCGGGGGGCAGCTGACCGCGGCGGACGGCCGCCGGGCCGCCCGGCGGCGGCTGTACCTGCCCACCTTCGCCGTGGCCGTCTTCGCGGCCTGGCTGGCCTACCGCGGCTGGCGGGTGCTCAGCCAGATCGGGCCGATCAGCTCCATCCACTCCGAGCAGCTCGAACTCGCCGGGCCGGCCGTGGTGGGATTCGTGCTGGTGGTGTTCGTCATCGAGCAGATCCGCCCGGCCGAGCGGCACGCGGTGCTGGCCCGGGGACATGTGCTCGACATGACCTACCTGCTGGCGTACGCGCTCATCGTGGTGCCGCTGATCGCGCTGATCGGCAGCGGCTTCTCCGCCGACCTGGCCAGGATCGCGCCGTGGCTGGTGCTGCCGCGGATCACGGCGGTGCCGCAGTGGTGCTTCATCGCGGCGGCCGTGGTCGCCATCGATGCCGTTGACTGGCTGGCGCACCTGGGCAACCACCGGATCAACTCGCTGTGGCGGCTGCACGCGGTGCATCACTCGCAGGAGGAGCTGAGCATCCTCACCACGTTCCGGGCCCACCCCCTCGTGCACGTCAGCTTCCTCCTCTCGGCGCTGCCGGTGCTCGCGCTGAGCGCCAACAATGCGACGCCGGCCGCCGTGCTGACCGTCTACGCCTGCCTGGGCGCGCTGCCGCACGCGAACGTGCGGTGGACCTACGGGAAGGCGGGCGCGCTGCTGATCAGCCCCGCGTATCACCGGATACATCACTCGGCCACCGGCCGCCTCGACATCAACCTCGGCACCGTCTTGACGGTCTGGGACCGGCTATCCGGCCGGGCGGTGTTCCCGGCCCGCGGCATGCAGGCGGTGAAGACCGGCCTGGCGGGCCGGCCGGTGCCGGTCGAGCAGTCCGCCGGGTGGCCGCGGCTGGCCCGGATTTTCCTGATCCAGTGGACCGAGCCCTTCACTACCAGCGAGGTGTCTGACCAATGACCACCACCAAGGCGCGGCAGGACGCGCTCCGCGGGCAGCTGCCCGTGCTGGCGTTGTGCATCGTCGACGCCGGGCTCCTCATTACGTCGGGGCTCATCCACCTGCATTTCTGGAATATCGCCTACCGGCACGTCCCGACGCTCGGCCCGCTGTTCCTGGTTCAGGTAATCGCGACGCTGCTGATCGCCGTCGCGCTGGTGGCGACCCGGCGGCTGATCGTGGTAGCCGCGGCCTTCCTGCTGATGGGGGGCACCATCGTCGGCTTCATCCTGGTGCGCACGGTCGGCTTGTTCAATTTCAAGCTGGGGTTCACCTCCGGCCTGGCCGCGACCGTGCTGGTGGTCGAGGCCGTGGCCATGGTGATGACGGCCATCACCGCCTGGGTGATCACCCGCGGCGCGCGCGCCTGACCTGCCCGCTCACTCACCTGCGCACCATCCCCGGTGACCTCCTCCAGGGTTCAGGCCCGCTGCACGGGTAAGAGAAGCCGGAATGACAGCGCGCGCGGGCCGGTTAAGTAGAACAAGCCGGAGCGGATGCCGACTCGGACGGGGAAATCACATGATGGATGTCCGTGACGGGGCAGAGCGCGCGCCGGCACCGCCGCTCTCGGAGGACGCCGCCGAGGAGCACATACACGGCATCTGCTTCAAGACCGGGCCGCCCGGCGCGGTAGGTGTTGAGCTTGAATGGCTGGTCTGCGACGGCGATGACGTTGCCTCGCCCGTCGACCACCAGCGGGTTACCACCGCGCTGGCCGGGCTAGATGCCCCCGGCGCGCTGCCTGGCCAGGGCCAGGCTCACCTTCGAGCCAGGCGGCCAGGTCGAAATCAGCTCCGCCCCGGCGGCCGCCATCGGCGGCTGCGTGACGAGCGCCGGCCGCGATCTGGCCGTGGTGCGGCGCGCGGTCCAGGGCGCCGGGCTCAGCCTCGTCGGATGCGGCGTGGATCCGCACCGTCTCCCGGCCAGAATCCTCGATCTGCCCCGTTACGCGGCCATGGAGGAGTTCTTTGACCGCGGCGGGCACTGGGGACGGGTCATGATGGGCAGCACCGCGTCCGTCCAGGTCTGCGTGGACGCCGGGCTGGACGGCGACGGCCCGGCCGGTTACCGCTGGCGCTGGCGGCTGCTGCACGCGCTCGGCCCGGTCCTGGTGGCCACGTTCGCCAATTCGCCGCTGCGCGCGGGCCGGCCGACCGGCTGGAAGTCGACCAGGCAGGCCGTCTGGGGCCGGCTGGATCCGGGCCGCACCCGGGCTCCGGCGGGCGCCGAGCCAGTCCGCCGCGCTGAGGCCGGCCCGCGCGGGGCGGCTGACCCCGACCCCCGCTCGGCCTGGGCGTCGTACGCGCTGGATGCCCAGCTGATGTGCATCCGCCGGGATGACTCGCCCCGCTGGACCGCGCCGGCCGGGCTGACCTTCCGGGCCTGGCTCCGCGGCGGTGGCGAGCGGCCGCCGACCCGTGATGACCTCACCTACCATCTCTCCACGCTCTTCCCCCCGGTACGCCCGCAGGGGCACCTGGAACTCCGGGTCATTGATGCCCAGGCCGGCGAGGGCTGGATCGTTCCCGCGGCCGTGGTGTCCGCCCTGCTCGATGATCCGGTGGCCGCGCAGGCCGCGATGGCCGCCGCCGAGGCGATCTGGCCGCACCCGGGCAGCCGGCAGGCCGCGGCGTCAGACGGCTGGCTCACCGGGCCGTGGCTGCGGGCCGCCCGGCGCGGCCTGGAGGATCCCGCGCTGGCCCGGGCCAGCCGGGCCTGCTTCGAGGCCGCCGAGGCCGCGCTCTGCCGGGCCGGTGCCGCCCCGGCGATCCGGCGGCAGGTCACCGACTTCGCCGAGACCTATGTAGTGCGGGGCCGCTGCCCCGCCGACGAGATGCTGGAGGAGAGCAGATGACATCGGAATCGGAGCTGCTCAGGGATACGATCGCGGACCTGCTGGTCACCGGCAGGCAGCGGACTCAGCGCCTGACCGAGTGCCTGGATGAGGACGACCTGATCCGCCAGCACTCGCCGCTCATGTCACCGCTGGTCTGGGATCTGGCGCACATCGCCAACCAGGAGGAGCTGTGGCTGCTCCGGGAGGTCGGCGGGCGGGACCCGATGCGCCCGGAGATCGATCCGCTCTATGACGCGTTCGAGCATCCGCGGGCCGAGCGCCCGACCCTGCCGCTGCTGCCGCCCGCCGAGGCGCGGGCGTATGCGCGCGAGGTCAGGGGCCGCGTGCTCGATCTGGTCGAGCGGACCAGGTTCACCGGCGACCGGCTGGTGACCGGCGGCTTCGCGTTCGGCATGATCGCGCAGCACGAGCAGCAGCACGGCGAGACGATGCTGGCCACCCACCAGCTCCGCCGCGGCGGGCCGGTGCTATCCGCGCCGCCGCCCGGCCCGGCGCCGGCCGACGCGGCGGGCCTGCCCGCCGAGGTGCTCGTACCGGGCGGCCCGTTCACCATGGGGACATCGGCCGAGCCGTGGGCGCTGGACAACGAGCGGCCCGCGCACACCGTCGACGTGCCGGCCTTCTACATCGACACCACGCCGGTGACCAACGCCGCCTACGCCGAGTTCATCGCGGCCGGCGGTTACGACGAGCCCTCCTGGTGGACCGCGGCCGGCTGGGCGCACCGGCAGGAGGCCGGCCTGTTCGCGCCCCAGTTCTGGCGGCGCGAGGGCGGTCAGTGGATCCGGACCAGGTTCGGGGTCAGCGAACCGGTCCCGCCGGCCGAGCCGGTCATGCACGTGTGCTGGTACGAGGCCGACGCGTACGCGCGGTGGGCGGGCCGGAGGCTGCCGCGCGAGGCGGAGTGGGAGAAGGCGGCCAGGTTCGACCCGGCCGCCGGGCGGTCGCGGCGTTACCCGTGGGGGGACGATGACCCGGTGCCGGACCGGGCCAACCTGGGCCAGCTGTACCTGCAGCCCGCCCCCGCGGGCTCGTACCCGGCGGGCGCCGCCCCGTGCGGCGCGCGCCAGCTGATCGGCGATGTCTGGGAGTGGACGGCCAGCGACTTCCTGCCCTACCCAGGGTTCGAGGCCTGGCCGTACAAGGAGTACTCCGAGGTGTTCTTCGGCGCTGACTACAAGGTGCTGCGCGGCGGCGCGTTCTCGGTCGGGCCGGTGGCCTGCCGCAGCACCTTCCGCAACTGGGACTACCCGATCCGGCGGCAGATCTTCGCGGGGCTGCGCACCGCCCGCGACGCGGCGGCCGGGGAGGTCGCCTGATGTGCCGGCACCTGGCCTACCTGGGCGAGGCCGTGACGCTGCGCTCCGTGCTGCTGGACCCGCCGCACAGCCTGCAGGCGCAGGCCTGGGCGCCGCGGCGGCAGCGGCACGGCACGGTGAACGCGGACGGGTTCGGCGTCGGCTGGTACGCCGACGGCGACCCGGTGCCGGCCAGGTACCGGCGGGCGAAGCCGATCTGGTCCGACCCGTCGTTCGCCGATCTCGCCCGGGTCACCAGGAGCCGCGCGGTGCTGGCGGCCGTTCGCGACGCGACCTCCGGCACCGAGACCGGGGAGGCGGCCGCCGCGCCCTTTGCCGCCGACCGCTGGCTGTTCAGCCACAACGGGGCGCTCAGCAGCTGGCCTGAGGCCGGGGCCGCGCTGGCCGCCGACCTGCCGGCCAGCGACGTGCTCGCGCTGGAAGCCCGCTGCGACTCGGCCGTCATCTGGGCGGTCGTGCTCCGCAAGCTGCGGGCGGGCAGCGGGCTGGCCGGGGCGCTGGACGAGACCATCCGCGAGCTGACCGCCCGGCAGCTCGGCGGCCGGTTCAACTTCCTGCTCACCGACGGCGAGACGATCGCGGCGACGGCCGCCGGGGACACCCTGTCCTACCGGAGCGGCCCGGCCGGGGTGGTGGTCGCCTCCGAGCCGGTCGACGACGATCCCGGCTGGATCGACGTACCTGACCAGAGCCTGGTCGAGGCGTCGGCCGGGTCGGTCACCGTCGGCCCGATTGGCGCGGGGGCTGATGCCGCCCGCGACGCCAGCTCACCCGCCCTGGCCGGGGCCGCGGCCGGGCCGAACGGAAGGACGGCACGCCGGTGACCGAGCCGACGATCGAGCGATGCCTGCCCGCCGGCTTCCTGGCCGACTCACTCCGCGCCGATGCCCGCGCCGGGCTGACCGCATCACCCAAGTCGCTGCCGCCGAAGTGGTTCTACGACGAGCGGGGCAGCGGGCTGTTCGACAAGATCACCCTTCTCGACGAGTACTATCCGACCCGGGCCGAACGGGCCATCCTGCGCTCGGCCGCGGCCGGGATCGCGACGGCCACCCGGGCCAGGACGCTGGTCGAGCTGGGCTCCGGGTCGGCGGACAAGACGCGGCTGCTGCTTGACGCGCTGCGCGGCGCCGGAACCCTGGCCCGGTACGTGCCGGTGGACGTGAGCGAGGCGGCGCTGATCACGGCCTCCCGCCGGGTGCTCGGTGAGTATCCGGGGCTGGCCGTGCACGCGGTCGCCTCCGATTTCGAGGAGCACCTCGGCCTGCCCGAGGGCGGCGGCCCGCGGCTGGTGGCGTTTCTCGGCAGCACGATCGGGAACCTGCTCCCGCCGCAGCGGGCCGCGTTCCTCGCCTCGATCAGGGCCAGGCTCGCTCCTGACGACGCGCTGCTGCTCGGCACCGACCTGGTGAAGGACCCGGCCGTGCTGGTCGCCGCCTACGACGACGCCGCGGGCGTGACGGCCGCCTTCAACAAGAACATCCTGTCGGTACTCAACGCCGAGCTGGGCGCGAACTTCGACCCGGACGCGTTCGATCACGTGGCGCTCTGGGACCCGGCGGCGGAGTGGATCGAGATGCGGCTGCGGTCCGCCGGGCGCCAGCAGGTGCGGCTGCCGGCCATCGGGCTGACCGTCAGCTTCGCCGCGGGCGAGGAGCTGCGCACCGAGGTTTCGGCCAAGTTCCGCCGCGAGGGAGTACAGGCCGAACTCGCCACAGCGGGCCTGACGATGACGTCCTGGTGGACCGACGAGGAAAGCCGGTTCGGCCTCTCCCTGTCGGTCCCGTGCTAGCGCGCGCCGCTGACCCGGGCCCTGGCCGGGGCCGGGCGGCCGCGACATCATGGTGACCAGTCGCACCCGAGCACGCAGCCGACGAAGGAGTCCGCCTTGACCGAGATCGCCGCGGCACCGGCCGTCACCGGCTTCCACCACTTCTCGCCGACCGTGTCCGACGTGGAGGCCAGCGCCCAGTGGTATGAGCGGGTATTCCAGATGAACCGGGTACCGGTCCCCTTCCCTCACTACGGGGACGAGGAGGGCGGCTACGCCGTGCTGCTGATGGAGCCGCGCTCCGGCGTGGCGATCGGACTTCACCACCACGAGGCCAACCCCGGCCAGGCGTTCCACGAGAGCAGGACCGGCCTGGACCACATCTCGTTCGGGGTGGCCGGCCGCGCGGACCTCGACGCGTGGGCCAGCTGGCTGGACGAACTCGGCATCGCGCATTCCGGCGTGATCGACACCGACCAGCCGGTTCCCTACTCCGTGCTCGTCTTCCGGGATCCGGACAACATCCAGCTCGAGCTCATCCACCTGCCCGGCTGACCCCGGGGAGCCAGGTCAGTCCGGCAGTTCGGTGAAGACGGTGGTCCAGTCATCCTTCATGCTGATCACGGTCCAGTCCTGGGCGCGCGCCTGCTCGATCGCTTCCTCGGCTCCGGCGGTGTAGCCGAACTCGCGGTCAGGGTCATCGTGCAGGACCAGCAAGCGCAGCCCGGGCCAGGCCAGGCCGGCGTAGCGGAGCATCGGGATATCGCCATTTGAGTTCCCGCCGGCGATCAGCGGCCGCCGTCCGGTACGGCTCCAGATCCGGACCGGCTTGGACGGCCCGTCATCGAAGACGTCCATCTGCGCCTGGTAGACCACGGTGGCTCCGGCGCCGGACTCCTGGTAGCGCAGGCCGGCCGAGCTGCCGATGACACGCTCGGGCGGGATTCCGTAGATATCGCCGGTGACCGGGCGCATGAAGTCACGATCGCCGCCCGAGGCGATGAACGCGGTGAAGCCGCTGGCCTCGAGGAAGCGCAGCAGCTCGACCATCGGCAGGTAGGCGCATTCGCGCAGCAGCCGGCCGAGGCTCGGATGACCGGCGGAACTGAGGAAGCCGTGAGCCGCCGCGGCGTAGTCCTCCACGCTCACGCCGTCGAACGCATGCAGGATGGCCGCCATCAGGGTCTGCACGTCGGCGTCGTCGCCGTGGTAGTGCGCGGTGAGCGCATTGCCGAGCCAGGCGTAATCCTTCTCCCGCGCCGCCCGCCACGGCTGCCGCTCGCGCAGGGCCGGGTCAGCCTCGGCCATTTCCGCGAAACGCCGCAGGATGAATCCCAGCTCGACCGGCATCGGCTTCTCGCACCACAGGGTGCCGTCATTGTCGAAGACCGCCACCCGCTCCGCGGGCGGCACGTAGCCAGGGCCGCTTTCATCAGTCACCGCGGCCACGAAATCCACGATGGCCTGGCGGGTCGGGGTGGGTGCCCACGACGGCAGGTGAGCTTCGGCCAGGTCCATGATCATCTCTCCATTGACAGGTCCGCGGTGCCTATGGTGGTGTGCCTGAAGAGGTTATGGCATCCGGTTGCGGTCGCTGTTCACGGAGGTGCGGGAAATGGGCACGCCATTTCGCGGAGTTATCAATGTCGATGTGACCAAGTCGGTGCCGGACTGGGCGCCCTACACTCAGCCGATCGCTCCCGAGGGCACCCCCAGCGTGCTTTACATCGTGCTCGACGATGTCGGGTACTCGGCGATGGGGGCGTACGGCGGCCTGATCGAGACGCCGAACATCGACCGCATCGCGCAGCGCGGCCTGACCTACACCAACTTCCACACGACGGCGCTGTGCTCGCCGACGCGGTCGTGCCTGATGACCGGGCGGAACCACACCACCAACGGGATGGCCACGATCACCGAGGCCGCGTCGGGGTTCCCCAGCTCGAACGGGCACATCCCGTTCGAGTGCGCGACGATCGCGGAGGTGCTGGGGGAGCGCGGCTGGAACACGTACATGACCGGCAAGTGGCACCTGACCGCCGAGGACGAGATGAACATGGCCTCGCGGAAGGCGCAGTGGCCGGTCGGCCGGGGCTTCGAGCGGTTCTACGGCTTCCTCGGCGCCGAGACCAACCAGTGGTATCCCGATCTGGTCTACGACAACCACCCCATCGAGCAGCCTGCGCTGCCCTCGGAGGGCTATCACCTCACCGAGGATCTGACTGACCGGGCGCTGGAGTTCATCCGCGACGCCAAGGCGGTCGCCCCCGATAAGCCGTTCTTCCTCTATTACTGCCCGGGTGCGTGCCACGCGCCGCATCACGCTCCCAAAGAGTGGATCGACAAGTACCGCGGCAAGTTCGATATGGGCTATGAGGCGTACCGCGAGCTGGTCTTCGAGCGGCAGCAGCGCATGGGGGTCATCACCGGCCAGGCCGAGCTGTCGCCGATCGACCCGTACGCCGACCTGACCAGCGCTGACGGGAAGAGCTGGCCCGAGTTGGACACCGTCCGGCCCTGGGCTTCCCTCACCGATGGCGAGAAGCGGCTGTTCGCGCGGATGGCCGAGGTCTACGCGGGCTTCCTGTCCCACGCCGACCACCAGATCGGACGGCTGCTGGATTACCTCGAGCAGAGCGGGCAGCTCGACAACACGATCATCATCCTGGTCTCGGACAACGGGGCCTCCGGCGAGGGCGGACCAAACGGGTCGGTCAACGAGAACAAGATCTTCAACGGGATCCCCGACACCGTCGAGGCCAACCTGCCGCACCTGGAGGAGCTGGGCAGCCCGGCGACGTATAACCACTACCCGACCGGGTGGGCGTGGGCGTTCAACACCCCGTTCAAGATGTGGAAGCGATACTCGAACTACGAGGGCGGCACCGCCGACCCGATGATCGTCTCGTGGCCGAAGCAGATCACTTCCACCGGCCTGCGCCGTCAGTACGTGCACGCCGTCGACATCGTGCCGACCCTCTACTCCCTGCTGGGCATCGAGCCGCCGGACGTGGTCAAGGGCTACACGCAGTTCCCGCTGGAGGGCGTCAGCTTCGACGCCACCCTGAACGACGCCACTGCGACGACCGACAAGCAGACCCAGTTCTACTCGATGGGCGGCACCCGGGCGATCTGGAACCAGGGCTGGAAAGCCGCCGCGATCTCGCCGGCCGCCCCCGACGCGTGGGCCGGCTACGCCACCCAGCGCTGGGAGCTGTTCAACACGGATGAAGACCCCACCGAGTGCCACGATCTGTCCGGTCAGGAACCGGAGAAACTGCAGGAGCTCATCCAGCTCTGGTGGGCCCAGGCCGGCCAGTACGGCGCCCTGCCGCTGGAGAACCGCGACGCCATCGAGATCCTCACCACCGACCGGCCCCAGCTGACCAAGCCGCGGAACCGCTACGTCTACTACCCCGGCTGCGCCGAGGTCCCCGAGTCGGTCGCGCCGAACATCCGCAACCGCTCCTACACGGTCGCGGTCGAGCTCACCATCGACGCCGAGGAGGCCGGCGGGGTCCTGTTCGCCCACGGGGCCCGGTTCGGCGGGCACGCCCTCTACATCAAGGACGGCAAGCTCAAGTACGTCTACAACTTCGTCGGCGAGGCCGAGCAGATCATCGAGTCGACCGAGCCGCTGCCGGCCGGCCACGTGATCGTCTCCGCCTCCTTCGAGCGCGACGGTGACTCGATGCCGGCCACCGGCACCCTCACCCTGCACGCGGGCGACCGGGCGATCGGGCAGGGCCAGATCAAAACCCAGCCTGGCAAGTTCTCCATCGCCGGCGAGGGACTCAACATCGGGAAAGACGGCGCCGAACCGGTCACCGACGACTACCCCGGCCGCTCCCCCTGGCCTTTCACTGGCGGCACCATCCAGCGCGCGGTGGTCGACGTCACCGGCCAGCCCTTCGTCGACCTGGCCGCCGAGGCGCGGATGGCCATCCTGCGCGACTAAGGCCCGCGGGCCGCCGAAAGCAACGGGCAGCTCAGCTGAACTGCACGACAGGACAAGCCGTGAACGGCAGGGCGGGGGCTTCGATGGCCGATGCGGACACCGGAGCGACGCCGGGCGCCGGCCAGCGTTTCGGGGTGCGTTCGATGTCGGCCCCGCTGCGCCGTGTCCTGCTCCGCCGCCCGGCCCTGACCGGCGATTTCGCCGCCGCCGACTGGCGGGCGCCGGATCCGGGCCTGCTGGCCCGCCAGCACGAGGCGTTCGGTCAGCTGCTCACCGATCTGGGCTGCGCGGCCGAGACGGCGGACGCGGCCGGCGGGCTGGTCGACGCCACCTATGTCCGGGATCCCGGGCTGGTGACCGGGGCCGGCGCGGTGCTGTTCCAGATGAGCAAGCCGGCCCGGGCGGCCGAACCGGCGCTGCTGGGTACCGCGCTGACCGCCGCGGGGGTCCCGGTGATCGCGCAGCTGACCGGGGCGGCGCGGGCCGACGGCGGCGACTTCGTCTGGCTGGATGAGCAGACCATGCTGGCCGGCCGCAGCTACCGCACCAACGCCGAGGGACTGCGCCAGCTCACCCGGATCCTGGCGGCCGAAGGCGCGACCCTGGAGTCCGTCGACCTGCCGCACGACCGCGGGCCCGGGCATGTGCTGCACCTGATGTCGCTGATCTCGCCGGTCGCTGACGATCTGGCCGTGGTCTACCCGCCGCTGGCGCCGGTCGCGCTGATGCAGACGCTCGCCGAGCGGGGCATCCGGGTGATCGCCGTAGACGGCGATGAGTACGAGACGATGGGATGCAACGTCCTGGCCATCGCGCCACGGCACGTCCTGATGGTGAACGGCAACCCGAAAACCCGCGCCGCGCTCGAATCGGCCGGCTGCCAGGTACACGGCTACGACGGCTCGGAGATCTCGCTCAAGGGCGACGGCGGCCCTACCTGCCTGACCGCGCCGATCTGGCGCACCGCGGGAAGCTAGCGACGCCAGCCGGCCTCCCGGCTACCGCGGCGGCGGGGCGTTCCCGGGCGGCGGCCGGTGCGCGCCGCGCAGCACGGGCCGGATAGTGACGTCGGCCAGCTCCAGCGAGCGCACGAGGTCCGCCACCACCGCCTCGCCATCGATGGCGCCGCAGCTGAACAGGTCGATGGCGATCAGGTCTTCCTCGGGCCAGGTGTGAATGCTCAGATGCGACTCGGCCAGGATCAGCACCAGGGTGACCGCATTGTTGGGGAAGGCGACGTGACTGACCTCAAGGACGTGCCCGCGGCCGGCCCGGACCGCGGCGGTCGCCAGCTCGGTGAGCTTCGCGACGTCGGTGACCGGCGAGGCTGAGGTGACCGTGGCGTCCACCGCATAGAGCACTTTCGGCGACCGCGCTTCCTGCCTGCGCAGGTCCGCGTACCTGCTCGTCATCCCGTCACCCGGCATGATGTGGGAGGATACCTTACCGTCTGCCGTCGGGGCAGAGACGATCGCCGCGGCCGGCTGCGCACCTGGAGGCAGAGAACGCCAGCATGGATGTCGACTCTGTCCTTGCCGAGGTCGCGTCGGCGGTCGGGCTAGCCGAGGGAACTTCGGGCGTCAGGGACGTGATCCGCGCGATCGCGCGAGCCGAGCCCGTCGCCACCAGGGACATCAGCCGGATGGCCGAGCTGCCGGTCCCCATTGTCACCGCGGTCTGCAATGAGCTGCGCAAGCGCGAGGTAGTGGACCGCGGCCGGCCGGTGCGGCTGACCCAGGCCGGCCGGGACGCCTTCGCGGGCGGCCAGCGCGGCCTGGACGCACGGTGCCCGGTGTGCCACGGCCGCGGCGTCGCCAGCGCCAAGATCACCGAGGCCCTGCAGGACGATCTTGAACGGGCGGCGGCCGCGGCGCCCGAGGCCAAGCCGGAACTCGATCAGACGCACTGCACCGTGGCCACGAAGATCAGCCGGGTGCTGGCCATGCACGAGGCAGGCGCGCTCGACGGCAGCCGGATCATCATGCTCGGCGACGACGACCTCATCTCGGTGGCGATCGCCAGGTTCGCGGCACTGACCCTGGCGCCGGGCGAGATCCGGCGGCTGACCGTGGTGGACTCCGATCCGGACGTGCTGTCCTGCGTCGCCGCGCAGACCGCGGGCACCGGGGTGGCCGTCGAGACGGTCCGGCACGACCTGCGCGAGCCGCTGCCCGCGGCCCTGCGCGGCGCGTTCGACGTGGCGTGCACCGACCCGCCGTACACGGTGCCGGGAGCTGAGCTGTTCCTGTCCCGGGCCGTCGCGGCCCTGGCCGGGGACGCGGGCCAGCACGTGTTCTTCTCGTTCGGGGCGCGCAGGCCGGCCGAGACGCTCCGGACCCAGGAGATGATCGCGGGCATGGGCCTGACGGTGCGCGCGATGATGCCGAACTTCAACGAGTACGTCGGGGCGGGCATCCTGGCCGGCACCAGCCACCTGTACCACCTGCGGGCCACCGCCGCGCTCACGCCGCTGATCGCCGGCGACTACCCGGGGCCGCTCTACACCGCCGACCTGCGGGCCGCGGCCACCCGGCCGTACCGCTGCGCCGGCTGTGGCGCGGTGCATGCCGTCGGGCCGGGCGCGCAGTGGTCCAGGATCGCCAGCCTGCAGGCCGCGGGCTGCCCGGCGTGCGGCGGCACCGTGTTCCGCCCGATGGCGCTGCAGCAGCGATGACCGCCACCGGACCGGCCGCCGGGCAGGAGTACGTGATCCGCGCCGCGGCCGAGAGTGACCTGGACGCGATCGCGGAATTCGAGATCGAGATCGCCAAGGTTTCCTTCAGCGACGAGGCGATCACCGATCCGGCCCTGCACCGCAGACGGGTCTCCGGGTCCCTCGGCAAACCGGGGGAGATCATGCTGGTCGCGGTGGCGGCGCGGGAGCCCGGAGGAGGGCCGGCGGGCTGGGCCTGGCTGTCCCCCCGGACCAACTCGCTGACCGGCGCCCGGTACGGCAATTTCCGGTCGCTGGCCGTCGCCGACATCCCGGACCGCAGTCACGTCGGCGAGCTGCTGCTCGCGGCGGTGCTGGCGGCGGCGGCCGACGCCGGGCTGACCCAGCTGACCGGCAAGGTCCACGCCAGGAACCTGGGCATGCGCGCCCTGTACCGGAAATTCGGGTTCGAGGCGGCGCACCTCACCATGGAAAGGCGCCTGCCGGGCGGCCGCCAGGCCCCGCCGTGACACCGGCCGGGCCGCCCGGCGGGCGGGCGGGCGGCGACCCGGCCGCGCGGACGGCGATCAAGTGCGTGGCCTGGGACATCGACAACACGCTGCTGGCCGGGGTCTTCATCGAGTCGGGCGAGCGGCAGCCGCCCGCCGACCCCGAGATGGCGGCCGTGCTGGCCGAGCTCGGCCGTCGCGGCATCGTGCACGCCATCGCGAGCCGGAACCCGCCCGCCGCCGCCGTCTACGCGGCGCAGGTGACCGGCGCCCGGTTCGTCGCGGCGGAATGCGGCTGGGGCCGGAAGTCGGCGGCCATCAGCCGGATCCTGGCTGACCTTGGCCTCAGCGCCGACGCGATCGCCTTCGTGGACGATGATCCGTACGAGCGGGCCGAGGTTTCCTTCACGCTGCCGGATGTCCTGGTGCTATCGCCGGAGGACATGGCGGATGCGCTCGGCTGGCCGGAGTTCAGCCCGGCCGTGGTCACCGACGAGGCCGGCGGCGCAGCGAGCTTTACCTGGACCGGAGGCGCCGGCTGGAGGCCGAGCGGGAGTTCGGCGGATCCCGGGACGACTTCCTGCGTTACTGCCGGACCGAGATCGCGATCGCCCCGGCCGCCGAGGCCGACCTGGCCCGGCTGCACGAGCTGTCGGTCCGCACCCATCAGTTCAACTCGGCCGGCCAGGGCACGACAGAGGCCGCGTTTCGGCTGATCATAGGTGCCGCCGGGCGGCAGGTTCTTACCGTGCGGCTGCGGGACCGGTTCGGCGATGACGGCATCGTCGGCGGCTGCGTCACCGAGCAGGGCGAGGACGGCCGCTGGACGGTCCGGCTGCTGATGATGTCGTGCCGGGCCATGGGCCGCGGGGTGATTGACGCGCTGCTGGCCTGGCTGATCCGCTCGGCGGCCCGGTACGGCGCGCGGACGCTGGAGGTGCCGTCCGTGCTGAACGCCAGGAACGTTCCGCTGCGGCTGGCGCTAGCCGCGGCCGGGTTCCGGGCCGCGGGGGAGAGCGCCGCTGGCGCGGATGGCCAGCGGGTGGTGTACCGCCGGTCGCTGGCCGGGCCGCTGCCGGAGCTGCCCGGCTGGCTGACCGGCCCCGCTGAGCCGGATGAGCCGCGGCCGGCTGGCTCCGGACGGGAGGTGCGCCCTGATCATCGATGAGCTGCGCCAGCTCCTCGCCGAGGTCACCCGCCGCCCTGACCTGCTCGCGGCGCCCGCCGACGCGTCGCTGTTCGGCACCGGCATCGGGCTGGACTCGCTGGCGGGCACGCTGCTGCTGCGCGAGATCAGGCGGCGGTACGGCGTCGACGTGGCCGCCGAGGACATCAACCTCGACGCACTCGCCTCGCTGGCGACGCTGGCCGGCTTTATCCAGGCCCACCGGCCGCCGGCCTGAGTCAGGCCGTCGCGGTCACCGGGATCTCGGTTGCCATGTCGACCAGGACCCGGGTGAGTTGCAGGCGCTGCCGGAAGAGCTCCTCAGCCTCCTCGTCCGGAGGCCCGCCGAGCAGCTCCAGCGGCAGCGAGCACAGCGCGGACCGGGCGACGAGAGAGCCGATGTATCCGGCCCGGACCTGACCGGGCTCGGCCTGGTAACTCTCGTCCCGCAGGCCGTCCAGGTAGGCGGGGAAGATGGCCGCGTCGATCCCGGCCAGGTCCGACGGCATGGCCTGGCCGGCATGCGCGAGCCCGACGAGCAGTTGCCCGAGATCGAATCCGACCGGCAGCAGGCTGCCGAATCCCCAGTCGATGACGACCACCGCATCGGGCTCGTGCGCCGGAAGGAGGAGGTTCTGCGGGCTCGCGTCGCCGTGGGCGTAGGTCTGCGGCAGCCGGTCCAGCATGTCCAGGATCGGCCGGATGCGCGCGCCGAGGGCAAGCAGGTCCGCGGGCAGGTCCGGGTCGGCCGCCCGGCGCAGGGCCGCGGCGGCGACTGGATGGTTCCAGATCTGCCCGGCCTGCAGCGCCGGAAGGGCGCTCTGCATTACCCGGCGCTCGACGAAGCCGCGCAGCGCTCCGCCGGGCGGGGTGCTACGGCACCGCTCGGGCAGGAACTCATTGACGGCCGCACCGGCCCGGCGGCGGGCGGCGAGGCGCCCGAGCAGGCGGGCGGCGCGCTGATAGTCAGGCAACCGCCACGGCCCGGGCCGCTGGCTGACGTACTCCCACCACAGCGCGACGTGATCGGCGTCGGCGTGCCTGACATGGTGCAGAACCGGGGCCCGCATGCCCGGCGGCAGAACCCGGCTGATGCCGGACTCGGCCATGTCCAGCTCGAAGCGCCACGGCAGGTAGGCAGCGAACTCCTGGCGGCTGGCCTCATCGGGAAAGTGCCGCAGTCCCGGCCACAGCCGGGGATGCCGGAGCAGCTTGACGAAGTACGTGTACGCCAGGTCATCCTGACCCGGGCCGGAGTGCACATCGACCCGCCACAAGCCCGCCGTGGCCGGCGAGCCCGAGTCGTAGGGCAGGGCGGTGACCCGGCCGCCGGGGTCGCGGACCGGGCGGCCTGCGGCCGCGGCCGTTACCTGGCTCAGCTCGGCGGGGGTCAGCGACGCGAGCCGGAACGGGTCCTCGCCGGGCGGCGGTGGCGATGACACGGTGCTTCCGGTCATGTGCGCGCCTCCGGTCATGTGCGCGCCTCCGGTCATCGGCAGGGCCTCCACTCAGCTGCAGGCCCCGGTATAAGTAAGGTTACCTGTCTACCTCCGATGGTAAGGTAACCTTATGACTGTGCGCAACCCCGCGGAGCAAGACTCCCTGCCCGACCATCTGCCGCGATGGCTGGACGCGGCCTCCCGGCGGCTGCGCTCGGACCTCGGGGCGCAGGACCGGAGCGCCTTCCCCGGGCTGCGGGGCAGCCACCAGCGCATTCTCCAGATGATTCCGCCGGGCGGGATCCGGATCACCGACCTGGCCGTGATCGCGGGCATGACCAAGCAGTCGCTGGGCGAATTCGCGGACGGGCTGGAGCAGGCGGGATTCACCCGCAGCCAGCGGGATGCGGCCGATCGCCGCGTCCGTCTCATCCTGCGGACGCCGCTGGGCGACCAGGCGGCCGAGGTCGCGACGCGGGCGATCGCCGCCGTCGAGGCACAGTGGCGCGCGGAGGTCGGGCCGGACCGGTACGACGTGATGAAGCAGGTGCTGCGAGAACTGGGCCGGGACAGCTTCAGGACCTGAGCGCCGAGCCCGGGTCACCGCCGTGAGACCGCCGGTCCCGGCCTGCGCCGGCCCGGCCGGGCTGGCCCGATGGCACCGCCTAAGCTGCGGTTCATGGCTGGCACGCACCGCTACGAAGTGACGGTCCGGTGGACCGGGGATAACGGCTCGGGGACGAGCGACTACCGCGGGTACCGCCGCGATCATGAGATTCACGGCGCCGGCAAGCCGGTCATCCCCGGCTCGTCTGACCCCGCCTTCCGCGGCGATGCCGGCCGCTGGAACCCGGAGGAACTGCTGGTCGCCGCGCTGTCCCAGTGCCACATGCTGTGGTACCTGCACTTGTGCGCGACCGCGGGAGTGGTGGTCACCGGCTACGCCGACACCGCGGCCGGCACGATGACGATGGACGAGACGGGCGGCGGCGGCCAGTTCACCGAGGTGGTGCTCCGCCCGGCGGTAACGGTCGCCGACCCGTCGATGACGGGCCGGGCGCAGGCGCTGCATGCCGAGATCGGCGCGCTGTGCTTCATCGCCCGCTCGGTCAGCTTCCCGGTCCGGCACGAGCCGACCGTGCGCGCCAGCGCAGCGTGACGGCTGACGCCTCCGGAGCAGCTAGATGCACTTCCTGATGCCCGGGTAGTCTCGTCGTGGCGGGATGTGGCCGGCAGCTGGAGGTACCGATGGGCGCGGTCTTCGCGGTGGACGCTGGCCGGACGCCGGTGGGAAAGATTAAGGGCGCGCTGGCCGGGGTGCGCCCCGACCACCTCGCCGCCGACGTGATCAGCGCCCTCGTCGCGCGCAATCCGTGGCTGGACCCCGCCTCGATCGACGACGTGTACTGGGGCGCGGCCAACCAGGCCGGCGAGGACAACCGGAACGTGGCCCGGATGGGCGTCCTGCTGGCCGGCCTGCCGGTGACCATCCCCGGCGCGACGGTCAACCGGCTGTGCGGCTCCGGGATGGAGGCCATCGCCGATGCCGCCCGGGCGATCGCGGCCGGCGATGCCGACATCTGCCTGGCCGGCGGGTCGGAGTCGATGACGCGGGCGCCGTTCGTGCTGCCCCGGGCGGAAGGCCCGTTCCCGCGTGATGCCGGAGTGGCCGACACGAGGCTCGGCTGGCGGCTGGTCAGCCCGCGGATGCGCGAGCTCTACCCGCCCATCAGCCTGGGCGAGACGGCGGAGAACGTGGCCGGCCGGTACGGGGTGACGAGGGCGCGCCAGGACGAGTTCGCGCTGCTCAGCCACCAGCAGGCGGCCCGGGCCCAGGCCGCCGGACGGCTCGCCGAGGAGATCATCCCGGTCGTGACACCGGGCGGCACGGTGACCGCGGATGAGGGCATCAAGCCGGACCTGACGCTGGCCGAGCTGGCCGCCCAGAAGCCGGCCTTTCCGGGCCGGCGGCACGGTGACCGGCGGCAATTCCTCCCCGCTGAATGACGGCGCGGCGTGCCTGCTGCTGATGTCCGAGCGGGCCGCCGCCGCCGCGGGGGCCGAGCCGATCGCGAGGTACGCGGGTGCCGCGGCGGCCGGCGTGCACCCGGATTACATGGGCATCGGACCGGTGCCGGCCATGACCAAGGCGCTGGCCCGGGCCGGCTGGCAGGCCGACGACCTGGACCTGGCCGAGGTCAATGAGGCGTTCGCCGCGCAGGCCGTAGCCGTGATCAACGAGCTGAAGCTGGACCCGCAGCGGGTGAACGTCAACGGCGGCGCCATCGCCATCGGGCACCCCCTGGGTTGCTCCGGGGCCCGGATTAGCACCGCCCTGCTACACGAGTTCCGGCGCCGGGGGGCGCGCCGGGCGGCGGCCACCATGTGCATCGGAGTGGGCCAGGGAATCGCCTCGCTGTGGGAGGCGTGCTAGCCGGCTCCGGGCGGGGCGCCGGGCAAGCCGGCCGGACCGGGCAGGCTGGGAATGCCAGCCCGGCGGGCGGCCGCCTGCGCCCGGTAGGGTCGGCGGTGCGTCACCTGCGAACGAGGGGACAGTGACCGTGCAGCCAGGCGGGACGGGCGAGCCTCCGGCGCGCGCGGCGGAGCAGCCCGATCCGCAGTCGCGGATCGTGACCATTCCGAACGCGATCAGCATGGCCCGGCTGGCTGGCGTGCCGGTCTTCCTGTGGCTGGTGCTCGGGCCGAGATCCCAGACCGGCGACGCCTGGGCGGTCGTCCTGCTCATCCTGGCCGCGGCGTCCGACTGGCTGGACGGCAAGATCGCCCGGGCGCTGAACCAGCAGAGCAGGCTCGGCCAGGTACTCGACCCGGCCGCCGATCGGCTCTACATCGTGTCCACCATCGTCGCGCTGGCCATCCGGTCCATCATCCCGTGGTGGCTGGTGGCCCTGCTGGCCGCCCGCGAACTGGTGCTCGCCGTCGCGCTGCTCGCGCTGCGCTCGCGCGGATACGGGCCGCTGCAGGTGAGCTTCCTCGGCAAGGCCGCGACGCTGTGCCTGTTCTACGCCTTCCCGCTGCTGTTCCTGGGCTCCCACCAAGGAGTATTCGCCGAGCTCACCAGGGTCTTCGGTTGGGCGATGGCGATCTGGGGAACGGCACTGTACTGGTGCGCCGCCGGGCTGTACCTCATCCAGGCCCGCAGCCTGCTCGCGGCATCCGGTTCGGGCAAACGGGACGATCCACCGTAGTGTTTGGCTAGGCGAGCCAGATCATCGCCCGCACCATGACGGAAGGGAGCTCAGCCAGCCGTGAAGGCCGTTGTGATGGCGGGCGGGGAGGGCACCCGGCTACGCCCGATGACCGCCACCCAGCCGAAGCCACTGCTTCCGGTGGTAAATCAGCCGATCATGGAGCACGTGCTGCGCCTGCTGAAGCGGCATGGCTTCTGCGAGACGGTCGTCACCGTGCAGTTCCTCGCCTCGCTGGTCCGCAACTACTTCGGCGATGGCCAGGAAGTCGGCATGAGCCTCCAGTACGCCACCGAGGACATGCCGCTGGGCACCGCGGGCAGCGTTAAGAATGCCGAGGACGCGCTCCGCGACGGGCCGTTCCTGGTCATCTCGGGTGACGCCCTGACCGACATCGACCTGTCGGAGATGGTCCGTTTCCACCGGGAGAACGGCGCTCTGGTGACCGTCGGCCTGACCCGGGTGCCGAATCCGCTGGAGTTCGGGATCATCATCATCGATGACGACGGCCGCATTCAGCGGTTCCTGGAGAAGCCGACCTGGGGGCAGGTGTTCTCCGACACCGTCAACACCGGGATCTACGTGATGGAACCGGAAGTGCTGGCCGAGGTGCCGATCGGCGAGATGGTGGACTGGTCCGGTGACGTCTTCCCGCGGCTGCTTAAGCAGGGCGCTCCGCTGTTCGGCTGGATCGCGGACGGCTACTGGGAGGATGTCGGCACGCACGAGAGCTACCTCAAGGCGCAGGCGGACGTCCTGTCCGGCCGGGTCCAGGCGGAGATCGCCGGGTTCGAGGTGTCGCCCGGCGTCTGGGTCGCGGACGGAGCCGAGGTGGACCCGGAGGCCATCCTGACCGGGCCGCTCTGCATCGGCGAGTACGCCAAGATCGAGGCGGGCGCGCAGTTGCGCGAGTTCACCGTGATCGGCAACAACGTGGTGGTGAAGGAGGGCGCCTTCCTGCACCGCGCGGTCGTGCACAACAACGTGTACGTGGGCCAGGGCGCTACCCTGCGCGGCTGCGTGATCGGGAAGAACACCGACGTGATGGCCTCGGCGAGGGTCGAGGAAGCAGCGGTGGTGGGCGACGAGTGCCTGATCGAGCCCGAGGCCTACCTGTCCTCCGGCGTCAAGGTCTACCCGTTCAAGACCATCGAGGCCGGCGCCGTCGTGAACACCAGCGTGATCTGGGAGTCGCGCGGCCAGCGCACCCTGTTCGGGCCGCGCGGCGTCTCCGGGCTCATCAACGTCGAGATCACGCCCGAGCTCTGCGTCCGGCTGGCCAGCGCCTACGCCACCACGCTGAAGAAGGGCGCGGTCGTCACCACCTCCCGCGATGTATCCCGGGCCGCCCGCGCGCTCAAGCGGGCCGTGCACAGCGCACTCAACGCCAGCGCGATCAACGTCGTTGACCTGGAGGCGCAGCCGCTGCCGGTGGCCAGGTTCGAGACCGCGCGCGGCGAATGCGGCGGCGGCATCGCGCTGCGCACGACGCCAGGCAATCCGCAGTCGATCGACCTCATCTTCCTGGATAAGACCGGCGCCGACCTGTCCCAGGCCGACCGGCGCAAGATCGAGCGAGTGTTCTCCCGGCAGGAATACCGGCGGGCCTTTCCCGGGGAGATCGCCGAGCTGATCTACCCGGCCCGGGTCCGCGAGTCCTACGCCCACGAACTGCTCCGCTGCGTTGACCTGACCGGGGTGGACGAGGCCGGGATGAAGGTGGTCGTGGACTGCGCGGGGGGCACGGTCTCGCTGCTCCTGCCGGTCCTGCTCGGCCGGATCGGGGTCGAGGTGCTGACCGTCAACAACCGGCTGGACGAGGCATCTCCGACCCCGTCGCTGGCGCAGACGCGGGCGGGCATGCAGCGGCTGGCCGACCTCGTGGCATCGTCCCAGGCCGATTTCGGGGTGCGGTTCGATCCGGTCGGCGAGCGGATCATGCTGGTGGACGAGAAGGGCGGGCTGATCAGCGACGATCGCGCGCTGCTCGTCGTGCTCGACCTGATCGCCTCGGAACGGCGCACCGGCCGGGTGGTGCTGCCCGTCACCACGACCAGGGTCGCCGAGCAGGTCAGCCAGTTTCACCACGTCCAGGTGGACTGGACCACCACCACCCCGCATGGGCTGGCCGAGGCGACCGCGGCGGACGACGTGATCTTCGCGGCGGACGGCCGGGGCGGTTTCGTGGTGCCGGAGTTCACCCGGACCGTTGACGGGATCGCGGCCTTTACCCGGCTGCTCGGCCTGGTCGCCCGCACCCGGCTGACGCTCAGCCAGATCGACGCCCGGATCCCGTCGGCCCACCTGCTCAAGCGGTCGCTGCCCACGCCGTGGGCGGCCAAGGGAAGCGTCATGCGGACGGTCGCGGAAGCAGCGGGGGAGCGGGAGGTCGATACCACCGACGGCATCCGGGTGATCGAGCCGGCGGGCGGCTGGATCCTCGCGCTGCCCGATCCCGCGGATGCCGTCACCCACTTGTGGGCGGAAGGCAAGGACGACGATGCGGCGCAGGCGCTGCTCGACGAGTGGGCGGCCGTGGTCGAGAGCGCAGGGCACTAAAGTGGGCGGGCTCCAGCGCGACCTGCTGAGTGCCGGCGCGGACGCGGCCGGGCGTGAGACAATCGCCGTCATCGTCGGTGGCGGCGAACTGGCGGAGGTGCAGCCGGATGTGGCGGAGGCGGCGCGAGAGTGCCCCGGTGGGTCCGGCGCGCGCCGAGGCTCCCGGCCGGGGCACCGCGGGCGCCGGGCCGGGCGGCGCGGCCGGCCGCCGGTTCGCCTGGCGCCGGCGTGCGCGGCGGATGGACCGGCGCTCCGCGGCGCAGGTAGTTTTGACAGCGTCACCGGAGTACTCAAGAAGCGGCATCCAGGACGGCCTGGTTCCTGCTCCGGTGGCATGGCCGACGGAGGGGAGGCTCGGCACCCAGATGCCTAGCATCTATTGCACCGGCTGCGGCCGGGCGAACCCCGAAGAGGCTCGCTTCTGCTCGCATTGCGGCACCTCCCTGGGCTACGGCACGGGAGAGCGCGGGACCGAGACAACGTCAATCATCGCCGCCGCCGGCGGCGAGCAGCCCGACGCCGAGCCCGGCGATGACCTCGCCGATCCGGCCACCCTGGCCGCGCTGCCGCCCGGCACGGCGCTGCTGGTGGTCCGGCGCGGGCCGAATGCCGGCAGCAGGTTCCTCCTGGACGGTGACCTCACCACCGCCGGCCGGCACCCGGAGAGCGATATTTTCCTTGACGACGTGACGGTCTCGCGGCGGCATGCCGAGTTCTACCGGCACGGCGGCGGGTTCACCGTTCGCGATGTGGGCAGCCTCAACGGCACGTACGTGAACCGCGAGCGAATCGAGGAGACGGACCTGAGCGGAGGCGACGAGGTTCAGGTGGGCAAGTTCCGCCTGGTCTTCCTGCTGAGCCCGCGCACTCCGGTGGAGTACGGCGGCGGGGGCGCGCAGGTCGGGGGATGAATGCATCGCATGCCCGGCCATACTTCGGAATCGGCGAGGTACTGGCCAGCCTCCGCGCGGACTTTCCGGACATCAGCGTCTCGAAGATCCGCTTCCTGGAATCCGAGGGACTCATCGCGCCCGCGCGCTCGCCGTCCGGATACCGGAAGTTCGCCGCCGCCGATGTCGACCGGCTGCGCTACATCCTGACCGCCCAGCGGGACCAGTACCTGCCACTGCGGGTGATCAAGGAACGGCTGGTGCCCGCGACCGCGGATCCACCGGATGGCGACCAGCCCGGCGACCGGCCGCCGGACCAGTCCGGCCGCGGCGGCCGGGGAGTCCGGCTGACCCGGCGTGAACTGCTCGAAGCCGCCGGAATTGACGAGGAGAATCTGGCCGAACTCGAGGACTTCGGGCTGGTCCGCCGGGAAGGCCGGCAGTACGGCCCGGATGCGCTTGAGATCGCCAGGACCGTCGCGGCGCTGGCCGCTTACGGCGTGCAGGCCCGGCACCTGCGGGCCGTGCGCGCGGCCGCGGAACGCGAGACGTCGCTGATCGAGCAGGTCATCGCGCCCACGCTGCGCCAGCGCAACCCGGCCGCCAGGGAGAACGCCGGGCGGACGGCCCGGCAGATCGCTGCGCTGTCGCTTCGGCTGCACCGTGCGCTGATCGAGGCCGCGCTGGCCGAGGCCGGGCTTCCTGGCCCCGGCCTGGCCGACGCCGGGCTGCCCGACGAGCGGGCTGGCCTGGTCCGGACGCGCCGGGGACGAGGCCGCCGCGCACGGGACCGCGGCCCGGGCGGACCCGGCGCACGGCGGCCCGGCGCACGGCACCGCCGGCGACGCCTTCGGCGACCAGGAGCAGCGCCGCGCCGCCGCCGGGGGCGGCGGGCGGGCCGGACGCGGCTACGGCGGGGCGAGCGCGTGACGTACCCAGAGCAGGCACCGGTGGCCGCTGGCCGGTCCCGGGCGGCGGCCGCCGTAGCCGCGGCTGGCCCCGCCGCCGGGCCCCTGGCGGCCGTCTCCGGCGGCCCGCCGGCCCCGCCGCGGGCCGGCTGCCGCCGGGGCGCGGGCAAGCCCGGCCCGATAGCCGGTGTACGTTGACAAAGGGAGTGCCCTTGACCAGGGTCCAGAAGTGAGGGAGCGCAACAGGCGCACGTGAGGACGGAGCCGCCGTGAGGCAGATGGAGGTCGTGGGCGTCCGGGTTGAGATGCCTACGAACAACCCCATCGTCCTGCTGAAGGAATCGCAGGGGGAGAGGTACTTGCCGATCTGGATCGGCCCGATGGAGGCGACCGCGATCGCCTTCGCGCAGCAGGGCATGGTCCCTGCGCGGCCGCTTACCCATGACCTGTTCCGTGACGTGCTTGAGGCACTGGGCGTGCAACTGCGTACGGTCAACATCACCGCGCTGCGGGACGGGATCTTCTTCGCCGACCTGATCTTCTCGAACGGCAAGGAAGTGAGCGCCCGCCCGTCGGACTCGATCGCGCTCGCGCTCCGCACCGGGGCCACGATCTTCGCCAGCGAGGAGATCCTGGACGAGGTCGGGGTGGCGATCCCGGACGAGCAGGAGGACGAGGTGGAGAAATTCCGCGAGTTCCTCGACACGATCACGCCGGAGGACTTCGGCCGGGCAACTTGACCGCGCCACCTGACCGGGCGGCCTGAGCATGCCGGTATGCGCTGATGCCAGCGGTGCCGCTGGTCTGTCACGGTTGGTGACTCTTGCCGCGACGCGCCGCGCTAGATCGTTGACGCGGCCGGCCAGCCGGCCTACCGTGCGAGAGGTGTACCCAGGGAGTTTCTCCCGGGCCGGAGGTGGGCGTGGCCGTATCCAAGGGTGAGGATCAGGTGCCGGGCATGCGCAGCGCAGTCGCCCGGCGCGCTGAGGAGCAGGGCCTGCTCTTCGGCGATGAGCTCACGCCGCGGCCGGAGGCCGTGTACACCGAATCCGAGGGCTACCGCGGGCCGACGGCCTGCGCCGCGGCCGGGATCACCTACCGCCAGCTTGACTACTGGGCCCGCACCAAGCTGGTCGAGCCGAGCGTGCGGGCGGCCGCGGGCTCAGGTTCCCAGCGGCTCTACGGCTTCCGCGACATCCTCGTGCTCAAGGTCGTGAAGCGGCTGCTCGACACCGGCATCTCGCTGCAGCAGATCCGGGCCGCCGTCGCGCACCTGCGCGTCCAGGGCGCTACCGATCTCGCCCAGGTCACCCTGATGAGTGACGGTGTCAGCGTCTATGAGTGCACGTCCGCCGACGAGGTCGTCGACCTGCTGGCCGGCGGCCAGGGAGTATTCGGCATCGCGCTCGGGCGGGTCTGGCGGGAGGTCGAGGGCAGCCTGGCCGAGTTGCCGTCCGAACGGGCGGACGCGGCGGACGGCGACGATGACGACGCGGCCGGCCCGGCCGCCGGAAAGGCCGACGAGCTGTCCAGGCGCCGCGCCCGCAAGACGGGCTAGCGGCCCGGGCCGCCGGGGGTCAGGTCTGGCCCGGATCACGTGATCGGCGGCGTCGCCTCGGGTAGGCTCGGCTGCGCTGACGAAACCGTCCGGGAGAGATCCCGCGCAGGCCGCGGGGCGCCGAAGGGGCAACCTCCCCGGAACCTCTCAGGCATCACGGACCGGACGGGCCAGGCGTCTCTGGAGTCCCGTGCGCAACAGGCGGCATGCGCGGCGGACGACAGAGGGGGAGTCAGGCGGCCGCGTCCGGCGGCTGCCCCGGCCGGCCCCGCCAGGAGACGCACCATGAACTTCGCGCAGCGGCATATCGGACCGTCCAAGCCCGAGCAGGACCAGATGCTCGCCGCCGTCGGCTATGGCTCGCTGGACGAGCTGACCGGCGCCGCGCTGCCCGCCGGCCTGGCCACGACCGCCGCGCTGAAGCTGCCCCCGCCGCTGAGCGAGGCCGATGCCCTGGCCGAGCTGCGCCGCCTGGCAGGCCAGAACGAGGTCCTCACCTCGATGATCGGCCTGGGCTATTACGGCACCGTGACGCCGGCCGTGATCCGCCGCAACGTGCTGGAGAACCCGGCCTGGTACACGGCCTACACGCCGTACCAGCCCGAGATCTCGCAGGGTCGGCTGGAGGCGCTGCTCAATTTCCAGACCATGATCGAGGACCTGACCGCGCTGCCGCTGGCCGGGGCGTCAATGCTGGACGAGGCGACGGCGGCGGCCGAGGCGATGACCCTGGCCCGGCGGGCGGCCGGGCGGGGCCGGATCTTCCTGGCCGACGCCGACTGCCTGCCGCAGGTGCTCGCCGTGCTGGCCACCCGGGCCGAGCCGCTCGGCATCGAGCTGATCACCGCGCCGCTGACTCCCGAGCTGGTGGCCGCCCAGCCGGATGGCGAGCTGTTCGGGGTGCTGATGCAGTACCCGGGCGCCAGCGGGCAGATCCGCGACCTGCGCCCGGTGATCGCGGCCGCGCACGACCGCGGCGCTCTCGCCGCCGTGGCGGCCGACCTGCTGGCGCTGACGCTGCTCACGCCGCCCGGTGAGCTTGGCGCGGACATCGCGGTGGGCAGCACGCAGCGTTTCGGGGTGCCGATGGGGTTCGGCGGGCCGCACGCTGGCTACATCAGCGTCCGGGACGGGCTGAAGCGGCAGCTGCCCGGGCGGCTGGTCGGCGTCTCCGTCGACGCGGCCGGGCACCCCGCCTACCGGCTCGCGCTGCAGGCCCGCGAGCAGCACATCCGCCGCGAGAAGGCGACCAGCAATATTTGCACGGCCCAGGTCCTGCTGGCCGTCATCGCCGCGATGTACGCGGCCTACCACGGTCCCGAGGGCCTGACCGAGATCGCCCAGCGCGTGCACGACCGGGCAGCAACTCTCGCCCGGACCCTGCAGGATCAAGGATTTGAAACGGGGCCCGCGGCCTTCTTCGACACCGTCCAGGTCAGCGTCCCCGGCGGAGCGGCCGAGGCCGCCGCCCGGGCCCGCGCGGCCGGTTACAACCTGTACCTGGCCGACGCGGACACCGTGCAGATCGCCTGTGACGAGACCACCACCGACGAGCACCTGCGGGACGTCGTCGCGGCCGTCTGCGGCGGCCAGCCGGAAGCCGTCCGGCTGCGGGACACGGCCGGTCCCGCGGCTGCCGCCAGCCCCGCCGGCGCCGCCGAGGGCGCCAGCCCCGCCGAGGGCGCCAGCGCCGCCGGGGCCGGTGAGCTGCCGGCCGGGCTGCGGCGTACCTCGGGTTTCCTCGACCACCCGGTCTTCAGCGCGCACCGCAACGAGACCGCGATGCTGCGGTACCTGCGGCGGCTGGCGGACATGGACATCGCGCTGGACCGGTCGATGATCCCGCTGGGCTCCTGCACCATGAAGCTGAACGCGGCGGCCGAGATGGAGGCCATCACCTGGCCCGAGTTCGCGGGGCTGCATCCGTTCGCCCCGCCCGCGCAGGCGGCCGGCTACCTGGAGCTGATCCGGGGCCTGGAAGCGGCGCTGACCGAGATCACCGGGTACGCCGCGGTCAGCGTCCAGCCGAACGCGGGATCGCAGGGCGAGCTGGCCGGGCTGCTGGCCATCCGCGCCTATCACCGGTCGCGCAGCGAGCCGGAACGGAACGTCTGCCTGATTCCGGAATCGGCCCACGGCACCAACGCGGCCAGCGCGGTGCTGGCCGGCCTGCGGGTGGTCGTCGTCAAGTGCGGCTCCGACGGTGCCATCGACCTCGGTGACCTGCGTGCGAAGCTGGCCGCGCACGCGGGCACGATCGCGGCGATCATGCTGACCTACCCGTCCACCAATGGCGTGTTCGAGGAGACGGTCAGCGGCGTGTGCGAAGAGGTGCACGCGGCAGGCGGCCAGGTCTACGTCGATGGCGCGAACCTGAATGCGCTGGTCGGGCTGGCCCGGCCGGGCAGCTTCGGTGCCGACGTGTCGCACCTGAACCTGCACAAGACCTTCTGCATCCCGCATGGCGGCGGCGGTCCGGGCGTCGGCCCGGTCGCGGTGCGGGCGCACCTGGCCCCGTTCCTGCCCGGTCACCCGATGCTGGCGGGGCCAGCGGCCCGGTCGGCTGGGGCCATCCCGGCTGGGAGCAGCCCGGACGAGGCTAGCCCGGCCGGGGCTGACGGTCCGGCCGGGGCTGACAGTCCGGCCGGCCCGGTCGGCCCGGTGGCCGCCGCGCCCTACGGGTCGGCCGGGATCCTGCCGATCTCCTGGGCCTACATCCGGATGATGGGCGCCGACGGCCTGCGCGAGGCCACTCAGGTCGCGATTCTGTCCGCCAACTACATCGCCGCCCGCGTCGGCCCGTCCTTCCCCGTGCTCTACACCGGCCGCGGCGGGCTAGTGGCGCATGAGTGCATCCTGGACCTGCGGCCGATCACCAGCGAGACCGGGATCACCGCCGAGGACGTGGCGAAGCGGCTGATCGACTACGGGTTCCACGCGCCCACGATGTCGTTCCCGGTGGCCGGCACGCTGATGGTGGAGCCCACGGAGAGCGAGGACCTGGCCGAACTGGACCGGTTCTGCGATGCGATGATCGCGATCTCCGGCGAGATCTCCCGGGTGGCGTCCGGCCAGGACGACGCCACCGACAACCCGCTGAAGAACGCGCCGCACACGGCGGCGATGCTGATCGCCTCCGACTGGAAGCATCCCTACCAGCGCGAGGACGCAGCCTATCCGGTACCGGGGGACCGGCGGGCCAAGTACTGGCCGCCGGTCCGGCGGATCGACCAGGCGTATGGCGACCGGAACCTGATGTGCGCCTGCCCGCCGCCCGAGGCATTCGAGGACTGACCCACCCGCGCCGGTTATCCGCCGCTACCAGGAGGCATGATGCAGGTCATCAAGAACGCCGGCAATTACACCACGCCCGGCGGGGAGGCGGGCAACCACTGGATCGAGCACCTGAGGGTCGCGGATCTCAGCGTGGGCACCTATTCCGTCCAGCGCGGCGGTACTGATGACCAGACACCGCACACCGAGGACGAGATCTACGTGGTGACGGCCGGGCAGGCGACGCTGGAGGCCGGCGGCCAGCGGGCCCGGGTCGGCCCCGGCGCGGTCATCTACGTGGCGGCGGGCGAGGTGCACCGGTTCACGGACGTCACCGCCGACCTGGCCGCCCTGGTGCTGTTCGCCCCGGCCGAGGGCGCCCGCGCCTAGATCGTTGACCGGGAAGTACGGGCAGCTCAGCGGTCATAGGTGATCAGCGAGCGTTTTGACGGGGGCGCCGATTTGCCAGTTGTGTGCCAGATTGCGGCATTGAGCGCGAGGAGGCGCTGGAAGACCCGGGCGGCGCACAGTCCGGCCGCGGGCCGCCGTGGTGTTCCGGGCCGTCTGGCGCGCTCGCAGCGTTCCCGTATCAGGCGATGACCACCTTGCCCTCGACCATGGCCGCCTCTGGGGTGGGGCGAGGTCATGAGTGGCCGGGTTCCGCGGCCGGAGCCCGGGGATCGGGCTAGCGGCCGCGCCCTGACCCCGGTTGGTGACGCTGCCTGGTTAGGCGGCGCGGGCGGGTGGTCCGTGGCTGTTCAGGGTGCGTTGCTGGTCGGGGCTGCTGGCGGTGGTGGTGCCGTCGGGGTGCAGGGTGAGGTGCCAGCCCCAGCGGTGGATGGCGGTGAGGTGGTGGAAGGCGCAGAGCAGGATGAGGTTGTTCAGGCTGGTGGTGCCGCCGTGGCTGCGGGGTTTGACATGGTGGGCCTGGCAGGCGGCGGGGCGCTGGCGGCAGCCGGGGAACCGGCAGCAGCGGTCCCGGGCGATCACGGCGCGTCGCAGGTGGTCGGGGATGGTCTTGGCGGCCCGGCCCACGTCCAGCGGCAGGCTGATGCTGCCGGCCGCGCTGTCGGGGAGGCCGGTGCGCAAGAACGCGGCCAGCCCGGCCGGGCCGGACAGCAGATCCGCGGCATGACGCAGGATCAGCCGCCGGACGGCCGCGGCTTTCGGGGACTGCGGCCCGTACGGCGACCGCTGGCCGTGCGGGGGCTGCGGTTCCGGCATGGACGGCAGGTCGAACCCGGACCCCACGCCGTACCCGGACCTCCCGCCGTACCCGGACCTCCCGCCGTACCCGGACCTCCCGCCGTACCCGGATCCGGGGCCGTACCGGGCCGGCGGTGCGCTCTCCCCGAGCCGCGCCGGGTCGTGGCGGAGGAGGGCGGCGGTGAGCTGGTCCAGGACGGCCGGGTCGACGTGCCCGGACACCACCGGCACGATCGTCGCGTCACAATCGCTGCCCGGCGCCGCCGCAGGGCCGCGCGCCGCCCACGCCGCCTCCGCGCTGGCGGCGCCGTCCAGGCCGCGGAGCTGATCCAGGGTCATATGCAACTGGATCAGTGTCGGCTGCCCGGCCCGGTCGGGCACGCAGCCAGAGGCGATCAGCTGCCGGCAGGCTTCTTCCAGCCCGTCATGGTGGCGCTGGCCCTTAGTGCGGGTGTCCTCCGGGCCGGTCTTCTTGCTGAACGCATCCAGCACCGCGTCCAGCGCAGCGGCGCACTGCGGGGTTAGGTCACCTTCGACCCGGCCCGCGTCATGCAGGGTGCGGTCCAGCCGCAGCCACCGATCCGCGAACCCGCCACCATCATCGGTGTCGGGCTGGGCGCAGCGGCGCCGCATCTCCTCCGCCAGCCCGGCCAGATCCGCCAGCTCCGCGCCGCCCGCCGCAGCCGCCAGCAAAATCTGATCGGCGTCCGCCTGCTTACCTTCGGGGAGCTTGGCGGTCCAGGAGCAGATCTCCCGCGCCCACGACGCCGAAATCTCCCCCGCCGCCAGCGCCTCCCCGACCGCCGGGTGGGCGGCCAGCCGGCGCGCCCAGCCGACCGCGCCGGCCGCCGCGCCGTTCGTGATCCGGGTCTGCCACCGCAGCCACGCCCGCGCCGTGCCCTGCCCGTCGTCCTGGCAGCCGCCGGAGGAGATGAACGCGGCTAACGCCCCGGCCCGCGCCGCGGTGTGCAGCGACTCGGCCCGCTCCAACCCGCGCAGGCACTCGGCCTGCGCCGCGGCCGGCAGCGACGCCATATCCGCCGACGCCAGGTACGCCAGCGCGGCCTGGGCCATCGCCACCGCCTCCGCCGCGCTCACCGGAACCCCCGCCGCCGGCGCATGCGCTCCCCCTGCCACTGCGGGGGGTGCGGCGGGATCGGCGGCGGTTCGGGGTGGCTGGCCGGGCAGGCACATCGCGGGCGGCACCTCCTTATTCGAATCTATGTTCATACACTAATCACCGGGTCTGACAAAACAAGGCTGTGCCAGCCGTACTGCTCAGGAAATTTCGCCGTTCGTGATCGGGGGAGGGGATCGGCGGCAGCGGGACGTGCCTCGTTCTGGCTCGTCCGCGAAAACCGCGGGGGAGTGGCCGGTAGCTCCCGGGGAGCGGCCGGCCGTTTCCCGGTCAACGATCTAGGCTCGCCAGCGCCCCGTGCGGCCCGTGCGGCCGTCCCTTCCATTCACCGCCCCGGCCGCGGTAGTGCCGCCGGGCCGAGTCGGCCGTCATCGCGGCGTACAAGATGGCGATCAGCGGCAGCGACGGGGCCCGGAGCGGCGACAGCCCGTACAGGCGCAGGATCGGCAGGTACGTGGCCGACATGGCGGCCCAGCCCGCCGCGCCCGCCACGGCGAGCCAGCCGGACGCCGCGCCGCCGCCCGCGGCGAGCCCGGCCAGCACCGCGGCCGGCGGCAGCAGGTAGAGCCAGAGCAGGCCGGCCAGCGTCCCGGCCAGCGCGGCAGGCGAGTAGCGCAACTGGGTATACGCACTGCGCGTTACCATCTGCCACAGATCGGCCAGCCGCGGGTAGGGCCTGATGCTGGTGATATCCGTGCTCAGCCCCAGCCAGCAGCGCGCGGCCGGGCGGGCGGACTGCATCAGCTGGCCGAGCGCCACGTCGTCAATCAGCGCGCCCCGGATGCGCTCAAGCCCGCCGGCCGCCGCCAATTCCCGCCGCCGGATCAGCATGCATCCGCCCGCGGCGGCCGCGGTACGGGCGCCGGGCCGGTTGACCAGCCGGAACGGGTACAGCTGAGCGAAGAAGTAAACGAAGGCCGGGACCAGTAGCCGCTCCCAGCCGGTATCGGCCCGCAGCAGTGCCATCTGCGATACCAGCACGCGGTCGTCGGCCTGGGCCGCGCGGACCAGCGCGGCCAGGGTGTCCGGCCGGTAGGCGATGTCGGCGTCGGTGAACAGCACGTACTCGGCATCGCCCGCGGCCCGCAGCCCCTGTGCCATCGCCCAGACTTTTCCGGCCCAGCCCGCGGGAGTCCGGGTGCCCGCGACTATCCGGAGCCTGCCGCCGGGCAGGGCGGCCTGATTTTCCCGCCCCGCCGCACGGTCACCCGCGGCACGGTCATCCATGGCGCGGCCGTCCGCGGCACGGCCGTCCGCGGCATTGTCATCCATGGCACGGTCATCCATGGCGCGGCCGCCCACGGCACGGCCGTCCGCGGCATTGTCATCCACGGCACGGCTATCCACGGCACGGCTATCCACGGCACGGCTATCCACGGCACGGCCGCCCACGGCACGGCCGCCCACGGCACGGCCGCCCACGGCACGGCCGTCCGCGGCGCGGCCGAGCGCGGCGGCGATGGCGGCGGTGCCGTCCGAGCTGTCGTCGTCCACCAGGACGACGGTGAACGCGCCCGGGTAATCCTGCCCGAGCAGCGTCGGCAGCGCGGCCGGAAGCACGGCTGCCTCGTTCCTGGCCGGGACGACCGCCACCACGCCGGGCCAGCGCCGGGCCCCGGCGTCGGCGCCCGGCCGCAGCGGTCCGGCGTACCCGTCCGGCCGCCCCGTGTCGGCGTCCCTGTCCGGCCGGCCCGGCCGGCGTCCCGGTCCGGCCGCCCCGGGCTGGGGTCGGCCCCCGGCAGTCGCTGATCGGTCCGCCAGTATCCGCCGCGGCCGGTCAGCAGGTAGGCCCATGCGGCGGCGGCCAGCGCGCACGCGGCAGTGGCAATCAGCACCGGCACAGCGTGGCATACCGGGGCGGGATAGCCGTGCAGCATCGAGCCGGGGCGTCGGCCCGCATAGAGTTGCTGCGTGACAGATCCGGCGACTTACCGGCCGGCCCCGGCTCGATCCCCGAGTCGCCGGGGGTCTACCGGTTCCGCGATGCACACGGCCGGGTCATCTACGTCGGGAAGGCCAAGAACCTCCGTTCCCGGCTGAATTCCTACTTCTCCGACTTCGCCGGGCTGCACCCGCGCACCCAGTCGATGCTGACCTCGGCATCCGCGGTGGACTGGACGATCGTCTCCACCGAGGTGGAGGCGCTGCAGCTGGAGTATTCCTGGATCAAGGAGTTCGACCCGAGATTCAACGTCAGGTACCGGGACGATAAGAGCTACCCGTACCTGGCGGTGACCATGGAGGAGGAGTATCCGCGGGTCACCGTGATGCGGGGGGCGAAGCGGCGCGGGGTCCGCTACTTCGGCCCGTACTCGCACGCCTGGGCGATCAGGGACACGGTCGACACGCTGCTGCGGGTGTTCCCGGTGCGGACGTGCTCGGCGGGCGTCTTCAAGCGGGCCGGCCAGATCGGCCGGCCCTGCCTGCTCGGCTACATCGGCAAGTGCTCCGCCCCCTGCGTCGGCCGGGTCAGCGCCGAGGAGCACCTGCTCCTGGCCGAGGAGTTCTGCGATTTCATGTCCGGCCAGACCGCCCGGTTCATCCGGCGGCTGGAGGCCCAGATGCGCGAGGCGGCCGCGGCCGAGGAGTTCGAGCGCGCGGCCCGGCTCCGGGATGACGTCAAGGCGCTGCAGCGCGCGCTGGAGAAGCAGGCGGTGGTCCTGGGCGACGGGACTGACTGCGACGTTATCGCGCTCGCCGAAGACCAGCTTGAGGCGGCCGCGCAGATTTTCTACATCCGCGGCGGCCGGGTCCGCGGGCAGCGGGGCTGGGTGGTGGACAAGGTCGAGGACGTGACCACGAGCCAGCTCGTCGAGCATTTCCTCGGCCAGGTGTACGGCGATGACGCCATGGCGGGCGCGGCGACCGCGCCGTACGCCGGCGGGCCGTACGACGGCGAGCCAGCGGAGACCGGGCCAGCCGGGACCGGGCCGAGCCGGGACCGGGCTAGCCGGGACCGGGCCAGCCGGGACCGGGCCAGCCGGGACCGGGCCAGCCGGGACCGGGCCGCGCAGCGGCCGGCAGCCCGGCGCCCGGCAGCCCGGTGCCCGGCGGCCCGAGGCCCGGCAGGCCGCGCCGGGCGCGGACCGCCCTGTGCCGCGCGAGGTGCTCGTGCCGGTGCTGCCGCCGGACGCGGCGGCGGTCGAGGAATGGCTGGCGGCCTGCCGCGGCGGCCCAGTTTCCCTCCGGGTGCCGCAGCGGGGCGACAAGAAGGCCCTGCTCACGACCGTGGCGCGAAACGCGGCGGAGTCACTCGCGCTGCATAAGACCAAGCGCGCCAGCGACCTGACGACCCGCAGCCGGGCGCTGCACGAGATCATGGATGCGCTCGGGCTCGACGCGGCGCCGTTGCGGATCGAGTGCTACGACGTGTCCAATCTGCAGGGCACCCACGTGGTGGCATCGATGATCGTCTTTGAGGACGGGCTGGCGCGGAAGTCGGAGTACCGCAGGTTCAGCATCCGCGGCGCCGACGGCACCGACGACGTCGCCTCGATTCACGAGGTGATATCCCGCCGGTTCCGGCGCTACCTGGAAGAACGCGAAGCCACCGGGGAACTCGACGTCCTCGGCGACAGCGCGGCCGGGCCGGTAGCGAAGGAAGGCCCGCGGCCGGGCAAATTCGCCTATCCGCCCAATCTCCTGGTCATCGACGGCGGACCCGCCCAGGTGGCGGCGGCGGTCCGCGCGCTGGACGAGCTTGGCATCGAGGACGTGGCGGTGTGCGGCCTGGCCAAGCGCCTGGAGGAGGTCTGGCTGCCGGGCGATGACTCGCCGGTGATCCTGCCCCGGACCAGCGAGGGCCTCTACCTGCTGCAGCGGGTGCGGGACGAGGCGCACCGGTTCGCGATCACGTATCACCGGAAGAAGCGGTCCACGGCCCTGACCGTCAGCGAACTCGACGCGGTACCGGGCCTGGGCCCGGCCCGGCGGGCCACATTGCTACGGCACTTCGGATCCGTCCGCCGGATCGGCGGGGCGACCGTGGCCGAGATCGCCAGCCTGCCCGGGTTCGGGCCCAGGCTGGCGGAGGCAGTGCTGGCCGCGCTGGGACCCGGGGCGGCCAGCGGGGCGGGCACTGCGGATACGGGGGAGGAACACAGTGGCCAGAGATAGCCATGGTCCCGAGATCGTGATCATCACCGGGATGTCCGGCGCGGGCCGGAGCACCGCGGCGAAGTCGCTGGAGGATCTCGACTGGTTCGTCGCCGACAACCTGCCGCCGGACCTGCTGCAGACGATGGTCGATCTGGCCCGGCGGGCGAAGGGCACCGTGCCGCGGATCGCCGTCGTGGTGGACGTGCGCAGCCGCCCGTTCTCCAGCGACCTGAAGACAGCGATCGGCGAACTCGAAGAGCGGGGCGTCCGGCCCTACGTGGTGTTCCTTGAAGCCAGCGACGACACGCTGGTGCGCAGGTTCGACAGCGTCCGGCGGCCGCATCCGCTGCAGGAGGGCCGCCGGGTTATCGACGGCATCACCGCCGAGCGGGAACTGCTCCGCGGCCTGCGCGGCCAGGCTGACCTGGTGCTGGACAGCTCAGAGCTGAACGTGCACGAACTGCGCGCGCGGTTGCGTGATTCCTTCGGCACCACCACCGAGACCGCGCTGCGGGTGAACGTCATGTCCTTCGGCTTCAAATACGGCCTCCCGCTGGACGCGGATATGGTCGCGGACTGCCGCTTCCTGCCTAATCCGCACTGGGTCGACGAGCTTGCCCCGCTGACCGGCCAGCACAAGGAGGTGCAGGACTACGTCCTGCACCAGCCCCGGGCGGCCGAATTCCTCGATGCCTACCTGCAGGCCGTCGGGGTCACGCTGGACGGCTACGGCCAGGCGGGCAAGCACTTCGCGCTGCTGGCGGTCGGCTGCACGGGCGGGAAGCACCGCAGCGTCGTGATGGCCGAGGAGATCGCCTCCCGGCTGGCCAAGTCGTGGCCCGGCACGCAGGTCGTGCACCGGGACCTGGGCCGGGAGTGAGGACAGCCACGAGTGACGACAGCGATGGGTGACCACGGCGGACGGAGCGCCCCGGGCCCGGATCCCGGCCGGGCGGCCGCGGCCGCGCCAGGTCGTGGCGTTCGGCGGCGGGCACGGCCTGTTTGCCTCCCTGTCGGCGCTGCGCCGGGTCACCCGCCATCTCACCGCGGTCGTCACGGTCGCCGACGACGGCGGCTCGAGCGGCAGGCTGCGCCGCCAGTTCGGCGTGCTGCCCCCGGGCGACCTGCGGATGGCGCTCGCCGCGCTGTGCGGTGATGACGCCTGGGGGACGACCTGGAGCCAGGTCGTGCAGCACCGGTTCACCGGGGACGCCGAACTGGGCGGGCACTCGGTCGGCAACCTGCTGATCATGGCCCTCTGGGAGCTTCTCGGCGACACCGTTCAGGGCCTGGACTGGGTCGGCAGGCTGCTCGGCGCGCACGGGCGGGTGCTGCCCATGGCGTCGGTGCCGCTTGACCTCGTCGCCGAGGTCGAGGGGGCCAATCCGGACCGGCCGCACGAGATCAGCATCGTTCGCGGCCAGGTCGCCTGCGCGGCCACCACCGGACGGGTACGGTCGATCTCACTGATCCCCGCCGACCCGCCCGCCTGCCCGGAAGCAGTGGCCGCGGTCAGCGAGGCGGACTGGGTGGTACTCGGGCCCGGCTCCTGGTTCACCAGCGTGCTCCCGCACCTGATGGTTCCGCAGCTGGCCCGGGCGCTGCTCACGACCCGGGCGCGGCGGATCGTGGCCCTGAACCTGGTGCCGCAGCCCGGGGAGACGGACGGATTCTCGCCGCACGCGCACCTGGAGGTGCTCGCCGACCACGCGCCGCAGCTGACGATCGACGTGGTACTCGCCGACCGCGCTGCGGCCGAAGGAACTACCGCCGAGCTGGAAAAGGCCGCCGGCCTGCTCGGCGGCAGGCTCGTACTGGCGGACCTGGCCATGGGGGACGGGTCGCCCCGGCACGATCCGCGACGGCTTGCGGGCGCGTTCGCGCAGATATTTGAGGGGGAGTGAGGTCGGATGGCGCTCACCAGCCTGGTCAAGGATGAACTCAGCCGCGTTACCGTGCTGAAGCCATGCTGCCGGAAGGCCGAGGTATCCACGCTGCTGCGGTTCGCCGGCGGCCTGCACCTGGCCGCGGGCCGGATCGTGGTCGAGGCTGAGCTCGATACCGGCGCTGCGGCCCGCAGGCTCCGCAAGGACATCGCGGAGGTATTCGGTCATTCGTCGGAGCTGATCGTGCTCGCGCCGAGCGGGCTGCGGAAGGGGAACCGCTACGTCGTCCGGGTGCACAAGGACGGCGATAGCCTGGCCCGCCAGACCGGGCTGGTCGACACCCGCGGCAGGCCGGTGCGCGGGCTGCCCCGGCAGGTAGTGTCCGGCACCGCCTGCGACTGCGAGGCGGCCTGGCGGGGCGCTTTCCTCGCGCATGGCTGCCTGACTGAGCCGGGCCGGTCGATGTCCCTGGAAGTCACCTGCCCCGGCCCGGAAGCCGCCCTGGCCATGGTCGGCGCGGCGCGCCGGCTGAAGATCCACGCCAAGGCGCGCGACGTGCGCGGGGTGGACCGCGTCGTGATCCGGGACGGTGACGCGATCGGTGCGATGCTGACCCGCCTCGGCGCCCACGACAGCGTGCTGACCTGGGAGGAACGGCGGATGCGCCGCGAGGTCCGGGCCACCGCGAACCGGCTGGCCAACTTTGACGACGCGAATCTGCGCCGCAGCGCCCGCGCCGCGGTCGCGGCGGGCGCCCGGGTCGAGCGGGCGCTGGAGATCCTCGGCGCCGGGGCGCCCGAGCACCTGATCATCGCGGGCGAACTGCGGATCAAGCACCGGCAGGCGAGCCTGGAGGAACTCGGCCAGCTCGCCGACCCGCCGCTGACCAAGGACGCCATCGCGGGCCGGATCCGGCGGCTGCTGGCGCTGGCCGACCGCCGGGCGATGGAGCTCGGCATCCCGAGCACGGAGGCGCACCTGACCGCCGACATGCTCATTCCCTGATTGACCGCGGTCCCTGATTGACCGCGTCCCGCGCGCGGGAACAGCGGCGGCGTCAGTCTCCGGGCCGCTGCTCCGGCGGCACCGGGCCGGCCTGGCTGGCAGGCCACGCTTCCGCCGGGGGAGCGGGCGGCGGCGGGGCGCCGCGCCGCGGCGGCACCCGCCGGGCCGGGCGCAGCGGGATCCGGAACCCGACGAAGGCCGCGACGGCCCAGAAGAGGAGCGCGAGGCCGCCGAGGGCATGCGGGTAGGCCTGGATGATCAGGTGCAGGTTCCCGAGAATGGAACCTACGCTGACGCCGGCCCCGGCCAGCGCGAAGACCAGCGCGAGGAAGGTGCCGAGGGCGCAGCCGAGCACCGCGAGCAGCGCGCTCGCGGCCGCCGCGACCGGATCACCGGACCGGAAACGCGCCACGGCGGAGCCGACTGCGAGCCCCATCAGCACCGCCACCACCGAAAACTGGTGCTTGGAGAAATAGGCGATCAGTCCCCACCCGAAGGCCCCCGCGATCGCCGCGCCGAGTCCGCTGACCAGAGCCAGGCTCAGGCGGCCCGGGCCGGGGTCCGGCGGGGGGCGGCCATAAGGGGCGCTGGCGTAGGGCGTCATCGGGCTCATCCTCTAGCGGGTGTTTGCTTGCAGCCTAGGGCAGGCCGGCCCGGGCCGGGCGGCCAGCGGCGGCCGGCCGCCGCCGTAGTGGCCGGCTCGCCCGGCGGGCCCGCATCCAGGAGTGCGGACGGTGCCGCCCGGCGTTCCGGTAGGTTCAGGTCGGGCGGGCGGCGCGATGTGCGCGGTCGGCGGAATGATCACATGACGAGGAGAGCGCTGCAGTGACAGTCCGGGTAGGGATCAATGGGTTCGGCCGTATCGGGCGCAACTTCTGGCGGGCCGTCCATGCCGGGGCGGGCGCCGCGACCGGCATCGAGATCGTGGCGGCGAATGACCTGACCGACGCCGCGACGCTGGCGCACCTGCTGAAGTACGACACCGTGCTCGGCACGCTCGGCCTTGACGTTAGCGTGCACGGTGACGTGATCCGGGCCGGGGACGCCGAGATCAGGGTGCTCGCGGACCGGGATCCGGCGGCGCTGCCGTGGGGCGAGCTCGGGGTGGACGTGGTGGTCGAGTCCACCGGCCGGTTCAACAAGGCGGCCGATGCACGGAAGCACCTCGACGCCGGCGCGCGGAAGGTCGTCATTTCCGCCCCGGCCACCGGCGAGGACATCACCATCGTGATGGGAGTCAACGACGACCAGTACGACGCGGCCAGCCACGATGTCATCTCGAACGCATCCTGCACGACCAACTGCGTGGCGCCGATGGCCAAGGTCCTGATGGACAGCTTCGGCATCGTCAAGGGCATGATGACCACGATCCATGCCTATACCAGCGACCAGGTACTCCAGGATTTCCCGCACAAGGACCTGCGCCGGGCCCGGGCCGCCGCGCAGAACATCATCCCGACCAGCACCGGCGCGGCCAAGGCCACCTCGCTCGTGCTGCCCGAGCTCAAGGGAAAGCTGGACGGGATGTCGATGCGCGTGCCGGTCATCGACGGATCCGTTACCGATCTCGTCGTCCAGCTCGGCCGCGAGACAACCATCGACGAGGTGAACGCCGCATACCAGGCAGCGGCCGAGGGATCGCTGAAGGGCTACCTGCACTACACCCGCGACCCCATCGTGTCGTCCGACATCGTCGGCACGCCCTACTCCTGCACCTTCGACTCCCTGCTCACGATGTCGTCGGGTGACCAGGTCAAGGTGATCGGCTGGTACGACAATGAGTGGGGCTACTCGAACCGGCTGGCCGACCTCACGGCGTACGTCGGCGCGCATCTGCCCGGCCGCTCATGAGGGGAATCGACGACCTGGAAGTCGGTGGCCGGGTCGTGCTGCTGCGGGCCGACCTGAACGTGCCGCTGGACGGCGCCGAGATCACCGACGACGGCCGGATCAGGGCCAGCCTGCCGACCATCACCAAGCTGGCCAGCCGGGGCGCGCGGGTGCTCATCTGCGCGCATCTGGGCCGGCCCCGGGGCAGCACCTACGCCGAGCGGGCCGCGGGCGGCCCGTCCCTGGCGCCGGTGGCCGCCCGGCTCGCCGACCTGCTGGGCTCCGAGGTCACGCTGGCCGGGGACGTAGCTGGCCCGGCTGCCGCCGCGGTCGCCGCCGGGCTGGCGGACGGCCAGGTCGGGATGCTGGAGAACGTCCGCTTCGAGCCCGGCGAGACGAGCAAGGATGACGCCCGGCGGGCCGAGCTCGCCGCCCGGCTCGCCGCGCTGGCGCAGCTGTATGTCGGGGACGGGTTCGGCGCGATGCACCGCAAGCACGCCAGCGTCTACGACCTGCCCGGGCTGCTGCCGCACGCGGCTGGCTACCTGGTCCTGGCCGAGGTCGCCATGCTGCGCAGGCTCACCCAGGACCCGGCCCGGCCGTACGTCGTGGTGCTCGGCGGCGCCAAGCCATCGGACAAGCTGGCCGTCATCGAGAACCTGCTCGACCAGGCCGACCGGCTGATCATCGCGGGCGGGATGTCCTATACGTTCCTGAAGGCCCGCGGCCACGAGGTCGGCCAGTCCCTGCTGGAGGCCGACATGATCCCGCAGGTCGCCGCGGTGCTGGCCGAGGCAGCCGGCCACGGCGTGGAGATCGTGCTGCCGGTCGACCTGGTCGGCGCCACCGGGTACGCCCCCGACGCCGAGCACCAGGTGTTCCCGGTGGCCAGCTTTCCGGCCGACCGGGAGAGCCTGGACATGGGCCCGGCCACCCGCGAGCTGTTCGCCAGCAAGCTGGCCGACGCGCAGACGGTCTTCTGGAACGGCCCGGCCGGGGTCTTCGAGTTCCCCGCCTTCGCCGCCGGCACCAGGGCGGTGGCCGAGGCCATCAGCCGGGTCCGCGGGCTGACCGTGGTCGGCGGGGGCGACTCCGCCGCCGCCGTGCGGGCGCTGGGCTTCGCCGACGACTCGTTCACGCACATCTCGACCGGGGGCGGGGCCAGCCTGGAGTACCTGGAGGGCAGGGACCTGCCCGGGCTGGTCGCACTCGAGGACAACGGGTGAGCCGCGGGCAGGCCGCCCGGATGCCGCTGGTGGCCGGCAACTGGAAGCTGCATAACAATCACCTCGAGGCGATCTCGCTAACGCAGAAGCTTGCCTTCACCTTGACCAGCAAGGACTTCGCCGCCACCGAGGTGGCCGTGCTGCCTCCGTTCACCGCGCTGCGCAGCGTGCAGACCCTGGTGTCGGCGGACAAGCTGCAGCTCGGCTACGGCGCGCAGGACATCTCCTCGCACGACGAGGGCGCCTATACCGGCGAGGTGTCCGGCCCGATGCTGGCCAAGCTGGGCTGCCGGTACGCGCTGGCCGGTCACTCCGAGCGCCGCCGGTACCACCACGAGGACGACGCCCTGGTGAGCGAGAAGGTGCGGGCCGCGCTGCGGGCCGGGATCGTGCCCATCCTGTGCGTCGGCGAGACGCTGGAGATGCGCGCGTCCGGCGAGCATGTCGAGCACACTCTCGGGCAGCTCGACGGCTCGCTGAACGGGGTCACGCCCGAGCAGGTCGCGGGCGTAGTTGTCGCCTACGAGCCGGTCTGGGCGATTGGCACGGGCGAGGTGGCCACGCCCGAGGACGCGCAGCAGATGTGCGCCGCCATCCGCGGCCGCCTTTCCGCCGTTCACGGGCAAGCAGCGGCCAGTGTGCGTATCCTTTACGGGGGGTCGGTGAAGGCCGACAACATGGCTGCGATTATGGCGCAGCCAGACATTGACGGTGCGCTAGTAGGCGGTGCCAGCCTCGATGCCGGCGAATTCGTCCGGATCTGCAGGTATCGTGAGCTGGTCGCGGAAACCTGAGCAGCGCGCCCGGAAGGACGAGGACAAGAGTGATCATCGGAGTCTCTGTCGTCCTGATCATCACGAGCCTGCTGATGATGCTGCTGGTGCTCCTGCACAAAGGCAAGGGCGGCGGCCTGTCAGATCTTTTCGGCGGCGGCGTCTCGTCGTCTCTGGGCTCGTCATCGGTCGTCGAGCGGAACCTGGACCGCATCACGATCTTTACGGGCATCCTCTGGTTCCTCTGCATCGTCGTCCTCCTCCTGCTGGAACGCTGACGCCGGCAGGTACGCGAGCTCAAGCACGCAGGCCAGGCAGGCCGGGTCGGGCACGCAGGGTCATGCTGGTCATGAAGGCAAGGGGTGAGCAGTGAGTAGTGGCAATGCCATCCGCGGCAGCCGGGTAGGCGCCGGACCGATGGGCGAGGCTGAGCGCGGCGAGGCCGCGCCGCGGGTACGAGTCTCGTTCTGGTGCTGCAACCGGCACGAGACCGTGCCGAGCTTCGCCAGCGACGCTGCGGTACCGGAGACCTGGGACTGCCCGCGCTGCGGGTTCCCGGCTGGCCAGGACGAGGTGAACCCGCCCGCCCCGCCGCATGCCGAGCCGTATAAGACTCATCTCGCCTACGTGAAGGAGCGCCGCAACGACACCGACGGCGCCGCCATCCTGGCCGAGGCGCTCGACCGGCTCCGCCGGGGCGCCTGACCGCGCTCAGTGCGCGAAGCCGCCGCGCGGGACGCCGTCGGGGAACAGCGGCACCGGCGGGGTGGGGTGCGCCGCCAGGACGTCGACCTGGGTCTGCAGGTCGGCGATGAAGTCATCGGCTAGCTCCATGCTGAAGCCGTTGCGCACCACGATCCTGAGCACCGCCATGTCCTGCAGATCCGCCGGGAAGGTATAGGCGGGCACCAGCCAGCCCCGCTGGCGGAGCCGCTCGGACAGGTCGAACACCGTGTAAGTGCCGGGATCACGCAGCCGGAAGGCGAAAACCGGCAGGTCGCTGCCGTCGGTGAGCAGCTCGAACGGTCCCATCGCGCCGATCTGCGCGGCCAGGTGCATGGCAATGTCCTGGCTGCTCTGCTGCACCCGCCGGTAGCCCTCGAAGCCGAGCCGCAGGAAGTTGTAGTACTGCGCCGCGACCTGGCTGCCCGGCCGGGAGAAGTTCAGCGCGAAGGTCGGCATCTCCCCGCCGAGGTAGTTCACCCGGAAGATGAGGTCATCGGGCAGGGCGCTGGCATCCCGCCACACCACCCATCCGACGCCGGGGTAGACGAGGCCGTACTTATGCCCCGACGCGTTGATAGATGCCACCCGCCGCACGCGGAAGTCCCATTGCAGGCCCTGGTGCAGGAACGGCGCGACGAACCCGCCGGAGGCGCCGTCGACATGGATCGGCACGTCATGGCCGTGGTCGGCCTGCAGCTGGTCCAGTTCCTCGCTGATCTGCTGGACTGGCTCGTAGCTGCCGTCCATCGTCGAGCCCATCACCGCCACGACGCCGATCGTGTTCTCGTCGCACCGGGCCACCGCCGTCGGCCCGGTCAGGTGCAGCCGGCCCGGGGCCATCGGCACCAGCCGCGGCTCGACCTGCCAGTACCGGCAGAACTTTTCCCAGCAGACCTGGACGTTGGCGCCCATCACCAGGTTCGGCGCGGTCACGCTCGCGCCCGCGGCGGCCCGGCGGGCCCGCCAGCGCCACAGCAGCGCCATCCCGCCGAGCATGCAGGCTTCGCTGGACCCGGTGGTCGAGCAGCCGGTGGCGGCGGGCGCGGCGGCCGGCGCATGCCACAGGTCCGCGATGATGCTGACGCAGCGCCGCTCCAGCTCGGCGGTCTGCGGGTACTCATCCTTGTCGATCATGTTCTTGTCGAAGCACTCGGCCATCAGCTGCTGGGCCTGCGGCTCCATCCAGGTGGTCACGAACGTGGCCAGGTTAAGCCGCGCGTTCCCGTCCAGGATCAGCTCGTCCCTAACCACCTGCAGCGCGGTGTCGGGCAGCATGCCGCGGTGCGGCATGGCATGACGCGAGACCGGGAGCTCGTCCAGCTGGACGTAGAGCGGATTGACGCTCAGGTCGTGGCCATCCTCGCCCCCCGTTGCCTCATGCAGTGGCATCGCTAGCTCCCTTTCGGCCGGCCTAGCTTGCATCCTTGCGCACGTACCGGCAGAGCAGGAACCCGCCGTCCTCGAGCACGTGCGCCAGGCGCAGGCTCGCCTGAGCCGCGGGGATGTCGTCACCGCCTGGCGGGGCGAGGATCCGGGCCGCCCGGCCGCCGGCCAGCAGCGGGCTCACCGTGAGGCAAAGCTCATCCAGCAGGCCGGCCGCGGCGATCTGGCCGAGCAGGCACGGGCCGCCCTCGACGAGAATTCGCCAGTGGCCGCGCTCAGCCAGCGCGCCGATGATCGCCTCCGGGCTGAGCAGGTCGTCCCCGGCCACCACGACATCGGCGTGGCGGGCGGCGGCAGCGCGGCGGTCAGCGGGCGCGGCGTGCGTGGTCAGCACGATCGTGCGGGCATGCGGCGGCGCCCCGGCCAGCAGCGGGCCGTCGGCCGCCAGGCCGAGCAGCCGGGTCACGACCGCGATCGGCGGGGTGGGTGCCCGGCCCTGGCGCAGCCCGGCCCAGGCCTCGCGGCTGCGCACCGGGGCATACTTCTCCGCCCGGACGGTGCCCGCGCCGGCCAGGATGACGTCGGCGAGGCTGCGCAGCACCGAGAACACCTGGCGGTCGGCCTCGCCGGACAGGCCGCCGGAGCGCCCCTCCGCGGTGGCGGCGCCGTCGGCGCTGGCCACGAAGTTGGCCCGCACCCACGGGCGGCCGGGCCGTCCCGCGGCCGCGGGATAGGCGTAGAGCCGGGCGATCTCGGCCAGCCCGGGCCCGCCGGGCGCGAGCGGCCCGATCAGGCCGCCGTCGGCGGCAACGGGGAAAATCTGGCGCACGGCCATTAGTCAAGCAGACCAGCGCCGCGTTCCCCGCGGCGACGCGCGCGGGTGACCCGTGCTCACATCCGGGTTCGCGCTCGTGATCATCAGCGCGACGTTAGGCACCGGGCACTGAGCCCGCGGGCCGGTCACCGCGGAGCACCAGCATCGCCCGCCCCCCCGCCCGGATCCGGCTCCCGGCGCTGACCCGGTCGCCGGGCCGGACCCGGCGGGCGGCTCCGTCCTGGGCCGGCGGGCTGGCCGCGCCGTCCGCCGCAGCCGACGTGTCCACCAGGATCTCCCACTCGGCCGCGAACCGGGCCCCCGGCAGCACGAAGGTCACCGGCTCGCTGTGCGCGTTGACGAACAGCAGGAAGTCGTCGTCCCGGACGGTCTCGCCGTGCGGGCCGGGCTCGCTGATCGCGCTGCCGTTCAGGAACACGCCCAGCGACCTGGCGTAGTACGTGTCCCAGTCGCCGCCGGTCATCTCGTGCCCGGACGGGGTAAGCCAGACCAGGTCCTGCATCCCGCCGCCCGCGCCCGGTCCCGGCGCCGTCGCGGACAGCCCGCTGAAGAAGCGCCGCCGCCGGAACACCGGATGCCGCCGCCGGAGCGCGGACAGGGCGCAGGCGAATTCGAGCAGGTCCGCGTGCTTGGCGCCGCCTTCCCAGTCCACCCACGACAGGTCATTGTCCTGGCAGTAGGCGTTGTTATTGCCCTGCTGCGTCCGGCCCATTTCATCGCCGGCCGCCATCATCGGGATCCCCTGCGAGCAGAACAGCGTGACCAGGAAATTCCGGACCTGCCTGGCCCGCAGCTCATTAATGGCGGGGTCATCGACGGGACCCTCCGCGCCGCAATTCCAGGACCGGTTATCGTCCGTGCCGTCCCGGCCGTCCTCGCCGTTGGCCTCGTTATGCTTCCGGTCGTAGCTGACCAGGTCCCGCAGGCTAAAGCCGTCGTGGCAGGTGACGAAATTAACCGAGGCCACCGGCCGCCTGCCGCTGGTCTCGTACAGGTCGCTTGAGCCAGTCAGCCGGGAGGCAAACTCCGGCAGCGCGGCCGAATTGCCGCGCCACAGGTCGCGCACCGTATCGCGGTACTTGCCGTTCCACTCGGTCCACAGCGGCGGGAACTTCCCGACCTGGTAACCGCCCTCGCCCACATCCCACGGCTCGGCGATCAGCTTCACCTGCGAGACGACCGGGTCCTGCTGGACCAGGTCGAAGAACGCCGACAGCCGGTCGACGTCGTGCAATTCGCGGGCCAGCGCGGAGGCGAGGTCGAACCTGAACCCGTCGGCGTGCATCTCCATGATCCAGTACCGCAGCGAGTCCATGATCAGCTGCAGCGCGTGCGGGTGCCGGGCGTTCAGGCTGTTCCCGCAGCCGGTGTAGTCCACGTAGTACTGCGGCTGGTCCGACCGCAGCCGGTAGTAGGCCGCGTTGTCGATGCCGCGGAACGAGAGGGTCGGCCCCAGGTGGTCCGCTTCGGCCGTGTGGTTGTAGACCACGTCGAGTATCACCTCGATGCCGGCCGCGTGCAGCGCCTTGACCATCTCCTTGAACTCCGTGACCTGGGCCGCGGGCCCGGTAGCGCTGGAGTAGCGGTTGTGCGGGGCCAGGAAGGCGATCGTGTTGTAGCCCCAGTAATTCGTCAGGCCGCGGTCAGCCAGCGCCCGCTCGGACACGAACTGGTGCACCGGCATCAGCTCGACCGCGGTCACGCCCAGCCTGGTCAGGTGCTCGATCACGGCCGGGTGAGCCAGCCCGGCGTAGGTGCCGCGCAGCTCCGGCGGCACCCGGGGATGGCGCAGCGTGAGGCCGCGCACGTGCGCCTCGTAGATCAGGGTCTCGTGATACGGGGTCCGGGGCGCCCGGTCGCCGCCCCAGTCGAAGTCCGGGTCTATGACCACGTTCCTCGGCATGTACGCGGCGCTGTCCGCGGTGTTCAGCGCCGAGTGATCGCGCATCCGGTAGGAGAACAGTGACTCGTGCCAGCGCACGTCGCCGTCGACGGCCTTGCCGTACGGGTCGAGTAGCAATTTGGCCGGATTGCACCGCTGGCCTCGTTCTGGCCGGTAGGGACCGTGTACCCGGTAGCCGTACCGCTGGCCGGGGCCGACCTCCGGCAGGTAGCAATGCCAGACGAACCCGTCTACCTCGGTCAGCGCGACCCTGGTCTCCGCGGCGGCGTTACCGGCCTGACCATCGGCGGCGCCGAACAGGCACAGCTCGACGGCCGTCGCGACCTCGGAGAACAGCGCGAAGTTCGTGCCCGAGCCGTCCCAGGTGGCACCGAGCGGGTAGGCGGTTCCGGGCCAGACGCGCATCCGCCGACCCTACCCGGCCGCGGCGACCTGAGCCCGGCTCAGGATTGCGGCCAGGTCGAGCCCATCGGGCAGCATGCCAAACGGCACGCCGGGCCGCCGGGCCGGCCACGGTGCCGGGATCGAGCCGCGAAGCGCAGAACGCGTCGGCCACCGCAGCGGGCGCGTGCCGGACGAGCAGCGCGGCCTGCAGCACCTGGGCGATCAGCCCGGCGAGCCCGCGCGCCCGGTACCCGGCGCCGGCGGCCGCTAGCCCGCCCGCCCGGCCCGCCTCGCCGAGCGCCGCGGCGAGCCGCGTCACCGCCTGGTCCAGGCGCCGGTCCGCGCCGGCCGCCAGCCCGACCTCGGCCAGCAGCGCCTGGCCGGCCTGCGGGGAGCGGGCCAGCGCGCGCAGCACATCGAGCGCGGTCACGTTGCCCGACCCTTCCCAGACCGAGTTGAGCGGCGCGTCCCGGTAGATCCGCGGCATCCCGGATTCCTCCACGTAGCCGTTCCCGCCCAGGCACTCCAGCGCCTCGGCGGCGACCGCCGGGGTGCGCTTGCACACCCAGTACTTGGCCGCCGGCAGCGCGATCCGCAGCAGCGCGGCCTGCTCGGCGTCGCCCCGGGCCGCCTGGTCGGCCGCGCCGGCCAGGCGCATCGCCAGCGTGGTGGCGGCCTCCGCCTCCAGGGTCAGGTCAGCCAGGACGGAGGCCATCAGCGGATGGTCGATCAATTTCTTCCCGAACGAGCGGCGGGCGCCGGCGTAATACACCGCCGTGACGCAGGCCTGGCGGATGGCCGCGGCGCTGCCCAGCACGCAGTCAAGCCGGGTCGCGCTGACCATCTCGATGATGGTCCGCACCCCCCGTCCCGGCTCGCCGACCAGCCAGGCGGACGCGGCGTCGTACTCGACCTCGGCTGAGGCGTTGGACCGGTTGCCGAGCTTGTCCTTCAGCCGCTGGATCCGCATCGAGTTGCGGGAGCCGTCCGGCAGCACTCTCGGCAGCAGGAAGCAGCTCAGCCCCTCGGGCGCCTGGGCCAGGACCAGGAACAGGTCGCACATCGGCGCCGAGCAGAACCACTTGTGCCCGGTGAGCTGGTAGCGGCCCTGGCCGGCCGGCACCGCGCGGGTGGTGTTGGCCCGCACGTCCGAGCCGCCCTGCTTCTCGGTCATGGCCATCCCGGCCAGCAGGCCGGCCTTGCCGTCCGGCGGCCGCAGGCCGGGGTCGTAGCACCGGGCGGCGAGCAGCGGCTCGAACCTCGCGGCCAGATCCGGCTGATGCCGGAGCGCTGGCACGGCCGCGTAGGTCATCGACACCGGGCAGCCATGGCCGCCCTCGGCCTGCGTCCACACGTAGAACTTCGCCGCCCGGGCCACGTGGCTGCCCGGCGCGTCGTCCGCCCACGGCGCGGCGTGCAGGCCATGGCGCACCGCGGTGCCCATCAGGGCATGCCAGGCCGGATGGAATTCGACCTCGTCGATCCGGTTGCCGCGCGAGTCGTGGCTGCGCAGCACCGGCGGGTTCTCGTTCGCCAGCCGGGCCTGCTGCTCGGTGCCGGGCGTGCCGGCCAGGCGGCCGAGGTCATGCACCTGCGCGGCGGCCCAGGAAGCGCCCTCCCGGCCGAGCGCGGCGAGCAGTGCCGGGTCGTCGGCCACGTCATGCCCGGCGAGCGGCGGCACCTGGTTCAGCACGTCGTGCGTCCGGTGCGGGCCGGCGACCGTCATCGGCAGCTCCCAGTCTCCCTCTGATCGTCCCCCGCCCGCCCGTCCGCCATGCCCCCGGATCGCGGCATGGCGGCCGCGTACCGCGCCAGGATGACCTCGGCCACCTCCGGCGCGGCGCCGAGCACGCCGGAGACGCCGGCCGCGCCCGCGCGCAGCGCGGCGGCGGTCACCTGATCGGCGAACACCCCGGGGGCGAGCAGGTAGGTCGCGACCAGCACGCACGGCGCGCCGCCGCGCAGCAGCGCGGACACCGCCGCGGCCGGATCCGGTGCCTGCACGGCCGCGTAGGCGGGGACGACCGCGCGCCAGCCCCGGGCCGCCTGCCAGCTGGCGGCGAGCCTGGCGATGGCGGCGTTCGCGGCCGGCAGGCCGGATCCGGCCGAGGCGAGCACGACCGCGATGTCGCCGGGCGAGCTGGGCAGCGGCCCCGGGCGCGCGGGCCGCTGGCCGCCGGGCAGCGGCCCCGGGAGGTGCGTTATCCCTGGATCCGATGTTCCCGGCGCGGCGGGCGCGCCGCATTCCGCCAGGCGGCGGTCCAGCGCGCGCAGCAGCAGGGGATGCGGCCCCAGCGGCTCGCCGTAGCTGATCCGCAGGCCGGGGAGCGCGCCGCGGGCCGCGCCCAGCAGCGCGGGCAGGTCGGTCTCGCTGTGGTAGGCCGCGGTGAGCAGCAGCGGCAGGACCACGACGGGACGCGGCCCCGCGGCCGGCCGCCCGGGCCGGCCCGCCCGCTACCTGGCCGCCCGGCACCGGCGGCCGGGGCCGCGAGTGCGCCGAGCACCTGCGTGACCGACGGCGGCGCGTGCCCGAGGTAGGCGGTCCTGGTGTCGAGCCCGGCCAGGCCGGACTGGCCGGCCAGGTCGCTGACCAGCCTCATCAGCCGGGTAATGGTCGCGCCGGCCCGCGGGTCGGTGCTGCCGTGCGCGACCGCGACCAGCGGCGGCAGGCCGTGGGGCAACGCCCGCCCGGCCAGCAGCGGAGCTGGGAACGTCACGGCGCTCAGCCGTGGATGCCGCATTCGGTCTTGCCGGTACCTTCCCAGCGCCCGCTGCGCGGATCAGCGCCGGGCTCGACTCGCGCGGTGCAGGTCGAGCAGCCGATGGACGGGTAACCGTCGTAGACCAGCGGGTTGACGAGCACCCCGTGCTCGGTGATGTACGCGTCGACCTGGTCCTGGGTCCAGGCCACGATCGGGTTGACCTTGACCATCTGCCGCCGCGGATCCCATTCCACCACCCGCGTGTCGCTCCGGGCGCTCGTCTCTTCCTTGCGGACCCCGGTGAGCCAGGCCTCGTAGGGATCGAGGGCGCGCTCCAGCGGCACCACCTTGCGGAGGTAACAGCACAGATCCGGGTTGCGGCCGTACAGCCGCGGCCCGAGCTCGGCGTCCTGCTCCTCGACGGTCCGGGACGGTGTGACATTGATCACGTTGACCGGATAGACGGCGGAGACCGCGTCCCTGGTGCCTACCGTCTCGGCGAAGTGATAGCCGGTATCCAGGAAGATGACGTCGATGCCCGGCCGCACCCTTGACGCCAGGTGAATCAGGACCGCATCGGTCATCGACGAGGTAATGCAGATTCGGTCACCAAACGTATCCGTCGCCCACTTGATCACGTCTTCGGCGGGTGCGTCGGTCAGGGCGTCCACCGCTCCCGCGACCAGCTTCTCCAGTCCGATGACTTCCTCCAGGCGCTTGCGTGCCGTCAGTGTTATGAACTCCGGCCCGGCCGTCCGGGCCTGGGCCGGGCTCACCGGATTACTCCGGTTCCCGCAAAGCGTAGCCGGAAGGCGCGGATACAACTGCGGCAACGCCAGCCACCGTCCTGCGCCTGCGGCTCAAGGTCCTCTTCGCCACAGTAGGGACAATAGAAGGGAACTGCACGCTCTGCCGCAAAGGTCGGGAGTGTCATGACACATCCTCCTCGCTCGCCCGTGCCGCCCACGCGGCAAATTTCTCGCCCGGCAGCCGGGCCGAGTCGAACCGGCGCAGCACCCGCTCTACGTAGTCGGGCAATTGCTCGGCCGTGGTCTTGAGCCCCCTGACCTTCCGGCCGAAGCCCGAGCTGGCCCCGTCCCCCCCGTTCAGGCTGCCGCCCAGGTGAATCTGGAATCCCTCGGTCTGCTCCCCGCCTGGCAGCGTGATCAGCGTTCCCTTCAGGCCGATATCCGCGGTCTGGATCCGGGCGCATGAGTTCGGGCACCCGTTGACGTTGATCGTCACCGGCTCGGTGAAGTCGGGCAGCCGCCGTTCGAGCTCGCCGATCAGGTCCGCGGCGCGCTGCTTGGTCTCCACGATCGCGAGCTTGCAGAACTCGATCCCGGTGCAGGCCATCGTCTGCCGGCGGAAGACGCTCGGGGTGGCCGGCAGGCCGGCCGCGGCGAGCGCGTCGGCGAGCGCGGCGGCCCGGGCCGGCGGCACGTCGAGGATCACCATCTTCTGCTCCGTGGTGGTGCGCACCCGCCCGCTGCCGTACTCGGCCGCCAGGCCGGCGATCACGGTCAGCGAGTCGGCGGACAGGCGGCCCACCGTGGGCGCGAATCCGACGAAGCAGCGCCCGTCGCGCTGCGGGTGAATGCCGACGTGATCGCGCCGCAGGCCGGCCGGCGGCTCCGGCGGCGGACCGTCGGGCAGCCGGAAGCCGAGGTAGTCGCGCTCGAGCACCTCGCGGAACCGCTCCGGTCCCCAGTCGGCGATGAGGAACTTGATCCGGGCCCGGTGCCGCAGCCGCCGGTAGCCGTAGTCGCGGAAGACCGACGTGACGCCCGCCCAGACGTCCGGGACCTGCTCCGGCCGGACGAACGCGCCCAGCCTCTTGCCGATCATCGGGTTCGTGGACAGGCCGCCGCCGACCCACAGGTCGTAGCCGGGATCGCCGTCCGGGCCGGGCACCCCGGCGAAGGCGATGTCGCTGATCTCGTGCATGGTGCACTGCACCGGGCAGCCGCTCATCGCGGACTTGAACTTGCGCGGCAGGTTGGAGAAGGCCGGATCGCCGATGTAGCGCTCATGCGTGCGGCGGATCTCCGGCGTGGCGTCAATGATCTCGGTCGAGTCGATTCCGGCCAGCGGGCAGCCCAGGATCACCCGCGGGGTGTCGCCGCACGCCTCCATGGTGGACAGGCCGACCGCCTCCAGCGTCTCCCAGATCGCCGGAACGTCCTCGATCCGGACCCAGTGCAGCTGGATGTTCTGCCGGTCGGTGACGTCCGCGGTGCCCCGGGCGTACCGGCGCGAGACATCGGCGATGGCGGAAAGCTGGGCGTAGTCCAGCTGGCCCCCGTCGATCCTGATCCGCATCATGAAGTAGCGGTCGTCCAGTTCCTCGGGCTCAAGCAGCGCCGTCTTGCCCCCGTCGATACCGGGCCTGCGCTGCGTGTACAGGCCGTACCAGCGGAACCGGCCGCGCAGGTCGGCCGGGTCGATCGAGTCGAAGCCGTGCCTGGCGTAGATGTCGATGATCCGCTGGCGCACATTGAGGCCGTCGTCGTTCTTCTTGTTCACCTCGTTGGCGTTGAGCGGCTCGTGGTAGCCCAGGGCCCACTGGCCCTCACCGCGCTTGCGGCCGGAGCCGCCGGCCGGGGCCGCGCGGCGGGCAGGCGGCGGGACGGGCTGCGGCGGGGCCTGGCGGCCGGGCGTCGTGGTGACGATCGTCATGAGGTGCTGCCCTCCGGATCCGGGGCGTGCGAAGCATTCGGCGCAAAGGGCCATCGGGAGGCGGTCCCGGCTCGGCCCAGCCGCGGGACGCCGGCCTGATCAGCCCGTCGGCGAGAACGGGGAACGGTCAGCGGCCGGCCGCGGGAATCGCGCTGCGAATCCGGAGGAAATCGACGTGCCGCCGGGCGACCAGCAGCGGATCCGCGTGCGCAACGGCCGCTGGACCCGTACTCCGGGCCACTGCGGGTGGCATGGCGGCATGCCTGCGGGCAGCACTTACGCTCAAGCGAACGACGTCTGCTGTCACGCCCGATGACAACCGCCCGGCCGGCCAGCCTATTCCGCCGCCACGGCCCGCCGCGGCGTTCGTTCATCGCCGCTGGCCGAGTTGGGCCAGCCCGGCATGGGTAGATCCGGGGATGAGGCGAGATAAGAGTCCAGGATCTGGCAGATGGCTGACGTGCCTGCGAGCGCACCAGAAACGGTCCCGCTGCCCTTCGCGGATCGGTCCGCAGCCGGGCGGCTGCTCGGCGCGCGCCTGCTGCGGATGGCGGCGGATCCCGCCAGCGGGCTTAGCCTGGCGCGGGCCGTGGTGCTGGCGCTGCCGCGCGGCGGGGTGCCGGTCGCCCGGCCGGTGTCACTGGCGCTGCAGGTCCCCCTCGATGTGCTGGTCACCAGGAAGATCGGATATCCGCCGCAGCCCGAACTCGGCGTGGGCGCGGTGGCCGAGGGCGGTCAGCCGGTCTTTGACGCCGAACTGCTGGCCCGGCTCGGCCTGACCGCGGCGGGACTCGCCGCCGTCGTGAGCCGCGAGCGGGCCGAGCTCGACCGGAGGGTCGCGGCCTACCGGGGCGGGCGCCCGGCGGTCCCGGTCCGGGGCCGGGACGTGATCGTGGTGGACGATGGCCTGGCGACAGGCGTCACCGCCCGGGCCGCGCTGCGGGCGGTGCGGTCCGCCGGGGCCCGGCGGACCGTGCTGGCCGTGCCGGTGGCGGCACCCGCATCAGCGGCGGCCATGCTGGCCGAGGCCGACCTGGTCGTCGTCCTGGCCGGGCCGGCCGAGTTCCGCGCCGTGGGGGAGTGGTATCAGTCGTTTGACCAGCTCAAGGATGCTGACGTGGTCGCGCTGCTGACCGCTTCGGCGGGCCCGGACGAGCAGTGGCCAGGCCCGGGCGAGACCGCGTTACGCCGCGTTGGCCCGGCGCATCCGGCGGCGCCGCTCTGAAGCGCGCTCGTCCTCGTTCAGCCCGCCCCAGGTGCCGTACTTCTCCGGCCGCGACACGGCGTAGCCGAGGCACTCGGCGCGAACCGGGCAGGACGAGCAAACGGCCTTGGCCTTACGCTCGCGGATGTCCCGCTCAGGCTGCCGCTCGCCATCCGGACCGAAGAAGAGCACGACTTCCTTACCGCGGCACGCGGCGTCATCTTGCCAGCCCCAGTTCGGCCTTGGCATCAGGGCGGCCTGACGACGTACCTCAGACATGGATTGATCTCCTCAACCGGCGCGTTGTGCTGAAACCTTGCTTAACGGAGTTGCCCGGCTCGCTGGACGCGCGTGATACCTCGCACGATGCCGCATTCGCCCCGTCGGCTTGTGTAACGCGTTACATCGCCACAGTGTTCCCGCAGGCGCGGGCGATCCGGAGGAGGTGCAAGGCGGTAATGGCGGGGCCAGGCTGATCAGCGAGCCAAGGGGTGTAATCATGCCACCATTGGCCGGACCCGCGCAGGCGGGCCGCGGAATCCGTGGTAATCGTCGGTTACCCCATCACCGGCTAAGTGCTCGTTTAGCAGACAAATCCGATAGTTCGGGTTCACGATGGGCAGCATGTCGATGCCGAACGCAGCCCCGCTGCCTCGTCTCGGTGAGGTCTTCTTCGATGTCAGGAGCCCATCGCGGAGCCTGCGGATCAGCTGGTACGCGGATACCGGCGTCGCGGTGCTCAGCATCTGGCAGGGCGGAACATGCACGGGCAGCTTCCGGCTGCCGATGGGCGACCTGCCCAGGATGATAGCGGCGCTGCAGCGCGGCCCCGATGGCCCGGCCGCGGGCGGGAACTACCCGTCGCCCGCGGCGCCGGACCATGCGCTACCTGGCGCCGGGGACTACCCGCCGGAGGGCCGCCCGGACCCCCGGGCGGCCGCGGCCGCCGGTTACGGCCCCTACGCCGCAGGCCCGGGATCGCTGCACTACCTGAACGGGTCCGCGGCCGGGCCCTACCCGGACGAGACCGGGGCCATATACCCGGAGAGCCCCGCCCCCGGGCATTACCCCGACAGTCCCGTCCCCGGGCATTACCCGGACAGCCGGGGCGGGCCGTCGCCGTCGCGATACCCGGATGAGGCTGACCCGCCGCTATACCTGCCCGCCCCGGCCAGCCAGGATTTCCCGGCCGATCCGCCCGGCGACCCGTACCCGTCCGGCTCGTACTCCGCGGACTCCTACCCGTCTGGCTCCTACCCGTCTGGCTCCTACCCGTCTGGCTCCTACCCGTCTGGCCCGTACCCGTCCGGCTCGTACCCGTCCGGGCCGTACTCGTCCGGGCCATACCCGTCCGGCTCGTACCCGTCCGATCCCTACTCGTCCGGTACTGAGTCGCCGGACCATTCGGCCGGGCCGGGCCCGATTGACCGCCCGCAGCCACCAGTACCCGGGTCACCTTATGGCCCCGCGCAGCCGGGGATGACTGGGCCCGAACGGGCGCCCGGGCCCGGATCAATGCCGGGCGCGCCCGCCGGCGACGGCCGAGAGCCCCTTCCCGAATCGGTTCCGCCCGGTGCGCCGCGCCATGGTCATCGGCGCCATAAGCAGCCGTCCCGGCCGCTCAGGCCGTTTGACTGACCGCGGCCGGCCGTTCGGTCGGCCGGCCCGGTCATCGGCCGATTGGCCGGCCGCGGCCGGAGGAGCGCCGGACCGGCGGCCGGATCGGCGCGGGCGCTGAAACAGAAACATGAATGAACTGCTGTTACTTCTGTGTTCAGCTGGGGATAAATATGCGACGGGGGAAGGGGATACAAGTGGCACAGAAAGTTTCGGTTACATTCGCCTGTGACTACGATGAGAAAGAAATTCCGGACGGCCAGCGCATGACGCGCGCGTTCAGCCTTGACGGCCGGGATTATGAGATCGATCTATGCGAGCGGCACAGCCAGAAGTTTGACGAGGTCTTCCGCAGGTTCGCGGTCCGCGCCCGCAAGGCAACCGGCCGGGCCGGGCGCACCAAGCAGCGGACGTCGGCGCACCGCAGGCGCAGTGCCGACATCCGCGCCTGGGCCAAGGCCAATGACATTTCGGTCAGTGACCGCGGCCGCATACCAGCGGACGTCATCGCCAGGTACGACGCCAGTCACCGCTAACACCGAGGTGGTCCGGAACCCGCCTGACCAGCGCCATCCGGCCTGGTCACGGGTCCGGCAGGCGGTGCCGTTCCGTCCGCGCGCGGCGCCGCAGCCGCGGCGGATGAGGAGGCAAGTGCCGCGGACGCCGGTGCCGCGGACGGGGGAGTCGCGGACGCGGATGCCGCGGACGCGGCCGGTGACGTCGATGCCGCAGCCGGCGCCACGGCCGTGACCGCGGGTCCGGCCGCCGCGGACGATTTCCGCAGCGGGCCGACCGCCGAGGCAAGTACCTGGGCATTAGGCACACTCAGCGGGCCGTCGTCGGTATTCAGCCGCACGTAGGTAATCCCGATATCGGTGACAATGCCGTCTATCTGGCCGCTGACCGCGCCTCCTCGCATCCGGACAATGTCGCCTACCGCAAATGGCCGGGCCAGCAGCAGCACCAGGCCGGCGAAGAGGTTGTTAAACGCCTGCTGCGCGGCAATGCCCAGCAGAACCGCGGCGAATGCGCCGCCCACAATGAGGTCGCGGACGTCGACGCCGACCAGCACTAGCGTGATAAGCAGGATGATGATTCCGCCCGCGAGGACGATCGCGTAGCGCACCACGGCCGCGTGGGCCGAGCCAATCTGGGTCGCCAGCGCCTCGCGAACCTTGCCGGACAGGCCCAGGATCGCGATCAGTGACAGCAGGCAGAACACCACTGCGCCGCCGATGTTCAGCAGCGAGGCCGCGGAGTGGCCGGCGAAGGTCAGCGTCCCCTGGCCGCCATTGGCGGCCCAGTGCGAAGCGACGGCCGCGATCACCGCGAGGACAAGGGCGATGATGGATCGCCACGGCCGGGTGCGCGCCCGCACCATGGCCACCGGCCCGGCCACGCCGGATTGCTCCTGCTCCGGGACATCCACGGGCACCACGCTACCGAGCATCCCCCGGAATGCAGTGATCCCGGGGACTCTGCTGGGTCCCCGGGATCACTCTGGTCAGGCCGGCTGTCAGGCGAGCGGCCCGAACGGCTTGCCGACCGGCAGCAGGGGCCTGCCCTTGATGCCGCCGATCACGCCTGCCGCTGAGGTGTACCAGGCGCACAGGGCCGTGATGATGCCGATGTACCCGCCGACCTTGATGATGTTGGCGTTGTTCCCCAGGAAACCGATGAACAGCACGATCTCGGTCAGCTCCAGGGTCAGGAACACCGTGAAAATCGCCCCATTGAGCGCTGAGGCGTAGATCAGCATGTACGTGTTGAAGATCGCGAAGGCGAGCAGGATCCAGCCTAGGTCGTGGGTCCCGGCCACGGCATGGGCTGCGGCCACCGCCGGACCCGCTCCGGCCGGGGCCGGCGCGACGAGCAGCGCCCATAGGCCCAGCCCGAACCAGAACCCGCCGTACGTGCAGAACGCGGTGGCGCCGAACACGTTCTTGTTGCGGAACTCGAACAGGCCGGCGATCAGCTGGCCCAGGCCGCCGTAGGCGAACGCATAGCCCAGCCACGCGTCACCGGTCGCGCTCGACATCCAGTGCGCGTTGGCGGCCGACAGCAGGAAGGTCGTCAAGGCGAAGGCGGCCAGCCCGAGCGGCGCCGGGTCGGCGACCGCCAGCACGGGCGCGGCGGTGGCCGCCGCGGTGTCATCGGTAGTGCTCAACTGATTCCTCCTGGTGGAAGGTGCGCCTCCGGGACGTCGGCATACCGCCGTTGCGGCCTGGCAGGCGCTCGGACTGACTGGAAGGACACGACGACCCTCGCCGCACGGAATGGCTTGCCGCCAGCGGTGTCCCGGCAGGCGACTCCGTGCGATGCAGGCGAATCCCCGCGGAAAAAGACCATGCGTGGACCTTCCCTCGTCTTCACAGCTGGCCCAGCAGAACCAGGCGGAAGATCTGCACTGAGCGTAGCTCCGGCGGCGCTCCGGCGGGAGACCCAGTTTTGACGAGCCGGCTGAAAGTTAGCGGGCTGTTACCGTGGCCGGCTGCGGGTCAGCACCCGGCTCAGCCCGGCTCTGGTGGCCAGGACGAGGAGCCGGTCCTGCGGCAGCAGCCGATGATCATTCGGCGGGGACCAGTCGAGGGCGGCCGAACCGCGCCTGCGCAGCGCGAGCACCCGCACCTCGCCGGTCTGGTGCACCTCCTCGACCAGCTGGCCGGCCAGCTCCGCGTCGGCGGCCACCGGCACGTCGGCGATGAGCAGGACATGCCGCCCGACCGGAATCGTGCGCAGCACCTGCAGCTCCAGCATCGCCGCGGCGAAGGTGGGCGCCGCGAGGTAGGAGACGCTGCGGGAGATGGTGTTGCCGATGGTCTTCTGCACCCGCTCGGCGAGATCGTCGTCGTTGAGCCGCACCACGATACGGAGATCCTCGGCCAGGGCGCGGCCGTGCAGGGCAGTCTCCAGGTTCGCGATATCGCTATTGGTCACCGACACGAGTGCCTGCAGGTGGTGATCCCGGCGGCTCGCAGCGTCTCCTCCCGGTGAGTCTCGCCGATGACGACCTTCAGGCCGAGGCGGCGGGCCAGCGGCAGGCCGGCCGCGTCCTCCCGCTTATCCACGCAGACCACATCCACGCCCAGGTCATGCAGCTGGCCCACGACGCGGGTGCCGACATTGCCCAGCCCGGCCACGATGACGTGACCGCTCATCGGCCGGTCCGCCCCGCGCAGCGACCCGGTGAGCCGCGCGCCCACGATCGCCGCCGTCACCAGGGGCAGGAAGGCCAGGCCGGCGAACGTGAGCAGGAACTGGGCGACCTTCTCCGGGGCCGGCAGCCCGGCGCCGGTGACCGCGGTGCCTGCCGCATCCAGCAACGTCAGGTAGAGCGCGTTCGCCGCCGTGAACCCCCCGGCCGTGAGGAGCAGCACGAATCCCGCGACCAGCACCGCGGTCAGCACCAGGAAGGCGACGCCGATCTTGTGCCCGAAGAGCCGCCGCGCCAGTTGCCCGGCACCGCGCAGCGGATGCCGGCGCGGGCGCGGGAACGGGTTGCGCGGCACGCCATCCGCTACGGCGAGAACCAGGTCAGCGCTCTGCTCGTCGGGCGGCAGCAGGCCGGGGTCGGCCGGGTTCGACGTGGCCGCCAGGCCGCAGACGAGATGCCCGGCGTCGACCGCGTCCCGCCGGGCGACGTAGAGGGTGCGGCCGGAGACCCGGACGTGGCTGGGGGCCGGCTCGCCCAGCGCGGCCGCCACGAACGAGGGCGCGGCCATCGCGGAGTCCGAGAGCACCGCGCAGTCGGTGAAGAAACTCCGGATCCGCTCGCCCAGGCCGGTATTGAAGATGGCCACGACCAGCCGCAGGTCCGGGTTGATCTCCTGGGCCCGCAGCGCGGCGTGGAAATTGCCCAGATCGTCCTGGTGCAAGATGGCGAGCGACCGCGCGGACTGTGCCTGCGCATCGTGGAAGGCGCGATCGTCAAGCTCCGCGCGCTCGATGATCCGCACACCGGGCAGGCGCGCGATCCGCGGCCCCTGGCCGCGCTGCGCGGACGGCAGGATGACCGTGACGCGCTCGGCGTACCTGACGGTGAGCTCCTCGACCATCCGGGCGGTGAGGGCGTCGTCCCCGCAAACGATGAGGTGGCCCCGGCCGGCCGGGGCGCGGCTGAAGGGGGCCACGCGCGTGATCCTAGCCAGCGCCAGGCCACGGAACCGACAAGATCAGCGATAACGGACGATTCTGCCTAACTCGCCAGCGGCAGCGTTACTCTTCATCGCCGCGGCTCGGCGCGGCGCCCCGGTCAGCGTCAGGGCGAGGCGAGGCGCCCCAGCTCGGGCGGTACCCGGGCCGCGGCGGCCCGGTCGAGCAGGAACAGCGTCTGCTGCCGGCCGCGCGCACCCGCGGCCGGCACCTGGACCGGCCCGGCGCCGGACAGCGCGAGCCTGATCGCGGAGGACTTGTCATCGCCGGAGGCGATGATCCATACCTCGCGGGCCGTCCGGATCGCCGGGAGGGTCATGGTCAGCCTGATCGGCGGCGGCTTCGGCGAGCCGTGCACCGCCACCACAGTCCGTTCCTCATAGAGCGCCGGCTGGCCGGGGAACAGGGAGGCGACATGGCCCTCGGGCCCGATGCCGAGCAGCAGCACGTCGAAAGACGGCGACTGGCCGTGGTCCTCCGGCGCGGCGGCGTCGCGCAGCCACCGCGCGTACCTGGCCGCCGCGGCCTCCGGGTTGTTGCCGTCCGGGCCGTCCGGGCCCGGCATCGGCCGCACCCGGCCGGGAGGTACGTCAACATGATCAAGCAGGGCCGCCCGGGCGCCCGTCTCGTTGCGGTCCGGATGGCCGGCCGGGAGGAACCGCTCGTCGCCCCACCAGATATCCAGGTGCCGCCAGTCCACCGCGTCCCGCGCGGGCGCGACGGCCAGCTCGGTGAGCACCTGGGTGCCGATCCCGCCGCCGGTGAGCACGAGCGAGGCGTGGCCGCGGCCGGCCGAGGCATCGACCAGCCGGGTGACCAGCCTCGCGGCCACGGCCTTGGCCAGCAGCTCGGCGTCACGGTAGATGAGAACGCCGGGCGCGGTCACGGCTCGTCCTGCCGGGCGGTCATGACGTGCCCTGCGCGGCGGTCACGACTCGTCCCGGGCCGGGACGGCGCCCATCCCGCGGCCGCTGCCGGCCGCCAGGGCGGCCAGCGTCTCGCCGTAGACCTCGTCGGGATTCAGCCTGCGCAGTTCCTCGATCAGCAGCTCGGCCGGATCCCGGCGGTGCAGCGCGACCCGCCGGTCCGGCTGGCCGGATTTCGTCAGCGTGGCCGTCCGCCCGTCCGGCCGGGCCAGGACGATGTCGCCCTCGGTGGTGGCAAACCGGACCTCGGTGATGCCGGGACCGCCGGAATCGTCCCGGTCGAACGGCACGCCGAGGCAGTGGGACAGCCAGGCGACGATGAGATCGGCGGTCGGATTGTCCCGCTCCGCGGCCACCACGCCGCCGCTGACCGTGCCGTGCGGCTGGTCCATCGTCGCCGCCAGCAGCGACCGCCACGAGGTGGCCCGGGTCCAGCTGAGGTCGGTGTCACCCTGGCGATAGCCGTAGGCCAGGGCGGTGAGCGCCTCGCGGGGTACCGCCGCCTCGGCCGCGTCGGTCACCCGGCGCTGGGCCAGCACGCCGAGCGGGTCTTGCGACGGGCAGACCGGGCCGCCGCCCGGCCACCAGGTGACCACGGGCGTGTCGGCCGCGAGCAGCGGCCGGACCACCGAATCGGCGTGCTGGCCCAGCCCGCCGTACATGCGCAGCAGCGCGGTCTGGCTCGGGCCCGCCTCGCCGGTGTGGATCTCCGCGTCGAGCCGTGACTCTCCGTCCGGCCGCCGGGTGATCACGCCGAGAATGCGGCAAGGATGCTCCCGGCCCGCCTCGCCGGCCGCGCGCACGGCGTCGTACTGGCCCGCCTCGTCGGTCACGATGATCAGGTTGAGCACCATGCCGGTGGTCTGGCCGCCGAGCCGCTTGCGCTCTCTGGTCAGTGCCTCCCGGATCGCGCCGGTCGTGGTATTGGTCAGGTCGATCGTCATCGCTGCTGCCTTCCTGCGGTCGGGTCCGCGCTCAGAGCCTGCGCCAGGCGCGCCCGCTGCGGGCCACCAGGGCATGCGCGGAGGGCGGGCCGTCCGAGCCGGCCGGGTACTGCTCCAGCGGGCCGGCCGAGGCCCAGAATTCCTCGACCGGATCGAGGATCTTCCAGGACAGCTCGACTTCCTTCTGCCGGGGGAACAGCGGCGCGTCGCCGATCAGCACGTCGAGCAGCAGCCGCTCGTACGCCTCCGGGCTGGACTCGGTGAAGGCGCCGCCGTAGGCGAAGTCCATGTTCACGTCGCGCACTTCCATCGCCGAGCCCGGCACCTTCGAGCCGAACCGGATCGTCACGCCCTCGTCCGGCTGAACCCGGATCACCAGCGCGTTGTGCCCGAGCTCCTCGGTGTCGGTGGCTGCGAACGGCAAGTGCGGCGCCCGCTGGAACATCAGCGCGATCTCCGTCATCCGGCTCGGCAGCCGCTTGCCGGCCCGCAGGAAGAACGGGACCCCGGCCCACCGTCTGGTGTCCACGCCGAGCTCCAGGGCGGCGAAGGTGTCCGTGCGCGAATCCGCCGGGATGCCCTCTTCCTGCAGGTATCCGGGCACCTGGACGCCGCCCTGCCAGCCCGCCGCGTACTGGCCGGGGGCGGTGCCGATCGCGAGATCGGCCGGCAGCGTGACGGCGGACAGCACCTTCTCCTTCTCCGCGCGCAGCGAGTCGGCATCAAAGGAGACCGGCTCCTCCATCGCGGTCAGCGCCAGTAGCTGCAGCAGGTGGTTCTGGATCACGTCGCGCGCGGCGCCGATGCCGTCGTAATAGCCGGCCCGGCCGCCGATGCCGATGTCCTCGGCCATGGTGATCTGCACATGGTCCACGTAGCCGCGGTTCCAGATCGGCTCGTACAAGGTATTGGCGAAGCGCAGGGCCAGGATGTTCTGGACCGTCTCCTTGCCGAGGTAGTGGTCGATCCGGAACACCGCCTGGGGCGGGAACACCGCGTCCACGACCGCGTTCAGCTCGCGGGCGCTCTTCAGGTCATGGCCGAACGGCTTCTCGATCACCACCCGGCGCCACGGCTTCGGCCCGGACTCCGGATCGCCGGGCTCGGACAGGCCCGAGCGCTTGAGCTGCTGGATGACGAGGGGAAATGCCTTCGGCGGAACGGACAGGTAGAAGGCGCAGTTGCCGCCCGTGCCCCGCTGGGCGGCCAGGTCGTTGACGGTCTTGGCCAGCTCGTCGAACGCCGCGTCGTCGGCGAACTCGCCGGACACGAACCGGACTCCCTCGCTGACCTGCTGCCAGACGGTGTCACGGAACGGCGTGCGCGCGTGCAGTTTCACCGCCTCGTAGGCAATCTGGGCGAAATCCTCATTAGCCCAGTCCCGGCGGGCAAATCCGACCAGCGAGAACCCGGGCGGCAGCAGGCCGCGGTTGGCCAGGTCGTAGACGGCGGGCAGCAGCTTCTTGCTGGCCAGGTCCCCGGTGACGCCGAACATCACCAGCACGCAGGGACCAGCGACCCGCGGGATCCTGCGGTCCCGGGAATCCCGGAGCGGATTGGTGGTCATGTCATCTCCCCAGCTGCGGCACCGGACGGCGCGGACACGGCGGCCGGTCCCGCGGGCGCGGCCGCCGGTCCGGCGGGATCGCCGGCGCTGATCGGACTTCTCACTGCTGCCATCTCCGTCTCGATCGTCGTGAGCAGCTCATGCCAGGACGTGGCGAACTTCCGCACGCCCTCCTCCTCCAGGACGCCGACCACATCGTCGTAACTGACCCCCAGCGCGGCCAGGTGATCGAAGACTGCCCTGGACTCCTCGTAGCGGCCGTGGATCGTGTCCCCGCGCAGCTCGCCATGGGCGGCCGTGGCGTGCAGCGTCTCCTCCGGCATGGTGTTCACCGTGCCGGGCGCGACTAGTTCCTCCACGTACATGGTGTCCCGGTAGGCGGGATCCTTGGTGCTGGTGGACGCCCAGAGTGGCCGCTGCGGGCGGGCCCCGCCGGCCTGCAGCGCCGCCCACCGGGGAGCCGCGAACTTCTGCTCGTACAGCTGGTAAGCCAGCCGCGCGTTGGCGATGGCGGCCTGGCCGCGCAGCGCATCGGCGGCCGGGCCGCCGATGCTGGCCAGCCTGCGGTCCACCTCGGTGTCCATCCGGCTGACGAAGAACGACGCGACCGAGCTGATCGCGGAGAGATCCCGCCCGTCCGCCCCCTCCAGGCCCGCCATGAAGGCGTCGATGACCTGCCCGTAGCGCTCCAGCGAGAAAATCAGCGTCACGTTCACGCTGATCCCGTCGCGCAGGCACGCCGTGATGGCCGGCAGGCCCTCGACTGTGGCCGGGATCTTGATGAACAGGTTCGGCCGGCCGACCTGCCACCAGAGCGCGCGGGCCTCGGCGATCGTCCGGGCGGTGTTCCTGGCCAGCCGCGGGTCGACCTCGATGGACACCCGCCCGTCGATGCCGCCGGTCGAGTCAAAGGCGGGCCGCAGCACGTCGCAGGCCCAGCGGATGTCATAGGTCGTGATCTCGCGGGCCGCCTCGTCCACGGTCACTTCCCGCACGGCCAGATCAGCGACCTGGTCACGATAGGCGGCGCCGTTGGAAAGGGCGTGCGCGAAGATGGTCGGATTCGACGTCACCCCGGTCACGTGCATATCCCGCAACAGCGTCGCGAGGTTGCCCGTCGCCAGCCGCTCCCGGCTGATGTCGTCCAGCCACACGGCGACCCCGGCCGCGGCGAGCTGCCCCAGGATGTCATCGGCCGGGGAAGTCATGACCGCTCGCTCCCTGGATTCGCCGACGCCGGCGCGGCGGCGGTCACCCGGTCCAGGCTGGACCGGGCGGCCGCCGCGACCCGGTCCGCGGTGAAACCGAATTCCTCATACAGCTTCTCGTACGCGGCCGATGCGCCAAAGTGCTCCAGGCTGACGCATTCGCCGAAATCGCCGGCGAACGCCCGCCAGCCGAGCGCGATGCCGGCCTCGACGCAGACCCGCGCCCGGATCCCCGGCGGCAGGACCTGCTGCCGGTAGGCGGCGTCCTGCTCCTCGAACCATTCCACGCACGGCATCGAAACCACCCTGGTCGCGGTGCCGCCTTGCTGCAGCAGGTCCCGGGCGGCCAGCGCGATTTGCACCTCGCTGCCGGTGGCGATCAGGATGACCTCCGGCGCACCGCCCGAGCCCTCGGCCAGGATGTACCCGCCGCGGGCCGTGCCCGCGGCGCTGGCCAGCGCGTCACCGCGGTCCAGGACCGGAATGTTCTGCCTGGTCAGGCAGAGGCCGGCCGGGTGATCCGTGCGCTCCAGGATGGTCCGCCAGGCGACCGCGGTCTCGTTGGCGTCACCGGGCCTGACCACGTCCAGGCCGGGGATGGCGCGCAGCGCCCAGAGATGCTCGACCGGCTGATGTGTCGGGCCGTCCTCGCCGAGCCCGATGGAGTCGTGCGTCCAGACGAACGTGACCGGCAGGCCCATCAGGGCGGCCAGCCGCACCGAGCCGCGCATGTAGTCGCTGAACACCAGGAAGGTGCCGCCGTAGGGACGGGTCAGGCCGTGCAGCGCGATGCCGTTGAGGATCGCGCCCATGGCGTGCTCGCGGATCCCGAAATGCAGGGTCCGCCCGTACGGATTGCCCGGGAACATCTTCGTCTGGTGGACCAGCGGGATGAACGACGGCTCGCCCGCCATGGTGGTGTCATTGCTCCCGGCCAGGTCGGCGGAGCCGCCCCAGAGCTCGGGCAGCACGGCGGCTAGCTCGTTCAGAACCTGGCCGGATGCCTTCCTGGTGGCGATTCCCTTCTCGCTGGCCGGGAAGGAGGGCAGCGCGTCCGCCCAGCCGGCCGGCAGCCGCCGCGCGGACAGCCTGCTGAGCAGGCTGGCCCGCTCCGGGCTGGCGGCCGACCAGGCAGCGAACGACTCATCCCAGCTCGCGTGCAGCCGCTGGCCGCGGTCGGCGACCTGGCGGGCGCGGGCGACGGCCTGGTCCTCGGCCGGGAACGAAACGTCCGGGTCGAAGCCGAGGACCCGCTTGGTGGCCGCTACCTCGTCCGCGCCCAGGGCCGAGCCGTGCGCGGCCCCGGTGTTCTGCTTATTCGGGGCCGGCCAGCCGATGATGGTCCGCAGCGCGATCAGCGACGGGGCCGCGGTGTGGTCCCGGGCGGCGGTGAGGGCATCGGCCAGGGCCGCGACGTCCTCGTGGTAGCCGCCGGGGCCGCGCCAGCTGACCCGCTGCACGTGCCAGCCGTAGGCCTCGTACCGGGCCGCTACGTCTTCGGACTTCGCGATCTCGGTGTTGTCCTCGATCGAGATGTCGTTGTCGTCGTACAGCAGCACGAGATTGCCGAGCTGCTGATGCGCCGCGAGCGATGAGGCCTCGTGGGTGATGCCCTCCTCGATGTCGCCATCGGAGGCAAAGACGTAGATGTGATGGTCGAACGGGCTGGTCCCCGGCTCGGCGTCCGGATCGAGCAGGCCGCGCTCCCGCCGGGCGGCCATGGCCATGCCGACGGCGTTGCAGATGCCCTGGCCGAGCGGGCCGGTGGTGACCTCGACGCCGGGAGTGTGCCAGTGCTCGGGGTGGCCGGGGGTCCGGCTGCCCCAGGTCCGGTAGGCCCGCAGGTCATCCAGAGTCAGCCCGTATCCGGACAGGTAGAGCTGGATGTACAGGGTCAGGCTGGAGTGGCCGCAGGAAAGGACGAAGCGGTCCCGGCCGATCCATCCCGCGTCGGCCGGGTCATGCCGGAGGAATCGCTGAAAGAGCAGGTAGGCCGCCGGAGCCAGGCTCATCGCCGTGCCTGGATGGCCGGAACCCGCTTCCTGCACGGCGTCCATGGCCAGTACGCGGATCAGGTCCACCGCGCGCGCGTCGGCCTCGGACCATTCGAGTGCGTTGCCAGGCTGCGTATTCACCGTGACTTCAGGCTCCTTCCCGGGGAACTCGATCACCGCAATGACCTTATCCCGGCGCACCGGCCCGCACCGTCGGGCCCGGCCTCAGCCGGCGTCGGCCATCGGCGGGGTCAGCCGTCCTGAACTTGCGCGTGCGCGGGCGCGCTGACCCGGGCGGGTATTCGCTCCATCAGCGGGCCCCGGTCGCGCAGCGCGAACAGCAGCCGCAGCGCGGTGATCCAGATCAGCACGGCGCCGGTCACGTGCACCCAGACCAGGCCGGCCGGCAGCCCGGTGAAGTACTGGATGTAGCCGACGGTGCCCTGCGCCAGGATCAGGCCGAGCAGCGCCCAGCCGAGCCGCATGGCCCGGGCCGGGGCGTCGCTGAACCGCAGCCCCGCGACCAGCGCCAGCACCAGGCCGGTGAGCAGCCAGCCGATGTCGGCATGCAGCTGGGTGACGCCGCCGAGCGGCAGGTGGTACCTGGCCACGTCCCGGGCGCCGGCCAGCGGCCCGGTTCCGGTGACCACGGTTCCCGCGGCCAGCATCACCGCGACCACCGCGACCACGGCGACGGCGAGGAGCCGCAGGTCGCCGCGGACCAGCGGGCGGGCGGGCGCGGTGCCCTCGGTGGCGTGCACGTACAGCATGACCGCCGCGGCGACCAGGCTGGCCGACAGCAGGAAGTGCACGGAGACCCAGACCGGATCGAGCCCGGTGAGGACCACGACCCCGCCGATGACCGCCTGCGCGACGATGCCGGCCGGCTGGATGAACGCGAGCACGACCAGGTCGCGGCGGCGGCCGCCGCCGCCGGGCCGGAAGCGCCAGGCGGCGACCGAGACGATCACCGAGATGACCAGGATCGCGCCGGTCAGCAGCCGGTTGCTGAACTCGATCCAGCGGTGCACCAGGGTGCTGCCGGTGCTGCCGCCCGCCACGATGCTGTGCGCCGTGCAGGCCGGCCAGTCCGGGCAGCCGAGCCCGGACTGGCTCAGCCGGACCGCCGCGCCGGTCATGATGATGCCGGCCGAGGCCGCCACGCCGGCCAGCGCGATGCGCCGCATCGACACGGCCGACGGCGCGAGCACGGGCGCGGCCAGCATGCGCGCGGCGCGCGCAAGGGACGCACGGGGAGGGGGGCCTGCGGCGGCGCTTCCCGAGGCGGAGTCGGTGAGCACGGACCCGAGCCTAGCCGCTGCCCGGGACCGGCTCACGGCCGCGGTCAGGCCTGCGGGGCCTGCGCCGATCCAGCGGCGCCGCGGGACGCGCCGGCGCTGGCCGCCACCACGCAGCACACCGCCGCCCACTGCCGGGCCGCCAGTGACTCGCTCAGCACGACCAGCCCGACCAGCGCCGCCACGGCCGGCTCCAGGCTCATCCAGATGCCGAAGACCCGCGCCGGGATCCGCCGCAGCGCTTCCAGCTCGAACCGGTACGGGACGACGGATGACAGCAGGCCGATGACCGCGCCGGTGGCGAGCACCCCGGGCCGCAGCATCGCGGCCCTCCCGGCGGCGATGGCCGGCGGGGCCACCAGCAGCGCGGCGATGATCATGGCGATGACTAGCCCGGACGAGCCGCTCAGCCGTCTTCCGGTGGACGCGCTGAGCATGATGTAGGCGGCCCAGCCCGCCGCCGCGACCAGCGCGAACGCGACGCCGGCCACGGCCGTCCCGGGCCCGCCGTGCGAGCCGGGGACCTCGCCGCCCGCCAGCGCGGTGCCGCCATCGGCCAGCAGCGCCACGCCCAGGCCGGCCAGGCCGACCCAGAGCAGGTCGATCAGATGCCGGGACGACACCACGGCGACGGCCAGCGGCCCGAGGAACTCGATGGTCACCGCGATGCCCAGCGGGATCCGGGCGAACGACTGGTAGATCGAGAAGTTCATCACGGCCAGCGTGACGCCGAAGGCCACCGCCACCCCGGCATCTGGCCAGCGCCGTCCCCGGATCAGCTGGCCCAGCGTCCGGGCTAGTCCCCGGCCGCCGATGGCCGCCATCAGCACGGCCGAAGTCGTCAGCCGCAGCCCGGTGACCGCGGCCGGCGGTACCTCGGTGAAGAGCCGGGCGGCCAGGCCCGCGCCGAGCTGCACCGACACGATGCCCGTCCCGACCAGCACGGACGGCGGCACCCGCCCGATCGCGCCGCGCCGCGCCCCGGCCGCGCCGGTGGTGGCGTCTACTCCCAGCGGAATACCCGCACCGCGATGGCGATGCTCACGATCGCCCAGGCCGCCAGGACCAGCAGGTCACGGACGGGCAGCCCGCTGCCGTACTGCAGCACCGACCGCAGCCCGTCCGACAGGGCCCCGGCCGGGAGCAGTTTCAGCCAGGGCTGCGCTGACGCCGGGAACCTGGTCAGCGGGAAGACCACTCCGCCGAGCCCGAGCATGATCAGGTAAATGAGGTTGGCCGCGGCCAGCGTGGCCTCCGCCCGCAGCGTTCCCGCCATCAGCAGGGCCAGGCCGCTGAACGCCGCGGTCCCGGCCAGCACCAGGAGCAGTGCCCAGACGGCCGCCCCGCCGCCGGCCTGCGGGTTCCAGCCGAGCGCGAGACTCACCGCGACGATCACCACGGCCTGCAGCAGCTCAACTACCAGCACGGTCAGCGTTTTCGCGGTGATCAGGCCGCTGCGCTGCAGCGGAGTGGAGCCCAGCCGCTTGAGCACGCCATAGCGCCGCTCGAACCCGGTCGCGATCGCCTGGCTGGTGAAGGCGGTCGACATGACCGCGAGCGCGAGGATGCCGGGGGCGAGGAAGTCGATCCGCTTGGTGCCCGGCAAGCCGACTAGCTTCTCCTGGCTGAAGGCGGCGAGCAGCAGCACCGGGATGATCAGCACGAGCAGCAGCTGCTCGCCGTTGCGCAGCAGCGTGCGGAGCTCGAGCCAGGCCTGCGCGCGGACCATCCGCGGGCGCGGCGCCGCGCCCGGCGCCGGGGCGGGCCAGTCCGCCGCGGCGGGCGTCACGATCTCGGTCACGAGCGCAGCTCCCGCCCGGTCAGCTCCAGGAAGACATCCTCCAGCGTGCGGCTCTCGATCCGCAGGCTCTGGGCCAGGATCCCGCGCTCCGCGCACCACGCGGTGACCGCGGCCAGCAGTTGCGGGTCGACCCGCTCGTGGGCCTCGACGACGTAATGCCCGGCGGGCGACTCCTTGGCCGCGCTGCCGGCCGGCAGCGCGGCCAGCAGGCTGTCGGTGTCCAGGCCCGGTTCGGCGCGGAACCTGAGCTGGCCCGCCGTGCCGGTGAGCTGGGCCGGGGTGCCGTTAGCGACCAGCGTGCCGTGGTCCACGATCGCGACCCGGTCGGCCAGCCGCTCGGCCTCTTCCATGTGATGGGTGGTCAGGATGACGGCGGCGCCGGCCGCGCGCAGCCCGGAGATCAGGTCCCAGGTGGCGTGCCGGGCCTGCGGATCCAGCCCGGCGGTCGGCTCGTCGAGGAAGACCAGCTCGGGGCGGCCGATCACGGCGGCCGCGAGCGAGAGCCGCTGCTGCTGGCCACCGGACAGCCGCTTGAACGGCGTTCGCGCGCTCGCGGTCAGGCCGAGCCGCTCCAGCAGCGCGGCCGGGTCCAGCGGCCGCGCGTAGAAGCTGGCCATCACCCGCAGGTACTCGCTGGCCCGCGCGGCGGTCGGGATGCCGCCGGACTGCAGCATCACGCCGACCTTGGGCCGCAGCGCGCGGGCGTCGCGGACCGGATCCAGGCCGAGCACGCGCACGGTGCCCTCATCCGGCCGCCGGTAGCCCTCGCAGATCTCGACGGTCGTCGTCTTCCCGGCGCCGTTCGGCCCGAGGATCGCGGTCACCTCGGCGCGTTCGGCTCGCAGCGACAGGCCTGCCACCGCGGCCGTCCGCCCGTAGGTCTTGACCAGGCCGGTGATCTCCACGGCCGGATCGCTGCTCACGCTGGCGAGTCTAGGGCTCCGGCCCGGCCGGCCCGCGCAGCGGGCAGCGCTGACGGGGCGCCCGGGAAGGGCGTGGCTGGGACCCCGGGGGCGGGCCGGCTTGCTGGCCGGTCGCCGGGCGGCGCGCGGCCGCGGCCTCAGTGACCGGGGCTGGGGGGAACGTCGAGAGCGGGATTGCGGTCGAAGAAGCCGGCCGGCTTCAGCCAGAAGGAGACCGTGTCCACCGGCATGACCGGCCAGTCCTCCGGCCGGGTGATGTGGTGGATGCCGAAGACGTACCACAGCACCACGTCGGCGTCCTCGATCGGCCGGTCCTGCGCCGTCCACACCGGCAGGCCCTGATCACGCTCGCTCTGCGTGCAGAACTCGCCGCACGGCCACCGCTCGTCCGGATGGTACGGAGTGACCCACAGCGTGTGGCCGATCACCTCGGCGCGCCGCAGCACGGGGGAGCCCGGCTCGAACATCGCCGGGAAGCAGCCGCCGGGCACCAGCTTGTAGCCGGGCCGGGTGCCCAGGCCGTTGCGGGCCGAGCTGCTGGTGACCTTCCAGGAGCGCTGGCTGGACCAGTTGTAATCCTGCTTTCCCTCCTGCTCGGTCCGCAGCGGCGTGTCGCGCTGCACCAGGGCGAGCCCGTAGGGGTTGTCCGCGCTGACCGGCAGGGCCTCCGAATCCGAGCGGTGCACCGTGTTCTGCGTGCCGTCGATGTCCAGGTCAAGCCGGGCGACGATGAAGTGCTGGTGGAACGGCGCGTAGGTGCGCTCGTCGACCAGGGTGCCGTAGGGCGGCTGGGCGCCCGCCGGGAAATTCGTCACCACCATCACGCCCGTGGCCTGGATCTCGCACTCGATGCTGCCGTCGGTGTAGAACCGCCAGTACACCAGGTACTCGTAGTTGGCCACCGTGGCGTGGCAGGAGATGACCAGCCTGCGCCGCCGCCGCACCTCGGCTCCGGCCGCCTGGTCGACGTGCTTCCACAGCACGCCGGCGTCCTCCTCGTGGATGCAGATCGCGCGCGGGATCTCGTATGGCTCGCCCCTGGTGTCATGCAGGACGGCGTCCAGGTAGGTGATATCCCCGAGGCAGTCGCAGCCGCGCTCCAGGGATGTCGTCATGAAGCCGAGGCCCCACTCGCCGATATCGAAGGCGGTCCGCCGGTAATGGTCCGGCGTGGGATCCCGGTAGGGCACCACCATCTCGGCCAGCGACAGCCGGTGCGCGACCGGCCGGACCCGGCCGCCGTCGTAGTATCCGACCTGGTGCAGGACCATGCCCTCGCGGTAGTTGAAGCCGATCCGCAGCGACCATTTCTGCCAGCTGAGCGCATTGCCGGCCAGCGTGAAGGAGGCCCCTTCCGGCTGACTGATCGCCAGCGGCCGCACATCCGTGCGGAGCCGCTGACCGGGAACGAGCCCGGGGACGTACTCGCCCATCGTCAGCGGCGGATCGACCCGGTGGGTGTCCCCGAGCTCGAGCAGCTCCATCCGGTTCAGGTCCACCAGCGGGTGCAGGCCATTGACCGGGTGGGCGTACGGATTGCCGCCATCGGCGCCCCGGCGCCAGACATCCACCCAGCCCATCCGGCGCTCGCGATGCTCCTGCGGGACGAGCGCGTGGCCGTAGGTCCAGGTGTCAAACAGCACCCGGTCGATGTCGGTGATCCCGCGGTCGGCCAGCGCGGCGATCACCCGGCGGTCCCGGCGCAGCATCGCGTCCGCCTCGTGCCACTCGTCCAGCGTCGCGTTCGGCTGCACCCCGGGCCGGGGGTCGAACGAGCGCACCTCGTCGCCGTCCAGCGAGACCATCGCCACGAACACCTGGCCGTCCGCGCGGTTCCAGCACACCACCCGGGCGTCCCGGCGGATCTGGTCGCCCCCCTTCCAGGCGGCGAGCGCGGCCTTCTCCGGTTCCCGCAGCTCGATCGACGCGAACCGCCAGGTCTCGCCGACGTCCCGGTCCCGCCGCAGGATCGCGGCGGCCTGCCGGAACTCGGCGGCCGACAGCGGGTCAAGCGGATGCCGGCCGGCCACGGCGCTGGCCTCCCGGGCCGCGCGGTGAGCGTCCGGGTCACCGCCGGGGCCGCTCACCCGGCCTCTTCGCCGCCGCGCACGAACGCGGCCAGCTGCGCGGCCTGCGCCAGCCTGCTCGGCTCGTGCATGTACATCATGTGGCCCGCCTCGAAGTAGCCGAACTCAATGTTGCGGGCCAGCTCGGCCGGGACCGCCAGCTGCGCCATGGTGTGCTCGGCGGCGAAGTACGGCGTGGCGGCGTCGTGGTAGCCGCAGGCCACGTACACCCGCATGTGCGGGTTGACCCGCATGGCCTCGGCCAGCTTGTCCGCGACATGGACATGCTGGCCCTCGAATTCCTTGTACGACCAGGGCTGCACCCGGCTGGTCAGGGTCTCGTAGGACAGGTCATTGGCGTAGCCGAGTTCCGCCCGCACGTAGTGATTGAGCGCGGCGGTGTACGGGCCCATGATCGCGTCGATGGACGGGTCGGTGGTCCATTGCTCGCGGCCGTAATCGGAGTCCCAGCCGGTGAACCGGCCGTCGATCCGGCCGACCGTGCGGCGCTCGTCGCGCAGCAGCTCGGTCAGGAACCGGATGTGCTCGGGGCGCAGGTTGACCCGGTCGATGTAATCGGCGGACAGCCCGGTCAGCGCGGCGAGCCTGGTGACCGCCGCGGCCCGCTCGTCGGCGGTCAGCCGGGCGCCGCGGGCCAGCGCCCACGGGTAGTCCCGCTCCGCGTAGGCCTCCGCCTCGTCCAGCACCTCGCGCAGCGGCCGGTCGCCGTGGCGGCCGTGATAGTGCGCGATGGCCGCGTAGGTCGGCAGGTACATGACGTACGGGTCGTCGTTGCCGCCGTAGAACTCCAGCGTGCCGACGTCCAGCACGGCCGAGATGAGGATCAGGCCGTTGAGATAGAGGGCGCAGCGTTCCTGCAGGTGCCGGGCGAGCGCGGCGGCCCGCAGCGTCCCGTACGATTCGCCGCAGATGTACTTGGGGGACATCCACCGGCCGTACCGCGTCGTCCAGAGCCTGATCACCTCGCCGACCGACTCGACGTCCCCGCCGTATCCGTGGAAGTCCTTGGACTTGCCGCCCTTGACCGCGCGCGAGTACCCGGTGGACACCGGGTCGATGAAGACCAGGTCGGAGTGGGTCAGCAGGGTCTCGTCATTATCGGCGAGCCCGTACGGCGGCGGCAGCAGGTGGCCGGCGTCACCCATCAGGACCCGGCGGGGCCCCAGCAGGCCGAGGTGCAGCCAGACGCTGGATGAACCGGGCCCGCCGTTGAAGGCGAACGTCACCGGGCGGGTCCGGGCGTCGGCGTCATCCAGGGTGTAGGCCACCATGAAGACCTCGGCCTTCGCCTCGGCCCCGTCGAACTTGTCGTCGGTGTGCCCTTCCTGGCGGATCACTACGCGCCCGGCGGTCACCGTGTAGCGCAGCTCCGCGCCGTTGATGGTGATCACGTGGTGCGTGCTGACCAGGTCGTCTTTCGGTTCCTCCGCTGGCGGGCCGTCCGCTTTCGCCCCGTCCGCCGCCGTGCCGGCGGCCGGAGCCGTCGCGGACGGCTCGGTCACCGGGGCCGGATCCTGCGCTGGCCCATCGTGCTCCGCGTTATCGGTCATGACAGCGGAGCCTAGCCACCCGGGCGGCGCGCGGCCGGGTCAGGGCGCGAGCGCCGCCGCGGGGGCTCCGGCCGCCGCGGCCGCGACCAGCGAACGGAACAGGCTCAGGTCGTCGCCCGCCTCCGGATGCCACTGCACGGCCACCGCGAACGGGCAGCCGGGCGCGTCGAGTTCGACCGCTTCGACGATGCCGTCGTCCGACCAGGCCGTGGCGGTCAGGCCGTCGCCCAGCCGGTCGAGCGCCTGATGGTGCTGGGTCGGCACCGTATCGACCTGGGTCCGGCCGAGGATCGTGGCCAGCCCGCTGCCCGCGGCGACCCGGACCGGGTGGGCGCCGTAGGAGCCCGGCACCGACGCGTGCTCGTGGTGGCCGACCAGATCCGGCACGTGCTGGTGCAGGGTGCCGCCCATGGCCACGTTGATCACCTGCATGCCGCGGCAGATGCCGAGCACCGGCAGCCCGCGTTCCAGCGCGGCGGACAGCAGCGCGATCTCGGCGGCGTCACGATCCGGCCGGACCGACGTAGTGGCCGGGTGGCGCTGCGCGCCGTAGCCGGCCGGATCGAAGTCGCCGCCGCCGGACAGGACGAGCGCATCGAGCCGGCCGAGCACCTCGGAGATGCGGGGGACCGGCGGCAGCAGCACCGGGATGCCGCCCGCCGCGGCGAGCCGGTCGGGATAGCGCCACGGCAGGATGGCGGCGTCAGCGTCCCATTTCCCCCAGTGGGCCTGCTCGTGGTAGGCGCTGATCCCGATCACCGGTGCGGGCCCGGCGCCGCTCCCGGAACGAATGTCGCTCACCTGAACCTCCCGCTGCCCGCTGCCTGCGAACCCATGATCACGGAGGATATGACGGGTTGGGTGCGGCCGGGACGAATCCGGGAACTCCGGGCGGCGATCAGTCCCGCGGCGGCCAGGCCGGCACCTGGCCGCGTCCGGACGGGAACCGGATGTTCTTCGAGCGGACGAATTCGTGCAGCGTCTCGATCGCGTTCTCGCGGCCGAACCCGCTGCCCTTGACGCCGCCGAACGGCGAGCCGAGGAACGAGCGGCGCATGTAGTTGTTGACGAACACCATGCCCGCCTCCAGCCGCCGCGCGATCTGGTCCGCGCGGGCGATGTCGGTCGTGCAGATCGCCGCGGTCAGCCCGTACGCCGTGCCGTTGCAGATCTCGATCGCCTCCTCCTCGGTGCGGAAGCGCAGCACGCAGGCGATCGGCCCGAAGATCTCTTCCTGCGCGATGGTCATGTCCGGCGTGACGTCGGCCAGGATCACCGGCGGCACCCAGTAACCGTCCCTTAGCCGCTCGTCGCCCGGCAGCGTGCCCTGCATGACCAGCCGGGCCCCCTCGCCGAGTCCGGTCCGCAGGTAGCCGAGCACCTTGTCGCGCTGGGCGGCGTCGACCATCGGCCCGATGTCGGTGGCCGGGTCAAGGCCGTCGCCGACGACCAGCCGCCCGGTGGCGCGCGCGAACCGATCGAGGAACTCGTCATGGACCGAGTCGTGGACCAGGATCCGCGCGGTCGACGTGCACGCCTCGCCCTGGTTGTAGAACATGCCCTCGAGCGCGACATCGACCGCCGCATCCAGGTCGGCGTCGGCCAGCACCATGAGCGCGTTCTTGCCGCCCAGTTCCATCGTCGCAAACGTCAGGTTCGCCGCGGCGCTGCGCAGCACCTGCCGCCCGGTCGCGGTCGCCCCGGTGAACGTGATGCGCTGCACCCCCGGATGCGCCGCCAGGGCCGGGCCGGCCGCGGCACCGGGAACGGCGTTCAGCACGCCGGGCGGCAGGACCTCGCCGGCCAGCTCGGCCAGCCGCAGCACGGTGAGCGGCGCCTGCTCCCCGGGCTTGACGATCACGGTGTTGCCGGCCGCCAGGGCCGGTGCGCACTTCTTGGTGAAATGGATCGGCGGCCAGTTGAAGGGCAGGATCGCGGCGACCACGCCGTAGGGCTCGTACAGCACTCTGGCCTCGATCGGGCCCTGGTCGATGATCTCGCCGTGCAGGGTGTCGGCGAGGCCCGCGTAATAGTCGTAGCCGGCCTGGCAGTAGGACAGGTCGAAGGCCGCGGCGTCGCGGCGCGGCTTGCCCACCTCGCGGGCCTCGAGTTCGGCCAGTTCCGCCGCGTTCGCCCGGATCTTCGCGGCGACCAGCCGCAGCAGCCGGCCGCGCTCGCGCGGGGGCGTGTCGCGCCAGGGCCCGAACGCGCGCCGGGCGGCGGCCACCGCCCGGTCCACCAGCCCGGCGTCGCCGCAGACGACGCGCGCGATCGGCCGTCCGGTCGCGGGCTCCATGACGGCGAACGTCGCCGCGTCCCCGGCGTCGGCGAACGCGCCGCCGATCAGGGCGCCCCACACCTCGCGTCCGGCGTAGCCGGCGGCGGGGCCCCGGGCCCGGGTGCGGTCATAATCGCTCCTTCGGCGCAAGCCGGGCGGCGCCCGCCGCCCGGCCCGCGGATCGGCGGGCGGCAGCAGCTACAGCGGTGTCACGTAGGCGCCGGAGATCCCGCCGTCCACGAGGAAGGACGCAGCGGTGATGAACGATGCGTCATCGCTGGCCAGGAACACGACGGCGGCGGCTATCTCATCCGGCTCGGCGAACCGGCCGGCCGGGATGTGCACCAGCCGCCGCGCCGCGAGCTCCGGGTCCTTGGCGAAAAGCTCCCGCAGCAGCGGCGTGTTGACCGGGCCCGGGCACAGCGCGTTCACCCGGATGCCCTCCCGGGCGAACTGCACGCCGAGCTCGCGGCTCATGGCCAGCACCCCGCCCTTGGACGCGGTATAGGAGATCTGCGAGGTGGCCGCGCCGAGCACGGCGACGAACGACGCCGTGTTGATGATCGACCCCTTCCCCTGCCGCTGCATGTACGGGATCACGTACTTGCAGCACAGGTAGACCGAGGTGAGATTCACCTCCTGGACCCGGCGCCAGGCATCGAGGCCGGTGGTCAGGATGGAGTCATCTTCCGGCGGCGAAATGCCCGCGTTATGGAACGAGATATCAACCCGCCCGTGTCGCGCCACCACGGTCTCGTACAGGCGCCGGACATCGTCCTCGTTCGCCACGTCGGCCGCGATGAACATGCCGCCGGTCTCCTCCGCGGCCGCCCGGCCGGCCGCCTCGTCGATGTCGACGGCGACGATCATCGCCCCCTCGCCGGCCAGCCGGCGCACGCTGGCCAGCCCGATCCCGCTGCCCGCACCGGTGACGACGGCGACCCGGTCCTGCAAGCGCTCCATGGCTGCTCACCCCTCCGTTGCGATGAAAACGTTCTTGACCTCGGTGAACGCGTCCAGGGCGTCCGGCCCGAGTTCCCGGCCGAGACCGGACTGCTTGAACCCGCCGAACGGGGTCGAATAGCGGACCGAGGCGTGCGAGTTGACCGACAGGTTGCCGGTCTCCACCGCCCTGGCCACCCGGATCGCGCGGCCCACGTCGCTGGTCCAGATTGATCCGGACAGGCCGTAGGGCGTGTCATTGGCCAGCGCCACGGCCGATGCCTCGTCGTCAAACGGGGTGACGGTCAGCACCGGGCCGAACACCTCCTCGGTGTAGGCCGGGTCATCCATCCGGACCGGCGCGAGCACGGTCGGCGGATACCAGTGGCCCGGCCCGGAGGGAGCGGTGCCGCGGAAGGCCACCGGCGCGCCGTCCGGCACGTAGGACGCGACGTGGTCCCGGTGGGCGGCCGAGATCAGCGGTCCCATCACGGTCGCCGCCGATGCCGGGTCGCCGACCGCGACGGCCTTGACCGCGGGCTCGAGCAGTTCCATGAAACGGTCGAAGACCGAGCGCTGCACCAGGATCCGCGACCGGGAGCAGCAGTCCTGCCCGGCGTTGTCGAACGCGGCCTGCGGCGCGGTGGCCGCGGCCCGCTCCAGGTCGGCGTCGGCGAACACGATGTTGGCGCTCTTGCCGCCGAGTTCCAGCGTGACCCGCTTCACCTGGCGCGCGCAGCCGGCCATGATCTCCCGGCCGACCTCGGTCGACCCGGTGAACACGATCTTGCGGACGGCCGGATGGTCGACCAGGCGCTGCCCGACGACGCTGCCCTGGCCCGGCAGCACCTGGAACACTCCCTCCGGAAGGCCGGCCGCCAGCGCGAGCTCGGCGATCCTGATCGCGGTCAGCGGCGTCATCTCGGCCGGCTTGGCAATCACCGCGTTGCCGGCCGCCAGCGCGGGCGCCATGCCCCAGGACAGGATCGGCATCGGGAAGTTCCACGGCACGATCAGGCCGACCACGCCGATCGGCTCGTTGAAGGTGACGTCCAGCCCGCCGGCCACCGGGATCTGCTTGCCGCAGGCTCGCTCCGGCGCGGCGGCGTAGTAGTTGAGCACGTCGCGGACCTGGCCGGCTTCCCAGCGGGCCTGGCCGACCGGATGCCCGGCACCGGCGATCTCCAGGCCGGCCAGCTCCTCGATGTGGGCGTCCACCGCGCTGGCGAAGCCGCGCAGCAGGCCGGCCCGGTCAGCGGGCGCGATCGCCCGCCAGCTCACCTGCGCCGCCACGGCCCGCTCGATCGCGGCATCGGTCTGCGCCAGGGAGGTGCGCGTCACGGTGGTGACGATCTCCTCGGTGGCTGGGTTCACGACGGTGAACTCGGACATGCGACGGTCACTCCCTGTGGCTTGGCGGCACCGTGGTCTGGCTGCACCGTGGCGTGCGGCCGGTGGTCCCTGACGGCCTCCCGGTCACGGTCCTGACGGCCGGGCCGGTCGCTAGAGCCGCTCGAAGCAGCGCCGCAGCTCCCAGTCGGTTACCGCGGCGTCAAAGGCGGCCAGCTCCACCCGGGCGTAGTTGGCGTAGTGCTCCTGTACCTCCGTGCCGAACGACTGGCTGACTATCTCGCTCTGCTCCCACAACTCAAGCGCGTCGCGCAGCGTATGCGGTACCCGCGTGCTCATGTCCAGGTAGGCGTTACCCTCGCAGACCGGCTCCAGCGGCAGCTCGTTGTCGATGCCGTGCAGCCCGCCGGCGATCATCGCCGCCACCGCCAGGTAGGGGTTCACGTCCCCGCCGGGGGTGCGGTTCTCGCCCCGGAGCGAGTGGCCGTGGCCGACCAGCCGCAGCGCGCAGGTCCGGTTGTCCACGCCCCACCGGACCGCGGTCGGCGCGAAGCTGCCCGGCACGTAGCGCTTGTAGGAGTTGATGTTCGGCGCGTAGCAGAGGGTCAGCTCGCGCATGGCCGCGAGCTGACCGGCCAGGAAGTGCTCGCCGGTCTTGGACAGCCCGTATGGGCCGTCCCCGGCGAGCACCGCCGTTCCACCCTCCCCGAGCAGGGAGAGATGGATGTGACAGGAGTTGCCCTCGCGGTCATTCGGCTTGGCCATGAACGTGATGCTCATCCCGGCCTGCGCGGCGATTTCCTTCGAGCCGGTCTTGTAGATCGAGTGATTGTCACAGGTGGCCACCGCCTCGGCGTACCGGAAGGCGATCTCGTGCTGGCCCAGATTGCACTCGCCCTTGGCCGATTCCACGTAGAGCCCGGCGCCCTCCATCCCGTTGCGGATCGCCCGCAGCAGCGGCTCGATCCGCGAGGTGCCGAGGATCGAGTAGTCCACGTTGTACTGGTTAGCGGGCACGAGGTTGTGATAGCCCTTGTCGGCCGCCTGCTCGTAGGTGTCCTGGTACACCACGAACTCGAGTTCGGTGCCCGCCATCGCTTGCCAGCCGCGGGCCGCCAGCCGGTCGGTCTGCGCCTTGAGTATCTGCCGCGGCGAGGCCACCACCGGGGTGCCGTCCAGCCAGGTCAGGTCGGCGATGACCAAGACGGTGGCCTCGTGCCAGGGCAGGTAGCGCAGCGTGCTCATGTCGGGCACCAGCACGAAGTCGCCGTACCCGCGATCCCAGGAGGACATCGCGTACCCGTCCACGGTGTTCATGTCGACGTCGACCGCGAGCAGGTAGTTGCAGCCCTCCGAGTAGTTCTCGGCCACCTCGCCCAGAAAGAACTCCGCGGACAGCCGCTTGCCCTGCAGGCGGCCCTGCATGTCGGTAAAGGCCAGCACGACCGTGTCGATCTCGCCGGTGCCGTAGCCGGTGCGCAGCCGCTCCAGCGTCAGCATCCCGGGCCGGCGGACGGCCTCGTCACCGCGATGAACGGCCATCAGACCTCAAGTTCATGCTCGATCGCGGCCAGTTCTTCCGGCGAGCCCTGCACCCGCGGCCCGGTGAACCAGTTCTTCGCCGACACTAGCCAGTAGATCCCCGCGAAGCCGATCACCACGATGACCGCGACGACCGCGTAGTTGAGGGTATTGAGGTCCAGCGTGCCTCCGCTGGTCAGCGGCCCGAACTGCGGCAGCATGAACAGGATCACGATGATCACAACCCAGACAACCGCGGTCCAGCCGACCAGATAACTCCACCGGCCCAGGTGCCACGGTCCGCGCTGGAAGCTTTCGCCCCGGCGGAGCCGCAGGAACGTCGGCGTGACGTAGGCGATGTACAGGCCGATGACCGCGATCGAGGTAACGGCTCCGTACGCGACGGAGTTCCACAGGTAAGGCAGGCCGAGGATCAGGGCGCCACCGGCCGCGAGCCAGATCGCGTTGGTGGGAGTCCTGGTCCGCTTGTTCACCCGGTGCCAGAGGGCCGAGCCGGGCAGAGCGCCGTCACGCGAGAACGCGTAGATCATCCGGGAGTTCGCGGTAATCGAGGACATGCCGCAGAACAACTGGGCGCCGATCGCGATCAGCAGCAGCAGCTTCGCGCCGGTGAGGCCGATCGCTTGCTGCCAGATCTGGGCGGGCGCGGCGGGACCGGCGGCAGCCGCGGCGAGGTACCTGAGCCCGCCAATCTTGCCCTGAATCGAGAAGGTCATGCCGATCAGCAGCACCCAGCCGGCGAACAGGGAAACCACGATCGACATCACGATGCCGCGCGGGCCAGCGGTGGCGGCCTTGTTCGTCTCCTCGGTCATGTGCGCCGAGGCGTCATAGCCGGTGAAGGTGTACTGCGCGAGCAACAGGCCGACCGGGAGGATGTACCACCAGCCGACATTCAGGCCGCTGTTGTTGAACAGGCCAGTGAAAACGTCCTTGGCGGGCAGGTGGTGGGCCGGCGCGAACGCCAGCACCCCGACGATGATCAGCACGCCGAGGATGTGCCACCAGACGCTGATGTCGTTCAGCAGCGCCACCAGCCGGATGCCGAACTGGTTCAGCATGGCGTGCACGAACAGCACGATCGCGTAGATCAGGATCGTCACCCAGTGCGCTGTGCTCCAGCCCCACTGCAGGCTGCCGAACGCGTTGATGAAGAACGCCGCGCCGAAGTCGATGCCCGCCGTGACAGCGACCTGGCCGAGGAAGTTAAACCAGCCGGTGAACCATGACCAGGCGGGCCCGTTGCGCCTGGCCAGCTTGGCCGACCAGTAATAGAGGCCGCCCGCGGTCGGGTAGCTGGAGCAGACCTCCGCCATGGCCAGGCCGACGAGCAGCGTCATGATCCCGACGAATGGCCAGCCCCAGACGATGACGGCCGGGCCGCCCTCGTCCATGCCGAAGTAGTACAAGGTCAGGCAGCCGGACAGGATCGAGATGATGGTGAACGACACGGCGAAGTTGGAGAAGCCTGACATTCGCCGGCGCAGTTCCTGCGCGTAGCCGAGCTGATGGAGTGTGGCTTCGTCACTGCTGAGCGGCACTGAGGCCGGTTGCTCGTTGACCGACACGGCATGCTCCTTGTGTCCGGGCGTCGGATGGTGTCAGGCGTGCGAAGGATGCCGGGGGAGGGCCCGGGCCGGCGGCCGGGTTTTCAATGGTTCAATATCAGACCAATGATGGACAGGTCTGGGGCAATGTCAAGCCCCCTGGCCGGATTGATCCCCGCGGATATCGCCAGCCGCAGCGGACATCACTGACACCGTCAGGCATCGCGGGTAACACCGGCTGCGGCCGGCCGCGGGCGTGGCCCGCGGCGCACAGGCCACATAGCGTGAACGGGGCGGTGCCGTAGGCTCGGCGCGACAATGCCGTCCGCCGCGGAGGGCGATCGTGACCACCGGCGAATTCGAGCTGACCACCGTCTTGCGGCCCGTACGGGCGGGCAACGCCTTCGAGGAGACTGTCGAGCGGCTGCTGACGGTGATCAAGCTCGGCGTGGTCGGGCCGGGGCAGCGATTCCCGTCCGAGCGGGGCCTGGCCGCCCAGCTCGGCATCAGCCGCATTACCCTCCGCGAGGCCATCCGCGAGCTGCAGCAGGCCGGCTTCGTCGAATCCAGGCGCGGCCGCTCGGGCGGCACCTTCGTCACCTACCGCCCGCCCGCGCCCAGCCCCGGTGAGCTGCGCCGGATCGCGCTGGCGGACGGAGACAAGCTCACCGACGCGCTGACCTTCCGGATGGCGGTCGAGACCGGCTCCGCCCAGCTGCTGGCCCAGGTCGCCGGCGAGACCGCGCGCGCCAACGTGCGGGCCGTCCTGCAGGCCCGGCTCGCGGACGTCCGGCGGGCCAGCCCGCAGGACTACCGGCGGCTGGACACCCTGTTCCACCTGTCCATTGCCGAGCTCACCGGATCAACCCTGCTGGCCGCCGCCTGCGCGGACGCCCGGATGCGCCTGAACGACCTGCTCAACGCGATTCCGGTGCTGCGGCGCAACATCGATCACACGGCCGGCCAGCATGCGGCCATCGTCGAGGCGATCCTGGCCGGAAACGCCGAGCTAGCCCGGCAGGCGGTGGCGGAGCACCTGGACGGCACCGGCGCCCTGCTCCGCGGCTTCCTGGCCTGATGCACCCGCCTGGTCAGGCGTCGGCCGCGACGGCCGCCTTGCTCATGACCGCCCCGTACATCTGCAGCATCCGGTCAACGGTCCGGGGCCAGCCGAAGCGGGCGGCGTGCTCGGGCGCGCCGCGGGACAGGCGGGCCAGCGCGCCCGGCGTGGCGATCAGGTCCCGCATCGCACGCGCGTAGCTGGCCGGCTCGCGCGAGTCGACGAGCACGCCGGACACGCCGTGCCGGACCACCGTTCGCAGTCCGCCGACCGATGCGGCTACCACCGGAGTGCCGCAGGCCTGCGCCTCCACCGCGACGAACCCGAACGACTCGGAGTAGGACGGCACCATGACGAGCGTCGCCGCCCGGTACCAGTCGGCCAGCTCGGACTGCGGGCAGGGCGGCTCCAGCCGGACGATCCCGGCCACGCCCAGGCGGGCGGCCAGCAGCGACAGGCTGTCCGGGTCGGCCCGGCCGGTGCCGCTCGGGCCGCCGACGAACACGACGGTCAGCCACGGCCAGGTCCGGGTCGTCGCGGACCATCTGGGCCGCGGCGTGCAGCACCACATCGGGGGCCTTGAGGGGCTGGACCCGGCCGGCGAACAGGAGCACGATGCCGTCGCGGGGCAGGCCGAGCCGCTGCCGGGCCAGGTCCTGCGACCCGGGGCGGAAGACGGCCAGGTCGACGCCGGGGTTGATGGTGCATACCTGGTCAGGATCGGCGCCGTACAGCCCGATCAGCTGCCGGGCTTCCTCATCGGTGTTCGCCACCAGCTGGTCGGCGGCGGCGATGACCTCGGCCTCACCGCGAATCCGGACCTCGGGCTCGGCCGCATCGCCGGCCGCGAGCGCGGCGTTCTTCACCTTGCCCAGGGTGTGCATGGTCTGCACGAACGGCACCCCCCAGCGCTCCTTGGCGACGGCGCCGACCTGGCCCGATAGCCAGTAGTGCGCGTGGATCAGGTCGTACCGGCCGGGCGCGTAGGCGGCCTCGGCCCGGAGCACCTCGAAGGTGAAGTGGCAGAGCTGGGCGGGCAGATCGGCCTTGTCCAGGTCCTCGAACGGCCCGGCCGGCAAGTGCCGGACGAGGACGCCGGGGGCCAGCTCCGCCACCGGCGGCATGTTGCGGGATACCGCGCGGGTGAAGATGTCCACCTCGACGCCACGGGCGGCCAGTACCCTGGCCACCTCGACGACGTAAACATTGAGGCCACCGGCGTCACCGGTGCCCGGCTGCTCAAGCGGAGATGTGTGGACGCTGATCGTCGCGATCCGCCGGGGCGCGCGTCGCGGCACCGTACCACCTCCCGAACAGGGGCAACCCTTCTCCCGAAGAAGGGCAACCCCTGAGCCCGCGATCCTGTTCCCGGCCCGGCCGCGAGCTAGCCGTCCGGGGCCGGCATGCCGACCGGGTTGGGATAGGGCAGGTCAGCCGCGCACGCCCGGGCCACCGGCCGCAGCACGGCCAGCAGTTCGGCCAGCCGATCCGGCCCGAGCCCGGCCCACGGCCGGGCGGCGGCCAGGTCGGTCGACTCTTCCACCGCCCGGTGCGCCGCCGCGCCCGCGGCGGTCAGCCGGCCATCGGCGCCCAGCCAGCCCCGCGCGGCCAGCCGGGACGCCGCCTGCTCCCAGTCCGCGTCGGCCCAGCCGCGGATCGGCTGCAGCAGCTCGCGGGACAGGTCCATCCCGGCCCGCAGCACCAGCGCCTCGCAGCCGTCGATGCCCGCCGCGACCAGCGCGGCCACGTGACCGTCACCCCGATGCTCGCGGAGCACGGTCGCGGCGTGCCAGAGCCGGGCCAGCGGCTCGTCCGGAGCCGGTCGCAGCGCGTTCGGCGCGGCGAGCACCCGGCCCGCGCAATCGATCCCCTCGATTACCCCGGTGAGCAGGCCGGCCGCGGCCGCCGCGGCGGCCAGGAGTGCTCCGTCCGGGCCGGACAGCAGCCGGCCCAGGGCGGCCGCCGCGCCCGCGGACCGGACCCGCAGCGCCTCCTCCGGCGTGATCAGCTCCCAGATCGCCGGCACGGCCCGGGCGACCATCGGCGGAGCGAAGCTGAAGAATGCCGCCGTCACCGGTGCGGCGCCGATCCGGCCCAGCGGCGCCGCCCGGCCGGCGAAGTAGCCGCGCCAGAATCCGCGCAGCCCGGCGTCCTCGAACGCCGACCGCGCCTCGGCGGAGAAGTAGGTCACCGCGTGCACGGGCTCGAACAGGGTCCACAGCTGCCGCGCCGTCCGGTGTGCGCCGGTTACTGCGTCGGTCACTAGGTCTCCTCGGAGCGGGCCAGCCCGGGGGAGCGGCGCCGGCCCGGGCCCGGCGGGTGGGACGCCAGGGCACTAGCGGGACAGTCGGCCAGCAGCCGGGGCCGATCTGGCATCCGGATTGCGGACCGGGATGCATTTACGACACAATGATGTTGTGAAAAGTATGGGACTGGCAAGTACTGCCTCGGGCGGCCCCGGCGGGGACGCCCGGCAGCGCGCTGCGCCAGCCCAGGCTACGGCAGCACAGTCCGGCTCCGAGCGGGGCACCCGGGCCACGATCGCCCGGCTGATCCTGGAGAACGGCCCGGCGACGGCCACGGCGCTCAGCGCGCGGCTCGGCCTGACCCCGGCCGCGGTCCGGCGGCACCTGGACAACCTGCTGGCCGACGGCATGATCGAGAGCCGGGTGGCCCGGTCCTACGGGGCCCGCGGCCGCGGCGGCAGGCCCGGCTGTTCGCGATCACCGACGCCGGCCGCAGTGCCTTCGAGCACGCCTACGACGACCTGGCCACCAGCGCCCTGCGGTTCCTGGCCGAGCGGGCCGGGCCGGATGCGGTCGCCGAGTTCGCCCGGCGGCAGATAGCCGACCTGGAGAACCGGTACCGCGAGGCAGTCGGCTCCGGCTCCCCCCGTGAGCGGGTGAGGGCACTGGCGGAGGCGCTGTCGGCGGACGGTTACGCCGCGTCGGCCAGCGGCGCGCCCGCGGCCGGCGGGGGCGAGCAGCTCTGCCAGCATCACTGCCCAGTGGCGCACGTGGCCGCCGAGTTCCCCCAGCTCTGCGAGGCGGAGACGGAGGCGTTCGGCCGCCTGCTCGGAACCCCGGTGCAGCGGCTCGCCACCATCTCCCGCGGTGACGGGGTCTGCACCACGCACGTCAGCCCGCCATCACTACTGAAATCACGCACCACGGCTAACCCCACTGATAGCACCACGGCCAACAAATCCGGAGGCATCTCCGCATGACAACGATGGCAACCCATCCCGAGCTCGACGGGCTTGGCAACTATAAGTTCGGCTGGTCCGACTCGGACGCGGCCGGCGCGACGGCGCGCCGCGGCCTGTCCGAGGACGTCGTCCGCAACATCTCGGCGCTGAAGGACGAGCCGGACTGGATGTTGGAGCTACGGCTGAAGGGCCTCAAGCTCTTCCGCCGCAAGCCCATGCCCAGCTGGGGCTCTGACCTTTCCGGCATCGACTTCGAGAACATCAAGTACTTCGTCCGGTCGACCGAGAAGCAGGCGGGAAGCTGGGAAGAGCTGCCCGCCGACATCAAGAACACCTACGACCGGCTCGGCATCCCCGAGGCGGAGAAGCAGCGCCTGGTGGCGGGCGTGGCCGCGCAGTACGAGAGCGAGGTCGTCTACCACAAGATCCGCGAGGACCTGGAGGAAAAGGGCGTCATCTTCCAGGACACCGACACTGCGCTGCGCGAGCACCCGGAGCTATTCCAGGAGTACTTCGCCACCGTGATCCCGGTGGGCGACAACAAGTTCGCCTCGCTGAACACGGCGGTCTGGTCCGGCGGCAGCTTCATCTACGTGCCCAAGGGCGTGCACGTGGACATCCCGCTGCAAGCCTACTTCCGGATTAACACCGAGAACATGGGCCAGTTCGAGCGGACGCTGATCATCGTCGACGAGGGCGCCAGCGTGCACTACGTCGAGGGCTGCACGGCGCCGATCTACTCCTCCGACTCGCTGCACTCGGCGGTCGTCGAGATCATCGTGAAGAAGAACGCGCACTGCCGCTACACCACCATCCAGAACTGGTCCAACAACGTCTACAACCTGGTCACCAAGCGGGCCATCTGCCAGGCCGGGGCGAGCATGGAGTGGGTGGACGGCAACATCGGCTCGAAGGTGACCATGAAGTACCCGGCGGTCTACCTGATGGGCGAGCACGCCCGGGGCGAGACCCTGTCGGTGGCCTTCGCGGGCACCGGCCAGCACCAGGACGCGGGCGCCAAGATGGTGCACTGCGCCCCGAACACCTCGTCGTCGATCGTGTCCAAGTCGGTGGCCCGGGCCGGCGGCCGTACCTCCTATCGCGGCCTGGTCCAGGTGCAGGAAGGCGCCGCGCACTCCAGGTCCACGGTGAAGTGCGACGCGCTGCTGGTTGACTCGGTCAGCCGGTCGGACACGTATCCGTACGTGGACGTCCGCGAGGATGACGTCGAGATGGGCCACGAGGCCACCGTCTCGAAGATCTCCGATGACCAGCTGTTCTACCTGATGAGCCGCGGGATGACCGAGGACGAGGCGATGGCCACGATCGTCCGCGGGTTCGTCGAGCCGATCGCGCGCGAGCTGCCGATGGAGTACGCCATCGAGCTGAACCGGCTGATCGAGCTGCAGATGGAGGGGGCGGTCGGCTGATGGCGAGCCTTCAGGGGGCCGTGGAGACCTCGGCTCCCGTCTCCAGGCTGCATGAGCGCCGGTCCTATGACCCGGCCGACTTCGGCGTGCCGGCCGGGCGCGAGGAGGAGTGGCGGTTTACTCCGCTGCGCCGGCTGCGCGGGCTGCATTCGGACGCGGTGCTGGACGGGAAGATCGGCGTGGTCGTCGATGCCGACCCGGAAGTCGCCGTTGAGCTGGCGCAACACGGCGACCCCCGGCTCGGCACCTCCTTCGTGCCCGCTGACCGGGTCAGTGCCCGGGCGTTCGAAGCCTTCCGGGAGGCGACCGTGCTCACGGTGCCGGAGGGCATGGAGAGCACGCGGCCCAGCTGGGTCACCATCCGGGGCGAGGATGCCGCGCAGGCCGCGGCGGGGCACCTGGTGGTCGACGTCAAGCCGAATGCGCGGGCTGTGGTGGTGCTGGAGTACAGCGGGTCGGCGACATATGCCGACAATGTCGAGCTGATCGTCGGGGACGGGGCCGCGCTGGCCGTGGTCTCGCTGCAGGACTGGGACGACGACGCGGTGCATCTGTCGCACCACCAGCTGCGGGTCGGGCGGGACGCGCGGGTCACGCATTCCGCCGTGACGCTCGGCGGCAGCGTGGTCAGGCTCGCGCCGTCGGTCCGCTACGCGGGCCCGGGCGGGGATGCCGAGCTGCGCGGGCTGTACTTCGCCGACGCCGGCCAGCACCTTGAGCACCGGCTGTTCGTGGACCATGCTGAGCGCAACTGCCGCAGCCGGGTCACCTATAAGGGCGCGCTGCAGGGCAGCGACGCGCACGCGGTCTGGATCGGCGACGTGGTCATCCGGGCCGAGGCGACCGGCACCGACACGTATGAGTACAACCGGAACCTGGTGCTGAGCGACGGCACCCGGGTCGACTCGGTGCCGAACCTGGAGATCCTGACCGGCGAGGTCGTCGGCGCCGGGCACGCGAGCGCCAGCGGGCGGCTGGAGGACCATCACCTGTTCTACCTGATGGCCCGCGGCATCCCGTACGACGAGGCCCGCCGGCTCGTGATCCGCGGCTTCTTCGGCGAGCTGATCGCGCAGATCGAGGTGCCCGAGCTGCACGCGCGGATTGCCGCGGCGGTGGAAGCGGAGCTCGGATGACCGAGCTCGCTGCCTTCGTGCGCGCCTGCGCCCTCTCCGACGTGCCCGAGGACGGGGCGCTCGGGGTGGAGATACGCGACACGCCGGTCGCCATCATCCGGACCGCCGGCGAGGTCTTCGCGCTGCGGGACGTGTGCTCGCACGAGGAGGTCCCGCTGTCGGAAGGCGAGGTCTACGACCACACGGTCGAGTGCTGGCTGCACGGATCCTGTTTCGACCTGCGCTCCGGCCAGCCCACCGGCCCCCCGGCGACCAAGCCGGTACCCACCTATCCCGTGCAGATCGACGGCGACGACGTCTACGTCGCGCTCGCTGCGCAACCAGATCAGGAGAGATGATGTCCATCCTTGAGATCCGCGACCTGCACGCCAGCGTGACGGACCCGGCGGGCCAGCGCCAGGAGATCCTGCGCGGCGTCGACCTGGTCGTGCGGGACGGGCAGACGCACGCCATCATGGGGCCGAACGGCTCGGGCAAGTCCACGCTGGCCTACGCCATCGCCGGTCACCCCAAGTACCAGGTCACCCAGGGCTCGGTCACGCTGGACGGCGAGGACGTGCTGGCCATGAGCGTGGACGCCCGCGCCCGGGCCGGGCTGTTCCTGGCCATGCAGTACCCGGCCGAGGTGCCGGGCGTGTCGGTGTCGAACTTCCTGCGCACCGCCATCACCGCGGTCCGCGGCGAGCCGCCGAAGCTCCGGCTGTTCCTGAAGGAGATGCAGGCGGCCATGGCTGACCTGTCCATCGACCCGGTGTTCGCCCAGCGCAACGTGAACGAGGGTTTCTCCGGCGGGGAGAAGAAGCGGCACGAGATCCTGCAGCTCCAGCTGCTCAATCCGAAGATCGCCATCCTGGACGAGACCGACTCCGGGCTGGATATCGACGCGCTGAAGGTAGTGGCCGACGGCGTCAACCGGTTCCGCGCCCAGCCGGACCGGGGCGTGCTGCTGATCACCCACTACACCCGGATCCTGCGCTACGTGCAGCCCGACTTCGTGCACGTCTTCGTCGGCGGCCGGATCGTCAAGGAGGGCGGCCCGGAGCTGGCCGAGGAGCTGGAGACCAGCGGGTACGAGGAGTTCGTGAAGGCCGGCGCACCGGCATGACGGCCACCGGATACCGGGCCGCCGGAAGCGCGGCGGCGGCGCCGCCTGGCTTCGACGTCGCCGCGGTCCGGGCGGACTTCCCGATCCTGACCAGGACCGTGCGCGGCGGCAACCCGCTGATCTACCTCGACTCCGGGGCCACCGCGCACAAGCCCCGCCAGGTGCTCGACGCCGAGCGCGAGTTCTACACCCAGCGCAACTCGGCGGCGCACCGCGGCGCGCACCTGCTCGGCGAGGAGGCGACCGACGCCTACGAGGGCGCCCGCGCCCGGGTCGCCGCGTTCATCGGCGCCGATCCCGGCGAGATCGTGTTCACCAAGAGCGCGACCGAGGCGCTGAACCTGATCGCCTACGCCATGAGCAACGCCGCCACGGCCGGCCCTTCGGCCGGGCGGTTCGCGGTCGGCCCCGGCGACGAGGTGCTCGTCACCGAGATGGAGCACCACGCCAACCTGGTGCCCTGGCAGCAGCTATGCCAGCGCACCGGCGCCACGCTGCGCTGGTTCGGCGTAACCCCGGACGGCCGGCTGGACCTGAGCCACGCCGATGAGCTGATCACCGGCCGGACCAAGGTGGTCGCGGTCACGCACCAGTCCAACGTCACCGGCACGATCCCGCCGGTCGGCCGGATCGCGGCGCTGGCGCATGCCCGCGGCGCGCTGGTGGTAGCCGACGGCGCCCAGTCGGTGCCGCACCGGCCGGTAGACGTGGCCACGCTCGGCCCGGACTTCCTCGCGTTCTCCTCGCACAAGATGCTCGGGCCGTCCGGCATCGGGGTGCTGTGGGGCCGGCGCGAGCTGCTTGAGGTCATGCCGCCGTTCGTCACCGGCGGCTCCATGATCGAGGTGGTCCGGATGGAAGGCTCGACGTTCCTGCCGCCGCCGGAGCGGTTCGAGGCGGGGGTGCCCGCCGCCGCGCAGGCGGTCGGGCTCGCCGCGGCCTGCGATTACCTGGACGCGCTCGGCATGCCCGCGGTGGCCGCGCACGAGGAAGCGCTGACCGCGCGCGCGCTGGACGCGCTCGGCGGCATCGCCGGGGTGCGGATCCTGGGCCCGCTGACCACGGCGGACCGGGGCGGCGCGGTGTCGTTCACCGTCGACGGCATCCATCCGCACGATGTCGGGCAGGTCCTCGACGAGCTGGGGATCGCGGTCCGGACGGGTCATCACTGCGCCTGGCCGCTGCACCGGGCCCTCGGCGCGGCAGCGAGCACCCGGGCCACGTTTTATGTCTACAACACTGCGGACGAGGTGGACGCGCTCGCCGACGGCGTGCGCCAGGCGCAGAAGTTCTTCGCCGGGTGAGCGGCGTGGCGAGCGGGCGCGGCGCGCGGGGCGCGGAACATGCGGGCACGTCCGGCGTGTTGAAGGCGGTGTGATGCAGCTCGAGTCCCTCTACCAGGAGATAATCCTGGACCATTACCGCAATCCCCAGAACCGGGGCCTGCGGGAGCCTTTCGACGCCGAGGTCGAGCACGTGAACCCGACCTGCGGCGACGAGGTGACGCTGCGGGTGACGCTGAAGGACGCCGGCGGCGAGCCCGCCGTGGCCGACGTGTCCTACGACGCGCTCGGCTGCTCGATCAGCCAGGCCAGCACGTCCGTGATGACCGAGATGATCATCGGCAAGACCGTGCACGAGGCCATGGAGATCAGCGATAAGTTCCTCGCCCTGATGCAATCAAGGGGCGAGGGCGAGCCGGATGAGGACGTGCTCGGCGACGCGATCGCGTTCGAGGGCGTATCGAAGTACCCGGCCAGGATCAAGTGCGCCCTGCTCGGCTGGATGGCCTGGAAGGACGCGACCGGGCGCGCACTCGACGGACGGACTGCCGCGGACGCGGTGAGGGAGCAGACATGACGGAGAACGCGGGCGGCCTGGCCGGCCAGGAGCTTGACCAGGACACCGAGGACCTGCTGGAGGCGCTCCGGGACGTGGTCGACCCCGAGCTCGGCGTCAATGTCGTCGATCTCGGGCTGATCTACGGCGTGACCCTCGGCGACGACCGGGTCGCGACCATCGACATGACGCTGACCAGCGCGGCCTGCCCGCTGACCGACGTGATCGAGGACCAGACCAGGGAGGCCCTGGACGGCCTGGTCAACGACTTCCGGATCAACTGGGTGTGGCTGCCGCCGTGGGGCCCGGACAAGATCACCGAGGACGGCCGCGAGCAGCTGAGGGCCCTCGGCTTCAACGTCTGACACGCCGTGAGCCGGCCCGGGGCCGTGCCCTAACCTGGGCTGGTGCCCAGGTCCCAGGAACAGAAGCTGTCGCTGACCGATTGGCTCGTGCTGTGCCTGGTGAGCGAGATGCCCACGCACGGCTTCGCCGTGGCCGGGCTGCTCGCCCAGGACGGCAGCATCGGGCAGGTATGGCGGGTGCAGAAGGCGGTCATCTACCGCTCCCTGCAGCGGCTGGAACAGCTCACGCTGATCGCGACGGCGGGCGAGGAGCCGACGCACCAGGGCCCGGTCCGCTCCGTCGTCGCGGTCACGCCGGCCGGGCGAGCCGCGGCGGCGGACTGGCTGGCCCGTCCGGTGGTGCACGCCCGGGACGTGCGGTCGGAGCTGCTGGTGAAGCTGGCGCTGCTGGACCGCGCCGGGCAGTCCGCCGCCCCGCTGCTGGCCGCCCAGCGCCAGCAGCTCGTCCCGATCGCGGCCGCGCTGCTCGACCGGCTGGGCGAGGTGACCGGATTCGAGCACACCCTGGCCCTGTGGCGCTACGAGACGGTTTCGGCGACGCTGCGGTTCCTGGACGCCGCGATGCCGGCCACGGTCAGCTGAGTCCGCCGCGCCCGGGCGGCCCGCGGCCGGACCCCTTGTGCCATCCGGGCCTTTGTAGTCTGATTGGGACTACTGGCAGGCCATGGCTACGCCCATGCCCCGGGTGGGGCAGCGGGCCGCAGCAGGCGCCTGCACGCCGAGGTGCGATACGGGAGATGAGTATCCATGACAGTCACACTGGAACGCAGCGTCGAAGAGTTCATCGGCTCGCCGCGGCAGCTGTTCATCAACGGGCAGTGGGTCGACGCGGCATCGGGCCGGACGTTCGACACCCCGAACCCGGCGACCGGCGAGACGCTCGCCCGGATCGCGGAGGGTGACGCGGAGGACATCAACCGGGCCGTGCGCGCGGCGCGCAAGGCGTTCGAGGAAGGCCCGTGGAGCCGGATGACGCCATCCGAGCGGGGCCGGATCATCTGGCGGATCGGGGACCTGATCCTGCAGCACGTGGACGAGCTGGCCCAGCTCGAGTCGCTGGATAACGGCAAGCCGTTCGCGGTCGCGCAGGCCGCGGACGTGCCGCTGGCCGCTGACCTGTTCCATTACATGGCCGGGTGGGCGACGAAGATCGAGGGCAACACGATCAACATCTCGGTGCCCTACATGCCGGGCGCGAACTTCCACTCCTACACGCTGCGGGAGCCGATCGGCGTGGTCGGGCAGATCATCCCGTGGAACTTCCCGCTGCTGATGGCCGCGTGGAAGCTGGGCCCGGCGCTGGCCACCGGCAACTGCGTGGTGCTCAAGCCGGCCGAGCAGACCCCGCTGACCGCGCTGCGGCTGGCCGAGCTGATGGCCGAGGCCGGCGTGCCCGATGGCGTCGTGAACGTGGTACCGGGTTACGGCGAGACCGCGGGCGCGGCGCTGGCCATGCACGGCGGCGTGGACAAGGTCGCGTTCACCGGCTCCACCGAGGTCGGCAAGCTGATCGTGGCCGCGGCCGGGGCCAGCAACCTCAAGAAGCTGACCCTGGAGCTGGGCGGCAAGAGCCCGAACATCGTGTTCGACGACGCCCCGGCCGGGGTGATCGAGGGCGCCGCGAACGCGATCTTCTTCAACCACGGCCAGTGCTGCGTGGCCGGGTCACGGCTGTTCGTGCAGGAGAGCCGGTACGACGAGGTCGTCGACGGCGTCGCCGAGATCGCCAAGTCGATCAAGATGGGCTCGGGGCTGGAGCAGGGCACCCAGATGGGGCCGCTGGTCTCCGATGAGCAGTTCCAGCGCGTCACCGGGTTCCTGGAGTCCGGCAAGGACGACGGCGCGACCGCGCTGGCCGGCGGCGGCCGGTTCGGCGACCGCGGCTACTTCATCGAGCCCACCGTGCTGACCAACACCACGCCGGACATGAAGGTCGTCCGCGAGGAGATCTTCGGCCCGGTCCTGGTCGCCTCCCCGTTCAGCGACCTGGACGAGATCGCCGCGGTGGCGAACGACTCTGAGTACGGCCTCGGCGCCGGCATCTGGACCAGGGACATCTCCAAGGCCCACGCGCTGGCCAAGAAGCTGAGGGCCGGCACCGTCTGGATCAACTGCTACAACGTCTTCGACGCCTCCCTGCCGTTCGGCGGCTACAAGCAGTCCGGCTGGGGCCGCGAGATGGGCCATGAGGTACTCAACAACTACACCGAGGTCAAGGCAGTCACCACCCAGCTCTGACCGAAACTCTGACCGGCCCGGCGCCCGGGCGAGCCCATCGGGGCCCGCCCGGGCGCCGCGGGCATTGCGGCCCGGGGCCGGGCCGGCCGCTGCGCTCCCATCCCGCCGGAACCGGGCGGGAAGGGCCGATCGGTCGCGCCGGGCGCCCACGGTGGGCTAGCCTGGGCGACGTCATGATGCGCGCGCTGCTTCTTCTTGGCCGCGGCGAGGCCCGGTAGCCAATCCGGTCGGCCCCTCGCCGCGGGCTGCTCTGCTGCGCCGACCGAATTCCCTTCCGGTCAGATGATCCCAGGAGCAGTCGCGCCATGAGCAACCCGAACAGCCAGCGTCCATCCGGCATGCCGTGCCACCGGTACCGGCCATTCCCCGCCATTGACCTGCCCGACCGGCAATGGCCGTCGCGCACCATCACCGCCGCGCCGCGGTGGCTGTCGACCGACCTCCGCGACGGCAACCAGGCCCTGATCGACCCGATGAACGCCGCGCGCAAGCATGCGATGTTCGACCTCCTGGTCCGGATGGGCTACAAGGAGATCGAGGTCGGCTTTCCCGCCGCGAGCCAGACCGACTTCGATTTCATCCGCAGCCTGATCGAGGGCGGCTCGATCCCCGACGACGTGCGCATCTCGGTCCTGACCCAGGCCCGCGAGGAGCTGATCGAGCGCACCGTGCAGTCACTGGCCGGCGCCAGCCAGGCCACGGTGCACCTGTATAACGCGGCCGCGCCGATGTTCCGCCGGGTGGTGTTCGGCTGGGACGGCGACGGGCGCGCCGAATGCCGGGCCGTGGCGGTCGAGGGCACCCGGGCGGTGATGAAGTTCGCCGAGACCTACCTGCCCGGCACCGACTTCGGCTACGAGTACTCACCTGAGATCTTCATGGACACCGAGCTCGATTTCTCGCTGGACATCTGCGCGGCGGTGATGGACGCCTGGCAGCCTGGCCCGGACCGCGAGATCGTGCTGAACCTGCCCTGCACGGTCGAGCGGTCAACGCCGAATGTCTACGCCGACCAGATCGAGTGGATGAGCAGGCAGCTGCCCCGGCGCGAGCACATCGCGCTGTCGGTGCACACGCACAACGACCGCGGTACCGCCACCGCGGACGCTGAGCTGGCGGTGCTGGCGGGCGCCCAGCGCATCGAGGGCTGCCTGTTCGGCAACGGCGAGCGCTCGGGCAACGTCGACCTGGTGACGCTGGGGCTGAACCTCTACAGCCAGGGCATCGACCCGATGATCGATTTCAGCGACATCGACGAGATCCGGCGGACCGCCGAGTACTGCAACCGGATCGGCGTGCACGAGCGGCATCCCTACGCCGGCGACCTGGTCTACACGTCGTTCTCCGGCTCCCATCAGGACGCGATCAAGAAGGGCTTTGACCACCTGGAGCGGGCGGCCGCGGAGGCCGGCCGGGCCGTCGGCGAGATGCCGTGGGCCATGCCGTACCTGCCGATTGACCCCAAGGACGTCGGCCGCTCCTACGAGGCCGTCATCCGGGTCAACTCGCAGTCCGGCAAGGGCGGCGTCGCCTACATCATGAAGGCCGACCACAACCTTGACCTGCCGCGGCGGCTGCAGATCGAGTTCAGCCACGTCATCCAGCGGCACACCGACGGCGAGGGCGGCGAGGTGGGCGCGGCGCAGATGTGGCAGATCTTCGCGGCCGAGTACCTCGAGGCCGGCCCGTTCGAGCTGGTCGAGTTCTCCTCGGAGAGCAAGGACGGCACGGAGCGGATCGCCGTGACAGTGCGCGCGTTCGGCACCGAGCACGCCGTCAGCGGCATGGGCAACGGGCCCATCGCGGCGTTCTGCGAGGCGCTGTCCGCCGTCGACATAGGCCTCGGCGCGGTGAGCGTGCGCGTCCTCGACTACGCCGAGCACGCGCTGACCGCTGGCCGCGACGCGGAGGCGGCGGCCTACCTGGAGATCCAGGTGGGCGACCGGGTGCTGTGGGGCGCCGGCATCAGCGAGTCGATCGTGCAGGCGTCGCTGCGGGGCGTGATCAGCGCGCTCAACCGGGTCGCGCGGGACCGGCCGGCCACCTGACCGGCCCCCGGGAGGCAATTCCCGGTCATGGCGGATCCGCCATGACCGGGGAGGCCGGCCTCAGGCCCGCCGGGCGGCTGGCCGGCTCTCTGGGAGGCTTTAGCTCATGGCAACCGAGGCGGCCGGCGGCGGGCGCTGGATCGACGTGGCCCCGGAGCGGCTGGCCGGCTGGCTGGAGTCGTTCGCGCAGCGCCATGGCGAGGTCAGTGCTGATGCTGGCCCTGACCCGGTGACGTTCCGGGCAACGGACGGGGCGGTGGCGCAGTGCCATGTGCCGTTCCCGCCGCTGGCGGATGGCGCCCCGGGAACCGCCGCGCCGGACTGGGCCCAGCGCGGCGAGCAGATCGCGGCGCATGCCCGCGCGGAGCGCACGGTCGCCGTACTGCTGGTGCGGCTCGGCGGATACGCGGCCGGGGTATTTACCGGCCCCGTGCCCCAGCTGGCCGCCTCGAAGGTCGGCACCAGGCTGGTGCACGGGCGCAGTGCCGCCGGCGGTACCTCGCAGCACCGCTTCGCCCGGCGCCGCGAGAAGCAGGCCACCGAGGCGCTGGGCGCGGCCGCGCGCACGGCCGCGGCGGTATTCGGGCCCTATGCGAGCCGGATCGATGCCCTGGTGCTCGGGGGAGACCGGCGGGCGATGGCGGTGCTGCGCGCCGATTCGCGGCTGGAGCCGTACCTCAGCCTGGCCGTCGAGCGGTTCCTCACGGTGCCTGATCCCCGGCTCGCCGTGCTGCGAAGCACCCCGCGGCTATTCCGGGCCATCCGGATCCGGCTCACCGGCCCGGCCTGAGCAGTAATCGCGTTGCCGCTCCCCCCGGTGGCTCGGATAAACTGACCGCATGCAACCGCTCTTGTCGTGACGGAACGCCCCGGTGCCGGGGTGTCTTGGGCAATCTGCTGTCCTTTTTGTTCCGTTATGGGAGTGGTTTTTCTATGATTTCCGCGACTGCGGTAGAGCTGCGCGCGGGCGCGCGGCTGCTGCTTGAGGCCGCTACCTTTCAGGTCTCGGCGGGCGACAAAATCGGCCTGGTTGGCCGGAATGGCGCGGGCAAGACGACGCTCGCGCGGGTGCTGGCGGGGGAGGCCGGGCCGGCCGCAGGCGAGGTCCGGATCAGCGGATCCGTCGGATACCTGCCGCAGGACACCAGGGTCGGCGACCTTGAGGCGCTCGCGATGGACCGGGTGCTCTCGGCGCGCGGCCTGGACGCGCTGATGACCGGCATGCGCGCGGCCGAGGTCGCGATGTCCGACGCCGACCCGGCCCGGCGGGACGCGGCCGTGCGCAGATACGGCCACCTGGAGGAACGGCTCACCGTCCTGGGCGGGTATGCGGCCGAATCTGAGGCGGCGGCGCTCGCCTCCAGCCTCGGCCTGCCGCAGAAGGTACTCAGGCAGCCACTGCGCACGCTGTCCGGCGGGCAGCGGCGGCGGATAGAGCTGGCCCGGATCCTGTTCGGCGGCTCGGAGACGCTGCTGCTGGACGAGCCAACTAACCACCTGGACGCTGACTCAGTGTCCTGGCTGCGCGATCACCTGCGCGCCTTCCGCGGCGGGCTGGTGGTCATCAGCCACGACACGGCACTGCTGGAGAACGTGGTCAACAAGGTCTTCCACCTCGATGCCGACCGGTCGGTGCTCGATATTTACAGCCTGGGCTGGAAGGCCTACCTGGAGCAGCGCGAGACCGATGCCCGGCGGCGGCGCCGGGAGCGGGTCAACGCGGAGCGCCAGGCCACGTCGCTGCAGTCGCAGGCGGACAAGATGCGGGCCAAGGCGACCAAGGCGCGGGCCGCGCAGAGCATGCAGAAGCGCGCGGAGAAACTGCTCGCCGGAGTCAGCGCCGACCGCCGGGCGGACAAGGTCGCCCGGCTGCGGTTCCCGGTGCCCGCGCATTGCGGCAAGACCCCGCTGACCGCCCAGGGCCTGACCAAGTCCTACGGGTCGCTTGAGGTCTTCGCCGGCGTCGATATGGCGGTCGACCGGGGATCGCGGGTGGTGATCCTCGGGCTCAACGGGGCGGGCAAGACGACGCTGCTGCGGCTGCTGGCCGGAGTCGAGGAGCCGGACGCCGGCGAGGTACTGCCGGGGCACGGCCTGCGGCTCGGCTATTACGCGCAGGAGCACGAGATGCTCGATAACGACCGGACGGTGCTGGAGAACATGCGCTCGGCCGCACCGGAGCTGAGCGAGGCGGATCATCGCAGCATCCTTGGCTCGTTCCTGTTCTCCGGTGATGACGTGGCCAAGCCGGCCGGCGTGCTATCCGGCGGGGAGAAAACCAGGCTCGCGCTGGCGCTGCTGGTGGTGTCAGGCGCGAACGTGCTGCTGCTCGACGAGCCGACCAACAACCTCGACCCGGGCAGCCGGGCCGAGATCCTGGCCGCGTTCCGGCGGTACACCGGAGCGATCGTCCTGGTCACTCACGATGAGGGCGCCGTCGAGGCACTGCAGCCGGAGCGAGTAGTCCTGCTGCCGGACGGGGTAGAGGACGCGTGGAGCGACGACCTCACCGACCTGGTGGCGCTCGCCTGAGAAACCTGACCCGCCCGCAGGCGGACTGATGCGCGGCCCGCCCGGGAAAGGCCGGCGGCGGCCCGGCCGGAAAGGCCGGCCATAGCCTGGCGAAAAGAAAAGGATCTTTTGCTCTCGTGTGGGTAGCCGATCACGACCTAATGCGTGATCATGGCGGGATACGGTAACGCAGCGGTCACTTCAGCTCACCGGGAGGTACGCGTGGCCGAAACTCTCAAGAAAGGCACCCGAGTAACCGGTGCTGATCGGACCAAGCTGGCGGCTGATCTCAAGAAGAGATACGACGCCGGGGAGAGCATCCGCTCACTGGCCGGATCGACTGGCCGGTCGTATGGCTTTGTGCACCGGATCCTGACCGAGACGGGGGTTTCCCTGCGCGGTCGCGGCGGCGCGACCCGGGGAAAGGGCAAGACGAAGCGCTGAGTCACGGCGCGAGCACCCATCGCCGCCGTGACGGGCCGGGCCCGCTCCCGGGGGAAATACCACAGCACGGTGACAATTCCCTGCCCTCCCTTGCCTGGCCATTCGGTTTACCGGCCGACGGCCGCCCCGCCCGGGCATCAGGCCGCTGATGTCCGGCCTTTCCCGGCCCCCGGCCGCAGCCTGGAGGATGCTTGTCCATCAATCCGGCTGACCTCGATCGCGGCGGGCTCCGCCTCGATATCGACGACTCGCGCCCGGCCGGCTGCGTCGCGACCGTGACGCTCAACCGGCCGCAGCGCCGTAACGCCATGACCCCGGCGACGTGGCACGGCCTGGCCGCGATCGGTGCCGGGCTGCCGGGCCGGGTGCGGGTGGTGGTCGTGCGCGGGGCGGGCCCCTCCTTCTCGGCCGGCATCGACCTGCGGATGTTCTCGGCGGAAGGGGTCCCCGGTGAGGATCCGCTGCCCCGCGCCGACGACCCGGGCTTCGACCAGTGGCTCGCCGCCTGCCAGGCCGGCTTCAGCTGGCTCCGCGACCCCCGGATCGTGTCCGTCGCCGTCGTCCGCGGTCATGCCATCGGCGCCGGCTGCCAGCTCGCCCTGTCGTGCGACCTGCGGCTGCTCGCCGACGACGCCCGGCTTTGCATTAAGGAACCCGCGCTGGGCCTGGTGCCCGATCTCACCGGGACCAAGCCGCTGGTCGACATCCTCGGGCTGCCGCGTGCGCTGGAGCTGTGCCTGACCGGCCGGAGCATGGATGCGCGGGAGGCCGGCCAGCTCGGCCTGGCCGAGCTGGTGGTGCCCGCGGCCGATCTCGACGGCGCCGCGGACGACCTGGTGGCCGGGCTGCTGACCGCTGACGCTGACGCGGCCCGCGCGACCAAGGAACTGCTCACCCAGGCCCAGGGGCACACGCTGGACCAGCAGGCCGCGGCCGAGCGCCGGTCCCAGGCGGCGCTGCAGCGGGCCCGGCTCCGCCGCGCCCGGCCGGTGCCGCCGGTTCGCCCCTAGCTGATCCGGGAAGATCCCCGGCCGCCGGGAGGTTTCCGAGTCCATGAACCCGGCTAGCTGGCAGGCCATGCGGTCCTTCAGCCGCGACAGCTCGGTGACCAGCCAGCGGCTGAAGCCGGGCACCGTGCGGCGGATCGCGTCCTACGCCCGGCCGTACCGGGGTGACCTGACCCTCTTCATGGTGGCCACGGCCCTGGACGCCGTCGTCACGGTGGCCGTTCCGCTGCTGCTCGGGCTGATCGTGAACAAGATCGAGGCCAAGGACACCAGCGCGGTCCTGACGATCGCCGCCGCGGTCGCGGGCATTGCCCTGTTCGACGCGTTCCTGTCCATCGCCCAGCGCTGGTACTCGGCCCGCGTTGGCGAGGGGCTGATCTACGACCTGCGCACCGAGGTATTCCGGCATGTTCAGCAGCAGCCGATCGCGTTCTTCACCCGGGCCCAGACCGGCTCCCTGGTCAGCAGGCTGAACAGCGATGTGATCGGCGCTCAGCAGGCGATCACGTCCACCCTGTCCGGGGTCGTGTCCAATGCGCTGTCGCTGATCCTGGTGCTGGCTGCGATGTTCTACCTGTCCCCGATAGTGACCCTGGCCGCGCTGGTGCTGATCCCGGTCTTCATCCTGCCGGCCAGAGCGCTCGGCCGCCGGATGCAGCGGCTGACCCGGGAATCCATGCAGCTCGATGCGGCGATGGGCTCCACCATGACCGAGCGCTTCAACGTGGCCGGCGCGATGCTGGTCAAGCTCTTCGGCCGCCCGGGGGAGGAGGCCGAGGTCTTCTCCGGCCGGGCCGCGAGGGTCCGCGACATCGGCGTGGTCACGGCCATGTACGGCCGGGTGTTCTTCATCGCGCTGGTCCTGCTCGCCTCCATGGCCACCGCGCTGGTCTACGGCCTCGGCGGCAGCCTGGTGATTGACGGGACCATCAGCCTCGGTGCCCTGGTCGCCCTGGCCAGCCTGCTCAGCCGGATGTACGGGCCGATTACCGCCCTGTCGAACGTGCAGGTCGATGTCATGACCGCGCTGGTCAGCTTTGACCGGGTGTTCGAGGTGCTTGACCTGAAGCCGCTGATCGAGGACCGGCCCGGTGCCATCGCGTTGCCGAGGACAGCCCCCGCTCCAGCCCCGGCCCCGGCCGCCGCCGCCGGAGCGGCGGCGTCAGCCGGACCGGGGGAGGCGGGCAACCGGGCCGCGGCGGCCGGGCTGGCCCCGGAGATCGAGTTCGACCACGTTTCGTTCCGCTACCCGGCGGCGTCCGAGGTGTCGCTGGCCTCGCTGGAGTCGATCGCGCTGCCCGCGCCCGAGCATGCGGGCGCCAGCCAGGAGGTACTCCGGGACGTGACGTTCCGCGCGCCGTCCGGCCAGCTCACCGCCCTGGTCGGGCCGTCGGGCGCGGGCAAGACCACGATCACGCACCTGGTGTCGCGGCTGTATGACCCGGGCGAGGGTGCCGTGCTGATCGGCGGGCACGACATCAGGGACGTCACCCAGGACTCGCTGCACGACGTGGTCGGCGTGGTCACCCAGGACGCGCACATGTTCCATGACACGATCCGGGCCAACCTGGCGTACGCGCGGCCGGGGGCGTCCGGGCCGGACCTTGAGCGGGCCTGCCGCGCGGCCCAGATCTGGGACCTGATCTCGGGGCTGCCCGACGGGCTGGACACCGTGGTCGGTGACCGCGGCTACCGGCTGTCCGGCGGGGAGAAGCAGCGGATCGCGCTGGCCAGGCTGCTGCTCAAGGCGCCATCGGTGGTCGTGCTCGACGAGGCGACGGCGCACCTTGACTCGGAATCGGAAGTGGCGGTGCAGCGAGCGCTGAAGATCGCGCTGGCCGGGCGCACCTCGCTGGTGATCGCGCACCGGCTGTCCACCATCCGCGAGGCCGACCAGATCCTGGTTATCGACGAAGGGCGGGTCCGGGAGCGCGGCCGGCACGATGAGCTGCTCGCGGCGGGCGGGCTGTACGCCGAGCTCTACCGGACCCAGTTCGCCAGCCAGGAGCCGCTCCCGGCGGCCTAACGCCGCGCCTCGGCGCCCGGCTGGTGCGCGCGGGTCAGTCGCTGGTCGTGCAGGTCGCGCCGCCGACGGTCACGGTGATGCGCGCGCCCGGCGGGGGGCCGTTGAGGTAGATCAGCGCGTATCCGGAGCCGTTGGTCTGATAGCTGTGCGAATAGCCGCCGGCGGTCGCGGTCGCGCGGCGGTCGGGCTGGTTGGAGTGCACGTAGACGTTGTTCTCGTCGTCCGCGGCGCGGTAGACGCTGGCGGTGGCCGTGCACTTGGCCCCGGGCGTTTGCGCCCCGGCCGGCCGGGGCGCGGCTGCCGGGGAGTAGGGAGCAGCACCGGCATAGTCGCGGGCCAGCGTCTTGCTGATGGCGGCCACCACCGTCCGGTCGCGGGTGACGATGCCGAGCTCCCGGTTGTAGCCGAGGCTGGCGACGGAGAAGTTCTCGGAGCCGACCAGCACCCGCTGGCCGGGCCGGCCGGCGTCGGCGACGATCGCCTTGGCGTGGATGTACAGGACGCCGCTCTCGTCGCGATACAGGCGCACATGCACGCCGGCCCGGGTCAGCTCGCGGAACGCCGGGTCCCATTCGCTGTCGGCGGTCATGGTGAGGTGGACCTTGACCCCGCGCCGCGCGGCGCGGGCCAGCGCACCGGTAACGGCGGGGTCGCCCATCTCCTCGTTCTCCACGGCGAGCGTGCGGGTGGCCCCGTTGATGACCGAGAGGATGGATGCCTCGGCGTTGGTCGGTGACCACACCAGGTCGGCACCGTGGGGCGGGTTGATGGCCCGGCCGGCGTAGTCGGCGTTGAAGGTGGTGACGATGGCGGCGATGTCGGCCCGCTTCCGGTCGATCACGGCGAAGTCGCGGGTGCCGGGATAGTCCGCGGTGACCAGGTTGAGGGTCATGATGACCGAGGTGGTGTTGTCGAGGGTCAGGGTCTTCTGGTGATAAGTCGTGCCGGCCGGTCCCCACACCACATGCACGCGGCGGGCGGCCAGGTAGCGGTAGGCGGCGCGGTTGCGGGACTTCTCCAGGTGCTGGTCGAGGATCACCCGCACCCTGACCCCGCGGGCGGCGTCCCGGGCCAGGTCCGCTTCCGCCCGGCGGTCCCTGAGCTCGTACATGGTGAGGTCGACGGAGCGATGCGCCCGGGAGATGAGCCGGCGGATCGGCCCGATTCCGGCCCGGGGCTCGGTCAGCACCCGGAGCCGCGCGGCCCGGTGCGCGGAATGGTGCCGGCCGTGCGCGGCGGTGCCGGCCGGCGATGCCGGGCCGGAGGCCGCTGCGGGCCGGGCCACCGGCTGCGCACTGCGCTGCGCTGGCGCGCGGCTGCAGGCGCCGAGCCCGGCGGCCAGCGCCACGGCGGCGAGCCCGATCAGGATGCTGCGGTGCATATCAGTGCGCCCCCCGGCGACTTCGCGGGAATCTTCCGGCCGTTCGCCATTTACCCGCCCGGTTCCGATCTAACTGCATGCCGGGCGCAGCGCGCGCGGACCGCGCCGCGCGGCTGGCCGGTCAGCTGCCGTAGCCCACCCGGCGCAGATCGGTGCCCGCCACCTGTTCTACCTGGCTGACCTGCAGGGGGGTGAGCACGCGGCGCCAGCCGCCCGCCTCAATGGCCCGCCCGGGCCAGGCCATGCCGTTGCTCCGGGCCGGGATGGCCGCGACCGGCGCGGCGATGAAGTCGGATACGGCGCTGGCCGCCGCGGCCGGGTGCCGGATCACCTGCTCGTACCGCAGCGTGGTGAGCTGCTCGGGCCCCATGCTGCTGCGCAGCCGGGCCATCTGCCGGACCGAGCCGCGCCAGCGCAGCGCGCACTTGGCCGCCAGCGACAGCCCGCGCCAGGCCGCCAGGTCGGCCTCGGTCTCGATGCCGAAGAACGGGTTGGGAAACTCGCTCTCCACATTGGCCACGCCCGGGCTGAACCAGGACAGCGCACCGGAGTCGCCGAGCATCCCGGCGACCACGTCCCGGCCGTCCCTGATGATCTGCACGATCCGGGCGTCAGGAAACGCGTCCACCAGCCCGTCGGCGCAGTAAATCAGGTCCGGGCTGGCGTCGCCGTACCGGACGATGTCGCGCTCCGCCACGCAGATGCCCGCGCCGTCCACCTGGCCCGCCTCCCGGCATGGCGGCGAGCAGCCCATGCAGCCGTGCGCCGAGACCTGCCACGCCTGGGCGAAGGCGTCCCGCAGCACGGTCGTGGCCGCCTCGCCGCGACCCCGCTGGATGGACGGGCTCCGGGCGAAGGCATGCACCACGCTTACCACCGCGGGTTTCCCCATGGTGACGTGGAATCCGGCCGACTGCTTCAGGGCACGCGCCAGCAGGTCCGTGCCCGAGTGCGGGGCGCCGATCACGAAAACCGGCTGACGGACCTTGCGGCCGTTGACGACCAGGATGTGCGGACGGGCAGGCATGGCTGCGTTAAGTCTCGCATTGCCCGCCGCCGCCGCGTCGCAACCTGACCATCTCCGCCGTGAGTAAACGACGGCGGATGGTATCAGGGATGACTCCCGGGACGCCGGGTAAAGCCGGATGCGGCTTAGCCGCATGTGTCAGGTTTTGCCACGCCAGGATGTGCATCCAGCGCGGAGCTGTGGTATAAACCTCTATACCTATTAACTTGATCGGAAAAGGTGGACGATGAAGCGAGCGCTTATTGCGGCGGGGGTAACCGCTGTAACACTCCTGGCGGCTGGGTGCGGTTCATCCGCGTCCAGTTCGTCGGGTTCTAGCGGTTCCGGCAGTTCAAGCAGCGCCGTCGCGGCCGCGCCCGTGACCCTGAAGCTCGGGTTCCTGACCAACATCACGCACGCCACCGCACTGGTCGGGGTGAATAAGGGCATCTTCGCCAAGGATCTCGGCAGTGGCGTGACGCTCAAGCTGGTGCCGTTCACCACCGGCACGCTGGAAGCCACCGCGCTGCTCGCGGGCCAGCTGGACGCGGCCTACGTCGGCCCGAACCCGGCCATCAAGGCCTGGCAGACGTCCGGCGGGAAACTCATCAAGATCATCTCCGGCGTAGCCTCCGGCGGCGCCGAGCTGGTCGTCAAGAAGAGCATCACCACCCCGGCCCAGCTCAAGGGCCAGTCACTGGCCACCCCGTCGCTGGGTAACACCCAGGACGTAGCATTGCGCTACTGGCTGAAGCAGCACGGCCTGACCACCACGCAGACCGGCGGCGGCGACGTCCCGATCAAGCCGACCACGCCGAACTCGGCGGCCGTGCTGGCGTTCCAGTCCGGTCAGCTGGCCGGCGGCTGGGAGCCCGCGCCCTACGACGCCGAGATGGTGGCGGCAGGCGGGCACGTCCTGGTCAACGAGGCCAGCCTGTGGCCGCACGGCCAGTTCGTCACCACCAACCTGGTCGTGACGCAGGCCTTCCTGGCCGCGCACCCGAGCGTCGTCAACGGCCTGCTCAAGGGCCAGATTGACGCGAACAACTTCATCCAGCAGAACAAGTCCGCCGCCGAGACCGCGGCCAACGCCGAGCTGACCTCGATTACCGGCAAGGGCCTGAAGCCGGCCATCCTCGCGGCCGCGTTCGCCCAGATCAAGTTCACCAACGATCCCATCGCATCCTCGCTGGCTACCGACGCCCAGCACGCAGTCGCGGTCGGCCTGCTCTCGCCAGTCAAGAACCTGGCGGGCATCTACGATCTCGGCCCGCTCAACACGCTGCTGCAAGCAGCCGGAGACCCCACGGTGAGCCCATGAGCATGAGCAGTGGCCGGCTGACGCCCCCGGAGTCACCTCCGGGGGCGTCAGCCTTCCCGAACCTGACCATCGTCGCCGACCGCGCGGCGGAGCAAGCGCCCGCCTCGGTCCGGCTGACCGACGTCTGCAAGGTGTACGGCCAGGGGCGCGGGGCGCTGCTGGCCCTGGACAAGGTGTCCTTGTCCGTCGCGCCCGGGGAGTTCGTCTGCATCATCGGCGCGTCCGGCTGCGGCAAGAGCACCCTGCTCTCGCTGGTAGCAGGCCTGGACTCGGTGACGTCGGGCCAGATTGACACGGCCGGGCAGAAGGTCAGCCTGATGTTCCAGGAGCCAGCCCTATTCCCCTGGCTCACGGCCGCGAAGAACGTGGAGCTTGCGCTGCACGCCCGCGGCGTGCCCAAGGCGGAACGGCGCGCCCAGACCCTGGACCTGCTCGAGGCCGTGCATCTGGGCGGCTTCGGCGGCAAGCGCCCGCACGAGCTTTCCGGCGGCATGCGGCAGCGGGTCGCGATGGCCCGCGCGCTGGCCCAGGACGCGGACGTGCTGCTGATGGACGAGCCGTTCGGCGCGCTGGATGCGATGACCCGTGACCTGCTGCACGACGAGCTGGAGCGGATCTGCGCCGAGCGGACCCTGACCGTGCTGTTCGTAACGCACAACGTGCGCGAGGCGGCCAGGCTCGGCGACCGCGTGGTAATCCTGTCCAGCCGGCCAGGCCGGGTCATCGAGGAGTATGACGTGCCGAAGGGCGGGGACCGCGGGGAGGATTCCCACGACGTCGCCAAACTCGCCAGCACGATGACTGACCGGCTGCGCGAGGAGATGAGGCGGCATGGCGATTAAGACGCAGCCGTCGGCTATCGAGGGCCTCGACAAACTGGAGCTTGGCGGGGTATCGCAGGAACCGAGGGGCCGGCGGATCGCCCGGTCGGCCTGGGCGGCAACCTGGCCGAAGCTGCTCGCCGTGGCCATCGTCCTCATCCTGTGGCAGCTCGTGGTATCCACCGGCTGGAAGTCGTACGTGCTCAAGGGCCCGACGGTGGTGCTCCCGACCCTCTGGCATCTGATGCATACCCGGCTGCTGTGGCAGGCCGTCGGGATCACGCTGCGCCGGGCGGCGATCGGATACGCGCTCGCCCTGGTGATCGGCACGCTTCTCGGGGCACTCGTGGCGAGAATCCCGCCGCTGCGCGCGGGAGTGGGCTCGATCATCACCGGCCTGCAGGTCATGCCATCGATCGTCTGGTTCCCGTTCGCGATCATCCTGTTCGGGCTCACGACGCCGGCCATCCTGTTCGTGATGGTGCTCGGCGCCGCGCCGTCGATCGCCAACGGCCTGATTACCGGGGTGGACTACACGCCGCCGCTGCTGCTGAAGGCCGGCAAGACTATGGGGCTGCGCGGTTTTAATCTGTACCGGTACCTGATCCTGCCCGCGTCACTGCCCGCCTACGTGGCCGGCATGAAGCAGGGCTGGGCGTTTGCCTTTCGCGGCCTGATGGCGGGCGAGCTGCTCGTGCTCATCATCGGCCAGCCATCCATCGGCGTGCTGGAGAACAACTACCAGGACCTGGACTTCTTCGCCGGTGCCACCTCGATACTCATCATCATCCTGATCATCGGAATCGCCGTCGACACGCTGTTCACCGCGGCCGACAAGGCCGTCCGCCGCCGCCGCGGACTGCTCGAGGCCGGCCGCGCCGCCTAGCGGCGCCCGAACGTAGCAGCACCGGAGCGCAGCGGCTCGGCCTCACAGCCCGAGCCGCTGCGCTCCGGTGTACACGTTCATCGAGCCGCCGCGCAGGAAGCCGACCAGGGTCAGCCCGGACTCGGCGGCCAGCTCGGCCGCGAGCGACGACGGCGCGGAGACCGCGGCCAGCACTGGTATCCCGGCCATCACCGCCTTCTGCACCAGCTCGAACGAGGCCCGCCCGCTGACCAGCAGCACGCAGCCGGCCAGCGGCAGCCGCCCCGCCCGCAGCGCCCAGCCGATTACCTTGTCCACCGCGTTATGCCGGCCGACATCCTCGCGCACGGCGAGCGTGGTGCCGTCCGCGCTGAACAGCCCGGCCGCGTGCAGCCCTCCGGTATGCTCGAACACCCGCTGGGCGGCCCGGAGCCGGTCCGGCAACTGAGCCAGCAAGGCCGGCGCCAGCCGCACCTGATCGGCGGAAAGATCATAACGGGAACGCAGCGCCAGGTCGTCGATGCTGGCCTTGCCGCAGACTCCGCACGCGCTAGTGACCAGGAAGTTCCTGGCGCGCCGCGGCACGGCCCTGGCCTCCGGGCTTAGCGTGACGTCAGCGATGTTGCCGGTGGCGTCGTGGTCCTCGTGATCACAGTTTCCGTCTGAGCAGATCCTGATCGTGGCCAGGTCGGCGGCCGAGCTGATGACCCCCTCGCTGGCCAGGAAGCCCGCCGCCAGGTCGATGTCATCGCCGGGCGTGCGCATGGTCAGCGAGAACGCCTCCCCGCCGATCCGGATCCCGAGTGGCTCCTCGGCCGCGAGCAGGTCCGCCCGCGGCGCGGCGCCGCCGGGCAGCGACACCCGCAGTACCCGCCGCCGAGCCGTCCTGCCGGTCATCCGCCGTGCCCTCCCGAGCCGCGTTCGGTTGCCGGGCGGCCCGGCTAACCCGGGCCGCCTTGCCCTTCCCAGGCTATGTCGGTTGGATGGTCCCATGGATCTGGTCGGGAGGCTCGGCAAGTGGCCGGTCTACCGGCAGCTGACCGGGCGGGATTCGCTCGGCCGCGGCGTGGCCGCGCGCTCGCCCGGGACCGAGGCCGCGGCGCCGCGGACGGAGGCGGCCGACCGGGTGGTCCCGTCGATCTGCCCGTACTGCGCGGTCGGCTGCGGGCAGCGGGTCTACGTGTCCCGGGTGAACGGCACGGACACGGTCACCCAGATCGAGGGCGATCCGGACTCGCCGGTGTCGCGCGGGCGGCTGTGCCCCAAGGGCGCGGCCAGCAAGCAGCTGGTCACCCATCCAGGCCGCCAGACCACGGTGCTCTACCGGCGGCCGTACGGGACCGAGTGGGAGCCGCTCAGCCTGGACCGGGCCATGGACATGATCGCCGACCGGGTGATCGCCGCCCGCGAGCAGACCTGGCAGGAGCACTGGGAGGGCAAGCGGGTGGCCCGCACGCTGGGCTTCGCCAGCCTCGGCGGCGCGACGCTGGACAACGAGGAGAATTACCTCATCAAGAAGCTCTGGACGGCGATGGGGGCCATCCAGATCGAGAACCAGGCCCGGATTTGACACTCCGCCACCGTCCCCGGTCTGGGGACCAGCTTCGGCCGCGGCGGCGCCACCACGTTCCCCCGCGACCTGGTGAACTCTGACTGCATCGTGATCGCCGGGTCGAACATGGCGGAATGCCATCCGGTCGCGTTCCAGTGGGTCGTCGAGGCCAAGCGCCGCGGCGCCACGATCATCCACGTCGACCCGCGGTTCACCAGGACCAGCGCGCTCGCGGACTTTCACGTGCCGAACCGGGTGGGCGGCGACGTCGTGTTCCTCGGCGCGCTGATCAACCATGTGCTGTCCGGCGGGCACGAGTTCCGCGAGTACGTCACCGCGTACACCAACGCGGCCGACATCCTGCCTGAGGAGTACGTCGACGCCGAGGACGGCGCCGGGCTGTTCTCCGGGTACGACCCGGCCACCCGCAGCTATGACAACGCGACCTGGCGGCCGACCGGCGAGCGCGACTTCACCCTCACCCACCCGCGGTGCGTGTTCCAGGTACTGAAGCGGCATTTCGCGCGCTATACGCCGGAACGGGTACAGCAGGCCTGCGGGATCTCCCCGGCGGATTTCGGCCGGATCGCCGCGACGCTGGTCGAGTGCAGCGGCCGGGAGCGCACCACCGCCTGGGTCTACGCGGTCGGCTGGACCCAGCACACCACCGGCGTGCAGCACATCAGGACGGCGGCCATCCTGCAGATGCTGCTCGGCAACATGGGCCGGCCCGGCGGCGGCATCATGGCGCTGCGCGGGCATGCCAGCATCCAGGGTTCCACCGACATCCCCACCCTGTTCGACCTGCTGCCCGGCTACCTGCCGATGCCGCGGCCGGACGACGTCAGCCTGGAGCACTACCTGACCCGGCTCCCGGATACCGGGTTCTGGGGCAACAAGCGGTCTTACCTGGTCAGCCTGCTCAAGGCGTGGTTCGGCGACGCGGCGACCGCGGAGAACGACTTCTGCTTCGGCGCGCTGCCGCGGATCTCTGGCGACCATGGCACCTACCGGACCGTCCTGGACATGATCGAGGGCAAGATCAAGGGCTACTTCCTGTGGGGGCAGAATCCCGCGGTGGGGTCCGCGGGCGCCCGGCTGCAGCGGCTGGCCATGGCGAAGCTGGACTGGCTGGTGGTCCGCGACCTGACCGTGATCGAGAGCGCGGCCTTCTGGAAGAGCAGCCCGGAGATCGCCACCGGCGAGCTGCGGACCGACCGGATCGGGACCGAGGTCTTCTTCATCCCCGCCGCCTCGCACGTGGAGAAGGGTGGCACCTTCACCAACACCCAGCGGATGCTGCAGTGGCATCACCAGGCGCTGGAGCCGCCCGGCGATGCCCGCAGCGACCTGTGGTTCGCGTATCACCTGGGCCGGCGGATCCGCGCCCGGCTGGCCGGCTCCGCCGCCGAGCGCGACCGCGGCATCCAGAACCTGACCTGGGACTACCCGGAAAGCGGCGAGGACGCCGAGCCGTCGGCGGAGGCGGTGCTGCAGGAGGTCAACGGCCGCGGCCCGGACGGCCGCCTGCTCAGCGGCTTCGCCGAGCTGAAGGGCGACGGCTCCACCGCGTGCGGCTGCTGGATCTACTCCGGCTGCTTCGCCGGGGGAGTGAACCAGACCGCCCGGCGCCGGCCGCACGCCGAGCAGTCCTGGGTGGCGCCGGAGTGGGGCTGGGCCTGGCCGGCTAACCGGAGGATCCTGTACAACCGGGCCTCGGCCGACCCGGCCGGGCGCCCGTGGAGCGAGGCGAAGGCCTACGTCTGGTGGGATGCCGAGGCGGGCCAGTGGACCGGCCACGACGTACCGGATTTCGAGCGGGGGAAGCCGCCGGACTTCATCCCGGAGCCGGGCGCCACCGGCCCGGCGGCCCTCGGCGGGGCCGATCCGTTTATCATGCAGCGGGACGGCAAGGGCGCGCTGTTCGTCTGGTCCGGCCTGGCCGACGGCCCGCTGCCCACCCACTACGAGCCCGCTGAGTCGCCGCTGGTGAACGCGATGTACAAGCAGGACGACAGCCCGGTGGCCAAGACCTACCCGGACCACCCGGCCACGCATAACCAGCTCGGCGGGGCGGTCGCCTACCCGTTCGTGATCACCACCTACCGGCTGACCGAGCACCACACCGCGGGCGGGATGAGCCGCACCCTCTCCCGGCTCGCCGAGCTGCAGCCCGAGCTGTTCTGCGAGGTCTCGCCGTCGCTGGCGGATCTGCGCGGCCTGGAGAACGGGGGCTGGGCGACGATCATCACGGCCCGGGCCGCGATCGAGGCGCGGGTCCTCGTCACCCGCCGGGTCCGGCCGCTGCGGATCCCGGGCGAGGGCGTGATACACCAGATCGGGCTGCCCTATCACTGGGGCAGCGAGGGAATGGTCACCGGCGACACGGTCAATGACCTGCTGCCGTTCGCCGTCGACCCGAACGTGTTCATCCAGGAGAGCAAGGTCGCGACCTGCGACATCAGGCCCGGCCGACGGCCGCGCGGTCCCGCGCTCACCGACCTGGTGATGCGCTACCGGCGCGAGGCCGGCCTGGAGGAGACCCGGTGAAGCAGCGGATTCCGATGGCCAGCCGCCTGCACGGCCGGCTCGATGACGTGTCCGGCGAGGCGGGCTACCCGGAGCCTCCGCCGCGGGTGGGCTTCTTCACCGACACCAGCGTCTGCATCGGCTGCAAGGCCTGCGAGGTGGCGTGCAAGGAGTGGAACGCGCTGCCCGATCCCGAGGCCGGCGTGCTCAAGCTGTCCGGCGAGTCCTATGACAACACCGGGTCGCTCGGCTCCAACAGCTGGCGGCACGTCGCCTTCATCGAGCAGGGGCCGCTGGAGGTGGGCGCGCCCATCCCCGCCGACGATTTCCGCCCGGCCGGCCCGCGCGGGCCCGCCGACGTGCTCGGGCCGGCCCTGGCCGGGGCGGACGGCCCGCTGGCGCCCGCCACCCGCTGGCTGATGGCTTCGGACGTGTGCAAGCACTGCACCCACGCGGCCTGCCTGGATGTGTGCCCGACCGGCGCGCTCCTGCGCACCGAGTTCGGCACCGTGATCGTGCAGTCGGACGTCTGCAATGGCTGCGCCTACTGCGTTTCCGCTTGCCCGTTTGGCGTCATTGACCGGCGGGAGGATGACGGCCGGGCCTGGAAGTGCACCATGTGCTACGACCGGCTGCGCGGCGGGATGGAGCCGGCCTGCGCCAAGGCCTGCCCGACCGACTCGATCCAGTTCGGGCCGCTGGATGACCTGCGGGTCACCGCCGCGGCCCGGGTGCAGGAACTGCAGGACCGCGGCGAGGCCGGCGCGCGGCTGTACGGGGCCGATCCGGACGATGGGATCGGCGGGGCGGGCGCGTTCTTCCTGCTGCTCGATGAACCCGAGGTCTACGGCCTGCCGCCGGACCCGGTGGTGACCACGAAGGACCTGCCGCAGCTGTGGAAGTGGGCCGGGGGAGCGGCCGCGCTGCTGGTGGCCGGCGTGGCCGCCGCCTTCGCCGGGAGGCGGCCATGAGCGAGGTACGCCAGGTGCCCGAGGCCGAGTTCGGGTCCTACTACGGCCGGCCGATCCTCAAGGTCACCCGGTGGCGGGAGCCGCACCTGCCCGCCTACCTGTTCCTCGGCGAGCTGTCCGGGGCGGCCGCGGTGCTGGCCGCGGTCGCGGCCGCGACCCGCCGGCCGGCCCTCGCGCGCTCCGGCCGGCTGATCGCGGCGGCGGCCGCCTACGGGGGATCCGGCTTCCTCATCGCCGAGCTCGGCCGGCCCGAGCGCTTCCTCAACATGCTGCGGGTGGCCAAGCCGACCTCGCCGATGAGCATGGGTACCTGGATACTCTCGGCGCATTCCGGCCTGATCTCGGCCGCGGCGGCGAGTGACCTGACCGGCCGGCTGAGCCCGCTGGGCACCGCGGCGGGACTCGCGGCCAGCGTGACCGGGCCGCTGCTCGCTACCTACCCCGGCGTGCTGCTCGCCAACACGGCGGTCCCGGCCTGGCACACCGCCTATCGCGAGCTGCCGCTGCTATTCGCGGGCGGCGCGATGACGGCGGCCGGGGCCGGCGGCCTGGCGGTCAGCGCGCTGCGGGCTGAGCGGACCGACTTCGACGCCGCGCGGCGGCTCGCGCTGGCCGGCGCCGCGCTGGAGAGCGCGGCCGGGTTCGGGCTCGAGCGGCTGCACGGGCTATCCGGAGAGCCGTACCGGCAGGGCGACTCGGGCAACCTGCTGAAGGCAGCGCGCTACCTCACCATCGGCGGCGGCGTGGCCACGCTCGCGGCCCGCCGCAGCCGGATTGCGGCCGCAGTAGCGGCCGCCCTGCTCACCGGCGGCGGCGTGTGCGCGAAGGTCGCCGTGCTGCGCGCGGGCGTCGCCTCGGCCCGGGATCCCAAATACGTCGTCGCCGCCCAGCGCGGCACCCAGGATGCTCCTAGCGGAGGTGCACGATGACGCACGCAGTGCTGCGGCGGCGGGCGGAGCTGGAGCAGGCCGCCGAGGGCCGGACGATCTGCAGCCAGCTGGCGGCCACGGCGAAGGCCTTCGGCGACCTGCCCGCGTACTCCGACCGGGACGGCGGCCCGTGGCAGACCATCACCTGGCGGCAGACCCATGAGCAGGCGCTGGCGCTCGCGGCCGGGTTCGCCGCGCTCGGCCTGCAGCCGGGCGAGCGGGTGGCGCTGATGATGCCGAACCGGGTCGAGCACGTGCTCGCCGACCTGGGCGCCCTGCATGCCGGCGGAGTGCCGGTGACGGTCTACGCCACGCTGGCGGCCGAGCAGATCGGCTACGTGGCCGCCGACTGCGACGCGCGGATCGCCGTGCTCGACGGCGCGGACGAGCTGGCCAGGTGGCAGCCGGTGCTGGCCGGCCTGCCCGGCCTGAAGAAGATCATCGTGCGGGACCCGGCCGCCTGCCCGGCCGGGGATCTCTACCTGAGCTGGCCGGACTTCACGGCGCTCGGCGCCGCGCGGCTGGCCGCCAGCCCGGATGAGGTCGCCCGCCGGACCGCCGCCGTCCGGCCGGCCGACCCGGCGACCGTGCTCTATACCTCCGGTACGACCGGCAACCCCAAGGGCGTGGTCATCACCCACGCCAGCGTGCTGTACGAGCTGGTCACCGCGACCGTGTCCGGCAACGCCCAGCCGCACGTCCGGTGGGTCTCCTACCTGCCGCTCGCGCACATCGCCGAGCGGATGTTCACCCTGTACCTGGCGATCTACAACGCGGGCCACACCTACTTCTGCCACAACGCGGCGACCGAGCTGGTCGCCTCCGTCGGCGAGGTGAAGCCAACCGCGTTCTTCGGCGTGCCGCGGGTGTGGGAGAAAATCCAGGCCGGCATCCAGGCCCTGCTCACCGCCGAGCAGGACGAAGGACGCCGGGCCGCCGTGGCCACGGCCATGGACACCGGCCTGCGGTACGTGCAGAGCTGCCAGTACGGCCGGAACACGCCGGACGGGCTGGCCGCCGAGTTCGCCGCGGCCGAGGCCGCGGTGCTGCGCCCGATCCGCTCGCTGCTCGGGCTGGGCGACGCCGAGGTCGTGGTCAGCGCGGCCGCGCCGCTGCCGCCCGACGTCGGGGAATTCTTCGCCGGGCTCGGGATGAAGATCCTGGACGTGTACGGGATGACGGAGACCACCGGCGCGTTCACCACGAACACGCCGACTGCCTTCCGGCTGGGCACCGTCGGCCAGCCCGCTCCCGGGGTCGAGGTCAGGGTCGCCGCGGACGGCGAGATCCTGACCCGCAGCCCGCTGAACACCCCCGGCTATCTCAACCGGCCGGACATGACCGCCGAGCTGATCGACTCTGACGGCTGGCTGCACACCGGCGATATCGGGTCGCTGGACTCCGACGGCTTTCTGTCCGTGCTGGACCGCAAGAAGGAGCTGATCATCACTTCCGGCGGGGAGAACATCTCCCCGGCGGCGATCGAGAACCTGCTGGTCGCGCACCAGCTGATCGGCCAGGCGCTCGCGTTCGGCGACCGGCGCCCGTATGTGGTGGCACTTCTGACCCTGGACGGCGACGTCGCGCCGGCCTGGGCGCGGGCCCGCGGGATCGACGCCACCGAGCTGGCCGAGCTGGCCGGTCACCCGGCGGTGCTGGCCGCCGTCGCGGAAGCCGTCACGGCGGCGAACGCCCGGCTCGCCCGCGTGCAGCAGGTGAAGAGATGGCGGCTGCTGCCGGTGGAGTGGACCGCCGAGAGCGAAGAGCTGACGCCCACGCTGAAACTCAAGCGCCGCATCGTGCACGCCAAGTACGCCGACGTCATCGACGCGCTGTACGAAAGCTGAGCCGCCGGCCCGGCCCGGGCCGGGCCGGGCCGACCGTGGCTAGCCCTCGTTAGTCGTTCCGCCGGACCGCACGGCCGGGAACTGCCGGGTAGCTGACGGGTCCGCGCCGGAGGCCGGGGCACCCGTGCTGGCCGGAACGGCAGTACCCGCCGGAACGGCAGTGCCGACCGGCTGGAGCCGCTCATCGTCGTCGCTGACCGGCTGGGACCGCTCGTCGTCGCTGACCGGCTGGGACCGCTCGTCCTCGCGCAGCTCAGCGTCGTCCGCGGCCGGCGCCGGCGCGGACGGGACGGGACGGGCGGCGCGGAACTCGCCGGAACCGGCCGGATCGGTTGCCTGGTCGGCCAGCGCCGCCTCCTTGACCCCGACCACCGCGAACCGGCCGAGCGCCAGCGCCGCGAAGAAGACGATCAGCACGCCCAGGCCGATAAAGAAGCCCAGTTCCTCCTGCGCCAGCCGGTCGATGTTCGTGCCGACCGGGACTCCCGCCGCGGGGACGCCCTTGTTCCAGAGCGAGCTCACCAGGTTGCCGACCACGAACCAGGCGCCGCCCAGCACCGCCACGAACGCCCCGAGCAGGGCAAGCGGCCGCCGCGCGCTGGCCAGCACGATGAACCCGCCGACCACCGCGGCGACGCCGGGCAGTATCTCCAGCCACAGCCTTCCGGTCGTGTACGACCAGGCCTTGTCCGGCGTATAGGCGTAATGAAAGTACGGGCCGATGAAGGGAATCAGGGCGCCCCAGGCGCCCAGCAGGATCAGCAGCAGCCCGCTCAGCGCACCCCGGCTCCGCGGAATCCGCAGTTTCCCGGCCATTTGTGGTCACATCCTTCGTAGGTACGGGGTCAAGACTCGCACAGCACGGTTACCCGGCCCGCGCCGCAGTATGCAGAGCGGGGACGTAAATGCGCGCTCACGGCCGGGCCGGCCTCCGCTCGCCGCACCGGTCATCCCGCGGGTATGGTCGCCCTCGTGGATGCCCGCCGGCTCGTGCCGCGCACCGACGCGGTGCTCGCGGATCCGCGGCTGGCCGCCGCCACCCGGCGGCTCGGCCGTGAGCTCGTGCTGGCCGCGGTCAGGCACGCGCAGGAGCGGGCCCGCTCCGGCGACATCGCCGCCGCCGCCGTGGCCGATGCGGCGGTGACCGCGCTGCCCGCCCGGGCGGCCACGCTGACCCCGGTGATCAACGCCACCGGCGTGCTGCTGCACACCAATCTCGGCCGGGCCCCGCTCTCCGCGGCGGCGAGGGACGCCGTGCTGGCCGCGGCTGGCTGCACTGACCTGGAGTTCGACCTGGCCGCCGGCACCAGGGGGCGCCGGGGCCGGGGCGCGCTGGCCGCGCTGGCCCGGGCCGTGCCCGCGGCCGGGGCCGTGCACGTGGTGAACAACAACGCGGCGGCGCTGGTGCTCGCGGCGACCGTGCTCGCCGCCGGACGGGAAATCGTCATCAGCCGCGGCGAGCTGATCGAGATCGGTGACGGCTTCCGCCTCCCTGAGCTGCTCGAATCGACCGGCGCCAGGATCCGCGAGGTAGGCACCACCAACCGGACGACGGCCGCCGACTACGCGGCCGCCATCGGGCCCGGCACCGGGTTCGTGCTCAAGGTGCATCCGTCCAACTACCGGATCGAGGGGTTCACGGCCCAGCCTTCAGTGGCCGAGCTGGCCGGGCTGGGCGTGCCGCTGGTGGGCGACATCGGCTCCGGGCTGCTCGCCGCGCATCCGCTGCTGCCCGCCGAGCCTGACGCCGGGTCCTGGCTCCGGGCCGGGGCCGATCTCGTCACGGCCAGCGGCGACAAGCTGCTCGGCGGCCCGCAGGCGGGCCTGCTGCTCGGCCGCGCCGACCTGGTCAGGCGGCTGGCCAGGCATCCGCTGGCGCGGGCGCTGCGGGTGGACAAGCTGACCATCGCGGCGCTTGAGGCCACGCTCGCGGGGCCGCTGCCGCCGGTCGCCGAAGCGCTGGATGCCGCGCAGCCGGCCCTGGCCGCGCGGGCCAAACGGATATCAGCGGCGCTGGTCGCGGCCGGCCTCGACTCCCGCGCGGTGCCGAGCGAGGCCGCCGTCGGTGGTGGCGGCGGCCCGGGCGTGGTCCTGCCCAGCGCGGCGGTCAGCCTGCCGGCCGGGCTCGCGCCCCGGCTGCGCGCGGGCCAGGCGGTGCGCAGCGGCCGGGCGCCGGCGGTCGTCGGCCGGATCGAGGACGGGCGGTTGCTGCTCGACCTGCGCGCCGTCCCGGCGGCCGAGGACGAGCCGCTGACCAGCGCGGTCATCGCCGCGGCCGGATAGCGCGCCGTGCAGGTCATCGCCACCGCGGGACACGTGGACCACGGCAAGTCGACGCTGGTCAGGGCGCTCACCGGGATGGAACCTGACCGCTGGGCGGAAGAGCGCAGCCGCGGCATGACCATCGACCTCGGCTTCGCCTGGCTGACCCTGCCGTCCGGGGAGCAGCTGGCGTTCGTCGACGTGCCGGGGCACGAGCGGTTCGTGCCGAACATGCTGGCCGGAGTCGGTCCGGTGCCCGGCGTGCTGTTCGTAGTGGCCGCGGACGAGGGCTGGATGCCGCAGTCGGCCGAGCATCTCGCCGTGCTGGACGCCCTGCGCATCCGGCACGGCCTGCTCGCCGTCACCCGCTCCGATCTGGCCGACCCCGGCCCGGCGCTGGCCCAGGCCGCGGCCGAGATCGCCGCGACCAGCCTGGGCGCGGTCGAATCGGTCGCCGTCAGCGCGGTCACCGGCGCCGGGCTGCCCGAGCTGCGGGCCGGGCTGGCCAGGTTGGCCGCGGCCCTGCCCGGGCCAGCTCCCGGTGCGGCCGTGCGGGTGTGGGTCGACCGGGCGTTCAGCATCACCGGCAGCGGAACGGTCGTGACCGGAACATTGCCGGCCGGCCTCATCCGGGGTGGCGACGAGCTGCGGGTGACTCCCTCGATGCGGCCGGTCCGGGTGCGCGGCATCCAGTCCCTGGGCCAGCCGGCCGCGCAGGTACACGGGGTGGCCCGGGTCGCGCTCAACCTGCGCGGCGCCAGCCGCGGTGACCTGGCCCGGGGGATGGCGCTGGTGCAACCGGGCCGCTGGACGCTGACCGGCGTGGTGGACGCCCGGCTCTCCTGGCCCGCCGGGCCCGCGGGGCCCGCGCACGCCGGGCCCGCGGGGCGCGCCGGGCCCGCTAGCGAGGCGGCGCCGCGGCTGCCCCGGGAGCTGACCCTGCACATCGGCTCGGCCCGGACCGTGGCGCGGGTGCGCGTGCTCGGCGGCATGATCGCCCGGCTGACGCTGCGCGAGCCGCTGCCGCTGCATGTGGGCGACCGGGTCCTGCTGCGTGACCCCGGCGCCGCCGCCCGGGCGGACCGGCATCCGGCCGTCCTGGGCGCGACCGTCCTGGACGTGACGCCGCCGCCGCTGGGCGGCCGCGGCGGCGCCGCGGCCGCGGCCGCGCAGCTCGGCGACTGGCCGGAGCGCCCCGCCGCCGGGCATCTGCTCCGCCGGCACGGCCTGCTGCGGGCCACCGCGATGCGCGCGATGGGCATCACCGCGCTGCCTGATCCCGTCGCCGGAGAGTGGCTCGCCGATCCGGCGGCATGGCACGGCCTGGAGCAGCGCCTCGCCGAGGTTGTCGCGACTCATGCGGCAGCCGACCCGCTCGCGCCCGGCCTGCCGGCCGAGGCCGCCCGGGCCGCGATCGGCGTACCCGACCGGAGGCTGGTCGAAGCGCTCGCCCGGCCGCCGCTCGTGGTCAGCGACGGCATGGTCAAAATCGCGGAACGGGGGGTCCGGCCCGCCGACGCCGGCCTGCCGGCGCCGGTCGCGGCGGCGGTCCGGGCGCTGCGCGCCGACCTGCGGGCCGCACCGTTTCTGGCCCCGGAAGCCGAGCGGCTCCGTGCGCTCGGCCTCGGCCCCCGGGCTATCGCGGCCGCTCAGCGCGCCGGGCTGCTGCTGCGGGTCAGCGACCAGATCGTGCTTGGCCCGGACGCCGCGGTCCTGGCCGCCCGCATCCTGGGCCGGCTGCCGCAGCCGTTCACCACGGCGCAGGCCCGCCTCGCGCTCGGCACCACGAGGCGGGTGGCGATCCCTCTGCTTGAGTACCTGGACGCGGCCGGCGCCACCGAGCGGCTGCCGGACGACCGCCGCCGGCTGCGCCCCGCCGCCGGGGCGCCCACGGGCTAGGGATCTTGGTCGCTAGCTTCCGGTACTCCAGCCGTAGATCGTTGTCTCCAAGGTTCACCCGGCGGCTGGCCGCCCAAAGTTCCCGCCGTCACCTTCGATGCGTTCCGCGCCCCTCGTACGCCGGAGAGTCCCTCGCGGCTGCATCAGCCCTATGCTGAGCAGGTGAGCGGCGGCGGGCAGACTTCCCGGTTAAGGGCCGTATTCGCTGCCCATCCGGCGCGGTATGACAGCGCGAGCCATGGCGCGGGGCCGAGCGGGGACGAGTCGCAGCTGGAGCTGGCCGACATCGGCCGGCTCGCCCGGCGTGCGCTGCGCCGCGTGGTCAGTGCCGCCCACGCCGACGACACTTCGATCACGCGGATTCTGCGTGACCATCTTGGCCCGGGCGCCGCCGGCTTCCCCGTGGTTCTGTGCACATGGCCGCGTTATGACCAGGTGAACGTTCAAGAAGGACTGGACGCCTGGCTGGCGGAGCCGGGCCGCGAGCACGAGATCGTCGGGCTGACGAGTTTCCGCCAGCCCGGCGGGCTGGCGGATATGCTGCAAGGCTCACTGCACCCGTCCGGCCCGCGCGCGGGCAGCGTCGCGACCGTGGCACTGCCCTGCGGACCGGGCGGCGTCACCCGCCGCTGCGTGCAACGTGCGGTCTACCTGATCACCGAGGCTGACGGCCAACTGGCCCTGCTGGTCCGCGCGACGGAGGACGTGAGCATTGAGGCCGTCTGCGCCGTGGAGGATCGGGCCCAGCGAGCGCTTGACGAGGTGCGGCAGCTGAGCGTCGAGCGCAACGTGTTCCGTGGCCAAGTGGTCTCGTTCAGCGGAAATGTCTTTGGCCCGCGCGGTTTCGGGGTCGCTCCCGGCGCCGAGCTCAGCTTTGTCGACCGTCCTAGTGTGCAGCGGGATCAGGTGATCTTGCCTGCGCAGCTTCTCGACGGGATCGAGCACCAGGTCCTGGGCATTGCGAGATACGGGAGGCGGCTGCTGGTCAGCGGCCAGCATCTCAAGCGCGGGGTGCTGCTCCACGGCCCGCCCGGCACGGGCAAGACGCACACGGTCCGTTACCTGCTCGGCCAGCTCCCCGGGGTAACCGTTGTCGTGCTCTCCGGCGCGGCACTCGGTACCATCGCCGCGGCCTGCTCGATAGCCCGGACCCTGCAGCCATCCGCCGTGATTGTTGAGGACGTGGACCTCATCGCCGAGGAGCGCACGCAGCGGATGGGTCAGCACCCGCTGCTGTTCCAGCTTCTGAACGAGATGGACGGGCTGGCCGAGGATGCCGACGTGACGTTTCTGCTCACCACCAACCGCGCTGACCTGCTGGAGCGGGCGCTCACCCAGCGGCCCGGCCGGGTTGACCATGCGGCGCTGCTGCCGCTGCCGGACGCCGAGGCCCGCGGTCAGCTGATCCGCCTTTATCAGGGCAGCTTGCAGCTGGACCTCACCGATCCAGGCGCGGTGATTGCCCGGACCGAGGGGGTGACCGCCTCGTTCATCAAAGAGCTGCTGCGCCGGGCGGCGCTGCTCGCCGCCGAATCCGCCGAACCGGTCACCAGCGACGCAGGGCATGACAACCAGCCGCTGCGGGTCACCGACGAGCACCTGACCGCCGCCCTCGATCAGCTTCTCGATACCCGTAACGAGCTCACCCGGTTGCTGCTTGGCGGCCAGGCACCGGGCACTCTCCAGCAAGAACCCGGTAGCTTCCCTGGCAGCGCGCCGGTGACAAGCGACTAGTACTCTCCGAGCGTGGTCTCGACGATGACGTCCCGGGCACTGTGACGTGGCTTGACATCAATGACTAGTCGTCTTGCGGCGGTGAGAATGACCCCATGACCGACCTACTGCCCGATGAGCCGCTGCACCGCCTGCGGGCTCGTCGCAGCACCAAGTGGCGGGCCCACAGCCCCGGGGTGCTGCCCCTGTCCATCGCCGAGATGGACTTCGCCCTGCCCGACGCCGTGCGGGAAGCGCTGGCCGACGCGGTCGAGCGCTCCGACACCGGCTACGCCATGCCCGCCGAGGGGCTGGGCGAGGCGTTGGCCGGATTCGCCGAACGGCGCTGGGGCTGGCGGATCGACCCGGCCGCGGCCACCGCCGCCACCGACGTCAGCGCCGGCGTCGTCGAGATGCTGCGGCTGTTCACCAACCCGGGGGACCGAGTCGTCATCAACCCGCCGGTGTACTCCCCGTTCTTCGACTGGCTGCGAGAAGCCCGCACCGAACTGCAGGCGGTGCCGCTGGGCGACGGGCGGCTCGACCTGCCGGCCCTGGACCGGACGTTCGCCACCAAGCCGGCCGCCTACCTGCTGTGCAACCCGCACAACCCGGTCGGCCGGATACACACGTACGAGGAGCTGGCCGCGGTCGTCGAACTTGCCACCCGGCACGAGGTGCCGGTGATCAGCGACGAGATCCACGTCCCGCTGGCGCTGCCCGGCGCGATCTGCACGCCGTTCCTGACGGTGCCCGGCGCAGGTCAGATCGGCGTCTCGGTGGTGTCCCCCAGCAAGGCCTTCAACCTGGCCGGCCTCAAGTGCGCCACCATCGTCACCGCGTCGTCGCGGATGCAGGACGTGGTGGCGAAGCTGCCGCGCGACCTCCGCTGGCGCAGCGGGCACTTCGGCGTCATCGCCTCGATCGCCGCGTACAACGAGGGCGACGAGTGGCTGGACCGGCTGCTGGCCACCCTCGACGACCGCCGCACGCTGCTGACCGGGCTGATCCGCGACCGACTGCCATCGGTGAGCTGGCGGCCGCCGCAGGGGACGTACCTGGCCTGGCTCGACTGCCACCGCCTGGGCAGCGGAACCGAGCCGAGCGACCGGTTCCTGGCCGCCGGAGTGGCATTGGAAGACGGAGTGCGGTTCGGTGAGCCCAGTGGCTACGTGCGGTTGAACTTCGGCACCAGCACCGAGGTGCTGGAGCTGGCCGTCGACAGGATGGCGAGTGCTCTCTGACCGGGAACTGGCCCGGGCGGCGTGCGTAGGCGACGTCGGCGGCCGCGGGCGTTAGCGGCTGCTGCGGCTCGCGAACCGGGATGCGGACCAGGTGGCCGGCTCCACGGGCGGGCCGCCGCCGCCGATCCAGCGAGCGAGCACCGCCGCGGTCATCGGGGCGTTCAGGATCCCGGTACGGAAATGACCCGAGGTCAGCCAGGCGTTCTCCAGCCCCGGAACCCGGTCGATCACCGGCCGCCGGTCCGGATGGCGGGGCCGGAAGCAGCACCACTGATAGGCGATCCCCAGGCCGCGCAGGGCCGGCAGCGTCGCGGCCAGGCCCGCCATGATCGAGTCGATGACCTCCGGCTGCACCGCCGGGCTCTCGTCACCGACATCGAAGGTGCCGCCCGCCAGCAGCCGCCCGTCCTCGATCTGGGTCGCGATCGGGGCCACGATGCCGGGCAGCCGCACCGGCGCGGGCTCGGTGACCAGGAGGTGCCCCTTGACCCGGTCGAACGGCAGCCGGAGTGGCAGGCCATCGAGTACCGGCGGCAGTCCGGTGGCGAATACCACGGCCCCCGGCTGAACCTCCCCGGCCGACGTCTCGACCGACATGATCCGGTCGCCCCGGACGGTCACCGCGGTGGCCGCGACGCCGGTCGCGACCGCGGGCAGCCCGGCGGCCAGCCTGGCCACCGCGCGCAGCGGGTTCAGCCTGGCCTGCCTGCGGATCAGCGCTCCCTCCATCGGCCGGGCCAGGCCGGGGATGAAATGCTCGACCTGGCCGGGGCTCAGCCACTCGACGGCGGGCGGCTGATGCGCGGCGAATCCGCCCGGGTGCGGCGCCAGGCCGATCCAGTCCAGCTCGACCAGGCCGACCCCCCCGGGCACCGCCTGCTCGAGGTCCCGCCAGCGCTCCAGGCTGGCCCGCTCCAGGTCCACGAACGGCTCCGGATCACTCCACTGGTGCGGCTCGGGGATCAGCAGCCCGGTCGCGCCGCCGGTCGCGCCCGCGCCGAGGCGGCCCGTCTCGATCAGCAGCACCGAGCCCAGCCCGGCCTGCAGGCAGGCGGCCGCGGTGGCGACACCGAGGATCCCGCCGCCGACGACCAGGACATCGGGCCGCGGGTCGTCGATGGCCCCGTCTCCCCGGCCCAGCGTGGCGCGCTCGGTGTCGGTGAGCTGGTCCCGCCAGATCGCGCTGCTTACGGTCATGACCCCATCCTCGGTGATCCGCCCGGCCCGCGTCCGTCAATACGCCGGGCAAGCTGACTCAGCCGCGGCCAGCGCGGCGGTGATGTCGGTGTGAGCCGATGGTAGGGGACGCCGGGCCGGACCGCGATCCGCGGGGCACTTCGCGCCGCCGCGGCCCGGCCGGGCCGGGGTCAACCGGAAACGCCGCCGTAACGGCGAGTTATCGCCGGCGCCATCTCGGCCGGCCAGGCTGGCAGGCATGATCACCAAGAGCACCGACATGCCGGAACTGAGCCGCCGCCGGATTGCCCTGATCGCGCATGACCACAAGAAGCAGGACCTCCGTGAGTGGGCCAGGTTCAACCGGGGCCTGCTGACCGCGCATCACCTTTTCGCGACCGGTACCACCGGCCGGCTGCTCCGCGACGAACTCGGGCTGAGCGTGACCTGTTTCCAGAGCGGGGCGCTCGGCGGCGACCAGCAGATCGGCGCCCGGATCGCCGACGGGGAGATCGACCTGCTCATCTTCTTCTGGGATCCGCTTGAGCCGCAGCCGCATGACCCGGACGTGAAGGCGCTGCTGCGCGTCGCCGTGGTCTGGAACATCCCGGTGGCGTGCAACCGCGCCACGGCCGACTTCGTCATTTCCTCCCCGTTGATCAGCCAGCGCTACGAGCAGCAGCGGCCGGATTACCGCACCCATACCGATCGCCGGTTCCCGCCCGCGACCGGCGGCAGCGAAGGGCAGGCCGCCTGACCGGGGCATCCAGACCGGCCCGGGCGGACCACGCCAGGCCCCGCCGGGATCCGCTCTGCCGGTTTGGCGGGAATGATCCGGACGTAGGCTGAGTGCCATTGCCGTGGATCTGACCGCACCGACTGAGAGGGAGGGCTGCGATGCTTGCCGATTCCTTCGGGCGGATTGCGACGGACCTGCGGGTGTCCCTGACGGACCGGTGCAACCTGCGCTGCAGCTACTGCATGCCCGCGGAAGGACTGGACTGGCTGTCCAGCCCGCTGCTGCTTACCGACGACGAGGTCATCCGGCTGATCCGGATCGGGGTGGAGCGGCTCGGCATCACCGAAGTCCGGTTCACCGGCGGCGAGCCGCTGCTCCGGCGCGGCCTGCCGGTCATCGTCGCCTGCACCGCGGCGCTGCGGCCGCGGCCGCAGATCTCGCTGACCACCAACGGGATCGGGCTGGCCCGGCTGGCGGCGGCACTGCGCACGGCCGGCCTGGACCGGATCAACGCATCGCTCGACACGCTGCAGCCCGCCACCTTCAAGGCGCTGGCCAAGCGGGACCGGCTGGCCGATGTGCTGGCCGGCCTGGCCGCCGCGGCCGCGGCCGGGATCACGCCGATCAAGGTCAACTCGGTCCTGATGCGCGACCTCAACGACGGCGAGGCGGCTCAGCTGCTCAGGTACTGCCTGGCCCGGGGCTATCAGCTCCGGTTCATCGAGCAGATGCCGCTGGACGCGCAGCACGGCTGGCGGCGGGAGAACATGGTGACCGCCGACGAGATTCTCTGCGCGCTCTCGGCGGAGTTCACGCTGAAGCCGGACGACCCGGCCGAGCGGGGCTCGGCCCCCGCCGAGACCTTCCTGGTCGACGGCGGCCCGGACCGGGTCGGCATCATCGGCTCCGTGACCCGGCCATTCTGCGGCGCCTGCGACCGGGTCCGGCTGACCGCCGACGGGCAGATCCGCAACTGCCTGTTCGCCCGGGAAGAAAGCGACCTGCGCGGGCCAATGCGATCCGGCGCGACCGACGATGAGCTGGCCGCACTCTGGCGGCGCGCCGTGGCCGCGAAGCTGCCCGGGCACGGCATCAACGACCCGGGGTTCCTGCAGCCGGCCAGGCCGATGTCGGCCATCGGCGGCTGACGGCGGACGCTGTGCCGGACGTCGATCCCGGGTGCCGCGGCCCGGCTGCCGAACTCGCCGCGATCGTGCTGGCCGGCGGGCGGGCCGCGCGGCTCGGCGGGACGGACAAGCCGGGCCTGGTGGTCGGCGCCCGGACGCTGCTGGCGGCCGTGGTATCGGCCGCCGCCGAAGCGGGTGCCGGGCAGGTGGTGGTCGTGGGCCCGGCCAGGCCCGGCATCGCCGGTTCCGGGCCGGTCGGCTCCGGCCCGGTCGGCTCCGGCCGGGTCGAATTCGTCCGCGAGGACCCGCCGGGGACCGGGCCGGTGGCCGCCCTGCGCTGCGGTCTGGGCCGCGTCGGTGCCGCCTGGGTAACCGTGCTCGCCGCCGACATGCCGTTCCTGCGGGCCCGGCACCTGGTCGCCCTGCTCGCCGCGGCCGGACAGCCGGAGCCGGGCCCGGGCTGGCCAGCCGGCCAGGATCGCGCCGGGGCGCCCGGCCGCGGCGCAATCCTGGTCGACGAAACCGGGCGGCCGCAGTGGCTCGCTGGCTGCTGGCCGGCCGGCGCGCTCCGCGGCCGGCTGAATGACTACTCGGGCGACTCACTGCACGGCCTGCTGGATCCGCTCCGGCCGGTCCGGCTCAGCTATCCGCCCGGCCCGGGCGATCCGCCGCCCTGGCTGGACTGTGACACCGCGGGCGACCTGAGCCGGGCGCGCGAATGGGCCCGCCGCTCCCGGTGATCCCGCTGACCAGCCCCAGTCCCGCTGGCCAGCCCCAGTCCTCATTGGCCAGCCCCAGTCCTCCCCGGCCAGCCCAGTCCTCCCCGGCCAGCCCAGTCCTCCCTGGCCAGCACAGTCGCGCTGGCAGCACAGGCCCCTTCGGCCAGCACCGTCCCCTTCGGCACGTTCTATGCTGGCCACGGATGAGGTGCGGAGCATCGTCACTGCTGGCGGGCCCGCACCCGGTGACGCGGAGGGCATGCCAGTGACCACGATGCAGCGATGGCTCGAGGCGGCCTGCGCTGAACTGGGCATCGACCCAGGCACGGCCGATGCGCGGACGATCCTCGACCTGGCTCGTGACGTGGCGCACCAGGTGGACCGTCCCGCCGCCCCGCTGACGGCCTACCTGCTCGGGGTAGCGGTCGGCCGCGGCCAGCCGCTCCGCGCCACCGCGGAGCGGCTGACGGCGCTGGCGAGCGACTGGCCGGCCCCGGCCAGCGATGCGCCGGCCGAGCCGGCCCCGCCCAGCTAGGCCCGCGCCAGACCCAAATCGCCTTCGCCCGGACCGGTACGCGCGGCCGGGTTCGACTCGCCTGCCCGGACCGCCACCCGGCCGCGGCAGGCCGGCCTCCATCCAGCGCGATTCATGGCTTGCCATACGACCTATAGCGATATATCTTTGAGCTACTGGACTCATCTTAGGAACATCAGCGATGGGTCATAGATACACGAGGCGGCCCGACCGAAGGCCGCCCACAGGCAAGGGAGCATTCGCAATGCGAGAAGAAGACAGCTGGCGGCACCAGGGCGATGACGAAGCCCGGCGGCGCCGGGGCGGCGGCAGGCGAGGTCATGGCCGCGGCCCGGAATGGGGCGGGCGGCCGGGATTCGGCGGGCCGCCCGGGTTTCCCGGGCTGGGGTCCTGGCTCGGGGATCCGAGGATGATGCGCGGCCCGCGGGCCAAGCGCGGGGATGTCCGCGCCGCGGCGCTTGCGCTGCTGGCCGAGGGCCCGATGAACGGATACCAGATCATCCAGGAGATCAGCGAGCGGAGCGGCGGGGTCTGGCGGCCGAGCCCCGGGTCGGTCTACCCGGCGCTGCAGCAGCTCGAGGACGAGGGCCTGATCCGCGCGGAGGCCGGAGAGGGCGGCCGGAGAGCGTACGTCCTGACCGACGACGGCCGTCACTACGCCGACGCTCACCCGGAAGAGCTTGACGCACCGTGGGACGCCGTCACCGGGCACGCCGGCGGCGCGGCAGCCGAGATGCGGAAGCTGATCGGCCAGGTGGCCATGGCCGCATCCCAGGTCCTGAGCGCTGGCAGCGATGCCCAGGTCAGCCAGGCCCGGCGGATCCTGACCGACGCCAGGCGCGCGCTGTACCGGGTGCTGGCCGCCGACGAGGAGGACGAGGCTGGCCCGGCTGAGCGGCCGGGCGACCCGGACGCGGCTCGCCGTTAGGCTGAACGGCGAAATCAGGCAGGGGAGGCAGCGACAGTGGCATTGCACATCAGTGCCGGCGCCACCGTGGCCGCCGGTCCGGCCGGTAACGGCAGCGGCCGGCGGCCCGTGATCTCAGTGGCGGCCCTCACCAAGCGGTACGGCGAGATCGAGGCGGTCCGCGGTATCGACTTCGAGGTGGAGCGGGGGGAGACCTTCGGTTTCCTCGGCCCGAACGGCGCGGGCAAGACGACGACCATCAAGATCCTCTGCACCCTGGCCAACGCGACGTCGGGCACGGCCAGCGTGGCCGGGCATGACTGCGCCCGGGAGCGGGAGGCGGTACGCCGCAACATCGGGCTGGTCTTCCAGGACACCACGCTGGACACCTACCTCACCGCCGAGCAGAACCTGCGATTTCACGCCGAGCTTTACGGCGTGCCGAAGGCCGCGGTGGTACCGCGGATGCGCCAGGTCATGGACATGGTCGGCCTCTGGGACCGCAAGGACAGCCTGGTCTCCACGTTTTCCGGGGGCATGCAGCGGCGGCTGGAAATCGCCCGCGGCCTGCTGCACGCCCCGCATGTCCTGTTCCTGGACGAGCCAACCGTAGGCCTCGACCCGCAGACCAGGTCGTCGATTTGGCAGTACATCAACGAACTCAAGCGCCGGGAGGACATCACTATCTTCCTGACCACGCACTATATGGACGAGGCGGAGAACTGCGACCGGATCGCGATCGTCGATCACGGCCAGATCGTCGCTATCGACACGCCGGAGGCGCTGAAGGCCAGCGTCGGCAAGGACCGGGTGCAGATCCGCACCGGCGACGACCCGGCGGCCATCGCCGCGCTGGCGGAAACGTTCGGCATCGACGCGGTCATGGCTGAGGGCGCGGTGACCTTCTCGGTGGCCGCGGGGGAGCAATTCGTGCCGCGCCTGTTCACGGAGTTCACCGCGGAGATCCGGTCGGTCAGCGTCTCCCGTCCGTCCCTGGACGACGTCTTCATGTCCTACACCGGGACGACGATCCGCGACGCCGAGGCGTCCGGCACCGATGCGATGCGCCAGATGGCGCGCCTGCGGGGGAGGAGATAGGCCATGACAACCGAGGTAGCGATCCCCGCCGGGACGGACGCGCTGGCCGAGCAGATCAGGGTCGCGGTGCCCGAGCGCGGCCTCCGGCATGACCTGCGGGCGGTCAGCATCGTCTGGCGGCGGGAACTGATCCGGTTCCGGACGGACCGGCTGCGCGCGATCACGGCGCTCATCCAGCCGGTGCTCTTCCTGTTCGTGCTCGGCACCGGCCTGTCCACTCTGGCGCGCGCCGGCATGCCTTCCGGCGTCAGCTTCAAGACCTTTATCTACCCGGGCGTCCTGGCCATGTCAGTGCTGTTCACGGCAATATTCTCGGCCGCGTCAATCGTGTGGGACAGGGAGTTCGGATTCCTCCGCGAGATCCTGGTCGCACCGGTCAGCCGGGCTTCGATCGTGATTGGCAAGTGCCTCGGTGGTGCAACGATCGCGACATTCCAGGGCATTGTATTCCTTCTCCTGGCCGGCTTCGCCGATGTGCCGTACAACCCGGTGCTGTTTGTCACGCTGATCGGCGAACTGCTACTACTGTCATTCACCCTGACGGCCTTCGGGGTGATGATGGCCGCCCGGATCAAGCAGTTCCAGGCATTCATGGCCCTCACCCAGATGCTCGTATTGCCGCTGTTCTTCCTTTCCGGCGCCCTTTACCCGCTGACCGGGCTTCCGGCCTGGCTGAGCGTGCTCACGCGCATCGACCCGCTGACCTATATCGTCGGCCCGATGCGGCATGCGGTGTTCAGCCATCTGACCATCGCCCCGGCGTTCGAGCAGCGCCTTGCGCCCGGTGTCACCTGGGCAGGCTGGCCGGTACCGATCTGGCTGTCCATCGGGATCGTGGCGATCATGGGCCTGGCAATGATGGCGGTGGCGATCGCCGAGTTCCGCAAGACCGAGTAAGGCGACGGTAAAGATAGAGCGACGCCGGGTGGCTACGGGGGCAAACCACCCGGCGTCGCATTCATCGGCGCTCCGACGGGGGCCCGGAACGCCGGCAACGGTGCCCCGGCGGGGGACCAGAGCACCGCTACAGATGTTACACCGAAACCTCCCCTAGCGCGTCAAGACCGGATTACGAAGGGGAGATCGTCATGGACACTCGCGCATGCATGCTCATCCTTGCTGATCAGCCGTTTCCCGGCGGCGCCGGATGCCCCGTTTGCGCTTTCGGCGAAGGCGCGCCGTTGTTGCCCGCCATGTCGGCATCCGGCCCGGCCGAACCTGGCCCGGCGGCCGCGGCCGGCGCCGCGGACGGGCCTGAACTCGCGGCCGGACCGGAGTAACGCGCGGGCAGGGCCGGCTCGTAGGCCTGGAATCCGCGCTGGCTCGTCGGCTCCCGGCCGCCGTTGGCGAAGACGACGGCAAAGTAAGGAATGATGATCGCGCCGACGACCGGGATCGCGGTCAGCCAGCCGGCGCCGTTGGCGAAAAGCACGACGGCGATCACGAAGCAGGCGACCCTGATGCCCATCATGATCAGATAGCGGCTCTGCCGGTACGCAATGTCCTCCGACATCGGCCGCCGCGCCTCAGTGACCAGGTGGGGCTTTTCCCGGCGGGCACCGCGGCTGATTCTCACATGTCCAAGGTATGCCTGCCGGCCTGCTGCCGCTACCACGGCTGCGGCCGGGGCCGGGCTAGTGATCGGGCAGGCCGGCCTCCGGAAGCCAGCCGGCCGCCGGCACCTCCGCCACCGATGCGGCGCCGGCCAGCGCCATCAGGTGAGCCAGCTCGGAGGTGAGGCCGCTCAGCAGCTCGCCGACGCCGGCCGTGCCGCCGCACGCCAGCGCCCAGAGCACCGGCCGGCCGACGAAGACTGCCTGCGCGCCGAGGGCGAGCGCGGCCAGCACATCCTGACCGCTCCGGATCCCGCCATCCACGTAAACCCCGAAGCGGCCGGGGCCGTCCGGGCCGGCCGCGGCCCGGGCGGCCGCGACCACCGGCGGCAGCGCCCGCGCCGTCGCCATCGCGCCGTCGAGCTGGCGGCCGCCATGATTGGACACGATCACCGCGGCCGCCCCGTGCGCCGCGCAGGCCAGCGCGTCGTCGGGACGCAGCACGCCCTTCACGACCACCGGCAGGCCGCCGCCGATCCCGGCCAGCCAGCCGATGTCGGCAAAGGTCACGTCGGCCGCCTGCGTCGCGGCATCAGGGGCAGCCAGCGGACCCAGATTGACCAGGAAGTCCTCGTCGCTGACGGCCAGCCTGGCCTGCTGCGAGCGCCGCTTGCGGCCGACCACCGGCGTGTCCCCGGTGAGCACGAGCGCCGCCGCGCCCGCCGTCACCGCGCGCCGTACCAGGCTCGCGGTCAGCTCCCGGTCCCGCATGATGTACACCTGATACCACCAGGTGCCGCCGCCGGCCGCGACCACCGCGCCGACGTCCTCGATCCGCCGGGTGCTCCGGGTGCTCAGCACGTACAGCGCGCCGGCCCGGGCCGCGCCGGCCGCCGTGGCCAGCTCACCGTCGGCATGGGCCATCCGGTGGAAGGCGGTCGGCGCCACCGCGACCGGCGTCCCGATCGCGGCGCCGAGCAGGGAAACCGCGGTATCGGTGGCCGATACGTCCCGCAGTACCCGCGGCGCCAGCCAGACCTGCCGCCAGGCTTTCACGTTGGCCCGCAGCGTTCGCTCGCCTCCGGACCCTCCGGCGTAGTAGTCGTAGACATCAGCGGGCAGCACCTGCCTGGCCCGGCGTTGCAGTTGCGCGGCGTCCGAAGTCATGTCTCCATCCCGGGAGGGAAAATGAGCGAGCGCACCTATCGTGTCACCGAGATCGTCGGCACCTCCCCGGAGGGAATCGAGCCCGCCATCCGCGGCGCGCTGCACCGGGCCGGCCAGACGCTGCGGCACCTGGACTGGTTCGAGGTCACCCAGATCCGCGGCCAGATCGTGGACGGCGACGTCGCGCACTTCCAGGTCGGGCTCAAGGTCGGCTTCCGTCTTGAGGATGCCTAGCTGGCCTGGCTGACCGAGGACATGTTGAAGCCATCGACCCGCAGCGGCGGCATCGCGGTCCGGGTGAAGTCCTCGTTGAACTCGCGCGGCAGGGTCGCCGCCGTGGCGCCCGCCTCGGTGATCCGGCCGAGCATGGCGACCGGGCTCTCGTTGAACCGGAAGTTGTTCACCGCGGCCGTCACCTCGCCGTGCTCGACCAGGTAGACACCGTCCCTGGTCAGGCCCGTGACCAGCAGGGATTGCGGGTCCACCTCGCGGATGTACCACAGGCAGGTCAGCAGCAGGCCGCGCTCGGTGCGGGCGATCATGTCATCCAGTGACGCCGTGGCTCCCGGCGCCAGCAGGCTGAGGTTGCCGATCTCGGGCGTCACCGCCAGGCCGGCCCGCTGCGCCGAGTGCCGGGTCTGGGTGAGCGCGGCCAGCTCGCCCGCCCGGATCCAGTTGGTCGGCGCCAGCGCGAGGCCGTTGTCGAAAACGGATGAGGCCCGGCTGGAGGCGCGGCAGAGCACGAAGGGCGAGCACTCCAGGCCCGGAGCCAGGGGATCGCTGCGCAATGTCAGCGGCAGCCGGGCCAGCCGCTCGCCGACCCGGGTGCCGCCGCCCGGCCGGCTGAACACCGTCCGCCCGTCGAGTGCGTCCTGCGCGCCGGCCGACCAGTACAGGCCGATCATCAGGTCGGCTACCGCGCTGGGCGGCAGCAGGGTCTGGTAGTGCCCGGCGGGCAGCTCGGCCCGCCGCGCCGCCCAGCCGAGCTGGCGGGCCAGCCCGGCCTCCATGGCGGCCACGTCGATGCTGGCGAAGTCGGCCGCGCCCGCGCCGGCCCAGGCGGACCTGGCCAGGTCCGCTGACTTCGCGTTGAGCTCCAGCCGCCCGGCCGGCTGGTCGTGCCGCAGCCGCAGGCCGCTGGAGGTGCCAAGGAACGTGCTGGTCAGCGAATGCTCGGCATATCCGTACAGCTTCCGGCCACCGGATGCGGCCGTATCGAACGCAGCCCGCAGGGCCGGCGCGAAGGATCCGAATACGCCGATCCCGGTGCCGGTCACAGGCTCGTCCCAGCCGGCCAGCCCGCTGCGGCCGGCGCCGTCGGCGGCCGGGCCGCCCGGCACCGGCAGCGGCTGCGCGTCCGGCGCGGCGGGCCCGCCGGCGGCGGCCTGCTCGGCCTCGCGGACCAGATCGGTGACCTGATCATCGCGGACGCCGGCCCGGGATACCACGCCGGCCCGGGCGGCGTCACCCCGGCGGCTGATCGCGATGACCGTGAGCTGGCGGGAGCTGGTCACGCCATTGGTGGTCAGCGTGTTGCCGGCCCAGCGCAGGTTGGCCGACGAGGTCTCGTCCGCGATCACCACGCAGTCGTCGCAGCGCGCCGCCTGCAGCGCGTGCTCCACGGCGGCCTGCGGGGAGGGCCGGATCATGACCCCTCGTCCGCGGTATTGAGGACCCGCACGCCGCGGAAGAGCGCGGCCGGGCAGCCATGGCTGACCGGGGCAATCTGGCCCGGCTGGCCCTTGCCGCAGTTGAACGCCCCGCCGAGCACATAGGTCTGCGGCCCGCCGACGGCCTCCATCGAATTCCAGAAATCCGTCGTCGTCGCCTGGTAGGCGACATCGCGGAGCTGGCCGGCCAGCCGCCCGCCGGAGATCCGGAAGAAGCGCTGGCCGGTGAACTGGAAGTTGTACCGCTGCATGTCGATGGACCAGCTCTTGTCGCCGACCACGTAGATCCCATGCTCCACGCCGGCGATTAGCCCGGCCACCGACGGGCCGTCCTGGGCCGGCTGCAGCGAGACGTTGGCCATCCGCTGGATCGGCATGTGACCGGGCGAGTCGGCGAAGGCGCACCCGTTGGAGCGGCCGAAGCCCTCCAGCCTGGCCATCCGCCGGTCCAGCTGGTACCCGGTGAGCACGCCACCGCTGATCAGGTCCCAGGACTGGGCGGCGACGCCCTCATCGTCGTATCCGATGGTGGCGAGCCCGTGCGGGACGGTCCGGTCGCCGGTGACGTGCATGACCGGCAAGCCGTACTGCAGGCGGCCCAGCTGGTCCAGGGTGGCGAACGAGGTGCCCGCGCAGGCGGCTTCGTAGCCGAGCGCCCGGTCGAGCTCGGTCGCGTGGCCAATCGACTCGTGGATCGTCAGGAAGAGATTGGAGGGGTCGATGACCAGGTCGTAGCGGCCGGCCCGGACCGCCGGTGCGGCCAGCCGGGCCGCCAGCAGCTCCGGCAGCTCGGCCAGCTCCCCCGGGAAGTCCCAGCCGGTGCCGGTCAGGTACTCATAACCGCGGCCGGCCGGCGGGGCCAGCGTGCGCATCGTCTCGAACCGGCCCCCCGGCTCCACGGCGACCGCGGTCAGCTCGGGATGCACCCGGACGCGCTGCTGGGTCGCGGTGGTGGCGCCGTCGCAGTAGAACTTGCACTCCTTGACCTGCAGCAGGGAGGCGTCCACGTGATCGACCCGGTCACTGGCCAGCAGCGCGGAAGTCCAGCCGCCGAGCAGCTCGATCTTCGCCGCGGTGCTGACCCCGAACGGATCCTGGTCGTAGGCCGAAACCCAGCTGACATCGCCATGCGCGGGCTCCGCGGCCAGCTCGATCCGCTCGGTACTCAGCGCGGCCGCGACCCTGGCCACCTCGACGGCGCGGGCCGCCGCGCTGACCGCGGCCTCCGCGGTGAGGTCGACGACGGCGGCGAAGCCCCAGGTCCCGTCGACGACTACCCGGACCGCGAGGCCGAGATCCTCGGTGTCGACCAGGGTCTCCAGCTGCCCGTCGGACAGCCCGATCTGCTGCTGGGTGATGCGCTCGGCCCGGAAGTCGGCGTGCCCGGCGCCCAGGCCGGCCGCGCGCTCCAGCGCGGCCGCGGCCAGCTCGCGGAGCGGGTACGCGGTGAATTCCGGGTCGATGCGGCCAGGCCCGCTACCGGCAGCGCTTCGATCCACGCAGGCAACCTATCCCATGCCTGCGCGGGCATGGCCGGCCCAGGTACGCTCGCCAGGATCGCACCTGACCATCCGGATGCCTGGAGGTGTTCCCGCAGATGAGCCGATCTGTCCTGGTCACCGGCGGCAACCGGGGAATCGGGCTGGCCATCGCCCGCAGGCTGGCGGCCGAGGGCGACGCCGTCACCGTGACCTCCCGCTCCGGCGCGGAGGTGCCCGGGCTGGCCGTCGCCCAATGCGACGTGCGCGACGCCGCCGCGGTGGACGCGGCATTCGCGGCCGCCGAGGCCGAACATGGCCCGGTCGAGGTGGCGGTGGCGAACGCCGGCATCACCCGGGATCAGCTGCTCGCGCTCATGAGCGAGGACGACTTCGGCGCGGTGATCGACACCAACCTGACCGGCGCCTACCGGGTCGCCAGGCGGGCCGTCCGCGGCATGCTCAAGATGCGGCGCGGGCGGATTATCTTCATCTCCTCGGTCGTCGGGCTGCTCGGCTCGGGCGGCCAGGCCAACTACGCCGCGTCGAAGGCCGGCCTGATCGGGCTGGCCCGCTCGCTGGCGCGCGAGCTCGGGACGCGCAATATCACCGTCAACGTGGTCGCGCCCGGCTTCGTCGACACCGATATGACGGCCGCGCTGGCTGACGATAAGAAGGCCGCGATCCTGGCCGGCGTGCCGCTGCGGCGGTACGCGTCGGCCGACGAGGTAGCCGCGGCGGTAGCGTTCCTCGCCTCGGCCGACGCGGCCTATATCACTGGCGCGGTGCTCCCGGTCGACGGCGGCCTGGGCATGGGCCACTAGCGAGGGGAACGCGATGGGAATCCTGGACGGCAAGCGGATCCTGGTGACGGGCGTGCTGACCGACGCGTCGATCGCGTTCCACGTGGCCCGGGTCGCGCAGCTGGAGGGCGCCAGCATCATGCTGACCGGCTTCGGGCGGCTCAGCCTGGTCCAGCGGATCGCCCGGCGGCTGCCCGAGCCGCCGCCGGTCCTCGAGCTCGACGTGACCGACACCGGGCAGCTGGACTCGCTGGCCGGGCGACTGTCCGAGCACACCGACGGGCTCGACGGGGTCGTGCACGGGATCGCCAACGCGCCGCAGTCGGCCCTCGGCGGTAACTTCCTGCACACGCCGTGGGAGGACGTGGCCGCCGCGATGCACGTGTCGGCCTACTCGCTCAAGGCGCTGGCCATGGCCGCGCTGCCGCTGATGACCGGCGGCGGGTCCATCGTCGGGCTGGACTTCGACGCGAGCCGGGCCTGGCCCGGCTACGACTGGATGGGCGTGTCCAAGGCGGCCCTGGAGTCCTGCGCCCGTTACCTGGCCCGCGATCTCGGCCCGCGCGGGATCCGGGTCAACCTGGTGTCGGCGGGCCCGCTGAAGACCATGGCGGCCAAGAGCATCCCCGGCTTCGATGCCTTCGAGGGGATGTGGAACGAGCGGGCGCCGCTCGGCTGGAACCAGGCCGATCCGGAGCCGGCCGCCCGCGCCTGCGTGGCGCTGCTCTCGGACTGGTTCCCGGCCACCACCGCAGAGATCGTGCACGTCGACGGCGGGGCGCACGCGATGGGCGGCTGATGGCCGCCGAATGCTGCTGGGATGCACCTGATCTGGCCGTCCGGTAGGACATCGATAACAACTTGTGACGTTTTTGCCCTGGGATCGCTATCGACTTGACCCTACGCTTCGGGGCAACCCGCGCACCGGTCCAGGGCTAACTTCGCGATGCGGATCTGCGCCCGGCGGTGGGCGACGACAGAGAGGCGGCGAGCGATGACTCGACTGCACATAGCTTGGCGCGTAGACGGGGACCTGGCGAACCTGCTGTCCCGCGCGCGCCACGAGAGCGAGGGGAAGCGATGAAATTCGCCCGTCCGGCAACTAAGTTCGCGGTGCTCGCGATCGCCGGAGTTACCGTTCTTGCCGCCTGCGGTAAGAGCAGCACCACGAGCACCACGACGGTCCCCGGCCCGTCCGGCGCGTTCGGTTCCGCGCCCCCGGCCAGCGGCACGCCCCACGCGGGCACCGTCACCGTCGCCGAGCCGCCCGGCGCGACCCCGAACTGGATCCTGCCGGTCATCCCCGGCGCTAACAACTCCGTTTACACGGCGTTCGCGTTCCAGTACCAGATGTGGCGGCCGCTGTACTGGTTCGTCAATGGCGTCGAGCCCAAGGAGACGCCGGCGATGAGCCTGGCGGATGCGCCCAAGTGGAGCAACGGCAACAAGACCGTGACCATCACGCTGAAGAGCGACTACAAGTGGTCCGACGGCAAGCCGCTGACCTCCCAGGACGTCCTCTTCTGGCTCGACATTATGAAGGCCGCGATCAAGGAGAGCCCGGCTAACTGGGCCGGCTACACCCCGGGCATCGGGATCCCCGACCAGCTCGCCAGCGCCACGACGCCCAACTCCAAGACGATCGTGATCAACCTGAAGAAGCCCTACAACCCGTCGTGGTTCATCCAGGACCAGTTCGGGTCAATCCAGCCCATGCCCAGCCACGCGTGGGCGAAGGACTCGGCGAATGGCCCGCAGCTGAACTTCACCGTCCCGGCGAACGCCACGAAGATCTACAACTACCTCGCGGCCCAGTCCAAGTCGGTGGGGACCTACGCCACCAATCCGCTGTGGCAGGTCGTTGACGGGCCATATCAGCTGACCTCGTTCAACAGCACCACGGAAGCCTACGGGATGAAGCCGAACACCACCTACGGCGGACCGCACTCGGCTAAGCCCCCGACCCTGTCGGCGGTGCCCTTCACCTCCGACACCGCCGAGTACAACGCGGTCAAGTCCGGCAACATCGACGTCGGGTACGTGCCGCTGGCCAACGTGCCGCAGATCGACTCGATCAAGTCGGCCGGCTACAACGTCTTCGGCTATCCGGACTTCGGCTGGTCCTACGTCGCGTACAACTTCAAGGACACGACCGGTGACTTCGACCACATCATCGGCCAGCTCTACATCCGGCAGGCGCTCGCGCACCTGCAGGACCAGCAGGGCATCATCCATGCGTTCTTCAACGGCGCCGGCGGCGAAGCCTACGGGCCGGTCCCGTCGATTCCGGTGAGCCCGTTCACGCCGCCGAACGCGAAGACCGCGCCGTACGCGTTCAGCGTCGACAACGCCACCCAGCTGCTGAAGGCGCACGGCTGGACCATCAATGCGGGCGGCACTGACGTGTGCGCGCACGCGGGCAGCGGGGCCGCAGAGTGCGGCGCCGGCATCCCGGCCGGCACCAAGCTGGCCTTCCCGCTGGTCTACAACACCTCGCCGTCCATCATCGGCGAGCAGGTCACCGACCTGGCCTCGCAGGCCAAGAAGGCCGGGATCACGATCAACCTGTCGTCGGACAACTTCAACCACATGATCGCCACTGACAACGACCCGTCTTCGCCAAAGACGATCGACAAGTGGGCGGCTGAGGACTTCGGCGGCTTCACCGACTCGACCTACCCGACCACCTTCGGCGTGTTCAACAGCACCGCGTCGAGCAACCTGGGCGGCTACGCCGATCCGCATGCGGACGAGCTAATCCAGGCGTCGGTCACCGGCACCAACCCGAACGCTGTGACCGCGGAGGCGTCCTACCTCACCGCGCAGCAGCCGGGCCTCTTCCAGGCCAACCCGGACCTCGTCCAGGCCTGGAAGAAGACCCTGTCGGGGCCGCCGTCCTCGTTCGAGTCGCTCACCCAGTACCAGCTCAACCCAGAGTTGTGGTACTTCACCAAGTAATCGCATCACCAGCTGGCCCGGCCTGACGGCCGGGCCAGCGCAGGAGGCGCTGGACGCCCCTGCTCTCCAAGTGGTACACACGGAGAGCAGGGGCGCCGGTCCAACTGGGCCAGGCGCGACACCAGAAGGGTTCTGCCGGTGGTCTCTTACCCGATCCGCCGCGTGGGCACGTCCTTCGCAGTCCGGCCATGTGCCGCGCCAGGCCGCGCGTCATGCCGCGCCTGCCCGCCCGCCCACCGGCGCGCCGCTGTCGGTTGCGGGCGGAGTCATCGTCGGTATCACACTTTCCGCCGCGGGCCCGCACATCTTGCCGGGCTGACCGCCGCCGCTTGCCACCGGAGGTCCCGATGACACATATCGCGCCCGAGCTTCCGCCGCTGGACATAACCCGTGCTACTCCGGAGGGTGGCGAGGTCGGCCCGGTCCAGAGCGGGTGGAAGCTGGCCTTCAGCGAATTCGCGCGGAACCGGCTGGCCCTCGTCGGTGTCGGCGTGCTCATATTCTTCGTCGTGTTCTGCTTCATCGGCCCGCTCTTCTACCACGGCAACCTGCTCAACACCAACCTGGCGGCGGTCAACGAGCCACCCGGGCCCGGCCATCCGCTCGGGACCGACAACGAGGGCTTCGACGTGCTGGCCGAGCTGATGAAGGGCGGCCAGGCATCACTGGAGGTCGGGTTCCTGGTCGCTGTCATCGGGCTCATCGTCGGCGCGCTCTGGGGGGCAATCTCCGGGCTGGCCGGCGGTGTCGTCGACTCGGTGCTGATGCGGGTCGTCGACGTTTTCCTCTCCGTGCCGCTGCTGTTCGTGGTCCTGATCGTCGCCGTCAGGTACGGCGCGTCGGTGCTCAGCCTGAGCCTCATCATCGGCAGCTTCTTCTGGCTGGTGCCCGCGCGGCTGGTCCGCGGCGAGGTACTCACGCTCCGCGTGCGCGATTTCGTCTCCGCGGCGCGCGCGGCCGGATCCGGCCGATGGCGCCTGATCAACCGGCACCTGATCCCCAACGCGCTCAGCGTGATCATCGTCAACGTCACGTTCAACGTCGCCGACGCGATCCTGATCGTCGCCACCCTCGGGTTCCTCGGCTTCGGGCTGCATTACCCCAACATCGACTGGGGCGACATGCTCTCCGGCGGGATTGGCTACCTGCAAGCCGGGTACTGGTGGCTGATCTACCCGGTCGGCGCGTGCATCATCATCGTCGTGATGGCCTGCAACCTGGTCGGCGACGGGCTGCGCGACTCGATGGACGTGCGGCTCCGGCGGCGCTGAACTGCCCGCCGGTGTTGCCCGTCGCCTGCCGTCACCCACTGAGCTGAGGAGTACCCGCGGATGGCCCCAGTCCTGGAGATCGATGACCTCTCCACGCACATCCAGCTGACCAAGTCGGTCGTCCAGGCGGTCGGGAACGTCAGCCTGCGCATCGAGGCCGGGGAAACGCTGGGGGTGGTGGGCGAGTCCGGCTGCGGCAAGTCAATGACCGGCCTGTCCATCATGGGCCTGCTCCCGCCCGGCGGGTCCATCGTCGGTGGCTCGATCAAGCTGGACGGCCGGGAACTTGTCGGCCTGCCCAAGGAAGACCTGCAGCACATCCGCGGCAACGACATCGCGATGATCTTCCAGGATCCGCTCACCTCGCTCGACCCGACCAAGACCATCGGCTATCAGGTGGCCGAGCCGGTCCGGCTGCACCGCGACGTCAGCAACACCGAGGCGATGGACCGGGCCGCCGAGGTACTCGGCCTGGTCGGGCTGCCCCGGCCCCGGGAACGGCTGGAAGACTACCCGCACCAGCTGTCCGGCGGCCTGCGCCAGCGGGTGATGATCGCCATGGCGCTGAGCTGCGAGCCGAGGCTGCTGATCGCCGACGAGCCGACGACCGCGCTGGACGTCACCATCCAGGCGCAGATCCTGGCGCTGCTCGACGAGCTCAAGGAACGGCTCGGCATGGCCATGCTGCTGATCACCCATGACATGGGCGTGATCGCCGGGCACGCCGACCGGATCAACGTGATGTACGCGGGCCGGATGGTGGAGAACACCGAGACCGGCCTGCTGTTCAAGCACATGCACCACCCCTACACCCAGGCGCTGCTCGCCTCCATCCCGCGGCTGAGCCAGGACAACACGCAGCGGCTGCTGAGCATCCCCGGTATCCCGCCCGACCTGTCCAACCCCCCGGCCGGCTGCCGGTTCGCCGCCCGGTGCAGCCGGGCCACGGACAAGTGCCGCACCGACGAGCCCCCGCTCACCGGCGAGACCGCCGACCACCTGTTCTCCTGCTGGCACCCGGTGGACGGCCCGCTGGCGCTGAACGCGGAACCGGTCCGCCCGGCCACGGCGACCGTCGCCGTGGCCGAGCGCGAAGCCGAGGCCGACGTCGACGCGGCAGCCAACGGGGCTCCGCTGCTTGAGGTGCGCAACCTGGTCAAGGAATTCCCGGTCACCTCCGGAGCGATCCTGCAGCGCAAGGTCGGCAGCGTGAAGGCCGTTTCCGACGTCTCCTTCACGGTCCACGCGGGACAGACCTTCGGCCTGGTCGGCGAGTCCGGCTGCGGCAAGACCACGATCGGCCGGCTGGTCGTCGCGCTGGAGAAGCCCACCTCCGGCGCGGTCAGCCTGCGCGGCGAGAACGTCAGCGTCATGGGCGCGCGCGAGCTGCGCCAGAAGCGCCGTGACCTTCAGCTCATGTTCCAGGACCCCTACTCCTCGCTCGACCCCCGGATGCGGGTGGGCGCGATCATCAAAGAGCCGCTCTCGATCCAGCACATCGGCAACCGGCAGCAGCAGCAGGACCGGGTGCTGGAGCTGCTCGCCGAGGTCGGCCTGCCGCGCAACGCGGTCGAGCGCTACCCGCACGAGTTCTCCGGCGGGCAGCGGCAGCGGATCGGGCTGGCCCGGGCGCTCACCCTGAACCCGGGGGTCATCGTCGCCGACGAGCCGGTCAGCGCCCTGGACGTGTCGATCCGGGCGCAGGTGCTCAACCTGATGAAGCGACTGCAGGCCGACCATGGCCTGACCCTCATCGTCATTTCCCATGACCTGGCGGTGGTCAAGTACATGGCGGACCGGATCGGCGTCATGTACCTGGGCAAGCTCGTTGAGTCTGGCTCCGGCGAGGACATCTACCAGCGCGCCGCGCATCCGTACACGGCCGGGCTCATCGCCACGATCCCGGTACCCGAGCCGGAGGTGGCCCGGGCGACCGCCAAGGTCGGGATCAAGGGCGAGCTGCCCAGCCCGATAAATCCCCCGTCCGGCTGCCGGTTCCGCACCCGCTGCCCGTTCGCCCAGGAGCTCTGCGCCGAGGAAGAGCCGCAGCTGCGCTCATTCGGGCCGGGGCACGTGGCGGCCTGCCACTTCCCGCTGCAGAACTACTCGCCGGGGGCAGACAACGTGACGGCGGCCAGCACACTGACGGCTTAGAGTGACGGACGGGCCAGGAGGCACGGGAAATGACAACTTACTTGCTCCGCAGGGTTGGCACCTCGATCGTCATTGTCATCGGCATCTCGATCCTCATCTTCGCGATGCTGCATGCCATCTTCCCGTCGCCGGCCATCGACGTGCTCGGTCCACGGGCGAACACGGCCCTGATCAACGCCTATAACCTCGAGCACGGCTATGACGACCCCGTCTTCGTGCAGTACCTGCACTACATGAACGGCCTGCTGCACGGCAATCTTGGCTACTCCTACAAGCAGAACCAGTCGGTGGCCACGCTCTTCCAGGAGAGGTGGGCGCGCAGCCTGTACCTGTCCGGGATGTCGCTGCTGCTGGCGCTGATCATCGCCATACCGCTCGGCATCTACCAGGCCGTCAGGCGCAACACCCTCGGCGACAACGTCGCCACCACGCTGGCCTTCGTTACCTACGCGATGCCCGACTTCTTCCTCTACCTGATCGCGATCTCACTGCTCGCGCTGACGTTCCCGATCTTCAGCTACGAGGCCAGCCAGTCCACCTCGGTCCTGGCGGTCGCGCTGGACTGGCGCGCCATGACGCTGCCGATCGTGTGCCTGGCGCTGCTGATTGTCGCCGGGTACTCGCGGTATATGCGCTCCAGCGCGATGGACACGCTGGCCCAGGACTACATCAAGGCGGCCCGGGCCAAGGGCCTGCCGGAACGGCTGGTGCTGATGCGGCACCTGCTGCGCAACGCCTGCCTGCCGATGGCCACCCTGATCGGCCTGTCTATCCCGGCGCTGCTGGCCGGCAACCTCATCTGCGAGTACGTCTTCAACTACCAGGGCCTCGGGCTGCTGTTCTATAACAGCCTGGGCAGCGAGGACTACCCGGTGCTGCTGGCCTACACGCTGATCGGCGCGGTGCTGACGGTGGTCGGCAATCTGGCCGCGGACATCTCGCTGACCGTGGCTGATCCGCGCATCCGGCTGTCCTGATCCCTGACCGCATCACCCGGCTGTCCTGACCGCAGCCCGCGCAATGCCGCCGCGGAGTCGCGCGTCTCGTCGGCCCGCGGATCCGGCGGGCCCGAGCCAGCCTTGTGCGTCCCGCGGACGCGGCTGATACTTCGGTTATGCGAAGGCAGCAGGATCAGGCGGGCCCGCGCTCGTTGCCGCTGCGCGCCTCCGATGCCGAGCGCGACCAGGTCGTCGGCGAGCTGCGGGAGCGCTTCGCGGAGGGACGGCTGAGCCAGGACAGCTTCGTGCACCGGGTGGACGCCGCGCTGCGCGCCCGCGAGCGGCCCGAACTCGCCGGGCTGCTGGCCGACATGCCGTCGCGGCGCGGGCTGCCCGACTTCCTGGCCAGCCTGCTGGCCAGCGTCACCGCGCGCTGGCCGGAGGCGGCCCGGCCCGCCACGGCGGGCCGGGCGGATTTCGGCTGGCCACGCGGCCGGTGGCCCGCGCTGCCGCTCCCGGCCGGCCGCGAGATCCTGTTCACGATCGGCCGGGATCGCGACTGTGACTTCGTGCTGGCCGATCTCACGGTCTCCCGGCGGCACGCGCGGCTCGAACGGGACGGCGACGGCTGGCTGCTCGCGGATCTCGATTCCACCAACGGCACCAGGCTCAACGGCTGGCGGGTCAGCAGTCCCGTCCCGGTGCGGCCCGGCGACCAGGTCAGCTTCGGCAGCGCGGGCTTCCTGGTGGCCGATGCGCGGCCGGCCGCGCCGGGCCCGTGACCGCAGCCCCCCGGCCAGCCCTTAGAGTCATGGGGTGACTTTGGTTCTGCTGGTGCGGCACGGCCTGACGGCGACCACCGGAACGGTGCTCACCGGCCGCCAGACCGGAATCCCGCTGGATGACCGCGGCCGCGAGCAGGCCGCCGCCCTGGCGGCCAGGCTCGCCGCCGTGCCGCTGGACGCGATCATCACCAGCCCGCTGGAGCGCTGCCGGCAGACCGCCGAGGCCATCGCCGCCGCGCACGCCGGCCCGCAGCCCGCGGTCACCGACGATGAGCAGCTAAGCGAGTGCAGGTACGGCGACTGGACCGGCCAGCCGCTGAAGGTGCTGGCCAAGGATCCGCTCTGGCCGGTGCTGCAGGCGCACGCGAGCGCGGTCAGGTTCCCCGGCGCGGATGCCGAATCGATCCTGGACATGCAGCACCGGGCGGTCAGCGCCGTACGCGGCTGGAACAGCCGCCTCGGCCCGGACGCTGCCTACGTCATCTGCTCGCATGGCGACGTCATCAAGTCCGTGATCGCCGATAGCCTGGGCATGCACCTCGATCAGTTTCAGCGGATCCAGGTGGATCCCTGCTCGCTGAGCGTCATCCGCTACACTCCGCTGCGCCCGTTCCTGATCCGGATGAACGACACCGGCGGCGGTACCGCCGATCTCGCTCAGCGGTCCGCCAGCCCGGATGAAGCCGGGCAGCAGCCGGACGGGGAGCAGACAGCGGCCGAGAGCGACGCGATGATCGGCGGCGGGGCAGGAGGATAGGAGTCATGCCGGTCTATTCGTACGATCCGCCGGACAGGTTCGTGGCCGGCACGGTCGGCCAGCCAGGAGAGCGCACCTTCTACCTGCAGGCCAGCGCGGGCGGCCGGGTGACGAGCGTTGCGCTGGAGAAGGTTCAGGTCAGCCTGCTCGCCGAGCGCCTGGACGAACTGCTCGACGAGGTGCTGCCGGGCAGCGACGACGAGGGCACCGGGCCGGCCGCCGCGCCGCCCGGCCCGGCCGACGATGGCCCGCTTGACCTGCCGCTGCTGGAGGACTTCCGGGTCGGCGCTATCGCCCTGGCCTGGGACCGTGACGACGAGCGGGTGGTCATCGAGGCGCAGGAGGACAGCGAGTCACCGGTCGAGCCGCTGGCCGATGACGTGCCCGAGGACGGGCCGGGGGTGCTGCGGGTACGGCTCACCGCGGCGATGGCCCGGGCCTTCTCCCAGCGGGCGATCCGGGTCGTCGGTCAGGGCCGGCCGCCATGCCCGCTCTGCGGGCTGCCGCTCGGCTCCGACGGGCACGTCTGCCCGCGCCAGAACGGTCACCGGATCAGCAATGCCTGACCGCCCGGCGGGCAAGCGCAGCGGGCGCGGCCAGCGGCCCGGTCCGGCGGAGCCGCCGGACGCCGCTGACGCGGCTGAGGCGGCGGCACTCGAGCTGCTCAGCAAGGGCGACATCGAGGTCGAAGGCCGGCTCGTGGCCGCCTCCAACGCGACGCTGTACTGCGCGGTCCGCTACGCCGGGCGCCAGGCCGCCTGCGTCTACAAGCCGGTTGCCGGCGAGCGGCCGCTGTGGGACTTCGCCGCCGGGTCCCTGGCGGGACGCGAGGTGGCGGCCTACCGGGTCTCCGCGGCCGCCGGCTTCGGGGTCGCGCCGCCGACCGTGCTGCGCGACGGCCCGTTCGGCCCGGGCATGTGCCAGCTATGGATCGACGTCGACGAGTCCGTCGACATCATCGCGCTGGCCCGCCGGTCCGACCACGCGGGCCTGCGCGACATGGCCGTCTTCGATGCCGTGGTCAACAACGCCGATCGCAAGATCGGCCACCTGCTGCCCGCGCCCGGCGGCCATCTGTACGGCTGCGACCACGGCGTCTGCTTCGGCGAGGAGTACAAGCTCCGCACCGTGCTGTGGCAATGGCGCGGCCGCAGCCTGCCCGGGCGATCCGTCCAGGCGCTGCGGCGGCTGCAGTCGTGCTTCGAGACCGGGGACCTGGCCGCCGACCTGACCAGCCTGCTCACCGCGGACGAGGTAGACGCGACCCGGCAGCGGCTCGAGCTGCTGCTGAAGCACCGCGTGCACCCGTACCCGCCGGAAGACTGGCCGGCCGTGCCCTGGCCGCCCGTCTAGGCCCGGCGGGACCAGCGGGCCGCCGCGGGATCAGCGGCCGCCGTGCTCGCCCCGGTTGCCCCGGCGGCGGAGGTAGCGCTCGAACTCCCTGGCGATGGCGTCGCCGCTGGCTTCCGGCAGGTCCGTCGCGTCCTTCGCCTCCTCCAGCGTCTTGACGTACTCGGCGACTTCCGAGTCCTGCTCGGCGAGCTCATCGACCCCGCGCTCCCAGGCCCGCGCCTCGTCCGGCAGATCGGCCAGCGGCAAGGTGATGTCGAGGATGTCCTCGACCCCCCGAAGCAGCGCCAGGGTCGCCTTCGGGCTGGGCGGCTGGGCGACGTAGTGCGGCACGGCGGCCCACAGCGAGACGGACGGGATGCCGGCCGCCGCGCAGGCGTGCTGGAGCACGCCGACAATCCCGGTCGGCCCCTTGTAGTCGACCGGCTCCACGTGCAGTTCCGCGGCGAGCTTGGCATCGGAGGCGGCCGCGGTCACCGGCACCGGACGAGTATGCGGGGAGTCCGCGAGCAGCGCGCCGAGCAGGACCACCAGCTCGACGCCCAGGTCAGTGAAGGAGGTAACCAGCTCATCGCTGAACGCCCGCCAGCGCATGTTGGGCTCAATCCCGTGCACCAGGACCAGATCACGGCCCGCGCCCTCCGGCCGGGCCACCGACAGCCGGGTAGTCGGCCAGACCAGCCGGTCCGTCCGGCCGTCGCAGACCTCCATCACCGGACGGGTGACCTGGAAGTCGTAGAAGTCCTCGGGGTCGATCGCGCCGATCGGGCTGGCCTGCCAGGCGATGCCCAGATGATTGACCACCCCGCTGGCGGCCTCGCCAGCGTCATTCCAGCCCTCGAACGCGGCGATCAGGGCCGGCGACGTGAGCTTGGCCGGCGAGTCGGGACTGTCCGGTGAGGTGAACTTGCCGATACCGTCGAACTCGATCTCCCGCCCCTTCCTCGGGGTCTCCCGGCCATGTCCGGGTTTCCCCGTTGCCGCGCTGGGAATTCTCCCGGACCGCGCGCAGCCTGCTGTCCCAGATTACGTGCTCAATCATGATCGCCATGTCCCGGCATGCCATCCGGGGCCGGCCCGGGCGGCGGCAGGCTAGGGCAGCGCGGCCCGCCGGCCTGATCCGGGCCCGCGGCGCGCAGGCCACGGCCGGGGCGCAGCCGGTAGAATGACCTGATCATGGGGGCAAACAATCAGCGGTCCGGCCAGCTGAACCAGAGCGGCCCGGCCGCGGCGGACCTCCCGCCCGCCACCGCCGCCGGGCCCGCGGGCCCCGCCGCGCTGCGCGCGGCGCTCAGCGAGCGGGTCATTGTCGCGGACGGCGCGATGGGATCCATGCTGCAGGTCAGCGAGGCCACGCTGGATGATTTCGACGGGCATGAGGGCTGCAACGAGATCCTGAACGTGACCCGCCCGGACATCATCCGGGCCATCCACGACGGCTACCTGGACGCCGGGGTCGACTGCATCAGCACCAACACCTTCGGCGCGAACCTCGGCAACCTGGGCGAGTACGGGATTTCCGGGCGGATCGAGGAGCTGGCCGAGACCGGCGCGCGGATCGCCCGGCAGGCGGCTGACCAGGCGTCCGGGAACCGGCCGCGCTGGGTCCTCGGCTCGATGGGCCCGGGCACGAAGCTGCCCACCCTGGGCCACGTCTCGTTCGCCGCGCTCCGCGACACCTACCAGGCCAACGCGGCCGGGCTGCTGCGCGGCGGGGCCGACGGGCTGATCGTCGAGACCTGCCAGGACCTGCTGCAGGCCAAGGCGGCGATCATCGGAGCCCGCCGGGCCATCGCGGCCGCGGGCCACGACGTCCTGCTGATCGCCCAGGTCACCATCGAGACCACCGGCTCGATGCTGCTCGGCAGCGAGATCGGCGCCGCGCTGACCGCGCTGGAGCCGCTCGGCATCGACATGATCGGGCTCAACTGCGCGACCGGCCCGAGCGAGATGAGCGAGCACCTGCGGTACCTGGCCGCGCACGCCCGGGTACCGCTGTCCTGCATGCCGAATGCCGGGCTGCCCCAGCTCACCTCGGACGGCGCGTACTACCCGGTGACCCCGGACGAGCTCGCCGACGCGCAGGAGTCATTCGCGAGCGAGTTCGGGCTCGCGCTGGCCGGCGGCTGCTGCGGCACCACGCCCGAGCACGCCGCGGCCATCGTCGCCCGGCTGCGGGACCGGCCGCTGACCGGGCGCCGCCCGCGGCCCGAGGCCGGCGTCGCGTCGCTTTACCAGCACGTGCCGTTCCGGCAGGACACCGCCTTCCTGGCCATCGGCGAGCGGACCAACGCGAACGGGTCCCGGGCCTTCCGGGACGCGATGCTGGCCGGGCGCTACGACGACTGCGTGGAGATCGCCCGGGCGCAGACCAGGGACGGCGCGCACCTGCTGGACGTGAACGTGGACTATGTCGGCCGGGACGGTGCCGACGACATGCGCCAGATCGCCGGCCGGCTGGCCACCGCGGCCACGCTGCCGCTGATGCTCGACTCCACCGAGCCGGAGGTGATCGAGGCGGGCCTGGAGCTGCTCGGCGGCCGCGCGGTGGTGAATTCGGTCAACTACGAGGACGGCGACGGCCCGGGCTCGCGGCTGGCCCGGATGATGCCGCTGGTCCGTGAGCACGGCGCCGCCGTGGTGGCGCTCACCATCGACGAGCAAGGCCAGGCCCGCACCGCGGAGTGGAAGCTGGCCGTGGCGACGAGGCTGATCGAGGACCTGACCGGCAACTGGGGCATCCGCCGCTGCGACATCATCGTGGACTGCCTGACCTTCCCGGTCTCCACCGGCCAGGAGGAGACCAGGCGGGACGCGATCGAGACGATCGAGGCGATCCGCCAGCTCAAGCAGCGCTACCCGGACGTGCAGACCACGCTCGGCATCTCCAACGTGTCGTTCGGCCTCAACCCGGCCGCGCGCGCGGTGCTGAACTCCGTCTTCCTGGCCGAGTGCATCCGGGCCGGCCTCGACTCGGCGATCGTGCATGCCTCCCGGATCATGCCGATCGCCCGGATCCCCGAGGAACAGCTGCAAGCGGCGCTGGACCTGGTCTACGACCGGCGCCGGGAGGGGTATGACCCGCTGGCCCGGCTGCTGGAGCTCTTCGAGGGCGTGGACGTCGCCGCGGTCAAGGCGACCCGGGCCGCCGAGCTGGCCGGGCTGCCGCTCACCGAACGGCTGAAGCGGCGGATCATCGACGGCGAGCGGATCGGCCTGGAGGCCGACCTGGACGAGGCGCTGGCCCGCAGGCCCGCCCTGGAGATCGTCAACGACGTGCTGCTGGACGGCATGAAGACGGTCGGCGACCTGTTCGGCTCCGGCCAGATGCAGCTGCCGTTCGTGCTGCAGTCGGCCGAGGTGATGAAGGCCGCCGTCGGGTACCTGGAGCCGCATATGGAGCGCTCCGGGGACGACGGCAAGGGCCGGATCGTGCTCGCCACGGTCAAGGGCGACGTGCACGACATCGGCAAGAACCTGGTCGACATCATCCTGACCAACAACGGCTACGACGTCGTCAATATCGGCATCAAGCAGCCCATATCCGCGATCCTGGATGCCGCCACCGAGCAGGACGCCGATGTCATCGGGATGTCCGGCCTGCTGGTGAAGTCCACCGTGGTGATGCGGGACAACCTGGCCGAGCTGAACTCCCGGCGGCTGGCGGCCCGATGGCCGGTGCTGCTCGGCGGCGCCGCGCTGACCCGCGCCTATGTCGAGCAGGACCTGGCCGGGCTGTTCCAGGGCGAGGTCAGGTACGCCCGTGATGCGTTCGAGGGGCTGCGCCTGATGGACGCCTTCATGGCGGTCAAGCGCGGGGAGACCGGAGCGCAGCTGCCCGCGCTGCGGGAGCGGCGGGTCCGGCGGGCGGCCTCGTCCGGCCCCGCGGCCGAGGAGGCCGCGGCGGCCGGGCCGGCGGATGACATCCGTTCTGATGTATCGGCAGTGGTCCCGGTACCCGATCCGCCGTTCTGGGGCACCCGGCTGGTCAAGGGCATCCCGCTGGCCGAGTACGCGGCGTTCCTGGACGAGCGGGCGCTGTTCCTCGGCCAGTGGGGGCTCAAGCCGGCCCGCGGCCGGGAAGGGCCATCGCACCAGGAACTGGCGGAGACGCAGGGACGGCCGCGGCTGCGGATGTGGCTGGAGCGGGCGCAGACCGAGGGCCTGCTGCAGGCCGCCGTGGTGCAGGGCTACTTCCCCTGCGTCAGCGAGGGAAATGACCTGGTGGTGCTGGACGACGCGGGCGCCGAACGGGAACGGTTCTCCTTCCCGCGCCAGCGCCGGGACCGCCGGCTGTGCCTGGCCGACTTCTTCCGCCCCCGCGAATCGGGGGAGACCGACGTCGTCGCCTTCCAGCTGGTCACGGTCGGGTCGCGGATCAGCGAGGCCACCGCCGAGCTGTTCGCCAAGAACGCCTACCGCGACTACCTGGAGCTGCACGGCCTGTCGGTGCAGCTAGCCGAGGCGCTGGCCGAGTACTGGCACGCGCGGGTGCGCGGCGCGCTCGGGCTCGGCGGCGCCGACCCGGCCGACCTGGACGGGATACTCAAGGTCGGCTATCAGGGCTGCCGGTACTCGTTCGGCTACCCGGCCTGCCCGGACCTGGAGGACCGGGCCAAGATCATGCGGCTGCTGGAGCCCGGCCGGATCGGGGTTACGCTGTCGGAGGAATTCCAGCTCGCGCCGGAGCAATCGACCGACGCCATCATCACCCACCATCCGGAAGCCAGTTACTTCAGCACCTGATGCCACGGCCCGCTGGCCAGTAGGGTCCTTGCCCATGCCACCCATCCCACCCGCGCGCTCCGCCCGGAGGGCACTGCAGGCCGTCCTCTTCGACATGGACGGGCTGCTGATCGATTCCGAGCCGCTCTGGTTCGAGGTCGAGAGCGAGGTGATGGCGCATCTCGGCGGCCAGTGGGGCCCGGCTGACCAGAATGAGCTGGTCGGCGGGTCGCTGGAGCGCAGCGTGGACTACCTGCTGGACCGCGCCACCCGGCCGGCCCGCCGGGAGGAAGTCGCGCACTGGCTGGTGGACGGCCTGACGGCGCTGCTGCGCGAGCGCGGCGTGCGCGTGCTGCCGGGAGCGCGCGAGCTGCTGGCCGAGGTAACCGACGCCGGGATGCGCTGCGCCCTGGTCACGTCCTCCGAGCGGCAGATCATGGAGGCGGTCATCCCGAAGATCGGGATGACCTTCGGCGCCACCATCTGCGCCGAGGACGTCCGGGAACCCAAGCCGGCTCCGGAGCCGTACCTGCGCGCGGCGGAGCTACTCGGCGTCGAGCCGGCCAGCTGCGTTGCGCTGGAGGACTCGCCCAATGGCGTGGCCGCCGCGGAGGCGGCCGGCTGCCTGGTCGTCGCGGTGCCGAGCCTGGTCCCGATTCCCACCCGTCCCGGCCGGGTCGTTGCCTCCTCGCTCAGCCAGATCGACCTGGCCATGCTGCGCGGGATGATCGGCGCGGCGTAGCGCGCTGGCTGGCCGGGGCGGGGGCCGGGGTGTGCGACGATGAAGAGGACGTACACCTTTGGCCGGGCCGCTGCGGCGCCGGCCCTGAGGGGAGGCTCGGCACATGTCGGCCTTTGACTTCCTGATCTGCGGCGGCCTGACCGCCGTCGGCCTCGTCCTGTCCTGGGTGCGGTACCGGCGCAAGGGCCCCCGGGCCGGCGTCCGGCTGGCCGCGTTCTCGCTGCTGCCGCTGGCCGCCTACCTGACCGGCACGGTCACGCTGATCACCCGGATCAGCTCGGCGGTGGCGGGATTTGCCAGCTCCTTCGTGTTCTCGCCGGAGCGGTACGCCGGCATCGTGCTGGCCGGCGTCGCGGCCGGGCTGCTGCTGATATCGGGCGGCATCCCGCTGACCGGGCGGAACAAGAGAAAGAAGGCCCGGGCGGCGAAGGCCGGCGGCCGGCCGCGGCCGGTACCGTGGCCCCGGGCGAGCGGGCGCAGCTCAGCCCGGCATCGCCGCAGGTTGCGAAACGGGGCAAGCGCGGCGGATCCGATCCGGCCGACGATGACCTCTCCGATGTCGAGGAGATCCTGCGCCGCCGCGGCATCAAGTAAGCCGGCCAGGTTAGCGAGCGCCCCCGGGCCTCAGGCGTTCTGCCGCACGAACACGCGCCCGGCCAGCCACAGGCAGACGGCCGCGAGCCCGATCGACACCGCGATGCCCTCCACCATGATGGCGTTCAGGTACTGGCCCGCGTAGGCCTCGCGCATGGCGTCGATGATGTAGCGGAACGGCGTCGCCCGGGCGATGCCCTGCAGCCAGCCCGGCCCGAGGGTCAGCGGGAGCATGATGCCGGACAGCAGCATCAGCGGCACCATGACCATGTTCAGCGCGGGCGCGAGCACGTCTTCGCTCTTGGTCAGCAGGCCGACGGTGTAGCTGACCGCGGCCAGGCTGACCGCGACGACGGCGATGAAGGCGAGGCCGATGAGCACCCCGGCCAGCGGGGCCCGGAGCCCGAATGCCACCCCGGCCAGGACCAGCACCACCGCCTGGACGAACAGCGTCACCACGTCGCGCAGGACCCGGCCGGACAGGATCGCGAGCCGGCTGACGGGCGTGACCCGCAGCCGCTCGATCACGCCGTAACGCCAGTCGGCGATGATCGTGAAGCCAACGAACGCGGCGCCGAACAGGCCGAGCTGGATCAGCAGGCCGGGCACGAAGTACCCGTAGGCGTTACCGGCCCCCTTGATCAGGCCATTTCGGAAGACCGTGGCGAACAGCGGCCCGAAGAAAGCGAGGTAGAGAATCGGCTGGACCAGGCCGATGATCACCCAGGCCGGATTACGCAGCGACAGGCGCAGCTGGCGCCGGAAGATGAGCAGGGTATCGCGGACGAAGAACATCGCCGTGCTCCGGTGCGCTCGGCGTCCGGTGAGCGGACGGTGGTCCGTGCTCATCGGCCCGGGCCTGGTAGCGGTGCCGCTCATCGGGCGGCCGCCGTGGTGACCGGCTCGGGCGGCGCGGCCGGCCCGGCGGGGGAGTCCTCGCGGAGTGACCGGCCGGTCAGGGTGAGGAACACGTCGTCCAGGGTCGGCCTGGCCAGCTGGATCGAGACCAGCGTGAGGCCCGCTGCGTCCAGCGCCCGCAGCAGCCCGGGCAGGGCCTCCTCGCCGTTCTCCACGGTGAGCCGCAGGGTGTGCTCGTCGATGGCGATGTCGCGTACGCCGCGCTGGCCGGCCAGCACCCCGCTGGCCAGGCCCGGATCGCCGCTGACCAGGAGCGTCACGAGATCGCCGGAGATACGGCGCTTGAGCTCCTCCGGGGCGCCGTCGGCCACGATCCGGCCGTTGTCGATGATCAGCACCCGGTCGCAGAGCGCGTCTGCCTCGTCCAGGTAGTGCGTGGTCAGGAAGATCGTCGTGCCCAGCGTCGCACGCAGGCCGCGGATGTGATCCCACAGGTTGCTCCGGCTCTGCGGATCCAGGCCGGTGGTCGGCTCGTCGAGGAAGACCAGCCCGGGGGAGTGCACCAGGCCCAGGGCAATGTCCAGGCGGCGGCGCTGCCCGCCGGACAGGGTCTTGACCAGGCGACCGGACAGCCCGCTGAGCTCTAGCTGCCGGGCGACCGCCTCGGTGCGCGGCGCTATCTCGGCGCCGGGCACCCGGTAGAGCTCAGCCTGCAGGGTGAGTTCCTCGGCCACCATCGCGTTGGGGTCCGAGCCGCCGCCGGTCTGGCCAATGGCCTGCGGGACGTAGCCGATCCGGCGGCGCACCCCGGCGGGATCGCGGAGCAGGTCAGCTCCCGCCACCGTGGCGGTACCGGCGGTCGGCTTCAGCAGCGTGGTCAGCATGCGGAGCGTGGTGGTCTTGCCTGCGCCGTTCGGCCCGAGGAAGCCGACGATCTCGCCCTCGCGGACGGACAGGCTGACGCCGCGCACCGCTTCGACCACGCGGTTGCGGCTGGTGAATGTGCGGGCGAGCCCGCGGGCCTCGATGATCGGCATGACTATCCTCCGTGATCCGGCGATTCTCCGGCGGGCGGTGTTCCGGTCGCCCCGGCGGCCGGCTCATCGGTGCCCCCGGCGGGCGGGGGAGCGAAGTCCTCGTCCGGCAGGCCGCCCAGGACCTTCGCGAACTCGTCATGCCACCGCACCTCCGCCTCGGCGAGCAGTTCGCCGCGGCGCATCACGGTGGCCTCGACCGGGCCGATATGCCCGCGGGCGATAAGGCGTTCCCGGTCGGCCCGGATCTGGCCCGCCGCGATCGCGAGCATCTCGCGGCGGGCCCGCAGCCAGCCCGCCAGTTCGTCGCGATCACCGTCCGCGCCGGCGAAGGTCAGCGCCACCCCCAGCGGATCCGGCCCGAAATGCAGGACCGTGATCGCCCGCTCCCGCAGCATGCCGAGTTCCAGCCGGCCCTCGCCGGTGATCTCGTACACCGTCCTGGCCGGCCGGCGGCCGACCTGTTCGGTCCGGACCGCCGCGACCAGCCCCTCGGCCTCCATGCCGCGAAGTTCCCGGTACAGGGCGCCGACGCTGACCCCGCCCCACTCGCCGACGTTGGTCACCTCGGCGATGCGGCGGATCTGATGACCGTGCTGCTGGCCGTGCCGGGCTAGCGTGCCGAGCACCATCAATCTTGTTAGGTTCACGAGATTAGTATCATGAGACTAATCTCCTGCTGTCAAGCGTGAGAGCCACCGGGGCGGCCGTCAGGGTCAGCCGGTCAGCCGGTCAGTTGTATCCCGGTCAGGTTGCATCCCGGGCACAAAAGGGCGGCCGCGGCCGCCCGCCCGCCGCCGGATCAGGCCGGTGGATCGTCCGCGTCCGCATCAGCGGCAGCCGGGTCGGCGCTAGGCCCGGAGGCGGCCATCAGCGGCGCGGAGGCGGCCGCTGGATCGGAGGCGGCCGCTGGATCGGAGGCGGCCGCTGGATCGGAGGCGGCCGCTGGATCGGAGGCGGCCGCTGGATCGGAGGCGGCCGTGGGATCAGGCAAGGGTGGCGGGGTGCCGCCGAAGGCCGGGCAGATCGCCTTGTGCGCGCACCAGTCGCAGAGCCTGCTCGGCCGCGGCCGCCAGTCGCCCGCCGCCCGGGCCCGCTCGATCGCCTGCCACAGCGCGTTGACCTTGCGCTCCGTCGCGCGCAGGTCAGCCTCGTCCGGTGCGTACCGGACGATCTCGCCGCTGCCGAGGTACATGAGCTGCAGCATTTTGGGCACGCTGCCCTGGCTGCGCCACAGCACGAGCGCGTAGAACCTCATCTGGAATAGGGCGCGCGCCTCGAATTCCTCGCGCGGCGCGGTGCCGGTCTTGTAGTCGACGATCCTGATCTCGCCGCCCGGCGCAACGTCGATCCGGTCGATGTAGCCGCGCAGCAGCAACCCGGACTCCAGCACGGCCTCGCAGTGAAACTCGCGCTGGGCGGGCTCCAGCCGGCGGGGATCCTCCAGGGTGAAGTAGCGGTCCAGCATCACCGCGGCCTCGGCCAGCCACACGTCCCGCTGCTCCACGCCGTCGAACAGGGTGGTGAGCTCAGGCTCCGCCTCGGTCAGCCGCTCCCACTCCGGCCTGAGCAGCGAGCGGGCGGCCTCCGGCGTCCGGCCCGCCGCCTGATGGTCGAATAGCCGCTCAAGCACCGCGTGCACCAGAGTCCCGCGCGCCGCCGCCGGGCTCGGCGGCTCCGGCAGCCGGTCCACCACCCGGAACCGGTAAAGCAACGGGCAGCTGAGGAAGTCGCCGGCCCGCGACGGTGACAGCGACCTGGCCCGGATGGCATCCGGCCCGGGCTCCGCGTCCGGGCCCGCCGTCACGTCCGGGCCCAGCGCCACGTCCGGGCCCGCTGCCACGTCGGCGGCCGCCGCCACGTCCGCCACTGCCGTCACGTCCCCCCACGTCGCGCCGTCGTCCGTCCGCCCGCCGTCACGTCCGTGCTCGCCGCCTCGTCCGCGACCGCCGTCACGTCCGTGCTCGCCGCCTCGTCCGCGACGGCAGCGCCGGCCGGACCGGACTGAGTCACCGCGCTGAGTTTGCCCACCCAACGGAGACTAGGGGACCATGCCGACAGTCGCCCGTGTTTGCCTGCTTGCCGCGCCGTTACCGCTAATCCGGGCGCGGTGCGCAGCGCGCACGCCCGTATCGCCGCGCAGCACGTAGCATCGAGCCTGTGACAGGCATGAATCCGCGCGGGCCGGACCCGCAGGACCAGCCGGCCGGGAGCGAGCCTCCCGCCAGCCCGCCGCGGCCGGATGCCGGGCCGGGGATAGTGATCGGCCGGCCGCTGGGCATCCCGGTCTATGTCTCCCCGTACTGGTTCCTGTTCGCCGCGCTGATTGTCATTTTCTACGCGGGCCTGCTCAAGGATTCGGTGTCGGGCTCAACCACGCGGTACCTGGTGGCCGCCGCGTTCGTCGTCCTGCTCTACCTGTCCGTGCTGATTCACGAACTAAGTCACTGCGTCGTGGCGCGGGCCTTCAGCCTGCCGGTGCGCCGCATCCTGCTGTATCCCCTCGGCGGCTTGTCCGAGATCGAGCAGGAGCCGCAGACCCCGGCCCGGGCGTTCCTGGTATCCGGGGCCGGGCCGCTGCTCTCGCTCCTGCTCGCGGCACTCGGGTTCGGGATCGTCACCGTATTCGAGCCGGGCGGCATTCCGCGGATCCTGATCGATCAGCTGGTCCTGGCGAACCTCGTGGTCGGGATCCTCAACCTGCTGCCCGGCCTGCCGCTCGACGGCGGCTGGATGCTGCGCGCGGCGGTCTGGAAGCTGACCGGCAAGCAGGGGACCGGCACGATCGCCGCGGCCTGGGCCGGGCGCGGCTTCGCCGTGGCGCTGCTCGCCTTGCCGCTCGCCTTCATCCTCAGGAACGGCGGCGGCGGCACGGCCGGCCTGGTCAACGTGCTCTGGCTGGGGGCCATCGCCGCCTTCATGTGGGTGGGCGCCGGGCAGTCGATCCGGGCCACCCGGGTCCGCGAGCGGCTGCCGGGGCTGCAGGCCCGGCGGCTCGCCCGGCGCGCCATTCCCATTCCGGCGAACCTGCCGCTGGCCGAGGCGATCAGGCGCGCGGACGCCGCGCAGGCACGTGCGCTGGTCATCGTGGACCATGAAGACACCCCGATCGCGATCGTCAACGAGACCGCCGTGATCGCGACGCCGGAGCAGCGCCGGCCGTGGATCGAGGCGGGCTCGCTGGCGCGGACCCTCGATCCGAGCCTGGTGCTGCCCGCGGACCTGTCCGGCATGGCGCTGATCGAGGCGGTGCGGCGGGCCCCGGCCAGCGAGTACCTGCTGATCGAGCCGTCCGGCCAGGTGTTCGGGGTGCTCGCGACCAGCGACCTCGATCACGCCTTCGCCGGCGCGTGACGCACCGCTTGTGCGCCCGGACGCACCGCTAGTCCGCCGGGGAGTGAGCGGGACCGCTAGCCTGGCGGGCGTGATCCGACCGCGCCGAGGGCCATTCGTACCGGGTGAGCAGGTTCAGCTCACCGACCCGAAGGGCCGCAGCCACCTGGTTTCGCTCCAGCCAGGACGGGCCTTCCATACCCACCAGGGCTCGCTTGCCCACGATGACCTGATTGGCCGCCAGGACGGCAGCGTGGTGACCTCGTCCGGCGGCACGGGCTATGTCGCGCTGCGGCCGCTGCTGGCCGATTTCACCCTGTCCATGCGCCGCGGCGCCGCCGTCGTGTACCCGAAGGATGCGGCCCAGATCCTGGCCATGGCCGACATCTTCCCCGGCGCCCGGGTGCTGGAGGCGGGGGCGGGCAGCGGGGCGCTGTCGTGCTGGCTGCTGCGCGCGATCGGCGAGTCCGGCCTGCTGGTGTCCTATGAGCGCCGGCCCGACTTCGCCGAGATCGCCCGCGGCAACGTCGAACGGTATTTCGGCGCGCCGCATCCGGCCTGGCGGCTAACCATCGGCGAGTTCCCCGCGGATCCGGCCGCGGCGGACCTGGCCGAGGGCGAGCGGTTCGACCGGATAGTCCTGGACATGCTCGCCCCCTGGGAGTACGCGGAGACAGCCGCCCTCTCGCTCGGCGGCGGCGGCCTGGCCTGCTGCTACGTGGCATCCACCACGCAGCTGTCCCGCACCGTGGAGGCGCTGCGCGAGCAGGGCAGCTTCGCCGAGCCGGCCGCGTGGGAGTCCATGGTCCGCGGCTGGCATGTCGACGGGCTGGCGGTCCGCCCGGAGCATCGCATGGTCGGGCATACCGGCTTCCTGGTGACCGCGCGACGGCTGGCTGATGGCGTCACGCCACCGCCGCGGCGGCGCCGGCCTGCGAAGGGAGCCCGCGACAGCGCGGCCTGGACGGACCGGGAGACCGGCCCGGAAGCCTCCGCCGGATGACAGATTTGCGCCTGGTCGTGCCCGGATTGTGACGGAGATTGCCGAGACGCAGGGCTGCGTCAGGTTACGGAAGCACCCCGGATAGGTAGGGTCTAGGTTAAGTCAGCTCTCGGAAGGGGTGAGGGGCATGGCCGCCCGTGATGACAGCGCCCGCGCGGGACGATACGACGACGAGGTCAAGGTCCTGACCACGCAGATCTCCTTCCTCGAAGAGGAGATCTCGGCCTTGCGCCGCCGGCTCGCTGATTCGCCCGTGCAGGCACGCCTGCTGGAGGACCGGCTCCGCGAGACCGAGGCCAGCCTGGCCAGCGTCACCGGGCAGAACGACCGCCTGGCTGGCACGCTGCGCGAGGCCAGGGATCAGATCGTCGCGCTCAAGGAAGAGGTCGACCGGCTCGCCCAGCCGCCGTCGGGATTCGGAATTTTCCTGTCGGCTTGCGAGGACGGCACGGCGGACGTCTTCACCGGCGGCCGGAAGATGCGGGTCAGCGTGAGCCCGTCCATCGAGATTGACGAGATCAAGCCGGGCCAGGAGGTCGTGCTCAACGAGGCGCTGAACGTGGTGATCGCGCAGGGCTTCGAGACGATCGGCGAGGTCGTGATGCTCAAGGAGATCCTTGAGGACGGCGAGCGCGCGCTGGTCATTTCGCACGCCGACGAGGAGCGGGTGGCCCGGCTGGCCGAGCCGCTGCGCAACTCCACCCTGCGGGCCGGGGATTCGCTGCTGCTGGAGCCGCGCTCCGGCTACGTTTACGAGCGCATCCCCAAGGCTGAGGTCGAGGAGCTCATCCTGGAGGAAGTGCCGGACATCACCTACTCCGAGATCGGCGGGCTCAGCGGGCAGATCGAGCAGATCAGGGATGCGATCGAGTTGCCCTACCTGCACGCCGACCTGTTCAAGGAGCACCAGCTGCGGCCGCCCAAGGGCGTGCTGCTCTACGGCCCGCCCGGCTGCGGCAAGACCCTGATCGCCAAGGCCGTGGCTAATTCGCTGGCCAAGCAGGTCGCGGCCAGGACTGCCGAGCTGGCCAGCCAGAACGGCGCGCCCGGCGCGCCCGGGGCGCAGGCCAAGGAGGGCAAGAGCTTCTTCCTGAACATCAAGGGCCCGGAGCTGCTCAACAAGTACGTCGGCGAGACCGAGCGGCACATCAGGCTGGTCTTCCAGCGGGCCAGGGAAAAGGCCAGCGAGGGCATGCCGGTCATCATCTTCTTCGACGAGATGGACTCGATCTTCCGCACCCGCGGCTCCGGGGTCTCCAGCGATGTCGAGAACACGATCGTGCCGCAGCTACTCAGCGAGATCGACGGCGTCGAGGGCCTGGAGAACGTCATCGTGATCGGTGCCTCCAACCGGGAGGACATGATCGATCCGGCGATCCTGCGGCCGGGCCGGCTGGACGTCAAGATCAAGATTGAGCGGCCGGACGCCGAGGCGGCCCGGGATATCTTCTCCAAGTACGTGGTGCGCGGCCTGCCGCTGCACCACGATGACCTGGCCGAGCACGGCGGATCGCCCGCCGCCGCGGTGGGCGAGATGATCCAGCGGGTGGTCGAGCGGATGTACAGCGAGACCGAGGAGAACCGGTTCCTTGAGGTGACTTACGCCAACGGCGATAAGGAGGTCCTGTACTTCAAGGACTTCAACTCCGGCGCGATGATCCAGAACATCGTGGACCGGGCCAAGAAGATGGCGATCAAGGAATTCCTCGAAACCGGGCAGAAGGGCCTGCGGGTCGCTCACCTGCTGACCGCCTGCGTGGATGAATTCAAGGAGAACGAGGACCTGCCGAACACCACCAATCCGGACGACTGGGCCCGGATTTCCGGCAAGAAGGGCGAGCGGATCGTCTACATCAGGACGCTGGTCTCCGGCAAGCAGGGCACCGAGGCCGGGCGGTCGATCGACACGGTGGCGAATACTGGCCAGTACCTGTAAGCGCAGCCGGGCCGTTCATCACCGGCGCGCGCGGTGCCGGGCCGGGTCCGGCCGGCATTAGTCTTTGTGGCATGAGCGTGCGGCGGGTCATGGGCGTGGAGACCGAGTACGGCATTGCCGTGCCCGGCCAGCCGGGTGCGAATGCGATGGTTACGTCGTCCCAGATTGTCAACGCCTACCAGGCGGCGACGTCGGCCCGGGCCAGGCGGGCGCGCTGGGACTTCGAGGAGGAGAACCCGCTCCGCGACGCCCGCGGGTTCGACCTGGCGCGGGAGGCCGCGGACGCGTCGCAGCTGACCGACGAGGATCTCGGCCTGGCCAACGTGATCCTGACCAACGGGGCGCGGCTGTACGTGGATCACGCGCACCCGGAGTACTCGGCGCCCGAGTGCACCGACCCGCTGTCCGCGGTGACCTGGGACAAGGCCGGCGAGCGGGTGATGGCGGACGCGGCCGTGCAAGCGGCGAAGATCCCCGGCAGCCCGCCGATCCAGCTTTACAAGAACAACACCGACAACAAGGGCGTCTCCTACGGCTGCCACGAGAACTACCTGATGAACCGGGCCACGCCGTTCGCCGACATCGTCCGGCATCTCACCCCGTTCTTCGTCTCCCGCCAGGTCGTGTGCGGGGCCGGCCGGGTCGGCCGCGGCGCCGACGGCCGGGAGGAGGGCTTCCAGATCAGCCAGCGGGCCGACTTCTTCGAGGTCGAGGTGGGGCTGGAGACCACCCTGAAGCGGCCGATCATCAACACCAGGGACGAGCCGCACGCCGACCCGGAAAAGTACCGCCGCCTGCACGTGATCATCGGTGACGCGAACCTGAGCGAGGTCTCCAGCTACCTCAAGCTCGGTACTACCGCCCTGGTGCTCGCGATGATCGAGGACCGGTTCCTGGGCGCCGACCTCGGCATCGGGGCCCCGGTGGCCGAGCTCCGCGCCATCTCGCACGACCCGACCTGCCGCCATCTGGTGGTCCTGCGCGACGGCAGGCGGATGACGGCCATCCAGCTGCAGATGGAGTATCTCGAACTGGCCAGGAAGTACACCGAGGACCGGTTCGGCGCGGATGTCGACGACCAGACGGCCGACGTCCTGGCCCGCTGGGAGTCGGTGCTGACCCGGCTGGCCGAGGATCCGATGCTGACTTCCAGGGAACTCGACTGGACGGCCAAGCTGGAGATTCTCAATGGCTACCGGACCAGGGACGGGCTGGGCTGGGACCACCCCCGGCTGCAGCTCGTGGACCTGCAGTATTCGGATGTCCGGGTCGACCGCGGCCTGTACAACCGGCTCGCCGCCATGGGCCGGATGGTCCGCCTGGTCACTGACGAGCAGGTGACCAGGGCGATCGCCTACCCGCCGGAGGACACCAGGGCCTACTTCCGCGGCCGGTGCCTGCGGAAGTACCCCGAGGCCGTGGCGGCCGCGTCCTGGGACTCGGTCATCTTCGACATCCCGGGACACGAGTCGCTGCAGCGGGTCCCGACCCTGGAGCCACTGCGCGGAACCCGCGCGCACGTCGGCGACCTGCTGGACCGCTGCGAGACCGCAGGCGAGCTGGTAGCGGCCCTGACCGGCCGGGACTGAGCCACCCTGGCGGCCGGGGCTATGAGCCCCGTTGATAGAGCACATCAGGCTGCGTGATGCTGATCCTGTAGACTTCCACTAATTACTTAATAGAACTAGTGATTAGTGGAGTGGGGATGAGTGATTGAGTTCCAGCTCGACACCGCCTCGGGTGTCGCCACCTACCTGCAGCTGGTCCAGCAGGTCCACCAGGCCCTGCAGCTTGGCATCCTCGAGCCGGGAGATCAGTTGCCGACGGCACAGCAGGTCGTCGCGAAGCTGGCGATCAACCCGAACACGGTGCTCAAGGCCTACCGCGACCTCGAGCGGGAAGGTCTGGTGCGCCCGCGGCCCGGCCAGGGGACGTTCGTGGTCGGGACGCTCCCTCGGAGCGACCCCGCCACCCAGGAGCGCTTCCTCGCGTCGATGAGCGCCTGGCTGCGAAGCGCGCGCGTGGCCGGCCTTGGTCCCGACGATATCGAGGCGATCTACCGCATCGCCGTTCGCAACCTGTTCGCGGAAGGGGCGGCATGACGACCGTCGTCGGGACGAACGGGCTCGGCAAGCGGTACGGACGCAAGTGGGCCCTCCGCGACTGCACCCTGACCATCCCGGAAGGCAAGGTCGTCGGACTCGTCGGGCCGAACGGGGCAGGCAAGACGACGCTCTTGCACCTGGCCGTCGGCCTGCTCGCACCGAGCGCGGGGTCGATCATGGTGCTCGGCGGGCACCCGGGCGACGGCCCCGCCCAGCTCGCGAAGGTCGGCTTCGTCGCCCAGGACACGCCGGCCTACGCCGGGCTGTCGGTGGCCAAGCACCTCCGCATGGGCGCCTACCTGAACAAGCTCTGGGACGACGAGCTGGCCCAGAGCCGGATCGAGCAGCTCGGCCTCGACCCACGCCAGAAAGCGGGATCGCTCTCGGGAGGCCAGCGGGCCCAGCTCGCGCTCACGCTGGCCGTTGCGAAGCAACCCGAGGTCCTCCTGCTCGATGAGCCGGTGGCCAGCCTGGACCCGCTCGCCCGGCGCGAGTTCCTGCAGGGACTGATGGAAATCGTCGCGCAGCACGAAGTAAGCGTGGTGCTGTCCTCACATCTCATCGCCGACCTGGAACGGGTCTGTGACTATCTCGTCCTCCTCGTCGCCTCCCGGGTGCGACTGGCCGGCGAGGTCACCGAGCTCCTGGCGTCGCACTACCGCCTGTCTGGTCCCCGCCGGGACCCGCGTTCCCGGCCCGCGAACCAGGAAGTCATCGAGGAGAGCCACACCGATAAGCAGAGCACCCTGCTGGTGCGTACCGATGAGCCGATCCTCGATCCGGCGTGGACCGTGAAGCCGGTCACGCTGGACGATCTGGTGCTCGCCTACATGAGCCAGTCACGTGACCCGAACCCGGCGCGCCGACCGGCGTTGGGAGTGGTGTCGTGATCCGGTTCGCCTGGCTCCAGTTTCGCGTGCAAGCCGCCGTAGCCGCTGGCGCACTGGCGATTGTCGCCATCGTGCTCGTGGTTACCGGACCGGGCCTCGTCCACCTCTACGACACCACGGTCGCCACCTGCGCTGCCCAGCACGACTGCTCGACGGCCACCGCCAACTTCACCAACTCCGACGGCGCCTTGCAGGTCTTCCTGGACTTTCTCCTGCTCATCGTCCCCCTCCTCATCGCGATGTTCTGGGGCGCGCCGCTGGTTTCCCGCGAGTTTGAGACCGGCACCTTCCGGCTGGCGTGGACCCAGGGCGTCAGCCGCACCAGGTGGCTGGCGGTCAAGCTCGGTCTCGGCGCCTTGATGAGTATCGCGGCCGCGGGCCTACTCAGCCTCATGGTGAGCTGGTGGTCGAGTCAGCTCGATCAGGTAAATGCGAACCCATATGACTCCCTGCGCTTCGGGGCCCGCGACATCGTCCCGATCGGCTACGCCGTCTTCGCCTTCGCGCTCGGGGTCACCGCCGGGCTGCTCTTCCGCCGCTTGCTGCCGGCCATGCTGACCGCGCTCATCGGCTTTGCCGCAGTCCGCGAGATCGTGACCTCCTGGGTGCGTCCGAACCTCATCGCTCCCTTCCATGAGAGCCTGCCGATCACCGCGGCCACGCCGGTGAGCGTCGATCGGTTTCCCACCGGTATCCAGGCCTTCGAGAGCGCCAGAGGGGCCGGTCTTTCGAACACGTGGGTCTATTCAGTCAAGATCGCCGACAACGCCGGCCATGTCCCCACGTCCTCGTTCCTCAGCCGAGCATGCCCCCTGGGCAACTACGGTCCGCTGAATCCCCGCGACTGCACCGCCCGGCTCGCCGCCAGGTTCCACCAGGTGGTCACCTATCAGCCGGGCAGTCACTACTGGCCCATGCAGTGGGACGAACTGGCCATCGTCCTCGCCCTCGCCATCGTCCTGGGCGGCTTCTGCTTCTGGTGGATACGCCGGCCCGTTTCGTAAACCTGGGCCGGGACCGATCCGCCCGGCGAGCCGGAACCGGAAGATTCCGGATCAATACCGATAGCGGGCGGCAGGATTGGGCCGGCCGCGGGCTGGCGAGGATAGCGTTGAGGGCTGCGGGCACTATCCGCGGATCACGGAGGTTGAGATGGCGACAAAGGACACTGGCGGCCAACGGCAGGCTCCCCGCCGCACCGAGGATGAGCAGGACGCGGCGCCGCAGGGGACCGAAGACGTCAAGGAGCGCCAGGACAAGCTCACCGACGACGTCGACGCGATCCTGGACGAGATCGACGAGGTTCTCGAAGAGAACGCGGAGGAATTCGTCCGGTCCTACGTGCAGAAGGGCGGCGAGTAACGGGCGCGGCAGGCCGGCCGCACCGCCGCCGCGGCCTGGCCGGCCCGGGCCGCGGGTGCCCATGGCACTGCGCAGCCGGCCGCCGCAGTAGGGTCGGGTCCACTACACAGGCGTACAACCGGAAGGATCCGCGTGGTCTCTGATTCCCACGGAACACGGTTCCCTGGCGCCTACCTGAGCGCGGGAACCTCATCGTTCAGCGACTTCCTCGCCACGGCCGCGCCGGGCCTGCTGCCCGGGGCCGGCGAACTCACCGGGCCCGGGTCCGCGGCCCTGGCCGCTGACGTGCGGCACGGGACGACGATCGTCGCCGTGGCGTTCGCCGACGGCGTAGTCATGGCCGGCGACCGCCGGGCCACGGCCGGCAGCATGATCGCCCAGCGCGACATCGAGAAGGTCATCCGCAGCGACGAGTTCTCCTGCGTGGCCATCGCGGGCGCCGCCGGGATCGGGCTCGACCATGTCCGGCTGTTCCAGGTCGAGCTGGAGCACTACGAGAAGCTCGAGGGCCGGGCGCTGTCCCTGGAGGGCAAGGCCAACCGGCTGGCCAGCATGGTCCGGGGCAACCTCGGCGCCGCCATGCAGGGCTTTGTGATGGTGCCGTTGTTCGCCGGCTACGACGAGGACACCGGGACCGGCCGGATCTTCAGCTACGACGTGACCGGCGGCCGGTACGAGGAGCACCGCTTCTACTCCATCGGCTCCGGCTCGGTCTTCGCCCGCGGCGCGCTGAAGAAGCTCTACGCGGACGGCATGCCGGCCGCGGACGCGATACTGGCCTGCATGCAGGCGCTCTACGACGCAGCCGACGACGACTCGGCGACCGCCGGCCCCGATATGGCCAGGCGCATCTTCCCGGTGATCGCCACGGTAACGGCCGACGGCTATCGCCGGCTTTCCGACGCCGAGTCGGGGGAATACGCCGACGCCGTCGTCAGCGAGCGCATGCGAGCCCCGGACGGCCCGCGAGCGCAATTGCGCCAGGCCGCGACGCCGAACGGCTAGCGGCCGGTGCTGCCGCCAGCCGGCCAGCCAGCCCGGCGTCCGGCCGGGCCCTCAGCCGACATCCTGACCCGCCACCAGTAAGGGAAACGCCAGCAGTGTCCATGCCGTTCTACGTATCGCCCGAGCAGGCGATGAAGGACAAGGCGGATTACGCGCGCAAGGGCATCGCGCGCGGCCGCAGCGGAGTGGTGCTGCAGTACGAGGGCGGCATCCTGTTCGTTGCGCCGAACCCGTCCCGCGCCCTGCACAAGATCAGCGAGATCTACGACCGGATTGCGTTCGCCGCGGTCGGCAGGTACAACGAGTTCGAGAACCTGCGCAAGGCCGGGGTCCGTTACGCCGACATGACCGGATACCAGTACGACCGGCAGGATGTCACCGCGCGCGGCCTGGCCAACTGGTATGCCCAGCTGCTCGGGACGATCTTCACCGAGAGCAGCAAGCCGTGGGAAGTCGAGATCGTGGTCGCCGAGGTGGGCAGCGCGCCGGAGACGGACCAGATCTACCGGATCACCTTCGACGGCTCGGTCAACGAGGAGCACGGGTACGTTGCCATGGGCGGCCAGGCCGACCAGGTCGCGACCGTGCTCAAGGAGCATTACGCCGATCGCATCTCACTGGCCGGCGGGCTGGCCGCGGCGATCGCCGCGCTGTCCGGCCCGGCCAACGGGGAGCAGCCGGATATCAGCGCCAGCCAGCTGGAGGTGGCGGTCCTCGACCGGGAGCGGCCGCACCGGAAATTCCGCTGGCTGACCGGCGCCCGGCTGGAGGCCCTGCTGGCCGAGGCCCGGCCGGCCGTGGCCGGCCCGAAGCACGGCGACGCGGCGAAGCACGACGACACGGCGAAGCCAGCCGCGGCGGGAACGCCGGACGGCGAGCCCGGCGGTAACGATCAGCCCGGCGACGGCACCCCCGGATAGCGTCACCGGCGCGGCGCCGCGCCGCTGACCGCTCACGACAGGAGGACCGATGGCCGTTCCGTCCCGCCCGCTCGCCCCGGCCCCGGGCCGGATGAACGTCGATTTCGAGGAGCGGGTGGACTTTGCCCGGCTCCGCCAGCACCGGCTCCGCCGGGCCATGGCCGCGCTGGAAGCTAGTGACCTCGGTGCGCTGCTCGTCTTCGACAACAACAACATCCGCTACCTGACCGGGGTGGCGATCGGTGAATGGACGCGCGACAAGCTGTGCCGGTATGCGGTCTACACCCGGACGGGAGAGCTGTACCTGTGGGATTTCGGCTCGGCCGCCGTGCATCACCGGATGTACTGCCCGTGGCTGAAGCCGGAGAACTGCATCGCCTCGTACACCACGATGCGCGGCGCGGCCCCGCCGGACGCGCAGCTGGTCAGCCGCGGAGTCGCCGAGATCAAGGACCGCCTGGCCGCGGCGGGCGTGGCCGGCCAGCCGGTCGGGGTGGACTTCGCCGAACTGCCGGTGCTGTTCGAGCTGCAGCGGCAGGGGATCGACGTGCGGGACGGCCAGCAGGTCATGCTGGACGCCAGGCAGCTCAAGTCGCCCGACGAGATCGCCCTGCTGGCCACGGCGGCCGCCATGGTCGACGGCGTTTACCAGGACATCACCGAGGCGCTGAAGCCGGGCGTGCGCGAGAACGAGATCGTCGCGCTGGCGAATAAGCGGCTGTACGAGATGGGCTCCGACGACGTGGAGTCGATCAATGCCGTCTCCGGCGAGCGGTGCAACCCGCACCCGCACAATTTCTCCGACCGCATGATCAGGCCCGGCGAGCAGGCGTTCTTCGACATCATGCATTCCTTCAACGGCTACCGGACCTGCTACTACCGGACGTTCAGCGTCGGCTCGGCCAGCCAGGCGCAGCGTGACGCCTATAAGCGGGCCAGGGAGTGGATGGACGCGGCCATCGAGATCATCAAGCCGGGGGTCTCCACCAGCCAGGTGGCCAGGCTCTGGCCGACCGCGGCCGACATCGGCCTGCCCGACGAGAAGACGGCGTTCGGCCTGCAGTTCGGGCACGGCCTCGGCCTCGCGCTGCACGAGCGCCCCATCATCAGCAGGCTCACCTCGCTGGACGCGCCGCTGGAGATCCAGCAGGGCATGGTGTTCGCGCTCGAGACCTACTGCCCGGCGGCCGACGGCGTCTCCGCGGCCAGGATCGAGGAGGAACTGGTGGTGACCGCCGACGGCGCCGAGATCATCACCAGGTTCCCGGCCGCGGAGCTGTTCGTCACCAACCCCTACTGACCGGCCCCGTGATCATGGACACCGCGGGCTGACGAGGCGATCGGGCCGGCATCGGCTGTAGTGTCATGAACGTGCGCAGGCTCCTACCGTTTCCCTCGACGCTGGAGGATCAGTGACCGCCGAACTGGCCACGATGACGGGCATCGATGCGCCGACCGGCCTGCTGATCGGCGGGCGCTGGGGCACCGGCCGCGGCGGCACGCTCCCGGTCACCGACCCCTCGACCGAGGACGTGATAGCGCAGGTCGCGAACGCCACCGGAGAGGACGCGCTGGACGCGGTGGCGGCGGCGCACGACGCGCTGGCCGGCTGGTCCGCGCGGCCGCCGCGGGAGCGCGGCGAATGCCTGCGCCGGGCCTTTGAGCTGATGATCGACCGGACCGAGGCGCTGGCCCGGCTGATGGTGGTCGAGAACGGCAAGGCGCTGCGGGACGCTCGCGGCGAGATTACCTACGCGGCTGAGTTCTTCCGCTGGTACTCCGAGGAGGCGGTCCGGAACGAAGGATCGCTCGGGCCGGCGCCGTCCGGGGCGAACCGGATCATGGTCCTGCGCCAGCCGGTCGGGGTCAGCGTGCTCGTCACCCCGTGGAACTTCCCCGCCGCCATGGCGACCAGGAAGATCGGCCCCGCGCTGGCGGCCGGGTGCACGGTGGTGCTGAAGCCGGCCAAGGAGACGCCGCTGTCCGCGCTCGCGATCGCCGCCATCCTGCAGGAGGCGGGCGTGCCGGAGGGCGTCATCAACGTGCTGCCGACGACGAAGCCCGGCCCGGTGGTGGCGGCGATGCTGGCCGACCCCCGGGTACGGAAGCTGTCCTTCACCGGTTCGACCGAGGTCGGCCGCATGCTGCTGCGCACCGCCGCTGACACCGTGACGAACTGCTCCATGGAACTCGGCGGCAACGCCCCGTTCCTGGTGTTCGGGGACGCGGACATCGAGGCCGCCGTCGAGGGCGCGTTCCTGGCCAAGATGCGCAACGGCGGCGAGGCGTGCACCGCGGCCAACCGGTTCTACGTGCACGACGCGGTGGCGGGCGAGTTCACCGCCCGGCTCGCCGACCGGCTGAGCAAGCTGTCCGTCGGGCCCGGCCTCGACGACGGCGTGGACCTCGGGCCGCTGGTCAACTCCGATACCCGGGCCAAGGTCGCCAGCCTGGTCGAGTCCGCGACCTCCGATGGCGGCCGGCTGGTCACCGGCGGCCGGGTGCCCGACCGGAAGGGCTATTTCTACCCGCCCACGGTGCTCGACGACGTGCCCCGCGGCGCTGGCATCCTGGACGAGGAGATCTTTGGCCCGGTTGCGCCCGTGGTCCGGTTCACCGAGCAGGCCGATGCCATCGCTCAGGCCAACCAGACCGAGTACGGCCTGGTCTCCTACCTTTACACCCGGGACCTGCGGCGGGCGCTGCAGGTGGCCGAGGCGCTGGAAGCGGGCATGATCGGCATCAACCGCGGCGCGGTGTCCGATCCGGCGGCCCCGTTCGGCGGTGTCAAGCAGTCCGGCCTGGGCCGCGAGGGCGGTCATGACGGGCTGCTGGAATTTACCGAAACCAAATACATCGCCGTGGACTGGTGAGCAGGGGGCATGGACAGGCGCATCTTCGGACTTGAGAACGAATACGGCGTTACCTGTACCTTCCGCGGGCAACGGCGCCTGTCGCCCGATGAGGTCGCCAGGTACCTGTTCCGCCGGGTCGTGTCCTGGGGACGCAGCAGCAACGTCTTCCTGCGCAACGGCGCGCGGCTGTACCTGGACGTCGGCAGCCACCCCGAGTACGCCACGCCGGAATGCGACAGCCTGATCGACCTGGTCACGCACGACAAGGCGGGCGAGCGGATCCTGGAGGGCCTCCTGGTCGATGCCGACCGGCGGCTGCGGGAAGAGGGCATCGCCGGCGATATCTACCTGTTCAAGAACAACACCGACTCGGCCGGCAACTCGTACGGGTGCCATGAGAATTACCTGGTCGGCAGGCACGGGGAGTTCGGCAGGCTGGCCGACATCCTCATCCCCTTCCTGGTCACGCGCCAGATCATCTGCGGGGCCGGCAAGGTGCTGCAGACCCCGCGCGGTGCGGTGTACTGCGTGAGCCAGCGAGCCGAGCACATCTGGGAAGGGGTGTCGTCGGCGACCACCAGGTCGCGGCCGATCATCAATACCCGGGACGAGCCGCACGCCGACGCGGAGCGCTTCCGCCGGCTGCACGTGATCGTCGGCGACTCGAACATGAGCGAGACCACGATGCTGCTCAAGGTCGGGGCGACCGATCTGGTGCTGCGGATGGTCGAGGCCGGCACGGTGCTGCGCGATCTCACCCTGGAGAACCCGATCCGGGCCATCCGGGACGTCAGCCACGACATGACCGGGCAGCGGAAGGTGCGGCTGGCGAACGGGCGCGAGGTCAGCGCGCTCGACATCCAGGAGGAGTACCTGTCCAAGGCCAGGGACTTCGCCGACCGGCGGGGCCCGGACGCGATCACCAAGCGCGTTCTTGACCTGTGGGAACGGGCCCTGCACGCGGTCCGGACCGATGACCTCGACCTGGTCGCCCGGGAGATCGACTGGGTGACCAAGTACCAGCTGATCGAGCGCTACCGGGCCAAGCACGACCTCCCGCTGTCCTCGCCGCGGGTGGCCCAGCTCGATCTCGCCTACCACGACGTGCACCGCGGCCGCGGCCTCTATTACCTGCTGCAGCGGCGCGGCGCGGTGGAGCGGGCCTGCCGGGACCTCGACATTTTCGAGGCGAAGTCAGTGCCGCCGCAGACCACCCGGGCCCGGCTGCGCGGCGAGTTCATCCGCCGGGCGCAGGAACGGCGGCGGGACTTCACGGTGGACTGGGTGCACCTGAAGCTCAATGACCAGGCTCAGCGCACCGTCTTGTGCAAGGACCCGTTCCGCTCGGTGGATGAGCGGGTGGAGAAGCTCATCGCGGGAATGTAACCGCCCATCACTATCAGTTGTTGACTGATCACTCAGTGTTGCAAGGATTCGAGTCGGGCCCGGCCGCCGCCCCGCCCCGGCGCGGCGCGCGGCGCTGCCCCGGCGTGGCCTGCTTCGACCTAGCCAGAGGTATCTTCGGTGGGATCATGCTGGCGCCGCAGCTGGGCAGCGGCGTCTACGTCCTGATGCTGGATCCCGACCACGTCGGCACTTCGGTCCCGGTCCTGCTGGTCTGGCTGCTGCTCGACCGGGCGCCCCGGCGCTGGTACGTGCCGCTGGCCGTCACCGCGCTGCTGACCCGGGCCCAGGTCGCGGACAGGATGGCCACGATCATCGGCGCGCTGCCGCTCCTGGTCGTCCCGGATGGTGCCGGCCCTGCTGATCGCGGCCAGCGGCTACCTGCTGTGCCTGGGGCAGGAAATGGCCCAGCCCGCGCAGCCGGCCCAGGGCCAGCAGCTCGCCAGCTGGCTGGCCGCCCGCCACCTGGACTACGGCCTGGCCGGTTACTGGCAGGCCGCCAGCACCACGCTGGCCAGCCGGGGCGCGTGCCGGTGCAGTCCTGGCGCGGGACCATCTCCCGCGGTGGCTGGGAGACCGACGCGGCCTGGTATGACCCGCTCCGGCACACCGCGACCTTCCTGGTCCTGCCGCCCGGCCAGCCCGGGCTCGGCTATCCCTGGTCCTTTGATGCCCGGGCCACCTTCGGCCAGCCGGCCAGGATTTATGACGACGGGCCCTACACGGTGCTGGTCTGGAATCGGAACCTGCTCACCGGCCTGCGCTGATCCGCGGGCGCGCTGGCGGGCGCCGCGGCAATCGGCGGCCGGCGGTATTCCCAGCGGGTAGGCTGGCGGCGCTCATGGTCCCGACAACGAGGTCTCACATGCGACGCACTGCCGCTGCGCTTTCTATTCCGCTGCTCGCCATCATGGTTCTGGCGGGCTGCGGGTCGTCATCATCGTCATCATCTGCATCATCAGCTTCATCCGCCTCGAGCCCGAACGGCGCGGTCGCGGTGAGCGGAACATTCGGCGCCACGCCCTCGGTCAATATCCCCGCGTCGAAAGCGAGCGGCCAGCTGACCATCAAGACCCTGATCAAGGGGACCGGCCCGGTCCTGGCCCCGGCCGACTCCTTCATCGGCAACTACGCGCTCTACATCTGGGACGGCACCACGAGCAAGCTCGCGACCACCACCTTCGGCAGCGCGCCGCAGTTGCTGGCGGCGAATGTCGGACTGCCCGGCCTGAAGAAGGCGCTGGCCGGCCAGCGGATGGGCAGCCGGGTGCTCGCGGTGCTGCCGCCGGCTGATGCCTACGGGCCCCAGGGCAATGCGCAGGTGGGCGTGAAGCCGACCGACACCATCGTCTTTGTGGTGGACCTGATCAAGGACTTCGGCCCGACCGCCAGCGCGTCCGGAAAGCACGTGTCCAACGGCGGCGGGGCGCTGCCGACCGTCACCGCGCACCCGGGCAGCGCGCCGACGGTCAAGATCCCGTCCACGCCGCCGCCTAAGAAGCTCATCGTCAAGACGCTGATCAAGGGATCGGGCCCGCCGACCGCCAAGGGCCAGACCATCGTGACCCAGTACGTCGGCGTTAACTGGCGGACCGGCAAGGCCTTCGACTCCTCCTGGTCGCGCATGCAGCCGTTCGGCTTCACGCTCGACGCGAAGCCGGCCCAGATCATCCCGGCCTGGGACAAGGGCCTGCTCGGCGTCCCGGTCGGCAGCCGGGTCATGCTGATCGTCCCGCCGGCCGACGGGTACGGAAAGCAAGGGAACTCCGCGGCGCACATCAAGCCGACCGACACCCTGGTTTTCGTGGTCGACGTCGTCGGGGCCGTCGGCAAGCAGACGATCGGCTGAGCGGGGCCGGGTCAGCGCGGCCGCGGGCAGGCGGCCGCGTGCCGGCCGGCCGCCGCGGCGGCCAGGAAGTAGGCGAGATCCTGCTCCAGGCCGCGGCCCATCGTGGACAGCCGGACCGGACAGTCGCGCAGCACCTCGTGCAGGCCGTGCACGCCCACCAGGACCAGGTCATGCCGGTCCGCCAGCGACTGCGCCTCGGCCCTGACCCGGGCGCCGAACTCGCCCGGCAGGTCGGGCACCACTACGTCCGCCCGGGCCAGCGCCACCCGCCCGTAAGAGGTCAGGCTGTGGTGCGAGATGCCGCGATGGCGCTCCCGCGGGTCGGCCTCGCTGATCCGCAGCGAGGCCACCGGCCGGCCGTGCAGCACCGCGGCGGCGTTCACCGCCTCGCCGGACGCGACCCCGGAGAACCCCCACCTGGTCCCGGTGCCCAGGTTGCCCGGCCCCTGCGACACGATCGCGAGTTCGGCGCCCAGCACGTGCCGCGCCGCGAGCAGGCCGCTGTGCAGCGACACGGCCTCCAGATCGCCGCCGAAGGCCTGCCCGACGGTGACGGTCCCGGCCAGCCAGCCGCTCTCGCGCAGCGCCGGGATAGTCCGGGAGAACCAGGCCGGCAGCGCCCCGCCGTCCAGCATCACGTACGCGACTCGCGGCCGGGCGGGAGAATTACCCCGGGCCATCCGTTCTGCGTAGTAAGCCGCCAGCACGGCGGGCAGGGCCGAGTGCAGGTCGGCCACCACCACCGGCATGCCATCAAGATCATCAGCATCGCGGAGCAGGTCATGGTACGGCGAGCCCTGCTCGTCCGCGCCCAGGACGGTGGCCTGCAACGGGGTGTAGCGGGCCTTGACCAGGTGCCCGGGGCCGGACGGGTCGGCCGGCAACCGGCCGGGCACCGCCACCACCAGGGCATACCCGCCGGTGCCGAGTTCCAGCGCCAGGGCCGTCGTATTGAGCAGCACCAGGTCACCCGGCTGCGGCCAGCCGGTCAGCGCGGTATAGGAAAGCGCCTTCACCGGCGCGCCGTCGACCGTCACTTCCAGCTCGGCCGCACCCGCCCATTCCCGCCGTAGCGCGGAAACCACGCCACTTCGCCACCTGATCACTCCGGCAGGGTAGCGTCGGTGCCGGGGAAAGGAGAGCGGATGTCCAGGCGCAAGACCGAGCGGCTGCTCAGCCTGGTGGTCTGCCTGCTGTCGGCCAGCCGGTTCCTCACCGCCGGCCAGATCCGCGCGGCGGTGCCCGGTTACCCGGACACGTTCGACGCGTTCAAGCGCATGTTCGAGCGGGACAAGGACGAGCTCCGCGAGCTTGGCATCCCGCTGGAGACCGGGACGAACTCGCCGGAGGACGAGGTGGGCTACCGGATCTCCCGGCAGGCGTACATGCTGCCGGAGATCAGGCTGGAGCCGGACGAGGCGGCGGTGCTCGGGCTGGCCGCGCGGGTATGGCACCGGGCCGAGCTGGAAGGCGCCGCGGCCGGCGCGCTGCTCAAGCTGCGGGCCGCGGGCATCGACGCCGAGGAGACCACGCAGCCGGGCATCGAGCCGCGGCTGCAGACCGGCGAGGCCGCGTTCGGCGCCCTCTGGGAGGCGGTCCGCGACGGGCGGCCGGTCACCTTCGCCTACCGGGCGGCCGGGCGCAGCTCGCCGCTGCAGCGCCGGCTGGAGCCATGGGGCGTGCTGAACCGGCACGGGCGCTGGTACGTGGCGGGCCAGGACACCGACCGCGCCGACGTCCGGGTATTCCGGCTCAGCCGCATCGACGGTCCGGTGTCCTTCGCCGGGCCGCCGGGCTCGGTCACCGTGCCGGCCGGCACCGATGTGCGGGCCACCGTCCGGCAGCTGGACGCCGAGCAGCCCGCCCTGCGCACCGCGGTCGTGCGGCTGCGGCAGGGGACCGGGCACGGGCTGCGGCTGCGGGCCACGTCCAGCCGGCCCGATCCGGCCGACGCCGGGTGGGACCTGGCCGAGCTGCCGTTCTCCGATGTGGGCTGGTTCGCCGATCACATCGCCTCGTTCGGCGCGGACGTCATCGCGCTGGAGCCCGCCGACCTCCGGGAGGCGGTCATGACCCGGCTGAAAGGCGTACTGGCATGACAGGCGGACTGGCATGAGCGCCCCGGCGGCGCCACGGGAATCACCACCGCGGCCCGGCACCGCGACCGACCGGCTGCAGCGGCTGCTCGCCCTAGTGCCCTACGTGGTCAGCCGGAACGTGGTCGGGCTGGCCGAGACTGCGGCCGCGTTCGGGGTGACCGAGCCGCAGCTCGTCGACGACCTGAATCTGCTCTGGTGCGTTGAGCTGCGGTCGCCTGACCCGTACTGCCCGATCGACCTGTCGTATGAGGGCGGCGAGATCGTGGTCAGCCAGGCGGAGTCGATTGACCGGCCGCTGCGGCTGGGCGTCGACGAGGCCAGCGCGCTGCTGGTGGCGCTGCGGATGCTGGCCGAGCTGCCCGGCACCCAGGAGCGCTCGGCGCTCAGCCGGACCATTGCCAAGCTGGAGGCGGCGGCCGGAGCGGCCGGGGCGGCCAGTGCCCAGGTGGCCGTGCAAGTCGACGATAACGCGGCCCGCGGCGTGCTCGCCCAGGTCCAGGACGCGCTCGCGCGCCGCCGCCGGGTCCACCTGTCCTACTACGTGCCCGGCCGGGACGACGCCACCGAGCGGGATGTGGACCCGATGCGGCTGCTCGTCGTCGAGGGTCGGACGTACCTGGAGGGATGGTGCCTGCGCGCGGAGTCGGTGCGGCTGTTCCGGCTTGATCGCGTACTGGGCATCACCGTGCTCGAGGTGGCCGCCTCGGTGCCGGGAGACGCGCAGCAGGTGGACGTGGACCAGGGGCTGTTCCGGCCGTCCGCCGCCGACGTGCACGTGCAGCTCGAGTTGTCCGCGCACGGGCGCTGGGTGGCCGAGTATTACCCCTGCGAGGAGATCGCGGAACTCGGCGAGGGCCGCCTGCGGGTCAGCCTGCGCACCCCGGACACCCGGTGGGTCCGGCGGCTCGCGCTGCGCCTCGGCGAGGACGGCCAGGTGATCGCGCCGCCCGGGCTCGCCGCGCAGATCCGCGCGGACGCCGCCGCCGCGCTGGCGCTGTACGCATGACGCCGATGCGGGTAAGCTCCGGCCAGCACGGAAGCTGGCCCGCGCCGGGCCCGCGGGGATCCCGGGAGCCCGGCGGGTTATCCAGGTTTACCGGCCGCGCTGGCCGGGCGACCAAGCCGAACGGCCGGCTTGATCCGAACGCATCACGTGTAGACTTTTCCTGCAAGCCGACCCACGCGCGCGGGAACGATCTTCTTGCTGAATGGGGACAGATATGGGCGATGCACTTGCCCCGTGGCACATCATTATCCTGCTGATAGTTTTCATGGTGCTGTTCGGCGCCAAGCGACTGCCCGGGGCGGCCCAGTCGCTCGGCCAGGCCATGAAGGTATTCAAGTCGGAGACCAAGGGCCTGTCGCACGACAGTACTGACCCGCCCGCCGCCGCCGCGCCGCTGGCCAGCACCCCGGTGCCAGCTCCGCAGCCGGCCCAGACGCAGCAGCAGATCGAGCAGTTGCAGCGGCAGCTCAATGACCTGCAGGCCAAGACCGCTGCCGCCGACGGGGTAACCGTCAACGGCGTGCCGCTGTCCGAGGCGCAGCCGAAGCAGCCCAGCTGACCTTGCCCAGGACATGACAACGCCGGCCGGTCCGACGCGGCCCGCGGGCTCGGGCGGCCGGCTGCCGCGAGCACCGAGGGCGGCCAAAGAGGCGCGGATGCCGCTCATGGAGCACATCCGCGAGCTTCGTAACCGCATCGTCAAGGCGGCCATCGCGCTCGCCATCGGCATGGTCATCGGCTGGTTCATCTACCCGCACGTCTGGACCTTCATCGAGGCGCCCTACTGCAAGATCCCGCAGCCCGTGCTTTTCGGCCACAAGGGCTGCGTTCTGGTCGTCAACGGCCTCTTCGACGCGTTCTTCATCCGGCTGAAGCTCGCGTTCGTGGTCGGCATCCTGCTCTCCTCCCCGGTCTGGCTCTACCAGTTCTGGGCCTTCATCGCCCCCGGCCTGTATTCCCGGGAACGCCGCTGGGCGTATTATTTCGTCGGCGCCGCGGTGCCGCTGTTCGCAATTGGCGGGGCGATCGCCTACTTCGCGATGACGCGGGGCCTGAAGTTCCTGCTCAGCCTGGTGCCGCATGGCGTGCTACCGCTGATCACGATCAGCACCTATCTCAGCTACGCGATGGCGATGCTGCTTATCTTCGGCCTTGCCTTCGAGCTGCCGCTCGTGCTGGTGCTGTTCAACCTGGCCGGCCTGCTCACCCACGCCCGGTTCCGGAAGTGGCGCCGGATGATCATCTTCTGCGTGTTCGCGTTCGCCGCGATCGCGACGCCGAGCCCGGACCCGCTGACCATGCTGCTGCTCGCGGTGCCCTGCGTGGTCCTGGTGGAGATCTCGGAGATATTCGTGTGGGCCAACGACCGCCGCCGGGCGCGCCGGCCCGATCCGTATGCCGTCTCGGCCGACGGGACGACACCGCTGGACGCCGACGACAACCTGGGTGCCGGCCATCACCGCTAGGCTCCTGGCCGCGGCCTAGCGCCGCGCGCGGGGCACCCCGCCTACTCTTGATCGCATGAGCACCCCGGTGAGCCCCGCGGACCGCTATGCCGCCGCCCGCCGGCGCCAGGCCGAGGACGGGCCGCAGCTCGCCGCGTTCCGGGGACTCTATGACTTCGAGTTCGACGATTTCCAGGTCCGCGCCTGCCGGGCGCTGAACTCCGGTCACGGGGTCCTGCTCGCCGCGCCGACGGGATCGGGCAAGACGGTGGTCGGTGAGTTCGCCGTGCACCTGGCTCTGGCCGAGGGCCGCAAATGCTTCTACACCACCCCGATCAAGGCCCTGTCCAACCAGAAGTACTCGGACCTGGTCCGCCGCTACTCCGCGGACAGCGTCGGCCTGCTCACCGGCGATCACAGCATTAACGGCGAGGCGCCGGTGGTCGTGATGACCACCGAGGTCCTGCGCAACATGCTGTACGCGGGCTCGGCGACGCTGGCCACGCTCGGCTATGTCGTGCTCGACGAGGTGCACTATCTGGCCGACCGGTTCCGCGGCGCGGTCTGGGAAGAGGTGATCATCCACCTGCCGGAATCCGTGCGGCTGGTGGCGCTGTCCGCGACGGTCAGCAATGCGGAGGAGTTCGGCGACTGGCTGGCCCAGGTCCGCGGCGGCACCACGGTGATCGTCGACGAGCACCGGCCGGTGCCGCTCTGGCAGCACATGCTGGCCGGCGGCCGTCTCTATGACCTGTTCACCACCGACCGCGGGCCTGGCCGGGCGGGCCAGCCGGGCGGCCCTGGCCAGGCTGGCGGGGCGGCCGGCAGGCCCGGGACAATGGCCGGCCCCGGGCGATGACGGTCAATCCGGAGTTGCTGCGCATCGCCCAGCGCGAGCAGTGGACGGCGCGGAAGGCACCGGGCCGGCCGGGCCGCGGCGGGCGGCGGCCGCCCAGGTTCGGGATCACCCGGCGCCCCGACGTCATCACCCGGCTGGACGCGGCCGGCCTGCTCCCGGCCATCACCTTCATTTTCAGCCGGGCCGGCTGCGACGCGGCGGTGCAGCAATGCCTCAGCGCCGGCCTCCAGCTGACCACGCCGGCCGAGGCGGCCGAGATCACCGCGCTGGCCGAGCGCTACACCGCCGACATCCCCCGTGGCGACCTGCCGGTGCTCGGCTACGACGAGTGGCTGCTGGGGCTCCAGCGTGGCCTGGCCGCCCATCACGCCGGGCTGCTGCCCACGTTCAAGCAGGTGGTCGAGGAGCTGTTCGCGGCCGGGCTGGTGCGGGCCGTGTTCGCCACCGAGACCCTCGCGCTCGGCATTAACATGCCCGCGCGGACCGTGGTGATCGAGCGGCTGGACAAGTGGAATGGCGAGACCCACGCCGACCTGACGGCGGGCGAGTACACCCAGCTGACCGGCCGGGCCGGCCGCCGGGGGATCGACGTGGAAGGGCACGCCGTGGTGCTCTGGCAGCCGGGCAAGGACCCGGGGATCGTGGCCGGCCTGGCCGGCACCAGAACGTACCCGCTCAACTCAAGCTTCCGGCCGTCCTACAACATGGCGATCAACCTGGTCGGCCAGGTCGGCCGGGAGCAGGCGGCGGCGCTGCTGGAGTCCTCGTTCGCGCAGTTTCAGGCCGACCGGGCCGTGGTCGGGACGGCCCGGCAGGCCCGGCGCAGCCGGCAGTCCATGGACGAGGCCACGGTCAGCTGCCAGCTCGGCGACTTCGCCGAGTACGCCGCGATCCGCCGGGAGCTGTCGCAGCGCGAGGGCGATCAGGCCCGGGAGCGCTCCGCGAACCGCCGCGCCGAGGCCATCCGCTCGCTGCAGCAGCTGCACCGCGGTGACATCATCCGGGTCCCCGGCGGCCGCCGGGCCGGGATCGCCGTCGTGCTGGACCCCTCGGCCGGCGGCAAGGACTCGCCGCAGCCGCTCGTGCTCACCGCGGGCCGGCAGGTCAAGCGGCTCTCCGCGGCCGATTTCCCGGTGCCGGTCGCGGCCATCGAGCGGATCCGGATACCCGCGTCGTTCAGCGCCAGGTCGGCCAATCATCGCCGGGACCTGGCCGCCACCATGCGCAACCGGCTGGAGCACATCGATCTGCGCCAGCGGCCGCCGGGCCGGCCCGGCAACGGCGCGGGCGAGCCGGGCAGCACGGGCGAGCCCGGCAGCGCGGGCGAGCCGGCCGGAGGGGGCGGCGCCGGCGGCGAGGATCGCGAGATCGCGGCGCTCCGCCGACGGCTCCGCCAGCACCCCTGCCACGGCTGCCCGGACCGCGATGAGCACGCCCGGCAGGCGGAGCAGTATCTCCGGATGCAGCGGCAGGCCGAGGCGCTGGAACGCCGGGTCGCGGGCCGCACCCATGTCATCGCGCGAACCTTCGACCGGGTCTGCGGAGTTCTCACCGAGCTGGGTTACCTGGACGGCGACACGGTGACGGCGGAGGGCAGCCAGCTGGCCAGCCTCTACACCGAACTCGACCTGCTCGCCTCCGAATGCCTGCGCCGGGGACTCTGGGACGCCCTGACTCCCGCCGAGCTCGCCGCCTGCGTCTCCGCGCTGACGTTCGAGTCCCGCCGGCCCGAGGACGCGAGCCCGCCCCGGCTCCCCGGCGGGCGGGTCCGCGAGGTGCTGGCCGCCATGGTCCGGGTCTGGGGTGAGCTTGACGCCGTCGAGGGCGACCACCAGCTGTCGTTCCTGCGTGAGCCGGACCTGGGCTTCGCGTGGAACGCGGACGCCTGGGCCCGGGCCGGCGGCTGGAGACCGTGCTGCAAACCGGCCTGACGCCCGGTGACTTCGTCCGGGCCACCAAGCAGCTGGTCGACCTGCTGGACCAGATCGCGGTCGCGGCCCGGGGGACACCGCTGGCAGCCACGGCGCGAGCCGCCATCGACGCGCTGCGCCGGGGCGTCGTCGCGTACTCCTCGGTCGGATAACGCCGCCCGCCGCCCTGGCCTCAGCCAGCCGCCCGCGCCATCACCGGCAGGTCATAGATGCGCCGGACGCTGCTGCCCAGCCGGGTGATGTCGGCGCCGTAGACGTGCAGCGAGATCGAGACGCCATCGCCGCAGTTGCGGACCCGGTGGATGTCGCCGGGCGGGGCAAACCCGCTGACTTCGCCGACCGCGCTGGAGTTGCTGCCGACCTCCGCCAGGCCGGTCCCGCCGTCGCGCAGCGCGTAGAGCTCCTCGTACTCGGCCCCCTGGAGCACGCCGAAGACGCACCACGTCACGTGGTCATGGATCGGGGTCACCTGACCGGGCCGCCAGACGAGGGCACACACCGAGAACGACCCGTCGGGCTCGGTGTGCAGCAGATGGCTGACGTAGCCGTCCGGATCGCCGGCCCGCTCGGCGGCGGTCAGGATCTCCGGGCCGGGCAGGTGCGCGCGCAGCTGCGCCGCCGCCAGCGCGGCGGTCCGCGGCCAGTCGGCGTGGCGCGCCGTGGCGGCGCGGATCGCGGCCACCAGATCGCCAGGACATCGGGTCCGGGCCGCACTCGCTGGTGCCATCGTTCCTCCTCGCGGGCCGCGGCCGGTGCGCTACGGGACGAGCCGACCGGATAGCCCAGCGTAAGGACGGAGCGGGGGACAGCTCCAATGCCAAAAGATTCATATATCCATCAGGGAAACGTATGAATACCCGCGACCTGCGACGCGAGCTCCGGGCTGGCAAGATGCCAGGATGGGCCCGCTGATGCTGCTGGACAGTGCTTCGCTGTACTACCGCGCGTTCTACGGAGTGCCGGAGACCATGACGGCACCGGACGGCACGCCGGTTAACGCGGTCCGGGGAATGCTCGACATGATCGCCCGGCTGATCCGCGCGCGTCACCCGGGCCGCCTCGTGGCCTGCATGGACGCTGACTGGCGGCCCGCGTTCCGGGTGGCCGCGATCCCGTCCTACAAGGCGCACCGGGCCAACCCGGACGGCACCGAGCTGGCCCCGGACGCGCTCACCGCGCAGGTGCCGGTGATCGAGGCCGTGCTCGCGGCGGCCGGGGTGGAGATGGCCGCCGCGCCGGGCTATGAGGCCGACGACGTCATCGGCACGCTGGCCGCCCGCGCGGACGGGCCGGTCGAGGTGGTCACGGGGGACCGGGACCTGTTCCAGCTCGTCGACGACGCCCGCGGGGTCCGGGTGATCTACACCGCGCGCGGGCTGTCCAAGCTCGACATCGTGGATGAGGCGTGGGTAACCCGCCGGTACGAGATTCCGGGCCAGGCGTACGCGGCGTTCGCGGCCCTGCGCGGCGATCCCAGCGACGGCCTGCCCGGGGTTCCCGGCGTGGGTGACAAGACGGCCGCCGCGCTCGTCCGCGTGTTCGGCAGCATCGAGGCGATGCTGGCGGCGCTGGATAAGGGTCACGGCGGGTTCCCGATGGGCAGCCGGGCCAAGCTGGCGGCGGCCCGCGACTACCTGGCCGCGGCGGTTCCCGTCGTCCGGGTCGCCTCCGACGCGCCGCTGCCCGCGGCCGGCGGTGCCCTGCCGACCGCACCGGCCGACCCGGCCCGGCTGGCCGAGCTGGACGCGCGCTGGGACCTGGGCTCCTCGCTGGGCCGGATGTCCGGCGCGCTGGCCGCCCGGACCGACTGACTGGTCCCGGACCTGGCGCGCGCCGCCGCCGCTCCGGCTACATGACCTGGAGCGCCACCAGGCAGGTGTCGTCCTCCGGGTCGGTCGTGCCGAGCGCGCGCAGGACGGCGGTGATGACCTGCTCCGGATCGCTGACGCCGCGGGCCGCGTCGGCCAGCGTGGCCAGGCCATCATCCAGCGAGCGGTCCCGGCGCTCGACGAGCCCGTCACTGTAGAGCAGCAGCAGGTCATCAGGGCGCAACCGGACGAAGCCGGCCGCGTAGCCGGCCTCGCCCGCGCCGAGCAGGATCCCGTCCGGCGGATCGAGCGGCCAGGCCAGCGCGCCCCGGACCAGCACGGGCGGGGGATGGCCCGCCTGCGCCCAGCTGAGCACCCGGGTGGCCGGGTCGAAGTACCCGGCGGCGACGGACGCGGTGTGCTCGGGCGCGACGTGCCGGACCAGGTCGTTGAGCCAGCCGACCAGGCGCTCGGGCGGAGCGCCGGTGATCGCCAGGCCGGCCAGCGCGCCGCGCAGCCGGGCCATGCCGGCCGCCGCGGCCAGGCCGTGCCCGGCGACGTCGCCGATCGCGATCAGCACCTTGCCGGTGGGCATTTCCGCAGTGATGTACCAGTCGCCGCCCACCCGGCTGCCGCGGGTCGCGGGCAGGTACCTGACTACGGCGCGCAGTCCGGGCAGCTCGAACGGCCCGTCGTGCAAAGGCAGGATCGCCCGCTGCAGTTCGAGCGCGACATGCCGCTCCTGCTCAAGCTCCGCGGTGAGCCTGGCCTCGAGGTCCTGCGGCGCCGGCCCGGGCAGCCTGGCCTGACCGCCCGGGCGGCCGGTCAGGGCGGGACCGGCCACCGTGCCGGGCCGGGTCGTCGACATCTCTGCAGTCTCAGAAGTCATGTTGTTTCACATCTGGTATGCGTTCGTGCACCTAGCGTGAAGCATTGTTGTCTCCTGTGTCTAGATGCCAGGCTAATTCACCATGATGAGATGATGCGCAGGCAAGGAAAGCGGCAAGGCTTGGCGGCGCATCCCGCCGGGCCGGAGAGTGGAGGCCTCGATGGGGAATGACCAGGCTGCGGCGCCGCTCTACCCGGCGGACCGGCTGGACCTGGCGGCGGCGGCGGCCCGGGAAGGCCGGCTTCGGCGCGCTGCTGCTTACCCCGGGGCCAGACTTGCGGTACGTGACCGGTTATGACGCTCATCAGCTGGAGCGGCTGACCTGCCTGGCCGTGCCCGCCGAGCAGCCGCCGTTCCTGGTCGTGCCCAGGCTCGAGCTGCCTGCCGCGCTGGCCTCCCCGGCGGGCGATACCGGGCTCGAGATCATTTCCTGGGAAGAGACGGACGATCCGTACGCACTGGTCGCGCGCAGGCTCGGCCCGGTCACCTCGGTCGGCCTGGCGGACCGGATGTGGGCGCTGATGGCCCTGCGGCTGCGCGCCGCGCTGCCTGCCGCCCGGCAGGGCCTGGCCAGCGAGGCCCTGCGCGGCCTGCGGATCCGCAAGACCCCGGCCGAGATCGCCGCGCTCCGCGCGGCGGGCGAGGCCATCGACCGCGTGCACGCCCGGGTGCCGGGCTGGCTGCGGCCGGGGCGGACCGAGCTGGCGGTGGCCGCGGACATCAGCGACGCGATCGTGGCCGAGGGGCACGCGCGCGCTGACTTCGCGATCGTGGCGTCCGGGCCCAACGCGGCCAGCCCGCACCACGGCGCGTCCGGGCGGGTGCTCGCCCGCGGCGATGCGGTCGTGGTCGATATCGGCGGCACCATGCCGAGCGGCTACTGCTCGGACTGCACCCGCACCTACGTGATCGGCGCGCCGCCGCCGGACTTCGCCGCGTATTACCAGGTGCTGAAGGACGCCCAGGAGGCGGCCTGCGCCGCGGTGCGGCCCGGGATCAGCGCCGAGGCCGTGGATGCCGCCGCGCGCGAGCCGATTGCCGCGGCGGGCTATGGCGAGCACTTCATCCACCGGACCGGCCACGGCATCGGCCTCGAATGCCACGAGGATCCGTACATCGTGGCCGGGAACTCCGAGCCGCTGGAGCAGGGGATGGCGTTCTCCATCGAGCCCGGGATCTACCCCGGCGCGCACGGCGCCCGGATCGAGGACATCGTGGTCTGCGGGGAGCACGGCTGTGACCGGCTCAATAACGGCACCCGGGAACTCGTGGTGGTCGACGCCTGATGAGTCTTGCGCACCGGGTGTACGCCGACGAGCAGACGAAGGGGCTCTTCGAACTCGCCGCCGAGCTGGCCGACAAGGAGCTGCGCCCGGCCGCCGCCGCGGCCGAGCGGGACGGGATCTTCCCGCGCGAGCTGTTCCGGGTCATCGGCGCCGCGGGCCTGCTGGGCCTGCCCTATCCCGAGCGGCTCGGCGGCGGCGGCCAGCCCTACGAGGTGTACCTGCAGGTCGTCGAGGAGCTGGCGGGCAGCTGGCTGACCGTCGGGCTGGGACTGAGCGTGCATACCCTGACCTGCTTCCCGCTGGCGGTGGCCGGCTCCGGCGAGCAGCAGGAGCGCTGGCTGCCGGCCATGCTCGGCGGCGGCCTGCTCGGCGCGTACTGCCTGTCCGAGCCGCAGAGCGGCTCGGACGCCGCCGCGCTGCGGACCCGGGCGGCGGCGGACGGCGGGGACTACGTGATCGACGGCGTGAAGGCGTGGATCTCGCACGCCGGGCAGGCCGACTTCTACACGCTGTTCGCCCGCACATCGGGTGATCCGGACGGGCCCGGCGCGGCCAGCGGGATCAGCTGCCTGCACATTCCCGCCGGAACGCCGGGAGTGTCGGCGGCCGCGGCGGAGCACAAGATGGGCATGCGAGCGTCGGTTACCGCGCAGATGATCTTCGAGTCGGCCCGGCTGCCGGCCGGCCACCTGGTCGGTCAGGAGGGCAAGGGCTTCGCCCTCGCGCTCGCGGCACTGGACGCGGGCCGCCTCGGCATCGCCGCCTGCGCCACCGGCCTGGCCCAGGCGGCGCTGGACGCCGCGGTGACCTTCGCCCGCGAGCGGCGGCAGTTCGGGCGGCCGGTGATCGAATTCCAGGGCATCTCCTTCCTGCTCGCTGACATGGCCACGGCGGTCGAGGCGGCCCGGGCCCTGTACCTGGCCGCGGCGAGGCGCAAGGACGCCGGGCTGCCGTACGGCCCGCAGGCGGCGATGGCCAAGCTCTTCGCCAGCGACGCCGCCATGCGGGTGACGACCGACGCGGTGCAGGTGCTCGGCGGATACGGGTACGTGACGGACTTCCCGGCCGAGCGCTTCATGCGCGAGGCGAAGGCGCTGCAGATCGTTGAGGGCACCAATCAGGTCCAGCGGATGGTGATCGGCCGGGCCCTGGCCCGCGGCCCGGTGCGGCCGCGGGAATGACCGCCGGCAGGCTACCTTGGCCAGGTGGAAGAGATCAACCGCCGGATTGTCGTCCTGCTTTCCCGCGACGGCCGGATGAGCTTCACCGAGCTCGCCCGGCAGACCGGGCTGTCGGTGTCCGCGGCTCAGCAGCGGGTGCGCCGCCTGGAACGGCTGGGCGTGATCAGGGGATACGCCGCGCTGGTCGATCCGGCCCAGGCCGGCCTGCCGCTGACGGCCTTCGTGTCGATCAAGCCCTTCGATCCGGCCGCGCCGGATGATGCCCCGGCCAGGCTCGCCCACCTGCCGGCCATCGAGGCCTGTCACAGCGTGGCCGGCGAGGAAAACTACATCCTGAAGGTGCGGGTGGCCTCACCGGCCGCGCTGGAGGACATGCTGCAGGAGATCCGCGCCGCGGCCAACGTATCCACCCGCACCACCATCGTGCTGAGCACGCCGTATGAGAACCGCCCGCCGGATGTGCGGGTGTCAGGAACCGACGGCGAGGACGCGCAGTGACGCATCCGCCGCCACGTCCTCGCGGCGCGCGGCGATCGCGACGGTGCCGCGCCAGGCCACCGCGGTGGCCAGCAGGTCGGCCGCCGGGGATGCCACCACCGTGGCGCCACTGAGCAGCGCGTGGTCGAGCAGGACCGAGTAGGCCCGGCCGTCGCCGGCCGGCGGCACCGTGATCACCACATCCCGCTCGGCGAGCTGCGCCAGGGCGGCCAGCCGGCCCAGCTCGGCGGCCAGTTCCCGGCTGGTCAGCGGGACCGGGCTCAGCACGCCGTCCGGCTGCCGCAGGTAGGGCAGCAGCACCGGGTCGCCCCGGCGGCTGCCGGCCGGCTGCAGCGACCCGGACTGCAGCAGCTCATCGAACGAGGTCGCCCCGGGCGCGTCCCCGAAGGAGATCACCTGGCGGACCCACGACCGGTCGGCCGCGGCCAGCGCCGTGGCGGCCAGCGGGGGAGCGGTCAGCAGCATGCGCGCACCGCAGTCGGCGAGCTGCCCGGCGATCTCCGGGACGCTCAGACCGGCGGCGACCGGCGAGGGTACCCCGCCGGCGGCCCGGATCGCATGCGTGGCCACGGCATAGCAGACGGCATCGGCGACCTGCACGCCGACGACGTCGCGCGGATGCAGCCCGCGGCAGGCCAGCCCGGCCGCGGCGGCCCTGATCGCGGTGGCCAGCTCGGCGTAGCCGTAGGCCCGGTTCCCCGGGCCGCCGGCCAGCGCCTGGTGACTGCCCCGTGCCGCCGCCAGGCCGAGCAGCCGCTGCGTCACGGCGAGGTCACCGGCCGGCATCTCGGTCGTCATCATCGCGCGGATCCCTCTCAGCGTGCGGGCACACCGGGCCGAGACAGACCAAGGCCCTGGCCGGGCCCGGGAGTGGTGACCAGGCCCGGCCAGCGCCCTGGCCGTGCGCCGCGCGCCCTGAGGTTCCGGCCATCCCCCTCCTGATGTCCGGGCCGCCGGGTGCCCGGCGGTGCGCCGGAGCGCACAGGACGACGCTAGGGATTACCCGGCCCGGGCACATGCGCAGAATTAGCCATTGCCATATGCACTCCGCGCGTCCGGGCTATGTGTAGTCGCGGTATGTACCGCGGACTCAGCTTCCCTGGCCCGCGCCCGCATCGGCCAGCCAGGCGGCGACCTGGGCCCGCGAGGTGAAGCCGAGCTTGGTGAAGATGTTGGCCACGTGCCGGGCCACCGTCGCCGGGCTGATCACCAGTTCGTCGGCAATGGCCCGGTTGGAGAGCCCGCGCCCGATCAGCGCGGCGATCTCGTGCTCCCGCGCGGTCAGCACCGCCGTGGCGGCCGTGGCGGCGGGCGCGGGCCGCGGCCCGGCGGCGCCCGCCGCGGCCGGCGGCGGAGCGACGGTCCCGGCCCGGGTGCCGTACCTGCTCGCGTCGTACCGGCTCATCGCGCGGCCCTCGGCCAGCAGCGCGGCCGCGGCGGACGCGCCCAGCTGCTGCCGCGCGGCCCCGAACATGGCCCCGATCCGGGCGCTGGCCGGGGCCGCCCCGCCGGCCGCCTCCCGCAGCGCCAGCGCGGCGCCCTCGAGCCGGACGGCCCGGGCCGGATCGCCCTCGGCCAGCGCCAGCACGCCCAGTGCCTCCAGGCCGCGGGCGATCGGCAGCCGCTGCCCGGTAGCCACGCTCAGCTGCATGCTCTCGGTCAGGCTGGACCTGGCCAGCTCCAGGTCGCCCTGGGACAGCGCCACCCACCCGACGCCGGCCAGGCACCGGGCGATCTCCGGCCGGGCGTCGATGGCCCGGTACAGCGCCAGTGCGGTGCCGAAGTGCCGCAGCGCGGCGGCATGATCGCCCCGCGTCCGGGCCAGGGTGCCGAGCCCGTACCGGGCCTGCGCCACCCCCCAGCCGTTGTTGTCCCGCAGCACGTCCAGGGCGATCTCGTAGGCCCGCTGCGCATCAGTCAGGCTGCCCTGCCGGGCCAGGATCGCGGCCCTGGTGATCTCCGCGATGCCTTCCTCCCAGACATCGCCGGCCGCGCGGGCCGTCGTGATGGCCGCCTCGATGGTGCCCAGCGCCTCCTGATGGCGGCCCGCCCGCAGGCTCACCAGCGCGAGTATCCGGAGCCCTCCGGCCCCGTCAGCGGGCCGGCCGAGGTCCAGGCCCGCCTGCGCGTATTTCGCCGCCCCGGCATAGTCCTGCAGCTCGAAGGCCAGCTCGGCCCGCGGGATCAGGGCGCGCGCCAGGACCGCCGGGGAGACCCGGCCATCCAGTTCCAGGAAGCGATCGAACCAGCGGGCGCCCTCGGAAACGTCCCCGTAGGCGACCCAGGGGCTGCGCAGCGCGCAGCAGAACCGCAGGCCCGTCTCGGCCTCGCCGCGTTCCAGCGAGACGGCCAGCGCGATGACGAAGTTATCCCGCTCGGCGTGCACCCGCCGGTACATGGCGATGCGCTCCGGCCAGGGCGGATCGCCGCGCAGGAAGGCCCGGGCGGCGGTCGATTCGACCAGCTCCAGCAGGTAATCCCGGCACGCGCCGCGGACCGCGGCCGCCTCGCCGGAGGCAGTGAGCCGGACGGCACCGTACTCCCTGATCGTGTCCAGCAGCCGGTACCTGGCGCTGCCGTCAAGCTCGGCATCCAGCGTGACCAGGGACTTGTCGATCAGCGCGGCCAGCAGGCCGAGCACCATCGGCGCGGAGATCCCCTGGCCGGCGCAGATCCGCTCGGCCATCTCCACGTTCCAGCCGGAGAAGACCGAGAGCCGGCGCAGCAGCACCTGCTCGGGCCCGGTGAGCAGCTCGTAGCTCCAGTCCACGGTGGCCCGCAGCGTCTGCTGGCGCGGCGGCGCGGTCCGGTCCCCGGAGGCGAGCAGCTGGAACCGGTCGGTGAGCCGGTCCGCGATCTGCTCCACCGACAGCGCCCGGACCCGCGCCGCGGCCAGCTCGATGGCCAGCGGGATCCCGTCCAGCGTCCGGCACAGCCGGACCACCGCGCCGGTGTTCCCGGCGCCGAGCCGGAACCCGGGCCGGACCGCCGCCGCCCGCTCGGCGAACAGCCGGATCGCCTCGTGCTCGGCCATGTCCTGGTCCGATAGCTCGCCGAACTGGGCCGGCAGCGCGAGCGGCGGCACCCGCCAGGCCGTCTCGCCGCGGACCCGCAGCGGCTCCCGGCTGGTGGCGATCAGCCGCAGCGACGGGCAGCTGGCCAGCAGCTGCGCCACCAGCGTGGCGCAGGCATCCACCACGTGCTCGCAGGTATCGAGGATCAGCACCATCGGCCGCGGCCGCAGCGCGTCCGCGATGGTCTCGGTGAGCGGGCGGCCGGGCTCCTGCCTGATCCCGAGCGCGGCCGCGACCCGCAGCGGCACCAGGGCCGGATCGTCGGTGTCGCCCAGCTCGACCAGCCAGGCGCCGCCGGGGAAGCCGGGCACCAGCTCACAGGCCAGCCGGAGCGCCAGCCGGGTCTTGCCGATGCCGCCCGGGCCGCACAGGGTCAGCGCCCGGACCTCGCCGAGCAGCAGGGCAAGCTCGGCCAGATCTCGCTCGCGGCCGACGAAGCTGTTGGGCTCGGCCGGGAGATTGCCCGTGCCGATCGCGGTGTGGGTAATCATGGCCTCATTGCGGTTGATGCGGGGACATCAAGTGTCTCACCGGGTGAGCTGTCCGCGACGGAGCAGGCGATCGCCTCGGTGTAACGGACCCGGCCGAAGTACATCACCTTGATCAGTACCCACCAGGCCTGGCCATGACGCGCGGCCGGCGCCGCCGTTACCGAGTAACGCAGGGTAACGTCCTGGCCGGGGCCGACCGCGAAACCCTGCGTCCACGGCCGGGCCTGTCCCCAGCTGCCGAACGGGGACACCAGCTGCGCCTCGCCGCGCAGCCCGGCCGCGGTGCCGTTGGCCAGCCGGACGGCGACCTCGCCGTGACCGCCGGGCCGCAGCACGAGCTCGCGGGCCGGCAGGCTGATGTCCAGCTCCGCGGCGGTGGCCTGCTCGTCGGCCAGGTAACGCTCGATCAGCTCCGCGGCCGACCCGCCGGGCGACGGCCGCGCCTGCTCGCCGACCGTGACCAGCGCGGCGTCCTCCAGCAGCTGGCCGGCCCGGTCCCTGATCCGGGCCGCGAGGAAGTACCGTCCGGCCGCGGCGCCGGGCCGGGCCCGCACCCGCAGCTCCCAGCTGGCGTGCCCGCGCGGCGCCAGGTCGTAGCGCAGCGGGCCGGCCGGGTCGACGGCCAGCCCGGCGGGCACGTCCAGCTCGGCCGAGCCGGCCGCCGGCTCCGGGCCGCAGGCCACGGTCAGCCGCAGCACGCCGGTCGCGTCGCCGGGCCCGGCAAGCGCGATCCTGGCCCCCCGGCCCGCCGCGCCGTCCGCCGGGCCCGCGGCGCCGGGCGGGGCGGACAGGTGCACGGCCACCGGCAGGTTCCCGGCCGGCGCCGGTCCCTTGCCGTGCAGCCAGTAGCGGGTATACACGGGCTGGGCCGGCTCCGGCATGGCCGCCGCCGCGGGCGCGCCAGCCGCGTCCGGCGGCCCGGCCAGCCAGGGTCGCGTCGCCAGGGCCAGGGTCACCACGCCCGCCGCCGGTACCTCCGCGACGGCCGCCCCGTCCTGCAGCGGCAGCCGGGCGCCGCCCGCTTCCTCGCCCGGGCCGGTCCGGCTGGCCGCGGCCAGGCCGGCCGCGATGCGCACCCGCGCGACGGCCGGGCCGGGCTGCCCGGAGACATCCCGCAGCCGCAGCGTCACGCCGTCGCCGCGCTCCGGCGCGCCGGGCCGGCCGGACGCGAGCGGGTTCCCGTGCGGCTTGAGCGCGGACAGCACGGCGGTGGCCGGCTCCACGCTCAGCAGGCTCGCCGACGCGGGCAGCGGGCCGTCATGCAGGCCCGTCTGCACCGCCAGCAGGTCGCGATTGTAGTCCAGCCCGGCCAGCGGGAAGCCCGCCGTCCGCCAGTCACCCGGCCCGGCGGCGAGCGCGTACTCAAAGGTGTGGCTCCAGTGCTGCCAGGCGAAGCTGCTGCCATCCGGCGCGGTCCGCGCGTCCCCCTCGATCCAGACGCCGCATGGCCAGCCGCTGCAGGAGCGCATCAGGGCGATGTTCAGCGTGCCGTCCGGCGTCACCAGGCTGCTCGGCGTGCCGCGGTTGAGCAGGGCGACCGAGTAGCCGGCCAGATCGGGCCCCGCCGGGCCGGCCTCGCCGCCTGCCCCGGCGGAAGCTGCCGCGCCGGAAGCCTCCCCGTCTGAAGCCGCCGCGGCGGAAGCTGCCCCATCTGAAGCTGCCCCGCCGGAAGCTGCCCCGGCCGGAGCCGGGCCGGCCTCGATCACGGCATCCGCCAGGTCCGCCGTGACCGCCGCGATGGCGGCGGCCAGGTCGCCGCCCGCCACGATCAGCACCGGCAGGTCACGGGCGCCGCGCAGGTCGGCGCCGGGGCGGAAGGCCTGCTCCCGGCTGATGGCCGCGGGCACCCAGAGCCGCGCCCAGCCGCGGGCGCTCAGCTGCGCGGCCAGTTCCCGGCCGGCCTCCGGGCCGGCCGCGGCGAGCACCTCGGCGGTGAACGGGTTCTGCTCCGGGCCGCCCAGCGCGATCCGGACATCGGGCAGGTTGGAGTCCAGGTCGATCGAGCCGTACCGGGGCCCGTCCGGCCGGGCGCAGGTCGCGGTCACGCCCTGGCCGGCCAGCGCGACCAGGAGGTCCCTGATGGCCGCCCGGACCGCATCCGGGCGCGCCGGGCAGACCACCTCGGCGACCCCGATCGCGCGGGTCAGTCGCTCGCCGGACGGCGCCGTCAGCGACACCCGGGCGGCTGAGCTCAGGCCGAACCATTCATGCGCCGGGTTGTCGAGCGTGTACCAGTGCTCCGCGACGTCGGTATCGGCGCTGCCGAACGGGCGGCCGAGCACCGACAGCGCGCTCTGGTACACGGGCAGCGCGCCGGGGACCGCGGCCGGGAAGCGGACCCGCAGCAGCCGGTCGCTGCCGATCGAGCCGTCCGCGTGGGTGCGGAACTCGATCCGGCTGGCGCCGTCCCAGAGCAGGATTTCCTGGGTAAAACGCAGCCCGTCCAGATCCGTCTCGGCGACCAGCCGGGCGCCGACGGCGCAGCGCTCGGCCCGCACCCGGGCCGGGCGGCCGGCCGAGCCGGTGCCCGGCCCCTTCGGCGTGAGCAGCCACGGGCCCTCGTTCCATTTCGGGTGGTAGTCGTATTCCTCCTGGAGCACCAGCTCGTTAGCCGGGCCGGCGGCGAGCTCCCGGCCGGAGCGCTTGTCCAGGATCCGGCTCAGCGTGCCGCCGCGGTCCGGGTCGGCCTCGACCAGGAATGCCTCGTTCTCGATGATCAGGCCGGCCGCCGGGGCCCACCCGGCCGGGCCGGACGGTCCCTGGCCGCCGGGCGCCGCGGTGCCGCTGACCCAGTAGGTCCGGTAGCCGAGGGCCGGCACGCTGTCCGCCCGGAAGGTCAGCGTGAGCCCGGCCAGCGACCCGTCGCCATGCCGCCGGACGCCCTCGGCCAGGAACGCGACCGCGGCGCCGCCGGAGTCCGTCAGGGCGATCCACGGGGTGCCTGGCCCGGCGAAGTCCAGGGTGATCCGGGCCAGGCCGGGCCGGGCCGCCGACATGGTGTTGAACACGACCACGGCCCGGTCCGCCGGGCCGGCGCCGGGCGCCGTGCTGGCCAGGCCGGCCAGGTAGCGCGCGGCGTCATCGCGCGCCGCGGCGCCCCGCTCGTGCGCCTCCTGCCAGCCGGCCAGCAGGTCCAGGTAGACCTGGTCGCCCTCGGTGCCGGTGATCGCGTCGTGGTGCGCGCCGAAAACCAGCTGCCGCCACGCCTTGTCCAGCCCGTCGGCCGGGTAGTCCGCGCCCGCCAGCCAGGCCAGGGTGGCCAGCCGCTCGCCGTCTTCCACCGCGATTTCCGCGGCCCGCTGGCCCTGCTTGGTGTCGATGTAGGACACGTCCTTGCCGGGATACACCGGGTTCATGTCCCTGGTCTGCGGGGTAATCCACACGTCCCGCCGCTCGGCATCATGGCGCACCGCGGCGAAGAACTCGCCCGGCAGCGCGGTCACGAACCGGGGCCAGACATAGCGGGAGTTCCAGTCCCGGTAGATCCTGGTCGCCCAGCGGGACGGGACCACGTGGTCGGCGCCGACCGGCAGCAGCACGTTGCGGGTCGCGGCCACCGGCGCCAGCAGGGCGAACTGGCCGTACGCGGCCCGCTCGGCGGCCGCCAGGTCGGGGGCGTCCTGGGTCACCCAGCCCGCGCCGTAATGGTTCGGCATGTAGGCGGTGAGCAGGCCGTGGCCGTCCGGCGAAAGCCATTCGAACTCGCTGGCGAACTGCATGCGGGTGTTGTCGCCGACGGTCCGGTCCGGCCCCCACTGGTGGAACGGCCCCCGGGCCCAGGCGGACTCGGTCAGGCCCGCCGCCGCCATCAGCCCCGGGTAGCCGGGATCGTGGCCGAACGCGTCCAGCATCCAGGCCACGGCGGGCCGCGCCCCGAGCACGTCGCGCTGGTAGCCGAGTCCGTAGATCGCGTTGCGGATCGTGGACTCGGCCGAGGTCAGGTTGGTGTTCGGCTCGTTGTAACTGCCGCCGACGATCTCGATCCGGCCGCCCGCGATGAAGGCCAGCAGATCGGCGCGGTCTTCCGGGTGCGCGTCGAAGTGCGGCTTGAGGTAGTCGATCTCGGCCAGCACGAACTTGTAGTCCGGGTCCTGCCTCGCCTCCTCCAGGTGCAGCCGGACCAGCTCGAACGCGGTCCTGGTGTCCGGCAGGCGGCCCGCCTCGTCGGCCATCAGCAGCCGGGACTCGGTGAACTGGCCCTGGGTGTTCCACCAGACCGGGTCGTAGTGGAAGTGACTCACCATCCACATGGTCCAGCCGGTCTCGGCCACGGTGATCTCCGCGGGCAGCTCGGCGCGGGCCGTGACCTCGCGGGTGCCGCCGGGCCCGCCGGTCTCGGCGATCGCGGTGACCGGCAGGATGGCGCCCGGGACGTGCGGCGCGGCGACCGCCACGCCCACCTCGGCGGTCCGCTCGCCGCCCGGCTCGGGCACCGGGACGCTGACCGGCCGCGGCGTGCTGACTCCCGGCCCTTCGACCCGCACCGTGACCGGCGTACCGCTGGCCCGGATCAGGCCCGCGCCCGCGTTGGCCAGCGTCACCCGGATGACCTGCAGCGGGTGCGCGACTGTCCCGGCGAACAGGTCGGTCGAGGTAACACTACTGATCCGCATGGGCTTTATCGTCCCATGAAGCCGCCCGCCGGCCGATAGCATGCGGATGGCGGAGAGCCGCGCCTGGCCCTTGCCGGGCCGGAAGCCGCGGAGCGGAGCGTGACTGCCAGTGCCAGACGTGCCAGTGACGCTCCGGGACGTCGCCGCCGCGGCCGGCGTGCATCCGGCGACCGCGTCCCGCGCGCTCAGCCCGGAGACCAGGATCCTGGTCAGCGAGGAAACCGCGGCCCGGGTGCTGGCGGCCGCGGCGGAACTCGGCTACCGCCCGAACCCGGTAGCCAGGAGCCTGCGAACCAGGCGCTCGCACACCGTGGGCGTGCTGATCCCCGACCTCAACAACCCGCTCTTCCCGCCGATCGTGCGCGGCGTTGACGACCGGCTCGCCGAGGCCGGCTACGTGGCGCTGATCGGCAATACCGACGGCGATGACGATCGCGAGCGGGTCGTGTTCGAGCAGATGCGCGCCCGCCATGTGGACGGCTTCGTGCTGGCCACCGCGCACCTGCGCAGCCCGATGCTGGTCGAGGCGGTCCGGGCCGAGCTGCCCGTCGTGCTGATGAACCGGCTGGCCGAGGACTACAGCTTCCCGTCCGTCTCCGTGGACAACGAGCGCGGCGTCCGGATGGCCGTGACCCACCTGGCCGCACTCGGGCACCGCCGGATCGCCCACATCGCCGGCCCCCAGGACGTGTCGACCGGGCGCAACCGCTACCGGGGATTCGTCGGCGCCATGGCGGCCAGCGGCCTGCCAGTCGACCCGGGCCTGGTGGTCTTCGCCGGCCGGTTCTCGATCGAGGAGGGCATGCGATGCTGCCGGGAGCTGCTGGCGCTGCCGGAGGGATGCACGGCCATCGCGGCCGGCAACGACATGCTCGCCCTCGGCTGTTACGCCGCGCTGGACGCGGCCGGGCTGAGCTGCCCGGCGGATATGTCGGTCGTCGGCTTCAACGACATGCCGTTCATTGACCTGCTGCACCCGCCGCTGACCACGATCAGGTTCCCGCATTACCAGGTCGGCACGGAGGCCGCGCAGCTGCTGCTGGAGCGGATCGGCGACAACAGCGGGCCGGTCAAGATCCTCTACCTGGCGCCGGAGTTCGTCACCCGCGGCTCCACCGCGCCGCCGCCCGGGTCCTGACCGGGGCGGCCCGGGTCAGCGGGCCGGCTCGGCGGGGCCGGCTCAGCGGGCCAGCTGGCGGGCCATCCAGTCGGCGGTGTACGGCCGGTGCTGCTGCGGCAGGTTGGCGCAGCCGTGATTGCCGTCGGCGAGCAGCAGCAGCTCGGCCGGCCCGCCCGCCTCCCCGGCCAGCTGCCGGGCCTGCTCCCAGGGGCAGATCCGGTCCCGCTGGCCGGCCACGATCAGCAGCGGCGCGGTCAGCTGCCCGGCCCGGCCGGCCAGGGTCAGCTCATCCGCGCGCAGCCGGGCCTCCTTCGCGGTCGCCGCCTTCGCCCGGGCGCCGAACGCGTCCCGGCTGAGCTCCGGCAGCTGGTCCCAGGCCGCGCCGAAGCTGAACGGGCCGGACAGCGTGACGCAGGCCCGCACCCGGTGGTCCCCGCTGGCCAGCCGGGCCGCGTAGTAGCCGCCCAGGCTGACGCCCCAGACCCCGATCCGGGCCGGGTCCACGCCGGGCAGCAGGCTGACCGCGTCCAGGATGGCGCCGCCCGGGACTTCCCAGTCCGGCCTGATGGCCAGGCCGTACTCGGCCTCGCCCTGCCCGGGACCGTCCACGCAGAACGTCGCGAGGCCCCGGTCCAGGAAGAGCTGCTCGCTCGCGCGGAGTTCCTCCTTCGCCGAGTCCAGGCCGGAGATCAGGACCACCACCGCGGCCGGGCCGGGCGCCCGCGGGCGGCGCAGGATCCCGGGCAGGACGCTGCCGTCGAAGGGGATCTCGACCCGCTCGCCCGGCGGGTCGAGATACGGCAGCGCGTCGGTCAGGCACCCGACGGCGGCCGCGTGGGCCGCCCGCAGCTGCGGCATGTCCTGCACGAACAGGAACTTCGCGAAGTGGTAGTACACGGCCGCCTGGGCCAGGTGAGCGCCCGCGGACCGGGTCCGGCCATCGCCGAGCGCCACCCGGCCGAGCTTCTCGTGCGCCGCGGCGGCCTCGCACCAGGCCGCGCACCAGCCGCTCCAGTCATCGATGGCGGCCGTCACGCGGGCGAAGTCAGCGGCGTCCACGCCGTTGGCGATGAAGCGCGGCGCCCAGTGGTCGATCGCCGCGGTCACCCGCCGGTCCGGCATGCGGATATTCTTGCACACGATTGCATCTGCTCCGTGGCAGAATGTCACCTTATTGAACGTATAGTCAGCGCCCGGTGCTCAGCCGGAGGCCCAGCCGCCCGCAGCGGGACCGCGGCAAGGAACCGATAACGGCTTGGCCACAGCCCGTTGACAACTAGTCGCGCAGTACGCAACGCTCGATGCGCAAACGATTGTGAAGCTCTTGGAGCGATGCGATGACCGAGCAGGGAGACGAGTCCAGGCTCGGCTGGCTGGGGACCGGCCGGATGGGATCCGAGCTGGTCCGCAGGCTGCTCGCGGCCGGCTGCGACGTATCGGCCTATAACCGGACCAAGGCCCGGGCCGAGCCGCTCGCCGCGGCCGGCGCGAAGCTCGTCGACTCCGCCGCCGAGCTGGCCGCCATGGACATCGTGTTCGTGACGGTCGGCACTTCCCAGGACCTGATCGACGCGCTCACCGGCCCCGACGGGCTGCTGTCGTCCGGCGTCGCGCCGCCGATCGTGGTGGACTGCTCCACCATCTCGGCCGAGGCCTCGCGGCAGGTCCGGCAGCAACTCGCCGCGCGCGGCGCCACCCTGCTCGCGGCCCCGGTCATGGGCAATCCCAAGGTGGCCAGGGCCGGCCAGCTGACGTTCGCGGTATCCGGGCCGCGGGCCGCGTTCGACACCGTCCGGCCCTACCTGGACCTGCTCGGGGCCGGCGCGACCTATGTCGGGGAGGGCGAGCTCGCCCGGATCGTGAAGCTGTGCCACAACCTCTTCCTCGGCGTGGTCATCCAGTCGCTGGCTGAGGTAACCGTCCTGGCCGAGAAGAGCGGCGTGAGCAGGCAGGCGTTCCTGGCCTGCCTCAATGACAGCGTGATGGGCTCGGCCTTCACCAGGTACAAGACCCCGGCGCTAGTGAATCTCGACTTCAGCGCCACCTTCACGGCCGAGCTGCTGCGCAAGGACCTTGACCTCGGGCTGGCCGCGGCCCGCGAGCGCGAGGCGCCCCTTCCGCTGGCCGCGCTGGTGCACCAGCTGGTGCAGAGCCTGGTCGGGCACGGATACGGCGAGGCTGACTTCGCGGCGCTGCTCATGCTGCAGGCCCAGTCGGCCGGCCTGGAACTCAGCAGCGAGAATGCGGACGTTTCCGATGGCCTCGGATCTGACCACACGAATGGCACAGACAATGCAGTACGGTAATTCACCAGCAGGCAATTCACGGCCATCCCGGACCGGCCAGCCCGGATCGGCCAGCCGGCGATCGCCAGGGCGCCGCGGTATGACCGCGCCGGACTGGCCTTCCTATTTTACGAGTCCATTACATCGGCAGAACAAAACACTGGAAGGGAACAGCCGGATGAAATCTGACCGCGCTCGGTTCCTGTCTCTCACGGCCACGGCCGCGGTACTCGCGCTGGGGCTCGCCGCCTGCAGCGGCAGCAGCAGCAGCGGTGGCAGCAGCCCGTCAGCCAGTGCCTCAGGTGGCTCGGCGACGACGACGAAGGCCCCGATTCAGATCGGCATCTCGCTGTCGCTGACCGGTGACTTCTCCGCCGACGGCCAGGCGTTCCAGCGTGGCTACGAGCTCTGGCAAAGCGACGTCAACAGCCACGGCGGCCTCCTCGGCCGCCAGGTCAAGCTGACCATCCTGAACGACGCCAGCTCGCCCACCACGGTCGTCGCCAATTACCAGAAGCTGATCTCCGTCAACCACGTCGACCTGACCTTCGGCCCGTTCTCCTCACTGCTCACCGCGCCCGCCTCCACCGCCGTGGCCCGGTACGGGTACGCCATGATCGAGGGCGCCGGAACCGCGCCCAGCGTCTTTCACGTGGCCTCCAACCTGCAGGTGCACAACATCTTCAGCCCCAGCCTGCCGGTAAAGGACTACATGGTGCCGTTCTCCAACTGGGTCACGTCGCTGCCCGCTAGCCAGCGGCCGAAGACGGCGGCCTACCCGATGGCCAATGACCCGTTCGCCGACCCGCCGGTGCAGACCGCGCAGCGGAGCCTGGAAGCCGCCGGGGTGAAGACGGTTTACAGCAAGATCTTCCCCGAGGAAGTGTCCGACTATAAGGCGCCGGCCGACCAGGTCGCCGCCAGCGGCGCGCAGGCGGTCGTGCTCGGCTCCACCGACGTGCCGACCGTGAACGCGTTCATGCAGGCCTTCGAGCAGCAGCACTACAACCCGAAGATCTTCATCGCCGCCGCCGGACCCGACCAGGGCGCCGCGTTTATCAAGGCGGTGGGCAAGGCGAACGCCAACGGGATGATGGTGCCCGACGGCTGGTCCGGTAACTACAACAACGCGCTGAGTCATATTATGGTCCAGCAGTACATCGCCAAGTACGGCGGCACTCCCTCGGACATCAACGCTGACGTGGCCGAGGCTTACTCAGTCGGCGAGGTCGCGGCACTGGCCGTCAAGGCAACCGGGGGCACCGATAACGCCAAGATCATCACCTACCTGCACAGCGGGGTGACGCTGGCCACGGTGCAGGGACCGGTCCAGTTCAACGCGCTTGGCGAGAACCCCAAGGCCGTCGGGTTCATCTTCCAGTGGCAGAACGGCAACTTCAACCAGGTCCTGCCGGCGGACGCGTCAGGCTCGGTAAAGATCATCTACCCGAAGCCTCACTGGAGCAGCTGAGCAGCCTGGAGAACCGGGGGCGGCCCCAGGCGCATTGCGCCTGGGGCCGCCCGCTCCGGCTCAGCATTAGCACGGTTTGGTTACGACTTCGGAAAGGAGGACCCGGGAATGAAGCCGGTACGCGCCCGGTTCCTGTCACTCGCCGCCACCGCCGCGGTACTCGCGCTGGTGCTCGCCGCCTGCGGCGGCAGCAGCCCGTCCTCCGGTGCGGCGCCCAGTTCACCGGCGGTCAAGTCGCCCATCAACTTCAACCAGGTGCTGCCCGCCAGCGCCGCGGGTTCCACCAAGGTCACCGACCCGAAGCCCGGCTGGGACAGCTGAGCACCCTCATTGCCGGAGCCGGCGCGGAGCTGACATGGGACGCCAGATCTACGAGGCTATCGTCGACGGAATACTGGTCGGCGGTGTCTACGGCCTGATGGCCGTAGGGCTGACGCTGATCTTCGGCGTGCTCGACATCATCAATATCGCCCAGGGCATCCTGGTCATCCTCGGTGCCTACCTCAGCTACGCGCTGTCCGTGCACCTGCACATCGACCTGTTCCTCGGCCTGCTCATCACCGTTCCGGCGATGTTCGGGGTCGGCGTCGCCATCTACTGGGCGTTCATCCGGCCGCTGCGCGGCCGGGAGCGAACGTCGATGTCGCTGCTGGCCAGCTACGCGGTCGCCATCATCATCGAGGGAATCCTCTACTGGATCTTCAGCCCGAACTACGTGCAGCTGAATGCCTGGTACGTGACCGCGAGCGTGCGCGTGTTCGGGTTCTACCTGCCGTACATCTACCTGTTCGGCTTCGCGCTGGCGGTGGCGCTGGTGGTGGCCCTGTACCTGATCCTGTACCGGACCCGGTTCGGCCGCAGTGTCCGGGCCACCATGCAGGACCAGACCGCGTCCCGGCTGATCGGGATCAACGTGAACCGGGTCGCCGCGGTGACGTTCGGGATCGGCGTCGCGGTGACCGCCGCGGGCGGCATGGTGTACGGCGCCACCAGCGGGGGATTCAACCCCAATAGCGGGTACGACCTGATCTCCCGGCTGCTCGCCATCATCATCCTCGGCGGCCTCGGCAGCATCGGCGGTGCCCTGGTGGCCGGGGTATTCATGATCACGCTGGAGTCGGTGGTCACCATCTGGTCACCGAACTGGGCCACCGCGGTGTTCTACCTGTCGCTCGTGATCGTGCTCACGTTCCGGCCGACCGGCCTGTTCGGGCGCCGGGCGGTGCGAGCCCAATGACCGCCAGTGGCGCCCTGACGGGCGCGGGCCGGTCGCGGCCGGCCACGGCGTGGCGGGCCGGCGGGATCCTGGTCCTGCTTGCGGCGATCGCCGTCTTCCCCCTGGTCTTCACCAACGCGCTGGTGACCACGATCGCCGTGGACACGCTGATCTTCGTGGCCGCGGCCTCCGCCTGGAACATCTTCTCCGGGTACTCGGGCTACATCTCGCTCGGGCACGCGGTGTTCTTCGGCTGCGGGGCCTACACGGTCGGGATCGCCGCCCGGGACTGGCACCTGACCGGGAACGCGGTATTCGCCCTGATACCGCTGGCCGCCGTGGTGGCGGCCGTCATCGCGGTGCCGTTCGGCCTGGTCGCGCTGCGGGTCCGGCGGCACACGTTCGTCGTGGTCACCATCGCCATCTTCTTCATCTTCCAGCTGATGGCCGCCAACTTCTCGTTCACCGGCGGGACCTCCGGGCTCAGCGCGCCGTTCCTGGCCTGGAACCCCGCCACGTACAACGATCCCTTCTACTACCTGGCCCTGGCCATCGTGGTGGGCACGGTCGGGCTCGCCTGGCTGATCCGGGGATCCCGGTTCGGCCTGCAACTCCGGGCGATCCGCGACGACGAGGACCGGGCCCGGGGCCTCGGCGTCCGCACCATGCGCGTCAAGCTGGCCGCGTTCGTGATCTCCGCGTTCGTGACCGGGATGCTCGGCGGGCTCTGGTTCTATTTCATCACCCAGGTCCTCCCGCAGTCCGGCTTCGATCCGCTCTTCGACCTGTCCGTCGCGCTGATCGCCTTCTTCGGCGGGCTCGGCACGGTCTCCGGCCCGGTGCTCGGCGCGCTGATCCTGGTGCCAGCCCAGCAGTACTTCACCGAGCAGTTCACGAACGACTATCTCAGCCAGATCGTGTTCGGCTCGCTGTTCCTGGTGGTGATCCTGCTGCTGCCCCGGGGCGTCATTCCCACCGCCGGCGAGAAGATCGCCTCCTGGCGGGCGAGGTGGCCCGGCCGGAGGCCCGGGCAGCCCGCCGCTCCGCCCGCCGCCGTTGCCCCCGGCGCTCCGCCCGGTGCCGCCACCGCGGCGGCGGGCACGGCCGGGCCGGACGGTCCGCGATGAGCGCCCTGCTGCGCGCTGAGCACGTATCCAAGGCCTTCGGCGGCGTGCAGGCGCTCAGTGACTGCACGGTCGAGGTAACCCGCGGTAGCATCACCGGCCTGATCGGGCCGAACGGGTCCGGCAAGACGACCCTGTTCAACGTCATCACCGGATACGAGCGGGTGGACGCCGGTGACATTTACGCCGATGATCGCAAGATCACGAATGCGCCGCCGGAGCGGGCGTTTGCCCTGGGCATCGGCCGGACCTTTCAGCTGACCAGGATCTTCCCGCGGCTGACGGTGATGGAGAACATGCTGGTCGCCACCCAGCATCGCGGCCGCGGCCGGTGGCACAACCCGCTGGCCCGGGCGGGCGGGCCGGCCGACCGGCGGCGCGCGATGGAACTGCTGGAGTTCACCGGGATCGCCGGGCACGCGACCGCGCTGGCCGACACCCTGTCGTATGGCCAGCGCAAGCTGCTGGAGCTGGCCTACGTGCTGGTCGCCGATCCTGAGGTGGTGCTGCTGGACGAGCCGGCCGGCGGCGTGAACCCGTCCCTGATCCAGACCATCGCGGCCCGGATCCGCGAGCTGAACGCCCGCGGCACGACGTTCCTGATCGTCGAGCACAACATGGACTTCGTGATGGGCATCTGCGACCGCGTCACGGTCCTCGATTACGGCACCGTGGTGGCCAGCGGTCCTCCCGACATCATCCGGAGCAATCCGCGGGTCCTCGACGCCTACCTCGGCATCACGGAGGAGGACGACGATGACCCCATCCCATGACCAGGCGCCGGGCCGCCCGCCGGCCGGGCCGGCCCGGCCGGCCCGGACGCCGCGCTCGTCATCGAGGGGCTGGTCTGCGGGTATGGCGGCGGGGACGTGCTGCACGACGTATCCCTCAGCGTGCAGGCCGGCCAGATCACCTGCGTGGTCGGGCCGAACGGGGCGGGCAAGTCCACCCTGCTCGCCGCGATCAGCGGCCTGCTGCGGCCCAAGCGCGGCACCATCAGGCTCAACGGCGAGTCACTGGGCGGGAAGACGCCCCGGCAGATCCTGGACCTGGGCCTGGTGCACGTGCAGCAGAACCACAGCCTCTTCCGCGACATGACGGTCCGGGAGAATGTGGAACTCGGCGGCTACATCCTGCGGGACCGTGCCCTCCTGCTCCGCCGGCGCGCCCAGGTCGAGGAAATATTTCCCCAGGTGGCGCAGTGGTCCGGGCAGAAGGCCGGCAGCCTGTCCGGCGGGCAGCAGCGGCTGGTCGAGTTCGCCCGCTGCCTGATGCTCGATCCGTCGGTGGTCCTGCTGGACGAGCCATCGATGGGCCTGTCGCCGAAGGTGCTGCGGACCGTGTTCGACGCGGCCCGCCTGATGAACGCCCAGGGCAAGACCATCCTGCTGGTCGAGCAGAACGCCCGGGCCGGCCTGCGGCTCTCCGCCCGCGGCATCGTGCTGGAGAACGGGCGGGTCCGGCTGGCGGGCAGCGGCCGCGAGATCCTCGAGCACCCGGAGATCGGCGCGCTCTACCTCGGCGGCGCGGCCACCGGCAGCGCGGTCACCGGCGACGCGGCCACCGGCGGACGCGATCACCGGCGGCGCGATCACCGGCGACGGCCCGGGCGGTACCGAGCCTGATCGCCCGGCGCCGGGCGCCATCCCCGGGACCGCTCATTGATCGTCGACGCGCACTGCCACGTCATCGTCCCGCAGCTGATGACGGGCGCGGTGCCGGCCCACTGGCGCCCGGCCATCAGCACATCCGGCGGCCGGCCGGTGGTCACGTTCCGCGGCCGGGAGCTGCGCTCGATCGTGGCCGAGTTCACCGACATCGAGGTGATGATCGCGCAGGCGGCCGCCGACGGCGTCGACCACCTGCTGCTGTCGCCGTGGATCATGCTGGTGCCGACCGAGGCGGAACTGGCCGAGGCGGTCAGGGTCTGCCGCGTGCAGAACGAGGGACTCTCGCTGGCCGCCGCGGGCGGCCAGGTCAGCGCGCTCGGCGCGGTCCCGCTGCAGGACGCCGCCGCCGCGGCCGCCGAGCTTGACTACCTGATGCGGCTGCCGGGGCTGCGCGGCGCGGAGGTGCCGGCCAGCGTGGCGGGCCGTTATCTGGGCGACGAGTCATTCCTGCCGTTCTGGGAGGCCGCCGAGGCCACCGGGGCGCTGATCTTCGTGCATCCCACCACCCGCGGCTTCGAGCTGCCCGCGCTCGGGGACTACTACCTGTGGAACTCGGCGGGCAATCCGCTGGAGACCGCCATTACCGGCGCGCACCTGGCCGCCGCCGGGGTGCTGGAGCGGTACCCGCGGCTGCGCATCCTGCTCGCCCACGGCGGCGGCGGGCTGCTGTCGATCCGGGGCCGGCTGCGGCGGGCGTTCGCGGTCCGGCCCGAGGCCAGAGTGCGCTCGGCGGACGGCCCGGACGCCGCGCTGCACCGTTTCTATTACGACACCGTCACCCACGACCGGGCGCTGCTCGCCGATCTCGTCAGCTACGCCGGCGCTGACCACGTGCTGCTCGGCTCGGACCGGCCGTTCGACATGGGCAGCGGCCAGCCGGCCGACGACGTGCGGGCGCTGGGCCTGGCCGCCGATGACGAAGGCCGGATCCTGGGCGGCAACGCCAGCCGCCTGCTGGCCGGATGACCTTTTATCACCCGAGTTCCTGGCATTTTCTATTTCCCGGGAGATTTTCTATTTCCCCGGAGTTGGCGTATCGTCAGAATTCGGCGTACGACATTCGGGGGGATGGAAAATGCCGACAAGACGGCAAATATTGCATGGAATGGGCGTACTGGCCATCGGGGGACTGGCCGTCAATAAGCCGCTAATGCAACCGCTTTATCCGCATTCCAGGGCAGCTGCGAGTCCGATCCGGCGCGCGGCCGCCGGGCGGCCGGGCTGTGGTGTCAATAAGGGCAGCGGCGGCAGCTGGCAGGCCATCTCCGCGGCCACCGGCGGCCTGATCGGCTACCGCGGCTATAACACCCCCGGCCAGGGCACTCCAGCGGACCAGATTAGGACCAAGCTCGGGAACGTGCCGCTGGCGGTCACCGAGTGCAATTCCGCCGTCCAGCCCGGGCGGCCCGAGTGGTTTCGTGACACCTGGGCCTGGGCGCAGGCGAACAAGTGCCTGACTATTTCACGTTCTGGGAGGCCGCCGGTTCCGGGTCGGCGTACGAATGGCTGCCGGGCGACGCGGCGACGATTTCCGCGCTCTCCGCGATCAACGCGACGTCGAGGGCCGGGTAGCCGGGCCGGCCAGCGCGTCCAGGGCCGGGCCGGTCAGCCGGTGCACCGTCCACTCATCCATCGCCACCGCGCCGAGGGATTCGTAAAATCCGCGGGCGGGCGCATTCCAGTCGAGCACCCACCACTCGAGCCGCCCGTAGCCGCGCTGCACGCAGATCCGGGCCAACTCGCCGAGCAGCGCCCGGCCGAGCCCGGCGCCCCGCAGCGCGGGAGTGACGTAGAGGTCCTCCAGGTAGATACCGTGCCGGCCCAGCCAGGTCGAGTAGTTCAGGAACCAGAGCGCGAACCCGGCGACGGTTCCCTCGTGCTCGGCCACATGCGCGAAGATGGCCGGCTGATCGGCGAAAAGCGCCCGCCGCAGGTCGTCCTCGGTCGCGGTGACCTGGTCGAGTGATCGCTCGTACTCCGCGAGTTCCCGCATCAGCCGGTGAATCTGCGGGACATCCTGCGGGGTAGCTGGCCTGATCATGCCCCGATGCTAGACCGGGACCGGAGTCAGACCTCGATCCGGTACCTGAGCCGGAAGCCGTCGGCGGCCAGCACGATGTCAGCCGCCTCAACCGCCGTGCCGTCGGCCAGATGGGTGCGCTGCACGAGCAGCACCGGAGTACCCGCGCCGATGGCCAGCACGGCCGCCTCGCTGCGCAGCGCGGGCCGGACCGAGATTTCCTCGACGACCTCGTTCACGCCGATCCCGATGGCCTTCATCCGCTCGATCACCCCGCGGCCGGCGAATGCCCCCTGCTCCGGCACGGCGACCGCGGTTCCGCTGGTGAGCCGGGCCGGCTCATAGGACGTGGCCAGCTGTATCGCCGCGCCGTCCGCGCTCAGCAGGTACCTGGTCCGCGTCACCGGATCGCTGACCGGCTGCAGGCCGAGCCGCCGCGCGATGTGCGGCGGCGGGAGCACCTGCTCCGCCTGGTACTCCAGGGACAGCCGGCGGCCGGATCCTCGAGGCCGAACGGCGAGCCCGGGTAGTGCAGGCGGTCGTGGTCCATCAGGCGGGTCACCGGCACCTTGCGCACGTAGGACCCCGACCCCGCCCGGGCCTCGATCAGGCCCTCGGCCGCCAGGACCTGCAGCGCGTGCTTGGCCGCGGTTTCCCCGACGCCGTACCTGGCAATGATCGCGTTGCGCGAGGGCACCCTGGCCCCCGGCTCCAGCAGTCCCTCGCTGATGCGGGCGCGAAGATCCTCGAGAACCCGGAGATAGACCGGATCGGTTGACGCTGCCATCGCAAGCCATTGTTACCGAGGCGGCCTTCGGGTTGTGACCCAAGTGACATTTTGCTGCCGCCCGCCCGCTACCTGAGCTCCGCTCGCGCGGGCCGCGGCGGGAATCCCCGCCATCAGGCGGGGAGGAGGTCAATCGCTACCCTCCTCCAGCAGCAGGTGATAGCCGTTGGGCGTACGGGCGTGCAGCACGCGGTAGGTCCAGTCCTCGCTCGGCGTCATCAGCTGCTCGCTGAACGGCACGCCGGCCTCGTCCAGCCGCTTCCGGGCCGCGGCGATATCCGCCACGCCGAACTGCCAGGTCAGCACGTGATCGGGAATGTCGCTGCGGAACCCGGCCTTCCGCTCGATGCCGAACTCGACGGGCCCGTGGCCAAGCGCCAGGAAGTGCGGATACTCCGGGCCCTCGTACGTGACGTGGAAGCCCAGGCGGACGTAGAAGTCACGTTCGGCCTCAAGGTCGCTGACAAAGAGAATGGGGATGATCCGGTTGAACAATGCCGCCATGGCGGCACATCGTACCGACCGGAAACCTGCCCCGTATGGATCGTGGCTGAGTTGCGCCGGAAGGCCAGTGCGCGGCGGTGGGCAGGTGCGGCCGGCGCTGGCTAGGCTGGCGCCATGACCCCCCCGAGCAGTGGCCACTCCGTGCGCGTCGCCGCCTGCCAGCTCAGCCTGCGAGTGGGCGAGACGGCCGCTAACCGCGCGGCCGCCCGGGACGCGATCGACACCGCCGTCGCCCGCGGAGCCCAGGTCGTCGTGCTGCCGGAACTGGTGTCCTCCGGTTACGTATTCGCCGACGCCGCCGAGGCGCGCGCGCTGGCCGAGCCCGCCGACGGGCCGACCGTCAGCGAGTGGCAGCGGCTCGCCGCGCGGCACGACCTGGTGATCGTCGGCGGCTTCGCCGAGCTGGGGGACTCGGGGCAGGTGCTCAACAGCGCGGCGATCGTGGACGGCAGCGGGACCAGGGCGATCTACCGCAAGGTGCACCTGTGGGACGCCGAGCCGGACGTGTTCACGCCGGGGGACGGCGACCCGCCGGTGGTGGACACCGCGTACGGCCGGATCGGGGTCATGGTCTGCTACGACGCGGAGTTTCCCGAGTGGGTACGCAAGCCCGCGCTGGCCGGCGCGGACCTGCTGGCCCTGTCGACCAACTGGCCGGCCGAGCCGACGCCGGACGGCGAGCGGCCGATGGTGGTACTGAACGTGCAGGCCGCGGCCAGCGCGAACCGGATTTTCATCGCGGCGGCGGACCGGTGCGGGATCGAGCGCGGCGTGCACTGGGTCGGCGGCACCACCATCTCCGGCGTCGATGGCTATCCGCTGGCCGGGCCGGTCTGCGCGGATGAGCCCGCCGTGCTGGTGGCCGACTGCGATCTGCGGCTGGCCCGGAGCAAGGCGAACGGCCCGCGCAACGACGTGCACGCGGACCGGCGGCCAGCGCTCTACCAGTAAGGCGGGCTGCTTCCGGCGCGGCGGGCCTGCTACCGGCGCGGCGGGTTACTTCTTCCTGGCCAGGGTGAGCCCGTCGCCGATCGGGAGCAGCACCAGCTCGACCCGGTCGTCGGCCGCGGCGTGGTCATTGAAATCCCTGATCCCCTGCACGCTGTCGCCGTGGTCCGCCGCATCGATGACCTGGCCGCCGAAGAACGTATTGTCCACCAGGATGATGCCGCCCGCCCTGACCCGCGGCACGATCTCGTCCCAGTAGCCGATGTAGCCCGGCTTGTCGGCATCGATGAAGGCCAGGTCGAGTGACGGCCCGGCGGGCAGCGCGCGCAGCGTCTCGATGGCCGGGCGCAGCTGCAGCTCGATCCGGTCCGCGACGCCGGCCCGGCGCCAGTACTCGCGGGCCAGCGACGTCCACTCCTCGCTGACATCGCAGCACAGCAGCCGCCCGCCCGCGGCCAGGCCGCGAGCCAGGCAGATCGAGGAGTACCCGGTGAAGGTACCGACCTCGACCGCGTCGGCCGCGCCGGCGATCCGGGTCAGCAGGGTCATGAAGGTGCCCTGCTCCGGGCCGATCTGCAAGCCCGCCGACGCCGGGAACCGCCGGGCGGTTTCGTCCGCGAGATCGCTCAGCACCGGGTCAGCCGGAGCGCTGTGAGCGAGCAGGTACGCGTGCAGTTGCGGGCTGAGTTGCCCGGTTCGGCGAGACATGCGATCACGCTAGCGGATCGGCCGTCCTGCCGCGCTGAGCACCTGGCCGGCGGGTCTACCCTCGGTCCCATGGCCTTGCACATTCCCAGCCCGGCGGTCAGCGGGTTTCATGTCGGCCCGGCGTTCATTCACGTCTACGGGCTGATGTACGTCATCGGGATAACGCTGGCGATACTCATCACCCGGCGGCGCTGGGAAGCGAAGGGCGGTGACCCGAACCTGGTCGCCGACGTGGCGATCTGGGCGGTGCCGGCCGGCATCATCGGCGCGCGGATCTACTTCGATATCACCACGCCGGGCGATATCCCGCCGCACTGGTGGGGCGTGTTCGCGATCTGGTCGGGCGGCCTGGGGGTCTGGGGCGGCATCGCGGCGGGCGCGGCGGCCGGCATCTGGCGGGTCCGCCGGGCCGGCGCTGACGTGCCGGTGTTCATGGACGCGGTGGCTCCGGCGCTGCTGGTCGCCCAGGGTCTCGGCCGCATCGGCAACTACTTCAACCAGGAACTGTTCGGCAAGCCGACCAGTCTGCCCTGGGGCCTGGAGATATCCCTGGCCCACCGGCCGCCGGGCTATACCGCGTTCAGCACGTTCCAGCCGACCTTCCTGTATGAGCTGATCTTTGACCTGGCCCTCGCGGCCGCGCTGGTCTGGCTCGGGCATCACCGCAACATCCGGCCGCCGGGCCTGTTTGCCCTCTACGTGCTCGGCTACTCGGTATTCCGGATCTTCGAGGAAACCCTGCGGATCGACTCATCCGAGCATTTCCTCGGCCTGCGCCTCAACTTCTACATCGCCACCATCCTGGCCATCATCGGCCTCGTCTGGTTCATCCGCAGCCAGCGTAAGAAGGGCGACGAGCCGCCCGCCGAGTCCGCCGAGTCGATACCGACCACCGCCACCGAGCCCTGACTCCGGCGGTCCGCTCAGAGCGCGGCGGTGCCGATCATGCCGTCCCGGCTCACCAGCTGGGCCAGCGCGTCCTGATCAAGGCCCGCCGAGGATGCCGGACGGTCCGGCACGACCAGGTAGCGGGTCTCGGCGCTGGAGTCCCAGACCAGGATCTCGGTCTCGTCCGGCAGTTCCAGGCCGAACTCGGCCAGCACGGCCCGCGGCTCGCGAACCGCCCGGGCGCGGTACGCGAAGCTCTTGTACCAGCTCGGGGAGGGGCCGAGCAGGGACGTGGGGTAGCACGAGCAGAGCGTGCAGACGACCATGTTGTGCCGCTGCACGGTATTCTGCACCGCCTTGAGCCGGTACCCGCTGCCGTCGCGGTTGCCGGTATCGAGGCCCAATTCGGCGGCCGCGGCATTGCCGTCGGCCAGCAGCCGCTCGCGGTAGCCGGGGTCGAGCCAGGCCCTGGCCACCATCCGGGCGCCGTGCGCGGGCGACCCGGTCCAGTACGCGCCGGTCAGGATCCGGTCGAGTTCCGCGTCGGTGGTCAGGCCGGCCGCGATCACCCGGTCCTCCAGCTGGCGTACCCGGACGGCTACCGGCAGGTCCCCGTGATCGCCACTCATTCCGCTTCCTCCAGGTAGGACTCCCACAAGTCAACGACCACCGAATGCGATCCCGCGCCCCACAGGTCCCGCGCGGCGAACCGGACCGCGTACACGCGTTCCTGCACCGGGGTCCCGCGCAGCACCGCATCGGGGAGCTGCCAGCTGCCGTGATCATCGACGATCACGCCCCGATGCCCGCGGACATAGCGGGGCAGCCTGGTATGACCGTCCCGATCAGGAGAACGAGCCCGCACCCGGCTGCCCACCGCGAACCTAGCCACTAGCCACCGGGCCGTCCCCGGCCGCCGTGCCGCTGGCGGCCACTGTCCCGCCGGGCGCCACCGGCGCCACCGGCGCCACCGGCGCGCCCGGGGCCAGCAGCTTCTTCTCGGCCAGCAGCAGCTCCAGCGCCCCGAGCCAGCGCTCGTAGTAGGAAGCGGCCAGGTAGTCGGCCGGGGGAAGCCGCTCGATGGCATCCCGGAACTCGTCGCCGCCGAACGTCCCGTTACGCATCAGGGCCGTGCTGAGGGCGGCGACCCTCGCCTCCCAGTCGGCCTGGAATCCCGGCTCGTCCTGGCCGACCGGGATAGGCCCGAACCCCGTCTGCCCGCCCATATCGTGAACCCTGCTCATCTACATCACGCTAGCGCAGCATCCGGCGAAAGCCAGTCGACGGCCACCGGGTAACCGGGCAGTATTGGCTCCGTTGTGGAAGACAGCGGGGGAGCAGGCGGCCGCCTGGGCCCGGGTGGCAGCGCGGCCCGGCCGGCCGGGCCGCCCGCCGGCCAGCCGCCCGGGCGGACCTGGATCCGCCGGCTGGCCGCGGGCATCGGGCCTGACCTTGCGCTGCTCCGGCGGTCGGCTGAGTTCCGGCGGCTCTACGCCGGCCAGACCTGGGCGTTCCTGGGCAGCTCGATCAGCCTCGTCGGCCTGCCCTATCAGGCCTACCAGCTGACCCATTCCTCGCTGGTGGTCGGGCTGCTCAGCTTCGCCGAACTGGTGCCGCTGGTGGCCACGGCGCTGCTAGGCGGCGCGCTGGCGGACGCGGTCGACCGCCGCCGCCTGATCAGGGTCTGCCAGCTCTTCCTGTGCGGCAGCGGGGCCGCGCTCGCCCTGAACGCGGCCTTCTGGCACCAGCTGTGGGTGCTGTTCCTGCTCGCGGTGCTGAGCACCGGCCTGTATGGGCTGCAGCGGCCGTCGCTTGAGGCGCTGGTGCCGGTGCTGGTCCGCCGGGACGAACTGCCCGCCGCCGCCGCGCTGACCGGGCTGCTCGGCAACGCGGTGAGCCTGGCCGGCCCGCTGCTCGGCGGCGTCGCCATCGCGGCCGGCGGCCTGCCGGTGGCTTACCTGGCCGACAGCGCCGCCTGCGTGGTCGCGCTGCTGGCGTTCAGCCGGATGCGCGCCACCCCGCCGCCGCCCGATGCGGCCCGGCCCAGCCTGAGCAGCGTGCGGGACGGGCTGAGGTATGCCCGGAGCAGGCCCGAGCTGCTCGGCACCTACCTGATCGACATCTGCGCGATGCTGTTCGGCGCGCCCTATGCCCTGTTCCCGGCCATCGCCGCCCGCCTCGGCGGCCCGGCCGTCCTCGGGCTGCTGTACGCCGCGCCGGCCGCCGGTGCGCTGGTCGTGAGCATGACCAGCGGCTGGACCAGGCATGTCAGCAGGCACGGCCGGGCCATCGTGCTCGCCGTCTGCGGCTGGGGAGCGGGGATCGTGGCGTTCGGCTTCGCGCCCGGCCTGTGGTGGGCGGTGGCCGCACTCGCCGCGGCCGGGGGAGCCGACATGGTCAGCGGCATCTTCCGGATGACCATGTGGAACCAGACGATCCCGGCCAGCCTGCGGGGCCGGCTGGCCGGGCTGGAAATGATCAGCTACACCACCGGGGAGCCGGTCGGGAACCTGGAAGCCGGCCTGGTCGCGTCCGTGACCGGCTCGGTGCGGATCGCCGTGGTGTCCGGCGGCATCATCAGCGTGCTCGGCGCCGTTGTGGTGGCCGCCGCGCTGCCGATGCTGTGGCGCTTCGACGCGCGGGACCACCCCGGCGACCCCGGCCTGCCGCCCGGCCATGACCCGGCGCCGGGCGAGGATCCGGCCACCCTCAGCTCCGGGCCAGCCGTTCCCTGATCAGGGCAACCGCCCGGCGGAAATACCGGTGCTCGGGCGGGCGGGTGAGGAAATCGGCGAGCGCGTACAGGTCAAGCGCCTCGCTGATCTCCCGCCAGCCGTCCGGCAGCTCACCGCCCGCCTGCCGGTATCCGGTGCTGAACCCGGCCGCGAAGTCAGCCGGGACCCCCGGACGCGGGCGCAGCATGTTGCCGAGGTCGGCCAGCGGGCTGCCGCTGTACGCGAACTCCCAGTCGAGCACCGCCGTGATCGACCACTGGCCGCCGCGGTGGACGGCCAGCAGGTTCTTCGGGTTGTAGTCCGAGTGCACAAGCTGACGGCTGCCGTTCACGCGGGCGGCGGCCGGCCCGGCCCTGACCGCGAGCGCACGCAGGCCGTCCTGCTCGGCGGGGGACAAGCCGCCGACCGTATGCTCACCGCTGGCACGCGCCGCGCGCAGGCAATCCTCGACGAAGTCCGGCAAGCTGGCTGGCATCCCTTCGGCGGACGGGATCAGGTCAGGCCCGGTGAAGAAACCAGGCCCGCCGAAGCGCACCGAGCCGATCGCGGCGAGTACCGCCCCGGCCGCCCGGCCCAGGTCCGCGGCCGCCCGGCCAGCATCCCCGGGCGCCTGCCCGGCTGACCCGGCGGCTGCCCCGTCCGGGCGGGCCAGCACCTCGCTGACCATGCTGCCCGCCGCATACCGGGACAGCAGCAGCGGCTCGGCCGCCGCCGACCCGGCCGGGTCGGCCGCGATCACCTCCGGCACCGGCACGATCCCGCGCAGCCGCGCCGCGAGCGCCGCCTCGACCCCGCAGGTCCGCCCGGTGGCCTCGACGTCCCCGCCGCGATACCTGCGCAGCACGTACTTCTCGGCGGCGTCCGTCACGAGCAGGACATTGTCGTTCCGGTAACCGCCTGCTAGCTGCTGGACCGCCACGATTCGCTGCCCGGCCAGGGCACTGGCCAGCCAGCGACGGACCCCGGGATCGGTCAGCACGGCGGGCATCAGGTCATTGTCGCAGGCAGCGGCCTCAGCACGATGCCACCGGCGGTCAGCCGGAGTGCCCTGTGCTCAGCCGAAGTGCCCTGCGGTCGGCCGGAGTGCCCTGCGCTCAGCCGGTACCGCCGCCGCTGCCTGAGCCGAGCCGCTGGCCGGATGCGCCGTAGGCTGTCCAGCCCAGCACCCTGACGCCCTTGCTGACGCCGAACGCAGCGAACTTCTGGCCGCCGGCCTGGACCACCCGCGGGGTGATCGTCTGGCCGTCGGACAGCGCGAGGCGCACCTTCTGGACCGATGCCGCCACGGCCACTGTGTACAGGCCCGCCCCTCCGCCCGGGCCGGGAGTCATGAGCTCGGCGGTCAGCTGACCCGGCGACACCAGCGAGCCGGAAGTGAATACGCAGTCGGTATTCTGATCCGCGCCGGTGAAGCACCGCCCCCACGGGCCGACGTGCTCCGACATTGACCAGGCCGTGCCGTCGGTCACGCCCGAGCCGATCTGGTAGGTCGCTCTCGCCGGCCCGGCCTGCCCGGGACGCAGCCACCGGACGAAGGTAAGGCCGTTGCGGCTGCTGAACGGCACCGCGTGGCCAAGCTCGGACCGCCGGGAGTAGGCGACGGCCTCAGTGACACGAAGGTGCGGTGGGATGGCGTACGCGACGAATCTCGAGCCGTAGGCCCGGACCGGGTGCAGCACCAGCACCGCGCCGTCGGAGAACCTGATATCGACCCGCGTGACGCCCGGCTTGACCGGCCCGAACTGCAGCAGCAGGCCATTCGTCCCGCCGCCGCCGAAGCTCACCGGGCCGTTGGCCGGGTGCATGGGCTCTCCGCAGAACAACTGCCCGGCCTTGAAGCACTGATTCCCCGGTGTTGGCTTCTCGGCGATGACGCTCCAGTGCGTGCCTCCGGCCACGCCGGACGCGATCAGCCCGGCGGCCGAGTGCGGGCCGGGCGGGACGACGGTCACCTGCGGCGCCGCCGGGGGCGGGCCGGCGGGCCGGTGCAGCCAGGCCGGCACCGCCAGACCGACGACCACCACGGCGGCCAGGCTGACCGCGATCGCGGCACGCCTGCGGATCACGACATTTCTCCCTCGCCTGACCACCGCATCGACCGGGGCTGGCCGCGGCGTAATGGTGTCAAGCGCTGCGCCCAGCCGCTGGCGAAGCTCCCGCTCGTCATCGATGCTCATGGAGTTCCCCGTCCGCTAGTTCCGGGCTGAGCCTGAGCTTCGCCAGCGCACGAGATGCCTGGCTCTTCACGTTCCCGACGGAGCAGCCGAGCGCGGCCGCAACCTGGGCCTCGGTCAGGTCCAGCCAGTACCTGAGCACCACGACCGAGCGCTGTCCGGCCGGCAGCGTCTTGAGTGCCGCCATCAGCGCCGACCGGTCATCCCGATGTCCCGTCTCGTCCGCCGCGCCGGCGTCAGGCGGCGCGGCGGTCAGCAGTTCGCTCACCCGCCTGCCGCGGAACCTGCTGCGATTCGCGTTAAGCACGATCCTGCGGACGTAGGCGTCCGGGTCGTCGGCCCGGCGCACCCGCGGCCAGGAGGCGTAGGCGCGGGCCAGCGCCGTCTGCGCCAGGTCCTCGGCCAGCGCCTGGTCGCCGGTGAGGCCGTAGGCGAGCCGGACCAGGCCGGGCCACCGGCCGACCATGAAGTCGCGAAACTCGGCGTCCGCGGGAGCGTCCATCGCCACCCCCTTCTCCCCATCAGACCACCGTTGTGCCCCAGACCGTTGCACCCGTGACCGCGCTTACCGGGGCGGCCGGGCCAGCGGCGGTGATGGAGGACGAGCGCGGGAAGCATCGCCACGGCCGGAGAGTCCGCAGATGACCGCAGAAGAGGAGCATGACTGGCCTTGGCCCGGCTCGCGAGCGGAAGCGCCGTGCGACGAAACATTGACGTCACCGACGGACGTGATGCTGGCACCGCTCCGGTGGCTGCCAGCTGGAAGCCGCTGCCCAGGGCCGGCGAATCGCCGCCCGATCAGTCGCCCAGACCTTGAGAAATCGCTGCCTAGAGTGAGCGAATTTTGCTCGAATGTTTTTTCGTTAATAGTTCGATTTGGTGGGCGGGAGCCGGTAGTATTTACCTAACGCAGATGACCGGGGCGAGCGCCCCGGCGGCCAGCGGAGGAGGTGACCTGGTGCCAGCAGAACCCGGCGGCGCGGGTCGCCCGCAGGGCCTGTCGTGGTCGTGGCAGCTGGACTTCGGCGCCCTGATGGCCGCCGTGAACGGCACCGCCCCGCCGGGCGCGCCCTCCGCTGGCCGCTCCGGCACGACCCGGCCCGGCCTCTCCGGCGGGTCTCTCGCTGGCACGGCCCCGGCGAGCTCGCCGGGGACGGCGTCCTGCGGCACGGCGGGGGCAGGCGGTACGGCCGGTCTGGATGCTGCCGCCCAGCTGGCTGACGGTGCTGATGATGGTGTTCTGCTGGGTCCGGTGTTTGAGGATGAGGAGGCGGTTCAGGAGCAGATCCTCGATGACCTGGAGCGCTACGGCGGGCCGCGGGTGCCGGTGGCGGCGCTGGCCGGGCGGGTCGCCGAGCACCTGGCCCCAGGGCCGGACCTGGCCGCGTGGCTGGCCGCCGCGCCGGTAGCGGAGTTAACCGACGAGGACCTGGCCGCCTCGGCCGGGTCATGGCGGCGGCTGGGGTCCTGGGCGCAGGCCCACGAGCTGGCCGCGGTCGCGCAGATCGCCGCCCGCGCCGCCGCCCGCGACGAGCAGGCCGGCACGGGTGAAGACGGCCGCCCGGCCCAGGTGCCGGCGTCAGCGGCGGCGGAGGTCGCGCTGGAGCTGACCATGTCCCCGTACAGCGCGGCGGCGTGGGCGGACCTGGCCGTGGAACTAAGCGGGCGGCTCGCCGCCACCGGCGCGGCGCTGGCCGCGGGGGTGATCGACGTGCCGCGGGCGCGGCTGATCACCGAGGCCACCAGCCTGCTATCCGACCATAATGCCCGGGCGGTCGAGGCCCGGGTGCTGCCCGCCGCCGGGAGCCAGACGACCGGGATGCTGCGCGCCGCGCTGCGCCGCGCCGTCCTCGCCATCGACCCGGCCGGCGCGGAGGAACGGCGCAAGGAAGCCGAGCGGCGGGCGCGGGTGGTGCTGTACCCCGACCAGGACCAGACCGCGACGCTGGCCGGGCAGCGGATGCCGGTCATCCACGCCGCCGCGGCGATGGCCCGGATCAAGGCCATGGCCCGCGCCCAGCAAGCCGACGGCGCCGACGGCCCCTTGGACCTGCTCTGCGCACAGATCTACATCGCCCTGCTGCTGGGCACCCCGATCCCCCCACCCCCCGACACGCCACCCGGCCACCCACCCGGTGACGACCCGCCCGGCAACCCCTACCACGACCCCGGCGGCCCCGGCGGCACCGACGATCAGGGTGGCACGGACGATGACCCCGGTGCTGGTGATCACGGTCCTGGCGGCGGCCCCCGACGCGGCGCCCGGCACGATGACCTGCCGCACGATGATGGTCCGGCCGAAGGCGTACTGGGCGAGGACGTGCCGGGCGAAGACGTGCCGCCGCCCGGGGACCAGGACGCACCCCGCCCCGAGGACGACTACCCCTGCCCCGACGACGGCCCGGACGGCCGATACCGCGACGACGATGACGCCGACAGCTGGCCGGCCGCCATGCCCGCCAGCAACTGGCCGGACCTGCCCGCAATGATCCCGCCCGCGCTCACCAGCCCAGGCGCCCGGCCGCTAGACGGGCGGCCGCCGGCCGGGCTGCTGGACGTATCCCTGCCCTGGGAAACACTCACCGGAACCAGCCCCGCGCCCGGTCACCTCGGCCGGATCGGCCCGGTCACCGCCACCCAGGCCCGCCAACTCGCCGCGATCGCCGCCACCGACCCGGACGCTGAGTGGCGGATCATCATCACCACCGGCGCCGGGCACGCCCTGGCCGTCACCCGCATCCCCCGCCCCCGGCCACCCGGCGGACATCCGCCCGGACCCGGACCCGGGAAAGCGCACGGCGCCAGGACAGGCTCAGCCGAAGAACCCGGGGAAAGCACCGGCACCAGCACCGGGACCGGGCTGGTCGGCCGGATGACCCTGACCATCCCCGAAGACACCCTCACCCACCCGCCGCCATGGCCAGAACCAGGAACAGGAGCGGGTCCGCCGGGCCAGATCCTCGGCCTGGCCCTGCGCGCCGCCACCCGCGCTACCGCCAGCGCCCGCGCCGCGATGGCCGCCGACGCCACCGCCGCCGGGGGCTGCGCGCACACAGGCGCCAGCCCTGGCTACCGGCCCCCGCCCCGGCTCAAGGAATACATCACCGCCCGAGACCTGACCTGCCGCTTCCCCCGCTGCCGCCAGCCCGCCTGGCGCGGCGACCCCGACCACACCATCCCCTTCGACAACGGCGGACTGACCTGCCGCTGCAACCTCGGCGGCCTGTGCCGCAGCCACCACTTGCTCAAGCACCACCCCGACTGGAAACTGGCCCAGACCACCCCCGGCCACTTCACCTGGACCACCCCCTCCGGCCGCATCTACACCACCACCCCCGACGCCCACCCCCTCTAACCCCGGAAAGAGGATCCAGGCGGGGACTGGCTACGCAAACGGACAGCCAACACGTCAGGAAGCACCCGGCCGACAGAACAAGCGCGGGCGCCTAGCAAGAGTAGGAGTCTGCCGCCATCCACCATGCGACGGGCAGGCATCCCAGTCAGGCCAGCGCCATCCAGAAGGGCACAGGCAGATGGACACCTGCCGACGGACACAGAGCGCCCGGGCGGCGACCGGAGTGTCATAGCGGGCTGCGATCATCCCGGTATGACAGCGCAGCCCGTCACGGACGTGATCCTCGAGATCGGCAAGAAGCGGGTCTTCGCCTGCGCGGCGGAGTGGCCAGGCTGGTGCCGGTCAGGACGAAGCGAGGAACTGGCGCTGGAGACCCTCGCCGCCTACCTGCCCAGGTACTCCCCAGTCGCGCGGCGGGCGGGACTAGAGCTGCCGCCAGCCGCCGACGACGCCTTCGCTGTGATCGAGCGGCTGCCGGGCACCGTCGGGTACACCGATTTCGGCGCGCCAGGCGAGATCGCCGCGTCCGACTACAACCCGCTCACCAGCGACGAGGCTGGCCGGCTCGCGGCTCTCGTCGAGGCCTCGTGGGCGACGTTCGGCGACGTCGCCCGGGTTGCCCCGGCGAAGCTGCGGAAGGGGCCGCGCGGCGGCGGCCGGGACACCGATCAGATCATCGGGCACGTGATCGGCGCCGAGGCCGCGTTCGCGCGCAAGATCGGTGTCCGGCACCGCAAGCCCGCCATTGACGATGAGGCCGCCGTGGGGGCGATGCGCGAAGCGATTGCCGCGACCATCGGCCAGGCGTCTGACGGCGCCGCGCCGCTGCCGGGCGGCTGGCCGGTCCGCTACGCCGCCCGCCGCATCGCCTGGCATGCGCTTGACCATGCCTGGGAGATCGAGGACAAGAGCGAGGCCTAGCGGAACTCGAGCCGCTGGCGAGTGAGCATTAGGCCCGCGCCGCTCCGACTGACTCGGTACTGGCCGGGCTCCGTGCTCGTCGGCTCGGTGCTGACCGGCTCTGTGCTGACTGGCTGCGGCCCGGTTCTGGCGCGCCACCAGGCCTGGCCTTCTTCCGGCAACATGTAGATCGGGTCGTAGTAGGCGTACTCCCGGTCCAGGGCGAGCGGGTCATCCGCTTCCACGCCGGTCCGGTAGTTCTTCGTCCAGTAGGAGATGCCCCGCTCGGTGTCGTACCGGCCCACCTGGTGCACCCAGCGCTTGCCCACGTACGGCACGTCACACAGCATCCGCGGTGTCGCGAACCCGGGCAGGTAGCCCATGATCTTGTGCTGCAGCTGCTGCGCCTCGCCCAGGGTGAGCCGCCAGTGCTCGCTGTTCGGGATCATGTCGCACATGTAGAAGTAGTAGGGCATGATCTTGGCCTCGTCCAGCAGGGCGAAGCACAGGTCGAGCAGCTGCTCGGGGCTGTCGTTCACGCCGCGCAGCAGGACGCCCTGATTACGGACGTCCCTGATGCCGGTCTCCAGCATGGCCTTCGCCGCCTGCGCCACCAGCGGGGTGACCGACTGGGCCGCGTTCACATGCGTGTGGATCGCGATGCTGACACCGCGCTCGCGGGCCGTGGTGGCGAGCCGCTCCATCCCGCCGCGCACCTCGTCGGTCAGCCAGAACTGCGGCAGGCCCATCAGCGCCTTGGTGGCCAGCCGGATGTCCCGGATGCTGTCCACTTCCATCAGGCTGGCCACGAACGCCTCAAGCCGCGGCCAGGGCAGGTTGGCCACGTCACCGCCGGAGACAACGACATCGCGGACGCCGGGGGTGGCGCGCAGGTAGGCGAGCATCGCGCCGAGCCGGTCCTCGCGGGCCAGGCCGAATTTGTGCTTCTCCGTCATCGGCGTCGGGTTGCCGACCAGGTCCATCCGGGTGCAATGCCCGCAGTACTGCGGGCAGGTGGGCAGCACCTCGGCCAGCACCTTGGTCGGGTAACGGTGCGTCAGCCCCTCGACGGCCCACATCTCCGCCTCGTGCAGCGAGTCCCTCGACGCCTCCGGGTGCGACGACCAGTCGGTGCGACGGTCGCTGAAGACCGGAATCATGTACCGGCGGACGGGGTCGGCGTAGAAGGCGTCGGTGAAGCCGGCTTCGTCGGGTGCGATGGCGGCCGCCATCGTGTTGACCATCTGCGGCGTCACCAGCATCGACATGGTGGCCCGCTCGCGCTGGTCACGGTCCAGGTCAGCGTAGAACGCCTCGTCCAGGCCCGGGCCGAGGACCGTGCGGAGCTGGCGGATGTTCTTCACGCAATGCGCCCGCTGCCACTGCGCGGATGCCCACTCCGCCGCCGTGACGCCCGCCCACCCGGGCAGGCGCTGCCAGTCCGGCTCGGTCAGCTCTCTGCGCCGGTACGCGTATGGCTGCTCGATCATCGCGGCACCTGCCCCTTCATTAGTCGCCGTGTCCAGAGTCGCCGGTACGGAGTTGCCGTGTACAGAGTTGCCGGTACAGAGCCGCCGCATGCAGGGCCGCCGCATGCAGGGCCGCCGCACGCAGAACGACCGGAGTGCAGCACGATAGCCGGTGGTCTCGGCAAGCTACGCAAGAAGCTATTGTCAATGTAGCTTTCAGCAGGAGATTCTATCGAATCACCGGACCAAAGCCAAGGATCGGCCGGCTTCCGGGGCGAATCGCCCGCGGGATCGCCGCAACCGGGCCAGGACTGGCAGCCGCCCGTGCGTGCGCGCCTGCCGCCGGCCGGGAAGGATTGATCACGTGACCCGATCGATATCGGAACTGAGCTCCCCGCTGGGCCTGCACCGGGTGACCGAGCCGGCCGGCGGGCTGCTGCCGCAGGCCGCCTGGCGGCTGGACCCGGACCCGGCCATCTGGCCGGACGAGGTGCGGGTCCGGGTGGACCGGCTGAACCTCGACGCGGCATCATTCCGGCAGCTGCGGGAGGCCAGCGGCGGCGACCCGGACGCGATCAGGACCGCGGTGCTGGAGATCATCGCCAGCCGCGGCAAGATGCACAATCCCGTCACCGGCTCCGGCGGGATGCTCACCGGGGTCGTGGAGGAGGTCGGCAGCAGCTCGCCGCTCGGGCTGAAGCCCGGCGACCGGATCGCCACCCTGGTCTCGCTCAGCCTCACGCCGCTGGCGGTGACCGACGGCCTGGCCGGCTGGGACGGCCAGTCCGAGCAGGTGCCCTGTGCCGGGCACGCGATTCTGTTCGGCCGGTCCATCGCCGCCGTGCTCCCCGCTGACCTGCCCGTCCCGCTGTCGCTCGCCGTCCTCGACGTGTGCGGCGCGCCGGCCCTCACGCACCGGGTGGTTACCGCGGCGGCGCTGGACGGCCGCGGCGGCGGGACCGGCCCGGTGGTGGCCATCCTGGGCGTGGCCGGCAAGAGCGGCTCGCTGTCGGCGGCCGCAGCGCGGCGCGGCGGAGCGGGCACCATCATCGGGGTCGTCCCGCATGAGCAGGAGGCCGCCGCGGCGCGCGACGCCCGGCTGGCCGACCACGTCGTGGTGGCCGATGCCCGCGACCCGGTGGCGGTGTCCGCGGCGATCCGCGACGCCGGCGGCCCCGCCGACGTCACCGTCGTGTGCGTGGACGTGCCGGGCTGCGAGGGCGGCGCGATCCTGTCCACGGCCGAGGGCGGTACCGTGATCTTCTTCTCCATGGCTACCTCGTTCACCGCCGCCGCCCTGGGCGCCGAGGGCGTGGCCGCGGACGTGACCATGCTGGTCGGCAACGGGTACGTACCCGGCCACGCACAGCTGGCGCTGGACCTGATCCGGGCCGAGCCCCGCGTGCGCGCCCTGTTCGACAGCCGGATCGACGAGCAGCCAGGTCCGAAGCAGGAACCGAGGGAGGACGGCGATGGACGCAGGTAGCACGGTGACCACCAGGCTTGGCCTTGACCCCGCCATCGTCCGCCAGGCCCGCGAGCTGGCTCGCCGGGCCGGGCAGCCGATCGTCGAGCTGGCCCGGACGCACACCACCGTCTCGGTGGAGCGCGCCGTGCTCAGGCTGGCCGGCCTGGACGGCGCCGACGACGAGGGCATGCCCTGGGTCAACCGGCTGGCCGACGCGGTCCGCGAGACGGCGGGCCTGGAGCACGGCATCGCGCTGCCGGCCTGGGATGCCCTGCTCACCGGCGGGTACGCCGATCTGGGCGCGCTGGCCAGGGACGCGGCCACCGGGAAGGTGAAGTTCCGGATCCCGGATGGCGGCGACGCCGCGCGGGCCCGCGCGGCCGCCACCCGGGCCGTCGGCCGCGGCATCGCCACCATCGACACCCGCCGCGGGGAGCGGGACGCGATGATCCGCGAGACCTCGGACCCGCCGAAGCCGTGGATCTACCTGATCGTCGCGACCGGCGACATCTACGAGGACATCCCGCAGGCTCAGGCGGCCGCCCGGGAGGGCGCGGACATCATCGCGGTGATCCGGTCGACCGGCCAGTCGCTGCTCGACTACGTGCCCGAGGGAGCCACCACCGAGGGCTACGCCGGCACCTACGCGACCCGGGAGAACTTCCGGCTGATGCGCGCCGCCCTGGACGAGACGTCGCGCGAGCTCGGCCGGTACGTGCGGCTGACCAACTACGCGTCCGGCCTGTGCATGCCGGAGATCGCGTCGCTGGCCGGCCTGGAGCGGCTCGACATGATGCTGAACGACTGCATGTACGGCATCATCTTCCGCGACATCAACCCCCGCCGGACCTTCATCGACCAGCGGTTCTCCCGGCAGATCCACGCCCGCGCCGGGATCATCATCAACACCGGCGAGGACAACTACCTGACCACCGCGGACGCCGTCGATGCCGCGCACACGGTGATCGTCAGCCAGCTGCTGAACGAGTACTTCGGCAAGGAAGCCGGGCTGGCCGACGGCCAGCTCGGCCTCGGGCACGCGTTCGAGATCAACCCGGACGTGCCCGACTCGTTCCTGCTCGAGCTCGCGCACGCCCAGCTGGTCCGCGAGCTGTTCCCGGACGCCCCGCTGAAGTACATGCCGCCGACCAAGCACATGACCGGCAACGTTTTCGCCGGCTACCTGCTGGACGCGTTCTTCAACCTGTGCGGGATGATGACCGGCCAGTCGATCCTGCTGATCGGGATGATGACCGAGGGAATTCACACCCCGTTCCTGTCCGATCGTGACCTGGCGCTGGAGAACGTCCGGTACGTCCGCGACGCGGCCGGCCGGCTCGGCGACAGCTTCCGTCCCGCGCCGGGCGGCTTCATCGAGCTGCGGGCCAGGGAGGTGCTCGGGGAGGCCGTGGAGCTGCTCGGCCGGATCGGCGACGAGGGGCTGCTGACCGCCATCGCGGCCGGCACCTTCGGCATCACCCGCCGCCCGCCGGACGGCGGCCGGGGGCTGGACGGCGTCATCCGGCAGGCGGACGGCTACTTCAACCCGGCCACCGGGATACTCGAGGGCGAGGAGGAGCGATGACCGGCGAGATCATCCGGCCTTACGGCGACACCACCGGCGACGGGCGGATCCAGGTGTCCTTCACGCTGCCGGTCCCGTTCGGGACCCCGGCGGAGCGCGCCCGCGCCGAGGGCGCGGCGCTGCAGCTGGCGGCCAAGATGGGCCTGGACCCGGCCATGGTGGTGCACGCCAAGGGCATGGGCCCGGACTTCACGTTCTGCATCGTCTACGGGCGGGTCAGTCATCTCGTCGACCTCTCGCAGGTCACCGTGACCGAGCGGGAATTCCCGCTGCTGGCATCGCCGGAGATCAACCGGCGGATCCGGGAGGCCCTCGGCCGGAAACTGGTCGTCGTCGGGGCTTGCATCGGCACCGACGCGCACACGGTCGGCATCGACGCGATCCTGAACGTGAAGGGCCACGCGGGGGAGAAGGGCCTGGAGTACTACCGCGAGATGCGCATCGTGAACCTCGGCGCGCAGGTGGACGTGGCCGACCTGGTCGCCCGCTCGCATGCGGAACATGCCGACGCGGTGCTGGTCAGCCAGGTGGTCACGCAGCGGGACGCGCACCTGTCCAATGCCCGCGAGATGGCCGCCGCCTTCCGGGCGGCGGGCCCCGACCGGCCCCTGCTCGTCGTGGGCGGGCCCAGGTTCGACCCGGGGGCAGCCGCCGCGCTCGGCGTTGACAAGATCTTCGGGAAGGGAACGGCGCCCGGCGAGGTGGCGAGTTACCTGGTGCATGCACTGGCTCCGGGACGCCGCGTTTCCGAAGATTTTTCTGGTCCCGCCGCCGCGGAGACCGCCGGTCCGGCGGCCGCGGAAGTCCCCGGCCGCGTTTCCGCGGAAACGGACCGCGCGACCGTAGGAGGCACCGCGTGAACGCCGACCCCCGGCTGGGCCTGACCGTGACGCACCGGCGGTACGTGCCTTACAGCCACGCCCACTACGGCGGCAACCTGGTGGACGGCGCGTACGTGCTCGGCCTGTTCGGCGACGTGGGCACCGAGCTGTCCATCCGGACCGACGGCGACGAGGGCCTGTTCGCGGCCTACTCCGACGTGCAGTTCCGCGCGCCGGTGCTGGCCGGTGACGTGATCGAGGTCACCGCGGCGGTGTCCCGGGTCGGGCGGCGCAGCCGCGAGATCGCGTTCGAGGCGCGGGTCACCTGCCGGGCGGACCCCGCGCGCGGGCCGTCCGCGGCCCGGGTGCTGGACGAGCCGGTGATCGTGGTCACCGCCACCGGCACGGTCGTCGCGCCGCCGCCGGCCTCCTGAGCTAGCCGGAAACCTCCGCCGGCCGGGCCGGAAACCGGGCCGGGCGGCACGCCGGCGCCCGCGGGGCCTGCGTGCCGCCCGGCTGGCGGCGAGGACTTATTCAGTACCGAACGACTCGATCTCGGCGCGCTCGGTTTCGGTCAGCTCACGCGGGGCGTCGCCCTTGGCGACCTTCGCGCTCTGCACCTGGTGCCGGATGCCGTCGACGATCTCCGGGTTGGCCAGCGTGGTGACATCGCCGACGTCGGTGAAGTTGGAGACGGCGGCGATGACCCGGCGCATGATCTTGCCGGACCGGGTCTTCGGCATGTCCGGCACGATCCAGACGTTCTTCGGCCGGGCGATCTTGCCGATCTCGACCTCGATCGCCTTGACGACCTTGGCCTCCATCTCCGGTCCCGCCTCGACGCCCGGCTTGAGCGCGATGTACATCTCGACCGCGCGGCCCCGGATGTCGTCCACCACCGGCACCGCGGCCGCCTCGGCGACCTCGGGCACGGTCAGCGCGGCCGACTCCAGCTCCTTGGTGCCCAGCCGGTGCCCGGCGACGTTGATGACGTCGTCCACCCGGCCGAGGATGCGGTAGTAGCCGTCCGCGGCCCGGACCGCGCCGTCGCCGGCGAAGTACGGCCAGTCGTGCCAGTCCTTGCTGTCCGGATTCTTGTTGTACTTCTCGTAGTAGACCGACACGAACCGCTCCGGCTGCCCCCAGATGGTCTCCATGATCCCGGGCCAGGGGTTGCGGATGCAGATGTTCCCGGCCCGGCCGTCCGGGACCTCGACGCCATCCTCGTCGTAGATGGCCGGGTAGATGCCGATCACCGCGGGACCGCAGCTGCCGGGCTTCATCGGCTTGAGCGCGGGCAGCGAGCTGCCGAGGAACCCGCCGGTCTCGGTCTGCCACCAGGTGTCGACGATGACCGCCTCGCCCTTGCCCACCGACTCGTGGTACCAGCGCCAGACCTCGGGCTCGATCGGCTCGCCGACCGTGGTCATGTGCTTGAAGTGGTAGTTGTACTTCTTCGGCTCATCCGGCCCGACCTTGCGGAGCATCCGGATGGCGGTGGGCGAGGTGTGGAAGATGTTCACCCCGAGCCGCTCGGCGATCCGCCACGGGCGCCCGGCGTCCGGGTAGTTGGGCGTGCCCTCGTAGATCACGGTCGTGGTGCCCAGCGACAGCGGGCCGTACACGATGTAGGAGTGGCCGGTGATCCAGCCGATGTCGGCCATGCACCAGTAGGTGTCATCGGGGTGAATGTCCTGGTAGTACTTCGAAGTGCCGGTGACGTACGAGAGATAGCCGCCGGTGCTGTGCTGGGCGCCCTTGGGCCGCCCGGTGGTGCCGCTGGTGTACATCAGGAACAGCGGCGCCTCGGCCGGCATCGAGACGGGCGCGATGAGCTGGCCGCGGTACTGGCTGATGACCTCGTCGACGAAGAAGTCGCGGCCCTCCACCATCGGCGTCTCGGAGGCGTACTCGCCGGGGTGGCGCCGCCACACCAGCACCTTGTCGACTTCCTGGCCCTGCTTGAGCGCCTCGGCGACGGCCTCGTCGGCCTTCACCTTGTGGTCGGTCAGCGTGCCGCTGCGGTAGTAGCCGTCCATGGTGATCAGGATCCGGCTGCCGGAGTCGGCGATCCTGGTGCCGCAGGCGTTCCCGCTGAATCCGCCGAACACCTGGGAATGGACCACCCCGAGCCGGGCGCACGCGAGCATCACGACCGGCAGTTCGGGGACCATCGGCATGTGCAGCGTCACCCGGTCGCCGGCCTTGACGCCGCCGAAGTCTCGCAGCAGCGCGGCGAACTCGTTGACCCGGTGGTAGAGATCCCGGTAGGTGATGGCGACCGGCTCGACCGACTCGGGCTCGGGCACCCAGATGATGGCGGCCTTGTTGGCGCTCGTGGCCAGGTGCCGGTCGATGCAGTTGTAGGACGCGTTCAGCTTGCCGCCGACGAACCACTTCCAGAACGGGGCATTGCTGGTGTCCAGGATCGTCTCCCACGGGGCGTCCCAGCTGAGCAGGTCGGAGTACTCCTTGAAGCAGTCCGGGAAGTTATCCTCGCTGAACCGGTCGAAGATGGCCGGATCCTTCGCGTTCGCCTGCTGGATAAATGACTCCGGAGGGTAGTAATACTCTTCCTCGCGCCAGTGCACGGCGATCTGCGACTCGGAGACCTGCGATTCCGGACTTTCTGTCATTGCTCGTCCTCCAGCTGGAAGATGAATCCCGCTAGGCGGGTTCCCACGTTAGGAAAATGCTCGCGCGGCATGCACCGGGTGCGCGTCCCCGGATACTGCGGAACCCAGCAACGGCGAAGCCGCGGTGCACGGTGACTGCATCGTGTACCGGGCGCTCGGTGAAACCCTGCCATTCGGCCCTCACCCGCTGGGAGACGATCAATCGTATCGCCGGCGGACAACAGCGAACAGGGCCCGTCCCGCCCGCCGTCCGCGCAGGCCGCCGCGCCTGATCGGGGCGGTTGACATCACGGCGATCGGCGGTATCTTGACTAGCCAGTCCAGCACCGGGCCAGCCGGCCGGGGCGGTTAGCCGTCCCTACCCCGTTGTGCCATGAGGCAGGAGATTGATCCGGCCTCGCGCCAGGCGCACTGGGGAAGGGGACAGCTCCGCGGACCCGGCTGGGCGGGGGGTTGGACCAGGGAAGGGCCCGGGCACCCAGTAGACAACGGAGGCCGAGCCCGTTTCCGGCGGGACGAACTCCGGTCCGAAGGGACTGCCCGGGCCCTCTTCCCTCCGCGGAAACGCTGCGGCCGCACTGCGGTCACTCCGCGGACATGTCAGCGGGATGAATCGGCTACTGTTGCGCACTGGCAACATGGCCGCTGCGCTACCCCGGGCAGGCACCGCGGGAACCTGCCTGACGGCGCAGGCGTTGGCGAGCCGGATGCCCGTGTGGTCAGCACCAGCCTGAGGCAGGAAGCTCGTGACAGAAACCGACCGCCCAGGCGGCCCGCTTGGCCGGGTGGCCGTGATCGTCCCGACCTACAACGAGCGGGCGAATCTGGAGCAGATCGCCTCCCGGCTGCGTGCCGCGGTGCCGGACGCGGATCTGCTCATCGTCGACGACAACAGCCCGGACGGAACCGGCGAGGCCGCCGACAAGCTGGCCGCCGGGGATGCCCGCATTCACGTGCTGCACCGGCCGGCCAAGGCCGGCCTCGGCTCCGCCTACATCGCCGGGTTCCGCTGGGCGCTGGAGCGCGACTATGGCGTGCTGGTGGAGATCGACGCCGACGGATCCCACCAGCCGCAGGAACTGCCTGCGCTGCTGGCCGCGCTTGAGGCCGGCGCGGACCTGGTCATCGGCTCCCGGTACGTGCCCGGCGGCACCGTGCTGAACTGGCCGAAGTCCAGGGAGGTACTGTCCCGCGGCGGCAACACCTATGCGCGGGTGATGCTCGGCATCAAGGTCCGCGACGCCACCGGCGGCTACCGCGCGTTCCGCGCGACCGCGCTGCGGCAGGTCGGGCTGGACGAGGTGGAATCGCAGGGCTACTGCTTCCAGATCGACCTGGCGCTGCGCGTCATCCGGGCCGGCCTGACCGTGGTCGAGGTTCCGATCACCTTCGTGGAACGGACCCAGGGTGCGAGCAAGATGAGCCGGGCGGTGGTGGCCGAGGCCCTGTGGCGGGTCACCCAGTGGGGAGTCGGCGCCTGGCTGCACGGCAGCAAGGCCAGCAAGCAGGCTGGCTAACGCCAGCGCGGGGCCTGCGCGCTCCGGCCGGGGCGCCCTAGGCGCTCTTGCGCTGCCGGCGCGCGTGCGCCGTCGTCACCACGTCATCGGACATGCCGCGCTGCCCCCTGATCACCGCGAGGCGCTCGGCCAGCACTTCCTCAAGATCCGCGACGGAGCGCCGTTCCAGCAGCATGTCCCAGTGGCTGCGCGGCGGCTTGACCTTCTTGGGCGCCGGCAGGTCGCCGGCGGTCGTGAACGCGGTTGCCCCGCAGACCCGGCATTCCCAGGTGGTCGGTATCTCTGCCTCGGCAGCGAACGGCACAGTGAAAGTGTGGCCTTTCGGGCAGTCGAAAGACACATCCTGACGCGGGGCCAGATCAGTGTTACGGTCGTTCTCGTAGCTCGTCGCTCCGAGTCTGGTACCGCGTAGAGAGCGTTCGGCCATCGGTTCCTGCCTCCCAGCGCTCAGCCGTACTTCTTATCAACGGTGAGTCCCCGGTCAAGATTCCCGCCCGGCCGGGATCCCAACCCCCGACGGCGTTTCTGATCCGCGGAATGCTAACTAACCTGCCGCGGATGCCACTGCCCGCGCGCCGTCAGGACCTCCCGCAGCGCGACTGTCTCGTCGGTCATGATGCCGTCCACGCCGAGATCCAGCATGGCCGCCATCAGGCCGCGGTCATTCACCGTCCAGACGTGCACCTGCCGTCCGCGCTTGTGCGCGTGGCGGACGAATCGCGGCGTGGCCACCGAGACCGGCACCTGGGCGCACTGCGCGGCTGAGCCGGCCGGCCCCCCGAACCGGATCGCGGCGACACCGGCCGGCGAGGTGGCCATGCAGACCGGCCGGTCCAGCGCCCGCCGCGTCGCCATCAGCCGCCACGGCGAGAACGAGGTGATGCAGACCCGGTCCCAGGCCGCCGTCCGGCGCAGTACCCCGGCCAGCGGCCGCACCGCGGGCCAGTCCTTGACGTCGATGTTGAAGCGCACGTCCGGCCAGGCGCCGAGCAGGTCCTCCAGCAGCGGGATCGGTTCCGTCCCGTCGATCCTGGCGGCGGCCACGTCGCGGTGCGGGAGCCTGGCGATCTGGCCGGGCCGCCCGGTCACCCGGTCCAGCGTCTTGTCGTGGAAGGCCACCAGGATCCCGTCGGCGGTCGCCTGGACGTCGGTCTCCAGGTACGAGTAGCCGAGCCCGATCGCGTGCTGGAAAGCGCGCCAGGAATTTTCCGGGTTGTGCGCCGACCCGCCGCGGTGGGCGAAGGCGAGCGGGCGCGGGGAATCGAGGAACGGGCAGAGCACGTCCTTCAGTATGCCGAACGCCGGCCGGGCGGATGTCACCATGAGGAACGGATGGTGGCCGGCCAGTCAGCTGCGCGACCACTCGCGCCGGCGCGCCTCGGCCAGCGCGATCGCGGCGGCGGCGGCCACGTTCAGCGAGCCGACCCGGCCGGTCTGCGGGATGTAGGCGATCGCGTCGGCGGCCGCCAGCAGGGCAGCGGAGCAGCCGTGGTCCTCGTTGCCGAGGGCCAGGCAGACGTCCCCGGACAGCGGCGCCTCGTGCAGCGGGACCGCACCATCGGTCAGCTCGATGGCGATCACCCGCAGGCCGTCCGCGGCGGCGGCGGCCGCCGCGGCGGCCGCGGAGAGCCCGGTTTCCCAGCTGACCAGGCGCTCGGTGCCGAGTGCCGTCTTGCGCGCGGACGCGTTCTCCGGCGACGCGCTGTCACCGCAGAGCCAGATCCGCTCGACCCCGAGCGCGGCCGCGGTCCGGATGATCGAGCCCACGTTGAACGGCTGGCTGACCGAGTCGAGCAGCAGCGCCAGCCTCGCCTCGGTCAGCCGGCGCCAGGACCGGTTCAGCCGCTTGACGTCGGTGGGCCGCAGCTGCCTCGGCCCGCTGCTGCCGGTCATCCGCCGATCCCGAGCACCCGGTATCCGGCCCGGGCCGCGTGCCGGCGGGCCGGCCAGCCGGCCTCGGCCAGCCAGCGCTGCAGTGAGTCCGCGCCCAGATTGCGCTGCACGACGAGATAGGCGGCGGCGCCCGGCGCGAGCCTGGCCAGCCAGGCGGCGAGCAGGTCATGCAGCGCGGCCTTGCCGATCCGGATCGGCGGATTGGACCAGATCAGCCCGAACTCAGCGGGCAGCGCCGGATCCCCGGGCAGCGCGCAGCGGACATTCGGCAGCCCCGCGCGCTGCGCGTTGGCCGCGCACAGCGCGAGCGCGCGCTCGTTCACGTCCACCGCCCAGACCGTGGCGCCGGGGGAGCGGGTGGCCAGCACCAGGGCGAGCGGCCCGTACCCGCAGCCCAGGTCGAGCAGGTGGCCGGCGGCCGGCGGGGGCGGCGCGGTTTCCAGCAGCAGCCGGCTGCCGGCATCCAGCCGGCCCGGCGAGAACATCCCGGCGTCGGTCTCCAGGTCCAGGTGCACGTCCGGGAGCACGACGTGCACCCGGCCCGGGCGATGCGGCGCGTCCGGCCGGCCGGTGAAATAGTGCTCGCCCACGGGCCGGCGCCGGCCACGCCTACCGGGACTGCGGGGTGGTCGAGGTCGGCGGGGTGGCCGGAGCCGACGGGGTGGCCGGAGCCGACGGCGGGGCCGCGGGCGGCCGGCTGGCCTCGCGGGCCTCGGCCGCGGCCAGCGCCGGGTTGATGTACCGGCGGGTCATCCAGCGCTCGACGACAAAGGTCAGCACCGGGATAGTGCCCGCCAGCAGCAGGATCACGGTCTGCGGGCTGCCCAGCTTCATCCCCAGCAGGCGCGACATCTGGTACGCGGTGGCCAGGTAGATGAGGTAGAGGATGCCGTGCGTGGTGCCGACATAGTTCACCACGGCGTCGTCGTGCGCGAACACCTGCAGCGGTATGCCGACGAAGCACAGCACCATCAGCACGACGCCGGTCACGTACGCCATCACCCGGTACCGGAGCACAGCAGCGCGCACCGTGAGCACCTCTTCCTATCCGTCTATCGGTATATCGGTCTCTATCGCAGGCCGTGCCAGCGGCCGTGGCCCCGGACCTGCTCGTTGAGGCGGGCCAGGTAATCGTTGTAGGCGTCGAGCTCGGGGTCCGGCTCATCGTCATCATCCGCGGCGCGCGCCGCCATGCTGGCCCGCAGCGCCGGGCTGGCCCCGGCCGGCAGGTCAACCTGCTCGCCCACGAAGCCGCCGTCGGCCGGCCTGAACTCGTCGATGATCGTCTTTACCCAGAACACCACGCCGATGACCGCGAAGACCGGCCACTCGAACGTATAGGCCCAGCTGAGCGCGTTACCCGACTCGGCCCGGTGGAACTGCCAGTCGCCCAGCCACAGCATTCCCCACGCGGCCAGAACCACGAACCCATGCCAGGCCAGCCACCTGGGGGTAACCAGGAAGAGCCACCGCGGAGTCGGGCGGGCGCTGGACATGCCCAAAAGCCTAGCGCCGCGCCCATACCGTCCCCGCCGCCGTCCCCGGACGGCCCCCGGCCGGGCCGTATTCTGCGGTCACTACGCCGGGAGACTCCCGCGGTCGGCCATAATCGGTCTCATGTCGCTTGCCGATCTGCTCACCGGGCGGAAGAGGCCCGCCTGGCCGGCTGCCGCGGCGGCTGGAGGAACTACGCGGGCCGGTCCGCGGCATCATCGTGCTGCCGCGCCACCTGTCCTGGCCGGGGATGCGCGAGTTCGACCTGTCCGATGACGGGATCCGCCGCAGCATGTACGGCGTGGTGCTTACCCAGGGCCGCCGCAACGACGTGGCCCGCTTCCTCAACCCCGGGCTGCTCCGGGACGACTGGCCGCTCATCCGCGCCTCGCTCGATCCCCGGCTGCGCCGCTGGTGCGAGCGCCGCTTCGCGCTCTGCGGCCCCGGCGACACGCCGGGACCCGGCGGCGCCTGACGCCCGCGGTCGGCCGCGCTCACCCGCAGGGCCGCGCCGGGCGGCTTAGCGGCGCCCTCGCGTGACTCGCCAGCCGTCGCGTGCCAGGGTGTCGGCATGCGCAAATACGTCATCATGGGGGTGCAGGGCAGTGGCAAGGGGACCCAGGCCACGATGCTCGGCGAAGATCTCGACCTCGTGCATATCAGTGTCGGCGACATCTTCCGCTGGAACGTGCAGCACCACACCAAGCTCGGCGCGCAGGTCCGGCGGACCATGGCCGGCGGCGAGCTGGTCGGCGACGATCTGGTGGAAGGGGTGGTGAAGTCCCGGCTGGCCGAGCACGACTGGAACTTCGGCTTCATCATCGACGGCTTCCCGCGCAACGAGCGGCAGGCCGAGTTCTTCCTGGAGAGCTACGACATCGACGGGGTCATCCACCTCGACATGCCGGACAGCGAGGTCCGCCGCCGGGTGCTGGCCCGGCGGCTGTGCTCGGGCTGCGGCATGGACTACAACCTGATCGCCAACAGCCCGCGGGTGGCCGGCCAGTGCGACGTCTGCGGTGGCGAGCTGATCCCGAGGGAAGACGACACCGAGGAAGCCCTCGCCGTCCGGCTCCGTGACTATCACCAGAAGACCAATCCGGTGCTCGACATCTTCCGCCGCAAGGAATACGTCGTGACCGTCGACGCGCGCCCCGACCGGGAGGTCGTGCAGCAGTCGATCCGCGCCAAGCTGGGCCTCCCGCCGCGCGAGCAGCCGATGCCCGCCCCGGCCGGGCCGGCCGCGCAGGACAGCCCGCCCGGCGGCTGACCCCGTGCGGATCGTGATCGCGCCGGACTCGTTCAAGGGCAGCATCGCCGCTGCCGCGGCGGCGGCGGCGCTGGCCGAGGGCTGGCGCCAGCAGCGCGGCGACGGCGATGAGATCACCTGCATCCCGCTCGCGGACGGCGGCGAGGGCACGCTCGACGTGCTCGCTGCCGCGGTGCCGGGGGCGCGCTGGCAGCAGGCCACGGTCAGCGGCCCCGGCCGCGCCCGGGTGGTCGGCTGCTGGCTGGAGCTGCCGGACCGGACCGCCGTCGTCGAGCTGGCCCGGGCCAGCGGACTGCCGCTGCTCGCCAGCCCCGATCCGATGGGCGCGCACACCGCGGGAACCGGCGAGCTGATCGGCCGCGCGCTGGATGCGGGCGCGGCGCGGATCGTGCTCGGCCTGGGCGGCTCGGCGTCGACGGACGGCGGGACGGGCGCGCTCACCGCGCTCGGCGCGCGCTTCCTCGACGCTGCGGGCACGGCGCTGCCGCCCGGCGGCGGGGCGCTCGGCGAGCTGGCGTCCGCCGATCTCAGCGGGCTGCGCCCGCCGCCGCTCGGCGGCCTGACCTGCCTGACCGACGTGACCGCCCCGCTGCTCGGGCCGGCCGGCGCGGCCGCCGTCTTCGGGCCGCAGAAAGGCGCGAGCCCGGCCCAGGCGGCCGCGCTGGACGCCGGGCTGGCCCGGCTCGCCCGGCTGCTCGGCGGCGACCCGGCGGCGCCGGGCGCGGGCGCGGCGGGCGGCACCGGATACGGTTTCGCCGCCGCCTGGGGCGCCGTCATCAGGCCCGGCGCCGCCGAGCTGAGCCGGATCGCCGGCCTGGGCGCCGCGCTGGCCCGGGCCGGCCTGGTCATTACCGGCGAGGGCCGCTACGACCGGACCTCGACGGCGGGCAAGGTCACCGGCGCGGTGCTGGCCGCCGCCGCCGCGGCCGGCGTCCCCGCGGCGGTGGTGGCCGGCTCGATCGCGGCCGATGCCCCGGCCGGAAGCTGGCGGGGGATCTCGCTCGGCGAGCTGGCCGGCAGCACGGCCGCGGCCCGCGCTGACCCGGCGCACTGGCTGCGCCGGGCCGGCCGGCTGCTCGCGGCGGGCCGGGGGACGGACGGGCTGGGGGAGTACGGGCCGGGGGAGTAGCGGACGCCGGCGGTGAGCCCGGCCGCGGCTAGGACCTAGCCTTAGCTCGTGCGAGAGATCGCGATATTCAGCGGCAGTGCCCACCCCCAGCTGGCGCAGGAGATATGCGACCGCCTGGGGGTACCCAGGCATCCGGTCGTGACCAGGCGCTTCGCCAACGATTGCCTCGAAGTCCAGCTGCAGTCCAACTGCCGCGAACGCGACGTCTTCCTGATCCAGCCGCTCAGCCCGCCGGTCCAGGAGCATCTCACCGAGCTGCTGCTGATGCTGGACGCGGCCCGGGGCGCGTCAGCCGCGCGCGTCACCGCGGTGATCCCGCACTACGCCTACGGGCGCTCGGACAAGAAGAACATGCCCCGGGTGTCCATCGGCGGGCGCCTGGTGGCCGACCTGCTGGTTACCGCGGGTGCCAGCCGGGTGCTGACGGTGACGCTGCACGCGCCGCAGGTACACGGGTTCTTCTCGGTGCCGGTGGATCACCTGCACGCGCTCCGCGAGCTGGCCGGTCACTACCGCGGCGTCGATCTCGCCAACGCGGTAGTGGTCTCGCCCGACCTCGGCAACGCCAAGCAGGCCGCCGCGCTGGCCCGGATGCTCGGCGTGCCGGTCGCGGCGGGCGCGAAGGAACGGCAGACCGACGAGAAGGTCACGATCAGCTCGATCATCGGGGACGTGGCCGGCCGGGACGTCATCATCCTCGACGACGAGATCGCCCGCGGGACCACGATCATGGAGATGCTCGCCCGGCTGCGCGAGCGTCAGGTGCGCTCGGTGCGCGTCGCGTGCACGCACGGGCTCTTCAGCGACGGGGCGCTGCAGCGGATCGCCGCGCAGCCCGACGTGCTGGAGGTCGTCACGACCAACACCGTGCCGATCCCGGACAGCAAGAGCGATCCGAAGCTGCACGTCATCTCGCTGGCGCCGGCCCTGGCCGAGGCGATCCGCCGGATCCACGAGGGCGAGTCGGTCAGCGCCCTGTTCGACGCCCCGCTGATGGCCGTCCCGGACTAGCCGCCGTCCCGGCTCGCGGCCGGCCCCGGTCTGCGGTCGGCCCGGCTCGCGGCCTGCCCGGACGGCCGCGGGTGGGGAAAACCCCCGGTGATAGACGGCTGTTAGCCGGATTCTGCCCGGCGGCCGGCGTCCGTAGCGTGATCTTCCGATGGCATGCGCTCGCCTGCCGCAGGGAGGTCCGATGATCACGGTCAATTCTCTGACCAAGCGATACGGCCGGATAACGGCCGTCGACTCACTCACCTTTGAGGTCGCGCCCGGCACCGTGACCGGGTTCCTCGGCCCGAACGGCTCCGGTAAGTCCACCACGATGCGGATGATCATGGGTCTGGACGCACCGGACGCCGGGCAGGCCAGGATCGGCGGCCGCGCCTACCGCGAGCTGCGCTGGCCGCTGCGCGAGGTTGGCTCGCAGCTGGAGGCGAGAAGCTTCCATCCGGGCCGCAGCGCGCGCGGCCATCTGTCCGCGCTGGCCGCCAGCAACGACATCCCGCGCGCCCGGGTCGACGAGGTGCTCGGGATCGTCGGGCTGGCCGCGGCGGCTGACCGACGGGCGGGGAAATTCTCGCTCGGCATGGCCCAGCGGCTCGGCGTGGCGGCCGCGCTGCTCGGGGATCCCGGCGTGCTGCTGCTCGACGAGCCGGTCAACGGCCTGGACCCCGAGGGCATCCGCTGGATCAGGCAGCTACTGCAGTCCATGGCCGCCGAGGGCCGCACGATCTTCGTCTCCAGCCATCTGATCAGCGAGATGGCGCTGATGGCCGGGGAACTGGTGGTGATCGGGAACGGCCGCCTCCTCGCGCAGACGACCGTACCCGGGCTCCGCGCCGGGTCGGAGTCGCTGGAGGAAGCATTCCTGCAGCTCACTAGCGGAGCTGCCGAATACGAAGCGAGGAAGTCATGACCGATCTGAGCACCATGCCCGCCGCCGCGCCCGCCAGCCGGCTCCCGGCCGGGCACTACCGGTTCACCGGCGCGGCCCGGATGGAGTGGATCAAGCTCCGCAGTCTCCGGTCGACCAGGTGGACCGCGCTGATCGTGGCGGCCGCGATGGTCGGCCTCGGCATTGTCGTACTGCGCTGGTACCCGTCGCACTGGCAGCACCTGCCCGCGGCGCAGAAGGCATCCTTCGACCCGGCCAATGACGGCTTCGCCGGCCTGGCGATCGCCCAGCTGGCCGTGGGCATCATCGGCGTCCTGATGATGACCAGCGAGTACTCCTCCGGGATGATCCGGGCCACGCTGGCTGCCGTACCGGATCGCCGGCTGCTGCTGGCCGCCAAGGCGGCGGTACTCGGCCTGGCCGCGCTGGCCGCCGGCGAGCTCCTGTCGTTCGTCACCTTCCTGGCCGGCCAGGCCGTGCTGACCAGCCCGGCACCGCACGCCACGCTGGGCCAGCCGGGAGTACTGCGGGCCGTTCTGCTCGCGGGCGCCTACCTGTGCCTGATCGGCCTGATCGGACTCGGCATCGGCGCCATCATCCGGCACTCCGCCGGGGCGATCGCCGTTCTGGTCGGCCTGATCCTCGCGCTCCCGCTGCTATTGCTCCCGTTCCCGGTCTCGGTCCAGCACTCGGCCGGGCGGTACCTGCCGATGATGATCGCGGAGAACTCGCTGACCGTCACCCGCCCGCTGCCGTTCGCCCTGTCACCCTGGGCCGGCCTCGGCATGCTCTGCCTCTACACCGCCGCCGCCCTGGCGGCCGGCGGCCTGCTGCTCGCCCGGCGGGACGCGTGAGCTGCACCCGGGATGCGACGGGCAGATAATCGGCAGTAGATGAAACGGATAATCGCGGCGCCGGTGATCAGCGCGGCCCTGCGCGCCCCGGCGGACCGCAGGGCCTGGTCCGAGCTGGCCTACTGCGCGGCGGTGCTGCCGCTCAGCGTAGCCGGGTTCGTTCTGGCCGTGATGCTGCTCGTGCCCGGGCTGGTGCTCTGCGTGACGGTGGTGGGCATCGTCGCCGGGCTGGCGCTGCTGGTCGCGGCGACCAGGCTCGGCCGCCTGCTCGGCCCGGCGCACCGCCGGCTGGCCGGGCGCCTGCTCACCGAGCGCTGGCCCGGCGAGCTCACCGCCGCGCCGCGCCCGTTCCGGCCGGGTCACGGCATCCTCGGGCGGACCGATGCCCGGCTCCGGGACAGCGTCGGCTGGCGTGCCGTCGGGTACGTGCTGCTGAAGCTGCCGCTCGCCCTGACCGGCTGCTACCTGGCCGCCGTGACCTGGATCGGCGGCGTGTTCTACCTGACCTATCCGGTGTGGTGGGGGATCGCCCGCGGGCTGGGCGACGGGCATTCGCCCGTCACTACCCCGTTCCCGGCCGGCGGCGTGCGGATCAACGGCCTGGCCGGCCGCCTTCGCGCTGCCGCTGCTCGGCATCGCGCTCCTGCTGGCCGCGCCGTGGGCGGTCCGGCTGGTGATCACGGCCGACCGCTGGCTGATCAGGAACCTGCTGTGCGCCCCGCCGCTGGCCGAGCGCGTCCGCGAGCTGGAGGAGAGCCGGGCGCTGGCGGTCGATGCCTCGGCCGCGACTCTCCGCCGGGTCGAGCGCGACCTGCACGATGGCGCCCAGGTCCGGCTGGTCGCGCTGGCGCTGAGCCTGGGCATGGCCCGGGAGAAGCTCGCCGACGAGGGGGAGCCGGTCAACGTGGCCCGGGCCCGCGAGCTCGTGGACAGCGCGCACCGCAACGCGAAGGAGGCGCTGACCGAACTGCGCGACCTGGCCCGCGGCATCCACCCGCCGGTGCTCGACAACGGCCTGCCGGACGCCCTGGCCACCCTCACCGCGCGCAGCGCCGTGCCCGCCGGGCTGTCGGCCGACATCCCCGGCCGGCCCACGGCCGCGATCGAGACCATCGCCTACTTCTGCGCCGCGGAACTGCTGGCCAACGTGGCCAAGCACAGCGCGGCGAGCCACGCCCTGGTCGAGGCCACGGCCCGGGACGGCGCGCTGCGGCTGACGGTCAGCGACGACGGCATCGGCGGGGCCGACCCGGATCATGGCAGCGGCCTGGCCGGGCTGCGGCAGCGGGTGCGTACGGTGGACGGCCGGATCGAGATCCGCAGCCCGGCCGGCGGCCCGACCGTGGTCACCGTCGAGCTCCCGCTGAGCGCATGAGCCCGGCGGGCCGCGGCATGCGCGTCGTGATCGCCGAGGACGCGGCCGTGCTGCGCGAGGGCCTGGTCCAGCTGCTGGCTGATCGCGGCTACGAGGTGTGCGCGGCGGTAGGCGACGCGGCGGCGCTGCTGGCGGCGGTCGCCGAGTACCGCCCGGAGGTCACCGTGGTGGACGTGCGGATGCCGCCGACGTACACCGACGAGGGCCTGCGCGCGGCTATCTCGCTGCGCCGCGACTACCCGCAGACGGGCGTCCTGGTCTTCTCCCAGTACGTGGAGACCCGGTACGCCGCGCGGCTGCTCGCCGAGAGCGCGTCCGGCGTCGGCTACCTGCTGAAGGACCGCGTCGCCGACGTCGCGGAGTTCGCCGACGCGCTGGCCCGGGTGGCCGCGGGCGGGACCGCGCTCGATCCGGAGGTCGTCAGCCACCTGCTCTCCGCCAGCCGCCAGGCGGCCAGCGTGACCGACCTCACCGTGCGTGAGCGCGAGGTGCTCGCGCTGATGGCCGGCGGGCGGTCCAACGCGGCCATCGCGGCCGCCCTGGTGGTGTCCACCGGAGCGGTGGAGAAGCACGTGGCCAGCATTTTCGCGAAGCTCGGGCTCCCGCCGTCGGAAAGCGACAACCGCCGGGTACTCGCCGTGCTGCGCTACCTCAGGTCCTGACCGGCTAACGCCGGCCGGCGGGCTAACTGGCGCCGGGAGCTAACTCAGCCGGAAAGCGCAACCGGCGGAGTGCGCACCGTTTTACGCTAGCTGGGGTTATCACAGACCACCTGGGTCTGGCCGGGTGCGGCACGCAAGGAGGCCGGAAATGGGTGACTGGGTGGTCATCGGCGTTCCGAGCAGCGCCGGCGCGCACCACGCGGGCCAGGACCGGGCCCCGGCCGCCCTGCGCCAGGCCGGGCTGCTTGACCTGCTGCGCGCGGCCGGGGCCACCGTCCAGGACTCCGGGGACCTGCCCGGAGCCGTCTTCGCCGTGGACCATCAGCACCCGCACGGCCGGAACCTGGCCGCGGTCGCCCGCGTCGCCGGCCAGGTGGCGGGCGCGGTGGCCGATGTGACGGAGCAGGGCGGCATCCCGCTGGTGATCGGCGGCGACTGCACCATCACGCTCGGCGTCATCGCGGGATTCCGGCGGCGCCACCCCGACGTCGGCCTGGTCTACCTGGACGGCGACGCGGACCTGGGCACACCGCAAGCCGGGGGCGGCTCGGGCATCTTCGATTCGATGGGCATCGTGCACCTGCTCGGCGGCGGCGCCCCGGAACTGGCCGGGCTGGCCGGCCCGCCGCCGCTGCTCGAACCGGACCGGCTGGCGATCGTGGGCGCCGACCCGCGGGAGACTGACGACGCCGGGCGGCGGTTCCTGGCCACCGCGGGGGTGAGCCTGGCCGAGGCGCCGGAGTTCTTGGCCGATCCGGCCGGGGTGGCGGCCAGCGCGATGTCCCGCGTCGCCGCCGCCAGCGGGCCGGTCGTGGTCCATTTCGACGTGGACGTGGTGGACTCCGGCGACCTGCCGCTGGGCAACTTCCCGCACTATGGCTCGGGCGTCAGCCTGGGCGATGCCCTGGCCGGCCTGCGGGCCATGCGGGCGCACCCGTCTTTCGCCGGGCTGGTCCTGACCGAGGTCAACCCCACCCATGACGCCGACGGCAGCCAGCTCGGCCGGTATGTGCGGGGCCTGGCCGGCGCCCTGACCGCCACGGAGGACAATCGTTGAGCCGGCCGCGGGCCGGATGCGGGCCAAGCGGAGCCAGGAGGAGCCGGGCATGACTGAGACACCTGAAGCCGAGGATTTCAACAGCCGCATCATCAGGGAGTTCCGGGCCAACGGCGGCGAGGTCGGCGGGCCGTTCGCCGGGGCGCCGCTGCTGCTGCTCACCTCCACCGGGGCGAAATCCGGAGCGCAGCGGACGAACCCGATGATGTACCTGGCCGACGGCGGCAGGCTGATCGTGTTCGCCAGCAAGGGCGGCGCGCCCACCAACCCGGACTGGTACCACAATCTGGTCGCCCACCCGGCGGCCACCGCCGAGGTGGGCGAGGAGCGCTTCGCGGTCACCGCCACGGTGCTCAGCGGCGCGGAGCGGGATGAGCTGTACGGGCGGCAATCGGCGCTGTACCCCGGTTTCGGTGAGTATCAGGCCAAAACCAGTCGTACGATTCCGGTCATCGCGCTAGAGCGAACCGCCTGAGCAGGCGGGGGACCGGCATCCAGGAAAGGCACACGGTGAACCACCCGGCTGACGAGTACCGGGCCGAGCTCGACTTCGAGATCACCTTCCCGAACGGGGGGAGCCTGCGCGGCCGCGAGTTCCGGATCGACATCGCGCACCCGGGAGTGACGGAAGAGGAACTTGCCGCGGCGCTGGTTCGTGAGCTCGGGGTGGGGGCGGCCGAGAACGTCGATATCCATAGCCGCCAGGTGATGCGCGGACGGCACCAGCGGCCGGGCGTGGCCACCACCCCGGCGGATCCGCGGCCGGCAGGCCCGCAGGCGCCGGCCGATCCGCGGCCGTCAAAGCCGTCCGCCCCGGCCGGTCGGGGGCAGGCCGCCCCGGAAGATCCATGGCCGTCAGAGCCGTCAGAGCCGTCCGCCCGGGCAGGCCGGCGGCAGGCCGCCCCGGAAGATTCGTGGCCGGGCAGCCCGCACGCCCCGGAAGACCCGTGGCCGTTCAGCCCGCAGCCCTCGGAGGATCAGTGGCAGACAAGCCCGCAGGTCCCGGTGGAGCAGTGGCTGGCCAGCCTGCATGCCCCGGAAGATCCGTGGCCGGCCAGCCCGCCGCCAGCCGGGGATCCGCCGGACGCGCCGCCGCCGGCTCCGGCCGCATTCGTGCCCCAGCTGGACGAGGCGTTCGTGCCCCAGGGCGACGCCTTCGCGCCCCTGCTGGACGATCAGCCCACCACTCCGGGCCTGACCCCGGCGGGCCTGACCCCGGCGGGCCTGACCGCGCCGGAGCTGGCGCCGCTGGCGCCGCTGCCCCCGCCCGCGGGCCGGGCGGACTCGTCCGGACCGGCCGACCCGCCGGCCCGCGAGGACCCGCCCGTGCCGGCGGACGCGCCCGGACCCGGGGACCCGGCGGCCCGGGGCGGACTGCAGGTGCTCGCCGAGATGCTGGCGGGCGAGGACGCCCCGGCCCAGCCGGACCGGCCAGCGGAGGACGACGCGCCGCCGCCCGCGGATCCGCCGGGGCGCGGGAACCACTCGGGGCGCGGGAAACCACGCGGGGCGCGGGAACCACGCGGGGCGCCGCGACGCCGCCGGGAGCCGCGCCGCCGCGGGGGGCGACACCCGCGGGGATGCGAACCTGGCCGCTGAGCCCGCCGTCCGCCGCGTGCGGCACCGCGCCGACCTCAGTCACGTGATCGAGGACGGGATGGTCACCTATCCCGGCCTCCCGGTGCCGCGGATCAGGCCGGACTCGGTCAGCGCGACCGCCCGCACCACCTATGTGCCCGGGGTCGAGTTCCAGATCGGCGACATCACCATCTGCGGCAACACCGGCACCTACCTGGACAGCCCGTTCCACCGCTATCCCGACGCCGATGACCTGTCCGAGCTGCCGCTGGACAAGCTGGCCGAGCTGGACGGCGTGAAGATCGACCTGACCGAGATGGGCACCCGGGCCATCGGCCGCGGCCAGCTGGTGCGGTACGACTGCCGGGGCAAGGCCGTGCTCATCCGCACCGGCTGGGACCGGCACTGGGGGACCAACGAGTACTTCCGCAACCATCCGTTCCTGACCGCGGATGCCGCGACCTACCTGGCCGGGACCGGCGCCGTGCTGGTCGGCATCGACTCGCTGAACATCGACGACACCGGCGACCCCGAGCGCCCGGTGCACTCGCAGCTGCTGGCCGCCGGGATACCGATCTGCGAGCACCTGGCCAACCTCGGCGCGCTGCCCGCTGACGGGTTCCGGTTCAGCGCCGTGCCGCCGAAGATACGCCCGTTCGGCACTTTCCCGGTGCGCGCCTACGCGACCTGGTAGTCCCGCGCCCGCCGCGGCCAGCCGCGGCGGCCCGATGGCTTTCTGACGTTTGTCACGCCGGAGTGGTGAGTCGCGGCACTACCTGGCGATTCTCCGGCGTGTCAGCCTCAATGGCATGACTGACGGAAATGCTCCTGGCCACGGAATTGTCCTTTCGCACCTGTCCAAGTCCTACGGCCGCCTGCGCGCCGTCCGTTCGATCGACCTGACCATCGCGCCCGGCGAGACGGTCGCGCTGCTCGGCCCGAACGGGGCGGGCAAGACCACCACGATCGACATGGTGCTCGGCCTGACCCGCCCCGACTCGGGGACCATCTCGCTGTTCGGGATGCCGCCCGCGGCCGCTGTCGCGGCGGGCGCCGTCGGCGGCATGCTGCAGACCGGCTCGCTGCTCCCGTTCCTGCGGGTCCGGGAACTCATCACGATGGTCGCCTCGCTCTACCCGCGTCCGCTCGGGGTGGACGAGGTGCTGCGGCTCACCGGGATCTCGGCGTTCGCCGACCGGCCGACCACCAAGCTCTCCGGCGGGCAGGCGCAGCGAGTCCGCTTCGCCATGGCCCTGGTCGCGAATCCGGACCTGCTGCTGCTGGACGAGCCGACGGCGGCGATCGACGTGGAAGGCCGGCACGAGTTCTGGGCCTCAATGCGGGCGGTCGCAGCGGGCGGCAAGACCGTCCTCTTCGCGACCCACTACCTGGAGGAGGCCGACGCGTTCGCGGACCGGATTGTCCTGCTCGCCCGCGGGCGGATCGTCGCGGACGGCCCGGCCACCGAGATCAAGGCCCGGGTCGGCCGCCGGACCATCCGGGCCACGCTGCCCGGCGTCAGCGAGGCGCAGCTCGCGGCCCTGCCGGGGGTGCGGACCGCGGCCCGGCAAGGTGACGCGGTGATCCTGTCGTGCACCGACGCGGAGACGGCGCTGCGGGCCCTGCTCGGCCAGTTCCCGCAGGCGCGCGATGTCGAAGTGCACGGCGCCGGCCTCGAAGAGGCATTCCTCGCGCTCACCGCGGACCAGAACGAGGACGAAGACGAGTTCAGCGAAGCACAGGAGGTCATCCGATGACTGGCTCCATCTATCTGCGTTACGAGCTGCTCCGGAACGCCCGGAACTGGCGGTTCGTCATCTTCTCGCTGCTGTGGCCGCTGCTGCTGTTCGTCACGATCGCGGGGACGCAGCGGCACCAGACGTTCGATGGCACCGGCTTCCCGCTGTATTTCATGACCGCGATGGCTGCTCTGGGCACGATGGTCGCCGTCGTCTCCAGCGGGGCGCGGATCGCGGCCGAGCGCTCGATCGGGTGGACCCGGCAGCTGCGGATCACTCCGCTCCGGGCCGGCCGTTACCTTCGCGCGAAGGTGCTCTGCGGCTATGCGATGGCGCTGCTCGTTATCGTGGTCATGGGCGTGGCCGGAACGATTCTCGGCGTGCGGCTCTCGGCCAGCCAGTGGCTCACCGTCATCGGCCTGCTGCTGGCCGGCCTCATTCCCCTCGCGGTTCTCGGTATCGTGCTCGGGCACCTGCTCAGCACCGACTCGCTGACCCTCGCCGTGGGCGGGATCACGACGGTCCTGGCCCTCGTCGGCGGTGCCTACGGGTTCCAGATCGCCCAGTCGGGCCCGCTCTTCGACATCATGAAGGGGCTCCCCTCCTACTGGCTCGTGCAGGCGGGCAGGACCGCGTTCGGCGGCGGCGTCTGGCCGGCCGAGGGATGGATCGTGATCGCCGCCTGGACCCTCGTCCTGGTCCCGGTCGCCGTGCTCGTTTACCGGCGCGATACGAGCCGGGCCTGAGTCAGCGAGCCCAGGTACGGTAGGCAGACGTGAGCGCAGACCGAGCGCCGGCCAGCCCGGCCGAGGCCCAGGCCGAGTGGCTGGCGAGTCGCAGCCGGTGGACCCGCGGCTGGCGCCGGTATATCTTGCCGGCGCTGCCGCTGGTCTACCTGATCTACGTGGCCGGCGCGGTGACGCAGTTCTCCCGCGGGGCCAGCGCGGACTGGGGTTATGCGATCCTGGCCGCCTTCGCGGCGTGCTGGCTGGCCGCCATCCCGCCCACCCCGCTGGCGATGCCGGCGCGATTCTGGGCCGTCTACGCCGTCCTGGTCGTGCTGTTCGCGGCGGAGCTGCCGTTCGCGCATGCCGCGGCGTTTGTCATGTGCGTGTTCATCACGATCATCACCGTGGCCCGGTTCGGCCGCCGGGCGGCGCCGGTCGTGCTGGCGATGGCCGCGGCGGCGCTCCTGGTCCCGGTGGCCATCGGGTCCTGGCATGACAGCCTGGGCGCTTCCTTCGGCTTCGTCACCCCGGTGGCCATCCCGATCGTCGGGCTGGTCGTGTACGCCGCCGCCCAGCTGCTGCAGAGTAATCAGGCGCTGGCCCAGGCGCGAGCTGACCTAGCCCGGCTGGCCGCCGAGAATGAGCGCTTCCGGATCGCCCGCGACCTGCACGACCTGCTCGGCCACTCGCTGACCACGATCACGGTCAAGGCCGGCCTGGCGCGGCGGCTCGGCGAGACCGATCCGGCGCGCGGACTCGCGGAGATCGCCGAGGTGGAGACCCTGGCCCGGCAGTCACTGGCCGACGTGCGCGCCGCCGTCGGCAGCTATCGCGACGTGACGCTCGCCGGGGAGCTCGCCACCGGGCGGGAGCTGCTCCGGGCGGCCGGCATCAGCGCCGACCTGCCCCGTGCCGTCGACGTGGTCGACCCCGGTCAGCGGGAGCTGTTCGGCTGGGCCGTCCGGGAGGGGCTGACCAACATCGTCCGGCACGCGCACGCCAGCTCCTGCGCGGTCCGGCTGTCCGCGTCGTCGGTCGAGATCGTGGACGACGGCGTCGGGGGGACGGCCGCGCCGCCCGGGAACGGCCTGTCCGGACTGCGCGAGCGGGCGGCCGCGGTGGGGGGCGTCGTGGACGCCGGGCCGCTGCAGCCCCGGGGATGGCGGCTGCGGGTCTGGCTGTCACCGGAGGGGAGCGCCGGATGATCCGGCTGCTGCTCGCCGATGACCAGGAGCTCATCCGCAGCGCGCTGGCCGCGCTGCTCGCGCTGGAGGATGACTTCGAGGTCGTGGCGGCCGTCGGGCGCGGTGACGAGGTGGTCGCCGCGGCCCGGGCGCATCATCCGGACATCGCGCTGCTCGACATCGACATGCCGGGGATCGACGGCATCGCCGTGGCCGGCGTGCTGGCCCAGGAAGTGCCGCAGTGCCGCTCGCTCATCCTCACCACGTTCGGGCGCCCCGGCTACCTGCGGCGGGCGATGGAGTCCGGCGCCTGCGGATTCGTGGTCAAGGACGCGCCGCCGGAGCGGCTCGCCGACGCGATCCGGCGGGTCGCGGACGGCGAGCGCGTGGTCGATCCGGTGCTGGCCGCCGAGACGCTGGCCAGCGGAGCCTCCCCGCTGTCCGCCCGGGAGCGCGACGTGCTGGTCGCCGCCCGGCCCGGGTCGACCGTGGCCGAGATCGCCGGGAAGCTCTTCCTGTCCGAGGGGACCGTGCGCAACTACCTGTCCGCCGCGATCAGCAAGGCCGGGGCGCGCAACCGGGCCGAGGCCGTCCGCACGGCGGAGGAACGGGGCTGGCTGTGATCAGAGGCTGGCCAGCACCTCATCGGCCAGCCCGGCCGGGGTGAGCCGGTCCGAGCGCAGCAGGAGCGTGCCACCGGGCTGGCGGGCCGCGGCCGCCACGATCTCATCCACGCCGGTCATGCCGGCCTCGCGGGCAAACTGGTCCCATTCCTGGCCGGGCTCCGGCATGCGGGCGTTGAGCCGCTCCCGGAGCACGCCGGCGTCCGCATCCAGGAAGACGTGCCGGACCTCCTCGCCCGCGGCGGCCAGGCCGCCGAGGATCTCGGCCCGGTAGGCGTCGCGGATCAGCGACATCGGGACGATCAGCGTGTCCGCGTGGTGCCTGCGCAGCGACAGCGCCGTCGCGATGACCAGTTCCCGCCAGCTCGGCAGGTGCTGGAAATCGCCGTTGGGCGGCATCCACTTCCACAGCATGAGGCCGACGTCCTCCGGGTTATAGACGACCGCGTCCGGGAGCCGCCGGTGCAGTTCCGCCGCCAGCGTCGTCTTGCCCGCGCCGAATCCGCCGTTGATCCAGATGATCACCGGCCCAAGCTATCCGGTTACTCCCTGGGCTGCCTTGCGCGCTACGCCAGCGTCTGGCCGCTGACCCGCTGCTCCAGCGCGAGCAGGAACCGCTTGCGGTCCAGGCCGCCGCCGTAGCCGGTCAGGCTGCCGTCCGCGCCGACCACCCGGTGGCAGGGCACGATGATCGAATACGGGTTCTTGCCGTTGGCCAGGCCGACCGCCCGCGATGCCGCGGCGTTGCCGGTCCGGCGGGCCAGCTCGCGGTAGGAGATCGTCTCCCCGTACGGGATGTCCTGCAGCGCGGCCCAGACGCGGCGCTGGAAGCCGGTGCCGGCCAGCGCCAGCGGCAGCTCGAACCTGGTCCGCTGGCCGGCGAAGTACTCGGCCAGCTGGCTGGCCGCCGCGGTCAGCGGCGCGGCACCGGGCTCCTCCGGCCCGGCCGGCTCGCCCAGGGCCCACTCCGGCGGCAGGTGGCGCTGCGCGTCCATGTAGACGCCTGCCAGCGCGCCATCGGCCGCGACGAGAGTCAGCGGGCCGATCGGGCTGGCCACGACGGACTGCGTTAGTCCTGATGTTCTTGTGCTGACCGTGATCACGGAAACTCCCTTGCGTTCTGGTTAGCCGGCCGGAAGCCGGTTGATGGCGTGCTCGCCGGCCGCCCACAGGTACTGGACCGCGTACGAGCGCCAGGGCCGCCACGCGGCGGCATGCCTGGTCAGTGCGGCGGGGGTGGCCGGAAGACCGAGGCGGCCCGCGGCCGCGCGGATTCCAAGATCACCGGGAACGAAGGCATCGGGGTCACCCAGCCCCCGCATCGCGATCGTCTCGACGGTCCATGGACCGAGGCCGGGCAGCGCGGCCAATCCGGCCCGGGCCTGCGCCCAGTCGCAGCCGGCGCTCAGGTCCACCGATCCGCTGGCCAGCGCCGTCGTCAGCGCGCCGAAGGTGGCCCGGCGGGCGCCGGGCAGGGCCAGCGTGGCCGGGTCGACCGAGGCCAGCGCGGCCGCGCCGGGGAACAGCCGGGACAGGCCGCCCGCGGGATCGTCCACCGGCTCGCCGTGCGCCGCGGCCAGCCGGCCCGCATGCGTCCTGGCCGCCGCGGTCGACACCTGCTGGCCGAGCACCGCGCGGACGGCGAATTCCGCCGCGTCGACGGTGCGCGGCACCCGGCGGCCGGGGGCCTTGGCCACCAGCGGGGCGAGCACCGGATCACCGCTGAGCAGATCACCGACCGCCACCGGGTCGGCATCCAGGTCCAGCAGCCGCCGGCACCGGCTGATCGCGATGGCCAGGTCCCGCAGGTCGGTCAGGGCCAGCTGGCAGGCGATGTGCTCGGGCCCGGGCCGCAGGCTGACGATGCCATGGGCGTGCGGCAGCCGCAGCGTCCGCCGGTAGCCGCCGTCCCGCCATTCCTCCACCCCGGGCACCGCGGTCGCGGCGAGATGGCCGAACAGGTTGTCCGGGCAGAGCGGCAGCCGGAACGGCAGCCGGAGCGACAGCACGCCGGAGGCGGCCGCCGCCTGCCCGCCGCGGGCCCGGCGGCGCAGCTCGGTCGGGGACAGCGCGAACACCTCGCGCACGGTGTCGTTGAAGGTCCTGATGCTGGCGAAGCCGGCCGCGAAGGCGACATCGGCCATCGGCAGCGCGCTCGTCTCGATCAGCAGCCGCGCCGTCTGCGCCCGCTGCGCCCGGGCCAGCGCCAGCGGCCCGGCACCGAGTTCGGCCCGCAGCTGGCGCTCCACCTGGCGGACGCTGTAGCCGAGCCGGGCGGCCAGCCCCGGCACGCCGCCGGAATCGATGACCCCGTCGGCGATCAGCCGCATGGCCCGGGCGACCAGGTCCGCGCGCTCGTTCCACAACGGGGACCCGGGGGTGGCGTCCGGCCGGCACCGCTTGCAGGCCCGGAAGCCGGCCTGCTGCGCGGCCGCCGCACTCGGATAGAACCGCATGTTCTCCGGCTTGGGCGGCACCACCGGGCAGCTCGGCCGGCAGTAGATCCCGGTGGTGACGACAGCCGTGTAGAACCAGCCGTCGAAGCGGGCGTCCTTCGACTGGACGGCCCGCACGCAGCTCTCGGTATCGTTATGCACCCGCCCAGCATCGGTCCCCGGGATAGCCCCGGTCTAGCGAAAATGCGACATGGGCGTGGCCCCGGGGCGGACCAAGGGGGTCATGTCGCAAAATCGCTACCCGGCCGGGACGATAACGCGAGCAGCGCCGCCATAAATTTGCCGGATGAGAAAATTTGCGCTTCAGGTAAATTTCTGTATGCTGCATGCCGTGACCGCCGAACCAGCGCTGCAGCCGGATCCGGATCCGGGCCCGCCCGGTCCCGGCCCGGCCGCTGACCCCGGCCACGCCGCCGGGCTGCGGGAGCGCAAGAAGCTGGCCACCCGCAAGGCGCTGGGCATGGCCGCGATGCGGCTGGCGGTGCAGCGCGGGCTGGACAATGTGCACATCGACGACATCGCGGCCGAGGCCGGGGTGTCGCCGCGGACGTTCAGCAATTACTTCTCCAGCAAATACGAGGCCATCTGCGCGCTGGCGATGGACCGGTCCCGGCAGATCGGCGCGGCGCTGCGCGCGCGGCCGGCCGGCGAGCCGCTCTGGGATGCGATCACCCACGCGGTCCTGCAGCAGTATGCCGCCGCCGACCAGGCACCGGACAAGGACTGGATCACCGGCGTGCGCCTGGTGACCAGCTCACCCTTGCTGCAGGGGGAGTACCTGAAGTCGAGCTACGTGATGCAGCACGTGCTCGCCGCCGCGATCGCCGAGCGGACCGGCGGTGACCCCGGACACGATATGTTCCCCCTGGTCATCGCCGGTGCGGTCACGGCCGCCACGCAGGTCGCGATGGAACGCTGGCTGTTCACCGACCCGCCCGTGGCGCTGGCGCCGCTGATCCGGCTGGCGCTGCGCCAGCTCACCGAGGCCCTGCCCGCCGCCGGGCCGCTGCGCTCCCGCAGCGCCCCCGGCCTGACCACGACTAGCGAGCTCACGTGCTGATCCGAGTCCTGCGCGACTTCCTGCAGCCGTACCGGCGGCCGCTGGCCCTGGTCGTGCTGCTGCAGCTGGTGCAGACCCTGGCCACGCTGTACCTGCCGACCCTGAACGCCGACATCATCGACAACGGGGTCATTACCGGCAACACCGGATACATCCTGCACACCGGCGGGGTCATGCTGGCCGTCGCGCTGGTCCAGATCGTGTGCGCGATCGGGGCGGTCTATTTCGGCGCGCGCACGGCCATGGGCCTGGGCCGGGACCTGCGCCAGGCCGTATTCAGCCGGGTGATGGCCTTCTCCGCCCGCGAGGTCGGCCGGTTCGGCACGCCGTCGCTGATCACCAGGACGACCAACGACGTGCAGCAGGTGCAGATGCTGGCGCTGCTGACGTTCACCCTGATGGTGTCCGCGCCCATCATGTGCGTCGGCGGCATCCTGCTGGCCCTCAACCAGGACGTCGAGCTGTCCTCGCTGCTGCTGGTGGCCGTCCCGCTGCTGGCCATCATCGTCACCCTCATCATCTCGCGCATGCGGCCGCTGTTCCGGCTGATGCAGGAGCGCATTGACGGGATCAACAGCGTGCTGCGCGAGCAGATCACCGGGGTCCGCGTGGTCCGGGCCTTCGTCCGCGAGGGGCATGAGCGGGACCGCTTCGCCTCGGCCAGCAATGAGCTGCTGGGTGTCTCGCTCGGGACCGGCCGCCTGATGGCGCTGATGTTCCCGTCGGTCATGCTGGTGCTGAACCTGTCCAGCGTCGCCGTGCTGTGGTTCGGCGGGCACCTGGTGGCCAGCGGCTCGATGCAGATCGGCTCGCTGACCGCGTTCCTGACCTACCTGCTGCAGATCCTGATGTCCGTCATGATGGCGACGTTCATGTTCATGCTGGTGCCCAGGGCCGAGGTGTGCGCCGAGCGGATCGTCGAGGTGCTCGACACCGAGCCCGACATCGTGCACGCGGCGAGCCCGGTCCAGCTCGATGTGCATGGCCTGCTGGAGCTGCGGGAGGTGGAGTTCCGCTTTCCCGGCGCGCAGGATCCGGTGCTGTGTGACATCAGCCTGACCGCCCGGCCCGGCGAGATCACCGCCATCATCGGGGGCACCGGCAGCGGCAAGACGACCCTGCTGAACCTGATCCCGCGGCTGATGGACGTGACCGGCGGCAGCGTGCTGGTGGACGGGGTCGACGTCCGGGAGATGGCTCCGGAGACGCTGTCCGACGCGGTCGGCTTCGTGCCGCAGAAGCCGTACCTGTTCTCCGGCACGGTCGCCTCGAACCTGCGCTACGGCAAGCCGGACGCCACCGACGCCGAGCTCTGGCGGGCGCTGGAGATCGCGCAGGCCCGCGGTTTCGTCGAGCAGATGCGCGGCGGCCTGGACGCGCCGATCGCGCAGGGCGGCACCAGCGTCTCCGGCGGCCAGCGGCAGCGCCTGGCCATCGCCCGTGCGCTGGTGCACCGGCCGGAGATCTACCTGTTCGACGACTCGTTCTCGGCCCTGGACTACGCCACCGACGCCGCGCTGCGCGCGGCGCTGGCCAGCGAGACCGCCAACGCGACCGTGGTCATCGTGGCCCAGCGGGTCAGCACGATCCGGCACGCGGACCAGATCGTGGTCCTGGACGCGGGCCGGGTGGTGGCCACCGGCACCCACGGCGAGCTGATGAGCAGCAGCGAGACTTACCGCGAGATCGTGCTCTCACAGCTCACCGAGCAGGAGGCCGCGGCATGAGCACGACATCGCCGAACGGCTCGGGGAGCAGCCGCGGCCGGACGGCCAGCCGGTGCCGGGTGACCAGCAGGTGCCGGACGGCCAGGCGCTGCCGGACGGCCAGGCGCTGCCGGACGGCCAGCCGCTGCCCGACGGCCAGGCGGAGCCGGGCGTGGCGGGGGAGCGGGCGGTCCCGCGCCGCGGGCCGGGTCCGGCCCCGGGCTCGATGCGGGGGCCGGCCGCGTTCATGGGCGGCCGGTCGACCGAGAAATCGCTGGACTTCCGCGGCTCCAGCCGCAGGCTGCTCGCCACGCTGCGGCCGGAACGGCCGCTCGCGGCACTCGCGCTGGCGCTGGCCGCCATCAGCGTCACGCTCTCGGTACTCGGGCCGAGGATTCTGGGCGCCGCCACCAACCTCATCTTCGCCGGGCTGATCAGCACCCACATCCCGGCCGGGGAGACCAAGGCCGAGGCGGTGGCCGGACTGCGCCAGCATGGCCAGGGCACCGTGGCCGACCTGATCGGCTCGCTGCACCTGACGCCCGGGCAGGGCGTCGACTTCAACGCCGTCGGGCGGGTGCTGCTGACGGCCGTGGTGATCTACGCTTTCTCCGCGGTGGCCAGCCTGCTTCAGTTCCGGGTGACCACCAGCCTGGTTCAGCGGGCGGTGTACCGGATGCGCGAGCAGGTCCAGGCCAAGCTGTCCCGGCTGCCGCTGAGCTACTTTGACCGCCAGCCGCGCGGCGAGATTCTCAGCCGGGTGACCAACGACATCGACAACCTCGGCCAGTCGATGCAGCAGACGCTGAGCCAGATGGTGACGTCGGTGCTCACCATCGTCGGCGTGCTGACCATGATGCTGCTCATCTCGCCGCTGCTCGCGCTGATCGCGCTGGTGACCGTGCCGGTCTCGGTCTTCCTGGTAGCGCGGATCGGCAAGCGCGCCCAGCCGCAGTTCGTCCGCCAGTGGTCGGTCACCGGCGAGCTCAACGGCCACATCGAGGAGATGTATACCGGGCATTCGCTGGTCAAGGTCTTCGGCCAGGGCGACCAGGCCATGGACACCTTCACCGGCCACAATGACAAGCTGTTCGGCGCCAGCTTCCGGGCTCAGTTCATCTCCGGCACGATCCAGCCGGTGATGATGTTCGTCGGCAACCTGAATTACGTCCTGGTCGCGGTGGTCGGGGCGCTGCGGGTGGCCTCGGGCGCGCTGTCCCTGGGCGACGTGCAGGCGTTCATCCAGTACTCGCGGCAGTTCAGCCAGCCGCTGACCCAGGTGGCCAGCATGGCGAACCTGCTGCAGTCCGGCGTGGCCTCGGCGGAGCGCGTCTTCGCGCTGCTCGACGCCGACGAGCAGAGCCCCGACCCGGCCGTGCCGCAGGTGCCCGCCGAGGTCCGCGGCCAGGTGGAGTTCCACGACGTCAGCTTCCGGTACGCGCCGGACGTGCCGCTGATCGAGGACCTGTCGCTGACCGTGCAGCCCGGCCATACCGTGGCCATCGTCGGCCCGACCGGCGCGGGGAAGACCACCCTGGTCAATCTGCTGATGCGCTTCTACGAGGTCAGCAGCGGGCGGATCACGCTGGACGGGATCGACATCGCCGCGATGACCCGCGACGAGCTGCGGTCCAAGACCGGGATGGTGCTGCAGGACGCCTGGCTGTTCGGCGGCAGCATCGCGGACAACATCGCGTACGGCGCCGACGGGCCGTCCCGCGAGGCGGTCATCGAGGCGGCGCAGGCCACCTACGTGGACCGGTTCGTGCGCATGCTGCCCGATGGGTATGACACGGTGCTGGACGATGAGGGCTCAAGCGTCAGCATGGGGGAGCGGCAGCTGATCACGATCGCGCGCGCGTTCCTGGCCCGGCCCGCCATCCTCATCCTGGACGAGGCGACCAGCTCGGTGGACACCCGCACCGAGGTTCTCATCCAGCGGGCGATGAACTCGCTGCGCCGCGGCCGGACCAGCTTCGTCATCGCGCACCGGCTGTCCACCATCCGCGACGCGGACATGATCCTGGTGATGGAATCCGGCCGGATCGTCGAGCAGGGCACGCACGCCGGCCTGCTGGCCGCGGGCGGCGCCTACGCCCGGCTGTACGCGGCCCAGTTCGCCCAGGCGATGGCCGAAGTCGAGTGACGCTCCCGCGCCGGGCCGGCCACCCGGCGCCGCCCCGAATGCACCCGGGCGGCCGGGGCTGGCTAGCCGGTGCTGCTCGTTATCGGTGATCTTCCTTCGCCCGGCCGGCCTGGCCTGCCCGGCAGCTTGCGGAAGACATGTTTCGAGCGTACCGTTTTGAAACATGTCTTCCGAAGAAACGGCGGCGGAGAACGGCGCGGGCGGGACGTACCGGGAGCTGACCGATCCGCGGGCCATGCGCGCGCTGGCCCACCCGGTCCGGCTGGCGCTGATCGAGCTGCTCGGCCACGTCGGCACGCTGACCGCGACGCAGGCCAGCGACCTGCTGGGGGAGAGCCCGGCCAACTGCGCCTTCCACCTGCGGACGCTGGCCAAATACGGGTACGTCGAGGAAGCCGGCGGCGGCCGCGGCCGGGAGCGGCCCTGGCGGCGGATCCACGCCGGCCTCCGCATTCCCGACCAGCACGGGAGCCCGCAGGCCGCGCAGGCCGCCGGGGTGCTCAGGGACTTCCTGACCGAAACGCTGCTGGAGCGGGCCCGGAGCAGCCTGGCGCAGCAGAGTTCCTGGCCCGCGGAATGGCAGGCCGCGCTCGAGCAGGGCGATTACGTCAGCTATATGACCACCGACGAGGCCCGCCAGCTCACCGCGGACCTGCATGAGGTGCTGACCCGGCACAGCGACCGGGTCGATCATCCCGAGCGGCGCCCGGCCGGGGCGATGCCGATCGAGATCCTCGCGATCGCCTACCCGCTGCTGCGGCTCGGCCAGATAGCGACCGGGGAACGTTCATGAGGCGCCTGCTGGCCGACCGCGACGCCCGGCTCTACCTCAGCGGGCAGACGCTGTCCGCGATCGGCGACAGCTCCCTCTGGCTGGCCATGGGTATCTGGGTCAAGATCCTGACCGGCAGCAGCAGCGCGGCCGGGCTGGTCTTCTTCGCCTTCAGCTGCGGGCTGCTGCTCGCGCCGGCCTGCGGCGTCGTCGCCGACCGGCTGCCGCGCAGGCCGCTGCTGGCGGCCGTCAACCTGGCCAGCGCGGCCCTGGTGTGCCTGCTGCTGCTGGTGCACGGCAGCAGCCAGATCTGGCTGATCTACGCGGTGATGTTCTGCTACGGGGCGTCGAACGCGCTGATCACCTCGGCGCAGACCGCCCTGCTGGCCGTGATGATCCCGGCTGACCTGCTCGGCGAGGCCAATACGCTGCTGCAGGTCGGATCGCAGGGCACCCGGATCTTCACCCCGCTCATCGGGCCGGCCTGCTGGCCTGGATCGGGCCGCAGCCGGTCATCCTGCTGGACGCGGCGACGTTCCTGGCCGCGGCCGGCGCCGCCCTCGCCCTGCGGCTGCGCGAGCGGCCGGCCCCGGCCCGCGCCCACTGGAAGGCCGAGTTCACGGCCGGAATGCGCTACATCAGCCGGACCGCGGCGCTGCGCAGGCTGCTGGTGACGTTCGTGATCGCGCTCACCGCGTTCGGGTTCATCGAGACGATCAGCTTCGCGGTCGTCAGCCAGGGGCTGCACCGGGCACCGCCGTTCCTCGGCGTGCTGATCGCGATCCTGGCGGGCGGCTCCATCGCCGGCGCGGCCTGCGTCTCGCCGCTCATGCAGCGGACCAGCGAGCGGACGATGATCGCGGCCGGCCTGCTGACGTGCGCCGGCTCGTTCCTGCTGCTGACGGCCGGCCTGCTGCCGGTCGTGCTGGCCGCCTGTGCCCTGCTGGGGGTCAGCCTGATCTGGATTGACGTGGCCGCGATTACTCTGCTGCAGCGCCGCACGCCGCCCGCCCTGATCGGCCGGGTCGACTCGGCCCTGACCCTGGCGGGCTCGGTTCCGCAGGCACTGTCGATCGCCGCTGGCGCCGCGCTGGTCGCCATCGTCAACTACCGCGTGCTGCTGATCGTGATGGCCGTGGTGATCGCGGCCTCGGCCGCCTACCTGGTCGGCCGGCCTGACACCGTCGCCCAGGTGGCCGGCCAGGCACCCGGCGAGCACGCCGGGACGGATGCCAGCCGCGGGCCCGCTGACCGGCCGGCTGAAGTCCGGCCCAGCACGCTGAGCAGGTTCCGGTCCCAGACCCGGATGGTGTACTCCTCGAAGCGATAGGTGCGGGCCGGACGGCCGAGGGTGGCCAGCAGGGCCTGCGCCATCAGCCGGGCCTGGCCGGCTGGCTGGCCGGCGGTGACGACGAAGTCCGCGTCATGCGACCGGGGATCACGCCAGGACAGGTCCGTCTCCCGCGGGTCGCCGAAGACCGGCTTCCCGTCGCGCACGGCCACGGTGATCAGCTGGACCCGGCCGCCGCTGTCCAGCGTCGTGTTGTTCGCATGCCAGTACTTAGCCAGCCCGGTCGTGAGGTGATGGCCGGCCAGCCATCCCGCCAGCGCCTGGTCGTTCGCGGCCACCGGCGGCTGGGCGGCGTCGTAGCCGAGGGCGGCGGCATAGCACAGCGCAGCGGCCGCGGCCGCGGCCGCCAGCGCGAGCGGGATCAGCCGTCCTGCGCGCGGCGGCCGGTCCGCTTCCTCTGGCTGGTCCGCTCGCGCCAGCCGGTTCGCGGCCCGCAGTCGGCCGGCGGCCTGCAGGATCGGGCCGGCCAGCAGTCGCCCGGCGAGCACGGCGCCGAAGGGCAGGACGCTGGCGATCTCGCGGGTACTGCGGATGTTCACCGGCGTGACGCTGAGGATGTACGCGGCCAGGTTGAGGACTATCGCGGTGGCGAACCCCGGGATCACCAGCTCCTCCCAGCGGAAGAACCGGCCGAGCGCCAGGCCGAGCGCCAGCCCGGCCAGGGCCAGGCCGGCCAGATGCGCGACCGCGAAGAGCACGGCCAGGCCCGGCCGCTGCCCGGCGAAGCCGGCCCCGAAGAGCTCGAGCACCCCCTGGAACGCGAGCGCCAGGTGCCGCGGCACGGCACCGGCCGCGGACAGGCTGGTCCGGGGGGAGTAGACGGAGTATCCGCCGAGCCCGTGGATCAGCCGGACCGCCAGCGCCGCGGCGGGCACCGACGCGACCGCGGCCGCCGCCAGGCTCAGGTGATACCGGCGGGCGGCATCGCTGCGGCAGGCGCGTACGCAGCAGGCGATGACCACCGGCGCGACGCCGATGATCAGCGTGACTGAGTCGGCGACCTGCATCCAGGCCAGCAGCACCCCGGCCGTGACCGGCACGTACCAGCGCGGCCGGGCGCGGTCGATGATCAGCCAGAGCAGCAGCAGCGGCACGCCGGTGCCGACGTGGTCCGGGGACAGCAGCAGCGTGTAGCTGGCGCTGCCGGGCTGCGGGGCCAGCATGATCCCGGCCGCGATGCCGACCCGGAGCACGGCCTCCCGGCCGGTCGCGCGGCCCTTGGCCAGCAGGCCGGCCAGCAGGACGAGCAGCGTGTAGGTCATCGCCGCCGCTATGTGCACCACTTCCGGTCCCAGCCCGCGCACGGCCTCGACCAGCGCGTACTGCGGAAGCTCGGTGGTGTAGAACGACACGTCCGACAGCCGCCAGCCGTGCAGCAGCACGTTCCCGTGCAGCATGTCCCACGCCTGCAGCGCGTTCGATGCGCCGTCGGCATTGACCGGAACGGTGCCGGACAGCCGCAGGTAGCACAGGAAGAGGACGACGGCCGCGGCCGCGAGCCCGGCGGCCCGGCCCGCCCGGCGCCGGCGGGCCGGCCGCCGCCCGGCGGGCGGCGAGGCCGGCCGCGATCCGGCCAGCGCGTCGTCCGCCCTGGTCACTAGGGCGCCGGGAAGATGAGCCGGACCCGGACGGACTCGCCGTCGCCCACCTGGGCCGGCTCGCCCGCCTCCGGGTCGTCATCCAGCGCGGCGGCCGGTGCGAGCTGGACCGACGAGGCCAGCGTCTCGCGGGCGATCAGCGGCTGGTGCGCCCGCATCGCCGCCTCCGCGGCCGGGGTGCCGGCCAGCACCAGGCCGATCCGGTCGGATACGTCCAGGCCGGCCGTCCGCCGGGCCTGCTGCACCACCCGGATCACGTCCCGGGCCAGGCCCTCGGCCGCCAGTTCCGGCGTGACCGCCGTGTCGAGCACGATGAACCCGCCGCCGGGCAGCGTCGCGGTCGCGCCGGCGCTGTCGTCCACCACGGTCTCGACCGTGAACTCGTGCGGCTCCAGCTCGATGCCGCCGCAGGTGACCAGGCCCGCGGAGGTCAGCGACCAGTCGCCGGACTTGCTGGCCCGGATCGCGGCCTGGACGTCCCGGCCCAGCCGCGGGCCGGCCGCGCGCGCGTTCACCGTCAGCCGCTGCGACACCCGGATCCGCTGCGCCTCGGCGTCGGCCACGTCGAGCAGCGTCACCTCGCGGACGTTGACCTCGTCGGCGATCAGGGCGGTGAAATCGGCCAGCGACTCGGCGTCCGCGGCCACCACCTTCAGCTCCGGCAGCGGCAGCCGCACCCGCAGCCCGGCCGCCTTGCGCAGCGCCGCCGCGGCCGAGCAGACCTCGCGGGTGCGGTCCATGGCGGTCACCAGGCCGGGGTCGGACGGCAGCGCCGACACGTCCGGCCAGTCGGCCAGGTGCACCGAGCGGCCGCCGGTCAGGCCGCGCCAGATCTCCTCGGCCGTCAGCGGCAGCAGCGGCGCCGCTACCCGGCAGGTGACCTCCAGGGCGGTGTACAGGGTGTCGAACGCCTGCTGCGCCACCGACGCGTCGGCGCCGGAGGTGCCCCAGAAGCGCTCGCGCGAGCGCCGGATGTACCAGTTCGTCAGGACGTCGACGAAGGCGCGGGCCGACTCGCAGGCGTTCGCGACCTCGTAGTGGTCCAGCTGCCGCTCGGCCGTCTCGACGAAGACGCGCAGCTTCGCCAGCAGGTACCGGTCGAGCAGGTGAGCCGGCGCCGCGGCGGCCGATGCCTCGTGGCCGGCCGCGTTCGCGTACAGCGAGAAGAAGTACCAGCTGTTCCACAGCGGGATCAGGACCTGCCGGACGCCGTCGCGGATGCCCTGCTCGGTGACGACCAGGTTGCCGCCGCGCAGGATGGGGGAGGACATCAGGAACCACCGCATGGCGTCCGCGCCGTCGCGGTCGAACACCTCGCGCACATCCGGGTAGTTGCGCAGCGACTTCGACATTTTCTGCCCGTCCGAGCCGAGCACGATGCCGTGGCTCACGCAGGCCTCGAACGCGGGCCGGCCGAACAGCGCCGCGGCCAGCACGTGCATGGTGTAGAACCAGCCGCGGGTCTGCCCGATGTACTCGACGATGAAGTCGCCGGGGAAGTGGTCATCGAACCAGCCGGCGTTCTCGAACGGGTAATGCACCTGCGCGAAGGACATCGAGCCGGACTCGAACCAGCAGTCCAGCACGTCGGTGACCCGGCGCATGACCGACCGGCCGGACGGGTCGTCCGGGTTGGGCCGGGTGAGCTCGTCGATGGCCGGGCGGTGCAGGTCGGTGACCGTCACGCCGAAGTCGGCCTGCAGTTCGGCCAGCGAGCCGTACACATCGGTCCGCGGGAACTCCGGGTTATCCGACTTCCACACCGGGATCGGGCTGCCCCAGTACCGGTTGCGGCTGATCGACCAGTCCCGGGTGTTCTCCAGCCACTTGCCGAACTGGCCGTGCTTGACGTGCTCCGGCACCCAGGTGATCTGCTCGTTCAGCTTGAGCATCTGGTCCCGGATGGCCGTCGTCGAGACGAACCACGAGGTGACCGCCATGTAGATCAGCGGCTTGCGGCACCGCCAGCAGTGCGGGTAGGAGTGGTCGTAGGTCTCGCGCCGCAGCAGCACGGTGCCCGGCGTGGTCGAGCCCGCCGCGCCTACGGCTCCCGCCTCGGTCTGCGCCCGGAGGTCGTCGATGATCGCCTGGTTGGCGTCGAACACGTGCATCCCGGCGTAGTCGCTGACCGGGTAGGTGAACTTGCCGTCCGGGCCGACCGGCACCACCGGCACGATCCCGTAGGTATCGGTGAGCAGCTTGTCTTCCTCGCCGAACGCCGGCGCGATGTGCACGATGCCGGTGCCGTCGGCGGTGGTCACGTAGTCGGCATGCAGCACCTGATGGGAGTTCGGGTGCCCGAGGAAGTAGCTGAACGGCGGGGTATAACGCAGCCCGACCAGGTCAGTGCCCCGACAGCGGCGGACGATCCTCGATCCGGCGTCCTCGCCGAGCTCGCGCGCGTAGGCGGGCAGCCGCGCCTCGGCCAGCAGGTACCGCTCCGGCCGCCCGGCGGCGTCGGACTCGACCACGACATAGTCGACGTCGCGGTGCACGGCCATGGCCAGGTTGGACGGCAGGGTCCACGGAGTCGTCGTCCAGATCAGCGCCAGCTCGCCGGTTTCCAGCCGGAGCCCGACCGTGACGGCCGGATCCTGGCGCATCTGGTAGACGTCGTCGTCCATCCGCAGCTCGTGCGCGGACAGCGGGGTCTCGTCGTTCCAGCAGTACGGCAGGCAGCGGAAGCCCTCGTAGGCCAGGCCCTTGTCGTGCAGCTGCTTGAACGCCCACATGACGCTTTCCATGTAGGAGAGGTCGAGCGTCTTGTAGTCGTGCTCGAAGTCGACCCAGCGGGCCTGCCGGGTGACGTAGTCGCGCCACTCCTGGGTGTAGCGCAGCACCGACTCGCGGCAGGCCTCGTTGAACTTCCCGATGCCCAGCTCGTCGATCTCCTCCTTGGTCTTGATGCCGAGCTGGCTCATCGCCTCCAGCTCGGCGGGCAGGCCGTGGGTGTCCCAGCCGAACCGGCGCTCGACCCGCCGGCCGCGCATGGTCTGGTACCGGGGGATGAGGTCCTTGACGTAGCCGGTGAGCAGGTGGCCGTAATGCGGCAGGCCGTTCGCGAACGGCGGGCCGTCGTAGAACACGAACTCGTTCGCGCCGTTCTCCCCGGCCGGGCGGTTCCGCACCGAGGCGCGGAACGTGTCGTCGGCCGCCCAGTAGGCAAGCACCCGCTCCTCGATCTCGGGGAAACGCGGGCTGGCGGGCACGCCGCCGCCGGTCTCGGCGGCGGATGCCTTCGGGTACGTCATCGGTGATCCTTCGCGGTCGGTCCCTCGTGCTGCTGGCCACGAGGACGACAGCGCCCGGGACCAGGCCCGGGCGGCACCGCGGTACCACCTCGCTTGCCGCGGGCCCGTTTCCCGGTGGGGGAGCGGGCGGGCCGCGGCCGCTCGTTTCGGAAGGCTGTGACGGGCCCGCCCGTCCGGTTCTACTGAGGCGCCAGGCACCTGTTCTTCCGGAGGCTCACCGGTGATGACCGGGTCAACGCCATGCTGGCACCCAGCGTACCCAGCCGGGGGAGCGGGCCCAAACCCGGGCGCCGGCGGCCCCGGCCCGGTCACCGGCCACCTGGTCCCTCGATCCACACGGTCAGCCCGCAGCGCTGGCAGTATCGCTCGCCGCTTTCGTAGGAGGCTGACTCCGCGAGGTATTCCAGGTAAGCCGTCCCGGCCGGGATGACCTTCAGGCAGTCGGCCCGGTAGCGGCGGTTCAGCATCGGCACGGTCGTGACGGTCGCGCCCGGGTTGCGGGCCACGAGCTGGCTTGTCCTGATCCTGGCCCGCTCCGGGGTCGGCGCGTACTGCGCGGAGGTGCCGCCTGGCCGGGTCACCCTGACCTCGTACCCGGTCACCTCGTCGGCGCAGGCGCACGGCCAGTCCTGGCGCGCGGTGCGCGCGATCAGCCAGTCCGAGTGCTCAGGCGGAATCAGGAACTCCAGCTCCGCCTCGGTCATCAGTGCCACGCTTGTCATTCTCCCGCGTGGCCCTCGCCGGTCTTGCCGAGGCGCCCCTCCGCCACCTTTTTAGGGTTTCCCATCCTGTGCTCGGCCGGGCCGGATGATGCCGGTCTCGTAGGCGAAGACCACAATCTGCACTCGGTCTCGCAGTCCGAGCTTGGCCAGGATGCGAGCAATGTGGCTTTTCACGGTGGCCTCGCTCAGGTACAGCTGGCCGGCGATCTCGGCGTTGGACAGGCCTTGGGCCACTTGCCGCACCACGTCGAGTTCACGCTGGCTCAACCGGGCCGTCTCGGCAGCGGCGCCATCCGGGGCAGGCCCGCGGCAAAAATCCTCGACCAGGCGGCGGGTGATGGGCGGCGCCAGCAGGGCCTGGCCGGCAGCCACGGTCCGGATCGCGGTCGCTAGCTGGCCGTGGCTGGCGTCTTTGAGCAGGAAGCCGCTCGCGCCGGCCCGCATCGCCTGGTAGACGTATTTGTCAAGGTCGAACGTGGTGAGCATCAGGATTCTGGCACGGCTGCCGGCCCGAACGAGTTGTGCGGTCGCCTCGATCCCGTCCATGTCGGGCATGCGGACATCCATGAGCACAACATCGGGGTCAAGTCTGCGCGCGGCCGCGATGGCCTCGCTGCCGTTGCCTGCCTCGCCTGCCACGGTGATGTCCGGCTCTGCTTCCAGCAGCATCCGCAGGCCTTCGCGGACCAGGACCTGGTCATCGGCGATGAGCACGCTGATGACGGGGCTCATAGCAGGGGCCGTCCCGTCTGGGGTACTTCGCCGGTTAGCAGGCGGGCCCGGACCGCGAATCCGCCGGCTGGCAGCGGCCCGGCGACCAGTTCGCCTCCGAACAGCGCCACGCGCTCGCGCATTCCGGCCAGGCCATGCCCGTCGTCGTTCTGCCTGTCCGCGGGCGGGCCCGTCCCGTCGTCGGTGACCTCGATCACCACCTCGCCGGTGCCGCACCTGACGCTGACCTGCGCGCTGGCCTTTCCGGCATGCTTGAGCACGTTGGTCAGCGCTTCCTGCACGATCCGGTAGGCCGAGATATCCACCACGCTGGGCACTTGGGCGGGGTCGCCGTCGATGTCTAGCCGTATCGGCAGTCCGGCCGCGCGAACTCCTTCGGCCAGCGCTGCCAGGTCCGCGATGCCCGGCTGCGGAGATAGCCCCGGTGGCCCTGGCTGTTCGTCTGGCTGGCGCAGCACGCCGAGCAGCCTGCGCATCTCCACCAGCGCTTGCCGGCCGCTGCGCTCGATTTTCTCCAGGGTCCCGGCATCTGGGCTGCCCGCGGCCTGCGCGCCGGCCGCCTGCAGGATTACCACGCTCAGGTTGTGCGAGACAATGTCGTGCAGCTCGCGCGCCATCCGGGCGCGCTCATCAGCCACCGCTCGCTCGGCCTGGCGCTCGGCGGCCGCGGTGCGTGCTGCGTGCGCGGCTGTCTCTCTCCGTCCCCGGACGAAGACACCGGCCAGCCAGGCCGCCAGGATCGCGGTCGCGAAGAAAGCGTCGGACCACAGATCTCCGGTGTTGCCGCTCATGGTGTCGTGGTTCGCCAGGCCATACACGGTGGCGCCCGCAGCGGTCACTGCTAGCCCGGCCGCGGCCCGGCGCAACGGACTGTAGGCGGCGACGGAATAACTGCCCACCCCGAAGACGAATATCAGCTCCACGCCTTCCGGCGAGTTTCCCGTGATCAGGGCCTGCAGCGAGACACCGGCCCAGATGATGGCCCAGCCCAGCAGCGGTGCCCGCCGGCGCAGCGCCAATGGCGCGCCGATCAGCAGCGGCCAGACAACCTTCAGCCACGTGGGCCCGGCGAATGCGGTGCCTATCACGTTGGCGGACCACACCGCCACGGCCGCCAGCACGACGCCGGTCAGACCCAGGCTCAGGTCCAGCGCCACCGCGCGGTCAGCGGCCTTCATAGCACCAAAAGTACTGCTCGCCATGGCGTTCCGCATCGCCCGTGCGGCTGCCGAGACTCATCCTCGCGGCGGCGCGGATTCATCCTTAAGGCCCAGCTGGTTCGCTCCTGCGGCCGCAGACGTCCAGGCGGCCAGCCGCCTACCTTCGAGCCCAGGTCACCGAAGGAAAGGAAACTCTCATGTGGCAACAATTGCCAAGGAAGGCAGCCGGCGCGTCGCTGATCCTCGCGCCGCTGCTCGGGCTCGTCGCGGTCTGCGCGTGGCCTCCGCTGCGCGCCAGCGACCGCGCCCAGATCGCCGCCATCGCGGTCCATCCAGGACGCTGGTACGTGTTCTCGCTCTTCATCCTGCTCAGCAGCTACCTGCTGGTCCCGGCGGTCCTCGCGTTGATGCGCGTGCTCCGGCCGAGCCGGCCGGGGTGGGCGTACGTGGCCGGGAGCCTGGCCTTGTTCGGGATACTGGTCTCGATCGGCGACTCGGCGACCGAGCTGATGTACTGGCAGATGGCCGCGCGCGGCGCCAGCCTCAGCCAAATGGCTGCGCTCGCCGCGCGCTACGACGCTGCTCCGGGCATATCGCTCATCTACGTGGCCGGCGGGCTAGCGGTGCTCTGCGGGATGGTCCTCCTGTCCGCCGGGCTCTGGCGCTCCCGCGCCGTGCCCCCCTGGACCGCCGCGGGCATCATCGTTGGCACCGTTGTCAACATCGTCGGGCTGTCCTTCGCCAGCGTGCCTCTCGCCATCGCCAGTTACGCGCTGATGCTCGCCGCCCTGGGCCGCATCGCCGTCATCGTCCTATCCGGCTCGCACTCAGCCGGCGCTGAAGTCTCCGCCGCGTCCGCGCACCTCCCAGCAGGTGCCCCCGCTCACGCCGAACGCAGCATCCAAGCCTCCTGACCCAGCAGCACAGCAGACGTCTGGCGGGGCAGGCAAGGCGTGCCCGCCAGGTGACCGCGACCTCGCGCCACCACGGCTGACGCGGACCCGTGACCGCCAGAGAAATCCGGATTCCCCGCTGAGCATCTGCCCGATGGTTCCACCCCGGTAGCCCCAACCGATCCGGCTACCTTCACGCGACACAGGAGACAGCAATGCGCAAGACCATCACCGCGATCATCGCCGCGGCCACCACAGCCATAATGATCGGCGGAGCCGGGATGGCCGCGGCCAGCGCCCGGCCGGCCGCGGCCACGGCCGAGCACTTCCAGGAAATGGTCGCCTCGCCGACCTCCAACCAGGCCCACGTCATCGCCTACGGCGCCTTCACCGCCGCCGGTGTTGACACCCAGCACAACAACAACACCGACACCTTCAAGTTCCCCGGCGGCAGCTTCCTCGTCACGCCCGCGATCACCAGCCAGCACCAGCATCTCAACACAGCGACGTGCCTGCTCACAGCAACCTTGAACATCAGTTACAAGATCAGCCGCGGCACCGGCAAGTACGCCGGAATCACCGGCTCCGGGCGTGCCACGATCTCCGACGTCGAGATCACCGCCCGCGACTCCCATGGCGCCTGCTCCGTGGGCAAGACGCTGCTCGCCCAGCAAGTCTTCGTCCGCGGCCACGGCCCGGTGACCCTGCCGTAACGGTACTCAGGTGATGGCCGGGCCCGCCCCGGGCCGGCCATCACCACACGCCAGGCCAAGGTACAGCTTCCGGCGGACGACTCCCCATGGGCTGTGCGCCGATAATGTACATTATGTAAAGTAAACCGGGAGCGGCTGCTCCCCCCATGACGCGGTCAGCGGGCATTGCCGCTGTCCTGTCGCACTCGATCTGCCCGGTGTCACAGTCAAGTTGCGCGGTCCCGCTGGCCGGGCAGGTTCCGTGCTGGCCGGGCGGTCGACTAGATCCCGGGCGCGATTTCCGCCGGGTTCGCGATTTCCGCCGGTTATGGAACGATCTTGCTCTGTATTGAGCATCACTGTACAGTAGTGAACATGACTGTTCCGCAGCCGGTGGCCCGACGCGGGCCGCGCCGTCCCATCCCCACGCTGCTCGACATCGCGACGGAAGTGCTGGTCGATGATCCGGCCGCGTCGCTGGCCGAGGTGGCCAGCGCGGCCGGCATCGGGCGCACGACGCTGCACAAGCAGTACGCCACCAGGGATGACCTGATCCGCGCGGTCGCCCACCGGGCGATCGACGTCTGGGAGCGGGCGGTCAGCGCGGCGAGCGAGGCCGACCCCGGCGCCGGGCTCCGGGCGCTCGTCACGGCGATGGTCCCGCTGGGGCCGCAGCTCGCGTTCCTGTGGCGGACACCGGCCCTGGAGCACGTGGACGAGATCTGCGCGCGGATCGATGTCCTGCAGGAGCGCCAGCTCGTCCTGCTCCGGCACGCCCGCAAGCTCGGCATCCTGTCGGAGGACACTCCGGACTGGTGGCAGCTCCGCATCCTCTACGCGGTGGTCTACTCCGCGGCCGAGTCGATCTATGACGGGACGCTGGCCCCGCTGGACGCCCCCGATCTCGCCTTCGACGCGCTTTTGCGCGGCGTCGGCGCCTAGCCGCACGTCCCGCCGGCCTGAGGAGCCTGTGGTGAGTGACCTGACCAGCACGATCGCGTTCGCCAGCCAGCTGTACCGGGAGAAGACCGCCGTCGCCTACGCCGGCTACGTCCGGCGTGACCCAGTCGCCCGGCTCTCCCTGCGCCCGGGGCGCGCTGACCCCTACCCGCTGTACGAGCAGCTGCGCGCGCGCGGGACGCTGACCCCGACCGGGCGGGGCAACTGGGCGACCACCAGTCACCGGGTGTGCAGCGCGGTCCTGCGCGATCGCCGGTTCGGCGTGCGCCCGCCGGACGGGTTCGAGATGTCGTTCCTCGGCAAGAACCCGCCGGACCACACCCGGCTGCGCCGCGTCGCCGCCCCGGCCTTCAGCCCGAAGGCGGTGGCGACCTACGCGGCACGGATCGAGCAGGTCGCCGGCCAGCTGCTGGACGAGGCGGCCGCGAAGGGCACGTTCGATCTGGTCCCCGCCTTCGCCGCGCCGATGCCGATCGCGGTCATCACCTCCCTGCTCGGCATCCCGGACTCGGACGCAGCGACGTTCTCCCGCTACGGCGTGCTCATCGCCGGGGCGCTCGACGGCATCCGGTCGCTGCGCCACGCGGCGAAGCTGCAATCGGCCAGCGCCGAGCTGCAGCAGCTGTTCGAGAACCTGTTCGCGCTGCGCCGTCAGCAGCCGCAGGACGACGTGGTCAGCCACATCGTCGCAGCCGAAGGCGGCCAGGTACAGCCCGCGGAGATGCTGCCGATCTGCTTTCTGCTGCTGATCGCGGGTTTCGAGACCACCGTCAACCTGATCAGCAACGGCGTCATCGCGCTGCTCAGCCACCCGGAGCAGTGGAAGGCCCTGTGCGCTGACCCGGAGGGCATGGCCCCCAAGGCGGTCGAGGAGACCCTCCGGTATGACCCGCCCGTCCACCTGACCGACCGGGACGCCCTCGAGCCGGTGGAACTCGAAGGGCAGCGGATCCAGGCCGGCCAGAAGGTCATCACGCTGCTCGCCGCGGCGAACCGGGACCCCGGGGTTTACCTCAATCCGGCCGCGTTCGACCTGAGCCGGGAGAACGCGGCCCCGCACCTGGCGTTCTCCAGCGGCATTCACTACTGCCTGGGCCAGCCGCTCGCCACCCTGGAGGCCAGGATCGCCTTCCGCCTGCTCGCCGAGCGCCTGCCCGGCCTGCGTCAGGCCGGCCCGGTCACGCGCCGCAACGCCACCACCATCCGGGGCCCGCTCAGCCTCCCGGTCGCGGCCTGAGATCCCGGGGCCGCTCACCCCGCGGCGGCAATCCTGGGCAGGAGGGAACGGCAGGCTTTCTCCGCGGACTGGAACTGCTGCGACTGAGGATTAACGCCGTGCATAGGCGGGATCGAGATGCCCTTCCCGGTCGAGACGGGGTCGGGGAAATTCGCTATCCCGTGCGAGCGCATGCACGCCGAGTACTTCCGCGCGGCGGCGATGGCCTGCTGGCGCAGTCCCGGCGTGAGTCCGGTCCGGCCGCTCGGGAGCAGCTGGTGACAGGCGCCGTAAGCCGACTGGTACGAGGCGGAGTTGGTGTGAATCCCGCTGGCGGGCGTGATCTTGAACGCCACCGCGTCCCCGGCTTCCCGGACCGGGTCGGGGTAGCCTGCCTCGCCGTGCGAGCGCATGCAGTGCGTGAAGGCCAGCGCCTGCTGGTAAGCCGATCCGCTCGAAGCGGCCGAGCCGGCCGCACTGCCGCCGCAGGCCGCCACCAGCAGGGCCAGGCCGGCCACCGCGGTGGGCAGTACGCCCGCGCGCCGGAATCCTGGCCGGCCTAGCCGGTTGCGGCGGGCGCCGCGTTGCTCGTTCATGTTGTTGTCCTTTCCGGTAGCCCGGTGTCGTCGCCCGCGGCCGCGGTCTGCTCGACCTGGCCGATCAGGCGTTTCAGCTGGGCGATCTCGGCATGCAGCGCCTTCTTCCCCAGCGGGGTCAGGTGGATCCAGGTGCGTCCGCGCTTGCCGGCGTAGCCCTTCTCGATCTCGACCAGGCCGGCCTTCTCCAGCACCGCCAGGTGCTGCGAAAGGTTGCCCGCCGTGAGCTCCAGGCTGGTGCGCAGGAAGCCGAACTCCACCCGCCGCGCCTCCTGCGCGATGGCCAGGATGCCCAGCCGGACGCGCTGGTGGACGACGTCGTCCAGCCCATTCGCCGGGTGAGTCATTTGCGGCGTCGTTCGGCGACAGCGAAGGCGGCGCCGCCGAGCAGCAGCACGCCGCCGGCCAGGCATAGCGTGGGCAGGAAGAACCACTGCGGAGTCGCGACCCAGCCGAGGTCCTCGAATAGCCGCCGCGGGACGTCGGAGTAGTTGGCCAGCAGCGTCGCGGCCAGATAGCAGACCGCGAACGCGAGCAGCGCCCCGTTGCGTTCCGCCCAGGCCAGCACGAACAGCGCCAGGCTGATGGCCAGCAGCGGGTTCAGCCCGTGCACGACCAGGGCGGCCTGGAAGTTGGACTGGGACTGCAGGCTGCCCAGATGCTGCTGCACCGGCCAGATCACCGCGACCAGTATGAGCCCGGCGATCCCGGCCAGGACGTAGGGCCGGATCCGGGCTCCGACCCCGCGCCGGCGGGCCCTGAGCACGTAGAAACCGGCGATCACGGCGTAGGCCAGGACCAGGGCGACCATCCAGTAGATGAAGGCCGGCCAGCCGCCGTAGGTGACCAGGCAGCGTTCGGCTACTCCCCCGCTGACCGGAACTACTCCCCCGCTGACCGGAACGCAGCTGATGGCCAGGCGCGCCCCGTAACGGTAAACCGGCACCGCGGCGACGACGACCAGGCCGAGGAGCACCAGCGGGAACCAGGTGGCGCGCTGCGCCTGGCGCACCCGCCGGGTGAGCTCGTGGGTGGCCGACAGCAGCTGCCCGGGAGTGTCCGCGACCGGAACTTGTTCGTCTGCCATGTCATCAGCTTTGCATCACAAATCATTTTGCGCAAGTTACTTGTCTGCGGTCCAGTCCGCGGACGGTTCCCCGGGCGCCCGGGAGCGCCGGTGACGGCTCGGCTAGCATCCGGCCAGGGAGGCGACCGATGCGGGCCAGGGTTCTCGGGCGCGGCGAGGGGTGGTGGCGTTACACCGCCCGGGGCAGCGTCATGCTCTTC
>CAVWLF010000014.1:0-207711 GCA_963755815.1 uncultured Actinomycetes bacterium
ATCCCGCGGCCGAACAGGCCGACGTCTACGTGCCGGCATCGACGGTGAATGGTTTGGCCGTCCTTGGGTAGGAGGTGCTGGCCTTGAGCTGAGCTGGCGAGAACTGACCATAGGTTTATCTAGCGCAGAGGACTGCCGATGGCCGCGAAGACAGTTGCCGATTACCTGCTGGAGCGCTTGCGTGCGTGGGGGGTGGAGGTAGTTTTCGGGTTCCCCGGCGATGGCATCAACGGCATCCTGGCGGCCTGGGGCCGCGCGGAGAACAAGCCGAAGTTCGTGCAGTCGCGGCATGAGGAGATGAGCGCGTTCGAGGCTGTGGGCTACGGGAAGTTCACGGGCCGTGTCGGGGTGTGCACGGCGACGTCCGGTCCTGGCGCGATTCACCTGCTCAACGGCCTGTACGACGCCAAGCTCGATCACGTGCCGGTGGTGGCGATCGTGGGCCAGACCAGCCGCTCGGCGATGGGTGGCTCCTACCAGCAGGAAGTGGACCTGCTGAGCTTGTTCAAGGATGTGGCCAGCGACTACGTGCAGATGGTCACCGTGCCGGAGCAGCTGCCGAACGTGCTGGACCGCGCTATCCGCGTTGCCCTGGCGGAACGGGCACCGACGGCGATTATCATCCCGTCGGACGTGCAGGAGCTGGAGTACGCCGCGCCTGCGCACGAGTTCAAGATGGTGCCTTCCAGCATCGGCGTCGACTGGCCGGTGACGGTGCCGGGCGATGCCGCGATCGGCCGTGCCGCGGAGATCCTTAACGCTGGGCAGAAGGTAGCGATCCTGGCCGGCTCGGGTGCCCGCGGCGCCCGCTCGGAACTTCAGCAGGTTGCCGAGTTGCTCGGTGCCGGGGTGGCCAAGCCGCTCCTGGGCAAGGACGTCCTTGCCGACGACCTGCCGTACGTCACGGGCTCGATCGGGCTGCTCGGGACCAGGCCGAGCTACGACATGATGATGGACTGCGACACTCTGCTGACCGTCGGCTCGAGCTTCCCTTATACCCAGTTCCTGCCGGCTTTCGATCAGGCCCGGGCGGTGCAGATCGACGTTGACGCCAAGTACATCGGCATGCGGTATCCGTATGAGGCCAATCTCGTTGGCGACGCGGCCGCTACCCTGCGGGCGCTAATCCCGCTGCTGCAGCGCAAGGATGACCGGGCCTGGCGCGAGGGCATCGAGGCCAAGGTAGCCCGCTGGTGGCAGGTCATGGAGGCCGAGGCCATGGTCGAGGCCGACCCGGTTAATCCGATGCGGCTGTTCGCTGAGCTGTCGTCCCGGCTGCCCGGCAACGCCATCGTGACCGCCGATTCAGGATCCTCGGCTAACTGGTACGCCCGGCAATTGAAGTTCCGCGGTGACATGCGCGGCTCGCTGTCGGGGAACCTGGCCACCATGGGTCCCGGCGTGCCCTACGGCATCGGCGCGAAGTTCGGCCATCCCGGCCGGCCGGTCATCGTGTTCGCCGGCGATGGCGCGATGCAGATGAACGGCCTCGCCGAGCTGATCACCATCAAGCACTACTGGCAGGAATGGGATGACCCCCGCCTGATCATCGCCGTCCTGCACAACGATGACCTCAACCAGGTCACCTGGGAGATGCGGGCGATGGAAGGCGCCCCGAAGTTCACCGAGTCCCAGAAACTGCCCGACGTCGATTACGCAGCCTTCGCCGCCAGCCTCGGCCTGTACGGCATTAACGTCGACAAGCCTGATCAGCTAGGCCCGGCATGGGACCGCGCCCTGTCCGCTGACCGGCCAGCCGTGCTCGATGTGCGCACTGACCCGAACGTGCCGCCGATCCCGCCGCATGCCACCTTCGAACAGGCCAAGGACGCCGCCCAGGCCCTGCTCAAGGGCGACGAAGACCGCTGGGGCGTGATCAAGGAGGGCCTGAAGACCAAAGTCCAGGAATTCCTGCCTGGCAACGAAGGCTAACCGCCCCGGGCTCCCCCATCAGCGAGCGCGTCGATCGCGTCCCGGGAAGGTAGAAAGCCTGCCGCAGGAGGCCTGGTGGCCGCGGTACTGAGCCTTGGCATCGATCCTCGTCACCGCTCAAGACCGCGAGATGGAGGAACTCGTCGGCTATGACCGGGTGCCGTCATCCGGTCTGGTTGTGGTGGGTTTGCCGTTCGCGGCGAGCAGGTCGAGGAACGGGCCGATCCGGAGGCCTTCCTGGGCGGTGTGCCGGAACAGGTGCTGGCGGTTCACGGAGTACCGGGTGCGCCGGCCGGTCCGGGTGCGGGTGAGATAGCCCGCTGCTTCCAGGTCGGCCACGATGACCTGGACGGTGCGCTCGGTGAGGCCGACGGTGGCGCTGATGTCGCGGATCCGCGCGGTGGGGGTGCGGGCGATCTCTACCAGCACGTGCCCGTGCCCGGTTAGCAGCGTCCAGCTGCCGCCGCGCTCGTCAGGAACGCTCATGCCCGCCGAGTGTATCCTCGCGAGAACAATCACGCGAGAACATCCACGCGAAAAATTACTCACGAAGTTTTTCTCATGTTTCTATTGACAGGTCTCCACCCGGCCCCGATCCTGGTAGTGCCCTGACCGGCTCAGGGACGCGGCAGTAACCGACTCCGGCCACCGGAGGTGACGCAGGTGCCTGTGGCCAGCTTCCCCGTTGCGGTGGTCAGCGGTGCGCGCGTCGTGACGGCGCCCGAGGAGATCGATATCACCAATGCCCCCGGGTTGCGCACGGCGCTGCTCGAAGCGGCCGGGCCCGGGAGCAGGACGCTGGTGGTCGACATGGCCCGGACCCGGTTTTGCGACTCGGCCGGGCTTAGCGTCCTGGTCCGCGCGCACAAGCGGGCCCGGGCCGAGGGCGGTGAGCTGCTGCTCGTCATCTGCGCCGCTGCCGTCCTCCGCATCTTCGCGCTCACCGGCATCGACCGCCTGATCCCCAGCTTCCCCGACCTGGACCAGGCCCTCGCGCCCCCGCCCGCTGTTCCCGATTTCAGCCCGCCCGGCGCGCTGGCGGCCGGGCCCGCGTCCGCGACTGCGGAAACGCTGGGGTCCCGCTGATGACCAGCTCAGCCTTGCTCGGCACCGCCGATGTTCTCCTGGTCGAGGACGACCCCGGCGACGTGCTGCTGACCAGGGAAGCCTTCGAGGACCATCACCTGGGCCTGCAGCTGCACGTCGTCGGCGACGGCGAGGCGGCGATGCGGTTCCTGCGCCGCACCGATGACTTCGCTGGCATGGCCCGCCCGGCCCTGGTCTTGCTCGACCTCAACCTGCCCCGCCGCAGCGGCCTGGAGGTCCTCGGCGAACTCAAGACCGACCCCGGCCTGCGCACCATCCCCGTGGTCGTGCTCACCACATCACAAGCGCAGGCCGACGTCCTGCGCAGCTACGAGCTGCACGCCAACGCCTACGTCATCAAGCCGTTCGACGCCGCCCGGTTCGCCGACGCGATCAGGCACATCGACGACTTCTTCCTGACCCTGGTAAAACGCCCGCAGTAGGCACTTCAGCCCGGCCGCTTCTGCCGGAGCGGCGAAGGGGGAAACGAAACCTCAATCAGCACGCATCCAAGTCGTCGTCGTTTACCTCCAGCTCGGCCGGGCAATGGTGACCCAGACCATTAGCTATCGAGGCAGGCGATCGAAGTGTGGTGGCGGCCAGGAATCGGTCTGGGCCTGGTCGCGATGCTGGCGTCTGTCGCGCTGAGCGCGTGCGGCTCCTCACCGGGGATGGCACCGGGAACGGCCTCAGTGGTGTCGGCGCCGGTGCGGATCGCGCACACCAGGCTGGGTGCCGTCGGGTACCGGGTCGTCGGGAGCGGCCCTCCGCTGGTCTTGATCATGGGCTACGCCGGGACCATGGAGGTCTGGGATCCGCGGCTGGTTCACGCCCTCGCCCGGCACAACCGGGTCGTGATGTTCGACAACGCCGGCATTGGCCGTACCCAGCCACTGCCCGGGGAGCAGACCGCGACGCTCACCATCGACGCCATGGCCGACCAGACCAGTGCGCTCATCGACGCCCTCGGCCTCGGCCGGCCGAACGTACTGGGCTGGTCAATGGGCGGCATGATCGCCCAGGCGCTGGCGGTCCTGCATCCGGCCCAGGTGCGCCGCCTGGTGCTGTGCGCCACGTTCCCCGGGACCGGCACGATCGTGGCCTCGCCGGCGGCGCGCCAGGCCGGCAGCCTTTTCCCTGCCAATCAGGCCAGCGCCTACAACGCGTTCACGGCAGCGATCTCGGAATACCCAGCCGCCCCTGCGGCGTCGAGCCTCGCGAAAGTGGCGCAGGCGGGCGCCGTAGCCAACTGGTGGGACGGCACCGACGCAGCCGGACGCAAGATCGCCAGTATCTCAGCGCCCACTCTTATCGCCGACGGCACCGACGACCAGCTCGACCCGGTCGCCAATGACCACACCCTCGCCCGCATCATCCCGGGGGCGAGACTGGTGCTCTACCCCGACGCTGGGCACGGGTTCCTGTTCCAGGAAGGACCGCGCTTCGCTTCCCTCATCGAGTCGTTCCTGACCAGGCACCCAGGCTCGTAGCGGAAGGGATCCTCGCCGTAACTCCTTGCCTGGCAGCGTCGCTACTGGGCTCTCAGGCGCCTCCCCCTGATGTCGTTCGCCCGGGTGGCTCCGCATTGGGCTCCCGGCGCGTGGCACGGCCGGCTGGTCGAGTGAGCTTCGGTACGCCTGGTCGGCAACCAACAGCCGGGCCCGTAGGTATGCATAGTGTGACCGGCCGGAAAGCAGCGGCACCCAGCATCGCGGGGAAGGCGGAGACGCGTTGGATCGCGACGAGTTCACCAGCTTTTATGCCGCTTCCTTTCAGCGTCTAGTGGGCCAGCTCTACGCCATGACCGGGGACCAGGCTGAGGCTCAGGACGCCGTGCAGGAGGCGTTTGTCCGGGCCTGGGCGCGCCGCAGCAAGATCGACCGAGACCAGGAACCCGAGGCCTGGGTCCGCGTCACGGCCTGGCGGATCGCGGCCTCCCGGTGGCGGCGTGCCCGCGTCGGCGCCCGGCTGATGGTGCTGAATGCCCGGCCCGAGTCCACCGAAGGACCCGACCCTGGGCGGGTCGCGTTCGCCGCTGCCCTGCGCAAGGTGCCCGCCGAACAGCGCCGCGCGCTAGTCCTCTATCACCTATGCGACCTGACAGTCGATCAGATCGCCGCCGAAACCGGCGTGCCGACCGGGACGGTCAAGGCCAGGCTCGCTCGCGGCCGGGCCGCGCTCAGGCCCCACCTGCGGGAAACGGCCGCCCCAACAACCGAGTAACTGACCAGGAGGTCTCATGTCTGATCTAACAGGCGAACTGCAGCAGATGGCCGATGACGCCGCCCGCGTGGCCCGGCCGCTGGCCGCGGCCGATGTCATCCGCCGAGGCGATCGAAGGCATCGGCGCTCCATCACGCGACTGTCTCTTGGCGGCCTGTCGGCGACCGGCGCCATCGCGGCTGTGATCGTTGGCGTGATCGCGCTACTGCCGGCCAGCCACCAAGCCAGCCGCCAGCCCGGCGCCCAGCTGGCCGCCTGGACGGTCGTCAAGCAGGCCGACGGCAACGTCAAGGTCACCATCCGCGAGTTCCGTGATCCGGCCGGGCTGCAAACCAGGCTGCGCGCGGACGGCGTCCCGGCCACCGTCACCTTCACCGGCCAGCAGAACCCGGCCTGCCAGCCGTACCCCTACCGGCCGGGCCTCCTGCAAAAGGTCATCTCTGCCCGCCATGAAGGCCAGAGCCATCTCACGATCATTCACCTCTCGGCCCTGCCAAGCGGTGCCGGGCTCCGATTCGTCAGCAGCATCCGTGGCACCCACGAAACTGTCGATACGGACCTGGTGCGGTCCAGCGCGCAGTGCACCGTCAGCTGACTCATTCCAGCCGATTACCCGCCACCATGATCACCTGGCCGGAGGGCCGTGCTGCCCCGGCCGGCGCTTACGCCAAGCCCGGCCACAGACCATGCTCGGTGCAGAAACGCCCGACTTCATCCAGCTCGACGTCGGCGTCCTGCGCCATCGCCACGGCGGCACCGGCGACCCACCAGTCGGCACCGGGCAGCCCGGCGGACAAATAGGCCCGCGTTCCGGGCTGCCGATGCAGCCCGGCGCGGCGGGGATGCGCAACAACTTCGCCGTGTGCGGGCTCCCATAGCCGGACCAGGCCCGTCTCCTCGCCGAGCACCACGGCGTCGTACCAGCGCCAGACCACCGCCTCAGCGCCGTCCGTCGCGGCCGCGACCGCGACGAGATGACCGGGTGACACCCTCTCGGTCCGCGGCGAAGGGAAGGGCCTCGCGAATCGAACAGAGGAAAGCTGTCCCGCCCGGAGAATCTGACATGCATCCTCCTGAACGCGCAGAACGATCCCGCAACGCAGCGGCGCGGGAGTAAGACCTTGATCCATCGAAGCAGCCATCCGCCGAGTGTCTCCCGACGGGTCACCGGCGGCAAAATGCCTAGGCGTGTAAACGATTCATCACGGCGGGCTGTCAGGTCCCGGGCACTCAGCGCTGCCACGCGCTTCCGGAGCGGCGAAAAGCCAGGTCAGGCGCGTGGGGCGCCAGGGGCTCGAACCCTGAACCCACGGATTAAAAGTCCGCTGCTCTACCATTGAGCTAACGCCCCGCAGAGCCAGCCGGAGCCGACGCCACGGCACGAAGCGTACCGACTCTCCTCGCGGTTGTCCTTTCACCATAGTGCTTCCGGTTCGCCACCCCGGGCGGCACTTCTCGTCGCCGGGCGCGCGCTCCGGTAACATCGCGCCCCGTGCATAGCGCCTTCTTTGAGCCAGCCGGGACCGGCACCTTCGCGGCCACGCCCGCGACCGCCGGGCCGTGGAGCGCGGACGCCCAGCATGGCGGGCCGCCGTCGGCCCTGGTGGCGCGCGCATTGGAACGCCATGAGCCAGCCGAGGGCCAGCGCCTTGGCCGGGTGGCTGTCGACATCCTCCGCCCGGTGCCCATCGCGGAGCTCACCGTGCGTACCCGGATGGTCCGGCCGGGCCGGCGGGTGGCACTGCTGGAAGCGGTCCTGGAGGCGGACGGCCAGGAAGTCCTGCATGCCAGGGGATGGCGGATCGCCGTCCCGGACGGCCCGGTCCCGGTCATCCCGGCCAGCATTGCCCCGCCGCCGATACCGCCGCCGGTGCCGGAGGGGGCCGGCTCGCCGTTGTCGGCCAGGCTGCCGAATGCCCACACGGCCGGGTATCTGTCCGCCATCGAGTGGCGGTTCCTGGACGGCGGCTTCGAGCAGCCTGCCCCGGGCCGGGCCTGGACCAGGCCGACCATCCCGCTGGTGGCGGGCGAGGACACCTCGCCGATGTGCCGCGCCTTGCTGGTCGCTGACTCCGGCAGCGGCGTGAGCGCCGTCCTTGACCCGGCGCGGTTCCTGTTCATCAACGTCGATCTCACGGTCGTGCTGCCCCGTGATCCGGTCGGCGAATGGCTGCTGCTGGAGGCGGCCACCACGACGAATACGCAGGGTACCGGCCTAGCCGAGACGGCCCTGTCCGACCTATCCGGGCGCTGCGGTACGGCGCTGCAGACCTTGCTGGTCGCACCGCGCTGACGCCGGAGCGCCGCCGCGGCGGCCCTGACTCAGGAGGGCCAGTCCGGCGACCGGCCGAGCGTAGCCAGCAGCCGGTTCATTTCCGAGCTATCGCCCGGCAGGGCGATACCGGGCCGAAACGCGGCTCCCGGGGCCAGCCGGCTGGCCCCGCCCGGTACCTCCATGGCCCGGGCCAGGGCCGCATGCACCAGGTCAGCAGTCGAAGCCCGGGTCGCTGCCGATGGAGCGGGCGACATCCCAGCCGTGCACGACGTAGTCGAGGAAGTGGAAGCCGATTGCCATCGTGGCCGGGAACCGCGCGCCATCCCTGATCTCCGGCAGCCACAGCCGGCGGTCCAGCACGCCGTCCTCGGCAAAGGCCGCCGTCACGTCGGCTACCGCGGCGGCATAGGCCGCATGCAGGTCAGCGCCGGCTGGCCGGTCGGCCCAGACCGACAAATCAGAGGTCTCTCCCCGGGCCGAGGCGGCGAACCCGTAGTGCTGGCCGATCATGTGCCCGAGCAACTGCCGCAGTGTCCACTCCGCGCACGGCGTCGGCAGCTCCAGCTGATCGGCGGTCACCGCCGCGACAATCTCGACCGTGGTCTCCAGCGCACGCCGGTCCAGATCCCGGATGTCCGTCACCATTTCCTCCGTGGTTTTGACGCCCTGCTTTGACGCCCTGCGGGGCGAGGCAGCCGGCGGCCAGTCGCGGCTGGCTACCGGCCGGTGGCTGGTCGCTGGCCGCGGAGCCGCGCGACATAGCGGTCGGCGGAGCGCCGAACCGCGGCGGCGCCGTCGTCAACGACGACCCGTCCCCACCAGCCGCCGTATATCCGGTCGAAGGTGAATCGCCCGGCGCGCCGGGCGATGTCGAGCACGGTCGCCTCGTCCAGCGGGATGTGATTGGGATAGCTCCACATGAAGCTGACCCAGGCGCGGTCCTGGACGACGGTGATGGTGTCACCGGTGAGCAGCGCCCCGCGGCCCTGCGAACCCGCGGGCCAGTGCAGCACGGCCGCGCCGTCGAAATGCCCGCCGATCCGGGCGAGCGTCAGCCCCGGCACCGGCTCGGCGTCGTCATCGAACAGCTCGATGCGCGGCGAGGGCCGCTGAACCCACTGCCGGTCGGCGCGGGGAATGAGGATGCGCGCGTCGAAGGCATCAGCGATCTCCACATTCGCCCCGTAGAAGTGCGGATGCGACATGCAGATGGCATCGATGCCGCCAAGCTCGCTGATCCGGGCCCGAGCCTCGTCGTCCAGCAGGGAGATGCAGTCCCACAGCACGTTCCCGTGTGCGGTGCGCACCAGCAGGGCCCGCTGGCCGATCGCGAACGCGGGCTCGACCCCGACCCCGACCAGGCCGGGTTCCTCATCGCGCAGCACCACGGCATGGTCGCTGCCGATCTCGGCCATGGTGGTCCATTGCTGGCCGCCCCAGCCGACATACTGGCGTTCGTCGTCGCAGATGGCGCAGTTGCCAGGAGGCTGATCGGTGTCGGGGTACTGGACACCGCAAGTGCGGCAGATCCACGCGGTCATCGGTGTCTCCTATCCCGGCTCTCGTCCGCCTGTCCCGGCTCTCGTCCGCCGGGCCACCCAGGGCGGGATCAGCCGGCCACGAAACGCTGCCGCAGCTCGCCGATGCCCTCGACATAGCTGACGACCTCGTCGCCAGGGGCGAGCCAGCGCTGCGGGTCGCGGCCCATCCCCACGCCGGCCGGCGTGCCGGTGAAGATGATGTCGCCGGGCAGCAGCGTCACCACCGCGGACAGCTTGGCGATGAGCTGCGGCACGGAGATGATCAGGTAACTGGTCCTGGCCTTCTGCATCTGGTCGCCATTGACCGAGCAGCCAAGCTCAAGATCATCGGGATTCGCGAACTCATCCACGGTGACCAGCCACGGGCCGGTCGGCCCGAAGCCGGGGAAGGACTTGCCCAGGCTGAACTGCGCGGGCGCTCCGGCCAGCTGGCTGATCCGCTCGGAGATGTCCTGCCCGACGGTCAGCCCGGCGACATAGCTCCACGCGTCGGCCTCAGCGACATGCCGCGCGGCCACGCCGATGACGACTACCAGTTCCACTTCCCAGTCGGTGTGACCGCCGGGCGGCAGCACGACGTCACCGTAAGGCCCGGTGATACAGCTCGGGAACTTCGTGAACACGCTGGGCTGGTCGGGCACCCCCAGTCCGGACTCGGCCACATGGTCACGGTAATTAAGACCGATACCAAACGACTGCCTCGGCGCGGGTGCCGGACCGCCAAGCTGATCGCGATCGTAAGATTGTGCCGCGCCGTCCGCGCTGGCCGCCCAGCCGACGAACTCCGGCCAGCGGTCGTAGACCGCCTGCGGATCGGCGTCAAAACGGCCGTCGCTGGCAGTAGCTACGTCGATGGCGCCGGCGCCGGTAATGATGACCAGCCGCCCGGCCAGGTTGCCGACCCGCACGAGGACCTCCTAGGTATGATCAGCCCGCTGTCCGCAGTCATCCTCCGCCCTGGGTGCGCGTCACGGCAAGGCGGCCTGGCCGCGACCGCGGCATGGCGCTCACCGGATCCGGACGTCCCCGGCAGGAACCGGACGCGGCGGTGCAGCGTTGCGCCAGGTAGGCAAGCGGCGCAGGGCGCCCCAGTCAGATGCGGGCGCCCGGACTAGCGACTGAAGGGGCACGGGTGCCCGAGGCAGGAACAGAAGGGACGAGGGTGCCCGAAGCAGGGACTTCGGTCAGCGAGGAGTTCCCGGCTGCCGTCCCCGATCCTGGTCGGCCGGACGACGGCCAGCTCGCCGACCCGGATACCGGGCCGGGTGACGGTCAGCTCGCCGAGCCGGATACCGGGCCGGACGACGGTCAGCTCGCCGAGCCGGACGCCGGCCAGGACGACGCTCAGCTCGTCGAGCCGGACACCGGCCAGGGCGACGGTCAGCTCGCCGAGCCAGGCACCGGGCCGGACGACGGTCAGCTCGCCGCCCCGGACGCCGGCCAGGACGACGGTCAGCTCGCCGAGCCGGATACCGGCCAGGGCGACGCCCAGCTCGCCGCGCCGGACACCGGGCAGCTCGCCGGGCAATCTGCTGTCCCCGACGCCGGGCTGCAGGTCAGTCGGCCTACCGTCCCCGACGCCGGGCCGCAGGCCGAGCCGGAAACGAGCCAGGGCGGCTGGAGCCGCGTCCGCCGGGCGTTCGTGCGCCCGCGGCAGCACGAGCCGGAAACGAGTCAGGGTGGCGGCTGGAGCCGCGTCCGCCGGGCCTTCGTGCGCCCGCCGCAGGATCTGCTGGCGCTGCTCCTCTACGGCGGGCTGTCCCTGGAAATGTTCGGTCGCTGGATTTTGGACCGGATGTCCACCTATTTTCTTTCCGGGCAGCCGCAGGACGGCTCGCTTTTCCTGTGGGCGTTCCGCTGGTGGCCGTACGCGGTCAGCCACCATCTCAGCGCGTTCTTCTCCTACGCAGCGTGGGCGCCGGGCGGCATCAACCTGACCTGGGCCACGACGGTGCCGCTTCCGGCTATCGTGCTGCAGGGGCTGACTCACAGCTACGGGCCCTTCTTCACCTTCAACGTGATCGAGCTCGCCGCCCCGGCCCTGGCCGCGTGGACCGCGTATCTGCTGTGTCGCCGTATCACCGGATCATTCGTCCCCGCGCTCATCGGCGGTTTCTTCTTCGGCTTCTCGCCTGCGCTGATCGACGAGGTCGGCCAGGGGCATCCGAGCCTCACGCTGGTGTTCCTCATTCCGGTGTGCGCCTACCTGCTACTGCGGCTACTCGAAGGCTCGATACATCCGCTGTGGTATGTCCAGCTGCTCGGGATCACCCTGGCCGTCCAGCTCTACATCGGCGAGGAGATCTTCGCCACGATGACCCTGGTCGGCCTGATCTGCGCGCTGATCGGGTTCGCGGCGGGCCCGGCCGAGCGGCGGCGGCGGCTGGTGCGGGCCATCGCCCCCACGGCCGGGGCCTACGCGGTCGCGGCTGTCCTGGCCAGCCCGCTGCTGTACACGACGTTCACCCGCACGCGCATCGTCAAGGCCATTCACTTCGCGACCATCGAGTACGGCGCCGCCAGCACCGGCGCGTTCCTGCGGTTCGTGACCCCCGGGCGCTATACGAACCACTGGGGGCTGTTCGTCGCCCGCTGGGGGGACAACCCGTGGTATCTCGGCATCCCGCTGATCGTGGTCGTTATCCTCTTCGTGATCACCGATTGGCGCAGGCGGACCACCTGGGCGCTGCTGACCGGCCTGATCGTCATCCTGGCGTTCAGTCTCGGCGACCTGATGTCCGTGTTCGGCGCGCAGATCATGCCGTGGCGGCTGATTGCCGGGCTGCCCGTGCTCAACGTCGCGCAGCCCGGGCGGCTGCTCACCTACTTCTACCTGCTGATCGCGGTACTCGTGGCGCGATGGCTGACCTGGATCCGGCGCCCGCCGCCGGAGCCCTCGCCCTATCCGCCCTCGTCGCCGCTATGGCGGCCGACGCCGCGGCGGCCGCACCCGCTGTATCCGCTGCGTTACCTGCTCGTCGTCCTGGCGGGCGTGACGATCCTGCCCGCCTTCTCATCCGACGTCTGGGCCGTGAACGTGCGGGTGCCCACGTTCCTGACCAGCGGCGCTTACCGGCATGTCCTGTCGCCGGGCGAGGTCGTCTGGGTGGTGGACAGCCACGCCGACCGGCAGCTGGTCTGGCAGGCCCAGACCGGCTTCTACTTCCGGCTGGCCGGCGGATTCTTCGGCGGCACTCCCCAGGGCGTGCGGGACGCCCAGGTGGTGGAGCGCCTGGCCATTGGCCAGATCGAGCCAGGCACCTCGATAGCGGAGATCAGGGATTACCTGGCCGCCCACCGGGTCGGCGCGATCCTGGTCGCCGAGGCGCCGTGGCCATCGGTCCTTGAGCTCCGGCAGGCCACCGGCCACTGGGGCTACTACACGCAGCAAGTACGCCTGTTCCGGCTGGGCAATCGGTTCACCGACCCGGCCCTGGCAAACCAGCCCATCCGGCAGATCGGCAGCAACAAGCTAGCGCACCACCACGCTCGCAAGCCGGGCCGCCAGCCCCGCCCAACGGGACGGTTACGGCCCGGGCACCGAACACAGCGCGCGCACCAGACACGGCCCGCGCGCCGAACACGGCACGCGCACCGCAGCTCCCGCTGACGGGACGACGCCGCCGGGCGGTCGGCTGCGCTGGCCTTTCCGGTCAGCGGGATGCTTACCGGTAGGCGGAAATCCCGGTGATGGCCTGGCCCAGGGCGAGCGTGTGAATCTCCTCGGTGCCCTCGTAGGTCAGTACCGATTCGAGGTTGTTCGCGTGCCGTATCACCGGGTATTCCAGCGTGATGCCGTTGGCGCCGAGCACGGTCCGGGCCTGCCGGGCGATGTCAATCGCCACCCGCACATTGGCCATCTTGCCCAGGCTGACCTGCTCGGGCGTGATCTTCCCGGCTTCCTTCAGCCGGCCGAGGTGCAGCGCGAGCAACTGCGCGCGGGCCAGGTCGGCGAGCATCCAGGCGAGCTTGGACTGGGTCAGCTGGAATCCGCCGATCTTCCGGCCGAACTGCTCCCTGGTCCGCGCGTAGTCGGCCGCGGCCTCGAAGCAGGCCCGGGCCGCGCCGGTGACCCCCCAGACGATGCCGAACCTGGCTTCGGACAGGCAGGACAGCGGCCCCTTCAGGCCGGTCACGCCGGGCAGCACGGAGTCCTTCGGCAGCCGGACCTCGTCGAAATGAAGTTCCGAGGTCACCGAGGCGCGCAGCGACAGCTTCTTGTGGATGTTCCGGGAGGTGAAGCCGCGTGCCCCGCGGGGGACCAGGAAGCCGCGGATGCCGTCCGGGGTCGAGGCCCACACGACGGCGATGTCGGCGATCGACCCGTTGGTGATCCACATCTTGGTGCCGGAGAGTACCCAGTCGCCTCCGTTATTAATGGCCCTGGTTTCCATCGTGGACGGGTCGCTGCCGTGATCGGGTTCGGTGAGCCCGAAGCAGCCGATCGCCTCGCCCGCCGCCATCCGGGGCAGCCATTCGTTCTTCTGGTCCTCCGAGCCGTATTTCCAGATCGGGAACATCGAGAGCGAGCCCTGCACCGAGACGAGACTGCGCAGCCCGGAGTCGGCCGCCTCCATCTCACGGCAGGTGACGCCGTAGGCGACCGGGCCCATGCCGGCACAGCCGTAGCCGTGCAGGTGCATGCCGAGCAGGCCCATCTTCCCGAGTTCCGGGAAGAGCTCGCGGGGCAGGGTCCCGGCCTCGAACCAGTCGGCGATGTGCGGCATGATCCGGTCGTTCGCGAACGCTCGCACCGTATCGCGGACCAGCCGTTCCTCCTCGGTCAGCTGGTCGTCGACGTGGAGCAGATCGGAACCCGCGGGGGTGGTGCTGCGCGGCATCGGCTGGATCCTCTCTTGTCGCCTCGCCGTCAGCGTATGCCGGCGGTGATCCGGCTGTCCGCCCCGCGGCCCGGAATCGGGCATGATGGCGCATATGAGTAAGAGCAACGGCGGCAAGCAGCTGGTCCGCACCTTCGACGGGCGCGTGGTGGCCGGGGTGTGCTCGGGCATCGCTGATTACTCCGGCATCGACGCGAACGTGGTGCGCCTGGGCTTCGTGATCGCCTCGTTCTTCGGGTTCATCGGCGTGCTGGCCTACCTGGCGGCCTGGGTGATCCTCCCGGAGCAAGGCGAGTCCGTGTCCATCGCCGAGAACATCATCAACAAGAAGCGAAGCGGCTAGCCCGGTGCAGCCGGCCGTGGCGACCGCGGCCGCGCCGACGGCCCGGCCGCGGCCGGCTGGCTCGCCACGATGCGCTTTGCCGCCAGCGCACTCCGTCCCCTATGCTGGGGCAGTCCCCGACGGCGGGCGCCAAGGGCACGGCGGCGATGACCGTCGAGCCCCCATCGTCTAGCGGCCTAGGACACCGCCCTTTCAAGGCGGCGGCACGGGTTCGAATCCCGTTGGGGGCACTGCTGGCGTCACGTCAGCAGCGCATGGTCCTGTAGAGCAGCTCGGAGTGCTCGCCACCCTGTCAAGGTGGAGGTCGCGGGTTCAAATCCCGTCAGGACCGCTGAGGCCGCCGGCGGCAGTGGCCGCGCTGGTGTCACGGCCTCGCCGAGGTCAGGTAGCTCAGTCGGTATGAGCGTCCGCCTGAAAAGCGGAAGGTCGGCAGTTCGACCCTGCCCCTGACCACCCGTTTGACCAGCGCAAACGCTGGCTTGATCAGCTCTGGCGATCCGGCTTGCTAACGGATTTGCTAACAGCGGCATCCACGGCCTGGGCGAAGATGCTGCCGACACTCTCTGCGTGCTCGCGCAGCACGTGCGAATACACCCGGAGCGTCACGGCGGGGTCGGCGTGCCCGAGCCGGGCGGCCACCACGTGCACGGGGACTCCGGCGAGTAGCAGTGTCGTCGCGTGCAGGTGGCGCAGATCGTGCAGCCGGGCGTGAGGAAGCGGCCTGACCGGGGGAGGATCTGATTTGTTGTATCCCTTGATCAGCTTGCTCATGAGCGCGGTCACGGTGTCGGGGTAGAGCGGTTCTCCCCACCGGCTGGTGAAGACCAGGCCGCCGTTGTCGTTCCAGGCTGATCCGGCGGCGAGTCGTTCTTTGGCCTGCTGACGGCGGTGCTCGCGCAGTACGGCCGCGGTGTCTTTGTCGATGCTGATGGTCCGGGACCGGCCGCCCTTTGTGGTGCCTTCCACGCGCTGACCGCGCACGACCGCCGTTGAGCCGCCGAAAGTGACCTCGGCCCCGTCGAGATCCACAGCATGCCACCGCAGGTACAGCAACTCGCCGCGCCGGGCGCCGGTATAAGCCGCGAGCCGGTAGAAGGCGAACAGCCGATGTGACCAGGCGGCGGTCAGGAAGGAATCGAGCTGCTCGACCGTCCAGATCTGGACTGGCTCGACGCTGCTGATTCTTGGGCACTTCGACCGTGCGGCCGGGTTGACAGCGAGGACCTGCTCGACCTCCACCGCATCAGCCAGCGCCTTGCGTAGCGTGCGGTGGATGTGGGAGACCGTGGAAACTGAAAGCGGCCGACCGTCACGGCCGCCGTGCTCGGCCAGGTCGCGGTACAGCTTGGAGATCACGGCCGGTCGCAGTGCCTGCAGCCGCATGCGGCCGATCCGGGGCACGATGTAGTGATCAATGTCGTGCCGATAGCCAGCCAGAGTCTTCGGCTTGACGGTCGAGGCATGGGAATCAAGCCATTCCGATAGGTAGTCCGCGAGTGTCGAGACAGTCCGGCTGACGTGTTCACCGCGCCGGGGTCGCCCCACCTGGCTTGCTTGGTGCAAACCATCCCTTGACGCTGGCTTGCCTGGATGCGACTATGCGCGGGGGCGGGGATACCCGGTTTCGGTGCACAGGCTTTCCCTGTGGCGGGTCACTGATGTGCGCCTGATCTGATTACCCGTGCCCGGTCGGCGGCATCGGCTCAATGGCGGGAGTATTGATGCGTGGTGTGATTCGCAGGGCCGCGCTGGTGGCCGGGGCGGCGGTGGTGGTGGCCGGGTGGGCCGCGGGGGCGGCGGCGGCCAAGCCGCGGCCGCCGGTGCTGGCGTTCACCCCCTCCCCGTACAGCTATGGGAACGTCGCGGCCGGCCGGGGGGCGGCATCGCAGACGTTCACGCTGGCCAACTCGGGCGGACAGGCTACCGGCAAGCTGCGGGTGACGTTGGACGGCGCGGCCGTGTTCACCATCACCGGCGACACGTGCAAGACCCTGGGGCCCGGCAAGAAGTGCACGGTCACGGTGCGGTTCGCACCCGCCAGCGCCGGCCCGGTGACCGCGACCTTGACGGCGGCCGGAAAGAAGCGGAGGGGGGCTACCGCCACCGTGGTGCTCACCGGCACCGGGGCGCTGGGCGCGGCCCCCGGCCACCTGTACTGGACCAATTCCAGCGACGGCACGATCAACGAGTCCAACCTGAATGGCAGCAGCCCCCGGGTCCTTGTCTCCGGCCAGAAAGGCGCGGAGGGACTGGCGGTCGACGCCAGCCACCTGTACTGGACCAATTTCGGTAATGCCACGATCGACGAGGCCAACCTGGACGGCAGCAATCCGCACGTCATCGAGACCGACGTGCTGTCGCACGGGGTGGCGGTTGACGCCAGCCACCTCTACTGGACCGCCGTCGGTGAGGGCGCGGTCTATGAGGCCAATTTGGACGGCAGCGACCCGCAGGCCATTGTCAGCGACCAGAGCGACCCGTGGGGGGTGGCGGTCGACTCCAGCGTGCTGTTCTGGACCAACCCTCGCGCGGGCACGGTCTGGACGGCCCAAGTGGACGGCAGCGACCCGCAGGTCATCGAATCCGGGCAAGACTTCCCGACCGGGGTGACGATCGATGACGGCCTCCACATCTACTGGGCCAACACCAGCAGCGGCACCCACGGCACGATCGCTCGTTCCAGCGACCTTAGCGGCGGCGCCGTCCAGGTCATCGTCGGCGGCCAGAGTGGCCCGACCGGGGTGGCGGTCGATTCCGACAGCGTGTACTGGTCCAACCCCAACGGCGAAACGGTCAACCAGGCCAGCCTGAACGGCAGCGGCCCGCATGCTCTCTTCACCGGCCAGTTCGCCTACGAGGTGGCGGTCGGCCCGTAGCGAGCAGGGCGCAAGTGGCGGGTTCGCCGTCCTTGCCTGGCACCGCGGCCAGCGGCTGTGGTGGTGCTAGGGGCCGGGCAATGGCGGCCGGGACCAGGCCGGCGGTGCTGGCGTTCTGCCCGGCCCTGTTTGACTATGGGCAGAGCACCACGACTATGATCATCACATCGAGCGGTGCCAGCGACCTGCACCGATTGGTGAGGCGCTTAGCAAGTCGAGTAACCAAGTGAGTAACAATCGACGCGGCCACGGGCGGACGCGAGCGCACGCTGGCGGACGATCGTTCCTAGGTCGGATGAGCCGCAGGCCTGGCCGTCCCCACGGCCACCTGGCTTCGGGGCGTTGCTAACACTGTGCTAACGACGACTGTGGACACGTGTGGCTGACCGTGAATCCCCAAGACGGTCAGCACTGCGCTTTGCCTGGTCAGACGGACTGCGCTGGACTCACCTGGACCAGCGAAGCCGCCTGAAAAGCGGAAGGTCGGCAGTTCGATCCTGCCCCTGACCACTATCTCTCACCTGCGCAAACGTGTACTCAGTAATTGCCCCTGTGCGAGTAGTAACGCTTCTAGTCTCATTTAAGTCTCATTTGTTTCAAGCGGACGATCGGCGCGAAGCGCATGCCGGGAACCAGCGCAATTACTGTCGGTGAGTTGCGGCGAGTGGATTCTGCCGTCGCTTCCTCAGCCAGATCGCCGACTCGGCGCGGTGGCCGGCCAGTTGATTGATCGTCGCTGCGAGCAACAGATCTACTTATTGTCCGCGTCCTCCTGGCGGGGCGGCACGGATAGGCGTCGGGTAGGTGAGCCTCAGTGGATGAAGCGTGAAGACTGCAACGGCGAAGTCTTCGGTGACGACGTTACCTACGGCGATGCGCACTACGCCGATAGGCCTGAGCACTCCGGGGACAAGCAGCCAGAAGGCCGGGAGAAATGTGACGAGAAACGGGGGCCGTGCAGGTGACGGTGGATATAGGACGCCGCCAGCACGGCGGCTGCAGCACCAAGGAGGGAGGCCGGATATCCGCCGAGGATGCCTTTGGCCATGTGTTGGGCTACGAAGGCTAGCCGTGTCCGATGGCATAACCGCCAGGCCGCCGGCCTCGGCCCCACCAGTGCCACGAACAGCACCACGAGGATGTTGAGCTTTCCATGCTGGCCAGCACGGAAGCCCAGGCCACCACAGCCGCCCCGTTCGCCGGTATCGTGGCGAACGCCACACCAAAGGGTGAAGATGGCTGGCTAGGCCCACAGGCTGGACGGTGCCGTCGATGAGGCCGCTGCAAGTGCATACATAACGCGTACCTCAAGGCCGTTAGCCGTCGGCTACCTGGAACCTCAACGATCACCGGCACCTGATGCCAGTCAAGCACGTTGCCCATCGGATGAGCCTCCTGGCAGTCGCGCCAGGACCCACGCTATGCAAATGCCCATGGTGAGGGTACGCGTGCTGTCTCGCGGGGTTATGGTTTGCCCAGTTATTGTCCTGCGGAAATGGAACAACCATGGCCGCTGACGAAAGTCCAGGTTGTGGCGACAACCTCGCTTGGATGGCGGCAGCGTCGCGCAGGCGCGAGGTTGCCGGTTTGGGCCGCGTGCGGCAGGAGGGACCCGTGGCGCGCGTAGCGAGCAATGAGGTCGCGGGCGCCGAGCGCCGGGCGGCGCCGCAGTTGCGTGCGGCCGTGCTCGGGCCCCGCGGCGGGGGCACGACCCGGCGACGCGCGTCTGATGCGTTCCGCCTCGGCTTCGCCGTCATCGTGGTGGCGGTGTCGATCCCGGTGATGCAGGCCAACTCGGCCGCGGAGCTGAGGATCACGCACGCGCTGAATCCGCCGCCCCCGGCGATTAGCTGGCTGGTCAGTTCGGTCTTCTGGCTGGGCTCCGTCGGTGTCATCGTGCTTCTGGCCATCCTTGGGCTGCTTGTGCCGCGGCTGGTGGCGGTCCGGTGGACCGCAGTGGCCGCCGTGGTTACCTTGGGTGTCTGCCTGCTCCTTGGCCACATCCTGGGGCCTGCGGCGGGGCGGCCGGTGACGGGCTCGCTGGCCGGGCTGGACCCGAGTTATCCGGTGACGCAGTTCGCCGTCACGATCGCGGTGGCGGCGACTGCGCTGCCGTATTTGAGCCGTCCGCTGCACCGGCTGGTGGCGTCGCTGGTCACGTTGGCGTCGGTCGCTGCAGTCGTCATCGGGTCGGCGCTACCGGTCAACACCGTCTCCAGCCTGGCGATCGGGTGGGGTGTTGCGGCCGCGCTGCACCTGGCCGTGGGGTCGCCGCTCGGCCTGCCCTCCCCGGGCGAGGTCACCGGCTGGGCCGTCGAACTGGGTGTCCCGGTCGAGGGTATTACCCGGGTGCCGCGCCAGGTCTGGGGGGTAGAGAAGCTCACCGGTCACGACGCCGCCGGCCAGACGATCGAGTTGTCGGTCTATGGCCGGGACGCCTCCGACGCGCGGATGCTGGCAAAACTGTGGCGGTTCTGCTTCTACCGCGATTCCGGGCCCGCGCTCATTCTCGACCGGCTCCAGCAGGTCGAGCACGAGGCCTATCTCACCTTCGTTGCCGGACGCGCCGGGGTTTTGGTGCCCGAGGTGCTGGCGGTCGGCCGGTTCGGGCCTAGCAGGGACGCCGCCCTGGTGACCAGGCTGCCGAATGGTCCTGTGCTGGCGGAGGCCGACAGCGCCGTCTTGTCCGACAATGCGCTGGACGAGGTGCTGCACACCGTGCTCCGGCTGCGCGACGCGCGCCTGGCGCACGGGACGCTCGGCGCCGAAACGATCATCATTTCCCCAGCGGGCATCTGCCTGAGCGACTTCCGCAGCGCCTCCGCGTCGGCCTCGGACGGGCGCCTCGACGGCGACCTAGCGGCAGCGCTGGCCGCCTTGGCCGTGCGGGCAGGGGCCGAGCGGACCGCGGCGGCGGCGGCCCGGGTCCTCGACGCCGACACCGCCCGCGGCGCACTGGTGCACCTGCAGCGCTCGGCGCTCGACCCAGTCACCGTGAAGGCGCTGCACCAGCACAAGCACCTGCTCCCCCAGCTGCGCGGGGCAGTGGCCAGCGCGGTCGGCATCGAGGTGCCCAAGCTCACCGAGGCCAAGCGGATCAGCTGGATCAACCTGGTGTTCGGCATCGGCACGCTGATCGGCGTCTGGGCAATCATCGGGGTCCTCGCTGACGTCAGCGCATCGCTGGACGTCATCAAGGGCGCCAGCTGGGGCTGGGTAGCGCTGACATTCGTGGTCGCCCAGCTCCCCATTGCCGCCGAGGCCTGGGCGCTCAACAGCGCGGTCCCCGGCCAGCTGCCCTACGGCCGGTGCCTGGCGCTGGAGACCTCCAACACCTTCACCGCGCTGGTTGGCGGCGACACCGCCGTCTTCGCGGTCCGGGTCAGGTTCTTCCAGCGCCAAGGCTACGACGCGACAGTCGCCGTCAGCTGCGGCGCCATCGCCACCGCCGCCAGCTGGACAGCCAAGAGCCTGCTGTTCCTGATCGCCCTCCCGTTCGCCGCCGGGAACTTCCACGCGCCGTCGAGTTCGGGCGACCGCCAGACAGCGATCTGGATCGTGCTCGCCGTAGTCCTCGCCGCTGGGATCGCCATCACAGTTGTCACCCTGGTGCCGCGGCTGCGTCGGCTGGCGAGCAGCAAGGTCCGGCCGCACCTGGTGAACATCTGGGCCAACGTCAAAACGATCGCCACCGAACCGCGCAAGATCGCCTACATCGCGGCCGGTTCGGTGCTGGCCCAGCTCCTGGTCGCCGCCGCGCTCGGCGCGGCGCTGCATGCGGTCGGGCAGCAGGCCAGCCTCGCCACGATCCTGGTGGTCATCACGATGGCGTCGATCATCGGCGGAGCCGTCCCGGTGCCTGGCGGGCTTGGCGTCGTGGAAGCGGGCCTGATCGCCGGGCTGACCGCGGCCGGCATCCCCCAGGACCAGGCCGTCGCAGCGGTGTTCATTCAGCGGCTGTTCACCGCCTACCTGCCGCCGATCTGGGGCTGGGCCACCCTGGCATGGATGCGCCGCCGCGAATATGTGTAACGCTGACCAAGAACATGGTGAAGACCATTTACACCAAGCGGCGGGACGCAACTCGGCCCGGCTGCCGAGGTCGATCGTGGTGAAGCATTGATGTCGCACGCGGGATGCACGCTCGGCGCTCCTGGTGCCCCTGACCTGGGAAGGTTCCTATCCCTGGAAAGCGGAAGGTCGGCAGTTCGATCCTGCCCCTGACCACCGAAACTCCATTGCGCTGACCTGCGGCGTAAGGACAACCATCCGGTGCGACGCTGCGCCCGGGGCTAGGTTTCAGGTATGCCTTCGATCGACGACATCGCGGCGGAGTACGTGGATCGCGTCGCCGCCCTGGACCCGTGCTACGCCACTTACGCCGGGATCGCGGGGCACGATTACGAGCTGACGGATCTCGGGGCTGACGGGTTCGCCGCGCGGGCCGGGCTGGATCGCTCAGCCCTGGCGGCCCTTGACGCGGCCGAAGCCCAGGACCCGCGCGAGCAGGTCGCGCGGGCCGCGATGCGGGAGCGGCTGGCACTGGCTGTGGAGCGCTATGAGGCCGGGGACACCACCAGCGAACTCAACACCATCGCCAGCTGGGTGCAGAGGACGCGCGAGGTCTTCGACCAGATGCCCACCGACGGCGAGGAGGCTGCCGTCAACATCGCCAAGCGGATGGCCGCGGTGCCGCGGGCTTACCGCCAGTTGTCCGCGACCTTGCTCGACGCGGCCAGGGATGGCCGCTGCGCGGCCAGGCGGCAGGTCGAGGAGGTCGCCGGGCAGTGCGCGGCCTGGGCGAAGCCGGGGGGTTCCTTCTATTCAGGACTGGCCGGGCGGCTGACCGGAGTCCCGGACTCGCTGCGGGGGGAGCTGGACGTGGCCGCGCGCGCGGCTACGGCCGCTACGGCCGAGCTCGGCGCCTTCCTCGGCCGCGAGCTGATGCCGCTGGCCCCGGCGAAGGATGCCTGCGGGCCCGAGGTCTACGCCCGGGCCTCGCGGCACTTCCTCGGCGGCGCCGTGGATCTGCGCGAGGCCTACGCCTGGAGCTGGGAGGAGATCGCCCGGCTGCGGGCGGAGATGGCGCGGGTCAGTGACCTGGTCCGGCCCGGGGCCACCGTGGAGGAGGCCGTGGCGATCCTGGACGAAGACCCGGCCCGGCGCGTCGAAGGGCGCGAGAACTTCCGTGCCTGGATGCAGGAACATGCCGAGCGCACCATTTCGGAGCTGCACGGGACGCACTTCGACATCCCGCAGCCCGCGCACCGGATCGAGGCCGCGATCGCACCCACCAACGGCGGGGGGATCTACTACACCGAGCCCTCCGAGGACTGGTCCCGGCCCGGGCGGATGTGGTGGTCGGTACCGGACGGCGTTGAGGCTTTCTCCACCTGGAAGGAGGTCACGGTCGTCTACCACGAGGGCGTTCCCGGCCATCACCTGCAGGTATCGCAGGCCATGGCGCAGACGGAGAGCCTGAACCGCTGGCAGCGCATGTCCTGGGTATCGGGCCATGGCGAGGGCTGGGCGCTTTACGCCGAGCGGCTGATGGGAGAGCTCGGATACCTGGAGGACCCGGGGGCATATCTGGGGATGCTCGACAGCCAGCAGCTGTTCGCCGTGCAGGTGCCCCTGGACATCGGGGTGCATCTGGAACTGGATGTTCCACGGGGCACCGGCTGGCGCGAGGGTGAGCGCTGGAATGCCGAGATTGCCTGGGAGCTTCTGCGCGCCCACTCCAGCTGGGATGAACGGCAGCTGCGCTCTGAGCTACGCCGCTGCCTCGGCATGCCGGGTCAGGCCCCTTCATACAAGCTTGGCGAGCGGATCTGGCTGCAGGCCAGGGAGGATGCCATGGCACGGGCCGGAGCAGCCTTCAGCCTCAAGGACTTTCACGCCCAGGCGCTCAGCCTGGGCGCTATGGGTCTTGACCCGTTGCGCGAGGCGCTTGCCCGCGTCTAAGGACGCTCAGCAGCGCACTGACGGGCAGTTCGATCCTGCCCCTGACCACCATTCTGACCAGCGCAAACTCTGAGCGCTTCATTCCTGCTGACCGGGACTTGACGGCTTGGAAGAAAACGTCGCCGACGCCTAGCGTGTGCTCGCGCAGCACTTATGAGTAGATGTCCGGCATGTCAACGCGCCGGATGGCGATGTGCCAACTATCCTGCTGAAAGCGCATGTGAGGGCTCGGCTGTGCGGGATGGGGACGGTCGGATTCGCCGCGAGTTGGCTGAGCCCGTCGGCGGCTGGAACACGCAGCAGTTCCAGCGCCTGGGGGAGGGGATGAACTGAGATGCCTTTCAAGCTCATTACCGGGGGGCGTACATACTCGGGATTAGCCGCTTATATACGGCTCCTTTTCACCGGAGCTGGGCTTTTCCTCGCGATCTACATTCTGATCGGGGTCTTCTACAACACAGCACCCCCCCATTTACCGGCGGCGGCATTCACTCTGGCCGGGCTCCACAGCTGGGTTCAGTACTTCATCTCGGTCCTCTTCTGGCCCCTGAGCTTCTGGCATCCCACCTTCTCAGTTAGTCACTGGCCTGCCGGATCGACGCACTGAGACGCAGCTAGATTTAAGCTGGCCGGGCTGCTCTTGAGTGAACAGCTTGTGCGTTTCCAGGTGCTTAAAGGCACCGCCGCTTCCGACCGCGACGCTCAGGGCGGCGGCGCGGACCGGGTCGGGGGCGTCGAAGATGACGGTCCCGACGTGGGCACCGAACATCCAGAACACTGATTCCAGCGGAACGTTCGCGACTTGCGTGCCGTGTACGCTTTCGATCCGCCCAGTACCCGGCGGTTCACCCAGTGAGGCGGCGTACAGCCGGGAACTCGTACCGTTACCTGGACCATGGAGGTACACGATGCCTGAAGGCAGCCAGCCCGCATACGAGATCGCGCTGGCCCACTTCATCGTGTCTGATGACGTGGAGCGCTCCCGTCGCTTCTATACCGAGGTGCTCGGCGGCAAGACCATCCGCTCGGGCGAGCCGACGTACGTGGCGCTCGCTAACAGCTGGATCATCATCAACGGGGGTGGCGGCCCGACCGACGACAAACCGGCCGTCACACTCGAGACACCGCGCGATCCGAACCTGGCCAGCAGCTTCCTCAACCTCCGGGTCTCAGACATCCACGCTGTGTATGCGGATTGGAGCGCGCGAGGCGCGGAGTTCCTCACGCCACCGAAACAGCACCAGACCGAGATCCGCTGCTACATGCGTGACCCCGACGGGTACCTGATCGAGGTAGGCCAGACCACCTTGCCGGGCGGCTGGCGCCAGTTCCTGAAGCCGTGAAGGAATGTGTCACACGGCCTGGCCGTGCCGCGGGTGTCATCAGCTAGTCAGCCCAGCCACGCTGGGTAATGGGTCTAGCGCCCGGCGCGATGCCAGTCACCTTTCAGTGGTCAAGGCTGTTCTCATCCGGCTTGCGGATCACCAGCGCGAGGTTGCTGTAGTCGGCGGTAAGACGACCGCGTGACAGCGCTGCTACCGCCCGGAGCCCGCGGTCGGTGATCCCGGCGAACGGGCCGAAGGCGTCGAGGTAAAAGTTGGATGAGTAGGCGTCAGCGATCTGCAGTCCGCGCGACGCCCAGTAGGAGGTCATGCCCCGCCAGGAGATGACCTTGTCGTAAACGGTCGGGAACGGCCCCCGTCCCGGTGTGCCAGCCAGCTTGCCGCCCCGGATCCGGCGAATGTACTGGACATGCAGCCAGTGCGGGCTGTGCCGGGTGATGAAGCCAAAGACGAAGTCACGGTCCGGGATCCGCACCAGCAGCAGCCCGCCGGGGCGGATCGCCGCGACCATCCGGTCAAGTACCTGTTCTGCGCCCGTCACGTGCTCAAGCACGAACGTGGAAAATGCGACATCGTAAGAGCCAGCGGGGAGGGCCACGGTGCGCAGGTCCCCGACGATCATCTCATCTAGGTCAGCCCGCTTGCGCATGGCGTCGGTGTTCAAGTCGACCCCGATGAGGTGGAAGTCGACGCCAGCCAGGTCGAGGCTCCAGCGCCGTCCGCAGCCAGCTTCCAGGATGCGCAATGACCCTGGATGCGATTCGGCGTATTTCCGGATGTGGTGTTTCGAACAACTCGGAGTCGGATGTTGCCTTCGGCCCGGTCGCGCGTCCGTTCTGGTGATCGTCGTAGGACGTCGTCGGGGTACCAATAGAGATATGTCATGCGCGGCGTGAGCGCGCCAATCCTAGCTTCGAAGCTTTAACGGGCGGGGCACAGGGATCGGGGCCTAGTTCGGTCAGGAGGTCGCCGCAGGACGGGCGATGCACGCCAGCAGGCTGCCCTCGACCGCGGCTAGGCTGCTCAGTCCGAAGGCGAGGACACCCGGTACAGGTGACAGAACTTCCCGGAGCACGTCCCCAAAGGGGTCCTCAAGATGGCCTAGACGCGTGCCTTCGACGACCGGCGTCCCGGGAGCGACGTCCGGGAACCACAGGCCGGCATGCTCGCTCAGCACGGCGGTGGACTCGAGGATAGGCAGGCGTGGCCTGGTGCCCGCTTGGCCGGGCAGCACTCCGACGAGTTGCGCGGCGCGGTGCAAGCCGCTTCGCTGGACGTCCACGTCTTCCTCCGACCAGCGACCCTCGCCACCGACCTCGACCAGGGCAGCGGGGATCCCGGCCAGGGCGGCGGCGCTGACGGTTGCTCCCTCCGTCCGGAGCATCATGAGCAGCCCGACATCGAAGCAGTCGGCCAGCGCTCGTGATTGCTCGTTCACGACGCCGTCAGGTCCCGGGCTGACGCCCGCGAATGGGGCCAGCGTCTCGGGCAGGTCGCCGCAGTGGCAGTCGATGTAGTAGTCGGCGCGGGAAATCACGTTCGTCCACAGCCATGCGGTCAGGCGGGCCGTCGGGCCGCCCCCGGGGTCACCGGGGAAGGACCGGTTGAGGTTCTGGCCGTCGAGAGGGTTGATGAAAGCGGATCGCTGCTGGAACGCCGCCGGACTGGACTGCAGGCACGCAACGATAGTTCCGTGCATCTGCAAGGGGTCGAGACTGCGGACAAACTGCCGCACGGCCAAGATCGGCACGTACTCCCCGCCATGGATACCCGCGGTGATGGCGAGTACCGGACCAGGCTGGCTTCCGTGCGTGACGACCATCGGCAGCGAAGCCGTCATCGGCCCAAGGTCCACCGGGCAGTTGCCGTGCGCCTGGAATCCGGGCTTAGCGAGGAGATCACCGAGCGCATAAGAGGGGACGGTAGTCACGGCGGCTCCCGGGCGGGTGTGGTTCGGTGCGGCGGCGCATTGAATTGATCCTGTTCATCCTGGCATTCTTTTCCAGATTGTGAGCTGGGGCCGGACCCCAGGGTCGGGATCGAGTGCCCTGACCGGCGCCGTGGCAATCTTTGTGAAGGCTTCGTGCAGGTGATCCAGCCCGGCGGTGCGATAACCTCCGTCCCCGATGTATGCGACGGTGTCCCCGTAGTAGTACGCGAGGCAGTCACCCAGCGACGAGAACAATGGCGGCCAGCACAGAAACAGGGCACGGTCGGCGTAGCCGGGCAACACGGTCTGATCGCCCTGTTCGACGTGGGTCCATGGCGGGGTACGCGAGTGGTACCGGTTGGCACGCTCCCCGTCGAGGGGCGCCTGGTCGAAGGCGACAATATCGACGCCGATCGAGCGCAGTCTGTGGGCCCAGTATCCCGTGCCGGCGCCCATCTCGACTAGTGGTCCTAGCCCGGCGAGAATGGCCAGCGTGGAATCGCTGGGAAAGACATATGCGTAGTGCTGAGCCAGCATCAGCAGAACGTCCTCGCGATCGGCTGCCGAATCAGGAGGACACCCGTTATCGAGCATCTCAAGCGACTGGCTGAACTGATCGTCTCGCATGCGTGCCTCCCGGCCAGTAATTGTAGCCAAGGCCAAATGGCCTTTCGTACTCACGGCTCGGGGGGATACTGGTGCGATGCCGTATGACCCGGCATTTACCTCGGCTCTGCTGCCACTATCGCTACGATCGTCCCGCGTACTCACCGGAGCTCGAAGCCGTCCTGACACGGGAGATGAGCCTCGATAGGACCGGCTGCGGGCATGGAGCGACCTGCCGGAGGCAGTGGAGAAACCCGGGGTGATCACACTGCTCCGCCTGCACGATCCGGACGCCAACGAGGTCACGCTCTGGCAGGACCTGCTCAGTTCGGGACGCGCCTAAACGCGGTTGCCCATGGTCAGCCCGGCGTGATCCCTGATGGGATCAGCCTGGCGCGTTGTCACCGCAGGTTCGCTGCGGCTGCCTCAGTCCGTGAACGTCGGGTCGGCTCCGTGCAGTACCCGGGCCCGGCCTTGCGGCTCTTCCCAGCCCTCCGACCGGCCGAAGGCAGTCATATCGAGCAGGGCGTAAGCGGCAATGGTCGGCTCGGCCCCCCGGGCGTAGGTGGAGTAGGTGTGGAAGATCTCCTCGCCATCGCGCAGGAAGCAGCTCACCCCCGGGACCTCCTCGGACTCACCGTCTTCGAGCAGGTCCGACCCGTCCTGGTAGTTGTACTGCACCTGCCCCTTCGACTTGTCCATGGTGACCTGGAAGTCGTAGTTGAAGTCACTGTCCTGCGAGGAGAACCAGGGCACGGTCCAGCCCCTGGCCGCCCGGTAGGCCTCGAGCTTGGCCAGCGGGGCCCGCGAGACCAGGACGAAGGCGGTGTCGCGGGAGTGCACCTGCGCCAGCATCCGGCCAGAGATGGCGTCAATGCTGGCCGTGCAGCCGGGGCAGGCCGCCTCCCAGCCGGGGTCAAACATGACATGCTGCACGATCAGCTGGCTGGACTCACCGAACAGGTCGCTCAGTGCGACCGGCCCCTGCGGCCCGTCGAAGACGTACTTCTTCTCGATCCGGACCATCGGCAGCCGCCGCCGCTCGGCGTTGAGGGCGGTGCGCCTGCGAGTCTCATCCTTCTCCGCCTCGAGCAGCCGCCGCCTGGCCTCGAGCCACTCCGCGCGTGAAACCACCTCGGGCAATGCCATCCTGACCTCCTTGGCCGTACGGGCCTTGCGTCCCTGCCAGACAAGACTGACCGAGCCCAGCGAAATAATCGGTCCCGGCCAAATCCAGCCGGCGGCTAGCCGGGCGACGGCACGCGCCTGGCCCGGTTACCGGTAGCGGAAGCCGTCGAGGAAACGACGGAAGAGACCGCCGTCGCGGACAAGGGGGGCAGCAGCGGGCGCGGCGGCGCGCTGGCGGGCGACGGGCTGGTCGTAGTCGGTGCGGGCGATGGCGTCAACGATGCGGGACTCGTCAAAATCCTCGGAGCCATCGATCCGGGGCACGTAGCCGACCAGCATGCCGTCCCGCATGACCTGGGCTTCAAGCCCGGCCGTGCCGTCGGTGTCCCACTCGGCCTCGCGGCCGCCGGGCAGCGGCACCCGGATGCCGAACCGCCCGACGCCGCCGCGGAGCAGGTGAGCGTTGACGCCACGGTCACGAAGGGAGTCGGCCACCCGGCGGGCCCGGAATTCGTCCATGGCAGGAAAATAGCGCTCGTTCCTGAAGACTCGCTGAACGTTCGCTACATGTTCTGAATGCTCCGGATCCCGCCGTATTGCCCGGCCGGCTACCGGGTCCAAGTGGCCGCCGGCCAGAGTGCGCAGGCCAGCGACCGGGACGCCACCTGGCCGGCGTTCGTCTTCGTCATCACCGGGAACGGGCCGGATGGTTGCCCGCGCGGTGCGGGGCGCGCCCGCAGCGGCCTGGGTCACATCGCGATCGCGGCGCGGTACGACCGAGCAACAATCTCTCGCAGCGCCTGGGTGTCGGCCTGATCCACCCGCCTGAGATACAGACAGGCCTGGCCGGTCTGGTACGGCCCGAGCCGGGCCAGCAGGTCCTCGTATTCCGCTAGGCCTCCGGTCAGGTACAGCACCGTCTGCGCCTTTCGCGGCGAAAAGCTGACCGCCGCCGTGTCTCCCTCCCGGCCCGAGCGGTAGCGGTAGTGCCGCGACCCGAACCCGATAATCGACGTGCCCCACAGCACCGCAGGCTGCCCGGTGACCTCGCGCATAAGGTCCAGGAGCAGTCGCGCGTCGCGCCGCCGCTGCCCATCGGCGACCGCATCGAGAAAGGCGCCGACATCGCCGTCCGTGGCGATGGTCTTGTTCGAGCTGCGTGCCACGCTCATGCACCTCGCTGCCGGCTGTCCTGCCAACCAGGATGATCCAGATCGCCCGGGCCGCGCAAGCACACCTCTGGCACCCGGCCGGGGCGCACGATGCCCGCGCTCTCCGCCGCGGGACCGCTGCGGCCCGGGGCGAGCCGGACCGGGCGCCTGCCGGATGGCACGGGCCGGAGCGGCCATGCGGCCTTATTAGGCTGGCGTCATGCTAGGACAGCGGCAGCAGGCAGCGGCGGCAGAGCTGGCGCAGTGGTGGGACGGGATACGGCAAGGCGGCATCGGCTCGCACGCGGTCCTGCTGGCCGGGCCTGCCGGCTGGGGACGGTCCACTGTCCTTGACCAGCTGCAGGAGATGATCAGCCGGGCCGACGCCCCGATCAGCCTGGTGGTGCGCATTGACGGCCGGTCGCTGCCGGACGAGCCCGGCCTGCAGGCGCTGGCCCTGCGGGACGGCCTGCTGGCCGCCGACGTGCGGCGGCAGGCAGCGGCGCTGCTATGCCGCAGCCGGCTACGCGGCGCCGCGCGACCGGGCACGGGCAGCCTGCTCATGTCCGGGATGACCGGGACGATCTCGCTGCTGCTGGCCGGCCTGGCGGCGGCCGCCGCGGGCGGCGCGGCGGACAACCGCCCGGCCAGCGAGGACGGCGCCGCCGCCCGTGCGGCCCGGGTCGTGGCAGCAGTTTCGGCATCGGCGCCGGCCCTGGTGGTCATTGACGATGCCGAGTACCTGGAACCAGGCCTGGCCGTCACCTTGATTGAGAACCTGATCGACCACTACGACAGCCGGGTCCTCGTGGTGGCCGCGGTCGATCTGGGCAGCGGCCTCGCGTCAGCGCTGACCTCCCGGGCCCGGTACGGGCAGACCGCAGGGAGAGTGCACCGGGCAGGCGCCGACCCGCGAATGGGCTGCCGGTCCCGCGCCGAACTCGCAGGTGAGCTAAGCCCGCACCTGACCGCCACGGAGGCCCAGCAGCTCGCCCGGCAAACCCGGACCTTCGCAGAGATCTTCGCAGCCACCAGGCCAGGGCCACTGCCTGACCATCGCGGGTAGCCCTGGTAGCCCGGGTTCAGCATGGCCGCGCGAAGGCCGCAATTGCCGCGTGGCGGTTGTTCGCCTGGCCTGTGCTCACCTAGGGGACTGTGCTCGCCTGCTACGAGACTGGGCTCGCCTGATAGGGGACTGGGCTAGCCGGCCGGGACTGCGCGGGGCGCAGTGGTGGCCCAGCGGATGACGTGCACCAGGGCATGGCCCGCGGGGCGGATAACCGCGACCTCGGTCGCGGGCAGGCGCGGCAGGCGCAGTGGCCGGCGGGCCCATCCGGGCAGGAGCGTTACCGCTGCCGCGGCCAGCACGGCGTAGGGCGCCCGGGCGATGGCCGGGAGCGGCGGGCTCAGCAGCAGGAACCGGGCCGCTTCACGGGCCTGCGCGGTGCCGGCCAGCTCAGCCCGGTACTCAGCGATGCGGGCGGCGAGCTCGGCCTCGGTACGCGGCGGGTCGGGCACGCCGAGCGCCTGGCCGATCCGGGCCATGTCGGCGACGTAGCCGTCACGTCCCTGCTGGTCCAGGGGATCGGCGCCGAAGCGGGTGTGCGCGCGCAGGAAACTGTCCGCCTCGGTGATATGGACCCAGGTCAGCAGGTGCGGGTCGGACGCAGCGTACGGCCGGCCATCCGGCGCGGTCCCGGTGACGCGCTCGTGGATCGCCCGCACCCGCGCGATGGCTTCCAGGGCATCGCTGGGCCGGCCGAACGTCGTGACGGCCAGGAAGTAGCTGGTCCGCTGCAGCCGTCCCCACGGATCGCCGCGGTACCCCGAATGCCCGGCCACCGCGGCCATGGCCAGCGGATGCAGCGACTGCAGCAGCAACGCCCTGATCCCGCCGATGAACATCGAGGAGTCCCCGTGCACCCGGCGGATCGGGCGGTCGGCGGCAAACCAGCGCTCGCCCTCGGCGTGATGGATCACCCCGCGGCGCGCCGGTCCCTCCGGACCGGCTACCCGCTCGAAGATCGCCGCACCCAGGCGACCACGCACCAGCTCAGCCGCATCCCGTACTCCCACCCTCCCATTCTCTCCCGGGCCAGCACTGCCCGCACCGTCCGCGGCCGCTCAGGTAAACCCCGGGCCGATGTCAGCGGGCAGAAACAAACGCCCGGCGCCGACCGGGCCGGGCCGGGCTCAGCGGAGTGGTGGCACGCCCACGCTGACGGCGGGCCTGTTTACCGGATGGTGACCGCTTTACCGGATGGTGACCGCGCGGCTGGTCCGGCCGTGCTTCTCGACGTAACGCTGGTGGTACTCCTCGGCCCGGTAAAACGCAGCCGCCGGGGTGATCTCCGTGACGATGCGCCGCCGTACCGATCGCTGCTCGGCGTCGCGTGACGCGATCGCGGCCGCCTGCTGGCGAGCGTCATGGTAGAAGATCGCCGAGCGGTACTGACTGCCGAAGTCGAACCCCTGGCGGTTGCGGGTGGCCGGATTGTGGACCTGCCAGAACACCTGGAGCAGCTGCTCGTAGCTGACCTGGCCCGGGTCGAACCACACCTCGACCGCCTCGGCGTGGCCGGTGCGGTGCCTGCAGACCTGCCCATAGGTCGGGTCTGGCACATGCCCGCCGGTATAGCCGACCGCGGTTTGCAGCACCCCGTGGACCTGGCGGAAAGCGGCCTCGACGCCCCAGAAGCATCCGGCGGCGAAGGTCGCGCGCTCGGCTCCGTCCGGGCCGTGGCCCTCGAACGGCGGGGCCGGCACCGGGCGAGCGCCGTTCCGGTTCCTGAGCTTAACCATGTCGTAGCCCCCTTCGACTTCATCCCAACGCGGGGCCGGCGCCCGGGATTCCTGCGTGGGCACCCCGGCTGGCCGGCCCAGAATCCGTGGCCGCCGGGCCGGGCCGGCCAGAATCCGGGGCCGCGTCCGCCGCGCCGGGCTGGCCGCCTGGGCCGGCGCCGGCGCGGCGGTAGCGGCTAGGCGTCCGGGACGAACTGGTAGGTGAGGAAAACGAGGCCATCACCGATGGTCCTGGTATCGACGAGGCGCATCGGTTTCTTGTCGCTGGTCTCGCCGAAGAGGCGCTGGCCGGCCCCGAGCACGACCGGGAAGACGACCAGCCGCAGCTCGTCGACCAGGTCGTGCTCGATCAGCATGCGCCCGAGCTGATAGCTGGCGTAGACGACGATTTCCCCGGCTAGCTGCTGTTTCAGCTTCGAGACCTCCGCCACCACGTCATCGCCGGCCAGGACGGTCGAGTTGCCCCAGGCTGGATCTTCGAGGCTGGAGGACACGACGTACTTCGGCAGGCTGTTCAGCCTGTCCGCCCACTCGCCAGTCCGGGATGCCCACCGCGTCGCGAACCACTCGTCGGTCCGCCGGCCCAGCAGCAGGGCCTCGGTGCCCAGCGCTTCGCCGAGCGAGACGCTGGCCCACTCTTCGAGGTCCTTGCCCCCAAACTGGCCGAACCAGCCACCGAGCCTGAAGCCCTCCGCACCGTCCGGGTCCTGGACGACTCCGTCGAGTGAGACGTTGGTGCTGATCACGATCTTTCCCATTTCGATTTTCCTTTTCGCTGGTGGCCAGAAACTACTGATGCAGGCGCCGCGGCTGCGGGAAAACTGGGCGCCCGCCGGCCGCCCAGTTCGCGCCCCGGCCGGCGTCTATCCAGGATGGAAGTGCGACCAGTCCGGGAAGAGGGTGACGCGACAGTGGTGACAGCCGACCTGATCTCAAGGGCGCGGGCCGGGGACGCTGACGCTTTCCGGGCGCTGACCGAGCCGTACCTCCGGGAGCTGCAGGTGCACTGCTACCGGATGCTCGGATCCCTTCAGGATGCCGAGGACGCCTTGCAGGACACGCTGCTGGCCGCCTGGCAGGGCCTCGGCGGGTTCGAGGGACGCGCCTCGCTGCGCACCTGGCTGTACCGGATCGCCACCAACCGGTGCCTCGACGCCCGCCGTGCGGCGGGCCGGCGCCCGGCCACGGGGTGGAATGTGCCGGGGACTGAACCGCCCGAGCCGACCCGGCTGGGCGAGGTCGTATGGCTGGAGCCGTTTCCCGACGGACTCCTGGACGGCGCGACTATCGTGCCGCCCGGCCCGGAGGCCCGCTACGAGCAGACCGAGTCCATCTCGCTGGCCTTCGTGACCGCCCTTCAGGTCCTGCCGCCTCGCCAGCTCGCCGTGCTCATCCTGCGCGATGTCCTCGGATTCCGCGCGCACGAGGTAGCCGCCATGCTGGGCTCGACCGTCGAATCGGTCACCAGCGCGCTCAAACGGGCCCGGGCCGGCCTGCAGCGTCGGCTGCCGGCAGCGGCCAGCCGCGAGCCGCCGCCCGCGGCCGGCTCACCCGCCGAGGAGGCGCTAGTGGCGAAGTTCGCCCGCGCATGGGAGTCGGAGGATCTCGGCGCGCTGGTGGCCCTGCTGACGGATGACGTCTTCATGTCGATGCCGCCGATGCCCTTCGAATACGAGGGCCGGGACGTCGTGGCCCGCTTCTGCGCCATCCTGTTCGGCGCGGGCCGCAGGTACGACCTCGTGCCGACGCGGGCCAATGCCCAGCCGGCGTTCGGCGTCTACCTGCGCGTCCCGGACGGCCTCCGCCGCGGAACCGGCCTCTACGTGCTCACCCTCAGCGGTGACCGGATCTGCGCCATGACCCGCTTCGACAACAGCGTGCTGCCGTGGTTCGGGCTACCGCGATCGCTGCCGGGCCGGTAGCCCGCTGCCGGCGCCGCCGCTGGCCCGGCCGTCCTTGCGGCGGGCCAGGTCAGGAGCCGGGCCCGTCCACGGGTTCGGCCATCGTCCCGCTAAGCCCGCCCAGGTTCCGGGTGCTGTCGCCGCCCGGCAGCGGGACCGGGGCGCCGGCTTCCTCGGTGCGTTCCGGTAGCAGCAGCAGGGCGCCAATGAAGAAAAACACCGCGCCTATCAGGGTGCCCAGGTTGGCCCGGTCGGCATTACGCAGCTGGCCGGTCGCCGGGCTGATGTAGCCGGCCACGGCGGAAACGCCGAAGGCGATGGACCCGAGAAGATTGACGAAGGTAATCCACCAGGCCAGTACGTGCGGACGCCATGCGACCCAGGCGTGACAGACCTCGAACCAGGCCAGCGCGCTGGCCACCAGGAAGCAGATCGAGCCGACCGCGTCGGGCCGCCAGACATGCTGATGCGCGGCCGTCGCGGCGAGGTCGGCCTGCGTAGCGACCCCGGTGCTGACGTTGAAGTAGAGGGTCCCGGCCAGCTGAACCGCGGTCGCCCACCAATCGATCCGCCGGGGCTGAAAGACGAAGAAGCGCCGGTGCGCGGGGTTCTGCGCCGGCGGGCCGGCGTCGACCGCCTCGCGGTAGCTGAGGAATCCGGCCGATGTAAAGAACAGGGAGCCGGCAAAGAACGTCAGACTGTCCCAGCGGGCCCCGGCCGCGCTCGCGTACCCGGGCACCGCGCCGAGCACGAACAACAGCGATCCCACGGCGAACAGGACGGCAATCCACCAGCCCCGGGCCCGGGGCGCCCACCACGTCGAGCCGGCCGCGGCCGCACCCTCCGGGTGCTTGCGGTGACGACGGGATTCCCAGCGGACGACCAGGCCGTCCGGACGCGCGTGGTCGACGAACGTCAGGGCGCCGATGCCGACATCCCGGCCGTCACGCTCCCATGCACGCATGATGCGTCCTATCTGCTCAGTACGGATCTGCCGAAGCTGACCGGCGGCGGGCCCGGGCCGGCGGGCAGGGCATGGGTCTCAGTATCGTCCGGCGCCCGGAATCCCGTTGTTATCCGCAGAAACAGCCTGACTGGCGAGGATTTCACGTAGCTCGTATGTGATGCCGTCTGGGTACCGGTCAAGAGTCGCCTCAAGATCGCAGCGCTGGGTCGGGGTTGAGTATCCGGCCAGCTCGCGCTGTAGCTCTGAGCGCCGTTTGCTGTCCGCGTGCGGGCTGGCCGGGATCAGCAGGGCGTCCCAGAGGAAAAGCAGTCCTGGGACAAGAATCAGGCCGGCCACGCTGTCCCGGTGCATGAGGCCGACAGCCGTGAGCATCCCCCCGGCGAGCAGGGACCGCCAGCGGGGTCGCAGTGCGCGCGCCAGATGCATCAGGCCGATAATCGTGAGCAGCGTGCTAACGCGGATGACCCGGTGGATCCGCCCCGTGCGTGCGAGCCGTGTGTGCCGCAAGGCGCCGTGCCTGCAGGCCAAGTCGACAGGCGGGCTTTGCATCATTAGGTGCCGCCGATGCCGCCGCCTCATCGCAGCCTCCTGCACTTCGGCTCCGCGCTGCGTGTCCTTAATGGTACGCCCGGCGCTCTTGCGTCGCCGTTTTACCAGGCCGGGCTGCACGAGAACGCGGCCCGGGATCGCAGCTGACCGCTGCTGAGTTCAGGCGATTCCTGGCCGGCGGCGGCCTACTGGCCGGTCCGCCGGGATAGGCAGAACTCGTTGCCTTCCGGGTCCAGCAGCGTGACGAAGGTGTCGTATTCGGCCAGGACGCGCGCGCCGAGGGCGGTCAGCCGCGCTAGCTCGGCGCCGAAGGAGTCGCAGCGCAGGTCGAGGTGGACCCGGTTCTTGACGATCCTGGGCTCGGGCACCAGCTGGAAGTAAAGCCGGGGACCGGCGCCAGGTGTTTCAACGCACACCGTCGGGTCGTCCTCCGGATCGTTGATGCCGTTGCTGCGCAGCCGCTCAAGCTCGGCTTCGTCGTAGGGAGCTCAAGCTCGGCTTCGTCGTAGGGGGCGACGTCGTAGTCGTCGAGGGCGGCAGCCCAGAAGCGGGCGATCGATGCGGGATGCCGGCTGTCGAAGACAATCTCGTGAATACGCGCCATAGCTGTGATGCTGACGCCGGCCTCAACCAGCCGCAACGGGTTATCGCCGGCGGCCCGGGGCCTGGCCGGCCTGGCCCGGTGCGGTCAGCAGCACGCGGCGGATCGTGCGGGCGATCTGCCGCGTGCTGCCGAGCCGGATCGCGCTCTTACTCCCATCTGAAGAAGCGCCGCGCCAGGAAGCCGAAGACCAGCGCATACGCGGCCAGGACCAGCAGTGGCGCGGCTGGGGGGAACCCGGCCTGCATCGAGTCCTGGACCGCCTGGACGGTGGCGCCGAGGGGGGTGTAGTTGCTGATGTTCAGGAGCACGTCGGGCATCAGCGCTCGGGGTAGCCACAGGCCGGCGAAGAACATCAGCGGGAAGAAGGTCACCCGGCCGATGACGTTGACCGCGGTGGAGGTCCGGGCCACCGCGGAGATCAGCAGTCCGATGGCGAAGAGCGCGGCGGCGGCGAGCAGGAACGACAGGACCAGCCCGGCGGGGCTCTTCGGGGCGGGTACCCCGAGGAAGGTGATGCTGATCACGATGATGGCGACGGTCATGATCACCGCGGTGCCCAGCTGGACGATGCCCTGCGCGGCCAGCAGCCAGGACGGGGGAACCGGCGTAGTCGACAGGCGGCGGAGCACCCCCAGCTCGCGGTAGCTGACGAGCGGGATCGGCAGCCCGAGCAGCGCGAGCATGGCCAGGCCGAAGCACATCAGGACCGGCACGTACACGGCGAATATGGTGTCGCCGCCAAGACCGGGCAGCGTCTGCTTGAAGGCGGGCAGCTGGCTGAAGATGATCAGCAGCCCGATGGGGAGGGCGACCCCGCCGATCAGGCCGACCGGCCGCCGCAGGGCCAGCCGGGCCTCGTTGCGGACGATCTGGCCGAACGCAGTGCGCGGCGTCGTCCCGGGCCTCGTCCCCAGCCGCGGCCGCGGGAGTGAGAGTGTGCTCATGCCGATGCTCCTTCCTTGTTCAGGTGCTTTCCGGTGAGCTTCACGAAGGCATCTTCGAGATTCGACGAATCGATCTGGACGTCACGGGCGGTCACGCCCGCCGCGGCCAGGGTGAGGACCACCGTGTTGACGAGTTCCCCGGTCCCGGTGACGACGACGTGCTGGCCCTCGCGCTCGACCCGCCGCACCTCCGGAAGATCCCTCAGCAGCCGCTCATCGAACGGCGCCGAGGGCAGGAACCGCACGCTCTTCCCGCCCCTGGCCCGCGCGGCCAGCCCGGCCGGGGTGTCCAGCGCGGCGACGCGCCCGTGGTCGATGAGCGCCACGCGGTCGCACAGCCGCTCGGCTTCCTCCATAAAGTGCGTCACCAGGATGATCGTCACGCCGCGGTCGCGCACGCCCTCAATGAGCTCCCAGGCGTCGCGGCGGGCCTGCGGGTCCAGGCCCGTCGTCATCTCGTCCAGCACCGCGATCCTCGGCTGGCCGATGAGCGCCAGCGCGACCGACAGCCGCTGCCGCTGGCCGCCGGACAGGGACCGGTAGTAATCCCCGCGCTTCGCGGCGAGTCCGAGCACCTCGATCAGCTCGCTGACGTCAGCCGGCTGGCGGTAAAACGACCGGTACATCTCGAGGATCTCGCCCACCCTGAGCTTGGCGGGCAGCGCGCCCGCCTGGAGTTGCACGCCGACGATCTGGTGGACCTCGTCCCGGTCGGCCTGCGGGTCCAGGCCCAGCAGCCGGACCGTCCCGGAGTCCGGTGACCGGAGCCCGATGGCGCACTCGACCGCGGTGGTCTTCCCGGCCCCGTTCGGGCCGAGGATGCCGAAGATCTCGCCCTCGGCCACCGAGAGCGACAGGTCATCGACGGCGACCAGCGGCCCGTAGGTCTTCCGGAGATGCGCGATCTCCACCGCTGGCTGGCCCGCAACCTGCCCGGCACCGGGGGTGCCGATCGGCATGCCTTTGATGCTGATCGGCGGAACCGTCCGGACGCCGGTACTCGCCGCGCCGTCCAGCCGGTCTACGGCGCCCGGCCCGGCCGGGACCGGCAGGCGACCGGCCAGGACGTCAAGCTGCCCGGCAGCCGATCTTCCCTGTGCACCCATGACTGCCTCCTGTTCACGTGCCGCCCGGCCTGCTTGCGTACCGCCCCGCCGGCTGTCTCTGCTGATTCTTAAATTGATATCACTATGATAAGCACGTGGTATCGGCCACGTCAACCGGAGGTGGTGGCGATGCGAACGGGCCCGCACTGGCCAGGCCGGGCGGCCCCCCGGCTAGGCCCGGGAAAACCTGCTGAAACGCGGCACGCGGGCCCAGTGCCGAGCGCCCGGCGGTTACCGCGGGGTAGCCGGCCTCGCTGACGCTGACCAGGATCGAGTACCGGCGAATTGGTCGCGCAAATGAAAGAGCCGGCTGCGCCGGGCCGGGCCGGCCGTAGCCCAGAGATGGAGAGCGCCGGTCAGGTAACCGCGAAACGCCGCGACGCTGACCAAAATTTTACCTGCGCCCGCAGGAAGCCCGGGAGCCTTGCTAAGGCCGCATCTCGGCGGCCCTCGCCGGGCGCGGCCGCGTGCCCGGGACCGCCGGAAATATACTGCTATGATCCGTTAGTCCGCCCATCCAGCGGTACTGCCAGGCAAGACGGCAGACCGCCAGGTAGACTGCCCGGGCTACGGGATGCCATGACTGGACGCGCCATCATCCAGCGGCTCCCGGCCCCCACGGCAGCGATCGCAGGCTGCTCTTCAATGGTGAACCTGATGGGAGTCGGAATGCGCGTACTGGTTCTTGGCGGCGATGGCTTCTGCGGCTGGCCGACGAGCTTGTACTTGTCGGATCGCGGTCACGACATCACCGTCATCGACAACCTGAGTCGCCGGAAGATCGACGTCGACCTCGAGGTGGAGTCGCTGACGCCGATCCGGCCGATCGGCGAGCGGATCCGCGTCTGGGGCGAGGTCTCCGGCCGGGACATCGGCTTCGTGAACCTCGATCTGGCGACCGAGTACGACCGGCTGGTCGCGGTGCTGGAAGACCTCCGGCCCGACGCGATCGTGCATTTCGCCGAGCAGCGCGCGGCGCCGTACTCAATGCGGTCCGCGCAGACCAAGCGCTACACGGTCGATAACAACGTCCGGGCGACCCACAACCTGCTGACCGCGCTGGTCGAGACCGGCATCGACGCCGCGCTGGCGCACCTGGGCACCATGGGCGTCTACGGTTACGGCTGGTCCGGTACCGCCCCCATCCCCGAGGGCTACCTGACCGTGAAGGTGCCGACGCCGGACGGCGAGCTGGAGCGGGAGATCCTGCACCCGGCGAATCCGGGGTCGGTCTATCACATGACCAAGACGCTGGATCAGCTGATGTTCGCGTTCTACGCGAAGAATGACGGGCTGCGGATCACCGACCTGCACCAGGGCATCGTCTGGGGCACCCAGACCGACCAGACCGGCCGCGACGAGCGGCTGATCAACCGGTTCGATTATGACGGTGACTACGGCACCGTGCTGAACCGCTTCCTCATGCAGGCCGCGATCGGGCACCCGCTCACCGTGCACGGCACCGGCGGCCAGACCCGGGCGTTCATCCACATCCGGGACACCGTCCGGTGCATCGAGATCGCGATCAGCAACCCGCCGGCGGCCGGATCCCGGCCGCAGGTGCTCAACCAGATCACCGAGGTGCACCGGGTGCTCGAGCTGGCCAAGCTGGTCGCTAACGCGACCGGAGTGGACATCGCGTACCTGCCGAACCCCAGGCAGGAAGCCGAGGAGAACGAGCTGAACGTCCGCAATGACCAGTTCCTCGCCCTTGGCCTGCAGCCGACCACGCTGTCGGAGGGCCTGCTGGAGGAGTGCACGGACATCGCGGCCCGCTACGCCGGCCGGGCCGACCCGACCAAGATCGTGTCGCGCTCGGTCTGGAAGGCCGGCATGGAGACCGCGGATGACCTGCTGACGGCGGTGCCCGCCCAGGCTGACGGGCCCGCCCAGGCCGAGCAGCCCGCCCAGGCCGAAGTGCCGGCCCAGCAGTAGGCCAGGCCTTCAGGCCGGGAAAGCGGCGGCAGCGGGGAAGGCCCCGCTGCCGCCGCTGGCCTTTCCCCGGCGGATCAGCTGATCAGGGCAGCTGGCCGGGGCCTGATGCGCAGGTTGACAGCTAGTGGCGGGAAATGCGAATACTGGAGTGCTATCCCGCAATCTGCCAGGAAACCGAGTGATCCTGATGCCAGGATGACGCCTCTGTGGAAGCGATAGCGGGGCACCGGACGGACAGGCGAACGCTGGAGGGGCGCGGTGACTGACGAAGTCCCTCCCGCGCTCGGCGACGTCGGGGTCGGCTCGCAGGTCGCCAGCTACCGGCTGGATGAGCAGATCGGCTGGGGCGGCATGGCCGTCGTCTACCGCGCGCTCGACGTCCGGCTGGACCGGTGGGTCGCGCTGAAGATCCTGGCCCCCGAGATTGCCAGCGACGGGTCATTCCGCCAGCGGTTCATCAGCGAGTCGAGGGCCGCCGCCGCCGTTGACCACCCGCACATCATCCCCGTCTTCGAGGCCGGCGAGGCCGGCGGAGTCCTGTTCATCGCCATGCGGTATGTCGGCGGGGGAGACGTGCGGACCCTCTTCCGGCGGCTCGGCCCGCTGGACGCGGCGCGCGTCACCAGCATCGTTACCCAGGTCGCGGCCGCGCTCGACGCGTCCCATTCGATCGGGCTGGTGCACCGCGACGTCAAGCCGGCCAACATGCTGCTCGGCACCGTCGGGGGAGGCGGCCGCCCGGATCACGTCTACCTGGCCGACTTCGGGCTCAGCAAGCAGGCCCTGTCAACGGCCGGCCTGACGCTGACCGGCCAGTTCGTGGGCACGCTCGACTACATGGCGCCGGAGCAGATCGAGGCCCGCCCGGTGGACGGCCGGGCCGATCTCTACGCGCTGGCCTGTGCCGCCTTCGAGATGCTCTCCGGCGCGCTGCCGTTCCGGCGAGATCAGGATCTCGGGCGGGTGTTTGCCCAGCTCTCGCAGGCGCCCCCGGCCCTGACCGCGCGCCGTCCGGACCTGCCACCCGCGGTCGACCAGGTCCTGGCCCGGGCGCTGGCCAAATCGCCGGGGGACCGTCAGGGCAGCTGCCTGGAGTTCGCGGCCGCCCTGCGGACGGCTTGCGGGCTCGAATGGGGCGCAGGCGGGCTGCTCCAGTCCGGCCCGCCCAGGACCGTCACCGAGCCGGCCGCGCCGAGCAGGCCGGGCTCTCCAGGCGGGCGCGCTGGCTCTTCGGGCAGACCCGCTGGGCCACCGGGTGCGCAGGCTCCGGCCGCGGGCCCGGCCTGGCCGCCAGCCCCGCCGCGGCCGCAGCCCGCCCAGATGCCCGACCGTCCCGCGCCGACCGTCGCGGGAGCAGGCACGCAGCGGCCGACGGCGCAGCGGCGCGGGTCATCCGGCCCCGGGCCACGGACGGCCGCACTTTCCGCGCCCGTACCGCGTCGCCGATCGCCCTGGCGGGCCGGTGCGATGGCGGTGGTCGCAGGCCTCGTGGTCCTCGCCATCGTCGGCGGCGCCTTCGCGTTCCTGCGCCACCGTAACGCCACGCCATCCAGGCCAGCCGCGCTGTCCGGCCCGGCCGCCAGCGCGTCGCCGTCGGGCCGGGCCACGCCGTCCGCCCCGGCGCGGCCGCGGAGCCCGGCCCAGACGGTGACGGCGTACTTCGCCGCGATCAACGGCCACCACTACGGCCGGGCCTGGAACCTCGGCGGCCGGAACAGCCCGTCGCCGTCCTACGCCGACTTCGTGCACGGCTACGACACCACCGCCCGGGACACCGTGACCATCGTGTCCGTCAGCGGCGACGTCGTCACGGCCCGGCTATCGGCCCAGCAGACCGACGGTGCCGTCCAGCTCTACCAGGGCACCTACACCGTCAGCCACGGCGTTATCACCGGCTTTGACGTCCACCCGGCCGGCTAGGCCCCGCCCGACGTCCGGCCGCCCTTCGTCCTCGTGACCTCCCGCGGAGCCTCGCCCCTGGCGGGCCGCGGCTCCGTCGCGGACCGGCGCTGGCGCGCTGGCGGCGGTCAGCCCGTCGGCGGTAATCAGCCGGCCGCGGCGAGGCCGATCAGCTCGGCGATCAGTTCGGGAGTGGGCAGCCTGGCCAGCGTGTCCAGGATCTCGGCGGCCGCGTAATTCCTGTTATCGGGCGCAGCCCGCAGGTCGAGCGCCACGCTGGCCTGGGACTGCAGGAAATTCAGCCGGGAGGCGATGAGCATGCCGAACGAGTACTCGTCGCGCACCCGGCCGGGCCCGCCGGCGGCCCGGTACGCGGCCAGGGTGCACGCGATCGCGGCCGCGTCCGCCCGCCCGTCTTCCACGTGCCATTCCGCCAGCAGCCTGGCCAGCTCACGGTCAGGGCTGGCTGGCCCGACGTCGTCCCAGTCGAGCAGGACCAGCTCGCCGGACCCGTCGACCAGCACGTTGTCGGGGTGCAGGTCCCGGTGGCAAGTGATCATCTGCGCCGCCGGGACGGGGGTCACCAGCCCGGCGAGTTCGCGGAGCAGGCCGGCCCGCGCGGCCACGCCGGGTCCCCACCCGGCGCCCTGCGCGAGCGCCGCCTGCGCCAGCAGATCCCAGCTGGCGGCGGCGGGCACGGTCTCGAACCACGGATCGGGCTCGCCCTGCGGCGGTGCGGCATGCGCATGCAGCCGGCCGAGCAGGCCGCCCGCGCGGCCGGCCGGATCCGGCGCGGCCGGGTCGATGGGCACGCCGTCGATCCACTGGTAGAGCCGCAGCCAGCCGCCGCCCAGATCGCCGGGCAGCCGGACCAGGAACCGCCCGTCGCGGCCGGGCACGCTGCCGGGCAGCCGGATCCCCGCCGCCGCCAGGTCCGCCGTCAGCGCCGCCTCCCGGCGCACCGACTGCTCGTCCGCGCCCCAGAACAGCTCCTTCACCGCATAGCGCTCGCCGCCCAGGTCGAGGCGCCAGATCTGCCCCACCGCACCGCGGGTGACGCGGGTGATCGACGCGTGCGGCCGCGTTATCAATCCATAGCCAGCGCAGATCTGCTGGATAAGCCGGTCGCTGCTCTCGATCACCTGATGAGGCAATCACCTGCGGCTGATCACCGGCAACTGGCTTTTCCGGGCCAACCGAGCCGGCTACCCCTCGCTGGCCGGGGCGGTCATCCCGAACAGCTCGCTGTACCGGCCGACCATCATCTCGCGGCCCTTGACCTCGGCGACCCGCTCGGCGGTGGCGAGGTCGTCGCTGCCGGGGAGCTGGCCTGAGCCGCCTTCCGGCCCGATCGGCACGATGATGACCGGGGGTGATGACTGGTAGGACGAGAGCTCGCCCTCCCCGGTGATCAGCGCCCGGATGTTGCCGGCCACCAGCTCCGCCTGCCGCCGGGCGAGGCCGGCCATCTTGTGATCGGCGGTCGAGACGTCGCCCGCCGCGAAGACCCGGTCCTGGCCCGCGACCTGCAGGAACGGCGTGACTTCGATGAAGCCGTCGGCCCGCCGGGCGCCGGCCAGTTCGCCGGCCAGATAGTCGCTGACCGGGCTGACCCCGTAGCAGCGGAACCACAGGTCGGCGCTGATCTCGGTGCCGGACTCGGTGGTCACGGTGAAGGCCTTCAGCTCGCCGGGGGCGGTCGGCGGGGGCTGGCGGAGCGGGCTGGCCAGCATCAGCTCTACCCCGATCGCGGTGAGCTGGCGGCGCAGCTCGGCCTTCAGGTCGTCCCGGAACCGGGCGCCGAGGACGTCATCGGCCACGTCGAGCAGGGTCACGTGCTTGCCCGGCCAGGCCGCCTTGATCTCGCCGGCCAGCTCGATGCCGACCGGCCCGGCGCCGACCAGCAGCACCCGCTGCGCCGCAGCCAGCGCGGCATGGGCGGCCCGGACCTTGCCGTGCGCGGCGGCGGTGCTGTCGGTGTCGCTCTTGGCCGGGAACGGGTAGTCGGACCCGGTCGCCAGCACGATGTAGTCGGCCGGAATCTCCTCACCGGAGGCGAGCGTCACCCGGCCGGCCTCGACCTTGGCGGCCCGGCCCTGGACGACCCGGCCGCTGGCCAGCAGCCGGTCGTAGGGCAGGTAGATCCGCGGCAGCCAGGACGGATCGGCCAGGGCGCGGAGGCTGGCCACGTTGTGCACGAAGTCATCCTTCGGCTCCACGAGCACGACATCGGCCACGTCATCGAGGAACTTGGCCGTGTTTATGCCGGCGTAGCCGCCGCCGATGACCACGACGGTCGGCCTGGCCGGGGAAGGCTCGCTCATGCGGTGACTCCAGAGGTGAGTGCGGGTGGGCGCTGTCCAGCCGAATGGTATTAGCCGCAGATCAGCTATCAGCCAACGCGGGCCGGCGCGGCTTCCGGGCCTCGATCAGGAAGCGCTGGGCGTGCGCCACGAATGGGCCCTCGCGCTGGATGCGGTCGTGCAGCCGGGCGAGCTGATCGTAATATCCGTCGACGGTGAATCCCGGCACCGTCCACAGAACCTTCCGGAGGAAGTAGACGACCGCGGCGATGTCGTAGAACTCGACGCGCAGTGCCTGTTCCCGGAGATCGATCACCACCAGGCCGGCGGCCTCGGCCGCGGCGGCGGCCCGCTGCGGGCTGCGGTCATTGTTCGCGGGCTGCGGCCCCATCATGAAGTCGTAGAGCTCGCGGTTGGTTCCCGCTCCGACCTGCTGCGAGAGATAGGTGCCGCCCGGGCGCAGGACCCGCGCGATTTCGTCCCAGAGCACGTCGGTGGGGTGGCGGCTGACGACCAGGTCGAACGACTCCGCCGGGAACGGGAGGTCGGCCAGGTCATCGACCTCGGCTACCGACGCGCCGAGCGGGCCCAGGTTCCGCCTGGCCACCTCGATGTTCGGCGGCCATGACTCGGTGGCCGCCAGCGTCGGCGGCGGATGCGGGATCTGCGCGAGCACCTCGCCGCCGCCGGTCTGGATGTCCAGCGCGGCGGTCGCGCCCGCCATCCGCTCGGCCAGCAGCCGGGAGTATCCCCAGGACGGGCGTTCCTCGGTGGCCCGGCCGTCGAACCAGGAGAAGTCCCAGCCTTCGACCGGCTCGGCCTCGCCCTCGGCCAGCAGCTCCTCGAACGTCCGTGCGGCGGCCACCTGGCCAGTGTTGCGGCCGGTCGTGATGCTGGCAAACGGTTTGCCGCCAACCCCGAGCCGCTGAACCCCTGGGCCGTTGAGCCTGCTTCCCGGCTGAACGACCATCGGGAAGCGCGGTTACCGGAACCCGATCAGGCCCACCACCATATACAGCAGGAAACCCACCAGCGCGATCGCGCCGATCATGATCGCCGCGGTCGCGATGCCCTCGCCGCGGGCGCCGGTCTCGCGAATCTGCTTGCGCGCCACGAGGCCGGCCACAATGCCGGCCGCCGCGGGGAAGCCCGGGATCAGCGCGCACACCAGCGCGGCGATCGCCAGCGCGGGCACTGGCCCGCGGCGCGGTCCCGCGACCGGATACGGAAGCTGTGATTGCGGATAAGGCAGCTGCGGATGAGGCACCTGCGCATACGGCACCTGGGCCAGCCCGGCTGCACCGAGCGGTCCCACCGGCAGGTCGGCGGTGAGCGCGGCCAGCTCGGCGTAGGTCTGCGAGCGGTAGACCTGCCCGGACCGTTCCTCGAACTCGTCCCTGGTCAGCCGGCCCTCGGCGAACGCAGCCTTGAGGACGTCGATGCCGCGTTCCCGGTCCGCGCTCGACGATCGCATGAATCCGTACCCGTCGGGAATGCCGCGTCCAGCTTCCAGCGCCATCGCCTCCAGCCCGGGCTAGCAAAACGGCCCGCTCCTGACACGATATGCCGGCCCGCCCGGTTCAGCCAGGCGGTCGGCCAGGCGGCCGACTGCGGTCACCACGGCCGTCCGCCGGGACGGCTACGAGCGTGCCGCCGCCGCTGCGGTTAGCGCAGCCGGGTCGCGGAACTGGCGGCGGTAGGCGTGCGGCGTTGTCGCCCGCCACAGCCGGAAGTGATGGCGCAGTGCGGTCGCGTTGCCGAAGCCGGACCGGTCAGCGACGGCATCCACGGTCGCATCGGTCTCTTCCAGCAGCTGCTGCGCGAGCAGGATCCGCTGGCCGGTCAGCCACCGCTGCGGCGTCGTGCCGGTCTCCTGGACGAACCGCCGGGCGAAGGTCCTGGCCGACATCGCGGCCCGGGTGGCCAGTTCCGCCACGGTCATCTGCTCATCGAGGTGAAGTTCCATCCAGCCGATGACGTCACTCAGCGTGTCGGCCTCCGGTCCGGCCGCCGGGCGCTCGACGTACTGCGCCTGGCCGCCATCGCGATGCGGCGGGACGACCATGCGCCGGGCGATCGCGTTCGCCACCGCGCTGCCCTGTTCCTTCCGCACCAGGTACAGGCAGGCGTCGATGCCCGCGGCGGTGCCCGCGCTGGTGATGACCGGATCGTCGTCCACGTACAGGACGGACGGATCGACCCGCGCCGCCGGGAACATGCGGGCCAGGTCCCCGGCCTGCCGCCAGTGCGTGGTGCAGCGCCGTCCGTCGAGCAGCCCGGCCGCGCCGAGCATGAACGCCCCGGTGCACACGCTGAGCACCCGGGCGCCACGGCTGACGCCGTCGCGCAGCGCGGCGAGCAGCGGCTCAGGAAACTGGCCGCGGGCGCACCGCGCGACGTCGTCGTGCATGGCGGGCACGGCAATCAGGTCCGCTGCGGAGATCCGTTCCAGGCCATACGGAGTCTGCAGGGTGAATCCGGTTTCCGAGCGCAACGGCCCGGCTTCGCCGGCCACGACGGCGAAGTCGTAGCGGGGCAGCCCCTCGTCACTCCGGTCACTCCCGAACACCTCGCAGACCACCCCGAGCTCGAACGGCGAGAACCCGTCGAGCACCACCGCGGCCACGTTCTTCAGCATGTGACCATGATGCCTCCTGATTGGCAGGATGTCACGTAGGTATGGCATTACTGCCACTGTCCGGCGGGCGTATCCTGAGCGAAGCTTGTCTCATGAGAAAGGGCAATCAGCAGGTGCGTGAGACGTCGCCGCTGGCCGGGACCCTGGGCAGCATTGCCCGCCGGGTCTCCGCCGTGGTATCCGAATACAACTACGCGCAGCGCAGGCTTAACGAGCTGCGCTTCGGGCCGGATCTGTACGGCAGCCGCCGGGCGCCGGGCACCTACGCAGAGTTCCTGTTCCTCACGTCGGGCACGCTGCCGCACGAGCCGCCCGCCCGCGATCGCGACGCAGGCTGACCTGACCGCGACGCCGGCCGGCCCGCGCAGCGCCGGCCGGCCCGCAGCGCCGGCTTAGGCCCCGCCCGGGTCAGGACCCGAGGTGCCTGGCCAGGAACGCGAGCGCCTTCGGGTAAGCGTCCAGCTTGTTGGCTCGCCGGGCCAGGCCGTGACCCTCGTCGGCGTAAACGAGCAGCTCGCATTCCTGGCCCCGGGCGGTCAGCGCCGCGTGCAGTTGCTCGGCCTCGCTGAGCGGCACCCTGGGGTCGTTCGCGCCGTGAATGATGAACAGCGGCGCGCGGATCGCTTCAATCCTGGTCAGCGGCGATGCGGCGATCAGGAAATCCCGGTCATGCGCCAGGCTGCCGTATTCGCGCTCGCGCTGAGCGCGCCGGTAGGCGGAGGTGTTCTCCAGGAATGTCACCAGGGACGAGATGCCGACGATGTCGACGCCGGCCGCCCACAGTTCCGGCTGGAACGCGAGCCCGGCGAGCACCATGTACCCGCCGTAGGAGCCGCCGTACAGTGCGGCCCGGGCCTGGTCGACGCCCAGCTTCGGCAAGTACGCGTGAATCGCGGCGAGATCCGCCACCGAGTCGAGCCGCCGGCTGACGTCGTCGGCCGAGTACCAGCGCTTGCCGTAGCCGGTCGAGCCGCGGACATTCGGCACCAGGACGGTATGCCCGGCCGCGGCCAGGGCCTGGACGAGGGGGTTGAAGTTGCGCTTCGCCTGGCTCTCCGGGCCGCCGTGAATGACCAGCACGGCCGACTGGGCCAGCGCCGGGTCCGCGGGATCCCCGCTCCGGTAGACCAGGCACGGCACCATCTCGCCGTCGGGGGCCGGGATCTGGTGTGCTTCCGGCCGGGCCGGCGCGGCCCCGCCCAGGTAGCGCGCTGAGTTCGTCAGCACCCGGATCCGGGCGGTGGCCGGATCGGCCAGCAGCACGTCGCCGGGCAGGTCGGCGGCGGCGATGGACATCGCCACCGTGCGGCTGTCGGCTGACCAGCACGGATCCGGCAGCGGGATATCGGTGACGCAGCCGGCCGCGGGCAGCGGGACATCCCGCACGGCGCCGGTGGCCGTGTCATGCAGGGTCAGCACCGAGGCGCCGTCGTCGTTGCGCTCGACCAGGATCACCGACCCGTCCGGTGACACCCAGCCGGCCAGGTCGACGGAGTCATCGGTAATCAGCCACGTCCAGCTCTCCGTGCCCAGGTCGTAGCGGGCAATGCCGGTGAACTCGCGGTTGCGGTTGGTCGTCACGATCAGGCCGTCGCTGCCCGGCAGCCACTGCAGGCGCCCCTGGCTGGCGTTCTCGCCGGCGCCGGTCAGCACCCGCAGGCGGCCGGGTCCCGGCGGCTGGCCGAGGTCAGCGAGCAGGACCTGATCTGAGTTGGCGGCCGCGGACGGCACGGACACCGCCAGCCAGCGGCCATCCGGCGATGCCACGGCTTCGGAGATGCCGCCCTCGCTGGCGAACGCGGTCTGCTCCGCGCCGGTGGCCAGATCGCGCAGCACCGCGTCGAAGCTGACGCCATCCCGCCGGTTCGTCAGGTAGCAGATCCGCCCGGCCGATACGTCCGCGAGCCGGTGCACGTAGCGCGGATCATGCACCAGCGGCTCCAGGTCGGCCAGGGCGGCCGGCCGCGAGCCGGTCTCCTGCGAGCCGGTCTCCGGCGGACCGGTCTCCGGCCCGCCGCCCGGAGCCGGCAGGCGCAGCAGCGACAGCTGCCCGCGCTCGTTGCCGCCGTCGTCGTGTGACACCACGACCGTGCGCTCTCCGGGCAGGTAGCGGCCGGTGCAGGGGCCGGGCAGCGCGGTCAGGGTGCGGGCGGATCCGTCCGGTGAGATCTCCACCAGCTGCATCGAGCCGCTCTCATCGCTGCCGGCCAGGATCCGGCCCGCCGAGTCGACGTCGAGGGCCCGGAATACCGAAACAGCCAGCAATTGCGCCAGATCAAGTCCCATGCCCGCACTCTGCCACAGCGGCCCGGGCGGAAGCACCGCCGGTGGCCATCGGGGCTGGGTTCAGCTGACCGGGATGCGGCGGCTAAGCGGGCGGCGCGGCCGGCCGCCTCCGTAGGCTGGCCAGATGACCACCAGCCAAGCCGCCGCCCGTGACCTGCTCCGCCGTTTCCCGATCATGGATGGCCACAACGACCTGCCCTGGGCGCTGCGCGAGCGAACCGGACGGAATCTCGACCGGGTCAATCTCGCCGCGCCGGTGACCGGCACGCACACGGATCTGCCCCGGCTGGCCAGCGGCGGGGTCGGCGCGCAGTTCTGGTCGGTCTACGTGCCGGCCGAGCTGCCGGGCGACATGGCCGTCACCGCCACCCTGGAGCAGATCGATCTCGTGCACGAGATGATCCGCCGGTACCCGGCCGCGCTGGAACTCGCGCTGACCGCGGCCGACGCGGAATGGATTCTCGCCACCGGGAAGGTGGCCTCGCTGCTCGGCGCGGAGGGCGGCCACTCGATCGCCTGCTCGCTCAGCGTGCTGCGGGCGCTGCATGCGCTCGGCGTCCGCTATCTGACCCTGACCCACAACCGGAACGTGCCCTGGGCGGATTCGGCCACCGACGAGCCCGCGGCCGGCGGGCTCACCGCATTCGGCCGCGAGGTGGTGAGCGAGATGCAGCGGCTCGGCATGCTCGTGGACCTCTCGCACGTCTCCGCGGGCACCATGCGCGACGCATTCGATAATGCCGAGGCGCCGGTCATTTTCTCCCACTCCTCGGCCCGCGCGCTCTGCGATCACCCCCGCAACGTGCCCGATGACATGCTGGCCCGGCTGCCGGACAACGGCGGCGTGTGCATGGTGACCTTCGTCCCCGCGTTCGTGTCCCAGGTCTGCCGGGACTGGGAACTCGGCTTCGCCGCGGAGATGGAGGGCCGCGGCCTGGACCACAAGGACATCTCCAGCCGCAAGCAGCTGCTGGCCGAATGGGCGGCCGGACATCCGCGGCCGGCGGCTGCGCTCGCCCAGGTGGCCGACCATATCGACCATGTGCGCGAGGTCGCCGGGGTCGGCCACGTCGGCCTGGGCGGCGATTACGACGGCACCGATCAGCTGCCCGAGGGGCTGCAGGACGTGTCCTGCTATCCGGCCCTGATCGCCGAGCTGCAGCGCCGGGGCTGGAGTGAGGCCGACTGCGGGCAGCTCGCCAGCGGCAACATCCTGCGGGTCATGCGCGAGGCAGCGGCCGCGGCGGAAGCCATCTCGGCGCGCCGCGGCCCGTCTCAGGCACGGATCGAGGACCTTGACGGCCCGGCCACGCCGCCCGCGGTCAGCTGAATGGAGTGACCGGCTGCTGCTGCCGGACGCCGTCGACGTAGACGGTGACCTTCTCGTCGTAGAAGCAGGCCAGCCCGGCCACCTTCTGGCTCTCCGGCAGCGGCGAGCGGTAGATCCACACGAGGTCCTCGCGCAGGCCCTGGCCGGCGTCGACCGACCGGTAGCTGGCCGTGCCCTTATACGGGCAGTGCGTCTGGGTGGCGGAATCGCGCAGCAGGTCCATCCGGACGTCGGTGAGCGGCAGGTAATAGCGCGGCGGCAGCCCGGTCTCGAATAGGATCCGCGGCTGCCGCGAGTCGGCGACGGTCACGCCGTCGACCTCCACCCGCACGTGCCGTGAGCTGCCCAGGATGTCCACCCGGTGGTACGGATCGCGGGCATGGTGGTAGACCGGCTCGTCCTCCTCCATCCACTCGCTCATCGCGTTCCAGTCGAGGCGGACCAGGCCGCGCAGCTGTTCCAGCGGGGCGGCGGGGTAACGCCGGGCCGCGCCCGGCGCGGTCGCGCCGGCCACCTTCACGTCGAGCACCTCGCCGTCGCCGCGCCCCGGCGAATGCTCGGTCACTCCGGCCGGGATCAGCTCGGCCCGGACGTCCTCGGCGGGCACGTAGTAGACCGGGTAATAAGGAATCTCCCAGACCAGGAACGGCCTGGTCGTATCGGCCACGAGCTCGCCGTCCAGGTAGGCCCGCACCCGCTTCCGGCTCGGCTCGATCCGTACCGTGTCCTGCGCACTGCCTGGCATCTGGTCTCCTGGTGGCGGTGGGTCCTGACAACTGCGCAACATGCGGGTGCTTCCGTGCCATTCCCCCGGACCGGGCGAGGACGGCAGAGTGCCTGATACGCCCCGGCCCAGTAGCGTGAAGACATGCGACTCGGTGTCTTGGACGTGGGATCGAACACGGTCCACCTTCTGGTCGTGGACGCCTATCAGGGCGCCCGCCCGGTTCCCGCGTACTCGCACAAGGCCGAGCTGCGGCTGGGGGACCATCTGGATAGCAACAACTGCCTGTCCCAGGACTGCGCGGTCCAGCTGCGCGCGTTCGTCGACGAGGCGCTGGGCGTGGCCGAGGACAAGGGCGTGCAGCAACTGCTGGCGTTCGCGACATCTGCGGTGCGGGATGCCGCCAACGGCGACGAGCTCCTGGCCAAGATCCAGGCCGAGACGAAAGTCGACATCCGCGTGCTGTCCGGGGCGGACGAGTCCCGGCTGACCTTCCTGGCGGCCCGGCGCTGGTTCGGCTGGTCGTCCGGGCGGCTGCTGATGCTGGACATTGGCGGCGGCTCGCTGGAGATCGCCTCGGGGGTGGACGAGGAGCCCGGCGTGGCGGTCTCGCTGCCCCTGGGGGCTGGCCGGCTGACCAGGGACTGGCTGGCCGGGGACCCGCCGTCGCGCGATGAGGTCCGGCGGCTGCGCAGGCACGTGCGCGCGGAAATCGCCGCCACGGCCGGCACGGTGATGCGTGACGGCCGCCCCAACCATGCGGTAGCGACCTCGAAGACATTCCGTCAGCTGGCCAGGATTGCCGGCGCCGCGCCGTCCAGCGACGGCCCGTACATCCGGCGCATCCTGCACCACGCGGACGTCACTGCGCTGGCCGAGCGGCTGGCCGGGACGAGTGCCGCCGACCGGGCTCAGCTGCCCGGGGTGTCCCGGGGCCGCGCCCCCCAGCTGGCCGCCGGGGCGATCGTGGCGGACGCCGCGATGGATCTCTTCGGCCTGCCCGAACTCGAGATCTGCCCGTGGGCACTGCGGGAGGGCGTCATCCTCCGCCGGCTGGACGTCCTGCCCGAGTAGCTAGCACGTCCTGCCCGGGTAGCCAGCGCCGCATCGGCCGCGGTAGCGCGGGATAAGCCGGCGGGCGGCGGTCCGCCGCCTCAGCAACGGACCCGCCGCCCGGTCATGTCGTGCGTGCGGACGCTGCGGTCCTAGTCGCCGGACGGGCCGCCTGCGGCTGTGCCGGGCTGGTCATCGTGCTCCGGGCGCTGGGCGGCCGCGGTCCTGGCCGGGGTGGCGGCATGCGGCGTCTCTTCCTGGCCGTGGCTGCCGCGCTCGGCAGGCGCCTTGGCGGCGGCGGGCTGGGCCTTGACCTGCGCGGGTGCGGGACCGCGGCCGCGCGCTGCGGGCGCCGCCGCGGCACCCGGGGCGTGCCGGCCCTCGGCCGCGCCGCCGTTCGCCGCGGTACCCCCGATGGCGTTGGCCACTGACTTCGCGACTTCCTCTTCCATCGAGCCGCGGGCCGCCTCGCCGGCGACGAGGGTCGTGACCACGTCACGGATCTCGGTCAGCCGCCTGATCGCCTCGGTGTGCCGGGAGGTCAGCAGGTTGAGGCGGCGCTCGGCACCGTCGTGGATCGCGGTGGCGCGGGCGGTCGCCTCGTCCAGCTGCTGCTTGGCCTGCGCCTTGGCGGTGGCTATCGCGTGCTCCGACTGCTTGTGCGCATCGGCGATGGAGCGCTCCGCCTCGGTACGCGCGGAGGTCCGGGTCTTCTCGGCCTCCGTCCGGGCCGAGGCAATGGCGTGCTCGGCCTGCTCCTGGGCGGCGCTCAGCATCCGGTCCGACTGCTCCCGGGCCTCCGCCCGGAACTTCTCAGTCTCCTGCTTCGCGTCACTGCGGATCTTGTTGATGTCCTCTTCCGCGCGGGTCTTCTGCGCCTTGGCCTCGTCGTCGGCCAGCTTGAGTATCTGCCCCATCCGCTCGCTGATTTCCTCGTACGCGGGCTTGTCGCCGGCGGCCTGGCGGGCCGAGGAGAGCTCGAGCCTGAGTCGCTCGATCTCATCCAGTGAACGGGACAGCTGCTCTTCGAGGTCCCGGGTCTGGCTGCGCGAGCGGGCCACGAATTCGTCGACCTGACGGCGACTGTAGCCCCGCATTTCCTTTTCGAATGTATCTTCCTGGCCCAGCTCGGAAAGGAGATCAGTCTGGTCGGTCATGGCGTCACCCGTCGTGGGGTCAGGCAGACCCACGTTGGGCCGGCTTGTGCGGCTCTGCCACGGCCGTGGCGCGGGATGGGTCTGCGGGTTCTGGTCGGCTTGGCCGACCCGCTGCGGCTAATTATGCCGGGTGCGGGCCGCGCGTGTGTGGCTGGGGATAACGGGCCTGACTCTGTCCCGAAGCACCCTCACGCGCAACCGAAACGACTGAGTATCCCAATTTGTCCGGTTTCCCCAGAGCAACATACCGCCCCAGACCCGGTCACCGGCCGGCCGCCACGAGGATGGCACCGGCCCGGTGCCATCCTGTTACCGCCGCGGTCCGATGATGATCGGCAGCGGCCGCGACGGCAGCACGGCCTGGCGGCCGGGAAGGGCAGAGCCCGTGAGCATGATCGGAACGCTGGACGGGTCCGGCCCCGTCATCCATCCCCGTGCCTGGGTCGCGCCCGGTGCGGTGCTGGTCGGCCGGGTGACGCTGGGCCAGCTGGCCAGTGTCTGGTACGGGGCGGTGCTCCGGGCGGATGACGACGAGATCGTGGTCGGCCCGGAGTGCAACATCCAGGATCACTGCTGCCTGCACGCGGATGATGGCGAGCCGGTGCTGCTGGCCGAGCGGGTCAGCCTGGGCCACCGGGCCATGGTGCATGGCGCACGGGTAGAGACCGGCGCCCTGATCGGCATCGGCGCCATCGTGCTCGGCCGGGCGCGGGTGGGCGCCGGCGCGCTGGTCGCGGCCGGCGCGGTCGTCCTGCCGGGCGTGACCGTGCCGGCCGGGGTTCTTTTCGCCGGAGTGCCCGGCCGGGTCGTGCGCGAGCTCACCGACGCCGACCGGCTGAGCATCGCGAAGACCCCCGCGCACTATGTCGAATGCGCCGCGCGGCACCGCGCGGCATCGTGGCGCGCGATCACAGATAACTAAATTCCGCGGTGCGCGGCCGTGAAAAGCGGGAAACTTCGCCGTATGCCGGAATCCTCAGGCAGCACCGTCGGCTCACCGGAATCATTGCGACTCGCCGGCCACGAGAACATCAGAAGGTGGCCCAAAAATGATCCTGATGGGTCATGCGGGGTCATGGGAACGCGTCGTAGCCTGGTTCAAGGCCCCGGTGAGACCGCTCCGTCAAGGGAGGTGGGCGCGATGCGCGACTACGTCGACTTGCGCGTCCACGACCGGGTGGCGCTGGACGAGATAGAGCTATACGCCGAAGTGCTCAGTGCGGTCGCGGCGAGCGACCGGCCGCTGACCGATGACGAAATCGACGAAGTGCTGGGCTTGCTGCCCATCGCCGGGCGGCTCCCGGTCCGGCCCGACCAGTTCCGCGGCACGGAAGCCGCGATGCCGGCCCCCGCCGTCCTGCCCGCCACGGGCTGACCGGTCACCGCGGTCCGGCCTGCGAGCCCGGGCCCGCTGGCTGCCTGGAGAACATCACATCGGTGTCCCAGTGCGTGAATCCGAGGGACTCATACAGTCCGATCGCCGGGGTGTTGGTCTCGTCGACGTAGAGCATGACCTGGAACAAGCCGCGGGAACGCAGGTAACGCAGCCCTATCACGGTCAGCGCGCGGCCCAGGCCGGTGCCGCGCTCGGCGGGATCGACCCCGACGACGTAGACCTCGCCGATCGGCTCATGACCGTGGCCGGACGGCCGGTCCCCGGCATCCGCCCCCGCGCCGTGGATCTTGGTCCAGTGAAAGCCGACGATCTTTCCGCCGCGCTCGGCCAGGAAGAAGCCGTCCGGGTCGAACCACGGCTCCCGCTCCCGCAGGTCGAGGTCCGCGCGGGTCCATCCGCCCTGCTCCGGATGGCGGGAGAAGGCCTTGCTGTTGACCTCGAGCCACTGGTCCTCGTCGCGGCCGGTCACGAAGGTGCGGATCGTAATGCCGTCGGCGACCTGGGCCGGCCGATCCTGGCCTGCAGCGACCGCCGCATCTGCCACAGGGCCCGGACCCGGTCAAAGCCGGCCGCCCGGGCCAGCCTGCCCGCGGCCGGCAGGTCTCCGTGCGCCCACAGCCGGAGCGGCTGGTCACCGGCCTGGGCGACCAGGGCGCGGGTGAGGGCAAGTCCCAGCCCCTGCCCGCGGTGGGCGGGATGGATCACCAGTTCGCCGCTCGGGCCCTCGACCGGATCGGTCGGATCCAGGTGCGCGTAACCGGCCAGTTCGCCCTGGCTGTAGAGCAGCAGGTTGCCCGCCCGGGGGTCGCCGCCGTACCTCAGGTGCAGCATGACGTGCTCGGAGAGCGGCCCGACGCCGTCCTCGTCGGTGGCCGCGCGGACCAGCGCCAGCACCGTTGCGGCCTCGGACTCAGATAGCTGCCCGCGGACGATGATCTCGCCCGGGCCGGGCCGGGCGGCCGGGGCGCCGCCGCCGGACCCGGGCGGACCAGGGGCGTCACTGGATGGCGTTGGCACGGATGACCTCCCTCCGCGGGTCTGGGCTGGCCGGCCCAGACCGGCGCCGGCCGGCCCCGCCCGGCCGGCTGTCACCGCCGGCCGGCGCCGGGCCGGCCCGGGCCGGCTCCGCGCGGCTGGCCGGCCGCGGGCCCGCGGACCCGTTTCGCGCGTCCTCGTCCCGGGCGGGCTCGTCCGGGGCGTACCCGGCTGGCGTCGCGGCCCCGGCCGGCTGGCCCCGGCCCTCGGCCCGGCCCGGGGACGGGACGAAACGGTACCCGACGTTGCGGACCGTCCCGATCAGCGACTCGTACTCCACGCCGAGCTTGGCCCGCAGCCGGCGCACGTGCACATCGACCGTCCGGGTGCCGCCGAAGTAGTCGTAGCCCCATACCTCCTGCAGCAACTGCGACCTGGTGAATACCCGGGCCGGGTGCTGGGCCAGGAATTTGAGCAGCTCGAATTCCTTGAAGGTCAGGTCCAGCGTCCGGCCGCGCAGCCGGGCCTGGTAGCTGGCCTCGTCAATCACGAGATCGCCGGAGCGGATTTCCTCGGCCGCGGCCGGCCCCCCGATCGCCCGGCGGCCGATGGCGAGCCGGAGCCTGGCATCGACCTCGCCGGGGCCCGCGGTATGCAAGATCACGTCGTCCGCGCCCCAGTCGGCGGTGACCGCGGCCCAGCCGCCTTCGGCCACGACGGCGAGGATCGGCACGTCCAGGCCGGCCTCGCGCAACTTTCGCGCCAGGCCCCTGGCGTGCATAAGATCACGTCGTGCGTCAATCAGCAGCACGTCAGCGGGCGGGCCGCCGGTGGCCGCGGCGGCCTCGGCCGGCGCCAGCCGCACCGCGTGCGGCAGCAGGCCCAGGGAGGGCAGGATGTCGGCGGACGATCCCGGCGCGCCAGAGAGCAGGAGCACGTCGCTCAACCGTTGCCACCTCCGGTCCGCGGTGCCGTCCGCGGCAACCTGCCACCAGCACCCGCGAGGACCCATGGCGGCGTTGCCCGGACTCGCCTATGAGCGAGGATAGCTGACATGGCCATCGTGACGCTCCGCTACTGGGCCGCGGCAAAGGAAGCGGCGGGGACCGCCGAGGAGACAATTGCCGCGGACACGCTCGCCAGCGCGCTGTCAGCGGCAGGCGCCAGCGCGGGCCAGGATTCGGTCTTCCGCGCGGTGCTGGCGCGCTCGTCGTTCCTGATCGACGGCGCTCCGGTCGGGCGCCGCGCCCCGGATGCGGTGATCCTGGACGACGCGTCCGTGATCGAGGTGCTGCCGCCATTTGCCGGCGGCTAGCGGCTCGCTCTGCCCGCCGCCGCAGGCGCCGCACCAGGTCAGGGCGGGCAGCGCGGTGAATCAGCGCTGGGCGGCGCGGGAGGATCCGTGAACCATCGGGCCAAGCGGGACGTTCTCCTAGGTATGGCCGGCCGGATCAGCACAGGACGTCGGGGACCGCAGGGCGCGGTCTCGGATGAGGCATTGGTGCGGTCGCTTTACGCCGAGCACGCCGGCCCGCTGCTCAGATATGCACTGCACCTCACCAGCGGCGACCGGCAGCGCGCCGAGGACATCGTGCAGGAGACGCTGCTGAAGGCGTGGCTGCATCCGGACGCCATCGCGGAGCGGCCGGCCCGGCCGTGGCTCTTCGCCGTCGCGCGGAACCTGGCCGTGGATGCGTACCGCGCCCGGCGGGCGCGGCCGCACGAGGTGGGCGAGGGCGCGCTTGAGCTGATACCGGCGCCCGACGAGGCCGACCGCGCGCTGGAGTCGTGGGCCGTCGCCGATGCGCTGAAGGCACTGCGGCCCGAGCACCGCCGGGTCCTGCTGGAGACGTACTACCGGGGCAGTTCCGTCGCGGAGGCCGCGGCCACGCTCGGGATACCGGCCGGTACCGTCAAATCCCGGACGTTCTATGCGCTCCGGGCGCTGAAGCTCGCACTGGAGGAACGGGGGCTCGCGCCATGACCGGCCCAGCCTGCCGTGACATTCGCCAGGCGCTCGGCATCTACGTTGTCGGGGCGATCGATCCCGCCGAGCGCGCGGTCGTTGACATCCACCTGGGCACCTGCCCGGACTGCCGGGAGGAACTGGCCGGCCTGGCCGGCCTGCCGGCCCTGCTCGGCCGGGTGCCTGCCGACGAGGCCGAGCGGCTGATCCTGCACGACGGGGACCTGAGCGACCCGCAGCCCCCGGCCGAGTTGCTGGACTCGCTGCTCGGCCGGGTGGCCGTGCGGCGTGCCTCGCGCCGGTGGAGCGGCATCGCCGCGGCGGCGGCGGCGGTCCTGATCGCCGTGACCGGCGGCGCGATCGGCGCACGAGTCATCGACCCGGGCGGGCACCCGTCCGCGCCCGTTGCGGTCCAGGCGCCGGAACAGGTGAGCGCGACCAACCCCAAGACCGGGGTCAGCGCGATAGTCCGCTACGCCGGCCGGTCGTGGGGCACCCAGATGGAGGTGTGGGTGGCCGGGATCCCGGCCGGAACGACCTGCCAGCTGATCGCGGTGGACTCCAGCGGGGCGAAATGGCCGGCCGGCGGCTGGACGGTCCCCCGCGGCGACCAGGCTCCGGGCTACCCCGCCGGGTCGTCACTGCCGCCCTCGCATCTGCGTAGCTTCGAGGTCATCACGGGCGGGGTCGTCTCGGGCGGGGTCGTCTCGGGCGGGCATGTGCTCGTCACCGTGCCCGCCAGCTGATCCGGGAATGTCCGGGCCCACGCCGGTGCTCTACAGGCCATGGCGGCAGGGCTAATCGCGACAGTGGCGGCGCTTGCGGTCGCGACCGCGGTCGGGTTCACCTGGCGGCAGCGCAACGGCAGGATGCGGCCAGTCGCACCCGGCCGGGCATCACCGGCCGGGCGTCCGTTGCCCGGGAGTCCGCCAGCCGGGCGTTCTCCGGCCGGACCGCCCCTGGCCAGGCGCAATCCGATCTGGCCGCCCCCGGAACGAACCCGGCCGGAACGGACGCGGCCAGCGTAGAGCCCGCCGGCGCGGAACTGGCCGGCCTGGATCTGGGCGGAACGGACCTGGGCGGGCCGCTCGGGTCGCGCGCCACGCTGCTGCAGTTCTCGTCGGCGTTCTGCGCGCCGTGCCGGGCCACCCGCAGGGTGCTGGCCGAGGTGGCCGGGATGACCGACGGCGTCGCTCACCTGGAGATAGACGCCGAATCCCACCTGGACCTGGTCCGGCGGCTGGACGTGCGCCGCACGCCCACCGTGTTCGTGCTCGGGCCGGACGGCCGGATCGCGCGCCGGGCCAGCGGCCAGCCGCGCAAGGCCGACGTGATAGCGGCCCTGGGCGAGGTGACCTGACGTGCATTATCCTGTCATCAGGTCGGAAAAGCAGGTAGTTGTCACGGGCCCGGCGCTGACCAGGCGGCGGGCGGTAGATTTCTGCCGCTGCGACAGCTGACCGCGGCGGCCGCCGGCCCAGTCCGGCGCCCGTCGGCACTGCCGGGCCGCACGCCCGGGCGTAACCTGCCGAAGGCCGCCGGGGGAGAGCACGCGGGGACGGGGTATCACAAGCCGGGGATCCAGCACTGCCGAAAGGGACGCCGCAGATGGACATCGATCCGAGAGGCCCGCGCTTTGGCGCGCTGCTGACCCTCGTTGTCTTCGCCATCGTCCTGATCACCGGCAGCGGGTGGCTGATGGCCGCGCAGGGACTGGTGTTCGCCGCCGGAACGTTTCTCGGGCTGCGCCGGTCACCGTACGGGCTGCTGTACCGCTGGCTGGTCCGGCCCCGGCTCGGGCCGCCGAAGGAACTAGAGCCCGAGGCGCCGCCCCGCTTCGCGCAGGGCATCGGCCTGATGATCTGCGTTATCGGGGTTATCGGCTACGGAACCGGCGTAACCGCCCTGGGCATGGTCGCGGCCGCGCTCGGCCTCATCGCCGCGTTCCTCAACGGAGTCTTCGGCCTGTGCCTGGGCTGCGAGATGTACTTGCTCATCCGCCGAATATGGCCGGGCCGTCAGGTCACTGACACCGGCCGAATCTAACAAGGAGGATCCCATATGAGCCGTTCCGACGTGCTCGTAGACGCCGACTGGGTGGAAGCCCACCACGGTGACCCTGGCCTGGTGCTCGTCGAGGTGGACGAGGACACCAGCGCTTACGACAAGGGCCACATCCGGGACGCAGTCAAGATCGACTGGAAGACGGATCTGCAGGACCCGGTGCGCCGTGACTTCGTGGACAAGGCCGGCTTCGAGGCCCTGCTGTCGGAGCGCGGCATCTCCAACGACGACACGGTGGTGCTCTACGGCGGGAACAACAACTGGTTCGCCGCCTACGCCTACTGGTACTTCAAGCTGTACGGGCACCAGAACGTCAAGCTGCTCGACGGCGGCCGGAAGAAGTGGGAGCTCGACTCCCGCGAGATCGTGACCGATGTCCCGCACCGGGCCGCCACGACCTACACGGCGCAGGAGCAGGACTCCTCGATCCGCGCCTTCCGGGACGAGGCGGTGGCCGCGATCGGCAAGCTGAACCTGGTCGACGTCCGCTCGCCGGATGAGTTCGCCGGCCGGCTGCTCGCCCCGGCGCACCTGCCGCAGGAGCAGGCGCAGCGCGGCGGGCACATCCCGACCGCGAAGAACGTCCCCTGGTCGAAGGCGGCCGAGGAGGACGGCACGTTCAAGTCGGACGACGCGCTGCGCACCCTGTACGGGAACGAGGCGGGCCTGGACTTCGGCAAGGACACCATCGCCTACTGCCGGATCGGCGAGCGCTCGGCGCACACCTGGTTCGTGCTGCACGAGCTGCTCGGCCAGGCCAACGTGAAGAACTACGACGGGTCCTGGACCGAGTACGGCTCACTGGTGGGCGTCCCGATCACGCTCGGGGATGCGCCGTGACCAGTGCCGGGTGCGGGGCGCCCGCGGGCGGGGCCACGGCCACCAGCGCGGGCAGCCAGGCGATCGTGCAGGGCCGGGTGACGCAGAACGGGTCCGCGGTGGCCACCGGTTACGCGCGCCTGCTGAACTCCGGCGGCGACTTCGTCGCCGAGGTGCCGCTGGGCGACGATGGCGGCTTCCGGTTCTTCGCCGCGCCGGGCAGCTGGACGCTGCGGGTGCTCGCCCCCGGCGGGGTGCGCGCCCAGCGGACGGTGTCCGCCGACGTCGGCCAGGTCACCGAGCTTGAGGTGGCCGTCTGAGGCGTCCGCACCGTAGCTGATGCCGCTGCGATCATGGCCGGGTTCCCGCGCAGTCCGCGGGGCCCGGCCATGATCATGCCTGCCGCTGGCCCGCCCGCGGGCCTGGCGCAGTAGGCCGCGTTAGCCGTTTTGCCATCTGTTCGTCGCTTTTCTTGTCACCTTTTGTTCAACTTCTCGTTACCTGAGCCCCCCAGGATGAGCGTGGCCGGACCGAACGGCCGGCCCGCGGCAGCACAGCTTGGAGGCGAGGCAGAAGGTGTCGATCGAGCCCGACCCCGAGAGATCTGTGCCCGGCACGCCCAGCACCGTCACTGAGACCAGCACGGCGGTGCGGCCGGGCGCGACAGCGCAGCTGAATGGATCGACGACGCTGCAGGCGGTCGGGCTGACGCTCAGCTTCGGCACGCGTGCGGTGCTGAGCAATATCACCCTGGACGTCCAGGAGGGCGTCGTGACCGCGCTGCTCGGGCCGACGGGCTCGGGCAAGACCACCCTGCTGCGGACGTTCAACCGGATGAACGACAAGGTGACCGGCTACCGGCACAGCCGGTGACGTGCTGCTGGACGGGCGGAGCATCTGGCATCCGGGCGTCGAGCTGATGTCGCTGCGGCGCAAGGTGGGCATGCTGTTCCAGCGGCCCAACCCGTTCCCGATGTCCATCATGGATAACGTGGTCTCGGGCGTCCGTGCCCACCGGATGGCCAGCCGGCACGGGCTCAAGGCCATCGCGCAGCAGCGGCTGACCGAAGTCGGCCTCTGGGATGCCGTGGGGGACCGGCTGAAAGACTCGCCGTTCCGGCTTTCCGGCGGCCAGCAGCAGCTGCTCTGCCTGGCCCGGGCGCTCGCGATCGAGCCGCAGGTACTGCTGCTCGATGAGCCGACATCGTCGCTCGACCCCGTCGCGACCGAGTCGATCGAGGCACTCATCCGGACCCTGGTGCCTCGGCTGACCGTGGTGATCGTCACCCACAATCTCGCCCAGGCCCGCCGGGTCTCCGACCGGACGGTCTTCCTGAACCAGGGCCGCCTCGTCGAGCACGGCGACACCCAGCAGGTTTTCGAGAACTCCGCCGAGGAGGAGACCGCTCACTATGTCGGCGGCCGGTTCGGCTAGCCAAGAGACCCGCCCGCACGGGAGGACTGTACTCCTCCCGTGCGGGGGCAAAGACCGCGCCTAAACCACGCGGACTCCATCGCGCGCATCCGCGCACGAGCCTTATCGCGCACGTGTAAACGTGCTGAAACAAAGGAGTATTCCGAGGTGGCCAATAAGATACGCGTGGCGTGCACGGCGGCCGCACTGGTCCCGCTCGCGCTGCTGGCGGCCTGCGGTAGTTCAGGCACGTCCACAACATCTCAGGATCGTCATCGTCGCCAGCCGCGAGCGCATCCTCGAACGGCGTCTCGCTTACCGAGACCGGCAGCACGCTGATGTTCCCGCTCTTCGGCGCCTGGCAGACCGCCTACAACACGACGGTCACCACGGTCACCATCACCACGGCCGGGACCGGCTCGGGTACCGGAATCGCCGACGCGGGCACCGGTACCGTGACCATCGGCGCTTCCGACGCCTACCTGTCCCCCGCGATCCAGAGCCAGTACCCCGGTCTCATTAACATCCCGCTGACCGTGGCCGCGCTCATGGTCAACTACAACCTGCCCGGGGTGAAGACGCCGCTGAAGCTCAACGGCACCGTGCTGGCCCAGATCTACACGGGCAAGATCAAGACCTGGAATGACCCGGCGATCGCCAAGCTCAACCCGGGCGTCACGCTGCCCAGCCTGAAGATCACCACGCTGCACCGTGCGGACAGCTCGGGCAGCACGTTCCTGTTCACCTCGTACCTGAACGCCCAGGACCCGAAGGACTGGCCAGCGACGGCCGTCAACACCACGGTGTCGTGGCCGTCCGGGCCGGCCCAGGACGCCGAGACCGGCAGCGGCGGCATGGTGACCGGCTGCCAGGGCATCAAGGGCTGCATCGCCTACATCGGCATCAGCTACCTGGCCAAGACCACGGCGGCCAACCTGGGCACGGCGTCACTGGCCAACAAGGCCGGCAAGTACACGCAGCCGACCAGCAAGACCATCGATGCCGCGCTGGCCAGCTTCTCCGGCTCCACCCCGACGACCGGATCCCAGTCGCTGATCAACACCTCGGCGGCCAAGGGCTACCCGATCATCAACTACGAGTACGCGGTGGTGAAGAAGGCACAGCCAAGCGCGGCCGTGGCCTCGGCCCTGAAGGCCTTCCTCAAGTGGACCCTCACCACCGGCGCCGGGCCGACGTTCCTGTCGGCGGTCGGCTTCGAGCCGCTGCCGTCGAACGTGCAGACCATCGCCGAGAACCAGATCGCATCGATCAGCGGCTGATTCAGTGGCGACCTCGGCACCGACTGCCATGCCGGACGGGGGGGCGGGCTTCCCGCCCCCCGCCGGCCCGGCGGCGCGATCCGCAACCGGGTGCGTAACGGTGACCTGATCCGCTGGCTAGGCCGGGCGGGCGCGGTCATCCCGTTGCTCGCGCTCGGCTTCATCCTCATCACGCTGATCGTCGAGTCATTTCCGGCCATCAAGTTCAACGGCGGGAACTTCCTGACCGGAACCGCGTGGAGCTTCGGTGCTGGCTTCGCCGCGCCCATCACCAACCGCGGGATAGTCCACCAGCCGGGGGAGACCTTCGGGGCGCTGCCGCAGATCATCGGCACCCTGGAGACCTCCGCGATCGCCCTGATCATCGCGATCCCGGTCTCCGTGGGCGCCGCGCTGGTCATCGTGGAGCGGCTGCCGAGGCGGCTGGCCAACGTGATCGGCACGTTCCTCGAACTGCTGGCCGGCATCCCGAGCGTGGTCATCGGGCTGTGGGGGGCGGTCACCTTCGGGCCGATCCTCGCCCAGCACGTGTATCCGTTCATCGCCAGTCACGCGCCCGACGTGCCGGTGCTCAGATTCTTCCGCGGTCCCACCGGCAACGGGCAGGGGCTGCTGACCTCGGGCCTCATCCTGGCCGTCATGGTGATCCCGATCATCGCCGCGACCTCGCGCGACCTTATCCGCGGCGTCCCGCTGCTGCCGCGCGAGGGCGCGGTCGCGCTCGGCCTGTCCGACTGGGAATGCGCGCGGCGGGTGACGCTGCCCTGGGTGGCCGCGGGCATCATCGGCGCCGCGGTGCTCGGCCTCGGCCGGGCCCTCGGCGAGACCATCGCCGTCGCCATGGTCTGCGGGGTCGCGCTCGGCCAGATCCCGACGAACATTTACGGGGAGATGGCCACGATCGCCGCCAACATCGTGCAGAACCTGGACACCGCTATCACCGGGCCGCTGGGCGTCAAGACCTACGCCGAGCTGGCCCTGGTGCTCATGGTCATCACACTGAGCGCGAACGTGGCCGCGCGGCTGCTGGTCCGCCGGGTGTCCGGCACGGCGCTGCCGGTCGGCAGGGGGCTGTAAGCGATGAGCCATCCCGGCAGTACCTCATCCGCCCCGCCCGGGGTCGGCCCGACGGTCGGCAGCCACGACTGGCCCGCGATCCCGATGCGCAGGAAGATCTCCAACGCCGGGTTCTGGATCGCCTGCGCGGCCTGCCTGGCCGTGATCGTGGTGCCCACGGTCTGGCTGGCCGGCGGCGTCATAGCGCGAGCGGTCCCGGTCTTCCAGTGGAGCGTGCTGACCACGGACACCACCGGGACCGGCGGCGGCCTGGAGAACGCGATCCTCGGCACCCTGGCCATCACCGTGGGCGTGGTGATCGTCAGCGGCACCATCAGCATGCTCACCGGCCTGTACCTGGCCGAGTTCGCCATCGGCCGGCACCGGGGCGTGCTGCGCGGGGCCTACGAGGTGCTGTCCGGCATCCCGTCCATCGTGATGGGCTATGTCGGCTTCATCACGCTGGTGGTGGGCCTGCACTGGGGGTTCGGCCTGCTGCCCGCCGTGGTGGTGCTGTCGGTGATCACGATTCCCTACATCACCAAGTCCGTGGAGAGCTCGCTGTCGCAGGTGCCGGTCTCTTACCGGGAGGGCGCTGAGGCGCTCGGCATACCGCCCATCTGGACGCTGCGGAAAATCGTGCTGAAGTCGGCGGTGCCCGGCATCATGACGGGCCTGCTGGTCGCCGTGGCCATCTCGGTCGGCGAGACCGCGCCGCTGCTGTACACGGCGGGCTGGAACGACGCGAACCCCACGCACCACCTGACCAATAACCAGATCGGCTTCCTCACCTACCCCGTGTGGAGCTTCTTCGACTCCCCGGTCCATGGCCTGCAGGTGCTGTCCTATGACGCGGCGCTGCTGCTGCTCGTGTTCGTGCTGCTGATCATCATCGCGGGACGGGTGATCATCTCGATCTCCCGGCGAAATGCCGAGTGACCGCCGTGCCGGGAGCCAGCGACCAGCCGGTTCTGGCGGACGGCGGGCCGGTTTTCCGGGATCGGCCCCGGTCCGCGGCCAACGAGCTACCAGGGTCTGACCGCCGGCCCGCGGCCGGCGCCGCCCGCAGCCGGGCGCCCCAGGACGATGCCGCTGGGAGCGATGCTGCGGGGGCCAGTGCCTCAGGGGCCGGTGCTGGAGGGGCCGGTGCGGCCGGGCGGCACCGGTCGTCCACCGGGGTGCTGGCCGACCGGATGGCGGCGGCCCTGGTCCATCATGAACCAGGCTGGCGGCTGCCCCGGCATACCGCCCTGGCCCGCCGCTACAACGTCAGCACGGCGCAGATCGACGCCGCGGTCGCCGAACTGGCCGCGCGCCACCTGATCCGCCGCCTGCCGGACGGGCAGCTATACCGGGCCAGCCCGGCCGAGTACGCGATCCCGTTCGAAGGGGCGTCCGGCCTCGCCTCGCACCTTGACCCGATGGGCACCGAGATCGCCTGCCGGAGCCGGCAGGTGTCCTGGCGCCGGGTGCCCGAGGACATCGGCTGGATGCTCGGCGTGGCCCCCGGCGACACGGCGTGTGTCGTGCGGCTGCTGTGGACCGTGGACGGGGAGCCTGCCGCGCTCGCTACCACTTACCTGGCCAGGCACGTGGCCGGCCAGCCCGATGACGAGGGCGACGTGCCGGCCGCCGCGCTGGCCGCGCTGCCGCTGTTTACCGCACCCGACCCGGACAGCGCAGCGGCCCAGGCCACGGGCCGCCGGGCCGCGCCGGCCGGCGGCCCCGGAGTAGCGCAGGCAGCGGGCCCCGGAGCAGCCCAGGGCAACGGCCCTGGAACAACCGAGGCCGAGGGCCCCCGGCCAGCGCAGGCCGACGGCCCCGGGGCGAACTCCACGCCGCGTGCCCTGTTCCTGGAGATGCAGCCGCCGCCGCCCTCGGTGGCCAGGAGCCTCCGGCTCTCAGCCGGCCAGCCGGCCGCCATGGTCACCGTGCGATTCGACGATCCCGCTCAGGGCCGGCCGACGGCCCTCACGGTCGCCGTGCTGCGCCCCGATCTGTTCCGGATCGTGGTCGAGTCGCCCGCCGAGGGAACGGAAGCCAGTTTCTCAGGTGCCTGGACACATGCCCTGCAGGACTGGGAACCTTGACCCGAAATGCCTGGCCCCGCAGCCACCGCGGCGGAGCGCGCGCCGCGGCGCGCCCGCTACCTGATTCCGCTGGGTACCCCACGGCGCGGTGAGATCATCGCGGTCTTAGCCGTCGCCTGGCTGCTCGCGCACTTACTGCTCGCCCAGCTCACGATCGTTCTCGCGGTCGTCTTAGCCGCCGTCGGCCGGGTCACCAGATGGCGGCCGCAGTGGCTGGCCGTACCCGCTGGCGCCGGGTTGATCTGGGTCCTGGCGATCGGCCCGGCCGCGGCCTGGGCCGGCTTCACCGCCGGGCCCCGGCAGGTGGTGGCCTACCTGGGCGGCATCGCCGGGCACCCTGGCCGGCTGCTGCACCTGACTACGGCGTTCGCCGGGCTGGGCCAGTGGCTGCCCCGGCAGCTGCCGCTGGCGCTCATCCTGGCCGCCGCGGAAGCGGCGGTCCTGGCCTGGCTGAGCTGGCTGCACACGTACTCCGAAGCGGTCAGGCCGCCGCGGCCCGGGCTGATGGCGGCGGCGCGGCGGCGGTACGCAGCCGCGGCCATCCGGTCCGGTGGCGTGGTCACCGCCGATGGCGGGGCGCTGGGAGTCGATCAGGCCGCCGGCGGCCGCGCGGCCATCTCCTGGCGAGCCGCCGAGGGCGGCGTGCTCGCCGTCGGCGCGGCCGGCGCCGGCTGGCCCGGCTCCCGGTCGCCCGGCCCGGCCTCATCCGGGTCAGGCTCATCCGGGTCAGCTCATCCGGACCGGGCTCATCCGGGCCAGGTTCGGCCCGGTTAGGTGCGCCCGGGCCACGGCTGCCCGGGCCAGGACCGGCCGCGACCAGCTTCCAGCTCGTCCACGCGGCCATCCGGCGGCGCAAGCCAGTCATCATCGTCGACCTGACCGGGAGCCCATGGCTGCCCGGATCGGTGGCCGCCGTGTGCCAGGCGGCGGGCGCACCGCTCGGCCAGTTCGGCGAGACCGGCCCGGCCAGCTACGAGCCGCTGCGCGGCGGCGATCCGGCCCGGGCCGCCGCGCTCGTCACCGGGATGCTCGACTGGACCGCAGTCACCGATCACCACCGACGCGCCTGCGCCGCCTACCTGGGCGACGTCCTCGCCGTGCTGGCCCTGGCCCCCGGCGACCCGCGCGAGCCGGTGCTGGACGACATCAGGCGGCTGCTGAGCCCGGCCGCGCTCCAGGCGCGCCTGCGCCAGGTGCCTGCCCACTATCCGCAGCGGAGCTCGCTGGCCGAGCGGGTGGCGGCCTCAGCCGGCCTGATCGAGGCTGACCGCGCCGCGCTGCCGGCCCTGGCCGCGGCACTGACGCGGCACTGACCGCGCTGCGGGACTCGCCGCCCGGCCGCTGGCTGCGGCCGGGCCGCGAGCGGATCAGCCTGGGCCAGGTCGTCCGCGAGCGGGCAGTCGGCCTCTTCGCGCTGGACCGCGCCGTGCACGGCCAGGCCGCCACCATGATCGCCAGGCTGGTGGCCGGTGATGCGCTGGCGCTGTTCGCCGAGCTGCGCGGTATCCCGGTCAGCGGCGACGGCCTGGCCTGGTTCAACGGCTGCGAGGCGGTTGACCCGGCCATGCTCGCCGAGCTGGTCGCCAGCGGCGGCCGGGCGGGCATGACCGTCCTGCTCAGCACGACGTCAGAGGCCGCGGCCGTCAGCCTGGCCGGGGGCGTCAACGTCCTCGCTATCCATCAGCTGGCCGATCCGGCGGCAGCCCGGCAGCTCGCGGCCCTGACCGGCGCGGGCCCCGCCGGGGGCGGGCAGGCTCCGGCCGATGCGGCCGACCCGCTGGCACCGGGTGCCGCCGCACCGGATTCCTCCGCGCTAGGTGCCGCCCCGCCGTTTGCCCCGCCCGCTCCCCCGGGGGGCGCCCCGTTTGTCCCGCCCGGCACGCCCGGGGCCATCCCGTTTGCCCCGCCCGCCTTCCCCGGGGGGGTCCCGTTTGTCCCGCCCGCCTTCCCCGGGGGCGTCCCGTTTGTCCCGCCCGGCACGCCCGGGGCCATCCCGCTGCTGGAGTCCGGGGTGCCTGGCGCCATCTCGGCGGCCGCGCCGGGTGCGGCCGTCCCGCAGGCTCCGTCCGCAGTGCCGGACTGGGCGCGGCGGATGCCCGCTCCGGCGGCAGCCGGGTCAGCCGGCGCCGGGGCGGTCTCGTCGGCGGCGGGACCGGCGGCGGATCATCCGTTCCTCCGGAAGGGCAGCCCGGTGGTTACGGCCGATTCTCTGCTCGGCCTCGGCGAGGGCGCGTTCACGCTGGTCGTGAAGGGTCCTGAGCGACGGATCCTGCCCCGGTGCCAGGCCGTGGCGGCCCGCATTCCCGGGTGGCCGGCATGACGGCCGGGCCGGGCGGCCGCCACCGCGCGGCCACGCGCCGGCCGCCGCCCGCGGCTGGCCCCGCGGCGGGCGGCGGCCCCGCCGCTGACGGCACCCGGGTGCCCGGCGACCGGGTATATGTCGGCTGGCAGTACGGGCTGCTGCATCCCGATCCGGGCCCGCAGCCGCGGCGGCCGGTCCCGCCCGAGGCGGAGCAGCTCAATCCCGGCTGGCTGGCCGCCCAGCGGCGCGAGCAGGACCGGCTGAGCCGGCCGCTGAAGGCCGCCTGCGCCGCGGCCGCGGCGCTGCTGGCCCTGCTGCTCGCGCTCTGGTGGCTTGGCGCGCTGAACGCGCCGCTGACCGGGCTGGGGGGTATTGCCTGCCTGGTCCTCGCGGCCCGCAGCGGGCGGGCGGTCCGGGCCGGCCAGCGGGACCTCTTAGCCCGGGTCGAGGCGGAGCGACAGCGGGTCGAGGTGATCCGTGCCGCGCAGCAGCGCAGGCTGGCCAGCTGGCAGGAAACGCACGCCCGGCTGTTCCGGGAGTGGCAGTCGCGCCGCGAGGCCTTCGACCGGCAGCTGAACTGGTACGCGGTGTCACTGCCGGCCGGGATCGACCGGCTGGACGTGGCGGGCGGGACGCTGTCCGGCTGGTCGGCGATGCTCACCATGCTCGCCGCGCCCCGGCTGGCGGCGGGCGGCGAGGTCACGGTCCTTGACCTCACCGAGGGCGGGGTGGCCCGTGACCTGCTCGCGGTGGCCGGCCGGTCCGGGATCGAGCCGCTGGTCTGGGTCCTGCCCCGGGACCTGCCCCGGCTCGACCTGGGCACCGGGCTAGGCCGGGAGGCGCTCGCTGACCTGCTGGCCACGACGGTGAGCGCCAGCGGGCAGCCCGGCGGGCCGGCTGACCCGTCGAACGACAACGCGATCCTGGACCGGGTCCTGGAGGTGCTGGGCGACGGGGCCACGATCGCCCAGGTTACGGCCGCGCTGCGGGCACTGGCTCAGGTCGGCGACCCGCGCGCGGACCTGGCCTCCGGGCTGTTCAGCGCGGACCAGCTGGCGCGGATCACCGCGCTGTACGGGCGCGGCGCATCCGACCGGGTGGTGATCGACCGCGCGTGGGCGATCGAGTCCAGGCTCCGCAAGCTGGACCGGCTGGCGCCGGCGCCGGTGCGACTGCCGCCCAGCAGGCTGCGGGTCGCGTGGCTGGACCGGCGGTCGGGAGCGTTCGGCAACCAGGTGCTGGGCATCTACATGACGGCCGCCATGACGCACCTGCTCCGGCAGTCGCCGGCCGCCGAGCCCGGCCAGTGGTGGCAGCACACGCTGTGCGTGCTCGGCGCCGAGAAGCTCCCGGGCGAGGTGCTTGACGGGCTCTGTGACGCGTCCGAGGCGACCGGGACCGGGCTGGTCATCGCGTACCGCTCGATTCCCGCGCCGGTGAAGGAACGGCTCGGCCGGGGGAACGCGGCCGTCGCGTTCATGCGGCTGGGCAATGCCGAGGACGCGAAGACGGCCAGCGAGCAGATCGGCACCGAGCACCGGTTCGTGCTCTCCCAGCTGACGGACACCGTGGGCAGCTCGATTACGGACACCGGCGGCGATTCCTACACCAGCACGGTCGGCACGTCCGACTCGGTCGCCGACTCGGTGTCGACGAGCGACACCACCGGGCAGAGCCGGGGGCGCGGCCGCAGCCATCAGGACACGGTGGCGCCGTTCGGCCATTTCACCGGGTCGGCGAGCCGGGATTCGAGTTACTCGCGCAGCACGTCGGACTCGCGCTCGCTGACCGAGGGCATTAACGAGAGCACGGCCTGGGGCCTGAGCACGTCCCGGGCCGTCGGCGGGAATGAGTCGCTGGCCAGGACGGCTCAGCGGAGCCGCGAGTTCCTGGTCGAGCAGCATGAACTGCAGCAGCTGCCGCCCAGCGCCATGATCGTCACGTACGCGGCGCCGGAAGGACGGCAGGTGGTGCTGGCTGACGCCAACCCGGGCATCATGGCGCTGCCGACCGCGACCCTGGCCAGCCTGGCCGACGCGCGCCGGGCGCCGGAGACGGTCGTTCCCGTTCAGGGGCGGGCGGCCGCCGGCGCTCGTCCGGCCGGTTCCGGCGGACGGTCTGCGGCCGCGGCCGGCCGCGATGGCGCCGGGCCTGCTAGCGCGAAGTCCGCTGACCGCGATGGTGCCGGGCCTGCTGGCGCGGATCCTGCTGGCGGCGGCGCCGGGCGTGCTGGCGGTGGAGCGGCGGACGGCGATGGCGCCGGGCCGGCCGCTGACGGGCCGCCGCCGGCCGGACCGCAGGAGGCCGGCCGGCCGCCAGGATCCGGTGCGCGGCCGGGACGGCTGCCCTGGCCGCCGCCCGCCCGGGACCCGAACGCGGCGCCCGCCCGGGACCCGAACGCGGCGCCCGCCCGGGACCCGAACGCGGCGCCGGCCCGCGCGCCGGCCCCGGCTAGCTGGTCCGACCCCGACCGGCAGCCGCCGCCTAACCTCGGCCCGCCCCCCGAGCGCCTGGACTGGCGCACGTACCGCCGCTGCTAAGCCGCTGCCCGAGCGTCGCTCGCGCGGTGATCGGGGTACATACCCCGGCACTAGGCAGGGCGGGGCGCCCCCGCGGCTCGCCGGTCGATAGCGGTTAAGATTTAGCCGGTTTTGGGCGGGCGGAAACCGGCTAAATCTTAACCGTTAGCTCACAGGCGTAACTGGCGTAGCCCGTTAGCGGGCTGGTGTCAGGGGAGTTGCCATTGCTGGTTGGCACCGCCGTTGCAGGTGTAGATGTCGAGCTCGGTGCCGGGGTGATGCTGAATCTGGGTGACTGGATGACAGCTACTCACCCGTGTTCCGGTTGCGTCACGCCCGGAAGGGCTCAAGGCCGCTCAGGCACGCCGGGAGCCGGGCGCACAACACCGCTCTGGCACCACCAACGGACATCGACAACGCCCGGACTGCCCGGTGGCGGCGGGGGCAGGGTCGATGGTGCTAGCTGTGGGTCAGCGGGGGCACATGAGGTCATGACCCGGAAGCCAGCACCGGGTGCCCGGAGATCCCGTGCCGCCAAGCACAGGGATCCCGCACTGGCAACAGGGTGGCACGGGCGGCATAAGACTGGTATGCACACAAGGTGGGCGGAACCGCGGGCATCGGGGGAGGCGCGGCCGGGCCGTGGTACCGCGTGCTGGCCATCACGCCTAACGGCAGCGGCCAGGGCTCGGCCGAACAGGACTACGTCGCGATCCTGCCTGCCGCGCTGCACGCTGCCATGCACCGGCGCCCGTTCATCGCGGGGTGGCTTTCCCGGGGCGGCGGGGCGCCGCTTGAGCTGATCACCAACGCCGGGCCGCTGCCGGCCGCGGCGCAGACCGGGGCCGGGACCGAGGCGCAGACCGGGGCTGAAGCTGGGCTCCTATCGGCGGGTCCGGCAGCGCCGTCACCCGGCGACGCCGCTGACCGGCCGGGCGGCAGCGCGGTGGTCGAATTGCTGTTCCCGGGCGGTGCCCGCGGCGCGCCGATGCCGGACGACTGGCTGGCCGACCTCGACCGGCTGGTCTGGGCGCCGTGCCCGGCCCGGCAGGCGCCGCCGCTGGCCGGGCCGGGCCAGCGCGGGCTGAGCCGCGGGCCGTCGCAGCGCGACGAGCCCGGTGAGCCGGGCGGGAGCCGGGGCGGGCCGCGCCCGGGCGCGGACGACGGCTACGCGCCGCTGTTCGAGTCAACCCTGGTGTCTCTGATGACCAGGCCGTTCGGCTGGCTGGTCGTGGCCGAGCCGACCGACCTCATCGATGCGGAGATCGCTGAGCTGCGCACGCAGCTGAACGTGCTCCGCCGGTACGAGGAGGAGCGGGCCCGGCTCGATGTCGAGCGTTCCGAACGCCGCCTGGCCGAGCTTGATGCCTTCCGCGAAGGGGGGCTGTGGAATGTGCGGGTCCTCGCCGGAGCGGCCAGCGAGGAGGAACTCAGCCTGCTCGCCCCGGTGCTGGTCGGCTCGATCGGCCTGGCCGGCCACCCGTACCGGCTGCGCAGCGCCGAAGGGGTACATGAACTGGCCGACGCGCTCGTGGTCAAGCTGTCGGACGAGCGGGATGGCTCCGGTGTCCCGTTCGCCGCGACGGCCGGGGCGCTGGCCGCGCTCACCGGGCTGCCCCGGGGTGAAGTGCCCGGCGTCCGGGTGCTTGAGCCCGGCTGCTTCGACGTCACCAGCGAGACCCGCGACGCCCCGGCCATCGACCTCGGCGAGATCCTGGATGGCCAGGACCGGGCGGTCGGGACGTTCCGGGTGCCGTTCGCCACGCTGAACCGGCACGCGCTGGTGGCCGGCGCGACGGGCGCCGGCAAGTCGCAGACGGTCCGGCACATGCTGGAGCAGCTGACCCGGGCGGGGGTTCCCTGGCTGGCCATCGAGCCGGTCAAGTCCGAGTACGCGGCGATGGCCGGGCGCATCGCCGGAGCCGGCCAGGTGACGGTGATCAACCCGGCCGACCCCAGCGCGGTGCCGCTGTCGGTGAATCCGCTGGCCCCGGAACCCGGCTACCCGGTGCAGGCTCACATTGACATGGTGCGGGCGCTGTTCCTGGCCGCCTTCGCGGCGGACGAGCCGTTCCCGCAGATCATGTCGCAGGCGCTGCAGCGCGTTTACGCGGCATGCGGCTGGGACGTCGTGACCGGGGCCGGCCTGCCGGGGGCGCCCGCCGGGCCGGTCGTCCCGACGCTGCAGCAGCTGCAGCGGGCGGCGCTGGAGGTGATCGACGATGTGGGCTACGGCCGGGAGCTGCAGGCCGACGTCCGCGGCTTCGTGGACGTGCGGCTGCGATCGCTGCGGATCGGCTCGGCGGGCAGGTTCTTCGAGGGCGGGCATCCGGCGGACATCGGCGAATTGCTCCGGCGGAACGTGGTGCTCGCGATCGAGGACGTGGCCAACGACGAGGACAAGGCGTTCCTGATCGGCACGCTGATCATCAGGGTCGTGGAGCACCTGCGGCTGCGCGCCCGGGGCGGCGCGGCGGACGGCGCCGGGGACGGCGGCCACGATGCTGACGGCAGGCCCGCCCACGCGCTGCGGCACGTCATCGTGATCGAGGAGGCACACCGCCTGCTGCGGGCCGGGCGGGAAGGCGCCGGCGCGCACGCGGTCGAGCTGTTCGCCAGCATGCTCGCGGAGATCCGGGCGTACGGCGTCGGGATTGTGGTGGCCGAGCAGATCCCGGCCAAGCTGGTTCCCGATGTGGTGAAGAACACCGCGCTGAAGATCCTGCACCGGCTGCCCGCCCAGGATGACCGGCAGATGGTCGGCGCGGCCATGAACCTGGACGGCGATCAGTCCCGACAGGTGGTGTCGCTGGAGCCCGGCGTGGCCGCGGTCTTCGCCGACGGCATGGACCGGCCGGTGCGGATCCGGGTCCCGTCCGGCGAGGCCCGGGAACGGTCCGGCGGCGGCGCCGTCGCGGCCCCCCCGGTCAGCGGGCGGCGCTGCGCGGCGTGCGGCCCGGTATGCGTCACCGAGCGCGCCTGCAGCCTGCTCGAGCTTCGCGCGGCCGACCTGCTGGCCGGCTCGCCGGAGGATGCCTGGCTGCGGATCTGGACCGAAGCGCTCGTCCTCGCCTACCTGACCAGCCGCCGGCTCCCGCTGGTCCCGGCGGTCCTGCGGCAGCGCTGGGCGGAGCTGGCCCCGCGGCTGCGTGAGTGCCTGCTCGCGACGGTCATTGACCGGGTGACGGCCGGGCGGGCGCTGACCCTGCGCTCGTTTTATGATCCGGAACGGCTGGTGGCCGCGGTCGCGGTCACGGCCCGGCGGATGCTGGAGGGCGGGAAGGGGGCCGGCACGCAGGCCGGCCCGGACTGGGTCATCCCGCAGCTGCGCTGGCTGCACGAGATCGACCGGGTGTACCCGCTGCACAGCGATCCGCCCGACGTGTTCGCGCCGGCGCCGCGCCTCGACTTCGCGCTGGCCGGGGTGCCGGACCGGCCGGATGTCCGGATCGGGCAGCGGGTCCGCGGCCTGCGCCGGCATCCGCTGTCGATGGAACTGCCGCGCAACCGGATGCCGGCCTGGAACGCGCTGCTGGGCGAGGATGACCAGCGCTGCTTCACCGACGACCTGGCCAACGTGGTGATCGGGGCCAGTCACCGCGGCCAGCTGCGCCAGGCCGCCGGCGAGATGGGCATTTCCGGCTGGCTGGAGACGGTCTTGTCCTGGCCGCGCCGTTTCATCGTGGGCCCCTAGCGGAATTCTCCCCGGCAGGTCGCGCGTCCCGGCCGGCCGCCTGTTATGTCCGATGTCCGGGCCGCGGCGCGGAAGGGCTATCAGAGCGATCCCGCCGCCGGATAGCATCGGCGCCCATGAGGAAGCTTCCGCTGCGCGCGCGTTTCGCCACCACGATCGGCGGCGCGGCGGGACGGGTCTCGCGGCTCACCGGCCGCGGCGACGGGTCGGTCATCGGCGGCGTGGTGAGCCTCCGGGTCGAGCCTGGCCTGCTCCGGCTGCTGGCCGTGGACCGCCGGATCGTGCTGGTGACGGGCACCAATGGCAAGACGACGACGACCCGGCTGATCACGGCGGCACTGGGCGCGCTGGGCCAGGAGGTCGCCTCGAACGCCTTCGGCGCGAATATGGAGGCAGGCATTGCCTCGGCGCTTGGCCATGCGCGGCAGGCGCCGTTCGCGGTCCTGGAGGTGGACGAGAAGTACGTGCCGGCGATGCTGACCGCGACCAGCGCGCGGGTGGTCGCGCTGCTGAACCTCAGCCGTGACCAGATGGACCGGGCCGCCGAGATCTGGATGGTGGCCAGGCGCTGGCGGGAGGCGCTCGCGGCCGCGCCGAACTGCCAGGTGATCGCCAATGCGGACGACCCGCTGATCGTCTGGGCGGCCGGCGCCGCGGCGAACGTGACCTGGGTGGCCGCGGGCCAGCGCTGGCATGAGGATTCCTGGTGCTGCCCGGAGTGCGGTTCGCACTTGCGCCGGGATGAGCTCGGCTGGCGATGCGGCGAGTGCGCCTTCCGCCGCCCGCCCGCGCCGTGGGTGCTTGAGGGCGGCTCGGTGATCGACGCGACCGGCCGGGTCAGGGAGCTGTCGCTGGCACTGCCCGGCCGGGCCAACCGGTCCAACGCGGTGATGGCGCTGGCCGTGGCTGACTTCTTCGGTGCCGATGTGGACCAGGCCCTGCCCAGGGTCCGCGAGGTGACCTCGGTGGCGGGCCGCTACACGCAGATCACGCGGCACGGGCGGCGGGTCCGGCTGCTGCTGGCCAAGAACCCGGCCGGCTGGCTCGAAGCGTTCGACGTGCTGGCTGATGGCCCGTCGCCGGTCATGCTGTCCGTCAACGCGCAGGGGCCAGACGGCAAGGACACCTCGTGGCTGTGGGACGTGGACTATCGTGGCCTGCGCGGCCGGCCGGTGTACGTCACCGGCCAGCGCAGGGTTGACCTGGCGGTCAGGCTGGAGGCCGATCAGGTGGCGTTCGAGCTGGCCGACGGCATCGACGACGTGGTCGACCGGATGCCGCCGGGCGAACTGGACGTGATCGCCAACTACACGGCGTTCCAGCAGATCCGGTCCGTGGTCGGCCGGGCAGAATGAGGCTGGACGGACTGAGGCTGAGGCAGGCGGACGCAGGGCAGACCAAGGCCGGGCTGATGGAGGCCGGGCAGATCGAGGAGGCGGGCTAGTGGCGGTACTACCGGACTCCGTGCCGCCGGCCCGGCCCCGGCGCGGACCCGGGAGCCTGCGGCTGATCTGGGTCTACCCCGATCTGCTTAGCACCTACGGGGACCGGGGCAACCTGCTGGTGCTCAAGCGGCGGGCCAGGCTCCGGGGCATCGAGGTCGAGTCGGTCGAAGTTAACTCGGACGAGCCGGTACCCCGGCAGGGCGACGTCTACCTGCTCGGCGGCGGCGAGGACCTGCCGCAGATCCTGGCCGCGCGGCGGCTCCGGGACGATGGCGGGCTGGCCAGCGTGGCCAGCCGCGGCGCGGTTGTCTTCGCGGTATGCGCCGGCTACCAGCTACTCGGGTCGGAATTCGGCGGGGCCGAGGGCGAGCCGGTGGAAGGTCTCGGCGTGCTCGACATCAGCAGCGGCCGGGGCGAGCACCGCGGCGTCGGCGAGATCGTCGCCGACGTCGATCCCGAGCTTGGCGTGCCCCGCCTGACCGGGTTCGAGAATCACCGGGGCGTCACCAGGATCGGGCCGGGAGCCCGCCCGCTAGCGCGCGTGACCGTCGGCGTCGGAAACGGCGACGGGACCGAGGGCGCCTACGCCCACCGGGTGCTCGGCACCTACCTGCACGGCCCGGCGCTGGCGCGCAACCCGGGTCTGGCCGACCTCCTGCTCAGCTGGGTGAACGGCCCGCTGCAGCCACTGGAGGGCGCCGACGAGGAATGGGCCAGGCAGCTACGCGAGGAGCGGTTCGCCGCCATCTCCGGCTAGCCGGGCGGGTCAGTAGACCAGCGCCTGAGCGCCGTCGGCAATGACCTCCGCGACGAACGTGGCGGCCCCGGCGATGCGTATCCCGGCGATGATGTCCGCTTCGGTGATCTCCCTGCGGGCCGCGCACTGGGTGCACAAGGTGACGGTGCCCGCCGCGAGAATGCTGGCCAGCAGGTCCGCCAGCGGCACGGCATAGGCCAGCCGCACGTCGTCGGCCTGGTCGGGCAGCGCGAACCAGGCCGCCTCGCCGGTCAGCCACAGGGACACGTCCAGCCCGGCTGCGACCGCCGCCGCGGCCACGGTGAGCGCCTGGTTGCAGCGTTCCGGGTCATCCTTGCCCGCGGTGACCTTGACCACTAGAGAGCGAGAGGGCATGCCCGAAACCCTAACCCGCCCGGCGACCCCGGCGGCGTGGCACCCGGAACGGCGTCCGGGTCTTGCCTAGACTTCCCGTTATGTCAGCCGAGATCAGCGGGATTTTCCTGGTGGCGGTCTTCGCCGCGGTCGCGGCCGCCGCCGCGATTCTGGCCGTGCGGCTGGTCGGCGCGAGTTCGCCGCGCAAGGGCTCCTGACGCCGCGCCGGGGCCGCTCAGCGCCGCGCAGGGGCGGCTAACGCGGCGATCGGGGGCCAGGCGTCCTACCCTGTCGGCATGGAGAATAAGCCGCATCCCAGCCTTGGCCCGCTGCTGTTCCTGCTCGGCCGCTGGGAGGGAGCCGGCGTCGGCGGCTATCCCACGATCGAGAGCTTCAGGTTCGGCCAGGAGATCTCGTTCAGCCACAACGGGAAGCCGTACCTCATCTACTCGAGCCGGACGTGGCTGCTGGATGACGAGGGAACGATTGGCCGGCCGCTAGCGATGGAAACCGGGTTCTGGCGTCCGCAGCCGGATGGCCAGCTCGAGGTCCTGCTCGCGCATCCGACCGGGTTCGCCGAGGTCTACCTGGGCGAAATCAGCGGAACGAAGATCGAGATGGCCACCGACGCCGTGGTCCGCACGTCCACGGCCAAGGAAGTCACCGCGGGCCGGCGGCTGTACGGCCTGATCGGGGCCGACCTTGGCTATGCCTACGACATGGCGGCCGCCGGCCAGCCGCTGCAGGCGCACCTGTCCGCTCAGCTCAAGCGCGCCGGGGACGCGGCATAAGGAAGGGCCGGGTGCTGGCACTGCCAGCACCCGGCCCCATCCGTCCGGCTAGCTCAGCTCCGGCCGGCTAGCCCACTCGCTCGATCAGTTCTCGCCCAGCCAGTAGTTGCCGAACGACGTGCCGTGCAGGGCCGTCGGGTGACCGATCACGCCATGGGTGTTGAAGCCCAGCTGATCGATCTTGGTCCGGTTCCAGTGGCTGGACTTGATCCCGCCGGTCCGGCCCGAGCCGTTGGTGATCGAGATGCCGGTGAAGTTCACCCCGCCGTAGTCGGCCAGCGAGGCCTGGGTGTCCGTGCTGCCGATGACGATGGTCGGCGCCTCGCTGATGACCTCGGCGGAGTTGCGCTGGCACGCGGAGCCCGCGCACTTCTGGTGCACCGTGAAGCTCTGCCCGTCAGTGTTGTCCGTGACGTGCATCCGGTACTTGTGGCTGGACGTGCTGTACCGGACCGACGCGGTGATCGAGTCCCCGGGGTGGATCTTGATGCGGCTGGGCTGCTCGTCCCGGGGGAAGACCTCGCGCCAGGCGAAGTACTGGGCGGTCGATCCGTCGCAGTCAGCCTCGATGCCGTCCTGCTCGACCGTGCTGCTGGTGAAGCCGTCCAGGCCGACCCAGTCCGAGGAGTACGTGCCATTGGCGCCGCCCGGGGACACCGCGCAGTTGAGGAAGGGGACGAAGAACGTCGCCTTGATGCTGCGGAACTTGCTCCCGCTCTTGTTGACCGCGTAGCCGCCCCAGTTCGTGGAGCCCACGGTCTTCATGCTGCTGAGCCCGAGGGCGGCATTACCCGCCCCGCCCGCTGCGCCGGCCGGCAGCGCTGCCGGGATCATCGGGTGCGGTGCCGGGGGGGCGATCGCCCGCACGGCCGCGGCGCGGTGCGCCGGGGTCGGCTGGGCCGTTGCCTGCGAGGCGCTGAAGGCGGCGGCCGACGCGGCGAGCGTCAGTGCCGCGACCGCGGTTCCGGTGATTCGGTAGAGCTTGTTCACTGCTGTCCCCTCTGGACTGGGTGTCCGGATAGCGAATGCGGAAGTACCCTCCGGAAAGGAAAGCCACTCGGCTCAGGCGCGGGGTGAGGGCACCTGGTGAGGACATTACCTGGCCGGAAACGGTGCTCGCAGGGTGACAGTGAAAACACCATCAATCGGTGCAATAGCCATAAGATCACCCAACAAGAAACGGACAAAGTACCACCACGCCGGACATCGTGTCCGGTGCCGCGTCCTGAATTACATCGTGAAACAGAGGTCACGCCAAGCACAGCATCGTAGGACAGCCCGCGCCCAGATGCAGCACAAGTTATCCGACCGACGGCAAAATTTATCCGACCGACGGCAAAATGTAATCTCCGGATACGCGGTGCCGGGGCGCGGGAGCGGGATGCCGTATCCGGACAGCAGAAAGCCCCCGGGCGGCTCTCGCGACGGGCACCACCACCAGGATCCCGGGAGTTGCGGCACGCCGTTAGGCGCGCCGCGCCGCAACGAAGACGTTGCGCTCCGCGGTCCGGAGGTGTTACCCGCCACGGGGACCGGCTGGACAAGGCCGGTCAGCCCGGGGGTCCGGTGTCTGCCGTGTATTCGCCGGCCGCCGCCTGGGCGGCACGCAGCCCCGGCGCCTCCCGGCGCCACGGTGCGTCAAGCCGGTGAACCGCGCTCCGTGGCTTGCGCCACGGTGAGCGTCGGCGGGACGGCGGCTAGCTGACAGCCACCTCACGAGTCCGACATCTATGCATTCTGCTGGACCACCTCCTTTCCCGCGTTAGCCAGCACGCTACGTCACGCCGCAACGGGGTGGCAAGCACCTTTTCCGGGCGCTCAGCCTGGCTAGACTTGGCCGCATGTCGCAAACGTGGGATGACACGCTGCGGGCCAGCGGATACCGCGTCACCCCGCAGCGCCAGCTGGTGCTGGAGGCCGTCACCAAGCTGGAGCACGCGAGCCCGGAGGAGATCTTCGCCGACATCCACCAGACCGCGCGCGGCGTGAACGTCTCGACCGTCTACCGGACCCTCGAACTGCTGGAGCAGATCGGCCTCGTCACCCACACCCATCTCGGGCACGGCGCGCCGCGCTACCACCTGGCGGCCGAGGCCCAGCACGTGCACCTGGTCTGCCGGGATTGCGAGAAGGTCATCCAGATCGACCCGGCCGCCGTCGGCGGCCTGGTCACCGCGCTGGATGCCGATTTCGGGTTCGAGACCGATGTCGGGCACCTGACCGTGTTCGGCCGGTGCGCGGATTGCCGGAAGGAAACCCCGGCCTAACGGGGCACCCGGCGCCGACCGCATAACCTAGAGGGCATGAAGAGCCCGCTGCTTGATGTCCCTGGCGCCGTTCCCGCTGACGGTCCTGACACCGGGGTGGCGGCCCACTACGGCGATCCCTACGCCGAGCAGCGCGCGCTGGCCGGCTCGTCCGGCCTGGTCGACCGCTCGCATCGCGGCGTCATCAGGATCACCGGGCCGGACCGGCTGTCCTGGCTGCACAGCATCACCACGCAGAGCCTGGAGAAGCTGGCCGCCGGGGACACCGCCGAGGCACTCATCCTCTCCCCGAACGGCCACGTCGAGCATCAGCTGACGCTGACCGACGACGGCACCGCGGTCTGGGCGCACGTAGAACCGGGTACCGCCGGGCCGCTGCTTGAGTTCCTGGAGTCGATGCGGTTCATGCTCCGGGTCGAGCCCGCCGATGTCAGTGCCGATTACGGGGTCCTCACGCTGATGGGTCCCGGCCGGCCGGATCCGCCCGCGGCGGCGGCAGCGGCGCTCAGTGCCCCGTTTCAGATGGATCTTGTTGTCGCCCGGGAGGAGCTGGCCGGCCTGGCCGCGGGACTGCGGTCCGGCGGCGCGGAGCTCGCGGGCATGTGGGCCTACGAGGCGCTGCGGATCGCGGCGCGGCGGCCCCGGCTCGGGCTGGACACCGATCACAAGACGATCCCGCACGAGGTGGGCTGGATCGAGACCGCCGTTCACCTGTCCAAGGGCTGCTACCGCGGCCAGGAAACCGTGGCCCGCGTGCACAACCTGGGCCACCCGCCGCGCCGCCTGGTGTTCCTGCACCTGGACGGCAGCGCGGACGCGCTGCCCGCGCATGGTGACCCGGTCGAGCTGGCCGGGGCCAGTGTCGGGTTCGTCGGGTCGGCGGCCCGGCACTACGAGCTCGGGCCGATCGCGCTGGCGCTGATCAAGCGGACGGTGCCCGTGGACGCGGCGCTCAGCGCGGCGGGCATCGCCGCGGCGCAGGAGGTCATCGTGCCGCCGGAGGCCGGCGCGAACGTCAAGATCACGCTGCGCCGGCCGCGCGGAGACCTGCAGCGGACTCGCGAGTAACCTGGCGCCCAGGAAGCGTCTGCTCGCCTGGAGGTCGTGCGCAGTGCTGCGCCGTATTCTGCTGGCCGCATCGGCCAGCCACCGGGTCCGCCAGATCATCACCACCGCGCCGTACACGCGCGACGTCGTCGCCCGGTTCGTGGCCGGCGATACCGCGGATGACGCGATCGCCTGCACCCGCCGGCTGCTGGCCGACGGCCTGCTGGTCAGCCTGGACTACCTGGGCGAGGACACGGCCGATCCGGACCAGGCGGCGGCCGTGGCCGACGAGTACGTCCGGCTGCTGGCCCGGCTCGGCTCGGCCGGCCTGGCCAGCGGCGGGCGGGCCGAGGTCTCGGTCAAGCCCACCGCGGTCGGCCTCGGCCTGCCCGAGCACGGCGAGAAGACCGCGGCCGGCAACATCGCCCGGATCTGCGCGGCCGCCCGGGACGCGGGCACCACGGTCACCCTGGACATGGAGGACCACACCCGGGTCGCGGCCACGCTGCGCCTGCTGGCCGAGCTCCGGCCGGATTTCCCCGACCTCGGCTGCGTGCTGCAGAGCTACCTGCGGCGCAGCGCCGATGACTGCGCTGGCCTGACGGCCGCCGGTTCGCGGGTACGGCTGTGCAAGGGCGCCTACCGCGCCCCGGACGGCGTGGCGTTCACCTCCAGTGCCGAGGTCGACCGCTCGTACGCCCGCTGCCTGCGGATCCTGCTCGGCGGCGCTGGCTATCCGATGCTCGCGACCCACGACCCGCGGCTGATCAGGATCGCGGGCACCCGGGCGGAGACGGAAGGCCGGGCGGCCGGCAGCTTCGAGTACCAGATGCTGTACGGCATCCGGCCCGCCGAGCAGCGGCGGCTCGCGGGCGGCGGGGCGCGGATGCGCGTGTACGTGCCGTACGGCAGCGACTGGTACGGCTACCTGGTCCGCCGCCTGGCCGAGCGCCCGGCGAACCTCGCGTTCTTCCTCCGCTCTCTCATCTCCACCGGCTGAGCCCGCCCGCCCGCTGCGCGCCCGCCGCGGTCAGCCCTTCATGATCACGGAGGATTGGGCTCGTCAGAGTGTGCCTAATCCTCCGTGATCATGAACGCGCACGGCCCTCCGGACGCCGCACGATAGGCTCCGTGGCGTGATCGCAGTCCTCGGAGCCGGGAAAATGGGCGAGGCGCTTCTTTCCGGGATGCTCCGGGCGGGAGTGCCGCCGTCGGACGTGGTCGCCGCCGCGCGCCGGGCCGAGCGAGCCGGTGAGCTGCGCGAGGCGTACGGGATCGAGGTACTCACCGCCGCCGAGGCGGCCGGCCGCGCTGACACGCTCATCATCACCGTCAAGCCGCAGGACATGGCGGCGCTGCTGGCGGAGATAGCGGCGGCCGTGCCCGACGGCCGGCTGGTGATCTCGGTGGCGGCCGGCATCACGACGTCGTTCATCGAGCGCCGCCTGCCGGGGGACATTCCGGTGGTGCGGGTGATGTCCAATACGCCGATCCTGGTGGACGAGGCCATGAGCGTGATCTCGGCCGGCCTGCACGCGCGCGAGGAGCACCTGTGCCGGGCCGAGGAGCTGCTGCGCCCGGTGGGCAAGGTGCTGCGGATACCTGAGTCGCAGCAGGATGCCGCGACTGCCCTGTCCGGCAGCGGGCCCGCGTACGTCTACTACCTGGTCGAGGCGATGGTGGATGCCGGGATCCTGCTCGGCATGGCGCGCGGCAACGCGCTGGCCATGGTGACGCAGGCCGTGTACGGCGCGGCGACCATGCTGCGCGAGTCCGGCGAGCATCCGGTGATCCTGCGCGAGGCGGTGACGTCGCCGGGCGGCACCACCATCAATGCCATCCGCGAGCTGGAGAAGCACTCGGTGCGCGCCGCCATCCTGGCCGCGATCGAGGCCGCGAGCGATCGCGGCCGCGAGCTTGGCGCAGGCTAGCCCCGGTAAGGCGATCATTCCTGGTCCGGATTGGCTGTATCGGTATAGCCAAAAAGGCAGGCCCGGTTCGTAGTTCGGCGGCTGAGCTGCGGCTTAGATGGGTAACGGGAACGGTATGGAGCGCTGCCGCCACATCTGGTTAACAATGAGGCCCCCGCCGGGGTTGCCCTTTCCCGCACAGGACTTACGCTGGAGACGGACGTGACTGGTGCGCTGAATCCTGCTTCGCGCACGCAGCTTCGCCGGAAGAGGGCTCAGCATGACAGCAGAAGCAGCAACTCCCCTAAGTGACGTCAGGTTCCTGACCGTGGCCGAGGTCGCCACGATCATGCGTGTGTCCAAGATGACCGTCTACCGGCTGGTTCACTCCGGTGAGCTTGAGGCGATCAGGGTCGGCCGCTCGTTCCGGGTGCCCGAGCAGGCGGTCAACCAGTACCTGCGGGACGCCTTCGTCGGGACCACCTAGCCCGCTTTTTGGCGAGCCGGCCCTTGGGCTTGCCATTTCAGCGCCGGGTCTGCGGCTATCTGCGCGCGGTCCCGGCCGGGGCAGTGCATAGCCAGCCGGGATCATGACCGCCGCCGCGGCCGGGTACGCTGTCTCCGACGCGTGCGAGCCGCCCGGCGTTGGGCGTGCGTGAAAAGGCATGCCGGTCAGCCAAGACGTGAAGCGAGGGTGGTTTTGTGGGCTCAGTCATCAAGAAGCGCCGCAAGCGGATGGCGAAGAAGAAGCACCGCAAGCTGCTGCGGAAGACCCGCGTTCAGCGCAGGAACAAGAAGTAGGGAGCGCTAGCGTGCCTGCCCGGCTTCCGGGCAGGCTGCGTTCGCGCGGCCGCGTCGCCGGGGTGCCGTGATGAGCCAGTCGCAAGCCGATCAGATCGACGGGTGGCGTCGGCGGGTCGCCGGGGTGGCCGATTTTGTGCGCCGGCGGGCCGCCGGCGACTACGAGGTCGATGAGTCCGGGTTTGATCCCGACTTCCACGCCTCGGTACTGATGCCCGTGTCGCGGGCGGTCTACCGGGACTGGTTCCGGGTGCGCATGCGCGGGCTTGAGCATGTGCCGGCCGAGGGCCCGGCGCTCGTGGTCGCCAATCACTCGGGCGTCCTGCCGCTCGATGCGATCATGCTCCAGTCGGGACTGTACGACGAGCATCCGGCCCACCGGAACTTGCGCCTGCTCGGTGCCGACCTGGTCTACGCGATCCCCGGCCTGGCCAGCCTGGCCCGGAAGAGCGGGCATACCAGGGCCTGCCCGGCCGAGGCCGCGCGGCTACTCGCGGCGGGCGAGCTCGTCGGGGTATTTCCGGAGGGCTTCAAGGGCATCGGGAAGCCCTTCAGCGAGCGCTACCAGCTTCAGCGCTTCGGCCGGAACGGCTTCGCCGCAACGGCGATACGGGCCGGAGTGCCGATCATCCCGTGCGCGATCGTCGGCGCCGAGGAGATCTATCCGATGATCGGGAATGCGGGATCGCTCGCGCGAATACTCGGGCTCCCGTATTTCCCCGTGACGCCGCTATTTCCCTGGCTCGGCCCGCTCGGCGCCATCCCGCTGCCGTCCAACTGGATTATCGAATTCTGCCCGCCCGTGCCGACCGGAGAGTACGCGGCCGCCGGTCCGGCTCGCCCGGCGGCGGTAAACGAGCTGGGCGGTAAAGTGCGGGACATTATTCAGCAAAGAATTGACCAACTAGTCGCGGAGCGGGGACCGGCGTTCAGCTAGCCGGAGGCGGGCCGTGACTAGCCTCAGGCGCCGGCCCGGCGGCGGTGCAGGGCGAGGCCGGCCGCCATCCCGCCGGCGATCGCGCCGGCCCCGGCGGCAACCGGCAGCGCGATCATCGCCACCCGCCGGCCGGACCGGAAATCATGCACTGGCCAGCCGTTACGCCGCGCCTCGGCGAGCAGGTCAGCGTCGGGATTGACCACGTTGGGATGGCCGACGAGCTGCAGCATGGGCAGGTCGTTGGCCGAGTCGCTGTAGGCCGTGCAGCGGGTCAGGTCCAGCCCCTCGCGCACGGCCAGGGCGCGGATCGCGGCCGCCTTGGCCTCTCCGTGCAGCAGCCCGCCGACCAGGCGCCCGGTGTAAACGCCCTGCACGTTCTCCGCGACGGTGCCGAGCGCGCCGGTCAGGCCGAGCCTGCGGGCGAGGATGTTAGCCAGTTCCACCGGCGTGGCCGTGACCAGCCAGACCCGCTGCCCGGCCGCCAGGTGACGGCGGGTCAGTTCCCTGGATCCGGCCCAGATGCGGTCAGCCATGGTGTCGTCGTAGATTTCCTCGCCCAGGGCGACGATGTCCGCTACCCGGTGGCCGGCCACGAACGCCAGGGCGCTCTGCCGCACCGCGTCGATATGGCCGCTGTTCTCCGTGCCGCGGACCCGGAAGGACAGCTGCCCCCAGGTCAGCCGCATCAGGTCACGGGCACTGAACATCTTGCGGGCGGCCAGGCCGCGGGCGAAGTGGTAGATCGAGGCGCCCCGCATGAGCGTGTTGTCCACGTCGAAGAAAGCCGCTGCGGTCGGGTCCTGGGCGGGCGGCGGGTACTCGACCTCGGCTACCGCCGCCGACGCCTCGCCGGCCAGCGCCGCCTGGCTCTTGCGGCCGGGCCAGCCGCGGCCGAGAGTGAGCCTGGCCCGGGCCCCGGAGTCGCCGGCCTGGCCATCGCGTGACCGGGCCGGGGAGGTAAGCCGTCCCTGCAGCTGCCTCATGCGCCGAGCCTACCGGCGCCCGCCGGGGACGGGCCCGGAGCCGCGGCGGCCGCCACCATGCGGCATTTGCGCGGGCCGCGCCGGCAGGCGTGATCGCCGGTCGCGGTCCTGGTTATCGGTCCTGGTTATGCGGTCCTGGTTATCGGTCCTGGTTATACTGCCGGTCCCGCCGCTGGTCACGGTACTGGTCACGTCGCCGCAACCTTCACGTCACATCGCATTCGCATCATTGCCTCGCGTCGGGCAACATAGGAAGCAATGGCTATCTCACTTCTGGCGGCAATCGTCGGCGCGGTTCTCGCCGTGGCCGGCACGATCGCGCTTGCGAGCAGGTGCGCTCGCATGCCGCGGGCCGACCTCATCGCCTGGACCGTCGCCATGTTCGGGCTCGCGGTGGCACTCGGCGCGCAGGCGGCCGGATTCGCCGTCGGCTTCGGCCCGATGAGTTTCCGGGCGATACAGCTGGGCGCACCGCTGATCGCCGGCCTCGGCCTCGCGCTCGGCCTGGCCGAAGTGGCTTCGCGCACCCTGCCGCCCCGGTTCGCGGCCCGGCTGGCGGTTACGGCCATCGGGATCGTGAGCCTGGTGATCCTGGCCACCGACCCGCTCGGCCCGGCCCGGTTCAGCAAGACCTTTCCGGCCGCATCGGTGTACTACCAGCCGATCTCGACCGGAATCCTGATGTACGTGCTCGCGCCCTTCACCGTGCTGGTCGCGCTGATCGCCATCGTCGCCACCGGCATTCGCTCCCGGCACGACCCGGCCTGGCGGGCCACGATGCCCGCGGTGGCCGCGGCATCCCTGGCCGTCGTCGCCGTGGCCGCGCCCGGGCTGGCCGAGCTGGCCAACAGCAAGCTGGGCATGCATATCTCGGCGATCCGCGCGTTCCCCTTCCTGTGCATTATCGCGGCCGCGCTGACCTGGTTCGCCGCGTTCCAGATGAGCCGTATCCGGCTCGACGTGGTGCATCAGGATGGCTCCTACGCCGGCGAGGACGACTGGGGAAGTAACGGCTGGACCGGGGAGTTTGATCCGCTGACCGATGCCAGTGATCCCGGCCGGTACGCGGGCGATGGCGGCGGGCGGTATGAGGACGATCAGGGTTATCGCGGGTACGGCGGCGGCTACCGCGGCGAGGACGCGGACGCCGGCTACGGGAGCGGCGCAGGCGGCACCGGCTACGGGAACGGTGCCGATGACGCCCGCTACGGGCAGTCCGGTTACCGGCGATACGGTGACGACAGCGGTTACGGCGTGCCGCCCGCCGACGCCTACGGCGCCCCCGGGCCGCCCGGCGGCACGGCGCCAGCCGGCGGTCACGACGGGGGGGCCGGCGCTGGCCTGCTGCCGGCCCTGGCTGCTGGCGGCCTGAGCGCATCCGGCCTGCCGGAGCAGCACCCGGGAATGCCGCCCGCGGACGATCATGAGGCGTGGTCGCGGCTGTTCGGCCAGATCGCCATCTACACGCTGCTGGAAGATTGCGTGGATGCCTTCGACGAGCTGACCGAGGGGGTCGTCGAGCGGGTTCGCGCCCGGGAGCCGGGCACGCTGGTCTACATCGTGCACGCCGTGCCCTCGGCGCCCATGCAGCGGATCCTCTACGAGGTCTACCGGGACCGGGAAGCCTGGGAGGAGCACAAGCAGAAGCCGTACATCGCCAAGTTCGAGTTCGAACGGCGGCCTTACGTGCTGGCCACCAACGTCATCGAGCTGGGGTTGCAGCGAGCGAAGCTCTCACCCTCTTCCTCCCTCGATCAGCTGCTCAGCGAGTCCGGCGTGATGCCGGCCGTCTCCGTCAGCGGGGAATCCGCCGGTGCCGGGATTCCGGGGGCGGCGGCCGGACCGCGCGGCGCGGGCGAGCGCGCCAATGGCGGCGCTCCGCGGAGCGCGAGCGGCATCGTTCCGCCCGGCGTCGGACCCGGGCCGCAGCGGCTGCGGTGACTGACGGCCGGGCCGGCGGCGCCGCACCCGGAGCCGGGCCGGCCGCCAGCGGCCGGTCCATCACGCTGCTCTCGCGGCCAGGCTGTCATTTGTGCGATGACGCGCGGGCCGTCATCTCGCGTGTTGCCGATGAGATGGGCGTGGCGTGGGAGGAACGCGATATCACCCGGTCAGCCGACGACCTGAGCGCGTACGGGGAGCAGATCCCGGTGACCCTGATTGACGGGGTGCAGCACGATTTCTGGCGGGTGAGCGAGGACCGGCTGCGGGCGGCGCTCCGCGCCTAGTCCCGCGCTTGGTTCCGCGCGGTGCTTCCCGGCCGCAAGTCCGGCCGACTTTGTGCAAACGTTCACAAGGGCGTAGCGTGAAGCCAAATGCTGCCACGCAGAGCCTGCATTGGCCCTCGTGCGCGCCGCGTCTAACCCTCAGGAGTGCCGGCGCATGTCCCGCCGTCCTGCATCAGAAAACGGCAGCCAGGGCATACCGGAGGCAACGGTGGCCCGGCTTCCGGTGTACCTGCGGACGCTGTACGCACTGGCCGATCGGGGCATCGCGACCGTGTCGAGCGAGGAACTCGCCTCCGCGGCCGGGGTAAATTCCGCCAAGCTCCGCAAGGACCTGTCGCACCTTGGCTCCTACGGCACCCGTGGCGTCGGCTATGACGTCGACTACCTCGTGTACCAGGTATCGCGGGAACTCGGCCTGACCCAGGACTGGCCGGTCGTCATCGTCGGCGCCGGCAACCTGGGCCGGGCGCTCGCTAACTACGGGGGATTCGCGTCCCGCGGGTTCCGGGTCGCCGCGTTGCTCGACGCCGACCCGGCCGTGGTCGGCAGCGTGATCGCCGGTCACGTGGTCAGGAGCGCCGGCAGCATCGAGGCCATCGTGACCAGGCACGAGGTCTCGATCGGGGTGATCGCCACGCCGGCCGGCTCCGCGCAGGATGTCTGCGACCGGCTGGTCGCGGCCGGGGTGACAAGTATCCTGAATTTTGCGCCCGTCGTACTGGCCGTGCCTTCGGGGGTCGATGTGCGTAAGGTCGACCTGTCGATTGAGTTGCAGATCCTCGCATTCCATGCCCAGCGGCGTGCTGTGGTGCGCGTGGGCGGCGATCCGGAAGGCGGCTGGGCCGCCCATCAGGTTCGGCGGCGGGGCGGACTGGGGCCCGTCGGCTCTGCTGACATGGCGGCCATGGATGACGACACCGAGCCGGAGGCGCAGGCGATAGCGAAATGAGCGTGCTCGTGGTCGGCCTCAGCCACTCCAGCGCACCGCTCGCCACGCTCGAGCGGGCCATCGTGACCGGTGACGCGCTCGGCAAGCTGACGCACGACGTTTTCCAGGCCGAGAACGTCGCGGGGACCTTCGTGATCAGCACCTGCAACCGCGCGGAGATCTACGCCGACGTGGACAAGTTCCACGGCGGGGTAGCGGCCATCTGCGAGCTGCTGGCCAGGCACTCCGGCGTCCCGCTCGCCGAGCTCACCCCGCACCTTTACGTGCACTACGAGGACCGTGCCGTCCAGCATCTGCTGGCGGTCACCTGCGGGCTTGACTCGATGGTGGTCGGCGAGAGCCAGATACTCGGCCAGGTGCGCCAGGCCCTGCAGGCCGCCCGGGAGCAGGGCACCCTCGGCCGTACCCTCGCCGAACTGGGCGCCCACGCGCTGCACGCGGGCAAGCGGGCGCACGCGGAGACGGGCATCGACCGGGCCGGGGTGAGCCTGGTGAGCGTCGGGCTCACGATGGCCGCCAGCCGCCTCGCCGCCAGCCGTCGTGCCGCCGGGGGCCAGGGCGCCGGCCGGCCGCGCACCGGGCCCGCTGCCGCTGACCACGGCTCCGCTGCTGCCGCTGATCACGGCTCCGCTGCCGCTGATCACGGCTCCGCTGCTGCTGCCGCTGACCACGGCCCTGCTGCTGACGACCGGCCCGCTGCCGAGCGCTTCCCCCCGGCCGCGCTCGGCCGGCTCGCTGGCGGCCCTCAGCGTGCTGGTGGTGGGGGCTGGATCGATGAGCTCGCTGGCCGCGGGGACCGCGGCCCGGATGGGCGCGGCCAGCATTGTCGTCGCGAACCGCAGTCCGCTGCATGCCGAGCGGATCGCCGCCACGGTCAGCGCCGCCACGGCTGCGACATCCGCGGACCTGCTCCGGCTACCGGCCGAGATCGCCGCGGCCGACCTGGTAGTGTCCTGCACCGGCGCGCCCGGGCTCGTGATCACGGCGGAGTCCGTGCGGGATGCGCTGGAGTCACGTGCGCCAGGACGCCCGCTCGTCCTGCTCGACCTCGCGCTGCCGCGGGATGTCGAGGCCGGGGCCGGCCTGCTGCCGGGCGTGACCGTGATCAGCCTCGAAGACCTGCGCGAGCCGGCCCCGGAGGGCCTGGCCGGCGGCTGCGCGAGACGAGTACGTGGCCGAGGTGCAGCAGATCGTGGCAGAGGAATTCGCGGCACACGCGTCGGCTGGCCGCGCGGCCGCGGTAGCGCCGACCGTGGTAGCGCTGCGGGCCAAGGCGACCGAGGTGGTGGAGGCAGAACTCGCCCGGCTGGCCAGGCGCCTCGACGGCATGGATGCTCGCTCGCACCGCGAGATCGCCCAGTCGATGCACCGGATTGCGGACAAGCTGCTGCATGCGCCGACCGTGCGGGTCAAGGAGCTGGCGGGCTCGCCGGGCGCTGATTCGTATGAGACGGCGCTGCGGGTGCTTTTCGACCTCGACCCCGACGCCGTGCTGGCCGTGGTCCGCGCGCACGCGGAGCTCGTGCCCTGGCCGGGCGAGGAGGCAGAGCAATGACCGCCGCGCCGCTGCGGCTCGGTACCCGCAAGAGCCCGATGGCGATGATCCAGTCGCGCCAGGTAGCGCGCCTGATCACCGAGCGGACGGGACGTGCGGTCGAGCTGGTCGGGATCACCACGTTCGGCGATGTCAGCCGGGCCCAGCTGACTGAGATCGGCGGCACGGGCGTGTTCGTCAGCGGCTTGCGGGCGTGCCTGCTGGGCGGCGAGGTGGACTTCGCCGTGCACTCGCTGAAGGACCTGCCGGCCGGCCCGACGGCGGGCATCACGCTGGCCGCCGTGACGGCGCGGGATGACCCGAGGGATGCGCTGGCGGCGCGCGACGGCGCCAAGCTCGCCGATCTTCCGCCCGCGGCCCGGATCGGCACCGGCTCGCCGCGGCGCGCCGCGCAGCTGATGCTGCTGCGGCCGGACCTGCGCCCGGTCCCGGTCCGGGGCAATGCGGGTACCCGCCTGTCCCGGGTCACCTCGGGCGAGGTAGATGCTGTCGTGCTGGCTTACGCGGGCCTGGCCCGCGTCGGCCGCCTCGATGCGATCACGCAGGTCTTCGAGCCCGACGAGATGCTCCCGGCGGCCGGGCAGGGTGCGCTCGCGGTGGAATGCAGTGCCAGCCGGCCCGACCTGGCCAGCCTGCTGGCCTGCGCGGATGACCCGGCCAGCCACGCGGCGACCACGGCGGAGCGCAGTGTGCTCGACGCCTTGCACGCAGGCTGCAGCGCCCCGATCGGCGCGTACGCGGACGGGACGAGCGCTTTGCGGCTGCGGGCGGTGGTCGTTGCCGCCGACGGGGCAACGGCGCTGCGGGCCAGCGCGGACGGCCCGGCGGTCGGGGCCGTCAGCCTGGGCCGTGCGGTGGCCGCCGAACTGCTGCGCGGCGGCGCAGGACGGTATCTGACCGTGTCCGATGGACACATCACCAGCGGGGACGGTGACCGGTGAATCCCACACCCGTGACAGCGAAGCCAGCAGCCGGCCCGGCGGAAAGCGCGGCGGGTACCGCGGCGCAGAGCACTGCGGCGCCGGGCACCGCGGGCAGCGCCGCGCCGAGCGCGGCGGGCACGACGTCGCCGGGCCCGGCCGCGGGCCGGGTCGCCTTCGTCGGCGCGGGGCCGGGTGACGAGGGGCTGCTGACGCTGCGCGCCGCCGCCCTGCTCGGCCAGGCCGACCTGGTCGTCGCCAGCCCGGCGATATCCGGGCGGCTGGCGCACCTGCTGCGGCCGGCCGCGGTCGTCACCGACTCCGCCGAGCTCGACCAGGATCCCCGGCTGCTGGCCAAGGCGGCCAAGGCGGGCCAGCTCGTGATCCGGCTATACGGCGGGGATCCGTTCCTGTTCTGCAACGCGGCGGCCGAGGCCGCGGCCTGCGTCAAGGCGCGGGTACCGATCGAGATCGTGCCCGGCGTGCCGTCGGCGACCGCGGTGCCGGCCTACGCCGGGATCCCGCTGACCTCCGAGCCCGGCAGCGACGTGCGGATCATCCATGCCTCGGAAATCAGCCGGGTGTCGTCGGGCCCGGGCAGCCTGGTGATCCTGGGCGCCGAGAACAGCCCGGCCGACCTGGCCAAGATGCTGATGGCGGCCGGCTGGAAGGACAGCACGCCCTTCGCCATTACCTGGAACGGCACCACCACCGACCAGCAGACCGTGGTGGCCACGCTCGGGTCGGTCACCGCGGATCTCAAGGCGGCCGGGGTCAGCCCGCTGACCGCGTACGGGCCGGCCATCGCCGTCGTGGGCGAGGGCATCGCGGCGCAGCACGCGCTGTCCTGGTTCGAGACCAAGCCGCTGTTCGGCTGGCGGATCCTGGTGCCACGGACGAAGGAGCAGGCGGAAACGGTGTCCGACCGGCTGCGCGCGCATGGCGCGGTGCCGGAACAGGTGCCGACCATCGCGGTCGAGCCGCCGAGGACACCGCAGCAGATGGAACGCGCGGTGAAGGGCCTGGTGACCGGCCGGTACCAGTGGATCGCGTTCACCTCGGTCAACGCGGTCCGCGCGGTCCGGGAGAAGTTCGAGGAATACGGCCTGGACGCGCGGGCATTCGCGGGCGTGAAGGTGGCCGCGGTCGGCGAGCAGACCGCGGCTGCGCTCCGCCACTTCGGCATCATGCCCGACCTGGTCCCCGACGGCGAGCAGTCCGGGGAGGGGCTGGCCGACGTATGGCCCGCCTACGATGACGTGCTCGACCCGATCAACCGGGTGCTGCTGCCCCGGGCCGACATCGCCACCGAGAACCTGCTGGCCCGGCTCACCGACCTCGGCTGGGAGGCAGAGGACGTCACCGCGTACCGGACCGTCCGCGCGGCGCCGCCGCCCGCGCCGATCCGCGAGGCCATCAAGGGCGGCGGCTTCGACGCGGTCCTCTTTACCTCCTCCTCCACCGTGCGGAACCTGATCGGCATCGCCGGCAAGCCGCACGCGGTGACGGTGATCGCGGTGATCGGGCCGCAGACCGCCAAGACGGCCGCCGAGTTCGGCCTCCGGGTGGACGTGATGGCGCCCACGCCGTCGGTCGCGGCGCTGGTGGATGCCCTGGCGGAGTACGGCGCCGGCCTGCGCGACGCCGCGGTCGAGGCCGGCGAGATCGTCCGCAAGCCCAGCGAGCGCCGCCGGGGAGCCCGCCGCCGGATCAGGTGACCGGATCAGATGAGGAGCGCCCGATGAGCGCTGGATGCCCGTGAGCGCCGGATACCCGGCCGCCCGGCCCCGCCGGCTGCGCCGCACCGCGGCGATCCGCCGGCTGGTGGCGCCGGTCAGCGTGCGGCCCGCCGACCTGGTGCTGCCGATGTTCGTCAAGGAGGGGATCAGCGAGCCGCAGCCGGTCAGCTCGATGCCCGGCGTGGTGCAGCACACCAGGGACAGCCTGCGCAAGGCCGCGGCGGAGGCCGCCGACGCCGGTGTCGGCGGACTGATCCTCTTCGGCATCCCGGCGGTCAAGGACGCCCGCGGCTCCGCCGCCGACGACCCGTCCGGGATCGTCCAGCTGGCCCTGGCTGACCTGTCCGCCGAGGTCGGCGACGCCACCGTGCTGATGGCCGACCTCTGCCTGGACGAATACACCGATCACGGCCACTGCGGGATCCTGACGCCGTCCGGCGAGGTCGACAACGACGCCACGCTGGAGCGGTACGGCGCGATCGCCGTCGCGCAGGCCGCGGCGGGCGCGGCCATGGTGGCCCCGAGCGGGATGATGGACGGCCAGGTCGCCGCGATCCGGGCCGCGCTGGACGGGGCCGGCTACTCCGGCACCGCGATCTGCGCCTACGCGGCGAAATACGCGTCGGCCTTCTACGGGCCGTTCCGCGAGGCGGCGGAGTGCGCGCCGCAGTTCGGCGACCGGGCTTCCTACCAGCAGGCCCCGGCGGATGCCGGCGAAGCCCTGCGCGAGGTTCTGCTGGACGTCGACGAAGGCGCCGACATCATCATGGTGAAACCGGCGCTCGCCTATCTCGACATCATCCGCCAGGTCGCCGCGACCGTGCGGCTACCGGTTGCCGCCTACCAGGTCAGCGGGGAATACGCGATGGTGGAGGCGGCGGCGGACCGCGGCTGGCTGGACCGGGACCGGGTGATCTCCGAGACGCTCACCGCGATCCGGCGGGCCGGCGCCAGCATCATCCTGACCTACTGGGCGACCGAGGCCGCCCGGCGCCTGGTCTCAGCCGGCCATACTTCTAGCAGAATGCAGCAGTCGCCCGGCAAGCTCCGTTTCCGGTGCTAGGGGGCCGCTGCCGGGTGCCTGATGGGCCGCCAGGCATTATCGGAGCTTGGGCATCTGGGCCGGGCTGGAGTGGGACTCATGATTGACACGGCGCGGCGCCGGGGCCGTCGCAAGGCAGTGGAGCGAATGGCGGTCGCTGCCGCCGGGTACGCGGCCATGGGCTGGCCCGTGTGCGTCGGCGCCCACCCGCCCGGCCGCCCGCAGCGCGGCGCGGCCGCCGTCCGCGCGTGCTCGTGCGACCGGATGGGCTGCCCGGCTCCCGGCGCGCACCCGATGTCGCCCGCGTGGCAGGTAGAGGCGACGGCCGATCCGGCCGTGGTGTCGAGCCTGTGGCTGGCCCGGCCGGAAGCGAACGTGATCCTGCCCACCGGCCGCGCGTTTGACGTGCTTGACGTGCCGGCCGCCGCGGGCACCGCGGCCCTGGCCATGATGGAGCGCTCGGGAGTGCGGCCCGGTCCGGTCGCGGTGAGCGCCGGAAACCGGGTTCTTTTCTTCGTGCTGACCCGTGGTGCTCCCGCCGACGAGTACGAATGGTGGTCGTGCCATCTTGATTGCGAGCCCGAGACCGTGACGCAGGTGACCGGGCTGCGCTGGCACTGCCGGGACAGCTACGTGCTGGCCCCGCCGTCGAGGTACGGCACGGCCGGCACCGTGCGGTGGCTGCACGGCCCGGCGGACCATCCGCTGCCCGACGGGGTCCGGCTGCTCGAATTCCTCGCCGACGCATGCGAGGGAACGGCCGGATGACCGGCGCCAGCCGATCCGGCGGCCTGTTCGCCCGCGCCTGCGCAGTCTCGCCGGGTGGGGTCAATTCGCCGGTGCGCGCGTTCGGCGCGGTCGGCGGGACCCCGGTATTCATGGCCTCCGGCCGCGGTGCGTACCTCACCGATGTTGACGGCCGGGAGTACGTCGATCTGGTGTGCTCCTGGGGCCCGATGATCCTCGGGCACGCGCATCCGGCCGTGATCGGCGCACTGCAGGAGGCGCTGCCCCGCGGCACGTCGTTCGGCACGGTGACGCCCGGCGAGGTCGAACTGGCCGAGGAACTGATCTCGCGCGCCCCGGTGGACAAGGTCAGGCTGGTCAGCTCGGGCACCGAGGCCACCATGTCGGCGCTCCGGCTGGCCCGCGGCTTCACCGGCCGGCGGCTGGTGGTCAAGTTCGCCGGCTGCTACCACGGTCACGTCGACGCGCTGCTGGCCGCGGCCGGATCCGGGGTGGCCACGTTCGCGCTGCCTGACTCGCCCGGGGTGACCGGCGCGGTGGCGGCCGACACCCTGGTGCTGCCCTACAACGGCACCGAGGCCGTCCGCCAGGCGTTCGCGGAGCACGGCAGCCAGATCGCCTGCGTGATCACCGAGGCCTGCCCGGCCAACATGGGGGTGGTGCCGCCCGCCGCGGGCTTCAACGACCTGCTCGCGGCGCTCTGCCGCGAGTACGGGGCCTTGCTGATCATGGACGAGGTGCTGACCGGCTTCCGGGTCACCCGGTCCGGCTGGTACGGGCGCGAGGGCGTGGCCGCCGACCTGATGACGTTCGGGAAGGTGATGGGCGGCGGGCTGCCCGCCGCCGCGTTCGGCGGCCGGGCGGCGATCATGGACAAGCTGGCCCCGGCCGGGCCGGTTTACCAGGCGGGCACGCTCTCCGGCAATCCGCTGGCCACCGCGGCCGGGCTCGCCACGCTGCGGGCGTGCACGGATGAGGTGTACGCGCGGGTCGATGAGGCCGCGGCCGCTGTCGCGAAGCTCGCATCGGACGCGCTGACCGCGGCGGGAGTGCCGTACCGGCTGCAGGAGGCCGGCAGCCTGTTCTCCGTTTTCCTCGGGCTGGATACCCCGGTGCGTGACTTCGGCGAGGCACGCGGCCAGTCGGTGCCGGCCTATGCGGCGTTCTTTCACGCCATGCTCGACCAGGGCGTCTACCTGCCGCCATCGCCGTACGAGGCGTGGTTCCTGTCCGCGGCGCACGACGACGCCGCGATCAGCCGGGTGGCCGCCGCGCTGCCCGCCGCGGCCAGGGCGGCCGCCACCGCGCTGGGCTAACCGGCCGCCCGCACCCGGCGGTCGCCTGCAGGCGCCCGGGCCGCAGCCTGGATGTCACGCCTGGATTGCCGTCCGGGCGGGCGCGGCTCAGCCGATCGCGATAGCCACGATGCCGACTACGATCGCGGCCGCGGCCGCGACCCGGCGGGCCAGGTTGCCCTCGCCGAGCAGCCGGCGGCCGAGCAGCACCCCGAACAGGACACTGACCTCGCGAGCAGGCGCGACGGCGGCGACCGCGGTGAAGCTCAGCGCGATCAGCACCAGGATGTAGGCGAACGGCGCCAGCACGGCGGCGCCGATGACCTGGGGCCGGTAGTCGCGCCACACGCGGGCGGTCCGGTCCCCGGCATGGGCCGCCGGCAGGGCGAACACCAGCACCATGATCGGGAAGGCCGCGAATCCCTGCAGCAGCGGCGGGGTTCGCAGCGTGCCGACAGCGTATTTGTCCCACAGCGTGTAGGAGGCGATGAACGCTCCCGTCAGCAACGCGAACGCGGTCGCGCGCGCGGGGGAGAGGGCGGGCCGGGCGATCCCTGCGGCGGTGGCGGGTACGGCGCTGCCTGCTCGCCCGGCGGCGCTGCCCGCCTGGCCGGGGGCGCTGCCCGCCCGGCCGGGGATGCCGATGACGATAATGCCGGCCACGATGCAGCCGATCCCGGCGATGGCCACCGGGCCGGGCCGCTCCCCGAGAAGGAAAATTCCGGCCAGCGCGGCGAGCAAGGCGCCGGTGCCGCGGCCTATCGGGTAGACGAGGGAGAGGTCGCCGAGCCGGTAGCCGCGCTGCAGGAAGAGGAAATAGGCGGCTTGCAGGACGCCCGTTCCGGCCAGGAAGATCCACGACAGCCCGCTCAGGTGGGGTCGCGTCACGATCACGTCGATGGCGATCACCGGCGCGTAGAGCGCCGTCGCGGTGGCGGACACCAGCCAGATAAAGGAAACGGCGCCGGTCACCGAGGCCTGCTTGCTGAACAGGTTCCAGCTGGCGTGCGCGACGGCGGCGACGAGAATGAGGCCGATGGCGGTGGGACTCACGTGGCGGCTCCTGCCGGTTCTGGCCCTTGCGGGCACGGCTAGCAGAGCCCTCGAGGTTTCTGTCCCGTGAGGTGTTCGCCTGCCGTCCGGCCATCCCGCGGCCTGCTGCAGGTTCCTGGCGCCGCTCGGTCCAGCCCGCCTCGCCCTGATTGTGGTCGGCGGCTGGCGGGCGAGGCGCGGAACCCTAGGCGCAACCACATGCTGCCGCCAGGCTAGCCGGCCCGTGCCGCTGACCGCCGGGGCCGGGACGGCCGCCTGCGGCGGATGACCACGGGGCATAACGAGCACTGCCGGTACGCTGTGCTGGCCATGACCGAGATCCCGTCGCGGGCTGACCGCAGTGTCGTCCACCTGGTGCGCCATGGGGAGGTGGCCAACCCGCAGGGTGTGCTGTACGGGCGGATACCCGGATTTCACCTGTCCGAGGACGGCCGGCTGATGGCCAAGGCGGCCGCGGACTTCCTGGCGGCCCGGGATGTGACCGTGCTGATGTCCTCGCCGCTGGAGCGGGCCATCGAGACAGCGGAGCCGCTGGCGGCGCAGTTCGGCCTGACCGCCGTGATCGATGACCGGCTGATCGAGCCGTGGAACCACTTCGAGGGCACGACCTTCGGCATCGGCGATGGCGCGCTCCGCCGGCCCCGGCACTGGCGCTATCTGGTCAACCCGCTGCGGCCTTCCTGGGGCGAGCCGTACCGGGATGTCGCGGCGAGGATGCTAGCTGCGATCGGCGAGGCGGCCAGTGCGGCACGCGGCCACGAGGCCGTCTGCGTCAGCCACCAGCTGCCCATCTGGGTGACCCGCAGGTCGGCCGAGGGCCACCGGCTCTGGCACCACCCGGCCCGGCGGGAGTGCGCGCTGGGCAGCGTGACGAGTCTCACCTATGATGCGGGCCGGCTGACCGGCGTGACCTACGCGGAGCCCGCCGGACCTGGCCGGAGGCAGGTCGCCGGAGCGTAACTGCCCGGCCGGGTAGCTGCGCGTGACATGGGCCTGGCTCGCTGCGAAAGGCCGGCCCCGTGTCCCGGCCGCGCCGGAGGTCCGGCACAATGGGGCGCGATACTACTGCCTGTAGGAGATCACCCCGTGTTCCGCCTGCCGCATTTTCCGCGTCCTGCGGCTCACGCGGCCCGTGCGCGCCTGGCCCGCCCGGTGCGGCACGCACACGGCGCCGCCGGAGCCGCGCTGGCTGCCGTGACCGCGCTTGCGGTCGCGGGCTGCGCTGGCGGCGCGATCGGGCAGGACACGCCAGTCAGCAACGGGACTAACTTCGTCGCTGGCAGTTACAGCAGCACGGTGTACGCCAACGGGTCGGGCCCGGTCGCGCCGGACGTCAAGGGCACCACGCTGGCCGGCCGGAAGTTCGCCCTGGCGGCCGACCGGGGTGATGTCGTAGTGCTGAATTTCTGGGGCTCCTGGTGTGCCCCGTGCCGGGAGGAGGCGCCGGCGCTGGCCGCGCTCGCGGCGCACTTCCGGCCGAGCGGCGTCCGCTTCGTCGGCGTGGACATCCAGGACAGCCCCGATGCCGCCGAGGCGTTCGAGCACACCTTCCGGATCACGTACCCGAGCCTTAACGACCCGGGTGACGAGGTAGCGCTCGCCTTCCAGAGCACCGTCCCGCCCGCCGGGATCCCGACCACGCTCGTTATCAACCGGGCCGGGCGCGTCGCCGCGCGGATCGTCGGGCAGTCGACCTACTCGGCGCTCGGCCGGCTGATCGCCGCTGTCTCCGCGGAGAAGTCGTGACCGGGGGGCCACGGGTGGCGGCCCGATGACCGAGTTGCGCACGCCGCCGGGCTCCGGTCGCCCGGAGACCGTCACCGGCCAGCAGGCCGTGACTGGCGCTCGGCCCGGGACCGGCGAAGATGCCGTGACTGGCGCTGGTCCCGGCGCTGGCGGTCCGCCCGCCGGGGCCAGGCGCACCGTCTCGGGCTGGCTGCGATGGGCCTGGCGGCAGCTGACTTCGATGCGCACGGCCCTCGTGCTGCTCTTCCTGCTCGCCGTGGCGAGCGTGCCGGGATCGGTGATCCCGCAGCAGGGAATCGACCCGGCCGCGGTCACGCAGTACTACACCGCGCATCCCACGCTGGCCCCGATCATGGCCCGGCTGTCCCTGTTCAATGTCTTCGCCGCACCCTGGTTCGCGGCGATCTACCTGCTGCTCTTCCTGTCCCTGGCCGGCTGCGTGCTGCCCAGGACGTTCCGTCTCGTTGGCTCTGCGCGGCAACGGCCGCCGCGCGCCCCCCGCAACCTGGCCCGGCTGCCGCTGGCGGCCAGTTATCAGACCGCGCTCACGCCCGCCGAGGCGCTGGACTCCGCCGCGGGCCTGCTATCGGGCAAGCGGTTCAGGCTGCGCACGGGCGACGGCTGGGTGTCGGCCGAGAAGGGCTACCTGCGGGAAGTCGGGAACCTCCTCTTCCACATCGCGCTGCTGGCGCTGCTGGGATCGGTCGCCATCGGCGGCATCTTCGGCTACAAGGCGGACCGGCTGCTCGTCTCCGGGCAGTCGTTCGCCGACACCGTGACCGCGCTGGACCAGTTCCGGCCCGGGCGCCTGGTAACGCCATCGGACCTGCAGCCCTTCACCATCGCGCTGGACCACTTCACCGCTCATTACGTCACGTCGGGAACGCTCCGCGGTGAGCCATCGTCGTTCGACGCGTCCGTCCGCTACTCCGCCCGCCCCGGCGCGCCGATGCGGAGCGACGTCCTGCGGGTCAACCACCCGCTGGAAGTGGACGGCGTACGGATCTACCTGATCGGCCACGGATATGCGCCGGTGTTCCGGGTCACTGACGGGGCCGGCCGGGTGGTATTCGACAGTCCGGTGCCCTTCATCCCGGTCGAGCAGTCCGGGCTTACCTCCGAGGGCGTCGTCAAGGTGCCCGACGCCGACCCGGATCAGCTCGGCTTCGCCGGCGTCTTCCTGCCGACCGCTGTCGACGTGAACGGCCGGCTGCAGTCCGCCTTCCCCGCTGCCCTGCTGCCCCGGGTGAGCCTGGTCTCCTACGCCGGCAACCTGGGCCTGAACAACGGGCCGTCGCAGTCGGTCTATGAGCTGAATACCGCCCACCTGCGGCGGCTGCCGATCGCGCCGCGGCCGCTGGCCCCCGGCCAGTCGATGAAGCTGCCCGGCCACGCGGGGACGATCACCTTCACCGGCTACCGCCAGTGGGCCAGCCTGGCCATTACCTATGATCCCGGCCAGCTGCCCGCGCTGATCTCCGGGCTGCTCGCGATCGCGGGCCTGCTCCTGTCGTTCGCCATCCGCCGGCGCCGGGTGTTCGTGCGCGCGGCCGCCGGACCGGACGGTAGCACCGTGGTAAATCTCGGCGGCCTGGCCCGCTCCGACGCGGCCGGCGGCTTCGAGGCCGAGTTCGCCGCGCTGGCCGGGGAGATCACCCAGTCCCACGACGGCAGCCAGCTCACCGGGTCGGCCAGCAGGCCCGGGGACAAGCAGGCCAGCCTCGATGCGGCCGAGATCTTCGAAGACTCAGGGTCACCCGGCCGCGACTCGGCTACGGACGACGAGTCCCCAGTGAGCGGCAATGACCGATCTTCCGGCGGCGGCGAGCCGTCCGCCGGCACCGGCGAATCATCGTCCGGCGGCGGCCCGTCCGGCGGCATCAGTGACCACCCATCCTCTGACACCGGCGGCCCGACACCGGGCCACCTATCCGCACCAAACGACCGCGAACCATCCCTCAGCCACAACGAGGGGGAGTGAGGCTCCAATGCCTGTCAACAGCGGACTAGCCCAGCTCAGCGAGAATCTCCTGCTGTTCACCATTGTCGTTTACGCGCTCGCGATGCTGGCTTATGCGTGCGACTTCGCCTTCGGGCGGCAGCGCACCCCCGAGTCGGCGGCCGGCGAGGCACCCGAGCTAGTCAGCGCCGGCGTAGTCGCCGGAACGGCGAACAACGCCGCCGTCGGCGCAGCCAGCCGATCCGGGGGCCCGGGTAGTGGAACGACAGCACGTCCGGCGGGCGGCCCCGGCGCACCTGCCGCGCTTTTCGCCGGGTCTGGCACGGCGCGCCCGGGATTCTGGGTCCGCACGGCGCTCATCCTGACCATCATCGGCCTGGCGGCGCACATCACCGGGATCCTCACCCGCGGTCTGTCCGAGCACCGTGTCCCGTGGGGCAACATGTACGAGTTCGTCACGGCGATCACGTGCATGGCGGTCATCGTGCTTGTTGCCGTCTCACTCCGGTACAAGGCTTACTACATCGGCCTGTTCGTGCTGCTGCCGGTCGTCTGCGCGCTCGGCGTGGCCGTGACGGTTATCTACACCCCGGCTGGCTCGCTGGTGCCCGCGTTGCAGTCGTACTGGATTGCCATTCACGTAACGGCGATGATCGTCGCCACCGGCCTGTTCATCGTCGGGGCGGTCACCACCGCGATGTACCTGCTGGCCGACCGGCATGAGCGGCGCGTCGCGGCCGGCCTGCCGTCCAAGACCACCGGAATCATGCTTCACCTGCCCAAGCCGCTGGTCCTCGACCGCCTGTCCTACCGGACGATCCTGTTCGCTTTCCCGGTCTGGACGTTCGGCGTCATGGCGGGCGCGATCTGGGCCGACCAGGCGTGGGGCAGGTACTGGGGCTGGGACCCGAAGGAAACGTGGTCCTTCATCACCTGGGTCGTGTACGCCGGGTTCCTGCACGCCAGGGCGACCGCGGGCTGGCGCGGCAGGCGAGCCGCCTACATTCAGCTCGTCGGCTTCAGCTGCCTGATGTTCAATCTCGTCGGGATCAATCTTTGGGTGACCGGCCTGCATTCGTACGCTGGCCTGTCCACCGTCCTGCTGGTCCTGCCCTCAGCCGGGCTGCCGCTGCCGTCCGCGACCCGCGACCGGGCCGTGCAACTGGTCAGTAATCGTCGCCGGTCTCACGCCAGCCGTCGAGCCGGCGCTCAAGCTCGCGAATGAACCCCGGATCGTCATCGGGCCCGATCGGCGGGGTAGGGCTGGCGGCTGCGTAGTCCCACACGTCCGCCTGCTGCCCATCGGAATCCGGTTCCGAAGTGCGCCCGGCCGGGTGCCGCCTGATTGCTTCCTGCTGCCCGAGCCGGGGCTGGCCGGCCAGGTGCTCCGGCATCACTGCCGTCCGCCAGCTCGGGTCGGGCCGCCCGGCCAGCAGCCACGCGATCGCGCCGATGACCGGCAGCACGGTGATCAGAAGTGCCCACTTCAGCGTCGTGAGGCTGCGCAGCTCCTCCGGCGGCGTCATGATGGCGTCGATCAAGCAGTACGCCCAGAAACCCACTGTGAGCAGTACAAACAGCACGCCAAGTGGCAACATGGCCGCAGCCTAGCCGCTGCCAAGGGTCATTGGATGGCAAAACCGGACTAGTCATCCCGGCCCGCGCGGACTGGCCGAAATACCTTACGTTCGGTGACGGGAGATGACGATTGAAAGGATCCGGCATAGCCTGGCGGCCTGAGGCGACCCAGGGAGTGCTGGACATGCGGCTGCGGTTACTTGATCGTGTCCGCCGTGCGTGGCGGCGCCGCCTGGCAGGTGATGGCCGCCGTCCGGCGGATGGCCGGCACCTGGCCAATGACGACCGTATGCGCGGGCGGACCGACTCGGCCACGGGACCAGCCGGGTCCCCGGGACCGGCCGGGCCCACCGGGCTGACCGGCCACGCTCCGGGCAGTCATCGCAGGGTCAGCCCGGCCCGTTCCGTTCCCGACGCTGGCCGGCCCAGTCGCAGGCCGGCTGTCCAGGCGCCCGGGTCACTCCGCGATGGATCGGCAGTGGCGCGAACGGCGCCACGCCGATGGGGGATCGCGAGAGCGGCGATCCGCGCGGCCCCGGCGGTGGCCGAGGCCAAGGCGATCCCGGTCGCGCAGCAGCGAAAGGCCGTTCGTGAGGCTGCCTCGCAGCGGCCGTGGTACGAGGTCGCGCAGTCCAACCGGACAGTGGCCGGACGCCGGCATTGCGGCCGGCTTGAAGAGGTGGTCTGCCGTGAGTGGGCGGCCGATGCTGTGCCGCCGCCGGAGGCCGTCCGCGCGATCGACCGCCTCGCCGAGCTGCCGCAGCTGATCAAGGAGAAGCTGGCCGCCGGCCTTGATGCGATCTACGTGGGCGCAGGCGGCGTTCCCGATCTCGACGACATGTCCAGGCTGAGCGGCGTGCCGCTGCCGTCCGGCCGGGCTACCTGGGATGCGTGCGCCGGAGCCTATGGTGAGCGAAAGATCATCGTGGGCTCGCGGCCGTCGCCGAGCCCGGACGTGATGTGCCACGAGATCGGGCACGCACTCGACGACATCGACGGATCGGACGGGCAGTGGCAGTCGGACTCCGATGACTTCCGCGCGCTCTACGAGCAGTGCGTCCCGCACATGGTCAGCGGCTTCCATCGGCAGCATGGAATCCTCGGCCGCCGGGAGTTCTTCGCCGACGCGTTCGCGGCCATCGCTTCGAGGCAGCGGCCTGCCCTGGTGGACATGCTCGGAGGTGACACCAGGGCTGCACTAAACGTGATGCTTTACTTCAATGTGCGCTACGGCATCTAGGGTGGTGTCGATGTTCGTAATACGGCTGCCAAACGGCAATCTCATGGTGCCCGAGTCTGCGATGAGCGACGGCGGGCAGATGATGGCTGATGCCTACGTGGAGATCAGCCCCGGCGACGTGGACTACGCACGGTTCGCTGCCGGCGCGCTGACCGAGGAAGAGGCGGAAGAGAGACGCCGCCAGTGGCAGGAGGGAGACGAGCCGCTACGGCGCCAGTTCCTCGATTTCCTGGCCCGCGGCGGCCACTCCGGCCGCGGGCACGGCTCCGGAGATGGGCAAGGCCCCGCGTGAGCTGATCGCGGGCCGGCCTCAGATGTTTAGGGCGCCCGCCTGGCCGGGTCACAGGCCGCGTGAGAGGGTCACCTGGCGCACGTGAAATAAGCGCCCCTGCCCGGTGGGGCAGGTGCGCTTATCCCGCGGGGGCGGGTCCTTCGGGTTACAGGACTGAACGGTCGGCCACCGGCCCGGCGTCGCCGCCCAGCAGTGCCTTGACTTCCGACTCGCGGAACCGCCTGTGCCCGCCTGGCGTCCGGATGCTGCTGATACGTCCCGACGCGGCCCAGCGGGTGACGGTCTTTGGATCAACCCGGAAGAGAGCCGCGACCTCTCCCGGAGTGAGCAGCCGCTCACTGTTGCCCTCCATTGCCCTACCCCTCCACAACGCCGTTGTAGCTTGTCCCTAAGTGTTGCGACAAACATCGGTTTTATCCCTAGTTTCCGGAAAATCTGGTCTGGGAAATTTCGGGCCTCCTCTGGCTGATGTTCCGAGGGGCGAAATCCGGACCCGGACGTTCCATGCGACCGCAGTCGGCGCCGCGCCCGGGGCCGCGAGTGCGCCCGACCGCCAGCCGTAAGCGCGCCCGCCCGCGGCCGTCAGTGCGCCAGGCCGGGCCCGCAAGCGTGCCGACCGCGGTGAGTTCGGCGACTGGCCACCCCTGGGACCCAGAAGGCGCGCTTGAGGCGCCAGGCCGGCCCGGGCAGGTGGTCATGTGCGTCCCGGCATGCGGCACTGGCGGCCGGTCTCCGGCACTGGCGGCCGGCGCGGCATTGGCGCCGGTCTCCGGCACGAGCGGCCGGTCGCAGGCACGGGCGGCTGGTATCCGGCGCGCCATGGCGTGCGGCCCTAAGGTGGAGCAGGTGCAGGAACTCGTTTCGATCGATGAGATCCGGGCCGCCGCGGCCGGACTCGAAGGCGTGGCGCTGCGCACGCCGCTGGTTCCCTTCCCCCGGATTGAGCCCCGGCTGCTGCTGAAGCCCGAGTCGCTTCAGCCGACGGGCTCGTTCAAGCTGCGCGGCGCTTACACGGCCATCTCCGCGCTGTCCGCCGAGGCTCGGCGGCGAGGCGTCGTGGCGCACTCAAGCGGCAACCATGCGCAGGCCGTCGCCTACGCGGCGGCGCTACTCAGCGTTCCTGCGGCCGTCGTCATCCCGGCCAACGCGCCGCCCGTGAAGATCGCCGCGACCCGTGCCTTCGGCGCGGAGGTAGTTATCTCGGAGCCGGGCCTGTCCGCCCGGATTGCGGCGACTGACGAGCTTGTCGCGCGCCACGGCTACACGATCATCCCGCCGTTCGATGACCGGATGGTGATCGCGGGGCAAGGAACCGTCGGCCTGGAGATCGCGGCCGACTGCCCCGATGCGGATCTCGTGTTGTGCCCGGTTAGCGGCGGCGGCCTGATCTCGGGCATAGCCGCGGCGATCAAGGCGCTGAGCCCGGCCACCAGGGTCATCGGCGTCGAGCCGGAACTCGCGGCCGATGCCCGTGATTCGCTCCGCCAGCGGCGGCGGGTGGCATGGCCGTCGGCGCAAACCCAGCGCACCGTCGCCGATGCGCTCCGGGTCGAGCAGATCGGCGAGCTTCCCTTGCGGCACATGCTCAGCTACGTGGATGACGTGGTCACGGTGTCGGAGAACGAGATCCGCGCCGCGGTGCGCCGCCTGGCCCTGGAGGCCCGGCTGGTGGCCGAGCCCGGCGGCGCGGTCGCCGTCGCCGCGTGCCTCTTCCGCGAGCGCGAACTGCCAGCGGGGCGGGTCAGGGTCGCGGTGCTCTCCGGCGGCAACGTGGACCCCGCGCTGCTCGCGGAGATCCTCGGGGAAACTGCCGGCGAACCTGCGGTCAGCGAGCCCTAGCCTGTGGCCAGCGAGTCCTGGCCCTGCGGTCAGCGAGGTTAGTGAGCCCTTGGCCTGCGGCCAGCGAGCCCTGGCCTGTGGTCAGTGAGGTCAGGCCTTCTACCGTCGGCAGGCCGGGGCCTGCGGCTAGCGATCCCGGTAGGTCGCGCGCCGTGGGCAGCGAATAAGCTGGACCCGCCATGCGCCCTACGATTGCTTACACGTCCGCGCGGATCCTGCTCTTCCTGGCCGCGCTCGGCCTGCTGTACCTCGTCGGGGCCCGCGGGCTGCTGCTCGTCGCGCTGGCCCTGGTCATCAGCGGCATCGTCAGCTTCGTCGTGCTATCGCGGCAGCGCGACATGATGTCAGGAGCGATCACCTCCCGGCTTCGTAACGTCCGCGAGCGGCTCGACGAGGGCGCGCGGGCAGAGGACGACTGACTCGCCGCTGGCGATGCGCCACTTGCCGCCCGCTGGCGCTAGCCGCTGACCGGCCAGGTAACTGCCCGACACTCCGGCCTGGCTCGGACGGGCCCGCCCGAGGCCCGGCCCGTCCGATAGCCGATAGCTGCTCGGCAGGCGATCCCGAGGTCAGCTTGCTATGGCTCGCTAACGGATAGCCAGCCGCCGGAGGTGAGCAGGCTAAGCACGGCGGTCGTTGCCTCCGACCGGCTCAGTGCCGAGGTGTCGATCACCAGGTCGGCATCGGCTGGTTCCTCGTATGGATCGGATACGCCGGTGAACTGGTCGATGAGGCCGGCCCGGGCCTTGGCGTACAGGCCCTTCCGGTCGCGGGCCTCGCACACCTCGATCGGGGTCGCGACATGGATCAGCAGGAAGTCGCCAGTCTCGCTGACCATCTCGCGGACCCGGGCGCGCGTCGCGGCGTACGGAGCGATCGGCGCGCAGATCGCGATGCCGCCATGCCGGGCAATCTCGGCCGCGACGTAGCCGATGCGAAGGACGTTGAGATCGCGGTCCTCCCGGGAGAACGTCAGCCCGGCGGACAGCATCCGCCGCACCAGGTCACCGTCGAGCAGGGTGACCCTGCGGTCGCCTCGCTCGGCCAGGGCGTCGCGAAGATCCCTGGCCACCGTGGACTTGCCGGACCCCGACAGGCCGGTCAGGAACAGCACGAAACCGCGCCGGGCGCGCGGCGGGCGGGCGATCCTCAGTTCCCGCGCCACGGCAGGCGGAGTGAACCATGCGGGCACCTCAGCACCGGCGTCCAGCAGGTCCCCGAGCTCGTCGGGTGCGAGCTCAGCCCGCTCGGTGCCAGGCTCGATCAGCGCCAGCGGCCGCCACACGTCCGCCACCCGGTCGTAGGCCCAGTCGCCTGCTGAGACGACCGGGATGACCGTCCCGCGGCCGGCCCGGCCGCCGTCACTGCCACTGCTGGCGGCGGCGCTGGCACTGGCGTCGGCACCGGGCCGGCCCCGGCCGCGGCCGCGGCTGCGGCTGCGGCTGCGGCAACGCTCGCATCGCCGCCATCGGCGAACAGGTGTGTCGCGCCATAAGCGGCGGCCACCACGGCGCGGGCCACTAGCTCGTCCGCGGGACCGCCGTCACGCCTGGCCAGCGGGACGGGCACGATCAGCGTGCGGGCCGGCAGGCTGGGCGCCGCGGCGAGCACGGCCCGGATCAGCGCCTCGGGCCTGGTCACCACGTCAGCCGGGCCAGCTATCAGCGGCAGCAGCAGGATCGTGGCCTTGAGCTGCCCGGCCAGGTGCCGCAGCTGCCCGATCTGGCGGCTGTTCAGCGGGCCGCGGGTGGCGAAGGCGAGCACCGGCCCGTCGTCTAGCTGTGCCCTGACCTCGGCCGGGCTGAGCTGCAGCCGCCGGAACGGGCCGTGCTCCGGCTCGCGGTGCGCGGTTACCTTGCCCTCCAGCCGGATCAGGTCGTCGCCGCCGGCCGCCGCGGCGGGGACCAGGCTTCGCCCGGTGACGTCGAGTACGGCCAGCGGCGTGCCCTCAGGATCCTGCAGCATGACGCGGCCGGCGTCAGGCGCAATCGCGTGGCTGGGCACATCGAGGGTGACCGGAAACGGCCACGGCGTGCCATCGGCCAGCGTGCCGGAAACGGTGACCATGGCGACATCGGCCGCGCCCATGAACCCGGCCAGCGGCGCGAACGCTCCCGACAGCAGCAGCTCCAGATCCGCCAGCTGCGGCTCGGTGAGCGTCCAGGACGGCCAGCCAAGCTCGGCGGCAGCATCGGTATGCGCCCCAGCAGTCACGTCATCCTCCGTCCGGCACGGCGCCCGCTCCACGGCGCACCGGGTTACCGCAAGAAGCGCACGGAGCTGTCGGCGCCGCTCGGGCTGTCGGCACCCGAGGGTACACGGAAGGCGAGGTCAACAGCGGCGCAGCGCCCGGTGTCCCGCCGAACCAGCAAGGTGTCCCGCCGAATCCGGCGCGGTGTGCTGGCGATTCCAGCCCGGCGTCCTGTCGAATCCGGCAGGGTGCCCCGCCGAATCCGGCAGGGTGTCCCGCCGAATCCGGCGCGGTGTCCGCCGAATCCAGGGCCGGCCGGCCGCGGCCGCACGGGCTTGCCGCGCCCGCCCCGCGGCCTGTTGCCGCCCGCCGCGCGCTTACAATGAGATGTCCCGCGTCCCGGTTCCGGCGGTCGCGAGAGGCCCAGTTGCGGCCTCCTTTCGCCGGGCGCGGGCGCTTCGTGCTGTCTACGCAGGGATGCAATGAGTCTCTCCGGTTTGCTCAGAGTTATCACCGACGATCCGCAGCTACGGCGTGCGCTGGAAATCGCGGGCGGTGAGACCGGCCCCGGCCTCTCGCCCGGTACCGCGGGCGTCGACCTCATCGGCCCGCCCGCGCTGCGCGGGGTTCTCGCCGCCGCGCTGACGGCGCACGGAGCCGCCGCTCAGAACGGTGCCGGCCAGGACGCTGCCGCGCAGGACGATGCTGGCCAGGACGGTGCTGGCCACGACGGCGCCGTCCAGGGCGAATCGGGCCAGCATGCCGCCGGCCGGTTCGTGCTCGCCGTCACCGCCACGGCCCGTGAGGCTGAGGACCTGACCGCCGCGCTGAACTCGCTGCTGCCGGCCGCCAGCGCCGCCTACTTCCCGCCCTGGGAGACGCTGCCGCACGAGCGGCTGTCGCCGCGCTCCGATACCTCGGGTCAGCGAATCGCGGTGCTCCGCCGGCTGGCCCGCCCGGACGGCAACAGTGACCCGAGGTCAGGACCGCTGACGATCGTCGCCACCCCGGTCCGCGGCCTGCTGCAGCCGATCGTCGGCGGGCTCGGCCAGCTGGAGCCGGTCATGCTGCGGGCCGGCCAGGAGGCTGACCTGGACGAGGTCGTGGTCAGGCTGGTCGACATCGGCTACGCGCGGACCGACCTGGTGGAAAAGCGCGGAGATGTCGCCGTCCGCGGCGGCATCCTGGATGTCTTCCCGCCGGCTGAGGAGCATCCGCTCCGGGTCGAGTTCTGGGGCGACACGGTCGAGGAGGTCAGGTCCTTCAAGGTCGCCGACCAGCGCAGCCTGCAGACCGCGCCCGACGGCCTCTGGGCGCCGCCCTGCCGCGAGCTGCTGCTGACCCCGGCGGTGCGGGCCCGGGCCAAGGCCCTGGCGGCTGAGCATCCCGGCCTGGCCGACGTGCTCGGCAAGCTTGCGGACGGCATCACGGTGGAGGGCATGGAGGCCTTCGCGCCGGTGCTCGCCGAGCGGATGGACCTGCTGCTCGACTACGTGCCGGCCGGCGGCTGCGTGCTGGCCTGCGACCCGGAGCGGATCAGGGCCCGGGCGGCCGACCTGGTCCGCACCAGCCAGGAATTCCTGGAGGCATCCTGGGTGAACGCCGCCGCCGGCGGCGAGGTGCCGATCGATCTTGGCGCCGCGGTGTTCCAGCCGATCACCCGGGTGCGCGCGGCGGCGGCCGCGCTCGGGCTGCCCTGGTGGACCCTGGCTCCGTTCCAGTCAGAGAACACTGCCATAACGGGGCAAGCCCCCGGCTCGCCCCCCGAGATCGATGCTGCCGACGTGGCGGATGAAACCGGCCGTCCCTCGTTCAGCATGGAAGCGGTCCCCGCGGAGACCTATCGCGGCGATACCGCGCGCGTCATCGCGGACATCAGCCAGTGGATCGGCCAGGGCTGGCGGGTGGTACTGGTCACCGAGGGCCACGGGCCGGCCCAGCGGCTGGCCGAGGTGCTCCGCGGCGAGGGCCTCGGCACCAGGACCGGTGACCTCAGCGAGCCGCCGGAGCCCGGCATCGTGCACGTCACCACCGGCATGGTCGATCACGGCTTCAGCTGGCCGTCGGTGCGGCTCGCGGTGCTGTCCGAGAATGACATGGCCGGTCAGCGCACCGGCAGCCGGGACGGCAGCCGGATGCCGAGCAGGCGCCGCGGCGGCATCGACCCGCTGCAGCTGACGGCCGGCGACTACATCGTGCACGAGCAGCACGGCGTCGGCCGGTACCTGGAGATGACCAGCCGGACCGTGCAGGGCGCGACCAGGGAGTACCTGGTCATCGAGTACGCGCCGGGCAAGCGCGGGCAGCCGGCCGACAAGCTGTACCTGCCCACCGACCAGCTGGACGAGGTCACCAGGTACGTCGGCGGCGAGGCGCCGAGCCTGCACCGGCTGGGCGGGGCCGACTGGGCCAAGACGAAGGGCCGGGCGCGCAAGGCGGTCAGGGAGATCGCCGCGGAGCTGATCCGGCTGTACTCGGCCCGGACCGCGTCCCCCGGGTACGCGTTCAGCCCGGACACGCCCTGGCAGCGCGAGCTGGAGGACGCGTTCCCGTATGTGGAGACGCCCGACCAGCTCGCCGCCATCGACGAGATTAAGCGGGACATGGAGAAGCCGATCCCGATGGACCGGCTGATCTGCGGCGACGTCGGGTACGGCAAGACCGAGATAGCAGTGCGGGCCGCGTTCAAGGCCGTGCAGGACGGCAAGCAGGTCGCCGTGCTGGTGCCGACCACGCTGCTCGTCCAGCAGCACACCGCCACCTTCGGCGAGCGCTACGCGCCGTTCCCGGTCAAGGTCAGGCCGCTGTCGCGGTTCCAGAGCGACGGCGAGGTGGCCGAGACCATCAGCGGCATGGGCGACGGGACCGTCGACGTGGTGATCGGCACGCACCGGCTGCTGTCGCCGGAGACCAGGTTCAAGCAGCTGGGCCTGGTGATCATCGACGAGGAGCAGCGGTTCGGCGTCGAGCACAAGGAGTACCTCAAGCGGCTGCGCACCGAGGTCGACGTGCTGTCCATGTCGGCGACCCCGATCCCGCGCACGCTGGAGATGGGCGTGGCCGGGATCAGGGAGATGTCCACCATCCTCACCCCGCCCGAGGAACGCCACCCGGTGCTGACCTTCGTGGGGCCGTACGAGGAGAAGCAGATCGCCGCCGCGATCCGGCGCGAGCTGCTGCGGGACGGCCAGGTCTTCTTCGTGCACAACCGGGTCACCTCGATCAACAAGGTCGCCGCCCGGCTCGGCGAGCTGGTTCCCGAGGCCAGGATCGCGGTCGCGCACGGCCAGATGAACGAGCACCTGCTGGAGAAGATCATGATCGGCTTCCTGGACCGGTCGTACGACGTGCTGGTGTCGACCACCATCGTCGAGTCCGGCCTGGACATCCCGAACGCCAACACCCTGCTGGTGGACCGGGCCGACGCCTACGGGCTTTCCCAGCTGCATCAGCTGCGCGGCCGGGTGGGGCGCAGCCGGGAGCGGGGTTACTCCTACTTCCTCTACCCGCCGGAGAAGCCGCTCAGCGAGACGGCGCACGAGCGGCTCGCCACCGTCGCCCAGCACACCGAGCTCGGCGCCGGCATGTACGTGGCGCTCAAGGACCTGGAGATCCGCGGCGCCGGCAACCTGCTCGGCGGCGAGCAGTCCGGGCACATCGCCGGCGTCGGCTTCGACCTGTACGTGCGGATGATTGGCGAGGCGGTCAGCGAGCTGCGCGGCGACGGCCCGGCCGAGCGGCCCGAGGTGCGGGTCGAGCTGCCGGTCAACGCGCACATCCCGCACGAGTACGTGCCGGGGGAGCGGCTGCGGCTCGAGGCCTACACCCGGATCGCGGCCGTCGACTCGGCCGAGGACCTGGCCGCGGTCCGGGCCGAGCTCACCGACCGGTTTGGCCCGCCGCCCGAGCCGGTGCTCAGCCTGCTCGCGGTGGCCCGGCTGCGCGCGAATGCGCGTCATGCCGGGCTTACCGAGATCACCCAGCAGGGCACTCATGTCAGGTTCTCGCCGGTGAATCTGCCGGAGTCGCGGGAGGTACGGGTGCAGCGGCTGTACCCGAGGACGCTGCTCAAACCGGGAGTGCGTACGATGCTCGTACCGGTGCCGAGGGCGGTGCCCGGCGGAGGCAACCGAAGCGCTGCCCCGGGCGCACGGTCAGGGCAGGTTACGCAGATCGGCGCCCGGCCGCTGCGCGATGCCGAGCTGCTCACCTGGTGCGAGGAGCTGGTCGAGGCAGTGTTCAGCGGGCTCGCACCGGCCGTACCGGACGCTTGAGGAAGGACGTCGTCGTGCTCCGCACCTCGATGAAGATGGCGGCTGCCGCGCTGGCCGCCGGCGCGCTGCTGTCGGCCTGCGGGCAGGTCAAGATGGGCGCCGCCGCGGTCATGACCAGTCAGCGGATCTCCACATCGACCCTGTCGGCCGAGGTCTCCAACCTCAACCAGGGCTACCAGCGGTACAAGGGCAAGGTCGCGCTGCAGTACCCGGTGTCCCAGATGCCGCAGCAGGTGCTCAGCTGGCTGGTCCGGTTCCGGGTCCGCGACCAGCTCGCCGAGGAGAAGGGGATCAGGGTGACCCCGGCGCAGGTGCAGTCGGCCTTCGACCTGATCAGGTCGCAGGCCCAGTCAGCCACGCCCGGCCAGCCGGTGAGCCTGCCCGAGCTGGCGGTGGCCAACGGCCTGCCGCCGAACCTGCTGCCGGCCCTGGCCAACTACCAGGCGATCGAGGACGTCCAGGTCAGCCGCCTGGATGGCGGCAAGCCGCCGAAGTCCGCCGCCGCGCAGGATGCCCTGGGCGCCGAGTTCGCGCGGAGCGAATGCCAGGTCGCCAAGGGGCTCGACATCCAGATCAATCCTCAGTTCGGCAGGCTCGATTACAGCCAGTACTCGGTCGTCCTGGCGCCTACCACGCTGTCGGCGACCGGGACGTCGCCGTCGCCGTCGCCCACTGCCTCGCCGTCAGCCACGCCGCAGCTGACGCCGGCCTGCTCAGGGGCCCGGGTGGCGGAGGCAGGCGACGGCGAGCCCGCCCAGGCGGGCCCGGGCCTGCCCGGCGCGCGGCTGCTTGAGCTGGTGGCCGTCATGGACCGGCTGCGCACCGAGTGCCCCTGGGATGCGAAGCAGACGCACGCCACGCTGGCCCCGTACCTGCTGGAGGAGAGCTACGAGGCGGTGGACGCCCTGGAGAGCGGCGACCAGGAGGCGCTCTGCGAGGAACTCGGCGATGTCCTGCTCCAGGTCGCCTTCCACGCCCGGGTCGCGGCCGAGCGCACCGACGGTACCGGCTGGACGATCGACGATGTGGCCGGCGGCATCGTGGACAAGCTGATCCGCCGGCACCCGCACGTGTTCGGCGACGTCAGCGTCTCCGGCGCCGATGAGGTCACCCAGAACTGGGACGCGATCAAGGCGGCCGAGCGCGCATCCCGCGGCGGCTCGCCTGCCTCCGCGTTCGACGGCGTGCCGCTCGGCCAGCCTGCCCTGTCGCTGGCCGCGCAGCTGCAGCGGCGGGCGGAGCGGGCCGGCCTGCCGGATGAGCTGGCCGAGCTGCCGCCCGGCCCGGCCGTGAGCGAGATCGGCGCCGAGTTCTTCGCGCTGGTCGGCCGGGCCCGTGCGGCCGGGCTTGACCCCGAGTTCGAGCTGCGCGCCGCCGCGCGCGCCTACCGGGACCGGGTGCTGGCCTGGGAACAGGAACGCCGCGAGCCCGGCTGACGCCCGGACCAGGCCAGCGCCCGCCGGCCGGGCTGACCGGCGCGGCGGCCGGTTCGGCCACGCTACGGCGTGGCCCCTGCGCTGGCCAGGCGCGCTCGACTAGGCTCCTGATGCGGACATGTCCGCACAGCACCAGTCGGGAGTTTCTACCGTGGCCTCCATCGAAGCCGTCTACGCCAGGCAGATCCTGGACTCGCGCGGCAACCCGACCATTGAGGTCGAAGTTATGCTGGATGACGCCACGATCGGCCGGGCGGGCGTGCCCAGCGGGGCCTCGACCGGTGCCTTCGAGGCGGTCGAGCTCAGGGACGGCGGCGCCGAGTACGGCGGCAAGGGCGTCATGAAGGCGGTCAGCGCCGTGATCGACGAGATCCAGCCCGAGCTGCTCGGCTACGACGCCGACGACCAGCGGCTGATCGACCAGGCCCTGATCGACCTTGACCGCACGCCGGACAAGTCGCGGCTCGGCGCCAACGCGATCGTCGGCGTCAGCATCGCGGTGGCCAAGGCGGCCGCCGAGTCGGCGCAGCTGCCGCTGTTCCGCTACCTGGGCGGGCCGAACGCGCACCTGCTCCCGGTGCCGATGATGAACATCCTTAACGGCGGCGCGCACGCCGATAACAATGTGGACGTCCAGGAGTTCATGATCCTGCCCATCGGGGCGGGCACGTTCGCCGAGGCGCTGCGCTGGGGCGCGGAGACCTATCATGCGCTGAAGTCCGTGCTCAGGCAGCACGGCCTGGCCACCGGAGTCGGTGATGAGGGCGGCTTCGCCCCTGACCTTGAGCACAACCGGGCGGCACTTGACCTGATCGTGGAGGCGATCGGGAAGGCGGGCTTCACGCCCGGGCGGGATATCGCGCTCGCCATCGACGCCGCCGCGTCCGAGTTCTATTCGGATGGCACGTACCGATTCGAGGGCAGCCAGAAGAGCTCGGCCGAGATGACCGGGATCTACGGCGAATGGCTTGAGCAGTATCCGATCGTCTCGATGGAGGACCCGCTGGCCGAGGAGGACTGGCCCGGCTGGCGGGAGCTGACCGCGGCCCTGGGCGACCGGGTGCAGGTGGTCGGTGATGACATCTTCGTGACCAACCCGGACCGGCTGCGCCGCGGCATCGAGGAGCGCGCGGCGAATTCGCTCCTGGTCAAGCTCAACCAGATCGGCTCGGTGACCGAGACGCTGAACGCCGTGGCGCTCGCGCACCGCAGCGGGTTCAGCTGCGTGATCAGTCACCGGTCCGGCGAGACGGACGACACCACGATCTCCGATCTGGCGGTGGCCACTAACTGCGGCCAGATCAAGACCGGCGCGCCGGCCAGGTACGAGCGGGTGGCCAAGTACAACCAGCTGCTCCGGATCGAGGATCTGCTCGGCGACGCGGCGGCTTACGCGGGGAAGGCGGCCTTCCCCCGCCCGGTGACTGGCGGCGGATGACGGCTCCCGCGGACCCTCCGCCCCCTGCGGCGCACGAGCGGGCCAGGTTCACCAGCCGGGCCGCCGTTCTCGCCGTGGTGATCTGCGCCATCGCCCTGAGCCTCGCCTACCCGGTGCGGGAGTACATCGGCCAGCGCCGGCAGATTGACCAGCTGGAAGCCCAGCGGCAGACGATCGAGATCCAGCTGCACCGGCTGGACGCGCTGCATCACAAGCTGACCAGCCGGGCCTACATCGAGCAGCAGGCGCGCGATCAGCTGCACATGTGCCTGCCCAGCCAGACCTGCTATGTGGTCATTCCGCCCAAGCCCGCCGCGGGGCAAACCGCCGCCCGGGCCGGCAGTCCGGGCACGCCATGGTACGAACGGTTGTGGCATTCGGTCCGCACGGCGAATCAGGCGCCCGCCAAGTGACAACCGGACCCGGGCAGCGCGGGCCGGGCCCGGCAGGCGCGGACCAGCCAGGCACCGGTCCGGCAGGCACGGCCGCGGGCTCCGGAAGCCTGGCCGGCGGCGGATGCGGCGACGCGGCCGCGGCGGACGTTGCCGCGGCGGACGTTGCCGTGGTGGCCGTTCAGCTGGGACGTACGCCGCGCGGCGTTCTCGGCGTCGCGCACCGGTGCCCGTGCGGGCTGCCGGATGTCGTCGAGACCGCGCCGCGGCTGCCCGACGGCACGCCCTTCCCGACCCTCTACTACCTGACCTGCCCCCGCGCTACCGCAGCCATGAGCAGGCTGGAGGCAGCCGGGCTGATGCGGGAGATGACGCGGCGGCTGGCCGAGGACCCCGGGCTGCGGCAGGCGCAGCTATCCGCGCACGAGGACTACCTCGCCCGGCGCGATGCGGCCGCTCGCGCGGCCGGCGTCCGGCCGCTGCCGCCGGGCGCCGCCAGTGCGGGCGGGATGCCGGACCGGGTCAAGTGCCTGCACGCCCTCGCCGCGCACGAGCTGGCCGTCAAGGGCGCGAACCCGCTCGGCCGCGAGGCAGTCCAGGCGGCCGGTAGCTGGTGGCGAGCGGGTCGTTGCGTGCCGGCCCCGGATGCCGCGCTCCCGGCCGCGAGTACCCGTGAGTGACACGCCGGTGAGCGATGCGCCCGTGAGCGATGCACCGGTGAGTGACACGCCGGTGAGCGAGGCGGCTGTGCGTGATGCGTCTCTGCGCGATGCGCCCGTGAGCGACGCGGCTGTGCGTGATGCGCCTGTGCGTGATGCGGCTGTGCGTGATGCGGCTGTGCGCGATGCGCCGGCCGGGAGCGTGCCCGGCAGCGGCAGTCTCACGCGGGCCCGGGGCGCCGGCCGCGGGCCGGCCGGCCCGGTTCGCGTCGCGGCGATCGACTGCGGTACCAACTCGCTTCGGCTGCTGGTCGCCGATGCCGACCCGCACCGGGGCACACTGACCGACCTGGTGCGCCGGATGGAGATCGTCCGGCTGGGCCAGGGGGTGGACGCCACCGGCCGCCTCGCCCCCGATGCGCTGGCCCGGACGTTCCGCGTGCTGGCCGAGTACGCGGCGATCGTCGCTGACAGCGCCGCGGTCGCCGTCCGGATGGTAGCGACGAGCGCGACCAGGGACGCCGCGAACGCCGCTGAGTTCGTCCGCGGGGTCACCGGGATCCTCGGCGTGCCACCGGAGGTCCTGAGCGGCGGCCAGGAGGCGTCCCTGTCCTTCACCGGCGCCACGGCCGAGCTGGCCAGCCCCGGGCCGGGCCGCGAGCGGTTCGCTCCGCCGTACCTGGTGGTCGACATCGGCGGCGGCTCTACCGAGTTCGTGCTGGGCGGCGGCCAGGCAGTCGCTGGCGGCCAGGCAGTTGCCGGCGGCCAGGCAGCCAGGCGGTGGTCGGCCGGTCTCAGGACAGCGGCCGGTCACAGGCCGGCGGCCAGGCAGGCGGCGCCGGGCCGGTCGCGGCCATCTCCGTCGACATTGGCTGCGTCCGGATGACCGAGCGGCATCTGCACTCCGATCCCCCGACCGGCAGCCAGATCGCGGCGGCGACGGCGGACATCGACGCGGCGATCGGCCGCGCTGCCGCCGAGGTATCCCCGCAGCGGGCCCGTACGCTCGTTGGCCTGGCCGGGTCGGTCACCACCGTGGCCGGTATCGCGCTTGAGCTGCCTGCCTACGACGCCGCCAGGATCCACCACGCCAGAATCCCGGCCGGCCAGGTGCATGCGGTAACGCGCATGCTGCTCGGCCAGACCCGGGCGCAGCGCAGCCAGATCGGCGTGATGCATCCAGGCCGGATCGACGTGATCGGTGCCGGGGCGCTGGTACTCGACCGGATCCTCGCCCAGCTGGGCTTTGCCGAGGTCGTGGTCAGCGAGCACGACATCCTGGACGGCATCGCCTGGTCCCTGGTGGATCTTCATGCCGGATGAGCCAGCGGCCGGCGGCGCCGGCGGACCCAGCCCGGTGCCGCCCGGGACCGGCTGGCCGGACGATCTTGCCACGTCGGCAACGCCGGTTGCGGCCGGCCCGGCTGACGTCCGGGCCCTGGCCGTGACCGCCGGAACGCTCACCGAGCTGGCCGCCAGGCAATCGGTCTGCCGGGCCTGCCCGCGGCTGGTCGGCTGGCGTGAGCAGGTGGCGGCGGACAAGCGGCGCTCCTTCGCGGCCGAGCGCTACTGGGGGCGGCCAGTACCCGGCTGGGGCGCCGAGCAGCCGGGCGTGCTCATCGTCGGCCTGGCCCCGGCGGCACACGGCGGGAATCGCACCGGGCGGATCTTCACCGGGGATCGCAGCGGAGACTTTCTGTTTGCTTCCCTCTGGCGGTGCGGCCTGGCCGCCGTTCCCACCAGCGTCGCCGCCGGGGACGGCCAGCAATTGCTGGGCGTGCGCATGGCCGCCGCGGTCCGCTGCGCTCCTCCGGCCAACAAACCGTCGGTTGCCGAGCGGGATACCTGCGCGCCCTGGCTAACGGCTGAGCTGGTGCAGGTCCGCGAATCCGTCCGGGTCATCGTCTGCCTCGGCCACTTCGCCTGGCAGGCCATCTGGCCGCAGCTGGGCCGGGTCGGCTTCAGCCTGCCCAGGCCGAGGCCGGCCTTCGGCCACGGCGCAGAGGTCCGGCTGGAGCGAACGGCGGGACGGCCCGGCATGACATCCGGCGGGGGCGCGAGCGGGGACGCGGGCGGAGGCGTGTTGCTGCTCGGTTGCTACCACCCGAGTCAGCAGAACACCTTTACCGGCCGCGTGACGGAGGCCATGCTGGACGCTGTGTTCCAGCGTGCCAGGGAGCAGGCCGGCCTGTAACGTTCGCGCCGCCGCTCGCGATGGGTTACGGAGCGTAGATGCGTGTAGTGAATTGGTCACGCACCGTATCCGTCATGTCCGAGAGAGGAATTAAATAGGTGATATTGATCGCGAATCTAGCCCATATTAATCCGCCGCCCGTGCGTTTATTGAACCGTTCGGGGTATCCTCAAGAAGCCCCCGTAGCCCAATGGAAGAGGCCGGCCCCCTAAAAGGGTCCCCAGTGTCGGTTCGAATCCGACCGGGGGTACATAGCAGGTCAGACGCGACATTATGGCGCCCCTGCTGGTGCGCGGAGTTTGCTGACTGGTTTTCCCTGCCCGAGTGACCGGGCACTGGGCCGGGCATGCTTTTCTGAGCGGCCGGGCGGAGCTGAATGTGTCAATGGTCTGATAAACGGCCGGGGTATCCCCGGCGCCGGAGGCCGAACCCCGATTGGCACACCACGGGATCTTGTCTCAATAGAGAATGGCACCGCGGCATCCGTTAGCAATTATTGACGAATTCCCGCCGGGTACGTTCGCTGCTGTCCGGGCGTCGGCTGGCCGCCGGGGACGCCCGCCCACGGAACGACCGGCCACGAAACGGGGAACGGCCGGCCACGGAACGGCCGGCCAACGAACGGGGGGCCACGGAACGGTGGGCCGGGGAACGGCGGGCCACGGAACGGTCGGCCGCGGAACAGCCGCTGGCGGAATGGGCCGCGGGAGCTAGCCGCTGACGTCGGGCCCGGCGCGGGTCATGGTGATCCGCACGATGACCCGGTGCTCGCGCTCCATGGCGGCCCGGTACTCGTCCCAGTCCGGATGCTCGCCGCCGACGCCCCGGTAGTAGCTGACCAGAATCTCCATCGCGTCGGGCAGCGAGATGATCTCCGCCGTTCCCTCGACCTGGATCCACTCGCCGAAGAAGGCATCGTTCAGCACGCACAGCGATGCGCGCGGATCGCGCCGCAGATTCCGCGTCTTGATCGCGGCCTCCCGGGTACTGATCAGCACCCGGCCCTCATCATCCACCGTGGCCGCCACCGGAGAGAGTTGCGGCCGCCCGTCGGCCCTCGAGGTAGCAAGCACCGCCCGGTGATGGGCGCGCAGGAACTCGCGGGCAGTGCCTAGTTCCATGTCAGGCGCTGTTGAGCCTGCTCCGGCGCTGCAGCTCGTACTCGTGCACGATGGCGCTCGCGTAGCCGTGAGTCAGGCCATGCTCGTCCGCCAGCCAGTACGCACGTTCCTGGCAGCGCTGGAACGATGGGCCGGATTCAAGTCTTCTGAACCACTCACGGAGGTCTCGTCCTGTGACGATGGGGATGCGCGCGATCAGGTTCCTGTGCATCTCCGGAGAGTGGGTCATTGACAAGGGGCACCTCCAGGGGCGAACTCCTATTGCTGCCGACACTGCACCACGTTGCGGCGTCTGACAAGCCCCCGGCGCCAGGTTTCCGGTATGCCAGGTAAGTTCCCGGCCGCCGCGCGGCCGGAGCGGCCGCCGGATGACCGGATCAGGAAAGCCGCTCGAAGATCATCGCCATGCCCTGGCCGCCGCCCACGCACATCGTCTCCAGACCGAAGGTCTTGTCGTGGAACTGCAGGCTGTTCAGGATCGTCGAGGTAATGCGCGCGCCCGTCATGCCGAACGGGTGGCCGACGGCGATCGCGCCGCCGTTGACGTTCAGCTTGTCGAGGTCGATGCCGAGGTCCTGGTAGGAGGGGATCACCTGGGCGGCGAACGCCTCGTTGATCTCGACCAGGTCGATGTCGTCGATGGCCATCCCGGCCCGCGCCAGCGCCTGGCGGGATGCCTCGACCGGGCCAAGTCCCATGATCTCCGGCGACAGCCCGGTCACGCCCGTGGAGACGATCCTGGCCAGCGGCGTGATCCCGAGTTCGGCGGCCTTCCGGTCGCTCATCACCACCACGGCCGCGGCGCCGTCGTTGAGCGGGCAGCAGTTGCCGGCGGTTACCGTGCCGTCCGGCCGGAACACCGGCTGCAGCGCGGCGACCTTCTCCAGCGTGGTCCCGGCCCGCGGCCCGTCGTCCGCGCTCACCACCCTGCCGTCCGGCAGCGTCACCGGCGTGATGTCCCGCTGCCAGAACCCGTCGGCCAGGGCCTTCTCGGCCAGGTTCTGCGACCGCACGCCGAACTCGTCCTGCTCGGCGCGGGTGACGCCGCGCAGCCCGGCGACGTTCTCGGCGGTCTGGCCCATGGCCAGGTAGACATCGGGAACCGCGTTGTCCTGCCGCGGGTCGTGCCAGATGCCCGCGCCGCCCTTGGCCTCCTCGGCGGTCCGCTCCTCAGCGGCGGTGAAGAAGGAGTTCTTCGTGTCCGGCCAGCTGTCGCTGCTGCCGTTGACGAACCGGCTCACGCACTCCACGCCCGCGGAGATGAAGACGTCGCCCTCGCCGGCCTTGATCGCGTGGAAGGCCATCCTCGTCGTCTGCAGCGAGGAGGAGCAGTAGCGGGTCACGGTGGTGCCGGGCAGGTGATCATGGCCGAGCATCACGGCGACGATGCGGGCCATGTTGTAGCCCTGCTCGCCGCCGGGCAGGCCGCAGCCGAGCATCAGGTCGTCAATGTCCGCCGGATCGAGCTGCGGCACCTTGGCGAGCGCGGCGCTGATCATCGCGGCGGTCAGGTCATCGGGGCGGACGCTGGTGAGCGAGCCCTTAAAGGCCCGGCCGATCGGCGAGCGGGCGGTAGCGACGACGACTGCCTCGGGCATGGCTGATCTCCCTCGAAACTGGTAGCTAACCGCAGACTACCTCCGGCCCCCGGGCGGCTTGCGCGCCTGACGCCGGTGGCCGCGCCGCTGCAGTGCATGATCCGGAAGGATTCGCGCCAGATACGACGCGAATCCTTCGGGATCATGAAAGAGCGAGACTCCAGGCGGGTGGGTGTGACGTGAGGTGCGCGTGTTGCCGGGGGAGGGAAGGTCGCGCCGCAGCGAGTGCCCAAAGATGGCGTGAGCGTGACGTGAGGTGCGCGTGATGCGGGGATGGCGAGTGTCTGGCCATTCAGCCCCGCTCCCGGGGCGACGTGCGGCAGGCTTCCGATGCAACCGCGGTCGGATAGCGTCATCAGCACCGGAAGCAAGGTGATTTCAGATGCAGGTTCACGATTCGCTGATCGAGCTGATGGGGAACACTCCCCTGGTCCGGCTGCGCCGGGTAACGCGGGGCCTGGGCGGCCCCGGGCGGGCCCCGGACGTGCTGGCCAAGGTCGAGTACTTCAATCCCGGCGGCTCGGTGAAGGACCGGATCGCGCTGCGCATGGTGGAGGCGGCCGAGGCCTCGGGCGCGCTCCGGCCGGGCGGCACGATCGTCGAGCCGACGTCGGGCAACACCGGCGTGGGGCTGGCCATCGTCGCGGCGGAGAAGGGGTACAAGTGCCTCTTCGTCTGCCCGGACAAGGTGGGCCAGGACAAGATCAGCGTGCTCCGGGCCTACGGGGCCGAGGTGGTGGTCTGCCCCACGACCGTCCTGCCCGGGCACCCCGACTCCTATTACTCGGTGTCAGACCGGCTGGCGGCCGAGACGCCCGGCGGCTGGAAGCCCAACCAGTACGCCAACCCGGAGAATCCGGCCTCGCACTACCACTCCACCGGCCCGGAGATCTGGGCGCAGACCGACGGCACCGTCACTCACTTCGTGACCGGGATCGGCACCGGCGGCACGGTCTCGGGCACCGGCCGGTACCTCAAGGACGTCTCCGGCGGCCGCGTGCAGGTCATCGGCGCCGATCCGGAAGGATCGGTCTACTCCGGCGGATCCGGCCGCCCCTACCTGGTCGAGGGCGTCGGCGAGGACATCTGGCCGGAGACCTATGACAAGGCCATCTGCGACGAGATCATCGCGGTCAGCGACGCCGAGTCATTCCAGATGACCCGCCGGCTGGCCCGCGAGGAAGCGCTGCTCACCGGCGGCTCCTGCGGGCTGGCCGTGGTCGCCGCCTTGCGGGTGGCCGCGACGGCCGGGCCGGACGACGTGATCGTCGTGCTGCTGCCGGATGGCGGCCGGGGATACCTTTCGAAGATCTTTAACGACGAATGGATGGCTGACTACGGCTTCCTGTCCAGCGATACCGCCGAGCCGAGGATCGCCGACGTGCTGGATCAGAAGCGCAGCGGGCTGCCGGAGTTCGTGCACGCGCACCCGGACGAGACGGTCCGGGTGGCCATCGAGACCCTGCGCGAGTACAACGTGTCGCAGCTTCCGGTCATGAAGGAGGAGCCGCCGGTGATGGCGGCCGAGGTCGTCGGCTCCATCGTGGAGCGGGACCTGCTCGACGCGCTGGTGTCCGGGCGGGCCCGGCCGCAGGACCCGCTCGGCGATCACATGTCGGCACCGCTGCCGATGGTCGGCTCCGGCGAGCCGGTGAGCTCCGCGGTCGCGGCCATGGAAAAGGCGGGCGCGGCCGTGGTGCTGGTCGACGGCAAGCCAGCCGGAATGATCACCCGGCAGGATGTGCTGACATTCCTGTCCGCTGGCACCGGGTGACAGCCTAGGGTTGGCGGATCATTGCCCGCGGGCCGGAGCGCTGGCGCAGCCAGGGACCGGCGGGGGCACGAGAATATCGAGGCACCGGGATATAACGGGGCACCGGGACCTGGCCGGGCCCGGCGACGTGACCGGGCCCGGCGGCAGTGCCGGGGCCGGATAGCTAAGTAGGCAGGGTGACGCAATGGACAGGCAGCATGCCGACGGATTTGAGACCCTCGCGATTCACGCCGGGCAGGAACCCGATCCGCTGACCGGAGCCGTGATCCCGCCGATCTACCAGGTGTCCACGTATAAGCAGGACGGCGTGGGCGGGCTGCGCGGGGCCGGCCTGGGCGCGGGCGGCGGCACCGGGCCCGCGCGCTGGGTCGAGGGCTACGAGTACTCGCGGACGGCGAATCCGACCCGGGGCGCGCTGGAGGAATGCCTGGCCGTCCTGGAGGGCGGCACCCGCGCGCTGGCGTTCGCGTCCGGGATGGCCGCCGAGGACTGCCTGCTCCGGACGATCCTCCGGCCGGGAGACCACGTGCTGATCCCGCACGATGCGTACGGCGGCACGTTCCGCCTGTTCGACAAGGTTCTCCAGTCGTGGGGCGTGAGTTACCAGCCGGTTCCGGTGTCGGACGCGGGGCTCGTTAAGAAAGCCATGGGTGAAAAGCCGGCCAGGGTGATCTGGATCGAGACTCCGACCAACCCGCTGCTGTCGATCGCCGACATCACCGCGCTGGCCGAGATCGCGCATGCGCAAGGCGCGCTGCTGGTGGTGGACAGCACCTTCGCGTCGCCGTACCTGCAGCAGCCGCTGGCCCTCGGCGCTGACGCGGTCGTGCACTCGACTACCAAGTACATCGGCGGGCACTCGGACGTGGTGGGTGGCGCGCTGATCGTGGCCGACGCCGGGCTCGGCGAGCGGCTCGCGTTCATGCAGAACACGACCGGCACGGCGGGCGGGCCGTTCGACGCGTGGCTGACGCTGCGCGGGGTCAGGACGCTCGGCGTCCGGATGGACCGGCACTGCGCGAATGCGGCCAGGATCGCTGACATGCTCGCCAGCCACCCCGCGGTGGCGGAGGTGTTCTACCCGGGCCTGGAGTCCCATCCCGGTCATGAGACGGCGGCCAAGCAGATGCGCGGGTTCGGCGGGATCGTCTCGATGCGCGTTCGCGGCGGGGAAGAGGCGGCGGTCGCGGTGTGCGGCCGGACCCGGCTGTTCACGCTCGGCGAGTCGCTCGGCGGGGTGGAGTCGCTGATCGAGCACCCGGGCCGGATGACGCATGCCTCGGTGGCCGGCTCGGCCCTGGAGGTTCCCTCCGACGTGGTCCGGCTCTCCGTCGGCATCGAGAGCTGCGACGACCTGCTGGAAGACCTCCGCACGGCCCTCGGCTGACCGGGAGCCGGTCAGCCGTTCGCCGGGCGGCGGTCAGCGGGCGGCGGGCGGCGGTCAGCCGTTCCAGATCATGAGGACCAGGATCACCAGGTAGATCAGCGCGACCACGCCGCCCATGGTGGCGATCCGGCCGCGCTCCACGGACGCGATATGCGCGGCGGGCACGCCCGGGCTGCCCGGCTGGTTCGGCCGTACCGGCTCGGCATCCTGCGCCGCCTCCTCGTCCCCGGCATGCTCCTCGGCGGAGACCGGCACCACTTCCGCGGCCGGTACGGTGCCGGCCGCCGGCGCCTCCGCGGCCGCCGCCAGTTCGAGCGCCGCGATGGCCCGGTGCTGGTCGCGCATGATGATCACGAGCAGCACCACGGCGACAACGAAAAGCGTCAGCGAGACGCTCAGCCACGGCTTCGAGAAGTCCTTGTGAATCTGCGCGAGGACCAGCCCGAAAAGCAGCACGCCGAGCGACAGCAAGGTATAGATCCGGGTGGTCCGGTAGAGATATCCGACCACGGTCTGGTTCCGGGCCCGGATATAGCGGGGCGTCGATATGATCGCCACCGTCACCGGGCCGATCGCGAAGATCGCGAAGCCAATATGCAGCCAGAGCACGAGCCGGTCGGTAAAAGACATGGCCCGATCTTAGAGCCGCCGCGCCCGCCCGCACGCGATCTGCGCGGCTCAGCCGGTTTTCGCTGAACCGGGGATGGTGGCCAGCCGCCGCATCAGCGCGCCGAACTGCTCGAACGACAGGCTCTGATCAGCGTCGGACAGTGCCTCGGCCGGCGCCGGATGCACCTCGATGAGCAGGCCGTGGGCGCCCGCGGCGCGGGCCGCCCACGCCATCGGCGCGACGTAGGAACTCAGTCCCGTGCCGTGACTCGGGTCGACGATGATCGGCAGGTGCGACCGCTCGCGGACGACGACGACCGCCGACAGGTCCAGCGTGTTGCGGGTGGCGCTCTCGAACGTCCGGATGCCTCGCTCGCACAGGATCACCTGCTGGTTGCCTTGCGCCACCACGTACTCGGCGGCCGCCAGCCACTCCTCGATCGTGCTGGACAGGCCGCGCTTGAGCAGCACCGGGCGATCCACCTTGCCGACCTCCCGGAGCAGGTCGAAATTCTGCATATTGCGGGCGCCGATCTGGAGGATGTCGGCCGCCTTGGCCATCCGCTGGACCTGGTCCACCGCCATTACCTCGGTGACCACCGGCAGGCCGGTCTCACGTCCGGCCGCGACCAGCAGGTCCAGGCCCTCCCAGCCGAGACCCTGGAAGGCGTACGGCGACGTGCGGGGCTTGAACACGCCGCCGCGCAGCACGTGCGCACCCTGATCGCGGACGAATCTGGCGGTGGCATTGATCTGCTCGCCGGTCTCGACCGAGCACGGCCCGGCCATCACCACGAAGCCGTCCCCGCCGACCAGCACGTCGCCGACGCGAACGACCGTGTCGGCCGCCCGGGCGGCCCGGTCGACGAGCCGGTACTGCCTGGACCGGCGCGCGGCCGGCACCTCGGCGGCGACGGCCTCCAGCACGTCGGCCGGCGACTCATCGGCCTGCGGGCCGGGCAGGTCACCCGGGCGGGCCCGGTGCCGCAGCGCCTTGGCGGGATAGCTGCCGAGGACCTTGATGTGCAGGGCCGCGGACCGGAGCTCGTCGAGCGCGGCCGCGGTCCGCGGCTCGGCGGCGTTGCCCTCGAAGTCCAGGAAGAACAGGTACTCCCAGGGCCGGCCGGGACGCGGCCGGGACTCCAGCTTGGTCATCGAGTGGCCGCTGCCGGACAGGATCTCCAGGCACCGCAGCAGCGCCCCCTCCTCGTGCCTGGTCACCAGGATCAGGCTCGTCTTGCAGGGGATCCGCACGTCAACGGCGGCCGGGGCGGCCGACAGCACCACGAAGCGGGTGTAGTTGTCGGCAATGTCGGAGATGTTGTGGCGCAGCACGACGAGCCCATTCGCGGCGGCGGACTCCGGGGAGCCGATGGCGGCCTCGCTGGGATCGCCCGCGGCCGCCACGGCCTCCATCGCGCCCGCCGTGTCGAAATAGGGAACCGGGACGGCGTGCGGCAGCGAGCGCAGGAACTGCGCGCACTGCTCCAGGCCCTGCGGGTGGGACAGGATCCTGCTCAGCGAGGAGAGCGGCACGTCCTGCGGGCCGGCCAGGCAATGGTCGACCTTCCAGGTTTCCTCGCCCACGATGGACAGCTCGTGCTCGCGCAGCAGGGCGTAGACCTCGTTGATGCTCCCGGCCGTGGTGTTCTCTATCGGCAGCACCGCCAGATCGGCGTCGCCCGCCAGCAGCGCGCCGGCCGCCTCGCGGAAGGTCCGGTAGCCGGTCAGCTCTCCGTCCAGCCCGAGTCCGGCCAGGTACTTCCGCGCGGCGGCGTCGCTGTAAGCGTGCGCGGCACCCTGAAAGGCCACCCGGACCTGCCCGCCCGCATCCCCGTTCAGGTGCCGGGCCTGCTGCGCGACCGAGTCGCTGATCAGCTCGCGGAAAATCCTGCGCACCAGGCTGGCGGACACGCCGAGCTCGGTGGCCACGGCCTCGGCGCTGGCCAGCACCTGGCGCTCGCGGTCAGCATCCTGGATCGCCGAGGTGCCCTGCTCTTTCACCTCGGCGATGGCAGCGATAATGCCGCTGCGCTGCGCGATGAGGCGCACGATCCCGCTGTCCACCTCATCCAGGCTCTGCCGCAGGCCGGTGATTTCTGGCTGTTGCTCGCTCACGCTGCCTGCTTCCGGTCCGGTTGTGTTCTCTCGCCAGGCTTTCTACCATCGCCGGGCCCCCGCCGCCGCTCAATTGGAGTGGCGGCTGCTCCCGGCCGGGGGAGGACGAGCACGTGGCGAGCCCGGCCCGGTCAGCTACTGGGCTTCGGGCTCCTGGTGCGCAAAACCCAGCCGCCGATCAGGGCCAGGACGCCCACGACGAACGAGGCGGCCGCGCGAAGGTCATGGTTCGTCGTGATGAACACGATGCCGATGACGCATGCGATAACCCCGAAAGCCAGCAGGCCCAGGGTAGCCGGGCGATTCGCGCCCGCCGGTCCGGTCATTTGCCACACCTTTCCTAGGATGCCGGCCGGACTGCACTGCCCGCCGGCTCGGCCGGTCTCATTCCGGGCAGGCCGGGCCAGCCGCGTTCACTGAAGCTGACCTACGGACGTTACTAGCCGGCCGGCGAAAGGGCGCGGTCATCCCGCGAATGGGGCAAAATTGAAATATTGCTTTGCCGTTTCATGACGCGGAGCGCCGCGGTGTTGGTCAGCCCGCCGCCAGCTCGCCGGGCGTCAGCGGCCGCAGCACATCAAACTCATTCCCATCGGGGTCCGCCATCACCACCCAGCTGACCTCCCCCTGCCCCACATCGGCCCGGCTGGCGCCGAGCGCTTCCAGCCGCGCCACCTCGGCGGCCTGGTCAGCCGGCCGAAGGTCCAGATGCAGCCGGTTCTTGCCGGCCTTGTGCCCCGGGACCTTCAAGAACAGCAGGTCAGGAACAACGCCATCTTCCCGGCTTCCCGCCGGAGGCTCAAGAACCACCTGGTCATCCGCGGCAAACGTGCGGCGCCAGCCCAGCGCGGATTGCCAGAAAGAAGCGATCCTCGCCGGATCGGCACTATCAATACACAGGCACTGAATGCGCAAGTCCATAGCCCGACTCTGACCCGCGGGCGCCGGGCCGTCCAATGGTTTCGCGATCCGGTCACCCCCGCTGACGCCCGGCCGGCCGCTCGCCGCGCTGGCGCCCCCGCCGGCGCCCGGCCGGCCGCATGGTGAAGTCAGCCGCGTGCGGGGGGATAACCCGTTGCCGTCCGTTACCCGTCCGGTACACAATCCGCCCATGAGCGCTGACGGGCGGCCCATGAGCGATGGCGGGGCATTCGACTGGCGGCCGATCGGTCTGGCGGACGTGCCGGCCTGGGCGGCGCTGCTGGCCGCCATCCAGGCCGTGGACGGGGGCGATGAGCACTTCAGCGAGCAGGACCTGCGGGAGGATTTCAGCGATCCGTACGCCGATTTCGCCCGCGGCTCCATCGCCGTCTACGACGGGAGCACCATGGCCGGCTTCGGCAGCGTGCTGGCCCGCAGCGCCGCTGACCCGGTGCATGAGATGTGGCAGCAGGGCGGCGTGCACCCGGCCTACCGCGACCGCGGGCTCGGCGGCCGGCTGCTTGACTGGGCCGAGCGGGCGGCCGTTCCGCTGCACCGGGAGCGCTATCCAGGGCGGCCGCTGGCGCTGTCCGCCGGGTGCCTGTCCAGCAACGACGGGGCGGTCGCCCTGCACGCGGCGCACGGCTACCGGCAGGCGCGCTGGTTTCACGGCATGACGAGGGACCTGGCCGCGCCGCTCCCCGAGGTCCCGGCGCCGGCCGGCGTGCGGATCGTCGGCTTCACCCCGGAGCGCGCGGCGGACGCCCTGCTGGTGCGCAACGAGGCCTTCCGCGACCACTGGGGCTCGACCGAGAACACGGCCGGGCAGTGGGCGCACTTCCTGGCGTACTCGACGTTCCGGCCCGGCCTCAGCTTCCTGGCCTACGCCGGCCGGGAGCCGCTCGGCATCATCTTCGGCCATGAATACGACGCGTATACGGCGGCCACCGGCCGGCGGGATCTGAGCATCCCCCTGGTCGGCACCCGCCGGGCCGGGCGCAAGCGCGGCATCGCCTCCGCCTTGCTGGCCCGGGCCCTGGCCGAGGCGAGGGCGGCCGGATTCGATACCGCCTCGCTGGGGGTGGACGCGGATTCGCCCACCGGCGCGCTCGGGCTGTACGAGCGGGCCGGGTTCACCGTGCGGGAAACCTGGATCGCGGAGCTGAAGCCCGTGCTGGCGGCGGAGCCGGCCGGTTCTCCCGGCCGCGGGACCGGGAGCTAGGCCGGGCCGCCTACCGGCCGCGCGCCCCGGCGCGGCGGGTGCGCAGGAAGTCGCTGACCACGTACTGGCCGAGGCTCTCCGGATTCGCCCGGAGCACCCGGCCGCCGTTGCGCCGGGCCACCTCCTCGACGAAGTCAGTGAGCCGCTGGTCCTCGGCCAGCATGAAGACGTTCAGGGTGGCCCGCCGCCTGGTCATCTTGTCGACCTCGGCCAGGGTGAGCTCGATGGTCTCGGGCGAGGGCGGCCAGTCGAACCAGGACTGCCCGTCCCGGCGCAGGTGCGCGGTCGGCTCGCCGTCGGTCACGATCAGCACCACCGGATTGTGCTCCGGGCGGCGGTCCAGATAGCGGCCCGCCAGCACCAGCGCGTGATGCAGGTTGGTGCCCTGGACCATGTCCCAGCCCAGTCCGGCGAGATCCGTCTCCCGCAGCTCCCGCGCGTAGTTCGAGAACCCGATGACCTGCATCGAGTCCTGCGGGTACCTGGTGCGGACCAGGGCGTGCAGCGCGAGCGCCGTCTGCTTGGCCGCGCCCCAGGTGCCGCGCAGGGCCATCGAGTAGGAGAGGTCCACGAGCAGGCACACGGCCGCTGCCGCCCGCCGCTCGGTCTCCCCGACCTCGAAGTCGCCGACGGACAGCCGGACCCGCGGCCGGCCCGGCTCGCGGCCGGGCGAGCCGGCCGGCGGGTCGTCCCCGGCCACCGCGATGCCGCCGCGCAGCAGCGCGTTGCGCACCGTCGCCGCCGTGTCGATGGCCTGCTCGTCACCGAAATGCCACGGGCGGGTGCTGCCCGTGTACTCGCCGGCCTGGCCGGCGTCATGCTGGTCGTGGTCCCCGTGCCCGCCTTCCGGCAAGTCAGCGAAAACCCGCCGCAGTGCCGTCTCGCCAAGCCTGCGCACCGCCTTCGGCGTCAGCTCCAGCTTGCCGTCGGAGCGTTCCAGGTATCCCTGCCGCTCAAGTTCCCGCTCGATCTGGCGGAGCGCCTCCATGTCGTCGACCGCCTGGCGGCCGAGCGCGCGCCGGACCGCCTCCTCGTCGACGTCGTCGAGCCTGGCGCCGGGGTAGTCCTGCCGCAGCGTGGCCGCCAGCTCGGCGAGGTCGGCCAGCTCGGCCAGCGCGGTGGTGGCGTCGCCCAGGCCGAGCGGCTCCTGGCCGCTCATCTGGTCACCGGGCCAGCCGTCGGCGTCCAGGTCCGGCCGCCGGGACCGCAGCGCGTCGGCCAGCCGGGCCATCTCGGCCGCCAGCCCCGCGTCCTCAAGGGTCTGTGACATCAGCCCGGACAGTTCCTCACGCTGCTCCGGCGTGAGTGAGTTGAGCAGCCGCTGCGCCGCGGACATCCGGCGCACGAGTGAGTCGACGAGCTGCTCCAGGTTTTCCGGCTGGTCCGGGAAAAGGTCGCCGTACTCGGCCATGAAGTCGTCGAAGTCCTGCTGGGTGTGAGTGCCCTGGGCGTCGGCATCCAGCATCGCGTTCAGCCCGGCCATCATGTCCTTCACCCGCTGCATGGCCTCGGGGTCGGGCTGCTGCAAGGTCTGCTTCATGCCGCGGAACTGGCTGTCGAGCACCTCGCGGCGGAGCAGGTCCTTCAGCCGCTCAAACGTTTCCCTGGCCGCGGCCGACCGCCACTCGTAGTCAGCGAGCTGCCTGATCGCCTGGGCGGTATCGGCGGGCAGCGCGTCAAGCTCGTCCTCCCGCATCCTGGCCTCGTCGGCGGGATCGGGGAAAAGCTCGGCCCGCTCCTGGCCCACCGCCGTGTCGAGCAGGGCGCGGGCCTGCTCGAGGATGCCGTCGAGACGGCCCCGGTCGCGAACCTCGCGCTGCCGCTCGCGGACCCGGCGGAGCAGGTCGTCGAGGCCCTGGTGCCCGGACATCCCGCGGCGCAGCAGGTCACGCAGCGCGCTGGCCGGGTCGGACCCGTCCAGGACCGATTCCCCCAGCGCGTCCACGGCGCCACGGACGTCGTAGGGCGGTTCAAGCGGGTCGGGCCCGTCGTGATACTGGCCGTACCGGTATCCGCTCACGACTGCTCCCTAGGTGCGGTAGACGGCGCCGCCGTCGACGATGTCCTTGGAAAGCCGCCGCATCAGGTACAGGCCCTCAAGCGTGAATTCGAGCGCGGCGGCCGCCTCGCCGAGCGACTCGCCGCCGTCCATGCCGAGCCGTTCCATGATCTTCGCCAGCCCGGGGACCTCGCCGATCCGGCGGAGCAGATCGGGCGCGGGAGTCAGGTCGCCGGACTCCACGCTGCCGCCGTCGGCGAACTTGTCCAGGATGCCGGCCAGGTCGGCGCTGCCCAGCGTGGCGCGGAAGGTCTCGGCGATGGCGCGGCGCAGCAGGTGCTCAAGCACTTCCTCCTCGCGGCCCTCCTCGCTGACCTCGAACTCGACCTTGCCGCGGAGCGTGCTCACGATCGAGGAAAGGTCGCAGACCCTGGCCACCGGCTGCGCTTCCCCGCTGATGGCCGCCCGCCGCACGGCCGAGGCGGCGACCGCCTCGGCGGCGGCGATGGCGAACCGGGCGGAGACCCCGGACCGCGCGTCAATGGCCGGGGACGCCCGCACCAGCCGGGTGAACCGGGCGATGACCTGCACGAGATGCGCGGGCAGCACCGCGTCTGGCTCCGTGCCGTCCCAGGCGATCCGGGACTCCTGCCCGATCAGGGCCAGCTCGGCCGCCAGCGAGGTCGGGTAGTGCGTGCGGATCTCCGCGCCGAAGCGGTCCTTCAGCGGGGTGATGATCCGCCCCCGGTTGGTGTAATCCTCGGGGTTGGCGCTGGCCACGAGCACGAGGTCGAGCGGCAGCCGGAGCGCGTACCCGCGCACTCCGATGTCGCGCTCCTCGAGCACGTTGAGCAGCGCCACCTGGATCCGCTCGGCCAGGTCCGGGAGCTCGTTCAGGCAGAACACGCCCCGGTTCGTCCGCGGCACCAGGCCGAAGTGAATGGTCTCCGGGTCGCCGAGCGTGCGGCCCTCGGCCACCTTGACCGGATCGATGTCGCCGATCAGGTCACCGACGCTGGTGTCCGGGGTGGCGAGCTTCTCGCCGTAGCGATCGCTGCGATGGCGCCAGCTGACCGGCAGGTCATCGCCTTCGGCCGCGGCCAGGCGGAGGCACCGGGCGCAGACCGGGGCGTACGGATGATCATTGATCTCGCAGCCGGTGACGGTCGGCGTCCATTCATCGAGCAGCCCGGTCAGGGTCCTGATCAGGCGCGTCTTGCCCTGGCCGCGCTCGCCGAGCAGGATCACGTCATGCCCGGCCAGCAGCGAGCGCTCCAGCTGCGGCAGTACCGTCTGGCCGAATCCGATGATCCCGGGGAAGGAGTCCTCGCCCGCGCGCAGCCGGGCGAGTAGGTTCTGCCGTATCTCTTGCTTGACGCTAACGAACTTATGACCGCTGGCACGGAGCGCCGCAAGCGTGGCGGCAGCGGGCGGGGCGGAGCGGGCCTGCTGCGCAGGCCGGCCCGGCCGGCCCGGCTGGGCTGGCGATGCGGCTACTGACTGGGATTCGCTCTTCGGGTCCACCGTTCGACACTATGTGCATGTTGCTCGATGCGCATCTCGGGAGGCTGGCCGTGGATACTGACCGACCGGCGCTTGCGGTCGACATCGGCGGTACGAAGCTGGCCGCCGGGGTGATCGAGCCCGGCGGCCGGGTGATCACCTGGGAGCAGACGCCGACCCGCCGTGACCTGGACGGCGAGCAGCTCTGGCGCACTCTGGACGCGCTAATCAGCCGGGCGCTGGAGAGCGCGGAGATCAGCCGCCCGCAGTCCCTGGCCGGCGTCGGCTGCGGCTGCGGCGGCCCGATGGAGTGGCCGTCCGGGCTCGTCTCGCCGCTGAACATCCCCGCGTGGCGGGCGTTCCCGCTCCGCGGCAGGCTCGAGGAGCGGTTCGCCGGGCTGCCGGTCCGGGTGCACAACGACGCGATCTGCATGGCGGCGGGCGAGCACTGGCGCGGGGCCGGCCGGGGCACCAGCAACATGCTCGGCATGGTGGTGTCCACCGGCGTGGGCGGCGGCCTGATCCTGGAAGGCCGGCTGATCGAGGGCACGTCCGGAAATGCCGGGCACATCGGCCACGTGGTGGTCTACCCGGACGACGGGCCGCCGTGCGTCTGCGGCGGAGTCGGCTGCCTGGAGGCCATCGCCCGCGGCCCGGCCCTGGTGGAGTGGGCGCAGCGGCAGGGCTGGCGGCCCGGGCAGGCCGATGCCACGGCCAAGGACCTGGCCGGGGATGCCGCCGCGGGCCACCCGGCCGGGGCGGCCGCGATGCGCCGTGCGGGCAAGGCACTCGGCATCGCCATCGCGTCCGCGATGTACCTCTGCGACCTTGAGGTGGTCTCCGTCGGGGGCGGGCTGTCCCAGGCGGGCGCGCTGCTGTTCGACCCGCTGGAGGAGGCGCTGCGCGCGCATACCGGGATGGAGTTCACCAAGCACGTCCGGGTGGTGCCCGCCGAGCTCGGCCAGAGCGCCGGCCTGGTCGGCGCGGCCGCGCTGATTTTCGCGGCCGATCGCTACTGGTCCGGCGGCTGAGCACGGATGACCGTGACGCCAGTCCAGGTCGGCTTCGACGACGTGATCGCCGCCCGGGAGGTGCTGCGCGGCGTCATCACCGCCACGCCGATGCTGCACTCGTGGGTGCTGTCCGATCTGCTCGGCGGTCCGGTCTACCTCAAGTGCGAGAACCTGCAGCGGACCGGATCGTTCAAGGCCCGGGGGGCCTACTTCCGGATCTCCCGCCTGTCCGATTCCGAGCGCGCCCGCGGGGTGGTGGCGGCCAGCGCCGGGAACCATGCCCAGGGCGTGGCCTTCGCCGCGGCCCTGCTGGGCGCCCGGGCCACCGTGGTCATGCCGGAGGGGGCGCCGCTGCCCAAGATCGCGGCCACCAGGTCATACGGGGCGGAGATCATCCTGCATGGCGCGCGGGTGGAAGACGCCCTGCTGCGCGCCCGGGCGGTGGCGGAAGAGCAGGGGTCGATCTTCATCCACCCGTTCGAGCACCCCGACATCGTGGCCGGCCAGGGCACGGCCGGCCTGGAGATCATGGAGCAGTGCCCGGGCGTGCGGACGATCGTGATCCCGGTCGGCGGCGGCGGCCTGGCCGCCGGGATAGCGATCGCGGCGAAGGGCCGTGACCCCGCGGTCCGGGTGATCGGGGTGCAGGCCGAGGCGGTGGCGCCGTTCCCCGCGTCGCTCGCGGCCGGCCATCCGCTGCCGGTGGAGTCCGCGCCGACGATGGCGGACGGCATCGCGGTCGCCCAGCCGGGCGACCTCGCGTTCAGCGTGCTGGCCGAGCTCGCCGAGCGGATCGTCACGGTCTCGGAGGAGTCCCTGTCCCGCGCGCTGCTGCTCTGCCTGGAACGGGCCAAGCAGGTGGTTGAGCCGGCCGGCGCGGCCGGCGTCGCCGCCCTGCTCGATGACCCGCGGTCGGCTGAGCCGCCGGTGGTGGCGGTGCTCTCCGGCGGCAACATCGACCCGCTGCTGCTGGCCAAGATGCTGCGGCACGGCCTGTCGGCGGCCGGGCGCTACCTCACCTTCCGCTGCCGGCTGCCGGATCATCCCGGCGCGCTGGCCGGCCTGCTCACCGAGCTCGCCGATCTCGGGGCCAACGTCATCGACGTGGTGCACGCCCGGTTCTCCCCGCACCTGCGGGTGGATGAGGTCGAGGTCCAGCTGCAGGTGGAAACCCGGGGGCCGGGGCACTGCGATTCCGTCATCGGCCAGCTGCGCAAGTCCGGCTACGCGCTGAACTTCAGCTGACCCGCCCGGATCAGAGGTTCCCGCGGCGCTCCTGCTCGCGCTCGATGGCCTCGAACAGCGCCTTGAAGTTGCCCTTGCCGAACCCCTGCGACCCGTGCCGCTCGATCAGCTCGAAGAAGACCGTCGGCCGGTCCTGGACCGGCTGGGTGAAGATCTGCAGCAGGTACCCGTCCTCGTCCCGGTCGGCGAGGATCCGCAGTTCCCGCAGCTCATCAAGCGGGACGCGGGTCTCACCGACCCACTCGCCGAGCGCGTCGTAGTAGCTGTCCGGCGTGTCCAGGAATCCGACCCCGGCCGCGCGCATGGCGCGCACGCTGGCCACGATGTCGTCGGTGGACAGCGCGATGTGCTGGACGCCGGGCCCGCCGTAGAACTCCAGGTACTCGTCTATCTGCGACTTCCGCTGGCCAGCGGCCGGCTCGTTGATCGGGAACTTGACCTTGCGGCTGCCGTCCGCGACCACCTTGCTCATCAGCGCGGAGTACTCGGTGGCGATGTCATCGCCGACGAATTCCTTCATGTTCGTGAAGCCCATGACCTGGTGGTAGAAGCCCACCCACTCGTCCATCTTGCCCAGCTCGACGTTGCCGACGCAGTGGTCGATCTCGGTGTAGAAGGGCCGGCCAGGCGGCGTGACCAGCGGATCGGCCGGCACGTAACCCGGCAGGTACACGCCGGTGTAGGCGTCCCGCTCGACCAGCGTGTGCCGGGTATCGCCGAAAGTGGCGATCGAGGCGAGAACGACCTTGCCGCCGGCGTCCTCGAAGACCTCGGGCTTGGCCAGCCCCCGCGCGCCGTGCGCGGTCGCGTACTCGTAGGCGGCCTCCGCGGACGGCACGCCGATGGCCAGGTCGAGCACGCCATCGCCGTGCGCGGCCACGTGCCGGGCCAGCTCAGTTCCGGCCCGGACGGCGCCGCGGAATACGAACCGGGCCCGGCCGGACTCCAGCACGTAGGCGGCTTCATCCCGGCAGCCGGTCTCCGGGCCCCGGTAGGCCACGCACCGCATGCCGAAGGCGGCCGAGTAGAAGTGGGCCGCCTGCCGCGCATTTCCCACCGCGAAGACCACGGCGTCCATGCCGGTGACGGGGAACTGGTCGGCGCGGATCAGCAGGTCCTGATTGTCCGTGGCTGTCATCGTGCACGCTCCCTGCGGAAGTGGTGGCCCTTACTGGCAGCATCAACCAGGAGCGCAAGATGCGCAATGGTAAGCTCAGAGGCTAGACATTCTGTATAGAAATAGTCGAGATGGTGCGGCAGAATTGTGCACCTGTCTCAGGAGGCCGGCGATGCTCGACGAACTCGACGCCAGGCTGGTCGGGCTGCTCGCCGCGGAGCCCAGGGTCGGCGTGCTGGAGGCGTCGAGGCGGCTCGGCGTGGCCCGCGGCACCGTCCAGGCGCGGATCGACCGGCTGCAGGCCCAGGGCGTGATCACCGGCTATGGCCCGGACATCGACCCCGCGGCCCTCGGCCACGGGGTCACCGCGTTCGTCACGCTGGAGATCGGCCAGGCCGGCGGGCACGACCCGGTCGCCGACGGGCTCACGTCGATCGCCGAGGTGCTGGAGGTGCACACGATCACCGGCGCGGGCGACATGCTCTGCCGGGTGGTCGCCCGGACCAACGCCGACTTGCAGCGGGTCATCGACGCGATCGTCGATGTCACCGGGGTGGTGCGGGCCTCAACGGTGATCGCGCTGGCCACGCCCGTGCGCTACCGGGTGCTGCCCCTCGTGCGCGCCGTGGCCAAGGGCGGGGCGAGCCAGCCGCGGGGATCATGATGTCCCGGTGCGGTCCTCGCTGGCGCGGCCCTCGGCGATGTCGGTGGCGATGCTGAGCACCGCGGTGCACAGCTCGGCGCGGTCAGGTACCTGGTCGGCGAAGAACATCCAGCCCACGCTGACCCCGCCCAGCGCCATGGCCGCGCGCAGCCGCTCGTCCAGCGGGGCGGCCAGGCCCGGTGAGCAGCCCGATCAGCGAGCTCATCCGCTCGCGGAACAGCTCGCCCCGGTTCTTGGCCGCGGCCAGGCTGGTCACCGCGGCCTGGTTCTGGTGCAGCATCCGGAACACCTCGTCGCCCTCAGCCACGATGCCGACATAGCGGCGGAGTATCTCGCTGCGCGTGGCCGCGCTGGCCGGCTGGGTCCTGGCCCAGGCGATCAGCCCGTCGACCTGGCCGAAGTAGTCCTCGACGAGGCTGCGGACAATGTCTTCCTTGGACTTGAAGTGGTAGTACAGCGCGGCCTTGGTCACGTCCAGCCGCTCGGCGATCTCGCGCAGCGAGGTCTTCTCGTAGCCCTGCTCGGCGAACAGCGCGACGGCGACTTCCTGGATCCGCGCCCGGGTGTCGCCGCGGACGCGCGCGTCGTGGTGCCCGGCGCCGGAAACCTCGGGCAGCGTCCCGGCGGCCGCGCCCGCCGTCGGCGCCGTGGCCGCGTGCGTCGTCTCGTTCATCTCAGCTGTGCCACGTCTCATGGGAGTGGCCGTAATTTACTTGACGGCCGGTAAGTTGAGAGTTTAGCCTACCTTTCGAAAGATACTAGCCGGTCGGCAAGTAGGTTGAGAAGAAGCCGCGCGCGGACGGGCTGAAGTCGTGCCACCCGAGGGAGCCTGATCATGGCAGTCGCAGAGCCGGTAAGCCCGTCGGCAGGACCTCCTGGCGATGGATCGGCCGCCGCGGCCAAGCGCGAGATCAAGATCGTGCTGCCGGGCCTGCTGCTGGCGATCCTGCTCGCCATGCTCGATCAGCTGATCGTGGGCACCGCGCTGCCGCGCATCGTCGGTGACCTCGGCGGCGTCGCGCACCTGTCCTGGGTCGTGACGGCCTACGTGCTCGCGTCGACGGTCAGCACCCCGCTGTACGGCAAGCTGGGCGACTCGCACGGGCGCAAGAAGCTCTTCCTGACCGCGATCGTGATCTTCCTGATCGGGTCGGCGCTATCCGGCCTGGCCCAGTCGATGACGCAGCTGATCGCGTTTCGCGCGCTGCAGGGCCTGGGCGCGGGCGGGCTGATGGTCGGCGCGATCTCGATACTCGGCGAGCTGGTCTCGCCGCGCGAGCGCGGCAAGTACATGGGCTACATCATGTCCGTGATGATGATCGCCACCATCGGCGGCCCGCTGATCGGCGGCTTCATCACCGACGCCTTCTCCTGGCGCTGGGTCTTCTACATCAACGTGCCGATCGGCGGCTTCACGCTCGTCTACCTGGCCAGGGTCCTCCGGCTGCCGGCCAAGCGGACCGAGCACAAGATCGACTACCTGGGTGCCGCGCTGCTCGCGGTGGCGGCGACGGCGGTCGTGCTGCTCACGACCTGGGGCGGCACGCAGTACCCGTGGGGATCCGGGCGGATCCTCGGCCTCGGGCTGCTCGCGCTGGCGGCCACGGCGGCGTTCCTGATGGTCGAGGGGCGGGCAGCCGAGCCGATCCTGCCGCTGTACTTGTTCCGGAACAGGAACTTCTCGCTGGTTGCCGCGCTGAGTTTCCTGGTCGGCCTGGCCATGTTCGGAGCCATCACCTTCCTGCCGCTCTACCAGCAGACCGTGCAGGGTGCTTCGCCGACGGTCAGCGGGCTGCTGCTGACCCCGATGATGGTCGGGGTGATGGTGACCTCGATCATCGCCGGCCAGATCACCAGCCGGACCGGCCGCTACAAGGCGCTGCCGATCCTCGGCTCGGCCGGCATGGGCATCGGCATGTTCCTGCTGTCGATGCTCGGGCCGGACACCAGCCGGGTGACCTCCGGGCTGTTCTTCGTGGTGCTCGGCCTCGGCATGGGCCTGCTGATGCAGATCACCTCGCTGATGGCGCAGAACAGCGTGGAGCTGAAGGACATCGGCGTGGCCAGCAGCTCACGGCTGTTCTTCCAGCAGATCGGCGGCTCGATCGGGGTGTCGGTGTTCGGCGCGATCTTCGCCCGGCGGCTGACCGACGTGCTGAGCGCGCGACTGCCCGGCGCGCACCTCAATGCGCCGGGCGGGCAGCTCAACCCGGCGACCGTGGTCCGGCTGCCGGCCGCGGTGCAGCACGACGTGTTCTTCGCCATCGCGCACGCGATCGACGGCGTGTTCCTCTGGGCGCTGCCGGCCATGGTGCTCGCATTCGTGGTGTCCCTGTTCATCAAGGAGGTCCCGCTGCGCGGCCAGGCCGAGACTCCGGGCGAAGCGGCCGCCGCCTCGCCGGAGATGGTGCACTAACGCCGGGGTCCCGGCGGCGCCAGGCAGGCGGGCCGGCCTCCGGGCCGGGTCAGATCCCGCCGTACGGGACCGCCTCAAGGATCTCGACGGACGCCGCGCGCCCGTTTGGCAGGTTGTAGGTCGCCGTCTCGCCGACCTTCTTGCCCGCGATCGCGCTGCCCAGCGGGGACCGCGGCGAGTAGACGTCGATCGGTGAGCCGCTTTCCTCGCGGGACGCGAGCAGGAACGTGACCTCGTCCTCGTCTCCCTGGAACCTGATCGTCACCGTCATGCCGGGACCGACCACGCCATCCGTGCGGGGCGGCTCGCCGACTCGCGAGTTGTCCAGGATGTGCTGCACCTGGCGGATGCGGCCCTCCTGCTTGCCCTGCTCCTCTTTCGCCGCGTGATAACCGCCGTTCTCCTTCAGGTCGCCCTCTTCCCGGGCGGCCTCAATCTTCTTGGCGATCTCGATACGGCCTGGCCCGGAGAGATAATCCATCTCCGACTTGAGCCGGTCATACGCCTCCTGGGTGAGCCAGGTGACGATGTCATCGCGGGTCTCGGTCACGGGTACTCCTCGCGTGCGGTGCGGACGGGGGCGTCCGCCGGGCCCCGGCAGGGCCCTTGGGGGTAATCCTTCGAGCGTACACGCTCAACAATCACCAGGTCAGAGCCATGATGATCTTGAATTCCCGGTGCTGTCGGAGCGTTTCGTGCGGTCTGACGATCGTGGCGGCTGGACTTGGGGTCGGATAGAGAGCGTAAATGACGATTCACGGCGCTGTACAGGGCGCCGGTCCGCCGTTACGCATCAGCGGACATTTACCGTACCGTCACCGAGCGGACGCCGGCGCTCCTTCCGGCCCGGGCTGCTTCCGGCCCGGGCTGCTTCCGGCCCCGGCCGTCTTGACGCTCGGTATTCGTTCGTGAGAACTTACGGTTCGTGGAAACTTACGAAATGGTGCTGGAAGCCCTCGGTGACCGCACCCGGCGGCAGATCGTCGAGACCCTGCGGCGCGGCCCGTCCTCGGTGCGTGACCTCGCGGCCCGGCTGCCGGTCAGCCGCCCGGCGATCTCCCAGCACCTGACGGTGCTGCGCCGCTGCCACCTGGTCACCTATGAGGAGTTCGGCACGCGCAACGTCTACCGGCTCGACACGACCGGGCTCGAGGTGCTCCGCGCCTGGACGGAGAGCTTCTGGCAGGCCGTCCTGGACAGCTACGCCGAACGGGTCCGGGCCGACCATGCGGCCCGGGCGGCGGAGCCGGAGCCCGGGCCGGGGTCACCGGCAGGCGCGAAAGAACTACGGCAAGGCGAGGAAGAGAAAGAAGTACCGCAACAGAAGGGACTGCCCGATGCCTGACCAGCCAGCCGCGATCGAGCCGGTACGGAAGACTGTCACCGTGCCCGCCTCGCCCCAGCGGGCATTCGAGTTGTTCACCGCCGGCATCAGCGAATGGTGGCCGCTGGCGACCCACTCGGTCGGCCAGGATCAGGCCGCGGGCGTGGTCTTCGGCGCGGGCGTGGGCGGTGAGATCACCGAGTCGCTCGCCGACGGCACCGCGTCGGTATGGGGAACGGTGACCCGCTGGGAACCGCCCCGCCTGGTGGCATATACCTGGCACGCCGGCACGCCCGTGGCCGAGGCATCGAGCGTGGAGGTGACGTTCACCCCCGGCGGGCCCGGCGAGACGGTCGTGCAACTCGTCCACTCAGGATGGGAGCAACGGCCCGACGGCGCGCAGGCGCGGGCCGGGTACGAGACCGGCTGGGACCCGGTCATCGCCAGCTATGCCCGGCTCGCCGCGATGTCCGGCCGGCCGGGCTAGGGCCGGCCCGGGGCCCGGCTGGCCTGGCGGTCCGCGTTCCCCGGCCGCCCGGGCGGGCCGCGCGGCCGCGGGAATGTGCGTGCGTGGCCCGCTTGTTGTCCTGCACAATGACCACTTGGCGTTGGCACGTTCAGGCGGTGCCTGAGAGTACGGGTAATCCCGATATGCCGCGCCGGTCGTTATTCGCCACCAAAAGTACCGAGGGGACTTCTTGTCTGCCGTGACCACTGACCCAGCATCCGAGGCCGCCCGCTGCGAAAGCGCGGTGGCCGGAGAATCAGGCTGCCCGTCGTCCGGGCCGCTCCGGCTGATGGCGGTGCACGCGCATCCGGATGACGAGTCGAGCAAGGGCGCGGCGACCATGGCGCGGTACGCGCGCGAGGGCGTCGAAGTCCTGGTCTGCACGCTGACCGGCGGTGAGCGGGGCGACATCCTGAACAAGGCGATGGAGCGGCCGGACATCCGGTCGGACCTGGCCGGCGTGCGGCGGGCCGAGATGGACCGGGCCAGGGAGATCCTCGGCGTGCAGCAGCGCTTCCTCGGGTTCGTCGACTCCGGCCTGCCGGAGGGGGATCCGCTGCCGCCGCTGCCGGACGGCTGCTTCGCCCTCCAGCCGCTCGAGGTCGCGGCGGCACCGCTGGTGCGGGCCGTGCGCGAGTTCCGCCCGCACGTGATACTCACCTACGACGAGTCCGGCGGGTACCCGCACCCGGATCACGTGAAGACCCACCAGGTGTCGGTGGAGGCATTCGAGGCCGCCGCCGATCCCGACCGTTACCCCGGCTGCGGCGAGCCGTGGCAGCCGCTCAAGCTGTACTACTTCGTCACCTTCCACCGGGCCCGGTTCACCGCGCTGCACGAGGAGATGCTGCGGCGCGGCCTGGAGTCGCCGTATGCCGAGCGGATGGCCAGGCTGGACGAGAGCGACGGCAGCAGGCGGGAGTGGGAGATCACCACCCGGGTGCCGTGCGGTGACTACTTCGAGATCCGTGACCGGGCGCTGATCGCCCACGCCACCCAGATCGACCCGACCAGCTCCTGGTTCTCCTGCCCGCTGGACGCCCAGCAGACAGCGTGGCCAACCGAGGATTATCATCTGGCTAGGTCACTGGTGGATACTGAGAAGCCGGAAGACGACCTGTTCGCCGGAGTCAGGGAGAGAGCGAGCCTGTGATGGTCCTGGCCGCATCGGCGGCGAGTGACGCCGCACCCGGGGTTCTCGGGTTCCTGGTTGTCGCCGGAATGGCCATCATCTTGTACTTCGTCTTCCGCTCGATGGCCAAGCACCTCAGGAAGGTCACTGCTCCGCGCCCCGGCACCGTGGCCGCCAGCGGGGTGAAGACCGGCGGCGTGGCGACCGGCAGTGGCGTCAGTGATGCCCTGGCGAACGCCAACGGGGCAGCGGACAGCATCACCCGCCCGGCCGCGGATCGCCGCGGCGCGGAGGACGAGTTCTGATTAGCCCGGCTACTGCTAGCCCGGCAGGACCAGCCCGTAGACCAGCAGGGTCACGCCCGGTTCTGGTGACCAGTCCCGCTCCGGGAGGCGGCTGAAGCCGGCTTGCTCATACAGGCGGTGGGCCGCGTGCATGGTCGTCATCGTGCAGAGCACCAGGTGCCGTACGCCGCTGCTGGCCGCCCGGTCGATCACCGCGTGCACGAGAGCGCGGCCGGTTCCCTTGCGCCGCCCGGCGGGGGCCACGGCCAGCGCCCTGATCTCGGCCTCATCCGGCCCGCTGACCACCTCACCGGCAGCTGGCCAGGGCTGCAGCATGATGGTGCCGAGGATCTGCCCGTCCTCCTCGGCCACCAGGATGTCGCCATCGCCGACGGTTCCGAGCCGCCGGAGGGTCGATGCGTAGCGCGAGGCCGCGGACAGGAATCCGTCGGCCTGGTAGGCCGCTACCCGGATATCGCCGATGTCGGTGAATTCAGCGGGCAGTGCGGTACGAATGATCACGTCCGAGCCAAACAGGCCACGGCGGCAGAAGATTCCTGCCGGGCGCGGGTCGCCCGGGCCTGGCCCGCCCCGGCCACCAGGGCCCGCCGCGCGGCCGGCCGGGCCGCCGCTCATAGAGTGAGGTCCGCTGGTTCGCGGCCACGCTGTTGTCAGCCCCGAGGGGAGAAGTCAGTGAGCATGTGGGATGCCGTTCCCGGAGTTCCGGCCGGCGGCGTGCCGGACGACGCGTTCCTGCTGGACGTGCGCGAGCCCGACGAGTGGGAGGCCGGCCATGTGCCCGGCGCCCTGCACATCCCGCTCGGCGAGCTCAGCGCGCGGAGCGCTGAGATCCCGCAGGAAACGGCGGTCTACGTGATCTGCCGGTCCGGGGCGCGGTCGGCGCGCGCCGCGGCCGCCCTCACCGGCGCGGGCTGGCAGGCGCTCAATGTCACCGACGGAATGCACGGCTGGGAAGCCGCCGGCCGTCAGATGATCACGGATTCCGGCGCTCAGCCGTTCGTCGCGTAACGTCAGTGCCCCGGCAATTTGCGGTGCGTCGGCCCGCATTGCGTTGCTAGCGTCAAGAGGAAGCCGGCCGGGGCCACGGGAGCGTAGATCATGCTGGTAGTCCACGGGATCTGGGCGTATGGGGCGCTCGGCCTGTGGGCAGAGGATCCCGACGGCCCGGCCACGGCCCCGCCCCGGCCGGGCCGTGCGTCCCGGGCGCCGCGGCCGCACCCGTTCGCCGCGGCCGCGGATGTCATCGCCGACGTCGTGGCTGAGCTGGCTGAGCCGGCCGCCGAACTGACCCTGAAGGGCGTCGAGGACGAGCTGACCCTCTGGCTGCCCGGCACCGCCGATGGCCCGCAGGCCTCGCCGGAGCTGATCCGGGCGCCGGGCCGCGAGCCCGCGAGGGCGGCCGGCCGCGGCGGGCTGGCCGCCTGGCGCGTGCCCGGGCTCAGCTTCGAGCCGCCCGCCGCGCTTGAGCTGCTCAGCGTGCTCGGCGAGGCCGGGGCGGGCGGCGCACGGGCGACCCAGGGCGGATCCGTGCGTTACCTGGCGGCGCTCGCGCAGCTGGCCGGGGACCTGGCCGTGCGCGGGCGCGTCCTTCCCGCGCTGGTCGCAGCCGACGAGGCGGCCGGACGCGGCGATGCGAGCGGCGGCTACGCCGCCCGCTGGCGGCCCGTGCTGTCCGGCGCCGACGCGCAGCGGGCGCGCGAACTCGCGGCCGCGATGCCGCCGCTGTGCCGCGCCACGACGGCCGGGGGACAGGCGTCGGCGCTGGTGCTGACCGATGCTCTCGACGCGCTGACCGACGCGGCGGCGCGGGCCAGCCTGAGCAGCCCGCCCGGCTTGGCCATGCTGCCCGCGAGGCGCGGTCGCCGCCCGGCCCGGATGCCCGTGGCGGAGCGCTGGGCGGCCGCGCTGATCAGCGTGAACCCGCAGGTGGCCGTGGTGACGCCGGAGGACGAGAGCGAGGCGGCGACCCTGGCCGCCGACCTGGCCGCGTGGCGGAACGCGGCGCAGGCCCCGGCCGGTCCGGTCCGCACCAGCTTCCGGCTCGTCGAGCCCGCAGCGGCTGATGACGGGGCTGACGACGACGCAGTCGGCCACGATGGGGCCGGCCATTCAGCCGCGGCCACCAAGTCTGACGTCACCGGCACTGACCCAGGCCAGAGCGCCGCCATCGCCGCGGCCACCGAGCCTGGCCAGAGCACCCCTGCCGCCGCCGCCGAGCCTGGCCGGAGCGCCCCCGCCGCCACCGAGCCCGACGATTCCACCGCGGAGCCCGACGATGCCGCCGCAGACCCGCCATGGACCGTCGAGTTCGCGCTGCAGTCGACCGAGGATCCGAGCCTGCTGCTGCCCGCGGCCGACGTCTGGTCCGGCGCGAGCGCGGGCGGCTGGGCCATGGCCGGGATCAGGCACCCGGAGGAAGAGCTGCTGGCCGGGCTCGGCCGCGCCTCGCGGCTGTTCCCCGAGCTCGACCTCGAGCTGCGCAGCGCGGCGCCGGCCGCGATCGCGCTGGACACCGCGGGCGCGTTCCGGTTCCTGCGGGAAACCGGGCCGCTGCTGTCGGGCGCCGGCTTCGGCGTGCTGCTGCCGGACTGGGCCCGCAAGGCGCGGCTTGGCCTCAAGGTCACTACCCGGTCGAAGCAGGCCGCGGGCAGCGGCGCGAAGCAGCCCGCGTTCGGGATGGCGGACCTGGTCGACTTCCGCTACGAGCTGGCCCTCGGCGACCGGACCCTGGACGCGGAGGACCTCGCCGAGCTGGCCAGGCTCAAGGTCCCGCTGGTGCGGCTGCGCGGCCAGTGGGTGGAGCTGGACGACCGGCACGTGCAGGCGGCGCTGAAGTTCCTGCAACACCGCCGGACGGGCAGCATGCCCGCGGCGGATGCGCTGCTGGCCGGGCTGCGCGGGGTAGACGACGACCTGGAGGTCGTCAGCGTGGACGCCGACGGCTGGCTGGGCGACCTGCTGTCCGGTCAGGCCGACCAGCGGCTGGCCCCGGCCGGCACCCCGGCCTCCTTCCGCGGCGAACTGCGCCCCTACCAGGAACGCGGCCTGGCCTGGCTGTCCTTCCTGGGCAACCTCGGACTCGGCGGAATCCTCGCCGACGACATGGGACTGGGTAAAACCGTGACAAATGCTATCTTTGCTCGCAAATGAACTCTATAGCCGAGAACGTGTGGGACCGTTTGGCCAGCCCGCCAGCAGTGACGGCGAGGGGGAGTGGGCGGTCCCGTCAGAGCCACTCAGAATCAACTCCCTGACCAATCGGGTAACGGTGAGACGGTGGCGACGTGGAGCGTTACGCGCCTGTACGCCAGGCATCAGCGAGAAGGTCCGCCGTTCCGCCTCGACGACGGGAGCGAGATCGCCCTTACCCGTCAGCACAAGTTGCTTGGACTGCATGGCTGGACCAATGAGTTCGCAACCGGAGACCGGATCTGCGTCCCGCCCGCCTGGAATGGTCGGGCAACCCGTTGATCCTGACCTCACGATCCTGCTCGCATGGCAGATCGCAGAGGGCCACGAGGACAAATATGCGGTGGCTATCAGCCAGAAGAACGTCGCGGTGCTCGAATCGCTGCTCCAGTGCATGCGTCGGCTGGGCGATACATTCCAGTTGCAGATCAACCGGCCTGCTATCAGAGCGTCGGCCAACTGGGTCGCCAGCCTGCGAATTACGAGTGCGGATTATCGTGGATTCGTGGCTGACCTCGGATACGATGGGGTAATAGATCCGCCACCAAACGCATCCCGGACTTCATTGTCGCCGCAGATGACGACACTGTCCGCAGATTCCTGCGGGAGTACTTCAGCGCCGAGGGATCGGTTCTCAAGGGGATGCGCAGCGTCGAGATCAGCTCCGCCTCTGAGTGGCTGATGCGGCAGCTTGCCTGCATGCTGCGCAGGTTCGGGATCTGGCTGCGTATCACCGAGAAGCAGAAGTGCGCGACCAACGGCTCGGGAATCTACCGTCCGTACTGGATCGGGCTGATCGGCGGTACGTCGCTGCGGCGCTTCCACGCGGAGGTCGGCTTCTCGGACCAGGTCAAGCAGGCTAAGCTGGCCGATATATGCGCTGCAAGACCCAACACCAACGTGGAGGGAATTCCCGGCTCGGACGTGCTGACGCTCGCCCGTCACCTAACCCGCCTGCCGATGCGGCACCTCGGCGCCAAACCTATTTACTTCAATGGCTCTCAGGAGCTATCGAAGGCAACGGCGAAATCGGTCATTGAGGCCATCGACCGGATCCTCTCCGGCCAGGCGGTGAGCGAATACGCAGCTAGGCCAGCCACCAAATGGACGGCGACAACCTTGGAAGCCTACGACCGCCTTAACCGAGACGATCTAGCTGCGATACGGGACATTCTCGCCGAACGAGTGAACCGGGAGGTGTTCTACCCGCGCATCGTCTCGATCGAGGACACGGACTACGACGGCTGGGTCTACGACTTCGAGGTCGCCGAGCACCACAACTTTGTCGCGGGCGGCGTGCTCTGCCACAACACTGTCCAGCTGCTCGGGCTCATGGCCAACGAAGGTGAGTCACCATCAGCGGCCAGCGAGGGCCAACCTGTCTGCTGATCTGCCCGATGTCGCTGGTCGGGAACTGGGAGCGGGAGGCCGAGCGGTTCACGCCGGATCTCCGCGTGCACGTCCACCACGGGGCCGGCCGCCTGACCGGACCGGAACTCGCCGAGACGCTGAACGCCGCCGACCTGGTCATCACCACCTACGGCATGGTCGCCCGGGACCGGGAGGCGCTGAGCGCGATCGGCTGGCGCCGGGTCGTCTGCGACGAGGCGCAGAACATCAAGAACTCCGCCACCCGCCAGGCCCAGGCGGTCCGCAGCCTGCCCGCCGGATCGAGGATCGCGCTGACCGGCACCCCGGTCGAGAACCGCCTCACCGAACTGTGGTCGATCATGGAGTTCACCAGCCCCGGCCTGCTCGGCCCGGCGGAGAAGTTCCGCACCGCCTACGCGATCCCGATCGAGCGCAGCGGCGACGCCGAGGCGACCGCCCGGCTGAAGCGGATCACCGGCCCGTTCATCCTGCGCCGGCTGAAGACCGACAAGACGATCATCTCCGACCTGCCGGACAAGCTGGAGATGAAGATCTGGTGCAACCTCACCCCGGAGCAGGCGTCGCTGTACCAGGCGACCGTGACGGACATGCTGGCCAAAATCGAGGCGGCGGACGGCATCGAGCGGCGCGGGCTCGTTCTGGCCACGATGGCCAGGCTGAAGCAGGCCTGCAACCATCCGGCGCACCTGCTGGGCGACGGTTCCCGGCTGGACGGGCGCTCCGGCAAGCTGGCCCGGCTGGAGGAGATCTGCGACGAGGTCGTAGCCGGCGGCGAGAAGGCGCTCTGCTTCACCCAGTACGCCGAGTTCGGCCGGATGCTCCAGCCGTACCTGGCCGCCCGGCTGGGCTGCCCGGTCCTTTACCTGCACGGCGGTACGCCGAAGAAGCAGCGCGACGCGATGGTTTCCCGCTTCCAGGCCATAACGGACCCAGCGGTGTTCATCCTGTCCCTCAAGGCCGGCGGCACCGGCCTGAATCTGACCGCCGCCAATCACGTCATCCACATTGACCGCTGGTGGAACCCGGCGGTGGAGGACCAGGCCACCGACCGGGCGTTCCGGATCGGCCAGCGCAAGGACGTCCAGGTGCGCAAGTTCGTCTGCGTCGGCACGGTGGAGGAGCGGATCGACGCCATGATCGAGGAGAAGAAGGCCCTCGCCGAGCGGATCGTCGGGACCGGCGAGAGCTGGCTGACCGAGCTGTCCGTGGCCGAACTGCGCCAGGTGATCGCGCTGTCGCCGGAGGCGGTGTCGCAATGAGTGACTGGCGGGACTGGCCGGAGCGATCCGGGCCGCTCCGGGTCGAGGGCGGCATCAGGGCGCGCAGCAAGCGGGGCGCGATCGGCGAGCAGTGGTGGTCACGGCGGTTCATCAGCGTGCTCGAGTCGTTCGGCATGACGGGCCGGCTCGCCCGGGGCCGCAACTATGCCCGCTCCGGCCAGGTGCTCGGCTTCGAGATCTCGTCCGGCTACGTGACCGCCCAGGTGCAGGGGTCGCGGCCCAAGCCATACCGGATCCGGATCCGGGTGCTGCCGCTGACCACCGCGCAATGGCAGCGGGTCGAGCGCGCGCTGGCCGGCCAGGCGCTGTTCCGGGCCCGGCTGCTGGCCGGCGAGATGCCGCGCGAGATCGAGGAAGTGTTCGCCGACTGCGGCACGCCGCTCTTCCCGCGCCGCGAGAGCGACATGGAGATGTCGTGCTCCTGCCCGGACTGGGGCGTGCCGTGCAAGCATCTCGCCGCGGTCTGCTACGTGCTGGCGGAGGCGTTCGACGCCGACCCGTTCGGCCTGCTGGCCTGGCGCGGCCGGGGCCGGGAGGACCTGCTCGCCTCGCTGCGGGGGCTGACCGCGGCCGGGCCGCCCGCCCCCCGGCCGGTGATCGACGTCGCGGACCGCCCGCTGGCCGAGTGCATGGCGGATTTCTGGTCACCGGGGATGAGCCAGGCCCGGCTGCGGTCCCGGCCCGCGGTCCCGGCCGCGCCCCCCGGCCTGCTGCTGCGCACCTTCGAGCCGCCGGCCATCGCCGTGCGGGGCACGGACCTGGTCACGCTGCTCGCCCCGGCCTACCAGCGCCTGGCGGGCCAGGATGAGGCGCCCGGCTGACGACGCCCGGGCGTCGGCAGCCGGCCCGGCCGCCCGGTTGCCGCCGCACCGCCCGCTCAGTCGTCGCGCGCGGACAGGACGCAGAACTCGTTGCCCTCCGGGTCGGCCAGGACCACCCAGCTGACCCGGGCGGCATCCTGCCCGACGTCGACGCGCCGGGCGCCGAGGGCCTCCAGCCGGCCCACCTCGGTGTCCAGGTCCGCGTCGCCGGGCGGCGCCAGGTCGATATGCAGGCGATTCTTCAGCTGCTTGCCCTCAGGCACCGTCACGAACACGAGCCCGGGTCCTCGTTCCAGCGGCGGAATCGAGCGCGTCTCGTCGAGCGCGTGCGGCGGCACCAGGACGACTTCGCCGGGGGCCTCGTAGCCGATCCGCCAGTCAATCGCCTCGGCCCACCACCGGCTCTGGGCGACGATGTCATGACAGTCCACTACGACGGAATACCAGCGCACGCTCATAGCCCGAAAGGTAGCCGATCGCTGGCCGGTCCCGCGGTGCGCGACAATGGGCTGGTGATTGACGTGGCGCCGGAGAAGTTCGAGGAGATGGTCGCCACGGCGCTGGACAGCCTGCCCGAGGACCTCGGCCGGCTGATGCGCAACGTGGCCGTCACCGTCGAGGACGGCCCGGGCCCGCCCGGCCTGCTCGGGCTCTATCAGGGAATCCCGCTGACCAGCCGCGGGACGAACTACGCCGGGGCGCTGCCGGACCGGATCACCATCTACCGCCTGGCGATCTGCGCGATCTGCCGTACCGAGGAGGATGTCGCCGTCGAGGTGCGCCGCACGGTGGTGCACGAGGTCGCCCACCACTTCGGCATCGGCGACGCCCGGCTCCGCGAGCTCGGCTGGTAGCGCCCGGCGGCCAGATGTTTGACATGATCTGCTGGTGCCCGACAGCGATCTCGTCCAGCTCGCCCGTGACGTCGACGCCCGGTGCCGGCTGCGCGGCCAGTTCACGCTCCGCTCCGGCCAGGTATCCAGCGAGTACTTCGACAAGTACCTGTTCGAATCGGACCCGGTCCTGCTGCGCCGCGTGGTGGCGCGGATGGCCGCGCTGATACCGGCCGGCACCGATCTGCTCGGGGGCCTTGAGCTCGGCGGCGTGCCACTGGTCACCGTGCTCAGCGGGGACACCGGCATACCGGCCCTGTTCGTGCGCAAGGAGGCAAAGGCCTACGGCACGCGGCAGCTGGCCGAGGGCGGTGATCCGGCCGGCCGCACGGTGCTCCTGGTCGAGGACGTCATCACGACCGGCGGGGCCGTCCGGAACGCGGCCCGGGCGCTGCGGGCCGGCGGCGCGACCGTGACCACCGTGGTCTGCGCCATCGACCGGTCGGCACCGGGCGAGAACCCGCTCGGCGCCGACGGCATCACGGTGCGGTCGGTGCTGACCAAGGATCTGCTGGACTCGGTGACCTCCGGGCGGTAGCGCCTTACCCGGCCGTGACCGGATGCGGGTAGTCCGGCGAGCGGTGCTGGAACGACAGGATGTGCGGGTTCTGGATGACACCGTCGCGGATCTCGATGGCCCGCCGGATGGTGTCGCTGGCGTCCCACGCCCGCGGGCCGGCCAGCACCGCGGGCAGCAGCGGCAGCAGCGCCTCGCTGATCTCCCAGGTGGCGGAGTCCCACAGGTACGACGGGCTATGGTCCACCGCGTAGTAGTGGACGTTGCGCCCCACGGTCAGCATGGGCTCGGTGAAGGACGTGGGGCGCGCCCAGCTGAAGCCCATGCCCTCATCGCAGGACACGTCGACGATGAGGCTGCCGGGCGCGAAGTAGCCCAGGTCGCCGTCGGCGACGAACATCAGCGGCGCATCGGTGTTCTGCAGCACGCAGTTGACCACGATGTCGTGCTCGGCCAGGAAGGGGGCCAGCGGCACCCGGCCGCCTGCACTGTGCGCATAACAGCGGCCCTGGTCGGCGGCGTCCTGCTCAAGGCGCACTATGCGGGCCGAGTGGATCGGCGAGCCAACCGCGTTGACGTCACGGTGGGTCAGTATGTCGACGTCACTCACGCCGTGCGCGGACAGGGCAGTGACGGCCCCCCGGCCAGCCGCGCCGAAGCCGATGACGGCCGCCCGCAGCCGGCGACCGTAATCGCCTGTGCGGCCGATGAGCTGCAGGGCGTGCAGCACGGAGCAGTAACCGGCCAGCTCGTTGTTCTTGTGAAAGACATGGAGGTTAAACGAGCCGTCGGCGGACCAGTAATTCATCGCCTCGAAGGCAATCAGCGTCAGCCGCCGGTCGATACTCAGCTGGGTGAGCTCGTCATCCTGGACGCAATGCGGCCAGCCCCAGAGGATCTGCCCCGCCCGCAGGCCCGCGACGTCCGCATGCTGCGGCTTGGGCAGCAGGATGACGTCACAGTCCGCCATGAGCTCGCCGCGGCTGCGAAGCCCGGCGACCTGCGGCGCCAGTTGGTCGTCGGGCACGCCGAAGTGCTCGCCGTAGCCGCGCTCGAGGTAGATGCTCTCGCGCAGCCGGGGCTCGATCCGCTCGATGTGCAGCGGGTGGATCGCGAGCCGGTGCTCGTTCTCCTTCCCCGACCGCGACATGACTCCGAGGCTGAGCTGATCCACGCGGCACTCCCTTGTCCGGGTCTCTGTTTAGCACACGCGGCCGCGCCGGATCCGCGGCCGGCGGCCCGCCGGGCCGCGGAACTATCGTGGGCGGCGTGGATGAGCTGACCGACTCCGCCGCACTGGCGGGCGATCAGGGCGCGCTGCGCGGGCGCCTCGCGGAAGACGGGTATCTCTTCTTCCGCGGCCTGCTGCCGGCCGCGGACGTGCGCGCGGCCGCGGCCGGTGTCCTGGCCGGGCTGCGCCGGGGCGGATGGGTTGATGACCGCGGCATCCCGTCGGCTGACCGGCGGGCGCTGAGCGTGCTGGAGGCGCTCGGTGACCCGGCGTTCCGGGCCGCCATCGCGAGCCCGGCGTTCAACCGGATCCCTTACCTCGCTCCGCTGCGCGGGCTGGCCCGGCTGATCCTCGGGCCGGGGGGATTTTCCTACCCGGCGAAGGTGCTGCGGGCCGTCTACCCCGAGCGCCCGCCCGGCCTGGCCCGCGGCCGCTACATCCACCAGGACTACGCGGTCTCCGGCGTGCAGGACATGCTCACCAGCTGGGTGCCGATGATGGAGATCCCGGTCCGGCTGGGCGGGCTGGCGGTCCTGACGGCCAGCCAGCTGGGCCCGCCGCAGCGCCCGCGGGTGCTCCGCCAGGATGAGCGCGGCTGGGCGACCGCGGACTACCGGGCCGGGGACGTGCTCGTCTTCCACTGCCTGACCTCGCACGCCGCGCTGCCCAACCTCGGCACGTCGCTGCGGCTGTCCGGGGATTTCCGCTGGCAGCGCCGCGACCAGACGGCGCCCGCCCAGCTCGTGCTCGGTCCCGCGGGCGGGCCGCACGAGCTCTTCAGCCGGATGTTCGCCGGCCAGCCGTGGTGGGAGCCGGTTCCCCGCGGACTGACGCTCAGCCCGCGGGAACGCCTGGCCGCCATCCCGCCCGGGCCGTCACGTTACTTCGCGGTGCACCGAGGCTGGCAGCGCTGGCGGCCGCCGGGCGGGGCCGTCCACTAGGCGGCAGCCGCTAGCGGGCCGGCCCGGCTGCGCTCACCAGACGTCCAGGGCCAGCAGGTCGTCCTCGGTCTCGCGCCGCACGATCACCCGGGCCGCGCCGTCGCGGACGGCGATCACGGGTGGCCGCGGCATGTGGTTGTACTGGCTGGCCATGCTCCGGCAGTAGGCGCCCGTGCCCGGCACGGCGAGCAGATCGCCGGCCCGCACGTCGGAGGGCAGGAACTCGTCCTTGACGACGACATCACCGCTCTCGCAGTGCTTGCCCACCACCCTGGCCAGCACCGGCGGGGCCGACGACGCGCGCGAGGCGATGGTGCAGGAGAAATCGGCGTCATAAAGCGCGGTCCGGATGTTGTCGCTCATGCCGCCGTCCACGGCGACATACCGGCGGCTGGCGCCGCGCTCAAGCTCGACATCCTTGACGGTCCCGGCGCTGTACAGGGTGAAGGTACTCGGCCCGGCGATGGCCCGCCCCGGCTCCACCGAAACCCTGGGCACCTCGACCATCAGCGTCCGGCATTCATTTCCGATGATCTCGGCGAGCGAGTCGGCCAGCGCCCTGGCGGCCAGCGGGTTGTGATCGCTGGTGTAGGCGATGCCGAACCCGCCGCCCAGGTCCAGTTCCGGCAAGCTCAGCTGGTGTTCCCGGCGGACCTGCGCGTGCAAGCCCAGCAGCCGGTGAGCGGCCACCTCGAAGCCGCTGGTATCGAAGATCTGAGAGCCGATATGCGAGTGCAGGCCGCGCAGGTCAAGCTCCGGGCGGGCCAGTATCCGCCGCACGGCCCGCATGGCCGCGCCAGCCGACAGCGACAGCCCGAACTTCTGGTCCTCATGCGCCGTGGCGATGTATTCGTGCGTATGCGCCTCGACCCCGACGGTCACCCGCAACATCACCGGCGCCCGCACGCCGAGGCCCGCCGCGGCGTCCGCCACCCGGTCTATCTCCGGCAGCGAGTCGATCACGATCCGCCCGATTCCGGCCTGCAGCGCACGGCTCAGCTCAGCGTCCGACTTGTTGTTGCCATGCAGCCCGACCTGCCCGGCCGGCACCCCGGCCCGCAAGACGATGGCCATCTCACCACCGGAGCAGGTATCCAGGCGCAGCCCGTCGTGCGCCAGCCAGCGGGCCACCTCGGCGCAGAGGAATGCCTTGCAGGCGTAGTAGACGTCAGCGCCGCCGCAGAGGCCGGCGAACGCATGCTGGAATGCGTCCCTGAACGCCACTGCCCGGGCCCGGAAATCGGCTTCGTCGAGCACATACGCCGGCGTGCCGTGCTCGGCCGCGAGCTCTCGGACGCCGACCCCGCCTACCTCCAGCGAGCCGTCGCCGGCCCGGCGCACCGAATCAGCCCATAGCTCGGGCAGCAGCTCGTTGACGTCCTCGGGCGGATGCAGCCACGCCGGAACCGTGGCGACACTGCCGTAGCCGGGCGCGTGCAGCGCACCGGCCTCGTGAGCAGACATGATGATTCAGTCTCCGGGTAGGCGGCGAGGATGGCCGCGGGCGGCCGCAGCCAGCTGGCTGCGCCGGCTCCCGGAGCCTCGTTGCTCCCGCTCGGCCGTGACTCAAGGTAGCGAATCCTGGCCGGCGCTGCACGGCTGCTGCTGACCTGCGCATCGCCGGCCGCACTTCCCGGCCCGCATAGTGTCGCAGTATGAGCGAGACGCTGCCGTTGTTCCCCCTGGGCACCGTGCTCTACCCGGGCCTGTTGTTACCGCTGCACATTTTCGAGGACCGGTACCGGCAGCTGGTCCGTGATCTGCTGGCCGAATCCGGGCCGCGGCAGTTCGGCGTTATCGCGATCCGCCGGGGTCGCGAGACGGGCGTGGACGGCATCTCCGCGCTGCACGAGATCGGCTGCATCGCGACGCTGCGCCAGGTCACCGAGCACGATGATGGCGGCTTCGATCTGGTCACCGTCGGCACCCAGCGGTTCCGCCTGCTGGAACTCGACGACTCGCAGCCGTACCTGCAGGGTGAGGTGGACCTGCTCGCTGATGACGCCGGCGACGAGAGCGCGGCCGCCGTCGGCGCCGACGCCGTGCGGCGCGGGTTCCTCGGCTATCTCGAAGCGCTATCGCAGCGGGGGGTAACGCAGGTCGCCGCCCCGGACCTGCCCGCCGAGCCGGTGCTGCTTTCCTACCTCGTGGCCGCCTCAATGATCATCGAGCTGAGCGACCGGCAGGCCCTGCTGGCCGAGCCCGACGCCGCTCAGCCGGCTGACCGCCGAGCGCGCGCTGCTGCACCGGGAGACCACCATGCTGCAGTCGCTCACCTCGACGCCCGCCCCGGACCTTAGGTACTCGCCCTATAACCCCAACTGAGCGGCCCCGGCCGGCCGCCGGGTCAGGTGTTGCTGCTCGGCGCGGACTTGCGCCGCTGGCTCCGCCGGGCGGCCGCCGGGGCCGGGGCTTTCGCGCGGCTGCCTCCCGCCGCGACGGCGGCGGCCGGCTCGGGCTGGCCATCGGCGTCAGCGCTGGCGGCCTGCCGGGGCGCGATCAGGGTGACCCGCATATCCGGGGATGACCGGTCCTTCTTGACCTCGACCAGGTTCGGCAGCCGCGACAGCAGCACGCGGAAGCTCTTGGACCCGTAGTTGCGCTCATCGAAGGCCGGGTCAAGGGCGAGCATCTTGCTCTTCAGCCATGATCCGGTGGCGGCCGCATCCGGGGACTCCTCCATCGCCTCGACCACCAGCCGCTCCGCGTCCGCGATGTCGAACTTGGCGCCGACCTCGGCCCGGACCTCCGGGTTCACGGCCGCGACGATGGTCCCCCAGTACTTGTACTCGGAGCAGACCGCGACCAGCCGGGCGCTGGCCGACGCCTTGGTGCCGACGCCGACGACGCGCTTGCCGAACTCGCGCAGCCGCTGCACCAGCGGCGAGTAATCGCCATCGCCGGCCACGAGCATGAACGTGCCGACGTCCGGATGGGTAATCAGCACCTCCATCGCGTCCACCGCCATCAGGATGTCCGCGGCGTTCTTCTGCTGCGCGCCGAACCTGGTCACCTGGATCAGGGTGATCCCGTTCTGGGCCAGGTTGAACTGATGCTTGGCGAATTCCGGCCTGGACCAGTCCGCGTAGGCGCGCCTGATCGTGGTGTTGCCGTAATCCCGGCAGAGCAGTTCCAGCGCCTTGAAGGGGATCGGATCGGCCTGCCCGGGCAGGCTCTCCCCGGCGCCGAGCGCCAGATTCTCCACGTCAATGAAGACCGCCACCAGATCGGCCGCGCCCGAGTCCGCCGTACCCGCCACCGGCTGTCCTCCGTCCGTTCCGTTTTCGCTTCCGTCATCGTGCTGGTCGTCGTCGTGGCCGCCGGGCCATGACCGCCGGGGCCGCCTGCGACCCGGTGCCTACGACGTTAGCGCCGCGGAGGGTACCGCAGGCCGATCAGCGGGGCAGTGTCGACCAGCATTAGCTCAAACATGGGCCCGGCGTCGTCCAGCGCGAAGCCCAGGTGGCCGAACACCTCCAGGCTCAGGGTCCCGTACAGGCGCGTCCAGCAGCGCAGGAAGATGAGCAGCAGGCCGAGCGGCAGGCCGTCCCCCAGTTCGCCGAGACCGTCGCGGTAACGCTCCAGCTGCTGGCGCAGCCCGGGGTCGATCGCCGCGTCCGCGGTCACCGGGAACGGGTGCTTGCGCCACAGCGCGAGGATCAGCTCGAAGAAGGTGTTCCCGAACTGGGCGCCGCACTCCGCGGTGATCTCGTCCTGCTCGACGTTCACTCCCGGCAGCGGCGTGCCGAACAGCATGCCGAACTCCCGCGGGTGATTCAGCGACCAGCGGCGGAATTCCCAGCACGCCGCGATGACCTTCTCGGTCAGGCCGCCGCCGCTGGCCGGGCCGGCCGACGCGATCGCGGCCCGCAGGTCGCCGGTCAGCTCAGTGAAGATGTCCGCGATGACATGCTTGATCAGTACTTCGCGACTATCGAAGTAGCGGTAGAGCGCGGGCGCGGTCAGCCCCATCTCGCGCGCGATCGCGCGCAGCGATACGGCGTCCGGCCCGTCCTGCACCAGGATCTGCCGGGCGGTCTGCTTGATCTCCTCGATGGTCGCGGTCCGGGCGCGATCCCGCCGGCTCGGTGCCTGGACCACGTGGCCCTCCTCCCGGGCGGCTGGCCCGTAAACGGGCTTGACATCAGTAAACAGCGTATGCGAAGTTAATGCTAGTAGCTGTTTACAGCGTTCACTGTGGTGAAGATCGATAACAGGCTAGCTGCGGAGGCACCCAATGTTCGAGGCCTGGGGACGTATCGTTTACCGCCGCAGGCGGCTCGTCGTCGTCATCACGCTGGTCATCGTGGCCTTCGCGGGAGCCTGGGGCACCGGGGTCTTCGGGTCCCTGCAATCCGCTGGCGGGTTCAACACGCCGAACAGCCAGAGCCAGCGCTCCAGCGACCTGGCCGCGGCCGCGTTCGGGCGTGACACCGGTGATGTCGTCGTGCTGTACCAGAGCGCGACGCGGACGGTGGCCGATCCGGCCTACCGCGCGGCGGTGACCAGGACGCTCGGCGCGCTGCCCCGCAGCCAGATCGAGTCGGTCGCGACCTACTGGTCCACCGGGTCGAGGCAGTTCGTCAGCGCCAGCGGCCGGGAGACCTACGCGGTGATCGAGCTGGCCGGCGGCAGTGACGCGGCCAGGATCAAGAGCTTCGACGCGATCAGCGGCAAGCTCGCCGCGCCCGGCCTGACCGAGCGGGCCGGTGGCGAGATCCCGACCGAGGAAGCCATCAACCAGGACGTCACCTCCGACATCGGCCACGCCGAGGGCTTCTCGCTGCCGGTGCTGCTGGTGCTGCTGCTGGTCATCTTCGGCGGCCTGGCCGCGGCCAGCCTGCCGCTGGCGATCGGCGGCATCGCGATACTCGGCTCGTTCACCGCGCTGCGGCTGCTGACGATGTTGACCCCGGTGTCGATCTACTCGGTGAACATCACCACCATCCTCGGCCTGGGCCTGGCCATCGATTACGGATTGTTCATGGTCGGCCGGTTCCGCGAGGAACTCGGCCGGACCGCGAGTGTCGAGGACGCCGTCGCGCGGACGGTGGCGACGGCCGGCCGGACGGTCGCGGTCTCCGGCGTCACGGTCGCGGTCGCGCTGGCCAGCCTGATGCTGTTCCCGATGACGTTCCTGCGCTCGATGGGCTACGGCGGGGTCGCGACCGTCCTGGTGGACATGCTGGCCGCCCTGACGGTCATGCCGGCCCTGCTCGCGATCCTCGGCCCGAAGGTGAACGCGCTGCGGGTGCGGCCGCGGCGCCGGCCGTGGCCGGCGCCGGAGCCTGGCCTGGCCCGGCCGGGTGCCAGCCTGCCGGGCGGTGCCAGCCTGCCGCGCGGTGGCGCGCTGGCCGATGAGACCAGCGGGGTGTGGTACCGGCTGGCCCGCAGCGTGATGCGGCGCCCGGTCCTCTACGTGGTGGTGATCGTGGCCGGGCTGGCCGTCCTCGGCTCGCCTTTCCTGCGCATTACCTGGGGCGGCGTCGACGCCCAGGTGCTGCCCGCCGCCGCGGCCCCGCGGGTGGTGACCGAGGCACTGAACCGGGACTTCCCCGGCAACGTGACGAACCCGATCGAGGCGGTCATCCAGTTCCCCGGCCCGGTGTCGTCGGCCGGCCGGGCCGGCGAGCTCGCCGCCTACGTGAGCCGCCTGGAGCACGTCCCCGGCGTGACCGGCGGGCAGCTGACCGGGGTCCATGGCGCGATCGCGCGGGTGGACCTGCGTTATTCTCCCGGGCCGATGTCGGCGCAGGCGCGGGCCATTGTCGGGCAGGTGCGGGACGTCGCGCCGCCGGCCGGCGCGCGGGCCTACGTCGGCGGCACCACCGCCCAGCTCGTGGACGAGCTGTCCAGCCTCGGCGCGACCCTGCCGCTGATGGCGCTGGTCGTCGCCCTGGCCACGTTCGTGCTGCTGTTCCTCGCGTTCGGGTCGGTAGTGCTGCCGGTGAAGGCGATCGTGATGAACGTGCTGTCCCTGTCGGCCACCTTCGGGGTGGTCGTGTGGATCTTCCAGGAAGGGCACCTGTCCGGGCTGCTGCATTTCACGCCGAGCGGGACTATCGACCCGACCATGCCGATCCTGATGCTGGCCGTGATCTTCGGGCTGTCCATGGACTACGAGGTATTCCTGCTGTCCAGGATGCGGGAGCGCTACGACATCACCGGTGACAATGCCGCCGCGGTCGCGGGCGGGCTGCAGCGGACCGGCGGGGTGATCACCAGCGCCGCGCTGCTGCTGGTGATCGTGATCGGCGCGTTTTCCGCATCCGGCATCATCTTCATCAAGCTGATGGGCGTCGGCATGATCGTGGCCCTGATCGTGGACGCGACGATCGTGCGGATCCTGCTGGTGCCGGCCACCATGCGGCTGCTCGGGCGGGCGAACTGGTGGGCGCCGGGCCCGCTGCGCCGCCTGTACGGGCGGTACGGCATCTCCGAAGGCGCCGGGCTGACTCCGGCCGCTCCGGCCCCGGTCTCGGAGTCGGCCCGCGCCTGATCGCGGGCGCGGTGGCATCGTCCCGCCCTGCTCGCCCTGCCGCCGCCTGCTCGCCTGCCTGCCCTGCTCGCCCGGTCATGGCCCGGGCACCTTCGCGGTGCTGGTGGTCCAGCCCTGCGACAGGTAGGCCACGTAGCTGGTGACGATCGGGAACTTTCTGATGTTGAGCGCGCCGGGGTTGGTCAGGTCTATGTCTTCCTCGCCCAGCAGCCGCCCGGTGGACGGGCTGATGATAAGCACCAGCCGCTCGGCCCGGCCGATCGTGGTGGCGACCGCGTCGCCGCGGCGGCCCGCACGGTCGATGACGGTGCCCAGGTACCGGATGTCCGGCTGGCCGGCCAGCACCCGCCAGATCGCGGCCTCCAGCCGGGGCGGCACCGGCTGATGCTGCAGGTCGGCGATGACCCCCATCAGCTGATAGGCCTCCGGCACCCGCCGCGGATCGCCGCGGTATTCCGACGCGCGGAGCAATTGCGCCCGCAGCCGCGCCGGGTTCGCGGACAGGGCCGCGACGAGCGGGCCGAACTCCTCCGTGGTACGGGATGTTGAGTCACTGGCTGGCCGCCGGTGATCCACCCCCCGGAGCGTGAGCAAGCTCCCGATGGGCCCCACCCACGGCTTGCCGCTGTGCTCCACCTGGCGGGCGGTGCCGTCGGGAGCCGTCCACGTCTGGTCAACCTGCGGGGTGATCGCTACCGTGTTGGTCCCGCCGGCCACGGCGACGCTCATGTACCACTCGTTGGTCAGCACGTACCCGACGTCAGCCCCGGGCGGGCGCGGCGGGGCAGGCTGCCGGCCCGCGATCCGGCCGAGGCGCAGCAGCAGCGCCCGGGCCGGCGGCAGCTGCCTGGCCAGGACGGGTGCGGTTACCCCGGTCAGCGTGTAATGGAGCATCGGCGCGGTGGCTAGCTGGCCGGGCCGGGCGGCCAGCCGGCCGGCCAGTACCGCGACCGCGCCGATAAGGACGGCTATGGCCGCCGAGCCGGCCAGCACCCAGTACCGGGCCGGGCGCTTCCGGGCCGGTCGCCGGTCAGCCCGCCGGACCGTGGTCGCGCCATCTCGCGGGTGCGCGACGATCCGCTGGAACGTCACCCGGCCCGGCGGGCTGTTCCAGCTGTCGCCGAAGGCATCGGCCGGCACCGGATTACCCGGCGCCATCATCGATCTGGCGTGTTCCAGCGCGCGGCTGCTCATGTCGTCTCCCGCTTGATCGTCGTACGCATGGTGCCGGGCGCCGCGGCATCGTCGGCGGAGCGCTGGGATCGATCGATCGCGTTCATCGTGCGGGCCAGCCGGCGGCGCGCCCGGTGCAGCCGGACGCTCGCGGTCGCCCGGGAGCAGCCCAGTGCCAGCGCGGTGGCGGCCAGGTCAAGCTCCTCCCATCCGACCAGGCGCAGCACCTCCTGGTCGCGGCCGGGTATGCGGCGAAGGGCCTGATCCAGGTTCGCCTGCGCGGTAGCGGCCTCGACCAGGTCGGGGGCCGGCGAGGTATCCCGAGGCTCGCGGGCCAGCCGCGCGGTCACCCGTTCGGTTCTCCGGCGGGATCGCTGCGCGTTCGCCAGGGACCTTCGCGCTACGCCGTACAGCCATGGCTCGAGCTCCGCCGGGCTGGCCGGCAGGTCCGCGAGCCGCCGCCAGGCCACGAGGAAGGTGTCCGCCACCACGTCACGTGCGGTATCCGGGTCGGTCCGGCGGGCGGCATAGCGGAGCACGGCCGCATGGTGCGCCCGGTACAAGGCCGTAAATCGCTCTTCGGGGTCCACGCCACCGTGCCTCTCGCCCGCCGTCATGCCCGACGCACTGTTATGTCCGGCACTCCGGGCGTATTACGGGTGCGGTGCTGGCAATTTACCCGGCGCGAGCCTGGCCATCCCGGGCTCAGGACGGGGGATGCCGCGGCGGGCGGGCCTGCCCGGTGGCCAGGCCCGCGCCGCGCGGTAGCTTGCGGTCAAGCACCTGATCTCGTCAGCCGGGGCGGCCAGATGGCGGACTCGATTACGCTCGCCACCGGCGACGTGCATGCGTGGCATGGCCGCATCGCCGCGCCGGGCCCTGCGTCGGGGCAGCCGAGCGCGTCCGACCTGGTGATTCTCTCGGCCGATGAGCGTGCTCGCGGCGGGCAATTCGTCCGGCCGGCGGACCGGGTGCGGTTCGCGGCAGCGCACGCCGGGGCGCGCCGGGTGCTGGCCCGCTACCTGGCGGCCGGTCCGGCCGAACTGCGGTTCGGGCGGACGCCGTGCTGCCAGTGCGGCAGCGCGGAGCACGGGCCGCCGCGCGTTGACTGGCCGCTAACGGACATCGCTTTCAGTCTTTCCCGGTCAGCTGACCACTGGCTGCTCGCCGTCAGCCGCGGGCGCCCGGTCGGCGCGGACATCGAGGTGCTCCGTGACATCGACACCGGCGAGCTGGCCCCGGGCTGCCTGACCGCGGCGGAGCAGCAGTACCTGAGTGCTCAGCCCGCAGACGGGCGGCTGCCCGCGTTCTACCGGTGCTGGACCCGCAAGGAGGCCGTGCTGAAAGCCTGCGGCATTGGCCTGGCGGGTTCGATGCGAGAGCTGGAGGTGGCACCTGGCCAGCCCGGCCCGGTGGTGGTTCCGCACCGTTGCGCGGCCGGGCCGGACTGGTGGGTGGTGCAGGATCTGCCCGGACGGCCCGGGGCGGGCGACTGGCTCGGCGCTGTCGCGCAGCCCGCCGCGGAGGCCGGCCGGGTCTGGCTCCGCGAGGCCGATGACGCCCGGCTGGCCTGAACTCACGCCGTGGCGGCTGTGGCGGCGCTGGCCGCCACGGCCGCCACGATGGCCGCCGCGTCAGGGCCGGTCGAGCTGCTCAAGCTCGGCGGCGGACAGCGTGAGCTCGGCCGCACTGGCCGAGTCGGTGATCGACTCGGGCCGGCTGGCACCGGGGATGGGGATCACGACCGGCGCCTTGGCCAGCATCCAGGCCAAGGCGACCTGCTGCGGCGAGACCGAGTGGGCGTCCGCGACTTGCTGGAAGGCGGCATGCCGCTCGCCGAGCTGCCCGGCGCCGCGGATGCCGCCGAGCGGGCTGTACGGCAGGAACGCGATGCCGAGACCGGCGCAGTGCCGGAGCTCGGGCTCACTGGCGCGGAACGCGGGCGAGAACCGGTTCTGCACGCTGGCCAGGTTGCCCTCGCCGAGCACCCGGCGGGCGATGTCGATCTGCTCGATGGTGGCGTTAGAGATGCCGGCCATCCGGATCTTCCCGGCGTCAAGCAGTTCCTTCAGCGCGCCGACTGAGTCGGCGTAAGGAACCTTCGGGTCGGGCCGGTGGAACTGATAGAGGCCGATGGCGTCCACGCCGAGCGCCTTCAGCGACGCCTCCGCGGCCTGCCGCAGGTGCGCGGGCGAGCCGTCCACCGTCCACGAGCCGTCGCCGGGACGCAGGTGGCCGCCCTTGGTGGCGACCAGCACCGAGCTGACGTCCCCGCCGTAGCTGGCCAGAGCCTGAGCGATCAGCCGCTCGTTGTGCCCGATCTCGCCCGCCCGCAGGTGATAGGCATCGGCGGTGTCGATCAGCGTCACGCCGGCGTCCAGCGCCGCATGGATGGTCCTGATCGACCGTTCGGCGTCTGGCCGGCCCTCGATGGACATCGGCATGCCGCCGAGGCCGATGGCGCCGACCGCTACTGACCCGATCTGCCTGGTACGCATTCGCAACTCCCGTGCTGAGCCTGCTGCCCGGCGTGCGGCGCCGGGACTCCTTCGCCGCCCGGCGGGGCCGCCGGGCAGTTGATCCACGGCAACGTCTAACAGCCGGCCGCCCTCGGCTATGTCCGCCAGGCCAGGTGAATTCCGGCTTGAGGACCCGTACCAGGCTCATCAGCCCGTGGTGACCGCCAGCACGAGCGGCAGCACGGCGGCGGCCCCGGTCTCGCGGAGCAGCCGGGCGGCGACCGTCATGGTCCAGCCGGTCTCCAGCCGGTCATCGACCAGCAGCACCGGACCGCCAAGCCCGGCGACGGCGCCGCCGAGCTGCGCCGGGACGGCCAGCGAGTGCCAGAGGGCGCGCAGCCGGTGGGCGCTGTTGTACTGACGGCCGTCCTCGGCCGGAGGCCCGTCTTCCGCCGGGCGGCCGTCTTCCGCCGGAGGGCTGTCTTCCGCCGGGCGGCCTTCTGCTGGCCCGCCGGGATCGTGGCCGCCCGCGCCAGCGGCCCCGGCGGCGTACTCCAGGGCGCCCAGGTAAGGCAGCTGGCCTATCCCGGCGATCCGCTCGCCGAGACTGCGGATGAGCAGCGGCCGGGTCCGTGACGGCAGCGTGATCACCCCGGCCGGCCGCTGCGCCCAGTCCCATCCGGTCAGGACCTTGACCATGGCCGCCACGAACTCGTCCGGGACCTGGTCATCGGCCGCATCGGCGGCCAGCAGGGCGCGCAGCCGGGGACCCCAGCCCAGGTCGGTCAGCCGGCCGAGGGCCCGGCCCGGCTCCGCTGACTGGTCCGCCGGGATCTTGCCGGCTACGTCGATGGCCAGGTCCTTCATCCCGGTCGGCCACATCTTCCGCGGCGTGATCTCCACCCCGGGCCGCAGCAGCCGGTCGCTGGCGGCGGCGGTGCCCGCCGCGGAGACCGCGTCGCTCCACGGCCGCTGGGTGCAGTTGTCGCAGCGCCCGCACGGCTCCGCCGCCGGATCGTCGAGCTCGCGCCGCAGGTACTCCATCCGGCAGGTCTCCGCGGTGACATAGCCGAGCATCGCGCGCTGTTCCCTGGACCGCTCCGCGCTCACCCGCGCGTACCGGTCGGCGTCGTACGCCCATGCCTGGCCGGTCGCCTCCCAGCCGCCGCTGACCCGGCGCACGGCGCCGTCCACGTCCAGGACCTTGAGCATCATTTCCAGCCGGCTGCGGCTCATGTCCACCCGGGTTTCCAGCGCGCTGGTAGAAACCGGCCGCCCCGCCTCGGCCAGCGCGGCGAGCGTGGCCCGGACGACCCGCTCCGGCGGGAAGGCCAGCGAGGCGAAGTACGCCCAGATGTCGGCGTCCTCGCGGCCGGGCAGCAGGATCACGTCGGCGCGCCGCACGCCCCGGCCCGCCCGGCCGATCTGCTGGTAGTAGGCGATCGGCGACTGCGGGGCGCCAAGGTGCACGACGAATCCCAGGTCAGGCTTGTCGAAGCCCATGCCGAGGGCGCTGGTGGCCACCAGCGCCTTGAGCTCGTTGGCGAGCAGGGCGCTCTCCGCTGCCTGCCGCTGCGCATTGTCGTCGCGGCCGGTGTACGCGGCGACGTCGTAACCGCGGTCGCGCAGGAACGCGGCACTCTCCTGCGCCGCCGCCACCGTCAGCGTGTAGATGATGCCGGAGCCCTCCAGCTCGCCCAGGTGCTCGGCCAGCCAGGCGAGCCGCTGCTGGGCGGCCGGCAGGCGCACGACCGCCAGGTGCAGGCTGTCCCGGTCCAGCGGACCACGCAGAACGAGCGTCTCGTGCTCACCGCCCGCGCCGAGCTGCTCGGCGACGTCGCGGGTGACCCGGGCGTTCGCCGTCGCGGTGGTGGCCAGCACCGGGACGCCGGGCGGCAGCTCCGCCAGCAGCGTCCGGAGCCGCCGGTAGTCAGGCCGGAAATCGTGGCCCCAGTCGGAGATGCAATGCGCCTCGTCCACCACGAGCATCCCGGCCGCCGCGATCAGCTTGGGCAGGACCAGGTCACGGAAGCCGGGATTGTTCAGTCGCTCCGGGCTGACCAGCAGCACATCGACGGCGCCGTCGGAGACCTCCGCGTAGACCTGCTCCCATTCGTCGATGTTGGCCGAGTTCACGGTCCGGGCGTGAATGCCCGCCCGGTCGGCCGCCTCGATCTGGTTGCGCATCAGCGCGAGCAGCGGCGAGACGATGACCGACGGGCCCGCGCCGCGGGCCCGCAGCAGCGCGGTCGCGGTGAAGTAGACGGCCGATTTCCCCCAGCCGGTCCGCTGCACGACCAGCGCGCGGCGCCGGTCAATGACCAGCGCCCTGATCGCGGTCCACTGGTCCTCCCGCAGCTGCGCGTCCGGCCCGGCCAGCGCGCGCAGGTGACCTTCGGCCTCCGCGCGCAGCCCGCGCTCGGCATCGCTCACGGGATCCTGGTCGTGGTCGTCGGCAGCCATGCCGTCCTTCGTACCAGCTCATGCCGACGTTCAGGTCAGCTGGCGGCGAGAAAGTCTGCCGCTATCCCGCCGCCGGGTGACCCCCGGTAGTCGCGGAGTTCGCTGCGCGCGGCGGTCAGGGCGCGGTCGCTGGTCAGCATTCCCGGCGGCCGGCGCGGCGATTGCACGTTCCGCTCGCCCCCCGTACGGCCGCAGGACCCGCGGCGGTCGCGGGTCCTGCGGGCCGGGCCGGCCGGGAGCTCAGCTGGCCGGGCCGGCGGCCAGGGTCACGGTGGCGGTCTGGGCCTGGCCGGACTGGTCTGTCCAGCCAACGCTGATCTGGTCGCCCGGGTGGTAGTTGCTCAGCACCGACTGGATATCCGAGGAGGACGTGACGGCGTGGCCGGCGATCGAGGTGATCTGGTCGCCCGCGGCCAGGCCGGCCTGGGCGGCTGCTGATCCGGGCACGACCCCGGCGATGACCACGCCGCCGTTGCTGGCTGAGCCGCCAGCGCTGCCGCCGTCGCTGCCGTCGCCGTTGCCGAAGCCGCCGCTGAAGCCGCTGCCGCCGCTGAAGCCGCCGAAGCCGCTGCCGCCGCTGAAGCCGCTACCGATGCCGCCGCTGAAGCCGCTACCGAAGCCACCGTAAGCCGTTGCCGAAGCCGCTGCCGTCGCCACTGCCGCCGCTGAAGCCGCTATTGCCGCTGCCGAAGCCGCCGTCGCTGCCGCCGAGGCTGCCGGAGTCTGCGGACGATGTCTCCACGCCGAGGAACGCGGTGCCGCCGAGGTGGGTGGTGGACGACGGCGTGCCCGCCTCGATCTGGCTCGCGATCGAGGATGCCTCGGTGACCGGGATGGCAAAGGCCTGAGTCTGCGCTGGCGCCTGCCCGGACTGCGACTGAGAGTCGGCCGTGGCGGGGGAGGTAGAGGCAGCGGTGTCCATCCCGATGACCTGCCCGTCGGTGTTAACCAGCGGCCCGCCAGAATCGCCCGGCTGGATATTGGCGTTGGTGCCGATCAGGCCGGTCAGTTGCTCAGCGGTGCCGGAAGACTCATCGGAGGCGGTGATCGACTGGTCCAGGCCGTTAACCTTCCCGGTGGCCACCGACGGGGTGCCGCCCTTGCCGCCGGCATTGCCGAGCGCGACCACCCGCTGGCCGATCTGCGGGCTGCCGGAGCTCAGGGTGACCGTCTGCAGGCCGGAGGCGCGCTCAAGCTGCAGTACCGCGACGTCATGGGCCTTGTCGTAGCCGATCACCCGGGCGGTGTAGGTACGCCCGTTCCCCACGTCGGTCGCCTTGATCGAGGTCGCGCCGTCGATCACGTGATTGTTGGTCAGCACCTCGCCGGTGGAGGTCAGGACCATCCCGGTGCCGGCCGCCTCGCCATCCTGGTATCCCAGCGTGGACACCACGTCGACCAGGCCCGGGTCAACCTGCGACGCGATCTGCGACGTGGTCAGCGCGGTGGCGCCCATCGCATCCGCCGCGCCCAGTCCCGCGATAACCAGTGCCGCCGCCGCTCCGGCGGACGCGCCCGCCCGCCAGGCATGCCGCCGCCACGGCCGGCGATCCTGCCCCGGACCGCCAAAGACCGACTGCTCGTTAACCGTGCTCATCCGGGATCCGCTCCTCCGTGCGTAGCCATGCTGGTTGCCTGATACCGATGTTCAGGCTCGAACCTGGAGGGAATCCGCAAGGGCCTTGGGCGCTTGCTCACGTTCTCATGAGAGTTTGCTGACCGTCACCGGCGGGCGTCAGCCTGCCGGCGGCCGCGGGCCGTAGACGGCCACCGCGTTCTGGCCGAAGACAGCGTCCGTCTCCGCCGCGCTGAGCCGCCCGCCGACCAGGGTCCTGGCCAGCGCGGCCACCTGGCCGTAGGTCGCCGCCAGCGTGCAGACCGGCCAGTCCGACCCGAACATGAGCCGGCCCGGCCCGAAGCAATCCAGCAGCCACCCGGCATAGGGCGCGATCTGGCCCGGTTCCCACCCTGGCCCGGCCTCGGTGACCAGGCCGGACAGCTTGCAGGTCACGTTCGGCCGGCTGGCCAGCTCGGCCACCTGCCGCGCCCAGGGCTCGACCAGGCCGGCCCCGATGGCCGGCTTGCCGCCGTGGTCGAGCACGAAACGGACATCGCCGAGCTCGCCGGTCACCCGCACCGCGGCGGGCAGCTGGGCGGGACGGACCAGCAGGTCGAAACAGAGCCCCGCGGCGGCGGCGGCACGCAGCCCGCGGCGCACCTCCGGCCGGTCCAGCCAGCCGGGATCTGGCTCATCCTGGACCAGGTGCCGGAGGCCGGCCAGCCGGTCACCACCGGGCAGGCTGCGCAGCCTGGCGATCTCCGCGGCGATATCAGGTCCGGCCAGGTCAGCCCAGCCGACGACGGCGGCGACCAGGTTGCCGCCACCGGCCAGCGCCAGGAACTCCTCCGTCTCGGCGGTGTCATTAAGAACCTGAACGAGGACACTGGCGCCGATCCCCTCCGCCGCGGCGGCATCGGCGAAGTCGTCCAGGCCGAAACGCCGCCGCAGCGCGGGGAGGTCCGCGAGCCACTCATGCCGGCGGCGGCCGGGATCCCACACGTGATGATGCGCATCGACGATCATTAACTGTCCCGGGTGGCGGCCGGGATGAGACCGTCGCTAGCCAGCTCCTCGAAGAGCGTCTCGGGGATGCGGAAGTCCAGGTACCCGGCGTCCTCGGTGATCTCGGCCGCCGTCCGCGCGCCGATGACCGCGGCCGTAATGGCCGGATGGCGGAGCGTGAACTGGAGCGCGACGGCGCCGAGCGGCACCCCGTAGGCGGCGCAGGCGGCGGCGATCCGCCGCGCCCGGTCCACCAGGCGGGCGGGGGCAGGCTGGTAGTTGTAGGTGGCGCCCGGGCCCGGATTAGCCAGCACGCCGCTGTTGAAGACGCCGCCTGCGAGCACGGCCACGCCGCGGCGCTGGCACTCCGGCAGCAGCCGGTCCGCCGCGGTGCCGTCCAGCAGCGAGTACCGGCCCGCCACCAGCACGCAGTCCAGATCGGTGCGCGGCAGGAACCACTCAAGCAGCTCAACCTGATTCATCCCGACGCCGATCGCGCCGACCACGCCCGCGGCCCGCAACTCGGCCAGCGCCGGGTAGGCGCCGTCCAGCGCCTGGGCCGCGTAGTCGTCCGGGTCGTGGATGAGCGCCATATCGATCCGGTCGGTGCCGAGCCGCCGCAGGCTCGCCTCGACGGAGGCCAGCACGCCGTCCCGGCTGTAGTCCCTGATCCGGGCCAGTCGCGGCGTGCCGTAGAAGCTCTCGGCCCCTTCGACGTCGTCGTCGGTCGGCACCAGCAGCCGGCCGACCTTGGTCGACAGGACGTACTCCGGCCGCGGCCGGCCCGCGAGGAAGCGGCCGATCCGCTGCTCGGACAGGCCGGCGCCGTAATGCGGCGCGGTGTCGAAGGCGCGGATCCCGGCCGACCAGGCGGCCGCCAGCGTCTCCCGCGCGGCGCCGTCGCTGACGGCGGAGAACAGGCCGCCGATGGGGGCGCCGCCGAAGACCAGGCGGGTGATCCGCAGGCCAGTCCGGCCGACCGGCACCGTCGGCAGTACCGGCCCGGCGTCCGGCGCGGCCGGCCCGGCGTCGCCGGTCATGCGGGCCGGCCGCTAGCCAGCCAGGCGGCTCCGGACGGGTAGGTGAACTCGGCCACTGACTCCGGCCTGAACTCCGCTGACGCTCCCGGCGCGGTCGGCAGCACGTAGCGGCCGCCGGTCACCCGCGCGGGCGCGACGAAGTGCTCGTGCAGGTGATCGATCCACTCGATCATCCGCCCGTCCATGGTCCCGGAGACGGCGGCGTAGTCGAACATCGACAGGTGCTGCACCATCTCGCAGAGCCCGACGCCGCCGGCGTGCGGGCACACCGGGACGCCGAACTTCGCCGCCAGCAGCAGGTTGGCGATGTTCTCGTTGACGCCGGCCACGCGGCACGCGTCGATCTGCATGACGTCGATCGCGTCCGCCTGCAGCAGCTGCTTGAAGATCACCCGGTTGGAGACGTGCTCGCCGGTGGCGACCCGGATCGGGCTGACGGCGCGGTGGATCGCGGCGGTGCCCAGGATGTCGTCCGGGCTCGTCGGCTCCTCGATCCACACCGGCGGGACCTGCGCCAGCGCGCGGATCCACGGGATGGCGGTCGGCACGTCCCAGACCTGATTCGCGTCCACCGCGATGCCGACATCCGGGCCGACCACCTCGCGCGCGATGGCGCAGCGCCGCAGGTCGTCTTCCAGCCGGGCGCCGACCTTGAGCTTGACCAGGGTGAAGCCCTCCTGGACGGCGGCCGCGCACAGCTCGGCCATCCGCTCGTCGGAATAGCCGAGCCAGCCCGGCGAGGTGGCGTAGGCCGGGTAGCCATCGCGGCGGAGGATCTCGGTGCGCTCCGCCTTGCCCGCGGCGCTGCGCTCCAGCAGTTCCAGCGCGTCAGCGCGGGTCATCGCGTCCGTCAGGTAGCGGAAGTCGACCAGGTCGACGATCTGCTCCGGGGTCAGGTCGGAGAGCAGCTGCCAGAGTGGTTTCCCCGCCCGCCGGGCGGCAAGATCCCAGCAGGCGTTCAGCACCGCGCCGATCGCCATGTGCATGACGCCCCGCTCGGGGCCCAGCCAGCGCAGCGGGCTGTCGCCGACTAGCTCGCGGGACAGCCCGCCCAGGTCGGCAATCGTCTCGTCGACGTCGCGGCCGGCCAGGTAGGGCTCCAGCGCGCGCACCGCGCCGAGCTGGATGTCGTTCCCCCGGCCGAGCGTGAAGACGTGCGCATGCCCGGCCAGGCCGCCGGGGTCGTCGGTGCGCACCACCAGCGCGGCCGCCGAGTAATCGCCGCTCGGATTCATCGCGTCCGACCCGTCCAGGGTCCGGGACGTCGGGAAGCGGATGTCGTGCGTGTCGAAGCCCAGGATTCTCGTCATAGGTCCTGCTCCCGGCCGTCGTCCGTGACGGCGGCAGTCGGCGGCAGGGCCCGTTTGCCGGGATTAAGCATCGGTCCTCCTGTACCCAGGCCATCGGGCGGTCACCGTAGCGATCAGGTGCCGGTCAGGGCTGGCCGGGCGGCCGCACCCGCAGGCCCGACATGCCGCCGTCGACGGCCAGTGCCATCCCGGTCACCCCGCTGGCCAGCGGGCTGGCCAGGTACGCGATCGCGGCGGCCACCTCGTCGGCCGTGACCAGCCGCCCGCTCGGCTGGCGGGCCGCCAGCGCGGCTCGTTCCGCCTCCGGGTCCGGCGCGGCGGCGAGCAGCCGCGCCACCCACGGAGTGTCGGCGGTCCCCGGGGTCACGCACGCGACCCTGATGTGCTCGCGAACATGATCGGCGGCCATGGCCAGGGTCAGCGCGTAGAGAGCGCCCTTGCTGGCCGAGTACAGCGCCCGCTGCGGCAGCCCGGCGGTCGATGCGATGGAGCACGTGTTGACGATGACCGCCTGGCCGTGGCGCGTGACGGCCAGCCGCAGCTCGGGCAGGGCCGCGCGGCTCATCCGTACCGCGCCGAGCACGTTGACGTCCAGGACGTGCCGCCACTCGTCGTCGTCGTTGTCCTCGACGGTCCCGGCCGCGCCGATGCCCGCGTTGTTGACCAGGATGTCGATCCCGCCGAGGGCGCTCGCCACCGTCTGGACCGCGCTGCGTACGGCCCGGTCATCGGTGACGTCGGCGACGACCGGATACAGCGCATGCGCATCCGGCTCGTCCCCGGGCTGCGCCGCGCCGCTGGCCCGGGCCACGGCCTCCAGGCCGCCCGGCTGCCCTTCGCCAGCCCAGGGGATGACCCGGTCCACGATCGCGACCCGGGCGCCGCGGGCGGCGAGCAGCCGCGCGGTGGCCAGCCCGATTCCCGAGGCGCCGCCGGTCACCAGCGCGGTCAGGCCGTCGAATTCAGCGGTTGGTCCGGGCACGAGCGCTCCTTCCGTGCGGCTGCCGGGCGAGTACGGCGCGCCCGGGCCGCAGCAGGCATCGGATGTGTGCCCCCATCCTGTCCGCTACCCGCAACGTGAGTCCCGGCGCGTCCGGGGATGCGGGGAGCGGCGAGTGCAGAGACCAGATCTAGTTATATACGGCTGATAAAGCGCCGGGAAGCCTGCCCGTTACCATGAGGGACACCCGGGAGGGGACCGGCTGGCGGCAGCCTCGCAGCGCAGGGAGCGCACATGCGGATCGCGCTCTTCATCACCTGCCTGACCGACACCCTGTATCCGGAGACCGGCCAGGCCATCACGGCGCTGCTGGAGCGGCTCGGGCATGAGGTGGCCTTCCCGCCGGGCCAGGCCTGCTGCGGCCAGATGCACTTCAACTCCGGCTACCGCCGCGAGACCGTGCCGATGGTGCGCGGCTTCGCCCGGGCGTTCAGCGGCTTTGACGCCATCGTCACCCCGTCGGCGTCCTGCGCCGCGATGGTGCGCGAGTACCACCCCGTGGTGGCGGCCGAGTCGGGCGACGCCGGCCTGGCGCGCGGCGTCGGCGAGGTCGCGGCGCGCGTGCATGACGTGTCCGGGCTGCTGGTGAACGTGCTGGGCGTCGTCGACGTCGGCGCGTACTTCCCGTACCGGGTGACCTACCACCCCAGCTGCCACTCACTGCGCATGCTGCAGGCTGGCGACGCGCCGGCCCGCTTGCTGCGCGCCGTGGGCGGACTCGAGCTCGTCGACCTGCCCGGGGCGGACGCGTGCTGCGGATTCGGCGGGACATTTGCCCTGAAGAACGCCGGCACCTCGGCGGCGATGTGCGCCGACAAGGTAGCTGCCGTGCGCGGCACCGGGGCGCAGGTGCTCTGCTCCGCTGACAATTCCTGCCTGATGCACATCGGCGGCGCGCTGACCAGGCAGCGGGCGGGCATCCCCACCCGGCACCTGGCCGAGATCCTGGCCAGCACACGATGAGCCGGCCCGCCGCGGGTACGCCCGCCCCGCGCCAGCGTCCCCCGGCCGGGCCCGTTCCCCACGGCCACGGCTCGCGCTCGCGCCCGGCCAGCGCGAGCATGCCTACCTACATCGGCATGCCGGCCTTCCCGGACGCCGCGGCCACCGCGCTCGGCAACGACCAGCTGCGGCGCAATCTCGCCCACGCCACCAGCACCATCCGGGTCAAGCGGGCCGCGGCCGTCGCCGAACTGGCCGACTGGCAGGAACTGCGGGCCGCGGGCAAGGCGATCAAGGATCACACGCTCGCGCACCTGGATACCTACCTGACCAGGCTGGAACAGCGGGTTACCGATGCGGGCGGGCACGTGCACTGGGCGCAGGACGCCGGCGAGGCCAACAGCATCGTCGCCTCGCTGGTCCGGGCGGCCGGTGCGGATGGCGTGGTCAAGGTGAAGTCGATGACCACGCAGGAGACCGGCCTGAACGAGGCGCTGGCCGCCGAGGGCATTACCGCGCTGGAAACTGACCTGGCCGAGCTCATCGTCCAGCTCGGCCACGACCGGCCCAGCCACATCCTGGTGCCGGCCATTCACCGCAACCGCACCGAGATCAGGGACATCTTCCTGGCCGAGATGGCTGACGTGCCGGACGGCCTCACCGATGCCCCGGCCGAGCTCGCCGCCGCCGCCCGCACCCACCTGCGCCGCGCGTTCCTGTCGGCCAAGGTCGGCATCTCCGGCGCGAACTTCGCGATCGCCGAGACTGGCACCCTGGTGGTGGTGGAATCGGAGGGCAACGGCCGGATGTGCCTGACGCTGCCGGAGACGCTGATCTCGGTCGTCGGCATCGAGAAGGTGCTGCCCGGCTGGCGCGACCTGGAAGTGTTCCTGGCGCTGCTGCCCCGGTCCTCCACCGCCGAGCGGATGAACCCGTATACGTCGACGTGGACCGGGGTGCACCCGGGTGACGGGCCGCGCGCGTTCCACCTGGTGCTGCTCGACAACGGGCGTACCAGCGCGCTCGCGGACCAGGTCGGCCGCCAGGCCCTGCGCTGCATCCGCTGCTCGGCCTGCCTCAACGTCTGCCCGGTCTACGAGCGGGTCGGCGGGCACGCCTACGGCTCGCCCTACCCCGGACCGATTGGCGCGATCATCACGCCCCAGCTGCGCGGGGTCACCTCGCCGGTGGACGCGTCGCTGCCGTATGCGTCCACGCTGTGCGGCGCGTGCTACGAGGTGTGCCCGGTCGCGATCAACATCCCGGAGGCGCTGGTCCACCTGCGCGCTGAGGTCGTTGACGCGAAAAGATCAAGACCCTTCCAGCCCGAGCGGATGGTGATGGGCCTGACGGCCTGGATACTTCGCTCCGGCCGCAGGCTCGGCCTGGCCCAGCGGGCCGCGTCCGCCAGCCGGGTGCTGATCGGCAGATCGGGGCGGATCCGCCGGCTGCCGCCGCCGCTGAGCGCCTGGACGAAAACCCGCGACCTGCCCGCACCGCCGCCAGAGTCGTTCCGCGCCTGGTGGGCGAGGACCCACGGCGGCGGCCGATGACGGCCGGCTCACCGCTCAGTTCGCGAGAGCAGATCCTGCGGCGGATCCGCTCCGCCACCGCCCCCGCTCCCGGGCCGGGACCGCGCCCGGGGGACGGTGCAGGCGCCGGGTCAGGCCTTGGCTCCGGTCCGAGCAGGCTCGATGCCGATGCCGATGCCGATGCCGGTGCCCGTGCCGATGTCGGCGCTGATGCTGGTGCCGATGCTGACGCCGGCGCCGGCGCTGACGCCGACGCGGCGTACGCCGCCTTGTCCCGCGGCTACCTGCGGGCCCATCATGATCCGCGCGATCACGACGTGGTGGCCCTGTTCGCCGAGCGCGCGGCCGACTACCGCGCGGTCGTCGAGCAAGTCCCCGCGGGCGGCCTGCCCGCGGCGGTGGCGCGGACGCTCACCGGCGGCTTGTTCGTCGTGCCGGCCGGAGTGCCGCCGGACTGGCTGGCCCGGATCGCGGCGGACTGCCCCGATGCCGTGCTCACCGGCGACGACCCGCCGCTCTCCGCGCAGGCGCTCGACGCCGCAGCCGGCGTCATCACCGGCTGCGCGGTCGCCATCGCCGAAACGGGGACGATCATCCTCGACCACGGTCCCGGCCAGGGCCGCCGGGCGCTGACCCTGGTGCCGGACTTCCTCCTGGTGATCGTCCGGCCCGACCAGATCGCCGCCGACCTCGCCGACGCGATGTCCCGGCTCGACCCCCGCCGTCCGCACACGCTGATCTCCGGCCCGTCCGCCACCAGCGACATCGAGCTCGTCCGGGTCGAAGGCGTGCACGGCCCGCGCAACCTGCACGTCCTGATCACCGCCCAGTCCTGACGGCCGCCACTCCTGATCACCGCCGACCCGCCCAGCCCTGACGGCCGCACTCTGCCCCACGACCGGCCCGCCCGGTCCTGACGCCGCAGGAGATTCGCGTCGTCATCCCGAAGGATTCGCGTCAGGGGTGGCGCGAATCCTTCGCGATAAATGCTGGGGGCAGCCGCTGCGCGCCGGGTGCGAGGTCAGCGCTGGCCGCAGGCGGGGAAGGGGCCGAGCAGCGCGCGGAGTGTTCTCGGGGTAAGAGCTGGCCGCACGCGGGCAGGGGCCGAGCAGCGCGCGGAGTGTTCTCGGGGTTAGAGCTGGCCGCAGGCGGGGCAGAGGCCGAACAGCTCGACCGTGTGCCCGACGTCGGTGAAGCCGGCCTCGGCGGCCACCTGCGCTGCCCACCGTTCCACCGCGCGTCCCTCCACCTCGACGCTGGTCCCGCACCGCCGGCAGGTCAGGTGATGGTGGTGAGCGTCGCTGCGGCACCGGCGGTACAGCGTCTCGCCGCTCGCGTCGCGGATCGTGTCGACGGTGCCGTCCTCGCTCAGCACCTGCAGGTGCCGGTAGACGGTGGTGAGGCCAACCTGCTCGCCCTGATCCCTGAGCTCGGCGTGGATCTGCTGGGCACTGGAGAATCCCGGCAGCCGCTCCAGCACGACGGCCAGCGCCTCCGCCTGCCGGGTGCCGCGCACGCGGGTGCCGCGGCCCTGCGGGGGCTTAGTCGGCCGGGCTGTGGTCACACCCGCACGGTAGCAGCCGTCGCGGCATGCTCAGAAGCATGCGGCCGGGTCCCGGCGGCAGCCGGTGACCGGCGAAGATGGGGGCATGGCAGACCGGCTCAGGCAGGCAACTAGTCCTTACCTACTCCAGCACGCGGACAACCCGGTCGACTGGTGGCCCTGGTCGGATGAGGCATTCGCCGAGGCGCGCCGCCGCGGCGTGCCCGTCATGCTCTCCGTCGGGTACTCGGCCTGCCACTGGTGCCACGTCATGGCGCATGAGTCATTCGAGGACGGCCCGACGGCCGCGCTGATGAACGAGAATCTCGTCGCGATCAAGGTGGACCGCGAGGAGCGCCCGGATGTGGACGCGGTCTACATGACCGCCACCCAGGCGATGACCGGCCAGGGCGGCTGGCCGATGACGGTCTTCATGACACCCGAACGAGAGCCTTTCTACTGCGGTACCTACTTCCCGCGGGAGCAATTCCAGCGGCTCATCATGGGCGTGGTCAATGCCTGGCGGAAGGATCCCGGCGATGTTGCCAGCCAGGCCAGGCAAATCGCCGCGGCGCTGGCCGAGCGGGCGGGGTCCGTGCCGGGCGGCATGCTGGCGGAAGGCCAGCCAGATGGCGCCGCCCCCGCCGCGGAGCAACTAGACCGGGCCTGCGCCGATGCCGTCGCCGGGCTGGCGGCCAGCTACGACGCCCGGCGAGGCGGGTTTGGCGGCGCACCGCAGTTCCCGCCGTCGATGGTGATCGAGTTCCTGCTCCGCCACCACGAGCGAACGGAAGGGACGTCAGCGCACCCGGCCCGGGACGCGGCTGCGACCGGGGACGGGGCTGCGACCGGGGACGGGGCTGCGACCGGGGACGGGGCTGCGACCGGACATGCGGCTGCGGTCGGGGACGCGGCTGCGAGCGGGGATGCGGCTGCGGCTGGCGGGGCGGCTGCGGCGGGCGGGCTGGCGCTGTCCATGGCTGTCGGCACGGCCGAGGCGATGGCCCGGGGCGGCCTGTACGACCAGCTGGGCGGCGGGTTCGCCCGGTACTCGGTCGACGCCGACTGGATCGTTCCGCATTTCGAGAAGATGCTGTACGACAACGCGCTGCTGGCCCGGGCCTACGCGCACCTGTGGCGCCGGACCGGCTCGGCGCTGGCCGGCCGGGTGGCGGCCGAGACCTGCGCGTGGATGATCAGGGAGCTTGGCACCGCCCAGGGCGGCTTCGCCGCCGCGCTCGACGCGGACAGCGAGGGCGAAGAGGGAAAGTTCTACGTCTGGACCCCCGACCAGCTGCGGGCGGTGCTCGGGGCCGCCGACGGACAGTACGCGGCGCAAGCCTTCGGCGTGACTGACGCCGGGACCTTCGAGCGAGGCAGCTCGGTGCTCCAGCTGCGGGCCGACCCGGCGGACCCGGAGCGCATGGCCAGGATCAAGGACCTGCTGCTCACGGCGCGGGCCGAGCGGATCAGGCCGGCCCGGGACGATAAGGTCGTGGCCGCCTGGAACGGGCTGGCCATCGCCGCGCTGGCCGAGGCCGGCCTGCTGCTCGGCCGGCCGGAATTCACCGCGGCCGCCCGTAGCGCGGCCGGGCTGCTGGCCGGGACCCACCTCACCGCCGGACGGCTGGCCCGGACCTCCAGGGACGGCATCGCGGGCCCGAGCGCCGGCGTGCTCGAGGACTACGCCTGCGTGGCGGACGGCTTCATCGCGCTGGCCGGCGTTACCGGGGAAGCCCGCTGGCTCGACCTGGCCGGGGAGTTGCTGGCGACCTCGCTGGATCGGTTCGGTGATCCTTCCGGCGGCTTCTACGACACGCCGGACGACGGTGAGGCGCTGATCTACCGCCCGGCCGACGCCGCGGACGGCCCCAGCCCCTCCGGCACCTTCGCGCTGGCCGGCGCGCTGCTCAGCTACGCCGCCCTGACCGGGTCGGCGCGCCACCGGGAGGCTGCGGCCGGCGCGCTCGGCGCGCTCCCGGCCATCGCGGCGCGCTACCCGCGGGCGGCGGGCTCCGGGCTGGCCGTGGCCGAGGCAGTGCTTTCCGGCCCGGTCGAGATCGCGATCGTCGGGCCGCCGGGCGACGAGCGCACGGCTGAGCTGCACCGGACCGCGCTGCTAGCCGCGCCGCCGGGAGCCGTGATCGCCATTGGCGCGCCGGGCGGGCAGCCGATTCCGCTGCTGGCCGGGCGCGGCCTGGTCGATGGCAGGCCGGCCGCCTACGTCTGCCGGGATTTCGCCTGTCGGCTGCCGGTCACCGAGCCTTCGGAGCTGCGCTCCGTCCTCGCGCCCTGGTAATCCGTTCCGGGCCAGTCGCGGGCGGCGGCCCAGTTGCGGCCGGCGGGCCAGTTGCGGCCACCGGGTAGTCTTGAAGATCCGCTGACCTGCACAGCTGCGACGTCGCTGGATTGCTGTGATGGCCGCCGGATTGTTTGCGGTGTCGGGGGACTGGGCTGACCTGATTCTGGGCATGCCGGGTATGGACCTGTGCGCGTCGTTCGTGCATGGTGGAACGAGTGACTGTGACGGGGCGGGAGCGCCCCGGGCCGAGGGGAGTGCAAGTGCGCGACGTGACGCGACGCTTGCCACCCGTGCTGGCCGCAGGACTCGCGCTGATGGCGACGGCGGCCGGCTGGCCAGCGGCCCCGGCCCGGCCCGCGCACCCGGCGGTCACCACTAGTTACGTCCGGGCCAGCCTGGGCGCCAGCGATGCGGTTTTGCAGCTGCCCGGTTACCCTCGTTCTTCCTCGGCGGCAGTTACTGTCGCCAGCCTGTCGCCTGGATCCCGGGCCGGCGCCATCGCCCCGCTGCGCCGCATGCTGCAGGCGGACGTGCTGGTCGTTGCGCCTACCTCGCTACCGCCGGGGGTCGCCGGGCAGGTGCGGAAACTGCCGGGCGTGACCGCGGCGCAGTCGGTCGACGCGGCCAGGATCCAGGTCAACGGCAAATACGTGGCCATGCTGGGCGTCGACCCGTCCGCGTTCCGCGGTTTCGCGGCGCGCCCGACGGCGGCATCCAGCCGGCTGTGGAGCAACGTGGCCGGCGGGGGCGTGGCCGTCTCGTACACAATGGGCCGCCTGGACAAGCTGCCGCTCGGCGGCTTCGTGAAGGTGGCCGGCCGGCGCTCCGAGCGCCTGCGGGTGGGCGGCTTCGGCACGGTGGGGATTCCCGGCGTCGACGCGGTCGTCTCCGCGGCGGTGGCCCGTTCGCTCGGCCTGCCGGGCGGCAACGCGATAGTGGTGAGCGCGCCGCACGCGCGGCTGAGCACGCTGATCGCCCAGATCAGGCAACTGACCCCGCGCTCGCGGCACGTGGTGGTCGAGCCGCTGGTGACCCAGGCGGCGGGATCAGGCATTCCGGTCAGTACCGGCGCGGCCGGCGCACCCGGGCTGGCTGGGTCCAGCGGGCCCGGGCTTACCGAGGCGCAGACCCTCAGGTTCCTGAAGGCCGCGGAAAGCAGGATCGGCATGCCCTACGTCTGGGGCGCGGCCGGTCCCCGGGCGTTTGACTGCTCCGGGCTGGTGCAGTGGTCGTTCGCGCAGGCCGGCGTGGTGATGCCGCGGGTGGCCGTGGACCAGGCGCGGACCGGGCCGATGGTGCCGGTGTCCCAGCTGCGGCCCGGCGACCTGCTCTTCTACCACACCGATCCCACCGCGCCGACGTACATCTCGCATGTCGCGATCTACCTGGGCAGCGGCATGATGCTGCAGGCTCCGCGCCCTGGCCTGGATGTTGAGATCGTGCCGGTGGACGTCGGGCCGGGGTTCGCTGGCGCGGTGGCGGTCTATCCGAGAGTCGCCGCAGCCGCCGCCGGTGCCCCGACCGCCTGAGCAGCGCGGCCGCCTGACCTCTGAGTCCCGAGTCGTTCCGTGCTGCGCGCGGTGCCGCACGCCGCGGTGGCCGGCCCTGCGCCATCGCTCGCGCTTGCATTGCGGTCAATCACATGTAATCTTAATTACATGAGTACAGAGAAGGAAGGCGCGGGCGCTTCGCCCGCGGAGAAGCTTCGCGGCTGGTTCGCCGGCCGCCTGCCCGGTGACTGGTTCACCGGCGCACCAGAGGTCAGGATCGATCGTGAAGAGATCACGGTGACCGGAGTCCTGCCCGATCCCGAGATCGCGCCGGACTCACCCGACGCGGAGCGCGCGGCGGCCGCTGACGGCCGGACGCGCAGGTTCCGCGAGGAGACCCGGCAGCAGCGGATGGAGATCGCCCGCGAGGCGGAGCACAGCTTCGGCCGCAAGGTCTCGTGGGGCGCGACTTGCGCTGGTACCACTGTGATGTTCACCACCTTCTCCGTGCCGGTGATGACCCGGCTTCGCCAGGCCGAGCGGCTAGTGCTCGACACTCTCGTCGATGCCGGCGTCGCGCGCAGCCGCAGCGACGCGCTGGCGTGGTGCGTCCGCCTGGTGGGGGAGCACGAGGACACCTGGCTGACGGACCTCAGGGAAGCCCTGCTCAAGGTTGAGCACGTGCGGTCCGGCGGGCCGCGATCCTGATCGGCCGGAACTGGCGTCCGGCGCGCAACCCGGCCGGGCCGCGCCGGACGCCAGCTGCGGGCCGCCGGCCGGGCGCGTCCTAGGCCACCTGCTGGCCAGCGGCGCCGGGCCGGTCCGGCCGGTCCGCAGGTGCCGCACATCTTTGACCTCTCCTTACCGGGGTACACTCCCGAGATCCCGCGAGTACAGGGCCCTGCCCTGCGCTGCGGCGGGTAAGCCCGGAGCGAATAGCCCCCGCAGGCGTCCGGAGGAGGAGAAGTCGTGGTGTATGAGGTGAGGGCCGCGTCGGTTGAGTGGAATCCGACGACGGAGCGGCTCCGCGTACTGGCGGAGAAAATGCCGAACAGCCAGGTCACGGAGTTCGGCAACGTAGTGGTCAAGGCGAGGGTGGACTCCCGCAGTACCCGCTCCACCTTCGTCGTCGATGACTCCACGAACGCGACCAAGCAGACCATCACCCGCGAGGAGTACGACCGCATCGCCGCGGCGCAGGACGCCTACATCGCCGGCACCGACGTGGTCGTCGTGGACGGTTACATCGGCTCGAACCCGGCGTTCCGGACCAGGGCGCGCCTGATCATGGAGGCCGCGAACGCCAACGTGGCCGGCATGCAGAAGCAGCTCTACTACCCGGTCGAGGACGACTACGACGCGGCGGCCTGGGCGCCGGACACCACGGTCATCTACACGCCGAACCTCCCCGCGCCCGGCTATCCGGACGACCGGGTCATCGCGGTCGACCTCAACTCCAACATCACCCGCGTGCTCAACTCGGACTACTTCGGTGAGTCCAAGAAGGGCGGCCTGCGGATGTGGAACAACATCGTCTACAACCGCGGCGGGCTCGCGCTGCACGCCGGCTGCAAGGTGATCCCGGTGGACGGGAAGCCCACCGCGGTGCTCATCGTCGGCCTGTCCGGTACCGGCAAGACCACCACGACCTTCACCACCCAGCTGGGCAGCAAGCCCGCGCAGGACGATTTCATCGCGCTGATGCCGGGCGGCCAGGTCTACACGACGGAAAACGGCTGCTTCGCGAAGACCTTCGGGCTGGACCCCGATCTCGAGCCCGCGATCTATAACGCGACCACGAAGCCGGATGCCTACCTGGAGAATGTCTCGGTCGATGCCGATGGCCAGGTGGACTTCTTCGACACCTCGTACACCAAGAACGGCCGTACCACCTGGCCGTTCTCTTACGTCGACCCGTGGCCCGGCAACGAGGTGCCGCCCGCGGAGTTCCTGCTCATCCTGAACAAGAACCAGAACATCGTCCCCGGCGTGGCGAAGCTCGACGGCGCGCAGGCCGCCGCCTATTTCATGCTCGGCGAGACCACCGGGACGTCGGCGGGCGGCAAGGACGAGGAAGGAAAGTTCCTCCGCGTCCCCGGCACCAACCCGTTCTTCCCGCGGGACATGGCCGACATGGGCAACCGGATGCTGGAGCTGCTCGGCAGCCACGAGCTGAAGGTCTACCTGCTCAACACCGGCCGGGTCGGCGGCACGGACGAGGCGGAGTCGAAGAAGGTGACGATCCCTTACTCCTCGGCGATCGTCCAGGCCATCGTCTCCGGCACCATCGAGTGGGTCACCGACCCCGACTTCGGCTACGAGGTCGCATCCTCGCTGCCCGGGGTGGACGACATCGAGATCCTGCAGCCGCGCCAGCTCTACCAGCGCCAGGGCCGGCTGGAGGAATACGACGGAATGGTCTCCCGGCTGAAGCGGGAGCGCCGGGAGTACCTCGCTTCCTTCGCCGGGCTCGACGACGCCATCACCAAGTCGATCCGCTGACCGCGGGCGCGGTCCTGGCCGCGGCGCGGCGCCTCGCGCCCCGGTCCGGGCCGCGGGCACCCGGTTCCCCGCGGGGGCGGGCGTTGCCGTTTCCGCCTCGGCAAAGTTAACGTTTAGCTATGAATTAGTTACACTGCGTTCACAAAAGTATTCGCGCGAGCCGAACTGGTGACATTCTTAGGTACGGTGCTTAGAGAACCGGGCGGCATCCTGGGCGGCCTGGCGCCGGCCACGGCCGCCACCGTTAGCACCGCCAGCACGGCTGGCCCCGTCCGCCCCGCCGGGAATCAGCTGGGTGCTAGCCGCCGGCGGGCCCGGCGGCAGCGAGGAAGGTGGCCGGATGGGACTGCGTGATCTCGCCTACCGGCTCTACGAGCGTCGGCTCGAAGCGTCCCTGTCGCCCCAGGTGATCCCCCGGCATGTGGGGGTGATGTGCGACGGTAACCGCCGGTGGGCGAGGTCGGCCGGCCTGGCCGACGTCAGCGGCGGGCACCAGAAGGGCGCCGACAAGATCTTCGAATTGCTGCAGTGGTGCCAGGAAAGCGGCGTCGAGGTGGTCACGCTCTGGCTGCTATCCACCGACAACCTGGCCCGCCCGGCCAGCGAGCTTGATCCGCTGCTGCGGATCATCGAGGGCACCGTGCGCGAGCTCGCCACCCAGAACTGGCACCTCAACCCGATGGGCGCGCTCGACCTGCTGCCCGCCGACACGGCCCGCACGCTCAAGGACGCCGGCGAGGTCACCGCCGACCGCACCGGGCTGCTGGTCAACGTGGCGGTCGGATATGGCGGCCGCCGCGAGATCGCGGACGCGGTCAGGTCGCTGCTGCAGATGCACGCGACCAAGGGCACCTCGATCGAGGAACTGGCCGAGATCCTCGATGTCGAGCACATCGCCGAGCATCTTTACACCGCCGGCCAGCCCGACCCGGACCTGGTGATCAGGACGTCCGGGGAGCAGCGGCTGGGCGGTTTCCTGCTCTGGCAGAGCGCGCATTCGGAGTTCTATTTCTGTGACGCCTACTGGCCGGCCTTCCGCCGGGTGGATTTCCTCCGCGCACTGCGCTCGTATGCGGCCAGGCACCGCCGGTTCGGCTCCTGACCAGCCTCCATGCCACCCGCCGCCGCGTTGTCACCGGCGCGCGGCCGGCTCGCCGTGTTAACAGATCGTTTCGGTACTTCCTGGAAACGGCAGACCGAGGGTACGGTCTGAGTTGACGGGCGGTGCGTAGCCGCCCGACGGGAAGGCCCTCGAGATCTTCGAGCTTCGCGTCCTGGCACGCAGGCGAGATGAGCGAAGGGCCGGCGCCCGGCCCATCGCTGGCCGGTCCCGGTCCCGCCGACACGTCTGTGTCCGAACGCGGCGCCAGCAGCGGCGCCCAGGGGAGAGCGAGTGGCCAGTATTCCAGCGCGCCGCCAGCAGCGGCCGACCAACTCCCGTCCCGATTCCGGCCGCCAGGCCCGCGAGCCAGCGGAGCCAGGCCAACCGGCGGCAGATGCCGACCGGCGCACGTACGTCCTCGACACCAGCGTTCTGCTGGCCGACCCGGCGGCAATCGGCAGGTTCGCCGAGCACCAGGTGGTGCTGCCGGTCGTGGTCATCACCGAGCTCGAGGCCAAGCGTGATCATCCGGAACTCGGCTACTTCGCCCGGCAGGCACTCCGGCTCCTGGATGACCTCCGGGTGGAGTTCGGCCGGCTGGACGCGGAGCTGCCGATCGGGGACAAGGGAGGTACGGTACGGGTCGAGCTGAATCACGCCGATCCCGCGGTGCTGCCGCCCGGGTTCCGGCTCGGCGACAACGACACCCGGATCCTGTCGGTCGCGCGCAGCCTGGCCGCCGAAGGCGCCGCGGTGGTGCTGGTCAGCAAGGACCTGCCGCTCCGGGTGAAGGCGGCGGCCATCGGCCTGACCGCTCAGGAGTACCGCGCCGAGATGCCGGCCGAGTCGGGCTGGACCGGCATGAGCGAACTGGACGTGACCGCGGCGGAGATCGGCGAGCTGTACGATTCCGGCCGGCTGGACTGCGAGGCGGCGCGCGAGCTGCCCTGCCACACCGGGCTCGTACTTGTCTCCGGCGCGTCCGGGGCGGGCAGCGCGCTCGGCCGGGTGCAGCCGGACAAGTCCGTGCGGCTGGTCCGCGGCGACCGCGAGGCGTTCGGCCTGCGCGGCCGCAGCGCCGAGCAGCGGGTCGCGCTCGACCTGCTGCTCGACCCGGAGGTCGGGATCATCTCGCTCGGCGGCCGGGCGGGCACCGGCAAGTCGGCGCTCGCGCTCTGTGCCGGGCTCGAGGCGGTGATGGAGCGCAAGCAGCACCGCAAGCTCGTCGTGTTCCGCCCGCTGTACGCGGTCGGCGGCCAGGAACTCGGCTACCTGCCGGGCTCGGAGACGGACAAGATGAACCCGTGGGCCCAGGCTGTCTTCGACACCCTGTCGGCCGTGACCACGGCCGAGGTCATCAAGTCAGTGCTGGAGCGGGAGATGCTGGAGATCCTGCCGCTGACCCACATCCGCGGCCGATCCCTGCACGACTCCTTCGTGATCGTGGACGAGGCGCAGTCGCTGGAACGCGGAGTCCTGCTGACCGTGCTGTCCAGGATCGGGGCCGGCTCGCGGGTGGTGCTCACCCACGACATCGCGCAGCGCGACAACCTGCGGGTCGGCCGGCACGATGGCGTGGTGGCCGTGATCGAGAAGCTCAAGGGGCACCCGCTGTTCGCCCATGTCACGCTGGTCCGCTCGGAACGATCGCCGATCGCCGCGCTGGTCACCGAGATGCTGGAGGACGCCGCGCTCTGAACCCGGCAGTACGCCCGTTCTCCGCGGCTCGCCCCGTGCCGCGGACCCAGGTGACGACATCGCCCCGGGGGCGGTACCGTGACCAGCGTCATGAGTGACTCACCCGCGCCCCCCGGCGCTGCCGCGCGGCCTCCGCTGGTGCCCGGCTCAGCCCCGGGCACGTTCCCCGGGATTTCCGTGGTGATGCCGGTCAGGAACGAGGAACGGCACCTCGCGGACTCCGTCCGCGAGGTGCTCAGCCAGGATTATCCGGGCGAGCTGGAGCTGGCCCTGGCCGTGGGCCCGTCCCGCGACCGGACCAGCGAAATTGCGGAACGGATCGCGGCCGGCGATTCGCGCATCACCGTGGTACCCAACCCCTCGGGGCAGATCCCGAGCGCACTCAACGCCGCGATCAAGGCATCCCGGCACTCGGTGGTGGCGCGGGTCGACGGGCACTGCCTGCTGCCGCCCGGGTACCTGCGGACCGCGGTGCGGGCGCTGGAGGAGACCGGGGCCGATAACGTCGGCGGCGTCATGGCCGCAGCCGGGGTAACCCCGTTCCAGCAGGCGGTGGCCTGGGCGATGACCTCCCCGGCCGGGGTGGGCGCCGCGCAGTTCCACACCGGCGGCCAGGCGGGCCCCGCGGACACGGTGTACCTGGGGGTGTACCGCCGCGCCGCGATCGAGCAGGTGGGCGGTTACGACGAGGCCTTCGCGGTCGCCGAGGACTGGGAGATGAACCACCGGATCCGGCAGGCCGGGGGGCTGATCTGGTTCCTGCCTGACCTGAAGGTCACCTATCGGCCGCGGGACAGCATCCGGGCGCTCGCCGTGCAGTACTTCCGCTACGGCCGGTGGCGCCGGGTGGTGGCACGACAGCATGCGGGCACCATCAACCGGCGTTACCTGGCCCCGCCTGCCGCGGTCGTGGTGATCGCCGCGGGAACACTCGCGGGACTGGCCGGGGTGGCCGGCCTGGCCGCCGGCGCTACCGGCTGGCCGGTGATCGCGACCGCCGGGCTGGCCGTGCCGCTGGTGTACCTGGCCGGGATCGTGGCCGTCGCCGCCGCGGCGGCGCGCGGGCGGCCGGCCCGGGTGGCGGCCCGGATCCCGGCCGTCCTGGCCGTTATGCACCTGTGCTGGGGGACCGGCTTCCTGACCAGCCCGGCCCGGCTGGCGAACGGCCGCTCCGGCCGCTGATCAGCCGGCCCAGGCGCTGATCCGGACCAGTCAGCCCCGGAGCAGCGCCTCGGCAAGATCAAGGTCACTGGGGTAGGTGATCTTCATGTTGCGCTCGCTGCCCGGCACGGCGCGGACCGCGACCTCCGGCAGATAGCGCAGCACCACGCCGCAGTCGTCGGTCGAGGCCGACGTGGCGAAGCCCGGATCCGCCTCGGCGAGCTGATGCGCCCGGCTAATCACCGACAGCCGGAACCCCTGCGGCGTCTGGCAGCGCAGCAGCAGGTCCCGGCGCGGCATGCCGGTCAGCACGCCGTCACGCGCCTCGACGATCGTGTCGGAAGACGGGACAGTGACGCCGACGGCCAGGTCCGTGGCCAGCGCGCGGATGCATCCCGCGATGGTCCGCTGATCGATCAGCGGCCGCGCCGCGTCGTGGAAAAGCACGTCGCATTCGTCCGCGCCGAGCGCCGCGATCGCCTGCCGGGTGGAGTCCGTGCGGGTTACCCCGCCGTCGATCACGTCGGTCACCTTGCCGTACCGGCCGTTCATCACCAGCGCGCGCACCTGGCCGGCCAGGCCGGGGGTGGTCACGACCAGGATCGCGTCGATGCCCGGAGCGCTCTCGAAGGCCGCCACGGAGTGCTCGATCAGCGTCCGGCCCGCGAGCGTGCGCAACTGCTTGGGCACGGCGCCGCCGAATCGCTGGCCGGATCCGGCAGCCAGTACCACCGCGACCGTCCGCATGAGCGGACTGTACCGCCCGGTCATGACCGCGGCAGCACCCGTCCGGCGAGAGCCCGGGTCACCGGGCGAGGGCTAGAGTACGAGCCGTCGGCCAGCAAGAGCCAGCCGCCGGTCAGCATGAGCCAATCCAGGCGACTGGCCGCGGCGGGAATGGGGTACCGCCCGGCTGGGTATCGCTCGGGCTGATGACACCGGGCCGGGCGTGGCCCGAGTTTCGCCGGGGGTGATGGCGCCAGCGCGGGAATCCGGGCTGACGGGAGGTTGGGCATGACCGTGGCGGAGGCCGTCGACAGGCTGCCTCGCCGCATGGCCACCTGGGTGGCGCGGCGGTCCCTGGCCCCCAACTCGGCGACCGGCATCTCGCTTTGCCTGGGCCTGTGCGCTGCCGTGTGGTTCAGCGCAGGCACCAGGTCCGGAAACGTGATCGGCGCCGCCGCGCTCTGCGGCAGCTACCTGGCCGGCCACTCCGCCCGCGGGCTCGGGCTCCCGGCGCCCGGGGCCACTGCGGCCGCGGCGGCCAGTCCGGGAGCGGTAGCCGGCCAGGGTGCGGCGGCCGGCCAGGGTGAGACCGTCATCAGCGCGGGCCGCCTGGCCCGCGCCTGCGGCGTCCTGACCGAGTGCGGAGTTTACGCGGCCCTCGCCGCGGGCGGCGTCGCGGCGGGAATCCCGGCCGCCGGCCGTCCGGCGGGTGGTCTTGCGCCCGGCCGGATCGGCATGTGGCAGCTGGCCACAACGGTGGTGATCCTGGTGTCGGTCAGCCAGCTGGCCGGTGCGTGCGGCAACCTGCGGTCGGCCAGCGGGCCGCGGGAAGCGCGGCTTGACGGCCTGATCCTGCGGATCCTCGCCTTCCCCTACGCCGGGCGGGTACTGCTGATCGCCGTCGTCGCGCCGCTCTGGGGAGGACGGGCCGCCCTCTTCGGCCTGCTCGGCTGGGCAGTCATCGCCATCTGCTACGCGCTCGTGGGCGGCCGGCGCCAGCCGGACGGGAGCGCCGGCCTTCGGCCCGTGGCCGCCTGCCGCGATGACGGGCGGCTGGCGGGCTGGCTGGGTCGTCCGGTCCGGGGCCAGCTCGTGCCCCTGCCCCCGGCGCTGACCGGCCTGGCCGCCGTGTGCGTGCTGGCCGCGCTCGGGCTGCGTGATCTTCCCGGCTTCCTGCTGATCGCCCCCGTTATCGCGATGCTGCTCGCCGCGGTCGGCTCCAGCCACCCGCACGACGGCCGGCTCGACTGGATCGTGCCCGTCGTGCTGCAGGTCGGCCAGTACATCTATATCGCCGCGGTTGGCTTTGCCACCGGGGTCCCGGCGCCGGTGATCTTCGCGTTGTGCGCCGTGCTCGCCGTGCGCTACGCGGACCTGGCCGGTCATGCCCAGCGGCACGCGGCGCTTGGCTGGGACGGCCGGATGATCGTGGCCGGGCTCGGTGCCGCGCTCGGGATAGCGACGTTCGCCTACCTCCTGCTGGCGGCGTATGTTGGTGTGCTCATCTGCCGGGAAGCCAGGACAAGCTGGCTGGCAGCGATGGAGGGAGACCGCCGGTGATCGGCATGGTCCTAGCGGCGGGCGCCTCGCGCCGGCTCCGTCCCGATACCGATGCGCTGCCGAAGGCGCTGCTCCCGGTGGCGGGCGAGACCACGATCCTGGACATCGCGTTGCGCAACCTGGCCGCGGTCGGGCTGCGCGACGTCGTCGTGGTGGTCGGGCATGCGGCCAGCGTCGTCAGCAACCGGGCGGAGGATTTGCAGCGCAGGCACGGAGTGACACTGCACCTGCTGTATAACGACCGGGCGCTGGACTGGAACAACGCCTACTCGCTCTGGCTGGCCCGCGAGTACTTCACCCGCGGCGTGCTGCTGGTCAACGGCGACACCGTCCACCCGGTGAGCGTGGAGAAGACGCTGCTCGCGGCGGCGGGCGCGGCCGGCCAGGGTGGCCCGGCCGTAATTCTCGCGGTCGACGACGTCAAGCGGCTCGCTGAGGAGGAGATGAAGGTCGTCCTCGACTCGCGGCGGCTGCTGGCCAGGATTACCAAGCAGATGGATCCCGCCCGGGCCTACGGAGAGTACATCGGCGCCACGCTTATCACCGAGGCCGCCGCGGTACCGCTGGCCAGCGCACTGGAGGCAACCTGGCGGCGCGATCCCGGCCTCTACTACGAGGATGGCTACCAGGAGTTCGCGGATCGCGGCGGCGAGATCGCGGTCGCCCCGATCGGCGCGGTGGAATGGGTCGAGGTTGACAACCACGACGACCTGCGCAGGGCACGGGAGATCGCCGTCCGCTGCTAATCTCGCGGGTGGTCACGTAATCTCGCGGGTGCACGGAACGCGCAGGGTGCCTGGTACTTCGCCCTGACGCAACAACCGCGGCGTTCGGCTCGGTGCGGTAATCGCTGCGCCCGCCCGCCCGGCGCGGTCGCCGGGCTCCGTCTCGCCGTGGCCCGGCACTCACACACCCGAAGGAGGCCTATGCCGCTGCTGGCCCGGATGCTGGCCGCCCCGATGATCGTCGATGTCCGGCGCGGGGCAGTGGCCGGCCTTGGCGTGCTGCTCGCTGACCGGCGCATCGCGATGGAAGGACGGGTGGCGGTCGCGGTCGGGCGCGGCCAGGGGGACAGCATCGCCGCCGAGCTCGAGATCGACGCCGCCGAGGTCTTCCGGATCGGCGATGGCACCCACAGCAGCGCCGTCACGCTCGGCAAGCGGCTCCGGGCCGGGTCCTACGAGGCGGTGGCCGGGATCGGCGGCGGCAAGACCATCGACGTCACCAAGTTCGCCGCGCACATGGCCGGGATCCCGATGGTCGCCGTCGCGACGAACCTGGCGCACGACGGCATCGCCTCGCCGGTCAGCACCCTGGAGCACGAGTCGGGGAAGGGGTCCTACGGCGTGGTCATGCCGGTCGCCGTCGTGGTGGACCTGGACCGGGTCCGCTGCGCTCCGGAGCCACTCGCCAGCGCCGGGATCGGCGACGTGGTCAGCAATCTCTCGGCCGTGGCCGACTGGGAACTGTCCGCCGCGGACACCGGCGAGCGGGTGGACGGGCTGGCCGCCGCCATGGCCCGCTGCGCGGCACAGGCCGTCCTGCACCAGCCACATGCCGCCCGCTCGGATGAGTTCCTCACCGTGCTCGCCGAGGCACTGATCCTGTCCGGCCTGGCCATGTCGGTGGCCGGGTCCAGCCGTCCGTGCAGTGGCGGCGACCACGAGATCATGCATGCCATCGATCAGCTCTACCCGGGTACCGGCAGCCACGGCGAGCTGGCCGGGGTGGGGGCGCTGTTCTGCGCCTACCTGCGGGACGACCCGGGCCAGGCCGCGTTGCTCTCCGCCTGCCTGAGCCGCCATGGACTGCCCCGGACGCCGGATGATCTCGGCCTGTCGCACGCCGACTTCGCCAAGGCCGTCGCGCACGCTCCGGCGACCCGCCCGGGCCGCTACACGATCCTGGAGCGCCTGGCCATGTCCGATGCGGAGATAGCCGACCGAGTGGAGGCGTATGCCCGGGCCATCGCTGGCTGAGCTGCGAGCGCAGGGCCAGCCGCAGGCGGTGCTCGACCGGCTCAACGACGAGCACTGGGCCGGCCGTGTCTACATGCGCAAGTTCTCGCCGTACGCGACCTGGGTTTTCGCGCGGCTCGGCTGGTCACCGAACGCGGTCACCCTGGCGTACATCAGCTGCGGCCTCGCCGCCGGGGTGCTCGTCGCGCTCGGCGGCCTGCTCACCGCCGTCGCGGCCGCCATCCTGATCCAGGGCTACCTGCTGTTTGACTGCTCCGACGGCGAGCTGGCCCGGTGGAGCGGCCGGACCTCGGCGACCGGCGTGTACCTGGACTTGATCGGCCATTACCTGGGCGAGGCGGCGCTGCTCATCGGGCTCGGCCTGCGCGCGCAGGGGCATCTTACGGACTCCGGCCCGTACGTCAGCGCGGGCCTGGCCGCCGCGGTGCTGGCGGTCATCGTCAAGGCCGAGACCGACAATGTGGTGGTCGCGCGAGCCAAGGAAGGCCTGCCCCCCGCCTACCCGGACGAGGCGCTGCGGCCCACCGGCTCGGGCCTGGCCCTGGCGCGGCGGCTGGCCAGCGTGCTGAAGGTGCACCGGATCACCCACGCGGTGGAGTTGTCGCTGCTGATCCTGCTCGCGGCGGTGGCCGACGAGATCCGTGGCGGGCTGCTCGCCACCCGGGTCCTCATGCTGGCGTGCCTGGCCGTGAGCACGCTCATGGTTGTCGCGCACCTGGTAGCGATCGTCGCGTCGAGGCGGCTCCGGTGACGGCAAGGAGATCCTGGTGAAGCTGTCGTGCGTCATCCTCACGATGGGCAACCGCCCGGCCGAGCTTGACCGGGCGATCGCCAGCACCGCGACGCTGCGGGCCGACGGCGGTGATCTCGTGGTCGTCGGCAACGGCGCGGACGTGCCGCCAGTCCCGGATGGCGTCACGACGCTCCGGCTGCCGGAGAACGTCGGGGTCGCGGCCGGCCGTAACGCCGGCGTGGACGCCTGCACGGGCGACGTCGTGCTCTTCCTGGACGATGATGGCTGGTATCCCGATCCGGGCCTGGGGGAGTACATCGCCGGGCGCTTCGCCGCCGATCCGGGGCTCGCGGTGATCTCGTTCCGCGTCGTCGATCCAGCGGGCGGCCCCGGTGCACGATGGCACGTGCCCCGGCTGCGGGCCGGTGATCCGGAACGGTCCTCCCAGGTGACGACCTTCTCCGGGGGGGCCTGCGCGATCCGCCGGGCGGCGTACCTGGAGGCTGGCGGCCTGCCCGCGCAGTTTTTCTATGCCCACGAGGAGACCGATCTGGCCTGGCGGCTGATGGACCTGGGTTACCGGCTTGAGTATGACGCCACGGCACGGATGTGCCACCACGCGATGCCGAACGCACGGCATGCGGAGTTCCACCGCCTGGACGGGCGGAACCGGGTACTGCTGGCCCGCAGGAACCTGCCCTGGCCGCTGGCGGGCGCCTACCTGCTGGACTGGCTGACAATGACCCTCATCCGGGTGCGGTCGGCCAGCGCGGTGCGGGCGTGGCTGTCCGGGTTCGCGGAGGGCTGGCGGACTGACCCGGGGCGGCGCCACCCGATCTCAGTCCGGACGGCCTGGCGGATGACCCGGGCCGGGCGGCCGCCGGTGATCTGAGCCGGGGCAGAGCCATGCGGCGGCCGTTGACTTGAGCTGGTATGGAGGCATTACTCTGTTGGGATTCAGGTCAGGTCCGGGCGGTTGGTACTAAACCGGACATGATCGGACGAGCCGGGCAGACCGGACGAGCCAGTCCGGGCGGTGCCAGCTCAGGCGACACCAGGCGACACGGGGCGGGCCAGCCAGCCGCCAGGCGCTAGAATCTGTCCGGTGGAGGATCGTCAATGGCCATGCTCTCGCTGAGGCTAGCCCTGGCGGAGCTTAACCAGCCTGGCCGGTGGGCCCGGTGGATGGCCCCTGTGACGATCCCCCGGCAGTGGTGCGCCGCGGCCTTCGCCGCGTGCGCGATCTTCGCGACCGGAGTCGCGCTGTTCAGCAGCAATGACCTGCACCGGCACTGGGGCGCGATCGCCGCCTGCGCCTACCTGATGGCCGCGGTGGCCGTGCTGGCCTGGCAGTCCCGGGGCCTTGACCTGGCGTTGCTGATAAGCGTGGCCGGCGCGCTGGTCGCGCCGCTGTACTGGAACGACGCCACGGGCAAACGCCAGCCCGAGGTGTCCGTCATCCAGCGGTCGGCTGGTCAACTCGTTCACGACCACTCGCCCTATCAGAGCGCCGCGACGCTCGCCGCGACGCACAACCCGAATGCTTACAACCCTTATCTGCCCGTGATGTCGCTGTTCGGGATCCCGCGTGCGCTATTCGGCAATGGGATGGTGACCGATCCGCGGGTCTGGTTCGGCCTGGCTTTCCTGATCGTCTTCGGCCTGGCGCTAGCGGCCGCGGGCGCCCGGCATGTCGTGCGCTGGACGCTGTTTGTCGCCGCGACGCCAGTGATCGCATTCGAACTCGCCGTCGGCGGCACCGATGTCCCCATCCTCGCCCTCATGTGCCTCGGCCTGGCGCTGCTGTGGCGGCGGCCCCGGCATGTCCTGGCCGGGCTCGCCCTCGGCGTTGCCGCCGCGGCGAAGGCGACGGCGTGGCCGGCGGTCGTGGTTGCTGCCGTGCTGATCGGAGTCCGTGATGGCAGGCAGCCCATGCTGCGTTTCCTGGGCGCCACGATCGCGGCCTGCGCGGCACTGATCGGCCCGGTGGCCATCCTCTGGCCATCAGCCCTGGTCGCCAACACGATCATGTTCCCGCTGGGCCTGGCCGACATCAAGTCGGCCGCGGCCAGCCCGCTGCCGGGTCATGCGATCGCCCAGACCGGGCATGTCGGTCACATGATCGCCATTGCGCTGCTCATCCTGGCCGGGCTGGGCATCGTGGTATCCCTGATCCTGCGGCCGCCGCGCGATGTCCCGGCCGCGACCTGGCGGCTTGTCATCGGCCTCACGCTGATGTTCCTGCTGGCCCCCGCGACCCGCTTTGGTTACTTCATCTACCCGGCCGCGCTGGTTATCTGGTTGCAGGTGTCGCTGGCCACCAGGAAACCGCCCGAGACCAGCCCGGACGACGCCGAGCCCGCGGAGGCGGCCGGGCGCCCGATGGCCGAATCAGGCTCGGGGCCCGGGGGCCAGCGCTGCTAAAGCGCGGCAGGAGGACTTCTGATGCGCAGCGTGACCTATTCGATGGGCGTCTCCCTGGACGGCTACATCGTCGGGCCGGACGGCGGATTCGGCTGGTCGGCGCCGGACGAGGAGCTCTTTCGCTTCGTCACCGACGAGATACGAGGGGTCAGCGTCCACTTGATGGGACGGCGGCTGTACGAGACGATGCTGTACTGGGAGACCGCCGACCAGGATCCATCGCTCGACGACGCCATGCTCGAGTGGGCCGCGATCTGGAAGCCGCTCCCCAAGGTGGTGTTCTCCACCACGCTGCCGGCGGTGCAGGGCAATGCCCGGCTGGCCTCCGGCGGCCTGGCGGAGGAGATCGAGCGGTTGCGGGCCGGGCCGGCGGAGGGCAACATCGCGATCGGCGGCGCGGCTCTGGCCGCCGAGGCGGCCGCGCTGGGCCTGATCGACGAGTACCGGGCCAGGGTCTACCCGGTGCTGGTGGGCGGTGGCGTTCCGTTCTTTCCCCAGCGCGAGCGCCGGGTGGATCTCGAACTCGCCGAGACCCGCACCTTCAGCTCAAAGGTCGTCTACCTCCGCTACCGCGTGGCGCGCTAGCCGGCTCGTCCGCCGTTACGGGCTGTCGGGTCCCGCGAAGGCCGCCCCGTCGCTGCGGCAGCTGGCCGCTGCGGTGATGCCGCCGAAGCTCTTGGCGAGACTGTCAACACCGGGCTTGTGGTGGTGCGCCGTGGCGGTTGACGGCGACGCGAGCAGGCCCTGGTAGCTGGAACCGAGGACCAGCTCGATCGTGCCTGGCGTCAGGCTGGTGTCCAGTTGCACGGTGACGTCGCTGAGCTGCTGCTGCAGGGTCTTGACCGCCGGCATGTCGGCGGCACTCGCGTACTCGATCACTGAGCTGGTGTGATCGAAGGGAGGGTCATCGCCAGTGCCGACCACGTGGAAACCGCGGGCGGTCAGAGCAGCCCCGGCCTTGCCGGCGATGCCCTCGACGCCGGAGCCGTTCATCACCTGCACGTTGACCTTGGACGGGTTGGCGTCAAGGACGGGGGTGACCTTGGGGCTCGTCACCTTCTTCGTCTTGGGCAGGGTCCGATCATGCGCGATCGCCGTGAACAATCTGGTCGCCCCCGGCTCCGCGAACTGAACCTCCGCGAGCGGGTCACCGACATATGGAGCAGTCGGAATCTCGATGAATTGCACCGAGCTCAGGGACACGTCCTTCATGCTTTCGGCGATCTTCAGCAGGGTGGACGGATACATGTCCGTGGTCATCGCATCGGCGACGTCCTTGACCACGGAGAAGATCCTGGTCGGGCTGGCCAGCATGTTGGAATGCTCGATGCCCTGCATCAGCGATGCCATCAGGTACTGGTCGCGCTGGATCCGCTGCAGGTCAGAGCCCATTCCGATGTTCTCGCGGGTACGCCAGAAGGCCAGCGCCTCGGTTCCCTTGACATGGTGCTCACCAGCCGACAGGTGCAATCCTGAATTCACGTTGTTCACCGCGAAGGGCAGGCAGAGGTTGACGCCGCCGATGTCGTTGATCACGTGGATGAAGCCAGTGAAGTTGAGCTCGATGAAGTGGTCGATGCGGATGCCGGTCTGCTGCTCGATGGTCTTCCACAGGCAGGCCGGGCCGCCATTGGCGAAGGTGGAGTTGATCCGCTCGAACGAGGTGAGGTCTTCCACCTGGCCCGGCTCACTGTTGCTGATGCGCGTGCAGGCGTAGGTCGGCACCATGGAATCACGGGGGAAGCTGAGCACGGTGGCGCGGTGCCGGCCAGGCGAGATGTGCAGCACGATGACCGTATCCGAGCGCTGGGGGCCGCCCGCCAGGCTCTCGCCGAACCTCTTGTTCGCGCCGTTCCGGCTGTCCGAGCCGATCATGAGGATGTTCACCGCGTTGGTGTACTGCGGCGGCCGCTTCCCGAGGCCGGTGATGGCGACATGGTGGATGCTGTCGACCACATTCCGGTATTCCCCGTAGGCACCGAGCGCCACGGCCACGAGGACAGCCGTCAGGCAGACCGAGGTCCAGGCCGCGATGCGACGACGCCGACGCGAAGGCGACCCGCCGCGCGTGGCGCGGCGCGGTGCTTGCCCCCCCGCGTCATCCACGTCGTAGTGGCTCATCGCTCCTCCGGCACTGATCCTAGCCGTCCGGCGCACCTAACCTGACGCCAACCGTTCAGGCAATGTTATGCGCGGCTACTGGGAGGAATCGGCCACTTCACGGATGACATCCGGGCTCCGTACGGCCGTGATCGCGCATCTGCGGCCAGGGCCCCATCTACAGTGGGTGCGTGCGTTCTGGAGACCGGCGGACCGGCCGTTCGGCCACTGCCAACGGCACTACGGCGGAGGATAATGCCGCCGCGGACAACACCGTCGCGGCAGGTCAGGCGGGGGATATTACGGAGCATCCGGGGGAGTCCGAGGACGCGGGAACGCCGCCTGCCCGCGGCAGCGAGGCGGCCGGTCAGGGAAGCGCGGCCCAGGGCGAAGTAGGTCAGGACGCGGCAGCGCAGGACACCGCAGCCCAGGACGTGGCGGGGCCTGACGCCGGGGGCCAGGACACGGCAGTCCGGGACGCGGCGGGGCCTGAGGCCGGGGGCCAGAACACCGCAGTCCGGGACGCGGCGGGCCCTGACGCCGGGGGCCAGAACACCGCAGTTCGGGACGCGGCGGGCACTGACGCCGTGGGCCAGGACACCGCAGTTCAGGCCGCGCCCGGCCCTGACGGCACGGGGCAGGGCAAGAAGGATCAGGGCAAGAAGGGCCGCGGCGGCGTCGCCGTTATCGGCGGCCGTCTCAGCCAGGCCGGCCGCCGCGTCAGCCAGGCTGGCCGCCGTCTCGGCCAGGCCGGCCGCAGCCGGCCTGCGCCGGCCACCGGCGGCGCCTTTGCTCAGCTCACGGACCTGCCGGTGATCCTGATGATGGCCTGGCTGCTGCCCGGGTTGCCGCTGCTGCTGGCTGGCTCGTTCGTGCCCGCTGCCATGCTGCTGATCTCCGCTCCGCTGGCGGTGGCACTCGTCGTCTACGGCCTGCGCCGGGTTCCGGGCCGCTGGCCGCTGGCGCAGCGAGGAGCAAGCCCCGAGCGCCGCTGGGCGGCCTGGTGGGGACTGGCCGGAACGATCGCGGTGGCGGCGGGCTTCGGCGCCTGGCAGCTGATCGTCAACTCACCCTCGGTTATCGTCCGCCGGGATCCCGGGGCTTATCTGCAGTCCGGGTACTGGGTCGCCCAGCACGGCACGCTGCGGATCGGGGAATCACTGGCCGCTTTCGGCGGTGCGCATCCGGGCCTTTCCTTCTCCAGCGTCGGCTTCTTCCCGCACGGCACCGCGGTGGTGCCGTCGGGACTGCCGGGCCTGCCCATGCTGGTCGCCGCGGGATTCTGGATACACGGGCTGTCCGCGGCGGCGGCGATGAGCCCGGTCCTCGGGGCCCTGGCCATCCTCGCGTTCGGCGGCCTGGTCGGGCGGCTGGCCGGCCCCCAGTGGGCGCCGGCCGGGGCATTTGTACTCGGCCTCACCTTGCCCGAGCAGTACACGAGCAGGTCCGCGTTCAGCGAGACGCTGATGCAGCTGCTACTGATCGGCGGCCTCTGCCTGCTCATCGATTCGCTCACCATGCAGAGCGCGGGCGAGGATGCTGGCGCCGCGGCGACGCCGCGGGGCTGGCCGCGCTGGCTGACGCCATGCCGCGCACTCGCGGCCCTGGCCGGACTGGCGCTCGGGCTGAGTGTCCTCGCGCGGGTGGATGCGCTCCTCTACCTGCTTCCCGCGATTCCGCTGACGGGCGTGCTGGTGGCGGGGCGACGGGCGCAGGGACCTCCGTTCTTGCTGGGTCTTGTTGTCGGTACGGCCTACGGCCTGGCCGGCGGATACCTGGGGTCGCGGCCTTATCTGGACACCCTCGCCTGGCAGTTGCGGCTGGTCGGGCTGATCGCGGCGGGGCTGGCCGTGCTCACCGCGGCCGGAGTGCTGCTCGCGCGCTGGGAACGGCTGCGCGGTCGGCTGCGGAAGGTCGCCGGGCTGCGGCCGGTTCGGTGGCTGCCCGCGGCGGGCGGCGTTCTCAGCGCCGCGGTCCTGGTCGGCTTCGCGATCCGCCCGTACGTGCAGACCGTGCACGCACATGCGAATCCCGCGACGGCCGCCTTCGTTGCCCTGCTGCAGCGGCTGGAGCACCTGCCGGTCGATCCGACCCGGACGTATGCCGAGGACACGCTGTACTGGGTCATTTGGTACGTCGGCGCGCCCGCGGTCCTGCTCGGCGGCCTCGGCCTGGCCCTGCTCGTGCGCAGGACCTTGCGCGCCCTGCTGACCTGGGAGGACGTGACGGGGGCCGCGCGCAACTGGGCGTTCCCGCTGGCGATTATCGGCTGGGGGGCCGCCGCCGTGCTGTGGTGGCCAGCTACCGTGCCTGACCAGCCGTGGGCGAGCCGCCGGCTGGTGCCGCTGGTTCTGCCCGGCATGGTCCTGGGCGCGATCTGGGCGTCGGCCTGGCTGGCCGGCCGGGCCAGGGAGCGCGGTGCCGGGACCGCGGCCTGGTCTTTTGTCGGAGCGTGCTGCGTGGCAGCGCTGCTGGTGCCTACGGTGGTGACGGCGTTCGGTATCGGGCTGACTCACTCGGGCACGTCCGGCTCGCTGCGGCTGACGGCCGACGGGCTGGCCCAGAGGCGGACCAACGCCGGCCAGATGGACGCCGTGCGCGGGCTGTGCGGGGCGATCGGCGCCGATGCGACCGTGGTCATACTCGACCGGCACGTGGCGCAGCAGTTCACTCAGGTGATCCGGGGCATGTGCGGCGTGCCGGCCGGCTGGATGTCGGATGCGTCCGCCGCCGACGTGCGGGGCGTGCTGAACGGGATCTCGAGCGCAGGGCGGCGGCCGGTGCTGCTGGCCAGCCGTCCCGCCGAACTGGCGCGCTACGGCTCGCGCGCTCTCAAGGTGCTCGATCTGCGGACCACGCAGGATCCGCATACGCTGACCCAGCCGCCGACTGCGCCCTGGCCCGCGCGCTACGTGATCTGGCTGGCCGCGCCCACCGCGCCGTCGGTCGGAGCGTGATCCGGCCACAGCGATTTGCCTCCGGCTGTGCGGGCCCCTAAAGTTAAGGCACATCGACGCGGGGTGGAGCAGTTCGGTAGCTCGCTGGGCTCATAACCCAGAGGTCGCAGGTTCAAATCCTGCCCCCGCTACCAGGAAGTGCAGGTCAGAAGCCTGATCGCCGGAAGGTGGTCAGGCTTTTGGTCTTCGTGGCAGCAGGATCGGGCAGTATCAGGCGGGCCCGGCCGTGACGGGTCGGCAAGTGATGGCACGCCCTGCCCCGCCCTGGCCGGGTGGCTTGTGCGCTAAGCGGTAGCGGGGCGATGTGCTTTCGGCGGCCGCTTGACTCTCAACGGCTCTGACCGGGGCCGACCGCGATGGCGGGTAACCGGAATCGTCGCGGAAGGCTCGGCGGCCTCCCGCTGGGCATCCATCTCCAACAGCGCGGTCGCACCTCTGAGCCGGGCGCCTTGCTTATCGTTGCAGGAATACCATCTCCATGCGCACGGTAATCCGTCCGCGCCTGCTGCTCGATGTGCGACGAGCATCCCCCGCTACCAGGAAGTGCAGGTCAGAGGCCTGATCGCCGGAAGGCGGTCAGGCTTTTTGATCTTCGTGGCAGCGTGGTGGCAGCAGGATCTGGGCGCACTGGCTGTGCGGGAGCGTTGCAGACTGATACAGAACGGCATCGCGGGCGTTGTGGACATGGTGATCTCGCTCGCCCACCGCAGCCCACGCTGGCGCGTTCAGGCCGGGTGCGGAGCGACATTGGCATTGGCTGGCACATCGGCCGAGCCGCCGCGGGTCAGCGCGAGCGGGTTGGCGTGGTCGTTGGGCTGGACCGGCTGTTACGAGCCGAGCGTCCCGCCGACCAGCTGGATGCACCGGTTGGAGATGACCTCGTTCACATTCATGTTGGACTGGGTCCCCGACCCGGTCTGCCACACGTACAGCGGGAACTCCTCATCCAGTGCCCGCTGATCACCTCGTCGCACACCCGCTGGATCAGCCGGCCCTTCCACTCCGGCAGGCCGCCGGCCCGCGTGTTCACCACGGCGGCAGCCTTCTTCACGTAACCGTTGGCGTGGTACACCTTCTTCGGCATCCGGTCATGGCCGACGTTGAAGTGCTGCAGGCTGCGCTGGGTCTGAGCGCCCCAGTACCGGTCCGCCGGCACCTCAACATCGCCCATGCTGTCGAACTCACGCCGCATCTCACTAGCAGCCAGGCCGATGGGAGGTCGAGGATCTGAAGCGATCTCGGGATTTCTGAAGGTCTATCGTCTGGGTCGTTCGTCTTGCTGGCTGAGTGAAGGTGAGGAGGCCCGGGTTGAGCCTGGCAGCCGTACGAAATCTGCGGATGGCGCGTGCGCCGGTGACGGCGGAGGATCTGGCGGCGCTGCAGACCGATGGGCTGGCCGGTTACGTGCTCGCGCAGGCCGCCGCCAGGCAACGCCTGGTAGGAAGCGGCCGCCCGCGGAAGCCGCGCAAGCTCTCGCTTGCCTACTTCTCACTTGGGCCCCACGCCAGCACTCAGGCGGATAACTGCATCCTGCACTTCTACAACTGCTCGGCGACATCGCCAAGCAGATCGTGGCGGGCGCCGCCATCAGCACCGATATGGTCAAGGGCTACGCCGTTGCGTTCGAGTCGGCCGGCCGCGACGAGCTCATCTTCATCCGCGCCACGGCCCTGCCCGACCAGTTCGAGCTGCTCGCCGGAGCGGTGCGTAGCACCCTTGGGCCGCCCCGGGGGCACGGCCTGGTAAATGGTCTTGGCTAGCCGACCGCGACCGCCAGAGCGCCAGGAAGACGAAGATGCCCCAGATCAGGAACCAAGGGTCCCAGAGGTATGCGTGCCATTTCAGGGCCAGGCGGTCTGCATGGGCGGCCGCCTCGATCACGTCGGCCTGGACCAGCAGCCCGGTCGCGGTCGGGACCAGGCCATAGCCGACCAGGATCGCCGCCTCGATCCAGGTCAGCACGCGAGCCAGCCTCCGCAGGGCACCGTTCGCGGTTCGCGGCCAGACCCCTATCGCGAGCAACGGCAGGACAGCGGCGACGGCCTTGACTGCGGCCGCTCCCCACACCGCGAGCAGCGCCACCAGATGCCCGGCCTGCCCCGGTTGGCTCAGCGAGATGCCTACCGTATTGAGCAGCCACCTGCCGCCGACGGCCCAGTAGACGCTGATCGCGGCATAAGCCAGCCCGACCACGAGCCCGGCCACCGCGGGTTGCATCCCCCGCCGACTCGCTGCGCCATGGGGGATACTGGCCCGCGCTGCAGGCATAAGCTCTCCGCTTTCTCTATGCGGTGGCGATGGCCGGTGGCCAGGACGCCATTAGCGTGCGGCGGCACCGGCAGGGGAGACATCGGCCAGCTGGCCGATGTTGCCGCCGGTCAGGGCCGCAACGATGGGGCAAATGGAGATCCGCATCATCCTGGACAGGGCCGAGCCGCCCGTCGGCCGCCTCCGGGCCGTCCCCGATCCCGGGCATTGCCACGCCGGGCAAGAGGAGGAGATCCGCTTCACCGGCTGGCTCGGGTTGCTCCGGGCGCTGTATGAGGTGACCGGGGGGCCCGGCGCCGGCTCTGTTCCGGCGCCCTAACCCGCGCAGCCCGCTGCCCTGGGACGCTCCTCGCGGAGTAGCATCCGGCTCATGGGAACGCTGGCGCCGGTCCCAGGCATCCGCGGGCGTGCGGCGGAGATCGCGGTCCTGGGGGATGCTGTGGACCGGGTCGCGTCAGGCCGGCCGGCGGTCGTGCTGATCGAGGGCGAGGCCGGGATCGGGAAGACGGCCGGCTACTCGGCCGCGCCCGTCTCATCGCTGACCAGGCACGGATCCTCCGCCAGCTCGCGTACGCGGCTCCCAGCTGAGCTCTTTGCGTGCCTTCTCGTTCGAGGTCCGCGCGCGCTGGTCATCTGGACCACGACGAACTCCCCGGCGAGCAGCCGCCCGAGCCAGGCGGGCACGCGCAGCGGCGGCTTGGCGCCGCGACCTTGGCCAGGTACGGCAGCCAGTCCGCGACCGGCGCCGGGTCGTTGTCCGTGATGTTGTAGACGCCCGGCGCACCGCGGCCGACCGCGGCGATCGTCGCGGCCGCGGCGTCGGTGATCTCGATGAACGACCAGATCCCGGTCCCGCCGCCGATCACCGGCATCTGCCGCTTCCGCACTATGTCCAGCAGGGAATGCGAGGCGCCTGGCCCGTAGAAGCTGCCGTAACGCAGCACAATGCCCTCCGGTGCAGCGAACGGCACGGTCTGCTCCACATGCTTGATCGCCGCCGCCGTCCGCGCCGCCGACGGGACGGGCCGAGAGTCGAGCGGATCTTTTTCGGTCTTCACCGGGCCGCCGGAACGCTCGTTCATGCGCTCGGCGCTTTGCGCGATCACCCGGCAGGTGCCCGCCCGCTCCGCGGCCGCCAGCAGGTTGTCGGTACCCCGGGTCCGGAGCTCGTTCGTGGCGGCGAACACCTGGTCCATCTTGCGCAGGCTCCGCATGTCCGCCAGCGCGGTCATCTCGTGCACGATTACCTCCGGCGACGCGGCCCGCACGCCGCGATCACCGCCTCGCGATCCAGCCCGTCGAGGACTACCGGCTCCGCGCCCGCCTCGCGCAACTGCGCGACTTGGCGGGCGTCCTCGTGGTGGCGGTGACCTCGTGGCCCGCCGCGACCAGCCCGGGAACGAGGTGCTGTCCCAGCGCCCCGGTCGCTCCCGTGACGAAGACTCGCATGAACATTCTCCTTCCGCGTGGTGCTTTCCCTTGAAAGACAAGGCAGCAGCTAGCCTGCGACTGGCACCAGAGAGCCGGACATCGGCCACCTGGCCGACATCGGTCTCAGGTGCGCCTTTCACATCAGCCAAGCGCGGCGCCCGTCCTCGCGCGCGACCGCGGGCCGCCTCGGGCGCAAGCAGCCAGCCGGCGCCCGATAATGACGATCTTCGATCTCATGGTTCGCGTCCCGGCCGAACGGATGGCGGCACGTCTCAGAGCGCTCGCGCGACGCCCTGGACGGCGCGCAGCCGGCCGTCGGCCAGCGCGGTGGTGAGGTTCTTGGCTTTCGACTCGAAGTTGGGGACGAAGGCCTGCAGTCCGATCGGACTGGGAGGCAACGTGAGCAGTGTCTGCATCGTCTTGGCCGCGTGGTCGGTGAGGTCGTTCCACTGCTCGATCTCGAACCCGGAGGTTTCGATGGCCGTGCGCAATCGATCGGGTGTGGTTAGGTGGCTGCATTCGGGCCGGTCGGCCCAGGGCATCGGAAAGTCGGGTTCGCGGTCCTGGCCGGCGACGATGTCCCAGACAGCCAGCCTGCCGCCGTCGGCCAGGACCCGGCGTGCCTCCTCGTAGAGGAGAGCCTTGTCGGCCACGTTCATCTGCACGTGCTGGCTGAACATCAGGGTGAAGGTCGCGTCCTCGAACGGCAGGTCCGTGACGTCTCCTTGGCGCACGGAGATCCGATCGTCAAGCCCGGCAAGCTGGTTAAGCCACCGTGCGGTCTCACAGTATTCCTCGGTGAGATCCACGGCGACCACGTGGCAGCGGCTGCGCCCGGCGACGTAGCGGGCGGTTCCGCCGATACCGCTGCCCGCGTCGAGGACCTCGTCGTCGGGGGTGATCTCGACCAGATCGGCCAGTTGGGTGGTGGCGATGCGGCCCATCGTGTGGAAGTCCTCCAGCAAAGCGAGGTCCGCTGGCCGAAGATGGTCGAGGTCTTTCCCGGCGGCGACGAGCGCTGCTCGATGGCCTGCCGGGAAGAGCCGGTCGAGTACTGGGTCTCGATCTGGATGCCTGTCACGTCAACGCCTTCCGGGACGAACTACTAGCGGGTCAGAGGGATGCCGTGTCGATGGCCGGAGCGTGCTCGGTTCGCCCGGGTCCGCCTGCCGGACGGCGCCCGGGCCGGGCGAGACGTCCGTCCCGCGGTCTGAGCGAGGCATTACCGGCTTGGAAGCATCAGCGGCGTGGCTGTGCCCGGGTCGGCGGGACCCATGAGCGAGACCATCGAGCCGCGATCGGCGGGACCCAGCAGCGGGGTAACAGTGGCCGGGGCGGCCGGGCCCATCAACGGGGTAATGGTGCCCGCGGTGGCCGGGCCCATCAGCGGGGTGGCCGTGCCCGGGTCGGCGGGACCCATAAGTGGGACCGCTGCACCTCGCTCATCGGCTCGGTCAAGGACGAACCTGGGCAGGGAGATCTCCGGGACCTCAACGTCTGGGTATGGACTCCGGGTGTTCATCGCGTTTCCTTTCCGTTGACCGGGCCCACACCCGGCGTGCAGTATTGCGGGCGGATGCCCCTCCTGGTAAAGATAGTAGTAGGCCGCCGCCTCCTTGAGCGCATCGATCTTGAGCTTCGCTATGTCGGTGGCCGGTGGCCGGGAGGCTATAGCGTGCGGCGGCACCGGCAGAGGAGACATCGGCCAGCTGGCCGATGTTGCCGCCGGTCAGGGCCGCAACGATGGGGCAGATGGAGATCCGCATCATCCTGGACAGGGCCGAGCCGCCCGCCGGCCGCCTCCGGGCCGTCCCCGATCCCGGGCATTGCCACGCCGGCCAAGAGGAGGAGATCCGCTTCACCGGCTGGCTCGGGTTGCTCAGGGCGCTGTATGAGGTGACCGGGGGGCCCGGCGCCGGCTCTGTTCCGGTGCCCTAACCGCGCGCGGCCCGCTGCCCTGGGACGCTCCTCGCGGAGTAGCATCCGGCTCATGGGAACGCTGGCGCCGGTCCCAGGCATCCGCGGGCGTGCGGCGGAGATCGCGGTCCTGGGGGATGCTGTGGACCGGGTCGTGTCAGGCCGGCCGGCGGTCGTGCTGATCGAGGGCGAGGCCGGGATCGGGAAGACGCGGCTACTCGCCGGCATGCTGGAGGACGCGCGCGGCCGCGGCATGCAGGTGGCGGCGGGCCGGGCTGAGGAGCTGGAGCGGACCCGGCCGTTCGGCCTGGTGGCCGCAGCGTTCGGGTGCGTCCGCTCGTCGCCGGACCCGCGGCGGGCGGCCATCGCCGCGCTGCTGGCCACCCGGGGCGGTGACCGGGGCCCGATCACCGTGACCAGCGACCCTGGGCTGCGCTTCCGCGCGGTCGATGCGTTCGCTGACCTGGCGGAGGAGCTCGCGCTGGCCGGGCCGCTGGTGATCGGCGTGGATGACCTGCAGTGGGCCGACCCGTCCAGCCTGCTGACGCTAGCCGCGGTGAGCCGCCGTCTGGCCTATCTCCCGGTGGCCCTCATCGGGTGCCTGCGTCCGTCCCCGCGCATCCCGGAACTGGATCACCTCGCCGGTCTGCTGCTGGATGCCGGGGGGCGCATTCTCGCCGTGCGGGGCCTGACCGAGCGGGCGGTGGCGGAGCTGGTGGCCGAGGCGGTGGCCGCCGTGCCGGGACCCGGGCTGCTGGCCGGGATATCGGGAGCGGCCGGGAACCCGCTGTTCGTCACCGAGCTGCTGGGGGCGCTGGCCCAGGAGGGTGCGATCGAGACCGCCGGCGGGCGGGCCGAGGTAGCGGAGGTGACCCTGCCGCCGACGCTGCGGCTGACGATCTTGCGCCGTCTCAGTTTCCTGTCCGAGGAGACCCTGCAGGCGCTGCGGGCCGCCTCGATCCTGGGATCCAGCTTCACGGTCACCGAGCTGTCGGTGACCATGGCCCGTCCCGCGCTCGAGCTGTCGGTGGTGCTGGCGGAAGGGATCGCGGGGCGGGTCCTGGAAGAGTACGGCGCCGTCATCCGGTTCCGTCATGACCTGATCCGTGACGCTATCTATGAGGATCTGCCGCTTAGCGTCCGCCGGGGGCTGCACCGCGAGGCCGGGCAGCGGCTGGCGCAAACGGGAGCCCCGGCGCTGCAGGTGGCCGAGCAACTCGCCCGCGGAGCCGGGCCAGGAGACGCCGAGGCCATCGGGTGGCTGACCAGGGCCGCCCGGGAGGCAGCGGCGCGATCGCCGGATATCGCCGCCAGCCTGCTGGAGCGGGCGGCCGGGCTGATGGCGCCGGCCGATCCCGGCCGCGACCGGCTGCTCGCCGAACGGGCCAGCAGCCTGATGGTGTCGGGCCGGATCGCCGACACCCTGGCGGCTTGCCGCTCGCTGCTGGACCGCGACCTTGACCCACAGGTGGATGGCTCGGTACGGATCTGCCTCGGGCGCGCCCTGCTCGCCGAAGGACAGGTGCGCGACGCGCTGCAGGAACTGGAACAGGCGGGCTCATCACCTGCGCTGCCCGGTGCCGAGCGAGCCGCCGCTAGGGCGTGGGCAGGCTTCGCCCGCGTGTCGCTGGGAGACCTCGACGGCGCCGCTGCCTCGGCGGAGCAGGCCCGCTCGGCGGCGGCGACAGCCGGCGATCACCTGACCGTCAGCGTCGCCATGACCACGCTGGCCCGGGTCTCGGAATCCCGCGGTCATCTCCGGGACGCGCTCCAGATCACCGACGAGGCGGTGCACCTGGCCGACGAGAGCCCGGGCAGGCTCGGACACCGCTATCCGATCCGCGCAACCCGGGGACACATCCTCATCGAGCTCGACCGGCCCGAGGAGGCCAGGTCCGCGCTCGGCGTCGGGATGCGAATCAGCGAGGAGAGCGGCGTCCGCTGGCCCCTGTCCATCTACCAGGTGTTCCTTGCCCTCGAGCGCTTCATCACCGGGGAGTGGGATGACGCGATCGCCGAGCTCGAGGCAAGCTTCGAGCTGGCGGACGAGATCGGCTCAACCTACAACCACGTGTTCGCGCACGGCATACTGTCCCTGATCAGCCTTCACCGCAACGACCTCAGCCGCGCCGAAGAGGCGGCCGCCGCCGCCGCCCGGGACCTCGCCGGCTGGGGCTCCGGCTACCGCATGACCTGGGCCGCGTGGCCGCGCGCGCTCATCCTGGAGGCCGGCGGCGAGCTTGGGCAGGCGCTCGCCACCATGACCGGCGCGTGGGACATGTGCGCCCGGCTGGGGCTCGCGCTGGATTACCCGGCCGTCGGGGCCGATCTTGTCCGGCTCGCGCTGGCCTCGGGTGATATGGGACGGGCCCGGGATGCCTCGGCGGCGGTCACCGAGGTAGCGGCACGCAACGAGGTGCCCTGGATGACCGGCGCCGCGCTGCGCTGCCGGGGCCTGATCGAGGACGACGCCGAGATCCTGCAAGCCGCCGCTGAGGCCTGCGCGGGCGGGTCGCGTCCCCTGGGGCTCGCGCTTGCCTGCGAGGACGCGGGCGCCGCCTTCGCGCGGCAGGGCCGCCTGGACCGCGCCCGCCCGCTCCTCGATCAGGCGCTCGGCATCTACGAGCGGCTCGGCGCCGCCCGTGACCTGGCCCGCGCCGCGGCCACATTGCGCGAGGCGGGCATCCGGCGCGGCCGCCGCGGGACACGCGGCCGGCCGCAGTGTCGGCTGGGCCAGCCTCACCCCTGCCGAGCACGCGGTCGCCGGCCTGGTCGCCGAGGGACTGTCCAATCCCCAGATCGGCGAGCGGCTGTACATATCACGGCGGACCGTGCAGACCCACCTCGCGCACATGTTCGCCAAGCTGGACATCGCCACCCGTGCCCAGCTCGCCGTCGACGTGGCCCGCCATCGGGGCAGCGAGCCGGCGGACACCGCGGACTCCGTCGGCGGGTAAGCACACGCGGGTGCTGAGCAGGCCGCCCGCGACCAGGCCGGCCGCGCCGTGACACTCATCGGGGCGCAGGTACCCATCGCCCGGTTGGGATAGCGAAGCCGCCAGCCACGAGGCCGCCGTGAACCGGCTGGATCTTGCGCCCGGCGAGACCGCCGCGGTGTTGGGCCCGCGGTACTCGGCGGAGGCCCGTCCCAGGGAACGACATCGGCCATCCGGCGGATGTCCCCAAGGCCGCGTCGCAGTCAGGCTCGCACTATGCGATCCAAGCCCACGATCAGCGGCTTCTGGGCGACCGCCGCCGACGGGTTCCGCTGACCGTCCCGGACGGTACCGGCTGCCAGCGGCCGCCGGTACCGCCCCGTCGAATAGCGGCCCGGCGCACGCTCGCGCCGGACCGTCAGGGCACAGCAAAGGAGACCACGATGCACAACGATTCTTCCCGGAATTCGGATGAGGCAGGCCATGACGCGCCCGGCCCGGGGCTGCGAGTCCGCCCGCCGGCGCATCCCGTAGCGGCGCAGGCCGTTGGCCCCGATGCCGCCCACCCGGGCGTCGTCACGAAGCCACCG
>CAVWLF010000015.1:0-71311 GCA_963755815.1 uncultured Actinomycetes bacterium
CTCGCTTGTAAGGCGAGTGCTCTACCGCTGAGCTATGCACCCGTGCCTGCCGTCCGGCACTCCGCAGATCCGGGCGGCAATCCGGCACAGCGTACCTTCCGGCCCGGCCAGGACGAGAGTCGAGGGTCCGGCCAGGCCGGACGCGCAGCCGCTAGCCGGACTCAGGCTGACCGAGCTCGATCCGGTGGAACAGCTTCGACGTGCGAACCGGCACCCCGAGGCCGGCGTAAAAGCTCCGGGCGGCCGCGTTGTCGTCGTCGGTCGTCCATTCCAGGCGGCTGCACCCGTGCCGGGCCGCGACCTCCCGCAGGCCTTCCATCAGCCGCTGGCCAACGCCCTGGCGGCGGTGCGCCTGGCCGACGTACAGCTCCTTCAGGTACAGCGACCGGGTAAGTCCGGCGGCCGGCCACAAGAAAGAGTAGGCCGCCAGCCCGGCGAGCCGAGTGTCGTCCCAGGCCAGCAGCGCCGATATGCCCCGCAGGTCACCGAACAGCACCTCGGTGACCTGCTGCACCCGCCGCTGCGCCGACTCGCTCCCGGCGGCACCGTAGAAGGAACTCATCTCCTCCAGCAGCGCCGCGATCGCCCCGGCGTGCCCGGGCTCGGCTGAGGTGACCGCGATCACGGGACCGCGGGCGGCTTGCCGCCCGCGGCCGCGGTGCCGCCGGACAGGAGAAGGGCCGCGCAGTTCACGGGCCGGCCGCACCCGCTAGCCGATGCGGGCAGTCCGCCCGCCGCGGCCAAGAACCCGCGCCAGCGCCCGCTCGACATCCTCAGCCAGGCCCGGGGTCTCACTGCGGCCCGGCTCGATGCCGTCCGGGCCCGCCACCGAGCCAGCCTGCTCGCCGCCAGACCCGCCAGACCCGCCGGGCGCGAGCCCGATTCCGGCGTCCGGGGCCTCCGCGGGCTCGCGGACGTGCCCGCAGTCCCGGCACTCGATCTCGCCGAGTCGCCGGACCAGGTGCACGCCACTGCAGACCGCGCACCGGTCAAGGTCAGCTGTCCAGTCGAATGACGACTGACAGCCCGGGCAGACGAGCACCTGACGATTGGCCCGCACCCCTCGTTTCCAGGGGCTCTGCCCGCGGTCCGGGTCTACCTGCCGCGTCCCGCAGCGATAGCAGGGCATCCAGCCTGTCCGTTCTCTCGGCCCCCCACAGGCCGCCCAGCTAGAGGGCGGCCAGCGCCTTCTGGTAGTCGGCGATGTCACGCGCCTCCGGCACGGGATTCACGACCTTCCACCGAACCACGCCATCCTTGTCGATGATGAACGTGCCGCGCGTGGCGATTCCCCGATTGTCATCGAAAACTCCATAGGACCTGGCGACATCGCCGTGCGGCCAGAAGTCCGACAGCAGCGGGAACCCGAAGACCTCGGCGTCAGACCAGGCGCGCAGCGCGTACACGGAGTCAACGGACACGGTCAGCAGCTCGACATCGTCGCGCGCTGCTTCGGGGAACTCGTCGCGCATGGCCCTCAGTTCCCCCGAGCAGACCCCGCTGAAGGCCAGCGGGTAGAACACGAGCACCACGTTCTTGCGGCCGCGGAAGTCCGACAGCCGCACCGGCGTACCGTGCTGGTCCTTCAGCTCGAAATCGGGGGCCTGCTGGCCGACCTCCACCGACATAGCCGTTCCTCCCAGGAAAAAGTGAATCGAGACGCCACTCAGTGTGCCACCAGCGCACGGCGCCAGCGCACGGTCCGGCGAGCAGCCCGCCCGGGCGGCCGTCCGGGCGAGGAGAGCTCAGGAGCAACGGCCGTCAGCGGCGGGCTTTGGGCGCGACCAGGCGGGTACCCGACCAGTCGCGTGCGGCGCTGACGCTCGACGTCTGCGACAGCCCCGCGGTCGGTGCTGCCTCTCCGATCTCGCTTGGCTCGACGTGGCCTTCCCGGCCCGCCTTCGGCGTGAGCAGCCAGATGTAACCGCCGTCGGCGAGCGGCGTCAGCGCGTCCACCAGGGCATCGACGAGGTCACCGTCGCCGTCCCGCCACCAGAGCAGGACCACGTCCACGACATCGTCATAGTCCTCGTCGACGAGCTCGACGTCCTTGCCCCCGGCGATGGCATCGCGCAACTCCTCATCGCAGTCGTCGTCGTAGCCAATCTCCTGCACCACCTGGCCCGGCTTGATTCCGAGCCGTTCGGCCAGGTCGCGCTGATCCTGCGCCTGGCCTGCGGTCGCGCTCACTGACGCCCTCCCTGATCCTTTCCCGCGACCCGCCTGCAGGTGGCCTGCGTCCCGGCTCTTACCGGGCGCCTGGGCCAGACGCGGCGTTTGCGGCATCGGCACTTCTTGATGGGACAGTCCACACTGGGTAAGCGCGGTGCGCAAGTCACAATTAGCGCAGAGTTCGAAAACAGCGGTCATGATTCGAAGTTCTGCCCGCCCGCAGGGAGGCCGCTCCCCGCCCGCAGGGAGGCCGGCGCCCCGCCCGGCCGCGGGCCGGCGCCCCGCCCGGGGGCCGCGGACGCGCGGCGGCGGGCGGGCCCGGCTGGCCCGGCTATCCTGATTACTGACCAGTAGAGATGCGCCGGCGGCCATCGCGTACGAGGATTGGTCAGGACACCTGCGAACGCAGACCGGCGGTGCAGCGCTCCGCCGCACCACAAGCTCGGGAACCGGGATTTTCCGGCCACCGTGGAAGGCGAGGACACCCCGTGGCCTCCGGAAGCCAGCGCTTCTCGATCATCAGCGACGGCCTGCCCACCCAGCTGCCCGATATCGACCCCGACGAGACCAGGGAATGGATCGAGTCCTTCGACACGGTTGTCCGGACCCGCGGCCGGGCCCGCGCCAGGTACGTGATGCTGCGGCTGCTGGAACGGGCCAGGGAACAGCAGGTCGGCGTGCCCGGGCTGCGCAGCACGGACTACATCAACACGATCCCGCCCGAGCGCGAGCCCTGGTTCCCCGGCGATGAGTACGTCGAGCGGCGCATCCGCGCCTATATCCGGTGGAACGCCGCCGTCATGGTCTCCCGCGCCAACCGGCCCGGCCTGGGCGTCGGCGGCCACATCGCCACCTACGCCTCGGCGGCCAGCCTCTATGAGGTCGGGTACAACCACTTCTTCCGCGGCAAGGACTTCGGCGAGTCGGGCGATCAGGTGTTCTTCCAGGGACACGCGGCGCCCGGGATCTACGCGCGGGCGTTCCTCGAGGGCAGGCTGACCGAGAATCAGCTGAACGGGTTCCGGCAGGAACTCTCGCACCCCGGCGGTGGCCTGCCGTCCTACCCGCATCCCCGGCTGATGCCGGACTTCTGGGAATTCCCCACCGTGTCGATGGGCCTCGGCGCGATCAACGCCGTGTACCAGGCCAGGTTCAACCGCTACCTGCTGGCCCGGCAGATCAAGGACACCAGCAGATCACATGTCTGGGCGTTCCTCGGCGACGGCGAGACGGACGAGCCCGAGGTACTCGGCTCGATCGGCCTGGCCGCCCGCGAGGAACTGGACAACCTGACCTTCGTCATCAACTGCAACCTGCAGCGGCTGGACGGCCCGGTCCGCGGCAACGGGAAGATCATCCAGGAACTGGAGGCATCCTTCCGCGGCGCCGGCTGGAACGTTATCAAGGTCATCTGGGGCCGGGACTGGGACCCGTTGCTGGCCCAGGATGTCGACGGCGTCCTGGTCAACAAGATGAACACCACGCCGGACGGCCAGTTCCAGACCTACGGCGTGGAGACCGGCGCCTATATCCGGGAGAACTTCTTCGGCGGCGACCCGCGGCTGCGCGCGATGGTCGAGCACCTGTCCGATGCGGACCTGCGGAACCTGTCCCGTGGCGGGCACGACTACCGCAAGGTCTATGCCGCGTTCAAGGCGGCGACCGAGCATGTCGGCCAGCCGACCGTGATCCTCGCGCACACGATCAAGGGCTGGACCCTCGGCCCCGACTTCGAGGCCCGCAACGCCACCCACCAGATGAAGCACCTCACCACGGCCGAGCTGAAGGACTTCCGGGACCGGCTGTACCTGGACATCCCGGACTCGGCGCTGGAGGCGGACCTGCCGCCGTACTACCACCCGGGCGAGAACTCCGACGAGATCAAGTACATGAAGGAGCGCCGGGCCGCGCTCGGCGGCTACCTGCCCCGGCGGGTGGTGCGGGCCAAGCCGCTGGAGCTGCCGCCCGACTCCGCCTACGGCGAGCTGCGCAAAGGCTCGGGCAAGCAGGCCGTCGCCACCACGATGGCGTTCGTCCGGATGCTCAAGGACCTGATGCGGAACTCCGAGATCGGGGACCGCTTCGTGCCGATCATCCCGGACGAGGCGCGCACCTTCGGCATGGACTCGCTGTTCCCGACGGCCAAGATCTACGCCCCGCACGGCCAGACGTACGAGGCTGTCGACCGCAACCTGCTGCTGTCCTACAAGGAGTCGGAGAAGGGCCAGATCCTGCACGAGGGCATCAGCGAGGCCGGCGCGATGGGCTCGACGGCCGCCGCCGGGACCGCGTATGCCACCCACGGCACGCACATGATCCCGATCTACATCTTCTACTCGATGTTCGGCTTCCAGCGCACCGGCGACCAGATGTGGGCGCTAGGCGACCAGCTCGGCCGCGGCTTCCTGCTCGGCGCGACCGCGGGCCGCACCACGCTGACCGGCGAGGGGCTGCAGCACAACGACGGCCACTCGGTACTGCTGTCCTCGGTCAGCCCGGCCTGCGTCGCCTATGACGCGGCCTGGGCGTACGAGCTGGCCTACATCATGCGGGACGCACTGCGCCGGATGTACGGGTCCTCGGCCGAGCACCCCGAGGGCGAGAACATCTTCTACTACCTGACGGTCTACAACGAGCCCTACGTCCAGCCGGCCGAGCCGGCTGACTACCCGGGCGGCCTGGCCGCGCTGGAGTCCGGCATCCTGCGCGGCCTGTACCGGTACGCGGCGGCGCCGGACCTGGCGGGCGCGGCCGGCGATGCAGCCGATGCCGTCCCCCCGGATGCCGACCAGGGCAGAAACGGGGCCCCTGGCCCCGGTGCCGAGACCGGCCCGGATGCCCCCGGCGGCCAGTCGCGGCCGCGGGCCCGGATTCTCGCCTCGGGCGTGGCGCTGCGCTGGGCGCTGGAGGCCCAGCGCCTGCTCGCCGAGGACTGGGGAGTCGCCGCCGAGGCGTGGTCGGCGACGTCCTGGACGGAGCTGCGGCGCGAGGCGCTGCGCTGCGACGAGTGGAACCTGCTGCACCCCGACGAGGACCACCGGGTGCCCTACGTGACCCAGGCGCTCGAAGGCGGCGCCGGGCCGGTGGTCGCGGTCAGCGACTGGATCCGCGCGGTGCCTGACCAGGTCGCCCGCTGGATCCCGGGCTCCTACACCTCACTCGGCACCGACGGCTGGGGCTTCTCCGACACCAGGCCGGCCGCCCGCCGGTTCTTCAACGTCGACGCCCCGTCGATCACCCTGGCCGTGCTGAGCCAGCTCGCCCGCCAGGGCGAGGTCAAGCCGGAGGTGCTCGGCCAGGCCATCAACAAGTACCGCCTCGACCTCCCGGTCAGCGACGCGCTGTAGACGGCACTGCGACGCGCCGCGGACGGGAACGTGACGCGCCGCAGACGGGAACCGTGACGCGCTGCAGACGGCGTCACGGCACGCCCGGCCGCCCGAAAATCATTTCGCCCGCGCCGCGGGCGGCCGGGATACTGGCGGGATGAACCGGCCGACCAGCAGCGACGAGATCCGCGGGACTTTCCTGGAGTTCTTCACCGGGCGGGGGCACCAGCAGATCGGCGCCGCCTCGGTCATCCCGGTGAACGACCCGACGCTGCTGTTCATCAACGCCGGGATGGCCCCGCTCAAGGCCTACTTCCTCGGCGAGGCCATCCCGCCCGCCCAGGACCTGTGCAATGTCCAGCCTTGCGTGCGCACCATCGACATCGCCGACGTCGGCGACCGGCACCACCTGACGTTCTTCGAGATGCTGGGCAGCTGGTCGATCGGCCACTACTACAAGGACCGCGCGGTCGAGCTCGCCTTCGAGCTGCTGACCAGCGGGTTCGGGTTCAGTATCGACAAGCTGTACGCGACGGTCTACCGGGGCAATCCGGCGCTCGGCCTGGCCCCGGACGACGTGTCCGCGGCCGCGTGGCAGCGGGCCGGGATGCCGTCCGACCACATCGTGTACCTGGGTGACGAGGACAACTTCTGGTCGGCCGGCGACACCGGCCCGTGCGGCCCGTGCACCGAGGTCTTCTACGACACCGGGCCCGAGCACGGCCGCCAGTACCGGCCGGGCGGCGAGTTCGACAGCGCGAGCCGGTACATCGAGATCTGGAACGCCGGCGTCTTCATGGAATTCAACCGGCTTCCCGGCGGCGGGCTCGAGCCGCTGCGCTTCGCCAGCGTGGACACCGGCTCCGGGCTGGAACGCATGTCGATGGTGCTGCAGGGCCGCGACTCGGTCTACGAGACGGACCTGTTCGTCCCGATCGTGGCCGCGGTCGAGTCCGCGCTCGCCGGGACCAGCGCCAGCCAGCGGGACATCAGGCTCGTGGCCGATCATGTCCGGGCCTCGTCTTTCATCCTCGGCGAGGGCGTCGCCCCGTCGAACGAGGGCCGCGGCTACATCCCGCGGCGGCTGCTGCGCACCGCGATCGCGACCGCGACGCAGGCGGGGGCCGGGGACTTCGACCTCGGCGAGGTGGCCAGCGTGGCGATCGATCAGCTGCGGCGCTCCTATCCGCAGCTCGGCCGCAGCCGCGACCGCATCCTCGCGCTGCTCGCGCGCGAGCAGCGCGACTTCGGCCGGGTGGTCCGCCGCGGCCTGGACCAGCTCTCCGCGCTGGCCGACCGCCCCGGTTTCGAGATCAGCGGCGAGGATGCGTTCGCGCTCTTCGCCACCCACGGGATGCCGGTGGACCTGATCCGCGACTTCGCGGCCGGCCGCGGCGGCTCGATCGACGAGCCCCGGTTCGCCGAGCTGTTCGCCGAGCACCGGGAACTCTCCCGCGGTACCGCCGCCCGCCCGGGCGGCGACCCGGGGCAGCAGGTCCGGATCGTCGTGGACCCGGAGCTCATCGCGGCGGCCGGCCCCGAGCCGACCCGGTTCCTCGGCTATCAGGAGCTCACGGCCAGCGGCACGGTCCTCGCCCTGGCCGGACGGCACGGACTGGCCGGGCCGCACGCGCTGGCCGGGCAGCTGGCCGCCGGCGAGCACGGCCTGGCGATCTTCGACCAGACCCCCTTCTACGCCGAGGGAGGCGGGCAGGTCGGCGACACCGGCCAGATCACCGCGCCCGGCATGACGGCCACCGTGCTGGACACCCAGAACGCCGACGGCCGGCACGTCCACGTCGTGCAGGTCACCAGCGGCGTCCTGCAGCCGGGCGATGTCGTCCAGCTGGCCGTGGATCCCGCCCGGCGCCGGGCGATCATGCGGAATCACTCGGCCACCCACCTGCTGCACGCGGCGCTGCGCCAGGTGCTCGGCGAGCACGTCCGGCAGGCCGGGTCCCTGGTCGCCCCGGACCGGCTGCGGTTCGACTTCCAGCACCCGGCCGCGCTCTCGGAAAGCGAGATCGACCGCGTCGAGCGGCTGGTCAATGCCGAGGTGCTGACCAACACCCGGCGCCGCACCGAAGTGAAGCCGTTCGACGACGCCGTCAGCTCCGGCGCCATCGCCTTCTTCGGCGACAAGTACGGCCACGAGGTGCGGGTCGTCACCTTCGGCGACTTCTCCGCCGAGCTGTGCGGCGGCACGCACGTGCACGGCACGGCCGAAGTCGGGCTGGTCCGCATCGTCAGCGAGAGCAGCATCGGCTCGGGCATCCGCCGGATCGAGGCGGTGACCGGCGACGGGGCCGTGGCGTACACGCTGGACCGCGACAAGCTGCTCAAGGACCTCGCCGCCCGGCTGCGGGTCTCCGTTGATCAGCTGCCGCAGCGGGTCGAGGCGCTGACCGCCCGGGGCACCGGGCCGCGGCGGGCCAGGATCACCGCCGAGTCGCTGGCCGGCGCGGTCCGGGCCGCCCCGTCCGGCCAGCGTTACCTGACCGCCCTGGATCCGGGCATCGAGCCCGCCAGCCTGGCCCGGGAGGCGACCCGGCTCAGCGGCGAGCTTGACGCCGTGACCGTGTTCCTGCTGCCGGATCCCCGGTCGGCCTCGCTGCGGATCGGCGTCGCGGTGCCGGCTCCGGCGGCCGACGCGGGCCGGCTCGACGCCCGGGCGGTGCTGCGCCAGGTGCTGTCCGTGACCGGCGGGCGCGGCGGCGGCAATCCGGTCTTCGCCCAGGGCGGCGGCACCGAGCCCGCCGATCCGAAGCAGGTCCTGGCCCGGGTCCGGGCCGCGCTCGGCCTCGAAGAGGAGCCCGCGCACGCAGGCTGAGCTGGCCGCCGGCCCGCCCGCGCGTCGGCCGCACGTCCCCGGGCATGGCAGGCTGGCAGCGTGATGGCCGCATCGGAGCCGGGGACCGCGGGTCCGCCCACGCCGCCCGGCGGGCGCGCCGCGCCGCCCGAAGGGCCTGCTGCGGTACCCGGAGGGCGCACCGCACGGCCCGGGCCGCGTACTGCCCGGCCCGAGGGGCCTGCTGCCGTGCCCGGCGAGGACGAGACCCTGGCCGGGGAGCACGAGACCTTGCCCGGCGAGGACGAGACCTTGCCCGGCGAGCCCGGGACACCCGCCGGCGGGCCGGCCAGGAGGCACGTCAGCAACGAGACGATACGCAGCCTGGAAGCGTCCATGAGCTCGCTCGGCACCGCCGCGATGGCGTCGATGGACCGGCGGCTGCCGTGGTTCCGCCGGATGTCGGCGGAGAACCGGTCCTGGCTTGGCCTGGTGGCGCAGGCGGGCGTGGCCGCGTTCGTCGACTGGATCAAGCATCCGGAACGCGGCCGCCCGGCCGTGGCCGGCGAGGTGTTCGGCACCGCGCCGCGGGAGCTGGCCCGGGCGGTCAGCCTGCAGCAGGCCGTGGAGATGATGCGCGTCATCATCGACGTGGTCGAGGCGCAGGTCGACCAGCTCGCGGCACCGGGCGGCGAGGCCGAGCTGCGCGAGGCGGTGCTCCGCTACACCCGGGAAATCGCCTTCGCCGCCGCGCAGGTCTACGCGCGGACGGCCGAGGCCCGTGGCGCCTGGGACGCCCGGCTGGAGGCGCTGGTCGTTGACTCGCTGGTTCGCGGCGAGGTAGACGAAGGGCTGCAGTCCTGGGCGTCCGCGCTGAACTGGTCGTCGGCCCCGGTGTCCGTCATCGCGGGAAATGCCGACGGCAGCGAGCCGGAGGGACTGATCGACGAGCTGCGCATCATCGCCCGGCGATCCCGGCTTGACCTGCTCGCCGGGGTGCACGGGCACCGGCTGGTCGTGGTGCTCGGCGGCACGGCCGAGCCGCTGCAGGCGGCCAGTCACCTGGCGGGCCGGTTCGGCCCGGGCCCGATCGTGGTCGGCCCGCCGGTGGCCGACCTGAAGTCGGCCGTCGTGTCGGCCGGGGCGGCGCTGGCCGGCTTGCGGGCGGCGCCCGCGTGGCCGGAAGCGCCGCGGCCGGTAGACGCGGCCGACCTGCTGCCCGAGCGGGCGCTGGACGGTGACGACTCGGCGCGCGCGGAGCTGATCGAGTTCGTCTACCAGCCGCTGCTGGGCGGCGGGCCCGCGCTGCTCGATACCGTGACGACCTACCTGGAACAGGGCAGTTCGCTGGAGGCGACCGCGAGGCTGCTGTTCGTGCACCCCAACACCGTCCGTTACCGGCTGCGCCGGGTCAGTGAACTCACCGGGCTCATGCCCAGCAACGGCCGGGATGCATTCGCCCTCTGGCTGGCCCTGGTCCTCGGCCGTCTGACGCACAAGTCGGCGTAGCTTGTAGACTTCCCACAAATGACTGCGGGAAAAGTTCGTATGCTTCGGCATTCGTATGGCGAACTTCTACAGTGCAAGCTAAAGAGATGCTGCTGATCGCCGCGCCCGGCCAGGGTGCCCAGACCCCTGGCTTCCTGTCCGCGTGGCTCGAGCTGCCAGGATTCGCCGACCGCCTGGCCGCCTGGTCCGACCTGGCCGGCTGTGACCTCATCCGGTGCGGGACCACGGCCGACGGGGACGAGATCAGGGACACCGCCATCGCGCAGCCGCTGCTGGTCGCGGCGGCCGTCGCCGCGGCCGGGGAACTCTTCGGCGGCCTCAGCCACGCCAGCCGGCTGGCCGGCGCCGCGGCCGGCCACAGCGTGGGCGAGCTCGGCGCGGGCACGATCGCCGGCGTGATCAGCCCCGAGGACGCCATGCGGCTCGTCCGGGTCCGCGGCCAGGCCATGGGCCGGGCCGCCGCGGCGGAGGAAACCGGCATGACCGCGGTGCTCGGCGGAGACGAGCCGGACGTCCTGGCCGCCATCGAGAAGCATGGCCTGACCGCCGCGAACGTGAACAGCGCCGGGCAGGTGGTGGCCGCCGGGACCAGTGCCGAGCTGGCCGCGTTCGCCGCGGACCCGCCCGCCCGCGCGAAACTCCGGCCGCTGTCGGTGGCCGGGGCATTCCACACCCGCCACATGGCGCCCGCCGTGGACGCGCTGCGGGCCGCCGCGTCGGCCGTCACGGTCAGCGATCCGCAGCTGGTGCTGCTGTCGAACCGCGATGGCGCCGTCGTGCGCACCGGCGCCGACTGGATCGAGCGGATCATCAACCAGGTGAGCGCCCCGGTCCGCTGGGACCTGTGCATGAAGTCGATGACCGGCCTCGGCGTCAGCGCCCTGATCGAGCTGCCGCCGGCCGGCACGCTGACCGGGCTGGCCCGGCGGGCGCTGCCCGGGGTGCAGCTCAAGGCCCTCAAGACGCCGGACGATCTGGCCGCCGCCCGCAGCCTGATCAGCGAGCACCGCCAGTCCGATGCGGACAGTCACGCCCCCGAGTGGCGGCTGCTGGTCGCCCCGCTGGCCGGGACATTCCGGGCCTGCCCCACCGGCGGCGGCCCGGGCGTCGCGGTCAGCAGCGGAGCCGAGCTCGGCCACGTCGAGATGCGCGGCGATAGCCACCTGGTGGCCCCTGCTTTCCCGGCCACGATCATCGAGTGGCTGGTCGAGGACGGCGACCCGGTGAATGCCGGCCAGCCGCTGGTCCGCCTGCAACCGGAAGGCAGCGAGTGATCCCCGGCACCCCAGCGGGCAACCCGGCTGGCCAAGCAGCGAAAGGCAGCACCCGAATGCGACTCCCCGAGGGCACAGCGGGCGCGCGGATCCTGGCGTTCGGCGGATACCAGCCGGCCAGGGTGGTCAGCAACGACGAACTCGCCGCCACGATGGAGACCAGCGACGAGTGGATCCGCAGCCGGGTCGGCATCGCCAGCCGGCGGATCGCGGCCCCGGACGAGACCGTCGCCGACATGGCGGTGGCGGCGGGCGGCAAGGCGCTGGCCGGCAGCGGGCTCTCCCCCGCCGACATCGACCTGGTGATCGTCGCCACCTGCACGCCCGAGGTCCAGATCCCCAACACGGCCGCCACGGTGGCCCGCAGGCTCGGCATCGCGGCGCCCGGCGCTTACGACCTCAACGCCGCCTGCGCGGGCTTCTGCTACGCGCTGGCCAGCGCCAGCGACGCCGTGCGGGCCGGCACGGCCCGGCACGTGCTGGTCATCGGGGCCGAGAAGCTGTCCCAGTGGGTGGACTGGACCGACCGGTCCACCGCCATCATCTTCGCCGACGGCGCGGGCGCCGCCGTGGTCGGCCCGGTGACCGATCCGGACGAAGGGCCGGGCATAGGCCCGGTGGTCTGGGGTAGTGCCGGGGAGATGGCCGACAAGATCTGCATCCAGGACCGGAACTCCTTCATCTTCCAGGAGGGCCAGGCGGTCTTCCGGTGGGCGACCACCGCGCTGCACCCGGTGGCCAGGAAGGCCTGCGAGGTGGCCGGCGTGGCGCCGGGCGACCTGGCCGCGTTCATCCCGCACCAGGCCAACCTGCGGATCATCGAGGCCATCGCGCGCAAGATCGGCGCACCGCAGGCCAAGGTGGCCGACGACATCGTGACCGCGGGCAACACCTCCTCCGCCTCGATCCCGCTCGCCCTGTCCCGGATGATCGAGCGCGGCGAGGTCAGCTCCGGGCGCCTGGCCCTGCTGATCGGGTTCGGCGCGGGCATCTGCTACGCGGCCCAGGTGATCATCCTGCCCTGACCGCGACCATCGCCCGGCGGCCCGCGCCCGCCGGCTGACGACCCAGCGCCGCCGGGCACCCGCCCGGCGGCTGACCACCAGTAAAGAGAACGAAACAAAGGAGACAACGGCACATGTCCATGACGGAGCAGGAAATCCTGACCGGTCTCGGCGAGATCATCGAAGAGGTCGCAGGCGTCCCCGCCGATGAGGTCACCCCCGCGAAGACGTTCGTCGACGACCTGGACATCGACTCGCTGTCCATGGTCGAGATCGCGGTGGCGGCCCAGGACAAGTTCGGCGTGGAGATCCCCGACGACCAGCTGAAGGACCTCAAGACGGTCCAGGACGTCGTCGACTACGTCGTGCGCGCTGGCGTATCCGCCTGACCGGGCCCCGCCGCGGCGCGGCGGGGCCGGCCGGGTGGCCCCCGTGGCGCCGCGTGACCAGACCTGAGGAGCAAGATCACAGTGAGCACAGACCGGACCGACGTCGTCGTCACCGGGCTTGGCGCGATCACGCCACTGGGCGCGGATGTCGCTTCGACCTGGGAGTCGATGCTGGCCGGGCGCAGCGGCGTGCGCAAGCTCACCGATGACTGGGCCAGCGAGCTGCCCGCGCGGATCGCCGCCTGGGCCGCGGCGGATCCGGCCACGCTGATCGACCGCGTGCAGGCCCGCCGCCTCGACCGCTGCGAGCAGTTCGCGATCGTCGCGGCGCGTGAGGCGTGGGCGCACGCGGGCGCTCCGGAGGTTGACCCGGATCGGCTCGGCGTCGTGGTATCCAGCGGCATCGGCGGCATCGCCTCGACCCTGGCCGCGTACGACACGCTCAAGGAGAAAGGCTGGCAGCGGCTGTCCCCGTTTACGGTGCCCATGCTCATGCCCAACGGGTCAGCCGGGTGGATCAGCCTGGAGCTCGGCGCCCGCGCCGGGGTTCATACGACGGTCAGCGCCTGCGCGTCCGGAGCCGAGGCGATCGGCTACGCGATGGACATGATCAGGTCGGGGCGCGCCGACGTGGTGCTGGCCGGCGGCACCGAGGCCGCCATCATGCAGCTGAACATCGCCGCGTTCGCCGCCATGCGCGCGCTGTCCACCCGCAATGACGAGCCGGAGCGGGCGTCACGCCCATTCGACAAGGGCCGCGACGGCTTCGTGCTCGGCGAGGGCGCCGGCATGGTCGTGCTGGAGTCGGCCGAGCATGCGGCCCGCCGGGGCGCGACCGTGCACGCGGTCGCGGCCGGGGCCGGCTACTCCTCGGACGCGCATCACATCGCCCAGCCCGATCCGGCCGGAACCGGCATCGTGAGCGCCATCGGCCGGGTGCTGGCCGATGCCCGGATCGATCCCGAGCAGCTTGTGCACGTCAACGCGCACGCGACGGCCACGCCGGCCGGTGACGTGGTCGAGGCCCAGGCCATCGCCCGGGCCCTCGGCGGCGCCGCGGCCGGCGTCGTGGTCTCGGCCACCAAGTCCATGACCGGGCACCTGCTCGGCGGCGCGGGCGCGGTCGAATCGGTGGCCGCGATCCTGGCGCTGCGCGACAAGGTGGCGCCGCCCACCATCAACCTCGACGATCCCGAGGACGGACTGGGCGTCGACATCGCCAGCGAGCCCAGGGAACTGCGCCAGCGGGGAAACGCGCCGATGGCCGTGCTGAACAACTCATTCGGCTTCGGCGGCCACAATGTCGCGCTTGCCTTTACCGCCGCCTGAGCCGAGCTTGCCCGCCGCACGCAAGGAGACTGACGTGACCGTCCTCGATAACCGGATTCCCGTCGCCCCGCCGGCTGAGCCCATGCCCGCCAGGCCCGCCGGGCAGGCCCGCGCCAGCGGCGGCTCCCGTGACCCCGAGGTCAGGCTGGAGGCGCTGTTCGACCCCGGATCGCTGGACCTGCTGACCCCCGCGGACGACAGCGGCGTGCTGTCCGGCACCGGGACGATCGACGGCATGACCGCGGTGGCGTTCGCCAGCGACCCCCGGGTCCAGGGCGGCGCCATGGGCACCGCCGGGTGCGAGGCGGTGGTGACCGCCTACGACCACGCCATCGCGACCGGGGCGCCGATCATCGGGCTCTGGCATTCGGGCGGCGCCCGGCTGCGCGAGGGCGTGGAGAGCCTGCACGCGGTGGGCACGATCTTCGCCGCGATGACCCGCGCTTCCGGCGTGGTGCCGCAGATCTCGGTGGTTCTCGGCGCGGCGGCCGGCGGCGCGGCCTACGGCCCGGCGCTCACCGACCTGGTGATCCTGTCCGAGCGGGGCCGGATCTTCGTCACCGGCCCGGACGTCGTCCGCAGCGTGACCGGCGAGGACGTCGACATGGAGCGGCTCGGCGGGCCGGAGCCGCACAGCCGCCGGTCCGGTGTCGTGCACCTCGTCACCGCGACCGACGCGGAGGCGCTGAGCACCGCGCGGGAGCTGGCCGTCCTGCTCGGCCAGCAGGGCACGATGTATTCCGCGCTGCCCGGCGACGCCTCGTCCGACGGCCACGCCCAGGCGGCCGACGGGCTCGGCGAAGTCGACCTCGGCGCCCTGCTGCCCGACTCCCCGCGGCGCGCTTACGACGTGCATCCGCTGATTGCCGGGATCCTGGACGGGCCCGGCATCGAGCTGCACCCCAAGTGGGCGCCGAACGTGGTCACCACCCTCGGCCGGCTGGCCGGGCGGACGGTCGGCGTGATCGCGAACAACCCGCTGCGGCTCGGCGGCTGCCTGGACGCGACGTCCGCCGAGAAGGCGGCCCGTTTCGTGCGCATGTGCGACGCGTTCGGCGTGCCACTGGTCGTCGTGGTGGACGTGCCCGGCTACCTGCCCGGAGTCGGGCAGGAGTGGGACGGCGTGGTCCGCCGCGGCGCCAAGCTGCTGCACGCGTTCGCCGAGGCGACCGTGCCGCGGGTGACGCTGATCACCCGCAAGTCCTACGGCGGGGCGTACATCGCGATGAACTCCCGCGCGCTGGGCGCGACCCGGGTGTTCGCCTGGCCCGGCGCCGAGATCGCGGTGATGGGCGCCGTCGCGGCGGTGCGGATCCTGCACCGGCGCACCCTCGCCGAGGTACCCGCGGACCAGCGGCACCACGCCGAGGCCGAGCTGGCCGCCGAGCACGAGCGCGAGTCGGGCGGCCTGGCCCGGGCCATCGCGCTGGGCGTCGTCGACGAGGTCGTCGAGCCGGCCCGGACCCGGCAGGCGATCGCGCGCGCGATCGCCGCGGTACCGCCGACCCGCGGCAGGCACGGCAACATCCCGCTCTGACCCGGATTACCCGGAGAGCCGGCCGCCCTTAGTCGCCGGCCGCGCCGTCGGCGGCCGGCCGGAGCGGGAAGGCCGCCGTGCCCACCCGGGCCAGGATGTGCGGGGGAACGGCGAGGCCCGGGGGCAAGGCCGGATCGGGCACGGCCTGGCCCCAGGCCGCGGTCAGCGGCAGCTCCCCGGCCCACCGGCCGAGTGCCGCGTCCGGGCTGTCGCCGTCATCCGGCGGTCCGGTGCGGATCTTGACCGACGCCTCGTCCAGGGACAGGGCGAGCAGCCGGGTGGCGGCGAGTTCCTTGCGGCTGGGCGGCCGGACGTAATCCCACTGGCCGGGGGCCAGGTGCTCGGACACGCAGCGCAGGCCGGCCAGCTTCTGCTCCGGATCAGTGATCGTCCTCGGCCGGGCGTAGATCATCGCGCTGCGGTAGTTGACCGCGTGCTCGAAGACCGACCTGGCCAGCACCAGGCCATCGACCAGGGTCACCGTGACGCAGGCCGGCGGATCGCCGCCCGCCAGGCTCTGGCTCGCCACCGAGCCGTGCACGTACAGCTGGTGATCGTCGAACCCGTACACCGTGGGCACGACCATCGGCACGCCGTCGATGAGCACGCCGAGGTGGGCGATGAACCCGGCGCGCAGGACCGCGAAGAGCTCGGCGCGCTCGGTCCGGCCCTGCTCGCGCAGCCGCCGGTGCCGGGTCCGCTCGGTCGGTGACAGCGGGACCGGGCCGGGCGCCGCTGCCGCAGCCGCGGTCACCCGGCGGGGATTCGTCACGGCCCGCTCATCCCGGCCGCGACCAGCGCGTACCGGTCCAGCACCAGGTCCCAGAAGCCGGCCACGTCAATCCCGGTCCCGACCAGGGCGTTGCAGTCGCCCGGCGAGGCGGCGAAATCGATCACGGTCATCCCGGCCGTCAGCCGCCCGGCGGTCTCCACCTGCACCCGGGCCGGCGCGCAGCTAACGATCTCGGGCCTGGCCACCCGCACCACGGCGCACACGTCGTGCACGGCCGGTCCGCCGGGGCCGTCCGGCCACTCGTGCTCGTCCAGCATCTCCGGCTCGCCCTCCATCACGGGCGCACTGCCTGCCGCCCCGCCACCTGCCACCCGCTCGCCCCGCGCGGCCGCCCCGCCTGCCGCCACCGGCTCGCCCGGCGCGGCCGGCCAGACGGGCGGCGGGGCCCCGGCGTCGCCGCTGAGGTAGCCGGCCAGGCAGGGCAGCAGCAGGTCATCGGCCAGCGGGCCGAGGCCGCGCATCCGCCCGCGCACCGCGACGGTCGCCCGGGCCTGCAGGGTCGCGTCGAGCCCGACCATGGTGACGGTCCAGCCCGCGCCGAAGACGATGGCCGCGGCCTCCGGATCCGCCGCGATGTTGAACTCCGCGGCCGGCGTGACGTTGCCCCGGCCGGCCGAGCCGCCCATGATCACGAAATCCCGGACCCGCCCGGCCAGCAGCGGCTCGCGGCGTACCGCGAGCGCGATGTTGGTGAGCGGGCCCACCGCGATGAGCGTAATCTCCCCCGGCGCCGCGCTGATCGTCTCGATCAGGTAGTCCACCGCATGGCCAGCCGCGGGCTCGGAGGCCGGCCCGGGCAGCCGGGCCCCGGCCAGCCCGGAGGCCCCGTGCACGCGGGCCGCATCCAGCGCCGGGCGCAGCAGCGGGCCAGCGCAGCCCGGTATCACCGGCACGTCCCGCATGCCGATGAAGTCCCGCACCCGCAGCGCGTTCGCGGTGGTCCGGTCCAGGCCGACGTTGCCGGCCACCGTGGTGATCCCGCAGACCTCAAGCCCGGGATCGCCATGCGCGAAGACCAGCGCCAGCGCGTCGTCGATACCCGGGTCGCAATCAATGATGATCTTCTGAGCCGTCACGCGGTGTCCCTCCGGATGCCTGGCCCTATCGTCGCATCATCGGCCCCGCGAGCGACTCCGGCGGCCGCCGGATCAGCCGGTCGCGTGCAGCCAGCGCACCGGGGCCCCCGCGGCGGCGTGCCGGAACGGCTCAAGCTCGTCGTCCCACGGCTGACCGAGCAGCAGCGAGAGTTCCTGCTCCAGCGAGCCGCCGAGCGCCGGATGGCGCGGGGCATGCGCGTCCAGTAGCCCGCCGAACCCGTCGTCGGGCGATTCCTCGTCCGCCGCCACGAGGCCGGGATCGAAGTCAGTCCCGGCTCCGGGTGGCCCGGCCACGGCGAGGGCCACCGGTCCCGGCCCCGCGAACGCGGCCGACGACGATACCGAGGCCAGCGTCATGGCGGCGCGCAGCCGTCCCTCGGGGACCAGCACATCGCCATTGGCCGAGATGACCGCGGAGAACATGCCGAGCGACGGCGTGCAACTGTGCCGGACGGCGTCACAGCCCGCGCTGGCTTCCTCGGTGACCTCAAACCTGAGCAGGTGCCAGCCGGCCAGCGCTGACGTGATCTCGCCGGCCGCGCCGGGCCGGCCCGCCCAGCTCAGCTCGGCGCGCACGGTGCCGGGCGACGCGGGCTGGGCCACCCACGGCATGGTCACGGACATGCCAAGAACCCCGGCCACCGCCCACTCGATATGCGGGCTCAGCGCCGGGGGCGCAGAGTGAATCTGCAGCACGCCATGTACGGTCATGCGACCTCCCTGCCAGCGGATGAGATGCGTCTTCCCCAACGACCTCATCGCCCGCAGGCGCCGTACCGCCCGGCAGCATGCTGCCCACTGCAAGATTCATTGTGCCCCACTGCGATCGATCATGCCAGCACTGGCTCCGGCGGGGCGTGCGGCCAGCCGCCGATAACGGGGCATCGGGGCCGCCGCATGATGTGATAGTCGGGTGGAAGGGACAGCGGCTCCCCCGGCTCCCGGCGGTAACCTCGCCGGGCGTGACATCACCGGGCTGCTGTTCGCGGCCGAGATGTACGGCGTCCAGCTGGACCAGCTCGCGGCCGTCCTGGGCGTCAGCGAGGCACGGGCGGGCGTGATCGCGGCGCGCTGGCGCCGGCAGCGGCACGCGGAGTCGGCCCGGCTCGGGCCGGGCCCGCCGTGGCTCTGGCTGACCAGGGCCGGGCTGGCCAGTTGCGGCCTTCCGTACCAGCACGCGCCGCCCGCGTTATCGAGGCTCGCGCACATCCGGGCCGTCGCCGCGGTACGGCTCGCGCTGGAGTCGGCATCCAGCTACCAGGCGGCCGGCGCTTACTGGCGCGGAGAGCGGCGGATCCGCGCCCGGATGGGCGGCCGCGTCGGGCTGCGTGATCACATTCCCGACGGCGAGGTGCACTGGCCGGACGAGGCGCCGGTCCCCTGGGCCGGCGAATGCTGGGCGATCGAGGCCGAGCTGACCCGCAAGACCGTCAGCCGGACCACAGCCATCATGCAGGAACTGCTGCGCCGGACCGGCGACTACGGCTGCGCCGCGGCCGACGTCCTGGTGCCGGGCCGGCCGCCGCGGCACGCGCGGGTCCTTTACCTCTGCTCGCCCGCGGCGAGGCCCACCGTGACCAGGGCGAGGGCCGCGCTCGGCGGCGCGGCGGCCAGGATCGAGATCCGGGCGCTGCCGCCGGGCGCGGCGATGGCGCCGGCCGTCCGGCCCGCCGCCGCCCGCCGGCGCCCGGCCGCCGAGCGCGACCCGGGCCCGGACGGAACGATCCGATGATCAGCCGCTACGTCAGCCGGCTGACGGTCCGGAACGCCGCCCGTGCCGCGTTCCGGCTGCTGCGGCTGACCTCGGCCACCGCGCTGGCAATCGCCGCCGCGCCGGTCTCGCTGGTGGCCGCGGGCAGCGCCGCGGGCGCCTGGCTGCGGGGCTGGCCGCCCGCCCGGCTCTACCGCGCGGCCGCGTTCTGCGTGCCGATGGTCATCGCCTGGCTGGCGGCCACCGCGGCGGCCACCGGGTCCTGGCGCAGCGTCGCCGCCGCGCCGTATCTCGCCTGGCTCGCGATGTGGCAGCACGTCGCGGCGGGCAGCTACCTGGATGCCGCCGCCATCATCGCGCCGGCCGCCATCCCGCTCGGCCTGCTGGCCGGCGGCGTGGCCTGGTCCTACCGGATCCGCTCGATGGAAACCGGCAGCGGCGGCCTGTCGCCCGGATCGGCGGTCGCCTTCGACCTGCGCCAGTGGCGGCATCAGGCCCGCAGCGCACGGGCGATGATCGCCGCTCCCGGCTCGCTGCCGTTAACCACCGGAAACGGGGCCATCGTGGCCGGTGCCGTCATCCGGGCCGTCGGCCATCAGCCGGGGCGGATAGCCAGCATCCCGTACCGCCGGATGCGCTCGCACCAGGTCGTGATCGGCACGACGGGGACCGGGAAGACGACCCTGCTGTTAAGGCTGTGGGCCGGCTTCATGGCCACCGCGCTGCGGCGGCACGCTGCCGGGCTCGGCTGCCCGCCGCTACTGGTCGTGCTGGACTGCAAGGGCGGCGCCGACGCCCGGCGGATCGCCGACCGCGCCCGGCGGGTGCTGCGCGCGGCCGGGGCGCGCAGCACCGCGATCTGGCCGGACGAGGCCAGGCTGTCGCTGTGGACCCTGCCGCCGCCGCAGCTGACGACCACCCTGCTGGACCTGATCGAGCACGGGGCCGGCGCGGCCGCGTACTACGCGGACGTGATGGAGGCGGTGGTCGCGCTGGCCGTCGGTGCCCCGTGCGGCCCGCCGGTCAGCGCGGCTGACCTCCTGTCCCGGCTTGACCAGGGCTGGCTCAGCCTGGCCTACTCGGGCGGCGGGCACGACGGCGACCTCGCGCTCATCCGGTCGGCGGCACGGCAGTTCGGCGACATCGCGCTGCGGTTCCGCACCTTGTTCCGGCGGCTCGGCAGCGGCCTCGACGGGCCGGGCGGGTTCGCCGACGCGGACGCCTGGTACTGCATCCTGGAGGGCACCGCGGAGATCTCGGTCGCCGAGGGCCAGGCCCGGGCGCTCGTCGACCTGCTGGCCAGCTACGCGGCCGGCCAGCCGGACGGCCGCGGCCAGGCCCGGGAGATCCTGCTCGCGGTGGACGAGTTCAGCGCCGTTTCCCGGCGGCTGCCCATCTGGCAGCTGTACGAGCGCGCCCGGTCGCTGGGCCTCGCGGTTCAGGTATCCGCGCAGTCCTGGCCGGGGCTGGCGGCCGACGAGGACGAGCGGTACCGGATCGCGGCGTCCGCCGACGGCGGCATCTGGCTGCTGCGCACCCCCTATCCCGAGCCGGTGACCGCCTTAGCCGGAACGCGCAAGCTGGTGGACACGACCCGCCGGCTGCTCGGCGTGCCGGTCTGGGGCCATCAGGGCATGTCCAGGATCCGGCCGGCGCCGGTGGCTGACCCGGCGCTGATCCGGTCGCTCGACGTCGGCCAGACCGCGTATATCTACCGCGGCGGCGTCACCTACATCCAGGTCAAGCGGCTGATCGGCGGCCCGGCCGGGCTGGCCGGGCGGGCCGCCCCGGCCGGCCCGCGGGCGCACGGCTGGCTGGCCCCCGCATCGCCCGCCGATGGCGGGTTAGCCCCGCTGCCGTCGGCCGTGCCGCCGGCCCCATCTGCACCCGGCCGCCCGCTGCCGGACATCGGGGAACTGCTGGACGAGGCGTTCGGCCCGGAGGCCGGGCCGTGAGCGCGCGGTCCCGGCGGCGGCCGGACCCGTTCGCGGCGCTCGGCCTGACCGCCCGGCCGGACCTGACCGACGACGACGTCCGGATGGCCTGGCGCCGGGTCGCGGCCGCGACTCACCCGGACCGTTCCGACGGCGGGGATCCCGACCGGTTCGCCGCGGCCGCCGCGGCCTACACCGAGCTGCGCACCCGGTTCGGCCGGGGTGAGGCCATGGCCGACGCCCGGACCGCGCCGGGCCGGCCGGGCCGGGCGCCGGCGGCTGGCCGGCCCGCCGTGGCCCGGCGCCTTTCCGCCTGGCGTGCTGCCGCCCGCCGCTCCGCCGCTCCCGGCCCGTCCGCACGGCGGGGATCGCGCCTGGTGCTCCCCCGTGCCGTGCTGCTGCCGGCCCGGGTCCGCCGGGGACGTCCATGGCGGCTCGCGCTCCGGGTACTCGCCGCTGCTGCGGCCTGCGGGGCCGTGGTCGCCGTGGCCGGATCGCAGCCCGCCGGGCCGGCCCTGATCACCGGGGCGCTGACCTGGCTGCTGCTGACCGCCCGGCGGGACCTCGCGCCGCCACCGGGATAGCCGCGTCGGAGATGGGATTACCCTGACGTGGTGCGTGAGCAGGGTGCTGAGGAGATCCGGCCGGAAGACCGCTATGAGGACCTGATCGTCGAGCTGGCCGGTGTCGCGGGGGTCACGCTGCCGGAGGCTAAGCGCGGTTTCGGCCGCACCGCCCTGCGCTTCCAGAACAAGATCTTTGTGATGCTGGTGCGCGGCCGGCTCGTGCTGAAGCTTCCCGCGGAGCGGGTCGATGTGCTGGTCGCGGCGGGCGATGGTGTCCGCTTCGATGCGAACAAGGGCACGCCGATGCGGGAATGGCTCAGCCTTGACCCCGGGTCGGGCCAGTCGTGGCTGCTGCTCGCCCGCGAGGCCCTCGACTTCGCCCGCTCCCGGCAGAAACTTGCTCGATGACGAGATACATAACTCCGAGACAAAATGCTTGACCCGGAGACAATCCGTAGGTTAGCCGCATGGAGGCAGGCCGCCTCCGCTCCCGGAGGGGGACACCACATGAGCGCCACGCTGACCGTCCGGCACAACGTCCGTGATTACGCCGCGTGGCGGAAGGTCTACGACGAACTCGAGCCGCTGCGAGTCCAGTACGGCTGCACCGCCAAGCGCGTGATGCGGCTGCCCGATGACGGCAATGACCTGTTCATCACCCACGACTTCCCGACCGTCGAGCAAGCCGGCAGCTTCGCTCACGACCCGGCACTGCGCGCCGGGATGGAGCAGTCGGGGGTCGAGGGCGCACCGCGGATCGACATCTTCACGGATGTCTGAACCCAGGCGCCCCGGTAAGCCGGGGAGGGGCAGCCGCCCCTCCCCGGCTTCCCTGGGCGTGGTCAAGGTCGATCCCGATTTCGCCGCGGAGTATCCCGACGGCGACGTGACCTGCACGGAGGCATACGCCACCCTGTGCCGCACCGGCGAGGCCCTCCTGGGCGAGCTTGACCGGCGCGTCGCCCTGACCTTCAACATGCCCCAGGCTGCCGCCACGGCCCTGGCCGTCATCGACGGGGCCGAGGCGCCGCTGACCCCCACGCAGGTCGGCGAACGGCTCCTCGTCGCCTCGGCCACCATGACCGCAACGCTCGACCTCCTCGAGCATCGCGGCTGGATCCATCGCGCCCCAACCCCGGTGATCGCCGCAGCGTCCTGATCGAGATCACCCCCGACGGCCGCGCCATCGCCGATCAGCTGCTGCCCGGCATCCGCAAACTCGAGCGGAGCATCCTGTCCGCCCTCACCCAGGACGAGCGAGCACACCTGCTGGACCTGCTGACCAGGATCCTCGCCCGAGCAGCCGAAGTCGCCGGCGAGCGCCCGGAGCCCCTCAACGGCCAGCGCATCCGCCCCGCCCGACCCCGTGAAACAACTGATCCGGCCGGCCTGGCCCGCACCACCAGTACCCAGTAGCACGAGCCACCCCCGGCGGACAGCACTCGCACGACCGCGCACAGATTCGGCGGCTCGCCCGGCTGGTCAGACGTCGACGGCCAGGCGGACCGCCACCGTGTCGCCCACCTCAAGCCCTTCGGCCGCCCCGGGCCAGTTCCCGGTCAGAGAGCACTCGCCATCCTGTCGACGGCCAGCTCCAGCACCTCGGTGCTGCTGCCGAAGTTCAACCGCACGTAGCCACTGGGCTCACCGAACCGCACTCCGTCTTCCAATGCCACTCCGCCGGCCAGGAACCGGTCGCTCGGCTCGGTTCCGCTGCCCAGGCTGTGGCAGTCGAGCCTGGCCAGGTACGTCGCCTGCGGCGGCCGCCAGCTCACCGAGGGCAGCCGGTCGCGGATCAGCTCGGTCAGCAGCGTGCGGCGGTCGTCGAGGGTGGCCAGAGCCGGCAAGCCACGCGCTCGTGTAGCGGCGATCGAGGCAGATGACGCCGAAATGCCCGCTGCGCCAGCGGAGGAAGCGCGGCAGCTTCCACCAGGTCCGCAGCGCGACGACGCGGTGACGACGCTGGCACACTTCCGCCGGCGAGGTTGAAGCCTTGCAGGGCCACCACCAGACGCCGATCTACCTGCGCCAGGCACCGTCAGGAACGGCGTGCAGGTCGCGCTGGGCAGCGCCAGCGCGGCGTGGATCTCGCCGCTGATCACCGGCACCTCGTGCCGGGTGGCAATTCGACGACCGCGGCCAGCTCCTGGTACGTGTGTACCCGGCCGACCGGGTTGCGCGGGTTGCACAGCACGTAGGCGGCCGGCATGGTGGCGAACGCCCGGTCCAGGGCCGGCAGGTCGAGCCGCCCGTCGCCCAGCGGCACCGCCTGCAGTTCGGTGCGGGCTTCTTGCAGCCAGTCGAAGAACGGCGAGCTACACCGGCGGGTTGATGACGACGCGGTCTCCCGGGTTGGTGAACAGCCGCAGCATCGCGATGTGATCAAACGTCTCGGTGAGCGCTTCGGTGTGCGCAACATCCGGGTCTTCGGCTCGGTGCCACGCGGTGAGGCCACCATCAGACAGCGACCTAGACCTGCTGGTCGACGTCGATCGCGGCCATGGCTACTTCGACATGGCCGGATTCGCTCTGGGTGTCGAGGACGAACTCGGCGTGATGACCCAAGTAGCGACGCCGGGTGGACTGAAGCTCCGGATCCGCGACCGCGTACTACGGGAGGCCGTCGCCCTGTAAGGCGTGACGACGAGCGACTGGCCGACATCATTGAGGACGCCGAGAAGATCGCCGTCCGGGCCGCCAAAAGGCCGGGCCGCGTTCGACAGCGGCCGCCGCGCAGCTAGCCGGGTTCCGGTCCGGTGGCGACCGGGCGGCCGGGATCGGCGATCCAGCCGGACCAGGACCCGACGTAGAGCGCGGCGGGCACGCCCGCCAGGGCGAGAGCGAGCACCTCATGCGCCGCGGTGACGCCCGAGCCGCAGTACGCGCCGGCCGGGCGCCCGGCCATCGCGCCGAGCGCGGCGAACCGCTCGGCTAGCTCGGCTGGCGAACGGAACCTGCCATCGGAGCTCATGCTCCCGGCCACCGGCGCGCTCAGCGCGCCGGGAATGTGACCGGCCACCGGATCGACGGGCTCGGCCTCGCCCCGGTATCGCTCCGCCGTCCTGGCGTCGAGCAGGACGCCGGCCCGGGCCAGCTCGGCGGCTCCGTCGGCATCCAGAACCGGCATGCCGCCCGGGACCGCAGTGAACGGGCGAGCCCGGGACGCCGGTGCGGCCGCCGGTCCTTCCGCGGCCACCGGCCCCTCCGCGCTGGCCGCTTCGCCGGTCACGGCCGGCCCGTCCGTGGTCACCGGCAGCCCGGCGGCCACCCAGGCGCTGAACCCGCCGTCGAGTACGCGTACCTGGTCATGGCCGAAGTAACGGAGCGTCCACCAGGCGCGGGCGGCCGCGATCGAGTCGCCGTCGTCATAGGCGACAACCGGCCGGCCGGTGCTCACCCCGGCCCGCCGCATGGCCGCCTGGAATACGGCCGCGTCCGGCAGCGGGTGCCTGCCTCCGGCGCCCGGCGGCCCGGCCAGATCCCGGTCCAGGTCGGCGAAGACAGCCCCCGGCAGGTGACCGGCCAGGTAACTGTCAGCACCCGGCGGGCCACCAAGCCGCCAGCGGACATCGAGAAGTACCGGAGCGCAGTCCCCGGCCAGCTCGGCGGCTAGCGTCGCGGCGTCGACCAGCGGAGTGAGCGGAGCATTCATGCTGGGGTAACCTCACGATCTCTGTGGATAACCGGCGATGTGTGACCTGACAAAACCCAGGTCCCCGCTGCCGTGCCCGGACAGCACGATACGGGCTTGGTGCACGGCATGCTCCGGGTCGAGCGTCGCGGCTGGGCAGCGTCTCAGTCCTGGCGGCGGCAGCGGGTGATCAACGCGACGGGGACAGATGACCCTCGCTCGGCCAGCTCCTCGAGCACCAGCCCGGCTCGCAGGACCGCGTTGAGATAGGTCGAGAGCATGCGGTGGTTCCCTCCGGCCCGGCCGCGGATGCCCTCGCCGGCCGTGCTCCACCACCCCTCACGGGCGTAGCCGCCCTCCGGGGGCCAGCTCGGAAGCCCGGACCACGATCCTTCTGGCCCTCCGGGGTAGCACGGGTGGAACACCGAGAAGCTGAACCACCCGCCCGGGGCGAGCACAGCGGCAACGGTGGACAGGGCGCCGTCCAGGTCATCGATGTCCATCAGCGCCATGTTGCATAGCACACCGTCGTAGGCCACCCCGTCCCACCAGTCCGTGCGGGCCGCGTCGCCTCGGAGGTAGCGGATCCCGAGGGGCTGGCCAGGCCTCCATCTGCCGGGCCCGGGACAACAGGCCGGCCGAGATGTCCAGACCGGTGACTCGCGCGCCGCTCCGGGCCAGGTACCGGCTGGCCGTGCCGTAGCCACAGGCCAGGTCCAGGACCCGCAGCCCCTGCAGGTCGCCGGGAAGTAAGGCGAGTGGCGTGCTGTCCCAGTCCTTGGTGAACTCGACATACCAGTCAGCGATGGCGTCGTAACGCACCGGTTCACTGCTCATCCCGGCTCAGGTCGCGCCCTCATGCTGGGGCTAGCCTCCGCCGCAGCCAGTCGACAACTTCCGCGGCGTGGGTGTTGGGCGGGAAAACCGGGTAGAAGGCGTGCTCGATGCGGCCGCCGTTCAGGACGAGGGTGAGCCGCTTGTAGAGCCGCTCTCCCCCGGCCGTGAACGTCGGCAGGCCAAGCTGATCCGCCAGCACCAGGCCGGGATCGGACAGCAGCGGGTAGGGCAGCTCCAGCCGGGCCGCGAGCTCGCCCTGGTAGTCGCCGTCCTGGCTGGACAGGCCGAACACGTCAGCACCGAGCTCGGCCAGCTCCTGGTAATGGTCGCGGAAGCCCATCGACTCGGGCGTACAGCCCCGGGCGCCGGGGATTTCGTTCCATCCCTCCGGGAGCGGCACGCCCGGCTGGCCCGTCCTCGGATAGATGTACACGACGGCCCGCGGATGGCCCGCGCGGGACAGGTCGACGGGGATGCCGGTGGTCGCGGGAAAGGTTTCCGAGGGCATCTCGGTGCCCGCCAGATGGGCCGCGGCGCCGTCGTCCTGGGGTACCGGAAGGTCATCAGGCAGCTGCTCGTAATTTTTTTCGGGCACCGTTACCCCTCTCGTGCGCCGGCCGCGCCCGGCCGGCCGTTCGTCATGTCTCGGCCAGGACCAGATGCGGCACTAGCTGATCCGCCGTGGTCAGCGAGCCGTGCATGCCGACCAGGGCCGACTCGTGCGGCTCGGCCCTGGTCGCCACGATCGCCCACGGCCCGGCCGGGGCCGCGACCACGTCGCCGATCCTGGCCGCCAGGTGCTCCGCTACCTCGCCGAACCAGCCCGCCGCGATCGCCTCCTCCCGGGGCACGACCCACGCCCTGGCGCCCAGGATCTCCCGCCACGCCGCGAGCACGTCCGGCGCCGCCCCCGGCTCGGCGTAGATATGCCTGGCCCGCGGCTCGCCGCCGAGCTGGGCCACCCCCTCGCGCAGCTCCGGGGTGGCGTCCACGTCGATCCGGTCCTGCGGCGGGACGTCGACCATGCCGTGATCGGCGGTCACGTGCAGCGCCGTGCCCTGCGGCAGCGCCGAGGCCAGCTGCTCGGCCAGCTTGTCGACATGCCCGAGCTGGTAGCGCCAGGCGTCCGAGGTGCAGCCGCAGCTATGGCCGGTCGAGTCGAGCTTGCCGTAGTAGGTCATGACCAGCGCCCGGTCCGACTCCTTCAGCGCCGCCGCCGACTGGGCGACGAGAGCACCCAGGCTGTCCGCCACCCGGTATTCCGCGCCGCGCATGACGGCGACCGACAGCCCGGTTCCGCGGAAGGCTCCCGGCGCGACCCGGAACGCCGCGACACCGGCCTTGACCGCCCGCTCGAAGATGGTCGACCCCGGCTGCCAGGCCACCGGATCGACCTTGCGGTCCCACTGCAGCGCGTTGAGCAGCCTGCGCTGCCCGGGCACGGCCACCTGGTAGCCGAGCATCCCGTGCTGGCCAGGTGACCTGCCGGTGCCCAGCGAGCTCAGGCTCGTCACCGTGGTGGCGGGGAAGCCGGCCGTCAGCGGGCGGCCGGTAGTAGTGGCGAGCTCGGAGAGGAACGGCGCCGCCGCTGGATGATCCCGCAGCAGCTCCCAGCCGAGACCGTCCACGATGAGCAGGCACGCACGGGCGGCCGGGGGCAGGTACAGCGGGTTCGGCTCGTCCAGGCCCAGCGACGCGAGCAGGGATGAAGCCAGATCGGCCAGCGCTGCCTCGCCATAGCGCGGCAGCGTCGGCGGAACGGCCGGCTGATCGGTCATCGGCGCTTACGGGCGGCTGGTGGCTTCGGACAGGGCCTGGCCGAACGCCAGGACCTGGCGCACCGCGTCCTCGCCGTCGGCCGCCTCGCTCACCCGCAGGGCCAGGTCGTCCGCCGTGATCGTGCCGGTGTAGCCGTGGTCAGCCTCGCAGCTCTCGTCGCCGCAGTGGGCTGGCTCGAGCTCTACGTGCGAGAGCACGTTCCAGCCGATGGTGAGCACCACCTCGGTGGGCATCGTCACGCCGGGCACGTACGAGGCGGGATCGGGCACGACGCGGGTGATCGCCACCGATGAGATCTGGGAGAACCGGACCGCCTCGGTGCTCGTCTCGGCCTGCGGGCGGGAGTCGGCATCGTCGGGCGGATGCTCGTCGGTGTGCGAGTAGACGAGCCGGGTCGGGGTGAGCGCCAGCACCGTCATATGGCGCCGCACCTCCATCCCGGGATCGAACAGCGCGTCATGCGTCACGACGTACGACACGACTGGCTCATTGCCGAGTGCGGCGGCGACCGCATCAGCGACCACTCCGGGGTAGTACCCGCTCCGCTCGATCGCTGACCGCATGCCGCCGGCCGAGGCTCTGGTATCCCTCATGCCCCCATCCTGCACCGTCCGGGGGCCAGATGCTCACACGGTGGGAGCTAGATCGCCGCCGAGCCGCGGCATCTCGGCCGCTTTCAGGTCGAGGTAGAGCTGATCGGCGGGCTCGGGCAGCGAAACCGCGCCGGCGCTCGGCACCGGCCGCGGGCGCCGCGGCGACGATGCACCCGCCGCGCCGCCGCGGCCACGGTAGACCAGCAGGCCGTTGACCGGGTCAGGCACCGCGTCGAGCGCGGCCCGGACGGCAGGCAGCGCGCGGAATGCCTCCCATTGCGCGTCGTCGGCGAAGTTCAGCTCGAACACGACGCCCCACCGGTTCCCGATCCAGTCCCAGCCGAGGGCGCCATGCGAAATCGCGGCCTCGACCAGGGCGGCGCCGTAAGACTCCCGCCACTGCGAGGCCGGGATTTCGCCGTCGAATACCTCGATCGACCAGTACTCGGCCATGCCCACCACGATAGGCCCGCCCGGGCCCCGCGATAAGGCCGTCCCGGCCGGGCGAGCCCGGTTCAGCTACCGGCGGAATGCACCCCGGCCGCCAGCCGGGCGGCGGGCCGGCCCGCCGCCGCCGGGTACCGGGGCGCCGGCTGGTAGACCCGAGAGCGAGCCGGGTAGAAATAAGCCAGGAGGTGTCCCGGATGACTCGCTACCTCAGCCGGGATCGCGCCGCGATCGTGGCCGGCTTGCTGGCCCCGCTCGCGGTGGCGGCGGTTCTGCTGCCGTTGCGCGCGAGCTGGTCGAATACGGACGCGGCACTCGTCCTGGTGGTGGCGGTCGTCGCCGTTGCCGCCATCGGGAACCGGGCCGGCGGCGCGCTCGCGGCCGTGTCGGCCGCGGCCTGGTTCGACTTCTTCTTCACCCGGCCCTACGGGCGGTTCACGATCGCCAGCTCAGCGGATGTCAGGACCGCGATCCTGCTGCTGGTGGTCGGCCTGGCGGTGTCCCAGCTGGCGGTCCGCGCCCGGCGGCTGAAGGTCATCACCGTGACGGATGCCGGTTACCTCGCGCAGATCCACGGCACCGCCGAGCTGACCCAGTCGGCCAGGTCTCCCGACGTCGTGGTCGATCACGTGAACGAGCAGCTCACCGTCCTGCTGGACCTGGCGGGATGCCGCTTCGAGTACGGGGCACTGCTCGGTCATCCGCCGCGGCTGGAGCCCGACGGCACGGTGCTGGCCGGCCACCAACGCTGGGACGTCGAGCACTCCGGCCTGCCCGCGGAGGAGATCGAGTTGCGCACCTTCGGCAACGGCCAGTACTACGGGCGCTTCATGCTCCAGCCCAAGCCGGGCTCAAGGCCGTCCCTGCAGGCGCGGCTGGTGGCGGTCACCCTGGCCGATCAGGCCGGGCGCGCGTTCGGCACCAGCTCGGCCGCCCGGAGCGGCGGCTGACCCTGGAAGCGGCGCTGATCGACATCGACGGCGTGCTGACGGTCTCCTGGCGGCCGCTGCCGGGCGCGGCCGCGGCGGTCGGCCGGCTGCGCGACGCCGGGCTCAGGCTCGCGCTGCTGACGAACACGACCTCGCGCCCGCGGGCATGGATCGCGGCGACCCTGGCGGAGGCCGGCTTCCCCGTGGCCGCCGGCGACATCCTGACTGCCCCGGTGCTCGCCGCGGGCCTACCTCGCCGAGCACTATCCGGGCGCCCGCTGCCTGCTGCTCAACAGCGGCGACATCAGCCCGGACCTGGCCGGGGTCACGCTCGTCGATGATCACCCCGACGTCGTCCTGATCGGCGGCGCCGGCCCGGAGTTCGGCTACCGGGCGCTGAACGAGGTCTTCGGGCACCTGCGCGGCGGCGCCCGGCTCGTTGCCCTGCACCGCAACCTGTACTGGCGCACCGACGCCGGGCTGCAGCTCGATACCGGCGCGTTCCTGGCCGGCCTGGAGCAGGCCGCGGGCGTCACCGCCGAGGTCATCGGCAAGCCCGCCGCCGCCTTCTTCCAGGCCGCGCTGGCCCGCCTGCGGGCTGACCCGGCGGCCACCGTGATGGTCGGCGACGACGTCGAGTCCGATGTGCTGGCCGCGCAGCGGGCCGGAATGACCGGCGTCCTGGTCCGGACCGGCAAGTACCTGCCCCGGACGCTCCGCGAGGCCAGCGGGACGCCCGACCACGTGGTCGACTCCATCGCGGACGTGCCCGCGCTGCTGCTCAGCCAGCCATGAGGTCAGCCGGCCATGAGGACAGCCGGCCATGAGGAAGGCATGGATCCGGCCGGAACCGGGCGACCCGGGCAGCGGCTAGCGAGCCCGCCCGCTGAGCAGGTAGCGGAGCAGCACGACGTTGCCGGCCGGGCGGGCCTCGGCGAGTTCCATGGGATGCCCGGGACCGTGCGGGAACGTCCCGCCGCCCGCGAACCGCGGCGCGGCCGGGTCCCCGACGAAGAACGGCGCGATGGCCAGCTGGAGCTCGTCCGCCGCCCCGGCGGTGAGGAACTGAGTGTGCACGGAGCTGCCGCCCTCGACCATCAGGCGGCCGATCCCCCGGGCCGCGAGATCGGCGAGGATCGCGTCCGCGGTCACCGGCCGGCCGGTGTCGATGACCGTCGCGACGTCCGCGAGCCGCGCGCGGGCGGCCGCCGCCCCCTCGGCAGCGGCGTAGACCAGCCGGGCGGCGTCGCCCGTGGTGAAGAAACTCGCCGCCGGGTCCAGGTCGCCGGTGCGGGTCAGGGTCACCTTGACCGGGCTCGCCGTCAGCCCGCGGGCCAGCCGCGCCTCCCGCCGGGCCGCGGAGCGCACCAGCAGCCGGGGGTTGTCCCGGCGGATGGTCGCCGCGCCGACCAGGATCGCGTCACAGCCAGCCCGGACCTCGTCGACCCGGTCCAGGTCGGCGGCATCCGAGAGCAGCAGCCGCTCGCCGCTCGCGTCGTCGATGTAACCGTCAACGGACGCGGCCGCCGACAGGAGCACATACGGCCGTTCCTGCACCCGCCTCCCACCTCCCGTCACGCCGTCCCGGCCCGGTGGCGAGCGGGCCGCACCTACGCTAGGTCACCATGTTCCCGCCCGGGTCATCACGGCTTACCGTGACACGCCTCACCACGGCCCCGCTACGGCTCGCGGTGACGCTCCTGACCGCGATCCCGCTGCCGCACCGCGAGGCCGGCGGGCCGCCGTCCCGCCAGGCCGCGGGCGGCGCCATGATCTGGGCGCCGGTCATCGGCCTGCTCCTCGGCGGCATCGCGGCCGGGGTGCTCTACGTTTTCCAGCGGTTCTGGCACGCCGGGCCGCTGCTCGGCGCGATGCTCGCCATCATCGTGCTCGCGGCGCTGAGCGGGTGCCTGCACCTGGACGGCCTGGCTGACTTCGCGGACGGGCTCGGCAGCCGCCAGCCGGCCGCCGAGGCACTGGCCATCATGCGCCGGTCCGACATCGGGCCGTTCGGGGTCGCCGCCCTGGTGCTGACCCTGCTGCTCCAGGTCACCGCGCTGAGCCAGGCGGACGCGCTGGGCCGCGGGGTGACCTCGGTGATCGCGGCCGCCATCACCGGGCGGCTGGCGCTGACCTGGGCCTGCCGGCGGGGCGTGCCGGCTGCCCGCAGCGAGGGCCTCGGCGCGCTGGTGGCCGGCACGGTACATCCCGCCATCCCGGTGATCCTGTCGGTGGCGGCACTAGCGGGGGGTGCCGCGTTCGGGCTGATTTTCACCGTTGCCGTCGCGGCGGGACTGGCTGCCTCGCTGGCGGTGACCTGGCTCGCCGTCCGCCGCCTCGGCGGCATCACCGGCGATGTGCTCGGCGCCCTGGTGGAGATCGCCACCGCCGTCTGCCTCGTTGTCCTCGCGCTGAGCTAGCCGTTCGCGGCGGTCAGGCGGAGGCCAGGGCATCGCGGAGCCGCTGGGCGTACCCGGCCGCCTCGTCGGCGTCGGCGTACTTGACCCGCGGCCAGAAGAAGCCGCGCAGGCCGTCGCCGCGGCTGCGGGGCACCACGTGCACGTGCAGGTGCGGGACGCTCTGGCTGACGGTGTTGTTCAGCGCGACGAAACTGCCCTGCGCGCCGAACGCGGCCAGCACCGCGGCGCTCAGCCGCTGCACCCGGGTGAAGAGCGGGCCGACCAGGTCGGCAGGCAGGTCGGGCAGCGTTTCATAGTGCTGCCGCGGTGCCACCAGCACATGGCCCTTGAACACCGGACGGGCATCGAGGAACGCCACCGCGACCTCGTCGTCGAGGACGATCTGGGCGGGCACCGTGCCGGCGATGATGTCGCAGAACACGCAGTCGGTCACCCCGGCACGGTAGCGTGCTGCCCGTGGCAGCGGACGGACGGCGGCATGTGCTCGCCATCGGCGGAATCAGCACCAGCGACGCGGACATGGCGGCGCTGCCCGCGCTGGTCGGCCACGCGCTGGACCTGTCGGGGCGGCCGGCGCCGCGGACCTGCGTTCTCAATACGGCCAACGGCGATGACCCGGGCAGTTTCGTGCGGATGTACTCGTGGCTGTCCGCGACCTCCGCGCGGGCCAGCCACCTGCAGCTGTTCCCGATGCCCAACGTCGCTGACCCGGAGGATCTGCTGCTCTCCCAGGACGTGATCTTCGTGGGCGGCGGCAGCGTGGCCAACCTGGCGGCGGTCTGGCGCGCGCACGGGCTGGACCGGGTGATGCGGCAGGCGTGGCAGGACGGCATCGTGCTGGCCGGGGTGAGCGCGGGCGCGCTGTGCTGGTTCGAGGGCGGAACGACCGACTCGTTCGGCCCGGCGCTGCGGCCGTTCACGGCGGGCCTGGCCCTGCTGGCCGGCAGCTACTGCCCGCATTACAGCTCGGAGCCGCGCCGGCGGCCGCTGTATGAGTCGCTGGTGGCGGACGGCACCCTGCCCGGCGGGATCGCCTGCGACGACGGCACCGCCGCGCACTTCGCCGACGATGCGCTGGCCGGGATCGTGGCCGACCGGCCGGGCGCGTTCGGGTACCGGGTCGAGCCGGACGGTGCTGGCGGTGCCACCGAGACCAGGCTGCCGTCCCGGCTGCTGGGCTAGCGGCCAGGGGCAGGCGCAGCTCGGCGGCCGCTCCAGCAGCAGGTCCAGGATGCGCCGCCGGTGCGGCTCGGAGATGACCTCGAACGCGGTGGGCATGCCGCTAACATATCGATTCACTTATATATGCGTCAAGTTATGTTCGTGCCGGGCCCGAGGCCGCCCGGCCAGGTACGCGGCCACGGCCGGCGCGGCTCAGCCGGCCCGTCCAGTGCGGCTCGGTTACGAATCATGCAGGGCTCAGGAATGCCGGAAATCAAGCGCGGCCCGGGAGTAATGTATGGGCCGTTTGCACCTTCGATCACGAAATGTGACTCCCGACGGCGGACTGCTAGCCAGCTGCTGGACCCCCCTCACACGCCAGGAAGTCTTCCCATGCTGCATCCCAATGACTTCTCGTATGGTCTGCTGACGCCCGCGCTCGGCTACGTAATGTCGTGCCTCGGCGCGTTCCTCGGCCTGCGCTGCACCACCCGGGCCCTCGCGTACCACGGCGCCGCGCGCGCCCGCTGGCTCGTCCTGGCCGCGGTCTCGATCGGCGTCACCGGCGTCTGGGTGATGCACTTCATCGCCATGCTCGGGTACACGATCCCGGGCCAGGTCATCCGCTACAACATCCCGATTACCGTGCTCAGCATGCTGCTCGCGGTGGCCGTCGTGGGCGTCGGGCTTTTCTTCGTCGGGTTCGGCGGCGATGGCTACCGGCCGCTGATCATCGGCGGCGTCATCGCCGGACTCGGCGTGGCCAGCATGCACTACATGGGCATGGCGGCAATGCGGATGGAGGCCACGATGACCTACCAGCTGCCGGTGCTGGCCCTCTCCGTGCTGATCGGCATCGTGGCGGCGACGGCCGCGCTGTGGGCGGCACTGACGCTGCGCGGCGTCTGGTCCACGCTGGGCGCCGCGATGATCATGGGCGTGGCCGTCAGCGGGATGCACTACACCGGGATGGCGGCGATGAGCGTCCATGCCGCGCGGGCCGGGTCCGGCATGCTGATGAACGGCGCGACCGCCGAGGGGTTCCTGCTCCCCCTCATCATCGGAATTAGCGTCCTGTCCTTCGCCCTGACCGCGACGATCGTGCTGTCACCGAGCGCGGAGGAAATCCGCAGCGATGCCGCCCTGATGGAACGCATCGACCGGGCCCGGGCGGCCCAGCAGTAGCGGCCTGCCGGTAGCGGCCCGGCCGCCGGAAGGCAGGCCGGGGCGATGACCCGGCCGCCGGGAAGGGCGCCGGCGGGGCCGGTACCTGCGCCGCTGCGCCAACCATGAGCGGGCGTGATCGGCGCGGCCGGCCAGGCACTAGCATCGGACCCGTGACAATGACCTTGCTGACCAGCCAGACAGCTGCGCGGGACGCGCAGGCCGACGCCATCGTCATCGGAGTGGCCCAGGGACCGGACGGGCCGCTGCCCGCGCCCGGGGCCGAGGACGTCGATCAGGCCCTGGATGGCGGGCTTGCGGCCACGCTGTCCGTGCTCGGCGCCACCGGGAAGGCCGAGGAAGTAACCAAGATCGCCACTGCCGGGCGGCTGGCCGCTCCGCTGATCGTCGCGGTGGGCATCGGCCCGGTCGGCGATGACGAGCCGCTGGATACCGAGACGCTGCGCCGGGCGGCCGGCGCGGCCGTGCGCGCGCTGGCCGCGGCGAAACCGCGGCGGGTGGCACTCGCCCTGCCGGCCCGCAGCGACGCGGAGGCCGAGGCGGCCGGGCTCGGCGCCCTGCTGGGCGGCTACGTATTCAGCCGGTACCGCGGGGAGCAGCCGGAGACCGAGCTCACGCTGCTGGGCGGCTCCGCCGACGCCGTGCACCGGGCCCGGACCCTGGCCGACGCGGTCATGCTGGTGCGCGACCTGGTCAACACCAGCCCGTCGCACCTGTTCCCGTCGACCTTCGCCGCCGAGGCGGAGCGGGTCTCCGCCGCCAGCGGGCTCGGCATCGAGGTCCTGGATGAGAAGGCGCTGGCCGAGGGCGGCTACGGCGGCCTGGTCGGCGTCGGCCAGGGTTCGGTGCACCCGCCGCGGCTGGTCCGGCTGTCGTACTCCGGGCCCGGCGCCACCAAGACCGTCGTCTTCGCGGGCAAGGGCATCACGTTCGACTCGGGCGGCCTCTCCCTGAAGCCGCCGAAGGCCATGGAGACGATGAAGTCAGACATGGGCGGCGCCGCGGCCGTCCTGGCCGCCGTGGCGGCGCTGGCGGCACTGGGCCCGGAAGTGAACGTCGTCGGGTACCTGGCGCTGGCGGAGAACATGCCCAGCGGCACGGCGCAGCGTCCCTCGGACGTCATCACGATCTTCGGCGGCACCACCGTCGAGGTGCTGAATACCGATGCGGAGGGGCGCCTCGTGCTGGCGGACGCGCTGGCCAGGTCGGCCGACGATTCCCCGGACCTGCTGATCGACGTGGCCACCCTGACCGGCGCGCAGGTGGTCGCGCTCGGCATGCGGATCACCGGCGTCATGGCCAACGACGACGAGGTGCGGGACGGCGTGGTCGACGCCTTCGAGCGGGCCGGCGAGATGGCCTGGCCGATGCCGCTGCCCGATGAGCTGCGCAAGGGCCTCGACTCGCCGATCGCGGACCTGGCCAACGTCACCGGGGAGCGGGCGGGCGGCATGCTGGTGGCCGGCCTGTTCCTGCAGGAATTCGTGCCGCCCGGGGTTCGTTGGGCACATCTGGATATTGCCGGGCCCTCGTTTCATGAGGGCGAGCCATATGGGTATACCGCGAAAGGCGGGACCGGCGCGGCGGCCAGGGCCCTGGTGCAGATCGCGCTGGACGTGGCCGACGGACGGCTGTAGGCAGGCACAGGCGGGCCGCGGCAGCGGCGCGGGCGGACGAAGAGGGCAAGGAGCTCATGGTGGCGGAAGGCAGCAGCTACGACATCGTCATCCTCGGCGGCGGCAGCGGGGGCTATGCCTGCGCACTGCGCGCCGCCGAGCTCGGCCAGCGCGTCGCGATGATCGAGCGCGGCCGGGTCGGCGGCACCTGCCTGCACCGGGGCTGCATCCCGACGAAGGCGCTGCTGCACGCGGCCGAGGTCGCCGACCAGGCCCGGGAAGGCAAGTCATTCGGCGTGCTCAGCACGCTTGAGGGCATCGACATGGCCGGGGTCAACGCCTATAAGGACAAGGTCGTGACCAGGCTCTGGAAGGGCCTGCAGGGGCTGATCTCCTTCCGGCACATCGACGTCATCGAGGGCGACGGGCAGCTCGTGTCACCGACCCAGGTCAAGGTCGGCGACCGGGTCATCGAGGGCGCGCACATCGTGCTGGCCACCGGGTCGGAGGCCCGCAGCCTGCCCGGGCTCGCCATCGACGGCCAGCGCGTGATCTCCAGCGATCAGGCGCTCACGCTCGACCGGGTGCCGTCGTCGGCGGTGATCCTCGGCGGCGGCGTGATCGGCGTGGAGTTCGCCAGCATCTGGCGGTCATTCGGCGCCGAGGTCACGATCGTGGAGATGCTGCCGCATCTGCTGCCGCTCGAGGAGGAGTCGAGTTCCAAGCTGCTGGAGCGTGCCTTCCGGCGGCGCGGCATCGGCCAGAAGCTCGGCGTCCGGTTCGAAGGGGTGAAGGAAACCGAGTCGGGGGTGACCGTCACCCTGGAAGGCGGCGTCACGCTCGACGCCGACCTGCTGCTCGTCGCGGTCGGCCGCGGCCCGGTCTCGGCCGGGCTCGGTTACGAGGAGGCCGGCGTGGCGACGGACCGCGGATTCGTCACGGTCGACGGCTACTGCCAGACGAACGTACCGACGATCTCCGCCGTCGGCGACCTCATCCCCGGCCCCCAGCTGGCTCATGCCGGGTTCGCCGAGGGGATCATGGTGGCCGAGCGGCTCGGCGGCCTGCCCGTCACCCCGATCGACTATGACGGGGTCCCCCGGGTCACCTACAGCGACCCCGAGGTCGCGTCGGTCGGCATCACCTCCGCCACCGCGGCGGCACGCGGAATCGAGTTCACCGCGTTCACCTACGACCTCGCCGGTAATGGCAAGAGCCAGATCCTGCAGACGCAGGGCGCGGCCAAGGTCATCGCCACCGCGGGCGGCGGCCCGGTGCTCGGGATTCACCTGGTCGGCGCCCGGGCCGGCGACCTGATCGCCGAGGGCCAGCTCATCTACAACTGGGAGGCAACGCCGGCTGACGTCGCCCAGCTCATCCACCCGCATCCGACCCAGTCGGAGGCGCTCGGCGAAGCGCATCTTGCGCTTGCGGGCAAGCCCCTCCACGTGCACTCTTAACCGAGAGCCCGCCCCCTGCGGGCGGGCTTGTCCCCGCCACGCGCAGCCGTGAGCGCCGAACAGCGAAGGAGTCGCGGAACGCCATGTCGGTCTCCGTATCCATGCCACAGCTCGGCGAGAGCGTCACCGAGGGCACCGTCACGCGCTGGCTGAAAAAGGAAGGCGAGCGCGTCGAGGCCGACGAGCCGCTTCTCGAGGTGTCCACCGATAAGGTCGACACCGAAATCCCTTCCCCGGTATCGGGGGTTCTGCGCGGCATCACGGTGGCCGAGGACGAGACGGTGGCGGTCGGCGCCGAGCTGGCCGTGATCGACGAGGAGGGCTCCGCGCCTGGCGCGGCCCCGGCCGATAGCACGGCCGGCGCCGGGTCCGTCGCGGCCGGATCGGCCACCGCGCCCGGCAGTTCGGCCGCTCAGGATAACGGGCAGTCGGCCGCCCCGGCGGCGCCCCCGGCGCAGGGTGCGCCCCCCTATCAGCCCCAGGCTCAGGGAGCGCCCCCGTACCAGCCCCAGGCTCAGGCGGCGCCCCCGTACCAGCCGCCGTCCGACCAGGCACCCGCGGCCGCGGAGCCGGTTTCCCAGCCGCTCTCGTACGAGCGGCCCGCCGTCGCGGACGTGCCGCAGCAGGCTGCTCCCCCGCAGGCCCCCGCGCCGCCGCAGGGCGCGCCGCCGGCCCAGCCGCAGCCGGAGGCCGGGTCCCCGGCTGGCGCTGACGACGGCCAGGCCGCGGACGGCGACTCGCCGCTGGCCTCGGGAACCGACGGCCCGTACGTCACGCCCCTGGTGCGCAAGCTCGCCACCGAGCACGGCGTCGACCTCGGCTCGGTCGCCGGCACCGGCGTCGGCGGCCGCATCCGCAAGCAGGACGTCATCGACGCCGCCCGCGTGCTGCGCGAGCCCGGTGCTCCCGCGGCCGCCGGCCAGGCACCGGCGGCGGCACCCGCCGCCGCGCAGCCGGCCGCAGCGGCACCGGCCGCCGCGCAGGCGCCCGCCGCGGCACCGGCCGCCGCGCAGGCGCCGCGCCGACCGCCGCGCGCCGACCCAGGAACCGGAAGCCGACCGGACCGCTGGCCGGGCCGGCCCGCGGTCGTGCCCTCCAGCCTGCGCGGCACGACCGAGCACATGTCGCGGGCCCGCCAGGTGATCGCCAAGCGGATGGTCGAGTCGCTGCAGACCTCGGCCCAGCTGACCACCGTGGTGGAGGCCGATGTCACGGCCATTGCCCGGCTCCGGCAGCGGGCCAAGGCCGATTTCGAGGCGAGAGAGGGCGTCAAGCTGTCCTTCCTGCCGTTCTTCGCCCTGGCCGCCGTGGAAGCGCTCAAGACGCACCCCAAGCTGAACGCCGTCATCGACACGGCTAACGCCCAGGTGACCTATCACGACGCCGAGCACCTGGGCATCGCGGTGGACACGGACCGCGGCCTGATGGTGCCGGTGATCAAGAAGGCCGGCGATCTCAATATCGGCGGGCTGGCCCGCAAGATCGCTGACCTGGCCGAGCGCACCCGCTCCGGCCGGGTGAGCCCGGACGATCTTTCCGGCGGGACGTTCACGCTGACCAATACCGGCAGCCGCGGCGCCCTCTTCGACACGCCGATCATCAACCAGCCGCAGGTCGCGATCCTCGGCACCGGCACCGTGGTCAAGCGCCCGGTGGTGGTGGAGGACGACGCGCTCGGCGAGGTGATCACGGTCCGGTCCATGGTCTACCTGGCGCTTACCTACGACCACCGGCTGGTCGACGGCGCCGACGCGGCCAGGTTCCTGGTCACGATGAAGTCCCGGCTCGAAGAGGGGGCATTCGAGACCGAGCTCGGGCTCTAGCGGCCGGCCGGTGCCGTCCCGCCGGGGCCGGACCAGCCACGGGAGGGTGCCATGCGACTCGTCGTCAGCGGGTCATCGGGATTGATCGGGCGGGCGCTGGGCGCGGACCTGGCCAGTTCCGGCGATGAGCTGGTCCGGCTGGTCCGGCGCCCGGCGGCGTCATCCGGCGAGGTCCAGTGGAATCCGCTGGCGCCCGCCGGCGGGATAGACCAGGGCGCCCTGGACGGGGTGGACGCCGTCGTGCACCTGGCCGGCGCGCCGGTCGCGGCCGGCCGCTGGACCGATGCACGCAAGCGGGAGATCCGGGACAGCAGGATCTCGGGTACCGGCGGGCTCGTCTCGGCGCTCACGGCGATGGACCATCCGCCATCCGTTCTGCTTTCCGGATCCGCTATCGGTTACTACGGGGATACCGGCGGGCGGGAGGTGGACGAATCGGCTCCGGCGGGCACCGGCTTTCTCGCCGACGTGGTCCGGGACTGGGAGGCCGCCGCCGCGCCCGCGCAGGACGCCGGGATCCGCGTGGTGAACCTGCGCACCGGCATCGTGCTGTCCCGCCAGGGCGGGGTGGTCGGGCGGCTGCTGCCGGCGTTCAGGCTCGGGCTGGGCGCGCGGGTCGGCCCGGGCACCCAGGTGATGAGCTGGATCATGCTGGCCGACGTGGTGCGGATCATCCGGTTCCTGCTGCCGCGCAGTGACATTTCCGGGCCGGTCAACCTCACCGCGCCGCACCCGGCCACCAATGCCGAGTTCACCGCCGCGCTGGCCGCCGCGGCCGGGCACCGGGCCCGGCTGGGCATCCCGGCCGCCGCGCTGCGACTCGGGCTCGGCGAGGTCTCCGGCGAGCTGCTGTCCAGCGCCCGGGTGCTGCCGCGCCGCCTGCTGGACGCCGGCGGGAAGGAACTCTGGCTCGGCGGCGGCCACATCGCCGGCGCGCTCGCCGCCGAGTTCAGCCCGGCCGGGCCGGGAACCGGCTAAGCGGCCGGCCGGCTGATCACGCCGGGTCGCCGGTCACCGCCGGCGGCGAGTACCGGGCGCCGGCCTCGTTCCGCGGCTCCGGGGCGGGCGGCCCGCATTCCTCCGGGGACGCCTCGCGATCGGCGCGCGAGAGCAGGTCGCGGAAGTTGTCGGCCCGGCTGTCGCCGAACAGGGGGATCCGCCAGAGCGGCGGCACGCGGGCCTGGCCGCCGCGCTCGGTCGCCATGCCGATGGTCAGCCGGAGCAGCCGCCTGGCGCCGGCAATCGCGAGCGCGGCGAGCGGCAGCTCGATCAGCACGGCGGATAGCAGGCTCAGCTGGAACCCGTGGGTTTGCAGGTCGAGGATGACGTCGAACCAGGCGTCGCAGAGCAGCAGCGTCGCCAGCACGATCAGGCAGATGATCAGCACCTGCCTGCCCCGCCAGGCCGCCCACCAGGTGGCGGCGAGGGCGGCGAGCAGCGCTATGTCGAAGCCGACCCAGGCCCCGCGCCAGTCGCCCGCCCGGTACGTGCGCGGCAGGGTCACGGCGAGGAACCCGGTCCAGATGGCCAGGATGACGCAGCAGGCGATGATGAGGATCAGGATGACCTGGCGACGGCGCGCGCTGCCCTGCGGCATGCTGCGCGGCCGCCCGGCCGGGCCGATGCCGTCGATCTCCGCGATGGCCTGCACGAGCCGGACCCGGTCCTCCGGGCTCATGGCCCGCAGTTCTTCCTCCTCGAACACTCCAGCCACCTCCCCTGCCACGCTGGCCCGGCGGCCACGAGGCACCGGCCGCAATGGGTCGTTTATGCCCCGGACAGGCTCGCGACTACCGTCCGGCACGCCAGAGAATCCGGTCCCCCGCGTAGGCTGTGGGCGTGGACGGAGAGCTGGTTTTCGCCCGGGCCGGCTTCGGCGCAGCGGCGATCGGTTACCTGGACGGCTGGGAGCTGCAGCGGCGGGTGCACGAGCGCCGCCGCCGCGGCGAGATAGCTGATAGCTGCCTGCTCCTTGAGCATCAGCCGGTGTACACCGCCGGCAAGCGGACCACCCCGCTCGACCGCCCGGTGGGCGATCCGGGCGCACCGGTGATCGACGTCGACCGGGGCGGGAACATCACCTGGCACGGCCCGGGCCAGCTGGTCGGCTATCCGATCGTCGCGCTCGGCGAGCCCATCGACGTGATCTCCTACGTCCGGTCCCTGGAGGACGCCCTGATCGGGACCTGCGCTGAGTTCGGGGTGGCCGTGACGCGCGTGGACGGCCGCCGCGGCATCTGGCTCCCCGGCCGGGCCGGCGGGCCCGACCGGAAGGTCGGCCAGATCGGCGTCCGGGTATCCCGCGGCGTGACCATGCACGGCTTCGCCCTCAACTGCGACTGCGACCTGGCCTGGTTCGACCGGATCGTGCCCTGCGGGATCAGCGACGCGGCGGTGACGACACTGTCCGCGGAGGCGGGCCGTCACATCCCGGTCCTGGCCACGCTGGACGTCATCGAGCGCCAGCTCGCCGGCGCGCTCGGCGCCACCAGCTGGCGGCGGATTGACGGAGTCGCCGAGCTTGTCGCGCCCGCCGCCGCCCTCAGCTGAGCCGCTGCGGCTGGTAGATCGCGCGGCCGGACGCGCGCGCCGCGAGCGCGGCCGCTATCCGGTCGGTGACGTAATCCGGCGAGTAGCTGGCCAGCCGGCCCGGGTCGGCGAACTGGTAGTCGTCAAGTTCTTCCTGCTGCACGACGATGCGGGTGCCCTCGCTGACGCTGCCGCCGTCGAAGACGAAATGCATGATCGGCCGTTCCCCGGGCCCGTAGGGCTGCGACCAGTCCACCGCGAGCAGCGCGCCCGCGGGCATGGTGAGGCCAACCTCCTCCGCGACCTCACGGGCGCAGCCGGCGTGCGGCGGCTCGCCGTGCTCGCAGATGCCGCCGGGCAGCGTCCAGTGGTCGCGGTAGTTCGGCTTCACGATCAGCACCCGCCCGGCCGGGTCGGTGATCAGCGCGCCGGCCGCCACCACCACGCCGGGCAGCTGCCGGAACCAGGTGTCATGGTCGGTGAACTGCCTGCTGGTCATGGCGCCAGGCCCGGCCGGGCGAGGGCGAGGCGGCGGGCGGCGGCGGGCGAGTCGGACTGCGTTGCCATCCGCCCATGCTCCCCGACGCGGGCATCCCGCGTCACCCCGGCCCCCGCCGGCCAGGTCAGATGCCGTGTTAGCGTGGCTCTTGTGCTTACGGACTAGCGGCCTTGCCATCGTGATCGGATCCGCGCCCTAGCCCGAGGAGCACCTTACTTGTCCCGCCCCGAGACCACCGGCATCTCCCCCGCGGACCCGCCGGGCGGCGGGCCCCCGCCGTCGCGGAGCCGGCCAGCCAAGAACCGGCGGGCCAGGAGCCGGCCGGCGCAGAGCCGGGCGGGCCACCCTCAGCCTGGCCATCACCCTGCAGGTGCTGATCTCGGCCGGGGACGGGCTGGCGCTGATCGCCCTGGCCAACCGGGTGTTCCAGAGTTCGCACGCCTCGTGGGCGGTGGCGGCGGTGTTCCTCGCCGTGTGCGTGCCGATTACCGCGCTCTCCCCGGTCGCTGGCGTCCTGCTTGACCAGTTCCCGGCCCGGCCCGTGCTGGTGACGGCCGCCCTGCTGGAAGCGCTCGTCGCCCTGGGCCTCAGCCGGGCCACCGGCGTCGGCGCCACCCTCGCGCTGTCCGTCGGCTTCGGCGTCTGCGCCGCCGTACTCCAGCCGGGACTCGGCGCCATCGTCCCGCGCATCTCCGGGCACCAGGGCGTGACCCGGGCCAACGGGTACCTGCAGGCGGCAACATGGGGCGGCTTCACCGCCGGGCCGCTGCTCGCGGGCGTGCTGACCACGGCGGGCGGGTCCGGCCTGGCGCTGCTCGCCGACGCCGTGCTTTACGCCCTCGGCGCGGTCGGGCTGTACGCGCTGCGGCTGGCGCCCCGGGCGTCCGCGGATGGCGAACCGGAGCGGACCCCGCTGGCGACCCAGCTGCGGGCGGGCTTCAGCTTCCTGCGCGCGGATGCCGATGCCGGGTTGCTGGTGATCGTGGTCGGGGTGATGGTGGCGTTCTCCAACCTGGCGGTGGTGGCCGAGGTCGTGTTCGCCGAGCAGGTGCTGCGGTCCGGACCGGGCGGCTACTCGATCCTGGTGGCCGGCTTCACCAGCGGCATGGTCATCGGCACGCTGTCCGGCGGCCGGCTGCCGCAGCGCTGGCTGATGGTGGCGGCCCTGGCCGGGACGCTAGCCACCGGCATCGGGATCGCGCTGGCCGGCGCGGCCGCGGTGCTCTGGCAGGCGACGGTCGCCTACGGCTTCGGCGGCCTGGCGGGCGGCGTCGAGGTCGTCGCCACCCGCAGCTTCCTGAACCACCGGGCGCCCGAGGCGGTGGCCGGGCGGGTGTTCGCGCTGTACTCGGGCATGCTGTTCGGGGCGGCGTCGGTCGGCATGGCGTTCGCGGCCGGCCTGCTGCCCCTGCTCGGCGCGCGCGGGGTCCTGGCCGTGGCCGGCTGCGGCGGGATCATCGCCGGGACGGCCGGATCGTGCGTCTACGCCCGGCGCGTGGTCAAGGCCCGCCGCGCGGTGCGGCCCGAACCGGTGGCCGGGTAGCGATCCGGTGGCCGGGTAGGCGGCCTCGCCGCGCACGGCCCGCCGGCGGCACCACCGTCGCGGCCCGCGCCCGGCCCGGCCAGCTATCCTGCCATCAGCTGCAATACGCTTGCAATAACGTGTAAATTGCATTCCTGGCCGCTGTGCTGCCGATGTCCGCGGAGGTGACGCATGGCCACGCCCGCGGCCACTCCCGCCCCCACGCTGCGCGGCGACCGGGCCTTCCGCAAGTTCTGGACGGCCGGCAGCGTCAGCCTGGCCGGCACCCTGGTCACCAGCGTGGTGCTGCCCATCCTGATCTACCAGCGCACCGGGTCCGCCTGGCAGACCTCGCTGCTGGTCGCGATCGAGACGATCCCCTACCTCGCGATCGGCCTGGTGGCGGGCGCGGTGGCGGACCGGGTCGACCGCCGCCGCCTGATGTGGCGGTGCGAGCTGGTCAGCGCCCTGCTGGTCGGCAGCATCCCGCTGGCCGCCGCGGCGGGCGTGCTCAGCATGGCGCAGGTCTACGTCGTCGCCGCGGGTACCGCCACCGTGTTCGTCTGGTTCGACGCCGCCAACTTCGGCGCCCTGCCCGCGATCGCCGGCCGCGACCGGATCGCCATCGCCTATGCCCGGCTGAGCGCGAGTTCCTCGGTACTGATGATCGCCGCCCCGGCACTGGGCGGAGTGCTGGCCTCGACCATCGGGCCCGCGTCCGCGATGGCCATTGACGCGGCCAGCTACGTCGTTTCCGCGCTGCTGCTCCTGTCGATCCGGCGGCCATTTTCCGTTCCGGAGGCCGGCCTGGCCGTCCCCGCCGCCCGGCTGCGCCAGCGCGTCATGGAGGGGCTCCGCTTCCTCTGGCACCAGCCCACGGTTCGCTCGCTCACGCTCCTCGGCTTCGGCAACAGCCTCACCCTGGGCGCGGTTCTGGGGCTCATGGTCGTGGACGCGAACCGCCAGCTCGGGCTGGCCCGCACCAGCGCGCTGATCGGCGCCCTTTATGCAGCCGGCGCCGTCGGCGCGCTGGTGGCGAGCGTCTGCCTGCCCCCGGTCATGCGGCGGTACTCGGTCCTGGCCATCACGCTGATCGGCCTGGCCACCGAGCTGATCCTGGTCATCACCTTCGCCCTGACCACGGAGGTGTTCATCGCGATGGCGCTCTACCTCGGGCTCAACGCGGCCAGCCAGGCCGTCATCCTGACCGGGATCATCTACCGCCAGCAGGTCACGCCGGATCACCTGCAGGGACGCGTCAACGTCGTGGCCAGGATGATCGCCTGGGGTGGCCAGCCCTTCGGCGCGGTCCTGGCCGGCGTGGTGGCCAGCACGATCTCGGTGCGGGCCGCGCTGCTGGCCGGCGGGCTCGGCGTGGTCATGTCCCTGGCGCTCTGCATCGCCCGGCCGCTGCGGATCGCCGCCGCGGGCGGGCTAGGCGCGGCGCCACGCCGCCAGCACATCGACGTTCATTAGGGTGGCTCCGCCGGTGCGGGCGGCGGCGCCCACCGGGTGCCTTCGGAGGTGTCCTGGATGGCCAGCCCGGCCGCGGTCAGGGCCTCCCGGATCGCGTCGGCGGCCGGATAGCAGCCACGGTCGCGCAGCGCGTCCCGGGCCGCCATCAGCGGCGCCACCACGGGCAGCAGCCGGGCCCGCGGATCGCGCAGTCCCTCCTGCGCGGCCCGGCCCAGCCGGTCGATGAGGCCGCGCAGCACCACCCGGGCCTGCTCAGTGCCCTGGTCCTCGTCGGTGTCCCCGGCCCAGCTATGGATCGCCGCCTCCAGGTCCAGGATCGCCTGCACCATGCCCGTCGCCTCGCGCTGGCCGGCCGCGAGCTCGAAACGGCCCTGCACGGCGCGGACAATCTCGGTCAGGGCAGGCGGCGCACCGGCCGGCGAGGGCACGGGCCTGCGGGGCAGCTCGTCCCCGGCCGCCGGCCGCCCGCGGCGGACCAGTTCACGCAGCCGCGCCAGCGTCACGGAGGTGCCGGCGGGCAGGGCGATGCTGGCCCCGGCCTTGCGCACGGTGACGCACCCCCGGCCGGATATCTCCAGGGTCCCGGCCGGCCCGTCGAAGATCGCCGCGGTGTGCTCGTCCACGCCCAGGACGGCCGCATCGGCCGGCAGGTCCCGCTCCAGCCGCGACAGCCTGCGCTCACCGAGATAGCAGTACCTGGTGTCGTGGTTGCCGCCCTCGGCGTTGTCGTAGTGCGGGATGACCGCGACCTTCAGGCCCAGGACGCCCAGCAGGTCCAGGCCGTCCAGCCAGTGCGGCGCCGCCCCGGCCTTGTAGATCTCGTACACCGGCACCGCGGCGAATCCGATCGTCGCCGCCGCGGCGGAGGCGAGCACCGTCACGCCTGGCCCGGCCCCGATCCGGTCCCGCAGCGCCTGCGCCACCGGGCTGCCCCGCCACCGGGCCAGGGCATAGGACGGGCTGCCCGGGCCGGCGAAGACCCAGTCGGCCGCCCTGACCACCGCGGCGCCGCCGTCATCGGCCGGATCGCCGCCGGGCCCGGCCGTGTCCGCGAGCACGGTCACGGCCAGCCCGACGCTGCGGGCAAAGTAGGCCTGCGCGCGGGCCGAGACGTCGGCCGCGTTCTCCTGAAACCCGTAGGGAGCTTCCAGCAGCACCGCGGCACGGCCGGTGCCCAGCCGGGCCACCAGCGCCTTGTGCACGGCCACCATGGTCGGGCTGGTCTCGCCGGAACCCATGATGGCCAGCACGCGGGAGCCGGGTGCCTGGACCATCCGGATGCCTCCTCGCTCAGCACCGGGCCGGCGCTGGCCTTCAGGCCAAGGTAACCGGGGCGGCGCTCGCCGTCACGCGGCCGGCCGGCCCACTGATGCAACTTACGAGTACTTGCGACTCATATGCATGTGAGCTACCGTGCGGGAGGGGCCGCACGGGGTGCCCTGGCGTGCGGGCAGAGCCGGCCGCGTGGGGGTGCCAGCGACCGAAGGAGAACGGCCAATGATCACGCTGACGGCAGCACGGTCGCCGGGGCGGTTCAAGCGGATCCAGGACGGGCTGACCCCGCGGGAGTGGGCCCGGGCGGGGATCATGGCCGGCGTCGTCATCGGCCTCAACGTACTCGGCTGGGTCATGCTGGCCGCCGCCGTCAGCGGGCACTACCACATCAGCGGGACCGAGATCTTCGGCTTCGGCACCGGCATCCTCGCCTACACGCTCGGCATGCGGCATGCCTTCGACGCCGACCACATCGCGGCCATCGACAACACCACCCGCAAGCTCGTCAATGACGGCCAGCGGCCGCTGTCGGTGGGCTTCTTCTTCTCCCTCGGGCACTCCAGCATCGTGTTCGTGCTCGCGGTCTTCCTGAACTTCGGCATCCGCGCCCTCGATAACCAGGTAAAAGACAGCGGCTCCGGGCTGCACAGCATGACCGGGATCATCGGCACGAGCGTGTCGGGAACATTCCTGTACATCATCGCCGGGCTGAACATCGTGGTCCTGGCCGGCATCATCAGGGTGTTCCGGGAGATGCGCAGCGGGCGGTACAACGACGATCAGCTTGAGGAGCAGCTCAACAAGCGCGGGCTGATGAACCGGTTCTTCGGGCCGCTCGCCCGCCGGGTGGACGCGCCGTGGAAGATGTACCCGATCGGCGCTCTCTTCGGCCTTGGCTTCGACACCGCCACCGAGGTCGCCCTGCTCGTGCTGGCCGGGACCGCGGTGGCCAGCGGCCTGCCCTTCTACGCCATCTTGTCGCTGCCGATCCTGTTCGCCGGGGGCATGTGCCTGTTCGACACGATCGACGGGTGCTTCATGAACTTCGCCTACGACTGGGCTTTCGCGCGCCCCGTCCGCAAGGTTTTCTACAACATCACCATCACCGGCCTGTCGGTGTTCGTCGCCCTGTTCGTCGGCACCGTCGAGCTGCTCGGCCTGGTCGGCAGCGAGTACAACCTCAGCGGCGGGTTCTGGGCGTTCATGGCCAACTTCGACATCAACAAGGCCGGCTTCGTCATCGTCGGCATGTTCGTCGCCACCTGGGTCATCGCCCTGGCCATCTGGCATTTCGGCAAGATCGAGCAGAAATGGGACCTGGCCGCGGCCAAGGCGGACGCCAGCGACTAGCCGCGCCTGCCGCTAGCTGAACGCCTTCGGGTGCAGCCACCGGGCGATGGCCACGACGGCCAGCGCATTGCGCGGGCTGGGGGTTAGTTCGTCGTAGCTCAGGTGCAGGATGCAGTTGTTGCGGACGGCGGGAAGGTTCTTGGTGACCGAATCGGTCCGGAGGAATTTCTCCTTCTGCTGCCAGGTCGGGGTGCCGTAGTCGTTGATGATGATGCACTGGGGATGGCGGGCCACGACCGTCTCCCAGGACACCGACGTCCAGCTCTGCTTGAGGCTGCCGAAGATGTTGGTGCCGCCGCCGAGCTGGATCAGCGCGTTGGGCATGGCCAGGCCGGGGGCGGTGAAGGGAGCCGCCTGGCCGCTGTCGTACAGGAAGACCGAGACCGGCCTGAGGCCGGCCACCCTGGCGTGAGCGGCGGCCACCTGGGCCTTCATCTGCGCGATCACCTGGCTGGCGCGGCTGCGCACGTTGAAGATCGCGCCGAGATTGGCCAGGTCCTGATAGGTGTCGTTGATCGAGGCTGACTTCTCGCCCGGGTTGACGTGCGCGCAGGACTCGCTCAGCGCCAGGGTCTTGATGCCGAAGCTGGCCAGGCCGGCGGGCGTCAGCCTGGTGCCGGCCTGCAGGCCGTAGTTCCAGCCCGCGAACAGGAAATCCGGATGCAGGCCGACCAGGGTTTCCAGCGTGAAGTAGTCCGAGGAGACGTCCTTGACCTGGTGGAACGCGGTCAGGTACGGGGCCGGCACCGGATGCCCCGCCGGGCCGTCGCCGGTCACGCCGAAATCGCCGGCCATCCGGGACTGCAGGCCCAGGGCGAGCATGTCCTCGGTGGTGTTGATGTCGTTGGACACGGCGCGCTTGGGCTCGCTGGTGAAGGTGACCGGAGTGCCGCAGTTCTGCACCGTTACCGGATACGCCGCCTTGGCCGCCGTCGAGGAGGCCGGCGGCGGTGACGCTGCGGCCGTGCTGCCGCTGGAACCGCAGCCGGACAGGGCCAGCGCGGCGGCCAGGAGCAGGCCGAGCGCCGTACCGAGGCGATAACGGGGCACCCGGCCCTGATCACCGCGGGCTGTCCGGGCATGACGGCGGGGACTGGCGTGGAGCATTCCGGGGGCCTTTCGGTCAGGATCCGCGGGCCGGCCGGGCCGGCCGCGGCGCGGGATCGTGGTGGAGTGGCGGGGCGCCCGGCGGGCTGGCGTCGGCCAGCCGCCGGGGCAGCAGCTGGGGCGTGCCGGTGTCCGGGTGGTCGATGATCAGGACGTCGGCGCCGTACGCGGCGCGGACGTTTTCCGGGGTGATCACGTCGGCCGGGGTTCCCGCGGCGATCAGGTTTCCCTCGGCGAGCACGTGCACGGTGTCGCAGAACAGGGCGGCCAGGTTCAGATCGTGCAGGGCGGCCAGCACCGTGACGCCCAGGCCGGCGACCAACTCGAGGACGCTGATCTGGTAGCGGATGTCGAGGTGGTTGGTCGGCTCGTCGAGGATGAGGTGATCGGCTCCCTGCGCCAGCGCCCGGGCGATCAGCACCCGCTGCTTCTCGCCGCCGGACAGGCTCAGGAAGGTCCGCCCGGCCAGGTCCGCGCAGCCGGTCCGGTCCATCGCATCCTGGACGATGGCCCGGTCGTCCCCGTCGTCCCGGTCGAACGGCCCCTTATGCGGGGTGCGGCCGACCATGACCATCTCGCGGACGGTGAAGCCGAAGTCGATGAAGTTCTCCTGCGCCACCACCGCGACCCGGCGGGCGGCCAGCCTGGGCCGCATCTGGTGCAGGTCCGAGCCGTTGACCAGGACCCGGCCGGACACCGGGCGGTGGACCCGGTAGATGGCCTTCAGGATCGTGGACTTCCCGCTCCCGTTCGGCCCCAGCAGGCCCGCGAAGCCGCCGTCGGCCACCCGCAGGCTGATGCCCGACACGATCCGCCGGCCCGCGATGTCGACGCACAGCTCCCGCAGCTCAAGGCTCACGGCGCGGCTCCGCGGCGATCGCTGACGATACGGCCCGCTGCCGCGCGCACGGCGCCGTTCATTCCGCCGCTCCGTACAGATACGGCCGCCGCCGGATCAGCACCAGCAGCGTCGGGGCGCCGATGAAGGCAGTAATCACGCCGATCGGCATTTCCTGCGGCGCGACGATGGTGCGGGCCAGCAGGTCGGCCAGCACCATGAAAGCCGCCCCGATGAGCACGCCGGCCGGCAGCGTCCGGCGGTGATCCGACCCGACCAGCAGCCGGACGATATGCGGGATGACCAGGCCGACGAACCCGATCACGCCGCTGACCGCCACCGCGACGCCGGCGATCACCGAGGCGACGATGAACAGGTTCCGGCGCAGCCGCGGCACGTCAACCCCGAGCGACGCCGCGGCCTCTGACCCCATCGCCAGCGCGTTCAGCGAGCGGGCCTGCGCCAGCAGGTAGGCCATCGCGGCCAGCAGCACTACCGCCGGGAGCGGCAGCTGCGGCCAGGTGGCCAGGCCGAAGGAGCCGAGCAGCCAGAACAGGATCGACTGGGTGGCCTCCGGGTTGCCGCGGAAGATCAGGAAGCTGGTGATCGCCTCGAAGAACGCGGCCATCACCACGCCGCACAGGATCAGCTGAGTCGGCGCCAGCCGCCCGTGCTGGCTGGCGACCGCGAAGACCGTCACCATGGCCACCAGCGCGCCGATGATACTGCCCACCGAGATCGCCCACAGGCCCAGTGACGCCAGTGCCCCGAACAGCAGCACCGCGGTCGCTCCCACGCTGGCGCCGGAGGAGATTCCCAGCAGGAACGGGTCGGCCAGCGCGTTGCGCACCAGCACCTGCACCACCGTCCCGGCCGTGGTCAGGGCGGCCCCGATCAGGGCGGCCAGCAGCACCCTCGGCACCCGGATCTGCCAGACGATCTCCCCGGCGACGCTCTGGTCCGGATGGCCCTCCAGGTGGCTGAGCAGGACATGCCAGACCGCGCCGGGACTCAGCGGGACGGGCCCGATGCCGATCGCCGCCGTGATGAGAGCCAGCAGCACCAGCGCGCACCCGGGAAGAACCACCGACAGCGGCAGCCGCAGCCCGCCCCGGGCTACGCCGCGGTCAGTCTCGGCGCCAGCTTCGGCCGGAACGGCGCCGGACGGGGCAGCACCGGCCGGTGACGGGCTGCTGCCCGCGACCCGCGGCCGGGATGCGGGACGCATGATCGCGCGGGGATCGCGCACGAATCGCCCTTCCTCCGAGGACCGAATTCGCCGGTCCGGTGCAGGCGTCCGGACTCATCCCCGAGCGGGGCATCACCGTTGCGGGACAGTGCCGGCTTCGCACCGGCTTCGCTGCAGCTGGACCCCCCGGGCCGACGGCCCGGGTGGGCACACCCTAACGACGACGTATCACCGTCGTCAAACCTCACCAGATAAATACCTATGTAAGCGACGGGCGGCCGCGTTCTGCGATGATCTGATCATGCACCTCGTACCAGCCGACCGCCGGAGCCGCCGGATGCTCGAAGCCGAGCGAGTCTGCCAGGCTCTCGGCGGCCTGGCTGATTGCGGCGACATCGCCGCCCGCGCGGAGCTGTTCCGGACCCTGGGCGACCCGAGCCGCCTGACCCTGCTCATCTGCATCCACCGGGCCGGCCCGATCAGCGTCACCGACCTGGCCGTCGCCGCCGACATGAACGAGACCACCGTCTCCCAGGCCCTCCGCCTGCTCCGGGCCACCGGGACGGTCGCCGCCCACCGCAGCGGGCGCATCGTGCGCTACCAGCTCACCAGCGCCGACATCGGGAAGCTCATCGACGAGATCACTGGCCCCCGGGTGGGTTCCGGGCACATGCACGCGGCCACCTGACCCGCCCGGCTCGGCGGGCGGCCCGGCCGCTCGTTATCCCGAAGGATTAGCGCCGCCCGTGACGCAAATCCTTCGGGATCATGACGAGCCTCACGGCGGTGCGGTCTCCGGGCGGCGGCGGCGCGCGGCTAACCTGAGGCGCCGGGCGAATGCCGACGACAGGAGAACCGCGATGGCTGCTGGCGACATCTCCGACGAGATCCGGGATTACTGGGACGAGGACGCGGGCACTTATGACAACTCGCCCTCGCATCACCCCCAGCGGCCGCAGGAACTGGCGGCCTGGGGCGGCGCGCTGCGGCGGCTGCTGCCCGCTCCCCCGGCCACGGTCCTCGACGCCGGGGCGGGCACGGGATTCCTGTCCCTGCTGCTGGCCGGTCAGGGCTATCAGGTCACCGCCCTGGATCTCTCCGCCGGGATGCTGGCCGCGCTGCAGGCCAAGGCGGCCCGCCTCGGGCTGACCGTGCGCACCGTCCACGCGGACGCGGCCAGCCCGCCCGCGGAGGACTTCGACGCTGTGGTGGAGCGGCACCTGCTCTGGACCCTGCCCGACCCGGCCGCCGCCCTGGCCGCCTGGCACGCGGCCGCGCCATCCGGGCGGCTGGTGCTGGTCGAGGGGAGCTGGGGCGAGACCGGCGGAATCGAGGGCATCCGGGCCGGTGCCAGGCAGCTGGTCAAGCGCGTCCGCCCGCCGCAGCCGGACCACCATGACCACTACAGCGATCGCGTCATCAGCGCACTCCCGCACAGCGGCGGCCTCAGCCCGGCCGAGGCCGTCGCCCTCGTCGAGGCCAGTCCCTGGGGGCCGGCCCGGGTCGAGCGGCTGCGCGACATCGAATGGGCCGTGCTGGACGGGCGCAGCCTGCTCGACCAGCTACTCGGCACCCACCCCCGGTGGGCGGTCACGGCCGGCTCCTGAGCCGGCCGGCCGCCCGGAACGGCGGGCGTCACTGCGGGCACACGCCGGCCCGGGCGGATGCTGGTTGCATCCGCCCGGGCCGGTGCCCGGCCAGCGGCTAGGAACTGAACTTCGACGGCATGGATGCGGCGATTCCCTTGGCCAGCACGGCTGCGGTTCCGGCCATGTGGTTCTCGGCCATCAGCAACGCAGCGCCTTCCTTCGGGCTACCGGCCACGATCGCGTTGATCGCGGCCTCCAGGGTGGAAATGTGCCCCTGCAGGTCCGCCGCCACGGCGGCCGCCGGGAGCTTGGTGGCACCGGCGACAAACTGGCTGAACTTGCTCGCGTAGCCGGCCAGGTCCTTCTGGGCGGTGGCGACCTGCTTGGAGTTGTGGGTGGCGACGCCGAGGGTGTAGTTGACGAAGTAGCCGATGTGCGCGCGCCACAGCTTCAGGAACTCCTTCTGCGCGCCGTGGCCGTAGATGCTGCCGAAGGCGGCGCCGAGCTGGTTGGTATTGTCGTGCAGCGCAGCGATCGCACCCTTGACCTCGGGGGCCTTGAGGTTGCCCTTCGCGGCCACCGCAGTCTGCGCCACGAAGCCGGTCGCGGCGACGTGCTGGACGAGCAGCCCGGTCAGCGCCGCCCGCAGCGAGGAGCCCGCCCCGGTCACGTTGCCGGAGATGCCCTTGGATGAGGCGATGCCCTTGGCCAGCACCTGGGCGGTGCCGTCCATGTGCATGGCCGCCATCTCGATCTTCTGGCCGGCATCCGGCTTCTTGGCGACGATGGCGTTGATCGCGGTCTCCAGGGTGGAGACATGCCCCTTCAGGTCCGCCGCGACGGCAGCGGCCGGGAGTTTGGTGGCACCGGCGATGAACTGGCTGAACTTGGCGGCGTAGCCGGCCAGGTCCTGCCTGGCGGTGGCGACCTGCCTGGGGTTGTGCATGGCCACGCCCAGCGTGTAGTTGACGAAGTAACCGATGTGCGCGCGCCACAGCTTCAGGAACTCCTTCTGCGCGGCCGGCCGTAGTAGCTGCCGATCGCCGCGCCGAGGCCCTGGGTGTTCTGGTCGAGCGCGGCCAGCGCCGCCTTGGTGCCAGCCGAGGACGGGCCCTTGGTGATCGCCGTCTGCACGACGTTGGCGGTCAGGTCGACGTGCTCGCGCAGCAGCTGGTCGAGCCCCGCGTAGAGCTGAGCGGCCGCGGTGTTCGTCACGCCGCCGGCGGCCTGGCTTGGTGACATGGACGGCATGCTGCTGGCGGGGGCCGAATGCGAGCCGCTGGCACCGCTCCCGCTGCTGCCGGCGGCGCTGCCGCACGCAGTCGCGGCCAGGGCGATGGCCGCGACGCCCAGCGTGCCGCGGATGAGAATGGTGTTCCGCATTACTCTCCTACTTTCGGATCGTTGGAAGATCGTCCGAAAGCGTTCGCCGCTCACGGCGAATTGGTTCACTTCGCCGCGATTTCTTTGGCCAGTCAGGCGAAGTCCGGGCGATTAGCCAGCCGAATCTGACCGATTAATCAGCGGGAACCCTGACCGATTAACCAGCGGATCCTGGCCGATTAGTCAGGCGGAGACCTGGCCTATCGCCACCAGGTGCGATGGCTTAGCCGGGATCGTCCGGCCGTGCTCCAGGCTGACCGCGAAGGCCAGGGTGCCGCGATAGGGCACGGCGAGCTTGCCGATCCGGATGGGCGTACCAGCGTGACCACGGACGTCAAAGGAGCCGACGGCGAGCGGGACGTGCGCCCCGGTGATCTGCCAGAGCACATAGACCTGCCGGGTCGCGTTGTCCGCGGGGAGCCCGGATGGCATCAGCCAGGCCGACCCGTCCGTCACGATCACCCTGGCCACCGGCCCGCGTTGCGAGATATCGGTCAGCTGCACCTGGTCGCACTGGCCTGATTGCACGCAGCCTGCCGTCGGCGGCTGCGGCGCGGCCCCGCCACCGGACCGCCCGGCCCAGATCCCGCCGGCAATCAGGACGACCGCCGCGGCTGCGGCCAGCTGCAGACGGCGCCGCGGGCGGCGCTTATGCACGGCCGTGACCCCGGCCGGTAGTCCCTCGTCCGGCTGGCCGGCCCCACCGGCATCAGCTGGCGGGCCGGGCGGGCGATCGCCGCTGCCGTGGGTCCGGCCGCCCGTCGCGGCCGCCATGATGCGGTCGCCGAGCTGCTGGCCCGGCTCGACCGCGGGAGCGGTGTCCGCCAGCGCGGCGGCCACCTCCGCGTAGTCCGCCAGCGATTGCCGACAGCGCGGGCACTGCCCGGCGTGGTCAAGGAACTGCAGTTCGTCCCCCGGATCCAGGGAGTGCAGCGCGTAGCCGGCGGCGAGCTCGTCGAAAGCAGCGTGCGCCTGCCTCGGACTGGTCACGGTGACTCCTCCCCGGCCAGGGTAGCGAGCGGGGCCAGCCGGAGCCGGAGCCGTCGCATGGCTGAGAACGTGCGGGTCTTGACGGTGCCCAGCGGCACGCCGGTCAGCTCCGCTATCTGGCTCTGGGTGTAGCCGCCGAAATAGGCCAGCGCGAGTGCCTCCCGCTGCCCGTCCGGCAGCTCGGTGAGCGCGGCCCGGACCTCCGCGGCCCGGATGCTGTCCACGGCGGCGGCCGCCGGGTCGACGCTGGTGGCCGGCGGGTCCAGTGCCTGCTGGGCTGCGTGCGCGTGCTGCCGCCGCTGCTGCGCGGTCTCGCGGCGGACCGAGTCGACGGCCTTGTGGTGAGTCAGCCCGAGCAGCCAGGTGCGGACGCTGCCGCGGCCAGGAACATAGGAGGCCGGGGACCGCCACAGGCCGATGAAGGCTTCCTGGACGGCGTCCTGCGCCAGGTCATCATCGACGGTGACGCGGCGCGCGAGCCCGTAGCAGGCCGCACCATGGCGCTGATAGAGCGCCGCCAGGGCGTCCGGGTTTCCCTGGGCGACGTGCGTGACCAGGGCCGCGTCGTCCAGGTCATCCTGGCCGTGCGTCCCGCTGGATTCGCTCACGAGGCGCAGCGTCACGTCCCTTGTTCGGTGCGAAACCCCGATCGGTTCGGTGCGCGCGAAATTCGCGTGCGTCGCCCGGGTTGTCAAGAGACCACAAAGACACCGACCATGCCCTCGCTGGCATGGTACTGGCAGTGAAAGGCGTATCGGCCAGGGCGGGCGAAGTTCACCGTGAAGGATATCTGCGTCCCGCCCGGATCGCCGGTTACCGTGGCCGAGGTCACTTTTAGTTTCGGGATGACGATGTTATGCGGATATGCGCCCATATCCTTGAGCGTGATTCGCACTTTCCCGGTATGCACGTGCACCGTCATTGGCCCGAATCGCAGCGAGTTGTTGCCCATTATGGTGACCTGCTGCCCGGACCCGGGGCCGGACGGCGCGTGCGCGGCGGCGCCGGACGGCGCGTGCGCGGCCGGGCTGGACGGCGCGGACGCGGCACCGCTACCGCTGCTGCCGCCGCACCCGGCCGCGGCGAGCGCGGCGGTTACCGCTCCGGCCATCAGGCATCGCCGCCACCATCTGTCTAGCGTCGCTTGCATCGGTGTCGTACCTCTCCCGCAGCGGCGGGCCGGGCTGGCCCACGTCGACATACCGTTCGCCGCAGCAGCGCATTTCGGTTCAATGTTCGGCAGTCGGCCGAGAAATTCCCCGCCGTAGTAGAACCGCGGGACCGCCTGGCCGCGAACCTGAGGCGTTGTCGCACTCCGGCCCGGTCCGCCCGGGCCGGAAGCAGCGGCCATGCACTGACGACTCGCCGTGTGGCCAGTGAAAGCTGGCCGGATGAACCTAGGAGATCGGCCATGACGATGCTGCGGGCTATCACGGCACGGGCCGCCGACCGCGACTCAGCGGGAGCGCGGCGCTGGCTGCAGATCTCCCTCGGCCTGATCTGGCTGCTCGACGCCGGGCTGCAGTACCAGCCCTACATGTTCAGCCGCGCGTTCGCGACCCAGGTCATCGCGCCCTCCGCAGCGGGCAGCCCCGGCTTCGTGGCCGGTCCGGTCATGTTCGCGAGCCAGTTCATGCTGCACAACGAGCTGGCGTTCAACGCGATGTTCGCGACCATCCAGCTGATGCTCGGGCTAGGGCTGCTGTGGCGCCGCACCGTCCGGGCCGCCCTGGCCGGAACCGTCGTCTGGGCATTGTCGATCTGGTGGCTGGGCGAGGGGCTGGGCGGGATCTTGGCCACTGGCGCGACGCCGGTGACCGGCGCGCCCGGTGCGGCCCTGCTCTACGCGCTGATTGCCGTCCTGGTGTGGCCGGCCCGCTCGGCTGAGCATCGCGGCGCCAGCGTCGCGGCCGGCGGCCTGCTCGGCGCGCGCTGGGCGAAGCTGGCCTGGCTGGCCCTGTGGGGCAGCGGAACCTACCTCGTCCTGCTGGCGCCCAACCGGGCACCCGGCGCGCTGCGCGACGCCATCGCCGCCGGAACGGCCGGCCAGCCCGGCTGGATCGCCGCCGCGGACCACGCCGCGGCCACGGCGATCGGCACTCACGGCTCCGTCACCGCGTTCGTCCTCGCCGCTCTGTTCGCCGTCATCGCCGCGGGCGTCTACGTCCCGGCTGCGACCCGGCCGGTCCTGGTGCTCGCGATCGTCACGGCCGCCGTCATCTGGGTGCTGGCGCAGGGCTTCGGCGGGATACTCACCGGCCAGGGCACTGACCCGGACACCGGCCCGCTGCTCATCGTGCTGGCGGTCGCGTTCTGGCCGCTGCCGGGAGTGGGACGGCGGCCAGCCCGGATCCGGCCGGTGTCCGCCGCTGCTGCCCGGCTGCCCCAGACCGCCGCCGCCGGCCCGCGCTGACGCGCAGGGCGCCGAGCCGGGGCCTGGACGGACCGGCCGTCGCCGACCCGCCGGCCGCGGACGTACGCTGGTGCCGTGGTACTCGCACCTGAAGGACGCCGGATGCTGCGCCTGGAAGCGCGCAACAGCCAGACCCCGATCGAGCGCAAGCCTCCGTGGATCAAGACGCGGCTGCGCACCGGCCCGCAGTACACCGAGCTCAAGCAGCTCGTGCGGAGCGAGGGGCTGCACACGGTCTGCGAGGAAGCGGGCTGCCCGAACATCTTCGAATGCTGGGAGGATCGGGAGGCTACGTTCCTGATCGGCGGGGATCAGTGCACGAGGCGCTGCGACTTCTGCCAGATCGCCACCGGCCGGCCAGGCCCGCTGGATACCGACGAGCCGCGGCGGGTGGCCGATTCCGTGGCCACGATGGGCCTGCGGTACGCGACCGTCACCGGCGTGGCCCGTGATGACCTGCCGGACGGCGGCGCCTGGCTCTATGCGCAGACCTGCGCGGCGATCCACGCGGCCGTGCCCGGCTGCGGCGTCGAGCTGCTGATCCCTGACTTCGACGCGGAGCCCGCGCAGCTGGCCGAGGTCTTCGCCGCCCGCCCCGAGGTGCTCGCGCACAACATCGAGACCGTGCCGCGGATCTTCCGGCGGATCCGGCCCGGGTTCCGCTACGACCGATCCCTCGAGGTGCTGGCCCGGGCGCGGCAGGCGGGCCTGATTACCAAGTCCAATCTCATCCTCGGCATGGGCGAGGAACGCCGCGAGGTCAGCGAGGCGATGGCCGACCTGCGCGCCGCGGGGTGCGACCTGCTCACGATCACGCAGTACCTGCGGCCATCGGTGCGCCACCACCCGATCGAGCGATGGGTGCCGCCGGAGGAGTTCGGCGAGCTCGGCGACGAGGCTCTCAGCCTGGGCTTCGCCGGCGTCATGTCGGGCCCGCTGGTGCGCTCGTCCTACCGGGCCGGGCGGCTCTACCGCCAGGCCATGGACGGCCGTGCCGCGGGCCAAGGAGCCGCTCCCCCGCCGCCCGCCGCCCGGGCCGCCGGCGCTTCCTGAGCGCTTTTACCGACCGCAGTTTCGCGCTGCGGGCCGCGTGATCGTATTCTCACCTGCATGGTGAAGAAGCGCGGCGCCGCGGCGTCCAAGAACGCGGACGGCGATCCGGCGGCGGCCGGGCGGATCAAGCAGCTCCGGATGGTCGCGGGAATTGTCCGCAAGGCCAACCCGAAAGCGCTGCCGATCGTGTTCGGCATTTTCGTCGGCGTCGTCGCGCTGGCCGTGGTCATTGGCCTGATCACCGGGACGGTGGTGTTCCTGGCCCCGCTCGGCGTGGTGCTCGGGCTGATGGGCGCCATGATCGTGTTCGGGCGCTTCGCGCAGTCCGCGCAATACTCGACGATCGCGGGCCAGCCCGGCGCCGCCGCCGCCGTGCTGCAGAGCATGCGCGGGAACTGGACGGTCACGCCCGCGATCGCGGCGAACAAGAGCATGGACATCGTGCATCGCACGGTCGGCAAGCCCGGCGTCGTCCTGGTCGGCGAGGGATCGCCGAACCGGCTGCCGAGCCTGCTGGCCGCGGAGAAGAAGCGGGTCTCCCGGGTGGCACTTGACGTGCCGATCTACGACCTGCAGGTGGGTGACGAGGAAGGCCAGATCCCGATCAGGAAGCTGCAGCGGCACATCATGAAGCTGCCCCGCAACCTCAAGGGCCCGGCCGTCCTGGACCTGAACTACCGGCTGAAGGCGCTGCCGCAGTCCCTGCAGATGCCCAAGGGCCCGATGCCGAGGCAAGGCCGGATGCCCAAAGCGCCGCGGCCTAAGTTCCGCTGAGTACCGGCGTGGCCATTACCGGGCCATCCGGCGTCAGCCGCCTTCGGCCAGCCAGGCGTCCAGCAGGGCAGTCCCGATCGAGTCGCCATGGGTGCGCGGCCGCGCCGCCCGGTGCGCGGCCAGCTCGGGGCGGCTGAACCAGCGGGCGTCGGCCAGCTCGTCGTGATCGACGGCGATGGCCTCCCCGGTCGCGCGGGCGCGGAAGCCGACCATCAGGCCAGCCGGGAAGGGCCAGGCCTGCGATCCGGCGTAGCGGACCTCGCCGACGCCGACGCCGGTCTCCTCGCCGACCTCCCGGCGGACCGCATCCTCCAGGCTCTCGCCGATGTCCACGAACCCGGCAATCAGGGCATACGCATCGGCGGCGGCGCCGGAGTGCCGGCCGAGCAGGCACCGCGGCGGCGGTCCCGGTGCCTCCACCACCACGATGACGGCAGGCTCGATCCGCGGGAAGAGCAGCCTGCCGCAGCCGGCTCCGGTGCAGGCGAGCTCGTGTCCCCCGGCCTGGATCTGCGCTGGCGCCCCGCAGGCACCGCAGCAGCGCTGGTCCCGGTGCCAGCGCAGCAGGCCGCGGGCATAGGCCAGGGCCGCGGCCCGCTGGGCGCTCAGCACGCCGAAGAGACTGCGCGTGTCGGCCACCGCGCCCGCGCCGGCCAGCCGGAGCGCGGCCGCCTCATCCAGGGCGGACAGATCCACCGCGAAGAGGCCGGCCTCGCCGTCCAGCCCGAGGAAGACCAGCATCGCGGCGTCGCCGGCGCGGTCGCCGCCCAGGCCGGGGCAATCGGCCACGGCCATCGTCACCAGTTCCCGGCCGGTGCCGCTGACCAGGCACTTATCCCGCCACAAGGGGATGATCAGCGAGCCGGGGCGCTCCGCCACGCCGCGCAGCCACCCGGCATCGCCCCGGCGGCCCGCCGCGCGGTCCAGGGTGAGCCCGTTGTAGGGAAGGTCCGGCTCGCGCCGCGGCGCTGAGCCTCCGCCCGTGACCACTCCGGCTTCAGTCAGATCCGGATCACGATCGTGTCGGCGGCCTTGTCGTGCAGCCCGCGCAGATCCCGGTCGAAGACCAGCGGCGGCACCACGGCGAGCAGCAGCAGGGTGCGCAGCAGCGACCACCAGAGCCCGACCGGCTTGCCGTCCAGCCGCACCACCCGGATCCGGAGGATCCGCTTGCCCACCGTGAACCCGGTCAGCGCGGTCAGCAGGTAGACCTCCACCGCGAAGACCACCAGGGTCCAGAACTGGCTCTGCCAGTACGGGACGCGGAACACGGTCACCGCGATGAGCGCGCTCAGGATCCAGTCGATGAACAGGGCGCCGACCCGGCGGCCCACGCCGGACACGGATCGCGGGCCATCCTCCGGCAGCCCGAACTCCTGGCCCGGGTAGCCGTTCTCCTCCCCGCCTGCGCGGGTACCGGACAGCCACGAGCCCGCCCAGCGTCGCTCGCTCACGAATACACCGTATCCGCGCAACCCGGCTCCCGGGCCCCCCGGACACCTCGCGGCTGCCATCCTTATGGTTTCGCGGCATGCGCGTAACACGTGCGAAACATCGGGGACACGGACAGGAAACGGCCATCGCCTAATCTCGCAGGCGCACCCGGCGAACGGGCGGACGCGGCAGGCGGCAGAGGAGAGCGGATGTTTACCAGCGGCGATGAGGTCCTGCGGTATGTCGATGAAGAGCGGATTGAGTTCATCGACGTCAGGTTCTGCGACTTGCCGGGAACGATGCAGCACTTCACGGTTCCGGCCGCGACCTTCGACGAGCGGGTGTTCACCGACGGCCTGATGTTCGACGGTTCCTCGATCCGCGGCTTCCAGGAGATTCATGAGTCGGACATGCTGCTGCTGCCGGACGCCACGACCGCCGTGGTCGACCCATTCCGCGCCCGCAAGACGCTCAACCTCACGTTCTTCGTGCATGACCCGCTGACCGGCGAGCCCTACACCCGCGACCCGCGCAACGTGGCCCGCAAGGCCGAGGATTACCTGCGCGGCACCGGCATCGCGGACACCGCCTACTTCGGGCCGGAAGCCGAGTTCTACATCTTCGACTCCGCCCGGTTCGAGACATCGCCGAACTCCGGCTACTACTACCTCGACTCGATCGAGGGCGCCTGGAACACCGGCCGCGAGGAGCCGGGCGGCAACCTGGCGGGCAAGCCCGGGTACAAGGGCGGCTACTTCCCGGTCCCGCCGACCGACCACTACACCGACCTGCGCTCGGAGATGGTGCACGCGCTGATCGAGTGCGGCATCACGGTCGAGATGCAGCATCACGAGGTCGGCACCGCCGGCCAGGCCGAGATCGACATCAGGTTCGACACCATGCGGACCATGGCTGACAAGCTGATGCTCTACAAGTACGTGGTGAAGAGCGTCGCCCGGGCGGCCGGCAAGACCGTGACGTTCATGCCGAAGCCGCTGTTCGGTGACAACGGCTCGGGCATGCACTGCCATCAGAGCCTCTGGAAGGACAACGCGCCGCTGTTCTACGACGAGGTCGGCTACGCCGGGCTGTCCGACGCCGGCCGGTACTACGTCGGCGGCCTGCTCAAGCACGCGCCGTCGCTCCTGGCCTTCACGAACCCGACCATGAACTCCTACCACCGGCTGGTGCCCGGCTTCGAGGCGCCCGTCAACCTGGTGTACTCGCAGCGCAACCGCTCGGCCTGCGTCCGGATCCCGATCACCGGCTCCAACCCGAAGGCGAAGCGGCTGGAGTTCCGGGTACCCGACCCGTCCTGCAACCCCTACCTGGCCTTCTCGGCCATGCTGATGGCCGGCCTGGACGGGATCAAGAACAAGATCGAGCCGCCCGAGCCCGTGGACAAGGACCTCTACGAACTGCCGCCCGACGAGGCCAGGGCCATCCCGCAGGTGCCCGGCTCGCTGGAGCGGGTCCTCGACACGCTGGAGGCCGACCATGAGTACCTGCTCGACGGCGGCGTGTTCACCCCGGACCTGATCGAGACCTGGATCGCCTACAAGCGCTCCAGCGAGATCGACCCGATCAGGCTGCGCCCGCACCCGCACGAGTTCGAGCTCTACTTCGACGTGTAGCCGTCTCCCCCGCCCTGACCCGGAGGCCGGGAGATCAGCGGTGCGACCGGCCTGGATCACCGGGGGCAAGCGGCTGCCATGTCCCCCGCTCGGGGTCGTACTCCTTCCGTTCGAAGAGGTACATGTTGTCGGCCAGCAGGATGAGCGAGTAGGGGCTGGGACCCGAGCCGAGGACATGGCCATGGTTGTGGATGTCGCCGGGCGGGGTCAGGGTCACGACGTCGCCGCGGTGCATGGCGCGCTCATCCGCCAGGCGCAGCTCGGCCCGGCCGCCGTCATGGCGAACTGCGTCCCACCGCTGATGGGTTTCCACACCGCGAACCGGGGCGATCCCTACCCAGCAATGGTGGGAGTGGGTGTAGGCCATCACCCCCTCGGGCCGGTGGAACAGCACCATGCGGGGACCTCGTTCGGGCTTGACCAGCCATTTCCCCCCGGGCGACTCGGGGGGTAGCTCCGCGATCAGCGGACCGAGATACTCCTCGTCGGCGGCCAGCTCGACCAGGAGCCGCCCGACCTGGTCCATATCGGGGAGGCCGGCCGAACGCAGCTCATCTAGCTGAGTCAGGAAGTGGCGGATTGGGCTGGGGAGATCGCCAGTGCTCACCGGCCCACCGTAACGAGTTTGGCTGGCCCGCGGCTAGCGCAAGATATTGGCCGCCCGGGCGATCACCAGTCCCAGGATCATGAGGGAGCAGACCGCCTGCACCGTCATGGCCAGCTTGGCCCAGCGGGCAATCGGCATCACATCGGTCGGGCTGAACGCGGTGGCGTTGGTGAAGCCGAGGTAGAGGTAGTCGAAGAATTCAGGACGCCAGCCCGGTCGCGCTATCCCGGGGTTGAGCTGGGCGGGGAAAGCGAGGTCGGGGAACTGCGGCGGATCCAGGAAACGCAATTCGGGACCGCCTCCGTCCAGCGTCCAGTAGATAAAGGAAAAGGCAATGATCGTGTAGAGCCAGACCAGAAAGCCGGTCTTGAGCAGATCCGTCGCCGAGCTGGTCTCCGGGCCGCCCTGCACGAGATCGACGAGCAGCCGGCCGGTCACCCCGGCCGCGTCCGCGACCAGCACGGCCACCAGCACCAGCGACAGCGCCCGGGCGGCGGCCGACCGCCGGTCGATTCGGCCCCGGTCAATGGTGACGATGGCCGCCAGCAGCAATGCCTCCACCACCGGGACCGCCCAGGACGGGCCAATGCTGAACCTGGCCGGGAGCAGCAGCGGCACGGCCAGCGCCAGCAGCAGCGTGATGGCCATCGGCCAGCGTTTCTCGGCCCGCGCTCCGGGGGCCGCGGTCCCGGCTACCGGCCCGCCTGGAGCGCTGGCCCGGCGGCCAGCCCACCACGTGCGGACACTGGCTTCCGCCTTCGCCGTCGCGGGCGGCCGTGCCGCAGCGTCGGCTTCAGCAATCAGGGCGCGGGCAGCGTCCATCGTCGCCGCCACCTCCCCCTGATCACTGGCGGCTGGCACGGTTACCACGATCCAGGCCCGCTCGTCCTGTGCCTGGGCCTGTGCGGGCACCTTCGTCGCCAGCGCAAACTGCTGATAGCACCGAAGCCAGTCGCCGGTCACCGCCCCCGCCAGCGGCACCCGCACAGTCAGGTGCTCGCTGGCGGGATGGAGCTCGATCTCCGCCTGGGGATCGATGTCCGTCATCCTGACCCGGCCTCCCCTCGGTAGGGCCGGTGACTTCTGCTCTGAGGGTACGGCTCCAGAGCATATATAAGCGGTGCGGTTACACGCCGATGACGCCATCTGTGGCGTGGAATGCCTCCAGTGCCTCGCCGGGGGTGTCGTAGTAGCCGTCGAGGCCAGGGGCGGCGCTGATGCCATAGCGGTCGAGCTGCTGGCGAACCGGGCCGTTGACGCTGCTCATGGCAAAGCGGATGTGTCGCATGCGGAGATGCTCGATGACGCGCATGAGGACCGCCGCCGCGGTGTAGTCGACGTCGCCGACGGCCGCGCCGTCGAGGACCATCCACCGCAGCGGGCTTCCGTGCCCGGCCAGGGCGGTGACGTCGTCCAGGAGGCGGGAGGCGTTGGCGTAGTAAAGGCCGGTGCCGAACCGGTAGATCACCAGTCCTTCTTCGGTCCGCGCGGCGGGCCGGACCGGGGTCGCCAGCCAGTGCCCGGCCGGGGATTTCACCAGCACGGCGTTGAGCGGGTGGGAGGTGTGGCGCAGGTGGTCGATGATCGAGGCGACGACGGCCAGCACGATGCCTTGCTCGACTCCCAGCACCACGACCGCAACGGCCGTAAGCAGAGCAATGACGAACTCGGGGCGCCGGCAGGCCAGGATGCGCCGCATCCCGGCGACGTCAATGAGCCCGATGGCGATCAGGAAGACGATCGCCGCCAGGGCCGCGATGGGCAGGCTGGCCAGCGGCCCGGTGAGCAGGAGCAGGACCATGACCACCACCGTGCAGGTCGTGAGCTGGGCCAGCTGGCTGCGCCCGCCGGCGTTGTCGGATACCTGGGTCTGGGTCGGGCTGCCGTTGACGACGAAGGTGCCGGACAGCGCGGCGGCCACGTTGGCGACGCCCAGGCCGACGAGGTCGACGTCCTGGCTGAATGCCTCCTCATATTTCCCGGCGTAGGCGCGTGAGGTGGCCGCGCTCTGGGCGAGGATGACCACGAACAGCGACATGGCGGTGCCGATGAGCACGGTCGCGTCATGCCAGCCGAGGGCGGGCAGCCCCAGGTGCGGCAGCCCTCGCGGAACCTGGCCGAGCACGGCTACGCCGTGCCCCGCCAGGTCCGCGTCCCGGCTCACGATGATCGCGGCGATCACCGCGATCAGCAGCCCGGGGATTCTTCGGGTGACCCAGCGGTTGGCCCCGCGCGCAGCCAGCACGATCACGATGACCCCGGCCGACACCCGCAGGTCGGCCGCGTGTGCCTGCGGGAGCGTGCGCGCAATGTCCAGGAACCTGACCGGGGCGCTTGTGCCCGTGACGGTCACCCCGAGCATGTCGGGGATTTGCCTGGCGGCCACCTGGATGCCGACGCCGGTCAGGAATCCGAGCAGGACCGTGCGGGACAGGAAGTTGGCCAGGAACCCGAGCCGGGCCAGCCGGGCCAGCAGCAGCAGCCCGCCAGCGAGCAGGGCGGCGAGCCCGGCTAGCCGAACGTATTGCGGCGAGCCAGCGACCGCGAGCCCGGCGAGTGCCGCGCTCAGTATGGCCGCGGTGGCGGAATCCGCGCCAACGACCAGATGGCGCGATGAACCGAGGATGGCGAATGCGGCCATCGGCAACAGCAGCGTGTACAGGCCGGTCACGACCGGCATCCCGGCGATCTTCGCGTACCCCAGAGCGACCGGGATGCTGACGGCGGCCAGGGTGATACCGGCAATCACGTCTGCCGTGATGCGAGAGCGGTGCACGGGCAGCAGCCCGTTCATCACCGGCAGCGCCCGCAGTCGTGCTCGCAGGGAGCGCCTGCCCGGATCCAGCACGTTCGCCTCCGCTGCCGCCCTGGCCCGGCCGGGCCGGCGGCGTGTCCTGCCGCCGCCACGAGCCCGGGGCACGCTTGACGGCCCGCCGCCGTAGCCAGCTCTGGTCCCGCTGTCTTGCCTGTCGGCCAGGCCGCCGATAGTTAGTTTGTCTGTCGACCATCATGCGTTTACCTGGCGTTCATTTCCAGCACGGCAGTGCGTCGGCTCAACAGCACGATGCTGGCGGCCGTCCGAGTTCACCGGCGGTAAGTCAGCGCGGGGGTGCGGGCCGGTCCGGCGGGAGCGGCGCGGGGGTTATCAGCCTGGACTCGTAGGCCAGCACCACGGCCTGGACGCGGTCGCGCAAGCCCAGCTTGGCCAGAATCCGGCCAACGTGGATCTTCACGGTGCCCTCGGAAAGGTGCAGGCTGGCCGCGATCTCGCTGTTGGACATGCCCGCGGCGATGCTGGCCAGGACGTCCTGCTCGCGGCCGGTGAGGGCGTCGCGTACCTGGGCGGCGCGGTGCCCGCTGAACGGCTCGGGCTGCCCGGTGGCGGCGAACTGCCGGATCAGGCGCTGGGTGGCGCCCGGCGCGAGTACGGCGTCACCGGCGGCGATGGTCCGGATGGCGGCGACCAGGTCGTCCGGCTGGGTGTCCTTGAGCAGGAACCCGCTGGCCCCCGCGCGCAGTCCGGCGTAGACGTAGTCGTCGAGATCAAAGGTGGTCAGGATCAGCACCTTCGACGGCAGCCCGGCCGCCACGATGTCGCGGGTCGCCTCGATGCCGTCCCGGCCGGGCATCCGGACATCCATCAGCACCACGTCGGGCCGCAGCGCGGCGGCCATCGCGACTGCGGCTATCCCGTCGCCGGCCTCGCCGGCCACCGTGATATCTGCCTCGGCGTCGAGGATCAGGCGGAAGCCCTTCCTGATCAGGGCATGGTCATCGACCAGGAGCACGCTGATCATGATGCGGCCGCCGGGTCGAGGCGGAGGCGCGCGGCGACCCGCCAGCCCCGGGGCAGGCGCGGGCCGCAGTCCAGCTCGCCGCCGAAGGCGCCGACGCGCTCACGCATCCCGGTCAGGCCGCCGCCGGGAACGCCGGGTTCGCCGGTGCCGTCGTCCTCGACTTCGACCTGTACGTCGGCCGGGGTGAGCCGTAGCCGGACGGTCGCGCTCACGCCCGGCCCGGCATGTTTCATCGTGTTCGTCAGGGCCTCCTGGACCAGCCGGAAGACGGCCAGCTGAACGCCGGGCGGCGGGTCCGCGATAGCGCCGCTGAGTTCGTACCGGACGGGCAGGCCGGCCGCCCGGACCCGGGCGAAGAGATCGTCCAGGTCCGCCAGGCCGGGCAGCGGCTGCCGCGGCTCCTGCCCCGAGTCTCCCCGCAGCACGCCGAGCAGGCGGCGGGTCTCGGCCAGCGCCTCCCGGGCGGTGCTCGACACGTCCCGGATTGCGTCGGCCGCCTGGGCGGGCGCGCGGGTCACCGCGGCGAGCGCACCGTCGGAAAGCGCCACGATGACAGTCAGGTGGTGGGCGATGCTGTCATGCATCTCACGGGCGATGCGTGCTCGTTCTACCGCCGCGGCCAGCGCGCTGCTGCGGTCACGTTCACGCTCGAGCCGCTGCGCCCGGTCGCGCAGTTCGGCCAGGTATGCCCGCCGGGTGCTCACGTACCAGCCGACCAGGAGGACGACGGCCGCATACCCGACGGCGTCCGAGATCGCGAGCGGCCAGTGCCGGGTGCCATCCTGGCCGACCACGATCAGCGCGAGGCCCGCCACCAGCGCCGCCGCGGCGAGCGCCGCCGCCCGCCGCATCGTGGCGGCGACGGTGTACAGGCTGATCGCCAGCGCGACCGGGAACAGCGCGCCGCGGGCCGGCCATAGCGCCAGGCCGGCGGCGGCCAGGATCGTCCAGACGAACACCGGGCCCGGCCAGACCCGGCGCAGCGGCAGCGCCGCGGCGATCACGACCGCGACGAGCAGGCTGGCGGCGGGAGATAGCGCCGCCCGGTGCGCGGTCTGGCCGAACGAGAAATACGCCAGGGACGCGGCGCCGGCGAAGATGGCGCAGCCGATGTCGAAGGCCCAGGAGCGCAATGGCCGCGTTCCCGGGTCCTCGACTGGCGGCCAGAAAGACACTCTTGCATCCTCGCAGTTCAGGCGTCGCGGTGCCGCAGCCGCCAGGCGGCCAGGCCGGTCAGGGCGACCGCGTACCCGCACAGGACGGCGAATCCGGCCCACGGGCCCAGCGGATGCGCGACCAGCGGCTGGCCCCACAGTGCCCCGCCGGCGCTGGAGGGCAGATAGGACGCCACGGTGGCGATGCTGTGCGGGAGGTAGGTCGCGACGACCGGCGCGACGAGGAAGAGCGCGGCGAACGCCGAGATGCCGGCGGCGGTCTTCTTGAGCAGTGCGCCCAGGGCCACGCCGATGACGGCGGCGGCCGTCAGGTACAGCGACGCGCCGACCACGATCCGCAGCACTCCCGGATCCGTCAGCGCGATCGCGCTACCGCCCCGGGCCGACTGGATAGCGGTCGCCACGAAGAAGTCGGCCATCGCGGCCAGCATGGTCACCGGCAGCACCAGGGCGGCCACCGTGGCCAGCTTCGCCCACAGCACCGGCAGCCTTGACGGCACCACGGCCAGCGAGGCGCGGATCATCCCGGTTCCGTATTCGCCGCTGAACACCAGCACGCCGAGAACGCCGATCACCAGCTGGGCAATCAGGATGCCGAACAGGCTGACCGACACCGCCGTCACGGCGGGATGGGCCGCCGAGACCCGGTACGGCTTGCCGGCCGCGAACCCGGCACCGACACCGACGATCAGCACGACCGCGGCTAGCGCGCTGTACCAGGTCGAGCGCAGCCCGCGCAGCTTCGCCCATTCCGAGCGGATCACGCGGGCCTGGGTGACCGGCCGGGCTGCGGTCGGCGGCGCCGTGCGCGCCGGCGTAAGGACGGCGCTCATCGCGTCGCTCCGGCGTGGTATTCAACGCTGTCGTGTGTTACTTGCATGAATGCCTCCTCTAGTGAAGCCTGCGCGGGCGTGAGCTCGTAAACCGGCAGGTGCGCCCGCCACGCCGCCGCGCCGACCTGCTCGGCCGTGGCGCCGGACACGCGCAGGACGTCCGTGCCGTCGCCGGTCACGGTGACACCCGGGCCGGCCAGCGCCCGGCTCAGGCACGCGGCTTCCGGCGTGCGCACCAGCACGTCGCCGGTCTCCGCGCGGCCGATGAACTCCTCGACGCTGGTCTCGGCGATGAGCTTGCCGCGTCCCACGATGACCAGCCGGGTGGCCGTCTGCGCCATCTCGCTCATCAGGTGCGACGAGACGAAAACCGTCCGGCCTTCTTCGGCGAGCGACTTGAGCAACTGCCGGATCCACAGCACGCCGTCCGGATCCAGGCCGTTGACCGGCTCGTCCAGGACCACGGTCCGCGGCCGGCCCAGCAGCGCGGCGGCCACCCCGAGGCGCTGGCCCATGCCCAGCGAGAAACCGCCCGCCCGCGCGCCGGCGACCTCCGCCAGCCCCACGAGCTCGATCACCTCATCCACCCGGCGGCGCCCGAGGCCGGCCGTCCGCGCCAGCGCCAGCAGGTTATTGCGGGCCGACAGCCCGGGATGAACGGACCTCGCGTCCAGCAGGATGCCAAGCTCCGCCATCGGGGCGGCGCAGCCGGGGTAGTGCTTGCCGTTGACCCGCACCGTCCCGCTGGTCGGCCGGTCCAGCCCGGCGATCATCCGCATGGTCGTCGACTTCCCCGCCCCGTTCGGGCCCAGGAATCCGGTGACCACGCCCGGCTCCACCACGAAACTCAGCCCGTCCACCGCGGTCTTATCCCCGTACCGTTTGGTCAGGCCATCAATCTCAATCATGATGCGTCCCTTCACCGGTTATTGCTGATGACAAGGACGCTACGGACCCGGCCGCCGGAGCGCGTCTGCCGCAAGGCCGCACTTCTCCCGGCCGCCTATGCCTTCAGGCATAGGCACAGGCAGCCCGGCAGCAGCCCGTCCGCTCAGGCTGGCCCCGGCCTGCCGGACCCCCCGGCCGTGGACGCTGAATGCCCGGCTCGCTGGTCATGGCGGCTGGGACAAACCATAATGTTCAGCATCCTGAGCCTGGTGGCCAGGCTCAGCGGCGGCTGGCGATCAGCCGCAAGAGGGGGGAGGAACAGGCAATGGCGCATCCAAACGAGGACCTGCTCAGGCGCGGCTACGAGGCATTCGCCGCCGGTGACATGAACACCGTGCTGGCCCTGTTTGACAGCGACATCGTGTGGCACGTCGGAGGATCCAACCAGACCTCGGGCGACTATCGCGGCCATCAGGAGGTCATGGGCTTCTTCGGCCAGCTGATGGCGCTGAGCGGCGGCTCCTTCCACCTGAACGTCCACGACATCGTGGCCAACGACGCGCACGGCGTTGCGCTGGTGACGGCCTACGCCGAGCGGGACGGGCTGGCCATCGCGGTCCGGGAGGCCAATATCTGGCACTTGGCGGACGGCAAGGCCACCGAATTCTGGGCCTTCGCGGAGGACCAGGGGGCCCTGGACAAGCTCTTCGGCTGACCCTTCCCGGACGGCGCGGGCCGTCAGCTGGCGGTCGCTGTTACCTCTGGCTGTCGCTGTTACCTGGAGTAATGATGCGCAAGATCGTCGCGGGGCTGGCCATGTCGCTGGACGGCGTGGTGGGATCACCCTCGACCTGGATGCTGTTCGACGACGAAATGAACGCAGTGATCAGCGAGGGGCTTGAACGCTGCGACGCCATCCTGCTGGGCCGGGTCACGTACCTGCGGTTCGCCAGCCTGTGGCCGGGCCTGGGCAGTGACGTGCCGCTGGCCGACTTCATGAACAACACGCCCAAGTACGTCGTGTCCAGCACCCTGGACCGCCTTGACTGGGCCAATTCCACCCTGCTCACTGGCGATCTCGCCGGGGAACTCGCCCGGCTCCGGGAGCAGCCCGGGAAGAACATCCAGATCCCGGGCAGCCCGACGCTGGTGCGGTCGCTGCTCCGGGACGGGCTGCTCGATGAGCTCAGCCTCATGATCCAGCCGATCGTGGTCGGCTCCGGCATGCGCCTGTTCGATGAGCTGGCCTATCCGGTGCGGCTCAGGCTCGCGGAATCGAAGACGCTCGGCACCGGCGTGCTGGCCGTGACCTACGTCCTGCCGTCCGGCTGGTAGCAGGCTCCTGGCATGTTCCCGGGCGGCGCAACGGCCGCCTGCTACCGGATTGCAATCGTTTGCCGACCCCCGCTGCTACCGGCGGGCCGGAGGCTCGCCCCATGACCAGAAACCACACGACGGCGCTGCCCGGACCGGCCCTGATCCTGGCCGACGGCCCCGCCTGGACCGGCTTCACCGTCCGCGAGCTGGCCAGAGCGGTCCGTAAATACCTGCAGCCGGCCTCGGTCGCGGCCATGGTCCGCTACTGGTCCCGGCTCGGCGTCGGCAGTTACGTCGCCCTCGGGGTCGACCGCGATCACACGGCC
>CAVWLF010000016.1:0-102437 GCA_963755815.1 uncultured Actinomycetes bacterium
GTCTGGCCCGCGGGGGCCGGGTCTTGCTGGGCGATCAGGCCTCGGGGGCGGCCTCGAGAACGGCCTCGATCTCAAGGCTCAGGCTGATCTTGTCGGCCACCACGGCGCCGCCGTTGGCCATCGGGGCGTTGAAGCTGACGTTGAACTCGCTCCGGCTGAGCTCGCCGGTGGCGGTGAACCCGGCGCGGGTCCCGCCGAAGGGATCCGGGCCGAAGCCGTTCAGCTCCAGGGTCAGCGGCACGCTCTTGGTGACGCCCTTGAGCGTCAGCTCGCCGTCGATCACGTAGTCGCCGCCATGCTGGCGGATGCCGGTCGAGCGGTAGGTCATCGTCGGGTAGGTCTCGACCTCGAAGAAGTCGGCCGACCGGATGTGCTGGTCACGCTGCTCGCTGCCGGTGATGATCGAGGCCAGGTCGATCTCGGCGGTCACCGAGGAGTCCAGCGGGTTCTCGCCGGTCACGAGCGTGCCGGAGAAGGTCGCGAACCTGCCGCGGACCTTGCTGACCATCATGTGGCGGACCGAGAAGCCAACCTCGGAGTGCACCGGGTCGATGGTCCAGGTGCCGGCGACGTAGCCGGGGATGCTCGTCTGGGTAGTCGCTGCGGTCATGGAGTGCTCCCGATTGCTAGTAGCTAGGTTGTTGTTGAATACTCAACTAATATCACGTCCCCGGCATCTTGTCAAACGCTCAACCACTTCGGGTATCCTGGCATCGTGAGCGAATCAGAGACCCGGTGGCTGACGCCCGCCGAGCAGCAGGCATGGCGCGAGTTCGTGACTGCCTGCACGACCTTGCTCAGCTCGGTCGAAGGGCAGCTGCAGCAATGCTCCGGCATCCCGCACGGCTACTACGAGATCCTGGTGCGGCTGTCCGAGGCACCCGGCCGGGCACTGCGGATGAGCCAGCTCGCCGAGGCATCCACCTCCAGCAAGAGCCGCCTGTCGCACGCCGTCGCGCGGCTGGAGGAACGCGGCTGGATTCGCCGCACGGACTGCCCCACCGACCGCCGCGGCCAGGTGGCGCAGCTCACCGACGAGGGATTCGCCGCGCTGGCCGCCGCCGCCCCGGGGCACGTCGAGCAGGTCCGGCGAGCGCTGATCGACGTCATCACCCCCGAGCAGCTCGGGCAGTTGCGGGAGATCAGCGCGGCCATCATCGCGGCGGCCGATGAGCCCCGCGGCCCGGCAGTCGCTATCCTGGACGCTAACGCGCTGACGGAGACGAGTAGCCCGGGATCACGCGAGCCGGAGAGAGCCGCCACCAGCTGAGAAGGCGGCCTCGCGGGCCTGCCGCGAAGACCCTCCTGAGTGCGGGGAGAAACGGGGCCGCCGTGCGCGGCCGCTAATGCCCCGCCGGCCTGCCCCCGTGACCGGGCTGGAACGAGGCCGCAGCCGGCCGGCAACGGACGGCGGCGGCGAAAGTGCGGTGGCACCGCGAGTTCCCTTCTCGCCCGCACTCCCAAGGGGTCGCGCGACTCCCGAGGAGTGGTGATGATCTCCCGAACGCTCGCTGCCGACCTGCCCGCCCAGGCCGGCCAGCACGTAAAGATCGCCGGCTGGCTGCATCGCAAGCGCCAGCTCAAGTCGATGACCTTCCTGATCGTCCGGGACCGCTCCGGTCTCGTGCAGGCGGTGCTGACCGACCCGGCCGTGATCGAGGTCGCGGCCGCGCTGCCGGAAGAGACCGTGATCCAGATCGAGGGGATGGTCACCGCCAGCCCGCAGGCGCCCGGCGGGGCCGAGCTCACCGAGCCGGTGATCACGCCGCTGTCCGGTCCCGCCGCGGCGCCGCCATTCGACCTGTACCGCCCGGCGGTCACCGCGTCGCTGCCCGCGATCCTCGACGGCGCGCCGGCCACGCTGCGGCATCCCCGGCTGCGGGCCCCGTTCGAGATCTCGGCGGCCAGCGCGGCCGGCTTCCGCGCCGCGCTCGGCGACCTCGGGTTCACCGAGATCTTCACGCCCAAGATCGTGCCATCGGCGACCGAGTCGGGCGCCAACGTGTTCGGCCTCGACTACTTCGGGACGCCGGCCTACCTGGCCCAGTCGCCGCAGTTCTACAAGCAGGCGCTGGTCGGCGTCTTCGAGCGGGTCTTCGAGGTCGGGCCGGTGTTCCGGGCCGAGCCGCACGACACCGCCCGGCACCTGGCCCAGTACACCAGCCTGGACGCTGAGTTTGGCTTCATCACCGGCTACCAGGACGTAATGGCAGTACTGCGGGACACGATCGCCGGCATGGTGGCGGCAGTGCGGGATCGTGCTCGTTCGGCAGTGGATCTTCTTGACCTGAATTTGCCCTCGGTACCCGGGCAGATTCCGGAGATTCACTTCGCCGACGCGCAGGAACTGCTGGCCCGTAACACCGGGCAGGACCCGCGCGGCGAGCCGGACCTGGCGCCGGCGCACGAGCGGTGGCTGTCGGAGTGGGCGGTGCGCGAGTACGGCTGCGAGTTCCTGTTCGTCACCGGCTACCCGATGGCGAAGCGGCCGTTCTACACTCACCCCGACCCGGCCCGGCCGGGCTACTCAAACAGCTTCGACCTGCTGTTCCGCGGCCTGGAGCTGGTCACCGGCGGCCAGCGGCTGCACCGGCACGCCGACTACCTGGCCGCGCTGGCGGAGCGGGGCGAGGACCCGGCGCCGTACGCCGCTTACCTGCAGGTCTTCGCGCACGGGATGCCGCCGCACGGGGGGTTCGCGATCGGGCTGGAGCGCTGGACGGCGCGGCTGACCGGCGCCGCCAACGTCCGGTCGGTCACCTTGTTCCCGCGTGACCTGCACCGTCTCAGCCCCTGACGGCCCGGCAGCGATCCCGGAGGCGTGGGGGGCTGGTTATACCGGCGGGTCCTCGGCCGGTAGCCCGGCCGGGTGCTGCGCGGTCAGTGGGCGACGGTGATGCGGCGGCGGACCGGGCCGCCGCTTTCCAGCACGTCCGCGATCGCGATCGCGTAGTCGGGGATGGTGATCCGGCTGTTCCCGGCCGCGTCGGTCAGCACCTGGTCGCCACCGGTGCGGTACTGGCCGGTGCGCTCGCCCGGCTCGATCAGCGCCGCCGGGCTGACGAAGGTCCAGTCCAGGTCATCGGCCGCCCGGTAGACCTCGTCCAGCGCCTTCGCGTGCGCCAGCGCGGTCGGCTTCCACGCGGCGGGAAAGTCCGGCGTGTCGACCAGCCGCTGGCCGGGAGCGACCTCCAGGCTGCCGGCCCCGCCGACCACCACCAGACGGCGCGTGCCGGCCATCCGCAGTCCCTCGACCAGGCCCCGGGCCGCGCCGACCAGGTTCTCCTCGTCGTTCTCGCGGCCGCGCCGCGGGCCGACCGCCGAGACCACGGCGTCGACGCCCTGGGCCAGGACCGAAACGGCCGCCGGGTCGGCCGCGTCCCCCTGGATGACCTGAACATCCAGGCCCTCAATCGGAGTGCCGGTCCGCGTGACCGCGACGACGGAGTGCCCGCGCCGCAGCAGTTCCGCGGTGATCTCCTGGCCGATGGCGCCAGCCGCGCCGAATACGAGAATCTGCATGCCCGCTACCCCACCACGGCCGGCCCGGCGGCGGCACGGCGCCCCCGGCATCAGACCGCGGCGATGATGCGCCGGCAGGTCAGCCTTTCGCCGGCCGGGCCGAAGCCGTCGATGGGCGTGACCGTGGTCCCGTAATGCTTGTCCAGGGCCGAGAGCAGGTAGGTGGGATCCAGGGCGATGCCGAGGATGTTGTTCACGCACCCGGAGCAGTCCCAGCCGGTGGACTAGGAGAAGCCGCCGAAGAGATACGGGGCTCCGATCACGGTCAGCGCATAGCTGGAGACGGCACTGTTGATGGTCACCCCGGGGTAACAAAACTCGGAATTCGACCCAGGCTCGGCCGGCCTGCGGCAAAGGTGCCGCGAAGTGAGCCATGCCTGGCCTACTCCAGCTCGATCAGTACCTTGCCGGGCGTCCCGGCCTCGACCGCCTGCTGCGCCGCGACGATGTCATCCAGCGCAAACCGGGTCACCGGCAGCCCGGTCAGCTTGCCGTCGGCCAGCGCCGTGGTGATGTCACGGGCGGCCCGGCCGAGAGCTTCCGCCGGGACGCCGTACAGCAGCACGAACCTGAGTATCACGTTGGCCGTCATGCAGGCCCGGACGGGCAGCACGGGATCGGCGGGCTCCGCCGCGTAAGTGACAATGTGCGCATGCGGGCCGGTGACGGCCAGGTCGAGCTGGAGGTTGGCGCCGAGCGCGACCTCGATGACGCGGTCGATCCGCGGCGCGAGCGCGCGGATCTGGGCCGCCGCATCGGCGTCGGTGTAGTTGACCACGTAGTCGGCGCCGGCCCGGGCGGCGAGCTCGGCCTTCTGCGGGCCGCTGACCGTGGTGATCACCTTGGCGCCCGCGTGCTTGGCCAGCTCGATGGCAAAATGGCCGACCGCGCCGGCACCGCCCGCGACCAGGACCGTCTTGCCGTCCAGCGGGCCGTCGGCGAACAGGCAGTAGTGCGCGGTCATGGCGGGCACGCCCAGGCTGGCGCCGAGCTCGGGCGAGATGCCGTCGGGCAGCCGGACGGCCTGCCGCTGCGGTACCACGGTCCACTGCGCGGCGGTCCCCCAGCGCCGACCGGCCGCGGCGAGCCAGAGCCACACGCGCTCGCCGCGACGGCCCGGGTCAACGCCCTCGCCGACCTCGTCGATCACGCCCGCGCCGTCATGATGCGGGATCTGGAATCCGTCGATCGGACGGGGCGTCGCGCCGGCCCGGGACTTCCAGTCGGTCGGGTTGATGCCGGATACCGCTACCCTGACCCGGACCTCGCCCGGGCCGGGCTCCGGCGGCTCGATCTCCTGGACTTTCAGCACCTCGTCAGCCGGGCCGTAGCGGTCGTAGCGCGCGGCTCTCATGGTCTCGCCTCCGTGCAGTTCGATAGCTCCGTGCAGTTCGATAGCTCGGCGCCGTTCGATGGCCGGTCGCCCAGGCGATCATCTCACCGACCCGCTGCTGCACCGGCCGCTATCAGGGCGGCCCGCGCGGAGTCCGGCAGGCCGGAACTTCCGGAGCGCGGAATTCCCCCGGCTCGGAGCTATAGATCCTTAAGTCTTTCGAAAGGCACGGTCATATATATAAAAGGTAACGTATAAACCACCATCGTTAAGATCACCGGGCCAGGGGGAGGCGCATGCGCTGCATCGCGCGGATGCGCGACCCGGCCCGGAAGCGCGGCGAAGACCGGCCGGCCATCGGCGGAACAGCCCGCGCGGCCATCGGGCGGGCCGCGACGGCGCGCGTCATGACCGTCCTCGTGGTCGCCGTGTTCCTGATCACGCCGGCCGGGCATGGCACCGACCGGCTCGCCGCCCGGCTGGCGGCCGACCTGCGGATCGCGCCGCGGCACGCGGTGGCCGCGGGCCGGAGCAGGTCGTTCGACGGGACGCCGGCCGTGGGCGCGCTGTTTACCCTCTCCCGCGGTCACCTCGGCCGTCATTTCTGCACCGCGAGCGTGGTGCACAGCCGTCGCGGTGACCTGCTCCTCACCGCCGCGCACTGCATGACCGGAGTGCGGGTCGGCCATCCGGGTGACATCGTCTTCGTGCCGGCCTTCCACGACGGCAAGTCGCCGTACGGTGCCTGGCGGATCGTGGCGGTCTTCGTCGACCGGGCCTGGCGGTCGCGGCACGATCCCGACAATGACGTGGCCTTCCTGCGGGCTCACAGCCGGATCGAGAAGACCACCGGCGCCGAGTTGCTGGGCATCGGCCTGCCGCCGCAGCCGGTCCGGGTCATCGGCTACCCGGACGGCGCGGGCCGGCCGATCACCTGCGCGGCGCCCGCGCGGGCCTTCGGCGCCCGCCAGCTGGAGTTCGACTGCAACGGATACCGGGACGGAACAAGCGGCTCGCCGTTCCTGGCCCACGTCAGCCAGGCCACCGGCCGGGGAACCGTGATCGGCGTGATCGGCGGCTACCAGAAGGGCGGTAACACGGCCGGCATCTCGTACGCGAGCCGGTTCCGGGCCAGTGTGGCGGCCTTGTACAAGACCGCCTCAGGCGGCTGACCGCGGCACGATCGCGTCGATATTGGCCAGGTCGGCCGCGGACGGGACCCAGTCGGCGGCCGACGCATTCGCCTTGACTTGCTCCGGTGACGTCGCGCCGGCGATCACTGACCCGCACCCGGGCTGGGCGGCCAGCGCGCCGATCGCCACCTCCAGGACCGTCACGCCGTGCTCCTGCGCCCACCCGGCCAGCGCCTCTACCCGGCCGAGCTTCTGCTCGGTCACGTACTCGGGCCGGGCGGCCAGCCGGGTCCCTTCCGCCGCCTGCTGACCCCGCCGGATCTTGCCGGTCAGCAGCCCGTTGGCGAGCGGGAAGTACGGCAGCACGCCGAGGCCGAAGTGCCGGGCGGCGGGCACCACTTCCGCCTCGGCTCCGCGCTCGAGCAGCGACCAGTGGTTCTGCGCCGAGATGAACGGGACGGTCCCCAGCTCGCGGGCCAGGACCGCGGCCTCGGCGACCTGCCAGCCGGAGAAGTTAGAGTGCCCGATGTAGCGGACCTTGCCCTCGGCGATGAGCTCGCCGAGAGCCGCCATGGTCTCGCCGATGGGCGTCGCCGGATCGGGCGTGTGCAGCTGGTAAAGGTCAATGTAGTCAGTCCGGAGCCGGCGCAGTGAGTGCTCGATCGCGCGCCGGATGTAGGCCCGGCCGCCCTTCGCGCCGGCGGCGGGCCCGTAGCCCATGTCAACGCCGCTGCCGAACTTAGTAGCCAGCACGACCTGGTCACGCCGGCCGGCCAGCACCTCGCCGAGGATCTCCTCGGACCGGCCGGTGCCGTACATGTCCGCGGTGTCGAGCAGGGTGATCCCGGCCTCGATCGCGGCGTCGATGACGCTGCGGGTCGCCTCGGTGTCCAGCCTGCGGCCGAAGTTGTTGCAGCCGAGTCCCGCCACGGACACGAGCAGCCCGGAATGGCCCAGTGGCCGGTAGCGCATAACCCCTGCTTTCGCCGAATGACGATCTGGCCGGACCTTGATCGTACCGAGGCCCGCGGCCGCATCAGCCAGGCGGCCGAACGAAGATCACAAGAGGGTCGCAGGCAAGGGACTAGGATGATATCGCATATGCGATATCATGAAGTAGGCAACAGGGTCTAACAAGTTCATTACGCAATTGCGTCAGAAACGGCGTTAAACGCACCGGTAGGCTCGGTTCGATCTGGGCCAGGCAGTGGCCTGGCGCGCTGGTTATTCGTGGGGGCTGAGGAGGTAGCGCACGCCATGCCAGATGGGCCGACGGTACTTCGTATTCTGCTCGGCACCCAGCTTCGCCGGCTGCGGGAGGCGCGGGGCATCACCGCGCAGGAGGCGGCCCGCGAGATCAGGGCGTCGGAGTCCAAGATCAGCCGCATGGAACTCGGCCGGAACGCGGTCCGCGAGGTCGACATCGCCGACCTGCTCACCCTGTACGGCATCACCGATCCCGCCGAGCGGGAGCAGTTGCTGTCCCTGGCCAGTCAGGCCAACCAGCCGGGCTGGTGGCATCGCTATCAGGATGTGCTGCCCAGCTGGTTCCAGGCGTATATCGGGCTCGAGGAATCCGCCGAGTCAATCCGCAGCTATGACATGCAGTTCGTGCCCGGCTTGCTGCAGACCGGGGAATACGCGGCCGCCGTTATCGCGCTCGGCGAGTTCTCGCTGGAGGAGACAGAGCGCCTGGTATTCCTGCGCAAGGAACGGCAGCGCCGGTTCAGCAGCGGCAGCCTGCGGCTCACGGCGGTAATCGACGAGACCGCGCTGCGCCGCCCGTTCTCCGAACCCGCGCTGATGCGGGCGCAGTTGGAGTACCTGCTGGATATCTGCGACCGGCCGGCGTTCACCCTGCAGGTGAGGCCGCTGGCCACGGGCGCCCATGCGGCGCCCGCCAGCTTCAGCATCCTGAAGTTCGCCTCGGCTGAGCTCCCCGACGTCGTCTACGTTGAGCAGCTGACCAGCGCCATGTACCTGGATAAGGCCGCCGACGTGGTCCGCTACACGGCCGCCATGGACCGGATCAGCGCGACCAGCGCGACGCCGAACCAGTCCAGGGAGATCATTCGCGCATTGCTCAAGGAAATGGAGGGATCCCGATGAGCAGTATCCGCAACGGCATGCCCGCGACCGAGCTGGCCGGCGCCAGCTGGCTCAGGAGCCAGCGCAGCGGCCCGACCGGTGGCAACTGCGTCGAGGTCGCGTTCCTCGCAGGCGGCGATGTTGCCCTGCGCAATTCGAAGCACCCGGGCGGCCCGGCCCTGGTCTTCACCCGCGCGGAGTGGGAGGCGTTCCTCGGCGGTGCCGGGGACGGCGAATTCGGGCGACCAGGCCCTACTTAGGCGACCAGACCGTACCCAGGCCAGCAGGTCAAAGCCCTCCGCGCAGCTGCGCACTTCCCGGGATGCCTACGTTCGCCGGGCCGAACTCGGCCGCCGCGGCTGGCCGGTGACCGCCCTCTTTTCCCGCAGCCGCATCGTCACGTGCACCGGGCTGCCATCGAAGCCGAACTCCTCCCGGAGCCTGCGCTCGACGAACCTCCGGTAGCCGGCCTGCAGGAAGCCCGACGTGAACAGGACGAAGTGCGGCGGACGCACGCCCGCCTGGGTGGCGAACAGGATCTTCGGCTGCTTGCCGCCGCGCACCGGCGGCGGCGTCGCCGCCACCAGGGCGGACAGCCAGGCATTGAGCTTCCCGGTCGGCACCCTGGTCTCCCAGCCGGCCAGCGCGCGCTCCAGCGCCGGGACCAGCCGGTCGGTATGCCAGCCGGTCGCGGCCGAGATATTGATCCGGGGCGCCCACCGCGCGGTGTGCAGCTGCCGGTCGATCTCCTTGTCCAGGAAGTCCCGGCGGTCCGCGTCGACGAGATCCCACTTGTTGTAGGCGATCACCAGCGCCCGGCCCGCCTCGATCACCATCGACACGATCCTCAGGTCCTGCTCCGCGAGCGGCTCGCTGGCATCGACCAGCACGACCGCGACCTCCGCCCGCTCCAGCGACCGTTCCGTGCGCAGCGCGGCGAAGTAGTCGGCACCCTGCGTCTCGCGCACCCGGCGGCGGATCCCGGCCGTGTCCACGAACCGCCAGACGCTCCCGCCCAGCTCGATGAGCTCGTCCACCGGATCCCTGGTGGTGCCCGCCGCCGGGTCGACCAGCACGCGCTCGGAGCCGGCCAGTGAGTTCAGCAGGCTGGACTTGCCCACGTTCGGGCGGCCGATGAGCGCTACCCGGCGCGGGCCGCCGGTCTCGCCGAACGGCTCCATCGGGGTAGCCGGCAGCGCGTTAAGGATCAGGTCGAGCAGGTCTCCGCTGCCGCGCCCGTGCAGCGCGCTGACCGGGCAGGGCTCGCCGAGGCCGAGCGACCAGAGCGAGGTGGCGGCCGACTCGCCGGGCCCATCGTCGACCTTGTTGGCCGCCAGCACGACCGGCTTGCGGGACCGGCGCAGCACGGCGGCGACCGCGGCATCAGCGTCGGTCACGCCGATCACCGAGTCGACCACGAACAGGACCGCATCGGCCGCGTCCACCGCGACGCGCGCCTGGGCGGCCACCCGGGCCGCCAGCGACCCTGAGCCTTCCACCGCGGGCTCCCAGCCGCCCGTGTCCACCAGCGTGAACGCCCGGCCCCGCCAGGTGGCGTCATAGGCGACCCGGTCGCGGGTCACGCCCGGGGTGTCCTCGACCACCGCCTGGCGGCTGCCGAGGATCCGGTTCACCAGGGTCGATTTGCCGACATTCGGCCGGCCGACGACCGCGACCACCGGCGCGGGCACGTCCGGCTGATCGCCCTGGTCGCCGTCCAGCCCGGGCAGGCCGCTCAGCTCGTCCACGCGGCACCCGCCGTCCGGCTCATGACCAGGCCGACAATCTCCCTGGTGACCTCGTCCAGGCCGAGGCCGGTCGAGTCGATCTCCACGGCATCGGCCGCCCGGGCCATCTGCGGGGCGTCACGGCGGTCCCGCCGTGCCTGCTCGGCCTGGGTCACGGCCACCGTGACTCCCGGCTGGCCGGCCAGGTCGGCGCTGCGCCGGAGCGCCCGCACCGCTTCGCTGGCGGTCAGGAACACCTTGACCGGAGCCGATGGCGCGACCACAGTGCCCACGTCGCGGCCCTCGGCCACGATCCCCTCCCCGGCCGCGACGGCCCGGGCGATAATCTCCCGCTGCATCGCGATCAGGTACGCGCGGACTTGCGGCACGGCCGCCACCGCGCTGACCGCGTTGGATACCTCCCGGGTGCGGATCGGGCCGGACACGTCGGTCCCGCCCACGCTGATCGCCGGTGCGTCCGGGTCGGTGCCGATCTCGATCTGAGCGCCCGGCAGCTGCGCGGCCACCGCCGCCGCGCTGCCGATGTCCACCCGGGTCGCCAGCAGCCACCAGGTCAGCGCGCGGTACATCGCGCCGGTATCCAGGTAGCGCAGGCCAAGCGAGCGCGCCACCTCGCGCGCGGCACTGGACTTGCCCGATCCGGCCGGGCCGTCTACTGCGATAACGAGCCCCGGGCGCTGGCCGGATAGCGCCGAATTAGTCACGCAGATGATGTTACCGGCGAACCGGCCAGCCTCCGGCCGCGAGCGCGGCCATCAGCCCCGCGGCGGCCTCCGGCCGGACCGAGAGCTCGAGCACGCCGGCCGGGAGGCCGGGTGAGTGCTCGATCCGGACGTCCTCGATGTTGATCCCGGCCCGGCCGGCCGCCTGGAAGACCCGGGCCAGCTCGCCTGGCTGGTCGCCGATGACCACCTGGACCGGTACGTAGGCCGCGGGCGGGCCGCCTTGCTTGCCCGGGATCCTCGCTACGCCCGCTCCCCCGCGCTCCAGCAGGCCGGTCAGGCGCTTGGCCGATTCCTCGTCGCCCTCGGCCAGGCCGGCCAGCGCGGCGGCCGCGGCGGTGAGATCCGCCGCGATGGCCGGCAGCAGGCCGGCCACGTGCGCGGCGTTGGCGGCCAGGATCTGCGTCCACAGCCCGGCATCCCCGGCCGCGATCCTGGTCACATCGCGCAGCCCCGGCCCGGCCAGCGCCAGCGCGTCATCGGCCGCCAGCTCGAGCCGCGCCGCCATGGCCGCGGCGACCAGATGCGGGATATGCGAGACCAGTGCCACCCAGCGATCGTGATCGGCGGCCAGCATCCGGACCGGCTGCGCGCCGCAGCCGCCGGCCAGCGCGGTCACCGCGGCCGTCGCCGCGGCCGAGGTTTCCGGCGCCGGGCAGATCGCCCACGGGCGGCCCAGGAACAGGTCGGCCCGCGCCGCCGCGGGACCCGACCGCTCACGCCCGGCCAGCGGGTGCCCGGGAACGAACGCGGCCAGGTCACAGCCGAGCTCGCGAGCGCGGGCCAGCGGCAGTTCCTTCACGCTGGCGACGTCGGTGTAGCAGCGCGCCAGCCCCCGGGCCTGCGCGGCCGCGAGCGCCGGGGCGACCGCTTCCGGCGGCATGGCCAGCACGGCGAGGTCGGCCGGGCCGCCCGGCGGCCCGGCCGCGGGCAGTTCGCCGCCCGCGCCGAGGCCGGCCGCGAAGCGCGCGGCGGACGGATCGCGGTCGGCCAGCCAGACCGCCGCGCCGAGGCCGCGGGCGGCCAGCGCGACCGAGGTGCCGATCAGCCCGGTGCCGATCACCACCAGCCGCAGCGGGAAAAACGGCGGCACCGCCGGGACCGATGTCACTGGGCGATATCCAGCCGCAGCGCGATCGCGCCGCGCAGGTAGACGTGCTGCATGGCGGTCCGGGGCTGCTCGGTCTCGACGTGCATCATCAGCCGCACGACCAGGGGCATCGATCCGGGTACGTTCATTTCGGTGGCGCACAGCAGCGGCACATCCTGGAAGCCGAGCTTGCGGGCCGCGAGCGCCGGGAATTCGGCGTCCAGGTCGTGCGTGGCGGTGAACACGACGCTGATCACTTCGGCGGGCGTCAGCCGGTTGCGGCTCATCACCTCGGTCACCAGCTCGGAGGTGCCTTCGAGGACCGCCGCACGCTCGTTCGCGGCCACCTGGGTTGCCCCGCGGATCGCCCTGACCGCCACCAGATTCCCTCCTTCGTCAGCTACGGAGTCCGCCGCCCGGCGGCTCAACCGCCCGGCCGCTCATGCCCGCCCGGCTCCCGGGCCGCGCCCCCGCGCCGCGCAGGCCCGGCCCGGCCGCCAGCACCCAGGCTATAGACCTACCGCCGCGTAGAGCTCGCCGATCTCCCGGATGGACAGCCGCCGGGTGGTGCCCGGCCGCAGCGAGCCGAGCGATACCGGGCCCACCTGGGTGCGGACCAGGCGGCTGACCGGATGCCCGGCCTCAGCCAGCATCCGCCGCACGATGTGCTTGCGGCCCTCATGCAGGGTGATCTCCACCAGCGCCCGCGACCCGGCCCGCTCCACCACCCGGAACCGATCGGCGCTGGCCACCCCGTCGGCCAGCTCGATCCCGGTGACCAGCTGGCGCCCCAGGTCCCGGGGCAGCGGGCCGGCCACGTCGGCCAGGTAGGTCTTGAGCACGCCATAGCTGGGATGGGCGAGCCGGTGCGCGAGCTCGCCGTCGTTCATCAGCAGCATCAGGCCCTCGGTGTCGTAATCGAGCCGGCCGACGTGGAAGAGCCGCTCGCCGCGGTCGCCGAGGTAGTCGGCGATGGTCGGCCTGCCCCGGCTGTCCGACATCGTGGTGAGCACGCCGGCGGGCTTGTTCAGCGCCAGGTACACCAGGTCCTCGCGGCCGGGGATACGGCGGCCGTCCACCCGGATGATCTGGTGCTGGGGGTCGACCCTCGCGCCGTACCGGCGGACGATCTCGCCGTCTACCTCGACCCGGCCTTCGCCGATCATTTCCTCGCAGTGCCTGCGGCTGCCGATGCCGGCCGCGGCCAGCACCTTCTGCAGCCGGACGCCGCCCGGGACGTCGACCAGCGTGTCGTGTCCGTCGTCGGCCGGGTCAAAGCTGTCCGGCCCGGCACTGCCGTCGTCCGCGGCGGCGCCGGCCGTGCTCGCGCCGGTTCTGGCGCCGGACGCGGTGGCGCCGCCGGGCCTGGTGCCCGCCGCGCCCGCGCTCGCCGCGCCGGCCCCGCCCGCTCCGGCGGGCCGCGGCGCGCGGCCGCCGGACTGGCGGCGGCCGGCGGCCTGGCCCGGGGCGGCGGGCCGGCCGCGGCCGTCACGACCCCGCGGGCTCATGGCCTGATTCCTCGCCGTCATCAACATCGTCCGGGAGGAACGGCGCCAGCTCCGGCAGCTCCTCCAGGCCGGGCAGGCCGAGCCGCTCCAGGAAGTAGCTGGTGGTCCGGAACAGGATCGCGCCCGTGTCCGGGTCGGTGCCGGCTTCCTCGGCCAGCCCGCGGAGCACCAGCGTGCGCATCACGCCATCGCAGTTGACCCCGCGGACGGCGGAAACCCGGGCCCGGCTCACGGGCTGACGGTAGGCCACCACGGCCAGGGTCTCCAGCGCGGCCTGGGTGAGCCTGATCTCCTGGCCGTCGCTGACGAACCGCTCCACCACCGGCGCGCATTCCTCGCGCGTGTAGAAGCGCCAGCCCCCGGCCACCTCGCGCAGGTCGAACCCGCGGCCCTCGGCCGTGTAGGAGGCGGCCAGCTGGCTCAGCGCCGCCGCGATTTCCTCCCGCGGCAGCTCCAGAACCTGCGCGATGACCACGTCGGGCACCGGCTCGTCGGCGACCAGCATGATCGCTTCCAGGCTGCTGCGCAGCCAGGGGGCCTGCTCGCCGCCGGCCGGTCGCGCGCCAGCCTGCAAGGTGTCACCGGGATCGCGCGGACGGGGCAAGGATCCGTCGTGCATGGCTACCCGTCGCCTTCCGTTGCCGTTTTGGTGGCACTCTCCTGGCCGGCCATCCAGCTCACGTAGAGCTCGCCGAGTGGCGTGAGCTGCTCCAGCCGGACCCGGCCGTCCCGGTAGAGGTCAAGCACGGCCAGGAAGCGCGCCACGACCTCGTAGGTGCCCGCGCAGTCCGACGTGAGGCGGCGGAACGTGGCCCGGTGCAGCTCTCGCAGCCGCCCGGCCAGTATCTCCGCCTGCTCGCGGACGCTGGTCTGGGGCATATGCAAGTGCTCCGTCGATACTACCGGCGGTTTCCTCGGCGCCAGCGTGCGCGCGGCGATGGCGGCGAACTCCGCCGGGCCGAGGCCGAGCAGCACCTCGGGCAGCAGTTCAGCGAAACGCGGCTCGATCGGCACCCGCCGCGGGAACCGGCGCGCCCAGGCGACCATCCGGGCCGCCAGGACGGCGGCCACTTCCTTGTACGCGCGGTACTGCAGCAACCGGGCGAACAGCAGGTCCCTGGCCTCCAGCAGGGCCAGGTCCTCCTCGTCCTCCACCTCGCCGGCCGGCAGCAGCCGGGCCGCCTTCAGGTCGAGCAGCGTGGCGGCCACCACCAGGAAGTAACTGGCCTGGTCCAGGTCCCAGCCGCCGGCCCGGGCGCGGATGTGCGCGATGAACTCGTCGGTCACGCTCGACAGCGCGATCTCGGTGATATCCAGCTTGTGCTTGGAGATGAGCGCGAGCAGCAGGTCGAACGGGCCCTCGAACACGTCCAGGTGCACCTCGAAGTCGCCCCCGGCCTGAGCCTGCGGGGCGTCCCCGGATTCGCCGATCACCATGGTGGCCATTCAGAGCCCGTCGCAGCCAGCCCGGGGCGGCAGGAACCGCCCGGAGGACATGACGCTACCTGATGCGGGGGAAGGGCACCGCCAGCATGCACCGTGACCCGGCGGGGGTTCCCGGCGCGGCCGGGCCCGATTGCGCCGCCTCGTCATGCCCCCTCGCGCAGGCGGCGCGCCACCAGCGATCTCTCTCCGGCGGCATCGAGGTCGGCCAGCAGCACCGCGAGCGCCTCGCGCACGATCCGGCCCCGGTCCGCGGGAATGCCGTAGGCCCGGAGCGATAGCCGGGCCCGTTCGAGGTCCATCAGCTCACGGCCGGACAGGTAGACCGTGATCTTCTGGGTATGCTGCTCCCGGCCGCTGGCCTGGCGCTCCAGCTCAGCGGCCGGGCTGTGCGCGGCCGAGCGGAGCAGTTCAGCGACTCCCGGCAGGCTTACCCGCCGTGAGCGTGTGCCGCGGGATCTGCCTGCTGCCACCGTGCCAGCACCTCCTTGGCAAGTTCCCGGTAGGAACTCGCCCCCGCGGACGCCGAATCGAAGCGGGTGATGGGCTCGCCCGCGACCGAAGCATCAGGGAACCGAACGGTGCGGTTAATCACCGTGTGGTAGACCTTGTCGCCGAATCCCTTGACGACGCCGGCCAGTACCTCGCGGCTGTGCAGCGTCCGCGAGTCGTACATCGTGGCGAGCAGCCCGTCCAGGCCCAGCTTCGGGCTCAGCCTGCTGGACACCTTGTCGATCGTCTCCATCAGCAGGGCCACCCCGCGGAGCGCGAAGTACTCGCACTCGAGCGGCACGATCACGCCGTCCGCGCAGGCCAGCGCATTCACGGTGAGCAGCCCCAGGGACGGCTGGCAGTCAATCATGATGACGTCATAGTCCGGGACGATCGGCTCCAGCGCGCGGCCGAGGACGAACTCGCGCCCGACCTCGTGCACGAGCTGCACCTCGGCGCCGGACAGGTCAATGTTGCTGGGCAGCAGGTCCATGCCGTCGACATTGGTCTTGAACAGGACGTCACTGGCGGCCACGCCGCGCTCCATCAGCAGGTTGTAGACGGTGGCGTCGAGTTCGTGCGGCTGGAACCCGAGGCCTACCGAGAGCGCGCCCTGCGGGTCGAAATCGACCAGCAGCACCCGGCGGCCCTGCTCGGCGAGCGCGGCACCGAGGCTGATGGTCGTCGTGGTCTTGCCCACGCCGCCCTTCTGGTTGCAGACCGCCACAATCCGGGCGGGGCCGTGCGCCAGCAGCGGCTCGGGATCTGGGAACACTGGTAGCGGCCGACCGGTGGGGCCAAGCAGGCCAGGCCTGAAGTCCATCGTTCGGGATGCTGCCACAGCTGCTGCACCTCCCCGGCAGCCGCACGCAATGCGGCCGATGCCCGGGACTCTAGGGCTTTGGCCAACGTCGCGGCAAGCCGACTCACCGTTTGCACGAAAATGCCCCGCGGGCACCGCGCGGCCGGGCGCGCCCGGCAGCGCGGCCGGATGCGCCTCGGGCGGCCCGGTCAGCCGAGCGCGCGGGGGTGCGCGGCCGCGTAGACCTCGCGCAGCTTGTCCACCGTCACCAGGGTGTAGATCTGCGTGGTCGTCACCGAGGCGTGGCCGAGCAGTTCCTGCACCACGCGGACGTCGGCGCCGCCGTCCAGCAGGTGGGTGGCGAACGAGTGGCGCAGCGTGTGCGGCGACACCGCGGCCAGCCCGGCCCGGCCGGCCGCGGCCCGCAGCGCGGCCCAGGCGCCCTGCCGGGTCAGCCGGCCGCCGCGGGCGTTCAGGAAGACGGCCGGACTCGCGGTGCCGCGGCTAGCCGCCACCGCGAACGTGGGCCTGGCCCGGACCAGGTAGGCCTCCAGCGCCTCCCGGGCGTAGCGGCCGACCGGCACCATCCGCTGCCGGCCGCCCTTTCCGGTCAGCCGGACCGCGGCGGGCACCCGCATCGCGGCGGCCGCCGACCGCCGGGCGGCCGCCTGGGCCAGCCCCGCGGGCCCGGCGGGCCGCGCCGCGGCCAGCGCGGCCGGAGCAGTCCCCGGGCCGCCGGGCGGCCCGGCCAGCGCGCCGACCAGGGACCCGGGCGGGCGGCCCGCCGGGGGCCCGGCCGGGGCCGGATCACCGGGCGGCGCGGCGGCATCGTGGCCGCTGGCCAGGTCCAGGTCGTCGATGTCCAGGCCGATCGCCTCGGAGATCCTGGCCCCGGTCCCGTACAGCAGCTCCAGCAAGGCCCGGTCCCGGAGCGGCGCCGGGCCGTCGCCCGCCCCGGCCGCCTGGAGCAGGCGCTCCACCTCAGCCACGGAGATGGCCTTCGGCAGCCGCCGCGGCGGGGCAGGCGGGCGGACCGGCCGGGCCGGGTCCTGCCCGGCCAGCCCCTCCGCCGCGGCAAACGCATGCATCCCGCGCACGGCCACGACCGCGCGCCCGGCCGAACTCGCCGCGAGCGGCGGGTGATCCGCGTCGCCCGCGCGCAGCCCGGCCAGGAACGCCGCCACATCCTCCGTCGTGACGTCGCCGATCTCGGTCCGGCCCCGGACGGCGAGCGCCGCGGCGTACCGCTCCAGGTCCCGGCGGTAGGCCTCCAGCGTGTGCGCGGCGAGGCCCCGCTCGACCATCAGGTGATCGAGATACCGGCGGATCGCCCCGGCGACGCTGGTCAGCTGAGCACCTCGCTGACCGGCGTCCAGGGCAGGCCGTGCGCTTCGGCCACCGGCGCGCAGGTGAGGGCGCCCTGATAGGTGTTCAGCCCGAGCGCGAACGCCGGGTCGGCGGCCAGCGCGGCCCGCCAGCCCCGGTTGGCGATCTCCACCACGTACGGCAGCGTCACGTTGGTCAGCGCGTAGGTGGAGGTATGCGGCACCGCGCCCGGCATGTTCGCCACGCAGTAGAACACCGAGTCGTGCACCCGGTAGGTGGGGTTGGCGTGCGTGGTCGGATGCGAGTCCTCGAAGCAGCCGCCCTGGTCGATGGAGATATCCACCAGCACGGACCCCGACTTCATCCGGGACACGAGCTCGTTGGAGATCAGCTTCGGCGCCTTGGCGCCGGGCACGAGCACCGCGCCGATGATCAGGTCAGCGTCGATCGCCGCGCGCTCGATCTCGTAGGCATTGGATGCCACCGTCTGGCAGTGCCCCTGGTAGATCGCGTCCGCCTGGCGCAGCCGGGCCACGTTCTTGTCGATCAGCAGGACCTCGGCCTGCATGCCCAGGGCAATCGCGGCAGCGCTCATGCCGGAGACGCCGGCCCCGAGCACGACGACCTTGGCCGCGTAGACGCCGGAGACGCCGCCCATCAGCACGCCGCGGCCGCCGCCGTCGCGCTGCAGGTGATGGGCGCCGCATTGGGGCGCCATCCGGCCGGCCACCTCCGACATCGGGGCCAGCAGCGGCAGCGAGCCATCGGCCAGCTGGACGGTCTCATAGGCGATCGCGGTGATCCCGGACTCGAGCAGCGCGTCCGTGCCAGGGCGGTCGGCCGCCAGGTGCAGGTAGGTGAACAGCACCTGGCCCTTGCGCATCCGGTGGTACTCCTCGGCGACCGGCTCCTTGACCTTCAGGATCAGGTCGCCGGCCTGCCACACGTCATCCGCCGTGGGCAGGATCTCCGCCCCGGCCGTGACGAAATCCTGGTCCGGGATGGACGAGCCCGTGCCGGCGTCCTGCTGGACGTAGACCTGGTGGCCGCCGCGGACAAGCTCGTGCACGCCGGCCGGCGTGATCGCGACCCGGTACTCGTGGTTCTTAACCTCTTTGGGAACGCCGACCTTCATGACTTCCAGTCCTTTCCTGCGCAGGGCTGCCCGGCGTCCTTGCCGGGCGAGTCCCCTCCGAGCACAATTCGCGACCGCCGGTCAGCACTCCGGCGCGTCCGTGGGCCGCAGCATCTCAAACCGATCTTGCCGGGCGGCAGATGCGGACAAGATACCCAGCGCCGCTACGCCGTTATGCAGGTCACCGGCCAGAATCCCGGCCACCGCCTGCTCCAGCGGAACCCACGCAAGCAACAGGTGCGCCTCCTCGTGCTGCCGAACGTACTCCCGTTCGGCGGCTGGCACCCGCGTCAGGCCCGTGGCCAGGAAGATCCTGATGCGTTCCGTGCTGAATCCGGGCGAGGTGAAGAAGTCGCCGAGCACCTGCCAGCCGGCCGCGCGGTAGCCGGTTTCCTCCAGCAGCTCGCGCTCGGCGGCCGCCAGCAGCGGCTCGCCGGGCTTGTCACGCAGGCCCGCCGGGATCTCCCAGAGCAGGCGGCCGACCGGGTGCCGGTACTGGCGGATCATCAGCACCCGGCCGGACTCGTCCAGGCCGAGCACGGCCACCGCGCCCGGATGCTCCACGATCTCCCGGTCGGCCGTCTGCCCGCCCGGCATCCGGACCGTGTCCGTGCGCACCCGGACCAGGGAGCCGCTGGCCAGCTCGGCCGACGCGGTGACCGGCCAGCGCTCGGGAATGTCACGGATCTCCGCGGGGCCGGCCGCATCGCTCACGTCAGGCACTCCTGCCTCATCGGCTCGAAGCGAATCTCAGTCCGCCTGAGCTAAATCCTCGTCTGCCTGAATCATCCCCCGGCGGGGCTACGCGCTGGCCGCGGCCCGGCGGCCGGACGGCCCGTCGGCCGATTCAGCGGCGGAGACCTGCCTGGACCGCACCAGCGCGGCGGCCACCAGCCCGCTGAACAGCGGATGCGGGCGGGTCGGCCGGGACAGGAACTCGGGATGCGCCTGGGTCGCGATGAAGTAGGGGTGGACGCTGCGCGGCAGCTCGACGAACTCCACCAGGCGCCCGTCGGGTGACAGCCCGGAGCAGGACAGCCCGGCCTGCTCCAGGATGTCCCGGTAATCGTTGTTGACCTCGTACCGATGCCGGTGCCGTTCCTGCACCAGGTCGGTCCCGTACAGCTCCCGCACCAGGCTGCCCTCGGCCAGCAGGGCCGGGTACAGGCCAAGCCGCATGGTGCCGCCCATGTCCCGCTGGCCGGCCACCACGTCCTCCTGCTCGGCCATGGTCGCGATCACCGGGAACGGGGTCTCCGGGTCGAACTCCACGCTGTTGGCGCCGTCCAGCCCGGCCAGGTCGCGGCCGACCTCGATCGCCATGCACTGCAGGCCGAGGCACAGCCCGAGGACCGGGATGCCGTGCGTGCGGGCATGCCGCACCGCCCCGATCTTCCCCTCGATGCCGCGCACGCCGAACCCGCCGGGCACCAGGACCCCGTCGGCGCCGTCGAGCTGGCGGGCCGCGCCCTCCGCGGTCTGGCAGTCGTCGCTGGTCACCCAGCGGATATTGACGCGGGCATCGTTGGCGAACCCGCCCGCGCGCAGGGCCTCGGCCGGGGACAGGTAAGCGTCCGGAAGGTCGACGTACTTGCCGACGAGGGCGATCGTGACCGACCGGGCCGGGCGGTGCACCCGCCGCAGCAGGTCATCCCAGTCGCTCCAGTCCACGTCACGGAACGGCAGCCCGAGCCGGCGCACCACGTAGGCGTCCAGTCCCTCCGAATGCAGCACCTTGGGAATGTCGTAGATCGACGGGGCATCGGCGGCGGACACCACGGCCTCGGTGTCGACGTCGCACATCATGCTGATCTTGCGTTTCAGGCCATCGCTGATCGGCCGGTCGCTGCGGCACACGATCGCGTCCGGCTGGATGCCGATGCTGCGCAGCGCGGCGACCGAATGCTGGGTCGGCTTGGTCTTCAGCTCGCGGGACGGCCCGATGTAGGGCAGCAGGGAGACGTGCAGGAAGAAGCAGCGGTCCCGGCCGATCTCGTGCCGGATCTGGCGGATCGCCTCCAGGAAGGGCTGCGACTCGATGTCGCCGACGGTGCCGCCGACCTCGGTGATCACCACGTCCACGTCGGGGCCGGCCATCTGGATGATGCGCGACTTGATCTCGTTGGTGATGTGCGGGATGACCTGGACGGTGTCACCCAGGTATTCGCCGCGCCGCTCCTTGGCGATCACCGCTGAGTAGATCTGCCCGGTGGTGACGTTGGCCGAGCCGCGCAGCTGGGTGTCGAGGAAACGCTCGTAGTGCCCGACGTCCAGGTCGGTCTCGGTGCCGTCATCAGTGACGAACACCTCGCCGTGCTGGAACGGGTTCATGGTGCCGGGATCGACGTTGAGGTACGGGTCGAGTTTCTGCATGTTGACCCGCAGTCCCCGCAGCTTGAGCAGCCGGCCGAGGCTTGAGGCGGTGAGGCCCTTGCCGAGACTGGACGCCACGCCCCCGGTGACGAAGAGGTGTCGGGTGGAAACTGGCCGTGATGCGTACGGTGCCGCAGCCAAAGTAATGCTCCCGTGGTTGTTACGATGCGGTAAATTCCGCAGGTCCACGGACCCTCAGATTATCAGCCTGCGGCCGGCCAGGACGCGCTTCGACACGACACTGGTGATGCCGCGGCGAGCAAAGCGGGATGAACCACGCATTGCGCTAGCCGCCTGTGCCCTCCGGCGCGGCGGCGGATCCGGCCGGCCGGGGGTCAGCAGGCCGTCGATGCGCTCGGGTCGCGCTCGGCAGGCCGCAGCTCCGCCGCCGACTCGGCCTGCTGGGAGTCAGTCGCCTCGCCGAATCTGGCCAGCGCCAGCGCGCAGACCACGGCGAGGCCGAACCCGAGGGCGGCCACGCCGGTGAGCCCGTGCCTGGTCGTGTCCCCGAGGAAGATCACCCCGACGATGGCCGGCGGGGTGGTCTCGGCCAGCACCACGGCCGCCGTCGCTACCGTCACGCTGCCGCCGTCCAGCGCGGCCGCGTACAGCATGAACGACACGATCCCGGCCGCGGCCAGCGCGTAGCTGGCCGGTGAGCGGACCAGCTGCTGCGGCGAGAATCCGGGCAGGATCCTGGCCGCGACCGCGAGCACGGCATAGCCCAGCCCGGCCACGGCCCCGAGCACTGGGGTGCGGGCCGGATACGGCAGCCGGGCGGCCGCCAGCCCGGCCAGCGCGATGCCGGCCACCGCGACGATCAGGGCCATCTGGAAGGCCGGGCTGACCCTGGCCGCGCCCTCGGCGCCGGCCGAGGACCCGAGCAGCCCCACCCCGGTCACGACCCCCGCGACCGCGAGCCACTCCCGCCAGCTGAGCACGATGTGCATCAGCCAGGACGCGAAAACGGCCGTTACCGCGAGATTCGCCGCGATGATCGCCTGCACGGCGAACAACGGCAGCCGCCGCAGCGCGACCAGCTGGGCCAGGAAGCCGACCAGGTCGATGCCGAGGCTGGCGATGAATCGCCACTGGTGCAGCATCCGCACCACGAGGCCCGGATCGACCCCGGTCATGACCCCGTCGGCTGGCGAGTGTGCAGGCCGGAGACTCGCCGCGCGGACAGCTATTGCCTGCATCACCGCGGCGATTCCGTAGCAAAGCGCCGCCACCATGGCAGCTACGAGGCTCGCCAGCACGACTACGACCCTACGCCGCGGCTACACCGCACCGGTCCCCAACACTCGCACGGCGCCACCTTCGGGCACGATCGTGATCCGCGGGTTACTAGCGGTGATGAGCCAGCATCTGCACCAGCAGCGCCCTGGCCTGGTGCGGGCTGGTGAAGAGGATCGCCCGCATCCCCAAGGCCACCGCGGCGGCAGCGTTCTCCGTCCGGTCGTCGATGAAGATTACTTCCGGGGCCGCGGCCCCCAGGATGGCCAGCGCGCGGGTGAAGCACTCCGGGGCCGGCTTGGCCGTTTTCAGCTGACAGCTGAAAAGCAGGTGCTTGAAGTGCCGGGCCACCGGCAGCCCGGCAATGGCCTCGGCGGTCTCGGCCGGCGCGTTGGACAGCAGCGCGATCCGGTGCCCGACGATTGCCAGTTCCTCGATCAGCGCCACGGTCTGGGCCTCGAGATGGAGCCAGGAGTCGGTATCCAGCCGGATAAGCTCCGCGACCTCGGCCTCGCTGTAGGCCTGGTGGTGCCCGGCGATCAGGCCGACCTGCTGCCAGTAGGCCGTCCCGTCCACTTCGGCCAGGTCGTAGGCGGGCCGCCGTTGCCAGTAGGCGTCCGTCAGGCGCTGGACGGAGATACCGGCGGCCGCCGCCAGCATCGCGGTGTCCCGCTCCGACGGCCAGCGGGAGATCACGCCGCCATAGTCGAAAATCACCCAGGCCACGCCAGCTCTCCCAGCGGTCGGCAAATGGCGTCCGCTGCAGGCGCAGCACGGAGGCGGGCCGGCCGACCTCCAGCTCACTTCACATCGGACCGTATCGGACCCAACGGACTTGCGTGCCGATTCCGGCCAGGCCGCCGGATCCGGTTTGGGCGGGCGGCCGGCGGCCATCCCCCGGGTCAGCCGGGCTGGTTCTTGCCCGGGCAGTTGCCGGTCTGGGTCATCTGGGTGGAGGCCGGCGCGCAGTGCTTCCCGGCTCCGGCCGTGCCCCGGAAGGCCTGCTGGCCGCGCCGGGGACTCCAGCCGCATGCCCTTGCTCAGCATGGACCAGAACCCGGGCGCGGAAGAAATGGTGCGAGGCTTGCCGAATCCGGAGGCGATCTCGCAGCCGGTCGACTGAATGCGCACGGTGCGGAAGCTGGTCCCGCCCGCGGCGAACCTCAGCTGGTAGGTGATGCCGAGATCGGCCGGGCAGTTGACGATGCCGGCGGGCTGCAGCGGAAGCGCGCAAAGCGCCCTGGCCACCGCCCGGGCGTCGGCCGCTGACGTGATGGTGACGACGGCCGGGAACGTGAACCGCCGCCGGGGCAGCACCGGGTCACCCACGCCGACGTGCCCGATCTGGCCGGATCGCCTGACCACGAGGTGGTTCACGGCGGCCTGGTCCGCGCACAAGGCCCCCGGCTGCACCGCCTTGAGCACCGGGGCCGCGGCCGGGCCGGAACTGCCCGCCGCGACGCTCCCGCACGCGGCCAGGGCGAGCGGGACGAGCAGAAGGGCAGCGCGCGCGAGCCGCCGCAGGCCGGCCGCGCCACCTCGCGAATTCGACAAACCCATGGCTCTCTTTCCCTGGCCGGTCCCGCAGCGCGGGACCGGTCATTGCCGGACTGTGCTGGCCAACGGACTGTGCTGACCAAACTGTGCTGGCCAATCGCAGATTGGACGGCTCAGGCCGGCGCCCGGTTCCCCGCGGCCCGGCGGAATTACCCGGCTGGTCAGACGCCGGCCGCCTGCATGCCGCGAAGCTCCTTCTTCAGCTCCCTGATCTCGTCCCGGAGCCTGGCCGCGATCTCGAACTGCAGCTCGGCGGCGGCGGTGTGCATCTGGTCCGTCAGCCCGGTGATGAGGGCGACCAGGTCGTCGCGGGCCGGCCCGCCCCCGGCGGCGCCCGGGCCGGCCGCGGCCCGCCCGCCCGCCCGCGCCCGCGACGACAGGCCGGGGACCGGTGCCTTGCCGCGGCTCTGCTGCCGGCCCGATCCGCCGAGCAGCTTCTCGGTGTCCGCGTCCTCACGGGCCAGCTGGTCGAGTATGTCGACAATCCGCTTGCGCAGGGGCTGCGGATCGAGGCCGCGCGCCTCGTTATAGGCGACCTGCTTGGCCCGCCGCCGGTTGGTCTCGTCGATCGCGCGCTGCATCGACGGGGTCACCTTGTCCGCGTACATATGCACCTGGCCGGATACGTTCCGCGCGGCCCGGCCGATGGTCTGGATCAGCGACGTCCCGGACCGGAGGAAGCCTTCCTTGTCCGCGTCCAGGATCGAGACCAGCGACACTTCCGGCAGGTCAAGTCCCTCCCGCAGCAGGTTGATCCCGACCAGTACGTCGTACTCACCGAGCCGCAGCTCGCGGAGCAGCTCCACCCGGCGCAGCGTGTCGACCTCGCTGTGCAGGTACCTGGCCCGGATGCCGCCCTCGAGCAGGTAATCGGTCAGGTCCTCGGCCATCTTCTTGGTCAGCGTGGTGACCAGGATCCGCTCGTCCCGCCGGGCCCGCTCGGAGATCTCGTGCACCAGGTCATCGATCTGCCCCTTGGTCGGCTTCACGATCACCTCGGGATCGATCAGCCCGGTCGGGCGGATGACCTGCTCCACCACGTCGCCGCCGACCCGCTGCAGCTCGTACGGGCCCGGGGTGGCCGACATGTACACCGTCTGGCCGATCCGGTCACCGAACTCCTCCCAGGTGAGCGGCCGGTTGTCGATCGCGCTCGGCAGCCGGAACCCGTGCTCGACCAGGACCCGCTTGCGCGACACGTCGCCCTCGTACATGGCGCCGATCTGCGGGACCGTGCTGTGCGACTCGTCGATCACGAGCAGGAAGTCCTCGGGGAAGTAGTCGAGCAGCGTGTTCGGCGCCGAGCCCGGGGCGCGGCCGTCGATGTGCCGGGAGTAGTTCTCGATGCCGGAGCAGCTGCCGATCTGGCGGAGCATCTCCACGTCGTAGGTGGTGCGCATGCGCAGCCGCTGCGCCTCCAGCAGCTTGCCCGAGCGCTCGAGCTCGGCGAGCCGGTCGGCCAGCTCGATCTCGATGCCGGCGATCGCCCGTTCCATCCGCTCCGGGCCCGCGACGTAGTGCGTGGCCGGGAAGACGTACAGTTCCTCGTCCTCGCTCATCACCTCGCCGGTCAGCGGGTGCAGCGTGCTCAGCCGCTCGACCTCGTCGCCGAACATCTCGATCCGGACGGCGAGTTCCTCGTAGACCGGGATGATCTCGATGGTGTCGCCCCGGACCCGGAAGGTGCCGCGGGTGAAGGCCAGGTCGTTGCGCGCGTACTGCATGCCGACCAGCTTGCGGAGCAGCGCATCGCGGTCCATGGTGCCGCCCAGCCGCAGCCGCAGCATGCGGTCCACGTACTCCTGCGGGGTGCCCAGGCCGTAGATGCACGAGACCGACGCCACCACGATCGTGTCCCGGCGGGTAAGCAGCGAGTTCGTCGCCGAGTGCCGGAGCCGCTCCACCTCGTCGTTGATCGAGGAGTCCTTCTCGATGTAGGTGTCGGTCTGCGGTACGTACGCCTCGGGCTGGTAGTAGTCGTAGTACGAGACGAAGTACTCGACCGCGTTATTCGGCAGCATCTCGCGTAGCTCGTTGGCGAACTGCGCGGCGATCGTCTTGTTGGGCAGCATCACCAGCGTCGGCCGCTGCAGGCGCTCGGCCAGCCAGGCGATGGTCGCCGTCTTGCCGGTGCCGGTCGCGCCGAGCAGCACGGTGTCCTTGGTGCCCGCCCGGATCCGTTTCTCCATCGCGGCGATCGCCTGCGGCTGGTCGCCGGCCGGCACCATGTCCGTAACGACCTCGAACGGCGCGACGCGGCGCTGCAGGTCGCTTACCGGGCGCACGGCGCCTCCCCCGCGGCGCTGGCCCGCGGGCGGCCGTCCGCCCCGTCATGCCCGTATTAGTCACGCCCTGGATAACAGCCGCGCCGGTCAATTGCTTACCCACGGTCCCAATGTAAGACCAGGGTCTGACAGGATCCGCCCGGCTTGGGCAGCGGACCGGACGGCTGCGTTATGGCCGGTGCTCGTCCGGCTCCGGGCCGTCTGGCTCGTGGCCGGGCTGTACCATCCGCCGTAGTTCCGTCCATAGCTCGCCGACCTGCCGGTCCAGCTCGCCCAGCGAGCCTGAGTTGTCGATGACGATGCCGGCGATGGCCAGCCGCTGCGCCCGGCTGGCCTGGGCATCGATCCTCGCGCTGGCCTGCTCGCTGGTCATTCCGCGGTGCCGGATCAGCCGGTCGGCCTGAATCCGCCGGGCCGCGTCGACGACCACGACGACGTCGTAGTTCCCGGCCAGGCTGTTCTCGGTGATCAGCGGGACGTCGTGCACCACGATCGCGGCCTGACCGGCCGCCTGCTCAAGCTCATGCATCCGCTCGGCGACCCGCGGATGCACGATGGCGTTCAGCCGGGCGCGCTGCACCGGGTCGGCGAAGACGGTCTCGCCGAGCCCGGCCCGGTCCAGGCGGCCATCGGGGAGCAGGACGCCGGGGCCGAAGGCCGCGACCACCTCGGCCAGGCCCGGTGTCCCGGGCGCGACGACCTCCCGGGCGACCGCGTCCGCGTCGAGCACGACGGCGCCCTGGGCGGCCAGCCGCCGCGACACCTCGCTCTTGCCCGCGCCGATTCCGCCGGTCAGCCCGACCCTCAGCATCCGGCCTCCCGTACATGCCGGTGGCGAGTTCCCCGCGTTGCCAGCGGGGAACTCGCCACGACGGCGATCAGCGCGCCCGGACCGTCAGCTCTGGCCGCCGGAGAGCTTGTCCCGCAGCGCCGCGAGCGCCTCGTCGGAGGCCAGCGTGCCGGTCGCCTCCGCCTCGGCGGGCCGCGGGGTGGCCGACTCATGCGAGCTGGCCGTGGTGTCGGCGGCGCGGGTCTCCGCTTCCGCGGCGTTGGACTTGCGCGCCTCGACCACCTGCGCCTGGTGGGCCTCGTACCGTGACCGCGCCTCCGCGTACTGGCGCTCCCACTCCTCGCGCTGGGTGTCGAACCCGTCGAGCCACTCGCCCGACTCGGAGTCGAAGCCGTCCGGGTAGACGTAGTTGCCCTGCTCGTCGTAGGTGGCGGGCATGCCGTACAGCGTCGGGTCGAAGTCCTCGCCGACCGCCTCGCCGATGGTGCCCTCGTTCGCCTGCTTCAGCGACAGGCTGATCCGGCGCCGGTCCAGGTCAATGTCGATGATCTTGACGAAGATCTCGTCGCCGACCTGCACGACCTGCTCGGGGATCTCCACGTGCCGGTCCGCGAGCTCGGAGATGTGCACCAGGCCCTCGATGCCCTCCTCGACCCGGACGAACGAGCCGAACGGAACCAGCTTGGTGACCCGGCCGGGAACGACCTGGCCGATCTGGTGCGTGCGGGCGAACTGCTGCCAGGGGTCCTCCTGGGTGGACTTGAGCGACAGCGAGACCCGCTCCCGGTCCATGTCCACGTCGAGCACCTCGACGGTGACCTCCTGGCCGACCTCGACGACCTCGCCGGGGTGGTCAATGTGCTTCCAGGACAGCTCGGAGACGTGCACCAGGCCGTCGACGCCGCCGAGGTCGACGAAAGCGCCGAAGTTGACGATGGAGGACACGACGCCCTTGCGGATCTGGCCCTTCTGCAGCGTGTTGAGGAAGTTCTGGCGAACCTCCGACTGCGTCTGCTCCAGCCAGGCCCGGCGGGACAGCACCACGTTGTTGCGGTTCTTGTCCAGCTCGATGATCTTGGCCTCGATCTCCTTGCCGACATACGGCTGCAGATCGCGGACGCGGCGCATCTCCACCAGCGAGGCGGGCAGGAAGCCGCGCAGGCCGATGTCGAGGATGAGGCCGCCCTTGACGACCTCGATCACCGTTCCGGTGACTACCCCGTCCTCGTCCTTGATCTTCTCGATCGTGCCCCAGGCGCGCTCGTACTGAGCGCGCTTCTTGGACAGGATCAGCCGGCCCTCCTTGTCCTCCTTCTGCAGGACGAGGGCCTCGATGTGCTCGCCGGTCTTGACCACGTCATGCGGATCGACGTCGTGCTTGATCGACAGCTCGCGGGACGGGATGACGCCTTCGGTCTTATAGCCGATGTCGAGCAGGACTTCATCCCTGTCGACCTTGACGACGGTTCCTTCGACGATGTCGCCGTCATTGAAGTACTTGATGGTCAGATCGATCGCGGCGAGGAAGTCTTCCTCGGAACCGATGTCGTTGACCGCTACTTTGGGGGTCGAGTGGGTCTCGGTGCTGCTCATCGTCATGTGTAGGTGGGCTCCGGATACGGACAGGGTTAGTGGACGTGCGCTATGCACGACGTACCCGCCACGGGCGACCAGGAGTAACTGGACTTGCCTGGCCAGCAGGACCGACCGCGGCCTACCGTAGGACGGCTCCGCGTGCTTGCGCTGCCTGACCATGGCGGACTACGCGCGAACATAGCGCAGCGTTCAGGATATGAGAGCCTGGCCAGCCGGTCAATCTCACCCAGGTCACGGTCTCGTACCGGGCGGGCTCAGCCGACCGGCTCAGGCGGGCCGGCCGGGCGCCTGCTCAGTGCGCCGCCTCGGCCCAGCTGCGGCCGGTGCCGACCGACACGTCCAGCGGGATGGTGAGGCCGAACGCGCCGCACATGGCCGTCCGGACCAGCTCGGTGAGCCGGTCCAGCTCGCCGGGCGCCACCTCGAACAGCAGCTCGTCGTGGACCTGGAGCAGCATCCGGGAGCGGAGCCCGCTGGCGCGCAGCTCGCGGTGCACGGCCAGCATGGCGACCTTGATGATGTCGGCCGCCGAACCCTGGATCGGGGCGTTCAGCGCCATCCGCTCGGCCATCTCGCGGCGCTGCCGGTTGTCGGAGGTGAGGTCGGGCAGGTACCGGCGGCGGCCGAGGATCGTCTGGGTATAGCCGTCCTGGCGCGCTTGCACGACGATTTCGTGCAGGTAATCCCGGATGCCGCCGAACTGCTGGAAGTACTCGTCCATGAAGGCCCGCGCCTCGTCCGGCGTGACGTGCAGCTGCTGGGACAGGCCGTAAGCGGACAGGCCGTAGGCCAGCCCGTAGTTCATCGCCTTGATCTTGCTGCGCAGCTCGACCGTGACGTCAGCGGGGGTCACGCCGAAGACGCGGGAGGCCGTCTCGGCGTGGAAGTCATGACCCGAGCCGAACGCCTCGGCCAGCGCCTGGTCGCCGGACAGGTGGGCCATGATGCGCAGCTCGATCTGGCTGTAGTCGGCGGTCAGCAGCGTCTCGTACCCGGCGCCGACGACGAACGCCTCGCGGGTACGGCGGCCCTCCTCGGTCCGGATCGGGATGTTCTGCAGGTTCGGATCGGTGGAGGACAGCCGCCCGGTGGCCGCGATCATCTGGTTATAAGTGGTGTGAATGCGCCCGTCGACGTCCGCCATCGGGATCAGCGAGTCGACGATGCTCTTCAGCCGGGCCACGTCCCGGTGCCGGAGCAGGTGCACCAGCACGGGGTGCCCGGTCTGCGCCAGCAGGCTGGTCAGCGCCTCCGAGTCGGTCGTGTACCCGGTCTTGATCCGCTTGGTCTTCGGCAGGCCGAGCTCGGTGAACAGGACCTCCTGCAGCTGCTTGGGCGAGCCCAGGTTGAACTCATGCCCGGTGACGGCGTAAGCGCCCTGCTCCGCCGCCTTGACCTCGCCGCCGAGGCGGGCCGACATCCCGGCCAGGTGATCGACGTCGGCGGCGATCCCGGCCCGCTCCATTTCGGCCAGCACCCCGACCAGCGGCAGTTCCACGTCACGCAGCAGCGCGGTCGCGCCGCGCCGCGCCAGGTCCTCATCCAGGGCGTCGGCGAGCTCGGCGGTCGCGATGGCCCGCATGGCCAGGCTGGCGGCCGCGTCGGTGCCGTCTTCCCCCGGCATCTCGAGGGCCAGCTGGCCGGGCGGGGTCGCCGCGTCCCGCAGTTCCCGGTTCAGGTAGCGCAGCGCCAGGTCAGCCAGATCGAAGGAACGCTGGCCCGGCAGCGCCAGGTAGGCCGCCAGCGCGGTGTCGCTGGTCAGCCCGCGCAGCTCCAGCCCGCTCGCGGCCAGCGCGTGCATGGGCCCCTTGGCGTCATGCATCGCCTTGGGGCGGTCCGGGTCGCTGAGCCAGCCGGCCAGCGCCTGGTCGTCCTCCTCGGGCAGCCCGGCGGGGTCCACGAACGCGGCCGCGCCGTCCGGGGCGGCGATGGCCAGCCCGGTCAGCGTGCCGGTGCCGCGTCCCCAGCTGCCGCTCACGGCCAGGCCGGCCCGCCCGGCCGCGGCCGCGTGCCGGGTCAGCCAGGCCGTCACCAGGCCCGGGCCGAGCACAGTCAGGTCCAGGTCGAAGCCCTCGCCGGGCGCCGCGGCCTCGGGCGCGCCCGCGGCCGGGGTAATCCCGTCCGGCAGCGTCGCGTACAGCCGGTCGCGCAGCACCCGGAACTGCAGGGTGTCGAACAGCTGGTGGATCTGCTCCCGGTCCCAGGGCTGCGGGCGCAGGTCGTGCGGGCCGGCCTCCAGCTTGACGTCCCGGGCCAGCTCGGTCAGCTGCCGGTTGCGCAGCACGTCCCCGAGGTGCTCGCGGAGCTTGTCGCCCGCCTTGCCCTTGACCTCGCCGACCCGGTCCACCAGCTCGGCCAGGGAGCCGAACTCCGAGATCCACTTGGCCGCCGTCTTCTCGCCGACCCCCGGGATGCTGGGCAGGTTGTCGCTCGGGTCCCCGCGCAGGGCGGCGAAATCGGGGTACTGGACCGGGGTCAGCCCGTACTTCTCCGTCACCGCCGCGGGCGTGAACCTGGTCATATCGCTGATCCCGCGGCGGGTCATCAGCACCGTCACGTCGTCGGTGACCAGCTGCAGCGCATCCCGGTCGCCGGTCACGATCAGCACGCTCATGCCGTCGGCCGCGGCCTGGGTGGCCAGCGTCGCGATGATGTCATCGGCCTCGAAGCCAGGCACCGACAGCCGCCGGATCCCGAGCGCGTCCAGCACCTCGAAGATCAGGCTCAGCTGGCCGCGGAAGTCCGCCGGGGTCTCCTTCCGGTTCGCCTTGTACTCGACGTACTGCTCGTGCCGGAACGTCGGCTCGCTGCGGTCGAAGGCCACCGCGACATGGGTCGGCCGCTCGTCCCGCAGCACGTTGATGAGCATCGCGGTGAAGCCGTAGACGGCGTTGGTCGGCTGCCCCGTGGTGGTCGAGAAATTCTCGGTCGGCAACGCGAAAAACGCCCGGTAGGCGAGGGAATGCCCGTCGAGCAGGAGCAGCCTGTCGCGCTGCGGTTCAGGATCGGCCGGCTGGGCCGGGTTCTTGGCTGCCACCCCTGAATCCTAGGCTGCCTGGTGCGGCGGGCAGGCGTCCGTCCCGAACTCGGAGGTGCCAGTGGAGCAGGATCGCGAGCGGCAGATCAGGGAAATCTTCTCTGATGCGGCCCCGGACACGCTGGTCAGCCGGATGGGGATCAAGATCCTGGAGGCGACCGCGGAGCGGGTGGTCGGCACCATGCCGGTAGCCGGCAATACGCAGCCGTACGGGCTAATGCATGGCGGTGCCTCCTGCGTGCTCGCGGAGACGCTCGGCTCGCTCGGCTCGGCCCTGCACGCCGGCCCGGACCGGATCACGGTGGGGATCGAGATCAGCGCGACGCATCACCGGGCCGCCTCGGCGGGCGAGGTCACCGGGGTGGCCACCCGCCTGCACGGCGGCCGCACGCTGACCACGTACGAGATCGTCATCTCCGACGACCGCGGCCGGCGGGTGTGCACCGCCCGGCTCAGCTGCCTGCTGCGGGACGTGGTGCCCGGCCACCCGGCGGCCGCCCCGGCCGGATGACGCGGGCCCGCCAGTGGGACGGCCAGCCGGACGGCCGGCGAACGGACCTTTAACGCATACCGTCCAGTGCACCCCGGTGCCTTTGCGCCGCGCGGCGCGGCGTCGCTACCGTGGAGGGGCAGAGCCCGGGCGACCGAGTAGAGAACGTGCCGGCCCGGGGAAGGCCGACATGGCACCAAAGGTCCTCCGGGCTCCGGTCGCGGTTCGCTTGATGCGGGCGGCGGCGCATGCGGCGGGGCCGGGCCCGCAGCGGGGGTAGTGCGCCTGGCCCGGCCGGCATGCGTCAGCCCTGGCGCGGCCGGCCTGCTCAGCCAGGGCGGACGTCAGCCCTGGCCCGGTCCGGCTGGCCCATCGGGCGCGGCTGGCCGGCCCGGCGCCGCGGGCTTACCCGGCGCCGCGGGCTTACCCGGCGCCGGCTTACCCGGCGCAGGCTTACCCGGTGCTGGCTGGCCCGACGATGGCTGGCCGCGTGCGCCGGCCGCGCCGCCGCCGCGGGCGGACGGGCCGCCGGCCAGCAGTTCCGCGGCCACGTCGCGCATGGTCGTCCGCCGGTCCATCGAGGTCTTCTGGATCCAGCGGAAGGCCTCGGCCTCGGTCAGCCCGCGCTCGGCCTGCAGCATGCCCTTGGCCCGGTCGAGCAGCTTCCGTACCTCCAGCCGGTCCCGCAGGGTACCGACCTCGGACTCAAGCGCGGTGATCTCCTGGAACCGGCTCGCGGCGATCTCGATGGCCGGGACCAGGTCGGCCTTGGTGAACGGCTTGACCAGGTACGCCATCGCGCCCGCGTCCCGGGCCCGCTCGACCAGCTCGCGCTGGGAGAATGCGGTCAGGATCACGACCGGGGCCAGGTGACCGGCCGCGATCCGCTCAGCGGCCGAGATGCCGTCAAGTACCGGCATCTTCACGTCCAGGATCACCAGGTCAGGCCGGAGGTTCTCGGTCAGGGCCACGGCCGTCTCGCCGTCGGCCGCCTCGCCGGCCACGACGTAGCCTTCCTCCTCCAGCATCTCCTTCAGGTCAAGCCGGATCAGCGCTTCATCTTCGGCTATCACGACGCGAAAGGGCGGCTGGCTCACCCGCCGAGCGTACCCGGACGGGGTAGATTGGCGTCCGGTTACCCCGCCGTACGCCCGCGACGCGGGCCAGCGGCGCGGGCCGGCCGGGATGATGGAATAGGCAGACATGGATGCCTCAAAAGCATCTGCCTGAAAGGGCGTGCGGGTTCGAGTCCCGCTCCCGGCACCGAGTGTTACCGAGCCGGATCCCGGGATCGCCGGGGCAGCGGCACCGGGTCCGGTTCCAGGATGTCCGGCCCTTGCTTATGCCTGGTCAGGTAGAGGTAGACGACGGCGGCGGCGAACACGGCCGCCAGTACCCACTGGTTAACCCGCATGCCGAGCAGGTGCGGGGCCGGGTCGATCCGCAGCGACTGAGTCCAGAACCCGCCGATCGCGTACAGGCCGGCATACAGCGCGAACGCCCGGTCCCCGGTCAGCAGGAACCGCCGCACGGCATAGATCACCAGCAGCCCGACGAGCACGTCCCAGAGGCACTCGTAAAGGAACGCCGGCTGAAAGGTGGCAAAGTTCTCGTAGCCCCGGACGCGCTGCTCCGGGTCGATCGCGACGGCCCAGGGCAGCGTGCTGGGGCGGCCGTAGAGCTGCTGGCCGAACCAGTTACCCCAGCGGCCGATCGCCTGGCCGAACGCCAGGCCGGGTGCCGCGGCGCCCGCCACCGGGCCGAACGCCACGCCTGCTCGCCGGCAGCCGATCCAGGCCCCGAGGGCGCCGCCCGCCACCGCGCCCGGAATGCCGATCCCGCCGTCCCAGATCTGCAGGATGCTGGTCCAGTCGTGCCGGTGCCCGACGTACAGCTGGTAGTTGGTGAGCACGCTGTACGCGCGGGCGCCGATCAGGCCGAACGGGACGGCCCAGGTGGCCACGTCCAGGATCAGGCCCGGCCGGCCGCCCCGGCCGCGGTAGCGCCGGTCGGCGACGAGCAGGGCGACCAGGACGCCGAGGACGACGCAGATCGCGTACGCGCGGACCGGGACCGGGCCCAGGTGCCATACCGCCCGGGACGGGCTCGGTAGAAAGGCCGCCGACATGGTGAGTGACGTTACCGGCCGCGGGGCCGGGAGGCCTACCTGGCCGGCAGGCCTGGCCGCCGGCGAGCGGCCGGGAGGCGCCCGGAGGCCCGGTCGCTAGCGGAGCGGGGCGGCGGTCGGCGCGATCGCGGCGGGCAGCAGCGTCTCCCCCCGCAGGTACTCGTCCACCGCGGCCGCGGCCGACCGGCCCTCGGCAATGGCCCACACGATCAGCGACTGGCCGCGCCCCATGTCGCCCGCGACGAACACCCCGGGCACCGGCGTCGCGTAGGACGCATCCCGGGTCACGTTGCCGCGCGCGTCCAGGCCGACGCCCAGGCCGTCCAGCAGCCCGCCGGGCTCGGCGCCGGTAAACCCCATCGCGAGCAGGACGAGCTCGCACCGGATCTCCCGCTGCGTGCCGGCCCGGGGGCGGAAACCCGCATCCGGCGGCCCGACCTCCACCACCTGCAGCGTCCGTACCCGGCCCTCGGAGTCGCCGGCGAAGGCCAGCGTGGAGACCGCGTACACCCGCTCGCCGCCCTCTTCGTGGGCGCTGCTCACCCGGTAGGTCATCGGGTAGGTCGGCCAGGGCTGCGCCGGCCGGCCGGCTGGCCGGCGGCCGGGGCATGATCTCGAGCTGGGTGACCGACGCGGCGCCCTGGCGCAGCGCGGTGCCGAGGCAGTCGGCACCCGTGTCGCCGCCGCCGATGATCACCACGTGCCGGCCGCGGGCCGAGATGGCAGGCTCGCCGGGCCGGCCGCGGCCTGCCGCCACCGCCCGGTTGGACAGCGGCAGGTACTCCATCGCCTGGTGGATGCCGCCCAGGCCGGCCCCGGGTACCGGCAGCCCGCGTGGCACGGTCGCGCCGCCCGCCAGCACGACCGCGTCGCAGGCCGACAGCAGTTCCGCGGCCGGCCGGTCCACGCCCGCCTGCACGCCGCAGGCGAACCTGGTCCCCTCAGCCCGCATCTGATCCAGCCGCCGGTCGAGGTGGCGCTTCTCCAGCTTGAACTCGGGGATCCCGTAGCGCAGCAGGCCGCCGGGCGCCTCCGCTCGCTCGTAGACGGTCACCGCGTGCCCGGCCCGGGTGAGCTGCTGCGCCGCCGCCAGCCCGGCCGGCCCGGAGCCGATCACCGCGACCTTCCGGCCGGCCGCGAGCGCGGCCGCGGACGGCCGCTGCGGCGGCACCCAGCCCTCCGCCCAGGCCCGGTCGATGATCTCCACCTCGACCTGCTTGATCGCTACCGGCTCGGCGTTGATGCCGAGCACGCAGGCGGCCTCGCAGGGCGCCGGGCAGAGCCGGCCGGTGAACTCGGGGAAGTTGTTGGTCGCGTGCAGCCGCTCGGCGGCCTCCCGCCAGTCATGCCGCCAGACGAGATCGTTCCACTCCGGGATCAGGTTCCCGAGCGGGCAGCCGCCGTGGCAGAACGGGATGCCGCAGTCCATGCAGCGCCCGGCCTGCCGCTCCAGCTCGGCGTGGCCGAAGTCCGCGTAGACCTCCCGCCAGTCCTGGATCCGCACGTCGACCGGCCGCCGCCGCGGCGTCTGCCGCGGCGTGGTGATGAATCCCCGGGGATCTGCCATGGTGCCTGCCTCCGTCGTCCGGGCCGTTTCAGGTGCGCGCCGCGGCCATCACGGCCGCGTGCACGTCACTGCCGTCACGCTCGGCTCGCTTGGCCGCGGCGAGTACCCGCTTATAGTCCCTGGGCATCACCCGGCCGAACCGGGGCAGCGCCGCGTCCCAGTCCGCGAGCAGCCGCGCGGCGACCGCCGAGCCCGTCTCGGCGAGATACCGCCCGACCAGGACGGCCAGGAACTCGTCATCACCGGGACCGAGCGGCTCCAGATCGGCCATCTCCACGTTGACCTGGCGCGGGTCCGGATCGAGCAGGTAAGCGATGCCGCCCGACATGCCGGCCGCGAAGTTCCGGCCGACCGGCCCGAGCACCGCGACGCGGCCGCCGGTCATGTACTCGCAGCCATGATCACCGGTTCCCTCGGCGACCGCGGTGGCGCCGGAGTTCCGCACGCAGAACCGCTCGCCGACCACGCCGCGCAGCAGGATCTCGCCGCCGGTCGCTCCGTAGCCGATCACGTTGCCGGCGATGACCTGCTCCTCGGCGGCGAACGCCGCGGCCGGGTCGGGAGCTGCGATGATCCGCCCGCCGGAGAGCCCCTTGCCGAGATAGTCGTTGGCGTCGCCGGCCAGCCGCAGCGTGATCCCGCGGGGCAGGAAAGCGCCGAACGACTGCCCGGCCGACCCCCGGAAGGAGATGTCGATCGTGTTGTCCGGCAGGCCCTCGCCGCCCCAGCGGCGCGTCACTTCGTGCCCCAGCATGGTTCCGACGGTCCGGTTGACATTCCGGACCGGGAGTTCCAGCGTGACCGCCCGGCCGTCACGCAGGGCGCCCTCGGCCAGCTCGATCAGCGTGTTGTCCAGGGCGCGGTCGAGGCCGTGATCCTGGCCGCCGGTGCAGCGCCGGGCGGCGCCCGGCGGCAGCGCGGGCACGTGCAGGATCGGGGTCAGGTCCAGGCCGGCCGCCTTCCCGTGCGCCGCGGCCGCCGCCGGGTCGAGCAGCTCGGCGTGCCCGACCGCCTCGGCCAGCGTCCGGAAGCCGAGCCGGGCCAGGTACCCGCGGACCTCCTGGGCCAGGAACTCGAAGAAGTTGACGACGAACTCCGCCTTCCCGTCGAACCGGCTGCGCAGGTCCGGGTTCTGGCTGGCCACGCCGACCGGGCAGGTGTCCAGGTGGCAGACCCGCATCAGCACGCAGCCGGCCACGACCAGCGGCGCGGTCGCGAAGCCGAATTCCTCCGCCCCGAGCAGCGCCGCGATGATCACGTCGCGGCCGGTCTTGAGCTGCCCGTCCGCCTGCACCACGATCCGGTCCCGCAGGCCGCTGCGGAGCAGGGTCTGCTGGGTCTCGGCCAGCCCCAGTTCCCACGGCGCGCCGGCGTGCTTGAGGCTGGTCAGCGGCGAGGCGCCGGTGCCGCCGTCGTGGCCGGAGATCAGGACGACGTCGGCGTGCGCCTTGGCCACCCCGGCCGCCACGGTGCCCACCCCGGCCTCGGCCACCAGCTTGACGTGCACCCGGGCCAGCGGGTTGGCGTTCTTCAGGTCGTGGATCAGCTGGGCCAGGTCCTCGATCGAGTAGATGTCGTGATGCGGCGGCGGCGAGATCAGGCCGACGCCCGGGGTGCTGTACCTGGTCTTCGCGATCCACGGGTACACCTTGTTGCCGGGCAGCTGGCCGCCCTCCCCCGGCTTCGCTCCCTGCGCCATCTTGATCTGCAGGTCGTCGGCGTTGACCAGGTACTCGCTGGTCACCCCGAACCGGCCGCTGGCCACCTGCTTGACCGCGGACCGGCGCAGGTCGCCGTTGGCGTCGGGCCGGTACCGGTCCGGATCCTCGCCGCCCTCGCCGGTATTGGACCGGGCGCCGAGCCGGTTCATCGCGATGGCCAGGGTCTGGTGCGCCTCGGCGGAGATCGAGCCGTAGGACATCGCGCCGGTGGAGAACCGGCGCACGATGCTCGCGACCGGCTCGACCTCGTCCAGCGGGACCGGCGGCCGCTGCGCGGCGGGCTCGTCGATGCCGCGGATCCGGAGCAGGCCGCGCAGCGTCATCAGCCGCTCGGACTGGCCGTCCACCAGGCGCGTGTACTCGGCGAAGACGTCCTGGCGCCCGCTGCGGGTGGCGTGCTGCAGCTTGAACACCGTCTCCGGGCTGAACAGGTGCGCCTCGCCGTCGCGGCGCCACTGGTACTCCCCGCCGGTCTCCAGCCGCCGGTGCGGGACCCGGGCCCCCTGGGCCGGGAACGCCCGGGCGTGCCGGGCGGCCGCCTCGGCGGCGAGCACGTCGAAGCCGATGCCGCCCAGCGGGGAGGACGTTCCGGCGAAGCACTCCCCGACCACGTCGGCGCCTAGCCCGATCGCCTCGAAGATCTGCGCTCCGGTGTAGGAGGCGACCGTGGATACCCCCATCTTGGACATGATCTTCAGCAGGCCCTTTCCGAGCGCCTTGATCACGTTAGCCCCGGCCTTCCGGACGGTGACCCCCTCGATCACGCCGCGGCGCACCAGGTCCTGCACCGATTCGATGGCCAGGTACGGGCAGACGGCGGCGGCGCCGTAGCCGATGAGCAGGGCCACGTGGTGACACTCCCGCGCGTCCCCGGTCTCCACCACCAGGCCGGCCAGCGAACGGGTCTTGGCCCTGATCAGGTGATGGTGCACCGCGCCGGTCAGCAGCAGGGAGGGGATCGGCGCGAGGGCGCCGGGAGCGGCAGGCGCGCCGCCGGTGGCCGGGCCGCCGCCCGCCGCGGGGCCCCGGTCGGACAGGACGATGATCCGGGCGCCGCCGGAGATCGCGGCGGACACCTCGGCCCGGATCTCGGCCAGGCGGCCGCGCAGCGCCGCGCCGCCGCCCGCGACCTGGTAACGGCCGTCGACCACGTGCACGGCGAAGCCCGGCAGGTCACCATCGTCATTGATGTGGATGATCTTCGCGAGGTCGCTTTCGCTGATCACCGGGTACGGCAGCACGATCTGCCGGCAGGACGCCGGGCCGGGGTCGAAGAGATTGTGCTCCGGCCCGGTGAATGATGCCAGCGAGGTAACGAGCTCTTCCCGGATGGCATCCAGCGGCGGGTTAGTGACCTGGGCGAATAGCTGGGAGAAGTAGTCGTAGATGAGCTGCGGCCGGCCGGACAGGACCGCCAGCGGGGTGTCATCGCCCATTGAGCCGATCGGCTCGGCCGCGGTGCGCGCCATTGGCGTGAGGATGACCCGCAGTTCCTCTTCGGTGTAGCCGAACATCTGCTGCTGGGTGAGCAGGGCCTGGCTGTCCGGCCGGGCGCGTTCCCGGTCCGGCAGGTCGTCGAGGTGCAGCAGCCCCGCGTGCAGCCAGTCGTCGTACGGATGCTCGCCGGCCAGGGCGGCCTTCACCTCCTCGTCCTCGACGATCCGGCCGCTCGCGGTGTCGGCCAGGAAGATCCGGCCGGGCTGCAGCCTGCCTTTGCGGATCACCGTGGCCGGGTCGATGTCCAGCACGCCGACCTCGCTAGCCAGCACGACCAGGCCGTCGCTGGTGACCCAGTACCGGCCGGGGCGCAGTCCGTTCCGGTCCAGCACCGCCCCGATCGTGGTGCCATCGGTGAACGCGATCAGGGCGGGCCCGTCCCAGGGCTCCATCAGCGAGGCATGGAACCGGTAGAAGGCCCGGCGGGCCGGGTCCATCCCGGCGTTGTTCTCCCATGGCTCCGGGATCATCATCAGCACCGCGTGCGGCAGCGACCGCCCGCCCAGGTACAGCAGTTCCAGGCAGGCGTCGAAGCTGGCCGAGTCGCTCGCGGTCTCGCTGAGCACCGGCAGCAGGCGCTCGATTCCCCGCCCGCCGGCATCCGGCCCGATCAGGCCGGTGGCCAGGCCCGCCTCCCGGGCCCGCATCCAGTTGCGGTTGCCCCGGATCGTGTTGATCTCGCCGTTGTGCGCGACGAACCGGTACGGATGGGCCAGTGGCCAGGAGGGCAGCGTGTTGGTGGCGAACCGGGAGTGCACCAGCGCGAGGGCGGATGCGTACTCCGGATCGGACAGGTCCGGGTAGAACTGCTCAAGCTGGGGCGCGGTGAGCATCCCCTTGTACACGATCGTCGCCGACGACAGGCTGGCGAAGTACGCGCCGGCCTCGGACTCGGCCTGCTTGCGCAGGCAGAACGCCCGCCGGTCGAGCGCCAGCCCCCGCTGGCCGGCGGCGGAGCTGACGAACAGCTGGGCTAGCCGCGGCATCGTCGCCCGCGCGCCGTCACCGCAGCGGCCCGGGTCATGCGGAACGTCACGCCAGCCGAGCACGGTCAGGTGCTCGGCGGCGGCGATGCGCTCGATTGCCGCGACGGCGGGGGCCGGGCCGCCGCCCTCATCGCCGTCCGTCGGCAGGAACACCATCCCGGCCGCATAGGCACCGGGCGGCGGCAGCGGGAAGTCGCAGACGGCACGGAAGAAGGCGTCCGGGATCTGGGTGGTGATGCCCGCGCCGTCGCCGGTGTCCGGGTCGCTGCCCTTCGCGCCCCGGTGCTCCAGGTTGCGCAGCACGGTCAGCGCGCGGGTCACGATGTCATGGCCGCGGCGGCCGGATAGATCGGCGACGAATCCGACGCCGCAGGAGTCGTGCTCGAAGCCGGGATCGTAGAGTCCCTCGGCCAGCGGGGTGTCAGCAGGTGCCATCCGTACTCCTGTCGTCTCATCCGGAATCGCGAGCGGGTCTTTCGGAATGGGACGACGTCGGCCCTGCCGCGGACGGACGCCCGCTGGCTGATCGATGCCCTAAGAGACTACCTGGGTTTGCACGCCCGGAGAAGATCAGCGGGGCGCCTGATAACTTCGCGGCGCCGGCCGGGCGCCGCTGGCGGCCGGACCGGCCCCGGTGGCGGCCCGGCGCTGCGCTGGCCGGCCGTGGCGCTGGTCAGGCGACTGGCGCCGGCCGACTGCGGACCCCGGCGGATAGCTCAGCGGCCAGCTCGCCGACCCGCGCGACGGCAGCGGCCAGATCCGGAGCGGCCAGCATCCGGGCCACGAACGCGGACCCGACGATGACGCCATCCGCGAAGCCCGCGACCTCGGCGGCCTGGGCCCGGTCGCTGACCCCCAGGCCGACCGCGACCGGCAGGCTGGTATGGGTGCGGACCCGCTCGACCAGCCCGCCCGCGGCACTGCCCACCGAGGCCCGGGCGCCGGTGGTGCCCATCAGCGAAGCGGCGTAGACGAAGCCCCCGCAGGCGGCGGTGATCAGCGCCAGCCGCTCGTCCGACGAACTCGGCGCGACCAGGAAGACCGGGTCGAGCCGGTGCTCGGCGGCGGCCTGCAGCCAGGGCTGCGCCTCCTCCGGGGTCAGGTCAGGGGTGATCATGCCGCTGCCCCCGGCGCTGGCCAGGTCTCGCGCGAAGGCCCGCACGCCGTAGTGATCGACCGGGTTCCAGTAGGTCATGACGAGCACCGGCACCCCGGCCGCGGCGACCGCCTCGACGGTCCGCAGCACGTCCGCCACCCGGACGCCGCCGGTCAGCGCCCGGTGCACGGCCTCCTGGATCACCGGGCCGTCCATCAGCGGGTCCGAGTACGGCAGCCCGATCTCGATCACGTCCGCGCCCGCGGCGGCCATCGCGAGCGCGGCGGAGATCGCGCCGTCCACGGTCGGGAACCCGGCCGGCAGGTAGCCGACCAGCGCGGCCCGGTTCTGGCCGGCGGCCTGGCCGAACGCGCCGGCCACGGCGCTCACCGGCGCGGCCCGGCGTCGTCCTGGCCGAACCAGCGGGCGGCGATGTCCATGTCCTTGTCACCGCGCCCGGACAGGTTCACCACCAGCACGGCCGCCGGGCCAAGTTCCCGGCCCAGCTGCAGCGCCCCGGCCAGCGCGTGCGCCGACTCGATCGCCGGGATGATCCCCTCCGTGCGGCAGAGCACCGCGAACGCGTCCATCGCCTCCGCATCGGTGATCGCGCGGTAGCTGGCCCGGCCGCGGTCATGCAGCCAGGAATGCTCCGGACCGACGCCCGGGTAGTCCAGGCCCGCGGAGACCGAGTGCGTCGGGCTGGTCTGCCCGTCGGAATCCTGCAGCAGGTAGGTCCGCATGCCGTGGATGACCCCGGCCGACCCGCCGGCCAGCGTGGCCGAATGCCGGCCGGTGTCCAGCCCTTCACCGCCCGCCTCGCAGCCGATCAGGCGCACGGCCTGGTCCGGGATGAACGCGTGAAAGATCCCGATGGCGTTGGACCCGCCGCCGACGCACGCGATCACGGCGTCCGGCAGCCGTCCGGCGGCGCTGATGACCTGCTCCCGGGCCTCGACCCCGATGACCCGCTGAAAGTCCCGCACCATCACCGGGAACGGGTGCGGTCCCATGACCGAGCCGATGCAGTAATGGGTACTGGCGACCGTCGCCACCCAGTCGCGAAAGGCCGCGTTGATCGCGTCCTTGAGCGTCCGGCTGCCCGCCGTGACCGGCACTACCTCGGCCCCGAGCATCCGCATCCGGACGACATTCAGCGACTGCCGCTGGGTGTCTTCCTCGCCCATGTAGACGACGCACTCCAGGCCGAGCAGCGCGCAGGCGGTCGCGGTGGCCACCCCGTGCTGGCCGGCCCCGGTCTCGGCAATGACCCTGGTCTTGCCCATCCGGCGGGCCAGCAGCACCTGGCCGAGCACATTGTTGATCTTGTGAGAGCCGGTGTGGGTAAGATCCTCGCGCTTCAGGAACACCCGGCACCCGCCCGCCTCGGCGGCGAAGCGCGGCACCTCGGTGAGCAGCGTCGGCCGGCCGGCGTAGTCCCGCAGCAACGCGGCGAACTCCGCCTGGAAACCCGGATCGGACCGGGCGGCCAGGTACGCGGCGGTGAGCTCCGCGAGCGGCGACATCAGCGCCTCAGGCGCCAGCTGCCCGCCGAACTGGCCGAAGTGACCGGCCGCGTCGGGCACCGGCGCGGCCGGGCCGGCGCCCCCCTGGGATGCGCCTGCGCCCCCCGCGGGATGAGGCGAAGCGGCCCCGGGCGGCGAAACCACGGCGTCCGGCGTGCTCACCCGCGGTCTCCGCGCAGGGCCGGGTGCGAGCCCGCCGTGACCAGGTCGGCGACCGCTGACCGCGGGTCTTTGCCGATCACCAGGCTCTCGCCGACCAGGACCGCGTCCGCTCCCGCGGCCGCGTAGGCGAGCAGGTCGTGCGGCCCGCGGACCCCGGATTCCGCGATCTTCACGATCCCGTCCGGGATCCGGGGGGCGATCCGCCCGAACACGCCCCGGTCGACCTCCAGCGTGGCCAGGTTCCGCGCGTTCACGCCGATGACCTTCGCTCCCGCGTCCACCGCGCGGTCAAGCTCGTCCGCCGCGTGTATCTCGACCAGCGGAACCAGGCCGATCGATACCGCCCGCTCGACCAGGGAGACCAGCGCGTTCTGCTCCAGCGCGGCCACGATCAGCAGCACCATGTCGGCACCGTAGGCCCGTGCTTCCCAGAGCTGGTAGGAACTGACCACGAAATCCTTGCGGAGCAGCGGCACCCGGACCGCGGCCCGGACGGCGGCGAGATCCTCCAGGCTGCCGCCGAACCGGCGCGGCTCGGTCAGCACGCTGATCACGCGGGCGCCGCCGGCCTCGTAGTCGACCGCCAGCGCGGCCGGATCGGCGATCGCGGCCAGCTCGCCCCGGGACGGGCTGGCCCGCTTGACCTCGGCGATCACGGCCACGTCCGCGCCCTTGAGGGCGGCGAGCACGTCAGCCGGTGACGCGGCCCGGCACACGGCCTCTTTCAGGCGCTCAAGCGGCACCTGCCGCTGACGCGTGATGAGGTCGGCGCGGACTCCGTCGAGGATCTCGTCGAGCACGCTCACGCGGTTCTACCGCCCCTTTGGATGGGATGCCTAACGTTCCCCGATGGTACCGAGCGGGCCGGAAGCACTCGCATGCCCCCCTGCGAGGCGGCCGATGTCAGCTCGCGGTACCGCCGTCGAGCGCGCCATCGGGGGCGTCCGTCCGGCCGGTCTCGCTGAGCCCTGGCCGGCCGCGTCCGGGCTGGCCGGTGAAGGCCCGCGCGACCGCCGGATGGAGCAAGGTGCCGAGGGCGGCGATGGCAAAGAGCGTGCCGCCGAGGTAGCGGGAGCTGAAGAACCGGAACAGGCCGAACAAGATGAAGGCGGTCTCGAAGGCGATGGCCAGGATCCAGCCCGCGTGGGTACCCGACCGCACCACCAGGACCAGCCCCCACAGCGCGGCCACCAGCAGCAGCGTGATGACGATCGAGGGCAGGTGGCGGCGGCTGTACGGCAGTCCGATCGCCGCGGCCACCGCGGCCTGCGCGATAACCAGCCGCGTCACCAGCCTGACCAGCTCATGCGACGGTCCGGCGCCCGGGCCGCGGCGCTGAGCCAGGCGGGCCGGGCCAGGGGATGCTGCGCGCTCCACCCGGCTCACCACTCACCTCCACGGTCCTGTCGTCACCACCACGATGCCCGGCCGCGGCGGGACTGCTCATCCGGGTCATTTGAGCGTAACCCGGCGTGCGCCAGCGTCCGCTATTCCCGCCGGACCTTATCCGCGGCCGGTTTCCGGTCCCGCTCCGCTGGTGTCCGGTCCCGGTCGTCCGGCCCGCCGTCGGTGGGATCCTCGCCCCGGCTGAGCGATTCCCAGATGGTAGCGGTGTCCCCGGCCGCCGGTACCCGGCGCGCCGCGCTGGCCGACGGCCGCGGCCGGGCCCGATCCGGCGGTTCGTACCGGCTGGACATCACCGGCCAGGTCCTCCCCCGCCAGGCCACCAGCACTCCGGCCGCGACGACGGCCGCCGCCCCGGCCAGCGCGAGCGCGCGCCCCGGCAGGCTGGTCATGACCACATGCGCCGGGAACCCGGCAATGGGCGGCGCGCCGCCCTGGGCGCCGCCCGCCGCGGCGGAGCCGGTGGTGACCGAACCCGCGGTGCCCCCGGAGCCCGCGCCACCCGGCGACCCGGCCTGGCCGGCCACCGCGGCGATCGCGTCCGCCGCGGTGAGGGGCAGGCTCACCGCCACCGCGATGCCCACGCCGAACCCGGCCAGCACCAGCCCGACCAGCACGCGCACCCGGCCGCGGGTGGCCAGCACGGCCGCCAGGCTGGCCAGCGCGGCCACCGCCAGCGCACCAGCGGCCGGCACGAGGTCCTGGCCGGTGACCCGGACATCGCTACCGGGCAGCGGCCGCGGGGCCGCCGTCCGCACATGCGCCCAGCCCTGCCGGACGGCCAGGAACACCAGGCCGGCGCCGACCAGGCCAAGCAGGCCCGTGAGCATCATCTCGCGGCGCGGGGAGAGACCGCGGATCCGGCTCGCGCCCATCGTGCTCCCTCCGTGGCCGTACCGGCACCGTATCCCCCGCGCCATCGGCGGACGCCGCCAGGATAGGCCGAATGGCGGCCGGATATGCCCTGGTCGCCGACGGCGCTCGCGGCTTAGGCACTGCGCGCCATTCCGCCGCGCCGGAGCGTGACCTACGATCACCGGATGAGGTATGCCCGGGATGAACGCGCCGCCATCTGCGCGCTGCTGGACGAGACAGGCCCCGCCGCGCCCACCTTGTGCGAGGGCTGGACCACCCTCGACCTCGCCGCCCACCTGGTGCTGCGGGAGCACCGGCCGGATGCGGGCGCGGGCATGCTCGGCGGGCCGCTGGCCGGTCACACCCGGCGGGTGCAGGCCACGATCACGCGGCGGAATCCCTACCCGCGCCTGGTCGAGCTGATCAGGAACGGCCCGCCACGCTTCTCCATGTTCGGGATTCCCGGCGTGGACGAGCGGGCCAACGTGGTGGAGTTCTTCGTGCACCATGAGGATGTGCGCCGGGCGCAGCCGGGCTGGGAGCCGCGGGACACTGACCGGGGCCTGGCCGAGGCGCTCTGGCTGCGGCTGAAGATGGCCAGGATGATCCTGCGCAAGTCACCGGTCGGAGTCGAGTTCGTCCGGTCGGACGAGCCGGGGCCGGCCCGCTCGGGTACGCCGAGCATCCGGATGACCGCCAACGGCCGCACGCCCGTCGTTACCGTCACGGGCCCCCCGGCCGAGCTGACGCTGTGGGCCCTCGGCCGGACGGCCGCGGCCAGGGTCAGGCTCGACGGCAGCGAGGCTGATGTCAGCGCGCTCAGCGCGGCCCGGAGGCATATCTGAGCCAGCCCGGCCGCCCGGGAGGCACATCCCGGGACCGGCCGGCTTACCCCGCCGCGACGCGGTCCAGCGGGAACGGCGGCACCAGCCGGAGTTCGGTGTTGCGATCGGCGGCCACGCCGGACCGGGCCGATTCGGCGCCGCCGAAGGGAACGTTGGCCGCCAGTTCCCGGTGCAGCGAGGCGAGGTCGTCGATGGTCTCCAGCGACCGGGGAGCGACCGGGGTGTCGTGGTCAACCATGGTGCAGACGATGGACAGGCTGGCGCCAGTGTCGATGAGCTCGACCAGCCGGGCCTGGCATGGCCAGTCGATGATGGCGCAGGTGGTGACCTCCCAGAATCCCCGCGCCGGGTCGGCCGGGTCCCGGCGCGCGCGCACGGCGTTGATGTGCGTATGACCGTTCAGCCACAGCACGACGTTGGGGAAGCGGTGCAGTAGCGCGAGCAGCTCGGGCGAGCCGAGCGGAGGGCGGTCGTCGGCCCCCGCGGACCTGCACCGCGTGTTGGTGAGCGTGTCTATCCCGTGGTGCGAGAAGACGATGACCAGGCGATCATCGCGGCCGGTGCGCACTTCCCGCCCGTCGGCTCCGCGGTAGGCCGAGTGCACCTCGGCCAGCCGCGCTTCGAGCCATCGCGCCTGATCACGGTCGACGCATCCGGCCGCTCCCCCGGCGAGGCAGTTAGTGTCCAGCGCGATCAGCCGGGCGGCCGGCGTGTCATGCACGTAATACGCCGTGCCATCGAGCCGGTTCTGCTCGCTGAAGCCGTGCCCGAACGGGCGGGCGCCGGAGCGGAAATGCGCCTCGACGAAGTCCCGCCTGGTAATCGGCCGACGGCCGGGATCGGCGGTGACGGCCCGGACCGGGCCGGCCATGAAGGCCTCGGGCGCCTCGGTGAACAGCTCCAGCGCGCGATCATGGTCGAAGCCGGCCGGCAGCCCCATCGGCTTGCTGCCGCCGACGAGCGCTTCCGCGAGGCCCGGGGTCACCCTCCCGACGCCCTGGTTGAGCGCCTCGTGATTGCCGAAGCAGGAGAGCCAGGGGACGCGCAGCCCGGTGGCGGAGAACTCCCGCATCGCCTGCCGCAGCAGCCCCGGGTGATACGGGAAGCCGAACTCGCGCCGGAAGATGTCGTCACCATCCGGACCCGGGCCGTCCGGCTTCCAGAAGATGTCGTCGGGCCAGTCCGGCGACTGAACCCCCTGATAGCCGGGCCCGCCGGATTCGGGCCGCACCGGCCCGCCGTCGAACAGCGCGAGGAAGTTCTGCATCTCGTTCCATTGCGCGTTGTCGATCGCGTCGCCCGTGGTCACGGCCAGCTGGGGCGGCGCCCCGGTGACCGGGCCGAGGGCGGCGTTGAGCGTGCGCAGCGTGGCGTCCACCGCGTGCGCGGTGAGTGCCTCCTGGGGCCGCTGCACCGGCACGATCTCGGCGTACCTCGGATCGGCGAAGTACCGGTTGAGGAATTCGAACCGCGTTGGCGACTGGACATCGGCCAGCTGCAGGTCCGTGACGTGAGCCAGGCAGAGCAGCGGCCGGCCGGATCGCAGCCGCGGCCCGGGTTCCGGCCCGCCGAATTCCGCGCGCACCAGGTGCGGCTCGCCGGCGATGATCTCGACCGCCCGGTAGGGCGCGCTGGCGCCGCGGCGCAGCACCGCCCCCGGGCCCAGGCGGCGATCGGTGGTCAGCGGCGGGCGCCGCCTGCTCACGCCTCGCTCACGGCCGGTGAATCAGCGGAAACGAGCACCGGATCCGGCCGGATGGTCAGGGTAACCCGGCTGCCGGCCGGCAGCGCCGACGCGTCCGCCGTCGTTAGCTGGGCCAGGATCGTGGTGTCGCCCAGGTCCACGGTGACGCGGCTCAGCGCCCCCAGGAACGTGGCGGCGATGACCGTGCCGGTCAGCGGCCCCGAGTCGCCCGAGCTGTCCGAGGCCAGCGTGACCGCCTCCGGCCGGACCAGCGCGATGGCCGGCCCGGGCGGGGTTGAGAGGTCCACCAGCGGGAGATCGCGTCCCCGCACCGTCACCGTCTGGCCGCTGACCGTGCCGGCCAGCCGGTTGGAGAGGCCGACGAACTCGGCCACGAACGCAGTCGCCGGGCGCGAGTAGACCTCGGTCGGCGGGGCGAGCTGCTCGATGTGGCCGGCCCGCATCACGCCGACCCGATCCGCGATGGCCAGCGCCTCCTCCTGATCGTGGGTCACGAACAGCGTGGTAATGCCCACCTCAAGCTGGATCCGGCGGATCTCGTCCCGCAACTGCGCCCGGACCTTGGCATCCAGCGCGGAGAGCGGCTCATCGAGCAGCAGCACCTGCGGCTGGATGGCGAGCGCACGGGCCAGCGCGACCCGCTGCTGCTGCCCGCCGGAGATCTGGTGCGGGTACCGGTCCGCCTGCGCGGACAGGCCCACGAGCTCGAGCATCTCGATCGCCCGCCGGTTCCGCTTCTCCGTGCTGATCCGGCGCAGCCGCAGCCCGAAGGCCACGTTCTGCTGCGCCGTCATGTGCGGGAACAGGGAGTACGCCTGGAACACCATTCCCATGTCGCGCTTGCTGGCCGGCAGCCGGGTGACATCCCGGCCGCCGACGGTGATATACCCGGCGTCGGCGTCCTCCAGCCCGGCGACCAGCCGCAGCGTAGTGGTCTTGCCGCAGCCCGACGGGCCGAGCAGCGCGATAAGCTCGCCGGCCTGCACGGTCAGGTCGAGCTTGTCCAGCGCGACGACCGGGCCGTAGTGGCGGCTCAGCCCTTCCATCCGCACCTCGACGGCGGTCCTGGCCGCGCCGTCCTGCGTGCTGGTCATTGGTGATGTCACGGGCACTACCTCATCCCCGGCCGCGGTCGCGACGGCGGCCAGCAAAGGACAGGAGCAACAGCAGGGCGAAGACGAACAGCAGCGCGGCAAGCGAGGTGGAGAAGATTACCGAGGCGTTCGGCGTGTTCCGGCTGATGGAAAATAGCTCCACCGACAGGTTCTGGTACAGCAGCAGGTAGCCGATGGTGAACTCGCCGAGCACCAGGGCGGAGGTCAGCACCATCGTGTTCAGGATCGCCTGCCACATGTTCGGCACGATCACCCGGACGATCACGGTGAACCAGCTGGCCCCGAGACTGCGGGCGGCCTCGGACAGGGTAGTGACGTTTATCGCGGTCAGCCCGGCCGACAGCGCCCGGTAGGCGTAGGGCAGGGCCAGTATCACGTAGGCCCAGAACAACATGAGCGCGGATATCTCGTGCCGCCGGATGTAGTTGTAGACCGGGGCGAGGCCGACCACCAGGCTGATCGCCGGGATGGTGAGCGGCAGCAGGCAGAGGAATTCAAAGGTGCGGCTGATCCACTGCACCCGCAGCCGGATCCAGATCATGGTCGGCACCAGCAGCACCAGCACGATAACGCAGGTGATGACGGCCAGTTCCAGCGAGATCTCGATAGCGGACAGCAGCGGCGGCGGGCCCTTGTAGGTCGCGATCTGCTTCCAGGCCGCGAGTGACCAGGAGCCGGGCGTCTTCCCTTCCAGCGAGAACCGGGCCAGCGCCAGCAGCGGCAGGACGAAGAAGAGCCCGAATACGGTGAAGACCAGGTAGCGGAACAGGTTCAGCCGCCGGCGCCGGCTGGCCTGCATGCCACGCGGGCGCCGGACCGGCTCGGCCAGGGACGACTCGCCCAGCGACGTTAGCGCAGCCATCGTGATGCCCTCCGCTGCAGCAAGGCGTATAGCGTCATGATGATGGCCACCAGGATTATCATGCCCAGGGCGAGCACATCGGCGTAGTTGATATTGGACAGCCCGACCTCGCTGCTGAGGGAGGTGCTGATCTGCTGCGGCACGGTGTACGGGACCTGGCTCTCCCAGGCCTCGATCGTGGCGAAGGCGGACAGCGCGTTGGCGAACAGCAGCAGCGCCGAGCCGAGGAAAGCCGGGGCCAGCAGCGGGGCGCCGACGTGCCGCCAGTACTGCCACGCCGATGCGCCCAGGCTATCGGACGCCTCCCGCCACTGGATCTTCAGCCCGTCGATCGCGGGCATGAAGATCAGCACCATCAGCGGGATCTGGAAGTACATGTAGATCAGTGAGATGCCCCAGGGGAAGTTGAAGTACCAGCTGGCGTGAAACAGCAGGCCGGCCGGACCCAGCAGCGCCAGGAACGCGAACGCCAGCGTGACCCCGCCGAACTGGGCCAGGACGCCCGAGAAGGCCACATACAGCCGGCGCACCATGCCGTCGGGATTCCCGGTTGACACGGCATAGGCCAGAATTGCGCCGAACAGCGCCCCGCCCACCGCGGTGACCAGGCACAGCTTGAGCGAGCCGCTGAAGTAGGTGCGCACCAGCGGGTTGCCCAGCTCGGTGATGTTGGACAGCTGCCACGCGCCGCTCGGGTTCTTCAGCGCGTCGGTGATCACGATCCCGGTCGGCAGCACCAGGAAGACGCCGACGTAGGCGAAGAACGGCACCACACCGACCCAGCCGGGCACCGAAGGCCGGCGCCCGGCCCTCGCGGGCCGGGCGCCGGTCTCAGTCGTTGCAGCGACGGTCACGTTCCCCTCGCTAGCTCACGGCCTTGGCCCAGTTCGCCGCCAGGTAATTAGCGGCGGCGGTGGCCTGGGACTGGGTGAGGAATACCGGCGTTCCGGAGACCGGCGGCAGCGCGGCGGCCGCCGTCTTGTCCAGGGAGCCGTTGGAGGTCATCGCGGCCTCCTCGACCGGCCGGGCGCCACCCTGCAGCCAGAGGTTCTGGCCGTCGGTCGCGCCCTGCGAGTAGAGGAATTCCTCCCACAGCCGGGCGGCGGCCGGGTGCGGCGCGCTCTTGTTGATGGCCTGGGTGTAGTACCCGCCCAGGACGGCGTTCGACGGCACGAACACCTTCCAGTTGGATCCCTGGCCCACGTAGGCCGGGAGGTTCAGGTAGTCCCAGTTGAATACGACCGGGGTGGTGCCCGCCTTGATCGAGGCGCCGGTCGCCGAGATCGGGGAGAAGTTACCGGCCTGCTTGAGCTTGTGGAAGAAGTCCACGCCCTTGGCGATGCTGTCCGCCGTTCCGCCTTCGGCCAGGTTCGCCATCATCACGCCGTTCAGGGCGGCGTTGGCCGAGGTCGGGTCCCCGTTCAGCGCGACCGCGTTCTTGAACTTCGGGCCGAGCAGCTGGTTCAGCGAGGTGATCGTCCCGAACTTGGTCGAGTTGTAGCCGATCGCCATGTAGCCGCCGTAGTCCTCGTACCACAGACCGTTCGACTGCTTCTGCGAAGCCGGGATGGAACTCCAGGTGCTGACCTTGTACGGCGTGAACAGGTTGGTGTTCACCAGCGCGACGGACTGGCCGACGTCGACCACATCGGGCGCCGCGGAGGTGCCGTTCTCCTGCTTGATCGCGTTGACCTCTTGCTGGCTGGTGCCATCCGGGTTCGCCGAGTTGACCTTTATTCCGTAGGTCGTCGTGAACTGCTTGATGATGTTGCCGTAGTTTGCCCAGGTCGGCGGAAGGGCGATGACATTGAGCGTGCCCTCCTTCTTCGCCGCGGCGATCAGCTTGCTCATTCCGCCGCCGGCCGAGACCGAGGTGACCGTGGCCCAGTTAGTCCCGCCGCTAGCCGTCGAGCCACCCGACGACCCGCACCCGGCAGCGAGCAGCGCCAGGGCGCCAAGCCCGGCGAGCCCAATTCGATATGTCGACCTCACGCGAATGCCTCCTGTCAACGTCCCCATCCCCGGCTGTCCGTGCAAAGGCCATGACATAGCAATGCCGGGAGGTTGACTGGCCTCCCGCCAATGGCCATTCGGCCCAAATGCCTAAAACGTTTAGCATCGGTATGCTGACGTACCCGGCGCGCGGGTGTCAAGGGAAGTTACCGAGATGACGCCGACGGCCAACCTGATGTTCATCGAGGCCGTTGAGCACGGCCTGACCGGGGCATATCCGGTGGCTGCAGCGAGGCGCGCTGGATCAGCTCGACGCCGGCGATGTAGTCGTCCGGCGGCCCGGGCTCGAGCAGGCGCATCATCAGCGCGCGGCCCATGGCCCGCTGGTCCATCCGGATGGTGGCCAGCGGCGGGTCGAGCAATTCGGACGTCGGCAGGTCGTCATGGCCGATGACTGATATGCCCGGTCCGACCGGCAGCGATAGCTCGCGGGCCGCCTTATAGACCGCGTGCGCGGTGTAATCGGAGTTGGTGATGATCGCGGTCGGGGCATCCCGGCTGGACAGTAACGTCACCGCCGCCCGCTGCACGTCGGCGATCGTGAGCAGGGAGTACATGACGCGGGGTCGCAGGCCGAGCTGGCGGGCGAGGCGCCGGAAGTGCCGCAGCCGGTCCGGGTCCGCCATCAGCGCCGGAGGCGCGGACAGGAACGCGACCGACGTGTGGCCAAGCTCAGCCAGGCGGCACATGGGCAGCTCGACGGCGGCGGTACTGTCCGGGCTAACCCGGGAGATGCCGGTAATGCCGTCGGCCGACCCGTTCAGCGCCACCACCGGCGCCTCCGGGCGCAGCTCCTGCCAGAGCCGGATCGACTCCCCGCTCCCGACCGGGGCAATCGCCAGCCCGGCCACGCGCTGCACGGCCATCTCCTGTACGTGCCGGCGCTCGCGCTCCAGCGAGTAGCGCGAGTCAAGGACGACCAGAGTCGCGCCCGACTCGGCCGCGACCTGCTGCGCGCCGCTCAGCACTTCGAGGAAGAACGGATTGGCGAAATTGCGTACCACGAAGCCGTAGGTGGTGGTGCGCCCCCGGCGCAGTGCCTGCGCCTGCGGGTTGGCCCGGTAACCAAGCTGCTCGGCCGCGGCCAGGGTCCGCCGCCGCGTCTCGTCGGCCACGCCCGGCTGCCCGTTCAGCGCCAGGCTCGCCGTCGCGACGGAGACTCCGGCCATCCTGGCGACGTCGCGGATGCCAGCAGGCCGCGTGGATCCGCCCTGGTGCGTCGCCATGATCTCTCCTGCCGGGAGGCTGTGCCCAGCGCCAGGCTAGCGCCCGGAATCGCCGGCGGCTGACCGCCTACTCTGTCTTGCGGCGGGTACTATCCGCGGCGACACGACGAGGAGGCTCCGCGGTGCAGATACTGGGCGTCGATATTGGCGGGACGGGGATCAAGGCGGCCCCGGTGGACATCACGACAGGAAAACTGGCGGCCGAGCGGGTCAAGCTCGCGACCCCGCACCCAGCCAAGCCCGACGCGGTCGCCGACGTCGTGCGCGAGCTGGTGACCGGCTTCGGCTGGAGCGGCCCGGCCGGAATCACGTTTCCCGGCGTGGTCACCAACGGGACCACCAGGACCGCCGCCAACCTCGACCCGGCCTGGATCGGGCTGGACGCGCGCGGGCTCCTCGGCAAGGCCACCGGACTGCAGGTCAGCGTCATCAACGACGCCGACGCGGCCGGCCTGGCCGAGATCAAATTCGGGGCCGGGGCGGGGCACCGGGGCACCGTGCTGCTGCTGACGCTGGGGACCGGGATCGGCAGCGCGCTGTTCGTCGACGGCATCCTGGTGCCAAACACCGAGTTCGGGCATATCGAGATCCGGGGCAAGGACGCCGAGCACCGGGCTTCCGAGCACGCCAAGGAAGAGCACGACCTGAGCTGGGAAAAGTGGGCGGCCCTGGTCGACGAGTACCTGCAGAGGATGGAGGCGCTGCTGTCCCCCGGCCTGTTCATCATCGGCGGCGGGGTCAGCCGGAAGTCGGAAAAATTCCTGCCGCTGCTAACCGGGCTGACCGCCCCGGTCGTGCCGGCCGCGCTGCACAACGACGCCGGCATCGTCGGCGCCGCCATGGCGGCGGCCAGCTGACGGCCGCCCGGCGCGGCTAGCCGTCGGTACCGTCTGGCGCCGCGGGCCCGCCGGTCGTCAGGCCCGGGCCGGCCCGGCCCGCTGCGCCACGCCGCCGCTCGCGCATCAGGCCGGCCGCCTCGATGCCGCCAACCACGAGGCCGGCCGCCAGCACCCAGAACGCGAGGGCGCCATGCGCGCCCAGCGCCAGCGGCCCCCGGATCAGGGTGCCCGGCTTGCTCACGGCGAGCAGGTGGTTGAAGCGGGCCTGGCCGGAGCGCTGGCCGATCCACCGGGCGGCGAGCGCCGCCGCCACGCCGCCGGCCAGCAGCCCGAGCACGGCCGGCACGCCATGCCTGCGCACCGCGAGCGCCCACCCGAGCAGCCCGCACGCGGCACCGCCCAGGACGCTGAGCGCGACGAACCAGGCGTCGGCCACGATGAACGCGCTCGTTTCCGGGTTCAGCACGTCGGCTCCCCCGCCGCCGGTGGTGATCAGCACCGCGTGCGGGGCCACCGCGGCCCAGGTGAGCCCGGCCATCAGGCCGACGAGCGCGCTGCCCGCGACCAGCACCGCGAACACGGCGGCGGCGGTGAGCGCCAGCCGGGCCCGGTTACCCCGGCTGACGGCAGCGGCGCCGGGATCACCGCCGGGCCAGGAGGAATCAGGCCGGGCGGGGAAAGGGATCTCGCCAGTGTCCGCCATTCTTCGCAGAAGGGTACCGTCACCGGTCCCTGATCAGCCCACGCAGCCCGGGCCCAGTAGCTGCTTAAGGTCGGCCAGCAGCGACGGTGACGGCTTGACCCGCAGCTTGTCATCCAGCCGTATCTTCTTCATCCGGTCACCGCTGAGCAGGCGCAGGTGAACCTCCACGTGGCCGGGGTGGGTCCGCAGCACCTCCTTGAGGCGCTCGACCACCGGCGGCACGCACCGGGCCTCCATGATGGACACCACGAAAGGGCCGTCTTCCCCGCTCGGCAGCTCGGGGACGCTCACCTCCATCGCGACCAGCTTGGGCTGGTCCTCCCGCCGGTCCAGCCGCCCCTTCACCACCACGATCGCGTCCTCAATGATCATCGTCAGCGCGGCCTGGTAGGTCGAGGGGAAGAACAGCACCTCGATCGCGCCCTCCAGGTCCTCCAGGGTCGCCGCGGCCCAGGTATTGCCCTGCCGGGTGACCTTCCGCTGGACGCCGGACAGGATTCCGCCGACGGTCACCAGCTGGCCGTCACCGCGCTCGCCCCGGGAGCTGCGTTCTGGCTCTTCTACCGCTGACCCGACGAGCTGGGCGACCGAGCAATCGGTGGCCGCCGCGAGGATATGCTCCAGGCCGAGCAGCGGGTGATCGGAGACATACAGCCCGAGCATCTCCCGCTCGAAGCCGAGCAGGGCCGGCTTCTCCCACTCGCCGTCCGGCACCGGCACGTCGAAGGTCGCGGCCGTCTCGGTGTCCTCGCCGAAGAGCGAATCCTGCCCGATGGCCTCATTGCGCTTGACGTCGATCACAGTGTCGATGGCCTGCTCGTGGATGAGCACCAGGCCCTTGCGCGGGCTGCCGAAGGAATCGAAGGCGCCCGCCTTGATCAGTGACTCGATCACCCGCTTGTTGCAGACGTTCACCGGCACCTTGCGGAGGAACTCGGCGAAGCTGGCGAAGGCGCCCTTGGACGTGCGCGCCGCCACGATCGCCTCGACCACGGCCGTGCCCACGTTGCGCACGGCGGCCATGCCGAACCTGATGTCCTGGCCGACCGGGGTGAACATCGCGGTGGAGGAGTTCACGTCCGGCGGCAGCACCTTGATGCCCATCCGGCGGCACTCGTTCAGGTACAGGGCTGACTTGTCCTTGTCCCCGGCCACCGAGGTCAGCAGGCCGGCCATGTACTCGGCCGGGAAGTTGGCCTTCAGGTAGGCGGTCCAGTAGGAGATCAGCGCGTAGCCGGCCGCGTGCGCCTTGTTGAAGGCGTAGCCGGAGAACGGGACCAGGGTGTCCCAGACGGTCTTGACCGCGTCGTCGGAGTATCCGTTGTCCCGCATGCCGGCCGAGAACGACTCGTACTCGCGGTCCAGGATCTCCTTCTTCTTCTTGCCCATCGCCCAGCGGAGCAGGTCCGCCTTGCCCGGCGTGTAGCCGGCCAGCGCCTGGGCGGCGGCCATGACGTGCTCCTGGTAGACCATCAGCCCGTAGGTGTCGCCCAGGATGTCGTCCAGCGCCCCGGCTAGCTCGGGGTGGATCGGGGTGACCGGCTTGCGGCCGGTCTTGCGGTCCGCGTACACCGGCGCGCTGGCCATCGGGCCGGGCCGGTAGAGGGCGATGACCGCGGCGATGTCGCCGAACTTGTCGGCCCGCATGGCCCGGAGCAGCGCCCGCATCGGGCTGCCGTCGAGCTGGAACACGCCCAGCGTGTCGCCGCGGGCGAGCAGCTCGTAGGTCGGCTTGTCGTCCAGCGCCAGCGTGTCCAGGTCGATCTGCTGGCCCCGGTTGGCGGCGATCCCGGCCACCGCGTCCTCCAGCACGGTGAGGTTGCGCAGGCCGAGGAAGTCCATCTTGAGCAGGCCGATGTCCTCGCAGGCCGGGTAGTCGAACTGGGTGATGATCGCGCCGTCGGCCTGGCGCTTCCAGATCGGGATGTGGTCGATGAGCGGCTCGCTGCTCATGATCACGCCAGCCGCGTGCACGCCGGGCTGGCGGATCAGCCCCTCCAGCCCGCGGGCGGTATCGATCACCTGGCGGACCTCGGCCTCCGCCTCGTACAGCGCGCGGAGCTCGCCGGCCTCGCCATGCCGCGGGTGATCAGCGTCGAAGATCCCGGACAGCGGGATGTCCTTGCCCATCACGGCGGGCGGGAACGCCTTGGTGATCCGGTCGCCGAGCGCGTAGGGGAAGCCGAGCACCCGGGCCGAATCCTTGACCGCCGCCTTGGCCTTGATCGTGCCGTAGGTGATGATCTGCGCGACCCGGTCGTCGCCGTAGCGCTCGGTGACATACCTGATCACGTCGCCGCGCCGGCGCTCGTCGAAGTCGATGTCGAAGTCCGGCATGGTCACGCGATCGAGGTTGAGGAAGCGCTCGAACATCAGGTCGTGATAGATGGGATCGAGGTCGGTGATGCCGAGCGAGTACGCCACGATCGAGCCGGCCCCGGAGCCGCGGCCCGGCCCGACCCGGATGCCGTTCCGCTTGGCCCACATGATGAAGTCGGCGACGACCAGGAAATAGGCGCAGAAGCCCATCTGCTCGATCACGCCGATCTCGTACTCGGCCTGCTTCCGGCGCTGCTCGTCGTACCCGTCCGGGTAGCGGCGGTCCATGCCCGCCCAGACTTCCTTGCGCAGCCAGCTCTGCTCGGTCTCGCCGTCCGGCAGCGGGAAGCGCGGCATCAGGTTGGACTTGGTGAAGGTGACGTCCGCCCGCTCGGCGATCAGCAGCGTCGAGTCGCAGCCGGCCTGCCATGCCTCGTCGCTGCTGACCGCCCGCATCTCCGCCGGGCTCTTCACGTAATAGCCGGTGCCCTCGAGCCGGAACCGGTTCGGGTCGGCCATGTTGGTCCCGGTCTGCACGCAGAGCAGCACCCCGTGCGCCTGGGAGTCCTCCGGCCGGGTGTAGTGCGAGTCGTTGGTCACCACGAAGGGCAGCGACAGGTCGGCCGCGATCCGCTTCAGGCCGGCCCGGGTGCGCTGCTCGACGGCGATCCCGTGGTCCATGAGCTCGACGAAGAAGTTGCCGTCCCCGAAGATGTCCCGGTAATCCGCGGCGGCGGCCAAGGCCTGGTCGTCCTGGCCGAGCCGGAGCCTGGTCTGCACCTCGCCGCCGGGGCAGCCGGTGGTCGCGATGATCCCCTTCGCGTACCTGGCCAGCAGTTCGCGGTCCATCCGCGGGTTGCGGAAATACCCCTCCAGCGAGGCCAGCGAGGAGAGCCGGAAGAGATTGTGCATGCCCTCCGTGGTCTCGGCCAGCAGCGTCATGTGCGTGTAGGCGCCGGCCCCGGAGACGTCATCGTCTCGCTGGCCCGGGTCGCCCCAGCGGACCGGCTTCTTGTGCCCGCGGTGCTCGGGGGCCACGTACGCCTCGATGCCGATGATCGGCTTGATCCCGGCCTTCCTGGCCTTCGTCCAGAAGTCATAGGCGCCGTAAACGTTGCCGTGGTCGGTCATGGCGATGGCCGGCATCCCGGTGCGCTGGCACTCGCTGAACAGGTCCGCCAGCCGCGCCGCGCCGTCCAGCATCGAGTACTCGGTGTGCACGTGCAGGTGCACGAACGAGTCGTCACCGCCTGCTGCCTGGTGCCCGGGCGGGGCTGCCGCCATGAAGTACCGCCTCCTTCAGGCATGCCGCCGAGCGCCCCGAGCGCCGGTGCCTTCGACCCTATCGCCGGGGAGGTCCGGTGCGGGCGCGGCTCGCCGTGATGCCGCGATGGGCCCGGATCGGCCGGGCCTATCGGGCCGGCTGGCGCGGCGAGGTCCGGCCCGGCCGGCGCCGTTGTGAAACCGGCGTGGCACGGGGCATGCTGCGGAGGTGCGACTCCGGCGTGGTCGTAAGGCAGCGGGCGACGGGGCTCCCGGGCGCGATGCGATCCCGGCGATGCCCGCGGTGCCGGGCAGTGACGAGGCCGGGACGGGCCAGGCGGCTACCCGCGGCCACGATGCGGCGGGCCGCCGGAAGCCGACGGCGACCCGGCGCTGCCCGGCCGGCCACTGCTGCGGCGTCTGCGGCGAGCTGGTGGCCGCCGGGACGATGGAGGGCATGCTCACCGGCACGGGCTGGTGTCACATGGCCGGGTGCATCGTGACGGTGCCGCCGCTGCCGCGGGCGGGCGCGGCCGGCGACAGCCCGCGGTCAGCGCGCTAGCCGGATGCTAACCGGGGTGCCGTCGGGCGGGCCGGCCCGCAGGCGCTCGCGAGCGGCGTCGACGAAGCCGCGGTGAATCTCCAGGCCGCCGGCCTGCCGGCCCAGGCGGCGGGCCACGACCGCCGTCGTTCCGGAGCCCGCGAACGGGTCGAGGACGACGCCGCCAGCCGGCGCGCAGGCGGTGATGAAGAATTCGGCCAGGCCCTCGGGCATCGCGGCGGTATGCCCGCCGGCTCCCTTGTGCTGGTTGTAGCCCTGCGGCACGGACACGACATTGCCCGGGTCGGCGCCGCCGCGGCTGTAGGTCGTCGACCAGGTCCCGGCCGAAGCCCGCGCTGGTGTTACGGCGGCCGAGCCTGTCGAGCTTGCGCCGGGCGATCTCCCCCGGTGCCGTCTGGTAGGGGACCCGGATGGCGTCGAGGTCGAAGTACGGCCTGGGCCCGCGGGCGAAGGCGTAGACGTACTCGAAGCTGTCCTTGGTCCGGGGGCCGAACCGGCCCGGGACGGCGTTCGGCTTGGACCAGATGTACGTCTCCAGCCAGCGCCAGCCCTGGCGCTGGAGCTCGAGGACAAGCTCGTAGACGTAGGGGTGCCGCTGCCCCCGGAGCGGGCCGCTCGGCGCTACCCGGTTCTTGATGTTGAGCACCAGCCAGCCGGTATCCTTCGTCGCCGCCAGCATGGACGCGCTGTGCGGGCGGAACCAGTCGACGTAGTGATCGGGGTGGATCCGGCTGTAGGCGCGGGCGTCGGCGTAGGGCGGGCTGGTGAACCACAGGTCCACCGACTCCGGCGGCAGCGCCGGAACCCACGCCGCGCTGTCTCCCCAGGTGATCCCCTGGCGGAGCAGTTCGGCCAGCGCCTGGTCCGGCTGAGCTGGCGGGGCCGGCGGTGGCGCCGGGACAGGATGGACCGCCATAGGCCGAGATCCTAGGTCAACCGATGGCGGTCTTGGGACCCGTCTCGGCGAGCACGGACTCGGCCGCGGTCACGACGTCGTCCGCGCCGGAGATCTCATCCAGGCTGCGTCCCGCGGGCTCGGGCAGCGTCAGCGTGAGCAGCGCCCCGAGCACCGCGACGGCCGTGGTGAGCAGCAGCGTGTGGCGCAGGCCCAGGGAAGTCTGCAGCACCGGGAAGAGAAAGACCCCGATGAACGCGCCCAGCTTGCCGATTCCGGCCGAGATGCCGTGCCCGGTGGCCCGCATCGTCACCGGGTACAGCTCGGCCGGCAGCACGAACGTGGTCATATTCGGGCCGAACTCAGTGAAGAAGTAGCTGATCCCGTAGGCGACCAGGAACGGCAGCACGGCGGTGGTCATTCCCGGCACCAGCGCGATCACGGCAAAGCACAGTGCCATCATCGAGAAGCCGACCAGTTGCAGCCGCCGGTGCCCGAACCGGTCCATTCGCGCGATCGCGAGCGCGTATCCCGGAACTGCCGCGACCACGAAGATGGCCAGCTGGATGGCGATCTTCGTCATGGTCGAGGAGTTCGGGGAGATCAGCCCGATGATCTGCGGAGTGGAAATGGTATTGCCGTAGTAGGCGTAGTCGAGCAGGAACCAGCAGCCGGCCGTGCCGGCCAGCAGGCCCAGGAACTTACGGTTCGACAGGAACGCGCGCAGCCCCATCCCGTGCTGCGCGACGGCGCTGGGCGCATCTTCCCGCACCACGCCGGCGCTGAACTCCGACAGCTGGCTGGCCGCGGCATCGGCGCGGTCTTGCACCTGGGCCAGGTAGCGCGGCGACTCGGGCATCCGGCGCCGCAGGTAAAGGACGGCGGCCGCGGGAACAGCGCCCAGCCCGAGCAGCACCCGCCAAGCGACCTCCGAGCTAGTGCCGGCGCCGAGCAGGCTGAGGGCGATCAGCGGGCCGATGATAAGGCCCAGCGCCTGAGTCGAGAAAACAAGGCCGACCATCCGGCCCCGGTCCTTGCAGTTGGCGTACTCGGTCATCAGCACGGCACTGACCGGATAGTCGCCGCCGACGCCGAGGCCGAGCAGGAAACGGAAGCCGATCAGCACCCAGAACGAGGGCGCCAGCGCCGAGCCGAGCGCGGCCACCACCATGATCGCCGCTACCAGCCAGTAGACGTGCTTGCGGCCGACAAGATCCGCAATTCTGCCGAACACGAACGCGCCGATGAACGCGGCCCCGAGCATGGTGGAGTTCAGCAGGGCCAGCCGGCCCGAGCTCAAGTGCCAGCTCTGGGTGATGAGCGTCGAGGCGATCCCGATAACGAACAGGTCATAGGCGTCGGTGAAGAAGCCCATCCCCGACACTAGGGCCGCGCGCAGGTGAAACTTGCTCATCGGGGCGTTATCCAGCGCGGCGATCAAGTCCGCTGATCCGGTCTCGGCCACCAGCGTTCCTCCGTTCACGGCACCAGTCATCGAGACCGCCAGCAAACAGGCCCATCGCCGCGCGATCTTGATCCTCTGTCGGGCCCGAAATTACCTGATTCAGGCGACGTACTACCGACTGGCAAATGAACAGAAAGTGAACGAATGGCCCATGGCGGCGGCGGCCAGGCCCGCGCCCGCGGGTACCGTCGTGCCATGCACCCACGGGCGGACCGGCGCCGGCGCCGCTGCGGGAAAGGGGGATCCGGATGATCGGCTTGATCGCAGTGACCGCGAGCGGGCGCGTGGCGGCGATGCGACTGGCGGCGTCCTGGCCGGGCCAGGCGCGCAGTTATCACGGCCCGCCACGGCAGGTACTCCCGCAGGCATGGGCGCAGTGTGATGGGCTGGTGTGCTTTCTCGCGGTGGGCGCGACGGTACGGCTCATCGCCCCGTTGCTGGACAGCAAGTGGACCGACCCGGCTGTGGTCTGCGTGGATGAGTCGGCGCGGCACGCCGTGGCGGTGGTGGGGGGACATGCCGCGGGCGCGAACGCGCTCGCGACCAGGGTGGCTGAGGTGTTCGGCGCGGACGTCGTCATTACCACCGCGACCGACGCGATGAGCTTGCCCGGGCTGGACATGCTGGGCTGGCCTACGGAGGGGCCGATCGGGACCGTGAGCCGGGCGCTGCTCGACGGTGAGCCGGTCCGGCTGGAGTCGGAGCGGAGATGGCCGCTGCCGCCGCTTCCGGACAACGTGGGCGATGCGGGTGAGTACCGGATCCGCATTACTGACCGGCTGGCGGCTACTGATCCGCGCACCGCGGTGCTGCGGCCACCGTCGCTCGTGCTGGGCGTGGACGCCAGCCGCGGGGCGGCCGCGGACGAGATCCTGAAGCTGGCGGACGGCGCACTGGCCGAGGCCGGGGTGTCCGCGGCCTGCGTCGCCGCCGTGACGATGGTGGCGGCCAGCGCCGGGGAGCCGGGGATCACCGGCGCCGCCGGTGAGCGCGGATGGCCGCTGGTGACCTACCCGGCCAGCCGACCGGACGCAGCCGGGGTGCCGCCGAGCCGCCCGGGAACGGGCCCGGCCGCCGCGGTCAGCGTGGCCGAGGCAGTCGCGCTAGCGGGCGCATCCGAGCTGGTACTGCCCGAGCGCAGGTCCGGACGGGCCAGCGTGGCAGTGGCGCGGATCTGGCCCCGCGGGCGGCTCGCCCTGATCGGCACCGGGACCGGCGCCCGTGACCTGCTCAGCCCGCGTGCGGTTAGCGAGCTGCGTCGCGCGTCGGTGGTGGCCGGGCTGGGCCAGTCCCTGGACCAGGTCGGCGACCTGCTCAGGGCGAGCACCCGGGTACTCGCGAGCCGCCCCGGCCAGGACGAGGCTTGCGCCCGGGAAGCAGTGCGCGAGGCCCGGCAAGGGCATGCGGTCGCGGTTGCTTTCCCCGCTGAAGCCGGCCTGCGCGCCCTGGCCAGCCTGATTCTTGATCTCGCCGCCGGCGACATTGACGTGATCGAGGTTCCGGGCATCACGGCGGACCTGGCCTGCGCGGCTGCCCTGGGGTCACCGCTCGGGGATTACAACGCGGTGATCTCCCCGGGCGAGCACGCCCCCTGGGAAGTGATCGCCCGCCAGGTGCGCGCCGTGGCCGAAGCCGACTTCGTGATCACCTTCTGCCCGTCGCCGGGCCCGCTCCGGGACCGCCAGCTCGGTGCAGTGCTAGCGATCCTGCGGCAGAGCCGGCCCGCCGATACCCCGGTCGCGATGGTGCAGGATGCGCAGCACGCCGGCCAGCAGATCCGGCTCTGCACCCTGGGTGACGCTGACCAGCCGGAGGCAGGCCGGCCAGGCGTGGTCATTATCGGCTCGAGCCGGACCCGGGTGGTCGCCGGCCGCCTGGTGACGCCCGGGCACAGCGCGGTCAGCTCTCCTCGGTGAGCACGGCCAGGGCGCTGGCCAGATCGGGCGAGTACTCGCTGGTGAACTCGACCTGGCGGCCGTCGGCCGGATGGGCGAAGCCCAGCCGCACCGCGTGCAGCCACTGCCTGGTCAGGCCGAGCCGGGCGGCGAGCACCGGGTCCGCCCCGTAGAGCCGGTCGCCCGCGCAGGGATGCCTGATCGCGGTCATGTGCACCCGGATCTGGTGGGTACGGCCCGTCTCCAGGATGACCTCGACGAGGCTCGCGGCCCGGAACGCCTCCAGCGTGTCGTAGTGGGTGACCGACGGCCTGCCCCCGGCGATGACGGCGAACCGGCCGTCACCGGACGGATGCCTGCCGATCGGCGCGTCCACGGTGCCGCGCAGCGGATCAGGGTGGCCTTGCACGAGCGCGTGGTAGCGCTTATCCACCGTCCGGTCCCGGAACGCCTGCTTCAGCGCGCTGTAGGCCGGCTCGCTCTTGGCCAGCACCATCAGCCCCGAGGTATTCGCGTCGAGCCGGTGCACGATGCCCTGGCGCTCGGCCGCCCCGCTGGTGGCCAGCGTGTGACCGGCCGCCAGCAGTCCCTGCAGCACCGTCGGCCCGGTCCAGCCCGGCGTCGGATGCGCGGCCACCCCGGGCGGCTTGTCCACCACCAGGATGTCGGCGTCCTCGTGCACCACCCGCAGGCCCGGCACGGGCTCTGGCCTCGGCTGCACCGTCACCGGCGGCGGCAGCGTGACCTCCAGCCAGTCCCCCGCGGCCACGTGATGCGACTTGGCCGCCGCCGACCCGCCGACCAGGACGGCGCCGGAGCTGATCAGCTCGGCGGCCCGGGCCCGGGACAGGCCGAACATGCGCGCCAGGGCCGCGTCCAGCCGCTCGCCGTCCAGCCCGTCGGGGACGGGCACCTGGCGCTGGCCCTCCTGCGTCATGCGCCGCCGCCCCCGGCCGGCGTCCCGGCGGAGCCGCCGGCCTTCTCGGGACCGTCCGGATCGCCGGGGCGGCCCGAATCGCCGGGCTCGCCCGGGCCAGACGGGTCAGGGCCGACCGTGCCGGGGCGGACAGTGCCGGGACCGGCCGAACTGCCCGGCCCGGCCGCGGCCGGGCCGCCCTCCGGGGCGCGGGCCATCCGCTCCGGTCCGGTCCCGTCGATCGACAGCCCGCGCGCGGCCAGCAGCACGGCCAGGATCCCGCCGCAGACGATCGCCGAGTCGGCCACGTTGAACACCGGCCAGTGCGGCAGCTGGATCCAGTCCACGACGTAGCCGCGCAGCGGCCCGGGTGACCGCAGCAGCCGGTCAGTCAGGTTCCCGGTCGCGCCGCCGAGCAGCAGGCCGAGCGTGACGGCCCAGGCGGTGCTGCGGATCCGCCGGGACGTGCGCAGGATGAATATGATCACGCCGACCGCGATGGCCGTGAACACGATGGTCATGGAGGTGCCGATGCTGAACGCGGCGCCCGGGTTGCGGTCCACCCGCAGCGTCAGCAGCCCGCCCAGCAGCCGGACCGGCGGCCGGCCGGACAGCGTCGCGACGACGATCACCTTGGAGGTGATGTCGGCGACCAGCACCGTGACGGCCACGGCGAGCAGCACGCCGATCCGGCGCCTGGGCAAGGTGCCGGGCGCCGCCGGTGTCAGCGCCGTTCCTCGCGCTGCTTGCACGCTACGCACAGGGTCGCGCGCGGGAAGGCCTGCAACCGCGCCTTCCCGATCGGCTCTCCGCAGGACTCACAGGTGCCATAGGTTCCCTCATTGATCCTGGCCAGCGCGCGCTCGCTCTGCGCAAGCAGCTCCCGGGCGTTGTGGGTGACGGCAAGCTCATGTTCCCGCTCAAAGGTCTTGGCGCCGGCATCCGCCTGGTCATCCCCGGCGTCAGCGATCGCGTCCCGGAGCCGGTCGGCGATATCCGACTCTGCCTTGTCGATCTCGGCGCGCAGCTCAGCGACCTCGGCCGACAGCTCGTCGCGCAGGCTGTCCAGCTCGGCCTCGGTCCAGGGCTGCTCCCCCTGGCGCACGGGAAGAGCGGCGGCGCCAGGTCGCGCGTCAGCCGCCATCTCCACCTCCTCAGCCCGGCTATTTAACGATCTTGGAATGCGGGCAGTCACCGGAGGATAAGTGGTCACGGGGAGTACTGCAAACACGCGCGCCAGCGCAGCGGGAGAAGATCCGGCGCTGTCAGCTATCCTGTGGTCCTGCACGGCGCTGACGGGGACAGCTGCCGCTGTGGCGGCCAGCAGCGACCCGGGATCGGTGCGAGCCCGGGGGCGACGCGCAGCGGGATCAGATCACCCCGGAGCCGGAGGCCGCCGACCATGACGAGCGCCGATAACCCAGGGGAAACGGGCCACCCAGCGGAACCGGGCCACTCCCGGTACTTCCCGGACCTGCCCGCGGTGGCCGACCTGCCGGCCATCGAGCACGAGGTGCTAGCCAGGTGGCGGGACGGGGAGTTCTTCCGGCGCTCGCTGGAGCAGACCGCGGCCGGCCCGCTGTGGACCTTTTACGAGGGCCCGCCGACCGCGAACGGCGCGCCGGGCGTGCACCACGTCGAGGCGCGGGTGTTCAAGGACGCGTTCCCCCGCTTCAAGACCATGCGGGGATTCCACGTGCCGCGCCGGGCCGGCTGGGACTGCCACGGCCTGCCGGTGGAGGTCGCGGTCGAGAAAGAGCTCGGCCTGGCCAGCAAGAAGGACATCGAGGCGTACGGCATCAGGGAGTTCAACGAACGGTGCCGCGAGTCGGTGCTGCGGCACGTCGATGCCTTCGCGGCGATGACCGAGCGGATGGGCTACTGGGTCGACCTGGCCACCGCCTACCGGACCATGGACGCCTCCTACATCGAGTCAGTCTGGTGGTCGCTCAAGGTCATCTTTGACCAGGGCCTGCTGGTGCGGGATTTCCGGATCAGCCCGTACTGCCCGAGATGCGGGACCCCGCTCTCGGATCACGAGCTCGGCCAGCCGGATGTCTACCAAGTGGTCACCGACCCGTCGGTGACGGTCCGCTTTCCGCTGCTGACCCTGCCGGACGGCGCCGACCCGCAGCTGCGGGGGGCGGACCTGCTGGTCTGGACCACCACGCCGTGGACGCTGGTTTCCAACACCGCCGTCGCCGTGGCGCCGGACGAGACCTACGTGGTCGCCCGGAAGCTCGGGACCGATGACCGGGTGGTAGTCGCGGACGCGCTCTACGGCCGGGTACTGGGCGAGGGCTGGGAGATCGTCGCCCGGATCCGCGGCAACGAGCTGGCCGGATCGACGTACCGTGCCCCGTTCAGCCTGATCGAGATCCCTGATTCGCGCCGGGTAGTTACCGGGGCATTCGTCACCACGGAGGACGGAACCGGCCTGGTGCACCTCGCGCCGGCCTTCGGCGCTGACGACATGGAGACGGGCCGGCGGCACGGCCTGCCGGTGGTCAACCCGGTCCGGCCGGACGGCCGGTTCGATGAGCAGGTGCCGCTCGTCGGCGGGATGTTCTTCAAGGACGCGGATGCGCCGCTGGCCAGCGACCTGGCCCGCCGCGGCCTGCTGTTCCAGTCGGATCCGCATCAGCACAGCTATCCGCACTGCTGGCGATGCGGGACTCCGCTGCTCTACTACGCGCAGCCGTCCTGGTACATCCGCACCACGGCCATCAAGGAACAGCTGCTCGCGGAGAACGAGAAGACCAGCTGGCAGCCGCCGACCATCAAGCACGGCCGCTACGGGGAGTGGCTTCGCAATAACGTCGACTGGGCGATCTCGCGCACCCGGTACTGGGGCACTCCGCTGCCGCTGTGGACCTGCGCCGGCCAGCACGGGGCCGATGGGCACGTCACCTGCGCCGGTTCGCTGGCCGAGCTGTCCGTGCTGGCCGGGCGCGACCTGTCCGGGCTCGACCCGCACCGGCCGTTCGTGGACGACGTGGTGATCGCCTGCCCGGAATGCGGCGGCCCGGCGCGGCGGGTGCCGGAGGTGATCGACACCTGGTACGACTCCGGCGCGATGCCGTTCGCGCAGCTGGGCGCGCCGCGGCGGAACGAGGCCGAGTTCGAGGCGGCCTACCCGGCGCAGTTCATCGCCGAGGCGATCGACCAGACCCGGGGCTGGTTCTACTCGCTGATGGCGGTCGGCACGCTGGTCTTCGGCCGCTCGGCCTACCAGAACGTGCTCTGCCTGGGCCTGATCGCCGATGACCGCGGGCGCAAGATGAGCAAGCATCTCGGCAACGTGATCGAGCCGATCCCGCTGATGGACTCCTACGGGGCGGACGCCCTGCGCTGGTTCTTCCTGGCCAGCGGATCGCCGTGGGCGGCCCGGAAGATCAGCCCGGGAGTGCTGGCGGAGATCGTCCGCAAGGTCCTGCTGACCTACTGGAACACCGCGTCATTCCTGGTGCTGTACGCGAACGCGGCCGGTACCCAGGGTCATGCCTGGGGTCCGGAACGCAGCACGGAGGCGCCGCCGCCCCCGGCCCGGCCGGTGCTTGACCGGTGGGTGCTGAGTGAGCTGCACGCGCTGGTGCGCGACGTCACCACCGCCATGGAGGCGTTCGACTCGGCGGCGGCCGGACGGCGGATGGCCGCGTTCATCGATGACGTGTCCAACTGGTACGTGCGCCGGTCCAGGCGCCGTTTCTGGGCCGGGCCGGGCCCGGCCGGCGGGGCGGCGGCCTTCGCCACACTGTATGAGTGCCTGGACACGCTGACCAGGCTGCTGGCGCCGCTCGTCCCGTTCATCACCGACTACGTGTGGGGCGTCCTGCGGGCGGATGGCACGCCCGAGTCCGTGCACCTGGCCGCCTGGCCGGTACCGGATACCGGGCTCATCGACGAGGAGTTGTCCGGGCAGATGGCGCTGGCCCGGCGGCTGGTCGAGCTGGGCCGTTCGGCGCGATCGTCGGCGGCCGTGCGGACTCGCCAGCCGCTGCCGCGCGCCCTGGTGAACGCGGCCGGTTTCGGCGACCTGCCGGGTGAGCTGCGCGCGCAGGTCGCGGATGAGCTCAATGTCCGCGCGCTCGACACGCTGGCCAGCGTGGGCCAGGACCTCGTGGACGTCACGGTCAAGCCGAACTTCCGCGCCCTCGGGCGGCGTTTCGGCCGGGCCACCCCGGCCATCGCGGCGGCGATCGAGGCCGCGGACGCGGCCTGGCTGGCCGCCGGGCTCGGCTCGGCGGGAACGGCGTCGGTGCTGGTTGACGGCGCGCCGGTGACCCTGGCGCCGGACGACATCATCGTCACGCAGACCCCCAGGTCCGGCTGGGCGGTGGCCGCCGACGGCGGGGAGACGGTGGCCCTTGAGGTCATCATCACGCCGGAACTGCACCGCGAAGGGCTCGCCCGGGAGGTGGTGCGGCTGGTGCAGGACGCGCGCAAGAGTGACGGCCTGGACGTCAGCGACCGGATCTCGCTGCGCTGGACGGCGGCCCAGCCTGAGCTCGCCGCGGCGCTGGCCGAGCACGGGCCGATGATCAGCGGCGAGGTACTGGCGGCCGACTATGGTTCCCTCGCCGACGAGCGCGGCGGCGAGTGGGCCGGCCAGCGGGATGCTCGCGAGCACTCCGATCCTGACCTGGGCCTGACGTTCTGGATCAGCCGGGTACGGCCGGCACCGGTCGGGTAGACGGCGCTTACGCGTCGGCGGTGGCCTTGTCCGGCTGGCAGGCCTTGCACGGCACGCAATCGGCCGCGATGGCCGCCGCCCTGGTCATGTGCTCGACGTCATCCTGGCCGAGGAAGCGGATGAGGATGCAGTCGCGGCGGTGGTACCTGGTGATGCCCGGCACCACCGTGACGTCCGCGCTGGGCTGTTCCTCGTGCGCGGCAGGGGTATCCGGCCTGTCGTCTCCGCCGGCGGCCGGGGCTGGCGGCGCGGCGGCCGGGCCAACGGGATCGGCCGGCTTCCCGGCGGCCCCGGCCGTCCCGGCGGTGCCGCCTGGGGCCGCCCCGCCGGAGGCGGGGGCCGCAGCTGAGGAGGGCGCTGCGGGCCGGGCGGGCGGCGGCACCGCACCGGCCGGCGAGACCGGCGGCGGCACCGCCCCCGCCGGGGACACGGGCGATGCAGGCAGTACAGACGGCGCGGGCGGCGTAGACGGGGGCACGGCGCCACCCCTGGGCGCGGGCGGTGCGGCCGGGGACGCGGGCGGCGGTGTCGATGGCGGCGCAGATGGCGCAGCCCCACCTCCCCGCGATGCGGGCGACACAGGCGGCGCAGACGGGGGCACGGCGCTACCTTGCGGCGCGGGCGGCCGTGTGGGTGGCGGCGCAGATGGCGCAGCCCCATCTCCCCGCGATGCGGGCGATGCGGGCGGTGCAGGCGGCGCCGCGATTGGCTCACGGGCCGCGGGCTCGGCCCGCGGTGCGGCTGCCGTGGTGGCCGCCGGCCCGGCCAGCGCGGTCGCGCCGGGCGCGTTCGCGGCCGGCCCAGGCACAACCCGCGACGGCACAGCGGCCGGGGACACCGCGGCCGGCGGTACAGCCCGCGGCGGCGCGGGCGCGGCGGGCACTGGCACAGCGGGCGGCCGCACAGCGGGCGGCGGCACAGCCCGCGCTGGCACGGCCTGTGGAGGCACATCCCGCGACGGCACAGCGGGCGCGTTCGCAGCGGGCGCGGGCACGGCGGCCCGCGACACCGGCTGCGGAGGCACAGCGGGCGCGTTCGCGGCGGGCCGCGGCACCGGCCGCGGCGGTCCAGCCGGCGCGTTCGCGGCAGGCTGCGGCACCGGCCGCGGCGGTCCAGCCGGCGCGTTCGCGGCAGGCTGCGGCACAGGCGGCGGCGGTCCAGCCGGCGCTGGCACGGCGGGCGCAGGCACAACCCGCGGCGGCACAGTGGCCGCGTTCGCAGCGGGCGCTGACCCGGCGGGCGCGGGCGTGGCACGCGCTGGCACGGCAGGCGGCGGCACAGCCCGCGCAGGCACGGGGGGCTCGTTCGCGGCGGGCGCAGGCACAGCGGGCGCGGGCGCGCCACGCGCTGGCACGGCAGGCGGCGATACAGCCCGTGCAGGCACGGCGGGCGCAGGCACGGCAGGCGCGGGCGCGGCACGCGCTGGCACGGCGGGCGGCGGCGCGGCGGGCGCTGGAGCACCCGGCCTAGCGGGTGCTGACGGAGCGGGTGCTGACGGAGCGGGCGCTGACGGAGCGGGCGCGGCGGGCTGCGTTGCTCGCGGCGCGCTGGCTGCGGCGGGCCTCGGTGCCGCACCCGGCCGGGTCGCGCCAGCCCTCGGTGCCGCGGCGGCCGCGACTGCCTCGACTGCTGCTGCCTCGACTGCTGCTGCGGCGGCGGCGGGAGCAGCGGCAGGCTGCTGCTGACCGGCGTCTGGCTGGCCCTCCGCGGAAGGATGTTTCTCGGCCCGCTGCCACTGCTCGGCCGGGACTGACGCGGCAGCGGCCGGCTGGCCCGCGGCACGCTCCTCGTGCGCGCCCGGCCCCGCCTTTGCGGCGGTCCTGGATCGACCGGACCTGGCCTGCCGCGGCTGCGAGTGCCTCGCGGGCTCCGGCAGATCGCTGGTCCCGGCTGGCTCGGCGGTGGTTTTGCGCCGTTTGCCGGCTGCCGCCGACTCGGCGGCCGCGCGCCGCTTGCTGGCCCTGGTGCCCTTGGCCTTTGTGGTTGCTTCGGCCGCGCTGGCCGCCCCGGCACTCTCCGCCGCGGCTACCGCGAGCCGGGGCTGCTCCTCCGCGACAGCCGGCCCGACGGCCACCGACGGCGCCACGGGCAAGGGCTGCTCGTCCGCGGTGGTCGCCACGGACGCCACCGGCCGGGGCTGCCCGTCCGCGACAACCGGTCCGGCCTGCGTCCCGGCCGCGGCGTCGTTGAAGATCTCGTCGTGCCAGATCACGACCCCGATGACCAGCAGCACGGCGGCCAGGGCACTCACACCGATGGCCAGGTAGACCAGCAGCAGGCTGCTAGTGAGGACCCCCCCGACAAGCAGGCCGAGCGCTGCCACCACGACAGCGAGAACTACGCCGAAACGAATCACAGGCGAGCTCCGCAAACGAAACTTGCGCTATCCGTCCCGCTGCTTAGCGGCGATCGTGCTGCGCGGACTCGGACGGGTGAAATCCGCCGGTGTGCGGGACTGGCTCGGGCTGCGGGGTGTAGGGGCTCGCGACCGACTGCTGGCCGTTGCGGGCTTCCATGCGCCCCATGCCGGCCGGAACCGTCGGCTGCGGGCCGGTGGCCATGGCCGGGAACACTCCGCTGTCGGTGGCGCCGGCCTCAAGATCGCGAAGCTGGCCCTCCAGGTATGCCTTGAGCCTGCTGCGGTACTCCCGCTCGAAGGCACGCAGGTCGTCCACGCGGCGCTCAAGCTCTTCGCGCGACTGCACGAGCGAGCCCATCGCCTGGCGGTGCCGCTCCTGTGCGTCCCGCTCCAGGCTCTCGGCGCGGGCCCGGGCATCGCTGGTGATCTGCTCGGACTGCCGCCTGGCCTTGGTCAGGATCTCGTCTGCCTCGCGCCTGGCCCGGCCGAGGGTCTCATCGGCCTCCCGCCGCGCGTCAGCGATCGCCTGGTCGGCGGTCTGCTGCGCGAGCGCCAGCACGCGCGCCGCCGTGTCCATGTTGTCCTCGACCGGCTTGTGGCCCATCATCACGGCCTCTTGCGGCCTGCGCTCGGGCTCAAGGCGCGGAGGTTCCGGCGCGATCAGATCGGGCGGCGGGTCGGCATGCGGAGCGTTCAGAGCTACCGGCACCTTGGCGCCGCCACCGCGCAGCACCTCCGCCAGCTTGCCCCGGAGTTCTTCGTTCTCCTGGATCAGCCGGTCGAGCTCTGCTTCGACCTCATCGAGGAAGGCATCGACCTCTTCCTCGTCGTAGCCGGGCCTGAGCCTGGTCGTGCTGAACTGCTTGTTCCGCACATCCGCGGGCGTCAGTGGCATGTCGTCTCCTTGGCACGCTTGGGCCGGATCCCCTGTGGACGCTACCCGATCAGATCCGCTGCACGGCCTGGAACAGCACGAAAACCACCAGGAACAGCACCATGAAGCTGAGATCCAAGGCCACTTTACCGAGACGGACCGAAGGAATGCAGCGCCTTAGCAATCTCAGCGGCGGATCGGTGGGCGTGTAGGCAGTCTCAGCGAGCACCAGCACGACGCCTTTCGGCTGCCAGTCAGGCGAAAAAGACTGGATCCAGCTGAGGATCAGCCTCCCGACGAGCAGGATCAGGTAGACCCCCAGAGCGAAGACCAAGATGTTCTTTACGATCGCCACATCCCTGCCCTGCCCGCACGGCGATGTCCGGGTAGCTACGGTATTCGCCGTGCTGCGTAGTTTGTCGCTTACTGGCTAGCTCTGGTTAAAAAATCCTCTCTCCACGATACGTGCCTTGTCCTCCGCAGCTACCTCAACGTTCGCCGGGGACAGCAGGAACACCTTGTTGGTCACCCGCTCGATGCTCCCGCGCAGGCCGAAGATCAGGCCGGCCGCGAAGTCGACGAGGCGCTTCGCGTCGCTGTCGACCATCTCGGTGAGATTCATGATCACCGGAGTGCCATCGCGGAAGTGCTCGCCGATCGTACGGGCCTCATTGTAAGTACGCGGATGCAAGGTGGTGATCCGGGCCAGATCGGTGGTCTGGGTCATGGTGCCCGCCTGCCGCTCGTAAGAGGCCCGGCTGGTCTCCAGGCTGACGTCTAGCTGGCCGCCGTGCAGGTCCGGCCGGTCCGCCGGATCAAGCACGTCACCCTCGTCGCCGAATTCGTCCGGCTCATCAGAGCCGTAATCGCCGTCGTAGCGGTCGTCGTAGCGGTGATCGTCCTCTACGAGACCTAGATAGACCGCCATCTTGCGCATCGCGCTGGCCATCCCTCAGTCCTCCGTCGCGCTATGGTGCAGCCCCGCTCACACCGCGTGCCACGCGTCGGACATTACCTGACGAACGTCCGCCGGCCTCCGAGCAACGCCGTACCGACACGCACGTGTGTTGCGCCTGCCTCAATTGCCGGCTCCAGATCCCCGCTCATCCCGGCCGAAATCATCACCGCGCCGGGATGAGCGGATCGGATGTTGCGGGACACCTCGCCGAGCTTCGCGAATGCGGCGGCCGGGGGGACCTCGAGCGGGGCCACGGCCATCACCCCGCCGAGGGCGAGGCTGCCGGCCGCCGCGATCGCGTCGGCAATCTCTGCTATCTGGCCTACCTGGTCGGCGGCCACGCCGCCGCGGTCCGGATCACTATCGAGACTGACCTGCACCAGGCAGGTAATGCAGCGCCCGGCCGCCGCGGCCCGCGAGCCGAGCGCGCTGACCAGGCGCAGCCGGTCGACCGAGTGGATCACGTCGGCGTAGGAGGCCACGCTCGCGGCCTTATTCACCTGCAACTGGCCGACGAAGTGCCAGGTCAGGCGGAGGCCGAGCGCAGCGCACTCGGCCGCCTTGGCGGCCGCCTCCTGCGCCCTGTTCTCCCCCACGTCGGTCACGCCGAGCTCGCTCAGCAGCCGGATATCGGAAGCCGGCCTGGTCTTGGTGATGGCGATCAGGGTGACATCCGCGGGGCTGCGGCCCGCCGCCTGGCAGGCGGCCGCGATCCGGGCCCGCACCGCGCGCAGGCCGTCCCTGATCTCGCCGCGGCGCACTTCATCCGCCGGGCCGGTGGCGCCCGTCAGCTGGCTCATCGTCAGGCCAGCCAGACCAGGCCGGCGAATCGCCCGGTCCGGCCGTCACGGCGGTAGGAGTACAGCGCCGGGGTCTCCGCGGTGCACCGCGGATCGCGGCTGACGGCGCGCACCCCGGCCGCCGCCAGCTGCGCGCCGACTCCCGAGCCGATGTCGATTCCCGGGCTGTCCCGTCTGGTGACACAGCCAGCCTCCGGGACTGCGGCGGCGATGCGGTCCCGCAGCGCAGCGGGCACCTCATAGCATCCGCCGCAGATAGACGGCCCGATCACGGCGTGCATGCGCGCGGGATCCGCGCCCGCGCCGGTCATCGCGCGGACCAGCGCCGGGACAATCCCGGCGGCCATGCCCTCCCGGCCCGCATGGGCCGCGCCGATCACGCGGGCCCGCGGATCGGCGATCAGAACCGGAGCGCAATCCGCGACCAGCACGCCGAGGGTGCGGGCCGCCACATCGGTGAAGAGCGCGTCCACCGCCGGGTGCTGGCCGGCCGGAACGGAGCCGGCCGCGGCGTAGGCCACATCGCGGCCGTGCACCTGCCGCATCCAGGCCACGGCGCCCGCCGCCTGACCGCAGGCGGCCGCGGCCAGCTCCCGGTTAGCGGTCACCGCGGCCGGATCGTCACCCACCCCGCCGCCCAGGTTCAGGGTGTCGAAAGGCGGGGCGCTCACGCCCCCGTGACGGCTGGTGAACGCGGCCAGCACACCGGGAGCGAGCTCGAAGGGCCGCCACGGATCAGCCGCGAAATCGGCGCGGCGAGCCCTCATTTGAGGAAATCGGGGACGTCGAGCTCGTCGTCCTCCTCAAAGACCACGGACCGGCGACGGGTGGTAGCGGGATCAAAGGTGCGTGCCGCGACCGCGGGCTCGGCCCGCGGCGCTGAACTGGCCAGGCCCGAGCCCGTCAGCGGCGCGGCCGGAATATCGGCCGGGCGCGGCGATCCGGCGCCGTCGGAGCCGGTGCTCTCCGGCCCGGACCGGCCCGCGCCGGAGCCGAACGCCGGCGATGCCTGGTCCGGCTCGCCGCCGCTCGCGGTCCGGCCGCTAGCGGCCGGCTTCGCTGTCTCCGCGAACTCGCCGCCGACCGCCCGCGAGCCGGCCAGCGCCGCCGCATCCTGGCGATCGGGAGCGGCGCGCCAGCCATCGGCGGCGGCGTGCCCATCGGAGCCGGCGGCGGGGCCCGGGCTGACGACCGCGCGGCCCGGCCGCGGCCGGGCTACCCGGTTCTCGTCAAATCCGGCCGCGATGACGGTGACCCGGACCTCATCGCCCAGGGCATCGTCGATGACCGCCCCGAAAATGATGTTGGCATCGGGCGCGGCCGAGTTCGCGACCAGCTGCGCCGCCTCGTTGATCTCGAACAGGCCAAGATCGGAGCCGCCCTGGATCGACAGCAGCACCCCGTGCGCGCCGTCGATGCTCGCCTCCAGCAGCGGACTGGAGATGGCCATTTCCGCGGCGGCGACGGAACGGTCGTCGCCCCGGGCCGAGCCGATCCCCATCAGGGCCGAGCCCGCCCCCGACATGACCGACTTCACGTCGGCGAAGTCCAGGTTGATCAGCCCCGGAGTGGTGATCAGGTCGGTGATCCCCTGGACGCCGGAAAGCAGCACCTGGTCCGCTGCCTTGAACGCGTCGAGCACGCTGACGTGCCGGTCAGAGATGGACAGCAGCCGGTCGTTCGGGATAACGATCAGCGTGTCGACCTCGTCGCGGAGGCGCTCGATCCCGGTGTCGGCCTGCGCCGCCCGCCGCTTGCCCTCGAAGCCGAAGGGCCGGGTGACGACGCCGATCGTGAGCGCGCCGAGCGAGCGGGCCACGTTCGCGACGACGGGCGCCCCGCCGGTGCCCGTCCCGCCGCCCTCCCCGGCGGTGACGAAGACCATGTCGGCCCCCTTGAGGACCTCCTCGATCTCCTCGCGGTGGTCTTCGGCGGCCTTGCTGCCGATATCCGGGTTGGCGCCGGCGCCAAGCCCGCGGGTGAGTTCCCGGCCAACGTCGAGCTTGACATCCGCGTCGCTCATCAGAAGCGCTTGCGCGTCCGTGTTGATCGCGATGAACTCGACGCCCTTGAGCCCCTCGTCGATCATCCGGTTAACGGCATTGACGCCGCCCCCGCCGATACCGACGACCTTGATGACCGCCAGGTAATTCTGCGGTGCTGCCACGAGGAGGAACCTTTCCGCTCGTTTGCGTCTATCGAGTTTCCGCCCGCTGCCTTTCGGCCAGCTGCCTTTACCCGGCCAGGATCAGGGAACCTCCTGCTCAGGAGCTTGCCGAAATACGCCCCCAATAGCATCGGCCGGGCACGTTCCGCGGTTCCAGCGAGTCAACTCTCACCCTCAAGTTGAGATTTAGAGTTATGTCAAGCTGCCGATTGATACGGACAGTAGGGTCGTCCGGCACCGGGGTCAACTAACCGGGGGTCAAGCGGCCCGGCGTGTCGCAGCCCGGTTTCCCGCCGCGGCTCATCGCCCGGTCACGGGCGTCTGCGGATCACTGACGTCGTAGTAGCGCGCACGCCCGCGCATCAGGATCGCGAGTTCCCTCGCCTTGGCCGCTCGCTGGCCGGTTCCGCCCCAGACGATGGTGATCCCGCCGCGGAGCCGGAGGGTCACCGTATCCGCGTCCGGCGCGTCGATGGTCCGGACCGAGTTCGCCAGCCGCACGGGCAGTTCGCGCAGGACGCCGGCCGCGGCCAGGACGGCCGGGCTGCCGCGCAGCGAGGAGGGCAACGCCGCGGCGGGCGGGTGCAGAACCGGCATCCCGTGCGGCCGCCTGGCCGCCTGCCGGAGGATCACGCCGAATTTATCGATCAGCTCGTAGCCGCCGCCGTGCGGCACGGCGAGCACGGCCGTGCGTTCCTGCACCGAGATCACGATCTTGTCCGGCCAGGCCCGGCGGACCTGCGCGGACTGCACGAGGGTGACCTGCTCGACCCGGCGGGCCACGGTGGCCAGGTTGACCCGGACCAGCGGGGTGCCCAGCCGGATGCCCGCATCGGCGATCACCTCGGCCCGCGACACGGCGGCCGGCCCGGTGACCTCCACCGAGCGGACGACCAGGAACTTGGAGCCGAGCAGGGCCCAGGCCGTCCCGGCCAGGATGGCCACGATCGCGACCCCGAAGAAGGCCACCTTCCACGGATCCCGCCGCCGCGGCAGTGCCGCCCCCGCCCCGGTACCACCCGGCGCGGCACCGGCCGGTGGCGCATCGCCCGGCGCGGCACCACCCGGCGCGGTATCGGCCAGCGCGGTACCGGCCGATGGGGCATTACCCGGCGCGGCATCACCTGCGGCCGGTCCGGCCGCGGGCAGGTCCGCGGGCGGCCGTGCGGCGCCGCGGCGGCGGATCACCAGCCCCCGCCCGCCCGGGCCCGCAGCGCCGCCAGGATCAGCGGCCCGAGGCCGGTCACGTCGCCCGCGCCCATGGTCAGCACGAGGTCACCCGGCTTGGCCAGGCTGGCGATGACCGCGGGGACCTCGCCGCGGTCCGGCACGTACAGCGCGCCGCCGGGGACGGCGGCGGCGATCAGGTTCCCGGTCACGCCGGGCTCGGGATCCTCCCTGGCCGCGTACACATCGAGCACGACCGCCTCGTCCGCCAGCCCGAGCGAGGCGGCGAACTCGGCCGCGAAGATCCGGGTCCGGCTGTACAGGTGCGGCTGGAATACCGCGATGACCCGGCCGCCGGCCGCCACGTCCCGGGCGGCCGTGAGGTCCGCCGCCAGCTCCGTGGGGTGGTGCGCGTAGCTGTCCAGCACCCGCACGCCGTCGGCCTCGCCCTTGGGCTCCATCCGGCGGCGCGCCCCGCCGTAAGCGGCGAGCCCGGCCGCGGCCTGATCAGGCGGATAGCCGAGCTCGATCGCCACGGCCAGCGCCGCCGCCGCGTTCAGGGCGTTGTGCCGGCCCGGTACCCGGATGCGCACGCCGATGCCGCCGGGGACGCTGACCCGAGCCCGCGGCCCCGGCGTGACCGTCGCCACGGTGGCCATGCCGCGGGCGGTCACGTCGCCGAGCTGGTAATCAGCGCCGTCCGCCGCGCCGTAGGTTCGCACCCGCACCGGGAGGTCACTGGCCGCCGCGGCCAGCGCGCCCGCGCCCGGGTCGTCGGCGCAGGCCACGAGCACCCCGCCGGCGCTGATTCTGGCCGCGAAGGCCAGGAAGGCGGCCTCGATCTCGGCCAGGCTGCCGTAGTTGTCCAGGTGGTCGGCCTCGATGCAGGTCACCACGGCGGCCTGCGGCGAGAGCATGAGGAAGGACCCGTCACTCTCGTCCGCCTCGGCGATGAAGTCCTGGCCGCGGCCGTCGGCGGCGCCGAGTCCGGTCTCGGCCAGGATGCCGCCGATGACGTAGGACGGGTCGGCGCCGCAGCTGCGCAGGATGGTGGTGAGCATCGACGTGGTGGTCGTCTTGCCGTGGGTACCCGCGATGGCGATACCGCGCCGGCCGAGCATGGCCGATCCGAGCGCCGCCGCCCGGTGCAGCACCCGGATTCCCCGGCGGCGCGCCTCGGCCAGTTCCGGGTTATCCGGCCTGATCGCGCTCGATACGACCAGCGTGTCGGCGCCGTCGAGGTTGGCCGCCGCGTGCCCGACGTGGACGCGCGCGCCGAGCGCGGCGAGTTCATCCAGCAGGTCCGACGGGGCCATGTCGCTCCCGGACACAGCCACTCCCCGGGCCAGCAGGATGCGCGCGATCCCGGACATGCCCGCTCCGCCGAGGCCGGCGAAATGAACCCGGCCCAGCTCGCCGAGGGTTACCGGCTCTACCGGCGTTACCAGCGCCATCAGGCATCTCTCCCGTTCTGGCCGCTCATGCGCTCCGGCCGTTCATGACCGGCGCCGGGCCGACCGGCGCGCGCCGCCCTTGATGACCCGCAGCACCGCCGCCGCGAGCCGCCGGTCGGCGTCCCCGCGGCCCAGCTCGGCCGCGGCCGCCGACATGGCGGCGACAAGTTCAGGATCAAGGAGCACCGGCAGCAGCATGTCCCGGATCCAGCCCGGGCTCAGCTCGGCGTCGGCCACGATGAGCCCGCCGCCGCCCTGCTCGATCGGGGCGGCATTCAGCCGCTGCTCGCCGTTTCCGTGCGGCAGCGGCACGTAGACCGCGGGCAAGCCCACCGCGGTGAGTTCCGCGCAGGTCATCGCGCCGGCGCGGACCAGGGCGAAATCCGCGGCCGCGTAGGCGAGATCCATCCGGTCGACGTAGGGGACGGTGATATACGGCGCGTCCGGTGACGGCGGGACGGCCTCGACGGCGGCCCGGGGCCCGACGATATGCAGCACCTGCACGGCCGCATCGCGCAGCACCCCGGCCGCGCCGAGTACCGCCTGGTTGAGGGACCTGGCGCCCTGCGAGCCACCGGTCACGAGCAGCACCGGCAGGTCGGGCCGGAGGCCGAAATGAGCGCGTGCCTTGTCGCTGAGCGCCAGCCGGTTCAGCCCGGCTATCTCGCGGCGGATCGGGATGCCGATGCAGGTGGCATGGGCCAGCCTGGTGGCCGGCTGGCCGGTGTACACATGCCTGGTCAGCCGCGCGCCTATCCGGTTGGCCAGCCCCGGGCGGGAATTGGCCTCGTGCACGACGATCGGCACGCCGCGGCGCTTCGCCGCCAGGTAGGCCGGCGTCGCGACGTAGCCGCCGAAGCCGACCAGGACCTCCGCATCGCACTGGTCGAGCGCGGTGGCCGCGGCCCGGACCGCGCCGATCAGCCGTCCGGGCACCGAGAACAGGGCCGGCGTGACGCCGCGCGGCAGCGGGACGGCAGGGATCAGCGCCAGGTCATAGCCGCGCTGGGGGATCAGCCGGGTCTCCAGCCCGCGCTCGGTGCCCAGGCAGGTGATCGCGATCCGCTGATCGATGCGCCGCAGCGCATCCGCGAGCGCCAGCGCGGGCTCGATGTGGCCAGCCGTGCCGCCGCCCGCCAGCATCACGCTCATCGCCAGTTCCTCCGCTCGTTAGCCGCGGGCCGGGCCCGCGCGCGCTCAGTCGGGCCGGCCTGCCAGGCCCAGCCAGCTTAGGATGCGCCGCGGCACCCCGGGGCCAGCAGCGGCCAGGGCCTGGCTGGCGCCGGGCTCCCGCTTGGCGAAGGACATCAGCATGCCCAGCGCCGCCATGGTCACGATCAGCGACGACAGGCCCTCGGAGACGAGCGGCAGCGGGACCCCGGTGATCGGCAGCAGGCCGATCACCGCACCGATGTTGACCAGCGCCTGGACCACGATCCAGGCGGTGGCGGCGGCCGCGGCGAGGCGCATGAAGGTATCGGGAACGCGCCGCGCGATCCGAAGTCCCGCATACGCGAGCCCGCCGTACAGCATGGCCACGCAGAGCGTGCCGACCAGCCCGAGTTCCTCGCCGATAATCGCGAAGATGAAGTCGGTGGTCGAGTTCGGCACCCAGCCCCATTTCGCCTTGCTCGCGCCGAGCCCGACGCCGAACCAGCCGCCGGAGCCGAGCGCGTACTTGCCCTGCAGCGGCTGGTAGGCGGCGGCCGACGCCTGGCCCTGCGGGTTAAGGAAGCCGGTGATGCGCTGCATCCGGTAGGGCTCGACGATGATCAGGACGACCAGGACGAAGGCCATCAGGGCGAGTATCCCGGCGAAGAGCCTGGCCGGCGTGCCGATCACCCAGAGCAGCGCGAGGAAGATGATCAGCAGCAGGAAGGTGGTGCCCAGGTCGTCGCCGAGCATCACCAGCATGCTGAGGATCCCGGCACCCGGCAGCAGCGGGATCAGCAGCTGGCGCCAGTCGGTGAGCTGGCGGAGTTTCTCCTTGCGGGCCAGCAGGTCCGCCCCCCACAGCACGAACGCGAGCTTGGCGAACTCGGAGGGCTGCAGCTGCAGCGGGCCCAGCTGCACCCACCGGGCGGCACCGTGATTGGGCACCCCGATCGTGATGGCCAGCAGCAGGCCGATCACCGAGACCGTCATCAGCGGGTAGGCGGCGGCGCGGAAGACGGCGGGCGACGACCGGGCCGCGAGCCACATCAGCGGCAGGCCGATGGCGACGCCGAGGAGCTGCTTCTGGAACCCCGCATAGGGCGAGCCGCCGCTGTCCAGGGCCGCCGCCGAGGAGGTGGACAGCACCATGACCAGGCCGAGGGCCAGCAGCAGCATGGTGATGCCGAGCACGAGGTAGTAGGACGTGAGCGGGCGGTCAAGCAGCCCGAGGCGGCCGGAAACCCGGCCCTTGACCCGGGGCAGCCGGGCCGTCCCGCGGCCGGCCAGCGGCGTCGCGCTGCCCGCCGGGCTGACGGTGCTCACGACGGCCCTGCCAGCCGCCTGACCGCCGCCGCGAACGCGTCGCCGCGGGCGGGATAGTCACGGAACATGTCGAACGACTGGGCGGCCGGCGCCAGCAGCACCGTGTCACCCGGCCCGGCCAGCCTGGCCGCGGCGGCCACCACGAGGTCCATGGCTCCAGTGTCGGTGCCGGCGGCCTCCACGACCGGGACATCCGGTGCGTGTCGCGCCAGGGCGCCCCGGATCCTGGCCCGGTCGGCGCCCAGCAGGACGACCGCGCGCAGCCGCGGCGCGGCCGCGCTGACGAGCTCATCGACGTCCTCGTCCGCGCCCTTGAACAGGCCGCCGGCCACCCACACCACGGACGGGTAGGCGGCCAGCGAGGCGGCGGCGGCATGCGGGTTGGTCGCCTTGGAGTCGTCCACGTAGTCCACCTCGCCGACCCGCGCGACCAGGCTGATCCGGTGCGGATCCGGCCGGAAGGCGGCCAGTCCGGCGGCCACCGCGGCCGGCCCGGCCCCGTAGGCGCGGGCCAGCGCGGCGGCGGCCAGGGCGTCCGCGACGTTGTGCGGCGCGGCCGGGCGCACGTCGCTGACCGCGGCCAGGGTCACGCCGTCGCCGAAGGCGCGGTCAACCAGGCAGCCGCCGGAGATGCCGAGCTCGCCGGCCCCGGGGGCACCGAGCCGGAACGCGACCACGGCGGCCGGCTCCCGGGCCATCGCGGCCAGCTCGCCGGAGCGCGGGTCGTCGGCGTTGTACACGGCGACCGTCCCCGGCGCGTAGATCCGGCCCTTGTCCCGCGCGTAGGAGCCGATGTCGCCGTGCCAGTCGAGATGATGGGCGGCGACGTTGAGCACGACCGCGGCGAACGGGCGCAGCGTCGAGCTCCAGTGCAGCTGGAAACTGGATAGCTCGACGGCCATGACCTGGTAGGGCTCGGGCTCGGCCACCGCGGTCACGACCGACGTGCCGACATTGCCCGCGGCGATGCTGCGGTAGCCTGCGGCGGCGAGCATCGCGGCGAGCATCCGGACCGTGGTCGTCTTGCCGTTGGTGCCGGTGACCGCCAGCCATTGCTGCCGGGATCCGTCCGGCAGCCGCGGCCGGAGCCGCCAGGCGAGTTCCACGTCGCCGATCACCGGCACGCCCGCCGCGCTGGCCGCGGCCAGCAGCGGCGCAGCCGGGTGCCAGCCGGGTGAGGTGACGACGAGGTCGGTGCCCTCCGGCAGCACCTCGGCCGGCCCGGCCGGGCCATCCCCGAGCAGTACCGTGATGCCGTCGTCCGCGAGTTCCCGGGCCAGTTCGAAGCGCGGCTCGTCGGCGCGCGAATCGACCGCGGTGACCCTGGCGCCGAGCGCCGCCAGCGTCCTGGCGGCGGGCGGGCCGGATACCCCGAGGCCGGCTACGCACACGCTGAGCCCGGCGAATTCACTGGCCGGGCTTACGGCCGCCGGGTTCCCCGCGGCACGCCCGCCGTTTTCCTTGCCCATATCCCTGAACCATTCCATATCCAGGGCGGATAGGCGGGACACCGCGCGGCGTGTCCGGCATCTCCGGGCGCGCGATGCCGGCCGGGCCGGCCGGTGGCACAATCCGGCCATGGGGTCCCAGCCGGAGATATACGCGGCGACCGCGGCCTACGAGCTGGCCTTCGGCTACCGGGACTTCGCGGCCGAGGTCAGCGCGCTGACCGCGTGGGCCACCGCCGCATCGGGCCGGCCGCCGCGATCCGTGCTCGAGCTCGCCGCCGGGCCGGCCTGGCACGCCGTGGAGTTCGCCGGCCGCGGCCTGGACGCCGCCGCGCTCGACATCTCGGCCCGGATGTGCGGCCGGGCCCGCGAGCGCGCCGCGGAGCACGGCATCGCGCTGGCCGTGACCGAGGCCGACATGCGGGATTTCTCCCTGGGCCGGCGTTTCGACCTGGCCATCACCATGCTCGACTCGACCACCTACCTGCTGGAACTCGATGACATGGTCGCCCACCTGCGGGCCGTCCGCCGCCACCTCAGCGACCACGGCTCGTACATCGTGGAAATGAGTCACCCGGCGGATTACCTGCTGCCCGCCCGGCGGACGCTGACCGAGTGGAGCGTGGCCGAGGCCGGCCGTCGGGTCAGCGTCCAGTGGGGAAGCGGCCGCGACTCGATCGATCCGGTCACCCTGATCACCGAGGTCAGCGTCAGCATTGACTACGCCGGCGACGGGGACCGGGTCAGCATCGAGGAGGTCCAGCAGTGCCGGTTCTGGCCGCCGACCGAGTTCGCCGCCGCGGTCCGGATCGCCGGCGGCCTGGAGGTGGCGGGCCGGTACGGCTCGTTCGACGGGGTGCCGGCCGGCAGCCCGGTCGCCTGGCGGATGATCACGGTGCTGCGGCGCCGCTGAGACGTCCCGGCGGCGGGCCGGCTATCCCGGCAGCCATTCCACGTAGAAGATGCCGAGCCCGAGCGCGATGCACAGGCCGCAGATCAGCCAGAACCTGATCACGATGGTGGTTTCGGCCCAGCCGATCAGCTCGAAATGATGCTGCAGCGGGGCCATCCGGAACACCCGGCGCCCCGTTGTCTTGAACGAGCCAACCTGGATGATCACCGAGAGCGCGATGATCACGAAGAGGCCGCCGAGAATCCCGAGCAGCAGCTGGGTCTTCGTGGTCACGGCCAGCCCGGCCAGCACTCCGCCGAGCGCCAGTGACCCGGTATCGCCCATGAAGATCCGGGCCGGGGGGGCGTTCCACCACAGGAAGCCGAAGCAGGCGCCCAGCGCCGCCGCGGCGACCACCGCCAGGTCCAGCGGGCTGGCCACCGGGTAGCAGTGCGGGGTCAGGTTGACGGTGCAGTCGTTGCGCACCTGCCAGTTCGCGATCAGCACGTACGCGGCGAGGACCAGGATCGCCGCCCCGGTGGCGAGGCCGTCGAGCCCGTCGGTCAGGTTCACCGCGTTGGACGTGCCGGCGATCAGGAACATGATCCAGAGCACGAACGGGGCCACCCCGATGGACGGCCCGAAGTCCCGCAGGAAGGACAGGTGCGCGTCGGCGGGAGTGAGGTCAAACCCGTCCGCGAACCGGGAGTTCACCACCAGCAGCGCGAACAGGCCGCCGACGACCGCCTGGCCGGCCAGCTTGGCGCCGCTGCGCAGCCCGAGGCTGGTCTGCTTGTAGATCTTGATGAAGTCATCGATGAAGCCGACCAGGCCGAGCCCGGCCATCAGCATCAGGACGAGCAGGCCGGAGGAGGACATCGCGTTATTCGTCGCCACGTGCCCGACGAAGTAGCCGATCACGGTGGCGACCACGATCACGGTGCCGCCCATGGTGGGGGTGCCCCGCTTGGTGGCGTGCGCGGCCGGGCCCTCCTCCCTGATCAGCTGGCCGTAGCCGCGCCGGGTGAAGACCCTGATCGCCAGCGGGGTGCCGAACAGCGCCAGGATCAGCGAGACTGCGGCCGAGACGAGGATGGTTTTCACAGCGGCAGCTCCTGCTCACCGGTCAGCGCGAGCGCGACGCGCTCCATCCGGACCGCACGCGATCCCTTGACCAGCACGACGTCGCCCCGCCGCAGGCGCTGCTGCATGGCCTGCACGGCCGCGGCCGCGTCCGGCACCGCGAGCAGCTCGCCGTGCCAGGAGCGGTGCGCCCGGGCGCCGGACAGGATCGGCGCGGCGTCATCGCCCACCACGATCAGGCCCGCCAGGCCCGCCTCCGCCGCGAGCAGGCCGGCCTGCTCGTGGAATTCGCGCGCCTGGCCGCCCAGCTCCGTCATGTAGCCGAGTACGGCGAAGGCCCGGCGGCTGCGCGCCAGTACCGCCAGGGTGCCCAGCGCCGCGCGCATCGCCTCCGGGTTCGCGTTGTACGCGTCGTTGATCACCGTCACTCCGTCGGGCCGTTCGGTGAACTCCATCCGCCATCGGCTCCGCGCGACCGCCGCGGACAGGCCGGCCGCGATGGCGGCGACGCTGATGCCCAGCTCCCTCGCCACCGCGGCGGCGGCCAGGGCGTTGCTGACGTTGTGCGCACCGTGCAGCCGCAGCCGCACCGGCGCCGAGGCTTCCTCGGTGACCAGCGTGAAGGCCGGCAGGCCCGCCTCATCCACGGTGACGTCATCGGCCCGGACGGCCGCCGCGGCGGCGCGGCCGAACGTCACGACCCGCGCGGCCGTGCGCCCGGCCATGGCCAGCACCCGCGGGTCATCGGCGTTGAGCAGCGCCACGCCGTCCGGCGGCAGCGCTTCCGGAAGTTCCGCCTTCGCCCGCGCGACGTCCTCGATGCTGCCGAACTCGCCCGCGTGCGCGTGCCCGACGCACAGCACCGCGCCCAGCCGCGGCGGGGCCACCGCGCACAGCCGGGCGATGTCGCCGGGGGCGCGGGCGGAGAACTCGGCGATCAGGTAGCGGGTCTGGCCGGTCACGCGCAGCACCGTGAGCGGGAGGCCAATCTCGTTGTTATAAGAATTGCGCGGCGAGACCGTCGGCCCGAGTGTCTCGATCAGCTGGGCGGCCAGGTCCTTGGTGGTGGTCTTCCCGGATGAGCCGGTGATGCCCACGACGACCAGATCGCCGATCCGGTCCAGCACGGCCCGGGCCAGGCTGGCCAGCGCGGCCGGAACGTCACCGACGATCAGCGCGGGCACGCCGGCCGGGCGGGTGGCGAGCACGACGACGGCACCGGCCGCGACCGCGGCTGGCGCGAAGTCGTGGCCGTCGGCCCGTTCTCCCGGCAGGGCCGCGAACAGGCTGCCCGGCACGGCCTGCCGGGAGTCGGCGATCACCGGCCCGGTGACCAGGGCGGCCGGATCGGCGACACGGTCCGCCTTCGCGCCGGTGATTCCGGCTATCTGGCCTACGGACAGCGGGATCACTGTTCCTCCGGGTCGGCTCGCCGCGCGCGGGGCGCGGCACGGGTATCCGCCAGCGTTTCCTCGCGGGCGGCCAGCTGACCGGCGAGCGCGTCGGCGGCCACCTCCCGGTCGTCGAACGGGATCACCGACGTGCCCAGGTACTGGCCCCGCTCGTGCCCCTTTCCCGCGATCAGCACCACGTCGCCCTTGCCCGCGCCGGAGATGGCCAGGCCGATCGCGGCGGCGCGATCCGGCTCGATGATCACGTGCGCCCGGTCCGCGGCGGGCACGCCGACCGCGCCGCCGAGCATCTCCGCAAGTATCGCCAGCGGATCCTCCGAGCGCGGGTTATCGCTGGTAAAAATGGCCACTTCCGCGAGACTGGCCGCCGCGGCGCCCATCAGCGGGCGCTTGGCCCGGTCCCGGTCCCCGCCGCAGCCCAGCACGATAGTGACCCGGCCCGGCGTGACCGGGCGCAGCGCCCGCAGCACCGCCTCGACCGCGCCCGGCTTGTGCGAGTAGTCGACCAGCACGGTGAAGTCCTGGCCCGCGTCCACCCGCTCCATCCGGCCGGGCACGCCGGGGCAGGCGGCGACTCCGGCCACCGCGTCCGTCAGCCCGATCCCGGCCTCCACCAGCGCGACGATGGCGCCGAGCGCGTTGGAGACGTTGAACAGCCCGGGCAGCGCCACGGACGCGTCGGCTTCCACGCCGCCGGGGCCGATGACGCGGAACGTGCTCCCGTCGGCGCCCGAGCGCACATCCTCGGCGCGCCAGTCCGCCGCCGGGTTTCCCGCGGCGGAGAACGAGGTCAGGGGTATCCGCGGGGACGCGGCGAGCAGCCGCCCGTGCTGATCATCGATATTCACCACGCCGGCCCGGGCGTAGCCGGGGCTGAACAGCGCGGCCTTGGCGGCGAAATAGTCGTCGAGGCTCGGGTGAAAGTCAAGATGGTCCTGCGACAGGTTGGTGAACACGGCCACCTCGAAGGAAGTTCCGGCCACCCGGCCGAGCGCCAGGGCGTGGCTGGACACCTCCATCGCGGCCGCGGTGACGCCCTGCTCGGCCATCACGGCCAGGGTGGCCTGCAGGTCCGTGGCTTCCGGGGTCGTGAGCTCACTCGCGGCGGTGACGCCCGCGACCCGGGTTTCCACGCCGCCGACCAGGCCGGCCAGGCGGCCTGCCATCCGGAGCCCGGACTCGATCAGGTAGGTCGTGGTGGTCTTGCCGCTGGTGCCGGTCACGCCGATGAGCTGCAGCCGGGCGGACGGGTTCCCGTAGATCCACGACGCCACCTCGCCGAGCCTGGCCCGGGGGTCGGTGACCACGAACACCGGCAGCCCGCAGCCGGCCGCGAGGTCCCGCCCGGCCGGGTCGGTCAGTACCGCGACGGCGCCTGCCCCGGCCGCCTGGGCGCAGAACCGCGCGCCGTGCTGGCGGCTGCCGGGCAGCGCGGCGTACAGGTCGCCGGGCCGGACCCGGCGTGAATCGTGGGTTATCCCGGACAGCAGGCCGGGATCGGGGCCAGCGCCGGGCAGCCGCCGGGCGGCCGTCTTCAGCCCGAGTAGCATCGCGAGTCCCGCGAGCGGGCGCGCCGGAACTCGGGCTGGACGCAGGGCCGCGGGCACGCGCAGAGATTACCCCCGTTCACGGCGCCGTGAGCCGCACCTTCGGCCGCTTGCCGCCATCCGGCGGGATCTTCATGGTCTGCAGGGCGAACTTCATCACCTGATTGAACACCGGCCCGGCCACCTCGTCGCCGAAATAGTCGCTGGTCTTCGGGTCCTGCACATGCACCGCCACCACCAGTTGCGGGTCGGTCGCGGGGGCGATCCCGATGTAGCTGGATCCGTATTCGCACAGGCAGCCGCCGCGCTGCGGATCGGCCAGCTGGGCCGTCCCGGTCTTGGCGGCAATCGAGTACCCGGCGATGACGCCCCAGGGCTCGCTGCCGGCCACATCGACCATGGGCACCTGCTGGAGAATTCTCATCAGCTCGCGCGCCGTCCTGGCCTTCAGCACGCGGGTCCGCCGCGGCCGGGGGGAGGTGACGTATTTACCGTCGCTGTTCGTATGGCCGGCGATGATCGACGGCTGGACCCTGACCCCCCCGTTGGCGATGGCCGCGTAGAGGCTGGCCATCTGGACGGCCGTCGCTCCCACGCCCTGACCGAAGGACAGCGTGTACCTGGTGTCCGCGCTCCACTGCGACGGCGGCTGCAGCAGCCCGGGACTCTCGCCCGGCAGGCCGAGCCTGGTCACCGAGCCGAAGCCGAGCTTCTTGTAGTACTGGTACTGGATGCTCGGGCTGACATGGTGGACCACCTGGACCATGCCCACGTTGCTTGAGTTGGCCAGGATGCCCGCGACGGTGTAGTGGACGGTCGGATGGATCTCGGCGTCGTGGTACCAGGCTCCATCGACCTTGATCTGGTCCGGGATCCGGTAAACGCTCATCGGCGTCTGGCCGCCGCGCTCGAGCGCCGCGGCCACCGTGACGACCTTGGCCGTGCTGCCCGGCTCGAAGACGTCCGCCACCGGGATGTCCGTGGTCGACGCCACGCTCTTGGGGTCGGCCGGGTTGAATTCCGGCCACTGGGCCATCGCGAGGATCTTCCCGGTCTTCGGGTCCATGATCACTATGGAGCAGTTCGCGGCATGGGTCAGCCGGACCCGTTCCTTACATGCCTGCTGGGCTTCCCACTGCAGGTCGGACTGGATCGTCAGGCGCAGGTTCTCGGCCGGCACCTGCGGATGGACATCGTCCTGGGTGAGCGGGATGGGCTGGCCCTGCGAGCCGGTCTCGACGTCTTCCTCGCCGTCCTTCCCGGCCAGCAGCGAGTTGTCGGCGTACTCGACGCCGGCCGTACCGTGCAGCTCGCCGGTTTTCTGGTTCGTGTCGGTGAAGCCGAGCAGGTTGGCGGCGAGGTCGCCGTTGGGGTAGACGCGGCTGTAACTCGGGGTCTCGTTGATGCCGGGCAGGTCGAGGCTGGTGATGCGGCTGCCGGTCGCCGCGGGGACGCCGGCCTTCAGCGCGACGTAGTCCGGCGACGGGCCGTGCTCGTTGATCAGCTGCAAGATCCGGGCCGGCGGCATCGCCAGCGGGCCGGCCAGCGCGGCGGCCACGGCCGGCCGTTTCGCCGCCGCAATCAGCGCCGGGTCGGCGAAGACCACGTCGGTCTGCACGGTCATGGCCAGCACCTTGCCGTCGCTGGTCGTGATGGCTCCGCGCACCGCCGGGATCGGGATCTTGATGAGCCGCTGCTGCTCAGCCAGCTGCCGGTAGGTGGACCAGTCCAGGCCCTGGAGCTGGACGAGCCGGCCGGCGAACAGCGACAGGGCGAAGACGATGCAGATCAGCGTGACATTCAGCCGCCGGGCCGGACTGCCCCGGCGCAGTGCGCGCCGGAAGGGGGGAAAGCGGTCCCGGCGGCCGCCCGCCCGCCGCGACCTGGCTCCACTCCCCCGGCGCTTGCCCTGGCCCGGGCCCTGACCCGGCCCAGCGGATGGCGCCTCGCCCAGCCGCCGGGCTCTTGGCTGCTGGCCCGGCCGCTGTGCTCCGGGCGGCGGCATGCCCGGCCGCGGTACTCCGGACCGCGGTACCCCGGGCCGCTGTGCTCCGGGCCGCGGCACGCCGGGCCGGGCCGTACCTGGTACCCGCCGGGTGCCGTCCGAGCGCCGGTCGCCCTCGCGCCTGCCCGCGCCCGGCCCGGGTGAGCGGCCCGGGCTTCGCGGGCCGGCGGCCGTTCCCGGCCGGCCCGCGGAGCGCGGGCGCGTGCCGCCATCCCCGCTGCGATCCCGGTCGCGTGCTGTCACGGAGCGTATCCAGGGACATTGGGAATGCCCGGCAGGGTGGCCGGCTGCCGGTAGACGTGGCCGGTGCGCAGGTTGATGACGTTCAGCAGCGGTTGCGTCCGCAGGCCCAGCCGCAGCGCTTGCCGCTGCAGCGAAGCCGGGGACTCTTCCGTGCTGACCTGCTGCTGAAGCGTCTGCTCCTGCTGGCTGAGCGCCGCGTTACCCCGCTGCAGTGCGTTGATCCGGAACGAGGCGGCGGCCAGCGTCGTATTGATGACCAGCAGGCAGACCAGCCCGCCGCCGAGCATGCCGAGCACGAGCAGGATGAACCGGGTTCGCGGGACGTGCCGCGCGGCCGGGAGATGAGCGCCGCCGGGGGCGGCCGCGGGCAGGCCGCGGCCGGGCTCGCGGCGGGCCGGCGGACTCCCGGCCGGGCTGCGCACGCCCGGCTGGGCGGGCCCGGCCGGGCGCGTTCCCGTCCGGGCGCCCGCACCGGTTCCGGTCGGGCTGGCCAGGCCGGGGCCGGCCAGGCTGGTGCCAGCCGGACGCCGGCCGGCCGGACGGCCGGGCGATTCCTGCCGCGGCCCTCGCCTGCGTGTGCTTACCTCTGTTGTGTTCATCCGGCTGCGCCCGTCCTCCCTGTTACCTGGCCCGTATTCATGCCGCCGCCCGGATCCGCTCGGCGGCCCGCAGCCGCGCCGAGCCCGCGCGCGGGTTGCTGGCCAGCTCGTCCGGCGCCGGGCGCTCCGCGCCGGACGTGAGAATCCGGAACTGCGGCCTGCTGCCGGGCAGCGATACCGGCAGGCCGGGCGGCGTCGTGTCGGTCGCGCGCTCCGTGAACGCCCGCTTAACCAGCCGGTCTTCGAGCGAGTGGTAGGCGAGCACCACGATCCGGCCGCCCACGGCCACCACGTCCATGGCCGCGGGCAGCGCCCGCCGCAGCGCCTCAAGCTCGCCGTTCACCTCGATCCGCAGGGCCTGGAAGGTGCGCTTGGCCGGGTGGCCGCCGTGCCGCCTGGCCGGCGCGGGGATCGAGTCACGGACGAGTTCGCCCAGCCGCATGGTGGAGGTGAACGGGGCCTGGGAGCGAGCCCGGACGACGGCGTCGGCGATCCGGCGCGCGAAGCGCTCCTCCCCGTACTCCCGCAGCACCCGGGCCAGCTGGGCGGCCGAATAGGTATTGACCACGTCCGCGGCGGTGAGCGGCCCGGTCTGGTCCATGCGCATGTCCAGCGGCGCGTCATAGGAATAGGCGAAGCCGCGCTCCGGATCGTCAAGCTGGGGCGAGGACACCCCGAGGTCGAACAGGATGCCGTGCACGCTCGGCAGGCGGAGCCGGGTCAGTATCGCCGGGATCTCGTCATAGACCGCATGCACGAGGGTGACCCGGTTCCGGTACGGGGCGAGCACCAGGCGGGACGCCTCGATCGCGGCCTCGTCGGTGTCGACGCCGATCAGCGTGAGTCCGGGATGCTCGCTGAGCAGCGCGCTGGCGTGGCCGGCCCGGCCCAGCGTCGCGTCCAGCAGGATCGCGCCCGGGGGCTCAAGCGCGGGAGCGAGCAGGGCGAGCACCCGGTCAGTCATGACCGGCCGGTGGCCGGTTTCGGCCGGGCCCATGGAACCCCCTCGCTGTGTAGCCGCGGCGCCGCGTGCCGCGTTTGCCGGTATCTGCCGTCCGGTGCCCGGCCAGGTCCCCATCCGCGCGATGCGCTGATAGTCCGTTGGCCGCCTGGCGCCGGGGAAGTGACGTCAGCCGACCTGGCCGCCCAGCGCGGGTGGAGACCTCGCCGGGCACCGGCGCCTGGATGCAGGCGCCCCTCAGAGAATTCCGGGCAGCACCTCCTCGGACGCATCAGAGAAGGCGTCTTCCTGCTGCTCCAGGTAGGTATGCCAGGCCGTGGCGTCCCAGATCTCCAGGCGGGTATTGGCGCCGATCACCACGCAGTCGCGCTGCAGGGCCGCGTAGTCCCGCAAGCCGGGCGGGATGGTGATCCGCCCTTGCTTGTCCGGAATCTCGTCGAAGGCGCTGGCAAAGAACACCCGGCTGTAGTCACGCACGGCCTTGGCGGTCACCGGCGCCACCCGCAATGCCTCGGTGATGCGGCCGAACTCCGGCTCGGGGAAGACATACAGGCAGCGCTCCTGGCCCTTGGTCAGCACCAGCCCGGCGGCGAGTTCCTCGCGGTACTTGGCGGGCAGGAACAGCCGTCCCTTGTCATCCAGGCGAGGCGAGTGAGTGCCGAGAAACACTGGCGCTCACCTCCCCACTCCCCACCCGCGGTGCGCTGCGAAGCCCATCCGGCCCCACGGTCCACCACTGTACTCCACAATCCTCCACCGTCAATGTCGCAGATCCGGTGAACCGATCACCTATGCCGGGGAGTTTCAAGGTCAGGAGGGTGGAGTGAAGTGGAGGGCAGCATGCGCGCGCACGCATCAGCGGTGGCCGGCCCGCGCACCGGGAACGGCCCGCTGCGGGCTCGTCGCGCCTACCTCGTTACCCCGCCGATACCGAAGCGGCATCGCGTACACCTAATTCACGACGTACTGTCTGAACGCATGGTCCTGACATCACATGGGAGCTACCCGGCATGGCGGACTCGACTATCGCGCCGCAGGTGACGCGAGGAGGACATGTGGTAATTGATACGGGTCGGGCGGACCGGACCCTGGATGACCTGGTCGGGATTGCCCGCCAGATCAGCGCGGCCGTCGAAACCGTCATCGAGGGCAAGCCGGACGCGATCCGGCTGGCGCTCACGGTTCTGCTGGCCGAGGGCCATGTACTGATCGAGGACGTTCCCGGCGTGGGGAAGACCCTGCTCGCCAAGGCGCTGGCCCGGTCGATCGACTGCTCGATCCGGCGCGTGCAGTTCACCCCGGACCTGCTGCCGAGTGACCTGACCGGCGTCAGCGCCTTCAATCAGGAACTCCGGGAGTTCGAGTTCAAGCCGGGGCCGATCTTCGCCAACATCGTGATCGGCGACGAGATTAACCGGGCTTCCCCCAAGACCCAGTCGGCGCTGCTGGAATGCATGGAGGAGCGCCAGGTCACGGTCGACGGGTCCACCTACCCGCTGGAACTTCCGTTCATGGTCATCGCCACCCAGAACCCAGTGGAGATGGAGGGGACCTATCCGCTGCCCGAGGCGCAGCGGGACCGCTTCACCGCGCGGATCTCCATCGGCTACCCGGACAAGGAGTCCGAACTGGAGATGCTGGACACGCACGGATCGTCATCTCCGCTGGACAGCCTGCAGCCGGCCGCTCATGCGAGCGACATCCGCGACCTGATCGCGGCCGTTCGCGCCGTGCACGTAGCCCTGCCGATCAGGCAGTACATCATCAACCTCGTCAGCGCGACCCGCTCCTCCCCCGAGCTCAGGCTGGGCGCGTCCCCGCGCGCCAGCCTGCACCTGCTGCGGGCCAGCCGGGCCTACGCGGCGATGGACGGCCGGGACTTCGTCATCCCGGACGACGTGCAGACGCTGGCCGCGCCGGTGCTCGCGCACCGGCTGCTGCCCACCCCGGAGGCGATGGTGGAACGCGAGCTTCCCGAGCGGGTCCTGACCAGGCTCATCGAACGATTGCCGCTGCCGCTGAAGTAGCGGCGGCGGCGCGCCGGCGGCAGTGGCCCAGGTCACCGCGACGTCATAGATTGGACGGGCAGAGCGGAAGGGAAGGCCCGAGATGCGGTCCTTGCTCGCGGGATTCACCACGCGCGGCACGTCATTCCTGGCCGCCGGCCTGGCCGCCGCCATCGCCGGCCTGGCCCTCGGCGAACGTGATCTGGTCAGCGTCGGGGCGCTGCTCTTCGTCCTCCCGCTGCTGTCCGCGCTGGCGGCCGGCCGGGCCAGGTACCGGCTCAGCTGCGTCCGGCAGGTAAGCCCTGCCCGGGTGCCGGCCGGCCACACCACTCGCGTGACCGTCCGGCTGGAGAACGTCTCGCGGCTGCCCACCGGCCTGCTGCTCGCCGAGGACGCGATCCCTTACGCGCTGGGCACCCGCCCGAGATATGTCCTGGACGGGGTGGAGCGGGGCGGGATCCGCGAGCTCAGCTACCCGCTGCGGTCAGATCTGCGGGGCAAGTTCGCCATCGGCCCGCTTGAGGTGCGGATCGCGGACTCATTCGGCCTGGTTGAGCTCGGCCGCTCCTTCGCCACGACCACCACGCTGGTCGTCACGCCCAGGGTGGTGCCGCTGGCCCGGTCCAGCGTCGGCGCCGCCTGGGTGGGCGAGGGCGACGGCCGGGCCCGGGCCGCGGTCGCCGCCGGGGAAGACGACGTGGTCCCGCGCGCCTACCGGGACGGGGACGAACTGCGGCGGGTGCACTGGCGATCGACCGCGCGATACGGCGAGCTGATGGTCCGCCGGGAGGAGCAGCGGTGGCGGAACCGGGCGATGCTGCTGCTGGACACGCGGCGGAGCGCGCACGCCGGAAGCGGGGTGGCCTCGTCCTTCGAGTTCGCCGTCAGCGCCGCCGCGTCGATCGGCGTGCACGTCGCCCGCGGGGGCATGGATGGCCAGCTCATCACCGACACCGGCGCGGTCGCCGCGCCGGGGATGTTCGAGGACGTGCTGCTCGACTCACTCGCCGTGGTGAAGACATCGCGCGGCACTGACCTGTCCGGCGGCCTGGCCGCCATCCGGGCCAGCGGCGGGGGGCTGCTCATCGTGGTCGCCGGCCGGCTGTCCGCCGCGACCGCGCGGCAGCTCGCCACCAGCCGCCGTGACGGCGGCCCGGCGATCGCGCTGCTGCTGGCGGTGTCCACCTGGAGCGCGCCGGGGAGCAGGGAGACTGACTCGCCCGACCTGGACGCACCGGGCCGGGACCGGAGCGGACCAGGCCAGCGGCCTGATGGCGAGCGGCGGACCGCCGCCAGTGACCCGGCCGGCCAGCCGGCTCATCATGCCGAGACCGGCCAGGCCGCCGCCATCCTGGCCGGCGCGGGCTGGCACGTCGTCAGCGTGGACGCCGGAATGCCGCTCGCGACGGCGTGGCAGCGGGTGGCCGGCCGGGCGCTCGCCGCCCGGCCCGCCACGGTCAGCGACATGCCGGGAGCAGCGGTATGAACCACCGGCTGACGCTGACCGCGGCCGCCGCCGTCGTGCTGGCCTCGATCTCGCTGTACCCGCTGATCCAGGGCATCGGCTGGTTCTGGGCCGGGTTCGGCGCGGTCATCGTGGCGGCCGCGGCCGGCACCGCCACCCGGCTGCCCGCCGTGCCCGCCGGGGTGATTGCCACTGTGCTGGCCCTCGTCGCGACCGCTCCGCTGCTGATTAACCCGGGCTGGTACTGGCAACTGCTCGGGCTGGTCATCGTGCTGACCGCGGCCGCCAGCGTGACCCGGCTGCGGCTGCTGCCGGCCGTGGCCGGCCTCATCACCTACCTGGGCGGCCTGCTCCTCTACCTGAATCTGGTGTTCGCCGGGCCCGAGTCAACCGGCTGGATCGTGCCCACCAGGACCTCGATCCGCCACCTGTGGCACCTGGCCGGTCAGGGCCTGGCCGAACGGATCTTTGAGCCGCCGGTCCCGGGACATCATGGCGTCGAACTGCTGGCCGCCGCCGGAATCGGATTGATGGCCGTGGCGGCCGACCTGATCGCCGTCCGGCTGCGCAGCCCGGCCATCGCGGGCCTGCCGCTGCTGGCGCTGTTCAGCGTGCCGATCACGACCAGCGCCCGGCAGGGCGCGGTCGGCGCGACGGTGACGTTCTGCCTCGGCATCATCGGCTACCTGGCCCTGCTCGCGGCCGACGGGCGCGAGCGGCTCCGCATCTGGGGCCGCCTGGTCACCCTGTGGCAGAGCAGCACGGACGACGACGAGCCGGTCCGCGGTCCCGACACCCGGGCGCTGGCCGCCTCGGGGCGGCGCATCGGCCTCGCCGCGATCAGCCTCGCGATCTTCATCCCGCTGCTATTGCCCGGGCTCCGGGTGCACAAGCTCTTCGGCGGCCACGGCGACGCCGGCGGCGAGGGCACCGCGACGGTCACGCTCCCCGATCCGATCGATCAGATGCAGAGCATGCTGCAGGGCGGCAGCAACGCCACCGTTCTCACCTACCGCTCCAATGATCCCGCGCCGCAATACCAGTATCTGCAGATTCAGGTGCTCAACTACGACACGAGCACGGGCACCTGGGCGCCGCAGTACCCGAGCACTGGTGACCAGGTGGGCTTGGGCGGGTCACTTCCGGCCACGCCCGGTCTCAGCTCGGCCGTCGAGGCCAATCCCTTCACCACCCGGGTCACGGTCAGCCAGAACGTCACCGGCTACCGCGCCCCGCTGACTTTCCTGCCGCTGCCGTACGCGCCGACGGATGTCGATCTCCATGGCAACGGGTCAGCCTTCCATAGCAACTGGCAGGTGGACCCGACAACGCTGATGGTCTTCGCCGAGCATGCGCAGCTGTCCGGCCTCACCTACACGGCTACGAGCGACGACGTCGAGCCTTCGCCATCGCAGCTGGAAACGGCCAAGCCCGCCGGGCACAGCATCGTCTCGCAGTACCTGCCCTTCACCTCGCCCTACCGAAAGGAACTCCTGGCGCTGGCCAAGCGAATCACGGCCGGCGCGACGTCCCCTTACCAGAAGGCGCTGTTGCTGAAGAACTGGTTCCTGACCGGCGGGGGCTTCACCTACAGCCTGCACGTGAAAGAGCCGCCGGCCCGGCGGCCCTGGTTAGCTTCCTGACCAAGACCAAGAGCGGCGACTGCCAGCAGTTCGCCTTCGCGATGGCGGCGCTGGCCCGCCTGGTCGGCATACCGTCCCGGATTGCCGTCGGCTACACCGCGGGCCTGCATCAGGCGAACGGTACCTGGAAGGTCACCCAGGCCGACGCGCACGCCTGGCCCCAGCTCTACTTCTCCGGTGCTGGCTGGATCCGCCTGGAGCCGACCCCGGGCGGGAAGAACGGCCAGGGCACGGCCACCCAGCCGGTCTACGCTCAGACCAGCCAGCAGACCAGCCCGGGCAGCACGAACACCGGGCCGGCCCCGGGCAGCGTACCCGGCGCCAAGCCAACCCCGGGCACGGGCCCGAACCTGGCCAGGAAAATCGCGCCGGGCGCCGGCGGATCCGGCACGAAGGCCGCACATGGCAGCTCAGCCCCGGTCATCCCGATCGTCGTCGTCGTCCTGGCGCTGCTGGCACTCGGGCCGAGAACGATCAGGACGGTGGTCCGGCAGCGGCGCTGGCGGGCCGCCCGGGACGACGGCAGCCTGGCCCATGCGGCCTGGCGGGAACTCCACGACGACCTGACCGATTACGGCATTGGCTGGCGGGCCAGCGAATCGCCGCGGGCCGTGGCCCGCCGGATCGTCAGCACGCTGCAGCCGGGTGCCGAGACGCAGCAGGCCCTCGACCACATCGCGCTGGCCGAGGAGCGGGCCCGCTATGCGAAGGCCGCGCAGGCCCCGGACTCGCTCCGGGCTGATGTCGCCATCGTCCGGCGGGCCCTCGCGGCGGAGGCCAGCCGGACGGCGCGCTGGCGGGCCCGGCTGCTGCCGATGTCGGCGCTGGCGCCGGTGCGCACGGGCATACAGCACGCGCTTGATGTGTTCGGCTGGCTCGACGCGGCCGGGCTGCGGGTCCGCCGCCAGGTTCACCAGCTAGGGCCGGAGGGCGCGGCCGACTGACCGCGCCGACCGCAGCGGACTCGCCCGGACGGCACACTGAGCAGATCAGGCGTGTTGAGCGGATCAGGCAGGCCCGGGTGAGCAGATCAGGCGGAATGCCCGGGCGGGCTGATGGTTAGCGGTCGCGCTCCTGGCGACGGCGCCACCGTTCCTCCAGCCGTTCCATGAACCCTGGACCGTGCGCGCGGCCGCTGCGGCGATCCTTGGACTTGCCCCGGCTCGCACCGCCGCGCCGGCCAGTCCCGCTCCGGCGGCCCGTCACGGCGGGCCCGCCCGCGGTCGCGGTGCCGACGGCGTCGGCGCCGTCCACGGCAGCGGCCCGGGCGGCGGCGTTGCCCGTCATGTGCCGCCAGCTGCTCAGCGCCCACATCGAGCAGGCCAGCATGACCACGAAACCAGCCACGCCGATCAAGATGATCTTCGCCACTACCCCGCCCAGCAGCATGCCGATCCCGAGCAGGAATCCGAATGCCGCCTCAACTACCCGGCGCTTGTAGTGCACACGCGGGTCGCTAGCGCGGACCGCATGCGCGAAGCGTGGATAGTCGGCGTAGAGCGACTGCTCGATCTGCTCGAGCTGACGCTGCTCGTGCTCAGAAAGCGGCACGTTGCCTCCCATAGAACTCGCGCCTGGCGACAGGGTCGATGACCTTCACCTCACGGCCTTGCTTTATGCCCAGAATACGAGCGCGAGTACATCTAGTGAAAGAGTACACGGACGACGAGCACGAACTGCAAGGCCGCCCGCGGCCCGCGGTCGCGCTCCGGCCGCCCGCCGCCGCCGCCAAACCCGTGCTCCCTACCGGTCTCACGGCCGCTGCGGGTGGCCGTTGACCAGCGCGGCCGGCCGCACCGCGTCCGTCCCGAACCGGCCGGCGATCCGGTCCACCGCCCGCTCAGCCTCGCGCCAGGAGGCCGGCCGGTCCCCGAAGGCCAGCTGCTCATCGGCGGCCGACGCCGGGACCAGGCCGGTGGTCCGGACGCCCACCAGGCGCAGCCTGGCGCGGGCATCGAGGCCGGCGGCCGCGTAAAGCAAGCAGGCAGTGGCGTAGATCTGCTGGGCCACGTCAGTCGGCTCGGGCAGCGTGCGGGACCGGGTGATCGTGGTGAAGTCGGCCAGCCTGAGCTTCACCACGACCGTCCGGGCCGCGTAGCCCGCCGAGCGAAGGCCGCGGGCCGTCCGCCCGGACAGCCGGAGCAGCTCCCGGCGGATGGCCTCGGGATCCTCGACGTCACTGGCGAAGGTCTCCTCCGCGCCGATGCTCTTCTCCAGCGTGCCCGGCACCACCTTGCGGTCGTCCCGCCCCCACGCGAGCGCCGCGAGGTGCGCGCCGGCCGCCCGCCCGAGGCTGCGCTCCAGCGTGGCGGCGGGCGCATGCGCGATGTCGGCCACGGTCCGCAGGCCCAGGCCCGCCAGGACGCGCCCGGTCTGGTCCCCGACGCCCCACAGCGCCGATACCGGCAGCGGGTGCAGGAATTCCAGGATGCCGTCGGCCGGGATGACGAGCAGGCCATCCGGCTTGCACGCAATCGAGGCCAGCTTGGCGACGAACTTGCACGTCGCTACGCCCACCGAGCAGGTGATTCCCTGCTGCCCGCGGACGGTCGCCCGGATCAGCTCGCCGATCTGCGCGGGCCGGCCAAGGCGGCGCAGCGCGCCGGAAACGTCCAGGAATGCCTCGTCCAGGGCGAGCGGCTCAACCTCGGGGGTCACGGACCGGAACACCGCCATGACCTCCCGGGACACGGCCGCGTACAGGCCATGGGTAGGCGGGATGATCACCGCGTGCGGGCACAGCCGCCGGGCGCGTGCCATCGGCATCGCCGAGCGCACCCCGAAGGCCCGCGCTTCGTAGGAAGCGGACAGCACGACGCTGCGGCCGCTGGCGGCGCCCACGATCACCGGCTGGCCGGTCAGCTCCGGCCGGTCCCTGATCTCGACGCCCACATAGAAGGCGTCCATGTCCACATGCAGGATGTGACAGCCCGTGTCATCCCTGGCCTGCCGAATCCCGTCGCCGGTCAACTGGCGCCTCCTCGCGACGTCGGCACGCTTCCGACTGTAGCCCGGGGGGCCGACAATCCGGCTGGCCGCCGCGGGCCGCGGGTGTGCCACATGAATATAGGTGACTGGCCGGTAACCTCGCGGGGCCTTGGGTGCCTGGTTGCGCGATCGCGGTCAGATGGCGGCTTGGGCTGTTCGTGGCTGGCGGGCGGGCTGGGTCCAGGTCTCTTGCCAGCGGTCGCTGGCTTCCAGGCAGCGGAGGGTGAGGATGGCGGCGGCTCCGTCGCGGGACCATCTCATGCCGGATAGTTTGCATCGCTGGCCGACGATCGCTTTGCATGCTGCTTCGACCGCGCCGGAGCCGATGAACATGCCCAGGGATTTGAAGTGGGCGTAGTGCATGCGGTGGGCGTTGTGCTCGAAGTAGCCCAGGGCGGTGGTGAGGTCGGCGGCCTTGCGGCCGGCCAGGGGGAAGACGCGGGCGGCGGCGCAGATCGCGGGGATGTCGCCGGCGTCCAGCTCGGCGAGCCGCTCATCTAGCCAGTGCTGCTTGTGGTCGCCGAGCATGAACTCCAGCAGTTTCGCGAGCTCGTGCAGGTGCTCGCGGGCGTGGAACAAATCGACGATCTGGGTGGCCTCGGGGAAATACCGGGTGGCGAGGTTCCAGATCCAGGCCGCGCCGTCGCCCAGGATGACGAGCTGGCGGATGTGAGCGGCGCCGCGGCGGCGGGCCTCGCCGGCCATCAGGATCCCGAACCCGGCGGCGGGGGCGAAGGTGGCCAGGTAGGAGGAGGAGCGCGGGTCGCGGACCGGGCGGCCTTCCTGATCGAGGCCGGTCTGGGTGAACACGGCGGCACAGTTTCACCTCGCGGGTGCGGGCCCGGCCGTCTTCGCCCTTGCCGGCCCTGCCTTCGGTCTCGGCGGGCATCATCGGGACGCCGGTCCCGTCGATGGCGATGTAGAGCATGCCGGGCGGCGGCCCGGCCGGGGGCAGGGGGATGACCTGGCGGGCGGCGATCGCCGCGGCCCCGGCCTCGATCCTGGCCGCAGCGGCGGGCCGTCGGTCTCGGCGCGGCGCCGCGCCCGCTTGGCGGTCAGGCTGATCCCGGCCAGCTCGCCGACCAGCTTCGCGGCGGCGGTGAACGGGACCGCGGCCGCGGCCCGGCCGGTCATCCTGGCCAGGCCCGGCGACATCGTCGCCCCGGCCACCCCCAGCTCGGCGTCGCGGGGCGCCAGGCCGCGCCCGCATTCAGCGCAGTGGTACCAGGCCCGGCGCAGCGTGACCGGGCCGAGCACGGTGTCAACGGTCTTGTCCCGGTAGGAGACGAACTCCGCCTGGTGCCCGGCCCCGCACCCGGCTGCGGGCCCCGGTAGCCGGCGTCGGCGGCCAGCAGCGGTTCCAGCACCGAGCGTCCCAGCTCCATGACCGCGGCGCGGATCGCCAGCTCGGCGGCCTCGATGCCCGCGCCGCCGGCCAGGGAAGCCGCGACGCCGCGCGGCCAGCTGCGTTACCTCGGCGGCCGCGTCCGCCGCGAGCAGCTCGCAGAGCCCTTTTTTTGCCCCTCCGGCGCAGGGGCCTGGCCGGCGGCCGGCGGACGGGACGGGCCTCGCAGATCGCCTCGCTCACCTCCGCGATCTGCCCGGCCAGCGCCGCGAACTCCTGGTAGGCGGCCAGCTCGGCACGGACCTTCTCCACCTCGGCCGGCCTCAGCTGCCGGCCCACCGTGCCACGGCCGGGTACCGTCTTCGTCCACAGCCACCGCGGCCCGTGACCCCGGCTGCCCGGCCCGGCGCACCGCCGGCAGGACGGCTTGCCGCACCGCCGCCAGTTCTCGCTCACGCTGCCCCGGCGAAAATCCCCGACGGCGGCCAGCCGCTCGAACAGGCGGGCCCGGCGGGCCTCCAGCTCGGCCAGCAGCGGACTGGTCACGGTACCCCCACTCGGAATGGTTGTTTGATCCACAACCAGAGTAGCTTGTGACCAGTGACTACACCAAGCACCTACGTTGACGTGTCACACCCGCGGGCCGCGGGTGTGCCACATGAATATAGGTGACTGGCCGGTAACCTCGCGGGGCCTTGGGTGCCTGGTTGCGCGATCGCGGTCAGATGGCGGCTTGGGCTGTTCGTGGCTGGCGGGCGGGCTGGGTCCAGGTCTCTTGCCAGCGGTCGCTGGCTTCCAGGCAGCGGAGGGTGAGGATGGCGCCGGCTCCGTCGCGGGACCATCTCATGCCGGATAGTTTGCATCGCTGGCCGACGATCGCTTTGCATGCTGCTTCGACCGCGCCGGAGCCGATGAACATGCCCAGGGATTTGAAGTGGGCGTAGTGCATGCGGTGGGCGTTGTGCTCGAAGTAGCCCAGGGCGGTGGTGAGGTCGGCGGCCTTGCGGCGGGCCAGGGGGAAGACGCGGGCGGCGGCGCAGATCGCGGGGATGTCGCCGGCGTCCAGCTCGGCGAGCCGCTCATCTAGCCAGTGCTGCTTGTGGTCGCCGAGCATGAACTCCAGCAGTTTCGCGAGCTCGTGCAGGTGCTCGCGGGCGTGGAACAAATCGACGATCTGGGTGGCCTCGGGGAAATACCGGGTGGCGAGGTTCCAGATCCAGGCCGCGCCGTCGCCCAGGATGACGAGCTGGCGGATGTGAGCGGCGCCGCGGCGGCGGGCCTCGCCGGCCATCAGGATCCCGAACCCGGCGGCGGGGGCGAAGGTGGCCAGGTAGGAGGAGGAGCGCGGGTCGCGGACCGGGCGGCCTTCCTGATCGAGGCCGGTCTGGGTGAACACGCAGCACAGTTTCACCTCGCGGTGCGGGCCCGGCCGTCTTCGCCCTTGCCGGCCTGGCCTTCGGTCTCGGCGGGCATCATCGGGACGCCGGTCCCGTCGATGGCGATGTAGAGCATGCCGGGCGGCGGCCCGGCCGGGGGCAGGGGGATGACCTGGCGGGCGGCGATCGCCGCGGCCCCGGCCTCGATCCTGGCCGCAGCGGCGCGGCCGTCGGTCTCGGCGCGGCGCCGCGCCCGCTCGGCGGTCAGCCTGATCCCGGCCAGCTCGCCGACCAGCTTCGCGGCGGCGGTGAACGGGACCGCGGCCGCGGCCCGGCCGGTCATCCTGGCCAGGCCCGGCGACATCGTCGCCCCGGCCACCCCCAGCTCGGCGTCGCGGGGCGCCAGGCCGCGCCCGCATTCAGCGCAGTGGTACCAGGCCCGGCGCAGCGTGACCGGGCCGAGCACGGTGTCAACGGTCTTGTCCCGGTAGGAGACGAACTCCGCCTGGTGCCCGGCCCGCACCCGGTGCGAGGCCCGCGGTAGCCGGCGTTGGCGGCCAGCAGCGGTTCCAGCACCGAGCGTCCCAGCTCCATGACCGCGGCGCGGATCGCCAGCTCGGCGGCCTCGATGCCCGCGCCGCCGGCCAGGGATGCCGCGACGCCGGCGGCCAGCTGCGTTACCTCGGCGGCCGCGTCCGCCGCGAGCCGCCCGGCGAGCTGACCGCAGAGCCCTTTTTTTGCCCCTCCGGCGCAGGGGCCTGGCCGGCGGCAGCCGGGACGGGACGGGCCTCGCAGATCGCCTCGCTCACCTCCGCGATCTGCCCGGCCAGCGCCGCGAACTCCTGGTAGGCGGCCAGCTCGGCACGGACCTTCTCCACCTCGGCCGGCTTCAGCTGCCGGCCCACCGTGCCACGGCCGGGTACCGTCTTCGTCCACAGCCACCGCGGCCCGTGACCCCGGCTGCCCGGCCCGGCGCACCGCCGGCAGGACGGCTTGCCGCACCGCCGCCAGTTCTCGCTCACGCTGCCCCGGCGAAAATCCCCGACGGCGGCCAGCCGCTCGAACAGGCGGGCCCGGCGGGCCTCCAGCTCGGCCAGCAGCGGACTGGTCACGGTACCCCCACTCGGAATGGTTGTTTGATCCACAACCAGAGTAGCTTGTGACCAGTGACTACACCAAGCACCTACGTTGACGTGTCACACC
>CAVWLF010000017.1:0-98853 GCA_963755815.1 uncultured Actinomycetes bacterium
CCAGCTAGCAAGCTGGCCCGCCTAGCCGTCCGCGGCCGGCCTGAGCTCCAGCAGGCGGGCCAGCAGGCCGTTCACGAACGCCGGTGACGCGTCCGTCGACAGCTCGCGGGCGAGCAGCACCGCCTCGCTGATCGCCACGCCATCGGGCACCCCGGCGCCCCAGAACAGCTCATACGCGCCGATCCGGAGGATGTTCCGGTCGACCGCGGGCATCCGCTCCAGCGTCCAGCCACGTGAGTTATCGGCGAGCAGCTCGTCTATCCGCTCCCGGTGCTCCTGCACGCCGCGGACCAGCTCGGCCGCGTACTCGGGTACCGGCGGGCTGCCGGACTCCGACCGCTCGCCGAGCAGGTCAAGTACCGGCTCGCCGCGGATCTCCGCCTCGAACAGGATGTCGAGGGCCCGCTTCCGGGCCTTACCGCGTGCCGACATGACGGCCGTCAAGTTGCCGCTGGCCGGAAGGTCCGCGGGTCACGCCCGGCTGAGGTAGTCGCCGGTGCGGGTGTCCACCTTGACCTTCTCGCCGGTGGTGATGAACAGCGGAACCTGGACCTGCGCGCCGGTCTCCAGGGTGGCCGGCTTGGTGCCGCCCGTGGACCGGTCGCCCTGCACCCCGGGGTCCGTCTGGCTAACCGTCAGCTCGACCGACGCGGGCAGTTCCACGTACAGCGGCAGGCCATCGTTGAACGCCACCGTCACGGTCTGCTCTTCCAGCAGGTAGTCCGCCGCATCACCGACGGTGGCCGCCGGAATCCGCGGCTGGTCATAGTCCTGGACGTCCATGAACACGAATTCGTCACCCTCGCGGTAGAGGTACTGCATCTCCCGCCGGTCCACGCTGGCCACCTCGACCTTGACCCCCGCGTTGAAGGTCCGGTCGACGACCTTCCCGCTCATCACGTTCTTCAGCTTCGTGCGCACGAAGGCCCCGCCCTTGCCCGGCTTCACATGCTGGAAGTCCACGACGCCCCAGAGCTGACCATCGAGGTTGAGCGTCATGCCGTTCTTCAGGTCGTTCGTCGTGGCCACGTCTGTCGTGTCTCCTGCATGGGGGCCTGTTTCCGGGCCGAGCGGGTGTCGGGCGTCCTGGCTAGAGGACCAGCAGTTCCCTGGTGACCGTGGTGAGCAGCTGGCCCGGGATCGCACCAAGGCCGGGCCGGACCACGAGGGTGTCCTCGATCCTGACTCCGCCCGTGCCCGGCAGGTAGACACCTGGCTCGACGGTGACGGGAACTCCGGCCGCCAGTCTACCCGTGCTTCCGGGCCCGATCATCGGCGCCTCGTGGATCTCCAGGCCGACGCCGTGGCCAACGCCATGGCCGAAATGCGGGCCGTGGCCCGCCTCGCTGATCAGGTCCCTGGACGCGGCGTCAACCGCCGCCACCTCGGCCCCGACCGTGGCCGCCGCCAGCCCGGCCCGCTGCGCGGCGGCCACCAGATCGTAGATCTCCCGCTGCCAGGCCGCCGGCTCGCCGACCGCCACGGTGCGGGTCATGTCCGCGTGATAGCCGGCGTGCCGGGCGCCGCAGTCGATCGTCACGAGATCCCCCGCCTCGAACGCCCGGCCGGCCGGCACATGATGCGGCGTATCCCCGTTCGGCCCGCTTGCGACGATGGTGTCGAAGGCCAGCCCCTCCGCGCCGCGATCGATCATCTCCCGCTCCAGGGCGATCGCGAACTCACGCTCGGTCAGCCCGGGCCTGATCCAGGTCACGGCGGTATCGAACGACTCAGAGGTGATCTCGCAGGCCCGGGCCAGCAACGCGATCTCGGCTTCATCCTTGACCATCCGCAGGCCCTCCACCAGGCGGCCGAGGGGGACCAGGGTCAGGCCGGTGCTGGCCAGCGCACGGTGACGCTCGACGGTCACCTCATGGTCCTCGAAGCCCACCGCGGCCAGCCCGCGGGCGGCGGCCAGCGCGGCCAGCGCCATCTCCGCGGACCGGTCGATGACCAGCTCGAGGTCGGGGCAGTCGCGCTCCGCCGCCGGCGTATAGCGCGAGTCCGTCGCCAGCACGGCGGATCCGGCCGCGGATCCGGCTCCGGCGGCCGGCAGCAGCAGCGCCGCGTTCGAGCTGGCCAGGCCGGTCAGATAGCGGACATTAACCAGGCTGGTGATGAGCGCGGCGTCGGCACCGAGCGCGGCGGCCTGCTCCTGCAGCCGCGCCCTGCGGGCGGCATGAATGTCGGGCATGTACCCGACTGTACGGGTGCGCCCCGGCTAGCCGGACTCGGCCGGCTCGTCGCCGGCCAGCACGCCGCCGGTGCGCCGCCAGGTCAGGTACCGCCAGGTCAGGTTGACCAGCGTGGCGAGCCGGTTACGGCCGCCGAGCAGGTAAAACAGGTGCAGGGCAAACCAGGCCAGCCAGGCAATCGTGCCGCGGAGCCGTAGCTTGTAGGGCAGCTGGACCACCGCCGAGCGGCGGCCGATGGTGGCCATCGTGCCCTTGTCGTGATAGTGAAAGGCAGTGGTCGGCTGGGCGGCCATCAACCGCCGGATCTGCGCCGCCGCATGGCGGCCTTGCTGAATGGCCGGCTGGGCGAGCTGCGCGAGCGGCTGGCTGCCGATCAGCGCGATGTCACCGACCGCGAACACGCGATCCTGACCGCGCACGCGCAGATCAGGATCAGTGATAACGCGGCCGCCGCGGCCTTGCGGCAGCCCAAGGCCGGTCACGGACTCGGGCGCGCTGACCCCGGCCGCCCAGACCGTGATGTCACTGGGCAGGTCCGTGCCGCCGGTGAGGTGGACAGCGGCCGCGGAGACCGCGCTGATGCCCGTGCCCAGCCGCACCTCGACCCCCCGGGCCCGCAGCTGCCGGTACGCGTAGCGGCGCAGCCCCGGCAGGAACGGCGTGATCAGGGACGGCGCCTGCTCGATCAGGCGGACCTGAATGCGGCCGGGATCGACGTCGGGAAAGGCCGCGGCCAGCCCGATATTGCGCAGGTCAGCTAGCGTGCCGGCCAGCTCGACGCCGGTAGCCCCGCCGCCGATGATCGTAATGGCCAGCCCGTTGGACTGGCCGTTGGCCTGGCCGGGGATGCTGAGCCGCTCCAGCCTGGCGGTCAGGTGATCGCGCAGGGCGACGGCATCGGTGCGGGTATACAGGCTCAGGCAGTGCTCCGCCGCCCCGGTGATGCCGAAGAATGATGCGGCCACGCCGGTGCCGAGGATCAGGTAGTCGTAGCCGAGCCTGCCGCCGTCGGCCAGCGTTATCTGGCGGTCCGCCAGGTCGAGGCCGGCCAGGACGCCCCGCCGGAAGCTGGCCCCTTTCCTGCGGGTCACCGAACGCAGCGGGTAGGCGACGTCCGACGGCGTCAGCCCCGCCGTCGCGACCTGGTAGAGCAGCGGCTGGAACGTGCTGTAGGCGTTGCGGTCGACCAGCGTCACCCGCGCGCCCGAGCGCGCGAGCGCGGCCACGGCCGACAGGCCGCCGAATCCGCCTCCGACGACCAGCACGCGCGGCCCGGCCGCGACTTCCGCGCCCGGCTTCCGCCGCTTACTTAGCCCACCGGCAGCTGGCATTCTGGCCTCCCGTCGTGTCGTTGCCCCGCGGTGCCATGTTTATTTTCCGCCGGGCGGGAAGGCTGCCGTCAGCCAGCCACCCCGGCTGCACGGAGGTAATCATGACGAACCCGTCGATCGGCGATCAGGCGGCGACCCTAGCAGCCGAGCCCGCCCGCGACCTCGCGCAGTGTGATGACGGTGAGCTGCTCCGGCTCGTTCGCTCACTGCCCCTCGGAAACGAGCGCCGGGCCGCCGCCTGCGAGGTGCTCGTCACCCGCTACCAGCCGCTGGTCCGGTCGTGCGCACGGAAATACTGGAACGGGCCGGAGTCCGCGGATGAGCTCATGCAGGTCGGCTACGTCGGCCTGATGAAGGCCATCAACAAATTCGATCCCGGGTTCGGCGGCAGCCTGGCCGCGTATGCCTTCCCCAGCGTCACTGGCGAGCTGAAGCGGCACTTCCGTGACCGCTGCTGGCAGGTCCACGTCAAGCGATCCGCCCAGGAGCTCGTGCTGGAGCTGCGGACCACGGCCAGGGACCTTACCCAGCAGCTCGGCCGGGCTCCCGCGGACGCCGAGCTAGCCAGCCACCTGCGCGTCAGCGTCGATGACGTGCGGGACGCCAGGCGCGCTGACCTTGGCTTCAATGCCTGGTCGCTGGATGCACCGCTCGGCGCTGACAACGAAACGGCCAGCCTCGCTGACCTGCTCGGCGCAGAGGATGACCAGGTCGAGCACACGCTGGACATGGAAGCCGTGGCCGCGCACTGGAATGAGCTGCCCGAGCGGCAGCAGCAGATTTTGCTGCTGCGCTTCTACGGCAATAAGACCCAGGCCGACATCGGCGAGGCGCTCGGCATCTCGCAGATGCACGTGTCCCGCCTGCTTACGCAATCGCTCGACTACCTGCGCGAGTGCCTGATCGGACCGGAGAAGCAGGGACCGGAGAAGCCAGGCCCAGAAAAGCAGGGACCAGAGAAGCAGCTTTCCAAGGTTGGAGGATCATGAAAACCGCGACCGGGCTGACGTTGCTGGCGGTCGGCGCCATACTCGCCTTCGCCGTCAGGACCAGCCCGCCGGGACTGAACATCAACATCGTTGGCTGGGTCATCATGCTCACCGGTGTCGCGGGCTTTCTGCTCCCCCGGCGCGCTTCCGGCTGGATGCGCAGGCGCGTCCTGGTGCGGAAGGTGCCAGCCGGGCCCGCGTCCGGCCAGCCCGGCGATACCCGGCATCCGCTAGACGACGCCTCGTATCCGCTGGACGCCTCGTATCCGCTGGACGGCTCGTATCCGCTGAACGACGCCTCATACCTGCAGAACGGCGCCTCGTATCCGCTGGACGGCCCCTCGTATCCGCTGGACGACCCCTCGTATCCGCTGGACGACCCCTCGTACCCGGAGAACGGCGCCTCGTATCCGACGGACGACACCTCGTATCCGCAGTATGTGCTGCGCGATCCGGCCGAGCTGGCCGCGGCGATCCTGCGCCACGCTGAGCTGGCCGGGACGCCGGACGACGGCCCGCCGATCACAGCCGGCCTGACGGCCGTGCACCCGAACGGCGGCCGGGCCGACGCTGAGCCGGTCCCGTTCGACGAACTCCAGGACCGGAGAACCCGGGGCAGCCGCCGGCGGTGATCCGGCGGCTGGGCCGTCCTCAGGCAGCCGGCCCCGGACCGACCCGCAGCGCCAGCATGGTCATGTCGTCGCGGAGCTCGTTCTGGCTGAATTCGACCACCAGCGTCTGCATGGCGGAAATGACCTCCGCCGGAGAACGCCCGGCCAGAGACGCGAGCGCGTCTGTCAGGCGTTCCTCGAAGTAGGCCAGATCAGGGCTGCGCGCCTCGGTGACGCCGTCGGTGAACAGGAACAGCAGATCGCCGGGACTCAGCTCAACGTCCTGGGTGCCCGGCTCCGCGTCCGGGAAGAGGCCGAGTGGCATCCCGCCGCCGTCGAGCAGCCGCACCCGGCCGTCGGCCCTGAGCAGCACCGGGCCGGGATGACCGGCGCTGCCGACCACTGCGCGCAGCATGTCGTCACGCCACTGAAAATGCGCGGTGCACATGGTGACGAACCGGCCGTCGTACTCCTCCGCCAGCATTAGCTCGTTGGCCTTCCGCAGCACCTCGGCAGGATCGGGATCCCAGTGCGCGAGAACCCGGATCGCATGCCGGGCGGCCGCCGTGACGGCCGCGGCATCCTCGCCCTTGCCGCAGACGTCGCCGATCGATACGCCCCAGCCGCCCGGGGTGAGATAGACGTCGTAGAAGTCGCCGCCTACATCAAGTCCCTCGGTCGCGGCCACGTATGCAGCGGCGATCTCGACGCCGTCGATGGCGGGAAGCTCGCGCGGGAGCAAGCTCGCCTGCAGCGAGTCGGCGATCTCCGTGCGCCGCCTGAACATCCGGTCCACCCTGATGGCCAGGGCCAGCTGTTCCCCGAGTTCTTCCACCAGGCCCAGGTCAGCAATCTCGAAATGTGGCTCGTCCGGCCGCCGGGCCAGGGTCAGCACACCGTAACTCTGCTCCCCGTCGCTCAGCGGCACGCACAGCAGCGACGTGGCGCCCAGCTGCATCAGCAGCGGGACGTGGTCGGCTCCGGTGCCGAGAATGCCGACATCCTCCGCGTGCGCGACCAGCATCGAGCTGCCCGACTCGTGTACCTGGCGCGGCGCCGATCCAGGCTGCGGATCGACCGCCATCACCTCCCGGGCCAGCTGCTGCGAATCGTGGTCGGCCGGGCCCATCACGACCTGCCGCCGCAGCCGCTGCCTGCGGTCCACATCGACGATGACCCAGGTAGCGAGTTCCCCGGCCAGCAGGCGGGCGCACCGCTGCAGCGTCACCGACTCGCTGAACGTGGCGTTCTCGAGCAGCAGCCTGGTGGCCGCGGTCACCAGGTCCAGCCGGTGGGTGATCGCCTCAACGGCCCGGGCCGAGGCATCGTCCGCCGGGGTGACCGGCGCGCGGCCGGTCGCATCCCCGTCCGGCGCCCTGGCATCCCGGTCAGCACCATCCCCATCGGCCCCCCGGCCGGCCGCCGGGTCCGGGCCGGTGCTTGCGGCGGCGATGAGCAGGCCGGGCTCCCCGGCCAGATCGAGCACGTCGAGCGCCAGAACGATGTGCGCCGCGGCATTCGCGCCAAGCAGCGGACAGGAAACGTGCCGCGGCTTGCCGGTCCTCGCGACGGCGGCCAGCTGGGACTGAACCGCGGCCCGCGACGGGAGCGCCACGAACGTGGTGAAGAGCTTCCCGCTGGCGTAGCCGGCCCCGGTGCCCAGCAGGTCTGCCGCACGCCTGTTGACGTGCCGGATGGTCCCGTCGCGGCCGAGCACTAACAGGGGCACCGGCGCGTCCCGGAACATCGCGCGCAGCAGGCTGCCTTCCAGCCCGGGAGCATCAGCGCCATGTTCGCCTGCCACGGCGAGACCAGAGCCGTCCTGCAGCTCCGCCACGGTGTCAATGGCGCCATCGAGCTCGGCTAGGGCGGCATCAAGCAGCTGCGGCAGCTGTGCTCCGGGCAGGGCGGCGGACTGCCTGAGCGCGCCTGACCTCTCCCTGAGCTCGGCGATTTCTCGCTCGGGCCAGGGAGTGCCCTTGGCGTGCGGCATAGTTCGGTCCAATCTGGCGCGGCAGGCCCTCGCTCGAGGACCGCCCGGGGCCAGTGCGCGGGATAGGCAAGTGTAGGCCCGTCATTGACTGGCCGATCCGGATATGTGGCCCCCCTGGTTTGAACGCCGCGGTGCCGGGACATAATAGGACCTGTAACGGTGCCTACGACGCAGGCACGCCCCCACGCCGCCACGGCGTGGTCGCGGAGCGTGCCCGCCGGAAGGCCTCTCGCTGGTGCAGCGGATCCATCGTTGCCTGCTTCCTGACCTCCTTCGCGACTTGCAGCGTCATCGTCGTGGCAGTCCTGAAGGAGACAGTCATGAAGATAGCCCTCGTCGCCGAGCAGGCCAGTCAGGTCACTTCCTCCCGCGGTGCAGCGGCCGCCGATCCCGGTAGCCAGGCATTCGGGCTGTCCACGCTCGCCCGCACGCTGGGCGGTCTCGGGCATCAGGTCACTATTTATGCGCGCAAGGACGCTCCGGCGCTCCCGGCCAGGTCGACGGTGGCCCCGGGGGTCACCATCGAGCACCTGCCCGCCGGGCCGGCCACCAAGCTGGCGGCGGACAAGGCGCTGCCGCATATGGCGGCGTTCAGCGGCCAGCTGGCGCAGCGGTGGCGCGAGGCTGCCCCCGATGTCGTGCACTCCCACTTCTGGACCGGCGGCCTGGCCGCACTCGCCGCGACCCGCGACGTCCCGGTGCCAGTCGTGCAGACCTTCCATTCGCTCGGTACCACGGAGCAGCGGCATTACGGTGCGTCGGCTGGCGGCCCGGAAGCCAGGCTGCGGCTTGAGGGCCTCATCGCCCGGAGCGTCAGCGCCGTCCTGGCCAGCTCCTCCGGTGAGATGTCCGAACTCGCCCGGCTGGGCGTGCCACGGTCCGCGATCAGGGTCGTCCCCTATGGCGTGGATACCGCCGAGTTCGTCCCCAGCGGCCCGGTGGCCAGGCGTAACGGACGGCCCAGGCTGCTGGCGGTAGCCCCGCTGACCGAGCGTTCCGGGCTGGACGTCATCATCCGCGCCATCACCGAGGTACCCCGCTGTGAACTCATCATCGCCGGGGGCCCGCCTCGGGCGCAGCTCAGCAAGGATCCGGTCTACCGCGCACTGGTCCGGCTCATCATGAGCCTGGGGGTCGGCGACCGGGTCGTCTTCACCGGTCAGGTCAGCCGGGCTCGCATGCCCGCGCTGCTCCGCTCGGCGGACCTGCTCGTGCACACCACGCTCTACGAGCCGTTCGGCATGGTTCCGCTGGAGGCCATGGCGTGCGGGACGCCGGTGGTAGCTGCCGCGGGCGGCAGCCATCAGGACGCGATTGTGGACGGGGCGACGGGTGTCCTGGTCCGGCCGGGGCAGCCGGGCACGCTGGCCCGGCAGATACGCCAGTTGCTGGCCAGCCCCATGCTGCTGCAGGGTTACGGGATCGCGGCCGCCGACCGCGCCCGTGCTCGTTATTCCTGGGACCGCATCGGACAGGAGACGCTGGCGGTCTACGAGCGCTCGCTGCTGCGGCGAGCAGCCTGACCAGCAGGCCGCGGGCCGCTCACCGACCGATGTGCCTTGATGATCGTTTTGGCCACCTCAGTCACCTTGACGTGGCGGGTCTGGGATGTCTCTCGCATCCGGTCGAAGGCCTCCTGCGCACTGCAGCCAAGTGCATGCATCAGGATGCCCTTGGCCTGGTCCACGACGGCCCTCGACTCGGCGCTCTCACGAAGCTGCAGCGCCGTGCGCTGCGAGTCACCGTAGATCGACGCGTTGCCCATGGTCGCGCCGCCGAAGGCGATGAGCAGCTCGGCCATCGCGATCCGCTCCGGATCCAGCGAGCGCGGCCGCGCCCCGAAAAGCGACAGGGTGACGGTCATCTGGCCGAACGGGTGGACCAGAGTGACTGAGCACCGGACACCGCGGCAGAGCGCCGCGTTGGCGTAGACGGGCCACCTGTCCTCCGCGAGACTGTCCGGGCAGTAAACGGGCTCGCCGGTGGCCAGTGCCTCCGCCCACGGGCCGGTGTGAGCCTGCGCGGACAGCTCGAAGATCTCGGCCAGGTCCGGATGGGTGGCGGCCATCTCGGCCGGTTCTCCGTCCCGCCAGAGCGCCGCCGTGGCTCCGGAGCAGGCAGGCACCTGGCGGGCGGCAAGAACCGTGAGCCGGTGCAGTGATCTGACGTCCGACGCGTCGGTGATGCTGAGCAGCCCGGCAGCCGCACGGGCGAGTTCCTGGGTGACGTTCTGTTCAGACACCGCCACCTCCGAGCACCGGCAAGACGACGACCGCAGCCATTTGTAACACACCGGAATCTGAAACGCGACATTCCCGCCGTACCAGACAGCCTGCCTGCCGGAAGCCGCGCTGAGACTATGCCGTGCTCACCCGGCGAGATCGCGGATCTGCTCAATCAGCCGGACCCGCTCGGCATGCGTGCCGGCGATCGGCATGACGTTCAGCGTCGTGACGCCGGAGTCGCGCAACGCCGCGACCCGCTCGGCGACCAGCGAACGCGGGCCGATCAGCGACGTGCCTGCCAGCAGCGATTCGGGCACCAGCGCGGCAGCCTCGTCCTTGCGGCCGGACAGGTAGGCGTCCTGGATCGCGGCGGCCTCGGCCTCGTAGCCGAATCGGGCCGCCAGGTCGTTGTAGAAGTTGCGGCCTCTGGCCCCCATCCCGCCGATGTACAGGGCCAGCATTGGCCGGCCAAGCTCCAGATAGCCAGACACGTCCTCGCCGATCGCCAGCCCTGCTTGCGCCACCACGTCCAGCGGGCCGAGCGAGGGATCGCGCCGCGCGGCGCCGGCCGCGAGCGGCTGGCCCCACACGGACGCCGCCTTCTCGGGAAAATAGAAGATCGGCTCCCAGCCCTCGGCGAGTTCCGCGGCCATCTCGACGTTTTTCGGGCCGAGCGCGGCCACCACGATCGGGATCCGCTCCCGGACCGGACGGTTGATCAGCTTGAGCGGCTTGCCCAGCCCCGACCCTTGGTCCGGCGGCAGCGGAATCGTGTAATGGCGCCCGGCATACTGCAGCCGCTCGCGTCGCCACACGGCCCGGCAGATTTCGATGATCTCGCGGGTACGGCCCACCGGCGAGTCGTAAGGCACCCCGTGCCAGCCCTCGATCACCTGCGGTCCGGACGCCCCGATGCCCAGCACGAACCGGCCGCCGGACACGTAGTCGAGCCCGGCAGCGGTCATCGCGGTGAGCGTCGGGGTCCTCGAGTAGAGCTGGAGGATGCCCGATGCGATCTGCAGCCGGTCCGTCTTCGCCGCGATGAAGCCAAGCTGGCTGACCGCGTCGAAGCTGTAGGCCTCGGGAACGAAGACGATGTCGAGGCCGGCCTTCTCATAGTCGGCAAGCTCGACGACCGTCTCGGCGAACCCGCCCGCGTAATTCAGGGACATCCCGATGCGCATGCCGTACCTTTCGCGGTCAGACCGCCGCCGGCCAGCGCCGGCGCGCTCGTCCAGCGTAGGTGCGCCATCGCCAGCGTGCCAGGCCGACCGGAATGGCTTGCCCCGAGGCCCGGTCCCGCCGCCACCCGGTCGCGCTGCCCTCGTACCCGCCGCCGGGTTCCCGCTGCCCGGTTCCGCCGCCGGGTTCCCGCCGCCCCGTCCCGCCGCCCGCCCCTCCCGACCTGGTTCCCGCTCCCCCGTCCCCGCCGCCGGCCCTCCCGGCCCGGTCCCCGCTGCCTCCGCCCCCGCCGCCGGCCAACGCGGTCCCCGCTCCCCCGTCCTCACTGCCCGGCCCTCCCGACCCGGTCCCGCTCCCCCGTCCCCGCCGCCCCGACCCCCCGACCCGATCCCCGCTCCCCCGTCCCCACTGCCCGGCCCTCCCCGACCCGGTCCCCGCTGCCTCGGCCCCCGCCGCCGACCAACGCGGTCCCCGCTCCCCCGTCCCCGCCGCCCCGACCCCCCGACCCGGTCCCGCTGCCCCCGTCTCCGCTGCCCGGCCCCTCGTCCTCGAGGCACGGTCCTCGCTCCCAGAAATTTTTCTGAGATCTTTTTCTGGCCTGGCCTGCTCGGGCAGTTTTGTCGGTGGCGGGGTCGATACTTTATTCGAGGAACATATTTCCGACAGCCTGTATGCGGGAGGAGGAGCGGATGTCAGCCGACCCGGACATCCCCGGTATCCCTCCCCAGCCCGAGCCGGCCGCCCGGCCCGCGCCGCGGGAGGCGCTAGCGGCGGGGTTCACCCACGGCGATCAGATGCCGGGCGCGCGCGGGTTCGCGGCCGGGGGGCCGCTGGACCAGATGGAGCCCGGCCCGGCCCTGGCCGGCGTTACCGCCGATGCCGCGGCCGGGGGCCTGGCGGTGCTGGATGATGACCAGCTGGTCGGGGTGCTGTGCGCGGCACGGCGGCTGGAGTCCTGGGCGTCCTCGATCGAGCTGCGGGCGGTCGCGGACCTGACCGCGCGCCGGGACGCGGCCGCGGCCGCCACCGGGGACCGGCGTCAGGCTGATCATGTCGGTGACGAGGTCGCCGCCGCGCTGACGCTGACCGGCCGGGCCGCGGACCGGCTGGTCAGCCTCGCCATCGGCGTCACCCGGCTCCCGGCCGCCGCGGCGGCGTTAGCCGCCGGGCGGATTGACCTGCCCCGCGCGGCCGTGTTCGCCGACGAACTCGCCGGGCTGGGCGATGTCGCGGCGGCGGCGATCGCGGCGGTAGTCGGCGGGGATGCGGCCGGGCTGACGACCAGCCGGCTGCGCGACCGGCTGCACCGCGAGGTGCTGGCCTTTGACCCGCAGGCCGCGCGCAAGCGGCGGGAGAAGGCCGAAAAGGACGCCCGGGTGGAATGCTGGGCCGAGCCGTCCGGGACCTGGTCGATGGCCGGGCGGGACCTGCCCCCGGCCGGGGTGCTGGCCGCCGACCAGCACCTGGACGCCGACGCCCGCGCGCTCAAAGCCGCCGGCGCCGCCGGGACGCTGCCGCAGCTGCGCGCCGCGGTGTTCCTCGCCCGCCTCAACGGCCAGCCCCTGGACACCCTGCTCCCCGCCCCGCGCCCCGGCCGCCCCGGCCAGGACCTCAGCGCTGGCCAGGACGGTAACCCGGCCGGTGAGCACTCCGGCGCGAACGACGACGGGCCCGGCGCACCCGGCGCGGGTGGCGACCCCAGTGACGGCGATAGCCCAGGTGACGGCAACGGCCTGGATGACGGCAACGGCGCCGGTGGCGGCGACGGTCCGGGTGACGGTGACGGCCCCGGACCGGGCGGCGGTCCGCGCCGGCCCGGTCCGGGCACCGGTCCGGGCCCGGGCTGGCCGCCAGCGGCCGGTCCGGGATCCGGAGCCGGGCTGACCGCGACGATCAGCCTGACCGTTCCGCTGGCCACCTGGCTCGGCCTGACCGGGCAGCCCGGCGAGGCCGCCGGGTACGGGCACCTGGACGCCGCCGCCAGCCGCGACCTCGCCACCACCCTCGCCGCCAGCCCCCGAACCCGCTGGCACCTGATCATCACCCGCCCCGACGGCACCGCCCTCGGCCACGGCACCGCAAGAAAAGGACATCCGCCACCGAGCGCCGGGCCACCCAGCGCGAGGCCACCCGGCACCGGACCACCCGGCACCGGGCCGCCCGGCGCCGCCGACAACGACGGGCGGCTCCGGTGGCTGGCCGGCATCAAGATCAGCTGGCTGGAAACCGGGACGTGCGGGCACGCCCGGGAAACATTCGCGTACCAGCCATCAGCCACCTTGCGGAACCTGATCAAGATCCGCAACGCGACCTGCACCTTCCCGGGCTGCCGCCGGACGGCCCGCCGATGCGATGACGACCACACCGTGCCTTACGACCAGGGCGGCCGCACCTGCGAGTGCAACCTTTCTCCTCTCTGCCGGCGCCACCACGGCGCCAAACAGGCACCCGGCTGGCATCTCCTGCAGCCCACCCCGGGCACCCTGACCTGGACCCTCCCCAGCGGCCGCACCCACACCGTGACCCCCCGCACCTACCCAACCTGACCGCGCGCTGGCCGCAGGCGGGCCGGGACCTCGCAGAACTGACGACTGCAGAACTGGCCGTGCAGCACTGGTGGCCGCAGAACTGGCCGTGCAGAACTGGTGGCCACGCGGAACTGAGAGCCGGGCGGCTTGCCGGTTAGCCGACCGCCGAGATCAGCGCGGCGACCGCGCGGAGCGCGAGCTGATAGGACAGAACGCCGAATCCGGCGACCGTCCCGTCCGCCACAGCAGCCACCACCGAGGTGTGCCGGAACGACTCGCGCGCGGCCGGGTTGGACAGGTGCACCTCGACCAGCGGCGCGGTCCGCATCGCCAGGGCATCCCTGAGCGCGTACGAATAGTGGGTGAAGGCAGCCGGATTCAGCACGATAGGCGTCCGCGAATCGGCCGCGGCATGCACCCAGCGGACCAGTTCGGCCTCGTCATCGGTCTGCCTGACCTGCACATCCAGCCCCAGTTCGCGCCCGGCCTGCTGGCAGGCCGCGGCCAGGTCGGCGAACGACGCCGAGCCGTAGACCTCGGGCTCGCGGGAGCCAAGCCGACCCAGGTTCGGGCCGTTGAGCACCAGTACCTGTCTCATCGCCCGCACACCTCCGCGTACGCCTGCTCCAGCAGTTCCTCCGGCGGGTCATCGAGAATGCCGGGCCGGGCGAGCCCGTCGAGCACGACCAGCCGCAGCCGCGAGCCGCGTGCCTTCTTGTCAACCGCCATCGCCGCCCGCAATTGCGGCCAGGCGCCGGCCCGGTAGCACGTCGGCAACCCGACGGCCGAAAGCACCTCGCGGTGCCGGACCGCCGTAGCGGCATCGAGCCGACCGGCCAGGCGGGCCACGGCGGCCGCGTAAATCATGCCAATCGCCACCGCTTCGCCATGGCGAAGCCGGTAACCCTCCACCCGCTCGATCGCGTGGCCGAGCGTATGCCCGTAGTTCAGCATCTCCCGCTGCCCGGCCTCGCGCAGGTCGGCCGAGACCACCGCGGCCTTCATCCGGACCGCGCGCTCGACAAGCTCGCGCTCGGCGGGCCCGCCCGGGGCCGCGGCGCCCGCCGGATCGGCTTCGATCAGGTCGAGGATCGCCGGATCGGCGATGAACCCGGCCTTGATCACCTCGGCGAGCCCGCTGCGGTACTCCGCCGCTGGCAGCGATGCCAGCACCGACAGGTCGGCGAGCACGCCGGCGGGCGGGTGGAACGCGCCGACCAGGTTCTTGCCGGCCGGGATGTTGACGCCCGTCTTCCCGCCGATCGCAGCGTCGGCGATCGCCAGCAGGGTGGTAGGCACCAGGACGTGACGGATGCCGCGGAGCCAGCAGGCCGCGGTGAAGCCCGCCAGGTCCGTGACCGCCCCGCCGCCAACGGCCACGATCACGTCGGAACGGGTCACCCGGTGTGCCGCCAGCCGTGACCACAGGTCGGCGGCCACCGCGATGTCCTTGGCGGCCTCGCCATCGGGAATCGCCTCCGCGTGCACCACGTACCCGGCACCATCCAGCACCTGGCCGGCGGGGCGGGCAATCTCGCCGAGGCTGGCCGCATGGACGACCACCGCGGTCTGGGCATCCTTACCGACCAGAGACGGCAGCTCGCCGAGCACGCCGGAGCCCACGACCACCTCATACGGGCGATCGCCGCCAACCGGGATGCGGGTCACGCTCACCCGGGCGTCTCCGCGCTCTCGAATTGGCGGGCGATCTCGGCCGCTACCTCAGCCGGGGACCTGCTGTCCGTGCCGACGGTGATCCGGGCCAGCTCGGCGTAGATCGGCAGCCGCTCCTCAAGAAGCGCCTTCAGCTGCGCCCGGGGGTTACCGAGCAGCAGCGGCCGCGCACTGCCCAGCCCGACCCGCTTCGCCGCGACGGCGAAGCCGGTTTCGAGGTAAACGACCTGCTGGTCAGCCAGCAGCCGCCGGGTGCCGGGATCAAGCACCGCTCCGCCACCGAGCCCGAGTACGCCCGGATGGCCGGCCACGGCGCGGGCTACTGCCTCGCGTTCAAGCGCCCGGAACACCGGCTCGCCGTCCTCGATGAAGATGTCGCCGACCGGCTTGCCCGCCACCGCCTCAATGTCGCTGTCGGTATCGCGGAAGGTGACGCCCAGCAGGCCGGCCAGCAACGGGCCGACGGTCGACTTGCCAGCGCCCGGCGGCCCGATCAGGATCGCGGCCGGCCCGCTCATGCGATCACCAGTGATTCCAGGTAACCGCGCAGGTTGCGCGCCGTTTCCTCGACCGAGTCGCCGCCGAACTTCTCGATCGCGGCGTCCGCGAGCACTAGCGCGACCATGGCCTCGGCGACGACGCCCGCCGCCGGAACCGCGGTCACGTCGCTGCGCTGGTTGATCGCCTTCGCGGGTTCGCCGGTACGCACGTCCACCGTGGCCAGCGCCCGGGGAACCGTGGAGATGGGCTTCATCGCCGCGCGCAGCCTGATCACCTCGCCCGTGCTCATGCCGCCCTCGATCCCGCCCGCCCGGTTAGTACGGCGGCGGATCCCGTCCGGCCCGCCGTCGATCTCATCATGGGCCGCGGAACCGCGCCGCCTGGCCGTCGCGAAGCCATCGCCAACCTCGACTCCCTTGATCGCATGAATGCTCATCAGGGCCGCGGCGAGCCGGCCGTCCAGCCGCCTGTCCCAGTGCACGTAGCTGCCCAGCCCCGGCGGCAGACCGTAGCAGAGGACCTCGACCACGCCGCCGAGCGTGTCGCCATCCCGGCGGGCCGCGTCGATCTCCGCGCGCATCGCGACACCCGCCGCCGGATCCAGGCAGCGGACCGGATCATCATCCACCCGGCCGGCGTCCTGCGGGCCGGGCAGCACCCCATCCGGCGCGCTGACCGTGCCGATGGACACGACGTGACTCACGATCTGGATGCCGAGCACCTGCGCCAGGAAACGGCGGGCGAGCTCGCCGAGTGCTACCCGGGCCGCGGTTTCCCTGGCGCTCGCCCGCTCCAGCACGGGACGAGCGTCGTCATGACCGTACTTCTGCATGCCCGCCAGGTCGGCGTGGCCAGGACGGGGCCTGGTCAGCGGAGCGGCGCGGGCCAGCTCGGCCAGCTCGCCCGCGTCCACCGGGTCGGGGGACATGACCGTGTCCCACTTCGGCCATTCGGTATTGGCGACCCGGATCGCGACCGGGCCGCCGAGGGTGCGGCCATGCCGCACGCCGCCGGTGATCTCGGCCTCATCCTGCTCGAACTTCATCCGCGCGCCCCGGCCGTAGCCGGCTCGCCGCCGGGCGAGCGCAACCGATACGTCGGCCGTGCTGATCCGCACTCCGGCGGGCATCCCCTCGCAGATAGCGACGAGCGCCCGGCCGTGCGATTCTCCCGCGGTGAGCCAGCGCAGCATGGTGCCGATCCTGCCATGCGGACCGGCCGGCCCACTGCGTCGCCGTCTGATGCCGGAGCGTCCTAGCCGCGGGCGTCTGGCCCGCCGGCCGGCGATGGCGGGCTGATCACGACCTGGATCCCCCGGCGCAGCCTGCTGCCGAGCCTGGCCAGCATGGCGGTTCCCACCGACCGCGCTAGCTCGCCGGCCGGCTCCGCATGCCCCGGCGCGAAGGCAAGCTCGATAACCAGGTCCGCGTCGCTGCCGCCATCGGCCAGCCGGGCCTGGCTGATCGCGGGCTGCCCGGCGACGATCGCGGTCAGCTCGGCAAGCACATCGGGATCCTCGTGCGGCAGCGGCACGGCCCGGCCGCTCGCGAGCGCGGCCAGCCGCTCGCCGTCAATGGCGAGCGGAACTGGCCCGGCAATATCGAGCACCACGGCACACGATTCCGCGGCGGCGCCCTGCCACACGCTGGCTGCTTCCATCAGCACCGGGCGGGCCTCCGGCCGCCAGCTAACCAGGGCGTCCAGGCAGGTGAACGCCGGAACCGCCGCGCGGCCATCGTGTCCGACCAGGGTGGGGATGCTCATCTCACTGGACCGTTCGGCACCGGCCCCGGCGGGTGCACGCTGGCCGGCGTCCTGCGCCTCGGCGGCCACCACCGGCACCAGCAGCCGCACGCCGGCCAGCGAAGTCAGCGCCGCATGCTCACTGCCAGTGCCCGAGGCGAACGCGGCAAGCGCGGCGGCGACCCGCGGATTGGCCGCGCCATCGTCGGCATCGAAACGACGTTCATCGCGGCTGCGCTCCGGCACGGAACCACTGTAGTTCTGCCCCGCGCCGGCCCCCGGCGCGCCCGGATCCGGGGGTCACGGGCACCGGCCGGGCCAGCCCGCCGGGCTGGTCAGTCGGCCGAAGCAGTTGAGGCGTTTTTGCCGGTATGAGAGTCTCTTGGCAATGCACCGGGGCCTGACATAGGGGAAGCGCGTGCGCGAGGTCGATCCAGCATCCATGCCTATCCAGCCGGGTACGCTGATGCAGAAGGCCATCCCGCCCCGGCTGGTAGAGCCCTATCTGACCGGCCGGCGCTCGGTGATCGCCGGGTTCGTCTACCGAGCGCAGGACAGCTCATTTGATGATCCCGCCGAATTCTACGAAGCGCTGGACCTTCGCTACGACGGCTCGGACTTCGGTCCGGATCTCACGGAGGTATACGTCATGCGCTGGAGCGCCGTGGGGGTGAAGTCCTACCAGGTGCCCTATTCCCCGGAGCGCGGTGGCGACTGGCGCGGCAAGCCGCCGTTTACCGGAACTGGCTTCACCTCCTCGCAGACTCACGTGGTGCCGGAGTACTACACCGATCCGATCCCGGTGCCAGTCGGCGCCGAGATCTACCGGATCACCGCGGCGGCGGAGGAATTCATCGCCCGGTTCGACGGCCAGGCGTGGCTGCGGCCGACCGGAGGGATCTGACATGCGCTACCGGCTGATGGCGACCTACCAGGGCGCGCCGTACGAGGCAGGGGTCGGCCCGTCCGACGGCGATATCGTCCTGTTCGCGGCCTGCCCGCCCCCGGAGGAACTCGGCTTCGAGCCGGCCACCGGGCACTGGCGTAAGCAGCTGCAGGTCCAGGATGTCCAGGCCCTCTGGGAGTCCAGGCCGATGGCCACGTACCGGGGCGAGCGGTGCATAGTGCTCGACGATCTTGGCGACCGGCTGCACATCGCCTACCTGGGCCATGATTCCTTCCTGGCCCAGCAACTCGGGTACTGGCAGGTGGACCGCGGCGTGTTCGAGGTGGTCACGCCGCGGGACGAGGTAACTGACCTGATCGAGGAACGCGCGGACTACCTGGGTCCTCCGCCCATCGGGAGTGCGGCGGAGCCGGATGCGGCGCCGGGCTACAGCCGCACGCCAACCGATTACGGCCCGGCTAGCGCTGACTACGGCCCGCTGAGCTCCGACTACGGCCCGGCCACGACCGACTTCGGCGTCATCTTGCCGGCCGGTGGCCTGGCGCCTGCCCCCGTCTCGCCGATCCCCGGCCCCACCGCGCTGCCCGCCCGGCCCGCGGCTGACTACGGGACCACGGCACCGCCCGGCCGGTCCGCGGCACTGCCGACGTCAGACTTCGGGACGACGGCGCGGCCGGACCGTTCCGCCGCGCTGTCCTCGTCCGGCTGGGCCGCGGCCCGGACGACCCGGGAAGCTCCGCTGCCGCTGGAGGCCGCCGCCATGCGCGCCGCCTCGGCCGCGTCTCACCCGCGCCAGCCTCATCTGAGCACGCGACCGGCACCGGCCATGCGGACTCCCCTGACCACGCAGGAGTTCTCGGCTAATCCGGTACCGCCGGCTACCGATAACCACCTGGCCGCGGAGCCCGGACCAGCAGCGGCTTTCCGTACTGCGGCACTGGACCTGCTCGCAGCGCCGCCTGCGCCGGCTGGACCGGAGGCGGCGGTCATGCCCGAGATGCCGCCACCGCCACCCGCGATGTCACCCCCACCCGCGATGTCACCGCCACCCGCGATGCCAGCGGAACCGGCGATGTCACCGGCGGTCCCGGCTCGCGGCCGGAGGTCGGCCCGATCCCGGATGGCTACCCAGCGGATCTTCACCGAACTCGCGGGCCTGGCGGCCATCCCGGCCGCGGCCTATTCCGTCGGCGAGGAGGTCGACGGCGCTCTGTGCCTGATCGAGACGTCAGCCGGCTATGAGGTATTCAGCGCGGCGGGCGGGGCCCGGCACGAAGTGCGGTTTTTCGAGGATGAAGAGTCCGCCTACTTCTACCTCTTCGGCGTACTGGCCGCCGAGGCGGTCAGGACCGGCCTGCTGATCCCGCACCGATAGCCCCGCTGCCGCGCCGCTGGCCGTCCGCTGCGGCATCCAGGGCCATGCGCCTTGCGATCTTCCTCGCAATTCACCGCAACATCCGCACAATTCCCGCTCATCCTCCCGCCCCTGCGGCCGGGCACGGGCGGCCGGGCACAGCCACCGGCGCAGCAAGGTCTACTGGCTCAACGCGGTTGTCCTCTGCCCGATGGCATCCGGGGTCGTGATGGCCTTCGCCGGGCGCGACGCCCTTCGCTGGGCACCGCCGCCGATCGCATCGACCTGGACCGCCGCGCACGGCACCAGCGGCGCGAACAGCGCCACCGGCACCACCGGCAGCACCTCGGCCGCTACCCACGCGAACCTGCGGCCGGGGTACCTCATCGTCAGGCCGCTGGCCGGATCAGTCCCGGCGGCCGCCGCGAACTCCTGACCGCGGGCCAGGGCGCGATTCCTCAGTCCCCGGTCGCGGCGGGCGGCTCCGCCTCAAGCCAGGCGCGCACGGTGGCGTCGTGCTGGCCGAGCAACGGCGGCGGGGCATGATCGCGCGGGGCCGCGCCATCGAAGCGGAGCGCCGGCCCGGGTAGCTCGATCCGGCCGAGCACCGGATGATCGACCGAGATGACCAGCCCCTGGGACCGGGTCTGGTCCCACTCGTAGACCTCGTCGATGGCCCGGATCGAGCCGGCCGGCACACCGGCCCGCGTGAGCAGCGCGAGCCAGTGCGCGCGGTCCCCGTCGGCCAGGGCTCGCTCGATCTCCACCACGAGCTCGTCCCGCCGCGCGACCCGGAGCTGATTCTCGGCGAACCGCGCGTCAGCCGGGTCGATGCCGACGACCGGCGCGAAGCGGCGCCATTGCCCCTCGTTGGCCACGGCCACCTGGATCAGGCCGTCCGCGCAGCGGAATGCCCCGTACGGCACGATCGACGGATGGTGATTGCCGGCCGCCTCCGGCACCTCCCGCGCGACAGTCCAGCGGGTGCCCTGGAACGCATGCGCGCCGACGATCCCCGCCAGCAAGGACGTGCGGACGACCCGGCCGGCCCCGGTAACGGCCCGCTCGTGCAGCGCGGCGACAATGCCGAGCGCCGCATTCACCCCGGCCAGCACATCCGCGATGGACAGCCCGGCCTTGACCGGATGAGCCGGATCCATGCCGGTGACACTCATCAGCCCCGCCTCGCCCTGCACGATCTGGTCGTAGCCCGGGCGCGCTCCCTCCGGCCCGTCATGGCCGAACCCGGTAATGGAGCAGATGACGAGCCGGGGGTTCAGCTCGTGCAGCCGCGAGCAGGAGAAGCCGAGCCGGTCGAGCACCCCGGGGCGGAAGTTCTCCACCAGCACGTCGCACCGGGCCGCCAGCCGGCGGAGCAGGTCCTGGCCGTCGGCGGCGGCCAGGTCGCAGGTCACCGATTCCTTGTTCCTGTTGCAAGAGAGGAAGTAGGTACTCTCGGGACTGGCCGCCGGACCGCCGGGACCGGCCGCCGGATCGCCGTGGCCGGCCGCCGGGGCGACAGCGAACGGCGGGCCCCAGTGCCGCGACTCGTCGCCGGTGCCCGGCTGCTCGATCTTGATTACCCGCGCGCCGAGATCGCCGAGCAGCATCGTCGCGTGCGGGCCCGCCAGCGCCCTGGTCAGGTCGAGTACGACGATTCCGTCCAGCGGTCCTGGCATCTGAATCCTCCTCCGCGAGATGGCGGCCGGCCTCACCGTCCAGCCCAGGCCGAGGATCGGGCCGGGACCGGGATCGGCCGGGACCGGGCCGGCCTGGTGCGCGGCAGCCGCGCAGAACTCGATCATCCCTCAGCGGAAACCGGCCATCATGCCCCGCAGCGCCCGGTGTTGGCCAAGTTCACCCGCGCGGGTCTCCGGGGAAGTTATCGTGCACTTGCTGGCGGGGCTGACGGTCCCCCGCTCCCCAAGCAGCCCCGCCGGCATTTCATGCCGGGGGCAGTGCCGGCCCGCCGGCCGTCCGGCCTAGATGATGGGCACCATGGGAAACCCGACCCCGATTCCGCTGACCGGCGGGCAGTACGAGATCTCCGCTGGCGATTACCGCGCCGCCATCACCGAACTCGGCGCCGGCCTGCGCCAGCTGAGCTACCGGGGACGGCCGGTCATCTCGGGATACGAGGCCGCCGAGCTGCCGCCCGCGGGGGCAGGCCAGCTGCTGGCCCCCTGGCCGAACCGCATCGACGGCGGGCGCTACAGCTTCGGCGGCACGGACTACCAGCTGGACCTGAGCGAGCCGGCCAACGGCAACGCCATCCACGGCCTGACCCGCTGGGCCAGCTGGCAGGCCGTCCAGCACGAGCCGGACCGGGTGCTGCTCAGCCATCGGCTGCTCGGGCGGTCCGGCTACCCGTTCTGCCTGGAGCTGACCGCCGGCTACCAGCTGACCGCCGACGGCGGCCTGCAGGTCAGCATCACCGCGCGGAATGCGGGGACCCGGCCCGCGCCCTACGGCACCGGGTCGCACCCGTACCTGACCGTCGGCACGCCCGTCATCGACGAGTGCGAGCTGGCCCTGCCCGCGACCCGGTGGCTGCCCGCGGACGCCCGCGGGATACCGTCCGCGGCGGCGCAGGACGTGGCCGGCACCCCGCAGGACTTCCGGACGGCCCGCGCGATTGGCGGCACGCGCCTCGATCATGCGTTCACCGGCCTGGTCAGGGAGGCCGGCGGCCGGGCCTGGGCCCGGTTCAGCGGGCCCGGCGGCCAGATCTCGTTCTGGGCCGGCCAGGGTTACCGCTGGCTTCAGGTATTCACCGGAGACGCGCTGGCCGAGCCGCAGCGCAGGCGGGCCCTGGCCGTCGAGCCGATGACCTGCCCGCCGAACGCGTTCGTCACCGGGCAGGACCTGGTCACGCTGGAGCCGGGCGGCAGCGTGACGCATGCGTGGGGCATCCAGGCGAGCTAGTCCTGGCCGGCCAGATCCGTGATGCGCTCCAGGTCGGCCCGGGTGTCCACATCATCGGGGCGGCCGGTGTCACCGCACTCCACCGTCGTGACCAGCTCCGGGTGCGCCCGGAGGAAGGGCCTGGCCCCCGCGTCACCGACGGCCAGGGCCGTCACCTCCGGCCAGTGCTCGCGGGCGAGCAGGACCGGGTTGCGCGGCTTGCCGTCATAGGCGGCCACCACGACCCGGGCCCCGGCCCGGTACGCGGCGATGAGCCGCCGCACGGCCTCCGGCCCGACCAGCGGCTGGTCGACCAGGGCCACCACGGCCGCGCCGCAGCTGTCCGGGACGGTCGCCAGCCCGGCGGTGAGCGAGGAGCCCATGCCACTGCGCCAGCTGGGGTTGTGCACGATCAGCACGCCCGGGAGGTCCACGGCGATAGCCCCGGTAACGAGCACGATGGGCTGGGCGCCACCGTCACGCAGCAGCGCTACCCCCCGGCGCGCCAGCGGCTCGCCGCCGATCTCGACGGTTGCCTTCGGCTGGCCCAGCCGGCTCCCGCCGCCCGCGGCGAGCAGGATGCCCGCGACGTAAGACTCCATGCTTGCCCACCCTAAGGCGGCGGCCGGCCCGCGTCAGCCCGGCGCGCGCCGCCGCAGCCCGGCCACCGGGCCGGCACCCGGGACCGGCGGCGCTCAGCCGTGGTGAATCCGCCCGGTGGTGCCGGTCAGCGGCATGCCGGATCCGCCCCAGCGCAGCTGGATGAGCTCGGCCGCGATCGCCACCGCGGTCTCCTCTGGCGTCCTGGCCCCGAGGTCGAGGCCGATCGGGGAGCGCAGCCGGGCCAGCTCGACCTCGGTCATGCCGACCTCGCGCAGCCGGTCCAGCCGGTCTTCGTGCGTCCGCCTGCTGCCCATGGCCCCGATGTAAGCGGCCGGCGTGCGCAGCGCGACCTCGAGCAGCGGGACGTCGAACTTGGGATCGTGGGTCAGCACGCAGATGACCGTGCGCTCATCCACCGTGATCCCGGACAGGTAGCGGTGCGGCCAGTCCGTCACCACCTCGTCCGCGTCCGGGAAGCGCGCCGCCGTCGCGAAGACCGGCCGGGCATCGCAGACGGTCACCCGGTACCCGAGGAACTTGCCCGCCCGGGCGACCGCGGCGGCGAAGTCAATCGCGCCGAACACCAGCATCCGCGGCGGCGGGGCGAATGACTGCACGAAGACGCCCAGCTCGTCCCGGCGCCGTTCCCCGTCCGGGCCGTACCGGCGCACGCCCGTCGCGCCCTGCGCCAGCATCCCGCGCGCGTCGTCATCCACGGCCTGATCCAGCCGGTCCCCCGCGCCGAGCGTCTGATCCGAACCCGGCCCCGGCTCGCCCGCGGGCCAGATGACCCGCCGGGCGCCGATCTTGCCCGGGCCGTCGATCACGGTCGCCACGGCCAGCGGCGCATCGGCCCGGACGGCCGCCGCGATGGCGCCCAGCTCGGGGAAACGCTCGCGATTGATCGGCTCGACGAAGATGTCGATGATGCCACCGCAGGTCAGGCCAACGGCGAACGCGTCGTTGTCGCTCACGCCGTAGGTCTGCAGGACCGGCTGCCCGCTCTCGATGACCTCGCCGGCCAGCTCGTAGACGGCACCTTCCACGCAGCCGCCGGAAACGCTGCCGAGGACCTCGCCCCCGGCCACCACGGCCAGCGCGGCGCCCGGCTCACGGGGAGCGCTGCTGAACGTGCGCACGACGGTGGCCAGGCCGAACGTCTCTCCGGCCGTCCACCACTTCGCGATCGGATCCAGAATATCTCGCACGCCCCGGTCACCTCTGCACTTCCGTCGCAGTGACCACAGGTTACGTGGAATCCGCGCGCGAAGGCGATACCTGATCGCCGCCGGGGCGGCCTCCAGTGAACGCCCGCAGGCTCCCGGGCGGACCCGCGACCCGCGATTGACTCTATTAGTTAGGTTAGCCTAAGCTACGTTCCGCCCGGGCCGGAGACCCGGGCGCCCACACTACCCGGCCGTTAGGGAGGACCGCTGTGGTCAGCACGACAACGAGTTCCCGCCCGCCTCGCGGCGGCCAGAAGCGGTACTGGCTGCCCGCGGCGGCGGTAGTCGCGCTGGCCTGCGGCCTGCTCGCCGGATGCGGCGGCGGCGCCGCCGGATCAAGCGACAAGTCGATCACGCTCTACAGCGGCCAGCACCCGCAGACCACCCAGGCGCTGGTCAATGCGTTCGAGAAAAAGACCGGAATCGACGTCAATATCCGCCCCAACGACGAGGACACGCTGGCCGACCAGATCATTACCGAAGGGTCCCACTCCCCCGCGGACGTGTTCTTCACCGAGAACACCCCGCCGCTGGAGCACCTCCAGGAACTGGGCCTGCTCTCCCCGGTCGCCCCGGCCACGCTCGCGCACACGCCGGCCAAGTACAACTCGCCGCAGGGCGACTGGGTCGGGGTATCAGCCCGGGTAAGCGTGCTCATCTACAACCCGGCGCTGATCCCGGCGAGCCAGCTGCCGACCAGAGTCCTCCAGCTGGCCGAGCCGAAGTACCACGGCAAACTCGCGATCGCGCCCCAGGAGACCGACTTCCAGCCCATCGTGACCTCAGTGCTGCACGCCGACGGCAAGACCGCCGCGCTGAGCTGGCTGAAGTCGATCAAGGCCAACGCGGCCGGTCATATCTACCCGGACAACGAGACCATCGCGTCCCAGGTCAACTCCGGCCGGGCGGCCTTCGGCATCATCAACCAGTACTACTGGTACCGGCTGCGGGCCGAGATCGGCGCGGGCAAGATCCACACGAACATCGCCCACTTCGCCCCGCACGATCCCGGCTATGTCATCAACGTCTCCGGCGCCGCGGTGCTGAAATCCAGCAAGAACCAGGCCGCGGCGCAGAAGTTCCTGGCCTTCCTGGTCAGCAAGCAGGCGCAGGAGATCATCGCCAACCCGGCCAAGTCGATCAGCTTCGAGTACCCGATCGCCTCCGGCGTAACGACCATGGCCCCGGAGATGCCGCTGGCTCAGCTCAAGCCCTATCCGATTACCGTCGGCGAGCTTGGCGACGGGACCACGGCCATCGCGCTGATGCGCGAAGCCGGGCTGCTGTGACGCCGCCCGGCGCCGGGAGGCCATAGTGGCCGCGCCGCCGGCCCTGGCCAGGTCCGGCCCGCTACCGCAGGAGCCCCGGGACACCGGGGCTCCTGCCGCGCGTAAGGCCAGGACCCCGGTGGCCCTGATCGCCGCCAGCGCCGCCGTGGCGGCGCTGCTCGCGCTCCCGCTGCTGTTCCTCCTGATCGAGGCCCGCGGGGCCGGCACCTCGACGGTGACCAGGCTGGTCTTCCGCGGGCTGACCCGCGAGCTGCTCTGGAACACGGTCCGGCTGACGATCGTGGTCACCTTCCTCTGCGCGGTCATCGGCACCGCGGCGGCCTGGTGCGTCGAGCGAACTCAGCTGCCCGGGCGGCGGATCTGGGCCGTGCTGGTCGTGGTGCCGCTGGCCATTCCCGACTTCGTGGTGAGCTTCGGCTGGGCCTCGCTGTGGAACTGGGTGCAGGGCTTCCAGGGCGCGGTCGTGGTGATGACGCTCGCCGTGTACCCGCTGGTCTACCTGCCGGTGGCGGCCAGCCTGCGCGCCGCCGATCCGGGCCAGGAGGAGGTGGCGCGGAGCCTGGGCACCGGCCGCCTGCGCACGTTCTTCCGGATTACGCTGCGCCAGGCGCGCGGCGCCATCCTCGGCGGCTGCCTGCTGGTCGCCCTGGTCCTGCTGGCTGAGTACGGCGCGTTCGAGATCCTCGGCTACCAGACCTTCACCACCGAGATCTTCACCGAATTCTCCGTCTCGTTCAGCCTGGCCACCGCCTGCGCGCTGTCGCTGGTGCTCGTCGTGCTCAGCCTGATCGTGCTGGCCGGCGAGGGCATGCTCCGGGGCAAGGGCCGGGTCAGCCGGTCCGGGGCGCTCGCTGCGCGGCGGCTTCCGCCGCACCGGCTCGGCCGCGCCACGATTCCGGTGCTGGCCGGGTTCGCGCTGCTCACCCTGCTGGCGCTGGGGGTGCCGGTCGGGGCCAGCATTTACTGGATCTTCGCGGGCGGCGCGCATTCCCTGGACGGCATATCGCTGCCCGGGGCCACCTGGCAGACCGCGCTGTACGGTGGCGGGGCCGGCCTCATCGATACCGTGCTGGCCCTCCCGGTCGCGCTGCTCGCGGTCAGGTACCCGGGCTGGGCGCGGAACTTCCTGGAACGCAGCACGTACCTGGTGCTGGCCATGCCCGGCGTGGTGATCGCGTTCGCGCTTTCCTACTTCACCGAGCGCTATGCCGACAGCTTCCTCTACCAGAGCACGCCGATGCTGATCCTCTGCTACGCGATCATGTTCTTCCCGCTGGCGCTGGTCGGGGTCAAGGCGTCCCTGGCCCGGGCGCCGGCCAGCCTGGACGAGGTGGCGCGCTCGCTCGGGCAGGGCCGGCTGGCCGTCCTGCTGCGGGTGACCCTGCGGCTCGCCGGACCGGGCCTCGCGGCGGCGTTCTGCCTGGTATTCCTGTCCGTGGTGACGGAGCTCACCGCGACCCTGATCCTTATCCCGACCGGCGTGCAGACGCTGGCCACCCAGTTCTGGGTCTACGAGCAGAACGTGTCCTATGGTCAGGCGGCGCCGTTCGCGCTCGTCATGATCGCCGTGGCCGCGGTGCCGAGCTATGTGCTCGGCCGGTTCTTTGACCGCTCCGCGCACGCGCAAAGATAGGTGTCATGACGATGCTCGCCGTGACCGGCCTGTATAAGGCGTTCGGTCGCCTTCCGGTGCTGGCCGGCGTGGATCTGGACGTGCCGGCCGGATCGCTGACCGCCATCCTCGGCCCGTCCGGCAGCGGGAAGACCACGCTGCTGCGGGTGCTCGCGGGATTCGAGCGCGCCGACCGCGGGACGGTGCGGATCGGCGACGCCATGGTGGACGGCCCGGGCGTGCATGTCACACCGGAGCGGCGGCGGATCGGCTACGTGCCGCAGGAGGGCAGCCTCTTCCCGCACCTCACGGTGCGGGGCAACGTGGGATTCGGGATCCCGGCCCGGGAACGCCGCGGGCGCCGGACGGCCGACCTGCTGGACGCGGTGGGGCTGGCCGGCCTGGCCGGGCGCTACCCGCATCAGCTCTCCGGCGGCCAGCAGCAGCGGGTCGCGCTGGCCCGGGCCATGGCGATCCGGCCGGAGGTCGTCCTGCTCGACGAGCCGTTCGCCTCGCTGGACGCGAATATGCGCGCCAGCGTCCGCGCCGACGTGCAGCGGCTGCTCCGCGAGGCAGGCACGACCGCGGTCCTGGTCACCCACGACCAGGACGAGGCGCTGTCCATCGCCGACCGGGTCGCGGTCCTGCGGGACGGGAAGATCGCGCAGTGCGCCCCCCCGCACGACCTGTACGTCCATCCCGTGGACGCCGACCTGGCCCGGTTCATCGGCGACGCGAACCTGATCGAGGGCAAGCTGGCCGGCGCCGCGGACCCGGGCGGGCCGGCCGGCGCCGAGATGGACACCGTGCTGGTGGACACCGTGTTCGGCCGGCTCCCGGTCGCGCCCGGCGGCCACGCGGCCGGGCCGGCGCCGGGCGCGGTGACCGTCCTGATCCGGCCGGAGCAGCTGGAGCTCGAGCCGCCGGGGTCCGGCGGTCCCGGCTGCCTGTCCGGCGAGGTGGTCTCTTACGGCTACCACGGCCACGACGCCGTGGTGCGGGTCCGGCCCGAGCACGACTCAGGCACGCCAGTGATCATGGTCAGGACGGTCGGCGGCCAGCACCTGGCGCCCGGGTCCCCGGTCACGGTGCGCGCGCACGGGCCGGTCATCACCTGGCCGCGCGACTAGCCCGGGGCTCGCCCTAGCCCGGCCCGCGGATGCCGCGCAGCACCAGGGCCGTGTCCAGGGCCGCCACGACCGCGTCCCAGCCCTTGTCCTCGCTGCTGCCGGCCAGCCCGCACCGGTCGGCGGCCTGATCGAGGGTGTCGCAGGTCAGCACCCCGTTGCCGATCGGGGTGCCGGCGTCGAGGGCGGCCCGGGTCAGCCCGTAGGTCACCGCGTCGCAGACGTAGTCGAAGTGCGGCGTGCCGCCGCGGATCACCGCGCCGAGGCAGGCCACCGCGTCATTCCGGGCGGCCAGCTCGGCCGCGACGACCGGCAGCTCGACCGCGCCGGGGACCCGGATAACCAGCGGGTCGCCGACGCCGCAGGCCGCCGCCGCCGCGACCGCCCGGTCCACCAGGCTGTCGGTGATCGCCGGATGCCACCGGGTGGCCACGATGGCCAGGCTGAGCCCGGCGCCGTCCACCACCTGGCCGGCCGGGCGGCCCTGCCCGCTCACCGCGTCCCGGCCGGTTCCGGCCAGGCGGCCGGAACCGCCGCGGCGTCCGCGTCCGGCCGGCCGTTGATGCCAGCCGCCCCGGGCAGGTTGTCAATCTGATGGCCCAGCCGGTCCCGCTTGGCGATGAGGTAGCGCAGGTTGTCCGGCGTCGGGGTGACCGGCAGCGACACCCGGCCGGTCACCTCGATGCCGAATCCGGACAGGCCGCTTAGCTTGGCCGGATTGTTGGTCAGCAGGCGCAGCGAGCGCACCCCGAGGTCGGCCAGCATCTGCGCGCCGGTGCTGTACTCCCGCGCATCGACCGGCAGGCCGAGATCGATGTTCGCGTCCACGGTGTCGGCGCCGCCGTCCTGGAGCTGGTAGGCGCGCAGCTTGCTGACCAGCCCGATCCCCCGGCCCTCGTGGCCGCGCAGGTACAGCACGATGCCGCGGCCCTCGGCCGCGATCATCGCCATCGCCGCGTTGAGCTGGTCGCCGCAGTCGCACCGGCCGGAGCCGAACACGTCCCCGGTGAGGCATTCGGAATGCATCCGGACCAGCACGCCGTCCGCGCCCGCCGCGCCGTCCGCGCCGATGTCGCCGAGCACCAGGGCCAGGTGCTCGGTGCCGTCGACCGAGCTCAGGTAGCCCAGCGCGCGCCACTCGCCGAACTGGTTCGGCATCCTGGTCTCGACCACCCGGCGCACCATGCGCTCGGAGTGCCGTCGGTACTCGATCAGCTGCGCGATCGAGATCAGCGCCAGCCCGTGCTCGTCCGCGAAGGCGCGCAGGGCCGGCAGCCTGGCCATCGTGCCGTCATCGTTGACCACCTCGGCCAGCACGCCGGCCGGCGCCAGCCCGGCCAGCCGGGCCAGGTCGACCGCCGCCTCGGTATGTCCCGGCCGGCGCAGCACGCCGCCCTCGGCATAACGCAGCGGGAAGATGTGGCCCGGCCGGACCAGCTCGTACGGCTCGGTCGCCGAGTCCACCAGGGTCCGCACGGTCCTGGCCCGGTCGGCCGCCGAGATCCCGGTGCTGACCCCGTCGCGGGCATCCACGCTGACGGTGAACGCGGTCCGCATGCGTTCCTTGTTCTGCGCGGTCATCAGGGGCAGCTGCAGCCGGTCGAGTTCCTCGCCTGGCATCGGCACGCAGATCACGCCGCTGGTATGCCTGATGGTGAAGGCCATCAGCGCCGCGGTCGCCTTGCTCGCGGCGAAGATGATGTCACCCTCGTTCTCCCGGTCCGCGTCGTCGACGACGACGACCGCGCGCCCGGCGGCGATGTCCGCGATCGCCCGCTCGACGTCGTCCAGCCGGGTGCCTGCCGCTTCCGGCACTCCCCCGGTCATGGCCGGGTCCGGGCGCCGAGCAGCTTCTCGACGTACTTGGCGATCATGTCGACCTCCAGGTTCACGGTATCGCCGGCCTGCTTGCGGCCGAGCGTGGTCCGCTCCAGCGTCTCCGGGATCAGGCTGACCTCGATCCACCCGGGCTGGTCCGGATCGCCGGACTGGCCGGGGCCGCCGCCGGCCGCTGACACGGTCAGGCTGATCCCGTCCACCGCGACGGAGCCCTTCTCGACGACATAACGCAGCAACCCGGGCGGCACGCCGATCCTGACCACATCCCAGCGCTCGGCCGGCCTGCGACCGGTGATCGTGCCGATGCCATCCACGTGGCCCTGCACCAGGTGCCCGCCGAGGCGGCCGTCCAGCCGCAGCGACCGCTCCAGGTTCACCACCGCCCCCGGGCCGAGCCCGCCGAGGCCGGAGCGGCTGAGCGTCTCCCCCATCACGTCGGCGGTGAACGTGCCGCCGGACCTGGCCGTGACCGTGAGGCAGACGCCGTTGACCGCGATCGAGTCACCGTTGGCGGCGCCCGCCGCGACCAGCGGGCCGCGCACGGTCAGCCGGGCGGCATCGCCTAGTTTCTCCAGCGCGACTACCTCGCCAAGCTCTTCCACGATTCCGGTGAACACCGCGTCCTCCTCGGGAGCCGTCCGTCCTGCCGCGGGCTCCGGGGACGCGCAGAAGCGCAGGCACGGCGCATAGGCCGCAGCGGCCACGCCGTGCGCGTGCTTCCTCCCATCCGGACTTTTACCGTCGGTCCCGGAGTTTCACCGGGTCAGCCGGCCGATGGCATCGGCCGGGTCGCGGACTATCACCGCCGGTTCGGAGTTGCACCGACCCCGGAGCACGCATTGCTTGTGGAACCAGTGTGGCACGGCTGCTATTCCGGCTCCCCACCCGGCCGAACAGCCTGGCCCGCTGGCCGCGATCCCGCGCTCACATTCCGGGAACCCGAGCTATGCACGGGTTCGGCTCGGATACCCTGCCCAGCGTGAACCGCCGGGGAACGTCGTGGCACCGGTGGCCGTCGGCGGGCAAGGGGCCGCGCGGTTGAAGACGATCATCGTTGCCGGGGCGGTGGCGCTGCTCATCGCGCTGCTCGGAACGCCGTTCTACATCCGGTTTATGCGGCGGCACGGCTATGGCCAGCCGATCCGGGTCGAGGGCCCCAAGTCGCATGAGACGAAGCGCGGCACGCCCACCATGGGCGGCGCGGTCTTCGTGGTCGCGGCGCTGATCGGCTACGTGGTCGCGCACGCGGCCACCGACGATCCGTTTACGCCCTCGGGCGTGCTGGTGCTGCTGCTGATGGCGGGACTGGGCCTCGTCGGGTTCATCGACGACTTCTTCAAGATCTTCCGGCAGACCAGCGTGGGGCTGCGCAGCCGGGCCAAGCTGGCCGGCCAGTTCCTGGTCGCGGCGGTGTTCGCGGCGCAGGTGCTGCAGCATCCCGATAAATTCGACCTGACGCCCGCTAACGCGTCCCTTTCCTTCCTGCGGGACTTCGGCCCGGCCCTCGGCACGCTGCCGTTCATCATCTGGGCCGTCATCATGGTGACCGGCACCTCCAACGCGGTGAACCTGACCGACGGGGTGGATGGCCTGGCCACCGGAGCCACGATCGTGGTGCTGGCCGCGTACGTGCTGATCGGGATCTGGCAGGAGCGCAACGACTGCATCAGCGCCATCAGCCCGCAGTGCTACCAGGTGCGTGACCCGCTCGATCTGGCCGTGGTCGCGGCCGCGATCCTCGGCGCCTGTTTCGGGTTCCTGTGGTGGAATGCGCCGCCGGCCAGGATCTTCATGGGCGACACCGGGTCGCTGGCCCTGGGCGGAGCGCTGGCCGGCCTGGCCATCTGCACCAAGACGCAGCTGCTGCTGGCGATCCTCGGCGGCCTGTTCGTGATCATCACCATGTCCGACGTGATTCAGGTGACCGTCTTCAAGGTGACCAGGATCCGAACCGGGCGCGGGAAACGGGTGTTCAAGATGGCTCCGCTGCAGCACCACTTCGAGCTGCTGGGCTGGGCGGATACGACGATCGTGATCAGATTCTGGCTGATCTCCGGCCTGTGCGTGGCGCTCGGCCTCGGGATCTTCTACGCGGCCTGGCTGCAGGCCTGACGCCGGACGGCCGGGCTTACTCCGGCGGCGCGGCGACCTCGGCTATCCGGCGGGCGAGGAAGTCGCGCTCGGCCGAGTTGTCGGTCAGCTCCAGGGCCGCCCGGTAGGCCTGGGCCGCCTCGGCGCGGCGGCCCAGGCGGCGCAGCAGGTCGGCCTTGGCCGCCGGGAGGTAGCGGTAGCCGGCCAGCCGCCCGTCCAGCTCCAGCCCGGCGATCTCGGCCAGCGCCGCTTCCGGGCCGTCGACCATCGCCCGCACGACCGCCCGGTTCAGCGCGACCACCGGCGAGGGCCAGGCGCGCAGCAGTTCGCCGTACAGCTGGAGCAGTTGCGGCCAGTCGGTCTGCCGGTAGCTGGGCGCCTCGGCGTGCAATGCGGCGATCGCCGCCTGCAGCGCGAAGCGCCCGGGGCGGCCGCCGCGCAGCGCTCCGGTCACCAGGGCGGCGCCCTCCTCGATCGCCGCGCGATCCCAGCAGGAGCGGTCCTGCTCCTCCAGCAGCAGCAGCAGGCCGGCCGCGTCGGCGCGGGCGGCCCGGCGCGCGTCGGTCAGCAGCAGCAGGGCCAGCAGCCCGCGCACCTCCCGCTCGTCCGGCATCAGCGTCGCGATCATGCGGGCCAGCCCGATCGCCCGGTCCACCAGGTCGGCGCGGACGAGGCTGTCCCCGGCCGGGGCGGTGTGGCCGGTGGTGTAGAGCAGGTGCACGACGGTCAGCACGGCGTCCAGCCGGTCCGGCAGTTCGGCGGCGCCGGGCACCCGGTAGGCGATCCGGGCGGCGGAGATCTTCTTCTTGGCGCGGGTCACCCGGGCGGCCATGGTCGGCTCGGACACCAGGAAGGCCTGGGCGATCTCGGCCGTGGTCAGGCCGCAGACCAGCCGCAGGGTCAGGGCCACCTGCGCTTCCCGGGCCAGCGCCGGGTGGCAGCAGGTGAAGACGAGCCGGAGCCGGTCGTCGGGAATCACGTCATCCTCCGCCTGCCCGCCCGCGGTGCTCGCGCCCGGCCCGGTGCCGCCCGGTCCGGTGCCGCCCGGCCCGGCCGGGTCACCGGGCCCGCCCGCGCCGCTGCCGCCCGGCGGCAGGTCAGGCTCGATCAGCAGCGGAAGCTTCGAGCGCAGGGTCCGGTCGCGGCGGAGCGCGTCGAGCGCCCGCCGCCGGGCCGTCGTCGTCAGCCAGGCCCCGGGGCTACGCGGGATGCCCTGCCGTGACCAGGCGTCCAGCGCGGCCACGTAGGCGTCCTGGACGCATTCCTCGGCCAGGTCAATGTCCCGCGTGACGCGCGCCGTCGCGGCGAGCACGAAGGCCCACTCACGACGGTGCGCGTCCGCGACCGCGGCGCGCACGGCGTCATCAGTCACGGCAATCCGGGCTCAGCCGCCTGAGGTGTCCAGCACCGGGCGCACCTCGACGCCGCCGCCCGGTGCCGGGCAGAGCTTGGCGATGGCCAGGGCGTGATCCAGGTCCCGGGCCTCGATCAGGTAGAAGCCGCCGAGCGCCTCCTTGGTCTCGGCGAACGGGCCGTCGGTGACGACGTCGCCGCGGATCGACGTGGCCGTGGCGGTGGGCTGCAGGGCGTCGCCGCCGAGAATCTTCCCGCCCAGCTCGCCGACCTGGCCGGCGAAACGGCCGTGGGCCTCCATCGCCGTCTGCCACGCGTCGGGCGATGCATCGGCGTAAGAGGCCTCGTTCTCGTAAATGAGGATCACGTACTGGGTCATGCCAGTCTCCTTCGCAGTCTCGATCCCCGGGCGGCAGCACCGCCCGGTGTCCCGGTACTTCTACGACGAGCGGCCCCGCCCGGATCGACAAGCCATCGCTAAGATTCTCGCTGATCCTGCCGTCAGCCGCGCAGACCTGCGTCATCCGGCTCGCTGATGGCAGGAAAGGTGGGAAGAACGTCATTGCGGCCATGACCGCCAGCGGCAACGATGAGATCATGCGGACCCGGACCATCCTGATCGCCGTGTTCGACGACGTGCAGAGCCTGGACGTCACCGGGCCGCTGGAGGTATTCGCCGGCGCGAGCCGCCACCAGGCCGCCCGCGCGGCCGGGCAGCCGGCCTACCGGATCCTGATCGCGAGCCTGGGCCGCCAGCAGGTCCGCACCTCCAGCGGGCTCACCCTCGTCCCCGACTCCGACCTGCGGGACGTGCGCGAGGTGCACACGCTGATCGTTCCGGGCGGGGACGGAACCCGGGACCCGGAACCTGAGCTGATCGGCTGGCTGCGCCAGCGCGCGCCGCTGGCCGCCCGGGTCACCTCCGTCTGCACCGGCGCCTTCCTGCTGGCCGAGGCCGGCCTGCTGTCCGGGCGGCGGGTGACCACGCACTGGTCCTCGTGCGACGCGCTGGCGCTGCGGTTCCCCGACGTGCTGGTCGACCCGGAGCCGATCTACATCAGGGACGGCAACGTGGTGACCTCGGCCGGAGTCGCCGCCGGGATCGACCTCGCCCTGGCCCTGGTCGAGGAGGACCTGGGCCGGGCGGTGGCCCTGGCCGTGGCCCGGCACCTCGTGGTGTTCCTGCGGCGTCCCGGCAACCAGGCCCAGTTCAGCGCGCAGTTGCGGGCCCAGGTCGCGCAGCGGCAGCCGCTGCGCGAGGTCCAGCAGTGGATCACCGAGCGGCCGACCGCGGATCTGTCGGTCGGCACCCTCGCCACCCGGGCCGGCCTGTCGCCCCGCCAGTTCGCCCGCACGTTCGCCGCCGAGACCGGCGTGACGCCCGGCCAGTACGTCGGCAAGGTCCGGCTGGAAGCCGCGCGGCGGCTGCTGGAGGACACCAGCGACGGCATCGAGCAGATCGCCCGCCACTGCGGTTACGGGACAGCGGAGGCCATGCGCCGTGCATTCGTGCGCGCGCTCGGGGTATCCCCCGCGGGATACCGCGGGCGGTTCTGACCGCCGCCCGGAAGCCCATCAGAAAGGAAGTCACCGTGCAGATCGCCATCCTGCTGTACGACCGGTTCACCGCCCTCGACGCCGTCGGGCCCTACGAGGTGCTGGTCCGCATGCCCGATACCACCGTGGTCTTCGTGGCCGAGCGGCCCGGTCCGGTGCGCGCTGACACCGGGGTGCTCGCGCTGACCGCCGACGCCGCGCTCGCCGATGTGCCGCATCCGGACATCGTCCTGGTGCCGGGCGGCCCCGGCCAGGATGACCAGATGAGCGACGGCGCGGTGCACCAGTGGCTGCGGGCCGCCGACGCCGCGAGCAGCTGGACGTCCTCGGTGTGCACCGGCTCGCTCATCCTGGCCGCCGCCGGGCTGCTGGCCGGCCGCCGCGCCACTTCCCACTGGCTGGCGCTGGACGAGCTGCGCCAGTTCGGCGTCACGCCGGTCAGTCAGCGGGTGGTGATGGACGGCAAGTTCATCACCGCCGCGGGGGTCTCGGCCGGCATCGACATGGCGCTGGGGCTGGCCGGCCGGATCGGCGGCAAGGACCTGGCCCAGGCCATCCAGCTGGGCATCGAGTACGACCCGCAGCCGCCCTACCGGGCCGGCTCGCCCGGGAAGGCCCCGCCCGACCTGGTGGCCAGCATGCGCGCCCGGAGCCGGCAGGCGGCCGCGACCGGCTAACCGGTCGGCCCGGGATCACTCCGGCCCGGCGGCTTGCTCCGCGAGGGAGCGGAGCGAGCGGACCGCGGCCGCCGGATCGTCCGCCGAGTAGACAGCGGAGCCGGCCACGAACACGTCCGCCCCGGCCTCGGCGCAGCGCCCGATCGTCTCCTCGCTGACGCCACCATCCACCTGCAGCCAGATCGCGGTGCCATGGGCCGCGATGAGCTCGCGGGCCCGGCGGACCTTGGACAGCACCAGGTCGAGGAAATGCTGGCCGCCGTACCCGGGCTCGACGGTCATCAGCAGCAGCATGTCGATCTCGGGCAGCAGGTCGGCGTACGGCTCCACCGGGGTGGCCGGGTTGATCCCGAGCCCCGCCCGCGCGCCCGCCGACCTGATCGCCCGCATCGTCCGCACCGGCCCGCGGGCGGCCTCGGCATGGATGGTCACGTTCCGCGCGCCGGCCTCGGCGTAGGCGGGCGCCCACCGGTCCGGGTCCTCGATCATCAGATGGCAGTCCAGCGGCAGGTCGGCGTGCTTGAGCAGCGCCTCGACGACCGGCAGCCCGATCGTGAGGTTCGGCACAAAATGACCGTCCATGACGTCCACATGGAGCCAGTCGGCCACGCCGGCCACCACCGCGGCCTCGTCGGCGAGCCTGGCGAAGTCCGCGGCCAGGATACTGGGCGCCATCTGCACGGTCATCTCGGCAGCAAGTGTAGAGACTGGCATGCGAGACTTACGGCCGGCCCGGGCCACGGATCTGGCGCCGGAATTGTCACCGCCCCCGGATACCGTTCGATTTCATATTCGAATCCCCCACCGGCGAGGAGGCCGCGACCTTGACTCCCGAGGCACCAGGCAGCTCGGAGGCACCGAGCAGGCTGCTTGACCGCGTTCGCAAGCTGCTGGCCAAGGCGGAAGACGAGAGCGTCACGCCGCCCGAGGCTCAGGCGCTGACGGCCAAGGCCGCCGAGCTGATGGCCAAGTACGGGATCGACCGGGCACTCCTCGCCGCCGACCGGCCCGAGACCGACCGCCCGGACAACCGCATCCTGGACATCGACAATCCCTGGGCGCGGGTGAAGGCGCACCTGCTATGCGGGCTCGGATCCGCGCTGCGCTGCCAGTGCATCGTGCTGACCGGGTCCCGGCCCGGCACCAGGATCCACATGTTCGGCTACGCGTCGGACATCGAGCGGGCGGACCTGCTCTACACCTCGGTGCTCGTGCAGATGTGGCACGGCCTGGTCGGCGCGGTCGTGCCGGCCTGGAGCAGCAGCCCGCGAGCCTGGCGGCGGAGCTGGCTGCTCGGCTTCGCCACCGCCGTCATTTCCCGGGTCCGCGCGGCGGAGCAGGCCGCCGCGGCCGACGCCACCTCGGCCGGCACCGAGTCAAGCTCGCGGACCGCGCTGGTGCTGGCCGACCGGACGCAGGTGATCAGGCGCCATGTCGAGCAGGCCTATCCGGTGACCCGCAACGCCAGGATCACCTACAGCGGGAGCGGCTACGGGGCCGGCTACGCCCAGGGCCAGCGGGCCGACATCGGCACGAGCCGGCTGGCCGGGGCCCGGAACCGCTCTCTCACCAGGGCACCCAGGTAACGGGATTGCGGCGGCCGTCGGATCAGGACCGCGGGCCGGTCCGGCGGAGCAGGGCCAGGAAGATGCCGTCCGTGCCGTGCCGGTGCGGCCAGAACTGCGCGTACGGCCCGTCGGTGGCCGGGCAGCGCAAGCCGGGCACCGCGGGAAGCAGCGCGGGCGCGTCGAGCACCTGGACGTCGTCCCGCCCGGCCAGCACCGCGGCCACGATCTCGCGGGTCTCGGCCAGATGCGGGGAGCAGGTGACGTAGGCGACCACGCCGTCCGGGCGGGCTGAATCAAGCGCCGCGGCCAGCAGCCCGCGCTGCAGCGCGCCGAGGCCGGCCACGTCCGCCGGCGTGCGGCGCCAGCGCGCCTCGGGCCGGCGGCGGAGCGCGCCGAGCCCCGAGCACGGCACGTCGGCGAGCACCCGGTCGAACGCCCCCCGCGGCCAGGCGGGCGCGGTCCCGTCGGCCACGATCACGCCGGCCCGGCCGGTGCCGGCCGTGGCGGCCCGAACCAGCCTGGCCCGGTGCGGGCGCACGTCGGCGGCGACCAGGCGCGCATCGGTGGCGGCGGCCAGCCCGGCCAGCAGCCGGGCCTTGCCGCCCGGCCCGGCGGATAGATCCAGCCACCGGCGGTCCGGGCCGCGGGCATCGGCACGCGTCAGCGCCAGCGCCACGAGCTGGCTGGCCTCGTCCTGCACCGCCGCGCGGCCCTGCGCGACGGCCGCGACGTCGGCCGGGTTTCCTTCCCTCAGGTAGGCCCCGAACGGGGACCAGCGGGCCGGCTCGGCCTGGCCGGCGATCAGTTCCGCCGGGCTGGCCAGGCCGGGAGTCGCGCACAGGGTAACCGCCGGCCGGGTGCCGTCGGCGGCCAGCGCGGCCTCGGTCTCGGCCAGGTCGCCGCCGGCGTCCTCGCCCAGCGCGTCGCGCAGCGCGACCACGATCCAGGGCGGGTGACTGTACCTGGTGGCCAGGTAGCCGACCGGATCCGCGGCCCGGCTCGGCGCGGCGATCGCGATCCAGGCTTCGAGGTCGCGGGTTGCCACCTTGCGCAGCACGGCGTTGACGAACCCGGCCGGGCGCTGGCCGGCCACGTCCCGGGCGAGATCGACGGACGTGGCCACGGCGGCGTGGGCCTGGATCCGGGTGGCGAGCAGCTGGTGGACGCCGAGGCGGAGCACCAGCCGGATCGGCAGGTCGATCTGATCGAGCTCACGGTCACTGCACACGGCCAGGATCGCGTCGTAGGTGCCCTGGCCGCGCAGCGTGCCGTAGGCGAGTTCCGTGGCCAGCGCCGCGTCCCGGCCGGTCAGGCCCCTGTCCCTGAGCACGGACGGAAGCATCAGGTTCGCGTAGGCATCGCGCTCGGCCACGGCCAGGAGCACCTCAAGCGCGGCTGACCGGGCCGGGTCGGCGCGCGAGCCGGCCGGGGGCCGGGAGCCAGTCTGGGGCCGGGAGCCGGCCGGGGGCCGGGAGCCAGCGGGCACAGCGGGGCTGCGGCGCGGCGGGGTCATGTCAGCCGGGCCCCGGCCGGGGAGAGCCCGCGCAGGCCCCGGGCCCAGTCGGCGGCCGGCATGCGCCGCTTGCCGTGCGGCTGGACGACGCCGAGTTCCACCGGCTCGGTGCCGGTGCCGACGATGACCCGGGAAGGGCCGAGGCGCAGCTCTCCGGGGTCAAGCCCGGGGCCGGGATCCGCCGCCGCGGCACTGGCCAGCGGCCCGAGCTTGAGCCGGACTCCGGCCAGGTCGGTCCACGCCCCCGGCTGCGGCGTGCAGCCGCGGATGAGGCGGTCGATCGCCATGGCCGGAAGCGCCCAGTCGACCCGCGCGCGGTCCGGCGTGATCTTGGGCGCGAGGCTGACCCCGTCCAGCGGCTGCGGTCGCGCCGTGAGCTCGCCGGACTCGATCCCGTCCATGGTCGCGACCAGCAGCCCGGCGCCGGACCCGGCCAGCCTGGCCAGCAGGTCACCAGCCGTGTCGGCGGGCCGGACCGGTTCGGTGACCACGCCGAACACCGGCCCGGCGTCCAGTTCCGCGACGAGCCGGAAGGTGGTCGCGCCGGTGATGTCGTCACCGTGCATGATGGCGTGCTGCACCGGGGCCGCGCCGCGCCAGGCGGGCAGCAGCGAGAAGTGCAGGTTGACCCAGCCGTGCCGGGGGATTTCCAGGGCGGCCGCCGGGATCAGCGCGCCGTAGGCGGTCACCGCGCAGCAGTCGGGCGCGATCTCGCGCAGCCGGCTGAGGAAATCAGGATCACGGGGCCTGGCCGGCTTCAGCACCTCCAGCCCGGCCGACTCGGCGTGCTGCGCCACCGGGCTCGGGGTTACCCGCAGCCCCCGGCCGGCCGGGGCATCCGGCCGGGTGACCACGGCCGCGACCTCATGCCGCGAGTGGAGCAGCGCGGCCAGTGAGGGCACGGCCGCCTCGGGCGTACCCGCGAATACCAGGCGCATCGCGCTAGTAGGCCTTGCCTTGCGTCGGATGCGGAGATGCCTTCACCGTCGGCACCGGCTCCCCCCACCACTCGGCGGCGCGGATCTCCTTCATGGCCAGCTTGCGCTGGGCCGGGTCAAGCCGGTCGATGAAGAGCACGCCGTCGAGATGGTCGGTCTCGTGCTGCACGCAGCGGGCCAGGTGCCCGGTGCCCGCCAGCGTGACCGGCTCGCCGTACATGTTGAAGCCCTTGGCCACTACCCCGAGGGAGCGGCTGGTCGGGAAGGCGAGACCCGGGAAGGACAGGCAGCCCTCGTCGTCGATCTCCAGCTCCGCGGACAGGTCAAGCGACGGGTTGATCAGGTGACCAAGCACGTCGTCCACGTAGTAGGTAAAGACGCGCAGCCCGACGCCGATCTGCGGCGCGGCCAGGCCGACACCCGGCGCGTCCAGCATGGTCTCGGTGAGGTCCTTGACCAGCCTGCGCAGCTCCACATCGAAGTCGCGCACGGGCTCGGCCGCCGTGCGCAGGACCGGGTCGCCGAACAGGCGGATCGGCTTGACACTCAACGCGGTTCCCTTTCCGGACAAGGACGACTACCAGCCATCCTGAGAACGACAGCGGCGAAATCGCTGGCCGTTCAGTCTATGCAGGCCGGCCACCCGGGCCGGCCGATGGCGACCTGGCCTTGAACGCGGCCTTGCGGGCGGCTCTGGCCACGGCCGGGTCCGGATGATGATCGCTCAGCGCGGTCAGCAGGTCGGTGACCGCGGGATGGCTAACCCGCCACAGGCCGGCCACGATCTCCGCCTGGGCATCCGGCGGCAGCTCCGGCAGCAGCTCGGCGACCACGTCCCGCGGATCTGCCTCCTCGAGCAGCCCGGCACCCAGGTCGACGAGCAGCCAGGTCCGGTCCTCCCGCCCCAGCTCAGCCTCCTCGCCGTGCTCGTGCAGCCAGACCGCGGCGTGCGCGCGCAGCACCGGCTCGGCCATGGCCGCCCGGACGGCCGGGACGGCGTCCGTGCCGATCCGGTCAAGGACCGCGAACGCAGCCCCCCGCAGCCCGGGTGATCCGCGGCCGGCCGCCTGGATCAGCTCGGCCGCGGCCGCCGATGGCGTCCGCCCCCGCAGCCAGGCCGCGATCTCCGCCTCGCCGTCCTCCGCGTCGCAGCTGGCCAGGGCGGCCAGCAGGCCGGGCGCGCCATCCCGGCCGACCGCGCCGAGAACGGGCACGTGCCAGCCCTGCGACCGGAGCCTGCGGTGCACGCCCCAGATGCCGAGCGGTGACAGGGTGACGGTCAGCCCGCCGGCCGACTCATCGGTGCCCAGCTCCACGACGCCCAGGTCGGCGAGGGCCTCCAGCGCCCAGGACAGCGCCGCCGCCTGGTCCCGGCCCGCTGCGGGCTCCGGCTCATCTGGCGTGCGCCCGGCACCGGCGGCCGCCGCGTAGGCGTCGAACAGGCCCTCCATCCGGACCGGGCCGCCGACCGTGTACAGCGCGGTCGCGAGCCCGTCCAGGTCCTCGGCGCCGAGCATGACCTCAAGCGCGCCGTGCCAGGCGGCCAGTACTTCCTCCGCGTCACCCGACGCGAGCACATCGGCGCGGGCGGCCGGCTCGCCGGGGCCGCCCGCCCCGGGAGCCATCCCGATCGCGGTGGCGACCCGCCAGGCCGCATCCACCTCGCCCGGGGCCAGCTCAAGGTCAGCGGCGGCCGCCGCGGCCGCTTCCGGCGGCAGCCCGCCGCCCGCGGCCCGGCCGCGGCTTGCGGCGGACCAGCGGGCCAGATCGCGCGCCGCGCGCAGCAGCGGCGCGACGCGGGCCGCGGCGGCAAGTTCCTCCCGCGGCGCCAGCCGCACCGGCGGCAGCCGCGGAATCTCGCCCCGCCGGGGCGGCGCTGCGGTACCCCGGGCGGCCTCGGCCGCGTCCACGCCGGGATGCGGCTGGCCGACCCTCGCGCTCGGGGTTCTTCGTGAGGTGGCCACGCAGCAACCCTACGGCCTCCGGCCGCGTACTCAGATCAGCCCGGCCGGGTCCGGCCGGAGTCACCCGGTCTCAGCCCGGACCGGCCGGGCCAGGCCGCAGTCGCGCATTCTCAGCTCAGCCCGGCCACGCCGGTCCGTAACCACGCGGTCTCAGATCAGCTCGGCCGGGTCAAGCTGCAGGCGCACCACGCCGGCGTCCTTCCGCGCGCTGCGGACGGCCTGCGCGGCCCGCAATGCCGTGGCCAGGGCCAGGCCACCGGACCTGGGCACCCGGATCAGCACCCGGACCGGTTCCTCGCCCGGCGCGATACCACGGGCGGGACTGTCCCGGCCGGGAGTGTCGCGGACGGGAACCGGCCCGAGCACATCGGCGCGCTCCGGCAGCGCGGCCGCGCTGAGCACTTCCCGCACCGCGGCGGCGGGTCCGGTCAGTGCCGCCATCCGGACCGCGGGCGGGAACCCCAGCGCCGTCCGTTCCGCTAGCTCCTGCTCGGCGTGCGTCACCGGATCCCAGCGGATCAGCGCCTGCACAGCCCGGAGCCCGGAATCGGCGACCACAATCACCGCGCCGCCGGCCGGCCCCGGCCGGACCAGCGCCGCCGCGTTCATCCAGCGGCGCAGCGCCTCCTCGGCGGCGCGCAGGCTGGGCCGCCCGAGCAGCATCCAGCCATCGAGCAGGATGGCGGCCGCGTAACCGCCCTCGGCCCGCGGCTCCGCGCCGGGCGTGGCGACGACAACCGCCGGCGCGGACGTCACCTCGGTGATCACCTCGGTCCGGCCGGACGTCCGCACCGGCAAGGACGGGAATGCGCGGCCGAGTTCCTCCGCGGTACGGCCCGCCCCGGTGACCAGGGCGCGCAGCCCGGTGCCCCCGCACTGCGGGCATTTCCGGCCGGCCGCGGGCACGGCGCACCAGCGGCAGAACGCGGCCGCCTGCGGCGCGGGCAGGGCCAGCGGGCCGCCGCAGGCGGCGCACTGCGCCCGGGCGTGGCACCGCTCGCACGCGACCGCGACCAGGTAGCCGCGCCGCGGCACCTGGAAGAGCACCGGCCCGCGAGCCAGCGCATCACGGGCGGTACGCAGCGCGATGCCCGGCATCCGGGCCCAGCGGGCCGCCTGATCCCGGGCCAGTTCGCCGTCGTCACCGGCCGCGGTGATCAGCGGAGCGCGGCGCCGCACCGTGGCCCGGTCGCCGCCGAGAGCGTGCGCCCAGCCGCCCGCCACCAGCTGGGTGGCCTCCGCGGTCCGCGCGAAGCCCCCGATCAGCGCGGCCGCGCCGCGCCGGTGCGCCCGGATGGCCAGCACCTCCCGGGCATGCGGATAGGGCGCCCGGGGCTCGGCGTGCAGATCGTCGCCGTCGTCCCACAGCACGACCAGGCCGAGCGCGGCGACCGGCGCGAACATGGCGGACCGGGTACCGGCCACAATGCGGGTCCCGCCGCGAAGCACGGTGAGCCAGCGCCGGTACCGCTCGGCCGGCCCGAGATCGGCCGACAGGCAGACATGCGACCCGGCGCCCAGGATGGCCGTGAGCGCCGCATCAACGCCATCGAGGTCCCGGCCGTCAGGAACGACGATGAGGGCGCCGCGGCCCGCGGCCGCCGCGGCCGCCGCGGCGCGCGCGATCTCGTCCGGCCAGTCCGGTCCGGGCAGGGCGGACCAGACGGCCCGCGGCGACCGGCCGTCGGCCAGCGCCGCCAGGAAGGACGGGCCCGCGGGATAGCGAGCCCATGGACCCGGATCCCCGGCGGCGGGCCGGGCGGGCAGCGCGCCATCCGGGCCGGCGTCTTCCGAGCCCGCCAACTCCGGGCCCGCCAACTCCGGGCCGGCCGCTTCCGGGCCCGCCGCCTCCGCCCGGGCGTGACGCGGCGGGATGGCCAGCCGCAGCACGTCGGCCAGCGTGCCCCCGTAGCGGTCGGCGACCGCCCGGGCCAGGTCAGCGATCTCGGCCGTGAGCACAGGTTCGGGCGACACCACCCGCTCCAGGAAGGCCAGGGTGCCCGGATGATCGCTGGCCTCGGCCCGTTCTAGCAGGTAGCCACCGGTCAGCCGGCCGGCGAAGCGCACCCGGACCCGGCAGCCAGGCACCGCCGCCGCCGTCAGCCGCTCCGGGACCAGGTAATCGAAGGGCCGGTCAAGATGGGCCAGCGGCACATCGACGGCCACCCGCGCGACCGGCAGGCTCGCCGCGGCCGCGGGGGCGGCCCGGGCCGGCCGCGGCCGCGGGCCCGCGGGACGCCGGGTCGGACTTGCCACGGCTCTGTCCTACCAGATGGTTCGGTCCGGCCAGCCGGCATTGTCCTGCCAGCCGACTCTGTCCGGCCAGATGGCGCTGTCCTACCAGCCGGCACTGCCTATCAGCTGACACTGTCCGGCCAGATGGCTCTGTCCGGGCAGTTACAGGCCGGCCGCCGACCGGAGGGACGCCGTCCGGTCAGTCCGCTCCCAGGTGAAGTCGGGCTCCTCCCGGCCGAAATGACCGTAGGCGGCCGTCTGCGAGTAGATCGGGCGGAGCAGGTCCAGGTCCCTGATGATCGCCGCCGGGCGGAGGTCGAAGACCTGGAGTACCGCGTCCTGGATCCGCTCGACCGGTATCTGCTCGGTGCCGAAGCACTCGACGAAGACGCCAACCGGCTTTGCCTTGCCGATCGCGTAGGCCACCTGCGTCTCGCATCGCTGCGCCAGGCCCGCCGCGACGACATTCTTGGCCACCCACCGCATGGCATAGGCGGCGCTGCGGTCCACCTTGGATGGGTCCTTGCCGGAGAACGCCCCTCCCCCGTGCCGGGCCATTCCGCCGTACGTATCAATGATGATCTTGCGGCCGGTCAGGCCCGCGTCGCCCATCGGGCCGCCGACCTCGAACCGCCCGGTGGGGTTGACCAGCAGCCGGTAGTGAGCGGTGTCGAGGGCCAGCCCGGCCACGACCGGCGCGACGACGTGGTCGCGTATGTCCGGGGTCAGCAGCTTGCTCAGGTCGATGGACGGGGCGTGCTGGGTGGAGACCACGACGGTATCCAGGCGCACCGGCTCGATCCCGGAGTACTCGATGGTCACCTGGGTCTTGCCGTCCGGCCGGATGTACGGCACCGCGCCGCTGCGGCGGGCCTCGGCCAGCTGCCGGGAGAGCCGGTGCGCGAGCATGATCGGGAGCGGCATGAGCTCGGGGGTCTCCTGGCACGCGTAGCCGAACATCATGCCCTGATCGCCGGCGCCCTGCCGGTCAAGCTCGTCGGTGCCCTCGCCCTCGCGGTGCTCGAACGCCTCGCGGATGCCCTGGGCGATGTCCGGCGACTGGGAGCCGATGGACACCGACACGCCGCAGGAGGCCCCGTCGAAGCCCTTCGACGATGAGTCGTACCCGATATCGAGGATCTTCTCCCGGATGATCCCCGGGATGTCGACATAGGTCGCGGTGGTCACCTCGCCGGCCACGTGCACCTGGCCGGTGGTGATCATCGTCTCCACGGCGACGCGGCTGTGCGGGTCGCCCTTGAGCATGCCATCGAGAATGGCATCGCTGATCTGGTCGGCCATCTTGTCCGGATGGCCTTCCGTAACGGACTCGGAAGTAAAAAGACGACCGGCCACCTGGCTCCCTTGTCGATGCGGGCGAGGACTTGTCGATGCGGGCGAAGACTCCGCCGAAGTGTAGCCGGGATGCCCACCGGCAGGCCGTCAGCCTGCGAGCCTGGCCGCCACGAGGTCCCAGATAATGTCGGCGAGTACCTCTTTGGGACCCATCGGGACACTGGTCTGCGTCCCGTCAGCACCCAGGATCACGGCCTCGTTGTCGGCCGCGCCGAATCCGAGTCCGGGCCCCACCTGGTTGACGACCAGCAGGTCGCACCCCTTGGCCGCGAGCTTCGCCCGGCCGTTAGCCAGCAGGTCCCCGGTCTCGGCGCCGAAGCCGACGATTACCTGGCCCGCCCGCGGCCGGCGGCCGGATAGCTCGCGGAGTATGTCCGGATTCTCCACCAGGCGGATCGGCTCCGGCGCGGCCGGGGTCTTCTTGATCTTCGTATCGCTCCTGGTCTCGGGCCGGTAATCGGCGACCGCGGCCGCCATGACCACGGCATCGGCGTCTCGCGCCGCCTCCGTCACCGCGGCCCGCAACTGGGCCGCGGACGTGACCGGCAGGACGCGGGCGCCGGCCGGGTCGGCCAGCGTCACGTTGGCGGCCACGAGCGTGACCTTGGCGCCGCGCGCCGCGGCCGTTGCGGCCAGCGCGTAGCCCTGCCGCCCGGATGACCAGTTGCCGAGGAACCGGACCGGATCGAGTTCCTCCCTGGTGCCGCCGGCCGACACCACGATCTGGCGCCCGGTCAGATCCGGCGCGAGCCCGGCGGCACCGCGGGCCAGCGCCCTGACCGCGACGCGCATCAGCTCGGCGGGCTCCGGCAGGCGGCCAGGCCCGGTGTCGTGGCCGGTGAGCCGGCCAGCGGCCGGCTCCAGGACCACCGCGCCGCGCTCGCGCAGGGTGGCCACGTTGGCCTGGGTGGCCGGGTGCTCCCACATCTCGGTGTGCATGGCGGGCGCGAAAATGACCGGGCAGCGCGCGGTCAGCAGCACCGCGGTCAGCAGGTCACCGGACATCCCCGCCGCGGCGCGGGCCAGCAGGTCGGCGGTCGCGGGGGCCACCAGGACCAGGTCAGCCGTCTGGCCGAGCCGGACGTGCGGGACCTCATGCACGTCATTCCAGGCGCTGACGGTGACCGGCTGACCGGACAGCGCGGCCCAGGTGGCCTCGCCGACGAACCTGAGTGCGTCGGGGGTGGGCACCACCCGGACGTCATGGCCCGATTCGGTGAGCAGCCGGAGAAGCTCGCACGACTTGTAGGCGGCGATGCCCGCGCCGACCCCGAGGACGATGCGCATCGGCGGCTGCCCGGCCGGGAATCAGCCGGTCAGGACTCCGCCGCCGGTTCCGCGGTCAGCAGCCGCTCGCGGATCTCGCGCAGCGCGATGGACAGCGGCTTCTCCTGCACGCGGGTCTCCACCAGCGGGCCGACGTACTCCAGCAGGCCCTCGCCGAGCTGGGCGTAATAGGCGTTGATCTGACGGGCCCGCTTCGACGCCATGATGACGAGGCCGTACTTGCTGTCCACGACATCAAGCAGGTCGTCAATGGGCGGGTTGATAATGCCTTCCGGGGCGGAAGTGCCAGCCACGTTGTGCCTTCCATGTTTCGGGGGCGCGGCCAGGGCCGCGTCACTGGCCCGATGGGGCCTCGGTCAAGGCTACCAGCTGGTGGCAGACGTCCTTGACGGATGTGTTGACGAGCGTGATATCGAACTCGCTGCCCGCGGCGAGCTCGACCTGAGCTGCTTCCAGCCGCCGCCGGATGACCTCGGGGGGCTCGGTATCCCGGCTGGTCAGCCGGCGGACGAGTTCCTCCCAGGACGGGGGGGCCAGGAACACGAGCAGCGCGCCGGGCACGGCCCGGCGCACCTGCCGCGCCCCGGCCAGGTCGATCTCCAGCAGCACCGGCACGCCCGCCGCCAGTCTTTCCGCAACGGGCGCCCGCGGCGTGCCATACCGGTGTCCGGCAAAGTGCGCCCATTCGAGCAGCTCGCCGCTCTCGGCCATGGCGTCGAAGTCGGCCTCGCTGACGAAGTAGTACTCGCGGCCGTCCGCCTCGGCTGGCCTCGGCGCCCGGGTGGTGACGGAAACCGAGAGCCAGATCCGCGGCGATGCCCGCCGCAGCCGGGCGATCACCGTGCTCTTGCCGACGCCGGAAGGCCCGGAGAGCACGGTGAGCCGCGCAGGGACAGAGGCCTGGGCCACTCCGGTGCCGAGCGCGCAGTCAGCCGACGGATCGGCTCCGGACCCTCGCCCCTCGCCCCCGCCCCTGGGCTCCCCAGCGTCGGTCAGATATCACCGCCGAACTCGTTCTCGAGAGCCGCCCGCTGGTTGGCGCCGAGGCCGCGAACACGCCGCGATTCCGCGATGCCGAGCCGCTCCATAATCTGCATGGCGCGTACCTTGCCGACGCCCGGCATGGACTGGAGCAGCGCCGATACTTTCATCTTTCCGATGACGTCATCGGTCTGGCCCTCTTTGAGGACCTGGGGCAGGGTCGTCGAACCGTGCTTGAGCCGGTTCTTTACCTCAGCACGCTCCTTGCGCGCCTTGGCAGCCTTCTCCAGGGCTGCAGCCCGCTGCTCGGGGGTGAGTGGGGGAAGAGCCACGCGTGGTCACCTCGGGTTTCGTATCGAAAAAGTCGCTCCGCGAGGGGAAACTAGCGAGTTCAGACCGTCACGGCAATGCAAACCCCCGTTTGTCGTGCCACAATTTACCCGATACTACTCTGTGCTAGCGTAACACTACTATAAGTAGTCATTTGCCGTACCATATGTCCCCGGCGCCCGGGAGCCCGACGGGGAGATCCGCGGGCGCAAAATCGGGCTTGGGTTCAGCCCGGCGCCGCCAGCAGCCGCCGCAGCGACGCCCCGGTCGCGGCCGCGGCGGCGCCCGGATCCGGCGCGGCGGTAATCGGCCTGCCGATGACCAGCAGGTCGGCGCCCGCGCTCAGCGCCTCCTCCGGGGTCGAGACCCGCGCCTGATCCTGAGCGTCCGACCCGGCCGGGCGGATCCCCGGCGTGATGAGGGTGATGCCCGGCCCGACCTCCGCCCGGACCGCCGCCACCTCGCGGGGCGAGCAGACCAGCCCCCTGGCCCCGGCCGCGACCGACAGGACCGCGAGCCGGCGCACGGCGTCTCCCGTCGGGCCGGCCAGCCCGATCCGGTCCAGATCGTCGTTGTCGAGGGAGGTGAGCACCGTCACGGCGGCGATCTGAGTATCCGGGGCGGCCTGCACGGCAGCGCGGATAGCCGCGGGCCCGGCGGCGGCGTGCACGGTGAGGATGGCCGGCCGCAGCCGGGCCACTGCGCGCGCGGCGCCGGCCACCGTGGCCGGGATGTCATGCAGCTTCAGGTCGAGGAAGACCTGGACGCCGCTGGCGCCGCGGATCGAGGTGACCGCCTCCGGGCCGTAGCGCAGGTAGAGCTCCAGCCCGATCTTGACCGTGCTGACGTAGGGCGTGACCAGGCCCGCCCAGCGCGCCGCCGTCTCCAGGTCAGGCGCATCCAGGGCCACGGCAACGGGTGCCCGGTAGTTCACCGCATCCTCCTTCGTAGGCGCTCCAGGGCGGTCACGGCGCGTTGCGGGCTAGCCGGTGCCCGGTCGCCGTGCGCGGCTCGTGCGCCAGCCCGATGACCTCGGACAGCCGCTCGATCCCGCGCCGGGCCAGTTCCTCGTCCAGCTCGCGCAGGATGCGCTCGCAGGCGGTCGGATCGTGGAAGATCGTCGTGCCGACCGCGACCAGGCCGGCCCCGGCCAGGATCAGCTCCAGCGCGTCTTTCCCGGTCCGCACCCCGCCCATCCCGATGATCGGCACATCGGGTAGCGCCGCGCGCACCTGCCAGATGCACCGCACCGCGATCGGCCGGATGGCGGGCCCGGACAGGCCGCCCGTGGTGCTGGCCAGCACCGGGCGCATCGTATCGGGGTCGATGGCCATGCCCAGCAGGGTGTTGATCATCGAGAGCCCGTCCGCGCCCGCCGCCACGCAGGCCCTGGCGATCGCCACGATGTCGGTGACATCCGGGGAGAGCTTGGCGATTACCGGGATGTCGTAGCGCGCCCGGGCGCGGACCGCCTCGATCACCGCCGCGGCGGCGCCGGCGTCGCAGGCGAACACCTGTCCCCGGTGCTCGACGTTCGGGCAGGAGATATTAACCTCGATCGCGGTCACCCCGGCCGCGGCGGAAAGCCGGGAGGCCAGCTCGGCGAACTCCTCCACCGTGCCGCCGGCGATGGACACCACCGCGCGGGCGCCGCGCGACAGTAGCCACGGCAGGTCCCGCTGCAGGAACGCGTCGATGCCGGGGCCCTGCAGGCCGATCGAGTTGAGCATGCCGCTGGGCGTCTCCGCCATCCGCGGCGTCGGCCGTCCGGCCCGGGGCGCGAGCATGACCGACTTGGTGACCACGGCACCGATCTTGGACACGTCGAGGAACTGCGCCAGCTCACGGCCGGCGCCCGCGCAGCCGGACGCGGTGAGAATCGGGTTGGGCAGTTCGACGTGGCCGAGCCTGGCGCGCATGTCAGTGCCCATGACCCGGCCCTCCGGAGGAGCCCGATGCCTGCGCCCGGTGCCCGGCCGGGCCGGGTCCGCCCGCCAGGCCAGATCCATCCGCCGGGCCAGATCCGTCCGCCGGGCCAGATCCGCCGGACCCCTGGCCGGCTCCGGGTGCCTCCGCCCGGCCGCCGTCGGCGGCGGCCGGGCCGCCGCGCGGCAGGCGGCCTGACCGCGGTTCCCAGCCGGGCGCGCCGACGGCGTCGAACGGGATGGTGCCCACGTCGTCCCAGCGGATCTGCTCACCGCGGAACACCGGGCCGTCCACGCAGGAGCGCACCATCCGGGTGACGCCGTCGTGGCCCGTCACCGGCAGCACGCAGGTCATGCAGACCCCGATCCCGCACGCCATCGACTCCTCCACCGCCACCTGTACCGGCAGGTCATAGCGTCGGGCCAGCAGGGTTACCTGGCGCAGCATGGGCATCGGCCCGCAAGCGTAGATCACGTCGGTCCTCGCCTCGTGGATCACCTGGCCGAGCATGTCGGTCACCACGCCGCGGGCGCCGAGCGAGCCGTCCTCGGTGGTGATCGTGGCCGTGCGGCCGGTCCGGCGCGCGGTCAGCGCCCCGAAGACGCGGTCCCCGCTGGCCGCGCCGAGCAGGAAGTCCACCTTGCAGCCCCGGTCCCGCAGCTTGCCCGCCAGCGCGAACAGCGGCGCGCTGCCGTAGCCGCCGCCGACCAGCAGGCAGCTAGCCGCTTCGCGCGGGACGGGGAATGGCCGCCCGAGCGGGCCGGCGATGTCGAGCACGTCCCTGGACCGGCATCCGGCCAGCCAGCGGGTGCCAGGCCCGCTGGCCGAGAAGATGAACTCGACCGTGCCGCCGTGGTCGGGCCTGACGTCGTGAATGGAGAAGGCGCGGCGCAGCAGCATGGCGCTGTCCGGGCCGCCGACGGCGACGGCGACGAACTGCCCGGGGCGGAAACGCGCGGCGATGCCGGGCGCCACGACGGTCATGGCGTGGTAGGCGTCAACCCGCCGGACGGTGAGCACGGTGCCCCGCACCTGCACCGGGCCCGCCTCGGCGTCACTGCCGGAGAGCGTCATGACCTATCACGCCCGGCCCCGGCCGGGCCGCGCAGCCGCGCCGCGTGTTCCTGCAGGGACCGCACGCCCACCTCGCCCCGGGTAATCGCCTCTATGCCCTGCACGGCGGCGGCCAGCCCCTGCACGGTCGTGACGCAGGGGATGCCACGGCGGACCGCGGCGGTGCGGATCTCGTAGCCGTCCAGCCGCGGCCCGGACTGGCCCGGGCTGCCGAACGGGGTGTTGATGATCAGGTCAACCTGGCCGGCCATGATCCGCTCCACGATGGTCGGCTCGCCGTCCGGTCCACGGCCATCGCCGTGCTTACGCACGATCGTGGCACGGACGCCGTTCCGGCGCAGAATCTCGCCGGTTCCCCGGGTGGCCCAGATCTCGAAGCCCAGGTCAGCGAGGCGCTTCACCGGGAACACCATGGATCGCTTGTCCTTGCTGGCCACCGAGACGAAGGCCCGGCCCTTGACCGGAAGCGACCCGTACGCGGCGGCCTGGGACTTCGCGTACGCGGTTCCGAACACCTCGTCGATGCCCATGACCTCGCCGGTCGACCGCATCTCCGGGCCGAGGACAGTGTCCACTCCCCGGCCCTCGGCGTCCCGGAACCGCCCGAACGGGAGCACCGCCTCCTTGACCGCAATCGGCGCGTCCAGCGGCAGCGTGCCGCCGTCGCCGGCCGCGGGCAGCATGCCCTCGGCCCGCAGCCCGGCCACCGTCGCGCCGAGCATGATCCTGGCCGCCGCCTTGGCCAGCGGCACCGCGGTCGCCTTCGAGACGAAGGGCACCGTCCGCGACGCCCGCGGGTTGGCCTCCAGCACGTACAGCACCCCGGCCGCCAGCGCGTACTGCACGTTCAGCAGGCCGAGGACGCCGACGCCGCGGGCAATCGCCGCGGTGGACTCGCGGATCAGGTCGATGTACTCATGGCCGAGCGTGATCGGCGGCAGCGCGCAGGCCGAGTCGCCGGAGTGGATCCCGGCCTCCTCGATGTGCTCCATCACGCCGCCGAGGTACAGCTCGGTCCCGTCGTACAGGGCGTCGACGTCGATCTCGATGGCGTCGTCGAGGAACCGGTCGATCAGCACCGGGTGCTCGGGGCTGACCTGGGCGGCGAGCCGCACGTACGCCTCCAGCGTCGCGTCGTCGTAGACGATCTCCATGCCACGGCCGCCGAGTACGTACGAGGGCCGCACCAGGACCGGGTAGCCCAGCTCGTCCGCGACCGCCTGCGCCTCCTGATGGGACCGGGCAGTCCCGTGCCGGGGCGCGGGCAGCCCGGCCGCCGCCAGCACCGCGCCGAACTCGCCCCGGTCCTCGGCCAGGTGGATGGCGTCGGCCGAGGTGCCGACCACCGGCACGCCCTCGGCGGCCAGCGCCCGGGCCAGGCCGAGCGGGGTCTGCCCGCCGAGCTGCACGATCACCCCGGCGACCGGCCCGCTGACGGTCTCGGCGTGCACCACCTCAAGCACGTCCTCCAGCGTCAGCGGCTCGAAGTAGAGCCGGCCGGAGGTGTCGTAGTCGGTGGACACGGTTTCCGGGTTGCAGTTGACCATCACCGTCTCGTAGCCGGCCGCGGTCAGCGCGAAGGAGGCGTGCACGCAGGCGTAGTCGAACTCGATCCCCTGCCCGATCCGGTTCGGCCCGCTGCCGAGGATGATGACCTTCGGCCGGTCGCCGGGCGGAACCTCGGTCTCCTCGTCATAGGTCGAGTACAGGTACGGGGTGCTCGCGGCGAACTCCGCCGCGCAGGTGTCCACCATGTGGTACACCGGCCGGATCCCGAGATCGTGGCGGAGCCGGCGGACCCGGGCCTCGGTGCTGCCGCGGATCTGGGCCAGCTGGGCGTCGGAGAACCCGGCGGCCTTCGCGGCCCGGAGCGAGGCGGCGCTCAGCTCGGGCGACTGGCCCCGGGTCATCCGTTCTGCCTGTTCTTCGATGCCCTTGATCTGGTCGATGAACCAGGCATCGATGCCGGTCGCCGCGACGAGGTCGGCCACGCTGGCGCCGGCCCGGATGGCCTGGTGCACTGTGGTCAGCCGGCCGTCGTGCGGCAGCGCGCAGCGGGCCAGCAGGTCCGCCCGGCCGGCCGGGGGATGCTGCCAGCTGAACGGGGCGCCGGCCTGCTCCAGCGAGCGCAGCGCCTTCTGCAGCGCCTCCGGGAAGCTGCGCCCGATGGCCATCGCCTCGCCGACCGACTTCATGTGCGTGGTCAGCACCGGGTCCGCGCCGGGGAATTTCTCGAAGGCGAACCGCGGCACCTTGACCACCACGTAGTCGAGCGCGGGCTCGAAGCTGGCGGGCGTCTCGCCGGTGATGTCGTTGCGTATCTCGTCCAGCGTGTAGCCGATCGCCAGCCTCGCCGCGATCTTGGCGATCGGGAAGCCGGTCGCCTTCGAGGCCAGCGCGGACGACCGGGACACCCGCGGGTTCATCTCGATGACGACCAGCCGGCCGGTCTGCGGGTGCACGGCGAACTGGATGTTGCAGCCGCCGGTATCCACCCCGACCGCGCGCAGCACGTCGATGGCCGTGTCGCGCATCTGCTGGTACTCGCGGTCGGTCAGCGTCATGGCCGGCGCGACTGTCACCGAGTCGCCGGTGTGCACGCCCATCGGGTCGATGTTCTCGATCGAGCAGACCACCACCACGTTGTCGGCCCGGTCGCGCATCAGCTCGAGCTCGAACTCCTTCCAGCCGATGATCGACTCCTCCAGCAGCACCTCCGAGACCGGGCTCGCGTCCAGCCCGGCGGCGGCCATCCGCCGCAGGTCCGGCTCGCTGCGGGCGATGCCGGAGCCGGACCCGCCGAGCGTGAACGACGGCCGGAGCACCACCGGGTAGCCGAGCTCCGCCGCAGCCCGCTCGCATTCGGCCAGGTCGTGGCAGATGCGGCTGTCCGGGACGGCCGCGCCCAGGCCGATGACCAGGTCCTTGAACCGTTTCCTGTCCTCGCCTGCCCTGATCGTCTCGATGTCGGCGCCGATCAGCTCGACCCGGTAGCGGCTGAGGATCCCCGCGTCATGCAGCTCGATGGCCGCGTTCAGCGCCGTCTGGCCGCCGAGCGTGGGCAGGATGGCGTCGGGGCGTTCCTTCGCGATCACTTTCTCCAGCACGTCCAGCGTGATCGGCTCGACGTAGGTGGCATCCGCGAACTCGGGATCCGTCATGATCGTGGCCGGGTTGGAGTTGACCAGGCTGACCCGGAGTCCCTCCTGCCGCAGCACCCGGCAGGCCTGGGTGCCCGAGTAGTCGAACTCGGCGGCCTGGCCGATGATGATCGGGCCCGACCCGATGACGAGAACCGAGTTCAGGTCAGCACGCCGCGGCATGGCCCGGCCTTCCCCGCGCGGCCCGGGCACTGGGCCGGCCGGCCGTCACCGGGCCCGCTCCATCAGCTCGCAGAACTCGCCGAACAGGCCCGCCGCGTCGTGCGGCCCCGGGGCCGCCTCGGGATGGTATTGGACGCTGAAGGCCGGCGCGCTAACCAGCCGCAGGCCCTCGACCACGCCATCGTTGAGGTTGACATGGGTGATCACGGCCGGGCCGAACGCGGTCTGGAACGGCGCCCGGGCGGCCAGGCCCCGGCGCGGCCGCCGGCCCCGGCCCGGGCATCGCCACCGCGAACCCGTGATTGTGGCTGGTGATCTGCACCCGCCCGGTCCGCAGGTCCTGGACGGGCTGATTGACGCCCCGGTGGCCGAAACGCAGCTTGTAGGTGCCCAGCCCCAGCGCCCGGCCGAGGATCTGGCTGCCCAGGCAGATGCCGAAAACGGGCAGGCCGGCCGCCAGCACGCCGCGCATCGCCTCGACCGCGTAGTCAGCGGCCGCCGGATCGCCCGGACCGTTCGAGAAGAACACCCCGTCCGGGCCGGTGGCCAGGATCTGCGCGGCCGTCGTGGTGGCAGGCAGCACCCGCACCCGGCAGCCGAGCCGGGCCAGCGCCCGGGGGGTGGCGGCTTTGATACCCAGGTCGATGGCCGCCACCACGAACCTGACCGCCGTGCCCGCGGGCGGGTCCACCGTGTAGGCGCGCGGGGTGGAGACCTCCCGGGCGAGATCCGCGCCGGCCATCGGCGGGCTGGCCAGGACGCGCTCGAGCAGCCGGGCCGGATCGTGCTCGCCGGTGCTGATGGCCGCCCGCATCGCGCCGCGTTCGCGCAGGTGCCGGGTCAGTGCGCGGGTGCCGGTGATCGCGATGCCGGTCACGCCCTGGGCGCGGAGTTCCTGCTCCAGGGTCCGGGCCGACCGCCAGCTCGACGCGATCCGGGCGGGCTCGCGGAGGACGTAGCCGCTGACCCAGATCCGGCCGGACTCCGGGTCCTCGTCGTTGACGCCGGTATTGCCGATGTGCGGCGCGGTCATGGCCACGATCTGGCCGCAGTAGGACGGATCGGTCAGCGTCTCCTGGTACCCGGTCATGCCGGTGTTGAAGACCATCTCGCCGAACGTCTCGCCATCGGCGCCGAACGCCGCGCCGCGGAAGGTCCGGCCGTCCTCCAGGACCAGCATGGCCGGCCGGGAAGCGGCCGCTGGCTCCGCTACCGGGCCGGTCATTGCTCCCGGGCCGGTCATCGCGCCAGCTTCCCGTCGAGGACCGTCGCGCTGCCGCGCAGGAACGTGGCCACCACGCGGCCGGGCAGCGTCATCCCGGCGAACGGGGTGTTGCGGCCCTTGGACGCATGCGCGGCCGGGTCGACTGCCTCCCGGCCCGCCGGGTCATACAGGACCAGGTTCGCCGGGGAGCCGGGGGCCAGCGGGCGGCCGTGCCCGGCCAGGCGGCCGATCGCGGCCGGGCGGGCCGACATCCGGTCGGCGACGCCCGCCCAGTCGAGCAGGCCGGTTCCGACCATGGCCTCGTGCACCACGCGGAGCGCGGTCTCCAGCCCGGTCATGCCGAACGCCGCCGCCGACCACTCGGTTTCCTTGTCCTCGATCGCGTGCGGCGCGTGATCGGTGGCCACGCAGTCGATCGTGCCGTCGGCCAGGCCCGCCCGGAGCGCGGCGACGTCGGCGGCCGTGCGCAGCGGCGGATTGACCTTGAATACCGGGTCGTAGCCGACGGCCAGCTCGTCGGTGAGCAGCAGGTGATGCGGCGTTACCTCGGCGGTTACCTGCCACCCCTTCGACTTCGCCCAGCGGATGATCTCCACAGAGCCCGCGGTGGACACGTGGCAGACGTGCAGCGCCGACCCGACGTGCGCCGCCAGCAGGCAGTCGCGGGCGATCACGGCCTCCTCGGCGACGGCCGGCCAGCCGGTGAGGCCGAGGATGCCGGATACCTCGCCCTCGTTCATCTGCGCGCCCTCGGTCAGCCGGGGGTCCTGCGCGTGCTGGGCGATGACTCCGCCGAAGGCCTTGACGTACTCCAGCGCCCGGCGCATCAGGACGGCGTCGGACACGCACCGGCCGTCGTCCGAGAACACCCGGACCCGGGCGGCCGAGTCGGCCATCGCGCCGAGCTCGGCCAGCCGGCTCCCGGCGAGTCCGGCGGTGACCGCGCCGACCGGCTGCACGTCGCACCGGCCGGCCTGGCGGCCGAGCCGCCAGATTTGCTCGACGACCCCGGCGGTGTCGGCCACCGGCTCGGTGTTGGCCATCGCGTGCACCGCCGTGAACCCGCCGAGCGCCGCGGCCGCCGTGCCGGTGGCGACGGTCTCCGCGTCCTCCCGGCCCGGTTCCCGCAGGTGCGTGTGCAGGTCAACCAGGCCGGGCAGCGCGATCAGGCCGTCCGCGTCGATGACGTTCCCGCGCCCGGCCGGCAGGCTGGGGCCAGCGCCGCGGCCCGCGCGAGGGCCGGAGCCGATCTCGGCGAGCATCCCGTCGCTGATGAGGATGTCGGCCGGATCATCGCCCAGCGACCGCGCGCCCCTGATCAGCCAGCTTGCCTCGCCGGGCCCCGGCCCGAGGTCCGCGTCGCGGCCAGTTCCGGTCATGACTGCGCCTCCGCCCCGCCCAGCAGCAGGTACAGCACCGCCATGCGCACGCTGACCCCGTTGGCGACCTGCTCAACAATCGTCGACCGGGCCGAGTCCGCGACGTCCGCGGCGATCTCGACGCCGCGGTTCATCGGGCCCGGGTGCATGACGACGGCGTGCCCGGGGAGCATCGCCATCCGGGTGCCGTCCAGGCCGTAGCGGCGGCTGTACTCGCGCACGCTCGGGAAGTACGCGGCGTTCATCCGCTCCTGCTGCACCCGCAGCATCATCACCACATCGCTCTTGGGCAGCGCCGCGTCGAAGTCATAGCTGACCGAGCAGGGCCAGGCGCCGACCGCCACCGGGATGAGCGTCGGCGGTCCGACCAGCGTCACCTCCGCGCCCAGCGTGCTCAGGAGCAGGACGTTTGACCTGGCCACGCGGCTGTGCAGGACGTCGCCCACGATCACGACCCGGAGCCCGTCCAGCCGGCCCAGCCGGCGGCGCATGGTGAACGCGTCCAGCAGCGCCTGGGTCGGATGCTCATGGCTGCCGTCGCCCGCATTGACGACGCTGCCCTTGACCCAGCCGGCCAGCCGGTGCGGGGCGCCGGACGCGCTGTGCCTGATCACCACCGCGTCCGCGCCCATCGCCTCCAGCGTCATCGCGGTGTCCTTCAGGCTCTCCCCCTTCGCCACGCTGGAGCCCTTGGCCGAGAAGTTGATCACGTCGGCCGACAGCCGCTTGGCGGCGGCCTCGAAGGAGATCCTGGTCCGGGTCGAGTCCTCGAAGAAGAGGTTGACCACCGTCCGGCCGCGCAGGGTGGGGAGTTTCTTGATCGGCCGGGCCGCCGTCTGGGCCAGTTCATCGGCCGTATCGAGGATGAGCAGGGCATCGGCCTTGGTCAGGTCTCCGGCGGAGATCAGGTGCCGGTTCACCGGCTGGCCCGCTCGTCGCCGGGGGTACCGGAAGCACCCGGAGTATCAGGGCCGGGGGCACCCGGACTATCAGTCCCGGCCGTGTCGCTCAGCAGCACGGCATCCTCGCCGTCCACCTCGCTGAGCAGCACCCGGATGACCTGGCGCCGGGAGGTGGGCAGGTTCTTGCCCACGTAGTCGGGCCTGATCGGCAGTTCGCGGTGCCCCCGGTCGACGAGAACGGCCAACTGCACGGCGCGCGGCCGGCCGATGTCGCCGAGCGCGTCGAGCGCGGCCCGGACGGTCCGGCCCGAGTACAGCACGTCGTCGACCAGCACGACGATCTTGCCGTCAACGCCCGCCGCGGGCACCTCGGTGTGGCCGAGGGCGCGGGCCGGCCGGAGCCGCAGGTCGTCCCGGTACATGGTGATGTCCAGCGATCCCGCCGGGACTGGATGGCCCTCGACCTGCTCGATTCGCCCGGCCAGCCGGTACGCGAGCGGCACGCCGCGGGTCGGGATGCCGAGCAGGACGACATCGCCGGCGCCGTTGGTCCGCTCCAGGATCTCGTGCGCGATCCTGGTCAGCGCCCGGCCGATCTCGGCGGGCTCGAACACCGACCGGCGGCCGGCCGCCTTGGATCGGCCGGAACCGGGACCGCCGTCTTCCTGATGAACTGCATGCATAAATTAAGGACCCCCTTTCCCGCCTCTCTGGACGGGCCTTAAAGGACGTCTGACGGCATCACGCTATCAGCCGGATCGGGCCGGCCTCGGCTGGCGCGCCGCCGCGGCCGGGCCCGGCTCCGCGAGCGGCGCCCGGCACGCACTGTCACGGGCGGCCCGGGGCGGCAGCCTGCCCGGCTGGCCGCGGCCGGCTGGCGGCTGGCATGAGTTAAGCAACTAATGTGATCAATATCACATCATGTAGCGATTCTGGCCGACTCAGGAAACGGCGCGCTCACCCCGGATCCGGCCAGAAAGGCCGCCAGGCGCGGAATGAACGGCTCTCCCGGGCCTGCCGCGCCCGGCCGGAACCAGCCGACGGAGATGGGGCATCCCGGGTAAGTTCGACCGCTTTTTGCCATTCGGCTTGACCTTGTCGCCCTCGCGGCCTACCGTCACAGAGCGTAACCATCCCACCGATCAGACTAACTGGCCTGGGGGCCGACGAAGATGCCATCTGAGTACGCCAAGACCCTGGGCGCGCGGTTGCGCGCCATCCGCACACAGCAGGGCCTCTCTCTGCACGGAGTTGAGGAGAAGTCACGCGGCCGGTGGAAGGCCGTCGTCGTGGGTTCCTACGAACGCGGTGACCGCTCGGTGACGGTGCAGAAGCTTGCCGAGCTTGCGGAGTTCTACGGAGTGCCCGTGTCCGAGCTGCTGCCCGGCGACGTGATGCCCGCCCTGCTTGCGCCCTCCCCCAAGCTCGTGATCGATCTGGAGCGGATGAGCCAGCTACCGAAGGACAAGGCGGGGCCGCTGGCCCGGTACGTCGCCACGATTCAGAGCCAGCGCGGCGACTACAACGGCCGGGTGCTGTCGATCCGCCAGGAGGACCTGCGCTCGCTGGCGGTCATCTATGACAAGTCGCCGGGCGACCTGACCGAGGAACTGATCAGCTGGGGCATCCTGGACGCCGAGGCCCGGGGAGCGATCGATACCTTCTGAGATCGATACCTTCTGAGCTGCCGCACTGCCGCCGGCTCCGGATGGCCTACCCGGCCGTCCGGAGCGGCAGCACCGACTGGCCGGGAACCTGCAGGGCGCTCTCCACCAGCGAGAGGAACGTCTCCGCATCGCGCAGCAGTTCGTCGGCCTCGCGCAACGAGACAGCACGCGGCAGTCCCGCCTCCGCCGCGGCCCGCTTGCCCGCGCCGGCCGCGAAGAAGGCCGCCCATTCCGACAGCGCCGGCTCCACCCGCGGCAGCAGTTCCCAGACGCTCTGCGGCCGCTTCCGCCGCGGCGATGCGGCCGGCTCGGCCCTCGCGGCAACGACCGCCGCCGCCGCCCTGAGCGCGGCCAGGTGCGCGGCCACGTAGCGGCCGCCCGCTGAGCCCTCGTCCTCGGCGCCCGCCAGCCCCTGCCTGGCCGACGCGAGCAGCGCGAGCGCCGACGGCGCCACCCTGCATCGTGGCTTGTCAGGACGCACCCGCAAGACCGAGTTCATGGCCGTTCCTCCCATCACTGCAGCCTGGGCCGGGCAGGGCGCTTCCCCACGCCCTGCCCGGCTGGCCCCCCCGGCCCGGCCCTCGGGGAAGGGCTGCCGGGTGGCTTCGCTCAGGCATATTCGAACATAGATTCGTGTCCGCGTCCACTTTTTTGTACTTGCGTTCGAAGTTACAAGGCGGGTCCGACAAAACGGCTGACCGCAGCCCGCGGCCGGTGGCATACGCTGGCCGCCGTGACTAACGGAGCCGGGCCGCGCGCGCTCAGCCGGTCCGGATTCCTGGCCGGGCTCGATGCGCTGGTCACGGTCTACCGCCTCGCGATGCGGCCGCCGCAGCAGCAACTGACGGGCCGCCGCTCGATCATGGCGCAGCACGCGGGCTACGCCGCCTTCCGCGCGGTGGCCGTCACCGCGGATCGCGCCGCCGCCGGCCCTGGCGCCGGCGCCGCCGCCAATGCCAGCGCCACCGCCAGCGGTGATGACAGCGGCCCGGATGGCCAGATCATCGCCTTCGCCTACGGCTTCCGCGGGGCCGCCGGGCAGTGGTGGCATGACGTGGTCCGGTCCGGCATCACCGCGGCGGGCGGGGAAAATGCCGCGGCGGCCTGGCTGGCTGACACCTTCGAGATCGCCGAGGTGCACGTGCGGCCCGAGTACCAGCGCCAGGGCATCGGCCGGGCCATGCTGCTCAGCCTCACCGCTGACTGCCCGCAGCGGACGGCCGTGCTTTCCACGCTGGACGCGCCATCGCCCGCCCGGCGGCTCTACCGCAGCCTCGGATTCACCGACTTGCTGACCGGCTTCGGCTTCCCGGGCAACGGCCCGCCCTACGTGGTGATGGGCGCGGCGCTGCCGCTGCGGGACAGCGCGCCTGGCCGGCCGAGGCCGAGCCGCTGATAGATCTCGCGGGTCGCCCGCGACCCGTTGAGCGTATAGAAATGCAGCCCGGGCACGCCCTCGGCGATCAGCCGCTCGGACATCCCGGTCGCGTAATCCACGCCGATTTCCCGTACCGCCGCCTTGTCCCCGGCCCGCGCGCGCAACCGCTCCGCTAGCTCGGGCGGGAACCTGGCCCCGGACAGCAGCACCGCGCGCTCGATCATCGCCACGCTGGTGATCGGCATGATCCCGGCAATGATCGGCACGTCGCAGCCGAGCGCGGCCACCCGGTCGCGCAGCCGGAGGTAATCCTCCGGGTAGAAGAACATCTGGGTAATCGCGAAATCGGCACCGGCCTGGCATTTACGTACGAAATGGTGGATATCGGACTGGATGCTCTCCCGCCGGGGATGGCCCTCGGGGAATGCCGCCACGCCGACGCAGAAGTCCCCCGATGCCTTGACCAGCCGGACAAGTTCCTCGGCGTACCTCAGCCCGTCCGGATGCGGCACCCACTCGCCATCCGGCGCTCCGGGCGGGTCACCGCGCAGCGCGAGCACGTTGCGCACCCCCACGGCCGCGTAGGAGCCGATGACGTGCCGCAGTTCGGCGACCGAGTGGCTGACCGCGGTGAAGTGCCCGACTGGCGTGAGCGTCGTCTCCGCCGCGATCCGGCCGGTGATCCGGACCGTCCGGTCCCGGGTCGAGCCGCCTGCCCCGTAGGTGACGGACACGAAGGTGGGCCGCAGCGGCTCAAGCTGGCGGACGGCGAGCCAGAGCTGCTGTTCCTCGGCGGCCGTCTTGGGCGGCATGAACTCGAAGGAGAACGATCGGTCGCCGGCGGCCAGCAGGTCGCGGATGGCGGCCGCGCGATGCGGCCAGGGCTGCGGCATCGTCCCAGGCTAGCCGCTGGGCGACGGCGGCCGGCCCCGAACAGCGGACCCGCCGGGATACTCTCGCGGGAGTGACGAGCAGCCCAGCGGACCTTAGCCGCGTGCGGGAGCAAGTCGGACGCGCACTGGCTGATTTCCTCGGCCGGCAGCGGGCGGTACTGGCCGGGATCGATCCGGATCTGCTGCCCGGGCTCGACGTGGCCGGCCTGCTGCTGGCCGGCGGCAAGCGGCTGCGGCCCGCATTCTGCTACTGGGGCTGGCGCGCGGCGGGCGGCCAGGACGCGGCCGGCGACGGGCGCATCCTGACCGCCGCGGCCGCGCTTGAGCTGCTGCACGTGAGCGCGCTCGTGCACGACGACGTGATGGACCGCAGCGAGACTCGGCGGGGCCAGCCGGCCGTGCATTCCGTCTTCGCGGCCCGCCATGCCGCCGGCGGCTGGCGCGGTTCCGCTGACTCGTTCGGCACCGGCGCGGCCATCCTGCTCGGCGATCTCCTGCTCGCCTGGACCGGGGAGCTGCTCCGGGCCAGCGGCCTGCCGGCCGCGGCGCTGCGGCGCGGGCAGGCCGTGCTGGACGCGATGTGCACCGAGATGATCGCCGGGCAGTACCTGGATCTGCTCGGCCAGGCCGCGGGCCCCGGGACGGTGGAAAGCGCGCTGGCGGTCGTCCGGTACAAGTCGGCGAAGTACACGGTCGAGCGCCCGCTGCTGCTCGGCGCGGCGCTGGCCCCGGCGGTGACCGGGGCGACGGGCAATACCGCGGAAACGGGGCACCGGGTGGCTGCCGCCTGCACCGCCTACGGAATCCCGCTCGGCGTGGCCTTCCAGCTCCGCGACGACGTGCTCGGTGTCTTCGGCGACCCGGCCGAGACCGGAAAGCCAGTCATCGGCGATCTGCGCGAGGGAAAGCGGACCGTCCTGGTGGCCATGGCCCGGGACCGCGCCGATGCCGGGCAGGCGAGCATCCTGCGCCGTCACCTCGGCCATCCGCAGCTTGACGAGGCAGCCGCCGCGCAGGTCCGCGCCGTGCTCACCGGGACCGGCGCACTGGCGGCGTGCGAGCAGCTGATCCGCGACAGCGTCCGCGAGGCGCTGGCCGCGCTGACGGAGGCGCCGTTCACCGACGAGGCCAAGGCCGCGCTGGCCGCGCTGGCGGCCACCGCCACCGACCGGATGAGCTGAGGCGCCCGTTCACCGGCCAGGACAAGGACGCGCTGGCCGCCACCGCCACCGACCGGATGAGATGACGTCGCCGCCCCCCGGGCGGGCGCTCGCGCGCCGGGCGGGCGCTCGCGCCGCTAGGGGCCTGCGGCGCGGATTCTGGCGGCCAGGGCGGCCGCCGCGGCGGCCGGATCGGCGGCCTCGGTGATCGCCCGCACCACGACGACGCGGCGGGCCCCGGCGGTGAGCACGGCGCCGAGATTGTCCGCGCTGATGCCGCCGATGGCAAACCAGGGCACCCGCGCGCCGAGTGCGGCCGCGTACCTGACCAGGCCGAGCCCGGGCGCCGGGCGGCCCGGCTTGGTGGGCGTTGGCCAGACCGGCCCGGTGCAGAAGTAGCCGACGTCGGCGGCGGCCGCCGCGGCCGCCTGATCCTCCGAGTGCGTGGACAGCCCGAGCAGCATGCCCGGCCCGACGATCTCCCGTGCCGCGGCCACCGGCAGGTCATCCTGGCCGAGATGCAGGATGTCCGCGCCGACCGCGCGGGCGATGTCCGCCCGGTCGTTCACCGCGAGCAGCGTCCCATGCCGGTCACAGGCCTGGCGGAAGACCGCCAGGAACGCCATCTCGTGCGCCGCCTCAAGGCCTTTCTGCCGCAACTGGACGACGTCCACGCCGGCGCCGAGCACCGCGTCCAGGAAGGCGGCCAGATCTCCCTGTTGCTGCCGCGCGTCGGTGCACAGGTACAGCCGGGCGGCGGCCAGCCTGGCCCGCAGGTCACCGGCCACGCACAGCACCGGCCCGGTACCGCACTGAACGCGCGCCCGGCCAGGCGCGCGCAGCACCGGACGCGCGGAACTCGCGGGCTCGCCGCCTGACTGACATGCGGCCAGCATCGCACGCCGGCCGGCGCCGTGGCGCCCGGGCTTGCCCCGGTCGCCGGATCCGCCCGGCCGGGCTTAGAACGCGAGCGCCTGCGCCCGGCGGTTCACCTCAGTGCGGCGATGCTCACTGATGGCCTGGATCGGCGTGCCGGGCAGCGTCTCGTCGGCCGTGAACAGCCAGCGCAACGCGTCCGCCTCGTCGAACCCGCAGTCAAAGAGCAAGGTAAGCGTGCCGTGCAGGCCCCGGACAACCTGATCGCCGTCCAGGAATGCCGCGGGCACGCTGAGCCCGCCGTCCGGGCGCTGCACCGCGAGCAGCTTGCGGTCGCGGAGCAGCTGCCTGACCCGGCTTACGGACAAGCCGAGCCGGTCAGCAGCTTCGGGAAGGGTGAGCCAGTCGCCGATCATGCTGTCGGCCAGGGGGTCTATCTGCGCCACATCTCCAAACTTCCCACACCAGTGCTCAGTCCAAACACGGGCAACGCCGGGCAGACCGGATTCAGCCCCGGCCGCCGCCGGCGGCGCGGCGCCGGCGGCCGCGGCCGGAGCCCTGGTCCTGGCCTCCCGCAGCCAGGTCAGCGGAGCACGGCAGCCCGCACCGGAACCGCCGGGTCAGCGATCCCGGCCGGGTCGACCGGCTGCCCGGCGGCGATCAGGCGGCGGCCCTGCTGGAGGTCCCTGGGCAAGCCCACCGTCAGCAGCGCCACCAGCCTGCCGCCGGCCAGCCAGCACCCGGCGAACCGCTCCCCGGCCGGGTCGCCCCGCCAGATCAGCTGGTCCGCCCCGCCGTGATAGCCGGCGTACTGCACCATCCGGCCGAACTGCTCGGACCAGAAATACGGCACCGGGTCGTAGCTCTCGCTGCCGCCGAGCAGGTTCGCCGCCAGCACCTCGGGCGCGCGCAGGGCGACATCCCAGTGCTCGAAGCGCAGCAGCCGCCGGTACCGCAGCGACCAGAATGCGGCGCAGTCGCCGGCCGCGAAGACACCCGGCACCGATGCGCGCAACTGCTCATCAGTTTTAACGCCGCCGTCCAGCGCTACGTCCGATCCGTCCAGCCAGCTCACCTCCGGCCGGACTCCGACCGCCGTCACGATCTCGTCGGCCGCCAGCCACTCGCCGCTGGCCAGGGCCAGGCCGCCGGGCTGCACCGAGGACACCATCTCGCCCAGCCGCAGGTCCACCCCGGCGGCCTCGTACCAGCGCGACGTCTTCGCGCCGGCCTCGGCGCCGATCGCCGCGGTCAGCGGGGCCGGCCCGGCCTCCACCACGGTCACCTGGCAGCCCTTGGCCGCCGCAGCGGTGGCCAGCTCGGCCCCGATCCAGCCGGCCCCCACCACGGCCAGCCGCAGGCCGGGCCTGAGCACGGCCCGCAGGCTCAGCGCGTCGTCCAGGGTCCGGAGCGTGCGCTGCGGGCCAGGGCCGGGCAGCCGCACCGGCACGGCGCCGGTGGCCAGCACCAGCCGGTCAAAGGCATACTCGCCCCGCCCGGTGCGCAGCACGCCGTCGGCGACCCCGGTGGCGGGCTCGCCCAGCCGCACGTCAGCGCCGAGCGCCGACAGGTCAGACCGCAGTGTCGTGTCGTCCACCGCGTCGGCGAGCACGCCCTTCGACAGCGGCGGCCGGTCATAGGGCGGCCTGGCCTCGGCGCCGATCAGCGTCACGGTGCCGTCGTAGCCCCTGGCCCGCAGCTCCTCCAGCGTGCGCAGGCCCGCCAGCCCGGCTCCGGCTATCACGACTCGGTTGATTCGCACGATCACCTAGGCTAGAAGCAGCGCGCGGGAGTCCGGTACTGACCGGACTGAGAGGGCGGCTGGAAGCCGCCGACCGCAGGAACCTGATCCGGGTCATGCCGGCGAAGGGAGCGGAGATGAGCACCTCAGCAGACGCCGACGTACTGGTTATCGGCGGCGGGGTCATCGGCCTGAGCATTGCCTGGCGCGCCGCGCAGCGGGGAATGCGGGTCACGGTCGCCGATCCGGAGCCGGGCGGGGGCGCGTCCCGCGCGGCCGCAGGGATGATCACGCCCATCTCGGAGGCCGCCTACGCCGAGAAGGAGCTATTCCGGCTCGGCCGGGAGTCGCAGCGCCGTTATCCCGCGTTCGCCGCCGAGCTGACCGGAATGACCGGCGAGCCGACCGGATACCGCCAGGGCGGCACGCTGCAGGTCGCCTATGACGCCGACGACCTGGCCATCCTCGGCGAGTACCAGGCGCTGCAGGAGTCCTTCGGGATACCGGCCCGCCGCCTGTCCGCCCGCGAATGCCGCCGCGAAGAGCCGATGCTTGACCCGTCCGTCCGCGGCGGGCTGCTCGCGGCCGATGACGCGTCCGTCGATCCGAGACTGCTGACCCGCGCCCTGCTGGCCGCCGCGGCCGCGGCCGGGGCGGCCATCATCCGGCAGCCGGCCGCGGAGATCCTCAGCGCCGGGGGCCGGGCCGCCGGTGCCCGGCTGGGCGACGGCACCCGGATCCTGGCCCGCTGGGTGGTCCTCGCCGCGGGCTGGAGCTCGGGAACTATCGCGGGATTGCCCGCCGGAGCGGCACCGCCCGTGCGTCCGGTCAAGGGCCAGATCCTGCGGCTCAGGACCGTGCCCGACGGCGGCATCGGCGGCGCCGAAGGCCCGCCCGGGCTGCTGGCCAGGTCGGTGCGCGGCATCGTCCGCGGCTCCTCGGTCTACCTCGTGCCCAGGCAGAGCGGCGAGCTCGTCATCGGCGCCACCCAGGAGGAGCTCGGCGCGGACACCAGGGTCACCGCCGGCGCGGTCTGGGAACTGCTCAGGGACGCCCGGACGATCGTGCCCGGGATCACCGAACTCGAGCTCACCGAGGCCGTGGCAGGGCTGCGACCGGGCACCCCGGACAACGCCCCGGTGCTCGGCCCGTCCTCGCTGCCGGGGCTGGTGCTGGCCACTGGCCATTTCCGCGCCGGAGTGCTGCTGGCCCCGGTGACGGCCGACGTCATCACCGACTACCTGGCCACGCAGCGGCTGCCGGACCTGGCGGCAGCCCTTCATGCCGGAGCGCTTCACCCGGCCCGCCGGGCGGCCGCCGCCAGGTGCGCGCCGGGACAGCCCGCCACCGCGGGCCGGCCAGCACAGCACCGCGGGCGGCGGCACCCGGCCATGAAAGTGATCATCAACGGCACGGCGCACGACCTGGCCGCCGCCACCACCCTCGCTGATGCCGTCCGGCTGCTAACGACATCGGCCAGCGGCGTCGCGGCGGCCGTTAATGGCGAGGTGGTCCGCCGGGCCAGCTGGGCTACCACCCCGGTGGCCGACGGCGACCTCATCGAAGTGATCACCGCAGTGCAGGGAGGCTGACCATGGACGCCCGGTCAGTGCCCGCCGCCGCGGGAGGAGGCTGACCATGGACGACCCGTTCGTGATCGCCGGCGAGGCGATGGGATCGCGCCTCATCATGGGCACCGGCGGCGCACCGAGCCTGGAGGTGCTCGACCGGGCGCTCGCCGCATCCGGCACGGAGCTGACCACGGTCGCCATGCGCAGGGTCGATCCCGCCGCCTCCGGGTCGGTGCTCGACGTCCTGGTGGCGCGCGGCATCCGGGTGCTGCCGAACACGGCCGGCTGCTTCACCGCCGCCGAGGCGGTGCGCACGGCACGGCTGGCCCGGGAGGCCCTCGGGACGGACTGGGTAAAACTCGAGGTCATCGCCGACGAGCGGACGCTGCTGCCCGACCCGGTGGAGTTGCTCGACGCGGCTGAGCTGCTCGTCGCTGACGGGTTCACGGTGCTGCCGTACACCAATGACGACCCGGTGCTCGCGCGGCGGCTTGAGCAGCTGGGCTGCGCGGCGGTGATGCCGCTCGGCGCGCCGATAGGGTCCGGGCTCGGGATCAGGAACCCGCACAACATCGAGCTGATCGTCGAAGCGGCGGGGGTGCCGGTGGTCCTTGACGCGGGCATCGGGACGGCCAGTGACGCGGCGATCGCGATGGAGCTGGGCTGCGACGGAGTGCTGCTGGCGACGGCGGTGACCAGAGCCCATGATCCCGAACTGATGGCCGAGGCGATGCGCGCCGGGGTGATCGCGGGACGGCTCGCCTTCCTGGCCGGCCGGGTGCCGCGGCGACGGTACGCGACCGCCTCCTCACCGCCACCCGGCGGCTGATCCGGCAGGTCCGTTACCTGGGCGGGGACGAGATAGCACCAATACACTCGACCTGATGGATACGACGCTGGCGCGGCCGCCGATCGGGCGGCTGCTCGACGGACGCTACCGGGTGGACTCCCGGATCGCGCGCGGCGGGATGGCCACCGTCTACCTCGGCACCGATACGCGGCTGGACCGCATGGTGGCGCTCAAGATCGCTCACCCGGAGCTGGCCAACGACGGCGACTTCGTCCGCCGGTTCATCGACGAGGCCAGGTCCGTAGCCCGGCTGTCCAGCCCGAACGTGGTCGCGGTCTACGACCAGGGCTCCGACGGGGACATCCTCTTCCTGGCCATGGAGTACGTGCCCGGCCGGACGCTGCGCGCGCTGCTGACCGAGCGCGGCAGGCTCAGCCCGCGCGAGTCGCTCGACCTGATCGAGGGCGTCCTGACCGGGCTGGCGGCCGCTCATCAGGCCGGGATCGTGCACCGCGATGTCAAGCCGGAGAACGTGCTGATTACCGCCAGCCACGCGGTCAAGGTCGCGGATTTCGGGCTGGCCAGGGCCGCGGCCAGGGCCAGCCGCACCAAGACCGGCATGATCATCGGCACGGCCGCCTACCTGGCCCCGGAGCAGGTGTCGCACGGCGCCTCCGACGCGCGTACCGACGTCTACGCGACCGGCGTGATGCTGTTCGAGCTGCTCACGGGAGTCCAGCCGCACCGGGGCGAGTCAGCGCTCGAGGTGGCCCACAAGCATGTCGACGATGCCGTCCCGGCACCGTCGAGCGTCACGCCCGGACTCCCCCCGGCGCTCGACGCGCTGGTGGCGCTGGCCACCAGCCGGGATCCCGAGCTGCGCCCGGCTGACGCCAGCCAGTTCCTGCAGGCCATTGGCGAGGTGCGCCGGGGGCGGCCGATCGCCGGGGTCACCCGCCGCAGACTCCGCCTCGGCCAGCCGTACCGGATCGCCGGGGAACGCCGGCCCCGTGCTGCCCGGTGCCGTGCTGCCCGGCGCGGTCCTGCCTGGCGCGACCACCCTGCCGGGCGGGTCATCATGGCCGGCTCCCCCGGCCCCGGCCGGCGCATCATCATGGCCAGGCGCCCCGGCCCCGGCCGGCGCATGGCCGGGCAGCACGACCCCGGCCGGCGGGTCATCATGGCCGACCGCGCCCGCCTCGCCCGATGCGTCATCATGGCCGGACCCGCTCGCCTCGCCCGGCGCGTCATCGTGGCCGGACCCGCCCACCTCGCCCGGCGCGTCCTCATGGCCGGCCTCCCCGGCGCCGCACACCGCGTCATCATGGCCAGGCGCGCCAGTCCCGGCGGGCGAGTCATCATGGCCGGCTCCCCCGGCCCCGGCCGATGCGTCATCATGGCCAGGCGCCACGTCCCCGGCCGATGCGTCATCATGGCCGGCCTCTCCGGCGCCGCACACCGCGTCATCTTGGCCAAATGCCCCAGTCCCGGCCAGCGAGTCGGCATGGCCGGCTCCGCGGCCGCGGCCGGCGCATCAGCACTGGCCGGTCCGTCAGCCGGGCCGGGCGCACCGTCGCTGCCCGGCGGCTCGTCATCACCCGGCGCGATACCAATGCCGGGCGACTCAGTCGGCCACGGCGAACCGCGGCACGGGAAGCCCGGGCGCGGCCGGGCAATTGAGATCCTGCCCGCAGTGCCCGCGGCACAGCTGGCCGATCCGTACGACGGCATGAACCACACGCTCATCGTGTCGGGTCCCGGGCCGCACAACGCCGACGAGGACGAGGCGATCAGCGGCCTGGTGCACCGGCCGTCGGGCTATGGCCGCCGGGAGCCGCGGCTGCAGCAATGGCTATTCAGCCGCAAGTTCGCTTACGCGGCCCTGGCCGCGGCCGTCGTCCTGATCCTCGGCCTGGTCGGCTGGTGGGTGATCTCCGGCCAGTACGTTGCGGTTCCCCCGGTCGGCGGGCTGGCGAAGGCCACCGCAGCCACCGAGCTGCGGAATCTCGGCTTCAAGGTGAAAACCGTCCATGGCGAGCACGACAACGCCGTCACCCGGGGCCACGTCATCCGCACCGATCCGGCGATCGGGTCGCGGGCCCATCGCGGCAGCGTCATCGCGCTCGTCCCGTCGCTCGGACCGGTCCAGGTCCAGGTCCCGTCGGTAACCGGCATGAAGGTCGCCGACGCCGAGGCCGCCCTCCGGCGGGCCGGGCTGATCCCCGGCCACGTTAAGAGCGCGGCTTCCACCACGATTCCGCTCGGCGTCGTGATCAGCACCAATCCGATCGCCGGACTGTCCTGGCCGCAGACGAAGCCGGTCACGATCGTGGAGAGCGCCGGCCAGCCGCTGCCCGAGCTGGTCGGCCAGCAGGAATCCGCCGCGCAGCAGCTCTCGCAGCAGGACGGCTTCCAGCTGAACCCGGAGCAGGACAAGAACAGTAGCCAGCCAGCCGGGACGATCACCGCTCAGTCACCGCGGCCGGGAACGCCGATTACCCCCGGCGAGGTGGTGACCATCCGGGTCTCCGCCGGGCCTCAGCTAGTCGCCATCCCGGACGTGCAAGGGATGCCGGCGCAGCAGGCCATCGCCGTCCTGCAGCAGGCCGGATTCCAGGTCAACGTCGACACCCTGAGCCGGGGCCATCGCGTGTTCGGCTACAACCCGACCGGCCAGGCCCCGAAAGGCACCACGATCACGATCTTCGTGGGCTTCGGCGGCTTCTAGACCGGACCCGCTGGGCCCGTATAAGGCACCTCGATCACGATCTTCGTGGGCCTCGGCGGCTTCTAGACCGGACCGGCTGGGCCTTTATTAGGCGGATGCCGTTCGGCGCTTCGGTCAGCGCGAGCGGCCCGGAGCGGGACCGGGTACTAGGCTGTTGGGCCGTGCCGGACAGCGCCCTCTCCCCGGTCCGGCGGCCCATCGGCGCGCACGTGCCAACGACCGGCGGCCTGGCCGACGGCGGCCTGCGGTACGCCGCCGCGGTCGGGGCCGAGTCGATCCAGGTATTCGTCTCCAACCCCCGCGGCTGGGCGCTGTCAGCGGCGGACGCGCGGCAAGACGCGGCGCTGCGCGACCAGGCCGACCGGGCCGGGATCGGCGTGTTCGTGCATTCCCCGTACCTGATCAATCTCGGCTCGCCGGACCCGCGGACCCGGGATCTGTCCGTCGGATCGCTCCGGCACTCGCTGCGCCGGGGCGGGCAGATCGGCGCCCGCGGTGTCGTCGTGCATACCGGGTCGGCCGTCGGCGGTGACCGGGCGACGGCGCTCCGGCGGGTCAGGGAGTGCCTGCTGCCGCTGCTCGATGAGATCTCCGGCCATGGCCCCGACCTGCTGCTCGAGCCGATGGCCGGCCAGGGCGACATGCTGTGCTCCGCCGTCGGTGATCTCGGGCCTTACCTGGATGCGCTTGACCGGCATCCGCGGGCCAGCGTATGCCTGGATATCTGTCACGTCTTCGCCGCCGGGCACGACCTGGCCGGCCCGGATGGGGTGGCGGCGATGCTGGCCGAGCTAGCGTCAGTCAGCCCGGGCCGGCTCCGGCTCATTCACGCCAACGACTCGAAGGACGGCTGCGGATCACGCAAGGACCGGCACGAGAACATCGGCGCCGGGCAGCTGGGCGCCGCGCCGTTCGGCCGCCTGCTCCGGCACCCGGCCACCGCGGGCGTGCCCTTCATCGTCGAGACGCCCGGCGGCGAGCGGGGACAGGCGAAGGATATTGCGACCCTGCGCGCGCTGCGGGATGGCACTCAGCCGACCGGCCCGGGCCGCGGCACCCGGTCCCCGGACCGCGGCACGGCACTCACCTGACCGGCCCCCGACGGCACTCAGCTGACCGGCCCGGGCCGCAATCAGATTAGCGGTTAAGATTTGGCCGGTTTCCGCCCCGCTAAACCGGCTGGATCTTAACCGCTAATTCATCTCGCGCCGGGTGCGAGACGCGGGGCTCGGAGCGGGGCGGCGCGGCACCCCGGCGGCGGGCGGCGCGGCACCCCGGCGGCGGGCGGCTCAGGCGACGGAGTTATCGGCCACCTTGTCATCGCGGCCGATCCCGCGCCCGCCCCGCCGCGGCACCCCGCGCGTGCGCTAGGCTTACGGCCGTGCTTAAGCAGTACTGGTTCTTTTATGGCTACCGGCCCGGACTTCGGACGGTCGCCCGCCAGATACTGCACTGACGCGAGCGACGTAAGGGAAGCCCCGGGCCGGAACGGCCCGGGGCTTTCGTCATGATGGAGGACAGGGAGTGGTGAGATGGTCGTCGTGATGGCCCCAGAGGCCACGCAGGCAAACGTTGACGCAATCGTGGATCTGGTGCACACGGCGGGCGGGGAAGCCTTCGTGAGCCGCGGGGTTTCCAGGACGATCATTGGCCTGGTTGGTGATCTTGATCAGTTCGGCGCGCTGAACCTGCGCAGCAGGCCCGGCGTCGGCGACGTCATGCGGGTATCCGTCCCGTACAAGCTGGTCAGCAGGGAGCACCATCCGAGCCGGTCGATAATCACCGTGGGCGGTGTCCCGATCGGGCCCGGCACCGTCACGGTCATCGCGGGCCCGTGCACGGTGGAGACCCCGGAGCAGACCGTGGCCGCGGCCCGGATGGCCCAGGCGGCCGGGGCATCGGTGCTGCGCGGCGGCGCGTTCAAGCCGCGCACCTCGCCCTACGCGTTCCAGGGCCTGGGCGAGGCCGGGCTGAAGATCCTGGCCGAGGTGCGTGCCGAGACCGGGCTGCCGGTGGTGACCGAGGTCATCGACCCGGCCAGCGTCGATCTTGTCTGCTCCTACGCCGACATGCTCCAGGTCGGTACCCGCAGCATGCAGAACTTCACCCTGCTGCAGGCGGTCGGCTCGGCCGGAAAGCCGGTCCTGCTCAAGCGCGGGATGAATGCCACCATCGAGGAATGGCTGATGGCGGCCGAGTACATCGCCCAGCGCGGCAATCTCGACATCGTGCTGTGCGAGCGCGGGATCCGGACCTTCGAGACAGCCACCAGAAATACGCTGGATATCAGCGCGGTCCCGGTCGCGCAGCGGCTCTCGCACCTGCCGGTCATCGTGGATCCGTCGCATTCGGGCGGCCGTCGCGACCTTGTGCTGCCGCTGAGCCGGGCGGCGATCGCGGTAGGGGCAGACGGGATCATCGTGGACGTGCACCCGGAGCCGGCCGCCGCATTGTGCGATGGCGACCAGGCGCTGGTGGACAGCGACATCCGCGAGCTGGCCGCGGTGATGTCGGTGCTGCCGCAGCTGATGGGCCGCACGCTGAGCCAGGCACCGCAGCCGATGCCCGTCGGGTGAGGCAGCGCGGATCGCCGGGTGAGGTGATGCGGGCCGCCGGCCGGGGCCATTGATGCCCCGGCTGCCCGAGGCGGCCGCGAGGCGACTGCTCGGCTCGGCCCGGGTGGCCCGGCTGGCGAGCACCACGCGAGCAGGGCCGGCCGCACCTCGTCCCGGTTACCTTCGCGCTGGATGGCGACCGCATCTACAGCGCCATCGACGCTAAGCCGAAGACCACGCGCCGCCTGCAGCGGCTGGCCAATATCAGGGCCGATGGCCGCGTGGCGGTGCTGGCCGACCGCTACGACGACGACTGGGACCGGCTGTGGTGGGTGCGCGCCGACGGCCAGGCGGCCATCCTGGATGACCGTTCACGGCTGGCCGGCCCGATCGGCCTGCTAGCGGCCCGCTACCCGCAGTACGCTGGCCAGCCGCCGGCCGGCCCGGTCATCGTCATCACCGTGCAGCGCTGGACCGGCTGGTCCGCGTCGCCGGTCCAGGCTGACTGACGGCCCGGGCCGGACAGCAGCTCAGAGCGCGGAGACGGCCGGGATCACGTCAGACCCGATGATCTCCAGCGGCGTGATGTCCCAGACGCCTGCCACCGCGCCGATCGCGGCCTGGAATCCCATCCCGGCCAGATTGCCGAGCTGGTCGACGACCTGCCCGGCCTTCTCGCCCTTCGCGCCGACATCGAAGATGAAATAACACGTCTTGGTGATCTCGTCGTAGTCGCGGCCCTCCGCGTCGCAATGCGCGCGCAGCACGTCGAGCTTGCGGGCCAGGTCCGGGCCGGGGAACAGGTTGCAGGCCTGGGCGTAGCGCGCGACGAACTTCAGCGTCTTCCGCTCGCCGCCGCCGCCGATCATGATCGGCGGGTGCGGTGACGACAGCGCCTTCGGGTAGTTCAGCGGCCGCTCCAGCTGGTAGTGGCTGCCCTGGTAGGGGGATTCATCGCCGCTCCACATCTGCAGGCAGATCTGGAGTGTCTCCTCCAGCCGCTCGAACCGCTCGGCGACCGGCGGGAACGGGATGCCCAGGCCCCTGGACTCCTCCTCGTTCCAGGCCGCGCCGATGCCCAGCCAGGCCCGGCCGCTGGACAGCACGTCGAGCGTGGTCACGATCTTCGCCAGGATGCCCGGATGCCGGTAGACGGCACCGGTCACCAGGGTGACCAGCTTGGCCCGGGATGTGACGGCGGCCAGGTAGCCGAGCGTGGTGTAGGCCTCGAGCATGTCGTGCTCGGGCGGCCCCACCACGCCGATCTGGAAGAAGTGGTCCATCAGGCTAATGAACTCGAACCCGGCATCATCGGCGGTCCTGGCGACGGTGGCCAGGTCGGCGCCCAGCCGGGCCGCGCCGGGGCCGGTGAAGTCAGGTACCTGCAATCCGATTTTCACGTTTGTTACCTCCGCCGATCAGCCTGCCACATGCCGGGCGCGGCCGCCCGGGCCGGTGCGGCTCACGCCGACGGGCGGCCGGGGTGGCCTGGCGGCGGGCGGAAGTGCCCCGTTAGAAATGAAGGTCAGGACCGGTCCGGGGTGTGCTCCTGCGCGGCCGCGGCCAGTTCCTCGGCCAGGTCGTCGACGTCCAGCCGCGCCTCGATCCGGCGAAGATCCTGGATCTTGGCCCGGGTTTCGACCTGCCGCGGCGTCAGCAGGCTGCAGCAGTCCTGATCGGGCAGCTCGGAAATGCTCAGCGTCCGGATCCGGCGGGCCTCCGCCATGATCTCCATCTTGTCCAGGCCGATCAGCGGCCGCAGGATGGGCAGCGTCACGGCGTCATCCAGCGCGGTGATATTGGTCAGCGTCTGGCTGCTCACCTGGCCCAGCGAGTCTCCGGTGACCAGCGCGGTGGCGCGCTGCCGCCGCGCCATCACCTCGCCGGTCTTGAGCATCAGCCGGCGCTGCGCCATGATCTGCAGCCGGCCCGCGCCCGAGGAGGCCAGGCGCTGCTGGGCCCGGCCGAACGCGACCACGAACAGCCGCGATCCGCCCTGGAACTTGTCCAGCTCGCGGACGAGGCCGTAAGCCTTGTACACCGACTCGGGGCCGGTCAGCGGCATGCCGGAGAAGTGCAGGAAACTGCACCGCAGGCCGCGGCGCATCATCCGGTAGGCGGCGACCGGCGAGTCGATGCCGCCCGACATGAGCACCAGGGCGCGGCCGCTCATGCTGACCGGCAGGCCGCCCTGCCCGGGCATGCCCTCGGTGAAAACGAATACCTCGGACTGGTCGACCTCGACGAAGACGGTCATATCCGGCCAGGCTCAGGTTCACCGGGTAGCCGTGTTCCTGCTGGATGCGGGTGCCGATGAGCCTGGCGAGCTCGGCCGAGGTAACCGGGAAACGCTTGTCCCGGCGCCTGGCCCGGACGGCGAAACTGCCCGTCCGGCCGGCCGTCAGGTGCACGGCCGCGGCGATGGCCGCCTCCGGGTCCTTGGCGACCCGCACCGCTCGGCAGACCCGGGCGATGCCCATCACGGTACTCATCCGCTCGGCCAGCAGGTCGACCGCGGCTTCCGCGGCGGCCGGGTCGGGGACGGCGCTGACCGCGCCGCCGGGGGCGTTGCTATCCCCTCCGGCGGGCCGGGCGCCAGGGCGCGCAGTGCCCGCCCCCGCAGTGCCCGGCCCCGCAGTGCCCGGCTGCGCAGTGCCGGGCGGCTGGCCGGGCGCGAGGGTCAGCACGATCACGCCTTCCCGCTGCCGCAACTGGACCGGAAGGCCTAGATCGCGGATCGCGCGCCTGATGTTGTCGGCCAGCAGCCGCTCGAACTGCTGCCTGTTCTTGCCCTTGAGCACGATCTCGCCCAGCTTGAGCAGCACGCACGGCTCGTGCCGCCCGGCGGCCTGCCACGGCATGGCGTGATCAGCTATGGGCAAGGCGGGCATTCCCCTAGTCTGCCAGCTAAGCGGGGTTACCCGGTTCATGGCATCGAGCTCTCCTTGGCGGCGGACCCGGCCCTGGGGACCAGGACGTGAGGAAGGCTGAGATGACGCAATCCAGTTCCGCTGGCGGAGGGCAGTCTCAACCGGAGAGCGGCCCGCCCGCGGCCGCAGGCCCGCAGGCCCATACTCCGGGCACCCAGCCGTACCCGCCGGGCAGCCAGCCTTACCCGCCCGGCAGCCAGCCTTACCCGCCCGGCAGCCAGCCTTACCCGCCCGGCAGCCAGCCTTACCCGCCCGGCAGCCAGCCTTATCCGGCAGGCACCCAGCCCTACCCGCCGGGGGCTTACCCGGTTCCGGCGGGAGCTCAGCCGGCCGGGGTGTCCCCCACGGCCAGCGCCGGTGGCCGCAGCCTGCTTAGCCGGCTCGCCTGGGCGTCGATACCGGTCTGGTCCATCGGTTTCCTGGCCTTCGTGCCGTTCCTGCGGCTTGCGATCGCCCGTCGCCGGCGGCAGGACTGGGCGATATTCACCGGCTATCTCATCGCCGTCGTGCTCGAGATAGTCGCGGTATCGATCGGCGGCCAGCAGGGGGGCGGCTCCACCGCGGCGGGCGGGCTGGTCATCTTGCTCGCGGGCGGCGGTGCCCTGCACGCCTTCATCGCCTTCGGCGGCGAGGCGCCCGCGCCCGCCATCGCGCGCCCGGAGACGGCTGATCAGCTCAACCGGGAGGCGCTGGCCACCGCCCGCGGCCGGATGGAGCGGCGCAAGGAGGCACGGGAGATCGCCAGCCGGGACCCGGTGCTGACCCGTGAACTGCGAATCGGCCGGCCCGATCTGCCCCGTAACTACGACGATGGCGGGCTCGTCGATGTCAATCAGGTGCCGGGCGAGATCCTCCAGTCCGGGCTGGGACTGTCACCCGCCGAGGCGGCCGCCGTGGTCGCCGCGCGCGACAAGATCGGCCGCTTCTCCAGCCCGGACGAGGTGACGACCTATGCGGAGCTGCCGCCGGACCGGCTGGACGATATCCGCGACTGGATGATCTTCAGCTAAGCGGCGTGCCGTGCAGCAGCGGGCCCGGGCCGGCCGCCGCACGGCCGACCCCGCCAGCCAGATAGGACCTGGTCAGCCGAACAGGACCTCGGCCTCGTCATAGCGGTCAGCGGGCACGAGCTTCAGCTCGCTGGTGGCCTCGGCCAGCGGCACGCGCACGATCCGGGTGCCCTGCAGCGCCACCATCACGCCGAACGCACCATCGTGCACGGCGCCGATCGCCTGCAGCCCGAACCGGGTAGCCAGCACCCGGTCGAAGGCGGTCGGGGTACCGCCGCGCTGGATGTGCCCGAGTACCGTGCAGCGGGCCTCCTTGCCGGTGCGCTTCTCGATCTCGTTCGCCAGCATCTGGCCGACGCCGACCATCCCCAGCCTTACGTGGCCGAACGCGTCCAGCGGCGTTTCGTCCGTCGCCAGGCCTCCGTCTACCGGGCGGGCGCCCTCGGCCACCACGACGATCGGGGCGTACCGCGTCTGGAACCGGTGCTCCACGTAATCGCAGACCTTCTCGATGTCGAACTGCTTCTCCGGGATCAGGATGACGTTGGCGCCGCCCGCCATTCCCGCATGCAGCGCGATCCAGCCCGCGTTCCGGCCCATCACCTCGACGATCAGTGCGCGGTGGTGGCTTTCCGCCGTGGTGTGCAGCCGGTCGATGGCCTCCATCGCGATGTTCACCGCGGTGTCGAACCCGAAGGTGTAGTCGGTCGCGCCCAGGTCGTTGTCGATGGTCTTGGGTACGCCCACGACCTTGACGCCCTCGTCGTGCAGCCGCGCGGCAACCCCCAGGGTGTCCTCCCCGCCGATCGCGATCAGCGCGCCGACGCCCAGGCTGTGCAGGTTATCGGTGATCCGCGCTACCCCGGAGCGACCGCCGCTGGCCGCGGCGTCGGACAGCGGATTCGTTCGCGACGAGCCGAGGATCGTGCCGCCGAGCGGCAGGATGCCGCGGACGGCCTGTACGTCCAGCGGGACGGTGTCGCCCTCCAGCGGGCCGCGCCAGCCGTCCCGGAACCCGATGAATTCGTAATCGAACTCCTTCGCGCCGCGGCGGACGATGGCGCGGATGACCGCGTTCAGCCCGGGGCAGTCACCGCCACCGGTGAGAACTCCGACTCGCATTATTACTCCCTCTCGTGTTATCTCGCCCGCCACACTAGTCCCCATGAGCGTGCTGGCAATCGACGCGGGAACAACTGGCGTCACCGCCCTGATCATCACCCCCGACGGCACCGTGGCGAGCCGCGGATACGCCGAATTCCGGCAGTATTACCCGGAGCCCGGCTGGGTCGAGCACCTGCCGGAAAGCATCTGGCAGGCGACCCTCGCGGCGTGCGGCCAGGCGCTCGGGCCCGCCGGGGCCGCGGCGGTGAGCTGCGTCGGCGTCACCAACCAGCGGGAGACCGCGGTCATCTGGGACCGGGCCACGCTCGCGGCGCCCCGGCGGGCGATCGTCTGGCAGGACCGGCGGACGGCGGGCATATGCGCCCGGCTGCGCGAGGCGGGCCACGAGGAACGGGTCAGGGCGCTGACCGGCCTGCGCCTTGACCCGTACTTCACCGCCACCAAGCTGACCTGGCTGGCGGAGAATGACCCGGCCGTCTGGTCCGGCGTGCTGGACGGGTCCCTGGCGGCCGGCACCGTGGATTCCTACCTGATCGCCAGGCTCACCGGCGGGCGCCGGCACGTCACCGACGCGTCGAACGCATCCCGCACGCTGCTCTTCGACATCGAGGCCGGGCAGTGGTCGGCGGAGCTCTGCGACCTCTTCGGCGTGCCGCCGCATGCCCTGCCCGAGGTGGTTCCGTCGACCGGCATTACCGGGCACACCGATCCCGCCGCGTTCGGCGGCCTGTCGCTGCCGATTGCCGGGATAGCGGGCGACCAGCAGGCGGCGCTGTTCGGGCAGGCGTGCTTCACGCCCGGGGACATCAAGTGCACGTACGGCACCGGCTCCTTCGTGCTGTCCGCTACCGGCGGCACGATCGTCCGGTCGCCGGCCGGGCTGCTGTCCACGGTGGCGTGGATGGACTCGGCCGGCACCCTGGCCTATGCGCTGGAGGGGTCGGTGTTCGTGACCGGCGCCGCCGTGCAGTGGCTGCGGGACGGGCTCGGCCTGCTCGACAACGCGGCCCAGAGCGAGGCGCTCGCGCGGACCGTGCCCGACTCGGGCGGCGTGGTGTTCGTGCCGGCGCTCACCGGCCTCGGCGCGCCGGACTGGGACCCCGATGCCCGGGGAGCGGTGTTCGGCCTGACCAGGGGGACGACGCGGGCGCACCTGGTCCGCGCCACGCTGGAGGCGATCGCCTTCGAGGTGCGGGATGTCGCCGACCTGATGGCCGCCGAGGCCTGGCCGGCCGGATCGGTGCTCCGGGTCGATGGCGGCGCCAGCGCCAACGACCTGCTGATGCAGCTGCAGGCCGACCAGCTCCAGGTGGCCGTCGAGCGGCCCGTCGTCGCGGAGACGACGGCGCTCGGCGCGGCGTTCCTGGCCGGCCTCGGCACGGGCGTATGGTCCGCCCCGGCCGAGCTCGCCGCGACCTGGAAACTCGACCGCCGGTTCGTCCCCGGCGCCCGGGACGACCGGGCCTATGCCCGCTGGCGCCAGGCCGTCGAGCGCACCAAGGGCTGGGCCCGCTAGCCGCGGGACGCGGCGGCCGGGCGCCAGGACGGCTACCGGAGCGCTGGCAGGTCCGTAGCCCGGCTGGTTCTGCGCTGCGCATTGCGAGCGCAGCGGAGATGGTGGCGATGATCGTGGCCCTCGGACTTGATCGCTGCGGGCTGAGGTGCAGCACCTGCGATGGCGTAGGCGCCGATCTGGCGTGCCGCGCGCACTGATGCTATTAGCAGGCTGCCGGCGACAGATGCCACTCGCGGGAGTCCACCGTCAGACCGCGAGCCCGGCGTCAGGCCACGAGGAGTCCGGCATGGCGAATGATTTTTCCCGGGGTAGAGACTGGCGTTGAGTCATCAGCATCGGAAGTCTATGTCCAGGATGAGCAGGGCGCGGAACTGGCCTTCGGCGGCCGGCCGGACCCCGGCCATGATCTCGGTCAGGGCGGAGCGGGATAGCGCCGATCCCCAGGCCGGGCCGTCGGCCAGTTCATCAGCCAGTTCCGCGACCGTGCAGCGGCGCCGCTGCATGCCGCTGGCCAGGACGGCTCGCGCCTCGGGCAGTCGAGACCGGCCGCGGGCCTGCTTCGTGAGCGCGCTGGCCGCGGCGGGGTCAGGTGATGCGGTCAACTCGCCGCTGGCGGTAGGCCAGGTACCGGGAGCTGGTACTCGGTCTCGGTGCGTCCAAGTCCGATACCTGGTGACTCCCGCGCCTGCCCCCAACGGGCACCAGGACGTCGACGGCCCTCGTGGCCGGGGCGCGCAGGCCATGGCGGCGCAGCGCCGCGGCCGCGGCGATGATGCTCTCCGGCCCGGCGTAGAGCAGCGCGGCCATGTCACGCTGATCGGTGGTGGGCGTGCCCGTCACGGTCAGATATACGCCGGGCAGGATCCGCTGCCAGGGACCAGCGGCACGGATACGGTGCCGGAGCATCTCCGGCGTCAGGCCGGAGGCTAAGGCCTGGGCGCGCGACGTGACGCCGTGCTGGCGGGCCAGCAGGCGCCTCAATTCGGTCAGCTCCGTCACCCCTGCAGCGTGCCAACCGGTACCGACATTGCTCCCTGCTCCGCCGTTCCACGCTCCGCCGTCGATGGCGGATCGGTGGGGCTATGGCAACACCAATCGACCATCCACGATGCGGAATGCAACTGGACCAGCCCGGCTGCCGACCCAGCTTGCGGCCCGGCCCGCGTCAGTCCGATGCGGCTAGCTCATCGGGCTCCCCGGCCCGGCCGACCGACGGCAGCCTGATCTTGGACCGCTGCGCGTAGGTGTCGACGTACTCCTGGCCGGACAGCTTCATGATCGCGTACATGATCTCGTCGGTTATCGCCCTGAGCACGATCCGGTCCGACTCCAGGCCGTAGTAGCGCGAGAAGTCCAGCGGCGTGCCGAACCGCACCCCGGGACGTACCCGCAGCCGCGGCACGACCTTGCCCGGTGGCAGCAGTTCGAAGGTGCCCACCATCGCGCACGGAATCACCGGCGCCCGGGCCTCCAGCGCCAGCCGGGCCACGCCGGTCTTGCCCCGGTACAGCCGCCCGTCCGGGGTCCGCGTGCCCTCGGGGTAGATGCCGAGCAACTGCCCGCTGGCCAGGACCCGCAGGCCGGTGCGCAGCGCGCGCTCACTGGCCGCGCCGCCGGACCGGTCCATCGGGATCACGCTGACACCCTGGAAGAACGCCCGGCTGAACATGCCCTTCAGGCCGCGGCCCGAGAAGTACTCGGCCTTGCCGAGAAAGACGACCTTGCGCGGCAGCGGCAGCGGCCCGAAGAAGTGATCGGAGAACGACAGGTGGTTGCTGGCGATGATGGCCGGGCCCTCGCGCGGGACATTGTCCGTGCCGTCCGCCCACGGGCGGAAGACCACGCGAAGGACCGGCCCGAGGATCGCCTTGACCACCCAGTAGAACACGCTCACATGTTCCCACGTGAAGGCTCCGCTGGGGATGGGTCGGCGGGTGCCGGGTGACACCGCGGCGGGCAGGATGCCGGAGGTTGCCCGGCCGCACGGGTTCCGGCACGCCGGGACGGCGTGCGACGATCGAACTGACGCAGTAACGACGGAAGGATCTCCAGCCGATGCCAGTGATGCCCGGCGCCGAGAGCTACAGCCACGACGGGAACAGCACCGGCGTCTTGCTCTGCCACGGATTCACCGGCAGCCCGCAATCGCTGCGTCCCTGGGCGGAGTACCTGGCCGACGCGGGCCTGAGCGTCTCGCTGCCCCGGTTGCCGGGACACGGGACGACCTGGCAGGAGATGGCCCGGACCCGCTGGGAAGACTGGTATGCCGAGGTCAGCCGGGCCTTTGAGGAACTTCGCGGGCGGTCGGACCAGATCTTCGTGATGGGCCTGTCCATGGGCGGCTGCCTGGCGCTGCGGCTGGCCGAGATACAGGGCCCCGCGATCAGCGGGCTGGTACTGGTCAACCCCTCGGTGACCGCCGACACGAAGCTGTTTGCGCTGGCCCCGGTGCTGAAACTGATAGTGCCGTCGCTCAAGGGCATCGCCAGTGACATCAAGAAGGAAGGCGTCACCGAAGTCGGCTACGACCGGATTCCGGTGCGGGCGGCCGCGACATTGCCCGGCCTGTGGCGCAGTACCCAGGATCACCTCGGAGATATAACGCAGCCTGTTCTCGCCTACCACAGCACCGAGGACCACGTGGTGAGCGGCGCGAGTATCGGCGTCCTGCGGCGGGGGCTGCCGCCCGGCCAGCTGATCGTCAGGGAGTGCGAAAACAGTTTTCACGTCGCAACCCTGGACAACGACGCCCAAGCCATCTTCACTGGCAGCCTGGAGTTCATTCGGGCGCACAGCCGCGCGGGGAGGGAATAGGGGCTTGACCGACAGGGAACGGGCCGAGGACGTCAGCGGCGAGGACGCGGCCTGGCGCGATCTTGTCGCGCGGTTCGATCTGCCCGGCGACCCTGACGGCATGCCGCCGCCCTGGCCGGAGCGCGAGGACCTGCGCACGGCCCGGCACCGTCAGCCGCGCATCGACACCGATACGCGGGACGGCCCCGGACCAGCCGAATCGCCGGAACCGGCCAGTGCCGATCTGGCTGAGCCGGCCAGCGCGGATGGCCCGGATCGCGGCGATGACCAGGCCGCGGCGGACAATCCCGGCAAGCCGGAAACCGCCATCGCGGACCGCACCCGGGTCATCAAGCCCGCCACCCCAGTCCAGCTGCCCGCGGACGAGGATGACGACGACCACTACACCCCGCCCCCGCCGCCGCCGCTGCCCGCACTGGACCCGGTGGCCAAGGGCGCGTGGACGGCGCTTTTCGGCGGACCCGCTTACCTGCTCACCGCGACGATGGCCGGCTGGGTGATACCCGGCTGGGCCACGTTCGGCGCCGTCGCCGCGTTCGTCGGCGGTTTCACCGTCGTGGTCGTCCGGATGGGGGACAAGCCGTCCCGCGGTTCGGGACCCGATAACGGCGCGGTGGTGTAGGCCACGCGGAGCGTCAGCCGCTGCGGGCCAGTCCCGGGGCCAGGCTTCTGCGGGCCAGGTCCGCCGCCCCGACGAGGCCGGCGTCCGGGCCAAGCTCCGCCAGCCTGATCTCGGCGAACGGGCGATGCGATGCGCCGGTCAGCCCGCTCCGGAAGGCCGCTCGCGCCGGGTCGAGCAGCAGGTCACCGGCCTCGGAGACCCCGCCGCCGATCACGAAGCAGCCGGGATCGAGGATCGCGGCCAGGTCGGCCAGCCCCCGGCCCAGCCAGTCCCCGACGGTCTCGAAGCAGCGCAGCGCGGCCGGGTCGCCTTCCCGGGCCGCCTGCGTGATGGCCGGCCCGGTAATGCCCTCCGGGCCGCCCCCGCCGAGCTGGAGCAGCCGGGCGGCCCCGGCCGGCGACCGGCCGGCGAACTCACGTGCCGCCGCGGCCAGGGCGTTGCCGCTGGCGTACTGCTCCCAGCAGCCGCGGTTGCCGCAGCCGCACAGGCGCCCGCCCGGCACGACCCGGTAGTGCCCGGGCTCGCCAGCGACGCCCCACCGGCCGCGGTAGAGCTGACCGTTGATCACGATGGCCCCGCCGATCCCGGTGCCGACCGTGATGAGCACGACATGCTGGTGTCCCCGCGCGGCGCCGAAGATGGTCTCCGCCCAGGCGGTGGCGTTGGCGTCGTTCTCGACGATCACCGGCAGGCCGGTCCGGTCCTCGACTTTCTGCTTGACCGGCTCATCGCGCCAGGCCAGGTTCGGCGCGAACAGCACGTTAGCCCGGGCCTCATCGACGAAGCCCGCGGCGCCGAGGCCGACGATGTCGACCTGATGACGGCCCAGGAGCTCGAGCACCGTGTCGCCGATGACGTGCGCCGTCTGCTCCGGGCTCGCGGCCGGGGTGGAGCGCTTCAGCTTCTCAATGATCTTGCCTTGCTCGTCCACCACCCCGGCGGCTACCTTCGTGCCCCCGACGTCAACCCCGATCGTCAGGCCCACCGGCAGGCCCTTCCGGCGGCTCCCCCATCGCGGCTTGCTGCTCAGCGCCGTTATCCGCGGCATCCGCCCACGGCCCGGCATCCGACCACGCCGCGGCATCCGACCACGGCAGCGGACCGTCGCTCGCATCGGCCGGACCGGCACCGGGCAGCGGGCCGTCGCCCGCATCGCCGGCATCGGCCGGACCGGCAGCGGGCAGCGGGCCGTCGCTGGCGCCGGGGCCGGGGCCGGGCGGCATCAGCCGTCTCAGCGACGACCGCGGCATCGGCCGGCTCCGCCGTGCCGGGGTTCGCGTCCGCCGGTGGCCGGCGGGGACCAGTCCCGGTCGCGATGACCGCCTCGAACGCATCGACGGCTTCCCGCATGACCGACGCGAAAGCGTCGCCCGCGCTGGAGAGATGCGAGCTGAGCCCGGGGCCGGAATCCTTCATCTTGCGCGCGGCCCGGCAGAGCGGGCACCATTCGCACTCGGGCGGATGTTCCCCGCCCTCTGGCTCGCTGGTGGCGCTTCCCCACACGTCATCCCGGCCGGTATCGCCGTAGCCGAAGGTCTTGCGGATATTGCCGCGTACCTCCTTGCCCAGGCCGCGCGCACCGGACCGCATCAGCCACCGCTGGAAATCGCCAACCGGGTCGTTACCCTGCTGCCTTGAGTCGTTGGTCACGTCGTCGCGCCTCCCCCATTTTCGGCCCGTTTCTTGAGGCCCTTCAGCGCGGTGTCGATGATGCTCTTCTCCGCCCTGCGCTTGACCATCCCGATCATCGGAATGCGGACGCCGATCGTGAGGTCGTAGGTGACATCAGTACCGGTGGCGCTATCGGCGAGCAGGTAGCCGCCGGACAGCTCGGTAATCACCGAGCCAGGCTCGGCCGGATCGAAGTCCCAGCGGACCTGCGCGTCGCCGTCCCACTGGTAGCGGAGCACGAACCGGTCCCGGAGCACTCCCGCGTCCAGGGTGAAGCGCACGCGGCTGGCCCGGCCATCGCTGCGCTTCTCCACGATCTCGGTGGCCCGGACTCCGGTCGCCCAGTCCGGGTATGCGGCGAAGTCGGCGATGACGTCCATCACGGACGCCCTGGGCCGCGCGATATTGATGCTCGACGTAGTACTGTCCGCCATGCTCGGAGCGTACCGCCAGCCGGGCGCGATCAGGCCAGTGCTACCAGGACAGGACATGCGGCGTTCCGGTGGCACGGAAATGGCCGACATTGATGCATTCGCTGCGGCCGATCCGCAGCTGGCTGGCCAGCGGCTGGTGCACGTGCCCGAACAGGACGTACCGCGGTTGCGTCCGCCGGACCGTATCGAGCAACGCCTCGCTGCCCCGTTCCATCCGCTGGGCGACGGTGTCGAAGAGCAGTTCGGGTACGGCGGGCGGAATGTGCGCGCACAGCACGTCCACCGCGCCGACGGCGGCCACCTTGGCCGCGTAGGCCTCGTCGTCGATCTCATACGGCGTCCGGTACGGCGACCGCAGGCCGCCGCCGACGAAACCGAACGACCAGCCGTCAAGCTCGATCCGCTCGCCGTCGAGTACGCGCTGGCCCGGCCGGAGATGCGCGTCCCACATCCGCGGGATATCGACATTGCCGTAGGTCAGGTACGACGGCGTCGGCATGGCCGCGAACAGCTCCGCGTACTGCCTCGATGCCGCGGCCTCGACGTGCTGGGCGCGATCGCCGCCCAGCGTGGCCCAGAGCTGCGCCGACAGCTCCCGGGCCGCGTCGAATCGCTGCGCGGTACGCAGTTCGATGTACTGCCGGGCGGCCTCGGCGCCGAAAAGGTCAGGGAAAATGCCCTGCCGGTGATCGGCGTAATCCACGAACAGCAGCAGATCGCCCAGGCAGATCAGCGCGTCGGCGCCGTCGGCGGCGGTAGCCAGCGCATCGGCCCGGCCGTGCACGTCGCTCACCACGTGAACCCGCATGATCACCACCCTAAGCAGATCGGCCGGCCGGCGAAAACGGCCCGCTCACCGCGCCGGCGGACGCGCCGGACCGGCCGGCCCGGGACGATCTTCGGCACCGCGGCCGGGCCGCCGCGCTGGGCGCGGCATCGGCTGGCGCGGTACGGTCCAGAGATCCGGATAACGCGGCTCGCTGAGGAGATCCCGTGCGCAGGTACAGCGCTCCCGCAGTAGCGGACATACCCGACACCGCCAGCCTCGCGGATGTCGTATTCACCCGCGCCGGCGCCGAGCCGGGCTCGGTCATGCTGCGGAGGCTGACCGACGGCGGCCAGTGGCAGGACGTGACGACCTCGGTGTTCCGCGATGAGGTAACGACGCTGGCCCGCGGGATCATCGGGGCCGGGATCGAGCCCGGCGACCGGATCGCGCTGATGTCGCGCACGCGCTACGAATGGACGCTGATCGATTACGCCATCTGGACGGCGGGCGCCGTGACCGTGCCGGTCTACGAGACATCATCGGCGGAGCAGGTCGAGTGGATGCTGGGCGACTCGGGTGCGCGGGCCGTGTTCGCGGAGACGAGCTCGCACGCCGAGACCATCGAGGCCGCGCGGGCCCGGCTTGAGGGCCTGGACCTTGGCATCTGGAAGATCGATGAGCTGGACGCGCTGGCCGCGGGCGGAACCTCGGTCAGCGATGACCAGCTCGCCCAGCGGCGGGCTCAGCGCGGCGCGGCCGACCTGGCGACCATCATCTACACCTCCGGCACGACCGGACGGCCGAAGGGATGCGAGCTCACGCACGGCAATCTGCTGGCCGACGTGCGCAATGCGGTCGAGGGCTCGCTGTCGGACATCTTCGAGGTCCCCGGCTGCTCGACCATGCTCTTCCTGCCCCTGGCGCACTCCTTCGCCCGGGTCATCCAGGTCGGCTGCCTGGAGTCCGGCGCCATCCTCGGGCACTGGCCGGATAGCCGCACGCTGGTCCAGGGACTGGCGGGGTTCCAGCCCACCTTCCTGCTGGCCGTGCCGCGGGTATTCGAGAAGGTCTACAACAGCGCGCAGCAGCAGGCGGCCGCCAGCAAGGCCCGCAGCCGGATCTTCAGCGCCGCCGCGGAGACAGCTATCGCCTGGAGCAAGTCGGCGGACGGTGGCGCGGCCAGCGGCGGCGGGCCAGGCGGTACCGCGGGCGGTGCGGACGATGGCGCGGCCGCTGACGGCGATGGCGCGGCCGGCGGCGGCGCAGCCGGGCCTGACGGTGCGGCCGGACGCGGCGGCACGCTGCGGCTCCGGCACGCGCTGTTCGACCGGCTCGTCTACGCCAAGCTCCGGGCGGCGGTTGGCGGCCGGGTGCAGTACGCGGTCTCCGGCGGCGCGCCACTAGGCGACCGGCTGGGGCATTTCTTCCGCGGTGCCGGCCTGACCGTGCTGGAGGGCTACGGGCTCACCGAGACCTCAGCGGCCGCGACCGTGAACCGGCCGCGCCGCAACAAGATAGGGACTGTCGGCATGCCGCTGCCGGGAGTCAGCGTACGGATCGCCGATGACGGCGAGATCCTGATCAGCGGGCCGAACGTCTTCTCCGGCTACTGGAACAATCCGGCGGCCACCAGCGACGTGCTCGACGCGGACGGCTGGCTGCACACCGGGGACATCGGCGAACTGGATGATGAGGGCTTCCTGCGGGTCACCGGCCGCAAGAAGGAGCTGATCGTCACCGCGGGCGGCAAGAACGTCGCGCCCGCCGTACTCGAGGACAGGATCCGCGCGCACCCGCTGGTCAGCCAGTGCATGGTGGTCGGCGACGGTCGCCCCTTCATCGCCTGCCTGATCACTCTCGATCCCGATGCCCTCGGCTTCTGGAAAGAGCGGCATGGCCGCCCGGCATCAGGCAGCCCGGCGGATCTCGCCGACGACCCGGAACTGATCGCGGACATCCAGGAGGCCGTGGATGACGCTAACAAGGCCGTTTCCAGGGCCGAGTCGATCAGGCGGTTCACGATTCTCGGCACGGACTTCACCGAGGAGAGCGGGCACCTCACCCCGTCGCTGAAGGTCCGCAGGAACGTGGTGGCCAAGGACTTCTCCGCCGAGATCGAGGCTCTGTACAGCTAGCCGGCCAGGATCCGCTGCAGCCGGCCGGCGACAAGGTCCCAGCGCCATTCCCGCTCCACCCAGGCCATGCCCTTCTCCCCCATGGCCGCAGCCGCGGCCGGGTCCGCGAGCAGCCCGGTCAGCCAGGCCAGCGCCGTCACGTCTCCGCCGGGCACCACGTAGCCCGATTCGCCGCGCAGGATGGCGTCCGGCGCGCCGCCGGAATCGCCGCCGATAACCGGCAGGCCCGCCGCGGATGCCTCCAGGTAGACGATCCCCAGTCCCTCTACATCCAGGCCGTGCCGCCGGGTGCGGCAGGGCATCGCGAACACGTCGCCCGCGTCGTAGTAGCCGGGCAGTTCGGCCCAGGAGACCGGGCCGGTGAATACCACGGAGCTGGCTACGCCGAGCCGGCCGGCCAGGCGCCCGAGCTCGGCCCGGTAGGGCCCGTCCCCGACCAGCAGCAGCACCGGGCCGCCAGCCGCTCCGCCGGGCAGCCTCCCGGCCTCGGCCAGGACCTGCGGCCACGCGCGGAGCAGGGTGTCCTGGCCCTTGCGCGGCACCATCCTGGAAACGCAGACGACCACCGGGCGGCCGGTCAGCCCGTGCCGCTGCCGGATGGCGGCTCCGCCGGCGCCGGGCCGGAACGCGGTCGTGTCCACCCCCGGCGCCAGCCGCACCATCCGCCCGGCGGCCTGCGGGGACAGCGCGCTGGCCAGCCGCACCCTGAAGTACTCGCCGAGATAGGTGACCACATCGACCTGGTCGCCGATCCGGCGCAGTAGCGAGCGGGCCACGGGCAGAGCCGCCCAGCCCGCCTCGTGTCCATGCGTCACCGCGACGATGCGCCGGGCGCCGGCGGTACGCAGGGCCGGCGCCAGCAGGCCGAGCGGAGCGGCCGCGCCGAACAGCACGGTGTCGCAGCCGTGAGCGGTCAGGATGCCTGCCGCGCGGCGGGCTACCGACGGCACCGGCAGCATCAGCGAACTCCGATGGCGGATCACGGGGAACGGCTGCTGGGCGTCGTAGGCGGCGGCCCCCTCCCAGGCGGGAGCGTAGACGGTGACCGTTCCGGCGGGCAGCCGGGTGGCGAGCGCGTGCACGAATGACTGAATCCCGCCGCGCCGCGGCGGGAAGTCATTGGTGACGATCAGGACCCTGGGCATCGCGCTCCTGTGCCGTGATCCTAACGGCCAGACGGCCACGGCACCCGATGGCGACCGCCGCGATCCGGCCCGCCCGAGCCGGTCCCGGCCAGCCCGGCGCCGCGGCGCGGGCCGACCCGGAGGCTAGCCTGGATCAGGGCTGAACGGCGCCATCCAGGGTCGCTGTGTACCAGCCACTCAGCGCGACTTTCTCGACGTCGAGTCCGGTGTGCGGCGCGTCGATCATCTCGTTGTTGCCCACGTAGATCCCGACATGCCCGGCACCGTTGAAGACAAGAATGTCACCGGGCTGGATCTGCGACATCGACACGTGCGGCAGCGAGTCCCACTGTTCGTAGCTAGTCCGCGGGATCGACACACCGGCCGAAGCCCACGCGGCCATGGTTAGCCCGGAGCAGTCGAAGGAGTCTGGCCCGGATGCGCCGAACACGTACGGCTTACCGAGCTGGGCGTAGGCGTAGGCGACCGCCTTCTCCGCCTGCGTGCTGGTCGGGCCCTTGTACTTGGGTGGTGGCGCGCCACCGGTGCTGGTACCGCCCGGGCCGACCACCTGCTGCTGGGCCGGGGTGAGCTGAGCGAGCAGCGTCTTCTGCTGGGAAATCAGCTTGTCGAGCGAGTTGCGCTGGCCGACGAGATTGTGCTGCAGGCCGACGATGGCTTCCTTGGCCCGCTTGGCCGACTGCTGGGCATCGGCTAGCTGATGGGCGGCCGTAATGAACTGGTTCATCTCGGCGCTGTTGTCGGAGGACAGCTGCTGCAGCATCGAGGACTGATCAAGAACCTGCTGCGCGTCGCCTGAGGTCAGCAGCGCCGCCGTCGACGTCATGTTGCCGTCCTCGTAGGCGAGCGTGGCGATCCTGGCGATCTCGCTGCGCATCGACTTGAACCGCGCCTGGTAGCTGGCGGCCTCGCGATTTACCAGCTTCAGCCGCTGATTGGCCGCGGTCAGCTCTTGCTGCATCTGGTTGTAGCGCTGATCGAGCTTCTCGGCCTGGGTGTTCAGCTTGGCCAGCCGGGCCTGCACCTGGCTGACGGTCGGCTGCGGCGTGGCGCCGGCCGGCCCGCCGAATGAGACGAGCACGCTGACGGAGAGCGCCCCGGCACCGATGGCCGCCGCGCAATTTCTCAGTGCCCTGCTAATAGATGGTCGCGTACCCACGTATGTGACACGCTCCTTCTCCCACTGTCCGCCTACCAGGTGAGCTGACGGGTTCGGGCTGTGGAAGATCGCCCTACGGCCAGGTCCGGACAAGGCTCCTAGCCGATTCACCCCAGGAGGTAGCCGGGCTTTCGCCTGGCGATCATCCGGTGGTTCCCCGGCTTCCCGACCTGGCTCAAGTGCCAGCGCGGAAACTCGGCGGCGGGCCGATCGCCGTCGCCCGCGTGGCGACTGCTGAGCGATGCGGCTCGGAGCCTGACACTAGTGAAGATCGGCCGGCAGATTCAACCGAATCGCTCACTCTCGCCGGTGTTCTTGAAAACGCCAGCGGATCGCAGGCCGCGCGGAGACCGGATTCACGGGCCGGCGCGCCTGATCCGGACTGTCAGTAGGCCGTCTTACCGTGAAACGCGTGACAGCTAACGACGTGACGGGCCCGGCTTCGGCGGCGCTGATCCGGCCGGACGGTGAGCCGCCCGAGCGGCTCGCCGGGCTGCCCCGGCCGCCCGATGCGCCGCGCCCGCGCAGCCAGCCGGTCGGCGGGCTCCCCCAGCCGCCCGGTGCACTGCGCCTGCGCAGCCACCTGCTCGACGGGCTGCCCGGGTCACTCGGCCGCACGCCCCCGCTGATCGACGGACCACCGGAGTCACTCGGCGGCTTGCGCCAGCTATCCGACGGGCCGCCGGGGTCACTCGGCCTGGCCCCGCTGCCCGACGCGCCGCCGGGGTCACCCGCCGGCCTGGCCCCGCTGCCCGACGGGCCGCCGGAGTCACCCGACCGCGTACCCCCGCTGCTCGACGGGCCGCCCGGGTCACTCGACGGGCTGCCTCAGTCACTCACTGAGCTCGAGTTCGTCATTGTCGATGTCGAGACGACCGGCTGGCTGCCCGAGGAAGCCGGAATCACCGAGATCGGCGCCGTCCGGGTAAGTGGCGGCCGGATCCAGGCGCAGTTCTGCACCCTGGTCAACCCGGGCCGCCCGGTCCCGGCGGACATCACCGCGCTGACCGGCATCACGGATGCGATGATCGGCCTGGCGCCGCCGATCAGCGTGGCCATGCCCCGGTTCCTGGCGTTCGCCGGTGACTGCGTGCTTACCGCCCACAATGCGGCGTTCGACATCAGCTTCCTCAGCGCGGCGTGCGGGGCCGCCGGCGTTTCCTGGCCGGGCTTCCCCGTCCTGGACACGGTGGCGCTGGCCCGGCTGGTGCTCGGCGCCGCGGAGGTACCCGACTGCAAGCTCCGCACGCTGGCGAGCTTCTTCGCGACGAAGACGCTGCCGTGCCACCGGGCCCTGCCGGACGCGATGGCCACGGCCGAGGTGCTGCAGGCCCTGCTGCGCAGGCTCGCCGTCGCCGGGGTACGCACGCTGGCGGAACTCAGGGCCGGCGAGAACCGGGCCGGCGAGAACCGGGCCGGCCCGGCCGGGAACGGGCCGCCCCAGAACAAGGCCGCCCGGGAACAGGGCGGCTAGGACCGAGCCGCCAGCCCCGACGAGCACGCCGCGACGCTTGTCGGCGTCTGCTGGCCGGCGCGGCCATCCCGGACCGGTACGACCGGTGCGGCCGGACGCCAGGCGGTACGCTACGGCCACCACCGGGGCACCGGCGCCGGCGGCCGAGGAGGCGCAAGTGGTCACCGCTATCGTTCTGGTGAAGGCCGACGTGGCGCGCATTCCCGAAACGGCCGAGACGATCGCGCAGATACCGCAGGTCAGTGAGGTTTACTCGGTGACCGGCGAGTTCGATCTCGTGGCCATCGTGCGGGTCCGCGGGCATGACGAACTCGGCGACGTCATCCCGGGCCACCTGAACAAGGTGCCCGGAGTGACCCACACCGAGACCCACATCGCGTTCCGCACCTATTCACGTCATGACCTCGAAGCGGCGTTCGCGCTCGGGTACTCAGAGCCCGCCTGAGCCGGCCGCCTGAGCGCCTGACCGGCCAGGTTGCAGCCGTTCCGGTCAGCAGCCGTTCCGGTCAGCAAGGCAGTGCGAGTCAGGCGCTGGACCCCGCGAGCCGCTGACTCGCCTCCGCCCAGCGGGTGAGCAGCGCGCCGGCCGCCCCCGAGTCGACCGCGGCGGCAGCGCGGGCGAGTCCGTCCGCGAGCGCCGCCGGCAGATCCTCCGGGCCCGGCACGCCCGCCTCGGCCGCTAGCGCCGCGGCCGCGTTCAGCAGCACCGTGTCGCGCACCGGGCCGGGCTGGCCAGCCAGCACAGCGCGGGCCACGGCGGCGTTATGCCCGGCATCCCCGCCGCGCAGGCTCTCCGCCGCCGACCGGCCGATACCCAGCTCGGCCGGGTCAAGGACGGTCTGGCTGACGGCACCGCCGTGCACCACCCAGACCGTCGAACTCGTAGTGGTGGTCAGCTCATCCAGGCCATCATCACCGTGGAACACCAGGGCGGAGTTGCCGCGGCTGGCCAGCACGCCGGCGATGACCGATCCCATCCGCGGATCGGAGACCCCCACCGCCAGCGCCCCGGGCCGGGCCGGATTCGCCACCGGCCCGAGGAAGTTGAACACAGTGGGCACGCCGAGCTGCCCGCGCGCGACCGAGGCATGCCGCAGCGCCGGATGGTAGAGCGGCGCGAAGAGGAAGACGATGCCGGTCTCCTCGGCCAGCCGCTCGGTGGCCCGCGGCGGAAGATCGATCGCCACGCCGAGCGCCTCCAGCACGTCGGCGGCGCCGCAGGCGGACGACGCGGCCCGGTTGCCGTGCTTCGCCATCCGCGCGCCGGCGGCCGCGGCCACGATGCTGCCCATCGTCGAGATGTTGACCGTGTGCGCGCCGTCCCCGCCGGTGCCGACGAGGTCGACCAGCGGGCCGGGGATCTGCAGCGGCGTCGCGTGCCCGAGCATCGCCTGGGCCAGGCCGGTCAGCTCACCGACCGTCTCGCCCTTGATCCGCAGCGCGACCCCGAAGCCCGCGATCTGGACGGGCGTGGCGGCGCCGTCCATGATCTCGTTCATGGCCCAGGCGGCCTCGTCCGGAGTGAGCGTTTCTCCCCTGATCAGCGCGCCGATAAGGGACGGCCAGGCGGTGCGGGAATCCATGCGGCTCCCTCGGGGTCCGGGTGCAGGTGGCGGACGCGGTCAGGCGGCGGGCGGTCAGGACTGCGTTATCGCAGTGCCTGCAGCCCGCTGCCGCATCAGGCCGGCGAGGGCCTGAGCCAGCGCCTTCGGGTCGATCGGGTGACTGACCACGGCATCCGCACGTGACCAGGTGGCCAGCCAGCCGTCGTCAGGACGCCCGATGACGAGCAGCACCGGCGGGCAGTCGTAGACCTCGTCCTTGGCCTGCCGGCAGATGCCCATGCCGCCGGCCGGCTGGGCCTCGCCGTCCAGCACCATGACATCGGCTCCGCCCCGGTCCAGAAGCCGGATCAGGGCGGGCTGGGTGGCGACCTCGATCACCTCCGCTTCCGGCACGTCCGGGGCCGGACGGCGGCCGATCGCGAGCCTGATCCGGCTGCGCACGTCTGCATCATGGCTGTAAACAACGACCTTCATGGAACTGGATGCTACCGACACGGGGGGTCGCGCGATGTCCGCCTACGCGGTGTCGTAATAATGGCCCTCGTGGCGACAGCAACGACTGAGGTAGCCCCGCGCACTCCGGCTAGCAGGCCGAACCTGGTCAGCGTGGGAACTATCGTCTGGCTGTCCTCCGAGCTGATGTTCTTCGCGGCGCTGTTTGCCATGTATTTCACCGTCCGCTCGGTGGACAAGGGCCAGGGCGAGCCCTGGCCGATGGCTCATCTGGACCTGAGGCTGGCCACGATCAACACGACCGTGCTGCTGCTCTCCAGCGTCACCTGCCAGCTCGGCGTGTTCGCGGTCGAGCGAGGCCAGATCAGGCGCAGTGGCCCGATCTGGAACATGTCCCGCTGGGGCCTGCGCGAGTGGTACGTGCTGACGTTCTTCATGGGCCTGTACTTCGTCTGCGGTCAGGGCTACGAATACCTCGCCCTGATCAGGGACGGGGTAACGCTGCAGTCCACCAACTACGGGTCGGTCTTTTTCCTGACCACCGGATTCCACGGGCTGCACGTCACTGGCGGCCTGGTCGCGTTTATCTTCCTGCTCGGGCGCACCTTCGCGGCCAAGCGCTTTACCCAGGAGCAGCAGGTCAGCGCGATCGTCGTCTCCTACTACTGGCACTTCGTCGATGTCGTGTGGATTGGCCTGTTCACGACCATCTACCTGATTCACTGACCGGAAGCCGAGGACCGCAGTGCGCTGGATCACCGCCAGGCGAAGGCACCCGGCTGCGGGGTACGCCGTCGTCCTGCTGACCCTCATCGCGATCGGCATGGCCTATGCGGCCGTTACCGGGGGCGGCAGCTCGGCCTCGGCCTCGGCTCCGTCCGCCAACGATCAGCAGATCGCCAAGGGCCGCGAGATCTTCGCCAGCAACTGCTCTAGCTGCCATGGCCTGGAGGCCCAGGGCACCGCCCTGGCGCCCAGCCTGATCGGCGTCGGCGCGGCGGCGGTGCACTTCCAGGTCAGCACCGGCCGGATGCCCGCGAAGCAGCCGGGCGCGGAGATGCCGCGCAAGCCGCTGGCCGTCCCGTTCGCTGGCCCGAACGGAGAGCAGGCAATTCAGGCGGTGGCCGCGTATGTCGCGTCGCTGGGCGGCGGCCCGCCGATCCCCTCCGCCGAGCAGGTCGACCCGGCCCTGGGTAACGAGGCCCTCGGCCAGCAGCTTTTCATCGCCAACTGCGCGCAGTGCCACAACTTCGTCGGCGCCGGGGGGGCCCTGACGTACGGCAAGTACGCGCCCGCGCTGACCCAGGCCACGCCGACCCAGATTTACGAGGCCATGCTGACCGGGCCCGAGGCGATGCCGGTTTTCGACGACGGTACCCTCAGCCCGGAAAACAAGCGCGACATCATCGCCTACATCGTCAATACGCGGTCGGAGGCCAATCCCGGCGGCTTCAGCCTGGGGCGCGTCGGCCCGGTTACGGAGGGCCTGGTGGCATTCCTCGGCCTGCTGCTGTTCATGGTGCTCGCGGCGCTCTGGATTACCGCGAAGCAAGGGAAGTCCGAAGAACATGAGTGAGACAAACGGTCACGACGAACTGCCCGGTGACGCACCGGCAGGCCCGCGCCGCGTTATCGGCACCCCGCCGCCGGCCGAGGCGAGGACCCTGCTCGGCAGTGAGACGCACGCCGAGGTGGCGCCGCGCGAGCTGCCCTCCGATCCGCCTGACCTGCGTAAAGCCAAGCTGGCTGAACGCGTTGTCGCGTCCCTCTTCATCCTCGCGATGCTGGCGGGCATCGGCTTCATCGCCGCCTACATCGGCCTGGAAGTCCACTCGGTCGACGCGGTGCTGCGGTCGAACCTCGCACTCGGCACCTCGCTGTCGGTCGCGCTGCTGGCCCTGGGGTTCGGTGCGACCATCTGGGTGCGCCACCTGATGCCGGACGTGGAGATCACCGAGGCGCGCAAGCCACTGGCCTCACCGGAGGCCGACCGGGCGGCGTTCAAGGAGACCTTCGAGGAGGGCGCGGACGCCAGCCAGTTCGTGAAGCGGCCGCTGCTGCGGCGCACGCTGATCGCCGCGACGCTGCCGCTCGTGGTCGCGCCCGTCGTCCTGCTCCGTGACATGGGCCCGCTGCCGGGCACCAGCCTGCGGCACACCGTGTGGCGCCGGGGAACGCGGCTGATGCAGGACGTCACCTACACGCCGATCAAGCCGGGCGACTTCACCGACCCCGGCGGCATGATCACGGTGATCCCCGAGGGCTACGAGGACGACGACGACGCCCTGGCCAAGGCCGCGACGATCCTGATCAAGTTCGGGCCGGGAGAGCTGCAGCCGCCGACGGTGCTGAACTGGACGGTGGACGGCATCGTCGCGTACTCGAAAATCTGCACCCATGTCGGCTGTCCGGTGTCGCTGTATGAGCAGACGACGCACCATATCCTCTGCCCGTGCCATCAGTCGACGTTCAATGCTCCCAAAGGCGCCCAGGTGATCTTCGGCCCAGCCGCCCGGCCGCTGCCCCAGCTCCCGATCATGACCAACTCCCAGGGGTACCTGGTGGCGCAGAGCGATTACCACGAGCCGGTCGGGCCGAGCTTCTGGGAGCGGGGGTAAGCGATGGCCATTGACCGGGCGATTGAGGGCCTCGGCGGGTTCCTGGACGACAGGTTCCGCGGCGCCAAGGGCTTCCGCACGCTCTTCCGGAAGATCTTTCCCGACCACTGGACGTTCCTGCTCGGCGAGATCGCGCTCTATTCGTTCATCATCCTGCTGCTCACCGGCACGTTCCTGACCTTTTTCTTCCAGCCGAGCATGACCGACGTCATCTACCACGGGTCTTATACCCCGCTGCACGGCGTCCGGATGAGCGAGGCGTACGCCTCGACGCTGAACATCAGCTTCGACGTGCGCGGCGGCCTGCTGATGCGCCAGATTCACCACTGGGCCGCGGACCTGTTCATGGCGGCGATCTTCGCGCACATGCTGCGGATCTTCTTCACCGGCGCGTACCGCAAGCCCCGCGAGGTCAACTGGCTGATCGGCATCGTGCTGCTGACGCTCGGCATGCTGGAGGGCCTGTTCGGCTACTCCCTCCCGGACGACCTGCTGTCCGGCGCGGGCCTGCGGATCCTTGAGGGGGTCATGCAGTCCATCCCGATAGTCGGGACCTACCTGGCGTACTTCCTGTTCGGCGGGGCGTTCCCCGGGCACGACATCATCCCCCGGCTGTACATCCTGCACGTACTGCTGGTCCCGGGCCTGATCCTGGCGCTGATCACGGCGCACCTGTTCATCATGTTCCACCAGAAGCACACCCAGATGCCGGGCAAGGGCCGGACCGAGCAGAACGTCGTCGGCGCGCCCATGTACCCGTACTTCATGGCGAAGACCGGCGCGTTCTTCTTCTTCACCTTCGCCGCGCTGGCGCTGGCCTCGACCTTCGCCCAGATCAACCCGGTCTGGCTGTACGGCCCGTATACCCCGGTGGCGATGTCGGCCGGCTCGCAGCCCGACTTCTACATGGGCATGCTGGAGGGCGCGCTGCGGGTGATGGTGCCCTGGGAATGGAACGTCGCCGGGCACACGTTCAGCTTCAACGTCTTCATACCTGCCCTGCTGCCGCTCGGCGTCATCTTCACCGGAGCTGCCCTGTGGCCATTTATCGAGCAGTGGATAACCGGCGATAGGCGCGAGCACCACATCAATGACCGGCCGCGGAACGCGCCCACCCGGACGGCCCTCGGGATAGCCGTGATCACCTTCTACGGGGTGCTCTGGCTCGAGGGCGCGAACGACGTCATCGCGGACCACCTGGACATCGGGCTGTACACCACCACCCGCATCGCCCAGGTCTCGATGTTCGTGGCCCCGGTGATCGCCTACATCCTCACTAAACGCATCTGCCTGGGCCTGCAGCGTAAGGACAAGCACCTGCTCGAGCACGGCGTCGAGACCGGGATCATCAGGCAAATGCCGAGCGGCGAGTTCATCGAGATCGAGCGACCGGTCTCGGAGGAGGAGCACGCCGTGCTGGCGTCCAGGAAACCGCCGCCCAGCCTGCCCCCGGCCGATCCGGAGGACCAGAACGGGATCCCGGCACCCGGCAGCACCGGCGCACTCGGCAAGGTCCGGACGCGGCTGAACGCGATCCTCACCGAAGGCGTCGAACTGCCCGGCAGCAACGGCCATGGCAACGGTAACGGGCACGGCAACGGCCACGCCCCGGGTGAGTCAGTGCCCGCCGCCGTCACGTCCGGCGCGTCCCCGGCCGGCGTCTCCGGGGCGGCTGCCCCGGAAACCGACGAGACGGATTCCGCCGACGGCGGCGGCCACGACCAGCTAGGCCAGTAGGCAGGTCCGCGGGTCGGGCCGTTCCGCCGGCGCTGCCGGGCGGCCCCGGCCGGTTTCGCGGTCGGTCCGCTGGCTCAGGGTGCGCCGTCCGGCTGGCTGGCCTCCGGCCACAGCGGCTCGGGGATCTGCAGGCCGAGGTCCCCGTCCCAGCTGTTGCGGCTGGCGACCTCGTGCACCGGCCGCCGGGGCGCTACTGCCCACCGGCCGGTCGGGTATCCGAGCGAGACGCAGCAGGCCATCGTCCAGCCCTTGTCCTCGGGCACGCCCAGGATGCTCATCGCCTCCGCGCCGTGAAAGATCCCGAGGACGGACGTCAGGGCGCTGCCGACGCCCTCGGCGCGCGCCGCGAGCTGGGCGCTCCAGACCGCCGGGAAGATGGATCCCCCGGTGCGGTCACCGCGGGAAAAACCGATCAGGAACAGCGGCACCTGCTCGAAGTGATCGGCCAGGTGCTGGGCCGACGCCGTGACCCGGAGCAGGGACGCGTGCGCCGGCTCACCGGGAGCCTGCCGGGCCTGCTCCAGCCGGTCGTGGTACGCGGTCGCCCAGAGCTGGCGGATGCTGTCCCGGTAGAGCGGGCCGAGGCGGCCCTTGACGGCGGGATCGTCCACCAGCATGAACCGCCAGCCCTGCGCGTTGCCGCCGCTAGGCGCCCTGATCGCGGCGTCCAGGATGCGGGCCTGGACCTCGTACGGGATCGGGTCGGGCCGGACCCGGCGCATCGCCCGCGTCGTGTACAGCGCCTCGTAGACATCCATCTGCTGCCTCCTCTAGGCTCCGGCACCGCCCACGCGCGTGAACTCGC
>CAVWLF010000018.1:0-121398 GCA_963755815.1 uncultured Actinomycetes bacterium
CCGAGGTGCAGAGTGCCACCCGATGGCGGCAGCAATGGCCGGGCCTCACCGTCCTGCCCGGGCCGAACTGACCCGCAGCGCGAACCCAGCACCGGCCACCACACATAGTCCCAGGTCAGCCAACGCAATTAAGCGGCCAGGATCATGACTGGCCAGGTGTCGCTGCAGGGCAGCGAGGACTGGCAGCCAGGTGTCCTCGGCGGCTTCGGTGGTATCCCGGGTGTCGGGCTCGTCGACCACGAGGGTGATCGTGCATCCGCTCGGGCTAGGCCTGATCAGCCAGGTCAGGTACGTCGGCGGATCGGCCGGCTCGGCCTGCAGCAGGTAGGAAAGCCGTTCGCCGGGCCGCGCGCAGAGGACGTGTCCGGTAAGCCTGGTGCGGCCCTGGTATACGGCGGTGATGGCCGCGTCGGCTTCCCACGTCGAGTGTGCGGCCAGGCCGTACAGGTAGGCGGGGGTTCGGCTGGCACTGGTCAGCGCGTCCCAGGCCTCCTCCGGGCCGGCCGAGGTGTAGCAGGCGAAAGAATGGGAGGTGCCGCGGACGTTCTCGCTTCGGGCCATGGCCGACTCCCCCGTCGTATGGTGCCGATAGGTCCGGTGCCGGGCTGGCGCGAGCGCCTCGCTATAGGTCCGGCTCGGGCCTATTTCCGTGATCTTGCCATGCCGGATCCGGAAAGACCCGTGTCTGGGTCCTTTTCGCGGGTTCGCGGGTCAGCGGGCCGGTCGTCGGTGACGTGCGTGCGCAGGTCGCGGATGATGAGCTCGACGGTGTGGGCGATGACGTCCGGGATGCGATCGAGGGGCAGGCCGTAGCTGTCGTGCAGCGGCCACGAGGCGTCGGCGCCGGACAGGCGCAGCACCATCGCGGTGGCTTCCGCGGTGGCCCGGGCCGGTGCCCCGACAGCCTCCACCGCGGCCCGGATCGCTTCGAGACGTTTTGACCGGCGGCTCCGGCGCACCGTCTGCCAGACCTCGCCGCTGCTGGTCGCCAGCGCACGGCTCAGCGGGCTGGCCAGCGCGTTGGCGTGGATCTCCCGGAAGTAGCGCGGCAGGTCGTCGGGGCCCACCGCGGGCGCGATTCCGCCTGGGTTGAGATGCTGGTCGAACCATTCGGAGAGCGCGGCGACCTGGCTCTCGAGGTTCGGGAAGTACAGGTGCACGGTGCGCACCGAGACCCCGGCGCGGACCGCGGCCTCGCTCGGGGACAGCGTGTTGCGTCCGGGGTCGGACAACTGCTCCACGAACGCGTCGAGGATCGCGCTGCGGGTCGCGGCGGCCTGCGCCTCACGCTTGGGACTGACATAGCGCCTGGGCTCGCTCACATGATGAATTCAATATCATGGCTGGCCGCGACCCGGACCACCCCGGCGATGTCCGGCGGGTCCATCTCGACCTCGTTCGCGACCTCAGCGAAGAACGCCGCGGCCGCACCGTGCGTGGTAATGGTCAGGAAGTGGACGTCGGTGACGTTGCGGTAACTGTGCACGGTGTCGGCCGGGACGTGGGCGGCGCCGCCCGGACCGAGGATCTGCGCCGAGCCGTCGACCGTGACCTCGAGCTGGCCGGACAGGACGACATAGAATTCTTCCCAGGGATGGCGATGCGGCGGCGGCCCGGCCTCGGCGGGACCGCTGGTGTCGAAGACCTCGACCGCCGATCCCATCGCGTGGGTCAGCAGCGGACGCAGCGTCTCGCCCAGCACGAAGTTGCTGTCGGCGGCGCCGAGCGTGTTGGTCGTAATCGTCATCGGATGTCTCCGTCCTGGAGCCTGGACAGCCCCCGCCTAATTGACTTCATCCAGATGAAGTCAATATCTCAGAGGAGACAATACAGTTCGCTGCAGTCAAGCGCAACCAAAACTTTCGGCCGGAGGGCGCCGGTGATCCGTGACCGCAGTTCGAGCTGCCTGGCCCGGCGCTCTGGCCGCGCGCCGCGAAGCATCTGGCAGGATGCCGGTAGCTACCTGAGCGGCCTGGGGAGGAACCGGTGCCTGTTCGCTATCAGCTGGTCATCGACTGTGCCGACCCGGACCGGCTGGCCCGGTTCTGGGCCGCCGCGCTCGGCTATGAGCTCGCGCCGGCCCCGGCCGGGTTCGCTACCTGGAACGACTTCTACCGCGAGCTGGGGGTGCCCGAGGAGGAGCTGGCCGACGGGGCGGACCGGATCAGCGACCCGGAGGGCCACGGGCCGAGCATCTGGTTCCATGTCGTCCCGGCGACCAAGGCGGGCAAGAACCGGCTGCACCTCGACATCCACGCCAGCGGCGAGCGGACGGACCCGATCGAGACGCGCCGGAAGCGAGTCGACGCGGCGGCCAGCCGGCTGGCCGGCCAGGGCGCCACCATCACGGGCGCCTTGTCCGAGGCAGGACTGGACCACTACGCGGTCGGGATGAAGGACCCGGAAGGCAACGAGTTCGACATCAACTGACCGCGGCCGCCGAGCCGGTTGATGCCTGGCGAACTCGCAGACTATGAGCGCTCACTGCCGTTCGTCCGGCCGAAGCGCAGGAACGCCGTGAGTGCCGCGATCACCACCCCCACGCCGACGCCGGTGTAGAGCGCGTCCAGGCCGCCCTTGGACTCGACCACGTCGTCCACGAAGGTGACCGCGGCCACGAGGATGACCATCGAGATCACCCTGGCCTTGAGGTCGTTGAGATCGTGCATCCGCAGCCAGCCAGGCAGCCGGACGCCCGGGCCGCCGTGGCCGACCCGGCCGATGAACAGGTCATAGAAGCCGAAGGCCGCGATCATCAGGGTCGCGCCGATCAGGAACAGGTCGGTCAGCAGGAGCAGAAAGCCCAGATTATGGCTGGTCAGCTCGGGGTCCTCCACGACACTGGCCACCGACCTGACAAACACGTCCGTGCCGTAAGCAAAGGACGACATGGCGGAGAGCAGGAGAACGACCACCGGAACGATAATCACGACCCGGGACAGGCTCAGCCCCTGCTCGAAGCGGCTGCCCAGCCGCGGCCAGGGGTTCTGAGCCGAGGATGCATCAGCCGGGTACCTCTCGGCGGTGGCAGCCTCAGCCGGGGATGGGCCGCCCGTGGTGCTGCCCGCGGGGGGCGCCTCGCTCTCCTCATGCGGCGCATCAGCCATGCCTTATCGGACTCCTTCCTCCCGCCAGGCACAAGCGCCCGGCCCGCCACGCTGGGACCAGTATTCACGTGCCGCTGACACCGGCAGGTCGGAGGACGGTGGGTGTGAAATTTATTAGGAATAGCATCTGGCAGGATGCCGGTAGCTACCTGAGCGGCCTGGGGAGGAACCGGTGCCTGTTCGCTATCAGCTGGTCATCGACTGTGCCGACCCGGACCGGCTGGCCCGGTTCTGGGCCGCCGCGCTGGGCTATGAGCTCGCGCCGGCCCCGGCCGGGTTCGCTACCTGGAACGACTTCTACCGCGAGCTGGGGGTGCCCGAGGAGGAGCTGGCCGACGGGGCGGACCGGATCAGCGACCCGGACGGCCACGGGCCGAGCATCTGGTTCCATGTCGTCCCGGCGGCCAAGGCGGGCAAGAACCGGCTGCACCTCGACATCCACGCCAGCGGCGAGCGGACGGACCCGATCGAGACGCGCCGGAAGCGAGTCGACGCGGCGGCCAGCCGGCTGGCCGGCCAGGGCGCCACCATCACGGGCGCCTTGTCCGAGGAAGGACTGGACCACTACGCGGTCGGGATGAAGGACCCGGAAGGCAACGAGTTCGACATCAACTGACCGCGGCCGCCGAGCCGGTTGATGCCTGGCGAACTCGCAGGCTATGAGCGCTCACTGCCGTTCGTCCGGCCGAAGCGCAGGAACGCCGTGAGTGCCGCGATCACCACCCCCACCCCGACGCCGGTGTAGAGCGCGTCCAGGCCGCCCTTGGACTCGACCACGTCGTCCACGAAGGTGACCGCGGCCACCAGGATGACCATCGAGATCACCCTGGCCTTGAGGTCGTTGAGATCGTGCATCCGCAGCCAGCCAGGCAGCCGGACGCCCGGGCCGCCGTGCCGACCCGGCCGATGAACAGGTCATAGAAGCCGAAGGCCGCGATCATCAGGGTCGCGCCGATCAGGAACAGGTCGGTCAGCAGGAGCAGAAAGCCCAGATTATGGCTGGTCAGCTCGGGGTCCTCCACGACACTGGCCACCGACCTGACAAACACGTCCGTCCCGTAAGCAAAGGACGACATGGCGGAGAGCAGGAGAACGACCACCGGAACGATAATCACGACCCGGGACAGGCTCAGCCCCTGCTCGAAGCGGCTGCCCAGCCGCGGCCAGGGGTTCTGGGCCGAGGATGCATCAGCCGGGTACCTCTCGGCGGTGGCCGCCTCAGCCGGGGATGGGCCGCCCGTGGTGCTGCCCGCGGGGGGCGCCTCGCTCTCCTCATGCGGCGCATCAGCCATGCCTTATCGGACTCCTTCCTCCCGCCAGGCACAAGCGCCCGGCCCGCCACGCTGGGACCAGTATTCACGTGCCGCCGGCACCGGCAGGTCCGCGGACGGCGGGCGCGAAACTTATTCGGCCTTGAGGAGGCTGGCCGGGCGTGATCGGCAGGCGACCAGCGCCGGGCCGATCGCCAGCACGTTGGCGATCAGGATGGCACCGGCCGCCACGGCCGCGATGGCCCAGGCGGTCACGACCGGCACCGGCAGGACACCGAGGTTGCCCGCGAAGATCCGCCAGATGAGCCGGCCCGCGGCGATACCGGCCGGCACCCCGACGGCGATCCCGGCCAGGGCGATGGTCGTGGTCTGCCACAACACGGCGAAGGCCACCTGGCGGCGAATGAACCCGAGGGTTTTGAGCAGGCCCGCCTCCCGCCGGCGGGCGGCCACACTGACGACGAGGACGTGCACGATGGTGGCCGTGCCGAACAGGATGAGGAGCAGCCCGAAGATGAACGGGAAGTTCACTGCCTCGCCGAAATTGACCAGGCTGGTCGGGGGAACCGGGAAGGTCGCCCCGGACGGAAAGGCCCGGGCGAGCCGGGTCAGGGCGGCCAGTCCCGCTGGCCCGGGCACGGCGCGCACGAGAAACCCGCCGTCGGTGCCGATGACCCGGAACTCGCACGCATTCTGCGCCGGGGACCGGGCGCACTGGGCGTCGAGCAAGCCGCCGAGGGTGAAAGATGCGCCCCGGCCCAGGCCCCCGGTGCTGAGGCCGGGCGGGAATACGATCGTGCCGACGACCCGGTAAGAAGCGGCACGGATCCCGCCCCTGGGCCCCGGCACCGTCACCCGGATGAGTGACCCGATGTGAGCGCCGGCCTGGCGCAAGGTGGCTGCGCCCAGCGCGATTTCATTCCTGGCGACCGGAAGCCGGCCGTCGATCGTAGTGAGCAGCAGGTGGCCGCGGATACGCTGGCCGGCAATCGCGGCGACGTTCTTGCCGCCGATGCCCACGCTGGCGCTAGTTCCGAGGCTGATGTCCGAGATGGCCCGGTCGCGTTCGATGAGGCTCCGCAACTGGGCGAGCTGCGTTGCGCTCGCGGACGGGCTACTCGGGGAGAGCTGCAAGTCGTACGCCTGTCCGTAGAGCGCCGGGGTGCTGGTCAGGTGGGTGAGGCTCGCGCCGAACACCGTGGTCGCGCACAGTGCCGTGACGACCAGGATCGATCCGGTCAGGGCTGAGCCGACTGGCACCGCACCGCGGCCGCGGCCCCGCTGGAGGGCGTGGCGGACTCCGATCAGCACGCTGGGCGAGGCACCGGCGCTGGCCAGCCGCGACACGATCCGGGATGGGCGGGTAACCTGCGATGCTGGCGCTGGCCGGCGGGCCCGTGCGGTCCGGATGGCCGGCCACAGGCCCAGGGCAAGGACGACAATGATCGCCGCCAGCGCGCCGGGCAGCAGGGCGGACGCGTCGAATGCGAACCCGGGTGAGGGGTCGGCCAGCCTGGCTTCGCCCACCGGGGTGAGCGGGGAAAGCCCGAAGGCGATGGCCACCCCGCCGATGACGCCCCCGGCGGCGATGATCAGCGTCGTCGTCATGCTCAGGACCACGAGCTGGCGCCGCGTGACACCCAGGGCACTGAAGGTGTCATACGGCTCGGCTTCGATCGTGGCCTGGCGGGAGAGCGCCTGGGCGACTACGACGATCCCGGCCAGCGTGGCCAGGCCGGCCAGGATCCACCATCCCACCGCCTGGGGATGGATCGAGGACTCGATCGCGCTGGCCTCGGTGCCCAGATCCAGTACCCCGATCGCGCCCAAGCGCCCGGGCCCGGGCGGCGAACCGGGGAAAATCGGCCGGCGCGTGGCGAAGCTGGACGTAGTAGCCGTAAAAGGCAAACGCCCTCGGCCCGAAGATCCGGGCGAAGGCCCGGGTGGTGTACAGGTCGTAGACGGGAGCATTGGCGGTCGGGAATTCCGTCTCGGCGGCTTCAATGCCCACCACGCGAAAGGCCACCGTCGCGCCGCCTGGCCTGACGCCGGCACCGCTAAAGACGGCCTTCCGCTGGGCGGCTGCGTAGAACGGGACATGGATCACCGTGCCGATGCGCACCCCGACGTCCTGGGCCAGGCTGAACGACGCCAGCACCTGGTCCGGATCCGACGGGTCGGGCATCCGGCCCGCCACCAGCTTGACCAGGCGGGGCAGGGCGTTTGGGGTGCCGACCACGGTGAACTGGCTGTTGCCGATCGGGCGGGAGCACGCACAAGTCGGGATGCCGCTCCCGAAAACTGAGACCGGCGCGGCGGAGCCGACCTCGGGCAGGGCGGTTATCCCGGGTATCGGCCTGAAGCCGAAAAGGTACGCGTCGTAACCATGGACTGCCTGGTACCGGGAAAACGCGGTGGCAGTGCGATGGCCGGCGGCAACGCCGGCCAGGACCAGCCCGCTGGCCAGCGCGACCAGCAGCCAAAGCGGCAGCCACGATCGCCACCGGTGGCGAAACCGGGCCCGGAGCAGCAATCTGAGCAGGGCCAACATGACCTCCTGCGTCAAACTGTGGATCCTTGCGCACCGGACCGGCAAGGGCGTCAGCCAGCTAAGCGGCCGTGGTGGTAGCACGAACCCCGCCTGGGTCCGCTCCGGCCTTCGGGCTGGCTGGTGGCGAGGATGACGGGAAGAATGGCGGCCCAGGCCATACGACGGTGCCAGCCGGGCCAGCCACCGGGAAGGAAATCCGGGCGGCGGTGTCGGATCGGGACCGGGGTGTTCGTAGCAGGGGTGAGGGGCCGTCCACGAGGGGCGCCCCGGAGTCACAGGAGATGATCCGCGATGCAATACCTGGTTTCCGTGATCAACAACACGACCGACCTCGCCACCCCGGCCGAGATGGCGGCCATCGACGTGTTCAACGAGCGGCTCGATGCGGAGGGGCACTGGGTCTTCGGCGCTGGCCTCGCGGCGCCCAGCTCGGCCACCGTCATCGACAACCGCGGCGGGGAGGCGATGTTCACCGACGGGCCCTTCCTGGAGTCGAAGGAGTATCTCGTCGGCTTCTGGATCATGGAGGCCCCCGACCTCGACGTGATGCTGAAGCTGGCCGCCGAGGGGTCGAAGGCCTGCAACCGGAAGCTCGAGGTGCGGCCGATCCTGTGAGCGCGGTCGACGCCCGGGAGGCGATCACCCAGGCCCATCACGAGGAATGGGCGCGGGTAGTCGCCTCCCTGACCAGGCGTTTCGGTGATCTCGACATCGCTGAGGAGGCGACGGCCGAGGCGTTCGCGACCGCCGTCGGGCGGTGGCCGGCCGACGGCGTGCCCGCTAACCCCGGCGCCTGGCTGACCACCACCGCCAACCGCAAGGCCATCGACCGGATCCGGCGCGAGAACAAGCGCGATGACAAGCAGCAGGAGGCTCAGCTGTTGTACGACGACGACGCGCCCGGGCCTCTCGGCGCCATCGGCGACGAGCGGCTCCGGCTGATCTTCACCTGCTGTCACCCGGCGCTGGCGATAGAGACCCGGGTGGCGCTGACGCTGCGCATGGTCGGCGGTCTGACCGTGCCCGAGATCGCGCGTGCCTTCCTGGTGCAGGAGACCGCCGTGGGGCGGCGGATCACCCGCGCGAAGGCCAAGATCAAGGCGGCTCGCATCCCGTACCGGGTACCGTCCGCCGAGGATCTCCCGGCCCGCGTCTCCGGCGTACTCGCCGTCCTCTTCCTCGTCTTCAACGAGGGCTACCTGGCGACCGGCCCCGGCACCGATCCGGTCCGCCACGACCTGACCGCCGAGGCGATCCGGCTCACCCGCCTGATCAGGGTCCTCATGCCGGAGGACGGTGAGGTGGCCGGGCTGCTGGCGCTGATGGTCCTGATCGAGGCCCGCCGCACCGCCCGGGTTTCGGCGGGCGGCGAACTGGTCAGCCTCGGCGAGCAGGACCGCGGGACCTGGGACGCCGCGCTGATCGCCGAGGGTCATCGGCTGGTGCGCGAGCGCCTGGCCGGCGGTGTGGCTCCGGGTCGCTACCAGATCCTGGCCGCGATCAACGCCGTGCACACCTCCGCCCCCGACGTACGCGACACCGACTGGTCGCAGGTCGTCGCCCTCTACGACCAGCTCGTCCGCCTCGACCCCTCGCCGGTCATCACCCTCAACCGGGCCATCGCGGTCGCCGAGCTTGACGGTCCGGAGGTAGCACTGGCGGAGGTCGATCGCCTGGGCGACAAGCTGGCCGGCTATCACGCCTACCACGCCGCCCGGGCCGACCTGCTGCGCCGGCTGGGCCGCACTCAGAAGTCACGCGCGGCGTACGACCAGGCCATCCAGCTGGCGGGCAACACCGCCGAAACCGCCGCCCTGACCCGCCGCCGCGACCAGCTGGGGTAGCGTCCCGCGAATCCCGGTAGCGGACGGCACGTGCGGGCCACGCACGCGAGGCCCCTACCGGGGGAGGAAGTCCAGCAGCAGCCGGTTGATCGTGTCGGGAGCCTCCAGCTGCATCCAGTGGCCGGGGCCGCTGACCCGCTCGTAGCGCCAGGGACCAGCCACGTTCTCGGCCGAATCGGTCATCTGCGTCTCAGTCAGGGCCATGTCACCGCTGCTCCATATCCCCATGGTCGGTGCCTGCACGGCCGGCAGCGCCAGCGGAGGCGCTACCCAGGACTCGGCGGGCAGGTTGGCCCGGTACCAGTTGAGGCCGGGCGTCAGGGAATTCGTGGCCTCCAGCTCGGCGATGACGGCCTCGGCGTCCGGGTGACCGGACCAGGACCGGAAGTTGGCCCAGTCGTTGTCGCTGAGCCATTGCTCCGCAACGCCGGCGAACTGGAACAGGAGCATGTACCAGGACTTCTCGCACTGTTCCAGCGTCCTTCGGAACGTCGACGGGTGGCCGACCGACAGCAGGACGAGGTGATCGACCCGGTCAGGTACCAGCGACGCGAGCACCCATCCCAGCGCCGCTCCCCAGTCGTGGCCCACGACGTGGGCCCGCTCCGCCCCGGCATCGCTCAGGACGGCCATGACGTCTCCCGCCAGTGCGGGGAGGGAGTACGAACCGGCCGCCCCGGGCTTGTCCGAGCGCCCGTAACCGCGCAGGTCAGGGACGATGACCCGGAACCCGGCGGCGGCCAGGACCGGGACCTGGTTGCGCCACAGCCGTCCCGAGTCGGGGAACCCGTGCAGGAGGATCACCGGCCGGCCCTCCCCGGTCACCTCATACTCGATGCCCGCGTCGACTGCCTGGGCTCTCACGACTCCCCCTCAGCACCGTTGACGATGGATAGCAGCCTGGCCCGGCCCGGGGCCGGGATCGGCTCGTCGCGCCACCCGCCGCCCAGAGCGGTGATCTTGCCGAGCAGGCCCGGGCGGGCCGCCACGTCAGTGGCCCGGCTCAGCAGCATGACGACGCTGACGAAGGCACGCAGGCAGTCGGGGTCCTTGACGGCCGCGCTGGCCAGGGCGTGGCCGATCTCCCAGCCGGGATCGGCCGGGCGGTACTCGCCGCCGCCGATGAGAGCGTCGATCTCGGCCAGCCGGTGCCGATCACCCGCCCGCGTGTCGCGATACCAGGGCTCGACCGTCTCGGCCGTGGCGTGGTGGAAGGAACAGGCGAACTCCCAGGGATCGTCCAGACCGGTCCCGGCGATCGTGTCACGCAACAGCACGGCCTGCAGCATCCCGATCGAGACGCCCCGGCCTACCGTCGGATTAGTGCACGCCCAGGCGTCGCCGACGGCTACCACTCCGGTAGCCACCGCGGTGCCGTCGACCATCAGGTTCCGGTGGCGATCCTCGATCCCGGCCATCACCATCACCCGGTCGTCGATCGGCTGCCCATCCAGCCAGTGCGCCACCAGCGGCAAGGAACGGACCGCCCGCGCCCAGATCGCAGGGTCGCGCAAGGGACGCAGAGCCTTGTCCCTGGCGCTGGTCACCAGCGTGACGCTCCAGGTGCCGTTGTCGGCCGGCAGCGTCAGGGCCGAGATAGTACCGAGGTGCGTGAGCAAGCCCCCCTGCGCCGGGGGGATCCTGCCGTCGGCCGAGCGAAAGTGCCGCCCGTAGTAGATGAAGCCGCAGTCATCGACCTCATCGCGCGGGGCCCGGGCGCCGATCGCCTCGAGCCACCGGGGCAGCGGCGAGCGCCGGCCGGTCATGTCCACGACAAGATCGGCAGTTATCTCCTCGCCCGTGTCGAGGCGAACCCCGGCCACGTGCGGCACACCGCCGCGAGCGGAAGGCCCGGTGACGAGCCCGGCGACGACAGCGCCTCTTCTGATCTCCAGCCGCGGGACACGCCCGGCCACCGACGCGACGGCTGCCTCAACCACGCATCGCCGGCCGGAGATGCACTCGAACCGGTCATCCTCGTCGCGAGCCGGGCCCCGGAGCGCCTCGGGGGCATTGCGGACGGGGTTGATGCAAACGGCCCCCGCGGCGGCCAGGGCCTGCTTCACCTCGGGCAGTTCCGAGTCGAGGAGGCGACCGTAACGGGCCAGGAAGAAATGCGGAAGCCGGAATTGGCTGACCCCTTTACGCGGCCAGGCGGCCCAGATCTCCGCCGCCCCGGCGGGCGGCGCCCCGGCGTCTCGCTCCAGGACCGTCACCTCGTGGCCATCCCCGCACAGCAGCAGGGCAGCACCCAGGCCGACGACCCCGGCACCGGCAATCACGATCCTGGCGATGGCTACTCCCTCCCGTCCCGGGCGGCGCTCCGGGAATCAGCTGGCGGGCCACCTGACCCGCCAGCAGGACAGCCGGCGACTGTGCAAGCGACATGCCGCAAGTGTGATGGCCAGATGGAGAAGCAAAGCCGCAGGCGGTCGCGCTCACCGCGGGCGGCGGCCGCGGCCAGCGCCCCGTCACCGTGATCTGGTGGCGGGGCGCTGGCCGGCGTTATGCGCACCGCGGGCTGAGCCTGGTCCGGCCCGGCATGACATGCCCGGGTGCCCGGCTGACCGGAAGGGCGGTCATCTTTCCAGTCCAGCGCGCAGCCGCAGGGCCTTGCGGATGGCCCGGCGGATTCGCCGTTCGGCCCGCTCGGCCCGCCGCGCTGCCCTGGCCAGCGCAGCGAACTGCCGCGCCCGGCGCTGCTGCTGGACCTGTGCCAGCATCTCGCGGCGCCGGTCATCGACGACCTGGCGGGCCACACGTGGGTGCATGTGCACGTGACTCACCTCCTTCCGGTGCTGTTGAGGATGGGATGATGCGGCTGATGGACGGGATGGCACGGCCCGCGGCAATCCGGCGGAGTGGGACTGGCGCTTGGGCCGGAATGGGACAGGCGCTTTGGCCCGACGGCCCGGACGCCTGCCCGCGCTGATGATCACGGTCAGGTGCGGGTCACCCGGTAGATCGCAACGACGACGCGGCTAGCCAAGATGGCTCCGGGGCCGGCCTCATGTGACGCCGACGCGAATCGGTGACCTGGACCGGTACGGCTAGCCGTCCGAACGGCCTGACGTGGCCAGACGTTCAGCCATCGAGAGCCTGGCACCGCCCGCGGTCTCGGGCCGGCCCAGGAACTGGACGCCGGTAATCCCGGTACGGGCCTTGCTGACGCCGTTCAGCCGTGCCGGTCGCCATCTCGGACCGCGCAAAAGCGCGGGGCTGATACCAACGCTGTTTAAACGCCATGACGACACCTCCTGACCGCTGACGGATATGGCCTGCACCATAAACAGAGCCGGACCGCGCCCACCTGATACACGTGTCGTCAACTTGGGCCGGCGGGCGGCCCGTTACGGGGTGGGTCCCGCGGGTACCCGGCCGGTGACCCGGGTGCCGCGGCCCGGGGCGGAGGTGATCTCGATGGTGCCGCCGAGCGCGGCCACGCGGTCCGATATGCCCTGCAGCCCGGTGCCCAGCGGGGTGGTGGCCTGGTCGAAGCCCTTGCCGTCATCCTCGACGGTGAAGGTCAGGCACTGGCCCTCGTGGCCGAGCGACACGCGCGCCACGGTCGCCTGGGCGTATTTCGCAACGTTCTGCAATGCCTCCAGGACGCAGAAATACAGCGCCGCCTCGACGTCCTGGGAGTACCGGCCGACCGCGGGGGCCTCGACCGTGACCGGAAGCGCCGCCTTGCGCGCCCGGGCCTCGAGCGCGGCGGGCAGCCCGAGGTCGGCCAGCAGCGGCGGGTAGATCCCGTGGGCGAGTTCCCTCAGCTCTTTCAGCGCCTCGCCGGCCTGGAGCTCGGTCTGGGCCAGCAGGTCAGCGGCCTCATCGGGCGAGCTCGTCACGACCTGGCGGGCCAGCCCGAGTGAGATCCGCAGCGCGACGAGCTGCTGCTGCGCGCCGTCGTGCAGGTTGCGCTCCAGCCCTCGCCTGGCCTCATCAGCCGCGCTGACCAGCCGCTGCCGGGACGCCCGCAGATCCTCGATCAGCCCGACGTTACGCAGCACCAGGCCGGCTTGGGCGGCCACGTCCCGCACCAGCCGGTCCCCGGCCGGGGTCAGCGGCTCGCGCGGCGAGCAGGTGACCCGCAGCGCGCCCAGCCGCTCACCGCGGTGCTCCACGGCAAAAGCCCGGGTGCGGCCATCGGGCCCGGCGGCGGCCACCAGGCCGGCCGGGAGGCCGGCCGGCTCGGCCGCGTCCGGCCAGGCGGCCTCCATCCGCTCGATACCGCCGCTGCGCAGCCACACCTCGGCCCGCTCGGCGCCGGTGGCCTCCACCAGCATGCGTGCCATGCTGGGCAGCACATCCTCGGTTGAGAACGTGCCGGCGATCCGCCCGGCGAACTCGGACAGCACCTCATACGGCGTCGCCCGCCGGCCATACACCAGCCGGTCGGCCACCAGCCCGGCCCGGGCCCGGACCGGCTGCAAGGCCACGGCGGCCAGCGCCGCAGCGGCGAAAGTCAGCCCGCTGCTGCCCGACCGCCCGGTGGCCGCGCCGACCGCCACCACGACCACCGCGTAGATCGCGGTGAACGCCGCGGCCACCAGCCCGGCCACCACCGTCCTCCGGACCACGACATCGAGGTCATACAGCCGGTACCGCAGCACCGCCACCGCGCAGGCCAGCGGAATGCCGACCACCGGGGTCAGCACCAGCAGGGCCCAGAGCAAGGTACCGACCGGTCCGTTGCCGCCACCGGTGATCAGGCCCCCGGCGACCAGCAGCGCCAGCATGACCACGGTCAGCACGCCTACATAGCCCAGCCAGGCCAGCTGCTGGCGCAGTTCGGCACTCGCGCCGCGCCGCCGCACGAACACTGACACCACCGCCAGCACCGCCGTGATCACCGCGAGTACCGCGATCACCGCGAGCAGGTCGCTGAACCAGCCATGCCGGGGGAAGAGCCCCACCGGAGCCCGGTAAGCAACCCCCGCGGCCAGCAGCGCGTTGGTCAGCCCGCCATCGACGGTCGTGCCCCCCTGGAGCTGCTGCGCTACGGCACCGGCCAGCACCACGAACGCGCCCCACAGCACCGGCCGCCAGCGCCGCGACGGCAACCGGCCGTCCGGGAACAGCAAGACCAGGAAGACCACCTGAATGAGGGCGAGCACCGCCGTGCCCCCCGACAGCGCGCCAACCGGCCGCACCGCGGGCAGCGACCCGGGCGCCGCGGCCAGGCCCCGCAGTGCATACTGCTCCGCGAACAGGCTCACCGCCAGCAGCAACCCGATCAGCTCGAGCAGCCAGCCAATGGCGTTACCGGGCATCCGGGTCGTGATCAGGCCGCCGATCCCGGCATAGAGGGCGATCGCCATGGCCCCCAGCACGTAGAAGGCGATCCGGCCCGCGTCCATCACGCCCGCATTGAGCCCGAGCAGCACCAGCGTTGCGACCAGCACGAGCAGGGTGAATCCCGGCAGGGCCCAGCCCGCCGTGCGGGCCCGGGGCCGGCCGGCCAGGACAGTCATGGACCCGATTCTGGCCTGCGCCGCGAATCAGGACCAGGGTGCGAGCCACCTCTCTGCCGCTCGTGCCAGCCTCCGGGCCAGGCCGTCACGCCGCGTCACCGGCAGGTCACGGCGGCCGGACGATCTGGCCGCTCCGCGGCCGGCCTGGCACGATGGCCCGATGGAGGCCAACGCGCAGTTCGGACCGCACCGGTTCGACGCCGGCCAGGGCGGCGGCAGCGAGGAGTTCCGGCGAGCCAGATTCGACGTCGCGGACCTGCGCGGCGCCCGGTTCACCGACTGTGACCTGACCGGCCTGACGATCCGGGACGGCTGGCTGGTCGACGTCAGCATCTCCGGCTACCTCAGTAACGTCACCGTCAATGGCGTCGACGTGACCCGGTTCGTCGGCGCCGAGCTGGACCGGCGGCACCCCGAGCGCGTGCAGTTCCGCGAGGTCCGGACGGCCGCCGATGTCCGGGCCATGTGGGACACCATCGAGCGGCTGTGGGCGCTGGCCACCGAGCGGGCCGGGCGGCTGCCGGCGGCGGCGCTGACTCAGCCGGTCAACGAGGAGTGGTCGTTCGCGCAGACGCTGCGCCATCTGGTCTTCATCACCGACGCCTGGGCGAGCCGCACGGTGCTGGACGAGGAAAGGCCGTACCACCCGATCGGGCTGCCGCAGAGCTGGTACCCGGCCGCGGACGCGGCCGGGCTCGGCATCGACCTGGCCGCGCAGCCCGGCTACGACGACATCCTGGCCGCCCGCGCGGACCGGATGGCCGTGATCCGCCGGATCGTGGCCGGGCTGACCGATGACGGCCTCGGCCGGCTGTGCCGCCAGTCGCCCGCACCCGGTTACCCGGAGGAAGACCGCACCGTCGCCGATTGCGTCGCCGTGGTCATGGACGAGGAGATCGAGCACTACCGGTTCGCGGTGCGCGACCTGACGGTGCTGGAATCCAGCTAGCCAACCGGCCGCCGCGCAGGTCGTCAGCGTGCGCGGCGGCCCGGCGTCAGGCGCGGCCGGCCCGGTCGCGCCGGGGGGCGGAGGGCGCAGGCGGGAACCACCGGGGGGCCTCCTTCATGGCTCAGCGGTGACGGCTAACGTCATCCCTAGAGCAACCCCTAAGGAGGCCGCGATGAGTACGACTGAGGACCAGGGCAGCGACGCGAGCGGGACTGGCGCCAAGAGTGTTGACCTGAAGCTCGAAGTGGTCGTCATCCCGGTCTCGGATGCCGATCGCGCGAAAGAGTTCTACGGCAGGCTCGGGTGGCGGCTCGACGCCGACTTCGCCTTCGATAACGGCTTCCGGGTCGTCCAGTTCACGCCGCCAGGCTCCGGGAACTCACTCCAGTTCGGCACGAACATCACCTCGGCCGCGCCCGGGTCGGCCCGCGGCCTGTACCTGGTCGTCTCCGACATCGAGGCGGCGCGCGACAACCTCGTTGCCCGCGGGGCCGAGGTCAGTGAGGTGTTTCACGCCGGGACGCCGGGCGCTCAGTTCCAGCCCGAGAGCGCGGGCGGTCGCGTGACCGGGCTCGCACCGGATGACGCCAGCTACGGCTCCTTCGCCACGTTCAGCGATCCGGACGGCAACGGCTGGCTGCTGCAGGAGATCACCACGCGGCTGCCCGGCCGGATCGACGCCGCGGAGACGGCCTTCGCATCCACCGCGGATCTGGCCAGCGCGATGCGGCGGGCCGAGGCCGCGCACGGTGAGCACGAGAAGCGGATCGGCCATGCCGACGCGAACTGGCCCGACTGGTACGCCGACTACATGGCGCGCGAGCAGGCCGGGACGGAACTGCCGAGATGAGCGACTATGACGTGATCGTGCTCGGCGGCGGGGCGCCGGGCGAGCATTGCGCGGCGGCGCTGGCGGCGCGCGGGCAGCACGTGGCGGTGGTTGAGCGGGAACTGGTCGGCGGCGAGTGCTCCTACTGGGCTTGCATTCCGTCCAAGTCGCTGCTGCGCCCGGGCGAAGCGGTGCAGGGCGCGCGCGACGTCGGCGCGAGCGCGCAGGTCGACGTTCAGGCCGCGCTGGCCTGGCGGGATTTCATGGTGTCGAACTATTCCGACGCCGGCCAGCAGCGCTGGCTGGCGGGCCGCGGCATCGACTTGCTGCGCGGCACGGGCCTGGCTGGCCGGCACCGGCGTGGTCGAAGTCGACGGCACCCCGCACACCGCGGAGCACATCGTGGTGGCGACCGGCGCCGCTCCGTTCGTGCCGCCGGTCCCCGGACTCCGTGAGCTCGAGGGCGTCTGGGGAACCCGCGAGGCGACCAGCATGAAGGCCGTCCCGCGCCGCCTGCTGGTGCTGGGCGGCGGGTCCGCGGGCGTCGAGCTCGCGCAGGTCGTGCGGGGTCTGGGCGGCGAGGCGGTGCTCGTCGAGGGCGCCGACCACCTGATTCCGCGCGAGCCTGCGCCGCTGGGCCAGGCGCTCGGCGAGGCTCTGCGCCGGGACGGGATCGAGCTGATGCTCGGGATCCACGCCACCGCCGCGCGGCGCGACGGCGAGGAGTACGTCCTGCAGCTTGATGGCGGTACCGAGCTGCGGGGCGATCGGCTGCTCGTGGCCACCGGCCGGCGCCCGCGGGTCGAGGGGATCGGCCTGGAGACGGTGGGCATTACGCCCAACCCGCACGGAATCGCCGTTGACGAGCACCTGCGCGCAGGCGAGCGCCTGTGGGCGATCGGTGACGTCAACGGCATCTGGCCGCTGACCCACGTCGGCGAATACGAGGGCGACGTGGTCGCGGCGAACATCACCGGCCACCCGCGTCCCACGAACTACGAAGCCGTCCCCCGGGTCACCTATACCGACCCGCAGGCCGCGGCAGTGGGCGCGGCCGAAGCGGCCTACAGCGCCACCACGCCGCTGTCCGAGGTGCCGAAGACCGCCACCTACACGCACGCCTACGCCGAATCCGGCGGATTCCTGACGCTGCTCAGCGACGGCCAGCGGCTGACCGGCGCCTACGCGCTCGGGCCCGAAGCCGGCGAGTGGCTGCAGCAGGCCACGCTGGCCATCCGCGCACGCGTCCCGATCGAGGTACTCAGCGACACGATCCAGCCCTTCCCCAGCTTCTCCGGGATCTACGGCGTCACGCTGGAGGCCCTCAGCATGCAGATCGCCGACATGCCACCACCGGCCAGCCCGATGGACGCGCGGATGGCACACGTGCCGGATTAAGCCGGACGGCCGCGCGGTCAGTGGGCGTAGCGGCCGCGGTAGTACTCGAAGACGAAGCCGACCGCGCTGAAGATCACGAAGAGCAGCCCGATCAGGAACATCCACCAGCCGACCGCCACGCCCATGGCCGCGGTGGCCGCCGACAGGCCCATGAAAAGCGGCCACCAGCTATGCGGGCTGAAGAAGCCGATCTCACCGGTCCCCTGCGCGATCTCGCCCTCGGTGTCATCCTCGGGCCGTTTCGGCAGCCGCCGGCCGGTGAACAGCACGTAGAACCCGGTCAGGAACGCCAGCGCGACGGACAGCGCGAGCGCCGTGGTTCCGGTCGGGTCGTGGGAGAAGTGCCAGTACACGATGTCCGAGCCGCCGAAGAACGCCGCGCAGCCCAGGAACAGCCAGCCCTCGACCTTCATGGAGAAACCCCTCCCGTCACTCGCGCGCTCCGATCTGCTTCCGGTGCTCCAGCCCGCGGTCCCGGCCGGATCTGATCTGCGGATAGTGCAGGTCAAATGCTGGCCGCTCCGAACGGATTCGCGGTATCGAGGTGAAGTTGTGCCGCGGCGGCGGGCAGGACGTCGCCCATTCGAGTGAGTTAGCGAAGCCCCACGGGTCGTCGGCCGTGACCTTCTCCCCGTGCTTCCAGGTCTTGTAGACGTTGTAAAGGAAAATGAACGTGGAGGCGCCCAGGATAAACGAGCCAACCGTGGAAATCTGGTTCAGCGTAGTGACATTGCCCGGCAAGTCAGGGTAGTTCGCCACGCGCCGCGGCATCCCTTCGACACCGGCCCAGTGCAGCACGAGGAACGTCATGTTGAAGCCGATGAACACCGTCCAGAAGTGCCATTTGCCCAGCCGGTTGTCCAGGAACTTCCCGGTGAATTTCGGCCACCAGAAGTAGAACCCGCCGAACATGCAGAACACCACCGTGCCGAAGAGCACGTAATGGAAGTGCGCCACCACGAAATCGGAGTCGCTGACGGCGAAGTCGAGCGGCGGGGACGCGAGGATGACCCCGGTCAGGCCGCCGAACAGGAACGTGATCATGAAGCCGAGAATGAACAGCATGGCGGGCTCGAACGTGAGCTGGCCCCGCCAGATCGTGCCGACCCAGTTGAAGAACTTCACCCCGGTGGGCACGGCGATCAGGAAAGTCATGAAGGAGAAGAACGGCAGCAGCACGGCGCCGGTGGTGAACATGTGATGCGCCCACACGGTCAGCGAGAGCCCGGCGATCGCGATGGTCGCGCCGACTAGTCCCTTATAGCCGAACAGCGGCTTACGGGAGAAGACCGGCAGGATCTCCGAGGCGATACCGAAGAACGGTATCGCCACAATATAGACTTCCGGATGGCCGAAGAACCAGAACAAATGCTGCCAGAGGATCGCGCCGCCGCTGTTGGCGCTGAATACCTGGGCGCCGAGCTTGCGGTCGATCTCCAGCACGAGCAGTGCCGCCGCGAGCACCGGGAAGGCCAGCAGCACCAGCATGCTGGTCAGCAGGATGTTCCAGGTAAAGATCGGCATCCGGAACATGGTCATGCCCGGACAGCGCATGCAGATGATCGTGGTGACGAAATTGACGCCGCTGAGGATGGTGCCGAGCCCGGAAAGCACCAGGCCCATAATCCACATGTCGCCGCCGATCCCGGGCGAGTACAGCGCGCTGGTCAGCGGCGAGTACGCGTACCAGCCGAACGCGGCCGCGCCGCCCGGGGTGATGAAGCTGAGCAGCAGGATCAGGCCGCCGAAGGCGAACATGTAGTAGCTGAGCAGGTTCAGCCGCGGGAACGCGACGTCCGGCGCGCCGATCTGCAGCGGCATGATCTCGTTGGCGAACCCGACGAACAGCGGCGTGGCGAAGAGCAGCAGCATGATCGTGCCGTGCATGGTGAAAAGCTCGTTGTACTGCTCGTCGGACACCAGGTGGTTATCCGGCCCGAACAACTGGGCGCGCATGATCAGCGCCATCAGCCCGGCGACCATGAAGAAGAAGAACGACGTGATCAGGTACAGATGGCCGATGATCTTGTGGTCGGTGGAGGACAGCCAGTCGGCCAGCACCGAGCCCTTCTGATAGCCGCCCGGCGGCGCCGCGATCGGTGCGGGGGGAGGGGTGATGACCGGCGGATTGATCGTGCTCACTGAGCGCCCCCAGATGATTTCTGCGAAGTTACCTGGAGCTCCTGCTGTGCCTGCTGCGTCGAGATCCACTGGCGGAACTGCTGCGGCGTGACGATCTTCAGGGTGAACAGCATGCGGCTGTGATAGAGGCCGCAGAGCTCGGTGCAGCGGCCGGTGAACGTGCCCGTCTTGATCGGCGTCACCTCGAAATGGTTCGGATGATCGGGCAGGACGTCGCGCTTGAACTCGAACGGCACCACCCAGAACGCGTGGATCACGTCGATCGAGCTGAGGTTGAACAGGACCGTCTCGCCGGTCGGGATCTCCATCATCGGCAGCCGGCCGGGCCAGCTGTAACCCTGCTCGGTCACGTAGTGCGTCTCCGAGCCCGGCACCTTGTACTGCGGGTACTGGAACTCCCAGCTCCACTGGTAGCCGGTCACGTTCACGGTCACGTCAGGGTGCGCCGAGATCTTGTCGATGAAGTTCTCATCCCGGGCGGTGAAGTAGAACAGCACCCCGACCATGAGAAACGGCACGACCGTGTACAGGAACTCGATCGGCAGGTTGTAGCGGACCTGATGCGGCACCCGGTCGCTGCGCTTGCGGTAGAAGATCACCGCCCAGATGATCAGGCCCCAGACGATGATGCCGACAATCCACGCCGCGACCCAGGAGCCCTGCCACAGGGTCAGCGTTACCTGGCCCTGCTTGGTGACGGGGACGGGCATGCCCTGCCGGGTGAACGCCGTCGACTTGCACCCGGCCGTGACGGTGAGCAGCACGGCGGCCAGCGCCACTCGCGGCGCCCAGCGGCGCAGCCGGGCCGGGCCGCGGATGCGGCGCGGCGCCGGATCGTCGGCCATGGCCTGGCCGGGCGGGCGGCTCGGCGCGCCGTCTGGCCTCTCGGCGCCATCTCGGCGTGGCGCGCTGCGGTTGGGACTCACAGATTGCCTTCCCAGCGGATGACTCCCGGCTCCACTGGCCGGTCATTGCTCGTCCTACAGCTTGTCGTGGAAAACAGTACCGCGCAGCCTTGCCGCGCTACGGGGGGACCCCTGGTGTGTCAGGTCAGCGGTCCGGCGCCATGCTTGCGGCGATCAGTGTGCTTACGCACGGCGACGCCCGGGTATCGCTACGGTTATACCGAGGGGGAGCCATCGAGGAATTCCCTGCCGCCCGGCCCGGCGCCGCGCCAGGATTAGCGGGACGGCGTGCCGAAGCCAGTCGAGTGCCGCTGAAGGCCGAGGACGTGGAGGTTGACCGCGTGACCCGACCAAACCCGCCCGCGGGCGCGCCTGCGTCGGCGCCCGCGCCCGCGCTGACGATTGACGCGCTCGGGCGGAAATGCCCGATCCCGATCATCATGCTGGCCGAGCGGATCAGGGAGGTGCCCATCGGGCAGGTCGTGGCCGTACTGGCCGACGATCCGGCCGCCCGGACCGATGTGCCCGCCTGGTGCGCGATCAAGTCGCACGAATTCGTCACGATGGTGGACCTGCCCAGCGGCTGGGCCTTCGTGGTCAAGCGCTGCTACTGACGGCCCGGCGGCTGCTGCGGCGCCAGCCACCCGGCCGGTGGCGCTGCGCTGCTGGCCGGCGCCGGACCGGCGCCGCTACTCGGGCGGCTCGTCGACGGGCCGGAACCGGCCGGCGAACCGGGGATCAGACTCCCACCACGGCTCGGCGCTGCCGGACCGGCCGGCCGGCAATGCGACGGCGTCCGCCGCGTCGAGTTGCGCGTCTATCACCGTCGCTTCCGCCTCGTCCTCCCTGATCATCTGGATGAGCTGGGCGGCCAGGAACGGCAGGCCGACGAGGTCGCCCAGGATCCACAGCACGCCGCCGCCAAGGACCTGGTCGGTGCGCAGGCTCGGCCCGCCGGGCCGGCCGAGCGAGTGATAGTAGGCCCCGGCGATGAGGGTGTTGCTGGCGATCACGGCAATGCCGAGCACGGCGTCACCGACGACCTCGGCGCCGGTAACCCAGAGCGACACCAGGTAGGGGTATGCCTTCGGTACCGGGTCAACCCGCAGCAGGGTCCAGAAGAATACGAATCCGGGCGCCAGCAGCGCCAGGCAGGTCAGGTACCTGATCGGGTCGCTGTGGAAGGCAGCCTCGTACCACGGCGAGAAGTAGACCAGAAACGGCGTGATGACCAGCACCATGGTGGTGACCGCCGGAAACGTGAGCACCCGCGCGGCGCGGCTGTGGATCACCGCATCGAGCCGCGGCCCGAGCCGCGGCAGCGCGGCGATGGCCAGCGATACCGGCCGGCCGAGGGCGAGGAACAGCGGTACCAGCAGGAGCAGCATGACGGTCTGCACGGCGCGGATGTAGAACAGCACGCTGAAGTAGACGCCGATGAAGGACATCGTCGCGATCACGCCGAACCCGAGCCCCAGGCCGCAGAAGGCAACGACCCGGCCGGCCGGCCAGGCATCGCCGGGCCGGGCCCCGTCGCGGCCCCGGACTCCAGTGCGGGCCCGGACTCGCCGCACCCCGGCCAGGTAGAGCCCGCCGAGCAGCAGGATGAACGCGAGCGCCCACGGATCGAGCTGCCACTCCGTCAGCGCCCGCCACGGCGTCAGCGGAGGCGGCCCGGTGTAGGCGGAAGCAGGCATGACTTCACGCTACCGCCCGGGGGCCGGCGCTCCGCGCTGGCCGTGGCGCAACGGGACCGGCCCGGGACCAGCGACGGCACCGCCCGGCGCGCACGCTGGCGCGGTCAGCGGTAGTGCTCGGCGACCTCCGCGGCCGCCTGCGGGCCGTAGGCGGCGGTGAGCCGCCCGGCCAGCCCGGCCGGCGTCAGCAGGTACTCCTGGGTGCCGACGGTCTCCAGCGCGTGCACGGCCATCATGTTGCCGAGCTGCACGGCCCGCTCCAGCGACAGCTCCCAGGCGATCGCGGCCAGGAAGCCGGACCGGAAGGCGTCCCCGGCGCCGGTCGGCTCGCGCGGGACCACGCCGGGGACCGGCGGAACGATGATCGGCGGCGCTCCCCGCTGGTCGACCCGCGCTCCCGCCGCGCCCAGGGTCGTGACCCGGACTCCCACGTGCTCGACGATCTCGCCGCCGCCCCAGCCGGTCTTGCGCTCGGTCAGGGTGGCCTCGTACTCATTGCAGAACAGGTACGCGGCGCCATCCACCAGGTCCCGCACGTCCTCGCCGTCGAGCCTGGCCAGCTGCCAGGACGTGTCGGTGGCGAACGGGATGCCGTGCTTCCGGCACTGCGCGGTGAAGGCCGCCATCGCCTCCGGGTCGCTCGCGCCGATCAGGGCCAGGTCGAAGGCTCCGGCCCGGCCGGCCACCGAGCCCAGGTCAATGGCAATGTCCTCGCTCATCGCGCCCGGGTAGAACGACGCGATCGAGTTCATGTCCAGGTCCGTGGTGGCCACGAAGCGCGCGGTGTGATGGACGGACGACTGGGCCACGCCGGCCGTGTCCACGCCGTGGTCCTCCAGCCAGCCCCGGTACTCGGCGAAGTCCGCCCCGGTCGTCCCGACCAGCAATGGCCGCAGGCCGAGGCAGCCCAGTCCGAACGCGATATTCGCGGCCACTCCCCCGCGCCGGATCTCCAGCTTGTCCACCAGGAAGGAGAGCGCGACCTTATCGAGCTTGTCCGGCATCAGCTGCTCGACGAAACGGCCGGGAAAGGTCATGAGATGGTCGGTGGCGATTGACCCGGTCACGGCTATGCGCACGGCGAGCAGCCCTTCCTGGCAGCCTTGTCGGACGGCACAGGCTACCGCAGCCGACGGTCGCCGGCTGGCTACCGCGCGCCCGGCCCGGGCCGGGCGATCAGTGGAACGAGTCGCCGCAGGCGCAGGAACCGGTCGCGCTCGGGTTGTCGATCGTGAAGCCCTGCTTCTCGATCGTGTCCACGAAGTCAATCGTCGCGCCGCTCAGGTAGGGCGCGCTCATCTTGTCGGTCACGACATGGACTCCGCCGAACTCGCTGACCACGTCACCGTCGATCTGGCGCTCGTCAAAGTACAGCTGGTAGCGCAGGCCCGAGCAGCCGCCCGGCTGCACGGCGATGCGCAGCTTCAGGTCATCGCGGCCCTCCTGGGCGAGCAACTGGCCGACCTTGACCGCTGCCCCCTCGGTGAGCTTGATGCTCTGCGTGGTGGTCTCGTCCTGAACAGTCATCTCAGTTAGCTCCTGCGTATGACGGGCCGCCGTGGTTCCGGCGCTGCCTACTGTGCACCCACAACGATATGCCCTCGGCCGTCATTCCCGGCGGAGGTACCGCGGTCATCGCGGCGGGAGGCCCGGCCGGCCGGAGGGCGCGGCCCGGGGCGGCGGACATCACAGGCCGGGTGCCCCCCACACCGGGAACCACCGGCTGAGGTCCGGCTCGATCTTCAGGTCATCGCCGAGCGCGCCGCGGATCTGCAGTTCCGCCCCGTTGTCCCGGCGCTTGCCGGACTGCGGGGCGAACGGGTAGAACGTGCCGCGCTTGTACAGGTAAACCAGGCCGAGCCGGCGCCCGGCGGAGTCACGGAAGCTGAGGATGGTGCAGAGCAGCTGCGGGCCGAAGCCGCCCGCCTCCAGCGAGGAATTCACCGCGTGCAAGTCCGTGACCAGGCCCTCGATGTCGTCCGCGGCATGACTGCAGACGAGCCAGGTGAACCCGTAGGAATCCGCGGACACCTCAACCGGCGTCTTGTTCTCCCCCATGTTGAGCAAGGCCCGCACGTCCTGCTCGATGTCGCTGAACGCCTTGCCCTCGGCGGCGCGGAAGCACACTGACCCGGTCCCGGTGGGAACGAAGTCCGTGCCCGCCTGCAGGGTCAGCGCGGCACCGGGCAGCGCGAACAGCGCGTCCAGGTTGGGCGCCACCGGCTTGGTCCGGCCCAGCAGCGCGTCCAGGAAGCCCACCGCTACCTGCTGAGCTGCTTGGAAATCTTGTCCAGCTGGGCCAGCCGCTTCTCCAGCGGCGGGTGCGTGGAAAACAGCGTGGACAGGCTCATCTGCCCCGCCTTGGTGGCCAGCGCGGGCGCGAAGTAGAAAGCGTTCAGCGGCTCGGCCGCCCGCAGGTCCTTGGTCGGGATCGCGGCCATGTCGCCAGTGACCTTCACCAGCGCGCTGGCCAGCTTCGACGGCTGCCCGGTCAGCAGCGCGCCGGACCGGTCGGCGGATAGCTCCCGGTACCGCGACAGCAGCCGGATCAGCAGGAAGCTGACCGCGTAGACCACGACGCCGACGGCCAGGACGACCAGCATGATCGGCAGTCCACCCTGGTTGTTGCCGCCGCGCCCGCCACCCCGGCCCCGGCCGCCGCCGCCGCCGAAGAGCTCCGAGTAGAAGGCGAACCTGACCAGCAGGGCAGCGACGATGCCGAGGAACGACGCGATCGTCATCACGGCCACGTCCTTGTGCGCGACATGCGACAGCTCGTGCGCGAGCACGCCCTCGAGTTCCTCATCGTCGTCGAGCTTGTCCAGCAGTCCCTGGGTGGCGCACAGCACGGCCACCTTGCTGTTGCGGCCGGTGGCGAAGGCGTTCGGCATCCGGGTGGGCGCGATGGCGACCCGCGGCTTGGGCATGTCGGCGAGCGCGCACAGCCGGTCCAGCACCCCGTGCAGCCGGGCGGCGTCCCGCGAGTCATCCGGGCCGACCAGCCGCGCCCCGGAAGTCCGCAGCGCGATCTTGTCTGACCAGTAGTACGAGGCGATGGCCGTGCCGATCCCGATCAGCGCGACGAAGAAGATGATGCCCGCGCCGGACCCGCTGCTGCCGCCCCGGTTGTAATACCGCAGGACGAGGAATAGGGCGATGACGAATGCAGTGAAGACGAGCCCGAGCAGGAACATTGTCGCGCCCATGCGGGCGATCAGCCCTCGGTCCGTCGCGTAGCGCGTCCGCGCCATCGCGGAGCCTCCATTCAGTTCCGGCTGCGCAGTGCCAGCCGCGTCATCCCATTACACCGCACCGGCCGGACTGCCGCGCGCAGGCGCAGCCGGACCGCGGCCGGCCACTCCTGGCCGACCATCAAACCAACGGGCGGCCAGCCGTGATCGTTCCCGCCCGCGGCGGCCCGCCGCTGCCCCCGCGACGGCCGCGGACGGGCCCGGCGGGAGCGGGAAGCACCCGCCGGCCGGCCGCGGCGCCGTGGCCGGCGGCGCCTCCTAGCCCGGGATGAGCCCCTCGTCGGATAGCAGTTTGCGCACGTCAGTCATCGTGGCGTCCTCCTGCGGGAGGATCAGCGCGGAAGGCGCGAGCTTGTCGGCCTGGACCGGCCGGCCGAGTGCGCGGACCCGGGCCAGCAGGGTGTCGCGGGCCGCGCCGAAGGCCGCCTCGTCGTTGCGCCTGATCGCCGCCTCCAGCTCCTGGTCGAGCGCGTTCAGTTCGCTCATAGCGGAGTCGTCGACCTCGAGCTGGCCTTCGCCGAGGATGCGGACGATCATTCCGGGTCACCCGCCTCGGCGGCCTGGGCGGGCGCGGCGGCCGCATGGCCGTCGGCCCCGGCCGCATGGCCGTCGGCCCCGGCCGACCCCTCCAGCTGCCGCGGCGCGCTGCCCTGGCCGATCTCGGCCTTCATCCGCGCGAGCTCGCTGTCCACGTCGTGGCTGGCGCCCATCCGGTCCAGCTCGGCCTGGATGTCATCGTGCGGCCCGGACACGACGTCGTCGAGCGCGCCCGAGGCCATCAGCTCGTCGAGGGCGCCGGCCCGCGCCTTCATCTGCTCGGTCTTGTCCTCGGCCCGCTGGATGGCCAGGCCGACATCGCCCATCTCCTCGGAGATGCCGGTGAAGGCCTCGGTAATCCTGGTCTGCGCCTCCGCCGCCGTGTAGGTGGCCTTGATGGTTTCCTTCTTCGTGCGGAAGGCCTGGACCTTGGCGTCCAGCCGCTGGGACGCGGACGTCAGCTTCTCTTCCTCGCCCTGCAGCGAGGTGTACTGCGTCTGCAGGTCGGCCAGCTGGCTCTGCACGCCGGACTTGCGCGAGAGCGCCTCGCGGGCCAGATCCTCCCGGCCGGCCGAGAGCGCGTCGCGGGCCTGCTTGTCCAGCTTGTTCGACGACTGCTCAAGCTGATTCATCTGCAGCTCGACCCGCTTGCGCGAGGTCGCTACGTCGGCGACGCCCCGGCGGACCTTCTGCAGCAGCTCAAGCTGGGTCTGATAGGAGTAATCCAGGGTTTCCCGGGGGTCTTCCATCCGGTCCAGGGCCTTATTGGCCTTGGCCCGGAAGATCATCGAAACCCGTTTCATCACGCTCATTGGGCGCGACCATCCCCTCATCGTATCTACCGCTGCCGCACAGCGGGCGGCGCCGCGAACCGGCTTTGCTGCACGACAGCCGACGTTGCCGGCCGGTGGTCAGGCTCCCAGACTACGCGCGGCACCGGCGGTCGTCACCAAAGAGGCCTGGCGGCCGGGATGCCCAATCCCGGTAAGCTATGCGCGTGTTCCTACGACGCCGCGCCGACGCATCGGGCGAGCCAGGGCCGGGCCCGGCCGCCGCGCAGAATCCGGGCTCGCCCGCGCAGGCCGGGCAGGCCGGCCCGGGCGCCGCCAACGGCGCCGCGGGCGGGACCGCCAACGGCACCGCCACCCCGGCCGAACGGGCCAGCGTGACGGCCGCCAAGGGCCGGCCCACCCCGAAGCGCAGCGAGGCCGAGCGCCGGCGCCGCAGCCCCGTCACCGCCCCGGCCGACCGGAAGGCGGCCTACAAGCAGACGCGCGGACGGGACAAGGAAACGCGCGCCCGAAAGTACGCGGCGATGCGGCGGGGTGAGGAATGGGCGCTGGCGCCCAAGGACAAGGGGCCGGTCCGGGCGCTGGCCCGGGATTACGTGGACTCGCGGCGCAGGATCAGCGAGTACTACATGTACGGCCTCGGCGTGCTGGTGGTCCTGCTGTTCCTGCCCTCCACCCGGCTGTTCGTCGACTACCTGGTGCTCGTCGTCGTGGTGATCATGCTGGCCGAGGGAAGCTTCATCGGGCGGCAGATCGTGAAGCTGGCCAAGGAGCGCTTCCCCGGTGAGCCCACCCGCGGGGTCAAGCTCTACGCGGGCCTGCGGGCCATGCAGATCCGCAGGCTGCGGATGCCGGCCCCGCGGGTGACGCCCGGCGGCAGCTACTAAGCCGGCCAGCGGCGGGCCGTCCCGGCTGACCGGGCCGGCTGACCCTGGCTGGCTGACCTCCCCGGCGGGCCGGGCGGGGCGGGCATTAGGGTCGCCATTATGGAACATCGTCATCTTGGCCGGAGCGGCCTGAAGATCAGCGAGATCGCCTACGGCAACTGGATTACCCACGGTTCCCAGGTCGAGGAGGATGCCGCGAAGGCCTGCGTAGCGGCGGCACTCGACGAGGGAATCACCACCTTTGACACCGCCGACGTCTACGCCCGCACGGCCGCCGAGTCGGTCATGGGCCGGGCGCTGCACGGGGTCCGGCGCGAGTCCATCGAGATCTTCACGAAGGTCTACTGGCCGACCGGCGAGGGCGCGAACGACCGCGGCCTGTCCCGCAAGCACATCATGGAGTCGGCGCACGCGTCACTGCGGCGGCTGCAGACCGACTACGTCGACCTCTACCAGGCGCACCGCTACGACTACGAGACTCCGCTCGAGGAGACCCTCCGCGCCTTCGATGACCTGGTCCGCCAGGGCAAGGTGCTGTATGTCGGCGTCTCGGAGTGGCGGGCCGAGGAGATCGCGGCCGCACTGCGGATCGCCGCGGAGATGGGGTTCGACCGGATCGTCTCCAACCAGCCGCAGTACAACATGCTCTGGCGGGTGATCGAGGCCGAGGTGGTGCCGCTGTGCGAGAAGGAAGGCATCGGCCAGGTGGTCTTTTCGCCGATTGCCCAGGGCGTGCTGACCGGCAAGTACCTGCCGGGCGGCGAGCTGCCCGACGGGTCACGGGCCAGCGACCCGATCGGCTCCAACTTCATCAAGGGATTCCTGACCGAGCCGATCCTCAGCCGGGTTCAGCAGCTGCGGCCGGTCGCCGACGAGGCCGGCCTGTCACTGGCGCAGCTGGCCATCGCCTGGACCCTGCAGAACCCGAATGTCTCCGCGGCCATCGTCGGCGCCACCCGGCCGGAGCAGGTGCGGGACAACGTGAAGGCGTCGGGGGTCAAGCTCGGCCCGGACGCGATGCGGCGGATCGACGACATACTCGGCCCCGAGATCGTGACCGACCCGGCCCGGACGGCCAGTCCCCGGTCCCGGTCATAACGGCAGATAACGAGGCCCGCGCCCGACGGCCGCGCTGCGGCCGGACCGTCCGGGCGCGGGCTGACCGGCGCCCGGGCCCGGGCGGCCGCACCCCGGCTAGCCGGCCGGGTGCAGGCTCATCGGCCCGTATTCCGGCGTGCCGTCGTCGAGCAGGGTGACCTGGTCGACGCCCGATTCCAGCAGGCTCCGCCAGTGCTCGCCGATCCAGCTCTCCGCGTCCCCCTGGCTGCCGAAGGTCTCCTTCGGCAGCCCGCGGGACGCGAGCACGGTGCCGTCCTGCTTCTCCAGCTGCCAAGTCCACGCCATGTCGTTTCCCGCCTTCGCCGGTGCCAGGCTGGCCGGGGCCAGGCTGATCAGTGCCCGCGGCCCGTTACTGCCCGCGGCTAGCGAGAATAGCCGAGCGCCGCGTTGACCTCGTGTCCCGCCCGCGGGAGACTGCCCCACCGTATGGACGTTCAGCTGCTCGGCACCGGCGGCCCGGATGGGTGGCCCAGGCCCGGCTGCCGCTGCGCGTCCTGTGCCCGCGGCCGGTCCGCCGGGCGCAGCAGGTCCCCCGTGCTGGCCGTCGTCGACGGGACGCTGCGGATCGGCTCCGGCCACTGGCCGGGCCGCCCGCCGCCCGGCAGCGCCCGGCCGGTCACCGGCCGGGCCCCCGGTCATGTCGTCCGGCGGCTGCCCGGCGGGTGGGACGTGACCGCCCCGGACGGCGGCCGGCTGCTGATCGCCGGAGCCCCCGGCGCGGTACCCGAGCCCGGGGCGGCCGCCCGGCCTTACGACGTGGCGCTGCTCGACCTGGTCGCCAGCCCCTGGCAGCTCGGCCGCCTGCGGCAGCGCGGGCTGGTCCGGGCCGGAACCATCGCGGCCGCGATCCACCTCGACGACCGGATCTCCGCCGCGGAGCTGGCCCGCCGGTGCGCGCTGTGGGGCGTGACCCTGCCGGACGACGGCGATTTCCTGCGCGAGCCGGCCCGCGGCCGGCGCCGCCGGCCCGGACCCTGGTGCTCGGCGGCGCGCGGTCGGGCAAGTCCGGGGAGGCCGAGCTGCGGCTGGCCGGCGAGCCGGAGGTGACCTACCTGGCCACGGCCGCCCGGGTCGGCGCCGGGGCCGATCCGGACTGGGCCCGGCGGATAGCGGCGCACCGCGCGCGCCGGCCCCCGGGCTGGAAAACCGCTGAGGATGCCGATGCGGCGGACGTGCTGCGTTATTCATCCGGGGCAGTCCTGGTGGACAGCATCGGCAGCTGGCTGGCGGCGGTGCTGGACCAGTCCGGCGCCTGGGCCCCGGCCGCGGCCGGGGCCGGGCTTGGCGACGGGCCCGCCAGCGCGGTGGATGCCGCCGTGGACCGCCTGGTCGAGGCCTGGCGGCGGGCCCCGGCCCGGATCGTGGCGGTCAGCGACGAGGCGGGCTCGGGCGTGGTCCCGGCGACCAGGTCCGGCCGGCTGTTCCGGGATCAGCTCGGCCTGGTCAACCAGCGGCTCGCGGCCGAGTCGGAGGAGGTGGTGCTGGTCGTAGCCGGCCGGGCGCTGACCGTGGCGACATGAGGGGAATAACCGCTCATCGGCGGCTTCGGAGAGCGAACGGCACGAGACGGGGCTCGCGAACTGTTAAGTTCTATGAGCTAGCCCCTGAGCAGGGCGCCCACCCGTGTGACGCCCCGGCCCAGCCTCGGTGATCTAGGTGGTGGCGACATGACCCGCGTTGTTGTCGTTGGCGATCTTATGACGGACACGGTCGCGCATGCGGCCCTGCCGCTGGCCAAAGGCAGCGATACGCCCGCGACGGTGACCATGCACGGCGGCGGCTCCGGTGCGAACATCGCCGCCTGGCTGGCCGTGGACGGAACCGAGGTGGCCTTCGTCGGACGGCGCGGCGCGGACATCGCCGGCCGTAACCGGGACATGGAGCTGATGGGCTACGGGGTGGACGCGCGGCTGGTCATGGACCCGGAGCGGCCGACCGGGACCTGCGTGGTGATGGTGACCCACAAGGGCGACCACACCATGCTGTCGGACCCGGGCGCGAATTCCGCGCTGTCGCCGGACGACCTGCCCAAGGACCTGTTTACGGCCGGAAGCCACCTGCACATCTCCGGGTACACCCTGCTCAACGAGGGATCCAGGGAAGCCGCCCTGGCCGCGTTCGCGCATGCCCAGCGGGCCGGGATGACCGTGTCGGTGGACGGCGCTTCCGCGGCGCCGCTCGGGCGGGTCGGGGCCGAGCCGTTCCTGCAGCTCACCAACGGGGCCACGCTGCTCCTGGTGAACGGCGACCAGGCCATGGTGATCACCGGCCGGGATGAGCCCGAGCAGGCCGCCCGGGTGCTGAACGCCTGGTACCCGCAGGTCGTGCTCAAGCTCGGCGCTGACGGCGCGCTGCTGTACGCGAACGGCCGCCACGATCCGGTCCGGGTGCCCGGCCCGCCGATCGAGCGGATTGTCGACGGCACCGGGGCCGGAGACGCGTTCTGCGCCGGATTCCTGCCGTCCTGGCTGGACAAGAAGCCGCCGGGCGAGGCGCTGGCCAGCGGCTGCCGGCTCGCGGCCCGCGCGCTCAGCATGGTCGGCGCGCGCCCGGCGCTGTAGTGACCGGCGCGGCAATGTGACTGCGTACCTGGACCGGCTTTTCGGACTCGACGCACCGGGTTGCCCTGGTCACCGGCGGTAGCTCGGGCATTGGCCGGGCCATCGGCGCGGCCCTGGCCGCCGCGGGAGCGCGGGTCGTGCTGGTCGCGCGCGGCGCTGACGCGCTGGCCGACGCGGCGGCCCGGATCCGGGCGGACGGCGGCCAGGCGGGCTGGGTGAGCGCGGATCTCGGTGACCGGGCCGAGCTGGCCCGCGGCGCCGAGGAAGCGGCGGCGGCGTTCGGCGAGCCGGACATCCTGGTCTGCGCGGCGGGCGTCAACCTGCGCCCGCCGATGGACGCGCTCACGACGGCCGAGTGGGACCAGACAATCGCGGTCAACCTGACCGCGCCCTTCCTGCTCGGCCAGCGGTTCGGACCGGGCATGGCGGCGCGCGGCTGGGGGCGGATCATCAACATCACCTCGCAGCAGGCGGCCCGGGCGTTCGGCAACAGCGGCGGCTACGGGGCGTCCAAGGGCGGCCTGGCCTCGCTGAGCCGGTCCCAGTCCGAGGCGTGGGCGCCGCGCGGCGTGTGCTGCAATTCCGTCTCCCCCGGGTTCGTGGCCACGCCGCTGACCTGGGAGGCCGCCAGCGACCCGGTTCGCTCGGCCGCGCTGGCGGCCCGCACCATGATCGGGCGCAACGGCGAGCCCGCCGACTTCGAGGGCGCGGCCGTCTTCCTGGCCAGCCGCGCCAGCGACTACGTCACCGGGCAGGTTATCTGCGTCGACGGGGGTTTCTCGGCGACCTGACGGCAGCGCCGCGCCCGGTGCCGCGCCGGGCGGATGCGCGCCACGCCGGGGCCGCTAGGCCCGCCGGGCCGGGCACGGACGGCACAATGGCGGACATGGCCAGACGCACGACGACAACCCCGCCGCCCGAGGACTTCGAGGAAAACATCGTCGACATCGATGTCACCGAGGAGATGCGGGCCAGCTACCTCGAGTACGCCTACTCGGTGATCTACCAGCGCGCGCTGCCGGACGCCAGGGACGGGCTGAAGCCGGTGCAGCGCCGGATCCTGTACCAGATGAGCGAGATGGGCCTGCGGCCCGACCGCGCCCACGTCAAATGCGCCCGGGTGGTCGGCGAGGTGATGGGCAGGCTGCATCCGCACGGCGACAGCGCCATTTACGACGCGCTGGCCCGGATGGCGCAGCCGTTCGCCATGCGGCTGCCGCTGATCGACGGGCACGGCAACTTCGGCTCCCTGGGCGGCGACGACCCCCCGGCCGCCATGCGGTACACCGAGGCCCGGCTGACCGCCGCGGCGATGGAGATGACCGCCTCGCTGGACGAGGACACGGTCGACTTCGGGCCGAACTACGACGGCACCGAGACCCAGCCCGAGGTGCTCCCGGCCGGGCTGCCGAACCTGCTGGTGAACGGCGCGGCCGGCATCGCGGTCGGGATGGCCACGAACATGGCCCCGCACAACCTCGGCGAGGTGATCGCCGCCGCCCGGCACCTGATCGCTGAGCCGGACGCCGATCTGGAGACGCTGATGCGCTTCGTGCCCGGCCCGGACCTGCCCACCGGCGGGAAGATCGTGGGGCTGGAGGGCATCAGGGACGCGTACGAGACCGGCCGCGGCATCTTCCGCACCCGGGCGGCCGCCCGGATCGAGAAGATCACCCCCCGCCGGACCGGGATCGTCGTCACCGAGCTGCCCTACGGCGTCGGCCCGGAGAAGGTCGTGGCCAGGATCAACGACCTGGTCCAGGCGAAGAAGCTGGCCGGCATCGCCGACCTGAAGGACCTCACTGACCGGCACCGCGGCCTGCACCTGGTGATCGAGATCCGCAGCGGCTTCGTTCCCGAGGCAGTGCTCGATCAGCTGTACCGGCTCACCCCGATGGAAGAGACGTTCGGCATCAACAACGTCGCGCTGGTCAACGGGCAGCCACGGGTGCTCGGGCTGCGCGAGCTGCTGCAGATCTACACCGACCACCGGATCGAGGTGGTGCGGCGCCGCACCGCGTTCCGGCGCGGCAAGCGCGAGGACCGGCTGCACCTGGTGGACGGGCTGCTGATCGCGCTGCTGAACATCGACGAGGTCATCCAGGTCATCCGGACCAGCGATAACGCCGCGGCCGCGAAGGAACGGCTGATGTCGATCTTCGACTTGTCGGAGATCCAGGCGCAGTACATCCTGGACACCCCGCTGCGGCGGCTGACCCGCTTCGACCGGATCGAGCTCGAGCGCGAGCGGGACACGCTGCGGGCCGAAATCGCCGAGCTGACCGCCATCCTCGAATCCGAGCCGATGCTGCGCGAGCTGGTCTCCGCGGAGCTGGCCGATGTCAGCGAGCGATTCGCCACCCCGCGCCGCACCGTGCTGCTGGAAAGCGGCGGCGGCGGCGCGCGGACCGCCGCGGTCCCGCTGGAGGTGGCCGATGACCCGTGCATCGTGCTGCTCTCCTCGGCGGGGCTGCTGGCGCGCAGTGCCGTCGCCCGCCCCGAGGCCGGCCAGGCCGCGCTGCCCGAGACCGGCTCCGGCGGCGGCGGCGGGCCGGCCGCCGGGCCCCGGGCCGCGCATGACGCGATCATCTCGGCCGTGCCCAGCACGGCGCGGGGGACGGTCGGCGCGATTACCTCCCTGGGCCGGCTGGTCCGGCTCGGCGTACTCGAGCTGCCGGCCCTGCCGCCGAGCGCCCACTCCCCCGGCCTGGCCGGCGGCGCTCCGGTCAGCGAGTTCATCGGCACCGAGCCCGGCGAGGTGGTGGTGGCCATCGTCGCGGCGGACGGGGCCGGGGCCGGGCTGGCGCTCGGCACGGCCGCCGGGGTGGTCAAGCGGGTGGCGCCGGACTATCCGCAGAATGCCAGCGACTTCGAGGTGATCTCGCTGAAGGACGGCGACCGGGTGGTCGGCGCCGTGCAGCTGGCGAGCGAGGACCAGGACCTGGTCTTCATCACCAGCGACGGGCAGCTGCTGCGGTTCGGCGCGGCGTCGGTACGGCCGCAGGGCCGGGCGGCCGGCGGGATGGCCGGGATCAGGCTCTCCCCGCGGGCGTCGGTGATCTGGTTCGGCGCGGTTGATCCGCCGGGTGCGGCTGACCCGTCCGGCGCGGCCGGCCCGGGCGCGGTCGTGGTGACGGTCGCCGGCAGCGCGGGCGCGCTGCCGGGCACGCTGGCCGCGACCGTCAAGGTGACCGGGTACGGGGAGTACCCGCCGAAAGGCCGCGCCACCGGCGGCGTGCGCTGCCACCGGTTCCTCAAGGGCGAGGACATGCTGGTGCTCGCGTGGGCGGGACCGGCACCCGCCCGGGGGGCCAGTGACGCGGGAACGCCGGTGGACCTGCCGGCCGCCGAGGGCCGCCGGGACGGCTCGGGCGAGCGTATCCGCCAGCCGCTCGCCGCGGTCGGCGGCACCGCCCCGGCGGCTTAGGGTGACCGCGGACGCCTAGGCGGCCCGGCGCCAGATATGACGCCGGGCCGCCTGGCCGGCCTTAGCCGCGGGCCTCCCGCCCCGCGGCGGGCGGGACTACCGGGCCTGGGCTAGGAGTAGGGCAGGAAGCAGATGCCAGCGTGCGCCGACTGCCCATCACAGTCACTGGCACCGTTCTGGTTGTCGCTGGCGATCCACAGCCCCGCGCTGGTGACGAGCATGTCGTCAGCGCCCAGGCCCCGGCCCCGGTTGTAGTACCCGGCGGTATCCGCGGAGTTGACGTAGAGACCTCCGCCCGAGTTGCTCGCGGCCGGGTTCAGCGCCTCTATGCCGGGGGCGCTGTACGCGCCCTCGTCGGTACCCACGTCCGGGCCCAGCGCGTCACAGTCATTCGGGTTCATCGAGAACCGCTCATGGCCGCCGAAGTAGGCCGCGTTGGCGTCAGCCGCGGCTGAATACAGCGAGTCACAGCCGATGTAATTGATCCACAGGCTATACACCGCTGCCTGAGTGGCCGGGAACGCGGCGGCGGCATCACACAGCCCGGTGCGCGGGGTGGCCCCGACCGGCCAGCCGTTCGGGTGGTAGCCGGTGGTGCCGATGTAGATCGTCGAGTCATCCGGCGACCAGGCCGCGGCCTGGATGTAGAACGGCTCGACGGTGGCGCACTCATACGGGTACCCGGTGGTACCGCCCGGGGCCTGCTCGCCCTGGCTGCCATCCCACTGCGGCGAGGTCCACGCGGTCACCGACGCCGGGCTGGTGGCCAGGTTGAGCATGAAGATCTGCTGCCGGGGCACGCCGCCCACGGAGGTGAAGTCGCCCATCACCAGGTCCAGCGTGCCGCCATGGCTGAGCGACTGGTTGAACACCCGGGTGGCGTTGCTGGACACGCCGGAGAACTGGTAGTTCCCGGAGATGCTCAGGTTGCAGGAACCCGTCATCCTTGCCGGTGGTGGGGTTCAGGCTGGTCATGTAGGGGTTGGCGCTGCTGCCGTTGATCGTCTTGTAGTAGCCCCCGGCCAGGATGTGCCCGTCTACGCCCAGCAGCGTCTGCACCGAAGCGCTGGCCGTATGCCCGAAGGTGCTGACGACATCGCCCGTGCTCGTGCTGATCTCGGCGATGTCAGTGACCTTGGTTCCGTTTACCGAGGTAAAGTCACCGCCGATGTAGGCATCCGCGCAGTTAGTGCCATTGAAGGCGATGGAATTAACGACCCCGCTGCTGCCGGTGCTGGAACCGACGATATCCGGGGCCCAGGTGGTGAGGTTGTACGGCGCGGTCGCGCTGAAGCTGAAGGCATTGTTCACGGCGGTGACGGTGCTGTTGTGCTTGACCGAGGTGAAGGTACCCACCGCGTACATCGTGCCGCCGCACTGCACCAGCTGGCGGACCTGCTCAACCGAGCCGGTCGCGTTGAGCTGCGGCGTATCGGCCGGCGTATACCCCGCCGCGCCCGCCGGGGGAAGGCTGGCCAGCCCGGTTGACTCGAACGGCCCGCTGGAAGCGGACGCGAGCCCGCTTCCGGTCAGGACAAGTCCGGCACCTAGAACCGGGGTCAGCAACGCTGGGATAAGTCGGTGCATAAGGCGCATAAGGGTTCCTTTTGGGGGGCTGAGCCGAAAGATGTCCTTCTGTCTCACGTTCTGTCGGCTTTCGTTATCTTTGAGACGTTTACTGTGCGCGCATGGTTTACCCTCCCGGGGTCAACAACTGTTCCCAGTTTGGGCAGCAAACTGTCAAGTCGGTAAGTTCTCTCCTAGCGTGCGGAGTTCTCGCGGAGAACAATTCCTGGTGCCCAGTCACGCTTTCCGGGATCCTGGTTACCGGCGTGCGGACCGGCGGCGCCCGGGCGGGAGTTTCACCTAGCCGGACCGCCGAGTCGGGGGAGGGCGAGATGGCATCAGCTGGCGGCGATCCCGCTGACCGGGCTGGCCAGGCGGCCGGGCCAGGCAGGCGGCTGGCCCGGCCGGGACCGCGCCGCCGGCGCCATGGGTCGTCCGGGCGGCCCGGGTCGTCCGGGTGGTCCGGCTGGCGGGTCAGGGTCACGGCATCGGCCCGGCGGAACGGGCCGCCAGCGGGCCAGGACCGGCCGGAAGACCCGGCCACGGCGGATGAGCGCATCGAGATCGCCCCGGATGCGACGATCGCGGTGTGCTGCTCGGGCGGTGGCGTCAGGTCGGCCACGTTCAACCTCGGGGCACTGCAGGCACTGCAGGCCAAGCCGGAGGTCTTCGACCGGGTGACGACCGTGACCGCGGTGGCCGGCGGCTCCTTCATAGCGGCGGCGCATGCGCTGGTCACGGCCAGGTCGCCGCGCCCAGCCGGCCCGGCCGCGAAGGGGCTGGACCCGCCCGCCTACGCCCCGCAGAGCCCGGAGGAGCAGCACCTGCGCGATCACACCAGATACATGGTGGAGACCTGGCAGCTGGCCGTCCGCTGCCTCGCGGTGGCGATCCGGGGTGTCGTGATCAATGCGCTGCTGGTTGGATCGCTGCTCTTCATCTTCGGCCTGCTGGGCGGCCGGCTGCTGAGGCTGCCGGGGGTCGGCATCATTACCGGCCTGCAGACCGCGCATCCGCGCGTTGACCTGCACGGCTGGTGGCTGATCCCGGCGGCCGGATGGTTCGACGCCGGCGCCGCCTGCGTCGCCGGCGAGGTCGTAGCCCCGCTCAGCGAGCCGCCGCAGGCGGCCAGCAGCAGGCCGGATGGCACCACGGCAGCGAGCCAGGCCGCGCGCCGGAGGGCCCGACGGCGCACGCGCGGACCCCCCGGCGGATCGCCGGCCGTCGAAGAACGGAGTGTCACGCCCCTATGACGTCGCCGCGGCACCAGACGTTGCGAAGATCCGCAGGTCCCCGGGGGTGACAGGCGGGCGGCTCATCCGGGCGCCCGCACCGCCCGCGCCCGCACTGCCGACGGCTGCGTTACAGCGCGCGCCAGACTCGCCACAGGGCCGCGGGATCGCTGAGCGGATCACCGTGCACGAGCGTGAAGTGCGCCGGACCGCCGACCGTCAGCCGGCCAGCCCGCGGGTCGCGCAGTCCTTCCCGATTCCGGCCCGTTGCCCCGTTCACCGGTGGCCGTTGCCTGTTCGGTTCGCTGCCCGGCGGCCGGTCCCTGGCGGCCAGTCCCGGCGGCCGGATCGCGATCAGGCGTCGATGCGCGCCGGGTCGAGCTCGGCGGCGGCGCTGAAGATGAAGTCGCGGCGCGGCCCGACCTCGCTGCCCATCAGCAGGTCAAAAACGCTCAGTCGCGGCCGCCGCGTCCTCGATCCTGATCCGCCGGAGCGTGCGGTGTCGCGGGTCCATGGTGGTCTCGGCTAGCTGGGCGGCGTCCATCTCGCCCAGGCCCTTGTAGCGCTGCGGCGGTTCCTTCCACCGCTGCCCCTTCCGCTCCAGCTCCAGCAGGCTGCGCTGCAGCGATGCGTCGGAGTAGGTGTAGATGTACTTCTGCTGGCCCTTGCGCGGGCTGGCGATCTCGATCCGGTGCAGCGGCGGCACCGCGGCGAAGACCCGGCCGGCCTCGACCATCGGCCGCATGTACCGGTGGAACAGGGTGAGCAGCAGAGTCCGGATGTGGGCGCCGTCGACGTCCGCGTCGGCCATGAAGATGACGCGCTGGTACCTGGCCGCGTCCAGGTTGAACGCGGTACCCGAGCCGGCCCCGAGCACCTGGATGATCGCCGCGCATTCGGCGTTCTTGAGCATGTCGGCCAGCGAGGCCTTCTGCACGTTGAGAATCTTGCCGCGGATCGGGAGCAGCGCCTGGAAATCCGAGTCCCGGGCCAGCTTGGCCGTGCCGAGCGCCGAGTCGCCCTCGACGATGAACAGCTCGCTGCGGTCATCGGCGCTGCGGCAGTCCACCAGCTTGGCCGGCAGCGCCGAGCTGGCCAGGGCCGATTTGCGGCGCTGGTTCTCCCGGTGCTCGCGGGCGGCGATGCGCGTCCTGGCCGCGGACGCGACCTTCTCCAGCAGCGCCTTGGCCTGCTGCTTGCTGCCGCGGGCGCGGGACTCGAAGAATGCCCGCAGCTCGCTGCCCACCACCTGGGCCACGATCCGGGAGGCGGGCGGAGTGCCGAGTATCTCCTTGGTCTGGCCCTCGAACTGCGGCTCGGGCAGCCGCACCGCGATCACCGCGGTCAGGCCCTCCAGCACGTCTTCCTTGGTCACCGGCTCATCGCCGTTCTTCAGCAGCCTGGCCGCGCGCAGCTGCTCGTTCAGCGTCCGGACCAGCGCGCGCTCGAACCCGGCGACGTGCGTACCGCCCTTCGGCGTCGCGATCACGTTGACGAAGGACCTGGTCACGCTGTCGTAGCCGGTCCCCCAGCGCAGCGCTACGTCGACGCCGAGCTCGCGCTCGACCTCGGTCGGGGTCAGGTGGCCCTGCTCGTCGAGTACCGGCACCGTCTCGGTGAACTGGCCGGATCCGGCCAGCCGCACCACTTCGGTGACCGGGTCGCCGAGCGAGAGGTGGCCGCAGAACTCGCTGATTCCGCCGGCGAACTGGAACTGGGCCTGCTGCGGGCCGGCCGGCCCCGCTCGTGCGGGCCGGCCAGCAGCTCGGCGGGGTCATCGCCGTGCTCCGGGTCGGCGACGGCATGCAGGCCAGCATCCGCCGGGCCCAGCATGGCCTGGCCGGGCGGGGCGCGGCCTGCGCCTGGCCCGGATCCGCCGGGCCGGACTCGGCCTGGGCGGGCACGGCGGTCAGGCGCACGGCCGCGCGCTCGTCTCTGACCCGGATGGTCAGCCCGGGCACCAGATATGCGGTCTGGCGGGCGCGCTGGGCGAGGGCATCGAAACTCCACCGCGCGTCCCGGGTGAATACCTGCCGGTCCGGCCAGAACCTGATCCTGGAGCCGGTCAGCCGCTTGGCCACCCGGCGGACCTGGCGCAGGCCCTGGCCCGGCACGAAGGGCGCGTCCGGACCGGGCCCGTCGAACTCGCCGATCACCCCGCGGCGGAAGCTCGCCGCCCACACGTGCCCGTACCGGTCGACCTCTACGTCCAGCCGGCCGGCCAGCGCATTCACCACCGAGGCGCCGACGCCGTGCAGGCCTCCCGACGCGGTATAGGAGCCGCCGCCGAACTTCCCGCCCGCGTGCAGCCTGGTCATCACGAGCTCGACTCCGGTCAGGCCCGTCTTGGGGTCCACGTCGACCGGGATGCCGCGGCCGTTGTCCCGCACCTCAGCAGAATGATCCGCGTGCAGCACGACCTCGACCTCCGTGCAGACCCCGGCCAGGGCCTCGTCCACCGCGTTGTCGACGATCTCCCAGAGGCAGTGCATGAGACCGCGGCCGTCGGTGGAGCCGATGTACATGCCGGGGCGCTTGCGGACCGCTTCCAGCCCTTCCAGCACCGTCAGATGGCGCGCCGTGTACCCATCGGCGACGGCTCGCTGCGCGGGCGCGGTACTCAGCACGGTCACGAGTGTTCTCCTGACATGGCATGGCGGGCGGCGGGCGCCCGGAGAGGCCTGAAGGCAGACTAGCCGCCGCGGCCGTCAGCCTGGTGGAACCACGCCGCCGACATACCCGGCGACCTGGGACAACATACGCGCGCTACAGTGAGCGGACATCGATCGTGACACGAGGCAGAAAGGGTGTTCGCTCCTGGCGTATTACAAGCCGACATGGGAAGTTACGTAGTCGGCTAAGTGTTGTGATGCAGTAGAGGAACAAGAGGGTTGCACGGCCCCCGGCGCGAAGGCGCGGAGGGCTCAAGGCGAGGGAGGCGACATGACCGGAGCTATGGCCCCAACAAAGCCGCTCAACGCCACGGATCTGTGTGACCGATGCGGCGCTCAGGCGTACGTCCGCGTTGTGCTCGCCGGTTCGGCGGAACTGCTTTTCTGCGCCCACCACAACCGCCAGCACGCTGAGGCTCTCGCCAAGATCGCGGTTGAGATCCAGGACGAGACCAGCCGGCTGTCCCGAACGTCAGGCACCGCCACCGCCGGCCGGTGACCTGAACCCGGCGGTCAGTGGCCGGGTGACATCCTGAATCTGGCGTCCGGTGTGCGCCATGTGCGTCTGGAGCAGCAGAGTCGCTGCGCCGCCTTCCCGAAGCAGATTCGCGGCATGGCCGTGACGATTCCGGGATCATGTCAATGAGCAGCGATCCAGCCCTGATGCGGCTCGATGCCGCGCTGCGGCGGGTGGCCGAGCTGACTCGCGGGCGAACCGCATCCGGGCTGTCTCACATGGCCGCCGACGACATCGTCGGAACCATCGCGACGGACGACGCCATCGGATTCGATCCGCGCCCGCTGCTCCGGGCCATGCACCGGTGCCAGGCACCGGTCGTCGTCATCGGCCAGGTGGCCGGAATCATGCACGGATCCGGCGAGCTCACTGGCGACCTGGACCTGCTCTGGGACGGCGCGGAGGAGCACGCCGGGGCCATGGCCGCCGCCTTCAGCTCGGCCGGCGCTCAGCTGGCCGATGACCAGGGCCTGCCCCTGGCCTGTGATGCGGCCGCGTTCCGGCGGCCCAAGCTGGTCTTCTCCACCCCGGCCGCCAGCGGTGACTGCTGCACCCCGGCCTTGCCCTGGGGCGACCTGCCGATCGCCGAGTTTATCGCCCGGCACCTGGTCGCCGCCGATCATCATGGACTTGAGGTCAGCTATCTGCGCCGGGAGGATCTGATCCGGATGCGCAGACTCGCGGGCCGCCCGAAGGACCTCCGGCGCGCGGCCGAGCTAGAGCGGCTCGCCCGGTAGCGTCCGGCCGGGAGCCACCCGCCGGGGTCAGTCGAGGTAGTCGCGGAGGACCTGGGAGCGGGACGGGTGCCGGAGCTTGGACATGGTCTTCGACTCGATCTGGCGGATCCGCTCCCTGGTCACGCCGTAGACCTTGCCGATCTCGTCCAGCGTCTTGGGCTGGCCGTCGGTCAGGCCGAACCGCATGGAGACCACGCCGGCCTCCCGCTCGGACAGCGTGTCGAGCACCGAGTGCAGCTGCTCCTGCAGCAGCGTGAAGCTCACCGCCTCGCCCGGCTGGATCGCCTCGGAGTCCTCGATCAGGTCACCGAACTCGCTGTCGCCGTCCTCGCCCAGCGGGGTGTGCAGGGAGATCGGCTCCCGGCCGTACTTCTGCACCTCGATGACCTTCTCCGGGGTCATGTCGAGCTCGGCGGCGAGTTCCTCGGGAGTCGGCTCGCGGCCCAGGTCCTGCAGCATCTGCCGCTGCACCCGGGCCAGCTTGTTGATGACCTCCACCATGTGCACCGGAATCCGGATGGTCCGGGCCTGATCGGCCATCGCCCGCGTGATCGCCTGCCTGATCCACCAGGTGGCGTACGTGGAGAACTTGTACCCCTTGGTGTAATCGAACTTCTCCACCGCGCGGATCAGCCCGAGGTTCCCCTCCTGGATCAGGTCCAGGAACAGCATCCCCCGGCCGGTGTACCGCTTGGCCAGCGACACCACCAGCCGCAGGTTCGCCTCCAGCAGGTGATTCTTGGCGCGCCTGCCGTCGTCGGCGATCCACTCCAGGTCACCGCGCGCGTCCGGGCGCAGCGTGCCCCGGCCCTCGGCGAGCTTCTCCTCGGCGAACAGGCCGGCCTCGATCCGCTTGGCCAGCTCGACCTCTTGCTCGGCGTTGAGCAGCGGCACCTTGCCGATCTGCTTGAGGTAGTCCTTAACCGGGTCGGCCGTGGCGCCGGCCGCGGCGACCTGCGCGGCGGGCAGATCCTCGTCATCGTCGCCGTAGACGAACGTCTCGTCCTCGGTCTCCTCGCCGGCCGGCTTAGCCGTAGCGGGCGCGACAACCGCGGCCACCGGCGGCACCGGCTCGGGCCCCGGGACCGACGCCTTCGGGCCGGCCGCGGTTTCCGCCGGGTCGTCGCCATCCGTGCTGTCATCATCGGGAACCGGCTCGGCGTCCGCGCCCAGGCCGACCACATTGTCCTCGTCCACGTCAAGATCGGCCAGATCGGCCTCGACATCGACCTCAAGGTCCGCGACGGCGGCCAGGTCAAACTCGGCCTCGGGCTCGACCTCGGCCTCGACGTCCAGGTCGATGTCACCGGCCGCCCCGGCCAGGCCAGCTCCGCCGTGGCCGTCGGACGCGCCGGCGGCGGCATCAGCCGGCTCGGCATCGGACCGCGGGCCTGCGGCCCGCTCCCGGACTACTGTCCCGGCCCGGGCACTGCTGCCGGCCCGGGGCGCCGCCTTGCGCCCGCGCGCGCCGTCCCGGCCAGCGCCGGACTGGTCCTCGGCGGGGGCCGGGACACCGTCCTGGCCGGACGCGCGGTCATCGGCCGAAGCGGCGGAGTGGCCAGGCGATCCGGCCGGCCGCCGGGCGTCCGGGCGCGGTGCGGAGCCGGCCGAAGCGGCACCGCGCTGGCCCGGGACACGCTGGCTCGCGGCAACCGCGTCATCCGCGACCAGCGTCACGGCCGCGTCCGCGCGGCCGGCCGCATCAGCCGGCCCGCGTCCCGGCGGCGCCTGCCCTGGCAACTGGCCGTTCTGGCCGGAAGCCCCTGGCTGCCTCCGCGCTGCGGAGCCTGCAGCGCCTGCCACCGCAGTCACCCCTTCCTTCGCTGGACGGCGGACCACCGCGGCGCGCTCGAACTATGGCTGACCGGACTGGCAAGCGACACGGACACCCTCTCCTGCGTACGTATGGCGGGGAAAATGGACCCTACCGCGCGGGTCTCGCTGGCGGGGCGATGCCGGGCACCGGGCTCATGCCGTGCGGCACAGCCGCCCGGGTCGGCTGATCTCCCGTCCTCCACCTTAGGCGGAGTCGGGAGGTAGGTCGTACCGCCGCAAGTTCCCGCCGCGCGGGCTGTCGCCCCCGGGCGGGCCCGCGGCGGGCCATGATTCCCCCAGTAGTCACGCCTTGCCCCTCCTCGCGGACGCCGCCGGAGCCGGCTTCCTGGCCGGCGCCGCCCCTTCGCGCCTCGGTATGTGCAACACCAGCACGGTTACGTCATCATCCTGCTCATAGCCCGTGAGCATCCGTTCAACCAGGTAGTCGAGCAGCCGGGCCGGATCCTCCACGACCTCCGCCGGTGCCTGCGCCGCCACCGCCACCAGCTCGTCAAGGCCGGCGTCGAGACCGCGTCGTCGGTTCTCCACTAGTCCATCGGAATAAAGCACCGCTGTGTTGCCCGGCGGCAGGCGGAAAGCATACTGCTGCCGCGGACTGGCCCAGCCTAGCGGCGTTCCCGCCTCGGTCGGATCAAGCCGTGGCGGAGCATCACGGGACAGCAGCAGCGGCGGCAGGTGACCCGCGTTGCCGGCCATGCCGTCCCCGGTTTCCGGATCTACCACCAGGTACGCGACCGTCGTGACCTGTTCCTCGAGCTCGGTCGCGACGAACAGCCGGTCGAGGCCGGCCAGCACGGCGGCCGGCCGGGGGTCGGTCAGCGCCAGCGCCCGCAGCGCGTTGCGCACCCGGCCCATGCCCGCCGCGGCGGTGAGGCCCTTGCCCATCACGTCGCCCGCGGCCACGGCGAGCTTGCCGTCGGGGAGCCGGAAGGCGTCGTACCAGTCCCCGCCGATCTCCATGTTCCGGGTGACCGGCAGGTAACTGGCTTCCAGGATGATGCCCGGCACGGTCGGCAGCCGGTCCGGCAGCAGGCTCCGCTGCAGCGTCTCCGCCGTGGTGTGCTCGCGCTCGAACAGCGCGGCGCGCTCCATCGCGAGCGCGCACTGGCCGGCCAGCGCCTCGAGGAAGACCCGTTCCTCCTCGGTGATCTGCCGTGGCCTGGTGAACGAGAACCGCAGCGCGCCGAGCGGCGCGCCGGCCGCGATCAGCGGCAGGCCGACCCAGGCCCGCTCGTCGGTGTGCTGCAGGAACAGGTCGACGTTGGCTTCGCCCTCGAAGTGCCTCCGCAGGCTGTCCGGACTCTCGATCAGCAGCGGGCGGCGGGCCAGGATCGCCGCCGTCATCACGCTCGGCGTATCGAGCGGGATGTCGCCGGTCGGCGCGCCGGGCGCGTCTGCCAGGGCGCCCGGGGTGACCGTCCGGAGCCGGAGCCGGTCCGGGTCGAGCAGCGCGACAACGGACCGGTCAGCGCCGATCGCCGAGCGACCGACCTCGGTGATGACCTCGACCACCTGCTCGACCGTGAGCGCCTCGGCCAGCATCGAGGTGGCCTGCTGCAGCCGGGCGGTGCGCAGCGCCGCGGCCGAGAGCTGCTCGGTCAGGCGGCCGCGCATCTCCTCGGCCTCGCGCTGGCCGGTCACGTCGGTGCTGGCGCCGACCCACTCGATGATCCGCCCGTCCCGCTCGATCGGGACCGCGCGGACGTCGTAGTGGCGGTAGGACCCGGTCTTCGTCCGGACCCGGTAGCGGCTATCGAAGACCTTCCCGGTCGCGACGGCGTCGCGCCAGTCCCGCTCCACCCGCTCGCGATCCTCGGGGTGAATCGCGTCCAGCCATCCGCTGCCCTGGTATTCCTCCGCGCTCTGGCCGGTGATCCAGCGCCACTCGGGCGAGTCCTCGGCGATCTCGCCGGTGGGCGTGGTCACCCAGACGACCTGGGCACCCGCCTGGACCAGCGAGCGATAGCGCTCCTCGCTTCGCCGCACGGCTTCCTCGGAGTTCTGCCGGTCGGTGATGTCGACCGCGATGAGCGCGACCCCGGTGATGTCGCCGTCCCGGTCATGCGAGGGAAACCAGGAGAATGCCCAGTGCCGCACCTGCTGGCCGGCCGGCCCGGCGTCGGCCGGCGTCCCGCGCCGGGCCCGCGCGGTGGCCGGCGCCGCCGCGTCGGCCCCGGGAGCGGCGGCCGGTCCGGGTGCGGCCACCGGGAAGGTGATCGGCTGGTCGGACTCGAACAGCGGCTGGTCTTCCGCGAGTACGTGCCTGATGGCTGACTCGGCGCGGTCGGCGAGCTGCTCCGGCCAGATCTGCGAGGGCAGGAGCCCGTTATGCTCGGCCTGGCCGGTCCCCCGCCACCGGGCCAGCGTCTGATTCACCCGGCGGAAGCGAAGGTCGGCGCCGAAGAAGGCAAAGCCGATCGGCGCCTCCCGCAGCAGCGTGGCGAGCAGCGCGGAGTCCGAGACGTCCATTCCGGACACCCGCGGCCGCGGGACCGAGGTACCCGTGCTCATGGCGAGCACCGGAGCGCCGGGCGTGCGCCTGCCATGAACGGCTCCCTCCTGCTCACTGCGGACACATGAAGGCTAGCGGCACTAGCAGCGCCAGAAGGCCAGCGGCGACAACTCGGTAACGGGATATCTGGCCCGGCAGGCGCCGGCCGGCTGGCCGGCCTGCGCCGGGATGGCCCGGAAGGAACGCATCAGACTGTGTCAGTACGGTTACTGACTAATACATTTATGGCACCATGGGCTGTGTCACGCCCCATCCACCCGATCGGCGAGGGGCACTGCACGGATGCACAGAGCAGCACGCGCCCACGCGGCGGACCGGACGAGGCACCGGACTCCGCTGCGCGCGCCCAGAAACGAGCGGCGCGCCGTGGCCGAGCGTGGCATAGCGCGGCGTGAATCTGAAAAGCTGTCTGTGTGAGCCCGCAGAGCCGACGTAGACCACCGTCTGACGGAGCGGGCAATTCGGGCTATTCCGGCCCGCCTGGCCCGCGATCGGGTCCCGGGCACCCCGCGCCGCCGCCGAACGCGCTCTTTGCCGAGATGCTGCGGGCGGCGAGGGAACTGCTGGCCGTCCGCAGCCCGCTTGATGCCGAGCTGATGGTGAGCGAGATGCTCGGCACCTGGTGGGGCCAGCAGCCCGGCCGCCCCGGGGCGAAATCGGCCCGGCGGCGCCAGGCGGACGTCGAGGAACTGATTGGCGAAGGACTGGTCGCTTATGCGGCCGGGCAGGGCAGCCCGGCCGCGCTCGCGCTGCTGTCCGGCATCGCCTGCCTGGGCACCCCGCGGCAGGGCGCCCGCGCCGAGCAGGCCGCGCTGGCGCTGATGGAGCGCGGCGTGGCCCGCCCCGGCTGGGCCGAGCACGTGGGCGCGGTGGCGGCCGCCGACTGCTACATCAACTCCGATGCCTTCGGCGACCGCGATGAGGTCGTCTGCGTGTTCAGCTACGCCGGCGAGGAGCCGCACGCGCTGGTCGTGATCGTCGACTACAACTCCGGCGGCCTGGCCCGGGACGGCTGGGTCACCTCGCAGGTCGGCAAGCTGCTTGAGTACTGCCGCGAGCCGGGCAGCCGGCCGGGCCCGGCGGCCAGCCCGGACCGGACCGGCCGGGCCGGCCAGGCCAGCCAGGCCGTCCAGACCAGCTTCGCCCCGCTTGATCCGCCGCTCGCCCGGCGGCTGCTCGAATCCGCGCTCGCCGTCACCGACGCGGCCACCGACCCGCCGGTCAGCTCCTCCTTCGCGTCCTATCACGCGTTCATCAGGGCCCGGATCAGGACGCTGCCGCCGGCCCGCGGCGCGGCCGGCTGGCCGCCGGGCGGCGGCGGGGCCGGCAGCGCCGCCCGCCGGCCGGTGTGGCGGCAGGACCGGCAGGCCATGCTGGTCGCGGAGTTCCTCGCCTCGGACGAGGCGGAGGACCTGTCGGACCGGACCGCGGCCAGCCGGTGCGCCGACCACATCGTCACCTACGGATGCGACCAGGACTTCGGCAGGCCCCTGCGGGTCAGCCCGGCCAAGGCCGAGACCTTCCTGCTCGGCTGGCTGCCCCGCAAGGTGATGCTCTCGCCGGCCGAGCAGCACGCCATGCCGCACGTGCTCGCCGCCTGGGTCCGCTGGGCGGGGGCCCGGACCGGGCTGGGCAGTGATGCGATCGGCAAGGCGCTGGATGCGGTCTTCGACTCGATGGGCACGTTCACCCGGGTCTACCGCGACCCGGCTGCCTTCGGCCTAGAGCCCGCACTGGTGGCCAGGCTGCTGCCCGACTCCGACCTGGAGGCCCTGCCCCGCCGGGCATTCGCGTTCCCCGTGCTGATGGGCCACTACCGCGGCACCGACCTGGGTGCCCTCGACCCGGCCCGGCCAGCCGACCGCCGGACGCTGCTGGCCGCCGACCATGATGACCCGAGGGCCGGGCGCGCGGACAGCGCGCATATCGAGCGGCACCTCGCCCTGGCCGACCGGCTCTGGCGCGGTGATCCGCCGGAGCTCTGGGAGGCCGCTCAGCGGCTGCTTGACCTGGGCGAGGACAGGCACCTGGTGCAGCACACGCTGATCGACGTCATCGCCGCGGCCGGACCCGACGAGAACGAGATCGCGACCGCGCTGGCCGAGCTGCCCCCGGAGGAGGCCGGTTGACCACCCGGTCCGGCGTCATCGACCTGAATGCCGACCTGGGGGAAAGCTTTGGCGCCTGGCGGCTCGGCGATGACGAGGCGCTGCTGTCGCTGGTGACCAGCGCCAACATCGCCTGCGGCTTCCACGCGGGCGACCCGCTCACTATCCGGCGGGCGTGCGCGGGCGCTGTCGCCCGGGGCGTCGCCATCGGCGCCCAGGTCTCCTACCGGGACCTGGCCGGGTTCGGCCGCCGGGAGATGGCCGTGCCCGCCGACGAGCTGACCGCGGAAATCCTCTACCAGATCGCCGCGCTGGACGGGATCGCACGCGCCGAGGGCGGCCGGGTCTCGTACGTCAAGCCGCACGGCGCCCTGTATAACCGCGCCATCACCGATCCGGTGCAGGCGGCGGCGATCGCCGCCGCGGTCCGCGCCTACGACCCGGCGCTGCCGCTGCTGACGTTGCCCGGCGGCGAGGCCGCGCGGGCGGCGGGCGCGGCCGGGCTGACCGCCGTCGCCGAGGCGTTCGCCGACCGCGCTTACCAGTCCGACGGCACGCTGGTCCCGCGCGGCACGCCGGGCGCCGTGCTCACCGATCCCGCGATCGTCGCCGCGCGCGCGGTGGCGATGGCGACCCGACACGTAGTTGTGTCCGCCGCCGGGGCTGAGATCGCCGTACAGGCCCGTTCGCTGTGTATTCACGGGGATACCGACGGGGCGGTCATCCTGGCCCGCACGGTCCGCCAGGCGCTGCAGCAGGCCGGCGTGCGGGTGACGCGGTTCGCGTGATGCGGGCCCGGGCCGCGGGCGATGCGGCGCTGCTGGTGGAGCCGGACGGGCCGGCCGCCGCGCTGGCCGGCGCGCTCCGGGCAGAACGGATTCCTGGCGTGCTCGACGCGGTCGCAGGCGCCCGTACGGTGCTGGTCATGACCGAGCCAGGCAGCTGGGATCTCGGCGAGCTGGCCGCGCGGGTGGCCGCGGTGCCGGTCCCCCGCAGCGATCCGGCCGGCCAGGCGCTCGCCGAGATACCCGTGCTTTACGACGGGCCCGATCTCGCCGAGGTCGCCCGGCTGACCGGACGGCCGGCCAGTGAGGTGATCGCCCGGCACGCGGCCGGCCAGTACACCGTGGGCTGGCTGGGCTTCTCGCCCGGGTTCGGCTACCTGACCGGGCTCGATCCCGTACTCGAGGTACCGCGGCTGGCCACCCCGCGGCTGCGGGTGCCGGCCGGGTCGGTCGCGATCGCGGGCGGCCTGTCCGCCGTCTACCCGTCCGAGTCGCCGGGCGGCTGGCGGCTGCTCGGGCGGACCACGGCGGCGCTGTGGAATGCCGGGCGCCAGCCGCCCGCCCTGCTGGCCCCCGGGATGCGGGTGCGTTTCCGGCCGGTCAGCGAGCTACCGGACGACCCGGCCGCGCCGGGGCCCGCCGGGCCCGTACTAGCCGGGCCCGTACTGGCGGGGCCGGTGCCGCCTGCGCGCGGCGGTTTCCATGATCCGGAAGGAATCGCGTCGTCCGGCCCCCCGGATCCGTCCGGATCACCGCCGGCCGCCGCCGTGATCGAGGTGGTCCGGCCCGGGCCGCTGGCCACGGTCCAGGACCTGGGCCGGCCCGCGCTCGGGCATCTCGGCGTGCCGCGCAGCGGCGCCGCGGACGCGGCCAGCCTGCGGCGGGCGAATCAGCTGGCCGGAAATCCGCCGGGCGCGGCCGGCCTGGAATTCACGCTCGGGCGGGCCGTGCTCCGTTTCAGCCGGGACGCACTGGCCGCGGTGACCGGGGCGGCCGCGGCGGTCACGCTGGCCAGCGGGCCGGATCAGGAGCCGGCCGCAGTGCCGTTTGACGCCACCTTCGGCGTCCCGGCGGGTGCGCTGCTGCGCATCGGCGCCCCCGCCGTCGGGCTGCGCACGTACCTGGCCGTGCGGGGCGGCGTCGATGTGCCGGCCGTGCTGGGCAGCCGGTCAGCGGACCTGCTGTCGGGGCTGGGGCCGGCGCCGCTGCGGGCGGGTGACCTGCTGCCGCTCGGCCCCGCCGGCGCCATCAATACCCCGGCCGTGCGCCCCGGCCCGGGGCGCACGGCCGGGGCCGGCCCGGCCGAGCTGCGGGTGCGGCCCGGGCCGCGGGATGACTGGTTCGCGCCGGAGGCGATCGGGCTGCTGTGCGGCGATGACTACATCGTGACGCCGGCCAGCGACCGGACCGGAGTGCGGCTGGACGGCCGGGCGCTGCCCCGCGCCAGCGGCCGCACCGGCGAGCTGGCCAGCGAGGGGGTAGTCACCGGGGCGCTGCAGGTCCCGCCGGACGGCAGGCCGATCCTGCTGCTCGCCGATCACCCGGTCACCGGCGGCTACCCGGTCCTCGCGGTGGTGCGGTCGGCCGACATCGGGCTGGCCGCGCAGCTGCGGCCGGGCCATCGGGTCCGGTTCACCCTGCGCCGTTGATCTCGCCGTACGCGGCAATCACGTCGTCGGCCGCCACCGTGGTGAGATCCGCGGCGCTGGCGCCGTCGCCCAGGTGGGACACGCGCATATCCCGGGCCGCGCAGGCCCGCTCGAACAGCGACCGGGCGAACCGGCCGTTGCCGAGCTCGTCGATGCTCCCCTCGGCGCAGGCCCGGCCGAAGATCTGGTCCAGCACGGGCAGCGCGTCCGGGGCGAAGCTGTCACCGGCCTGCTGCGCGATCCTCTCGGCGATCCTGGTCAGCTCTTCCGGCGAGTAGCTGGGGAACCCGATCCGCACGCTGAACCTGGACGCCAGGCCGGGGTTGCTGCGCAGGAACCGGTCCATGTCCGGGGTGTAGCCCGCCAGTACGATCACCAGCCGGTCGCGGTCGTCCTCGGCTCGCTTGAGCAGCGTCTGCACCGCCTCGGAGCCGAACGCGTCGCCGCCGGAGTAGCCCTCGTTGTAGAGCGAGTAAGCCTCGTCGATGAACAGGACCGCGCCGAGCGCGGAGTCGACCAGCTTGTTCGTCTTGATCGCGGTGGAGCCAAGATGCTCGCCGACCAGGTCGGCCCGGTGCGCCTCGACCACGCTGGGGCGCACCAGCAGCCCGAGCGCGGCGAAGATCCGGCCCAGAATGCGCGCCACGGTCGTCTTGCCGGTGCCGGGCGGGCCGGTGAAGACAAAGTGCCTGGCCGGCGGCTGGCTGGCCAGCCCCTGGCGGTCCCTGAGCCGCGCCACCCGGAGCTGGGCGGTGATCTCGTGGACCTGCCGCTTCACCGGCTCCAGGCCGATCAGCGCGTCCAGCTCGGCCAGCGCACTCTCCAGCGTCGGCGTCTCGCTGTATCCGCGGAACCTGCTACTCAGCTCCGCGAAGGCGCGCTCCAGGTCACCGCCCCTGAGCGTGACGAGATCGGCGGACGACGGATCGTCCGACGCGCCCATCACCCGCACGTCCCGGGCCTGGCCGGCCTTCTCCAGCAGGCTCCGGACGAACCGCCCGTTGCCGAGCTCGTCCGCGAGCCTGCGCCGGCCCACGTCCTCGAATATCCGCCAGAGCACCGGCCTGGCCTCGGGGTCAAGCAGCTCGCCGCGGCGCCCGAGCGCGGCGTCGGCCAGCTCCAGCAGCTCGGCCGGGGTGTAACCGGGGAATTTGACCCTGATCGCGAACCGCGAGGTGAGGCCGGGGTTCGTGGCCAGGAAGGTCTCCATCTGCTTCTCGTATCCGGCCAGGATGATGATCAGGTCGTCCCGGTCGTCCTCGGCCCGCTTGAGCAGCGCCTGGACCGCCTCGTTGCCGAATCGGTCCCCCTGCCCGTCGCCCTCGTTGACCAGGCTGTAGGCCTCGTCGATGAACAGCACGCCGCCGAGGGCCGAGTCAACCAGCTCATTCGTCTTGATCGCGGTGGCACCCAGGTACTCCCCGACCAGGTCGGCCCGGTGCGCCTCCACCACCGCGGGTGTCTCCAGCAGGCCGAAGGCATAGAAGATCTTGGCGATGATCCTGGCCACGGCCGTCTTCCCGGTGCCGGGCGGGCCGAGGAAGACGAAGTGCTGCATCGGCTTCTCGGTGCCATACCCGGCGAGCGCACGGCGGCGCGCCGCCTCGATCGACGCGGAGATCGAGCGGATCTGGTCCTTGACCGCGTCCAGGCCGATCATGCCATTCAGCTCGGCCATGGCCTCGTCAACCGTGATCTCCGGCTGCCGGTCGGCGGGCGGCCGGTCCCGGCCAGCCTCGGCCGGCTGGCTGCGGGAGCCGTCCGCCGGATGCCCGGCCCGGACCAGGTCACCCGCCAGCGCCACCCGGCTGTCAGCCGGAGGCGGACCGTTCCGGCCGCCCGGCGCCGGCGGCCGGGGAGCGGTCCGGGCATGCGGCGCGGCGAGCGCGGCACCGCGGGCCTGCTGGCCTCCGAATTCCCGACCTTCCTGCAATGACTTGGCCAGCCGCCAGCCCAGTACGACCAGGGCCATCAGCCAGCCGAGAGCCGGGCCTATGTACGCCTCGCCCGTCGGCAGCAGGCCTGCCAGGACGACTGCCGGAGCGGCCCAGACCAGCACCCAGGCGACCGTCCGGCAGGGCACGAGCCATCGGCCAAGCGGTCCAGCATGGGCGGCAATGGCAACGACCGGAGGCAGCAGAAGCAGCGTCAGCATTGAGGACTGCTGACCGCGGACCTCGATCCACACCGCTGCCAGTGCCACGCCCAGGACCGCGACCGACAGCGTAGCTGTCACTGAGCGGCGACCTTGGGCGACGGCGAAGGCCCCGTAAACGAGCCCGGCCACAAGCAGCAGGCCCACGACACCATTCAGGGTCCGCGACAAATTGAAGGCTGCGGCCGTCGCCAACGCGACCACCACTACGACAGTCACGATCTTGACAAATGGCGAAGCAGCGGTCCATTTTTGGCGAATGCGGACGAGCCCGTCCTGCGCCGTCCGCCAGCCGGGCAGGAACGGGGACCTCTCCGTTGGCCGCATCTCGCTCCCTCGCACTGAAACCTGTATAGCGCATCACCGATCGCATACGAAGGCACACAATCAGATACCGCTGAGAAAATTGGCCTTGCGGACACGTCTGTGGCCAGTTTGACCAGAGGGACAGCTGCAATCGTCCGCTCACGCGGCGCCGATCATCCGCGGAGGGATCATGGAAAGAATTTACGCAAACCTGCTTATTCCGGGTATCGGCGACCCGATCCATGATGGCGTGGTCGTGCTGGACGGCCATCGGATCAGCTACGCGGGAACGGCGGCGGCCGCACCCGATACCCCGGGCGCGACGGCGCACCAGGCGGCGACGGTCATGCCCGGCATGTGGGACTGCCACGGTCATTTCCTCGGCGCGCGCGTCTTCGATCTCGGCAAGATGCCGCTGGAGCCACTCACGCTCCGGGCCGTGCGCAGCGCGCGCGACCTGCGGGCCGCGCTCGATGCCGGCATCACGTCGGTGCGCGAGGTGGGCGGCCTTGGCCTCGACCTCGCCCGGGTGGTCGCGGAGGGAGTGCTCGATGGCCCGGCTATCTATGCCGCCGGCGCGATCCTGAGCACCACCGGCGGCCACGCCGACCTGCATTCCTACCCGCTGCCCTGGATGGAGGACTTCTCCCTCCGCGAGGGCGTGCTGCGGCTGGCCGACGGCGCGGACGGCTGCATCCGCGCGGTCCGCGAGCAGCTCCGGCGCAACGCCCGGGTGATCAAGATCTGCGCGTCCGGCGGGGTGCTGTCCGAGGTTGATCATCCGGTGCATCAGCAGTTCACCAGGGCCGAGCTGGCCGCGATCGTGGAAGTGGCCGGGCTCGCCGAGCGGGCGGTGGCCGCGCACTGCCACGGCAAGCCCGGCATCATCGCGGCGCTGGAGGCCGGGGTGCGGACGATCGAGCACGGCACCTATCTCGATGACGAGTGCTGCGACGCGATGCGGGAGACCGGCGCCATCCTGGTCCCGACCCGGACGATCGTCGAGGACATCCTGGCCAACCTGGCCGCCGTGCCCGACTACGCGGCCGCCAAGCTGGTCGCCATCGCGGACGTGCACGCCGCGGCGGTGCGGCTCGCGCACGAGCGCGGCGTCACGATCGCGATGGGCACGGACATCGGGCTCACCGGCAGCGATCTGCCTAATTCCTGGGGCCAGAACGGCAACGAGCTGCCGCATCTCGTCGCGCTCGGCCTGACGCCGCTGGAGGCGATCGAGGCCGCCACGGCGACCGCGCCGCTGACCCTCGGCCCGCAGGCACCGCGCAGCGGCCGGCTGGAGGCGGGTTACGACGCGGACGTCATCACCCTGGACGCCGATCCGCTCGCCGATATCGGCGCCCTGGCCAGCCCCGCGCACGTGACCGGCGTCTGGACGGCGGGCCGCCAGGTCAAGGGCGCGCCGCCAGCCGGGTAACCGGCCGGGTAACCGCGGCGGTCAGGGCTCGAGCAGCTCGGCGACGGCCTCCTGGCCGTGCTGCCGGGCGCTGTCCAGCGGCGTCGCGCCCCATTCGCTCCTGACGCCCGGGTCGGCGCCCAGCCCCAGCAGCAGCCGCGCGAGCTCGACGTCGCCCGTCTGCGCCGCCTCGTGCAGCGGGGTGAACCACTGCTGCTCGAGCGGGATGTCGAGACGGCCGAGGGCGTTCACGTCGAAGCCGAGCTCGGCCAGCAGCGCGATCGCGCCGAGCTTGCGGCCCGATGCCGCCCAGGCCATCAGGCCGGGCCGCCGCTCGCGCGCCGCCGGGGCGAAGGCCCGCAGCCGCATCGCGGTGTCCCGGTCTCCGGCCAGCACGGCCGCGATCAGCGAGTTGACCTCGTCGAGGGCCGGCCGGCCGGCGCCGCGGCTGACCAGCCACCCGGCCAGCTCCGGGTACCCGCTCAGCTTGGCCAGCTCGGCCGGGGTGAGCCCGTCGGAGTTCCGCAGCGCGGTCGGCCGCCCGCCCGGTGCCGCGTACGGGGTGCGGAAGTCCGCGCCGTGCTCGACCAGCAGCCGGACCCGGTCGCGCAGGTCGTGCACGATCGCCCACCACAGCTGCCCGCGCAGCAGCTCGCGCGGCGAGTCGGCCCGGTCGCCGAACCGCTTCGCCCACGGCCCGCCGTCCCCCCGGCCGAGACCATGCTCGAACAGCAGGACCAGGTGCCGGTCGTCGCGGCCGAACTGGCGGTCATACAGCAACTGCCCGTCGTTCGGGTCGGCGCCCGCGGTCAGCAGCAACTCGGCCAGCGCGAACGCGTGCGGGTGCTGGTCCTCGTCGTGGCTGCCCAGCGCGCAGGTGGCCGCCGTGTACGGCGGGTACAGGCTGTGCCACAGGTAGCCGGCGTTCGGGTCACCGCCCTGCTCCAGCAGCGCGCGGGCCGTGCCGAGCGTGGCTTCCGCGCTGATCCCCGGATCGTGCCGGGCGCTCGCCAGGTACAGCAGCGGCTCCCACCGGTACGGGCCGCCTGCGCGGCTGGCCAGCGCCGGGGCGGCCGCGACCTGCGCCCGGACCGACGCCTCGTCCCCGGCAGCGGCCGCGGCATAGATGCTGGAGCGGGTCAGCTCCGGGTGGGCGGCCAGCACCCGGGCCGCTCGTTCCCAGCGGCAGGGCCCGTCGTCGCCGCCGAAGCGCAGGCAGGCGAACGCGAGGAACTCATCCGCCGCTCCGGAGGTCTGATCGACCTCGTCGGGGCACCGGCGGTACCGCTCGATCATCTCCAGGTGCCGCTTCAGCCGCGCCCAGGACGCGAACCCGTTGTGCCGGGCCACCACGAGCTGCGCGCCGGTCAGCGTGACCGCGTGCGCGCCCTTCGGGTGATACTCGGCGACCAGATCCAGGGCTCCGGGCACGCCCGCGCGGGCCAGGTCCCGCACATCCTTGGCCTGCTTGCGGAGCTGCTCCAGGCTGGCGTCGTCGGGCAGAGATACGGATGGCATGCGGCCAACCCCCTTTCACCGCCTGCGGTCCGCATCGTCAGGCCGAAAGGAGGCTGATGAGCCAGTACCGTTCGGAACCAACCTGCTCGGGTGGGCTCGGCCCTGTCCGCGGACCCGGCGGCGCCCCGCGCGCCGACTCCGAGCCTACGCCCGCCGGGCGCGGGCCGGATTGACGGCCGGCCGGCGCTTCCGCCATCGTTGACGGCGTGCCTGCCGCGACTTTGATTCGTGCGCCCGCAGCGGCCGACCGGGACGCGTTCATCGCTGCCGTCCGGCTCAGCCGGAGCCTGCACGGGCGCTGGGTCCAGCCGCCGGACACGGCCGCGGCCTTCACCCAGTACCTGCGGCGGTTCAGCCGGCCGGAGTACGCCGGGTTCCTGGTCGTGGACCGGGCCGACGATGGCCTGGTCGGCTTCGTCAACATCAACGAGATCGTGCTCGGCGCGTTCGCCTCGGGTTACCTGGGCTACGCCGCATTCGCCGGGAAGGCCGGCCGGGGCCTGATGCGGGATGGCCTCGCCCAGGTGATCGGCGCCGCGTTCGGCCGGATGGGCCTGCACCGGCTGGAGGCCAACATCCAGCCGTCCAACCTCCCGTCGATCGCGCTGATCACCCGGCTGGGATTCCGGCATGAGGGCTTCTCACCGCGCTACCTGCAGGTGGCCGGAGCGTGGCGGGACCACGAGCGCTTCGCGCTCACCACCGAGGACTGGGCTGCGCAGCGGTCAGGCCGGGACGTACGGGCTCAGCACGGGTCAGGTCAGGACGGGTCAGGTCAGGATGTATCAGCTCAGCACGGGCTCGTCGGGCCACGCGAGGGGCCAGCCGCCGGCGGCTAGCCGGGACCTGACCCGGGCGATGTCGGACTCGAGCGGCTTCTCGTGGGTCACGGTGCCGATGGCCTGGTGAATCGCGCTCGCTGACGCCGGGTCTCCGGCACCGGCCAGCTCAGCGGCGACCTCGGCGACTTCCTCGTCGGTGAGCCGGCGGGCGAGCAACGCGAACAGCGGGATGTAGTCGACCTCGGGTACGCCCTCGGGATAGCCGGCTCGCAGCCAGCCGATAACCGAGGTCAGTATGGGTGACAACGCCATATGCTCAGGACCTTTCGGTACGTAGCCGCGGACTCTGGTAGCCGCTCTTCCGGAATGCCTATTTGGCGGGGTGACCGATCTTATAGATCTCGTAGATACCCCAGGCTATGGAGGCGAGCACGATCAGGAAACAGACCGCGGCGACGGCGATGCCCGCCCGGCTGCCGCCGATGACCACGTCGGAGTCGGCTCCGGCGGTCTGCGTACGGCCGCCCTTGGACAGGGCGAGGATGCCCACGGCGAACAGGGCCGGCAGCCCGGCCCCCGCGAGCAGGCCGAAAACCAGGATCTTCCAGAGCGCTGCGAAGTTAACCCAGGACGACATTCTGTGCTCCCCTGCCGCTCAGGCCGCGGCCGGCTCGGGCTGGTCCGTGACAACTTCTCGTTCCCATTCGTCGTTCACGTTGTTGTGGTCCACCTTGTTCCCGCGGGCCTTCAGGTAGATCGTCCCGGCCACCGCGAGCAGCATGACCAGGTCCGCGATCACACCCCAGGTGCCGCCGATCGCGCGGGCGACGCCTTCGGCCGCCGCGCCGACCAGCGCGGCCGCCGGGAGGGTGATCAGCCAGGCCGACGCCATCCGCCCGGCCACGCTCCAGCGGACATCGGCGCCCTTCTTGCCGAGTCCCGAACCGATGATGGATCCGGTGGCGACGTGCGTGGTGGACAGCGAGTAGCCGAAGCTGCTGGACAGCAGGATGACGGCGGCCGAAGCGGACTCGGCGGCCATGCCCTGCGGCGACTCGATCTCCACCAGCCCCTTACCCAGGGTGCGGATCACCCGCCAGCCGCCCACGTAGGTGCCGGCGCTGATCGCGAGGCCGCAGGTCAGGATCACCCAGAATGGGGCCGTGGCGTTCTGCGGCAGCGTGCCGTTCACGATCAGGGCCAGCGTGATGACGCCCATGGTCTTCTGCGCGTCGTTCGTGCCGTGGGCGAGCGACACCATGGATGCCGACCCGATCTGCCCGATCCGGAAGCCGTGGGTGCGGGCCCGGTCTTTCAGGCTTCTGCTGATCCGGTATAGCAGCCAGGTGCCGGTCGCCGCCACGAGCGCGGCGATGATCGGCGACAGGCCGGCCGGGATGATGACCTTCGCCACGAGGTCATGCCACTGGATCGCCTGCCCGCCGGCCGCAGCGATCGTCGCGCCGATCACGCCGCCGATGAGCGCGTGCGACGAACTCGACGGAATGCCGAGGAGCCAGGTGAGCAGGTTCCAGATGATCCCGCCGCACAGGCCGGCGAACACGACCGGAAGTGTCACGTCGTTGGTGTCGACCAGGCCACTGGCGATCGTCGCCGCGACGGCCAGCGACAGGAACGCGCCAGCCAGGTTCAGCGCGCCCGACAGGCCCACCGCGACCCGGGGGCTGAGGGCCTTGGTCGCGATCGACGTCGCCATCGCGTTGCCGGTGTCATGGAAGCCGTTGGTGAAGTCGAAACCGAGGGCCACGATTACCACGAGGACAAGCAGCACATCGTTCACACCGGAAGAGTCTCCGGCCGCGCCCTGGATGTCGAGATGTAGTACGAACTATCACGCTATTTGTCGGCCATGCGCCATCAGTTGTTTGCCAACTGTTTACCTGGCCACATCAGCCGCTTTACCACCCGGCCCGGGCGATGACGCCGCAAGCCGCCCGGCCGGGTGGGTTCGCTGCTACGGCTGCATCCTGGCCAGGGGCGTGGGCGAAAGCCCTTCCGGGCCGACCTCCTGCAGGCGCGCGGGCGCGCCGACGATCATCGGATCCGGGTGGCCAACGGCATCGTGATCTTTGCCTTCGTACTCGAATCGGGCAAGCAGGCTGCGCATGGCCCCCAGCCGGGCGCGCTTCTTGTCGTTGCTCTTGATCACCGTCCAGGGCGCCTCGGCGGTGTCCGTGCGCTGGAACATCACCACCTTGGCCGCGGTGTAATCATCCCATTTGTCCAGCAATGCGATATCTGTCGGGCTGAGCTTCCACTGCCGCACCGGGTCGATCTGCCGGATCGCGAACCGGGTGTGCTGCTCCCCGGGCGTGACGGAGAACCAGAATTTGGTCAGCGAGACGCCCTCGTCCACCAGCAGGCGCTCGAACTGGGGAGCCTGCCGGAGGAAGGTCTCGTACTGCTCATCCGTGCAGAATCCCATGACCTTCTCGACCCCGGCGCGGTTGTACCAGGAGCGGTCGAACAGGACGATCTCCCCGGCCGTCGGCAGGTGCGCCACGTAGCGCTGGAAGTACCACTGGTGGCGCTCGCGCTCGGTCGGAATGTCGAGCGCGACGACGCGGGCGCCGCGCGGATTCAGGTGCTCCATGAAGCGCTTGATCGTGCTGCCCTTGCCGGCCGCATCCCGGCCCTCGAAGACCACCACGATGCGCTGGCCCGACTCCCTGGCCCAGTACTGCAGCTTGAGCAGCTCGACCTGGAGCCGCCGCTTGACGTGATCGTATTCCTCCCGGCCGAGGCGCTCGGCGTACGGATACTCCTCCCGCCAGGTGTCGACCAGGGATCCGTCCGCCTGGCGGAGCACCGGGTCGTCTTCGTCCGAGTCGTCCACCCATACGCCCGGCGGCACCACGTTCACACCCCGTGGCTCGTCCGGGCCCGGGTCACGCACGCGGGCCTGCCGTTCATTGCTCATCTGCGGTCCGTTCACGGCCGTATCCAAAACGCGGGCTTCCTACCGTGGATTATCGGGCACGTCCGCGGGCCCAAGTAGGCCCGGCGGCAAGATTCACCCCGATTTCACGGCCGGGCGATGGGGCTGGCCGCCAGCGCCCGCCCATTCCGGGCCGCCTGCGGCTGGCCGGCTCGCCTGCGGCCGGGCTAGCCGATGCCCGCTTCCCGGCGGAGCAGGCCCGGCAGGTCACCGGGAGCGGGCGAGGTGCCGCTCAGCCCGCGCGCGGAGAACCACTTGGCCACGTTGGCGGCGTCGCGGTCCAGGAACTGCGCGCCGCGCGGATTGGCGATCACGTCGACGGCCTGGGGCAGGTCAATCATGACCAGGCGGCCGCGGTGGACCAGCAGGTTGTAAGCGGACATGTCGCCATGGGCCAGGCCGAGGCGGGCGAGGGTCAGGAGTGCCTGCACCAGCTGGTCCCAGAGCCCGGTCAGTTCGCTGCCCCGCGGGCGGGTCTCGGCCAGCCGCGGCGCCGCGGTGCCATCGGTGGCGCCGATGAACTCCAGCAGCACCTCAGTGCCGAGCACCTGCACCGGGTAGGGCACCGGGGCACCAGCCTCGAAGAGCTGGCCCAGGGCGCTGAACTCGGCGTTCGCCCACTGCACCGCGATCATCTCCCGGCCCGCCGATGAGCGGCTGGCCATGGCGCGGCTGGCGCGGGAGTCGCGCACCCGGCGGCCTTCGAGGTACTCGCTATCGCGATGGAACATCCGGTGCTCGGCCTCCCGGTACCGCTTGGCGGCCAGCAGGCAGGACCGGCCCGTTCCGGGCACGCCGCGGCGCAGCAGGAAGACGTCGGCTTCCTTGCCGGTCTTGAGTATCCCGAGCTCGGTGTCGGCCGCGGCCAGGTCAGTCACCAGCCAGCCGGGGTACGGCCGGGGTCCGCGCTCACCGGCCGCGGACTGATCCCAGGTGGACCAGCGGTCCCCCGCCTCCAGCCCATCGGCCGCGGGGAAGGTCTCTAGCGGGGGAAGCCTGGACCGGTGCCGGTTGCGCTTGGCAAAAGCGGGCTCGTCGTCGTCAAACCGCCACTTGCCGCGGCGGTGGAAAGCAGAGTCGGGCACTGGTGGTGCTCCTCAGGCGGGCGGTCCGGGCGGGCAGCGTGAACCGCGAGACGGGTACCAACATCCGTCGCCCTCCTTCCGCTCGACCGGCATCGCCGGAATCGGCCTGTGCGGCCGAGGCTGTCACGCGGCAGCCAGGACGGCAACCGAATTTCGCCGCCGCCAGGCGCCTGAGCTGCGGCGCCGGGGCGTGCAGCTAGTGATCAGAAAAGATCAAGGCTACGGTCAGTAAGCCTTCAGTTTTCTTTCAGGTACGTCGCTGACTATGGGTCCAGAGCAAGACGATCGAGACCAAGGGAGCCGATCTCATGACGACCACTTACGATCCGCCGATCTCGGCCGGATCAGGGGAGACGCGACCGCCCTCGCCCTGGCCCGGCGGTTACAACGCCGGCCCCGGCGGCCCGGCCGGATACGGCGGCGGCGGCGAGGGTGACGGCCGCCGCGGCCGGAGCCTGCGGCGCCACCTGCTGGTGGCCGGCGTTGCCTTCGCCGTCGGCGTGGGCACCGTCTGGGGCCTGCAGAACGGCGCCAGCGCGCCGCTGACGAAAGCGCAGATTGCCGCGAAGGTTGACCCCGGCCTGGTCGACGTCTGGACCACGCTCGGCTACCAGCAGGCACAGGCGGCGGGCACCGGGCAGGTACTGACGTCATCGGGCGAGGTGCTGACCAACAACCACGTCATCAACGGCGCCACCTCGATCAGGGTCACCGATATCGGCAACGGCCGCTCTTATCCGGCCAAGGTGGTCGGCTACGACCGGAGCCATGACATCGCCGTGCTGCAACTGCAGGGCGCATCCGGGCTGCAGACGGTGACCACGGGCAACTCCTCCTCAGCGACCGCCGGGCAGAAGGTTGTCGCCCTCGGCAACGCGGAGGGCAAGGGCGGCACCCCGTCGGTCGCCGCGGGCCGGATCGTCGGCCTCGGGGCCTCGATCACTGCCTCGGACGCATCCGCGGGCACCGCGGAGCAGTTGACCGGGCTGATCCACCACAACGCACCCATTCAGCCGGGTGACTCGGGCGGCCCGCTGGTCAATACCTCCGGGCAGGTGATCGGCATCGACACCGCCGCCTCTTCCGGGACCCAGCTTCAGTCCACGCAGGCCAAGACCCAGGCCTTCGCGATCCCGATTGACGCGGCACTCTCCATCGTCCGCCAGATCGAGGCGGGCCAGGCCTCCGCCACCGTGCACCTGGGCCCGACCGGGTTCCTGGGCGTCGGCATCGCCACCGCGAGCAACGCCGCGTCTAGTGGCGTGCCGGCCGGCAGCGGTGCCTCCGTCGCCGGGGTCGTCTCCGGATCGCCTGCCAGCCAGGCTGGCCTGGCCGCCGGTGACGTGATCGTCTCGGTCAACGGCCAGTCAATCTCGTCGCCGACCGCGCTCCAGTCCGCGCTGGAGCCGCACCACCCGGGCGACAGCGTCAGCATCGGCTGGACCAGCCAGTCCGGACAGACGCAGTCCGCCAGCATCACGCTGGCTACCGGCCCGGCGGCCTAAGAACGTGGGCACTGGCGGCTGTGCCGGCAGCCGCCAGTGCTCACCACCACCCTGAACCAACTCCCCCGGCCCCCGAAACGTGGGCACTGGCGGCTGTGCCGGCAGCCGCCAGTGCTCACCACCACCCTGAACCAACTCCCCCGGCCCCCCGAAACGTGGGCACTGGCGGTTGTCCCGGCAGCCGCCAGTGCTCACCACCACGCTGCCGACCGGCCCGGCAGCCCAAGAACGTGGGCACTGGCGGCTGTGCCGGCAGCCGCCGGTGCCCACACCCAGTGAGCCAGCTCCCCGGAAGCCGGAAGACCTCGCGCGCGAGGTCTTCCGGCTTTTCGGCACCTCCCGACCGCCCGCCGGCCGGTCCCGGATATCAGGGCGAAGGCCACCATTCGTTAGCGCACGGGCAGGAACGGGCACATCTAACGGCATGCTGCAGACGGGCCGGTGGGCCCGGCTGGCGCGGCGGTGGCTGGCTGGGCTGGTGCTGCTGATCCTGCTCGCCGGAGCCGCGATCGCGGTAGCGCTGCAGGTGACCCCCCTGCAGACGGTGACCGTGGCCGGACAGGTGATTCAGGTCGGCGCGAGCGCGCCGGGCCTCGGCCTTTCCGGCCCGGGCGAGGTCGATCTGTTCGGCCAGAGCCTGCCCACCGACCTGCGGTTCGCCGGGCCCGTGCGGCCCCGGCTGCAGCTGTCCCAGATCACCATCAACAGCGAGCTGACCAACTTCATCCAGGGCGCCCGGCCGGCCGGGGTGGAGCGCATCCTCGGCGCGCGGCTGGCGGACGGGTGGAAGCGCTATTTCGCCTGGGAGACGGCGCTTACCGGGGCGGGCGCGCTGATCCTGGTCGGGGCGGTCGCGGGCTGGCGTCGCATGTCCCGCCGCACCACCGGCACGCTGCTGGCCGCCGGGCTGGTGGTGGCCGAGGCCATCAACCTGGGCGCCATCATGATCACCGCCTACTCGGCTCCGGCGCTGCTGCGCCAGGTGCACTCCCTGAACGAGCTCGTCGGCACGGAGACGCACCTGCCCCGGATCCACCCGACCGGCCGGCCGCTGCCCGGCGTGCAGGTCGTGGTCATCGGTGACTCCACCGCGGCCGGGGCGGGGCTCGCGGCCCCGCCCGGCGCCTCCGGCACCGTCCGCGCCTGCGGGCGCAGCTCCGACTCGTATGCCGCGGATCTGTCGGCCGCCAACGGCTGGACGGTCCTCAACCTGGCCTGCGACGGCGCCACCATCAGTCACGGGCTGCTCGGGCCGCAGCGGCACGACGGCCACCGGCTGACGCCGCAGCTGGCCGTCACTGAACGCGCCCGGCACGCCGCGGTAATCATCGTGAGCGTCGGCGCCGACGATCTGGACTGGGCCGCGATGGTGCAGTACTGCGCGGCCACGCCGCGCTGTGACGACCGGGCGACGACGGCCTACTTCCAGCAGCAGCTCGCCTCGTTCAGCAAGGACTACCTCGACCTGCTCAGCCGGCTCGCGGCGCTGCCCGCCCATCCGCAGGTGATCGTCAACCGCTACTACGACCCGTTCGGCCCCCAGCCTGGCTGTCTCAGCCAGGCCGGGCTCAGCGCGGCCAACCTGCAGACCCTGACGTCCCGGCTGACCACGCTGAACGCGGTGCTGGCCAAGGGTGCAGCCCAGTTCAGGTTCTCCTCGCCGCAGCCTGACTTCGCCGGGCACCAGCTGTGCACGCCGCAGCCGTACGTGCAAGGGCTGGACGCGGCCGCGCCATTTCATCCCACCGTGCTCGGCCAGCTCGCGATCGCGCTCGCTGACCAGGCCGCGGTGCACCAGCCCGGTGCGTAGCCCGGTGCGGCCCGGTCAGCGGCGCTATTCGAGGCCGTCCCGGTCGGCCCACTCCAGCAGGGCATCCAGCGAGTAGGCCCGGTCATCAATGCCCCGGTGCAGGTCGCCGAGCCGGGCGAAGCGGGCCGGCACGGTGGCGATGGTGCACTGGCGCGGCTCGACATCGTCGATCTCCGCCCAGCTGATCGGGGTGGACACGGTGGCTTCCGGCACGCCGCGGACCGAGTAAGCGGAGGCAATCGTGTGGTCGCGGGCGTTCTGGTTGTAGTCGACGAAGAGCATGGCCGGGTCCCGGTCCTTGCGCCACCAGACGGTCGTCACCTCGCGCGGCGCGCGGCGCTCGACCTCCCGGGCGAAGGCCAGGGCCGCCCGCCGGACGTCGGCGAAGCCCCACCGTGGCTCGATCCGGACGTAAATATGCAGCCCGTTGCCGCCGGAGGTCTTTGGCCAGCCGACCGCACCCAGTTCGTCCAGCAATTCGTGCACGATGTGGGCGACCCGGCGGACGGTACCGAACCCGCAGTTAGGCATCGGATCCAGGTCGATGCGCCATTCGTCCGGACGTTCGGTGTCGGACCGCCGGGAGTTCCACGGATGGAATTCCACGGTGGACATCTGCACCGCCCACACGACGCTGGCCAGCTCGGTAACGCACAGCTCGTCGGCATGCCTGCCGTAGCGGGGGAAATCCACCCGCACCGTCTCCAGCCAGCCCGGCGCACCGCCGGGGACGCGCTTCTGGTGCACCTTCGGGCCCGCGACTCCGGACGGGAAGCGGTGCAGCATGCAGGGCCGCTCGCGCAGCGCCCGCACGATCCCGTCGCCGACCGATAGGTAATAGCGGGCCAGGTCGAGCTTCGTCTCACCGCGGGCCTCGAAGTACACCCGGTCCGGACTGGAGATGCGCACCGTCCGGTTCCCGACTTCGAGCTGCACAGCTGCCGCGGCCATACCCGAAGTCAACCGCAAACCTGGTGGCCCTGACCATGCTGGCCGGAGCCGCCCGCCCGCGCCCGGAGACCGGCCGCCCGGCCAGCTAGGACCCGCAATGCGGGCCGCGCCGGGCGGCCGCACTGTGGAGACGAACGTGAGTTCTAATCGATCAAACCACTTGGCAAATCACTCGCACATATGTTCTACTATCAAGTATGCGCCACCCACTCAGCACGACCGGATCGCGGCCCTTCGTGCCCCGCTGGAGCACCGGTCCCGGCCCGCCGGCGCAGGGCCCCGGCCGGCCCGCGCCGGGGCCGGCCCTGATCAGAGCTAACCAATACATCGCGGGCGCCGCAAGCAGGTTTGTACCGGCATTAAGGCACTTTAATGCCGGTGATTAGGACCCTGAGTTTACCTGGCCCGGAATCGCACGCAGGAGGTGTGAAATGACGACGCACTTGACGGACGGGGCACGATCGGAGAGCCGGCGGCTCGCCGACTTGAGGAACGACGCCGCGGACCTCGAGCGCAGGCTCTCGGACACCCGCCTGCTGCTCGATCGTGAGCTGGCGGAGTCAGCCGGCGGCTGGAGCGAGGAGGCGGCTGAGGCCGCACCCGGCTATGGCAGCGCGAATCCAGGCAGCCGGTCTTACGCCCGGAACGGCCGCACCGAGCAACTCCTCAGCCACGGCAGGCCGAGCGCCAACGCCCCGCGCCTCTCGCCCGTTCGCAAGGTAGCCATCGTGGCGGCGGTCGTCGCGGCGGCCGTCACCGCCGTGGTCCTGCTGCTGCCCGGCGGAAAAGCCTCGTGGCCGACCAGCGTTTCCACGGTGCAGGCCGAGGCGGCCCGGGCCTGCCAGAACCCCAACGTCATGTCGGAGCCCGGCCAGGTCAACTTCGCCTGCGCCAAGGCGACGCGGCAGATTCTGTGGGTATTCGCCCTCCTGACGAGCGCGGATAACCCGAACTTCGACGACGCCAGAACCGGCCGGATAGGCCTCGAGCCAATTACGCCGGCCCAGGGCGGCGAGGTGGCCTGGTCCCTGAACCTCCATCATCCGTACAACCCCGCCAATCCAATCGACAGCCTGGCCGTGGCCGCGCGGGCGATCAACAACATCATCGGCGGGGCAACGTTCACCGCCGCCAGCGGAAAGCAGGTCGTCCAGCCCGGTCTTGAAAGCCACCCCGCTAACTGCGCCCGGTATACCGGATCAGCGGCCGTCATCTCCCGCGCGGGCTTTCCGAAGCTGTGCGCCAGGCCGGTGACCAGCGCGGCCGGGCAGGCGGCCCTCGTGGCCGCGGTCTACCGCAAGTGGATTGTCGGCGCCCGGCCGGTGGCCGCGCACGACGCAGCGATCCTCTTTGAGAACGCCAACAATCCGAGCAGCCCGCGTGCGCAGGCAATTCTCCGGCGCTTGCCGAATTCCAAGCTACTGGGGTAATCCAGGAAAAATCATCCGCTCATCTTCCCCGGTACGGCGGTCTTAGCGCGATCAGGAGAGGTGAGCGCATGTATTTCGGCAGCCAGCCCCGATGGCAGCAGGTGACGGCGCTCGTCAGCCTGAGCGCGGGCGGCGCCATAGCGGGATTCTCCTTCGTCCCGAGAACAGCAGCCGACCTGGCATCACCGACGGCCGTGCCGATTCACCTGCTGGCGCTGCAGCACTCAGCGCCGGCCGGCGCCGGCCGACGACCAGCTGCTGCGCTCGGCCATCGTCAACGTCGCCCATTACTACCTCCGGATGGCCAGGAGCCAGACTCCGGCCGAGATAGCGGCCATCATCTGGCAGAACGACAGCGTGGACGGCGTCGATCACGGCGAGTCGTGCGCGGCCTTCGCCAGCCTGACCCTCGAGCTAGCATCGCAGGCCGTTGGCCAGCAAAGCTGGGTGACCGGCGGCACGTCCTACCCGTGGCCGCTGCATAAGTGGGTCGATGCGCGCGTCGACCAGAATCCGGACTCCCCCGGCGTTATCTCCATCCGCCAGGACGCCGAGGACCATGGCCGCTGGCACCCGCTGAGCGATGGATATCAGCCGCAGCCCGGCGACTGGGTGCTATTTCATAACCACGTCGAGGTCGTCACGAAGTATGCCCACGGGGTCCTGCACACCGTCGGCGGAGATTCCCTGCCAAATTTCTCCGTCAACGCGCACGAATATCGTGAGCCGCTGGATTACCAGGGTGTCGTCGGATTCGTCAACAACGGAACGGTGTCCGGCACCGCAAGCCAGCCGCCGCACGGGAGTGAGCATGGCTCGGGCGGTCATCGGGTCTCCGGCGGTCATCGGGGCTCAGCCGGTCATCAGGCGCAGGAGGTAGCCGCCACCGGGCTGGCCGCCATCCCGGGTGCGCCGGCCGCCGGCTCGGCTGAGACGGCCCCGGCGCGGCGGCGGGGCAAGGCGGCCATTCCGGCCATGCCGGTACCCACGGCGGGCCCGGGCCAGGACGGGCGGCCGGAGCCGCGCCCGTCCCGGCCGGGACACGAACCTGCTGGCCAGGCGCCGCATGGGCCAGGTCACGCCGGTTCCGGTCACGATGTGTCCGGCCACGATGTGTCCGGCCACCATGGTTCTGGACACGATGGTGCCGGCCACCATGGTGCCGGCCACCATGGTGCCGGCCACGATGGTGCCGGCCACGGCGGTCCTGGACACGGCGGTTCCGGACACGATGGTGCCGGCCACGGCGGTCCTGGACACGGCGGTTCCGGACACGATGGTGCCGGCCACGGCGGTTCCGGACACGATGGTGCCGGCCACGGCGGTTCCGGACACGGCGGTTCCTGGCCCAGTGGTACCGGCCAGACCGGGCCGGGAACGAAGCCGGGACATGCCCACGCGGGAGCGCCCGCTCCGGCCCAGGCGGAAGCGCTGGGCGCGGCCGCCATCCCCGGACCGCCGGCGGCGGCGCCCAGCCCGCCCCCGGGTTCGACGGGACCGTCGCCCAGGTCGCACGGCAGGCACCACCCGGGGCCAGCCGCGACCTCGCCGGGCGCGGGCCCGGCGCCGGTGACCACCCCGGCACCGGCCGGACCTGCTCCGGCCGCAACCCCGGCACCGGCTCCTGCGCCGGCGCCTGCTCCAACGACGACGCCCGGACCGGTGACCACCCCGGCGGCCGCGGCCACGCCGTCGCCGTCCGTGCCGCCGCCGCAGGACATGTCCGCCCAGCAAGCGTTCATCGATGAAATCGCACCGGGCGCGATCGCGGCGCAACGCCAGTACGGCGTGCCCGCCGCAGTGACGATTGCCCAGGCCATTGACGAATCTGGATGGGGCCAGAGCAGCCTGGCCATCCGGGATCACAACCTCTTCGGAATCAAGGGCGCCGGGCCGGCCGGCAGCGATGTGCTGCCGACCCAGGAGTATGCCGGCGGCCAGCCGGTGACGCGCATGGCGTCCTTCCGGGCGTACGACAATTTCGCGCAGAGCATCGAGGATCACGGCAAGCTGCTGGCGAGCAGCGGGTACTACGGGCAGGCCATGGCGGAGCGTCAGGATCCGAATGCGTTCGCCAATGCCCTCACCGGCGTCTACGCGACTGATCCTGACTATGGCCCGAAGCTCGTCGGGCTCATGCAGACGTATGACCTGTACCGGTACGACGCTGCTAAGCCGACTGCGTCGCCCGGCACGGCGTCGCCGCACGGCGCATCGGTGCCCGGCCCCTCGGCCCCCGCTCCCAGCCCGGCCGCCAGCAAGTTGCCGCCGGCCACGACAACGCCCGACGACCCAGCGGTCCCCGGCCCGCCGGCCGCCGCGCCCAGCCCGGCTGCGAGCAAGTTGCCGCCGGCCACGACGACGCCCGATGACCCGGCGGTCCCCGGCCCGCCGGCCGCCGCCCCCAGCCCCGCCGCGAGCACTGTGCCGTCGGCCACGACGACAACGCCTCCGGATAGCGCGACGATCCCTGGCCCGGCGCTCGCCGCCGCCAGCGCCGCCCCGGGCAAAGCGCCGACGGCGGCCGCGGCGACACCGGCGCCCGGCGGGCAGTCCGATCCTGATCAGCCGACCCCCAGCGCGATGCCGTCTACCCAGACCGTGTCGGCGACGAGGCTGCCGGCCGGGGGCAAGGTCCAGCCGCGGAAGACCGCGGCGCGCCAGGCCCGTTCCGCGGCTGGCCGCTACCAGCAGCACATCCCGCAGTCCGTCACCGATGCCTTCATCACGATTGCCAGGGCGCCCCTGATCCGCGCTGAGCCGCTTTACCGTGACGTGGCCAGTGACAGCGGCATCCGCTGGGAACTGCTCGCCGCCTGCGACTGGATGCAGTGCAAGGCACAGCCGCGCTACTCGCCGGTGCACGGCGAAAAGCTAGGCACCGTCAATCCTGACGGCACGGTCTACCGGACGAAGTCGGCGGCGCTCGAGCAGTGCGCCGACGACCTGATGGATCTGGCCCGGGAGGTTTACCAGATCGACCTCGCCGCGCCGGGCGATCTCTCGGTCCGCGACCTGGCCAACGTCTTCGCGGCATTCCGGTGGGGCGGGCTGCTCAGGCTGCACCACACCTCGGCCATGGAATTCCCGTACTCCGTGGCTGGCCTGACCGCTCAGCACCTGCATATGCGCTGGCCGGACATCTCCGATCCGAATGCGCCGGATAAGCCGGGTACGCGATTCCGCTCGCCCTTCGGGGCCGTGCCCGTGGTGCTGGCCCTCAAATACCCGGCCACCGTCTAGGCATCTGGGCCAAGCACAGAAAGCAGGTGGACTACGTGTTTCGTTTCTTGCTCTTGCTGCTGGGCACGCTCACCGCGAGCCGCCCGGCCCGGCGGGACGCAGCGGCGAGCTCAGCGAACGGGCCGTACGGAATGACCGAACCGGGCGCCGTGCGGATGGACCCGAACGGGCCCGCCAGCGGTACCGCCTGGCCGGGGAGCACGGCGCCGCTGCCGCCATGGCGGGTTCCGGCGGACGACCGCGGAGGCCCGCCGGGTCATGGCGGACCGCCGGGCGGCTCCGGCCCGCGCCGGCGGCGCCGCATCCCGCGCTGGGTGACCAGGACCGCCGTCCTGGTCGCGGTGGCCCTGATCTTCCGCCGGGCGGTCGCGGCCCTGGCCCTGATCGCGCTCTCGGGCGCCCTGCATCTGGTCGGCATCAACGCCCATCTGCCCAGGATCAGGCTGGCCTGGCCGTGGCAGACGATCAGCGCGGGCAGCACGACCAGCACCGATCTGGGCCCGTGGGTGCTGCAGAAGATCGAGGGGATCTCCAGGCCGGCGCTCGGGCAGGCGAACTTCAGTTTCGTATTCACCCGCAAGGTGTCCAGGAATATCGGCCCGTGGCCGTGCTGGTATGCCGGCACCTTCTATGCCGTGGGCCATGCTTCCGCCACTGTCGATCTCAATCCTGGCCCAGCCTGGTGGACCGCGGCCGCGGGCCATTACCGGCTGCGGGTACTGAGCCGCCCCGCGGTGGGCAAGCCCGGCCACGTGACGGTCGCCATGGTGCTGCCGCGCCCGCAGCTCCCGCAGTCCGTGCACGACGTGACCATCGACAACATCCCGTCGAAGCCGGTCGACACGCAGCACAGCTGGACCTATCCGGGCTTCGGCTGCGGTGTACTGCTGCGGCCGCAGTTTCAGGCGTCAGTGCTCTATGCCCAGGCTCAGCAAATCGCGTTCTATAAGTCTCAGCACGCCCCGCAGGTGACTGGCCCGCTGGTCAGCACCGCCGAGCGCGAAGCGGCGGAAACCATTCGAGACAATTTCATTCAGCCGACGGTGAATGCGTTCGGTTATACGCTGGATCGCTTTACCATTCGCTGGGCCCCCGCATCGTGACTGGTACCGCGCCCCGGCCGGAAGCTCAGGGCGGCCCGAAATGCCTGGCGCTCGGGTAGCCCTGGCCGCCATCGACCACGATGTTGGCCCCGGTGATCCAGGAGGCGCGGCGCGAGAGCAGGAAGGCGACAACGTCGGCCACCTCCTCCGGACGGCCAAGGCGGCCCAGCGGGAACTGGCTGCCGAGGAAGGCGGCGAACGCCTCCGGCCGATCCTGGCTGAACGTCTCCCAGGAGCCGCCCGGAAACAGGATCGAGCCCGGGCTCACCGCGTTCACCCGGATGCCCCAGGGCGCCAGCTCGGCGGCGGCGGTCGCGGCCAGGTGGATTTCGGCCGCCTTGGCCACTGCATACGTGGTTCGCGGTGCCGGGCGCATGCCGGTGATCGAGGAGATGATCACGACGGCGGCGCCGTCCGCGGCGCGCAGGTAGGGCAGCCCGGCCCGGATCAGCTCGGCGGCATGCCCGGCATTGAGCGCGAACGTGGCCGCGAAATCACCGGGCGCGGAATCGGCCAGGTTCGCGCCGACGGTGCCGCCGGCGTTGGCGACCAGGTGATCCAGGCCGCCGATCGCGGCCGCGATGTCGCTGACCGCGCCGCCCAGCGCCGGGGTGTCGGTGACGTCCGCTGCCGCCGTGACGACCGGCACGCCGTGACGGGCCAGGCGGCCGGCCGCCGACGCCAGCCCGGCGGCGCCGCGGGCGACCAGCCCGACGGCGGCCCCCTCGGCGGCGAGCGCGTCGGCCACTGCGAAGCCGATCCCGCGGCTGGCCCCGGTGATCAGCACGCGAGATCCGCGCAGGCCAAGTTCCACGGGCAGCACGCTACTGCAGCTATTCAGGCGTGAGACAGCTGGCCCGGAGGCCCGCAGTCAGGTGGCAGGCTTGTGATCTTCATCTGGCCGCGGCGGGCTTCCGCCACAGGTCAGTGATCGGCACTCCGAGGCCGGCCAGCATCCGGCGCAGCAGCGGGAGCGAAAGGCCGACGACATTGCCCGGGTCACCGTCGATGCCCTCGATGAACGGCGCGCCCAGTCCGTCGATGCTGAACCCGCCGGCCATGGCCATCGGCTCGCCGCTGGCCACGTACGCCGCTAGCTCGGTTTCGCTGAGCGTGCCGAAGCGCACCTTGGTGCCGGCCACGGCACGCATCCGGCGGCCGCCGCCCGCCTCGATCAGGCAGTGACCGGTAAACAGCGTCGCTTCCCGCCCGGACAGCCGCCGCCACAGGCCGGCCGCGGCCTCGGCCGAGGCCGGCTTGCCAAAGGTCATCTCGTCCAGGTCCAGTAGCGAGTCACAGCCGAGTACCAGCGCATCCGGCCGCCGGGCGGCCACGGCCGAGGCCTTGCGCTCGGCCAGCACGGCCACGAGAGCGGCCGTGCCCAGGTGATCGTCGGCCGTCTCGTCGACGCCGCTGACCACTACCTCGGGATCTATGCCGGCGTCCCGTAGCAGGCGCAGCCGGCCAGGCCGACGACGAAGCCAGCACAAGCGCGGGCCCGGCGCGTTCCATCACCCGGACAGGGTAACAACGCCCGCCGCGGCTACCCGGCCGGTGCGTCCCGCCCGCTGGCGAGCATGCCCGCCGGCCCGGCCCGAGCGGCGGCGGATGCCGGCCCAGGGCAAACGGGACTAACTGCGCTGATGCTTATCTCGGCGGGAAGTTCACCCCGGTGGACGGCACCAAGGTCGCCAACATCGCCGAGGTCAGCACCTCGACCGGCGCCGTGGTCACGGCCTTCGGGCACACCGCGAACGGCCAGGTCGAGACGCTGCTCGGGGTCGGCGGGCACATCCTGGCCGGCGGGTACTACACCACCATCAATGGCAGCGGCAACAAGTACATGACCAGCCTGAACCCCGCCACGGGCAAGGACGACGGGTTCGTCAGCCTGAATATCTCCGGGGACTACCAGTTCGCCGGCGTTTCCAGCAACGGCACCCGGGTGTTCAACCAGTCGCTCAGCCATGGCGGCACGCTGGACCTGGTGATGGGCGGCTTCACCTCCGTGGGCGGCCAGGCCCGGCAGCAGATCTTCATGCTCAACCTGGCCACCAGCCCGGCCTCGGTGACCGCGTGGACCTCGCCGGAATGGGACGGCAGCCAGGGCGAGGCCACCCCGGCCAGCCCGACCACGGGATACCCGTACCAGTGCGCCGGCGTGGAGCCGTTCTACATCCAGGCCGCGGCCTGGTCGCCCACCGATTCGACGATCTACATCGGCACCACCGGCTACCACCCGAACAACTGGCCGGTCGGGGCGTCGCCGCGTAACGGGCTGTGCGACGCCGCCGCCGCGTTCCCGGCCACCCAGGGCACGGTCCTGCAAACCTGGGTCAACTACACCGGCTGCGACTCGCTGTACTCGGCGGCCGCCGACGCCAGCACCGCCTACTTCGGCGGGCACGAGCGGTGGTCATCCAACCCCGATGACTGCGACGGCCAAGGACCCGGGGTGCCCGCCGCGCCGGGCATGGAAGGACTGGCCCCGGCCACCGGCGTGCTCACCTTCAACCCGACCCGCGGCCGCGGGCTGGGCGCCGACGACATGCTCATCACCAGCGCCGGGCTGTGGATCGCCAGCGACAACCTGAACAACACCAGCCAGTGCGCGGGCAAGTCAGGTCACGCGGGCATCTGCTTCCTGCCCTACTCCTGGCCGGCGGCCTGAGGCGAGCGCAGGACCCGCGGGATGCTGCGGCCGGCGCTCGCCTCAGGCTCCGCCCGGCCCGGGCGGGGCGTAGGCGGCGAGCCAGGCGCGGCCCTCCGCCGTGATCCGGTACTTGCCCAGGCTGGCCGCCGGGGTCCGCTCGGCCAGGCCCTGCCCGGCCAGGCTGCGCACCGTCGCCTCGGCATCCGCCGAGTGCATGCCCAGGTCGGAGAGGGCATGAGACAGCTCAAGGCTCGTCATCGGGTGGTTGTCCCGGAGGGCTGACAGCGCCAGGACCTCTCCGGCGGTCAGGGCCAGCATGTTCCGATTATCCTCCAGCCGGGCCGCGCGGGCCGCCGGCATCGTCCGGCCGCGCGGGGCGTGCCAGTAGCCTCAGACTTCCAGCCCAGCATGCTCGCACGTCCGCTGCTATGCACGAAGGAGCACAGATGGATCAAGACCGGGCCAAAGAGCTACTGCTTGCCGCACGAGCCGAGGTACAGAAGTCGCTGAATTACACCGAGCGCTCCGGCCGCGATGACCGCGCAACCGAACTCGAGACCGGGGACATCGCCGATCCCGCCCAGTCGCTGACCGCCGAGGGCATGGACGACGCCATCGCGGCCAGCCTGCGGGACCGCCTGGACGCGCTGGACCGCGCCGAGCAGCGGCTCGCCGACGGTACCTACGGGCGATCCATCCGCAGCGGGCTGCCCATCCCGGACGAGCGGCTGGAAGCCGACCCCGCGGCCGAACTCACCATCGAGGAAGCCAGGCAGGACGAAGCCCGGTAGCAATAAGCGCGGCCGGTCATGCGGGCCTAACCGCCCGCGCCAGTTCGCGCAACGGCACCTCGTATGACTGGGCGTAGGTCGGGAACGGGTGCACGACGTCCGCCAGCACCTCCAGCGGCACCCGGGCCCGGATCGCGACGGCTGCCTCGCAGATCCAGTCGTCCGCCCGCGGGCCGACCGCGGCCGCGCCGATGAGGACGCCGCGCGCCCGGTCGGCGGTCAGCACCAGCCGGCCGGCCGCCGCCCGGTCCGCCGCCCCGTCCGTCGCCGCACGCGCCATCTGCGCCACGTCAGCGGTCGCGGTCAGCACGTCGGTCCCGGCCTCGCGCGCCTGCGCCTCGGTCAGCCCGACGCTGGCCAGCGGAGGCTCGGTGTAGACGATCCGCGGAATCGCGCGGTAGTCCGCCGCCCGGCTGCCGCCGAGCAGGTTCTCCGTCACCACCCGCGCCTGATAATTCGCGCCGTGCGTATACGGCGCGATCCCGGTGACGTCGCCGGCCGCCCACACGTGCTCCTGGCCTTCCACCCGGCAGTGGTCGTCCACGCGCAGCGCGCCTCCCTCCCCCGGCCGGACGCCGATAGCCGCCAGGCCCAGCCCGTCGGTCGCCGGAGCCCGCCCCACGGCGAGGATTACCCGGGCCGCCTCGACCGCGGTCCCGTCGGACAGCAGCGCCCGGGCCGGCCGGCTGGCGGTGGCGGCCAGGCCCGTGACGCTGACCCCGAGCCGGACATCGACGCCGCTGCCGCGCAGCACGGCCGCCAGGTCGGCGGCGATCCGGGCATCCTCGTGGCCGGCCAGCTGGCCCGCGGACTCCACCAGGGTCACCGGTACCCCGAAGCCGGCGTACGCCTGGGCCAGCTCGCAGCCCACCGCGCCGCCGCCCAGGACGAGGAGCGACGCTGGGCACTCGGCCGCGGACAGGGCCTGATCACTCGTCCAGGCCGGCACCGTGTCAAGACCATCGAGCGAGGGAATGACCGGCCCGGAGCCGGTCGCCACGACCAGATCGCGGTATCCGATCTCCCTGGCCCCGGACACGACAACTCCAGGGCCAGCAATACGGCCGGCCCCGCGCACCAGCGAGACCCCGCGATTGACGATGCTCCCGGCCGCGTCACGGTCATCCCGGCCATGGGAAAGCTCATCCCGCCGGCGGACCGCGGCGCCGAACGCCAGCCGATCCGGATCGAGTCCGGGCGCCGCCGACGCGCCGCCCAGCTGGCCGAGGTGACGAGCCTGGGCCCGGGCCTGGGCACTGCGCAGCATCGCCTTGCTCGGGATGCACGCCACGTACGGGCATTCGCCGCCGACGCGAAGCTTCTCAAGCAGCGCTACCGTGCCGCCCTGGTCCGCTATCCCGCCCGCTACCCACTCACCGGCCGAGCCCGCGCCGAGCACCACCACGTCGAAGACCTGCATGCGCAGAAGGTACCGGTCGGGTTAGCCCGCCCGGAAGCGATGCCAGTCCGGCGCTCCGTGGCCGGCCTGGCCGCACCGCCTGATCGGCGGGTGGAAATGAGCGTATGTTGTGCCGATGACGCCTGCCGTGGAGTCGATGGTCGCCGTGACGTACGTCCGGGATATCGATACCTCGCGCGCCTTCTATGAGCTGCTCGGCTTTCACGAGCATTCGGCCGGGAAGGCCGCCACCTCGGCGTGGGCGGCGCTGCATCACGGCGGGCATTCCGTGCTGCTGGCGTCGACCCGGCCGCGGCTCGACGTCCCGCGGCTGCCGCTGCTGTTCTACTTCTTCCTCGATGATCTCGATACCGTCACCGGCGTACTCGGCGCGGCCGGCGTGGAGGTTTCCCCGATGGGTCATCCTCCGCACGCGCTCGGCGGCGAGGTGAAGGTGCTCGACCCCGATGGCAACACCGTGCTGCTCGGCCAGCGGGAGAGATCCGCCTCCCAGCCGCTGGCCGCCGACGACGGGGCCGCTCCCCGGTTCTCCCTGCTGACGGAGGCCGCGGCCGTGGTGGAGGCCAGCGGCGGAACCACGGCCAGCTGCGAGGTCAGCAGCATCTACGGCCAGCCGTGCCGGAACAAGGCTGAGGTGAGCCTGGCCGATTCCGGCGGCGAAACGGCGTGGGCATGCCTGGCCCACGCGGACGAGATCCTCATGACGGTGCCCGGCGCGTTCATCGCGACCCCGGGTGACCAGGGGATCGCCGGATTCCTGTCCCGCCGCCACGGCTAGCCTTCGCCGGGTCCGCCATCGGGACGTGCTTTGGGCCGGCATCGTAGAATCAAGATCCTCAACGTTACCTGGCCACGATGCGCCGGCCCGGCGCGCCGGGCGGGGTACTTGAAGCCGGGACCGGCTGGGCGCGGAGTTGCCGAGGAGGTGCGCGTGGCACGTTCAATGTGGTCGGGGTTCTTGAGCTTCGGGCTGGTGAGCGTCCCGGTGGGCCTGTACACCGCGACAGCGGACCAGACGATTCATTTTCATCAGCTGCATAAGGGCACCTCGAACCGGATCCGCTACCGGAAGGTCGATGAGGTCACCGGCGAGGAGGTCGCGGCCTCCGACATCGTGAACGGGTTCGACCTCGGCGACGGGGAGTACGTCGTGGTGACCCGCGAGGAGCTGAAGGATGTCGCGCCGGGCAAGTCGGAGACGATCGAGATCAGCGACTTCGTCGACCTGGACCGGATCGACCCGGTGCATTTCCGGCAGACCTACTACCTGGCGCCGCGCGGGAAGGGCGCGGACCGCGCCTATGCGCTGCTGCGCCAGGCGATGCGCGAGACCGGCAAGATCGGCATCGCCACCCTCATCCTGCGGGATAAGGAGCACCTGGTGGCGGTGCGCCCCGGTGAGGATGTGCTGATCCTGGAGACGATGTACTTCGCCGACGAGATCCGCACGCCGAGCGAGGAACTTGACAGCCTGCCCCAGGACGCCGTCTTCTCCGGACGCGAGCTGGAAGTGGCCAAGAAGCTGGTGGAGTCCCTCACCGTGGAGTGGTCCCCCGAGTCCTACCACAACACCTACCGGGCGCGGGTCGAGGAGCTGATCGCGCGCAAGCGCGACGGTGACGCCGTGGTGGTCGAGTCCGAGCGGCCCAAGTCCAACGTCATCGACCTGATGGCGGCCCTGGAGGCATCCATCGCCGGGGCCGGGCCGCCGGGGGCGAAGGGGACCGCCGCCCAGGCCGCCGGGCCAGCCAGCCACGGCGGGAACGGCGAGCAGCAGGACCTGGCCGCGATGAGCAAGGCCGCGCTGGTGGCCCGGGCCGCCGAGCTGGACCTGCCGGGCCGCTCGAAGATGACCAAGCCCGAGCTGATCAGCGCGATCACCGATGCCGGGCAGAAGCGGGCGCGGAAGATTTCCTGACTTCCGCGGCCGCCGGCCTGCCCGGCGGGAGGCAGACTGTCGGTCCCCGGTGATAGATCAGGAGTGTGAACGAAGCCCTCATGCCCGCCCCGGCCCGCACCGAAGCGCGCTGGCCAGCGTGCCCCGAATGCGCACGGGACCTGGAGCACTGCCACGGGACCGCGATCACGCACTTCGACGGCACCGGCGAGTGCACTGACGATCCCGGCTGCCGCCTGGCCGCCGAGCAGCACTCCGGCACCATCTCCTGCGGCGAGGTGGAATGCGGCTGCGAGACCCCGCTCCCCTGGGACAGCTGGCCAGCAGCCTGCGCCGTCGCGTCCTGACCGGGCCGCCGGCGGCGGTCAGGCGGCCGCTGACTGCACTCCGGTCAGCGTGGCTGCCACCAGCCCGCCGAGCGAGGGCAGATCGTAACCGCCCTCCTGGACCAGGACGGCCGGGCCGAGGCCTCCGATCAGCTCGCCCGCCTGGCGGTACCCATCGGCGGTGACCCGCAGCGGGCTCTCCGGATCGGCCGCCGCGGCGTCCACGCCGAGCGAGATGACCAGCGCGTCCGCGCCGCGGTCGCGCACCTCGGTGCCGAGCGCGGCCAGCGCCTCCAGCCACTCCGCGTCGCCGGCGCCGGGGCCGAGCGGCAGGTTGCGGTTAGCGCCCTGGCCGGCCCCGGTGCCGGTCTCGTCCGCATAGCCCGCGTAGTGCGGGAACCAGCCGGCGCCCGGGTCCACATGCAGGCTGCCGTAGAAGACATCGCCGCGATCGTAGAAGATCGCCTGGGTGCCGTTGCCGTGGTGCGCGTCGATGTCGATGATGGCCACCCGCGCTGCGCCCGCCTGGCGGAGCGCCTGGGCCGCGATGGCCGCGTTATTCAGGTAACAGGAACCGCCGTAGGCGGCCGGGCCGGCGTGGTGGCCGGGCGGGCGGCAGAGCGCGTAGGCCGCCCGGCGGCCCGCGGCCACCAGGTCCGCGGCCGTCAGGGCCGCGTCAGCGGCCGCCCGGATCGCCTCCCAGCTGCCCGGCCCCAGCAGGGTCATGGTGTCGTAGCAGAACCGGCCGACCCGCCCGTGCGTCGCGGCGGGCGAGCGCAGCGGCAGGCCGGCCAGCAGGCCCTGAGTCGGGAACACGTACGGCACCACCCGGCGGCGGCCGTAGTCGGCCAGGTAGCCGCCCGCCTCCCAGTCGGCCCAGATGGTAGCCAGGTGCGCCAGCAGTTCATCGTCGTGGACCGCGCGGAGTGCCTCGTCAGCGTGCGGCACGGCGGGAGTTACCGGAGCGCCGGCCGCGCTGAGCGCGGCGAGGAGCACGACGGCCCGTTCCGGTACTTCCGTGCCCTGTTCCCAGACGCCGAGCCACACCTCGCCGTCCGGCTCATGCCGCAGGCAGTCCGGACTCCAGACCACGGGAATGCTCAGCTTTTCGCCCGGCCGTGTCATGACTGGAACCTACTTGAGGCTTCCCGGGCGACTTGCGGGCATGTTAACATCGCGCGACTTGAACGGCGAGTCAGCAGGTAGACGGCGTCGAGCCAGGCCCGCTCCGCCCGCGGCGAGCTAACCCGCAGTCAGTCAGCCCGGCCGGAACGTACTTACGCACCGGCCGCAGGAGAACGAAGGTGACCCAGCGTGAGTCCCCGCCATCGCCAGCCGGCCGCCAGCCTGCCCCTGCCGCGTCGCAGATACCGCCTCGCCGCGGGCCTGGCGGCGGCCGCGCTGGTCCTGGCGGGCTGCGGGACGAGCGGCGGCGGCGGTGCCGGGCAGGTCAAGGAGGGCGGGGTATTCCGGCTGGGGAGCGCGTCCAGCATTGACTCCCTCAACCCGTTCGTCGCCTTCCAGTCGGACGCGTACTCGACGTTCGAGTACATCTATCCCGAGCTGGTCCAGTACAACCCGAAGCTGCAGTTCGTGCCGGATTTCGCCAGCAGCTGGAAGGAATCCGCGGACGGGCGCATCTGGACCTTCCATACTCAGCCCGGCGCCAAGTGGTCCGACGGCAAGCCGCTCACCGCCGCCGACGCGGCCTGGACGTACAGCACCATCCTGAAGTACCAGAACGGGCCAACCGCCAACTCGGCCGGGTACGTGGCGCACCTGAAGAGCGCGACCGCCCCGAACGCGACCACGCTGGTGCTCACCTACGCCCGCCCGGTCGCCAACGTGCTGTCGCAGGTCCAGCAGGTGCCGATCCTGCCCGAGCACATCTGGGCCCAGTACGCGACCGGCAACGGCAAGGGGCTGACCAGATTCACCAACCCGGCCCCGATCGTCTCCGGCGGCCCGTTCACGCTGGTCAAGTACACGCAGGGGCAGATCGCCCTGTTTAAGCGCAATCCGGATTTCTACGGCCCGAAGCCGCACATCGACGGGCTGGGCCTGCAGTTCTTCGGCACCGATGACGCGATGGTCACCGCGCTCAAGAGCGGGCAGCTGGACGGCGTCGAGACGGTCCCGCCGACCTCGGTGGCGACGCTCAAGGCCAACCACTTCGTGGTCAGCGAGTCACCGGGCGTCTACTTCGACGACTTCATCATCAACGACAACCCCAAGCAGGAGGCCAGCCATAGGGAGCTGCTGAACCCGCTGCTCCGGCAGGCGTTCGACGATGCGGTCAACCGGCAGGCCATCGTCAGCACCTCGCTGCTCGGCTTCGCGCAGCCGGGATCGTCCATCATCCCGCCCGCCACCGGGCACTGGTACGACCCGGCCATCAAGCCGGCCCCGTTCAGTATCGCCACGGCGAACCGGCTGCTGAGCCAGGCCGGCTACAAGATGGGGCCGAACGGGGTGCGGATCGCGAACGGTCACCCGATGGCCTATACCGTGATCATGCCGGCCGATACCACCGGGAACGGGTACGGCAACCGGTCCTTCGCGATTATCCAGGGGGACTTCAAGCAGATCGGGGTCAAGCTGACCCCGGAGAACCTCGACAACTCGGCGGCCTATGCCGCGGTGACCGCCAACAAGTACCAGAATTTCGAGCTGTCGATGTGGGACTGGGCGCCGCTGACCGACCCGGACTTCATGCTCTCGGTGCTGACCTGCGGATCCTGGAATGTCTGGAACGACTCCGGGTACTGCAGCAAGGCTTACGACAACCTCTACTCCGCGCAGAGCGCCGCGGTAAACCCGCAGCATCGGCAGCAGATCGTGTACAAGATGCAGCAGATGATCGCGACCGCGAAGCCGTACCTGGTGCTCGACTATGCCGACTCGATCGAGGCGCACAGCACCGCCTGGGCTGACCTGCCGCTGATCGCGGGCATCTCGTTCACGTCCATGTCCAAGATCCCGTTCGAGACCGTGCACGAGGCCGGATAGCGGAGTGCGCGGCGCCGACTACGTCATCAAGCGGGCGTTCTTCGCCCTCGTGACGATCTTCGTCGCGATTACGATCAACTTCTTCCTGTTCCGGGTGCTGCCCGGGAACGCGGTGACCGACCTGGCCCGGGTGCCGCACGCCGGCCCGCAGCTGCGCCATGCGCTGACCGTCGAGTTCGGCCTGGACAAGTCGAAGTTCGAGCAGTACCTCATCTACCTGCGGGAGCTGGCGCGCGGGAACATGGGGATCTCGTTCGCGTACCAGCAGCCGGTCAGTCACCTGCTGATCGCCGACCTGCGCAACACCATCCCGCTGATCGCCGTGGGCACGATCGCCTCGATCATCGCCGGCATCTTCACCGGCGTGCTGTCGGCCTGGCGGCGCGGGTCGGCGTCCGATCACGTCAGCACCCAGCTGGCGGTCTTCGCCTACGCCTTCCCCACCCAGTGGCTCGGCCTGATGCTGCTCATCATCTTCGCCGGGGTGCTGCCGTCGGCGGGGATGAGCGACCCGTTCCTGTTCGGCCCGGAGCCGTTCTGGCAGCACCTGGCGGATGTCAGTACCCACATGATCCTGCCCGCCGCGACGCTGCTGCTGACGGCGTACGGCAGCTACACGCTCGTGGTCCGGTCGTCGATGCTGGAGACGCTGAGCGAGGACTACGTCCTCACCGCGCGGGCCAAGGGCCTGCCGGTGCGGCGGATCGTCTGGCGGCACGCGGTACGCAACGCCATGCTGCCCCTGGTCACCCTGATCGCCCTGGACTTCGGCTACATCGTCGGCGGGGCGCTGCTGATCGAGGTGATCTTCAGCTGGCCGGGCATCGGCGAGGCCATGTACACGGCCATCGGCCAGCGTGACTACCCGATGCTGGAGGGCGGGTTCCTGATCCTCACCGTCTCGGTGATCGTGCTGAACTTCTTCGCTGACCTGGTCTACTTCAAGCTGGACCCGAGGATCACGTCATGAGCATGCAAATGATCAACGAGGCGGTGCCGCCGGCCGCGGACGAGGTCGTAGCGGGCCGGCGGGGCGGATTCTTCCTCGGCGTGCTGCGCGAGCGCAAGTCCGCCGTGGTCGGCCTGGGCATCATCGTGTTCTTCATCCTGCTGTCGATCGTGGCGCCGTACATCGCCCCGTACAGCTCGTCCGTGCAGACCTGCGCCGTCTATGCCCCGCCGTCCATCCATCACTGGCTGGGCTGCGACGACGGCGGCATCGACATGCTGAGCGAGCTGATGACCGGCGGGCGCATCTCGCTGGTCGTCGGGTTCGCGGCGACCCTGGTCGCGATCGTCATCGGCGGCGGCGTCGGCATCATCTCGGGCTACTTCGGCGGCTGGGCCGACATCAGCCTGATGCGGATCACCGACTACCTGCTGGTCATCCCCGACCTGGTGTTCGCGCTAGTGATCGCCGACGTGTGGGGCGCCAGCCTGTTCCACGTGATCATCGTCATCGGCATCCTGGAGTGGACATCCACCGCGCGGATCATCCGGGCCCAGGTCATGAGCACCAAGGAACGCGTCTACGTCAAGCGGGCCAGGGCGCTCGGCGCGAGCAACCGGCGGATTGTCTGGCGGCACATCATGCCGCAGGTCGGGCCGCTGCTGATCGCTAACACGGTGCTCACGGTGGCCATAGCGATCTACCTGGAGACCGCGCTGGCCTTCCTCGGGCTGGAGGATCCCACCGTCACCACGTGGGGCACCATCCTGGAGCACGCCTTCCAGCGCACCGCGATCAGCTCCGGCGCCTGGTGGGCGATCGTGCCGGACGGGTTTGTCATCGCCGCCGTCATCGTGGGCTGCTTCCTGTTCGGCCAGGCGGTCGAGGACGCGCTGAACCCGCGGCTGAAGGTCGCCCACCTGTCCCTGCGCCGGTGGCGGCCGCGGACGCTGGCCGGACGGGGGCCGGACGCGCTATGAGCCTGCTGCAGGTAAGCGACCTCCATGTCTGGTTCGACCTGCCGACCGGGGCGAAGGTGCACGCGGTGCAGGGGGTGAGCTTCGAGCTCCGCGAGGGCGAGCGGTTCGGCCTGGTCGGTGAGTCCGGGTCCGGTAAGACCACCACCATCCTGGCGCTGATGGGCCTGCTGCCGCCGACCGCCACGCTGGCCGGGCAGGTGCGCCTCGACGGCCGCGACATCCTGGCCGGCGGCGAGGACTCGGTCCGCCGCTACCGGTGGAAGGACATCGCGATGGTGTTCCAGGGCGCGATGAATGCGCTGAACCCGGTCAAGACGGTCCGCTGGCAGATCGCCGAGCCGATGGCCTTCCACGGCGTCGCGGAAGGCGCCGCGGCCCGTCAGCGGGCCGGCGAGCTGCTGGAGATGGTGGGCATCCATGCGGCGGCCGGCGACCGCTACCCGCATGAGTTCTCCGGCGGGATGCGGCAGCGCGCCTCCATCGCGATGGCGCTGGCCTGCGAGCCGAGGATCCTGCTGGCCGACGAGCCGACTACGGCGCTCGACGTCATGGTGCAGGCGCAGATCCTCGAGCTGCTCACCCGGCTGTCCGACGAGCTGGGCCTGGCGCTGATCCTGGTCACCCACGACCTGCCGGTCGTCGCCCAGACCTGCGAGCGGGCCGCGGTCATGTACGCCGGCGAGATCGCCGAGCAGGGGCCGATGGAAACCCTGTTTCACCAGCCCCGGCACCCGTACACGCGGCTGCTCTTCGCGGCCACGCCCGACCTGTACGGGAACGACCAGGTGGTATCGATCCCCGGGATGCCGCCGCGGCTGGACCAGGACATCACCGGCTGCCCGTTCCGGCCGCGCTGCGACGTGGTGGTGCACCGGTGCGAGGCGGAGCACCCGGCCCTGCGCCCGGTCGGGGTCCTGCACGAGGCCGCCTGCCATCGCAACGACGGCAGCACCGGCAACGGCGGCAACGGCAGCAGCGGCAGCAGCGGCGCAGCAGCGGGCGCGACGACCTGCCGGAGGCGATATGAGCGAGCCCGGGCCGGCCGCGGCGGCGCCCGGCGGGCCCGCGCCGCCCGCCCCGCTGCTGGAGGTCGAGGACCTGCGGACCGACTACCCCGTCCGGCGCGGGCTGACGCAGGTGGTCACCGGCCAGCCCAAGCGGTGGGTGCACGCCGTCGACGGGGTCAGCTTCTCCCTGGCCAAGGGCGAGATGATGGCCCTGGTCGGGGAATCGGGCTGCGGCAAGACCAGCACCGTCCAGACCATCCTGGGCATGGTCAAGCCGGCCGGCGGCGCCATCCGGCTGAACGGCACGGACATCGCCGGGCTGCCCGAGCGGCGGATGCGGCCGCTGCGGCGCACGGTTCAGGTGATCTATCAGGACCCTTACGAGTCGCTCGACCCGCGTTTCCGGGTCCGGGAGACGGTCGAGGAGCCGATGCTCGTGCACGACATCGGCGGGTCGCGCAGCGAGCGGCAGCCCCTGATCGTGCGCGCCCTGGAGCAGGCCGGCCTCACCCCGGCCGGGATTTACCTGGACCGCTACCCGCACGAGCTGTCCGGCGGGCAGCGCCAGCGGGTGGCGATAGCCGCCTCGCTCGTGCTCGGCCCGCAGCTCCTGCTGGCCGACGAGCCGGTGTCCATGCTGGATGTCTCGGTCCGGGCCGGGGTGCTGGCCCTGCTGGACGGGCTGCGCCGGGACGCGGACATGGGAATCCTCATGATCACTCATGACCTGTCCACCGCGGCGCACTTCGCCGACCGGATCGCGGTGATGTACCTGGGCCGGATCGTGGAGCACGGCAGCGCGAGCGAGGTGGTGCGGAACCCGCAGCACCCCTACACCAAGGCGCTGCTGTCGGTGGTGCCCAAGCGCGACCCGCGGGACCGGTCGGTACCCCAGATCCTCACCGGCGAGACGCCGGACCCGGCCAACATGCCGCCCGGCTGCCGCTTCCACCCTCGCTGCCCGGTGGCCGTGGACCGGTGCCGGACCGAGGACCCCAAGCTGGGCGTGCCCGCGGGAGCCGCCGCGGCCGGCCACCTGGCCGCCTGCCACCTGGCGTGAGCCGCTCATGACACCGGCCGAGCTGCCGCTACCCCCCGTGGCGCCGCGCATCCCGTCGCGGCTGACCCTGCACGGCGTGACCCTGGCCGACAGCTACGCCTGGATGCGCGACCCCGCGTCACCGGCCCTGGCCCGCTACCTCACCGCCGAGCGGGCTTACTACGACGCCCAGAGCAGCCACCTCGCCGGGCTGATCAGCGATCTTTATAACGAGGCCGCCGGGCGGACTCCCGACCAGGCCGACGACTCGCCCGGGTGGCCAGCCGGGGAGTTCATCTACCGGACCAGGATCCCCGCCGGGCAGCAGAACCGCCAGTTCCTCAGGTCGAGGGCCGGCCAGGCGGCAGCGCCGGGCGATGCCGCGGAGCAACTGCTGCTGGACGAGAACATCCTGGCGGCCGGCACCGGCTACGTGGATGTCGGCGTGCGCCAGCCGAGTCCCGACGGGACGCTGCTCGCCTGGTCCGCGGACACGACCGGGGCCGAGATCTATGCCCTCCGGATCAGGGACACCGCGACCGGCGAGGACCTGCCCGAGATCATCGAGCGGACCTATCCGGGCAGCGCCTGGAGCGCGGACTCACGGCAGCTGTTCTACCTGGTGCCGGACGAGCTGAACCGGCCGTGCCAGGTATGGCGGCACCGGATCGGCACCGACGCCAGCGCCGACGTGCTGGTCCTGGCCGAGCCCGACGCCCGGTTCGAGCTCACCCTGCACGCCTCCCGCAGCGGCCGCATCGTGGTGATCACCGCGGCGTCGCGGGACACCACCGAGGTGCACGTGATCCCGGCGGCCGACCCCGGGGCCGGGCCGGCCTGCGTGGCCGCGCGCCGCGCCGGCATCGAGTACGCGGTCGACCACGCCGCCGATCCGGCCGGCGGCCCGGGCGAGCTCTACATCGTTACCAACGACGGCGCCCGGGAGTACCGGCTGATGCGGGCCCCGCTGTCCGCGCCGGGCCGCCAGAACTGGACCGAGGTGCCGTGCGGCGCCGTCAGCCCGGCCCGCGGCGACACCAGGCTGGTCGGCTGCGACGTGTTCACCGATCACCTGCTGCTGACCCTGCGCCGGGGCGGCGCCCCGCTGCTGGTCATCACCGACCTGGCGGGCGGCGGCATCCGGGAGGTACCCGCGGCCATGCCGGTCGGCAGCATCCGGGTGGAGCACGCCGAGGCCTACGACGCCGGCCGGGTGATCATCGCGGAGGAGTCGCTGATCGAGCCGCCGGCCTGGTCCGAGCTCGACCTGGCCACCGGCCGCCGCCGGGAGCTCAAGCGCAGCGCCGTGCCCGGCTACCAGCCGTCGCGCTACCTGACCTGGCGGCTGCACGCGACCGCGGCCGACGGCACCGCGGTGCCGGTCACCCTCGCCTGCCGGGCCGGCACCCCGCTGGACGGCACCGCCCCGTGCCTGCTCTACGGCTACGGCGCCTACGAGTCCTGCGAGTTCCCGGCCTTTGACGTGAGCCTGCCGTCGCTGCTGGACCGCGGCATCGTGTACGCGATCGCGCACGTGCGCGGCGGCGGCGAGTGCGGCCGGAACTGGTGGCTGCAGGGCCGGCTGCGCGCGAAGCCGAACACGTTCGACGACTTCATCGCCGTCGCCAGCTGGCTGGCCGGCGACGCGCCGGGCTCGCGCCCGCTCGTCGACGGGAGCCGGATCTCGGCCCGGGGCCTGTCCGCCGGCGGGCTGCTGCAGGGCGCGGTCTACTCGCGGGCCCCGGGCCGGTGGCGCGCCGTCGTGGCCGAGGTGCCGTTCGTGGACTGCGTCCACACGATGCTCGACCCCGGCATCCCGCTGACCGTCAATGAGTGGGACGAGTGGGGCGACCCGCGTGACCCGGGCGACTTCGCCTGCCTGCGCTCGTACTCGCCGTACGAGAACCCGCCGCCGGGGCCGCGCCCCGATCTGCTGGTCACCGGCACGGTGCACGACCCCCGGGTGCTGGTGCACGAGCCGGCCAAGTGGGTGGCGCGACTGCGCGAGACCGACACCGCGGGCTCGCGGGTGCTCTTCCGGGTCGAGCTCGGGGCCGGCGCGCACACCGGCCCGTCCGGACGGTTCGCCCACCTGGAGTACGAGGCCGAGGTGCAGGCGTTCATCCTCGGCGCGCTGGGCCTGGCCGGGCCGGCCCCGGCGCCGCGGCCGCGGTCTTGACGCCCGGCCGCCGGCGGCCGCTAAGGTGCGCTATGCGCGTATCAAGAGGCCCGTTCCGGGCGAGGGCAGTGGCCGCGGCCGCCGCCGCCCTGCTCGCCGTCTCGGTCACCGGCGCAGGCCAGGCCCGGGCGGACGCGGCGGCGCGGCCGGCTCCCGGACAACTGGCTCCCGGCGGACAGGCGGCTCCCGGGCGGCTGGCTCCCGGCGGGCGGGCTCGATCCGGCCCGGCCGCCCGCGATGATCGGCAGGGCCGCGACGGGCGGCGGCCGATCAGGGTCGGCTCGGTGACCATTCCGCCCTGCCGGGCTTCGCGGCTCGCCTGGTGCACCCGGATCAAGGTGCCCTATGACTACCGGAATCCGGCCGCCGGGACGATCAAGCTCGGCTTCCGGTGGTACCCGGCGACGACCGGCCGGGCGACCGGGACGATCCTGGCCGTGCAGGGCGGCCCCGGTTACCCGACGACTGACTACGCCGCCGAGTACCGCGCGACGTTCCTGCCGCTGCTGGGCCGCCGCAACCTGCTGCTGGTCAACCTGCGGGGCACCGGCAACTCATCCGCCTTCACCTGCAAGGCGCTGCAGGACTGGACGGTGGCCGACGGCACCGCCGCCTACGCGGCGGACACCGGCCGGTGCGGCCGGCAGCTGAACCACACCCGCAAGCTCGCCGGAGGCGGCGGGTACGTGCAGGCCAGTGACCTGTACACGACGGCGAATGCCGCCCGGGACGTCGCCCTGCTGCTGGGCCGGCTGCACACCGGCCCGGTCGATCTCTACGGTGACTCCTACGGCACCTTCTTCGGCCAGGTGTTCACCGCGCGCTACGCCAGCATGCTGCGGTCGGTGACGCTGGACGCGGCGTACCCGGTCAGCGAGAAGGATCCGTGGTATCCGCACACGATCATCACGGCGCGGCGGGCGTTCCGGGTCGCCTGCCAGCGCAGCGTCGCCTGCCACGCGGCGGCGCCGGGGTCGTCATGGGCGCGGATCGTGCGACTCGCGGCGTACCTGCGCGCCCACCCGGTCACCGGCCGGACCCGGGATGCCTACGGCCAGGTCATCACCCAGCGGGTCGGCATCGGCGAGCTGATCGAGCTGGTCAACAACGCGGGAACGGACAACATCGTCTACCGGGAGCTTGACCCGGCGGCCCGCGCGCTGCTCAATGGTCACGACGCCGTCCCGCTGCTGCGGCTGGCGGCGACGGACCTGTATACCGGCAACTCGGGCCCGGTCCGGCAGTTCAACGACGGGCTCTACCAGGCCACTACCTGCCTGGACTACCCGCAGCCGTTTAGCTACCGGGCCGGGCCCGCCCGGCGCCAGGCTGAGTACGCCGCGGCCGCGGCGGCCCTGCCGCGGCGGACCTTCACCCCGTTCACGGTCAGGGAATGGATCACCGAGCCGGACGAGGAGTTCGACGCCTGCCTGCACTGGCCCGCGCCCGCCCATCGCGATCCGCCGATCACTACGCCGCCGCCGTACGCGCCCGCGACGCTGCCCGTGCTGGTGCTGTCCGGCGACCTGGACTCGCTCACCACGCCGTTCGAGGGCCGGCGCACCGCCCGCGACATGGGGCCGTCGGCCCGCTGGATCCTGATCCGCAACGACACCCACATCAACGCGCTGGACGACACGTTCGGCTGCGCCGAAGGCCTGGTGCGCGCCTTCATCACCGCGCCGTCCCGGCTGCGGCAGCTGAACGCGTCGTGCGCGCGGAAGACCCCCGAGGTGCGGGTGGTCGGCAGCTTCCCGAGGCGGCTGGCCGGCCTGACGCCGGCCGCCGCCACGGCCGGCAACCGGGCCGGACGCACGGCCCGGCAGCTGGCTGCGGCCGGCGCGAAGGCGACGGGCGACGCCGAGTGGCGCTGGTATTACGGCGACGGCGTCGAGGGCTGGGGCCTGCGCGGCGGCACTTACCACTACGCCGGGCCGGCCAGGGCCACCAGGATCACTTTCCGCAAGGTGCGGTGGACCGCCGATACCGCGGTCAGCGGCCATGCCACCTGGAATCAGGACAGCGGCCGGATGACCGCGTGGCTGACGGTCACCGGACCGGGCGGCCGCTCGGCCAGGATCCGGCTGAGCTACCGCGACTACACCCACCACCCGGCCGCGGCGATCTCCGGCCGCTATCGCGGCCGCCGGATCCGCGCCAGCGTGCCGGCGCCGTGAGTCAGCACCCTGTCTCGCGCCGAGCGGGCTGCGCCGGGGCACCGGGCTCACTAGGGTGATCGGGTGAAGCCGTTCCTGCTGCTGGCCAGCCGCCCCGAGGATGCCGCGGCCGATAACGAGTACGCGTCGTTCCTGGCTTTCGCCGGGCTGGACGAGCGTGACCTGCACCGGGTACGGCTGGAGCAGCGTCCGCTGGGGACCGTTGACCTGCGGGACTGGTCCGGGATCCTGCTCGGCGGCGGGCCGTTCAACTCCAGCGACCCGGAGGCATCGAAGTCACCGCTGCAGCGGCGGGTCGAAGCCGACCTGCACGGGCTGCTCGATCAGGTGATCAGCGCGGACTTCCCGTTCCTCGGGGCCTGCTACGGCATCGGGACGCTCGGCAGCCACCAGGGCGCGGTGGTCGACCGGCAGTACGGCGAGCAGCCCGGCTGCGTCCCGGTCACCCTCACCCCCGAGGGCCGGCAGGACCCGCTGCTGCGCGACCTGCCCGCCACCTTCGATGCCTTCGTCGGCCACAAGGAGGCGATCAGCCGGCTCCCCGGTCACGCCGTCCTGCTGGCCAGTTCCCCGGCCTGCCCGGTGCAGGCCTTCCGGATCGGCTCGCACGCGTACGCCACCCAATTCCATCCCGAGCTTGACTTCGCCGGCCTGTGCACCCGGATTGACGTCTACAAGCACGCCGGCTACTTCGAGCCCGGGCAGGCCAGCGAAATCAAGGCGCTGGCCGGGCGCAGCGACGTTACCCACCCGCCGCTCATCCTGCGCCGGTTCGTCCAGCGCTACGCCCACAGCACGCTGGCCAGGGCCTAACCAGGGCCGGTCCCTGGATGAGTGGCCATGGCGACGATCCTCGCTTTTCATGCCCATCCCGACGATGAGGTGCTGCTGACCGGGGGCACGCTGGCCCGGCTGGCCGCCGAGGGCAACCGCGTGATCATTGTGGTGGCCAGTGACGGTCATATGGGTGCGGCGACCGACGAAGCTGCTCAGGTGCGGCTGGAGGAGCTTCGGGCGAGTGCGTCGGCGCTGGGCGCCGCCCGGGTCGTTCATCTGGGGTATGCGGACAGCGGCCACGGGCCGGTGCTCTACCCGGACCCGCCAGATCGAGCGCGGTTCGCACGCGCCGACCTCGACGAAGCCGCCGGGCGGCTGGCCGAGCTGATTCGCCAGGAGAACGCTGACCTGCTGCTGAGCTTTGACCCTCGCGGCGGCAACGGTCACCGCGATCACGTGAAGGTGCACCAGGCCGGCGCCCGTGCGGCCGAACTTACCGGCGTCCGTGCCCTGGAGGCGACGATTCCGCGCGAGCTCGTAGCCGCGTTCCTCCGCCCGTTGCGCGCGCTCAGGCTGGTGGTCCGGTACGACCCGCAGGTCATCGGCACCGCTGGTACGCCCCGGTCCGCGATCACCCACCGCGTGAGCGTGCGCCAATTCGCGTCGCAAAAGCGGGCGGCGCTGGCCGCCCATAAGTCCCAGGTGACGGGGAAGGGGAGGTCAGCGCGCATGTTCCGGGTGCTGATCGCGCTGCCCACGCCGATCTTCGGGCTCCTGCTCGGGCGCGAGTGGTTCGCCGAGCCCGGCGCCGCGGCGGCCACTATCAGCGACGACGTTCTGCCGGCCCCGCCGCGGCGGACGCGCCCGGGGACGCCTGGTTCCTGAGCTGGGTCCAGGTCGCGGCACGGCCGGTTCCGTCCGCTCGCACCTTGCCCTCGGTCTTGAGTTGTTCCAGCACGAGCCGGATGGTCTGGTCGCTGACGCCCGGCATGGCTGTCCTGACATCGGCCAGGCGGAACGTGCCGGGTGCGTGGCGCAGGATGTGCTCGCGGACACGCTGCTGCTTAGTGCCGGGGGCCTTGGCCGCGGCCGCCCGGTCAGCGAAGACGGCGTAGGCCTCGGCGATCACGCTGGTGAAGTAGCCGAGCCAGGGCCATGGATCGCTGGCATTGTCGTGCCAGCCGCGGGTGGACTCGGCCAGCGCCTGGTAGTAGGCGTCCGCCGATCCGGCGATGGCCTGTTCCAGGCTCACGTAGCGTCCCACGGTGTATCCATGCTCGATGAGCATGGCGCTGGAAAGCACCCGCGCCACCCGGCCATTGCCGTCATCAAAGGGGTGGATGACGAGGAGGTCGAGGATGAACAGTCCGGCCAGCAGCACGGGGTGGTGCTCGCCCGTCGCGACCGCGCCCTGGTAGCGCTCGGCCAGGTCGTTGATGGCAAAGGGCGTAGTCGCGGCGGATACCGGCTGGAAGCGAACGGTCGACGTGCCGTCCGGCGAACGGTCCACGACCAGGTTGTCCTGACTTTTGAACATGCCACCGGGCCGGGCCGTGTGAGCAAAGAGCAGCCGGTGCAAGTGCAGGAGCAGACCGGCGTTCAGCGGGCGCCAGTCCTGCTGGAACAGGTAGTCCTGCGCGTCGCGATAGCCGGCCAGTTCCTGCTCGCTGCGGTTGCGCAAGGTCGCCGTCCGCCGGTTGATGATCCGCTCGGCTCGGTCAGCATCGGCGACGACCACGCCCTCGATCGCGGATGACGCGGTGATGCTCTGGACCCGAGTCCGGTCCGCGAGTTCGGTGAGCAGACCCGGCATCTGATCGCGATAGAGAACCTCGGAACCGCGGCCGAAGTCGATCGCGCTGAGCCGGCTGACGACCCGGGCCGGAACCCGTCCGATGAGTGCGTCCAGGTCGGCGAAGCTACGCAAGAAACCTCCCAGGCAACTCACTAAACATACTAATTCTCATGCAGATTAGCATGTTTAACGGATTGCTTAGTAAGTTCACGCTCCCACGCTGGCGGTGCCTCGCCACGCGGCAAAGCCCGCCACGGCCTGCGGAGGCTGACCGTTCCGCCGTCAGACCCGGCGCAGCACGGCGACCACCTTGCCGAGGATCTTGGCCTCGTCGCCCAGGATCGGAACGTAGGCGGGGTTGTGCGGGATCAGCCAGACATGACCGTCGCTCTTCTTGAATGTCTTGACCGTCGCCTCCCGGTCCGCCGACAGGTCGCTGTCGAACGTGGCGGCGACAATGTCGCCGTTCTCGACATCCGACTCCCGGCGAACGACCACCAGGTCTCCGTCGGCGATCGCCGCGTTGATCATCGAGTCGCCGACGACCCTGAGCATGATGAGGTTTCCCTCGCCGACGAGTTGCCGGGGCAGCGAGATGATGTCCTCGATCGACTCGTCCGCGAGGATCGGGCCGCCCGCCGCGATACGGCCGACCAGCGGTACCCGGGCGACCCGCTGCCCCCCGGTGTCACCGTTAGCATGATCGGTGTCCGGTTCCATGGCCGGATCGGCCATCGGGAGCACCACCGCGGTACGCGGCCGGCCGGCATCGCGGCTCAGGTACCCCTTCTTCGCCAGCCTGGACAACTGGTGCGAGACACTCGACGTGCTCGCCAGCCCGACCGCCTCGCCGATCTCCCGCAAGGTGGGCGCGTAGCCGTAGCGCTGAATGGAGTCCTCGATGACCTGGACGATGTTGCGCTGACGTGCGGTGAGGTCCCGGACCGCAAGGTCCGCCGACTCCGTCTGCTGCATCATCAGGCCTCCAGCCACGTCAACTGTCGCTGACGTCACGCTACCAGCTCAATCATATTTATCAAGTACCAGTTCGAAAGGCTCATGACATCGTGCACCGCCCAGCACGCCGCCGGTCAAGGTCGGCCGGACCCGGGCCTGGGCGCGTCAGGTGGCGCCTGATCGCACCGCGGTGGCCACGATCGCGGTGTAACCCATCGTGAAGCTGCCTCCCACCGAGTCGATGGCGGCGCCGATACCCGCCAGCAGCTCCTGCTGCGTGGCCGGCGGGTACTGGCTGTAGCCGCCGAAGGTAGGAAGCACCTCCAGCCACTCGTCGCGGGTGTAGGGCCGGTCCCAGTCGAATCGCCATTCCTCCGGGTCGCCGAACGCGCCCGCCTGCCGCATCCCGTCCGCCGCCTTCGTGCACATCACCGAGTACGCATCCGGGCCGGCCAGCGCCACGAGGCTGAACGCCGAGCCGAACACCCGTTGGTAGACCTCGGCGAAGGCTTCATTCACGTCGGCCGGAGGCCGGAACGAGTTCCAGAACAGCGCCAGCCGCCCGCCCGGCCGCAGCACCTGCGCGGCCTTAGCCGCTCCCGCGACCGGGTCCACCCAGTGCCAGGCCTGCCCGGCGATGGCCGCGTCGAATTCCCGGCCGGCGGGATCCCAGTCCTCGAACTTCGCCACCTCGGCCTCGACGCCGAACCGCCGGGCCAGGCCGGCCATCCGCGCATCGGGGTCTACCCCGAGCACCCGGCAGCCGAGCGCCTGGAACTGCCGGGCCGCTATGCCGGTCCCGCAGCCCACATCCAGGACGTCGGCGCCGGGGCTGGCGGCGACGATCGCGTCCACCATGGCATCGGGGTAGCGGGGCCGGGCCCGGTCGTAGCGTTCGGCGTCCGCGCCGAACGACTCCGCTACCTGCCGGGCCCGATGCGGCTCGTTCATTGCCGAAGCCCGCCCTGGCTGACCTTCCGGCTGCGCCGTCATACCAGCCAGGATCGCTTCCGAATGTCCTCATGGCCGCCGATTTCGCGCGCGGCGAAGAGACCACTTACCCGGTAGCTGAGCCGCCTTTAGGTACGGCGCTTCGCTGCCGCGATCGCGGCGCGGTACCCGGACCGGGTCGACGCGCTGGTGCTATACGGGATGTGCGCCAGCGGCAGCGATCTGGCGCCTGCCGAGGTCCGGGACTCGGTCGTGGCGCTGGTGCGGGCTCACTGGGGCCTGGGGCTGAAGGCGCTGGCGCCATGGGCGAGGTCTACGCCCGGTCCCTGTCCGGCCAGGGCTATGCCGCCGAGGTCCAAGCGATCATCGCCGCGAACCCGCGCCCCAGCCCACGAGGAGGGACCATCCCACCCAGCGCTCAAGTCATCCTCGACCAGCTCGCCGCCTACAGAACCTTCGATCAGGTCCGCGAGCAGCTCCAGCCCTGGGATCACGCGGCCGACATCGTCACCATCCTCCTGCCGCCAGGCATGCCCTGGCCCAACATCGAAGCGACCCTCCTGGCCGCAGCACCAAGCGCCCAGCCGGGCGCGCCCCAGGAACCGGTCAGCCGCCGCAGCCGGTCAGGCCACTCCCAAGGTGGCGGCCGAACATCTTTAGGTAGCGCGGAACTGGTTGTCGGCGCCGGCGGTCTGCTATAGGAAGGCGGGGTGCAGCGCCTTCATGAGATCGCCCCGGGTGTTCTCGTCGCGACGGCCGAGCGGGGTACGACCACCAGCACGGTCGTGGTCGACGGCGACGGCGGGTGCCTTGTCATCGACCCGGCGATGACGGCGGCCGACCTCGCCGGGCTGGCGGCCGATCTCGCTGACGGCGGCCTGCGGCCGCGTCTCGGCTTCGCGACCCACCCGCACTGGGATCACGTGCTGTGGAGCCGCGGCCTTGGCGACGTGCCGAGGTACGCCACGCCGGCCGCAGTGCGGCTCGTCGAGCAGGACCGCGATGAGATCGTCGGCTATGTCCGCGACTCGGTGCCCGGGCACGACCTGGCGGTGCTCGGCCGCCTGGTGCCGCTGCCGGCGGGCCCGGACCGCATCCCCTGGGATGGCCCGGCCGCGCAGGTGATCGTTCACGATGGTCACGCACCGGGGCACGCCGCGGTGCTGATCCCCCAGGCCGGCGTTCTCCTGGCGGGTGACATGCTCTCCGATATCGAGATCCCGCTCCCGGACCTGCTCGCCGCCGACCCGCTCGGCGATTACCGGGACGGGCTGGACCGGCTAGCGGCGGTACCCGGCGTCCGCTGGCTCGTTCCCGGCCACGGTCATATCGCGGGTGCCACGGAGTTCCGGCGCCGTCTGGATACCGACTACCGCTACCTGGACCTGCTGGCGGCAGGCAAGCCGTTCGACGACTCCCGCGCCACGGCGGGCTGGCTGCGCGACCGGCACGGGGACCACCTGCGGCGCTACTGCCCGGCGTGATCAGAGCATGCTGAGCCGGGATGCTGCATCTGCCGCAACTTGGCCCGTTTCAGCTGCAGCCGCTGGTGGAGCCGCAGCCTTCGCAGACGTAGCAGCTGCCGGCCGGGCGCATTTTCGTGCCGCAGGTCAGGCAGAGCGGCGCGTCGGCGCTGCGGCCCTGCTGCGACTCGATGAGCTCCGTAGAGCTATGCGGCTGCGCTGGGCGATCGGCATCCTTCGCTCGTTCTGCATCGGTCTGTTCGGCCCGGTGGTGGGCATGCTCTACCGGCACGGACTGAGCCATCTCCACCGGATCCGGCTCCTCGGCCGGCACCGCGGGCTCCTCCCCCGCGAGCACGGCCGAGCGCTCGGCGGCCGACAGGACGCTCAGGTCCGCGCGCTGCTCGTAGGGCAGGTAGTCGAGCGCCAGGCGGCGGAAGATGTAGTCCATCACCGAGCTGGCAATCCGGATATCCGGGTCGTCGGTGATGCCGGCCGGCTCGAACCGCATGTTGGTGAACTTGGCGACGTAGGACTCCAGCGGGATGCCGTACTGCAGGCCCACCGAGATCGCGACCGAGAAGGCGTCCATCACGCCGGCCAGCGTGGAGCCCTGCTTGCCGAGCTTGAGGAAGACCTCGCCGACGCCGTCATCCGGGTAGGTGGACGCGGTCATGTAGCCTTCCGCGCCGGCCACCGAGAACCGGGTCACCGTGGCCGACCGCTGCTTCGGCAGCCGCTTGCGCACCGGGCGGACATCATGCGGGGCGGCCGCCGGTGCGGCGGCGGGCTCCGTCACCTCGGCCGGCTGGCGCTTGGACACCGACAGCGGCTGGCCCACCTTGCAGTTGTCGCGGTAGATCGCCAGCGCCTTCAGGCCGAGCTTCCAGCCCTCCAGGTAGATCTTCTCTATGTCAGCTATCGTGGCAGTTTCTGGCAAGTTAACCGTTTTGGAGATAGCACCGCTCAGTGCAGGCTGGACGGCGGCCATCATCCGGACGTGGCCCATCGGGCTGATCGCCCGCTCGCCCATCGCGCAGTCGAAGACGTCGTAGTGCTCGGGCCGGAGACCGGGCGCGTCGATGACGTGCCCGTGCTCCGCGATGTACTCGATGATCGCCTCGGCCTGCTCGGGCTGGTACCCGAGGTTCTTCAGGGCGCGCGGGACGGTCTGGTTGACGATCTGCATGGAACCGCCGCCGACCAGCTTCTTGAACTTGACCAGCGCCAGGTCCGGCTCGACACCCGTGGTGTCACAGTCCATCATGAGCCCAATTGTCCCAGTTGGGGCCAATAGTGAAGCTTGGGCGTTCCTGTACCCATTCGTCGCGCCCAGCGCCAGGCAGTCCTGCCAGGCGTGGTTGGCCGCGGCCAGGATCGCGTCGTCGATGCCGCCCAGCGGCTGGATCTTCGCGCTGGCCTCGGCATGCATGGCCATCACCCGCTTGTGGGCGGTCGCGTTGCGCGCGTAGCCGTCGTACGGGCCCACGACCTTGGCCAGCTCGGCCGAGCGCCGGTAGGCGGTTCCGGTCATCAGCGACGTGATCGCGCCGGCGATGGCCCGGCCGTCGTCGGAGTCGTAGGCGTGCCCGGTCGCCATCAGCAGCGCGCCCAGGTTGGCGTAGCCGATGCCGAGCTGCCGGTAGGCCCGGGTCGTGGCCGTTATCTTCTCGGTCGGGAAATCAGCAAAGCAGATCGAGATATCCATCGCGGTAATAACGAGCTCAGTGATTTGCTGGAACCGCTCGACATCGAACGTGTCGTCATTACGGAGGAATTTGAGCAGGTTTATGCTCGCCAGATTACATGACGAATTATCCAGGTGAACGTATTCACTGCAAGGATTACTCGCGGTAATTCGGCCGGATTCCGGGCAGGTATGCCAGCCATTGATTGCCCCGTCATACTGAATGCCGGGATCCGCGCATTCCCAGGCGGCCTTGGCCATCTTGCGGAACAGGGTCCTGGCGTCCACCGTCGCGACGGCCTCGCTGGTCTGGCGGGCGGTCAGGTCAAAGGACTCCCCGGCCTCGACCGCGCGCATGAACTCGTCGTTGACCCGCACCGAGTTGTTCGCGTTCTGGTACTGGACGCTGGTGATGTCCTTGCCGCCGAGGTCCATGTCGAAGCCGCCGTCGCGCAGGACGCGGATCTTCTCCTCCTCGCGCGCCTTCGTTTCGATGAACTCCTCGACATCGGGATGGTCGACGTCAAGCACGACCATTTTCGCGGCGCGCCGGGTGGCGCCGCCGGACTTGATCGTGCCCGCGGAAGCGTCGGCGCCGCGCATGAACGACACCGGCCCGCTGGCCGTGCCGCCCGAGGACAGCAGTTCCTTGCTCGAGCGGAGCCTGGACAGGTTGACGCCGGCCCCGGAACCGCCCTTGAAGATCAGGCCCTCTTCCCGGTACCACTCAAGGATCGAGTCCATCGTGTCGTCGACGGCCAGGATGAAGCAGTTGTGCACCCGCACGTTCCCGGCCAGGTACTCGCCGCTCTCGGTCTGGATGTCGTAGACCTCCATCTCGCCGAGCCGCTCGATCCTGCTGATCTCGACCAGGCGGCGGTCCGACCCGCCCATGTCGGGGTCCACGTGCAGCAGCGAATCGCCGGCCCGGAGGAACCCGGCCACGGTGAACTCGCCCACGACCAGATCCTGCGCCCGCCAGACCAGATGATCCGGGGTGACGTCCAGGGCGTAACCGGCCCTGGTGTGCAGCCGCAGTACCTCCTTGATGCCGTTGGCCTTGGTCGCGACGATCCGCGTCACGCCGTGCGCGTCGTGCACCTTGGCCCCGACCGCGTCGGATTCGACCAGCTTGCCGATCGGGATCAGCCCGGCCGTCGTGCTGACCAGCGCGTGGTAAGGCTGGCACGCCGAGACCTGCTGCGGGGAGGAGGTCCCGACGTTGAACCAGACCGGGGAGTTGAAGCTGAAGACCTGGTGAATAAGGGCATAGGAGAGCTCGTGCTCGAAGATCTCGGCGTCCTTGCCGGAGGCGAAGTAGCCGTGCTCACGGCCCGCCGCAACATACGTGCCCACCACCCGGTCCACGAGCTGCCTGAGGCTGTACTCGCGCTCCGGCCGGCCCACCGCGCCGCGGAAGTACTTGGTGGTCACGATGTTGGCGGCGTTGACCGACCAGAAGTCGGGGAACTCCACGCCGCGCTGCTCGAAGTTGACCGACCCGTCCCGCCAGTTGGTCATGACGACGTCGCGGCGCTCCCAGGTGACCTCGTCATAGGGGTGGACGCCCGCCCGGGTGTGGATACGGCGCATCGCGAGTCCCTTGCGGGCACCCTTGCCGCCGTGCCGCGCTGACCCGCTCGCGGTCTCGGTCATGTCCTCCCCCTTCATGGATCCGGCTGGATCCGTCGCGGGCCTGGCCAGGCCCTATCCCGTTTGCTCTGCTGTTACGCCCGGCCTTACCGGGTAGCTGCGGGTTGCTCCTGCCGCGCCGGGCCGCGCTCCGGCCCGGCCGCAGCGGCGGAGGGCCCGGTGTCCTCGTACTCGCCGTGCCAGTCGCCGTCATGTCCCGATCGCAGGGTGGCGATCTCCGCCTCGAAGTCAGCGAGCGACTCGAAGCCCCGGTAAACCGACGCGAACCGCAGGTACGCGACCTCGTCCAGCTCGCGGAGCGGCCCGAGAATCGCGAGGCCGACCTCGTGCGAGGGCACCTCAGCGCAGCCGCGGACCCTGATCGTGTCTTCTACCCGCTGGGCCAGGATCGCGAGCTGATCCTCGCTCACCGGCCGGCCCTGGCACGCTCTCCGCACGCCCCGGCTGATCTTGTCGCGGGTAAAGGGCTCGGTCACGCCGCTGCGCTTCCCCACCATCAGGATCACGGTCTCCTGGGTGGTGAACCGGCGGCCGCAGGCCGGGCAGGAGCGACGGCGCCGGATGGCGGCGCCATCGTCGGCCGTCCGGCTGTCGATGACCCTGCTATCCGGGTTCCTGCAGTACGGGCAGTACATGCGATCGCACCTCCCCCGGCACGCCGAAACTTTCCCGAGAACACAACCTGTGGAAAAACTACAACGATGTAACTACTAGATATTGTGGTCTCCCTCGGCGCAAGACGCAAGTGCAGATGCGTGTTTCGCCGGAAAATTGCTGGTGGAAGGGGTCCGCCCGGCGCCGCCGGCGTGTCGCGGGCTCAGCGTGCCGGGCCGGCCGCGGGCCGGGTGAGCACTAGCCGGGCCGCTAGCTGGCGGCGGAGCGGTAGCCGCCGCGCCAGGCCGCGTACTCGGGGCAGAGCGGCAGGCCCGCCTCGGGCCGGCTGATCCACAGTCGGAGCAGGTGCCGCTGCCGCGCCGGGTCCTCGGCGTCGTCGACGAATGCCGTGCGGGTGTGCACCGTCACGAAGTTGCTGACGAACTGCAGGTCGCCCGTCTGGAGCTGCATGCCAAGCGCGACGCCCGGCCGCTTCGCCAGCGAGTCGAAATACATGAAGCAGGAAACCTCGTCCGCGGTGAGCCTGGGCACCTCGGGGAAGCGCATGGCCGACATGGCCCGGCCGGTCCTGACGGTGGCCGAGAGCGCTCCCCCGAAGTAGCTGTAGAGCGGTTCCAAGTACCAGCCGGGCGAGCCGGGCGGTTCCTCGCTCCGCCAGTCGGTCGGGAAATTCTTGCTGAGAATGGGCAGGTACTCGGGGTGCTCGCGGACGACGAAGTTGTATAGCAGCCCGGAACTGGCGACGAAGCTCTCCCCGCCATAGAGCGCGGGGCGCAGGCACATCAGGCCCACGAAGTCGGTGGAGTCGGTGTGGAACCCCAGGTCTTCGTTGGTTGCGTACGCCCGCTCGTACGGGCCGCGCCGGCCGAGGTCACGTACCTGGCCGACCAGGTCGCCTTTGCGGTTCTGCGGCACGAGGTTCCCCATGTGCCGGCCCATTCCCCAGTAGATAACGGCGGCCTCGTCCGCGCTGAACCGGTCGTAGATGGGCAGCCCGCGCAGCAGGACGAGCCCTAGGCCGTGTTCCAGCCGGTCCACGATGTCATCGATCCGCTCCCGGAAATGCGGCAGCGGGAAATCCTCGGCCCGGATCTCGCTGACTTCCTTGCGGTGCTTCCTGGAAACATGCGCGAGCGCTCGCTCAAAATCGGCGAAGTCTTCTTCGGTGAAACGAATGATCCAGCGACCGGCGTCGGCGAGTTCGTCGCCTCTCCAGACATTCGGAGCCGATACCGGCTCGGTGAGAATCTCGGTCACCGAACACGCTCCTTCGCCTCGCAGGCCGTCCCGCAGCTCATTGTATGGATCCGCCCGCCAGCCGGGCCTACGCTGGCCGGGTGCAATCCTCATCGCCGCCGGGCACTCCCGTCGCCGGCCCTGATGGGGGCTGGGCGAGGCGCTGATCGACAGCGACGGGATCGCCGTCGGCGCCATTCTGCTGTTCGAGGCGGCCGCCCTCGTGGTGGTGATCTGCGTCGTCAGGCTGGCGCGCAGCTGGCTCCGGCACCGGCGGCAGCGGCCGGCGCCCGTCTCGGCCCCCTTATCCCTGGCGGCCCGTCACCACGACGGCCAGGAACGCGTCACTGGCTGTCGTACTCGTCGTGGCGGCGCCACCAGAATCCGTTCTCGTTGCGGCCGAGCGGCGCGCGGTCAAGCCACTGGTACATGCCCCACAGGCCATCCAGGCCACGCGAGTACGCAGAGTAGGTGTGGTAGACGACGCCATCCTCGAGCGCGAATGCGCTCACGCCGGGCCCTTCCCGCCGGTAGGTCTTCCAGTCCGTTCCGACGATCGACTGGGTGAAGGCGTCGTAGGAGCTCTCTTCGCCGGCCGCCGGCCGCAGATCCTCCGCACCGAAGTTGTACGCGACGGCTCCCGCTTCCCACTCCTCCCTGGTGTGCGCCACCCCGAAGCTGAAGTTGAAGTCGCTGCCGTAGGAGGACGCCCACGGGAACGTCCAGCCCATCCGCCGCCGGAACGAGCGGAGCTTGGCGAGCGGGGCCCGCGACACCGCGCAGAGCGTGACGTCGTGGTGGGCGAGGTGGACGGCGGAGCCGTTGAAGCCGTCGGCGATCGCCGAGCAGGACGGGCATCCGGCGGTGTAGTCGGGCCCGAACATGAAGTGGTAGACGAGCAGCTGCGAGCGTCCCTGGAACAGGTCAGCAAGCGATGCCGTTCCCTCGTCGGTCTCGAAGCGGTAGTCCTGGTCGATCCGGACCCAGGGCAGCTCCTGCCGTCGCCGCGCCAGCTCGTCGCTGCGCCGCGTCAGCGCCTTCTCGGCCTCGAGCAGTTCCAGCCGGGCCGCGAGCCACTCTTCCCGTGTTCCGGTCTTGTGACTGGTCATTGTCTTCTCCCATGACAGTTCCTCAAGTAGCAACTGAACGGTTGCGACTTTATAGCAACGACATGGTTGCGTCAAGCGCCGATTCCCCCGGCGGCGGGCACTGAGCGGGCGGTGCGGCTGGCCCGGCCAGTTCGCTGACGATCAGACATTTGCCATGAGATCGGCCGGAAGCATGCGCGCGCCTCAGTGTCGCCCGGCAGCTCAGGGGGTACGGCACTAGTCGGCTAGGCGCGATCAGTGACCGCTCCCGGCTGAGTCAGCCCTTCGGCACCCAGAGCGACTCGCCCGGCTGGATCACCGCGCCGCGCAGCGCGTTGGTCTCGATTATCTGCTGGATGACGACCCGCGGGTCGGCCGCGGGCTCGGCCCGGCTGGCAATGGACCACAGGGTCTGGCCCGGCCGGACGACCACCTGGGTCATGCCCCGGTAGGCAGTGCCCGGCCGCAGCCGGTGACTGGCTGCCTGCGCCCCTCCGGCGACGCTCAGCCAGAACACCGTGACCAGCCCGGTCACCACCATGACGGCAAAGACGCCGAGCACCAGCCGGCCGCGCCTGGTCAGCCGCACCCTCCCGGCCGGGCCGGGCCGGGAGGTGCCTGGCCCGGCCGCCCGGCGCGGCCCGGGACGAGTTCCATCCGGGCCCAGTTCACGAGCATGCACGGCCAGCGACCGCATCTCCCGGCTGCGGATCTCCCGCATCCGGACCTGCTGCGCCCGGGCCGGCCCCGCGCCGGATGCATGCTCCTGGCGCTCCGCCGTCCCCAGCTCGCGGACGCGGGTCTCCGTGACGTGAACCTGGCGGACCCGCAATTCCCGCTGGCCCGGCTCCGGCCGGGCCGGACTCGGAGTCGGGGAATGAGCGCCGCCAGCGCGCCGCCGGCTGGCGGCGTCCGGCCTCGCCTGGCCGCCGGCCGCAGGTACGGGCACCGTCAGCCGGAGCCGCGGCCCGGCGCTCTCAACGGTGACGAGATCCAGCTCGCTGTGCTCCGCAGCGCTCAGCACGCCCATCGAAACCTCCCTTGATACGAACGGCAGTTCGATCGTACCTCTGTTCTATCGTAAATTCGTTCGATCGAACGAAGATACGGTACAGTCTTACCCCAGAGGTCCGACACTTTCGGAATCCGTCGAACAGATGTTTGAGATTGAGGGCCGCAAGCGCTAGCGTCGGCCCTGACCGCAATCTCCGAGCCGGAGGCCCGATGATGAGCAGCAGCAACGAGGATGAGACTGCGCGGCAGGCCTCGACTGCGGATGGCAGCAACGCAGGCCCCGCCGTCAAGCCCAAGGGCAGGCCAGGGCGGAAGCCGAAGGGCACCGTCCCCACGATCGTGACCGAACTGCCGGATCGGCCGGACCCCGGCCACGTGCTCACCTGGCGGCAGCGCAAGGTGCTGCAGGTGATCCGCGAGTCGGTGCAGCGCCGCGGGTATCCGCCGTCGATGCGCGAGATCGGCGAGGCGGTGGGACTGACCAGCACGTCCAGCGTCTCGTACCAGCTGTCCACGTTGCAGAGCAAGGGATACCTGCGCCGCGACGCCGGCCGCCCGCGCACGGTGGAAGTTCGCCTGCCCGGGCACCCGGCCGTCCGCCCCGAGCCCGGGATGGACGACGAGGCGCCGAATAACATCGCCTCGCAGGAGGCCGCCTACGTGCCGCTCGTCGGCCGGATCGCGGCTGGCGGCCCGATTCTCGCTGAGGAATCGATCGAGGACATCTTCCCGCTGCCCCGGCAGATCGTGGGCGAGGGGACGCTGTTCCTGCTCAAGGTCGTCGGTGACTCAATGATTCATGCCGCGATCGCGGACGGTGACTGGGTGGTCGTGCGCCAGCAGCCCGTCGCGGAGAACGGCGATATCGTCGCGGCGATGATCGACGGCGAGGCGACGGTCAAGACGTTCAAGCGCTCCGACGGCCACGTCTGGCTGATGCCGCACAACCCGCTGTACGCGCCGATTCCCGGCGACGACGCGGCGATTCTCGGCCGGGTTGTCGCGGTACTCCGGCGCGTCTGACCAGGCCCGCCCGCGACGGCGGCCCGGGCCGTCCGCGAAAGCCCGGGCCCGCCCGCCTGCGTCAGTACTCGGTGGCCGGGCGGAATGCGGCTCGCACCGCTGCGCTGTCCGCGCCCGCGGCGATCAGGACATGCAGCAGCAGCCGGGCCTTGAGCGGGTCGAGGAACCCCGCGCTGATCAGTCCCCGCGACAGGAGATCCCGCTCCGAGCCTGCTGAGCCGTAGGTATCGGCGAGCACGGTGCCGGCCCCGGTGCGCGACGCGATGACCACGGGCATCCGGGCGGCGAGTTCGCTGAGCAGCGGCACCAGCGACGCGGGCACGTGCCCGGCGCCGAAGCCGGCCACCACCAGCCCGTCCAGCCGCCCGGCGGCGGCGCGCAGGAACTCACCGTCGTCACCCAGGCACATCGTCACCAGCCCGACGCGCACCCCGCTGTCCACCCGCTGCGCCGGCGGCATCGGCAGTCACCGCCGCCCCGGCCCGCGCCGGTCGCAGCGCGGCCAGCGGCACCGCCGACCGGCGGACGGGGCGGGTGAGCAACCGGACCGTGCCCTCGATGACATGCCCGAGCGGCCCCGCGGACGGGGAGGAGAAGGCGGTGATGCTGGTGGAATGCACTTTCTGCACGTACCGGGCTGCGTGAATCTCGTCGGCGAACACCACCACGCAGCCCAGCCCGGCGAGCAACGGGCTGGCCGCGGCCTGGATCGCGGCCAGGACGTTCGCCGGGCCGTCCGCTCCGGCCAGGCCGGAATGACGCATCGCGCCGGTCACGACGACCGGCGCGTAGCCGGAGTGCACCAGGTCGAGCAGGAACGAGGTCTCCTCGATCGTGTCCGTGCCCTGGACGACCACCGCCCCGGCGGCACCGGCGGCCAGCTCCGCCTCGATGACCGCGGCCAGCTCAAGCACGTCGGCGATGCCGAGCGCCCCGCTTGGCACCCGGCGGAAATCGTGGACCTCGACCGCCGCCCCGGTGCCCGGCAGGCCTGGCACGGAGTCAAGCAGCTCGGATCCGGTCAGCCGGGGAACCGCTCCCCCGGGCCCCCCGGCCATGGAGATGGTGCCGCCCAGGGTGAAGACTGCCACCCTCGGCCGCGGCGGGCCGGCCGTCATGCGGGGACGACGTTCACCAGCCCCGGCGGCCGGACGATCACGGCGGCGACGCCGCGGCCGGCTAGCGAACGCTCCACTCCCGGAGCGGCCAGCGCCAGCGCCCGCAGTTCGTCCTCGCCGATCCCGGGCGGAACCTGCAGCCGGTCACGCACCTTGCCGTTCACCTGCACGACGCAGGTGACCAGGTCCTGGACCAGCAGGGCCGGGTCGGCAGCGGGCCAGCCCGCCATGGCCACCGAAGGCTCCCGGCCGAGCAGTTCCCAGCACTCCTCCGCGGTGTACGGGGCGAACAGCGACAGCAGCACCGTGAGCGTCTCGGCCGCCTCGCGCACCGCCGGATCGGCCGCGCCCGGCCCGGAGTCGATGGTCCGCCGCGCCGCGCTCGACAGCTCCATCAGGCGCGCCACCGCGACGTTCAGCCGGGCGCTCTCCACCAGCCTGGTGACCTCGTCGATCGTGCGGTGCGTGACCTTGCGCAGCTCAACGTCACCGGATCCGGCGGCCTGCCCGGCCGCCGACGCCGCACCTGCCTCCGCGGCCAGCCGGGAAACTCGCCCGAGGAATTTAACGGATGCCTCGGGGTTCATGTCGGCCCAGTCGATATCGTCTTCCGGCGGACTCGCGAAGACCATTGTCAGCCTGATCGCATCCACGCCGTGAGCCGCCAGCTGCTCGCCAAGATCGACCCCGTTGCCGAGCGATTTCGACATCGACTTGCCCTGATTGATCACCTGGCCCTGGTTCATCAGCTGGGTAAACGGCTCGATGAAATCGACCATTCGCATGTCATACAGGACCTTGACGAAAAAACGGCTATACAGCAGGTGCAGGATCGCGTGCTCGACGCCGCCCACATACAGGTCGACCGGCGCCCACCGGCGCACCGCATCGGTGTCGAACGGCCCGTGCTCGTAGCCCGGCGAGCAGTACCGCAGGAAGTACCACGAGGAGTCGACGAACGTGTCCATCGTGTCGGTATCACGCTTGGCCGGCCCGCCGCACTTGGGGCACTCGGTGTTCACCCAGTCGGTCGCCGCGGCCAGCGGCGATGCTCCCTTCGGCGCCAGGTCCTGGCCGCGCAGGTCAGGCAGCACGACCGGCAGCTGATCGTCGGGAACGGGCACCTCACCGCACCCATCGCAGTACACGATGGGAATGGGCGCGCCCCAGAACCGCTGCCGGGAGACCAGCCAGTCGCGCAGCCGGTAGTTAACCGCGGCGCGGCCCAGGCCGCGTTCCGCCAGGATGCCGGTGATCCTGGCGATCGCCTCGGACTTGGGCAGTCCGTCCAGCGGGCCGGAGTTGACCAGGTCGCCCTCCCCCGGCGTCGCCAGGCCGGTCTGGGCCGGGTCCGGTCCGCCGGTGTCCACCACGATGCGCACCGGCAGCCCGAACTTCCTGGCGAAGTCAAGGTCGCGCTGGTCGTGCGCGGGCACCGCCATGATCGCGCCGGTGCCGTAGTCCGGCAGTACGTAGTCCGCCGCCCACACCGGGATGCGCTCGCCGTTCACCGGGTTGATCGCGTAACGGCCCAGGAACACCCCGGTCTTCTCCCGGTCGGTGGCCTGCCGCTCGATGTCGGTCAGCTTGCGCACCTCGTCCAGGTAGCCGGCCAGCCCGGCCTGGCGGTCCGGCGCGCACAGCTCCGCGGCCAGCGGGGAGTCCGCGGCCACCACGAAGAACGTGGCGCCGTACAGCGTGTCGGGCCGCGTGGTGAACACCGTCACCGGCTCATCCCGGCCCTCGATGTCGAAGCTGACCTCCGCGCCCTCGCTGCGCCCGATCCAGTTGCGCTGCATCAGCAGCACGCGGTCGGGCCAGCGGCCCTCCAGCGGGGCCATGTCCGCCAGCAGGCGGTCGGCATACTCGGTGATCTTGAAATACCACTGGGTCAGCAGCCGCCGGATCACCTCAGACCCGCAGCGCTCGCATTTGCCGCCGATCACCTGCTCGTTGGCGAGCACGGTCTGATCGACGGGGCACCAGTTGACATGGCCGTCCTTGCGGTAGGCCAGCCCGCGCGCGTGCAGGCGCAGGAACAGCCACTGGGTCCACCGGTAGTACTCCGGATCGGACGTGTGCAGCCTGCGGGACCAGTCAAAGGACAGCCCGTAGCGGCGGAATGATGCCGCCTGGGTCTCGATATTGGCGTAGGTCCAGTCCGCCGGATGCGTATTGCCCCTGATCGCTGCGTTCTCCGCGGGCAGCCCGAACGCATCCCAGCCGATCGGGTGCAGCACGTTGTGCCCGCGCTGGAAGAAGTAGCGCGCCATCGCGTCGGCCACCGCGTACGCCTCGGCGTGGCCCATGTGCAGGTCGCCGGACGGATAGGGGAACATGTCCAGCACATAGCGGCGGGGCCGTTCGTCCGCCGGGTCGTCGCTGGCGCGGAACAGGTCCATTTCTTCCCAGCGAGCCTGCCATTTCTGCTGGATCGCGCGCGGATCGTAATGCTGTGCCCGCTCCGCGCTGTCGGCGGCTGTCATGGATCCCTCGCGATGTGTGTGATCGGTACGGTTCGCCCCGCTATCCCGCTGGCGCGGATGCGAGCCAGGATTTCCGCCCGCCCGCTGCTTCCTGACACGGTGGCCGGGATGCAAAATGCCCCCCGATTCACGAGGGGCAGCCGCGCCAACAGATGTAAGTCGGCGCGGCTAACTAAGGAGCAGCCGGCTTGAGGCCATATAGCCAGGATAGCGCACCCGGCAGCGGCCGGGCGCAAAGCCAGGCGGGCCCGGATCCCGCCCGGTGCCGTGATCCACGCTGACCGCCGCGCCAGGCCGGGGAGTCCGCTTTCAGCGGACTCCGCGCGGCCGGAACTGGATGCTGATCCGCGGTCCGGCCGGCCGGGCGGTCTTGGGTATGGCGTGCTGCCAGGTGCGCTGGCAGCTGCCGCCCATCACGAGGAGATCGCCATGGCCGAGGTCGTGGCGGAGCGCCGGGCCGCCGCCGCGCGGGCGCAGCAGCAGCGAGCGGGGCGCGCCCACCGAGACGATCGCGACCATGGTGTCGGTGGTCCGGCCGCGCCCGATGGTGTCACCGTGCCACGCGACGCTGTCCCGGCCGTCCCGGTACAGGCACAGGCCGGCGGTCCGGAATGGCTCGCCCAGCTCCGCTGCGTAGTGCGCGTTCAGCGCGCGCCTGAACTCGGCGAGCGCGGGGTCAGGAAGGGCCGCGCCTTCCGGGTAGAAGCAGAGCAGCCGCGGAACGTCGACCACCCGGTCGTACATCTGCCGTTTCTCGGCCCGCCAGGGCACGGCCCCGGTCAGCCGGCCAAGCAGCGCGTCGGCACCGGAGACCCAGCCGGGCCGCACGTCGATCCAGGCTCCATGAGCCAGCAGCGTCCGCCGGACCGAGGCTCCCAGCGGGCCGGGAACCACCTCGTCGGACAGGTCGAGCAGCGAGCCCTGGAATGCCGTCGTCATGAGGCAAGTATAAGCCCATCGTTCAAACACATTTTCGATCACCGGCTGGCCCGCCGGGCGGACGGGGCCGGGACCGGGCGGGCGGGCGAGAATGAGGACATGCTCAGCGCGGTGATCCGGTACCTGAGGTGCCCCTACTGCGGTGACTCGATGGCACGTGCCGGGGACTCGCTGCGCTGCGGGGCGGGTCACACGTTCGACATCGCACGGCAGGGCTACGTGAGCCTGCTTCCCGCCGGGACCAAGGGCGGCGGGGGCGACACGGCCGCGATGGTGCAGGCCCGCGCTGATTTCCTGGCCGCCGGTCACTTCACCGGCCTGGCCGCCGCCCTGGCCCAGACCGCCGGTGCCGCGGCCGGCTCGGTGGCCGCCAGCGGGTGCGTGGTCGATGTCGGCGCAGGCACCGGCTACTACCTGGCGGCCGTCCTTGACCGGCTGCCGCAGCGCGCCGGGCTGGCCCTGGATATCTCGAAGTTCGCCCTGCGCAAGGCCGCCCGGGCGCATCAGCGAATCGGGGCGGCCGTGTGCGACTCATGGCGCCGGCTGCCGGTGGCCGACTCGGCCGCCGTGCTCGCGCTGAACGTGTTCGCCCCGCGCGATGGCGCCGAACTGCGCCGCATCCTGCACCCGGCCGGGCGGCTCCTGGTCGTCACGCCGGCCCCCGACCATCTCGGCGAGATCATCGGGCCACTTGGCCTGCTGACCGTCGGGCAGCGTAAGGAAGAGCGGCTGGCCGGGACGCTGGGTCCGTACTTCGAGCTGGCCGGCCTGCGCGAGCACCGGGTGACGCTGCCGCTCGATCACCAGGCCATCGGCTCGGTGGTCGCGATGGGGCCAAGCTCCTGGCACGGCCAGACGGCCGCGTTCGCGGCACGGATCGGAAAGCTTCCCGACCCGATGCCGGTCACGCTCGCGGTGACGCTGTCCGTTTTCCGGCCAGTTAGCCTCTGACCCGCGCATTCATTGGCACGACCGGGCGCAATACCGGGATTCCCGCGAGATACGGTAAAGCGGCTTGGCCGCATTACCGGGGCCGGGCACTGATGCCGCTGGATAACCATGGCCGGGCCAATGACTGCCGAATTGGCGGGTGACTCCCCGCACTAGCGGCGTGGCAGGTCGCCGATCCGGCGCAGCCGGCGCCCGGCACGCCGATCCTCGCCTCCAGGCGCAGTACTGCCGCCACCGGGAGAGCTGGGCGCCGCCGCTGCTGTCAGCGAGCCCAGGGCGGACACACGGCGGGGAACGCCCGGTTGCGGGAAACAAGAGGTCGCGGCGAGCTGCACTGCCGCGTGCTCGGACGGCACGCTGGCTATCCGGACGACATCGTCATCGACCCGGTCAGCATCGAGGACTGGATGCTGCTGCACGCTGGCGCGCGTGAACCAGCCATTGCCTGGCACGGATGGCGGAGATCCGGGGCAGATCAGCATGGCCCGGACTGGCCACGCGCAAATCGGCCAGGCCTGAATCGGCCGGGCCGCGGCGTGGCTAACGAACCCGGTTCACGGCGGCGGGTGCGGTGACGGCCCCGGCCCGCTCACCGGGCCGGGCCAGCGGCCAGCGGCGCTGGACCAGGGCAGCGCCGCCCCGGCGGGCCGCGCCGGCGGCAGGTGATCCGGAACCGGGCCGGGGCCAGCCGGCCGGTGCCGGATGGGACCAGGCGGGCCTGTGCCGGGCTGGGCAGGGGCCCGCGCCCACCGGGGGTTCTCGGCCCGGGATGACCGGCCGCCGGTGTGCCAACATGGGAAGCAGCGGAGTCCCAGCGGAAGGCGGTCGCCCGTGACGACACCCAGCCACACGCCAGCCGTCGCCGGCATCGACCTGTCGAGCAGCGATTTCTGGGCCCAGTCCCTGGCGCACCGGCATGCCGCATTCGCCCGGCTGCGCTCGCTCGACCAGCCGCCGTTCTTCGCCGAGCCGGACTCCCCGTTCGCCACCCCGGGCAGCGGCTACTACGCACTGGTCCGGCACGCGGACGTGGCGGAGGCGAGCCGGAACCCCGAGGTGTTCTGCTCCGGCCGGGGCGCCACCAGCGTGGCGGATCTCCCGGCCGAGTTCAACGAGTACTTCGGCTCGATGATCAATATGGATGACCCGCGGCATGCCCGGCTGCGCCGGATCGTGTCCCGGGCGTTCACCCCGCGGATGATCAGGAAGTTCGAGGATGACGTGCAGCGGACGGCCGCGGGCATCGTCGACGAACTGCTGGCCGCCGGGCCCTGCGACTTCGTCGGGCAGGTAGCCGCGAAGCTTCCGCTGAAGATCATCTGCGGGATGATGGGCATCGGCGAAGAGCATTACGACATGGTGCTGCGCAACACGAATACCATTCTTTCCGGGTTTGACCCTGAATTCATCAGCGCCGATATGGATGAGGCGATCACCCAGCTCCTCACCGCCGGGCAGGACCTGGCCACGCTCGTCACCGGCCTGGCGGCGGACCGCCAGGAGAGTCCCGCCGACGACCTGACCTCGGCACTGGCCAACGCCAACATCGACGGTGAGCAGCTCACGCCGGCCGAACTTGCCTCGTTCTTCATCCTGCTCGTGGTGGCCGGCAACGAGACCACGCGGAACGCGATATCGCACGCGCTGACGCTGCTGACCGACTTCCCCGACCAGCGCGCGCTGCTGCTCGATGACTTTCCGGGCCGGATCGGCGGCGCTGTCGATGAGATCGTGCGGTATGTATCGCCGGTCATCTTCATGCGGCGCACCCTGACCCGGGACTTCGAGATGAACGGGCATGCGTACCGCGAGGGCGACAAGACGGCGCTGTACTACTGGTCGGCCAACCGTGATGAGGCGGTCTTCCCTGACTCCGCCCGGTTCGATATCAGCCGGTCGCCGAACCCGCACGTCGGCTTCGGCTCCGCGGGCCCGCACTTCTGCCTCGGCGCGCACCTGGCCCGCCGGGAGATCGCCGCGATCCTGCGCGAACTGCTGCACCGGGTGCCTGATATCCGCGCCGCGGCCGAACCGGACCGGCTGCTGTCCGACTTCATTAACGGCATCAAGCATCTCCCGTGCGAGTTCAGCCGCTGACCTAGGTTTCTGCGCGGTGACGGCAGGCGCTCAATCCTGTAACAAACTGTAATCGTAATAGTACAGCGTGTATAACTAGAGACCCGCGCGGCGCTCGGGACACGGTCAGCCGGGTCCCGGGAGAGGGGCGCGCCGCGAGGGTACGGGGGGACCGTAAGTCGGGTCAGCGCCGGGCATGGTCCGGCCGCGGTACGAAGGCCGCGGCCAGCGAGGGCCTTCGCCACCTGGGTGGCGCCATCCGGGGGCGTGGCGCCACCCGGGCGGAGGCGGGCTCGCGGCGGCGCCCGGTCAGGCGTCCAGCGCGCTGATCTTCCCGGCCAGGCCGAAGTCGAGGGCCGTCAGGCCGCCGGCCGAATGCGTGGACAGCGTCAGCGTCACCCGGTTCCACTGAATCAGGATGTCCGGATGATGGCCGGCCGCCTCGGCCAGGTACGCCACGGCTCCGGTAAACAGCATCGCGCCGCGGAAGTCGTCGCGCGTTACGGTGCGGGTAATGCTGCTGCCGGCCCGCGACCAGCCGGGCGCGGCACTGAGCTGAGCGGCAATCTCGTCCTCGGTGAGCAGTTCCATGCGTCTTGAATATCACGCGGACGCTGCCGGTAGGCTGGCCCGCACGGGACGCGCCCGAGCGTGCCTGCCAGGCCGCCATGGCGGGCCGCGCACGGTCTGCGTTCCTGCCGGTATTCCGGCCCGGGCCCCCTGGAGTGCCGCACATGAACGATCCCGAAGTCACCCGGCCGAGGCGGACTCCGCTGACGGCCGTGCACGAGCGCCTCGGCGCGACGCTGACCGACTTCGCCGGCTGGCTGATGCCGTTGCGGTACGGCAGCGAGCTGGCCGAGCACCGGGCCGTGCGCACGGCCGCCGGGCTCTTCGACTTGTCGCACATGGGCGAGATCACGGTGACCGGCCCGGAGGCGGCCGAAGCGCTGGACTACGCGCTGGTCGGCAACCTGTCGGCGATTGCCCCCGGCCGGGCCCGCTACACCATGATCTGCGCGCCGGACGGCGGGGTGCTCGACGACCTGATCGTCTACCGGCTTTCCGGTGAGGAGTTCCTGGTCGTCGCGAATGCGGCTAATACCCCGGCCGTGTATGACGCGCTGCGGCAGCGAGCCGACGGCCGGGCCGCGTCCGTCGCCGATCACACCGCCGATTACGCGCTGATCGCCATTCAGGGACCTCGTGCGGCCGGCATCCTGGCTCCGCTGGCCAGCATCGACCTGGCCGGGGTCAAGTACTACACCGGCCGCCCGGCGGAGATAGCCGGCGCCGGGGCGCTGCTGGCCCGGACCGGGTACACCGGCGAGGACGGGTTCGAGATCTTCACCCGGCCCGGGGATGCCGAGCGGGTGTGGGCCGCGCTGACCGAGGCCGGGGCCGGCCGCGCCCTGGTTCCGGCCGGGCTCGCCGCCCGCGATACGCTCCGGCTCGAGGCAGGCATGCCGCTCTACGGCAACGAGCTTGGCCCCGATGTCACGCCGTTCGACGCAGGCCTGGGGCGGGTGGTGAAGTTCGACAAGACCGGCGATTTCGTCGGCCGCGCGGCGCTCGCCGAGTGCGCGCAGGCCGCGCCGCGCCGCACGCTCACCGGGCTGGCCGGGCAGTCCCGCCGGGTGCCCAGGCATGGCTACGACGTGCTGTGGGACGGCCAGCCGGCCGGGACGGTCACCAGCGGCGCGCCGTCCCCGACCCTGGGCATGCCGATCGCGATGGCGTACCTCGACCCGGACGTGGCGCGGCAGGCGGCGGGCGAGGCCGCGGCCGGGCGGCTGGCCGTCGACGTCCGGGGCAGTGCCGAGCCAGCCGTGCTGGTGCCGCTGCCGTTCTACCACCGCCCGGCGTGACCCGGCCGGCCGATTCCGCAACTGAGAGGCGAGCATGACCGTTCCAGCTGGACTGCGCTACACCCCCGAGCATGAGTGGGTGGCGATCGATGGCACCACGGCGTCCATCGGCATCACCGATCACGCGCAGCGCGCACTCGGCGACGTCGTCTATGTCTCCATGCCCGCGCCCGGCGCCATGGTCACGGCGGGCGAGCCCTGCGGCGAGGTCGAGTCCACGAAGTCGGTCAGCGACCTCTACTCACCGGTGGACGGAGAGGTGACCGAGGTCAACGAGGAGATCAACGACGATCCGGGGCTGGTCAACGCCGACCCGTACGGCGGCGGCTGGCTGTTCAGGGTCAGGCTGGCTCAGGCTGAGGGTGAGCTGCCGGCCGGCCTGCTGTCCCCGGACGAGTACGCGGAACTGACGAAAGACGCCGAGTAGTCGGGCCGGCGGCCGCGAGCGACCTGCGGCGCTACAACGCCGCGACCGCGCACCTGGAGCCGCCGTTCGCCGTCCTCGACCTGGCCGCGATGCGGGCCAACGCCGCGTCCATGACCAGGCGCGCGGCCGGCAAGCCGATCAGGCTGGCCAGCAAGTCGGTGCGCTGCCGGGCGGTGATCAGCCAGGTGCTGGCGATGGACGGATTCCGCGGGATTATGGCCTACACGCTGCCGGAGGCGCTCTGGCTGGCCGGGTCGGGGGCGAGCGGCGACATCCTGGTGGCCTATCCGACGGCCGACCGCGACGCGCTGGCGCGGCTGACCGGCGATCCGGCCGCGGCCGCGGCCATCACGGTGATGGTCGACTGCGCTGAGCACCTCGACATGATCGAGAAGGCCATCGCGGGCACCGCGCCGTCCAGCCCGGTCCGGGTCTGCATCGACATCGACACCTCGTACATCGCCCTGGGCGGCCGGCTGCGGATCGGCGCGCGCCGGTCCCCGGTCCGTACCCCGGCCGACGCCGCCGCCCTGGCCACGGACATCGTCAGCCGGCCCGGGCTCCGGCTGGCCGGCCTGATGGCCTACGAGGGGCAGATCGCCGGGGTCGGCGACAGCCCCGCGGGACGGCCGCTTTACGGCCAGGCCATCCGGTTCATGCAGCGCAGGTCCGGCGCGGAACTGGCCATCCGGCGCGCCGCGATCGTCGCGGCGGTGCGGGCGGTGGCACCGCTGGAGTTCGTCAACGGCGGCGGCACCGGCTCCGTCGAGAAGACCACGACCGAGGCGGCGATCACCGAGATCGGCGCCGGATCAGGCCTCTACCAGCCCGGGCTCTTCGACAGCTACCGCGGTTTCTCCGGCCGGCCCGCCGCGCTGTTCGCGCTGCCCATAGTGCGCAGGCCGGGACCGGGCGTGGTCACCGCGCTCGGCGGCGGCTACCTCGCCTCCGGCGCCGCCAACGCGGCCCGGCTGCCGCGGCCGTTCCTGCCGGCCGGGCTGCGCCTGGACAAGGACGAGGGGGCGGGCGAGGTGCAGACTCCGCTGCTCGGCCGGGCCGCCGACGGCCTGCGGATCGGCGATCGCGTCTGGCTGCGGCACGCCAAGGCCGGCGAGCTGTGCGAGCGGTTCGCGGAGCTGCACCTGATCGACGGCGAGGCCGTGGTCGAGGTCGTCCCGACCTACCGGGGCGAGGGCCAGGCGTTCGCCTGACGCCGGCGCCCGGTTACCTGCGGCGGCGGACGAACAGGCGGTAGACGGTCAGGCTCAGCACCGCGAATCCGACCGCCGCGGCGGCCAGCCGCACCTCCGGGCGGGCCAGCTGCTCCTGCGCGCGGGCGCGCAGCCGCCGCGCGTTGTTGGCCGGGCTGACCAGTTCCGCCAGCGAGTCAATGGTGCTGGCCAGGTTCTCGCGGGTGCGCGCGATCTCGGCCACCAGCGCGTCGGGATCGCTGCGCGCCACCGCGGCGCCGCGCTTCACGACGGCACCCCGTATCGGTCCCGGATCGTCCGGATCAGCCATCGCTTGCGTCCCTTCCCTGCCATGGCCTCCTTGCTGCCACGGCGTTCTCGCTAGTATTCCAGGTCGCTAGTGTTACAGGTCGCTGCCGGAAGGCCGGTGCCGGGAGCCCGGGTAAGATCTCAGGGTGGCGGTTGAGGCGGTCATCTTTGACTGGGGCGGGACGCTCACGCCCTGGCACACCGTCGATCACGAGGCGCTCTGGGGCGCGGTCTGCGCGAGTCACCTGCCGTCCGGGCAGGCGGCGGCGGCCGCGGTTGCCATCCTCGCGGCCGAGCAGGAGATGTGGCTGACGGCCGAGCGCGAGCACCGGAGTTCGACCATCGACATGGTTTTCGAGCGGGCCGGGGTGGCTTCGACGGCCGAGTTCCTGGCCAGCTACTCGCGCGCGTGGGAGCCGCACACCTGGACCGATCCGGACGCGGCCGGCCTGCTCGCCAGCCTCCGGGAGCGGGGCATCAGGATCGGCGTCCTGTCGAACACGATGTGGCCGCGGAGCTGGCACGAGGAGATCTTCCGCCGGGACGGGATACTCGACCTGATCGACGGCGCGGTCTACAGCAGCGAGATTGACTGGACTAAGCCGCACCCGGAGGCGTTCCGCGCCGCGATGGCCGCCGTCGGCGTCAGCGACCCGGCCCGCTGCGTCTTCGTCGGCGACCGGCCCTTCGATGACGTGCACGGAGCCAAGCGCGCTGGCCTGCGCGCGGTCCTGATCCCGCACAGCGACGTGCCGTCCTTCGACGGCGCGGAGCCGGACGCGGTCATCCACCGGCTGTCCGACCTGACCTCGGTGATCGACACCTGGTATGGGAAGCAGCGGAGTCCCAGCGGAAGGCGGTCGCCCGTGACGACACCCAGCCACACGCCAGCCGTCGCCGGCATCGACCTGTCGAGCAGCGATTTCTGGGCCCAGTCCCTGGCGCACCGGCATGCCGCATTCGCCCGGCTGCGCTCGCTCGACCAGCCGCCGTTCTTCGCCGAGCCGGACTCCCCGTTCGCCACTCCGGGCAGCGGCTACTACGCACTGGTCCGGCACGCGGACGTGGCGGAGGCAAGCCGGAACCCCGAGGTGTTCTGCTCCGGCCGGGGCGCCACCAGCGTGGCGGATCTCCCGGCCGAGTTCAACGAGTACTTCGGCTCGATGATCAACATGGATGACCCGCGGCATGCCCGGCTGCGCCGGATCGTGTCCCGGGCGTTCACCCCGCGGATGATCAGGAAGTTCGAGGATGACGTGCAGCGGACGGCCGCGGTCATCGTCGACGAACTGCTGGCCACCGGACCCTGCGACTTCGTCGGGCAGGTAGCCGCGAAGCTTCCGCTGAAGATCATCTGCGGGATGATGGGCATCGGCGAAGAGCATTACGACATGGTGCTGCGCAACACGAATACCATTCTTTCCGGGTTTGACCCTGAATTCATCAGCGCCGATATGGATGAGGCGATCACCCAGCTCCTCACCGCCGGGCAGGACCTGGCCACGCTCGTCACCGGCCTGGCGGCGGACCGCCAGGAGAGTCCCGCCGACGACCTGACCTCGGCACTGGCCAACGCCAACATCGACGGTGAGCAGCTCACGCCCGCCGAACTTGCCTCGTTCTTCATCCTGCTCGTGGTGGCCGGCAACGAGACCACGCGGAACGCGATATCGCACGCGCTGACGCTGCTGACCGACTTCCCCGACCAGCGCGCGCTGCTGCTCGATGACTTTGCGGGCCGGATCGGCGGCGCTGTCGATGAGATCGTGCGGTATGTCTCGCCGGTCATCTTCATGCGGCGCACCCTGACCCGGGACTTCGAGATGAACGGGCATGCGTACCGCGAGGGCGACAAGACGGCGCTGTACTACTGGTCGGCCAACCGTGATGAGGCGGTCTTCCCCGACTCCGCCAGGTTCGATATCAGCCGGTCGCCGAACCCGCACGTCGGCTTCGGCTCCGCGGGCCCGCATTACTGCCTCGGCGCGCACCTGGCCCGCCGGGAGATCGCCGCGATCCTGCGCGAACTGCTGCACCGGGTGCCTGATATCCGCGCCGCGGCCGAACCGGACCGGCTGCTGTCCGACTTCATTAACGGCATCAAGCATCTCCCGTGCGAGTTCAGCCGCTGACCTGGGTTTCTGCGCGGTGACGGCAGGCGCTCAATCCTGTAACAAACTGTAATCGTCACAGTACAGCGTGTATAACTAGAGACCCACGCGGCGCTCAGGACACGGTCAGCCGGGTCCCGGGAGAGGGGGCGCCGCGAGGGTACGGGGGAACCGTAAGTCGGGTCAGCGCCGGGCATGGTCCGGCCGCGGTACGAAGGCCGCGGCCAGCGAGGGCCTTCGCCACATGGGTGGCGCCATCCGGGGGCGTGGCGCCACCCGGGCGGAGGCTGGCTCGCGGTGGCGCTCGGTCACGCGTCCAGCGCGCTGATCTTCCCGGCTAGGCCGAAGTCGGCGGCGGTCAGGCCGCCGGCCGAATGCGTGGACAGCGTCAGCGTCACCCGGTTCCACTGAATCAGGATGTCCGGATGATGGCCGGCCTCCTCGGCCAGGTACGCCACGGCTCCGGTAAACAGCATCGCGCCGCGGAAGTCGTCGCGCGTTACGGTGCGGGTAATGCTGCTGCCCGCGTGCGACCAGCCGGGCGCGGCACTGAGCTGAGCGGCAATCTCGTCCTCGGTGAGCAGTTCCATGCGTCTTGAATATCACGCGGACGCTGCCGGTAGGCTGGCCCGCACGGGACGCGCCCGAGCGTGCCTGCCAGGCCGCCATGGCGGGCCGCGCACGGTCTGCGTTCCTGCCGGTATTCCGGCCCGGGCCCCCTGGAGTGCCGCACATGAACGATCCCGAAGTCACCCGGCCGAGGCGGACTCCGCTGACGGCCGTGCACGAGCGCCTCGGCGCGACGCTGACCGACTTCGCCGGCTGGCTGATGCCGTTGCGGTACGGCAGCGAGCTGGCCGAGCACCGGGCCGTGCGCACGGCCGCCGGGCTCTTCGACCTGTCGCACATGGGCGAGATCACGGTGACCGGCCCGGAGGCGGCCGAAGCGCTGGACTACGCGCTGGTCGGCAACCTGTCGGCGATTGCCCCCGGGCGGGCCCGCTACACCATGATCTGCGCGCCGGACGGCGGGGTGCTCGATGACCTGATCGTCTACCGGCTCTCCGGCGAGGAGTTCCTGGTCGTCGCGAATGCGGCCAATACCCCGGCCGTGTACGACGCGCTGCGGCAGCGAGCCGCCGGCCGGGCCGCGTCCGTCGCCGATCACACCGCCGATTACGCGCTGATCGCCATTCAGGGACCTCGCGCGGCCGGCATCCTGGCTCCGCTGGCCAGCATCGACCTGGCCGGGGTCAAGTACTACACCGGCCGCCCGGCGGAGATAGCCGGCGCCGGGGCGCTGCTGGCCAGGACCGGGTACACCGGCGAGGACGGGTTCGAGATCTTCACCCGGCCCGAGGATGCCGAGCGGGTGTGGGCCGCGCTGACCGAGGCCGGGGCCGGCCGCGCCCTGGTTCCCGCCGGGCTCGCCGCCCGCGATACGCTCCGGCTCGAGGCAGGCATGCCGCTCTACGGCAACGAGCTTGGCCCCGATGTCACGCCGTTCGACGCAGGCCTGGGGCGGGTGGTGAAGTTCGACAAGCCCGGCGATTTCGTCGGCCGCGCGGCGCTCGCCGAGCGCGCGCAGGCCGCGCCGCGCCGCACGCTCACCGGGCTGGCCGGGCAGTCCCGCCGGGTGCCCAGGCACGGCTACGACGTGCTGTGGGACGGCAAGCCGCGGGGGACGGTCACCAGCGGCGCGCCGTCCCCGACCCTGGGCATGCCGATCGCGATGGCGTACCTCGACCCGGACGTGGCGCGGCAGGCGGCAGGCGATGCCGCGGCCGGGCGGCTGGCCGTCGACGTCCGGGGCAGCGCCGAGCCAGCCGTGCTGGTGCCGCTGCCGTTCTACCACCGCCCGGCGTGACCCGGCCGGCCGATTCCGCAACTGAGAGGCGAGCATGACCGTTCCAGCTGGACTGCGCTACACCCCCGAGCATGAGTGGGTGGCGATCGATGGCACCACGGCGTCCATCGGCATCACCGATCACGCGCAGCGCGCACTCGGCGATGTCGTCTATGTCTCCATGCCCGCGCCCGGCGCCATGGTGACGGCGGGCGAGCCCTGCGGCGAAGTCGAGTCCACGAAGTCGGTCAGCGACCTCTACTCGCCGGTGGACGGAGAGGTGACCGAGGTCAACGAGGAGATCAACGACGATCCGGGGCTGGTCAACGCCGACCCGTACGGCGGGGGCTGGCTGTTCAGGGTCAGGCTGGCTCAGGCTGAGGGTGAGCTGCCGCCCGGCCTGCTGTCCCCGGCCGAGTACGCGGAACTGACGAAAGACGCCGAGTAGTGGGGCCGGCGGCCGCGAGCGACCTGCGGCGCTACAACGCCGCGACCGCGCACCTTGAGCCGCCTTTCGCCGTCCTCGACCTGGCCGCGATGCGGGCCAACGCCGCGTCCATGACCAGGCGCGCGGCCGGCAAGCCGATCAGGCTGGCCAGCAAGTCGGTGCGCTGCCGGGCGGTGATCAGCCAGGTGCTGGCGATGGACGGATTCCGCGGGATCATGGCCTACACGCTGCCGGAGGCGCTCTGGCTGGCCGGGTCGGGGGCGAGCGGCGACATCCTGGTGGCCTATCCGACGGCCGACCGCGACGCGCTGGCGCGGCTGACCGGCGATCCGGCCGCGGCCGCGGCCATCACGGTGATGGTCGACTGCGCTGAGCACCTCGACATGATCGAGAAGGCCATCGCGGGCACCGCGCCGTCCAGCCCGGTCCGGGTCTGCATCGACATCGACACCTCGTACATCGCCCTGGGCGGCCGCCTGCGGATCGGCGCGCGCCGGTCCCCGGTCCGTACCCCGGCCGACGCCGCGGCCCTGGCCACGGACATCGTCAGCCGGCCCGGGCTCCGGCTGGCCGGCCTGATGGCCTACGAGGGGCAGATCGCCGGGGTCGGCGACAGCCCCGCGGGACGGCCGCTTTACGGCCAGGCCATCCGGTACATGCAGCGCAGGTCCGGCGCGGAACTGGCCATCCGGCGCGCCGCGATCGTCGCGGCGGTGCGGGCGGTGGCACCGCTGGAGTTCGTCAACGGCGGCGGCACCGGCTCCGTCGAGAAGACCACGACCGAGGCGGCGATCACCGAGATCGGCGCCGGATCGGGCCTCTACCAGCCCGGGCTCTTCGACAGCTACCGCGGTTTCTCCGGCCGGCCCGCCGCGCTGTTCGCGCTGCCCGTCGTGCGCAGGCCGGGACCGGGCGTGGTCACCGCGCTCGGCGGCGGCTACCTCGCCTCCGGCGCCGCCAACGCGGCCCGGCTGCCGCGGCCGTTCCTGCCGGCCGGGCTGCGCCTGGACAAGGACGAGGGGGCGGGCGAGGTGCAGACTCCGCTGCTCGGCCGGGCCGCCGACGGCCTGCGGATCGGCGATCGCGTCTGGCTGCGGCACGCCAAGGCGGGCGAGCTGTGCGAGCGGTTCGCGGAGCTGCACCTGATCGACGGCGAGGCAGTCGTCGAGGTCGTCCCGACCTACCGGGGCGAGGGCCAGGCGTTCGCCTGACGCCGGCGCCCGGTTACCTGCGGCGGCGGACGAACAGGCGGTAGACGGTCAGGCTCAGCACCGCGAATCCGACCGCCGCGGCGGCCAGCCGCACCTCGGGGCGGGCCAGCTGCTCCTGCGCGCGGGCGCGCAGCCGCCGCGCGTTGTTCGCCGGGCTGACCAGTTCCGCCAGCGAGTCAATGGTGCTGGCCAGGTTCTCGCGGGTGCGCGCGATCTCGGCCACCAGCGCGTCAGGATCGCTGCGCGCCACCGCGGCGCCGCGCTTCACGACGGCGCCCCGTATCGGTCCCGGATCGTCCGGATCAGCCATCGCTTGCGTCCCTTCCCTGCCATGGCCTCCTTGCTGCCACGGCGTTCTCGCTAGTATTCCAGGTCGCTAGTGTTCCAGGTCGCTGCCGGAAGGCCGGTGCCGGGAGCCCGGGTAAGATCTCAGGGTGGCGGTTGAGGCGGTCATCTTCGACTGGGGCGGGACGCTCACGCCCTGGCACACCGTCGATCACGAGGCGCTCTGGGGCGCGGTCTGCGCGAGTCACCTGCCGGCCGGGCAGGCGGCGGCGGCCGCGGTCGCCATCCTCGCGGCCGAGCAGGAGATGTGGCTGACGGCTGAGCGCGAGCACCGGAGTTCGACCATCGACATGGTTTTCGAGCGGGCCGGGGTGGCTTCGACCGCCGAGTTCCTGGCCAGCTACTCGCGCGCATGGGAGCCGCACACCTGGACCGATCCGGACGCGGCCGGCCTGCTCGCCAGCCTCCGTGAGCGGGGCATCAGGATCGGCGTCCTGTCGAACACGATGTGGCCGCGGAGCTGGCACGAGGAGATCTTCCGCCGGGACGGGATACTCGACCTGATCGACGGCGCTGTCTACAGCAGCGAGATTGACTGGACTAAGCCGCACCCGGAGGCGTTCCGCGCCGCGATGGCCGCCGTCGGCGTCAGCGACCCGGCCCGCTGCGTCTTCGTCGGCGACCGGCCCTTCGATGACGTGCACGGAGCCAAGAGCGCTGGCCTGCGCGCGGTCCTGATCCCGCACAGCGACGTGCCGTCCTTCGACGGCGCGGAGCCGGACGCGGTCATCCACCGGCTGTCCGACCTGACCTCGGTGATCGACACCTGGTA
>CAVWLF010000019.1:0-76159 GCA_963755815.1 uncultured Actinomycetes bacterium
ATTGGCAGGCGGGGAGCCATCCGGCACCGGCGGGGGGTCATCCGGCGCGAGATGGAACGCCACGCGGGCGGCGGGGATGCGTTCCTGCTCGCGAGCCAGCAGGGCCAGTGCGCGCGCATCGGCGGCGGTGGGGTGTTTCAGGTCCACAGCACGTGGCCACAGCTGGGCATAGCGGACGGCGGCGACCTCGGCCGCATACACCAGCGCCTGGCCGACCAGGTAGAGCAGCGCGAATATGCCCGCCACGGTGGCGAAGCTGCCATAGACGGGTCCGGCCTTGGTCACCAGCCGGGCCAGCAACGGTGCCCCGAAGTTGAGCACCACCGTCACCACCACCGCGCCTAGGACGGCGCCCGGCCACAGCGCCCGGACCGGCGCAGGCCGCACCAGCAGCAGCCTGGCGGCCAGCAACAACACCGCGAAGATGACCAGCGCCACCCCCAGCATCGCCGCCGCCCGCCGCACCCCGGGCTGGCCGGGTATCGCGGAGGCCACCACGGTGAGTGCACCGACCATCAGGCCACCCAGCAGCAGCGTCGCCAGCATCACGAACACCCGGACATAGCGCGCGAGGAAACCGGCCCGAGCGCGGTACGGGACCGCGGCGACATGGTTCAGCGTCTGGTACACGGAGAAGACGATTCCGGTCCCGGAGAACAGCAAACCGATCAGGCCGAAAACGAGCGGAATTGCCGACGTCGGCAGGGTGGCCAGCGAATGCTCGACCGTGGCTCGCAGCGCCTGCGGCACGACCGCAGTGATGAGCCGTTCCCGCAGGTCCGGACGACTGTCCAGCACACGCGACAGCACTGCTACCCCGAGAAGCAGCAGCGGGAAGAGGCTGAGGAACCCGTAGTAGGTGATGAGCGCGGCTTCCCGGCCGCCCTCATCATCGCCGTACTTCTTAACTACCGCGTAGGGGAACCCCAGCACGTCGTACCTTCGCTGCAGGCGGTCCGCCCAGGCGATGACCCGGTTTACCCAGGCAGTCAAGACCGTCAAGCTCATAGCCCTAGCTTGCCCGGCACCGTCTTGTCAGGTCATCAAGCCCCCGACCTTTGGGACGGCCCGTTAGCCTCGCCACCATGACCGGCCATAACACTCGCCCATCGTGGTGGTGGCCGAACCGTCCGGCCCGGATTCCAAGAGCCTGGGCCGCCGGGCTCTTGACGAGCCTGGGAGCAGCGCTGTTTGGTGTTTCAGCCGTCTTGCTCAAGGCAGGAGCGGTCCGCTGGGATGTGAGCCTGTTCCGGACTCTCAACCAGGTCCCGCCGGGCGTAGCGTCGGCGCTCACGCCGCTGTCACGGCTTTTCCTGCCGGCCAGCATCATCGCCGTCGTCGTGCTCATCATCGGCTACGTTGTGGCCAGGAACCGGAGCGTCCTGCCGCTGGCCGCCGGAGCCATCGCCGCCGGCACCTCATGGGCGCTGGCGCATGTGGCCAAGGCTCTAGCCGACCGCTCTCGGCCCTACGAGGTGATAGCCAGTGCGGTGCTGCGCCAGCACCCTGCGCACGGCACGAGTTTCCCTTCCTCCCACACCGCGGTGACCATGGCGGTGGTGATCGCGCTCATGCCGTTCCTGCCCCGGGCGCTGGCCGCGGTGGCAGTCGCATATGCCGTCCTGGTGGGCTGGTCCCGGGTGTATCTAGGCGTGCACTACCCACTTGACGTCCTGGCCGGAGCAGGAGTCGGCATAGCGGTGGGGGGTGCGGTCTTGCTGGTGCTCGGGGTCCTGCTCCGCCACGGGGGGCGGGCGGCAAACGGCCAGGACACCGCTTAGGCCCAGAACCGGCTTTGGCGGACCGCTACTTGACTGGGAGATTCCTGACATGACCAGTAAGTTCACCGAGCTTGCGATCGACTGTGCCGATCCCGGCGGCCTCGCCCGATTCTGGTGCTCGGTCCTTGACTACGAGGTGCAAGACGAAGACGACGGAATTGTCACCATTGGCTCGCCCATGGTGCCGGACGGCAAGAACCACCTTGCCCCAGTGCCACCGACGCTGACATTCGCGCACGTGCCCGAGGGCAAGACCGGCAAGAACCGGCTCCACCTCGACCTCAGCCCGGCCGACCGGGAGCAAGACGAAGAGGTCCGCCGCCTGCTCGACCTAGGTGCCCGGCACGCCGACGTAGGCCAGGGCGATGAGAGCTGGGTCGTACTTGCCGACCCAGAGGGGAACGAGTTCTGCGTCCTTGCGGGCCGCCGCCCCTGATCGGAGGCCAGAAACCCAGTTCACCCTCGAATGGGCGATTACGAAGAAGCGGCTGCGCGGCAAACTAGGGGGAAACGCACGAGCTAGAGACCCGGGAGGCGGTGACCTGGTGCGGTCACATACATATGAGATCACCTTCCTGGGGCAGGCGGGAGACACGGTGCGCGCCGAGTTCGACGACTGTGAGGTCACCATAGGTCCGGGCACGACCACCCTGCGGGCCGAGCTGCCGGACCGGGGCGCCCTGTCCAGGCTGGTCGAGCGGATCAAGAACCTGGGACTTGACGTGATCGATGTCACCCTGCTGGCGGTGCCGCAGGGGCCATGACCCGCTCAGCTAACCCAGCCCCGGGTGATGACGCGGACGCAGCCAGCAGGCACACTTGGCCCTTGTTGACCAGGACAGCTGCCGAGATGTGGTGCTGATGTTCAGACTGGCCCGCGGGCTCAGCCTTTCTTCCTACCGGCGCGAGTGGCTGGCCAAGGACGTCGTCGCCGGGATCGTGCTCAGCACGCTGCTGGTGCCGCAGGGCATGGCATACGCGGAGCTGGCGGGCCTGCCGCCGATCACCGGCCTGTACACCTCCATCATGTGCCTGCTCGGCTACGCGGTGTTCGGCCCGTCCCGGATCCTGGTGCTGGGCCCGGACTCCTCGCTCGGGCCGATGATCGCCGCGACGATCCTGCCGCTGGCCGGCGCCGACGGCAACCCCGAGCGGGCCATCGCGCTGGCGTCGATGCTCGCGCTGATGGTCGGCGGGATCCTGGTCCTGGGCGCCGTGGCCAAGCTCGGCTTCATCGCCGATCTGATCTCCAAGCCGACGATGATCGGGTATATGAACGGCCTGGCCCTGACCATCCTGGTCGGGCAGTTGCCCAAGCTGTTCGGGTTCAAGGTCGACGCCGACGGCTTCCTCGGGGAAGTGACCGGGTTCGCCGAGGGCCTGGCCCACGGGAAGGCGGTCCCGGCCGCGGCCGCGGTCGGGATCGCCGGGCTCGTGCTGATACTGGTGCTGCAGCGGTGGCTGCCGAAGATCCCGGCCGTGCTGATCATGGTGGTGCTCGCGATCGTCTCCACGACGGTCTTCAGCCTGGCCAGCCACGGGGTCAGCCTGGTGGGCGTGCTGCCCAAGGGGTTCCCCCCACTGACCATTCCGGACATCCACGTGGCCGACCTCGCGCCGCTGCTCGGCGGGGCGCTGGGTATCGCCCTGGTATCGCTGGCCGACACGATCTCCACCGCGTCCGCGTTCGCCGCCCGCACCGGGCAGGAGATCGACGGCAACGGCGAGATGGCCGGTATCGGCGTGGCGAACCTGGCCGCGGGTTTGTTCCAGGGGTTCCCGGTTAGCACCAGCGGATCACGGACGGCGGTGGCTGAGCGGTCTGGCGCCAAGACCCAGCTCACCGGGGTCGTCGGAGCCGTGGTGATCATCGTGATGATCGTGCTGGTCCCCGGCTTGTTCCGGAACCTGCCGCAGCCCGCGCTGGCCGCCGTGGTGATCACCGCATCGCTGTCGCTGGCCGATATCCCCGGCACGGCGCGGCTGTGGCGGCAGCGCAAGGCCGAGTTCCTGGTGTCGATCGTCGCGTTCGGTAGCGTGGTCCTGCTCGGGGTGCTGCCCGGGATCGCCATCGCGGTGGCGCTGTCGATCCTCAACGTCTTCCGCCGGGCCTGGTGGCCGTATGACACCGAGCTCGGCCGGGTCGAGGGCCTCGTGGGCTACCACGACGTGCATAGCTATCCGGAGGCGAAGCAGCTGCCCGGACTGGTGATCTACCGGTTCGACGGCCCGCTGTTCTTCGCCAATGCCAAGACCTTCCGCGACGAGATCCGGCGCATGGCCCGGGCCGACCCGCCGCCGAGGTGGATCATTGTCGCGGCCGAGCCGATCACCGACGTGGACACCACCGCCTCCGACATGCTCGAGGAACTCGACGAGGCGCTGAATGCCAACCACACCAGCCTGGTATTCGCCGAGCTCAAGGACCCGGTACGGCGCAAGATCGAACGCTACGGCCTGACCCGCACCATCGACCCGCGCCACTTCTACCCGACCATCGACGCGGCCACGGCCGCGTACCGCCAGGAAACCGGCGCCGCCTGGGCGGCCGCCAGCACCGTCGACGGCCAGGCATCGCCGGCTGGCGACGACAAGGCCATCACCCGGGACGGAGAAGCCTGATGACAGGCGAGCCCGAGACCCGCGAGCTCGCCCACGGCGTTATCGGAGCCGCGCGAGTGACCGCGTTCGGCGTGAGCAACGTGGCCCCGGCCGGAGCGGTGGTAGGCGGACTGATAATCGTGGTGGCATACGCCGGGTTCGCGGCTCCGCTGGTCGTCCTCATCGCCCTGGTGGCGTCCTTGTGCTGCGCGGTCAGCATCGCGGAATTTGCCCGCAGGCTGCCGTCAGCCGGCTCGCTGTACACCTACAACAGCCACGGGCTGGGCGAGACCGCGGGTTTCCTGACCGGCTGGATGATGGTCTTCGCGTACGCGCTGTACGTACCCGCCGGCATTGCGCTGACCAGCGCGTACGCATCGCAGCTGGCGGCCGACACGCTGCATGTCAGCATCGGCGGCTGGGTGCTGTTCGTGATCATCCTGGCCGCCGTGTGCAGCGTGGCCTACCTAGGCATCGGCACCTCGTCGTGGGTCGATCTGGCCCTGGTCGCCGGGGAAGTGGCCGTGATCGCGGCGCTGGCCATCACCATCCTGGTCAGAGTCGGGCCCGCGCACTACTCGGCCGCGGTGCTGTGGCCGGCGTCGTCGCCGCACGGTCAGCTCACCGACATCACCAACGCGATGATCTACGGCATCACCGCGTTCGCCGGCTTCGAGACCGCGGCCGCGCTCGGCGAAGAAGCCAGGAACGCGCGCCGCTCCATCCCCGCCAGCACGATTGGCATCGTGATCGTGACGGGCGTTTTCTACCTACTGGTCGTCTTCGCCGAGACGTCCGGCCTGGGACGGCACGGCATCCTCGGCCTCACCCAGCAGCCCAACCCGCTGGGGTATCTCACGAGCCGGTACTGGTCCCCGTCGGCGCTTTCTGTCATCGACCTCGTGGTCGTGCTCACCGGCCTTGGTTTCGTCACCGCGGCGGTCAACGCCCTTATCCGGATCCTTTTCGCCATGGGACGCGAAAGGGTTCTCCCGCAGTCGCTTTCCCGCCTTTCCCGCCGCCATACCCCGGTCGTGGCCATCGGCTGCGTCGCCGCGTTCGCGCTTATGCTCGGGCTGCCGTTGACCTATGCCTACGGCGGCGCGCGCACATTCGCGTATCTCGCCGGGAGCGCCGGGCTTTCGGTGGTGCTCATCTACCTCGCGGTGAACGTCTCGGCCATCCGCGCATTCCGCACCGGGTTCCGCGATGATTTCCGGTTCTGTCGCCATCTGCTCATACCGGCGACGGCCGTCGTTTTCCTGTTATTTCCCCTCTGGGGGATTCTCCACCCGCACGGCCGGACCCTGATGGACCTGCTGCCGTTCGTGGCGCTGGGATGGCTCGGCCTTGGCGTTATCGCCGCCAGCGCCCTGCGGGCCCGGCGGCCGGCCATCTTCGCAGCGCTGGGCCCCGTTTCCTCGCCGGCTGGCAATGACCTGCAGGTGCCGACCGGCGCTACACCGCCAGGCACTCGCCAGGGACCGGCCGAATCACCCGCGAAAGGGTGACGACATCTCACGGCGGCCCGAAAGACTGGAGTCACGAATTCCGGCGATTCAGACTTGGGAGGACGAGATGACGTCGGCGACAGTGAGGCGCGCCAAGGGCGCGGGCCAGGGTGAAGGCTACGGGATGATTATCTTCGCCGTGGTGCTGCTGGTGACGGTCGGCTGCTTTAACCTGATCGACGGCATCGCCGCGGTCGCTAATTCACACATATTCACCGCCCACGCGACCTACGTGATCGGCAACCTGCGCGCCTGGGGCTGGATCATCCTCATCCTCGGCGCGCTGCAGATCCTCGCCGCACTCGGGATACTGGCCGGCAACCAGTTCGCCCGCTGGCTCGCGGTGGCCCTGGTCAGCCTCAACGCCCTCGGCCAGATGTTCTTCCTCCCGGCCTACCCATTCTGGTCGCTGATGATCATCGCCGTGGACGTGGTGGCCCTGTGGGGACTGTGCACCTACGGAAGCCGCGAGAACCTGGCCGCCTAGACGCGGCAGCGCGGTATACCAACCGGCGATCAGCCCGGAACGCCCGGCGCTCCGGGACGCGCCGGAGAACAGCACCGGGGCGAGCGCGCTGCGCCGCAAGCTGGACGATCTGACGGGGCCGCACATTCACCCGGTCACGGGTGAGGCACCAGAGCCGCCGGTTCGCCATGATGTCAGAATGAACAGGTCGCTAAGCTCCTACCGGCTGCCTTACCCGACTAGCGGGCTACGGCTCGAGGGCGGCGTCTCATGATGACGTCAGCCGGGCCGGGCGGGCCGCCGGACACACGCTCACAACGCTGGCTGGCGCGCCTCAGTTTCGTGCTCGCAGGCCTGGCGATCGTGGTCCTGGTGGTCTTTGCCGACCTGAAGAGCCTGGCCATGCTGGCCGTGGCCGTGGCCGCCGCTGTCGTGAGCCTGGCTGCCGCCTACCTCTTCCTCGCCCGCCGGGGGGTATGGCGCTGGCTGGCGCTCGGCGTCTTCGTCCTGGTGCCGATCGCCGTGATCGTCGTCTACGCCTTCCACCATCTGCTGTGGGTAGCCATCGTGTCGGCGGCGGCCTGGCTGCTCGCGAGCTTGACCGCACGCCAGGCCCTGACCATGGACCAGCCGGACTGGCGCATGCCCGAGCGCCCGGCCCAGCCACCTGCCCGGCGCCCGTACCTGATCATGAACCCGAAGTCCGGCGGCGGGAAGGTCGGGAAGTTCGACCTGCAACGCAAGGCCGAAGCCCTCGGCGCCGAGGTGTTCCTGCTGGGCGGACCCGAGCACGTCGACGTCGCAGGCGTGGCCCGCCAGGCCGTTGACAAAGGCGCCGATCTGCTCGGCGTGGCCGGCGGTGACGGCACGCAGGCGCTGGTGGCCGGCATCGCCGCCGAGCACGGCATCCCGTTCGTGGTGATCAGCGCTGGCACCCGTAACCATTTCGCCCTCGACCTGGGCTTGGATCGCGAGGACCCATCAGCCTGCCTGAACGCGCTGTCCGATGGCGTCGAGTTGCGGGTCGACCTCGGGGTGATCAACGGCCAGACCTTCGTCAACAACGCGTCTTTCGGCGCCTACGCCGAGGTGGTCGAGACTCCGGCCTACCGCGACGACAAGCTGAATACGACGCTGAACACGCTCCCCGACCTCCTGCAAGGCCACCGCGGAGCACGCCTGCACGTACGGGCGGACGGCACGCAGATCGAGGCGCCGCAGGCGCTGCTGGTGGCCAACAATCCGTACGGAACCGGGGACCTGGCCGGCCTGGGCCGCCGCGCGCGGCTGGATCGCGGCATCCTTGGCGTGGTCGGCGTCACGGTGGATAGCGCCCGGCAGGCCGCCGGTCTCGTCCGCGGCAGGCAAGCTACCGGCTTGAAGGTGCTGACCGCCGAGCAGATCGAGATCACCGCCGGCGAGCAGCAGATCCCGGTCGGCGTCGACGGCGAGTCGATACTGATGTCGACGCCGGTGACCTGCACCATCTCCGCCGGCGCGCTCCGCATCTGGGTGCCACGTGATCGCCCGGGCATCCCCCGGCCCAAATCCCCGGTGAACTGGGCCAGGCTGCGGCATCTCGCAGGCCCGGCCCGACCGCAGGCACACCCATCCAGGCACCGCATTAATCAGAGGTAGCGATATGGCCAAGAAGAAGAAGCACCGGCATAACCAGGATGACGCAAAAGCGCGGGCGTCATCGCCTGCTGCTGTGGAGGAGGCCGAAACCGGGCCGCCCCCGAAGATGAAGCGCAAGGAATACGAACGCCAGATGAGGATCCTGCACGGTGAGCTGGTGGCCATGCAGGAGTGGGTCAAGGACTCAGGAGCCAAGATCTGCATCGTGTTCGAGGGCCGGGACACCGCCGGGAAGGGCGGCACGATCAAGCGGATCACCGAACGGGTCAGCCCGCGCGTGTTCCGGGTGGTGGCGCTGCCCGCCCCGACCGAGCGGGAGAAGTCGCAGATGTACATCCAGCGGTACCTCCCGCACTTCCCGGCCGCCGGGGAGGTCGTGATCTTCGACCGGTCCTGGTACAACCGGGCAGGCGTCGAGCGCGTGATGGGTTTCTGCACGCCGGAGGAGACCGACCGGTTCCTGGGCCTGGTGCCGGGGGTCGAGAAGGCCATGGCCGATGACGGGATCCTGCTGCTGAAGTACTGGCTCGAGGTCAGCCCCGACGAGCAGACCCGGCGGCTGAAAAGCCGCATGCACGACCCGCGGAAGATCTGGAAGCTGTCCCCCATGGACCTGAAGTCCTACAGCCGCTGGTATGACTACTCCCGGGCCAGGGACGCGATGTTCGCCGCGACCGATACCGCGCAGGGGCCCTGGTATATCGCGGACGCCGACGACAAGAAGCGCGCCCGGCTCAACATCATCAGCCACCTGCTCAGCCAGGTCCCCTACAAGCCGCTCGCCCCCCGGGACATCAAGCTGCCCAGACGGCAGCCTCCCGGCGGCTACCAGCAGCCGGACCTGCCATTGCGGCACATCCCGACACCGTTCTAGACGGCAAGCCGCGCGGGCCGGCGCCTTACGGCATCCCGCTCGGCAGGGTGAAGTCGCGCCTGCGCCGGGCCCGGTACCGGCTTCGCGCCGAACTCGGCGCTTATGCATCTCAGGGCTAGGCCGGCGTGTTCCCGAGTGAAGCGGAAGGATGAGGCCATGGGCATCTGGTGGGTGAACATGGAGTCGCCGGACCGACTCCGGTCCTTCGATCCCTTCCGCCTCGCCGACTTGGAGCACCGGATGTGGGTGGCCTACTACCTGCGCCGCCGGCTCCGTCTGCTGATGGCTTCGGTCAGGCTGCTCCGGCTGGGCTTCGGCACGGACTTGCCGCGGATCCTGCAGGGCGCCTGGCTGATGCTGCGGGCCGTCCAGTTGTGGGCACCGTTCCCCGACAACGACCCGGACGGTGCCCAGGCCCGCATGCACGAGCTTTACGCGCTGGTCAGGCTCCGCTTCGGCGGGCCCGCGGACCCGGCACAAGCAGCCAGCCTGGAGATCGACTGGTGGCGGGCGCACCGGAAGCGCCAGTACGCGCGCCATCCCGCGGAGATGGGCGACGAGCTGGTCGAGTCGGTAACCCGCTTGTACAGCTACCTTTTCGGCCGGGCCGAGGCCATGGTCAGGCCAGCGGCCGCGCACCGGGTGCAGGCGATGGATCTGTCCGACCAGTGGGTCCGGGAGGGCTGCCCACCCGATAGCCCGCTGCTCCCGCTGGAGCACGCCGCGCTGGTCCGTGCTTACGCCGCGCTGCTCGCCGCCGTCCAGCACGAGGAGCGGCCTTCCGGATTGTCATGAAGGAATCCGCAGCCAGGTAATCCGGTGCCGTTCAGGTCCAGGGGTATCCGTGAGCCTGGCTGGCACGGATCACCCCGTCTCCGGGCCGGGCGCCGGCCCGGTGTACCCTCCGCATCTGCGGCATCGGCCAGCTCGCGCTGCTTAACACGACCCGGTCGGCGGGCCTGCGGGGCCGCGTGTGTGTCTGCACGGTCACATCGCAGACACTCCCAGGGCGGGTTCCTTGCTCTGCCGCCTCAGCTGGATGGCCTTGTCGACGGCCACGACTGCGGGGGCGAGGAGGGACAGGGCAAGCACGATGACCCATTCACGCCCGCTGAGCGAGGTGGTGTCGAGCAGTCGCTGGAACATGCCCAGTCCCACGGCGGCCCAGGTGATGATCCAGCCCAGGATGACCCAGCCCAGGAACGGGAATACCGGCGAGGCCCACGGCGCCTCCCGTTCGCGCCGCATGACCAGGCCGATGTTGACCGCGCTGAACGAGACGATGGCGAAGGCCATGGTCATGCTGACCGAGGCGTGCGTGGTGCTGGGCTTGCCGGGTCCCCATTCGAGCACGGAAAGGGCGGTGGCGGCGAGCACGAACCCGGTGACGAACCAGCGGATGACCTGAGGCCGTGTGACGATCTTGGTGCCGGGCTTGCGTGGCGGCCGCTGCATGACGCCGGGGTCGGGGACGTCCACGATGAACCCGATCACCACCGTGATGACCACGAAGAACTTGCAGAACAGCAGCTGCAGCGGGAACAGGGCCACGCCGCCGTTGATGTTCAGGATGGTGGCGTACACCATCAGCTGCAGTACGGACGACAGGATCGTCAGCTGCAGCCTGATGTAGGTGGAGATCCGCCGGTAGATGTCCCGGCCCAGCTCGACCGCCCGGACCAGGGTGGCGAAGTTGTCGTCGGTCAGCACCATCTTCGCGGCCTGCTTGGACACCTCCGAGCCGCTGCCCATGGCCACGCCGACGTCGGCCTGCTTCAGCGCCGCGGCGTCGTTGACCGCGTCGCCGGTCATCGCGACCACCTGACCGGATTCCTGCATGAGCTTGGCCAGCCGCAGCTTGTCCTCGGGTGCCACCCGGCCGAACACGTGCAGCTCGGGAAGCCGCTCGAGCACCTCTTCATCGCTCAGGTGCTGCAGCTCGGTGCCGGTGATCACGCCAGGCCCCAGGCCGAGCTCGTCGGCGATCGCCCGCGCAGTGACGGTGTGGTCGCCGGTGATCATCCGCACGTCGACCCCGGCGCCTAGCGCGATGCGTACCGCGTCCTTGGCCTCGGTACGCAGCGGATCCATGATCCCGACCAGCGCCACCATGACGAGATCGGTAACCGCGGCCATCGGGTCGGCCAGCGCCGCCGACATCGCCGTGTCATCCAGGTCCTTGGCGGCAAACGCGAGTACCCGCAGTCCGCGTTCGGACAGCTTGCGATTGGCGGCCAGGATCTCGTCCCGCACGGTGGCGACCGGTACGACCTCGCCGTGCCACAGCGCGTAGCCGCAGTGCTGGAGGACCACGTCCGGCGCGCCCTTCACGCTGGTGAAGTGCGGTTGCTGGATGATCCCGCCAACCGGCCTCTCGGGGACGTCGTGGAAGGTGGCCATGAACTTGTACGCCGAGTCGAACGGCACCTCCGCGCGGCGGGGCAACGACTCGCGCGTCTGCTCAGCGTCCACGCCCATCTTCGCGGCCAGCACCACGAACGCCGCCTCAGTCGGATCCCCGATAACCGACCCGTCATCGCCGACGGTGGCGTCGGTACACAGCACTAGGCCCAGCGCCAGGCGGTGGAAATCCGGCGGTTCTGTCCCGCCCGCGCCCAGGATCGCGCCCGACTTCTGGTATCCGGGGCCTTCGATCTTGAACCAGTCACCGCCGGCCAGCATGGTGGTCGAGGTCATCGCGTTCATCGTCAGCGTGCCGGTCTTGTCGCTATTGATGACGGTTGTCCCGCCCAGGGTCTCCACGTCCGACAGCGACTTGACCACCGCCTTGGACTCGGCCAGCCGGCGCGCCCCAGACGACAGCATGGCCTGCACGAACGTCGGCAGGCCGGTCGGGATGGACGCGATCGCGGTCGAGATGCACAACAGCACCAGCGTGGTGGTGTCCTGGCCCCGCGCGAGGCCGAAGATGGCGATGATCACCACGGACAGGAAGGCAATCAGGCCGAACACCTTGGTCATGCCGTCCAGTTCACGTTGCAGCGGGGACCGGGTGCGCTTGGTGGCGGTCACCATGTCGGCGATCTTGCCCATCTCGGTCGCGCTGCCGGTCGCGGTCACCACGATTGCCGTCGTGCCGCGAGTGACCTGGGTGTTCTGGAAGACCAGGTTGGTCCGGTCCCCCAAGGCCACTTCGCCGCCGGGCAACGTGCCCGCGTCCTTAGCGATCGGCGCGCTCTCCCCGGTAAGTGCGGCCTCCTGCACCTCCAGCGTGGCCGAGGACTCGATCCGCCCGTCGGCCGGGACCACGTCGCCGGCTTCCAGCAGCACGATGTCACCCGGCACCAGCTTGGTCGACTCGATCTGCTCGACCTGCCCGGAGCGCCGTACCCGGGCGTGGGGCACCTGCAGTTGCGCCAGCGCCTTCACGCTGGCCCGGGCCTTCAGCTCCTGGCTGGTGCCCATCACCACGTTGAACACCACCAGCCCCAGCACCACGACGGCCGTCGCGATCTGGACGATGGCGAAGCTGGCCACGACCACGATCAGCAGCATGATGTTCATCGGGTTGGCCAGCTGACCCCGGGCCACTGCCCACATGCTCGGCGGCGGCTCGGCCGGCAGCTCGTTCGGCCCGTATTCGGCCAGCCGCCGCTCAACCTCCCCGTCATCCAGTCCCCGATCCGGGTCGACCCCCAGCTGCCCGGCCGCGGCTTCGGCCGACAGGGCGTACCAGGCGAGGTTCTCGGCGGGTTGCTGCAAGGTGGTCATCTCGACTCCTGGGATATCAATTGGACGTCGTGGCCTCACCGGTCACAGCGGGTGACCTAGTGCGCGAGCTGGGCATCTTTCGTCCTTGTGTCGCGGAAGTGTTTCCATCCGGCTCCCACCATCGCCCCGACACCGATGAACGCGGCCTGGCGCACCGTCAGGTACTTCTTCTCCGGCGTTTCCGGCGGCACTGGTGCGGGGTCGCCGTCTGGCCCGGCTCGGTTCGAGCCGATGCCCAGATCCTGTGCGAGCGATTGCGGAGTGTCGTCACCCTTCGCAGGGTGATTCCGGAGTACCTGTCGTTTCCGTCACTCCAGTTACCGGTCGCCGGGACAGCCATTCGGCGTAGGACTGGCTGTGGCTCATATCAAGTTCCCAGTCGCCCGGGTGGCGCCTGGGTGAATATCAGCGTGGCCGTGCTCTGCAGCGTGCTGCGAAGCAAGCCGGCCGGACCAGTCGCCTCGAATCCCAGGGACCACCAGGTCTCGCCGCCCGAGCGGACCTCGGTGAGTTCTACCGCGCAGGCCGGCTCCGCGACGCGCCCCGGCATGCCCGCCATGAGCCGCCCGCCGACCAGCCGGAATTGGCTCATCCACCGTCTCTTGCGCACCACCATCCAGCCGGGCAGCCCGGCATCGTTCGGGCCGAGCGGCCCGAACGGGAACGACCACTTTTGCCAGGACTCGATCCGGCCGCGGGCGCGGCCCGCCGCATCGAGAATTCCCGGGCTGCCGTGGAACTGCTTCACCTCGAGCATCCGGCCCGCGCGGATCTTCACCGACAGCCCCCGCAGGACCGGATGGATGAGGTAGGCGTCCTCGCGCGACTCCATCCCGGTGGGGAACCGCGCGAACCACCCGGCGATCGCGGTATCCAACTCGCCGGGCAGGATCCACCGGACCTCGGCGGTGCTCAGTCCCGCGCTGACCGAGTGCCCCGGCGGGCCGGCACTCATGGATCCTCCGGTGATCGGTGCGGAACCCGCGAGCCGCTGACCCGCGGGCTGGTCGCACTCATAGTTCAGCGCCCCCCTGACCGGGGGGCATCACCCTAGGCAGGGTGAGCTCCGGCGCAGGCTCAGAGCAGGCGGAGGTCGGCTGCCCGCTCGAGAGCCGCCGCGCGTGATGCCACCCCGAGTTTCTGGTAGATCGACCGGAGATGGGTCTTTACCGTGTTGCGGGAAATGTAGAGGGTCTCCGCGATCTGCAGGTAGGTGCTGGTCGGCAGGAGGGTGAGGATGCGCTGCTCGGCAGCGGTCAGCGGCTCTGCCAGCACCCGGCTGGACTCGGCCGGACCAGGCTGGATTGCGCGCACCTCGAGCGCCGCGGCGACCAGCTGCCCGGTGAACGGGTCTGGCCGCAGCGGGGCCGCGTGCTCGACCACGTATCCGGTCACCTGCGGGGCGGTGGTGACGACGGTGTGGAGGAAGCCCTGGCCGCGGGCCGCGTGCAGCGCGCCGCCGAGCAGGCTCGCGGCGGCGGGATCGCCGAACTCGATCGCGGCGGCGGCCAGCAGCAGCTGGCGAACCAGCGCGTGGCGTGGCGTCAGGTCGCCTAGGGCGGCGGCCCGCAGGTGCTCGTGCACGGCGTGGCGGTCAGCGGTGGCCAGCGCGACCCTGGCCAGCAGCAGGCCGCGACGGGCGGCGGGCAGCCGGCGGCCAGCTCGGCGGGGCCGCGCGGGTCGCCGAGTGACAGGCGGAGCAGCGCCTCCTGCTCGTCGGCCCGGGCCAGCAGCGCCGTGCTGGCGCCCGCGGGCAGGGCCTGGCGGGCGGCCTCGACAGTCGCCAGCGCGTCGCGGACCTGCCCGCGGGCCGCCCAGATCTGGGCCCGGTCCAGCAGCGCCAGGAACTCAAACAGCGGCCGCCGCTGCTCGGTTATCGAGAGCACTTGCTCGGTGAGGTGCTCGGCTGTGTCCAGGTCGCGGCGTTCCAGCGCCAGGCCGGACAGCGCGCGCAGAATATCGACGGCGAAGAAATGCTGGCCGAATCCCAGCCGCCGCGCAGCCGCATCGGCGGCCCGGGCCATATCGGCGGCCTCGGCCAGACAGCCTGCCTCGAACCGGGCCAGCGCCAGCGAACCCGGCACCATCACATGCTTGACCGGTTCGGGAACCTCGGGCGCCGCCAGCGCCGCGGCGGCCTCGCGCTCGAGCGCCGGGACGTCATCCAGGCAGGCGTACACGCGGATGAGGACCAGCGGGACGACGGGGTTCCATTCATCGGTGAGCTGCGTGCGCTCCTGGATAGCGCGGGCGGCCAGCGCCGCCTGAACGGATTTTTCCAGCTGGCCGGCCACCCCGTAGCGGAACGACTGAAACCCGGCGAAACGGGCGGCCAGCCTCGACTCGGCCGGGATCGTCCCGGCGTCCTCGAGCAGGTCGAGGTAGTTGCCGCCGCGAGCCGTATCACCCGACAGCAGCAGCTCGGCGGCCAGGCCCAGCAGCCGCTCCGGGGTCTCTACCAGCGGCGAGGGATCGACCATGGGCATCACCAGCGGCTCCGGCGCCGTCGGGACATGCAGGAAGTCAGAGACGACCCGGTCCTGCAGGAGCGCCAGCGCCCGGTCGGGCTGCTGTGCCGCCAGATAATGCTGGGCGGCGCGCCGGGTGTCCCCGGCCGCCTCGAACCATTCGGCGGCCCGCAGCTGAAGCGCCTGCTCGCGGGCCCGGTCCCTGGCCCGCAACTCGACGCGCAGCAGCTGGCGCACCAGATGGTGATACCGGAAGCTGGTCCGCTCCTCATCGAGGGCCACCAGGAACAGGTGCGCGGCATCGATGCCGCGCAGCATCGCCTCCGCGTCCTGCCGTCCGGTGACCGCGGCGCAGGTGTCCCCGGTCAGCACCCCGACCAGGATGGAGGTGTCGAGCATGAACTGGGCCACCTCAGGCGGCTGCTGGTCGAGGACCTCGGCGATGAAGTACTCCGTGATGGCCTGGCCCCGGACCCCCAGCGCCCGCGCCAGCCGCGCCGGATCCGTGCTGCGGCGCAGGGACAGCGCCGCCATCTGCAGGACCGCGGGCCACCCCTCGCTTCGCTGATGGAGCAGGGCCAGGTCAGCATCGGATATCCGGACGCCGAAGTTCGCCAGCAGGTCACGGCTTTCGGCGACGGAGAAATACAGGTCACGGTCCCGGATCTCGGTCAGCTGGCCCGACATCCGCAGCCTGTGCTGCCGCAGCGGAGGGTCAGAACGACCGGCCAGCACCAGCTGGACAGTCCCGGCCGGCCAGCGCTCGATGAGATCGGTCATGGCCGGAGCCGCGGCGGCGGCCGCGTAATGGAAGTCATCCACGATGATCGCCGAGCCCGCGGGCAGCCGGGCGGCGTCATTGGCGACCGACGCGGTGACATCAGCCGTCATCCGCCGGTCCATCGCCAGCAGCTCGATGGCATCGACGCCGAACTCCGGCTCGATGGCCCGCGGCGCCTCGATGAAACCGGTCCAGAACCGGACCGGGTCATCGTCGGCCCGGTCACATGAGAGCCAGGACGTCAAGCCGGGCGGCCGCCCCGCGGCCCAGTCCCCCAGCAGCACGCTCTTGCCCGCCCCGGCCGACCCCACGACAACCGTCAGCCGCTGGCTCAATCCCGCCGCCAGCCGGTCATGCAGCGCTGGCCTTGTGATCAGCGTGTCGGGCAGCGCCGGAGGCCGGAACTTCGTCAGCGCAAACCGCGTGCTCCGCAGGGTGCCACGTCCGGTTGCCGCGCTCATACCATGAGCCTCGGTTTCCGCCGCCACAGCGCATTCTCCGCTCATGGAGCCGCTATTTCTCGGGCGTAGCCGCCGCTGCCGCCAGGGTCTGGAGCAGCCAATTGGACATTACCTTGCTTTTACCTTCGCGCCTAGCCCCGGTCACTCGGGATCGCCAGGCAGGCCTGCCACTGAACAGCGGATCGCGGCGCGCCGGACGAGAGCAGCCGCCGGTATCTCGGGTCACCCCCAAAGGGCGATTACGAAGAAGCGGCTGCGCGGCATGGTGGGAGAGATCCACGAACCAGATCGAGACGCCCGGGAGGCGTAACCCGGTGCAATCACAGACGTATGAGGTCACTTTCCTGGGGCAAGCGGGCACCACGCTGCGCGCCGAGTTCGACGACTGCGAGGTCACCATCGGACCAGGCACCACCACCCTCCGGGCCGAGCTGCCGGATCAGGGCGCCCTATCCGGCCTGATCGAGCGAATCAACAGCCTGGGACTTGATGTAATCGACGTGAGCCTGGTAGCGCCACCGTCCGGATCATAAACGGCCCTGGGTCACCCACCGGGGGGGATGACGCCGGCCTCCTCGGCAGGCACGCCTGGGCAGGGTCAGCTGCTGGTCGAGCTGACTGATGCGGTCGTCCTGGTCGGCCTCGTCCGCGGCTCGCTGATCGAGGCCCCGGGGACCTGATCCTGCGGTTTCGCCATCCCCGACCTGGACATCTTTATCCTTGCGCCGCGACGGAATGGGCCTACGCCTGACCGGCGGAGATGGCCTAGCCTGCTGGACAGCGGTTCGTGCGATCGGAGGCTGGGCTGTGCGCGGACTGGGCACCGCTTTCCTGGTCCGGCGGGCCAGGTCCACCTGGCTGATGCTGGCCTGCGTGGCAGTGACGGTCCTGGTCGCCACCATGCTCGCGGCCGCGCTCTGGACCTTCGAGGCCGAGGCCATCCCGGTCGGCGCGCGCGATATCCTCGCCGTCTCGCCGGACCGGTCGATCGGCATCGCCAGCGTGCCTGGGCAGTCAAGCTCCGGCGACGCGGGGCTGATCCGTGCCAAGCTGCGAGCGGCCTGGCCGGGAGTCGGATTCCAGCTGGAAAGCGCGCTGTGGTCGCGCCCGATCCAGATCAGGTCGCCCCCCGGCCCCCCGGTTACCACGCTGATCCGGGCCGCGGCGCTGGAGAAGATCCAGGCGCACGCGGTGCTGATCGCCGGGAACTGGCCAGGTCCGCCGCGACCCGGCGCACCGCTGCCTGCGGCGCTGCCGGTCACGGTGGCTAAGCAACTGAACCTCAGGCCCGGCTCGGTGCTGAAGCTCGCGAGCCACGCCCGCAGCACGACGCTTGGGCTGCGGATCACCGGCCTGTTCCGGCCCAGGAACCCGGTCTCGGCGTACTGGACCCTGGACCTGCTGCCGGTGTCCGGTATCGGCCCCCACGCCGCCATATGCCATCACCTACGGCCCCGCCGTGGTGAACCCGGCGGCGTTCAGCGACGGGCTGGCCACGAGCCAGGTCTCCTGGTCCGTGCTGCCGCAGCCGGCGGCACTGGCCCGCGGAAAGATCGGCGTACTGGCCGCGAGCACCAGCCAGGCCGTGACGGCCCTGACCGTGGCCACCCGCCCGTACGGGCTGCAGGTGACCACTGGCCTCCCCCGGCTCCTCAGCGACATCAACCGCACCATCGTGCTGGGCCGGTCGCTGTTCGCCATCGGCGCACTGCAGTTGCTACTGGTGACCGCGGCGGGACTGGCGCTGGCCGCGCGGCTGCTGGCCGGTCACCGCGAGGAGGAGTCCGCGCTGCTCCGGGCGCGCGGCGCGGCCAAGTGGCAGGTGACGCGGCCGGTGCTGGCCGAGGCGCTGGTAGTCGGCGTGCTGGCCGCCGCGGCGGGCGTGCCGATCGGCGCGGCCTGGCCGGCGCCCTGGCTGGCCTGGGCAGCGTGCCCACGGCCGGGTACCAGGGCGCCGGAATCACTCCGCTGGTCTGGGCCACGGTGCTCGCCGTGCTGGCGCTGTGCCGGTCGTGATGGCCTGGCCGGCGCTGCGCAGCGCGTCCCCGGATGCCGCCAGGTCCGGGCGGTCCCGGCAGGCCCGGCTCGCCGGGATCGCCCGGCCGGCGGTGACCTGGCCCTGGTGGGGCTCGCGGCGCTCGCGGTCTGGGAACTGCACAACTATTCGGTGGTCGCTCGCCCGGCGAGCGGAACGCTCGGGATCGATCCCGTGGTCGCCGTGGCTCCCGCACTGGCGCTGGCCGGAGTGGCGCTGGTGCCGCTGCGCGCGCTGCCGCTGCTGGCCAGGCTCACCGACAAGGCGGCCAAGCGCGGACGGCGGCTGGCCGGCGCGATCGTGGGCTGGCAGATCGGCAGGCGCCCGGTCCGCCAGGCCGGCCCGGTCCTGCTGGCCGTCGTCGCGGTCGCCACCAGCACGCTCGCGCTGGCCGGGTACGCGAGCTGGCAGAGGTCGGCCGCCGATCAGGCCGCGTACGCGGTCGGTTCCGATGTGCGGCTGGATTCGCCGACCCCGGCGTCGCCGGGCGAAGCCGGGGCGATCGCCCGGGCGCCGGGAGTGACCGCCACGACGCCGGCCAGCATCGTCCCCCTTAGCCCCGGCCGCCTGGTCGCGCTGGACGCGTCCACCGCGGGCGCCACGATCCTGCTCCGGCCCGACCTGTCGCCGCTTCCGCTGGCCACGCTGTGGCGGCGGATCACTCCGAGGCGGCTGGCCGGGCTGCCGGTCCCGGGCCAGTCGGCCCGGCTGGAAGTCCTGGTGAACCTGGCCACGGAGGCAACCGGGCAACGGTTCGGCGGCGCTGGCGTCATCGGCTGGCTCCAGGACGGTGGCGGCGGCACCTACCAGGTGGGCACGTGCCAGTCGCCCCTCGGGTTCCTGCCCGCCGACGGACGGCGGCACGCGCTGATCATCCCGCTGCCCCGCTCCGGCCAGGCCCCGCTGCGGCTGCTCGGGCTGAGCCTCTGCTTCACCCTTCCGCCGTTCGACGCGGCCCGGCCGCTGGCGAGCCCGGCCCTCCGGCTGCGGGTCCTGGCGCTCGCGACCGCACGGATGAACACCGGGCCGTTCGGCCCCCCGTTCGCCCGCGGCACCGCCCTGGCGTCGTGGCGGGCCTCGGCGTCGTCGCAGTCGGTCCCGGCCCGGCCTCCTGGCTTGCTCGGCGTAGTGCTGCCGAAGGACGGGACGCCGCCGGCGGTCCGGGGCTGGCACGGCGCCGCCGGCGGCCGCCGGGAACTCGACTTCAGGGCCGGCCATGCCCCGTCACCGAAGGTCATGGCCGAGACCAGCAGCCTCTTCTCGCCGGCGCCCACCGGGCAGGTCACGATCATGCCCCGCCCGCCGTTCCCGGCTTCCCGCAACCTCATCGCGGGCATCCCGGCGATCGCCACGAGCAGCTACCTGTCCGGCAATCATGTGGGCATCGGATCGATCGTCCCGTTCTCGCTGGACAATGTCCTGGTCCCGATCCGGATCGTGGCGTCGGTGACCGGATTCCCGACCACCCCCCCGGCGAGCCGGGTGCTGATCGCTGACCTGGCCGCGGTCCAGGACTTGCTCGTCACGGACCAGGCCATGCCGCTGCCGCTCACGCGGTGGTGGCTGCGCACGAGTCACGGCCAGGTGCCGCGGCGGCTGCCGCCTGGGCTGTCCGCCGCCGACCGCGCCCGCCAGCAGGCGGCCTTGCTCCACGACGCGCTGTCGGTGGCGCCCCGGCAGGCCATGCTGGCGATTGGCGCCGCGGCGGTGCTGCTGGCCGCGCTCGGCTTCTCGGTCAGCGTCGCGGCCAGCGTCCGCGAGCGGCGGACCCAAAGCGCCGTGTTCGCCGCGCTGGGCGTGGGCAGGCGCGCCCAGGCGGGCCAGCTGTGCCTGGAGCAGTTGCTGCTCAGCGTCCCGGCGGCCGCCGTGGGCCTGTGCGGGGATCGGCCTGGCCCGGCTGCTGGTGCCGTCGATCACGCTGGCCGCGAACGCGATGGCCCCGATGCCGTCGGCCCTGGTGATACTCCCGCTCGCCCAGGCCGCGGCCCTGGCGCTCATCATCGCCGCGGTACCGGTTGCCGCCGCTGCCGTGTCGGTCGCGCGCAGGCCGGACCCGGCAGCGCGGTTGCGGGCGGAGGCCGGATGAGAGCGTGGGCGCGGCGTGCGCACCGCCTGGGTGATGCTGACCGGCACCGGGGCGGCCGCCAGCGTCGCGTTCGGCCTGCTGGTATTCGCGTCGGTGTTCGCCTGCCTGGTGATTCCGCGGGAGAACGCGGCGTTGCGCACCGGGGCGCTGGAGCGCGCGCTCGCGGCGTCGCCACCCGGCGACCGGGCCGTCATCGGGGCGGTCGGCCTGACGGCCCTCGCGGGCACCGCCCAGGCGGGCCCGCGCGGACATCGCCGCGTTCGGCGGCAGCCTGGCGTTGCAGCTGGCCGCACGGGGGGTACCGCTGGCCAGCGAACCGCCCGCATGGTCCGGCGTGGACACGGGCGACGCGCCGGTCGCCGGCGCAGCCGCGGCCGCCGGAGGTAACCGGGCCCAGGTGGAGGTGACGTACCGTACTGCGCTGGCCAGTTACAGCCGTCTCGTGGCCGGGCGCCTTCCGGCGGGCCTCTCGGGCCGGCGGGCACGAGGTCGTGCAGGTCGCGGTGACCACGGCCACCGCGGCCAGGTTCGGCCTGCGGGTCGGCAGCAGCCTGCGGATGGGCCGGGCCGTGCGGCTGATGGTGACCGGGATCATCCGGCCGGAACACGTGACCGCCAGCTTCTGGGCCGATACTCCGGGGGCGGCAGTCCCCACCACGATGCAGGGCCGGTCCGGGTCCTTCTACTGGGTCGGCACGGTCTTCGTCGGCCCTGGCGCGCTCCGGCTGGTCGAGTCCTTCCTCAATCCCGAATACATGCAGGTCGCTTCGGGGGTTCCGGTCGCGGTGAGCCGGCTGACCGCGAACCAGGTGAGCCCTTTGCAGGTGAGAGTCGACGGCATGATCTCCAGCGGGGTGGTGGTGGCCAGCGTATCCGGCCCGGTCCTGGTGACGGTCGCCTCCCGGCTGCCGGAAATCCTCGCCCCGCTCGTCGCGGCCGAGAGCGCCGTCGCTCCACTGCTCGGGCTGCTGTATGTCAGCCTGGCCGTCACCGGGGCGGTGGTCGTGCTGCTCGGCGCCTGGCTGGTGGCCGAGCATCGGCACGCCGAGTTCGCGCTGATGCGGGCGCGGGGCGGGGCGCTGCGCCAGGTTGGCTGGCTGGCGCTGCGCGGCAGCGCGGTCGTCGCCGTGGTCGCCGTGGCGGCGGCCGCGGCGGTCGCCATCCGGCTGACTCCCGGTAACGGCAGCCAGGTGAGCTTGTGGCTGGCCGCCGTCACGGTCGGGGTCAGCCTGGCCGGGCCGGTGCTGATCACTGCGGTCCAGCACCGGGTGCCGGGCCAGGGGACCGGCGGGCGAGCCAGCGGGCGGGCGGGCCGGCGGCGGGGACCCGGCGGATCGTGATCGAGGTGGCCCTGGTCACCGTCGCGATCGGCGGGCTGGTGGTACTCCGGGTGCAGGGCCTGTCGGCGGGGGGCACGAATCTCTACCCGAGCGCGGCACCGGTGCTGGTCGCCGTGCCAGCCGCGATCATCGTGCTGCGCGGCTACCCGGCCGTGGCGCGCGAACTGGCCCGTATCGCCGGCCGGTCCCGTGGGGTGGTCGCCTTCGTCGGGCTGGCGCGGGCCACCCGCACCTCGGCCGGCGCCGTCCTGCCAGCGTTCGCCCTGGTACTGGCGCTGACCATGGTCACGTTCGCGGCCATGGTCACTGCCGCGGTTACCCGCGGGCAGGTGGCTGCCTCCTGGCGGCGGGCGGGCGCCGACGCGATCGTCGAGGCCCCGGCGGGCGGCGCGATCACCGCCGCGGTGCAGCGCCAGATCGCATCGGTACCCGGAGTCGCCGGCACCGTCACCGGAGTGGTCCAGGAGGTGACGCTCCCGGTCAGCGGGGCGGGGCTGACCGCGGTGTTCGTCCGGCCGGCGTCGTATGCGGCGGTGGTCGATCAGGCTCCTGGCCCGCGGTTCCCGCTGGCCGCGCTCTCCGGGAACGGCGCCGGCCGCCCGGCGCGATCATCCCCATGGTCGCCACCCCCACGGCCGCCAAGCTGGTCGGTCCCGACGCAGCGCTCAGCCTGAGTAACCAGGACATGACGATCCGCCTGACCGGCCGGATCAGCGGAGTCCCGGGCATTACCGGGAGCCCGGTCGTGGTCATGCCGCTGCAGGCGCTCGGCCGCAGCCCGCCTGAGCCCGACCTCATGCTGGTCGCCGGGCCGCACCTGGACGGGGCGCGGCTGAGCGCGATCGTCACGCGGGCGCTGCCGGGCGGGTCGGTAACGCTGCACGCTGCCGCCCTGGCCGCGCTGACCGGGGCGCCAGTACAGCGGGCCGCGGAGGTGACCCTGGTGCAGGCGGCGGCCACGGCGGCCGGATTCGGCGCGCTGGTACTGCTGCTGTCGCTGGTGCTCAGCGCGCGGACCCGCGATCTGACGCTGGCGCGGCTGGCCACGATGGGACTGCGGGCTGGCACGCCCAGCTGCTGCTGGCCGCCGAGGCGCTGCCCCAGGTCGTGGCCGCCGCCATCGGCGGTATCGCCTGCGCCTGGGCGCTTGCGCCGCTGGTCGGGCACTCGATAGACCTGTCGGTCTTCACCGGCTCCGGGTCTAGCGCGTCGGTGATAGCCCGACCCGGTTGCGCTGATCATCTCGGCGGCCGGGCTGATACTGGCCGCACTCCTCGCGCTGGCGGCCCAGGCCATGATCACCTACCGCCGCGGCAGCACCAGCGCGCTGCGGATCACCGAATGACAAGGAGGCCGGGCAGATGACCGAACCCGGTGCAGGCACCTCACCCGACCGGCGGGACCGGCCGGACCGGCGGCATCGCCCGCCGGGAGCACCCCGCCTGCCGGGCGGCCGCGGCCGCCACGGGGCCGGCGCGGGCGTTCAGCATGGCCAGGCCGCGCGGCGCGGACGCGATGATCGCCTGCGACCAGCTGGTCCGGATCTACACCGGCGAGGGCATCGAGGTGCAGGCGCTGCAGGGGCTGGACCTGCTGATCGCCGAGGGGGAACTGACCGCGCTCATCGGCGCCTCGGGCAGCGGCAAGTCCACGCTGATGAACATCCTGGCCGGGCTGGACACCCCCACCGCGGGGACGGTGCGGGTGGCCGGCCACGATCTGGGCGTGGCGACCGCCAGGGAGCGGCTGGCCTACCGGCGGGGCGTCGTCGGCTTCATCTGGCAGCAGGCATCGCGCAACCTGCTGTCCTACATGACCGCCCGGCAGAATGTGATGCTGCCGATGCGGTTCACCTCGCTGCGCCGTCGCGAGCGCATGCGGCGAGCTGACTTCCTGCTGGATACCCTCGGCATCGCGCACTGCGCCGACCGGACGCCGGACCGATGTCCGGTGGCGAGCAGCAGCGGGCGGCCATTGGCACGGCGCTGGCGAACCAGCCGAAGGTGCTGCTGGCCGATGAGCCGACCGGCGAGCTGGACTCCTCGACCGCCCAGGAGGTGTTCGCCGCGCTGCAGACCGCCAACGCCGAGCTCGGCACCACGGTGCTGGTGGTCACCCACGACCCGGCCGTGTCGTCGCAGGTCCGCCGGACGATCGCGATCCGGGACGGCCGCACGAGCAGTGAGACGATCCGGCACGCGGCCACCGACGAGCACGGCCAGACGGAGCTGCAGGCCCGTGAGTACGCGGTGCTGGACCGGGCCGGCCGGCTCCAGCTCCCGCGCGAGATGACCGAGCGGCTCGGCATGCGGGACCGGGTCGAGCTACGAGGAGGAAACCGACCAATCGGAGTCTGGCCGGACGACGCAGCCGACCCAGGAGGCCTGACGGCGCGATCCGTTACGAGCTGAGCAGGACGGTCCCGAACGCAAAGCCACCCACCCGTCGTGCAAGGCCGGCCGGGCGGCTGGCCTGGCCGATGGCCCGCTGGTCGATGGCGAGCACCGTCACCTTGCCTTCGAGGCTGTGCTCGCGGGCCCAGACGGCCAAGGCCTGGACGGTACGGCCCAGATGCTCGGCGCAGATGTCGGCATGCCCGCGGACGGGCCGCCGGCCGGCCGCGGCCTCCAGCCGGGCCTGAAAGCAGGGAGCCCGGTCACAGCAGCGGGCGGCCTGGCCGTGGATGACGGGGGCGGATAGCAGTAACTCGGTCATGACGACTCCGGGGAACTTTCAGGCGAGGGGCGGCAGATGCGGCTGCCTGGCCCCGGTCGGGAGCAGGCCGCGCGAATGACCTGATGCTGCACCGAGCAGTGCCTACATCGGTGTGATCACTGCCGGGCAAGTGGCCTCGGCCCTCGCGGGCCGCCCAGGCGAACACTGATGTCACACCGCGGGGTCAGCGCCCATCGCCGGTAGAGCGCGCGGCGAGGCCGAGGTCTCCGGCCGCACAGGTAGCTCCGGTCAGTGTGCGAGACCCCGGCTTGAACCAGGCGAGGGTCTGGCCGGCCGGGCGGCCTGCTCGCGTGAGCACCACCAGGTGGAGCGCCCGCCGACCGTTCCATGCACCATCGGGGCGCCATCCCGCGGGCAGGTGCCGCCCGGATGGCGGGCCGCGATAACGTCGCCGGTATGCGCGCCGCCCTTGGCGGCGGCGGACTCCAGGACCGATTTCAGCGCGCGGTACAGGCGATTGACCTGCGCAGCGGAGAGGTCGCCGACCCGCGCCCGGGGTGACACCCGGGCCTGCCAGAGAATCTCGTCGGCCAGCAGGTTACCGACACCGGCGATCTTGGACTGGTCGAGCAGCCGTGCCTTCACGGCGATCGTCCCCTTAGTGATCAGCGCGCGGAACTCCGCCGGCGTGACCTGCGCGGCATCTGGCCCGAGCGCGCCGATGTCGGGGTTGAGCCGGACCCGCCCCAGCCGGCGCGGGTCAAGAAGCACCAGGCGGCCGCCGTCCGCGAAGGTGAGCGTGAAGCGGTTCCACACTCCCGGCCCGGCCGGGCGTCGTAGCGGCGCGGATCGCCGCCCTCGGCCAGGGTGCCGTCCGGGCCCGCGACCACGATGCGGCCGCTCATGCCCAGGTGAATGCCGAGGTCCGGGCCGGGTGCGGCCGCGTCGCCCGCCGGTGAAGTCTCCAGCCAGATCGTCTTGCCGCGCCGGTGCGCGGCGGTGAGGCTGCGTCCGGTCAGCGCGCTCCGCAGTTCGCCGGGTGCATGCGGCCGCGCTCACATAGCTGTCGGAATCATCGACGTCCACGATGGGCCGGTGCAGGGCGCAATCAGCGATCAGGCGGCGAGCGGTCTCAACCTCGGGAAGCTCTGGCACCCCCCGTTCTACCCGCCCGGCGGACCGGTCCCGTCCAGCAGCGGGCTGGACGGCGATCAGTACGGCGCCGGGACCGCGTCAGAACTGCACCCCGCGGGTCAGCGCCCCGTCGGCGAGCAGGTTGGCCCCGGTAATGAAGCTGGCCGCCGGACTGGCCAGGAACACCACCCCGCGGGCGATCTCCTCGGGTTTCGCCATCCGGCCGGTCGGGTTCAGCGCCATGGCCTCGGCGAACAACCCCGGGTTGTCCTGCTCGATGTTCTCCCATACGCCGCCGGCGAAGTAGGTGTTGCCCGGCGAAAGGCTGTTGGCGCGGATGCCCTTCGGCGCGAGCTGGTAGGCCAGTCCCTGGGTGTAGTGGACGATCGCCGCCTTGAACACGCCGTATGGGCCGGCCGCGAAGTCGATCTCCCGGCCGGACACGCTCGATATCGTCACGATCGAGGCCGCATGGCTGCGTTCCAGGTACGGCATCGCGGCGCGCACCAGGCGAACCGTGCCCATCATGTCCACCTCGAAGCCCGCCCGCCAGCTGGCAGGCTCGTCCGGGATCGCCAGCGCGCTGACGTTGGCCACCACGATGTCCACGCCGCCGAGTTCGGCCGCGCAGTCAGTGACCCATCGCTGCATGGCGGCGTCGTCCGCGACGTCGGCGACGTGCCCGACCACGACGCTGCCGCGCTTGGTCAGCGCCTCGGCCGTGTCGGTGACATCGCGCGCGGTACGCGCGCAGAACCCGACCGCGGCGCCCTCCGCGGCGAGCCCCTCCACGATGGCCCGCCCGATTCCCCTGGTGCCGCCGGTTACCAGGGCGCGAAGCCCCTGCAGACCTAGATCCACCTGCTGCCTCCTCGGCTCTTGCGGTACATCACCCGGCCGCATCGCGCGGCGCGAAATACCTTGCTAACGCTCCTGGGCCTCCGGCCGCGCCCGGCCGCCCCTACTCGGCCGCCCCTTACCGGCCGACCGTCGCGGCGACCTCGCGCAGGTGCCGGTGCATTCCGTCATAGGCGGCCGCCGGGGGAAGCAGTGCCTTCGCCACCTTCGTGACCGCGCTGTAGTTGGCGTCCACCACGTTGGCCAGCGGGGCCTGGCTGATCTGCGACAGCAGCTGGTAGGCGTCCAGCTTGTCCAGCCCGAACAGCTCACTGAGCCACGTCACCATGCCGACCTGGCTCACCCGCCAGGCGTCCTCCAGCGGGCGGCTCGACCCCACCACGGCCAGCTGGTCATCGGTCTCGATCCGGGGCCAGGCCGGCCCGCCGCCCTTGATCAGGTCCACGATGAGGGTGACGTCCATGGCGCCTTCAACCGCGGTGCCGCAGGCCTCGCCCTCGCCCTGCCGGTAGTGCCCGTCGCCCACGGAGAACAGCGCGCCCTCGACATTGACCCCCAGGTAGCAGGTCGCGCCGGCGCGCATCTCCGGGGTGTCCATGTTCCCGCCGAACGTGTCCGGGACCAGCGAGGAGCGGACCTCGCCGGCGGCCGGCGCGACGCCGACCGTGCCGAGCATGGGATCCATCGGCAGCTCCAGCCTCAGCTCGCTGGCCTGGGCCTGGAACGCGACCGTCCACCGCGCGCGGTCGACCTCGTAGATCCAGGTCCGCTCCGGCAGCGGGTCCTGCAGCGTGGCGGTGCGGTCGGTGCTGGTCAGCCCGCCGAACAGCGGGATCGTGCACGACGCGCCGAAATCCCGGGCCGGGGTCAGGTCGACGAAATGCAGGGCGAGGGTATCGCCGGGCGTCGCGCCCTCAACGTAGAACGGGCCGGTCTGCGGGTTGACGAACGGCATGGTCAGCGCCGAACTCGGCATATCCGTGGTGCGCCGGATGCGGCCGCAGAACGCGTCGTCCGTCCACAGCCGCAGCACCGTGCCGGGCGACCGTCCGGACCGGCGCGGCGCCCCCGAACGTGTAGGCGTACTGCTCGCGCTCGGGACGGAATTCGACTACCTCCATCGGCGGGCCTTCCTCTCGTGCTCAGCGGCCCTCTCGTGCTCAGCGGCCCTCGTGCTCACCGGCGCAGTGATACGTGCGACCGTTCAGTTCCGCCGCGCTCCGGACCCCGAGCAGCCGGAGCGTCCGGGTCACCTCCTCGGCCAGGATGGTGATCGCCCGCTCCACCCCGCGCTCGCCGCCGGCCATCAGCCCGTAGAGGTAAGCCCGCCCGACCAGGCAGCCCTTCGCGCCCAGGGCCAGCGCGGCGACCACGTCCCCGCCGTTCATGATCCCGGGTCGAGCAGGACCTCGGCCTCATCGCCCACCGCGTCGGCGATCGCCGGCAGCACCTCCAGCGGGGCGGCGGCGCGGTCCAGCTGCCGTCCGCCGTGACTGGACACGGATGATCCCGTCCGCGCCATGGGCCACCGCGGCCCGGGCGTTGCTCACGGTATGGATCCCCTTGAGCAGCAGCGGGCCCTGGCCAGGCGCCCCGCAGCCATTCGATGTCGGCAAACGTCACCGACGGGTCGAACATCGTGTTCACCAGCTCGGCTACGGTCCCGTGCCACTCGTGCAGGCTCGCGAACGTCAGCGGATCGGTGGTGAGCAGGTTGAACCACCAGGCCGGGTGCAGCGCCGCGTCGAGCACGGTCGACGGCGTCAGCGCGGGCGGGATGGTCAGCCCGTTCCGGACGTCCCGCATCCGCGCGCCCCCCACGGGCGTGTCAACTGTCAGCACCAGCGCCTCGTAGCCAGCCTCCCGCGCCCGCTCGATGAGGTCCTTGCCGCCCGCGCGGTCCCGCCACAGGTACAGCTGGAACCATTTGCGCGCAGCCGGTGCCTCGGCCGCCACCTCCTCAATGGAGGTGGTGCCCATGGTGGAGAGCGCGAACGTCAGGCGGCCGGTCAGCGGCCCGGACCGCCGCCTTCTCGCCGTCGTGATGCATCAGCCGGGTGAACCCGGTCGGTGCCAGCGCGAACGGCAGCGGCCATCGGCTGCCGAGCACCGTGACGCCCGTGTCGGCGGTGCTCACGTCGCGCAGGGCCATCGGATGGAACTCTGGCCTGGGCGAAACTGGCCCGCGCCCGGCGCAGGCTGGCCTCCTGGTCGGCGGCGCCGTCGGCATAGTCGAACACCGCCCGCGGCAGGCGGCGGGCGGCGATCGCCCGAAGGTCGGCGATCGTGTGCGCGCGGCCCAGCCGCCGCTCGACCGGATCGAGCGGCACCCGCTGCTGGCGCAGCAACGGCTGCAGCTCGGACCATCGCGGAAGCCGCCTGCGTGCCAACCCCACCCCTCCTCCGGTCCTCGCCAGCGTGTCCCGCCCCGCCGGAGCCCCGCAAGGCCCGTGAACCGAAGCCGCTGACCAGCCGTTACCTTCCGTATCCGCATAACTACAGAACGTGCAAAGCTTCGATCCCAGGAGGTCATCGTGCTGCGCTGCGCTACGTCGCCGGACCGGCCCGCGCGGCCTCGGTCTGCGCCGCGCGGGCCCGCTCCGCGGACAGCCCGCGTTCCGCCTCATTGCGGGTCAGCGCGGCGGCGCGCTCGAACTCCGCCCGGGCCTCGTCCGGCCGCCCGAGCTTCATCAGCAGGTCGCCGCGCACGCTCGGCAGCAGGTGATAGCCCTGCAGCGCTGGTTCCGCGGCCAGCACATCGACCAGGTCGAGGCCGGCCTGCGGCCCGAACGCCATCGACACGGCGACCGCCCGGTTCAGCTCGATCACCGGCGAGGGCGTGACCGCGGCGAGGATCGCGTAGAGCCCGGTGATCCGGGCCCAGTCCGTGTCCTCCGGCCGAAACGCGCGGGCATGGCAGGCGGCGATCGCGGCCTGCAGCGCATAGGGGCCGCGCGCCCCGCCGAGCCGCTCCGCGGTGGCCAGGGCGGCCAGCCCGCGATTGATCAGCAGGCGATCCCAGCGCGCCCGGTCCTGATCCAGCAGCAGCACCGGCTCCCCGGACGGCCCGGTCCGGGCGCGGACCCGGGAGGCCTGGATCTCCATCAGCGCCAGCAGGCCGTGCACCTCCGGCTCCCCGGGCATCAGCTGGGCCAGGATGCGGCCGAGCCGCAGCGCGTCCTCGCACAGCGCCGGGCGCATCCAGTCATCGCCGGCCGTGGCGGAGTAGCCCTCGTTAAAAATCAGGTAGATGACCTCAAGGACGGAGGACAGGCGGGCGGGCCGCTCTTCGCTGCCGGGCACCTCGAACGGCACCCGCGCCCGGGCCAGCGTCCGCTTGGCGCGGACGATGCGCTGCGCGATGGTCGGTTCCGGCACCAGGTAGGCCCGCGCTATCTCGGTGGTGGTCAGGCCGCCGAGCAGCCGCAGGGTCAGCGCCGCCCGCGCTGGCACGGAGAGCACCGGGTGGCAGGCGGTGAACACCAGCCGCAACAGGTCGTCGTCGATGTCATCGGCGAAGGCGCGGTCGAAGTCGGGCGTGACGCCGTCCCCCTCCGCCGCCAGCGCCCGGCCGATCTGGGCGTACTTGACGCGCAGCTCGGCGTTCCGGCGGAACAGGTCGACCGCGCGGCGCTTGGCCACGGTCATCAGCCAGGCCCCGGCATTGCGGGGGACCCCGGTTTCCGGCCACTGCTCCAGGGCGGCGACCACGGCGTCCTGGGCGAGTTCCTCGGCCAGGCCGACGTCATTGGTGTACCGGGCCAGCCCGGCAATGAGCCGCGCTGACTCCATCCGGACGACGGCCTCGATCGCAGCGTGAGTCTCGGCAGCCGTCACGATAACCGATCACATCACCCGCGGCCGGCGGGAGCAAGGCCGCTCCCGCCTGCCCGGGCCGGGGCGAGCCCGGCCGATGGCGGTCAGTAGACCTGCCGGAGCGTGCTCTCGCCGTCACCGGCGATACGCAGAAACCGCTTGGTCCACTCGACGGCCTCGTCCTTGTCCCTGACCTCCATCAGCGCCCAGCCGCCGATCACTTCCTTGGCCTCGGAGTAAGGCCCGTCCACCACGGTGAACTTCCCGTCGGCGTACGTCACCCGGGTGGCTTCGGCGAACGGCGCGACCCCGCCGGTGGCGAGCAGCACCCCGGCCTTGGTCGCCTCCTCGACGAAGGCCCCCATCTCGGCCATGAGCTCCGGCTTCGGCGGCGAGAACGGCGTGGCCGGATCGCCCATCGTGTACCCGAGGAATCGCATTGTCCTGTTCCCTTCTGTCGGTCGGCCGTGCCGCCGTCGGCGGCCCGGCCTTTCTTGCCCGTGCGTCGAACGCCGCGGCGCCAGATCGACACCGGGGAGGAAAAACCGCCGGAAAGTTTCCGCCGATCCTGGTGACGGCCCGGCCTGCTAACGAGCACGCCGCCCCGGCCGCCCGCACCGGACCGTGCTCACCCCCGGTCATAGGCCCAGATCGCCGTGCTGGTGCCCAGCAGCCGGACCGGGTGCCGTTCTCGCAAACTCAGCTCAGCCGGAACCGCGCGGCCCGGTAGCTGCGGGGCCAGCAGGACAATCCGCCCGGCCGGCCGCGTCACCCGGGTCATCTCGGCCAGGACGGCGGCCAGCCAGGGCTCCCGCTCGCCCGGAACGCCGTACTGCTGCCCGAACGGAAGGTTGGACACGCACGCGCCGACCGAGGCGGCGGGCAGGTCCAGCCGGCGGGCATCGCCGGCCAGGACGGCGGCATCGGGCACATTGCGGCGGCTGATGTCCACGGCCGACGGGTCGATGTCGCGCCCTTCGGCCGCCCAGCCCGCGGCCAGCGCCTCGGCCAGGATCGTGCCCGATCCGCAGCACGGGTCGAGCAGGCGCCCGCCGGCCGGCCGGCCAGCCCCACCATGGCCGCGGCCATGGTGGGCCGGAGCGCGCCGGGACGCTCGGCCGCGCGGCCGCGATGCTGGCGCATGCTGGCGTCGGACAGCCGGATCCCGGCCACCAGGCAGCCCGGGGCGTACTCGGTGATCCACACCTCGAGCCGGGCCGGATCGGCGACGCTCCACTTCGGCTTGCCGGCCGCGATCGCTCGGGTGAGCTCGCGCCGCAGGTCGGTGCGGAGAAACGACGTCTCGGTGCGCACCCGGGCGATGACCCGGAAGGTCATGGCCGCGGTGAGCGGCCCGGCCTCCTCGGCCCAGATAGACAGCGCGCGCTGCACCCGCTCGGGCGCCCAGACGCGGCTGGCGATCCGGTCCGGCCGGTCGCCGTCGGCCCGCCGGGCCCGTCCCACCTCAGCGAAGAGATCCTCGACGGTGGACACCGACCGGAGCTGCTGGCGGCGGCCCCGGTCGGCTTCGAGCAGGAGCACGCCAGCCCGGCCGTCTGAGCCCTGCCCGGTGACCCGGATCCCGCCGAGTGACCCCAGCTCGCGCCCGGCGATCCCGGTCAGCCCGGGCAGCACGGTGGCGAACATCCGGGTCACGCCCGGCCGGGTATCCCGGTCAGCGGACCGGGACGGCCCGGCGGTTCCGCGCGGCCCGGCGGACCGGGATGACCCGGCGGACCCGGACGGCCCGGCGGACCCGGACGACCTAGCGGACCGGGATGAGCCGCCGGACCGGGATGACCCGGCGGACCGGGACTGGCGGGCTGGCACGCACCCAGGGTAGGCGCGGCGGCCCGGGTACCGCCGGGAACGCCGCTAGGCTGGCGCGGTGAGCAGGGACGCCGACCGTCAGGATGTGCCGGCGCCGATGCGCCGCGATGTCCGGCTGCTCGGCCGGGTGCTGGGCGACGTGCTCCGCCAGGCCGGCGGGCAGGATCTGCTCGATGACGTTGAGCGGCTGCGGGGCGCGGTCATCACGGCCCGGCGCGGCGAGTCATCCGGCCAGCCGGGTGACGCGGCCGCCGCCGAGATCGCGGACCTGGTGGCCGGCTGGCCGCTGGAGCGCGCGGAGGCGGTCGCGCATGCGTTCACCGTCTATTTCCACCTGGCCAACCTGGCCGAGGAGCACCAGCGGATCCGGACCCTGCGCAAGCGCGATACCGGCGACCGGCCGCAGCGCGAGTCACTCGCCGCGGCCGTCGAGCGCCTCCGCGACCTGGCCCCGGGCCGCGCGGACGGCGTGCTGGCCGACCTGCGCGTGCACCCGGTGCTGACCGCGCATCCGACCGAGACCCGCCGCCGCGCGGTGACCGAGGCGCTGCGCCGGATCGGGGCGCTGCTGGCCCGCCTGAACGACGGGCGGCTCGGCGCCAGCGAGCACGCCGAGGCGCTGCGCCGGCTCCGGGAGGAGATCGACCTGCTCTGGCGGACGGCCGCGCTGCGGGTGCAGGCGATGCAGCCGCTGGACGAGGTCCGCACGGTCATGGCCGCCTTCGACGAGACGCTGTTCCGGGTGGTACCCGCCCTCTACCGCGCCCTCGACCGGGCGCTGCAAGGCCCGCTATCCGGCGAAGCCGCCGCGGTCGCGCCCGCGTTCCTGCGGTTCGGCAGCTGGGTCGGTGCGGACCGGGACGGCAACCCGTTCGTGACCGCGCAGGTGACCAGGGAAACCGCGGTAATCCAGGCCGACCACGCGTTGCGGGCCCTGGAGAACGCCGCCGCCCGGGTCGGCCGCGCGCTGACCGTGCATGCCGAGCCCGGGCGGGCCGGGCCGGAGCTCACCCGGGCCCTCGGCGCCGCGGGCCGGGCCCATCCGGACCTGCTGGCCGAGATCACCGCGCGGTCCCCCGGGGAGCCGTACCGCACTTATCTGCTGTACGCGGCGCGGCGGCTGCGCGCGACCCGGCTGGCCGGGACCGGCCCGGAGGAGCCCCGCCCGGATGGGACCCGGCGGGATGAGACTCGCCCGGAGGGGGACGGCCGGGCCCGGGCCAGGCCTGGCAGCCTGGCTTACGAGGGCCCGGCCGAATTCATCGGGGACCTCCGCCTCGTGCAGCGGGCGCTCGCCGGGACGGGCGCCACCCGGCAGGCCTTCGGCGAGCTCCAGCACCTGATCTGGCAGGCCGAGACGTTCGGGTTCCATCTCGCCGGGCTCGAGATCCGCCAGCACAGCGAGGTGCACGCCCGGGCGCTGCGGGAGATCCGGGCCGGCGCCGCGCGATCACCGCAGACCAGTGAGGTGCTCGCGACCTTCCGGGCGGCGGCCTGGATCCAGGGCCGGTTCGGGCCGGAGGCGTGCCGCCGCTACGTGGTCAGCTTCACCAGGTCGGCGGCGGACATCGCGGCCGTCTACGAACTGGCCAGCCTCGCCATTACGAACGGGCCAGGCCCCGTACTCGACGTGGTCCCGCTGTTCGAGAGCGGGGCTGACCTGCAGAACGCCCCCCGGGTGCTGGACGACATGCTGCAGATCGAGCCGGTGGCGGCGCGGCTGGCCGCCACCGGCAGGCATCTGGAGGTCATGCTCGGCTACTCCGACTCGGCCAAGGAACTCGGCCCGGTCAGCGCGACGCTGCGGCTGTTCGACGTGCAGCGGCGGCTGGTGCGGTGGGCGGCCGAGCGGGACATCCGGCTGACCCTGTTCCACGGCCGTGGCGGCGCGCTCGGGCGTGGCGGCGGGCCCGCGGGGCGCGCCGTGCTGGCCCAGGCACCGGGCTCGGTAGCCGGCCGGTTCAAGGTCACCGAGCAGGGCGAAGTGATCTTCGCGAGGTACGGCCACCCGGTGATCGCGCAGCGCCACCTGGAGCAGGTGGCGTCGGCGGTGCTGCTGGCCACGGCCGCTCCGGGACCGGTCAGCCCGCCCGCCACCGCCGCCCCCGCCACGGCCGATGCTCCCGGGCAGTTCAGGGCGGTCGCGGACCGGATCGAGGCCGGGGCGCTGCGCGCTTACCGGGCACTGGTCGAGACGGACGGATTCGCCGGCTGGTTCGCCCGGATCAGCCCGCTGGAGGAAATCAGCGGAATGCGGATCGGGTCCCGGCCCAGCCGCCGGGCCGCCGCCGGTGACTCCGGCGCGTCCGGGCTCGACGATCTGCGGGCCATCCCGTGGGTCTTCGCGTGGGCCCAGACGCGAGTGAACCTGCCCGGCTGGTTCGGCCTCGGCAGCGGGCTGGCCGCCGCAGCAGCAGCGGGCGAGGACGGGCTCAGGGAGGCGCGCGATGCCTACCTGGCCTGGCCGCTGCTCGCCGTGCTGCTGGACAACGCCGAGATGAGCCTGGCCAAGACGGACCGCAGGATCGCCGCGCGCTACCTCGCGCTGGGCGGCCGGCCGGACCTCACCGCGGCGGTTCTGGACGAGTATGACCTGACCAGGCGCCTGGTGCTGGCCGTGACCGGGCATGACCGGCTGCTGGCCGACCGGCCGGTGCTGTCCCGGGCCGTCGCGCTGCGTGATCCGTACGTGGACGCGCTCTCGCACCTGCAACTGCGGGCGCTCGCCGGGCTGCGCGGCGGTCAGGCCGATCGCGATCGGCTGGAACGGCTCCTGCTCCTCACGGTCAACGGCGTGGCGGCAGGCCTGCAGAACACGGGCTGACGGCGCCGCCGCCGGTGGCCGGCCGCGGCCGGCGGTCAGGGCACTGGGCGGAAGCTGACCGGGCGATCATGCAGCACCCCTACCGGCCCGGTAGGCTGACCAGCCTTAGCCCGTTTGGGGGAATCGCTCCCGGCTCCGACCAGTGGGGGTTCACCGATGCGACGGATCCTGCCCGTGATGGCCGCCGTGGCCGCGACGGCCCTGCTCGCGGCCTGCGGCAGCAGCGCGGCCGGCGGCGGCAGCGCTTCGGGGAGCGCCTCTCCGTCAGCCAGCGCCAGCACCGCAAGCTGCTCGAACGCCGCGATCCAGAAAAATCTCTACCAGCCCGGCGCGCTGACCGTGGCGACCGATACGCCCGCATACTCGCCGTGGTTCTCCGGCAACAACCCGGCCGACGGGAAGGGCTACGAGAGCGCGGTCGCCTATGCGATCGCCCGGCAGCTTGGTTTCACCAACTCGCAGGTGCACTGGACCCGCGAGCCATTCAACAACTCCTACGCCCCGGGGCCGAAGAAGTTCGACTTCGACATCAACGAGATCTCGTACTCACCGCAGCGCGCGACCGCCGTCACGTTCTCCAACAGCTACTACGACGTGGATCAGGCGCTGGTGGCACTGAAGAACACCCCGATCGTGACCCACCACACGCCCGCGGACCTGAAGGGCTACGTCTTCGGTGACCAGGTGGGAACGACCAGCCTGGCCTTCATCAACAGCTCGATCCAGCCGACCAGCAGGCCGAAGATCTTCCAGACCCTGAACGACGCCAAGGAGGCGCTGCAGACCCACCAGATCGCCGCGCTGGTCGCCGATACCCCCACGGCCCAGTTCATCTCCTCGGCCCAGATCAAGGGATCGGTGCTGGTCGGGCAGTTCCCGAGTTCCGGCGAGCACTACGGCCTGGTCTTCAGCCAGGGCAACCCGCTGGTGACCTGCGTCAACAAGGCGATCGCGACGCTGAAGAGCAACGGCACCCTGGCGAAGCTGCAGCAGAAATACCTGAAGATCTACGTCAGCGTCCCTGCCCTGCAGCCCTGACGCGCTGACCGACCGAGCCCGCCGCGGCACGCATGGACGAGAAGCAGCCCGACCGGCCGGCCGACTCGTTTACGGGCCTGCCCGGTGCCTCCGCGAGCACGATCGGCGGCGCCTGGCAGCCGCCTGGCTCGTTTGGCTCGGCCGGCCGCGGGCCCCGGTTGTTCGGCGGCGGGGGCCGGCGCGCGACGGCCATCTCGACGGCCAGCACGCTGGTCGTGCTCGCGGCGCTGGTCGCGGCCTTCCTGCTGGCCCCGGGCAGCGCCGTGGTGCGGCACACGTTCTTCGACCCGCGCGACATGTGGCAGTCGTTCATCGGCAACCCGAAGAAGGGCTACTACTCAGTCGGCGAGGCGCTCTGGCTGAATATCAGGATGTTCCTGACCGCCGAGGTTCTCATCCTCGCCTTCGCGCTGCTGATCGCGCTGATCCGGCAGTCGGTGAGCCCGGTGCTGTTCCCGTTCCGGGTACTGGCCCTGATTTACGTCGACTTCTTCCGCGGCGTGCCGCTGCTGCTGGTGATCCTGGCCATCGGCTTCGGCATCCCGGCGCTCCGGCTTCCGTTCGTCTCGGTCCAGTCAGCTGCCATCTACGGGGTGGCCGCGCTGGTGCTCTCATACTCGGCCTACGTCTCGGAGGTCTACCGGGCCGGCCTGAACTCCGTGCACCAGAGCCAGGTGGCCGCGGCGCGATCGCTGGGACTGTCGCAGTCGACCGCCCTGCGGTACGTGATCCTGCCGCAGGCCGTGCGCAACATCATCCCGCCGCTGCTGAACGACTTCATCAGCCTGCAGAAGGACACCGCCCTGGTCAGCGTGCTCGGCGCGATCGAGGCCAACGAGGCGGCGCAGATCTACAGCAGCACCGTCTTCAACTACTCCAGCTATGCGGTCGCGGCCGTCCTGTTCCTGATCCTGACCATTCCGCTGGCCCGCTTCACCGACCACCTGATCGACCGGGACCGAAGGCGGCGGCTGGCCGGAGCGACCGCATGACCCCCGAGGCCGGGACGCCGGACCCGGGGATCCCGGACGCCGCGGCGTTGCCCGGGACGGCGATCAGGGTTGAGGGACTGCACAAGGCGTTCGGCACGAACGAGGTGCTGCAGGGAATCGACCTCACCGTCAGCACGCATGAGGTGATCTGCCTCATCGGCGCGTCCGGGTCGGGCAAGTCGACGCTGCTACGCTGCCTGAACCTGCTGGAGCCGATCAACGCCGGCCGGATCAGCCTCTGGGGCCAGGAGATCACCGCGGCCGGCATCGACCAGAACCTGGTCCGCCGGTCCATCGGGATCGTGTTCCAGTCCTACAACCTGTTCCCGCATATGAACGTGCTGCAGAACGTCACGCTCGCGCCGCGCAAGGCGCTGGGCACGCCCCGGCCGCAGGCCGAGGAGGAGGCCAGGACGCTGCTGAGCCGGTTCGGCCTGCTGGACAAGGAGGCCGAGTTCCCGGACCGGCTCTCCGGCGGCCAGCAGCAGCGGGTGGCGATCGTGCGGGCGCTGGCGATGCGGCCGCAGATCATGCTGCTGGATGAGGTGACGAGCGCGCTGGATCCCGAACTCGTCGCGGAGGTGCTCGACGTCATCCGCGAGCTGGCCGCCTCGGGCATGACGATGCTGATCGCCACGCACGAGATGGGATTCGCCCGGGACATCGCCCGCCGGGTCTGCTTCCTCGAAGAAGGGCGCATCATCGAGGACGCGCCGCCCGCTGAGCTGTTCACCGCGCCCAAGGACGAGCGCACCCAGCGCTTCCTGCGCCGGATCATCGCCGCAGGCCGCCTCTGACTAGGCCCCCTCTGACCAGGGCCGCCTGACCAGGGCCGCCTGACCAGGGCCCCCTGGACGGGCCGTCCTGGCGCACACTGATACGCACCGGAATCGCGGTGCCCGGCAAAGCCGGTGGCCGTTAGTCAGGTCAGGAGCTGCGCGAAGATTGGTACCGGCCCGCGTCCACCTCGTAGATGATCTCCAGGCCGTCTTCCTCATCCCACTGCTCGCCGACTTCGGCAAAGCCATACTGCGAGGCCAGATTGCGGGAGGCGGTGTTGTCGGGGCTGATGCTCACCCGCACCGTCCGCACCTGCGGCTCGCGGGCCGCACGGGCCAGCAGGGCCTCCAGCGCGGCCCGGGCATAGCCGCGTCGGCGGTACTCGGGGTCGACCGCATAACCGATCTCCACCATCCCGGATTGATCCGGAGGACCGTGGTAGCCCGCCCGGCCGACGGCCACCTGCTGCTGCTCATCCCAGATGACCCCGGTGACCCAGGCCGCGCTGGCCGGGTCCTGCTCGACTTGCTCACTCCGCATCCGCCACGTCCCGGTCCAGTCCGGGCTGGTGAAGTACGCCGACAGCGACACGGGGCTGACCAGGCTTGCGGCGGCCAGGTCACCGTCGGCCAGGGCGCGGAACACAGGCCCCGGCAGCTGCACGATGCGGACGTGCGGCGGCGGCGGCTTTGCGGCCGGGTCCGCTGGCTGGGCTGAAGTCACCGGGTAAGACTGCCACGCGGCGCGACCCGGCGGCCAGGCGCGGCCGGGCGCCCGCCATGCTGCCGGGCGCTGGCCATCCGTGCCCCGTTCATGATCTTGAAGGATTCGCGTCATCCGTGGCGCAAATCCTTCGGGATAACGGAGGCGGAGCCGTCACCCGGGCCCCGCGGCGCCGCTACGCGGTGCTCGCGCCCTCGTTCGCGTAAGCCACCGCGACCTCGGCCGCCAGGCCGGCGTTATCCGCGATCAGCTGGCGGTTGACCACGACGCTCCGGCCGTCGCTCAGCTCCGCGACCAGCGCCAGTACCGCGGGCGTCACGGCCTGCCCGGTCACCCCGGCGCGACGGACCCGCTCGACCGCGTCGGCGATGAGCGGCTCGATCGCCAGGCTGGCCCCCGGATGCCGGGTCAGCAGGAGCCCGGACGCCGGGTTCAGCGCCCAGTGCGCGGCCGCGATCCGGGCCGCCTCCGCCGCGCTGGACACCTCGGCCGACACGGCCGGCCCGGGGTCAGCGCTGAAGAACGCGGGCATGGTCGCGGTCTGCCAGCCCAGCACCGGGACGCCGAGTGTCTCCAGCAGCTCGGCCGTGGCCAGCACGTCCAGGATGGATTTCACGCCCGAGGAGACCACTACCGCCGGGGTGCGCGCGATCTGCGGCAGGTCACCGGAGATGTCCAGGCTCTCCGCGAAGCCGCGGTGCACTCCGCCGATCCCGCCGGTGCCGAGGAACCTGATGCCGAGCAGCCGGCCGACGGCCAGCGTTCCGCCGACGGTGGTCGCCCCCAGGGCGCCCTGGACGATGCAGGCCGCCAGGTCCCGGGCGCCGACCTTGCGGGCCGCCGGGCCCGCCTCGGCGAAGCGCTCAAGTTCCGGCCGGGTCAGCCCGGCCACCGCGGTGCCGTCAGCTATCCCGATGGTGGCCGGCACGGCACCCGCGGCCCGGACCCGCTCCTCGGCGGCCAGCCCGGCGAGCAGGCCCTGACCGCCGGAGAAGCCGTGCGCGACCAGGGTGGTCTCCAGCGCCACGACGGGGCGGCCCAGCCGCAGCGCCTCCGCGACCTCCGGTGCCACCCGCGGCTCGACTGTCACGGCATTGCTCCCATTCTCGCTACCGCCCGGGCTGCGGCGTGCAGGCCGAGGCTGATTCCGCCGAGCAGATAGCCGGCCGCGAAGGCGTCTCCGGCCCCGGTCGAGTCGACCGGCTGCGTGGCGGCGGCGGGATGCACCCGGCCGCCGGCCCGGACGCCGCCGGGACCCAGCTTCACCACGAACTCGCAGTCCGGCAGGTCACGGCCGGGCAGGTCGCCGAGCATGGCCGCTTCCGCCTCGTTGCCGAGCACCACCGCCGGGCGGAGCTGCGCCAGCAGCGCGCGGAACCGCCCGATTCCGTAGTCGCGCAGGGCCGCCGTCGAGGAGAGATCGACGCTGAGCCGCGGCGCCAGCGCCGCGGCGGCGATCGCGGCTCCGGCCACCGGGTCCGCGACCAGGCTGTACGCCGGCAGGTGCAGCCAGGTGCACTCGTCGAGCCAGCTGCCCTGCAGGGCGCCGGCATCGAGCTGCGGGCCGACCCCGCGGTCGGTCAGCATCGACCGCGCCGTGCCCCGCTCGGAGAGCGAGACGACCACTCCGGTCCGGCCGTCGAGCACCGGGCCGACCAGCTCGACGCCCCGGCCGGCCAGCTCGGCGGCGACGAGGCGCCCGGCCAGATCGCCCGCCTGCGCGGCGATCAGCCGGGCCCGGCCGCCCAGCGCGCAGATCCAGGCGGCCACGTTGGCCGCCTGGCCGCCCACGCCGACCGAGGTAACGGCCTTGGTGTCGGTCTCCTCGGCGAAGGGCTCGTCCAGGCGCACGACGACGTCAACGTGAGCATCGCCCAGGACGCAGATCACGGCCCGTGGTGGAACGCCGCGGCCACGCGGCCGTGGCCGCCCCGCCCTTCCCCCGTGCGCATGAGTGCAGCGTAGCCAGTCGGGCCGCCGGGACGCGGATCCGGGAGTGACCGGCCACCGCCCGTCCCTCCCGCGCCGCGCGTCCCGCAGCGCGCGTCTCGCGGCGGCCGCTGGCCGGGCGCCACGTTTTACGGTGGCCGCCGGGCTCGCAGCTGCCGCTAGCCAATGAGCGGTATATCAAGAATGGGTTTGGTGGTCGGCTGGGATGTCCCGCCGGCCGGCTCGACGGTCACGCCCGCCGTGTCCCCGGCCACCAGGCCGGACGCGAGCAGCGGAGCCGTGCGGCCGCCGGCCGGGGCGGGCAGCAGGCCGGCCGGGCGGGCGCTCTTCGGCGCCAGCAGCCAGAGCTCGTAGACCTTGCTCGCGGGCAGCGGCGGCAGGCCCGCCGTGGTAATGATCAGCTTCTTACTGGCGTGCGAGTACACCACCGTGGCCCGGCCCCCGACAGTTGCCCGGTTCGTGACGATTCTGGCATCAGGGGCGTTCAGTACCGCCGCGATGGCCCGTTCCTGGGCCCGCACGGTATCGAGGCGCCCCTGCGTGACCACCAGCGTGATGCCCAGCACCACCGCGACGACCACGGCGGCCGCCGCCGCCAGGCCGGCCAGGCGCGGAATCCCCGCCCGCCGGGGCGCCCGCGCATGCCGGGCCGTACCCGGCGACGCCGCCGGGCGCTGCTCGGGGACGGGCGGATTCTGCGCTGTCCTGGTGGCCGCATCCAGGACACGTTCCCGGAGCTGCGGCGGCGGAGCCTGGGCGACCGCGAGCGCCAGGCGGGTTGCGGTCTCGCGCAGGTCGCGTACTTCGCGCAGGCAATCCTCGCAGCGCTGCAGGTGCTGCTCAAAGCGCTCTCGCTCGGTGTCGTCCAGAGCGTCAAGCGCGTAGGCGCCGCTGAGCGTGTGCGGGTCGTTCCGCAGCAGTTTCACGCGCCCACCCCCAGGCAGTCGCGCATCCGGATCAAGCCGTCCCGGATCCTGGTCTTGATCGTCCCCAGTGCGACGTTGAGCAGGCTGGCCACCTGGCGATAGGTGTAGCCGCCGTAGTACGCCAGAGTGATCGACTCACGTTGCAGATCGGTCAGCGAATGCAGGCAGCGGCGGACCCGTTCCCGGTCCAGGTTGGCCTCGACGGCCTCAGCGACCTCGTCCGGGGAGATGGCCGCCTCGGCGATCGCCGACTTCTGATCCCGCTGCGCCTCGGCGCTGGCCGATCGCACCCGGTCGATCGCCCGCCGGTGGGCAATCATCATCACCCAGGTAATCCCGCCCCCCTTGGCCGGGTCGAACCGGGAAGCGTTGCGCCAGACCTCGAGCAGTACTTCCTGCGCGACCTCCTCGGACTGGGCCGGGTCCTTGAGCACCTTGCGGATCAGGCCATAGACCGGGCCCGCCAGCCGGTCGTAGACCTGCTCGAACGCACCCTGATCGCCCCGCGCCACGTACGCGAGCAGCGAGTCCAGATTCCGCTCGTCACTCCCCCGCGGGCTGGCGCCGCGTTCGGGTACGCGCATGTCGCGTGTGTCCATACCATCCATTCGGGACCCCCATGGGCGGCAGATTGGTACCGCGGCACGCCGCGTTGTTCCTATTCTCCCCGGGATGGCGCTGATCAGGCCCGAGCCGCTGCGCCAGGGCGCGCTGGCAGCGGAAGCGGCGAAGGGCGGGGCGGCCGGCCCGATTCAGTTGGCGTTGCGGGTTCAGCGGTGGGCGGTGCGGATTCAGCGGGTGCGGATTCAGCGGTAGGCGGTGCGGGATTCAGCCGGTATTTGCCGGTGCTCAGGATCTGGCGGTACCCCAAGCGGGCAAATCCTAACCGCTAGAATCCGCCGGATAGCGAATTTTAGGAGCCAGCGCGGCCTTTAGCGGCCGGCCGCCTTGGCCAGCTCGAAGACGAACAGCGGCGCGTTGACCGTGCCGACCCCGGAGGCCAGGTCATATCCCCGCCTGGCCCGGAACCCGTGCACGGTGTGCAGCTTCCCGCCCTGGCGGAACGACACGGTGTTGTTGCCGGAGACGACGTCCGCGATGCCGGGCAGGTGCCGGGCCGACATCCGGTACAGGAACGGGTTGATCAGGCCGAGCGGCCGGCCCGCAACCTGGTCGGCCAGCGCCACGATGCCGGCGAACTCGGGGGTCGCCTCGCTGGTGCCGCAGGTCGGGTACCAGCCGGCGGGCTGCCCCTTGAAGCTCTGGTACATGTCGGCGGCGCCGTTGCAGGCACCGCTCATCGAGATGTCCGGCACGCCGCGGCGGCCGCCGACGACGGACCGCACGCCATTCTGGTAAGCGGGACGGCGGAAGATGACCGACTTGCCGCCGCCGCCCGCCAGCGGCCCCGGCCCCCGGTTGCCGTCAATGAACCGGTTCGTCGGCACGTTGAAGGTGTCGTTCCAGACGGTGTCGGGCCGGGTATGCCGGCCGGCCGCGGTGAGATGCAGCCGGGTGCCGCCAACGCCGGTGACCAGCGGGTCGCTGTCCGGCCATGACGTCACCGGGTGCAGGTAGTAAGTGACCTGGTTGAACTTCACGTCGGCGGCGCCGCTGTCGCCCGAGGCGGCGAGCACGGTCACCCCGCGCCGGGCCGCGTCGAGGTAAGCGCCGCGCAGATCGATCAGCGATTTCCGGGACGGGAAGGTCTGCTCGGTGGCGCTGAAGCTCTGGCTGATCACGCCGCCGAGGTGGTGATTGACCACGTACTCCTCGGCCTTGACGATCTGCGGAAACCCGGTCGTGCCCTCGTTCTCCGAGGTCGGGGTCTCGACGACCAGGATCCGGGCGCCCGGCGCCATCGTGTGGGCGTACTCGACGTCCAGGTCCGTCTCGCCGGCCCAGCCCGCCCGGTTCGAGGTCGGACGGTAGCGGGGTACCTTCCCGGCCGGCTGGATGACCCGCAGCGAGGGCGGCGCCGGCAGGCCGGCCGCGGCGTCGAACACCCTCAGGTCGCGGCGGACGGTGGGCGACCCGAAGGAGTCGACGATGACGATCGTCTGGCCCTTGCCGTCCACCCCCTTACGGAACAGCGCAGGCAGGTGATAAGCCCGCTGGATCTGCCGCGGGAGATAGCAGGCGATCTTGAATCTGCGCTCGCAGAATGCCGTGGTCGGAGGCACCGGCTGCGCGGCGAGCGCGTGCACGATGCCCGGCCGGACACTGACGATCGCCGCCAGCGAGCCCGCGCTTCCGGCGGCGGTCCCCACGGCGGGCGCCACAGCGCCCGCTCCGCTGACGGCCGCGGCCAGCAATGCGGATCCGGCGGCAGCGGCCGCGGGCCGGGCAAAGCGCATGAGATCTCCCAGGGAACGGGTCCGGCGGGTGGCCTGATCACCGGCGGCCGGGTGACCGCGGCTTCGACGTTAACAGATTAACTGCGCCCCAAAGCAGAAGGCCTGCGCAGCGCGCCGTTATCCCGCGCGTACCGTGGGTCTACCGGCGGATCGGAGATCACGCGATGAAGCTCAAGCTCGACCTGCACGAGATCTATAACCGGGGCGAGGACATTGACCGGGCGCTCCGGAACATCATGGCCGAGGCCGTGGCGAAGAAGGCGCCGCTGGTCGAGATCATTCCGGGAAAAGGCTCGGGGCAGCTCAAGAAGCGGGTGCTCCGGTTTCTCGATCAGAAGGAAAATAAGGCCCTCTACCACCGGGTCGAGAAGGACTCCAAGAATTTCGGCCGGGTGTTCGTCCATTTCCGCTGGAAGTAAGCGGATAGCGCGCTGACCAGCAGTCCAGGCCGAGGATCGTCCGCATGGTGTGGTCTTGCCGACGCCGTCCGGGCCGAGAAACCCGGTCCCTGCCGGGCAGATCGTTTAGCTGAGGTAATGGACGGCGGGGGTGGAGCCGTAGCGTTTGGCGCGGCTACGAGCCCCGATCGGTCGAGTATTCTCCCCGGGTAGCGTTATCGCCCTGGCAATCACGCTACGAAGGCGGGGCGGCCGGCGGCAGCCCGCTGGCACTCATTTCTCTTGGGGGGATTTCCCCAGTGCCGGCGCGGCTGCCCGTCCCGGGAAGGTCATCTCGGCGTCAGCCCCGCGGCCGTTAGGGAGTCCACATTGGTTTCGATGAGATCGCCGTTCCGTGCCCCGCGGCGCTGGCTCGGCCTGCTGGTGCCGGCTGCGGCGGGACTGGCGGCAGCTAGCCTGCTGGGTGTTGCGCCAGCGGCCGCGGCGGCCCGTGTTCCGGCGGCGGCCCGTGTTCCGGCGGCGGCCCGTGTTCCGGCGGCGGCCGGCCGGGTTCCGGCGCGGTTGGTGCTGGCCAGCCTGAACACGGCCGACACCCAGGATGGCCTCGCCGGGGTGTCTTGCCCCGCGGCCCGGGCCTGCACCGCCGTGGGGGGCACCCGCAATGACCTCTCCGGGGCCAGGCTGGCGAAGGCATGGAACGGCACCAGATGGACTGTCCAGTCCGTCCCTGGCGATGGCTTGCTGATGGGCGTGTCGTGCACGTCGGCCAGAAAGTGCACCGCGGTCGGGGAAACCAGCCTCGGGAAGCCGCTGACGGACCGCTGGAACGGGAAAGCGTGGGTGAACCCGCGCCACAATCCGGGGCCGCTGGACAGCCGCCTTACCGGGGTATCGTGCACGTCGGCGGCCAGGTGCATGGCGGTCGGGCACACCGGCGGCGGGATGCTGGCCGAGCGCTGGAACGGGACGAGATGGGCACTGCGGACTGTCCCTACCCCGGCCGGTTTCCTTCACGTCGGCCTGAGCGACGTATCGTGCATATCGGCCCGCGCGTGCACCGCCGTCGGGACCTACATAACTAGCGACGGTAATCACGAGTCGCTGGCGGCGACCTGGAACGGGACGGCCTGGACCGTGCGGGCCACGCCGCTGCTGAGCGATCTCAGCTTGCTGGCCAGCGTGTCGTGCACCTCAGCCCGCGCGTGCATGGCGGTCGGGACCACGCCGGTCGGTATCGACGAGACCCCCACGCCGCTGGCGGAACGCTGGAACGGCGTGACCTGGACGGTCGTGCCTGTCACCGACCCCGCCGGTAACGGCTCCCTGAACGGGGTGTCGTGCAGCTCAGCCCGCGCATGCACCGCCGTCGGGAGCTCCACCGCCGGGGCGCTGGCGGAGCGCTGGAACGGCACGCAGTGGGCTGTCCAGTCCACCCCCGACCCGACCGGGGCCAGCCTGAACTCGGTGTCGTGCGAATCGGCGCACCGGTGCATCGCTGCCGGGGACGTCACCACCAGCGGTGGCCAGGTAACACTGGCGGAACGCTGGAACGGCACGCGATGGGCCATCCAGCCCACTCCCGGCAACCCCTGACGGCGCGGGGGCCGCTGGAGGTAACTCCCCCGGGTCAGAGCCCGGGAGCCGCCTCCGGCTCATCGCCGGGAGCCGCCTGCGGCTCATCGCCGGTCAGATCGTCGGCAACGAACTGGCCGGACCGGCCGCCGGAGGCTGGTTGGTCGGCCTGGCCGCCGTCCTGCCGTTCGCGGTCAACGCCCCGGGACCCCTCGGGGTCGCGACCGGGGCTGCGGGCTCGCGCCTGACCCGGCGGCTGGGACCGTGGCGGTCCCTGCTGATCGCCGGGCTCGCCATGGCCGCCACCCAGACCGCGCTGGGCCTCAGCTCCAGCGTGATCATCACTGCGGTGATGATGTTCGGCAGCAGCGGGGCGTTCGCCCTCTTCAACATCACCGCCGTCACCATGCAGAACTTAGGAGACCGGCACGCGAATAGTCTCCGGCCCGTCGGGTAGCGGGCTCCAGGCGCGGCCCAGGGGCAGGCGACCGCCGGTTGATGGTGGGCTGCAGCGCCGGGCACCTGGGCCGCGCTCAGCAGTTATCCGCTGCGGCCAGTCACCGGCCGCGCTCGCGCCGGGTCGCCGGCCGTGCGCCGGCGGGTCAGAGCCCGAGGGCCGTGGCGAGGATCCGGGCCGGGGCACCGCCGGCCTCGATCGCGAGGTCCAGCGCCGCTGGCACGTTCAGGTCGGTGGCCAGCAGACGGCGGATCTCGGCGATGACGTGCTGGTCTTCCGGGACGGTGCGGCCGGCCGCCCGGTACAGGCTCTCCAGCCGGACGGCCGCGGCGCCGAGCAGGCCGGGAGCGTAGTCCCAGTCCTGCGCCCAGGGCCGGTCCAGGATCATCAGCCGGATGGCGGCCGCGGGGTGGGCGGCCAGCAGGCTGTCCAGCAGGACGAGGTTGCCGGCCGACTTCGCCATCTTCTTGCCGTCCAGCGTGACGGTGCCGACGTGCAGCCAGCCGCGGGCGTACGGCCGGACGCCGGTGAATGCCTCGGCCATCGCCGCGTGGTAGGCGTGGTGCGGGAAGCGAAGGTCCTTCCCGCCTGCGTGAATGTCCACGCCGACGCCGAACACGGACAGGGCCATGGCGGCGCATTCGGCGTGCCACCCGGGCCGGCCCGTTCCCCACGGCGATTCCCAGGCCGGGTGACCTGGCTCGCTGGCCTGCCACACCGCCGCGTCCAGCGGGTCATCCTTGCCGGGGTCATCGGGCCGTCCGCCGTACTCGGCGGAGAGCCGCAGCGCGGCGGCCCGGTCCAGGCCCGCGGCCTGGACGGCCGGTTCGCCGCGGAAGTAGACGCTGCCCCCGCGCTGGTAGGCGGCCCCGGTGGCCAGCAGCCCCGCGGCCAGCCTGATCACCTGCCCGACATAGCGGTGCGCGCGCGGCTCGTGCTGCGCGGCACGCACGCCCAGCGCGGCCATATCCCGCTCGAAGTGGAACTGCTGGACCGCCGCGAAGGCATCAAATGGCGTGCCGGCCCGCTGCGCCGCCGCGTCCAGGACGTCGTCGACGTCGGTGATGTTCCGGCAGATCTCAGGCTCAATGCCAAGCAGGCGCAGGGTGCGGCTGAGCGTGTCTATCCAGACGAACGTGGCCGCGTGTCCCAGGTGCGTCACGTCGTACGGCGTGATCCCGCAGGCGTAGATCCGGGCCCGGTCCAGCATCGGCAGCCGGCGGCCGCCGATGGCCGGGCCGGCCAGCGGCGGAGACGCAGCGGCGGCGGCATGGATGGTGGTCATGGATCTAGTGTCGGGCACGACGGCCGCGAGCATCAGCGGGACGGCCGGCCGGGGCCAGCCGGCTGCCCGCGGCAGGCCGGGGCCGTGCCAGGATGATCCCCATGAACGTCCGGGATAAGCCCCTGAGCGCCGTGATCCGCGTGCTGATCACCGCGATCGCCCTGTTCGTGGCGACTGCCGTTGTCCCCGGCATCGAGCTGACGACGGGCAGCACCCTGTCCAAGGTGCTCACGCTGATCGTGGTGGCCCTGATCTTCGGCATCGTCAACGCGATCCTGAAGCCGATCGCCAAGACGATCGGCTGCCTGTTCTACGTGCTGACCCTGGGCCTGATCGGCCTGGTCGTCAACGGGCTGCTGCTCTGGCTCACCAGCTGGGTGGCGGGCAAGCTCTCGCTGCCGTTCCACGTCACCGGGTTCTGGGCGGCCTTCTGGGGGGCGATCATCGTGGGCGTCGTCGGGTGGCTGCTCAATATGTTCGTCGGCGATCGAGGGATCGCCAGCCAGGCCAGCAGCTAGCCCCGGGCCAGCTAGCTCCCGGACGGCGGCGAGCCCGGCGCCGGGGCCGGCGGGCGGCGCGGGCGGCCGCCGGGCAGGTACGCGTCGCCGAGCCAGAACACGGCAATCATCACCGCGAGCACGGCGGTAACGGCGAGCGAGTTGAGCGCGACGCCGCCGTACCCGTGCCGGGTCACGTCGATGAACGGGTACGGATACCAGCCGGTGACGTAGCCGTGCAGCAGGGTGTAAGCCAGCCACGCGAGCGGCCAGGCCAGCGCCCACAGGGCGGTCCGCGCATCACACCGGCGCCGCGGCCCGAACGCCAGCCAGCCGGCCACGGTCGCGAGCGGCACGATGTAGTGGAAGACGCCGTCCGTGACCACCGCCCAGCCGTGCAGCTGGTGCTGGGTCCGCAGCACGGTCGTGTACACCACGCCGGTCACGCTGATGCCGACCAGGGCGTCCAGCCGCAGCACCCGCCACCAGCGGCCATCCCGGCCGGGCGCCAGCGCCAGCGAGAACGCGGCGATGCCGACCAGGATGTTGCTCTGCACGGTGAAGAAGCTGAACATGCGGATGAACCGGGTCGGGAGCGGCACCGTCCCGGTCCGCGCGGTGAGCACCGACTGGGCGACCAGCGCGGCCAGCACGAGCAGCCCGATGGCCCCGTTCCATACCGCGCTGGCGGAGACCCGGCGGGCGCGGCGCACCGTAACCGCGGTAGCCATGGCAGCTGCCTCCCGGCTAGGTGGCGCCCGCGGCGGGGTCCCGGCCGCCGCCGTCCGGTGCCGCGCCGGGTCCGAACCTGCTGCGCTCCAGGAACCGGCCGGCCCCCGGGGTGCCCAGGAACTTGCCGTCGCGGACCAGGACGTTGCCCCGCTGCAGCACCACCTCGGGGACGCCGCAGACGGAGCGGCCCTCATAGCAGCTGTAGTCGACCCGCATGTGGTGCGTCGAGGCGGACAGCGTCCGCCGCGCCAGCGGATTGAAGATGACGATGTCGGCGTCCGAGCCGGGCGCCAGCGTGCCCTTGCGCGGGTGCAGCCCGAACATCCTGGCCGGGGCGGTGGCGATCAGCTCGACGAACCGCATCGGCGAGATATGGCCGGCCGCCACGCCGCCGTCCCACAGCAGCGTGTAGCGGTCCTCCACGCCGGGCAGGCCATTCGGGATCGCGGAGAAGTCGTCCGCGCCGAGGGACTTCTGCTCCTTGTAGTCGAACGGGCAGTGGTCGGTCGAGACCACCTGGAGATCGTCGGTAATCAGGCCGCCCCACAGGTCGGCCTGGTGGTCGGCGGGCCGCAGCGGCGGCGAGCAGACGAACTTGGCGCCCTCGAAACCGGGCCTGGCCAGGTCGTCCATCGACAGGTACAGGTACTGCGGGCACGTCTCGGCGTATGCGGGCACGCCCCGGCTGCGGCCCTCGCGCACCGCGGTCAGCGCCTCCCGGGAGCTGAGATGGACGATGTAGACGGGCACGCCGGCCAGCTCGGCCAGCGCGATGGCCCGGTGCGTGGCCTCCCCCTCCATCGACGAGGGCCGGGTCAGGCCGTGATTAACCGGGGCGGTCCTGCCCTCGGCCAGGTAGCGCTCGACCAGCACGTCGATCGCGCCGCCGTTCTCCGCGTGCATCATGATCAGGCCGCCGTTGTCGGCCGTACGGCTCATCGCCCGGAAGATCGCCGCGTCGTCCAGCATGAACACGCCCGGATAGGCCATGAACAGCTTGAACGACGGCACGCCGCGGTCGATCATCGTGTCCATCTCGCGCAGGATCGGCTCGCTGATCTCGCGCACGATGAGGTGCATCCCGTAGTCGATGTGCGACTTCGGGTCGGCCTTCGCCAGCCACCGGTCCAGGCCCTGGGACAGGCTCTCGCCGTAGCTCTGCACCGCGAAGTCAATGATCGTGGTGGTGCCGCCCCAGGCCGCGGCCGCGGTGCCGGTGGCGAAGTCATCGGAGGCGAACGTGCCGCCGAACGGCAGCTCCATGTGGGTATGAACGTCGATCCCGCCGGGCATGACGTACCGGCCGGCCGCGTCGATGACCGTGTCCGCCGCGCCGAAGCCGGTCCCGATCGCCTGGATTTTCTCGCCGTCGATGAGGACGTCGGCCCGGGACATGTCGGTGGCGGTGACGACCGTGCCGTTGCTGATCAGCGTCGTCATGGCAGCTGCTCCGCCAGCTCGCCGTAGGTCTCCGGCCTGCGGTCGCGGAAGAACTGCCAGGTATTGCGGACCTCCCGGATCTCATCCAGGTCCAGGTCGGCGACCAGGACCTCGTCCTCGCTGTCCGACGCCTGGGCGATGATCTTGCCGCGCGGGCTGCAGAAGTAGGAGGAGCCGTAGAACTTGTGCGTGGACAGCGGCGGCTCGGTGCCGACCCGGTTGCTCGCCGCGATCCAGAAGCCGTTGGCGACGGCGTGGGCGGGCTGCTCAAGCTCCCACAGGTAGCGGGACAGCGATTCGACGGTGGCGGACGGATTGAAAACGAGCTCCGCGCCCTTGATGCCGAGTTCCCTGGCGACCTCCGGGAAGTGCCGGTCATAGCAGATGATCAGGCCGATCCGGCCGACCGAGGTATCGAACACGGGGTAACCGAGATTGCCGGGCTTGAAGTAGAACTTCTCCCAGAAGCACGGCCCGACGTGCGGGATGTGGGTCTTGCGGTACTTGCCGACGATGGACCCGTCGCGCTCGATCACGCAGGCGCTGTTGTAGTAGACGCCGGGCTGCTCTTCCTCGTACCACGGGACGATCAGCACGATGCCGTGCTCACGGGCGATCTCCCGCATCCGGCTGACAATCGGGCCGTCCTCGCGCTCCGCGGTGTCGTACCACCTGGCGTCCTGCTCGGCGCAGAAGTAGGGGCCGTGGAAGATTTCCTGCAGGCAGACGACCTGCGCCCCCTGGCCGGCCGCGTCGGCGATCATCGCGATGTGCTTGTCCACCGCCTCCTGCTTGGGCATGTTGGCGTGGGCCTGGATCAGGGCCGCGCGGACAGTTCGCATCGGTGACTCCTCTCGGCAGGCCGTTCCGCGGGCCGGGGGCGGGCGGCTGCGCTTCCTAGGGTGCGCCTGTTACGCCCGGGACGCCAGGCCGCCGAGCGCCGGGATGATCTCGGTGCCGAACCCGCGGATCAGCGCCTGCGGGTCGTCCACCATGGAGTAGATGTTGAACTGCTGCACGCCCAGGTCCTGCAGCTGCCCGAGCTTCTCGATGACCTGCTGCGGGGTGCCGAGGACGCAGAACCGGTCGACCACGTCGTCGGTGACGAACTCCGCGTTGCCGGACCCGGCCCGGCCGTGATGGGCGTAGTCGTAACGCTCCCGGGCCGCGATGTACTCGGTCAGCTCGCCCGGCAGCTCGGCGTCGTGATAGCGCTTGACCAGGTCGACCACGTGGTTGGAGACCAGCGCCGGGAACCAGCGCGCCTGGTCGCGCGCGTGCGGCAGGTCATCCGAGAGGTACGCCGGCGCCGCGGCCATGACCTGGACGCTGGCCGGATCCCGGCCGGCCTGCTCCGCGCCCTCGCGCACGTAACGCAGCGCCCACTCGATGATGAACGGGTCGGCGAGCTGCAGGATGACGCCGTCGGCGACCCGGCCGGCGCAGCGCAGCGCCAGCGGCCCGTAGGCGGCTACCCACACCGGCAGCCGGTGACCGGCTGACCACGGGAGCTTTACCGCGGTGCCGGCCAGGTCGACCTCGCGCCCCTCGGCCAGGTCCCGGATCAGCGCAACGGCCTGCTCCAGCGCGGCCACGGTCACCGGCTTGCGGCCGAGCACCCGCTGGGCGGAGTCGCCCCGGCCGATGCCCAGCTCCATCCGGCCGCCGGAAATCTCGTTCAGCGTCGCCATGGCCGACGCGGTCACGGTCGGGTCCCTGGTCACCGGGTTGGTGACGCACGGGCCGATGTGGATGCTGGAGGTGCCCGCCGCGATCAGGGTGAAGATCGGGTAGACCTCCTGCCAGAGGACGTGGCTGTCCCAGAGCCAGACGTGGCTGAACCCGTTCTCCTCGGCCAGCGCGGCCTTGGCCACCACATCCGAGACCGGCGGATCGGTCATGAAGGTCACACCGAAGCTCAGCACCGTCGCCCCTCTCCGATTCGCAGGCAGCCGGACACTATTCCTGATCAGCAGGTGCGTCAACGACCGCAATCCCTTGATCACGGCGGATCCGGCCGGATGGGTGACCGGATCCGCCAGGTGACCGGATCCGCCGGGTGACCGGATCCGCCGGCTGACCGGATCCGCCGGGTGACCGGATGGCGCGGCGCGGGGCCCGCCGGGGCGCGGGTGCTGGCCGTCGGGCGCACGCCGATCTACGCTCGCGGTGTGCCCGACCCCAGGATTTCCCGTATCTTCCGCCGGTGGACGCCGCGCCGGGCGAGTGCCGTGCTGGCGGCGGGGCTAACGGCCGCGCTCGTGGTGGCCGGCCCGGCCCCGGTCCCGGTGGCCGCGGCGTCCCCGGCCGCCAGCCAGGTGCCTGCCGCGGCCGGGCTGGCCGAGCCGGGGCTGACCGCGGCCGGGCTGGCCGGCGCGCGGGCCGTCCGGCTGGGCCGCGTCACGGTGCGCCGGTGCGCGAGAGCGCCGCTGACCTTCTGCGGGCACCTCGCCGTCCCGCTGGACTACGCGTCGGCCGCCAGCCCGCGGATCCGCATCGGCTTCCGCTGGCTGCCCGCCACCCGCCGGGCCGAGGGCACGGTGCTGGCGGTCGAAGGCGGCCCTGGCTTCGCCACAACGGGCAGCGAGGACGACTACCTGCCGGATATCGGGCCGTTGCACCGGACCCGCGGCCTGCTCCTGGTCGACCTGCGCGGCACCGGCACGTCCACCCCGATCGACTGCCGCGGGCTCGAGCGGGCCGGCTGACATCAGTCCGGGGCGCACTTCAACCGGCTGGTCGGTGCCTGCGGCGCCCAGCTGAACCACCAGTGGCGTTACCGCGGCGGCGGCTGGGTGCACGCCTCGGAGGACTTCAACACCGCCTACTCGGCCCGGGATGTGGCCCGGGTACTGCGCGCGCTGCGGATCGGCCGGGTGGACCTGTACGGCGATTCCTACGGCAGCTGGTTCTCCCAGGTGTTCGCGTCCCGCTATCCGGGCATGCTGCGCTCGGTCACGCTTGACTCGACCTACCAGGTCCTCGGACTCGACCCGTGGTACACCACCACGGTCATCACCGCCCGGCGTGCCTTCGCCGCCGCCTGCCGGGAGTCGGTCGCGTGCGCCTCGGCCACCCGCGGGCCCGGCTGGGACAGGATCGCCGCCCTGGCCGGGCGGCTCGCCCGCGCCCCGGTCAGCGGGGAGACCACTACCGCCGACGGCACCCGGGGCCACCTGACGGTGACCGTCGAGACCCTGGTCAACCTGGTCAACAACGCGGGATTCGACCCCGTGGTCTACCGCGACCTCGATGCGGCCGCGCGGGCCTTGCTCCAGCATCGCGATGCGGCGCCATTGCTCCGTATATCGGCGCTGTCACTGGGCTTCGATGACACCAACTACTCGCTGCCCGAGTTCAGCGACGGCCTGTATTTCGCCGTCGGCTGCACCGATTACGTGCAGCTCTTCAGCCGTCGCGCGCCGTTCGCGGTGCGCGAAGCGCAGTACCGGGCCGCGCTGCGCCGTGAGCCCAGGCGGACCTTCGCGCCGTTCAGCCTGGCCCAGTGGACATCGCTGGACCAGTACACCGAGGCCTACAGCGGCTGCCTGCGCTGGCCGTCACCGCACCGGGGGCACCGGCCGATCATCCGGCGGCCGCCGCTGGTGCCCGCCCGGCTGCCCGTGCTCGTGCTGTCCGGGACGCTGGACTCGCTGACGCCGCGGCTGGGCGGCGCCACGCTGGTCACGCGCCAGCTGGGCCCGTCCGCCCGGCTGGTGACGCTGGCCAACATGACCCATGTGGCCGGGCAGGACGTCAACAACGGCTGCGCCCTGTCGATCTACCGGCGCTTTGTCCGGGACCCGGGCGGCCTGGCGACCGAGAACACCTCGTGCGCGGCGCGGGTCACGCCGGTGCACACCGTCGGGGCGTACCCGCGGCGGCTGGCCGGCGCCGTTCCCGCCACGGCGGCGCCCGGCAACACCGCCGGGCGGCGCGCGCGGCAGGCCGTTACCGTAGCGCTCGCGAGCGTGGGCGACGAGATCAGCCGCTGGCCGCTGCTCAGCGGTGACCGGGACCGCGGCCTGCGCGGCGGCCAGATCAGGTTCCGGCCCGGCCGGCTGCTCCGGATCAGGCTCAGCGGCGTGCGCTGGGTGACCGACGCCACGATCGACGGCACCGCCTGGTGGAATCAGGCCACCGACCGGCTGACCGCGCGGCTGGTGGTGCACCCGGATGGCGGCCGGGCGGTCCGGATGGCGGCCCGCTGGCGGCCGTTCGGCAGCCAGGCTCAGCAGGCCGCTATCACCGGGTCGCAGGGCCGGCGGCGGATAGTCGCGGTCGCCCTGGCGCCCTGATTCGCGCCGCGCCCGGCGCCCGCCGGGGGCCCGGGCGGTCCGGTTTGCGGCAAGTTGGCCCGGCAAGATCCCTGGTGCGGAGAGACTATGTCCGTCATCATGTCTATTCTCTGTTATGTCGTCGTAATGTGGCGTCTGCCATGAAGGACCAAAGGAGGTCCCGGTGCGCAGCGCGTGCGGGCTGGTAGTGATGCCCGGTGGATAGCCAGGGCAGCGGCCACAAGGCGGCCGCCGGACTGGCCAGTCAGGTGGTCTGGCCGGTGCGGTTAGGCACGGTGCCGCCGCTGGCGGCCGCTTTCAACCCCCGTCCCGAGACCGGACTCGGGCTGGCGGGCAGCCTTGTGCCCGGCGAGCTCACCGTCCTGAACCCGGCACCGGACGAAGGGAACCCCGACCCGCTCGCGGCGATGGGGGGCACCGGCAAGACGCAGCTGGCCGCTGCGCTGGCTCACTCGCTCTGGCAGGCCGGCGCGGTGGAAGCCCTGGTCTGGCTGACGGCGTCCAGCCGGGACGCCCTGATCGCCGGCTACGCGCAGGCCCTCAGCGACCTCGGCATCGCGGAGCCCGGCGTCGATCCGGCCGTGGCCGCCACCCGGTTCCTGGCCTGGCTGGCCCGTGCCACCCGGCCCTGGCTCGTCGTCCTCGACGATCTCGCCGATCCGGCCGACCTGGAGGGATTGTGGCCGCAGGGGCCCGCCGGGCACGTGGTCGTGACCAGCCGGCTGGATTCCGCGGCGCTCCGGGCGCCCGGCCGGAGAATCGTGCCGATCGGGGCCTTCTCCCGCCGCGAGGCGATCAGCTACCTGACCGCGAGCCTCTACGACAACCCGGACCAGCGAATCGAGGCGCTCGACCTGGCGGAGGATCTCCGCTGCCTGCCGCTCGCGCTGGGGCACGCCGCCGCCCTGATGGCCGACCTGGGGATTGACTGCCGGAAATACCGCGGCTGGTTCGCCGAGCGAAAGCGCCGGCTGCCCGGGTCGGCGGCCAGCTACTCGTCGATCGCCACGATTACCTGGTCACTGTCCCTCGACTACGCCGATCAGCTTCCGCCGGCTGGCCTGGCCCGGCCGGCCCTGGCGCTGACCGCGCTGCTGGACCCGGACGGCGTGCCGGGCGCGGTCCTGACCAGCCAGCCGGGGTCCGATTTCATCGCCGGCCGGGCCGGCGACGGTCCGCCCGCCGACGGGCAGCAGGCCCGCGATGCCCTGCAGAACCTGGCCCGCCTCGGCCTGGTCACCATCGATCCGGCCAGCGCGGAGCGGACGGTGCGGGTGCACCCCATGGTCCAGGCCACCGTCCGGGAGGCCCTGCCCCCGGCCGTGCTCAAGCGGGCCGCCGAGGCGGCCGCCGCCGCGCTCCTGGCCGCCTGGCCCGCTCAGGAGACTCAGCCGGTGCTCGCCCAGGCGCTGCGCGACAACACGGCATGCCTCCGCCGCAGTACCGGTGACCTGCTGCTGGCGCCCGAGAGCATGCCCCTGCTGCTGCGGGCCGGCCGCAGCCTGGACGAGGCGCGGCTGGCTGAGGCGGCCATCGGCTACTGGCAGACGATGATCGACGGCATCGACCGCGTTCTCGGCCCCGATCATGCCCAGACTCTCGCCGCACGCGACCACCTCGCGGCCGCGTACGACGCGGCCGGGCAGCCCGGCCAGGCGATTGACGCGCACCGCCAGTGCCTGGAGGAGCGCGAGCGGATCCTCGGGCCCGACCACCCCGACACGCTGGCCTGCCGCGGCGAGCTGGCCCACGCCTACCTGGCCGCCGGGCGGGTAACGGAGGCCATTCCGCTCTACGAGCGCACCATCGCGGGCCGCGAGTGGGCGCTCGGGCCCGACCACCCCGACACGCTGACCTCCCGCGGGAACCTCGCCCTCGCCTACAGCTCGGCCGGACGGCTGGCGGATGCGACCACCATGTTCCAGCGCACGCTGGCCGACCGCGAGCGGGTCCTCGGGCCCGACCACCCGGACACGCTGACCTCCTGCGGCAACCTCGCCTACGCGTACCGGGCCCAGGGGAAGATGAAGGAAGCCATCCCGCTGTATGCGCGCACGCTGGCCGACCGCGAGCGGGTCCTCGGGCCCGACCACCCGGACACGCTGACCTCCTGCGGCAACCTCGCCTATGCGTACCGGGCCGCGGGGAAGATGAAGGACGCCATCCCGCTCTACAAGCGCACGGCGGCCGACCGGGCGCGGGTGCTCGGCCCCGAGCACCCGGATACGCTCATCGCCCGCGGCAACCTCGCCGCCGCGTATCACACCGGGCGGCGGATGAAGGACGCCATCCCGCTGTACGAGGGCCTGCTGGCCGACCGCGAGCTGATCCAGGGCCCGGACCACCCCGACACCGTGACCGCCCGCGGCAATCTCGCCGCCGCGTACCACACCGCGGGCCGGATCGTGGAGGCCGTGCCCCTGTACGAGCGCACCCTGGCCGACTGCGAGCGGGTGCTCGGGCCCGAGCACCCGGACACGCTGACCTCGCGCTGCAACCTGGCTCACGCGTACCACACGGCCCGGCGGCAGGCTGACGCCATCGCGGTCTTCGAGCGCACCCTGGCCGACTGCGAGAGTGCCCTCGAGCCCGGTCACCCGCTGACCCAGACGGTGCGCGAGAGCCTGGCCGCCGCCACCCAGGCCTGAGCGGCCGGCCGCCCGGGGTTGGGTCGGCGGGGTGGTGCCCGGCCCGGGCTTGAGTCTGCCCCGGGAAGGTCCTAACGTGGCCGGCGTGCCGAACCCCGGATCGGCCACCTGATCAGCGAAGGGATCGAAACGACCATGAGCCAGGACGAAGCCGCCAGCGCCCGGGCGGCGGCCAGCGCCCCGCCGGGCACGGGCACGGTCAGCGACGAACGGACCCTGGCCGCGCAGCTGTTCAACGAGACCTGGCGGCTGATGGAGCGGGAAGACCGCAGCCAGGAAGACGACGACCGGATGGTGCACACGGCGCACGCGTCGCGCTACCACTGGGGGCAGGTGCCGGCCGCTACGCCGGCCCACCTGGCCCGGGGCGAGTGGCAGGTCTCTCGCGTCTACGCGGTCCTGGCCCGGCCGGAGCCCGCGATCTACCACGCCCAGCGGGTGCTGGACATCTGCCTGGCCAACGGCATCGGCGACTGGGATCTTGCTTTCGGCTACGAGGCGCTGGCCCGGGCGTTCGCCGTCGCCGCCGACCCCGAGACGGCCAGGAAATGGACCGACCAGGCGCTGGCCGCGGCGGCCGCCATCGCCGAGGACGAAGACCGGGACCTGGTCCTGGCCGACCTGGAGACCATCCCGGATCAGCCCAGGTACTGGTGAGCCCGGGTCTCGCGGATCACCTCGAACGCCTCGGCATGCGGTCCGCCGCCAAAGCGCGACCAGTGCCGGGCGGGCGGCCCGACCAGGTCCAGCTCGGCGCAGGCACGTACCTGCCCCGGTGCCGCCAGGGCCTTGATGGCCAGGAACTTGCGTTCAGATTGCCCATCAATGGTCACGAAATGGGTCGGCCTGAACTCCGCTGTCACCGACGGTGACTGGAAGCAGTAAACGCACCCGACCTCCCCGGCGGTCCGCATGACGGCCTGGTGGGTGTTGCGGTGATCGGAGTCCGCGTCGTAACGCGAATGGGTGTAGATCGTGGTCGGCCGTACCGCCTCGATGATGCGCCTGATCAGGCCGACGGCCGGGTCGCCCTCCTCGCTGCCGGTGTCCTGGAGATCCTCGGCGAACAAAGTGGCGCCGAGGGCCAGCGCGGCCATCTCTGACTCGCCCGGGCGGGCGATCTGGGTGCCCTCGCTGTGCCCGGTGACCAGGCTGCCCCGCCTGGTGAGCGTCAGGACCGAGATCTCATGCCCGGCGTCGCGGTGCGCGAGCAGGGCTCCGGCCGCGCCCATCGCGACGTCACCCGGGTGCGCGCCGATGGCGAGCACGGCATGCCGGCCGGCCAGCCGTGCCGCGCGCCCCCTGGCGGTCAGCGAGACGGCGGAGGCCAGCAGCCGGTCCGGCCGGACCGGCTTCTGCAGGAACTCATCGGCCCGCTTCCGCAGCGCCCGCACGGCGCTATCGGCATGCTCGTGGGCGGTGATCACGGCGATGGGAAGATCCGGGGAGAGCCTGCGCAGCGCCTCCAGGAATTCGAGGCCGGTCATGCCCGGCAGTTCCGCGTCGGTCAGGACCAGGTCCCAGGCCGCCGAGCTGACGTGCCGGAGCGCGACCGCCGGGTCGGGCGTATGCGTGACATCGAACCCGCCCCGCTTGCCGAGCACCTGCATCGCGAAGTGGGCGGCCACCGCGTCGTCCTCGACCAGGAGGATCCGTCCCGGCTGGCCGTCATGCCCGGTGCTGGCCATGCATCCCCCCTGGGCCTGAATCCGTGCCGCCTGACCACTTTCTTACGATCAGCTAGTTATCAATCACAATACGTTATACGCACTGGTAAGGGCGGCCCGCTGGATCGCGGCGAGGCGGCGGGTGCGGATCCTCATGGCGGCGCGCCAAGCCGCGCGCGGCAGGCTGCGGCGATATCACCGATATCGACCTGCTGGAGAATCAGCTCGTGCGCGGTGGTCCTCCGGGTTGATCGTCCGCAGCACCCGCTCATAGGCACGCCGCGCGGCCGGCACGTCGCCCAGCGCGTCGTGGGCGCGGCCCAGCGTGAACGCCGCGAGCGAGAACGTCGGGTCGGCGTACAGTGCCCGGCGGAGCGCGGCCACCGCTTGCTCCGGCTCGCCCGCCTCCAGCGTGACCAGCCCCCGGACGAAATGCGCGTCGGCGTCCAGCGGGTTGTCGGCGAGCAACGACGCCACCTGCGCGAGGGCATCGCCCCGGTCGCTCTTGTCCGCGGCATCCAGCGCGGCCGCCAGCCGCTGCTCGCGCGAGAGCGCCGGCTGGCGCCCGGGCGGCCGGCGGCGCGGTCCCGTCCTCCCGGCCGCCCCGGCTGGACGGCTCCGGCCGCGGGAGCCGCCGGGACGGCCGGCCGCGGCGTGATCCGCATGAGGGCATCCGCCGCCCCCAGCACCAGCAGGCCGCCGGGGCGCAGCGACCGCTGCAGCGACTCGATCACCTGGGCCGCCAGCGGCGGCTCGAAATAGATGAGCACATTCCGGCAGACGACGAGGTCGAAGGCGGCTTCGCCGGGCGGCGGGAACGCGCCGCGGGCGAGATTGTGCCGGCGGAAGCGGACTAGCCTGCGCAGGCGCTCCCCGACGAGATAGCCGCCGTCGGCCTGCCGGCCGAAGTAGCGACTGCGCGACGACGCCGCTAGCGCGCGTACCGCCCGCTCGCTGGTACAGGCCGGCGCCGGCCGCGGCGATGGCGGCAGCTGAGATGTCCGTTCCCAGCACGTCGACCGGGGCACTGACCGGGGCGAACGCCTGGTCGGCGAGCAGCGCCAGCGTGTACGCCTCCTCCCCGGTCGCGCATCCTGCGCTCCAGACGCGGATGGCCCCCGGCCCGGCCGCGCGGGCCAGCCGGAGCAGGCCGTGCCATCCGATCGCCTCGAGCTGGCCGCCATCCCGGGCGAAGGTCGTCTCCTGCACCGTCACCTCGTCGATCAGCCGGTCGATGCAGACCGCGGCGGCGGCCCGGATCCGAGATCGCGCGCAGGAATGCGCCCGGGTCGGTTCCCGGCGCCACCCGGCGCAGGGCGGCGCGAAGAGCGGCCTGGCGCGCGGCCGGCCAGGCGATCCCCGTCTCCGCCCGGACCAGTTCCGCGATCTCGGCCAGGGGGTTCACCAGATACCCAGCTGCGGCTCGTGGCTCAGGGCCAGCAGCGAGGCGGCAATCTCGCTGGGGGACAGCACAGCCCCGACCCCGAGATCGATCGCCGCCTGCGGCATCCCGTAGACCGCCGACGACTCCCGGTCCTGGGCGATCGTCAGCCCGCCGCGCGCGCGTACCGCAGCCGCGCCGGCCGCGCCGTCGGTGCCCATGCCGGACAGGACGACCGCGACGCCGGTCCGGCCGGCGACCGCGGCGACGCTCTCGAACAGGACATCACCGGACGGGCGATGCTGGCCGGCGACAGCGCGCCGGTCGAGGTGCATCCGGCCGGTCACGGTCAGCTTGAGATGCGCGCCGGCCGGCGCGATCCACGCCCCGGGCAGGCCATCGCCCCGCTGCTGGCGATAGCGACGCGCAGCCGCACCGTATGGTCGAGCCACTCGGCCAGGCCCTCGGCGAACCCGGTGCCAATGTGCTGCACGACCAGGACCGGGATCGGGTAGCCGGCCGGGAGCGCTCCCAGCAGGTAGGCCAGGATCTGCGGCCCCCCCGTTGACGCGCACACGCCGATCACAGCGGCCCGGCGGGCGCGATAGGCCCCGCTCGGCCCGGCCCTGAGCTCGGGCGCGCAGATGCCGGATCACGCGGGCCCGGCTGAGCACCTTGACCCGCTGCCGGAAGGCGGCCGCCCCGCCGCCGGCCGGATCGCGCAGGTCGAGGTGGTCCTTGGCGATGGCATCGAGCGCTCCGGCCGCGAGCGCCGCTGCCGCCCGCCCGCTGCTGGCACTGACGCGGGCGGAGAGCACCAGGATCGGCAGTGGCTGCGAGCTCATGATTTCATCGATGGCCGTGAGCCCGTCCATGCCGGGAAGCTCAAGATCCATGATCACGAGATCCGGCCTGATGCTGGGCAGGGCAGCTATGGCCGCGCTGGCGGTGGCGCAGACCGCGGCGACCGTGATCTCTCCGCCGTAGCTGAGTACCCGGGTCAGCGCGGCCGCGTACACGCGGGAGTCGTCGCAGACCAGCACGCGCGTCGCGGCGCCGCCGCGGTCACTGGCCAACGAGCCGCTCGACGGTGGCTAGCATGGCCTGCTGATCGAAGCCTGATTTTGCCATATAGGCGTCCGCGCCAGCCTCGACTCCCTTGCGCATGTCCTCCTCGGACCCGTGCGAAGTGACGATGACGACCGGCAGCGACGCGCGCGCCGGGTCGGCGCGGATCGCGCGGGTCAGCCCGAGCCCGTCCAGCTCGGGCATCTCCAGGTCGGTGACAACGAGCGCGATCTGGGGATCGCTGATCGAGGGCCCGAAGCGCGTCACGCCCGTCGCGCGCGGTCACGACGGCGTAGCCGGCCGCCTCGAGAACGTTGCGCTGCAGTTCCCGGACGGTGAATGAGTCTTCGACCACCAGGACCCTGGTCGGGGCCGGGCCGGCCGTCACCTTGGCCGCGGCCGGGCCGGTCACCGTCCGGCGCGGTCATCCCGGCGGCCCGCCGGCGACTCTGGGTGAGCATCGCCGGATTGATGAGCAGCGCGATCCGGCCGTCGCCGAGGATGGCTGTGCCGAGGTATCCCTCGATGCCGCCGAAAAGCGGGCTGAGGGGCTTGATCACGACCTCCTCGGCGCCCAGCATGGCGTCGCAGGCCGCCACGGCGCGGCGGCCGCCGGCGTCGATGACCAGCGCAGGCGATCGGTCCGGCAGCGGCGGTGCGCGCGCGCCCACGAGTTCGGCGACGTCAGCTACCGGCAGCGCCCGCCCGCGTACCTCCAGGACGGCCCGGCCTTCCAGCGTGAGCTGCTGGGTCACCGTGACGACCTCTTCCGCCACCACCAGCGGCACGCCATAGACCGTCCCGCCACGTTCGAAGAGCAGGGCTTCGAGCAGCGCCAGCGCCAGCGGAAGCAGCAGGATGACTTCCATGCCCTGGCCGGGCTCGCTGCGGATCTCCAGGATGCCGCCCATTGACTGCACGTAGCTCTTGACCGCGTCGAGGCCGACGCCGCGCCCGGCGAGATCGGTCACTTCCCGGGCCGTCGAATACCCGGCGCGGGCGAGCACCCCGGCGAGCGACCCGGCCCGCCTGGCCTCAGCGGCTACCTCCGGCGAGACCCCCCGGCCGTCGTCGGCGACGACGATCTCGACCAGGCTGCCGCGTGGCACGGCCCGGACCTCCAGCCGGCCGCGGGCGGGCTTCTGCGCACGCGCACGCTCCGGCGGAGACTCAATGCCGTGGATCACGGCATTGCGCAGCAGGTGAGCGAGCGGGTCGTACAGACTCTCCAGGATCACGCGGTCAAGCTCGGTGTCAGCGCCCGTGACTACGAGTTCGACATCTTTCCCGGCGGCGACCGACAGATCCCGGACCGCGCGCGGCAGCCGGCGCGTGATCACCGTGAGCGGGAGGGTCCGCATCCCGATCGCGGTGTCCTTGAGTTCGTCAAGCATGCGCTCGCTGTTGCTGAGCATGTCGGCGATGTCCCTGGACATCCGCGCCTCGCCGCCGAGCAAGTGCGCCAGCCGCCCCTGGTCCTGCATGATCTCACCGACCACGTCGAGCAGGCGATCGAGCTTCGCGGCCGGGACTCGCAGCGGGGGCCGCTGCGCCGCCGGGCGGTGGGCTTCCGGGTCCGGCTCATGGGTGCCCTGGCCAGGCCGGCTCGGCTGGCCTGCGCCGTCGGCCGGCCCTATGCCCTCGGCTGGGACTATGCCCTCGGCTGGGACTGCGGTGCCGGCTGGCACCGCTCCGCCGGCTGCAGCTGCTGTTCCGCCGGCTGGTACTCGCGGCGCCGGGCGGCCCGGCTTCGCCGCCGGTCAGCATCGCCATGCTCGCGGCGAGGTCTCGGAGGAGGTCATCGACGGGCTCGCCCGCCCCGGTGACCTGCGCGCGCAGCACGGTGACCGCGCGCAGCAGCGGCGCCGCGAGGGCAGGCGGGAAGACTCCGGTGCCGCGCACGCCCGCCAGCACGTCCTCGACGGCGTGCGCGAGTGCGCGGATGTCGTCGAGGCCGAGCATCCCGGCCGCGCCCTTGATGGTGTGCGCGTTGCGGAACAGCGAGTCCACCGAATCGGCACCCGCGTTCCCCGACTCGACGGCCAGCAGCGACGTCTCCATCTGATCGAGCCGCTCCGCCGCCTCGTCCCGGAAGATATCGGTGAGCTCAGCGTCCAGATCGCTCACTGCCGCGTCCTTCCAGCGAATCGAAAACCCGGGTCACGTCGATGATCCCGATGAAGTCCCCGCCGACGAGCGTGGCGCCGGTCAGCAGGTCGGACTCCGTCTCCTCGGTCGGATCCGGCAGTTCGCCCACCTCGCTGACCGCGTCGATGGCGAAGCCCGCGTGACGGCCGCCCGCCTCGGCGACCAGCAGGCGGACCGGCCGCGTGATCGCGTTGATGCCGAGCAGCAGCGCCAGGTCGACAACGGGCAGGATCTGGCCGCGCAGGTTCCGTACGCCGAGCATTTCCGGCCCCGCTCCCGGAATGGCCTGCACCGCGCCAAGGTCGGCCACTTCGCGCACGTGCTCGACGGGCATCGCATACGCCTCCGAGCCGACACGCATCCGCACGTAGACGCTCACGGGCTGCTTTCGCCGTGGTCGTCGTGCAGGGTGTGCTCGAGCTCGTCGACCAGGCCGTCGAGGCGCTCGGCGGTGGCCAGCCACTGGGCCTGCTCGGCGGCCAGCGCCCCGGCCGACTCGCGGATCTGCTGAATCGCGGTATCCACCTGATCAGCCGCCGACTTCTGCTGCCCCGTGGCCAGGATCGAATCCGCCAGCATCGTCGCCGTCGAGGCCATCAGATCCCCCACCTCCCCCGCCTGCCGCGCGCCCTGCTCGGTGGCCAGGATCGTCGCGCCCGTCTCCTCCCGCACCCCCGCGATAATCACCGCGATCGACTCCGTCGACTGCACCGACCGCTCGGCCAGCTTCCGCACCTCCGCCGCCACCACCGCGAACCCCCGCCCCGCCTCCCCCGCCCGCGCCGCCTCAATCGCCGCATTCAACGCCAGCAAATTCGTCTGCCCGGCAATATCGTTAATCAGCTCCAGAATCTCCCCGATCCGCCGCGTCCGCCCCCCCAAAGACAACGCCCGCGCCGCGATCGCCTCCACCGTCACCCGCATCTCGCCCATCATCAGCCCGGTGCGCTCCGCCGCCCCCGCCACCGCATGCGCATTCCCCGCAATCGACCCCGCCGCCGCCGCCAGCTCCGCGATCGTCGCCGACGTCTGCGCCACCGCCGAGGACTGCGCCCCCGCCACCCCCGCCGCCGACGCCGCCGCCCGCCGCAACTCCCCCGTCACCTCCCCCAGAACCCCCGACACCGACCGCAACCGCGCCAGCAACCCCCCCAACCGCCGCAACGCCGACGTCAGCTCCCCCTCCCGCCCCCGCGCCCGCCGCAGCAACCCCAGCGCAAACACCGCGAACAACACCCCCGCCAAAACCGCCAGCAACGCCGCCGCCACCCCCACCACCAGCGCCTGACCACCCGCCGCCGCCGCATCCGCCCGCGCCACCGCCCCGCGCTGGCCCTGCAGCCGGCCGAGCTGGCTCAGCGGTCCCAGGACAGTGGGTTCCTTGGCGTCCAGCCGGGCGTTCGCCCCGGTGTCACGCGCCAGTTTCGTGCCCGCCGTCTTCCGCAACTGGATGTACAGGGCCAGGAATGACCGGTTCGCCGCCGCGGCCTGCGCCCGGAAAAGTGCCTCGCCGGGCGGTTCGTCCCGGGCCAGCGTGGCCGCCGTGGCCGCGAACTGCGCCCCGGCCGCCCGGATTTCCAGTAGCACGTCCGGTGACGGAGTCAGGAGGTCCTCGCGCATCGCCTCGCGCTCGTGCCAGAACAGGCTGACCAGCGTGGCCGTGAGCACCGTCTCGCTGCGGGCGTCCAGCTGCGCGGCCGACCGGGACAACGCCACCTCATACCGCCAGATCGTCACCCCCACCGACGCCGCGATCACCGCCACCACCGCCACGCTCACCGCCGCCACGCGGCGCGCCGACTCCCAGTACCGCTCTCTCGCCATCCCCTGCGCGCTCCTGCCCCCATGGCACCGGGAAACCCCGCGGCGCCGCCCCTTGACTGCAGTACCTACCCAGTGACAGCGCAGGAGCACCACTTCGTTACTTTCTGCAACATTCGCTGATGTGGCCGGAGCCCGCCAGAACTCGCTGGAAGGATGTCCGCATGGATGATGCCGCTAGCGATCTGACCCGGAAGCTGAGCCGGCCGCAGGCCTCCGCTGCCGTCGCCGGCCTGGGCTGGCGATACGTGCTGGGGGGCTACCGGACCCTGGCGCGAGTGCCGTCGCTCGCCCGGGCGGCCGAAGTCAGCACGCAGGCCGTGGCCGCCTGCGGCGAGGCGGCCGGCCAGCATCTTCGCCTGGACGTCCGCCCCGACCTGGTGGCCTTGACCCTCCAGTCGGCCGCGGTCGCGGGCGTGACGCAGCAAGACGTCGTCCTGGCCCGGCGGATATCAGCGGCCCTCGCTGAACTGGGCGTACCCACCAGCCCGGAGATCGGTCCCGGGGTGACCCGGTCGGTCCAGGCGCTGGAGATCGCGATCGACGCGATGGACATCGCCGCCATCCGCCCGTTCTGGAAGGCCGTGATGGGCTACGGCGACGAGACTGACGGCTCAGCCCCGGATGACGGGCTGATCGACCCGTTGTGGCAGGGACCGACTATCTGGTTCCAGCAGATGGACGTGCCGCGGACTCAGCGCAACCGGATCCATTTCGACGTGTCGGTGCCGCACGATGAGGCACCGCACCGGATACAGGCCGCGCTGGATGCCGGCGGCGTGCTGGTATCGGATGCGGAGGCGCCCGCGTTCTGGCTGCTCGCCGATGCTGAGGGAAACGAGGCGTGCGTGACCACGTGGCAGGGGCGCGACTAGCAGGCTCCGCGTGGTGCGGTCAGTGATGTCGCCGGGCAGCCCGCACGAGGTGCTCGGGGCTCAGGCGGCCTCGTCACAGGGCTGGGTCAGGATGCCGGTCCTGCCGTTTTGGTGGCGGGCGGAGGTGCCGGCTGAGCGGCCTGCTGGCCGGTGGCCTGGCCCTTGATGAACGCGGCGATCCGGTCATTCAGTTCATCGATCCGGTTGAATCCGCCGTGGCTGCCGGGGACGACGGCGACTTCCGCGTGCGGCATGAGGCTTCCCCGCATGCGTGCCTGCGCTGGGGTGATGAGGGCGCTGCGCGCGCCGGTGACCAGCAGGACCGGCACGTCGATCGCGCGGAGTTCGTCGTCGGCGAGGACGCCGGGGGACTTCGGCTCGGCATGGTAGCCGCGGATGGCGGCCCACATGAGCGTCATCAGCTCCGGCTGCAGCATGGCCGGGCTGTCCAGCCACCGGGCGAGGCGGCGGCGCAGCGGCATCGGGGTCATCGCGGCCAGGCCGCTGATGGAGAGCCAGAACCAGAAGCGGGCGTCGACCCGGGTGAGCCCGGCCGGGTCCAGCAGCGTGATGGAGGCGACCCGCCCGGGCGCGCGGATCGCCTGGTTCATGGCAATCCAGCCGCCGTAGGAGAAGCCGACCAGGTGCGCCGGGCGGTCGCTGAGCTGGCCCAGGAGTTCGTCCAGCCAGGCGGCGCAGTTCTCCGGGGGGGTCATCAGGGCGCGCGCGACGCTGGGGTTCGGGTCGCCGGGCAGGTCGATCCCGTAGACCGGGCCAACTCCGGCGAGCGCCGCCACGTGCGGGAACCAGGCCGCGGCGTTGCCCCCGGCACCGGTGAGCAGCACGACCGGCGGGCCATCGGGATGCGGCCGGTAGGCGTGCACCCGCGTGGTGGCGGTGGCGGTCTCGATATCGAATTCCTCCCGCGGCTCCGGCCACAGCGCGAAGACCCGCTCGTAGGCGGCCAGGAACTTCTCCCGTGCCGCGTCGCTCACCCACGATCCCGGCTCGCCCTCGGGCGCCAGGTCTGCTGCGCGGGTGATGCGCTTGATCCCGAGCATGTCCCTCATCCTCCGCACCGCTCAGCCCGCCACTATGATGGTACGAGTGTATCATCATAGGGGCGGCGGTGGACGAGGGTACGGTGGGCGGGTGCCGAGGCGGGTCGATCACCAGGAGCGGCGGCGGCAGATCGCGGACGCGCTGGTGCGGACGGCGGCCGTGCGCGGCCTGCATGCCACCGGGATGCGCGAGGTCGCGGCCGAGGCCGGCGTGTCCCTGCGGCTCGTCCAGTACTACTTCGGCACCAAGGCGGAGCTCCTGCTGGCCGCCATGCAGCAGCTGGCCGCCCAGTTCAGCGACCGGGCTCTCGCGCGGATCCAGCGGATGAAGGAGCCAGGAAGCCCGGCCCGCCCGCGCGATGTTATTGCCGCCATCCTGACCGAGGCGCTGCCCGCCGACGACGAGCGGCGCACCTTCACCCTCGTCTACACGGCCTACCTGGCGCTGTCGCTGACCGATCCGGAGCTGGCGATCAGTCCCCTGGCCCGGAACTCAAGCATCGTGAGCGATGTGATCGCCGCCCAGCTGCGGGCGGCCCAGGCCGCCGGTGACATGCCCGGCCACCTGGACCCGGACCTGGAAGCCGTCACCCTGCTGACCATGTCCGCGGGCCTGGGCACGAGCGTCATGGCCGGCCAGTCCTCAGCCGCGCAGGCCCAGGCGGTCATCGACTACCACCTGCACCGCCTGTTCCCCGCAGCTTCGCCCGCGTCACGCCGGGCGCCCCTGAAGACGCCGGCCACTGGCCCGGAAGTGCCGTCCAGCTCCACCTCGGCCGCTGCTGAGATCGTCCCGGGCCCGGGCTAACCTACGCACGGCCGGCGGACACTATAGGACGTGGCGCCGCCGCTGGACTCCAAGACGACCGATGCCGAGCTGGTGGGCGCGGCGTTGCTCGGCGCGAAGGAGCCCTTCGCCGAGCTGGTGACCCGGCACTGGAAGATCGCCGTCGTTCTGGCCGCCCGGGTGCTGGGATCCGCGGATCTTGCGCGGGATGCGGCGCAGGAGGCCACGGTCTGCGCGATGACCGGCCTTGACCGGCTGCGCTCGCCGGAGCGGTTCGGCGCCTGGTTCTGCGGTATCACGCTCAACGTGGCACGGAGCTGGCTGCGCCAGCTGCGTCCGGAGAACCTCGGCCTGCCGGCCGATGAGCTGGCGTCCGATTGCCCCGGTCCAGCCGAGATCGCGGAAATCGCCGACCTGGCCCGCCGGGTCAGGGATGCGGTCACCGCGCTACCCAGCGGACAGCGCGACGCTGTCCTGCTGTTCTACCTGCAAGGGCTGAGTCACCGTGAGGTGGCAGCCGAGCTTGGCATCTCGGCGGGCGCGGTCAAAGCCCGGCTGCACCAGGCCCGGGCCGCTCTCGCACCGCGCCTTTCCCAGCTAGCCGATACCCAGGGAGGAAGAACCATGACTGCAGCCGATGAGCCACAGTGGAGAGAAGTCTCCGTGGCCGGGGTCCGGCGGGCCGGCGACGGGCCGGAGCGCAAGCACCTCATGCTGCTGGAAGAACGCGACGGCGCGGGGCGGCTGCCGATCTGGATCGGCCCCGCCGAGGCCACCGCGATGGCGCTGCAGCTGGAATCGGCCGAATGGCCGCGGCCGATGACCTACAACCTGACCGCGAGCCTGCTGCACGCGGCCGGCTCCCCGCTCCGGGAGGTCAGGATCACCCGCCTGATTCCGCCGGTCTACTACGCCACCGTGATCGTGGACGGGCCGGGCGGGCCGCAGGAGGTCGACGCCCGGCCAAGCGACGCCGTGAACCTGGCCCTGGTTACCAGCGTTCCGATCCGGACGGACAGCCGGCTCTTCAGCAAGACCAACGCGGCCCATTACGCAGAGGTGCTGTCCTACCCCGCCGGTACCGCAGAGCTAGCCGCCGAGGCTGTGGCGCGCCAGGCGGAAGCACTCCGAGAAGGCAGCGATTCCTGGGGTCCGTAAGCCGCGACGGCCGATGAACAGGTTGCGGGGCATCTGGCCGCCAGGGTCCGGCCCGGTCCCGGGCTTCCGGGCCGCTCCGCGCTTCCGGGCCGCTCCGCGCTTCCGGGCCGCTCTGCGCTTCCGGGCCGAAGCCCGCGCCCGCCAGCAGGCTGAGCCAGGTAGCGCGGCTGAATGCCCCCAGGCGATGTGCCTCGCGCACGACCTGAGCGCTGCCGTCAGCGGCGCGGAGCACGAACTCGTACTCGGCCAGGATCCAGTCATCGGCCGGATCCGGATCCCACGTCCACTGGCTGAAGCTCGCCCGCCGCCCGGCCGCGTCGCCGCCCCCGCCGCCACCGCGACCCCCGCCGTCCGTGCGAAACGATTCCGCGGTGTAGTCGGGGACGAATACGGCGATGCCGCCCGGCCGGCAGTGCGCGAATGCCGTCTCGATCACCTGCCGCAAACCGGCTTCGCAGGTCACGTAGTCGACCGCGTCATGGACCAGCACCGCGTCGAACACCCGGCCGAGCCGGACCGTCCGCATATCGCCCTGAACGTGCATGCACTCGGGGTTGAGCTCGCGTGACACCGACAGCATCTCCGGTGACCGGTCGACCAGCGTCAGGGCCAGCCGCTCCTTCAGGTGCACGGCCACGTGACCGCCGCCGCTGCCCAGGTCCAGTACCTCGCGCACCGGAACCGCCGCCGAGGCGAACACCCCGGCCAGGTACGCGGCCTCGGCCGCGTATTCCTGCGGCGGCGAGATCAGCGGCCACCATGGCGCGAGATCCCGGTAGAGGCGGTACTCGCCCGGCGCTCCGGTCATGCCAGCCATCCTCGCTTACCATCCGGCCCGGCACATCACCGCTGGCCGCGGACCGCAGACAGCGGGCTGGCGGCTAGCCGACGGGCTAGCCGGCCGGGCCCAGGCCGCTGGGCCGTCCGCGCAGCGGAAGACTCGACTGCACGGGCATCGAGTTGGGCGGCACCGGATACGGCGGGGCGTCCTCGCCGAAGCCGAGCAGGATCCTGATGTTGCCCTCGAGGATCGCGGACAGGACGCCCGAATCGGGTCCCGGCAGCGGCGGCGGGTTGTCGTCCGGGGCAGCCGAGAAGTTGAATGCCGACGTCAGATCCCCGACGGTATCGCGGCGCCATCGCGTCAGGGTGGTCACCGGGGCGTTGAAGCGGCGTTCGAGCAGTCGCAGCTGCGAGGTGTGATCAAAGACATCGCTCGCGACCAGCCCGCCCCGGCTGAACGGCGAGATCACCAGGCACGGCACGCGGAAGCCGAGGCCGATCGGCCCGGCGATGCCGTCGGACTCGGCGATCCCGCCGAGCGGCGCGGTGACGTACTCGCCGGCCGTTCCTGGCGGCGGGACGGGCGGCGGGACGTGATCGAAGAACCCGCCGTTCTCGTCATAGCTGACGATCAGCGCGGTCTTCTCCCATACCGCGGGATTCGAGGTCAGGATGTCGAGCAGGTGAATGATGCCGGCCGCGCCGAAGGCGGGCGGGAGCGCCGGATGCTCGCAGGTCAGCAGCGACGGCACGACCCACGAGACGGCGGGAAGCGTGCCGTTCTCGACATCGCTCCGGAAGTCGTCCGGGTACGTCGGCAGGCAGCCCCGGGCGGCGAGCGGCGAGGCGGCCGGGTCGGGCGGGTTGAAGGCCTTGAAGCCGGCCAGCATGCCGGACAGGAACCTCCTGGCCAGGATCTTGATGTCCTGGTCCTGGTAGACCTTCCAGCTGACGCCCGCCTGCTGCAGGCTCTCCGGGTAGGTAGGCCAGGTATAGACGTCCGTCGGCGGGCTGCTGGACGTTTCCAGCAATGGCCCCCCGAACCTGCCTTCCGGATCGATGGTGCCCGAGATCCAGTACAGCCGGTTGGGGTCAGTCGGGCCGAGCACGGAGCAGAAATAGTGGTCGCAGACGGTAAATGCATCGGCCAGGGCCCGGTGAATCGGGATGTCCTGCTCGGTGTAATAGCCCATCGTCGCAGGTCCGTTGGCGATGCCATTGGCGGCGATGTGCACGTTAACCCATTGGTCCATTGCGCCGTTATTCCAGGCATGATGCTGCGGACCCCAGCTGTGGGTGGGGTCATTGATCGCATCCCCGTCCAGCGTCGCTCCCCGGCGGGTATCCAGCCGGAACGGGTTCAGGAAGCCGGTCGGCGTGACGCCGATCCCGGGCGCATAGCCGAACTGGCGGAACGCCTTCGAGGCAGCCGAGCTGTCGCCGAAGCCGCGCACCCCCGACATCGTCCCGAAGTAGTGATCGAAGGAACGGTTCTCCTGCATCAGCAGGACGAAGTGCTCGATGTCGTTCAGCGACCCGGTCCCGGCCGGATCGGTGCGATGAGCCCGCTCCAGGACCCGGCCGCCCCAATCTCTCAGTCTCGGCAGCCCGTCGGCCTCCCGCACCAGCCGGAGAACCTGATGGCGCGACAACCCGGCAAACGGACTGACGTCACTCATGGCGCGGTTACCGTCGTCGCCCGAAGGCAAAATAGGCCAGGGGCGCCCCGCCGAAGGAGTTGATGACTATCACCGCCGGGGTCCATATCCACTTGGAGCCCCGGATCTGGCTGGCCGGCCAGGCGCTTGATGTCAATGAGCGCCGCCGTCTTAAGGCCGGCTTCGGCAACTGCCGCCGCAATGATGAGCCCGCGGCTGCGCTTGCTGAGATCGCTCCACTTCCGGGCGGCCATGGCATCCTCCGCGTGCATAACGGGCCCCTTGATGGCCTGCACTTTACAATGCGAAGCGCGCCAGCCTCACAGTCCGGTGCGGTGTCTCGTCGAACTGGTGCGGGCAGCTGCCACCAAGGGAGGCGCCAGGACCATGACCAGCCAATCCGGGCCAGGAGAGGGCCGGCCCGACCCGGGCCTGAGCGCGATCATGAGCGAGCGGCGTCAGCTGATCAATCTCGCCTACCGGCTGCTGGGTTCCCTGGCCGATGCCGAGGATGCCGTGCAAGAGACGTACGCCCGCTGGTACGCCATGTCCCGGCCGCAGCAGGAGGCCATCGAATCGCCCGGCGCCTGGCTGACCACGGTCGCCAGCCGCATCTGCCTCGACCTGCTCCGCTCGGCACGGGCCCGCCGGGAGCGGTACGTGGGCGAATGGATCCCCGAGCCGCTGCCCGAGCCCGCGGAGTGGATCGGCGGGCGGTCGGGCGGTGCCACGGCCGACCCGGCCGACCGGGTCACCCTCGACGAGTCGATCAACATGGCCTTCCTCGTCATGCTCGAATCGATGACCCCGGCCGAGCGGGTGGCGTTCATCCTGCACGATGTCTTCCGCTACTCCTTCGCCGAAGTGGCCGGGATCGTCGGCCGTACCCCGGCGGCATGCCGCCAGCTAGCCTCCTCAGCCCGCCGCCGCATCCGCGCCTCGCAGGGTCTCCCGGCCCCGGCGGCCCAGCAGGCCGGCCTGGTCAGGGACTTCAAGCAGGCCTGGGAAACCGGGGACATCAACGCCCTCATCGGCCTCCTCGATCCCGCCGCCACGATGACCGCCGACGGTGGCGGCCTCGTCAACGCCGCGCTCCGCCCGGTCGAGGGCGGCGAGCAGATCGCGCGCTATGTCGCCGACCTCGCCAGCCGGGCACCCCGCCTGGCGTTCCTGGAGCGCACGGTCAACGGCCAGCCCGGCCTGGTGGCTCAGCAAGACGGCGTCACCGTGACGGTGTTCGCATTCGACGTCGCAGGCGACCGGATCAAGCACATCTGGGCCGTTCGGAACCCCGACAAGCTCCGGCCCTGGGCGACGAGCTGACCAGTCCCGCGTGACTGGCTGGCCGCCGGGCACTGAACGGATCGTCAGCGACGGTTCCTGATCGCTCCGGCAACCTCGTCCCCGTCCGGCCACCTCGGCCGGAGCGCCTGCGCCGACCGGGCCGTGAGCCATCCGAAGCCGGTCACGATGCTCACGCGCTGGAGAAGACCGGCCAGATTGACCAGCCGCGGCGACTGGCCGAAGCCCGCGCCCGCCGCCCCCATGGCGGCCAGCATCAACATCGCGGTGCCAGCGCAATACAGCCCCCAGCCCACCCGGCCGCGCCGCAGGGCCCGCCATCCGTCAGCGAACGCAGCCGCCGGCACGCCAAGGAACACCCCGGCGGAGAGGAGATTATGCGCCGTTCCCGTGCGACTCGGCCGGACCGGCACGTCCGGCGACCCGGGCGGGTAACCGCTGACGGGATCCGTCCGGAACGCGGCCGCGCCGATCAGCCCGGCCGCGGCCACCGCGATTAGCCCGGATTCCGCCCGGGCGCGGGTCGCCGGATCGGCAGCGCGGGCCAGACCCGCGGCGGCGGCGAGATACAAGGCGCCGGTCACGGCAAAGTTGCTCACCTGCACCCAGCCCCGTGGTCCGAGCGACAACGAGCTGACCGGGTGACGCAGCGGCCGGTAACCGGGCCGGGTCGCGCCGTCCACCGAGAACACGATCACGAAGGCGGGTCCCGCGACCAGCCCGCAGCGCAACAGCCAGCGGGTAACCGAAGCCGACCGGCCAGTCTGTGCCTTTGACACCGCCTCAGCCTAGTAGATCTGCTCTCCCGGCAGGCGGCCCGAACCAGGTGGTGAGGGGCGGCGGGCGGGACAGCCTGCGCGCGAATTGACCTAGCCGGGCGTCCAGGTCTTACGCTGCGGGCATGACTGTCACCCTGACCGGGGCCGAGCGCAGCTACCTGAAGAGCCAGCCCCTGGCGCGCCTGGCCACCGTGGATGCGAACGGCGCGCCCCAGAACAATCCGGTCGGCGCGTTCCTCGACGAGGAGACCGGCGACATCCTCATCGGCGGCCACGCGATGGGCACCTCCCGCAAGTTCCGCAACGTCCGGGCCAACGGCCAGGTCGCCCTGGTCGTCGACGACCTCGTCTCGCGGGACCCGTGGACGGTGCGCGGCCTCGAGATCCGCGGCACCGCGGTCGCGCTGGATGACGTCGACCCGCCGGTGCCGTTCATGAGTCGCGAGGTCATTCGCATCACGCCCACGTGGGTCATGAGCTGGGGCGTCGACCCAGACGCCCCGAACCGGCGCAGCCGTCGCTCCTGATACCGCGATGCGACGCACCAGCACTAGGCGAGTGGTCTGAGCGGGAGATAACGGCGGCCATCACCGGCCAGCAGGCTGACGAGCTGGTTTTCAGCGTGCCCGGGGGCAGCGTCGCCCGGCTGCCCGGCTGGCGCCGCTGATCCCGGCGTTTACCCGGACTCCCCGGCGGGCTCACTCGACGGCCAGTGATCGGGCGACCAGTCACCCTGCGGGTCCGTGGTTTGCCCCACCTCGATCAGATGACCGTCGGGATCGCGGATGTAACAGCGCTTCTCGTACGCGTGCTGTTTCGGCGGCGTCAGGAATTGCGCACCCCGGGCGCTCCATTCGGCGTACACCGCGTCGATGTCTTTGACCCGGATGTTAAGGAAGCTGCTGACCCGGTCGGGATCACGCGGCGTCTCCAGGATGACCGTCGGCTTGTCGTCGGTCGGTCCTCCGCCGGCATTGATGACGATCCAGCTGTTGGCCAGCGCAACATTGACCGGATTTCCGGGAAAGGCCACCCTGCCGCCGAGTACTTCGGTGTAGAAGCGCCGGGAGCGCTCGACATCGTCCGAGACGATGAAGTGGGTCAGCACCATTCCCGCCGGGGGCGGTGGGAGCTCGGCCATCCGGCACCTCCACTGGTCAGGTCGCGCACCCCCGCTTCACGACGGAGTCTGCCGCCGACGTTAGCACCTGGCCGGCCCACCTGGTGCTGGACCGGGACGCCGTCATGGCGCCCGCTGGCGCCCTGGCGGACGGGAGATCACGCAGCGTCCTGACACCTGGCCTGCCTATCAGCAGCTTGCCGGCACAGTCCCGGACGCGGCAGCGCAGGCTATGTTTCGGCTATGGCAGCATTCGCGTTGTGGAGCGCACCACGAGCGCGATCAACGGCTTTCTTTCGGTCGATGGCCGAGCGCGGCCGCCTATTGTCATTGACTCGGATGACCTGGTGGCCCGGCCGGCTGCGACGATGGCGGCGTACTGCGCGGCCGTCGGGCTGCCCTTTAATTCGCGAGCGCTTACCTGGGAGCGAGGTGAACAGGCCGAGTGGCAGCGGACCGCTCGTTGGCACACGGACGCTAGCAACAGTTCCGGTTTCGAGCGGCGCGAGCGGACATACCTGTACACCGTCGAGAACTCCGAGAAGCTCGCCCGGTACGCCGCCCATCACCGGCCCTTTTACGAGCAGCTTTATGCACAGCGGATGAACGTCACGCCTTAGGCTCAAATCCAGGCCTTATCGGATTACAGGAGGGCTGCCATGACCCGGAACACGCCCGAGCACTCCGGCGACAAGGAGCCGTTCGTGGCTATCCGGCCCGATTGTGTCGTAGCTGCGGCGGCGGTCGTCGCTGCGGTGCTGGAGCCTGGCATCAACGCGGACTGGTCGGTGGCAGCGGGCGACCTGGAATGGAGCGTCGACCGGACGATCGCGCATATGACCGGGGCTCCTGGCAAGTACGCCTTTTACCTGTCGAGCCGCTCCACTCGCTACGTCGCAGTCAGAGTGTGGCCCGCGGAAGATGCGACGCGGCAAGAACGCCTGGAAGCCATCGAGGCGTGTGCTGCGGCGCTCGCCGGTGTTGCGGCCACGGCACCCCCGGACGCCGTTGGCTTCCACGTCACCGGGATGCGGAACGCAGCGCAGTTCCTCGCGATGGCGTGTGAGGAACTGCTCATTCACGCCTACGACGTCACCTGCGGGCTAGGACTGCCATACGAGCCGCCCGAAGAGCTGTGCCGACTCGTGATCGAGCACTGCTATCCCGGCCAGGCCATCAGCAAGCGCCCCGTATGGCCCCTCCTCGTATGGCTGAGCGGCCGGCGTCACCCAGCCGCGGTCAGCTGGGGCCAGCCGCCACCGCTGCACGAACGTGCAGAGATACCGCTTGAATTCGGCTGCGATACTGCCACCGGTGAGTGGCGCGCGATCAGATGGGCGACATCCTGAGCAAATGGGCAGGTCGACTACCTGGTGACCGCGGCACTGGAGGCGCGGCACCGGCACCAGGAGCCGACCAGCAAGACGTTGCTGTCAACGGTGCCGTCCACCGGTGAGCTCGCCGGGCCTGTCTCCGTCACTATCCTGGCGATATGGGGATCGAGGTACTGTCGGCGGCCGGGCGGTGGGATGACTTCGCGGCGTTG
>CAVWLF010000020.1:0-62304 GCA_963755815.1 uncultured Actinomycetes bacterium
CCGCCCGGCAGCCATCCGGGCTCCTGGCTAGGACAGCGCCAGCTGCTGACCGGTCAGGGCCTGGTAATCGGCCGCGAGCTGGCTCTGGTCAATGCCCTGCTCGAATCCGGCCGTGCCGAGGTGCTCGGGCCAGATGGCGATCCATGCCTCCTCGACGAGCGGGCTGCCCTGCACCACGCCGTTCCAGAAAGACCCGGCGAACTCGGTCTCCTGCGCCCAGGTGATGAACTTGATGTCCTCGGGTGTGTAGCCACCGCCGAGGATCGCGTGACCGCCTTCGATCGCGGAGCCGCGGACGTCGGTCCACGGCTGGCCGTCGGCGAACTCCTGCTGGTTCGCGGCGAGCACGTTGATCCCCAGCCACAGTCCGCCGAAGATGGCCAGCGCGGCCCTCACCTGTGCTATCTGGGTGTGGTCCACCTTGGCGAAGGCCACGGCCTTGACGCCGTCCGGACCGCCGGTCGATTGCAGGTACTCCAGGCCGGTCTGGATATCCATGCCCTGGTCCGCGTTGCTTCCCGGCCCGTTCGTGTCCTTCGTCCCGTTCGGGTCGAAGTCCGGATTCTGCGTCTGGTAGAACTCCCACACCTGGGCCTGCGTCGGGTAGTACTCGGTCGTTAGCGTCGCGGTAACCAGGCGGCGAGTGTTCGCCCAGGTCACCGCGTTGCAGTCGCCGACGGTGTCGTTGCCCAGCATTTGCCAGCCGGTCAGCTTGGCGAGATAGTCCTCGCTAGGCGGGTAGGCCGGGGCCTCACTCCGGAGGATGCTCCCGAACCGGAGCGCGGGCGCGTTCTTGGGTGCTCGGCGACCATACTTGTACGACATCGTGTGCCCTTCCTGTCCGGTGAAGCTCCGGCCTGCGGTGCCTCGGCGAATGCCTATTCTGAGTCCTTGCTGGAAAGAGAGCAGCGATGGGCCGTACTGATACATGCCAGGCGGAGATCTTTCCGCGCCGCGCGCCCGGCCACGCGAGTAATCGCCGGACCTGCGGCCCCGTGCTGCACGACGCTACCTGAGGCGGGCATGAACGTCACGCCCAAGATGGCCGTGCTGGCCGGCGCCCTGGCCGCCGTGGTGCTGGCGGCCGGCTGCGGCACCCAGCCCGGCCGCACGCACCGGGCCAGCGTGACGGGCTGTGCTGCCTACGGGGTGCGGGCGATCGAGCGGCACGTGACGGTGACCAGGGTGCCCGCTGCCTGCCGGGGCCTGACCAGGGCGGAGATCGACCAGTCCGTTACCCGGGCCGTCGACATCGTGGCCGACGGCCGGAGGAAGGTCGCCTGGCGGAAAGCGGCCGTCGCGGCCGGAGCCCGCCTGGCTCGCCTGGTCACCACGCCGCGGCCAGCGATCAGCCCGGCGCCCGGCAGTATTCGGCCCGTAGCCGCCCGCCAGCCGCCCACGGGCCGCGGGATCGCCGTCGCCGCGCTGTTGAGCTGGCTGCTGACCGCTGGTATCGGTTCCTACCTGCTGGCCGGCTGGCTCATGCGCGGCCGCACCGGACGGCCGCGGCGCCGCCCGGGCGGCCCTCCGCCGGCCGTCATCGTCGGGCACTTCGGCCTGGCCGCGACCGGGCTGGCCGGATGGACTGCCTACCTGGCCACTGACCGGGTCATCCTGGCCTGGATCGCGGTGGGACTGCTGCTGGTGGTAGCCGGGCTCGGCATGGCCACCCTGTTCGCCGGCCTGGACGGCCCGGCGTACGCCGCGGCGGCCGGCGCCGGGGCATCCGCCGCCGGGCCCGGAGTCGTACCGGCCGGGGAGGTGCCCGCGGGCATCCTGCCGTCCAGGGACCGGCCGCCGGTGCTCCTCATCGCCGGCCATGGCGCGCTCGCCATGGCCACCTTGCTCCTGGCCGTGGCGGCCGCGGCCGGCCGCTGAGCCCCGGGCGGAACCGCCCGGCGCACCCGGTCAGGGGTCGCGCTCGATCGGGCAGGTCATGCACCGGGGTCCGCCCCGGCCGCGGCCGAGTTCGCTGCCCCGCACGGTGATGACCTCGATGCCGTTCTCCCGCAGATAGGCATTCGTGGTGACGTTCCGCTCGTAGGCGATGACCACGCCGGGCTCGACCGCCAGCACGTTGCAGCCGTCGTCCCACTGCTCGCGCTGCGCCGAGTGCACGTCCTGGGTCGCGGTCAGCACCTCGATCCGGCTGCGGCCGAGAGCGGCCGCGATCGCGCCGTGCATGTCCTCCGGCGGATGATCGGTGACCTTCAGCTCGAGCGGCCCGCTGCCCGGCTCGACGGTGTAGGACGGCAGCATGCCCATCCCGGCGTACTTGATGAAGACCCCGTGATCGGCCATGGTCAGCACGGTGTCCAGGTGCATGAACGCCCGCGCTTTCGGCATGTCGACCGCTACCAGGCAGTCCGCGGCGCCGGCCGAGAACAGCCGGTGCGCGAGCATCTCGATGGCCTGCGGAGTGGTTCGCTCGCTCATCGCGACCAGCACGGCGCCGTTGCCGATCACCAGCACGTCGCCGCCCTCGATGGAGGCGGGGTGACTGTCCGCGCCGTGGTACCAGATCTCGAAGTCGCTGGCCGCGAACATCGGATGCCACCGGTACATGGCCTCGTCGCTGACGGTCTCGCGCATCCGGGCCTGCATGCGCATCGCGTTGATGGACACCCCGCCGTAGATCCAGCAGGACGTGTCGCGCTGGTAGAGCAGGTTAGGCAGCGGGGCCAGCACGAAGCCGTCCGGGTCGAGGGAGTGGAAGGCGATGCTCTTCGGCTCGGGAACGATTTCCAGGATCTCCCGCTTGGTGATCCCGCCGATCAGGAACCTGGTCAGGCTGGCCGCGTCCAGTCCCTCCACGGCGCCGCGCAGCGTATCGGTCGCCAGCGGCCCATGCCGGCGCGGGTCGAATACCCGGTCCAGCACGTACTGCCTGGCCGCGGGGATCTGCATCGTTTCGGCGAGCAGTTCGGAGTAGTAGTGAACCTTGGTGCCGCGCGCGCGCAGCGCGGCGGCGAACGCGTCGTGCTCGGCCTGTGCCTCGGCGACCCAGAGCACGTCGTCGAAGAGCAGGTCGGCGGCATTGTCCGGGGTAAGCCGCTTGAGCTCCAGGTCCGGGCGATGCAAGATGACCTGCCGCAGGCGGCCGACCTCGGAGCCGACATGGAACATGGCACTCCCGTCCGGGCGGTTATTGCTTACCGTTAGTTATTTCATGCCGAAGGCTATGCTGCCGCAGTGGATCTAGACCTTTTTCAGGACGCCGGCCAGCTCACCGCGAGCCTGGTCGATATCGAATCGGTGAGCGGCGGGGAGGAGCCGCTGGCCGACTCGATCGAGGCCGCCCTGAGCGCCCTGAAGCACCTGACCGTGCACCGGAACGGCAACGCGCTGGTCGCGCGGACCGGCCTGGGCCGGCCGCGGCGGGTGGTCCTGGCCGGGCACATCGACACCGTTCCGGTGGCGGGCAATCTCCCGTCGCGCCGGGATCGGGACCTGCTGTATGGCTGCGGTAGCACGGACATGAAGTCCGGGGTGGCCGTCCAGCTCCGGCTCGCGGCGGCGCTGCCGGAACCCTCCGCGGACGTGACCTACGTCTTCTACGACTGCGAGGAAGTCGGGTCGGAGCGCAACGGCCTGCTGCGACTGAGCCGGCAGAACCCCGAGTTGCTGGCCGGTGACTTCGCCGTCCTGATGGAGCCGACCGGCGGCGTGGTCGAGGGCGGCTGCCAGGGCACGCTGCGGGCCGAGATCAGGGCCACCGGCCAGCGCGCGCACAGCGCCCGGTCCTGGATGGGGCACAACGCCATCCATGCCGCTGGCCCCATCATCGACGTGCTGCGCGGCTATCCGGCGCGGCAGCCGGAGATCGACGGGCTGACCTACCGCGAAGGGCTCAATGCGGTCGGCGTGCGCGGCGGGGTGGCCGGCAACGTGATCCCCGATGAATGCGTGGTCACGGTGAACTTCCGGTTCGCGCCGGACCGGTCGGCGGAGCAGGCCAAGGCGCACGTACGGGAGATCTTCGCGGACTGGGAGGTCAAGGTCACCGACGTGGCGAGCGGCGCCCGGCCGGGCCTGGCCGACCCGGCGGCGGCGGCTTTTGTCGGGGCCGTCGGCGGCACCCCGCGGGCCAAGCTGGGCTGGACCGACGTGGCCAGGTTCGACGCCCTCGGAATCCCCGCGGTCAACTACGGTCCGGGCCAACCGGAACTGGCGCACACCGCCGGCGAGTACGTCGAGGTGAGCGAGATCGGCCGGTGCGAGGCCAGGATGCGCGCCTGGCTCGCATCCTGACCGAACCGGAAGAGGGGTGCGGGGCCAGGCTCCGTACCTGGCTCGCACCCCTCTGACCGGGCCGGAAGATGCCTTCTGGTTACGTCGGCGGGTGACCGATGAGCGTCACGCCGCTGGTGTGGCTGTGGCCGGACGGGTCCACCCAGACGACCGTAATCTGCTGGCCGGAGTCGAACTTCTCCATCAGGTTGGTCAGCGATACCGGTGATGACACGGCGTGCCCGTCCACCGAGGTGATGACATCCCCGGCGGCGAGGCCGGCGGTGTTCGCAGGCGTATTGCAGAACACCCCGTCGATCAGCGCACCCGACTTCACCGGCGCGATCTTATTCGGGATGATCATGGTTTGCTCGCTGGACAGGCAGCCCTGGGCGTGGCTGGGCTGGCCGCCGAGTCCGCTGTTCTGCTGGAGCTGCAAGGCACGCTGGTGCCGGGGGCTTGGGCTAGCGGCCGCCTTCTGGCCCGGCACGATGACGCCGAGGAACCCGCTCACGCCGGTCTGGATCCCGGTGCCCTTGCCCGACTGGATCAGCTTGGTGATCGAGATCGCCCGGTTGATCGGGATCGCGTAACCGGTGTCCTGCTGGGTGCCGAGGGTCCCGGTGGCGGCGGCGGTGTCCATCCCGACTACCTCACCGCTGGCGTTCACCAGCGGGCCGCCCGAGTCACCCGGGACGATGTTGGCGTCGGTCTCCAGCATGCCGTGCAGCCGCTCGCTGCCCGACGCACTGCCCTCATCGCTGGCCGTGATGCTCTGGTTAAGGCCAGTGACCGAGCCGGTGACGGCACGCGCGCCGCCCTCACCGTCGGCGTTGCCGAGCGCCACGACGGCGTCACCGATCTTGACCGTGTTTGAGTTCCCGATCGGCACTGTCTTCAGGCCGGACGCGTGCTGCAGCTTGATCAAGGCGACGTCGTCGGAGGCGTCGTAGCCGATCACCGTGGCGTGGTAGCTATGCCCACCCTCCACGAGCGACGCGGTCAGGCCGGTGCTGGCGTCAATGACGTGGTTGTTGGTGAGGACCAGGCCGGTTGAGCTGATGATCATCCCGGTGGCCTCGGCGGTGCCGCCCTGGTAGCGAAGATTGCTCGTGATGTCGACGAGGCCGGGATCGACCCGCTTCGCGATGGCTAGCTCGGCCGAATTGCCCACGCCCCCGCTCGGCGTGAAGCCGGGCCCGCGCGGCTGGAAGGGCTGTCCGGCGACCGACGGGGCGGAGTTGCCGTGATTGACGGCCAGCACGGCCCCGGCCCCGACACCGGCGGCGAGCGCCGCGACGACCACGTAGGTCACCAGGTTCCGCCCGCGGCGCTGACTGGGGCCCGACGGTCCCTGCTGGATGTAGTCACCGGGCGGAGGCGGGACGTATCCGCCATAGCCCTGGTATCCGCCGGGGGGTCCGTATCCGCCGGCCGGGCTGTATCCGCCCGGCTGGCTGTATCCGCCCGGCTGGGTGGGCTGGCCGTATCCGCCCGGCTGGCTGCCCGGGCCTGCCTGGCCGTATCCGCCCGGCGGCGGGTAGCTACCGGGCGGAGTCGGCTGGCCGTATCCGCCGGGCTGGCCGCCCGGGGCGGCCTGGCCGTATCCGCCGGGCTGGCCGCCCGGGGCGGCCTGGCCGTATCCGCCCGGCTGTCCGTAGCCATCGGACTGGCCCGGCCAGCCGGACTGGCCGTACGTTCCGGGCAGCGGGTAAGTGGCGTTTGGCTCGTCCGGCTGACCAGGGCCGCCGGCCGGAGCCTGCGGCTGCTCGGCCGCCGGAGCGGGCTCCGGTGCCGCCCAGATCGGCGGCGCCGGCGGGACCTCCGCCGCGGCCGGAGCCTGCGGAGTCTGCGGAGTCCCGGCGTCTTGCCCGGCTGGCTCGTTGCCGTCGCGCTGGACCGCTGAGTCCGGCGTAGGCCCGGCCCCGTCGTCCGCTAGCGGTGACCACGAGCCGGCCTGCTCCGGCGACTGGTCACCACTGCCGCTCTGATCTTCCTGCATCTCCACCACCTCTGCCCGGGTCCCAGCATACGTTCCGGCCGAGGCCGGAAACTGCCGGGCCGACGCGCACTCCGGCCTGCCTCATCCCTGTCCGCTCCAGCCAACCTCAGCAGCCTGGACGTTAGCTAAAGGCTTCCTGAGGATTCACTAGCGTGGCGGCGGCCGGACCGGATCGAGTCGCCGGCGCGGCATAACCAGGCCAGATTCCGCCCGCCGACTGGCACTGAACGAAGAAGCGATATATCTTGACTGAAGAGTACCCGCTGAGACCTGGGAGTGACGATGGCGGCACCAACGCGCAAGGACGAGCCGGGCCTGACCCGGCGTGACGAGCTGGCGGTTTCCGGCGCCGCCATGTCGCAGGCCCCGTGGGCGGTGGCCGGCGCGGCCGGCGCGGTCGTCACCGGCGGTGACCTGGTCTTGCACCTGATGACCGCAAACCTGGCCCTGACCAGCTCGCTGTCGGCCGGCGCGGTGGCGTTCTTCGCCGTCGCCGCCGGCGGTGCCGCGCTGAGCTCGCGGTCCGGCCGGGCCATGCGGTGGGCCCGCCAGAATCCATGGCGCTTTGCCGTCCTGCCCGGCATCGCCTGCGCCGTTGTCGTCTTCGTGCTGTCCGTCATGCTCGGCAGCAGCGGCCTGGTCGGCGGCGCCTTCACTGCGCTCTGGCACGGCGCGGCGACCTACGGGCTGACCGGCGTGGCCGCCGCCGCTGGCCGTAGCCGCAGCAGCAGCCGCCGGGCGACCTGACCTGGTACCGGATCAGGACCTGATACCGGATCAGGCCTGACCGGCCGGTCAGACGGTCACCCACTCGGTGACGAAATGGTCGGCGCCCAGCCTGCAGTCCAGGCGCAGCGGCCCCGACCCGGGCAACGGGAGCGCGAAGCAGCCGACCTCGTCGGCCTGCGCGGTCGCCTGCGGGCCGTCCGCGGTCACCAGGGTCAGCTGGCCAGGCTGCGGCGGGATCAGCTGGCCGACGATCCCGGCCTCGTCGATCTCGATTTCCACGCTCAGCCGCCCGCCGCGGAATACCAGCGTGCGGGCGCCGCCCGGCCCGCCGTCGCGGACCAGCGCGCCGGAGGTCAGCTCCAGGCCGGCCTCCAGGCTGAGCAGCTCAAGATCCGCATCCACCGTCCGCCAGGCGTACGCGGCCTGAGCCGCGCGGATGACGCTCTCATCGGTCGGCGGTTCGGCCAGCGCTTCGCGTAGCTCCTGCAGAAGTTCGTCGTCAGTCCACCTCGGCGAGCTCATGCTGGTCACCTCCCTTCCCCCGGGCAGCGGCCGGATTTGCCGTCAGATATCCCCGTACCGCGCTGGTCTCCCGCAGCCTGTCCAGGCTCCGCTTGATGGTCGGGCCGATGCTCCCGATCGGCATTCCGAGTAGCTGGCTGATCTCGTGATACGCCTTCGGCGGATCGGCGGCCCGCAGCCGCAGCAGCCACTGGTCCCGCGCGGACAGTTCGGCGAGCCCGTCGCGCAGCGCCTGCCGGAGCTCAGCCCGCAGGATGTCGGCGTCGGGGTCGGGCTCCTCGCACTTGGAGATGGCGCTGTCGGTACGCGGATCCACCGGCAGCACCCGCCGCGCCTGCCCGGCCTGACGGATAGATTCGCGCCGCGTAGTGGTCACCAGCCAGCCCGGCAGGGCCTCCGGCTGGCGCAGGCCGGCCAGGTGCTCGACCAGCCGCAGCCAGACGGTCTGGCTGACGTCCTGCGCGTCGGCGGGGGTCAGCCCGTAGCTTCTGGCCACCGTCAGCACCAGGGCCGAGTAGCGGAGCACCAGCTCATTCCACGCGGCCTCATCCCCGCTCGCGCTCGCTTGTACGAGCCGACTGAGTGCGGATGGCTCCGCCATGTGCATCATCCTCCTGCCGAACGGCGGATCCGGCGCGACGAGATGCTGACTCCCGCTGCTAGCAACCCGGCTCCTGAGCATGCCAGGCACCTGGCATGCATCCCGGCAGCCGCGATATGCCGAGGATAATCCCGTCCGGCTCATATGCCCGGAAGTATCTTGATGGCCTGGCCGAAATCCGGTACCGGGCGACCTGCCGCCAGCAGCCTGCGCAGCGCCTCGCGGAGCGGGTACTGGTCTTTCTCGTGCAGCCGGGCGAGCGCTCCAGTGATCTGGGGAGCGGCGAAGGACGTGCCGCTCCAGGCGGCCCAGGCATCCGCGCCGAAATCGTGCGGATCAGGATCGAACAGGATGGATTCCCGGCCTTCGACGTAGGTCGAGCGCTGGCCCTGCCCGATCGTGGAGCAGGTGACCCAGGAGCCGCGGCTGGACCATGGCGACGGCAGCATGCCGGGCGTCAGGCTGGCCACGGCCACTACCCGGCGGAACGCACCGGGCCAGCAGGGGATCGCGTCGGCGTAATTGCCCGCCGCCGCGACGATGAGCACCTCCCGGTCCTGGGCCCGCTCCAGTTCCCGGATGACGTCGAGGGCAGCGCTGATCGCAATGGGCGGAAGGTTGTCCTGCGTCTGGCAGCCGAGCGAAAGATTGAGGATCTCGGCGCCGTCGCTGACCGCCTGGATCATCTCGCGGGCGACCGCTACCTCGCCGCCGATGCCGTCGCTGTCGATGGCCCGGTACATCGTGATTTTCGCGGTCGGCGCGATTTGCTGGATGATCCCGGCCACGAACGTACCGTGACCGGCTTCGATGTCGAGATAGCCGTCCCCCGCCGGCAGCGGGAAGCTGTCCAGCGGATCGATGTTGCCGCCTCGCGGGACGTCATTCAGCCACCCGTCAGTCCGAGGCCGGACGCCGATGCCGGTGTCGATGACCGCCACCTTGGCCGGTGCCCCCGGGCCCGGATCGGCTGGCCGCGAGCCGGGCGACGTGGCCGGCTGCGGCCCGCCGATCCCCTTGCCGATCGGCGCGGTCGGGGTGATGTTGGTCACCGATGCGGTGAAACCCCGCGCCCGCAGTTCCCTCGCCACGTCGGAAAGTTCCTGCGGAGTCATATCCGGGTGGGTCAGCCGCACCACCCGGCCGTGCAACTCGGCGCAGTCGACCTCGCCGGCCGTCATTCCCAGGGCATCGAGATACGCCCTGGCCGTCGGGCCGGCCCCCGGCTGGCCGCCGCCGGGCGGCGCGGGCCGGCCATCGTAGGACTGTGCGGTGATCAGCAGCTCCCCGCGCGCCAGCAGGGTATCGAACCCCACGGTGACGGGCAGGAAATCGAACTGGGTAATGGTGCCACCGGCGCCCGTCCCCGGCGGCTGCGCGCCCGGGTCCGGTGCCGATTCCGGCGACGGCGGCCGCAGCCGCCGCCGCTGCGGCAGGCCGAGCCGCTGGTGCCGGACGGCCGGCTCATAGCGGCGCTGCGCCAGCTCAGTCACCTGGCGGTGCACGCGTGCCGCCAGGTCATCTCCCGGCGCCGGATCGGGCGGCCCGGGGAAGTCTCCCCGGAACGGATCGCCCTTGTTGCCCTCGTCAAACGGCATCAGGTCACCCATCCTTCTCACATGACCACTTACGCACGGACGCGACCTGCCCGGCGGGCCCGGCCTGTGGCAGTATCGCCCCTTGACTGAGACAGAGCCGCCGGGCGCCCTTTTGATACAAGCACGGCAGGCATTTGATGACGTGGCGGCCGATCCGGACCGGTTCCGCCCGGCCGCTCAGGCGCTGGTCGCCGAGGCCCGGCGGATGCGCCAGCCGGAGGCGCTCGCGCTGGCGCTGCGGGCCCTCGCGTGGGCCGAGCGGGCCAGGCTGGGCGATCTATCGGCCATCGGGCTACTTGACGAGGCCTGCCGGATCGCACGCCGGCATCATCTCGATGACACGCTGGCCGAACTGCTGATCAGCCGGGCGGCGGTCAGCCTGGAGCTGGGCCGGATCGCGGCCGCGCGCCGCGATCTCCGCGCGGCAGCGGCGCTGGTTACCGGCGAGCGGACGGCCGAGCTGGACCTCCAGCAGGCCGTCCTGCTGCATAACCTCGGGCGGCTGGCGGACGCCGCGGTCATCTATCGCCGGGTGCTGGCCAGCCCGGTGGCCGGCCCGCGCCGCGCGGTACTGAGCGCGAACAACCTGGCGTTGATCGAATCCCAGCAAGGCCGGCCCGCCCAGGCGCTGCGCCGCCTGGGCCAGGCCATGCCGCAGGCGGCGCAGGTGGGGCCGGCGCTGGCCGTCCTGGTGGCCCAGAGCCGCGCGTGGGTCACCGTGCAGTCCGGGCAGTTCGCTGAGGGCCTTCGCCTCTTCGACGCGTCCGCGGACATGTACCGGGCGGCCGGCCTGCCCATGGGCGAGCACTACATCGACTACGCCGACACCCTGATGGAGCTGCGGCTGCTGCCCGAGGCGGCCGGCGCGGCCCGCCTCGCGGTGGCGGAGTTCACGGCCGCGGGGGTCCCGCTGATGGCGGCTGAGGCTCAGCTGCGGGTCGCGCAGCTGGCGCTGCTGACCGGCGATGCGGCCGAGGCCACCGTGACCTCGACGGCGGCCGCGGCCGAGTTCGCCCGCCAGACCCGGTCGGCCTGGCGGGCGCGCGCGTTGCTGGTGCTAGCGGAGGCACGACTGAGATCCGGCACCGCCACGCTGGCCGGCCTGGCCGAGGCCCACGCGGCGGCCCGGCGCCTGGCCGCCCTCGGCATGACGTCCGAGGCAGTCCGGGGTCTCCTGGTCACCGGCCGGCTGGCCGCCGCGCTTGACCGGCCCCGGCAGGCCATCACCGCGCTGACCCGGGCTGGCTCGCTGGCTCGCGGAACGCCGGTCCTGGTCCGGCTGCGGGGGCGGGTCTCGTCGGCGCTGGCGGCTGGCCTGGCTGACGATGACCGCGCGGCACTGGCGCATTGCCGGCGCGGCCTGGCCGACCTGGCCCGGCATCGCAGCGGCCTGGGGTCCGTCGAGCTCCGGGCGCTCGCCTCCGGGCATGGCGCCGAGATGGGCCGCATTGGCCTCGGCATCGTCATCCGGGAGGGATCCGCGGCGCGGGCGCTGAACTGGATGGAGCGGAGCCGCGCGGCGGCCCTGCTGGCCGTCGAGCCGCCGGAGTTCGACGGGATCAGCGCGGACCTGACCGCCCTGCGGGCCGTGCAGGCGGGGCGGCGGGACGATGACCCGCGCGCCGGGTCCGAGGCAACGGCGCGAGCCGGGCAGGCCGCGATCGAGCAGGCGATCATTGAGGACCGGATCCGGCAGGCGACCTGGCGGGCTAGCTCCCGCCCCGGGATGTCGTCCGCGCCGGTCACCGCGGGCGAACTGCGGGACCGGCTGGCCGGCCGCTGCCTCATCGCCTACGGGCTGCTCGGCCAGGACCTGGTGGCCGTGGTGATCGGGCCGCGCCGCAGCAGGATTGCCGCCCTGGGGCGGCTAGGACCGGTCCGGGAGCAACTGCGCGCGTTCCTGTTCGCGCTGCGCCGCCTGGCGCAACCCGGCCCGGCCGCCCAGCCGGCCGCCGCTCGCGCGAGCGCGGATCTGCGCATCCGCCGGCTCACTGAGCTTCTGCTGGAGCCGCTCGGCGTGCACGCTGACGCCGAGCTGGTCATCGCCGGAGTGCGCGGGCTGCAGGGCGTTCCCTGGTCAGCGCTGCACGGCGGGCCGGTATGCGTGACACCGTCAGCCACCTTCTGGGCGCGCTCCGCGCTGGCGGCCGAGGCCCGGCCCCGCACTGGGGGCGCCAGCGACCGCGTGGTCCTGGTCGCGGGCCCCGACCTGCCCGGAGCGGCCGCCGAGGTCGAGTTGCTGGCCAGCATCCACCCGGCCGCGGCCCGGATCACCCCGCCCGCCAGCACCGCCGACGTGGTCGCTGACGCCCTGGCCGGCGCCGATCTCGCCCACCTCGCCTGCCACGGCACGCTGCGCGCGGACAACCCGATGTTCTCCTCGCTGCTGCTCAGCGACGGCCCGCTGACCGTCCAGGAGATCTACTCGCGGGGGCTGGCCCCGCACCGGCTGATCCTGGCCGCCTGCGAGTCGGGCGCCCAGGTCAGCTACGCGGGCGACGAGGTGCTCGGCTTCGTCAGCGCGCTGCTGGCCCGCGGCACGGCCGGCATTCTGGCCAGCAGCACCGCCGTTCCCGATGTCGGGGCGGTCGGCCTGATGACCGCCGTGCACCGGGGGCTGGCCCGCGGCGCCACCCTCGCGCACGCCCTGCACGAGGCCCGCCAGGCGAGCGACACCGACGATCCCGCCAGTTACGTCAACTGGTGCACCTTCAACGCCCACGGGGCGGCCTGAGCCCGCGGCTAGCGCAGGCCGTGCTCGCCCAGCGGGCCGACCCGCAGGCCGCGCCGCTCGCACTCATCCAGCAGCAGCGGCAGCGCGCCCAGCGCCGCCCATGCCGAGCCGGGCCGCGAGGTGCACTCGGAGTCATGCAGCAGCACCGTGCCCCCGCCGCGCAGGTCCCTGGTCGCGGTCGCGCAGACCGACTCCGGCGTCGCGCCGCGGGTCCATTCCCGGCCCCAGTTGCTCCACAGCACGGGCGTCAGGCCCAGCTGACGGGCGGCCAGCAGCGCACCCCCGGTCAGCACCCCGTACGGCGGACGGTACAGCCGGGGCACCACCCCGGTCGCGGCGGCCACCGCGTCCGCCGCCCGCGCGATGTCGTCGCGGGTGGCCCGCGGGCCGCGCAGCGTCAGGTAGCGGTGGTCCCAGCCGTGCACGCCGATCTCGTGACCCGCCGCCGCGACCTCGGCGGCCAGCTGCGGCGCCCGCGTCACCATCGAGCCGAGCAGGAAGAACGTCGCCCTCGTCGCCCGTCCGCCGAGCACCTCAAGGAAGCCCGGGGTGGAATCGGGATCGGGGCCATCGTCAAAGGTCAGCGCCACGTGATCGGCCTCGCCCCGGCCGCAGAGCCGGGGGAACAGCGCCTTCCTGACCGGGCCGGCCGCGGTGATGCCCGGACCGCCGTGCGCGAGCACCAGCCCGGCCGCCAGCCCCGCTGCCGCGAGCGCCGCGCGCCCGCCTGATGATCCGTTCAGGCCGGCCGGGTCCGCCATCCCTCTCCGCCCATCGTCTAGTCTGGCCCGACGGCCAGGCGGCGCACGGGCGGCCCGGCACGACAGCGCGCAAGGCAAGCGCGGGGAAACCGCAAGACACGGCTGGCCGGTTCCTGGGATCATGTCATGCCCCGGGACGGCGCGGATCGGGTCAGGCGCAATGGGCCACGCACCAGGGGCCAGGCACCGGCGGCCGGGTACACGGACCGGGTGCCAGCGGCCCAGGGTCGACGAGCAAGAGGAGCCGGTTTGAGAGTCAATGCAGCGCGGATCGTCTTTCCCCCGGCCGACCGGGCCGAGATCGCGGCCGCCATCACCGGCATCCTGACCACCGGCGCGCTCACCCTCGGGCCGTACACCAAGCAGTTCGAGGACGCGTTCGCCGCCGCGCACGACTCGCCGCATGCCATCGCCATTGCCAGCGGCACCGCCGCGCTGGAGATCTCGCTGCGCGCCGTCGGCGTCGACGGGCGGGACGTGATCGTCCCGGCCAACACGTTCTACGCGACCGCCGCCGCGATCCTGCGGGCCGGCGGCCGGCCGGTGTTCGCGGACATCGACGCCGCGACCTTCGCGCTCAGCCCGGAGACCATCACCGCGGCGCTGACCCAGGACACCGCGGCCGTGGTGCTCGTGCACATCGCCGGGCTGGTCACGCCGCACGCGGACGAGATCAAGCTGCTCTGCGAGCAGCGCGGCATCGTGCTGATCGAGGATGCCGCGCATGCGCACGGTGCCACCTACGACGGCCGGTTCGCCGGCTCATTCGGCGCGGCGGCTGCGTTCTCCTTCTATCCGACCAAGGTGGTGACGAGCGGCGAGGGCGGAATGATCCTCACCCCGTCGCCGGACCTGGCCGACGAGGCCAGGATCTACCGTGACCAGGGCAAGGGCGCGTTCAACTCCAATCACCATGTGCGGCTCGGCTACGCCTGGCGGCTCAGCGAGCAGAATGCGGTCACCGGCCTGGTGCACCTGCGCCGGATGAACGAGTTCATCACCCGGCGCCGCGAGGTGGCCGCTCGCTACGACAAGGCGCTGGCCGGGCTGGACGGCCTGGAGCCGCTCAGCGAGCCGGCCGGGTGCCGCGGCAATATCTACAAGTACATCGTGCTGCTGCCGCCCGGCGCGGACCGGGCCGCCTTCAAGCGGGAACTGGCGGAAAAGCATGACGTCCGGCTGGCCGGCGAGGTCTACGACCTGCCGCTGCACCACCAGCCCGTGCTCGCGGAGTACGCCCGCGGCGCGCTGCCGGTCGCGGAGGACATGTGCGCCCGGCACGTCTGCCTGCCGGTGCACTCGGACATGCGAGATGACGAGGTTGATCAGGTACTGACCGCGGTGGCCGCCGTCTATGACGGGCTGACCCGCTCCCCTGGGTCCGCGGGCGCCGGGAGCTAACGTAGCCGGGGAGGCGGCGGCCGGGGCCCCACCCCGGCCCGGATCGACAGGAGCGGGCATGCGCGTGGCGGTGACCGGAGGCTGCGGCTTCATCGGCTCTCATGTGGTAGATCATCTTCTCGCGGCCGGGCACGACGTGCGCGTGATCGACACGTCCGCGCGGTGGCTCAACCCGGCCGCCGAGCACTGCGCCGCCGACCTGTTCGACGACGACGCGATGGACCGCGCGCTGGCTGACCGCGACGCGGTCTTCCACCTGGCCGCGGTGGCCGACGTCAACGACGTCGACGCGGACCCGGTCCGCGCGGTCCGGCTGAACGTCGAGGGCACCGCCCGGATCCTCGCCGCCGCCCGCCGCCAGGACTGCGGGCGCGTCATCCTGGCCAGCACCGTCTGGGTGTACGGCGCGACCACCGGCGAGGGCGAGCGGACCGAGAACGCGCTGGTCGACCTGAGCAGGGCCGGGCACGTCTACGTCTCGACGAAGCTGGCCGCCGAGATGCTCATGCACAGCTACCGGCAGATGTACGGCCAGGAGTTCACCATCCTGCGGTACGGCATCCCGTACGGGCCCCGGATGCGGGACGCGCTGGTCGTGGCCAAGTTCGTCCGGCTGGCGCTGGACGGCAAGCCGATCACGATCGCGGGCACCGGGGACCAGCAGCGCCACTACGTCTACGTCGAGGACCTGGCCGACGCGCACGTACGGGCGCTCGCCCCGGCCGCGGCGGACCGGACCCTGGCGCTGGAAGGGGGCACCGGGGTCTCGGTCCGGGAGATCGCCGACACGGTGCGCAGCCTGGTCGGCGACACCACGATCGAGCACGTGCCCGCCCGCAACGCGGACTACAGCGGCGTCAGCGTGTCGAACACGCTGGCCAAGGAACTGCTCGACTGGTCACCGGTGACGTCCTTCGCGGACGGCGTGCAGCGGTATCTCGACTGGCTGGCAGCGCAGCCGTCATGAAGACGGCGGTACTGCTGTCCGGCTCGCTCGGCATGGGCCACGACGTGCTGGCCCAGGCCTGCGTCACCTCGCTGGCCGAGGCGGGCTGGTCGGCCGACACCCTGGACGCGATGCGGCTGCTCGGCCAGGGCGGCGGATCGGCCGGCGAGGCGGTGTTCCGGTCCATGCTGGCCGTTCCCGGCCTGTATGACGCCTTCCACTTCTCCGCGCTGCGGACCGGAAGCCGGCTGGCCATGCTCGCCGATGCCGCGGCCCGGCGGCAGGTCGTGCCCCGGCTGCGCAAGTATCTCGACGCGCACCCGGCCGACCTCGCGATCTCGGTGTTCGCCACCGGCGCGTCGGCGCTGAGCAGCCTGGCCAGCCGCTACCCGGGGATGAAGCACATCGTCTTCTGCAGCGACGTGACGCCGCACCGGCTCTGGGTGCATCCGAACGTGGACCTCTATCTCGTCACCGCCGCCGCGGCCGAGCCGGCCGTGCGCCGGTTCCAGCCGGAGGCGGCCGTCATGGTCGTGCCGGCCGTTGTGCGGACCGCGTTCTACCATCCGCCCGCGCAGGCGGAGGCCCGGGCCCGCCTCGGCCTGCCGGGATACGGGCGCTGCGTCCTGCTGATGTCCGGCGCCTGGGGCCTGGGACCGGTCGCGGAGGCGGCCGAGGCGCTCGGCAACGCCGGCGTGCACGTGCTCGCGGTGGCGGGCCGCAACGCCAGGCTGGAGGCCAGGCTGCGGGCGGCGGCGGCCCGGCAGCCGCGGGTGCACCCGTTCGGCTTCACCGACCGCATCCCCGAGCTGATGGCCGCGGCGGACCTGATCGTGACCAGTTCCGGCGACACCTGCGCCGAGGCCCGCACGATCGGGCGGCCGCTGCTGCTGCTCGATGTCGTGCAGGGGCACGGCCGGGACAACCTGCAGCACGAGCTCGAGCTCGGGGACGCCAGCGTGACCTCGCCCCGGCCCGCCGAGGTGACCCGCAGCGCGCTGGCCGCGCTCGACCAGGTAAAGCCCCCGGCGCCCGGCCCGGCCCGGCAGCTGGCCGACTGGCAGCGCGCGTTCGCCGCGGCGCTGGAGAAAATCGGCGAAAACGGGCCCTAGCGCCGCCGGTCCGCCGCCACGGCCGCTCGCCCCCGGGGCGGATAGCGGCGCACTGCGGCCGCAGCAGAAGGGAACGCCGCCTTTCCTGGCCAACAGCGCGGAGATGACGCTCTCTCGCGTGGCATGAATCAGCGGTTAAGATCTTGCCGGTTTCCGGCGCCGGAAACCGGCTAAATCTTAACCGCTAAACCGGGTAGCCGATGAGGGTGAGCTGGCCGTGACCGCCGGGAGGTCACTCTCAGAGATGATCCGGTGCGCGTCCGGCCAGGCCCTGGTCATCCGCCGGGGCCGAGGCGGCCCTGCGGCGCGATGACCCCGTTATCGGTGATCCAGGACACGCGCGACCCCCGGCGAACTTACGGGCGAGACCACTAAGTCAGTCCGGGCCGGAGGGTCTCCACGATCTGCCGGGCCCACTCCCGGTCCGGCCGGCCCGCATGGGTGTAGTGCGCGAGGTAGGCCCCGACGATGAGGTCGGCGACCAGACCTGGCTGGAGGTCGTCGCGAGCCTGGCCGCGCTGCCGCGCCCGGTTGATGATCTCGTCCATCGCCCGCGACGCGCCCGACCCGACGGCGGCCCGCCACCGCGCGAGCAGCTCGGGGTGCTCGGGTTCCTCGGCGAGCACGACGCCGATGATGCTCAGCCCGATCGTCTCCGCGACTTCGATCAGGTCGGTGAGCAACGCGATCAGATCCTCGGCCAGGTCGCCGGTATCGGGGGGATTGGCCAGGAAGGGCCGCCGGGCGATCGCGGCCACGGCCAGATCGTGCTTGCAGGCGTACCGCAAGTACACGGTCGGCTCGCTCACGCCGGCGGCGGCGGCGACCGCGGCCACCGTCATCCCCCGGTAGCCCCGCTGGGACAGCAGCCCGGCCGCGGCTTCGAGGATGGCGGTGTCGGTGGCGGCCACCCGGGGGCGGCCCCTCTTTACTTTAGTAGTCATTGAGGTAAAGTATAGAGCGTCGGAGCCAGGCTGAGGGTCACATCCAGGCTCTCGCTGCCCCGGCAGGCACGAATGGAGGCCACCATGGCCGATCCGATTGTGGTTGGAGTCGACGCCAGCACCGACAGCCTCGGGGCGCTCATCGCGGCGGCCGATCTCGCCCAGCAGCACGCCGCGCCGCTCATCGCGATTCACGTCCGCCACGAACCCATCCTCGCGGCGACCGCGGCCAGCCTCCCCGGCGAGGCGGAGGCGGTCGTGACCACCCTCGACGAAGTCGAGGCGCTCACGCGCACGCAGGTGGCCGGCGTCATGGCCGGACGCCACATTGGCTGGCGGTTCGACGTCACCTCGGGCGACCCCGGTACCGAGCTCATCAAGGCGGCCATCGAGCACCGGGCCGGCGCGATCGTCGTCGGCGGCCGCAACCACGGCGTCGTCGGCGGCCTGGTCGTCGGCTCGGTCGCGCAGAAGCTCGTCCGCAAGTCACCGGTATCCGTGCTCGTCATGCGCCACGGCCGCGCCCAGCGGGTCAGCGACGTCGACGAGTACGCCGCCGCGCTGCTGGCTGGCTAGCTGCCGCGCAGGCTGGCCTGGGCTGCCGCGCTGGCTGGCCGGCTGCCGCGGTATCCGCGAGCCGGCCGGATCCTGCCCGCTACTACGGCGCCCGGGGCTACGCTGTGACGCGGGTCACCGGGAGAATCTCTGGGGTTCGCACCGGCCAGGATGATCAAGGTGGCCGCCTCGCGCCCCCGAACCCGCAGGTGCCGCCGGGTGATGCCATGAAAATGCAGCTATGCCGGGACCCGGTTCTGGCCAGCGAGCGCGTTCTCTACATCAAGCTATTCCGGCATGAGTATTACGGCTGGGTCTCCGGCTCATGGGTCATTGGCTATCGCGTCCACTTCTCCCGCCAGCTCGTCAAAGACTGGTGGCTGGTGACGAAGCGCGGGACCTACTCCCGGCAGGTACCTTCCGACTGACTGGGACGCGGAGGCGCCGCCCGGCCGCTAGCATCGCCGGCCGGTGTCAGCCCGGCGGATGCCGACGGCCTAGCCTGGGTACGTTCGCGTGGTCGGCGCTGAACCGCACGCCCGGGAGGTACTCGTGGCTACTCCAGCCGCTACCAAGACCGACATTGATCTCAAGCTGGCCGGTGAGCTGGGCCAGCAGCTGCGCGTTGACTCAGTCCGCTCGAGTACGTCGGCCGGGTCCGGGCACCCGACATCCAGCATGTCGGCCGCGGACCTGCTGGCCGTCCTGGTCGGCCGGCACCTGCGCTACGACTGGGACGAGCCGGCCAACCCCGGCAACGATCACCTGATTTTCTCCAAGGGCCATGCGTCGCCGCTGCTCTACTCGGTCTACAAGGCGGTGGGAGTGGTCTCCGACGATGAGCTGATGACGGGCTACCGTCGTTTCGGCTCGCGGCTTGAAGGTCATCCGACCCCGGTGCTGCCGTGGGTCGACGTGGCCACCGGATCGCTCGGCCAGGGGCTGCCCGATGCGGTCGGCGTGGCGCTGGCGGGGAAATACCTGGATGAGATCCCGTTCCGGGTCTGGGTGCTGTGCGGCGACAGCGAGATGGCCGAGGGCTCCATCTGGGAAGCGCTGGACCGGGCCTCGCACTACAAGCTGGCCAACCTCATCGCCATGGTCGACATCAACCGGCTCGGGCAGCGCGGCCCCACCCAGCTGTCCTGGGACCTGGAGACTTACCGCCGCCGGGCGTCGGCGTTCGGCGCCCGGGTGTTCGTCGTCGACGGCCACGACCTGGCCGAGATCGACCGGGCCATGACGCAGGCGGGTGAGATCACCGGCGAGCAGCCGACCGTCATCCTGGCCCGGACCCTGAAGGGGCGGGGGTTCTCCGAGGTCGAGGACCGGGAGAACTGGCATGGCAAGCCGTTCCCGGCTCAGATGGCCGAGCGCGCGGTCATCGAGCTCGGCGGTGAGCGCAATCTGATCGTGCGCGGCCCGAAGCCCGGCCCGGTGGCTCCGCCCGCCGGTGCGACGGCCGCCGAGGTAGCGCTGCCGGGCTACGCCATCGGGGACAAGGTCGCGACCCGCAAGGCCTACGGCGACGCGCTGGCCGCGATCGGCGCCCGCCGCGACATCGTCGCGATGGACGGCGAGGTCAGCAACTCCACCTTTGCCGACCAGTTCGCGCAAAAGTATCCCGAACGGTACTTCGAGATGTACATCGCCGAGCAGCAGCTGGTCGCGGCCGCCGTCGGCGTCGGCGTGCGCGGCTACCGGCCGTTCGCCTCCACCTTCGCGGCCTTCTTCACCCGCGCTTATGACTTCATCCGGATGGCCGCCATCTCACAGGCGAGCATCTGCCTGGTCGGATCGCACGCGGGCGTTGAGATTGGTGCCGACGGCCCGTCCCAGATGGCCCTGGAGGACCTGGCCATGATGCGCGCGGTGCAGGGCGCCACGGTCCTGTACCCGAGCGACGCCACCAGCGCGGCGGCGCTCGTCCAGGCCATGGCCGATCGCGACGGCATCGTCTACATGCGCACGACCCGCGGTGCCTACCCGGTGCTCTACGCCGCGGGCGAGTCGTTCCCGGTCGGTGGCGCCAAGGTGCTCCGCGCTAGCGACGGTGACCAGGTGACCCTGATCGGGGCGGGCGTCACCCTGCACGCCTGCCTGGCCGCGGCCGACCAGCTCGAGGCCGACGGGATCAGCGCGCGCGTCATCGACCTGTACTCAGTGAAGCCAGTCGACGTCGAGACGCTGGTGGCCGCGGCCGCGGCCACCAGCGGCCGGATCGTCGTGGCCGAGGACCATCACCCCGAGGGCGGTCTCGGCTCGGCCGTCGTCGATGCCCTGACCGGGGCCGGGCGGGCCGACCTGACGATCAGGCACCTGGCCGTGCGGGAGCTGCCGGGGTCGGGGACCGGCGCGGAACTGCTCGACGCGGCCGGCCTCAGCGCCCGTCACATCGCGGACGCGGCCCGCGCGCTGGCCGGCTGACTAGCGCCGGCCCGGCCGGGTAGCTATCGCCCGGTGCGGCCCGCCCGGTCGGCCCACTGGTAGCCCTGGGCCGGGCCGCGGTGCAGCATCCGGTCCACCGCCGCGCCGACGCTGCCGTCGCGGGCGATCATGCGCCTGATCACGAGCACGACTGCCGGATAGCACCAGAAATCGCCGCACACCCACAGGATCGCGGCGCCGATCTGCTGGTCGGCGAACGGCGGCAGGGTTACCCCCGGGATGTGGCTGTAGACCGGGTACCACGAAGCGGTCGCGAAGATGCTCATCGACATGGCCAGGAGCCACATCACCACGTTGGTCCCGACCAGCGCGGCGACCTGCTCTCCCGGCCGCATCCGGATGCGCACCGGGGGAGACGGGATGAACTGCAGCCAGAACAGCACGCCGGTCGCGAACAGGCTGCCGTGCATCAGCCAGATGTGCACGGCCTGGTTGTTGTAGGCCAGGTCGTACAGCGCGGGCACGTGCCAGATGATCATGACGACGTTGAACAGGATCACCGCCGTCCACGGCCGGCCCAGGAACCGCCCGGCCGCCCGCAGCGGCCGTGACCAGCGGTCCCGGACGGCGGACCGGGTGGCACGCTGGCCCAGCCTGCGGGGCAGCGCGTCGAGCAGCGGCTGCCACGGCGCTCCGGCCACGATCAGCGTCGGGGCGGCGAAGCTGAGCAGCAGGTGCTGGATCATGTGCACGTAGAAGTACTGGTCGGACCAGTAGTCGATGGGCGAGTCCACGGTGATGAGCAGCACCCCGAGCCCGCCGTAGAACGCCACCGAGCGCAGCCGCCGCTGCCGGGTGCGCTCCGGGCGGGACCTGAGCGCCAGGCGGCGCAGGCCGATCTCGTACCAGGCCGCCACCACGATCGCGACAATCAGGAACGGATCGAACGACCAGTGATCGAGGACGTAGCTCATGGCCCGGCCACCTCGCTGACCGCTCGGCTGGTGATCCTGGACCGGTAGCTCATGGCTCGGCCACGTCGCTGACCGCTCGGCTGGTGATCCTGGACCGGTAGCTCATGGCTCAGCCGGATGAGCCGTAGGGGACCGGCACCCGCACGGTCTGCGTCCTGGTCCAGGCGAAGCCAGCGGAGGCGGCCCGGGCGGCGGGGCGCCAGCCGGTCAGGATGCTGCCGCTGGCGGCCAGCACGCTGAGCTGCCGGCCGGGGCCGAGCACGAGCGCGGTGGCATGCGGCGGCAGCGCGGGCAGCAGCTGCCAGTGTCCCTCGTGGTCAGTGATCGTCTCGCCGCGCCCGGTGCTCAGGATGACCCCGGCCGCGCTGGCCGCTCTGGGGTGGGCGACGGTGGCGGCCAGGGCGGGGTACGGCCCGAAAGCGGTGCCGGTCGCGGTGGAGAGTATCCGGGCGCCGTCCAGCGGGAGCGGCGCCGACAGCGCCCAGCGGCCGGTCGCAGTGGCCCACCCGGCGAGGAGGCTCGCCGCGCCGTCCGGAGCGGTCGCGGTCAGCAGCGCGATCGTGCTGCGCCCGGCGCCGGTGAGCCGCAGGACGCTGACGCGCTGCCGGGCGAGCGCGGCGGGCAGCGCGGGCCCGGCCCGGTGCCAGCCGCCGCCCGAGAAGGCGAAGATCCCCGCGATGCCGGGCGCTGCGCACTGGCCGGCCAGCAACGGCACCCCGGCCGGGCTGAACGCGGCCGCCGTCAGGCGGCTGAGCCCGCACGAACGCGCGGCCGGGGTGGCGGCCAGGGACGCCCGGCTGGCCAGCCTGGTCCAGCCGGCTCCCTCCGCTGCCGTTATGTCGGCCAGGCCGCGGTTAGTCAGCGCGATGAGCCTGCCGCCGGGCCCGGCGGCCAGCGCGGACGGGACAGCGGCCAGGCCGGCCGGCAGCAGGCCCGGTGCCCACCGCGTCCCGCCGTCACGGGTCGTGGCCAGCGGGGAAAACTTCAGGTCCTGGCTCGGATTGAAGCCGGTGACCAGCGCCGGGCCGCCCAGCGGGGCGGTGACCAGGCCGCCGTTGTCGGCCACACCGGGCGGGGTGGCCAGCGACCAGCTGGCCGCGCTGGACGTCCTGGTCGGCGCGGGCCGGGTGAACAGCTGCCAGAAATTCTCCAGCTTGGCGCTGGAGCCGCCCATGTCGATGACCGCCCAGCTGGTCCCGCCGGACTCGGTCATGGTGGTGGCCAGCGGCAGCCGGATCGCGGCCGGCGCACTGGCCCGCGTGCTCGGGCCCGCGGCCGTGCTGCCGCACCCGGCGAGCACGGCCACGAGCACGGCGGCGAGCAGGACCACCCGCGGAGACCTGACGCGGCCTGCCCTGGCCCTGCTTCCGGCCGCTGCCCCGGCTCCGGCTCCGGACACTGCCCCGGCCCCGGGTGCGGCTCCGGCCGCTGCCCCGGGCCCGGTTCCGGACGCTGCCCCGGCTCCGGCTCCGGACGCTGCCCCGGCTCCGGGTGCGGTTCCGGACGCTGCCCCGGCCCCCGGTGCGGCTCCGGCCGCTGCCCCGGGCCTGGTTCCGGACGCTACCCCAGCCGCGGGTGCGATTCCGGCCGCCGGCCGTAGCGAGGCCGTCATGATGAACCCATCGCCTTGACGGCGGCATCGGATAGCTCGGCCGCGAAGGAGGACTTCGAGACGGCGGTGCCCGGCCCGGGGTCGAAGTCCAGCTCGGTCCGGGTCCGGCCGGCCGCGTCAATGACGTAGGCCACGTCATTGTGCAGGACCATCCCGCCGGCCGGGGTCACCTCCGCGGTGACCGCGTAGTCCTTCCACACCCGCCTGAGCTCAGGCAGCGGCCCGCTCAGGAACTTCCAGTTCGGCACGCGGGAGAGGCCTTCTTGCTGGTCGAACGCCCTGGTGTAGACCGCCGTGTGGTAGACGGGATTCGCGGCAATCGCCACCAGTACAACGTTGCGCCGGTTCGCTCCGAGTATCTGGTCGGCCTCCCGGAACTCCTGCGCGATCAGCGGGCAGTCCGACGTGCATACCGGATCCAGGAAGGTCAGCAGCACCACCTTCCCGCGCAGCGTGGCCAGTGACACCGGCTGGCCGTCCTGATCGGTCAGCCGGAATCCGGGAGCCTGGAAGTTCAGCGCGGCCGCCGAGCCGTCGATCGCCTGGGCGATGACCGGGTCAGCGGACCGGCTGGCCGCCGCAGCGGCCAGCGGGAACACCCCGAGCACCGTCAGGCCCAGCGCCCAGGCGGCCGCTACCGTCCTCGCGTCGGCCGCGCCGAACGCCGCGGCCAGGCGTCCCGGGGAAAGACGGCTGCGCCGCCCGGGCGCCGTGGCCGGCCGCTTCGCTGCTCCGGGCGCCCCCGGCACCTGCGCCGCTTCCCCCGGCGCCGCCGCCAGCGCTGCCGCGGGCGTTGCGGTCAGCGCTGCATCCGTCCCGGCCAGCGCTGGCTCCGTCCCGGCCACCAGGGCGGGTGCCGGGGCCAGCGCCAGGTAGCCGGCGACCAGGAGCAGCGCCATCGGGATCATGCTGTTCGGGTCGGTGCCAAGCCCGCCGAAGAACCCGAGGTCCTCGATCAGCACCCAGTCCGCGAGGCACAGCAGCACCGCCGCGATCACCGCCACCCGGATCAGCCTCCGCCGCAGGTTCAGCGCGGCCGGGCTGCTGAGCTCGGCCGCGCTGGTCAGCAGGGCCGCGCCGATCAGCGCCAGGGCGATAACGGCGAACAGGTTGACCGCGAAGCCGTGCGCGGCGGTGAAAGCCGCGAACCCGCGCACCCAGCCGGCCAGGAAACGGGGCTGCGGCGTCTGCGCCATCGACTGGATCATGGCGGTCAGCGACCCCGGCCCGCCGTGCAGGCGGCCCTGCCAGAATCCGCGGCCGGGCCACGCCTGCAGCACCGCCATCCCGGCGAAGAACAGCCCCAGCGCGGACAGCAGCCCCCGGCCCAGCCCCGGGGCCCGCCAGTAGCGCTCCGGCAGCGCGATCAGGCCGCCCGCCACGCAGTAGAACGCCACCGCGCCCGGTGCGCCGAATAGCCAGGTCAGCCCGGGAGCGAAGATTCCGCCGAACGCCTCCCCGAACACCCACACGGTCAGGCCCCAGCCCAGGCTGGCCAGGCCGGCCAGTTGTGACCACCGGCCCCGCCGGGCGGCCAGCATCCAGCAGCCGATGCCGACCTGGATCCAGACCGTCGCGGCGGCGGCCTGCACCGGATGGTAGGACCACGAGGTGCCGGCCCAGTTGACCAGATGCTGCACCCAGGCCGGCGAGGTGGCCGCGCCCGGCTGGACGACCTGCGATGGCAGCCCGACGACCATCGACGGCTGCGCTTGCAAGAGGCCGTCAAAGATCCAGATCAGGCCAAATCCGATCCGCAGCAGCATCCGCCATGACGGCTCCGGCTCCGGGCTGAGCGCCCGGCCGCCACCCGACCCGGCCGGCCGCCACTCGCGGACGCTGACCCAGGCCAGCGCCAGCACCCCGAAGACCAGCAACGCGACCATCCCCTGATGGAGCAGGGCCGACCGGAACGCCGCGGCCAGCAGGGGATTATCCAGGTTCAGTCCGGATTTCATCCCAGGCATCGGGTTCGGTTACTCCTCTCCTGCGCCGGGGGTCAGCCAGGCAGCGCGGGCGGTGCCGCGTGGGCGGAAAGTGCGGCGCTGGCTGATTCGATGACCGAGTCAATGGCCGCGCGCTGGGCGTCAAGTTTCGCTCGCGCCTGCCGGAGCGCGGCCGCCGCGCTCGCCCGGGCCTGCGGGCTGCGGGCGGCGAGCAGGTCCGCCACGTCGGCCTGCACTTGCTGCGCGTCTGGCGCGGCCCAGGTGACCAGGCCAGTAACGACCCGGTTCAGGCGGAAACTGGCCAGCGACTCGGTCACCTCGAACTGAGTCAGGTCATCGAGCAACTCGTTGTTGGCCGGCGAGCAGTTGGCCCCGCCGTACTGGGCGATGCTGATCGCCGTCGGCGTGTCGTGACTCGCGCCGGACTGGATCGCGTGCAGCGCGGTCAGCGACTCGCTGACCCCGCCGGCGCAGGACTCGATGTCAGCGTTCATATTGCGCAGGAAGCCGCGCAGGTCAGCGGCCCGCTGCGGGGTGGAGGGCCGGTGCGCGAGGCCGACCAGGACCGCGCCCGCGAGCAGGACCAGGCCCGCCAGCAGCAGCCAGCGCGGGGTGCGACGCACCGGCCACCGCGTGTGCCGGATCGGAATGTACGGCGGGTCGGCCCGGGGCGGCGACTTCACCATGTCAGCCAGGATTCTTGCTGGCCGCGGCCGTGCCAGCCGGCGCACCGCGCCAGCCCTTGTCCATCAGAACCACCCCTTCGCTGAGCACCTTCATCGACACCTGGCCGTAGACCCGCTTGACAATCTGGTGCCGGGCGTTGAGGAAGAACGTCTGGGGGAGTCCCAGGACTCCGTAGGAAACCGTCGTCGCCGCCGGAAGCGGATCGTAGCCAACCGGGTAGCTGACGCCCGCCGCATGCACGAATCGCAGCGCCGGCCTGCTCTCGTCGCCGGAATCCACGCCGATCATCGCGGTCCGGCCGCCGGCCTCGACGGTAAAACGCGGCCAGCGCCGGAGTCTCGCGCTTACAGGGCGGGCACCAGGACGCGAAAAAGTTGACGATGACCGGCCGGCCGGCGAAGGCCGCCAGCGAGACCTGCCGGCCCGGATGGCCGAGTTCCGGCAGCGTGAAGTTCTTCGCGGCTGGCAGCGCGCGGGGCGCGGCGCCAGTGCCGACGCCGGCCAGCGAGACGACCGCGATCGCCGCGACCAGCAGCGCCGCGCCGGCGGAGACGATCTTGGCGGTACCGCTCATGCCGCGCAGCCGCTGCGTCAGCGTCCGCGGCGCCGGCCCGCGCCCGGGCGCAGCAGGCTCTGGCCCGGCAGGCTCGGTCGCGGGCCTGGCCGGCGGCTGGCCGTTCACCGCCGCGTCCAGGTTCCGCGCGGCTGGCCAGCCTGCGCAGGTGCGGGGAAGCCGGCCGGGGGTTCGCCCGCGGCCGTCATCGCGGGGAGCATGAGGTCGAACCTACTGCCCGGGCCCGGCGTGCTGCGCATCCGGATGAGGTCAACCGGCCCGGGCCGGTTGAAGCCGGGGCGCGGCGCGGCGATGACCGGCTGCCGCTGGCCAGGATTCTTGAGCCGGGTCAGCTCGGCGATGAGCACGTGATTATCACGGCTTACCTGGTCCGCCAGTTCACCGGCCAGATTAGGAAGCGGCCAGCTGATATCCCTCACCACGCACCGTCTTTATCAGTTCGAACCCGAGCTTCGAGCGGAGCCGCCGCACGCACACATCGACGACGTTCGAGCCCGGGTCGAATTCGAGCCCCCATACCGAGGCCAGCAGCTGGCCCTTGGGCACGGACCGGCCCGGGTGCTCTATTAATTCCCTGAGCAGCAGGAACTCCAGGCGGGTCAGCGGCACCGGGCCGGTGCCGATGTTAGCCTGCAGCCGCCCGACGTCGAGGACCAGGCTGCCGGCCCGGATCGTCTCGCCCGCCGGGTGACCGTCGCCGCGCAGCCGCGCGCGCACTCTGGCCAGCAGTTCAGCCAGCGAGAACGGCTTGGTCAGGTAGTCCTGGGCGCCCATTTCCAGGCACGCCACCTTCGTCGCCACGTCGTCCAGGCAGGACAGCACGAGGACCGCCTGCTCGGGCTGCCGGCGCAGCATCTCGGTCAGCACCGTCCGCCCGTCCATGTCGGGCATGATCAGGTCCAGGATGACCAGGCCGTAGCCGCCCCCGGGGGCCTGCCGGAGCGCTCCGGCGCCGTCGCTTGCGAAATCGATTGCATAGCCGGCCGCGGCGAGCGCGCGGCTGACGAAGTCACGAATTCTCGGCTCGTCGTCCACGAGCAGAATGCGGGATCCGGCCGAGCGACAGGCCGGGTGATCTTTGATCATCGCGGGCACTTCACTTCGCATTGGCCACGTCAGCGGGGTGTGGCAACCGAATCCGCCGCTATGCGCGCCAGAGGCGCTCAGCAGAAGGATTTACTCCATCGGGGCGCCTCAGGTCAAGCGGGATGACTCAGTGCAAGCCATTGCATTACGCGAAACGGGCACCCGGACCCCGTCCGGCCTGGATTTTGTTACCTAACGTCAGTAGATCAACTACTTATTGTGAGCAATTGGGCCGATCCCGTGCCCAGCCGGATGGCCCGGCTCAGACCATGACAATTTCGTCATTCACGGTCCAGGTCATTGCCGGCCGTCGGCCGTGATCGCAAGATCAGACACGTCCGAAAACTTCAGAACCGGGGGCCGCGCGGTGCGCGGCCCCGCTCATGTTGCTCGCCGCGACGAAGCGAGGTGGTGGCTGGTGTCCCTGCCAGTCCGTATCGCGACCCTGCTGGTAGCGTTCCTTGCCGTCGTAGCCGGCGGGTGGTTCATCGTGGTCCACTACCTGCTCGGCGGGCCGCCGGTGGAGAACTTCACGGCCGGCGTGCGCCCGAACACCGGCGCGCAGGTCAGCATCGTGATGCAGGAGGATCCGCAGAATACGGTCAGCACCAGGCCGGACTGGGTCTCCTACTTCATCAAGAGCCCCACGACCGGCGCCTGGGTGCACACGACGCTGTTCGAGGTGCCGGCCGGATCCCGGGTGAACATGACCATCCTCGGCTATGACGGCTGCACACCATTGCGGAACCCCTACTGGGGCAAGGTCACCGGCACCGTCGGCAATGTCATCCACGTGAACGGGAAGCCGGTCTCGCTGATCAACTCGTGGTCCGGCTGCACCGTCGGGCACACGTTCTCGATCCCGGCCCTCAACCTGAACGTGCCGATGGCCTCGCCGGGGCTGACCGCGAACCTGTGCGGCACGTCGCCGTGCACCAGCGGGCCGCACACCGTAGTGACCTTCAGTTTCCTGACGCCGCGCCACTCCGGTGTCTTCATGTGGCAGTGCCGGGTGCCCTGCGGCGGTGGCTTCCTCGACGGATTTGGCGGTCCCATGCAGACGATCGGGTTCATGACCGGCAACATGCAGGTGGTGTCCTGATGGCCGCCGCGACTGACGCCGGGCCGGGCCAGGCGGCGCCCGCCGCCCCGGCCGGGCCCAACCACGGCCTGCGGATCTTCCTGCTCTGGCTGCCGCTCGCCGTGATCGCCGACCTGGTCATCTGGTTCGCCTGGGGCCCGCACCTGCCGCCGGGCGCGATGTCCTCCACCGCGTCCGGCCAGCAGTTCGACATCAAGGTGCTGGGCGTGCTGGCCGCCCCGGTGATGGCCTTCGTGCTCGTCTACTTCGGCTACGCCCTGATCGTCTGGCGGCAGCGCGACGGTGACACCGAAGACGGGCCCCCGCTGCAAGGGAACACCCGGGTGCAGGCCACCTGGATCACCGCCACGACCGTCATCGTGCTCTCCGTGTTCGTCTTCGGCCTGGTCGAGCTGAGCACCTCGAATGGTGCTGGCGCGGGCCAGGGCCCCAGCCCGATCTGGAGGCCGGGCGGCACGCCGCTGGTGGTGCAGGTGATCGGGCAGCAATGGAAGTTCACCTACCGCTACCCGCAGTTCGGCGGGTTCGAGACCACGCAGCTGGTGCTGCCGGAGGGCCAGTGGGTGGCGTTCAACGTGACCTCGCTGGACGTGATCCACAGCTTCTGGGCCTACCAGCTCGGGGTCAAGGCGGACGCCAACCCCGGGGTGAACAACATCGCCTACACCAAGCCCGAGCACACCGGAACGGTCGTCGTGCGGTGCGCGGAGCTGTGCGGGCTCTGGCACGGCGCGATGTTCGACTACGGCCGCGTCGTGTCGGTGGCCGCCTTCCGGGCCTGGGCCGCCAGCACCCGGGTGCAGCTGGCCGCGGTGACCAGGATCCTGCCGCCGTACGCCACCACCTATGACCCGACCGTGGTCCCGCAGATCAACAAGGCCATGGCCAAGGCCGGGATCGGCGGCGCGAACGGCTACTACTACCCGCCGCAGGATCCCGCGCAGCCCTGACCAAGCCCACGCCGCGGCTCACGCAGTCTCGCCCGCATCGATGAAGAGGTGACCGGATGGCCATCGAGATACAGCCGGAGAAGGCCCAAGGCCACGGTGGCGGGGAGCCCGGCGCCCCGCGGCCGGCGCGGCCCTGGTGGCTGCGCCCGGCCATCCACACGGCGATCGCCGGAGCGGTGATCGGCTATCTCGTGGGCCACTGGCTGGGCAACTTCCTCGGCAGTAACTACCAGCAGCTGCCGCTCTCGGACTCCAGCGACTTCCCGATCGTGCTCGGGTATCTGCTCGCCGTGGTCGGCTGGCTGGCCGGGCTCGGCGTGTTCAACGACCCGCTGCGGCAGATGGCGGGCCGCCCGGTCGGCAGCGGCGCGGACGTCGAGGCGACCTCGGGCCTGGCCCGGTACTTCCGGTACTCCCTCGACCACAAGGTGGTCGGCCTCCAGTACCTGGTCGGCATGATCATCTACTTCTGCACGGCCGGGCTGTTCGCGATGGCGATCCGGGCCGAGCTGCTGTCGCCGGTCCATCACATCTTCAGCTCCAGCACCTACGTCGAGCTGGTGGGCGAGCACGGCACGATGATGATGATGCTGATGACCTCGGTCATCCTGGGACCATTCGGCAACTACCTGGTTCCGATCATGATCGGCTCCAAGCGGGTGGCGTTCCCCCGGATCGAGGCGCTGTCGTTCTGGCTTACCCCGGCCGCGTTCCTCATCCTGTTCTCCAGCCTGCTGCTGGGCGGGTTCCCCTTCGGCTGGACCGGGTACGCGCCGCTGTCCATCCAGGCCACCCAGGGCGCCGACTCCTACGCGATCGCGTTCGGCCTGATGGGCATCTCGATCATCCTGGCCGGGTTCAACATCATCGTCACCGTCATCTGCTACCGGGCGCCCGGCATGCGCTGGAGCAGGCTGCCGATGTTCGTCTGGTCGATGCTGGCGACCGCCGTCCTCATGGTCCTGGCCGCGCCGGTGCTGGTCGGCGGGATGTACATGATCATCACCGACCGCACCGTGCAGACCGCGTTCTTCACCGACACGCTCGGCGGCAGCAGCTACCTGTACCAGAACCTGTTCTGGTTCTTCGGCCACCCCGAGGTGTACATCCTGGCGCTGCCCGGCTTCGGCATCGTCTCCGAGATCATCCCGGTGTTCTGCCGGAAGCCCCTGTTCGGCTACAAGACGGCCGCCGCCGGGATGATCGGCGTGACCGTGCTCAGCTTCTTCGTCTGGCAGCACCACCTGTTCAACAGCGGGATCAACCCGGACATGCGCCCGCTGTTCATGCTCACCACGGAGCTGATCTCGATCCCGACCGGGTTCATCTACCTGGTCGCGATGGGCACCTTCTGGAAGGCCAAGATCAGGTTCACGGTGCCCATGCTGTTCGCGCTCGGCATGTACTTCAACTTCCTCATCGGCGGGATCTCCGGGGTGTTCCTGTCCGACGTGCCGGCGGACACGACCGCGCACGGCAGCTTCTTCGTGATGGCGCACTTCCACTACACGATCATGGGCGGGCTGATCTTCGCCTTCATGGCGGGCATCTACTACTGGCTGCCCAAGATGATGGGGATCAAGCTGAACCAGACGATCGGGAAGATCCACTTCTGGACCATGTTCGTCTTCTTCAACTCCACCTTCCTGCCGCTGTTCGCGGTCGGGCTGGCCGGCCAGCCGCGCCGGGTCTTCGAGTACGCGCTTAACCTGCAGACGCTCAACGAGTGGGTCTCGATCTCGGCGTTCCTGCTGGGCGGCTCGATCCTGATCTTCGTCATCAACTTCATCTGGTCGACCGTGATCGTCCGCGAACGGGAGGAGGGCAACCCGTGGCAGTCCCGGGGACTCGAATGGCAGCTCGCGTCCCCGCCGCCGCCGGGTAACTTCGCCCGGATCCCGGTCGTGCTCTCCGGGCCGTATGAGTACGGCACGCCGGGCGCGCCGCCGGTGGCCGACCTGAACCCGCCGCCCGGAGTGGTCAGCGCGGCGTTCAGCGGCGCGCAGACCGCGGAAGTGGAGGCCTAGCCATGGCGCAGACATCCGCGCAGCCCCCGGCCGGCCTGACCCCGGAGGCCGAGGAGGCGGGTTTCTATCACGAGGCCGGGCTGAACGCGACCTGGACCGGCGTCCGGCTGGCCCTGGGGGCGCTGTCCTTCGGCTTCGGTGCCTTCGCGTTCGCCTACTTCTACCTGCGCTCGCTCAACTCCCATGGCCGGTGGTACCCGGCCACCCTGACCGGGCCGCGGGTGTGGACCGGGACGCTGATCATGGGGCTGATCCTGGTCAGCGCCGCGGTGCAGATGGCCGCCTTGCAGCGCATCAAGGCCGGCCACAAGGCGGCCTGGCAGCGCGGCGCGCTGGTCGCGCTGGTGCTCGGGCTCGCCGCCGTCGGCGTGCAGATCTGGGAACTGCTGAACCTGCCGTTCTTCCCCGGCGCCGCGGGCTTCGCCAGCGTCTTCACCGGCTTCTACCCGGTCTACCTGGTGGTCGCGCTGGCCGCGATGATCTGGCTGGAGATGCTGATCATGCGCTGCCGGCCGATACCGGAGATGTCCTTCGTCGAGCAGCCGCCGACGTTCGCCGAGGCGTTCGCCGTGCAGCGCTTCCAGGCGGCGCTGAGCGCGTTCACCGTGGTCTGGAACTACCTGGCCGTCGTCGCGATCATCGCCTGGGTGCTGTTCTACCTGGTCCACTAGTCCCGCAGGATCCGTCGCCGACGCGGAAGGAGGAGCCTGCCCCGGTACGGGCGTATCGCCATGGACAAGCTTCTCGCGCACTGGTCGGCCAGCTGGCTGGTCGCCGTCATCTACCTGGCGGTCGCGGTCATCCACCTGACCGGACTGCGGTACCTGCTGGCGGCGGCCGGACCGGGGCGCGCCGGCGCCAGCCGCCGGGAGCTGCGCCGGGAAGCGGCGGTATTCCAGGCCGGGCTGCTCTGCGCGCTGGCCGCGCTGGTCTCGCCGATCGCCTACTGGTCGGGCACCTACATCTGGGTACGAGGCCTGCAGGACCTGATCCTCGCGTTCATCGCGCCGCCGCTGATCGTCCTCGGCGCGCCCTGGCTCGCGCTGCGGGCGGGCTGGCCATGGCCGCATCCGCAGGGGAGTGGCTGGCGAGCGAACGGCCATGCCGGGGTCAGCCCCGGCAAGACCGGCGATAACGGGGCAAGCGCCGCGGCCGTCCCCCCGGCTTGGCGGCTCGCCTGGCCGGTCATCGTCGTGATCGCGTTCAACCTGACCTGGCTGGGCTGGCATCTGCCGGTCCTCTTCGACCTGGCCCTCCGGAACGGCGGCGTGCGCGCCGCTGAGTACGTGTCCTACCTCGGGATCGGCATCCTGTTCTGGCTGCAGCTGATCGGCTCGCGGCCGCTGCGGCCGAGCTGCGGGCCGCTCCGGCGGGTGGCGTTCCTCGTCGCCACCACCGGGGTCGGCACCGTGCTCGGGATGGTCCTCGTCTTCGGCTCGGGAGTGCTCTACCCGGCCTACGGCGGCGCCGCGCACCATGTCCTGACCGTGCTCGACGACCAGCAGCTGTCCGGCGCGGTCATCTGGATGGGCATGCTGCCGCCGATGATCATCGCCGCGGTGGCGGTACTGATGCGGTGGCTGGACGACGAGGAGTCCGAAGCGCTGACGGCAGGCCTGGACCGGCTGCTGGTCAAGCGGCAGTCAGCCTGGCCGGCCCGGCCGGGCGCCCGATGACAAGAACACTCATCCGCAGCCGGAGGCCGGAATGCCGGGATCGATCCTCGCGACAGGGACGCTGGACCACGTGGACGGCGGTGCCGTGCTGACGTTCGCCTTCCCGGTGGCGCTGTTCGTCGTCGTCGCCGTGGTCCTCTACCTGCGGTTCAGCAGGCCGCACAAGCGGGTTCCGCCCCGCCAGGTCCTGACCCCCGCGCATGCCGGGGCGCCGGCCGCCGATGCCGCGACCGCGGCGGCGGTCGCGGCCGGCCTGCCGACGGCAGCCGGCGGCGGCAGCGCCGAATCGGCGGCCGAGCCCGCCGGGGCGGCACGGGCGTCAGCGCCCGATGCGGAGCCGAGTAACGTAGCTGGCGGCGATCCGGCCGAGGCCGGCGCCCAGGACCAGCCGGCCCCGGCCGGCGGCCCCGATCAGGAAGCGTCAACGGCGGACGGCACGGAGGCCGGCGAGTGACACAGGCGACGAGCGCACTGCCCTCGCGCGGGCATGCGCAGCCAGGCGTTCCGGCCGGGGGGCGGCGGCCCATCCGGCTCGTCGCCAGGTCGCTCTTCCTGCTCACCAAGCCGCGGATCATCGAGCTGCTGCTGGTCACCACCGTCCCGACGATGCTGCTGGCGCAGCGCGGGCTGCCGTCGGCCCGGCTGCTCGGGCTCACGCTGCTCGGCGGCGCGCTCGCGGCGGCCAGCGCCAACACGCTGAACTGCTATCTCGACCGCGACATTGACGCGGTGATGAAGCGCACCTCGCGCCGCCCGCTGGTGGCCAAGGGCACCAGGGCGCCGATCAAGCCCGGTGAGGCGCTCGCGTCCGGCATCGTGCTCGGCGCCCTGTCCATGGTGCTGCTCGGGTTGCTGGTCAACTGGCTGTCGGCGGCCCTGGCCGTCGGGGCGATCCTGTTCTACGTCTTCGTCTACACCCTCGGCCTCAAGCGCCGGACGGCGTCCAATATCGTGATCGGCGGGGCGGCTGGCTGCTTTCCGGTCCTGGTCGGCTGGGCCGCCGTCACCGGCACCGTGAGCCTGCCCGCGATCGTGCTCTTCGCCGTGATCTTCCTCTGGACGCCGCCGCATTTCTGGGCACTGGCGATGAAGTTCCGCGACGACTACGCGGCGGCCAGCGTGCCGATGCTGCCGGTGGTGGCCACGCCGGCCACCGTCGCGCGGAAGATCCTGGTCTACTCCTACGCCATGGTGGCGGCCACGCTCGCGCTGGCCCCGGACGCGGGCTGGCTGTACGGCGGCTGCGCGGTGGCCCTCGGCGCCTGGTTCCTGGCCGAGGCGCACCGGCTCCGCGGCCGCATCTCGGCTGGCGATACGCCCGCCCCGATGCGCCTGTTCCACCTGTCCATCGCCTACCTGACCTTGCTGTTCACGGTGATCGCCGTCACTGCCCTGCTGCCGTTCGGGCACTGGTAGGGCGGCCTGGCCGCGCGCGCCCGCATCGCCACGGCCGTCGTCCGGATGCGCGTGCTGAGATTCAGGATGCGTGATGAGATCTTGTGCAGGAGTTTTGGCCGGTTTGACCTATCTGCGGGGCTAGCCGGGCATCCTTGCCCTATGAGCCGGCGCCCGGTTTACACCAGAAGGGCAGTCATCGGCGGCGCGATCGCCGCGGCCGCGATACCGGCCGCCGCCGCGGCGGCGGCCCGGCTGGCCGGCTCGCCGCCCGCCGGGCCCGCCACCGCGGCCCCGGCCGCGCACCATCCGCACCCGGGCCGTCGCCATCCGGGCCACCGCGTGATCGCCGAGAACTCGCTACCCGGCGACCCGCACTGGTGGATCAGCAAGACCGGCGCCCCGGACGCGATCATGGGGTACGCGGGCCAGGCCAGCGTGCTGCCCGGCGAGCCGGTCCAGCTCTACGTGTCCACCACCGCCCGCGAGTTCCGGGTGAAGGCCTTCCGGATCGGCTGGTACGCGGGCGACCTGGCCCGCAAGGTGTGGGAGTCGGGCCCCGTCCGCGGGCACCGGCAGCGGGCACCCGCGATGACGGCAGCCACCAACACGGTTCATACCGACTGGGGCATATCGCTGACCGTGCCGACCTCCGGCTGGCCGGCCGGCTCCTACCTGCTCCGGCTGGATGCGCACTCGGGCGCGCAGCGCTACGTGCCGGTTACCGTCCGGTCGCGGCACACGGGCGGGAAGGTCGTGCTCAAGAACGGGGTGGCGACCTGGCAGGCCTACAACACCTGGGGCGGCTACGACCTGTACAACGGCCCGGGCGGGGAGTACGGCAACCGCGCGCTGGCCGTCAGCCTGGACCGGCCCTACGACCGGGAGGGGGCCTTCCTGTTCCTGACCTACGAGCGGAAGCTGATCAACCTGGCTGAGCGCATGGGCCTCCCGCTCGCCTACCTGACCAGCATGGACATCGCCCGGGACCGGCATGCGCTGGACGGCGCCAGCGCGCTGATCTCACCCGGGCACGACGAGTACTGGTCGCCGCCGGAGCGGGCGCACGTCACCGCGGCCCGGGACGCGGGGGTCAATCTGGCGTTCCTCGGCGCCAACGCGATGTTCCGGCGCACCCGGCTCGCCCCGACGAAGCTGGGCGCCAGCCGGCTCGTCATCTGCTACAAGACCAGCTATCCCGAGGACCCGATGTACGGCAAGCACAACGACCTGGTCACCAGCGACTGGCGGGAGCCGCCGCACCCGGACCCGGAGTCCGCGGTGATCGGCACGCTGTACGAGGGCTTCCCCACGGTCGCTGACTACGTGGTGGCCACGCCGGACGCCTGGATGTTCGCCGGAACCGGGGCGCGGAAGGGGACCAGGTTCGCCGCGCTGGTGGGAATCGAGTACGACCGGGTCAATCCGGGCTCGCCGGTCGAGCGGCCGATCCAGATCCTCTCCCATTCCCCGGTGCGCTGCCAGGGCGTGCATAGCTACGCCGACTCCGCCTATTACACGCACCGCAGCGGGGCCGGGGTGTTCAACGCGGGCACGATGCGCTGGGTGGAGTCGTTCGGGCCGCCGACCTACGGCTGGGGCATCACCCGCAAGTGCGGGCGCTTCACCCGCCGGGTAACGGCCAACGTGCTGCGGGCGTTCGCCGACGGGCCCGCGGCGGCGCAGTACCCCGCGCACGACAACCTGCCCGCGATGCACGAGTGGGCGGGAGATCCGCTCACCGCCCGGCATAGCCTCTGGCCTCCCGTCATGCTGTGACCGCCCCCGGCGGCGGGCGCGCGGGCCGGGCCAGGCGAGTTGCATCGGCAGTAGGCTGTAACTGGCCCCAAACGCGGTAACGAGTGAGGTGGCTCATGAATCAGGCGGCCAGGTTCCCCCGCCGGGCCAGGTGGGCGGTGCCGCTCGGCGCGGTGGCGGTCGTCGGGATGGTGGCGGCCGGATCGGTCCTGGCGGGCGCCCAGGCCGCGCCCGCACTGCCGGCCCGCACCCCGGCGCAGCTGATCGCCGCAATCGCGGCGAACAAGTCGGTGCCCGCGGCCCTGAGCGGCACCATCGTGACGAACGCGGCCCTCGGGCTGCCCGACCTTCCGGGCACCGGCGGCCCGGCGTCGATCCCGTCGCTGCTGACCGGCTCGCACACTTTCCAGGTCTGGTACGGCGGGCCGGGCCGGCTCCGGATCGCCGTGCCGGTCTCGCTGGGCGAGACCGACCTGCGGGCCGACGGACGCCAGGTCTGGCTCTGGGACAGCCAGACGAACACCGCCACCCACCTGCTGCCGCCGGGCGGCCCGCGCCTGCCCGCCCTGGGCCGGGCGGGCACGTCCTCCCCGGGCGGCTCGTTCTTCTCGCCGAACAAGGCGAATAGGACGAGCTCGCCGAGCCAGGCTTACCACTCGACCCTGTCGGTCACCACCAGCCAGGCCGAGGCGATTTCGGCCGCCGGGAGCCAGGACGCGGCGCCCACCCCGCAAGCCGTGGCCCGCTCGGTACTGGCCATGCTCGGGCCGACCACCACGGTCAGCGTGCAGAGCAACGTCATGATCGCCGGGCAGGCCGCCTACCAGCTCGTGCTCGCGCCGAAGAACCCCGGATCGCTGATCGGCCGGGTGAGCATCGCCGTCGACGCCGGCCGCTACCTGCCGCTGCGGGTGCAGGTCTTCGCCCGCGGCGCGGCCAGCCCGGCCTATCAGATCGGCTTCACCTCGATCTCGTTCGCCCGCCCGGCCGCGTCCAACTTCACCTTCACGCCGCCGCCCGGCGCGAAGGTCAAGACGGCGAGGCTCCCGGCCGGCCCGTTCGGGGGCGGCCCGTTCGGGGCCGGCCCGTTCGGGGCGCGGCCCGGCGGCTTCCCCCGCGGCATCGGCACCTATCCGGGCGGCCCGCAGGGCAGCAGCATGCCGAGCGGCAGCATCTCGGTCGCGCCGGGCCTGCCGACGCCGACCGGTACCCCCCCGAAGCGGTTGCACGCTGTCATCAGGGTGCCGGCCGGCCTGCCGAAGCATCTGTCCCACGGCCAGCGGCACGAGCTGACGAAACAGCTCCGTAAGGAAGTTGCCCGCGCGAACCACTTGCATGGCTCGGGCTGGTATGCGTACGCGCCGACCACGGGCGGGACGCTCCCGCCGGGCCTGGCCAGCGCGCCGCGGACGATCGGCAGCGGCTGGACGGCCGTGGCCGTCATCCCCGCGCCCGGCTTTACCCCGGGGTCGGCCGGCCGCGCCGGAGCCGCGCTGGTGCGGGCGGCGACGCCGGTGCACGGCTCGTGGGGGAGCGGCCGGCTGCTGCGCACCAGCCTGTTCTCGGTCCTGATCACGAGCAACGGCCGGGTACTGATCGGTGCCGTCACGCCGTCCGTGCTGTACGCCGCCGCCGCGCAGGCGAAGTGAGCGCTGGTAACCGCGCTGCCGGGCAGCGGGATGAGATCAGCTTCGGGAAGGCCGAAGATGAGCCGCGTCCGGCCGCAGCCAGCCGGCCCGCTGGGGCCCGGCTATCCGGCGGTGCCTGGCTAGCCGGCAGCGCCCGGCCAGCCGGGCGCATCCCGCTCGCGGACGGCGCCCGGCAGGCGATCGCGACCAGCGGGCTGACCAAGCGCTTCCGCGGCGGCCAGCTGGCGGTGGACGGCATTGACCTGGTCGTGCCGCACGGCGCCATCTACGGATTCCTCGGCCCGAACGGGTCCGGCAAGACCACCACGATCCGGATGCTGCTCGGCCTGGTCCAGCCGACCAGCGGCAGCCATCAGCTGCTCGGCGTACCCCGGCCGGCCGGCCGGGACAGTGTCCTGTCCCGGGTCGGGTCCCTGGTCGAGGGCCCGGCCTTCTACCCGCAGCTGTCCGGCCAGGCCAACCTGGCCAGGTACGACGCGGTGGACCGGACCGCGGACCCGGGTACCGCGCAAGCCCGGATCTCCGCCGCCCTGGACCGGGTGGGCCTGCTCAGCGCGGCCAGGAAGCACTACCGCGCCTACTCGCTCGGCATGAAGCAGCGGCTGGCGATCGCGGCCGGCCTGCTCGGGCCGCGCGACCTGCTGATCCTGGACGAGCCAACCAACGGCCTCGACCCGCAGGGGACCAGGGAAGTGCGCGGCCTGATCCGGGAGATTGCCGCCGACGGCACCACCGTCTTCGTGTCCTCCCACCTGCTGGCCGAGGTTGACCAGACCTGCTCGCACGTCGGGGTGATGCGGACCGGAAAGCTGGTGTTCCAGGGGACCCTGGAGCAGCTGCGCAGCCGTGGCGCGACCCGGATCCTGGTCCGCACCGCCCGTCCGGAGGATGCGGCCAAGGTGCTGACCGGCCTCGGGCTGCAGGACGTCCAGGCCGGCCAGCACGAGGCGAGCGCGCAGCTCGGCGGCCAGCTGCCGGAGGAGGTCTGCGCCCGGCTCGTGCAGGCCGGCATCCCGGTCGCCGGGCTGGACACCCCCCGGCCCAGCCTGGAGGACCTCTTCGTCGAGCTCACCGGGGAGGGCTTCGATGTCGACGGCTGATGTGGCCCGCCCGCGGCTCGATCCGGCGGCGGGGCCGGGTCACCCCGCGGGCCCCGTTATGGCCTGGTTCCGTTTCCTGCGCTCGGAGCTCAGCCTTATCTTCCTGCGCTGGCGCACCCTCGCGCTGCTGGCCGTGCTCGCCGCGATCCCGGTGCTGATCGGGGTGGCGCTCAGGCTGGCCGCCTCGCCGGCCGGCGGCGACGGCCAGGGGCCCCCGTTCCTCGGCCAGGTCGCGGGCAACGGCGTGTTCCTCGCGCTGGTCTCGCTGACCGTGCTGCTCACCCTGGTGCTGCCGCTCGCCGTCGCGGTGGTGGCCGGGGACTCGGTGGCCGGCGAGGCGAGTCACGGGACGCTGCGCTACCTGCTCGCCATCCCGGCCGGGCGGGTCCGGCTGCTCGGCGTCAAGTACGCCGCCGTGGTCATCTTCTGCCTGGCCGCGTGCGCGGTGGTGACGGCGGCGGCGCTGGCCATCGGCGCGGCGCTGTTCCCGGTCGGGCCGGTGACCCTGCTGTCCGGCACGACCCTCTCGCTCGGGGCCGGGCTGCTGCGGCTGGTCTTCGTCACCCTGTACGTGGCGGGCGCGATGGCCGCGCTGGCCGCGATCGGGCTCGCCATCTCGACCCTGACCGAGCATCCGATCGGCGCCATCGCCGCCGTGCTGGTGCTCGCGCTGGCCAGCGAGGTAACCGACAACGTGCCGCAGTTCGCGGTGGTGCACCCGTACCTGCCGACGCACTGGTGGCTCTCGTTCGACGCGCTGCTCCGGTCGCCGGTCGCGTGGCCGGATCTGCTGCACGGGCTGGCATCGTTCGGCAGTTACGTGATCATTTTCCTGCTGATCGCGTGGGCCCGGTTCACCACGGCTGATGTCACGAGCTGAACCTGATCCGCTGGCGCTGAGCACGGGCCGGATGCTCCGGCTGGCGGGTTCGGCCTTCGTGGTGCTCGCCGCCGAGCCGTCCTTCGTGCTCGTCGACACCGCGGTGGTGGGGCATCTCGGCGCGATTCCGCTGGGCGGGCTGGGCATCGGCGGCACGCTGCTCTCGCTGGTCGCGATGATCGGCGGGTTCCTTGAGTACGGCACCACCAGCCGCGCGGCTCGCTGGTTCGGCGCCGGGCAGCGCGACCGGGCCATCGAGGAGGGGACCACCGCATCGGTGCTCGCGCTGGTCCTCGGCACGGCGGCGGCCGGTGCGGGCGAGCTCTTCGCCGGGCCGTTGCTGCGGCTGCTGGCCGGCGGCGCCGGGCCGGTGGCCAGCGCGGCGGAGACCTGGTTCCGCATCGCCGTGCTCGGCGTGCCCGGGATCCTGCTGGTGCTGGCGGGCAACGGCTGGATGCGCGGCGTGCAGGACACCCGCAGCCCGGTGCGGATCGTGCTGTTCGCCAACATCTTGTCGGCGGCGGCTTCGCCGATCCTCGTCTATCCGGCCGGGCTCGGCCTGGCCGGCTCGGCGATCGCCAACGTCGGCGCCCAGGCGATCGGCGGCTTGCTGTTCCTGCGCGCGATCCGCCGCGAGCGCGGCCGGTGGCAGCCCCGGTGGCCGGTGGTGCGGGCGCAACTCGCGGTCGGCCGGGAACTGCTGCTGCGCGAGGTCGGCTTCCAGGCCGCGTTCCTCACCGCGGCGGCGGTGTGCGCGCGGATGGGCGCCGCGCAGGTCGCGGCGCACCAGATCGGGCTGGAGCTGTGGGAGTTCAGCGCATTGCTGCTCGACTCGTTCGCGATCGCGGCGCAGTCCCTGGTGGGAGCCGCGCTGGGCGGCGGGGACGCCGCCGCGGCCCGCCGCACCGCCTGGCAGGTGGCGCAGTACGGACTGGCCGCGGGGATCGTGTTCAGCGCCGTGCTGGCGGCCGGCTGGTGGCTGATCCCGGCCGCCTTCACGTCCTCGGAGGCGGTGCGGCACCAGGCCCACCTGTACTGGCCGTACTTCGTCGGACTGCAGCCGGCCGCCGGAATTGTGTTCGCCCTGGACGGCGTCCTGATCGGGGCCGGCGATGTCGCCTTCCTGCGGACCGTGACGCTCGTCGCGGCGGTGGGGTTCTTCGTCCCGATCACGCTCGGCGCCCTGCATTTTCACTGGGGCATCGCCGGCGTGTGGGCCGGGCTGGCCGCGTTTATCGGGGCCCGGCTGGTCGGCATGGTGTGGCGCACGGCCCGGGGCCGCTGGGCGGTGACGGGCGTCACGACGCAGGAGTCCTGAGCGGCCCTTCCGTCTCCCGGCCTGCCGGCTCCCCGGCCTCCCGCTCTCCGGTCTCTCGGCTCTCCGGCCCCGCCTCCGAGCCCTCCGGCCTCTCCGGCCCGGGCGGATGGTCAGCGGTCGTACTTCAGCCTGGCCTGCCGCGGCACCTGACCGAACTTTCCGGCGTGGAAGTCCGTGAACGCCTGGGCGATCTCGGCGCGCTTGTTCATCACGAACGGCCCGCCCATCGCGACCGGCTCGCGGATTGGCCGGCCGCTGTAGATCATCACCCTGGCCGGCTCACCCCGGACTCCGGCGGCGAGCCGCAGCCGGCTGTCCGCGGTCCCGGCGGCGGCCGGGTCGGACCAGGCGGTCTGCCCGGCCCGCACCGTCCGGCCGGCGATGCTGATCTCCCCGGACAGCACGTGCGCGAACGCCCGGTGGCTGCCCGGCAGGGCGTACTCATGCGACGCGCCGGGGTCGAGGCTGACGATCGCGGACTGCACCGGCCAGTGGTTGACGGCCGGCCCGGTGACGCCGGCCACTGTCCCGGACACGACGTCGATGCTCACGCCCGGCCGGGTCACCTGCGGCCGGCTGACGGCCAGCAGGTCCTGATAGCGGGTCTCGGTCATCTTGGTCCGCGCCGGCAGGTTCAGCCAGAGCTGCAAGGTGTGCGCGTGCTCGTTGCGGAACGCGAGCTCACGGTGGATGATGCCGCGTCCCGCGGTCATCCACTGCAGGTCGCCAGGCTGCAGCGCGCCCGCGTTGCCGATGTTGTCGCCGTGCTCGAGGACGCCGTCGAGCACGATAGTGATGGTCTCCAGGCCCCGGTGCGGATGCCACTCGAATCCGGGCTCGGAGAACCAGTCCTCGGCCAGCGCCAGGAACGGGTCGGTGCGCGACGGGTCATCCGGGGCGATGACGATGGCTTTGTCGTCCACTTGCGCGTCGGGACCGAGCCGCTGTTTGGTAATCACCCGCGATACGGCGCGGCCCGGGACGAGCGTGCGGGTGCTCATCGCAGGTGTCCTTCCTCGGCGGCGGGCCGCCCCCGGCTCAGGCGCGGATCCGCTCGCGAACAGCGCCGGTGACCCGCCCGGCGAGGGCGATGACGTCGTCGGCCTGGCTGGTCGCGGCGATCATCCCCAGGATAGTCGCCTCGTCCGTGCTGCCCGCCAGGCTGATCTCGGCGTTCACCCGGGCGGTGGCACCCGACGATCTTCCACATGAGGCCGCCCCTGGAGCCGCGAATCGCCCGGATCGGGCATCATGTGCGTCATGGATCTTCAGGGACGGGACTGGGTCGGGCAGCTTCCGGCTGAGCTGGCCGGACAGCGGGCGCTCCTCGGCGGGCTGATCTCGCTGTGCGAGGCCGACGACGATATCTGGTGGCTGATGATCGGCTGCTCACTGTCCCGGGGCGCGGCCGACCGCCTGTCGGACCTCGACGTCGCCATGGGGGTGCGGGACGAGGACTTCGCCGAGATCACCCAGCGGGTCCGCCGCGGCGTAGACGGCCTCGGGGACCTCGTCGACAGCTACCATCATCTGCTCCCCGGCGTGCCAGAGCCGCACGAGCGGATCTTCGCCCAGTACGCCGACCGCTGCCAGGTCGACCTGGTCGTCCTGCCCGCATCCCGGCTCGGCGGCTCGATCCCGGATGTGGTGGTGCTCTACGACCCGGACGCCGTGCTATTCGCCGGTGAGCGGGCCCCGGTGACGCCAGCGCAGATCCGCGAATGGGCCTTCGGGGGCTGGTGCGCGCTCGCCGATTTCGGCAAGTACCTGCGCCGCCAGTCCCGGTGGGAAGCCCTGGAGCGGCTGCATGAGGCCAGGAGCCAGCTCTGGAAGCTGGCCGCGGCCGCCGGGGATGTCCCGGATCCGCAGTACGGGCTGACCAGCATCCTGGATTTCGCGCCCGGGCAGATCCCGGCCGGGATCGAGGCCACGGTGGCCGGCCTGGATCCCGCGGAGCTGCTATCCGCCGCGCGCCGGATAGCCGCGCTCATGCGCGAGACCGGCCGGCGCCTGTCCGCTGACCGGCAGGCCGTGCTCCCGGACGCCATGGCCGACTACGTCACCAGCGACCTGGCCTCGATCTAGCTCCCCGGCCGCCCGTCATGATCACTCCCGGGCCGGGAGCCAGCCGCCGGGCGTCTTTGCTGGCCGGGCTACCGGCCGCCGCGGGTCAGGCCTTCAGGTCGGGGAAGTCTTCCTCCCAGAACTCGGTGATGCCGCGGGAGGCGTGCGGGCCGGGCGCGGCGTGCCGGTCGTCTTCCTGGCCGCGGAGCTGGATCCGGCGGATCTTGCCGGAGATCGTCTTGGGCAGGTCGGCGAACTCCAGCCGCCTGATCCGCTGGTACGGGGCAAGCCGCGCCCGCGTGTAGGCGAGGATCGCGAACGCGGTGTCGGCCGACGGGTCGAAGCCCGCCGCCAGCACCACGTAGGCCTTCGGGACCGCGAGCCGGAGCGGGTCAGGCGAGGGCACCACGGCCGCCTCGGCGACCGCCTCGTGCTCGATCAGCACGCTCTCCAGCTCGAACGGGGAGATCCGGTAGTCCGACGCCTTGAACAGGTCGTCGGTACGGCCGACATAGCTGATGTAGCCGTCGGCGTCCCGGCTGGCGACGTCCCCGGTGTGGTAGTAACCGCCCCGCATCGCCTCCGCGGCCCGCTCGGCGTCGCCCCGGTAGCCGGTCATCAGGCCGAGCGGCCGCCGGGCCAGTTCCAGGCAGATCTCGCCCTCGCCGGCTGGCTCACCGGTCAGCGGGTCGATCAGCGTGACCTCGTAGCCGGGCAGTTCCCGGCCCATTGACCCGACCCGCACCGGCTGGCCGGGCGGGTTGCCGATCTGCGCGGTGGTCTCCGTCTGCCCGTACCCGTCCCGCACCGTGATGTTCCAGGCCCGGCGGACCTGCTCGATGACCTCCGGGTTCAGCGGCTCGCCCGCACCGACGCACTCCCGCAGGCTGCGCACGTCGGCACTGGCCAGGTCGGCCTGCACCAGCATCCGCCACACCGTCGGCGGGGCGCACAGGGACGTCACGCCGCAGGCCGGGATGGCGTCGAGCAGCACCGCGGCGGAAAACCGGTCATGCCCGAGCACGAGCGCGGTCGCGCCGGCGATCCACGGCGCGAAGACGTTGCTCCAGGCGTGCTTGGCCCAGCCCGGGGAGGAGATGTTCAGGTGCACGTCGCCGGGCTGCAGGCCGATCCAGTACATCGTGGACAGGTGCCCGGCCGGGTAGGACGCGTGGGTATGCTCCACGAGCTTCGGCTGCGACGTCGTCCCGGAGGTGAAATAGAGCAGCAGCGGGTCGGCCGCGTTAGTCGGGCCATCCGGCGCGAACTCGCCCGGCCAGCTGAACGCCTCGCCGTAGCCGTGCCAGCCGTCCGGGGCGCTGCCGCCGACGGCTACCCGGGTCCAGTTCCCGGCCAGGCCGTGGAATCTCGGCGTCAGCGCTGACTCGGTGATGACGTGCCGGACATCGCCGCGCGCGATCCGGTCAGCCAGGTCCTCGGGCCCGAGCAGGGTGGATGCCGGGATCATGACGGCGCCGAGCTTGATCGCCGCGAGGATGACCTCCCACAGCGGCGCGATGTTGCCGAGCATGAGCAGCAGCCGGTCGCCGCGGCCGACGCCGAGCCCGCGCAGCCAGTTCGCGACCTGGTTCGACCGGACGGCGAGCTCGGCATAGCTGAGCCGGGTGTCGCTGTCCTCGGTGACCACGCGGAGCGCGCCGGCGTCGGGATGCTCGGCCGCGATCACGTCGAACCAGTCGAGCGCCCAGTTGAACTCGTCAAGCTGCGGCCAGGAGAACTGGCTCCTGGCCGCTTCGTAGTCCTCGCGGTGGAGCAGGAGCAGATCGCGCGCGGCGCGGAAGGCCCTGGTGCCCTGGGTTTGTTCGGTCATGCAGACATGGTGGCACTCGCCGGTGCCGCGGGGGAGCCCGGCGGCCCGGCCACGGTGAGCCGGACCGGCCGGCTCAGCCAGGCGGGACGGTGACGCGCCAGAGCGGCCCGGTGTGGTGGGCGGAGCGATGCCAGGTCACCTGCATTCTCGCGCCGCCCAGCGGGCTGTCATCCACGCGCCACCGGCCGCCGGTCGACCGGGCCACCGCGTCCGCGATGGCCAGGCCGAGGCCGGTCCCGCCGCCCTCGGCGGTGGCCCGGTAGAACCGGTCGAACAGCCGGGACCGCTCGTCCTCGGGGATGCCCGGTCCGGTGTCCTCGACCGTGAGACTGACCCGGCTGCCCTGGCAACCGGCCGTGATCCGGACGGCGGGCGTGGCGGCGTGCGCCCCGTCGGCGGCCGCGCCGGCCGTTGCGTAGCGGCAGGCATTGTCGACGAGCACGCCGGCCAGGCGGTCGACCCATTCCGGCGGCGCGGTGATCCACGCCTGCGGCTCCCCCTCGGAATGCACGGACAGGTCGATTCCGCGGGAGCGGGCGACGACGGAGAACCGGTCCGCGCAGACCTCGGCGATGGTGAACACGTCAATGGGCTCATGAGCCGGGTTGGCCGGCTCGGAGTCGAACCGGGCCAGCCACAGCAGGTCTTCGACGATGCTGCGCAGCCGCTGGCTCTCCCGGCCCACCCGCTGCAGCGAGGTTACGTATTCGGCTGTTTCCCGGGGCGCGCTGAGGGCCAGCCCGGTCTCGGCCTCGATGACCGACAGCGGCGTGCGCAGCTCGTGTGAAGCGTCGGCGGTGAATTCCAGCTGGCGGCGGCGCGCCTGCTCCACCGGTGCCGACGCCTTGAGCCCGACGGCCAGGGTACTGAGGAACACCGCGGCCAGCAGCACCGGGCTGGCGATGGCTTCCGCGGTCAGCAGCACGCTCTGGATATGCGCGGTGTCGGCCAGGCTCTGGCCCGCCACCAGCCAGCCATCGCCGGTTTTCCGCGCCTTCAGGCGGAAGGTTGCCGTCCCCACCCGCGTCGTGTACGGCCGGTCCGACCGCGGCCAGGCGGTGACCGGCGGCCGGGGCGCGCCGGCGCTGGCCGCCACGATGCGCCCGGCGGCGCTGATCCGCCAGAGCAGCACGGGGGGTGCGTCTATGTCCCGGTCGTCAATATCGGGCCGTGCCGCCGCGGCGAACCCGGCGCCATGCCTGGCGTCGGTGAGCGTGTCGGCCAGCTGGGAATCCACCTGGGCGAGGAGCCGGCCGTCGGCGATCGCGTTGAAGATAGCCAGGGCGGCCACGTACACCACGGCGATGAGCAGCGTGGCCACGGCGGCGACCCGGACCGCGGGCGCCCGTCGTGGCCGGCCGGCCCGCGGTTCCCGGGTCCGCCAGCTCACCTGGGCACCAGCCGGTATCCGATGCCACGGACGGTCTCGATCCGCACCACGGCCTGGGCGAGCTTGGCGCGGAGCCGGGCCATGTGCACATCGATGGTGTTGGAGCCAAGCGCGTCGGCCTCCTCCTCCCACACGTGCAGCGCGATGGACCGGCGCGGCACGATGGCCGGGGAGCGGCGCATCAAGATCTCCAGGATGGACAGCTCGGTGCCGGTTAGCCGTGGGCTGGCCGGCCCGATGCGGACCTGCCGGGTGGCCGGGTCGAATTCGAGGTTGGCAATGGTCAGCCGGGGCGCCTGCAGCGCCGGCGCCCTGCGCTGCAGCGCCCGCAGGCGCGCCAGCAGCTCGCCGAAGTCGAATGGCTTGACCAGGTAGTCGTCGGCGCCTTCGTCGAGACCGGTCACCCGGTCGCCGGTGCTGTCCCGGGCGGTGAGCATCAGGACGGGCAGCGGTGAACCACGCCGGCGCAGGTCGCGCACCACGTCTAGGCCCGACCGAACGGGCATCCGCCAGTCGATGACGGCGAGCTCGTAGTCATAGCTGCGCAGGTAGTTAAGCGCCGACTGCCCGTCGGCCACCGCATCCACCACGTACCCGCTCTCCCGCAGGCCGCGCTCGATCACCGAGCGCAGTGCGGCGTCGTCCTCGGCCACCAGTACGCGCACAGACAGATTCTCTACCTGGTGAACCTGAACCGTGCATGACGCCGCTGACTGGCCCGGGCCGCTCCGGCGGGCAGGCCGGTACCGGGAGGGCCGCACCGGCCGGGCTCTCACCGGCGGCAGCCGGCGCCAGAGCGGCCTGGGCACGGCCCGGAGTGCGACGGCGAGCACGGCCAGCGACGGCGGGACCCAGACCGTGTCCCGCCGGCCCGCGAGGGCGGCGGCGACGGCGGCTCCCACCGCGGACGGCGTGGTGGCCAGCGGGGCCGGCGTCATGCCCGCTGTCATCCGGCCGCCCACAAACCCGGGCCGGACCAGCAGCAGCCGCACCCCGCTGCCGTGCAGTGAGTCGGCCAGCCCCCGGGCGAAGGCGTCCAGGCCGGACTTGGCCGCGCCATACACCAGGTTGGCTTTGCGCGGCCTGACCGCCGCTACCGAGGACAGGACCACGATCGTGCCGTGGCCTTGCGCCCGGAGCCGCCCGGCGGCGGCGAGCAGGGTGGTGACGTGGCCGGTGAAGTTGGTCTCCACCAGCACCCCGGCCTGGAGCGGGTCGCGTTCCAGCTCGGCCTGGCTGGTGAGGATGCCCGCGGCCGAGATGACCAGGTCCACGTCGCCGCCGGTAAAGGCGTCGGCCACGATGGCCTGGTGGGTGGCCAGCGCCGTGGCGTCGTAGCGAATAGTCCGGACCGAACAGCCCAGTTGCCGGCCGGCGGCCGCCATCCGCTGCTCGTCCCGGCCAGCGAGCAGCAACTCAGTGCCGGGCGGCAGCCGCAGCGCGGCCAGGATGGCCAGGCCGATCTCACTGGTCCCGCCGAGCAGCAGGACCCTGGCCGGAGGTCCCGGCGTCAGCACAGGCCGACCCGGCGACCCAGGTCGGACCGGAAGACCCCGTACGGGTCGAGTTTCTCCCGCACGGCCTGCCATTCGGCCAGGCTCCCGTACATGGCCCGCAGTGCCGCACCGCGGAGCCTGGCGTCCTTGGCCAGGTAGACTCGCCCGCCCGCGGCGGCGACCTGGGCATCCATCCGGTCAAGCAGCGCGGCCAGCCGCGGGCTGCCCGCGGGCAGGTCGATCGCCAGCGACCAGCCGGGCATCGGGAACGACAGATGACCGCGGCCGGCGATCCCGAAGCGCTTCAGCGTGCCCAGGAAGGGCGCGCAGCGCTCCCGCTGCACCGCCTCGATCACTTCGGCCAGGGTTCGCTCCGCGCCCGCAGGCACCACGAACTGGTACTGCAGGAAGCCGCGGGGCCCGAGCGCGCGATTCCACCCGGCCACCGCGTCCAGCCGGTGGAAATAGCCCGGCAGCCCCATCACCCCGCTGGTGAACTTCGCCGCCTTCCGGAACCACAGGCTGTTGAAGCCCCGGGCCGACCACGGCGTAACCGCGCAGAACGGAACCGCCGGCGCGCGGCGGGCCCGGCCCGGCCGGTAGGCCAGGCCATTTTTCTCCGCCGCCGGATCCGGTTCGGGAAGGTGATCGCCCTCGTCGAGGATGCCGCGGCCCAGGGTCCGGCCGGATGCCGTGGTATCGACCCAGGCGACCGCGTACCGCGAGCGCGTATCGGCGAGCGCGCCCAGCAGGGCGTCCAGGTCCGGCAGGCGCTGCGAGGTAACCCGGAGCAGCGCACTGCGGATGGGCAGCAGCCGGATCGTGACGGCCACGATGATGCCGGTAAACCCCATCCCGCCGACCGTGGCGCGGAACACGTCGGGATCACCACCGGGTGTCACGCTGCGCAGCTCGCCGTGGCCGTCGATGAGCTCGATCTCCTCGATCCAGGCGGATATGCTCCCGTCCGCTCGCTGGTTCTTGCCGTGCACGTCCACGGCGACCGCACCACCGACGGTGAGGTCGGCGGTGCCGGGCAGTACCGGCAGGATCCGGCCGCGGGGCACGATCGTGGCCAGTATCTGCGCGAAGCTGACCGACGCGGAGACGCGCACCGAGGCCGCGTCAGCGGCCAGTTCGATGAAGGGCATGGTGGCGGGGGCCAGCACGTAGCCGCCGGCGTTCTGCGCCGCATCGCCGTAACTGCGGCCCGCTCCCCGGGCCAGCACCCCGCCCCGCGGCCGGCTGACTATGAGGCCCTGGATCTGCTCGATGTTCAGCGGGCCCAGCACCGTGGCCCGTGACGCTGAGGTGCGGCCCCAGCCAGTCAGCAGCTGGCCGCTCCCCGCGGTGACCGCTGTCATCTAGAGCCCCACCGCGAACATGGTGAGCCAGCCTAGCTCGCAGCAGACCATCAGCCCGTCCCGCGTGATCAGGTCCTCGACCGGCCTCGCCCCGGCCCGGCCCGTCAGCCGGTCGAACCGGATCAGCGCCGCGGCCAGCGGGATGGCGCTGGCCAAATGCCAGGCGCGCATCCAGGCGCCGCTTTCCCCGTAGGCCCACAGCAGGTAGGCCCCGGTCATCGCTACGGCTACCAGCCGCTGGCTCAGCCGGAGCCCGGCGAGGCCGTACCAGCGCATCACGGGGCGGTGCCCGGCGGCCTGGCCGCCGAGCATCGCGAGCTCGGTGACGCGCTTGGCGATCGCCACCATCAGCGCCCCCAGGCTGCACACCAGCAGAAACCAGGCCGACGGCGGAACATGCGTGGCGACCGCGCCACCCAGGGCGCGGAACACGAACCCGGTCGCGACGAAAATCAGCTCCACGACCGGAACGTGCTTCAGCACCAGCGCATACAGCAGGGAGGCAACGAGATAGGCGGTAATCAGCGCAGCCAGCCGGGGCTCGCCGATCCAGAAGCCGAACGAAATCGCCGCCGCCGCGGCCAGCCCGGCCAGCAGCAGCGCATGCCCGGCGGGCAGGTGGCCGGAGGCTACCGCGCGGAACCGCTTCACCGGATGCCGCCGGTCCCGGTCGGCGTCAATGACGTCGTTGACGAAGTACACCGCGGCCGACGCGGCGATGAAGGCGGCGACCGCCCCCAGCGCGTAGCCGAGCCCTTCGTCCCGGCCCAGCGACGCGCCGGCTAGCGGCGCCGCGAACACGAGCAGGTTCTTCGGCCACTGGCGCGGCCGGGCGGTCTGCCCGGCCGCGGCCAGCCAGCGCACGGTCGCCGGGAACCGAGCCGGCGCCCGGGGTGCCGCGAGGGCTCGCACCGGACCGTTCACCGCGCGTACACCGCCGTGAAGTCGCGGCTTGACAGCGAGTAGTAACGGTCCGGCGGCTGCACCTGGTCAGGGAGCAGATTCACCGCCGCCGGGTGCGCCGGATGCCGCCCGGGCAGGTAGTACATGTACGACATCCATTCTGGATTGATGTCGAGCTGCATGGCGGTCACGGCGCCGGCCCGCCGCAGCAAGGTGGCGAGCTCACGGACGTTCAGCGCCGGGCCGTACACGAAGATCACCCGGCCGTCCCTGGTGATCCCGATCCCGGACCGCCACACGTAGTAGCCGCCGCCGAGGGTGGCCCCCCACTGCGTCTCGACGTTGTAGTTGACCGACGCGGGGATCCGGCCGTGCCCGACGATCAAGTGCAGGTTCTGGCGGACGCCGACCACGTCCGGGGTCATGTGCAGGGTGCGGCCCCACACCCCGATCGCGATATGCCCGTCGCGGTAATAAACGACCGAGGCCGTGCCCTTGGTCAGGGTTCCGCTGGTAGCGCCGTTGAGGTAAAAGCCGCCGCCCGAGACGTCGATCTTGAAGCCGCTGTTGAACGTGGCCTTCAGCCCGAGCCGGGTGTGCGGCGGGATGTCGGCTGCGGCCTTCCAGTTACCGGGTCCAGGGTCTTCGGTTCCGGGCCGCAGCTCGAATCTCAGCAGGTTCTGGTTCATCGAGGCGATGCCGGCCACGTAGGAGGTGTACACGCGGCTCGCCCGCAGGTAAGTGCCGAAGATGGCCGGCTCGCCGTGCACCCTCCCGAGCACCCGCCACACGCCCTCGCCGGGCAGTGCCTTACCCGCCAGCGGCGTGAGCCGCGGCGGGGGCGCGAACGACACGGCGCCCCGGCGACCCGCCTCCGCCCCGGGGCTGGGGGCCGCCGCGCTCGGGCCGGTCAGCGCGAAGGACGGTTTCCCGCCTGCCTTCGGCGGCTGGTAAGTCAGCCACTCGCCGAATGTCACCACCGGGCCGAGGTAATGGTCGCGCGCCCATTCCGCGAGCCGCTCGGAGACCGAACCGCCGCCGGGCACGGTTAGCGCGTGACCCACCGACCAGACCACGACCAGCAGAAACGTGGCCAGCAGCGCGCCGGTGATCCGCGCCCATAGCCGGTCACGGACCCGGACCCGCCCGCGACCGCGGCGCGGGCCGGTTCCGCCATCCGGGGGCCCGCTGCGGATGCCGGGCCCGGCGCCGGAAGCCGCCGACTTATGCACACGCTCCTCCGTTCAGAGCGTGGTATGGCGAAACGGCCTGCCGGGAACCGCCAGGACCTGACCACACGCCCCGACAGATGCCTATCGGGCGAACCTGAAGCCCGGATGACGCCTGGCGGCGACGCGGAAAGTTACCCGGCGTCTTCTCGCTGCGGGCCAGCAGCAACGGCCGGTACCCGCGCAGCGGGCCGGGCCGCGGACCGCTGGCTACGCCGCGGGCCAATAACGGTTCGCCAGCCCGCCGGCCCGGGTAGATGATGCCCCATGTGATCCTGCGCCGGGGGCCGCTGCAGAGCCGCAATTTCCGGCTGCTGATGGCGTGCAACGTCATCTCGGTCGCCGGGACCGCGGTCTATTTCGTGGCGATCCCCTTTGCCGTGCTCGGGATCGGCGGCTCGGCCAGCGACGTCGGGTACGTCGCGGCGGCCGAGCTGGTTCCCATGATCGGCTTCCTGCTGCTCGGCGGCGTGATCGCGGACCGGCTGCCCCGGCACCGGGTCATCGTGGCGGCGAACGTGCTCCAGGGGCTGGCCCAGGGCACCTCGGCCGCCCTGCTGCTGACCGGTCAGGCCCGGGTCTGGCAGCTGGCCGTCCTGGCCGGGCTGGTCGGCGTGGGCACCGGTTTCTACTACCCGGCCGAGCAGGGACTGCTGCCGCAGACGGTGCCCGCCGATCTGCGGTCGCAGGCGAACGCGCTGGACCGCACCGGGCGCAATACCGCGTCGATCGGCGGCGCGGCGCTGGGCGGGATCCTGGTCGGGCTGGCCGGCCCGGGCTGGGGACTGGCGATAGATGCCGCGAGCTTCGCCATTGCCGCGGCGCTGCGGACGGGCATGCGCTTTCCCGCCCTGCCGCCGGCGGCCGCGACTGGCCTCGTGCACGAGCTGCGCGCGGGCTGGCGTGAGTTCATTTCCCGGCGCTGGCTGTGGGCGATCGTGCTGCAGTTCGCGTTCATCGTCGGCATCTCGGCCGGCACCATTAACGTCCTCGGGCCGCTGGTCGCCGACGCGCACCTGGGCGGCGCCCGCAGCTGGGGCCTGATCGTGGCCGGCTACGGGGCCGGGGCGGTGGCGGGCGGCCTGGTCATGCTCAGGTTCCGCCCGCGGCGGATGCTGCTGGCCGCGAGCCTGGCCGTGCCGGCCTTTGCCCTGCTGCTGTTCGCGCTGGCCGTGCCGCTGGCCGTGCCCGCGGACGCGGCGGCGGCCCTGGTGGCCGGCGCCTGCGGCGAGGTCTTCGCGGTCAACTGGTCGACCACGATGCAGCAGGAAATACCGCCCGCCATGCTGTCCCGGGTCTCGTCCTACGACGCCCTCGGCAGTCTCGCGCTGGCGCCCGTCGGCACCGTGGCCGCCGGGCCGCTCGCGGGCGCCTTCGGCACGTCAGCCGTGCTGACCGCGGGCGGCATTCTCATCGTGGGGCTGACCGGGGCGGTCCTGCTCGTTTCCGAGGTAAGGCAGTTGCGCCGCCAGGCACCTGCCCCGGCCGGGCCGGCCAGCCCGCCCGGCCCGCCGCTGGCCGGCGAAGCGCCGCCGCCCGGCTAGCCGCCCGCCGGGCTGGAACCAGTCCCCGGCGCGGGCGGCCGCTTATCCCGAGATCTTGTCCGCCTCGATCGTGATGATCAGCCGTTGCTGGTCGCGGCCGCCGTACCACGGATAAGGGCCGCCCAGGTAGCGCTGGGCGAGTTTCTCGATGTGGTCGGCCGCGCCGTCCGCCGTTACGCTCAGGACGCGACCGCGGACCGCGTAGTACGGGCGGGTGTCCTGCGGATCGGAGATGGTCAGGGCGACGCGCGGGTCCCGCTCGATGTTCCTGATTTTCTGGAAGCCCGCGACGCTGTTGATCAGCACGTGCTCGCCGTCGGTGTCGGCCCAGGTCTGGGTCAGCTGCGGCGAGCCGTCGGGCATCGAGGTCGCCAGGTAGCACAGGCTGGATTGCCGCAGCAGGGCGAGCAGGCCGTCGGGCAGGTTCATGTCCAGGTCATCCCATCGAGTCGGTTGGCGCGCGGGTTCGGGCCGTGGCCGGGAGTGCGGTCAGGCCGGGGATCGTCATGCGGAACCTAACTTCTACCGCCCCGGGCCGATGCGGCGCCGGCCGGGTCCCCGGCTCGGCCGGCTAGCTGCCGGCCGAGCCGGTACCAGTCCTCGGCCGTCAGCAGCGCGGCGGGCATGCGCGGGCTGACCCCGGCCGCCGCGGCCAGCGCCCGGAACGAGGAGTCCGGTACCCGCCGGCCGCCGGGTTCCAGGCACCTCAGCGCACGGTCCAGCGGCTCCCGGCTCCGGGCGTACGCGGCCCGCTGCAGCCTGCGCAGCTCCCGCTGGGCGGCGGCCGGTGCGGCGCCCGGGCGGCGCCGGACGGACACCTGCGCGGCGCCGGCCGCCGGCCGCGGCCGGAAGCTGGCCGCGCTGATCCTGCGGGTCAGGCTGACCTGGTAGCGGCACGCCCACCAGGCGGTCTCCGCGTCGCGCGGCACCGGGTTGGCGAGCCACTTGGCGGCGCCCCACTCCAGGATCAGCTCGGCCCCGGCCAGCGGCACGGCCGGATCGCCGAGCAGGCGCCTGCACAGCGCGGTGGTAACCGAGAACGGCGGATTGGCCACGACCAGGAAATCGCGCCGTGGCAGCGGGACCAGCCGCAGGTCAGCTTCCACGACGCGGATCCCCTGGTGGCCGTCGAAGCGGCGGCGCAGCCGCCCGGCCAGCCGCTGATCACGCTCAACCGCGATCACGCGGGCGCCGGACGCGGCCAGCGCGGCGGTGATCGCGCCGTAGCCGGCGCCGAGGTCGAAGACGAGCTCGCCCGGCCCGGCGCCGGACGCGCGGACCAGCCGCGCGATCAGTGCTCGGTCACGCAGAAAATGAGCCCCGGCCGGGTTCGGCGCCGCTGGCGGCCGCCCGGGCACGGAAGACCATGACCATGTTCACGGTCAATCTCCTCAGCTCGGATGTCGCCGACCACCGTAGGCGGGCTGATGGCCAGCCCGCCACTGAATATCCGGCCGGGACCGGCCGCTGGCCCCCGGCGGCGCATTAACTCCCGCTCGCCCTGGACCTCAAGTCACGTTGACGTCGCATGATGAGGGGCATGGAATACCCCAGCTTCGACGTCCCCGGTTTCCTCGACGAGCCGGGCCGCCCGGCCTCGGTCGCGACCATCACCGGCCAGGGCCATCCCGCACTGGCCATGATGTGGTTCATCGTCAGCGAGGACCGCCTGTGGTTCCATACCCCCGGCGGCAGCGACCCGCCCTCACCGTTCCTGCGGGCCGCCGCCGGCCACCGGGAGGTCGCGGTGATGATCGCGACGTTTGACCCGCCGGACGATGTCCGCCAGGTGCGCATGACCGGCCCGGCCCGGCTCGAGGCCGCGGATGACGGGCGGGTCCGCCGCCTCTACCGCCGTTACGTCGGCGCCTGGACGCCCGGCTGGGAGGGACAGGCCACCTCGCCGGGTTACCAGCTGTGGTCGATGTCGCCGCAGCGCGGCATGGCGGTGGCCTACCCCGGGCTCAACGATGGCCCGACGTTCCGGTGGTCGGAGCCGCTGAAACTGTCTGACCTGCGAAAATAGGCCAGCGCTTTCAGTGCATCGTCGGACGGGCCTGGGCTATCGTCCAGCGGTGCCCTTCGAGATCGCGGGCGACGTAGACGCGGTACCCGTGCTGGTGGATGCCCTCGACGATGGTGGCGCCGCCCGCCTGCGCGCGGGCTGAAATGGGCGTCGAGATCATCGACGAACACCCAGGGCACGTGCGTATCGGCGGCCCCCTCGGGCCGGGCGCCTTCGAGCTTGAACACGATCAGGGAGCAGTCCCCGACCACGAACTCGATCCACGTGTGCTCGGTATCCCAATCGTGGTCCGCGTCGTCGCCCGGGAGCTGGTTTGGCGTCTCGAACCCGAAGGTGGCGGCGAGCCAGCGAGCCGCCGTGGCCGGCTTCTCGTAGTAGATGGCGACGGCCAGCCGGTGCAGGTCGCGCGGCTCCCGCGGCGCCGTGTCGCGCCTGGCGCACCACGCGCCGAACCATGGCGGCACCACGGTCACCCAGGCCGTGCCGCCCTCGTTCACCCCGCCCGCCGGGATGGTGGCCAGCACTCGCACGATCGTGCCGCCGGCCGTCGGGTCGAATCGCACCTCGACCATGACGTCATCGACCGAGCTCTGCCAGGCCAGCCGCTCACCGGGCTGCCAGACCGTGATCCGGCCCAGTTCGAGTGCGTCGGCCGTGGCCTCGTCGTAGACCTCCAGCAGCCGTCCGCCGACGCCCGGCTCGCAGGTCACCGCGACCGCCCGGGCGGCGTCGAAGAAGTTGATCGGCCCGCGGACCCACCACAGGTTCATCTCGCCGGTAAACGCGCTGAACGCGGTCGGGGCGTCCACCGCGACCTCTACCTCGGAGGAGACCGACCGGGCTTCGCTCACTGTGCTGTCCTTCCCTCGACGTGCCGCTTGAACGACTGCAGCTGGGCGTCCCAGTGCGCCTGGAGCTGATCGAGCCAGGCCTGCAGGGCCACCATCGACTGCGGCTCGAGCCGGAACACGCGCGCCCGGGCGTCCTGCGCGGTCCGCTCGTCCGCGATGATGCCGGCCTGCAGCAGCACGCGCAGGTGCCGGCTCATCGCCGGGGCGGTGGTGCCCGCCGCCGTGGCCAGTTCCCCGGCGCGCCGCGGGCCTGCGCCGAGCAGTTGCACGACCTGGCGCCGGGTCGCATCGGACAGGGCGCCGAACAACGGCGCCACGTCCTGGTCGAGCTGCGTTCCTGCCGTCATGAGACAATAGTTGCTCATAAGATTAACTATTGTCAAATTGGTTAGCGGAAACGTCAGGACGGATTCCGGCCCGGCTTCCCACCCGGCGGGTTCGCGGGTGCGCTGCGTCATTGTGACAGTCGGACACGGTAGCGTTTTCTGACGTGCCCCCCGGCCGCTCCCGCACGCCAGCCGCGGACGCCGTCAGCAGTCCGCCCGCCGACGACGGTCCGCCGTCCGGTGACGGTCCGCCGGCCGACGACGGCCCGCCGGACGTCACCGCCCTGCTCGCCACCGCGGTCACCGGCATTGACGGGGCGGAACGCCCCGGGCAGGTGCGAATGGCCGAGGCCGTGCACCACGGCATCGAGACCGGCGAGCATCTGGCCGTCCAGGCCGGAACCGGCACGGGCAAGTCGCTGGCCTACCTCGTCCCCGCGGTACGCCACGCCATCACGCAGCAGGCCACCGTTGTCGTGTCGACCGCCACGATCGCCTTGCAGCGCCAGCTCATCGACCGTGACCTGCCCCGCCTCGCCGCGTCGCTGGAGCCGTCCCTCAGCCGGGCGCCGGTCTTCGCGATCCTCAAGGGCCGCCGCAACTATCTGTGCCTGCACCGGCTGGGCACCGGTGCGCAGGATGACCCGCAGGACGCGCTCTTCGATCCGGCCGCGGCATCCGCGGTCGGAAAGCAGGTGCAGCGGCTGCACGAGTGGGCGGCCAGGACCGAGACCGGCGACCGCGACGAGCTTGTCCCCGGCGTCAGCGAGCAGGCCTGGCGTCAGGTCGCGGTCACGGCCCGGGAGTGCATCGGCGCCCCGCGCTGCCCGTTCGGCACCCAGTGCTTCGCCGAGCGGGCGCGGGACGAGGCCGCCCAGGCGGACATCGTCGTCACCAACCACGCCCTGCTCGCCATCGACGCGCTCGAGGACTTCGACATCTTCCCCGAGCACGACGTGGTGATCATCGACGAGGCGCACGACCTGGTCGACCGCGTCACCTCGGTCGCGTCCGATGAGCTGTCCGCCACCGCCGCGGAAATCGCCGCCCGCCGCTGCGGCAAGATGGCCGGGGAGAAGCTGATCGCCAGGCTGCGGGAGGCGGGCGAGGATGCGGCGCGCGTCCTGACCGTGCTCCCCGCCGGGCGCATTGACGTGCTCTCCGAGGATCTCGCCCTGTCGCTCGCCGGTCTCCGTGACGCCGCCGCCAGTTGCGCTGCTGACCTGCGCGCCAGCGGCAAGAACAGCGAAGAGGAGCCAGAACGGATCGCGGCCCGCCGGTCGGCTTTCGTCGCGGTGGATGAGCTGCGGAGTGCTGCCGAGCGCATCCTCGGCGCATTCGGCCCTGACCTCGCGAATCGTCCCGACGTGGTGTGGATGGACCGGCCGCAGGCGGAGGAATCGGGACGTCCGCCCACCCTGCGGATAACGCCGCTTCAGGTCGGCTCGCTGCTGGCCGAGCGGCTGTTCGGCACCCGCACGGTCACGCTGACCTCGGCGACCCTGTCGCTGGGCGGATCGTTCGAGCCGCTGGCCCGGCAGTGGGGCCTGCCCCGGTCCGGCCCGGCCGCGGCCGCGCGTGCGGTACCCGAGGCGACGGCCGCCGCGGCGGGGGCCGCCGGATCCGGCGGGGCGGCTGCATCCGACGGGATGGGCGCCTCCGCCGGGACCGACGCGGACAAGCCGCACTCGCTCGCCTGGACCGGCCTCGACGTCGGCTCGCCGTTCGACCATCCGCGCAGCGGCATCCTGTACGTGGCCAGGCACCTGCCGCCGCCCGGCCGGGACGGGCTGGCGCAGTCCTACCTGGATGAGCTGCGCGAGCTGATCGCCGCCGCCGGCGGCCGTACCCTGGGGCTGTTCTCCTCCATGCGCGCCGCCCGGCAGGCGACCGAGGAACTGCGCGGGCGGATCGACCAGCCGCTGCTCTGCCAGGGAGATGACCAGACCGGGCAGCTGATCAGCCAGTTCGCCGCGGACGAGGCGACCTGCCTGTTCGGGACCCTGTCGCTGTGGCAGGGCGTCGACGTTCCCGGCCGGTCGCTGCAGCTCGTGGTGATCGACCGGATCCCGTTCCCCCGGCCCGATGACCCGCTGGCCTCGGCCCGGCAGCGGGCCGTGGCGGCGCGCGGCGGCAACGGGTTCATGGAGGTGGCCGCGGCTCAGGCGGCGCTGCTGCTCGCGCAGGGGGCGGGGCGGCTGCTGCGCACGATGAGCGACCGGGGAGTCGTCGCGGTCCTGGACCCGCGTCTGGCGACCGCGCGCTACGGCAGCTTCCTGAAGGAGTCGCTGCCGCCGTTCTGGACCACCACGGATCCCGAGGTCGTCCGCGGCGCGCTCCGCCGCCTAGCGGCCGAGGCACCCGCCCCTTAGCCGATCGGCCCGGTCAGGCCCCCCGGCCACGGCGCCGTCATGGCCAGGCCCGATGCCGGTCCCGGGTAGCTATCTCCGGTCGCTGATCCAGGGGGGCCCTCAGAGCACGTCGTGACCGGGGTGGTTTTCGGCCGGTAGCGGCTGGCGTACCGCCGGGATCGTGCCGAGACGCCCGGCCTGATAGTCCTCGAACGCCTTGACCAGCTCGTCCCGGGTGTTCATGACGAACGGGCCGTAGGCCGCGACGGGCTCCCGGATCGGCTGGCCGCCGAGGATGAGGATGTCCATCCCGGTACTGGGGCCATCCGCCCGCCGCTCGGCCGCGACGGTGATGACGTCACCGTGGCCGAACACGGCCAGCTGGCCCATCCGGACCGGGCGCTGCTCAGCGCCCACGGTGCCGGATCCGGCCAGCACGTAGCCGAGCGCGTTGAAGCCGGGCGACCAGGGCAGCCGCAGCTGGGCGCCGGGCTCCAGGCTGGCGTGCAGCAGCGCGATCGGAGTATGGGTGATACCGGGGCCCTGGTGCCCGGCCACCTCGCCCGCGATCAGCCGGATCAGCGCCCCGCCATCCGGCGAGCTGAGCAGCTTGACCTGGCCGGCCCGGATGTCCTGGTAGCGCGGGCTGGTCATCTTCATCCGGCTGGGCAGGTTCACCCAGAGCTGGAAGCCGTGGAAGAGCCCGCCGCTGGCCACCATGGCCTCCGGCGGCTCCTCGATGTGCAGGATCCCGCCGCCCGCGGTCATCCACTGGGTGTCACCGTTCGTGATCATCCCGCCGCCGCCATTGGAGTCCTGGTGCCGGAAGGTCCCGTCGATGATGTAGGTCACGGTCTCGAAGCCGCGGTGCGGATGCCAGGAGGTCCCCTTCGGCTCGCCTGGCGCGTAATCCACCTCGCCCATCTGGTCCATGTGGATGAACGGGTCGAGCGCGCGCAGGTCCACCCCGGCGAAGGCGCGGCGGACCGGGAAGCCCTCGCCCTCATACGCCGACGGGGCCGTCGTCACGGTCAGGACGGGCCGGTCGGCCGTGGCGGCCGGGTCGGGCTCCGGCACGCGGGGCAGGACCAGGGTGTCCTTGACGGTAACCGCTGGCATGGTGTCCTCCTTCAGCGAAGTATCCGGCGGCCTCGCCCGGCACAAGCGCGCCGGGGCTGAGACCTATTCGCGCCAACGGTAATTGAACTCGCAACATTCCGGCCGTAACCTCAGGCGGCCGCGCAGGTCACTGCCATTATCCCGAAGGATCGGCGCCAGATACGACGCGGATCCTTCCGGATCATGAAGGTTGCCCGGCCCCTCGATGGCCGGGCAGCGGCCTAGAGCGGCAGGCCGGCCTCCAGGTGCGCGAGCGCCGCCGTCGATCTTCTCGAACATGTCGTCCAGCCCGTCGTCGGGCGCGGCCAGCGTGACCGCCATGATCACGCCGACGATGGCGCCGGCCACGTTCCGCGCGGCGACGTCACCGGGCTCGCGTCCGGCCCGGCTGGCGATGGCCTCCCCCATCACCTCGATAGTGCGGGTGAGTTCGTCCACGGCCCGGGCCCGGATCTCGGGCACTGACATGGTCAGCTCGACGGTGTCCCGCAGCCGGGCCAGATCCGCGGTGCTGAGCCCGGCGGCCATCGTGGCACTAGCCGCCCGCATCGCGGCGATCGGGCCGAGATCGGCCGGCTGGGCCTGAAATTCCGCCAGCGTGATGAGGTCCATGTCGTCCTGCAGGACGACGTCCTCCTTGGTCGGGAAGTAACGGAAGAACGTCGCCGGGGAGACCTCGGCGGCCGCCGCGATCTGCTCGACCGTGGTCGCCGAATACCCGCGCTCGCGGAACAGGCGCAGCGCGTGCTCCCTGATGGCGGCGCGGGTCTTCGCCTTCTTCCGCTCGCGGAGCCCGGCCGGCTTGCCCACCGCGGGCACTTCGGTCATGCCGGTCATTCTGTCCTCGCTCCGGCGCGGAACTCGCCTGCCGCGCCGTCGGCCGGGACGCCGTCGGCTCCGGCCGGTGCGTCGGCTCCGGCCGGCGCCGACGCCGAGCGGGGCAGGAACGCCAGCCCCAGCAGCGCGGACGCCAGCGCGATGCCAGCGCATACCCACAGCATGACGTCCAGGCCATGCACGTAGGCGACACCTACGGCCCGCAGCAGCTGCGGCGACCCGGCCGCGTGCGCGACGGCGACTCCGCCGGCCACGCTGCTGCGGGCCGCATCGGCCGCGGCGGCCGGGAGCCCGCTCACATTGAGCCCGCTGCGGTAAACGGAGTCCAGGACGGTGCCCAGGACCGCGACCCCGATCGTGGCTCCGACCTGCCGCATCGCGGTGATCAGCGCGGATCCCGAGCCGCTGCGCTCGGGCGACAGGGCGCCCAGGGCCGCGTTCAGGGCGGTGGGCATCGCGATTCCCAGGCCGAGGCCGGTGACGGCAAACCAGGCCGCGCCGAAGCCGGTGCCGCTGCTGACGCTCGTGCCGGCGCCGACCGCCAGCGCCGCGGCCATCACCGCGAACCCGACGGTGACCAGGATCTTCGCGTTGACCAGCGGCTTCCCGGGCGGACTGCCGGCCGGCGTCTTGGCCGGGGTCTGCAGTCGCTGCCCGATGGCGAGGCCAACCGCGAGGCCGCCGATCAGCGGCAGCAGCCGCAGGCCGCTGCCGAGCGAGTCGATTCCGCGGACATCCCGGAAATACTGCGGCACCCCGAACAAGATCCCGAACAGCGCAAACGAGACCATCGTCGACAGCACGGTTCCCCAGGTGAAACTCTGCGACCGGAACAGCGTGAGGTCGATCAGCGGGTGGCCGTTCACCTGCCCGGTGACGCGGCGCTCCCAGAGCATGAACGCGGCCAGCAGCACGAGGCCGCCCGCCATGGTGGCCACGGCCGTCCCGTTGCCCCATCCGTTCTGCCCGGCCCTGATGACACCGTAGGTCAGCGCCGTGAGGCCGCCGCTGGACAGCAGGACTCCGGGAACGTCCAGCCGCAGTTGCCGCTCGCTGCGTGACTCCGGCATCAGCAGGACGACGGCGATCAGCGCAATCACGACGACCGGAACATTGATCAGGAATACCGAGCCCCACCAGAAGTGGTCGAGCAGCCAGCCGCCCAGCAGCGGGCCGATCGGGAAGCCGAGGAACGTGGCACCGCCCACCGTGGCGATGGCCCGCGGCCTTTCCGCGGCGGTGAACAGCACTGGTATGACGGCCAGCGACAGCGGCAGGATGACGGCCGCGGCCAGTCCGAGCACGGACCTGGCGGCGATGAGCTCGCCCGGTGACCTGGAGTATGCGCAGGCCAGCGAGGCCGCGCCAAAGACGACGAGGGCGCCGGTCAGCAGCTTCTTGCGGCCGTACCGGTCGCCCAGCAGGCCGGCCGGCAGCAGCGCGGCCGCCAGGACGAGGCTGTAAGCGTCGACGAACCACTGCAGGTCGCTGGTCGAGGCGTGCAGGTCCGCGGCGAGCGTGGGCAGCGCCAGGTTCAGGACCGTCAGGTCAAGCCCGACCACGAGAACGCTCAGGGCGAGGGCGCCAAGCGCCCACCACCGGCGGGTGTCCGAGCTGGCCATGGCAGTCACCTTCTTTCAAGAGTTCCTCTTAATCGAAGGTTAGAGTTATTTGAGAGTCTATGTCAAATTATTCTGCCAGCGGCCCGGCGGCCGG
>CAVWLF010000021.1:0-121930 GCA_963755815.1 uncultured Actinomycetes bacterium
AGCGCCGGGCCGCCCCGTCGCCCGCGGCCGGGCCGCCTGCCACGAACGGGGCGGTCGGCACGGCCGCCGTCCGTCGTCGGCTAGCCCGGCTCGGAGCGCCGCGCGGCGGCATCAACCCGGTACTCGAGCCGCTGGTCAAGACGGTCAAGGCGACGCATCCGAAGGCCGACGTGCGGATGATAGAGCACGCGTACGAGGTCGCCGCGGCGCAGCATGCCGGCCAGCGGCGGGACAGCGGCGACCCGTACATCACCCATCCGCTGGCGGTGGCCACGATCCTCGCCGAACTCGGCATGAACCACGAGACGATCTGCGCCGCGCTGCTGCATGACACCATCGAGGACACCGACTACACCCTCGCCGAGCTGCGCCGCGAGTTCGGCGACGAGATCGCCGAGCTGGTCGACGGCGTGACCAAGCTGGACAAGGTCAAGTACGGCGATGCCGCCCAGGCCGAGACCGTGCGCAAGATGGTGGTCGCGATGTCCCGTGACATCAGGGTCCTGGTCATCAAGCTCGCGGACCGCCTGCACAATATGCGGACGCTCCGCTACCTGCCCAGGCCGAAGCAGGAGCAGAAGTCGCGCGAGGTGCTGGAGATATTCGCGCCGCTCGCGCACCGGCTGGGCATGAACACCGTCAAGTGGGAACTTGAGGACCTGGCCTTCGCCACCATGTTCCCGAAGCGCTACGACGAGATCGCCCGGCTGGTCTCGGAGCGCGCGCCCCGGCGCGACGTTTTCCTGCAGGAAGTCGTCGAGGACGTATCGGCGGACCTGCGTGAGGCCAAGATCAAGGCGAGCGTGACCGGGCGGCCCAAGCACTACTACTCGGTCTACCAGAAGATGATCGCCAGGAATGTGGGCTTCGACGACATCTACGACCTGGTCGGCATCCGCGTGCTGGTCGAGTCCCTGCGTGACTGCTACGCGGTGCTCGGCACGGTCCACGCCCGGTGGAATCCCGTTCCCGGGCGGTTCAAGGACTACATCGCGATGCCGAAGTTCAACATGTACCAGTCCCTGCACACGACCGTGATCGGCCCGGAAGGCAAGCCGGTCGAGCTGCAGATCAGGACCTGGGGCATGCACCGGCGGGCCGAGTACGGGGTGGCCGCGCACTGGAAGTACAAGGAAGAGACGGTGCTCGGCACCCGCAACTCAGACCTGGCCTGGCTCCGCCAGCTGGTCGACTGGCAGCGGGAGACAGCCGACCCGGCGGAGTTCCTGGAGTCCCTCCGGTTCGACCTGGGCGCCGCCGAGGTGTACGTATTCACCCCGCGCGGCCAGGTCGTCGCGCTGCCGCAGGGGGCCACGCCGGTGGACTTCGCCTACGCGATCCACACCGAGGTGGGCCACCGCACCATCGGCGCCCGGGTCAACGGGCGCCTGGTCGCGCTGGAGAGCACGCTCAACAACGGCGACACGGTGGAGATCTTCACCTCCAAGGCGCTCGACGCCGGGCCGAGCCGGGACTGGCTGGGCTTCGTCAAGAGCGCCCGGGCCCGGAACAAGATCCGGCACTGGTTCTCCAAGGAGCGCCGGGAAGCGGCCGCCGAGACCGGCAAGGCCGCGATCGCCCGGATCATGCGCAAGCAGGGGCTGCCGCTGCAGCGGCTGGCCACCGGTGACGCGCTTCTCGCCATCGCCCGCGACCTGCGCTTCACGGATCTTTCCGCGCTGTACGCGGCCGTCGGCGAAGGCCACGTGAGCGCCCAGTCGGTGGTCGGCAAGCTGGTCAGGTCGGTCGGCGGGCTGGCCGGCGCGCAAGAGGACCTGGCCGAGGCCGCCTTGCCCACCAGGCCGCCCAAGCCGCCGCCGGCCGGTGACTCCGGCGTGGTCGTCGAGGGTGCCGCGGACGTGTGGGCGCGGTTGTCCAAGTGCTGCACCCCGGTGCCGGGCGACGAGATCACCGGCTTCGTCACCCGCGGCCACGGGGTGTCCGTGCACCGGGCCGATTGCGTCAACCTCGGTCACCTGCTCGACTCCCAGTCCGAGCGGGTCGTCACGGTGCGCTGGTCGCCGCGGGAGGGTTCCCTGTTCCTGGTCGCGATCCAGGTCGAGGCGCTCGACCGGACCGGCCTGCTCTCGGACGTGACCAGGTCCATGTCGGATCAGCACGTCAACATCCTGTCCGCGTCGGTGACCACGACCAGGGACCGCGTCGCCTTCAGCAAGTTCACGTTCGAGATGGGCGATCCGAAGCACCTCGGCCACGTGCTGCGCGCGGTCCGCTCGATCGACGGGGTCTACGACGTGTACCGCGTCACGAACTAGCCGGCCGTCCCGCTGGCCCACTCGTCCCGCTAGTCCAGTCGTCCCTCCCGGGTAGGCCAGCCGTCCCGGCAGGCCGCTCCGCCAGGCGTCAGCCGGAAAGCTCGGCCAGGGTTCGCTCGGCCTCGTCCAGCCACTCGCGCCGGGCGGCCAGCGCCTCGGCGGCGCGCTTCTCGGCGGTCTCGTCGCCCGCGGCCTGCGCCTTCTCCAGCTGGGTCTCCAGCTGGCTGATCGCGGCGCGGATCTGCTCGACGGTGCCCTTCGCGCGGGACAGCGCCTCGGGGTTGGAGCGCCGCCAGTGCGAGTCCTCGGCCTTGCGTATCGCCTCCTCGACCCGGCGCAGGCCGCCTTCCAGCCGCTCCTGGGCGTCGCGAGGCACGCCGCCGATCCGCTCCCAGCGCTCCTGAATGCCGCGCAGCACCGAGCGGGCGGTCTTGGCGTTCGTTATCGGCAGCAGCTTCTCGGCCTCCGCCAGCAGCTGCGTCTTCGCGGCCGCGTGCTCGCGAAGCTCGGTGTCCTTAGCGGAGTAGACCTTCGCCCGTTCGGCGAAGAAACTGTCCTGGGCGGTCTTGAACCGGTTCCACAGCTCTTCCTCGGCCGTGCGGTCGGCCCGGCCCGCGTCCTTCCACGAGCGCATCAGCTCGCGGTAGGCCGTGGCCGTCGGCCCCCAGTCGGTGGAGGTGGCGAGCGCCTCGGCCTCGCCGGCCAGCTTCTCCTTCTTCGCCCGGGCCCCTTCCCGCTCGTCCTCCAGCCCGGCGAAGTACGCCTTGCGGCGCTTGGTAAAGGCGTTGCGCGCGGCGGACAGCCGCTTCCACAGCGCGGTCTCGACCGCGCGGTCAGCCCTCGGCGCCGCCTTCCACTCCTCCAGCAGCTGCCGCATCCGCTCGCCGCTGATCTTCCAGTGGGTCGCCTCGGCGGCAATGCGCTCAGCCTCGGCGACGATGCGCTCCTTGCGCTCCTGGGCCTCGCCGCGGGCCTGCTCACGGGCGGCCTTGGTCTCCTCACGGCGATGATCGACCAGCCCGGTCATGGCGTCGAGCTTGCCCCGCAGCCCGTCCAGATCCCCCACGCAGTGCGCGTCGGCGACGGCCGCGAGCAGCCTGGTGATGGTCGCCCGGGCCTGGCCGGGGGACAGGTCCGTGGTGGAGATCCGCTGCTCAAGCAGGCTGACCTCGGTCTCCAGGGCCAGGTATTTCCGCTCGAAGAAGGCGAGGGCCTCGGCCGGGGTACCCGCCTGCCAGGAGCCCACCACGCGCTCGCCGTCGGCTGTGCGCACGTAGACGGTGCCGTCGTCGTCTACCCGGCCCCACGGATCGTTGGCGGTGCTCACCGCGAACCTCCTGCTCAGTACCTTGGCCGGCCAGGCGTGTGCCGGTCAGGTCTTCTTGATTGTCACGCTCTCGATGACGACCTTCTCCTTCGGATGACCGTCACCGGGACCGTTGGCGTTGTCACTGCCCGCCTTGGCCACATTCTGGATGATATTGAGTCCGCTGACGATGGTGCCAAACGGTGTGTAATTGGGTTTCAACTGAGCGCTGTTCTTGTAGACGAGGAAGAACTGGCTGCCGTTGGTGTTGGGACCCGAGTTGGCCATGGCCACGGTGCGGGCCGGGTACTTGGCGCCGGCCAGGTTCTCGTCATCGAACTTGTAGCCCGGCCCGCCGCTGCCCGTCCCGGTCGGGTCCCCGCATTGCAGCACGAAGATGCCGGACGTGGTCAGCCGGTGGCAGTGGGTGTGGCTGAAGTAATGCTTGGCGGCGAGGAAGACGAAGGAGTTCACGGTGCAGGTGGCCTTGCTGTTACGCAGGCTGATGACGATGTCACCGCGGTTGGTGTGAATCGTCGCCTGGTACTTGGCCTTGTCGTCCGGCCGGGCGGGCGGGCGGCCAACGTTGCGCGCGGCCGGCGGGTTAGGCGTGTACGTGCAGTGCCTGGCCGGCTCGGCCTGCGTCGGGGTCGGGGTCGGAGTCGGGGTCGGCGTGATCGCGGTCGTGGGAGTAGCGCCGGCCGACGGCTTCGTGGTGGTGGCGGCCGCGGCATGCTGGCCGGGGCCGCGGAACAGGAAGAAGCCCCCGGCGGCGAGCCCGACGACGATGACGCATACCGAGCCGATCGCGGTCCATCGCCGCGTCCGCTGGTATTGCTCGGCCTGCCGGGCGGCCCGCCGCTGGTAGCGCTCGCGGGCGAGCCTGCGCTGGCGTTCCTTCTTACCCGCCACCTGTTCAGCCCTCCGAATGGTCCTTGCCGTCCCGCCACGGGCCGGATCTGCCGTGGTCCGTGCCGTTCTGGCTGATCAGCGAAACCTCGCGAATCGTACCCGCACCCGGACTCCGGTGACACCGCCGTTACCGGTTCGAGCCAAGGCCGTCGTTGCGCTGCCACCGCCGGATGCCCGGATCCGCGGTCATCGGCCCGGATATCCGGTCAAAACGGATGGAAGCGGGCCAGGGCCGGAGGCCTGTGGGCCAGCACCGCGGGCCGGCGGCGCGCTCGGTAGCCTGTACGCACGTTCGGTAGCCAGCCGGCCGCCCTCCCGGGCGGCCGGCCGCCATGCGGGAGGAGGGCGGTCGTGCTCATCGCCGGATTTCCCGCGGGCTCGTTCGCCGCCAACTGCTACGTGGTGGCCGCCGGGCCCGGCGAGCAGTGCCTGATCGTGGATCCTGGCCAGGACGCGGAACCGGGCATCGAGGAGATCATCCAGCGGCACCGGCTGCAGCCGGCCGCCGTCCTGCTCACCCACGGCCACGTTGATCACATCTGGTCGGTGGCCCCGGTCTGCGGCGCCAGGAACATCCCGGCCTGCATCCATCCCGCTGACCGCGCGCTGCTCAGTGATCCGGCCAGCGGACTCTGGCCGCAGGCGGCGCAGGCGGCCTCCGCGCTGCTGGGCGGCCTGACCTTCACCGAGCCGGATGACGTGATCGAACTGGCCGACGGCGCCACGCTGCAGCTAGCGGGCGTCGAGGTCGTGGTCGATCACGCCCCCGGGCACACGCCGGGATCGGTGACGTTCCGGCTGCCGGGCGCCGGCGGTGGCGGTGGCGGCTCCGGGGCGGGCGATCCGGCCGTGCTGCTGTCCGGTGACCTGCTGTTCGCCGGGTCGATCGGCCGCACCGACCTTCCCGGCGGCGACTATGCGACGATCCTGGACAGCCTGGCCCGGGTGTGCCTGCCGCTGCCGGACGAGACGGTCGTGCTGGCCGGGCACGGCCCGCAGACCACGATCGGCGCCGAGCGCGCCACCAACCGCTTCCTGGCCGGCCTCGCGCCCCCGTCCGGTCCGTCCCGGGGCCTCTGACGGCACCCGGCCGGGCCGCACAAACGCACGACCGAGAGGGAGATCGAAGCGATGATCCGCACCCATGAGGCTGGCACGCTGCGCACATCGCAGGCGGGCCAGCAGGTCACGCTGGCCGGCTGGGTGGCACGCCGCCGCGACCACGGCGGCGTGGTATTCATCGACCTGCGGGACGCCAGCGGCGTCGCCCAGATCGTGTTCCGCCAGGAAGACCTGGCGCATGACCTGCGCGCGGAGTTCTGCGTGCGGGTGACCGGCGAGGTGCGGCGCCGGCCGGCCGGCAACGAGAACCCGGAGCTGCCGACCGGGGAGATCGAGGTGGCCGTCACCGAGATGGAAGTGCTGGCCGAGTCCGATCCGCTCCCGTTCCCGGTCGAGAGCGGCGGCGAGCTGAGCGAGGAAGTGCGGCTGCGCTACCGCTACCTGGACATCCGGCGGGCCGAGATGTCGGCCGCGCTGCGGGCCCGCTCCACGGCCGCTTACCTGGTCAGCGACGTGATGCGGGACCGGGGATTCGTGAACGTGGAGACCCCGTTCCTGACCAGGTCCACGCCGGAGGGGGCCCGCGACTTCCTGGTGCCGGTACGGCTGCGGCCCGGCAGCTGGTACGCGCTGCCGCAGTCGCCGCAGCTGTTCAAGCAGCTGCTGATGATCTCCGGCCTGGAACGCTACTACCAGCTCGTCCGCTGCTTCCGCGATGAGGACTTCCGGGCCGACCGGCAGCCCGAGTTCACCCAGATCGACATCGAGATGTCCTTTGTCACCCGGGCCGATGTGGTCGAGGTCGCCGAGGACCTGGTGGCGCGGCTCTGGTCGCAAATCGCCGGGTACCAGGTGCCGCGGCCGATCGGCCAGATGACCTATGCCGATGCCATGGCCAGGTTCGGCTCGGACAAGCCGGACCTGCGCTTCGGGACCGAGCTGACGGACCTGACCGGGTACTTCGGGCAGAGCGAGTTCCGGGTCTTCCAGGCCCCGCACGTCGGCGCGGTCGTCATGCCCGGCGGCGCGTCCCAGTCGCGCCGGGAGCTGGACGGGTGGCAGGACTGGGCCCGCTCGCGCGGCGCCCGCGGCCTGGCCTATGTACTGATCGGCGCGGACGGGCTGGTGGCCGACGCCGGGCCGGTGGCCCGGCACTTGTCCGGCACCGAGCGCTCGGGCCTGGCCGCCGCTACCGGTGCCGTGGCCGGCGACTGCGTGTTCTTCGCCGCCGGGACCCCCAGCGCCGCCCGCGGCCTGCTCGGCGCGGCCCGGCTGGAGATCGGCCAGCGGTGCGGCCTGATCGACCCGGCGGCCTGGGCCTTCACCTGGGTGGTGGACGCGCCCATGTTCGAGGAGGACGGCGAGGGCGGCTGGACCGCCGTGCATCACCCGTTCACCTCGCCGCTGCCGGAATGGGCGGAAAAGTTCCCCAGCGAGCCCGGCGGCGCGCTGGCCGATGCCTACGACATCGTCTGCAACGGCACCGAGATCGGCGGCGGGTCGATCCGGATCCACCGTCCCGATATGCAGCAGCAGGTCTTCGACGTCATCGGGCTGTCCCGGGAAGAGGCCCAGTCCCAGTTCGGGTTCCTGCTGGACGCGCTGCGGTTCGGGCCGCCGCCGCACGGCGGCATCGCCTTCGGCTGGGACCGGCTGCTCATGCTGCTGACCGGCCGCGACTCGATCCGCGACGTGATCGCGTTCCCCAAGGCCGCCTCCGGGCACGATCCGCTGACCGGCGCCCCGACGCCGATCACCGCCGCGCAGCGCAAGGAGGCCGGGATCGACGCGCCGCCCGCGCCGCCGGCCGCCGCCGGCTGAACGCGCGCGCTATTCCCCCGGCCGGGCGGATAGTGTCATGCCGTGGCCAGAGCCGAGGCCGGCCAGGATGAGAGTCTGTTCGACGCGGCCGAGCAAGAAGCAGCACTCGCTGCGGCGCCGCTTGCCGTCCGGATGCGGCCGCGGACGCTGGCCGAGGTCATCGGGCAGCGCCACCTGACCGGCGAGGGGACGCCGTTCCGCAAGCTGGCCGATCACGATGCGGCCATGTCACTGCTGCTGTGGGGCCCGCCGGGCACCGGCAAGACCACGCTGGCGCAGGTGGTCAGCAATGTCACCAAGCGCCGCTTCACCGAGCTGTCCGCGGTCACGGCCGGGGTCAAGGACGTGCGCGCGGCGATCGACGCCGCCCGCCGCGAGCTCGGCCTGAGCGGCCGGCAGACCGTGCTTTTCATCGACGAGGTGCACCGGTTCAACAAGGCGCAGCAGGATGCGCTGCTGCCCGCGGTGGAGAACCGGTGGGTGTCCTTTATCGGCGCTACCACCGAGAACCCGTTCTTCTCCGTGGTCGGGCCGCTGCTGTCCCGGTCACTGCTGCTGACCCTGGAGCCGATCGGCGACGACGACATGCGCGCCGTGATCGAGCGGGCGGTGGCCGACGAGCGCGGCCTGGGCGGCGCCGTCACCCTGGACGAAGGCGTCGCCGACTTGCTCGTCCGGCTCGCCGCGGGCGACGCCCGGCGCGCACTGACCTACCTGGAGGCGGCGGCGCTCGGCCTGCCGGCCGGCGGCCGGGTGGACATCGCGGGCGTGGAGCGCGCGGTGGACCGGGCGGCGGTGCGCTACGACCGTGGCGGCGATCAGCACTACGACGTGATCAGCGCCTTCATCAAGAGCATGCGGGGGAGTGACGCCGACGCCGCGCTGCACTACCTGGCCAGGATGATCGAGGCCGGCGAGGACCCCCGGTTCATCGCGCGCCGGCTGATCGTGCACGCCAGCGAGGACGTCGGGATGGCCGATCCGTCGGCGCTGCAGATCGCGACCGCCGCGGCGCAGGCGGTCGAGTTCGTCGGCTTGCCGGAGGCCCGGATCAACCTGGCCCAGGCCGTCATCCACGTGGCCCTGGCGCCGAAATCCAATGCGGTGGTGAAGGCGATCAACTCCGCCGCCGCCGACGTACGGGCCGGACTGATCGGCCCCGTGCCCGCTCATCTGCGGGACGCCAGCTATCGCGGCGCGGAACGGCTCGGGCACGGCAGCGGCTACCGGTACCCGCACGACTTCGCCGAGGGAGTCGTCCAGCAGCAGTACGCGCCCGATGTGGTCACCGGGCGGCGCTACTACGAGCCGTCCCGGCACGGAGCCGAGGCCAGGTACGCCGACCGCTCCGAGAAGATCAGGGCCATCCTGGATGGCGGCCCGGATGCAGCGGGCCGGGCTCCGGCGGGCGGCGGCCAGGATTCCTGAACGAGCACGCCCGGCCGGCCGCCCGTCCCGGGCGGGCCGCACGTCCGGCGGCTCCGGAGCGGCCGGCGGGCGGTTCCGGCGGATCAAGCCGCGCGCACCCGGGGCCGCATCGCGGCCGGCCGGCCGCAGCCGCGTATCGGTCCATGCCGCCATCCGGCAGGCGGTAGGGTCGGGCAGGAAACAGGCCGGGCGAGCTGGCGGAGGAGCAGCCTGACGTGAATACCGGGCAGCTGGCAGAGCTGATCGCGGCGGGGTTCTTTGCGCTGGGCATGTGCGCCGTCGTCTACGTGATGATCCGGCTCGGCCGGCTCATTTCCGCGGCCACCAGCATGGTGTCGGACTACCGTGATCGCGCCGACCTGCTCCTGCTGGGCGCCCAGGAGGCCGTCGACCGGGCCAGCGAGCAGCTCGACCGGACCGATGCCATCGCCGCGAGCATGGACGACGTCACCGCCAACATGGCGGAGCTGTCCGGGCATGTCTCGGCCATGGCCGGCCTGGCCAGGAGTATCTCGGGCGGCTTCGGCGCCCCGCTGCTCCGGATCTCCGCGCTCGCCTACGGCCTGCGCCGCGCCACCGGGCTCCGGCTGGGCACCCAGGCTCCCGGCCGGCCGGCCGGGATAGCCCGGGGGCCGGCCGCCCCGCCAGGTCCCGGCGCTCGAGCAGCCCGGGTCCTATGACCAGCCCGGGTCTTATGACCAGGACCAGCACGGGGGAGGACGGCGATGATCGGGAGGCTCGGCTGGCTGGCCGCCGGCGTGGTGCTCGGCGTCACCGGATACCGGCGGGCTACTCGCCTGGCGCGCTCGGTCCGTCCCGCCGGGATCGCGGCTCGCTGGTCCTGGCCGGCCAGCGGCCCGGACGCCCCCGCGTCCCGGTTCAGCCCTCCGGCCGGGCGCCCCCCCGCGGCCGGCCAGCGCGGGCTGGGACCGTTCGCGCGCGACGTGCGGGACGGCATGGAGCTCTACCTGGATCGTCATTCCAAGCCGCCGGGCCATCACCTCGAAGGCCGTAACCTCGATGGACACCAAGTAGCACCACGGCCCGCCGGTCAGGCGGGCCGCAGCGGCGGCTACCCCGACCCCGACAACGCGAAGGATGGCCGATGATGGAATCGGCAGAGATTGCCCGCCGGTTCCTCGGCTATTTCGAGCGGCACGGGCACACCGTAGTTCCGTCGGCCAGCCTGATCGCCGATGACCCTACGCTGCTGCTGGTCAATGCCGGCATGAATCCGTTCAAGCCCTATTTCCTCGGCCAGCAGGCACCGCCGTTCCCGCGGGCGACCAGTGCGCAGAAGTGCGTTCGCACGCCGGACATCGAGGAAGTCGGCAAGACCACCAGGCACGGCACGTTCTTCCAGATGCTGGGCAACTTCTCGTTCGGCGATTACTTCAAGGACCGGGCCATCCCGTACGCGTGGGAGCTGCTCACCAGCGCCGAGGCCGACGGCGGGTTCGGTTTTTCCGAGGACCGGCTGTGGGTCACCGTCTATCACGACGACGACGAGGCGGCGAAGCTCTGGCGGGACCTGGTCGGCGTGCCCGAGGGCCGCATCCAGCGCCGTGGCATGGCCGACAACTTCTGGTCGATGGGCGTGCCGGGACCGTGCGGGCCATGCTCCGAGATCTACTACGACCGCGGGCCCGAGTACGGCCCCGAAGGCGGTCCGGTGGTGGACGAGGATCGCTACCTGGAGGTCTGGAATCTCGTCTTCATGCAGTTCATCCGCGGCGAGGGCGCGGGCAAGGAGGGCTACCCGATCGTCGGCGAGCTGCCGTCGAAGAACATTGACACCGGGATGGGCCTGGAGCGGATGGCCGCGCTGCTGCAGGGCGTCGACAACATCTACGAGATCGACACCATGTGGAAGGTACTCGACCGCGCGGCGGAACTGACCGAGCAGAAGTACGGCCGGGACCAGCGGACCGATGTCGCGCTGCGGGTCGTCGCCGACCACGTGCGCACCGCTGTCATGCTCGTCGCCGACGGCGTGCTGCCGTCCAACGAGGCACGCGGCTACGTGCTGCGGCGGATCCTGCGCCGGAGCATCCGCAACCTCCGGCTGCTGTCCGGCTCGCAGCGGGGCGGATCCGGCGGCTCGCACGACGGGGACCGGGGCGGCCACGGCGAGCGGTACCTGCACGAGCTGTCTGCGGTCGCGATCGACGCGCTGGGTGACCAGTACCCGGAGCTGCACCGCGACGCGCCGAACATTCACACCGTGATCGACGCCGAGGAATCCGTGTTCCTCGGGACGCTGCGGACCGGCACGGCGATCTTCGATGCCGCCGTCGAGGAGACCAGGCGGCGCCGGGCGGCGACTATCGGCGGCGGCCAGGCGTTCCAGCTGCACGACACCTACGGCTTCCCGATCGACCTGACCCTCGAAATGGCCGCGGAGCAGGGCCTATCCGTCGACGAGCCGGAGTTCCGCAGGCTGATGGCGGAGCAGCGGCAGCGGGCCAAGGAGGACGCGGCCGGGAAGAAGACCGGCAACGCCGATATCTCGGTGTTCGCGGCCATCCTGGCGCGGTCCGGCCCGGTCACGTTCACCGGGTACGACCAGGTGGCGGGCGATGCGACGGTCACCGGCCTGCTGGTCGGCGGTGCCTCGGTCCCCGCGGCCGGCCCGGGCACCGAAGTGGACGTGGTGCTCGACCGGACCCCGTTCTACGCCGAGGGCGGCGGCCAGCTGGCCGACGCCGGGCAGATCACCGCCAGCGGCGGCGGTTCCGGCTCCGGCGCGCGGGTCGAGATCATCGACGTGCAGGCGCCGGTGCCCGGGCTTGTGGTGCACCGGGGGAGGGTCACCAGCGGCGAGCTCGCCGTCGGCGCGGCTGTGTACCTGGAGATCGATGTCGAGCGCCGCCGCGCGATCTCCCGCTCGCACACCGCGACCCACCTCGTGCACCGGGCCTTCCGCGGCGCGCTCGGCGAGTCCGCCGCCCAGGCCGGCTCGGAGAATTCCCCGGGCCGGTTCCGGTTTGACTTCACCGCCGCGGGCGCCGTGCCGCGGTCGGTGCTGCGGGACGCCGAGGATGAGGTCAACCAGGTTCTCATCACCGACCTGGACGTCCGTGCCTTCCACACCTCGATCGACGAGGCGCGGGCGATGGGCGCGCTCGCGCTGTTCGGCGAGAAATACGGCGAGCGAGTCCGCGTGGTGGAAGTCGGCGACTACTCCCGCGAGCTGTGCGGGGGCACCCACGTCGCCCGGTCCGGCCAGCTCGGCCTGGTCAAGATCCTCGGGGAGGCGTCGATCGGCTCCGGGGTGCGCCGGGTCGAGGCACTGGTCGGAATGGACGCGTTCCGGTTCCTGGCCAGGGAGAACGTCCTGGTCAGCCAGCTCACCGAGCAGCTCAAGGCGGCCCGGGAGGAGCTGCCGGAGCGCATCGCCGGCCTGGTCACCCGGCTGCGGGAGGCCGAGCGCGACCTGCAGCGACTGCAGTCGAAGCAGCTGCTCGGCGCCGGCGCGGAGCTGGCCGACCACCCGGAGGATGTCGGCGGCGCAGCCTTCATCGCGCACCGGGTGCCGGACGGCACGGCCGCGGACGCGATCAGGAAGCTCGCGCTCGACCTCCGCGACCGGCTGCCCGCGCAGCGTCCCGGCGTGGTGGTGGTGGCCGGGATCCCGGCCGACCGGCCGACTGTCGTCGTCGTCGTCAACGAGGCCGGCCGCGGCGCCGGCCTGGGCGCCGGGGCGCTCGTGCAGCCCGCGGCCGGCGCACTCGGCGGCCGCGGCGGCGGCCGGGACGACGTGGCCCAGGGCGGCGGGGCACCGCTCGGTGACGCGGCGGAAGCAGCTATCACCCAGGCATTTGACGCGGTTCGCACTGTTGTCGGGAACACTGTGGCCAGGGTGGCGTAGCGTGAGACCGTGCTGCAGCCACATTGTTGCCCAGCTGAAACACGCGGCCCGGGGATCCTGTCCTTGAGGCGCGGTGTGCGGCTTTCGGTCGACGTCGGATCCGTCCGGATCGGCGTCGCGCGCAGCGACCCGGACGGCCTGCTGGCCAGCCCGCTGGCCACCGTGGCCCGGGGCCGCGGGGATCTGGACAGCCTGGCGGATCTCGCCGCCGGGCACGATGCCGTCGAGATTATCGTCGGGCTGCCGACCGGCCTGTCCGGGCACGAGGGCCAGTCCGCGGCCGACGCCAGGATGTTCGCGGCCGCCCTGGCCGGGCGGCTCGCCCCGCGCCCGGTGCGGCTGGTCGACGAGCGGTTCACCACCGTGCTCGCACATGACGCGCTGCGCCGTGGCGGCCGGGACGCCAGGGACCGGCGCGGCGCGGTGGACAAGGCGGCGGCGGCGCTGCTGCTGCAGGGGGCGCTGGACGCGGAGCGCTCGACCGGGCGGCCAGCCGGAGAGCTCGTGGCGGCCGTCTCCGGAGCCCCAGGGTGACCGGCGACGGGCGTTTCGGGGAGAGCCTGCAGGATGAGTCCTCCTGGCGAGCCGGCGGGCGCGCGCAGCCGCCGGATGGCGATCGGCGAGTGCCGCGGCAGCCCCCGGAGCCGGACCAGGAGTACGGCGCGGCCGAACCCTACGGGCAGGCGGACGGCTACGGCCAGCCAGGCCCAGGTCGGCCCGGTCCGGCCGACCCGTACGGGCCGCAGGACCCCTACGTGCCGCCGCAGCACCGTTATGGCCAGCAGGACTCCTACGATCCGCTGACCTCAACCGGACCGCAGGATCCGTATGCCGGGCCGGATCCGTACCGCTCGCCGCAGCCGTACGCGGGCCCGGATTCCCGCCCCGCGCGGGAGCCCTATCCGTCCCCGGAGCCCTACGCTGCGCCGGAGCCCTACGGAACGCGGGAGCCGCGCGGCGGATACGACCCGCAGTCCGCGAACGGCCAGTACGACGCGAACGGCCACTACGGCCAATACGGCCCGAACGGCCAGTACGACGCGAACGGCCAGTACGGCGCGAACGGCCCGAACGGCCAGTACGACGCGGACCGCCGGTACGACGCGGACCGACACGACCGGCCGCCAGGGCGCCCGGCCTGGCCCGGCTACGATCCGCAGGATCCCTACCGCGGGCAAGATCCGCTCGACCCGTCGGTGCCGTACGTGCCGCTGGAGCCCGATGACCGGTCGCGTCCGCACGGCGATTTCCGGCCGTATGAGCCGCAGCCCTATGGCCGGCCAGACTCCGACAACCTGACCGATCCCCTCGGCGGTCGTGCTCCGGCCGGCCCGGTCAGTTCACCCGGCAGCGGACCTGGCCGGTACGGGCCGCCGGATCCGTACGGCCCGCCAGGTTCGCCTAATGCGGCTGACCCCTACAGCGCGACTGGCCCGCAGGGCGCGGTTGCCCCATACGGCCCGCCGGATCCGTATCGGCCGGCTGACCCTTACGGTTCGCCCGGCCGGTATGGGCAGCCGCCGGACCGCGGCACCTTCCCGCCCGGAGATGCGCTGCCGCCCCTGCCGGGCGCCCGGCAGGCCGAACCCCCTTACCCGGCGGGGATGCCCGCGGCCCGGCCAGGTGGACCGGATCCCGCTACCGACCCATCCGGCGCAGCGCTGGACGGCCCATACCGCTGGCTGCCGCCATCCGGGATAGCCGGGCCGCAGCAGCCGGCGATCAGCGGCGATGAGGACTACCTGCGGCCGAATGGCCGATCCGGAGCGGCCCCGGCCGACTACGGACCGGCGGGTTACGGCCCGGCCGGACCTGGCCCGGACGGGTACGGCGCGGCCGGGTACGGCGCGGCCGGATATGGCGCTCGCGGAGACGGTGCGGACGCTGACCCGGGCCTTCCGGCGGGCCGCGATCCCCGTTATCCGGCCGGCGGTGACCCGCGCGATCTGACTGGCGGCGGCCCGGGCGGTGACCCGCTCCATCCGGCTGACGGCGATCCGGTCCCGGCACCGGAGCGGCCCGGCCGCCGGGGCCGGGGAAGCCGGCGCCGGTCGGCGGCGGGTCAGCCCGCCGGCCCGCCGGACGGGAAGCAGGGCCTGGGCAGTCCGCCGGTCACCGGCGATGGCCCGAAGGGCGCGCCCGGAAAACGCGATGCGGCCAGGGACCCCAGGATCAGCGCGGCGGACCGTGGCCGGGGACCGGGCCGCAGCCCCGGGCCCAAGCCGAAACCGAAGCCGAAGCGCCGCAGCGGGGTGATCGCGGGGCTTATCGCCTCGCTCGTCATCATCCTCGCCCTGGCCGGCGGAGCTTTCTATGTCTACCGTGCCTATCAGGCCAAGTATCATCCGCCGGACTTCACCGGCCAGGGCACCAGCACCGTCACGGTGCATGTCCCGGCCGGCGCTACCCCCACCTCGCTGGCCCCCGTCCTGTACCACCTGGGCGTCGTCGCCAGCACCAGGGCCTTCATTCTCGCGGCGAAGGCCAACGCCTCGGCCGAGCTGGAGCCCGGGTATTTCACGCTGCACAAGGACATGAACGCCGCGCTGGCCTGGAAGCTGCTTATCAACCCGAAGGACCAGATCCAGAGCAAGATCACCATTCCGGAGGGCCTGCGGGTATCCAACGTCCTGTTTACCCTGGCCAAGGCCGACCCGGCGATCACGCACGCCCAATATGCCCGCGCGATTAAGCAGGTCGCGGCCCTCGGCCTGCCCGCCTACGCCGGCGGTAACCCGCAGGGCTACCTGTTCCCCGACACCTACAGCATTCCCCCGCACACGACGGCCCTCGCGGTACTGAAGCAGATGGTCGCGCAGTTCAAGGTGGAGTCAGGCATCGTCAACCTGCCGGCCGCGGCGAAGACGGCCGAGGTCTCGCAGAGCCACATCATCATCGTGGCCAGCCTGGTCGAGGCGGAGGGCGGCAATCCCACTGACTATCCCAAGATCGCCCGGGTGATCTACAACCGGCTGAACGCGGGGATGAAGCTGCAACTCGACAGCACGGTGCTGTTCGGGCTCGGCAAGTACGGGATCCAGGCCACCGACCAGGAGCTGCAGTCCAAGTCGCCATATAACACCTATCTGCACGCGGGCCTGCCGCCCGGGCCGATCGACAATCCCGGCGATGCCGCGATCAGGGCGGCGCTGCATCCGGCGCCGGGGCCCTGGCTCTACTTCGTCACCGTGAACCCGAAGACCGGCCTGACCAAGTTCACCTCGAGCCCGGCCCAGTTTGCGCGGTTCCAGGCCGAACTGCGGGCCTACGAGGCGGCGCACGGGGGCTGATGGCCATGCGGGCAGCCGTGCTCGGCTCGCCGATCGCCCATTCGCTGTCCCCGGTGCTGCACACCGCGGCCTACCGGGCGCTCGGCCTGACCGGCTGGAGTTACCAGGCGATCGACTGCACCGAGCCGGGCCTGCCGGAGCTACTTCGCGGCTGCGGCCGGGACTGGGCCGGGCTGTCGCTCACCATGCCGCTGAAGCGGGCGGTGCTGCCGCTGCTCGACCAGGTCGACCCGCTGGCCGCGGACGTGGGCGGCGCTAACACGGTGACCTTCGCCGGCGGCGCCCGGCGCGGGCACAACACCGACGTGCCCGGCATGATCGCGGCGCTGGCCGAGGCCGGGGTCGGCCGGCCCGGCCCGTCGGCTGGCCCGGCGGCCGAGCCGGCGCTCATCCTCGGCGGCGGCGCCACCGCCTGCTCGGCGCTGGCCAGCCTGCGCGGGCTCGGCGCGGACCGGGCGACGGTGGCCGTCCGCGACCCGGCCCGGGCCGCGGACCTGCTCGCGGCCGCGGACCGGCTGGGGATGGGGGTCCGGCTGACCGCGTTTGGCGAGCACGCCGGCTGCGGCCGCGGCCTGCTGATCTCCACGGTTCCGGCCGGGGCGGCGGACGAATACGCGGACCGGATCCAGCGCGGCGACTGCGCCCCGCTGGCCGTTCTCGATGTGGTCTATCACCCGTGGCCGACCCGGCTGGCGGCCGCCGCGCAGCAGGCCGGCATCGTCGCGGTCAGCGGCTTCGACCTGCTGGTGCACCAGGCCGCACCGCAAGTGGAGCTGATGACCGGGCGGACAGCGCCCCTGGCCGCGATGCGGAAGGCGGGCCTGGCCGAGCTCGCCGGTCGGCGGGAATACCATCGGCTACCCTGATGCGTTAGTGTGGTGTGACGATAAGTCCGGCGCACTATGCCGGATGATGCAAGCGGAGGACCACCTCGGCCGCCTCCCACCTGGCCAGCTCAGCTGCTGGCGGGTATGACCGGGCAGTCTGCGAGGACTGGCTGATCAGGCCGGACGTCCTGGTGGCTGGGCGCGATCCGCACAGCCGGCGGACGTTGCGTGGCGGAGCCGGACCGGGCATGCCCGGTGGCCGGAGCCGCGGCAATGGTGGCCCCGCGTGCATGCCGTGCGGGGCTTTCTGCGTCGATGGGCGCGGTAGGTTCCGCTCAGCTGCGGCAGGCGTCAGCCATACCCGCCAGGGGGACGTCCTCTGACGGGACAGTGACACAAGGAGGTCACATCAGCACCGAACCCCGCATCAACGAGCGCATCCGCGTCCCCGAAGTTCGGCTTGTCGGACCCGCCGGCGAGCAGGTCGGGATCGTCGCCATCAATGATGCGCTTGCACTGGCCCAGGAAGCGGACCTCGACCTCGTCGAGGTCGCGCCGACCGCGCGGCCACCGGTCTGCAAGCTGATGGATTACGGCAAGTTCAAGTACGAGTCCGCGCTCAAGGCCAGGGAGTCTCGCAAGAACCAGACCCAGACCGTCGTCAAGGAGATCAAGCTCCGGCCGAAGATCGACCCGCACGACTACGGCACCAAGAAGGGCCACGTCGAGCGGTTCCTGAAGCAGGGCGACAAGGTCAAGGTGACGATCATGTTCAGGGGCCGCGAGCAATCCCGGCCCGAGCTTGGCCACCGGCTCTTGCAACGGCTGGCCGCGGACGTCCAGGAACTGGGTTTCGTCGAGGCGCAGCCCAAGCTGGACGGCCGCAACATGATCATGGTGATCGGGCCGCACAAGAAGAAGGCCGACCAGAAGGTTGATCGCAGTCCAGGGCGCGCCAGCGCACGCCCGGGGGCCAGGGAGAGCGCGGCTGCTCAGCAGGGCACCGTTGCGGACGAGGCCGCGACCGCCCAGGAGAGCATGGCCGCCGACGAGGTAGCGGCAGCCCCGGTGGCTCCGGCTCCGGTGACGGCCCGGCCTGCTCCGGCTCCCGCGGCTCCGGCCCCGGCGGCCCGGCCTGCTCCGGTGGCTCCGGCTCCGGCGGCGGCCCGGCCTGCTCCGGCTCCGGCGGCCCGGCCTGCTCCCGCGGCTCCGGTGGCGGCCCGGCCTGCTCCGGCTCGGCCGGCGGCTCCGGCGGCCCGGCCGGTTCCGGCGGCTCCGGTTCCGGCGGCTCCGGCCAGGCGCCCGGTGCCGACTCCGCGTGCGCCGCGACCGGCCGCGGCCGCGACCGCCGACCGCGGCGGGGCGGGCAAGACGGGCGGCTAACCGGCGGCCACGGCTGCTGACCGGCCAGGCCCGCGTGGCGGGCGTGGCGGGCAGTGACGCGCCGTGGGCGTCTTGCGGGATGGCGCCCAGGGCGCTTGGTAACACCGTGCCGACGGCACGCCAGACAGCACCGCGTGCGAAGGCACGCCAGGAACGGAGACGACGGCGACATGCCGAAGATGAAGACGCACACCGGCGCCAGCAAGCGGTTCCGGCTGACCGGTACCGGCAAGGTAATGCGCCGCCGGGCCAACCGGCAGCATTATTTCGAGCACAAGTCGAGTACCAGGACGCGCCGGCTGGAGAATGACGTAGTTCTCTCCCACGCTGACAACAGGAAGATGAAGAGACTGCTGGGGAAGTGACCCAGCCCGCTTAAGGAGTCGAAGAAATGGCACGCGTGAAGCGGGCGGTCAATGCCCATAAGAAGCGCCGGGTCGTCCTGGAGCGGGCGAGCGGTTACCGTGGCCAGCGGTCACGGCTGTACCGCAAGGCCAAGGAGCAGGCGCTCCACTCGATGACCTATGCGTACCGCGACCGCAAGGACCGCAAGGGCGCGTTCCGGCGGCTGTGGATCCAGCGCATCAATGCCGCGGCCCGCGCCGACGGCATGACCTACAACCGGTTCATCCAGGGACTCAAGATCGCGGGCGTTGACGTGGACCGGCGGATGCTCGCTGACCTTGCCGTCGCCGACGCGCCGGCGTTCTCCGCGCTCGTGGACGTGGCCCGGAAGGCGCTGCCCGAGCTCAGCGAGGCGGCGAGCACGACCGCGGCCTGACGGAGCAGCGGCGCGAGGCGCGGCGGGCGGTCCGGGCATGGCGGCACTGGCCGGTCCCGAGATCACCAGTGCCCGCTCGCCCCGGGTCAGGGCCGCCCGGCAGCTGGCGAAACGTGCCTTCCGGCAGCGCGCGCGCTCGTTCCTGGCCGAAGGGCCGCAGGCGGTGGGCGAGGCGCTGAGTTCGGGCGCGGCCGTTACCGAGCTGTTCGTGACGGCCCCGGTGCGGGATCGCTGCGCCGAGCTGGCCGCCCAGGCGGCGCGCGGCGGCGCGAGCGTACACACGGTCAGCGGCGAGGTGATGGCCGAGCTGGCCCAGACCGTCACCCCGCAGGGCCTCCTCGCGGTGTGCCGTTTCGTTGATGTGCCGCTCGCCCGGCTGCTCGCGGCCCGGCCGCGGCTGGTCGTGATCCTGGCCAACGTCCGTGACCCCGGCAATGCCGGGACCGTGCTGCGGACGGCCGACGCGGCCGGAGCCGGCGGCGTCATCTTTTCCGGGGCGTCCGTGGACCCGTACAACAGCAAGTGCGTCCGGGCGTCGGCCGGCAGCCTGTTCCACCTGCCGGTGGTGGTCGGCGCGGGAGTCGCCGAGTCGGTTCCCGCGCTGCGTGCCGCCGGGCTCCGGGTGCTGGCTGCCGACGGCGGCGCCCGGAGCACGCTCGATGACCTCCAGTCCGCGGCCCGGCTCGGGCGGCCGACCGCGTGGCTCTTCGGCAACGAGGCCTGGGGCCTGCCCGCTGACCTGCTCGCGCTCGCGGACGAGGCGGTCGCGGTGCCCATCTACGGCCGGGCGGAAAGCCTCAACCTGGCCGCCGCGGCCGCGGTCTGCCTGTATGCCTCGGCCAGCGCGCTGCGCGCTCCGCAGTCCGGCCGGGCGGAGGTTTCCCGGCCGGCGGGCTAATTCCTGCAACCGCTTGCATTCTCCGGCCATCTGGGGGTGCCGCACAGTATTCCGGACGCGCTAGAGTCTGATCTGATCACGTTGCGTCATGAGTGACCATGACCGGCGACCGGCCCCATGGCCGCCGCCGGCCGCCGGAGATGGCCGCTGACGCGCAAATGCCAGCCCGCGGGTATCCCCCCGGACCCGGGCCGGCCGTAGGCCATGGTCCGGGGCAGAGGCGGCGGGCGAGTGGACAGGATGATGCCGGGCCAGGCTCAGGCCGCGGCCGCTGGCATGCTGCCGGTGGCCGGCGACCCGGACGGCAGCCTGATCGCGGCCGACGAGCTGCCGGATGGCCTGGTGATCGCCGATCACGCGGGCTGCGTCATCGTTTTCAACCGCGCGGCCGGCCGGATCACCGGCATCACGCCGTCCCACGCACTCGGGCAGGACGTCAGGCACGCGCTGCCGCTGCAGGACGCCGACGGCCGCAGCTGGTGGGCGCAGGCCCGGCCCTATCACGGCCTTTCCACCCGCACCCGGCACCCGGAGCGGTCGCTCTACCTGCCCTGCGGGACCGAGTTGCTCGTCACGGTCGGGTACGTGCGCGATCCGCGCCGGGAGGCCCGCGGCGGCTGGCATCGCGAGCCTGGCGCGGTGCGCCGCATCGTGATCACCATCCGCGGCGCGCAGCAGCGGGCCCGGATCGAGCGCGGCCGGGCCGACCTGGTCTCGACCGTCGCGCACGAGCTCCGCTCACCGCTGACCAGCGTCAAGGGATTCACCGCCACGCTGCTGGCCAAATGGCCGCGGTTCACCGATGACCAGAAACTGGTCATGCTCGAGACGGTGAACGCCGACGCCGACCGGGTCACCAGGCTCATTACCGAGCTACTCGACGTGTCCAGGATCGAGGCGGGCCGAATCGAGGTGCACCGCCAGCTCGTGGACGTGCCGCAGCGGGCCGGCCGGATTATCGCCGGGCGGGTCGCGGCCGGCGACAACCCCGGCCGGTTCGGGCTGGAGGTCCGCGGCGAGCTGCCGGAGACCTGGCTGGACGCCGACAAGGTCGACCAGATCCTGGGTAACTTGGTAGAGAATGCGCTCCGGCACGGTGCTGGTACCGTTACTACCGTGGTGGAGCCGCTGCACGGCGCAGGTTCCCCTGGCATCGCGGTGTCGGTCCGGGACCAGGGGGAGGGCATCGAGCCCGAGCTGGCGCCCCGGGTTTTCCGCCAGTTCTGGCGCGCGAAGCGCCGCGGCAGCGCGGGCCTCGGCCTGTTCATCGTCAAGGGACTGGTGGAGGCGCACGGTGGCACCATCTCCGTGCAGCAGGCGCCGGGCGGCGGGGCGGAGTTCCGATTTACGATGCCCGCCGGCACGCCTGATTTCGGCTGACCGGCGGGCACCAGCAGGCCCCTGACCTGGCACCGGCCCGGGCGGCGCGGTAAGTCAGGCCCCGGTGGCGGCACGGCCGCTCCGATCACCCGCCCCGCGCCATCCGTTTCAGGAAAAGATGTTGCCACCCGTTCACGATCGTCCTTGATCGCAGGAGACCACGAACGATATGTCCGCACCGAACAAGAGTTATGACCCGGTGGAGGTCGCTCCGCTGTCCGCCGATGAAGTGCAGCGCATGGTCGATGACGCGCTGGCCGCCATCGCGGGCGCAGCCGACCTCGATCAGCTCAAGGCGGCCCGGCTGGCGCACGCCGGTGACCGGGCGCCCATCGCCGAGGCCAACGCCGAGATCGGCGCGCTGCCGCCGGCCGCCCGGGCCGACGCCGGACGGCGCGTCGGCGCCGCGCGGTCGGCCATCAAGGGCGCGCTGACCCGTCGGCAGGAGGAACTGGAGGCCGACCGCGATCACCGCGCACTGGCCACCGAGGCCGTCGATGTCACCCTGCCGTGGGACCGCCGGCCTGCTGCGCACGGCATCCGGTGACGACCGTCGGCGACCGGCTGGCCGACATCTTCGTCGGCATGGGCTACGAGGTCGCGGAGGGTCCCGAGGCCGAGGCCGAGTGGTACAACTTCGATGCGCTGAACTTCCCGCCGGATCACCCGGCCCGGGAGATGCAGGACACCTTCTTCGTGGCCGGCCCGGACGGCGAGCCGCGCTCCGGCGTCGTGCTGCGCACGCATACCTCCCCGGTGCAGATCCGCTCGATGCTCACCCGGTCGCTGCCGCTGTACATCGTCAGCCCGGGGAAGTGCTTCCGCACCGACACGCTGGACGCCACGCACAGCCCGGTCTTCCATCAGATCGAGGGCCTGGCCGTGGACGAGGGGCTCACCATGGCCGACCTGCGCGGCGCGATCAGCGCGTTCGTCGAGGGGATGTTCGGCGCCGGGCTGCGGACCAGGCTCCGGCCGGACTTCTTCCCGTTCACCGAGCCGTCCGCCGATGTGTCGATGGAATGCCACGTGTGCCGCGGCGCGTCTACCCGCCCGGGCGGGGATCCGTGCCGGGTGTGCCGGTCGCAGGGGTGGATCGAGATCGCCGGCGCCGGGATGGTCAACCCGCGGGTCCTGGTGGCCTGCGGCATCGACCCGGACCGGTACAGCGGCTTCGCGTTCGGGCTGGGGATCGAGCGATCCCTGATGATCAGGCACGGGGTGACCGACATCCGGGACACCGTCGAGGGCGATGTGCGGTTCAGCCGGGCATTCGGAATGGAGGCGTGATGCGGGTCCCGTTGTCCTGGCTGCTGGAGTACGCGGCGATTGAGCCCGGCGCCGGCGAGCCCGGCATCAGCCTGTCCGCCGCCGGGCTGGCCGACGCCATCGCCGCCGAGGTCGCCCGGCGGCTCACCGCGGCGGGCCTGGAGGTCGAGTCGGTCGAGCAGGTCGGGCACGACATCACCGGAGTCGTGGTGGCCCAGGTGCGCGAGATCGAGGAACTGACCGAGTTCAGGAAGCCGATCAGGTACTGCCGCGTATCGACCGGCGGCGGCACCGAGCACCATGTCATCTGCGGCGCGGTCAACTTCGCCGTCGGGGACCTGGTGCCGCTCGCGCTGCCCGGCTCGACGCTGCCCGGCGGCACGGCGATCGGCGCGCGGAAGGCGTACGGCCGGACGTCGGAGGGGATGATCTGCTCGGCGGCGGAACTGGCCATCGGCGAGGACCACTCCGGCATCCTGGTGCTGCCGGACGAGGCGCCGGTCGGCGCCGACTTCGCCGACTACGCCGGGCTGCGTGATCACGTGCTGGACATCGCGGTGACGCCGGACAAGGGCTATGCGCTGTCCATTCGCGGCGTGGCCAGGGAACTGGCGATCGCGTTCGGTGCCGCGTTCACCGATCCGGCCGACATGGGGCTGCCGGGGCTGCCCGGCGACCTGGCCGGGGTTTCCGATGAGGTGTACCCGGCCAGCATCGAGGACGCCAGCGCCTGCGACCGGTTCGTGCTCCGGGAGGTACGCGGGATCGACGAGTCCCGGCTGACCCCGCTGTGGATGCGAGTGCGGCTGGCCCGGGCCGGGATGCGCGGTGTCTCGCTGGCGGTCGACGTGACCAACTACCTGATGCTGGAACTCGGCCAGCCGATGCACGCGTTCGACCGGGCCACGCTCACCGGGCCGATCGTGGTACGCCGCGCCCGGCCGGGTGAGCGGCTGGAGACCCTTGATCACGTGATCCGCGAGCTCGACCCGGATGACATCGTGATCGCCGATTCGTCCGGCCCGATCTCGCTGGCCGGCACCATGGGCGGGCTGGCCACCGAGATCACGGCGGGCAGCCGCGACCTGGTCATCGAGGCGGCCCACTTCTCCCCCGAGGGGACGGCGCGGATGAGCCGGCGGCACCGGCTCGGCAGCGAGGCGTCCGCCCGGTTCGAGCGGGGCGTGGACCGCGAGCTGCAGCTGCGGGCCTCGGCCCGGGCCGCGTGGATGCTGGCCTCGCTGGGCGGCGGCACCGTCGTGCCCGGCTGCACGCACGCTTTCGCCGAGGTGCCCCGGACCGAAATCGTGATGGCGGCTGACTACCCGGATCAGGTGGCCGGGCTGGTTTACGGGCTCGCCGTGGTGGCCCGCAGGCTGCGCCAGGTCGGCTGCGAGCTGACCGCGGACGGCGAGGCGGCCGGGCCCGGGTCGGCGGCCGCGCCGTCCGCCGGGCATAGCAAGCACGAACGGCATGATCACGGCAGGCACGACCGGGCCGAGCAGTGGCTCACCGTCGTGCCGCCGTCCTGGCGGCCGGACCTGACTGACCCCAGTGACCTGGCCGAGGAAGTCATCCGGCTGGAGGGCTACGAGAACATTCCGGTCCGGATGCCGCGCGCGCCGGCCGGCCACGGCCTGACCCCGCGGCAGCAGATGCGCCGCACGATCGGCCGGGAGCTGGCGGGCGCCGGGTACGTCGAGGTGATCAGCAATCCGTTCCTCGCGCCCGCCGACGCCGACCGGCTGCAACTCCCGGCCGACGACCCGCGGCGCAGCGTGCCCCGGCTGGTCAACCCGATCAAGGACGACGAGCCGCTGCTGCGGGGCACACTGCTGCCCGGGCTGCTGCGGGTGCTCGGCCGCAACATCGGCCGCGGATTCGCCGATGTCGCGCTGTTCGAGCTCGGCCAGGTCTTCCTGACCCGGCCGGAGGGCCAGCGGATGGCGCCCATCCTGCCGGTGGACCGCGGGCCGACGGTCCAGGAGCTGGCTACCCTGCAGGCGGCGCTGCCCGACCAGCCGCTGCATCTCGCGGTGGCGCTGGCCGGCGACCGGGAACTGCCCGGCTGGTGGGGGGCGGGCCGGCCTGCTGGGAAGATGCGGTGGAGGCGGCGCGGCAGGTGCTCAGGATCAGCCGGGCACCGTTCACGGTCCGGGCCGACCAGCACGCGCCGTGGCATCCGGGCCGGTGCGCCGCCCTGTACGTGACGGCCGGCCAGGGCCGGGAGTGGCTGGCCGGGCACGCCGGCGAGCTGCATCCGCGGGCGCTGGCGGAGTTCGGCCTGCCGCCCCGGACCTGCGCGATGGAGCTGGACATGTCCGTGATCGAGACCGCCGCGGCCGGCCTGGGCGTGATCCAGGCCCCGGCGGTGCCGGCCTATCCCGTGGCCACCCAGGACGTGGCCCTCATCGTGCCCGCCGCGGTGCCCGCCGCCGATGTGGAGGCCGCGCTGGTGGCCGGGGCGGCGGGGACGGGCGCCACCGGTACTGGCAGCGCAGCCGCGGCGGGCGAGGCCGGCGGTGCGGCCGGCACCGGGGTGTTCCTTGAGTCCATCCGGCTCTTCGATGTCTACACCGGCGAGCAGGCGGGGGAGGGGCGCAAGTCACTGGCCTACAAGCTCCGGTTCCGCGCGCCGGACCGGACGCTGACCGCGGAGGAGGCCAGCGCGGCCCGGGATGCGGCGGTCGCCGAGGCGGAGCGGCGGACCGGCGCGGTGCTGCGCGGGGCGTCCTGAGCAGTGGTTCGTTAGCGCCGCGGTTCATGATCACGGCGGATCCGGGCCGCCCTGGCCGCCCGGATCCGCCGTAATCATTGGAATCCGGGGGACCGCCGCGCGGTCAGGCGGGGGCGGGGAGGATAGCCAGGATCTCGGCGCCGCCCTTGACGCACTTGGAGGCGTTCCCGGTTCGGAGCACGACCGGCGTGGTGAATCCCGCGCAGGTCCAGCCGCCCACCTGGACCGGGCCGCCGCCGCCGTTGCCCGGGGCCCGGCCCGCCAGGATCGCGCTGGCGTACCTCCGCTCGACCTTCATCGCCGCGCCGCAGGCCACCGTGCCGCGCGGGACCTCGATGCGGACCGGCACATTGGCGGCCGTCTTGGTTGTCCCGCAGGACGTGACGGCCTTGTCGGTGCGCACCCGCGTGGCGGACGGGCTGGGGCCCGCGGCCGATCCGGCCGCGCCGCAGCCGGCCAGGGCCAGCACCGTCACTACCGCCGCGATCAGGCCAGCCAGCGCGCCGCGCGCCGGGGAGCGCGGCCGGTCAGCGGAGCGCAGCAGGCCGGGAGAGCGCAGCGAGCCGGGAGAGCGCAGCGGGCCACTGGCCATCGGGCGCCTCCTTTCGGCGCCTCTCATCATGCCGTCCCGCACTTAACCTCCCAATGCCGACTCCCTGGTTAGACGCCCGCCTGCGCTGCTTCGTTGCCTCCGGCCGGCAAAACTCGTTTGCATAAACAGTCAGAGTTAAGCATAATAATTCATAGGCTTGCCCCGGGACGGCCCGCTGGCTGCCGCCTCAGGAGCCTTAGGAGAGTGCATGGGAGCGCGGGTCGCGGTCGCCGGCGCCAGCGGCTATGCCGGGGGAGAGCTGCTTCGGCTGCTGGCCGGCCACCCGGACCTGGAGCTGGCCGCGGTCACCGCGGACAGCAAGGCCGGCCAGCCCATCGGCATCGTTCATCCGCAGCTGGCGGGCCTGCCCGCGCTGGCCGGGCGGCCGTTCGATGCCACCGATCCCGGGCTCATCTCCGGCTGCGATCTCGTCTTCCTGGCGCTGCCGGCCGGGCAGTCCGCGCCGCTCGCCAGCCAGCTGCCGGAGGCGACCAGGATCGTCGACCTGGGCGCGGACTTCCGGCTGGCCGACCCGGCGGCATGGGCCAGGTACTACGGCGGCCCGCATCCGGGCCGCTGGGTCTGCGGGCTGCCCGAGCTGCCCGGCGCGCGCGCCCGGATCCGGTCCGCGACCAGGGTCGCCGCGCCCGGCTGCTACGCCACCGCGGCCATCATCGCGCTCGCGCCGCTGCTCGCGGCCGGCCTGGCCGAGCCGGATGACGTGGTGATCGTCGCGGCGTCCGGCACCTCGGGCGCCGGGCGGGCCGCGAAACCGGAACTGCTCGGCAGCGAGGTGATGGGCTCGGTGTCGGCGTATCAGGTGGCCGGCGCGCACCGGCACACGCCGGAGATCGAGCAGGCGCTCGGCGAGGCCATCGCGGACGCCGGCGAGGCGGCCGGTCCCGGCGGCGCCAGCCGGGCGCCGCAGGTGACGATCTCCTTTACGCCGCTGCTCGCGCCGATGCCGCGCGGCATCCTGGCCACCTGCACCGCCCGGCTGGCGCCCGGGTGGCCGGACCGGCCGGGCGGGCCGCCAGCGGCGACGGCCCGGCTGCGGGACGCCCTGGCCGCCGCCTACGCCAGCGAGCCCTTCATCTGCCTGCTGCCGGAAGGCAGCTGGCCGGCCACGGCGGCCGTCGGCGGATCCAACGCCGTGCACCTGCAGGCGGCCGCGGACGCCCACGCCGGGCGCGCCGTCGCCGTCGCCGCCATCGACAACCTCGGCAAGGGTGCGGCCGGCCAGGCCATCCAGAACGCGAATCTCATGCTCGGACTGCCGGAGACAGCCGGCCTCACGACCTACGGAGTAGCACCATGAGCATCACAGCGCCCCTCGGCTTCCGCGCAGCCGGCGTGACCGCCGGGCTGAAGGTTTCCGGTGACCCGGACGTCGCGGTGGTGCTCAACGACGGCCCGTCGCACGCCGCCGCGGCGGTCTTCACCGCCAACCGGGTCAAGGCGGCACCGGTGCGCTGGACGGAGCAGGTGACCCGGGCGGGCCAGGTACGCGCCGTGGTGCTGAACTCGGGCGGCGCGAACGCGTGCACCGGGCCGCCCGGCGACGACGACACCCGGCTGACGGCGGAGCGGCTGGCCGGCGCGATCTCCGCGGCGGCCGGCCAGGTCGCGGTCTGCTCCACCGGGCTGATCGGCGAGCGGCTCCCGATGGAGCTGCTGCTGCCCGCCGTGGAGAAGGCCGCCGCGTCGGCGGATAGCGGCGGCGGCGGGGCGGCGGCCGCGGACGCCATCAGGACCACGGACACCGTGCCCAAGGAGGCGTGCCTGCGGGGCCCGTCGTACGCGATTGGCGGCATGGCCAAGGGGGCGGCCATGCTGGCGCCCGCCCTGGCCACGATGCTCTGCGTGCTCACCACCGATGCCGACCTGTCCCCGGCCGAACTTGACGGCGCCCTGCGGCTGGCGGCCGGCCGGACCTTCAGCCGGCTGGACACGGACGGCTGCATGTCCACCAACGACACCGTCCTGCTGCTGGCCAGCGGCGCCTCCGGGGTGCGCCCGGACCCCGGCGAGTTCGCCGAGCTGCTCACCGGCGTCTGCGCCGACCTGGCCCGGCAGATGCAGCTGGACGCCGAGGGCGCGGGCAAGGCGATCGCGATCGAGGTGACCGGCGCGGCCAGCGAGGCCGACGCGGTCACGGCCGGCCGCGCGGTAGCCCGCTGCGACCTGCTCAAGTGCGCCATCGCCGGCGAGGACCCGAACTGGGGCAGAGTGCTCGCCGCCGTCGGGACCACCGACGCGGTGTTCGACCCGGACGAGCTGAACGTCGCCATCAACGGCGTCTGGGTGTGCCGGAACGGATACGCCGCCGCCGACCGCTCCGGTGTCGACCTGACCCCCCGGGACGTGACGATCACCATCGACCTGCGGGCCGGCCAGCACGCGGCGACGATCCTCACCACCGACCTGACGGCCGCCTACGTGCACGAGAACTCGGCGTACTCGACATGACCGCGACGCTGGGCGAGGTCACGGACTGCCTGCCGGGCCGGGCGGCCGCGCTGGCCAAGGCGGCCACGCTGATCGAGGCGCTGCCGTGGCTGGATCGCTTCCACGGCGAGACCGTCGTGATCAAGTTCGGCGGGCACGCCATGGCGGACGAGGCGCTGCGGCTCGCGTTCGCGCAGGACGTCGTGTTCCTGCGCTATGCCGGGCTCCGGCCGGTCGTGGTGCATGGCGGCGGACCGCAGATCAGCGCCCAGCTGGACCGGCTCGGCGTGACCACCAGCTTCACGGCCGGCCTGCGCGTCACCACCCCGGAAACGATGGATGTCGTGCGCATGGTGCTGACCGGCCAGGTCAACCGGGACGTGGTCGGGCTGATCAACCGGCACGGCCCGTTCGCCGTGGGCATGTCCGGCGAGGACGCGAACCTGCTGACCGCGACCCGCCGGCACGTGATCGTGGACGGCGAGCCCGTCGACATCGGCATGGTCGGCAAGATCGACGCGGTGAATCCCGGCGCGGTGCGCGCGCTGCTCGACGACGGCCGGGTGCCGGTCATCTCGAGCGTCGCCCGCAGCGAGAGCGGGGAGGTCTACAACATCAACGCCGACACGGCGGCGGCGGCCGTCGCGGTCGCGCTGGACGCCGCGAAGCTGGTCGTACTCACCGACGTGGAGGGCCTCTACGCGAACTGGCCCGGCGGCGGCGATGCCCCGGCCGCCGCGGACGCCCCGGCCGCGGCGGTGATCAGCCAGCTGACCGCGGCCAGCCTGGAGGCGATGCTGCCGGGGCTGAGCGAGGGCATGATCCCGAAAATGGAAGCCTGCCTGCTGGCCGTCCGCGGCGGCGTGCCGCAGGCGCACGTGCTGGACGGGCGGCTGCCGCACGCCATCCTGCTGGAGATCTTCACCGACTCGGGCATCGGCACCATGGTGCTGCCCGATCCGGTCCCGCAACCACCGACAGTGACGGAATGAGCCGCGCGATGAGCCGCACCGAGCAACTGCAGGACCGTTTCGCCCGGGCGATGATGCCGAACTACGGCATTCCGCCGGTGGCGCTCACCCGCGGCAAGGGCTGCCAGGTCTGGGACGCCGATGGCCGCGAGTACACCGACCTGATCGCCGGCATCGCGGTGAGCGCGCTCGGCCACGCCCACCCGGCCATCACCGAGGCGGTGACCCGCCAGGTGAACAGCATCGCGCACACCTCCAACCTGTTCCTGCACGAGGGCGAGATCGCCCTGGCCGAGCGGCTGCTCGGCCTTCTCGGCAGCGGCGGAAACGGGGCCACCGGGGCGGATGGCAACGCCGCGGCGGACGGGCCCGGCGGGGCCGCGGTGCTGGCCGGCGGCGGGCGCCCCGCCGACGGGCGGGTGTTCTTCGCCAACTCGGGCGCCGAGGCCAACGAGGCGGCGGTCAAGCTGGTCCGGCGGCGGCAGGGGCCCGGCCGGCCGGTCATCGTCGCGGCCGAGAACAGCTTCCACGGCCGTACCTCGGCGGCCCTCGCGCTGACCGGCAAGAGTTCCATCCGGGATCCGTTCGGGCCGTTCGGCATTGACGTTCGGTTCGTTCCTTTCGGTGATACCGGGGCGCTGCGCGCGGCGGTGCGGCCGGACTGCGCCGCGGTGTTCCTTGAGCCGTGCCAGGGCGAGGCGGGCGTGATCCCCGCGCCGGCCGGATACCTGCACGCGGCCCGGCAGGCCTGCGACGAGGCCGGCGCGCTGCTCGTGCTCGACGAGATCCAGAGCGGGATCGGCCGCACCGGCGCCTGGTTCGCCCACCAGCAGGACGGCGTGCGGCCGGACGTGATCACGCTGGCCAAGGGGCTCGGCGGCGGGCTGCCGATCGGCGCCTGCATCGGCTTCGGTGACTGCGGCACCGCGCTGCGCCGGGGTGACCACGGCAGCACGTTCGGGGGGAACCCGATCGCGTGCGCGGCGGCCCTGGCCGTCCTGGACACGATCGAAGCCGACGGGCTGCTGGCCCGGGCCGCGGCGACCGGGCAGCGGCTCAGCACGGGCATTACCGCGGCCGCCCACCCGCTGGTCGCGGGCGTCCGCGGCCGCGGGCTCTGGCTCGCCATCGCCCTGACCGGACCGGTGGCGGCCAGCGTCGAGGCCGCCTGCCGCCGGGCCGGCTACCTGGTCAACACGGTGCAGCCGGACGCGATCCGGCTCGCGCCGCCGCTGATCCTCGCCGCGGACCAGGCGGACTCGTTCACGGCCGCGCTGGGCGGGATTCTCGACGATGCCGCCGCGCACCCGCCGGAGCCGGCATGAGCCCGGTGAGCCCGCTGACCAAGGCCGCGCGGCAGGCGCAGATCGCCGGCATCCTGGAGCAGGCGGCGGTGCGATCGCAGGAAGAGCTCGCCGACTGGCTGGCCAAGCGCGGGGTGCGGGTCACCCAGACCACGCTCTCCCGCGACCTGGAGGAACTCGGCGCGGTACGGCTCCGCGGCCCGGGCGGGGCGCTGTTCTACGCGCTGCCCGGGGAGCCAGGCGGCCCCGGGTCACGGCCCGGCGGGCTGGCTGACCGCCCGGCGGGCAACGGTAAGGCTGACGGCGGCCCGGCTGACGGCGGGCCGGCCGATAGCGGGGCGGCCGCGGCTGCGCCGCACGCAGCGCCCGGTGATCCGTCCCGGACCGGCCCGGGACCAGGGGCGATCGCCGCGGAGCCGCCGGCCCGGCTGGCTCGCGCCGCGGCCGAGCTGCTGGTGACCGCCGAGGCGAGCGCCAACCTGGTCGTCGTGCGCACGCCGGCCGGCGCCGCGCAGTTCCTGGCCTCGGTCATCGACCACGCGAGCTGGCCGTCCATCCTCGGCACGGTGGCCGGGGACGACACGGTGCTGCTGATCGCGCGGGATCCGGCCGGCGGCGAGGAACTGGCCCAGGCGCTGCTCCGGCTGGCTGAGCGGCGAAGTTAGGCAGGGACCGGCACCGTGAGCCGAGACATCAGCGGACCTGAGACAGCAGACCTGAGACAGCGGACTTCATGACCCCGAGGAGGACTTCATGACCCAGCGCATCGTGCTCGCATATTCCGGCGGCCTGGATACGTCGGTGGCCATCGGCTGGATCGGCGAGCGGACCGGCGCCGAGGTGATCGCGCTGGCCGTCGACGTCGGGCAGGGCGGCGAGGATCTTGACACGATCCGGCAGCGGGCGCTGGCCTGCGGCGCCGCCGAGGCGGTCGTCGTCGACGCCAGGGACGAGTTCGCCACGGACTTCTGCCTGCCGGCCCTGCGCGCGAACGCCCTCTATATGGACCAGTACCCGCTCGTCTCCGCGCTGTCCCGGCCGCTGATCGCCGCGCACCTGGCCGCGGTGGCCATCGACCGCGGCGCGAGCATGGTCGCGCACGGCTGCACCGGCAAGGGCAACGACCAGGTCCGGTTCGAGGTCGGCCTGGCCTGCCTGGCGCCCGGGGTAAAGGTCTTCGCGCCGGTCCGGGACTCCGGCATGACCAGGGACAAGGCGATCGCCTTCGCCGCCGAGAAGGGGCTGCCGATCGACGTCACGTCCAAGTCGCCGTACTCCATCGACCAGAACCTGTGGGGACGCAGCTGCGAGACCGGCCACCTGGAGGACATCTGGGAGACGCCGCACGACGACGTCTACGGCTACAGCAGCGACCCGGGCCTTCCGCGCCAGCCCGATGAGGTCGTGCTCAGTTTCACCGAGGGCAGCCCGGTGGCGATCGACGGGCGCAAGCTCAGCCCGCTGGAGATCATCACCGAGCTGAACGAGCGCGCCGGGGCGCACGGGATCGGCCGGATCGACATGGTCGAGGACCGGCTCGTCGGGATCAAGAGCAGGGAGATCTACGAGGCACCGGGCGCGATCACGCTGATCGCCGCGCACCAGGCGCTGGAGGCGGTATGCCTGGAGCGCGACCTGGCCCGGTTCAAGCGGCAGGCCGAGCAGCGCTGGACCGAGCTCGTTTACGACGGGCTGTGGTTCTCCCCGCTGCGCCGCGCGCTTGAGGCGTTCATGGCCGAGGCGTCCCAGCACGTCACCGGCGACGTCCGGCTCCGCCTGCACGGCGGCAGCGCGGTGGTCACCGGCCGCCGCAGCCCGGCCGGGCTGTACGACTACGGGCTGGCCACCTACGACACCGGCGACTCCTTCGACCAGAACCTGGCCAAGGGCTTCGTCGAGCTCTGGGGCCTGCCCAGCAAGATCGCGGCCGGCCGGGACCGGCAGGCCGCCGCCGCCCAGGCGGCCGGCTAGCCAGCAGGCCAGGCCAGGTATGCTCCCGGCAGCCGCGACCACGAACGTGGAGAGGAATGCCGTGGCAGATAGCAAAGCCGGTCCCGCGGTCAGGCTCTGGGGCGGGCGGTTCGAGTCGGGGCCCGCCGAGGCGCTCGCCCGGCTGTCCGTCAGCGTCCAGTTCGACTGGCGGCTGGCCCCGTACGACCTGCTGGCGTCGGCCGCGCACGCCCGGGTGCTGCACCAGGCCGGGCTGCTGAGTGACAGCGAGCTGGCCCGCCTCCTCGCCGCCATCGATGACCTCGGCCAGGCGTGCCGGACCGGTGCCTTCCGCCCGACCGCGGCCGACGAGGACGTGCATACGGCGCTGGAGCGCGGGCTGCTGGAGCGGGCCGGCTCGCTCGGCGGCAAGCTGCGGGCCGGCCGCAGCCGCAACGACCAGATCGCCACCGACCTCCGGCTGTACCTGCGCGACCACGCGCGGCTGATCACCCTGCGGCTGGCCGAGCTGGAGACCGCGCTGGCCGGCCAGGCGGAGCGGCACCTGGCCACGCCCGCGCCGGGGCTGACCCACCTGCAGCACGCCCAGCCGGTGCTGTTCGCGCATCAGCTGCTCGCGCACGTGCAGGCGTTCGCGCGGGACGTCGGCCGGCTGCGGGACTGGGACAAGCGCGCGGCGGTCTGCCCGCTCGGGTCCGGCGCGCTGGCCGGCTCGTCGCTGCCGCTCGACCCCGAGACGGTGGCCGCCGAGCTCGGCTTCGACCGCGCCGCGCCCAACTCGATGGACGCGGTCAGCGACCGCGACTTCGCGGCCGAGTTCTGCTTCACCGCCGCGCTGCTCGGCGTGCACCTGTCCCGGCTGGGCGAGGAGATCGTGCTGTGGTCGTCGCACGAGTTCGGCTGGGCCGAGATCGACGACGCGTACGCCACCGGGTCGTCGATCATGCCGCAGAAGAAGAACCCGGACGTCGCTGAGCTCGCCCGCGGCAAGGCCGGCCGGCTGATCGGCGGCCTGACCGGCCTGCTCACCACGCTGAAGGGGCTGCCGCTGACGTATAACCGGGACCTGCAGGAGGACAAGGAGCCGGTCTTCGACGCGGTGGACACGCTGCTGCTCGTGCTGCCCGCGATGGCCGGCCTGATCAGCACCATCCGGTTCAATGCGGAGCGGATGACGCAGAGCGCCGCGGCGGGCTACTCGCTCGCCACCGACCTGGCTGAACTGCTGGTCCGGCGCGGGGTGCCGTTCCGGGAGGCACACGAGGTGGTCGGGCACCTGGTGGTGTGGTGCCAGGTGCACGAGCGTGACCTGGCCGAGGTGAGCGATGAGGATCTCGCCCGGATCTCGGCGCACCTGACGCCGGACGTGCGAGAGGTGCTGACCGTGCCGGGCGCGCTGGCGGCCCGGAGTACGTACGGGGGAACGGCGCCCGCCCGCGTGGCCGATCAGCTCGCGGCGCTGCGGGCCGCCATTGACGAGCACGCCGCGTGGGCGGCGGACTGACGGCGGCCGGGCCGCCTGAGCAGCTGCCGCTGCTTCCGCGGGGCTTCTTCGGGCGCCCGGCCCAGGAGCTGGCGCCCGGCCTGCTGGGCTGCGTTCTTCGTCATGACACGCCGGATGGCGCCGTCGCCGTGCTGCTGACGGAAGTGGAGGCCTACGCCGGGGCGGCGGATGCCGCCTCGCACGCGTTCCACGGCCGCACCGCGCGTACCGCCGTCATGTTCGGCGAGCCCGGGCACGCCTACGTCTACTTCACCTACGGCATGCATTTCTGCGTGAACCTGGTCTGCCTGCCCGAGGGCACGGCGTCGGCCGTGCTGCTGCGGGCCGGCCGGGTGATCGAGGGCGCGGCGCTGGCCGCCAGCCGCCGGTACGCCGGGCGGGCTGAAGGGCCGGAGACCACCGGGCCGGCCGGGGAGCGCGATCTGGCCCGCGGCCCGGCCCGGCTGTGCCAGGCGCTCGGCATCGACCGCTCGCTGAATGGCGCTGACGTCTGCGATCCAGCCTCGCCGCTGCGCGTCAGCGGGCCGGCTGAGGTGGTAGGGACGGCGGACATCGATAGCGGGCCCCGGGTGGGCGTCAGCCGCGCGGCTGAGGTGCCCTGGCGCTTCTGGATTGCCGGGGAACCGACCGTGTCGCCCTACCGGGCGTTCGCGCCGCGCCGCGCCGCCGCGAAAGCCGTTTCCGCTCCGGCTCGCGAAGGTGGGACGATGCCCCGGTGACCGACATCATCGACGAGCTGAACTGGCGCGGCCTGATCGCGCTATCGACCGATCTCGACGACCTGCGCAAGGACCTGGCCGCTGGCCCGCTTACTTTTTACGGCGGCTTCGACCCGACCGCGCCCGGCCTGCATATCGGCAACCTGGTGCTGCTGCTGACCATGCGCCGGTTCCAGCTGGCCGGGCACCGGCCGATCGGGCTGGTCGGCGGGGCGACCGGACTGATCGGTGACCCCAGCGGCAAGTCCGAGGAGCGGGTGCTGAACCCGCGCGAGGTAGTGGCCGGCTGGGTCGAGCGGATCCGCGCCGAGATAGGCCGCTTTCTCGACTTCACGCCGGGCCCGGCCGGGGCGCGGCTGGTCAGCAACCTGGACTGGACCGAGAACCTGTCCGCCCTGGAATTCCTGCGCGACATCGGCAAGCACTTCCCGGTCAACCAGATGCTGGCCCGGGAAGCGGTCCGGGCGCGGCTGGAGGCCGGCGGGATCAGCTACACCGAGTTCAGCTACCAGATCCTGCAGGCCTACGACTTCCTGGAGCTCCGGCGCCGGCATGACTGCGTGCTGCAGATCGGCGGCAGTGATCAGTGGGGCAACCTGGTGGCCGGCGTCGACCTGATCAGGCGGGTGACGAGGGATCCGGTGCACGCTCTGGCCACGCCGCTGATCACGAAGCCGGACGGGACCAAGTACGGGAAGACCGAGGGGGGAGCGATCTGGCTGAGCCCCGACCTGATGAGCCCGTACGCGTTCTACCAGTTCTGGGTCAATCGGTCCGATGCCGAGGTGCCGGGATTGCTCCGCGTCTTCACGTTCCGTTCTCGTAACGAAATTACCGAGCTTGAGCGGGAAATCACCGACCGGCCCGCCGCCCGGACGGCGCAGCGCGTGCTCGCCGAGGACGTGACCACGCTGGTGCACGGGGCGGAGGAATGCGCGCGGGCCGTCGCGGCCGGCCGGGCCCTGTTCGGGCAGGGCGACCTGCGGGAGCTGGATGAGCAGACCCTCGCCTCGGCACTGGCCGAGGTGCCCTCGGCGATCGTCCGGGCGGGCGAGATCGCCAACGGCCACGGCGAGCCCGGGCCGGGCGGGCCCGGACCTGCTGAGCCCGGTCACAGCGGCCTGCCCAAGGTGGCGGACCTGATGGCCGCGACCGGGATCACGGAGAGCAAGGGGGCGGCCCGGCGGGCCATCGAGGCGGGCGGCGCCTACCTGAACAACGTGCGGGTGGCGGACGCCGACGCGGTGCCGCAGCAGAGCGACTTGCTGCACGGCCGGTTCCTGGTGCTGCGGCGCGGGAAGCGCACGGTCGGCGGCGTGGAAATAGCCCGCCGCTGAGCCCGCCCGGCCGGGCTGAGCGGCCCGCGCCATGGCCCGGGCCGGCCCGGCTAGCGGCCCCGGCCCCGGCCTGGATCAGCCCGGGCTCAGCCCTGCTCCAGCCCTGGCTCAGCCGGGGCCGGGGCGTGGTCCGGCCGATTTGACTTGATCCTCTTTGCTCCCTAGAGTTTCGTCTTGCCCCCGGGACCAGCGGGACGCCATCTGGCGGACAGCTGAAGGGGGGCCAGCAAGACTCCCTCCTAGGTTAGCGCTCCGGGAAACCGGAGCATCGTGGTGCGGGTATGCTGGATGTACGACGAGTAACGAAGTAAGTCGGTTCCGCGAACTTGGTTGACAACCTAGGGTTGTTCGGGTAAGTTCGTAGGGTTGCCCCGGAAGAGATCAAAAAGTCTCCGAAGGTGCGCGTCCGCTCCTTGAGAACTCAACAGCGTGCTAAAAGCCAGTGCACATGCAACAAACCCCGTCAGGGGCTGGGCCGGTAACGGCGCAGTTCCGTACGACGGATGCCAAGATCGCCTCCAGGTCCGGTTCGCCGGTCCGAAGAGGCATCTCTAAGATGTCAGCACCCCGCACGGCCGGTCCTCGGATCGTGCCTGCGGTTTGCATATAGACATTCAATGGAGAGTTTGATTCTGGCTCAGGACGAACGCTGGCGGCGTGCTTAACACATGCAAGTCGAGCGGAAAGGCCCTTCGGGGTACTCGAGCGGCGAACGGGTGAGTAACACGTGAGCAACCTGCCCTTAGCTTCGGGATAGCTCCGGGAAACCGGAATTAATACCGAATATGACTGCGGCCGACATCGGCCACAGTGGAAAGTTTTTCGGCTAGGGATGGACTCGCGGCCTATCAGCTAGTTGGTGAGGTAACGGCCCACCAAGGCGACGACGGGTAGCCGGCCTGAGAGGGCGACCGGCCACACTGGGACTGAGACACGGCCCAGACTCCTACGGGAGGCAGCAGTGGGGAATATTGCGCAATGGGCGAAAGCCTGACGCAGCGACGCCGCGTGGGGGATGAAGGCCTTCGGGTTGTAAACCCCTTTCAGCAGGGACGAAGCGCAAGTGACGGTACCTGCAGAAGAAGCGCCGGCTAACTACGTGCCAGCAGCCGCGGTAACACGTAGGGCGCAAGCGTTGTCCGGAATTATTGGGCGTAAAGAGCTCGTAGGTGGTTTGTTACGTCCGCTGTGAAAACCTAGGGCTTAACCCTGGGCCTGCAGTGGATACGGGCAGACTAGAGGTAGGTAGGGGAGAATGGAATTCCTGGTGTAGCGGTGAAATGCGCAGATATCAGGAGGAACACCGGTGGCGAAGGCGGTTCTCTGGGCCTTACCTGACACTGAGGAGCGAAAGCGTGGGGAGCGAACAGGATTAGATACCCTGGTAGTCCACGCCGTAAACGTTGGGCGCTAGGTGTGGGGTCCTTCCACGGATTCCGTGCCGCAGCTAACGCATTAAGCGCCCCGCCTGGGGAGTACGGCCGCAAGGCTAAAACTCAAAGAAATTGACGGGGGCCCGCACAAGCGGCGGAGCATGTTGCTTAATTCGACGCGACGCGAAGAACCTTACCAAGGTTTGACATGCAGGGAAAAGCCGTAGAGATACGGTGTCCGTAAGGGTCCTGCACAGGTGGTGCATGGCTGTCGTCAGCTCGTGTCGTGAGATGTTGGGTTAAGTCCCGCAACGAGCGCAACCCTCGTCCTATGTTGCCAGCGGATAATGCCGGGGACTCATAGGAGACTGCCGGGGTCAACTCGGAGGAAGGTGGGGATGACGTCAAGTCATCATGCCCCTTATATCTTGGGCTGCAAACATGCTACAATGGCCGGTACAGAGGGCTGCGAGACCGCAAGGTGGAGCGAATCTCAAAAAGCCGGTCTCAGTTCGGATTGGGGTCTGCAACTCGACCCCATGAAGTCGGAGTCGCTAGTAATCGCGAATCAGCAACGTCGCGGTGAATACGTTCCCGGGCCTTGTACACACCGCCCGTCACGTCACGAAAGTCGGCAACACCCGAAGCCGGTGGCCTAACCCGTAAGGGAGGGAGCCGTCGAAGGTGGGGCCAGCGATTGGGACGAAGTCGTAACAAGGTAGCCGTACCGGAAGGTGCGGCTGGATCACCTCCTTTCTAAGGAGCAACTGGCGCGCTCGCCGAGATAATCGGGGATGTGCGTCCAGGGCCATTTCTCGGACGACTGTGCCGAGGTGGCCGCTCGTTAGTGGAGCACTGGTTATTCGGTTCGGGCTGCTGCCCGGGCTGGTTAGTACGCCCGCAGGGCGGCTGCGCAAGCAGCTGTTCGCTGAGCGGGACGGAAAGCCGGTCAGGGAGTCGTCCGGGCCGAGCACGCTGTTGGGTCCTGAGGGAACGGCCGCAAGATGGCCCGAACTCGGCTAGGACCGGTTTCCCCCGCCGCAAGGCGTCGGGGAGCCGGGACCGCCCGTATCTTGAGAACTGCACAGTGGACGCGAGCATCATCTGTAGTTGCCAAGTTAATAAGGGCACACGGTGGATGCCTTGGCACCAGGAGCCGATGAAGGACGTAGGAACCTGCGATAAGCCCCGGGGAGTCGGTAACCAGACATCGATCCGGGGATTTCCGAATGGGGAAACCTAATGGGCGTAATGGCTCATTGCCCCTGCCTGAACACATAGGGCAGGTGGAGGTAACGTGGGGAAGTGAAACATCTCAGTACCCACAGGAAGAGAAAGCAACCGCGATTCCCTGAGTAGTGGTGAGCGAAAAGGGAACAGGCCAAACCGATCACGTGTGATAGCCAGCAGGCGTTGCGTGACCGGGGTTGTGGGACCGTCCAGCCGGAACTGCTGATCCGGCAGGGAGTAAGAAATCGTTTGGGTAGCCGAAGACGTTTGGAAAACGTCGGCATAGAGGGTGACACCCCTGTAGGCGAAACTCAGGCGACTCCCGGACGGGATCCCAAGTAGCACGGGGCCCGTGAAATCCCGTGTGAATCTGGGGGGACCACCCCCTAAGCCTAAATACTCCCTGGTGACCGATAGTGAACAAGTACCGTGAGGGAAAGGTGAAAAGTGCCCCGGTGAGGGGTCGTGAAATAGCACCTGAAACCGTGTGCCTACAAGCCGTGGGAGCGATTCAGCCTTCGGGCTGAGTGAAGTGACCGCGTGCCTTTTGAAGAATGAGCCTGCGAGTTACGGTATGTGGCAAGGTTAACCCGTGTGGGGTAGCCGTAGCGAAAGCGAGTCTGAATAGGGCGAATGAGTCGCATGCTGTAGACCCGAAGCGGAGTGATCTACCCATGGGCAGGTTGAAGCGCGGGTAAGACCGCGTGGAGGACCGAACCCACCAGGGTTGAAAACCTGGGGGATGACCTGTGGGTAGGGGTGAAAGGCCAATCAAACTCCGTGATAGCTGGTTCTCCCCGAAATGCATCTAGGTGCAGCGTCGCGTGTTTCTTGCCGGAGGTAGAGCTACTGGATGGTCTAGGGGGCCTACAAGCTTACTGAAATCAGCCAAACTCCGAATGCCGGTAAGCCATAGCGCGGCAGTGAGACTGCGGGGGATAAGCTCCGTAGTCGAGAGGGAAACAGCCCAGATCACCAGCTAAGGCCCCTAAGCGTGTGCTAAGTGGGAAAGGATGTGGAGTCGCACAGACAACCAGGAGGTTGGCTTAGAAGCAGCCACCCTTAAAAGAGTGCGTAATAGCTCACTGGTCAAGTGATTCTGCGCCGACAATTTAACGGGGCTCAAGCACACCGCCGAAGCTGTGGCATTCGCGCAATAGCTCGGCCCTTTATGGTTATGGTTACCGATGTCTCAGTCGTAGTGGTTTCGGCCACGACGGCTTAGTCTAGGTTTCCGGCGCCTTTAGGGTCCAGGTGCGCGGATGGGTAGGGGAGCGTCGGGTGGCGAGAGAAGCGGCGGAGTGATCCAGCCGTGGACGCCACTCGAGTGAGAATGCAGGCATGAGTAGCGAAAGAGGGGTGAGAAACCCCTCCGCCGAATGACCAAGGGTTCCTGGGGCAGGCTAATCCGCCCAGGGTAAGTCGGGACCTAAGGCGAGGCCGACAGGCGTAGTCGATGGACAACGGGTTGATATTCCCGTACCCGCTTAGATGTGCCCATGCCGAATCTGGCGATGCTAAGCACATGACGCTGGTGAGCCCTTCGGGGCGATCCGGCCGAGCGTGCGACCCAGACTAGTAGTAGGCAAGCCGAAGGGGTGACGCAGGAGGGTAGCTCTACCGGGCGATGGTTGTCCCGGAGTAAGGGTGTAGGGCGATGTGTAGGCAAATCCGCACATCATTAAGCCTGAGACCTGACGCCGAGCCGATTTAGGCGAAGTGAGTAATCCCATGCTGCCAAGAAAAACCTCGCGGCTAGCATCTTAGCGGCCCGTACCCTAAACCGACTCAGGTGGTCAGGTAGAGAATACCAAGGCGATCGGGTGAACCGTGGTTAAGGAACTAGGCAAATTATCCCCGTAACTTTGGGAGAAGGGGAGCCGTGTCCGGTGAAGGAGCTTGCCTCCTGAGCTGGGTGCGGTCGCAGATACCAGGGGAAAGCGACTGTTTACTAAAAACACAGGTCCGTGCAAAGTCGCAAGACGACGTATACGGACTGACGCCTGCCCGGTGCTGGAACGTTAAGGGGAGGGGTTAGTAGCCTTCGGGTTGCGAAGCTCTGAACTTAAGCGCCAGTAAACGGCGGTGGTAACTATAACCATCCTAAGGTAGCGAAATTCCTTGTCGGGTAAGTTCCGACCTGCACGAATGGCGTAACGACTTTCCCACTGTCTCAACCACGGACCCGGCGAAATTGCACTACGAGTAAAGATGCTCGTTACGCGCAGCAGGACGGAAAGACCCCGGGACCTTCACTGCAGCTTGACATTGGCGTTTGGGACGTCTTGTGTAGGATAGGTGGGAGACTGTGAAGCAGAGACGCTAGTTTCTGTGGAGTCACTGGTGAAATACCACTCTGGTCGTTCTGGATGTCTAACCTAGGTCCGTGATCCGGATCAGGGACAGTGTCTGGTGGGTAGTTTAACTGGGGCGGTTGCCTCCTAAAAGGTAACGGAGGCGCCCAAAGGTACCCTCAGCCTGGTTGGCAATCAGGTGTCGAGTGCAAGTGCACAAGGGTGCTTGACTGTGAGACAGACATGTCGAACAGGAGCGAAAGCTGGGACTAGTGATCCGGCGGTGGCATGTGGAAGCGCCGTCGCTAAACGGCTAAAAGGTACCCCGGGGATAACAGGCTGATCTTCCCCAAGAGTCCATATCGACGGGATGGTTTGGCACCTCGATGTCGGCTCGTCGCATCCTGGGGCCGGAGCAGGTCCCAAGGGTTGGGCTGTTCGCCCATTAAAGCGGTACGCGAGCTGGGTTTAGAACGTCGTGAGACAGTTCGGTCCCTATCCGCTGCGCGCGTAAGAGACTTGAGAGGGGCTGTCCCTAGTACGAGAGGACCGGGACGGACGAACCTCTGGTGTGCCAGTTGTTCTGCCAAGAGCATGGCTGGTTGGCTACGTTCGGAAGGGATAACCGCTGAAAGCATCTAAGCGGGAAGCTCGCCTCAAGATAAGGTCTCTCTCGGAGTTAATCCGGTAAGGCCCCCAGCAGACTACTGGGTTGATAGGCCAGAGGTGGAAGCACGGCAACGTGTGTAGCTGACTGGTACTAATAGGCCGAGTGGCTTGGCTTCTACTCATAGATTTTACTTGCGTCCACTGTGCGGTTCCCGAGATGCGGTCGGCCCTGCTGGCACCGGACATGAGTCCGGTCGCAGGTGCCTGACATCTCCATAGAGTTTCGGTGGCCATGGCGAAGGGGAAACACCCGGTCCCATTCCGAACCCGGAAGTTAAGCCCTTCAGCGCCGATGGTACTGCGTGGGGGACCACGTGGGAGAGTAGGACGCCGCCGGACATTTTTCCGCTGAGGGCCGCTACCGTACAGGTAGCGGCCCTCAGCGCTTTCCGCCATGGGGCGGCTTCATTGTGGCCTGGGAGGTCGAGCGTGGTCGGGAAAGGACGCGAAACCGGCGGGAGCGGTTCGGGTAGTCGCGGCGGTTCGCCCCAGTCCGCTCGGCGGTCCGGGTCCGGTGGCGCTGCGCCGCGGAGCAAGGGCGGTCAGGGCACCGGCGGTAGCCGGGCTGCCAGTGGCCGGGGCACTGGCGCAGGCCAGGGCAGTGGCGGTCGCGGCGGTGCGGGCGCGGGCCGGGGCGCCGGCGCAGGTCAAAGCAGTGGCCGGGGTACGGGCGGCCGGGCAGGCGGGCCGGGCGGTGCCGGTCAGGGCACCGGGCGCAGCGGAAATAGCGGCCGGCCGGACCGGGGGACCGGCACCGGCCGGCCCGCTCGAAGCGGCGATAGCACGCGTACCGGCGCGCCCCGCCGGGGCGGTGCCGCGCCGCGGCCGGGCGGTACCGGCCGCGGGGCCGGCAGCGGCCGACCGGACCGGAGCGGTGACGGCGCACGCACCGGCGCGGGTGCCACGGTCGGCGCCAGGCGCGGGACAACGGCTGACCGGCCTGGCCAGGGCGCTGACGCAGGAAGGACCGGCGGGCCCCGCCAGGGCGGGACGGCCTCCGCCCGGCCCGTCCGCAGTAGCCGAGGCACCCGGGTTACCGGGCCCGGCCAGGGCAGTCGCGGGCGATACGGCGGTGGCGGGCAGGGCGCCCGGGATGCTGGTAGCGAAGGCGGCGGCAGGCCAGCTGGCGCGCGGACGACCGGGGGGTCCCGAGCTGCAGGCGGGCCGTCTAGTGCGGGACGGCCGCGGACGGGCGGCTCCTGGTCTTCGGGGGGCTCCCGGACGGCGGGCGGGCCGCGAGCTTCGGGGGATTCCCGGAGTGCGGGCGGGCCGTCGGCGGCAGGACGTCCGCGGACGGGCGGCTCCTGGTCTTCGGGCGGCTCCCGGACGACGGGCGGGCCACGGACTTCGGGGGATTCCCGGAGCGCGGCCGGGCCGTCTAGTGCGGGACGGCCGCGGACCGGCGGCTCCTGGTCTTCAGGCGGCTCCCGGAGTACGGCGGGACCGCGGACTGGGGGCGGATCGCGCGGCGCGGGCCAGAATCGGGCCGGCGGTGCTTCCCGGCCCGGCTATGCCGGGTCTGGCCGGGATAGCGGTGGCCCGCAGGACAACGCCGCTTCGGAGCCGCAGTACGGCCCGCGGCGGTCCGGTGAGGGTTCCTTGCCCGAGGTGCCCGCGAACATAACGGCGGACCAGCTGGATCCGGCCGCCCGGGAAGAACTCCGCACGCTGCCTGGCGACCTGGCGGACGCGGTCGCCCGCCAGCTGATCGCGGCCAGCGTCGCCGATGACCCGGACCGCGGCTACCGGCATGCTCAAGCCGCCCGGCGCCTCGCCGCGCGGGTCGGCGTAGTCCGCGAGACGTGCGGGATCGCTGCCTACCGGGCCGGAGCCTGGGCGGACGCGCTGACCGAGCTGAGGGCGGCGCGGCGGCTGACCGGGCGGAGCAGCTACCTGCCGATGATGGCCGACAGCGAGCGGGCCCTCGGCAGGCTGGACCGGGCGCTGGCGCTCGTCACCGGACCCGAGTCACGCGGCCTCGACCGGGCGACCGAGATCGAGTTGCGCATCGTCGAATCGGGTATCCGCCGGGATCAGGGCCTGGCCCGCGCGGCTGTGGTAGCCCTGCAGCTGCCGGAAATTACCGATGGCCGGCCCTACGCCGGATCAGCCCGGCTGTTCTATGCGTACGCCGATGCCCTGCTCGATGCCGGACGCGAGGAGGAGGCCAGGGACTGGTTTGGCCGGGCCGCGGCCGCGGATACCCGCGACGAGACCGATGCGGCCGAGCGCTTCGAGGAACTGGACCAGGTGGACTTCGCGGACCTGGACGAGTTTGACGACCTGGACGAGCTAGCCGATCTGGACGGGCTGGCGGGCCTGGAGGGTTCTGCTGGCCCGGAGGAGTCCGGCGACGTTGGCGAGCCCGCCGGGTGAAAGCCGGGCGTTGCTCGATCCACTAGCGTGAATCCATGGTGCGAAGCGAGCGACTAGCGGAGCAACTGGACTGGCACTGGCGCGAGAACCTGCGGCCGCGGATGGACGGTCTTACCGATGAGGAGTACTTCTGGGAGCCGGTGCGCGGCTGCTGGAGCATCCGGCCGCGCGGCACCTCGACCGCGCCAATGTCGGGGGGCTCCGGGGAGTGGACGATAGATTTCGCGTCCCCCGACCCGGTGCCGGCACCGGTGACCACGATTGCCTGGCGGCTGGCCCACATCATCGTCTCGTGCCTGGGCTACCGGGTCGCGTGGTACTTCGGCGGCCCGGAAGTCGACTTCCGCACGTTCGCCTACGCGGGGACCGCTGACGAGGCGCTCCAGCAGCTCGACGAGACGTACCAGAAATGGAACGCGGGGGTCCGCAGGCTCTCGGACATTGACCTGGATAAGCCGGTCGGGCCCGCGGAGGGGTCCGACCAGTTTCCGATGGAGGATCTCGTCCTGCACATCAACCGGGAGCTAATCCATCACGGCGCCGAGATCTCCCTGCTGCGCGACCTGTACCGGCGGCGGGACTGAGCCGCTTTCGCCCCGCCCCGTGGTCCACCCGGCCAAAGAGAGTTAGTTAGCGGGCCGCTGGAAGTGCCAGATGACCAGGTGCGGGCGACCGCCTGCGGCCCGCTCGGCCGATGGCAGGTAGTCCAGCAGCGAGAACGGCCAGTCCGGCCAGTCGCCGATCTCGGTTGCGGGCTCGGCCGGCGGTTCGTTCGCCCCGGCCACGCGCGGCTCCTCGCAGCGCTTGACCTGCAGGCCAAGGCTCAGTGCCGGCCGCAGGTAGTCGCCGAGCTGATGCCGGTAGCTGGGCGCGATGAGCGGCTCGCCCGCCGGGCCGCGGGCGGTCATCACCGAGCCGCGGGTGACGAGTTCGTGGTGAACATCGGAGATGACCAGGTCGCCGCCGGGGCGCAGCACGCGAGCGAACTCAGCCAGCACCGGATCGAGGCGGGCCACGTGCTCGAGCGCGAGCGCGCAGACGATCACGTCCACGGAGTCATCCGGCAGCGGCAGCCGGTCCAGCCCGGCGATGTGGAACTTGGCCCCGGGGACCCGCTGCCGCGCGAGGGCGAGCATGTCCGGCGAGCTGTCGACGCCGATGACCCGGTGCCCGCGGCTAGCCAGGAACTCGGCGAATCGCCCGGTCCCGCAGGCGGCGTCCAGCGCCACGCCAGGCTCCCGGCTGGCCAGGTACTCAGCTACCACCGGCTCATCGGTGGCGAACAGCCCGCCGCCCGCATCGGCGTCGTAGCGGGCCGACACCTGCTCGTAGACGGTGGCCGCGCTGACCTGCTTCACCAGCACGCCGCGGTCCCTTAGCCGCTCGTCATCCAGCAGTCGCCTAATCTCGGCCAGCCGGGCTTCAGTGAACGCGCGGTCGTGGTCTCCGGCCCAGGCGTCCAGCAGCGCGATGCCCTCGAGGCCGAGCAGATAGGCCAGCGGATCTTGATAGATCATGAAGGGGATCATAGATGTGCACCGGCCAGGCCGCCCATCCGTTTTCGGGCGCACCAGGGCGGATCAAGGCCGCCTGGTGGTACGCCGACCCTCGCTGGCTCGCCGAGCACACGGTCGTCGCGCCGGAGGGGGGCGGACGTCGCAGCAGGCGCGCGGTGAAGGCCCCGGGCCCGGCCCGCGGCCGGGTCACGCCCCCTGCTTGTCCAGCCCGGCCGCGAGTAGCCGAATGATCTCCTGCTGCTCAGCTTTGGCCCCGGGTGTGCCGCTTCCGCCCCGGCCCGTCGTCCACTGGGCCAGGTCGAAGGCGGTGGAGCCGTGGTCATTGGTCAGGTACGGATCGGCGCCCGCCGCCAGGAGAACCCGGACTGCGTCAGAGCACCGGTTGCGAATGGCGCGGTGCAGCGGCGTAACGCCGCCGGCGGCGGCGGCGTTCGGATCGGCACCGGCCTCGATGAGGTAGGCAATGAGATCGCACTGCCGCCGCGGATTCCAGTTGGCCGAGCCGGGGCCGCCCATGACCGACGCGTGCAGCGGCTGAGCCCCCCGCCGGTTCCTGGCCTGCACGTCGGCGCCCATTCCGACCAGCTGCCGGGCCAGCTGGCGGTGATACGAAAAAGCTGCCGCGTGCAGGGCGCTGTCCCCCGCATAGAGCTGGGCGTGGCCTTCGGCCAGGAAGAATTCCTCACCCCTCCCCAGCCGGTCCAGAGCCAGGTCCGGCGCCGTCGCCAGCAACTGAACCGCAACGGCTGTCTGGTCCGCCGCAGCCGCGCGCATGAGCCGTATCAGGTCCCGCTCGGCGCCCACCAAAGAACCGTACATCGCCCGATGGTCCGCATCGTTACCGGAGCGGATGCTCAGCCGGTGGTGCGTCGCCGGTAGAGGAGGGTGGCGAGGGGGGCAAAGATCACCAGAAACGCGACGGACCACAACAGCGATGCGGCCACCGGGTGCTGCATGGGCCAGGCGCTGATGGTCGCCGAGGGATTGGGGTTACCGAACAGATCGCGGGCCGCAGCGGTGACCGCGCTGACCGGGTTCCAGTCGGCGATGACCCGCAATACCGTCGGCATGTGCTCGGTGGGGACCAGCGCGTTGGAAACGATGGCCAGCGGCAAGAGGATGACGAGGCCAGCCGACTGCGCCGATTCGGGACCCTTGCTCACCATGCCCAGGCATGCGCAGCCCCAGGACAGGGCGTAGCTGAAGAGCAGGAAGAGGGCGAACCCGCCGATGACCGACAGGATGCTGGCGTCAGGCCGCCAGCCGATAGCCAGGCCGGTGGCGGTGACAATGAGGGCGCATAGGGCGGCCGTCGACAGGTCAGCCACGGACCGCCCGACGAGCACGGCGGCTCGCCACATGGGAAGGGTCCGGAAGCGGTCGATGACGCCGCTGTTGAGGTCGGTGCTCAGTCCGACCGCGGTGCCCATCGCCGAGGTGGTGAGGTTCAGCGCGATCAGGCCGGCGATGGCGAAGTCGGTATAGCTGCCGCCGCCGGGCAGGACGACCCCGGAGCCGAACACGTAGACGAACAGCAGCGTGAACATCACCGGCTGGACGGTGACATCGGAGAGCTGCAGCGGCTCACGCGCAATGTGCACGAGGTTGCGCCCGGTCAGCACGACGACATCGCCGATCCGCCGGGTGAGGCGGCGCGACCGCGGCGACCGCAGAACATCAGCGGCGGGCGTGAGCGTGGTGAGGGTCATGACCGGACTACCTCCAGGCCGGGTGCTTCGGGTTCCCCGGCCAGCTCCGCGGGGCGGCCGGTGAGCGCGAAGAACACGTCGTCGAGCGAGGGCTGATGGACCTCCACGTCGTCCACGGTGATCCCGGCGGCGTCGAGGGCGCGCACGACCGTGGTGGCCAGGCCGCCCCCGCCGCGCACCGGCGCCCGCAACCGGCGCCCGTCCTGGCTCAGGTGCACGGGACCGGCCGCGAACGGCTCCAGGGCGCCCGGAGCAGCGGGATTGGCTTCACTGAGGGTTACGTCTAGCCGTGCTCCTCCGGTCTCCGTCTTGAGCTCGGCGGGCGTGCCGCCGGCGATCACGTGACCGCGGTCGATGACCACGATCCGGTCGGCTAGCTCGTCCGCCTCGTCGAGGTACTGGGTGGTCAGCAGCAGGGTCACCCCATCGGCGACGAGCTCGCGGATCACATTCCACATCCGGAGCCTGCTGGCCGGGTCGAGCCCGGTCGTCGGCTCGTCGAGGAAGAGCACCGGCGGCCGGGTCACCAGGCCGGCCGCGAGGTCGAGGCGCCGGCGCATCCCGCCCGAGTACTCCCTGAGCATCCGGTCGGCGGCATCGGCGAGATCGAACTGGTCGAGCAGCTCGGTCGCCCGCGCCCGCGCCTGACCGCGGCGCAGGCCGCTCAGGCGCCCGATCATCACCAGGTTCTGGCGGCCGGTCAGGATCTCGTCGACGGTGGCGTCCTGAGCCGTCACGCCGATGTTGCGCTGCACCGCGGCCGCCTCCCGGACCACGTCGTGGCCGGCGACCCGGGCCCGGCCGCTATCGGGCCGGGACAGCGTGGTCAGAATGCGGAGCGCGGTGGTCTTGCCCGCGCCGTTCGGCCCGAGCACGCCGAGGATGGAACCGGCCGGGACCTGGAGGTCGAGGCCGGCGAGGGCGACGGTGCGGCCGTACCGCTTGGTCAGCCCCTCGGCCTCGATCATCAGAGAGCTCACTGGGTACCTCGACTTACTTGTCAACTAGTAAGGAGTCTACGATCATGTAGATAATCACCGTTCCTTACTGGTTGTCAAGTAAGATAACCGGCATGCCCCGACGTTCCGCAGCCACGGCCGGGCGGCCGCTCGCAGGTGCCGGCCGCCCTCCCGACGAAGGTGGTACTCGCGAGCGGATCCTCGACGTCGCCCTGGATTTGTTCATTGAGCAGGGCTACGACAAGACCTCGCTGCGCCAGATCGCCGAGCCGCTCGGCTTCACCCAGGCCGCGATCTACTACCACTTCGCCGCGAAAGAGGACATCCTGTTCGCGCTGCACCTGCGCCTGCACGAACTGGGCCAGCCCGCCTTCGACCAGCTGGGCAAGGCTGCAGGCCCGTCCGGATGGGCCGTCGTGCTGCGCGGGCTGGTCGACACGATGCTGGCCAACCGCAAGCTGTTCGTCCTGCACGAGCGCAACCGGACCGCCCTCTCGGCCCTGCACGACAAGGGACACGAGGGCGACCATGAGGAGATAGAGCAGCAGTTCCGCCAGATTCTGGGTAACCCCGCGTTCCCCGCCCGCGACCGGGTGCGGCTGAGCTGCGCCCTGGGCGCGCTGATGAGCAGCCTGATGTCCTTCGGCGCCCTCGAGGATCTCGGCCCCGCGGCCTACGGTGACCTCCTTCGCGAGGCCGTCACCGACCTGCTCGAGCCACCGGACCTCACCGCCGCTGCCGGTGCGTTGCCGGTCCGGGAACAATTCCAGGGCGAGCCCGCCGGCTGAAGCCCGGCCCGGCGGCGTGCAGCCCGGTCAGGCGCCCTGCTTGTCCAGCCAGTGCGCGATGCCGGCCACGTTGGCGGCCGCGCCGCTGATCCGATCGAACTTAGCGGCGAGTGCCGGGTCCGCGCCGTCGGCGAGCACGGCATACCGGCCGCGCGTCCGCTCGGCCACCATGGCCGCCGCGTGATCGAGGCCGAGGCCGGCGCCGCGGGCTCGCCGGGTCTCGTCCACCCACAGCCGGATCTCCCCGGCCGCCCGCTCCAGGGCCTCGGCGACCGCATCCACCGGCCCGTAGTGGCTGAACAGCAGGCGCGCGGGCCGCAGCGCCGCGAACGTGCGCAGCGACTCAAGCGCCGTCTCCAGGTCGAAGTCCGGCGGGGGAGTGGCCGGCCGCATGTCGCCCGTCTCCTGGATGTAGATCCCGGCGGCATCACCCACGTACAGGTCGCCGCTGACCGAGTCGATCAGCCCGATGTGGTGCTTGGCGTGGCCGGGTGCATAGTAGGTGTCCAGCCGCCTGCCGCCGCCGAGGTCCACGGTCCCGGTGCCATCGACCGCGCGGATCCGGCTGGCCGGAGTCGGCGCCAGCGTGCCGAACAGCCCGTCGAGTTCGTCCCCGTACACCATCCGGGCACTGGCCATCAGCCGGGACGGATCGGCCAGGTGCCGCGCGCCCCGCTCATGCACGACGATCTGCGCGCCGGGGTACATCGCGGCGATGTCGCCTACTCCGCCGGCATGGTCCAGGTGAATATGCGTGACCACGACCGTGGCCAGGTCCGCCGGGCCGACGCCGAGCCGGGCGAGGGCGGCGGCGACGGCCGGCGCCGACGGGGCCGTTCCCGTCTCGACCAGGCAGGGCCGGTCCGAGCGGATGAGATAGCCGGCCGTAATCCCGTCGTATCCGGCCATCAGGGTGTCGATCTGATGCACCTCGTGGCCGAGGTCGGTCGTGCTACCGGACCGGCCGGGTTCCGGTTCAGCGCCGTTCATCCGCTGATTCTCGCAGACCGGCCGCCGCGGCGTCCCGTTCGGCTTGCGGGCGTCCGGGCGGTAGTATCTGCTCGCCCTTCGACCGGGCGGACTCCGGTCGGCTGATGGCCGGGCTGGTCGGCCCGAGTGGGGAAACAATCGTGAGCGGTACCACCGTGCGGCCCGCGGCCGGGCCGCCGCGGGACGACGCGGCGGCCGAGCGCAGCCTGCGCCGCCTCATCCCGCGCACCCCGGCTGGCATCGTGATCGCGGTGGCGACGCTGCTCGGGCTCGGGCTGCGGCTGTACCAGCTGGCCCGTCCCGGCCACCTGCTCGGCGTCACCGAGTACGACGACGGCGCTGACTTCGGCAGCGCGCTCCGGCTGGTCGGCGGCGCTATCCCGTACCGCGACTTCATCACGGTCCAGCCGCCGGGGATCACGCTGCTGATGTGGCCGGCCGCGCTGCTGTCCAAGCTGACCACCACGGCCTGGGCGATGGCGGCCTGCCGGATCCTGACCGCCCTGGCCGGCGCCGCCGGCGTGCTGCTCGGCGGGCTGCTGGTGCGTCATCGCGGCGTGCTCGCCGTCGTCATTACCTGCGGGATCCTGGCCGTTTATCCGGGCAGCGTGCAGGCCGCCCACACGGTCCTGCTGGAGCCATGGCTGGTGCTCGCCTGCCTGGCCGGCGCCGTGGCCGTGTTCGACGGCGACCAGCTGGCCGCCAGCGGCCGCAGGCTGGCCTGGGGCGGCGCGGCATTCGGCTTCGCCGGCGCGATCAAGGTGTGGGCGATCATCCCGGTGGCCGTCATCCTGGTGCTGAGCCTGCCCGGCACCCGGCGGGCGGGCCGGTTCCTGGTCGGGGTAGCGGCCGGGTTCCTCATCCCGGTCCTGCCCTTCGCCGCCGCCGCGCCCCGCGCGTTCTTTGACGGCGTGATCGTCGCGCAGCTGACCAGGTCCGGCAGCCGCGTTCCGCTGTCGTTCCGGATTCAGCAGATGACCGGGCTGACCGCGGCGCATTTCCCGGCGGCCACCCTGACCGTGCTGGCCTTGATCGCCCTAGTGCTGCTGGCCGGCCTGTCCGCCGCGGCCTGGCTGGTGACCCGCCGCCCGCCGCCCGCACTCGACTGGTTCGCCGTGGTCTCCGCCGCGCTGGTGGTGGTGGCGTTCCTGCTGCCGGCCGATTTTTACTACCACTACCCGGGGTTCCTCGCGCCGTTCCTGGCGCTGTCCGTGGCGCTGCCGGCCGCGCGGCTGCTGGCCGCCGACCCGGGCGGCGCGCTCGCGCGGCGGCCCGGCGGCAGGCGGCTGGACCGGCTCCGGTGGTCCGCGGCCGGGCTGGCCGGGCTGGTGCTGGTGGTGCTGCCGTTCGCCATCCCGCGGGCCGAGGACGCCCCGACGCCCGTCTTCCCGACGGCGGCGGTCAGCCGTGTCATCCCGCCCGGCGCGTGCGTGCTCACCGATCAGGCGTCACTGCTCATCGCCGCCGGCCGGTTCAGCTCCGGCGTGCCGGGGTGCTCGCTGATGGTGGACGCGACCGGCACCGACTTCGTCCTCGGCCAGGGCCGGAACGGCTTCACCGCGGGCCGCGTCCCGGCGGTGGCCGCGGCGTGGCGGCAGGCGTTCAGCGCCGCCCAGTACGTGCTGCTGACCCGCTACAACGCCCGGCGGATCGCCTGGACGCCCGCGCTGAGGTCCTACTTCACCCGGCATTTCGCACTTGTGCCCGGCCCGTGGGCGCCGCTGAGCCTGTATATCCGCAAGGGCATGCGGATTCAGCCCTGAGCGAACGTCCGGATCACCAGCCCGGTTCGCGGCTTCGGCCCGAAAGAGGTCGACTTGCGGGGCACCCGCTCGCCGTTCGCGGCAATCGCGTAGACATCCGCGGCTGACAGCGGCGTGCAGATCACCGCGGTCCCGCCCGGTGCCGCATCGGCCGCGCGGATGGCCGCGGCCGCGTCGTGGTGCACGATCCGGACGCTTTGCTCATCGTCGGTGACGCCCCAGACCCGCGTCAGCAGCAGTTCCTGGAGCACCGATGCGGCCAGGCCCTGCCAGCGCGGGGAGTGGCCCGGCGGCATGGCCGCCGCGAGCTGCATCGGTGCGGGCTCGCTGAGCAGGTGCGCCTCGCCGCCGCCGGCCACCAGGAAGGCCACGCCACCGCGCGCCGCCTGGCCGAGCGCGCTAAGCGCCGCGGGCAGGTCACGCGTTCCGCCGGGCAGCGGCCGGACGCAGAAGGCGCCCTTGGCCAGCTCCACCGCCGTGGTCGGCGCCAGCCCGGGAATGACCCGGTGGATCGCGCCGATCTGCGGCGGGTACGCGGCCGAGTCGACCAGCAGGGCCAGGCCGTAGTCCCACGGCCCGTCGCCGTCGCCCGCGCTGCGCCGCCGGGCCTGCAGCTGCCGGTAGGCGGCGTAGCGGTGATGCCCGTCGGCGATCAGGGCCTGCCGGGGCGCCAGGTCAGCGGCCACGGCCGCGATCTCGGCCGGGTCAGTCAGCGCCCAGAGACGGTGCCGGACGCCATCCGGGGTCAGCGCCTCAATTAGCGGTTTCCTGGCCGTGGCGACGGCCTCGACCAGGCGCGTCGCCGCGCCGCTGTCGTGCGTCCGCCCCCCGTTGTCGCCCGCCGGGTCCCCGCTGTCGCGGATCCCGCTGCCGTCGTACAGCAGGAAGATCGGCTCGAGGTTCGCCTGCGTCGCCTCCATCAGCAGCCGTCGCCCGGTCACCGGGCCGGGCATCACGTCCTCGTGCGGCAGTACGATGCCGGCCTCCGGCGGGACCAGGCGCAAGGCGCCGATCAGCCCGCGCTGCGAGATCGTGCGGTGATCCGGGCCCGGCTGGGGCCGGCCTGGCCATTCCGGCCGTCCTGCGCGCCGCCGGCCGCTGCGGCCTGCTCGTACACGTACAGCCCGGGAACCCGGTCCGGCACCAGGATGCCGGAGTCCAGCCAGTCGCGCAGGGCCACGGCGGCGTCGGCGTAGACCTCCCCCGGCCGCCCGGTCGCGCTGCGGGGCAGGATCAGGCGGACCACATTGTGCGGATCCGCGGCGATCAACTGGGTCTCGATGTCGTGCGCGATGACGTCGTACGGTGGTGAGGTGACCTCGGCCAGACCGCTCACCCGGCCCGCGGCGTACCGCACCCCGCGAAATGGCGCCATCGCCAGGCCGGACCGCGCCGGTCCCGGCGGCGACTGTGCCTTAGCTGACTCGTGGCCGGACGGAAGGATCTGCACATATGTCAGAAGCACCGCGTAGCGGTAAGGATTCCCGGGTGGACAAAGATCTGCTCGCCGAGGGTGACCCGGCCGGGCCGCCGGGGCCGGACGGCAGCGACACCTATGACCTGTACCGGCGCGGCCTCGATCTCCTCGGCCGCGGCAGCGCGGCGGCCGCCGTCCAGCCACTGGCACGGGCCGCCGCGGCGGAGCCGCAGTCCCGCAGCGTCCTTGAGGCGCTGGCGCGCGCGCAGTTCGACGCGCGCCGGTACGCCGACGCGGCCGGCAGCTTCGGGCAGATCGTGGAGGCGAGCCCGAGCGACGACTACGCGCAGTTCGGCCTGGGGCTGGCCCTGGCCCGGACCGGGGACTTCCGGGCCGCGGCCGAGCATCTCGCCCTGGCCGCCGCGATGCGGCCGGACCTGCGGCACTACACCGATGCCCTGCGCGGCGTCCGGGCTACCCTCCGCGCCCGGGCGCGCGGCGAGGGGAGCTCCTCATGATCAATAACGGGGAACCCGGGGGGACTGCCACCGCGGCGCCCGGTGCCGCGCGGCGGGCGGCCACGGCGCTGGCTCCGCGCGGCTGCCTGCGCGCGCTGAGCGAGGCTTACGACGTGGCCCTGCTGGACCTCGACGGGGTGGTGTACATCGGCCGCGCGGCCGTTCCCGGCGCCGCGGAGGCGCTGCGGGCGGCCGCGTCCCGCGGCATGCGGCATGCCTTCGTCACCAACAACGCCTCCCGCACGCCGGCCGCGATCGCGGCGCAGCTCGCCAGCCTGGGCATCCCCGCTGCCGCCCGCGACGTGGTCACCTCCGGGCAGGCCGCGGCCCGGCTGCTGGCCCGGCGGCTGCCGCCGGGCGCGAGCGTCCTGGTCGTCGGCGGGAACGGGCTGCGCATCGCGATGCGGGAACGCGGCCTGCGGCCGGTATCGGCCGCCGCCGAGCGCCCCGCCGCCGTGGTCCAGGGATTCTCGCCCGACCTCAGCTACGCGCTGCTCGCCGAGGGCGCGCTCGCGGTATCCAGGGGGGCCCTGTTCGTCGCGGCTAACGCCGATGTCACGCTGCCCACCGCGCGCGGCGCCGAGATGGGCAACGGCTCGCTGGTGCAGGCGATCGTCACCGCGACCGGGCAGCGGCCGGTCGTTGCGGGAAAGCCGGAGCTGCCGCTGCACGCGGAAGCGGTGGATCGCACCGGCGCGAAGCGCCCGCTGGTCGTGGGCGACCGGCTGGACACCGACATCGAGGGCGCGGTCCGGGCCGGCGACGACAGCCTGCTCGTGCTGACCGGGGTATCCAGCCCGGCCGACGTGGTACTGGCCGCCCCGGGCCGGCGGCCGTCCTACCTGGCCGCCGACCTGGCCGGGCTGCTGGAGCCGCATCCGGAAGTCACCGTCGCGGACGGAGCCGCCCGGTGCGGCGGCTGGACGGCGCGGCTGGCCGGCCGTGGCCAGCCGCTTGAGCTGACCGGCTCCGGCACTGCCATGGACGGGCTCCGCGCGCTCTGCGGCGCGGCCTGGCCGGCCGAGCGGGTCACCGCGGAGATGGCGCAGCCGGCTCTGGCCAGGCTGGGCTTCGCCGGCTGAATCAGCCTGGCCGGAATCGGCCGGCCGCCCCGGTCAATCGCCGGCGGGCACAGTCAGCCGCTGGCGTCCGGCTGGCACGCCGGGCACCAGGACCTGACCCGCTCCTCGCCCGGGCCGCCCTGCCCGGCCCGGCCGATCATGGTCCCGCAGCGGCGGCAAGGCCGGCCTGCCCGCCCATACACCCAGTGCTCTTGGCCGCGCCGGGCCACGCCCGTGGTGATGATGCCGAACCGTTCCTTGTTGGCGTTGAGCAGCCGCTGCCCCAGTTCGACCAGGGCCCGCAGATCTGCCACCTGGCCCACCGGCCGCCACGGGCTGACCCCGCGCAGGAACAGCATTTCGGTAACGTAAATATTGCCGATGCCGGCCAGGTTGCGCTGGTCGAGCAGCGCCTCGCCGATCGGCCGCTCCGGCTGCTGCCGCAGGCGGCGGACCGCCTCGGCGCTGTCCCAGTCCGGGCCGAGCAGGTCCGGGCCGAGGTGACCGACGACGGCGTCCTCGTTCTTGCTCGGTATCACCTGCACCATGGCGAGCAGGTACCCGATGGCCTGCCAGGTGTCGTTGGCCAGCACGACCCTGACCCGGTGGTCGGCCGGCCCGTGGCCGCCGGCCGGCCTGATCCGCCACGAGCCGTCCATCCGCAGGTGCGAGTGCACGGTCTGGCCGTCGTCGGTCCGGATCAGCAGGTGCTTCCCGCGCGAGACCACGGCACTCACGGTGCGCCCGGTCAGGTCCGCGGCGGCGAACCGCGGGACCCGGAAGTCGCTGCGGGTCAGCACCCGCCCGGCCAGCGCCCCGCGCAGCTGCCGGGCGGTCCGCCAGACGGCGTCACCCTCGGGCATCGGCCAGGCCGCTTTCGCGCAGCGTGATGTTGAGCCGCCCGGACTCCAGCCCGGTCCGGGGCTGGCCGGTGCCCGGCAGTGTCCGGGGCACCCCGTGGTAGGCCAGCCGGGCCGGGCCGCCGAAGACGAACAGGTCGCCCGATTCGAGCACCACATCCGTCCACGGCCGGTTCCGGCTGGCGGTGTTGCCGAACCGGAACACGCACGAGGCGCCGAGGCTCAGCGATACCACCGGTGCCGGGCTGCGCTCATCGCGGTCGGCGTGCATGCCCATCCGGGCCGTCTCGTCGTAGAAGTTGACCAGCGCGACATCGGGCCGGTAGGCGGCCGCCGCCTGCTCATCGCCGTAGGCATCGGACACCGCGCGCCGGCCCAGGTCAGCGAGCCAGCCGGGGAACGCCTTGACCGGCGCGCCGTCACCGTCTTCGGCCGTACGGGAATACCGGTACGGGATCCAGTGCCAGCCCAGGCAGACGGTCCGCACGGACATCACCCCGCCGGATGGCAGCCGGGTGGCGCGCAGGCCGGCCGGCGGCCGGGCCCACTCGCGGCAGGCCGCCACCAGCTCCCGCTGGCGGTCCGGGGAGAGCCAGCCGGGCACGTGCACCGCGCCGGCGGCGACTTCGGCCCGCGGCCGCGGGATCAGCGCACTCACCTCCCCGAGTATGCCCGGCGCGGCTAGGACAGCAGCTTTCGCAGCCGGAGCAGGTCGAGCAGGTTGCCCTCGACCTTCAGCCGGCCGGTGAGCCACGCCCGGGCGAAACTTCCCGGATCCGCGGCGATGGCCAGGACGTCGTCACTGCTGGCCGTGAACCGGATCTGGGCGGCCGGATCCGCCGCGGTCGCCTGCCGCACCGGGTCGGCGCCGTCCGGGCCGAGCCGGGTCAGGAAGATCAGCCCCAGGTCGCTGACCTTGCAGCTCAGCGTGCGGTCGGCCAGCTGGGCCGCCCGGTCCTCCGGGTTCATCTCCGAGATGCGGGCCGTAAGGCTCTCTAGCGCCTTACGGCACTCTTCCGCCGTCGCCATCGTGACCTCGCTTTCAAGGTCATTCTCTATCTCCCGGGCCCCTGGCCGGCCCGGGCACCCGGGGGCGCGCCGGGCAGGTGCGCCGTTTCGTCGTTTCCGGACGGTAGCGTTTCCGGGGGAGCGGCGCACGGACTGGCGCAGGCCGCCCGAGGAGCGTGATGGCTGATGCAGGACGAGCAGGCGAGCCAGGGGCGGCCTGCCACTGGTGAGAGCAAGGTCGATGAGGCGCTGGCCGGGCTCGATGAGCTGGCGGAACTGCCGGTGGCCGAGCATCCGGCCGTCTTCGAGCAGGTGCACCGGCGGCTGCGGGACGTGCTCGGCGAGCTGGACTCCGGCCCGCCCGGGCCGGGTCGCTGACCGGCCGCCGGCCGCCCGTGGTCAGGAGAATGCGGCTCGATACCGAGCTGGTCCGCCGGGGGCTGGCCCGGTCCCGCGAGCAGGCGGCCGGCCTGATCGCGGCCGGCCGGGTGCTGGTGGCCGGGCAGGCGGCTACCAAGCCGGCCACCCAGGTCGGCCAGGACGCGGCGATCACCGTCCGGGATCCTGGCGCGGAGCCGGACTACGCGTCGCGCGGGGGACGCAAGCTGGCGGGCGCCCTGGCCGCCTTCGCCGACCTGGCCGTGGCCGGCCGCCGCTGCCTGGACGCGGGCGCGTCCACCGGCGGGTTCACCGACGTGCTGCTGCGGGCGGGCGCGGATCATGTGGTCGCGGTCGATGTTGGCTACGGCCAGCTGGCGTGGCCGCTGCGCAGCGACCCGAGAGTCACCGTGCTCGACCGGGTGAACGTGCGCCAGCTCACGGCCGTGCAGGTGGCCCCGGCCCCGGCGTTGGTGACCGCGGACCTGTCGTTCATCTCGCTTACCCTGGTGCTGCCCGCGCTGGTGGCCTGCGCGGCCCCGGACGCCGACTTCGTGCTGCTAGTCAAGCCGCAGTTCGAGGTGGGCAAGGGGAACGTGGGAGCCGGGGGAGTGGTACGGGACCAGGCCCTCCGGGCGGCGACCGTGGCCGCGGTGGCCGCGGCCGGCGCCACGTCGGGCCTGGGCGTTCGCGGAGTTACGGCCAGCCCGTTGCCCGGTCCGGCCGGGAACGTGGAGTATTTCTTGTGGCTGCGCCGCGGCGCGCCGCCGCTGCAGGACGCCGCGCTGCGGCGCGCGGTCGAGGAGGGGCCGCAGTGAGCCGGGCTCAGCCCGGCCGGGGCGGCCGGGGCCAGGGTCCGGGTGAGACGGAAGGATGCCAGTGAATTCAGAGCGGGTGGTGCTGCTGGTGGCGCACACGGGCCGCCCCGCGGCGCTGCACAGCGCCCGCCTGGTGGTGGACCGGCTGGCCGCGGCCGGCCTGACGGTCCGCGTCCTGGCCACCGAGGCGCCGGAGCTGCAATCCCCGGCGGCCGGCCAGGTGGCCTCGTCGGCCGAGGCCGCGGCCGGCGCGGAGATGGTGATGGTGATCGGCGGAGACGGCACGCTGCTGCGGGCCGCCGAGCTGGCCCGGCCGGCCGGCGTGCCGCTGCTCGGCGTGAATCTCGGCCACGTCGGCTTCCTGGCCGAGGCGGACCCGGAGGACCTGGCCGGGACCGTTGACCGGGTGGTGGCCGGCCGCTACGCGGTGGAGCGCCGGATGACCATCGACGTCACCGTCCGCACCAACGGCAACGTCACCGCGACCACCTGGGCATTGAACGAGGCCACCGTGGAGAAGGCGGCCCGGGAGCGGATGCTCGACGTGGTGACCGAGGTCGACGGCCGGCCGCTGTCCCGGTGGGGCTGCGACGGCGTGGTGTTCGCCACCCCGACCGGGTCCACGGCCTATGCCTTCTCGGCCGGCGGGCCGGTGGTCTGGCCCGAGGTCGAGGCCCTGCTGCTGGTGCCGATCAGCGCCCATGCCCTGTTCGCGGGGCCGATGGTGGTCTCGCCCAGGTCAGTCCTGGCCGCGGAGGTGATCGGCGGCTCGGCCATGCGGCGGCAGGCGGCCGCCGGGGAGGGCCAAAGTGGGGCCTCCGGTGCGGTTCTGTGGTGCGATGGGCGGCGTAGGGTCGATCTGCCGCCCGGCGCGCGAGTCGAGGTGCGGCGCGGGGCCAGCCCGGTCCTGCTGGCCAGGCTGGACGGCACGGGCCAGGATGGTGCGGAGTTCGGCGGGCTGTTCACCGACCGGCTGGTGGCCAAGTTCGGGCTGCCGGTGACCGGCTGGCGCGGCCAGGCCGCCGCGCGTCATGCGATGGCGGCCACCGGGCAGCGAGAGGAGGGTCCGGGCAGCGATGCTTGAGGAAGTCCGTATCAGCGGCCTCGGAGTGATCGACGACGCCATCCTTGAGCTGTCCCCGGGCTTCAACGTGGTGACCGGCGAGACCGGCGCGGGCAAGACCATGGTCGTCTCCGGGCTCGGCCTGCTGTTCGGCGGCCGGGCCGATCCGGCCCGGGTGCGGCCCGGCGCCGAGCGGGCCAGCGTGGACGGCCGCCTGCTGGTCGATCCGGACGGCAACGTGGCCCGGCAGGTCGGCGAGGCGGGCGGCGACCTCGACGACGAGGGCGGCACGCTGGTCCTCAGCCGCTCGGTGTCGGCCGAGGGCCGCTCGCGGGCCTACGCCGGCGGCCGTTCGGTGCCGGTGTCGCTGCTCACCTACCTGGCCGACGAGCTGGTTGCCCTGCACGGCCAGGCGGATCAGCAGCAGCTGCTGCGGCCCGCGCGGCAGCGCGACGCGCTCGACCGGTTCGCCGGCCCGGAGCACGCGGCCGTGCTGTCCGGCTATCAGCGGGCCTACCAGCGGCTCCGCGATATCCGGGCCGAGCTGGCCGAGCTGATCTCCCGCGCCCGGGAGCGGGAGGCGGAGGCGGAGGACCTGCGCCGCGGCCTGGCCGAGATCGCCCGCGCCGAGCCCGTGGCCGGCGAGGACATCGAGCTGCTGGCCGAGGAGGAGCGGCTGTCGCACGCGGACGCGCTGCACGCGGCGGCGACCACGGCGCACGAGGTGCTGCAGTCCGATCCGTCCAGCGGGCATTACGAGGCCGCCGACGCGGTCACGCTACTCGGCCGCGCCCGCCAGGCGCTGGAGGCGGCGGCCAGCCACGATGCCGCGCTGGCCGCGCTGGCGGCCCGGCTGTCCGAGGCGGCCTACCTGGTATCCGACGTGGCGGCCGAGCTCGCCTCGTACGCCGAGGCGGTGGACGCGGACCCGGGCCGCCTGGCGGTCGTGCAGGAGCGCCACGCCGAGCTGGCCCGGCTCGTCCGCGCCTACGGCCTGGAGAGCGGCCAGCAGCGGGAGGACGGAGGCGACCGGGACGACAGCGACGGCCCGGACGGCAGCGATGGCCCGGAGGCCGGCCACGGTCCCGGGAGCGTGGCGGCGGTGCTCGGCTGGGCTAAGCAGGCTGCGGCCCGGCTGGGCGAGCTCGACGGTGACGATGACAAGATCACCGGGCTGACCGAGCAGGAAACGGGGCTCGCGGCGGCGGTCGCCGAGCTGGCCGGCCAGCTCAGCGCCGGCCGGAAGAAGGCCGCCGCGCGGTTCGCCGCCGACGTCACGGCCGAGCTAACGGCGCTGGCGATGCCGCATGCCAGCCTGACGGTCGCCGTCACGCCGCTGGCCGAGTCCGGCCCGCACGGCGCTGACGACGTGGAGATCAGGCTGGCCGCCCACCCGGGCGCGCCCGCCCTGCCGCTGCAGAAGGGTGCCTCCGGCGGCGAGCTGTCCCGGGTCATGCTGGCGATCGAGGTCGTCTTCGCCGGCGCTGACCCGGTACCGACGTTCGTCTTCGACGAGGTGGACGCCGGAGTGGGCGGCAAGGCCGCGGTGGAGGTCGGCCGCCGGCTGGCCCGGCTGGCCCGGCTGGCCCAGGTCATCGTCGTCACGCACCTGCCGCAGGTGGCGGCGTTCGCGGACACGCACCTGGTGGTGGAGAAGGCCGGCGATGGGTCCGTCACCAGGAGCGGGGTCATCCGGCTCGACGACCCGGGCCGGGTCAGGGAGCTATCCCGGATGCTGGCCGGCCTGGAAGACTCCGAATTCGGCCGGGCGCACGCCGAGGAGCTGCTCGCGGCCGCGGCGGCCGAGCGTGCCGCAGCGCCCGCCCGGACCGGGCCGCGGAGTCGCGCGGCAGGCCAGCGGTAATGTCCCGGCCGGGGCGATAACGCCCCGCGAAGGGTCGTGTTGCGCCGACGGCTCCCGGGATCTGGCAAGATTACTGTGCGATGAAGGCATGGCCTCGCAAACTACCTGGACTACGTCGGAGCAGGTCCCACGACCTGCCCGGCATATCAGCGACGGCTCGTATCGACCGCCGGACCAAGAATCTCACCAAGCGGCTGCAGCCCGGCGACATCGCCGTCATCGACCATGCCGACCTGGACCGGGTGAGCGCGGAGGCCCTGATCCGGCGCCAGTCGGCGGCCGTGCTGAACGCCGCGCCGAGCATCAGCGGGCGTTATCCCAATCTCGGGCCGCAGCTCCTGCTGGAGGCCGGGATCCCGCTCGTCGACGACATGGGCCCCGAGCTATTCGAGCACGTGCACGATGGCCAGCCGGTCCGCCTCGACGGCGACACCCTCTACCTGGGCGGCGAGGTCGTGGCCAAGGGCACGGTGCAGGACCACGAGTCGGTGGCGACCGCGATGGAAGACGCGAAGGCGGGCCTGGCTGACCAGCTCAAGGCCTTCGCGGCCAACACGGTTGAGTACATCAGCCGCGATTCCGAGCTGCTCATTCACGGGATCAGGGTCCCCGAGCTGACCACCAGGGTCGAGGGCAGGCACGTCCTGGTGGTGGCCCGCGGGTACCGTCACCGCGACGACCTGCAGGCGCTGCGGGCCTACATCCGCGAGTTCAAGCCCGTCATGATGGCCGTGGACGGCGGCGCGAACGCGCTGCTGGAAGCCGGGTACAAGCCCAACCTCATCGTCGGTGACATGGACTCGGTGTCCGACAAGGCGCTGACGTGCGGCGCCGAGCTGGTCGTGCACGCGTACCCGAACGGCGTGGCGCCCGGCCTGGCCCGCGTCCAGGACCTCGGCCTGACGTCGGTGCTTTGCCCGGCCACCGGTACCAGCGAGGATCTCGCGGTGCTGCTGGCCGACGAGATGGGCGCCACGCTGATCGTGGCGGTCGGCATGCGGTTCTCGATGGCGGAGTTCCTCGACAAGGGCCGGGCCGGGATGGCCAGCGCGGTACTCACCCGGATGCGGGTCGGCGACAAGATCGTCGACGCCAAGGGCGTGAGCCGGCTGTACCGGAGCCGGATTTCCGGCTGGGCGCTGTTCACGCTCGTGCTGGCGGCCCTGGTCGCCATCATCGCGGCCGCGTCAGTCTCCCAGCCGACCAAGGTGTTCCTGGATTTCCTCCTGGCGGAGTGGGATGCCTTCAGGTTCTGGCTGACCGGGCTGCTGTAATGATCGACTTCCGGTACCACCTGGTATCCATCGTCGCGGTGTTCCTCGCCCTGGCGATCGGCATCGTGCTCGGCACGACGGCCCTCAACGGCCCGCTGACCAGCCGCCTCAGGAGCCTTGAGGGCACCCTGCGGGCCGAGTCCGATACCCTCCGGGCGCAGAAGAACCAGCTGCAGCTGCAGATCGGGGGGGACCAGGCGTTCGCGCAGGCGGCGGCCCCGCTGCTGCTGCCGCGCCTGCTCGAGGGCCAGCGCGTCGTGCTGGTCAGCGCCCCGGGGGCCAGCCCGGCGGTGATCAGCGGTATTACCGCGGCGGTCAAGCAGGCGGACGGCACCGTGACTGGCCAGGTCAGCCTGCAGCCGCAGTTCTTCGACACCAGCGCCACCACCGAGCACAGCCTGACCGCGCTGGCGCAGCTAGCCCCGCCGGGAACGCTGGTGACCGGGCCGGGGTCGCAGCAGCTCACCGATCCGCAGATCTCCGGCCAGATCGCGGCGGCCGGCGCGCTCGCCGCCGCGATCGTCACCAAGGACGGCCCGACGCTGTCGTCCGCGCAGACCCACGCCATCCTGGCCGGCTTCGCCCAGGGCGGCTTCCTGCAGGCCAGCCCCCCGGTGCTGGCGCCGGCCACGCTCGCCGTGGTGATTATCCCGGCGACCCCGCCGACGACGAATGATGCCGCTCCCGCTAATCTCGCGCTGATTTCCATGACGGAGAAACTGAGTGCGGCCAGCGACGGCGCGGTCATGGCCGGGTCCATCGCCGGCTCCGGGCCCGGCAGCGCGATCGACGAGCTGGCCAGCGGAAATACCGGGATAGAGGTGTCCAGCGTGGACAATGCCGATTCCGAGACCGGCCAGATCATCGTCGTGCAGGCGCTGAACAAGCTGCTTACCGGGCACAAGCCGGCGAATTACGGGGCCGGGCCGGGGACCGCGCCGAGCCCGGCGCCCACGCCGTCGCCCAGCCTGACCCCGGTGCCGTCGACGACCGGCCGGGCCAGCAAGCACGGAGTGTCGGTCACGCCCAGCCCGTCGGTCACGCCCAGCCCGTCGGTGAGCCTGGCGGCGCTCCGGTGACGCGGCGGGACGGGACCGGTGCGCCGGTGCCGCGGCGCGGCGCCCGGACGAGCGGGCTGGCGGCCGCGGCCGCAACCGCCGCGGCGGCCGCGGTGGCCGCGCGGGGCGTCTATGCCGGGCTGGCCCGCCGGCCGCCGGCCGGCGCCGCGACCTGGGCCAGGACTAACCACCGGGACGAGCCGGTCACGCTGCTGGAGGGGCCGGCCGTGGCCGTGGCGGCGGTGGCGGCGAGCGCGCTGGCGCCGGGACTGACGGCGCGCGCCCGGGCCGCCCTGGCCGTGGCGGGAACGGGGGCCGCGGCCTTCGGCTGCTATGACGACCTGGCCGGCAGCGGCCAGCGGCGCGGGTTCCGCGGGCACCTCGGCGCGCTCGCTCATGGCGAGCTGACCAGCGGTGCGGTGAAGATAGCCGGAATTGGCGCCAGCGGGGCCGCGGCCGGCGCGCTGCTCGGCGGCCCGGCGGCCGACCTGGCCATCAACGCGGGCCTGGCCGCGGGCGGCGCGAACCTGCTCAACCTGTTCGACCTGCGCCCCGGCCGGGCCATCAAGGTGACGCTGGCCGCCGCCGCCCTGCTCGGGGCCGGGACCCAGGCGGCCAGGCCAGCCGCCCGGCGGGCCGCGCGGTGCGCTGCGGCGGCGCCCGCGGGGGCGGCGATCGCGCTGCTTCCTGATGATCTCGGCGAGCGGGCCATGCTGGGCGACGCCGGGGCGAACGCCCTCGGCGCGCTGCTGGGCACCGCCGCGGCCGCGACGCTGCCGCGCCCGGCGCGGATCGCGGCCCTCGCCGTGGTGCTCGGGCTCACCGCGGCCAGCGAGGTGGTGAGCTTCACCAAGGTGATTGAGCGAACCCCGCCGCTGCACTGGCTTGATATGGCCGGCCGCCGGCAGGCCGCGATCCCGGCGGCGCCGCCGGAGCCGGAGACGCCCGCCGGACCCGCCGTGATGGCCCCCGGGCCGCCGGCCCCGGCAGCCGCCGCCGGCCCGTGACCGGCCCGGCTGCCCAGGTCACCGAGCCGGAAGGCGGGCCGAGGGCAGCGAGTGGCATCGGGCGCGCCGCCGTGCTGATCGGCGGGCTGACCGTGCTGGCCCGGGTGGTGGGCCTCGGCCGCCAGATCGTCTTCGCGCACACCGCCGGGAACTTCTGCCTCGGCACGGCTTACGCGACCGCCAACCAGCTGCCGAACATCATCTACGACATCGTCCTCGGCGGCGCGCTGACGGCCATCATGGTGCCGGTGCTGGCGGGCCCGGCGGCGCGCTCGGGCTCCGATCCGGCCGCCGCCCGGGAAGTCAGCCAGATCAGCTCGGCCCTGCTGACCTGGACAGTCGCCATCCTGGTGCCGGTCAGCGTGGCGCTGGCCATCGCGGCCGGGCCGCTCGTCTCGCTGCTGATCCCGCTGGGTCGGTCGGGCTGCCAGCACGGCCAGCTCGTCGCCGTCAGCTCCCGCATGCTGGTGGTGTTCGCGCCGCAGATCCTGCTCTACGGCCTGGCCGTGGTGCTGTACGGCATCCTGCAGGCGCATCGCCGCTTCACCGCGCCCGCGCTCGCGCCGGTGCTGTCCAGCCTAGTCGTCATCGCCGCGTACCTCGGCTACGCCGCGCTCCGGCCCGAGCACGCCACCGAGCTGGCCGGGCTGTCGAGGGCCGCCGAGTTCACGCTGTCGGCGGGCACGACCGCGGGCGTCGCGGCGCTGGTGGTGACCGCGCTGGTGCCGGCCTGGCGGCTGCGGCTGCGGCTGCGCCCGGCGCTGCGGTTCCCCGACGGCGTCGCGCGCCGGACCCGGGCGCTGGCCGCGGTGGGGATCGCCGCCCTGGTGGCGCAGGACGCGTCGGCCCTGATGGTTACCTGGCTCGCCAACGGTCATGGCGAAGCGGGCGCCGTCGTCCTGTACGGCTACGGCTGGCAGCTGTTCACCTCCGCGTATGCCGTGCTGGCCATCCCGATCGCCATCAGCGCCTTCCCCGTGCTCGCCGCCAGCCGGGGCAGCGCGTTCGACGACACCGCGGCCAGCGCCGCCCGGGGCGTGCTGCTGATGTCCTGCCTGGGCACGGCCCTGCTGGCCGGTGCCGCCGTGCCGGCGGCGCGCGTTTTCGCGTCCGCGCCGGGTCAGGTCAACCAGCTGGCGCTGGCGTTCGCCGCGTTCGCGCCGGGGCTGATCGGATACGGTTTGGCCGCCTGCCTGTCCCGGGTGCTGCTGGCCGACGGCCGGAACCGGATGGCCGCGATGGCGCTGTCGGCCGGCTGGCTGCTGGTGATCGTCGCCGACGTGGCGGCCGTCCACCTGGTCACCCCGCGCTGGGTCGTGCCGGTGCTCGGCCTGGGCAATACGGTCGGGCTGGCGGTCTCCGGGGCGGCCTTGCTGGCGGCCGTCCGGCGGGCCAGGGGCGCGGCGGCCGTGCGCGGCATGATGCGGGCCGGTGCGGCCGGCCTGACGGCGGCGCTGGGCGGAGCCGCGGCGGCCGCGGCGCTGTCCGCTGCCGTGCCGGCCGCCGGGGTTATCGCGAACGGACTGCTCGCGGTGGCCGCCGCCGTCATCGGCGGCGCGGTCTTCGGGGCGATCGCCTTCGCGCTCGACGGCGGCGACTTGCGGGTCGCGGTGGCACGGTTCCGGCGCTGGGCGGCGCGGTGAGCGGGCTGCGGATCGCCTATGTGCTCGGCACGACGGCCGGGGGCACCGGCCGTCACGTCGTCATGCTCGCGGCCGGCTGCTCCCGGCGGGGGCTGGCGGTGCGCACCTTCGGGCCGGAATCCGTCCGGCCGCTGGTCGCGGCGGGCTCGTCCTCGTTCGCGCCGGTGGAGATCGCGGACCGGCCGCGCCCGGCCCGCGACGCGGCGGCGATCCTGCGCCTGCGCAGGCTGCTGGGCCGGGCCCGGCCCGATGTGGTGCACGCGCATGGGCTGCGGGCCGGCGCCGTCGCGGCCCTGGCGCTGACCCCCGCGCCCCGCGGTGTTCCCGCACTGGTGGTGACCGTGCACAACGCCCCGCCGGCGGGCGCCGCAGCAGGCGCGATCTATCCGGTGCTCGAGCGGATCGTCGCCCGCCGCGCGGACGCGGTCCTGGCCGTCTCGGCCGACCTGGCCGGCCGGATGCGGCGGCGAGGTGCCCGGGATGTGGGCCTGGCGATCGTGCCTGCCCCGGCGTCGGCCCCGCCGTCGGCGGCGGAGATCGGGCAGGCGCGGGCGGACATCGGCGCGGCCGATGCTCCGGTGATACTCGCGGCCGGCCGGCTGGCGGAGCAGAAAGGCCTGGCCGGGCTGCTCGATGCCGCGGCTGGCTGGCAGGACCGCGAGCCGCGGCCGCTGCTGGTGATCGCCGGCTCGGGCCCGCTGGCCGGCCCGCTGGCCGGCCAGGCCCGGGCCCTGGGCCTGGCCGTGCGGTTCCTCGGCCAGCGCGGCGACGTGCCGGCCCTGCTCGGCGCGGCTGACGTGGTGGTAGTACCCAGCCACTGGGAAGGGCAGCCGCTCATCGTCCAGGAGGCGCTGCGGGCCGGCACGCCACTGGTCGCCTCCCGGGTCGGCGGAATCCCGGATCTCACCGGCGAGGACGCCGCGCTGCTGGTGCCGCCGCGGGATAACGGAAAGCTGGCCGCCGCGGTGCTGTCGGTGCTCGGGGACCAGGCGCTGGCGCGCAGGCTGGGCGCGGCCGCGCTGGCGCGGGCGGCCGCGCTCCCGTCGGAGTCCGACGCGGTCGACGCGGCGATCGCGGTGTACCGGCGACTGGCCGCCCGGCGCCGGCCGCCGGGCTAAGGCCAGCTGCTTTTCGCAAAGTGCAGATAACAATGTGCAATACGCCATTTTCACCGCAGACCGTAGCGTTTTGGTAACATCCGTGTAATTCGCCGGAATTCCCTGATCCGTTGTGCTGGGCTGGCCGACTGAGGCCGCGTATATCCCCGGCTGCGGCCTCTGGGGGGGTTGCAGCGAATGGGTGAGCCGAGCCGTCCCCTGCTGCCGGTATGGCGGCCAGGCGATGACGGTGAGGCGGAGCCCGCAGCGCCGGGGCTCGCCCGGGAGCCGCCGGTCCCCCCGGCCGAGCCGTCCTGGCCGAATGTGCTGGCCACCACGATCCGGCTCTGGCTGGAGCGCCGGGGGCTGCGCAGGCCAGCCGCCCCGGCCGCCGGGCCAAGGTCGGCCTGGCGCAGATTCGGCCTGCTCGGCCTGGTGCTCGTGATCTTCGCCGCGGGCGCGCTGACCGTCGCGCTGGTCCGGCAGGCGTCACTGGGTCACCCGGCGGATCCTGGCGGCGGAAGCCTGCGGGCGGCCGCCGCGGCCCGGGCGGATGCCGCGGGCTGGGTAATCGGTCAGGTCAGCCGGGGCGCGATCGTGGCCTGCGATCCGGTTATGTGCTCGGCTCTGCAGGCCCGCGGCTTCCCGGCCGGGAACCTGCTGCCCCTGGGCCCGTCGGCTGGTGATCCGCTCGGCTCCACCGTCGTGGTGGCGACAGCGGCGGTGCGCAATCAGTTCGCCGGCCGGCTGGCCAGCGAGTACGCGCCCGTGGTCCTGGTCAGCTTCGGGTCGGGAACCGCCCGGGTGCAGATCCTGGTGACGGCGCAGGACGGTGCCGTGGCCTACCGGCAGGAACTGCGGGCCGATGTGCGGGCCCGGCAGGCGGGCGGCGCGAGGCTGCTCGGCAACTCCGGCATCACGTATTCGGCGCAGGCCCGTGCGGCCCTCGCCGCCGGGCAGGTCGACGCCCGGCTGCAGATGACCCTGGCGGCCATGGCGCGCTTCCAGCACCTGCAGATCCTGGCGTTCCGCGGCGCGGGCCCGGGCGCGAGCCCCGGCGTCCCGCTGCGCACCGTCGAGCTGTCGATCCCGGCCGGCCCGGCCGGCCGCGGCTACCTGCAGTCGGCGCTGGCGCTGCTGCGCGCCCAGCGCGCCCCACTTCTTGCCTCGAGCATGACGACCGCGAGGCTGGCCAGCGGCAGGACCGTCCTGCTCGTTGGATTCGCCGCACCGAGCCCGTTCGGGCTACTGCCCGCCGGCTCGCCCGCGACGCACGTGCAGAAGTCACGACATAAGAAGACGCAGTTGCACCACAAAAAGCATGCAAGACCTGGGAAATGACTGGCCAGAGGGCCCGTCATGGGAGGGGAAGAGGCACCAAATGAGACTTACCGGGAATATAGGGCGACCAGCCAGGCTGGCCGCGGTCCTCGCACTGGCACTCGGGCTGGCCGGGTTCGCCGCGCCGGCCGCGTTCGCGTCGGCCGCCGGATCGGCGTCGGCTACCGTCCCCGCGGCGGCGCGCGTGGGCTGGCTGCGGCTTGCGCACCTGTCACCGAACACTCCTGCGGTAGACGTCTACCTGTACTCGTTCGGCGACCCCAGCGCGATGGTGGTGGTGAAGCACGTCACCTACGGCACCGTCTCGGGCTATCAGTCGGTTCCGGTCGGCGAGTACACCGTGGCGATGCGCGGGGCGGGCGCTCCGGCTGGCTCCAAGCCGGTGCTGTCCACCACCGTCAACGTGGTGGCCGGACAGACCTACACGGTGGCCGGCATGGGCCCGGCCTCCGGCTTGCGGCTGCAGATTCTCCGGGACCGGCTGATAACCCCCCGGGGCAAGGCACTGGTCCGGATCATCCAGGCCTCGCTGCAGCAGCACAAGGTCACGGTGACCGCGGGCTCGAAGGTACTCGCGCACAGCCTCGCGTTCGCCTCGGTGACCTCCTACCAGACGGTCAACCCGGGAACGTGGCATGTGCGCGCGGCCGGCGAGACCGGCAGCGCCAGCAAGAGCATCAAGCTGGCGGCCGGCACCGTCCACACCCTGGTCATCCTCGACGACCCGGGTCACCTGTCGATCGACGACCTGATCGACGCGGCGGGCAGCCGGGTGCTGCCCACTGGCGGCGCGGCCACGGGCTTCGGCGGCACCGCCGGGATCCCGGCCTCCTCGCCGATTCCTTGGCTGCTCACGCTGGCGGCTGGGATGCTGGTCACGATGGCCGGGATCGCCCGGATCCGGCGGTCGCGGAACGCCGCCCTGCGCGTGAGGTGAGATGACGAAACCGGCCGGCCGGCACGCCGGGGCGCCTCGCCGCGACGTGCCCGCCGCGCCCCCGCGGCAGCGGCACCGCCGCCTGCGTCCCGTCAGCCGGCGGGGGGCGGTGGCGGTGCTGCTCTGCGGGCTGCTCGCGATCGGAGTGGGCGCGTGCGGCTACGTCGTGGTCAGCCAGTCGGGTCGCGCGGCCGTGGTGCCGCACGGCAAGCCGAAGTTCGTCGCGGTCCCGCGCGGTAAGCGGGCGCCGGTGCCGAAGCCGTCCGGCGGCGAGCAGGTCGCCCGGCCGGCCAGCCTGATCATCCCCTCGATCGGCGTCAAGACCAGGCTGATCAGGCTCGGCGTCACGTCGTCGGGCGCCCTGCAGGTGCCGGTCAGCACGACGGTGGCCGGCTGGTACACGCGCAGCCCGCGGCCGGGCGCGATCGGCTCCTCGATCATCGCCGGGCACATCGATTCATACCTCGGCCCCGGGATCTTCTTCCGGCTGCGGCAGATGCAGAAGGGCGAGAAGATCTACGTCCGGCGGACGAACGGGTCAGTGGCCGTCTTCCGGGTCACCGCGAAGCACATGTACCTGAAGGCCCGCTTCCCCACCGCGGACGTGTACGGGCCGGCGCCGACCGCGCAGCTGAGGCTGATTACCTGCGGCGGCACGTTCGACCGGGCCACCGGCCACTACCTCAGCAACGTCATCGTCTTCGCGACGCTGATCAGTGACCCGGGCCGGCGTCACTGAGATCCGCTCCCGGCGGCGGCCGGCGCGCTGAAGCGGCCGAGGCCGAACCGGGCAATCTCCGGCTCCGGCAGCTGGCCGTCGGCCAGGCTGGCCAGCCAGCCGCCGAGCAGCGGCCCGAACTTGAAACCATGCCCCGACGTCCCGCTGCCGATCACGATCCGGCCCGTCCGGTCCACGATGAAGTCATCATCGGGGGTGTTGTCGTAGATGCAGCGCTCGGTCCGCACCGGCTGCGGGCGGAAACCCGGCAGGTATTGTTCCGCGAACCTGGCCAGCCGCCCGGTCAGGCTGGCCTCCCCGTCCTGGCCCTGGCGGTCCGGATCCGCGGCCGGCCCGCTGTGATGCAGCCCGATCTTGTAGAGCGGCGAGTCCGGCACCGGCAGCCCGTAGGGCGCCGGCGCCAGGGCGGCGGAATAGCGGATGAAGATCGGCATCTCCGGCGGCGGCTGGCCGGCCGGCGCGAGGTAGGCGACCTGCTCCAGCGTGGGTGCCGACGGCACGATGATCCCCGCGGTGGCGAGCAGCCGCGCCGTCCACGGCCCGGCGCAGACGATAACCTGGCCCGCGGTCAGCACGCGCCCTCCGCCGGTGCGGAGGGTGACCTGCCGGCCGTCATCCTCGATGCCGGTGACCCGGACTCCGGTCCGGACCTGCGGCGTGGCCGCAGCGAGCGCACGCAGCGCCTGGTCGGCGGCGATCACGCAGGACTCGGGTTCCAGCAGGGCGGGCCCGCCGACGGCGATCCCCGGGAACCTGGCCGCCACCTCGCCGGCCGGCAGCAGCTCGCACGGCGCGTCCGCGCGGCGCATGCCGTCCTGGACCGCGTGCAGCCCGTCGCCGAAGGTCAGGTGCGCGGTGGGCCGCAGGATCCGATGGCCCGACTCATCCTCAAGGTCACGCCACAGTTCCCTGGCGCGCCGGGCCATCGCCACATAGCCGGGGTCGTCGTAGCCGGCCCGGAAGATGCGGCAGCTGCCGTGTGAGCCCCCGCCCGGGTGGCCGACCCCGGCCTGCTCAAGGACGAGGACGTCACGTCCGCGGCCGGCCAGCGCGCGCCCGGCGGCCAGCCCGAGCAGGCCGGCGCCAACGACGATGAACTCGTGATCCGGGGGCATCACCAGCCCCGGGCGCGCCATTCCGGCACGTGCGGGCGCTCGGTGCCGATGGTCGTGTCCCCGCCGTGCCCCGGGTACACCCAGGTGCCGTCCGGCAGCTCGCCGAATATTCGCCCTTCCAGGTCGTCGATGAGCTGGCCGAACCGCTTCGGGTCGCCCTGGGTGTTGCCCGGGCCGCCGGGGAACAGCGAGTCGCCGGTGAACAGGTGCGGTTCCGCGGCCAGCGCGCCGCCCGCGTCGTAGCACAGCGCGATGCTGCCGGGCGTATGGCCGCGCAGGTGGATGACCGACAGCCGCGCCTCGCCCACGGTCACCGTGTCACCGTGGCTGACCAGGTCAGTGACCGGTACCGGCAGCTCCGGCGCGTCCTCGGGGTGGGCCACGGTCGCGGCCCCGGTGGCTTCCTGCACTTCGCGCAGGGCCTCCCAGTGATCCCGGTGCCGGTGCGTGGTGACGATCTTGGCTGGCGGGGTGTCGCCGATCAGCGTGAGCAGCGTGCCTGCCTCGTTCGCCGCGTCGATCAGCAGCAGCTCGCCGGTGCTCGTGCAGCGCAGCAGGTAAGCGTTGTTGTTCATGGGGCCCACGGCCACCTTGGTGATGGCCAGCCCGGGAAGCTCCCTGGTCTCGGCCGGCCCGCCGACGGTCACGTCTCCTGTGTAGCTCATGCTGAATTCCTACCACGCCGGCAGGACCGGCAGTGGCCCGGGCGGCTCGGCGGTCAGCCCGCGGCCAGCGCTGCGGCCGATCAGCCAGGCGAACAGCAGCCAGGCCGGCCCGGAGATGCGCACGCCCGGCTGCGGTGCCCCGCCGTGGCCGGCCGCGGCCGTGCCTATCTGGTACTCCCGGCCCGCGTCGGCCTGGCCCGCGGCGCCGGCCTGGCGCGGGTCGCTGGCCTGGCCCGGGTCGCCGCCGGTCACGCGGAGCTGCGCGGGCGGCACGTCCGCCCGCTGGGCGAACTCCCCGGCGACGGACTCCAGCCCATCGGCGGCGAACCAGCCGGGCCAGTCCGCGGGCTGGTACCCGGCGGCCAGATCGACATGGTGGATCTCCACCTCGGACAGCCGCCGGGCGAGCGTGTACCAGGCCGGATGCCCCCGCCCGCGTACGCCGTGGACGGCGACCGGCCAGCGGGAGCCCGGCATGCTAGCCGCCTCGGCCAGGAACGCCTCGGCCGAGTCGCGCAGGTCGGCCAGCAGCGCCGCCGCTGGCCGGCCCGCTCCGGCCTCGATGCCCTCATCGCGGGCCTGCTGGCTGGGGTACTGCGGGGTCACTACGCCCGTGCGGGCCCAGATCAGCAGGTTACGCAGCCCGTCGGCGTTCCGGGCCAGGTGCGTGAGCACATGCCCGCGGCTCCAGCCCGGCAGCGCCGAGGGCTCCCGGGCCTGGCCGTCGGTCAGCCCGGCGGCGGTGGCCAGCAGGCGGCCGGTCGCGTCGGCTATCCGGCTCTGCAGGAGCTGGATCTGCTGCTCACCAGGAACATCGTCCATAGCACTCCCATCGTCGTCCTCCGGGTCATCCTCCCGCACCACCCGGCCAGGCCGTCCGCTCGGGGGCGCCCGGCCAGGCCGTCCGCCCGGGGCGCGCCGCTCGCAGCCAGGGCGCCCCCCGGTTTCATGATCCCGAAGGATTGGCGCCACGGGTGACGCGAATCCTCCGGGATCCCCTGGCCGGGCGGCGGCACCCACGGGAATGGACGGACGCGCGGACGCGTTGCCGTACCGGTGCGAGTGCCGAGGCGGGACGGCCCTGGTGTCGTTGCACACGGGAGGCCCGGCTCCGGCCGCGGGAGACCGGCTCAGCACGCGGGAGACCCGGTGCCGCAGGCGGGAACCCGGAACCGCCCCGCGGGAGACCCGGGAAACCCGGGCCGCCTCGTGAAGCACCGCGTTTTGTCAGACCCCCCGGATACGATGAAGACGTCCCCCGACGCTGGGGGAACTTGCCTGCGTTATCCCGGAGAACTTCGTTTCCTGACCCTCGGAGAACTGAGCGGAAGTGGCTGATCGCCTCGTTGTTCGCGGTGCGCGCGAGCACAACCTCAAGGACGTTTCGCTCGACCTGCCCAGGAATTCGCTGATTGTCTTCACCGGGCTATCCGGGTCCGGCAAGTCCAGCCTGGCCTTCGACACGATCTTCGCTGAGGGCCAGCGGCGGTACGTCGAGTCGCTGTCGGCCTATGCCCGGCAGTTCCTCGGCCAGATGGACAAGCCCGACGTGGACTTCATCGACGGGCTCTCGCCGGCCGTCTCGATCGACCAGAAGGCGGCCGGGCGGAACCCTCGCTCCACTGTCGGCACGATCACCGAGGTCTATGACTACCTGCGGCTGCTCTACGCGCGGGTGGGCAAGCCGCACTGCCCGATCTGCGGCCGGCCGATCGCGCGGCAGAGCCCGCAGCAGATCGTCGACCGGGTGCTGGAACTGGACGAGGGCACCAGGTTCCAGGTCCTCGCCCCGGTCGTGCGCGGCCGCAAGGGGGAGTACGGCGAGCTGCTGCGGGAGCTCCAGGCCAAGGGATTCTCCCGGGCCAGGGTGGACGGCACCGTCATCCGGCTGGACGGGGCCGGCTCCGGCGGGGCCGACGCCGGCGGCCTGCCCGTGCTGAAGAAGTACGAGAAGCATCACATCGAAGTGGTGGTCGACCGGCTGGACGTCAAGGCGTCCGCGCGGCGGCGGCTGACCGACTCAGTGGAGACGTCGCTGGCGCTGTCCGGCGGGGTCGTGGTGCTCGACTTCGTGGACCTGCCGGAGAGCGACCCGCACCGGGAGCGGATGTACTCCGAGCACCTCGCCTGCCTGTATGACGACCTGTCGTTCGAGGAGCTTGAGCCTCGGTCGTTCTCGTTCAACTCGCCCTGGGGCGCCTGCCCGTCCTGCACCGGCCTGGGCACCCGGATGGAAGTCGATCCCGAGCTGGTCATCTCCGACCCGGCGAAGACGCTGGCCGACGGCGTGATCGGCCCGTGGAGCGGCGGGCACGTCAGCGACTACTTCGTCCGGCTGATCGAGGCGCTCGGCGCGTCCATGGGCTTCACCATCGACACGCCCTGGCGCCGGCTGCCCGCCGCGGCGCAGCGCGCACTGCTGCACGGCCACGACCAGCAGGTGCACGTCAGGTACAAGAACCGGTACGGCCGGGAGCGGTCCTACTACACGAACTTCGAGGGCGCGATCCCGTACATCGAGCGCCGGCACGCGGAGGCGGAGAGCGACTCGAGCCGGGAGCGGTTCGCCGGGTTCATGCGCGAGGTGCCCTGCCCGGTCTGCCACGGATCACGGCTCAAGCCGATCTCGCTCGCGGTCACGGTGGACGGCCGGTCCATCTCCGACTACTGCGCGCTGCCGATCGGCGAGCTGGCCAAGCTGCTGCTCGGCCTGGAGCTGTCCGAGCGGGACCAGCACATCGCCGGCCGGATCCTGAAGGAAGTGAACGCCAGGCTCGGCTTCCTGCTCGACGTCGGGCTTGACTACCTGTCGCTGGACCGGGCCGCCGCGACGCTGGCCGGGGGAGAGGCGCAGCGGATCCGGCTGGCCACGCAGATCGGGTCCGGCCTCGTCGGCGTGCTCTACGTGCTGGACGAGCCGTCCATCGGACTGCACCAGCGGGACAACCACCGGCTGCTCGAAACCCTGCTGCGGCTCCGCGATCTCGGCAACACGCTGATCGTCGTCGAGCACGACGAGGACACCATCCGGGCCGCCGACTGGGTGGTCGACATCGGCCCGCGGGCGGGCGAGCACGGCGGCCGGATCGTCGTCTCCGGCTCCCTGGCGGACCTGCTGGCCAGCCCCGAATCGCTGACCGGCGCCTACCTGACCGGCCGTGAGTCGATCCCGCTGCCCGCCGTCCGCCGGAAGCGGGTCCGCGGCCGGGAGGTGACGGTCAAGGGCGCCAGCGAGCACAACCTGCGCGACGTCGACGTCGCCTTCCCGCTCGGCTGCTTCATCGCGGTCACGGGCGTGTCCGGCTCGGGGAAATCGACCCTGGTCAACGACATCCTCTACAGCGCGCTGGCGAAGGAACTGCACGGAGCCAGGACGGTGCCGGGCCGGCACGTGCGGGTGACCGGCATGCAGCACCTGGACAAGGTGGTGCACGTGGACCAGGGGCCGATCGGCCGGACCCCGCGGTCCAACCCGGCCACCTACACCGGCGTGTTCGACCACGTGCGGCGGCTGTTCGCGATGACGACGGAAGCCAAGGTCCGCGGCTACCAGCCGGGCCGGTTCTCCTTCAACGTCAAGGGCGGCCGGTGCGAGGCGTGCGCCGGGGACGGCACGATCAAGATCGAGATGCAGTTCCTGCCGGACGTGTACGTGCCGTGCGAGGTCTGCCACGGCGCCCGGTACAACACCGACACCCTGCAGGTGCATTACAAGGGCAAGACGATCGCCGACGTGCTGCAGATGCCGATCGAGGAGGCGGCCGAGTTCTTCGAGCCGGTGCCCGCCATCCACCGGCACCTCAAGACGCTGGTCGACGTCGGGCTCGGCTACGTGCGGCTCGGCCAGCCCGCGCCGACGCTGTCCGGCGGCGAGGCGCAGCGGGTCAAGCTGGCCTCCGAGCTGCAGCGCCGTTCCACCGGGCGCACCATCTACGTGCTGGACGAGCCGACCACCGGACTGCACTTCGACGACATCCGCAAGCTGCTCGGCGTGCTCGGCCGGCTGGTCGACGGCGGCAACACGGTGATCGTGATCGAGCACAACCTGGACGTGATCAAGACCGCCGACTGGGTCATCGACCTGGGCCCGGAGGGCGGCTCGCGGGGCGGCAGCGTGATCGCGACCGGCACCCCCGAGCAGGTGGCGATGGCCGAGGACAGCTACACCGGCCAGTTCCTGAAGAAACTGCTGAAGGTATAGCCGCCGCCCGCCGGAGGTGACCGCCGGCGCCTGGCCGGTCGCCCATATCCTGAACGGATGAAAGTCCTGGCTGTCGTCTTAACGGCGACGGCCATCGTGCTGGCGGCCGGCTGCTCCGCAGGTCCGGCTCCGCAGGTGGCACCGGGCAGCCACGGACCCTCTTCGGCGGCCGCGCCCGGTGTCACGTCCCGGCCTGCCGCCATCCGGGTCACCCGGACTCGTGCACCGCCCGGATGCACCACGGCGACGGCGCACGGACGCGCGCTGGGCGCGGCCGGAACCTCGCTGGAGTCCGTGCCGGGGAGCCCGTTCGGGGTGGTCGTCAGCGCCGACGGGCGCTGGTCGTTCGTGTCGCTGGGCCTCTCGATCGGGGTGCTGCGGTCCGGCGGCCAGGCCGCCCCGTCGCTGATCCGGACCATCAGGCTGCCCGGGCATGGCCCCGCGCTCGGCGAGGCACTGACCCGCGACGGGCGCTACCTGCTCGTCGCGGATGGCCGGCGGCGCGGAGGTCATCGACGTGGCCGCGGCCGAGAGCGGCCGCCCGCACGCTGTGCTCGGGATGCTGACCAGCAAGGGCGATCGCGCCATCGAGGTCGCGCTGTCGGCCGACGACCGGTACGCGTTCGCCAGCATCGAGGGCGGCCAGGCGATCGCCGTGTACCGCCTGCAGCGGGCGCTGGCCAGCGGGTTCGGCCCGCCGGACTTCATCGGTGACATCCCGGTCGGCCCGGACCCGGTAGGAATGGCCGTGTCGCCGGACGGCCAGTGGCTGTACGCGACCAGCGAGTTCGCGCCCGGCGCCCGGCCGTCCGGCCGCGGCGGGCTGGGCGGCCAGGGAACGCTGCAGGTCATCAGCATCCGCCGGGCCGAGACCGACCCTGGCCGTTCCGTCGTAACCGCGGTCAGCGCGGGCTGCCAGCCGATCCGGGTCATCACGTCGGCGGACGGCCGCGCGGTCTGGGTGACCGCCCGGGCGGGCGATGCGCTGCTCGGCTTCTCCGCCGCCCGGCTGCGCACTAGACCCGGCCCGCTCGCTCATCGCGAAGGTGCCGGTCGGCGAGGCTCCGATCGGGCTCGCCCTGGTCAGGCACGGCACCCGGATCGTCGTCGCCGACTCGAACCGGTATCACGTCCCCGGTGCCGTATCCAGCCTGGCGGTGGTGAACGTGGCGGCCGCGCTGGCCGGGAAGCCGGCCCTGCTCGGGTACCTGCGGGCCGGGGGGTTCCCCCGGCAGATGGCGCTGGCACCGGACGGCCGGACCCTGCTGGTCACCAACTTCAACTCCCGGCAGCTTGAGTCCGTCAGCGTGGCCGGCCTGCCCTGACCGCGATCGCCGGTCAGCGGTTACGCTGCCCGCGTGGAGATCGGGACCAGCAGCGGCCCGGCCCGGTTCGAGCTGGATGAGCCAGCCCGGCCGGCCTTCCTGCTCGCCGTGACGCACGGCGCGGGCGGCCGGGTGGACGCGCCTGACCTGCTGGCGGTCTGCGCCGCGGCGGCGGCGCTGGATGCGGCGGTCGCCCGGGTGACCCAGCCGTACCGGCTGCGCGGCGCCCGCGCGCCCGGCTCGGCGATCCGCCAGGACGCCGCCTGGCTAGAGATCATGGCGGCGCTCCGGGCCAGAATCCCCGGGATTCCGCTGGTCCTGTGCGGCCGCAGTAACGGCGCGCGGGTGGCCTGCCGTACCGCCCGCGCGGCCGGCGCCTGCGCCGTCGTGGCGCTGGCCTTCCCGCTGCACCCGCCCGGGCGTCCCGGGGCGTCCCGGGCGGCCGAATTGCGGGCGGCCGGGGTCCCGGTACTGGTGATCAACGGGGATCGTGATCCATTCGGGGTGCCAGCCGAACCGGACGCCAGCAGGATCGTCGTCATGCCGGGCGAGACGCACGCACTGTCGCGAAATCCGGCTGCGGTGGGCGACGCGGCGGCGTCGTGGCTGCGCGAGATCCTGAACTCCCCGTCGCCGGCATCGCCGGCCCCCCGGAGATAATGCGCTAGTCCTACCGGGCTAGGCGCTAGGCCGCCGGCGAGCGCGGCATGGTCGCGGGCAGCGCGAAGTCGGTCGGCCGGTGCGGCGCGATCGTGTCCCCGTCGGGGAGCAGCTCACCGGTGTCCTCGAAGCTGACGACGCCGTTGCAGAGCAGGCTCCAGCCCTGCTCCGGATGGCTGATAAGGGTCCGGGCCGCCTCACGGTCCGGAGCTCTCGCATCCGGGCAGGACGGCGTATGCGGGCACATCTTGTGCCTCCAGGTCATTCATCGTTGTGGTCTTGATCACATTCTACTGTGCCAGGTCCGCTGTCTTAACGGCATGGCTCATTGTGACGGTTTTACGGGTCATCATTTGTAGCTTCTATTGATGTACGCACTGACACGGATTTACTACCGGTAGTCAGCAGTAGTCATAGCACAACGGACAGCGGCTGATGGCGGCAACGCGCCGGCGCCGCGGCCAGCGCGCGCCCGGTAACGGCGGGAATGGGACCCGGGCGGTCAGGCAGCGTAGGACCGCGGGACGGGCGGGATGCCGGTGAGCATATGGGTTTCCCGCAAGGTCAGCAGCCGCTCGGCCTCGTCGGTCCAGGCGTGCACGGCCGGCTTGGCCTTGGCCTTGCGCCGGAAGATCCGGTCGTCATAGCCGCGCGGGCCGATCTCGGCCCGCTCGGCGGCATAGGCGGACCGCATCGCATCCGTCAGCGCCGTGCCCAGGGCCACGCCCAGGGAGTGCTGCTCCAGCAGCGGCGCCTGCGCCGCCTGCGACTGCCGGAAGGCCTGCTCGGCCACGCGAGCGGCGCCGAGCAGCTCATCGAACCTGGCCGCGAGCGCGACGTCCGCCTGGTACTGCGCGGCGGCCTTCTCGCTGACCTGCTTACTGCCCCTAGTCACGCTGGCCAGCCTAGCGGACGGCGGGACGCCGCCGGGGCCCCTCCCCGGTGGCCCGGCCCGCGGCCGGCTACCGGGCGAAGTAGTGCCAGCCGAGCCAGAGCCAGCCGAGCAGGATCGCGGCCCGGCCGGCCCGGGCGCGCATGAGATACCCGAGCCATTCGCCCAGCGTCGGGACCCTGGTGGTCCGCCGCCGCCCGATGATCTCCAGCACGAATAGCGCGATGATCACGCCGCTAAAGCCGATGATCGTGACAACCCGGGTGGTCATCCCGCCCTCACCGCCGCACCAGTGCCCACCCGGCTAGGAGCCAGAGCAGGATCGCCGCGCTTTTCAGCGGGAGCGGTGCTATCAGCGGATTAATCAGGTCAGTCAGCGCCGGGTGCCACCAGAGGGAATTGTCTTTGAAGGCGGATGCCTCCCATTCGAAAAGGGCGGCGACGCAGATCGCCCAGTACGAGAAGCCAGTGACGTCCAGCCGGTCCGGCGGCGGTATCCGGGCGGGCGGGCGCCAGATCGCGATAACCGCGACGACGGCACCCGGCAGCAGCACGCAGCACAGGGCGGCGGTGCTGAACGGCGCGGTCATCGCCGCGGCCCAGGAGTAGGCGACCAGCGCGGTGCCTATCGCCAGCCTCCGGGCCAGCCGCCGCCCGGCCGGCAGGCGTGGTGCGCCCGGCCCGCGGCCGATGCGGCCAGGCGGGCGAGAGACGTCATCTGCCGCCATCAGGCCTCCGCGCATCATGATCTCACTGCCCGCGCGGGCCCGGCAAACGCCCTCCGGGCCGCCGTGGCGTCAGGCGAGGCTGTCGCGCCAGCTGGCGTGCAGCGCGGAAAACTCGCCGTCGCGGGTCAGCAACTGCCCCGGCGGGCCGTCCTCCACGATACGGCCGTCATCGATGACCAGCACCCGGTCGGCAATTTCGACCGTGGACAGCCGGTGCGCGATGATCAGCGCGGTGCGCCCGGCCAGGATCGTCTGCAGCGCCTGCTGCACGAGCCGCTCGCTCGGGATGTCCAGCAGCGAGGTGGCCTCGTCCAGGACCAGCACCGCCGGAGCGGCCAGGAAGGCGCGCGCGAAGGAGATCAGCTGCCGCTGGCCCGCGGACAGCCGCCCGCCGCGCTTGCCGACCGGCGCGTCATAGCCGTCCGGCAGCGCGTCGATGAACTCGTGCGCGCCGATGGCGGCCGCGGCCGCCTGCACGTCGGCGCGGGACGAGCCGGGCTTCCCGAGCTCGATGTTCTCCGCGATGGTGCCGCCGAACAGGAAATTCTCCTGAGTGATCAGGAGGATCGCGGCGCGCAGATCCGGCTCGGACAGCTGCCGCAGGTCGACGCCGTCGAGCAGGATCCGGCCGCCGACCGGATCGTAGAGCCGGGCGAGCAGCCGCGCGATGGTTGTCTTCCCCGCGCCGGTGGCGCCGACCAGGGCCGCGGTCTGGCCGGCCGGGATGCTCAGGTCGAGCCCGGGCAGCACCGTCTTGCGCTGGTAGCCGAACCGGACCGACTCGAAGCTGACCGTCCGCCCGCTGGTCCCGCTGGCGTGCGGCGGCAGCGCCGTCGGCTCGGCTGGCTCGGCCACCAGCGGCTCTTCGTCGAGCACGCCGGAGATCTTCTCCAGCGCCGCCGCGGCCGACTGGAAGGTGTTGTAGAACTGCGACAGGTCCTGCAGCGGGTCGAAGAAGCGCTGCAGGTAGAGCAGGAACGTGACGAGCACGCCGACCTTCATGCCGCCGTCGATGACCCGCAGCCCGCCATAGAGCAGCACCGCGCCCACGGCGAGGTTGCCGACCAGGGTGATCCCCGGCGAGTAGATGGCGATCAGGCGCGACGAGCGCAGGCTGGCGTCCGCGTAGTCCTGGTTCAGCTCGCCGAAGATCTCGTCGTTCCGCTCTTCCCGGCGGAACGCCTGGACCGCCTGAATGCCGCTGAAGGTCTCCACGAACTGCACGATGACGCGGGCGATCGTGTCCCTGGTCCGCCGGTAGGCGAGCGCGGACTCGCGCCGGAACCAGGCGGTCAGCCAGATCAGCGGGGCGAACCCGGCCAGCACGACCAGCCCGAGCTGCCAGTCCAGCAGCAGCATCCCGGCGCCGACCAGCAGCAGCGAGAACACGGCGGAGACCAGCGAGTCCAGCCCCTCGTCGAAGAGATCGGAAATGGAGTCGATGTCGGAGACCTGCCGGGAGATGACGCGGCCCGAGGTATACCGCTCGTGGAAGGCCACCGGCAGCCGCTGGAAGTGGGCGAAGAGCCGGCGCCTGAGCTCGAGCACGACCGTGCCGCCGAGGCGGCCCATTCCGCGGATGAACGCGCGGGTGGCGACCGCCTGGGTCAGCACCGCGATGGCAAAGGCCACGATGATGCCGGCCATCGGCGCCAGGTCGCCGCTGGCGGTGATCTGCGGCACCCGGTCGACGCCGATTCCGACCAGCCACGGCCCGGCCAGCGCGCCCAGGTTCGCGATCAGGATCAGCGCGAGGATCGCCGCCACGCTGCGGCGGTGCGGCCGGAGCAGGTCCTGGAGCAGGCGCCTGCCCCGCCGCCGCAGCATGGCGGACAGGCTCGCGCTGATGTCCTCCTCGTCCTCGGCCGCGATTCCGCGCCAGGCCTCGGCGGTCTGCCCGCTCACCGGTGTACTCCCGTCAGGTCCGGCCCGGCCGCGCCGTCCGGCTCCGCATCATCGCCGCCCGGCTGGTCCGGCAGCGGGGCGGCGCTCATCAGGTCCCGGTAGCGCGGGCTGCCCGCGAGCAGTTCGGCGTGCGTGCCGAGCGCGCTGATCACCCCGCCGTCCAGCAGCGCCACCCGGTCGGCGAGCAGGACGGTGGACGGCCGGTGCGCGACGATCAGCGCGGTCGACGCGGAAAGCACCCGGCGGAGCGCCTCGGTGACCTTGGCCTCGGTGTGCACGTCGAGCGCGGACAGCGGGTCGTCAAGCACCAGGACCGACGGCCGGGCCAGGATCGCGCGGGCCAGCGCGACCCGCTGCCGCTGGCCGCCGGACAGGGCCATGCCCTGCTCCCCGATCCGGGTGTCCAGGCCCCACGGCAGGTCGTAGACGAAGCCCGCCTGGGCCACCGCGATGGCCGCCTCGATCGCCGCCGGGCTGGCGTCCGCCGAGCCGAAGCTGATGTTCTCCGTGACGCTGGCGGAGAACAGGGTGGGATCCTCGAACGCGCAGCCGATCCGGGCGCGCAGCTGCGGCAGGGCGAGCTGCCGGATGTCAGTACCGTCCAGCCGGATGGATCCGGAGGTGACGTCGTCCAGCCGGGGGACCAGCTGCAGCAGGGTGGTCTTGCCGGCCCCGGTTGAGCCGACCAGCGCCAGCGTCTCGCCGGGCTCGAGTTCCAGGCAGATGTCGGCCAGCACCGGCCGGGGCGCGCCGGGGTAGCGGAACGCGACGTGATCGAAGGTCAGCCGCCCGGGGCCGTCCGGGCCGGGACCAGGGCCGGCCGGGGGGCTGGTGATGGCCGGCTTGGTGTCGAGGATCTCGTAGATCCGCTGCGCGGCCGTGGCCGCTTCCTGGCCGGAGGCGAGGATGTACCCCATCGCCTCGATCGGCCAGACCAGCTGCAGGGTCAGCGTGATGAACGCGACCAGCCCGCCGAGGCTCAGCTCGTGCCTGCTGGTGGCGAACGTGCCGAGCAGCAGGACCAGGCCGATCATGATGTTCGGGATCAGGTCCAGGCCGGCCCAGAACGTGCCGCGGAGCCGGGCCATGTCCAGCTGGGTCCGGTAGACCCGGGACGCCTCGGTGGTGTGCCGCCCGGCCGCCTCGTCGCGCCGGCCGAGCGACTTCAGCACCCGGATGCCGGCCGCGGCATCCTCCACGTAGGTGGCCAGGTCGCCCTGCTGGTCCTGGGCGCGCCGGGACAGCACGCGGTACCGCCGCTCGAACCGGAAGCAGGCCGCGGCGACCGGCAGGAAGACCAGGCCGGTGATCACGCCGAGCCACCAGTTCAGGTCGATGAGCAGGGCGATCACGACCACGAACGTGACCACGTTGGTGATGAAGAAGATCGTGCCGAAGCCGGCGAACCGCCGGATCGCGGACAGGTCGGTGGTGGCCCGCGACAGTAGCTGGCCGGACTGCCACGAGCCGTGGAAGCCCAGGTGCAGCCGCTGCAGATGCGCGTAGATGTCGTTCCGCATGGCCAGCTCCATGCCGGTAACCGCGCTGGCCTGCACCCACCGCCGGATCAGGTTCAGCGCCGCCTGGGCCGTGCCGAGCCCGATCGCGGCCAGGCCGAGCGGCACCAGCAGCTGCCGCTCGTCGTGCGCGATCGGCCCGTCGATGACCGCCTTGGTGAGCAGCGGGATCGCGATCTCCGCGGCGACCGACCCGAGCGCCGCCGCGAGCATCAGGACGAGCTGCCAGCGGTAGGGCCGGAGATACTCGCGGGTACGCCACAGCGCCTGGAACGGCGTCTGGCCGCCCTGGGCATGCGGAAGCTGGGCATGCGGAAGCTGGCCTGCTGGCTCGGAGGGCATTTCCTGGAGGCTAACCGCCGCGCCGCCGGGCTGTCACCTGGTTTTCGCTCAGCGCGACATCCGCACCATACGGCCGCGACCCCCGGCCGCCGGGCGCTTCGCGGTGAATAGCCATATAGGCCGCAGGGTGGCGGGCAGCGGGCAACTCTGGCAACCTGGCTAGTCCGGGGGCTCACGGCCTCGGCCCCCGGCCGGGGGAGGGACCATGGAACGCACCGATTCACCGAATCGGCCCGCGATCCGGTGGTCGCCTGGGCCGGCCTTAGCGGCCTACTACGACGCGGTGATCATCATCTGCGAGCTGGCCGCCCAGTTCAGCGCGGCGGCCTGGAGCGCCCGGACGCCCTGCGCCGACTGGCGGGCCGCCGATCTCGCCGGGCACCTGCGCTGCATGGCCGATGACTATCACGAGTACCTGGACGACGCGCCGGTCAGCCGGCTGGCCCGGCTGATGGCGACGGGGGCTCATCCCGACTCCCTGGAGCGCAAGCTGGCCCGGCAGAACGCGGCCGAGCTGGCCACGCTGCCGGACGCCAGCGGCCCGGAGCACATTGCCGTGTTCGCCGCATCGGCGCGGGCGTACGCGCGCCGGCTCCGGCCGGTCTGGAACCTTCCGCATCACCAGTACCGGGACACCGTGGTGACCGTGGCGGGCATGGCCGGCGCGGCGTGCGCCGAGTGGCACCTGCACGCGTGGGACCTGGCCGGCGCGCTCGGCAAGGACTACCGCCCGGCCGCGCCCGGGATCGTGCTGGCCGGCTGGCGGGCCGGGACCCCGCAGCTTCCGGTGCCGGAGCCGCCCGGCCCCGATGGCCGCTGCGACCAGTGGCACGCGCTGCTGCGCGCATCTGGCCGGTCGCCGCGCTGAAGCGCCGCGACCCGGGTGCCATGATGTGCGGTACGGCCGCCATTCGCCGGCCACCGGTCAGGCCGCCGCGGCCGGGCCGCGAGCCGGCCGGCCGCGAAGGGAGCGCAGCGCCAGTGACATTCGACGTGAGCAAGGTGCGGTCCGCCTACCCCGCCCTGGATGACGGCTATGCGTACCTGGACGGGGCGGCCGGCACCCAGGTGCCCCGCGCCGTGATTGACGCGATCGGCGACGCGTACCGGGCCGGCCTCGGCAACTCCGGCGGGGCGTTCCCGGCCAGCCGCCGGTCCGATCTGATCATTTCCGAATGCCGCCAGGCCGTGGCCGACCTGACCGGCGGCGAGCCGGACGGCGTGATCCTCGGGCCGAATATGACCACCCTGACCTTCCGCCTGGCCAACGCTCTGGCCGCGGGATGGGGCCCGGGCGATGAGGTGGTGGTCACCCGGATGGACCACGATGCCAACGTCCGGCCGTGGGTCCGCGCCGCGGCCCGGGCCGGTGCGACGGTCCGCTGGGCCGAGGTCAGCCTGCCGGCCGGGGAACTGCCCGCCGGGCAGTTCGGCGAGCTGATCAGCGACCGGACCCGGCTGGTCGCCGTCACGGCCGCGAGCAACGTGATCGGCACCCGGCCGGACGTGGCGGCGATCACCGCGATGGCCCGGGCCGCCGGGGCGCTCAGCTACGTCGACGGGGTGCATGCCACCCCGCACGGGCCGACCGACATCCGCGTGCTGGGCGCTGACTTCTATGCCACCAGCGCCTACAAGTGGTCCGGGCCGCATATCGGCGCGGTGATCGCCGATCCGGCGCTGCTGGAGTCGATCCGCCCGGACAAGCTGGCGCCCGCGCCGGACACGGTGCCCGAGCGCTTCGAGCAGGGCACCCCGCCGTTCGCCGACCTGGCCGGCGTGACCGCGGCGGTCGAGCACCTGGCCGGGCTGACCGACGCCGCCTCGGGGACGCGGCGCGAGCGGCTGCTCGCCGCGATGACGGCCGCGGCGGAGCACGAGGAGAAGCTCGCGGCCGTGCTGCTGGCCGGGCTGACGGCCATGCCGCACGTGACGGTCTACGGCCGTCCGCGCCACCGCACGGCGACCGCCTACTTTACCGTCGCGGGCCGGACCCCGGCCGGCGTCGCCGGGCTGCTGGCCGAGCGCAAGATCAACGTCTGGGACGGCGATAACTACGCCTGGGAGCTCACCGGCGCCCTCGGCATCAGGTCCACCGGTAGCGCGGTGCGGGCCGGCCTGGTGCACTACAACGACCGCGATGACGTGGACCGGCTGCTGGCCGCCGTGGCGGACCTGGGCGGCTAGCCGCGCGGCGGCCGGCCGGGCTAGCCCTGGCCGAGCGCGTACCGGTACAGCCGGGACTCCCTCAGCGTGAACCCGGCCCGCTCGTAGAGCCGCCCCGCGGCGGCCCTGGACGGCCGGGAGGTCAGGTCAACCGTCCTGGCCCCGGCCGCCTCGGCCCGCCGCAGCGCGGCCAGGATCAGGGTCCCGCCCGCCCCCTGGCCCCGGGCCGACTCATCGACCACCACGTCCTCGATCCAGGCCCGGATCCCGGTCGGCAGCGGGAACATCGCCAGCGTCAGGGAGCCGGCGATGACGCCCGCTGACCGCGCCAGCAGCACGGTGATCGCGGGGCTCGACACGACCTGCTCTAACGCGGCCCGGTCGAGCGGCGGGGCGCTGCCGGACAGCTGCGGCAGCAGGCGGCCGAACGCCTCGACCACCTCATCGGTTACCTCTGTGAGTACCTCCACCTGGACAGTCACGCGGGCAGGATACCGCGCCCGGCCGCAGTGCCCGGTCAGCCCAGCCCGAGCGCCCGCACCGCGGCGGCCGTTCCGGCGGCGGCCACGATCACGGCCAGGAACGGCGCGCGGGCCAGCAGCGCCGCCACGGCCGCGCCCATCCCGGCCAGCTGCGCCGGATCGGCGTGCAGCGACTGCCCGCTCGCGAACGTCTGCACCGCGGCGAGCGCGGCCAGCAGCGCGACCGGGACCAGCTCGGCGAACCGGCGGGCCAGCGGGTGGTTCAGCAGGCTCTGCGGGACGGTCAGGCCGGCCAGCTTCAGCGCGTAGCATCCGGCGGCGGTGGCCAGCACGGCGATCCAGGTCGGGGTCATGGCAATCCGCCGTCCGGCTCGGCGGACTGGCCGGCCGCGTGGCCGGCCGCCCGGTCCGCCAGCGCCCCGGCCAGCGCGGCGGACGCGGCCAGGATCACCGGGACGCCGGGCGGGCAGAAGGGCGTGGCGGCCAGCGCGATCACCGCGCCGAGCAGGCCGACGCCGCGCTCGGTCCAGCCGGCCCGCAGCCGCGGCCAGATCAGCGCGAGGAACGCGGCCGGTCCCACCACGTCCAGGCCGAGTGACTGGGGCGAGCCCAGCCGGCCCGCGCCGAGCGCGCCGACCGCGGTGCAGAGGTTCCAGGTCAGGTACAGGCTGGCGAAGGTCGCCCGGAAGCCGGCCCGGGCGGATGCGTCGTCGGGCTGGGCCAGGGCGACCGCCGTGCACTCGTCGATCACGCCCTGCGCGGCCGCCGCCCGGCGCAGGCCGCGGACTTGCAGCAGGCCGGCCAGCCGCAGCCCGTACAGGGCGTTCCGGCTGCCGAGCAGGATCGCGCTGGCGGTGCCCGCGACCAGGCCGCCCCCGGCGGCGACCGCGCCCGCCAGGGCGAACTGCGAGGCGCCGGTAAAGGTCAGCAGGCTGAGCGCGCACGCCTGGGCCACGGTCAGCCCGGAGCTGACCGCGGCCGCGCCGAACGCCAGCCCGGAGGTGCCCACGGCCAGGCCGAGGGCGATCCCGTCGCGTACCGGCCGGGCCGGCCCGGCGGCGGCGGGCGGCGCCGTCTGGTCTGCCATGGGCCGAACGCTAGGCGCCGGCCCGGTGCGGATTCTTGTACGTTCTTGCCGCGCCGCCGGCCGGCCGGAGCGCGCCGCGGTCCCGCTGATAGGCACCGGGGGGAACGCCGACTACCCGCTTGAAGTGCCGGGTCAGGTGCGGCTGGTCGGCGAAGCCGGCCTCGGCCGCCACGTCGGCCGGGGGCAGCCCGGCGTCGAGCAGCCGCCGGGCCAGCCGCACTCGCAGCTGGTTCAGGTAGGCGTGCGGCGGCAGGCCGGTCTCATCCCGGAACGCCCGCAGCAGCGCGAACGGGCTCATCCCGGCGGCCAGCGCGAGCTCGTCCAGGCTCGGCGGGTCGGCCAGGCGATCCGCCAGCTCATCGCGTACCGCGCGGACCGCGGCCGATGAATAACGGGGCCCCGGCGGCCGATCCGGGGCAGCGGCGGGGCTCGCATGCGCGGTCAGGATGCCGGCCAGCGCCGCGCGCAGCAGGCTGGACGACGCGAGCCGGTCGCCGTGCTCGGCGGCCAGGTGCGCCGACCGCAGCAGCCGCGCGCAGCGCGGGTCGTCGATCACCGTCTGCCGGAAGACGGGCGTGCCACCCGCGCCGCCGAGGTCGGCGGCGATACCCGCGACCAGGCCGACCGCCGGGTAGAGCACCCGGTAGGACCACCCCTCCGGCACCCCGGCCTGGCCGGTGTGCACGACTTCCGGATTGAGCAGCGCGACCGCGCCGGGACCGGCCCGCAGCAGCGCGCCGCCGTAGTGGAACTCCTCCACGCCGGACTCGATCACGCCGACCGTATACGTCTCATGCGCGTGCCGCCGGTAGCGGTGCGTCACGTACCTGGCGCGCAGCAGGTCGACCCCCGGCACCGCGGCGTGCCGCCAGTACCGGGCCAGCTCGGTTGGCATACGTCATGCCTACCCGATCAGCCGCCCGGCGGGGCTACGGGCCGGCGCCGCGGCGGCGTAGCCGGGCTGGCCGCTGATCAGCTCAAGGGCATGCTCGACCAGCGCGACCAGGGCATCCCGGCCGGACGCGTGCCGGCGCGCGTCGCACATGATCACCGGGACCTCCGGGTTCAGGTCGAGCGCCCGCCTGACGTCCTGGCCGCGATAGCGCCGCGCCCCGTCGAAGCAGTTCACCGCGACGATGAAGGGCATGCCGCGCTGCTCGAAGTAGTCCACGGACGGGAAGCAGTCGGCCAGCCGCCGGGTGTCGGCCAGCACGACCGCGCCGAGCGCGCCGCGGGCCAGCTCGTCCCACATGAACCAGAACCGCTCCTGGCCGGGCGTGCCGAAGAGGTAGACCACCAGGTTGTCGGTGATCGTGATCCGGCCGAAATCGAGGGCGACGGTGGTCGTGGCCTTGCGTTCCACGCCGTCGAGGCGGTCCAGCCGGGCGCCCGGCTCGCTCAGCGGCTCCTCGGTGCGCAGCGGCCGGATCTCGGTCACCGAGCCCACCAGCGTGGTCTTGCCGGCCCCGAAGCCGCCCGCGATCAGGATCTTGACGGCCACGGGCGCGGCGGGCGGGCCGGCCGCCGGGTCAGAGTCGGCGTAGGCCATCGGCCACCTCCCTGAGGATGCGCGGATCAGGCCGCCGCGCCGGGGATACGGGGTGATGAATCCGGACCAGGGAGCGGTCCCGCAAGTCGGCGATCAGGATCCGGACAACGCCGACGGGCAGGTCGAGATCGGCGGCCAGGTCGGCCACCGACGCGGGCAGGCGGCATAGCCGCAGCAGCTCGTAATGCTCCGGATCCAGCCCGGCGGAGCCGGGCGTGGCCCCCCGGACGGCGGTGACGAGCGCGATCAGGTCCAGGCTCGCGCCGGTGGGCCTGGTCCGGCCGCCGGTCAGCGCGTAGGGGCGGACGACCGGGCCCGCGTCCGCGTCCAGCCACCGGTCCTGGGGCGAAGGCATGCCCGGCTCAGTCCGTCAGTTCCCCGGCGGGCACCGGCCGGGGGTTCACGGCCAGGTGCTGGCCCACGCGCTTGACCAGGACGGCCATCTCGTAGGCGATCAGGCCCGCGTCGGCGGCGGCCGGGCTCAGCACGGCCAGGCAGCTGCCCTCGCCGGCGGCGGTCACGAACAGGAATCCGTTATCCATCTCGACGATGGTCTGCCGGACCTGGCCGCCGCCGAAATGCCGGCCCGCTCCCCGGGCCAGGCTCTGGAAGCCGGCCGCCAGCGCGGACAGGTGCTCGGCGTCCTCGCGGGTCAGTCCGGCCGAGGCTCCGATGGCCAGGCCGTCGCGGGACAGGATCACCGCCTTGTCGATCTGCGTGACGCGGCTGACCAGATCGTCAAGGAGCCAGGTCAGGTCACTGGTATCGCCGTTCTCGTGCTGCTGCGCTCCGCCCACATTTCCCCCTGCCGTCAGTCGGCGCCCGGCGCCGGGCCGGCCCCGGATTCCGCGGGTGACGGGGCCGCTGCCGCCGGGCCGGCGTCCGGCTGGGCGGCGTCAGCGGCCAGCCGCCCCCGCTGCCAGCCCTGCTGGATGGCCGCGAGCGTGGCGCGGGCCTGCTCCGGCGAGCGGTCACCGGGCATCTCGTCGCCGGGCGGCTGGCCGCCGGGCGCCGCGCTCGCGCCCGGCGCGCTGGTGCGGAGCTGCGGCGCCAGGTTCGCCTGCCGTACCCGCCGCGGCAGCAGCTCGCCCAGGTCGGCGGTGCTCGCGGGATCCTCCGTGGCCGTCCCGGCCAGCCCGAACCAGGAGGCGTCGCCGGCCGGGCCGGGCGGCTGGCCGGCTCCCGCATCCGGCGCGGGCGCCCCGGCGTAGCCCCCGGCCGGATCCACCCCGGCCATCGCCGCGCCCACCCCGGCCATCGCCGCCTCGGCCAGCTCACCGGCCCGGGCCGCGTGCCTGCCGGTCAGCTGGATGGCGGCCGCCTGCGGGCTTCCGGCTGCCGAGTCCGGCTCGTAGGTCCCTTCCGGGACGATCAGGCTGAGCGGTATGAGCACGATCGCGGTCGTCCCGCCGTAGGGGGAGGGGCGCAGCGAGATCCGCACCTGGTGCCGCCGGGCGAGCTGGCCGGCCACGAAGAGCCCGAGCTGGTCGCTGCCGGACAGGTCGAAGGGCGGCGGGTTTTCCAGCCGGTCGTTGATCTCGGCGAGCTGCTCATCGGTCAGGCCGAGCCCGCGATCCTCGATCTCCACCGCGAATCCGCGGCCCACCAGGTCGCCGCCGATCAGCACCGGGGTGTTCGGCGGCGAGAAGATCGCGGCGTTCTCCGCGAGCTCCGCGATCATGTGGATGACGTCACCGACCGCGGGCCCGGCCAGCGCCGCCCGGGTGGTCGCGCTGACCTTGATCCGGGTGTAGTCCTCCACCTCGGCGACGGCCGCCCGGAGCACGTCCACGAGCGGCACCGGATGGCGCCATCCGCGCGCGGGGGCGTCGCCGGACAGGATGATCAGGCTCTCGGCGTGCCGGCGCATGCGGGTGGTGAGGTGGTCGATGCGGAACAGGCCCTCAAGCTCCGCTGGCTCCGCGGCGCTGCGTTCCATCGCGTCCAGCAGGGCCAGCTGCCGGTGCAGCAGGGACTGGCTGCGCCGGGCCAGGTTCCGGAAGATGTCGCTGACGCCGCGCCGCAGCCTGGCCTCGCCGGCGGCGGCCTCGACTGCCGTCCGCTGCACGGTGCCAAACGCCTCGCTGACCTGGACGATTTCGTTGGTCCTGGCGGCGATCGGCGGCGCTTCCCCGGCGCTGAGGTCAACATCCTCGCCTGCGCGCAGCCGGGCCATCACGTCCGGCAGGCGCTTGTTCGCCAGGTCCAGGGCGGACTCCCGGAGCGCGGCCAGCTCGCGCACCAGGCCGCGGCCGACGATGACCGACACGATGATGGACAAGATCACCGCGACCAGGCCGAGCCCGCCGGCCAGGATGAGCCGCAGGTAGGTGGCGTGCGCGGCGGACTGGGCCCGGTCGGTGAGTTCCTCTGACGCCTGCGTGCCCGCGCGTGACAGCCCGGCCGAGACCTCGCCGACCGCCTGCTGCCAGGCCAGCGGCGGCACCGGGGGCGGCCCGCCGGCCCGGGCCGGGCGCGCGCTGATCACCTTGTTTTCCAGCGCCAGCAGGGCCGCGGCGGCCCGCGGGCTGACGTCGCGCAGGTAGTAGCCGCGGTACAGCGGCTGAAGGTCAGGCAGCGTCTGGCCGGCCAGCGCCCGGCGCGCTCCCGCGAGCTCGGTGAAGAGCTGCTGATCGCCCGCCGGGAAGGACCGCGCCGCCATGTCGCTGACCAGGATCGCGTCCTCGCGCAGCAGCATCTCCTCGGATTTGCCCATCCGCACGAACGCCAGCGACTGGGTTACCACCTGCGGGCTGTTCTCCTGCAGGATCGCCTGGTTCAGGACGCTGTAGCCGTCCTCGACGATGTCGTTGTACTCGCTGAACGCCTGCGACCTGGTGATCGTCTGCGAGCTGATCCGCGTGCGCAGCGCGGGCAGGCCGGCCGCATCCTTGAGCAGGGCGCCGATGGCCGCCTTTTCGCCCGCGGAGGCGTTGCCGGTGGTGCCGTGCGAGGTGAGGGCCACCCGCAGCGCCGCCGCCGCCCGGCTGGTCTTCGCCTCCTGCGCCCGGAGCGCCGCCAGGTTCGGGCCGGTGGGGCTGGACAGGTAGATCATCGCCAGCGGGCGCTCGGCGTCGACCGCGCTGAGGAAGGCACCGGCCGGCACGCCGGTGGCGTTCTTCAGCGTGTTCGCCCGGGCCAGGTTGATGGCGTCGCTCGCGGTCAGGCTCGTCGCGAAGATGTACAGCCCGATCAGGGACAGCACCGGGACGAGAACGAGCAGCAGGATTCGCTGGCGGATGGACTTCAGACCTAAACCCATGGCACTGGCCCCGGAGTCTGAGCGGACGGATATGTGATGGCCCTGCTACGCGGGAGAGTTAGAGATTCTCCTGGGGCATGGACAGTAGCAGGATCGGCATACCGTGCTGCCGTGAATCGTCAACCTTCGGGCCATATCGCAACATGGCTGCGGGCTTTCCGGTCGGGACGGCGGCTGATGCGGCGCAGTGCGCGCCGGGCCCGGCGCGCCGGGCGGTTTCCCCCGGTACGTGCGCGGGCCGCGCCGTCATCCTTCCCGGCGCGGCCCGCGGCACATCCGCTAGCTTGCGTAGTCCAGCAGCGGCTGGGCGCGGCTGGGATGACGCAGCTTGGACAGGGACTGCTTCTCCAGTTGCCGGATCCGCTCCCTGGTCAGGCCGAGTACCTTGCCGATCTCGTCCAGGGTGTGCGGGTTCCCGTCATAGAGGCCGAACCGCATGGCCATGATCGTGGCCTCGCGCGGAGTCAGCGCATCGAGCGCATGCCGGAGCTGGTCGGCCATCAGCTGGCGGTCAACGAGCTCCGATGCCGCGGGCGCGTCCACGTCCTCGATCAGGTCCCCGATGCTGGTCTCGCCGTCCTCGCCGATGGTGGAGTCCAGGCTGATCGGCTGGCGGCTGGTGCGCAGCAGCTCCTCGATCTGGTCCGGCGTCCGGTCAAGCTCGACGGCCAGCTCCTCCGGGGTCGGCTCCCGGCCGAGCCGCTGGTGCATGTCACGCTCGACCCGGCTCAGCTTGCTGAGCATCTCCAGCACGTGCACGGGCAGCCGGATCGTGCGGGCGGAGTCGGCGAAGCCGCGCTGGATCGCCTGCCTGATCCACCACATGGCGTAGGTCGAGAACTTGTAGCCCTTGGTGTAGTCGAACTTCTCGACTGCCCTGATCAGGCCCAGGTTCCCCTCCTGGACGACGTCGAGCAGGGAGAGCCCGCGGTCGCTGTACTTCTTGGCCACCGAGACCACCAGCCGCAGGTTGGCCTCCAGCATGTGGGCCTTGGCGCGCTGGCCGTCCGCGGCGACCTCCTCAAGATCGCGGCGGTAGTCCTTGCGCAGGCCCTTGCCGGTGGCCAGCTTGTGCTCGGCGTACAGGCCGGCCTCGATTCGCTTGGCCAGGTTGACCTCCTGCTCGGCGGTGAGCAGGCTGGTCCGCCCGATGGACTTGAGGTAGGTGTGCACCGAGTCGCCCATGACGGACGTGTGGTCATCGAGGTCAACCTCGGCGGCGGCGTTCTGCGCGGCCGCGGCGATGGCGGCCGCCTCGGCGGCGGCCTGGTCAGTTACCTCAGCATCGGCATTCGCCCCGGCCCCGGCGGCACTGGCCGTGGCGGCGGCGTTCGCAGACCGTCCGGCGGCCGGCCGCTCCGGCTCGTTGCCCAGCTGTACTCCGTCCTCGGCGAGCTCACGGAGAATGGACCTGGCCTCGGCCGCGGAGACGCCGGCCTGCCCGAAGGCGGCACGCAGCTCCGGCAGGGACAGGTGACCCTGCCCCCGGCCGCGCTGGATCAGCTCGTCCACGTGGGTCATGGTCGACTCGTCGTCGTGTCTCGGGGACCTCGCAAGCGCTGTCCTCGGCATGAGACACCTCCCTTCGTGGCGCATACATCGCGCGCGTACTGCTCACTGCGCCAGGCGGCGCGGCCTATCGGCGGGGGCCCGCAGCGGTTGGTACTGTGCATCACGGGCACTATGTAGTAACGCTCTGCGAGCTAAATTGTTCCCGTATCAGGCCTGCATGCCCGGCGCGGTGGCCCGTTCGCGCAGTCGTTCCAGGTCGGGCTTGCCGGACGGCAGCAGCGGGATGCGCGCGACCAGCACGAGTTCCCGCGGCGCGGCGCGGGGCGGCAGTTTCTCGCGGACCCGGGCGCGCAGCGCCCCGAGCGTCGGCGGATCGGCCGGGTCGGCCGGCACCACGATCGCGGTCACCAGCTCCCCCCATTCGGGGTCCGGCCGGCCGACCACGACCGCCTCCCGCACGCCCGGGCAGGTCCCGAGCACCGCGGCCACCTCGCCGGCCACCACCTTCTCGCCGCCGGTGACGATCACGTCGTCGGCGCGGCCGCGGACCCGCAGCCGGCCGGACGGGCTGATCGAGCCGAGGTCGGAGGTGATGAACCAGCGGCCGTCCCGGGCCCGGCGGCTGAGGCCGGGCTGCAGCCGGTAGCCGGAAAACAGCACCGGCCCGGCGATCCGGATCCGGCCGTCGGCGCCGACCTCCACCGATACCTCGTCGAGCGGCACGCCGTCGTAGACGCAGCCGCCGCAGGTCTCGCTCATCCCGTAGGTCGTGGTCACCCGGGCGCCCGCCGCGCTGGCGTCGGCCAGCAGCCCGTCCGGCATCGCGGCGCCGCCGAGCAGTATCCCCCGCAGCGCCGACAGGCCGGCGCCCGCGTCGACCAGGCGGCGCAGCTGAACCGGGACGAGCGAGACGTACGCGCAGCCGCTGGCCGCCAGCGTCCCGGGTTCCAGCCGCATGCTCACCACCGGCGGCACCCCGGCGATCAGCGAGCGGACCAGCACCTGCAGGCCGGCCACGTGACTGGCCCGCAGGCAGCACAGCCAGCTGTCGCCGGGCCGCGCGCCGAGCCGGTTCAGCGAGGCCCGGGCGGAGGCGAGCAGCGCGGCGGCGGACAGTTCCGTGCCCTTCGGCGGTCCGGTCGACCCGGAGGTGGCGATGACCACTGCTGTCTCGGGCCGGACGCCGGGCCGGGTGGCCGCGCCCGGCCCGGCCGGGGCCAGCCGCGTGGTGCCTTCCGGGGTTTCGATGGTGGCCGGGGCGAAGGCCCCGAGCAGCGCGTCCAGCCGCTCGCGCGGCAGGTCGGGGTCGAGCGGCAGGATCGCCGGGCCGCTCCCGTCCAGCGCCGCCGACAGCGCCTCCAGGAGGCGGCCGCCGGCCGCCTCAGCCGGGAGCAGGACCGCGTGCAGGGGCCGGGACGTCACGGTCGTAAGGTTAATCCGGGCAGATCAGGCATGGACCGGAGGGCGGCGCGTGACCGACTGGCAGGCGGCGGGACAGGACTACGCCGACATCGTGTACGAAACGGCTGAAGGTATCGCCAAGATCACCATCAACCGGCCGGAGGTGCGGAACGCGTTCCGGCCCGCCACTCTGTCGGAGCTGTCGGCGGCCTTTACTGCCGCCCGCGACGATCCCTCGATCGGCGTGATCATCCTGACCGGGGCGGGCGACCTGGCGTTCTGCTCCGGCGGCGACCAGAAGATCCGCGGTGACGACGGATACATCGACTCGGCCGGCGTCGGCCGTCTCAACGTGCTCGACCTGCAGGTGCAGATCCGGCGGACCCCGAAGCCGGTTATCGCCATGGTGGCCGGCTACGCCATCGGCGGCGGGCACGTCCTGCACGTCTGCTGCGACCTGACGATTGCCGCGGACAACGCGATCTTCGGCCAGACCGGCCCGCGGGTCGGCTCGTTCGACGCCGGATACGGGTCGTCGCTGCTCGCGGCCACCGTGGGGCTGAAGAAGGCGCGGGAGATCTGGTACCTGTGCCGCCAGTACAGCGCCGCCGAGGCGCTGGCCATGGGCCTGGTGAACGCCGTCGTCCCGCTGGACCGGCTGGAGGAAGAGACGGTCGCCTGGTCCCGCGAGCTGCTGCAGAAATCGCCGCTGGCGCTGCGCATGCTCAAGGGCGCGCTGAACGCCGTCACCGACGGGGCCGCGGGCATGCAGCAGTTCGCCGGGGACGCCACGATGCTCTACTACATGAGCGAGGAGGCGCAGGAGGGCCGCGACGCCTACGTCGGCAAGCGCGCCCCCGACTTCGCCAAGTTCCCGCGCCGCGCCCGTGACCGGGCCGCCCGTGACCGGGCTGGCCGCGCCGGAGCAGCGGGATCTCCTGGCCGGCCTGCTGCCCGGGGTGCGCGCGTTCGCGATCCCGATGCGGACCAGGTTTCGCGGCATCACGGTGCGGGAGGGCGCGCTGATCGAGGGGCCGGCCGGATGGGGCGAGTTCTCGCCGTTCGCCGAGTACGGCCCGCGGGAGTGCGCCCGCTGGCTGGCCTGCGCCATCGAGGCGGCGGTCACCGGCTGGCCGGCCCCGGTGCGGAAGTCAGTCGCCGTTAACGTGACCGTCCCGGCGGTCGGGCCGCGGCGGGCGCATGAGATTGTCGCCGCCTCCGGCTGCCGCACGGCGAAGGTGAAGGTCGCCGAGCCCGGCCAGCCCGGCCCGGCGGACCTGGACCGGGTCGAGGCGGTGCGGGACGCGCTCGGTCCCGGCGGCCGGCTCCGGGTGGACGCCAACGGCGCCTGGACGGTCAGCCAGGCGGCGCGGATGCTGCGGGCCATGGCCCCGTTCGGGCTGGAGTATGCCGAGCAGCCCTGCGCGACGCTGGCCGAGCTGGCCGAGCTGCGCCGCCTGGTCGACGTGCCGCTGGCCGCGGACGAGTCCATCCGGCGGGCGGCGGACCCGCTGGCCGTCCGCGCGGCCGGTGCCGCCGACATCGTGGTACTGAAGGCCGCGCCGCTCGGCGGGGTCGCCCCGGCGCTGCGGATCGCCCGCGAGTGCGGCCTGCCGGTGGTCGTGTCCAGCGCGGTCGAGTCGTCGGTGGGCCTGGCCGCCGGGGTCGCGCTCGCCGCCGCGCTGCCTGACCTGCGTTATGACTGCGGCCTGGGCACGATGAGCCTGCTGGACGGCGACGTCACGGCCACGCCGCTGGTGCCGGTGGCGGGCGAGCTGCCGGTCCGGGCGGCCGTGCCCGACGCCGGGCGGCTGGCTGCCTTCCAGTCCGATCCGGCGCCGTGGCGGGCCCGGATGACCGCCGCGGCGCAGTTCCTCGGCGCCGGATGAACCCGTCGACCGCGTTCGGCACGGTCTTCGCTGACGAGCTGGTGCGATGCGGCCTGCGGGAGGCCGTGCTGGCGCCGGGATCCCGCAGCGCGCCGCTCGCGCTGGCTCTCTACGACCTGGCCGGGGGCCCGGGGCCGGCCCGGCCGGGGGAAACGGGGGATCGTCCCTCCGGGCCAGCGCTGCGGCTGCACGTGCGGATCGACGAGCGGTCGGCCGGCTTCCTCGCTCTCGGGCTGGCCAAGGCGAGCGGCCGGCCGGTGGCCGTCGTGTGTACCTCCGGCACGGCCGCGGCGCATCTGCACGCGGCCGTGATCGAGGCCGACGAGGCGGGCGTGCCGCTGCTCGTGCTCACCGCCGACCGGCCCCCTGAGCTGCGCGGTACCGGCGCGAACCAGACGATCGACCAGCTGAAGCTGTACGGGAGCGCGGTCCGGTGGTTCTGCGAGGCAGGCGTGCCGGAGGCCCGGCCCGGGATGGCCGGCTACTGGCGGTCGCTGGCCTGCCGGGCCTGGGCGCTGGCGTCCGGCGCGGGCGGCGGATTTCCCGGTCCCGTGCACGTCAACGTGCCGCTGCGGGAGCCGCTGGTGCCGGCCCCCGGTGCGGCCGGGCGGACTGGCCCCGGCGACGGGTCGGCCGGGCTGGCCGGCTGGCCGGAGCCGCTCGGCGGCCGGCCGGGCGGAGCGCCGTGGACGAGCATCGCCAGCGGCCGGCCACGGAGCGCTCGGCCGGCCCGGGCCCGGGGCCGGCCGCCGGATCCGCCGGGCTGGAGCTGGATGCGGCGCAGCGCGGGGTGATCGTCTGCGGCGACGGCGCCGAGGCGGCGGTGCTGCCCGGGCTCGCTGAGCTCGCTGAGCTGGCCGGCTGGCCGGTGCTGGCCGAGCCGTCCTCGGGCGCCCGGCAAGGTCCGAACGCGCTGTCGGCCTACCCTTACCTGCTGGATACGCCGGGATTCGTGGCCGCGCACCGGCCCGAGCTGATCGTCTCGGCGGGCCGGCCGGGCCTCTCCCGCAGCCAGCTCGCCTTCCTGCGGGCCGCGGGGCAGGCTGGCGGCCCGGCCCGGCACGTGGTGCTGGCGCAGGGCCCGGGCCGCTGGGCCGATCCGGCCCGGACCGCCACCGACGTGGCCAGCGGCATCCGGCTGCGCGGGACGCCCGCCCCCGCGTCGGGCCCGCCGCGCCGTGAGCCGGCCTGGCTGGAGTCCTGGCGGCGGGCCGACGCCGCGGCCCGCTGCGCCGTCGACGCGGTGCTCGATGAGACCGGGCCGCTGACCGAGCCCGGGCTGGCCCGGGACCTGGCCGCGGCGCTGCCGGACGGCGCGCTGCTGTGGGCCGCGTCCAGCCTCCCGGTCCGCGACCTGGACCGGCAGATGGCGCCGCGGGCGGCCTGCGGGTGCTGGCCAGCCGCGGCGCGAGCGGCATCGACGGGCTGGTGTCCTCGGCGATCGGCGCGGCGCTGGCGCATCAGGCCGGCGGCGGGGGACCGGCCTGCGCTCTCCTCGGTGACCTGGCCTTCCTGCACGACGCGCCCGGGCTGATGCTCGGTCCCGCCGAGCCGCGGCCGGACCTGTGCGTGGTGGTGGTCAACAACAACGGCGGCGGCATCTTCTCGGAACTCGAGCAGGCGGCCATCCCGGGGCCATTCGAGCGCGTGTTCGGCACCCCGCACGGCGCTGATCTTGGCCAGCTGGCCGCGGCCGCGGGCCTGCCCTATGCGCTGCTTGAAGACCCCGCGGACCTGCCCGGCGTGCTGGCCGGCCGCGGGCTGCGGATCATCGAGGTGCGCACCGACCGGGCCGCCGGGGCGGCATTGCGCGCCCGCCTGCGAGAGCGGGCCAGCGCCGCGGTCGGCGCGCTCGCCCGTGCGTGATCAGCTGATCCGGACGCGCGGGTCGAGCACCGCGTAGGCCAGGTCCACGATGATGTTCGCCACCACCACGAACAGCGCGGCGGCCAGCACGAAGCCGATGATCACCGGCAGGTTCCCGGTGTTGATGGCGTTGAGGGAATCGAAGCCGAGGCCGGGGAGGCTGAAGACCACCTCAACCACGATGACCCCGCCGAGCAGGCCGCCGATGTCGATCCCGAGCTGGGAAACGACCGGGGTCAGCGCGGCCCGCAGCCCGTGCCGGTAGATCACCCGGCGCTCGGACAGGCCCTTGGCGCGCGCGGTGCGGATGTAATCCTCGCCCATCGTGTCCAGCAGCGAGCCGCGGGACAGCCGCGTGTAAATAGCCGCCTGCACCGTGGCCAGGGTGATCCAGGGCAGGATCATGTGCCCCATCCAGGGGATGACGCCCTGGGAGAGCGGATAGTAGCCGGTCTGGATCCAGCTGAAGCCATGCTCATTCAGCGGCAGGAAGACAAACAGGATAAGCAGCTCGCCGAGCACGAAGACGGGCGCGGACAGGCCGGCCAGGACCCCGACCGTGGCGGCGCGGTCGAACAGGCTGCGGGCCCTGGTCGCGGACAGGACCCCGACGCCGATGCCGACGATCAACCAGAGGATCACCCCGCCGAAGACGACCGAGGCGGTGATCGGCAGATCCTGGGCCAGGATCGTCTTGACCGGGACCTGGCTGTAGTACGAGTAACCGAGGTCGCCGCGCCCGATGCTGGTCAGGAAATGCCAGTACTGGGTCAGGATCGGCTGGTTCAGGCCGAGGTTCCTGATCACCTCGTTGATCACCTGCGGCGTCGCGGACCGGCCGGCCAGCTCCCGCGCGACGACCTCGACTGGCCTGGTGAAGAACAGGAAGAACGTGCCCGTGGCCACGATCCACAGCACGACGATGCCGGTCAGGATGCGCCGGATCAGAAACCGGGTGAGACCCATGCCTGCTCACTCCCCCAGGGTTGAGACGGTCAGGCTGGCGGTGTCGGCGGCGGCCGGGCGCTTGCCCCGGGCGCGCTTGCGGGCCTTGCCCGCCGCGAAAATCCGCTCGGTCCTGGGGTCCATCGCGTCCCTGATGCCGTCGCCGAGCAGGTTGAACGCGAGCGTCGTGATCAGCAGTGCCGCGGCCGGGAAGACGACATACCACCAGGCGACCTGGTAGTAGTTCTGCGCCTCGGAAAGAATGCTGCCCCAGCTCGGCGTCGGCTCGGGGATGCCGATGCCGAGGAACGACAGGGTGGCCTCGACGATGATCGCGGTGGGGATATAAAGCGTGGCCAGCACGAGTACCGGGCCCATCAGGTTGGGCAGGATGTCGACGAACATGATCCGCCACGGTCCGGCGCCGAGTGACCTGGCCGCCTCGATGTACTCCTTCTCCTTCAGCGAGAGGGTCTGGCCGCGCACGATCCTGGAGATGCCGGCCCAGGCGAAGAACGAGATCACCCCGATGACGATCAGCAGGCTCGGTCCGAATACCGCGGCCAGGGCGAGCGCCAGGACGACGAAGGGGAAGGCGAGCACGGTGTCGATGAACCGGGCCAGGATCGTGTCGACTACGCCGCCAAAGTAGCCGGCGACCAGGCCGATGGTGACGCCGGCCACGGTGGCGATCGCGGTCGTGAAGACCCCGACAAAGAGCGAGACCCGGGCTCCGTACAAGATCCGGACGAACAGGTCGCGGCCGATGTAGTCGGTGCCGAGCCAGAAGCCATTCGTGCCCGGGCCGACCGGCGCGCCGCTGCTCGACGTGCCCGTGTTCGTGAACGCCTGGTCAACGCCGTGGCCGGTGATGCTGGCGAACACCGGCGCGAAGATGGCCAGCAGGATCATGATCAGGATGACCACGACGGAGGCGACCGCCATCTTGTCGCTGCGCAGCCGGCGCCAGGTGAGCTGCCACTGGCTCCGGCCCTCGATCGCGATCTCGGGCGCTGACTCGGCCGCCTGGGCCTGGAATTCCAGCGAGGTGACGCTCATCGTGCTTCCCTTCCTGCCACCCGGGCCAGGGTCTCGCCGGCCTGCACGGGGTAATGACAGGCGGTCAGATGGTCCGCCGGGTCACCCGCCTTGACCTCCAGGTCCGGTTCGTCCTGGCCGCATAGTTCCTGCGCCTTCGGGCAGCGCGGATGGAACCTGCACCCGCTCGGCGGGTTGATCGGGGACGGCACGTCGCCGGTCAGGATGATCCGCCGCCGCTCAGCGGCCGCGTCCGGGTCGGCCGCCGGGGCCGCGGACAGCAGCGCGGCGGTGTACGGATGCCGGGCCGTGTCGTAGACCTCGTCCTTCTGGCCCGATTCGGCGATGCGGCCCAGGTACATCACCGTGACGCTGTTGCTCACGTGCCGGACGACTTCCAGGTCGTGGGCGATGAACAGGTAGGACAGGCCGAAGTCGGCCTGCAGGTCGGCCAGCAGGTTCAGCACCTGGGCCTGGATCGACACGTCGAGGGCGGACACCGGCTCGTCACAGATGATCAGCTTGGGGCGGAGCGCGAGCGCGCGGGCCACCCCGATCCGCTGCCGCTGGCCGCCGGAGAACTCGGCCGGGAAGCGGTTGTAGTGCTCCGGGTTCAGCCCCACCCGCTCCATCAGTTCCTGAACGGCCTTCTTCCGCGCGCCGCCCTTCGCCGTGTCGTGCACGGCGAAGGGGTCCCCGATGATCGACCCGACCCGGCGGCGCGGGTTCAGCGAGCCGTACGGGTCCTGGAAGATCATCTGGATCTCCCGGCGGAACGGGCGCATCGCGGAGCGCGACAGGTTGGTGATATCGCGTCCCTCGAAGGTCACCGTGCCGGAGGTCACCGGGATGAGCCCGGCGATGCAGCGGGCCAGGGTTGACTTGCCGCAACCGGTCTCGCCGACCAGGCCGAGGGTCTGGCCGCGCCGGATATCCAGCGATACCCCGTCCACGGCCTGCACGTTTCCCACGGTCCGGCTGATCAGTCCGCCGGACCGGACCGGGAAATACTTGACCAGGTTGCTGACCCGGACGAGTACGTCGTCTTCGAGGGCCGTCTCGGACAAGGGTGACTGCGCCGGGTCAGGCAGCACGGTGTCGCTCATACGATCACGCTTCCCGCAGCCTCTGGCCGCTCCGCGATTTCCTGGGCGACCCGGGCCGCGGCGTCGGTGCGGCCCTGCCCGACGGCCCGCTTGCGCAGCGCTTCGGCCGAGTCGGCCAGGCCGGCCGCGGCGGCCGGCAGCCAGCAGGCCGAGCGGTGCTGGCCATCAGCTCCCACCGCGACGAGCTTCGGTTCCTCGGTCAGGCACTTGTCCATCACGTACGCGCAGCGCGGGTGGAAGGCGCAGCCGGACGGCAGCCGGATCAGGCTGGGCGGCTGGCCGGTAATTGGCCGGAGCCGCTCCCCGGCTGCGGAGCTGTTCGGGATCGACTCGAGCAGGCCCTTGGTGTAGGGATGGTGCGGCTGGTAGAAGATGTCGTGCTTGCTGGCCTTCTCCGCGGCCCGCCCCGCGTACATGACCATGACGTCATCGGCGATGTCCGCGACCACCCCGAGGTCATGAGTGATCATGATGAGCGCGGTGTTGTACTCCTGCTGCAGCCGGAGCAGCAGATCGAGGATCTGCGCCTGGACGGTGGCGTCCAGCGCGGTGGTGGGCTCGTCGGCGATGATCAGCTTGGGGCTCAGCGACAGCGCCATCGCGATCATCGCGCGCTGCCGCATCCCGCCGGAGAACTGGTGCGGGTAATCGTTCACCCGCTCGGCCGGCCGCGGGATTCCGACCCGGCCCAGCAGGTCGACCGCGCGCGCGTTGGCTTCCTTCCTGCTGACGGACTTGTCGTGCGACCGGATCATCTCGACGATCTGCCAGCCGACCTTGTAGAGCGGGTGCAGGCTGGTCAGCGGGTCCTGGAAGATGACGGCGATCTCCGCGCCGCGGACCTTCCGTAGCTGTTCCTGCCGGAGGGTGAGCAGGTCCACGCCCTCGAACAGCGCCTTGCCGGTGATCTCGCCGCCGGGGGCCAGCCCGAGCAGGGTCTGGGTGAGAACGGTCTTGCCGCTGCCGGACTCGCCGACGATGCCGATGGTGCGGCCGCTGTCAATGCTGAACGAAACGCCGCGGACCGCCTGCACGATGCCGTCTGCGGTAGGAAAACTGACCCGGAGGTCGGTCACCTCGAGCAGGCTCACTAGTCCCTCCGATGCGGCTGCCCGTCGGCAGCCGGACGCGCCTGGCGCCAGGTTCGGAAAACACCTGCCCTACCCGGATCACCTGGCGTTGCCCGGGGTCAGGAAGTAACGATTATTCCTTGCGCCTGAATCCGGCCGGGTATGCATGGTGTGCATACCCGGCCGGATATTCGGGCTAACTCAATCAGGGAGTGCTCGGGTTGAGCCAGACGTTGGTGATGTCCGGACCGCCGATGTTCGGCTCGAACGCGATTGCCGACGAGCCAGCGTTGTGCACCCTGGAGCTGGAGTAGTACGCCTGGAGCTGGTTCAGCAGCGGGACGATGACCGCGTTGCTCATGACGTTCTGATCCGCCTGGTGCCACAGGTTTCCAGCCGCCGACAGCGTGGTCGCCGCCTCGGCCTGCTTGATGATGTTGTCCAGCGTGGTGCTGTTGTAGCAGCCGTAGTTGTTGGTGTTGACCACGCAGTTGGTCTGGAACAGCGGCGAGATGACGGTGCGGCCGTTGTTACCGAACCAGTCGGGGAACCAGCCTGGCTGGCCCATGTCCCAGGTGCCCGCCTTGTTGTTCTCCGGCGAGTTGCCGAGGTCGACGAAGTAGCTCGACCCTGGCTCCGACTTGCCCTTCAGGTTGATGCCGCAGGGCTTCAGGCTCGCCTGGATCGCCACGAACACCTGCGTGCTCACGCTGTCGTTGGGATACAGGTAGGTCAGCGAAAGCCCGTGCGGGTAGCCGGCCGCGGCCAGCGTCGACTTGCACTTGGGGATATTGCCGTCGCCGTTGTTGTTCGGGTACATGTTGGAGTTCACGAAGCCGGTGTTGCCCGGCGGGATCGCCGTGTTGATGATCTGGGCGACCGTCGGCCCGCCGTACACCTTCTGCACGGCGACCTTGTTGAGGCCGTACTCAATGGCCTGGCGCACGCCGAGCTTGCCCATCGCGCCGCCGGTGTTCGGGCTGCGCAGGTTGAACACGACGTACGGGAACGTGTTGCTGTCCGGCCAGACCTTGAACTTCGGGTCATGCTTGGCCAGCAGGCCGGGGATGGCCGTCGGCTCGAACGGGGTGTCCGCGCCGACGAGGTCGTAGGTATCCGCCTGCTCGTCGGCCAGCTGCGTCTGAGCCGAGGCGACCCCGTCCGTCTCCGTGATCTCCTTCACGTACTGGTGCCTGATCGGGTCCGTCGACTGCTTCCAGGCCGGGTTCGGCTGCATCGTGAGCGACTTGCCTGCGACGTACGAGGTGATCTGGTACGGCCCGTCGGAGATGGTGTGCGTGTCCAGCTGCAGGCTGTTCGGCACGTAGGCGTCGTACTCCACCGGCCTGGCTGACGTGAACGGCATCGCCATCATGTACAGGAAGTCGCTGGCCGGCGCCATCAGGTTGATCTTCAGGGTCTGCGGATTCGGCGCCGACAGCCCGGAGATGGTGTGCGTGTTCTGGTAGTTCGAGATGTTCGCGGCCGTGGGCTTGTGCGACTTGTCGGCGAAATACGCGTCCTCGGCGTTGGCGTACTTGGTCAGCCCGGCGATCGTGCTCTGGTAGTACAGCGGGTTGCCGACCGGGCTCACCGGGTTCGAGAACGCCTTGAACTCGCGGATGAAGTCGCTGGCCGTCACCTGCCGCGGCGGGCTGGTGTTCCAGTCGACGCCCGACCGGATGTGGAAGGTGTAGGTCTTCCCGCCGTTGGTGATGCCACCGTTCGCGGTGGTCGGCACGACGGTCGCGATGTCGGCGACCGGCGTGGTCGCCGTCTTCCAGCCGGCGCTCGTCAGGCTGGTCGGCACCGCGTACGGATAGCTGAGCAGCTGCCGGGTGTAGGCGCGCTCAAGCATGTAGTCGGCGGTGTAATAAGCCGGCACCGTGTCGATGTGGTCGGGCCCGGCGGTCGCGACGATCCGCAGCGTCCCTTCGGGCTTGGTGGGCGGCTTGCTGGCAGAGCTATTGGCGCTGCCGCCCGATGATGAACTGGCCGAGTTCCCGCATGCGGCCAGCCCGACAGCGGCGAGTACCGCCACTGCCAGGGCTGCGACTCGCGTGGGCATAGGTGTCATGAGCGGACTCCTTCGGGCCTGACGACGAGCGCAGGCAGGTGAGTGGTCACCCTTCGTGGGTACACGTACGGTGGGGCACTGTCTACCCGCTAGGACGAAGCGGTCGAAAGCATTTACGGAACCGCAACCGCACCGTGACCATGCTCGGCGCGGGGCGTGCCGGGCGCCATCCCGGCGGTCCGGCCGGCTCAGCCCTCCAGGGCGTCCTGCATGGGCCGGAACTTGGCCCGGGTCTCAGCCAGCTCGGCTGCCGGGTCCGATCCGGCCACGATCCCGCAGCCCGCGAACAGCCGGGCCCGTCGCCCGCTGAGCAGGCCGCAGCGCAGCGCGATGCCCCACTCGCCGTTACCGTGCGCGTCCAGCCAGCCGGCCGGGCCCGCGTAGCGGCCGCGGTCCATCCCCTCAAGTTCGCTGATCAGCTCCATCGCGGTCGCGGTGGGCGTGCCGCAGACGGCGGCGGTCGGATGCAGCGCGGCGGCCAGCGCCAGGGCCGAGGCGTCCCGGGCCAGGGTCCCGCTGACGGCCGTGGCCAGGTGGTGGACGTTGGCCAGCCGGAGCACCGACGGCCCCGGCTCGATGTCCAGGCGGTCGCAGAGCGGGGCCAGCACATCGCGCACCGAGTCGACCGCGTAGGAGTGCTCCTCGACCTCCTTGGCCGACGCGAGCAGGGCCGCGCCGAGCGCCGCGTCCTGCGCCGCGGTGCCGCCGCGGCCGGTCGTGCCCGCGAGCACGTAGGAGCTGACCTGCCGCCCCTCGCGCCTGATCAGCAGCTCGGGGGTGGCGCCGACCAGGCCGCCGCAGGCGAACGTGTAGCAGTCCGGGTACCGCGCGGCCAGCCTCCGCAGCACGAGCCGGATATCGATCGGCCTCGGCGCGGTCGCGTGCAAGTCGCGCGCGAGCACCACCTTGGCCAGCGGGCCGGCCGAGATCCGCTGCACCGCGGCGGCCACCGCGCGCTGCCACTGCGGCGCGGACAGGCTGCCGTCGTGCCACCGGATCTCACCCGGCGCGCCAGGCGGGCTGGCGGGCCAGGCCGCGGCGGCCGGCTCGCGGCCCGGCCCCGAGCTTTCCAGCGCCCGGCCGTCCCCGGTTGTGCTGCCGTCCCCGGTTGTGCTGCCGTCCTCGCTGGTCCGGCCATCCCCGATGGTGGTGTGCCAGGTCCGGCCGCCGGACCGGCCGATCACGGTGCGCGGCACCACCAGCAGGGACCCGTCCGAGGCGGGATCGAACGTGAAGCTCCCGAAGGCCACCGGTCCGCAGCCGGCCAGGCCAACGCGGTCATCGACCTCGGCCGTCTCGAATAGCGCCCGCAGCCACTTCTCGCCGGCCGTGAACCGGTCCTCGCCGGCCGGCAGCGAGATGCTGGCCGTCTCGCCCCAGCCGATCAGGCCTTCGCCGCGCCGGATCCAGGCCACGGCGTCGGGGCTGGGGAGCAGGGCCAGCAAGTCGTCCTGGCCGGCTATCGGGACGGTGCGGACGACCAGCCGGTTCGGTGTCAGCTGTCCTTGGTCCAAGCGGTCGGCCCCCACGGCAGTCAACTGTACGGGGCAGCCGCCCCAGGCGCACCAGACCGGTGCCGGAACCGCGGTCCGCCAGCGCGCCAGCGCCGGAACCGGCGCGTGCCGGGGCGGCGCTCGCCAGCGGCCGGTGCCGGAGCCTCGCCAGCGTGCCGGGCGGAACTCGCCGAGCCAGGGTTAGATCCTGCCCGCCAGGCCCGCCCTGTGCTATCTTCTCAGCAAGTTTTCCCATGAATACGATAGGATTTATAGGATGAACACGATGCGCATAGCCGCTCGCACCCCCGCCAGCCAGGCCGGACTCGGCCAGATCGTGGGCGCCATTGCGGCGCGGCCGCCCAGCTGGCGCGATATCGTTCGGTTCGATGCCGGGCGGCGCTGGTATCACCGGCTTGAGCTGACGGACGATCATGAGGTGTGGCTGTTGAGCTGGCTGCCCGGTCAGGAGACCGGCTTTCACGACCACGGCGAGGCCGTGGGCGCGTTTGCGATCGCCCAGGGCCAGCTGCGCGAGCGCACGGTCCCGGCCCGGGCACCCAGGGCCAGGAACCGGACGTTCGCCGCCGGTGACGTCCGGCCATTCGGCGCCGGCCATGTGCACGACGTCGTCAATGCTTTTACCAGCCCGGCCGTCAGCGTGCATGCCTACTCTCCGCCGCTCACCGCGATGCGCCGCTACGAGCTGACCGCGGGCGGCCTGGTGCACACGTCCACCGAGTGCGCGGAGCTGAACTGGTGACCGGAGCTGAACTGATGACCGCGGTGCTGCCGGCTGGAGCCCGCACGATCGACCAGGTCCTGGCCGAGGCGCGGAGCCGGCTGGACCGCCTCACGCCGGGCCAGGCGATGGCGGCCCGCAGCGGCGGGGCGCTGATCGTCGACATCCGGCCGGCCGCGCAGCGCGCGGCCGAGGGCGAGGTGCCCGGCTCGCTGGTGATCGAGCGGAATGTCCTTGAGTGGCGCCTCGACCCCGCCTCCAGCGCACGGCTGCCCGAGGCCAGCTATGACCTCCGCGTGATCGTCATGTGCTCCGCGGGCTATACCTCCAGCCTGGCGGCGGCCGCCCTGCAGGATCTCGGCATCCGGCACGCGACCGATCTGGACGGCGGCTTCCTGGCCTGGCAGGCGGCGGGCTTGCCGGTCGGCCCGGCCGGCCGGGGAGTGGCCGTTGATCAGAGCAGTCACAGCTGATCAGAGCAGGGATAGCTGAACGGCCTGGCTAGCTACCGGCCGGGCGGGCCGGCCCGCCGCGACGGCCGGCCGGGCGGCCCGCGGGACGCGGCGGGCCCGGGCCGGGCTGGCCCGGCCGACGCCGTGCCGCTCGGCCAGCTGCCGCACCTGCTCGGTGATGTGCTGCTGGTAGCCGCGGGGCGCGTACGCACGTGTTCCGTAAAGGCCGCGGTAGCGGGGCACGAGTTCCGGGTGCTGCTCGTCGAGCCAGCGCAGGTACCACTCGCGGGCGCCGGGCCGCAGGTGCAGCACGATCGGGCTGACGTGCGCCGCGCCCGCCGCGGCGATCTGCCGGACGGTCTCCTCCAGCTGGCTGGGGGAATCGGACAGGAACGGCAGGACGGGGCCCATCAGCACCCCGCAGCGCAGGCCGCGGGCGGTGATGGCGGCGCAGGCTTCCAGCCGCCGCTGCGGGCTCGGCGTGCCGGGCTCGACCGATCGGCAGAGCCCGGGGTCGGTGGATCCGACGGACACGTTCAGCCCGACCTCGGTGACCTCCGCGGCCTCGGCGAGCAAGTCCAGGTCACGCAGGATCAGGGTGCCCTTGGTCAGGATGGAGAACGGATTGGCGGCGTCCCGCAGCGCCGTGATGATGCCCGGCATCAGCCGGTACCTGCCCTCGGCCCGCTGGTAGCAGTCCACGTTCGTGCCCATGGCGACGTGCTCGCCGCGCCACCGCGGTGCCGCGAGCTCCTTGCGGGCCAGCTCGGCCGCGTTCACCTTGACGACGATCCTGGTGTTGAAGTCGGCCCCCGCGTCCAGGTCGAGGTAGGTGTGGGTGTTCCTGGCGAAGCAGTACGTGCACGCATGGGAGCAGCCGCGATAGGGATTGATCGTCCAGCGGAACGCCATTCTCGAGGCGGGCGGCACCTGGTTGATGATCGTGCGGGCGCGCACCTCGTAGAAGGTCATGCCGCGGAAGCCCGGGGTGTCAAACGACCTTCGCACCGCGCCCATCTCGAACAGCGGGAGCGCCGCCGGCCGCGGCCTCCGGCCGGGCCCGGCGTCGTCGCCGGCCGCGGCGGCGTCATGGTCCCTCAGATTGTCCCAGCGCACCGGTAAGACAGTAGAACAAGTATTCGATCTAGGCAAACACGTATTCGATCGCAGCCATCGTCTCCGGGTGGAACCAGATAGCAAAGAGCGGATAAAATCCGTGCGGTGGGGGATAGTAGTTGTCAGTCCTCACTGTGCGCTGGGCGGAGGTGGCGCCATGGCGCTTTCCATGGAAGAGCAGCGCATCCTCGCTGAGATAGAGCGCCAGCTGGCTGGCGAGGATCCGGGGCTGGCCGTGCGGCTGTCGAGGTTCGGCCGCCCGGGCCTGGCGGCGGGCCTGAACACGCCGCGCGGCCGGGTACTGGCTTCCTTCCTCGTGGTCGGCGTCGTCGCCCTGCTTTCGCTGATGGTGTACTCGCTGATGCCGCTCCGGATGGCGCCTGACGGCGGCGCGGGCAGCCGGCCGACCGCCGCGCCCACCCAGCCCGCGCAGGCGGCGCGGGCCAGCGCGCCGGCCACGGCCGCGCCGGCCGCCAGCAAGGCGGCGGGCAAGACCGGAACGGCAGGCCAAACCGGCAGGCCGGGGACGCGCCGGACGGCGGCCCGCACACGGACCGGAAAGCACCCGCGGCGGCGGGCTGCCCCGCCGAGCACGGGCGCCGGGCCGGCCGGCTAGGACGTCAGGCCTCGCGCCACAGCTGCAGCAGGTACTGCTCAAGCCCGTCCAGCTGCTTGCGCGCCCGCTGGAAGTCATCGCCGAGCGGGTCGAAGTCCCGCTCGAAGAGCTCGTCGTACAGCCGGACGACCTCCGCCCGGTTGCGGGCATAGACCCGGACGCCGTAGTCGCCCACGCCGCTCGCCAGGCGCAGGCCCCGGATGGCGTGCCCGGCCGAGCCCATGTCGACGCTGAGCTGCCCGCGCAGGTACAGGACGCATTTGGCCTCGTCCTCGTAGCCGTCGCTGAACGCCGGGGGAGCGCTGTCCCATTCCTCGATGGTGACCCGCACGTCGACGTTCTCCTGCAGGCTCATCACCAGCATCTGCTCCCGGTTGGAGCTGACCAGCGCATCGGTAGCCGGCACGGGACCAGTCCGCGCGTCCGGATCGTCGGTCGCGTCGTGTATCCGGAACATCCGCCGGTCCGGGAAGACCGGAATCTCGAGCCGGAGCAGCCTGCGACTCACAGGGCCCCCTCATTCGTGCGCAGCATCGCAGTTACTAGCATGCCTCTTATAGCTGCGGCAGAGGCGTGCAATGGGTTACAAAGGTACAGGTGTGACTCTACGTTGCGGCGCCTAGCAGACCGTTAGGTCCCGGCCGGTTAGCTGGACGCTATTCTCCCGTCATGACGGAGCCTGCCGGCGGACCCGCCGGAGTCACTCATCGCGACCTTGATGTCCGCGGCCTGCGGATGCATATCGCCGAGGCGGGCCGCGGGCCGCTCGTGCTGCTGCTGCACGGCTTCCCTGAGTCGTGGTACTCGTGGCGTCATCAGCTGACCGCGCTGGCCGCCGCCGGATTCCACGCGGTCGCGCCGGATCAGCGCGGGTACGGCCGGACCGGCCGACCGGCGGCCGCGGATGCCTACACCATCCTGCACCTGGCTGGCGACGTCATCGGGCTGATGGACGTGCTCGGCGAACGGCAGGCGGTGCTGGCCGGGCACGACTGGGGTGCGCCGGTGGCCTGGCACACCGCGCTGCTGCGGCCGGACCGGATCCGCGGGGTCATCGGGCTGAGCGTGGCCTACCGCCCCCGCGGCTCGACCGCGCCGGTCACCGCCATGCGCAGCCGCATCGGCGACGCCTTCTACATGGTGTACTTCCAGGAACCCGGCATCGCCGATGCCGAGCTCGCGCGTGACCTCCCCGCCACCTTCCGCAAGCTCCTGTTCAGCGCCTCCGGCGACGGGCCGCGCGGCCTGCCGCTCGTTCCGCCCGGCGGCGGGCTGCTGGACAGCTGCGTGGATCCGGCCGTGCTGCCCGGCTGGCTGACCGCCCACGACATTTCCGTGTTCGCGGCGGAGTACGCGGCCGCGGGCTTCACCGGCGGCCTGAACTGGTACCGGAATCTGGACCGTAACTGGGAGCTCACCGCGGCCTGGCACGGCGCGCCGGTCACCGTGCCCGCTCTTTACCTGGCCGGCGACCGCGATCTCGTGCTGAACTTCCCGGGCACCCGCGAGCAGCTGCCCAGGATGCGCGAGTACATCCCCCAGCTGCGCGGCACGGTGCTGCTGCCCGGCTGCGGCCACTGGACGCAGCAGGAACGGCCGGACGAGGTCAGCGAGGCGATGATCGGCTTCCTGCGCGGCCTGGACTGACCGGCGGCTTGGCTGGCGCCCTGACGGGCGTCTTGGCCGGTGCCCTGACAGGTGTCTTGGCTGGCGTCTTGGCTGGTGTCTTGGCCGGTGCCCTGACAGGTGTCTTGGCTGGCGTCTTGGCCGGTGCCCTGACGGGCGTCTTGGCTGGCGTCTTGGCCGGTGCCCTGACGGGCGTCTTGGCTGGCGTCTTGGCCGGTCCCTTGACCGGCCGCAGCCCGCTGCGCTCCCGTGCCTCCGCCCATAGCTCCGCGTAGCTGCGGGCGGCGGCGCTGCGCGGCGCGAACGCGGTCACCGGGGCGCGCCGCACGGACATCTGCTCGATCAGCGACAGGGCCGGGATGGCCGTGGCGGCGACGTCGGATCGCTGCCCGGGCAGCGTGGCCGCGATCTCCTTATGCATGCTCTTGCGCCGGTCGATCATGGAGAAGAACGCGAGGATATCCGGCCGCTGCCCGTCGAAGTCAGCGATGAACTCGGTCAGCTGATCGAGCGTGCGAACCGACAGGGTGGTCGGGATCAGCGGCACGAGCAAGATATCGGCGGCATGGAGCACGCTCTCGGACAGCAGCGAGATGCTGGGCGGGCAGTCCAGGAACACGACGTCATACTCGGCCCGCAGCGGCGCGAGCAGGCGGCCGAGCTTGCGGGCCGGCTTCCTGGCCGCGTCCAGGAGCAGATCCAGGTTCCGGTAGGTGAAGTCCGCGGGGAGCAGGTCGAGGTGGTCGAAATCGGTGCCCTTGATCGCTCCGTCCAGGCTGCGGGTGCCCTGGATCAGCGCCTTGCCGCCGCCCTTGACCCGCGGCCGGACCCGGAACAGGAAGGTCGCCGCCCCCTGCGGGTCCAGGTCCCAGAGCAGCACCCGGTAGCCGTCCCGGGCGGCCAGGTAGGCGAGATTGACCGCGGTGGACGTCTTGCCCACCCCGCCCTTGATGTTGTACGTGGCATATATCTTCATGGCGTGGCCGTCTCGGTCATGGCCAGGATCCGTTGCTGGCTGGCCGGGCTGGCGAAGTCTGCGAATATGCCGGCGAACTGGCCGCGCGCCCGCTGCTGCCGGACGGCGAGCCCGGCCGCGACCTCGCCCATCGCCAGCAGCGTCGCGGCCGGCCCGGTCCGGTCGGCCATCATCTGCGCGGCGAAGGCCCGGATCTCACCTCGCTGCACCTCGGTGTCCTGGAATTCGCCCAGGCAGTTCTGCAGTGCCTTCAGCTCCCTGACCGCCTGCCAGTGCTGGCTGGGGTCGTACAGCGAACCGAAGATCTCCAGCAGGTAACGCAGGTCCTTGCAGCGCTTGCGCAGCTCGTGCATGCTCTCCGGGGCCGATGCCGCGGTGATGGCCGCGCCGTCGGCGAGTACCCGCCGGTGCGCCCGGCGGATCCGGCGGCCGGCTAGCTGGGCGGCGGACGGGCGTGCGCGGCCGCCGCCGGCCGCGCTGCCGAGGGCATCCCGCCATTCACCGGTGATGCGGGAAAAACGGGCCGAACGCAGCCCCCGGGCCAGCTGCCGCTGCGCCGCCGCCCGCCGCCTGGCCAGCTGGTCATGGAACGGCTGAAGCTCGGCCGGGGACGCAGCGGCCAGGCCGGCCGCCATGGCGCCGAAGTCCAGCAGGTACACGTCGAGGTCCCGGGTCGGCGTGGTCAGGTCGCCGAGCCACTTGAACTCGGGCCGGAACCGGCCGCCCAGGCCGCCGGGCAGCACGTCCCCGGCCAGCTTGAGCGTCGACCTGGTGCGCCGCACGGCGATGCGCAGGTCATGCAGGAATTCCGTGTCGATGTCGCGCAGCACGCCGCCGACATTGGCCTGCAGGGTGCCGAGCAGCTGCGCCAGCACGGCCGCCACGGCCGCGACCGCCGGAGCCTGCGGGTCCAGCTGGACGCTGATCTTGCCGGTGTAGTCGCCGGGGTGGCGGCCCGCCGCCGCCAGGGCGGCGGCCAGCGCTCCGGCGCCGCCGTCCGTCATCCCGCTCGCGGCGGCCAGGATGTCGGCCAGCCGGTCGGCCTGCGCCTGGTAACCGCGCAGCGCGGTGACCGTCAGGCGCGGCGGCAGTGTGGTCTTGGCCGGGGAGCTGACCGCCATCCGGTCCACGGTCACCCGGGCGACCGTCTTGTCGTCGGAGTTGAGCACTCGCAGCCCGTGCACGGTACTGGTCGCCCGCGCGACCGGCAGCAGCGCCCGGACCCCGACCACCGGGCGCAGCCGCTCGCGTAGCGGGCCCACCGGCAGCACGTCCAGCAGGCCGGGCCACTTCGGCCGGACGCCGGCCGGCCCGGCTTGCTGCGCGGCGACCACGGCGCCGTCCCGCCCGGTCAGCACCAGCTCGGTGGTGCCGCGGCCGCTGGTCAGCTCAAGCGTCAGGCCGGCCCGGTAGAGCCGCCAGTCGAAGGTGTCCAGCCAGGCCCGCCGGACGGTCCTGGCCCGGCCGTCGCCATGCCAGCGGAATCGCGGTCCGAGCGCCACCAGGTAGTCGTCGGACTCCGGCATGCCACGGTCGTCAAGCGCGAACTCTCGCGGCGCGTTGCGCAATTTGCGGCCTCACGAAGGGTGACAAACGAGTGTGCGGGAAATATCAGCAAAAGGGATTTAATGCACTATTTCGGCGGTAATTAGTGTAGCAGTGCGAGCGTGCCACGGCCGGTAAAGGCCATGCTCCCTTAGCCTAGGCCTCGTGACCAACCCGGACTGGGCGACTATCGCCTCGCTGGCCACCGCCGGGGGCACGCTCGTGCTGGCGGTGTCGACATTCGCCTCGGTCAAGTCGGCGAACCGGGCGGCGCGCGCCGCCGAGCGGTCCCTGCTTTCCGGCCAGCGGCCGCTGCTGATGCCATCGCGGCTGCAGGATGCCGACCAGAAGATTCTCTTCGGCGACGGGCGGTGGATCCATGCGCCGGGTGGCGGGGGAGCGGCCGAGGTGGCGGCCGGCGGGGAAATCGGCGATCTGTCGGCGCGCGGCCAGTTCGGCCGGGACGCGGATGGCATCGCCGCCGGCCGGGACTGCGTCGTCTACCTCGCGCTCTCGCTGCGCAACGCCGGCACCGGGATCGCGGTCGTGCACGGCTGGCGGTTCTCGCCCCGGCCCCTGATGCAGGATTCCGAGCCCCCCTCGCCCGACTTCCGCCACCAGACCCGCGATCTCTACATTCCGGCCGGCGACCTGGGTTTCTGGCAGGCCGCGTTCCGCGACCCGGCCGACCCGCAATACGAGGACGCGAGGAAGGTAGTCGAGGCCCGGCAGCCGGTCACGATCGACTTGCTGTACGGCGATCACGAGGGCGGGCAGCGCATGGAGAGCCGCTTCAACCTGCTGCCGGCCGGCGAGGGCCGATGGCTGGCCTCGGCATCGCGGCATCACAACGTCGACCGGCCCGATCCGAGATAGTTCCGGGCGGCCTTTCAAAAGCCCGGCCGGCATGGTCACACTGGTGAGCGTGGATGACTTCGACTTGCTGGTGATCGGCTCCGGGCCGGGCGGGCAGAAGGCCGCCATCGCCGCGGCCAAACTGGACCGGAAGGTCGGCATCATCGAGAAGCCGAACATGATGGGCGGGGTGTGCCTGAACACCGGCACGATCCCGTCCAAGACGCTCCGGGAAGCGGTGCTGTACCTGACCGGGCTCGATCAGCGGGAGATGTACGGGCAGAGCTACCGGATGAAGGACGAGGTCACCATCGCCGACCTGTCGGCGCGCACGCAGCACGTAGTCAGCCGGGAAAACGACGTCGTCCGCAGCCAGCTGGGCCGCAACCGGGTCTCGATCGTCACCGGGACCGCGCGCTTCGCCGGGCCGACCACGCTCGAGGTCGATGACGGCGACGGCCGGCAGCGCAGCATCAGCGCGGAGAAGATCGTGATCGCCACCGGCACCACGCCCGCCCGGCCGGCCAGCGTCGCCTTCGACGAGCGCACCGTGATCGACTCGGACGGGATCATCCACCTGCAGAAGGTCCCGCGCTCGATGGTGGTGGCCGGCGCCGGGGTAATCGGGATCGAGTACGCATCCATGTTCGCCGCCCTCGGCACCAAGGTCACCGTGGTCGAGCAGCGGGACCGGATGCTGGAATTCTGCGATCTCGAGGTGGTCGAGGCGCTCAAGTACCACCTGCGCGACCTGGGCGTGACGTTCCGGTTCGGCGAGACTGTCTCCTCGGTGGAGGCGAGGCCGGGCGGGGCGATCGCCTCGCTGCTCAGCGGGAAGAAGATCCCGGCCGACACCGTCATGTACTCGGCCGGCCGCCAGGGCATGACCGACGAACTGCGGCTGCCGGAGGCGGGCCTGACCGCCGACGCCCGCGGCCGGATCGCGGTGGACCAGTACTTCCGCACCGCGGTGCCGAATATCTACGCCGTCGGGGACGTCATCGGCTTCCCGGCGCTGGCGGCCACGTCCATGGAGCAGGGCCGGCTAGCGGCGCACCACGCCTGCGGCGAGGCCGTGCACGCGGCCAGCACGCTGCAGCCGTACGGGATCTACAGCATCCCGGAGATCAGCTTCATCGGGAAGACCGAGGACCAGCTGACCGAGGAATGCGTGCCGTTCGAGGTCGGCGTCTCGCGCTATCGCGAGCTGGCCCGCGGGCAGATCATCGGCGACTCCTATGGCGTGCTCAAGCTGCTCGTGTGCGTGACCGACCGCAAGCTGCTCGGCGTGCACGTATTCGGTACCGGCGCCACCGAGCTGGTGCATATCGGGCAGGCGGTGATGGGCTGCGGCGGCACCATCGACTACCTGGTGGACGCGGTCTTCAACTACCCCACGCTGGCCGAGTCCTACAAGGTGGCGGCGCTGGACGCGACGAACAAGATGCGGCAGGTCGAGCGGTTCGCCGGCTGAGCCGGCCGGCGGCAGGTCGCACGGCGAGGAGAAAGGCACGGGCATGCTCTACGCATTCGGCTTCGAACGGGTCAGCGTGCTGGTCAGCGACCTGTACTTCATCGACCCCGCGCCGCTCGAAGGCCAGGAGACCGCCGAGCGCGGCGTCCGCCTGGAACTCCGGATGCTGGAGCGCGGCGAGCTGAAGGGCTCCATCTACTCGGCCCAGCCAATCGGGATCGGCGAGCCGGTCTGGCGGGCGGACCTGCTGGAATCGGTCGACAGCCCGCCCGGCAGCCTGGACCGGGCCCATCATCACCCGTCGTTCGCCGGCTGGGAGCCCGGCGACCGGGTCTTCGACCCGGAGCTGTCCGGTGATCCGGTCTGCTGGACCGGGGAGCAGCTCGCCGACCTGGAGGGCCTGCTCAAGCGGGCCGGCGCGGGCGATACGGCGGCGTTCACCGGCGACGCGGCGCTCGCGCGGGATGCCGAGAGCCTCCGCGGCTGCGTGCCGGAGATCATGACGGCCGTGCGGCGGCTGCTCACCCGGGTGAAAGCCGGTGAGCTGGCCGTGGCGCCCGGCGGCGGCCCGGACAGCGCGCCGCTGATCAGCGCGCGGGTGGGCTGGCTGTAGCCAGCGGTCAGAACGGAGTGTGCTCCAGCCAGCGGGAGAACACGGCGCCGTCGCCGATGACCTCGACCGCCGGGTCATCCGGCGGCAGCCGCCGGACCAGCACGAGCAGCAGCCGGGCGGCCGGGCCGCGGACGGCGACATCGCCCCGGCCGTGGCCATGCTCCAGGGTGACCCCGGCTGCCTCGCCGCGCAGCGTCCACTCGCCGCTTCCGGCCAGCGCAGCGTCGGTGGCGTGGATATGCAGAACGCGGCCGGGCGGCAGCGCGTCGGCGCGCGGGTCCGTGGCGCCGTCCGTCATCAGCGCGGACAGGTCACTGACCCACTCGTCGATCGCGTCGGCGGCCAGCACGGGCGCGAGGTCCGGCACGCGGCCGACGGCGAGCTGCGCGTCGGCCCGGTGCACGGCCGTCTCGTGCGCCATCCGCCGCGCCCAGAAACTGGCCGGGAGCATCTCGTCGAAGGCCCAGACCAGGTCACCGCCCGCGGCCTGCACGGTGCCGGTCAGCCGCGCGGCGCCGTCGGTCAGCCAGGCCGCCCGCTCGGCGGCGCCGTCGGGGAACTTGCCGTCCGGTACCGAGCGGAACGGGATGAACTCCGCCGACCGGGTGCCGACGATCGCCGTCGCCCACCGGTGCGCGCGGCCGACATGAATGGCCAGTTCGCGCAGTGTCCAGTCGGGGCAGGTGGGTACCCGGCGGGTCAGGTCATCGTGGCCGGACAGCCCGGCCATGGTCGCGGTGCTCGCCTCGATCTCGGCGCAGAGCTGGCCGACGGTGGCGTACGGCACTGCTCAGCCGCAGCCGCAACTGCCGCCGCAGCATCCGCCGCCGCCACCGCCGCTGGCCGGGCCGGCGCTGGCCCGGCCGCCGACGGCGACCGTGGACAGCAGTTTCACGGTGTCGTCGTGGCCGTCCGGGCAGGTGCAGGGCGCGGACGACTCGCTCATCGGCCGGGTCCGCTCGAAGGTCGCCCCGCAGGCCCGGCATCGGTACTCATATCGCGGCACGGGCCAAGCCTATGCCAGATCCCCGCGGCCCTGGTCGGGCAGCGCCGGGCCGGCCGTCGCGGTGGGAACGGGACCGGCCGGGCGGGCCGCGTTATCGCCGTTATTGCCCGCAGGGACCGGCCGGGCCGGCACTGGCACCGCCGCTGCGGAGCCTGGCGTGTCGTAGTAGAACTGCTTGCCGCGGCTCAGCGATACCAGGGCCCCGGTCACCGACATGACGATCGCGGCCGAGAACACGACCACCAGGCCCTGGTGGAACGGGCCGGAGATCAGGTGCGCGAAGAACTGCTTGCCGGTCAGCGCGGCGACGTTGCGGGCCGGCAGCCTGGTGAGCTCGCCGGATTGCGCGAGCAGGCCGCGGAGCGGGTTATAGCCGAGGAACGAGGCAAACAGCGTGCTCACCGGCGGCAGGCTGGCGATGTGGGCGGCCGTTCCCGCGGGCACGCCCTGGGCTCGCAGCCCGCTGCCCAGGGTGCGGGGCAGGGCCGAGGCCACCCCGACAATCAGTAGCGAGAAGAAGATGCCGATCGACAGTGACGTGCCGGAATTCTGGAACGTGGCCCGCATCCCGGATGCCGCGCCGCGATCCCTGGCCGGGACGCTGCTCATGATGGCGGAGGTGTTCGGCGACGCGAACAGGCCGGACCCGACGCCGTTGAGGAAGATCAGCAGGGCGAACGCCCAGTACGGGAAATCGACCGGCAGGGAAAGCAGCCCGGCGAACGCGGCCGCCGTCAGCAGCAGCCCGGAGGTGGCGAACAGGCGCTGCCCGTAGCGGTCGGACAGGTAACCGGAGATCGGGCCGGCGGTGAGGAACCCGGCGGCCAGCGGCACCAGGTAGATGCCCGCCCACAGCGGGGTCTCGGCGAAGTCGTAGCCGTGCAGCGGGAGCCAGATGCCCTGCAGCCAGATGATCAGCATGAACTGCAGGCCGCCGCGGGAGAGTGCGGCGAGCAGGCCGGCGATGTTGCCGGCCGCGAAGGCGCGGATCCGGAACAGGCTCATCCGGAACATCGGTTCCGCGATCTTCGTCTCGATGATGCAGAACGCGATCAGCAGCGCGATGCCGGCCGCCACCCCGCCGAGCACGAACGGGCTCGTCCACCCGGTCGGGTGACCGCCGTAGGGCTGGATGCCGTAGGTGATGGAGACGAGCAGCAGCCCGGCCCCGAGGGCGAAGGTGATATTGCCGATCCAGTCGATCCTGGCGTGCCGGGTGGTAGCGATCTCGTGCAGGCTCCGGTACGCCCAGATGGTGCCGAAGATGCCGATCGGCACGTTGACCCAGAACACGGCGCGCCAGTCCCAGGCGGCCAGCAGGCCGCCCAGCAGCAGGCCGATCAGCTGCCCGGAGATCGCGGAGATCTGGTTGATGCCCAGCGCCATGCCGCGCTGCCGGGCCGGGAACGCATCGGTCAGGATGGCGGCGGCGTTGGCCATCAGCATTGCGCCGCCGAACGCCTGCCCGATCCGCCAGCCGATCAGCCAGAGCGCGCCCGAGCTTCCGGTCAGCGGGTCAAGGGACAGCGCGATCGACGCGACGGTGAAGACGACGAAGCCGAGATTGTAGATCCGGACCCGGCCGTAGATGTCGCCCAGCCGGCCGAGCGAGACCACCAGAACCGCGGTGACCAGCAGGTACCCCATGATCATCCACAGCAGGTAACTGACATTTCCCGGGCCGAGCGGGTTCAGGTGGATGCCGCGGAAGATAGCGGGCATCGAAATGATCACTATGGACGCGTCGATCGTCGCCATCGTGATGCCGAGCGTGGTGTTCGTCAGCGCGATCCACTTGTAGCGGTCGCCGGCCCGGCCGTTGGCGCCGTTACCGCCGTCCCCGCCCTGCCCGCCTTGTCCGCCCTGCCCGTCCTGCCCGGAGAATTGCCGCACGTCTATCGACCTTACCGCCAAACAGTTGCTTGATGGCAACTACCTAACGGCCAGGCGTATCCGGTACGTCCACCACCAGGTGCGAGGCCTGGGCAGCCGGCGCGCCGCGACCTCGCGCAGGGTGGTCAGGCCCAGCTCATCCTCGGTCGCGCCGTCGGCCAGCAGCGCGACGGCGCCGCCCTGGCTGAGCGCCACCGCGACCAGTCGCTCCGCGTCACCCTGCTCGCGCGAGTGCACGGCGATTTCGGTCGCATAGCGGAACAGCCCGCTGCGCCGCAGCCGGACCAGATGGTCCTTGCCGGCATGCGGCGGGCTCAGCCCGCGCGCGATCTCCAGCTCGGCGATCCGCTGCGCCGCGGCGGTGTAGGCGGCGTCGGTCTCCCAGTCGATGCAAGGCGGCCAGTCGCAGTCGTAGGCGGCGAACACGCCGCCCGGGCGCAGCAGCCGGGCGATCTCCGGCAGGGCGCGGTCCGGGTCGAACCAGTGCATCGCCTGGCTGGCGGTGACGACATCCGCGCAGCCGCCGGACAATCCGGTGTGCTCCGCTGTCGCATCCCGCACCACGAACTCGGTCTGGAGTCCGGTATCCGCCCCGCCCGCCGCGCGCGCTCCGGCCGGGCCGGCCGGAGCGCCCGCCCGGCTTACCCCGTTGGCGTCACCCGCGGTGCTCACCTCGGCTGCGTCACCGGCGTCCTCCGCGCGGCCGGCCTGGTCCGCACGGCCTAACGTCGCACCGGCCTCGGCCAGCCGGCGGACGGCGATGGCGCGCATGTCGGCGGACGGCTCGATCGCGGTGACCGTCCAGGCCTGCCCGGCCCAGATCACGGCGGAAAGACCGGTGCCGGCGCCGAGGTCCACCACATCGGGCGCCCCGGCGCCGGACCACTGCTTGATGACCTGGACCACGCTGGCCGGCGGCCGCGGCCGGGCCGCGTCGTACTCGCTGGCGAAGCCGGTAAACCGGGATACGGCGTCAGGCATCGGCTGGCTCCTTCGGTGCACCGCCGCGGCCGGCGGGCTTCTCGTCATAGGCCGCCCGGCTGGCCTCGCCCGGCGTCATGCGCTGCCGCGCGCCATCGCGATCAGCCGGTCGAGTACCCGCCCGTTGCTGACCCGCAGCCCGTCGTGCTCGTATTCATTCGTCACCCACGCCCGCAGGCCGCGGATCGTGGCGCCGGTCCGGACCGAGTACTCCCGCGGCACGTACATGTCGTCGTAGTAGATGGCGGCCGCGGCGGGCACGTCGTTAGCGCGCAGCCGGTCCGCGTCATAAAGCGGCGGCCAGGAGTCCCGCTCGGCGAGGAGGCCGGCCGCCTGGCGGAGCGGCCGGAGCACCGGATCGTGCTCGAGCATCCACGGATAGATCATCTCGCCGGTGAACAGCAGCGGGCCGTCGCCGTCGAGCGCTGCCGCCGCGCTGAACTCGGGGAACTCGGCCCTGATCCGCTCCGCCGCCCACCCGGTCGGCCCGCCCTGGGCGTAGCAGGCCTCGTGCAGCACCGCGTACAGCGGCCCGGACGCGAAGCTCAGCCGGGACTGCACCTGGTAGCGGAAATCATCGGAGAGCTCGCCGCCGGCGAACGGATTCTCCAGCAGGTAGTGCAGCTGGTCATTGCCGCTGACCGTGCCCAGGAGCTGCCCGAGGGCCTGGAATGCCGCCACGGTCAGCGGTGCGCCGCTGGGCAGCAGCGTCTCGCCGTCCGCGAGGTGCCGGGCGATCCGCTTGGCCCGCTCAACGTCCTGCGGATAGCGGTCGTAGTAGGCGAGATTCTTCGCCGCGACGATGGGATAGGTAGCCCGGTACACGTCATCGGCCGTCGTGCTCAGGCCAGGCAGGCCGCCGGTCAGGAACGCCTCCCGGATGCCCTCCGGCGCGAACGACAGGTAGGTCACTGTGCAGAAGCCGCCGAAACTCTGGCCCAGCACGCTCCACGGCCGGCCGCCGGTGACTTCCGGCCTGATCAGCTCCGCGTCGGCGACGATCGAGTCGGCGCGGAAATGCGCGAGGTAATCTGCCTGCGCTTCCGCGGTGGGGTACCGCGCCAGGGTTTGCCGGGTCGCCGGGGAGGACCTGGCCGTGCCGCGCTGGTCCAGCAGCAGCACCCGGTAGTCGTCCAGCGCCCGGTCCAGCCAGCCTTCCCGCCCGTTCGGCCGGTTCGCGCCGAACCCGGGGCCGCCCTGCAGGAACAGCAGCCATGGCAGTTCGGACGCCTGCTTGTCGGCGCCGACCACCTCGCGGGCGAATAGCTCGATCTGCTCGCCGCCGGGCCTGGCGTGATCAAGCGGAACGGTAAAGGTGTGGTCCTTAAGAACGGTGCCCGGCTGCCGGTACGAAAGCATGGTGTAACCGTAGCGGCGGCCCGCCGGCCGGGTGCTGTTGGCCGTATGGTCACCAAAGGAGTGCCCCGAAAGAAGAGGATCATCCGATGCCTGCTCAGTCCCCGCCGCCGCCCGCGGGCCCGGCAGCGGCCATCTTCGAGGCGGACCAGGCGTCGAGAAACATCGGCATGCGGCTCCTCGCGGCCGGTGACGGCACCGCAACGGCGCAGCTAACCATCGACTCGGCCATGCTCAACGGGCACGGCATCGCGCACGGGGGATACGTGTTCATGCTCGCGGACACCGCGTTCGCCTGCGCCTGCAATAGCCGGGGCCAGGCCACGGTGGCTGCGGGTGCCGATATCACCTTCATCGCTCCCGCGCGGGAGGGCGATGTCCTGGTGGCGACGGCCGAGGAGCGGATCAGCTATCGCCGCAGCGGAATCTACGACGTCACCGTGCGGCGGGGCGATGAGGTCGTGGCCGAGTTCCGCGGCCGGAGTCGCGCCGTCGGCTAGCCGCCCCGCCCCGGGTGGCATGAGCGAGCCGGTTAGCTGGTGTGTCCGGTAATAACCGCAGTTCAGGGC
>CAVWLF010000022.1:0-38611 GCA_963755815.1 uncultured Actinomycetes bacterium
CAGGTCAGAGGCCACTTGCGATCTTTGCAGGTGGCCTTTCCGGTGCGGTGAGTACCTGGCTCGCGCTGTCTCGGGCTGTTGTGCGAACTCAGCGCGGACCGTCCCGGCCCGGCGGGACGGGTTGGGACGGGCCTTGAACGCGGGTTCGTAATCCGTCGACTGCTTCATCACCCTCTGCGAAGATGTGGCCGGTGGGATGGGAGGCACTCGAGCAGTGGGGTGGCGACGCCGCTCGCATCGAACCGCTCACTGGCGGAGTCGGCGTCAACCAGGTGTGGAGCGTACGCGTCAACGGGCACCTCGCGGTCGGTCGTCTCGGCCAGCGCGGCGACGCTGATCTGGCGTGGGAGACCGACCTGTTGCGACACCTCGACCGTGCCGGGATGTCCGTGCCGGTACCGATCCCGACCACGGACGGCCGGCACTTCGCCGGCGGCCTGGTGGTGATGACCTACGTGGAGGGCGGATCGCCCGAGACCGAAGCCGACTGGCGTCGCGTCGCCGGCACACTCCGCCAGCTGCATCGGCTGACACAGGGCTGGCCCCAGCGCCCGGGCTGGCGATCGTCGACCGACCTCCTGCACGCCGAGACCGGGACCAGGGTCGACCTCGGTGAGCTGCCCCCGGAGGGTGTGGTTCGATGCCGGGCAGCGTGGGCGCGACTCACCGGTCGCACGACGTGCGTCGTCCACGGCGACCCCAACCAGGGCAACATCCGGATGACCGCGGATCGCGTCGCGCTGATCGACTGGGACGAGTCGCACGTCGACGTCCCCGACCTCGACCTGGCCCTGCCGCACAACGCCGCCGCTCTCGACGACGACGCGTACGACATCGCCGCGCAAGCGCGGGCCGCCTGGGAAGCCGCCGTCTGCTGGGACCCCACCGGGACCGACCAGTTCGCAGTCAAGCGGCTCGCCGAAGTTCGAGCGGTCTGACGCCGAGAGCGACATCGACGTCCTGCTCGTCCATGCGCCGTTCCCCGGTGACTCCGACCCGCGCCGGAAGTCAGCCGGCCTGACTGACCAGGTCGCCGGCTTGGCCACGGAGGTCCTGTCACCGCAGTTGACCGGAAGGCAGGCCGCGAAATGGCGGCGTCAGGTCGACGAGCTTCACCGGTACGTCAGCGCCTGGACAGGCAACCCCCTGCAGGCCATTGAGATGTCCAGCTTCGAATGGGCCGACCACAAGCGCCGCCACACCAACCTGTTCGAGGACATTAGCCGCGACGCCGTGCGGGTCGCTGGCGCCGTTCCAGCGGTGACGGTCACGCGTACGGCGGCTGACTGAGGATGCCAAGGTCAACGCGCACGTCACCATGCAATGCCGACGAAGCACGAACGCGCCTGAGGACGGCCAGTGCATACCTGGATGTAGCCGGGTCAGTGCTGCGGGCCGGGGAAGTGGAACGGTAGCCCAATCTCGGCTCCTGGGACCCGGCCGCCCTGGCTACTGACTCGCAAATCACCGGAACCAGGTGACAGCCGCTCACCTGGGTCGCCAGTAATTTCGGGCGTATTCGATTATCCGCCAGCTACCGGGGATCCTGGTTCCCGGCGCGGTCTGCATCAAGGAGGACTAGCAGTGAGTACGACTGCCATCCCTGACCAATTCACCACGCTGCCGGATGAGCCTGCGCTGGAAGCAACTGTCGTGGCGCTCGAGGAACACGGGTTCAGTGTCGAGGTCGTCGGTGATCTCGATGCCGCGCGCCAGGCGGTGCTGGCCCGTATCCCGGACGGCTCGTCGGTGATGACCAACACCTCGGTGACGCTGGCCGAGACCGGGATCGCGGATGCGATCAACGATGACGGGAGCCGGTGGGAATCGGCGCGGAACAAGATGTTCGCGCTCGACTTCGCGACCCAGGCGCAGCAGATGAAGGGGATCGGCGGCCAGCCCGACTACGCGCTGGGCAGCGCGCACGCGGTCACCCGGGACGGCACCCTGGTGATCGCCTCGGCGTCGGGCAGCCAACTGGCCTCCTACGCGTGGGGCGCGGCTAATGTAATTTTCGTGATCGGCGCGCAGAAGCTCGTCCCGGACTTGCCCGCGGCGCACGAGCGGATCTATCAGCACAGCCTGCCGCTGGAGGACGCCCGCGCGCAGGCCGCTTACGGGCAGCACAGCCAGGTCGGGAAGGTCCTGGAGATCCACCAGGAGATGCCCGGCCGCATCCACGTTGTCCTCATCCGCCAGCAGGTCGGCTTCTAAGCTGCCGCGCCAGCCGGACCTGCCCGCAGCCACCAGGAGGCGGCCCGTGACTCTCGACGCAACGTCGGACGGCCGCGACCTGGCCCTGGCGCCGCTGGACGAGAAAACCGATCATGTTCGCGGCTCGCCCGCCGGCCGCCTGATCATCGAGTACGGCGATTACGAGTGCCCGTACTCGCGGCAGGCGTTCCATGCGATCGAGCAAGTCGAGCAGCGGCTGGGCGGGAACATGCGGTTCGCGTTCCGGCATTTCCCGCTGACCGGCATCCATCCGCACGCCCTGGCCGCGGCGGCCGCGGCGGAGGCCGCCGCGCTGCAGGACCGGTTCTGGGACATGCACGAGTTGCTGTTCCACCGGCAAAAGGCGCTCGGGGACGGCGACCTGCGCGGGTACGCCGCACAGCTCGGCCTGGACGTGGCGGCGTTCGACCGGGACCGGGCCAGCAACGAGGTGGCGGACCGGATCCGCCGGGATGTCGACAGCGGCCTGGCTTCGGGCCAGGTGGTGGGCACGCCGACCCTGTTCATTGACGGGGTCGTGTACCGCGCCGGATACGACCCGCCCACGCTGCTGGCCGCGCTGGCCCCATGAGCCGCCCGGGGGCGCACGCCGCGCTGTATCAGGCTGACCCGGCTGGCGGACGCCGTCACCGGAGGCGAAGACGGCCTGGCGGCCAGCTGACGGTGATCAGAAGCCGAGGCGTTCCTTGACGATGATCGCGGTGACCCGGCCTGCGGTGACCGCCTTGTTGATGATGAGGATGTTGTTCACTCCGCTGGGCACTCCGTAGGCTCGCCGGGCCCGGGCATCCTCGAGCGGGTAGCAGTATTCGTAGATCCGCCGCAGCCCGGTTGCGATGTCGCTGACGATCTTCTGTGCCCCGATCACGAGGATCACATGTTCCGCACCCGACACGAGCGGGCCCAGCTGGCTGCCGCTCGCGGAGGCGATGAGCAGCGATCCGCCTTCGGTCAGCGCGTGCACGCTGCCGACGACGTAGTCGGGCGACGCGGTCAGGGTGCGCATCTCGCGCTGCTGCATTTCCCGGTCCATCCGGTACAGCCGCAGCCTGAGTGGCTGGTAGCGGCCGGACCGTTCGATGTCGTCGGCGACGCCGATGGCCTGGAGCGTCTGGGAGGTGTTGTTGTAGACCTCGGCGCCGTCCACGAGGAGGGAACCGACCAAGCCCCTCGCGTCGGCACCGGTAGCGGCCTGCAGCGACCGGATGCCGTTGCCTTCGAGTGCCGCTGCGGCGGCGGCGATCTGCTCGTCGGAGGCGAGTTCGGTGAACTCCGAGGACACCGCGGCGTCCGGACTCGCTACCGCGGGCGGCTCAGTCACCGCCCACCTCCGCCAGCCGCCGGTGGACGAGCGCCACGGCCATTGATCCCTCGCCAATGGCGGCTGCGCAGCGTTTGACCGACCCGCAGCGCACGTCTCCTGCGGCGAACACTCCGGGCAGATTGGTCTCCAGCGGCAGCGGCTCCCGGGGCAGCGGCCAGCTACCGCCCGGAGCACTGGCGCCATCGCCGCCGGTGACCAGGTACCCGGCGGTGTTGGTGGCCAGCCCGAGCCCCGCGGCGCCGCCCGTGTGGGGGGTGCCGCCGATGCAGATGAACAGGGCATCGGCCGGCAACCGCACCGGTTCGGTGCTGTCCCCGGAGTTCACGATGACCGCCCGGAGGCGGTCATCGGCCTCCAGGCCCGCCACCTGCGTATGCACCCGCACATCAACATTGGGGATGGTCGTCACCTGGTCGATCAGGTACTGCGACATTGACGCGCCGAGGTCGCGGCCGCGGACCAGCAGCGTCACCCGCTGCGCGTACCGGGAGAACCGGACGACCGCCTGGCCCGCTGAGTTGCCGCCGCCCACCACGACAACCTGGGAGCCCCTATACGCCAGCGCCTCGCTCGGCCCGGCCCCGTAGTAGGCCCCCGCGCCGAGCAGGTCATCGATCCCGGGCACCTCCAGGCGGCGCCACTCGACTCCGCTGGCGAACAGCACTACCCGCCCGCGCACCAGCGTGCCGTCAGACAGTTCGGCGACGTAGCCTGGCCCATCGGCCGACACATTGACCAGCGGCCTGGCCAGCAGCAATTCGGCGCCGAACCGGCGCGCCTGCACCACCGCCCGCGTCGCCAGTTCGCTACCGCTGATGCCGTTAGGAAAACCGAGATAGTTCTCGATCATCGACGTGGTACCGGCCTGGCCGCCCGGCGCCACCGCCTCGACCACGACGGTGCGCAGGCCCTCCGATGCCGCGTTGACGGCGGCGGCCAGGCCGGCCGGTCCCGCACCGACGATGGCCAGGTCGTATTCCGACAGCGCCGGGGCCGCGACCATGCCGAGACCGGCGGCGACCTGTTCCACCGTCGCGGCGGCCAGCCGCGACCCGTCCGGCAGGATGCACAGCGGCAGCGCCGATGGCTCCACCTCGGCGACCCCCAGGACCGCCCGCACCGCATCGGGCTGACCGGCGTCGACCCACTCGAACGGGTGACCATTGCGGCTCAGGAAATCCCGGATCGCGTACGCGGCCCGGGAGGTCGTCGCGCCGACCAGGACCGGCAACGGAGTCACCGGCCTGGCGTCGTAGTCAAACATCGACATCGGTGCAGCCCGATCCAGCACAGGTGGGACGGTGCCGCCCGGGCACCCTCGAGTTCGGACACAAGCCGGTCGAGATAGCGCCAATACCAGTCCTCGCCCGGTCCGTACCACCGTACAACCGGATGCCCGGCCAAGCGGAAGTGCGCGCCCGCAAGACCTATTCCGCCTGCTGAGCCCGGCGAGTCTCGGCGGGCGGCAGCAGTGAGAAGATCGGCTGGATGCAGCCATCGGAGATTCGCCGCGCGCTGGCTGCGGCCACGTCGATCGCCGCAGCGCTCGGCCTGCCCGTCGATGACGTGATCGTTCTTCACGATTCGAACAAGCTCACGGTGCGCCTGCTGCCTTGTGACCTCGTCGCCCGCGTCGCGTCAATAGCGCATCAGGTCGCACAGTTCGAGATCGGGCTGGCCCGGCGGCTCGCCGAAACCCAGAGCCCGGTGGCTGCGCTGGACCCTCGAGCCGAGCCGCGCGTCTATGCGCGTGATGGCTTCGCCGTCACGCTGTGGACCTACTACGAACCGGTGGCACCCCGGGAGGTCTCACCGGCCGGCTACGCGAATGCGCTCGAGCGACTGCACGCCGGCATGCGCCAGCTCGATGTCAGGACGCCGCACTTCACCGACCGGGTGGCAGAGGCTCAGCACCTGGTCGAGAGCAGCAACCTGACTCCGGATCTGGCCGACGCAGACCGGGAGCTTCTCACCACTACGCTACGAAGCCGCAGACGGGCGATCGCCGGCCGCGGCGGTGCCGAGCAGCTACTGCACGGCGAGCCGCACCCGGGCAACGTGCTCAGCACGAAGTCCGGACTGTTGTTCATCGATTTCGAGACGTGCTGCCGCGGACCGGTCGAATTCGACCTCGCCCATGTCCCCGAAGATGCGAGCGCGCGCTATGCCCCCGCGGATGAAGACCTGCTGATTGAGTGCCGGGGCCTCGTTCTCGCCATGGTCGCCGCATGGCGATGGGACCCGGGCGACCAGTTCCCGGATAGGCAACGAGCAGCTCGCGCGCTCCTTAGCGCGCTGCGACTGGGCCCTCCGTGGCCGCCGCTCGACGTCGTGATGCGCCGACCGGATGGTCCGTAACCCAGTCGGCCGTGGTACTAGCGTGTGCGGTCGGCGGCCAGCAACCGCAGCTCCCTGGCGCGCTGCACGGCCGATGACCGGTCACGGACTTGGAGCTTGGCGTAGATGCTGCGCAAGTGCGTGCCGACGGTGTTCGGCGAGACGGACAGTTCGCCGGCGATCTCGGGCCGGGACAGGTTCGTCGGGAGATATCCCAGCACCCTGAGCTCGCCCGGGCTGAGCTCGCCGGGCGGCGGCGATGAAGACTGCTCTTTGCCTGCCGGGGCTGAGGCGTGCAGAACGTCGAGGATATCGGCGAGGAGAGCGGCGTGAGCGGTCTCGTGCCGGGGCAGCGCTTCCAGCAGCCCGGCCGAGCCGGTCATCGCGAACGGCAGGATCAGCCGGTCAGATTCCGCCAGGGCCAGCGCCCGTTCCGCCGCCCGGCTGGCCGCGCGCTGGTCACCGAGCTCATGGTGGGCGAGCCCGGCCAGCAGGTGAGCCTCCATGACCGTGCTGTACTCGAAGACGGCGGCCGTGCCATCCAGAACATCGGCCACCGCGGCCAGAGCCGCGGCCGGATTGCCTTCCGCGAGGCAGATCACCGCGAGGGCATTCCGGATCTCACCGGAGCTGGCCTGCTCGTCATCGAGCGCCGCGAGCGAGGCGCGGGCCTCACCGGTCATCCCGAGGCGGGCCTGGGTGGCCGGCCGCCAGCGGGTCACCCGGCTCGCCAGTGCCTGCGATCCTCGCAGTTGGGAGCCCAGGTATTCGGCTGCGCTGAGTTCCTCAAGCGCTTCATGGTGGCGGCCGCGGCCCGCGTGCAGTATCCCAGCCGTCTGGTGCAGCAGGAGCGTGATGTCCGGTCCGGTGTCTGTTTGCAGGGCCTGCCTGGTTCGTTGCAGCCATCGCTCGGCCTCGTCAAACTCACCCGTCCAGACCAGCGTGCCGGCCAGCATTACCAGCGCCGGCGCGATCACCGGTTCCGCGCCCCAGCCGTGCCGCTCGGCGAGGGCGATCGCCTCGCGGCAGCGCCGCTCGGTGGTGGCGAACGAGTGGAGGACCAGCGATGCGAACCCCAGCTGCGCCAGGCAGCTGACTTCCAGATAGGGGCGGCCGATCTTCCGGGCCAGGTCGGCGCCTTCCCGGAGGTGGCGTTCGGCGTCCGGCGCGTCTGGCCGCCCGAGCGTCCACGCCTCGGCGGTGCCCAGATTCATCAGCGCCACCGCGCGCAGGTCGTTGCCGAGTGCGATGTCCTCATCGGACTGCCCGGTTACCGGGGAAGCGAGGAACCTAGCCTGCTCGATGACGCCGGCCAGGTCACCGCGCCGCCTGGCCAGCGACAGCTGCAGCGACGCGACCGCCACCCCCAGGCGGCGCCGGCGATCCGGCGTCGTCGTCCGGACGTGCGTCTCGGCTACCGCCAGATGCGCGGCTGCCTCGTCCAGGCGCCCCTGCGCAAGGTCACCCATCGCCCGCACCAAGGCCAGCTCGGGGTGATCCGCGCCCAGCGGGAAGGCCCGCACCAGCACCTGCATGGTTTGCGCCTGCCCGTCGAGGGTCAGGCTGAACGAATGGTCGGCCAGCAGCCGGGCCGCATCAGCCCAGTCGCCCGCCGCCTGCGTGTGCCGCACGGCGTTGGCCACCTGGCCCTGCCGGATGAACCACTCCGCGGCCCGCCGGTGCAGCACCGGTACTTCCGCGGGCAGCGACCGGCGCAGCTCCAGCCGCAGGAAGTCCGCAAATAGGCGGTGGTAGCGAAACCACGTGCGCTCGGGGTCGAGCGATTCGACAAACGCGTTCGCATCTTCGAGACCCAGCAGGATCCGTTCCGAGCCATAGCGGCCGGTCAGCAAGTCCGCCAGCTCGCCGTTGACCCGGTCGAGCAGGGAGGCGCGCAGCAGCAGATCCTGGACGTCGGGCGGCTGGCGGTCGAGCATCTCCGCGAGCAGGTACTCGGCCACCGTGCGGTCGCTGCCGGAGAAGTCCGCGACAAACCGTTCCGGGTCGGGATGAGCGGCCAGGGAGATCGCCGCGAGCCGCAGGCCCGCAGCCCAGCCCTCGGTCCGCCGGTGCAGCAGCGCCGTCCCGGCTGCGGACAGCGCGATGCCCGAGGCGTCGAGCAGCTCGCGGGTTTCGCACTCGGAAAAGCGCAGGTCGGCCCCGCGGATGTCGGCTAGCTCGCCGGCCAGGCGCAGCTGATGCAGCCGCAGCCGCACATCGTGACGCGTGGCCAGCATCGCGTGCACGTGCGGGGGAAGGTTGATCAGCAGCCGGGTGAGCTGAGCGAGCGCCGCTGGCGAATTCAGCTCGTGGAGGTCATCAATAACCAGCGTGATGCCGCCGCGAGCATCGGCGAGCTCCGACAGCACCCGGTCGACCATCGCCACGGCATTGAAGTCGGGTGTCGCTGCTGGCGGCTCCGCACGGCCGGCCGTGACCGAAGCGTCACGGACCGCGTCGAGCAGGGCCAGCCAGAACTGCTGGGCGTCTTGCTGGTCGCGTTGCACCTGCAGCACGGCGAGCCGGCCCGGCCGACCCGGACGGTCGGCCCACGCGCGCAGCAGGCTCGTCTTCCCGCTGCCGGCCGGAGCCGAGATGATCGTCACCTTCCGCGCCGCCGCACGATCCAGGGCAGCGAGAAGGTCCCTACGGTCAATCAGCCGGGGAGCTGCTGGAGCCACCGTCAAAGACCCGCCTTGATATCTACGCCGGACACCCTGGCGCCGGTCGCAGCCCCGGGCACCATGCCTCTCGGTACCAGGCGGCGCAGGTACTGTCAACGGCGCGCGAACCCCGGTGCCGACGCGATCTCAGTCGGGGGGCGCCAGCGGGTCCGCGCCGGACAGGTCCGCTCGGGTGACGCGGATCGCGGCCAGCGCGATGATCAGCGCCAGCAGGCTGACCGCCGCGGAGACCAGGAAGCCGTGCGAGAACCCGATGGCCAGGGCGTGGTGTTGTATCTGGATCTGCGTCGCGGCGGTCAGTGGCTGACCGGCGGCCTTGGCGGCCGCGGCCGCCGCGGCGGTCTGGGATCGCAGGCTGGTCGCTACCGCGCTCCACGCGACAGTGCCGAGGAGCGCCAGCCCGATCGCGCCGCCGACCTGCTGGCCGACGTTGACCAGGCTGGAGGCCACTCCGGTGTCCTGGTTGCGGACTTTGGTCAGCGAGACCAGCGCCATCGGCACGAACAGCAGTCCCAGGCCGAGCGCGGTGATCAGCATCGGGCCGAGCAGGCCAGCGGCGTAGCTGCTGTGCTCGGTGATCCGGGATAGCCAGAACATCCCGCCGGCCATGATCGCGCTGCCGGCGATCATCAGCGGGCGGGCGCCGATGCGGGGCACCGCCTGCGACGCGATCCCGGACGCCAGAATAATCATGGCGGTTATCGGCAAGAATGCGATGCCGGTCTTCAGCGGACTGTAGCCCCACACGTTCTGCACGAAGATCGTGAGGAAGAAGAACATGCCGAACAGCGCGGCGCCAACGCACAGGCTGATCAGGTAGGACCCGGTCCGGTCCCGGCTGCGCAGCACCCGGATAGGGAGCAGCGCGTGCGTGCTGCGGACCTCGATCACCGCGAACGCGGCGAGCAGCACCGCGGCGGCGGCCAGCGCGGCGATCACCTTGGTGTCGCCCCAGTGCGAGGCGCCGTTCTGGCTGGTCGCGGCGCTGGACAGGCCGTACACCAGGGCGGCGACGCCGAGCGTCCCGGTGAACGCGCCGGGCAGGTCGAAGAGCCCCGTGCGCCGCGGCGACTCGGGCAGCACTCGGGTGGCCAGGGCCGCAACGACCAGGCCGATCGGCACGTTGACGAAGAACACCCAGCGCCAGCTGAGGTAGCTGACGAGCAGGCCGCCGGCGATCAGCCCGGCGGCGGCGCCGGCCACGCTCATCGACGCGTACACGCCCATCGCGCGGTTCCGCGGCGGGCCCTCGGGGAAGGTGACGGCGATCAGCGACAAGGCCGTGGGCGCGGCCATCGCCGCGCCGACGCCCTGCAGGGCGCGCGCGGACAGCAGCCACGCCTGATCGGTGGCGAACCCGCCGAGCAGCGACGCCAGCGAGAAGACCAGGAGGCCGGTGATGAAGATCCGGCGGCGCCCCAGCAGGTCACCCGATCTCCCGCCGAGCAGCAGCAGGCCGCCGAACACCAGGGCGTACACGTTGACGACCCAGGCCAGGTTGCTGTCGGAGAAGCCGAGCCCGTTCTGGATATGCGGCAGGGCGACGTTGACGATGGTCCCGTCCAGCACGACCATGAGCTGCGCCGTGGCGATAACGGCGAGTGCCAGGCCCAGCCGCCGCGTCGGGGCGCCTGAGCCTGGCGCCGGCGCGGTACTGACCACCCCGGTCGGCGGCCCGGTATCTGGTGGCGGCGTGGCGGGCATGACCATCTCCTGTTCCCGTAACGCTTCTGCCTTTCGCTATGCGGTGACGCGTGCCGCATCGGCGAGGTGGGCTGAGAGAAGCTGTCCGGCTCGGTCGAGCGCGGTGGTGGCTTCGTCGAGGATGGGGAAATAGGCCTGGAAGACATGCGGAACTGCGGGGGTGATGTCCAGGCTGACCTGGACGTCGGTGGTGGCGGCCTGGCGGGCGAGGCGGATGGCGTCGTCCAGGAGGACTTCGTGGGATCCGGCCTGGATGATCAGGGGCGGCAGGCCGGACAGGTCGGCGAAGACGGGGCTGATCAGAGGGAGAGCGGCGTCGTGCCCGGCCGTGTAATCGCTGACCCGGGCCTGGAGGGCGTCGGGGCTGAGCAGCGGGTCGGCGTCGCGCTTGGTTTGCATGGTCGTCCCGGCCAGGGTCAGGTCGGCGTACGGTGACATGACGTACGCGGCGGCGGGCAGCGGCAGGCCGTGATCGCGCGCGTTGACCAGGGTGGCGATGGCCAGTCCGCCGCCGGCGGATTCTCCCGCGAAAACGATGCCGGCGGGGTCGGTGCCGTTCTGCAGGAGGGCCTGGTAGGCGGCCAGGGCGTCGTCGGCCGCGGCCGGGTACGGATGCTCGGGGGCGAGCCGGTAGCCGACGGAGATGACCTTGGCGCGGGTCCGCCGGGCGATCTGCGCGGCCAGGCCGGCGGCGAGGAAGGCGTCCCCCATGACGTACACGCCGCCGTGGAAATACAGCACAACGTGCCGAGGCTCGATTCCGTCTACGGTGATCTCCGCGGCAGGGACGCCGCCCAGTTCGGCCGCGGTCACGATGACCCCCGCGGGCAGCGGCTGCGCTGAGAGCAGCTCAGCGAGCAGCCGCCGCTGCTCGCTGACGTCACTGCCGGCCGGGAAGGCTGACTGCCGCAAGATTGCGTCGAGGTTCTCTCGCTGCTCGGTGCTCACGCAGGATCTCCCATCCGCTGGGCTGGTCTGGCAGCGCCCCGGGCTCGCTCGCCCGTATCAGTCCGCTGCTGAAATCCCCGCCGGGAAGCGGGCCACTACCAGGCTTGCCGCCAGGCAGGTGAGCAGGCGTCACCGGATCACGGTGACTCACCCGGCCGGACCCGGGGCGCCGAAGGTCTTGATGGTCCTGATCCCTGGAGCCCGCGGCCTTGAGCAGGACCAATGGGTGCCCCCGAGCGAGCGGGCCGGGCGCTAGGGCACTGGGGCCATGGAACGTGACGGTGATCGGTGCGCGCGAAGCACCTGCCACCAAGGTGAGCGGCCGTCACCTGGTTCCGGTGATTTGCGGTCATGGCTAACTTGTTGAGGAAACTTTCTTCCGGCCCCTGACCGTCCGTGCCAGTCCCACAGGCACGACGGGGTCGGCGCGCCTACTCAACCATCTCGATTGGAGTGTCCTATGGCACAGGTTTCGGTGGTCGGCCCGGACGGCGGCGAGCCCATCCAGCTCGGCCCGACCCGGATGCGGATCCTGGAGGACGGCTCGACTACCGGGCACCGCCTGGGGGTCGGGGAGATCACCCTGGCCCCGCACACCGACGGGCCCCCGCAGCACCGGCACGCCCGGCACGACGAGGGCTTTTACGTCGTTTCCGGCACAGCCAGGTTCACCGTCGGCGAGACCACCTACGACGCACCCGCCGGGACGCTGGTCATGATCCCGCCGGGCGCGCCGCATACCTTCGCCAATCCGACCGACGCCACCACGGTCCTGCTGAACACCTTCACCCCGGACCTGTACGTCCAGTACTTCCGGGACCTGCGCGACATGATCGCGGGCGGTCAGCCGCTAACCGCTGAGACCACGATCAAGGCGATGAGCCGCTACGCCACCGAACCGGCCAGCGACTTCGCCTAGCTCCGGCGGCCGCAGCCCGCCCGGAAACCAGAAACGATCAGGGAGAGTTCTCATGAGCACCACCGCAACCCGCACCGTGCCCGTCGATGGAATCGGCCCGGTCGAGCTGACCATCGCCGAATACGGGTCCGGACAGCCGTTCCTGCTCCTGCACGGCGGGGCGGGCCCGGCATCGGTGACCGGGTTCGCTGAGCTGTCCGCCGCCACCCGCAACGTGCGCGTGCTCGTCCCGACCCACCCCGGTTTCGGCGGTACGCCGCGGCCCGATGCCCTAGGCTCCATCCCCGGCCTGGCCACGCTCTACAACACGCTGCTGGACCAGCTCGACCTTCAGGACGTCACCGTTATCGGGAACTCCATCGGAGGCTGGATCACCGCGGAGATCGCACTGCTGAAGTCGCCGCGGGTCAGCGGCATCGTGCTGATCGACGCGGTCGGGATCGAGGTGCCCGGTCACCCGGTGGCCGACTTCTTCTCCCTCACCATGGACGAGGTCTTCCAGCGCAGTTTCCACAACCCCGGGCCGTTCCGCATCGACCCCGCGACCCTGCCCCCGGCCGCGCAGGCGATCGCCGCGGGCAACCGGGCCGCGATCAGCGTGTACGCAGGCTCCGCCATGACCGATCCGACCCTCCTCGAGCGTCTCGGATCGCTCGAGATCCCCACCCTGGTGCTGTGGGGCCGCAGCGACGGGATCGTCGACGTCGACTACGGGCGCGCCTACGCCGCCGCGATCCCCATGGCCCGGTTCCAGCTACTGCCCGACACCGGCCACTCCCCGCAGCTGGAGACCCCCGACCAGGTCATCCATGCGATCTGGGACAACACGGAAACCGGCTTCGCACGCTGACCCGCCACAGGGCACTCGACAAGGAGAAGTCATGGCGACCTTCGCCCGGTCCGAAGATCTGCAGGGAGCGGAGTTCATCGGCGCGGACCTGCGTGGCGCACGGTTCATCGAGTCTGACCTGTCCGAAGTGGTGATGCGCGGCGTCCAAGTGGCGGGCGCGGACATCGATGCACCGTGGCTCTCCGACGGCGACAGCTTCTTGCGGGTCAACGGCGTCGACGTGATCCCATTCGTCGAGGCCGAACTCAACCGGCGCTTTCCCGGCCGCGCCGGCCGGGGCGCCGGAGACCCGGATCGGCCTGCGCGCGGCCTGGGCCGCGCTCGAACGCGCATGGGCCGCCACGCTCGCGCGCGTCGCGACGATGCCCGCCGGCACGGTCGACATGTCGGTGGGCGGCGAGTGGTCGTTCACGCAGACACTGCGGCATCTGGTCCTGGCCACGGACATGTGGCTGGGCCGTGCGATCCTGGAGATCGAGCAGCCGTTCCACCCCATCGGCCTGCTGGACACCGGCACCGGGGAAGACGGCCTGGATACGACAATCTTCACGACCGCAACTCCGTCGTACGCCGAGGTGCTCGAGGCGCGGGCAGGCCGCGTCGCGATGATGCGCGGCTTCCTGGCCACGGCCACGCCGGACGTCCTGGCCGCAACGCGCAAGAACCCGCATGACCACGAACGCCAGGAGACCACCCTCTCGTGCCTGCACGTGATCCTCGAGGAGGAGTGGGAGCACCACCGGTATGCCGTACGTGACCTCGACGCGATCGAGACGAAGGGATACGAGATGACTGGTGACGCAAGCACGGGCGCCCGGCTCCTGGGCACCCTGGGAACCGCCGATGGCAAGGGCGTCGTGCGCGTCCAGGACCGCTTTGCCGCTGATATCGAAACCGTATGGTCAGCGCTCACCGATCCCTCGCGTCTGGCCAGCTGGTGGGGCGAGGTCGAGGGAGACCTGCGACTGGGCGGCGAGTATCGCGAGCGGGTTTTTGCCAGCGGATGGGAAGGCACGGGGCGGGTGGAAGCCTGCGAGGCCCCGCGGCGGCTGCGGGTGCTGCACCGGGAACCGGACCAGTCTGAGGACCAGTCCATCGAGATCACGCTGACCGCCGGCGGCGGCCAGACCACTGTCGTCTGGGAGGAGCGGGGCATGCCCGTGGCCTACCTCGCCGGTTACGGGGCGGGGATCCAGGTCCATGTTGAAGATCTCGGCGCATACCTCGCGGGGCGGGAGCGCTGCGACGCCGGTGCGCGGATGGGCGAGCTCTTCCCCGCCTACGAGCCCCTGGCCGCCAAGGTCAGCTAGGGAAGCCGACGGCTGGCCCCGCCCGGGCTGCTGGTCACCCCAACCTGCGCGAGCACCTCAACGCCGATCATCTCCGGTTCGCCCCGAGACGGCGAATCGTATGATCCGATAGCGGCATTCTGTATGATAGCCGGATGCTGCTGAACTGCGAGAACGTCGGATAGCAGCGGCTTCGTCGGCCTAAGCGCTCGGTTCGGGACGAAGAGGCCGCCGGTTCAGATCCGGCCACCCCGGCCATGAAGCTGCAAGGGAGCAGCTCAGTTTCGTGATCAATGTCGGTTCTTTTAGGTGGCCGGTTTCCTGATGTGGGAGCGAGTGGAAGCCGAACCTGTCCCGGCTGACCTCGCTGACCAACGCTAACGCTCCCTTGACTGACCGAGGGGGAGGGTGTCGTGGCGGACGATACCGGTCGGGCCAACCTTGACAAGATCGACCACATCGTCGTCTTGATGCTCGAAAATCGGTCCTTCGACCACATGCTCGGCTACCTTTCACTTGAAGGTGGCCGTCGTGATGTCGACGGTCTGCGAGAGGGCCTGGCCAACGAGTACCAGGGTCGCAGCTATCCCATCCGCCATCTCGACAGCACGATCGTCGCCGGGGACCCCGACCACTCCGCCGACTCAGTCGACTTGCAGCTTGGCGGCGGCAAAATGGACGGCTTCGTGGCCAGCTACGCCGCGACGCTGCTCAGGAGCGGGGCTGAAGACGCGGACCCCGGACCGATCATGGGTTACTACCGTGCCGCGGACGTCCCGGTTTACGACCATCTCGCTAGCGAATTTGCCGTCTGTGATCGCTGGTTCAGTTCGGTTCCGGGAGCGACCTGGCCGAATCGCCTGTACGCCTTGTCCGGCCGGGCCGCCGGAAGCCGCGATGACCGGCCCCACAACCTGCCACCGATCTACAACCAGCCGTCGTTCGTGCGGCACCTCGACGCGCATGGCGTCTCCTGGCGCTGGTACTCCAGCGACGTAGGCAGCTTGCGGCTGGCCGACGGGCTCTACAGCACTGGCCATCACGACCGGTTCGCGTACTTCACCAAGACCGACCTGCCCTGGAAGGCCAAACTGAATTGGAGGGTCCCGACGGGAACGGCAACCTTTCTGGAAGACGCCGCCCGCGGCACGCTGCCGTCGGTCTCGTGGATCGACCCGAGTTGGGGCAACTTCAACCCACTGGGCCTCAAGCAGAACGACGACCACCCACCCGCCGACATCAAGGATGGCCAGGACCTCGTTCTGACGGTCTACGATGCGGTGGCGGCGGGCCCGCAGTGGGAGAAAACGCTTCTGATCATCTTCTATGACGAGCACGGCGGCTTCTTCGATCATGTTCCACCGCCCGAGGCCACAGACGACGACCCGAAGATGTTCGGCCGCTACGGCCTGCGGGTACCGGCGCTGATCGTGTCGCCGTGGGTGCAGCCACGGTCGGTGTCAAAGACGCTCTTCGATCACACATCGATCATCAAGACGATCATGCTGCGTTTCTGCGCCGCAGACCTCGAACACCGAAACCGCCGGGAGGGTATGTCGGCATGGCTCAGAGCCGGCCATCCGCGCTACCTGGGAACACGCGTCGCGCACGCCAACGATCTGGGAGAACTTCTGGCCAACGCCACGCCACGACCCGCGCCAGCACGCCACGGGCTGATCGCGGACGCCGCGGCCCGGGCGGCAGAACCCCTGGCACCCGGCGCCGATGAACATGAACCCGATCGGCCGCCGCCGACGGACCTGCAAAAGCGCATCGCCGCCGCGACCAGCCTGCTGGGCAGCCGCGGACACCCGGCCGGCCAACCATAAACTGCGCCTGGGTGAGTCGCTGATCACCTCCCCGGCGTCGACTCCGTTCAGGCGGTCTGGGTGTCGTCACCCTTGAGGGGGTGACCTTCATTGCCGCTGACACCGGCTTGCGGGTCATCTGGAACTGGTACGCCTCCTGATTTCCGCGACGGTGTCGGATGGCGCCGACCCCGTTCGTAGCCAGGGTGAGAGACCGGCAACGGCCCGGCCGACCGCACTCAAGGAGAGCACCATGACCGCTACCTACACCTTCGACGTCTTTAGCAGCCTCGATGGCTTCGGCTCCCCCGGCGGCGGCAACTGGGGCGGCTACTGGGGCAAGCAAGGCCCCGAACTGCTCGAGCACCGCCTCGCCGTGTACGGCCGGCAGCAGCGGATGGTCTTCGGGGCCAGCACGTACCGGCTATTCGCGCGGCTGCTGGCCTCGGGCGCCGGGGAGTCCGCGGCCCCTGACCCCTAGGTCACCCGGATGAGGAACCTGCCGGCCACGGTGGTGTCGGCCACGCTGCCCGGACAGCTCGACTGGCCGGACGCGACCGTCGTGAGCGGCGCCCCAGCCGACATCGTCGCCCGGCTCAAGAAGGAGTCCGCGGTGCCGTTGCGCTCGCACGGCAGCCTGTCGCTGAACCGGGCATTGATGGCCGCCGGCCTGGTCGACCGCGTGCAGGTGACAATCTTCCCCGTGATCAACGGCCAGACCGGCGTGAACCCGGTCTTCCGGGATGCGGCCGACTTCGACCTCGAGCTGATCGAGAGCCGGACGCTCGACGGCCACACCCAGGAGCTCACCTACCGGCCCGCCCTGCATGCCTGAGCCCGCCCATGCACCCGCCCCGTCAAGCAGCCGGACCTGACCCGGAGGTTGCTGCTGCTGACACCGGCCCGCGGGTCAGCTGGAGCTGGCTGGCGCCAAGATATCCGCTGCGGAAGCCGGCCTCGCTGTAGGCCAGGTAGAACTCCCACATGCGGCGGAAGGTCTCGTCGAAGCCCTGGTCTCGGATGCCGGGCCACTGGCCGAGGAAGCGTTCCCGCCACAGCCGCAGGGTGCGGGCATAATGCTCGCCGAGCTCGCGCTGTCGCGTCACGCGCAGCGTGGTGCGGGCCAGGGAGTCGTCAACCGCCTGCAAGGACGGGATGATGCCGCCGGGGAAGATGTACTTCTGGATCCAGCTGAAGCTCCGCCGGGTGGCGAGGAAGCGCTCGTGGGCCATGGTGATGGATTGGATGGCGGCCTTGCCGCCAGGGGCGAGGAGCCGGTCAAGGGTCGCGAAGTAGGCCGGCCAATAGGCCTCTCCGACGGCCTCGAGCATCTCGACGCTGACGAGGGCGTCGTACTCGCCGCCGACCTCGCGGTAGTCCTGCACCCGCACCTCGACCAGGCCGGAGAGCCCGGCGGCGGCAATCCGCTCCCGGGCCAGCTGCATCTGCTCGCGGGAGAGGGTGATCGTGGTGACCTGGGCACCGCGCTGCGCGGCGCGGATAGCGAGCGTGCCCCATCCGGTGCCGATCTCCAGCAGCCGGGTGCCGCTGCTTACGGCGGCGAGGTCGAGGATGCCGTCGATCTTGCGCAGCTGCGCCTCCTCCAGGCCGGTGGCCGCCGCGATCGGCTCGCTGCCGTCGAACCAGGCGCAGGAATAGCTCATCGTCGGGTCCAGGAAGGCGGCGAAGAGGTCATTGCTCAGGTCGTAGTGGGCGGCGATGTTGGCTCGCGAGCCAGCCGGGGTGTTCTCCTGGCCCTGCGGGATGCGCTTGTCCACCAGGGCTCTCAGCTTCTGCAACGGCGCGGGCACCAAGGTGGTCAGCCGCGAGGCGAAGGGCGTCAGCAGGTCGGCCAGGTCGGTTCCGGGCCCGGCCTGCCAGTCGCCGGCCATGTAGGCCTCACCGAAGCCGATCTTCGCATCCCGGCCCAGCCGGGCGAAGAGCGCCGCGGGGCGAATGACCTGCAATTCGGGTGAAGCAGGCGGCCCTCCTCCGAGCACCCGGCCGTCGGGGTAGGTGACGCGGACAGGCACCCTGGCGACGGCGTGCTCGAAGATCAGCCGGGCGACGGTCGCGCTCAGCGGCGCCCGTGGCGTGGTGCCGATGGCGCGCCAGCGGGCGGAGGTCGACGCGGTCATGGTCAGACCCCTTCCTGCGCGATGTGGCGTGGTCGAGGGCGGATGGGCAGGCCACGAAGCCAGAGCCAGCCGCCGTGCACCCGGATCAGGGCCGAGACCCGCTGGGTCATCAGGGGCTGGCGGATGAGCAGCCGGGCCAGACCCCGGCGGGTCGCGGCCTCGGGCCGGCCCCGGAAGGACGCCGTGAAGGCGACCGTGCCCTCGCGGCGCAGCGTCACGGTCGTGGACACCCGGTCCGGGCTCAGGGTGAAGCGCAGCCCGTAGGTGCCCGTGACGTCAAAGAAGGGGGAGACGTGGAAGTCCTTGCCCGCCACGGCGATCCCCGACTCGTCGGGGTGCAGGAGGTAGGCGTGCCGCTCGCGGTAGGTGTTGTGGACCTCCGCGACGATGCAGGCGAGCCGCCCGCTGCTGTCGAAGCACCAGAAGACCGACAGCGGGTTGAAGACGTGGCCCAGGACGCGGGCGTTGGCCAGCATCAGGACGCGGCCGCGGCCGCCGAGGTCGACGCCGCGCCCCGCCAGGTAGTTCTCGATGTTGTCCTTGATCCTCAGCCGGGGGTCGCCGAGATGATCCTCGCTGCTGAAGTGCGCGAACGGCCTGAGGTACCACGGCTGCCGGGGGACCGCGTCGAGGTCGACGAGCCACTGGTAGACCCGGTGCCGGAAGGCATGGCGGACCGGCCCGTGGCGCCGGTGTGTGACCCAGCCGGCGACGAGGGCCGGCAGCGCGGGCAGCCGGGTCAGCCCGGGGACCGGCCCAGCCGTCTCCGCGACGGCCATCGAGGGGGCGGTGCTCACCAGGTCACCCCGAAGTGCCGGGCGGCCTCGACACCGGAGCGGCAGCCGTCCTCGTGGAAGCCCCAGCCGTGGTAGGCGCCGGCGTACACGGTGCGGTCCGTGGCGAGGCTGCCGAGCAGCGACTGCGCCCGGACCGCCTCGGGCGTGTAGATCGGATGCTGGTACTCCATCGTCGCCACGATCGAGCCCGGATCGAGGCGCTCGCGGTCGTTGAGCGTGACGAGGAAGGTCTCCGGTGACTGGTGCCCCTGGAGCCGGTTCATCCAGTAACTCACCACGGCGGGCTGGCCGGGCCGGTCGCAGGACGTCATCCGGTAATTCCAGGAGGCGCGGGCGTTCCGGGCCCGCGGCAAGACCGACCTATCGGTGTGCAGAACGGCCTGGTTGTTCGAGTAGCCGAACTGCTTGAGGGTGGTGACCTCGGCGTCGCTGGGGTCGGCGAGCAGGCCGAGGGCCTGGTCAGCGTGGGTCGCTATCACGACCCGGTCCACGCGGGTGACCTGCCCGGTGACGTCGCGGATCACGACGCCGTCCGCGCGCCGGGTGATGTCCGTGACGGCCTGGGCCGCCCGCACGTCCGGCAGCAGCCCGGCGAGTCGGTCAACGTAGGTGCGGGATCCGCCGGCGACCGTGTACCACTGGGGTGACCCGGCCACCTTGAGCATGCCGTGGTGGTCGAGGAACCGGAAGAGGTAGCGGGCGGGATAAGCCAGCGCCGTCTCCCGGCCCGCGGACCACACGCACGAGACGACCGGAACGGCATAGTGGGCGATGAACTGGCTGCTGAACCCTTCCCGCCTCAGGAACTCGCCGTAGGTCGTGAAGTTCTCGTCGTCCGTGGTGCGCAGGAAGGCCAGTGCGCGCCGGTGGAACCGCCTGACCTGCCACAGCAGCCGGACGAACCGGAGGTCGATGAGACGGCGCGGCTGGGCGAAGACACCGCGCAGCCCGCGGCCGCCGGCGTACTCCAGCCCGCACTCCTCGCAGCGCACGCTCATGCTCATCTCGGCCGGATGTACCTCGACGTCCAGTTCGCCGAAGAGCTTGCGCAGCCAGGGGTAGGTCACGTCGTTGTGGACGATGAACCCGCTGTCGACCGCGTGCGGCCGGCCCGCCGAGTCCGTGACGTCGTGGGTGTGCGCGTGGCCGCCAAGCCGGTCCTCCGATTCGAACAGGGTGACGTCATGAGTGCGGGAAAGCAGGTAAGCGGCGGTCAGGCCGGAGACCCCGGCGCCGATCACGGCCACGGAGGGACGGCCTGCGCCCGCGGCTGCGCCGCGCTCGGCGAATGCAGAGCCGGTGCTGGCCGTCGGGCTAGCGGTGCGGGAGTCCATTAAATCAACTTTCGTCTATGGTTTGTCTAGATTGACGGTAGCTTCGCCGCCCAGTCATGTCAAATGTCTGTCTAAGTGCTGTAGAGTGTTGGCATGGGCACTCCCGAAGGCTCGGCGGTGCTGCGCATTGGTGAGCTGAGCCGGCGCCTCGGCGTGAGCGATCACGTCCTTCGAGCGTGGGAGCGCCGTTACGGCCTGCTGCGGCCGGTTCGCTCGGCGGGCGGCTTCCGGTTGTACTCCGAGGCGGACGAAATGCGAGTTCGCCGGATGCAAGCCCACCTCACCCAGGGGCTGTCAGCGGCCGAGGCGGCCCGGGCGGTGCTCGGAGAGGACATCCCGGCCGAGGCGGACTTCAGCCCGGCCGCCGAGCCGCACCAGGCCCCGGCGACGGCGAGTGCGCTGTCCATTGCGTTCCAGCAGGCCCTCGACGCCTTCGACGAGCCAGCCGCGCAGGCAGTCCTCGACCGGCTCATGTCCGACCTCTCCCTGCCGACGGCACTCCGCGATGTTGTGGTGCCCTACCTCACTGAACTGGGCGAGCGCTGGGAACGCGGGACGGCCAGCGTCGCCCAGGAGCACTTCGCCAGCAATATCCTGCGCGGGCGGCTCGCCGGGCTGGCCCGGGGCTGGGGCAGCGGGCACGGTCCCCGGGCGGTCCTCGCCTGCCCTCCCGGGGAACTGCACGACCTGGCGCTGATGGTCTTCGGCATCATGCTCAACCGCAACGGGTGGAGAATCGACTACCTCGGCACGAGCACTCCGATCGAGGAACTGACGCGGACAGCCGACGAGACGCACCCTGACCTCATCGTCCTGGCCGCCACCGTCCCGGAGCACCTCGAGCCCTTCATCCCGCAGCTCACCGCGCTCGCCCGGCGCGCCCCGCTCGCCCTGGCCGGAGCCGGGGCCACCGCGCGGATCGCGGGCGCCGTGGGCGCCCGGCTCCTGACCGGCGATCCGGTCACCGAGGCCCAGAATGCCGAGTGGCCGCGGTGACAATGCAGGCAGCCCTCCGTCCGGGCGCCTGGGCAGGTACCGGCGGATCAGGGAAACGAGGTCAGCAGGCGGTGCCACGGCACTGCCCGTGCTGGCCCGCCGCCGTGCTCAGTGACCGCCCGGCATGGCGTGCTGAGCCGGGGGCCCGGCCCGCTCGGCGGCCATGGTGATGTTGCGGAGCATCCCGCCGAACACGATGCCGTGGAACGGGGATATGGACCGCCAGTAGGCGTGCCCGGCGAGCCCGCGCGGCTGGAAGATAGCCCGCTGGCTGTAGGTCGTCATGCCGTCATGGTCCTGGCCGACCGCCAGCTCGAGCCAGGCCAGGCCGGGCAGTTTCATCTCGGCGCGCAGCCGCAGCAGCGATCCGGGCCTGATGGCCTCGACCCGCCAGAAGTCCAGCGCGTCACCGACCAGCAGGTGCCGCGGATCACGCCGTCCCCGTCGCAGCCCGACGCCGCCGGCCAGCCGGTCGAGCAGCCCGCGCACGGCCCAGGCGGCCGGGAAGGAATACCACCCGCTCTCACCGCCGATGCCCTCGATGACCTCCCACAGGGCAGCGGGCGAGGCGCGGACCGCGCTGATCCGCGCGTCCACGTACAGCGAGCCGCCGGCCCACGACGGGTCGCTCGGCAGCGGGTCGCTGGGGGCACCGGGTGTGGCGGCAGATGACCACCGGGTGGAGACCTGGCCCTCGCGGGTGTGCCGCAGGGCCAGGGCGATGGCACGGTCAGCGGGCACCAGGCCCTCGGGCGGGTCCGGGACATACTCCGCGATGTCGTGCTCGGAGCAGACCACCTCGTTCCTGAGCGATTCGACCAGCGGCCTGGCCAGGCCGGCCGGCACCGGGGTCACCAGCCCGACCCATAGTGAGGACAGTCGCGGGGTCAGCACGGGCACGGGAATCAGGACGCGCGGCCGCAGCCCGGCGACGTCGCAGTACCGGCGCATCATCTCGGCGTAGGTCAGGACGTCCGGGCCGCCGATGTCGAAGGGGCGGCTGACCCCGGGGGGCAGCGCCGCGGCGCCGACGAGGTAACGCAGCACATCGTGCACCGCGATGGGCTGGATGCGCGTTTCCACCCATTTCGGGGTGACCATCACCGGAAGGCGCTCAGTGAGATACCGGAGCATCTCGAACGACGCCGACCCGCTGCCGATAATCACGGCGGCCTGCAGCGCGGCCGTCGGCACGCCACTGCCCAGCAGGATGTCCCCCACCTCCCGGCGCGAGCGCAGGTGCGGTGACAGGCCACTGACCGGGCCGGAAACGATGCCGCCCAGATACACGATGCGCTGCACCCCCGCGGACCTGGCGGCGGCGGCGAAGATTCCCGCTGCGTCGCGGTCCCGCTGTTCAAACGACGCGCCGGTGCCCAGGGAGTGGATCAGGTAATAAGCCACGCTGACACCTTCGAGAGCACGCCGCACCGCGGCCCCGTCCATCGCGTCGGCGGCCGCGATCTCGACCTCACCGGACCAGGGCCGGTCGCTGAGCTTCCCCGGGTCACGCGCCATGCACCGAACGCCATACCCGGCGGCCAGCACCTCCGGCACCAGCCGCCCGCCGATATACCCAGACGCTCCGGTGACCAGGCAGCGCGCTGACGAGGGCATGGCGATCCGGGCTTCGGGCTCGAGACGGTCCTCGGGGGGCTTCATGAGAAAACTATACAGTCCTTAGACAAAAATTTGACAACCCATGCGAGATTAGTCACGCTTGGTCCTTGAACGAACTCTCGACGCAACCTAGACGAGGCCATGTACCGCTGGCCGGAGGGAGAGGAGATGCCCCGCTATCACGCGACGGTCGGGTCGCGGCGCCCGGCCGATGAGACATTCGACTACCTGGCGGCCTTCAGCAACGCGGCGGACTGGGACCCGGGGGTGGTGGCCGGTGCGCAGCTGGATCCGGGCCCGGTCGGGGCTGGCACCCGTTTCCGCCTGGAGGTGCCGTTCCTGGGGCGGCGCATGACCCTGACGTACAAGGTCATCAGGTTCGTGCCGGGCCGTGAGGTGCTGCTGACCGCCACCAGCGGCGTGCTGCGGTCCACCGACCGGATCGTGGTGACGGGCGGCGCGGATGACTCGGTGGTCAGCTATGCGGCCGAGGTGCGGCTGCGGGGCCCGCTGCGGGTGCTCGACCCCATCCTGCGGCCGGGCTTTCGCCGCGTGGCGGAGCGGGCGGTCGCCGGGCTTACCCCGGCCCTGTCCGGGCCGCCGCTGCGTCCTGGCGTCACAGCGCCACCGGGGACACCATCTCCCTCCGGCGGGGCGGCCGGTCCCTCCGGCGGGGCGGCCCGGCCGCCGGAGCGCGCGCCGTGACCTGGTTCGGGCCGGCCGTGGACGCCGCACTGGAGATCTGCGTGGTTCCGGGCTTTTCCAGGATCGGCCTGGCCGTCCGGTCCGCCCTGCTGCCCGAGTTCACCGCTGGTGACCCGCCCGCGGCCGGCGGGCGGACCGTCGTCATCACCGGTGCGACGTCCGGGATCGGATACGCGGCGGCCGTCGCGCTGGCCCGCCGCGGGGCGGTGGTCCACTTCCTGGCCCGGGACCAGGGCCGGGCGGAGCGGGCCCGGCGCGGCATCGCCGCGGCGTCCGGCAGCGCCGCTATCAGCTACGGCCTGGCCGATCTGGAGGACCTGAACTCGGTGCGCGCCTTCGCCCGCCAGTTCTGCGCCACCCATGACCGGCTTGACGTGCTGATCCAGAACGCGGGGGCCATCCACCCCACGTTCCGCACCGACGGGACCGGGACCGAGCTGACGGTCCTGGGGCAGGTGGCCGCGCCGTTCCTGCTGACCCGCATGCTGATGCCCGCGCTGCTCGCTGCCGCCCCCTCGCGGGTGATCACCGTCTCCTCGGGCGGGATGTATACCCAGCGCCTCGATCTGGCGACCCTGCAGTTGCCCGCCTCGCGCTACCGGGGCGTCACCGCGTACGCGCGGGCCAAACGGGCTCAGGTGGCGCTCAGCCGGGAATGGGCCCGGCGGATGGCGGGGACCGGCGTCGCTTTCCACGCCATGCACCCCGGCTGGGTGGACACCCCCGGGGTCGCCGCCGCGCTCCCGGGCTTCCGCCGGCTCACCCGGCCGATCCTGCTCTCGCCCGAGCAGGGCGCCGACACCATCGTCTGGCTCGCCACCGCGGCACCCGGACGGCTGGACAGCGGCCTGCTGTGGCACGACCGGCGCGCCCGGCCCGAGTACCTGCTGCCGGGAACCCGCGAGAAAGATCCCGACGCCGCGCGCAAGCTCTGGGACCAGCTGGAACGAGGGGTGCAACCCGTCGAGGCATAACGGGGCACTTGCGCTCACCGCCATCATGGTAGGGATGCACCAGCGCTGAGACGAACGTGGGTGCCGCCAGATCAGCACCTCAGGGGCAGGAGGCATGAGAGTGCCGGTCACCGTTTCCCGGCTGGCCATCGCTCCGGTCAAGGGCATGCGACTGCACGGCACCAGCGAGATCCGGCTTGGGCGTACGGGGTAATCGGCGATCGTGAGTTCCTGGTCGTCGGCGAGGACGGCCAGCTTCTGCTGACCAGCCGGAACCCGGGGCTGGTGCAAATCGAGCCCGCCTGGGACCGGGCCCGAGGCGTCCTGGCGTTGCGCTTCCCGGACGGCCATATCATCCAGGGCACCCCCGAGCCCGGGGCTGCCGCGGTCACCAGGATGTATGACGGGCGGGAGATCCCCGGCTGGATCATCCCCGGGCCGCTCAGCGCCGCGCTGTCTGGCTACCTCGGCCGGGAGGTGCGCCTGTTCAGACGGGAGCCAGCGCACATCGGTCACGATGACCAGCCCGTGACGCTGATGTCCGAAGCATCGCTGAATGCGCTCGCCCCGGAGTTCAGCGGCACTGCTCCCGACCCGCGCCGGTTCCGCATGACCTTAACGATCACCGGCACTGACGCCTGGGCCGAACACGGCTGGGGCGGGCAGGAGGTCTCCATCGGCGAGGCCATCTTGCGCGTTATAGCCCCCGTGCCGCGCTGTGTCATCATTACCCGGAACCCGGAGTCAGGCGCCACTGATGCGCGGGTTCTGCATGCGCTGGCCCGGCTGCGCGGCAAGAACGACATCAACTTCGGCGTCTGGTGTGACATCATCCGCCCGGGCCGTATTCACCTCGGTGACCAGGTCATACGACCGGAACCTCGGACAGATTTTCGCGCGGGCTGACCGGCCAGGACGTCTGGTGACCTGCCCCGCTGAGACCACATTCAGCAGGACTTCTCGGCCGGGGATGTGATGCTGCTTCCCCCTGGCCACGACGCCTGGGGCGTCGGTGACCAGGCCTGCACCTTCGTTGAGTTCTCGAAGGGCAACGACTACTACGCGTAGGTTAGCGTTCGCACTCCGGGCAGTACCTGGCCTGCGGCACCTCGGCCAGCCGCGCGGTAGCGATGGCGCCGCCGCACTGCTCGCACCAGCCGAACCGCCCCGCGGCCAGCCGGCCCAGCGCGGCCTCGATCTCGGCCAGCGCGAGCCGTTCCGCGACCGCGCGGTGCAAGATCGAGCTCGCCCGCCGCCGCGCCGCCAGCCGCGCGTCCCGGCCGGCGCCCGCGTCCTCGGCCAGCGTCCCGGGCATCGTGATAGGCCAGGGAGAACTCGGTGACCCGCTCCAGCCTCTCCTGCCAGCGCAGCCCGAGCAGGGCCCGCCACCGGGGCAGCGCCGCCGGGTGCAGGTGCCGGGCCTGCGCCGCCGGGTTGCGCCGGGCCGCGGCGGGCGGCGGGAAAATAGCCAGATCGGCGGTCATCAGCGTCCCTTTCCTCCGTGTCGTCGCGCCCCCGGTCGCGGAAGCTGGCGGCAAGGTCCAGCAGATCGCTGTTTCCTGCACGCCAGCTGAAGCACACGCTGGCAGGCCGCTGTGAATACCGCTGTGAACCCGGGGCGCCGGAACCGGACTCCGGCCCGTATCCGGGACAAGAAACGCCCGCGGCCGCGTCAGGCCCGGGTCATCCGGTCGAGTAGCCGCGGAAGATCCACGATGGCGAAGCGCACGGACGAGTCGCTGCAGCCGTAGGGAAGCACCACCGTGTCGCCGTGCAGCAGCGAGCCGCAGGAGTAGACGACGTTGGGGACGTATCCCTCCCGCTCCGACTCGCTGGCCACCAGCAGCGGCTCCGGCAGCGCCGCCAGCATGCGCTCCGGCTGGTCGAGATCGAGCAGGATGGCGCCGATGGAGTACTCCCGCATCGGCCCGACGCCGTGCGTGAAGACCAGCCAGCCTGCCGGGGTCTCTATCGGCGAGCCGCAGTTACCAAGCTGGACGAGATCCCAGGGCCGGGCTGGTCCCTGGACCGTGACCGTCTCGCCCCAGCGACGGCCGTCGGCCGAGTACGCGATCCCGTTGCTTTCCCGGTCCCAGCGGGACAGCGCGACGTAGCGGCCGCCGATCGGCCGCGGAAACAGCGCCATGCCCTTGTTCTTCGCCGACTGGCCGGCCAGCTGGGAGACGGTGAATACCCGGAAATCCGCGGTTTCCAGCAGGTGCGACTCCACCCGGCGGCCATCGAACGCCGTGTAGGTCGCGAAGTAGACCGGATCGCCGTCCCCGGTGAAGCGCACGAACCTCGCATCTTCCATGCCGTGGCTCTCGGCCGGGCCGCTTGGCCACAGCACCCGCTCCGAGATGGCGTGGCGCGGATCGAACTCGACCTCGTAGTTGGACGCCGCCATCCACCGGACCCAGTCCACCAGCGCCACGGAGTCTCCGCGCAGCACCTGCTGCAGGCTGAGCTCCGCCACGGCGGCGTCAAGCTCGGCCATGCTGAAGCGGGGCGGCAGCAGGCTCCAGAGGAACTGCGCGTTCTCGTCCTCGCGCCCGAGCTCGGCGAGCTTCTCCTGGAACAGGCTGCGATCGTAGGCCACCGCCCGGGAACGCCCAATATCCGGAAACGGGCCCGGCGGGTCGATGCTGATCCCCCAATCGCTGGTCTCGCAGTCGCTGGCCGCGCCGTGACCGCCGTCCGCGCAGCCGCCGCCGGTCCCGCAATCACCGCTGATCGTGCCGGTCCTGAACTCGATGCTGGACAGATGGCCCTCGCCGACCGCCCGCAGGCTCAGCACGAACCGGACCTCGCCCGGGGCGCAGCCGGCCTGGTCAGGATGCGGCACGATGGACGGGTTGAACAGCGCTGCGGCCTCCAGCGCGTACTGCTGGGTGAAGTAGGCGCCGATCAGCCGCCGTCGCGCGGGGCTCACCGTGATGTCGTCGGCCAGCCGGTGGGCGACCAGCCCGAAGTTGCGCTCCAGGGCCTCGCCCAGATCGCGATACTGACCGGAGAACCGGGCTAGCGTGCGGGCGAGCGCGGCGTGCACCTCGTCCTCGCTGAGCGCCAGGACCCGGCTAATGACCGTCATGGCCCGCGACTCGCCCCTGATCAGGGTCTCCTGGCCCGGCACGAACAGGCGGCTCAGCGTGCGCGAGGCGTCCGGCCGGAGCCGCAGGTGAGTCCGGGTCAGCAGCCGGCCGGCCGCGCCCCCGCCCGCCGTCACCGCGACGCGGCGATCAGGCGATTCCCCTGCTGCAGAACGGAGATCATGGCCATCGTCGACTCCGCACCCTGGTTGCCGTTGCGCCCGGTGCGGGTAAGACCGTCGCATCCGCCGCCGGTCCGCTCGTCGAGCAAGGCGACCTTAGTGTCATTGTCCCCAAGGAACCACGCCACGCACATTTCCACGCCCGCCAGCCAGCCGCGGTCGCCGGTGACGGTCACCGCGCGCGCGCATGCATCCGCCAGCGCGGCCACCTCAATCGGCTGCTGGTCGAAGGCCGGGCGGGTCTCGCCCGGTCCCCAGCCGCCGGCCGGCACGACCGACAGATGACCGTTCCTGGTCTCACCCGCGAGCAGCCACTCGAGCATCCGCAGTCCGTTGCGCAGCACCTTCCCGTCCCCGAGCTTCCAGCCCGCCACGATGATGGCCTCCGCGATCGAGGCATTCCCGTAGCTGAGCCTCGGCTCCGGCCACGGCCACCCGGGGTCCTCCGGCGGCTCGCCGATGACGACCGCGGCACTGGCCAGCAGCGCGCGCGCCTGGACATGGTCGGGCCAGCCATCGAGCACCTCGGCGGCGCCGAGCGCGGCGAACGCCATGGCATGCGGGAACGGAGAGCAGGCGCGGGCGCCCTGGGTGAAGCGGGCCAGCGACTCGGCCCGGATTTCCGCGGCCGGGCCCCGCAGCGCGGCCGTGCCGAGGCCCCACAAGGCGCGTCCCCACCAGTCCCCGGTGCCGGGCTGGTCATGCCAGCGCCGGTCGATGCCGAGCCGGTTGCGGAATCCGCCGTCGGGAGCTTGCGCCTGGGCCAGGAAACTGAGGTAGCGGTGCGCGAGGGAGTCCAGTTCCGCGGACGGCGATGGCTCCCGGCACACCACGACCAGGCCGCGCGCGACATCGTCGACGCAGTAACCGTGCTCGTACCTGGGCACGATGCCCTTGGCGTGCTCCAGCAAGCCCACCTCGTCGGTCATCCGCTGGAGGTGCTGGAACGGAGCGGGCGGGCAGCTCATATCGCAGCTCCCGCCGGGGTCCTGATGAGCGCGGAGGCGAGTTCCCGGTAGGACGCGGCTACCGCCGGCCAGACCAGCCGCGGCGCGATCTCCGCCGCGTGACGGCTCATCCGCTCGGACAGCCCCGGCTCGGTGATCGCCCGGCGCAGGGCATCGGCGAGGCCGGCCGGGTCCTTTCGCTCGACCAGCAGCCCGGCGCCGCCGCCCAGCAGTTCGGCGGCATGCGGGAACCGGGTCGAGATCACCGGCTTTCCGGCCGTGACGGCCTCGATCAGGACCCCGGAAGTCACCTGCTCCAGCGAGTCGTAGGGCAGCAGCACGACGTCCGCGGTGCCAACGAGATCGATCAGGGCACCGGACGGAAGGTACCGGTCGTCGAAATGCACGCTGTCGCCGACTCCCAGGCCGCGCGCCCGCGCCTCCAGCGACAGCCGGTAGGCCTCGCCGGTCCGCGCCCGCACCCGGGGATGAGTTTGCCCGGCCACCGTGTAGTCCACCCGCAGCCCGTCATCGCGCAGCATGGCGACCGCCTCGATCGCATGCTCGATGCCCTTGCCCGGTCCGAGCAGTCCCCAGGTCAGCGCGTGCAGCCCGCCCGGTCGCCGGGGCGGCGACGACCTGGCCGCCAGGCGCCGGCCGCGCCGTGCGGTATCACGAAGACCTTGTCGGGATCCGTGCCGTAGATGTCGAGCACCCGCGAGCGCCCCGTCTGCGTCATCGTGACCAGCGTGCCGGCGGCGGAGATGATCTCGTCCAGAATCATCTGCTGATGACAAGTCGGATCCGCCAGCACCGTGTGCAAGACGACGATGCTCGGCACGTCGATTGCGTTCAGCAGCGGAATGAGGTCCTGGCCATCCTGGCCGCCGTAGATTCCGTACTCGTGCTGCACGATGGAGACGTCGAATCCGCTGACTATTTCAACCGCAGCCGCGGCGCTTGCGGCGCAGCCGTTAATGAGGTCATGTACGACAAGCGGTGAATTTCGCGGGGCCGGCTCATCCAGCACCCGCACGACACCGACATGATCGCCGGGCTCGGGAAGATGGGCGAGCAGCGCGGCACTGAAGGTCGCCAGCCCGCACTGGGTTGGCGGATAGGTACTTAGCATGGCGTAGTCGGTAGACATCAGATGGCTCCTTGTCGGCACTTTCTGCAAGACAAACTGCAGCACAAGCGCATCTTTCGGATCGCGGGCTGCCGATGGCACACTTAACGGCCGGCGCACCTCACAATGGTGCGGCCAGCCACGACGTCCCTGGCCGGGGCAGCAATCTCGGAAGCAGGATCGCCTGGTGAGGCGCTCACCGCGCCAGCACCAGGGCTGCCCTGGCAGGTCTCGCATGCCTGCCCGCGTTCCGGGCAGCGGCGCATAGCCCACTGCCGCCTCGCGTAGTCAACGTACCCTCCCCCGGGATAGCCGACCGCTTGACTATTTCACAATTCCGCAGAGCCGGCGTTATGCTCTCGGTCATTTGCCGATAACCTCGGCAACCGGATCAACATGCTGGCTCGCCGGAATGTTTACCCTCGCGGCCTGTGCCTAATCCGGGCTGCCGGGATTTCACGCGGGAAATGCGCTACTGACTGGTTACCATTCGGTTTGCTCAATTATTTCCGGGCCCGGAGAGATTCCGGCCCGGCCGGGCGGCAAGGCGACCGGAGGCAGCCTGGCGAGCTAGCCCAGCGCGGAGCTAGCCCAGTGCGAGCTGAGCCCAGCGCGCAGCTAGCCCAGCCCGAGCTAGCCCGGCGCTGGCGGCACCGCGCCGGGTCCGCCTAGCATCCAGTGCAGGCACGGCTCGGGCGGATGACCGTGCAGCCAGAAGGAGCAAGAGATGGCGGACACCGCAGCGAAGGTAACCCCGGCGGGCGGCTTCCCCGGCCGGGTCCTTGACCAGGTCCGCCCGGACAGCCCGCGCACGGCCGAACTGCTGACCTCGCTGATCCGGCATCTGCACGAGTTCGTCGGCGAGACCAGGCCCACCCCGGACGAGTGGCGGTACGGGCTCGATTTCCTGGCCCGGGCCAGCCAGTTCTGCACCGCTGACCGGCACGAGTTCATTCTGCTGTCGGACCTGCTCGGGCTTTCCTCGCACGTGGACGAGCTGAGCAACGACGGCCCCGGCACGCCGAGCACCGTCGAGGGACCGTTCCACACCCCGGCACCGCGCCGGGAGCTGGGCGCGATCATCGCCACCGGCGCCGAGTGGGAGCGCGGCGGCTGGACGGTGCTGCGCGGGACGGTCACCGGCAGTGACGGCGAGCCTGTCCCCGGCGCCACGATCGACGTCTGGCAGTCGGACGACCGCGGCCTGTACGACGTCCAGGACGAGGCACAGCCGCCCGGGAACCTCCGGGCGCTGCTGACGGCCGGCGCCGACGGCGGGTACTGGCTGCGGACCGTCCGGCCGTCCAGCTACCCGGTGCCGGTGGACGGCCCGGGCGGGGAGCTGCTGCGGGCGATGAACCGTCACCCGATGCGGCCAGCGCACATCCACGCCGAGATCCGCGCGGACGGATACCGGCCGCTGACCACGCATCTGTTCGTGGCCGGTGATCAGTACCTGGCCAGCGATGCCGCCTTCGGCGTCCGGGACGGGCTGATCCTGCCTTTCTCCCGGTGCGATGACCCGGCCGCCGTTACGCGGTTCCGGATGCCCGGGCCGTTCTACGACGTGATCTTCGATTTCCGCCTGGCCCCGGCACGCCGGTGACGCGCGGCCGGGCGGGCGGCCAGGTGCAGCAGGCACGGCCGGGCCGCGGCGTCCGGCGGGCCCGGCCGGGCCGGCTCCGCCCGGGCTTACCGCGCCGTGAACTCCGGGACGAGCAGCTCGGCGATCTGCGCCGCATTCAGCGCGGCGCCCTTCCGCAGGTTGTCGCCGCAGATGAACATGTCCAGCGCGGCCGGATCGTCCATGCTCTGCCGCACCCGCCCCACCCAGGTCGGGTCGGTGCCGACCACGTCCGCGGGGGTCGGGTACTCCCCGCGGCGGGGATCGTCCAGGAGCACCACGCCCGGGGTATCGCTGAGCAGGCGCTGGGCCTCCTGGCGGGTGACCTCCTGGTCGAAGATGGCATGCACGGCGACCGAATGGGTCGTCACCACGGGCACTCGCACGCAGGTCGCTGACACCCGGAGGCCGGGCATGCCGAGGATCTTGCGCGATTCGTTCCGGATTTTCAGCTCCTCCGACGACCAGCCCGCATCCTTGACCGATCCGGCCCACGGCACCACGTTCAGCACGAGCGGCGCCGGGAACGGCCCGAAGTCGCCGAGCACCCCGCGGAGGTCACCGGCGCGCTGGCCGAGCGAGCGGCTGCCCGCCACCTTGCCCATCTGGTCGTAGAGCGAGTCAACGCCGGCCTGGCCCGCCCCCGACGCCGCCTGGTAGGAGGCGACGACCAGCTCGCGCAGGCCGAATACCCGGTGCAGCGCGGCCAGCGGCACGATCAGCGACAAGGTGGTGCAGTTCGGGACGGCGATGATCCCCTTCGGCCGCCTGGCGGCCTGCTCCGGGTTGACCTCGGGGACGACGAGGGGGACATCCGGGTCCATCCGGAAGGCCCCGGATTTGTCGATCACGACCACGCCCCGCGCCGCGGCGACCGGCGCCCAGGCGGCCGACACCTCGTCGGGTACGTCGAACATGGCCAGGTCCACGCCGTCGAAGACATCCGGGGACAGCCCGCGGACCTCGGTCTCCACGCCGCGGACGCGCAGCCGCCGGCCAGCGGACCGGGGCGAGGCGATCAGCCTGATCTCCCCCCAGACGTCCTGCCTGGTGGACAGGACGTCGAGCATGACGGTCCCGACGGCGCCGGTAGCGCCCACCACCGCCAGCACCGGGCCGCCGCTGTCACGCCGGATTGCCCCCGGCCCGCCAGATCCCGGCCCGCCCGCCTGCGGCCCGCCGGACCCGCCGGTCACCGGCCCGTCCCGCCGTAGACGACGGCCGCTTCCCCGCCCGCCTCCAGGTCGAACGCCTTGTGCGCGGCGGTCACGGCCACGCCGACGTCGTTCTCGTCGACGACGACCGAGATGCGGATCTCCGACGTCGAGATCATCTCGATGTTCACCCCCGCCTCGGCCAGCGCGCCGAAGAACGTGGCGCTGACCCCCGGGTGCGAGCGCATCCCCGCCCCGACCACCGAGACCTTGCCGATCCGGTCGTCATAGAGAATCGACTCGAAGCCCACCTGGTCCTGCAGCTGGCGCAGCGAGGTCACGGCCGTGTGACCGTCCTCTCGCGGCAGCGTGAACGAGATATCGGTGCGGCCGGTGGCGGCGGCGGAGATGTTCTGCACGATCATGTCGATGTTGATCGCCGCGCCGGCGATGGCCCGGAAGATCCTCGCCGCCTCGCCGACCTTGTCCGGCACGCCCACGACAGTGATCTTCGCTTCGCCCCGGTCGTGCGCGACCCCGGAAATGATCGCCTGCTCCATCTCGCCTTCCTCCGTCTGCTGCTGCGGCACGCCGGTGACCCAGGTGCCTTCCCGGCTGCTGAACGATGACCGCACGTGGATCGGGATGTCGAACCGCCTCGCGTACTCCACGCAGCGCAGCATCAGGACCTTCGCCCCGCAGGCGGCCATCTCCAGCATTTCCTCATAGGAGATCCGCGGGATCCGCCGCGCACTCGGCACGATCCGCGGGTCCGCGGTGAATACCCCGTCAACGTCGGTGTAGATCTCGCACACGTCCGCCCCGAGCGCGGCGGCCAGCGCGACCGCGGTGGTGTCGGAGGCGCCCCGGCCGAGGGTGGTGATGTCCTTGCTGTCCTGGGACACGCCCTGGAAGCCAGCCACGATGGGAATGGCGCCATCGTCGAGCGCGATCTGGATCCGGCCGGGCGTCACATCGATGATGCGGGCGTTGCCGTGCGCGGAGTCGGTGATCACGCCGGCCTGCGAGCCGGTGAACGAGCGGCCCTCCAGGCCGAGGTTGGCAATGGCCATGGCCAGCAGCGCCATCGAGATCCGCTCGCCGGACGTCAGCAGCATGTCGAGCTCCCGGCCGGGCGGCAGCGGGCTCACCTGGCTGGCCAGGTCCCGCAGCTCGTCGGTGGTATCGCCCATGGCCGACACCACCACGACCACGGCGTGGCCGCTCTTGCGCGTCGCGACGATGCGCTGGGCCACGCGCTTGATGCCATCGGCGTCGGCTACCGAGGATCCACCGTACTTCTGTACGACCAGGGTCACAGGGTCGCCGCTCCTTCGTTCCGGCTGCTCGCGGGCGTCCGCCTGAGTCTATCCAGCGGATGGGTCCCCGGCGCGGGCGTCAGCGAGCGGCCCGGGCGCCGACGTGAATCCGGGCGTACCGGATGCCGCCGATGTTCACATCGACGGCGGCGATCACGGCTGGAGCGGCACGCGCGGTCCGCGCTGGCCTCAGCCTGAGGTGCTCTCCTCCGCGACATCCAGCCGGGCGTGCGCGACGACGGCATGCAGCGCCCGCTGCGCCGCGCCGCCGTGCAGCCCCCACTGGTTCACGTAGGAGTACTGCCACCACCACAGCGCCTCGGAAGAGCGGCCGGCCTCGTAGTGCTTCAGGCCATGGATAAGGTCCGCTGCGACCGCGGCGAGATCATCGGAGAGCCGGAACGGGGTCGCCCGGGTGTCCGAGTACGGATCAAAGAGCTCTGCGTACTCATCGCAGCCGAGCAGCCGGGCGGCCAGTCCGGTGCGGAGCAGGTCCAGGTCCGGGTCGGCGCCCACGTCAGGTTCCCAGTTGCCCGGCAGGATGACGTCCTTGCTCGCGCCGAGCTTCGCCCCGGCCAGCAAGATCTGGGCGATCTCCAGCAGCAGCAGCGGCACGGTCTCCTCGCCGCCCTCGCCCCGGGCCAGCGCCGCCACCCCGTCCAGGAAGTCCCGGGCATTCCGGGCGATCTCGTCGGCGAGCGGGCGCCAGTCCTCACCTGGCCGGGCCGCCGTGTCCTGTTCCTCGCCGGCGCTCACCGGGGCCTGCCTCGCGCTGGCGGCGGCTTCGGATCCGGTGCGTTAGACATCTATCAGCCTCCGTCCTTCGAACGCGCGTCCCAGGGTCACCTCGTCGGCGTACTCAAGCTCGCCGCCAACCGGCAGGCCGCTGGCGGGCCTGGTCACCCGGATCCCCATGGGCTTGATCAGCCGGGCCAGGTAGGTCGCCGTCGCCTCGCCCTCAAGGTTGGGGTCGGTGGCGAGGATCAGCTCGGTCACGGTGCCGTCGGCCAGCCGCGTCATCAGCTCCTTGATCCGCAGATCTTCCGGGCCGATCCCGTCGATGGGGCTGATCGCTCCGCCGAGGACATGGTAGCGACCCCGGAAGTCGCGGATCTTCTCGATCGCCGCGACGTCCTTCGGCTCCTCCACCACGCAGATCACCGACAGATCGCGGCGCTGATCCCGGCAGATGCGGCACTCGTCCTCCTCGGCCACATTGCCGCAGGTACGGCAGAATTTGACCTTCTCCATGACCTCAAGCAGGACGGACGCAAGCCGGCGTACATCCGACGGGTCGGCCGTCAGCAGGTGAAACGCGATCCGCTGGGCCCCCTTCGGGCCTACCCCCGGAAGCAGGCCGAGTTCGTCGATGAGGCTCTGGACGACGCCTTCGTACACCTCAGGACCCGTCCGCGGGCCCGGGCTCCGGGCCGGTGCCTGGTCCGGCCAGCCCGGGCAGTCCGGGGAAACCAGGCGGCAGGCCGGGCATGCCCGTTTCTGCTCCCGGGGCGCCGCCGAAGCCGGCCGCAAACGGGCCCATCATCTCCAGCTGCAGCTCGCTGGCGGCCCGGTTGGCGTCGCGGACCGCGGCGAGCACGAGGTCGGCCACCGTCTGCGCGGTTTCCTCCGGGCTGGCGGGGTCGATGGCGGCCGCGTCGATGGTCAGCTCCACCAGCTCGCCCTGCCCGTTGACGGTGGCCTTCACCAGGCCGCCGCCTGCCGTTCCTTCCACTTCGGCGTCGGCCAGCTCCTCTTGCGCGTTCAGGAGCTGCTCCTGCATCTGCTGCGCCGCGGCGAGCAGTTGCTGCATGTCCAGCTGACCGCCAGGGTCCACGTCGCGCCCCTATCTGCTGTCGTCGCCGCGCCTTCGCGACGGACCCGCGTATCCCCGCGCGCGGGGCGCGCGCCGGGACCGCCTGTCATTTCCGAGCCTAAGCCTGCCGGGACCGCCGGGCAGCATCGCATCACCGATCGGCCGGCATCGCACCGGCTTTGCCGGGTCTAGCCGTCGCCGGGCTCCTCGATGACCTTGCCGCCTAGCTCGCGCTCGATCAGGTCCATGCCCGTGAGCGACTCTCCGCCGCCGGCCGGGCCGGGCGCCTCCGCGTCGTACGGGCCGGGATCGTCGGCGAAATCGTCGCCGGGGCGGGCCGGGGGATCCTGCCGCCGGTCCCGGGCGCCCCGGCCAGCGGCGGGCCGGCCCGCGGGTGGCTGGTCGGTCATGGCCTGCCGGGTCGCGGTGGCGGGCCCGCTCGCCGGAGCCGGCTGGCCCGGCCCGGCGCGGTCGGGACGGCCGGCCGCCGCGCGCCCGGCGGGTCCGCCGGACACCGACCTGATCTGCGGAGCCGTGCCGATGATGGCCTGCAGCACGCGCCCGAGATCTTGGTCATAGCTGCTGGCGGAAAAGCCCTTGGCGTAGCCCTCATTGCTGAAGTTGAGGGTCAGGACCCCGTCGCTCAGCGAATCGACGGTCGCGTTGTCGAGCAGGATCCAGGCCACCCGGCGTTCGTGCTTGACCGCCTCAAGTATCTCCGGCCAGCGTTCCCTGACCGTGTCAGTGTCGGCCCGGCCCGGGCTGGCCGGGCGGCTGGAGGCCTGGCCCGGCCCGCTGTCCCGGACCGGCTGGGCGCTCGCGGCCGGCGGCCCGCTGTCAGCCCGGGGCCGCTGTCAGCCCGGGAGCCGCCGTCAGGCTGCGGAGCGGTGCCGGCCGGCGGGGGGCTCTCATCGCGCGGGCGGCCCGGGGCGCGGGTTGCCGTGCTCTCCGGCCGCGGTCCGCTGCCGGCCTGCGAAGTGCTGCTTCCGGCCGGAGCTGACCGGCGATCCGGCCCGGCTTCCGCAGCCGGCGGGCTCGCGGTCGCCCGCGGACTGGCCACCGCCCGCGGACTGGCCGCCGCAGCCGGGGTAGCCGCCGCGGGCGCGTCGTGACCGGCCGCGCCGGCCCCGGCCCCGTACGCCAGCCGGCGCTCGAGCGTTTCCAGCCTGGCCAGCATGGCCAGCTCGCCCACGGCGGCGCCCGGCAGCAGCACCTGAGCGCACATGAGCTCGAGCAGCAGCCTCGGCGACGTCGCGCCGCGCATCTCCACCAGCCCGGCGCTGACCACCTCGGCCGCCCTCGCGAGCTGGGCCTGGCCAAACTTCTCCGTCTGCGCCCGCATCAGCCCGAGCCGGTCGGCGGGCAGGTCAAGCAGCCCGGTGGTCCCCGCGTCCGGCACGGCGGCGAGCACGATCAGGTCGCGCAGGCGGTCGAGCAGGTCCAGGGCGAACCGCCGGGGGTCGTGGCCGCTTTCGACGACCCGGTCCACGGCGCGGAAGACGGCCGCGCCGTCCCCGCCGGAGAACGCCTCGGTGACCTCATCGAGCAGGCTCTCGTCCGTGAAGCCGAGCAGGGCGATGGCCCGCTCGTAGGTGAGCCCCTCCTCGCCGGATCCGGCGAGCAGCTGGTCCAGGATCGAGAGCGAGTCGCGCGCCGAGCCCGCGCCAGCGCGGATCACGACCGGCAGGACCGACGGCTCGTACTTGACGTCCTCGCTGGCCAGGATCTCCTCCAGCAGCTCGCGCAGGACGCCCGGCGCCAGCAGCCGGAACGGGTAGTGATGGGTCCTGGACCTGATGGTCGGGATGACCTTTTCCGGCTCCGTCGTCGCGAAGACGAACTTCAGGTGCGGTGGCGGCTCTTCGACCAGCTTGAGCAGGGCGTTGAAGCCGCCCCCGGTCACCATGTGCGCCTCGTCGATGATGTAGATCTTGAACCGGGCGGCGACCGGGGCGTAAAAGGCACGCTCGCGCAGGTCCCGGGCATCGTCCACGCCGCCGTGCGAGGCCGCGTCGATCTCGATCACGTCGATGCTGCCGGGCCCGGACGGTGCCAGCGCGACGCAGGACGCGCACTTGCCGCACGGATCCGGCGTCGGGCCCTGCTCGCAGTTCAGCGAGCGCGCCAGGATCCTGGCACTGGATGTCTTGCCGCATCCGCGCGGCCCGCTGAACAGGTAAGCGTGGTTGACCCGGCCGCTGCGCAGCGCCTGCCGGAGCGGCTCGGTGACATGCTCCTGGCCCTTGAGCTCGGCGAAGGTGGCCGGCCGGTACCTGCGGTACAGCGCCAGCCGGACAGCGGGAGCACCCGGGCCCGCCGGGTCCGCGAGGGCGGGACTGGGGACGTCGCCTGCCATGACCTCATTCTTACCAGGACGGAAGGGACCCCCCGCACACCCGCCAGAGCCCGCGTACCCTTGCTGCCTTCCGGCCCTGGGGGAGTTGGCGGGATAAACGCCGTGCGAGGGGTCTGGGGGCCAGTCTAGCCAGCCGCCGGGCGCTGTCGTCCCCGATCCCGGCCGCGGCGTCCGGCTCGGTCCGGAAGTCGGTAGGCTTGGCGGCGGAGGATTCGCCTAGTGGCCTAGGGCGCACGCTTGGAAAGCGTGTTGGGGGAAACCCCTCAGGAGTTCGAATCTCCTATCCTCCGCCACTCTCACCTGCAAAAACACTGTTCATCGCCGCCAACCGCCAGGCGGTCCGAGTTTCCGCCGGTC
>CAVWLF010000023.1:0-84194 GCA_963755815.1 uncultured Actinomycetes bacterium
TCCGGAGCAGCCGCGCTGGCCGCGCTGACTTAAGCAAGAGCTTATTCGCGTGTTGCCAGGCACCCGGCGGGAGCGGATTATGTACCTCGCATACCAGGGTGACGGTTGCCCTTTTTGTCGTCGGAGAGCAGGAGCGTGCGCATGCGGATCGAGTCCAGTGGCCACAGCCAGGGAAATCCGCGTCTGTACGAACTGATCGAGCACGCCCCGAAGACCGGCAAGAGCCCGACGGTCTGGGCCTGGCCCGAGCTGATCGACTACCTCAAGGTGGCCGGCCAGCCGGTGTCGGGCCCTGGCCGCCGCATCAGGAACCGCGGCCGGACCCGGAGGAGGACTCGCTCCCGGTGGCCGTCGCGGACCCGGAGTCGGCACCGTAGCAGCACCAGGAATCCAGCCTCCGCGATCAGTACTGAGCTGAGGTTCAACGTCCGGACAGGACACTGGAGGATCGTATGTATCCGTCTCGGTTCCGCTACGAGGCACCGCGTTCGCTCGACGAGGCCATCAGCCTGCTGCGCGAGGGCGGGGACGAGGCGAAGGTGCTGGCCGGCGGCCAGAGCCTGGTCCCGCTGATGAAATTGCGCTTCGCCTCGCCGGAGCTGATCGTCGACATCAACAACGTGCCCGGGCTCGGCTACCACCGGGCTGACCCGGACGGGACGCTGCGCATCGGCGCCCTCTGCCGGCACGTCGCCCTCGAGCGCTCTGACCTGCTCAAGGCCACCCAGCCGACCATGGCCGCGGCGGCGCCGCTGATCGCCGATCCCATCGTGCGGAACCGGGGCACGCTCGTCGGCTCGCTGTGCCACGCCGACCCGCAGGGTGACTGGGCGTCGGTGGTGCTGGCCCTCGGCGGTGCCATCGTGGCGCAGGGGCCAGGCGGCAGGCGCACCATCCAGGCCGCGGATTTCGTCACCGGCCCGTTCCAGAACGTGCTGGAGCCCGACGAGATCGCCGTCGAGGCCGTCATACCGGCGGCGCAGGGCACCCGGGCCGGCGGCTACCTCAAGCTGGAACGCCGCGTCGGCGATTTCGCCACGGTCGGGGTCGCGGTCGCGATAGAGACCTCCGGCGCGACGGTGACCAGGGCCGGTATTGCCCTGACCGGCGTCGGCGGCTCCACCATCGCGGCCACGGCGGCGGCCGATGCACTGGTCGGCAGCCCGCTGACCGAACTGACCATCGGGCAGGCCGCCGACCTCGCGGCCGAGGTGGCCCGCCCGCGAAGCGATCATCGCGGCAGCGCGGAATACAAGCGGCACATGGTGCGCACGTTCGTGCTGCGCCTGCTGAGCCGCGCGGACGGCGCCACGGCGGAAAGGGCAGCCTGATATGACCATCGTTTACGACGACCCCGGCGAGACGGCCAGCGATATCCCGGTGCGCCGGATCAAGTTCACCATCAACGGCGCGAAGAAGATCGCCGAGGTGGAGCCCCGGCTGCTGCTGTCGCACCTCATCCGCCGCGGGCTGGGGCTGACCGGAACGCACATGGGCTGCGACACGACCAACTGCGGGGCATGCACGGTCCTGGTCGACGGCCAGCCGGTGAAGTCCTGCACCATGCTGGCCGTCCAGGCCGACGGGCATGAGATCGCCACCGTCGAGGGCCTGGCGGGCGCCAGCGAGCTGCACCCGCTGCAGGAAGGCTTCAAGGAGCAGCACGGCCTGCAGTGCGGGTTCTGCACGCCGGGCATGATGATGGCCGCCAAGGCACTGCTGGACCAGAACCCCGACCCGACCGAGGAGGACGTGCGCTGGGCACTGTCCGGCAACCTCTGCCGCTGCACCGGTTATCAGAACATCGTGAAGTCGGTGCTGTGGGCGGCCGACAAGCTCAGGTCAGAATCCTGACTAGCACGGGCCGCTGGCTGACCAAGACGGAAGGGTAACGCCGTGTCGCAGGCGCTAGACGAGATCAAGATCGGCGGGCTGGGCGCGAGCCGCCTGCGTGTCGAGGACAACCGCTTCATCCGGGGCAAGGGCAACTACACCGACGACATCACGCTGCCCGGCATGCTGCACATGGAGATCCTGCGCAGCCCGCTGGCACACGCGCGGATCAAGTCGATCGACGCCACCCGGGCGTGGGAGATACCCGGCGTGCACCTGGTGCTCACCGGCGAGATGATGGCGACCCGCAACCTGGCCTGGATGCCGACGCTGTCCTACGACACCCAGGCGGTGCTGGCCACGGACAAGGTCCGCTTCCAGGGCCAGGAAGTGGCCTGCGTGATCGCCGATGACCCGTACATCGCCAAGGACGCGTGCGAGGCGATCGACGTCGATTACGAGCCGCTGCCGCCGATCGTCAACCCCATTCAGGCCGTCGCGGACGGGGCCCCGGTCATCCGCGATGACAAGGAGAACCAGCACGACAACGTCATCTACGACTGGGAAGTCGGCGACGCCGAGGGCACCAACCGCGCGTTCGCGCGGGCCGACCTGATCTCGAAGCTGAAGCTGCACTACCCGCGCTCGCATCCCTCCCCGATCGAGTGCTGCGGGTCGATCGCGGACTTCGACCGGTCCACCTCGAAGCTCACCGTGTACATGACCACGCAGGCGCCGCATATCATCCGGGCCGCGGTCGCGCTGGTCGCCGAACTGCCCGAGCACATGATCCGGATCATCTCGCCGGACATCGGCGGCGGCTTCGGCAACAAGGTGCCCGTCTATCCCGGCTACGTCTGCTCCATCCTGGCTTCCATCCTGCTGGAACGGCCGGTGAAATGGATCGAGGACAAATCGGGGAACCTGATCTCCACCGGGTTCGCCCGGGACGTCTACCTCGACGGCGAGATGGCGCTGCGCAGTGACGGCAAGATCCTCGCGGTCCGGATGCACACCGACGCCGACCACGGAGCGTTCTTCTCCGATGCCCAGCCGAGCAAGTTCAAGATCGGGCTGATGCACTCGGCCTTCGCCTGCTACGACGTCCCGGTCGCGCACATGACGGCGCGGGGAACGTACAGCAACAAGGCCCCCGGCGGGGTCGCGTACCGGTGCTCGTTCCGGGTTACCGAGGCCATGTTCTTCCAGGAGCGGATGGTCCAGGCCGCGGCCGACGACCTGGGCATGGACCAGGCCGAGTTCCGGCGGATGAACTTCGTGGCCGACGACCAGTTCCCGCACCGCACCCCGTTCGGCTTCCTGACCGACTCGGGCCAGTACGGCGAGTGCCTCCGGGTCGGGCTGCAGGCGGTCGGCTACGAGGACTTCCTGCGGCAGAAGGCGGAGGCCAAGGCGCGGGGCAGGCTGCTCGGCATCGGCATCTCCACCATGACCGAGCCGCTCGGCGCGGGCAACAGCCGCGAGTACGACATCCTCGGCATCAAGATGTTCGACTCGGCCGAGCTCAAGATTCACATGACCGGCAAGGCCATCGTCCGGACCGGCGCACGGGGCCAGGGCCAGGGGCACGAGACGACCTGGGCGCAGATAGTCACCCACGAACTCGGCATCCCGGCCGAGGACATCGTGGTCGAGGAGGGCGATACCGACACCGCGCCGTTCGGGATGGGCACCTACGCGTCCCGGAGCACGCCGGTGGCCGGCGCCGCCATCTCCATGGTGTCGCGCAAGATCCGCGCCAAGGCCCGCAAGCTGGCCGCCCATCTTCTTGAGGTGTCCGAGGAGGACATCGAATGGGAGCTTGGCCGGTTCTACGTCCGCAGCGCCCCCGACCGGGGGGTAACCATCCAGGAATGCGCGATGGCCGCGTACAGCAACATGCCGGACGGCATGGAGCCCGGCCTGGAGAACACCGCCTACTACGACCCGCCCAACCTGACCTGGCCGTTCGCGGTCTACATCGTCACCGTGGAGGTGGACCCGGAGACCGGGGTCTGGGACGTGCTGAACATGGTCGCCGTCGACGACTGCGGCGTCCGGATCAACCCGATGATCGTCGAGGGACAGATCATGGGCGGGCTGACCGAGGCCTACGCGATGGCCAACATGCAGTTCATCACGTTCGATGCCGAGGGCAACTGCGTGGGCTCCAATTACATGGACTACCTGCTGCCCACGGCCTGGGAAACCCCGGGCTTCGAACTGCACAGCGAAGTGGTCACCCCGTGCCCGCACCACCCGATCGGCGCCAAGGGCATCGGCGAGTGCGCGGCCGTCGGCGGCCCGGCGGCGTTCGTCAACGCGGTGCTCGACGCGCTGCGCGGAACGGGAGTCCGCAATATCGACATGCCGCTGCTGCCCGACCGGGTCTGGGAAGCCATCACCTATCACCGCGACGTCTCCGGGGCGCCGCCGGTGAAGACGGACGAATGACGGGAAGTCACCACATGGACGGCTGGCGGGTCCTGGAGGAAGCCGGTGAGCTGACCCGGCGCGGCGAGGCATTCGCGCTCGCCACCGTGGTCTGGCGGCAGGGCCCGTCCTCGGGCCAGCAGGGCTCCCGGGCGATCATCACGGCCTCCGGCGAGCTCCGCGGCTGGATCGGCGGAGCCTGCGCGGAGCCGGTCGTGCTCCGCGAGGCCCGGCAGGTGATCGCCGAGGGCGTCCCGCGGCTGCTCCTGCTCGGCACCCCGGAGCAGTTCGGCGCGGCGGTGCCGGAGGGGATCACCGTGGTGCCGATCTCCTGCCAGAGCGAGGGCGCGCTGGAGGTCTACATCGAGCCGGTACTGCCGGAACCGCACCTGGTAGTCGTCGGCCGGTCGCCGATGGCGCACACGCTGACCGAGCTCGCGACCGCGCTCGGCTGGCGAACCGCGCTGATCGATAGCCCGGACTTCTCCACTTCCGACGCGGACGAGCGGTCGATGGTCGTGGTGGCCACCCAGGGGCACGGTGACGAGGAAGCGGTCGAGCAGGCGGTGGCCGCCCGGCCCGCCTACCTGGGCCTGGTCGGGTCGCACCGGCGCGGTGCGGCCGTGCTCGGCTATCTGGCCGACCGGGGCGTGCCCGCCGACCAGCTCGACCGGGTCCGGGTCCCGGCCGGCCTCGACCTCGGCCGCACGTCGCACCGGGAGATCGCGGTGGCCGTGCTGGCGGAACTGGTCCAGCTGCGTGCTTCCGGCGCCCTGGCGACCGGACCGGACCACACGGCGGCCGCGGCGGCACCGGCCGAGGCCGTGGACCCGGTCTGCGGGATGACCGTGACGGCGGACCGCTCCAGTTACCCGCTGGAGCACGAGGGCGTCACCTACTACTTCTGCCGGGCCGGCTGCCGCCGGGAGTTCGAGCAGGATCCCGCGGCCTACCTGAAGAAAGAGACGCGATGCTGATCAAGAACGAATTCGAGGTAGCGGAGCCGGTAGAGAAGGTATGGCGGTTCTTCGACAACATCCCGCAGGTGGCCGCCTGCCTGCCCGGCGCTGAGCTGTCCGAGGACCTCGGCGACAACAAGTACCAGGGCGGGGTGGCCGTCCGGATGGGCCCGGTCCGGCTGCGCTTCGCCGGGACCGCGGATATCACCGAGCGCGATGAGGCCGCCAAGCGCATCGTCGTGCATGCGGCCGGCGCCGAGGAGAAGGGCCGCGGCCAGGCCAGCATGGTGGTCACCGCGACGCTGGCCCGGGCCGGCCGCGGCACTAAGGTCGCGGTCACCCAGGATCTGCAGCTCTCCGGCGCCGCCGCGCAGTACGGCCGGGGAATGATCTCCGACGTGACGGCCGTGCTGATGCGCGATTTCTCCGCCAACCTGCAGGACCGGATCGACCGCGCGGAGCGCGGTGAGTCACCGGAGCAGCTCGCGGCGGCGGCCGCCGAGGCGAAGGGCTTCACCGTCGGCCTGCAGGCCGCGATGATGGCGCTGCGCCGTGTCTTCCGCCGGTTCTTCGCCCCTTACCAGGCATCAAACTGAGGAGAACGAGCCATGGTCCTGTGGTGGATAGGCAACGCAGTGCTGTTGCTCGTGGTACTTCCAGTCGTCATCTACCTGCTCAACCGCGTGCTCGCGGCGGTGGAGCGGATCCGGGGGGCCACGGACGAGATCCTCAGCGGCGGGGTCGCCCTCATCAGCGAGCTCACCGGCGTTCCCGAGGCGCTGGCCCAGACCGACAGCACCATCGATGCCGTGGCCGTCGGCGCGGTCCGGTATGCCGGTTCCGTCGCGAAGCTTCTGGGCTGACCAGGAAAGCTGACCAGGAAAGGAGTAACGCTATGCCGGCAGCTGCCTGGGTGACACTGATCATCGCAGCGCTGATTATCGCCATTACCGCGGTGGGCCTGCTGCGGGTCATCATCCATCTCAAGGTGATCCGCGCAACGCTCGTCACGACCACCGGGGGAGTCACCGCCATCGCGGACCTCACCAGCACGGTGCCGGAACGGCTCACCTCGGTCAACGCGAGCCTGAAGCCGGTCCGCGACTTCTGCGAAACGGTCTGAACGGGCAAAGGAGCCACTCATGCACGCATACGCCCTGGCGCAGGCCGCCGGGCCAGGACTAGCCAGCAGGGCCCTGGCCAGCACGGCAACAGCTAGCACGGCAACAGCTAGCACGGGCACCAGCCACTTCGGCTGGATTCTGGGCTACACGATCGGCATCGTGATCGTGCTGGTCGTCGTGGCCCTGGTGGTGCCGATCCTGCTGCTGGCCCGCTCGATCGGCAACGAGGCGCCGAAGATCAACGCCGAGCTGACCAAGGCCGTGCACAACACGGCCCCGCTCGCGGCGCTGCGCACCACCATCGAGCACGCGACGATCATCATCGGCGGGCTGCAGCGCGGCCGCGCCCGGCTGGGAGGATAGCGATGCATACCCTGGCTATGTCGTCGACTGAGCACACCCTGTGGGTGTGGGCGATCATCCTCGGCTTCGTGGTGGTACTCGCCGTCGCGGCCCTGCTGAGCCTGCTCATCTGGCTCGTGAAGATCATTGACCGCCGCGTCGTCGAGGTGCGGGACACGCTGAAGGCCGCGGCGGCCAACACCGCGGACACCACGCTGATCCCGCAGGTCGCCGGCGGCGTGGAGGCGGTCCTGGCCGAGGGCCTCCAGCACCACCTGTTCCTCGGCCGCGTGCTCGGAAAGGTTAAATCATGACGACGCTGGTCATCCTGACGCTCGTCGACATCGTCCTGCTGGTGGCCGGCCTGGCGTTCTACCTGTACTGGGTCGGGACGCTGCTCACCCGCATCGCCGGGAACCTGGAGGAGTGCGGCGAGCTGGTCCGGACGATCGTGAGCCATGCCGAGCTGATCGGGCCCAACGTGGAGCACATCAACCAGACCGGCGGCGTGGTGGCCGGCGCGCTGCCGCTGCTGTACGGGATGGCCGAGGAGATCGTCACGGACGTCACCCCGCGGCCCGAGCCGCCGGCCGTGCCGGAGCCGGCCCGGCCGGCTTCGGGCACGCGGCGCTCGCGGCTGCACGACGCGGTCGGCTTCGCGCCGCGCCAGTAGCGCCGTCAGGCGTCACTAGGCGTCACTAGGCGTCATCAGCCCGGGCCGGGAGGGCGGGCCCGGGCTGGTGACTTGCCGCTACCGGTCGCCGTTATCCGGGCGGGGGGCGCTCCGGGCCGCGGCGGGCCACCGGCCCGGTCGTCGGGGCCGAGTACTCGCCGATCCACTCGTCCTTCCAGGACTGGTCGTACTGCTGGGCGTTGCAGCGCGGCTGGTAGATAGCGGTGAGCTCACGGGCGATCTGCTCGCGGTGCGGCCGGCCGCCGCCCGGCACCTCATACGTACAGACGTACACCTTCCACCGGGATCCGGCCCGCCGTATCCAGCAGTGCGCGCGAGGATGCTGGAACGGGAAGCGCTCGGCCGACAGGTCGTCGGAGTGACCCACGTAGATGACCGCGTACCGCTCCGGCTTGGTGTCCGGATCCGGCTTGTACGCGATCACGTAGACGGCGGCGGCCGGCGGCGGAGTCCATCCGCCCAGCAGGCGCGGCCCCTCGAACGGGTACCCGGCAAGCGAGCCCAGCCTGATCATCCGCCGGAGTCCCCGGCCAAACCCGGACCGGGCACAGCCGGGCCGGCCAAACCCGGACCGGGCACAGCCGGACCGGGCACATCGGGACCGGGCACACCCGAGCCGGGCCCGCCGAAGCCCCCGGCATCGCCCAGGTCCACGACGCCCCCCAGGTCCACGACGTCGGCCAGGTCCACGACGTCGCCCAGGTCCTCCGCCTCGCTGACCGCCTCGGCCCGGGCGACTGGCCATGCGGGCAGCCCGGCCCGGGCCGCGGCCTGCGCGAACTCCCGCGTGGCCTTCTCGATCGCCTCGTCCCGGCTGCCGGCCTGCACGACCAGCTGAGCGCCGTAGCGGTTCGTCCCGATCCCGGTGGCGATGCCATCGACCACGGCGACCGCGTCGGCCAGCTCGACTATCTCCTCGCGCGACAGCACCCGGTCACCCTCGGCCTCGACGCCCACGCTCCATTTCACCGGATCCTCCTAGCTCAGTTTAGGCAGCCGGGTGGCGAGTTCTTCCAGGCTGGCCAGATCGTGCCCGGACAGCAGCAGGTCGATATGCGGAGCGGCCACCATCATCCCCAGCGTGCTCGGCCGGAAGTCCGCGTTGTCGCCCTTGTGCGGGTTCATCCACACCACCTGGTGGCTGAGCCGGGAGAGCCGTTCCATCGCGGTGGCCAGGACGCCCGGATCACCGCGGTCGAGGCCGTCGGAGCAGATCACCACGATGCCGCCGCGGCAGAGCCCGCGGCGGCCCCAGCCCTTGACGAAGGCGTCCAGCGAGTCGCCGATCCTGGTCCCGCCCTCCCAGTCGAACACCGCCTTCGCGGCGAGCTCGAGCGCGGCGTCCGGCCGGCGGTGATCCAGGGCCCGGGTGATGCGGGTGAGCCGGGTACCGAAGCAGAACACCTCGACCCTGGCCGTGGCCCGCTTGGCCGAGTAGGCGAACTGCAGCAGGTGGCGCGAGTAGTCGGCCATCGAGCCGGAGACATCCAGGATCAGGATCAGCGGCCGCAGCCGGACCTTGCGCCGCCGCCAGAACAGTTCGGCCGGCTCGCCGTGCATGCGCATCGACTCGCGGACCGTCCGGCGCAGATCGGGGGCGCGGCCGGAGCGCGCGGCGGCGGTGCGCCGGGTGCGCCGTCGCGGCGGGGTCAGCCGGATCCGGGTCATGATCCGGCGCAGCGCCGCGAGTTCCTCGGGGGTGCAGGCGGTGAACGACTTGTGCCGGAGGACTTCAGCGTCGGACGCCATCAGGCCCAGCGCCGCCTCCTCCTGGCGCCCGTCGCCGTCCGGATCGGTGGCCGGGACCTCGAGCACGGCCATGGTCTCCGCCGTCACGTGCGCCTTGACCTTCAGTAGTTCGCGGACCGGGCCGGATTCGGCCAGGAAGAACCGCCTGAACACCTCGTCGTAGACGGCGATGCTCTCCCGCCTGGTCACCAGCGTGGTGCGGCCGGCCCAGTACAGGTCCAGCAGGTCGGACGGATCCAGCGGGGTCATCGCGGCGCAGTAGGTCAGCACGTCCCCGGAGCCGACGGCGAGCCCGGCCGAGCGCAGCTCGGCGGCGAAGTCCACCAGCAGGCCGACGAAGGGAGCGTCATCAGGCACCGGATGTGATCTCTTCCAGGTTCTCCCTGACCACGTCCAGGTCGTCCCGTTCCTTGACCACGGCGCCGAGGGTGTCCTCGGCGACCTGGGCGCTCAGGTCCGTCTCGCCGAGGAAGTCGAGCGTGCGTACCCAGTCGATGGTCTCGGCCACCCCGGGCGGCTTGGCCAGGTCAAGCTGGCGCAGCCGGTTGACGGCCGCGACCACCTTGCGGGTCAGGGCCTCGGATACGCCCGGGGCCCGGACCAGGACGATCTCGACCTCGCGCGCGGCGGGCGGAAAGCCGATCCAGTGGTAGAGGCAGCGCCGCTTCAGCGCGTCGTGCAGTTCGCGGGTGCGGTTGGAGGTGAGCACCACGAGCGGCGGGGTGGCCGCCTTGATCGTGCCGATCTCGGGAATGGTGATCTGGAAGTCGGAGAGCAATTCGAGCAGGAAGGCCTCGAACTCGTCGTCCGCGCGGTCCACCTCGTCGATCAGCAGCACCGCCTGGTCACCGGCCCGGACCGCTTCCAGCAGCGGCCGCTCCAGCAGGAACTTAGGCCCGAACAGCTTCTCGACCGCGTCGGTGTCGGCGATCTGATGCTCGGACAGCGCCCGGATGTGCAGCATCTGACGGGCGTAGTCCCATTCGTAGAGCGCCTGGTTGGTGTCGATGCCCTCGTAGCACTGCAGCCGGATCAGCTTGCGGCCGAAGACCGACGCCAGGACCTTGGCCACCTCGGTCTTGCCGACCCCGACCTCGCCCTCCAGCAGGATCGGGCGCTGCAGGGACAGCGCCACGAACAGCGCGGTGGCCAGCCCGCGATCGGCAAGGTAACCGCCCTGGTGCAGGATCTCGGTGAGCTTACCGACGGTCTCCGGACAGTCCATCCACCGCTCTCCTCGCCGTCGGCATCCGCATCGTCAGCGGGGCTCCGCGGAGCCGAGCAGCATGTCCCCGATGCTGCTGCCGGCCTCAGGATTCAGCTTGCCCTCGCGCTGCAGCCTGGCCCGCCATGCGCTGCGCAGGTCACCGTCGGTGTCGGCCAGGCCGTCGAAGCCGACGTTCACCATATTCTTGCAGGACTTCTTCGTGCCCAGGGCATCCGCGAGGTCCGTGCTCGTCTGCCCCTGAGCGCTCCATACCTCGCGGAGCACTTCGAGAGCGTCTTCCGGCTGACCACTCATCTCCAGGTACCTTCCGGCCGGTGCTGCTGTCCTAGGCCAGACTCTAAGTCCTGTTACGCGTTCCCGCGACAGCTGATTAAGGGTTCTCTTATCGGGCGGCTTGTGACTGCTGTCACAGATCGTGCCTCGTGGCCAGCCTGCGCCCGCGGGATCACCGCCGGCAGGCGGGCGGCCCGGCGGGATCCGGCCGGGGCGCCTGACCGGCCGGAGCGGCCATCACGAGCGGCCCGTCCCCCCCAAACGCCCTACCCTGGGACTAATCGATCTAATACCTACTAAATTAGTAACTGTTGATATCAGGTTCGTCCAGCGAGCCCGGGTCCGGTGTATGCGGCCGGTCTGCTATATTGGCCGGCTGGCTGTCCCAAAATGGCCCATGACATCTATCTTTGGGCGTATTCATCGCTGTATATAGAGAGAAAAAGTAAAAGGCATGGCCAATACCCGCAATCGGTTGTAGTGTCATTCCACACGGGGCGGGGTTGATATGCGTGCAGTGACGACGGGGCATCGCAAAACGCTCGACTGGGGACACTGACGCGCTCCTTGGGGTTCTTCCCCGCCGGGTCAAAGGTAAAGGAGCAGAACCATGGCACAAGGCAGGCTCCGGCGACGGAGCTGGCTCGCAGGGTCGGTAGGGACCATCGCCATTGCGGGAACGGCGCTGACGCTCGCGGCCTTCGGCGCCGGGGCATCGGCCAGCACGACCACTCACCGGCACGCACGGCCGCATGCGGTCGCGCAGCGGGACAGGGCATCGGTGGCTTCGGCGTCCCACCCGGTAACGGCCGTGACGCAGGAGTTCGGTACCAACACGACCCCGTTCTGCCCGCCTCACAGCGGTAACGCACCATGCGACGGGGCGACCAACGACTACGGCACCATCGACCGCATCCCGTCGGGCTTCTCGAATGGCGGGGCCGGCAACTACGCACCGTCTACCAAGGCACTGGTCGGCGGCTGGATGGCCATCACCTCGGGGAGCGGCGCTGAGAACCAGGGCCTCGGATGTCCCGGGGTGGGCAATGAGCAGTGCACGGGCCCGTTCGCGCTGTTCGGCACCGGAGCCTCCCGGGGCGTCGAGAACGTCTTCCCGGCGAAGGGCTTCACAGTCACCGACGACCTGTACCTGTCGCCGACCACGGTGGGGACAGGCACCGCGACCAGCTCGCTGGTTGACGACGACGTCGAGCTCAACAACAACGCCGGCATCTACGGCATCGACAACATCATCACGGCCTGCCCGGTGTCGGGCGGCTTCGCCATCAACTTCGGCAACGGCTCCCCGGGTTCGTGTTCCGGGTCAGCGGTGATCACGAAGAACGGCTGGTACCGGTTCGTCTTCGCCTTCAGCGATCACGCCGGTAACGCCTACCTGACCGAGTACGTACGGAGTGAGCCCGGCGCCGCGGTTGTCGCCACCTCCGGGCTGCAGCCGGTCGGCGGCACGGCCACGCCCATCAGCAACTGGGGCGGCCCCGGCTACTTCTGGCTGCCGACCGAGAACATCAGCGGCCTGCCGCTGGCCAACTTCGCCCTGCAGCTCGGGGTCGAGGCGGCTGGTCACAAGCCGTAACTAGCTCTGCCCGGCGGCCGTTGCCGGGCGGGCGAGCGAGGGAGGCCGGGGCGCAACGCCCCGGCCTCTTTCGCGTTGCCCGTCGCTACTCCGGCAGGTCGGCGCGGCCCGCGAGATCCATGACGAAGATGTGCGGATGGCCGGCCGGAAACTCGGTGAAGCCCACGTGCCGGTAGAACCCGGCGGCCCGCTGATTGCGGCGCCCGACCAGCAGGTGCAGGCCCGCTGAACCCTGATCGCGAAGATGTGAGATTAGCGTCCCGATCAGCCGTCGCCCGGTCCCGTGCCCTTGCAGCCGCGGGACGAGGTTGATGTGCAGGTGCGAGGGGAATCGCCGCGCCAGCTCGTCCTCGGTGCGCCGGGGATGATGGATGTTACCGATCGCGTACCGCTCGGGCGTCGGCAGGTTCTCGGCTTGACCCGGCGATGGCTCCGGGTAGGCAGCCCGCAGCGCCGGCCACCAGTCCCGCTCGAGGCGCTGCTCGAAGGCCTGGCTGTCCAGGGCCGCGACAACATAGCCGCCCACGCCGGCCGTGTCCTCGGCCACGAAGGCGAGTGATGGCTCGAAGATGGCGTACGGCCCGGCATACACGTGCCCGGGCAGCTTCGGGTCGCGGAACAGCGAGGTAGCGTCCCCGCCGTTGTCCGCGGTCAGCAGGCAGACGCGGTACAGGTCATCGAGGTCATCCGGCTGATACGGGCGGATCCGGACCGGCTCGCTGTTCATGGGATTCCTAGCAGCCCAGCAGATCAAGCAGGCGCTGTGCCTGCTTCTCGACGGTACCGGGCGGATTCCTCGGGTGCGGCTGATCCTGGAGCCGCAGGAGCTTGAGCCAGCACAGGGCGAACAGGCGCCGGCTGTCCCGCAGGCGGGCGGCTTCGGCTGGCCTGAGGTCGAAGTGCTCCAGGAAGGCGGGAACATCGAACTCGGTATCTACCCAGGCCGACACATGCTCGGTGATGTCGGCCAGCTCCCAGGCCCGGTCCGCTGCGGCCGGAGTACTCGTCAGCGCCTGCGACTCCCGCCCGGCCAAGTTGTCAGGCGGCGGCCAGTCGTGCCGCTTCGGGAAACGCTTGATCGCAATGCCCGCCCGCATCTCAATGTCCCGCCTGCCCCATGGCTGGCTCACGCGGCCGTCCCTCTCGCCCAGGTGCACGCGAAGCTGCCGGGTGAGCCTGACGCCCTGATCAGGGCTCCAGGTAGCGGAGCACGGCCAGCGCCCGTCGGTGATCGGCGTCCGGCATCCGCGGCATCGTCGCGGACGATGAACTCACCCGCGCCCGCGCCCGCGTCGCGGAACGCGAGCAGCGCATCTCACGGTGATCCGTTCAGGCTTCTAAGCGGCGTCTGGCCGCAAGGCGAGCCCGAGGTGCTTCTCATAGGCCGCGACGCCGCCCTTCAGCGTGCGCGGCCCGCGAAGCCACTGAAGCCGGGACGGGACCTCGGAGTAATCCAGGTAAGGATGGTCGCCGCAGCTGGGGCAGATGAGCTCGAACAATCCGGTGTAGCCGCCCTCCATCCGGCCGTCCACGATGCGGATCGGCTGACGACGCAGGCTCGCCGTCCGGCCATGGCCGGGATAACCAGCGCCGGGGAGTGCGACGGCGGCACCCTCGGCGTCGACGCGCAGCCACGGATCACGGGCGCGGTGCTGGCCGGCCGGCGCCGCGGCGATCGCCGAAGGGGCGGCCGCCCGCCCATTGCCGGTCGCGCCATCCGGAGATGAGCCATTCATCCGAACCACCGCCCGGGTCTGGAGCAGCAAGACTTTGGATCACTTAGCATACATACGGCCATTGAACAGGTAACGGCGCGCAAGTGAACAGCTCCCGATGTTTATGCGGATGACCATGTCATTCACGTAAATGGCACCCGATAGCGACGGCCGCTGATCTGGCGGGCCGTCGCCCGGTTACGGCCAGCCATTAATGCCTAGCTGGCTTGGGCGTCAGGTGCTACGGTCCGCGCATGCCCACAGCTGAGGTGATGCGCAACAGCCATCCGGTGACGCGGTCTGACCTGGCCAGGGATCTGCGCGCGCTGGGCGTCCGGCCGGGTGGCGTGCTAATGGTGCATACCCGCATGAGTGCCATTGGCTGGGTGGTCGGGGGCGCGGAGACTGTTGTGCTGGCGCTGCTCGATGTCCTGGGTGCGCCCGGGACGCTGATGACCTACGTGGGCTGGAATGACAGCACCGGGGGCCTGACCGGGTGGCCGCCGGAGTGGCAGCAGGCGTACCGGGCCGAGCGCCCGCCGTTCGACCCCGAGTTCTCCGAGACCGACCGTCAGATGGGCCGTGCCGCTGAGCGCATCCGCACCTGGCCCGGCGCGAAGGTCAGCGGCAGCCATTTCCGCCGGATGGCGGCCATCGGCTCCTCGGCCGGCTGGCTGACCGAGGATCAGCCGTGGGATCACGGTTTCGGGCCGGGCTCGCCGCTGGCCAAGCTCGTCGAGGCGGACGGGCAGGTCTTGCTGCTCGGCGCGCCCCTGGAGCGGCTTACCATCCTGCACCACGCTGAGTCCCTGGTGGACAGTCCGGACAAGCGGCTGGCCAGCCATGTGATTCCTGTCCGGGAGGACGGCCGGGTCATCTGGCGGGATGTCTCCGACCATGACACGTCCACGGCGATTGGCGCATTTCCCTATGAACGGGCAATCGGCGACCAGGATCCGTTTGCGGTCATCGGCCGGCTGGCGCTCGAGGCCGGCTGCGGTGCCGCCGGCCAGGTCGGGAAGGCTGAAAGTTACCTGTTCCCGGCCGGGCCGCTGGTGCGATTCGGCGTCGAATGGCTCAGCAAGGAATTCGGGGCCTAGCGTGGTGTCGCCGGGCTGGCAGCCGGCCGTGACGACCTTGAACATCCCGGTGTGACAGGATCCGTCGGCGCATCGGGAGGCCGGGCATAATCTGCCGTTGTGCCTGATCGCCGCCTCAAAGCCGTATGGGACCTGACGGTCCCGGTCATCCGGGAGCTGGCCGGAGTCCACGAGTACGACGGCGTCGTCATGGACCTCTCGCCGAGCGGCCGCCAGGCGGCCCTGAAACAGCTCGGGCCCTCATCGCCGGGCGAGCGCCTCGCCGACCGCCACGACGAAAGTCACCTCAGCGCCGCCGAGCAGGCTGCCCGCGCCGAAGCCGCGGCCGGGGTCTTGCAGTGGAACCCGCTTCCCCACCTCCAGAACCTGGACCTATCCTGCTACGACCGCGAGTACGCCCCCGAGCCGCAGCGCCGCCGGGCGCGGGAGGCTCACCTCGCCCGATGGCCCGACGCAGTCGATGCATCCCTGGAGTCGCTGCAGGCCGTTCCGGCGCCGGTGGCCGGTGCGCTCCTCCCGACGGCGAGAGGACTCGCCGCGGGGATCAACGGCACGACCGGGGTCGAGGTAGCCGCGCTGGAGGCGCACGGCAGGCTGCTCGGGCGAATCCAGGAAGCCGCCGCCTCGGGCAATCCGGATGCTTCGCTCGGCGGGACGGTACTCGCCCGCCTGCTCGGGCCCGCGGAGGCGATGCCGGTCGACCTCGGCCGCCTGGAGGAGCAAGCCGACTCCGAACGCGACCGGCTTCGCACCAGGCTCAATGAGGCGTGCGAGCGATTGTCGCCGGGGGTGCCGCCGTCGCGGCTCATTCCGGAGCTCCTCCGAGACCACCCTGGTGCGGAGGGGATCTATGCCGCCGCCCGGGAGACGATCGACGAGGCCACGGCCTTCGTGATCGACAACGACCTGCTGCCGCCCCCGGGCGGCACTTGCGAGGTCGGCCCGGCTCCGCCGTCCCGGCGGTGGGCTGCGGCCATGATGTACTGGACCGGCCCCTTCGAGGACGACGTCCCGGCTCGCTTCTACGTCAGCCCGCCCGACGAGTCCTGGGACGAGGAGGCCAGGCACGAGTGGCTGGCCGTCTTCAGCGCCACCATGGGTCCCGCCGTCACGGTGCACGAGGTCACGCCCGGTCATTTCGCCCACGGCCGGATGCTGCGCCAGCTCGCCCGGGGAGATGTGCGGCGCAGCCTGTTCTCGGAGGCGTTCGTCGAGGGATGGGCCCACTACGCCGAGGAGCTGATGGCCGACCAGGGCTTCCGGGCAGACGACCCCCGGTTCGCCATCGGCGTCTACCTCGGCGCCCTCGTCGGGGTGACCGGACTCGCCTCCGCCCTCGGCATCCATCAGGGGACGATGACCGTGGACGACGCCATGGCCCGCTTCGAGGCCGACGCCTTCCTGCGCGGCCGGGCCGCCAGGAGCGAAGCGACGAGGGCTACCTATGACCCCACCTACGGGCGCTACACCTGGGGCAAGCTCGAGATCATGTCGCTTCGGGACGAGGCCCGAGCCGCCTGGGGAACGAAATTCTCGCTCCGGCGCTTCCACGAAGGTCTCCTGACCCTCGGAGCACCGCCGCTCGGCACGATGGGCGACGCCCTCATCCCGTAGCCCAGTCCATTTCCCCCGGTCTGCTTAATGTGTCGTCCGCCAGGTGGACGCCCGGTGCGGGCGAGCGTTCAGTGCAGGTGGATCAGGACCAGGTCTTTGAGCGCAATCATCAGCAGCCCCAGCCCAGCCGCTACCGAGGTGGCGATCCGCGGCATGGCCATCCGCGATTTGCCGGATGGCTAAGCTGCACTGGTAGGGAGATGCGCATGGCCATGCCGATGGCGAGTCCAGCAGGCGGCGACTACGACGCGTACGCGAGGGAGTATGCGCCGAGCGTTGCCTGGCGGGAGCGCGGCGGCGCGGAGGATGATCCGTTCGGCATACTGCCGCCCATGCTGGATCTCCTGGGGGATCTCAGCAATCAGCGCGTACTTGATGCCGGATGCGGTGAGGGATACCTCGCGAGAGTACTGGCAGCTTGTGGTGCGCGTGTTACCGGAATTGATGTCTCACCACGTCTGGTTGAGCAGGCGCGGGAGAAGAGCCCGGACGGCGCTATCGACTATCGGGTAGCTGACCTCAGCCACCCGCAGCCAGAACTGGCGGGCTCATTCGACGCCGTAGCCAGTTACCTGGTCCTCAATGACGTACCGGATTACCTGGGATTTGCGCGCACGATAGGTAGCGTGCTTAGCCCAGGCGGCAGAGCAGTGCTGGCATTCAACAATCCCTACTACGGTTTTCTTAGCCGGCACGTGAACGATTACTTTGACTCCGGCCGGGTGAGCCCTTATCGCGGGCTGTGGTCTGCGGGGATCAAGGTCTATTACTATCACCGGACCATGGAGGAGTACCTTGATGCGTTCCTATCTTCGGGTCTTCGCCTCACCAAGCTGGCCGACCTAGCTGGCTTGGCTGATGATCATCCGCCGCACGCTATCGTTCCGGAAGGTGATCGCTTTCCGCGTTTCATGCTGCTCGGCTTCGTGAAGCCCTGAGAGGCCAGCCCTAGTCGCTGTTCCGGGCGATTCTCCCGGACCCTGCGCAGCGTGCACGCGGCTACGTTCGCTCGACGAGTGCGGCCAGCCGTTCGAGTGTCTGGTGCATGACCGGGACCCAGTCTTGCCCGTCCTGCACGGCGTCGCGGATGCTCTGGTCAGCCTCGGTGCAGTCGAATATCTCGGTGACGATCGTCGTGTCCCCATCAAGCTGGAGTTCGAAGTCCCAGCTGTATCCCTGTGACGCACCTATCGGCAGCCTGGCGTTCTGTGCGGCTACCGCGTCGCCGGGCGTCGGCTCCCAGCTGATCCGCCGGTCGTGCTCGAAGGCGATAACCCGGTTGAGCATCAGGTAGTCGCCGAGTGCCGGCAGGTACATCGCCATGGTGAAGGTGTCGCCAACCCGGCCGCCCACACCGCGTCCGGCGACTCGGGCGCCAGCGCGCCGGCCACCGTCACCCCGACAGGCCCCGGAGCCGGATTGATCGTCTCAGGCGATCACAAGCCCAAGTGCGCCGAAGACCCCGGCAATGCCACCGCGAATGACACGCCGGTCGTGATCTCGGACTGCAATGGCAGCGCCGGGCAGGTCTGGATAGTCGAGCCCGGCGGGACGCTGCAGGTTAACGGCAAGTGCATGGACATCTACCGCGACGAGAAGACCAGCAAGGCGCCGGTCGAGCTGTGGACCTGCACCGGCGACGCCAACCAGCAATGGAAGGCCACCAACGGCACGCTGGTCAACCCGGCATCCGGCAAATGCCTCGATGACCCCGGGTTCAGCACCGCCGAAGCACCCGTCGCGGCACCGTCTTGTATGCCTCGGCGGTTCCTGCGGCCTCCGCCCGTGGTCAGCTCGATGGTGCCTGGAGGAATGCGGTGAATGCCGGGAGGGCGGCCGGGTCCTGGAACAAGAACCCGTGGCCGCCTTCATAGCCGTGCAGCTCCGCGCCGCGGATGCGTGATGCGATGCTGGTGCTGTTGCGGGCCGGTGCGATCCCGTCGTAGTTGCCGTAGCCGACCAGGGCCGGCCAGGTAATCGCGCCGAGCCGATCCCACACGTCATGGTCTTCGCGCGCTTGGAGCTGGGCCGCACGGGCCGCCACAGCGGCCGGGTCCTGCTGATCTTGCCCGGCGGCGGTCAGCCGCCCGGCGATTGCGCGATCCACCGGGTGGGCCTCCAGCCAGTGCTGGTCCCAGCGGCTGTCCGCCAACTTCAGCTCCGCCGCCGCCCGTTGCCCCGGCGGGAGTTCCAGCAGTTTTTGCAGCGGGTAGGAGGACCCGCCTTCGCCACCGGCCGACGTGCACGCCAAAGCCAGGCGCTCGACCCGGCCCGGGTTGGTGACGGCGAACTCCTGGGCCACCATGCCGCCGAAGCTCACGCCGAGCACCCGGCAGGACTCCCACCCGGCGATCTCCAGCAGGCCAGCGGCGTCGGCCGCGACATCGGCCATGGTGTAAGGGCGCGTCACCGGGCCGCTGCGGCCAAAGCCGCGGTAGTCCCACGCCAGCAAATCGAAGCTGGCCGTGAGGGGATCAAGCAGCAGCCGGACGTCTTGCAAGGTAAGCCCCGAACCATTGCAAAACAACAACCGGGGACCACCGCCCCGCTGCTCCCAATACAGCTCAACCCCATTCACATGGTCAAGGGGCATCGCGCTCACCTCCGGGGGACATGGCCACCTGGCATCCCGCTCCCCGGACGCTACCCGCCTGCCGGGTGTCTCCTTGCCATCCATGCCGGGTGATCCCAAGCGCTCAAGCCGTCCACGGCTGCGGCATGGGCGGCAGGATGCGACCGGCTTCTCAGCACTGCTCGGCCACTGTCCCTCGATCCGGAGACCCCGCCGCAGGAGCAACTGCATCCGATCGCGTCCAGGGCGTGTTCGCCACTGGAAACCTAAGGTGGGCCTGGGAGGACTTGAACCTCCGACCTCTTCCTTATCAGGGAAGCGCTCTAACCGGCTGAGCTACAGGCCCTCGGGGTGGCGGCAGGAAACGGCAAATCCGGGCGCCGCCGCGCCAGATTACCGCAAGCGCCGACCGGTGCGTCAGTCGGTCTCCCTGAGCGTGACCTCGATGCCGCCGGCGATGTGCGTGACCAGGTTGTAGATCACCGAGCCCACCGTGGCCAGCGCGGTGATCAGGATGACGTTCACCGCGCCAACGAGCATCGTGTAGCCGAGCACCCGGGAGGCGGAGAACCATTTGCTGGCCTGTACGCCCGGGGATTGCTTGCTGGACGTCACGTCGGCGATCGATCTCTCGATCGACACGAAGACTCCGACCCTGGACAGGACGAAGTAGAGCGCCGCCACGGCGACGAAGAGCACGACCCAGCCGACGAGCGAGATCATGAAGCTGAACTTCATCACCGACCAGGGCTCTACCCTGGTCACCGCGAGCGTTGCCCGGCGTGCCGGCGGCCGGCCGTTCTGCGCCTGCCGGGCCGCCTGGGCCCTCGAGACCTTGGGTGCTTTCGGGGCTTTGGGCGGCTTGGCCGGCTTAGGCGGCTTAGGTGACCTTTTCCGCGTCTTCCCCGGACTTGTCATAGTCCCGAACGAGGATGTCGCCGGGCCGGTCGCATCGTCCGACCCGGAGATCATGGAGGGATAAGGCGGCGGCGTCCGGACGCCGTCTACCGTAGCGCCGTCCACCGTGGTACTGCCCGCCGCGAGCCCTGCGTCACCGGCCGATGAGGACATGTTCCCGCTGGCTGCCAGGCCCGCCAGCGCGGCCCGCTGGTCATCCTGCGACCCGTCCGCAGCCTGGTCCTGATCTTCGGCAGCCCCCTCGGGCAGCCACGACTGTGGCTCCACGCGATGGTCCACGTCGTCCTCCTCCGGAAAGTTGCCTGTCACGAGGTTATCCCCAGATGACTAGTCCATGCCCCGCGAGAACCCGACCATCATCCATGCCTGCACCTATAAGACGCTTCTGACCCCCGGCGCGTTGCGTGCTTCGATCGACGGATATTGCGGCATCTCCGCAGCTCATCACTTCCTAACCGGCGGTCGCGGAGAGCGTCCGGCGGTCTGCCGGTCATCATTCATCGGCCGGGCCAGCTGCCTCGGTGTCTGCGGAGCGGACCTCCGCGGCGTCGCCTGCCTCGTCCGCGGCCGCGGGCCCGGCCTCGGGATCCTGGCCGGCTTCCGCCGCCCCGAAGGACTCGTCTGCCGCCCCATCCCCGACGTCCATGACCTCGCCGAGGCTGGCCGGGGACTCCGCGTTGCGGGCGATGGCGACCAGGCTCTGGCCGTCGGCCAGGTTCATCAGCCGGACGCCCATGGTCTGCCGACCGGACTGCTTGATCTCGGCTGCGGCCGTCCTGATCACCCCGCCAGCGGACGTGATGGCGAATACCTCGTCCTCCGGCCGGACCATCAGCGCGCCGACGAGCTCACCCCGGTTCTCCACGATCCGGGCGGTCAGCACCCCCCGGCCGCCCCGGCCCTGGATGGGGTACTGGTCGGCGGGCGTGCGCTTCGCGTAGCCGCCGCCGGTGGCCACCAGGACGTCCGCTCCCTCGCGGACCACGTGCATGCCGAGCAGTTCGTCCCCGTTGGAGAACCGCATCCCGATCACCCCGGAGGTCGCCCGCCCCATCGGCCGCAGCGCGTCGTCGCTGGCGTGGAACCGGATCGCCTGGGCCTGCCTGCTGACCAGCAGCAGGTCGTCGTCCGGCGAGACCAGCCTCGCGGCGATCACCTCGTCGTCCTCGCGCAGGTTGATCGCGATGATGCCGCCCGCCCGCGGCGAGTCGAAGTCGCTGAGCCGCGACTTCTTTACCAGGCCGGAGGAGGTGGCGAGCACCAGGTAGGGCGAGACCGAGTAATCCCGCAGCGCCAGCACCTCGGCGATGCGCTCATCGGGCTGGAAGGCCAGCAGGTTGGCGACATGCTGGCCGCGGGCGTCCCGGGCCGTGTCGGGCAGCTCATAGGCCTTGGTCCGGTAGACCCGGCCCTTGTTGGTGAAGAACAGGATCCAGTGGTGGGTGGTGGTGACGAAGAAGTGGTCCACGATGTCGTCGGTGCGCAGCTGCGCGCCGCGCACGCCCTTGCCGCCGCGCCGCTGGGCGCGGTAGAGGTCCGTCTTGGTGCGCTTCGCGTAGCCGCCGCGGGTAATCGTGACGACCACGTCTTCCTCGGCGATCAGGTCCTCGATCGACATGTCGCCGTCGTACGGGATGATCGTCGTGCGCCGGTCGTCGCCGTAGCGGGCGACGATCTCGCCGAGTTCCTCCCGCACGATCGAGCGCTGCCGCTCCGGGGAGGCGAGGATTGCCTCGTAGTCGGCAATCTGGGCGGTCAGCTCTTCGTACTCGTCGACCAGCTGCTGCCGCTCCAGGGCGGCCAGCTTGCGCAGCTGCATATCGAGGATCGCGCGGGCCTGGATCTCGTCGATGTCCAGCAGGTCCATCAGGCCCTGCTGCGCGGCCACGGCCGACGCGCTGGCTCTGATCAGGGCAATAACGGCATCAATCTGGTCGATCGCCTTGAGCAGCGCGCTCAGGATGTGGGCCCGCTCCTGGGCCTTCCGGAGCAGGTAACGGGTCCGCCGGACGATCACCTCAATCTGGTGCGAAACCCAGTACCTGATCATCTGGTCAAGCCGCAGGGTGCGCGGCACCCCGTCGACCAGAGCCAGCATGTTCGCGCCGAAGGTGTCCTGCAGCTGGGTGTGCTTATACAGGTTGTTCAGGACGACCTTGGCGACCGCGTCCCGCTTCAGCACGATCACCAGCCGCTGGCCGGTCCGGTCGCTGCTCTCGTCCCGGACGTCGGCGATGCCGCCGACCCGGCCGTCCTTGGCCAGCTCGGCGATCTTCCGCGCGATGTTCTCCGGGTTTACCTGGTACGGCAGCTCGGTGACCACCAGGCAGGCGCGGTTCTTGACGTCCTCCTCGACCTCCACGACCGCCCGCATGATGATCGACCCGCGGCCGGTCCGGTACGCCTCCTCGATGCCGCGGCGGCCCACGATAATGCCGTGGGTGGGGAAGTCGGGGCCCTTGATCCGCTCGATCAGCGCATCGAGCAGCTCATCGTCGGAGGCGTCGAAATTCTCCAGGTACCACCCGACGCCGTCGGCCACCTCGCGCAGGTTGTGCGGCGGGATCTTGGTGGCCATGCCGACCGCGATCCCTTCCGAGCCGTTCACCAGCAGGTTGGGGAAGCGGCTGGGCAGCACCCGGGGCTCGGCGGACCGGCCGTCGTAGTTGGCCCGGAAATCGACGGTCTCCTTGTCGATGTCCCGGAGCATCTCCATCGCCAGCGGAGCCAGCCGGCACTCGGTGTAGCGCATGGCGGCCGCCGGGTCGTCGCCCCGCGAGCCGAAGTTGCCCTGGCCGTCGATCAGCGGCATCCGCATCGCCCACGGCTGCGCCATCCGGACCAGCGCGTCGTAGATGGCGCTGTCGCCGTGCGGGTGATAGACGCCCATGACGTCGCCGACCACGCGCGCGCACTTGAAGTAACCCCGGTCCGGCCGGTAGCCGCCGTCGTACATCGCGTACAGGATGCGGGTGTGGACGGGCTTCAGGCCGTCCCGGACGTCGGGCAGCGCGCGGCCGACGATGACGGACATCGCGTAGTCGATGTAGCTGCGCTGCATCTCGACCTGGATGTCGACCGGCTCGGTACGGTCTCCGCCGCCGCCCGCCGCGCCGTCGGTGTCAAGCTCAGTCACTTGCTGGCCTCTCCCGCTGCTTCCGTTTCGTGGTGAATCGGGTAGTGCCAGGACCCGCCCTGCTCACCACGATCACGAGCCGGGTCCTGGAGGCCGTCAGATGTCGAGGAACCTGACGTCCTTGGCGTTCCGCTGGATGAACGCCCGCCGTGCCTCGACGTCCTCGCCCATCAGCACGCTGAAGAGCTCGTCGGCCTGGGCCGCGTCATCCAGCGTGATCTGCCGCAGCACGCGCCGGGCCGGGTCCATGGTGGTCTCCCACAGCTCGCGCGCATTCATCTCGCCGAGCCCCTTGTACCGCTGGATGCCGTCCCGCGGCCGGGGGTCCCGGCGGCCGGCCGCGATGCCCGCCTCGATCACCCGGTCCCGCTCCGGGTCGGAGTAGGCGTAGCCGGGCGGCGTCCGGCCCTCCCACTTGATCTTGTACAGCGGCGGCTGGGCCAGGTAGACATGCCCGGCGTCGATCAGCGGCTTCATGAACCGGAACAGCAGGGTGAGCAGGAGCGTGGTGATGTGCTGGCCGTCCACGTCGGCGTCCGCCATCAAAATGATCTTGAAGTACCTGAGCTTGGCGATATCGAACTCGTCGTGGATGCCGGTGCCCAGCGCGGTGATCATCGCCAGGACCTCGTTATTCTTCAGGACCCGGTCAATCCTGGCCTTCTCGACATTGAGGATCTTGCCCCGGATCGGCAGGATGGCCTGGAATTTCGGGTCCCGGCCGCCCTTGGCGGAGCCGCCCGCCGAGTCGCCTTCCACCACGTAGATCTCGCACCGCTCGGGATCGCCGGACTGGCAATCCGCGAGCTTGCCCGGCAGGCCCGAGCCGCCCATCAGGCTCTTGCGGGTCAGGTCGCGGGCCTGGCGGGCCGCGATCCTGGCCCGGGCCGCCTGGGTGGCCTTGATGATGATGGCCTTGGCCTCACCGGGATTGCGGTCGAACCAGTCGCGCAGGTGGTCGTTGCAGACCCGCTGCACGAATGACTTGGCCTCGGTGTTACCCAGCTTGGTCTTGGTCTGTCCCTCGAACTGCGGCTCGGCCAGCTTGACGTGGATGATCGCGGTGAGGCCCTCGCGGACGTCGTCGCCGGTCAGGTTCTCGTCCTTGTCCCGCAGCAGGTTCTGCTCCCGGGCGTACCGGTTGACGATCGAGGTGAGCGCCGACCGGAACCCCTCCTCGTGGGTGCCGCCCTCGGCGGTGTTGATCGTGTTCGCGAAGGTGTGCACGGACTCGGAGTACGAACCGCTCCACTGCATGGCGATCTCGGCCGATATGCCGTCGCCTTCCTCGCCAAAATCGATCACCGTGGCGTGCACGGCCTCCTTGGAGGCGTTCAGGTACCGGACGAAGTCGGCGATGCCGCCCTCGTAGCAGTAACTGGCCACGTGCGGCTCGCCGTTGATGTGGTCGGGCCGCTCGTCGGTCAGCGTGATGGCCAGGCCCCGGTTCAGGAACGCCATCTCCTGCAGCCGCCGCGACAGCATCTCGAAGGACCATACGGTCGACTCGAAGATCTCCGGATCCGGCCAGAACGTGATGATTGTCCCGGTCTTGTCCGTCGGCTCGCCCCGGCGCAGTTCCGTCACCATCGCGCCGCGCTGGTAAGCCTGACGCCACGTGTAGCCGTCCTTGCGGACCTCGACCTCCAGCCGCTCGGACAGCGCGTTCACCACCGACACGCCGACGCCGTGCAGCCCGCCGGAGACGGCGTAGGATTTCGCATCGAACTTGCCGCCCGCGTGCAGCGTGGTCAGCACCACTTCCAGGGCCGGGCGGTGCTCCACCGGGTGCTCATCCACCGGGATGCCGCGGCCGTTGTCCCAGCCGCGGACGCCGCCATCGGCCAGCAGCGTCACCTCGATCCGGTTGGCGTAGCCGGCCAGCGCCTCGTCCACGGCGTTGTCGACTACCTCCTGGACCAGATGGTGAAGTCCGCGCTCACCGGTAGAGCCGATATACATCCCCGGCCTCTTGCGGACGGCCTCCAGCCCCTCAAGGACCGTGATCGAACGTGCGTCATACGACAAGGTTGATGCTCCTCCTGGAACGGACACCCGCGGGCACCGCGCGCCCCGCCGCCGTCTGCCCTGGTGCACTCCTATTTTACCTGGGAGTACCGTCAGGCTCAGCCGTACGTGTCACGCGGACCGCGGCTATCTCGCGTCTTCCACTGGCCCGGGCGCCTCGGCGCCTCCGGGCCGCGGACTTTCACCCGCCGCACGGCGCCATCGCCGAGCTCGGCGTTCAGCCGGCGCACCAGCGTGGCGGCCAGCAGCCGGACTTGCGTGGCCCACGCGGTGGAGTCCGCGATCACCGTGAGTTCCCCCGCGTCGAAGCTGTCCGGCCTGGTATGGGCGGCAAGCTCGGGGCCGACAATCTCCTCCCACCGGCCGAACATGGAACCTGCCGCGGCGGCCAGCTGCCAGCCCCGGGCGTCGATGAGCCCGGCGATGGCGGCATTCAGCGTCTCCGGGTCGTCCAGGCGCGGACGCCGCCCGGCGGCATCCGGCCGCCCCCGGGCGGTCCGGGCGGGCTGGTTCCCCCGGGCCGCCGAGTCAGCCTTCGCGCGCAGCAGGGCCTCGCGGGCCAGCCGCGCGCGGCCGGCCGGGTCAGCGGCCGGCCGGGACTGATCCGCGGGCCTGGCACCGGCGGGCGCGGTCGCGCCGCCCGCCGGTCCCGGCCCGGCAGCACGCTCCGGCCCCGCACCGCGCTCCGGCCCGGCACTGGGCTCAGGCCCGGCACTGGGCTCAGGCACGGGTAATCGCCCCGTCGGCCACGTTGAATCTTGTCCCGGCCAGGCTGGCCGGGACATCGGCGGTGACCGCGGCGGTCACCAGCACCTGCTCGGCATCGCCGACCAGCCGGGCCAGCCGGTCCCGGCGCCCCGCGTCCAGCTCGGCGAAGACGTCATCAAGCATCAGCACGGGATCCTCGCCATCAGACCGCAGCAGTTCATAGGCGGCCAGCCGGAGCGCGAGGGCCAGCGACCAGGACTCGCCCTGGCTCGCGTAGCCGCGCGTGGGCAGCTCGCCGATTCTCAGCTCAAGCTCGTCCCGGTGCGGGCCGACCAGGCAGACGCCGCGGTCGAGCTCGGCCGTCCTCGCGGCGGTAAGCGCCTCGTGCAGTGCCTCCTCGAGCTCGGCCCGGCCGGGCGCTGGCTCGTTCTTCCCGCCATACGGCTGGCGGTAGGTCATTCCCGCCGCGCCGTCGTCCGCGGATACGGCCGCGTAGGCCTTGGCCACCAGCGGCCGGATCGCGGCGACCAGGCCCAGCCGGCCGGCGATCAGCTCGGCGCCCGCCTTGACCAGCTGGTCGTCCCAGGCATCGAGCGCGCTGGGGGCGCCGCCGCCGCGGGCCCGGGCCGACTTCAGCAAGGCGGTCCGCTGCCGCAGCACCCGGTCATAGTCGGCCCGGGTGCCCGCATACCGCGGCGCGGTCGCGACGAGCAGGTCGTCGAGGTAGCGACGGCGCTGGTCAGGATCGCCCTTGACCACCGTGAGGTCCTCGGGCGCGAACAGCACGCAGCGCAGCGTCCCGAGTACTTCGCGCGGCCGGGGCATCGGAACCCGGTTCAGCCTGACCCGGTTCGCCCGCCCCGGGTTGATCTCGATTTCCACCAGGCTGTCCCGGGCCCGGGACGTCACCGCCGCGCGCAGGATCGCCCGCTCCGCGCCGCGGCGGATCAGCGGGGCGTCAGCCGAGACCCGGTGGCTGCCGAGCGTGGCGACGTAGGCCGCGGCCTCGACCAGATTGGTCTTGCCCTGCCCGTTGGATCCGGTGAACGTGCTCACGCCCGGCGTGAGGCTGAGGTCAGCCGAGGCGTAACAGCGGAAATCTGTCAGCGCGAGCCGGGTGATGTGCACGGCAGTGCAGACTACTGGCAGGCAGTGTCGTCGGCCGTGCGCGCCGGATGCCCGCTGGACTGGTCTTGTGGCGCAGGCACCGGGTTCCGTGGCGCAGGCACCGCTACCCGCCCAGCCGGATGGGCATCAGCAGATACCGGTAGTCGGGCTGGCCGTCGGGGGCGGGCTTGCCGGTAATCAGCGCGGGCTTGCCGGGCTCGGTGAACGAGATCCTGGCCATGTCCGAGTCGATCGCGGCCAGGCCATCCAGCAGGTACTGGGGGTTGAAGGCCACGGACAGGTCATCGCCCTCGTAGGAAGCCTCCAGGGTCTCCACCGCCTGTGCCTCGTCCCCGGTGCCCGCCTCCAGGACAAGCTCGCCGGAGGTGAAGGCCAGCCGGACGGCGGTGTTGCGCTCGGCCACGAGCGCAACCCGCTTGACCGCCTCGGCCAGCTGGGCCGTGGAGATCTCGGCCACCGAATTGACGTGCGTCGGCAGCAGCGCCTGATACCGGGGGAACTCGCCGCCGAGCAGCCGGGTGGTGGTGCGGCGCCCCGCGCCCTCGAACCCGATCATGCCGTCGCCGCCCGGGCCCGAGTCGCCGGGCAGGGCCAGCGCTATCGACACCTCCGCGCCCGATGTCAGCGACCGGGCCGTCTCGGCCAGCGCCCTGGCCGGCACCAGCACGGCCGCGGACATGTCCGGCCGGACCGGCGTCCACCGCAGCTCGCGCATGGCCAGCCGGTACCGGTCGGTGGAGATGAGGGTGATGGCGTCGCCCTCGATCTCGATCCTGACCCCGGTCAGCGCGGGCAGCGTGTCATCCCGGCCGGCCGCGGTGGCGGACTGGCTCACCGCGGAGGCGAACGCGTCGCTGCCCACCGAGCCGACGGCGGGCGGCATCTCCGGCAGCGCGGGGTACTCGTCCTCGGGCATGGTCAGCAGCGTGAAGGTTGCGCTACCGCAGGTGAGGACGGCGCGCGCGCCATCCGAGCTGATCTGCACCGGCCGGCTGGGCAGGCTCCGGCTGATCTCGGCCAGCAGCCGCCCGGAGACCAGCGCGCTGCCCTCCTCCTCCGCCGTTACCGGTATCCGGGCTTCCGCCGATACGTCGTAATCGAAGCTGGACAGGGTGAACTCGGATCCTGCGTGCAACCGCATCCCGGCGAGCACCGGCACGGTCGGGCGGGCCGGGAGCGCGCGCGCCGTCCACGCTACGGCCTCGGCCAGGACGTCACGCTCTATCTGGATCTTCACGCGAAGCTGCCTCCCGTTCTCGGGACGTGCCAGCGGGCGGCCCGGCGGGTGGACCGGGCGGCCTGCTTGGTACTTGGTATGTCATTGGAATAGAGAAAAGTAGTAGTCATAGGGTCGGTGGATGCTGGGGAAATCTGACGTCCTCGCAGGCCAGCGCGGGTGCGGGTGTCCACAGCACCTGTGGCCGGCCGGAATGTCGCGGCGCCGGTCCTGTGGACGCCCGGCTGACCCGAGCCATTTGGCTGCCGGTTACCCCCCGGCTTTCTTGGGTTGTCCCACGCTTGTCCCAAGCGCATCCACAGGTTTGTCCACAGCCTGTGCGCACTGATTGTCGCGCGAGGCACTGCTATGTAACCGTTCACCCGGACCGAGCCTGCTGCTTGATGCGATTAGTGAGCTCCGTGACCTGGTTATAGATTGACCGTCGCTCGGCCATCAGGGAGCGGATTTTCCGGTCCGCGTGCATCACCGTGGTGTGATCGCGGCCGCCGAATTGCTGCCCGATCTTGGGCAGCGACAGGTCGGTCAGCTCGCGGCATAGGTACATGGCGATCTGCCGGGCAGTGACCAGGACCCGGGACCGGGAGGTACCGCACAGGTCGTCGATTGACAGCCCGAAGTAGGAGGCGGTCTGGCCCATGATGGTGGAGGCAGTGATCTCCGGGCCGTGCGCCTCGGGGATGAGGTCCTTCAGGACGATCTCCGCCAGCTGCAGGTCGACGGACTGCCGGTTGAGGCTGGCGAAAGCGGTGACCCTGATCAGCGCGCCCTCGAGTTCGCGGATGTTAGTGGAGATCCGGCTGGCGATGTACTCCAGCGCCTCGGGCGGGGCATTGAGGCCTTCTTGCACTGCCTTCTTGCGCAGGATCGCGATGCGTGTCTCCAGTTCGGGCGGCTGGACGTCGGTGAGCAGTCCCCATTCAAACCGGCTCCGCAGCCGGTCTTCGAGAGTCACCAGGCGCTTGGGCGCGCGATCGCTGGAGATCACGATCTGCTTGCTCGCGTTATGCAAGGTATTGAATGTGTGAAAGAACTCTTCCTGGGTTCCTTCCTTGTTCTCCAGGAACTGGATGTCGTCGACCAGCAGCACGTCGACGTCTCGGTAACGGCGGCGGAAGCCGTCCTGCTTGCCATCCCGGATCATGTTGATGAAGTCGTTGGTGAACTCTTCCGAGCTGACGTACCGAACCCGGACGCCCTCGTAGAGGCTCTGCGCATAGTGGCCGATGGCGTGCAGCAGGTGCGTCTTGCCCAGGCCCGAGTCGCCGTAGATGAACAGCGGGTTGTAGGCCTTCGCCGGTGCCTCGGCGACCGCGACGGCGGCGGCGTGGGCGAACCGGTTGCTTGACCCGATCACGAACGTCTCGAAGGTGTACTTCGGGTTGAGCCGGGCCTGGCCGGGCCGTGGCGCACCGTGGCCCGGGCCGGTGTGGCCAGGAATCGCCGATGGCTGGGGCCGCCCGGTGACCGGGTCCATCGCGCCGCCGGAAAGCTCGTGCCCGGGCCGCATCCGGCCGTCGAGGCCGGAAAGCGGGTCCGAGGGGGGCAGTGGCCGGGTCATGCTCGGGCATGCCGTTGCGGCCGTGATCGAGATCGGTCATCCGCCGGCCGGCCGGCATTCCGTGGTCGGCTCCGCCCGGGGCGCGGCCGGAATGATCGAGATCGTCGGCGGGCGGTGGCATCGCCGAGATCAACGCGGGATCGACGGTCACGGCCAGCTGGATGCTGCGGCCGAGCTCCCTGGACAGGGCATTCGTGATCAGCGAGCGGAGCCTGGTCTCGAGCTGCTCCTTCACGAATTCATTCGGAGTGGCGATCAGCGCCGTATTCTCGACCAGCCCGAGCGGCCGGGTCAGCTGGAGCCAGGCCCGCTGGGCCGGCTCGATGTGCATCTCGTTGAGTTCTTCGAGGGATCGGGCCCACACCTCCGCGAGGTCTGTTTCACTCATCGACCGTCCACCTTGGCGCCAGCCCCCACAATGTGATCAACAGGTTTTTCCACAGGTTGTGCACGTCGTTTCGCGTTCTGTGGCCGCTCCTTCGCCGCCGCTGGCAGGTAGCTCGGCGACCAACTGCCCCCGGGGTGCCCCGCATCCCGGACCACTATCCACAGACTAGGGCCGGGTCCCCGGGCGCGGTACCTGAATGGCGTTGTTGCGCCGGCCGGGCTGGGCCCGGGCCGCCCGGCGGTTTGACCGGGGCCAGCCGATGCGCGTAACGTTCATTGGTCCGGCCAACCCGGCGCTAGTTCGGCCTGTGCGGAATCTGCCGGGCCGCGCGGCCCGGCAGATGCACCGTCCGAAACTTTCGCCGTATCTGGAGCCCCAGTGAGCAAGCGTACGTTCCAGCCGAACAACCGCCGCCGCGCGAAGACGCACGGGTTCCGGCTGCGCATGCGCACCAGGGCCGGCCGCGCGGTTCTCGCCGCGCGGCGCCGCAAGGGCCGCGCGCGGGTCAGTGTCTGACCTGCACAGCCATCGCTGGCCGCGGTGATCGCCGATGCTTCCCGCGGCGGCCAGGATGCGGCAGCGGACGGAGTTCTCCGCTGCGGTCCGGGGCGGTGGCCGGGCCGGGCGGGCGCTGCTGACCGGCCACCTGCTGCTGCGTCCCGGCCGGGATGAGCCGGCCCGGGTGGGGTTCGTCGTGAGCAAGGCCGTGGGCCCGGCCGTGGTGCGTAACCGGGTCCGGCGGCGGCTCCGTCATCTGGCCCGCGGGTATCTGGGGTCGCTTCCTGGAGGTAGCCTGCTTGTGGTACGCGCCAATCCCCGGGCCGCGACCGCACGCCAGCCGGATCTCGCCGCCGATCTCGACTTGGTACTCCGCACTTTGCTGCGGCGGCAGGGCGGGATGCTGGGTCAGTGATCACCACGGTGCAGGGCAAAACCAGGGACCGGCCATCGGCCGCGGCCCGTGTTCTGATCGCGGTGATCACCGCCTACCGGCGCCTGGTCAGCCCGCTGCTCATGCCGCGGTGCCGGTTCCTGCCATCCTGCAGTGGCTATGCGCTTGAGGCAGTCCGGGTGCATGGCGCGCTGCGCGGCGGCTGGCTCGCGGTACGGCGGCTGAGCCGGTGCCACCCGTTCCACGCTGGCGGCCTTGATCCGGTGCCCGCCCGTAAGGGGACCGTGCCGCCTGCCGACGGGCGGACACTGTCGATGAGATCACAAGGGAGCTAGCTGGTGAACCCGCTTAACCCGCTCTACGACGCGGTCGCGTGGGTGGTCAGTCGCATCTACGGCGTGCTGAGTCCGATCTTCGGTCCCAGCAGTGGCTGGACCTGGGCGCTGACGATCGTGCTGCTTGTGGTCTTGATGCGACTGATCATGGTGCCGCTGTTCATCAAGCAGATGCACACGACCCGCCGGATGACGGCCCTCGCGCCGCAGATGAGCGCCCTGCGCAAGAAGTACAAGAACGACAAGCAGACGCTCAACTCCGAGATGATGAAGCTCTACTCAGAGGCGGGCGTCAACCCGCTGATGGGCTGTCTCCCGGTGGCTGCGCAGCTGCCGATGTTCTTCGCCCTGTTCAGCGTGCTGAAGGCGATCTCCGAATGGCAGCCGGGGCAGGTGCCGAAGTATGGCCTGACGGTCCCGATGGTGGCCAGCGCCAAGACCGCCCACATCCTGGGCGTAACGATCGACGACAAGTTCCTGGCCGCGGGGACCCCGCTGCACGTCCGGATCGTCATCCTGTTTGCCGTCCTGGTCAGCATGGCCACCACCTACCTGACCGTGCGGCAGAGCATGAAGCGCGGCATGATGCCGGCGGCGACTCCGGATAACCCGATGGGGCAGTCGCAGAAGTACATGGCGTACATCATGCCGTTCTTCGCGCTCTCCGGCTTGTACTGGCCGTTCGGGCTGGTCCTCTACTGGGTGACGACGAACCTGTGGACGCTGGCCCAGCAGTACGTTCTGTTCCGGCGATACCCGCAGCCGCTGGCGGCGGGCGCTACCGCGGTGGCGGGCGCCGCCGCGCCGGCCCTGGCGCCGCCGCGCCGCGCCCCGCGGCCGCCACGAGGCTTGACCGCCGGGTCCAACGGCTCCAACGGGTCGGCCGGCTCCGGGCCGGCTGGATCCGGAGCGGCGGGCGCCGCCGCCGCGCCGGGCAGTCCGGCCGCGGGCACCGGCAAGCAGCCGGGCGGGACGCCCCGGCCGTCGTCGAAGGCTAAGCCGGCCGGCACGGCCCGCCCGTCGTCGAAGGCTAAGCCGGCCGGCCCGGCCCGGCCGGCGTCGCAGGGCAAGCCCGCTAGCCCGGCCCAGCCATCCGCCAACGGCAGCGGCAACGGCAACGGCACGACGTCCGGCGGCGGCGGCCTACTGCGCCGGCTGGGCAAGGGACGCGCGGAACCCGAGCCCGAGCCCGAGACGCCCGAGGTTAAGCTCATCAGGCAGCAGCGGCAACGGCAGTCGCGAAGCAAGCGCTCCGGCAAGGGGTAGTGCCCGGGGCCGAGATCTGGATGTCGTCAGGAGAGATCGACCCCGACAGTAGGAGGGCCCGGTAGTGACTCAGGGTGAGAACGCGGTCGCCGAGCCGTATGAAGACGCTGCGCAGGAGCATCCGGCCGGGGCGGCCGGCGAGCCGGCCGCGGTGCCATCGGACGAGAGTCCCGCGGACGGCCACGGCGTCCGCGTCGGGGCCTGCGCCAGCGGCAGCCGGAGATGAGACGGCCGTGGTGGATCTCGCGGATCTTGAGCTGGAGGGCGAGATCGCGGCCGACTATGTAGAGGGACTGCTCGATGTGGCCGATCTGGATGGCGATATCGACATGGACGTTGAGGGCGACCGAGCGCTGGTTTCCGTCGTCGGCGCCACGCTCGACGAGCTGGTCGGCCCGCGCGGCGAGGTGCTGGAGGCGCTGCAGGAACTGACCAGGCTCGCCGTGCACCGGCAGACCGGAGCGCGGACCAGGATCATGCTGGACGTGGGCGGGTACCGGCAGCGGCGGCGGGCCGAGCTGACCGAGACGGGCCGGGTGGCGGCGGAAGAGGTGCGGCGGACCGGCGTCGCGAAGAAGCTGGGCGCGATGAACCCGTTCGAGCGGAAGGTCGTGCACGACGCGGTGGCCGCGGCCGGGCTGCAGAGCGAGTCCGAGGGCGAGGAGCCGGATCGCCGCGTGGTCGTGCTGCCGGCGGGCTAGATCGTCCGGGACGGCCCGGTCGGCCCAGGCGTGGGTGGTCTGGCCGCGCCAGACCCGGCCGTGGGCCGCAGCGTGCGGCTGGCGGCCAGGTTTGCCGCCCGGAGAGTCAGGTGCTTAGCAATGCCCGAGCTTGAGGAGGCGCCAGCGCCGCCGCCCGCGGCGGTGGCGGTCTTCGGCGCGGCGATCGGCCTGGCCGAGCGGTACGCCGGCCTGCTCGCCGGCCCGGGGGTCGAGCGCGGCCTGCTGGGGCCGGCTGAGGCGGCCCGAATCTGGGACCGGCACCTGCTCAATTGCGCGGCGCTGGCCGAACTGGTGCCGTCGCCGTGTTCGCTGATTGATCTCGGATCCGGGGCCGGCCTGCCCGGGCTCGTCCTGGCCATGCTGCTCCCGGACGTAACGGTCACGCTGCTCGAGCCGATGGCCCGCAGAGTCACCTTCCTGCAGGAGTGCATCGAGATCCTGGGCGTGCCAAATGCCGAGGTGCGGCGGGGACGGGCCGAGGATGTGGCGGGCCAGCTGGCCGCCGATGTGGTCACCGCCCGTGCCGTCGCTCCGATGGACCGGCTCGCCGGTCTCGCGATCGGACTGCTGAATCCCGGCGGCCTGGTTCTCGCGGTCAAGGGTGCGGGGGCCGCGGAGGAGGTTAGCCGGGCCCGGCCGGTGCTGCGGCGGCTGGGAGCGCGGGACGTGGAGGTTTTGCAGCTCGGTGGCAGTAGCGTTAATGCGGCCGCGACGGTAGTCCGTTTCCGGGCCGGGGCGCGGCCCGGGCGGGCTGTCCGGTCCGGAGCGCCCGGTTCGCGGGGTGCCGCCGGCGGTAGCGAGCTGCGGCCGGGCGGACCGGGAATTGCGGGCCGCGGCGGCGGCTCGCCGCGTCGCGCCGGTCCTGGCCGCGGCGGCCGCCGCGGCTCTGGCTGACTGGCACCGGGCTTGACCGGCAAGGGCTTGACTGGCACCGAGGCTGGACCGGTCCGGGCTGAGCCGGCCGCGGACGGATGCGGCGCGCGCGGGACCGTGCCGCGGCGGGCGGCCGGGATGAGAGGAGTTGGATGATGGCGTCCGCGCCGGGCCTGGGATGGCCGGGACGGCCTGGCCGGCCGGACTCCGGGCCGGAGGTACCAGTCGGTGGTACGTCGGCGCCGTCTTCCGATCAGGCCGCGCCGCGCCGCGCCGCGCACCCGGCCGGGCTCGGGTGGCCGGGAGACGGCGCGGCCGCATCGTGGTCGGCTCAGTCCGCGCGGCAGGCCGGCGGTGCGGCCGCCGGGGGATCGGCCAGCGCCAGGGCGGAGACGTCCGCGGGCGGCGAAGATGGCCCGGTCATCCCCGGTGACCGCGGCGAGCAGAGCCCGGCGCGCCGGATGCGGCAGGCCTTGTCAGCCGCTGTTTCACGTGAAACCGGCGCGGGCGGCAATCAAGGCGGAACTGCGGGAATGCGGGAGAGCGAGACGGACATGACCGAGAACCTGGCACAGGCGCGCGCCGACCGGGAAGCGCATGACGTCCGGGCTCCGGCGGCCGCCCGGGTCGGTCCGGCGACTGGCCAGCATGCCGCGGGCCCGGCGGCCGGTGGTCACGATCCCGGTGGCCGCCGGGGTGCGGATGGCGCCGGGGTGGCGTTCCCGGGCCGCCACGATGCGGCCGCTGACACCCCGATTGCCCGCGCCGCCCAGGCCGCACTGGTCGCGAGAGCGGGCGGCGCGGCCTGGCCGCGGCCCGGTGGCTGCCGGATCATCACGATCGCCAATCAGAAAGGCGGCGTCGGCAAGACGACCACCGCCGTCAATCTGGCCGCCAGCCTGGCCCTGCACGGCGGCCGGGTGCTCGTCGTGGACCTTGACCCGCAGGGGAACGCGTCGACGGCGCTCGACGTCGATCACCACAGCGGGATCCCCTCCGTCTACAACGTGCTGGTCGAGGACCGGCCGCTGGCCGCGATCGTTCGCCCGGTGGAGGCCATTCCGCTGCTGCACTGCGCGCCCGCGACGATCGATCTTGCCGGTGCGGAAATCGAGCTGGTCCCGCTGGTCGCGCGGGAGTCGCGGCTGAGCCGCGCGCTCAGCCGGTACGACGTGTCCAACCTTGACTACATCCTCATTGACTGCCCGCCGTCGCTCGGCCTGCTCACGGTGAACGCCCTGGTGGCGGCGCCCGAGGTACTCATCCCGATCCAGTGCGAGTATTACGCGCTGGAGGGCCTGGAGCAGTTGCTGCGCACCGTGAACCTGGTCAAGAGCCATCTGAACCCGGCCCTGGCGGTCTCGACGATCCTGCTGACGATGTACGACTCCCGGACCCGGCTGGCCAACCAGGTGGCCGATGAGGTGCGAGAGCACTTCGGCGGCATCGTCCTGCATTCGGTCATCCCGCGCAGCGTCCGGGTCTCTGAGGCACCCAGCTACGGGCAGTCGGTGATGACCTACGACCCCGGATCGAGCGGCGCGGTGGCGTACCTGGAAGCCGCGAAGGAGATGGCCTACCGGGGAGCGCCGGCCGGGCGGTAACGGCGCCCGGACCGGGCTCGCCCGCCGGGCCTCGGCGGATAGCGTCTGTTGCCGGGTGCGGGCTGGCAGGATGGATGAGGCAGGAAACGGCCCGGGCTGGCGCTCGCGCACCCGGCGGCGTTCGATCGGCCCGACGCGGAGAACGAGGAGAGGCGAGGCGATGCCTCAGCAGAAACGGGGACTGGGCAAAGGGCTCGGTGCACTGATCCCTACTGCGCCGGCCGCGAGTTCAGCGGGTCGTGATGCCACCGGCGGTCATCCGGGCGCTGCGATCCGGGGCGGGCCGGATGACTCCGACGGGGCCGGCGCATATTTCGACGAGATCCCGGTCGCCGCGATCACGCCGAACCCCCGTCAGCCCCGGCAGGTGTTCGACGAGGACGCTCTGGCGGAACTCGCGGACTCGATCCTGGCCGTTGGCCTGCTCCAGCCGGTGGTGGTCCGCGCGGTCATGCCCGGGCATTTCGAGATTGTCATGGGCGAGCGCCGGTGGCGCGCCTGCCAGCGCGCCGGGCTCAGCTACGTGCCCGCGATCGTCCGGCAGACATCGGACGACGACCTGCTCAGGGATGCCCTGATCGAGAACCTGCACCGGGAGCAGCTCAACCCGCTGGAGGAAGCAGCCGCCTACCAGCAGCTGCTGGACGACTTCGGGGCCACGCACGAGGAACTCGCGCAGCGGGTCGGGCGATCGCGGCCGCACATCTCGAACACCCTGCGCCTGCTTCAGCTGCCTCCCGAGGTGCAAAGGCGGGTCGCCGCCGGGGTGCTGAGCGCCGGCCATGCCCGCGCCCTGCTGGCCGTGCCGGAGCCGCAGGCGCTGGAGCAGCTGGCGCGCCGCATTGTGGCGGAGGGGCTATCCGTCCGGGCGGTGGAGGAGATCGTCGCGCTGGGCGCGCAGCCCGCCCGGCCGCCCCGGCAGGCACCCGGCCGGCCCTCGGCCGCCCCGCTGCTGCGGGAGTTCGCCGATCGGCTCTCGGATGCCTTCGAGACCCGGGTCAAGGTAGAACTGGGCCAGCGCAAGGGGAAGATCGTCGTCGAGTTCGCCTCGCTTGAGGACCTGGAGAGAATTGTCGCGGCGATGTCACCGGACTGGGCGGCGCCCCGGAGTGCCTGAGCGACGTCCTTCCGGCCCGGTGTTTCACGTGAAACACCGGGCCGGACCGGTGGCGGGAGGCTATTGCGCCGCCGTCACCGCCCGGATGGCGCCGACAAACGCATCGACGTCGGCCTCGGTCGTGTCGAACGCCGTCATCCAGCGGACGACGTTCTCGCCGGAGTCCCAGACATAGAAGTCCCAGTCCCGCTGCAGCGCCCTGATGTGGTCAGGGTCCAGGGCCGCGAACACCGCATTGGACTCGACCGGCTGGCGCAGCGCCACCCCGGGCAGGTCACGGATCCCTTCGGCCAGCCGCGCGGCCATCGAGTTGGCCCGGGCCGCACTCTGCCGCCACAACTCGTCCTCGAGCAGCGCCGTGAACTGGGCGGCCAGGTAGCGCATCTTCGATGCCAGCTGCATCTGCTGCTTGCGCTGATAGCGGGCCTCGCTACCAAGTTCGGCGTTCATCACGATCACGGCCTCTGCGCCTAGGGCACCGTTCTTGGTCCCGCCGAAACTGAGTACGTCCGCGCAGGCGGCGAGGTCGGCGAGCTGGCAGCCAAGATGGGCGGCGGCGTTGGCCAGCCGCGCGCCGTCCAGGAACAGCCGCAGGTCACTGGCCCGGCAGAACTCGGCGAGATCCCGCAGTTCCCCGAGGGTGTAGCAGGTGCCCAGTTCTGTCACCTGCGCGATGGCGACGGCCCGAGGCTGGGCCCGGTGCTCATCTCCGCGGTCGCCCAGGCGGCTGGCCACCAGGTCGGGCGTCAGCTTCCCGCCGGGTGCGGGCACCGGCAGCAGCTTGCTGCCCAGCACTCGCTCGGGCGCACCGCACTCGTCGACATTGAGATGCGAGCTCTCCGCGCATATCACCGCCTCGAACGGACGGACCAGGAGGCTCAGCCCGAGAATGTTGGCGGCGGTGCCATTGAATACGAAGAAGATCCCGCCGCGGGTGCCGAAGGCCGCGCGCAGTTGCTCGGTCGCCCGTGCCGTCCACGGATCGGCGCCATAGGCCGGCAGATCTCCGGCGTTCACCTCGCCGATCATGCGCAGAACGGCCTCGTGCGTACCGGCCTGGTTATCGCTGCCGAAGCTCTTCCGGGATGCATTCACCCGCCGATCGTAGCGATCTTCAGCGGCCTGCCGCGGGCGGCCGCCGAGCCGCCGGAGCCCGGTATCGCGGGAAAGGCAGCGGTTGGTCGGCACTGGCGGCGTGAGTACGATATCCGGTGACAGGCCAGTCGGGTCAGGCCGGCGAAGCCGAGCGGACGGCCCGGCCGGCGGCCGCCGGTACGGCCGCTGTCACGACTACAGGAGCGCCCGGTGTCGCGTCGTCTGGCCAGTATCACCCTGGACAATCTTGATGACCTGCCGCCGAGATGCCGCCGCTGCGTCTTCTGGGAACTCGACCCGATGAACCAGGCCAGGGCGGCCGAGAGCGGGGACTCAGCGCTCGAAAAGGAGTCGTGGGTCTCCTCGGTCCTGCTGGAATGGGGAAGCTGCGGGAAGATCATCTATGTCGACGGCGTCCCGGCGGGCTACATGCTCTATGCCCCGCCCCAGTTCGTGCCGCGCTCGGTGGCCTTTCCCACCAGCCCGGTCAGTGCCGACGCCGTCCTGCTGATGACCGCGCACGTGCTCGGCGACTTCGCGGGCGGGGGACTGGGCCGGATGCTCATCCAGGGCATCGCCAAGGATCTCACCCGGCGAGGGGTGAAGGCGATCGAGGCATTCGGCGACCTGCGGTGGCAGGGCCCGTCCTGCGTTGTTCCCGCGGACTACCTGCTCGCGGTCGGCTTCAAGACGGTGCGCCCGCACGGTCATTACCCGAGGCTGCGGCTGGAGCTGAAGACCGCCCTGTCCTGGCGGGAAGACGTCGAGGTGGCGCTGGAGCGGCTGCTCGGCTCGATGAGCCCCGAGCGCTCCCTCCGCCTGGCCTAAGCCGCAGGCCGCCTAGCCTAAGCCCCAGGCCGCGCCGGGCCGCCTTCCGGCTGATCGTCCTGGCCCTGATGGCCGTCAGGGCCAGGCGCGGCCGCGCCTGGGGCCGTCTGAACGCCGTCCGGGCTGGGCGCGGCGCGCCCAGCCCGGATCCCGATCTGGCCGGGTCAGATGAAGTCGGCCAGATCCCGCAGCAGCGCTGACTTCGGCTTGGCGCCAACGATCTCCTTGACGACCTGGCCGCCGGAGAAGACGCTCATGGTCGGGATATTCATGATCCCGTACCGCTGTGCCGTCACCGGGTTGTCGTCCACGTTCAGCTTGACGACGCTGATCTTGTCGGCGTGCTCGGCGGCGATCTCTTCGAGCACCGGGCCGACCTGGCGGCAAGGGCCGCACCACTCGGCCCAGTAGTCCACGACGACCGGCTTCTCGCTCTTCAGCACGTCGAGCTCGAAGGTCTCGTCCGTCACTTTCTTGATTGCGCCCACGGGGACTTCCTTTCGGCCTAGTTAAACGACTTGAATTATCGGGATCCGGCGGGGTTCAGGGATTTCTGATTTCAGGACTCCTGGTCGGCGAGCCAGCGCTCGGCATCGAGAGCCGCCGCGCAGCCGGTCCCGGCGGCCGTCACCGCCTGCCGGTAGGTGTGGTCCACCACGTCCCCGGCCGCGAATACGCCCTCGATCGCGGTACGGGTGGAGGGCTGATCCACCATCAGGTATCCCTCCGCGTCGGTCGCCAGGATCCCGGTGAAGAGCTCACTGCGCGGGTCATGCCCGATGGCCACGAATATGCCGCTGACATCGAGAGTGCTTTCCGCGCCGGTCTTGACGTTGCGGAGCTTCAGGCTGGTCACCCGGTCCTCGCCCACCACCTCGACCACCTCGCTGTCCCAGGCAAAGCGGACCTTCGGGTTCGCGAATGCCCGATCCTGCATGATCTTCGACGCGCGCAGCGTGTCGCGGCGGTGGACGACGGTGACGGAACGGGCGAAGCGGGTCAGGAAGGTGGCTTCCTCCAGCGCCGAGTCACCGCCGCCGACGACGGCGATGTCCCGGTCGCGGAAGAAGAAGCCATCGCAGGTGGCGCACCAGGACACCCCATGGCCGGAAAGCCGCTTTTCGCCGGGAATCCCGAGCTCGCGGTAGCTGGAGCCGGTCGCGATGATCACGGCCTTGGCCAGGAACGTGTCACTGCCGGCCCGGACCACCTTCGGGCTCGCGGTCAGGTCCACCTCGGTGACATCGTCGGGCATGAGCTCAGCGCCGAATCGCTCGGCTTGCTTGCGGATCGCATCCATCAGGTCCGGGCCGAGCACGCCGTCCGGGAAACCGGGGAAGTTCTCCACTTCCGTGGTGTTCATCAGCGCGCCGCCGGAGGTGACCGAGCCTTCGAACACCAGCGGGTTCAGCCGCGCCCGCGCCGCGTACAGCGCCGCGGTATACCCGGCCGGGCCGGACCCGATGACGATGACATCCCGAACCTCGGTCACGTCGACTTGCCCTTCTCTCGTTGCATCGGCATCAACCGATCCTAGGGTCCGGAGATTCCCGCAGGATCGCCAGTTCAGCCGGCGCCGGACAGGCTGGCCTGCGCGATCACGTCGCTGTCTGAGCGGGAGCAGCCGGGCCCGACGACCCAGATATGCGAGCCGCCGGCCGGGGCGGCGACAACAATGATCGTGGCCGGCTTCCCCTGGTACTGGTCCACATCGACCAGCCGTACCGCGCGGCCTGCGGCGATCCTGGCCACGCACCCCCGGAGGGTGGCCAGCGGGAGGCCCGCGAACGACCCGAAGCCCGGCGAGCTCTGCTTCGGGCCGGCCCGGGTCCCGGACTGGCCGCTATGCTCGGGCAGCGCGCTCGCGGGCGGGCTACTGATGCTCGGGCCACTGATGCTCGAGTGCCGCTGCAGCTCGCTCCCGACCTGCGACTTGAGCAGCTCGGGCTGGAAGTTCAGGCCCGTCGAGACCGGCGTGAACGTGGCCGGCTGGCTGGCCACGTTGTAGGGCTGCGGGGGACCGAGACTGGTCGCGCCGCGCCGGACGCCGGCGGTTGAGCCGCTGGCGCTACTGGAGCTAGCTCCGTTCGTCCCGCCCGCGAGCTGGACAGTTCCGTAGATGCCGCCGGCCACCACCGCGACTGCCGCCGCAACGGCGAGCGCGCGTGCCGCGACCGCTGACCGCAGCTCCGGCAGGCGCCAGCGACGGCCGGAGCCCGCCGGGCCGGCGTGCCGCGGCCGGCCGGGCTGACCGGGCCCGGCGGGCCGGGCGGACGGCCTGACCGGCCCGGGCCCGGCGGGCTCGAGGCCGGCGCCCGGCTGGGCGCGCCGGGCCGCCTCGGCCATCAGGGCGACCTGGATCCTGGTGGTGACCTGTTCCGGCATGGCCGGCCGGGGCGCGCTGGCCAGCATCGCGGAGACTCCGGCGAGGTCCTCGTCTAGCGCCGCGCAGCGGGCACAGCCGGCCAGGTGGGCCCGGATACGCGAGGACCGCCGGCCGCCGAGATCCCCTTCTCGGTACCTGGCGAGTGCTTCCGCGCCGACATGCCGCGTCATGACTGGTCTTCACCCTCTCCCTGCGCAGGTGAGACGTTGCCGGCCACTGATCGGTTCCCTGCGGGCGGCCCGGCCGCCGCGGCTGGCGGCCGTCGCAGGTGCGCGAGCCGCGGCAGCAGCCGGGCCCGTCCCCGCGCGCAGCGGCTCTTCACCGTGCCCTGGGATATGCCGAGCACCTCCGCGGCGTCGGCCACCGGGTAACCGAGCATGTCCACGAGCACGAGAGCGGCCTGCTGGTCGGCGGGCAGCGTCCGCAGCGCCGCCATCACATCCATAGTCGTGTCGCTGGCCGAGGTGGGGTCCGGGATAGCCCGTCCCAGGGCCAGGTTGTCCAGCGTCCGCTCGTCAGTGCCGCCCGTGGCCGGCCGCGCGGCCTTGCGGCGCAGCCGGTCGAGGCAGGCGTTGACGACGATCCGGTGCAGCCAGGTGGTCACGGCCGAATCGCCGCGGAAGCTGCCGGCCCGGCGGAAGGCCGAGATCATCGCGTCCTGCAGGGCGTCGGCGGCGTCCTCCGGATCCGCGAGCGTCCGCAGCGCTACCGCCCAGAGCCGGTCGCGGTGGCGCAGGAAGAGCTGGCTGAAGGCGTCAGGATCACCTTCAACGTGGCGTCTGAGCAGCTCCGCATCGGATGGCTGAGGGTCCGGAGCGACGCTCTGGCCGGGCCGGGAGTGCCCCGTCTGGGTGCCGCCCGCCTCGTGCGGTTCCGTCGCCGTCCTCCCCTCGGCCCGGCGCGGCAGCCGCGCCGCCTGCTTCCCGGTTCGTCCTGGCTGGCCTGTTCCGGCAGGCGCTCGGTCAGCCCGAGCCTCGCATGATGGTGTTGAAAATCTCGGCCTGGTACTGGTCCGGCGGGCCGCCCGCCTCCGGCGGAAGGCGGGTAAACCAGATCAGCACGTATCTTCCGGTGGCCGCGGAGTCGGACCGGAAGATGTGCGCGCCGCCCGGCAGGTTGCCCGCGCTGGCGACGGTCGTGAAGTTGGCGTCTGACTTCTGCGCGGTGCTGCCGTCGTTGCCCACCGCGATGGACACGCTGGCCCCGGCCGTCGGCCCGAGCAGCACCTTCACCGAACTCAGCCGTACCTGCTTACCCATGTCAAGGAGGAGCCCGGACCCGGTCTTGAGCCCGCCGAACACCGGATTGCCGCGGTAGAACTGCGTCTTCCACGCGGTGCGAGAGCTTCCGTCGATCGCCATGCTCGCATCGGCGCTGGTCTCGTCCAGGCCCTGCGCGCTGACCGGCTTCAGGATCGGGGCCGGGGGGGCCGCGGAGTGACTGGCCGAGGGACTCTGGCCGGCCGGGCTGCTGGCCGTGAGGCGAGGGCCGCAAGGCCAGGGCCGCCGCGGTCACCGCCGCCACCACGGCCAGCACCAGCAACGCCACGACGCCGGTCTTCACCCGGGAGGCGGGCGTGCGACGGCGGGGCTCGGGCCGCCTGGAACCGTCCCGCGGGGGCGCCGGACGCCCATCACGAGCCCAGTATTCGCCCGCCGGGGCGCCGATCGGGCCGGTGTCGTCGAACTCGGCGGCTCGCGAGGGCGACCGCTGCGGGCTTGCCTTGGGCGGCGGGGTCGGCGGAATCGCGGCCGACAGCGCTCCGGCCAGCTGCCCGGGCGTCGTGAGCGGAACGCTGCCGCGGCGATCCTGCTGGAACAGCGCCTGGCAGGTGATGTCGTCGAGCACCGTGGGAACGCCGGCCCGGACCTGACGCGGGCTGCAGGGCACGCCGTCCGCTACCGGCGCGGGCGGCAGCGCCGTGATCTCCGGGCCCGGCCAGTGGCCGGTCAGCGCCGCGTAGAGCAGCCTGGCCAGGCCGCGCGTGTCGGCGAGCGCGGGATCATCATCGGTGACGTCGCCCAGGGCGGCGTCAATGCCGACACCGACGATCTTGACCCCGCCGCCGGACGTCCAGCGGAGCGATCCGGGAACCAGGCAGAGGTGCGAGAGCCCGGCGGCATGGGCCGCCGAGAGCGCGGCCGCGGCCTCGGCCACGATCTGCGCGCCGCGCGATGGATCGAGCGGGCCGCCCGCGAGCAGATCATCGAGCGGCTCTCCGGCCGCCCACTCCATCACGATGTAGGCGCGGTCCCAGTCATCCTCGACGTCAAACACCTGGGTCAGGCGCGCGTCGGTGAGCCGGCTGGCCGCGCGCGCGGCCGTGACCACCTCGGTGATACGCGGGAACCCGGGCGCGAAGGTGAATACCGTGACCGCCCGGGCGAGTATCTCGTCGATGGCCTTCCACGCAGCCCAGCCATCATCAGCGGCGATCCGGTCCTCGAGCCGGTAGCGGCCGCCGAGCCGGGTGCCTGGCTCAGAGATGAACGTGCTCATTTCGTCGCATTAAGAGCGGGCCAGGCCCTCGACCTCCTTCCGAAGCCGTGCGGTCAGCCGGGCGGAGAAATCATGATGCTGCACAACATGCTAAGGGTCGCACGGCGATCCCAGCGGTCCGCGCTCCCTAGCATCGCAAACCGTTACCTCCGGGAGACGTCGGCCGGGCCGTCAGCGGCGCAGCCGCGCGCCGACCGTCGAGGTGAGATCGGTCAGCTCGGTGATGCCGAACGCCTTGGCGAACAGCACGTAGAACAGCAGCGCGCCGCTGCTGGCCAGGACCACCGTGATCAGGGCGGCCATCGTCCCGGCCGGAACCACCGCGCCGACCATCACCGAGATGGCGGCCGCGAACAGGACGCAGGGCACGGCGGACAGGTGCATCTTGACCAGGCTGATCCCGATCCGGTTGCCGTCCAGGCCGCCGATCCGCCGGCTGAGGATCCACCACCCGGCTATCGCGCCGACCAGGTTCGAGATGCCGAAGCCGATCCCCAGCCCGGCCACCACGTGCGCGGCCGGCAGCACCCTGATCGCGATCAGGTTGGCGGTGATATTCACCACCATGGTCAGGGCACCGATCAGGGCGGGCGTGCGGCTGTCGTGCATCGCGTAGAACACCCGGAGCAGGAGCTGGAACATCATGTACGGAACCAGGCCGAGCGAGAACGCGGCGAACACGAAGCCGAGCAGCCGCGCGTCGTCGAACGACATGCTGCCGTACCCCAGCAGTACCTCGGCCAGCGGCGGCCCCAGTATCGCCAGCACCAGGGCGGAGGGCACGACGATCACCGACGACAGCCTGACGCCGGTGGAGAAGTCGTCGCTGACCAGCCGGTATCTACGCTCGGCCGCATGCGCGCTCATCCTCGGCAGGAGCGCGGTGATGACCGAGATGCCCACGATCGCGTACGGCAGCTGGAAGAGCTGCCAGGCGTAGCTGTAGTCGGTGTAGCCGGCTCCGTTGACGTGATGCGCCTTCACCGCCGCCGCGTTGGCCACCCTGGTGGTGACCAGGAACGCCACCTGCGTGGTGGCGATGTAGCCGAACATCCAGCCGGCCATCCGCCGTATCTCGGCCACTTCGGCCCGGCGGAAATCGAATCGGGGGTGCCACCGGAAGCCCACCCGGCGCAGCGCCGGTATCAGCGCGGCCGTCTGGGCGATGATCCCCAGCGTGGTGCCGATCCCCAGCAGCCGGACCTCGCTGGTGCTAATCGTGTTCGTGGTGAGGTCGAGGCCCGCCGTGGCCATGAACAGCAGGCCGACCGCGATCACCACCACGTTGTTGACCACCGGCGTCCACATCGGCGCGGCGAAGTGCCCGCGCGCGTTGAGTATCGCCCCGGCCAGCGAGCTCACCCCGTAGAAGAAGATCTGCGGGATGAAGAAGTAGGCGAACACCACCATGACGGACCGCTCGGAGCCGTGCACGGAGGCGGCGTAAAGCTGGACCAGAGGCCCGGCCAGCAGCGTCGCCACCAGCGTGATGCCGGCCAGCGCGAGCACGCCTAGCGTGAATATCCGCTGGTCGTACCCCTCGCCCCGGTCGGCGTCCCGCTTGGACGCGCTGACCAGGAGCGGAACGACGACACTGGTCAGGATGCCGCCGAGGGCCAGATTGTAGACCACGTTCGGCAGCGTGTTGGCGTTGTTGTACGCGTCGGCCAGGGTGGCGGCGCCCAGCGCGTAACCGAACACCGCCGTCCGGAAGAAGCCGGTGACTCGCGAGACCAGCGTGCCGGCCGCCATGATGCCGCTGGAGCGGACCAGGCTGGCGTTATCCTCGTGCGCCCGGTCCGCCTCGGCGGCCAGCGCATCTTCGGCGGCGGCCAGCCCATCCAGGCCGGCCTCATCCGGCCCGCTGCCGCTCTCAGCGGCGGTCGGTCCTGCCGGGGACGCTGGCGTACTCATCCGGATCCTCCGGTGGATGCTCATTATCGGCGCGGTCTGTCACGACGCTATCGGCTCCGCCGGCCAGGCTGGTCGATTCCGGCCCGCCGGAGTCACCGGGATCCGGGCCGCCGGAGGCGGGCGCGGGCGCCTCGCCCCGGCCGTGCCGGAGCGCCCGCCGGACCGAGGTCAGCACGAACACGCCGAGCGCGGCGCCGATGATGACCAGGGCGAGCGTGCCGAAGTGCGTCGCCTGCACGGTCAGCGTGACCGGGTGGCCCGGCAGCGGCGCTCCCTCGGGCGTGCGCAGGCTCAGCTGGATCGTGGTGGATCCCACCGTGCCCGCCCGGACGTGCAGCTTGAGCGTCACGTCGGCGCCGCGGGGTACGGTCACGCTGCCGGGCGGCAGCGTGACGGTGATGCGCCCGCCGCCGGGGGGGAGCGTGACGTGCAGCCGGACCCGCACCGGGTACGGCAGCCCGTTCGTGATGGACACCGGCAGCGTGCCCGACAGGCCGCCCAGGGTGACCCGTTCCGGATCGATGATCATGACCGAGCTTTCCTGGTCGGTCACGTAGGCGGAGACCCGGCCGAGCAGGTGCCGAGCCCGGCGGGTGCCGGCCCTGGTGCCGCGCCAGGCCGACGACACCACGGTCATGATCGCCGGGCTCAGCGCCGGGTCCGGCCGCAGCCGGATGCTCTGCAGCAGCGCGGCGCTTTTGGATACCCGCTTGACCCCGGCCAGCAGCCCGGCCCTGAGCTCGTTCTTGCCGCTTACCTGCAGGAGCTTGCGGTGCACCTGTCCCGGGCCCGGCCGGCGGCGGCCAGCCGGGGCAGGCTGACCGGCCTGAGCCAGGGCGCGGTGACGGTACTTTCCAGCAGCTGGCCGGCCAGGCCGGCCGGCGGATCCCAGTCCCGCGGCGGGGCCACCACGACGGAGCGGGCGAGGGCGGGCCGCTCCGCGGCAACCATGGCGGTCTCGGCCAGGAAGCGCTGCGCAACGGCGAAGGACGACGGGCCGGCCGACGCCTGGCCGCGGTCCGCCGTGCCGAGGATCTGCGTGATCGTGTCGTCGGCCAGCAGCACGTGCATGCGCGGCCCTTCCCCGGACGGTGTCGTCGTTACCGCGCCGGGGGTGAAGTTCTGGCTGGGAGACGGCGGCATCGTCGCGCTGCCGAGCACGACGGTGCTGACTCCGCTGATGGCCAGGCTATTCAGGACGGCGTAGTTGGCGATTCCGTCGGCCGGCCAGGCCAGCCCCGGGAGTTCCTTCGAGTGGTCTCCGCCCGCGGCCGCGCCGCCGGCCAGGGTGAAGTTACGGCCGAGGATCCTGGTCGCGGTAACGCGGCCGGCCGTGAACGCGCGGGCCAGTTCGCTATTCAGGCCCCGGTGGACCATCGCCGCCACGTCGACGTCCGCGTAGGGGGTCACGAAGACCGGGTGGCCGGCCGTGGCGGCCTTCAGCCCGGCCAGCCAGCTCTGCGCCGCCCCGCTGGCCGGCGGCTGCTCCGGCCCGTGCAGGCCGCGGTCCCGCCGAACTGATACGGGCTGCTCATGGTCTGCGCGCTGGCCAGCAGGGCCGGGTCAATTGACCAGGTCAGATGCGCACGGGCGGCGTATGCGCGGCCCGCGGTGAGCAATTCGGACAGCCGGCCGGCGGCGCCGAAGCTGCCGGCCAGGTTATTGGTCAGCAGGCCGCCGCAGGCGGACTGCTGCGGGGCGTTGATCATCGGCCAGATCCACGCGATGTCCTGGCGTACCGGGTCGAGCGCGCGCTTGCCCGGCCAGAACGGCAGGAAGGTACGGCTGGTCACCAGGGCCGTGCCGGCCGCGCTGTCCGCCTCCGCGGCCAGCGGGTAGACGCCGAACTGGGTCAGGCCAAGCTGACGCGTCCGCACGGAGATCGACCAGTCGGCCGTCACGTGCGGGGCCAGCATGCGGAGAGCGGACGTGGCCGCGCCGGGTACCGGGAAGTCCGCCGCGACGGTCCGGCCGTCGGCATAGAACTGAAGCTCGTCCCGGCTGGCAAAGGGGGTGCTCGACGACCGGAGCCGCACGGTCATGCCGGTAATCGGCGCGCCGGAGGTGTTCGTCACCGTCCCTCTGACAATCACCGGCTGGCCGGGCACGGCATAGGCCGGCGTGATCGAGGTAATCGCGAGCGACACGGGAAGTGACCCGCGCTGCTGCGACCCGGCCGCCGGGGCCGCCGCGGCCGGGCCCGCCGCGGCGAGCATCAGGGCCGCGGGCAGCAGCGCCAGCGCGATCGCCGTCCAGGCCTGCCGCCTCACTTGCGCTCCGGCTGGATGCCGCCGCGGCCCGGTGAGTGGCCGTCACGGCGGCCTGCCCGGGCCCGGGCCGGGTGCAGGCGGGCGGAGCGGCGACGGGGCATGGCGGAAATGTTATTGCCGTTCGCCGGGTGCCGGCGGGCAGGCCGGGCAGAGTCGGTTCCGGCGGGGCGGCCTGGTACCCGGTACGGCCGGCCTGAGCGCGCGGTACGGGCGGGAAGGGCCCTTCGAACGTCCTTCACGAGTTCCTCCGGGCTACCCGGGTTTCCCAAGTTTACGTCCAGCACCTACCCTCAGTGGCCGTGCCAGATTCCCCATCGCTGCGGCCCGAGCAGCGCAAAGCTGCCGAGCGCATGCTCGCCACGGCGTGGCCGGACGCGGCCGAGCTGGGCCGGCTCTTCGTCCGGCACGGTCACGAGCTCGCCCTGGTGGGCGGCCCGGTGCGCGATGTCTTCCTCGGCAGGAACTCGCGTGACCTCGACCTGGCCACCGACGCGCGGCCGGAACGCGTGCTGGAGATCGCCGGGGGATGGGCGGACACCACCTGGCCGGCCGGGATCGCGTACGGCACCGTGGGGCTGCGGAAGGGCGACCTGATCGTTGAGATAACGACCTACCGGAGCGAGCATTACCTGCCCGAGTCCCGCAAGCCCGCGGTGAGCTACGGCACGTCGCTGGACGGGGACCTGGCGCGCCGCGATTTCACTATCAACGCGATGGCGGCGCGGCTGCCGTCGTACGAGTTCGTCGATCTGTTCGGCGGGCTGCGCGACCTGCAGGACCGCGTGCTCAGGACGCCGGGCCGGCCGGAGGACTCGCTGGCTGACGATCCGCTGCGGACGCTCCGGGCGGCCAGGTTCGCGGCCCAGCTGGGCTTCTCGGCGACGCCGGAGCTGGCCGCCGCGATGACCGAGCTGGCGCCCCGGCTCTCGATCGTGTCCGCGGAGCGGATCTCCGGCGAGCTGGCCAAGCTCATGCTGGCCCGGCGGCCCGGCGGCCCGGCCCGCGGCGTGGCCATGCTGGTCGACACCGGCGTGGCGGACCAGGTCCTCCCCGAGGTGCCGAAGCTCCGCCTGGAGGCCGACGAGCATTACCGGCACAAGGACGTGTACCAGCATTCGCTGACGGTGCTCGGGCAGGCCATCGGCCTGGAGGAGCGGTACGGCCTGGCGCCCGATCTGGTCCTGCGGCTGGCCGCCCTGCTGCACGACATCGGCAAGCCGAAGACGCGATCGCTGCTGCCGGACGGCCGCGTCGCGTTCCATCACCACGAGGTGGTCGGCGCTCAGCTGGCCAGATCCCGGCTGACCGCGCTGCGGTTCCCGAAGGACGTGGTCGCGGACGTGTCCCGGCTGATCGAGCTGCACCTGCGGTTCCACGGCTACGGGTCGGGTGAGTGGACCGACTCGGCGGTCCGCCGGTACGTGACCGACGCGGGCCCGCTGCTCACCCGCCTGCACGCCCTGACCAGGGCCGACTGCACGACCAGGAATCAGGCCAAGGCGAAGCGGCTGGCCCGGTCCTACGACGACCTGGAGCAGCGCATCGCCGTCCTGGCCAGCCAGGAAGAGCTGGCCAAGGTGCGTCCTGACCTGGATGGCAACGAGATCATGCAGGTGCTGGGCATCGGGCCCGGCCCGATGGTCGGCCGGGCCCGGGCGCAGCTGCTTGAGCTGCGGATGGAACACGGCCCGCTCGGCCGGGAACGGGCCACTTATGAGCTGCTGCGCTGGGCTGAGGGCGAAGGACTCGCGGCTCCCGGCCCGCCCGGCCCGCCGCCGTCCGGCGGCTGACGGCTGAGCAGCCGGTACCCGCCAGCGGCCAGCGCGTACCCGGCCGCCACCACGCCCATGATGGCCGGTGACCGGCCGTCCAGCGGCATGAATATCGCGCTCAGCCCGGCCCCGGCCACGAACGGGATGTTGAAGATCATGTCGTAGAAGGAGAACACCCGGCCGCGGTAGGCATCCTGCACGTCTTCCTGCAGGATGGTCGTCGCGCAGATCGCCACGCCCTGCCCGGCCAGGCCGAGGCAGAATCCCATGACCAGGTACGCGATCTGGTCGAAGCTCTCGCCCAGGGTGCCGGTCACCACCGCGCTGGCGGCCAGCAGCAGCGCGATCCAGGCCGGCTTGGCCAGCCGCCTGGTGACCGGCGGGGTGGCCAGCGCCGCGCAGCCGTAGCCGATCGCCGAGACGGTGGCCAGCACGGCGTAGTGACCCTCGGCCACCGACGGGCTGGACGGGTAGAAATAGTTCCGGTAGAGCAGGATCGACATCAGGAACAGGATCCCGTACAGGAACCGGTTGGCGCCGGTGGCGCCGAGCGCGGCCGCCGCGCCGCGCCGCCGCAGGACGTAGCGCGCGCCCGCGGCCAGGCCGGCCGCGACCGAGGTGAGCTCGCTGAGCAGCCGTCCCGGCGCGGGCTCGGCCGGCTCGCGCAGCGGACCGAGCAGATCCCGGTGCATGGTCGCGGCGACCAGGCTGGCGGCAACGTAGCAGCCGCCCGCGACCAGCAGGGTCACGGCGGCGCCGCCCTCGCTGTTGCCGGTGGCCGCGTTCACGCCCAGGGCCACGATGCCGCCCAGAGATGCCATCACGCCGCCCACGGTCGGCGATACCGAGTTGGCCATCACCAGCTTGTCGCCCGCCACCACGTGCGGCAGCGCCGCCGACAGCGAGGACAGGAAGAACCGGTTCACGCCCAGCACCAGGAGGACGGCAATGTACAGCGGCGCCCCGAGGTTGCCCGAGACCATCAGCGCGGCGGTCAGCGCCACCAGGACGGAGCGGAGCAGGGCCGACCGGACCAGGATCTGGCGCCGTGACCAGCGGTCGATGAACACCCCGGCGAAGGGGCCGATCAGCGAGTACGGCAGGTAGAGGACGGCGAATGCGGCCGCCCCCTTCGCCGGGCTCGGGAACGTCGCCGCGTTGAAGAACACGTACGTGCCCAGGCCGGCGGTGAACACGCCATCGCCGGTCTGCGAGATCAGCCGGGTCGCGAACAGCCGCCGGAAGTTTCGCTCGGCGAGGACGATGCGCAGATCAGCTACGAAATGCGACCGCCTCGTTCGTGCCGCCGGCTTGCCGTGGCGGCCTCCCAGGAAGGGCACGCTCTCAGCGTACGGCGAATGCGGCCCGGGCGAGTTGCCCGGCGAGGGCAGGCTGGCATGCGAATGCCCCGGGAGGCCAGGTCTCCCAGGGCATTAACGCAGTCCGGCCTGCCGGCGCCCGACGTCAGCGGTCGACCTCACCCCGGATGAACTTGCCCACCAGGTCCCGGGCGGTGTCGTCGCTGTACTGCTCGGGCGGCGACTTCATGAAGTACGACGACGCGGACAGGATCGGCCCGCCGATGCCGCGGTCGCTGGCGATCTTGGCCGCCCGGACCGCGTCGATGATCACGCCGGCCGAGTTCGGCGAGTCCCAGACCTCGAGCTTGTACTCCAGGCTCAGCGGCACGTCGCCGAAGGCCCGGCCCTCCAGCCGGACGTACGCGAATTTCCGGTCGTCCAGCCAGGGCACGTGGTCGGACGGGCCGATGTGCACGGCGGCCCGCTCCATCTCGTGCGGGATCTGCGAGGTAACCGCCTGGGTCTTGGAGATCTTCTTCGACTGCAGCCGCTTGCGCTCCAGCATGTTCATGAAGTCCATGTTGCCGCCGAAGTTGAGCTGATACGTGCGGAGCAACTCGACCCCGCGGTCCTCGAACAGCTTGGCCAGCACGCGGTGGGTGATGGTCGCGCCGACCTGCGACTTGATGTCGTCCCCGATGATCGGCACGCCGGCCTCGGTGAACTTGCGCGCCCAGGCCGGATCGGAGGCGATGAACACCGGCAGCGCGTTGACGAACGCCACGCCGGCGTCGATCGCGCACTGCGCGTAGTAGCGGTCCGCGTCATCGGAGCCGACCGGCAGGTAGGACACGAGCACGTCGGCCCGCGCGTCCCGGAGCGCCTGGGCCACGTCCACCGGCTTGTCGTCCGACTCGGTGATGATCTGGCGGTAGTAGTCGCCGAGCCCGTCCATGGTCGGGCCGCGCTGCACCGTGACGCTGGTCGGCGGCACGTCGCAGATCTTGATCGTGTTGTTCTCGCTGGCCACGATGGCCTCGGCGATATCGCGCCCGACCTTCTTCGCATCCACGTCGAACGCGGCCACGAACTCGATATCGCTGACGTGGTACGGGCCGAACTGGACGTGCATCAGGCCCGGCACCCGGCTGCCCGGGTCAGCGTCCTTGTAGTATTCCACGCCCTGGACCAGGGAACTCGCGCAGTTTCCCACGCCGACGATGGCTACTCGTACCGAACCCATGAGGATTGCTCCTATTCTCCTGCTGCTCAGCGGTGCACGCTGCTGGCTCAGCCAGCTGTGCCCGCCGGGCCGCCTTCCGTATGACCCCCGGGGCGATCCGCGGACTCCGCGTCCGACTGCCGCTCCGAGGCGATCAGCTCGTTCAGCCAGCGGACTTCCCGCTCGACCGATTCCAGTCCGTGCCGCTGCAGTTCGAGGGTGTAGCTGTCGACCCGCTCCCGCGTCCGGGACAAGCCCGCGCGGAAACCCTCCAGCCGCTCCTCGAGGCGGGACCGCCGCCCCTCGAGGATCCGCAGCCTGATGTCGGCCCGGGTCTGCCCGAAGAAAGCGAAGTGGACGCCGAACCCGTCGTCTTCCCAGGCCGCCGGGCCAGCCTGGGAAAGCAGGTCCTGCAGCCGCTCCTTGCCGTCAGCGGTCAGCCGGTACACGATTTTGGACCGGCGGCCGGCCAGCGGCTTCGGGGCGCCTGGCGGTGCGTCCTCGGCGATCAGGCCCTGCGCCAGCAGTCCTTTCAGGCACGGGTACAGCGACCCGTACCCGAAGGCGCGGAACGCGCCGAGTACCGCGTTGAGCCGCTTGCGCAGCTCGTAGCCGTGCATCGGCGTCTCGTGCAGCAGCCCGAGTACCGCGAGCTCAAGCACGCCCGACCGCTGACTGGTCATGCTCGCCCGCACCTCCCTGCCGCGTCCGTGGCTAGCATCCACACGACTGTCATCCCGCGACCGCCGTGTCTCGCTCCGATGTATCGGCCCGATACATCGCAAAGATATGTCCTCCGGCGCCGGGGCGCAACCCTGCGCTGATCGGGTATTTGACGGATACCCGGACGGCGGCCGGCCGGGAGAATCCGGGGCTCGGCCTCAGCGCGGTTCCGTCGTAATCTGTCGGGCATGAGGCGATCAGTCGTCGACTACGGTCTTGCGCGCCGCGCAACGCTCGCGTCCGTCTTCGCGGGCCGCGCGACAGTCACCGATGTCTGTGACGCCCATCCGTATCTGCTGCGGGCCGCGAAGTTCCACGGCGAGCCCACCGATACCGCCTGCCCGATCTGCCGCCGGGCCAGGCTCACCCACGTCACCTACGTCTACGGAGACGAACTCGGGCGGTATGAGGGACGGGTCAAGCAGGGACCGGAACTGGCGGAAATGGCTGCGGAATACGCCGAGTTCCGGGTCTACGTGGTTGAGGTCTGCCAGAGTTGTGCCTGGAATCACCTCGCGTCGTCGTACGTTCTCGGCACGGGCGAGCAACCCAGCCGGCGCAGCCGGCGCGCCCGGGCCGGTGAGTGAGCGAGCCGGGCACTCGCTTCGCGGCCGCAGTCGGCGGCCACGCCAGTCGGCGCGGAAGCAACTCGCCCTAACGTGCCGGGAGGACGCCAGCCGCCGGGTACCGTGAGTTCCCGCGGGGACGTTGATCGCCCGTCACTGCATACCCGACCAGCGAGGACGCGTGAGCAACCCAGACTATGCCGGGCCGTACTGGCAGGATCAGCGCGGCGCTGGCAGTGGTGGCGGCGGAGCACGTGACCGCAGCCTCGATGGTTCTTACCCGCGCGGCAGCGGCGCTGCCGCGGTCGGCGGGTCCGAGCCCGGGTACCCGCGAATTGTCCGCTATGACGGCGGCGGGCCGGCCGTGGACAGCGCCGATGGCGCTGCGTCCGGCACCCCTGGGGACGGGCGGCGCCGTGCGGGCCGCCGTCGCATGACCAGCGCCGGCCGGGCGGCCGGGCAGCCATGGCAGGCCGGCCAGGAACCGCGCGGCCGGGGGGCCCGGCACGCCGGCACCCCGAACGGCAACGGCGCGGTGAATGGCTACGGCGAGCCGGACCGTGCCAACGGCTATGGCGTCCCGAACGGCTATGGCGCGGCGGACGGTTATGGCGTCCCGAACGGCTATGGCGCGGCGGACGGTTATGGCGCCCCGAACGGTTACGGCGCGGCGGACGGCTACGGCGAGCCGGACGACGTCAGCGGCTACGGCGCCCCGAACGGTTACGGCGCCCCCGGCGGCCGCACGGCCGCGGGACTGCGGGAGCGTGCCATCGACCGGACCGGCATCCGGGAGCGCCTGGACCGGCGCACGGATCCCGGCTCCGGCGGCGGGCCGGGCGGCGGTGATGGCCCCGGCCCGGGCCGGCCCCGCCGCGCCAAGGGCAGCTGGTGGCGGCACTGGTCCTGGCGGAAAGTGGTGGGCCTGGTGGCCCTGGCGTGCGCCGCGGTCATTCTCACCATCGTGGTCGGGCTCGTCATCCTCTACCAGCAGACCAAGATCCCCACCGCGGTCTCCGAGGCGGCGCTGCAGCAGTCGTCGGTCGTCTACTTCGGCAACGGCAAGACCCGGGTGGGCACGTTCAGCTCGGGCACGAACCGGCAGATGCTCCAGCCGGGGCAGATCCCGGCGGTGCTCAAGCAGGCCGTGATCGCGGCCGAGGACCGGCACTTCTACACCGAGGGCGGGATATCCCTCTCCGGCATCGCCCGCGCCGCATACGAGGACGCCTTCGGCGGCGGCGGCCTGCAGGGCGGATCCACGATCACCGAGCAGTTCGCCAAGAACTACTACAGCAGCATCGGGACCACCCGCACGGTGGGGACCAAGTTCAAGGAGATCCTGGTCGCGATCAAGCTCTCGCATTCGGTGTCCAAGAGCTGGATCCTGACCAACTACCTCAACACGATCTTCCTGGGCGACAACGCCTACGGTGTCGGCGCGGCCGCCGAGACCTACTTCGGCAAGCCGGCCCTGAAGCTCAACATCGCGCAGTCCGCGATGCTGGCCGCCATGATCAACCAGCCCGGCTTCTTCAGCCCGGTGCGCGGCAACCCCGGGTACCGGCCGCTGGTCGCCCGCTGGCACTACGTGCTGGCCAACATGGTCCGCGATGGCGCCATCACCCAGCAGCGGGAGGGCGCGGTCACCCAGCACCAGGAGAGCCTGCAGAGCACGGCGGGATTCCCGAAGCTGGCCAAGAACCGGCAGAACAGCGGCTGGACCGGCTACCGGGGCTACATCATGCAGGCGGTCGAGCTCGAACTCGAGCACCGGTACCACTACACGCAGGCGCAGATCTTCGGCGGCGGGCTGAAAATTGCCACGACCTTCAGCCAGCCCATGATGAAGGCCCTGTACCAGGCGGTGATCGCGAACAAGCAGGCGATGGCGGCCGGCGGAAGGCCGTTGCCCCGGTACGCCAACATCGGGGCGGTGCTGGAGAAGCCGGGCACCGGCGCGATCGTGGCCATGTACGGCGGCCCCAATTACGCCAAGCGCCAGCTGAACATGGCGCTGCAGAGCAGGAATCAGGTCGGGTCCTCGTTCAAGCCCTACGTGCTCGCCACCGCCGTCACCCAGGGCATGAACGTGAAGACCAGCATCCTGGACGGTTATTCGTCGATCTGCTCGCCGGACGACAAGTTCCCGATGACGCTGTCCGTACGGGCCACCGGAATCGGCCAGTCCGCGTGCCCGACTAGCCCGCCGGATGGCTGGTTCAACTTCTCCAGCGACGAGGCGAACGGGCCGGTCAGCGTCGCCCAGGCCAGCGCGCTGTCGCTGAACACCGCCTACGGCGACCTGATCCACCGGGTGGGCACCCAGAGCGTGATCAGCATGGCCAAGCAGTTCGGGGTCAACACGGCCGCCTACCCGGCTGGCTCGGGGCTGCAGGACATGCTGGGCCAGTCCGGGATCGCGCTCGGCCAGGCCTCCCTCACGGTCGAGGAGCAGGCCAACATGTTCGCCACGCTGGCCGCGGGGGGCAAGTTCGTCACCCCGCACGTGGTGGCCAAGATCACCACGTCGACCGGGGTTCAGGTTCCGCTGCGGATCGTGACGTATCCGGTCCTGACGGCCGCCCAGGCCGCCGATGTTGACTGGGCGCTGTCCTTCGACACCGTGTACGGCACGGCCACCAACGCGGCGATGGCCGACGGCCGGCCGATCATCGGCAAGACCGGTACCACGAACGACGCGCAGTCCGCCTTCTTCATCGGGGCGATCCCGCAGTACAGCCTCGCGGTGGGGATCTTCACCAACAAGCAGACGCAGTCGCTGAACTTCCTCGGCGGTCAGTCCCAGGGCGGATACGGCGGTACCTGGCCCGCGCTGATCTGGCACACGTTCGCGGAGGATGAGTTCGCCAAGCTGCCGATCGCGCCCCTGCCGAAGCCGCCGTTCGAGGGCAGCAAGTGGATCCAGGTGCTGCCCGCGCCGCCCCAGCACCATCATCACCACCCCGGGCCGTCCGTGACCCCGACGCCGTTCCCGACGCCCACGCCCGGGACAGGCTGCAACCCGCTGTTCGGCCAGCCATGCCCGACCCCGACCCCGAACCCCCCGTTCCCCGGGCCCGGCCCGTCGCCGTTCTGCACTCCCGCGCCGGGACGACAGTGCCCGCCGGGCGGTTAGCCGGCCAGCCCGCGGCTAACCGGCCAGCTGGCCGCGGAGCCAGCGGATGTCCGCGGCCGGATCCGGGGTCTCGCAGATCACCGGTGCCCCGGCGGACCGGACCACGCCGAGAATGAGCGCGGGATCGATCGTGCCGGCGGTCAGGCCGGCGTGCCGGTCGCGGCCGGAGCCGAACTCGTCCCGTGAGTTGTTGCAGTGCACGAGGTCGATCCGGCCGGTGATCGCCTTGACCCGGTCCACGATGTCGGCCAGGTCCTCGCCCGCCGCGTTCGCGTGGCAGGTGTCCAGGCAGAAGCCGACCTCGCCGCCGCCGTCCTGGATGCCGTCGGTGACCGCATCCCATAGCCGGGCGATGGCGTCCAGGCTGCGGGCCATCGCGTGGTCCCCGCCGGCGGTGTTCTCGATCAGCATCGGCAGCGGCCGGTCGATTCGCTCGATGGCCTTGCGCCAGCTGTCGTATCCCTCCTGCAGGTCCACCCCGGCGGTGACGTGGCCGCCGTGCACGATCAGGCCCTTCGCGCCGATGGCCGCGGCCGCCTGCAGCTGCTGGCCCAGCAGCTTCCGGCTCGGGATCCGGATCCTGTTGTTGGGCGAGGCGACGTTGATCCCGTACGGGGAATGGATGTAGGCGTCCACGCCCGCCGCCGCGAAGGCCGCGCGGATCTCGGCCGGGTCGCCGGGGAACGTGGGTGCCTTCCAGCCCTGCGGGTCGCCGAGGAAGAACTGGACGGCGTCGGCGTCCGCGGCCAGCGCCTCCGCCAGCGGGTCACCGTCGTGCAGATGTGCTCCGATACGCACCATGGCCAGAGCCTAATGCGGATCCGGTCACCGTGGCCGGGCTGGCGGCCCAGGGTGCGGGTCGGTTAGCTGAAGCCGCCGTGCGCGATGCCCAGGCAGACGCCGACGAAGGCGGGCACCACCCCGGCCATCAGCACGATTCGCTGCTCTCTCGTAATGGAGATCATCTGCAGGCACAGGCCGACCACCATGCTGGCGATGCCCAGCACCGTCGCCGCCAGGTGCAGGTGCACGACCAGGCCGAGGGGGAACGCGGCAATGCCGGCCACCAGGGTAAACACGCTGAGCCAGAACTGCACCGGATGCCGCTTGGCTTCCTGCACCGGATCCTGCTTGGCATCGGTGCCGAGCGCCTGATCGGACTGGCCGGCGCTGGCCTTGATCGTCTCAGCCACGGCTGTCACTCCCTCGGGGCGTTTCGCTGCCTATCCGTCCGTCAACCGGGTGTCTGCCCGCCAGCCGGGGAGCGGAATCCTGCGGCTGGCCGGCGGCCGGGGCTGCTTCGACGGCGGCCGCCAACATTGTCGCGGGCCGCCGTCCCCGGCCGGCGGCCGGGGTGGCCTCGGGCGGCATGAGCTGGCCGGGCCTCGTTATCAATGGTGGCCGGTTTCATCGCTGGCCGCCGGGCCAGGAGTGCCTGGTAAGCTGACCCGGCCGCACATGGCCGCCGTCCCGGCGGCGTGCGGCTCCTCCTGTCACGGAGAGACCGTGACCGCGTAGTCCAGAGGAGGCAGGTAAAGCGCATGCGCCGTTACGAGATGATGATCATCCTCGATCCCTCGCTTGAGGAGCGCACCGTCCAGCCGTCGCTTGAGCAGTTCCTCAAGGTTGTCACGTCAGCGGGCGGTGTCGTGGACAAGGTCGATGTCTGGGGCAGGCGTCGGCTCGCCTACGAGATCGACAAAAAGTCCGAGGGCATCTATACCGTCATCGACATGACCGCCGATCCGGACACCGTCAAGGAGCTTGACCGCCAGCTGAACCTGAACGAGGCGATCCTGCGGACCAAGATCCTGCGTCCCGAGCTGCACTGAGCTGACGCACGGCCGTCCGGGCCGGACCCACCCATCTGAAAGACCGGGAGTATCCCGATGGCAGGCGACACCACCATCACCATCGTCGGCAACCTCGTCGGCGACCCCGAGCTCCGCTATACCCCGACCGGGCAGGCCGTCGCGAACTTCCGCATCGCGTCGACGCCCCGGTTCATGGACCGGACCACGAACGAGTGGAAGGACGGCGACTCGCTGTTCCTGTCCTGCAATGTCTGGCGGCAGGCGGCGGAGAACGTCGCCGAGTCGCTGCAGCGCGGGATGCGGGTCATCGTGCAGGGCCGGCTCCGGCAGCGGTCGTACGAGACCAAGGAAGGCGAGAAGCGAACCGTCTACGAGATCGAGGTCGACGAGGTCGGCCCGTCGCTGCGCAACGCTTCCGCCAAGGTCACCAAGTCGCAGCGGTCTTCGGGCGGCTTCGGCGGCGGCGGTGGCGCGGCCGGCCAGGGCGGCCAGGGCGGGTATGGTGGAGGCGGCGGAGGCCGCCCGGCCGAGGACCCGTGGGCGTCCGATTCCCGCGGCGGGTCAGCCGGTGAGGGCGGGTACACCGACGAGCCGCCGTTCTGACCGGGACCGGGCCGCCAGGCCGTAATCCGCGGTCTTCCCGCCCGCCCATGTTTTATTACGTCCTATCCGCCGGATAAAACGACCATCCCCGCCGAGGCGGGGCTCTGCTAAGGAGCACCACGATGGCCAAGCCACCGATTCGCAAGCCCAAGAAGAAAGTCTGCCTGTTCTGCCAGGAGAAGATCACCCACGTGGACTACAAGGACACGGGGCTGCTGCGCAAGTTCATCTCTGACCGCGGCAAGATCCGGGCACGACGGGTTTCCGGCAACTGCACGCAGCATCAGCGCGACGTCGCCACGGCGATCAAGAACTCGCGCGAGATGGCGCTGCTGCCGTATACCAGCCAGGCACGATGATGCCGAGGGAGGTCGCGGACCGATGAGCGGTACGCCGATGAAACTCATCCTCACCCAGGAAGTCACCGGCCTGGGTGGCCCCGGCGATGTCGTGGACGTCGCCGGCGGATACGGCCGGAATTACCTCGTACCGCGCGGCCTGGCGATGCGCTGGACGCGCGGCGCGGAGAAGCAGCGGGAACTGATCAAGCGGGCCCGGTCGGTCCGCGAGATCAGGGGCCTGGACGACGCGAAGGACGCGGCGAACCGGCTCGCGTCGCTGACCGTCCGGCTGGAGACCAAGGCCGGCGGCGGCGGCAGGCTGTTCGGGTCGGTCTCGCCGGCCGATATCGCGGCCGCGGTACTGGCCGCGGGCGGCCCCGAGCTCGACAAGCGCCGGATCGAAATCAAGAACCCGATCAAGACCGTGGGCTCGCACCAGGTGGCGATCAGGCTGCATCCCGAGGTCAGGGCAATGCTGGATATCGAGGTCGCGGCGCGCTAAGCCGCCCGCCGGGGCGCCACGGCGCCCCGGCGGCTCGGACTACATGATGCGCGACGGCGACGTCGTCGAGTTCCGGCATAGTCAACCATGACGACACGCGAGAATCCCGACATCATTCAGCTCACTAATCCGGGTGAGGCTGATCCGGTGGTGAGACAGGAGCTGACCGCATGCTGGATAGCGGTCACGAACGCCGGCGGCGCGGCGGGATTCCCGTTTCCCCCGGTCGACTCTAGTCAGGTCCGCCCGGCCGTCGATGCTCTTGCGTCCTGCCTCGACTCCAGCCAAAGCCGGATATTGCTGGCCTGCGTCGGCGGCACCCTCGCGGGGTGGGTGGCTCTCAGCCGCGATCCCAGCCCTCTCATCGCGCACTGGGGTGTTGTCAGCCACTTGCAGACGCAGCTCGCGCGCAGGAACGAGGGCATCGGGTCGGCCCTGATGCATCGACTCCGGGAAGTTGCCCGCGACGAGATGGGCCTGGAGCAGCTCCACCTGGCGGTCCGCGGCGGAATGGGACTCGAAGACTTTTACTCCCGGCTCGGCTGGCGGGTAACAGGCAGTTGGCCTGGCAAGCTCCGGCTTGCTCCTGACGACACCAGGGACGAGATCTTGATGATCCTCACGCCCCTGTGACCATCGGGAACGCCGGGTTAGCTCGCCACGCCTCTTTCATGATCACGGAGGATTGGGCATGCTCTGGCCGGCCCGATCCTCCGTGATCATGAAGAGCGCAGGGTGCAGGCCGGGAGATCGTTCATCCGCCGCCCCCGGGGCCGTACCGGGGCACTCGCCGGGCCAGCTCCGGGTCCAGTTCCGCGATCATGGCCCAGATCCTGGCCAGGCGGTCCTGCATCCCCGTGTCCGATCCTGCGTGATCGGCCGCCAGCGAGTCAGCCGCCAGTTCGTCGATGGCCATGCCGATCCGGGTCAGCCGCTCGCTAGTCGAACACATACTCGAACAGTAGGGCCGCCCGGTGACGGTTGCCTGCCAATCGAGCCGATCCGGCGGGAGCCGCTGCCGGCAGGCGCGATCAGGTCAGCCGCCGGAGCCAGCCGGCCGGGGTCGGCCGCCGCGGAGCGCCCCTCCGGAAGCCAGGTAGTGATAGTTCGCCGGTGATGTTCGGCGTCAAATTCTCAATGTGGATAACTTCCCGCAATTCCGGGCCGCACTTCCCGCGGAATCTTTTTCTTGCGCACAAGCGGTGGATAACGTAGGCACAGGCAGAAGGCGCGGCCGTGCCGATTACCGGACCATTTCCACAGGCCTATCCCCATGCTGCGCACAGCACCGGCGGCGTGTCTGCACAGGCTGTCCACAGGCCTGTGCACAGCGCGACTGGACGCCGGAACCGGCTGCCGAGAGACTGTCCGAGCCATCCGGTAGAACGGACTTGATCGCCCGCGCGGGCCTCGCGGGGAGTGCTCACCGGCAGGGGGAGGTGGCATCAACTGAGCGTCACAGAGATCGCACCGCGAGACGGCGGATTCGAGCGGACGCCACCGCACGACATCGCCGCTGAGCAGTGCGTGCTCGGCGGAATGCTGTTGTCGAAGGACGCGATTTCCGACGTTCTTGAGGTAATCCGGCCGCACGATCACTACCGGCCGGCCCATCAGCTCGTGCACGAGGTGATCCTCGACCTGTACGGCCGCGGGGAGCCGGCCGACGCCGTCACCGTCGCCGCCGAGCTGACCAAGCGGGGGGACATCGGGCGGATGGGCGGCGCCCCGTACCTGCACACCCTGATCGCCTCCGTGCCGACGGCGGCGAACGCCGGCTACTACGCCAGGATCGTGCGCGAGCGGGCGATCCTGCGCCGCCTGGTCGAGGTCGGCACCAGGATCGTGCAGCTTGGCTACTCGGGCGACGGCGACGCTGATGACCTGCTCGACCGCGCTGAGGCGGAGGTCTACGGGGTCGCCGAGCGGCGGGTCAGCGAGGACTATCTCCCGCTGTCCGAGATCATGCCGGGAGCGCTGGACGAGATCGAGGCGATCGGCAGCCGGGGCGGCGGGCTGACCGGCGTTCCGACCGGCTTCGCCGGCCTTGACGCGCTCACCAACGGCCTGCACCCGGGCCAGATGATCGTGATCGCGGCCAGGCCGGCCCTCGGCAAGGCGCTGGCCCTGGATACGCCGCTGCCGACGCCGGACGGCTGGACGACCATGGGAGAGGTTCAGGCGGGCGACTACCTCATCGGAGCCGACGGCAGGCCGGCCCGGGTGCTGGCCGTCACCGGCGTGATGCATGAGCGGCCCTGCTTCGAAGTGGAGTTCAGCGACGGCGCGGTGATAGTCGCCGACGCCGAGCACCAGTGGCGGACAACCACCCGGGCGGGACGTCGTGGGCGATCAGCGCATCCTCCGGCCCGGCACGGGCCGGAGGAGTCCGGTCAGCGGCTACCGGAGGCCGGCCCAGCGGCGCTCCTGGACCGGCCGGGGAGCGTAGCTACGACAGCCGCGCACCAGGAAATCGTGACGACCGCTCAGCTGGCTGCGACCGTGCGCTGCCCGGTGGACGGGCGCCCGAACCATGCCGTCACCCTGGCCCGGCCCGCGGTCCTGCCGGCCCGGAGCCTGCCGTTTCCCCCGTACGCGCTGGGCGCGTGGCTGGCCGGCCAGGCGAGCCGGCCAGCCCAATTCGCTACCGCGGACCCGGATCATGGAACCGCTCAGGCCGTCCTTCGCCGCCTGGGCGTGCTGGGCAGCAAGCACATCCCGGCTGAGTACCTGCGGGCGTCTGAGGCGCAGCGCCGTGCCTTGCTGGCCGGGCTCCTCGATACGGGCGGGCAGCAGGATCAGGTCGGCACCGTCCAGTTCGCCGTCGCCAGCCGCCGGCTGGCCACTGACACCACGGAACTCGTCCTCAGCCTCGGTTACCGCGCCACGATGACAACCAGGCTAGCCCGGGGGCGCACGGCAGGAAGCCCGGCTTGCTACCTGATCACGTTCAGGCCGCCTGACGAGGTGTTCCGGCTGGCGCGGAAGCCGGCCCGGCAGGCCACCCCGGCCGGTCCGGCCGCGCGCAGCCGGTTCATTACCGGCGTGCGCCCCGTCCCGAGCGTGCCCGTCCGCTGCGTGCAGGTGGACAACAGCGATCAGATGTACCTGGCCGGGCGCAGCTGGATTCCCACCCACAACTCGACTCTCGCACTGGATCTGGCCCGCGCGGCGTCGGTGGCGCACGGGCAGGCTGCGGTCCTGTTCAGCCTGGAGATGAGCCGCAACGAGGTCACCATGCGGCTGCTGTCGGCCGAGGCGCGGGTCCCGCTGCATCACATGCGCACGGGCCAGATGGGCGATGAGGACTGGACCCGGCTGGCGCGGCGGATGAGCGAGGTCGTGAACGCGCCGCTGTTCATCGACGACTCGCCGAACATGTCGATGATGGAGATCCGGGCGAAATGCCGCCGGCTGAAGCAGCGGCATGACCTGCGGCTGGTGATCATCGATTACCTGCAGCTGATGACCTCGCCGAAGCGGGTGGAGAACAGGCAGCAGGAAGTGTCGGACATGTCCCGGTCGCTGAAGCTGCTGGCTAAGGAACTCGACGTCCCGGTCGTCGCCGTCGCCCAGCTCAACCGCGGACCGGAGCAGCGCGGCGACAAGCGGCCGTTGCTGGCTGACCTGAGAGAGTCGGGGTGCCTGACCGCGGCGACCCGCATCCTGCGGGCTGACAGCGGGAGCGAGATTTCACTGGGGGAGCTCGTCGAGTCCGGCGAGCGTGACGTTCCGGTCTGGTCGCTCGACGAGCAGCTGCGCCTGGTACCCCGGATCATGACGCACGCGTTCCCCAGCGGAGTCAGGGAAGTCTTCCAGGTACGGCTGTGGTCCGGCCGCGAAGTGCAGGCCACGGCGAGCCATCCGTTCCTTACCCACGATGGCTGGCGCCCCCTGGGCGAGCTCTCGGCTGGTTCGCGGGTCGCCGTGCCGAGGTATGTGCCCGCCCCGCTTGACATCCAGGGGCTTCCTGAGCACGAGGTCATCATGCTTGCTGACCTCGTGCGCCGCCGCCAGAAGTCCGTCCCGGAGGCTGTCTTTGCCTTGCCAAAGCGGCAGCTTGCGCTTTTCCTGCGCCATCTCTGGGCTACCGGCGGATCCGCGACCGTTAGCAAGTCCGGCGCTGCCCGGGTGCGCTACGCGACGTCAAGTGAGCGGCTGGCGCGGGACCTGCAGGGACTCATGCTGCGTTTCGACATCAGGCCTCGCGTGCATTCTGCTGGTAACACCTCCGGGCATCCGCAGTGGACGGTGGATGTGCGTGGTGTCGAAGACCAGCGGAGGTTTCTCCAGGAGATTGGCGTCCACGGTGATCGCGCCATAGCCGTCACACCGGCGCTGGAACGCCTGGGGCCGATGACGGCGGCCGGCCGCCTCGATACGGTTCCTCCGGGCGTCTGGGAGCGCGTGCGCCGGGTAATGGACGACCAGGCGGCCGCGGCCTCTGCGCCGCAGGCAAGTGCGGGAACGGGCAGCCGCGGGGATCTCAGCACGCTGATCAGCCCGGCACGTAAGCGGCTATCGCGTATCGCCGCGGTCCTAGGTGACGCTGAGCTGGAGATGCTCTCAACTAATGACGTCTACTGGGACGAGATTAAGTCGATCCAGAGTATTGGCATCCAGCCGGTTTATGATGCGACCGTGCTCGGAACTCACAACTTCCTGGCCAACGGAATAAACCTTCATAATAGTATTGAACAGGATGCGGACGTCGTTATCCTGCTGCATCGCGAGGATGCCTACGAGCGGGAGTCGCCGCGCGCGGGCGAGGCGGACTTCATCGTGGCCAAGCACCGCAACGGCCCGACAACCACGGTGACCGTGGCCTTCCAGGGCCACTTCAGCCGCTTCGTGGACATGGCGCCCGGCTGACGGCCGCAGATGCAGGGTCTCATTTTCGGCTGCACCTTCTCAACGACAGTCGGCCCGGAGCGGGCGCCGTACGCCGTTTGCGGTTCCGGTCCGGGAGGGTGAGAAGGTTGCCGAAGGAGCCCCGGGCTGCTAAGTCTCGTCATGAGGGGCCGCGCGGTAGACGACATATCATCGCGACAACATGCCATCCGAGGACCGAGGGCTGCCATGAACCGCAACTCACGTTTGTTCCGTTCCGGGCTGATGTCCGGTGTAGGCGTTCTCGTCGCCGGTATCGCCTTTTTTTTCGCAGCGCCGCCCCAGGCTGGGCAGGCTTCCACGTATTGCTCCGACTGCTACATCGTCACTCCCACCAACTTCCCGGCGACCGCCGGTGCCGGGACGAGCAATGCCTACGCGTTCCAGGTGACGAACAACGACCCGCACGAGCACCTAGTGGGGCTGACGTTCACGGCGCCCGCGGATTTCGTCATCACCAGTGCCGCTGGCCCGAGCGGCACTACCGTCTCGGCGCTGCCGGATTCCTCGGTCACGCTGAACCTGCCCAGCTACGCCGGGCACACCTTCACCGTGGACATCACGGCGCTGGCGCCCTGCGTCGCAGCGGGCTCGGAAACCTGGAACGTATCCGGCGTCGACAGCCGGGGGGAGACCAACGAGGTTCAGTGGAGCTCCGCACCGCCCAGCGTGCCGGTCACCGGAGAGTGCAGCCTGGAATTCGCCGGGCAGCCGGCCGAGACGGCTGTCAACTCCGACATCCTCACCGGGTTCAACTCGACTGGATCCGCACTGGCCGTGCAACTGCTCGACGCGAACAAAGATCCGCTCAACCAGGCAGACTTTTCGGCCACCGGGATCCCGGTCACGGTCTCGATCCAAGCCAACCCCGGCGCTGCGACGCTGAGCGGCACTACGACCGTTAACAGCTCGGACGGGGCCGCTGACTTCGGGAACCTGCAGATCAACAACGCCGGCGTCGGATATGAGCTGGCCGCGAACGCCACCGGTTTCACCGGGGTAACCTCCGCCGCCTTCACGATAACCGGGCAGATCCGGGCCTGCGGAACTGGCTCCTGCACGGCATCGCAATCGACGCCGACCACGGCTGCGTCAGTCGCGACGTCGTCGCCGGGGAACTTCGTGACGCTCGGCCTGGGCGGTGTCAGCTTCTCGTGCAACCACTACAACGCGGTGTCCGATGTGGCCGCGTTCGATGTCGTCAACTCCTCGGGAACCAGCATCACCGGGTCGTCGTCCATCGCCACCCTCACCGTGTCACCTTCGGCCGTCAGATCAGCACACCGTCCGCTCTTTTTCTGGCAGCTCTGCTACGCGTCGCAAACGCCGTTCCCGGTGATCCCGGGCACCAGCGGAACCACTGTCATCGGCGGCGGCACCTACCACACCGGACTGCTGCTGCCCTGCTCCCTGATTGGTCCCAGGCATCCGGCGCCCTGCCTGATCTCCCGGCAGCTGACGCCGGTCGGCGCGGTCATGCTGAAGTTCGTCGCGCTCGGGGATCCCTTCGGGCACACGTGATCCGCGTCTAGGACGCCGCCGGCCGCTGGTGACCTTCCGGCCGGCGGCTTCCCCGGGCGGGCCGGCCGCAGCCACGATGGCCGCCGGCACAGCGCACACGTAGGCTTCAACTCGTGGTGGCGTGCCCGGGTTGCGGCGAGGAGAACCCCGACCGGTTCCGGCTCTGCGGTTACTGCGGCGCACTTCTCGGCGCCCAGCCTTCGCCTCAGGAGGTCCGTAAGACCGTCACTGTCGTGTTCTGTGATCTGAAAGGCTCGACGGAGCTAGCCGACCGGCTCGACCCCGAGGCGGTGCGAGAGGTACTAGCGCTGTACTTCTCCGCGATGAAGCCCGTGCTGGAGCGCCACGGCGGGACGATCGAGAAGTACATCGGCGATGCGATCATGGCCGTCTTTGGCCTGCCCCGGATGCACGAGGACGACGCGCTGCGGGCCGTGCGAGCGGCCGCGGAGATGCGCATAGCGCTGGAGGACCTCAACGTCACCCTCCGTGGCGAGTTCGGGGTCACGCTGGAGAACCGGACCGGCGTCAACACCGGCGAGGTAGTCACCAGCGACACCCACGCCTCCCAGCGCCTGGCCACCGGCGACACGGTCAACGTCGCCGCACGCCTCGAGCAGGCTGCCCCGGCGGGTGAAGTCCTGATCGGCCAGTCCACCTACCGGCTGGTACGAGGTTCCGCCGAGGCCGTGCAGGTCGAGCCGTTGACTCTGAAGGGCAAGCCAGAACCCGTCCCGGCCTACCGGCTGCTCTCGGTCGCTGCTGGAACGGGTAGCACCAGGTCGGCCGATCTGCCGCTGGTAGGCCGGGCTCGCGAGCTTGTCGCCCTCGGCGCGGAGTTCCGCCGGTCGGTTGCCGGGCCTGAGTGCCGGCTGGTCACCCTGCTCGGCGAGGCTGGAGTCGGCAAGAGCCGGCTCATCGAGGAGTTCGTGCGGAGCCTCCCTGACGAGGTGACGGTCCTGGGGGGCCGCTGCCTGTCCTACGGCGACGGCATCACATTCTGGCCCCTGGCCGAGGTCTTGCGGCAGGCCGCCGGAATCGTGCCGGACGACGGCGAGGAGGACGCCCGCATCAAGCTCAAGAGCCGTTTTGGGGAGCAGCTTGCCGACGCGACCAGCCGTATCGAGTCAGGGATGGGCCTTTCGCCGGACCAGTACGGCAAGGACGAGCTGTTCTGGGGCGTACGGGTGGCCTTCCAGGAGCTGGCGCAGCGCGGGCCGCTCGTGCTCGTCTTCGAGGACATCCACTGGGCGGAGGCAACGTTCCTCGACCTGGTGGAGGACATCGTCGACGCCTCCCCGGCCGTGCCGCTCCTGCTCGTCTGCGCGGCCCGCCGCGAACTTCAGGAGGACCGGCCGGGGTTTGTAGCAGGCCGGCGCACGGCGTCCCAGATCATGCTGGGCGAGCTCTCGCGGGAGGAGAGTGGCCTGGTGATAAGGAACCTCCTCGGCGAGGCGAGCCTGCCTCAGCCGCTCGAGCAGAGGATCCTCAGCCTCGCCGACGGCAACCCCCTATTCGTCGAGCACATGCTGTCCATGCTGATCGACGACGGGCTCTTGCGTAAGCAGGCGGGGCACTGGATATTCTCCGGTGCCGCCACGGCTGTCCCGGTTCCCGGGAACGTCTCGTCCCTGCTGGGTGCCCGCCTCGACCGCCTGAGGCCGGCCGAGCTAAGGGTCGCGGAATCGGCCTCGGTGATCGGCCTGGAGTTTTCCAGCAGCGCGGTGCTGGCGTTGCTGCAAGAGAGCAATACCAGTACCGACCTGGAGCCTGCGCTCGCCGGCCTGTGCCGCAAACAGCTCATCCGCCAGGCAGAGCCAGGCGCGGCCGACGACTTCCGTTTCAGTCACAGCCTGGTCCGTGACGCGGCATACGCGCGCCTGCTCAAGCGAACCCGGGCCCGGCTGCATGAGCGTTTCGCCGCCTGGCTCACTGGCAACGTCGGATCCCGGGTCGCCGAGTACGAAGCGATCATCGGCTATCACCTCGAGCAGTCGTTCCACTATCGGGCCGAGCTTGGGCCGGTCGATGAGCACGGGACGCTCCTCGGCGTGGAGGCGTCGCGGCGGCTGAGCTCGGCCGGGCGCCGCGCCCTGGCCCGTGGCGACCTGCCGGCCGCGGCGAACCTGTTGCAGCGAGCCGCCGCCCTGCTTGGCGCGGAAGACCCCGCTCGCGCGTTGCTCCTCCTCGACGCCGGGGAGACGGTGGCCGACATCGGCGAGCTGGAGCGGGCCGAGTCTCTGCTGACTGAGGCGGTGGACCGGGCGCTTTCCGCCGACGACACGGGGATCGCCCGGGCGGCCGCGCTCGCCCTCCTCCAGCTCCGCTACACGACTGGCGCCCACGGCTTGCAGGAGGACATGACTCAGCAGGAGAACATGGTTGAGCTGGTGAAACGGGAGGTCCCCGACCTCGAGGCGATGGGGAATGACCGCGCCCTGGCGCGGGCGTTCAGCCTACTCACCTACGTGCACTGGACGGGATCCCGGTTCGCCGACGCGGCGGCCGCCGCGGAGCACACCATTCGGCACGCGACCGCCGCCGGCGACGAAGTGACTGCTCGCCGCTTCCTCAGCTCACTCGCGATCTCCGCCCTCTACGGCCCGATGCCGGTCCCCGAGGCCATCGCCACCTGTGAGGAGGTCCTCGGACGGGCCGGGGACGACCGCAAGGTGAAGGCGCGAGCTGAGCTCGCGATCGGCCAGCTTGAGGCGATGCGAGGGGACTTCGAGCGCGCGCGCCTGCTCTACCGCCGCAGCCGGGCCTCGCTTGAGGAGCTCGGCTGCCTGTTCCTCGCGGCACTCACGTCGCTCACCTCGTCTGTCATCGAGGTCCTCGCCGAGGATCTAGCCACTGCGGAGTTGGAGCTGCGCACGGACTACGGGCGTCTTGAGGAGATGGGTGAGCGCAATTACATCTCGACCACGGCAGGTCTGCTCGCCGACGTCCTCTACCGGCAGGGTCGCTACGGCGAGTCGGCCGAGTTCGCCGGGGTTTGCGAGCACCTCGCCTCCTCCGACGACGTCGCGTCTCAGTTCCTATGGCGCTGCGTCCGTGGGAAACTCAGCGCCCAGCGTGGCGCTTTCGACGAGGCTGAGTCGTTGCTCGCGGCAGCGATCGCGCTCATCGAGACCTCGGACCAGCTTGACCTGCAGGGCTATGGCCTGCTGGACTTCTCCGAGGTCCGGGAGCTGGCCGGAGCCCCGGCCGACGCCGCAGCGCTCAGCGAGCGAGCCGTCGGCCTCTTCGAGCGCAAGGGGAACGCCGTCGCGGCCCAGAGGGCGCGCCAGCTGGCCGAGCGCCTGCTGAGCGAGGCGGACCACCCGTGAGTTTCGGCCGGGTGCAGTGGCCGCCGCGCTGATGACTCAGCGGCTCACGGCCCGCTCGTTGCGGGCCCGGATACCCGCCAGCCGGTAGGCGGCACTCTCCTCGGGCCGTCTGACGCGGGGGACCATAGGACATCACGGCAGGTCCACGATCATGCCGTCATAGGCTGCGAAGACGCGGACGGGCGTCGTCGCGTGGGACGCCACCAGGGCGTCGATCTCAGCATCGGTACGCCACGGGTCGTGGTGGAACAGCGCGAGTTGCCGGGCGCTGGCGCGACCGCGTACTCAATCGCCGAGTGGCCGAGGAAGCCCAGCCTCGGCAGCTCGGGCCGCGGTGTGCTGGGAATCGTGGACGAGCAGGTCGGCGTCGCTGGCCAGCGTGATGCCGCTTCGTGACAAACACCGGTGCCGTCAGGACCAGGGCCGAAGGCCGTCGGGCTGTGATCTGCAAGGTAAGCCAGCGCGCTGGAACCGTCGCTGACCCGGTAGCCGAACGTGCGACCGCCTTTGTGCGGCCGCCTTTGTGCGGGATCTCCCGTGCATCAACCGAGAAGCCCTCGAACTCATGATGCCCGGGCTGAACGGCATTGAACGGCCAGCCATTACCGAGCTGCTTAGGCCGGATCGGGAAATGCGGCGGCGAGATTACCCGTGCTAGTAGTTCCTCGGGATCGTCTCCCTGCTCGGGCAGGTATACGTCGACCCGACAGCAGATCATCGCCGGGCTGGGGCCGACCGCGGCCAAGAGGGATCCCGGGCGGCGTACACTATCCAGGCACGCCCTGCGCTCGTAGCTCAACGGATAGAGCATCTGACTACGGATCAGAAGGTTGGGGGTTCGAGTCCCTCCGAGCGCGCCACCTGACCAGGGCGTTCCTTGATTCTCAAGGGCGCCCTCAGTCGTTCCCGTGGGCTCGTGTAGCAGTAGATGTAGCAGCCCGGTCATGATGCCCTGTTCCGTGGCTTCTTCCCCGGCTGGCCTGGTGAGCCGGGTCAGCATGCCGTTCATACTGTCGGCAGCGGTTCGCTGAACCTCCTCCAGCACGTGCGTGTAGAGGTCGGCGGTCGTGGAGAGCCTGCTGTGCCGCAAGGTGGCCTGCACGATCTTAAGGTCGATGCCGTCGGCGAAAGGTATGTCGCCGCCGCGTGACGCAGATCATGGATGCGGAACTGCCCGGCCCTGGCCTTGTCGCGGACTGCCTGCCATTCTCGGTTGACGTTCCTGGGTTCGAGCGCGGTACCGATCGATGTGGTGAACACGAGGCCGGTGTCTTCCCACATCCGGGCTGCGAGACGTTCGGTGCTCTGTGCCTTCCGGTGCTCTCGTAGTGCATCGGCGACGAAGTTCGGCAGGGCAAGGGTCGCGTGGCTGGCGTCGGTCTTGAGGTTCTTGAGAACGAGCTGGCCCTTCCGCTGCCCGGTCGCCTCGTCCTTCTCGCCGCGGACCAGCTGAATACTGGTCCGGAGCCGAACTGTGCGCGCGTCGAGGTCGATGTCGGTCCAGCTGATGCCGAGACCTTCACCCCGCCGCAACCCAAGGGCCAGCACTATCAGCCAGTACGCCCATAGCCGGTCACCTGCCGCGACGGACAGCAGCATCCGGGCCTGCTCCTTGGTCGGCGGTGCAGCTTCCGATCGCCTCACGACGGGCGGCTCCACGAGAGCGGCAGCGTTCCGCTTGACGATCTCATCGCGTACCGCATCGTTGAGAGCCTTGCGCAAGATCGAGTGCTGGTACGCCACGGTGCGGGACGACAGTGTTGCCGGCGGGGGCAGCTCGGTTTCACCTTCACGAAGGACTCTGCGGAACCGGCCACTCGGCTTGGCCTGAAGCTCCGTCAGCCATTGCCTGATCCGGGTCGGGGTGAGCTTTGACAGCTTCTCTCCACCAAGCGCGGGAATGATGTGCTTCTCGGCGTTATCCCGGTAGCTGTCGAGTGTCGTCTCGGCCAGCCGCCCGGCGGCTACCCGCTGAGGCAGCGTGACCGCAAGCCACTGTCGTTCAAAGTACTGGCCGAGGGTTATCCCGCGCCCTGAGGTGATCGGGAGACCGTGCTCGATCTCCATTTCAAGATCGCGCTTCCTCTGCGCAACCGCGCCGCGCGTCTTGCTTTCCTTGGAGGGGGGTGGGCTAGTGCTGGGTGGCTTGGCGGAGCCAGGCCTGGGCGCCCATCTGGACCGCTTCCCAGGGGCTGCCGAGCGGCGGGGTGTAGGACAGGTCGAGGTCGCTGAGCGCGTCGACGGTCATGTTGTGGAAGATCGCGGTGGCGGCGATATCGATCCGCTTGGCGATTTCGGCGTGCCGGTGCCCGAATAGCTGCACGCCGAGGAGCCGGCCGGTGGCCCGGTCGCCGGTGAACCGCATGGTGATGCGGTGGCTGCCGGGGTAGTAGGCCTTGTGGTCGTCGGCTTCTGACTCGATGGTGACCGGGTCGAACCCGGCCGCGGCGGCCTCGTGGTCACGCAGCCCGGTGCGCGCGGCTGCCTGGTCGAAGATCTTCACGACCTGGGTGCCGAGGCTGCCCGCGAACTCCCGGTTGCCGCCGAGGGCGTTCTCGCCCGCGACCCTGCCCTGCTTGTGCGCGGTGGTGCCGAGCGGCAGGTAACTCTCGCCGAGCAGCCGGTGGTGGGTGATCACGCAGTCCCCGGCGGCGAACACGTCGGGAAGGCTGGTTCGCATGCTGCGGTCCACGGCGATCGCGCCCCTGACGCCCAGAGCCGCCCCCGCTGCTTTGGCCAGATCGGTGTCGGGCCGGACGCCGACGACGACCAGGACCATGTCGGCCATGCGCGTCACCACGCCGCCACCGGCATCAGTCGCTTCGACCCGCAGCCGTCCCGCCTGTCCCGTCGTGGCGCGGGTGATCTGCCGCACGGTGGTGCCGGTCAGGACCTCGACGCCACGGGCGGCGAGCTGGCCGTGGACCAGGCCGCCGAGGGCGGGATCGACGGTGGGCAGTACCTCGGGCAGCTGTTCCATCTGGATGACCGGCAGGCCCCGGGTGACCAGCGCGTCGGCCATCTCCAGGCCGATGTAGCCCGCGCCGACGATGACCGCGGTGGCCGGCTCGGATTGTTCGAGGGTGCGCATGACCGCGAAGGTGTCGCCCATCGAGTGGAGCAGGTGCACGCCATCGGCGGCGCCGAGAGCGTCCGGGCCGGTCAGGCCGGTAATCGGCGGGCGGACCGGGACGGCGCCGGTACCGACGATCAGCTTGTCGTAACCCAGCAGTTCCTCCGTGCCGCCGGATGCGGTGACGAGGAGCTTGCGGGCGGCCATGTCGATCCGGCGGGCGGTGGTGTCCAGCCGGAGGTTCATCCCGGTGGCTTCCAGGTCGGCGGTCGTGCGGTGGGCGAGGTTGCGCCAGTGGGTCACCTCACCGGAGACGTAGTAGGGGATGCCGCAGATCGAGAAGTTCGGGTAGGCATCCGCGACGACCACGCTGACCTCGGCGGCGGAGTCCAGTTCGCGGACTCGCAGCGCGGCGCTGATCCCCGCGTCGCTGCCGCCGATCATGACCAGGTGCATGCTGGGCTCCGTTCAGGCTGGCTAGGTCACTGAGGCTGGCTAGGGCCGGGCGAACGGCCCGCGGACGGGGATGTGCCTTCGCCCGCTGGGCGATCGGGCAGCGGTCCGGCCTGGCTGCTGTGGTGGGGGACCATGATGTCGGCGGCTTCGGCCGGGGTGACGCCGGGATACAGCGTCCTGATGACCACGACGGCCAGGGCGCCGCCGATGATCTGGGCAGCGATGAAGCTCGGCACTGATGAGGGGGCGATTCCGGCGAAGGTGTCGGAGAACATCCGGCCGATGGTGATCGCGGGGTTGGCGAAGCTGGCCGAGGACGTGAAGAAGTACGCCGCCCCGATATAGGCCCCGACCGCGGCCGGCGTAGTGCTGCTGCGGCCGGACCGGGCCAGCGCGAAGATCACCAGGATGAGCCCGAGGGTGGCGACGATCTCGGACAGGAAATGCGCGGGCGACCCCCGGTGCTTGGTGGAGATGCTGACCGCTGCCCCGGAGAACATCAGGTTCGCCACCACGGCCCCGCCGATGCAACCGGTCACCTGCGCCGGGAGGTACGCGGCGGCGTCCCGCCAGCTCAGCCCGCCGAACGCAGCATCGGCGAACGACACCACCGGGTTGAAATGGCCGCCGGACACCGGACCGAACATCAAGATGATCGTGTACAGCCCGGCCGCGGTCGCCGCCGCGTTCTCCAGCAGCTCCAGCCCCACATTGCCAGGGGACAGCGTCTGGGCCGCGATGCCCGAGCCGATCACGACCGCGGCCAGGAACGCGCTGCCCAGCAGCTCCGCGAGCAGCCGCCGCCACAACGCCACGTCACTCATCCCCGGCCACAGTCATCTCGCTCACGTGGCACTGTTCCGTCCCCGCAGCGCAACTGCCACACGGGTCTCATCAGTCATCGACTACTTCCATCGATAAGCATCTATCCAGCTCGGTCTAGCTTGCCAGGCTGGATAGATAGCCGTCAAGATAGAGTCATGTCGATGCAGTCGGAGCACGGGGCGCTGGAGTTCATCCCCGCGGCCGAGCTGCGGGTCGTTATCGAGGCCTGCTCCACGCCGCTGGTCGGTGAGCCGATCGGCGAGAGCGCCGCGGCCGGGCTGGCGCAGGTGTTCAAGGCCCTCGCGGACCCGGTCCGGCTCCGGCTGGTATCCCTGATCGGCGCGCATCAAGGCGGCGAGGCATGCGTCTGCGAGCTGACCACGGCGTTCAATCTCACCCAGCCCACCATCAGCCATCACCTGAAGATCCTGCGCGAAGCCGGGATCATCGACTCCGAACGCCGCGGCACCTGGGTCTACTACTGGCTCGTCCCCGCCGCGCTGGAGCGGATGGCCGCGCTGCTGTCAGCCCCGGTCCGTTAACTGCCAGCAGTCCTGGCGCTGCCGCCGCCTAGCAGCAGGCGCTGGCCGATGCGGATGGCTCCTTTGAGCTGCCGTCGGCACCGCAGCATTCGGGGCCGGAGTGGTCATGGTCGTAGAAGGTCTGGCTGTCGGCCAGGACGGTGTAGATCTCCCAGGACTCGCCGTCGGGTGCGCCCTGGACCCAGAACTTGTCCTGCTGGGCGTAGCAGCAGGTCGTGTCGCGCTTATCGACGGACGCCAGGCCGGTCCCGGCGAGCCGCTTCTGCTCGGCATCGACGGCGCCGGTGTCGCTGACCTCGACGCCGAGATGGTTCAGGCTGCCGCCGTGGCCGGGGTTCTCCAGCAGGACGAGCTTGAGCGGCGGCTCGGTGATGGCGAAGTTGGCGTACCCGGGACGGCGCTTGGCGGGCCCGGAGCCGAACAGCTTGCTATAGAACGCGACGGCTTCCTCGATGTCATTGACGTTGAGGGCGAGCTGCACGCGGGACATGAGAACCTCCTGAAATCGAAGACTTCGATAGCTGTCTATCTCTAACTCTTCGGCGAGCTTGCCACAGGCATCGGACTCTGTCAATATAGATGTATGTCAAAGTCTTTGATGGTGCTGAGCCCGGCCGACCCGGCGGCGTGCTGCCCGCCGCTCTCGCAGGAGCCGCTGTCCCGCGAGCAGGCCGAGCAGGTCGCGCCGCTGCTGAAAGCCCTCGCCGATCCGGTCCGGCTGCGGCTGATGTCCCTGATCGCCTCGCATCCGGGCGGTGAGGCATGCGTCTGCGACCTGGCGGACGCCTTCTACCTGTCCCAGCCGACGATCAGCCATCACCTCAAGGTGCTGCACGAAAGCGGCCTGCTGGACCGGGACAAGCGCGGCGTGTGGGTCTACTACCGGGCAAGGACCGAGGCGCTAGCCAGCCTTGGCACGCTGATCGGTACCCCCGGCCATGAACCGGACGACTGACGGGACCGGCCGGAGGCTGATCCCGAGAGCCTGACAGAAAGGGGTGAGCTTATGGGCTGCAAGTAGGTGATCATCCGAGGCCTTGCACCATGCTTCCGGCGCTCCATGAAGCGAGCAAGATCAGTGCCTGTCGGGAGGACGGAGCAGAATGCCCGACTTGCGGCAGCTCGGCGCAACGCGATCCAAAGGGGCGCTAGTGGCCTTGCAGGAAGATGAGGTAGCCCGGCTGCGCCGTCGGGGCTTCCGGCTGGAGTACGCCAGCATGGCCTGGATGACGGTCGAGGCGGCGGTCGCGATCGTCTCCGGCATAGTCGCCTCCTCGATCGCGCTGATCGGGTTCGGCCTGGACTCGGTGATCGAGTTTTTCGCCGCGGCGGCCGTCGTCTGGCAGCTGCACGGCACGGTCAGCGAGGAACGCGAAACCCCGGCCCTGCGCCTGATCGGCGGCACCTTCTTCGCCCTCGCCGCCTACCTCACTGTCGAGAGCATCATTGATCTGGTCAACCAGAACCGTCCCGAGCAGTCCACGGCTGGAATCGCGGTAACAGCAGCGGCGCTGATCGTTATGCCACTGCTCGCGCTCGCCAAGCGCCGCACCGGCCAGCAGCTGGGCAACCGGACCCTCATCGCTGACGCGGCCGAGAGCGCGTTCTGTGCTTTTACCTCCGCCGCCGCCCTGCTTGGCATAGGGCTCAGCGCCTGGCTCGGATGGTGGTGGGCCGACCCAGTCGCAGCCCTCGTCATCGCGGGCCTGGCAGTCAGGGAAGGCATCGAAGCCTGGGCGCCAGATGACGACTGACGGATTGGGGCAGCGGCGGAAGCTGACACCACCAGGTGATAACAGGCGACTGATGCACCACGCCCCATTACCTCTGCTGACTTGGCGAATCCTCATGAGGGATCACCCGTCAACGGGTCGCTGGGAGCCAACGTGGGAGCCATCCGGGCGAACGACTTCACCCGCCCGGCGAACTGGTACGGACAAGCGGGCGGCCATCCCCAGCCCACGGACTGATCCGCACCATGCTAAACGTCTGACAGGTATCTACGGATCTGAAGGTTGGGGTTCGAGTCCCTCCGAGCGCGCCCAGGTCAAGAGCCAATTGCGATCTTGCAGTGGCGAGCATGAACGTGACGCATCCGTGCCGCAGGTCGTAGCCTGGCGGTTTGAGCCTCGACATTCCTGACCAGGTCCGCAAGACGGTCATAGCCGACGGGAACGAATCCTGGCTGGACGAGCTGCCAGGCGTGGTCGACTCGCTGGCCCAGGAGTGGTCTCTGATGATCGGGTCCAGCTTCGCGGGCGGTCACGCCGCCCTGGTCGTCGAGGTGACGCTGGCTGACGGAACTCCGGCGGTCCTCAAGATCGGTGTGCCAGGTCGGGACGTCGGGCCGGAGGCCATGGCGCTGCGCCTGGCGAACGGAGGGGGATGCGCCAAGCTGTTGGGCGAAGACGTGAGTCGACAGGCCCTTCTGCTGGAGCGCCTTGAGGCTCCGATGTACGACATCGTGGCCGACCCTGTCAGCCGCCACAGCTTGTTGTGCGAAGCGGCGGTTCGCTTGTGGCGTCCGATCGGTCCCGACATTGACCTTCCAACCGGCGCGGAGTTGGCTGAGCAGTATGCCGATCGGCTGCCAAGACTATGGAAGCAGGGGGGCCGACCGTGTTCGCGGGCCACTGTGGCGGACGCGCTGGATTGCATGAATCGTCGTCGCCTTGCCCACGACGATCGGTCCGCGGTTCTCGTCCACGGTGATATCCACGAGTTGAACGCCCTGCAGGCGAGTGACGGCAGCTACAAGCTCATCGACCCAGTCGGGCTGCGGGCCGAACCGGCGTGCGATCTCGGCACCATCGTGCGTTGCAACCCGGACCTCGGCGATGACCTCTGGGCGCGGACTGAGCAGCTGGCTTCTCGCACGGGCGTGGATGCCAGCGCCATCTGGGAATGGGGAACCATCCACCGGGTCGTCAGCGGCGTCTACGCCTGCAGTATTGGCTTTCAGCCCTTTGGCGATCTGCTGCTGGCCGAAGCGGATCGCCTCACGGCGTAGTCACCGGATCGGCCGCAGTCCGAACCTTCTACCTGGGCTCGGATTGCGAGGACACGGGAAGTTCGATCCTGTGACGCCGCACGAGCAGGACCACGATGAGGACGATGTAGACGCCGATACCGGCGAGCGTTCCGGGGTAGGCGCGCTGATTGACGATGATGGCCGTACCCGACAAGATCGAGAAGTCGAACAGCCCGTGGATCACCGAGTTGAGTACGTTGCCGTGGGAGACCCGGCGCATGAGGTAGAAGAAGTACCCGGCCAGGCTAACCGCGATCGCCTGGGGGATCGCTGAGGCGCCACGCCCGATCGCGTTGGTCAGGTGGACGATCCCGAATATGAGACTCGACCACAGGGCGACCTGGCCTTCGCGCAGGCCGTGGTCGCGCAGCATGGTGACCCCGATGCCGCGGAACATGCCTTCCTCGCCCCAGCCGACGAACTGGGTGCCGATCAGCAGGATCAGCGTGAAACCCAGTCCTTTGCTGGCCAGGCTGCTGTAGTCGGTGGCCAGAATGATCCCGGCCGCGAAGACGATGGGCACGACCAGGACCCACCGCTGGACTGGCCGGTCGTCCCGGAAGACGGGCCGCTGCCAGCCGATGATGGTGATCACGGCGTAGGTGAAGATCAGCGCTGCGCCGACCGGGATCCATAGGCTAATTAGGACGTTGTGCGTGGTGACGAAGTCGCGGTCGTCGGCGATATTTGCTGCGTTGGTGACCGCCAGGCCGCCGAGCTGGATGAGCGCCAGGTAGGCGATCACGATCAAGGCGAACGCGCCGTAGGACAACCGGCGGCGCCCGGCCGGTGCGATCGGCTCCTGCCCGACGGTCATCGGCCTCCTTTGTTGCCCTGCCCTAAGGCATTGTCACCAAGTCCGGACCTAGCGACGTCGGAGTAAGTCCTACGTACCCTCTGCGGCGACCGTCTGCACCTGCCTCTCCGCGAGATACGCATAGGGCGACCCTGACTGATAGGTGAATGGCCCCCAGCCAGCGCGCGGCGGCAGCCCGGGTCGTCGGCATGACGAACGCCAGCCCTCGCACCGAAGCTCAGGAGAAGAAGGCAATGACCGCACCGACGCTGCCGACCTCGGCCCTTCGCTGCCAACCGGTGCCGCCAAGGCCGAGTGGCTGGCCGGCTCGATCGCCGGCGCATGGCGGGATCTCGGCGAGCCCTGCACCGAGCGGGCGGCCAGGCGGGCAATCGACTACGCCGCCGGGCGAGCGTCGCGCGCTGACCCCGGGCACACCGTGCTGGTGCACGGAGATGCCCACCCCTTCAACGTGCTGGCGGTGCCAGACGGCATCGATGACGGCGCCCACCCGGTCTTCAGGCTCATCGACCCCGAAGGCTTGGCCTCCGAACCGGCTCATGACCTCGGCGTGGTGTTGCGCGGCTGGAACGAGGACCTCCTGGCCGCCAACGCGGCTGCCGTTGCCTTCCAGCGTTGCGAGGCGGTGAGCCGCCGCACCGGCGTCGATCCGGAAAGCATCTGGCAATGGTCATACATCGAGCGGGTCTCTTCGGGGCTGTTCCTCCTCCGCCTCGGCCACGAGGCCGAGGCCCGCCCGTTCCTCGAAGCCGCAGACCGGCTCGGCGACGCCGTCACGCCGTGGCCCGAAACGACCGGGTGAATGGCCACATCACTACTGGGTTATCGACGGCCAGACGGAGACCTTCTCCTCGCCGCACCGTTACCTGTGGCCGTCCGAGCTCGACCTGATGGCCAGGATCGCGGGGCTGACCCTGCGCGAGCGGTGGGGCAGCTGGCAGCGCGAGCCCTTCACCAGCGACAGCAGCGCGCACATCTCCGTATGGGAGAAACCCACGGGAGTAGTCTCGCGTCATTAGCGTCGCACTAGCGGCGTGCTGGCCGAGGCGACGCGGGCCGGCTTCACCCTGCTCCATGGCAAGATAGCCCGGTGCTACAACTCTTGGGTTTCATCATCGACTGCCCGGACCCGATGAAGCTGGCGGCCTTCTACTCCGAGGTGACAGGCCACGCCATCATGGAGGGCAGTTCCGAAAACCTGGCCGGCATCACCTTCGGCGAGGTCGACCTGGCCTTCCAGCGGGTGGAGGACTACCGGCCTCCGCGCTGGCCCGACGGCGAACACCCCAAGCAGTACCACCTCGACTTCGAAGTGAACGAAATCGAGCCCGAACAAAGTCGCGTCGTCAAGCTCGGCGCGACACTGCAGAAGGACTGCATTGGACCCGATGGCTACGGCTGGCAGGTCTACACCGACCCGGTCGGGCATCCCTTCTGCCTGTGCCGCCACGAAGGGATCACGTGGACCGACAAAGGCGTGGATCGCTGACCGGGCGGACGTCCCAGCGGTTGAACACATGTGTCTGCTTCGCGATCCGGTCGGCCCCATAGCCGGTCTCGGTCTTATCCAGCTGCCTCCGCTGGCTATGAGGCCTCACCAAAGCTGACTTTGCGGAACGAGAGCACCATGATGCCCTCCGTAGCGAGTTCCCGCTCGATCTGCGCTGAGATAGCAGATGCTGGCTCATTCTCGTCGTAGGTGGCGTGGGCGCCGGAGGCAAGGATTGCCTGAAGACCGTGCTTCTGGGCACCCCGGCTGGATTCAGCCACGCAATAGTTGCTCTGCATCCCGGCTATGACGACTTCGGTTATCTCCTTGGCCGCGAGGTCCTTGACCAGCGCAGGATTAGCGGCGAACGTGTCAGGCTGGTCCTTCCGCACGATCAGCTCCCCGGCGCCGGCCGGAAAGACGAGCTGCCAGCCATCAGTGTCGGGCTCGTCAGGTTCGCCGGGTGGCCCATCGTTCTGGACGTGGATCACGAGCGCACCCGCTCCGCGTGCCCGCAGCAGCAGATCCTGCAGGGCTTCGCGGATAGAAGCGGCCGCAGGAACCGGCGTCGGCGGCTCCAGCATGTTGCGCTGGACATCGATGAGCATCAGAGCCCTGGTCATGCCGTAATCCTTTCACCTCTGGTCTCGGCCGGGACGCGACCAGAGGTCCGGGGCGCGCCCGCGTGCTCCATCAGCGTCAGACTCCTTTATGTCGCCCATCTGATCGCGCGCCACTCGCCAGTGGCAGTGTCCCAGCCGAATTCGAGCGGTATCTCTGCACGTTCGGGGAGCGGTGGCGGCTGACCCCAGCCTGCCGCGGCTGGGTGGCGCCGGCCGCTCAGCCACACGAGGAAGGGCCATACCGGGCGCTTGCCGATGGCCTGACCGGGATAGCAGTGCTCGATCACGAGTCGGCACAGGTCTTCGGGCGGCTCGTATGGCAGTCCCAGCCCGCAGGTGACGTCATAGGCGTGAATGAGCAGTTCCTCACACGCCATCGCGAGGAACTGCTCTGCGCTCCGCATCCCGGTGACGTGGAAGCCGACGGCGCCCGGGGGTGCCGCGGCCGCAACACCGGCGAGCGCCGCCGCACACGCCTCGATGGCTTCCAGACGTTCCGGCCGCGTCGCATCTTCCGCGGGCCACACTCTCACTGCGACGTAGCGAGTGGAACGGCTCGACAGGTAAAGGGCGTACTTGCCAGGAGCGCCGGTCATATGCGCGATTGTCCGGTCAACGCTCCATTCCAGGTCGCCCGCGGCCACCGACCAGTCCGCATTGATGCCAGGCTCCAGCGCCGCAACGACGACCGCCGCCGCAGCCACGACACAATCGGGCCGGATAGCCACGAACGGCTCCTTATCGTGGGAGTGCTCGGGCGTGTGATGCCGCATGTACGGCCATCCAGCGATGATCACCCGAGCAGACTGAGTCATCTTTAGTACAACCCGCCGACAGTGAGCCTGGCGGGCCAGGACACTGCGATCACAACGCTAGCGCTCGCTTGGCAGCGGCACTCACGTCGAAGGATCAAAGGCCGTCAGCGGAGCTCGGATCGCACAGCGCGCAGCCGGTCCTGCAGGAGGCGCTGTTCGGCTTCGCTGGGCGCCAGGGTTACTGCGGTGTGAAGTTCTCCGGCAGCCTCGCTCGTGTGGCCAAGCCGACGCAGGTTGTCCGCCAGGGCGGCGTGCCACAGATGTGAGTACTCCAGGCCGACGATGGTCTTCAGGGCAGCCAATCCCGCCGCGGGGCCGTCGCGTTCGGTAACCGCAATCGCCCGATTGAGCGCCACTACCGGGTTGGCCGTGATCGACCCGAGCAAGTCGTAGAGGCCGACGATCCGGTCCCAGTCTGTCTCCTGCCAGCTGGGCGCGGTGGAGTGGGCCGCGGCGAGATGAGCCTGGATCTGATAGGAACCGGCGACCCCGCCAGACCGGTCCACCGCCTCGGTCAGCCACGCCGAACCCTCCGCGATCGCGGCGCGGTTCCAGCGCGTGCGGTCCTGGTCCGCCAGGGTCACCGGGTGGCCGTCGGCGTCGGTGCGGGCGGGGGTGCGGGCCGAGGTCAGCAGCAGCAACGCAAGCAGAGAGAGTGCCTCGGGCTCGTCGGGCATCAGGCGGGCCAGCAAGCTGGCCAGCCGGATCGCCTCGGCCTCGAGATCAACACGGGCCACCGCGTCCCCGCCTGTCGGGGCGTGGGCCTCGGTGGCGATCAGGTACACGACTGCCAGCACTGCGGCCAGCCGGCCGGGAAGCTCCGCGTCGGAGGGAATCGAATAGGGGATGCGGGCCGTGGCGATCTTGGAGCGGGCCCGCACCAGGCGCTTCGCCATGGTGGCCTCAGGCACCAGGAAGGCGCGGGCGATGGCCGGCACCTCGAGCCGGGCCAATGTTCGCAGCGAGAGGGCCACCTGAGCCTCACGGCCAAGTGCCGGGTGGCAGCAGGTGAAGATCAGGCGCAGCATATCGTCGTGCAGGGAGGTCTCTGGCTCCATCGCCTCGATCGCCTCCTCGATCTGGTCCGGCGCGGCCTCGGTTCCCCACCGGAACGCGGCGGTCTCCTTGGCCGACCGGGCTGACTCGCGTCGCAGCAGGTCAAGCGCCTTGCGCCGGGCGACCACCGCCAGCCAGGCACGCGGATTATCAGGGATCCCCGTTTTGGGCCAGGCATCCAGGGCGGTGATCGTGGCCTCTGAGAGCGCGTCCTCGGCGACGGCCAGATCGCCGATGGTCCTGGCCAGCGTGGCCAGCACCCTGAGACCTTCGCTCCTCAGCACCTCGACCAGAGTGTCGGTGGCGTCCACGCCTGGGCGCACCTAGGCGTGTACCGGCGCTATCGGACGAAGCTCGATCTTCCCCCGCCAGGCGGCCGGGATCTGCGCCGCCCAGGCGATGGCCTCGTCGAGGTCGGCCACCTCCAGCAGGAAGTACCCACCCAAGACCTCCTTCGCCTCGGCGTAAGGGCCGTCGACCAGCAGGACGTCGCCGCCCTTGCCGCCCGACACGATGATGGTGGTCGACATAGCAACCGGGTGCAGAGCTTCACCGCCGCGCATGACCCCGGCCTCGGTGGCCCGCCGGGCGAACTCCGTGTACTCGGGGGAGAACTCCAGCTCCGGCGGTGAATCCCAATACTGGTTCCGGTCGTAGTAGCACAAGGCCAGATACTGCGTCATCGTCAAGGTTCCTTCCGTTCGGCGGACCAGGTCCACACCGTTTTACTTTGGCGATCACGACTGTGCCAACGCTGCTATGGCCCCGGGACTGTTCGGATTCAGGTGCGGGGCGGCTCCCCGGAGGGAACGCCCCGCACCTGGAAGACGACGCCCTAGCTGGCGGGGCTGTTGTGGTAGCAGGCGATGCGCCAGCAGCCGCCGCGCCTGACCAGCACCCAGGTCGCGCGCACCAGCCCCTCGCTCGCGACAGCGTCCTGCCCAGGGAAGATGATTCCGCCCTCGCTGATCACTACGGCCGTGTCGTCGGTGAGAAAACGGACGTCCGCCGGGTGGTCGGTCGCCCGCGACCCGCTGAGCGGGCCCGCGAACCCTGCGGCCATCGTAGTGCGGATCTCCTCGCGGCCCTTCTTGTAGACGCCGGGCTGGACCACACTGGCGTCGTCGGTGTAGTCGGCCACGAACGCCTCGGCGTCGTTGGCTTCCCACGCCTTGTACAAGCCCGCGAGCACGTCGAGAATGGCCTGCCGGTCGGTGTCGGACCCTGCTGTGGTGGTCTTGCTGGTCATCGGTCTCCTCGTTTCTCGTCCGCGTGGTGGCAAGCGCCACCCGCGAGAAGGACGGACGAGCCCGTCCGGAAAGGACACCCCTGCGGCGTAAAGCTGGAAAAAAATGAACATTGCCGCGCACAGGCTTGGTCAGACACCAGCCGGGCAGTTCAAGCTGACGCTTGCGCAGCACGATCAAGGTGCCGACCAGCTCATCGTCGACCGGCAGCGTTCGCCTGCCTGAGGCCCGCTCGCGCTGGTGCCTCGGGTGGGGGTAAAGCACAGCCTCTGCCGCCACCCGCGGCCGGATCGCCACGCGGCAGCGGAAAGAGGCCGATTGCTTACTCGTGCTAACGTCGGCGGCAGACTCCGTCGTTA
>CAVWLF010000024.1:0-39643 GCA_963755815.1 uncultured Actinomycetes bacterium
GTCCGCTGGCCGCCGGGGGTTTACTAGATGGGAAGCAATACGTCCGGAAGGAGCCGCGTCGTGTCCCCCGTACGTCGGGTGTTTGCAGGCGTCAACGGATCGCCAGGCAGTCTGCAGGCGCTCCGCTATGCGGCGGGCCTGGCCCGCATGCATGATTCAGCGCTGATTCCCGTGCTTGTCTGGGCGCCGCCAGGCGGTGAACTGGCTGATCGCCGCGGCCCGTCCCTGTACCTGCGGCAGGTCTGGAAAGATGCCGCGTGGGAGCGGCTGTGGTACGCGCTTGACCTGGCCTTCGGCGGGGCCCCGGCCGGGGTGCCGGTCGAGCCCATGGTGGTCCGGGGGGAGCCGGGCAGCGTCCTGGTCCGCGTCGCGGACTCCGACGATGACCTGCTCGTGGTCGGCGCGGGCCGCCGCGGGGTATTCAGCCGCATCGCGGCCTGCCGGGTCAGCCGCTACTGCCTGGCCCACGCGACCTGCCCGGTTGTGGCCGTCCCTCCGTCCGCCCTGGCCCAGATGGGCCGCGGGCTGCGAGGCTGGGCGTTCCGGCACCGGCACCTGAGCCTGGACCGGGCGAGCCTCCCGGCTGGCGGGAAATAGCCGGGCCGGGAGACAATCGACTGCCGCACCATCTCAGGAGGACGCTGTGCCACAGCCAGAAGGCAAGGAACTCGAAGACATCAGGGCCCGCCGCGAAGAGTTGCGCCAGCGGTACCTGCGCCCGGAGAGCGAAAGGCCGCACAGCACCGTACGCGGCGTGCACCATCTCGCGCTGATCTGCCGCGACACCGAGGAGACCATCAAGTTCTACCAGGACTTCCTCGGGTTCCCCCTGGTGGAGCTGGTGGAGAACCGGGACTACGCGGGCTCCAACCACTTCTTCTTCGACATCGGGAACCACAACCTGCTCGGGTTCTTCGACTTTCCCGGCCATGACCATCCGGCATTCACCGAGACCATCGGCGGGGTGCAGCATCTCGCGATCTCCATCTCGGCTGAGCAGTTCGAGGTGGCGAAGAAGAAGCTGGACCAGTCCGGCGTCGACTACCTGGGGCCGGATCGCGGAGTACTGGACAGCATGTACTTCCGTGATCCGAACGGCATCGGGCTCGAGCTCTACCAGGAGGAGCTCGGCATCTTCAACGGCGAGCGGATCCTCGACTACTAGCGCCCGCTAGCGGAGTTCGCGGCGGATGACCAGCCGCAAGCCGGACCAGATCTGGTCGATGGCGCAGACCTTGTTGTCCACCAGGCCGGTGGGCAGGGCGATCTCGCGCACAACGTGGTCGGACATGTCCGTGCGGACCTTCGACGCCCGCTTCGGCCAGGCGATCCACAGCCCGCAGGCCGGGGCCATCCGGGCGCGCAGTCCGGCCAGCTCCGCCGCCAGTTCCGCGCGCTGGACCACGAAGCAGATGATGACGTCAAGCGGCGCGTCGCCGTCCAGGGCGGCCTGCACGGACACCCGCTCGGGCAGCGGTTCCAGGCGGTCCGCGAAACCAGCCGGAGCACCGATCAGGGCCACCCGGTGCCCGGGCTTGATGCCCAGCTTCCCGGGCAGCGCCGTGCCCGGGTAACCGGCGGTCGGCACCGGGCCCGGGCTCTCGGCCACCACGGCTCTCACCTCCGCGAACGTCGTCGGCGGTGCCCGGCTACGACACCGAAGCGACCGCCGGGTAGCTGAATCCGCCCGGCCTGCCGTTGTGATCGGCGATCAGGCCGGCCAGCGTGGAGATGGCGATCTCAGGCGGCGTGCGCGAGCCGATGTTGAGGCCGATCGGCCGGTGCACGCGGGCGATCTCCGCGGCCGGCACGCCCAGCCCGGCCAGCGCGGGGATATGCGGCGCCGCGTGATTGGCCTTGCCCATTACGCCGACCCAGCGGGCCGGGCTGGCCAGCGCGTCGCGCAGCATCTCGCCGAGTTCCGGCCGGTGATGATCGGTCACGACCACGTCGGCGCTGTCATCGAGGGAAGCGGGGACGCCGGCCTCCGGAGACAGGCCTGAGGCCCGCGCGGCAGCGGCGCGCTCGGGGTCAGGCTCGACCAGGATCGCCCGGAAGCCCGCGTCGCGGCCGAAATGCAGCAGGTAGCCGGCCACCGGCGAGAAGAACACCGCGACGAGCGTCCGCCCGTTCCCGGGGGAGGGGGCATGCCCGTGCGCGACAGCGCAGGCCGGGTCCTCTTCTGGACTGGTCATGCTCCTGAGCTTGCCACGGTCTTCGCCGCAGCGCGAAAGGCGGGACGGGCATCGCGGCCTGATCCGGCGAGCCGCGCGACCCGGCCCGGCTGGTACTCCGGCAGAATGTGACTGCCGTCCGCCAGCAGGCGCACGCGAAACCCTGACGACGCAGAACGGGGACGACACCGGCATGAGGCTCAGCGCACGCAATCGGATCAATGGGCGGGTGGTTAGCATCACCCGCGGCGAGGCCACCGCCAACGTGGAACTCGACGCCAACGGGACCCGCCTGGTGGCCTCGATCACCGTCGAGGCCGCCGACGAACTCGGGCTGGCCGAGGGCCAGGAAGTCATCGCGGTGGTCAAGGCATCGGACGTGATCCTGGCCATCGCGGACTGACCCGGCACCCGGGCTAACCGGCCAGGATGGCCTGCACGGCCTCGCGCAGCGGGTCCATCCGGGCCTGGGCGGCGTGGCGTGCTTCGGCCAGGCGCCCGCTGCTCACCGGCTCGACTACCTCCAGGTAGGCCTTGATCTTCGGCTCGGTCCCGCTCGGCCGGATCACCACCCTGGCGCCCGCGAGCCGGTAGCTGAGCACGTCCGACGACGGCAGTTCCGGCGTCCCGCCGGCCAGATCGGCGACGGATGTCACCGCGGAGCCGCCGAACGCGGCCGACGGCGCGGACCGCAGCCGCGCCATGATCCGCGCGGGCGAGCCGGTCCGCAGCGTGAGCTGCCCGGTCAGGTGCACGCCGTGCGCGACTTCGAGCGCGCCGTAGGCATCGAGCAGCGACTCGCCGCCGGATCTGGCCCGTGCCGCCAGGCTGAGCGTGGCCAGCGCGGCCCCGATACCGTCCTTATCCCGCACCGTATCGCCGATCGAGAAGCCCAGTGCCTCCTCGTAACCGAAGATGAAACGCAGCCCGCTGCGCCGCTCGGCCGCTCGGACGATCCACTTGAATCCGGTCAGCGTCTCCGCGTAGCTGGCGCCGGCCGCCGCCGCGATGCTGGACAGCAGGGTGCTGGAAACCACGGTCGTGGCGACCAGCCGGTGCCCGGGGTCCGGCCCCGAGGAGGTGCGTTCGAGAATGTAGGCACCGAGCAGGGCGCCGAGCTGGTCCCCGGTCAGCGCCCGCCAGCCGCCGGCGGCCTGCGGATCGGGAACGGCCACCGCCAGCCGGTCACCGTCAGGATCGTTAGCGATCACCAGGTCGGCGTCTGATCCGCGGGCCTGCGCGAGCGCCAGGTCGAGCGCGCCGGGCTCCTCGGGGTTCGGGAAGCTGACCGTCGGGAAGGCCGGGTCCGGCTCGAACTGGGCCGACACGACCTCCGGGCGGGGGAAGCCGGCCTGCTCGAACGCCCGCAGGGCCAGCCCGCCGGCCACGCCGTGCAGCGGGGTGTAGACGATCCGCAGCCCGCTGGCGCCGGACGGGGCGTGAAACGGCGCGGTGACCGCGTCCAGGTAGGCGCGCGCGACCTCGTCCCCGTGCCGGGTGATGAGCGGGCTGCCGGGGTCCGCGACCGGTACCTGCGCCAGCGGCCCGAGTGCGCGGATCGCGGCCTCGATCTCGGTGTCGGCCGGCGGCACGATCTGCGCCCCGTCGGCCAGGTAGAGCTTGTAGCCGTTGTCGGCCGGCGGGTTGTGGCTCGCGGTGATCATGATGCCGGCCGACGCGGACAGGTGCCGGATGGCGAAGGCCAGCAGCGGCGTGGGCTGCCGCGGCGGCAGCAGGTGCACCCGCAGGCCAGCGCCGGCCAGCACCCGGGCCGCCTCGTCCGCGAACTCATCCGACCGGTACCTGGCGTCACAGCCGACCACCACGCTCCCCCAGGCAGCGGCGACCGCACCGGCCGCGCCGCCCGCCGCGGCCGGATCCTGGTCGAGGTGACTTCGGGCCGCATCCGGCCCGCTCGCTTTCACCTCGGTCACGCCGGGCGCGCCTGCCGCGGCCCGCGCGCGGAGCCAGCTGGCCAGGGCCGCGGTCGTGCCGCGGACGACCGCGCGGTTCATCCGGTTCGGCCCGGCCCCGACGACGCCGCGCAGCCCGGCGGTGCCGAACTGCAGCCGCCCGCCGAACCGGTCACCGAGCGCCGCCTCGGCCGCGGGGCCATCGTCGGCGAGCAGCCCGCGCAGCTCGCCGCGATCCCGCTCGTCGGGGTCATCGTCGATCCACGCGTCGATCCGCGCGCGGAGATCCGGGGGGATCACGTCAGCCCGGTCCCGGCAGGATCGCGGCGAGCAGCGAGCCCATCCTGGCCGAGGCGGCCCGGCCCGCGGCGACGACCTCGGCGTGGTCGAGGCCGCTGGGTGCCAGGCCCGCGGCGAGATTCGTGACCAGCGAGATGGCCAGCACTTCCGCGCCGAGATGGCGGGCGGCGATGGCCTCAAGCACGGTCGACATCCCCACCAGGTCCGCGCCGAGCCCGCGCAGCATGGCGATCTCGGCCGGGGTTTCGTAGTGCGGTCCGGGCAGCGCCGCGTAGACGCCCTCGGCCAGGCCCGGATCGGCGCGGCGGGCCTGTTCCCGCAGCCGCGGCGAGTACAGGTCGGTGAGGTCGGTGAACCGGGCCGGGTAGCCGTCCGGGGGCGGCGGGCCGGCCAGCGGGGACCGCGCGGTCAGATTGAGGTGATCGCGGATCAGCACGGGCTGCCCGACCTGGTACCCGGCCCGGATCCCGCCGGCCGCGTTGGTCAGGACGATTACCCGGCAACCGGCCGCCACGGCCGTCCGCACGCCGTGCACGATGGTGTCGGCCGGATGGCCCTCGTAGAGGTGCGTCCGGCCGAGGAACACCAGGACCCGCTGACCGCCGACGGTCAGTGACCGGACGACGGGGGAGTGCCCGGGAACCGTGGGCGGCGGGAAGCCGCCGAGTTCGGCCAGCGGCACCTCGGCGGCGGTGCTGGCGTCGCCGGGCCGGGCCGCCGCGGCCAGCGCGTCGGCCGCTGGCGCCCAGCCGGAGCCCAGGATGATGGCCACGTCGTGCCGGGGCTGGCCGGTGCGCTCAGCCAGCACGGCCGCGCTGGCCGCCGCCGCGGCGTACGGGTTGCCTTCCGGCGCACCCACTGGTGCTCGCGGGCCGGTCATGACCGCAGGTACGGCTTCCCGTCGGCGGCCGGGGCTCTGACCCGGCCGACCAGGCCGGCCACGGCGACGATGGTGGCCACGTACGGCAGCATCCCGAGCAGGAACGGCGAGATCGGCACGGAGATGCTGCCCATGAAGCTCTGCAGCGCCTCGGTGAAGCCGAAGAACAGGGCCGCCGCGGTGGCGCCGAGCGGAGTCCACCGGCCGAAGATCATCGCGGCCAGGGCGATGTACCCCAGCCCGGAGGACATGTCCTTGCTGAACGTCCCCACCGACCCGATCGTCAGGTAGGCGCCGCCGATCCCGGCCAGCATGCCGCCCATGATGAGATTGCCGTACCTGATGCCGAGCACCCTGATGCCGACGGTGTCGGCGGCCGTCGGGTGCTCGCCCACGGCGCGCACCCGCAGGCCCCAGCGGGTGCTGAACAGGCCGACCTGGACCGCGATGATCGCGGCGTAGGTGATGTAGAGGAAAATCGTCGAGTCGAAGAAGATCGGCCCGATGATCGGGATGTCGCCGAGGACCGGGATCTTGACCGCGCTGAACGTGAGCGCGTTGTTGAACGTGTTGGCCTCCGGCACCAGCAGCCGGTCGTAGAGGTAGCCGGTGAGCCCGCTGATCAGCAGGTTGAGCACCACGCCCAGGATGATCTGGTCGACCAGCCAGCGGATGGCGAAAAGCCCCAGGACGATGCCGACCAGGCCGCCCGCCAGCGCTCCGCTGATCAGGCCGAGCCAGAGCACCCCCACGGTGCTGGCCACCACGGCGGCGGTGAACGCGCCGAGCAGCAGCTGGCCCTCGATGGCGATGTTGATCACACCGGCACGCTCGCCCATGCACCCGGCCAGGGCACCGAGGATCAGCGGGATCCCGGCGGCCAGCGTGCCCTGCAGCAGGCTGACCACATTTACCGGGATGCCGTTGGCCCAGCTGCCGGTGTCGGCCCAGGCGAGCAGCGAGATGACGAAGAACACCAGCACGGCGGCGATGCTCAGCCGCTTGACGGCGGTGGATTCCTCGATCGTCGCGCGGGCCACGCCGATCATGATCGAGGCGACGCCGAGGATGTAAGCCAGCGGGGCGGCGGGCACCTGGATGCTCGGCACTTTCACCGAGGCGCCGGGCAGCGCGAACGCGAACGTGGCGTCACCCTTGCCGCGCGCGAGGAGCCCGAACACCAGGATGTCGACCAGTCCGAACAGTACGAACACCGCCGCGGCCCGTTGCCTGCGGCTGACGGTGACCGGGGCGCGGGTGACGGTGGCGAGGGCGGTCATCCGTTCCACCCCTTCGTGAGCGCCTCCATCCCGGAGGCCCGGGCTTGCCGGAGCCGGAACACCGCGCGGATCAGCGGCGGCGCCGCCACGAATAGCACGATCAGTCCCTGGATGACCTCGGTGATGTCGACCGGAACCGACGTGGCGGCCTGCATCACGGTGCTGCCGGCGTCCAGCGCGCCGAACAGCAGCCCGGCCAGCACCACCCCGAGCGGCCGGGCCCGGCCGAGCAGGGCGACGGTAATGCCGGTGATGCCGTAAGTCCCGTAGCTCTGGAAGTTGAGGCTGTAAAAGGTGCCCTGGATGGCCACCGCGCCGCTGAGACCGGCCAGCCCGCCGGCCAGCAGCATGGCCAGCGCCCAGGTCCGTCCGACGCTCATCCCGGCGCTGCGAGCCGCGCTCGGATTGGCCCCGACGGTACGGAACTCGAATCCCACGGTGCTGCGTGACAGCAGCCACCACATGCCGCCCGCGGCCGCGAGGGCGACGAGAAAGCCGGCCCCGACCTGCGGTGGCGGGCCGCCGACGTGCGGCAGCTGGGCGTTGACCGCGATGTTCGGGCTGATCAGGTTGTCCTGGCCGGGCAACTGCAGCGCCGTCGGCGTGCCGAGCAGGTAGGAGAGGAAGTTGTACATCACGTAGTTGAGCATGATCGTGACGATCACCTCGTGCGCGCCGGTCCGCGCCTTGAGATCGCCGACCAGCCAGCCCAGCACCGCGCCGCCGGCGAATCCGCCGGCCAGACAGACGATTATGTGGATGACCGGCGGCAGGCTGATCGCGTAGCCCAGGTAGGTGACCACGATCGCGCCGCCGATCCACTGGCTGGCCGCGCCGATGTTGAACAGGCCGGCCCGGAAGGCGAGGGCCACCGACAGCCCGGTGAGGATCAGCGGGGTGGCCTGGGACGCGGTCTGGGAGAGCGGGTAGAAGATGGCGCCGACGGAGCCGCCGTGGAAGGCCGCCGTAATCGTGTGCGGGTTGACGATCGCGCCCTCGAACAACGCCGAGTAGGCGGCGGCCACCGACTGCCAGGCGGCGGAGAGCGCGGCGCCCGGCGCCGAGAAGAAGCTGGCCCAGGCGTGCAGCACCGTGGTATCGCTGAACGCGATGATGAGCCCGCCGATCACCAGCGCAGCCAGGATGGCCAGCGTCGTCACGACCGCTGGGCTACCCTCGGTGACCGCGCTGATGATCATCCGGTTCAGGCCCTGGCCCGGAGGCGGCCCGGCGGTGCCATCGGCGGCCGGCTGGGTCGTCACGCCCGCGCCCGGACCGGGTTCCGCGGCGCCCGGGGGCAGGCCGTCGGCTTCGTCGCTCATGTCGGCTCCGCCTGCCCGTCCGGCCCGCCTGTGGACGCGCCGTCCGCTGGGTCGGTGCTGCCCGGCAGGTCGGTGCTGCCCGGCAGGTCAGTGCCGGCGGCCGGTTCAACGCCGACCGCCGGGTCAACGCCGAATGCGGGGTTACCGGCCTCCGTGACCGCAGCCGGGGCTGTACCGTCTGGCCCCCCGCCGTCGGGCCCGGCGCCGTCCGGCCCCGCGCCGCCCGGGCCGGCGTCACCCGCCGAGCCGTCCCCGGCGCCCGCCATGAGCAGGCCGAGCTCAGCCACCGGCACCGTCGGCGGCCGGAAGCCGGTGATCTTCCCCTCGTACATGACCGCTATCCGGTCGGCGAGGGCATAGATCTCGTCGAGCTCGGACGAGACGATGATCACCGCGATGCCCTGGTCGCGCTCCTGAACGATCCGGCGGTGCACGAACTCGATCGATCCCACATCCAGGCCCCGGGTGGGCTGGCTGGCCAGCAGCAGCCGGACCTTCCGGCCGACCTCGCGGGCGAGGATCACCTTCTGCTGGTTGCCGCCGGACAGGGTGCCCACGGGGGTATCGATGGAGGATGTCCGAATGTCGAACTCGGCGACGAGGCTTTTCGCGTTCTCGCGGATCGCCGGCAGGTCCATCGCGATCCCGGCGGCATGCGGCGGGCGGTCGTAGGTGTCCAGGACGAGGTTGTCGGCGACCGAGAAATCCGCGACGATCCCGTCTTCCTGCCGGTCCTCCGGGATATACCCGATCCCGGCACGCAGCCGGTCCCGGGGGCTGGCCCGGCTGATGTCCCTGGCGTCCAGGTGCACGGTCCCGGTGGCGGGCCGCAGGCCCATGAGTGCCTCGCAGAGCTCGGTCTGCCCGTTGCCCTGCACCCCGGCGACGCCGAGGATCTCCCCGGCGCGGACCTGGAACGAGATGCCGTCCACGGCATTCAGGCCCTGGCTGACCTCGCCGGGCGTCAGCTCGCTGGTGACGGTCAGGTCGCTGACGTCGAGCACCACGTCTCCGGGGCGGGCGGGTTCCTTGCTGACCCGCAGTTCCACTGGCCTGCCGACCATGAGCGCGGCGAGTTCGGCGTCGCTGGCCGTCGGCGGCCGCTCACCGACGACCCGGCCGTGGCGGATGACGGTGATGCGGTCGGCGATCGCCTGGACCTCCTTCAGCTTGTGGGAGATGAAGACGATCGACCGGCCGCCGGAGCGCAGCTCGCGCATCACCCGGAACAGGTCCTCGGTCTCACCCGGGGTGAGCACCGACGTGGGCTCGTCGAGGATCAGCACGCTGGCCTGGCGCAGCAGCGCCTTGATGATCTCCACCCGCTGCTGCACCCCGACCGGGAGATCCTCGATCATGGCATCCGGGTTCACCTGCAGGCCGTAGCGCTCGGAAAGCTCATGCACCTGGCGGCGGGCCCGCTTCCGGTCGAGCAGGCCCAGGGCGCGGGTGGGCTCAACGCCGAGCATGACGTTCTCGGCGACCGTGAAGACCGGAACCAGCATGAAGTGCTGGTGGACCATCCCGATCCGGGCGTTGATGGCGTCCTTCGGCGAGTGGATCGCCACCGGCTTGCCGTCGACGCGGATCTCCCCGTCATCCGGCTGCACCAGCCCGTACAGGATGTTCATCAGCGTGGTCTTGCCGGCCCCGTTCTCGCCGAGGAGGCCGCGGATCTCGCCGGGAGCAACCTTGAGGTCAATGTGGTCGTTGGCCACGAGGTTGCCGAAGCGTTTCGTGATCCCGCGCAACTCAAGTTCCACGGCCGTCCCTCTTACGGATGCTCCCGCGATGACCGGCGTCGCCCGGCAGGCGCCACGCTAGCGCGCCTCCGGCCGGCCAGGTGACCCCAGGCTGGGCCGGGCCGCCACGACGGCCCGGCCCAGCCTGGAGACCCAGTTACACCGGGCTCTTGGTGGCCGGCACGATCTTGCCGCTGATGATGGCCGCCTTCACCACGCCCAGCTGGGCCAGCAGCGCGGGCGGGATCTTGCTGGCGAAGTCGTGGAACGGGGCGAGCCCCACGCCGCCGTTCGCCAGCGTGCCGATGTAGGCACCGCCCTTGAACTTGCCGTCAGCGGCAGAGAGCACCGCGGCCTTCACCGCCGGCTGGATGCCCTTCTCCACGCTGGTGATGAAGTACTTGCAGTACTGTGCCGCGCTGACGCAGCCATCGGTGTCCACCCACATCATGTTTATCTTCTGGCTGCCCGCAGAGTTGTCGGCGTCCTGGACGGCCTTGGCCGCACCCAGGCCGACGCCGCCGGCGACCGGGAAGATGATGTCCGCGCCCTCGGTGATGAACTGCTGCGTGATCGTCTGGCCCATGGTCAGGTTGGTGAAGCTGTTGGTGAACTCACCGCTCTGGGTCTGCTCGTTCCAGCCGAGCACCTTCACGCTCTTGTGGTGCAGCCGGTTGTAGTACTGCACGCCGTCCCAGAAGCCGTCCATGTAGATCGTCACGGTGGGCAGCTTCTCGCCGCCGAACGTCGCGACCTTGCCGGTCTTCGTCATGCCCGCGGCCAGGAAGCCGCCCAGGAACCCGTCCTGCACGGTGTTGAACACCAGCGAGTCGATGTTCGTCTGCGGGAACTTCGGGTAGTCCACGATCGCGAACTTCGAGCCGGCGTTGGCCTTCGCGGCCGACTGCGTCGCCTGCGCCATCAGGAATCCGACGGTGACGATGATCCCGCACTTCTGGCCGAGGAACGCCGAGATGTTCGAGGCGTAGTCGGCCGACGAGGTGGACTGCAGGTACTTGACGGTGATCTTGCTCGGATCGGTGGCCTGCGCCTGCTGCATGCCCTGCCAGGACGAGGCGTTGAACGACTTGTCGTCGATGCCGCCAGTGTCGGTCACCATGCAGCCTTCAAACTTGGCTGCTGCCGCGGGCGCACTGCTCGATGCACTGGTGGACGGGCTGGCACCAGACGAACTTGAGCCGCATGCCGCGGCCAGAAGCGAGACGACGCCGATGCCAGCGACGACCCCGAGTTTGTTCTTCACGGTTACCTCCTTTGCCAGGGGCGGCCATCGGCCGCTGGGTAGGGCCGCCGGCTCGAATAGCGTGGCCCCAGCCGGCCAGGGCAAGGAAGTCCCGAAGCCCCCCGGGATTTTCCGAAGGCTAGCCCCGATGCGTCCGTCCGGGAAGCGCGAACCCACTGTCCTGATAGGGCTGTTGCCGAATCGAGACCGTCAGGATCGTGAGCCTCCGGCTATATCGCGGGAAGGTCCCGGGCTGAGATCCTGGCGACCTGATCCCGGGTCCGCTGACCCGGGACCAGACAGGCTGATCCGGTCTTCACCGTCCTGTCACTGGTCGTTCGGTTTCTGTTCATGCAGCCGCCGGGCCGGCTGGCCCGCGATCCCTGACTCATTCCCTGGAGGACCACAATGGCGATCGACTGGCCGGCGCTCCGCGGCGCGGCGACTGCTGCGGCCGGGCGTGCCTACGCGCCGTACTCGCGGCTGCAGGTGGGGGCGGCCGGCCTGGCCTCGGACGGCCGGATCGTGACGGGCTGCAACGTGGAGAACGCCTCCTACGGACTCACCCTCTGCGCCGAGTGCGGGCTGGTGTCCGCGCTGCACGCGTCCGGCGGCGGAACCCTCGTCGCCGTAAGCGTGGTGGCCGGGGACGGCGAGCCGCTGCTGCCCTGCGGCCGGTGCCGGCAGCTGCTGCTGGAGGCGGGCGGCGATGGCCTGCTGGTGGAGACCGCCGCCGGGCCGACCGAGCTCGGGCGGCTGCTGCCGGCCTCATTCAGCGGCACGGACCTGGCCGGGCGGCGGGCCGCCAGTGCCTGACGTGGTGGACCTGATCCGGGCCAAGCGCGATGGTCAGGTGCTCGCCGACGGCGAGATTCGCTGGCTGATCGACGCGTACACGAGCGGTGAGATCGCCGATGAGCAGATGTCGGCACTGCTGATGGCCATCTACTTCCGCGGCCTCGATCCGGCTGAGCTGCGTAGCTGGACCGCCTCGATGATCGACTCCGGCGAGCGGCTGGACCTGAGTGCCGTGCCCGCGCCGACCGTCGACAAGCACAGCACCGGCGGCGTGGGCGACAAGGTCTCGCTGGTCCTGGCTCCGCTGGTGGCCAGTTGCGGCGCGGCCGTGCCGCAACTGTCCGGCCGCGGCCTCGGCCACACCGGCGGCACGCTGGACAAGCTGGAGTCGATCCCCGGCTGGCGAGCCGAGCTGGGTACCGCGGAGCTGATCGCGGTGCTGCGCACGGCCGGCTGCGTGATCTGCGCCGCCGGTCAGGGACTGGCGCCCGCCGATCGCCGGCTCTATGCACTGCGCGACGTGACCGGCACCGTCGAGTCGATCCCGCTCATCGCCAGCTCGATCATGTCCAAGAAGATCGCCGAGGGGACCGCGGCCCTGGTGCTCGACGTCAAGGTCGGCACCGGCGCATTCATGCGCGACATCGGCGACGCCCGGCGGCTGGCGCAGACGATGGTCACCCTCGGTGCGGAGCACGGCGTCCGGACCACGGCCCTGCTGACCCGGATGGACACCCCGCTGGGGCGGGCCGTCGGCAATGCGGTCGAAGTCGAGGAGGCCGTGGCGACGCTGGCCGGCGGTGGCCCGCCGGACCTGGCCGAGGTGACCCTGGCGCTGGCCGAGGAGATGCTCGCGCTGGCCGGCCTGGCGCCGGTATCCGCCGCTCCGGCCGCGGCCCTGGCCGATGGCCGCGCGCTGGACCGCTACCGCGCGATGATCCGGGCCCAGGGCGGCGACCCGGACGCGCCCCTGCCGCGGGCGGCGCACGCCGAGCTGGTCACCGCCGCGGAGAGCGGCTGGCTTCGCCGGCTTGATGCCCGCGGCGTCGGGGTGGCCGCCTGGCGGCTCGGGGCCGGCCGGGCCAGGAAGGAGGATCCGGTGAGCGCGGCCGCCGGGGTCATCTGCCTGGCCAAGCCGGGGGACCGGATCGAGCGCGGCCAGCCCCTGCTGGAACTGCGCGGCGACACCAGATCCCGGTTCGCCAGCGCCAGGGACGCGCTGGCCGGCGCGATCGAGATAGGTCCCCGCCCGCCGGACGCCGGCCCGCTCATCCTGGAGCGGATCGGAAACTCTGGCGCCGCCGGAGCCTGACAACTCATAACCCGAAGGATTCGCGCCACCGGCGACGCGAATCCTTCTGGTTAACGCCGTTGCGCCGCCCGCCGGGAGTCTCTCCTGGAGCACCGGACCGGCGCAGGACCGGGCGTGGCGCTGGCGCGGGACCGGCCGTCAGGCGGACCGGCCGGCCATGCCGGGCGGTCCGCCCCAGGTGATAATGGACGCATGGCCCTGACGATCGAGCAGCTCCGCACGGTCCCCAAGGTGCTGCTGCACGATCACCTCGATGGCGGGCTGCGGCCGCAGACCATCGTGGAGCTGGCCCGCGAGACCGGCTACCAGGGGCTGCCCACCGACGACGTCGGCGAGCTGGCCGCGTGGATGGCCGCCGTCGCGCGCCGCGGCCAGCTGGAGCTTTACCTGGAGGCTTTCCAGCACACGGTCGGCGTGATGCAGACCAGGGATGCGCTGATCAGGGTGGCGGCCGAGTGCGCCGAGGATCTCGCCGCCGACGGCGTCGTCTACGCCGAGGTGCGGTTCGCCCCGGAGCTGCACGTCACCCGCGGGCTCAGCCTCGACCAGGTCGTGGACGCGGTGCTGGAGGGATTCCGGCGCGGCAGCGCGGGGCGGGGCATCACCGTCTACGCCCTGCTCACCGCGATGCGGACCGCGGCCCGCTCGCTGGAGATCGCCGAGCTGGCGGTCCGCCATCGCGACGAGGGCGTGGTCGGATTCGATATCGCCGGGGCCGAGGCCGGCAGCCCGCCGAGCCGCCACCTGGACGCGTTCCAGTATGTGGCCAGGGAGAACTTCCACATCACGATCCACGCGGGGGAGGGGTTCGGGCTCCCGTCGATCTGGGAGGCGCTGCAGTGGTGCGGCGCCGAGCGGCTCGGCCACGGCGTCCGCATCGTGGACGACATCCGGGTCGGCGCGGACGGCGTCATCACGCTGGGCCGGCTGGCCAGCTACGTGCGGGACCGCCGGATCCCGCTGGAGATGTGCCCGACGTCCAACGTGCAGACCGGTGCCGCCGCGTCGATCTCCGAGCACCCGATCGGGCTGCTCCGCCAGCTGTCCTTCCGGGTGACGGTCAATACCGACAACCGGCTGATGAGCGGGGTGACCCTGTCGTCGGAGTTCGCCGCCCTGTCCGACGCGTTCGGCTACGGCTGGTCCGACGTCGAGTGGCTGACCGTCAACGCGATGAAGAGCGCGTTCGCGCCGTTCGACCAGCGGCTGCACATCATCAACACGGTGCTCAAGCCCGGCTTCGCGATCGCGAAGGCCGCGAGCGACGCCGTGCTGCGGGCAGCCAGGTAGCGCGGTGGGCACCGGCCAGCCGCCTCAGGCCATCGCGGACCGCCCCTGGCTGACCGATGTCGCCACCTCCGACGCCGCGCTCCGGCAGGTGCTGCACGGGCTGCCCGGGGTCGACCAGGTCGGCGCCGAGGCGCGGGCGGCGAGCCTGGCCACCAGGTCCATTAAGCGGGACGCCAAGCTGTGGGCGCTGGACGCCTCGATCCGGATGATCGACCTGACCACGCTGGAGGGCGCGGATACCCCGGGCAAGGTCCGGGCGATGTGCGCGAAGGCGCTGCGGCCCGATCCCGGCGATCCCGCCGTGCCGCCGGTCGCCGCCGTGTGCGTGTACCCGGACCTGGTCGCGACCGCGCGCACCGCGCTGGCCGGCAGCAAGGTCGCCATCGCGTCCGTGGCCACTGCCTTTCCGTCCGGCCGCGCCTCGCTCGCGGTCAAGCTCGCCGATGTCAGGGACGCGGTGCAGAGCGGGGCGGACGAGGTGGACATGGTCATCGACCGCGGGGCCTTCCTGGCCGGGCACTACGGGCAGGTGTACGAGGAAGTGCGGGCGGTCCGCGAGGCCTGCGGGCCAGCGCACCTGAAGGTGATCCTGGAGACCGGCGAGCTCGCCACCCTGGACAACGTCGCGCGGGCGTCCTGGCTGGCCATGCTGGCCGGGGCCGACTTCATCAAGACCTCGACCGGCAAGATCAGCCCGGCGGCCACCCCGGCCGTCGCCCTGGTCATGCTGGGCGCCGTGCGCGACTACGCCGGCGCGACCGGCCGCCGGGTCGGGGTCAAGGTGGCCGGCGGGATCCGCACGGCCAAGGACTCGGTCCGCTACCTGGTGCTGGTGCGGGAGACCGCGGGCCCGGAATGGCTCACTCCCGCGCTGTTCCGGATTGGCGCCTCCAGCCTGCTCAATGACCTGCTGATGCAGCGCAGCAAGCAGCTCACCGGCCAGTACGCCGGACCCGACTACTTCACCCTGGATTAGGCTCATGCCGGTGACTGAGCAGGAGGCACTCGCGTGCGGATCAGCTACGCGGAGCAGCGGGGCGGGCTCCGTCCCGGCTCTTATCGCTGGCCGGTGGCGGCCGGGTCCGGGCGCTGGTCCGGCGGCACCGGCCGGGCCGGCCGGTCGTTCAGCGTGACGCCATGACTACCCCGACGACGCCCGCGCCCGCCGGGCGAGCCCGGGGGAGCGCGCCCGGCACCTCGGTATCGGCGGACCCCGGCTGGGAGTACGCGCCCGCGCCGGAATCGCGCGAGATCGTCACGATCGCCGCCGAGTACGGCCTGTTCACCGGCGGCGAGTTCGTCCCGGCCGCGGACGGTCGGCAGTTCCGCACGGTCAACCCGGCCACCGAGGAGCCGCTGGCCCGGGTCGCCCTGGCCGGCCCCGCGGACGTCGACGGCGCGGTCGCCGCCGCGCGCGCCGCCTACGAGCGCGTCTGGGGCCAGATGCCCGGCGCCGAGCGGGCCAAGTACCTCTACCGGATCGCCCGGATCCTGCAGGAGCGGGCCCGGGAGTTCGCGGTCCTGGAAAGCGTGGACAACGGCAAGCCGATCAAGGAGTCGCGGGATGTCGATGTCCCGCTGGCCGCGGCGCACTTCTTCTACCACGCGGGCTGGGCCGACAAGCTGGAGTACGCCGGCCTCGGCGGATCGCCGCGGCCGCTCGGCGTGGCCGGCCAGGTCATCCCGTGGAACTTCCCGCTGCTGATGGCCGCGTGGAAGCTCGCCCCGGCGCTGGCGGCCGGCAACACCTGCGTGCTCAAGCCGGCCGAGACGACGCCGCTGACCGCGCTGCTGCTGGCCGAGGTATGCCAGCAGGCCGGGCTGCCGCCCGGCGTGGTGAACGTGCTGACCGGCGCCGGGGAGGCCGGCGCGGCGCTGGTCAGCCACCCCGGGGTGGACAAGGTGGCGTTCACCGGATCGACCGAGGTGGGCAAGGAGATCAGCCGCGCTATCGCGGGCACCGGCAAACGGCTCACGCTCGAGCTGGGCGGTAAGGCGGCCAACGTCGTCTTCGACGACGCGCCGGTCGACCAGGCGGTCGAGGGCATCGTGAACGGCATCTTCTTCAACCAAGGCCACGTCTGCTGCGCGGGCTCCCGGCTGCTCGTGCAGGAGTCCGTCGCTGACATCGTGGTCGACAGGCTGCGCGAGCGGCTGGCCACGCTGCGCCTCGGCGACCCGCTGGACAAGAACACCGACATCGGCGCGATCAACTCGCGCGAGCAGCTCGACAAGATCACTGAGCTGACGGCGGCCGGGGAGGCCGAGGGCGCGCAGCGCTGGTCGCCGCCGTGCCGGCTGCCGGAGAAGGGGTACTGGTTCCCGCCCACCGTCTTCACCGGCGTCAGCCAGTCCTACCGGATCGCCCGCGAGGAGATCTTCGGGCCAGTGCTTTCCGTGCTGACATTCCGCACCCCGGAGGAAGCGGTGACGAAGGCGAACAACACCCCGTACGGGCTGTCGGCCGGGGTGTGGACCGAGAAGGGCAGCCGGATCCTGTGGATGGCGCAGCGGCTGCGGGCCGGGGTGGTCTGGGCCAACACGTACAACCGGTTCGACCCGGCCAGCCCGTTCGGCGGCTACCGCGAGTCCGGTTTCGGGCGGGAGGGCGGCAGGCACGGCCTGGCCGCGTACCTCGATGCCTGACGGCAAGGCGACCGGGCGGCCGGGCGCCAAGGCCGCGGCCAGGCCGGCCGCCAAGCCAGCCAAGGCCGCGGCCAGGCCAGCCGCCCAGGCCGCGGCCAGGCCCGCCGCGGCCAGCGAAGCCGGGGCGGCCAGCCCGGCCCGGCTTGAGGTCAGGAAGACCTACAAGCTGTTCATCGGCGGGGCGTTCCCGCGGTCGGAGTCCGGCCGGTCTTACCCGGTAACCGGGGCGGACGGCACGTTGCTGGCGCACGCCGCCCGGGCCTCGCGGAAGGACGCCAGGGACGCGGTGACCGTGGCCCGGGCCGCGGCCGGCAAATGGTCGGCCGCGACTGCCTATAACCGGGGCCAGGTTCTTTACCGCGTCGCCGAGCTACTCGAAGGCCGCGCCGGGCAGTTCGCCGATGACCTCGTTAATGCTGAAGGTCTTTCCGCCGCGCAGGCACGGCGGTCGGTGGCCGCCACCATCGACCGGTGGGTCTGGTACGCGGGCTGGCCGGACAAGGTCGCGCAGGTGGCGGGATCGGCGAATCCGGTCGCCGGGCCGTACTTCAACTTCAGCGTGCCGGAGCCAACCGGCGTGGTCGCGGTGATCGCCCCGGCCCGGTCCAGCCTGCTCGGCCTGGTCAGCGTGCTCGCGCCGGTCATCGCGACCGGCAATGCGGCGGTCGTGGTGGCCAGCGAGGCGTTTCCGCTGCCGTCGATCACGCTGGCCGAGGTACTGGCCACCTCCGACGTCCCCGGCGGGGTGGTCAACGTGCTCACCGGGTTCGCGGCTGAGCTCGCGCCGGTGCTGGCCGGCCACATGGACGTCAACGCGATCGACCTGACCGGAGTGGAGCTGGCCGGCCGCGGTGAGCTGGAGCGGCTCGCGGCGGGCAACATCAAGCGGGTGTTCGCGGCCGAGGAGGACTGGGCCGCGCCGCCCGGCCCGCGCCGGATGCTGGCGTTCACCGAGACGAAGACGGTCTGGCACCCGGTCGGGATCTAGCCAGCCGCCGCCTGCTGCCGAAGGCCGTCACGGGACGTAGAGCAGGACCGTGTCGGCGATGCACGCGGGGCGCTTCTGCCCGTCCACCTCGACGATCACGCGGGTGTACGCGAGCCTCCCGGGCCCGGCCTCCCTGACGTCGCGCAGCGTCGCGCCGGCCCGCACGCGCGCCCCGGCCCGCACCGGGCCGGGGAACCGGACCCGGTCCAGCCCGGCGTTGATGCAGGCCGTGAGGCCGTCGATGCTGACGATCTCGGACATGAACACGGGCAGCAGCGCGAGCGTCAGGTAGCCGTGCGCGATCGTGCTGCCGAACGGCCCGGCTGCCGCGCGCTCGGCGTCGACGTGGATCCACTGCCGGTCGCCGGTGGCGTCGGCGAACTGGCCGATCTGCGCCTGCGGCACCGGATGCCATTCGCTGTAGCCCAGATGCTGGCCCCGGGCCGCCGCGAACTCGTCCAGGCTGCCGAATCTGCGCACCCCGCGCCGGTCAGATCTCGCCGAACAGCCGGTCCCCGGCGTCACCGAGCCCGGGCACGATGTAGCCGCGCTCGTTCAGCCCCTGGTCCAGGCCGGCGGTCACCACCCGCACCGGAATCGGCAGGTCAGGTCCGAAGGCGCCGGCCAGCCGGGCGACGCCCTCCGGCGCGGCCAGCAGGCAGATGGCCGTCACCGCGGCCGCCCCGCGGGAGACGAGCATGCTGATCACCGTCTCCAGGGTGCCGCCGGTGGCCAGCATCGGGTCGAGCACGAACGCCTCGCGGCCGGTCAGGTCGGCGGGCAGCCGTTCCGCGTACGTCGAGGCGACGAGCGTATCGTCGTCGCGGGCCAGCCCGACGAAGCCGACCTCGGCCTTGGGCAGCAGCCTGGACATCCCGTCCAGCATCCCGATGCCCGCCCGGAGCACCGGCACCACGAGCGGCACCGGCCGGGCCAGCTTGACCCCGTCGGCCTGGCCGATGGGGGTCTGCACCTGGACCCGTTCCACCCTGATGTGCCTGGTCGCCTCATACGCGAGCAACGTCACCAGCTCGTCGCTGAGCAGCCGGAACGTCGGCGAGTCGGTACGAGCGTCACGCAGGGCGGTGAGCTTGTGCGCGACCAGCGGGTGGTCGACTACGAGCGTCTGCATGTGCGTAGTGTGCCAGCCTGGCCGGCTAGCCGGCCAGCACCGTCGGGGCCGCCTCGGTGACCAGGCCATCGGAGATATGCAGCCGCCGGTCGGCGATCGCCATCACCGCCTGGTCGTGGGTCGCGACGAGCACGGTGACGCCTTCGCTGTCCGCCAGCGCCCGCAGCAGCCGCATGATCTGCGCGGCGTTCTGCGAGTCGAGCTGCCCGGTCGGCTCATCCGCGATCAGCAGCCGGGGCCGGTTCGCCAGCGCCCGGGCGATCGCGACCCGCTGCTGCTGGCCGCCGGACAGCTCATAGGCGCGCTGGTGGGCGTGCTCGCCCAGCCCGACCATCCGCAGCAGCAGCATCGCCCGCTCGTCCCGCTGCGCGGGATCCGTCCCGGTCAGGCGCATCGGCACGGCCACGTTCTCCGCGGCGGTCAGGATCGGGATCAGCGCGTAGGACTGGAAGATGAACGCCAGCGTCTCCCGCCGCAGCCGGGCCAGTTCGGCGGCGTTCATGCTGGTCACCTCGGTGCCGGTGATCTCGACCGTGCCCGAGTCCGGCCGGTCAAGGCCGCCGATGATGTTCAGCAGCGTGGTCTTGCCCGACCCGGAACGTCCCTCCAGCGCGACCAGCTCGCCGGGCGCGATGTCGAGGGCCGCGCCGCGCAGCGCGCGAACGGCCGACCGGCCGCTGCCGTAGGTCCGGACTAGCGCGCGGACCCGGACCATGGCCTGGTGATTCACGTCGTTTCCTGCCGGGGTCACTTCTCCTCCTGCCACCGGACGGGGGGCATGTCTGGCGTGCCGCGGCGGTGCAGGCCACGGCGCCGGGTGCCGCTGCGCCGGTTGCTGCGCTGCCGCCGGTTACCGGGTCGGCGTCGTGGCTGCTGCCGCCGTCGTGCTGCCCGCCGCCGTGGCTGCCGCTATCGTCATTCTCGCCGGGCGGGCCCGGGTTCGCCGCGCCGGGCCACACCCCGATGTGATCCGCCTCCAGCGCGAGCCGCACCCGGTCCCGCATGCCCAGGGAATCGGTGAAGTCGCGCGGCAGCTGCAGCCGCCCGGCCCGGTCAAGCACGGCGAACTCCTCGGCGCCGTCGGCCCCGCCGGTGCCAGCGCCGTCATCGGCGTCGTGGCCGTGCGCAGGCCGGTGCTGGCGCAGCACCTCCGTGCTGGTCCGGCCGTCCTGGATCGCGATGGTCCGCTGCACGTGCGCGGAGACCGCTGCGTCATGAGTGACCACGAGCACGGTCACGCCCGATTCCGCATTGGCGGTGCGCAGCGCGGCGAAGACATGCGCGGCGGTGCTGGTGTCCAGCTCGCCGGTCGGCTCGTCGGCCAGCACGACCTGCGGCTGGTTGGCCAGCGCCACGGCGATGGCCACGCACTGCTGCTCGCCGCCGGACATCTGCGCCGGATAACGGTCGGCGCAGTCCGCCACCCCGAGCAGCGCCAGCAGGTCGGCCGCCCGGGCCTGGCGCGGCCGGCGGCCCAGGCCGGCGAACCGCATCGGCAGCGCCACGTTCTCGGCGGCGGTCAGGTAGCTGAGCAGGTTCCGCCCGGTCTGCTGCCAGATGAAGCCGACCGTCTGGCGCCGGTAGGCCAGCCGTTCCTTGCCCTTCATCAGCAGCAGGTCGTGGCCGGCCACGATGACCTGGCCCGCGGTGGGACGGTCCAGGCCGGACAGGATGTTCAGCAGCGTTGACTTGCCGCTACCGGACGCCCCGACCACGGCGGTCAGCTCGCCGGGCCGGATCAGCAGGTCCAGGCCCTGCAGCGCCTGGATCTCGATCCCCTCGACGGCATAGATGCGGACCAGCCGGTCACACGCGATGACGGCGCCCGCCCCGAATTCGTCTTTGCTCCCGGTGTCCGCCGCCGCCGCGTGCTCTAGTTCGGTAAGGGTCTCTCCGGCGGTGCCGGGCCGCCTTCCGACGCCGGTCATTAGTCCTCTCCCTTCCGGAGTTCCTGCCCGATGCTGCCCCGCATCGCCGCGGCTGACTGGACGATCGCGGTCACGATGACCAGCACGGCGGTCCCGGCGGCGGCGATGGCCAGCGGCAGCAGGTCGGGCTGCACGCTCACGGCCAGCCCGCCGGCCCCGATGAAGACGGCGAGATTCAGCGCCGGGCCCACGGCCAGCGGCAGGGCGAGCGCCGCGAGCAGCCCGCCCGCCACCGCGACCACGAGCAGCGGCAGTGCCTCCAGCACGGCCACCGTCTTAGCCTGACGGCTCCGCACGCCGAGGGTGGTCAGCGTCACCAGCAGCCGCTTGCGTGAATCAGCGGACAGCGCGAAGCCAAGCACCACCGCGGCCACCGCCAGCAGCGCCGCGGCCGCCAGGCACAGCGCGAAGATCTGGGTGGCCGCGCCGGCCAGCGGGCTCGCGGCGATGTCCTGCCGCAGCACGGCGGCGCGCAGCGTCAGCTTCCCGCCGGGAATGGAGCGGTGCACGATCGCCCGCAGGGCCGTCTCGCTCAGGCCCGCGCCGGTCAGCAGCGCCTGGTTGACCGGCCACGGCCCGTCGGCGCGGTTCGCCGCCCAGGCGGGCACCACCATGAACGAGCCGGTGGGGACGGCCGGCGTAGCGGGCAGCACGCCGGCCACCCGGATCCGCAACGGCCGGTCGACGTCGGTGTCCAGCGTGCCGGTGTGGCCGGCCAGGCTCGCCATGTCCGGCGAGACGAGCACCGGGATGGCCGCGGCCGGCCGGCCTCGGTTGGCGAGCAGCGACGGGGCGAAGGAGCCGAGCGGGGTGTCGGCGGACAGCGCCGCGTACGGCACCGGGGCAGCGTTCACCGCGGTCGTGTTGACGACCCGTCCGTCGATGAGCAGCCGCCCGGGCTGGCTGGACACCGTCACCGCGTGCCGCGTGCCGGGCACCTGGGCCAGCTGGCTCGCGGCCATGGCGCTGATCGGGTGGATATCGGCCACGCTGACCGACGCGTCGGCGCCGACCTGCCGCCAGGAGCCCGCCACCCGCGCGCTGCTGACGGTCGAGACGACCATGCCGCCGAAGGCGGCCAGCGCCATGGCCAGGATCAGCGCGAGCGCGGGCAGCAGCGCGGTCGACGCGGACCGCGCCGCCCGGGCCAGCCCCAGGTACACGGCCGCGCCGCGGCGGTGCGCGCTGAACCGGAGCAGCAGCCGGAGCGGCACCGGATAGCACCGGATGGCGACCAGCGCCGCGAGCAGCGCGACGAGCTGCGGGCCCGCGCCGGTCAGCAGGTTCACGCCACCGCTGTTGCCCGGCGGGCGGTAACGCAGGGCCGCCGCGACTCCCACCGTCAGGACGACGGCGGACAGTTCGGCGATGGTGCGCCGCGGCGACCGGCGGGGGATCGTGACGTCCGTCCGGCCGGTGCGTAGCGCGGTCGCACTGTCGCGGTGCCGGATGACGGCCAGCAGCGGCGGGGCGGCCAGCGCGGCTGCGCCGAGCAACGCCGTCAGTTCCCAGGAAGCGATAACGCCGGCCCCCGGGCTGATCGCCACCGCGGCGGCGATCGCGACCGCCGCCGCGACTATGAGCAGCGGGCCCGTGTCGGCCAGGATGCGCCGGGCCAGGCCCGGCAGCGAGATGCCACGGGCCCGCAGCGCGGCCAGTTCCTCGTCGCGCCGCTCCACGATAAGACGCGAGGCCAGCAGGATCAGGACCAGGCCGATCAGGAAGAGGCCGGTGATCGTCAGCGAGAGAACCTGGTCGGCGGCGTTTTGCTGGACCGAGAAGGACGCCAGCACGGCCTGCGGGTTGCCGGTGATGACCAGCGGCTGCGGATACCCCGCGCCTGCGGTGTTCGCGAGCACGCCGCCGTTCAGGGCGCGCAGCGCGGCCTGCGTTTGCGGCACCTGGCTGGCCGTCAGCGAGCTCATCCGCAGCGGGAGGTCCCAGAGCAGGCCGAGCTGCTGCCCGGGGAAAATTGCCGGCAGCGCGGCGAGTTCGTCCGGCCCGATGAGGACCGCGCCTGCCCAGAACGGACCCGGAAAGCTCGAGAACGCATCCTCCAGCACCGGGGCCGCGAGGAGCGTGTCATAGGTCCAGAAGGCGGACGACGGGTTGACCGGCCGCACCACCCCGACCACGTGCAGCACGGCGATCGGCGGCCCGGTCGGGTGCAGGACGAACTGCCCCTTGCTGTTGAAGGGCTGGGATCCGAACCGGATGTCGGAGCCCGGGTGCAGCCCGAATCTGGCGGCGGTGGCCACCGTGACGGCCACGTCGAGGACCGGCACCCGCCGCCCGGCCACCACCTCGGCCGAGACATGGTCGGGCATCGTTCCGCTGGACAGCCGGAGATGGCTGCGCAGCGGATTCCGGTAGGCGATCTCCAGCTGCGGGTCCTTGTCATTCGGCCGGGCCGTAGCGGCCGGATTCAGCACGGACAGGAAGGCCGTAGTGACGCCGTTCCATGGGCTGCCGGGCGGCGAAACGAGCGGCGGCGGCAGTCCCCGCCGCAAAGCGGAGGTGGTGGCGGTCAGCCGGGCGGCCGCCGGGACGCCGTGCCCCCGGGCCCGGCCGGAAGTGACATAGCCGCTCGTGACGCTGATCGACCGGTCAACGGCGGGCGCCGCGGCCAGTGTCTCCCGCAGCACCCGGGTCTGGAATATCTCCAGCACGCGCGGGGCAGCTACCGCGAGGAAGGAGGTGACCAGCAGCACGGCCGCGAGCACGCGGCTCGGCCCCGGCGCCGCGCCCCCGGACAGCAGCCTCCGGACGGCTCTCATTCCTGTGCTCCCTGGCGCAGCACCGTAACGGTGTCGCTGGCCACGCCGGTCAGCGGCGCCACGATGACGGGGAAGGCCGCGATGATGGCGGCCAGGGCCGCGGCGATCAGCCATGGCACCTGCACGACGACCGGGATCGCCGGGGCACCGCCGGTGGGCGTCAGGGTCAGGGCCGGGACGATCAGGTGCGCGAGCAATGCCCCGAGCGCGAGCCCGACAATGGCGCTGGGCACCGCGAGCAGGGCCTGCTCGGTCCGCAGCATCCTGGTCAGCTGACGCCGGGGCATCCCGAGCGCGTCGAGTAGCGCGAGTTCGGGCCGCCGTTCCCGGGCCGCCGCGGCGGCCACGGCGAAGCCCGCGATGGCCAGGATCACGGCCGCCAGCGCGATGGCGGCCAGGGCCAGCCGGACATCGACGCCGAACGGGTCGCCGGTGAACGACGCCGCGATGGCGGTCCGGCTGGTGACCTGAAGGCCGGACGCGATGCCTCCGAAATCGGGCGCGGCCGGCGCCCGCAGCCACCACTCGGTGGCTTGCAGCGGCTCGGCGCCCGCGGCCAGCAGCGCCTGCTGCAGCGGATCCTGGTCCAGGATGAGTCCCCCGCCGGACGCTGGAATGGTGGGGAAGGCCGAGACGGACGCGACGATCCTCATCCTGACCGCCACGTTGTCGATCGGCAGGCTGACCACGGAGCCAATGTGCTGACTGGCGGCCGCGAGGAACGCTCTGGTCGCGATGGCCGGAATCGGCCGGCCGGCCCGCAGCCAGCTGATCTCGGCCGAGTGAGCGCCGTCCGGGGTGCCGTTCGGCCCGGTCGGGAACCTGGTGACGGAGGCGGGCAGCGCCTGCCTGACCTGCGGCGCAGTCGGCGGGAACGGTCCGCTGCCGGTGTTCGTGACCCGGACCGGGCCGATCCGCAGCACGCCGTGGGACGGCCTCGGGGGAATGGTGAAGGACACCTGCACGCCGGCCAGCCGGAGCGGGTAGGCGGCCTGCCGGCCGGGCAGCAGACTGGCGATCAGCGTGTGCGGCCGCCCGTCGGGGGGCAGGTTTCCGGCGTTGACGAGGTAGTACAGTCCCGCGCTGTCCCGGATCTGCAGTTGCAGCTGCGGGGCGGTGATGCCGCCGCCGCGGCCGAGCGTCGCGGTGACCGCGATCCGCTCGGGCCGGCCGGGCAGCACGGTTCCGGGCGGTGCCGCGGCCGGGGTGATCCGCCTGCTGAGCACACTGAGCGATTCCTTCGCCAGGTCCGGCCGCAGCAGCACGGTGGACGCGGCCTTGGCGCCGGTCAGGCCGAGCACCGTCACGGTCGCCACGTTGTCGCCGAGGGTGGCGGTGGACCGGACTACCGGCATGACGGTGCGAGCGCCCTTCAGCCCGGCGATCCGCCCGGCCTGGCCCAGCGGCAGCGGGCCGTACGGCAGGTCGACCCGGTAGTCCGAGCCGGTGGTGAAGGCGGCCAGGTCGCGGGCCGTCTCCCGGCTCGTCTGGTACTGGCTGATCGCGAGCACCGCGGTGGCCAGCGAGATCACCGTGATCAGCAGCGGCCCGGCATGCCGCAGCGGGCGGCGCCCGATGGACCAGGAGGCGAGCGGGAGGACGATCCGCCGGCCCTTGGCCGCGCTGCGGTCGGCGAGCCTGGACGCGAGCGGCAGCGTTCTCAAGATCAGCACGCTGCAGGCGGGCGCGGCGAGCACCGGCGCGGCGACCAGCACCGGGTCGAGGCTCAGCTGGCCGTTGGCCGCGACGGTCAGCGCGCCGCTGGTATGGGCGAGTTCCCAGCAGGCCGCGGCGGCGAGAGCGACCAGCGCCAGGTCGGCGCCCGCCCGGCTGGCCGCGCCGACGGCACGCTGCCTCCCGCGCATGGTGGCGACGCCGAGGGGCGAGACGGCGGCGCGCACCGAGGGGAACAGCAAGACCGGCAGGCTGCCCACCGCGACCGCCAGCGCCACCAGCCAGAGGACCGCGGGAATGCCCGCCCCGCCCGCCTGCGCGGCACCGGTCAAGTGCACCCGCCCGGCCGCCAGCCGCCCGGCCAGCCATACCCCGAGCACCGGGCCGATGATCACCGCGGGTGCGACCAGCAGCGTGCTCTCGGCGGCACCGAGCCGGACCAGCTGGCTCTCTGCTCCTCCTCGGGCGCGGAGCAGCGCGGTCTCCGCCCGCCGTTCCCCCGACAGCGCCCGCGCCATCAACGTGAGCGTCGCGACACTGAGCACCAGCAGTTCCAGCAGGCCGATCAGCAGCAGCGAGCGGGAAATGAGCACGGCGGCGGACAGCCGGGCGAGCAGGGCAGGCAGCGGGGACGTCGCCACCGGGTTGCCGGCCACCGTGGACGCGGTCAGCTGGCTGAGAGCCGAGTCCAATCGCACGCCCAGCTGCTGCAGTCCGGTCGCGGCGACGCTGGCGCCCGAGCGGGGTATCGCTACCCAGTCGGCCAGCGTGGCCGAAAGCGGCCCGGACCGCATCGCCGCGGCGCTGGCGAACAGCGGGCCGTAGGTGGTGTAGCCGCCTGCTTGCTGAATCCCGTGGCCGCCCAGCGGGTCGAGGTGCCAGTACGGGCTGGCCGCGTCATCGGGCCGGAAGATACCGCTCACCCGCAGCGTTGCGTCCTTGCTGTCGTAAGGGGACCTGATGGTGATGATCTTTCCTACGGACGCGCCCAGCCGGGCGGCCGCCCGCGCCGAGACCGCGACGGGCACCGGCCCGCCACCCGACACGGCCGCGGGCCAGTGGCCGGTGATCAGCGTCGCGTGCGCGGGGAGGGCGTCCGGGCCGACGACCGTGACGATGTTGTGCGTGCGGCCGGCTTGCTTCGCCGGCCCGCCGCCGAGCAGCGCCAGCCCGTCCACCCGGAGCGACCCGAACAGCGAGAAGGGCACCGTGCCGAAGGCCGGCCGCAGCTTGCTAAGGATGGCGGCGCGGGCTTGCGGCTGCTGCTGCGCGGACAGCGAGCCCGCGATCGTGACGGCCAGGTTGTCCGGCCGGGACAGGGCCGACCGGATCGCGTCGGCCGTCTGGGTCTGGGTAAAGGACACCAGCGCGACAATGAACGTGATGGTGAGCAGCGTGGTCGCCACGCCGGCCGCCAGCGCGGCCCGGGCCGGGCGCATGCGCTTGATCACGAGCGGCGTGCGCCGGGTCGTCACGCCACTCCCTTCATACCCTTGTATATCTGCCGGCCGCCTGTTTGGTTGCAGGCCCCGCGGCCCGAACGTGGTGAGCGAGGAATTCCTGATTGATCCAGGAGGCGGCCGCCGCGCATCCCGCGACCTACGGCCCGGCGGCCGTGCGCCGTAGCCGCGATCGTGGCCGCTGTGGCCTGCACCCGGGGCAGGCGCACCCCGGCGCAGGCCAGGCGACCAGGACCGCCCGCATCCGGCCCCCAGGACGGCAACATGCCGGTGACGTGAGTGAATCAGGGTGCCTGCGTGGTTTTTTCTTGTGCGTGTGATCCGTTCCGCATGGTGGATGGGCGATTGCTGTTGCCAGGACCACACCAATCCGCCATCCACCATGCGGAATGCCAATCCGCCGCCTCCCGGAGGCCACTGGCGTGGCTGGCTGATCGCGGAGGCTGACTACCGCCCTGGGCCGGCCCGCGCGGCGATAGTCGGCTTACGGGTCTGAACTGGCGCGGCGCGTTCGGCGGTTCGCGTGGGGGCGGCCGCCGCCCGTGGCTGAGAACATCGGCTCCGGGGCTCAGCTAGCGGAGCAGCAGGCAGCTGTCGCCGAACTCGTGCCACAGGTACCGTTGCCGGATCGCCTCGCCGTAGGCGTCGCTGACCAGGTCCGGCCCGGCGACGGCCGCGAGCAGGGAGAGGTGCGACGCCCCCGGGGCGTGCCATCCGGTGACGATCCCGTCCACCACCCTGGCCGGCCGGTCCGGGCCGAGCACCAGCTCAGTCCATCCTTGGCCGGCCCTCACCGTGCCGTCCGGCGCGGCCCCGCTCTCCAGCGCTCTGGTCACGGTGGTCCCGACGGCGATGATCCGGCGGCCGGCCGCGCGCGAATGCGAGACAAGCTCCGCCGTCGGCCCTGGTATCCGGAACCACTCCGGTAGCGGAGCCTCGCCTGCTTCGAGCGAGGAGACCCCGGTGTGCAGGGTAATCGGCGCGATGAGGACTCCGCCGGCGACAAGCGAGGTGACGAGCTCAGTGCTGAACGGCCGCCCGGCGCTCGGCATCTCCGCGCTGCCCGGGTCCCGGGCGAACACTGTCTGGTACATCGCCAGCGGCCACGATCCTGTCAGGTATGCGTAGGTGATCGGCCGTCCGTGCGCGGCCAGGTATGCGCGTACGTCACCCTCGACCGCGACCCGGGCCTGCCACAGCCGCCGGACCGCGGCTGTGCCCGGGGTCGGCGTGCGCGGGGCCGGGACGCTGAGCGTTAGCGCGGCCCCGGCCGGAAGCCCGATCCGCTCGCCGGGCTGGGCATCGGTGACCGGGCCGGTCGCCCGGCCAGGCGGCCGCAGCTCGACGAGCCAGCTACCGTCATCGAGCAGGGTCGAGAAATGCACGGTCACGACCGAGCCGTCCGGCCGCCGGCCGTCGATGGCAGCGGCGAGCGTCGCCGAGGTGTTGATCACGAGCACATCCCCGGCGGAGAGGAACTGCCCCAGGCCGGAGAACCGGGCGTGCCGCAGGCCGGAGTCTCCCGCCACGAGCAGGCGGACGTCGTCACGGGCCAGCCCGCGAGCCTCGGGTGGCTGGCCCGCCTCAAGACCAGCCGGCAGGTCGAAGTCGGCTACGGCCGTCATCGGGCCACCCCCGCCGTCCGGTCAGCCGCCGCCAGATCGTCGGCCGCCGCATGGCCGGTTGCCGCATGGTCGGCCGCCGGGTCGACTGTGACCCGATCGGGCAGCGGCGGGCCGGTCGCCGAGCGATCGGCCGTCAGCAGGTCAGCGGCCCGGTATCGGCCGCTGGGCCGGCGCTCACCGAGCAGGCGCAGCACCGCAGGCACCACCGTCTCCGGCTCCGCGCGGTCCGAGATGTCCTCGCCAGGGAAAGCCTGCTGATGAAGCTCCGTGCGCATGTCGCCCGGATCGAGGGCGTAGACCCGCAACGACGGATGCTCGACGGCGAGGATCGCGGATACCTGGTCCAGCGCGGCTTTGGACGAGCCGTAGCCGCCCCAGCCGTCGTACGCCTCGACGGCCGCATCGGAGCTGACGTTGATGATCGTCCCGTCGGCCGTCAGCAGGTCAGCGATGACCAGCTGGGTCAGTGCGACCGGGGCCAGCAGGTTGACGGCGTAGACTGCCGCTAGGTCAGGCTGCGGATAGGCGGCCAGGCCCGGCTGCGGACTGGGGCCGAGGCGGCTCGCATTGTTCATCAGCAGCGTGATCGGCCCGAGCTGCCGCGCGGCGGCCACCAGCTCGGCGCGGTGGCCGGGGTCCGTGATGTCACCCGGTACCGCGACGAACCGGCCCGCGGGCATGCTGTCCGCCGCGGCCAGCAACTGGTCCGCGCGGCGGGCGTCGGCCGCGACCGACCATCCTCGCTCCGCTAGCGCCCGTGCCGTGGCGAGGCCGAGGCCGCGGGATGCGCCAGTGACAATAGCTACCGGCATGACGTTCTCCTTTTGCCGTTGGCGGCTGTTACGCTCCATACTTGAGGTTGAAGTCAACTTGAAGTCAACTGGACAGGTCCGCGGGAGTAGGGCAGCGCGGTGCGGCGAGGTGCCGGGCGGTGAGCACCACACACCACGCGGCGAGGCAGCGGGTAGCGAGGCCCACACCGGGTGGCGAGGCCCACACCGGGTGGCGAGGCCCACACCGGGTGGCGAGGCACTGCGGGGCGAGCCGCGCAACCGGGCTGCGCAGCAAGATCGCAGGATGGAGAGGGACGATGCAGGCGACCGATCTGCTAACGGTCAGCGATGTCGCGAGGCGATCCGGGTTCGCGCCATCGGCGCTGCGGTTCTACGAGGCCCAGGGCCTGGTGGCCGCGTCCAGGACGGCCGGTGGCCAGCGTCGCTACCAGCGCAGCGTGCTGCGCCGGCTGGCGTTCATCCGGGCGGCACGCAACATCGGGCTGTCGCTGGACGAGATTGGCGTGGCGCTGTCCAGCCTGCCGCAGACGCGCACGCCGACGCGGGCCGACTGGGCGCGGCTTTCCCGCGGCTGGCGCCAGCGGCTTGACGACCAGATACTCGCGCTGACCGCGCTCCGCGACGGCCTCGACTCCTGCATTGGCTGCGGCTGCCTGTCACTGCGCCACTGCGCCCTGCAGAACCCGGCCGATGTGGCCGCGGACGGCGGCCCGGGGGCTTCGTATCTCCCCTGGCGGCTACGCCGGCCCGAGGCTGCGCCGCGGCGATAGCGGCGCTGTGCCACTGTAAGGGGGACGCCGCGACAATGCAGCCGGGCGAGGCCGCGACAATGCAGCCGGGCGAGGCCGCCGGATGAGACAGCGACGGTACAGCCGGGCGAGGCCTCGATCAAAGTGAGCCAGGCGACGCGAACGTAAAGCCGGGAGATGACGACGATGGATGCGCAGCATGTCTGGGTGTGCAAGGACGACGGGAGCGACATGGTCCGGGCCGACGTGATCGTGGGAGTCGGGATGGACTACAACGGCAGCGTCACGGCGCGGCTGGCGGGCGGCGAGGGCGCGACCGTGACCCTGGTCGCGACCGGCGGGCAGGATAGCCCGCGCACGCCGGAGGACTTCCACCGGGAGCTGATCCGCGTCTTCACCCAGTTGTCCGACGCCGCTGAGGGCTTCGTGGTCCGGCCGGTATGGGACGAGCCGCAAGGCTGGCGCTGGACCTCCGAGGAGCTGTAGAAGCGCCCGAAACACCGGGCTGGCCTGCAGCAATGGGACCTTCTGAGCGCGGGCCGCCTGGATAGTGCTAAAATGATCGTGGTTGTAGTCGAAGTTCGTGTACGTGTAACAGCGCCTGCGGAATTCTGACAGCGGGCGCTTGATGCTTTTCAGGGCCCAGCCTTCGAAAAACGGCAGGCGGTCGCAGCAACCCGGGACACACGTCCGTGGTTCCCGAAGATCGTTTCTGTAGGAGAAAGTACATGGCTCAGGGCACCGTGAAGTGGTTTAACGCCGACAAGGGTTACGGCTTCATTTCCCCTGACGACGGCACCGCCGACGTCTTCGTTCACCACTCCGCTATCCAGGCTGACGGCTTCCGCAGCCTGCAGGAGAACCAGCGGGTCGACTTCACCGCCGGCCAGGGCCCGAAGGGTCCGCAGGCTGAGCAGGTTCGCCCGCTCTAACCCGGCTGCTATGCCCCGGCCGCTCGCGCGGCCGGGGCATTTCCGGCTTCTCCTTGCTGACTTTCTGTAAATGAGTGGTGTCAAGGAGTAGTGTGTAGGGGTTGCTCCGGACCCTGGCAGCATCTGCGGCATGTTCGCGGACTGCGAGGTTCGGGGTTTTTTTGTCCCCATATCCGCCCGAGTAGGGAATTGCCGGCAGAACGGAGGTTGGTGCCCGGCGCAGATTCCCCCGCCTGCCGGACCTTCGGTCGCGACGCTCAGCCGCGATGCTCAGCCGCACTGATCAGCCGCACTGATCAGCCGCACTGATCAGCCGCGATGCTCAGCCGCACTGCGCACCCACAGGCGCGGGCGCGCAGCGCGCGCGGGCGTAGAGTGTTGCCCGGCTATCCAGCCGGCCGCTACAGCCAATACGCGGCCCGGCCGTAAGCGGACCGTTAGCTGGCCTAACGCAGCACTGGCCGGCTGATGCGCGAGCCCCGGCCGATTGCCGCTGCGGGATCATCAGGCCGCCGTGGTGGAGGGCGGACCGCGGATGCCAGGCGACAGTGCGGCGGTCAGCCGCATTGAGGTCATCTGGGGCCTGCTCGCCGCCCGCGCGGCCGGCCGGGGCGCGCCGGTGTCGGTTCAGGATGCCTGCGCGCTGTGCGCCGCGATGGCGGGGGCGAGCGGCGCCGCCGTGACGACCTCATTTCGGTCCGCCCCCGGCCACGTGATGTGCGTGACCGATGAGCTCAGCGAGCAGCTTGAGGAACTCCAGCTGACCTTTGGCGAAGGGCCGCGCGTCGATGCCTACACCGGCGGCGCCCCCGTCCTCGTGCCAGATCTCGGCGAGGCCGGCGTCGCCCGCCGCTGGCCCGCTTTCGGCCCGGCCGCCCGGCTGGCCGGCGCCGCGGCGGTGTTCGCGTTACCGCTGCAGATCGGGGTCATCCGCGTGGGGGTCGTCGGCCTCTACCGCCGCCAGCCCGGCCCGCTGAGCTTGGAGCAGCTTGGCAACGCGCTCGTCTTCGCCGATGCCGCCACCGTGCTGCTGCTTGACCGGCAGGACCCGGCGGCGGCGGGCCGCGGCGGGACCGGGCCAGGCGGCCAGTCCGGGCTGCTGGCGCTGCACCGGGCCGAGATCGACCAGGCCACCGGGATGCTCACCGAGCAGCTGGGAGTCGGCATCGAGGAGGCATTCGTCCGGCTGCGTGCATACGCTTATGCTCACGACAGGCGCCTGGCGGATGTGGCTCATGACCTGGTGACCAGGGCGCTGCGGCTTGGGCCGGGCCCGATGCCGCGCCACGATGGTGTGGTGTGAGGAATTTCCGGCCGGCCGCTGCGGCTGCCGTGCGGGTCTCGTTTGCTGAGCCGCCCTGGCTCCGGAGGAGTTGAGCGGGATGGACATTGATCTGCTCCCCGAGGCGTTCGTGGAGCTGGCCGACACGCTGGTCGCAGGATTCGACATCATCGAGTTCCTGCAGGTGCTCACCGACCGCAGCGTTCAGCTGCTGGACGCGTCCGCCGCCGGGCTGCTGCTCGCCGACCCGCGCGGTGACCTGCGGGTAGTGGCCGCATCCAGCGAGCGGGCCCGGCTGGTGGAGCTTTTCCAGGTCCAGAACGATGAAGGACCTTGCCTGGACTGCTTCCGGACCGGCCAGCCCGTCGCGGCCGCCGACCTGGGCGCGGAATCGGGGCGCTGGCCGCATTTCGCCGCGACCGCCAGCCAGGCGGGATTCGCCGCGGTGCAGGCCCTGCCGATGCGACTTCGCGAGGAGACCATTGGCGCGCTGAACCTCTTCCGCGCCGCTCCCGGCCGGTTTGACCGGGCGGACGTGCGGATCGGCCAGGCCCTCGCCGACGTAGCCACTATCGGCCTGCTCAATGAACGCAACCTGCGCCGCAGCGAGACGCTCAACGAGCAACTGCAGGGCGCGCTGAACAGCCGGGTGATCATCGAGCAAGCCAAGGGAAAGCTCGCCGAGCGCCTCGGCCTGGAAATGGACGAGGCTTTCAACCTTCTCCGGAGCTACGCTCGGGCGCGCAATCGCGGCCTTTCCGAACTGGCCCGGGCCTTCATCGAAGGCTCTGAGCAGCTTCCCGAACTCAGGGCTGCGCGGCCGCCAGCGCCGCGGCCGGAGTAGTCGCCCGGCCCACGGCATTCAGGTGCCGCACGGCCTGGACATAGGAGCCGACCAGGCTGCTCTGGCAGTAAGAAACTTCGTGCTGCCGGCAGAACGTCTCGATCAGCGCCTGCGAGTGCCGCAGGTTGGGCCGGGGCATGGACGGGAACAGGTGGTGCTCAATCTGGTAATTCAGGCCGCCGAGCGCGAAGTCGGTCAGCCAGCCGCCGCGGACATTGCGGGACGTGAGCACCTGGCGGCGCAGGAAATCGCTTTGATCTCCCGCATCCAGGATCGGCATGCCCTTGTGATTCGGGGCGAAGGAACAGCCCAGGTACAGGCCGAAGATCCCCTGCTGCACAAAGATGAAGACAACAGCTTTAACGGGGGACAGCACCAGGAACACAATCGTCAGGTATCCGACGACGTGGACAGCGAACAGCGCCACTTCCGTCGGCCTGCTGCGGGATGCCCGGCTGGTCAGCGCGCGGATGCTCGCGACGTGCAGGTTGAACGCCTCCCCGAGCAGGAACGGGAAGAACAGGTACGCCTGATAGCGGTAGAGCAGCCGGGACATCCGCCCGCTGGCGCTGGCCTGCGCATGGCTGAAGGCCAGCGCGCCGACCTCGATGTCCGGGTCGGCGCCTTCGGTATTGGGATGCGCGTGGTGCCGGTTGTGCTTGTCCACCCACCAGCCGTAGCTGAGCCCGATGCCGAGATTTCCGAGCAGGATGCCCAGCACGTAGTTGGCCCGCCGCGACCCGAAGATCTGCCGGTGCCCGGCGTCGTGGCCGAGGAAGCCGACCTGGGTGAACAGCAGGCCCTGGAATACGGCCACGGCCAGCACCCACCACGAATTGCCGACCAGCACGAACACGGCCCATCCGCCGATCAGCAGGGCGGCGGTAACCGCGATCTTCCAGGCGTAGTAGCCGTGCCGCGGTTCCAGCAGCCCGGCCTGCTTGATCTGCCGGGACAGCTGGGCGTATTCGCTGCCGCGCCGCGTCGCGCAAGAGTCAGCAGGTGGCTCAGCCGGCTGCGACCGCAATCCGGGTTTCTGCGCGGAAGTCTCTGTTCCTGACAATGGCACCGCTGGACTCCCTTGGCCGCACTTCACGATCGAGCTGTGCCGCCAGGGTCCGGGGCGGAAAGGTGCCGACGCGCCGACCCGGGTCACGGGTTCGCCGACGGCCGAGAACCAAACTCCTCTGCTCTAGAAGCTACCTGCCGCAACGGCCGACGGCGACCCTGACGGCGAGCCGGCCGGGAGTCACGGCGCTATCCTCGGCGAGGCCGGCCCGGCAGAGTTGCGGCCGGCCCGAGGAGGCTCGATGAGTTCCTGCCGTGCCGCGCTGGATTGCGCCGCCTGCGCGTGCGCCCTCCGCCCGTACCGGGCCCGCACCGGAGGCGGCCCCGCCGCTGGGACCGGGGCCCGTGGATAGGGCGCTGCCGCTGGCCGGCCTGCGCGTCATCGAGGTCGGCAGCTTCATCGCCGTCCCGGCGGCCGGCCTCGCCCTGAGCCAGCTGGGCGCGCGCGTCATCCGCGTCGACCCGGTCGGCGGGGCGCCCGACATCGGGCGCTGGCCGCTGGGCCGGGACGGCCGGAGCCTGTACTGGGCCGGCCTTAACCGGGGCAAGGAGTCGGTGGTACTCGACCTCGCCGGGCCCGCCGGGCAGGCCACGCTGCGGCGGCTGGTGAGCGCCGGCGGCGCGGCCGGCGGGATCCTGCTGTCGAACATCGCCGGCCAGCCCTGGCTGTCGGACGAACTGCTCCGGCAGGACCGGCCGGACCTCATCTACGTGCAGGTTATCGGCCAGTCCGATGGCGGCTCCGCCGTCGATTACACGATCAACGCCGCCTCCGGGCTGGCCTACGCGACCGGGCCGGAGGACGGGCCGGGCCCGGTTAACCAGGCCCTGCCGGCCTGGGACTTGCTGGCCGCCAGTCATACCGCACTGGCCGTGCTGGCCGCCTTGCGGCAGCGCGAGTCGACCGGCGAAGGCGCTTTCCTGCGGATCGCGCTGGAGGACGTCGCCGCATCCACCCTGACGACGCTCGGTTACCTGCCGGAAGCACACCTACGGCTGCGTTCTCGCCCGGCGCATGGCAACTACCTGTACGGCACCTTCGGGGCCGACATGCCGCTGGCCGACGGCGGCCGGATCATGGTCGTGGCGCTGACCGCCCGGCAGTGGGATTCGCTCCTTGAGCTCACCGGCACGGCCCGGGCCGTCGCCGCGCTGGAGGTGGCCCTGGATACCGATTTCCGCGCCGAAGGCGACCGCTACCTGCACCGGCACGTCCTGGCTGCTCTGCTGCGGCCGTGGTTCGCGGCGCGGAGCATGGAGCAGGCGGCCGCGGCGCTCGGCGGGTCGCGCGTCCTGTGGGCGCCATTCCGCCGGTTCACCGATGTCGTCCGCGATCTCGGCCAGGGCCGCGGCTCGCCGGTCATCGCGGAAATGGCCGAGGAGGGCTTCGGCGAGATACTCGCCACTTCCGGCCCGCTGCGGCGCGGCGACGCCAGCGGGCGGCCGGCCCGCGCTCCGCGGCTGGGCGAGGATACAGACTCCGTGCTAAGCGAGTTGCCCGGAAGCGGCCATGACTGAGTTCATCGGCCGGCACGTGAAGGCCGGGCGCGAAAATGGCCTGCCGGCGGACAACTAGGCGCGAAAGTCGACTGAGTGTGACACTATGGTTACATCCATTTCCCGGGGGGGATTCCGGTTATGACCGAGCCAGTCAGCCCGGCTGCGCCCATGCGCCCGGCCGCCTACATTCGCCTTGCTTTGCGCCCGGGGGCCCGGGCGCCAGCCAGCCAGCGTGACGCCATCGTCGAGGTGGCCCGTCAGCGGGGCTGGCCGGAGCCGGCCGTCTACGCCGACGATGGCCCGGTCCGCTGATGGCTACGGCCCGGCGCTGGACCGGCTGAGCGCCGCGATCGAGGCCGGCCGCCACGACGCGGTGATCATGCCCGACTCCGGCGTCGTCAGCCGTAGTCCCGCTCGCCTGATGGCGTTCTTATTCCGCTGTTCCCACCATGGCGTGGCCGTCGAGTTCGTCAGCCCGGCAGGCACGCACGCCTTCGCGTTCCGCGCGGCGTCCGCCGCGGGGAAGACGCGCTCCGCGGCCCGCCGCTCGCGGCCGTTCCCGCGGCGGCGCGCGAGCAAGACCGCCGAGGTCCTGACGCAGGCCGGAGTCGAGGCGCTGTCCGGGCTATTCACGGACTGGCGGATCTGGACTGACGAGCACGGGTGGCATGCCCGCCGCCGCGACGACGGGTACCTGCAGGCGTACCGGCGTGGCGCGCCGCCTTCTGCGTGCACGCCGTCAGCGCCGCGGAACTAGCCGCGCAGCTGCGCTGGCAGCAGGCGGCGGACACCCACGCCCCGGCTGGGTGCTCCAGCGGCTAAACGGCGGCCCGTCCCGGCCCGGCGTTATCGCGTCTTTGCCACTCCGTCGACCGCAGATGACCGGCACGCTGATATCTCACGCTCCGTATTGACAAGACTACAGAAAGTAGTAATCTCTTCCGCGTTACTGGAGGGCGCGACGAAAGGAAGGAACCATGTCAGCTTGTACAACCAGGGTGAAACGGGCGGTCCTGCGCAGCTGGGGCATGCCCGCCGCGCTGCTCATGCTCACCGTCGGCGCCGCCGGCCTGCTGCCCGCGCAGGCGGCGCTGGCCAGCGTGCACATGGTGGCCACGCCGGTGGCGACCGGCGCGATCGTGTCGGGTGACAAGAGCACCAAGTGCGTCGATGATCTCGGCAATGCCACCGCGAACGACACCCCGATCGTGATCTCGGATTGCAACGGCAGCCCGGAGCAGACCTGGACGATCGACTCGGACGGGACGATCGGGATCAACGGCAAGTGCCTGGACGTCTACCGCGACCAGAAGAAGAACAAGTCGCCGGTCGAGCTGTGGACGTGCACCGGCGGGGCCAACCAGCAGTGGGTGGCGACCGGCGGCACGCTGGTCAACCCGCTCTCCGGCAAGTGCCTGGACGACCCGAGGTCAACACCACCGACGGCACTCATCTGGAGATTTACACCTGCAACGGCGGTCTCAACCAGCAGTGGGTACTGCCGTCTTGATCCTGGCGATACGCCGCTGGCCGGCTGCCCAGGGACGGCTGGATGACCCGCCGGGCGAGTGCTTCGCCCGGCGGGTCGGCCAGCCCGGCAGGATGTGCGGATGACCCTGACCGGGGCCTCGTCCGGCCAGTGGGACGGCTTGATCGTGCTCTGCGCCGCGAACAACTACGACGGCTTCAAAATGGCCGACTGGCATCTGGCCGAGCACCTGTCGGCGGTGGCGCCGGTGCTCTACGTCGATCCGCCGATGTCAGTGCTCGCTCCGATGCGGCACCCCGAGACGGTCCGCGCGCTGCCCCGCCCGCGGCTGCGACTGCTGCGACCTGGCCTGGCCCGGCTGACCCCGGTAGTGCCCCCCTTCCCGTCCCGGCCCGTCACCGCCGGGCTGACCAGCGCGCTCGCCCGGGGCTACCTGCGCCGGGCGGTCCGCCGGCTGGGCGGTCAGGTCCAGGCGCTGATCTCCGGCTGGCCGCAGTTTCCCGTCTTCGGCAGCTGCGGCGAGCAGGTCTGCGCCTACTGGGCCAAGGATGACTTCGTCGGGGGAGCCGCCCTGCTCGGCTTGAACGCCAGGATGATCGACACCCGGGAACGGCGGGTGGCCGCCAGCGCCGGGCTTCTCGTGGCGGCAGTCCGGTGGTCGCCGACACCTGGCGCAGCCGCGGCCTCAACCCGCTCCTGGTTCCCTTCGGCGCCGACGTGGACGCCTACCTGAAGATCGAGGATGCCGAGCATCCGGCCGACGTTGACCTGCCCGGCCCGGTGGCCGGGTTCGTCGGCCGCATCAACGACCGCACGGACCTGAGCCTGCTGGAGGCGATCGCCCGCCGGGGCCGCTCCCTGCTGCTGGTCGGGCCGAAGGACCCGGCCTTCGAGCCGCAGCGGTTCGAGGCCCTGCGGCGACGGCCTAACGTGCGATGGGTCGGCCCGAAGCCGTTCGAGTCCCTGCCCGGCTACCTGCGGCTGATTGACGTGGGCTTAGTGCCCTACCGGGACAGCGCGTTCAATCGCGGCAGCTTTCCGCTGAAGACGCTGGAGTACCTGGCCGCCGGCCGGGCCGTCGTGGCCACTGGCCTGCCCGCCACACGCTGGCTGGCGACCGGGCTGATCTGCATCGCCGACGGGGCGGCCTGCTTCGCCGATCAGGTTGACTGGCTGCTGGCCCAGCCCCGGACGCCGGACATGCTGGCGGACCGGCAGGCTTCGCGGCGCGGCATAGCTGGGCCGGCCGGGCGGCCGAAATTCATCGGGCCATCGCCGCCCGGTAACCACTCGCAGTGCGCCGGATCGCCGGCGGCTCGCCTGCCGGGCCAGTGGTCGGGCCGGTGGCGAGTTAGCGCCGCGGGTGCTTGGCCCCGCCGGCCGTGACCGCCTCGCGATACTGCGCCTGCTCTCTTCGCAGCAGGTCGGGGTTGGTCCCGCGGGCGTGCACCAGGCCGACGGTCAGCAGCTGCAGGGCCACCGCGCCGCCGAGCAGCGAGGTCACGATTCCGGGCAACCGGGCGGCGGGGATCACCAGCTGGCCGGCGCTGACATCCGCCGCCAGGATCCTGCCCTTGGTGTCCTGGCTGACGATGGCCGCGGTACGCAGCCCGATCCGGCGGGCCGCCGTCAGCAGGTCGTGCGCCCCGTCAGCCGCCTGTCCGGCGTCCGGGCCGCCGGTGATGACCACGACCAGAGCGCTGTTCGCGTCGTGCGCGACCAGGTGGCCGTGCAGCGTGTCCTCCACGCCGAGCGCCGTGGTGGGAACCCAGGCGCCCTCGGCGATTTTCAGGGCCAGTTCCCGCGCGGTGGGCCCATCGAGGAGGCTTCCGGCCGAGATAAGGCGCTCGGCGCTACCCAGATCCCGGCCGATTTCCAGCGCACGCGCGCGCATCGTCAACAGCTCGCGCAGGTACCGGGCCAGGTCGGCGGCCGGAAACTCCTCGTCCCGGTAGGCCGCGGCGAGGTAGAACCCGGTCAGCATCGGCGAGGTGTAACCAACCGTGTGACAGTACGACTTGTCCCGCAGCGGGGTCGTCAGCACGACATCGGCGGCGTCCTTCGCCGGCGTGTCACCGGCCGCCGTGATCAGCGCGGTTCTCGCGCCTGCCGCGCGGGCGGCGGCCAGCGCCCGCACCGTCGACTTGGACAGCCCGCCGTGCGAGATCGCGATGCACAGGCCGTTCCGGCGCGGGGCCAGGGCCTGGTCGGCGGACTCGCGCGCCTCCGCCGGGCCGGCCGCGACGGCCGACTCCCCGATCGCGTCATTGAGGATCAGCGCTACCGCGCGCGCACTGTGTCCCGACGTGCCCACCGCCGTCACCACGATCGGCTCGCTCGCGGCGGCCGCCGAGCGCAGCATGCCGACCAGCCGCGGTGCCGAGCTGGCCAGGGACTCGGCCAGCATCTCGGGCAGCGTCGCCTGGGCCTGGATCATGTCTTCCATTACCCAGGGCGGAGCGCTGCGGAGCTCAGGGTAGCTGGCCGGGTCGTACCAGTCA
>CAVWLF010000025.1:0-45507 GCA_963755815.1 uncultured Actinomycetes bacterium
TGTCAGGGAAGTGCTCTCCCGCTGAGCTAACCGCCCGCGAGGCGGAAGCGGGAATCGAACCCGCGTACAGGGCTTTGCAGGCCCTTGCCTAAGCCACTCGGCCATTCCGCCACCGGCCCGCTCCCGTCAGGGAGCCGTGCCAGGGTACCGAAGAGCCGTGCGGACCGTCGGCTCGCGAGACGGCGTCCGGCACCTCCGAGCGGACGACGGGATTCGAACCCGCGACCCTCACCTTGGCAAGGTGATGCTCTACCACTGAGCCACGTCCGCATGTACCCCGCTGGCGCGAGGCGGCGCAGTCCGGCCATGACCGGCGTGCGTTCAGAACTTTAGCCGATCCTAGCGGGCCGGCAAACTCACCCCGGGGGTGATCCGCGCGGGGGCTGGCAGCCGGCGGCAGGAATCCGTTCTGGATCTCCGGCAGTAAGCAGGCCGGGACAGATCGTATTCATAGGACGCCAAGTGTGCCGGGAGCGGGCCGCAGTGGCAGGCTGGCAGCCATGCGAACAGTGACCGTTAACGGGGACGCGCTGACCGTTGCGGATGTCGTGGACGTCGCGTTCGGCGCGGCGCGGGCACAGCTCGGTCCAGAGGTCCAGGCCAGGATGGAGACAACCCGCGCCGTGGTGGCGGCCGCGATCGCCGGCGGCGGGCCGGTTTACGGGGTGAACACCGGCTTCGGCGCGCTCGCTGACACCCGGGTGGGGGAGCGGGACCTGACCGCGCTGCAGGGCGCGATCGTCCGCTCGCACGCCGCCGCGACCGGCGAGCCGCTCGATGACCCGACGGTGCGCGCGATCCTGCTGCTCCGCGCCCGGACGCTGGCGGCCGGCTACTCCGGGGTCCGCTCAGCGCTGCCGGAGCGGCTGCTTGAGCTGCTGGCGGCGGACCTGCTGCCGGTCGTGCCGTGCAAGGGCTCGGTGGGCGCATCCGGTGACCTGGCCCAGCTCGCGCACCTCGCGCAGCCGCTGATCGGCGAGGGGCGGCTGCGCGCCCCGGGCGACGGCCCGCATGGCCGGCCGGCCGCCGAGGTGCTGGCCGAGCACGGGATCGAGCCGCTGGAGCTGGCCCCGAAGGAAGGCCTGTCGCTGGTCAACGGGACGGAGCCGATGCAGGCCCTGCTGGCGTTCTCGGTGCGGGACGCCGACCTGCTGCTGCGGGCGGCCGACGTGGCCTGCGCGCTGTCCATCGAGGCGCTGCTCGGCACCGACCGCCCCTACGACGAGCGGGTCCAGATCATCCGCCCGCATCCCGGCCAGCTGGACAGCGCGGCCAACCTGCGCGCCCTGCTGGCCGGCTCGGAGCTGATGGCCAGCCACCGGCACAGCCGCCATGCGGTGCAGGACGCCTACAGCATGCGCTGCGCCCCGCAGGTGCACGGCGCGGTCCGCGATGTCCTCGGCTATGCCCGGCGGGTGATCGAGACCGAGCTGGGGTCCGTGGTGGATAACCCGGTCATTGTCCCGGACGGCGAGGTGATGACCACCGGGAACTTCCACGGCGAGCCGCTCGCCTTCGCCGCTGACATGCTGGCCATGGCGATCTCCGAGCTGGCCAGCATCAGCGAGCGCCGGGTGGACCGGATGCTCGACCCGGCGTCGTCGCGCGGGCTGCCGCCGTTCCTGGCGCCGAACGCGGGCACCAACTCCGGCTACATGCTGGCCCAGTACACCGCGGCCTCGCTGGTCAGCGAGAACAAGGTGCTCGCGCATCCGGCCAGCGTGGACACCATCCCGACCTCGGGCAAGCAGGAAGATCATGTCTCGATGGGCTGGACGGCCGTGCGCAAGCTGCGCGACGTGCTGGTCAATGTCCGGACCTGCCTGGCGGTCGAGATCCTCTGCGCGGTGCAGGGGATTGACCTGCGGTCGTCGGTGGGCACGCCGAGCGGCCCGCTGGCCGCCGTACGCGACGTGGTCAGGGCCCGGGTGCCGATGATGGCCGTCGACCGCGAGGTGTCCGGGCAGATAGTCGCCGTCGACGAGCTAATTCCGGAAATATGCGAAACGGCCGCCGGGCGCTGCGGTGGCCTGAAATAGGTGCTCCCGTGACGGTGTGGATGAACGGCACGCTGCTGGCCGACTCAGCAGCCCGGATTTCCGTCTTCGACCACGGGCTGACCGTGGGGGACGGCGTCTTCGAGACCATCAGGATCTCCGCCGGGGTGCCGTTCGCGCTGACCAGGCACCTGGCCCGGCTGAGCGCGTCGGCGGCCGGGCTGGGCTTGCCGGCGCCTGACCTGGACCAGGTCCGGGCGGGCATCGCCGCCCTGCTGGATGCGGCGGGCGGCCCGGCCGCGGCCCGGATGCGGATCACGCTGACCGCGGGCGAATCACCGCTCGGCTCGGCCCGCGGGGCCGGCCCGGCCACCGTGATCGTGGCGCTGGGCGAGTGGCCGGTCATCGAGGCGGCGTGCGACGTGGTCATGGTCCCGTGGACGCGGAACGAGCACGGCGCGCTGGCCGGCCTGAAGACGACGTCGTACGCGGAGAACGTGCTGGCCCTCGGCTACGCCCGGGAGCGCGGCGGCGGCGAGGCGATCTTCGCCAATACGGCCGGGAACCTGTGCGAGGGCACCGGGACCAGCGTGTTCGTAGTGTCCGGCGGGCGGCTGCTGACGCCGCCGCTGAGCTCGGGTTGCCTGGCCGGGGTGACCAGGGGGCTGGTGATCGAGTGGGCCGGGGCGATCGAGGAGGACCTTCCGGCCGGGGCGCTGGCCGCCGCGCCGGAGGCGTTCCTGACCAGCACGACCAGGGACGTGCAGCCGGTCCGCGCGGTCAACGGCCGGCCGCTGCCGGCCGCTCCTGGGCCGGTCACGCGCCGGGCGGCCGGGATATTCGCCGCGATGTCGGCGGCGCAATCAGATCCGTAGCAAAGAGTTAGGCAAGGCTTACGCAAGGCAATGCGGGCGATCACCGCCCTATCCGGGCATTACGCCAGCTGGCGTCGCCCGGCGGCGGTCAAGCGCGCCACAGCAGTTCGTCAAGCTCGCCATCGACATCGATGAACTCGTCTTCCCGCCCGCCCACGACAAGGTCGTAGGTCCGCCGCAGGAAATCCGCCGTCGTCCCGGAATGCCGGGCTTCGTGATGATTATGCGAGCGCTACTCGCCGCTGCGGCAAGGCGGTCGCTTTTTAAATTCGTCACCGTAGATAAGATTCCGCGAACTGAGCCATTCGTAACCTCGGTCACTAGTCACTAAATCGGCCCTGACCTGGTAAAACGCTTCTCGGATTCAGCGCTCGGCACACTGTTGAGCATCTTTCCGTGACCAGATGTTCACGTGCAGTGACCCGCGGTCAGCGGAATTTAGCTAAGGCAGGCCAGGCGAGGTCCCTTAGTTTCGCCGGCTTACGCGGAGATGACCCGCCACGGGGCGTTTGGCACGGTTGCGAAAACTCACCGCATGCGCTGCTGCGCTCAGCCTGATCTGTCCGGGTCACAATGCAAAGTTTACATCCTCGTTATATCTTTACAGAATAAGAAAAGCCGAGTTTAATGTCCGTGTTTATAGTAATAAGTGGTGAGTCCGGGCGTAGTGCCTGTACCGTTTAGGCGGCCAGCGACCGCGGCGCAGGCGGCGGCCGGGGCGGCCGGGCCGGCGGAGACCGCGGCCGGCGGCAGGGGCACGATGGCATGGCGGCCGGGGCTGCATGCGCTACTCTGGGGTACGCCCCGGGCGGACGCATTTGAGCCCTGGCGGCGGGCGATTGGCTCAGCGGGAGAGCGCCTCGTTCACACCGAGGAGGTCACTGGTTCGATCCCAGTATCGCCCACCCAGCTCAGCGGCCAGTTCCGAGCACGGAACTGGCCGTTTCTGATCTTCGTGCAGCAAGTGCAGCAGTAGCTAGCCATCATAGGCGCGCGGCGCGCCGTAGGTGTCGCCCCAGTCGGCCGACTGCGCTAGATCCGGGCGTAGGGATGCCAGGGCAACCAGCACCGACTAAGCCGCGAACGCTGAGCGGAGTTCAAGCAATAACAGGTTGGGAGTGTCGGCAGCGGCAACGGATGGAGTAGCTGATGAGCGCATCTGGTGGCAGCCAAGAGCGGCAACCACATCGGATCGGTGGCTCCGGTCGCGCAGACCCTGATGGTGATTCGAGGTGGGATTCGGCCACCAGTAGCGAGCCGGTTAACGCCGCGCGGGGGAAGCTGGCAGACCAGCTGCGCGCCGCTGGCCGCACGGATGCTGCCGTCGAGGCTGCCTTCCGCGAGGTCCACGGCATGACCGGATCATCGTGACGACGGGCACGTGGGATTTTCCGCCTCAATGGTGGACCCAGCTTCGGCCCGGCGGACGGATCGTGCTGCCGCTCTCGATCCGGGGGATCCAGCATGCCCAGGCCGTAGACGGGCCAGTGCCGGAGGCAATAGCGCTGTATGAGGCGTTGTCCGGACCGGCCGTGGAGGACCGGCCGGGCTCTGGGCCTCCAGCATCGCTGAGGTGGCGGACCTGAACCTGTGGCTCACGCTGACCGAACCCGGTCTGACAATGGACGCCGGGCTCCGTGCGATCAGTGCAACACTGGCCATGCGCGCCGCCAGTCCTCGAGCGGACGTCACCCCGTGATCGACCAGCACACGGAAGACCCGGTCGCGCCGTCAGGTGCCGTGCTCGACTCGATCGCCATGGCGCGAACTCGAACATCAAGCAGCCTGCGCCAGCACAGGCCAGGGCAGCGGCTGTGGGTGCTGCTGCACGCTCAGTTCCTGCTTCGCGGCCCAGCGACTAGCGGGGACGATATCCGGCTAGTCGAGGATGACTATCAGCGTATGGCCGTCCTGCGCCGGGAAGGACACGGCTGAACATGATGGGCAGACACGAAACACACGACAGCGCCGCCCAACAGCGGATTGCCAACCTCATGCCACTGGGCAGGCCGGGGGCAGAATGTCTGGAACTGGCGGCCTGGCCGCCGGGCACGCCGCCAGAGACGATCGGAGACGGAAGGATGCTACTTGACCGGCCTCATGTCCGCCTGGCAGTGCGATGACCCGCGCCGTGACGGTTTGCTTCAGGGTGCTGACGTGAGGGACGGACCGCTGATCGCGCAGTCGCTGCGAGGAACGCCTGAAGCATTCGTGGAGATCGTTCGCCGCCACGAGGTCGCTATTCACGGGTACCTGACCAGGCGTGCCGGCCTGCGGGCCGCCGACGATCTGCTCGGCGAGGTCTGGGTACGAGCCTTCGGAGCCCGGCACCGCTATGACACCAGCCACGAAGATGCCCGGCCGTGGCTGTACGGGATCGCACGCAACGTTCTGCGAGCACACTGGCGAACTGGCCAGAACATAGACCTGGCACTACCTGAGGAAGTCCTTGATCCCTGGGACGAGATCACTGACCGGCTCGACTCGGCCATGAGAGCGCGGGCACTGGTATCGGCCCTGCGGGAACTCCCCGCACCGGAGCGCGACGTGCTTCTGCTAGTGGCATGGGAACAGCTGACCCCTGCCGAGGCCGCGATCACGCTCAGCATCCCGCCAGGGACCGCCCGCAGCCGGCTGCACCGCGCACGCACCACCTTGCGCCAGATGCTGGCCGAGCCAGCCGACGAAACTGAGGTACGAAAGTGAATCTCCATAGCGAGGACTCTGAGGTTCCGGACGTGCTGAGCGCTATCGGCCAGGTCAACCCGCCTGCATCCCATGTCCTGGAGAACGCCCGCGACGTGCTGTGGTCGGCAATAGCCGAGGAGATGCTCTCCAATGCTGAAGCCCGCCTAAGGCCGGCAGAATTCGAGGCAGACCAGCCGCAGCGGGCAGCTCGACAGCGCCGGGCCAACAATCCGCAACAGGCCCAACAGCGCCGCAACGCCGGTCCAGGAGCGTGACGTGTTCCTGTAACCGGTCCAACAGCAACGCCCAGGCGTCTGGCAGCAGCTGTCAGGCTCCGGGAGGCAGATGCTCGATTCACTGTTCAGGTTTCAAGATGCGGCAACCGCCTGCTGCGATCTTGCTAACCAATTGCTAACAACGGTCCTGGACGGATATGGCCGACGCTGGATGCTCAGGACAGCCGATACGACCGAAGGCCAGCTCAGCCGTACTGATCTGGACCCGCCCGGCACGGAACTGGCCGTTTCTGATCTCCGTACAGCAGCGAAGTACAGCAACGCTAGGTACCGAGCTGGCCGCCCAGGCGCTTGAGCGCCCTACGGGTGGTTGCCGAGGGAACCTCGCAGTAGATCTCCGCTGGGAGCCCCTTCGAACCGGCGCAGGATGGCTGGCGCTGGGAAGGGCAAAGCTGATCTGGCGCAGCACGCTTCAGCGGCTACTGTTCTGGAGTGGTCAGCAGTGAAGCGGCACGGCTGGGCGGGGAAGCCGCCCGCCGGCTGGCCCGGACCGGTCAGTGCGAAATCGGGCCGGGGCTGACTGATGCCGAATTCGCGCGCATCGAGCAGGACTACGGCTTCGAGTTCGCCGACGATCACCGCGTTTTTCTTGCCGCAGGACTCCCGCTGAATGCTCCCGCGCCAAGGCGGCGCAGCCCGTGGCCGGACTGGCGCGACGGCGACCCCGGCGACCTTCGCGAGCGGCTCGGCTGGCCCGTTGACGGAGTGCTCTTCGACGTGGAGCACAACGTCTTCTGGCATCCCGCCTGGGGCCAGCGGCCAGCCGGCGCCAGTGCGGCCCTGAGGACGGCGCGCCAGCACCTGAGCCGGGCACCCAGGATGATCCCCGTCTTCGGGCACCGTTACCTGCCTGCCGGACGGGGCACCTGCGGGCACCCGGTGCTGTCGATCTACCAGAGCGACATCATCGTCTACGGCACCGACCTGGCCGACTACATCACCTGCGAGTTCAGCCGGCGCCTCATCAGCGCAGACTGGGCCCCGCCGCCGATGGTGCCGTTCTGGAGCGATTTCCTCTGATCACCGCAATTGCACCGGCCACCGGTCATCGAGATTGCCTGGTTCGGTAGGCCTTCAACCGCTGCTTCGCGCGGCGGCGAGGAGCGCGTTCAGCAACGGAACGGGGAGTGTGGGCAGAGGGCCGCTCTGGCGCGCAGGGCGTCCTCCCAGCTGGCCTGGAGGGCCGCTCCGGCAGCCGAGTCGCCGCGCAGAGCACCGGCCAGGGCGGCGAGCAGTATTACGACGACGCGATCACGAGCGCGGCGCGTGCGTGAACAGGCGAGCGAACCACCGGATGGCCCGGACGACCGCGACTATGGCGAGCGTTTCGCTGACTCCGCCGGCCGCCACGTACAGATAACCCCAGGGGCCGTCGAGTGGATAGGCGTTCGAGACTTCAACCGCGGCCACCCAGATGATGATCGCCCCGGCCGCGATGAGCACTCCGCGCGGAAGCCGGGAGGACCCGCTGCCATCGGGCCGGCTCACCAGACGGGCGCTCGTGCAGATGCCGACGGCAAAGCCGAGCGCGCGGGCCGCCCGGACGGGTGCCAGGCGGATCTCGGGGTCATCCGCAATGGCGGCCAGCTCGGCCGCCCATTCCCGGTAACGCTCGGCACCGATATCTTCCGGCAGGCGACGGCACGCCCGGCGGATCAGGTACCTGGCCAGGCGCCCGCCATCGGCGGAGCCGGTCACTGGGCGCTGCCGCGGGCTGGCTGCCTCGTGCTGCCGGGGGCGCGGCGGGCGGAGCGGGAGGCCGAGACCCGAGCCAGCTCGAGACGGGCAACGCGGATTCCTTCGCCAGTGAGCTGGTAATACTTCCGCGGCGGCCGCCCGCCGACGGCACCGGCCTGAGTTTCCCACGCGGCGGTGACCAGGCCCTGATCGTGCAGGCGCGCCAGCATCGGATACAGCGTGCCGCTGGACAGCCTGGCCGCCTTCATCAGGTCATAACCATGATGACGCGCGGACGGATCAGCCAGGAACACCCGCAGAACGCGCTCCAGCGGCGCGGTGAGCTTCACGGACCGTATCCTACATATGTAGCCCAGGTATGTCGACGAGCAGGAAGCCGCAGCCTCAGTCCCCGCAAATCCAGGCGGCGTCCGGGTAAGTGGATCGGAGGGCTGCTGCGTTTAAGAAGCGTGAGCCAGGAACAGCAGGAGTTCGCAGAGTTTTACGAGGCCAGCAGGGATGCGTGCCTGCGCGCCGTAATCGTCGGTACTGGTGACGCCGCGCAGGCCGAGGACATGGTCGCGGAAGCCTTCACCCGGGCATGGGCATCCTGGGCCAAGGTCCGCCGGTACACCTCGCCGCGAGGATGGGTCGTGCGCGCCGCGCTGAACACCGGCGTCTCGTGGTGGCGGCCCCGCCGCCGGGAAACCCCGCTGGCCAGCCACGATGCCGCCGCCCTCGCCGATCCGGCCGGGGGACTGGACGCCGCTGTCCTCGCCTCGCTCCGGCGGCTGCCCGCCCGCCAGCGCGAGGTGATCGCGCTGCGAGTTTTCCTGGACCTGGATACCCAGGCCACCGCCCAGGTTCTCGGGATTGCCCCCGGCACGGTCACCGCGCACCTGTCCCGCGCGGCGGCCACGCTTCGCCGCGAGCCAGCCCTGCACAGCCTGGTCGCCCCTTCCCGCGCCCGTACCACCCATGACGGAGGTCAGCAGTGAATGACATCGATGACGTGCTGCTCCAGGCACGCGACGCCGTGTCCGTGGCCCGGATGGAAACTCCGGTCGAGGCCATCCTGGCCAAAGGCAGGTCCCGGCGGCACCACCGGCGGCTGGCGCAGCTGTCGGCGGCCGTCGCCGCCAGCGGGGCACTGGCCCTGGGCCTGGTCACCGTCATCGGCTCCGGCAGCCCCGCCATAGCGCCCGGGACGATCCGCACCGCGGCGTTTACCCTCGCCCTGCACGCCAACGGCACGGCGTCGCTGACGCTGAACCACGACCAGGTGTTCGACCCCGCCACGCTCCAGCGGGCACTGGTCCGCGACGGCATCCCGGCCCTGGTCCAGACCGGCACCTACTGCACGTCCACTCCCGCGCCGCCCAGCAGCGGCGTCGTGTCCATCCAACTCCCCGACGGCAGCCCGGTACCCGTAACCGATCAGCGGTCGCCGGTCCCGCCGGATGCCGTGACCGTGATTAACCCGGCTGCCATGCCCGCCGGGACCGAGCTGAGCTTCACTTACCTCAACCACGACCGCGTTCTCACCGGAAGCCTCATCTACGCAGCCACCCACACCTGCAGCCTCACCCCCCCGGCAGGATCGCCCCGGTAGGGCAGCCTCCCGGCCACCAATCGCCCTGGCCACGGGGGTTACGGGACCGGGGTAGGGGCGGAGACGGCGAGTAGCCGGTCGCGCCGGGCCGGGTTGCGGAGCAGATCCAGGGTCAGCTGCTGGAGCTCGCCGGCGAGCTGGGCGTCGTGCTCGGCCGACCAGGTGCCGAGGAGCTGAGTGAGGCCCTGCCGGCGGGCGCTGACGAGGCGCTCGATGGCGGCCGCGCCGGCCGGGGTGAGCTGGACGATCACCGGTGACTGCGGCGGGGGCGTCATCGCCACGTAGCCGGCCTCCGCGAGCGGGGCGAGGAGCGCGCCGAGCTGCCCGGTGCTGACGTCGATGGTCCCGGCGAGGGCCGACAGGTCGAGGCGGGGATGGCCGTCCAGGCGGAACAGCACCCAGGTCGAGCGGGGATCGAGGCTGACCGACGCGGCCTTGGCCAGTTCCTGATACACGCGGACCCGGTCTTCCTTCCGGGCCAGCACGGACAGCGCCCGGACGACCTCGTCAGCGGAGTCCCGGGCGGCCGGCATGGCGGAGGGACCGACGACCTGGGCCGGGTCGGGGACGCTGGCCACCTTGCGCAGCGGGACTTCCTTCAGCAGCCAGGTGAGCGCGAAGGCGACGGCGGCGATGGGCGTCGCGACCAGGAACACGGTGTGCAGGGAGGCCGCGAAGGCGTGCACGTAACCGGCGTGGACCGCGGGCGGCAGCTTGGCCAGCGTCGCCGGGCTGGCTCCGGCGGAGGCGCTGAAGCCGGCCGGGATGTGCGTCCCGGCCAGGTAATGGGCCAGGTTGCCGGTGAGCTGGCTGGCGAAGATCGCGCCGAAGACCGCGGTGCCGAACGATCCCCCGATCGAGCGGAAGAAGGTCACGCCGGAGGTCGCGACGCCCAGGTCGGAGTAGGGGACAACGTTCTGCACCGCGATGACCAGGACCTGCATCACGGCACCGATCCCGACGCCGAGGACGAACATGTACGCCGAGCTGGCCAGGGTGCTGGTGCCCACGCCCAGCATGGACAGCAGGTACATCCCGGCCGTCATCAGCGCGGTGCCGATGATCGGGAAGACCTTGTAGCGGCCCCACCGGCTGATCAGGATGCCCGACAGCGTCGAGGTCAGCAGCAGCCCGGCCATCAGCGGCAGCAGCTGAAGGCCGGAGCCGGTGGGGCTGGAGCCCCGGACGACCTGCATGTACTGCGGCAGGTAGGTGATAGCGCCGAACATGGCGAAGCCCACGACGAAACCAACCGCGCTGCTGACGGAGAACACCCGGTTGGTGAACAGCCGCAGCGGCAGCACCGGCTCCGCGGCCCGGCGCTCGGTCAGCACGAAGGCCACGATGAAGACGACGCTGGCCACCGCCAGGAAGATGATCTGCGGCGAGGCCCAGCGGTAGGTGTTTCCGCCCAGGGTGGTCAGCAGCACCAGGCTGGTGGCGGCCGCGGCCAGCAGGATCGTGCCGAGGTAGTCGATGACGTGGCGGACCCTGGTCAGGCTGCCCGGCAGCACGATCGCGGTCACCACGAGCGCGACCGCGCCGATGGGCAGGTTGACGTAGAACACCCACCGCCAGGACAGGTTCTGGACGAAGAACCCCCCGATCAGCGGGCCGAGCACGCTGGCCACCCCGAACACGGCACCGAAGATGCCCTGGTACTTGCCCCGGTCCCGGGGCGCGACGACGTCACCGACGATCGCCTGGGCGCCGATCGTCAGCCCGCCGCCGCCGATGCCCTGAATGGCCCGGAAGGCAATCAGCTCCATTATCGAGTGACTCAGCCCGGACAGCGCGGACCCGACCAGGAAGATGACGATCGCGGCCTGGAAGAAGATCTTGCGGCCGTAGAGGTCGCCGAGCTTGCCCCACAGCGGGGTGGAGGCGGTGGAGGCCAGGATGTAGGCCGTGACGATCCAGGACAGGTCCGACAGGCCGTGCAGGTCGCCGGCGATGGTGGGCAGCGCGGTTGCCACGATGGTCTGGTCGAGCGCGGCGAGGAGCATGCCGAGCAGCAGCGCCCCGATGATCACCAGCAGCCGCCGCTGCTCGATCGCCGGCGGCCCGGCGGCGGGCAGGGTACTGGTCATGGCGTGGCGAGCCTCTCATCCGCGGCGATCTTCATGATGCCGCAGGCGGTTCCCCGGGGCTAGGCCGGGGGAACCGGCGCCACCACATCGGCCACGATGCAGGTGACGTTGTCGGGACCGCCGCCCGCGATGGCCAGCGCGATCAGGTCCGCGGCGGCCTGATCGGGATCGCTCACGGTGAGCAGGACCCGCGCGATGGAGCCGGCCGGCGCGACCTCGTGCAGGCCATCGGAGCAGAGCAGGTAGCGGTCGCCGGGCCGGGCCTCGCGCAGCTGGAGGTCAGGCTCCTGGCTGCCGCTGCCCGCCAGCGCCCGCAGCAGCAGCGATCGCTGCGGGTGGGACGCCACTTCCCCGGCCGTGATCCGGCCGTCGTCGAGCAGGGACTGCACCACCGTGTGGTCATGGGTGATCTGGAACACCTCGCCGTCGCGCACCAGGTAGGCGCGCGAGTCGCCGATGTGCACCAGCCCCAGCTGCGAGCCCGACCACAGCAGCGCCGTCAGCGTGGTGCCCATGCCCTGCAGCGACGGGTCGTCCCGGACGATGTCGGACAGCGCGCTGCTGGCCCGGCGCACGGCATGATCGAGCGCGTTGAGCAGCTCGCCGGCCGGCACCTGGGTATCCAGCGGCCGCAGCGCCTCGATCACGGCTGCGCTGGCCACCTCGCCGGCCGCGTGGCCGCCCATCCCGTCAGCGACCGCGAGCAGCCGGGGTCCCGCGTAAACGGAATCCTCGTTGTCCTCGCGGTCCAGGCCGATGTCCGACCGCACCGCGTAACGGATGGCGAGCGTCTCCTGAGCATCGTGCATGGCAGTGTCCTTTCCGGACAGGTAACCGATGAGGAACGCGGCCAGCTCGCGGCGGGCCGAGTTTTCCGCCTCGGCCTGCTCCCAGTACGCGGCCAGCTCCGCCGCGGCCCGGGCCGGCGGCAGCGCGCCCACCGTGCGGATCCGGGCCAGCGGCATGCCCAGCCGGCGCAGCCATGCCACCAGCCGGGCCTGCTCGAGCTGGGCCGGATCGTAGAGCCGGTACTGCGTCACCGGGTCGACCTGGACCGGGCGCAGCAGGCCGAGCTCGTCGTACAGCCGAAGCGCCTTGATCGATAGCCGGGACGCACGGGCGAACGCCCCGATGGTCATCAGCTCCATCTCGCGCCCTCCTCATGCCGGGCCGGCGGCCCGGCGGAATCATGCTGGAGCCTGCCCCAGGGGCAGGGTCAAGCCGTGCTGCGCCGCGTACTGGCGGCTGCCCGGGTCACCCGGCCGGGCGACGTCGATGAGGCGCTGGATGCAGGACTCGAAGATGTCGTCCTCGCCGCGCGGCGGGCCGCCCACCGCCAGCGCCGCGGCCAGGTTCGGGTACTGGCCGCTGCCTGCCGCCCGGACGAAGGACTGGACCTGCGCATCGGCCTGCTCCTGCTCGGCGGTTCCGCTGCCCGCCCGCTCGTCCGCGAGTGCCGCCTGCACCCCGCCGTACATGGTGGCGAACCCGCTGATCAGGGCGATGACCTCCATCTTGGCCCCGGTGCCGAGCCCGGAGTCGGCCAGCAGCCCGAGGAAGTAGTCCAGGTAGCGCAGCCCGTTCGGCCCGGGCGGCACCGGGCGGTGCAGCAGTCCCGGCAGCCACGGGTGGCGCCGGGCGATGTCGCGAGCCTGCCGGGCCAGGTCCGCGATGGCCGCCCGCTGGTCCGCGGCGGGCCGGGCGGGATAGGCGTACTCGCCGGCCAGCCGGTCGATCATCAGCTGAGCCAGGTGCTCCTTGGCCGGGACGTAGTTGTACAGCGACATGGTGGCCAGGCCCAGTTCGCTCGCCACCCGCCGCATGGTGACCGCGTCCAGGCCCTCCGCATCGGCGACCCGGACCCCGGCGGCCGCGATCGCCGCGCGGTCATGCCGCGGCTTGGGTCCCCGGGCGCCGCGTTCGGGAAGGTCCCAGATCGGTGTCATCGTTTCCCAGCTTTCAACGTGCGCTGTACGTAGTGTTATTGCGCCGATGAAGACTATGTCCGCGACAATAGAGATCAGCGCCCCGCCGCTGGCGGTCTGGGCCGTCCTCACCGACCTCAGCCGTTACCCGGAGTGGAACCCGCTCTTCCGCGAGGCGTCCGGGGAGATCGCCGCCGGGAAGCGGATCAGGCTGCGCAGCGTCCACCCGGCCAGCGGCCGCCTGATGACCGTCAAGCCCAGGATCGTCACGGCTGAGCCCGGCGTGGAACTGCGGTGGGCTTCCAGCCTGCCCGGCATCATGAGCGGCGAGCACACCTTCGCGCTGAGCCCGGCCGGCGGCGGCACCCGGCTGGATCAAAGCGAGAATTTCCGCGGCTTGCTCGTTCCCTTTTCCGGCAAGATCCTGGCCCGCGCCGAGGCCGGCTTCCGGGCGCTCAACGAAGCAGTCAAGAAGCGGGCCGAGGCGAGCTAGCGCCCGGCTGCCGCCGCTGTCTCCTACTTCGACGGCGGTGATGCCGTGCACTACTTCCCGCGCGGGTCGTACGGATTCCCACAGAGCCTGGGCTGCGTCGAGCTGCCGCTCGGGCGGCCGAGGCCGCCTGGCCCTACCTCACCTACGGCAGCCTGGTGACGGTGGCCGGCTAGAACGCCTGGCCGGGCTGTCCGGGGGAGAGCCAGGCCAGGAGCACGGGCCAGGCGGCATGCCGTCTCGGCCCGGCCGGGCACGGATTCATGGCGACGGGGGCCGTCATGAATCCGTGTCCTTTTTCTTCCCCGATTCTTTACCCTGACCGGGCCGCAGTAGTTGCATCTGCCGCCTAGAGTCACAGATTAGGAATGCCTGGGGCGCAACCGGGCTAGATAGTAGATGCCCGCCTAATGGGGCGGCCAGGTGGCGAGGGAGCCTATCTTGCTCAGTGTGGGGCGGTTGCGTGGGCGCATCCTGGTCCTAGCCGCAGTCATCGTCGTGCTGCTCGCCGGGGGCACCTGGTTCGCGCTGACCCATGCCCAGGCCAAGCAGGCCGGCGACCTGACCGCGGCCAGCGGGAACCACGCCAAGCCGGCCGCGGTCGCGGCGCCGCTGCAGGTGGTATCGGTGACCCCGGCCAGCCACGCCCGGCACGTGAACGGCGCCGACCCGGTCAGCATCAAGTTCTCCGCCCCGCTCGCGGCCGGCTCGCCGATGCCGACGGTTACCCCGGCCACGCCCGGCAGCTGGCAGCGGCCGAACGCCAGCACCGTCGAGTTCGTGCCGGCCAAGGGCTTCGCCCCGCGGACGCACGTCACCGTGCGAATCCCGGGGGGCACCGCGGGCGTGAAATCGGCCGCCGGCGGCGCGCTGGCCCAGCCCATGGTGAGCCGGTTCCGCGTCGGCACCTGGTCCACGACGAGACTCGATCAGCTGCTGGCCCAGCTCGGCTACCTGCCGCTGACCTGGACGCCGGCCCCCGGCATGGCCGCTCCCGCGGCCACCGACGCGAGCGCCCAGCGGTCCGCCGCGTTCAGCCCGCCCGCCGGGACCTTCAGCTGGCTGCACGGTTACCCGCACGAGCTGCATACCTTCTGGACGCCGGGCCAGCCGGGGCTGGTGCTGCAGGGCGCGGTGATGGCCTTCGAGTCGGATCACGGCATGACCATGGACGGGATAGCCGGGACCTCGGTCTGGCACGCCCTGTTCAAGGCGGTGGCGGCCGGCCAGGACAACGCGCAGGGCTACACCTACGCGCGCGCCTCGGAGAACAGCCCGGAGACCCTGACGATCTGGCATGACGGCCACGTGGTGCTCAAGACGCTGGCCAACACCGGCATCCCGGCCGCGCCGACCACGGTCGGCACCGCCCCGGTGTACCTGAGGTACCGGTTCCAGATCATGCGGGGCACGAACCCGGACGGGACCAAGTACGCCGATCCGGTGCAGTTCGTCGCCTACTTCCGGGCGGGCGAGGCCGTGCACTACTTCCCGCGCGGCTCGTACGGGTTCCCGCAGAGCCTGGGCTGCGTCGAGCTGCCGATCGGGCCCGCCGCGCAGGCCTGGCCCTACCTCACCTACGGCAGCCTGGTTACCGTCGCGCCGCCCGCCTGACCGGGCCGGCCGGGCCGGGCCCGGGGCCGTCCGCGCATCGATAGCATCGTGGTACCGGCGGCGGCCGCCGCCGGTACCACGATGCCCCTAGGAGCCACCAGTGCCTGCCGACAAGCTTCACGTCACCCTCGCCGGACGCGAGCACGTGGTGGAAGCGGGCACGACGGCCGGCCAGGCGCTGGAACTCGCGACCAGCGATAACGGGGCACCCGCCGCCGGTGCCGTCATCGCGGCCCGGGTCAGCGGCGAGCTGTCGGACCTGGCCCGCCCGCTGGCCGACGGCGACATCGTGCACCCGGTCGGCATCGGCAGCCAGGATGGCCTGGCCATCCTGCGGCACTCCACCGCGCACGTGCTCGCCCAGGCGGTGCAGGAACTGTTCCCGGCCGCGAAGCTCGGCATCGGCCCGCCGGTCGAGAACGGCTTCTACTACGACTTTGACGTCGAGCACCCGTTCGGCCCCGATGACCTGAAGTCGATCGAGCAGCGGATGCGCCAGATCGTGAAGCAGGGCCAGCGGTTCGCGCGCCGGGTCGTCACCCCGGCCGACGCCCGGGCCGAACTGGCCGGCGAGCCGTACAAGCTGGAGCTGATCGGGCTCAAGGGCGGCGCGGCTGACCAGGAAGAGTCCGTCGAGGTCGGCGGCGCCGAGCTGACCATCTACGACAACCTCGACCCGGGCACCGGCGAGGTGCGCTGGAAGGACCTGTGCCGCGGGCCGCACCTGCCCACCACCCGGCAGATCCCGGCCTTCAAGCTGATGCGGACCGGCGGCGCGTACTGGCGCGGGAGCGAGCAGAACCCGCAGCTGCAGCGGATCTACGGCACCGCCTGGCCATCGCGGCAGGAGCAGGACGACTACCTGACCATGCTGGCCGAGGCCGAGAAGCGTGATCACCGCAAGCTCGGCGCGGAGCTGGACCTGTTCTCCTTCCCGGCCGAGATCGGCAGCGGGCTCGCGGTCTTCCACCCCAAGGGCGGGATGATCAGGAAGGTCATGGAGGACTACTCGCGGCAGCGGCACGAGGAGGCCGGCTACGAGTTCGTGAACACCCCGCACATCACCAAGTCGACCCTGTTCGAGACCTCCGGGCACCTGCAGTGGTTCGCCGAGGGAATGTTCCCGCCGATGGAGATGGAAGGCGCGAAGTACTACCTCAAGCCGATGAACTGCCCGTTCCACATCCTGATCTTCAAGGCCCGCGGCCGCTCCTACCGGGAGCTCCCGCTGCGGCTGTTCGAGTTCGGCTCCGTCTACCGGTACGAGAAGTCCGGCGTCGTGCACGGGCTGACCCGGGTGCGCGGCCTGACCATGGACGACGCGCACATCTTCTGCACCCGCGAGCAGACCGCCGCCGAGCTGAAGAGCCTGCTGTCGTTCGTGCTTGACCTGCTGCGCGACTACGGGCTGAGCGACTTCTACCTGGAACTGTCCACCCGGGACGAGGCCAAGGACAAGTTCGTCGGCAGCGACGAGGACTGGGCGCACGCGACGGCGGCGCTGCAGGAAGCCGCGGACGAGTCCGGCCTGGAACTCGTCGCCGACCCCGGCGGCGCCGCGTTCTACGGGCCGAAGATCTCGGTGCAGGCCCGGGACGCGATCGGCCGGACCTGGCAGCTGTCCACCATCCAGCTCGACTACAACGAGCCGAAACGGTTCGGGATGGAGTACCAGGCGGCGGATGGCTCCCGGCAGCAGCCGATCATGATCCACCGCGCCCTGTTCGGGTCGGTCGAGCGGTTCCTCGGCGTGCTGACCGAGCATTACGCGGGCGCGTTCCCGCCGTGGCTGGCGCCGGTCCAGGCGGTCGGCATCCCGATCGCCGACACGCACGTGCCGTACCTGGAGGAAGTCGTGGCCAGGCTGCGCGCCCGCGGGATCAGGGCCGAGGTCGATACCGGTGACGACCGGATGCAGAAGAAGATCAGGAACGCGCAGCGGCAGAAGGTGCCGTACATGCTGCTGGCCGGGGACGACGACGTGGCCGCGGGCGCGGTGTCGTTCCGCTACCGCAGCGGCGAGCAGAAGAACGGGGTTCCCATCGACGACGCGATCGCCGAGATCGCGGCCGCCGTGGCGGAGCGGAGACAGGTCTGAGCGGCGGGCCGGCCGCCGGGTCCGGTCAGCCCGGCGGGCCCGATCAGGCGGGCCCGGCTGGCGACCCGGTGGAGCAGGACGGCGTGGGCACGCCGGACGGGCTGCAGCGGCTGTGGACGCCGCACCGGCTGGCCTATATCAAGGGCGAGGGCAAGCCGGAGGGTGCGGGCGATGGCGGGGATTGCCCGTTCTGCCGTATTCCCGGCCTGCCGGACGAGGACAGTCTCATCGTGGCGCGCGGCGCGCTGGTGTACGCGGTGCTCAACCTCTACCCGTACAACAGCGGCCACCTGCTGATCTGCCCGTACCGGCATGTCGCCGACTACACCGGCCTGGACGAGCCGGAGACCGCGGAGCTGGCCAGGTTCACCCAGCGCGCGATGACGGCGCTGCGCGAGTGCTCCGGCCCGCACGGATTCAACATCGGGATGAACATGGGCCACGTGGCCGGCGCCGGGATCGCGGCGCACCTGCACCAGCACGTCGTGCCCCGCTGGGGCGGCGACATGAACTTCATGCCGATCATCGCGCAGACCAGGGTGCTGCCCCAGCTGCTGGCCGACACCCGGAAGCTGATCGCCGCCGCCTGGCCGGCCGGCTGAGGCAGCCGGCCGGCCACGCGCCAGGCGGCGTCAGCCGGGCTTCGAGCTCTCCGCCACCTTCTCGGCGAGATGCGAGGGCAGCGGCTCATGCCGCAGGTACGACCGGGTAAACGACCCGGTGCCATGGGACATCGAGCGCAGGTCGATGGCGTAGCGGGTGAGCTCGAGTTCCGGGATCTCCGACTTGACCAGGGTCCGGCCGCCCGGCACCGGCTCGGTGCCGAGCACCCGCCCGCGCCGTGAGGACAGGTCCGACATCACCGCGCCGACGTAGTCGTCGGCGACCAGCACGGAAACCTCGTCCACGGGCTCGAGCAGCAGCACCTGCGCCTTCTCGGACGCGTCCCGCAACGCGGCCCGGCCGGCCTTCTGGAACGCCATGTCGGAGGAGTCCACCGCGTGCGCCTTGCCGTCGTACAGGGTGACCCTGATATCCACCATCGGGTAGCCCGCCAGCACGCCGGAGTCCATCTGGGCGCGGACGCCCTTCTCGACCGAGGGGATGAACTGCCGCGGCACCACCCCGCCGACGATCTTGTCGATGAACTCGAGCCCGGAGCCGGACGGCCGCGGCTCCACCTCGATCCGGCAGATGGCGAACTCGCCGTGGCCGCCGGTCTGCTTGACGTTCCGGCCCAGCCCGTCCGCCTTGCCGCCCACGGTCTCCCGCAGCGGCACCCGCAGCGGGGTGGTCTCCACCGCCACGCCGTACCGGCTGGACAGCCGGTCCAGCAGCAGGTCGGCGTGGGCCTCGCCCATGCACCAGAGCACCAGCTGGCGGGTCTCGGCGTTGTTCTCCAGGCGCAGCGTCGGATCCTCGGCGACCAGCCGGCCGAGCGCCTGCGACATCTTGTCCTCGTCGGCCTTGGACTTCGCCGTGATCGCGATCGGCAGCAGCGGCTCGGGCATGGCCCACGGCTCCATCAGCAGCGGCGTGTCCTTGTCCGACAGAGAGTCGCCGGTCTCGGCGCTGCCGAGCTTGGCCACGGCGCAGATGTCGCCGGCGCTGCACTGCGCGACGCCGCGCTGCTGCTTGCCCAGCGGCGAGGTGAGCGCGCCGAGCCGCTCGTCCTGGTCGTGATCGGCGTGGCCGTGCTCGGCCCGGCCGTGGCCGGACACGTGCACCACGCCATCGGGCCGCAGCGTGCCGGAGAACACCCGGACCAGGCTGATCCGGCCGACGTAGGGATCCGAGGCGGTCTTGATCACCTCGGCCAGCAGCGGGCCGTCCGGGTCGCTGCGCAGGTTGGTCACCGGCTTGCCGTCCAGCGAGGTCACCGCGGGCAGCGGGTGCTCATCCGGGGCGGGGAACGCCTCCGTCATGACCTCCAGCAGCTCGGCGATGCCGATGCCCTGCGGCGCGGCGACGGCCAGCACCGGGTAGAAACTGCCGCGCGCGACGGCCTTCTCCAGGTCCTCGATGAGCACCTTGACGTCGATGTGCTCGTCATTGAGGTAGCGCTCCATGAGCGTCTCGTCTTCGCTCTCCTGGATGATCGACTCGATCAGCGCGCTGCGGTTCTCCTCGATCCGCTCGGCGTCCCCCGGATCGGGATCGCGGTCCTCGCGGGTGCCGGATGAGTAATCGTAGAAGCGCTCCGACAGCAGGCCGATCAGGCCGCTGACGGCCCCCTGCTCGCCGGTCACCGGCAGGTAAAGCGGCGCGACCGAGTCGCCGAACGCCTCCCGGCAGGCGGCCAGCGCCTCATCGAAGTTGGCCCGCTGATGGTCGATCTTGGTGATCACGACGGCACGGGGGGTGCCGACCGCGGCGCACTCGTCCCAGAGCATCCGGGTCAGGCCGTCGATGCTGTCGGCGGCGGAGACGGTGAACAGGGCGGCGTCGGCCGCCCGCAGGCCCGCCCGCAGGTCGCCGGTGAAATCCGCGTACCCCGGCGTGTCCAGCAGGTTCACCTTCACGCTGCCGTGCACGACCGGCGCCAGCGTGAGGTTGACCGACCGCTGCTGCCTGACCTCGACCTCGTCGAAGTCGCTCACGGTCGTCCCGTCCTCGACCCGGCCGGGCCGCTGAATCGCCCCGGTATGCACGAGCAGCGCCTCGACCAGCGTCGTCTTGCCTGCTCCCGAGTGGCCGACCAGCACAACGTTACGCACGCTGTCGGCCTGGCCGGCCGCGGGAGCTCTGCCCGCGGCTCCCTGGCTGCCTGTTCTATCGGCCATCGCCGCCGCCTCCTGCTGTTAGATCCGTCTGCGGTTAGATCGGTCCGGCTGCCGCACGGCCAGCGGGGGCTGCCCCGTGCTGCACGAACAGCCTTTACCTCCCGGCCACCCGATCACAAGCCCTCGGCCACATTCGCCGCGCCTACTGGCCGGTAAGATCCGGCCCGCCCCCTCGCCAGTAGGATCAGACGGCCATGCTGAACGTGCTGCGACCAGCTATCGCCCGCCTGCTGACGCCGGTCGGCGAGGCGCTCGCCCGCACCCCGGTCACCCCGAACGCGGTGACCATCACCGGCACCCTCGGCGTGTCCGCCGGCGCACTCGCGCTCTTTCCCACCGGTCACCTGCTGGCCGGGACCATCGTCTGCACGATCTTCGTCTTCGCCGACATGCTGGACGGCACGCTGGCGCGGATCAAGGGCACCACCGGCGCGTGGGGCGCATTCCTCGACTCCACCCTGGACCGGGTCGCCGACGCCTCCATCTTCGCCGGCATCGCGATCTGGGGGGTGCTCAGCGGGCACAGCAGGCCGGTCGCCGGGCTGGCCCTGTTCTGCCTGGTGACCGGCGGGCTCGTGTCGTACGCGAAGGCGCGCGCGGAAGGGCTGGGCGTACGCTGCGATGTCGGCATCGCGGAACGGTCCGAGCGGCTGGTGATCGCGCTGGTGGTGATCGGCCTGACCGGGCTGGGCGTGCCCTACGTGCTTCCCGTGGGACTCTGGGTGCTGGCAGTTGCTTCCGCGGTCACGCTGGCGCAGCGGATGCTCGCGGTGCGGCGCGCCACCGCCGGAGGAGGTACCGGATGCCCGGACTCAAAGACAGGCTGATCGACGCCGGATACGGGCTCGGCTGGTCGGTCGTATGCCGCGCGCCCGAGTCCTGGGCGAGGTGGGCATTCCGGGCCGCGGCGGACATCGCCTGGCGCCGCCAGGGCCCGCGGGTGCAGGTGCTGGAGGCCAACCTGCTGCGGGTGCTCGGGCCCGGGGCGACCGGCCAGGAACTGCGCGCGCTGTCCCGGGAGTCGATGCGGTCGTACGGGCGCTACTGGCTCGAGGTCTTCCGGCTGCCCGTGATCCCGGTCGACCGGCTGGTGGCCGGCATGGACGAGGAGGGCAGCGTCCAGATCGCGTTCGACTACACCGCGGCCGGCCGCGGCGTGGTCTTCGCGCTGCCGCACATGGGTAACTGGGACCAGGCCGCGGCCTGGATCATCACCAGCGGCGCGGGCTCGTTCACCACCGTCGCCGAGCGGCTGAAGCCGGAGTCGGTCTACGACCGCTTCGTCGCCTTCCGGGAGAACCTCGGCATGGAGGTGCTGCCCGCCACCGGCGGCAGCCGGCCGTTCGGCATCCTGGCCCAGCGGCTGCGGGCGGGCCGGATCGTCTGCCTGCCCAGCGACCGGGATGTCACCGGCACCGGCATCGAGGTGGACTTCTTCGGCGAGAAGGCGCGGATGATGGCCGGGCCGGCCGCGCTCGCGGTGCAGACCGGCGCGGCGCTGATCCCGGCCACGCTCTGGTTCACCGAGGAGGGCTGGGGAGTGCGCTTCCACGACGAGATCCCGGTGCCCGCCGAGGGCGACCGGAAGCAGAAGGTCGCGGCCATGACCCAGCAGACCGCCCGCGCCTTCGAGGCCGGGATCACCGAGCACCCGGCGGACTGGCACATGCTGCAGCGGGTGTTCGTGGCCGACCTCGACCCGGACCGGCTGGCCGCCTCGGTGGCCGCCGCGGGCGCCGGGGATGCCGGGCCGCCCGGTCACGGCCAGCCCGGCAGCGGCCAGCCGGATGCCGGTGCCGCGCAGGCCGGCGGCCAGGCGGAAGCGGTGCCATGAGGGTCGGCATCGCCTGCCCGTACACCTGGGACGTGCCCGGCGGCGTGCAGGAGCACATCAGGGACCTCGCCGAGGCGCTGATCGACCTCGGGCACCAGGTCTCCGTCATCTCGCCCGCCGACGATGACACCCCGCTGCCCGGCTACGTCGTGCCGGCCGGCCGGGCCGTGCCGGTGCCCTACAACGGGTCGGTAGGCCGGCTCGCATTCGGCTTCCTGTCGGCCGGCCGGGTGCGCCGGTGGGTCAAGGACGGCCAGTTCGACGTGCTGCACGTGCACGAGCCCGTGGTGCCCAGCCTGGGTCTGCTGGCCTGCTGGGTCTCGTCCGGCCCGATCGTGGCGACCGTGCACACCGCGAACCCGCGGTCCCGCTGGATGCACGCCGCGCGGCCGGCCCTGCAGTCCGCGCTGGAGAAGATCAGCGCCCGGATCGCGGTGTCCGAGGCGGCCAGGACCACCCAGGTCGAGCACCTGGGCGGTGATGCCGTGCTCATCCCGAACGGGGTCTCGGTGCGCAGGTTCGAGAAGGCGGACCCGCTCCCCGGCTGGCCTGGGGCGGGCGGCGCGCTGGGCTTCCTGGGCCGGATGGACGAGTCGCGCAAGGGCCTGGCCGTGCTGCTCGCGGCCTTCGAGGTGCTCGGCGCCGCGCGGCCGGGCCTGCGGCTGCTCATCGCCGGCCCGGGTGATACCCGCGAGGTGCTGGACCGGGTTTCCGCGCCGCTGCGCGACCGGGTGATCCTGCTCGGCCAGGTCAGCGAGGCGGACAAGGTCCGCGTCTATCACTCGGTGGACGTCTTCTGCGCCCCGAACACCGGCGGCGAGAGCTTCGGGATCGTGCTGGCCGAGGCGATGGCCGCGGGAGCCCCGATCGTCGCCAGCGACCTGGACGCGTTCCGGATGGTGCTGCGCGGCGGCCAGGCGGGCGAGCTGTTCGCCATCGGCGACGCGGGCGAGCTGGCCCGCGCGGCGGGCCGCCTGCTCGATGACCCGGGCCGGCGGGCGGAGCTGTCGGCCGCGGCCGCCGCGGCGGTGCGGGCGTATGACTGGCCGGTGATCGCGCGTGACGTGGTGGCCGTCTACGAGACCGTCACGCTCGGGGCCGGCCCGGTCCGGGTGGTGGCGTGATGACGTCCGGGGCGGCCCGATGACCACCACCAGCATCATCCTGATCGTCGGCGTGGCGGCGCTGCTGGGCGTCTACATCTCCTGGCGGGCGGGCCTGCTCGACCGGCTGCACGGGCGGCTGGAGGCGACCCGCGCGGCCCTCGACGCCGCGCTGCTCCGGCGCAGCTCGGCGGCGCTGGAACTGGCCTCCTCCGGCCTGCTCGACCCGGCCACCAGCGTGCTGCTCGCGGGCGCGGCGCACGACGCCAGGACGGCCGCCGACGACGAGCGGGAACTGCGGGAGAGCGACCTGACCCGGGCGCTGCGCGCCGCCTTCGGCCAGCCGGAGTTCCGGGCATCGCTGGCCGGGCACGGCGCCGAGGAGCTGCTCGCCGAGGTCGAGGCCGCTTCCCACCAGGTATTCCTGGCCCGCAAGTTCCACAACGACGCCGTCGCGGCGACCAGGCTGGCCCGCCGCCGCTGGCTGGTCCGGCTGCTCCGGCTGGCCGGCGGCGCCGCGCTGCCCGAGTTCTTCGAGATCGACGACTCGATGGTCGCGCCGGGCACTGACGGGCAGGGCACGGACATGCCGCGGCTGGCCGGCTGAGCGGCCGCGGCGGCCCGCTGACGGCTGCGCGCGCACCCGAGGCCGGCCGCCGGCGCCAGCACTTACCATGGAGGCAAGCCACTAGAAACGATCAAGTGAGGTCTCCGTGTCAGTCCACAGTGCTCCCGCTGGTGCCAGCAGCTCCGCGAACGGCGGTGCGCCGGGAACCGGGACGCAGCGGGTTAAGCGGGGCATGGCCGACATGCTCAAGGGCGGCGTCATCATGGACGTGGTCACGCCCGACCAGGCCAAGATCGCGGAGGACGCCGGCGCCGTCGCCGTGATGGCCCTGGAACGCGTGCCCGCCGACATCCGCGCCCAGGGCGGCGTCGCCCGGATGAGCGACCCGGACATGATCGACGGGATTATCGCCGCGGTCTCCATCCCGGTCATGGCCAAATGCCGGATCGGTCATTTCGCCGAGGCTCAGGTGCTGCAGGCGATCGGGGTGGACTACATCGACGAGTCCGAGGTGCTCACCCCGGCCGATGAGGCGCATCACGTCGACAAGTGGGACTTCACCGTCCCGTTCGTCTGCGGCGCGACCAATCTCGGCGAGGCGCTGCGCCGGATCGCCGAGGGCGCGGCCATGATCAGGTCGAAGGGCGAGGCCGGCACCGGCAACGTGGTGGAGGCGACCCGGCACATGCGCGGCATCACCGCCGAGCTGCGGCGCCTGAGCACGCTCTCGGCGCAGGAGCTTTACAGCGCGGCCAAGGACCTGCAGGCGCCCTACGAGCTGGTCGCCGAGGTCGCCGCCGCCGGGAAGCTGCCGGTCGTGCTGTTCACCGCCGGGGGCCTGGCCACCCCCGCCGACGCGGCCATGATGATGCAGCTCGGCGCCGAGGGCGTGTTCGTCGGGTCGGGGATCTTCAAGTCCGGCGACCCGGCCGCGCGGGCCGCCGCGATCGTTAAGGCGACCACCTTCCACGACGACCCCGACGTCATCGCCAAGGTCTCCCGGGGCCTCGGCGAGGCCATGGTCGGCATCAACCTGGACGACCTGGACGCCGGGCAGCGCTACGCCGGCCGCGGCTGGTGATGAGCCCGGTTATCGGCGTTCTGGCTCTGCAGGGTGATGTCGCCGAGCACCTCCGGGCGATCGGCGAGGCGGGCGCGAGCGGCATCGCGGTGCGCCGGCCCGGCGAACTCGACGCCGTTGACGGGCTGATCATCCCGGGCGGGGAATCCACCACGATGTGGAAGCTCACGGTGATCTTCGAGCTGCTTGACCCGCTGCGCAAGCGGCTCGGCGCCGGGCTGCCCGTGTTCGGCTCGTGCGCGGGCATGATCATGCTGGCCGACCGGCTGGTCGACGCGGCCAGCGGGCAGGAGACACTCGGCGGCATCGGGATCAGCGTCCGGCGGAACGCGTTCGGCCGCCAGGTGGACTCGTTCGAGAGCGACATCCCGCTGCGCGGCATCGGCGGCCCGGATTTCCGCGCGGTCTTCATCCGGGCGCCCTGGGTCGAGGAGGCCGCCGCCGACGTGGAGGTTCTCGGCACCGAGCCGCGCACCGGTAGGATCGTCGCGGTCCGCCAGGGTCCCGCGCTGGCGACGGCATTCCATCCCGAGCTGACGCCGGACCGGCGCATTCACGAGCTCTTCGTCGACATGGTGAGGGAACGGTCATGAGCGGCCATTCGAAGTGGGCGACCACGAAGCACAAGAAGGCCGTCATCGACGCCAGGCGCGGGAAGCTCTTCGCCAAGCTGATCAAGAACGTGGAAGTGGCCGCGCGCACCGGCGGCGCCGACCTGGCCGGCAACCCGACGCTGTATGAGGCCGTGCAGAAGGCGAAGCGGAACTCGGTGCCGAGCGACAACATCGACCGGGCCGTCAGCCGCGGCGCCGGGCTGGAGGCAGGCGGCGCGGCCTACGAGGCGATCACCTACGAGGGGTACGCCCCCGGCGGGGTCGCCGTCCTGGTCGAGTGCCTGACCGACAACAAGAACCGGGCCGCCGCCGACGTGCGCACCGCGCTCACCCGCAACGGCGGCTCGATGGCCGATCCCGGCTCGGTGTCGTACCTGTTCGCGCGCAAGGGCGTGATCATCGTCGGCAAGGCGGGCGGGGTTACCGAGGATGACGTGCTGGCCGCGGTGCTGGACGCGGGCGCTGAGGAAATCGAGGACCTCGGCGAGTCCTTCGAGGTGGTCTGCGAGGCCACGGACCTGGTCGCGGTCCGCACCGCCCTGCAGCAGGCCGGCATCGATTACGAGTCGGCGGAGGCCGCGTTCCTGCCCTCGGTCGAGATACCGCTGGACGAGGAGCAGGCCAAGCGGGTGTTCCGGCTGATCGAGGCGATCGAGGACTCCGACGACGTGCAGGACGTCTACGCGAACTACTCGGTCCCGGACGAGGTCATGGAGAAGCTCGGATGAGCCGGCCCCGGGCCGGGTGGCGGCGCCGCGGCGGCCGCTGGTGACCGGCGGGCCGCCGGAGATCCGCAGGCTTACCGGGGATGACGACCTTGAGCCGCTGATCGACCTGGCCGTCCGGTCGTTCGGCGACAGCGGGGGGCGGGACCGCAGGCTGGCGGACGCCCGGGAGTCCATCGCCGCCGGGCGGCACCTGGGCGCGTTCGACGGCGGGCGGCTGCTCGGCACGGCGAAGTTCCTCGACCTGCGGCAGTGGTGGCACGGGCGGTCGCTGCCGACGGCCGGCGTGGCCAACGTCACGGTCGCGCCGGAGGAGCGCGGCCGCGGCGTGGGCAAGGCGCTGATGCGCGCGCTGGTCGGCGAGATGGCCGCCCGGGGGTATCCGCTGTCCGTGCTGTACCCGGCCACCGCGACGGTCTACCGCCGGGTCGGCTACGAGCTGGCCGGCGCGCAGTACAGCGTGTCGATCCCGGCCAGGTCGCTGCGCTCGCTGCTGCCACCGGACGTGCCGGCCGGCGATGCCCGGCCTGGGCTCCGCCGGGCCGGCCCGGACGACGCGGCCGAGATTGACGCCGTCGTCGGGCGGGTGCACGAGCTCGGCCGGGCCTGCGGGCCCGTTACCTTCGACGCCGGCGTCTCCCGGCGGCAGCTGGACGACGAGGACCTGTTCTGCTACCTCGCCGATGACGGCTTCCTGGCCTACAGCTGGTCCGGCGGGCACAGCGAGATCCAGGTGTACAACGTGGTGGCCGGGTCCGCGCCGACGGCCCGCGCGCTGTGGTCGATCATCGCCTCGCATGACTCGATGGCCGGTACCGTCCGTGCCTTTGTCGGCCCGGACGATCCGGTCAGCTGGCTGACCACCGAGCCGGACGTGCGCCTGACCCGGGCCTACCCGTGGATGCTGCGGGTGGTCGACGCGGTGGCGGCCATCGCCGGGCGCGGGTTCCCGGCCGCGGCCGATGTCGCCGTCCGGCTGCGGCTGGCCGACGAGCTTTGCCCGGCCAATGCCGGGCTGTGGAACCTGACGGTCAGCGGCGGCCAGGGCGCGCTGCTCCGCCGCGAAGCGGGCGACGCCGCGGAACCCGCCGCCCCGCTCGTCCTCGGGATGCGCGGATTCGCCGCCCTGTACGCGGGCACTCCGGTCGCCACCCTGCGGGCGGCCGGGCTCGCGGCCGGCGGAGACCCCGGCTCGGACGCCGCGCTCGATTGCGCGTTCGCCGCCACTTCATACCTGCTCGACTACTTCTGAGCACCGGATTTACCGCAGCGGACGGGGCGCGGCCGGCCGCGACACGCCGGGCCGCGTCACGGCGCCGGACCGCCGGGGCGGGTAATGTCGCGACCGAACATGTGTTCGTCAGCAACCGGGATGGTGAGCGGATGCGAGTGCTCGGCGTCGATCCTGGCCTGACCCGGTGCGGCATCGGCGTCATCGACGGAGCGCCCGGCCGGGCGCTGACGCTGGTGGGCACCAGCGTGATCAGGACCCCGCCGGGCGACGACATCGGGCTCCGGCTGCTGGCCCTGGAGGCCGGCATCGACGGCTGGCTCGCCGAGCACCGGCCGGACGCGGTCGCCGTCGAGCGGGTGTTCAGCCAGCACAACGTCCGCACGGTGATGGGCACCGCGCAGGCCGGTGCGGTCGCCATCCTGTGCGCCGCGCGCCGCGGCCTGCCCGTCGCGCTGCATACGCCCAGCGAGGTCAAGGCCGCGGTGACCGGCAACGGCCGGGCCGGCAAGGAGCAGGTGACGCAGATGGTGACACGGCTGCTCAGGATGGCCGACCCGCCGCGCCCGGCCGACTCGGCCGATGCACTCGCCCTGGCCATCTGTCATCTGTGGCGCGGCAGCGCGCAGCGCCGCCTCGCCGCGGCCGTTGCGGCTCACGGCGGCCAGCGGTGATCGCGCACCTGGACGGCCGGGTCTGCTCGGTCGCGCCCGATGGCGCCGTCATCGATGTCGGCGGCGTCGGGCTGCTGGTGCAGTGCACGCCGGGCACGCTGGCCGGGCTGCGCCCGGGCGAGCGGGCCCGGGTGGCGACCTCGCTGGTCGTGCGCGAGGACGCGCTGACCCTGTTCGGCTTCGCCGGCGAGGACGAGCGGAACACGTTCGAGCTGCTGCAGACGGCCAGCGGGGTCGGCCCCCGGCTGGCGCTCGCCATGCTGGCCGTGTTCAGCCCGGACGCGCTGCGCCGGGCGATAGCGGCCGAGGACCTGACGGCCCTGATGACCGTACCCGGCGTCGGCCGGAAGGGCGCGCAGCGGATCGTCCTGGAGCTGGCCGGGCGGCTTGGCTCGCCCGGCGAGCTGCCGTCCGGCGAGGCCGGCGGCCCGGCCAGCTCGCGGCGGCCGGCGCCGTGGCGGGATCAGGTGCGGGCCGGCCTGGTCAACCTGGGCTGGCAGGCCCGCGATGCCGACCTGGCCATCGCGGCGGTCGAGCCCGAGCTGCTCGGTGCCGCGACGGGCAGTGCCGCAACGGGCAGTGCCGCAACGGGCAGTGCCTCAACGGGCAGTGCCGCAACGGGCAATGGCGCCGTCAACGGCGGCCCGGCGGCGGACGGCGGCGGCCAGGACGTGGATGTGGCGGTCGCGCTGCGCGCGGCGCTGCGGGTGCTGGGGCGCGGGTGACCAGCCCGGCCGGCGAGCTGGCCAGCCCGGTGCGCGCGGCGGCGGGCCCGCCCGCCGAGCCGGCCGGCGCCGGCCAGGAGCGGGTGGTATCCCCGCTCGCCGACGCCGACGACCGGCTGATCGAGAGTGCCCTGCGGCCCCGGCGGCTGGCGGAGTTCGTCGGCCAGGCCCGCGTGCGCGAGCAGCTGTCGCTGGTGCTCGAGAGCGCGCTGCGGCGCGGGCGGGTACCCGATCACGTGCTCATCTCCGGCCCGCCTGGCCTCGGCAAGACCACCATCGCCATGATCATCGCGGCCGAGCTCGGGAAGCCGCTCAGGATCACCAGCGGCCCGGCCATCGAGCGGGCCGGGGACCTCGCCTCCATGCTCTCCACCCTGAGCGAGGGCGAGGTGATGTTCATCGACGAGATTCACCGGGTGGCCCGGCCGGCCGAGGAACTGCTGTACCTGGCCATGGAGGACTTCCGGGTGGACGTGGTGATCGGCAAGGGCCCGGGGGCGACCTCGATCCCGCTGGACATCGCGCCGTTCACCCTGGTCGGGGCGACCACCCGGGCCGGCCTGCTGCCCGCGCCGCTGCGTGACCGGTTCGGGTTCACCGCCTACCTGGACTTTTACCACCCGGAGGAACTCGGCGTGATCGTCCGCAGGTCCGCGGGCCTGCTCGGCGTGGCGCTGCGCGACGACGGCGCGGACGAGATCGCCGGACGGTCCCGTGGCACGCCGCGGATCGCCAACCGGCTGCTGCGCCGGGTGCGCGATTTCGCCGAGGTCCGCGCCGACGGCGTGGTGACCAGGCAGGTGGCCTGCGCCGCGCTGGAGCTGTACGAGGTGGACGACAACGGCCTGGACCGGCTCGACCGGGCCGTGCTTTCCGCGCTCGTCCGCCGGTTCGGCGGCGGCCCGGTCGGCCTGTCCACGCTCGCCGTGGCGGTCGGCGAGGAGGCGGAGACCGTCGAGGTCGTGGCCGAGCCCTTCCTGGTCAGGGAGGGCCTGATGGCCAGGACGCCGCGCGGCCGGGTGGCGACACCGGCCGCCTGGGAGTATCTCGGTCTCCCCGCACCCGGGCCGGGCGGCGCCGGCCAGGCCGGCGCCGGCACTCTCTTCGGCTAGCCCGGGGTAGGCTTCGCCTGGTTGCGGGCATGTCACGATCGCACGCCGGAGCCCGTAGCCTGTTGGTGCGTCGCCAGTGCGCCGCTACACTGCGGCAGTTGGTCATGGACAGCCGCCTGACGCGGAGGGCCGGCCAGGCCGGTCACCGGCCGGGGCTAGTCCTCGACCGCTGCGGCAATTAATGGAAGGAAGCCCCGGCGATGGGGATCACGTATCTCGCAGCAGCAGCAGCAGGTAGCGCCACCACTACCACCCATAAGTCGAATTACACGTCGATCCTGGTGATCGTCGTGGTCTTCGGCCTCATCTACATGCTGCTCATCAGGCCGCAGCGCAATCGGCAGCGCAAGGCACAGCAGACGCAGGGCGACGTCACGCCGGGCCAGCGGATCATTACCAGCGCGGGCATCTACGGCACCGTCACGTCGGTCGAGGACCAGGACCTGGAAATCGAGGTCGCGCCAGGCGTCGAGATCCGGATCCTGCGCCGGGCCATCCTGAATATCCTGCCCGATGACAGCCCGGCGGATGACGCTCCGCCGGAGGCGGAAACGGACTTCGGGGACAAGCCCGCGGACGACTGGGACGCCACGGACCACAATCCGTAACCCGGGCCGCTACCGGCAGCCAGCGCTGGCCCGATCGATCAAAGGACAGACGAGAAGTGGCACCACCAAGCAGCGCCAAGTCCAGGCCGGCCCGCGCCCTCGCCGTGCTGGCCGCCCTCATCATCGTCATGCTGTTGGCGATCGTCGGCTCGGATGCGTTCCACCCAGCTAGCTGGCACAGCAATTTCCGCGTGCAACTCGGCCTCGACCTCTCCAGCGGCACCTCCGTGACGCTGAAGGCGGTCACGCCGAACCACACCACGCCGCTGCCCTCGGATATGACCACGGCGATCTCCATCATGAACAGCCGGGTCAACCAGGCTGGCTTCACCGGGGCCCAGGTCACTCAGGAGGGCAGCGACATCATCACGGTGGCGGTGCCGGGCAAGGGATCGCAGCAGGTGGTCCAGCTGGTCGGCACCACGGCGCAGCTGCGGTTCCGCCAGGTGCTGCTGGAGGCACCGAACACCACCACGCCGGCCACGGCGCCCGCGGCTACGCCCAGCCCGAGTTCGTCCGCTGCACCGAGCCCGTCCGCGACGCCCACCCCGTCCGCGACGGCGAGCCCGTCGCCCAGCCCGTCGGCGGCCGCCTACCGCGCGCGGGGCGCAGCCGCCGGCGGCCAGGCCCTGACGGCGGCCGCCCGGCACCTGGCCGCCAAGTCCAGCCCGTCAGCGAAGCCGACCGCCTCGCCCAGCCCGAGCAGCAGCGCCGCCGCGGCCAAGCCCCAGCCCTCCACCATCGCTGACGGCCTGGGCGACGCCAAGCTGGTCACCCCGGAGGCGGCGGCGCTGTTCAAGCAGCTGGACTGCGCCAAGCCCAACTGGCAGAAGCTGGTCTACGGCAACGATCCGAACAAGTGGGACGATCCGGCGACCCAGATCGTGGCCTGCAACGGTGGCTTCAAGTACGTGCTGGACAAGTCCACGGTGCTCGGCCAGGAGGTCAGCGGGGCCAGTGCCAGCCTCAGCACCACGTCCACCAACTGGCAGGTCAATCTCAGCTTCCACCCGGACGGCGCGGCGGCCTTCGGCACGCTGACGACCAACATGAACGACAACTACGCGACCGGCAGCACCACCCCCGGCAACGTGAACTCCATCCTCGACCAGCTGGCCGTGGTGCTGGATGGCAAGATCGTCTCAAGTCCGCTGATCAACCAGGGCCCGATTACCGCCGGGAACGCCCAGATCACCGGCACCTTCACCCAGGCGCAGGCGACCTCGCTGGCCAACGTGCTGAGTTACGGCGCGCTGCCGCTGACGTTCGACAAGCAGTCGGTCCAGTCGATCTCGGCTCAGCTTGGCTCCTCCCAGCTGCACGCCGGCCTGATCGCGGCCGGGATCGGCTTGCTCCTGGTCGTGATCTACTCCTTCCTCTACTACCGCGGCCTCGGCCTGGTGTCGGTCTCCAGCCTGATCATCGCGGCGCTGCTGTCGTACCTGTCGGTGGTCCTGCTCAGCAAGTACGGCGGCTACTCGCTCTCGCTGGCGGGCGTGGCCGGCCTGATCGTCGCGATCGGCATCACCGCTGACTCGTTCGTGGTGTTCTTCGAACGGCTCCGGGATGAGGTCAGGGACGGCCGGTCGCTGCGGGCCGCGGTGGAGCGAGGGTGGCAGCGGGCCAGGCGCACCATCCTGGTCTCGGACACGGTGTCCTTCCTGGCCGCCCTGATGCTGTGGTATTTCTCCATCGACGACGTTAAGGGCTTCGCCTTCACGCTCGGCCTGACCACCCTGATTGACATCATCGTCGTGTTCCTGTTCACCAAGCCGATGGTCACCTTGCTGGCCCGGACCAAGTTCTTCGGCAACGGGCACCCGCTGTCCGGCCTGGACCCGGCCCGGCTGGGCGCGCGAACTCCGTGGCGGGGCGCCCGGCGCGTCCCGGCCCGGTCCGCGGCCGGCGGTGCCGGTGCGGCCGGTGCCGATGCGCGGCCGCAGGCCACCCCGAAGGAGGCGTGATGTCCCGGCTCGGCAACATCGGCGGCCGGCTGTACCGCGGTGAGGTCTCGATCGACTTCGTCTCCAAGAGACGCCTCTGGTACATGATCTCCGGGCTGATCCTGGTCATCAGCATCGCCGCCCTGCTCATCCGCGGGCTGGACTACAGCGTCGAGTTCAAGGGCGGCTCCATCTTCCAGTTCAGCGCGCCAGCGGCGACAGCCACCCAGATCGATCAGGTGGTGGAAGCGGCGGGCGGCGGCAGCGACGCGATCGTCCAGAAGGTCGGCGTCGGCACCAACACCAGCTGGCAGGTGCAAACCGAGAAGCTTCCGTTCAGCGGGCAGAGCAAGGTCCAGGACGCGCTCGCGAGCGACCTGCACCTGTCCTCCGTCAGTGACGTCAGCACGACCTTCGTCGGGCCGAGCTGGGGCGGGCAGATCTCCGAGAAGGCCCTGGAAGCGCTGATCGCGTTCCTCATCGCGATCGTGATCTACCTGTCGATCGCGTTCGAGTGGAAGATGGCCACCGCCGCCCTGATCGCCCTCGCGCACGACATCGTGATCACGATCGGCGTCTACGCGCTGGCCGGCTTCCAGGTCAGCCCGGCCACCGTCATCGGCCTGCTCACCATTCTCGGCTACTCGCTCTACGACACGGTGGTCGTCTTCGACAAGGTCAGGGAGAACACCGCGGGGCTGCTCGGGACCGGCCGGAGCACGTACAGCCAGGCCGCGAACCTGGCCCTGAACCAGACCCTGGTCCGGTCCATCAATACCTCGATCATCGCGCTGCTGCCGGTCGCCTCCATCCTGGTCGTCGGGGTCACGCTGCTCGGAAACGGCGAGCTCAAGGACCTGGCGCTGGTGCTGTTCGTCGGCATGCTGTCCGGCACCTACTCCTCCATCTTCATCGCCACCCCGGTGCTGTGCGACCTGAAAGAGCGTGAGCCGCAGTACCAGGCGCTGGCCAAGCGGGTCGCGCTGCGTGCCTCCGGCGGCCGGGCCGCCCAGCGGGCCAAGGCCAAGGCAGCCAAGACGGCAGTTTCCGGCGGTGCGGCGGCCGGCGGCACCGGAGCCGGCGATACCAGTGCCGGCCCGCCCGGCGACGACGCTGACGACGCTGACGACGCCGCGCAGCTGGCCGAGGATGAGGATCTGGCATCGGCGCAGCCTGACGAGCGGGTGCCGGCCGCCGCCGGCCGGCACTGCGGCCCGCGGGCCCGGAGCCAGGTCCGGGCCGCGCCAGCAGCCGCGGCGCAGCGGCACGGCCAAGCGGCGGCCGAGCGGCAAGAAGAAGCGGCGCTAGGCCGTGCCCGCCGGCCAGGAGGCGCTGGCCGGCCCGGAGCTGGCCGAGCTGATCTCCTCGATGATCCGCGATGTCCGCGACTACCCCCAGCCCGGCATCGTCTTCAAGGACATCACCCCGCTGCTCGCCGACGGCGCGGCCCTGGCCGCGGTGGTCGGTGCGCTGGCCGCCGGGCCCGGCCCGGTCGACAAGGTGGCCGGCATCGAGGCTCGCGGGTTCATCCTGGCCGCGCCGGTCGCGGTCCGGCTCGGCGCGGGCTTCGTGCCGGTCCGCAAGCAGGGAAAGCTGCCGGCCCCGACCATCGCCCGGACCTACCAGCTCGAGTACGGCACCGCCACGCTTGAAGTGCACCAGGACGCGTTCGAGCCCGGCGAGCGGGTTCTCATCATCGACGATGTGCTGGCTACCGGCGGAACCGCGAACGCGACCGCGGACCTGATCAGGCGCAGCGGCGCGGAGGTCACCGGGGTGGCGGTCCTGCTGGAACTCGGCTTTCTCCGCGGCCGGGCGCAGCTGCCTGGCCTGGAAGTACGTTCGCTGCTCGTGGTGTGACCTTGCGAGCAGAGCCGGCCCGGACCGAATCGTCCGCCGATAGACTGGATGCTCTGCGGACGTGAGGAGCATAAGTGACGGGAGACGTGGTAACGGCCGGCCCGGCCGGATCCGGCGTCTCCGCGGCCGCCGGCGGCCAGCCCGAGCCCGGCCGCCCCGCCGGAGCCGGGCGAGGCGGCAGCGGACGGCGCCGCGGACGGCGCGGCGGAGGATGCACCGCGGGCCGCCCGGCGCCGGGCGGCCCAGCCTCGCGCCGGTCACCCCCGGACGGCCCAGCCGCCCGCCGATGCGCCCAATGCGGTAAAGCCCGCTCCGGTTCAGCCCGTCCCGGCTGAACCCGCCGCGGACCAGTCCGGCGCGGCTGACCCCGTCCCGGCTGAGCTCGCCGCCGCGGAGGAGTCCGGCGCGGCTGACCCTGTCCCGGCCCAGCCCGCGGCGAAACGGCCTGCCGCGGCCAAGCGCCGGGCCGCCCCGTCGCCCGCGGCCGGGCCGCCGGCCACCAACGGGGCGGTCGGGACGGCCGCCGTCCGGCGCCGGCTGGCCAGGCTCGGAGCGCCGCGCGGCGGCATCAACCCGGTACTCGAGCCGCTGGTCAAGACGGTCAAGGCGACGCATCCGAAGGCCGACGTGCGGATGATAGAGCACGCGTACGAGGTCGCCGCGGCGCAGCATGCCGGCCAGCGGCGGGACAGCGGCGACCCATACATCACCCATCCGCTGGCGGTGGCCACGATCCTCGCCGAGCTCGGCATGAACCACGAGACGATCTGCGCCGCGCTGCTGCATGACACGATCGAGGACACCGACTACACCCTGGCCGAGCTGCGCCGGGAGTTCGGCGATGAGATCGCCGAGCTGGTCGACGGCGTGACCAAGCTGGACAAGGTCAAGTACGGCGATGCCGCCCAGGCCGAGACCGTGCGCAAGATGGTGGTCGCGATGTCCCGCGACATCAGGGTCCTGGTCATCAAGCTCGCGGACCGCCTGCACAACATGCGGACGCTCCGCTACCTGCCCAGGCCGAAGCAGGAGCAGAAGTCGCGCGAGGTGCTGGAGATATTCGCGCCGCTCGCGCACCGGCTGGGCATGAACACCGTCAAGTGGGAACTTGAGGACCTGGCCTTCGCCACCATGTTCCCGAAGCGCTACGACGAGATCGCCCGGCTGGTCTCGGAGCGCGCCCCCCGGCGCGACGTTTTCCTGCAGGAAGTCGTCGAGGACGTATCGGCGGACCTGCGCGAGGCCAAGATCAAGGCGAGCGTGACCGGCCGGCCCAAGCACTACTACTCGGTGTACCAGAAGATGATCGCCAGGAACGTGGGCTTCGACGACATCTACGACCTGGTCGGCATCCGCGTGCTGGTCGAGTCGCTGCGTGACTGCTACGCGGTGCTCGGCACGGTCCACGCCCGGTGGAATCCGGTCCCCGGGCGGTTCAAGGACTACATCGCGATGCCGAAGTTCAACATGTACCAGTCACTGCACACCACCGTGATCGGCCCGGAAGGCAAGCCGGTCGAGCTGCAGATCAGGACCTGGGGCATGCACCGGCGGGCCGAGTACGGGGTGGCCGCGCACTGGAAGTACAAGGAAGAGACGGTGCTCGGCACCCGTAACTCAGACCTGGCCTGGCTCCGCCAGCTGGTCGACTGGCAGCGGGAGACGGCTGACCCGGCGGAGTTCCTGGAGTCCCTCCGGTTCGACCTGGGCGCCGCCGAGGTGTACGTATTCACCCCCCGCGGCCAGGTCGTCGCGCTGCCGCAGGGGGCCACGCCGGTGGACTTCGCCTACGCGATCCACACCGAAGTGGGCCACCGCACCATCGGCGCCCGGGTCAACGGGCGCCTGGTCGCGCTGGAGAGCACGCTCAACAACGGCGACACGGTGGAGATCTTCACCTCCAAGGCGCTCGACGCCGGGCCGAGCCGGGACTGGCTGGGCTTCGTCAAGAGCGCCCGGGCCCGGAACAAGATCCGGCACTGGTTCTCCAAGGAACGCCGGGAAGCGGCCGCCGAGACCGGCAAGGCCGCGATCGCCCGGATCATGCGCAAGCAGGGGCTGCCGCTGCAGCGGCTGGCCACCGGCGACGCGCTTCTCGCCATTGCCCGCGACCTCCGCTTCACGGATCTATCCGCGCTGTACGCGGCCGTCGGCGAAGGCCACGTGAGCGCCCAGTCAGTGGTCGGCAAGCTGGTCCGGTCGGTCGGCGGGCTGGCCGGCGCGCAAGAGGACCTGGCCGAGGCCGCCTTGCCCACCAGGCCGCCCAAGCCGCCGCCGGCCGGTGACTCCGGCGTGGTCGTCGAGGGTGCCGCGGATGTCTGGGCGCGGTTGTCCAAGTGCTGCACCCCGGTGCCAGGCGACGAGATCACCGGCTTCGTCACCCGCGGCCACGGGGTGTCCGTGCACCGGGCCGACTGCGTCAACCTCGGTCACCTGCTCGACTCCCAGTCCGAGCGGGTCGTCACGGTGCGCTGGTCGCCCCGGGAGGGTTCCCTGTTCCTGGTCGCGATTCAGGTCGAGGCGCTCGACCGGACCGGCCTGCTCTCGGACGTGACCAGGTCCATGTCGGATCAGCACGTCAACATCCTGTCCGCGTCGGTGACCACGACCAGGGACCGCGTCGCCTTCAGCAAGTTCACGTTCGAGATGGGCGATCCGAAGCACCTCGGCCACGTGCTGCGCGCGGTCCGCTCGATCGACGGGGTCTACGACGTGTACCGCGTCACGAACTAGCCGGCCGTCCCGCTGGCCCATTCGTCCCGCTAGTCCAGTCGCCCGGGTAGGCCAGTCGCCCCGGCAGGCCGCTCCGCCAGGCGTCAGCCGGAAAGCTCGGCCAGGGTTCGCTCGGCCTCGTCCAGCCACTCGCGCCGGGCGGCCAGCGCCTCGGCGGCGCGCTTCTCGGCGGTCTCGTCCCCGGCGGCCTGCGCCTTCGCCAGCTGGGTCTCCAGCTGGCTGATCGCGGCGCGGATCTGCTCGACGGTGCCCTTCGCGCGGGACAGCGCTTCGGGGTTGGAGCGCCGCCAGTGCGAGTCCTCGGCCTTGCGGATTGCCTCCTCGACCCGGCGCAGGCCGCCTTCCAGCCGCTCCTGGGCGTCGCGAGGCACGCCGCCGATCCGCTCCCAGCGCTCCTGAATGCCGCGCAGCACCGAGCGGGCGGTCTTGGCGTTCGTTATCGGCAGCAGCTTCTCGGCCTCCGCCAGCAGCAGCGTCTTCGCGGCCGCGTGCTCGCGAAGCTCGGTGTCCTTAGCGGAGTAGACCTTCGCCCGTTCGGCGAAGAAACTGTCCTGGGCGGTCTTGAACCGGTTCCACAGCTCTTCCTCGGCCGCGCGGTCGGCCCGGCCCGCGTCCTTCCACGAGCGCATCAGCTCCCGGTAGGCCGTGGCCGTCGGCCCCCAGTCGGTGGAGGCAGCGAGCGCCTCGGCCTCGCCGGCCAGCTTCTCCTTCTTCGCCCGGGCCTCTTCCCGCTCGTCCTCCAGCCCGGCGAAGTACGCCTTGCGGCGCTTGGTAAAAGCGTTGCGCGCGGCGGACAGCCGCTTCCACAACGCGGTCTCGACCGCGCGGTCGGCCCTCGGCGCCGCCTTCCACTCCTCCAGCAGCTGCCGCATCCGCTCGCCGCTGATCTTCCAGTGGGTCGCCTCGGCGGCAATGCGCTCGGCCTCGGCGACGATGCGCTCCTTGCGCTCCTGGGCCTCGCCGCGGGCCTGCTCGCGGGCGGCCTTGGTCTCCTCACGGCGATGATCGACCAGCCCGGTCATGGCGTCGAGCTTGCCCCGCAGCCCGTCCAGATCCCCCACGCAGTGCGCGTCGGCGACGGCCGCGAGCAGCCTGGTGATGGTCGCCCGGGCCTGGCCGGGGGATAGGTCCGTGGTGGAGATCCGCTGCTCAAGCAGGCTGACCTCGGTCTCCAGGGCCAGGTATTTCCGCTCGAAGAAGGCGAGGGCCTCGGCCGGGGTACCCGCCTGCCAGGAGCCCACCACGCGCTCGCCGTCGGCTGTGCGGACGTAGACGGTGCCGTCGTCGTCTACCCGGCCCCACGGATCGTTGGCGGTGCTCACCGCGAACCTCCTGCTCAGTACCTTGGCCGGCCAGGCGTGTGCCGGTCAGGTCTTCTTGATTGTCACGCTCTCGATGACGACCTTCTCCTTCGGATGACCGTCACCGGGACCGTTGGCGTTGTCACTGCCCGCCTTGGCCACATTCTGGATGATATTGAGTCCGCTGACGATGGTGCCAAACGGTGTGTAATTGGGTCTCAACTGAGCGCTGTTCTTGTACACGAGGAAGAACTGGCTGCCGTTGGTGTTGGGACCCGAGTTGGCCATGGCCACGGTGCGGGCCGGGTACTTGGCTCCGGCCAGGTTCTCGTCATCGAACTTGTAGCCCGGCCCGCCGCTGCCCGTCCCGGTCGGGTCCCCGCATTGCAGCACGAAGATGCCGGACGTGGTCAGCCGGTGGCAGTGGGTGTTGCTGAAGTAATGCTTGGCGGCGAGGAAGACGAAGGAGTTCACGGTGCAGCTGGCCTTGCTGTTACGCAGGTTGATGACGATGTCACCGCGGTTGGTGTGAATCGTCGCCTGGTACTTGGCCTTGTCGTCCGGCCGGGCGGGCGGGCGGCCAACGTTGCGCGCGGCCGGCGGGTTAGCCGTGTACGTGCAGTGCCTGGCCGGCTCGGCCTGCGTCGAGGTCGGAGTCGGAGTCGGAGTCGGCGTGATCGCGGTGGTGGGAGTAGCGCCGGCCGACGGCTTCGTGGTGGTGGCGGCCGCGGCATGCTGGCCGGGGCCGCGGAACAGGAAGAAGCCCCCGGCGGCGAGCCCGACCACGATGACGCATACCGAGCCGATCGCGGTCCATCGCCGCGTCCGCTGGTATTGCTCGGCCTGCCGGGCGGCCCGCCGCTGGTAGCGCTCGCGGGCGAGCCTGCGCTGGCGTTCCTTCTTACCCGCCACCTGTTCAGCCCTCCGAATGGTCCTTGCCGTCCCGCCACGGGCGGATCTGCCGTGGTCCGTGCCGTTCTGGCTGATCAGCGAAACCTCGCGAATCGTACCCGCACCCGGACTCCGGTGATACCGCCGTTACCGGTTCGAGCCAAGGCCGTCGTTGCGCTGCCACCGCCGGGATGCCCGGATCCGCGGTCATCGGTCCGGATATCCGGTCAAAACGGATGGAAGCGGGCCAGGGCCGGAGGCCAGTGGGCCAGCACCGCGGGCCGGCGGCGCGCTCGGTAGCCTGTACGCACGTTCGGTAGCCAGCCGGCCGCCCGCCCGGGCGGCCGGCCGCCATGCGGGAGGAGGGCGGTCGTGCTCATCGCCGGATTCCCCGCGGGCTCGTTCGCCGCCAACTGCTACGTGGTGGCTGCCGGGCCCGGCGAGCAGTGCCTGATCGTGGATCCTGGCCAGGACGCGGAACCGGGCATCGAGGAGATCATCCAGCGGCACCGGCTGCAGCCGGCCGCCGTCCTGCTCACCCACGGCCACGTCGATCACATCTGGTCGGTGGCCCCGGTCTGCGGCGCCAGGAACATCCCGGCCTGCATTCATCCCGCTGACCGGGCGCTGCTCAGTGATCCGGCCAGCGGACTCTGGCCGCAGGCGGCGCAGGCGGCCTCCGCGCTGCTGGGCGGCCTGACCTTCACTGAGCCGGATGACGTGATCGAACTGGCCGACGGCGCCACGCTGCAGCTAGCGGGCGTCGAGGTGGTGGTCGATCACGCCCCCGGGCACACGCCGGGATCGGTGACGTTCCGGCTGCCGGGCGCCGGCCGTGGCGGTGATGGCTCCGGGGCGGCCGATCCGGCCGTGCTGCTGGCCGGTGACCTGCTGTTCGCCGGGTCGATCGGCCGCACCGACCTTCCCGGCGGCGACTATGCGACGATCCTGGACAGCCTGGCCCGGGTGTGCCTGCCGCTGCCGGACGAGACGGTGGTGCTGGCCGGGCACGGCCCGCAGACCACGATCGGCGCCGAGCGCGCCACCAACCGCTTCCTGGCCGGCCTCGCGCCCCCGTCCGGTCCGTCCCGGGGCCTCTGACGGCCCCGGCCGGGCCGCACAAACGCACGACCGAGAGGGAGATCGAAGCGATGATCCGCACCCATGAGGCTGGCACGCTGCGTACGTCGCAGGCGGGCCAGCAGGTCACGCTGGCCGGCTGGGTGGCCCGCCGCCGCGACCACGGCGGCGTGGTATTCATCGACCTGCGCGACGCCAGCGGCGTCGCCCAGATCGTGTTCCGCCAGGAAGACCTGGCGCATGACCTGCGCGCGGAGTTCTGCGTGCGGGTGACCGGCGAGGTGCGGCGCCGGCCGGCCGGCAACGAGAACCCGGAGCTGCCGACCGGGGAGATCGAGGTGGCCGTCACCGAGATGGAAGTGCTGGCCGAGTCGGATCCGCTCCCGTTCCCGGTCGAGAGCGGCGGCGAGCTGAGCGAGGAAGTGCGGCTGCGCTACCGCTACCTGGACATCCGGCGGGCCGAGATGTCGGCCGCGCTGCGGGCCCGCTCCACGGCCGCTTACCTGGTCAGCGACGTGATGCGGGACCGGGGATTCGTGAACGTGGAGACCCCGTTCCTGACCAGGTCCACGCCGGAGGGGGCCCGCGACTTCCTGGTGCCGGTCCGGCTGCGGCCCGGCAGCTGGTACGCGCTGCCGCAGTCGCCGCAGCTGTTCAAGCAGCTGCTGATGATCTCCGGCCTGGAACGCTACTACCAGCTCGTCCGCTGCTTCCGCGATGAGGACTTCCGGGCCGACCGGCAGCCCGAGTTCACCCAGATCGACATCGAGATGTCCTTTGTCACCCGGGCCGATGTGGTCGAGGTCGCCGAGGACCTGGTGGCGCGGCTCTGGTCGCAAATCGCCGGGTACCAGGTGCCGCGGCCGATCGGCCAGATGACCTATGCCGACGCCATGGCCAGGTTCGGCTCGGACAAGCCGGACCTGCGCTTCGGGACCGAGCTGACGGACCTGACCGGGTACTTCGGGCAGAGCGAGTTCCGGGTCTTCCAGGCCCCGCACGTCGGCGCGGTCGTCATGCCCGGCGGCGCGTCCCAGTCGCGCCGGGAGCTGGACGGGTGGCAGGACTGGGCCCGCTCGCGCGGCGCCCGCGGCCTGGCCTATGTACTGATCGGCGCGGACGGGCTGGTGGCCGACGCCGGGCCGGTGGCCCGGCACTTGTCCGGCACCGAGCGCTCGGGCCTGGCCGCCGCTGCCGGTGCCGTGGCCGGCGACTGCGTGTTCTTCGCCGCCGGGACCCCCAGCGCCGCCCGCGGCCTGCTCGGCGCGGCCCGGCTGGAGATCGGCCAGCGGTGCGGCCTGATCGACCCGGCGGCCTGGGCCTTCACCTGGGTGGTGGACGCGCCCATGTTCGAGGAGGACGGCGAGGGCGGCTGGACCGCCGTGCATCACCCGTTCACCTCGCCGCTGCCGGAATGGGCGGAAAAGTTCCCCAGCGAGCCCGGCGGCGCGCTGGCCGATGCCTACGACATCGTCTGCAACGGCACCGAGATCGGCGGCGGGTCGATCCGGATCCACCGTCCCGATATGCAGCAGCAGGTCTTCGACGTCATCGGGCTGTCCCGGGAAGAGGCCCAGTCCCAGTTCGGGTTCCTGCTGGACGCGCTGCGGTTCGGGCCGCCGCCGCACGGCGGCATCGCCTTCGGCTGGGACCGGCTGCTCATGCTGCTGACCGGCCGCGACTCGATCCGCGACGTGATCGCGTTCCCCAAGGCCGCCTCCGGGCACGATCCGCTGACCGGCGCCCCGACGCCGATCACCGCCGCGCAGCGCAAGGAGGCCGGGATCGACGCGCCGCCCGCGCCGCCGGCCGCCGCCGGCTGAACGCGCGCGCTATTCCCCCGGCCGGGCGGATAGTGTCATGCCGTGGCCAGAGCCGAGGCCGGCCAGGATGAGAGTCTGTTCGACGCGGCCGAGCAAGAAGCAGCACTCGCTGCGGCGCCGCTTGCCGTCCGGATGCGGCCGCGGACGCTGGCCGAGGTCATCGGGCAGCGCCACCTGACCGGCGAGGGGACGCCGTTCCGCAAGCTGGCCGATCACGATGCGGCCATGTCACTGCTGCTGTGGGGCCCGCCGGGCACCGGCAAGACCACGCTGGCGCAGGTGGTCAGCAATGTCACCAAGCGCCGCTTCACCGAGCTGTCCGCGGTCACGGCCGGGGTCAAGGACGTGCGCGCGGCGATCGACGCCGCCCGCCGCGAGCTCGGCCTGAGCGGCCGGCAGACCGTGCTTTTCATCGACGAGGTGCACCGGTTCAACAAGGCGCAGCAGGATGCGCTGCTGCCCGCGGTGGAGAACCGGTGGGTGTCCTTTATCGGCGCTACCACCGAGAACCCGTTCTTCTCCGTGGTCGGGCCGCTGCTGTCCCGGTCACTGCTGCTGACCCTGGAGCCGATCGGCGACGACGACATGCGCGCCGTGATCGAGCGGGCGGTGGCCGACGAGCGCGGCCTGGGCGGCGCCGTCACCCTGGACGAAGGCGTCGCCGACTTGCTCGTCCGGCTCGCCGCGGGCGACGCCCGGCGCGCACTGACCTACCTGGAGGCGGCGGCGCTCGGCCTGCCGGCCGGCGGCCGGGTGGACATCGCGGGCGTGGAGCGCGCGGTGGACCGGGCGGCGGTGCGCTACGACCGTGGCGGCGATCAGCACTACGACGTGATCAGCGCCTTCATCAAGAGCATGCGGGGGAGTGACGCCGACGCCGCGCTGCACTACCTGGCCAGGATGATCGAGGCCGGCGAGGACCCCCGGTTCATCGCGCGCCGGCTGATCGTGCACGCCAGCGAGGACGTCGGGATGGCCGATCCGTCGGCGCTGCAGATCGCGACCGCCGCGGCGCAGGCGGTCGAGTTCGTCGGCTTGCCGGAGGCCCGGATCAACCTGGCCCAGGCCGTCATCCACGTGGCCCTGGCGCCGAAATCCAATGCGGTGGTGAAGGCGATCAACTCCGCCGCCGCCGACGTGCGGGCCGGACTGATCGGCCCCGTGCCCGCTCATCTGCGGGACGCCAGCTATCGCGGCGCGGAACGGCTCGGGCACGGCAGCGGCTACCGGTACCCGCACGACTTCGCCGAGGGAGTCGTCCAGCAGCAGTACGCGCCCGATGTGGTCACCGGGCGGCGCTACTACGAGCCGTCCCGGCACGGAGCCGAGGCCAGGTACGCCGACCGCTCCGAGAAGATCAGGGCCATCCTGGATGGCGGCCCGGATGCAGCGGGCCGGGCTCCGGCGGGCGGCGGCCAGGATTCCTGAACGAGCACGCCCGGCCGGCCGCCCGTCCCGGGCGGGCCGCACGTCCGGCGGCTCCGGAGCGGCCGGCGGGCGGTTCCGGCGGATCAAGCCGCGCGCACCCGGGGCCGCATCGCGGCCGGCCGGCCGCAGCCGCGTATCGGTCCATGCCGCCATCCGGCAGGCGGTAGGGTCGGGCAGGAAACAGGCCGGGCGAGCTGGCGGAGGAGCAGCCTGACGTGAATACCGGGCAGCTGGCAGAGCTGATCGCGGCGGGGTTCTTTGCGCTGGGCATGTGCGCCGTCGTCTACGTGATGATCCGGCTCGGCAGGCTCATTTCCGCGGCCACCAGCATGGTGTCGGACTACCGTGATCGCGCCGACCTGCTCCTGCTGGGCGCCCAGGAGGCCGTCGACCGGGCCAGCGAGCAGCTCGACCGGACCGATGCCATCGCCGCGAGCATGGACGACGTAACCGCCAACATGGCGGAGCTGTCCGGGCATGTCTCGGCCATGGCCGGCCTGGCCAGGAGTATCTCGGGCGGCTTCGGCGCCCCGCTGCTCCGGATCTCCGCGCTCGCCTACGGCCTGCGCCGCGCCACCGGGCTCCGGCTGGGCACCCAGGCTCCCGGCAGGCCGGCCGGGATAGCCCGGGGCCCGGCCGCCCGCCAGGTCCCGGCGCTCGAGCAGCCCGGGTCCTATGACCAGCCCGGGTCTTATGACCAGGACCAGCACGGGGGAGGACGGCGATGATCGGGAGGCTCGGCTGGCTGGCCGCCGGCGTGGTGCTCGGCGTCACCGGATACCGGCGGGCGAGCCGCCTGGCGCGCTCGGTCCGTCCCGCCGGGATCGCGGCTCGCTGGTCCTGGCCGGCCAGCGGCCCGGAGCCCCCGCGTCCCGGTTCAGCCCCCGGCCGGGCGCCCCCCCCGGCCGGCCAGCGCGGGCTGGGACCGTTCGCCCGCGACGTGCGGGACGGCATGGAGCTTACCTGGATCGTCATTCCAGGCCGCCGGGCCATCACCTCGAAGGCCGTAACCTCGATGGACAGCAAGTAGCACCGCGGCTCGCCGGTCATCCGGGCCGCAGCGGCGGCTACCCCGACCCCGACAACGCGAAGGATGGCCGATGATGGAATCGGCAGAGATTGCCCGCCGGTTCCTCGGCTACTTCGAGCGGCACGGGCACACCGTAGTTCCGTCGGCCAGCCTGATCGCCGATGACCCTACGCTGCTGCTGGTCAATGCCGGCATGAATCCGTTCAAGCCCTATTTCCTCGGCCAGCAGGCACCGCCTTTCCCGCGGGCGACCAGTGCGCAGAAATGCGTTCGCACGCCGGACATCGAGGAAGTCGGCAAGACCACCAGGCACGGCACGTTCTTCCAGAGCTGGGCAACTTCTCGTTCGGCGATTACTTCAAGGACCGGGCCATCCCGTACGCGTGGGAGCTGCTCACCAGCGCCGAGGCCGACGGCGGGTTCGGTTTTTCCGAGGCCCGGCTGTGGGTCACCGTCTATCACGACGACGACGAGGCGGCGAAGCTCTGGCGGGACCTGGTCGGCGTGCCCGAGGGCCGCATCCAGCGCCGTGGCATGGCCGACAACTTCTGGTCGATGGGCGTGCCGGGACCGTGCGGGCCATGCTTGAGATCTACTACGACCGGCGGGAAACCGAGTTCGGCCCCGAAGGCGGTCCGGTGGTGGACGAGGATCGCTACCTGGAGGTCTGGAATCTCGTCTTCATGCAGTTCATCCGCGGCGAGGGCGCGGGCAAGGAGGGCTACCCGATCGTCGGCGAGCTGCCGTCGAAGAACATTGACACCGGGATGGGCCTGGAGCGGATGGCCGCGCTGCTGCAGGGCGTCGACAACATCTACGAGATCGACACCATGTGGAAGGTACTCGACCGCGCGGCGGAACTGACCGAGCAGAAGTACGGCCGGGACCAGCGGACCGATGTCGCGCTGCGGGTCGTCGCCGACCACGTGCGCACCGCTGTCATGCTCGTCGCCGACGGCGTGCTGCCGTCCAACGAGGCACGCGGCTACGTGCTGCGG
>CAVWLF010000026.1:0-661977 GCA_963755815.1 uncultured Actinomycetes bacterium
TTCTACGTCACGTCGCTCACCGAGGCCAAGGCAGAGCGGGCCATCGAGCCGACCTCGATCGCGCTCGCGGTCTTCGGCGGGATCGCGGCGGTGGCCGCGCTGCTTATCGCGGGCCAGGTCATCGGCAGGCAGCTGCGCCTCGGCGCCGACGACCTCGGCACCCTGCGCGCTCTCGGCGCGAGCCCGGCCGTGACGACCGGCGACGGGCTGCCCGGCGTGTTTGGCGCCATCGTGGCCGGCGCGCTGCTGGCCTGCGCCGTCGCCGTAGGCCTATCGCCGCTCGCGCCGCTCGGCTCGATACGCGCCGTCTATCCGTACCCGGGCGTCGCGTTCGACTGGACCGTCCTCGGCGCCGGCTTCGCTCTGTTCGTCTGCCTGCCCGCAGCGGCCGCGGCGGTGATCGCGTACCGGCGGGCGCCGCACCGCGCCCGCGCCCACGGCGTGCCGTCCCGTGCCACCGGGTCGGCCATAGTGCGTGCCGCCTGGGCGGCCGGGCTGCCCGCGCCGGCCGCCGAGGGCGTCCGGCTGGCCCTCGACCCCGCCGCCGAGCGCGGCCGGGCGCCGGTCCGGTCGGCCATCCTCGGCACGGTGCTAGCCACCGTGGCCCTGCTGGCCACGGTAACGTTCGGCGCGAGCCTGACCACGCTCGTGTCCCATCCGTCGCTGTACGGCTGGAACTGGACGTACGCGCTGAGCTCAGGGGTCATTTACGTCAACCACAACCAGACGACGGCCGTCCTCCGCGACGACCCGGAGGTCGCCGCGTGGACGGGCGTCTGGTTCGGCACCGCGCAGATCGACGACGTGACCATCCCTGTTCTCGGCACGGACACGAAGGCCCCGGTCGCGCCCCCGCTGCTGTCCGGGCACGGCCTGCAGGGGCCGGGCCAGGTGGTGCTCGGCGCGACGACCCTCGCACAGCTGCACAAGCGGGTGGGGGACGTGGTCACGGTGACCGACGGCGGCCCGCACCCGTTCCAGCTGCGGATTGTCGGCACCGCCACCCTGCCGTCGATGGGTGTCGCGGCCACCCTGCACACCGAGATGGGCACCGGCGCGGTGCTGCCCTACCAGGACATCCCCGGCGCCAACGGCAACCAGCCGAACAACATCCTGGTCACCCTAGTCCCCGGCGCCAACCTCGCCGCACAGCAGAAGGTTCTCCAGGCCATCGTCCCGGCTGACGTAGGCGGCGTGGTGCTGCCCGTGCAGCGCCCGGCGGAAATCGCCGATTTCCAGTCGATGGGCACCGCGCCGGTGATCCTGGCCGGCGCCCTCGTTCTCGGCGCGCTCAGCTCGCTGCTGCTGACCCTGATGTCGTCGGTCCGCCGCCGCCGCCGGGACCTGGCGCTGCTCAAGACCCTAGGGTTCACCCGGCGGCAGTTGTCCGCCACCGTGGCCTGGCAGTCCACCGCCGCGATTACCGCCGGCGCCATCGTGGGCGTCCCGCTCGGCATCGCGCTCGGCCGCGTGCTCTGGGACCTGTTCGCGCGGCAGATCAGCGTGGTGCCCGAGCCGACCGTCCCGGCGCTGACCATCGTCCTCATCGTGATCGGCGCGCTGGTCATCGCCAACCTGGTGGCCCTGCTACCGGGCCGCCTCGCCGGCCGCACCCCCGCGGCCGCGCTGCTGCGCGCCGAGTTATCCCGTTACCGGCGCGCCGCCGGTGACGTTCTTTGACCACGAGGTCCTTGATGTACCGGGCTGGGCTGGTTCGAGGGATTCTCGAGCACAGATTGACCCCGGGAGTCTGCATCGCTCCGTCATTCTCGTAGGCGCCGAACCCGGTGAGTGGCCGGCTTGGCCCGCCCTAGCCAGGCGCTGCGGTGCAAAGTGCAGTCATGATGCGGATACCAAGGCCGCCTGCTGGCGGGCCAGGGTGTACAGGGCGCGATGCGAATCACGCATCTGACCGCGGGAGCCCACATTGCCCATGATCGACGTCTACGCCGCCGCCGGGACCTTCGCCAGCAAGCACCAGCTGGCAGCGGACCTCGCCGGCACCCTGATGCGCATCGAGCAGGTGCCTGATATACCGATGTTCCGCCAGAACACCGCCGCGTTCATCCATGACCTGCCGGCTGACTCGCTGTCTAACGTCGACGGCGACAGTACCTACGTCCGGGTGCAGGTCCTCACCAACGCGGGCGCGCTGGACCGCGACAAGCAGCTGGCCATCGTGGGGCAGTTCACCAGCCTGATCGCCCGCGCCGCTGGTGACCCGACCCTGGCCGAGCGGACCTGGGTACTGCTGACCGAGGCACCCGACGGCGGCTGGGGCCTGGGCGGCCACGCCAACACCAACGCCGAGCTGGTCGCAGCGGCCCGCGCTCAGATCGCCGAGCTCTCCGCCGCCGGATCCGGGACAACCACCGACTAGCACCAGCACATCCGCCCACGGTCGGACCAGGAGAGGCAGTTTCCTGGCGCGGCCTGCACCTGGACAAAGGAGTCGTCGTGACCGACCAGACCGCCTGCTGGCCGGCCGGATATCTCGACCGCATCGGCGCAGCCGAGGAGCTGGAGATCGCCGCCGAACGAGACGACGGATCGCTACCCGCGCGGCCGAGGTGATACCTGAGGGCGCGACAGCGGTCGGCAGGATCCGGATGCCTCGCACGCCGGGAGAGTCGTGACACTGCCGCGGCCGTCAGGGCGCACCGCTTCGCGAATTCTCGCGATGCCCAGGGCCGCGGCGTTCTGGACGGTGACGGCAACGACGGCGACGCTGACTGCCGCGTCGAGTGCACCGAGCCCGCTGTATCCGGTTTACCAGGCGGAATTCACGTTTTCCGCCATCACACTGACCGTGATCTTCGCGGTGTACGTCTTTGCGCTGCTGGCGAGCCTGCTGACCGTGGCTAAGCTGTCGGACTATGCCGGACGGCGGGTGGTGCTCGCGGGTTCCCTGGTCGTCGAGGCAGCCGCAATGGCGTTGTTCCTGGCGGCTGACGGAGTGGGCTGGCTGGTCATCGCGCGCATCGTCCAAGGACTGGCGACCGGTGCGGCCACCGGCACGCTGGCCGCATACCTGCTAGACCTGCAGCCCGCTGACGGGTCGCGCCTCGGCTCCCTGGTCAACTCCGCCGCGCCGACCTTCGGGCTGGGCCTCGGCGCAGTGATGACAGGGCTGCTGGTCCAGTACGCCCCGCACCCGACCCGGCTCGTGTTCGCGCTTCTCGGTGCCCTCTTCGTCGCCTTGGCCGTAGTCACCGTGACTGCGCTGCCTGAAACTGTGCAGCGCGTTCCGGGCGGGCTCGCGGCCCTGCGGCCGTCGGTAGCGGTTCCGCCCAGGGCCAGGCGCGCGTTCGCAGGCGCCATCCCGCCGCTGGTAGCCGCCTGGGCGCTCGGCGGCCTGGTCCTGTCAGTCGGCGGATCACTGCTTGTCGCCGTGTTTGACCAGCCCAATCACGCAGTGGCCGGTCTGGTTATCGGCCTCTTCCCGCTGTCAGCTGGCTCGGCCGCCGTGCTCGGACGCGACGCCGCGCCGCCGGCCATGACCCGTATCGGCTGCGCAGCGCTGGCGGCCGGGACAGGTTTGTTCCTTCTCGCGGTCGGGTGTTCGTCGATCGGCCTGTTCGCCGCTGCCTCCGTCGTGGCCGGCGCGGGCTTCGGCTCGACATTTCTCGGCTCGCTGCGGTCGGTGAGCCAGCTGGCCGAGGCGCACCAGCGAGCTGGGCTGCTATCCGCCGTCTACGTGGTCAGCTACCTCGCTTTCAGCGTTCCCGCACTGGTGGCCGGCCTGCTTGCGACGCATGTCGGGCTCCGCGACACGTCCTTCAGCTACGGCGGATTCGTCGCCGTCATCGCGGTTGGGACACTGGCCCACGAGCGGCTGCCCGGCCGCAAACGGAGTCCTCGCTAGGCCGGACGCGGTACGGACGGCCCGCAGCGCGTAGCCGTTCACGCGGGTCTGCCGGGATTGGCCTGGTCACTTTCCGGACGGAGAGCAAATACCCTCCTGGCCGCGCCGGCCTGGTCAGGTTCGGGCGCCGACCTGATCGTAGGCCGCGACCCAGAGCGTGTAGGGATTCGCCAGGTTCGGGTAGGCCTTCGTCATCCGGTCGATGAGCTCGGCCGGGGTGGAACTGCTATCCAGCGCTGTCTCGAAATCGGCGATGTAGCGGCGGGATTCGCCGATCTGGCGGCGCGCGTCATCGTCCTCGGCGTCCGGGTGGCGGTGGCCGGCGATGAGCGTGTCGGCGTCCAGCGTCGTCACGGTGTCCAGCGCCTTGACCCAGCTGGCGCGGGAGTCTGGTGTCGACCCTTGTAGCCACATGTGCGTCTGGTTGTAGACCACATCGCCAGATACGACCAGGCCCAGTCGGGGGACGTGCACGACGCTCGAGTGGCCGGTGTCGGTGGTCCCTACGGGAATCACCGTGGCCGTCGAGCCGCCGACCGGAATCGTTGTGCCCTCCAGCGGTCCTGGCGCGACTGGCTTGCTGGTCAGCTGGCCGGGGAAGAATCCGTTCCAGACCTGCAGGTACCCCGGCGAGGTCTGCTCTTCCATCGCCGGGATGGATTCGGCCAGGGCGACCGCCTTGGCGCGCGGAAACGCCGCCAGGATCTCCGGCAGCCCATAGAAATGGTCCGCGTGGGGATGGGTGATGTAGACGTACCTGAGCTCCGGGACGCGGGACCTCGCCCAGGCCGCCAGCTCCCGGCCTTCCTGCTTAGTGATCAGGCAGTCGACCAGCAGGGCGCCGTCATCATCGCTGATCAGGGTCGAGGTACTCGGCGGCCAGGTCGCAGCGCCCACGGCCTGCTCGAAACCCGGCACCGCGCTCGGAATCGGCTTGGGATCCACCGCGAACACGCTAAAGCTAAGACTCACTGCTTCCTCCGGAACTCCCGTCGCCGGCGGACGCCGAGTCTGTTGGCCCGTGGATCGGCGGTCATCAAGGATCATGTTCGCCGCCGGGGCACCGGCAAGGTATCCGCATGTTGACTGCACCTGACTGCCCCCCAGTGCAGTCAGGTTGCCGATACCCGCCCTCGCCCTAGCGCGCCAGTATCGAATGCAGATATTTAAGAGACGCCGGGAGGCGCCTGTTAGGAGGGGCTGGTGGGCTCCAAAACTTCTGGCGCAGGAAGCGGTGCTCCTGACGGCAGCGACGATCGCCTCCTCTTGCTGCCCGGGCGTTCTCCTGTCCTGGATTCGGCCCAGCTTGGAGTGCTGCGCGGGTACGGCATCGAACGCGACGTGGTTGCCGGCGATGTGCTGTTCGCCGATGGTGACGAAACATATGACCTTGTCGTGCTGCTCGCGGGCTCGGCTGAGATCGTCGAGGGTTATGGCCGGCCGGGGGCAAGCGTCGTGGCCAGCTATGGTCCGTCGGAGTTTCTTGGCGAGATCGGCCTGCTGACCGGGCAGCGCGCCTTCCTGAGCGCCGTGGCCACCTCGGCCGGGCGGGTCCTTGCGGTTCCGGTCGCGCAGTTGCGCCGGGTCATGGCCCAGGAGCCGGGGCTGAGCGACCTCATCTTGCGGACCTTCCTGCTGCGCCACTCCATCCTGCTGAGCCGCGGCACCGGGATTACCCTTATCGGATCGCGTTTCGATCCTGATACGCGGCGGCTGCTGGAGGTTCTAGCGCGCAACCGGCTGGTCTGGACCTGGCTGGACCTGGAGGCATCGGCCGAGGCCGAGCAGATCCTCCAGGGCCTGGATGTGCCGGTCGCCGATATGCCGATCATCATCGTGCCGGGCGGCCCCGTGCTGCGGAACCCCGGCCGCCGGGAACTGCTAGGCGCCTTGGCTATCTCCGACGACCCCAGGTCGTACCCGCTCGGTGTCTGCGAGCTGCTTGTCATCGGCGCAGGCCCGGCCGGGCTCGCGGCCGCGGTCTACGGCGCCTCTGACGGTATGGCGACAACGCTGGCGGAAGACACCGCGCTAGGCGGCCAGGCGGGCACATCGTCACGCATTGAGAACTACCTCGGTTTCCCCGCGGGCTTGTCCGGAGAGGAGCTCGCGGCCAGGGGGGCGCTCCAGGCGCGGAAGTTCGGCGCCCGCATCAAGCTCGCCGCGAAAGCTGCCTCGCTGTCGTCCCGTGACGGCGTACACCGGGTCACATTCGATGACGGCGAGACCATTGAGTCCAGGTCGGTCATCATCGCCACCGGCGCACGGTACAACCGGCTTGCCCTGGACCGGCTGGCCGAGTTCGAGGGAGTCGGGGTTTACTACGCCGCCACCCAGGCCGAAGCCCAGGCCTGCGGAACCGGGCCGGTCGCCATTGTCGGCGGCGGCAACTCCGCGGGACAGGCCGCACTGTTCCTCAGCCGCGCCTGCGCCCAGGTGCACATGATCATCCGGCGGGGAACCCTGAACGCTTCGATGTCGAGATATCTCGTCGACCGGATCGAGCGCAACCCTGGCATCGTCGTCTGGACCTCCACTCAGGTCACGGCACTGAACGGGACAAACAAACTCGAAGCAATTCGGCTCCGGCGCCAGGGACAGCGGGAAACGTCAGAACTGGCCGTTGCCGCGCTGTTCGTATTCATCGGCGCGAAACCGGGCACCGGCTGGGTGGCTGGCCAGCTGGCCCAAGACCGGCACGGATTCCTCCTGACCGGCAGCGACATCCCCGCCGGCCGGCTGGAAAGCCAGAACCTGACGCCATTGTTCCTGGAAACGAGCAGGCCCGGCATATTCGCGGTCGGAGACGTGCGCAGTGGCTCGGTCAAGCGCGTCGCAGCCGCCATCGGCGAGGGCTCGGTAGCCGTCCGTCTTGCCTTCGAACGCCGGCAGCAGGCAGGCACAGCCGACCCATCGGCCTGACCCGTCTGAATTGAACGAGCAGGTGACTAATGTTGGCCGCGTGGCGCTGTTCCAGCGCATGAGGCCACCGCTGGCCTCCGCGAGGTAGTCAAAGCAGATCTGTCCTCATGCCCTTACCAGTTAACGGGGCTCGCTGAGGAAATCCTCGACGTCGGCGGTGAACTCGGCGTGGTGCTGGAACAAGAAACCGTGCGCCGAGTCGGGATAGATCTTCACCCGGGCCTGCGGGATCAGCCCCGCCAGCAGATATGAGTAGTGCGGCAGGATCATCGGGTCGCTGTCGCCGTTGGCTATGAAGACCGGCTGCCCGATCGCGGCCACCCGTTGCAGCGAGCCGTGGTCCGGGATTCCCCAGGTGCAGACGGCGTCGTACTGCGCTTCCCTGGTGGCCCAGGTCGTGGCCGCGTCGCGGTCCTCGGTCCGGGCATACTGGCGCTGCACGGATTCCCCGCCCGCCTTGCGGCTCGATGGCGACGGGGCGAAGAACACCTCGATGTATTCCTCGGGGCTGGTCCGCGGCTTCCCCACCGCTCCGATGACTGCTGGCGCCCAGCCGTGCATGCCGGCGGCACCCTGCGGCGCCGAGGACGCCAGGATCACGCGCCGGACAATCGCCGGCCGGATCAGCGTGATCTCCTGCGCCACGAAGCTGCCGATGGAAAAGCCGAGCAGATCCACCTGGCTGAGGTCCAGGGCGGCGATGAAGGCGATGGCGTCCCGCGCCATCTGCCCGATCGTGTCCGGGGTGACTCCCGTCGAGCCGCCTACCCCTGTGTTGTCGAACGTGATGACCCGCCGGTTCGCGGCCAGGGCGTCGACCAGCGCGGGATCCCAGTTGTCCAGGTTTCCGCGGAAATGATTGAACAGGACCAGCGGTACCCCGCCCCCGCTCTCGCCCGCGTCGCGGTAGGCGAACTCGACCCCAGTAGCCGCAGTGACCAGCTTGTTCGGCAGTTCCACATAAGAAGTCGCCATGGATTTCCTTTCAAGTGATGGGGAGAGCGCTGCCAGCTTCTGACGGTGCGCTGGAGTGCGGTATCCGCAACCTGACTGCACTCTGCACCTCTCGAGCGCGCAGGGCCGGAACAAGCGGGGGGATCCCGTCACGGGCCGCTTAGGAAGCCAAGCAACGCCCTGTTGACCTCGGCTGCATGCGTCCAGATGATCGCGTGCGGACCCTGAGGTATCACCTCGAGACGGGCACGAGCGGCCATATCGGCCAGGCGGTATCCGGCGGCGCCGGGCGGCATGATCCGGTCCTGAGCGCCCCGCACGATCAGGACCGGCACGGTGAGGCCTGCGACGTCAGCGCGGAAATCCTCGCGCCACGCCCTGGCGCAACCCAGCGCCGCGGCCGCGGACACCCGGATGGCGGCGTGGAAGCTGTTCTGCCACGCCTGGTCGCTGACCAGGGTGCCGCCCAGCAGATCGAGGTTGTAGTACCGGTCCAGGTATGTCTTAATGGCCGCCGGGCGGTCCGCGCTCAGCTGGCCGAGAAACTCGTCGAGGACGAAAAGGTCGGCGCCATCCGGGCTAGCGGACTGGGGCAGGAAGGCCGGAAGCGGTGCCACCAGCGCCGCGGCGCGGACTCGTCGCTCCCCGTAGGTTCCCAGGTAGCGGGTCACTTCGCCGGTGCCGGATCCGCAGGCCGTGAGCACCAAGTCCCGCAGGTCCAGTTCTTCCAGCAGCACGCTCAGGTCGGCGGCGAGGGTGTCGTAGTCATAGCCGGAGCTCGGCCGGCTGGAGGCGCCGCCGCCGCGGCGGTCATAGCTGATAACGCGGTACCCGGCCGCGAGCAGGGCTGTTTCCTGCTTCTCCCAGGAGCGGCCATCGGCCAGGTATCCGTGGACCAGGACGACCGGCGAGCCAGTCCCGTGATCCTCGTAGTAGATCCGGATATCACCAGTGTTCTCCCGTCCGACCGTGACGTGCGGCATCACGAAACCGCATTCCACCGGGCGAGGTGAGCATCATCCACGCCGCAAGCTTGCGCCGCCGGGCGCCCGTCTGGTATCCGCAACTAAACTGCACCTTGACTGCGCGGGCTGCACCCAGGCCGGATCGTATTGCCTATATTTGGCGGGGTGAGGGTGGCGTTGGCGCGATGACCAGCACGGACACGAGGCTGGTCGGGCGGGACGAGGAACTGTCCCGGCTGAGGGAACTCGTGGCGCCGCCGTATGACCGGAGCCGGGTATTGCTGATTCTTGGCGATCCGGGCACGGGCAAGACCGTCCTGCTGGCCGAGGCCGTGCGGGCGGCCAGGTCGGCGGGGATGCGGGTCCTCGCGGCGGCCGGCCGGGAGTCGGAGCAGGATCTGGCGTTCGCCGGACTGCATCAGCTGCTGCGCCCGGTGCTGGACCGGTTGGCCGGCCTGCCAGCGCGGCAGGCCGATGCACTGCGCGGAGCTCTGGCGATCTCCGCGGATCCCGTGCCGCCCGACGCGCTGCTGACCGGGATTGCGTTGCTCACTCTGCTTTCCGGCCTGTCGGACGATGGGCCGGTGCTGGTGGCGGCTGACGACGCGCAGTGGCTGGACCGTGCCTCGCTCGACGCGCTCGCCTTTGCCGGCCGCCGGCTGGAATCAGAGCAGCTCGTGCTGCTGACCAGCGCGCGCGGGAGCGCGCCTCCGCGCGGTTTCGAGCGCGACTTCCCGCAGCTGCTGGTGCCGCAGCTGGGCCTGCCGGACGCCGGCAGGCTCCTGGACAGACAACCCCGGCCGCCGCGCGGCCGGCCCCGCGAGCAGGTGCTCGGTCAGGCAGCCGGTAACCCGCTGGCGCTGATCGAGCTGTCGAAGATCGTCGCTGCGGACCCGGACGCAGGGCGCCGCTGGTCGGCCGAGCCGCTCCCGCTGACCTCTCAGCTGACCGCCATCATGACCGCCCAGTACGCTGACCTGCCCGGGACAGCGCGAGCCGCGCTGCTGGTCGCCGCGGTCGCCGACAGCCCGGACCTGCCCACCACAGCGATCCCCGGACTGTCCGCCGGCGCTCTCGCCCCGGCGGAAGCGGCAGGCCTGATCCGGCTCGACAGGGCCGGTCCGCAGTTCACCCATCCGCTTGTCCGGTCGGCTGTCTACCACGCCGCGCCGTTCGCCGAGCGCGCCGCAGCGCACCTGCAGGTCGCGGACACGCTCCGCGACCAGCCTGACCGCTACGCCTGGCACCTGGCCGCCGCAGCCCTGGAACCTGACGAGCACGTGGCCGCGCTGCTGGAGTGCAGCGCGGTCCAGGCGCAGCGTCGCGGCGGTGCCGCGGCCGCGGCTCGCGCCCTGGAACGCGCCGCCGAGCTCAGCCCCGGCCAGCAGGACAAGGCCCGGCGGCTGCTGACCGCCGCCGATCTCGCCCTCCCCGCCGGACAGGCTGACTGGGTACGCGAACTGGCGGGCAACGTCCTCACGCTGACGTCCGATCCGGACCTGCGCATCGCCGCCCGGCTGAACATCGGCTGGTCGCTGCTGTGGTCGAACCGGAATGCCGAGGCGCTCGACACGCTCATCTCCGTCGCTGCCGAGGCAGCCCAGCGCCGGCCGGCCCTCGCGTGGGAGGCTACTGCGCTGGCGGCCACGGTCGCTCACCAGACCGGGATTCCTCAAGCCCGTGCTAAGGTGCGTGCCGCTCAGGACGCCCTCGACGCCCTGAGCGAGCCGGAACTGTCGGCCGAAGGCTGGCCGGCCAGCCTTGCTGACGAGTTCCGGATCTGGATCATGGCATGCACGGACCCGTACGCGGCAAGGGCCGAAACTGTCCCCTATCTGCAGCGGATAGCCGACGGATCCCTCTCCGACCCAGGCAAGGTCGGCGGAGCGGCCTGGATCCTGGACGAGACCGAGCTTGCGGTCAGGGTCCTGCGCGAAGCCCTCAGCCATCTGCGCGCCCCCGGCGTCCGCGGTGCCAGCGGCGCCGTGCTCTCGGCGCTGCAGTGGGCCAGCATCGACAGCGGCCGCTGGGATGACGCGCTCGTTCTCGCCCGTGAGGCTAGCGACATTGCCGCCGCTTACAAGATGGAGACCGTCGCCGCCACGGCCGACTTGACCACCGCCACCGTGGCCGCCATGCGCGGCGACCACGAGCGAGTAGCACCGCTGCTGGCCCGCGTGCTTGCCACCGTCGACACCTCCGAATACCGCGGGTTCGCCGCCAGGACCCGGCACGCCGCAGGCCTCGACGCACTGGCCCAGGGCAGCTACCTGGCCGCCTACACCCAGCTCGGCAAGCTCTTCGCGGCCGCCGGCACGCCGCTGCATCACCATTTCTCCTACCTGGGCATCGCCGACCTGGCCGCAGCCGCGGTGCGCGCCGAGCGTCGTCTTGAGGCCAGGGCGCTGGTCGAGCGCGCGCTGGCCCTCGTCGAGCCGGCGCCGCGGCTGGGCCAGCTGGCGGCCCGCGCCCGCGGCCTCCTGGCCGAGCCCGCTGACGCCGAGCCGCATTTCGCGGCAGGCCTGGCCGATGCGGCGGGGGACTCGTGGCCGTTCGAGCGGGCTCAGCTTCGGCTCGACTACGGGGAATGGCTGCGACGGCAGCGGCGGATCAACGATGCCAAGCACGCGCTCGGGGCCGCGCTGGAAACATTCCGCCGCCTTGGCGCGGCGCCGTGGACCGAGCGCGCGGAAGCCGAGCTGCGCGCCTGCGGCGTGATCGCGCAAGCTCCATCAAGCGCCGCAGGCGGGCTCGACGGGCTGACCGCGCAGCAGCGCGAGATCGCTGTCCTCGCCGCCCGCGGCCTGACCAACGGCGAGATCGCCGATCGCCTGTTCCTGTCCCCCCGCACCGTGGCATCGCACCTGTACCGCTCCTACCCCAAGCTCGGCATCGCCGGACGGCACCAGCTCCGCGACCTCATCGAGCGCGCGACTCGCGGCAATAAGCGCGTACTCGGAGAGCGGACCTGAGCTATGCGGTCCGGCTCGTAGCGGCAGTATGGAAAGGTGAGCGACCCCTATCTCGATGGCGCGTTCCGATGGTAGGTCGGTCAGCTCGTCCTGCCGCGTCTCGGACAGCAGGAAATCGTAGAACGCCTGGAAGCTGCGGCCCTGGTCGGAGCCGTCTATGTCCGAGCGGCTGCTGACTAGCTCGCCGAGCAGGTCGCCCTTGCCGCCGTCCCAGGCCGCGATCCGCTCGCGGGCCGCGCGGTCCAGGCCGCGGAAGTTCTCCTCAACCTCGCGGAAGTCCGAGAGGAGGTCACGCGCGGTGGCGGCGAACTGCTGGTACCGGTCGCGGAGCGCGGTCGTGCCGAGGACAGCCAGGTTGCCCGCCTCGACCTCGGCGATCTCGCGGTCGATCACGTCGCGGCGCCGGTGCAGTTCGGCCAGTCGCGCCTGCGGATCGGTCTCGGCACCGTGGATGATCTGGCGCGGTAGCTCGACCACAATGTGCAGGCGTGACTCGGTGCCGACGAAGGGCCGGACGCTCAGCCCGGTCACCCAGGCGTAGGCCTTCTCCGGCTGGAGGACTGCGCTGACACACTCCGTGGTCCTGACCTGGAGGCCGCCGCGGACGAACTGCTCGATCGCCTGGTTGCCCACACCGGCCGCAGGCTCGACGATGACGTCGCCGTCCTGCTCTTCGAAGCGTCGTCCTCGCCAGCCACTATGGCGCACGGGACCTATACGCCTGCGGGAACGGCCCGTGCGGTCATGCCCGACGACGATCTTGTAGCTGCCAGGCCAGGACCTTGAAGCGGGCCGCGCAAGCAGAGACGATACGGCGTTAGCGGCTCATTCCTGCGCTGCCGCGTCCTCCACGATCCTCCACAGCGTGGCGTGGAAGCTGGCCCGCTCGGCTGGGGGGATAGCCGCTAGGCGTTCATTGATGGCGGCGTCGCGGGCGATGGCGACTTCCTTGACAACCTCGATGCCGGCGGGGGTGGCCTGCGGGATACGCACCCGCCGGTCGCGCTCGGAGGTAGCCCGGACGATGAGGCCGTCCCGTTCCAGGCGGTCGAGCAGGGGGACCAGGGTGGACTTGTCGATGCCGAGCTGGGTGGCGATCTCCAGCTGGGTGCGCTGCCTCTCGTCGCGGGTAATCAGGGCGAGTACCAGCCAGTCCCGCAGATCGGCCAGGCCAGCATCCCGGGACACCTTGTTGAACGCCTCACCCAGCGCCTCGGCCGCACGGTAGGCCAGCCAGGTCAGGTCATCGACCCCGGGACCCCCCGCGGCAGCATGCAGCACGGCTGGCTTCCCGGGGTGACCACGATTGGCCGGCATGGCAGAACTATACGAAGGTGCGCCGAGATGGTCCACCACCCGATCATCTTGTACAAGACGATTTGATGCCATACCTTTATCGACAGCAGCCTGGCCGTGACTCCCCGGGAGACCGTCTATGACGACCGATCTCGAATCCCGCATTCGCCAGATCGAAGACCGCACCCAGATCAGCGAGCAGGTGATCAAGTACGCGATGGGTGTCGATCGCCGCGACTGGGCCATGTTCGCCGACTGCTTCACCGACCCCGTCTACGCCGACTTCTCCGGCGGTGGCATCCCCGCCGCCACCGTCTCCCGCGCGGACCTGGTCGCCCGGATCTCTACCGCCCTCACAGGCAACCGCCCATCAACCGAACCGCTAGCATATTGACGGCACCTTTCCGCCGAGGCATCGAAGGCAGCAGGCCCAGCGCTGCCCGGTCCCGTCAGCCCTCGGCTAGGACGCAGTCGGGCCGGCAGTGGCCCCGTTGTGCCGTGGGCGGTACGGCGGTGAGTATCTCGGTCACGTAGGCGTCGATCGTCTGCTGGCCGGTCGCGGCGGCTATCGATACCCGGTGGTGGCCGTCGCTGACGAAATGCAGGCCGCCCACGCGGTAGACCTCGATCGGCGGGATCGCCGCACCGCGCCGTTCCGCGCGCGCCAGCTGCTCCCAGCGTTCCCGCACCCGGCCGGTGGTGGGCCGGAAGTGCCGGTCGAAGTCGCGCCGTGAACCGGCCGTGCCGACGACCGTATTCAGCGGTATCGCCTGCAGGCCGAGGTGGCGCTGGCCGCGCCAGCCGAGCACGCCGACAGCTTCGTCAAGGGTCAGCAGACGGTCACTGTCAGCGGGCTGGTGGCGCAGGCGGTGTGTCAGCGCGGCCAGGACCTGGTGCCGCCTGGCGCGCAGGAAGTCATTCTCGGCGTCTGCGCGAGGGAATCCGGTATCTAGCATCGGGGCGCCTCCGTTGATCAAAACTGAACTACTAGTTTCGTATAGAGTCACGCTTGCATTATAAAAACTGATAGTCTAGTTTTGTCAAGACAGGACGCGGCCGGTCTGCTCAGGCCAGACGCCTGGGTTTACCGGAGGAGTCATGCTGAATACGCAGGTCCCGCGGCGCGGGCGGCCGCCAAACGGGCAGGGCAGCGCCCAGGCTCCGCCACGGAGCGGGGAAGCGACCGCGCCTGCGCCGCGTGGCCGGCCGCGCAGCGAGAAGGCGCGCAAGGCCGTGCTCGATGCCGCTGCGGAACTCCTGCTGGCCCGCGGCCTGTCCGCGGTCAGCATGGACGCAGTCGCAGAGCGGGCCGGGGTCAGCAAGGCCACCATCTACCGCTGGTGGCCTACCAAGGAAACACTTGCCCTGGACGCGCTGTACAGCGAGTGGGACGCCCGCCCGCACCCCCGCGACACCGGCTCCCTGCGCGGTGACCTGCTCGCGCTGTTGCGCCCCTGGGCCCGTCTCGCCAGCAGCCGGCCCTACGGCCGGGTCATCGCCGCGCTGGTCACCGAGGCGCAGACCGACCCGGTCTTCGCCGCCGAGTACCGCCACCGGGTGGTCGAGCCGCGCCGGGACCAGGCCCGGGCGATTTTCCGCCGCGCCATCGAGCGCGGCGAAATCCCCGCGGACACCAAGATCGAGGTAGCGCTCGACCTGCTCTACGGTCCGCTTTATCACCGGCTGCTGCACGGCCACGCGCCACTGAACGACCGATTCACCCAAGACGTCATCGACATGGCGCTGAACGGCATCCGGCCAGCTCCCGACCATGCCGTGACACCGGCCGATCAGCTGGGCGGCGGGCAGTGAAAGTCCGCTAGAAGCATCATCATCAGCGAGGCGGGACCCTATGGCGTGGCATCCGTGAGCACCGGCGGAACCCGTTTTCATCGGCCTGGTGGGGCCGGGTTGCCCAGGGTCGTCAGGGGCTATGGCTGCTGGCGGGTTGAGCCGCAGTTGCCGGGATTCAGGCGGCGCGGCGGCGGACCAGCCAGACGGTGGCGGCGATCAGGATCAGCGAGAGAAGCAGCAGCCAGCCGCCCTCGATGAGCTGGAAGTGCCAGAACCGGCTCTCCGGCTGGTAGGCCGACCACTGCGTGTAGTGATGCGCAGAGAGGTAGGCCGTCGCCGCGTTCGGGTTGGGCGAGTTCCGCACGGATGCGGGTGCGTGCCCGATCACGTTGCGGATCGTTTGCTGGCTGACCCTCGCGCCGTTCGGCCCGGTGGACCACTGGCCGACCACCCAGGGAGGGTTGGCGTAGCCGGGGCTGCCCTTGATGACCAGCGGCGACTGGTAATGCTTGCGCAGGAAGAGCGCGGTGGCCAGGTCGAGCCCGGCCCAGGCCGCCAGCGACGCGGCCATCGCGGGCACCGTGCGCCGGATCAGCACCCCGGCGATAGCGCCGAGGGCGAACGCAACCAGCGTCCAGGCGGCGAAGTCGACACCGCGCAGGTTGAACAGTTGCGGCGCGAGCGCGCCCTCGATGTGGTCGGCGAGGAACGGCTGGTAGTACCAGGAGAACAGCAGGCTGAACGCGCCGGCCGCTGCAGTGACCGCGATGGCGAGTAGCGCCAGCTTGGCCACCGCCCAGCGCAGCCGGCCGCAGCCCTGGGTCCAGGCGAACCGGAACGTCCCGGTCTCCAGCTCCCGGGCCAGCAACGGCGCGCCGACGAACACCCCGACGAGCACGGGGATCACCAGCAGGATGGCGGCCACGTCCACTGCGGTGTTGTGGTCGTTGACGAAGGGATGGGCGGCCACCTCGCAGGCCGCGGACCCGATCGGGTGGCAGGCGGTCACGGCAGCGTAGGCACTGTGGATCTGCAGGCCCTTGATCAGCAGGTACAGGCCCAGCCCGCCGAGCAGCGCGGCCACCCCGGCCAGCGCGATCCGGTGCTGCCGCCAGGTGACCCAGATGAGCTTGGTCCACGGCACCGGGCGCAGGTCGGCATCCTGCCCGGGACGGGCGGACATGGTCAGCGCGGTCATCGCGTCATCTCCGACGGCTGGGTGGCCCTGCTGCGGCATGGGCCGGGCAGCGCCGCGGCGCCGGGCTCGCGCAGGTAGGCAAGGGCGAGTTCTTCCAGGCCGACCGGATGCGCCTCCCAGCCGGGCGGGACCGGGTCGTCCGCGGTGGCCCGAACCAGCAGGTGGGCCTGAGCCGCGGCCCGGCGGGCATGCACCACCGGCCGTTCGTTATACCGGTCGGCCTCGGCAGCGGGGCCGGTCAGCAGGCGGTGGCTGGCGAGCAGGTCATCGACCTCGCCGGCCATCTGGACCCGGCCCCGCGACAGCACGACCAGGTAGTCGGCCACCCGCTCCAGCTCGGCGAGCACGTGCGAGGACAGCAGCACCGACATGCCTTCGTCGGCCGCCGCGGTCAGCACTGTGGCCATGAAGTCGTGCCGGGCGACCGGGTCGAGCATCGCCACCGGCTCGTCGAGTACCAGCAGCCGCGGCCGGCGGCCCAGCGCCAGGGTCAGTGCCAGCTGCGCCTGCTGGCCGCCGGACAGTTTCCCGGCCTTCCGGTTCAGCGGGATGCCGAGCTCGGCCAGCCGGGCCTCGGCAGATGCCTGGTCGAAGCGGCGGTTCAGGTTGCGGGTCAGGTGCAGCATGTCCGCGGCGGACAGGTTCTTGTACAGCGGGGTGTCCTGGGCCACGAACGCGATGCCGTCCAGCGCGGCCGGCGACCCGGCTGGCCGGCCTCCGAGCACGGTGACGCCGCCCGCGGACGGTTCAGCCAGGCCGGTCGCCAGGTTCAGCAGCGTGGTCTTGCCCGCGCCGTTGGGGCCGACCAGCGCGGCCACGTGGCCGGCCGGGATCGCCAGCGTGCACTCACGCAGCGCCCACGTGCTGCCATACCGCTTGCCCAGGCGGTTGGCCTCGATGACGTTGATGCTCATGCGACATCCTCCGTTCCGCCGCTTGCCGCGTCGCCGCGGGCGCGGGTGCGCGACCCGCCGCGGCGCTCATGGAAATCCCGCAGCGCGCTGGCGAACAGCGCCACCATGCCGTCCTCGTCCAGCCCAGCCCCGTCGGCGGTGGCCAGCCAGACCGACAGGGAGCGGCGCAGCGTGGCGAGCTCGGGGAGCGCGACCTGGCTCAGCGTGGCCTGGATAAACGTGCCCTGGCCAGGCCGCCCGGCCGTCAGGCCCTTGACCTCCAGCTCCTTGTAGGCCTTCAGCACCGTGTTCGGGTTGATCGCCAGCGAGGCGACCACGTCCCGGACCTTGGGCAGCTGGTCGCCCAGTGTGAGGTAACCCAGCCGCAGCGCGTGCTCCACCTGGTGCACCAGCTGCAGGTAGGTCGGCACGCCCGAAGCCGGATCCAGCCGGAACTCGATCGGTGACCCCGGCCCGCGCGGCGCGCCCCCCGGCGCGTCGTCCGCCGCGCCGTTGCCTTTATCTATGACCATAAGACATTGATACAGTCGGGTGATCCGGCTTGTCAACCTGGCGACCCACGCCAGCGCAGCATGAACGCCCGCCACACCATTGCCGACGCCGAGGTACGACAAGCGAGCTCACTGACCATACGATCGCGTTGCCGAGGGCTTAGCGAAACCCGCCGGGCAGGGCCCGGAGAGGTGGGAGGACCTGGTGCAGGCAGAGTCGGAGCGTCAGCTGGCTGACCCGCCGGCCACCTGGCAGGAGCACTGGTTCGACCACCGCCAGCTGCTCCGGCTCTACCACGGCGACGAGCACTGCGCGATTTACCTGGACCCCGACGTGCGCCGGGCTGAGATCGGATGGCTGCCCCGGTTCATCAATGTGACGTGGCAGTACTCCAAGGCGACCTACGGCGACGCGTTCGGGTTCGACCCGCGCATCTACTCCATCCACCACGCCGGGCGGCACGGCGGCGGCCACGCGGGCTACTACGTCAGCCCGGTCCACGACTACCACAACGTCAGCGACTGCGGGCTGGACACCTGGCGGGAGGGCAACACCCTCGCTCGCGAGCTGCCCGCTCATGAGATCGGGCATTCCGTGGAGAGCGCCAACAACGGCGTCCATGGCTCACCGGCGTATGAGATCTGGGGCGACAGCAAGTGGGCCGAGTTCTACATCTATGACCTCTACACGGCGCTGGGCATGGATCGCGAGGCCAGGGACGTCTTCCGCCGGTTCACCGGCAACACCGACGATTTCCCGCGCCGGGGGACCCGCTGGTTCCGCGACTGGTTCTACCCGCTATGGCGGGACTGCGGGCGGGCCGAGGTCATGAACCGGTTCTTCCGGGAGCTGGCCCGGCACTTCCCGCGCGACTCCGGCGGCACCTATACCCGGCGGATGAACTGGGGCGAGTACGTCCACTTCACCAGCGGTGCCGCGGCCGCCGACATGAGCGGCCAGGCCGCCCGCGCTTTCGGCTGGCCCCGCGAGCGGGCCAGCCAGCTAGCGCGCGCCCGCGAGCAGTTCCCCGAGATCAGGTACTGAAATACCGGGCCGTGGCCAATCGAGAGAGCTGGCCCGGTGCCGGGGATTGTCCGGGCCACAGACAGCGGAAACGACCGTCCCGGCGCTGATGGACACCGGCGTACGCCGGTGTCCATCAGCCGGGCCGCTACGACCGCCTGGACATTGTGGCGAGGTAGCTACTTGCGGCCGAGGAACCGGTGCGTAGATAGATTCCCATCAGGCGGTTCCGGTAGACGGTATTCCCCGTCACATGACTGCAGCCACCCGAGCACAGCGTGCTGTTCGCGACATTGACGGCATGCCACCGTGCTCGGCCGAAGGATCCCTTGCCAGCATGGAAGGGAATGAAGGCCATCGACGATGCCTGAGCCGTGCTTATTGCCACTAGGTTAAAGCCGCCTGCCACCCTTGTGATGCCGTCGAAGTGGGTGGCCAGCGCCGGGGCGTTGCCGTAGCGGCAGAACCTCGGTTTTCCGAAGGCACCGGTCCGTTCGTTGTATGTCATGAGGAACGCTTTCTGGTTCCCGTGGCCGAGGAGCCGCCGGCCAGGGTGTAGTGCGGGCTGTCATCAGCGCGGTTCTGCCAGATGCCATAGAGCGTGGTCAGATTGGACATGCTGCCGCCGAGACGCAGCAACGTCCACTGCTGCCGGGTCATGTTGTAGATGAAGCCGTTACCCGAGGCCAAGCCCCCCGGGCACGCTGGGGTCAGGTCAATCGGTGGCTCCGGAGAATTTCCGCCAGCGTCTGCTATCAACCTAAACCCGGTAATAGGTAGATGTAAGCGGAATTATTTGCTCCGCCCGGAAGAAATGGCGGCGTCGCGCGAAACGGTGCGCCGGCGCCGAAGCTGATGTTCCTCGTCGTAACCCGGGCGCCCGGTATGACCGGCACGCCAGCTTCACGGGGGCGTTCGATGCCGTGTTCCAGGACGCCTCTATGGTGGGCTGATGGCGTCGGTCAAGCAGATCCAAGTCACCTTCGACTGCGCAGCACCTGAGCGAGTCGCTCGTTTCTGGTGCGAGGTGCTGGGGTACGTCGTACCGCCGCCACCGGAAGGGTTTGCTACCTGGGACGATTTCGATCGCGCGCTGCCGCCTGAGCATCAGGGTTCAGCGTTCGCCTGCGTTGATCCCTCGGGCGTCGGCCCGCGACTGTTCTTCCAGCGGGTTCCCGAAGGCAAGGTCGTCAAGAATCGGCTGCATCTTGACGTGCGGGTCGGCACCGGGCTCGTGGGTAAGGAGCGCCTGGCCGCGCTTGAGGCCGAATGCGCACGACTGACCGCGCTCGGCGCGGTACGCGTGCGGCTGCTGCTTGCCGATGACCACAACGAGTCGTGCCTCGTGATGCAGGACATCGAGGGCAACGAGTTCTGTCTGGACTGAGCGGCTGGCTCAGGTTGTCTTGATCAGGCCGCCGTCAATGATGTAGTTGACGCCGGTGATGTTCCCGGCCCGGCTGGAGGCCAGGAAGGTGATCAGCGTAGCGACCTCCTCGGGAGTGGTGAAGCGGCCGGTGGCGAACCCGCCGATCCCGGCGATGATCGTCTGGCGGGCGGTATCCGCGTCCACGCCGGTCGCCTTCGCCACGGTCTCGGCCACGCCGTGCTCGCCGAGCCACAAGTCGGTCGCCACGGGACCGGGTGAGACGGCGTTAACCCTGATCCCCCGCGGGCCGAACTCCTGCGCGAGGGTCTTGGTGAGATTGACCAGCGCGGCCTTCGCGGCGCCGTAGTCGATCGTGGCCGCGTCGGGCTGGAAGAACGCATTGACCGAGGCGACGTTGACGATCGCCCCGGTTCCGCGTTCGGCCATCGCGGCGAGCGCGGCCCGGCTGGCGCGAAGCGCGATGAAGAAGTTCATCTGCATCGCCCACGCGAAATCCTCGTCGCTGGTGCCCAGGAATCCCTTCGTCCGCATCCGGACGGCACCGACGTTGTTGACCAGCACGTCGATCTGGCCGTGCTCCTCGATCGCCCGCCGGATCAGCTGCGCCGGCCCGTCTGCGGCAGACAGGTCAATGGCCACTGGGGTGATGCCCTTGAGGCCGTCGAGACCGCCCGCGGAACGCGAGCCGGCGATGACATGGGCGCCCTCGCTGGCCAGCGACATGGCGACAGCCAGGCCGATGCCTTTGCCCGCCCCGGTGACCACCGCCACCTTGCCGTCGAGATCGAGGTCCAACAGACGTCTCCTTTCGATTTCCTACCGCCGGGTCCGGCAGTGTTACTACATCAGGAACTTGCGGTTCCAGCCCCGGCGGGGTGCAGCGCAAGGGCAGCACGCCGCGAGGCGGCGACCGTGTCGATCGTGACCGACACGGTCGCCGCTGCCGCGGCGGTCCCGGGGTCGTCAGGACATCCGGGTATCGCCTGGGCACCAGGCGGCGCTGGTCAGCCGGTAGCGTGCACGGCCTTGAGGATGACCCGGGTGACCACGCCGGGGTTGGAGATCATGGACAGGTGCGGTGCGCGCACCTCGGTGATGTGCGCGTGCGCGTGCCTGGCCATGGCCAGCTGAACAGCGGGCAGGATAACGCGGTCGGCGGTGCCGACTACCGCCCAGGACGGGATGGTCTTCCAGGCCGGCACGCCGCTCTTCTGGCCCAGCGCAATGGTCGACAGGGGCTCAGCCGTGGCGGCGAGCACCCTGGCTTCGCGCAATGGCAGGCCGTTGGCGAAGCAGGAGGGGAACAGGTTCTGCTTGTAGTACGCGTCGAACACGCCGGCCGGCGCGCCGGGGTACGTCGCGAGGTTAAAGAGGGTAGTCGGGTCCGCCGCCACCACGCAGGAACCGGGCACCGAGGAGACGAGCTGGCCGATGGTCTGGCCCTGGTCGGGCGCGAAGGCATCCACGTAGACGAGCGCCTTGACCTGCTTGTCACCGGTAGCGGCGTTGGTGATGACCGCTCCGCCGTAAGAGTGCCCGACCAGGACGATCGGCCCGGAAATGCTATGCAGGAAGTCAGCCAGGTAGGCCGGGTCGAAGTCCAGCCCCATCAGCGGATTCGGCGGCACGTCAACCGTGTACCCGTCCGCCTGCAGTCGCCGCACCACGCCATTCCAGCTCGAACCATTAGCCCAGGCGCCGTGGACCAGCACGATCGTGGGCCGCGGCCCGGACCCATGATGAGACGCCACCGGTGACCTCGTCGAGGCCGCGGCCGCCACCGTCACGGCCAGCCCGGCCGCAGCGGCCAGGCCAGCGACCATCCCAACCCGCCGGAACAGCCGGCCGCGAGCTGACTCGAACTTCTTCACACGAATCTCCTTTGGTACGCAGTGGCTGGCGCCTATCGCCAGCAGGGTCGTTCTCTCGGCCGGCCGCCCGGGCGTGCGGGCATCCCAGCCGTCGTCGGCGCAGTTAGTTGACGGTCAGGACTGCCTTGGCCGCGGTCTCGATGAGCTCGGCTACGTCGTCGGGGTGGGAGACCATCGCGACGTGGCCCGACGGGACTTCGATGGTGGTGGCGCCCATGCGCTTGGCGAACTGGCGCTCAGCATCGGGCGGGATGGCCTCATCGTTCTCGGCGACCAGGAACCAGGACGGGTGGGACTTCCACGCGGGGACCCCCATCACGTCCTCGAACGTGGTCACGGACAGGGGCTGCTGCACGGCGTGCATGACCTTGGCCTGGGCGGGATTAACGTCGGCCGCGAAGTGGCCGACGAAGTCGTCTTCGGGTATCCAGGCGAAGCCGCGGGAGTCGATGTCCAGGTTCGCGAGCGCGGGGGTAGGCGGTCCGCCCTGGGCCAGCAGGCCGCCGATGGATTCGCCTTCGTCCAGCCCGAAGGCCGCGATGTAGACCAGGCCGGACACGTTCGGCGCATCCGTTCCCAGGGCGGTCATGATCTGGCCGCCGTAGGAGTGACCGGCGACGACGGTCGGGCCATCCTGGCGGTCCAGCACCTGGCGTAGCCGGGCCACGTCAGCGGCCAGCGAGGACTCCGGGAACTGCGGTGCCGTGACGTTGAATCCGCTGGACTGCAGTCGCTCGATGACGGCGCTCCAGCACGAGCCGTCGGCCCACGCGCCATGTACCAGGACGATATTCCGTTGAGCAGTCATATCGATGATTCCTCTCTCAGCGGCCGCCTTGCGACGGCCCTCGTTGCCCAGTGGGCTGTTCTATTTCGCGCCGGAACACGCGCCGATGGTGGCCGTCAGGCCACCCCGTGGATTTGCGAAAGCGCTAGTGACGCCGTGAGCGATGCCACCACTGCCGGGCGGCACGCGCACCCGCGGGCACAGCCGCAGAACGGTGCAGCGTGCTCGGTTATGATGCGGAAATTAGCCGACAGCGGCAGCCTGTCCGCCGGCCGTGAAGGTTGCCCGCAGAAAGCCGCCGACCTGCGAAGGCCGCCGGGCTATGCTGGGAACGGAGATCGGGAAATCCGCGGTAGCGGGAGCCGATAGCTGCTCAAATATATCCTCAGGCCGCACATTTTCAACTGCCGGGGTCTGGAGCAGCATCTGCCATTGATTACTTTCTACCGTTGCACGGCGGCGGCTAGATAGCAAGGGCCCATATCAGATGATTCGTCCTGGTCGCACCGGGACGAACCCCCAGGGGCGCCCGCGTTTGCTTTTCACTCCCAGTTAGCCAGATGTTGAACAACGGAAATCTGCCTCGGGGCTGTTTCAGCGGTGGTAGCTGAATGGGAATTCACGTGCGTAACACGGTGCTCGGGCCAACAGGGCCAGCTGGGACGGGTGGTCCGTCGGCGCCAGCGGGACGGCATCGATCGACGGCGAGGCGCTGTGGCCGTCCTGCCGGCCATCGGCGCCGTGGTCCTCATCCCGGTGCTGGCCGCAGCGGTCGGCGTCGGCTCGTCCGTGCTGAAGTTCGTCTCGCCGCTGCCTTATCCGATCAGCGAAGCCGGGCTCGTCGTCGGCATCTGGTTCCTGATCGGGCTGATCTACCTGGCGTACCTGCTGCGGCGGCATCCGGAGCGGGTGCGCGACATGGACAAGGTCTTCGACTGACGGGCCTGGACTGGCCCGCTCGATGTGGCCGGACGGCACCCGTGCCGTCGGGCTCGTGCCGTCTCACAGCCGGGATCTCAGCACGTCGACCTCGGGGAACTCCTCGGGCGAGCCGTAGCCGTGCTCGGCCAGCCAGCGGACGTTAGTCAGGCATCGCATCGCCCACCATGCGCGGATGAGGTCGCGGTCGACGTCGGTGCCGTAGCCGGCCACGACATCGCCTAGGTGCTCCTCGTGGGCCAGCGTCAGGCTGGCGAGGTCCCACAGCGCATCGCCCTGGGCGGCCTCGGACCAGTCGAGCACGCCGGTGATCCGGTCACCGTCGACGAACACGTGGGCGACCTGCAGGTCGCCGTGGATGAACACCGGTGTCCACGGCCGGAGCGCAGTCTCGGCGACCCGGCGGTTACGCGTGACCAGGTCGGGGGGGAGGACGTTGTTGGAGACGAGCCACTCGCATTCGCCGTCAAGGCGCGATGCGAGCTCGTCGAGGCTCGCATCGGGCCATGGCGGCAGCGGCGCGTCGTGCAGCATCCGCGCGGCGGCACCCGCCGCGGCCCACGCCGCCGGCGACGCGGTCGACGGCTCGCCGAGGCGGCCGAGCGCCGTCCCCGGGAGGGCGGCGAGCGCGAGCACGGGCGGCTTGCGCCACAGGACCTCCGCAGTCGGGATCGGCGCCATGGCCATCGCCTCGACCTCGACGTCGGTGTTCCTCTGATCAGCGTCGATCTTCAGGAAAACGTCGCCGACGCGCAGGGTCGCGCGCTCCTGATGCGCAACGACGACCTTGACCTCCGCCACGTCGGTCATCATCGCGGGATGACCACCGACGTCGCCACGGGTTTATCGGGTGCGACGCGACGGCAGCAATTCAGGAATCGGCCGTGGCGAGCGCTTTGTCGACCCAGGCCCGCAACGCGGGCAGGGGAGCGGCGCCGGTCTGCCGGGCGGCCACCCGTCCGCCGCGCAGCACCAGCAAGGTCGGGATGGCCTGGGCTTCGAACCGCTGCGAGATCAGGGGCGAGACGTCGACGTTTACCTTGACCAGCTTCACCTGGCCGGCCAGGTCGCGGGCCAGCTGCTCAAGCGCCGGGCTGACCATGCGGCAGGGCCCGCACCAGGGCGCCCACAAATCGACGATGACGGGAATCTTGGCGACCTCCGCGATCTCATGGAAGGTTGCGTCGTCGGCGTCGGCGATCCACGGCAGCGGCTGATGGCACTTGCCGCAGCGGGGCGTCCCGGCCGCCGTGGCCGGCACCCGGTTCGTCTGGCCGCAATGCCCACATCGGATTAGTCCGCTTGTCATGGCTTCATTATCCCGCGCCGGCCCGTCTCAGGTCCGGTTCTGCAGCCGGGCGATCTGCTGGCTGAGGTAACGCTGCTGCTGGGCGTTGGCGGCGTGCCGGGCGGCGGTCTGGTAGGCGATCAGCGCGGCGGCCGGGTTGCCGTCGCGTTCGAGGAGGTGGGCGCGAACGGCATGGAACCGGCGATGGCCGGTCATCCTGGGGTCGGCCGCTAGCCGGTCGAGCAGTGCGAGGCCAGCGCCGGCTCCGGAGACCATGCTGACGGCGACCGCGTGGTTGAGAGCGACGACCGGGGTATCGTCCACCCGGATGAGCACGCCGTACAGGGCCGCGATCTGAGCCCAGTCCGTCGCCTCCGCGCTTTCGGCTTCGTCGTGGACCGCAGCGATCGCGGCCTGAAGCTGGTACGGCCCGGTCGGCCCGCGCGGGAGGGCGGCCGTGATCAGCGCGATGCCCTCCTGGATAGCCGCCCGATCCCACTGGGCGCGGTCCTGCTCGGCCATCGGGGTGAGCGATCCGTCCGTGCCGGTGCGAGCTCGGTGCCGGGCGTGCACCAGGAGCATCAGCGCCAGCAGCCCGCTCACCTCGCTGTCATCGGGGCGGATGGCGTGCAGGATCCTGGCCAGGCGGATGGCTTCGTCGGCGAGGTCGACGCGCAGCAACTGGGTCCCGACGGTGCTGGCGTAGCCCTCGTTGAAGATCAGGTACAGCACGCGCAGCACCGAGTCCAGGCGACCGGCGTCTTCGGACGGCAGCGCGAACGGCACCCCGCTGGCCTTGATCGACTGCTTCGCCCGGGTGATGCGCCGGGTCACGGACTGCTCGGAGGCGAGCAGCGCACGGGCGATCTCGGTGACGCTCAGGCCCCCGACCGCCCGCAGCGTCAGGGCGATCTGCGAGGCCACCGACAGCGAAGGGTGACAGCACATGAACAGCAGCACGAGCGTGTCGTCCGCGCCGGAAGCGTCACGCTCGTCCGCCTGCCGCGCGCCAACCTCGGTCAGCGCCCATTGAGCCAGCGTCTCTTCCCGCCGCCGCCGGGCCTGCTCGGCGCGCAGCAGATCGGTCAGCCGCCGTGAGGCCACGGTGATGAGCCAGGCTCTGGGATTGTCCGGCAGCCCGTCCCGGGGCCACTGCGCCGCCGCCGCCATTAGCGCTTCCTGGGTGGCGTCCTCGGCCAGGTCGAAGTGACCGTACCGCCGGGTCACCGCGCCCAGGACCTGCGGCGTCAGACGGCGCAGCAGGTCCTCGACCTCGATGCCGGCCACCGCCATCCGCCTCCGCCAGCTCAGCCTTCGAAGTCAGGCTGGTGCTCGGCGACCGGCCGCACGTCAGCGTAGGCACGGGCGCGGACGTGATCCGGGCCCGGGCAGCTGGTGAGCCGCGACGCGATCTCCGTCGCCCGGTCGAAGCTCGCGCAATCGACCACCCAGTACCCAGCGAGGACTTCCTCGGATTCGGCGTACGGCCCGTCGGTCACGACCGGGGCACCCTGCTGCAGCCGCACCCGGCGGGAATGCACGGGGGCGCTCAGCCCCCTGGTCTCCACCAGTTCGCCCGAGTCGAGCAGTTCCTGGCTGAACTCCTGCATGAACGCGCCCAGCGCCGCGTAGTCCTCCGGCGTCCACGCCGCCTTCGCCGGCGCCAGGCCGGTCAGCTCCTGGTAGTCCTGCTGCGACGCGAATGTCAGGATCATGTACTTCATCGAGGCGTCCTTTCCCTGGGCGCCCCAGCGACGCCTTCCATCCGTGACGTCGTAGCTGTCCCGCCCGACCGGACACCACCTGCGCATCATGATCCTCCGTTTCACGCCAGAGCCACATTTCGTGATCGATACTGGTGCCAGGATCGGCAAGGATGGTCTGCCGTGCGGCATTCTGGCTGCCCCAAAGCGGTGACGGAGGTCAGGGCATGATCCTGGCGGTGGTGTTCGCCTTGGCCGCCGCATTGTCCAACGCGGTCAATTTGCTGACGCAGCACAAGGCGAGCATCGGCGCACCGAGACGGGTGAAGGGCTGGCGGCTGGCGCTCTACCTGCCACGGCAGCCGCTGTGGTTGCTGGGTGTCGCCGCTGCGGTGGGCTCATTCGTATTCCAGGCCCTGGCCTTGCACAACGGCCCGATGTCGGTGGTCCAGCCGCTGCTGATCACCGAGCTGGTCTTCGGCCTGGTGCTGCGCCGGGTGTGGATTCACCAGGACGTGGCCCGGGCCGCGTGGGCGTCGGTCGGCGTCGTTTGCGTGACCCTGGCGGTGTTCCTGACCGTCGGCGAGCCCGAAGGTGGCCGCCCTGCCCCGACGGCGGCACACTGGCTGTCGGCAGGGCTGACGCTCGGCGGTGCCATCGTGGTGCTGACCTTGCTGGGCCTGCGGGGCTCGCCGGTGCGCCGGGCGGCTGCGCTGGCGGCGGCGGCCGGGCTGACGGCGTCGCTGGAGGCGTCCTTCCTCAAGGCGGCGACTCAGACGCTGTCGGTCTCCGGCGTTGGCGGCATGCTGACGGCTTGGCCGGTGTACGCGTTTGTCGTCGCCACGATCACCGGTGCGGTGCTCCAGCAGGGCGCGCTGCACGTCGGGCCGCTGAGCGTGTCCCAGCCGCTGCTGGTCATCATCGACCCGTTCGCCAGCATCATCCTGAGCGTCTGGCTGTTTGAAGAGCGGTTCACCGACAGCCCGGCGAAAATCGCCGTCGGCGTCGTGGCGTTGGCGGTGATGGCCGTGGGTGTCGTCCGGCTGACCCGGACAGCGCCCCAGGATCTCACTCCATCCAAGCCCGCCGGGTCAGCTCAGGATCCCGTCTAGTGCGCGGCGAACTGCGCCGGGCCCCGCACCGCAGAACCGCTCAGCCGCCCGTATCGTGGCGGGCGGCTGAGCGGTGACGTCTGGCGGTCCGGGTCAGGCTGCTTCCGGCTCGCCTCCGTAGGCCGCGAGCGCGTAGATCACGAGCGCGGCGATGACCATGTAGGTGAACGCCCACACCGGGTAGAAGGGCATCCACCAGATGGCGCTGATCGCGGCGATGGACGCGGCGAAGATGCCCACCCACCGGCCGAACGCCTTGCTGGCGAACACGGCGCCGGCGCACACGACCAGGATGACGGCGACAACAAGGTCGACCCACCCGTAGGTCTTCAGGCTGTGCCCGAAAATCGCGCCCTCCAGGTTGGCGGGCAGCACCCCGTGGTAGGAAAACGCCCAGATGGCATCGAAGAACTTCAAGATCCCCGCCAGGAACAGCATGATCCCGGCGAACAGCACCCAGCCGGCACCTCGGGTGTCCATGTCTACAGCCTCCTTGTAACTTGTCAGCGGTCAAGTCCCCTGACCTGACTCCGGACATCACCACGCGGCCGCTGGCATCGCTCAAGGGATTACCGCGGCATTTTGCCGGCCGCGGACCGTTAACGCCTATGGCACGGGCATTCCCCGCTGGAGCCGCGTTCTTCCTAGAAGCGGACTCTGCACCGATCAGAAGCCACCGGCATCACCCTTTTGAGGTGACCTTCTGCAGGCCCGGGTTCGCCAGGAGCGTGCGGGCGCGGCTCGGGACGGTCCTGCGAATCACCGGCGGATTCCGCGCCAGCCCCACGCTGGTGAGATACGAGGTGATCGGAGTGACGCAACAGGCAGGAGCGGCGAGCGGCTGGCACGCTCACCCGCGGCGAGTGTTCCGCAGGCGCACGGGCGCTCGTAGTCTGGACAGAGCCGGGCCGCCGGTCGAATGCTGGCGAGAGCGTTCCGGCCTGAATTCCAGGGAGAGCATCGTGCCGCTTTCTGAGCATGAGCAGCGCCAGTTCGAGCAGATCGAGCAGGCACTCCGTGCTGGTGACCCGCGGTTCGCTCATGCTGTGCGAGCGGCCGACCCGCGGGCGCGCTACAAGCGCCGGGTCATCAGGGCGACGCTGGGGTTCCTGATCGGCATCGGGCTGCTGCTCGCCGGAGTGGTGATCAATGTCGCCCTCATCGGGGTGGCAGGCTTCCTGCTCATGCTCGCCGGCAGCATGCGGGCGGTGACCAGCTACCGGCGCATGACCGGTACCGCTACCGGACGCGTCCCCGCCCAGGACAGGCGGGCGGGCAAGCGGGCGGGAGCAAGGCTGATCGAGCGGCTGGAGGAGCGCTGGCGGCGGCGCCGGGAGAACGACCGCTGAACTCCGGGCTGCCCCCCGCCAACGGGACAGTGAATGTCGTAAGTCATCCCTTTGGGGGGATGCCATCCGGCGTGGGGGACACTTGTCTGGTATCAGCATGAGGAGAGCCATCTGTGGTGCGGTGTCGCCCGGCGGTAGCGCCGCTGCGGCCCAGGAGGGGAGTGGCCATGACGGTGACGGCTGATCGGGCGGCAAAGGGGAGGTCTGCTGCGCGGGTGTCTGGACGGGGTCCGGCCCGGGCGGTGGCGGAGCCGCTGAGTCGTGCGGACCGGATGGCGCTGGGCAAGGATGCCAGGGTGGTGGCGCCGCTGGAGTCCCATGGCGAGTTCCGGCCTGGTAGTTCGCGGGATCCGGTCGGGCTGCTGCTGGGCCAGGGCGAGTCGCGGGTGCCGGAGCTGGTGCCGGTCCGGCACGGGCGGATGCTGGTGTCGGCGTTCACGTTCTACCGGGGGGCGGCGCTGCCGATGGCGGCGGACCTGGCCACGACGCCCGCCTCGGGCCTGCGGGTACAGCTGTGCGGGGACGCGCACCTGTCCAACTTCGGCGCGTTCGCGTCGCCGGAACGGCGGCTGGTCTTCGACGTCAACGATTTCGACGAGACGCTGCCGGGCCCGTTCGAGTGGGATGTCAAGCGGCTGGCCGCGAGTTTCGCGGTGGCGGGACGGGATAACGGGTTCCCCACGAAGGATCGGCGCAAGATAGCGCTGGCGGCGGCGGAGGGTTACCGCACGGCGATGCGGGAGTTCGCCGGGCAGCCGCTGATGGAAGTCTGGTACGCGCACCTGAACATCGAGGACGCGATCGGGCAGTTCGCGTCCCAGGTCAAGGCGAAGAGGCTGAAGGCCACGGAGAAGCTGCTGGCTAAGGCCCACACCAAGGACAGCATGGCGGTGCTGGGCAAGCTGACCACCATGACCGACCGCGGGCGGCGGATCATCAGTACTCCGCCGACGATTGTCCCGGTCGAGGAGGTCTTCGCCGATGTGCAGGCCGAGGCGATTTACGAGCAGATCCGCGGCGTGCTGGGCAAGTACCGGCGCTCCCTGCAGTCCGACCGGCGGCACCTGCTGGGACAGTTCACCCTGGTCCAGGTGGCCCGCAAGGTCGTCGGGGTCGGCAGCGTCGGCACCCGGGCCTGGATCTTGCTGATGGACGCCGGGGACGGGGTCGAGCCTTTGTTCCTGCAGGCCAAGGAAGCCCAGCCGTCGGTGCTGGCGGAATACTGCGGGCGCAGCCGGTACGCCAACCAGGGCGAGCGCGTCGTCGCCGGGCAGCACCTGCAGCAGGCCCAGAGCGACATCTTCCTGGGCTGGACCCGCGTCACCGGCCCGGACGGGATCGACCGCGACTTTTACGTGCGCCAGCTGAAGGACTGGAAATTTTCCCTGCCGATCGAGCTGATGCTCCCGGTCGGCATGACGGCCTACGCCCGGCTGTGCGGATGGACTCTGGCCCGGGCGCACGCCCGCTCCGGTGACCGTATCGCGCTGGCCGCCTATCTCGGCGGCTCCGCCAAGTTCGACCAGGCCATCGCCGACTTCGCCGAGACCTACGCCGACCAGAACGAAAACGACTACGCCGCCTTCCAGAACGCCGTCAAAACCGGTAGAGCCCAAGCCACCACCGAAATCTAGGCTCCGGTCAAGGCGCAAACCACAATTGGCCCCCGCTGCGAGCGCCCTCAGTCAGCTCAGGCGTACCAGGGCGCTAACCGCCAGGTAGGCGCCCAGGATGAGGGCGGTGTAGGCCATGAGCTGCCGGGCGTGGCCCAGCAGCCAGTCCTGGGCGCCCTTGAGCCGCGCCCTGGTGGCCTCGGGCCGCAGTTCCAGGAACACGAACGGGATGATGATCAGCAAGAACTCGATCAGGACGAACAGGATGACGCCGATTACCTGGTTCGCAGTCGAGGATTTGCTGGTGACCAGGATGTGCAGCCCGGTGAGGTAGCTGGCCCCCGGGATGCCGCACACCGCGCCGATCAGCATGGCGAGCCCGAGCCGGGGCTCACCGAGCACCCGCTGCGCCCATCCGTCCTTCTTCTCCGGTTTCTCCGGAGGCCCGGTCCCGGTCGGCACGGCCGCCTTGCGGCGGCCGTGCAGGCGGCCGGTGGCGACCAGCCCGCCGACGGCGAGCAGGACCAGGCCGAGGGCCAGGTCGACGCCCGCGCTCACCGTTTTCTGGGAGCTAATGGCGTCGGCGTGGAAGACGAGCACATCCAGCAGGCCGACCGTCAGGCCCACGGCTATGCCGCCGAGCAGGACGCACAGGAACATCACCCGCGGCCGCCGGTTCTCGATCAGCAGCAGGTCGATGGCCAGCAGCTTGGGGTTCAGCGCCGCGAAGAACGCCAGCGCGAAGAACTGGGCGTTCATCGCCGGCCAGCCAGCATCGGCCATCGTCCCTGGCCGGCAGGCACAGTCTGCTGGAATCTCACCGTCTCGCCCATATGTCTCCGCTCGTCCCCTGAACCCATTCCATTTCGCGCCGGCCTGAGTTCCATCACCCTGATGGGGTGATAGGAGAAGCAGTCAGTCCTCCAGGAGCCCCCGGTCCGCGGGCCCGGCATGACCGGCCTCCAGGCGCTAAAGGGACAGATATGGATCGATGTGAAGAACCCGGTCAACGCACATCTGCGCAGGTCAAGTGCCCTGCGGGCAGCGCCAGCCTCGGATAGCGTCAGTCGATTGCTGCCCTCGGCCAGATCGGTCACTGGCAGCCAGGGGGGCTCTATGAACACGCAACCGGTTTCCTGGACGCGTAGGCGCGCGGGACGATATGCGGCGACCGCATTGGGGGCGGCGGCCGTGCTGGCCTTCGGCGCTCTCGGCCCCGTCGCCACCCACGCCGCCGCGGCGGCGACCTTGTACGTATCGCAGGGAGGTCGACGGGACGGCGAGCGGGCCCGTCGTCACCGTCGATCCCGGGGTTACCGGCGTAACTCTCAACGACCTGACTATCGAAAACGGGTCTCTCGGCGTCTACAACTCCGAGGGCACCCTCAGGCTCACCGATAGCACCGTGTCGGGGAACGCCAACGTGGCGGAACCATACGCCGGAATCTTGAACTACACCGACAGCACCACGACGTCGGTGACCCTGAGCCCGGCCACCGTCACGGCGGGTACCAGGGTCATCTACCTGGTCGTGGTGACCCCGAAGTCGGGCACCGGCACGCCGGCCGGGACGATCTCCTTTGCCACCGGCTCCACGAGCCTCTGCACGGCCGTCCTGTCCGGCGGCGTCGCCGCCTGCGGGGCGACCAGCGCCCCGGCGGGGACCGACAAAGTAACCGGAACGTACTCCGGTGGTGACGGCTATGCCAGTTCCTCGGGTACCGCAACCCTGACCGTGACCAAGGCATAGCGATTAAAAGGCTAGGCAACTGGCCAGTTTCTCAACGGCGGGCCATCGGCCTCGGCACGGGCGTGACGGATCCGGTGGACAGCGACGTGCTCGCGGCCTCCAGTACCCGGACGACGTGGGCGCCGAGCCGCACATCTCGCGGATCGTCGCGGCTACCGTCCCGGGCCTGCGCGACGAGCGAGTCGAGCATGCGACCGTAGGCAATGGCCGTCTGGTCGGCGTCCCCGTCGAGCGACGGAACTGAGCTGAGGCCCGGGTCGCCGTAGAAGTAGTACGCGTGTCCGGGCGGGACAGCCGGCGGCAGCGTCATCGACGCCGACAGCGTGCTGGACGCTTCGCCCGCGTGCCGCAGCAGGAGGTGAACCTGGTCGTTCGCACCTCGAATCGCGGCCACCGACTCGATATCCCCCAGGACCGGCTGCAGCATGGACAGGCCATGCGGGCCGAGGTCCCACAACGCGCCGAACTGCTGGCGCCATGGCGACGTCTCGAATCCCGAGGCGGTCACCATGGCGTTGCTGAGAATCTCGGCGCGGCCGCAGGCCCAGCCATCCTGCCCGGCCAGCGAGGTGAGCCACTGCTCGAATTGCGGGATCCAGCGCCCGGTGAAGCACACGACCGACCCGACTCCGCACTGCCGTACGGCTGCCTCCAGCTCGTCGGCCAGCGCCGCCGTCATGGCGATGGGCTTTTCCATCATCACGTGCTTGCCCGCGCGCGCCGCTTCGAGTGCGATCGGAGCCTGGGCGGCCGGCGGGATCGCAATCGTGACCGCCTCGACCGCTTCCAGCAGGGCGGTAACAGTGTCGAAAGCCGCGATCCGCGCCGGGTCGGCGATCGCCCGCGCGCGGTCCCGATCGCGACCCCATACACCGACGAACTCGACGTCCGGATGCGCGAGCAGCGCCGCGGCGTGGACGTCGCGAGCCCACAGTCCAGTCCCTACCAGTCCCACTCGCAGTGCGGTGGTCATTCGCGGCCTCCTGGCGGACACAAGGAATTCATGATCAGAACGGGAAGAGCGCCTTCGTGCGTTCTGGGTCCAGACCTGCCGCGTACTCCGAGATCTCGAATACCTCGGCATACTTCACGTTCCCGCCGCGGTCCGGTCCGTACTTGGCGACGAGCGCGCCGCGGAATCGGGCGGCCGCCTGCTGGGACTCGACGGACACGTAGCAGGTGTCGCGGAAGTAGGCGCGGCGGGCTTGCGGATCAGCCGGGATCTCGTCGGTGTTGCCGGCCATCCACGGCATCCACTCTTCGACCTGGCTGACGTGGCAGGTAAATGAGTCAAGCTTCTTCTCGATCACCGAGTCGATATCGATTACCAGGTCGGGCTGAATCTCGTTCGGCTTGGTGAACTTGTCATACATCAGGACGACGACTGGTTCCTTCGGCGGGACCGGCACGGTGGGCAGCACGTTCGGGACCATCACCATGTAGCAGGAGTCCTGCACGAGGAGCCCGGTATAGCGGTGATCCGGGTGATAGTCGTTGATGCGATGGGTTGCGATCACATCGGGGCGGAACTCGCGAATGGCCCGGATGATCTTGAGGCGATTCTCCAGCGTCGGCATCAGGGAGCCGTCCTGGTTATCGAGGATCACCGAATCGGCGCCGACCGCGGCCGCGGCCGCCTTCGCCTCGGCGCCCCGGCGGCGGGCCAGCGCCGCGCCCGCGAGCTGCTGATGACCCGCGCTCCCGTCAGTGACCGCCAGAAAGCGAACCGCACCGCCATTGGCCGTCCACAGGGCGCCGAGACCCGCGGCCTTGGCCTCGCAGTCGTCCGGGTGCGCGCCGATGCACAGCAAGCGGGGACCCTGGCCCTCGGATGCGGCAGGTACTGGGTCGGTCCGGCTGGATTCGGTCATGCTGGCGCTCTCTTTCCTCGAGGTGAAACTGTGATCACGGTGCCATAGCAGCGGGCAGCCCGAGCGGAACGGGCTGGCCGGACTGGGCGGATTCCATCGCCGCCACCGCGACCAGCGTGGCGATCAATCCGTCGGTTCCGGTGATCGCCGGGCGCCGTTGCTCGCGGATGGCGCCCAGGAACTCGTCGATCATCGCCTGGTTGAGGCTCGGACCCCACGGCACCCATCCGAACGGCCGGCTCCCGCCGAACTGGGTGAGCCGCTGGCTCAGCGCGTCAACCTCAACCGTGCCGAGATCCCCGACCACGGAGAATCGCGCCTCGCCGAAGGTGGGATAGGACAGCGGCCGGCTCCAGCTGCAGTCCATCGAGGCGAAACTCCCATCCGGGAACGTCATCATGACCAGCCCGCCCGTCTCGACGGTGACGACGTCGGCATGGACGATCCGGTTGCCCACCGCGTACACGCTCGCGGGCGCGGATGCGGCTATCCAGCAGAAGGCGTCGGCCAGATGCACGATGTGATCCATCATCGCCCCGCCTCCGGCGAGCCGCTGGTCGGCGAACCAGGACCGTTCCAGCAGCGGCATCACGCTCTGGTTGCTCCCCGTGAACGCCCGCAGCCGACCGAGATCACCCTCGCTGACCAGGCGATGCACCCGGGCTACCGCTGGATGGAACCGCATCGGGAACGCGGTCATCAGCACGACGCCGGCCCGGTCGCAGGCGGAGACGATGGCCGCGCTGTCGGCCCGCCCGACACCCAGCGGCTTCTCGCACAGGACGCCGATGCCGGCCTGGGCCGCGTGCTCGGCGAGCTGGCGATGGAACGAGGTTTCCGAGCAGATGATCACGCCGTCAGGCGCAGCGTCCAGCAGAGCGCTGATGTCAGCGAAGAACCGGACGTTGTGGCGCTGGCACCACGCCCTGCCGCGCTCGCCGTCCCAGTCGTAAGCCCCGACGATCTCGGCGCCGGCCGCGCGGACGTTCTCGGTGTATGCGTCGATGTGCATGTGCGCGACGCCGAGGATCCCAATCCGGGTCATCGGTGCCCGCCGACCCGGGCCAGGGTGACCGGCGCGCCGGTCAGTGCCGATCGCGCGGCCGCCTGGGCCAGTCGCACCGCTTCGAGCGCATCGGCGGGGGAGCTCACCGGATCCGGAGCGCCGCCGGCGATCGCCAGGAGTTGCCCGAGCTCGGCGCCAAGCTCCTCGGCCAGGTCGTTCGCGAGCGGCCGCTCGTCCGAAGCCGAAGCCGGCGGATCGATTCGCAGGCTGATCGGTCTCGTCGCCTCCGAGCGGAAGCCAACCAGCCCGAGTGAGCCGGCTATCTCCACCTCCGTCATCGTCCGGGCGAGCGGCCTGGCCCAGGACGCCTCGACATGAGTGATCGCACCGCCGTGGTGCTTGAGGATGGCTAGCGCATATCCGGGGCCGCCACCGCTGCGGGCGGCGTAGACGCTGGCGACGTCGCCCGCGACCCAGCGCGCGTAATCAAGGTCGCCAATCATCAGCTCGAAGAAGATGGCCGCAGCGTCCCCGGCGCCCGGCGGCCGGGCGGTCCGGTCCGGTGGCGGCGACATCCGCGACAGCCGCAGGACCGCCGGCTCGCCGATCTCCCCGGACAGTGCGCTCGCCCGGGCCGCGGCGTATTCGGGCCGGCGCCGGCCGCCGTCGGCGACCACGACGGGTATCGCGGCTTGCTCGAACGCGCGCACGATCGATGCGGCGTCCTGGGTATTTGCGGCCAGGGCGGTGGCGCACAGCGCGGGTTTCCCGGCTTCGGCGGCGGCCAGAGTGTCGGTCAGGCGGCCCGCGGCGGGGGAGCAGATGTCCACGACGTCCACCTCGTCGAACAGCTCGCCCGGCTGGCTGACGACGCGAATGCCCCAGAGCCGGCTTCCGGGGCGGGCGGCGGTGGTCGCGTCCTGGCCAGTGGCCAGGAGCGCGACGGCGGGCCGGCCGACGGCCCGCCACGCCTCGGCGTGCGCATGGGCCACCGCGCCGCAGCCGACGATGCCGATCCGCTGCTGGCCCGGTGCCGCCACGGGGACCTGGCTCACCTGCTGCTCCCTGGTCCGCCCGGGCCCGGCGCGCCCGGATGCTGGTCCCGGGGCTGGTCGCCGGATCGATGCGGCACGGCCGCGAGCAGGCGCTTCGTATAGTCCTGCTGCGGGTCGGCGTACAAGGTCGCGGCCATGCCCGACTCCACGATCTTGCCCCGGTACAGCACGACGATCTCGTCGGCGAGATAGCGGACCACGGCGAGGTCGTGGGAGATGAACAGGTAGCTGACCCCCAGATCGTGCTTGAGGTCGTTGAACAGATTCAGGATCTGCGCCTGGATGGAGAGGTCCAGTGCGCTGACCGGCTCGTCACAGATGATCAGCCGGGGGCGCAGCAGGAGGGCCCGGGCGATCGCGATGCGCTGCCGCTGACCGCCGGAGAACGCGCCGGGATACCGATCGACCGTGCTGCGGGGCATTCCCACCTGGTCGAGGACCTCGGCTACGCGCGTCCGGATCTCGCCGCGGCTCATGGTCCGCTGTACGCGCAGCGGCTCGGCCAGCGTCCGGCCGATGCTCTTGGCCGGGTTCAGCGAACCGTAGGGGTCCTGGAACACGACCTGCATCTCGCGGCTCAGGGCGCGGCGCTGGCGCCGGCTCGCGCGGGTGATGTCCGTTCCGTCGAAGCAGACACTGCCACCGGCGACCGGGGCCAGCCCGAGGATGGCCCGGCCCAGAGTGGACTTGCCGGAGCCGGACTCGCCCACCAGGCCGACCGTGCTTCCGGCGGCGATCGTCACGCTGACCCCGTCGAGCGCGGCGATGTGGCCGCCGCCGCGGCGGCCACGGTAGCTGACGGCGAGATCGCGTACCTCGAGGAGGGGCGCTGACGCCAGCGCCACCGCCGCGGGTCCCTTCGCGGCCGCGGGAGCTGTCGGAGCTGTCGGCTCAGTCACGCGAGATCGCTGCCTGCGAGATTCGCTCGGAGTGGATGCACCTGGTCAGCCGTCCGTCCGCCGCCTCGATGAGCGGGACTGGAGCAGCGGTGCAGTCCTCGCTGCTGTAGGGGCACCGTGCGCTGAAGTGGCAGCTCAGTGGCCACTCCGCGGGCTGCGGCACGCTTCCCGGAATGGTCGAGAGCCTGCTGCCCGGCTCGGCGAAGTGGGGGTCGGCGGCCAGCAGCCCCAGGCTGTAGGGGTGCAGCGGGTGGCTGAGGATGTCCTCGATGGGGCCCCGCTCCACGACTTGTCCCGCGTACATCACCACAGCACGGTCGCACACCGCGCCCACGACTCCCCAGTCATGGCTGATCAGCAGGACCGCCATGCCGGTATCGCGCTGCAGTGACGCGAGCAGGCTGAGTATTTCGGCCTGCACCGTCACGTCCAGCGCGGTGGTGGGCTCGTCGGCAATGAGCAGGTCCGGCTGACCGGCCAGTGCGATCGCGATCGCGACCCGCTGCGCCATGCCGCCGGAGATCTCGTGCGGATAGAGCTTCATGACGCGGACCGGATCGTCGAGCTTCACCCGGTCCAGGAGCTCGGCCGCAGCCCGGCGGGCCGCCCGCCGCGAAACGCGCTGATGCCTGCGCACCGCCTCGGAGACCTGCGATCCGACCGTGAACAGCGGATCCAGTGCGACCATCGGCTCCTGTGAGACGAAGGCGATGGTCTTGCCGCGCAGCCGTCGCCGGTCCGCCTTGCTCATGCTGAGCACGTCTTGCCCGTGCAGCAGGACCTGACCTCCGACGACCTGGGCCGTGTCCGGAAGCATGCCCAGGATGGCCAGGCCGCTCACGGTCTTACCGCAGCCGGACTCCCCGAGCAGCCCGACGCTTTCGCCGCGGCGCAGGTCGAAGGAGACCTTCTGCACGACCTGCAGCGGATCGCCGCTGGCGGAGGGGAAGGCCACCGAGAGCTGGCGCACCGAGAGCAGCGCATCCGGATCGGGCTGGGAGTCGTCGGCCGGCTCGGCCTGACTGGCTGGCGGGTTTGCTCCCGGTACGCCGGGACCGGCGGCCGTCCCAGCCGCGGAGGCGGTCGCCGACGACCTCGCGCGCTTGATGCCGCGCCTGCTCGCCGTGGCGGCGCGCCCGGTCCAGGTCTCGGTGGCCGTGTCGCGCAGGCCGTCTCCGAGCAGGATGAACGCGGCGACGGTGATGGCGACGACGCCTCCGGTGATCGCGAGCAGCCACGACTGCTCATCCATCACGGTGGCCGCGTCGGCGACCATTCCGCCCCAGCTCGGAGTCGGCGGGTGCACGCCCAGGCCCAGGAAGTTGATGCCGGTTTCGGTGATCAGCGCGGCGGCGGCCAGCAGGGAGGTGTTCACCAGGATCGGGCCGACTATCCGCGGTAGCACGTGCCGGGTGGCGATGCTGACCTGGCCTAGCCCGTAAACGCGGGCGGCGGCGATGTAGGGTTCCTCGACGACCGACAGCGCCGAGGCACGCACCACCCGCGCCAGCCCCGGCGAGGTCAGTACCCCCAGCGCCACCATGGCCGCCGCCATGCTCTGGTCGAAGGTGGCCAGCACCATGAGCAGGATAATGATCCCCGGGATCGACATCACCAGATCGATGACCGGCGCCGCGATCCGGTCGGTGCGCTGGGACATCGCGGCCGCCAGGCCCACCGGCACGGCGATGACGAGAGCGGTCACGACCGCGAGGAGCACTCCGAACAACGCGGGCTGGGCGCCATAGACCAGGCGGGAAGCGACGTCCCGCCCGATCGAATCGGTCCCGAGCCAATGGGCTGACGACGGCTTGGACAATATGTGCAGCAGGTCAATGTTTTCCGGGTTCTGCAGCGGGAGTTCGGACGCGAACACCGCCAGCAGGACGACGGCCAGCAGGTAAGCCAGGGAGATCGCGGCCAGCGGCCGGCGGACGAGCCGGCGCAGCAAGTCAGGCAGGGACGCACCGGGCGCGGGCGTGGTCTCCGGCAGCGCGGGCAGCGCGGACGACGTCACGCTATCCGCACCTTCGGGTTGACCAGCCCGTAGATCACATCGGTGACGAGATTCACGGCGATGACGAGCAGTGTGAAGTAAACGGCCACGCCCTGGATGACCGGGATGTCCTTGTTAGAGGTCGCGGTCACCGCCGCGCTGCCCAGGCCCGGGAGCCCGAATATCTGCTCGATCACCACCGCCCCGCCGAGCGCGCCGATGAACAGCAGTCCGGACATGGTCAGGACGGGCACCGCCGCGCCGCGCAGCGCATGCTTGAAGATGATGGAGCGCTCGCTGATGCCGTTCGCCCGCAGATTGCGGATGTAGTCACGCTGCAGGATGTCGAGCATCGACTCCCGGGTCTGCTTCGCGACCGCCGTGACGCCGGTCAGCGCGATGGCGACGACCGGCAGTACGAGCGATTCCGCCCAGCCCTGGGGAGACTGGGTGAACGGGACGTAGCCGATGGCCGGGAGCAGCCCGAGCCGCACGCTGAACAGGGAGATGAGCAGCAGGGCGAGCCAGAAACCGGGGATCGCGAGGCCAGCTATGCTCAGCGCGTCCATGCTCCGGCGCACCGGCCGGTTGCCGCGGCTGCTGGCGATTCCGAACAGCAGGCCGACCACGGTCGCGACAATGGTGGCCCCGAGCACCAGCGACAGCGTCACCGGCAGCCGGGGGCCGAGTTCCGCGGTAACCGACTGGCCGTTCGTGAGCGAGCTGCCCAGCGTGCCGTGCAGCACGCCGTCGAGCCAGTGCCAGTACTGCACCGAGACCGGGCGGTTGAGCCCGAGCTGGGCCCGGACCTGGGCGATATGGGCGGCGGTCGAGTTGACCCCGGCGATCTCCTGAGCGGCATCGCCGGGGATCAGTGACTGGAGCAGGAAGACGATCGCGGACACGACGAAGAGCAGCGGTACAGAGATCGCGAGTCGCCAGCCGATCAAGCGGATCATCTCGCCGTGCCTTCCCCGCGTCCGCGGTCACGTCGTCTTTCTCACTTGGCGGCGAAGAAGTACACCGGGTCCGGGTTCAGCGCGTTCGTGGTCGCCTTGATCCCGGCCAGGCCAGGACGGGAGATGATGACCTGGTCGACCGAGCCGAAGGACAGGTACGAACCCTGCTGCGTGACGTACTTGTTGAGCTGGTTCCAGATCGCCGGAGCAGCGGCCGCGCTGGCCACTGCGCCCTGGGCCTCCAGCTTCGACCACGTCGGGTCGGTGATGTGGAATGGGTCATAGAACGGATCCCCAGGCCCCAGGAGCTGACTGGAGGCCAGGTACATGTCCTGGCCGCCGAACTCGAAGATCTCCGCCGAGTACTTCTTGCTCGCCATGTCGGTGATATAGGCCGGGATGTTCGCCGGCACCGTGATCTTGACATTCACCCCGATCTTGGCCCACTCGGATGCGATCGCCTGCGCCATGTCCGTCTCGCCCGGGTGCAGGTTGTAGGCGATCTCATTGAAGCTGAAGCCCTTCGGGTAGCCCGCTGCGGCCAGCAGCTGCTTGGCCTTGGCCGGATCGTACGTGTAGGTGGAATTCAGCGACGGGTCGTAGCCCTCCGCACCCGGCAGCAGCAACTGCTGGTCGGGCGAGCCGTAGCTGCCCAGCAGCGCCTTGACCAGCGCCGGACGGTCCATCGCGTAGTCGAGTGCCTGCCGGACCTGCTCGTTACCGAGAGCCTTCACCGTCTGCCCGTGCAAGTCCATGATCTCGATGTGACCGAACAGGTAGGGGAACTTGGTGACGACGAACCCGGCTGATGTCGCGGCCGTTGCGTCTTGCGGGCTGCCGAACATGTAGTCGACCTGACCCGAGCTCATCGCGTCGAGTTCAGCCGTCTCGTTCGGAAGCACCTTGATGACGATCTTCTTCCAGTGGATGGCCGACGGATCCCAGTAGGTCGGGTTGCGGACGAACGTGTAGGTCTGGTTCGTCACCGTCGCCGCGCTATCCAGCGTGTACTGCCCGGCACCGGCGGTCGTCGTCCCCAGCGCCTTGGGGTTCTTCAGCCCGAGGGGACTGATCACGTCACCCGTACCCAGGTCCTCGGTCATCAGGTAGGCGAAGTCGGGGTCCGGCGCACTCAGCTGGAAGCGGAGGCTGAGCGGCCCGGTCACCGTAACCTTCACGCCATTCAGCCGGCTGCCGAAGGAACTAGCCTTGTGGTAGTACGTGAAGTAGTTCTTGACCCCTTGAGCGGTCAGCGACGAGCCATCGCTGAACTTCACGTTCGGGCGCAGAGTCATGTCAAAGGTCTTGTTGCCGGTGCCGACGAAGCCCCACTTGGTGGCCAGACCGGGCGCATAGCTGCCGTCCGACTTCTGATAGATAAGCGGGTCGTAAGAAAGCTCGCTATACAGCTCGAGCGGGTCGCCCACGCCGTTGAGGGCCGGGTTGATCGAAACGGGCGTCGAGGTCACCGCGATCGTGAGCGTGCTCGGGTTCTGCTTCGGCGCGGAAGGGCCGCCGCTGCTGCCGCTGGCGGCCTGCCCGCTGCTGCTGCTACCGCCGCACGCGGTCAGCGCGAGCACGCCCGCCGCGCACAGCACGATGGGGGCGCAACGCAACGAGCTTTTGAAAGAAACGGGCATGTTGGCTCCTACGCCCTCAAAGGGATGTATCAGTGCGAGGCAAAAGTTCCAGGTTCAGCGCACCACCGGGGCCCTCAGGTTGTCAAGAGGACAAACTTAACGAGTTGACTGTCAGTACGTGATCCATTGCCAGCTCGGCCGCTCCGACGAGTTCGGCGTCGGCCACCTGGGCCTGGAGGACGCGGGGGACAGTGGGTATCCGGCCGGTCAGCCGGGCCCTGATGCCGGTGCGGATTCCGTCGGCGGCGCGCCCGACCTGCCCGCCGATGACGACAACCTCGGGGCTGACGACGACGCTGATGTTGGCGATGGCAAAGGCCAGCTCGTCGGTGAAGGCGTTCACCAGCGCCTGGGCCGGCTCGTCGGTGGCGGCCGCGGCGAGCAGGTCGCCGATGTTCGCCGTGCCGTCACCGATGCCGATGGCGAAGGCCCGGCTGCCGATGCCGGCCCGCCCGATGCGGCTTTCCAGGTCACCGAACCCGGGCCACGGCTGTTCGAGCGAGGCGGGCTCGACCAGCAGGTAGCCAAGCTCGCCCGCGCCGCCCTGCCAGCCGCGGTGCAGCCGGCCGTCGAGCACGAGACCCGCGCCCACGCCGGTGCCGATGGAGACCGCGACCATGTTCTGGCAGCCCACACCCGCGCCGCGCCGGTGCTCGACGAGGGCCAGCAGATTGACGTCGTTCTCCACCAGGGCAGGCAATTCGAGCCGCTCACGCAGCAGTTCTCCCAGCGGCATGCCCCACCACTGCAGCGCCGGCGCGAACTCGACCAGGCCGTTCTGCGTCCGCCCGGGCACGGACACCGCTACGGCCTGGGCCGGGCAGCGCTCGCCGGCGATCTTGAGCAGGTCCTGGCAGAATTCGAGCAGGCGATTGAACACCTGCTTCGGCTGGGGCTCCGCGCCGGACGGGACCGTCGCGCGGATTTCGCGGTGCACGAACGCGCCATCCATGTCGATCACCGCTCCGGTGATCTTACGTGGTCCCAGGTCGATGGCCAGCACGCTGCGGCGCTGGCCGTTGTAGCGCAGGATCCGCGGCGGCCGGCCTCCGGTGGACGGCGCGGTCCGGTCCGCGACGACGACGGAATCAGCGAGCAGCGCGTCGGTGAGGCGGTTCACCGTCGCCCGGCTGAGCCCGGTCGCCAGGGCGATCTCCCGGCGCGAGAGCGGACCGCGCTCGCGCAAGGTAGCGAGAATGAGCCCGGCATTGACCTTCGCGACCGACCGCGTGGTAGCGGACATCCGCTTCCCGTGCTGGCCGTGCAGCTCCATGAGGTTCTCCTTGACTCGCTCGCACCTTATAGTCAAACTTATGCTCACTGCGAGCAAAGGAGCGACGGTGCCATCGCAGCCATCCGGTCTGCCCGAGGGCAAACCGACGGGTCACATCATCGGGGTGGACGTCGGCGGGACCAGGATTCGGGCTGCCGTCGCGGACGTCGACGGCAGCATCGAAACCGAAGGCAGCGTCCTGACTGATCGCCGAGACGCTGCCGTCATCGACCAGCTTCTCACCCTTTTCAGCCAGTTGACGCGGCAGGCCGGCCGCGAGGAGGCGGCGCTATGCGCCGCCGTCATCGGCGTTCCGGGAGTGCCCGATCACGAGGCAGGCGTCGTCCGGCACATACCGAACGTTCCGGCCCTGCAGCGCCCCGAGCTCATCTCGGCCCTGGGCGCTTCTCTCGCCGTGCTCCCGGACCTGGAAAACGACGTTAATCTCGCTGCCCTGGGCGAATGGCATTCCGGAAGCCACGACTGCACTTCATTGGCGGCGCTGGCCCTCGGGACCGCAGTCGGACTCGGCGTCGTCATCAATGGCACCCTGTTCCGCGGCGAGCACGGCACCGCGGGCGAGATCGCGCGGCTGCCTTTTGGCGGCGATCCATTCGATAAATCCAGCTACGAAATCGGGGCGCTTGAAACCGTGGTCAGCACGGCCGCCCTGGTCCGGGATTACCACGACTCCGGCGGCCCGGCCGTCACCACGGCCCGGGAAGTGTTCGACGCCGCGGAAGCCGGGGCCCGCCCGGCTCAGCAGGCGATCGGTCAGTACGCGCGCAACGTGGCCCGCGCGGTGATGGCGGTGCAGGCGGTGCTCGACCCCGGCGTCATCGCGCTGACCGGCGGGATCGGTGCTAATCCGCAGCTATTCGAGCGCGTCGTCGGCTGGCTGGGCCGCGCCCGCGCCCGTCCCGAGCTGCTCATGCGCAGCAGGCTCGGTGCCCGGGCCGGGCTGATCGGCGCGATTGCCGCGGCCGCCGCGATCGCCACCGGCGTGCCGGTCGGGCACGGCGCAGCGCCGGCGATCGCCAGCGGGCGGCGGCCGCTGCCCGACGGCACCGCCGGGCAGCACGAATCTGGCCGGGCGGTGCTGGCGGGCCAGCGGCCGGCCGAGCCCGACGTTTCCCTGCTCGCGGCCCCGATCCGCGAGCGGCCCGGAAACTGAGCCAGCCCAGTGGGGAAACCATGAGCGTGGACACGGTGACGCGCGGCGCTGGCGGCGGTCCCGGGCTGCTGCTCGGCATCGATATCGGGGGGACCTTCACCGATGTGACCGTGCACGAGCCCGTCACCGGGCACATGGTCTCCTACAAGTCTCCGACCGATCCGGGCGACCCGGCCGCGGGCGTGGCGCGAGCTCTCGCCCTCCTGCCCGGGGCCGGGATCGCGGCCCAGGACGTGTCGTACTTCGTGCACGGCTCCACGATCGCCCTCAACAGCGTCATCGAGCGCTCGGGGGCCCGCGTCGCCCTGCTGACGACCGAGGGTTTCCGCGACATTCTCGAGCTCGCTCGCCTGCGCCTGCCGGTTCCCTTCGACTTCTACAGCGAGCGGCCGCGACCGCTTGTCCCGCGCGAGCGGGTCGTGGCCGTGCACGAGCGGATGCGGCACGACGGCAGCGCGGCGACCGAGCTCTCCGCCGCCGAGATCGACCGGGTCACCCGCGTGGTGGCGGAACTGGATGTCGACGCGGTCGCGATCTGCCTGCTGCATTCCTACGCCAACGCGGCGCATGAGGGCCGGCTCCGGGACGCGTTGCGCGAGCACCTGCCGGCCCTGTTCGTCACCTGCTCGGGGGAGCTGTGGCCGGAGTTCCGCGAGTACGAGCGATCCATGGTCACCGTGATCAACGCCTACGTCGGCCCGGCCATGGCCGCCTACACGAGCGCGCTCGAGGCCGAGGTGACCCGGGCGTCGATATCGGCTCGCCCGTACCTCACCCGCTCCAACGGCGGGATCATGACCCTGAGCGCCGCCCGGGCGGAGGCGGTACACACCTTGCAGTCCGGGCCGGCGGCCGGCGTGACCGGCGCGCTGGACGTGGCGCTGCGGGCCGGGCTCCGGCACGTCGTCACCCTGGACGTGGGCGGGACCAGCGCCGACATCGCCGTCCTGGCTGATGGCCGGCCGCACTACAGCCGCACCGAGACCGTGGGTGATTTCCCGGTGTATGTGCCGGCGATCGCGATATCCAGCATCGGGGCGGGCGGCGGGTCCATCGCCTGGCTCGACCCGAGCGGGGCGCTGAAGGTCGGGCCGCGCAGCGCCGGCGCGGTCCCGGGCCCGGCGTGTTACGGCCTCGGCGGCCTCGCGCCCACCCTGACCGACGCCTTCCTGGCGAACGGCTACCTGAGCCCGGACAACTTCGCCGGCGGCATCCAGCTTCGCCCGGACCTGGCGCTGAGTTCACTGCGGAGCATCGGCGAGCGGATGGGCGCCGCTGCCGAGGTGGTGGCCGACGGGATCATGCAGGTTGCGCTGGCCAATATGTACACCGAATTCAGCGGCGCGTTCGACCGGGTTGGCGCTGACCCCCGCCAGTTCACCCTGGTCGCCTTCGGCGGAGCCGGGCCCGTCGTCGGATGCCTGCTGGCCGACGAGGTGAGCGTGGCCAGGGTGCTGTTTCCCGAGTCCCCCGGGACATTGTGCGCATTCGGGGCACTCAAGGCGCACGTCATGTCGGACTTCGTCCACACGATCAACATCCGGGCCGAGGACGGGATACCGGCCCAGGTGAGCGAGGTCGCGCAGCGGCTGGCCGCCCGGGCCCGCGACTGGCTGGCGCAGGAGGCCCCGCCGGTCGCTGACCGGACCGTGCAGTTCTCGGCGGATATGCGTTACGCCGGCCAGTCGCACGACCTAGAGGTGCCGGCGGGCGCCGCCGATCTCCTGGCCGGGGACCTCAGCGCCGCGGTGCGGGCATTTCACGCGATTCATGATGACCGGTACAACTTCAGCAATCCGGGCGCGTCGGTGGAAGTGGTCAACATCCGGTGCCGGGCGCTGGGCACGATGGCGTGGCCGTCGCCGGAGCCGGCGCCGCTGACCAGCGGGACGGCTCCGGCCGCCGGGCAGCGCCCGATCCGCTACCACGGCCAGCAGGTGGCGGCGGCTGTCTATCACCGCAGCCAGCTCCGGCCCGGTCACCGGATCGGGGGACCGGCCATCGTGGGCCAGTCCGATACCACGGTCCTGATACCGCCGCGCTGGTCGGCCCGCGTCGACGGCTATCGCAATCTGCTCGCGCAGCGGGAGCAGTAGCATGCCCGGGCCGAACGATGCCGTGGTCAGGGAGGTCCTGCGGAGCCACTTTCTCGCCGTCGTGGAGGCGATGGGCCACACTATCGGCCGGACCTCCCACTCGACGTTCGTCAAGGAGTCCGCGGACTTCGTGGCCGCGCTGGTCACCGTCGATGGCGAGGTGTTCGCCTACTCCCGCGATATCGGCGTCTCCAGCTTCCTCGGCCTGAACCTCAGCGCTGCCCTGGCCACCGTCGATCCGCAACCGGGTGACGTCGTCATCACCAACGACCCGTACTCCTCGGCCGGGCTGGTCACCCATCTGCCCGACCTGCACCTGATCAAGCCCGTGTTCGTCGGCGCGGAGCTGACCTGCTGGGCCTGGTGCTTCGTGCACTGCTCCGATGTGGGCGGCCTGGCTCCGACCAGCATCTCGGCGCGTGCCTACGACGTGCGCCAGGAAGGCCTGCGGATCGCGCCGCAGAAACTGGTCCGAGCAGGCGCGATGGTCCAGGAGCTGCTCGACCTCATGCTGGCCAACTCCCGCAGCCCCCGGGAGAATCTCGGCGACATCAACGCGATGCTGGGCGCGCTCAGTCTCGGCGAATCGCGAATGCAGCAGGTCGCGAGCAAGTTCGGCCTCCCGGTCGTGGCCCAGGCGATGACCGGCATGCTCGACTGGACCGAGCAGGTCGCCCGCGCGGAATTCGCCCGGATTCCCGATGGCAGCTACTCGTTCGCCGACTACCTCGACGACGATCTGGCCGGAACCCCGGTACGGCTGGCGGTGACGCTCACGGTGGACGGGAGTGACATCGTCCTTGACTACGCGGGTACCGATCCTCAGGTGGCCGGGGCGTTCAACCTGCCGGGCTTCGGCGACCGGCATCCGTTTCTGGCCCAGGGGCTGATCAACTTCGTGCTGACGCGGAACCCGGGTGCCCCGCTCACCGGCGGCATCATGCGTCCCATCCGTACCGTCGCCCCGCCCGGCTCGATCGTGAACCCCCACTTCCCGGCGGCGGTCGGGACCCGGTACGCCACGGTCATCCGCCTGTACAACGTGGTCCTCGGCGCCCTGGCCCAGGCGCTGCCCGGTGAGATACCCGCCGCCGGATGCGGAGCCTCGGCGATCGTCTCCGTATCGGTGCCCGAGCTGGAACACGGCGGGACCAAGGTGTCAGTCCTGGAGCCCCTGCAAGGCGGCGGCGGCGCGAGCGCCCGGGGCGACGGCGTCAGCGGCAGCGACTCGGCGGCCGGCTACCTGCGCAACACGCCGGTGGAGAGCATCGAGGCCGCCGTGCCGGTGCTCGTGCTGCGCTATGAGCTGGCCGCGGATTCGGCCGGCGCGGGCCGGTCCCGGGGCGGCTGGGGCACCGTCTTCGGCTTCCGGCTGCTGCGCCCGAACTCGGTGGTGATGTCCCGGGGCATGGAGCGGTGCCGGTTCGAGCCCTGGGGCCTCGATGGCGGCAAATCGTCACCCCGGACCCGGTCCTTCCTTAACCCCGGTAGCGACGCGCAGACGGAACTCGGCGCCATTGACGTGCTCGATACCGAGCCGGGCGATGTCGTCGTCGTCTGGTCCAGCGGCGGGGGAGGCTACGGCGACCCGCTCGATCGCGACGTCGGCCAGGTCGGGGAGGACCTCCGGTCCGGCTTGATGAGCCGCCGCTTCGCCCGCGAGCATTACGGCGTCGTCAGCGACGAGCACGGCCCCGACCCGGCCGCTACCGAGCGCCTGCGGAGCCAGCTCCGGGCCGCCCGGACGCCGCCGGAACCCGGGCACATCGACTTCGGCCCGGCCCGGACGGAATACGAGCGGCTCTGGACGCCGCAGGCCTCAGCGGCGTTGTGCCGCCTGCTGTACGGCCTGCCGCCGTCGGTCCGCTCGTACGCCAAGCGGGAGATTCACCGCGCGGTTGACCGGGACCCGGCCGGCCCGGTAGCCGACCGGATCGAGCAGCTATGGAAACAGGTGCAGGCCGCGGTCTCGCCCGCCGGCGACCCGGGCGTGCCTCCGGACTAGGAACGGCGTGCCACCGGGAGCGGTCATCGATAGCGGCGCCGCGGCTGCCTCCGGCGGGGAGGCGCGGATCCCGGCGAGATTCAGGCCGCAGGCTCGATGGTCACGCCATTGCTGACGACATGCGACACGTTCGCGAGGCAGCCGACATCCGCCGTCGGGTCGCCGTCCACCAGGATCAGGTCGGCTCGCTTGCCCACCTCGACGGAGCCGGTGTCGTCCAGCAAGCCGAGGTTCTCGGCCGCGTTGCGGGTCGCCGCGACGATCGCGTCGGCCGGCCGGAGCCCGTAGTCCACCATGAGCTTCAGCTCGGCGGCCAGGTCCCCGTGCGGGTTGAAGGGGGTGCCGGCGTCGGTGCCCGCCGCGATCTTGAGGCCGGACCTCACGGCGGCGGCGAAACTCGCCCGGTGCTGCTCGGCGATCGGCAGCGTCTTCTCGGTGATCCAGCGCGGGACCCGGCCGGCCAGGCCGTTCGAGATGATCTGATGGCCGGCCAGGAACGTGGGGACGATGTAGGTGCCGCGGTCGAGCATCAGCTCCAGGACTTCATCGTCGAGATAGTAGGCGTGCTCAATGGAGTCGATCCCGGCGCGGACCGCGTTCTTGATGCCCGCATTCCCGATCGCATGACAGGCGGCGCGGCGACCTGAGTTATGGGCCTCGCGGGCGACCGACTCGAGCTCGTCCGGCTGAAGCGCGGTCTGGGTCGGGGCGACCCCCGGGGTGAGCACCCCGCCGGTGGCCATGGCCTTGATGAAGTGGGCGCCTTCCTTGATTTCCGCCCTGGTCGCGGCGCGGACGGCATCGGCGCCGTCGGCTTCCCGGCCGATGAAGTAGCCGTGCCCGCCGGTCATCGTGATGACGCGCCCGGCCGCGAGCACGCGCGGCCCGCTGACCAGCCCGCTCTCGACGGCACGGGACAACTCGATCGCGACATTGCCGGCCGCTCCGCAGTCCCGGACGGTGGTGACGCCGGACTGCAGGGTCAGCTGCAGGTTGAGGAACCCGCGGAGGGCGGCCGTGGTCGGACTGTCGGCTCGCGCCTGCGCGAAGAGGTCGGGCGATCCGTCATGGCACAGGTGCACGTGGCAGTTGATAAGCCCGGGCAGCAGCGACCGGCCAAGGCCCTCGACGATGGTCAGCCGATCACCGTGGGCTAGCTGGCTGGCTGGCCCGATCCAGGTGATCCGGGTGCCCTCGACGATCACGGCCTGGCCGGGAACCGCCGGCCCGCCCCGGCCGTCCACGAGGCTGACGTCCCTGATCGCGAATGCTGACGGCGGCTCAGCCATGCGCTCCTCCTGGACCGGGGGGTGGCGGATTACGCAACAGGTCTACCAGGTAGGAGCCGATCTGGCCGGCCCGCGGGTCCGGCCACCAGCCGGAGTGGCGGTGGATCGGCGGTGGCGGGGGCTCGGTGTCCGGGGCCAGGACCACCGGGTCCCAGCACAGCTGGTCGAGGTGTTCGGCCAGGTATGCGGGGGTCCCGTCCGGCTGGGGCGGGGAGAATATCCACGATCCGATGAAGTCGCTGCGGCGCACGACGTTGCGCCAGCGTGACCGGCCGCCGTGGCTGAGGAGGCGCCGGAGTTCTTCCAGGTGCGGCTGGCCGAAGTAGGCGGGGAAGGCCCGCCCGTAGAGCCGCCGGGCCGGGCAGGCCAGCGTGAGCAGGGCGAAGTCTGGCCCCTCCAGCACATTGCGCGGCAGTTGCGCGGCGACCGCGGGAGCGATGATCGAGCCCTGGCTGTAACCGGTCAGCAGGACTGGCCCGCATTCCACCGTGAGCCGGTACTGGTCAGCCAGTTCCCGCTGGCCGGGCAGGGCCTGGCCGGGTGCGTTCGGGCCCATGAGCAGCCGGACCCGGTCAACGACCTCGGGTATCGCGCGCTCGCCGTAGCACGGCGGGGCGAACGGGTGCACCGCCCGCGGCCAGAACGTGGCCACGTCCCAGAGCGCGCCGATGGTCTTGCGCTCCGCGGGGTTCGAGTAGGCCGCGCGCAGCAAGCTGACCAGGTACCCGGCCAGCGCCAGGGTGACGAGGCTGACAATCGAGGCGACCTGGTGCAGGAGTCCCACGGTGATGTGCATCCGGCTCGCCTGGGCGGCCGTGACCAGTGCCACGATTTCGACTCCCAGCAGCGCGATCAGGCCGCCGCCCACCAGCCATGCCACGGCGCGGGCCGCGTCGTCGGCGATCAGCCCGACGGCCCAGGCCTTCGCGATTTTCTTGCTGTTCCCCGGGCCGGCGCCGACGGCATCGGTGCCATAGTCGCCGGACACCAGCGGCATGCCCGCGCGGCCGGCCGGCCGCTCAGGGCCCGCGGGCCGGCTGAAGAGCTTCCCGTTCCTGCGGTACCTCAGATACAGGATCACGGCCGCCACCACGGCGCCGGCCAGCATGCCCAGCGCGGCCGCGCCGAATGCGTACACCGGCCATGGCACGTACAGCGCGTTGGCCGGAGCGGGCGGCAGGAGCAGCCGGCCCGGCACCGCGGTGCCCAGCAAGCCGGCCACCCCCAGATTGATGGCGGCGGTCAGCAGCCCGCCGAGCAGGAAGGCCAGCAGCGCGATCAGCGTGGCGAGCTGCCCGCCCAGGTAAGGCCGGAACTCCTCGCCCGGCGCCGGCGCGCGGCGAGCGAGCACGGCGACCGCGACCCCGAAGGCCAGCAGCAGCGCCAGTTGCGCAACGAGCAGCCACAGCAGGAAGCCGCTCAGGCCGGGGAACACCCCGTGCTGGGGGTCAGCGCCCTGGTCGGTCCAGCCGCTGACCGCGGCCGTGCCCACGATGGCGGCGACGGCCGCGCCGAGGATGACCCAGCACCACCAGCCGATCGGGTCGTCCTTGTTCGCGCGGCCGCCGGCGATCGTGACGTGATGCCGGTCGGACAGGGGCGTAGTGATAACGATGGCCGCCGCGGCGAGGACCGCCGCCGAGAAGAACAGCGCCGCCCGCTGGGCCCAGACCGGATGGCCGGCCGGGTGCGCTACCAGCAGCGCGGCCGCGGCCAGGGCCGCCGCCGCGTGAATGGCGCGCTGGCGGCGCACCAGCAGAATGCCTCGCCAGAAACCGGGCTCGGTCAGCTGCCAGTTGCCGCGAGGCTCGGGGCTGCTCCTGGAGATGCGTGCCTCGTACCGGTTGGCGGTTACGACGCTGATCACCCACAGCAGGGCCACTACCGCGCCAACCGACAGCAAAGCGATGGCCACCCGCCAGCCCGGAACGCGATCCGTATACCAGCTCATCCAGGCCGGCAGCGCGCCCGGATGACCGGCCGCCTGCCAGCCGACGGTGCTGACGGTCACCGTCGCGATCGCGGTGACGAACTGAACCGTCGCGGCCAGCGCCAGCAGCCGCAGCAGCGCGTCCGCGGCCCGGTGACCCCGGTCCGGCCGGGCCCGCGAGGCAACGGGCCCAGGTGCGGGCGGCTCCGGATTCACCGCCGGGCCGGACGCGGCTTCAGCCGGCCCGGCCAGCCCATCCGAACCCGGGCCCGGCTCCGCGGGCAGCATGAAATGGGCCAGGTTGTACATCATGAACGGGGCCAGCACCAGCCAGCACGCCGACGCGAGCGGCTGCTCGGTCAGCCCGCCCCACGAATATGCCTCCAGCTTCCAGGGGACACTGGGCCGCCCCTCGCCGCCCGGGTTCCACCGCCGTAAAAAGCCGGTGATGGTGTCCCCGGCCACCTGCAATGCCGTCGGGTGCTCCAGCATCGTCGGGCCATCTGACCCCGAGACCCCGTGAATACGCAGCTCGGTCACGCGCTCGCCGGCCAGCGTGGAGTCAATTAGCGCGCCCGCCCGCGCGGCCAGCGCCGGGCTGGTCTGATCGGCTGGCGAAAAGGCCCAGGCGGCGGTGTCCAGCCCGAGCACGACGCCGTCGCGGGCCGCATCCTCGGCCATCGGTCCTCCCGGTCCGGGTATGGGTGCCCGCCTCAAAACACGGCAATTTGGGCTGTCACACTACAGCTAAGGTGCCTTGATGGCACGCGGGTGAGCCGCGCCTCCCTGAGGGGGAATCATGGAACTGGCCGCAGACTTTGCCTTCCAGCCGCTGGACAACGACGAGGGAACTGCGGCGCCAGCGGCCGCTCCGGCCGCCGCCGGGCTGGGCCCGCTCGCGGGTCTGGCCGGGAACTGGAGCGGCCAGGGCTTCAATGCCATCTGGCGTCCGCATACCGGCGCGTCGGACCATTTCCTCGAGCTGAACGTGACCAGCGACGGGATCGACCTGACCGCCATTAACGGGAACATCCCGAACCGCGGCCTGGTCCAGGGCCAGATCTTCTTCCAGGGGCTGACGTACTTGCAGCAGATCTCCGACGCCAACGTGAAGGTCGACGGGGCCCCGGCCGGGTTGCATATCGAGCCGGGCCTGTGGATCAATGTCCCGCCGACCACCGACCCGCACGAGCCCGCCACTGTCGCCCGGCTGGCTTCCATCCCGCACGGCACGACGATCCTGCTCCAGGGGACCGCCACGACCGCGGCCGGGGGGCCATCGATCCCGGACGTCAGCCTCACCCCGTTCACCATCGGCCATCCGAACCAGACGGTCGACTTCGCCGAGCAGCACCTGAACCAGACCACGCAGTTCCGGACGTCCGGCGTGGGGCTGACCGGCATCACCCAGGCCATGCTCAACAACGCCAACAGCGTGCTGACCAGGAACCCGCCCGATGTCACCACGACGACCAGGCTGCACGTGTCGTCCGCCGCGGGCACCATCGTGGGCGGCGGCACGTCGAACACGGCTTTCCTGGTCGGCACCAAGGACGGCCCGAACGCCCGCGCCGCGCACGTGGTGGCGACGTTCTGGCTGCAGACGCTGCACGGCGATACCGAGCCCAAGCGGCTGCAGTACTCCCAGACCGTCCTGCTGAACTTCGCCGGCCTGAGCTGGCCGCACATCACTGTGGCCACGCTGACTAAGGCATAAGGCCAGCCCCGGGCGCGCCGTCAGGGAGTCCGGACGGGCGCGGCGTCGGACTGCGGCCGGCCGCGGGTGAGCAGGCTGATCAGGACGGCGAGCAGGATGATGCCGCCGAGCAGCGCTAGCCCGCCCCACCAGCTGGAGCGCAGCCAGGGCAGCACGTGGCCGGGGACCAGGCCGCTCTTGCTGTTTCCGCTGGTGCCCCAGATTTCCGTCCGGCCCCAGTGCAGCGCGGTGGAGCCGACCAGGACGATGGCGGTGAAGGCGATGATCGCGCCGAGCAGGCCGCGGTGGATTCCCCATGCGCCGACCGCGATGAGGTACAGGCCGGCCAGCAGGATGACGGTCCCGGTCAATCCGACCACGACCGCTCCCTGCGTGGCCAGCAGGCCGCCGACGACTCCCATCACCAGGCCGGCCACCAGGGTCTTCCAGCCGCTGCCTCCGGTGGCTTTCGTGGCCAGGTAACCGGTGCGGGTGACGGCCCGTGCGCTGGTCAGGACGGGTCGTACCGCGCGCGGCATCTCCGGGGCGACGCTGATCGCCGCGGTGGCCACGGCCGCTGCCTTGGTGGCCAGGCGCGCGAACGCGGGGGTGCGAACTTCCCCGGCTAGGCTCTCCCTCCGCACCGGGCAGCCCGGCAGCAGCGTCGCGTAGTATGCCGGATCCTTCTTCTGCTGCCTCGCGTTGAGCACGTTGGTGACCCACGCGTCCGGTGGTGCGGGCAGCGGCTGATGGTGGCGCCGCCGGGCGGCGCGCTGGCGCCACCAGCCCCGGACCGACGGGGCCGGCTCGCCGCCGGCCGCGCTGGCCGGGCTGATCAGCGGGGGCAGGCGCCCGCCGTCCGCGAGAATCCGCTCGGCGACCGCAGGCAGCTCATTGGCCGCGATGAGGTCCTGCCAGGCCCGGGCGAGGAAGAGCGCCGATCGGGGCAGGCTGACCGGGATCGCGGCGTCCGGCTGGTCGAGGAAGGCCAGGTCCTCGGCCAGGTAGTCACCCGGCAGGCCGGCGGCCAGGCCAAGGCTGTCGCGCAGCAGTCCGGCGAACTTCTGCGCCCGCTCGCCATGAGCCCAGTCCCGATTCTCGGCGACGGCCAGGATGCGGCGCGGGTCGAGCAGAATGTGCACCAGCCATCCGCTGCCATCCAGCCGGCCCCACATATAGTCGTAGGCCCGCCAGGAACTCTTGTAGAAGGCCGCGAAGTGGTGGAACTCGACCCCCCGTAGCTTGTGCACGGTGTCTTCGCCGGGCGCGATCAGCGTACGGGTATTGGCGCTGACCTGAATGAACTCCACCGGCTGGTCGATGGCCGGGTCAGCCGGCAGCAGCGCCCGCTCAGCTATAACAAGGTTCAGCAGGCGGTCGGTCATGGTCTCCGCGGGAGAGTCCTGGCCGAGGTAATCGAGGTAGATGCTGATCTCCCCGGCGGCCTCGATGCGGGACTGCCGCCCTTCGGTGGTCAGCATCGGGGCCAGGTCGGCCAGCAGGGCAATCACCGTGTCCGCCAGCGCCGCCCATGCGGTCCGCAGCTCCGTGCGGCCGATCAGCAGCGCCGCGCGGCTGGAGTCGGCCAGCTGGCTGGCCACTTGCATGAGCCCGGGCCGGGGGGCGGCGGTGCCCGGTCCGGCCCCGGCCTTCAGCGCGGCCGCGACTGCGGCCTGCTCGTCCCAGCCGGGCGTCGCGGACGGCTCAAGGGCCGCATCGATAGCCGGCCGGTGCTGGATGATCTGCTGCCGCTGGCCGGCGCTCGTGGCCTGCCGGGTGCCCAGCCGAATCAGGTGCTCGGCCGTGGCCTGGGCGGCGCGGAACGCCGGCAGGCCGAACCGGGCCGCTCTGTCGAGCGGGTCGGCGGTGGCCGTCCAGCCCGCCCAGGCCAGCTGCTCCTGATCCGGTGCTGGCCCGGCCCCGGTGCCCGCCTGGCCCCCGCCGGCCGGCGGCTGGGCTCCGGCGGGTGGCTGGGCGCCGGGGGCCGGCTGGGTGCCGGCCGGTGGCTGGGCGCCCGGGGTCGGCCCGGCGGCAGGGTCCGGCGATCCTTCCGGCCGGAAACCGGGCCGCCAGCCCGCGCCCAGGATGGCCGCCATCGCGTCCGCCATCTGAGTCTCGGCCGGCTTTCCGGGTTTGGCCGGCGAGAGCTCGGCCGCCCATTCCCTGGGGAGCTGCATCGGCGTGAGCTGGCGCATGACTTCCGCCAGCAGCGGGCCGGCCAGGCCGTCGCCCTGCTGACGCTGGTAGCCGGCCAGCAGACGGGCCGTGACCAGGCCGGCTGGCCTGAGCCGCGAACCCATCTCGGCCAGGCTGCTGCGCAGGTCGTGGCTGGCCGTTATCTGCTCGTTGTGGGCGCGTATCGCCTGCAGGTCGCTCGCGATGGACTGACTCGTCTGCGCGTTGAGGTCGGCTTTCAGCGCGCCGGCCAGGGTCAGCGGGCGGGTCCACTGGTCGGCGGCCGGGATGGCGGCGGGACTGGCCGTTCCGCCGCCATCGGGCACGACGAACGCCAGGACCCGGCGCACTTCGCTAGCCGCCGGGCGGGCCAGCACGGCGGACAGCAAGGGCGTCAGCGGCCGATTCGCGAGCAGGCCTCCGTCGGCGACCCAGTGGCTGCGGGTCATGTTCGCGAAGCCGGCCATGTCCGGCCGGCCGGGGACGCCATTCGCACCGGGGACATGGGTCCTGACCGGGACGAACGACGGCTCGAAGGCCGCGGGGAATGATGCGCTGCTGCGCGCGGCCAGGGCCAGCGCGGTCAGCGCGGAGGCGTCGCCGGAAACCAGTGCGTCCTGGTCAAAGGTGAACAGCCCGTGATGGTCGACGTCGGGGACCAGGGTCCCGTAGTCATCACTGAACCGGCTGGTCTCCCCGGACAGCATCGTGGTGGTGATGAACACGGTCGTGTCAGGATTCCGCGGCGCGTATTCCGGCTTCCTGGCCCGGTGGACGAGGTCGATTCCGCTGGCCAGGTTAGCGAAGAGGACCTTGTCGCCTTGCATCAGCGAGGGCGGATCCTTTTCCCCGGGGTCGCGCAGCAGGATATCCATCGAGCCGGTGGTCAGCCACAGGTCACGCAGGCCCGCCAAATCCGCCCCGGCGGCGCTGGAAAGTCCCAGCAGCGCCGCGTTAATTCCCCCGGCGCTGGTTCCCGACAGCACATCAACCGTGACGCTCACATCGAGGACCTGCAGCAATTTCCGGTACAGGTGGCGGGACTGGCCGTCCAGGTCCAGCGGCACGCCAGCCGTCTCGTCCGGCCCGCGCGAATCGCTGGCCTGCTGCAGCAGATTCACCTCCCGGGCCACGCCGCCCATCCAGACGGCCAGGCTGACACCCCCCGACATGACCACCGCGAACCGGACATCCTGCGTCGCGTCAGACACCGCGGGAGGCGGCAGCATGGCAGCATCCGCATCCGCGCTGGCTATGGCTGCTGAACTCATCGTTACCCCCTGGGGTGTCGCCTAGCCAAAGGCTGCCATCACCGCGTGGACAGACTCGATCACGGGGACGCCCACCTGGCCGACCATCGTAGCGATTCCGGCGATATTGCCCAGGGCCCGGCGCAGGGTCCCCTTTTCCACGTTGCTGCCCGTGCCGATGGTGTTCAGGGACTCGTCGATCACCTGGCGGTCGGCGGCCGAGACCTGGCCGCGCAGAACCTGGACCGCGTTGATCATTTCCCGGAACGCGGCCTGCGGATCTGCCGGTCCCTGATGCTGGACCTGGCTGATGTTTCCGCTTCTTGCCTGGCCGCTCTGGTTTACCTGATTGCCGCCGGCATTGTAGTTAGCGCTCATTTTTGGACCATCCTGATGTTTCCGCTTTTCGCGTTGCCGCTCTGGTTTATCTGATTGCCGCCGAAATTGACGTTATTATGGATTTCAATGGTGGTATTCAGCTCGAACCCCGGATCGTCGATCGCCTCCATGATCAGGCCGACGATCTGGTTCACCTCGGTCTCGTTCGCGCTGATCAGCGCGGTCTGCGGAGTCCCCGACGTCTCGATGACCAGCGCGTAGTATGTCCCGGCCAGCAGCACGGTGATCAGCCGGGCGGTGCTGATGGCCAGCAGCACCAGAGCTAGCACGAGCACCCCGGCCGCGGCGTGCAGCAGGGCATTCGAGCCGCGCACGGAACTAAGTCGGGGGGCGAGTTTTATCGCGACAGTCGCCGCGGCACCCAGGAACACGCAGAGCACGACCGTCCTCAGATAGCGCTGCAGCGCGGCCCGACGGTCGCGCTGGATCTCGATCGTCTGCGCCCGGGCGATATTCTGCAGCGGATAGGCCGCGCTGCCGACCCAGAGGATCCGCCGGCTGATCCGGATATCGATGAGCTCGCGCTGGCGAGACGCCCGGGATGACTCCGGCGCCGTCTGGGATCCCGGCCCGCTGTAGGACGGGGACCGTGAATCCGAGCCAGCCCGCAGGGTCAGCTCGACGCCGCCCAGGCCGATGCGGTCGCCCGGCCGCAGCGTCATCTCGCGCACCTTCGCGCCATTGACGGATGTCCCGTTGCTGGAACCAGCGTCAACGATCAGCCAATCGTGCCCGCGCCGGACCAGGTCGGCGTGGTGCCTGGATACCCCCGGGTCATCGACGAAGACGTCCGACGATGAATCACGGCCGATCGTCAGGTGATCCCGGTTCAGCGCCCACGTGCGCGGCGGCGAGGGCGGCCGAGCCTGCTCCAGGTAGCAGGCCTCGAGCCGGCGGGTTACCACTGTCTCGGCCGATGCTCGTGGCGATGTGCCGGACGACGGCCCGCTTGCTGGCCGGTAAGCATGCTGCTTACCTGTCTCAGGTGTCATGGCGTCTCCAGCCGGGTGAGTTCTTCCCGGGGAGTAAGAGGCGGCGCGGTGCTCGGTGATACATGGCACCGCTGGGCGACCGGAACCAGGGCCGGGGTGCGGTGTGATTCTGCGCCGGAGCAGCCCTGGCCGGCCGGGCCGGCCGCCGGTAGGCTCGTTGATCATGACCAGCTGAGCCAGGCGCGAGGAAGAGGCAGAGTCGATGAAGTACCAGGTTTTGAACCCGTCTACCGGCCAGGTCGAGCAGGAGTACCCGACGGCCACCGACGCGGAGATCGGCGAGATCCTGGACCGGGCCGGGCGCGGCTATCCGGCCTGGCGGCGGACGCCCATGACCGAGCGCGCGGACATCCTGCGCCGCGTGGCTCAGCTCTACCAGGACCGGTCGGCCGAGCTGGCCGCGATCATCACCCGCGAGATGGGCAAGACCACGGCCGAGGCCCTGGGTGAGCTGGAGTTCACCGTCGGCATCTACCGCTACTACGCCGATCACGGGCCCGACCTGCTCAAGGACGAGCCGCTGCCGTCTAACACGCCGGGCACGGCCTGGGTCCGCAAGTCCCCGATCGGGGCGCTGCTGGGCATCATGCCCTGGAACTATCCCTATTACCAGGTGGCCCGGTTCGCCGCCCCCAACCTGATGATCGGCAACACGATCGTGCTCAAGCACGCGCCGCAGTGCCCGGAGTCGGCCCTGGCCATGGAGCAGATCTTCGGCGACGCCGGGCTGCCCGCCGACGCGTACATCAACGTGTTCGCCAGCAACGAGCAGGTGGCCGAGATGATCGCCGACCCGCGGATCGCCGGGGTGTCGGTGACCGGCAGCGAGCGGGCCGGCTCGGCGGTGGCCGCGACGGCCGGCCAGAACCTGAAGAAGGTCGTGCTGGAGCTGGGCGGCTCGGACCCGTTCATCGTGCTGGACGGGGCCGACCTGCCCAGCGTGGCCAAGGCGGCGGCCGCCGCCCGGATGGAAAACGGCGGCCAGGCGTGCAACGCCTCGAAGCGGATGATCGTGACCGACGCCGTGTATGACGAGTTCATATCCGAGTTCACCGCGGCGATGTCCGGCTATGTCACCGGCGACCCCACCGACCCGGCCACGGCCTACGGGCCGCTGTCGTCGGAGCAGGCGGCCCGCAACCTGATGGACCAGATCAACGACGCGGTCAGCAAGGGCGCGACGGTGCACCTGGGCGGGCACCGGCTGGACCGGCCCGGCGCGTTCGTGGAGGCCACGGTGCTGTCCGGGGTGACCCCCGAGATGCGGGCCTACCGCGAGGAGCTATTCGGGCCGGCCGCGGTGGTCTATAAGGTGTCCGGCGCTGACGAGGCCGTCGAGCTGGCCAACAGCAGCTCCTACGGGCTGGGCGGCGCGGTGTTCTCCAGCGACGAGGCGGTGGCCCTGGACGTGGCCGACCGGCTGGATGTCGGGATGGTCTGGATCAACCAGGCCGAGGGCGGCGGGCCGGAACTGCCGTTCGGCGGGACGAAGCGCTCGGGCGTCGGCCGGGAGCTCGGGCCGCTGGGCATCGACGAGTTCGTGAACAAGAAGCTCATCCACACCACGCCCGACGGCGAGTAGGCGGGCGGGGACTCATGCCCTCCCTGAACGACAGCGTGGTGCTCCTGACCGGCGGGGCCACCGGCATCGGGCGGGCCATCGCCCTGGACATGGCGGCGGCCGGCGCGACGGTCGCCATCGGCGATACGAACGTCGATGGCGGCCAGCGCACCGTCGCGGAGATCCTCAGCGCAGGCGGCACGGCGTCCTTCCGGTCATGCGACGTGGCCGAGGCCGAGCAGGTAACCGCCCTGGTCAACGGGGCCGTGGCCGACTTCGGGCGGCTCGACGTCCTGGTCAACGACGCGGGCATCTCCGGCGGGTCGAGCCGCCTTCATGAGCTCGACATCGACAGCTGGGACCGGACGATCGCCGTCAACCTGCGCGGGACCTTCCTGTGTGCCCGGGCGGCGATTCCGCACCTGCTGCGGCGCCCGCGCAGCGCCATGGTCAACATCGCCTCTACCTACGGCATCATCGGCGCGCCGCTGGCCCCGTCGTACTGTGCCTCCAAGGGCGGCATCGTCAACCTGACCCGGCAGCTGGCCGTCGACTACAGCGCCGACGGCCTTCGCGTCAACGCCATCTGCCCCGGGTACATCGACACGGACATGGGCGGCCGGCGGGCATCCCTGCCGCCGGCCGAGCGCGCCGCCGCGCAGGCGCAGCGGGAGGCCAATGCCGCCTTGCAGCCCATCGGCCGTCAGGCGCAGGCCCGGGAAGTGGCCCGGGTCGCGACGTTCCTGGCGTCCGACGAGGCGTCATTCATGACCGGCTCAATCGTGACCGTCGACGGCGGGTGCACCGCCACCTTCCGGCACGGACCCTGATGGTTCCCGCGAACTCCGGCGGCCGCGGTTGACGGTCGCTGGCGATCACACCACGATGATGACGACTGTCACCTTGCAGGAGGGGACCCATGATCCTGATCAACATCAAGATGCAGATCCGGCCCGAGAAGATGGACGAGTGGCTGGCGCTGGCCGACTCCTACGCCAGGGACGTCAACTCCGAGGAGGGCTGCTTGTTCTTCCAGTTCGCCCGGAGCCTGACCAGCGACAACGAGTTCGTCTGCATCGAGGGCTTCAAGGACGCCGAGGCGGGCGCCACCCACGTCAAGCACCCCTACGTGAAGAAGTTCTTCGACGCCGCCCCCGACCTGGTGGCCACGCAGCCGCAGATTATCTACATCGACACCCCGCATGACGGCTTCGGCCCGATGGGCGAGATCCAGCCCCGCTGACCGGCGGCAGCGGGCCGCGGGCGACATCACCGCGGAGGTGCCGAGCCCGGCGTGATGGCGGCGTGGCCGGTGGCGGCCTCGAAGGCGCGGGCCACCGCGAGCAGGTCCCAGTCGCTGCGGCGCCGGCCCACCAGCTGCAGCCCGACCGGCAGGCCGTCCGCGGTGAAGCCGGCCGGCACGCTGATGGCCGGCAGGCCGGTGACCGAGATCAGGTAGGCCGACGCCATCCAGTCCAGGTAGGTCTCCTGTGGCTGGCCATTGATGTCATGCACCCAGTCTTGGGTCACGTCAAACGGGGGTACCTGGCTGACCGGGCAGGCCAGCACATCCACCTCGGTGAAGAAATCGCTGATCCGCTCGGCCAGCGCGGCCCGCAGCATGGTGGCCCGGCTCAGGTCGGCCACGGTGAGTTCGAGACCGCGCTGGATATTCCAGGTCACGTTCGCGCCGACCAGGGCCGGGTCCGCGCGCAGCAGCTCGTGGTGGAAGGTCGCGAACATGAACGCCCGGAAGGTGCGGAACGCCTCGTCCGCACCGGACAGGTCGGGCGTCGCATCGGTGACCACCCCGGCTAGCCCGGCCAGCACCTGCCGGGCCGGCGCCAGCACCCTGAGCACTTCCGGCTCGACCGGCAGGCCGAGGTCCGGGCTCCAGGCGATCCTGAGTCCGCGCAGGTCCCGGGTGACCAGCGAGAGAACCTGGGCCGGGCCGGCCACCGCGGGCGGCGGCTGGTCCAGCGCCAGCGGCACCCGCGGGTCCGGGCCGGCCAGGACGGCCAGCAGCAGCGCGGTGTCGGCGACGGTGCGCGCCATCGGCCCGGAAACGCTGAGCTGATCGGTGACGTCAGACAGCGGCCAGCCGGGTACCCGGCCCGCCGATGGCCGGAATCCGACCACGTTGCAGAAGCTGGCCGGGTTCCGCAATGAGCCGCCCAGGTCGCTGCCATCGGCCAGGCAGATCATCCTCGCGGCCAGCGCCGCCGCCGCGCCGCCGCTGCTGCCGCCGGCGCTGCGGCCCAGGTGGTAGGGATTGCGGGTGGCCCCGAAGACCGGGTTAACGGTGTGCGAGCCCGCGCCGAACTCCGGCGTGTTGGTCTTGCCCAGGCTGATCGCGCCCGCCTGGCCCATCCGCTGGACCACGAGCGCATCGCGGTCCGGCACATGCGCGGCGAACAGCGGCGACCCGTAGGTCGTCCGCACCCCCGCGGTGTCGGCGAGATCCTTATGCGCGACCGGCAGGCCGTGCAGCAGCCCCGGCGGCTCGCCATGGGCCATCGCCTCGTCGGCGGCCGCGGCCTTGGCCAGGGCCGAGTCGAAGGTGCGGGTAACGACGGCGTTGATAGCCGGATCGAACGTCTCGATCCGCCCGATGTGCGCCGATATGACCTCGCGGGCCGACACCTCGCGACGGCGCAGCAGCTCGGCCAGCTCGATGGCACTGCGCATGCACAAGTCACTCACCGGTCAGTTCTCCTCTGTTCCCCTGCACCATGACATGGGCCGGCTCGCGGCCAGCCGGATAGCCACCGGGCTCGACGCCGAGGATGCCCGATAAGTTGGGGCATGACCATCAGCCTGGCGGGTCTGCGCGCGATCGATAGCCTGGCCACCGAGGGCTCGATGGCGGCCGCGGCGCGCGCGCTCGGATTCACGCCCTCCGCCATCTCCCAGCAGATCGCGCGGCTCGAACGGGATCTCCGCCAGGTGCTCGTCGAGCACCATGGCCGGGTCGCGACGCTGTCCGCCGCGGGCCGCGTGGTGGCCGACGCGGCCAGGAAGATCCTGGGCGACATCGACGCCATGCGGGAGCAGCTGGAAACCGAGCGCAGCACGGTCGCCGGATCCCTGTCGCTGGCCGCGTTCGCGACGGCCACCCGGGGCATCGTTCCCGGCGCCCTGCACAAACTGCGTGAACGGTGGCCCAGCCTGGAAACCCGCCTGGTGGAAGCCGATTCGCACCGGGCGCTGGCCCTGGTCGAGGAGGGAACGGTCGACGTCGCGGTCGCGCACGACTGGCTGGCCGTGCCGCTGGTGCTGGCCGAGGACCTCAGCGCCCGCCGCCTCGGCGATGACATCGCCGACGCGCTGGTGCACGAGAGCCACCACCTGGGGCAGCGGACCTCGGTGCGGATGGACGAGCTGAGCGGAGAATCCTGGCTGTATGAGCCGGGCTCAGTCGCTCACGATCTGCTGATCCAGTCGTTCTCGAGGGCGCCCAACCCGGACCGGTTCGGCCATCGCGTGGTGGAGTATCCGAGCCAGCTGGCCATGGTCGGAGCGGGCCTCGGGGTGGCGCTGGTGCCGCGCATGGGCCGGGGGCCGGTACCGCCGTCGGTCCGGGTCCTGACCATCGAGCCGACGCCCGTGCGCCAGGTGTACGCGGTCTGGCGGTCAGCCACCGGCGCCCGGCCCGCCCTGCGCGCGGCCGTGCGCGCGCTGGAGGAGGCCTTCGAGGACTCACTTGCGCACCGCGCACCGGGGTCCGGCCCGGATCCCGTGCTCGTTTAGCTGAATGACGCCGTCAGGACCCTTGGGCCGGGTCATAGCGGCTGAGCCGGGTGCCGCTCGCCCGGAAGCCGCCTCATCCGGCCGTCGCGGAGCGCATCGCCTCGGATAGCTGGAAGGCGTTGAATCGCTGCCCGGTGGCGAAGCTCGCGTCAATCCGGGCCAGGAATGCGAACGCCGGCGCCAGCCTCGACGGGTGCACCATGCCGACCCGCATCTGCGGCGTGTAGTGCGAGGCCGACATCGGGGTGTCGATCGGGGCGCCGGTCGTGATGGTGTTCACCGCTATGTTGAATTCCCGGCCTTCCAGGGCCAGCACCCGCATCAGTCCTTCCTGCGCGTGCTTGGCCGGCGTGTAGGCCGTCTCCTTGACGAATCCGGCCAGCGCCGAACCCGAGGAGACATAGAGGATGCTGCCCCGGCGCGCCGCGACCATCCGCGGCCAGACGGCATGCGAGATGATGAACGCGGCCTGCAAGGTAACGTCGACTTCGCGCCGCCAGTTCTCGAAGCTCACCTCGGCCATGCTGACTTCCGTCAGCACGGCGGCGTCGTGGATGAAGGCGCGGGGACTGGGATACGAGGCCAGGGCAGCGGCGACCGCCTGCTCGGTGGCCGCGGCGTCAGCCAGGTCGACTTCGAACGGCAGCACCTCGCTGCCCGCGCGGGTAAGTTCCGCCGCGAGCGCTTTCAGCTTGCCGGCCTGGATGTCGAACAGGGCCAGCCGCAGCCCGGCGGCCGCCAGCTCTCTGGCGATTTCCCGGCCAAGTCCGTCCGCGGCGCCGGTGAGGAACACGACATTGTCGTCCGGCTGGCTCATCCGGTGACCGGCTTCACTCACTGATGGCTCCGGTGACATCCCCGACCACGGCCACGACCTTGCCGGGAGCCTCGATGCGGGCGATCGTCGGGCGCAGCAGAGCGAGGGCATTCCGGTCGTAGGGCGCGACGAACTCCTCCAGGACGCGGCTGGTGACGGGATCGAGGAGCTCGCCGATGACCGTTCCGCGCTCGACGATCGTGCCGAGCCCGCGTTCCCGGATCCGCGGCCGGTAGATCCCGGCCGATGACGTGGACAGGGCCACCTTGTCGCTGCTCACGACCGGCGTGCTGCCGAATTCGGGCACCGGCGTCATGACCCCGGCCTTCCCGAGGGCATGCCGCAGTCCCTTCGTGACGTGCTCGGCCCGGTCCTCTTCCCATTCGCCGCGGCCGCCCATCTCAATCCAGATTCCGGTCGCGCCCTGCGCCCGGGCGTAGCCGGTCAGGCTGGTGCCGCGATCGGGCCCGTCAAAGATCAGCGGCGTGCGCATCCAGGCCGCCAGCTCGTGACTGCCGGGGAATCGGTAGGTGAAGCAGTTGATGTTCCAGCTCCCGCCGCCGTGCACGTCCAGGACGACGTCCGCGCCGTCGATCGCGTGCTCGGCGAGCACCGCCGCCAGCCGCTGAGTATGCGTACCGCGAGGGTCGCCGGGAAAGACATTGTTCAGGTCGAGCAGGTCAAGATCGGTCTGCCGGGCGTCGGCCGCCATGGCCAGCGGATGGGCCACCGGGACGATCCGGAGCGTGCCGATGAGCTCGTCCCGGGCAGCCCGGGCGATCAGGCGGTTAACCGACCAGGTTCCCCACGGGCCCTCGTCCCCGTGCACGCTGGCGGTCACCACGCCGACCGGCCCCCCGCTGCCGACTTCGCCGACGTGGACCGGGATGCTGCCGGTAGCCAGCCCGGCCGGGACGTCGTAGGCCTTCCAGCTGATCATTTCTCCGAGCAGTTCAGCACTCATGTGATCCAGCCTCCTGGGCGATAGCGGGGATAACTGATGACGTGAACCCGCCGCGCCCGCCCGGGCGGGCGCGGTGCGGCGCGGTGCGGGAACGCGGCGGACGAAAGGTCACCGGCGGCTCGCGGATTCCGCCAGCGCGCCCAGCACCTCGGCCATCCGGCCGAGCGCGGGCCCCCACCGGACTTCATCCTGCGCGTAGCAGATGCGGAAGCGGGTCGCGCCGGAGGGACCGAACTGATAGCCCGGGCTGACGATGACGCCCGCCTCGGCCCGGAGCAGCCGGGCAACCTCCAGCGAGGAGATGCGCAGCGCGGAGACGTCCGGCCACAGATAGGCGGTCCCGGCGCCGGGCTGCACGGTCACGCCCGGGATCTGCCGCAGGCGATCGGCGGTCGACAGCTGGATGGCCCGCAGCTGGCTCACCCGGTCCCGGACGAACTCGCGGTCGTCGCGCAGCCAGCCGGTCAGCACGTGCTGGGAGTAAGCCGGGGCACGGAGGGCGCTGATCGCGATTACCTGCTCGATGGCGTCCGCGATCTCGTCGCTGGCCACGGCCACGCCGACCCGGTAGCCAGTCAGCGACTCCGTCTTGGAGCCGCCGAGAAGAGTCACGGTTCTCGATGCCATCCCGGGCTCGGCCGCCAGGTGCGCGTAGGGCGTGCCGTCGTAGACGAGCCTGCAATAGAGCTCGTCGACGACCAGGAGGAAGTCATGGCTCGCCGCCAGCTCCGCGATCCCTCGTACCGCCGCCGGGCTGTAGACGGCGCCGGTCGGATTGTTCGGGTTAGAGGTCAGGAAGAGGCGGATGCCGCCGTCTGATGCCGCGTCGGCGAGGCGCTCCAGGTCCGGGTCGAGCCCCTGCGGCCCCGGCACCAGGGGGATCCGGACGACCGTGGCCCCGAGGAAGCGCAGTATGCGCTCGGAGAACAGATACTCCGGATCAGTGAGCGCAACGCGGTCTTCCGGGTCGACCAGGGCGCTCAGCGCGGCGAACAGCGCGCCCTGGGTCCCCGGGGTCAGGACCAGGTTGCGGTCCGGGTGCACGGCGATGCCCATCAGGTCCGCGATGGCCTCGGCGCAACGGGCCCGCGGTTCGCTGCCGCCGCGGTATCCGGTGTACGCGCTGGCGCCGTTGCCGGCCGCCCGGACGAACGCGGTGAGGGCCCAGTCCGGCGGCGGGAACCGCGCGACGTCGAAATGCGTCGTGTCGACCAGGCCGCGGGAGGCTCCGTCCAGGTGCAGTTCGAGGTCCGCCTCTCGCCCGGACATGCCCAGATCAGCCGCGCCGTCGAAGGTGTGCGTCCGTCGAAGCCGCTGCGATACGTGGCTTGCTGGCGTATTCATGGGGGTCCTTCATACGCGGTCGTCAGGTGGCCGTGTCGGTGCGTATTGGCATTCCGCCCGGTGGCCGGGCATGGCGAAATGAGGGCATGGGGGTATAGGGGTATGGCCAATACCGGGCTGACGTCTGCGCCGGTGGCCTCCGGCGGCTAATTAAGAAACGAGCCAGCTGGGCCAATCGCCCAGCTCATTCAGCTTGGCATTTCCCCTGCCCCGCAACAACCGTGAAGCTGTTGAGGATACTGTTAAGCATCTCTAATTGGTGCCTGGCTCGGGTCAGATCTGGCTGGCCGCACCCCAGGCGGAGGCGCTAACCTCCACTGGCCCGGCAGGCAGCAGGTCCCGGCAATGCTCGCGCAGCGCCGCGCGGTGCTCCCCGGCCAGGGACGCCACATACGCCCCGGCCGGGCCGACTCCGAGCGTGAACGGCTCCCACCATTGCCCGAATGAGGCGTGCCGCACCCGGACCGTCAGGGTCGCGGCCCTCGCCTGACCGAGGCCAGCCTGCGCGAAGAGGGTGACCAGATGGCCTTCGCTGGCCCCGGCCCGGCCAGATTCGTCAGGTGCCAGCGGATCCAGGTCACGCGCCGCACGCCAGAACAGGGTCAGCGGGCCGCCGCCGCCGGCGTGGTCCCACACGCACGCCGCGACCGTCCCGCCGGGACCGGTGACCCGGCCCATCTCGCGCAGGCCAGCTACCGGATCGGTCATGAAATGGACGACCAGCTGCGCCAGCGCGATGTCAAAGGAGCGGTCAGCGAAGGGCAGCTGCTCGGCCGCCGACCGCCGGACATCGACTCCCGGCAGGCGCTCCCGCGCCGCGGCGGCGAACGACTGGGACGGTTCCACTGCGCACACCGCGCCCGCCCCCAGCCGCCTGACCAGCTCGGCCGTCAGCGCGCCCGGCCCGCAGCCGACATCCAGCGCGCGCTGGCCGCTGGCCACTCCGGCCAGGTCAGCGAACAGCACCGCGAGCGGCTCGGAGTACCTGCCCATGAAGCGCATATAGGCGTCCGCGCCGACATCAAAAGTCACCCGGTTCAGCCTACCGAGCGACACACGGGGCGGCCGCGGCCCGCGAGATCCCGGCCGCCAGCCCGGCCGCCGCCCAGGCCGGCGGCCGGGGCCGGGCGCACGGCCAGCAGGCGGGCCAGGGCGCCGCGGGCCTGCTTCAGCCCGCCGTACCGGCCGCTGGCCGCCGGATCCGTCACCGGCGCGATCCCGCCGCCGTCGACGAGGAAGAGCCCGGCGCCCCGGCCGGGCCACAGGTAATGACGATCACCCTCCGGGCCGGCCGGCGACCATAACGCCGGGCCGGCGCCGCGGCCGACCGCTCCCGGAGCACGGTGCCGCTGAGATGCTTGGTCCTGACTGGCATGATCGAGGCCCTTCTTGCCCGTTTCTCCGGAACTTTCCCGATAGCGCGGTTACCTGAGGGAAGCATCTGCCGGGCGGCTGATGATTGCCTGCAGGCAGGCTGGAACCTTCCTGAGCAGGCGTGCGGCCGGTGCCGCCGAGCCGGTACGCGTCGGGCCCGCCGCGGGCGCTTACCCGCAGGATCGGAATCCGTATCTCCGGCGGCGCCCGCAGCATTCCGGGCCCCGATTGTCGGCCGCCGGAGCTAGCGTGAACCGCATGACAGACCAGACCAACCTGAACGCCACCGTCCAGGAGCCGCCGACGACCGTGATCGATTGGCTGCTCGACTCCGACCCGGCCATCCGCTGGCAGGTGCTAGCCGATCTCACCGGCGCCTCGCCCGGCGAGGTCGCCGCCGAGCGGGCGCGGGTGGAGCACGAGGGCTGGGGCGCCCGGCTGCTGTCGCTCGAGGGCGCCGACGGGCTGTGGGACGGCGGCGCCTGCTTCCCGGCGGGCTACACCGGCGGCGAACCGGGACAGCCCTGGACACCGACCATGCACACCTTGCAGACCTTGCAGATCTTCGGGCTCGACCCGGCGTCCGCGGCGGCCCGCCGCGCGATCTCGCTCATCGCCGAGCACGGGCGCTGGGAGCATGACGGGCAGCGGTACTTCGACGGCGAGGTCGAGCCATGCATCAACGGCCGGACGATCGAGGCGGGTGCCTACTTCGGGGTGGACGTGTCGCCGCTCGTCGACCGGATCCTCGGCGAGCGGCTCACTGATGGCGGATGGAACTGCGAGGCCGAGAACGGCTCCGTGCGCTCCTCGTTCGACACGACGCTCACCGTGCTCGACGGGCTGCTCGAATTCGAGCGCGCGACCGGCGGATCCGCGGCGGTGCGCGAGGCGCGACGCGGCGGGGAGGAGTATCTGCTGGAGCGCGGCCTGTTCCGCCGCCAGAGCACCGGCGAGATCGTGAATCCGGAGTATCTCGACTTCGCCTTCCCGTACTACTGGCACTACGACGTGCTGCGCGCGCTCGACTACTTCCGGCGCTCGGGCGCCGGGCCGGATGCCCGGCTGGCGGAGGCGGTGGAGGTGGTGCGATCGAAGCGGCAGCCGGACGGCCGCTGGCTGCTTGACCGCGTCCATCCCGGTCGCGTCCACTTCGCCCTGGAGGGTGGCGCGGGGGAGCCGAGCCGCTGGAACACCCTTCGCGCGCTCCGGGTGCTCGGCTGGCAGCAAGGCTGACTCGCCCGGCAGCGGCACGGGCCGACCTGGCGCGGCGACGCTCAGCTGTCCGGGCCGTCGGACCCGGCATGCCCGGTGAGCTCGTATCTCGCCTGCTCGAAGGTGATGACCCGATGGGCCCGGTTGCTGGCGAAGGTCAGCGCGCGAGCCCAGGTGTAGATGGCCGCGAGCCGGTTGCCCCAGCCGACCAGGTAGAGCACGTGCACGGATCCCCACATCGTGTAGCCGATCACGCCGGTGAACCGCAGGCCATAGGATTCCGTCACCGCGGACAGGTGGCCGATCGTGGCCATGCTGCCCTTGTCGAAATACCTGAAGGGCTTCGCCTGCGTGCGGCCCTCCAGCCGCGCCCGGATCAGCTTGCCGACGTACTTTCCCTCCTGGATGGCCGGCTGCGCGACGCCGGGCAACTCGTTCAGCGAGATCATGTCCCCGACCGCGAAGACTTCCGGATGGCCGGGCAGGCTGCAGTCGGGCCGGACCATAATCCGGCCGCCGCGATCGGTCTCCGCGCCGGTCGCCGCGGCCAGCAGCCCGGCTAGCGGTGAGGCCCGCACGCCCGCCGCCCAGATCTTCGTCCGGGCCGGAATCCGCTCCTCGCCCCCGGGATGCTGGACCGTGATGCTGTCGTGGTCCATCGCGACCGCCGCGGCGTTCAGTCGCACCTCGACGCCCATTTTCTCCAGCCGCCGCCGGGTGTAGCGCTGCAGCTTCGGGTGGAACGCGCCCAGCACCGCCGGGGCCGCCTCGACCAGCAGGATCCTCGCCTCCGTGGTGGACACCGAACGGAACTCCCGCGGCAGCACCTGGTGCGCCAGCTCGGCCAGCTGGCCGACCAGCTCAACCCCGGTCGGCCCGGCCCCGACGACCACGAAGGTCAGGTACGCGGCCCGCTCCGCCGGGTCGTCGGCCAGCTCGGCCATCTCGAAGGCACTGAGAATATGGCTGCGCAGGTGGCGAGCATCCTCCAGGGTTTTCATCCCCGGCGCGAACTCGGCCCACTCGTCGTGCCCGAAGTAGGCATCGGTGGCCCCCCCGGCTACCACCAGCGTCTCGTAGGGCAAGGCCAGCTTCCGGCCGTCCGGGGCCACCGCCGACACCACCCGGCCGGTCACGTCGATGTCCTGCACGTCGGCCAGCAATGTCCGTGCGTTGGCCTGCTTCCTGATCACATTGCGCAGGGCCGGCGCGATCAGCCCCTCGGCCAGGATCCCGGCCGCCACCTGATACAGCAGCGGCTGGAAGAGGTGATGGTTGGTCCGGTCCACGATCGTCACGTCGACGTCGGCACGGGCCAGGGCGTGCGTCACGTTGATGCCGCCGAAACCACCACCGACGACGACCACCCGGTGCCGCCGGCTCGTCATCCGCCGCTCCCCGGCCTGCCGTCAAACGTGATCACGCTCTTGATGCCCGCCGGCCGCCCCAGGATCAGCTCCGATGCCTGCTCCGGCGGGTAGCGCCCGGCGATGAGCGTCCGGACCGCCGTCGGCCACCGCCGCCGGAAGGCGCCGAGGTTCCGCAGCGCGGAGGCGAAGGCCTCGGGCCCGGCGTTCACCGTGCCCAGCAGCACCTGGTTCTTCAGCACCATGTCCCGCATCAGCCGGGCCGGGTCCGCCTCGATGAAGGCTTGCAGGCCAGGTACGCCGGTCAGGACGAAGATGCCGTTGGTGCCCAGTACCCGCAAGGCCTCCATGGCGAAGTGTGACTGCCCGACCGCTTCGTAGATCAGGTCGATGTTGCCGATCTGCGCCGCCAGGCCCGCGAACGTTTCCGTCTGGGAGGAGACATAGGTCGCGCCGATGGCGGCGACGAGGTCGATGCGCGGGCTCGGAGGCTGCTCGCGCGAGTAGACGTAGGTGGTAAAGCCGGCCGTGACCAGGGTCATCGCCCCCAGCAAGCCAACCGGCCCGATACCGAGCACCAGCGCGGAAAGGCCTTTGCCCCGCTCCTCGCCGGGCGTGCCCGGGTCGTTCCAGGGCGGCCGCTGCCGCATCATCCAGGAAACCTGCGCGATCGCCTTCTCCGCGATGGTCAGCGGCTCGGCCAGCACGGCAATGTCGCGCAGGCCGGGCGGCACGGGATTCATATACCGCTCGTAGTCGACCACGTACTCGGCCATATAGCCGTGTGCTTCCTTAATGCCGCGCTCGCTAAAGTCCCCGGTATAGCAGTAGTCCTGATGCCCGGAGCGGCAGGCCCGGCATTCGGGATGCGGGCACGGGCGGCGCACGGTTGGCACGACAAGATCCCCCACCCGGAGGCGGCTGACGGCCGATCCGACCTCCGTGACTTCGGCCACCGACTCGTGCCCGATGATCAGGTAATCATCCCCCGGCGGCGGGGTGCCATAGGCAAAGGAACAGATCTCCTTGTCGGTGCCGCAAATGCCGATATCGAGCATGCGCAAGGCGACCTGGTCGGGCTCGGAGAGCCGGGGAGATTCCCGCTCTATGATTTTCGTTTCCCGGGTTCCCGGAAAAACTGCGACTGCCTTCATGCCACCTCTTCCATCGAAGATCACCGCCGGGCAGCGGCACGGAACCGGTGAATGGCCGCCTGCCCGGCGTCCTACTCAAGCACGCCGGGCCGGAGCTGCCCCGCGGCGGGCCGGGCGGGCGGCGGATTGACACCGGCCGAGGTGCCCCGGTACATTACTCAAGTAATGAACCAAAGAACGACGAAGGGAGCCGAGCCGTTGCACGAGATGGCTGGCCTCGATGAAGGGGCTCCCCTGTTCGTTCAGATCGCCGGGCGGCTGGCGGAGGACATCGCGGACGGGACCCTGGCCGAGGGCGAGCGGGTGCCCTCGACGAACGAACTGGCGGCCTTCTACCGGATCAACCCGGCTACCGCGGCGAAGGGAATCAGCATGCTGACCGACGACGGGCTGGTCGAGAAGCGCCGCGGCATCGGGATGTTCGTGGCGGCCGGCGCCCGCACGCGGCTGCTGGCGCAACGGCGCCAGCAGTTCGCCGAACGCTTTGTGGAGCCGCTGGTCGCGGAGGCCGGCGCTCGGGATTGACGCCGATGAGCTGGCCGCGATGATCCGCGAGTCCAGCTTCGCGCAGGAAGGTATCAGGCCATGACGCCAGCGATCTCGGTGGCCGGGCTGTCGCGCCGCTACCGCGGCCAGCTCGCCCTCGACAACGTCAGTTTCGACATCGAGCCCGGGTCGATCACCGGCCTGCTCGGCCGCAACGGCGCGGGCAAGACCACCCTCATGCGCATCATGGCCGGGCACGAGTTCCCCACGGCTGGCCGCGTCACGGTGCTCGGGGCCGGCCCGGTCAGGACCGACGCGATGGCGCACCGGATGCTGTTCGTGCGCGAGGACCAGCGTTACCCGGACACCGGGAGCTGGCCCGCTTTCCAGGTCCGGCATGCGCTCCGGGTGGCTTCGTGGTTCTACCCGAGCTGGGACGCCGATCTGGCTTCCGAACTGGTCGCCGACTTCGGCCTGCCGCTGAGCGGGCGGGTCAAGAAGCTGTCGCGGGGGATGCGCTCGGCGCTGGGCATCGTCATCGGCCTGGCCGCCCGCGCCGAGGTGACCCTGTTCGACGAGCCGTACGCGGGCCTGGACGCGGTGGCCCGGCAGCTGTTCTACGACCGGCTGCTGGCCGACTATGCCGAGCATCCGCGCACGGTGCTGCTGTCCACCCACCTGATCGATGAGGCCGCCGGCCTGCTGGAACGGGTGGTGGTGCTCGACCGGGGCCAGGTCGTGCTGGATACGCCCGCCGACGAACTGCGCGGCGCCGCGACCAGCGTCAGCGGCGCCGCGATCGCCGTAGCCGAGTTCACCGCCGGCCGGACGGTCTGGGACCGGCGGCGGATCGGCGCGCAGGAGTCCGCGGTGCTGGCCGGGGCCCTGGACCAGGCCGACCACGCCCGCGCCCGGGCGCTGCGCCTGCACCTGGAACCGCTGACCCTGCAGCAGGTCGTGGTCCACGCCGCCGCCAGGCCCGCGGCCGGCCAGCCCGAAACCCACGCGCGGGAAAGGACGAGCGCATGAACACCTGGATCAGCATCGCCCGCTACCACCTGGTCGACCGGCTCACCTACACCGCACTGCCCTGGATCATCCAGGGATTCAGCTTCGCCGTGAGCCTGGCTATCTTCGCCGCCCTCGGGGCCAGTACTAGCAAAGCCACCTATTCGGGGGCACTGGCCACCATCTACATCTTCTTCGCCGTTATCGGCGGGCAGAGCATCTCCCGGCGGCTGCAGTTCGCGCTGACCCTCGGCGTGAGCCGGCGCTCCTACTACGCCGGGACCGCGCTGCTGGCGGTCAGCCTCGCCGCGGTCGACGGGCTGGCGCTGACCGTGCTGCAGCTGATCGAGCGGGCCACCGACGGCTGGGGCATCGGGATCCACTTCTTCCGCGTGCCCTACCTCCTGCCCGGGCCGTGGTACCTCACCTGGCTCACCTCGTTCGTGGGCCTGGCCCTGACGTTCGTATACGGCATGTGGTACGGGCTGATCTATCAGCGCTGGAACCTGTTCGGGCTGCTGTTCTTCATCGCCGGCCAGGTCACCGTGGCGGCCGCGGTCGTGGTGATAGCCACCGGGGCGCACGACTGGCCGAGTGTCGGCCGTTTCTTCACCACACTGACCGTCGCCGGGCTGACCGGCGTCCTCGCCGTGCTCGCGGCAGCGCTGCTGGCCAGCGGCTACGCCACCATCCGCCGGGTGACCGTCTGACCCGGGCCAGCCGAATCATCCGACCCTCCCGGGCCTGATGTTCAGCACGCCAGGCGCGCATCCGACCCTGACGGGGCGGCCCGCACGGACGCTGCTATCCCGCGATTTCGGCCGGCGGCCGCAGCTCGCCCGGGGTGGGCCGGGCCGAGAGGGCCGAGGCCAGTTCCGCATAGACGCGCGCCGTATCGGCGTTCCTGGCGTGTTCCGCGCACTTGCCGCCGGGAACGTTCTCGCAGTCCCAGCAGCCGAGCGCATTGACGCCGGAATCCCGGTAGGCGATGGCGTCGCCGAGTGCGCCGAGCACGATGTCAAGCTGCCGGGATGTCAGCACTGCCTCGTCCCGGCCGGTCAGCCGGGCCAGCCAGAGCAGGGCGGCGACGGATCCGGCGTCACCCCGGTCGCACGGCCCGATCCGGCTGCGGAACTGCCGGTCCTGGCGCGTCTGGCTGGTCCTGGCCGGCGCCGTTTCGACGTTCATGGCTATAGCGTGAGCATAAATGCCTATAAAGTCAATCGATAATATGTTTTGGCTCTTCGATAAGGTGACGGCGAGCGCGATGCTCAGCCCAGCCTCACGGAGGAGCCGATCATGACCCAGCCACCAGCCGCCGATGCTGGCCAGGAGCACCAGGAGCACGAGAACGAGCCGTGGACCATCAATATCCCCGGTCATGCCGTGCGCAGCGACTCGCCCGAGTACGTGCGCTCGCGGAAGACGATGATCGGCATGGCCGGTCAGGCCGGCGGCCTGCTCTACGGCCAGCCGCCCTTTGAGGATCATCACGGCGGTGGCCTGTGGGTCAAGGACGCGCAAGGCTGGTTCCTGGTCCGCAATCTGGCGGGCATGGAATGGTCGTCGCAGTTCTGCGCGGATCCGGCCAAGGTCGACCTGATCAGGCAGAACGCGAAGCGCCTGTACGCGGCCTTCCCCGAGGCGGCGCAGGAACTCGGCATCCAGCAGCTGCTCGACACGCCGATTACCGACGCGGCCGGGATCGAGGCGTGGACCGACTCGATCTGCAACGCCAGCGTCCCGCTGCCCACGCCCGCTCACACCGGCGTCCTGCCGACCGGCGGGGGAGTCCATCACTACCCGAGCCCGATCACCGAGATCGCCTTTTTCAAGCACGCCGATTTTCAGCTCTGGGTCACTGACCAGCAGGGCAACCCCGCGGCCGTCGCTCCGGTGAGCCCGCGGGGCTCGGGCGACGGCCGGGTGCACGTGCTCTACGCGACGCCCGGATCGGAGCTCGCCGGTCAGGTCAGTCAGTCCGAGGCCCGCAGCCAGCCGCTGATCCTCGATCCCGGGCATTCGCTGGCCAGGCAGGCGTTCGCGCGACAGGGCCCCGCGCCGGCCGCCGGCGGCTGACCAGGGGTCCGTTCAGCGCCGCGCCATCCAGCGCCGCTCAGGGCCGCCACCGGCCAGGCCGGTCGCTTCAGCCTCCGCGCAGGGCATCCAGCGACCGGCCGGTATTGTCCAGCACCTCCTCGAGGTCGGCCCGGAAGGCGGGGTTGACCTGCGCGGTGCCGGTAAACCACAGGGCGAAGGCGACGTCGCGGGTGGCGATGAAGTCATCGAGATGGGCCAGGCCGCCGGGCGGCAGCGGCCGGTGCTGGGTGTAGCCCTCGATGAGCGCGGCCAGGAACTGGGCGTAGTCGTCCCGGTGTCGCAGTTCCCACAGCGCGACGGCGATGTCGTAGAGCCAGTAGCCGAATCCGCAGTCGTCGAAGTCGATGACCCTGACCTCGTCGCGCCAGAACAGCGCATTGTCGAGGTGCAGGTCGGCGTGGATGAGGCCGGCTTGGCTGCCGTCGTCGTCCAGCCGCGTCATCACGCGTTCCATCCGGGCCGCCACCTGGTCGAACCTGCGCCGGAGGGCAGCGGGAAGCAGGTCCCAGACCGCGGCCGCGTTGATGCCCCCGTAGACCATCGTGTCACCGAAGAACGTCTCGGCGTCCCAGCGGATCCGGACGAAACCAGGCGGGATGTCCCATTGGGCGGCGTGATTGTGCAACCGCGCCATGACGCTGCCGAGGCGGCGAAGGTGCACCGGCCGGGGCGTGGCGGTATGGATGCGGCCGTCCATCCAGCGCAGCACCGAGCACACCCGCGGCTCCGGTACGTCCCTGGACACGGCCGTCGTGGTCAGGCTCCCGTCGGTGGTGCGAACGGGCTCGGGGACCGCCAGTCCGGTATCGGCGCGCAGGGCCATCAGCCAGTCCAGTTCCGAGCTGATCGCGGCCACCGGGTCGACCTGCCGGCCATGACGCGCCGGGCGGTGCACGCGGAGCAGAAAACGATCACGACCGCCGGCGCCGGTGGCATCGACCCGGAACGTGGTGTTCTCCTGGTGCGCGATCAGCCGCAGCTGCGGATCAGCCAGCGGGTACGCGCCGAGGGCGCGCCCGGCCAGCTGCCGCATCCGGGCCAGCTGCTGACGTTCCGAGAGCTTGGCCCACCCTCCCGTCAAACGCCGCCGATCCGCTCGTCCTGGTCCGCCCATTCGCGGCCGCGCAGCACGAACTTCTGGATCTTGCCGGTGGAGGTCTTGGGCAACGGCCCGAACTCGACCGCGTCGGGGCACTTGTAGTGGGCGAGGCGCTCGCGGCAGAACGCGATGATCTCCTCCGGAGTCGCCGCGGCGCCCTCGTTGAGCGTGACGAACGCCTTCGGGCGCTCGCCCCAGTGCGGGTGCGGGATCCCGACGACCGCGCACTCGAGCACCGCGGGGTGGGCGGTGATCGCCTGCTCGACTTCGATGCTGGAGATGTTCTCGCCGCCGGAGATGATGATGTCCTTGCCCCGGTCACGCAGCTCGATGTTGCCGTCGGCATGCCACACGGCGAGATCCCCGGAATGAAACCAGCCACCGGCGAAGGCCACGGCGGTGGCGGCCTGGTCGTTGAAGTAGCCGCTCATGACGTTGTTACCGCGCATGATCACCTCGCCCATGGTCTGCCCGTCCTGCGGGACGTCGGTCATCTCCGCGTCGACGACGCGGACCAGGTCGGAGGAGGGATAGGCCTGCCCCTGGCGGGCCAGGTACTTCGCGCGCTGCGCGACCGGGAGCTCGCGCCAGCCCTCCTGCTCGGGGCACACCGTGATCGGGCCGTAGGTTTCGGTCAGGCCGTACACGTGCACGATGCGGAAATTCAGCTCGCTCATCCGGGCCAGCAGCGTCGGCGACGGGGGCGCGGCGGCCACCATCGCGGTTACCGGGCGCTCCAGATGGTGCGCCCGGGGATGGTTGATGACCATCAGCTGGACGGTGGGCGCGCCGTTGTAGTGCGTCACGCCCTCACCGTCGATCAGTTCCCAGACCAGGCCGGGGTCCACCGTGCGCATGGTCACGTGCCGCGCCGCTACCGCGGTGACCGCCCACGGGAAGCACCAGCCGTTGCAGTGGAACATCGGCAGCGTCCACAGATACGCCGAATCGGCGTCCAGGCCGGCCACGATCACCTCGTTCAGCGCGTTCAGGTACGCGCCGCGGTAGGTGTACTGCACCCCCTTGGGCCGGCCCGTGGTCCCGGAGGTGTAGTTGACCGAGATCGTCTCCTCCTCATGCTCCAGCCAGCTGGCCGGCCGGGCCGGCGACGCGCCGGCCAGGAATTCCTCGTACGGATCCGCGGGAACGCCGGTGTCCTCGACGCGGATCACGGTCACGCCGGGCAGGCCGGCCGGCTCGGCCAGCGCCTCGAGTCCGGCATCCAGCAGCAGGTAGCGCGCGCCGCTGTGGCGGAGAATGTAGCCGATCTCGGCGCTGGCCAGGCGGTTGTTGACCGCGACCAGCACCCCGCCCGCGGCCGGCACGCCGAAATGGGCCTCCAGCATCGCCGGGGAGTTGAACAGCAGGGTCGCGACGCGATCTCCTTTCTCCAGGCCCGCCGACCGCAGCGCGTTGGCCAGCCGCCACGAGCGCTCCGCGAGCTCGGCGTAGCTGTACCGCCGCTGGCCGTGCACGACCGCGGTCTTCGCCGGGTACATGTACGCCGTCCGGTGCAGGAAATCCACCGGGTTCAGCTCGGTGCGGAATACCTCGCCTGGTCCGGGCGGACCGGAGGGCTCAGAAAACGCGCCACTCATCATCTGTCTCCTCACCCCAGGCCGACAGATCTGGTGGCGTCACGGGATGGCCGCCGTGGCCGTGACCGGATTGCCGGGTACGTGGCGATGCGCCCCGCTCGTGTTCCTACTGTAATCCCGGTTAGCGGCCCGCCCTGGCGAGATGCTCAGCAGGAACAGCCGGCTATCGCCGCCCTGGGCGACCGGCCAGCGCCTGCGCATCCGCCGGCCGTGGCGGGCGCATCATCGCGGCGCGCGGATGACGCCTGCGGGCGAGATGCGGGCCGCCGCGCTGCCGAAATCCTGCGCCGACAGCTGGGTGATGAGGGCGATGCCGTCTCCGCCGGGGACGGGCTGGCCCTGGCTGGTGAAATGAATGGGGTAGATCCGGGCATGCTCGAACCGGCCGGCGGATGACAGCCGCACGTGCAGGATGACACTCACGTCGAGGTCGCCGTCGGTGGAGAAGTCCTGATAGCCCGCGAAGTTGCCGAGGCTGTAGGCGATGAGGTGCCGGCGGTAGAACTGCATGCCCCGCACGACGTGCGGGCCGCTGGCGATCACCAGACTGGCGCCGGCCTTGATCGCCATGTGCGCAAACGCCTCGGCGTTACCCCGGTCCTCGCCGAGGTAAAACTCTTCATGGCCGGTCACGTGGTCGGCGTCGGAGCCCTCGGCGCCGGCGTGCATGTAGACGACGACCACGCGGGCTTCCTGGCCGGCCCGCCTGATCAGGGCCCGGGCCGCGGGCAGGTCCAGCAGGCTGGCGTCGTAGCTGTACGGCGCGAACGCCACGAACGCCACCTTGATCCGGTGCGCTCTGACCACGGTGATCTCGCCGGGCAGCCCGGTCTGGACCAGCCCGGCCGCGTGGATGGACCGTACGGTCTGGGCCTGCCCGGCGGCGCCGAAATCGAAGGAGTGGTTGTTGGCGTCGTTCAGGATCGTGAATCCCGCGCGCTTGAGGTACCGCGCGTATCCCGGCGGATCCCGGAAGGCGAAGCAGTCCTTACCCGGATGGCTGTGCGGGCCGCATTTGCTGGTCGTCGCCGTCGTCAGCGTGCCTTCGAGGTTCCCGAAGACGATCTGGGCGCCCGAATCCAGGACCGGCTTGACCGCATCGAGGTACGTGGCCGGGTCGGCGGGCAGGTCCGGCGTGTCACCCAGCATCGTGTCGCCGACGGCGGCGATGGTCACGGAGGCCGGCCGGGCCCCGGCGCCCGTCTTGCCTGGCCGCGCGGCGCGAGAGCTGGCCGGGCTGCGAGATGATGCCGCGCCCCCCGGGGCGCCGCCCTGGGCGGGGCCGGCCGGCGCGCAGGCCGACAGGCCCAGCGCGAGCACGAGGCCGGCCATGACGCAGGTGACCCCCCGGGACAGCATGCGGATCAACCTATCGTTGCGCCGGCCGCTCGCGCAGCCAGCAGGAATTCATCCGGCTTAGGTCAGCCGCCGCTCGGCCGCCCACCGGGTCAGCTGATGCCGGGTCGAGAGCTGGAGCTTGCGCAGGACCGAGGAGACGTGACTCTCCACGGTCTTGATGGAGATGAAAAGCTCCCGTGCGATCTCCTTGTAGGTGTAGCCCCGGGCGATCAGGCGCAGGACCTCCCGCTCGCGCGGCGTTAGCTGGTCGAGTTCGGGGTCGAGGGACGGCAGGTCCTGGCCGGCCGGGGCGAGCGCGGCGAAGGCGTCCAGCACGAACCCGGCCAGCCGGGGCGAGAAGACCGAGTCACCGGCCGCGACCCGGTGGATCGCGTCCACGAGTTCGGCGCCGGAGATTGTCTTCGTCACGTAACCCCGCGCGCCCGCCCTGATCACCGCGATCACGTCCTGGGGGGCGTCCGAGGCGGACAGGGCGAGGAACCGCACCTGCGGGTGGGCGGCCTTCACCGCCGTGACCACGGCCTGGCCGCCCCCGCCCGGCAGGTGCACGTCGAGCAGGACGACATCGGGCAGGCACTCGGCGATCAGCGCGATGGCCGGCTCGACGTCGGCGGCCTCGCCCACGACCTGCACCTCGTCGCCCAGCTCGGACCGGACCCCGGCCCGGAACAGGCCGTGATCGTCGACGATGAAGACCCTCGGCTTGCCGTCGCCGGGGGCGGCGCTGGCCCCGGGCGTGCTCATGCCCGGCTCGGCTGGCGTTCCCCGGCCGCGCGGGGCATGGTCAGGGACACCTCGGTGCCCTCGCCCGGCGTGCTGCGCACTGTCGCGGATCCGCCGCGGCGGGCCATCCGGGCGTGCACGGACTCGGCCAGCCCCTTCCGGTCGGCGGGCACCGTCGCCGGATCGAAGCCACGGCCCCGGTCCCGGACGAACACCGACACCTCGCCCGGCTCGACCTCGGCGAAGATCGAGACAACCTCGGCACCGGACCATTTCACCGCATTGACCGTCGCCTCGCGCGCGGCCGCCAGCAGGGCACTGAGATTGTCGTCGAGCTCGCAGTCGCCGACGGTGACGGCCTCGACCGCCAGCCGGTGCTGCGCCTCCACCTCCTGCTGGATGAGCCTGACCCCGGCGGCGAGCGTCATGGCCTGGCCGTCAAGCGAGCCGGGCGCCCGGCCGTCGAACAGCCAGGAGCGCAGCTCACGCTCCTGCGCCCGGGCCAGCTGGATTACCTGCTGCGGCTCGTCCGCGCGGCGCTGGATCAGGGCGAGCGTCTGCAGCACCGAGTCGTGCACCCGGCTGGCCATGTCGGCCCGCTCCTCGGCCCGGATCCGGGCCTGGCGCTCGACCACGAGATCCCGGGCGATGCGCAGCCACCAGGGGCCGAGCACGACCACGATCGCGGCGATCATGAGTACGACCCCGGCCAGCGGCCACAGCACGTGCCGGGGGTGCCCGGTCAGCAGGGCGATCAGGCCGAGCATCAGCAGCAGGCAGGCGACGGAGACGCGCAGCAGGGTCCGGGGCCGGCTGTTCTCCTCGGTCCAGCCCAGCAGCGGCTCGGCCAGCTGACGCATGGTGGCCTGCTCGTCCGCGTCGGCGTTGCGCCAGATCAGCACGATGCCGACCGCGCTGACCACCAGCGGCCAGCCCCATGAGCCGAGCCAGCCCGCCCCGAGCAGGGAAGCGATGATAAGCACCGCGCCGAGCAGGGAGGCCAGGCCCGCCGCGAGCGCGATGCCGCGCCGGTCGGCCATCGCCCGGCTCGCGATGTTGCTCTCCTCGCCGGCCGCCGGGATCAGCAGCCAGGCCACGACATAGGCGGCCGCGCCGAAGAAGCTCAGCAGCGAGGCCAGGACGAACGCGGTCCGCACGATCGTGACGTCCAGGCCCGTCCGGGCCGCGATTCCGGCGGCCAGTCCGCCGGCCAGGCGGTCGTCCCGGGCGCGCCGCAACGGCCCGCTGGTCCTCGGCCCCCGCACCCACCCGCCGGGCCCGTGCCGGAGGAAGCGGTGCCGCCGGAAGGGCGGGCGGCCCGGCTGGCCGTCGGCCGGCGTGGCGTCTTCGCCGGCTGGCCAGCGCCGCCGGGAACCGCGCTGCTGGCGGGCCGCGCGCCAGTGCGGCGCGGACCCGGTTGGTTCCTGCACGTATCCATCATCGCGCCTGAGCGCGCGCCCGGCTATCCGGGCAAACCCCGATCCTGGCCGGCCGCGGATCAGGGTCGGATCCGGGGTCTTCCCGATGGCCTGGCCGGATCCGCGGCGGCACGCTGGATTCATGAACACAAGCACCGTGAACCCAGACGCCAGCAACCACACCACTACCGATCAGGAAGCCAGCAGCCGCGCCGCGGCCGGCCCATCGGCCGGGCCGCAGCCGCTGTGCCGCCCCACCGGGGACCGGATGCTGGCCGGCGTCGCGGCCGGCGTCGCGGCGTACCTCGGCGTCGACGTGACCGTCGTGCGCATCGTGCTCGCCGTGCTGGCCGTCATGGGCGGCGCCGGCGTGCCCATCTACCTGGCCGGCTGGCTGCTGATCCCCGAGGAGGGCGCCGAGCAGTCCATCGCCAGCGGATTCATCCAGTCCATGCAGTCCCGGTCGCGCTGACCAAGGTGGCGCCGGTCAAGCTCGCGCCGGCCAAAGCACGGGCCGGCCAAGAGAGGTCGTATCAGCATGTCAGCGTCGCCCAGACAACCATCGGCGCCCGGATCGCCGTCCCGCCGCGCCAGCTATGCCAACCCCGGCATGCGAATCTCCGACGCCGAGCGCGCCGAAGTCGCTGACCGCCTGTCCAAGCACTACGGCGACGGGCGGCTGGACCAGGCGGAGTTCGACAAGCGCCTGCATCAGGCGATGAGCGCCAAGACCCAGCAGGACCTGGGCGGCGTGTTCGCCGACCTGCCCGACGATGAGGCACCGGAAGCGGCCACGCCCCAGCGGCGCGGGTGGAACGGGAACTCAGACCCCAGCGGGCGCGCGTACCGCGAGGGGCATCCCGATCCCATCGGGCACTCGCTTCAGCGGCTGTTGTTCCTCGTCCTGGTCATCGCGATCGCCGCCGTCGGCGCGCAACTGCTGATCCGGTCGTACCTGTCCTGGTTCCTGATCGGGCTGCTCGCGATCCTCTGGTTCCGCCACGGCCCCTGGCAGCACCGCCGCCCGTAGCGGTCAGCCGGCACCAGCCGCCTGGCCCGCTGGCCCTCTCAGCCGCCTGGCCCTTCTCCGCCAGGCGGCCGGCGGGCCTGGCCCGGGCCACAGGCATCCGGTGGTCAAGAGAAGCAGCGAGGGCCCGTCCCGCAGGACGGACCCTCGCTTGGTAGTTCCGGATAGAGCCCGGGTTAGCCGGCCACCCGGGGCGCGGTTATCAGGCTGGTTCGCCGATGCCCAGGTCGAGGTCCTCCTGGTGAGCGTCGGCGACGGCCTCGAGCACATTGGCATTGGTCCGCTCGGGGCTGAGGCGGCTGTGCACGGCGTAGTAGAAGACGATCAGGCTGAACACGGCAATCGCGCCGATGTCCCACCAGAATGGCAGGTGGTGGTGGATCGGGATGCCAATGAACTTGCTGTAGCCGCCGACATAGCTGCCGCCGAAGACCGAGAAGATGGTCAGCCCGACGATCCAGGGCACGCACCAGAAGCCGGCGCTGAAATCAATCGGGGCCTGGTTCGAGTCGAACACGCGGGCGATGAAGTAGAGGACCAGGAAGAAGATCACGGCCAGGTCCAGCTTGACCACGTTCACGGTTCCGCTCCAGTAGATGATGAGCCCGGAGACGATGAAGCTGAACGGGGCGATGATGGCCAGGCCGGGGACCCGGTAGGGGCGCTCGCGGTCCGGGTCGCTCCGGCGCAGCGAGACCGCCGCGACCGGCGCGAAGCTGTACATGAACGACGAGGCGGCGGTGATGGCCCCGACCAGCTTGGCCCAGCTGCCGAACGGCAGGAACAGGAAGCAGCCGAAGACGCCGCCGAAGAGAATGCTGAACCACGGCACGCTGCGCCGGTCGATGGTCTGGAAGACCGGCGGCAGGAACCGCACCCGCGCCAGCGAGTACGACAGCCGGGAAGTGGCGGCCAGGTACACCAGGCCGGTGCCTCCTGGCGAGATAATCGCGTCGACGATCAGGAGCCAGCCCAGCCAGCCCAGGCCGGCCGCCGTGGCCAGCGTGTAGTAGGGGCCGAAACTGCCGACGCCGGCGCCGAACGGGGTGAGCCAGTTGTGCGCCACGTTGGCCGGGTTGACGGCCGCGATGAAGGTGACCTGGAGGGCCATGTAGAGCGCCGCTCCCATCAGCATCGAGCCGACCACGGCGATCGGGACGTCCCGCCTGGGGTTGCGGGCCTCGCCGGCGAGCTGGGCGGCCTGCTCGAAGCCTTCCAGGGCGAAAATCACGCCCAGCGGCAACGCGATGAACACGCCCTTGATGCCGAACGGCATGAACCCGCCGCCGGCGGTGAAGTTCGAGCTGTGGAAGGAGTGGGTGACGATGAAGATGATGGTCAGCACCGGCACGCCGATCTTCCAGATCATCGCGATGCTGTTGCCCTCGGCCATCCACTTCACGCCGGCCAGGTTGATGGCCATGAACACGAACATCGCCAGCACGGCGACGAAGAGGCCTTTACCGGTGAGCAGCCCGGTTTTGTCGTTGATCAGGCCCAGCGATTGCCACTTGCCGTCCACGTAGGTCAGCGAGGCTTCCACCTCGATCGGGGCGATGGCGACGGCCTGCAGGTAGGAGTAAGTCCCGGCGAAGAAACCGCCGAGGGTCCCGGTGTGGATCCAGGTAAAGCGCGCGGTACCGCCCGAGATCGGGTACGCGGCTCCGAGCTCGGCATACACCAGCGCGATGCCGATCAGCAGGACGACCCCGACGGCCCAGGAAATAATCGCGGCGGGGCCGGCGACTACGGACGCATTGAGCGCGCCGAGCAGCCAGCCGGATCCGATGACGGAGCCTGCCGAGACCATGAACAGCGGAAGCAGTCCAACGTCTCGCTTTAGTCTTGGCGGAACCTCCGAGAGGTCAGTCATCGCCTTGCCCCTCCTGTTGCGGTAGCTGCTCGGACCGGCTGATCCGTTACGCCCATCTGACGTGTTGTAGCCCCGTCCGGCCCGGCTTGTCAACGGCTTGCGCGGTCTGACCAGCCGCCGGAATCTGAATGTGACCTGAGCGGCCCGGAATCCAGGCTCCGCTGGGGGCCCGGACGGCCCGGATCGTGCCGTCCCGCAAGTACCGCGGCCTGCGCTTGCGCCGCTGAACTCGCGCCTGAACCCGGACGGCACGACAGCCCGGCCGTAGGCTGGATCCGTGAGCCCATCGGAACAGTCCCTGCCCAGCCTGGGGGCGATCATCCGCAAGCAGCGCGAGCTGGCGGCGTTGCCGATGCGCCAGTTCGCGGCGGCGGTGGGGATCTCCAACCCGTACCTGTCGCAGATCGAGCGCGGCCTGCGTGCGCCGTCCGACGCGGTCCTGAACGCGATCGCGGAGTCGCTGAAGACAACGGCCGATTCCCTCTACGCCGAGGCGGGATTCGTGCAGCCCGACGAGGACGATGCCGCGGACGGCGGGGTGCTGGATGCGATCGAGGCGGCCGAGGAACTGACTACCGCCCAGCGCCGGGCGCTGGCCGAGATCTACCGGGCGTTCGTCGATGCCAATGCCGTGCGCCGGACCCGCTCGGCCGGCCGCTCCTGACCCGGGGCACGGGCCGAAGGGGCACGCCCATGACGACCCGCCCATGACGAAAGGCGGGCCGGTGGCTGCCCACCGTCCCGCCTTTCCTGCCGCCGTCCGGCCGTCGGCCGTCCGGCTGTCCGCGTCAGCTGAGCAGGTCGCGCGCGGCCTTCGTGTACGCGGAGCTGACGTCCTGTACGAACGTGGTGTACGTCGCGGCGAGGGCGGTGACCCAGTCAAGCTGGCTGGCGCCGGCCACCTTCTGCTCGAAGCCCACGAGGTTCGTCAGTGCCTTCTCGTAGGCGTCGAGGGTGGTGAGCCCGGCGGCCTTGGAGCTCTCGATGATGCGCTCGTTGAGGTCGCGGATGTGCTGCGCGGCATCCTCGTAGGCGCCGAAGTCGACACCGAGGGGGGATTCGGTCGGGGGAGCGGTCTTCGTGGTCATGGCGGTCTCCGTCTATCGTGATGGCTTCAGGTCTGGTGGGCCGGTCCGGCGTCCCGGGCCTCGTTAGTTATGTTAGCACAGTTCTTGCTAATTCAGCTAAACGGCGGCCGTGGTCTGCGTCACATGGTCCGCGGCCGCATGGCGGCATGCGGCAGCAGGGCAGGCAGGCGCCGGCTGCGGCCCGCGGCGCCCATTGTGTTCGGGGGATTGTTGTGCGCACGATCTGGTAGCACTTCCGCATCCGTTCAGCGGCCTGGTGCTCAGCCTTGACTAGGGGAGAATGCATGACCCAGCCACGCACGCTGCTGATGATCAGGCACGGCGAGAAGCCCGAAGGTAACGACCACGGCGTCGATCAGCACGGCAACGAGAATCCGGATGGGCTTATCCCGAGAGGATGGGAACGGGCGGGCGCGCTCGTCACCCTGTTCGCGCCGAACGGCGTGACCCTGCGGTCCGCGCTGCCCGCACCGGGCGCCCTGGTCACTCCCAAATACTCCGATTCGGTGCACCGGCCCGACCTCACGCTGCTGCCACTGTCGAAGCGGCTGGGCCTGGCCACCCTGTGCGAGTATCCCGTCGATGCCCATCCGGCGAAGATCGTGGCGTCCCTGCTCGCGGTCCAGGCTGAGGTGGTGCTCATGTGCTGGGAACACGATCACCTGGTCAACGTGGCTGGCGCCGTGACGGCGGCCGTGCCGGTCGCCAACCCGGGCGACGTGCCGACGGCCTGGCCCGGTGACCGCTTTGACGTGATCTGGCGCTTCGACCTGGATGAGCAGGCGGCGGCATGGACGTTCAGCTCGCTTGATCAGCAGCTGCTGGCCGGGGACCTGTCGCCCGGTACGCCAGCGACCTGACAATGGACCCTCGCGCGGCTTAGATAGGCAGACTGTACCGGGCGCATCAAGGATCCCGACTGACTCACCAGCCACAGAGGCCCGGAGATTCATGAACGGCGGCGAAAAGTCTCAGAGGCCGCTATTCCATCGCGGAATCATGACAGAATGCGCTGATATCTGCCGCCGGGAGGGCCGGGCGCCGTGTCATTAAGATTCCCTAGCCGCGCGACGGCCTCGGCCGTCGTTCTCGTCGCGGCGCACCTCGCTATGCCGCACCTGGCGGTGGCGAGCGCACCCAGTCCCCGGGCACTTGATAACGACAGCGTCATGGTGTTCCTGGTGTTCCTGGTGCTGCTGCTCGCCATCTCGCTGGTGGCCGTGGTCCGGCTGCCCCCGTGGGCGGGCGGCCCGGCCGATGAGGACGCCACCGACGCCCCCCCGCGGCGCGTGCCCGCGCACGTGCCCGCGCATGCCGCCACGTCAGCCGGGCCGGCCTGGCCCGCGCCGACTGGCCCGCAGCGATCGGGACCGCCGCCGGCCGGACCGCAACCAGGGGGAGCACAGCCCGGTGCCGAATCCGCGCTGTCGTTCCCGGCCGCCACCGTCGGCCCGTACGCCGGACCGGATCCGGCCGCCGGTCAGGCCCACCGGCCGGCCCGCGCACCGGGCACGATCCGCCCGCCGGTGGTATCAGGGAGCCCGCCGTGGGGCCCGGCCCCCAAGCCGCCGGACCTGCCGTAGCCCGCCCGCCCGGCCGTCGGCCGCCAGGTCAGGAGAGCACGCGCCGCCGGAAGTTGCGCAGCCCGATGGCCAGGAACACGACGCCGAAGGCGAACACCACCGGGTAGATGACGTAGAGGTGCATGTGCGGCGCCTCGGTGAAGGCGGCCCGCATCCCCTCGTTCACGTAGATCAGCGGATTGATCAGCACAATGGTCTGCAGCCAGTGCCACCCGCCGACCGATACCGGCGCGAGCCTGGTCCACGAGTAATACGTGCCGCCGAGGAAAGTGATCGGCAGGATGATGAAGCCGAACATCAGCCCGATGTTCCGCGGCTCGAAACTGGTGCCCAGGACCAGCCCGAGTCCGGCCATCGCGACGCAGGAGAGCGGCACGAGCGTCACGATGATCCACCAGTGCAGCGTCAGGTGGGCATGCACCCCGGGCGCGTGCACGATCGACGCCATCGGCAGCACGATGATCGCCGACAGCACTCCCTGGGCCGCGCCCGACAGCACCTTGGCCATGGCCACCAGCCAGATCGGGCAGGGAGCTTGCACCCGGTCCTCGATCTCGCGGGTGAAGCCGAACTCCTGGGCCATGGCCAGGGCGATCGACTGCACGCCCTGGAACATGATCGAGATGCCCACCACGCCGGGCACCAGGATCGTCGCGAAGGCGGACTGGGCCACCGTGCCGTGACCCCCGATGCCCTGCCCGATCTTCGGGAAGACGAAGAGGAAGACGAAGCAGAGCAGGAACGGCTGGATGATCGTGCGCAGCACGAACTCCCAGATGTGCTTGCGCAGCACCACGACGTCACGCAGCATGAGCGCGCCGAGCGCGGTCCAGCTGGCGGCCGCCACCGAGCGGGTGGGCCCGCCGCCGATCCGCCGGGTCTGCGGCGGCGAAGTTACCGGTGCTGCCATCAGTCCCGCAGCTCCTTGCCGGTGAGGTTGATGAATACGGTCTCCAGGCTCGGCTCGGCGATCGACAGGTCGACGAGATCGAACCCGCCGCCCTCGGCGGCCAGGACGATCCGCGGGACGAGCCGGTCATTGCCCAGCATGTGCAGTTCGAGGCCGCCGTCCACCTTGCGGATCCGGGTCACGCCGGACACGTCGCTGGTGAGCAGCTCAGCGAGCCGGTCCGCGTCGCCGGTGGTCTTCACGGTGACGACGGTATCGGCGCCGACGCTCTGCTTGAGCGCGGCCGGAGTGTCGAGGGCGAGGATCTTGCCGTGATCCATGATGGCGACCCGCTCGCAGAGCTGATCGGCCTCCTCCATGTAGTGCGTGGTGAGCAGGATGGTCTGGCCATCGCCATGCAGCTCGCCGAGGAGGTCCCAGAGCGCGAGCCTGCTTTGCGGATCCAGCCCGGCCGTCGGCTCGTCCAGGAACAGCACGGAGGGACGGTGGAAGATGGCCCGCGCCACCATCAGCCGCTGCGCCATCCCGCCGGACAGCGCGTACACCGATGCATTGGCCCACTTGGACAGCTGAAACTGCTCCAGCAGCTCATCGGCGGTCTGCCGGGATGCCTTCGCCCCGATGCCGAATAGCCGCCCGTGAAAGTAGAGGTTCTCCCAGACGGTGAGCTGGCGGTCGAGGGTGTTCTGCTGGGACACGATCCCGCTGAGCTGCTTGGCCAGCGCCGGATGCGCGCCGACATCGATCCCGCCCAGGAACGCTCGTCCTGAGGTCGGCACCACGCGCGTGGTCAGTATCCCCGCGGTGGTGGTCTTCCCGGCGCCGTTGGGCCCGAGCAGGCCGAAGATCTCGCCGGCCCGGACATCGAGGTTGAGCCGGTCGACCGCGGCGAAATCCGTCCCCGGATAGACCTTGGTCAGGTCCTCGGTGTGAATGACCGCGTCCGCCCGCCCCCCGGCGAGATCGGCCGCGCTGGCGTCCGCTTGTGCAGTGCTCATCTCCCCGACATCGTAGCGCCGGCCCGCTCCGGCGCCGGAGCGCTGGCCCCGCCGTCGCGGCCATAACCGGAAGGATTCGCGCCAGATATGACGCGAATCCTTCCGGTTACCACTGGCGCGCAGGCGGTGGCCAGTCGCGCCAGGGTGGCCGGGAGCCCGGTGCGGCACTTGACGGACGCCGATCGCTCCGTTATAAATACTAGATGGTTGTACAACTTTATGGTTGTCTAAGGACGGGATCATGATCAGGGACTGGATCGCCGCGGAGCGCCGGGAGCTGGCCGGGCTGCTGGACGGGCTCAGCGCGGAACAGTGGGACGCGCCTTCGCTGTGCGACGGCTGGGCCGTCCGGCAGGTGGTGGCGCACCTGACGATGCCGTTCCGGTACTCGGCCCCCCGGCTCGGACTCAGGCTGGCGCGGGCGGGCGGGCGGTTCCGGCGCATGTCCGACGCCATCGCCCGCCAGGATGCGGCGCGGCCGGCGGCGCAACTGATCGCGGCGGTGCGCGACAACGCGGAGCATCCGTGGAAGCCGCCCGGCGGGGGCTACCAGGGGGCGCTCACCCATGACGTGATCCACGGGCTCGATATCAGCTGCGCGCTGCGGATCGAGCAGCACATCCCGGATGACGTCATGCGGGCGGTGCTGGACACGGTCACCGGACCGAAGTCCCGGCGGTTCTTCGGGGTGGACACCGGCGGCTCCGAGCTGCTGGCCACTGACCTTGACTGGGCCTGGGGCAGCGGCGCGCCGGTGCGCGGGCGCGCCCGCGACCTGGCGCTGCTGCTGACCGGGCGCCAGGTCCCCGGCGGCGCCCTGACCGCGGCCGGGGCCGGCCCCGGGGAAGGCACCCGCGCCGCGGAAAGCGCCCGCACCGGCGAGGACGCCGGCCCGGATGCGGGACGGCCGCGGTGATGGCGGCGCCCGCGGCGGCGGCCGGCCCCGACGACCGCCTGAACTTCACCTTCGCGGCGCTGGCCGATCCGACCAGGCGGGCCATCCTGGACCGGCTGGCCGGGGGCGAGGCCACGGTCAGCCAGCTGGCCGAGCCGTTCGCCATCACCCAGCAAGCGATCTCCAAGCACCTCAAGGTGCTGGAGCGGGCCGGGCTGATCTCCCGTTCCCGCACCGCCCAGTCCCGGCCGTGCCGGCTGGAGCCTGAGCGGCTGGACACCGCCGCCGAATGGATCGGCCGCCACCGGCAGGTCTGGGCGGAGCGGTCTGACCGGCTGGATGACCACCTGGCCGTCCTCCGCCGGGAGCGGGAGCGGGAGCAGCAAGTTCACGAGCAGAAAGAGAGCGGGACATGAGCGACAACGCCAGCGCGGCCGGCCAGATGACCTACCGGCGGATCCATGCCGCGCCCCGGGAACTGCTCTTCGACTGCATGACGCAGCCGGAGCACCTGACGCACTTCTGGGGCCCGGCCGGGACCACTACCCCGGCCGGCCGGATCATCGTCGACCTGCGGCCGGGCGGAGCATTCGAGACGGCCATGGTCAGCGACGATGGCGGCGGCGAGTACACGATGCGCGCCGTCTACGTCGAGGTGGACCGGCCTGGCCGGCTGGTGTGGACCGAAGCGGGCGTCGAAGGCGGCATGACCACGACCATCACGTTCCAGGATCTCGGCGACGGCCGCACCGAGGTCATCACCCACCAGACCAACATGCCCGCCATGTTCGCCACCCCGGAAGCCCAGGCCGGCTTCAAGACCAGCCTGGACCGCTTCGACGCTTACCTGGCCACCCTGGTCAGCCCGGATCGCATCAGCCCGGATCGCGTCAGCCCAGATCGGCGATGAACTGCTCCAGCAGCCCGGTGAACTCCTCCGGCGCCTCCTGGTGCGGGGCGTGCCCGGCGCCGGGCACGATCTGCACCGCGCCGCGCCACAGGCTGGGGATGGCCAGCTGCTGCAGGTAGGCCAGGCTGACCAGCTGCTCGCCGTCGCCGTGCAGGATGGCCAGCGGCCGGCCGAGCGTGCCGGCGATGCCTACCTCGTCGGCGACCTGGCCCGCGGCGATGCTCGCGAACAGCCCGGTGCGGGCCGCGCCGTCGGTACGCAGGATGTCGGTCACGAAGCCGTCCAGCGGAAAATCCGACCCCGGGGCAACGAAACTGGCGGCGTAGGCCCGCGCGTCATCGGCGCTGACGCTGGCGCTGAAGCCGATGTTCAGCACCGGATTGGGCAGGAACGCCGCGGGCATCTGGGCGGCCGAGGCCACCGGCGGAGCGCCGAAGACGAGGAATCCGGCCGCCCCGGGCAGGCCCGGCGCCGATTCGATGGCAATGTGCCCGCCCAGGCTCCAGCCGACGATCACCGCGTCGTCCGCGTCCAGCGCCCCGGCGAACCCGGCCAGCGTGGCCGCGTAGCCGGGCAGGGAGTAGGCCGCCGGATCGATGGCCGGGGCGGACAGCCCGTGCCCGGGCAGGCTGAACGCCAGGCACCGGAAACGCTGCCCGAACGGGCCGGTCAGCAGCGGCTGCCAGGTCCGGGCCGAGCAGGAATTGCCGTGCACGAAGATGACGGTGCGCTGGCTGCCCACGCTCTGCAGGTAGGCGAGCTGCTGACCGCCCACGTTGACAGTTTTCTCGTACACGTGCCGTCCTCCCGCCGAAGCCAGAAACCACCATCTCACGAGCGGCGGCGTGCGCCCGAACTTGCCGCCGCGCCGGCCACCGCCCCGGATGGCGGGCCCGCCGGCCGCGCGGCCGCCAGGTCGTCGGACGCGTGACCCGGGCTATCGTTACCCGGCCAGCAGCAGGCGGGCTTCGCCGGCGATCTGCAGGTCTTCCCGCGCGGTGATGACCAGGGTGCGCACCGACGCGCCGGCGGCCGTGATGTCGGCGTCGCCGCTGACCGCGTCGTTGCGGCCGGGGTCGATGGCGACGCCCAGGTACGCCAGCCGCCCGGTTGCGCGCCGCCGGACCATGGCGGAGTGCTCGCCCACGCCGCCGGTGAAGGCGAGCACGTCCACGCCCGCAGTGGCCGCGCTCATCGCCGCGATGCCGCCAGCCAGCCGGTGGATGTACACGTCGATCGCGAGCCGGGCGTCCGGCTCACCGCGGTCCGCCGCCGCCTCGACCTCGCGCATGTCGCCGGTCCCGGCCAGCGCGAGCAGCCCGGAGCGCGACTCCAGGGCGGTGCTGACCTCGTGCGGCGAGAGGTGCTCGTGCTCCTCCAGCCAGAGCACGAGACCGGGGTCCACGGTGCCGGACCGGGTCGCCATGACCAGCCCTTCCAGCGGGGTGAAGCCCATCGTGGTGTCGACGCTGCGGCCATCGAGCACGGCCGCGACCGACGCGCCGGCGCCGAGATGGCAGGAGATGACCCGCAGGCCCGCGGCCAGGCCTGGCCAGCTCCGCGGCCCGGCGCGAGCAGTACGCGTGCGACAGCCCATGGAATCCGTACCGCCGGATCGCGTACCGCTCCCGCCATTCGCGCGGCACCGCATAGGTCGCCGCGGCGGCCGGGATGCTGGCGTGGAACGCGGTATCGAAGCTGGCCACCGCGGCCACTCCGGGCAGCTGCGCGGTGACCGCGTCGAGCGCGGCCAGGGACTTGGGCTGGTGCAGCGGGGCCAGGTCGGTCAGGTCCGCCAGCTGCTGCCGCACCGCGTCGTCGATCCGGGCCGGGCCGGTGAAGGCCGTCCCGCCGTGCACGATCCGATGGCCGACCACATCGGGCTCCGGCCAGTCCCGCAGGACGCGGGCCAGCCGGGAAGTGTCCAGCCCGTCCGCCCCGGCGGGCAGGTCGGCGCTGCGCTCGATGGCGTCGGCGGCATCGAGCAGGCGCAGCTTCAGGCTTGACGAGCCGGCGTTGACGACCAGCACTCGCACGGTCAGCTCCTGCCCCGGTCCGGCTGCACCCGCTCAGCCCCGGCCCGCTCAGTCCCGTTCCGGCCAGGTCCAGCCGGTGATCGCCGGGTCGTCCTCGCCGTCCTCGCGGGTGTAAGCGCGCGCGGCGAGGCGGGCGTCGGACATCTCCTGCCGCAGCGTCGCGGCGCGGGTGCCCAGGGACGGGACGCGGTCGATGACATCCATGACGAGATGGAACCGGTCAAGATCATTAAGCATGACCATATCGAACGGGGTCGTCGTGGTTCCTTCTTCCTTGTATCCCCGGACATGCAGGTTCTGATGGTTCTTGCGCCGGTAGGTCAGCCGGTGGATAAGCGACGGATAGCCGTGATAGGCGAAGATCACCGGCTTATCGGCTGTGAACAGCGCATCGAAGTCGAGGTCGGACAGCCCATGCGGGTGCTCGGTGTCCGGCTCCAGCCGCATGATGTCCACCACGTTGATGACCCGGACCTTCAGCTCCGGCAGATGGGCGCGCAGCAGGTCCGCCGCGGCCAGGGTCTCCAGGGTCGGGATGTCGCCGGCGCAGGCGAGAACCACGTCCGGCTCGCCGTCGGTGGAGCTGGCCCACGGCCAGATCCCCAGCCCGCGGGTGCAGTGCGCGATGGCCTGGTCCATGGTCAGGTAGTTCAGCGCCGGCTGCTTGCCGGCCACGATCACGTTGACGTAGTTCCGGCTGCGCAGGCAGTGATCGGCGACCGACAGCAGGGTGTTGGCGTCCGGCGGCAGGTACACCCGGACGATCTCGGCCTTCTTGTTGACCACGTGGTCGATGAAGCCGGGATCCTGGTGCGAGAAGCCGTTGTTGTCCTGGCGCCAGACGTGCGAGGACAGCAGGTAATTCAGTGACGCGATCGGCGCCCGCCACGGGATGCCCCGGGTGACCTTGAGCCATTTAGCATGCTGGTTGAACATCGAGTCGACGATGTGGATGAACGCCTCGTAGCAGTTGAACAGGCCGTGCCGCCCGGTCAGCAGGTAGCCCTCCAGCCACCCCTGGCACAGGTGCTCGGACAGCACCTCCATCACCCGCCCGTCCGGCGCCAGGTGGTCATCACCGGGCAGCGAGATCGCGTCCCAGGCGCGGTCGGTCTGCTCGAACACGGCCGTCAGCCGGTTGGAGACCGTCTCATCGGGGCCCATCAGGCGGAACCGGTCACGATTGCGGGCGATGACATCCCTTAAGAACGAGCCAAGTACCCGGGTCGCCTCGCTGAACTCAGCCGCCGGGCGCTCGACCGGAACGGCGTAGTCGCGGAAGTCCGGCATGGCCAGATCGCGCAGCAGCCGCCCGCCGTTGGCGTGCGGGCTGGCGCTCATCCGCCGGGAGCCCTGCGGGGCGAGCGCACGCAGTTCGGGGATCAGCTGCCCGGCCGAGTCGAACAGCTCCTCGGGCCGGTAGCTGCGCATCCACTGCTCCAGCTGCTCGCGGTGGCTGGCATTGGTGCGGGTCTCGGCCAGCGGGACCTGGTGGGCGCGCCAGGTGCCCTCGACCGGCAGCCCGTCGACCTCCTTCGGACCGGTCCAGCCCTTCGGGGTGCGCAGCACGATCACCGGCCAGGCCGGCCGCGCGGCGGGCGTGACGGCGGGGCGGCGCGCCCCGCGGCGGCGCGAGGCCGGGACGTCGCGGGCGTCGCGCTGGATGGCCGCGATGGCGTCCAGCACCTCATCGAGCGTCGCCGCGAGCTGCTGATGCACCGCGACCGGGTCATCACTGGTGACGAAATACGGCCGATAGCCATAGCCGCGCAGCAGGTCCGCGAGCTCGTTCTCGGGGATCCTGGCCAGCACGGTCGGATTGGCGATCTTGTAACCGTTGAGGTGCAGCACCGGCAGTACCGCGCCGTCGGTGACCGGGTTGAGGAATTTGTTCGCGTGCCAGCTCGCCGCCAGCGGGCCGGTCTCCGCTTCGCCGTCACCGACCACGCACAGGACCAGCAGGCCCGGGTTATCGAACGCGGCGCCGTAGGCGTGCACCAGCGCGTAGCCGAGCTCGCCGCCCTCATGGATGGACCCGGGCGTCTCGGGGGCCACGTGGCTGGGGATGCCGCCGGGGAACGAGAACTGCCGGAACAGCGCCCGCATCCCGTCCTCGTCCTGGCTGATCGAGGAATAGACCTCGCTGTAGGTGCCCTCCAGGTACGCGTTGGCGACCAGCCCCGGGCCGCCGTGACCAGGGCCGGTCACGTACAGCGCGTCGAGGTCCCGCTCGGAGATCACCCGGTTCATGTGCGCGTACAGCAGGTTCAGGCCGGGCGTCGTGCCCCAGTGCCCGAGCAGCCGCGGCTTGACGTGCTCGGCCCGCAGCGGCTCGCGCAGCAGCGGATTGTCCAGCAGGTAGATCTGCCCCACCGACAGGTAGTTCGCCGCCCGCCAGTAGGCGTGGATCAGCTCCATGTCCTTCGGGCGGTAGGTCCGGGCCTGCGTCAGGTCGGTGCGTGCCACGGTGCTGCTCCTCGAACGGCGGATGACCGGCGGCGCCACGTCGGCGCCACGCCGAGCGACGCGGGCATGAGGCCCGCAGCCGGCTCGAATCTGCTCGCGATTAACCCTGGTACCCCGAGGGCCGTGGCACAACATCCGCGCCGCCGCGTGTCGATGACCAGGACATCATCATTGCGTGAACAACTGGCTTCGCGGCCGCGCCGTCCCGCTGCCGGGGCATCCCGTCGCAGCAATGCATTCGCGGAACCGGGCTGAGCGAGGCCAGTCAGGCGGCGTGCTGGCCTTCCGGGTGCTCGGGGGTGCGGTTAGTCAGCCGCCGTGGCTCAAACAGCCCCCATTCGTGGCGGCGGGGACCTGACCAGCGGGCGGGGACCGCATCCAGGCCCAGCGCCAGCTTGCGGGCCGCTGCCTCGTAGTTGACCCGCCAGCCCCGGAAATGCGGCCAGGCCTCCTCGGCGGTCCGCTCGACCGGGAATCCGACGGACGTGATCCGCTCCCAGCCGTCCAGGAACTCCTCCCAGGTCAGCTGGACCGGGTCATCGGGCCGCGGATCCTCATCGACGGGGATCCGCAGCGTGCGGGTCAGCTTCCGCAGGCAGGTGAAGCCCATCTGCACGCAGAGCCGGGCCGTGAACGGCGCATTATCCGGGCAGGCCGCCATATGCAGGGCGGCGGCGTCGAGCACGGCCAGCTGCGAAACCACCCATGAGCTGTGCGGTTCGGGGGAGCGGAAGCGAAGCAGCGACGGGTAGCTCGAATGGGACTCGGCCACGTCAGCCGACCAGCGCTCCCAGGACTGGTAGATGGACGACAGCGCCTCGATGCCATCGGCCATCTGCGCTCTGGCCAGCAGTTCCGGCCCCCATGCCGGGCTGCCGGCGCGGGGACCGAGCAGCGTGACCTCCGTTTCGCGGCGATTGTAGGCCGCGTACAACGTGGGCAGGTAGGCGATCTGAAGGGCGACGATGATCAGTCCCGAGGCCGCCGCGAGGAAGTCGGCCACGCTCGGCTCCGCGCTCCTGCGGGCGGCGAACCCGAGGGTGAACAGCGACGAGCCCGCCTCGCGAAGGGCGTCCGGGAAGCTGCCCCCCGGCAGCCACAGCAGCAGCCCGTAGCCGACCACGAAGCCGGCCAGCCAGATGAACAGCAGCAGGCCCAGGGTGACGACCGGCTGGCTGGCCAGCAGCGCATCACGCCGCTCCCAGGTCCGCACGAAGCGGCTGGCTGCGGTATACACCTGGTCGACGTGCCGGTCGACGACCCTGATGAACCCGACGCGGCCGCGGGGGATCACGAGGGTGACGGCCACGTTCACCCACACGGCGCCGACAATCAGAACCCCGAGAACCGCTCCCGCGATACGCACGCCCCTGATGCTAGAGCCAGCGTGCTCCAGCCCCGGTGCCGCCGCACCCGGGCGCGGCCCGTGTCATCAGGCCGGGAACGACTGCGCGGCCCGATCCCGGGGCAGGATGATCAAAGCATTCGTTCTGCTTGATGGCGCCGCGCTTGATGGGCACCTTCGCCTGAAGACTGCTATGCGGAAGGAGCGTGGTTATGGCCGGGTCCAGGGGCAGGCGGCTGACGGTCATCGGCGGCGGCGTCATGGGGCTGATGACCGCGTATTACGCCGCGCCGTTCGCGGAGGCCGTGACGGTCCTGGAGCGGACCCGGGTGGGGGATCCGGAGACCGCGTCGTTCTGCCTCACCCGGTCGGTCCGCAACGACTACCTGGAGCCGGAGTACGCGCGGCTCGCGTACGAATCGCGGCGGCTCTGGCTGGAGCTCCAGGCCCTGGCCGGCCAGCCGCTGCTGATCGACTGCGGCTGCCTCAACCTGGTCAAGGACAGCGTCACCCCGGACCTGGCCAGCAGCTACGCGGTGCGCAGTTTCGCCATCCTGGAGCAGCTGCAGCTGCGCCGCGCGGCCCTCTCGGGCGCGGAACTCCGGCAGCGGTTCCCGCAGTTCGCCGTGGATGAGGGCAGGCTCGACGTGGACGCGGGATTCGCCGATGTCCCCGCGGTCACGCGCTTCCTGCAGGAAGCACTGCGCGCCCGCGGCGTGCGGGTGCTGGAGAACGCGGTGGTTCGCGGCATTGCCCGGTCCGGCGGCAGCTGGGACGTCGGCACCGAATCCGGCAACGTCTCCGCTGACGTCCTGGTGATCACCGCCGGCCTGGGCACCAACGACGTGCTCGGGCTGCTGCCGGGCTGCGCCGCCCGCTTCCCGCTGCGGCCGGACCGGCCGGTGCAGTCCAAGTACTTCATTCCGCCGGCCAGCACGCGAAGCCACTACACCGAGCATGCGCTGCCCGTGTTCGCGTACCTGGACGTCGGTATCTACGGCCATCCGATCCATGACGGGAAGACGCCGGGCGTCAAGATCGGGTTCTACAATCCGCCCGGCGCGGCACTGCCCGCGAGCCGGATCGGGAACGTCGAGGACTTCGTGGCCGAGTGCATGCCCGGGCTCCGCGGCGCGGATACCGTCGACGTCGCGGCGGCCGGCGTCGACGTCTGCTCTTATGACCTGGTCAGAGAAGACGACGATTTCATTCTCGGGCCGGTTCCGGGAATGGACGGCGTCTTCACCGGGGTGGGGTGGCGCGGCACCGGGTATAAGTTCGCGCCCTGGGTGGGGCGGGTGCTGGCCCAGCTGGCCGTGCAGCAGGGCACCGTCTACGACATTCGCCGGTTCGCGCCCGGCCGGTTCGCCGGGGCCGGCCAGGCGGACCCGGTACCGGCCGGAGGCGGCGCATCATGAGCGGAACCGCGGCGGCGCCCGGGCCTGGTTAGTAGGCGGCGAGGGTCCGGGCGGCGGCCACGACGCGGTCCACGGTGGGGATCACGAGTTGCTCAAGCGCGTCGGCGAAGGGGAGCGGGACGCAGGCGGCGGCGACGCGGCGGATGGGGGCGTCGAGCAGCTCGAAGCCTTCGTCGGCGGTGATGGCGGCGATGGTTCCGCCCCAGCCGCCCTGGTAGGGGTTCTCCTCGACGATGACCAGCCGGGAGGTCCGGCCGACGGATTCCAGCACGGTGGCCATGTCCAGGGGGATCAGGCAGCGCAGGTCGATCACCTCGGCGGAGATCCCGTCGGCGGTGAGCAGGTCGGCGGCGGCCAGGGCCATCGGCACGGTGGCGGCCAGCGCCACCAGCGTGATGTCGGTACCTTCGCGGGCGACCGCGGCGCGGCCGAGTTCGACCAGGTGGCCCTCGGGCGCGGCCGGTCCCTTGCTCGCGAACAGGCCTTTGTGCTCGAAGAACACGACGGGGTCGTCGCTGCGGATGGCGGCGGCCATCATGCCGGTGACGTCGGCGGGGGTAGACGGCGCGGCGATCTTGAGGCCGGGGATGGTCAGCGCCCAGTTCTCCACGGCCTGGGAGTGCTGGGCGCCGAAACCGAGCCCGCCGCCGTTGGCGGTGCGGACGACGAGGGGGACGGTGACCTGGCCGCCGGTCATGTACCGCATCTTGGGTATCTCGTTGGCCAGGTAGTCCCAGCAGCAGGCGAAGAAGTCGGAGAACATGATCTCGGCGACCGGGCGCATGCCGGTCATCGCGGCTCCCATGGCCACGCCGAGGATGGCCTGCTCGGAGATGGGTGTGTCCCAGATGCGTTCCTTGCCGAACTCGGCGAACAGCCCGGCGGTGGTCTTGAACACGCCCCCGGCGGCGCCGATGTCCTCGCCCAGGCACACCACCGCGGGGTCCCGGCGCAGTTCCCTGGCCAGGCCCTCAGCGACCGCCTCCCGGTATGTGATCACCGCGGCCGGGCCGCCCGGCCCGGCCGTGCCGGTGACGCCCGGCGTGCTGGTCAGGTCCGCCATGCTGATCCCCCGTCCGCCCAAACATCGGTGAGTGCCTGGCCGGGATCGGCACCGGGGGCGGCCTTCGCCTCGGCCACCGCCTCGGTCACGATCCGCTCGGCCCGCTGGTCGGCCGCGGTCACTGACTCGGCCGGCATCCCGGCTGCCTGCAGCCGGGCCCGGGCCAGCTCGAGCGGGTCGCGGGCGAGCCAGCGCTGGACTTCCTCGGCGGGGCGGTAGGCGCCCGGGTCGGTGCGGCTGTGCCCGAAGTGACGGTAGGTCAGGGCTTCCAGCACCGTCGGTCCGCCGCCGGACCGGGCCAGGTCAGCGGCCCGCCGGACGGCGTCCTTGACGATGACGACGTCGTTGCCGTCGATGATCTCGGCCGGGATGCCATAACCGGGGGCCCGGTCCGCGGCCGGGTTCGCTACCGCGGTGACCTCGCCGATCGGGGTGTATTCCATGTAGAGGTTGTTCTCGCAGATGAACAGGACCGGCAGCGCCCATACCGCGGCCAGGTTCAGTGCCTCGTGGAACGCGCCGATGTTCGTGGCGCCGTCGCCGAAGAACGCCACCGCGACCTGCCCGGTGCCGCGCAGCATGGCCGACCACGCCGCGCCGGCGGCTATCGGCAGGTGCGCCCCGACGATGGCGTACGAGCCGAGCATCCCGGCCGAGGCCTTGGTCAGGTGCATCGAGCCGCCCTTGGCCTGGCACAGCCCGGTGGCCTTGCTCATCAGCTCGGCCAGGCACTCGGCCGGCGTGGCGCCGCGGGCCATCGCATGATGGTGACCGCGGTAGGTGGCGAACACGTAATCATCGGGCTGCAGCGCCGCGCTCGCGCCCACCGCCACCGCCTCATGGCCGGCCGCCAGGTGCGTCGTGCCCTTCACCAGCCCGGCCAGGAACAGGTCATGCGCCGCCTTCTCGGTCCGGCGGATCACGGCCATCTGCTCATACAGGCTGAGCAGTTCGTCGGCGCTGATGGCGACCGGGCCGGCCTCGACGGCGGTCACCAGGCTGCTCCGGCGGCATCGCCGCGAGTATCCGGCACGATCGTCATCGCGTACCTCGTTCCGCCTACGGCTGCCGGCGCACGGGCTGCGATCCGATCCGGCCCGACCGGGCATCCTGCCTCGTGAGCCGAGCATATCGCGGCCAATATGACTCGCTAGGGTGCACGCATGCCCTCCTCGCCCGCGCGGCGCGCCCACAACGCCACCAACGCCCTGCACTCGCTGATCTACTTCGCCCCGGAGACGGAGGAACGGCTGGTCGCCGCCGGGCTGAAGGCAGGGCGGATGTGCTACTTCGCCGGACGCTCGGCGCCGATGGGGGCGGTCAGCGGCGGCGTGGTCACCGCCACTTTCTATAACTTCAGCCCGGCGCTGATCGCTCAGTGCATCCCGGCGGCGTGGGAGCTGGCCAGCCCGGCCGCCGTGGTGAGGGCCCGTTTCGCCGCCGCGGACGCCGCGCTATCCCGTCTCCTCGGCCCGGACGTGATCGCCGCCGCGGACATGACCGCGCTGGCCGGCCTGGTCCGCGAGGCGGCCAGCGCGTGCACCGCCGAGGGGCGGCCCCTCTACGCCGGCCACGCCGGCCTGGCCTGGCCGGATGCCCCGCACCTGGTGATGTGGCACGGACTGTCGCTGCTGCGCGAGCACCGGGGCGACGGTCATGTCGCCGCGCTCACCGCCTCGGGCCTCAGCGGTCTGGAGGCCCTGGTGACCCACACCGCGACCGGCCAGGGGTTCGTGCCCGGCTTTGCCATGGCCAGCCGGGGCTGGAGCCGGGACGAGTGGGCCGCGGCCACCGATGACCTCGTCGCCCGCGGCCTGCTGGAAGCGCCCGGCGGGCTCACGCCCGCCGGGCAGGAGCTGCGCGCCCGGGTGGAAGCGGAGACCGATCAGATGGCGGCCGGGCCCTGGCAGCACCTGGGCGAGGAGCGCACCGAGGACGTGATCAGGATCGGCAAGGCGATGACGCGCGCCGTGCTGGCCGCGGGCGCGTTCCCGGCCGAAGGCGTCTTCGCGCCCCGGCCCGCGCGATGACGCCGGTGGCCATCCCGGCTGTCCCGCTCGGCGCCAGCGGAATTCAGGTCAGCCGGCTGGCGCTCGGGTCGTGGCGCACCTACGAGCGGATCAGCCGGGCGCAGGGGATCCGCGTCATGCAGGCCGCGCGCGAGGCCGGCATCACGTTCCTTGACGACGCGCGCTACAACGACGAGACCGGGAGCGCCCCGATGCCGACGGGGCACTCCGAGGTGATTTTCGGCGAGCTGTTCCGCGGCTCGGGCTGGCGCCGGGATGACGTCGTCGTGTCGAACAAGCTGTGGTGGGAGTTCTGGCCGGACGAGTCGCCGAAACAGGAGCTGGCGGGCTCGCTGGCCCGGATGGGCCTGGACCACGTCGACTTGATCTACTCGGAGGTGCCGCCCGACGGCGTGCCGCTGGCGGAGGCCGTGGAGCTGATCGGCGGGCTGGTCCGGGCCGGCGCGGCCCGGGCCTGGGGCACGCTGAACTGGGCGCCCGCGCTGATGGAGCGCGCCTGGCAGATCGCCGGGGAGGCGGGCATGGCCGGCCCGGTGGCCACCCAGCCGCCCTACAGCCTGGTCCGGCGCGAGATCGTCGAGGATCCGGGCATGCAGCGGGTCGCCGCCGAACGCGGCATCGCGATCGTGGCGTCCTACCCGCTGGCCGGCGGCCTGCTGACCGGCAAGTACGACCAGGACCCGGCGGCCGGCCGGGCGGCCGGAACCCTCGCGGATCCCCGCGTCCGCCCGGCGGTGGCGGCCGGCCGTGAACTCGCCGCCCTGGCCCGCGAGACCGGCCGCGATCCGGCGCAGCTCGCCATCGCCTTCACGCTGCTCAACCCGGCGGTGACCACCGTGCTGTTCGGGGCGACGCGTCCCGAGCAGGTCACCGCGAATACGGCCGCGCTCGCGGTCGCGGACGCGCTGACGCCGGATGAGCGCGACCGGCTGCAGGGCATCGGGCGCGCCAGTCAGGCCTGAAGCAGCCGGGACGTGAGCATCGCGGCTTCGGCGGCCGCGAATCCGTGGCCGGAAAGAAACGACCGGGCGCCGCCGTAGCGCGCGTCCACCTGATCCAGGAACGCGGCCATGGTCTCGGCCCGCGGCACGTGCTCGCTGTCCGGCTGGCCGGTCACGCCCGCCGCGTAGGCGGACGAGCCGCGCATCCGGGCCAGCAGCGGGCCGATCCGCTCGGCGGTCGCCGCGTAATCGGCGATCACGGCGTCCCGCTGCACGGCCGCCACGCTGAGCGCGAGCGCGACCACGACGCCGGTCCGGTCCTTGCCGGCGGCGCAATGCACCAGGACCGGGCCGCTCGCGCGGGCGATATCGCGCAGCGCGGACACCACCTGAGCGGGCCGCTCCTCCAGGTAGCCGAGATAGAGGCCGCACCGGGCGTCATCCGGGTAGCGGCCCTGGGCCCGCTCGACCCGGGCCGTCATGGCGTCGGCGGCAGGCGTCAGGCCAAGTTCCGGCAGCAGCGAATGCTGCCGGTGCCGGACCAGCCCGTCGCGGGTCAGCGGGCCGGGCCCGCGGGCCTGCACTTCGCCGGGGCTGCGCAGGTCGATGACCGTGGTCAGGCCGAGCTGGCCGACCAGCAGGGTCACGTCGGCGGGCGAGAGATCGTTCAGGTCGTCGCCGCGAAGCAGTCGGCCCGGCACGACCTGCCGTCCGTCGCCGGCCGGCAGGCCGCCCAGGTCGCGGACGTTCACGGCGCCATCGAGCTCAAGCCACGTCACCCGGTCATTCTTCCCCAGGACCCGGACGGGCAGGCCTCGGGCCGGTCAGGGCGGAGGGGGTCAGGCCGGGGGCCGGTCAAGCCGGTGCCAGTCAGAGTGGAGCCCGTCAGGTGGCGGCCGGGCGGTCCTTCTTCGGCAGCTTGCTGACCACCGTGTCGTACGAGGCGTCCACGGCCTCCAGCAGCTCATCGTCGGGAATTGCGCCCGCGATCCGCAGGCTGTTCCACCCCGAGCGGCCGATGTAGGCCATCACCGAGGCGTCATCGGGGTAGCGCAGCAGCCACTCGTCCGCGGCCTCCCGGTTCGGCCCGCACTTCACCCCGACCGCGGACCCGGACCCGAGGAACGCGAAGATCTTGCTGCCGACCTTCACCACGGCATCGCCTTCCCACGGCTCGTCCTGCCACGCGCCGGGCTTGGCCAGGCAGTAGGCGAGCAGCTGATCCCAGGTCATAGCGGCACCTCCAGTTACCCTCCATGATCGGTGATCCCGGCCGCGCTGACGCACCGAGGCCGATGGCCTCATATGCCGCGCACTCGGATAACTCCACTGGTGATACTTCACCGGCCGCGCTGCACCTGAGATGATGAGGGCCTGGTCACCGAGATCGAGCGACGGATTATCCGTTCCGCTGAAGGTCACCAGTGCTGGGGGGCAGTTTCTGATGGGCGGTCAGCGGTTATTGCATGCCATCGGCGGCTTCGGCGGCACTATCGGGATCGTGATCGTGGTGCACGGCGGACGTGCCGAGGGCCGGGAGCCGACCAGCCCGGTGCAGCTCAGCGTGCTGAGGATGCGGCCGGTCGCGCGGGCTATCCGGCACGCGCTGCGCGGCAGCCAGGTCGTGGTCTACCGGCCCAGGCTCCGGCTCCGCGGCTGGAACGGCGGCGACGCCGCTCCGGTTGGCGACCTGACTGACTTGCTCGATCAGGCGGCCAGGGATTTCGGGCGGCTGCCCGTCGTGCTCGTAGGCCACTCGATGGGGGCGCGGGCGGCGCTGCGGGTGGCCGGGCATCCGATGGTGACCGCGGTGGCCGGGCTGGCGTCCTGGCTGCCACCGGAGGAGCCGGTCAGCCAGCTGGCCGGGCGCCGGGTTCTGCTCGCGCACGGGAGCGCCGACCGCATCTGTAGCGCGGCGCAGACCTGGGCCTATGCGGAACGCGCCCGGGCCGTGGGGCCGCTGGCGGTGATCGAGATACGCGATGGCGATCACGCGATGCTGCACCGGGCGCGGCTCTGGCACCGCATTGCCGGGGAGTTCACGCGGCTGGCGCTCGGACTGCCGGCCGGTAGCGGACCGTCCGCCGGCGGTGGCCCGCTGCCCGGCGGGCGTGGCGCGGTGGCTGACGCCTTTGCCCCGGCGGCCGCCGAGCCGAAGGCTGACGCGTTCGCCCGGGCGGCCGCCGGGCCGGGCCGCACCGTGCTCTGAGTCTGATCTTGGCTCTGAGTCTGATCTTGCGGCGGCCGCCGCTCGGTGAGACCTTGTCCGCTATGGGCACATCGCAGTCTTCCCGCCCGGCGCGGCTGATCGCCGGGGCGGCCGCGGCCGCACTCGGGGTCTCGGTCCTGCTGGCCGGCCCCGTTCAGGCCAGTACCGTCCCGCAGCGCGCCGCGATCGGCCCGGGCGCGCCCGGCCGGGCGGCGCCGTCCGCCCGGCCGGGCAGTACCGGGCCGGCCGCCGCGGCGGGGGCGGGCGCGGCGAGGGCGGGCGCGGGCCGCCATCCGATCCGGGTCGGCTCGGTGACCATCCCGCCGTGCCAGGTCTCGCGGCTGGCCTGGTGCACCAGGATCAACGTGCCGCTGGACTACCGGGACCCGGCGGCCGGCCACATCAAGCTTGGATTCCAGTGGTATCCGGCGACCAGGGGCCACGCCATCGGGACGATCCTCGCCGTCCAGGGCGGCCCCGGCTTCCCCACGACCGACTACGCGCCTGATTACCGCGGGACGTTCCTGCCGCTGCTCGGCCGGCGCAACCTGCTGCTGGTCAACCTGCGCGGCACCGGGAACTCCTCGGCCTTCCTGTGCAAGAAACTGCAGGACTGGAAGGACTCCGACGGCATCCACGCCTACACGGTCGACACCGGCCGGTGCGGCCGCCAGCTGAACCACACCCGGAAGCTGCCCGGCGGCGGCTACGTGCAGGCCAGCGACCTCTACACGACCGCGAACGCGGCCCGGGACGTGGCGCTGCTGCTGCGCAGGCTGGCCACCGGCAAGGTCGATTTCTACGGTGACTCCTACGGCACCTTCTTCGGGCAGGCATTCACCGCTCGTTACGCCCGGATGCTCCGCTCCGTGACCCTGGACTCCGCGTACCCAGTCAGCCAGAAGAATCCGTTTTATCCGCATATGATCCCGACCGCGAGGCACGCTTTCAATATTTCCTGCCGCCGCAGCGTCGCCTGCCACCGGGCCGCGCCGGGCAGTTCGTGGGCGCGGATCGGGGCCCTGGCCAGGTACCTGCGCCGCCATCCGGTGACCGGCCGGACCAGGACGCCGTTCGGCCGGATGGTGACGGAGCATGTCGGCGTGCTCAAGCTGAGCGAGATGGTCAACGACGCGGGCTCGGACAACGGCGTCTACCGCGAGCTTGACCCGGCCGCCCGCGCGCTGCTGCGCGACCACGACCCGGTGCCGCTGCTGCGGCTGACCGAGCAGGACGTCTACACCGGCACCTCGGGCCCGGTGCGGCAGTTCAACGATGGCCTCTATCAGGCGACTACCTGCCTGGACTACCCGCAGCCGTTCAGCTACAGCCAGACCCCGGCCCAGCGCGCGGCGTCCTACGCGCGTGCCCTCGCCGCGCTGCCGGCCAACGAGTTCGCCCCGTTCACGGTGCATGAGTGGGTCACCGAGCCGGAGGAGGAGTTCGACGCGTGCCTGGACTGGCCCGCGCCGGCCCACCCGGACCCGCCGATCGCCACCCCCGCGCCCTACGCGCCGAAGACGCTGCCGGTGCTGGTGCTCTCCGGCGACCTCGACTCGCTCACCACGCCGTTCGAGGGCCGCCAGACCACCAGGGACATGGGACCGTCGGCCCGCTGGATCCTGATCCACAACGACACGCACGTCAACGCGATGGACGACACGTTCGGCTGCGCTTCCGGGCTGGTGCAGACGTTCATCAGCGACCCGGCCGGGCTCAAGACGATGAACGCCTCGTGCGCGACCAGGACGCCGGAGGTTCGGGTGGTCGGCACGTTCCCGGAGACGCTCAGGGTGGTCACGCCCGCGACCGGCCTGCCCGGCAACCAGGCCGGCCGGACCGGGCGGCGGCTGGCCGCGGTCGGCGCCGCCGCGGTCGGGGACGCGGTCGAGCGCTGGTACTACGGCGACGGGGTCAGGGGCTGGGGGCTGCGCGGCGGCACCTTCCGCTTCAGCGGGAGCGGCAGCCGGATCGGGATCCGGCTCCGGCAGGTGCGCTGGACGACCGATACCCGGGTCAGCGGGACCGTCCGGTGGAATCAGGTGACCGGCCGGATCCGGGCGCGGGTGACCATCGCCGGCCCGGGCGGGATTTCCGCGGCCGTCCGGCTGGGCTACTCCGACTACGTCCCGCACCCGAAGGCGACGCTCTCCGGCAGCTACCGGGGCCGGCGGATCGCCGCCACCATGCCCGCCCCGTGACGCGCCAGCACCGGCCGGCTAGCGAAGGATGTCCCGGTTGTGATGGTCGTCTGCCGCGTCCGTGTGACACGCTGAAGAACAGGCCAGTCGCGAGGTTCGTGCCTGGGCCGTCGGGAGCGCCAGATGATGGGCCGGTGGGAGAACCAGGAGGGCTTTCTCAACGCCGAGGTCAAGCGGGTCAGCGAGGACAGCGAACCCGACCCGGCGGTCGGGGGCGATAAATACGCTCATGCTGCCGGGGCCATCTGCAAGAGCTGCGACGCGGCCATCCAGCCGGGTCAGGCGGCGCGGCGGCGCGGCGAGACGGAGTGGGCGCACGACGTCTGCCCGCTCGTCACCGACTGACGACGGATAGAACCGCACCGGGTCATTGAACCGGCATGACGCGCTCGTTCCGCCCAGCCGTTCGCCAAGCTCTGCCAGGTCCGGTAGCGGCGCTTCAGGCTGGATGACCTTCGAGGAGGATGATGACCGAGATCTCGCCGGGCCAGGCACCGGACCAGCCGTCCGCCGTCAGCGCGCCCGACCCGGACGACAAGCCGGCCCTGCCGGTCCAGGGCGCGGACGACACTGACGTCGGCTGGGGTGACCGGGCCGAGCCTGATGACGAGCGCCTCAATCGTGAGCGCCCGCCGCACTGGGATTCCGCCTAGCCCGCCGCCCGGTCACGCTGAGCTGCCGGTGTCATTGCCCGGTCTGGGACGGACTGAGCACTCCCGCGGCCACGGCTACCTCGCGGTAGGCGGCGGCGAGGTCGGCCAGTGAAGCGTGGGCGTTGAGCCCGCTGGGATTCGGCACGACCCACAGCTGCGCGCCGGCGATGTCTTCGGGCTGCCGGCCGACGCCGGCTTCCGGGCGGCCGAAGGCGATGCGGTAGGCGCTGATCCCCAGCACCGCGACCACCGCCGGCCGGATGCGTGCGGTCAGCCGCACCAGGTTCTCCGCGCCGGCGACCAGCTCGGCCGGGGTCAGCTCGCTGGCCCGGGCGGTCGCCCCGGCCACCAGGTTGGTGATGCCGATGCCGCGATCCAGCAGCAGGGCCCGGTCTTCGGCCGCGAAGCCCGCGGACGCGTCGATCAGGTGATTGACGATTCCGGCCCGCAGCAGCGCCGGATAGAAACGGTTTCCGCGCCGGCCGAAATGGGCCTGCACCGCGGCCGTCAGCAGCCCGGGGTTGATGCCGACGAACAGCAGCCGGGTCGCCGGGCCGAGCAGATCAGGCAGGGTGGCCCCGCGGTACGACTCCAGCTCAGCCCGAGTGAATCCCATGGGGTGCAGGCTATGGCCAGGACTCAGGTCAGGCGGTGACCAGCTCAGGCGCTCGGATAGTGGGTTGTGCCGGGCGCACGCCGCTTCTGGCGGTACCGGCGTTGACAAAACGCAGGAATAGTTAAGACATCTTGAGCGAGATATGTCGCTTAAGATATGCTGAGTGACATGACTGACGGACAGGCGGGCAGATCCGCACCCGATCCCAAGGCACTGCGGGCGCTGGCGCATCCGCTGCGCTGGCAGCTCATCGACCTGGTCGGCAGCGAGGCGACCGTGACCGCGACCCGCTGCGCTGAGGTGCTGGGCGAGAGCGTGGCGAACTGCTCGTACCATCTCGGGATCCTGGGCAAGTACGGCTATATCGAGCTGGTCCCGGGCCAGACCGGCAAGGAGAAGCCCTGGCGGCTGGCCAGCCGGGACCAGAACCTGGCCCCGGCTGGCCTGGATGCCGAGGGGGAGCTAGCCGCGGAGGCCGCGGCCGAGGCGTTCCTCGGTCACGAGTTCGCGCGGATGAGGCAGCGGCTGAGCCGCTACGCCCTGGAGCCGGAGCCGTGGCGCAAGGCCACGCTGGTACTGGGCGCGACGACCTGGATGACGGCCGAGGAACTGCTCGATATTTCCGACCAGCTGAAGCGGCTGCTGGTCACGCACGAGGAGCGCGGCGCGGACCCCGCGTCGCGGCCGCCGGGAGCGCGCGAGGTCCGGCTCTTCGGCGCGACTTCCGTGGCGCCGCCGGTCACGCCACCGCACCACGCTGAGCCCGGCGCCTGAGGGCGGCCCGGCCATAGGAGGATCCATGCCAGATTTCAGTGACTATGTGCGCACCCTGGCGGGTGCCGAAGCGAAGACCGGCTCGGCCAGCTGGCCGGATGCCGCGGCGCTGTGGGCCCGGGTGGTAGAGCTCAACCCGGTGGTGGGCCGTCACTGGGTCAGGCTCGCCGAGGCGCGCTACGAGCTTGGTGACTTCGGCGGCGCGCTGGCCGCCTATGACGCGGCGCAGGGCGCCGGCGTCTGGCTGTACCGGGACGAGATCGAGGCCATATTCCCGGCCGAGATCGCCTACCGGATGGCCACCTGCCACGTCCGCCTCGGTGATAAAGACAGTGCCGTGCGGGAGCTGCGCCGGGCGCTCCGGCTCGGCTTGCGTGACCTCGGCCGCCCGAAGGGCGACGAGCACTGGCAGCCACTGCTCGGCGACGAGGCCGTGCAGGAGATGCTCGGCATCATCGACACGGCGGACCTGACGCGTGACGAGGGCTGGCGCGCCGACCTGACGTTCCTGGCCGGTGAGATCAAGCGCCGGGCGTATGCGCCGTTCGCCGGGATATCGGAGCCCGAGTTCGACGCCGCGGTCACCCGGCTCACCGAGGATGTGCCCGGCCTGTCGGACTTCCAGATCCTGGCCGGCATAATGCGGCTGCTGCGGCCGCTCGGCGACGGGCATGCGTTCGTCCTGCCGGCCCAGGACGGCCAGGACACGCAGCTGGCCCTGCCGGTCAAGTTCTACCGGTTCACCGAAGGCCTCTTCGTGACCGCGGCCAGCGAGGCCTACCGCCAGCTGATCGGAGCGCAGGTGCTGAGCGTGGACGGGCATCCGGCCGACGAGGTGCTCGCCGCGGTCGAGCCGCTCATCAGTCGTGACAATGATCAGCAGGTCAGGTGGATCGGACCCGAGTTCCTCCGCTGGACGCCGCTGATCCACGCGCTCGGGCTGATCGGCGATCCCGGCCAGGCCACGCTGACCGTCCGGTTCGCGGACCAGACGACCGGGACGGTGACGGTCGAGTCGGTCGCGGACACTTACACCAGGCTGACGGGCCCGCGGCCGGCCGGGTGGATCTCGCTGCCCGACACGGCCAGCCCCCCGCTGCCGCTTTACCTGCGCAACTGCGACGCCCCGTACTGGTTCGAGTACCTGCCCGACAGCGCCCTCGTCTACTTCCAGTTCAACGGAGTCGGCGATCAGCCCCTGGAGGCGATCGCCGCGTTCTGCGAGCGCCTGTTCACCTTCATCGACAACGCCCAGGTCGGCAAGCTGGTCATCGACCTGCGCTGGAACGGCGGCGGGAACACCTACCTGGTCCAGCCGCTGCTGCACCGCCTGATCGGCTGCACGAAGATCAACCAGCGCGGATGCCTGTACGTGATCATCGGACGCGGGACCTTCTCGGCCGCGCAGAACACCGCGACCGCCATCGAGCGCGAGACTAACGCGATCTTCGTCGGGGAGCCGACCGGCTCGCGGCCCAACTTCATCGGCGAGACCATCCCGTTCACGCTGCCCTACAGCAATACCCTGGTGAACGTCGCGGACCTGTACTGGCAGACCTCCTGGCCCATGGATCACCGGCCCTGGATCGCGCCGGAACTCTACGCGCCGCCCTCGTTCGAGGCCTACAGCCAGAACCGGGACCCGGCGATGGACGCCATCCTGTCCTGCCGGGAGCATCTGCCGGGATTCTGACCGGGATTTCCGGCCGGGATTCTGGCCGGACGGATGCCCGGCTCAGTTATCCGGAAGGATCCGCGTCGCCCATGGCGCAAAACCTTCGGGATCATGGCGGACGGATCAGCGCCAGCGGCCGGCTAGCCCATCAGCGGCGTCTCAGATTGCTGCCTGGCCGGCGTCAAAGCTGGCCAGGTAGGTGGCGGCCATGTCCTCGTCGGCGTGGCCGAGCCCGGCCGCCCGGCGGAACCGCTCGGCGATCGCCGGGGCGACATCCAGGCGCACGCCCGCCAGGTCCGCGGCTTCGGTGATGAGCCGGGCATCCTTGCCGGCCAGCTCGACGGTGAAGTTGGGGGAGAAGTCGCCGTCCAGGATCGCGGCGCCCTTGGCCTGCAGGTAGCCGCAGTCGAGCGGGCCGCCGGCCACCGTTTTCAGGAACAGGCGCGGATCGAGGTCCAGGCCCTTGGCCAGGGCGAGCGCCTCGGCGGCCCCGGTGGTGAGCGCGAGCACCCAGCTGTTGAGGACCAGCTTGAATGCCGAGGCGGTACCCGGCTCCGCGGCCAGCCACAGCGTCCGCTGGCCGATCGCGTCGAAGACCGGCTGGGCGGCGGCCCGGGCCGTGTCCGGCCCGGCGACCAGGACGGTGAGGGCGCCCTGCTCGGCCGGCTGCCGGGTGCCGAGCACGGGCGCGTCCAGGAACACCAGCCCGTGCGCGCGGGCCAGCTGGGCGAGCGGCTCCAGGGCGGTCACGCCGACCGTGCTGGCCTGCACCCAGACCTGACCCGCGCGCAGGCCGGGAGCGGCCGCCGACATGGTTTCGAGCACCGCGTCGCCATCGGCCAGGATCGTGACGATGACGTCGGCGTTCCGCACCGCATCGGCCGGGGTCGCCGCGATGACCGCGCCCGCGGGCTCCAGTGCGCTGGCCTTGGCCAGCGTCCGGTTCCAGGCCCGCACCGGCAGGCCGGCCCGCAGCATGCTGCGGGCCATCCCGGCGCCCATGATGCCGGTGCCCAGCAGCGCGACCGGCGGCTGATCAGCCATGTACGTCCTCGTTTCGGCGGGCTCGCGGGGCAGGCCGTACCGCGCGGGGCGGGTATCGCTCTGTCAAGGCCGGCGTTACTGGCGGGGCAGGCGCACGACCGACAGGAAGAAGTCGTCGATCTGCCGGACGGCCGAGATGAACTGGTTGACGTCGACGGGCTTGGTCACGTAGGCGTTGGCATGCAGCTTGTAGCTGCGCAGGATGTCCTCCTCCGACGCGGACGTGGTCAGGATGACCACCGGCATGTGGGTGAGATCGGGATCGGACCTGATCCGCTCCAGGACTTGCCGCCCGTCGTACTTGGGCAGGTTGAGGTCGAGCAGGATCAGGTCGACCCGGGGCGCCTCGGCGTGCGCGCCCCGGCGGTAGAGGAAGTCAAGCGCCTCCTCCCCGTCCCGCGCGACATGCAGCTGGTTGCCGATCTTGTTGTCCTCGAAGGCCTCGCGGGTCATCAGCTCGTCACCCGGATCGTCCTCGACGAGCAGTACCTCAATCGCGCGGACGATCATGCGGTGGTCCCTTCGCTCGTACTGGCGGCGCTGCCGGAGCTGGCCACGGCGTGCTCGGCCGGCCGTTCTGGCTCCGCTGACATGCCCGTTTCGGCGGATTTAATCCCGGGAAGCGTGAAGCAAACCCGGGCGCCGCCAGCGTAGGCGGTGTCGAGGCTGATCTCGCCGCCGTGCCGCTCGACGATCCGCTTGCAGAGCGCCAGGCCGATCCCGGTGCCGGCGTACGACTCGCGGCTGTGCAGGCGCTGGAAGATCACGAATACCTTCTCGGCGAACTCCGGCGCGATCCCGATGCCGTTGTCCTCGACGCAGAACTGCCACATCCCGTCCGGCTCCCCGGCCACCGTGATCCGCACGACCGGATCACGGCCGGGCACCCGGAACTTGATCCCGTTGCCGAGCAGGTTCTGCCACAGCATGGCCAGCAGGGTCGGGTCGCCGAGCACCTCGGGCAGCTGCCCGGGACGTTCGATCACCGCGCCGGAGTCCCCGATCACGACGGCGAGGTCGCCGATCGCGGTGTCCAGCGTCTCGTCGAGTGACAGCTGGACGCCGAGGTCATCGCCCCGGCCCACCCGGGAAAACGTGAGCAGGTCATTGATCAGGATCTGCAGCCGCTTCGCGCCGTCGACGGCGAAATCGATGTACTGGCGCCCCCGCTCGTCAAGCTGGTCGCCGTAGCGCTTCTCCAGCAGCTGGCAGAACGAGGCCACCTTGCGCAGCGGCTCCTGCAGGTCGTGGGAGGCCACATAGGCGAACTGCTCAAGCTCGGCATTGGAGCGCAGCAGGTCGGTCGCCTGGGCATCGAGGTCCTCGGCCTGCCGGGCCGCCTTCTCCTCGGCGGCGCGCGCGCCGGCCAGCGCCCCGGCCAGCTCGCGCCGCATGGCCTCGACATCGGCCGCCACGGCTCGCAGGTCCTTGGGGCCGGTCGCCTCGATGTGGCGGCCGAAGTCGCCGCGCACCACATCACGCGCGGCCGCCCCCAGCCGGTCCAGCGGCCGGACGACCGCGTTGCGCAGGGTCAGCGCTAGCACGGCGGACGCGAGCAGGAAGACGACCAGGATGGCGGCAAAGGTCCAGTTAGTGATCGTGCGGATGCTTTCCATCCGGCTGCTGTTGTGGGCCGTGGCCGCCGCCAGGTGGGAGTTCTGGGTGGCGAACAGCGCCCGAAGCTGGTCGAAGGACTGCTTGCTCCGGTCCAGCAGCCCGGTGTCCCGCCCGTTCAGCGGCCCGTGGCTGGCCAGGGCGATCAGCGGCATGGCGTAGCTGCGGCGCCACGTCTGCGCCGCCTGCTGGATGTGGCCCAGATCGGCGGCCAGCAGCTGGTCGTGGCCGATCAGGGCGCGCAGCCTGGCCGCCGCGTCGGCCTGGGTCGCGACCCCCGCGGTGTACGGCTGCAGGAAGCTCGGCTGGCCGGTGATGCCAAAGCCGCGGACCCCCGTTTCCTGGTCCAGCAGGGCGCCCTGCAGCCGGTAGGCCTGCGCCTGGGCCGGCAGCACGCTGCCGTCAAGCTCGGCGGAGACCGAACGGCCCTGCGCGAGCAGCTGGAAGATGACCACGGCGGCGGCCACCACCAGGACGGTGAGCAGGGCGAACACCAGGGCGAACCAGCCCTGGACGGTCAGCGCGGGGAAGCGCGGCCCATTCGCGGGCGGACCGGTCCCGGCCGGGTGCTGGCCCGGCCCGGCGGGGTGCGGGCTGGTCTCGGTCATGCGCCGGCCTTCCATCCCAGGTGGACCACGGCGATGTCGTCGTCGATGCCGCCGTACCGCGCCGCCGCGGCCTCAGTCCGCTCGATCACCGCGTCGACGAACGCGGCTGACGGCCAGCCGGCCAGGTCGCGGGCCAGGTCAGCGAGCCCTTCCTCGCCGAGTCGCTCCGTTCCCGGCGCGGTGCGCCCCTCGAATATCCCGTCGGTGAACAGCACCAGGCTGGCCCCCCCGGGCAGCGCGATCTCGTCCTCCTGCCAGCTCAGGCCGGGGACCAGGCCAAGCGCCGGGCCGCCCCTCCGCTCGATCAGCTCGACGCCGCCGGCCGTGCGGAGCAGCAGTCCGGGGTGGCCGGCCCGCAGGATCCGCACCCGGCGCCGGTCCGGCGGGAAAGCCACCTGGGTCAGCGTGGCGAACACGTGCTCGCCCTCCCGTTCCGCCACCAGCATCTGCTCAAGCAGCTCGATCACCGACGGCGGGCTCGTCCCGGCCAGCACCAGGGACCGCCACGCCACCCGCAGGCACACGCCGATCGCCGCCTCGGCCGGGCCATGGCCGGAGACGTCCCCGATCATCGCGTGCACGGTCCCGTCCGGGGTTTCCACCACGTCATAGAAGTCGCCGCCGAGCAGGGCCTGCGCCCGGCCCGGCCGGTAGCGGGCCACTACCTCGAACCGGCCGGTACGCAGCAGCGGCGTCGGCAGCAGGCCGCGTTCGAGCCGCGCGTTCTCCTCCGCTTGCAGCGCGCTGATCTGCAGGGCGGCCGAGGCCTGCTCGACGTGCTTGCGCTGGGCCGCGTAGCGGATGGCCCGGCGGAAGACGTCCGGTGCCGACTGTCCCTTGATCAGGTAGTCCTGGGCGCCCGCGGCGACGGCGGCCAGCCCGGCGCTTTCCTCGGCCAGCCCGGTCAGCACCACGACGGGCGCACCCGGCGCGGCGGCCAGGACCTCGGTGACCACCTCCAGGCCCTGGGCATCGGGAAGGTGCAGGTCCAGCAGGATGCAGCCGGGGATTCCGCGGCTGCTCAGCAGCTCCTTCGCGGCCGTCAGCGAGCGCGCCTGATAGAGCGTCGCGCGCACCCCGCTGTCGGCCAGCAGTTCCTCGACCAGCAGGGCGTCGCCGGGGTCGTCCTCGACGAGCAGCAGCGTCTCCGGATCCCCCGGCCACGCCGGGTACGGCTGGCCTGCGGCGTCCCTGACGCCCGGCTCGCCGGGAGGCGGCTGCGTCCCGGCCGGGCGCAGCGTCCCGGCCGGGCGTAGCGCCGAAGCGCCGGTGCTGGCCGTCACGGTACCTCCTTAGCTGCGAACCGGACCGGGGTCTCCGGCGCTTATCGCGGACTGAGAGCAAATGACCAGGATCACTCGGAATAATCTCATCAGCCGGGGCGAGCGCTGGAAATTACCCATGGCTATCTACCCGGCACCCAATGCTTCGAGCGTGGCTGGGCAGATTGACCCCGTGATAACCGTTTAGTCTGATATATCACCGACGCGCGGATGTGCGCTTCGTTTTGCCGCGTGCGTCTTTGCTGACCAGGCGCGGCTATCCACCAGGCCGGTGACTTCCATGATTAACGGGCCCCCGGGGCCCGTGCCGCGGCCATGCCTCAGGCCGTCGGAGGAAGCAGACCGCGCTAACGTCCGCCGGGGCCGGTTCCCTCCGCCGGGCTCGACCCCGCCGGAGGGAACCGGCCCCGCCCGCACCACACCCGGCATCGCGTCGCCGCGCGGTGCCAGGACAACCCCCCGTGCCTGGCCCGGTGTCCCGGGCCCGCAGCAGGGGCCGAACTTAGAACGTCCGGATCGCGATCTCGGCCGGTGCTCCGAGCAGTCCGTCGATCTCGGAGTCGAGGCGGCTGAGCGTGATGGACGTGCCGGCCATGTCCAGCGACGTGCAGTACTCGCCGACATAGTTGCGCCGGATGTTGATCCCGCGCTTGGCCAGCTGCTCGTGCGCGTACCCGTAGAGGAGGTACAGCTCGCTGATCGGCGTGCCGCCGAGGCCGTTGATCATGAGCGCCACGTCGTCGCCCTGGCTGAACGGCAGGTCGCTCACGACGGCCTCGAGCAGCTCGTCCACGATCGCGTTGGCGCTGGCCAGCTTCTCCCGGCGGCGGCCCGGCTCGCCGTGGATCCCGACGCCCATCTCCATCTCGTCGTCGCCGAGCTCGAACAGCGGCGAGCCCTTGGCCGGCGGGGTGCACGAGGTCAGCGCCATGCCCATGGTCCTGGTGACCGAGTTGACCTTCTCGCCGATGCGGATCAGCTCGTCGAGATCCGCGCCCTGCTCGGACGCGGCACCGACGGCCTTGATCACGAAGAAGTTGCCGGCCACGCCGCGGCGGCCGACGGTGTAGGTCGAGTCCTTCACCGCGACGTCATCGTCGACCAGCAGCGTGCCGATGGTCAGGCCGTCGGCCTCGGCCATCTCCTTGCCCATCTCGAAGGCCATCCGGTCGCCGGTGTAGTTGTTGATGATGTGCAGGATGCCTTTCGGCGAGTTCAGCAGCTTGCTGGTCTCCAGCACGTAGTCCATCGGCGGGGCCGCGAACACGTCGCCCGGGCAGGCGGCGTCCAGCATGCCCTTGCCGACGATCATCACGTGCGCGGGCTCGTGCCCGGACCCGGAGCCCTGGATGACGGACACCTTGTCGTCGCGGGGCGCGTCGGTCCGCATGATCAGGTTGTACTCGGGCACGTACTTCAGGGTGTCCGGGTTGGCCAGCGCGATTCCCTTGAGCATCTCGGGTACGAACTGCTGCGGGTCGTTGACGAATTTCTTCATGGTGCAACCTCTCGTTAGGGGTCAGGACCGGGCCGGGAGGTCCGGCCATTGATCGGCAAGTGCCTCGAACATCACCGCGACGGCGACGGCGCCGGCGTCGAGAGTGCCGATGCTCCGCTCGCCCGTGTAGCTGGCCCGGCCGCGCATGGCCTGCATGGAGCGCGTCGCCTCGGCCTTCTCCCGCGCCGTCACCGCCGCCGCGCGGAGCGTCGTGGCGGTGTCGGCCTGGGCGGCGATCTGCTCCTCGATCGTGTCCACCGCCGGGACGACCGCGTCGAGCAGCGTCTTGTCGCCGAGGTCGGACCGGCCGCGGGCCTTGATCCCCTCGATGGAGGCACGCAGCATCGCCACCACCTGCTCGGGCTCCAGGGTGGCGACCGGGCCCGCCACCGACGCCGCGCGCAGCAGCGCCGTCCCCCAGATCGGGCCCGAGGTGCCGCCGATCCGGCTGGTGATGACGATGGCGATCTTCTTCAGGAAGGTTCCGATGTCGGTGCGGTCGAACCCGTCCCAGTCCTGGATCACGAGCTCGAAGCCGCGGGCCATGGAGTAGCCGAAGTCGCCGTCGCCCACCACCGCGTCCAGGTCGCCGAAGTACTTCTCGTTGTCGACGCAGACCTGAGCGATGATCCGTACCACCGCCTCAACGTCGCCGAGGCTCGCAGTAGCCATGAATACTCCTTGGTTTCCGCCGGATCTCCGGGCCGTGACGCCCGGGCATCCGGCGGGTAGCAGCTGATTACGGGGGAAGGGTCGCGGCCAGGTCATCCAGGGTGATCCAGGCGCCCGGCCGCGCCCGGCTCCGGTTGGCCAGGACGGCGGACCGCTCGCCGCCCGGGTCGCCCAGCGAACTTACGACCAGAGCGGCCTCGCTGAAATCCTGATCCTCGGTGAAGTCGTTCACGGTGATCACGCAGGTCGCGCCCGCGCCAATGGCCGCCTCCAGGCCGTTGCGGGAGTCCTCCACGATGACCGCGCGGTCGGCCGGAACGGCCAGCCGTTCCAGCGCCAGCAGGTAGATATCGGGGGCCGGCTTCTTGTGCGGTACCACGTCGCCGGCGAACACCTCGACCTCGCGGGCCTGCTGCCGCCCGACCGCGCGTTCCAGCGTGGCCCGCACCGATGGCTCCGCGGACGTCGACGCGACGGCCAGCCGCCAGCCGCTGGCCAGGGCCGCGGCCGTCACCCGGGCCACTCCCGCGCGGGGCACGACGGCACCGGAGGCCACCAGCTCGGCGTAAATCTCGGTCTTGCGCCGGTGCCAGGCGGCGATCGCGTCCTGCTGCGCCCCCGCGTCAGCAGGCAACCCCGCCGCCGCGATGAACTCGGGCGTGAGCAGGCTGGCCATGCGTTCCTTACCGCCGCCGATGCGTAGCTTCTCCTGGTAGTCAGCCACGGTCCAGCGCACCGGCAGCCCGAACTCCGCGAACGTGGCGTTGAACGCGGGCAGGTGCCCGTACCGCTCGGTATCGGCCAGCACGCCGTCGCAGTCGAACACGAGCGCCCTGGGCGGCGAGCCGGTCATCGGCGGTCACCGCGCCTGGCCGGCACTGCCGAAGCGGCGCATGTGGCTGGCCGCCATGTCCTTGACCGCGGCCCGGGTCGCGGTGAACAGGGACGGCGGGTCCCAGCTGCCGCGCGCTTCCGCGGTGCGCAGGAATTCCAGGCTGGACTGCATGTAAGTGACCTTGAGCGCCGTGGAGATGTTGACCTTGGCGCAGCCGCGGGCGATCAGGTCGGCGAACTGGGCGTCGGTCAGGCCGGTGCCGCCGTGCAGGGCGATGGGAATCGGCTCGGCCGCGACGATGTCGGAGACCCGCTGGGCGTCCAGCGTCGGCTCGGTGCGGTAGACGCCGTGGGCGTTGCCGATGGCCGGGGCGAAGACGGTTATCCCGGTGGCCCGGATGAATTCGAGGGCGACCGGCAGGGACTGGCGATTCGCCTCCTCATCGGAGCCGATGCCGTCCTCGACGCCGGTGATCGCCTCGATCTCGCCCTCGACGTGCGCGCCGTACGCGGTCGCCTCGGCCACGACCTCCACGGTCTGCCGCTGATTCTCCTGCACGGGCAGGGACGAGCCGTCAAACAGGACCGAGTTCCACCCCTTGGCCAGGCACCGGGAGATGACCGCGCGATCCGGGCAGTGGTCCAGGTGCAGGCTGACCGGTACCTCGATGCCCGCGGTCAGCGCCTTCCACATCGAGAACAGCAGGTCGATCCCGATCGAGCGGACGGTCTTCACCGAGGTCTGGATGATGACCGGGGCGCGCTCCTCCACGGCCGCGGCCAGCACTGCCTCCAGCGTCAGGTCGTTGACTACGTTGATTGCCGCGACGCCGTAACGCTGGGCGAAGCCGCGATCCACGATGTCCTTGAGCGGGACGACTGGCAAGCCAAATACCTCCTCGGACGGGACAGAGGCGAACTTACGCAGCCGGCCGCGATCACGGATCGGGGGAAGTCCCCCAATGCATGGAGGGTTTCCCCTACCCGCCGGTCCTGGCCCCGGCGGCGGGGAGGCCGGTCGGCGCCCGCAGGCCCCGGCCGGCGACGCCGCGCGCTGGCTACTGCGAGCCACGGCCCGGCGGCGCCACGCTGGCGACCGCAACCCCCAGTCCGGCGGCCGTGCGCTGGTTACCGCGAGCCCCGGCCCGGCGGCCGGGCGCGGGCCGGTTACCGGGCCCGGGCGCGCCCGGCCAGGGCCGCGAGCTCGGTCCGGTTGCGGGCCCCGGTCTTGCGCAGCACGGCGCCGGCGTGCTTCTCGACCGTCTTGACCGACAGCACGAGTTGCTCGGCGATGAGCTTGTCCGGCAGCCCGCGCTCCATCAGCTTGCGCACCTCGCGCTCCCGGTCGGTCAGCGGATCCTCCAGGCCGCCGACCCGCAGCCCGCGATGCAGCTGCCGCAGCACCGGGCCGGACAGGATCGCCTGGCCGCGGCCGGCCGCCACCACGGCCCGGGCCAGTTCAGGGCCATCCACGCCGGTGTCCACGCAGCCGCGCGCGCCCGCTCGCATCGCGTCGGCCACCAGCTCATCGTCGTCGGCCTCGCAGAGTGCCACCACCGCCAGGCGCGGCTCAAGGCCCAGCAGCATCCGGACCGCGCCGGTGCCGTCCGCGGCCGTCAGCCCGAGGCCGGCCAGCACCACGTCGGGGCGCAGCGCACGGCAGGCCTCGAGCGCCTCCTCGGCCGTCCCGGCCTCGCCGATCACGTCAACGCCCGGCTCGGTCCAGGACAGCAGCCGGGACAGGCCGGCCCGCACGACCGGCTGCGCGGCCGCCACCAGGACCCGCAGCCGGGGACCGGGCGTCGCCTCGTCCCGCGCATACGGGAAGCGGGCGCGGATCCGGGTGCCCCAGCCGGCCAGCGAGTCGACGTCGACGCTGCCGCCGAGATCCCGCGCGCGCTCGGTCATGGCGCGCAGGCCGAAGCGCTCGTCCAGCCCGTCGGCCCGCGGGTCGAAGCCCTCGCCGTCATCCTGAACCAGCAGGGACACTGCCTCCCGCTCGTAGACCAGGCCGAGCCGGACCGAGCGCGCCCGGGCGTGCCGGACGATGTTGGTCAGCGCCTCACGCGCCATCCGGAGCACCTCGTGCGCAACGTGATCGTCCAGCTCGACCGGCGGGCCGGCCGAGACCAGCCGGACCTCCAGCCGGCCGATGCTCTCCGCCCAGCTGGCCTCCGACTGCAGCGCGGCCTCCAGCGTGCGCCCGTCCAGCGGCGAGGACGCGAGCCCGAGCAACGTCAGCCTGGCTTCCGCCAGGGCGTTCCTGGCCGCCGCGCTGGCCTGCCCGAGCAGGGCGGCGAGCGCGGCCGCGTCGGCCGCGGCCAGGCCGTTCGCCGGGCCGGCCAGGGTCATCTGCTGCTCGGCGGTCTCCAGGTGCACGCGAACGCTGACCAGCCGCTGCGTGATCGTGTCATGGACCTCATGCAGCAGCCGCTCACGCTCGGTGGCGGCCGCCTCGGCCCGGGCCCGCTCTTCGGCCTGCTCGTACATGCGGGCATTGGCCAGCGCGATCGCGGCGTGCTTCGCGAACAGCTGCAGCAGCTGGGCGTCCGCCGGGCCGAATGAGCGCCTCGCATCCCGGCTGAACACGATGCAGGCGCCGATGATGCGCCCCCGCCATTCGAGTGGCACGCCGATGACGCCGCGGAGCGTCGCCCGGGCGTCGGGCGCCACGTGACCACCGCGGACATCGCTGTACCGGGCGAACCAGATCGGGCCGCGGCGGCCCACCACGGCCCCGGTCATCCCCTCGGTGAGCGGGAAGACGTGACCGGACTGGCAGGCAATGCCGATGTCAGCTTCCTTGCGGTACGTGCCGGCCGCTTCATCGACGCTGCAGATCGAGCCGGCGTCGCAGCCGAGCAACTCGGTACAGCGGAGCAGAATCCGCTCCAGCAGGGGGCGTAGCGAGAACTCGCCGGCCAGGTCCTCGGCGACCGCGATCAGCCCGGCCGCACGAGCGCCAGCCGCCTCGTCATCGTCCCGGTAGGGGCCGGGAGTGAGCAGGCTTGCGGACACAAATGCCCCGATTCTCCGGTGCCGCGATCGCTCCGCGGCCATTGCCCGCGAAGCGGCTCGCGCACACGGCTCGCGGACCAGGTTAGATCAGAGCATCACTCAGCGCTATGGCGCTCGTCAACGCAGGCACGCAGCGTGCCCGGGCGGTAGCGCTCCGGCCGGCCCGAGTCGGCGCCAGGCGGCCCCGGTCAGGGCTCGACGAGGACCAGTCTCGCGGTAGAGCTTTCCTGCCGGACGGCCCTGGCCGCGCGGTACTCAGGCGAGGCGTACCAGCGCCGGGCGGCGTCGCCGTCGGCGAACTCGAGCACCACGAATCGGTGCGTCGGCCAGGTTCCTTCGAGTACCTCCACCGCGCCGCCGCGCACCGTGTAGCGGCCGCCGTACTGTTCCGCCGCCGCGGAGGCGAGGGCCTTGTAGTCCTCGAACCGAGCCGGGTCTGTCACGTCGATATCCGCGAGGATGTAGGCCGTCATGCGTCCAGTGTGCCGCCTGCCGTCGCGGCTGACCGGGCAGCGACCCGTCGCTGGCCCGCCAGGTCCGCCCGCCGCCCGCAGGCCGGCTGCGCCGGGCTCGAGCCGGCCGGGCGTGCCGCCTCCCGCGGTCCGGCACGGCGCCCCTATAGTGACGCCATGCCCGCCGCTCCGCCAGGCCCGATGCCGCCGGTCACGTCGATCGTCGAGGCGATAACCCGGATGGAGGCGATCGACGCCTCGGCTCCGGCCAGCGATGGCGTGGCCTGTTTCAACCGCATGTACCTTGAGGTCACTCAGCAGGTGGATAAGGACCTGGGCCAGCAGTTCTTCGCCGATCCGGCCTTCATGACCAGGTTCGACGTGGCCTTCGCCAATCTCTACTTCGACGCGGTCAACGCGGCCGCCGGCCAGTCCGCCGGCGCGGCCGCCGGCCAGTCCACGGTGCCGTTGGCCTGGCGCCCGCTCTTCGAGCGCCGCGGTGAGACCGGGATCGAGCCGATCCAGTTCGCCCTGGCCGGCATGAACGCTCACATCAACCACGACCTGCCGATGGCCGTCGTGGCGACCTGCGCCGACCTGGCGACCACTCCGACGGCGGGCACGCATCTGGCCGATTACCAGAAGGTGGACGGGCTGCTCGATGCGGCCGAGCAGTCCGTCCGGCAGTCATTCGAGTCCTCGACCGAGCTGGCCGTCGATCGCCACCTGCAGGCGGTCGAGGATCTCGTCTGCAACTGGACCATCAACAGCGCGCGGGATCTGGCCTGGGGTAACGCGCTGCTGCTGTGGGAGTTGCGGGATGATCCGTTTCTGCGCGGGCTTTTCCTCGGCAACCTGGCCGCTTCGGCCGCCCTGGCCAGCCGGTTGCTGCTCGTCGCGGTGTGAGCGTCCCGTGGCCGGCCCGATCGTCGACGCGATCGGCTGCGGCGCGGAACCGCCCTGCGAGGCCGATGACGAGCGGATCCGCTACGGGCTGGGCGCGGCGAACTCCATCCACACGACGGTCCCGCCGTCAGCGGTGTGCTTGACGGTAATGGACTTAGCGCGGAACTTAAGCTGCTGGGCCTGCAGGGAACTGACCAGCCAGCGCTGATAGGCGGCGGCGCTGAGCCCGGACGCGCTGTCCGCCCCGGCGAGGCCAGCCGAGCGGAGCGGAATCCCGGCGCCGGCGCCGGGATTAGCGTCGCTGAACGCGACGATGTGCACCGGGTGCGGCTGCGATAGCAGCGCGAGCGTGGCGAGCAGTCGCTCGTCCACCCGGCCCGCCGCGAGCATGGCCCGGGCCTGAGGCGACACCGAGATTTGCCGGTTAGCCAGGATCTGCGCCGCCTGGCTCTTGGCCGCGCGCTCGGCCGCGCCGAGCCGGCTGCGGAAGGCCGCCGCCCCTTCGGGCGGAATCGTGCGGATCTCGATTCCGGACTGCCCGGTCCCGAAACTCGCGATCACCTGCGGCGCGTAAACCATCGCGAGGCGGTTTTTAAATTGATTCCGCAGGGCGGCCGTGGCCACGATAAGGCTGGCGCCCAGCGGATCGGGCCTGCCGGGCAGGATCCGCAATAGGTTGGCCGCCGGAAACCCGCGCGAGTGCAGCACGCCGCACATCAGCGGGTCGCAGGCCACGGTCGTATCGTGATTGACCTGCTGGGCCACCCATCCGGCGGCCTGCCACCGGACGGCGGCGGCCGCCGCCACCCCGGCCGCACCCGGGCTGGTGGCCGCGCCGGAGTGGGGATGTGCCCGGCCGGGCCCGGACAGGAACAGCGCGAGGCCGCCCGCGGCCGCCAGAACCAGCGCCAGCGCGATAAGGAGTGGTGCCCGCCCGCGCCGCCGCCCGGCGGCGTCCGATCCGCGCGCCCGGCGATGCACCCAGAGCCGCGCGGTGGTCGCTAGCACCGCCGCCCACGACGGCTCGGCCGTCGCCGGAGATCTTGGCTCGGCCGTGGCCGGAGATTTTGACTCAGCCGTCACCGGAGATTTTGGCTCGGCCATGGCCGCGGACTTTGGCTCGGTCTTCGCCTCGACCCCGGCCCGGGGCCTGGGCTCAGCCGTCGCCGGGGTTTTGGACACGTCCCGCAGCACGGGCGGCGGAGTTGAGCTCTCGTCCCGGGATGGGCTGGCCGCAGCGGCGAGTCCGGGCACGCTCCGCAACACCGGCGGAGCCGGGGGGCGCTGGCCCGGCGCCACGGTCTTGGGCGGGGGCTCAAATGCGCCGCGGTCGGGCCCGCCCGGGCCAGGAATCACCGTGGGCCTGCGGGCCGGCTCAGCCGTACCGCGTCCCGGCATGGCCGGATCGCGGCCGGCCGGATCGCTAGTCGTCCCGGGGCCGCGGGCCGGCGCAGCAGCGCGGCCGTTCAGCGGTGGCCGGGCAGGAATGTCCGCAGGCCTGCGCGCCTGCTCCTGTGCATCGCGGTCCAGCGGTGGCCGGGCAGGAATGTCCGCGGGCCGGCGCGGCTGCTCCCGGGCGCCGCGGCTGGCCGGGTCAGCTTCGGGGACGTCCGTCGGCTTCCGCGCGGGCTCAAAAGCGCCGCGGCTCTTGCCATCCGGGTCAGGAAGCGCCCGGGGCAGGCGAACCGGCATAGCGGCCCGCCGAACGCCTCCGGCCGGGCCGGGCCGGTGCCCCGGCACTCGCCTGGGCAGCGGCGCCTCCTCGCGCTGGGCCGATGAGGGGGCCGGGGAGAACGGGGCGGGTTTCGGGCCGTCCGCCGGGCTGGGCGCCGACACGAAGGCGCTCCATGAGTCCTGAGCAGCGGCCTGGCCGCTCTCGCGCATCGTCGGCCCGTCATCGGGCTGCGCTCCGGCGGGAGGTACCGTGCCGGACGGACTGCTGGCCGCAGGAGTGTCGGTCAAGGCACCGCCGCCGGTAACCTCCTGGCCCAGCGGGGCCATGTCCTCCCCGCGGGCGGACCGCAGCCGGTTGCTAAGTACCGACGGACGCGGCGGCAGATCCCGTCCCTCCTCAGCCATCTTTGAACCCCCACGAGCCAGGCAGCGGACAAACCTGACACGACACGTACAGCGGAGCACAGGATGACCGCTGGATTCAGCCGAATTGAGAAATGATGTCCCGTCTTTGTGCGCCTCGCGAAGCGTCGGCAGCGGGCAAAAGGGACATAACGCAGCACCGGGCGCCGCGCCCAGCGCCGAGCGTGGGCGACGCGCCGGGAAGGTCGCTACGTGCCCACGAACAGCGTCACGATCATGGCCACCGCCAGCACGGCCATGAATGCCGCCACCGAGACGATCACATTCTGGCTGAGGGGCTCGAACCCGCCTTCATCGAGCGCACGGTTAACGGCGCGCTGGCGCAGTGTGCCCAGGCCGATCAGCATCAGCGCCAGGACTCCGAAGCCAACGCCCAGCCACAGGAACGGCGCCTTCGGCCCTTTGACGACCGCGGGCAGGAGCCTTCCGACCGCCAGGGCCACGGCGATGGCGGCGAGTCCGGTCCGCCACCACGCCAGCAGCGTTCGCTCTTGCGCCAGATAGGTGCGCCGGGAGGGGGCGCCGAACTGGCGATCGCCCGACGGTTCAGACCGGCCCGGTTCCACTCGATCATCGTATGGCCGGCCTAATTCCCTGCCGGTGCGGCCCCCGGACGGCGCTGCCCATGATCCCTAGGGAGTGGTCGGCCATGATCCGGAAGGAATCGCGTCAGCGGTGACGCGAATCCTTCCGGATCATGAAACAACGCCGCGGAGGCGTCCGCAGCGGCCGGTCAGTGCAGGGTGGGTCGGCCCAGCGGGAGAGCCTTGCCGCCAGTGCCTATCGAGAGCGAGTTGAAGAACAGGTACACGCCCCCCGCCGCGGCAACCAGCAGGACATACCCGCCTGTCTTCAGCAGACCGGACGATACGGGCGTCTGCTCGTAGGCCAGCAGCACGAACAGCACCGTGAGGGCGACGAGGACGAACACCGCCGTGAAGGCCACCGGCAGCCGGAGCGTCGCCAGGGTCAGCATCAGCACGGTGACCAGCCAGGTAATAAGGAACAGCTTCACGGTGGCCACCACGTCGACCGGGGCGATTCCGAACCAGCCACGGATCAGCCCGGTCACGAGCAGGAAATAGCTCAGCCAGAAGGCGGCGAAGATACCGAAGATGGCCGCCACCGCGGTCTGGCCGAGGGCGGCCGACCAGATCGTGGTAATGATCAGGCCCATGGAAGTGGCGCCGAGAATGATGGCCAGGGGCGCGCCGAGCTCGGCCTGCGGCACGACGCCAACCAGTGACAGGCCGAGCGCCACCGCGCCCATGATGAAGCACGCGAGACCCAGCCCGGACGGGTCGCCGTTCAGCGGTCCCACTGTGGCCGGCGCGACCCCGGGAACTTCCTCGGCGAGTGCGGCGGATTCGACTGGTCCATCAGCGGTTGCATCGCGTGCGGTCATCGCTACCCCTTCGCCGGGAACTTGAGGCCCCTGGAACCCACCAGCTGGTGTGGGTTATGTCACATCTGTACCTCCCGGCCATCATGTGGCCAGTCTCAATTTGAGCTAAGTCAGCGGTTCCGGGGGGATTTCGCGGTCGCCGCTAATCGGGAACAGCGGCTCATCGGGGGGACAGCGATCCGCGCGCCCGGCCCATGGCGGCCGCGCGCCGGGCACTTTGGCGGCCGCGCCGTGCGCTTCAGCTGGCCGGGGTGACGATCCCGTATTCGTGGATCTTGCGGTAGATCGTCGCCCGGGACATCCCCAGCGATTCGGCCGCCTTAACCTTGTTGCCCTCGTGGTCCAGCAGGCTCTGCACAATGGCGTCGCGCTCCATTGACTCCAGCGGGCTCAGCAGCCGCCGGCTCACCGTCCAGCATTCCGGCGGGAGATCGTGCGGGCGGATCGAGCCGCTGCGCCGGTGCTGGACCACCCGGCGCAGCACCTGCCAGAGCTGCTCGGTGTTACCCGGCCAGCTGGACCGCAGCAGCAGCTGCATGGCCTCGGGCGAGCAGTTCAGCCGTCCCTGCTGGTTGAGCTTCGCGAGGAAGAACGGCACCAGCTCCTGCAGGTCCTCGATGTGATGCCGGAGCGGCGGGAGCTCCACCGTGCTCGGGAAGAACCGCAGCAGCTCGGCCAGATCGTCGTTCACGGCCGCCCGGCTCAGGGTGACCACGACCCGCAGCGAGTCCTGCTGGCCGGCGGTTACTGCCTCCTGCAGCACGGCCGACAGCGCGCGCAGCTGCCGCGGGCCGAGCCCGTCGACATGCCGGATCACCAGGGTGCCCTGGCTGTCGAGCAGCTGGCTGCGCGCCTCGGCCAGCCACTTCTGGCCCCCGGCGTCCGCGCAATCGAGGACGTGCAGGAGCCCGGCCGGATTGCGCCGCTGGTGCACGGCCCGGATGACGGCCAGCTTGCCGGTGCCGGGCTCGCCCTGCAGCGCGAGCCACTCGGCTGAGCCGTAGACCGCGTCGACCTGCTGGCACCCGCGCACCCACAGCGCCCCCGAGCCGACCAGGCCGGGCAGGAAGATCCGGGTCGGCGGCGCGGCCCCGGTACCCGCCTCCTGGGCTTGCCGCTGGCCCGGCTCGATCAGCTTCACATGCACGACGCCACCGGCGCGCCGGTCATCGCGGTGCACCGGCCGGCACTGGATGCGGGCCATGACGCCGCTGGGCAGCTCGACCACGACCGGCCCGGGCGGCAGGCTGGCCAGCGCGTCGGCGGCCTGCCCGAGCAGCACCACCTGGTCCCCGGGATCGAGGACCTGCCGGGCGTAGTCGTTCATCATGACCACGTCGTTGTTAAGCGCCAGCACGATTCCGGTGGTGCGCCGGCAAGCCCGCAGGTACTCCTGCAGCAGCTCGAACTCGCGCTCGCCACTGCCGGTCAGCAGGGCCTGGGTGATCTGGTCGGCGGTGGTCTTGGCCAGCGCGATCAGCAGCCCGTCGGCGTCCTTCCGCCAGCAGGTCAGGTCGACGGCACCCACGGTCTTGCCCGAGATCGGGTGGTGGATCGGCACTCCGGCGCAGGCCAGGTCCTCAAGATTCTCCGCATAATGCTCGTGGCCGAAGACGTGCATCGGCCGCCCGCCCTCCAGCGCGGTGCCGATCCCGTTGGTGCCGACGAACTCCTCCGCGTAGCTGAAGCCCGGTGCGAGCTGGACGCTGTCCAGGTGCCGGTCGAGATCGTGGTCGGCCGCTAGCCGGGTGAGCACCACTCCGGCGGCGTCAGTGAGAATGATGCTGATCGGCTGGCCGTCCAGATGCTCGCGCAGGTTCCGCAGCACCGGCAGCGCGCTGCGGGTCAGCGGGGTATCGAGGTCGGGGTCGCGAACATAAGACAGGTCAATGTGGTCCGCGGCGACATTCCACCGCCGGGACCGCCACCACGACGCCAGTATCGTGTCGCGCACCTGGTCCGGTTCGACCGGCTCGGCGGTGAGGAAGCGCTCCCGGGTTTTGGCCAGCCGGTCACCGCCGGTCAGGAAACGCTTTCTCGTCCTGGTCGGCCGGTCGCTACCGGAAAGATCCGGCGGCGGGGACACACCTGGTGGCATGGCGCCTCCCTGCTTCCCGATACCGCTCTCGCCGGGCGGGCCAGCCCGCGGGATGGCTTAGAGGGTTGCGTCGTCCTCTCAACATAAGCACGGCTTGGCCGCCACATGTCTCATGTTGAGACCCCTTTTTTGAGCCAGCCGCCATTTGATGCCTCACGTCTGCCCCCATTCGGCCCGCCAGGAGGTCCCCGATGAACCGGCCCGATGACCAGCAGGACTCCCAGCGCCGCGACCTGCCGAGGGGCCAGCGGGACGACCAGCGGGCCGGGCCGGACGGTGAGGAGCAAGGCCAGCCAGGCCGGCACGGCGACGAGACGTACAACCCCTGGACGATCGTCAACCTGGTGTTTCACCATCTGGCCGACCAGGGCCTGCATCCGGTTCTCGGCGCTACCGGCCATCCGGGCGTCCCGGCCGCGGAGCTGCTGCTGGCCCTGGGCATCCAGCCCGCACCGGAGGGAAACCGCCAGGTTTCCGTCGATGTGCAGGAGCATCTGGCCGAGATCAGGGCGGCCGTGTTCGGCGACGACTGAACCGGCGGCGAGCGGGGGTTTGAGCTAAGGGCGCAATGCGGGTATGGCCGACAGCACGCAGGTCAGTGCGTTCGAGGCCAGAACTGAAGACCAGGGGGCGTTGTCTCATGTTGAGAGCGCCGGGCCGAGCAGAACAGGTTGTTATCAGGCCATGAGGAGTTTCGGGCGTGCGGCGTGCGCGCGTTCGACGGCGAGGTGACGGGCCTTCGCCGGAAGACGATCAAGGCTGCAGGCGGGCTGTCTCAGCCGACCCGAGTGAAGGGTGAAGGAGTGGAATGAGTCGCCAAAGCGTGGCCAAGGCACACCAGAAGATCCAGGAACTGTCCTGGGAACCGCTCTACCACGAGCCGGTATCGCAGTACGGCACCGACTACACCTTCGTGAAGTCGCAGAAGAAGGACCCGCTGAAGCAGGTCCTGCGGTCGTACTTCCCGATGCAGGAAGAGAAGGACCACCGGGTCTACGGCGCCTCCGACGGCGCGATCCGCGGGAACATGTTCCGCCAGGTCCAGGAGCGCTGGCTGGAATGGCAGAAGCTGTTCCTGTCGATCATCCCGCTGCCCGAGGTATCGGCGGCCCGGGCGATGCCGCTGCTGTTCCGCACGGTACCGAACCCCGAGCTGCACAACGGCCAGGCCATCCAGATGATCGACGAGGTCAGGCACTCGACGATCCAGCAGAACCTCAAGCGCCTGTACATGAACAACTACATCGACCCGGCGGGCTTCAACAACAGCCTGCGCAACTTCCACAACGACTACTGCGGCACCATCGGCCGGCAGTTCGCCGAGGGCTTCATCACCGGTGACGCGATCACCGCGGCGAGCATCTACCTCACCATCGTGGCCGAGACGGCGTTCACCAACACGCTGTTCGTGGCCATGCCGGCCGAAGCGGCCGCGAACGGTGACTACCTGCTGCCGACGGTGTTCCACTCGGTCCAGTCGGATGAGTCCCGGCACATCAGCAACGGCTACGCCACGCTGCTGATGGCGCTCGCGGACGAGAGTAACCACCAGCTGCTCGAGCGCGACCTGCGCTACGCGTGGTGGAACAACCACCGGGTGGTGGACGCGGCCATCGGCACGTTCATCGAGTACGGCACCAAGGACCGGCGCAAGGACCGTGAGTCCTACGCGGAGATGTGGCGCCGGTGGATCTACGACGACTACTACCGCAGCTACCTGGTGCCGCTGGAGAAGTACGGCCTGGTCATCCCGCACGACCTGATCGAGGAAGCCTGGAACCAGATCTGGAACAAGGGCTACGTGCACGAGGTGGCGCAGTTCTTCGCCACCGGCTGGCTCGCCAACTACTGGCGGATCGACCCGATGACCGACAAGGACTTCGAGTGGTTCGAGTACAAGTACCCGGGCTGGTACGACAAGTACGGCAAGTGGTGGGAGAACTACAACCGCCTGTCGATGCCGAACGGGCATAACCCGATCGTCGCCGAGAACGTCGACTACGTGTACCCGCACCGGTGCTGGACCTGCATGGTGCCCTGCCTGGTCCGCGAGGACATGGTGATGGACGAGGTCGACGGCCAGGTCCGGACGTACTGCCACGAAGAGTGCCGGTGGACCGACGTCGAGGCCTTCCGTCCGACCTACCAGGGCCGGGATACCCCGAACATGGGGCAGCTGATCGGCAAGCGCGAGTGGGAGACCCTGTACCACGGCTGGAACTGGGCCGACGTGGTGAAGGACATGGGCTACGTGCGTGACGACGGCAAGACCATGACCGCGCAGCCGCATCTGAACCTCGACCCGAAGAAGATGTGGACGCTGGATCACCTGCGCAAGATGGGCCCCGTGCTCAGCCCGAACGTGATCCTCAACGAGATGTCGCCCGAGGACCGGACGGCGTTCCACGCGGATTACATCCGGCAGGGGCCAGCCGGCCGCCGGCGCCCGCGCAGGACTGACCGAGCAGCCGAGTTAGCAGATAGCTGGGCTGGCCAAAATAGCTGAGCTGGCCAGACAGCTGAGCTAGCGAGCAGAAAGGGGGGCCAGCGGCCCGGGCCCTGGCTCCTCTTTCCTGCTCATCCTGCCCGCCCATCCGGTGGCCGCCGCAGGCCGTCCGCAGCCCAGGCCGCAAGAGCAGGGAGCCATGGCCGATAAGCATCTCGTGCGATTCGAGCCCGTCGGCATTGAGATCGAGGTCGCCGAGGATCAGACGATCCTGCGGGCCGCCGCCGAGCAGGGCATCATGCTCATGCACGGCTGCAAGGAGGGCCAGTGCTCCTCCTGCAAGTCCTTCGTCCTCGACGGTGACGACATCGACCTGGAGCGGTACTCGACGTTCGCGCTGCCCGACTACGAGAAGGAGGAAGGCTTCACGCTGCTCTGCCGGGCGCACCCGTACGAGGACCTGACGATCGAGCTGCTCAACTACGACGAGGACATGATCCGGTCCGGGCTGCCGATCCAGGAGGCGACGGCTGAGGTCGTCTCCAACGAGCCAGTCACGCACGACATGCGCCACCTGGTGCTGCGCCTGGTCGAGCCCCAGGAGATCAAGTTCTTCCCCGGCCAGTACGTCGACATCAAGGTCCCCGGCACGGACGAGACCCGCTCGTTCTCGATGGCCAACACCACCAGCCGGGACGGCGGCCTGCTGGAGTTCGTGATCAAGATCTATCCCAACGGGCTGTTCTCGCATCTCCTGGATACCGGGCTCGCGGTTGGCGATCAGCTTGAGCTGACCGGGCCGTTCGGCGTGTTCACGCTGCGCGAGGGCTTCGAAACAGACTTGATCTTCGTTGGCGGCGGCGCGGGGATGGCGCCGATTCTGTCCCTGCTCCGGTCGATGGCAGAACGGGGCTTGCAGCGTAAGGCCACTTATTTTTACGGCGCCCGCGGGCGCCGTGACCTGTGCTTCGAGGAGGAGTTGCGCGGCCTCGAGGAGAAACTGCCCGGTTTCACCTACGTCCCCGCGTTGTCGGAGCCCGAGGAGGGCGACGGCTGGGACGGCGAGACCGGACTGATCACCGACGTGGTCAAGCGGCTGGCCGGCGGCCTCAAAGGCGCGCATGCCTATGTCTGCGGCCCGCCGCCGATGGTGGAGGCGGCGATGCCGATGCTGGCCACGGCGGGCGTCGAGGAGAAGCGCATCTACTACGACAAGTTCACGACAACGGCTGACCCGTAGCCCTGAAGGAGGCGGACCCGACCTAGCTCGACTGGCAGCTCAACCGGTGGCGACATCGGCGGGACTCGAAGGTGAGAGAGAGATCTGATGACAACTCCGGAACAGCGCGACCTGCCCAGGCCCGTCTTCACCGACGCGGAGGCGGGCGCCAAGGAATTCCCCGATTCGAATGCGCGCAGGTTCAACTACTACACCCCGCAGAAGCGCAAGCAGAGCCACTACGAGGACGTGACCGTCGAGGTCCAGCCCGACCCGCGGCACTACCTCAGCCAGGGCTGGCTGTACGGGTTCTCCGACGGCCGCGGCGGTTACCCGCTGGACTGGACGGCGCTCAAGGCCTGGGGCTCGGACCGGCCCGAGCCCGAGCGCTTCCCCGGCTCCGGCGGCAAGGGCTATGACTGGCCCGCCACCGGCTGGCACGAGTTCCGCGACCCGAACGAGGAGTGGGAACTTACCTTCTACCGCTACAACTCCAACGTGGTACGGCAGCTCAACCAGAACATCGACGCCGCCCGTCAGGCCAAGGCGTTCGATCAGTGGAACCAGAACTGGGTCCGCTTCGTGGAGCGCAATATCGGCGCCTGGATGCATGTCGATCACGGCCTGGGGCTGTACCTGTTCGCGAACGCCAACCGGCGGGCGCCGACGAACATGCACAACAACGCGATCTCGGTGAACAGCATGCACCGGATCAGGGCGGCCCAGGACCTGGCGCTGTACAACCTGACCCTGAGCGAGGAGATCGAGGGCTTCGACGGCTCGGCGCACATCGAGACCTGGAACAGCGATCCCGCCTGGCAGGGCGTCCGCGAGCTCGCCGAGCAGCTCACCGCGATCGACGACTGGTGCGAGGCGATCTTCGCGGCCAACATCGTCTTCGAGCCGCTGGTCGGCGAGCTGTTCCGCAGCCACCTGGTCCAGCAGGCGGCGCCGCGCAACGGCGACTTCGTCACCCCCACGGTGGTCGGCGCGGAGGAGTATGACTACGCCGAGCGCGACCTGCGCTACACCAGGCCGATGTTCGAGCTGCTGACCAGCGACCGTGAGTTCGCTGACCACAACAAGGCACTGCTGCAGCAGTGGCTGTCGGTCTGGGTGCCGCGGTCCATCTCGGCCGCCCGCACCCTGCAGCCCATCTGGTCGCAGCCGGAGGCCAAGCCGCCGCGCTTCGAGGATGGCCTCGACGCCGCCAAGAGCCGGTTCAGCGGCATCCTGTCCGACCTCCATCTCGAGACACCGAAGGAGCTGGCGCAGTGACCACCTTCACGACGGCCGAGAGCCCGTTCAAATCGAACAACACGGCGTCCAACATGTGCGGCGTCACGTTGATGAACAATCAGGTCGGCGCGGTCATGGCCGAGGTCATGGCGACCAAGCCCAACGTGACGGTGCTGCCGCTGCCTTCGATGATCAGGGTGGACGCGGTCGGGCGGATGGACTTCGTCTACGACGAGATCTCCGAGGCGCTCGGCGAGGAGCCCGGTTTCTTCGACGCCGCCGAGTTCGAGGAGAACATGTCCACGCACTACGGCCGGATGATCCACGAGGACGACCGGACGATCATGTTCGCGAACCCCGAGGACGCGGCCGAGTACATCGATTTCGACCTGACCGCCAGTTAGGTCTTGCGGTTGCCGGGCCCAGCGGTTCTGCTAGTACCAGCGATTTTGCCGGGCTAGCGACCGCCGGGCCTGCGGCCATTACCTCTTAGCAGCACCTTCGGCCCCACAGGAGGCATTCGTGTACGAAAAGGACGGCGAGAAGTACTTCGTTGTTGATAGCCACATGCACTACTGGAATGCGGCACCGGATAACTGGGTGGCCGGGGCCGAGCAGTACGCCAACGGCTGGATCAACTGCTTCCACGCCTACCAGGGGCTGGGCCCGCCGGAGACGCACTGGAGCATCGAGCACTTCCAGAAGTACTCCGAGGACGACCTGATGAAGGACGTCTTCGAGGACGGCCACGTCGACATGGCGATCTTCCAGCCCACCTACCTGAAGGAGTGGTACAAGGAGGGCTTCAACACCACCGAGCGCAACGCCGCCCTGGGCGCGAAGCACCCCGGCAAGTTCATCGTCAACACCCGCTTTGATCCCCGCGACGGCGATCCCGGTCTGGTGGCCTTGCGGGAGAACGTCGAGCGCTACGGGTCCAAGGGCGTCAAGCTCTACACGGCCGAGTGGAACAACGGCTCGCGCGGCTACAAGCTGTCGGATCCCGGCGCCTACAAGTTCCTTGAGGCCGCGCAGGAACTCGGGATCAAGAACATCCACGTGCACAAGGGCCCGACGATCTGGCCGCTGGACAAGGACGCGTTCGATGTCACCGATATCGACCACTGCGCGACCGACTTCCCGGACCTGAACTTCATCGTCGAGCATGTCGGCCTGCCGCGGATCGAGGACTTCTGCTTCATGGCGACGCAGGAGCCGAACGTGTACGCGGGCCTGTCCGTGGTCATCGGCGGGCTGATGCACGCCCGGCCGAAGTTCTTCGCCAAGGTCATGGGCGAGCTGCTGTTCTGGGTCGGCGAGGACAAGATGACCTTCGGCAGCGACTACGGGATCTGGGAGCCCAAGTGGCAGGTCGAGGGCTTCGTCGACTGGGACTACCCCAGTGACGAGTTCTCCGACTACCCGCGGCTGGGCACCGCCGGCAAGAAGAAGATCCTGGGCCTGAACGCGGCCAAGCTGTACGGCATCGAGGTGCCCGCGGAATACCGGCTGGACGCCGGCGAGGGAACCCCGGCCGCGCAGGACGACGCGCAGCTGGTCGCGGGGGCATGACCGCTCCCGTAACCGCCGGATCGCGCAGTGCTCTCCCGGAGGGGCCCGGCGCCCCTCCGGGCGGAGCCATCCCCGCGGCGCGGGCCCGCAGCGCCCCGCCCGGGGAGGCCAGGGTGCTCGACGCGCTGGCCGCGGTGCGCGACCCGGAGCTTGACGAGCCGATTACGGCGCTGGGCTTCGTCGCCTCCTGCGCTGTCTCGGCGGACGGCGACGCGAGCGTCCGGCTCCGGCTGCCGACGTATTTCTGCGCGCCCAATTTCGCCTTCCTGATGGTCGCCGACGCCTACGACGCGGTCTCCGGGCTGCCGGGCGTGCGCCGCACCGAGGTGGTGCTCGAGGACCACTTCGCCTCGGATGCGATCAACGGCGGGGTCGCCGCGCGGGCCGGGTTCGCGCAGTCGTTCGACGGCGAGGCGGTCGGCGAGCTGCACCAGCTGCGGGCCGACTTCCTGCGCAAGGCGGTGATGGCCGGCACCGACCAGGTGTGCCGGCCGCTGCTGGCGGCCGGGACCGAGCCGCCGGCGCTGCGCGGCGATGACCCTCGGCCAGGTACCGGCCTCGCGTGCGCTGGACAGACTGCGGCAGCGCCGGGCCGAGCTCGGCCTGCCCGCCGGGGACGACGCCCCGCTGCTGATCGACCCGGTCACCGGCGACCCGGTGCGCGACGACGCGGTGCCGCTGCACCTGCGGAAGGCCCGGACCACCCGGGTCAGCATCGAGGCGAATGCCGGAATCTGCCGCGGCATGCTGCGGCATCGATACGACACCGCAGGACAAGGCGAGGAGGACCAGTGAAGGCCGTCCGGCTGCACGCGTTTAACACCCAGCCTGTGATCGACGAGGTACCAGAGCCGAAGATCGCCGGCCCGCTTGATGTCATCGTGAAAATCGGCGGCGCCGGGGTCTGCCGCACCGACCTGCACATCATCCTGGGTCAGTGGGACGCGGCCATGGGCACGCCGCTGCCGTACATCCTGGGCCACGAGAACGCCGGCTGGGTGCACGAGATCGGCTCCGCGGTCACCAACGTGGCCGTCGGCGACACGGTGATCCTGCACCCCACGCCCACCTGCGGGCTGTGCCGGGCCTGCCGGGCCGGCGATGACATGCACTGCATCAACAACTCGTTCCCCGGCCTGTCCCGCGACGGCGGGATGGCCGAGTACCTGCTTACCTCGGCGCGGGCCTGCGTCAAGCTGGACCCGGCGACCAGGCCGCAGGACGTGGCCGCGCTGGCCGACGCCGGCATCACCGCCTATCACGCGGTGCGCAAGGCCATCCCGCTGCTGTACCCGGGCACCACCGCCGTGGTCATCGGCGCCGGCGGGCTCGGCCACATCGGCATCCAGTGCCTGGCCGCGCTCACCGCGACCAGGATCATCGTGGTCGACCGCAACCCGGACGCGCTCAAGCTGGCCGAGCAGCTCGGCGCGCACCACACCGTGGTCGCCGACGGCGGGCAGCTCGCTGCCGTGCAGGAACTGACCGGCGGCCCCGGCGCCCAGGTCGTGTTCGACTTCGTGGCGGAGGAGGGCGCCGAGGCCGAGGGCTGGGCGATGACCGCGCCGGCCGGCTCGTACTTCGTCATCGGCTACGGCGGCACCCTGCACATCCCGACGCTCGACATCATCTCGACCGAGCGGAACATCATCGGCAACATTGTCGGCACCTACAACGACCTCGCCGAGCTGATGGTGCTGGCCGAGGCCGGGAAGGTCACCCTGCACACCAGGACCTACCCGCTCGACGCCGCGCCGGAGGCGCTGGCCGATCTGGACGCGGGCCGCGTCCGCGGCCGCGCGATCCTCGTCCCCTAGCCGCAACCGACCCAGCTTTCCCCGCTCCCCGACGTCGCAGGAGGACCAATGGCCAAGGAACTGCGTTTTGGCGAAGAAGCCCGCTCGCTGCTGCTGGCGGGAGTGGACCAGCTGGCCGAGGCCGTGAAGTCGACGCTCGGGCCCAAGGGCCGCAACGTCATCCTGGAGAAGATCACCGGATCGCCGGTGGTCACCAACGACGGCGTCACGATCGCGCGCGAGATCCACCTGAAGGACCAGTTCGAGAACATGGGCGCCCAGCTGGTCAAGGAAGCGGCGATCAAGACCAACGACATCGTCGGCGACGGCACCACCACCGCCACGGTGATCGCGCAGGCGGTGGTCAGGTCGGGCTTCAAGGCCATCGCCGCGGGCGCCAACCCGGTGCTGGTCAAGCGCGGCATCGACCTGGCCGTCGGACGGCTGGTCAGCCACCTGCAGAGCGTCGCCTACCCGGTCCAGACCGAGCAGGACTTCGCCCGGGTGGCGGCGATCTCGGCGAACGACGACGAAATGGTCGGCACCGTGATCGCGAAGGCCCTGCACACGGTGGGCGACGGCGGCATCGTCACGGTGGAGGAGTCCGCCGTGCACGGAATGAGCGTCGACTTCGTGGAGGGCTTTGAATTCGAGAACGGATACCTGTCGCCTTATCTGGTCACCAACCCGGCCAGCCTGGAGGCGATCCTGGAGGACCCGTACATCCTGCTGTGCAGCGAGAAGATCACCAAGGTCCAGCAGCTGATGCCGATCCTGGACAAGGTCATGCGGGCTCCGCGGCCGCTGGTCATCCTGGCCGAGAACGTCGAGGGCTCGGCGCTGAGCATGCTCGTGCACAACCACGTCAACGGGGTGTTCCAGTGCGTCGCGGTGCGGGCGCCCGGCTTCGGCGACCGGCGGCTGCGCAAGCTGGAGGACATCGCCGCCGTTACCGGCGGCGCCGTGCTCAGCAAGCACTCCGGGTTCTCGCTGGAGACGATGACCATCGAGCAGCTCGGCCGGGCCACCCAGGTGCGGGTCAACGCCGACCGGACCGCGATCATCGGCGGCAGCGGCTCGTCGGAGGCGGTCGAGTTCCGGGTCACCCAGCTGCGGTCGGAGCGCGACCGGGCCCAGTTCGGCATCGACGAGGACGTGCTGACCGAGCGGATCGGCTCGCTGTCCGGCAAGGTCGCCGTGATCAGGGTCGGCGCGCCGACCAACGCGGAGCTGCGGGAACTGCAGCACCGGGTCGAGGACGCGCTGTCCGCCACCCGCGCCGCGATGGCTGAGGGCATCGTGGCCGGCGGCGGGGCCGCGCTGCTGCACGCGGAGGCCGCGCTGGAGGACCTCCAGGTCAAGGACGACTACGCGACCGGCGTCGAGATCATGCGCAGCGTGCTGACCGAGCCCGCCTTCCTGATCGCCGCCAACGCCGGCTACTCCGGCCAGGACGTGGTGGCCCAGATGGCGCAGATGGGCCAGGACGAGGGTTTCGACGCCCTGGAAGGGCGCTTCGGGAACATGATCGAGATGGGGATTATCGACCCGCTCCGGGTCGCCCGCTCGGCCCTGCAGAACGGTGCCTCGGTGGCCGGCCTGCTGCTCACCACGAACACGCTGATCGCCGAGGAGCAGACGCCGTGGGGCGGCAGCGCCGCGCTGATGACCGAGTACGGCCCGCTGGATGAGGGCCTGAACCAGCCGTCGCCGGACTCGAGCACGCCGCAGTCCCTCGGCCTCGGCCCGTCGGTCGGCTAGGGCTTGGGGCAGCCGCTGGCCGAGGACTCCGCACTGCAGCCGCCGCTGCCGCCCGCACCGGGCTCGATGGGGCCCGCCGGGCCGGAATCCCCTGAGCTAGCTGGCTCTGATCTAGCCGGCCCTGGGCTAGCCGGCACTGGGCTAGCCGGGCCGGAGTCCGCCGATGCGCGGCTGAGCGGCCTGCGGCTGCTGCGCTCGCGCGGCCGGGCGCGCGGAATCATGGCGCTCCTCGGCCCGGCGTTCGTCGCGGCCGTCGCCTACATCGACCCCGGCAACTTCGCCACTAACTTCTCCGCCGGGGCGAGGTTCGGCTACGCCCTCGCCTGGGTGATCGTGGTGGCCAACCTGATGGCCATGCTGGTCCAGTACCTGTCCGCCAAGACCGGCGTCGCCACCGGCCGCGACCTGCCGGAACTGTGCCGAGAGTACCTGCCGCGGGCGGTATCCCGCGGCTTGTGGGTGCAGGCGGAGCTGATCGCCATGGCCACCGACGTGGCCGAGTTCGTCGGCGCCGCGCTCGGGCTCAACCTGCTCTTCGGCGTGCAGCTGCTGCCCGCCGGGCTGATCACGGCGGTGGTCGCGTTCGGGATCCTGGCCCTGCAGCAGCGCGGCTACCGCCGCTTCGAGCTGGCCATCTGCGGCCTGCTCGGGATCGTCTTCCTCGGGTTCGCCTACGACCTGGCCGCCGTGGGGACCGCTCCCGGGGCGATCGCGTCCGGGCTGGTGCCGAGCCTGCCGGGCGGCAGCGTGCTGCTGGTGGCGGGCATCATCGGGGCGACGGTGATGCCGCACGTCGTCTACCTGCACTCCGCCCTGACCAAGTCCCGGGTGCACTGCCGCGACGACGCCGAGCGCCGCGAGCTGCTGGGCTTCCAGCGGCTCGACGTGCTGATCGCGCTGGGCGCGGCCGGCCTGATCAACCTGGCCATGCTGTTCGTCGCCGCCTCGCTGTTCAGCCGGCTCGGCGGCCATGCCCCGGCCAACCCGATCCAGGCCGCGCACTTCGAGCTCGGCCGGATCGTGGGCGGCGGCGCCGCGCTGGCGTTCGCCGTCGCGCTGCTCGCGTCCGGCCTGTCGTCATCCAGCGTGGGCACCTACGCCGGGCAGGTCGTCATGCAGGGCTTCATCGGCCGCCGGATCCCGCTGTTCGTCCGGCGCGGGCTCACCATGCTCCCGGCGCTGGTGGTGCTCGGCCTCGGCCTGCCGGTCACCAGCAGCCTGGTGATCTCGCAGGTCGTGCTGTCGTTCGGCATCCCGTTCGCGCTGGTGCCGCTGGTGCTGGTCACCCGCCGCGCGGACCTCATGGGCGCGCTGGTCAACCGCGCCGTCACGACCGCGGCGGCGGCCGGCATCGCCGTGGTGATCATCGCACTGAACGCGTACCTGCTGTTCGCCCTCTTCGCCGGCTGACCCGCGGCGGCGGTGGGCCTGGCCGGCCGGGGTGAATCCAGGTGGGCCGGATGCTGCCTGACCTCACCCCGGCCCGGCGGAATCCGGGGTTGAACCGGCCCCGGGTGCGGTCCACAGCGGGGTCGCATCCTCGAACGGGACCTGGCAGGGCGGGCCATCCGCGACGCGGACCCGGGGCCACCCGGCCGCCCCGACGCTGACGATCATGGCTGACCGGGTGCCGTACGTGGCCGTATGCACGCAGGCCGCGGACAGCTCGGCCGGGCGGCCCTGGCCGGCCGCGCCCGGGACCGGCCGGTGGTCGCGCAGCACGGCGGCCAGCGCCTCCTCGGCCTCGCTGACCCCGCTCGCGCCGGCCATCCCGGCCGCCACCATGGCGGCGACGTGCCGGGCCTTGGCCGAGTGAGCCTGCAGCGGCGCGTTCTCCAGCACGTAGGTTCCCGGCGGCAGCTGCTCGGCGACCGGACGGTGCCCGCCGGTCATGTCGATCGAGAACAGCGAGTTCCGGTCGCCGACCAGCAGCCAGCAGGGGTTGTAGTCGGACGGGTCCAGCTCGGCGCAGACCTTGGCCACCGCGGTGGCCGCATCGGCGTGGGCGGCGAAGGCCAGCGGCAGCTCGCCCCGGGACCGCCTGGTGGCGTCCCGGCCGCCGGCCGATGGCCAGTTGGTGAGGCCGGCCAGCACCCCGTGCTCGTTTACCGCCAGCCAGGTCCCGCCGGCGACCTGATCCCGTCCGCCGAGTATCCGCGGGCCGCGGTCACGCAGCACCGTGATCGCCTCAGCGGGGCGGTCGTAGCGCTCGTCCCGGTTGGCCGCCACCAGGAGCGGCGCGTCGGGCAGGACCCGGGACAGCGCGATGAGAAGGCACACGCCTGTGACGTTACCGGCGCTTACCCCAGGAACGACAGCCGGACCTGCCGGTCCGGATTGTCCACGTTGAGGTCGACCAGGGCGACCGACTGCCAGGTGCCCAGCGCGAGTGATCCGGCCACCACGGGCAGCACAGTGAAGGGCGCTACCAGCGCCGGGAGCACGTGCGAGCGGCCATGGCCGGGCGACCCGTGCGAGTGCTGCCACCGGTCGTCGGCGGGCAGCAGCTGCGACAGCGAGGCCAGCAGGTCGGTGTCGCTGCCCGCGTGCAGTTCCAGCACCGCGACGCCCGCGGTCGCGTGCGGGACGAACACGTGCAGCAGCCCGTCGCCGCCCCCGGACGACTCGCGCGCGTACTCCTCGCACTGCGCGGTGATGTCGTGCACGGTCTCGCGGCGGCCGGTCCGCACCGGGAAGGTCATGGTCTTCATGCCGACGACTGTCGGCCATCGGCGGCCCGCGCGCAACCCGGCCCGGGACCGCGAAGGCCCGGTTCGCGCGGCCACCCGAGTCCCGCGCTGCACGAGATTGACCCGGCCAAGGCGGTCTGCGGGCAGTGCGCGGTGCGCCTGCTGTGCCTGTCCTATGCGCTGCAGACCAGGCAGGCCGGAATCTGGGGCGGAACCACCTGGGAAGAACGCAGCGCGACGCGGGAGCCGGCCGGCCGGCGAGCGTTCGAGCCGGCCTGACTCCAGCGTGGCGGCTCAGGCGCGGCGGTTCAGAAGCTGACCCGGTGCCAGCGGCGGCCTCCGTCCGATGTCCGCAGCAGTCGGCTCCGGCTCACGCCCGGCTGGCCGGCCACCACCCAGCCCGCCCGCCGGCTCTGGTAAGCCAGCGAGCCGATGTTGACGCCGCCGTCGGTGCCGGGGACCATAATCTGCGCCCAGGTCCTGCCGCCGTTGGGCGAGCGGTAGAGGAAGTCCGGGCCGGGCGTGACGGCGGCGATGGTGATCGCCATGCTGCGGTGCCGCGGCACGGCGAACCCGCCCGGGCTGTCGTCCCCGGGGACGGGGGCATGCCCGGTCAGGTGCTCGGTCCGGCCGCCGTCGACCGACCGCAGCACCTCCTTGTTCGTGTGGTACGTGCCTTGCGCGTCAGTGCACAGGAACACGACCCGGGAGCGGCTGGCGGCCGCGATGCCGGATAGCTGGTAGCCCCGGCCCGGGCAGGTGAACGGGTACCGGTGCCAGTGCGTGCCGTCCGCGGTCGCCCACAAGGTGCCGGCCCCGCTCGCCGGGCTGCTGCTGCCGAACCAGGCCGCCGGCCCGGATACCGCCACGACTGACCCGAACCCGCCGGTGATCGTGCCCACCCGGGCCCACGCGTTCTGGCCCGCCGGGCTGCGCAGCAACTCGTCCCGGCGGCCGCCGGGCGCCGCGACGACGGCGTACGCGGTCCCGGCCGAGGTGGCCAGCGTCACGATGCTCCCGCCCAGGGACAGCTTGCGCCAGTGCGCGCCGCCATCGTGGGTGGCCCACAGCCGCGCGCCGGACTGGCCATACAGCCAGCCGTTGCGCTGGCTGGCGAAGACGACCTGGCTGACCACGGGGCCGCGATTGAGCAGCCAGGCCCGGGGCGCGGTCAGCGAGTGCCAGTGCGCGCCCGCGTCAGTCGTCGCCATCAGCCGGGCCCGGCAGCGCCGGGGCTCCCGGCAGCCCACGCCGCCCAGCACCACTCCCCGGGCCGGGGAGGTAAAGCTCGCCGCGGCCGGCTGGAAGCCGGCCGGCCGGGCCGCCACGGCGGATGGCCGGGCCGCAGCGGGCCTCGCCGCGGCCGGCGCCGTGGCCGGCCCGGCGGTCGCGGCCAGCGCGGCCGCCGGAATCAGCGCGGTCACCGGAATCAGCGCGGCGGCGCAGGTAGCGGCGGCCGCGCTGGCCAGCCGCCGGGCGGAGAGAGCAGAGCGGTGCATGGCGTCCCCTTTTTGCTAGCCGGTCAACGACCTGTGCACTGCTTATGACGACGCAGCCGGCCTGGCGGTTATGAACCGGCCCGCCCAATCCCGCGTCGGGCCCGCCGCGGAGCGTGCGGGATGCTGGCGGGATGACTGCCACCCCGGCCTTGCCTTGGTACATCCGGCCGGCCGCGCGGCGGTGGCGGTGCGCGGCACCGGACGGGGCCGCGGCGGCATTCCACGCCCGCCTGCCCGGGTACCGGCCTACCCAGTTGCACGAGCTGCCCGCCCTGGCCCGGGAACTGCGTGTGGGCCGGGTGTTCGTCAAGGACGAATCCACCCGCCTGGGCCTTCCGGCGTTCAAGGTGCTGGGCGCCTCCTGGGCGGTCGCGCAGATCCTGGCCGGGCCGGACGCGGGTGCCCGCGCGGCCGGCCCGGCCGGGCCGCTGACGGTCGCCGCGCTGCGGCGGGCGGCGGCGGACCGTCCGGTCGAGCTGGTGACGGCTACGGACGGCAACCACGGGCGGGCGGTGGCGTGGATGGGCCGGCTGCTCGGCCTGGATGTCCGCGTGCTCGTGCCGGAGGCGGTTTCGCCCGGGGCCGCGGCGGCGATCGCGGCTGAGGGCGCCACCGTCGCCGTGGTCAGCGAGTCCTATGACCGGGCGGTCGAGCGGGCGGCCCGCTACGTGGCGGCCGGGCCGGGGCGGGTGCTGGTGCAGGACACCGCGTGGCCGGGGTACGAGCGCGTGCCCGGCTGGATCGTGGCGGGTTACGGCACCATGCTGGGTGAGGTCGATATGCAGTTGCGGGAGCACGGCCTGCCCGGCCCGGGCCTGGTCAGCGTGCCGGCCGGGGTCGGGTCTCTGGCGCAGGCGGTCGTGGCCCACTACCGCGGCCAGCCCGCGGGCGGCGGTCCGGGTCCGGCGCTGCTGACCGTGGAACCGGACACGGCCGCCTGCGTGCTGGCCAGCCTGCGCAGCGGAGTGCTGCGGTCGGTGCCCACGCCGGGCACCGTGATGGCCGGCCTGAACTGCGGCACGCCGTCCAGCCTGGCCTGGCCGGTGCTCGCGGCCGGCCTGGACGCGGCCATCGCGGTGCCCGATCACGCCGCCCGGCAGGCAGCCGCCGATCTGGCCCGCCTGGGGGTCTCGTCCGGGCCGAGCGGAGCAGCGTCGCTGGCCGCCGTCCGCGCGGCGCTGACCGGCCCGGGCTCACCGAAGCGCCGCGAGGACCTGGCCGTGACGCCATCGTCGGTGCTCGTGCTGCTCAGCACCGAGGGATCGGCGGCCGTCGGCCGGGCCGGGCCATGACCGGGCCGCCCGCGGCGCGCTGGGATGCGGTCGTGGTCGGCTCGGGCGTGGCCGGGCTGGCCGCCGCGATCGAGGCGGCGGCCGGCGGCCGCCGCGTGATCGTGCTCGAGGCTGAGCCCGCGCCCGGCGGCGCGTCGGCGATCAGCACCGGCGGCTGCTGCCTGGTCGGAACCCCGCTCCAGGCCCGCAGCGGGATACGCGACGATGCCGGGCTGGCGCTGCGCGACTGGCGCCGGGCCGGCGGTGCGTCAGCTGACCTGGCCTGGGCCCGCAGGTACCTCACCGACAGCTGCGCCGAGGTCTATGCCTGGTGCGAGGAATTGGGCCTGACCTGGTCAGAGCTCCGCCTGCATGAGGGCAACTCGGTGCCCAGGTGGCACCGGCCAGGCGGGGGACCGGCGGTGGTTGACGCGCTGCTGGCCCGCTGCCGGTCGCTCGGCGTTACCCTTCGCACCGGCACGGCGGTGACCAGGATCCTGCGCGAGAACGGGCGGGCCCGCGGCGTCGCCGCGACGACGGCGGGGGAGTCCTATCACCTGCTGGCGGGCGCCACGATCATCTGCACCGGCGGATTCACCAGCAATCGCCGCCTGCTGCTGCGGCACGCCCCCGGCCTGGCCGGCCTGAGCCGGTTCCTCTGCGGCGGATCGGCCACCGCGACCGGCCGCGGCCACGGCCTGCTGCGGCAGGCCGGGGCCGCCTTCACCGGCCTCGAGCACCTCTGGCTCTATCCGGTCGGCACGCCGGACCCGCAGGATCCCTCCGGTGCCCGCGGCCTGGTCGTCCGCGGCATCCGCGACGAGATCTGGGTGAACAGCGACGGCGTGCGCTTCCACGACGAGGATCTCCGGGGCGGGCTGACCGGGACGCCCGCGGTCATCGCGCAGCCGGGCCAGACCGCGTGGGGCATCTTTGATAGCCGGGCGGCGGCCGGCCTGCTGCTGCTGAACGACGCGCACTACGGCTCGCCGCTGCTGACCGCACCGGACGCCCAGGCGCAATTCTGGCGGGAGTCGCGGTACGCCTGGCGCGCGGATTCCATCCCCGAGCTGGCCGCCGCCACCAGGCTTCCGCCCGCGGCGCTGGCCGGGAGCCTGGACCGGTACAACGCGGGCGTCCGCGCGGGCGGCGGGCGCGAGCCGGAGTTCGGCCGGCCGGTGCCCGGGCTCCGGCCGCTTGCGCAGCCGCCCTTCTGCGCCATTCAGTACTTCCCGCTGGTGCAGAAGAATTTTGGCGGAGTGCGTACTGATTCATGCTGCCGGGTGCAGCCTGCTGGCGGGCCCGCAATGACCGGCCTGTACGCGGCCGGCGAGGTGGCCGGAATGGCGGGCGGATGCATCAACGGGGCAGGCGCGATCGAGGGAACCATGTTCGGCCCATGCCTCTATTCCGGCCGGGTAGCAGGCCGTGCGGCCGCCCGGGACAGCCGGATTCCAACCGAATTATTAACGAGCACGATAAGTGCTGCCCAGCGTCACCAGCAATGGCATGATGGCGTCATTAATTGCGCCGGAATAGCTGCCGGAGGCGAAATCGTATAACTCGCCGGAATGGCGTGAGGCTAGCTTTTCCCGGAGTTTTAATGGCCGCTAGTATCCCGGGCCCGGCTCCTGCCTCCGGCGGCTCCTTGACCGCCGGTGGCGTCCAGCCGCAAAAAGGCCTGGCTGGCTACCTTTACCGCGCCTTGGCTTGTATAATGAAAACGCTAGTCCGATGCGCCGTGCGCCTACTCATAATTGCGCTCTGCGTGCCGCCAGTATCGCTGTGCGTAAAATCGCCAGCCCTGTTCGCGAGGAGAGCCGAATGCGCATAGCAGTGACCGGATCGCTGGGCTTTGTCGGCACGCACGTGATGCGGGACCTGATCGCCAGCGGGCACCAGGCGGTCGGCGTCGACATCCGGCGGCCAGGGCCGGGCGGCACGGAGTTTCCCGAGTTCAGGTGGGCTGACCTCAACGATGCGGGCAGCCTGGAGAAGGCCTTCGCCGGCTGCGAGGGCATCATCCATCTCGCCGCTGTCCCCGACCCCGGCATCGTCACCCCCGAGGAGCTCTTCCGGACCAACGTGGTGGGGACATTCAATGCCCTGGAGGCCGCTGTCGCGGTTGGTGCGAGGAGGTTCGTGGCTGCTTCGAGTGAAGCCGCGCTCGGCTTCTCGTTCCGCAAGGTTGACATGGCGCCGGAGTACTTCCCGATTGACGAGAAGCATCCGCTCCGGCCGCAAGACGAATACAGCCTCGGCAAGGTGCTGATAGAGGAAATGTGCCGCAGCTACACGCTGCGCGGCAGCCTGTCCACCGTGTCCTTGCGGACCTGCTATGTGTGGGACACGACTCAGGGCGCCAGCCCCGAGCGATTCACTGATCCGAGCAAGGCGTACAACATGCTATGGCTGTACGTGCACGTCTCGGATGCGGCCCGTGCGTACCGGCTGGCCTGCGAGAACAATGACATTGAGAACGAGACGCTGTTCATCGCGGCGCAGGACGGGTTCTCGGCCCTGCCGGTGCAAGAGCTTATCGACCGCTTCTATCCGCACATACCGGTCATCGGGGAACTCGATACCTATAGCTCCCTGGTCAGCGGTGCCCGCGCCCGGGAGGTGCTGGGATTCGAGGCCACCGCATCCTGGCGCGATTCGGTCCGCATTGACGAAGCGCCAGCAGGCTGAGGCGGGCGCGTGATGAAGCTGGCCGTTGACCCGTGCCTGCTGAGACGGCTGCCGGTGCCCGACATGTTCGCGTCCGTCGCGCAGGCGGGATATCAGGCGGTCGAGCTTTCGCCGCGGGACGGTTTCCTGGCCCACCGGCAGGAAGACCGGCCGGCCCGGGAGGTCATCCGCAGCCTGAACGAGGCCAGCGGCCAATGGCAGATCGACATCGCGTCACTTTTCATTGTCCAGCCCTGGGCCAGCCCGGACGATGGCGAGCGGCTCAGCGCGGTCCGGGCGCTGCGGGTGGCCATCGACACCGCGCAGGAACTGGGGTGCGCGCGCATCAATACCGAGTTCACCGGTACCCCGGACCGCCCGCGCGAGTGCCGCGAGGCCTTCCTTCGCTCGGTGGACGAGGTGCTGCCGGCCGCCGAGCGCGGCGGCGTCAGCATCATGGTGGAGCCACACCCCTACGATTTCGTCGAGACCAATGACCAGGCGGTGGACCTGATCCGGGCCATCGGCTCGCCGCTGGTCCGCTATCTGTTCTGCACCCCGCATCTCTTTCACCTCGGCGGCGACCTGGCCCAGATGATCGAGTACTGCGCCCCCGTGCTGGCCCACGTGCACCTGGCCGACACTTACCGGCCGGCCCGGGTCATCCTCAATCCGCCCGATCCGGGCGCGCGCATCCACCAGCACCTGGACATCGGGCAGGGCGAGATCGACTGGGCCGCGGTCTTCGCCGCGCTCGCCCGGGCCCGGTTCAGTGACCTGGCCACCGTGGCCGTTTTCGCCTGGGAGGACCGCGCGATGGAGTCGATGAAGCACAACCGCGCCGCCGCCGGGCAGTACCTGGACCGCTGAGGCCCGGGTCCCAGCCGCGTTCGCCGGGGCCGGCGGCCCGCGGGCCCGGTGGCGCGACCTGGCCGGGCCGCTTCACCCGCGCCCGGCGGAAGGCGCACCGGCCGCGAACTCGATCACGGCCTTCCCGGCCACCGTGCCGTTACGCAGCGCGTCGAGTGCATCGTTAATGCCGTCGAGCGCCCAGGTCTGGCAGTCCGGCGGCCGGATCGTGCCGTCCGCGGCGAGGCGCAGCACCCGGGCCAGGTCAGCGCGCGCTCCCGACCTGATCCCCCGGATGGTCAGTTCGCGGCGCGAAACCACGGCCAGGTCCACCTCGGGGACGACGCTGTAGCCGACACTGACGTACAGGCCGTGGGCGGCCAGCCGGCTGAGCAGGGGCATGACCGCCCCCGGCGCGCCGGCGCAGTCGATGACCACGTCAAGCGGATCATCGGCCTGGGCCAGCGACTCGACCGCGGCGAAGCCGAGTGCGCCGGCCGTCGCGCGCCGCAGCGGGTTGGGCTCCACCAGCGCGGGCGCGATCCCCGCCGCCCGCAGCAACTCGGCGACCAGCAGGCCCAGCGGGCAGGCGCCCGCCACGAGCATGGATGATGACGGCGGCCAGCGGCAGGCCAGCACGAACCGGACCGCGTTGTGCGCGGTCGCGCCGGCGTCGACCAGGCTGGCCGCCGCCACGTCGGACAATGCGGCCGGCACGGCCAGCAGATGGTCCGCGTCCAGCACCAGCCGGTCCGCGAATCCTCCCCACGGGCCGAGCACCCCGGTGACGCGGGCACCGCGCTCGCAGAGCCGCTCGTCTCCGGACCGGCACGGCGCGCAGCGGCCGCAGCCGGTGAAGATGGCCGCCGCGACCCGGCGTCCGATCAGGCCGGCGTCCACGTTCGGCGCCGCCGCGATGATCGTGCCGACCGGCTCATGACCGAGCACGAACGGCAGTTCCGGGCGGTAGGAGGAGCCGCTCATGATGTGCAGGTCGGTGCCGCAGATCCCGCACGCGCCCATCTCGACCAGGACCGAGCCGGGCGGCATGGCCGGCTCCGGCAGCTGCGAGATGTCCAGGCGGGTGGCCGGCAGCCGGCTCAGCACAGCGGCCTTCATGATCATGCCTCCTCTCGGCTGGCCAGTCCGGCCGGGCCGGTCCGGGCCGGTCAGCGCACGCGGTCGCCGCTGGCCGCGTCGAAGAGCTTCATCTGGGCGACGTCCAGTTCGAGGCGGATCTCGCTGCCGACGCTCAGGCCCGAGCGAGCCGGGAACTTGCACGTCAGCGTCTCGTCGCCGACCCGCACGGCGACATGCGTCTCCGGTCCCAGCGGCTCGATGACCTCGACGGTTCCGGTCACCACCGGCAGGCTGCCGCCGGGTGCGGCGAGCCGGATTTCCTCCGGCCGGAAGCCCACCAGCAGCGACTCCGCCCCCGAGCCGCGCAGTGCCGTTCCGGCCGAGCCGTTGACCGGGATGTCCGAGGACAGGCAGCTGATCAGCACGGATGTTCCGTCCGTGCGCACCCGGCCGGGAACAAGATTGATCTTCGGGGAGCCGATGAAGCCGGCCACGAAGGCGTTGCCTGGCTCCTCGTACAGGGCCTCGGGGGTCGCTATCTGCTGGAGGCTGCCCTCGTGCATGAGCGCGACCCGGTCGGCCATGGTCATCGCCTCGACCTGGTCGTGCGTCACGTAGATCGTCGTCACCGGGAACTGCCGGTGGATCCGCTGCAGTTCGGTGCGCATCTGGGTGCGCAGCGCCGCGTCAAGGTTCGACAGCGGCTCATCCAGCAGGAAGGCCTGCGGCTTGCGCAGCAGCGCCCGGCCCAGGGCCACCCGCTGCCGCTCGCCGCCGGAAAGCTCGGCCGGCTTGCGGCCCAGCAGCGGCTCGATGCCCAGCATCCCCGCGACGTCGGCGATCTGGGGCCGGATGGATGCCCTGGCCTCATGGCGGATCTTCATGCCGAACGCCAGGTTCTTCTCGACGGTCATATGCGGGAACAGGGCGTAATTCTGGAAGACCATGGCCAGGTTCCGGTCCTTCGGCGGGACGTCGTTCACCTTCCGCCCGCCGATGACGACCGATCCGCTGGTCGGGGTGTCGAATCCGGCCAGCATGCGCAGGGTCGTGGTCTTGCCGCAGCCCGAGGGGCCCACGATGACCAGGAACTCGCCGTCCTCGACCTCCAGGTCGAGATGATCGACGGCGACGGAGCCCTTGAATCTCTTGGTCACGCCTTCGAGAACGATCCTGGCCACTGCTACTCCCGGTCGCTGCGTTGCGTCGATGACAGGTATGACCGGCCGATGGTGAGCACCGGCCTATCCCTTGATTCCGCCGGCGAAGGCGAACCCGCCCTGCAGCCACCGTGAGCTGATCAGGTAGAGGGCCAGGACCGGGATGGAGAACAGGATCGAGTACGCGGCCAGCGGCCCGTACTGCACCTGGGCGTTGGCATCAAGGAACTGGTAGATCCCCACCGCTCCCGGCGTGTCTGACGGGTTGCCGTCCAGCACCAGCGGGATCAGGAACGCGCCCCAGGCGTTGATGAACGTCAGGATCGCCGAGACGAGCACGCCCGGCATGGCCAGCGGGATCACCACGCTCCAGAGGATCCGCAGCTCGCTCGACCCCTCGATCGCCGCGGCCTCCTCGAATTCCCGGGGGACCTGGTCGATGAAGTTCTTCAGCAGCCAGATCGCGAACGGGACGGAGGTCGCGGCCAGCACGAAGGAGGTCCAGAAGGGCGAGTTGAGCCAGTTGAACCGCACGTACATCTCGTAGATCGGGACCAGCAGCATGCTGACCGGCAGGCCGGTGAGGAACAGCACCCCGACCAGGATGCTGCCCTTGAAGGGCACGTGCCGGCGGGACAGGGTGTACCCGGCGAGGATGGACACGGCCGTGGCCACCACCGTGGCCAGGACGGCCAGGTACAGGCTGTTGAGTATGTCCCGGCCGGCCCCGGTGCTGATCGCGCTGGTGAAATTGCCCAGCGACGCGTGCGGCGCGGAGATGCCGGGGCCCGCATCGGGATTGAACGCGGCCGTGATCAGCCAGACCAGCGGTAGCAGGAACGCGATCCCGATGGCGGCCATGATGATGTTGATGAGCCAGCGCCGCCCGGCCTTCTGTTTCATGCTCAGCCGTCCTTGACTTTGGCCAGCTCGGGCCGGAGCTGGCGGATGTACACGATCGATAGCAGCGCGCCGATGAGCACGATCGTCAGCGCGATGGCCGTGCCGTACCCGAGGGCATTGAACTGGAATGCCTCGATGTACATGTAGACCGGCAGGATCGCGGTCGCGTTTCCCGGGCCGCCCTGGGTCATGACGAAGATCAGGGTGAAGTCCGAGATCGTGCCCAGGGTGATCAGCAGCATGTTCGTCATGATGGTCGGGCGCATGATCGGGAGCGTGATGCGCAGCAGCCGCTGCCAGTAGGAGGCGCCCTCCAGCTGCGCGGCCTCGTCCACCTCGGACGGGACGTTGCGCAGCCCGGCGGACAGCACCAGCATCGAGAATGCGGTGCCGCGCCAGGCGTTGGCCACGCAGACGATGAGCAGCGGCGCCGTCGAGAGCAGGTTGTTCTTCGGGTTCCCGATCAGGTAGCTGAGCGTGCCGCCGGCCTGGCTGAAGGCGTACCAGATGAAGGCCACCGCGATTTCCGGGAGCACCCAGGCCAGGATCACGATCGCGCCGACGCCCATCCGGATGGTGAAATGCGCTCGCTGGCCCAGCAGCGCCAGGCCCAGCCCGAGCACGGTCTGCGCCACGATCCCGGACAGGATGACGAAGATCAGCGTCAGCTTGACCGATGACCAGAAGACCGGGTCATGAACCATCCGGTTGAGGTTGGCCAGCCCGGTGAAGGAGAAGTTCTGCGCGTACGGCCCCAGCAGCTCAAGGTTGGTGAACCCCAGGTAGATCGCGTACCCGACCGGCACCAGGAACAGCACGGTCAGCAGGATCCCGGCCGGCGAGAGCCAGACGAAGCTGGTCAGCTTGATTCTCGGCCGGTCCGCCCGCGGCGGCATCACCTCGGGCTCGGCCGGTTCGGCGATCGTGGTCATGGCAGCTCCTCCGGTCAGCCGGCCGCTTGAACCCGAGCATGTCCCTGGCCTGCTCCGGGGTGGCGACCTTGCGCCCGAGCGCCTCGGCCAGCGTGACCACCTCCGCGACCTGGTCACTGGCCTGGGCCGGCTCGCCCCAGCGGGTGAAGGCGTAGTCCTCGGTGCCGACCCGGACATGATCACCGCTGGTGATGGCCGCGGCGAGCAGGCCGGCCCGCTCCGGCCCCATCACGCTGACGGTGACCGCGCAGTCGGGCGGCATCAGCCGCCGCCGGTACTGATACTCCTCGATGGTCGGCGGGCTCCAGGTGCCGCCCGGCCAGCCGAAGAAGAGGGTAGTGATAACGGGCCGGGTGAGCTCGGCGTGGGCGAGCAGGTACTCCAGGTTCCAGATGCTCCCGCTGTGCCAGATCTCGAACTCCGGCCGGACCCCCCACTCGGTGCACAGCTCGCAGTACCGGGTCAGCTCCGCTACCGGGTGCAGCACATCGAAGTTGCCCTCGGGGAAGGCCTCCGCGTGATGGCTGGCGATGATCGAGATCATGTCGGCGCGCTGGGAGTAGATGTCCAGGCGCTGGTCCAGCGGGAGGCTGGACATCCCGCATTGCAGCAGGGCGCGGCTCGCCGACTCGCGGACCGCCGCGAGCATCGGCACCCACTCGGTGATCGAGTGCAGGTGAATGATCGACGCTCCGCCGGCCTGACAGCGGCTGGCCTCCGCGGCGACCGCCTCGATGTCCTCGGGGTAGCCCTGGTCGGGATTCAGCCAGCTCTTGTTCGGTGTCGCGGTGATGATGAGCGGCGGCAAGTCGGCAGGCATGTGCGGTTTCCCTTCTTGTCCGGGCCGCTGGCGCCACGACCCGGTTGCCTCTCGGAGTGAGGAGCGGCTCACTCCGAGAGGCACGGTCATATTCCGTTCCGTGCTGGCGGCCTTTCGCCCGGGCCGCAGCCGTTATCCCTTCGTTTCGACCGCCTGCGGCCCGAGCTGCTGCGAAACGGACGACTTCAGGCTGGCCAGGACACTGTTGAGGGATGTACTCGGATTCTGGGCGATAGTCCCGGTGGCCTCGTTCAGCGCCCTCGCGTACACCGTGAAATTCTCGTTGGCCGGCAGCGGCTGGCCGAACTGCAGGTAACGGTTGAACGCGGCCTGGAACGGCGCGGCGTAGGCGAGATTCTTCGGCGAATTGGCCACCGTCGTGGATGGCGGCACGAAGCCTGACCAGAGGGCGATGTCCAGCTGGTTAGCCGGCTGCAGGTTCATCTTGACCAGGTTCCAGGCCGCGGTGGGATTACCCGACGCCTTGGAGACGCCGAACGCCCAGCCCGATATCTCCCCGGCGACGGCCGGAGCCTGGCCGAATTGGGTCGGGATGGGCGCGATGCCGACCGCCGTGCTGGCCTGCGGCCAGTAGAACGTGGTCTTCTTGGTCGCCCAGGCGCCGGGCATCCAGTTCGACGCCAGCGTGATCGCGAGCTTCTGCTGCTTCATCAGGTTGACCGGGGTGCCGATCGCCTCGGTGGTGAAGAGCTGTGACGTTGAGGCACCCAGGCCCTGGGAATAGACGCTGCGGTAGAAGTCCAGCGAATCATTGAGCCCGGGGCTCGCCACGACCCACTTGCCGGCCGCCGAATCGTACATGGTCGGGGTGGAGGTGCCGAAGATCAGGTTGGCGATGCCCTGCCCGACATTGAACGGGCCGGCCTGGACGCCGGCGCCCAGCCAGAGCGGCGTGACGCCCGGGACGTGGGCCTTGACCTTCTGCGCGGCGGAGAGTATCTGCGCCCAGTTCTTCGGGTTCCACGGCACCGGCACGCCGGCCCGCTTCAGCATCTGCTTGTTGTAGAGCAGTGCCTGGTCGTTGTTGCCGGCGCTGACCCCGTACTCGGTGCCGTTGAACTTGGTCAGATTCTTGATGTTGGCCGGGAAGGTCGACCAGAACGGCGCGCTCGACGGGGTGGCGAGGTACTTGCCCAGCGGCAGCAGGTAGCCCGCCGCGGCGTACTCGCTCAGGTAGGGAGTCTCGGTCACCACCACGTCGGGAGTCGTGGATGCCTGCTTGAACCGCAGGGCCAGGGCATCGGCCTCGTCCACGTCCGTGCCGGCGATCTTGATGACCTGCAGCTTGGTGTTGGGGTACTTGGCGTCCCACTCTTTCGTGATCTGCGCGGTGTACTGATTCGTCAGCTGGACCGAGTCGAACATGTAGTCCGATACCAGCATGGTGACGGTCTTGCCGCTGCTGCTCGAATTGGTCCCGCCGCTGCCGCCCCCGCAGCCGGCCGCAAGGAGGCTGCCCACCACGGCAATGCTGAGTGCCGCTGTTTTCCCTATTCCGCTCATTGCCCTCACAGGATTCCTCCCGAGGTTCACGTCCGCGGTCGCGGACGCCGCACCGATATTCAGGGCTGGATAAGCCTGCGCAGCAGGCCTATCCAGGTCTCTTTAGCTAGCCGGGCGCGGTTCATCGCGGCGCCCGGGCAGTTCGCATCGGATCATCTGGATCATGTGGCCACCCGGCGCCGCTAATCGGTCGGGTCGCAGGTAAAAGAGCGCCAGCTGGCCGGGAGCCGCGTTCCGGTAGCTCATCGGATGCTCCGGAGGAGCGAGCGCGCGGTACTGACGTCCGTGACGAGCACGGTCACCAGGCCGCCCTTGAGCGCGGCAGTCAGCGGCTCGGCCTTGCTGGGCCCGCCGGCCGCGATGACGCGGACCGGTATCTTCATGAACTCGTCGATGGCCAGGCCGATGACCCGGCGGTTGATGTCATGCTCGATTTCGAGGCCGTTCTGATCGAAGAACCGGCCGCCGATGTCGCCCGCCATTCCCTGGTCCAGCAGTTTCGCCCATTCGGCGGCTCCGATATGCGCGCCCTGGCTGAAGTCGATGCGGTCATCCCGGCCGCCTATCCCGGCGAACGCGACGTCGGCCGCCGCGGCCCGCTCCAGGGTGCGGGCGATCGCCGGATCGGTCCGGAGCACCTCGGCGACCGCCCGGCTCTGCACGATCACCGGGGCATGCAGGTGCTCGGCGGTGCCGCCGAAGGCCGCCGCCAGGGCATCGGTTGCCTGATAGGGATTTCCGCTGCCCTGGCCCCCGGCGCGCATGGCGCCGACCAGCGAGACGAAACTGGCCCGGGCCGGGCGCGGGTCAGTGAGCCAGCTCGGCATCTCGGCAATCGTCCGGCTCAGCCCGACCGCGACGACGATTCCATCGCGCATCACCCGCTCCAGGTAGGACGCCGCGCCGCGGGCCAGCATGCTGCGCGCGGCGCTGCCGCCCTCGGCGTCCGGGACGATGATCGCCTCGCGCAGGCCGGTCGCGCTGGCGAGTTCCTCTTCCAGCTCGGCGAAGGGGCTGACGTCGGAGATCACCGTGATCCGGACGATTCCCGCCTGGCGGGCCTGCTTGAGCAACCGGGTCACCTTGACCCGGGAGACGCCCAGGGCGGTCGCCGTCGCCTCGTGCGTGAGCCCGAACTCGAAATGCAGCCGGGCCGCCCGGGCCATCAGGCCGGACACCTGCGGTATCCGCGCCGCCGGCTGACGATCATCGTGCGGCATGAGCGGCCTCCCAGCGCGACTGCAGCTCCCGGTTCCGGATCGGCAGCTCATCCCACCCGGCACCGCCGTACAGCCCCCGTACCGCATCGACCAGCAGCTCGGACTGGCGGTCGGTGACCTCGGCGGCGGCGCCGGCGATGTGCGGCGTCAGGGTCAGGCCCGGCTGCCGGCGCAGCGGGCTCGAGCTGGGCAGCGGCTCCTCCGGAAAGACATCGAGAGCGGCGGCGGCCAGGTGGCCGGAGGCGAGCGACTCGGTCAGGGCGTCGTAGTCGAGCACCGTGGCCCGGGCCGTGTTGATCAGGCAGCCGCCCGGCTTCATCTGGCTGAGCTCGGCCCGCCCGATGACCGTGCTGCGGCTGCGGGCGTGGATCGTGACCACGTCCGCGACCGAGAGCAGCTCGCCGAGGTCGGCCGGGATGAACCCGCTGTCCTTGATGGTCTCCGCCGCGACGGCCGGGTCAGTCACGTGCACCGCCCGCACCAGGCCGGCGAATCGCCGGGCCACGGCCTGGCCGACGGCACCGAAGCCGATCACCCCGACGACCAGGCTGGAGAGCTGCCGGCCTCGGTACGCGAGATAGGGAATGGGCGCGGCCAGGTCATCCGGGCGCCAGATCGCGTCCCCGGCCGCGGTGTGCAGCCCGCGGGCGGGCTGCGCGGTGGTCAGCTCGCCGGAGACGATCAGCTGATGGGTGACCGCGATGTTGCGGACCGCGGCCAGGCACAGCCCGAGGGTGAAGTCCGCGACGGCCTCCGCGTTGCGCCCGGGCGCGCAGCTGACGGCGACGCCGCGCGCGCTGGCCGCGGCCACGTCGATGTTCACCGGGTCTGACCGCAGGCAGGCGATCAGCTCAAGCCCGTCTAGCTGCCCGATCAGCTCGGCGTCGATTGGCTCGGCCTCGACGATCACGGCCCGGACCAGGCTCCGCTGGTCGGGCGGCATCTCGCTGACGGTCGAGCGGACCTGCCCGACCGGGCGCAGCTCCCAGGAACGCTCACGCGCCAGGATGCTGGCCGCGTCGGGCGTGAGCGAGGCGTTGAGGAGCGCGATCAACCGGTCACCATCCTGCTGCCGTATGCCTCAAGCTGTGCCGTCCGGTACAGCTCCTGGTAGAGCGCGAAGCCGGCCGCGTGCGCGGCCGCGTCGGCGGCCCGCGGCGCGAAGATGTCCTCGGCCGGTCCCTGGTCCGCGGCCCGGCCCGCCGGTGATCCCGGCCCGAGCTGGCCGGCCACCAGGGCGGCGCCGGCCCGGCCGGCGATCTGGTCCAGCGGGCGGACCCGGACCTCGCAGCCGGTGATATCGGCCAGCAGCTGGGCCCACTGCGGGTTGCGGCTCATCCCGCCGGTGGCGGCGATGTACGGGGCGCTGATCCCGGAGTGCCCGGCTAGGCAGCCGAGAATCGACCGGATCGCATAGCAGGTCGCGCGCAGGCCGGCGCGGACGACATCGCCGCCGCTGTGCCGCGGCGACAGGCCGATGACCGTGCCGGGCGGCGACGCGGCCCACCCTTCCGGCCCGAAGAACGGGTTTCCGGCGAGCACGGTCAGCTCCGCCTGCGGGCCGCCGTCGCGCACCGTCAGGCCGCGCCGCCGGAGCTCGTCCGCCAGGGCCTCGCCGGTCCGGCCGCCGAGGCCGTCCAGGCGCTGCACGATGCCGCCGGTCTGGCCCGCGTTGGCCTCCAGCGCGTGCCGGCCCGGGGTCACATGCTCGCTGACCAGCAGCGGGTAGAGCGCGCCGGCCCGGCCGGCGAAGTCCAGCCCGGCCACCGTCACCTGGGCCGGCGCGGTGGTGCCGGCCACCACGACCGGTACCGCCCGGTCGGTGGCGCCGGCCGACTCCGCCGACAGGTGCGTATCCCCGCCGCCGAGGTGCACCGGCGTACCCGGGGTGAATCCGGTCGCCGCGGCCACGGCCGGGAGCAGCCCGCCGATCCGGGTGCCGGCCGGCCGCAGTTCCGGCAGCAGCGACACGGGCACGCCGAGCGCTGCCAGCAGGCCGTCCGCCCAGCCGCCGCCCGCGACATCGAGTAGCTGGCTCATCCCCGCCGCCGATGGCTCGCTCGCGACGGCGCCGGAGAGCCGGTAGCTGAACCAGTCGTGCAGCTGCAGCACCGAGCGGGTCGCCTGCCACGCCGCCGGGTGGTTCTTGCGGGTCCACAGCAGCTTGGGCAGCCCGAACTCGGGGGCCAGCCAGTGCCCGGTCAGCCGGTAGATCTCGTCCGCGCCGCAGCCGGCCGCCAGGTCGCCCAGTTCCCCGGCGGCCCGCCGGTCGCTGTTCAGCAGGCCCGGCATGACCACCTCACCGCGGCCGTCCAGCAGCACGAAGGGGATCCTGATGGCGCTGACGGTGATGCCCAGGTACCGGCCGGCGGGCTCGCCGGTCCGGCCGCGCAGCTCACCGAGGGCGCCGAGCGCCGCGCGCCACCAGCCCTCCGGCTCGAACTGGCCCGGGTCCGCCGCGGCGGACCGGGCCGGGTAGGGCACCGCGGCCGAGGCCAGGCTGATGCCGCGGGCCGCGTCGTAGGCGCTGGCCTTGGCGGCGCTGCCGCCGATGTCGAGCGTCACGACAATGCTGGCGCCGGTGGCATTCATCTGCACCTCCCTGTCCGCTGCGGGCCCGGCCGGGCGACTATGACCGTGCTTTGGCCTTGTACTTGACCAGGACCTCGGCCATCTGCTCCTCGGTCAGGACGTTCGGCCGGCCGATCGCGAGCGCCCGGTAGTAGAGCCCGGCCAGCGTCTCGGTGGCCTCGGCCACGTCGGCGGCCTCGGCCAGGGTAGTGGCCGCGGCGACCAGGCCGTGGTTGGCGATCAGCACGGCCCGGGCCGGCGCCGCGAACGCGTCCCGGACGTTGCGCGCCAGCGCCTCGGTGCCGTAGGTCGCGTAGCCGGCCACCTCGATCCGGGTCGTCCTGGCCAGCGCGATCATGTAGTGCACCGCCGGGATCGGCAGGCCCAGGACGGCCAGCGTCGTCGCGTGCGGCGAGTGGGTGTGCACGATGGCCGAGACGTCCGGCCGGCTCTGGTACACCAGGCAGTGCAGGGGCGTCTCCGACGATGGCGGGCGCGATCCGCTGCGGACCGTCCCGTCCAGCCCGGTGACCACGATGTCGGCCGGCTCGATCCGGTCGTACTCCATCGACGACGGGGTAATGCAGATCTCGTCGTCGCTGACCCTGATGCTCAGGTTTCCCGAGGTCTGGCTGAGCAGGCCGCGCGCCAGCAGGACCCGGCCGCAGCCGACCAGCCGGTCCCGGGCGGCGGCGAGCGCCGCCTGGCCGGCCAGGTCATCAGCCTGTTCAGCGGGCACCGGCAGTGACCCCCTTACGAGTAATGCGGAGCACGGCTGGCTGGCGCCAGCGGCTCGTTAATCATGATTTGGAGTGAACAATTGTTCACGGCATTAGCTATTGTTCAACAGCGTAACGCTGGGCGAGACTGTGTCAAGAGATCCGGAGGTTGCAGAAAGGACACTCGGTGCGCGACTTCACCATGACCATCGGCGGCCAGGGCAGGCCGTCCGCGGCGTCCTTCGGCGTGGATAATCCGGCCACCGGCGAGGTCATCGCCACGGTGCCGGAGTGCTCCGAGGCGGAGCTGGACCAGGCGATGCAGTCAGCGCAGGGCGCGCTGGGCGGCTGGCGGGCCGATGCCGCGGCGCGCCGCGCCGCGCTCGCGGCCCTGGCCGGCGCGGTCGAGGCGAGCGCCGGTGAACTGGCCGGCCTGATCACCAGCGAGCAGGGCAAGCCGCTGGCCGAGTCCCGCGCCGAAGTGCAGGACGCGATCGCCGATCTTCGCTTCTTCGCGAGCCTGGAGATCCCGGCCGAGCCAGTCGGCGAGGACGCGCACGCGGCCGTGCGGGTGGTGCGCCGCTCGGTCGGCCCGGTGGCGGCGATCACGCCGTGGAATTTCCCGCTCGGCACGGCTATCGCGAAGATCGCGCCCGGCCTGGCGGCCGGCTGCACGATGGTGGTCAAGCCGTCCCCGTTCACCCCGCTGGCGTGCCTTCGCCTGGGCGAGCTGTCCCGCGCCAGCCTGCCGCCCGGCGTGCTGAACGTGGTCAGCGGCAGCGACCAGGTCGGCGAGTGGATGTCGCGGCACCCGGTGCCGCGGATGGTCAGCTTTACCGGCTCGATAGCCACCGGCAAGCGGATCGCCGGGGCGATCGCCCCCGACCTCAAGCGGGCGACCCTGGAACTCGGCGGGAATGACCCGGCGATCGTGCTCGATGACGCCGAAGTCGACCAGGTCGCTGACCGGCTCTTCCAGAATGCCTTCGCCAACTGCGGCCAGGTATGCGTCGCGGTCAAGCGCGTCTACGCCCCCGCGCGGATGCACGATGAGCTGGTCGCGGCGCTGGCCGACCGGGCCCGTTCGGCCCGGGTGGGGGACGGCAGCTCCGACGGCACCGAGATCGGGCCGCTGTGCAACCGGCAGCAGTTCGACCGCGTCAGCGAACTGGTGGCCGACGCCGTCCGCAAGGGCGCCACGGTCGCGGCCGGAGGCGCGGCGATCAATCGCCCCGGGTACTTCTTCGAGCCGACGGTCCTGGCCGGCCTGGATGACACGGTCCGGATCGTCAGCGAGGAGCAGTTCGGCCCGGCCCTGCCGGTCCTGCCCTATGACGGCATCGCCGACGCGATCCGGCGCGCTAACGACACGCACTTCGGGCTCGGCGCATCTATCTGGACGGCGGATCCTGACCGCGGGGCCGCGCTGGCGACCAGCGTCGAGTCCGGCACCGTCTGGGTCAACACGCACCAGGATGCCGTGCCGGGCCAGCCGTTCGGCGGGATGAAGTGGAGCGGCACCGGGGTGGAGGGCGGCCTGTGGGGGCTGATCGGCTTCACCGACCTGCAAGTCGTGCACGTCAGGAAGGACAGCTGAAAGGCTAACCCGGCCCGACGCCGGACGGCCTGGCGGTCACGCTGTCGCGCGACCGCCAGGCCCGTCAGCGGTGCGGCCGGACGGCCGCCTCATTAGCAGCGGGCAATAACCGCTTGCGGGTCCGGGGCGGTTGTTTAACCGGCCGGGAGTGATCGCCACGGCCGGGCTCGCTATCGGTGCTCATGGGCCGCCGCCGGCCGGTAGCCGTCGCCGGCTGGCTCAATGCGAGTCGCGGGTGACCGCCGATCCGCTGGCGCCGAGCAGGAAGTCCAGGTCGGCGCCCTCGCTGGCCTGCAGCACGTGATCGACGTACAGCCGCTCCCAGCCCCGCCGCGGCGCGGCGAAGGCCGCCGTCATGGCGGCCGACGGCCGCCGCGCGGCCAGCTCAGCGGCGGCGACGTCCACGTCCAGCCGCCTGGCCGGCACATCGAGAATGACGTAGTCGCCGGTCTCGACCAGCCCGAGCGGGCCGCCGGCCGCGGCCTCCGGCGCCACGTGCAGCACCACCGTGCCGTACGCCGTCCCGCTCATCCGGCCATCGCAGATACGGACCATGTCGGTGACCCCGCGGCGCAGCAGCCGGGGCGGCAGCGGCAAATTCGCCACCTCGGGCATTCCCGGATACCCCTTCGGCCCGCATCCCCGCAGCACCAGCACCGAGTCCTCGTCCGCGTCCAGGTCCGGGTCATCGATCCGGTGGTGCATGTCCTCGATGCTGTCGAAGACGACGGCCCGGCCGCGGTGCCGCAGCAGCGACGCCGACGCCGCCGCGGGCTTGATCACCGCGCCGGACGGCGCCAGGTTGCCGTACAGCACGGCGATGCCCGCGCTTTCCTGCAGCGGCGCGCCGCGACGGCGGATCACGTCCTCATCCCAGATCTCGGCGTCCGCCAGGTGCTCCACCAGCGGCTTCCCCGTCACCGTGAGCGCGCCCGGATCGAGCAGGTCGCGCACCTCGCGCAGCACGGCCAGCAGCCCGCCCGCGCGGTGGAAATCCTCCATCAGGTGCCGCCCGGCCGGCTGCAGGTCGACCAGCAAGGGCACGCCGGCGCCGACCGCGTCGAAATCGTCGAGGGTCAGCCCGATCCCGAGCCGGCCGGCGATGGCGAGCAGGTGGACGACCGCGTTCGTGGAGCCGCCGATGGCCGCGAGCGCGATGATCGCGTTCCGGAACGAGCCAGCGGACAGCAGGGCGCTCGGCCGCCGTCCCTCGGCCACGAGCTCGACGGCCAGCCGCCCGGTGGCGTGCGCGCTCTCCAGCAGCCGGCTGTCCGGGGCCGGCGTGCCGGCGAAGCCGGGGATGGTCATGCCGAGCGCCTCGGCCATGCAGGCCATGGTCGAGGCGGTGCCCATGGTGTTGCAGTGGCCCCGGCTGCGGATCATCGACGACTCCGACGCGATGAAGGCCGGTTCCGGCAGCTGGCCGGCCCGGACCTGCTCGCTGAGCCGCCACACGTCCGTGCCGCAGCCGAGCGGCTGCCCGCGGAACGTGCCGGTCAGCATCGGGCCGCCGGGTACCACCACGGCAGGCAGGTCGACCGACGCGGCGGCCATCAGCAGCGAGGGGATGGTCTTGTCGCAGCCGCCGAGCAGCACCACGCCGTCCACCGGGTTGGCCCGCAGCATCTCCTCGGTCGCCATCGCGGCCATGTTGCGCCAGAGCATCGCGGTGGGCTTGACCAGCGTCTCGCCGAGCGAGACGACCGGCAGGTTCATCGGCACGCCGCCGGCCTCCCAGACGCCCTGCTTGACGCTGTCGGCGACCTCGTTCAGGTGCGAATTGCACGGCGCGAGGTCCGAGGCGGTGTTCGCGATCGCGATGTGCGGGCGCCCGTCGAAGGCGTGCGCGGGCAGGCCGCGGCGCATCCAGGCGCGGTGAATGTAGGCGTTCTTGTCAGTTCCCGCGTACCACTGCGCGCTGCGCTGCTCTGGCATGGCCTGCTCGTTTCTCCCGCCGCCGGGATTTGCCCCGTGGCAGAGTCTGCTATGCCATGCGAGCTTTCGTCATTACCGGACCGCGGCAAACCGCGGTGCAGGACGTCCCGCCCCCGGCGGCGGTGCCGGGCCAGGTCGTCGTCGACGTCGAGCGGGCGGGTGTGTGCGGCACCGACGCCGAGTTCTTCACCGGCGAGATGGCCTACCTGCACCAGGGCCACGCGGAGTATCCGATCCGCCCCGGGCATGAGTGGTGCGGGACGGTGTCCGCGGTGGGCGAGGGGGTCGACGAGGCCTGGCTCGGCCGGCGGGTGGCCGGCGACACCATGCTGGGCTGCGGCCGGTGCCCGCGCTGCCGCGGCGGACTGCACCACGTGTGCGAGGACCGGTTCGAGGTCGGCATCCGCGGCGGCTGGCCCGGTGCGCTGGCCGAGCAGCTGGCCATCCCGGCCACGGCGCTGCGTGAGCTGCCGGAGGCAGTCGATGCGGTGGCAGGCGCGCTGGCCGAACCGGGCGGAAACGGATTGCGGGCCGTTCATGCCGCCACGCTCAGCCCGGGCGACCGGGTGCTGGTGCTCGGACCGGGCACGATCGGATTGCTCGCCGCGATGTTCGCGCTGGCCGGCGGGGCCGAGGTGCACGTCCTGGGGCTGACGCCCGAGTCGCTCGGCTTCGCCGCCGCCCTCGGCGTGCACGGCGCCTGGACGGCGCAGACCCTGCCGCCGCTCGCGTTCGACGCGGTCATCGACTGCTCCAACGCACCGGCGCTGCCCGCCCTCGCCCTGGAGCTCGTCCAGCCCGGCAAACGCATCGTCTTCGTCGGCCTGGCCGGGCGGCCCAGTGTCATCGATACCCGGTCCATGGTGCTCAAGGACGTGACGGCCGTCGGTCTGCTCGGCGGCTCGCCCGCGCTGGCCGGCGCGATCGGGCACTACGCGGCGGGGACGGTGGATCCGCGGCCGCTGGTGGCGGCCACGGTCGGCCTCGATGACGTGGGCGACGTGCTGGCCGGATCACGCCCGGCCGGCGCGGGTCCCGGGCCCAAGATCCTGATCGACCCGCGGCTGCGGTAAGCGTGCGGGTTCAGCGCATGTCGCCGCGCTCGCGCATCGCCCGGATGTCCTCGGCGACCCGGAAGATGACGATGAAGAACTCCAGCAAGATGCGGTAAATCGCGGTGACGACCAGGAAGAACAGCGGGGCGAGGATAAACAGTGACACGAAGCCGAACCCGATGCTGGCCCGGAACGCGATGTCGATAAAGCTGAGCGCGGTCAGCCCGGTCAAGATCATGATCAGCGGATAGAGGACCTTGACGACCTTAGGCGTGACAAACGACGTGAACCTGAAGTCGAAGAGCGCGCCAAGGAACCCTTTTGCGCCCGCCTGCCCCGGCTGCGCCGGAGCAGGCGAGGGCCGCGGTGGCGGTGGCTGGGGTGGCGGTGGCTGGGGTGGCGGTGGCTGGGGCGGCGCAGCCTGAGAGTGCCCAGCCTGGGGCGGCGGAGCCTGCGGGTGCCCAGCCTGGGGCGGCGGACCCTGGGGCGGCGGACCCTGCGGGTACCCGGCCTGGGACGGCGCAGCCTGGGGCGGCGGAGCCTGCGGGTACCCAGTCCGGGGCGGCGGACCCTGGGGCGGGGGACCCTGCGGAGGCGGCGGCAGGGGCCCGGTGTCGCCGGGCGCCTGCCGCTCCGGCCGGTAGGCGGCGCGGCCAGGATCCCACGGCTGGCCCTGGCCCTGGTTCTGGCCCTGGCCCGGCTCTTGGTCGGTCACTGGCTCTCCTTGCCGCCGGACGCTTAGCTCAACGCGGCGTCTCCGGTCACATTCCGGCCCCGGAGGCGAGACGCGCCTGCCTCGGTCCAAGACTACGAGCGTCGCGTCGCGAAGAACGGCCCTGACACGCTGGCCCGCCGCGGCGGCCGCGGAGCGTATCGCCGCGCCGCCGCGCCGACGTCACAGTTGATCACTTTCTGTGTGTGTTATCTCTTACTTTTAGTAACACATGGAGCTAAGCCCTTCGTCGAGGGTGACGGTCTCGGTCTCGCCAGTGTGCACGGCATCATCGGCCAGGCGGGCGGAACTGTCGCCATCACCTCGGAGCCCGGTATCCGCACGATCGTTGCCGCTTGGCTCCCGGCCGCCCCGGCTGATCATCCGGCCGGGACGTAAGAGTCCACTAGCTCGTTGCCGAACTTGCCGGCCGCGTCATAATGGCTCCGCAGCCGCTGGAAATCAGGCAGCCGCTGGTACCGCCCGCGCACCGCCGCCGGACTCGCGGCAAACAGCTTTCCCCAGTGCGGCCTGGCCAGCAGCGGCGCAAGCTGATCCTCGATCGCGGCCAGCACCGGCAGCACCGCGCTGGTGTCCTTGATCCAGGTGAAGTGGATCGCCACCGACGGCCGCCGGTAGCTCGGGCTCAGCCACAGCCCATCTGCCGCCACGGTGCGGATCTCCGAGATCTGCAGGACCGGTGCCACCCGGTCGCGAATGCGGCCGATCGCGGCCAGCGCCTCGATCGCGTGCTCGCGCGGCACGAGGTACTCCGACTGCAGTTCCTCGCCGCTGCTGGGCGTGAACTCCAGCCGGAAATGCGGCAGCCGCTCGTGCCAGGGCCCGGGGACGCCCAGTTGCTGCGTGCAGTTCGCGGGCGGCATGCCTGGCACCGGATGCCGGGGGCCGTCGGCCAGCGTCGCGCCCAGCCAGTGCGGCGGCGCGGGGACAGCGGCGTCATCGGGGCCAGTTATGTGCTTGAGCCAGACCTGGCTGATCTGCGCGTCCTGCCAGCGGGTGAACAGGCTGACGCTGTATGCGCTGGCGAGGATGTCCGCGAGGTGCTCGGCTAGCTGATCCATGCTGAGCCGCTCGTAGACGTACTGCCGGATGCGGAAGGCGGGTACCAGGTCAAGCGTCAGGCTGGTGACGATCCCGAGCGACCCGAGGGCGATGACGGCTCCGTCGAACTCATCGCCGTCGTGCTCCCGGCTCAGCGTCACAATGTCGCCATCTGCGGTCACCATCTGCAGTGCGGACACCTCCGTCGCGAGGTTGCCGTTGGCGTTCCCGGAGCCGTGCGTCCCGGTCGCGCACGCGCCGGCCACCGAGATGTGCGGCAGCGAGCCAAGGTTGCGCAGGGCGTAGCCTGCCTCGTTCAGCCTCCCGGCCAGTTCCCCGTACCGCAGCCCTGCGCTCACCGTGGCCGTCGCCCGCCCGGGATCGATCTGGATGACCTTCGGCAGGCCCGCCACCGAGACGAGATCGCCGGGGGAGTCGGCGATGCGACTGAACGAGTGCCCGGTGCCGAGGGCCCGCACCCGCTCGCTCCGGGCGACGATGCGCTGTAGTTCGGTGACGGACGCCGGATGGTGGAGTCGCCCGGCGCTGAACGTGACGTTTCCGGCCCAGTTCGTCAGCGGCCCGGTCATCCGGATCAGCCGGGCCAGGACGGCGGGCGCTTCTCCAGGAACGCGGCGATGCCCTCCCGCGCGGCGTCCGTCTGGGATGTCGCGGCCATTACCTCGACGGCGAGCCGGTAGGCATCAGCCTGGCCCAGGTCGAGCTGCGCGTACAGGGTGGTCTTGCCGATTCCCTTGGATTGGCTGCTGCCGCGGGTCGCCCGGGTGAGCAGGCTGAGCACCGCGTCATCAAGGTCGGCATCGGGCACGGCCGCGTTGACCAGCCCCCAGTCAAGTGCCTGCCGGGCGCTGATCGCATCGCCGGTCAGCGCCAGCTCGGCGGCACGCTTGCGGCCGATGTTGCGCGCGATGGCGACCATCGGTGTGTGGCAGAACCAGCCGCCCTTGCCGCCCGGTGCCGCGAACGAGGCCGACTCCGCCGCGACGGCCAGGTCGCAGCTGGCGACGAGCTGGCACCCGGCGGCAGTGGCCAGCCCGTGTACCCGGGCCACGACCGGCTGCGGCACCGACTGGATCGTCGTCATCAGCTCGGTGCAGATCCGCAGCAGGCGGCGTGCCGCCTGCAGGTCGGCCTTGGCGACATCGGCGAAGTCGTGCCCGGCGCTGAACACTGGCCCGGCGCCCGCCAGGATGATTCCGGCCGCGTCGCTGCCGCCCACCTGCGCGAATCCGTCGATGAGCTCGCCCATGTGTGCCTCGGAAAGGGCATTGCGGCGATGCGGCCGGTTCATCGTGATCGTGGTGAACGGTCCGGCCCGCTCGACAAGGATGTGCTCGAACTCCATCACGGGGGCCTCCCGGCTGCTGCGGTAACTACTTCCTACCCATGATGGCCTGCCTGCTGTGTGCCCGTCACGGCCGGGACGGCGCCGATTCGTCCGACCCACTTGCCGGCTGGCCGCTCCGCGGTCAGGTGCGGTGTTCCAGGGCGCGCCTGGTCAGCACGCGGGCGAGATGCCGGCGGAAGTCGCCGTCGGCGTGGATGTCCTCGCTGGGCTCGGTACCGTCGGCGGCCAGCCGGGCGGCGTCGGGGATACTGGCGCCGCGCGGCCAGGGCCTGCTCGGCGGCGCTGGCGCGCAGCGGCACTGGTCCCATGTTGGCCAGCACGATCCGGTCGCCGGTCGCCGCCACCCCGACGATGGCCCAGTCGTTGGCCCGCCGGACGAACTTCTGGTAGCCCCACGCGGCGCCCGGCGTGCGCGGTACCCGTACGGCGGTGAGCAGCTCGTCCGGCGCCAGGCTGGTCTCGAAGAAGCCGGCGAAGAAGTCATCGGCCGCGATCCGCCGCGTCCCGCCGGGGCCCTGCGCCTCGACCGATCCGCCCAGGGCCAGCAGCGCCATCGGCAGGTCGGCGGCCGGGTCGGCGTGCGCGAGCGAGCCGCCGATGGTGCCGCGGTGCCGGATCTGCGGATCGCCGACCTGCGCGGCCGCGTGGGCGAGCAGCGGCGCCCCGGCCCGGACCAGCTCGGAGGCGGCCAGGTCGGCGTGCCGGGTCATCGCGCCGATCACCAGCTCGTCACCGTCGGCGCTGATCCCGGCCAGCTCGGTCAGCCGGCCGAGGTCGATCAGCGCGGTCGGCGCGACCAGCCGCAGCTTCATCATCGGCAGCAGCGAGTGGCCGCCGGCCAGCAGCTTCGCCTCGTCGCCGAGGCTGGCCATCAGGTCCAGCGCGTGGGCCGTGGATTCGGCGGCGACGTAGTCGAACGGTGCCGGGATCATGGCCGCACCGGCTCGCCCGCGCCGTTCGCCCGGCCCGCGCCCGCCGCGCTCGCGCCGCTCACCGCGGCCGCCGCACCCGGGGCGGCCTGGCCCGGGCCGGGCTCGCCGGCGGCGGCGAGGACCGCGCGGATGATGTTGTGATAGCCGGTGCACCGGCACAGGTTGCCCTCCAGCCCTTCGCGCACCTGCGTCTCGGTCGGGTGCGGGTTCTCGGCCAGCAGGCCCACGGTCGCCATCACCATGCCCGGGGTGCAGAAGCCGCACTGCAGGCCGTGCTCCTGGCGGAACGCCCGCTGCACCGGGTGCAGCTCGCCGTCCGCGGCGGCCAGCCCCTCGGCCGTCGTCACCTCGCCGCCCGCGGCCTGGACCGTCAGCATCGTGCAGGACTTCACCGATGCCCCGTTAAAAAGGACTGTGCAGGCACCGCACGAGGTGGTGTCACAGCCGACGTTCGCGGCGCGCAGGCCGCAGGTCTCGCGCAGGTAGTGCACGAGCAGCAGCCGCGGCTCGACCTCGTCGGACCGCCGCTGGCCGTTGACCGTCAGCTCCACCCGCATCATGCGCCTTCCGGTCGGGACGGGCCGCCGGGGCCCGCCGCTGCCTGCAACGCCCGCCAGACCCGCTGCGGGCTGGTGGGCATGTCGATGTGCCGGACGCCCAGGTGGGCGACGGCGTCGATGACGGCGTTCTGCACGGCGGGGGTCGCGCCGATCGTGCCGGCCTCGCCGATTCCCTTGGCGCCGATCGGGTTGTAGCTGGTCCGCGTGGCCATGTCGGCCAGCTCGAAGCTGGGTACCTCGGTCGCCGACAGGAACGGGTAGTCGGCGAAGCTGGCGGTCAGCGGGTTGCCGTCGTCGTCGTAGACGAATTCCTCCAGCAGGGCCTGCGCCGCGCCCTGGGCGATGCCGCCGTGCCGCTGGCCCTCGGCCAGCAGCGGGTTGAGCACGAACCCGGCGTCGTCGACGGTCACCATCCGGCGCAGCGTTACCTTGCCGGTCTCGGTGTCCACCTCGACGACGGCCACGTGCGTCCCGAACGGGAACGTGGCCCCGGGCGCGGAGAACACGGTCCGCACCAGCAGCCGCTCGCCGTCGGCCAGCCGGGCCAGCGGTACCGCCGCCTCCGGGTCGCCGGCCACTGCGAATGCGCTGCGCCCGGCGTCGAAGACCAGGTCGGCGGGGCTGGCCTCGAGCGCGGCGGCCGCCCGCGCCCGGGCCAGCTCGATCAGCTCGACCGAGGCCTGCTGCACCGCCGCCCCGCCATGCTGCAGGCTGCGCGAGCCGCCGGTGCCGCCGCCCTCGGGGATCAGGTCGGTGTCGCCCCACTTCAGCGTGATCCGGTCCACCGGGATGCCGAGCTTGTCGCTGGCCAGCATCGCCCACGCGGTCGCGTGACCCTGGCCGTGCGGCGAGGTGCCGGTCAGGATCGTCGCGCTGCCGTCCGGATGGACCTCGACGGTAGCGTTCTCCTCCGGCGGGTTCTCCTCGCCGTCGCCCATGCCGGTGACCTCGACGTAGCTGGCCACGCCGATCCCGAGCTGGACCACCTCGCCGCGCTCCCGCCGCGCGGCCTGCTCCTTGCGCAGGCCGGCGTAATCCGCCGCGTCCAGCGCCTTGTCCAGCGCGGTGACGTAGTCGCCGCTGTCGTAGAGCGCGCCGAACGCCGTGCGGTGCGGCTCGGTGAACGGCGGCAGCAGGTTGCGCCGCCGCACCTCGGCGGGATCCATGCCGATCTCGGTGGCGAACAGGTCCATCGCCCGCTCCACCGCGGCCGTGGCCTCGGGCCGGCCCGCGCCGCGGTAGGCGCCCAGCGGGGTGGTCGTGGTGACCACGGTCCTCGCGACCGCCTCGGCCTTCCCGAGATCGTACGGCCCGGGCGTCATCAGAATGGTCAGGAACGGCAGGATCGCGCCGATCCTCAGGTAGGCGCCGGCGTCCTGGACGATCTCCAGCCGGTAGGCCTGGACCGTTCCGTCCCGGCGGCCGCCGATCGTGACCGTCTGCTGCTGCGCCCGCCCGTGGGTCATCGCGATGAGGTTCTCGTACCTGGTCTCGGTCCACCGCGCCGGGCGGCCGAGTTGCCTGGCCACCCAGGCCACCACCGCGTGCTCCGGGTCGGCGCCGAACTTCGCGCCGAATGCGCCGCCGACGTCCGGGGTGATTACCCGGATCTGGTCCTGCTCGATGCCGAGCAGCCCCGCCAGGCTGCTGCGGGTGCCCTGCGCGCCCTGGTTCGGTATCCAGGCGGTCAGCCGCCCGTCGTCGCCCCAGGCGGCCGCGCCGGCCCGGACCTCCATCGGGGCCGGAGCCACCCGCTGGTTCATGATCGTTTGCCGGACGACGGCCTCGCACTCGTCGAACAGGTGCTCATCGAGCGCGGCCGGGTCGCCGAAATTGGCCGCGATATTGGTCCCGGCCTCCTCGAACAAGATCACCTCGTCGGATGCGGCGGCGGCCAGGCTGACCACTGCGGGCAGCGGCTCATAGTCGACGTCGACCAGTTCCATGGCGTCCTCGCCCTGGTACTGCTCCTCGGTGACGATGGCGGCCACCGCGTCGCCGACGAAGCGCACCACATCGGTGGCCAGCAGGTGCTGGCGCATCCGCTCGTTGGTCAGCCCCGCCATCATCGGGCCAATGTCCGGCAGGTCCGCGAGGTCGGCGGCGGTGAAGGCCGCGATCACGCCGGGCGCCGACAGCGCCCCGCTGACGTCGATCCCGGCGATCCGCGCATGCGCGATGGGGGAGCGGACGAAGAAGACGTGGCAGGCGCCGGCCAGCCGCTCGTCCACCACGTCCTCGGTGTAGACGCCGCCGGTAGTAAGGAAACGCGGGTCCTCGATCCGCAGGACCCGGGTGCCCAGGATGCTCACGACGGTCGTCCCCCTTCGAGTCCGCCCGCGCGGTCCGGCCGCGCTGGCCCGCCCACAGCGTAGTTGGTCGGCCGGGCCGGTCGCTGGCCCCGCCCACAGCGTAGTTGGTCGGCCCGGCCGGCCGGGCCGGCTATGCGTTGCGGCAGCGGGCGGCACAGTAGACCCGGCGGCCCGGGCGTGGCGGGACTATGCCGTGCGGCGGAATATGCCAGTCTGGTTATTGCGAGCCGGAAAGGACATTTCTGCCCGTGACGTGAGTCTTCGGGCGGATGCCGCAACGGGGGAGGACCCGGATGGCCTGGGACACGGGGGACCCGGCCCGGCGCGGATCGTCGTACCCGCCCGGCCCCGGACCGGCGGTGGCTTCACGGCGGCTGGTGACCCTGGCGGTGACGGGAATACTGATCCTGGTGGTGGCCGCCGTGGCCCGGGGCGCCCTGTCGGGCGGGGCGGTGACCCCCCAGCTGGGCGTGGCCTGGGTGCTCTCCCCGGCCACCAACACGGTGGCCATCCGGCTGACGCCCGGGGCCGGTCCGGCCGGCCAGCGGACCGAGGCCCGCAGCCATCTCACGGTGATCGAGAACGAGAACGGGAGCCGGCCGCTGCGGAGACGCTCGAAGGACGGCGGGACGGTCCGGGTCCCGGTGCCGCCCGGCCGGCAGACCCGGCTGCTGGTCCGGGTGAAGGGCCCGCAGCCCTTCAGCCGGACGCTGACCGTGACGGTGCCGCCCGCGCTGCGGGTGCTCGATTCCGGCCCCGTCTCCGGCGGGCTGCTGGTCTCGGTCTCCAGCCCGCTGCGCCGGCCGCACCGGCCGCTGTGCGGCCACGACAAGGTCAGCTTCCCGGGCCGCTCCCGGGTGACCGTGGCCAGGAGCCCGTACCCGTGCACGACCAGGCTGCGGCTGACGGCCGTGGACGGGGAGCAGGCCGTGCTGCCGGTGACCGTCCCGACCCTGCCCGAGGTCCCGCTCTACTCCTTCGCCAGCTCGGCCGACCGGGCCATCTACATCACCGTGGACGACGGCTGGACGCCCAGCCGCGAGGTGCTGGCCATCATGCGCCGGACCCACCTGCCGGTCACGGCCTTCCTGATCCAGCAGGCCGCCCAGGAGAACCTGCCGTACTGGCGGGCCTTCGTCCAGGCCGGCGGGATGGTGGGCGACCATACGGTCTCCCACCCCAACCTCACCAAGCTCAGCCTGGGCAGCGCCACCGTCCAGTGGGGCGAGGCCCGCCGCACGCTCGGGGAGTGGTTCGGCCGGACCCCCGTACTGGGCCGGCCCCCGTACGGGGCGTTCAACCCCGTCGTGCAGGCCGCGGCCTACCGCGGCGGCCTGAAGACCCTGGTGGGCTGGAGCGCCACCGCGGACAGCGACGGCATTCACACCTGGAACGGCCGGCCGCTGGAACCCGGCGAGATCGTGCTCCTGCACTGGGTCCCGGGCCTCGGCCACCAGCTCGCCAAGCTGCTGAAGGTCATCCGCTCCCGGCAGCTGAACCCGCTGCCGCTGTCCCCGGCCAGCTTCGCCGGGATCACGCCTCAGGCGCACTCACTCGACGGCGATTAGGCCCCCGATCGGGGCGCCCCAGCGCTCCGCCGGGGCCGGCCGTTAGGCCATGCTATGGGGCATGAGTAATGGTTTCCCCGGTCGAGGCCGGCGAGGACGCGGTACGGCGGCGCGCCACCGGATCGACCGGCTGACAGCCGCGCTAGTCGATCAGTGGCCCGATCATCCCGAAGCGCAGGAGTACCTGCGCTTTCAGTGGGGCGGGCGGGTGCTGATGGCCCACATCGTGAGCCGCCGGGCGCAACGGGCGCTCAACCTGGCTCGCTGGCTCGTCATACTCGGCGCCACGATCGTGCCCACCCTGGTCGTGGTGGGCTTCCGGACCCACGGCACGCTGGCGACGGTCACGCAGGTCGCCGCCGTGGTGCTCAGTCTCGGCGTGGCGATCGCGGCCAGCGCCCTGCAGGCGCAGATAGGCCAGCGCTGGCGCCTGTTCAACGAGCTGGAGGCTGAGCTCGAGCATGCCGGCTGGCAGCTTTTCGCGCGCCGGGGCGAATTCGCCGACTGGGACATCGACCAGCGGTTTGCCGCCTTCGCCGACCGGGTGGAGGGCATCGTGCTCGCCTACCAGACGGGGTACTCCACCCAGATGGGACGGCTGGACCGGGCCGCACGATCGGCGGACCCGGCGCCCACCCCGACGGGTGACGCGCCGAATCCGCTGACTCCGGACTGGAACTGGCCCTGACCGGTCACGTTCCCTTCGGGCACGGGTAGAACATCTTGCCGTCCAGGTCGACGTCGAACTTGACCGCCGCGAATCCGTTGGCCGGGGCGTAGACCCGGCGGCAGAAGGTGGCGAATTCCCGTTTGTGGCGGCACGTCACGCCCGGGCTGCAGACGAACCGGTCCTGCTGGTACTCGGCCTCGCCGACCCACTTGCCGGTCGGCTGCCGGGCCGTCTTGTCGGCGGTGAACACGTCCCAGCCACACGGCGTGCGGCCGGTGAGCTTCGAGCAGGTGATCCCGTCCTGCCGGCTGCCGCGCTGCCAGGAGGCGAAGCACTCGTGGTAGACGTAGCACTCCTCGACGATCGCTCCGTCCGCGTACTTCACGCCCCACCAGGCCAGGCCGGGCGCGTTCTTCCACAGCACGGTCATCCCGTAGTGGTGCACCAGGTTGAGGGCGTAGGCGAGGAAGTTCTGCGCGTCACCGGGGGTGATATGGAATCCGGTGGTGGACGCCGGATCGAAGTTGTCGATGTCATCAAGCTCGACGGCGTCGAAGCCCTTCCGCGCGCACATGCTGAGGCGCTCGTTCAGCATCGGCTTGAGCTCACCCAGCTGGCGGAAATCTACCCAGCGTTCCTGCGGGAAGCCGAAGTAGATCTTTCCGAGCGCGGCCGCGGGGAAGTACTTGCCGCGCGGCGCCGGGCTGGCGTCCGGCCGGTAGTCCTCCCAGGCCAGATCGAGGTAGCAGATGGCCTTCGGGTGCGCCAGCGTGGCGCCCGGCCAGGTCGTGTGGAGCTGGCGGACCTCGCGGCGGGTGGTCAGGAAGCCGTCGATGTCGTAGATGTCGACCGCGCGGGCGCCGGTGCGCTGCAGCGGGGTGACCCGGCCGATCTGCCAGTCCCAGCGCATCGGGTGATGCCGGCGATTGAGGTGCGGCGGGTACCAGCAGGACTGGCCGGCCTGCCGCCGGCACGCGACCGGCGCGGGCAGCGGGATGACCCGCCAGCGGAACGCCCGGACCGTCGACCCGGCCCGGTTCGAGGTCCGCACGGCCACCCGGTGCGCGCCGATGCTGAGCTTCCCGGTATAGAAGAGATGGCTGGCCGGCAGCGGCCGCCAGGCCCCGCTGTCGATCCGGTACCGCTGCGCCGGCACTCCGTTCGCGGAGTTGTAATGCGGCGGGTTGACCTGGAAATACTCCTCCGCGGACCCGGTGCGGTGCTCGGGCAGGCCGTTGACGAACTCGGTCACCGGCGGCCGGCCGCGGCGGTAGGCCGCCACCACCGAGCCGGTCGTGCGCGAAGCGGAGGCACGAATGATCGAGAACGAGAAATTCGCGGGGTCCGTCTCCACCACCTCGGCGGCGGTCTCGTTCAGCCGGAGGTACTTACCGGTGTCGGCGTGCCCGACCAGGTAGCGGCGGGCCGCGAACGGCGTCACCGTCTTGTCCGCCGCGCTCACGCAGCGGCCGGCCCGCGCGGTGCAGGCCCGCCAGCTGTAGCTGACCTCGAAGCTGAGCAGTCGCTGCCCGCTGCGCAGCGGGCCGGGCCGCCAGGACAGCCCGCTCGCGTGCACGACCCGGCCGTCCCGCAGGTGGCCCCTGATCCGCAGCGTCCCGCTCGCGACCGGCGGCGCGATCCGGCTGGCCTGCGCGCGGGCGGCCGGTCCGGCACGGCCGGTCCGGCCCGCGGCGGCCGCGGCCGCGGTGCTGGTGCTCCGGGTCACGGTGCTGGCCGCGGTGGTAGTCCGGACGGCCGCTGCGGCGGCGGGCAGGCCGCCCGCGGCGGTCAGGCTGATGGCCAGCGCGGCCGTCACGGTCAGCAGCGGGATCCGCCGCCCGCGGGCCCGGCTCATCGCCGTGTCCCGGCCAGGTAGCCATCACCCGGCGGCCGCCGGCCCGGCTCGAACTGCGGCAGCCACTGCGCCTCCGCGGCCAGCATCTTGTCGGTCATCTCATGGATGTCCGGCAGCGTCGCCATCGCGCTGGTGAGCGGGTCCAGCGCCACGGCGGCATGCACGAGCTCGCGGCTGCCGGTCATCGCGGCCTGCACGATCAGCCGCTGCACGCCGATCTGGACCTGATTCAGCGCCGCGCACGCGGGCGGCAGCGCGCCGTAGCGGATCGGCCGCACGCCCGCCCGGTCAGCCAGGCAGGCCACCTCAACGCACGCGTCCGGGGCCAGGTTCGTGATCAGGCGGTCGTTGCGGACGTTGACGTAGACCACCCGCGGCGTGCCGGTGACCACGCTGTCCATGATCGGCGCGGCGAACTCGCCGCCGTGCCGGATGCCATCGCGGCGGGCCTCCTCGACGAACTCCTGGTCGATCTGCTCCTTGTCGACCGTGGACGAGATCTCCAGGTTGTCCCAGTGCCGGTCCAGGTAGTGGCGGGTCAGCTCCGGCGTCCGGCGGAACCAGGCCCAGTACTCGCTGGCGTGATGGCTGGACTCGGTGTGGAAGAAGCCGGTCAGCTCCATCAGCTCGGCGCGGACCCGCTCGATGCTCTCGTACGGGTCGTCGGAGCGGGGCAGCAGCGGCTCCGTCTCGTCGATGTACCTGGCCCGCATCACCGACCTGATCCGCGGGATCAGGTCTTCCCGGCCGCGCCGGAAGGTCGTGAACCAGGCCGTGTGGTTCACCCCGGCGGAGTCGAAGGTGACCTCCTCCTGCGGCACGCCGAGTTCGTGGCAGAGCAGCTCGAAGGTGTTCTGCACGCTGTGGCACAGCCCGATCACCCGGACGCCCAGCAGGTCGGTGGCCCAGATGTTGGGCGACATCGGGTTGGTGTAGTTCAGCAGCAGCGCGTCCGGGCACTCGGCCAGCATGGTCTGCGCCACCACCCGCAGCGCCTCGATCGTCCGCAGGCCGCGGAAGACGCCACCCGGGCCCAGGGTGTCGCCGACGATCTGGTCGATCCCGTATTCGCGCGGGATCAGCAGGTCATGGGCGTAGGCCTGGACCCCGCCCACCTGGAACACGGTCAGCACGAAGTCGGCGCCGCGCAGCGCGGTCGGCAGGTCGGCCGGGATCTCCACCGTGGCCGCCAGCCCGCCGAGCTCGATCAGCTGCCCGGCCGCCCGGGCCGTCTTGGCCGCGGCCGCGGCGTCGATGTCGTAGAGCACCAGGGTGCAGCCGCTCAGCGCCGGGAACGACAGGATGTCCCGGGTGAGCTCGACCGGGAACACCCAGCCGCCCGCGCCCACGATCACGATCCTGGGCCCGCCCGGGCCGGAGGGACCGGGGCCCGCCGCCGTCGTGCCCGCTGCCGTCGCGCCCATCGCCGTCATCGCCTCCGCCTCATCAGTCATGACCAGATCGCCTCGCCGCTCGCGGCGTCGAACAGGTAGATCCGCTTCGGGTCGACTCCGACCCGCATCCGGTCACCGGACCGGCACTGCAGCGACGCCGGGAAGATCGCCGTCACCTGGGCTCTCGATGTCTCGTCGATCAGGATCGCCTTCTCCTCCTCGGCTCCGCTGCGGGCCGTGGTCCCGGCGACGGTGCCGTGCACCAGCGCCGACTCGCCCAGCGGCTCCACCAGCTCGACTTCCAGCTCCAGCGACGGCCCGGTCAGCTCGTGGCCGCCGGGGACCAGGGACTCGGGCCGGATCCCGATCACCACATCACCGCTCGGCAGGCCCGCCCGCTCGAACCGCAGCTCGCCGGCGGTGACCTGAGTTCCCCCGGCCCCGTCCGGGCCCGGCCCGGCCCGGCCCTGCAGCAGGTTCATCGCCGGGCTGCCGATGAAGCCGGCCACGAAGAGATTCGACGGCCGGGAGAAGACCTCCTGCGGCGGCCCGATCTGCAGCGCCTTCCCGTCCGACATCACCACGATCCGGTCGGCCAGCGTCATCGCCTCGACCTGATCGTGCGTCACGTAGACCGTGGTGATGCTCAGCCGCTGGTGCAGCCGCTTCAGCTCGGCCCGCATCTGCACCCGGAGCTTGGCGTCCAGGTTCGACAGCGGCTCGTCCAGCAGGAACGCCTTCGGCTCGCGGACCAGCGCGCGGCCCATCGCCACCCGCTGCCGCTGCCCGCCGGAGAGCTGGGCGGGCCGGCGCTTCAGCAGTTCGTCCAGGCTCAGGATCGAGCTGATATCGCGGACCCGCCGGTCGATCTCGCGCTTCGGCGTCCGCCGTTCCTTCAGCCCGAACGCGAGGTTCCGGTACACGGTCATGTGCGGGTACAGGGCGTAGTTCTGGAAGACCATGGCGATGTCCCGGTCTCGCGGCGAGACGCCGTTCACCGTCTCGGCGCCGATCCGGATCGTGCCGGCCGTCGGCTTCTCCAGGCCGGCGATCAGCCGCAGCGCGGTCGTCTTGCCGCAGCCGGACGGCCCGACCAGGATGAGGAACTCCCCGTCCGGGATATCCAGCGACAGGTCGTCGACCGCGAACGTCCCGCCGGGGAACTCCTTGCTGACGTTCTCGAAGGTAACGTCGGCCATCCTCAGCCCTTCAGTCCGGAGGTCGCGATCCCGCGGATGAAATAGCGCTGCGCGAGGAAGAACAGCAGCAGCACTGGCAGCATGCTCATCACGTTGGCGGCCATCAGCAGGTTGAAGCTGGTCTGGTGCGTTCCCTCGAACGTGACCAGACCGAGCTGCAGCGTCATGTTGTTCGGCGTGTAGATCGTGATCAGCGGCCAGAGGAAGTCGTTCCAGGTCCACAGGAACGTGATCACGGCCAGCGTCGCCAGCGCCGGGCCGGACAGCGGCAGCACGATCTTGAACAGCACGGACAGCCGGGAGGCCCCGTCGATCCGGGCCGCCTCCTCCAGCTCGACCGGCAGGGTGCGGAAGAACTGCCGCAGCAGGAAGATGCCGAACGCCCCGGCCAGGTTCGGCACGATCAGCGCGTACAGCGTGTTGATCAGCCCGAGATCCTTGACGATGATGAAGGTCGGGATCATCACCACCTGGAACGGGATCATCAGCGTGGCCAGGATCAGCACGAACACGACCTCGCGGCCGAAGAACTTGATCCGGGCGAAGGCGTAGCCGGCCAGGCTGCAGAACAGCAGGTTGCCGACGACCGTGGCCACGGTCACGATCGTCGTGTTCACGAACCAGCGCGCGAACGGTGCCTGGGTCAGCACGTCGGAGTAGTTGGCCGGGCGCAGCGTGTGCGGCAGGATGATCGGCGGGAAGTGCCGGGTCTCGTTCAGCGTCTCCAGCGAGGTCGCGAGCATCCACACCATCGGGACGAGCAGCACGAGCGCGATCGGGATCAGCACCAGGTGCCAGGGACTGAACAGGAACGGGCGCTCGGATGAGTCCCGCTGGCGGCGTGCGGTACGCCCAGTGCCCCGTTCTGCGTCCTGGTCTTTCTCCCGCACGGGCACCCGGGCCGCGGGGACGCTGCTGCCGCTCATGACGAGTAGTAGACCAGTCGCTTGCCCACCCAGAGCTGGATCAGGGTGAGGCTCATGATCGCGACCAGCAGGACGTAGGCGATGGCGGCCGCGTAGCCGGCCACCCCGTCGTTGAAGGCCAGGCTGTAGAGGTAGTAGACGACCACGTAGGTGGCGGTGCCTGGGCCGCCCTTGGTCAGGAAGTAGACCTCGTCGAAGAGCTGCAGGGCGTTGATGGAGGACCAGACGACCAGGAACAGCGTCGCCGGGCCGAGCAGCGGCAGCGTGATATTGCGGAACATGCCCCAGGTCCGGGCGCCGTCGATCTCGGCCGCCTCGACCAGCGCGGGCGGTATGCCCTGCAGCGCCGCCAGGTAGACGATCACGTCAAAGCCGAGCCAGCCCCACACGGTCATCCCGACGATCGAGTACAGGGCGCCGCTGGCGCTGTCGAAGAACCCGTACGGCCCGAGGCCGATCCGGCCCAGCAGGAAGTTGACCAGGCCGAAGTTCGGGTCGAGCAGCCACAGGAACATGATCGCGGTCGCGATGGTGGACAGGATGACCGGCACGAACACCGCGGTCCGGTAGAACCGGACGCCACGGATCTTCCGGTTCAGCGCGATCGCGGTGAAGAGCCCCCCGGCCACCGAGATGGGCACGAAGAGCGCCGTGTACACCAGGCTGTGCAGGACGGACTGGCGGAACAGCGGATCGTGGCTCAGCGCCCGGAAGTTGGCCAGGCCGATCCAGTGCGGCGGCGAGATCAGGTTCGTCTGCTGGAACGACAGCAGCGCCGACCAGATCAGCGGGACGATCCCGAACACCAGGATCAGGAACACCGCGGGGAACGCGAACGCCCAGCCGGCCAGGTGATCCGATTCAAGGATCCGGCGGATCCTGTTGCGGGCGCGCCTCCGGCTGGCCGCCGCCGGGGCGGCGGTCACCCGCCCGGCACGGCGAGGTAGCTGTTGGACTGCTGCGCGGCCGAGTTCAGCGCCGCCTGCGGGGTGGCCTGGCCGAGCAGCGCCGCGACCACCTCACGGCCGAGCGCGGCGGATATCCGCGGGTACTGCGGGATCTGCGGCCGCGCCTGGAGCACGTTGTGCAGGTTCTGCGCGAACAGCCCGGCGCCCGGGTACTTCTTGTTGAAGTCGGCGAAGCCCGGCAGTTGCTGCACCGACAGCCTGGTCGGCAGGTCGCTGGTGGCCAGGGAGTTCTTCAGCAGGTTGGACGGCTGGACGAGGAACTTCAGGAACTCCAGCGAGGCGGCGACCCGCGCCGGGCCGTTGTTGAAGACGACCCAGTTGTCCGGCCCGGAGATCGTCTGGTGGCTGCCGCCGGGGGCGAACGACGGCATGATCTGCACGCCGTAGTGCACGTCGGGGAAGCTGGACAGGTCCCACGGGCCGGTGATGATCATGCCGAGCTTGCCGGAGTTGAACAGGCTCTCGCTCTGCCCAGCGTCGGGATGGAAGTCCAGGTAGAGCGAGTGGGCCTGCTGCATCGACCGCAGCGTCTGCAGCGCCTGCACGCCGGCCGGGGAGTTGAACGCGGCCTGGGTGCCGGCCGGGTTCAGCAGGTGACCGCCGGCCTCCCAGAGCATCGCCTCGTACTCCCAGACCGTGGTCTCGCTGCCGTCGGCGGGGAAGGTCAGGCCGAAGATCTTCTTGGCCGGGTCGCTGATGGCCTTCGCGTCGGCGGCCAGCTGGCTCCAGGTCCAGTCGGGGCCCGGGGGCGCCAGGTGGTGCTGCGCGAACAGGGTCTTGTTGTAGACCACCGCGAGGTTGTCCACCAGGGCCGGGACGCCGAGCACCTTGCCGTTGACGGTCGCGACGTCCCGCTCGCCGGGGGTGAAGTCGTTCCAGCCGAACGCCGGCTGCTTGATGATCTTGGTCAGGTTGACCACTTCGGGGGCCTGGGCGATCTGCGGCATGTTGGTGCCGTACTGATAGGAGATGTCCGGCTGCTCGCCGCCCTGCAGGGCCACCGTCACCTTCTGCAGCGCGTAGTCGTTGTCGACGTACTCCATCTTGATGTGGATCTTCGGGTGCAGCTTGGTGAAGTCGGCGACCAGGCCCTTCAGCGACTCGTACTCCGCTCCCTGGCTGGCCGGCGGCGGCGGGGTGTAGCCCATCCAGAGGACCAGATTGACGACGCCGTTCGATGTGGCCGAGCTTGCCGAGCCGCCCGAGCCGCTCGACCCGCACGCGGCTGCGAGCAGGACGAGCGCGAGCGAAGCGGCCATGCCGAGTTTTTTCATCGGGCACCTCTCGTCGCGGTCTAACCCGCCGGCTGCCGGGTACCGGCTTGTTCGCTGAACGGTGGCCCGAAACCTCGGCCATTCCGTGATACGGATCGCCGTTCTGCTAAAGCTTTGCCGATTGTCTACCCCTGCCCGGCGGCCGTCAAGGAATGCGGCGGGCCCGGCGCCCGTGGCGTTATCGCCGCGTTATCGCGGCGTTACGGCAGCAGCAGCGCCTTGACCGGATCCAGGCCGCCGTTCATCAGGCCGGTGAATATTTCCGCGCCGTCGGTCAGCGGATAGTGCGAGGTCCAGCTGAGATCCCAGTTCCGCAGCAGCTCGGTGGCCCGGGCGAACTCCTCGTCACTGTAGGCGAACGAGCCGAGCACCCGCTTCTCGCTGCGGATCAGCGCGTTCCCGTCGAACCCGGGCGAGTCCTGGGCCAGCCCGAGCCAGACGGCGGTGCCGCCGGGACGCTGATGCTGCACCGACTGGGCCCGGGTCAGCGGCGTGCCGACCGCGTCGATGATCACGTCGTAGTCGCCGGTCAGCCCGGATCCGGCGGCCGCGGCGCCCAGCCGCCGGGCCTGGGCCAGCCGGCCGGGGTCAAGGTCGGTGACATCGACGCTGGCGGCTCCGCCGTCCAGCGCGGTGAGCAGGCAGAGCAGGCCGATGGCGCCGCAGCCGAGCACCGCTACCCGAGCCCCCGGCCCGGCGCCGGACCGGTTCCAGGCATGCACCGCGTTGGCGGCCGGCTCGACCATGGCCGCGGCGTCCCAGCTGAGCCAGTCCGGCACCGGGCGCAGCGTCGAGCCCGGCACGGCGACCCGCTCGGCGAAGCCGCCGGCCCGGTGCACGCCGATAATCTGGCGCTCGCGGCAGACCTGCCGCAGGCCCCCGCGGCACAGCTCGCAGTGGCCGCAGGACAGCATCGGGTTGATCACCACCCGGTCTCCGGCCGCGCTCGTCCCGGCGAATTCATGTCCCATGATCAGCGGCGGCTTGCGGAAGCCCGGGTGCCGGGCGCCGTGCAGCTCGCTGCCGCAGATGCCGACCGAGCGCACCTGCACCAGGACATCGCCCTCGGCCACCTCGGGCTCGGCCACGTCCTGCAGCTCGAGCACGCCCGGCCCGGTGAACACCAGTGCCTTCACCTGGGCACGCCCGTACTACCGATCATGCGAACCTCCGTCTCGGGCGGCATCGGCGTTCAGCCGCGGAAGGGATGGCACTCCTGGCCGGTGACGCCGGGCCGGCAGGCGAACAGCGCGCCGGCCTTCGCGCCCGGACCGCCCGCGGTGCTGATGTAGAGCACGTCCAGGTCCGGGCCGCCAAACGCGCAGCTGGTCACGTGCGCGGCGGGCAGTTCGATGATCTGCTTCAGCCGGCCGTCCGGGCGGTACCGCTGCAGCGCGCCGCCGCCCCAGACCGCGACCCAGATGCAGCCCTCGGCATCCACGGTCAGGCCATCGGGAACGACGCCGCCCTGGCCCAGCCGGGCCAGGCAGCGGCGGTGGCCGAGCTCGCCGGTCGCCGCGTCGTAGTCCATCACGTCGACCTGGTAGGCGAGCGAGTCGACGTAATACATCCGGGTCTCATCCGGGCTCCAGCCGATCCCGTTGGAGATCCCGACGCCGTCGAACAGCCGGGTCAGCCGCAGGTCCGGGTCCAGCCGGTACAGCGAGCCCGCTCCCGGCGACTCGTCCGCGGCCATGGTGCCGGCGTAGAAGCGGCCGGCCCGGTCGCAGGAGCCGTCGTTCATCCGGGTGTCCGGCCGGTCCGCCTCGACCGGGGCGAGCGGGGTGACCGCGCCGGTCTCGGTGTCCAGGGCCAGGAAGCCGTCCCGGGCCGTCAGCACCAGGCCGCCGCTGGCCCGCGGCACCGCCGCGCCGACCGGCTCCCCGGCGTCCCAGCTGGCCAGGGTGCCATCGTCGTCCCGCCGGTACACCAGGCCGGCCGGGACATCCACCCAGTACAGGGCCTGGCTGCGGGGATCCCAGTGCGGGCCCTCGCCCAGCTCAGCGATGGGCACCGGCAACTGAACCGGCTCACTGCCGCTGACTGCGCGGTCGGCCATGAATGGTCCTCCTCGGGGCCCGCGTTCCCGGAGCCGCGTTCCGTGTACCGGAATCGCGTTCCTAGCCGGACGATGCCAGGCCGGGCGGGCCCGTGTCAATGCCCGCCGGCCGTGGCGGGCGGGCCCGCCGGGCCTTGCTGCGGGCCGGCCTCCGGGCCGGGCCGCCGGTCACGTTCCGGCCGCGCTCAGGAGGTATGCCCGTCGGACCAGTCGGCGACCGTCCGGCGCAGGTCGCCGCCGAGTTCGGCCAGGCGCCCGGCCTCCGCCCGCGCCCCGAGCACGGTGACGCTGACCGCGGTCGCCGGGACCGGGCGGCCCAGGAAGATGGGCACCGCCGCGCACCGGACGCCGATCTCGTTCTCCTCGATGTCCAGCGCGTAGCCGCGTTCCCGCACGAGCGCCAGTTCCGCCGCGAGCCGCGGCACCGAGGTGATCGTGTTCGGCGTCAGCTCCTTCAGCGGCGCCCACTGGGCGGCCCAGGCCCGCACCGCCTCGTCGGTCGGATACGTCCAGGCCAGCAGCGCCTTGCCGACGCCGGTGGCGTACGCCGGGTTGCGGCCGCCGATCACCGAGGACATCGTGATCGTCTGCGAGGCCTGGATCTTGTCGTGGTACACCACCTCGGCGCCGTCGAGCACGGCCATGTGCGTGGTCTCGCCCAGTTCCGCGGTCAGCCGGGCGAGCAGCGGGTGGATGAGCGCCCGCAGGTCGAGCATGTCGTAGAAGCGGAACGCGGTGGCCAGCAGTTCCGTGCCGAGGAAATACGACCCGCCCGGCTCGGGCTGGGCGATGTAGCCGCGGTACTTCAGCGCGGCCAGGATCCGGTGCAGCGAGCTCTTCGGGATATCGAGCCGCCCGGCCAGCTCGTCCAGCGCGAGGCCGCGGGACGCGCTGCCGACCACGGCCAGGATCCGCAGCGCCCGGTCGACGCTCGCTACCGGGGACTCGTCCTGGTCCGCTGCGCGATCTACCGCACGATCCACTAGCCCGCGCTCCGCCCCGATGTGATCCGTTCGCCCAAATTCCGCTGGACGGAATGATAGACCCGATGACGGATCGTCGCTAGCTTGGCCGGAAGCAGCGGTCCTGGGGCCAGGACGAGAGGAAAAGCGATGCGCGGGCTAGCCGGGCGGCGGGTCCTGATCAGCGGCGGCAGCAGCGGGATCGGCCTGGCCGCCGCCGAGCGGTTCCTGGCCGAGGAGTCGCGGGTGTTCATCGCGGGCCTCGATGCCGACGAGGTAGACGCGGCCGTCATCGGCCTGCGGCCACGCGGGGTGATCGCCGGGCTGGCCGGGGACATCAGCAGCGAGCCGGACGTCGCCACGATTACCAGCGCGGCGCGCGACGCGCTCGGCGGCCTGGACATCCTGATCAACAACGCGGGCACGGCCCGGCGCAGTGCCTTCCTCGACATCACGCCGGGGGAGTGGGATCGCGTCATCGCGGTGAACCTGCGCGGCATGTTCCTGGTCGCCCAGGCCGTCAGCCGGGTGATGCGGCAGCAGGGCACCGGCGGCGCGATCGTCAACATGTGCTCGACCAACGGAATCGCGGGCGAGGAGGACTATGCCCACTACAACGCGTCCAAGGGCGGCGTCCTGCTGCTGACCAAGTCCATGGCGGTTGAGCTGGGCGGCCACGGCATCCGGGTCAATGCCCTGTGCCCCGGGTATATCCGCACCCCGCTGAACGCCGCCATCGCGGCCGGCCTCGGCGGCGATGAGTTCGAGGCGGCCTACGCCCGGGACCGGATCCCGCTCGGCCGGGTCGGCCGGGCCGAGGAGGTCGCCGCCGCGTACGCGTTCCTGGCCTCCGACGACGCGTCGTTCATCCACGGCGCCGCGCTGGTGATCGACGGCGGCCAGCTCGCCGTCATGTGACGTCATCGGGAAGGATTTGCGTCACCGGTGGCGCGGATCCTTCCCGATCGCGGGCCCGGCCCGGCCTGGCCCGGAAGCCGGCCGGCTGGCCCGGAAGCTGGTTCAGAAGAAGGTGTGCACGGCGTCGATCACCCGGTAGTCCTCGTCCGCCACCGGGATGACCCGCCACTTGTCGAAGGTGGTGCACGGGTGCGAGATGCCCAGGCAGATCAGGTCGCCGGCGGCCAGCGGTGATCCGGCCGGGACGTTCAGGTAAGCGTGCTGATCGTCGAGCTTGGTCACGTGCAGCCCGGCGGCCGGCGTTTCCCGCCCGTCGGCGTGCCGGATCCGGAGCGGCACCGGCAGCCCGTGGTCGAAGCCGGTGTCCCGCCGCCCCGCGCTGGCCACGGCCAGCCCCGGCTCGGGCCGGGACAGCACCGGCGTCCACAACTCCAGCGCCGGCACCAGCGCCGGTCCGGTCCGGCCGGGCTGGGCGGGACCGGGGCCGATGGCCGCGTAAAGGCCATGATCGTAAGTCACGTAGGCGCCGCTGCGCAGCAGCACCTCCGGCCGCGGGCGGCCGGGCCGGACGGCCGTCAGCTCCTCCGCCACGATGTCGAAGTACCCGCTGCCGCCGGCCGACAGGAGGTGCGGGAGGCCGGCCGGGTCGGCGGGCAGCAGGTCGCCCAGCGTCCGCAGCTCCCGGCAGAACCGCGCGACGGCCGCCACCGTGGCGGCGGCGTCACCCGCGCTGATGTTCCCCTCGAAGCCGGCCGCGCCGGCCAGCCGCAGCGTCCCGGCCGACGCGGCGGCCCGGGCCACCGCGAGCGCCTCGTCCGTGCTGCGGCAGCCGGCCCGGCCGCCCGGCTGGCCGAGTTCCACCAGCACCGGCAGCGGCCGCCGGACGCCGGCCGCGCGCAGCAGCCCGTCCAGCAGCGCGACCCCGGCCGCGCTGTCCACGTAGGCGTAGCAGTCAAAGTCCGGATCGGCGGCCAGCTCGGCGGCCAGCCACCCGATCCCGCCGGGGTCGGTGAGCTCGTTGGCGATCAGTACCCTCGGCACGCCGAAGGCCCGGTACACCTGGACCTGGGCGATGGTCGCCGCGGTCATCCCCCAGGCGCCCGCCGCCAGCTGACGGGCGATGATCTGCGGCGCCATGGTGGTCTTGCCGTGCGGCGCCAGCCCGACCCCGGCCGAGGCGCAGTAACCGGCCATCGCGGCGATGTTCTGCTCCAGCGCCGCCTCGCGCAGCACGAGCACCGGCAGCATGAACTCCCCGCCGAGCAGGTACGGCCGCCGCGCGGCCAGGCTCGCCGAGGTCACGCTGCCGCCCGGCCCGGCGGGATCGGCCGCGATGCGGCCGAAGCCCTTGTCCGTGCGGGCAATCGGCCGGTCGCGCAATCCGGCCAGCGCGGCCCGCATCGTGGCCGTCGGGACGGGACGAGCGGATGGTTGCCGGTCCGCTGGAGTGCTCATGCCGAGCATTTTCCTTGATCGTGGCGGATCCGCACGCCAGGACGTGCCGAGTCCGCCGTGATCGTGAGCGCGCGGTGATCACCGCCGCAGTTCGGCCACCTTTTCCAGCCATCCCAGCTTGTCCGGGTTGCGGATCACGTACATCCGGGTGATCCGGCCGTCATCGACGGCCAGGCTCACCGCGGTAACCTCGCCACCGATGTCGATCCGGAAGCCCGGCATCCCGTTGAGACAGGCGCTGGTCACCACGAAGTCCGGGAACTTCGCCGCGAGGGCCATCAGCGCCGCCACCTTCCTGACTCCGGTGATCTGCTTCCGGGCGGCCGGCACCACGCCGCCGCCGTCGGAGATCACCACCACATCCGGGGCGAGCACCTCCACCAGTCCCTGCACGTCGCCCGTGGAAATGGCGGCCAGCAGCTTCTGCACGGCGGCCTGCTGCTGGGCCCGGTCTACCTGCATCCGCGGCCGCCGCTCCGCGACGTGCTGGTGGGCCCGGCGCGCGATCTGCCGGACCGCGGCCGGGGTCTTCCCCACCACTTCGGCGATCTCGCCATACGGCGTCTCGAACACCTCGCGCAGCACGAACACCGCCCGCTCGGGCGGGCTGAGCGTCTCCAGCACGGTGAGCATCGCGATCGAGACGTTCTCGGCGAGCTCCACGTCCTCGGCCACATCGGGACTGGTGAGCAGCGGCTCGGGCAGCCAGTCCCCGATGTACTCCTCCCGGCGGCGGGACACCGACCGCAGCCGGTTCAGCGCCTGCCGGGTGACCATCTGGACCAGATACGCGCGCGGGTCGCGAACCCCGGCCACCTCCACGCCGGCCCACCGCAGCCAGGTCTCCTGGACGACGTCCTCGGCGTCGGCCGCGGAGCCCAGCATCTCGTAGGCCACGGTGAAGAGCAGGCCGCGGTGGGTGACGAACGGGTCGCCGGTCATGCCGTCGAGGGTACGGCGAGCGGCTTGAGGCCACACGCCGCCGAGAACTCCTGCGACTCGATGCCGAACGCGATGTTGGTGCGGGTCGCGAAGTTCGCCAGCGCGATGTACGCGGTCAGCTCCACCAGCGCGGCCGGGCCGAGCGGCGCCAGCAGCCTGGCCGACAGCTCGTCGGTGACGGTGGGCGGGGTCTGCGTCATCGCCTCGGCGTACTCAATGGCGTCCCGCTCCAGCCGGGTGAAGGCATCCGACTCGCGCCACCGGGGCACCTCACGCGCTTTAGTCAGGTCGAGTCCGTGGTTGTGGGCCTGGAAGTAGCCGAGGTCCAGGCAGAAACTGCAGCCGACCATGCTGGCCACCGCCATGTGGGCCAGCGACTTCAGGTTCTCGTCGCACTGGTCCCACTTCTGCGCCTTCCGGCCGAGCGTGAAGCTGAGATTCACCACCTTCCGGTTGTGCCACGCCACCTCGACCGGCTCGGCCACGTCGCCGAGCATCTTGCGGGACATCCGCTTAACCATCGCGCCGTAGATGCCGGTCAGTTCTGCCTTCGGGATCCTGGTACTGCTGGCCATGATTCCTCCGCCGGTTACTTGCTCTCGGCATGGAGACACCGGCCGCGAATCGAATGTGACACCAGCCGGCCGCCCGGTTTCGGTGGGTTGGGCGGTTCAGGGTGCGAAGGCCAGCAGGGCATGATTCCGGTATGGGCGATCGGGTGTCGTTGCGGCCGGTTGATGAGGATGACCTGCCGATGGTCGAGAAGCTGACCTGGGATCCGGAGACCGCGGGGGAGTACGCGCAGTTCGGGTGGTTCAATCCGCAGCTGTGGCGCCGGGCGTGGGCGGAGAACGGGCTGATCGGCGAGGACGGCGGCATGCTGATCGTCGTCCTCGGTGACGAGGGGCTCGGCCTGGTCAACTGGCGGCGGCGGCCGACCACGCCGGCCGCTTACTGCTGGGCGATAGGTATTGCCATGCTCCCGGGGGCCCGCGGCCACGGCCATGGCACCCAAGCGCAGCGCCTGCTCGTGCGGTACCTGTTCGCGCACACGACGGTGCACCGGATCGAGGCCGCCACCGAGGTGGGCAATATCGCCGAGCAGCGGGCGCTGGAGAAGATCGGGTTCGCCCGGGAAGGCGTGATGCGCGGCATCGGCTGGCGGGACGGCGCCTGGCGGGACGGGGTGACCTACAGCCTCCTGCGCACCGATCGCCCGGCCCGCGTTTCCATGATCACGGAGGATTAGGCCGGCTGGAGCGGGCCTGATCCTCCGTGATCATGATGGGTTCAGGAGGCCGGGCCGCCCGCCGGACCGGGAATCCTGGCGGGCCGCGGGGCGTTGTCATGCCTCGCTGGCCCCGGCGCAGGCGAATCCGAGTCGGGGGAGCCGGCTGCAGCCAGGCAAACCCTTTGCTGCGCCGGAGCCTGCCTGGCTAGCATCGAAATTCCGGCCCGGCCCGAGGACAACGGCCCGGCCCTAAAGCAGATCGGATGTAAGTCATGTTTGCGCGTGCGCTCGTGCGCCGCTTTCCCGTGTTCGCGTTCCGTGACTTCCGGCTGTTGCTGGCTGAGCGGTTCCTGGCGCCCGCGGCGTTCGGGTTCTCTCTCGTCGGCGTGTCGTTCGCGGTGCTGGACGCGACCGGATCGACCGCTGAGCTCTCCTATGTGCTGGCCGCGCAGATCGTGCCGTCGCTGATTTTCACGCTGCTCGGCGGGGTCATCGCGGACCGGATGCCGCCGCAGCGGGTCATCATCGCCGCGAACATCATGATCGCGCTGGGCGAGGGAACGTTCGGGATACTCGTGCTGGCCGGCCATCCGCAGCTGTGGCAGATGATCCTGCTGGAAGCGCTGACCGGGACCGGCATGGCCATCTTCTACCCGGCGTCGCAGGCGCTGCTGCCCAGGGTGGTTCCGGCGGAGCAGTTGCAGCAGGCCAGTGCGCTGAGCCGGATGGCGATGAACGCCGGGCAGATGGGCGGTGCCGTCATCGCCGGCGTCTGCGTGGCCGCGTTCGGCCCCGGCTGGGCGCTGGCCGCCTGCGGTATCGGCATGATCGGCACGGTCCCGCTGCTGCTGCGGATACGCGCCGTGGCGGTCGAGCGCGAGCACCACTCGGGCATGCTCAGCGACCTGCGTGACGGCTGGTCCGAGTTCCGCTCGCACACCTGGCTATGGGTGATCGTGGCGCAGTTCGGCGTCATCATGATGGCCTGGTATGGCGCGTTCGAGGTGCTCGGCCCGGTCGTCGCTAAGACGCATCTCGGCGGTCCGGCCGCCTGGGGCGTGATCGCTGCGGCCGAGTCGGTCGGCCTGATCGTCGGCGGCCTGGTGTCGCTGCGGTTCACCCCGCGGCGGCCGATGCTGTTCGTCGTGCTGATCGGCGGAGCGATCGCGATCTCGCCGGTGTCGCTGGCCATGCTGTGGCCGCTTCCCGTGGTCTGCCTGGCCTCCTTCGGCCTCGGCATCACGATGGAGATCATGATGGTGCAGTGGACCGTCGCGCTGGCCCGGAGGATCCCGCCGGAGCGGCTGGCCCGGGTCTCCTCCTACGACGCGCTCGGCTCGGTGATGGCGATGCCGATCGGCGCCCTGGTCGCCGGGCCGATCGCGGCCGTGGTCGGCGTCTCGGCCACCCAGTACGGCGCCGCGGCGCTGATCATCGTGGCGACTGCGCTCGCGCTCATCCCGCGCGACGTGCGCGCCATGCGGTCGGACTATGCCGCGCCGGTGAGACAGTGGCCGGACGACCTGCCCCGGCTCGACGACGAACTGGTGGCCGGCGGAGCGCGGCGCTAGGCAGCGCGCCGCCGGCCCCGGCGGGAAGGCTGGCAGCACCCGCGATTCGGGTGATGCCAGCCCACCGGAAGAGGCCAGGCAGCACCCTCGGTAGTAGTGCGCCGGATCGCATAATCTCGACGGATGCGAGCCGTCCTGCGCCTTGTCGCCCACGAGTTTCGCGGCCGCTGGCGGGGCTGGACTGTCCTCGTGCTGCTGCTCGGCCTGGCGGGCGGCGCGGTGCTGGCGGCCGCGGCCGGAGCGCGGCGGACGGGCAGCGCGTACCCCCGGTTCCTGGTCGCCTCCCGGGCATCCGACGTGCTCATCGGGCCGGGCGGCCCGCGGTTTAGCGGCTCCTACGACTACGCGCTGGCCGGCCTGCCGGGCGTCGCGGCCATCGCACCGGTGATCGGCCTGAACGCCCTGCCGGTTGGACCCGGCGGAAAACTGGACAACAATGCCACGGTCCTCGCGCCGCTGGACGACCGGTTCGGCCGCACGCTGGAGATCCCCAGGATGCTCGCCGGGCGCCAGCCGGCGCCGGACCGTCCCGGCGAGGTGATGGTGGACCAGGTCGCCGCGCGGGACCTGCACCTCCGCGTGGGCAGCAGGCTCGAGCTGGGCGCGGTAGCCGGGGCGGACGTGCGGCACCTGCGGCGGCTGTCCGCGCGCGTCGTGGGCATCATGGCGACCCGCGGCTCGATCGTCCCGGTCAACCTGTCCGACCGGACTCCGGTCATCGTCGCCAGCCGGGAGCTGTTCCGCGAGCTCGGTCCCCGCTACGGGGCATTCGACGGGGCGTACGTGAAGCTGCGGCCGGGCGAGACGGTGAGCGATTTCAGCCGCCGGGCGCAGGCCCTCACCCGCGGGTTTCCCGCTACCGGCGGCCAGATATTCGTGTCGGACGAGGCCGCGCAAGCGGCCGCGGTGGAGCGATCGATCCGGCCCCAGGCGGTCGCGCTGGCCTTGTTCGCGCTGATCCTGGCGATCACTGCGCTGCTCATCGTGGGCCAGACGGCATCCCGGCTGCTGCTGGCCGCGTCGGCGGACAACCGGGCCCTCGCGGCCCTCGGGATGACCCGCCGCCAGCTGCTCGCAGCGGCCCTGGCCGAGACCGCCGTGGCGGCGGCCGCCGGAGCGGCCCTGGCCTGCGGCGTGGCCATCGCGGCGTCGCCGCTGATGCCGATCGGGCCGGCCCGGCTGGCCGAGCCCGATCCGGGCCTGAGCATTGACGCCACGGTACTGGCGGTCGGCTTCGCCGCGACCGTGATCTTGCTGCTCGCGCGGGTGGCCTGGCCGGCCTGGCGGCTGGCCTCGGCCTGGCGGCCGGCCGAACGCGGTGCGGCGGGAGCACCGGGCCGGCGCTCGGCCGCGGCCGGATGGCTGGCCCGGGCCGGCGCGCCGACCACCACCGTGACGGGCGTCCGGCTCGCCCTCGACCCCGGCCAGGGACAGACCGCGGTCCCGGTGCGTGCGGCCCTGCTCGGCTTCGCGGTCTCGGCGGCGGCGGTAGCAGCAGCCATCACCTTCGGCGCGAACCTGCTCCACCTCGTGCACACGCCGCGGTTGTACGGCAAGGACTGGAACGTCGCGGTGGATCTGCAGTTCGGCACGATCACGCCGCAGCGGTTCGATGCGATCACCGCGCACGTTCCCGGCATCTCCGGCTGGACCTTCGGCGTGCACGGCACGGTGGGGATCGGCCGGGCGGTGGTTCCCGCGATCGGCCTCGCGGCCGGCCGGGGGCCGGTGGCCTCCCCGACCCTGCTGGCGGGCCGTCCGCCCCTGGCCGCGCACGAGATCGCGCTCGGCACGACAGTGCTCCGCCGGCTCGGGCTGCGGATCGGCCAGTCGGTGCCCGTCACCATCCCCGGCGGCCGCCGGGATAGCCCGGCCGTCATCGTCGGCCGCGCCGTGTTCCCGTACTTCGGCGAGGGCAGCTTCACGCCGACCGATCTGGGCGACGGCGCCATAGTGAGTGCCGCGACGCTCGAGCCGCAGTCGGGAGCGACGGGCAACGGCGACGGATTTAACTTCGTGCTCGTCCGGTTTGCCCCGGGCCCCCGCCGGGCGGCGGACATCGCCGGCCTCAGGCGGGCGATGAGCTCCTTCTGCGCCACGGTCGAGCAGTCCACCTGCGTCGTCACCGACCAGCGCCCGAACGGCGTGACCGGCTATGCCCGCATCGACGGTACCCCCGAGGTGCTGGCCGGCATCCTGGCCGTTCTCGGGCTCGCGGTGCTCGGCCAGTTCGCGGCCGTGTCGGCGCGCCGGCGCCGCCGTGATTTCGCCATCATGAAAGTTCTGGGGCTGCTGCGCAGGCAGCTGATCGCGGTGACCGCCTGGCAGGTGACCACCCTGACGGGGCTCGCCTTGCTGGTCGGGCTGCCGGTGGGCGTGGCGGCCGGCCACTGGGCCTGGGCCCTGTTCGCGGCCGCCGCCGGGATCTCACCGGGTGCTATCACGCCGGTGCCGCTCGTGCTGCTGATGGTGCCGGCCGCGATACTCGCCGCGAACGCGATCGCCTTTCCCGCCGGGCAGCTCACCGCCCGGCTGCGCCCGGCGGCGGCCCTGCGCGCGGAATAGCGAGGCGGACGGGCTGCGGACCGGATTACCCGGCGGGCGGTCAGGCGGCCAGCTCGGCGTGGCCGATGAAGTCAGCCCACAGGCTGGCGTAGAGACCGTCGGCGGCGAGCAGTTCCTCGTGGCTGCCTGACTCGGCGATCCGGCCATGTTCCATCACCACGATCCGGCCGGCCCGCGCGGCCGTGGTGAGCCGGTGCGCGACCACCAGGGTGGTGCGCCGGGCGGCCAGCCGCTCGGTAGCGCGGTTCACCGCGGCCTCGGCGGCCAGGTCGAGCGCCGCGGTGGCCTCGTCGAGCAGCAGGATGGCGGGATCCACCAGGTAGGCGCGGGCCAGCGCGATCAGCTGGCGCTGCCCGGCCGACAGGTTGCGTCCCCGCTCGGCCACCTCGTGCCGGAAACCGCCGGGCAGCCGGGCGATCATCTCGATCGCTCCGACCTCGCGCGCCGCCGCCTCGACCTCGGCGTCCGAGGCATCCGGGCGGCCGTAGGCAATCGCGTCCCGCACCGTGCCGGGGAACAGGTATGGCTCCTGCGGCACCACGCCCAGCTGCTGCCGGTAGCCGGCCAGGTCCAGCTCGCGCAGGTCAGTGCCGTCGATGAGGACGCTGCCCGAGGTGACGTCGTAGTAGCGCGCGACCAGCTTGACCATGGTGGACTTGCCCGCGCCGGTCTGGCCGACCAGCGCCACGGTCTCGCCCGGCCGCACGACCAGGCTCACGCCGTCCAGTGCGTCCTGCGGCTGCCCGGAGTACCTGAAGTGCACGTCCCGGAACTCGATCCGGCCGCGCGGCCGCCCGGCGGGCCGCGGCTGATCCGCCTGCGGCGTGCTGGTCGGCAGCCGCAGCAGGTCCTTGATCCGGCGCAGCCCGACGGCGGCCTGCTGGTAGCCGTCGAAAACCTGGGACAGCTGCTGGATTGGGGAGAAGAGCAGGTCGATGTAGAGCAGGTAGGCGATCAGCCCGCCGGCGGTCAGCGTGTTGTTGTGCACCTCGCCGGCCGCCACGAACAGGATCAGCGCGCCGGCCACCGTCGACAGCAGCTGCACGAACGGGAAATACAGCGCGATATAGCGCTGCGCCCGCAGCCGGGAGTTCCGGTAGCTGTAGCTCAGCGCGCTGAAGTTCGCCTGGTTCCGCCCCTCGCGGCGGTAAGCCTGCGCGGTGCGCAGCCCGGCCACGTTCTCCTGCAGGTCGGCGTTGACGGCGCTGACCTTCTCCCGGGCCTCGCCGTACGCCTTCTTTGACTTGACCCGGAACCACAGCGTGGCTGCCACCAGCACCGGGATGATGGTGAACAGGATCAGGCCGAGCCGCAGGTCGATGAACAGCAGGGCGATCAGGACCCCGATGAACGTCAGCACCGAGTTGACCATGGTGATCAGCCCGGTCTGCAGGAACGTCGACAGGGCGTCCACGTCCGTGGTCATCCGGGTCATGATCCGGCCGGACATCTCGCGCTCGTAGAAGTCGAGGCCAAGCCGCTGCAGGTGGGAGAAGATCTTCACGCGCAGCGTGTAGAGCATCCGCTCGCCGTTGCGGCCCACCACGTTCGTCTGGACCGCGTTGATCACCCAGTCAGCGCTGACGATCGCGAACCCGATCAGCGAGACCGCGACGATCGGCTGAAACAGCGGCGGCTTGGCCAGCACGCCGTGGTCGACGCCACCGCGGACCAGGGCGGGCATCGCGACGGCCGCCACCGCATCGAGGCCGTCCAGGACCAGGCCGATGAACATCGCCAGTGCGATCGGCCGGAGCAGCCGGGCCAGGGTGAAGTGCGGATCGCCGGCCCGGGCGCCGTCCCGGCTGACTCCCGGTACCTCATTGGCCGGGGGCAGCGCGTCGACCTTGGCCAGCAGCTCGGGCGTCGGCGGGATTCCCGCGAGCATGCTCCCGGCCGCCGCGGCACTGGCGCCGCGGCTCCCGCCGCGGGCCGCGGCGCCCATCCCGCGCCCGATCGCCGAGCCCGCCACCTGGGCGAGCTGGCGGCCGCCGATGCCCCGGCCGCCCGCCGGGGCATCGGCGTCACCGGGAGACTGCCACAAGGCGGGGGTCACGCTGCCGGCGGCCAGCTCCCGGCCCGCGGCCGGATCGGCCAGGCCGGAGTTCTCGTGATAAGCCAGCTCGCCGGCCCCCTCGGCATCCTCACCCGGCCCGGCCAGCAGCAGCCGGTACAGCCCGCAGCGTGCCATTAGCTCGTCGTGGCTGCCCTGGTCGACCAGCCGGCCTTCGTCCAGGACCGCGATCCGGTCCGCCAGCTGGAGGGTGGACCGGCGGTGCGCGATGAGTACCGTGGTCCGGCCGGCCATCACCCGGCGCAAGGTGGCGTGGATCTGCGCCTCGATCGTCGCGTCGATGGCCGAGGTGGCGTCATCGAGGATCAGGATGGCCGGGTCGGTGATCAGCGCCCGGGCCAGCGAGACGCGCTGGCGCTGGCCGCCGGACAGGGTCAGGCCCTGCTCGCCGATCACCGTGTCATACCCGTCCGGCAGGCTCGTGATGAAGTCGTGGGCCTCCGCCGCCCGGGCCGCGGCCATGACCTGCCCGAGCGTCGCGTCCGGCCGGCCGTAGGCGATGTTGTCGCGGATCGAGTCGGAGAACAGGAAGCTGTCCTCCATCACCAGCCCGATCGACGCGCGCAGCGAAGCCAGCGTGAGCTCGCGCACGTCGTGCCCGCCGACGCGGATGGCGCCGCCGCTGACGTCGTAGAAGCGCGGCAGCAGCAGCGAGATGGTCGACTTTCCCGAGCCGGACGTGCCGACCAGGGCGAGGGTCTCGCCCGGCCGGACCCGCAGCGACAGGCCGCGCAGCACGGGCTCGGACGGAAGGTAGCCGAAGGACACGTCATCGAGTTCGATGTCCGGTGTCCCCGGCGCCAGCGCCACGGCCCCGGGCTGCTCGGTGATGACCGGGCGTGAGTCGATGACCTCAAAGACCCGGATCACGCTGGCGCGGGCCTCCTGGCCGATCGTGATCAGCCCGGTCAGCGCCCGGACCGGCGCCACCATCTGCCCGATGTACAGGGCGAAAGCCAGGAACACCCCGAGCGGGATCTCCCCGTGGATCGCCAGCCAGCCGCCCAGGACGAGCACCCCGACCTGGCCATAGAGCGGGATGGCCTGCAGCGCGGGGTTGTACCGGGCGGTCAGCCGGACGGCGCGCACCCGGGAGGCGTACAGCGTGGTGCTGGCGTCCTCCAGCCGCTCGACCTCCTGTTCTTCCTGCCCGAATCCCTTGACCACGCGAACGCCGGTCACCGCGCCGTCGACCACGCCCGCGACGTCCGCGGCCTTCTGCTGCGCGTCCCAGCTGGCCGGGAACAGCTTGCGCCGCGACGCGATGGCGATCAGCCACAGGGCCGGCGCGATGACGAGCGCGACCAGCGTGAGCGGCAGGGACAGGTAGGCCATGATGCTGATCGACAGCAGGAAGAGCAGGCCGTTGCCGAGCAGCATCGGAATCATGCTCAGCAGGCTCTGCACCATGTTCAGGTCGGAGATGGAGCGGCTGACGATCTGCCCGGTGTGCAGCTGGTCCTGGCGGGCTCCGTCCAGCCCCGACAGCGACTCGAACAGCTCGGTGCGCAACTTGTGCTGGACGTCAAGCGACAGCTGGCCGCCCTTGTACCGGCGGATGTAGACGCCGCCGAAGCTGATCAGCCCGGCCACGATGAGCAGCGAGGCGCCCAGCCAGATCGGGTGCCTATTCACGATGACGGTGTTGTCCACGATCCACGCCATGATCAGCGGGATGGTGACCTGCACGAGGGTCGCGACCAGCGAGCCCGCCAGCGCCATGATCTCCAGCTTGGGGTACTGCCAGCAGTAGCCGGCCAGCCGCCGCAGCCAGGCGTCCTGCGCCCGCGGCCTGGGGCCGGCGCTGGCGGTGGCGGTGGCCGGCTGCGTCACCTGCTGTTCGCGGGCCCTCATGCCGATCCTCCGGCGGCGGCCAGCCGGGCCCGGCGCCGCTCGTCCATCGCCGCGTCGAGGGACTGCAGCGCCTGCAGCGGCACATCCGGGGCCCCCGTGGCCGCGAGCAGCCCGGCCAGCCAGCCGGCATAGGCCGCGTCGGCGCGCTCAAGCGCGCTGCGGCCGGCCAGCGTCAGGCACAGCCGTACCACCCGCCGGTCCCCGGGCAGTTCCTTGCGCTGGACGTAGCCCGCGGCGACCAGGCCGTCGGCGGTCGCGGTCAGCGTCGGCTTGGCGACGGCCAGCCGCTCGGCCAGCCTGGCCGAGCGCTCTTCGCCGGCCCCGGCCAGCTTCAGGATGCGGTACTGCTGCGGGGTCAGGCCGGTATCGACCCGCTCCAGCGCGCGGAACAGGCGCATCACCGTCAGCACGGCGGCCGCGGCCGCCTGCTCGTCCACGGCGTAGGCGCCCTGGGCTGGGTCAGTCAAGTCATCAGTCCTTAAGGTACAACCAACTTACAGTTCGTTAGGCTAACAAACTGGTGATGGCCGGTGTTCCCCAGGACAGGGAAAGGGACACGGCAGCAGCGACACAGCGCCGCCGGAACGAGCGGAGCAGGCGGACCGCTAGCTCAGAGCTGGCTCTTCAGCGCGGTGACCGGCGCCGCGTCGCAGACGGCGGTCGGCTGGTCATTGGTGATCTTGCAGATGGCAGCAGTGATCATGTTCGCGGACCCGACCGCGCCCTGGGCGATCGGGTTCGACGGATCGCTCAGGGACGCGGCAATCTGGCTCCAGGTCCGGCCCTGCAGCAGCTGGTAGGCGTAGCTGACGCTGCTGATGGCGTACTTGTTGCCGAAGTCCACGAAGGGGATGGCCTGCTGGGCGTACTGCTCCCACAGCTGGGCCTGCGCAGCGGTAGGAACCTGCAGTGGCTGGGTTCGGTCGGTGGTCGTGGTCTCGACCGGGGTGAACGTTAGGTACTTGCTGGTGTAAGTGGACTTATAGAACGTCACGGTCGGAATGCTCGCCGGGACGTCGGTACTCGACGAGTGGATACCGTGCAGCGGCGAGAACGTGCCAAATCTGCTCAGTGCTATCGTCATCGGCCATCGCTCGGTGGCGCAGTACGGGCAGAATTCGGCGCCGATGTAGAGGACCTCAGGTTTGCCATTACTGGTCAGCGGCGGGCCGGAAATCGGGGTAATGGCCTTCGGGAAGACCGTGCCCTTACCCACGGCCGCCAGGGTGCTGGTGGGGACGCCGGTGATCTGCGCATTGACGCGGGGGGACAGCGGCGTCCCGGTGGCTGGCCCGGTGCGGCCGGTGGACGACCCGCTGGTGGCCTTGATGATGACGAAGGCGACCACGACGACGATCACGGCCAGCACCGAGCCGCCCGCGATCAGCATCCGGCGGCGTGCTTCCGCCCGCCGGGCCGCGGCCTGCTGCTCGGCGATCCGCGCCCGGGCGGTCTGCTGCCGGTTCCGGCTGGCCTTGCTCATCTGCTTTTCTTCAGCTCCCCGTCGCTGGCTCCTGGTCAGGCTGCCCGGCTGCGGGCGCCCGGCCTAGCTGCGCGTCACCTGGGTCCCCATCCGGCTCGAAGCGTCGAATACCAGCAGCACGAACAGCAGGAACGTGACGATGTGCACGCCGCTGCACCACAGGCAGATGTTACTGATCTCGATCAGTTCCACATAGAGCAGGTAGAGCACGAAGAGCATGCCGACGACCACGGAACCCAGCCGGGCCCAGTAGACGGCCGGCAGCTTCGAGCGCCAGCCCCACGGTGAGCAGACGGCGACCATGAACACGTAGAAGGCCAGGCCGAGCAGGGCCACCGGGATGTGCCCGAAGATCTCTGACTCCGGGCTCGTCGTCACCTTGCCGCAGTTGATGAATCCCGAGTCGGGACAGGCCAGGATCGCCTTGCTGGTGAAATGGGCGATGGTGAGGTAGATCGAGATCCCGAGACCCGCCAGCGCCAGCGCGAACGTCGTGATCTGCAGCCAGACCGGGGCGCCGCCGCGGGGCGCCGTCCCGGTTCCGGCCGGCCCGCCCGTCTTGGCCGGGCCGCTCGCCTTGGCCGGGCCGCTGCCCTTGGCCGGCGCGCCGGAGCGGGCCGGCCCGGCGTTGTTCCTGGCTCCGGGGCCCGATTGCGCCGTCACCGTGCCGCTCCTGGCGGCCGCGCCGGAGCGCGCCGCCTGCCCGGGATTCTGATTGCCGCGGCCGCGCGAACTGGCGGGCGTGCCGCCGCGGGACTGCTTCTGGCCAGCCATCAGAGTGTCCCGGATCCGGCCTGCGCGGCGGACGACGAGCAGACGGATCCAGGCTGGTTATTCGTCATCTTGCAGATGGCCGCGGTGATCGAGTTCGCTGCGCCGTCGATGTCCTTGGCCACCGCGCTGTTGGGGTCCTTCGCCGCGGTGGCAATCTGCCCCCAGGTCATGCCCGCGAACCCGGTGGGCACGTACTGCGACCCGACGACCAGGTACTTGTTGCCGATGTCGACGAACGGGAACGCGCCCGCGTCCGCGGCGGGCACGTAGGGTGCCGCGTTGTACTTGCTGAACAGCGCCTGCTGGGCGGCCGTGGGCGTCTGCAGCACCTTGTAACCGGTCGGGCTCTTGGAGTCCGGGATGCCGCTGTACCACTCCACCGGGACGAAGGTCAGGTACTTGCTGGTGTAACTGGACTTGTAGAACGTCAGGGTCGGGGTGTTCGCGTAGACGTCCGTACTGGATGAATGAATGAAGTGCAGGTTGGAGAAGGTGCCGAACCTGCTCAGCGCGACGGTCATCGCCCATCGCTCGGCCGCGCAGTACGGGCAGTACTCAGCGCCCATGTACAGCATCTCGGGCTTCCCCTGCGAGGTCAGCGGCGGTGCGCCGGTGACCGGGAACATGGTGGTGGCCGTTCCCTTGCCGACCGTGTTCAGCGTGCTGGCCGGCACGCTGGTGATTTGCTTCTCCGCGGTCGCGACGCTCTTCGCGGCGGCGACCGATGAGTGCCGGAACGAATTGATCACGATGAACGCCACCACGACGACGAGCACCGCGGCGACGCTGCCGGTCGTGAGCAGGACCTGCCTGCGGACCTGGGCGCGCCGGGCCGCGGCCTGCTGCGCGGCTATCTTCTCCCGGGCGCTCTCCCGCCGGTTTCGTTCTGCCTTGCCCATTCTTGTCCTGCCTTACCGGTAAGTAGTCTCCTGGCTGACAACGTAGGGCGCCGCCGTTCCGTTCGCGCCGGGCTGCCGGGACCGCTCCGGAACCGCGGAACCTCGCGCGGGAGACTGCCTCCGGAATACGCCGCCAGGGACTATGTTATGGCGCTGCACGTCATGACGATGCACCTCCGAGGCAACCGCATCATCCTGAACGCTAGCTGAAGGCTGGCTGCACCCCGGATCTATGTTCGGCCGCCCGGCCCCCGCCCGGCCCCCGCCCGCCCCCGCCCGCCGGCCGCCCGCCATCCGCCGTCCGGCCGCCCGTTGCCCGGCTATCCGCCGCCCGGTCCTCCGCCGCCTGGCCCATGCGTATCCCATGCGCATCCCATGTGTTCCCCATTCCTGTCCCATGCACGCCCCATGCATGTCCCATATACGTCCGCTATTCTTGCGCCGCGCAAGCTGTGCTGGCTACGTTCAGGGCATGATTGCCATTACTAAGAGGAGCAGTGCGGGATTCGGCGTACTGCTATCCATTGCATGCATCGGGCTGGCCGCATGCGGCAGCTCCGCACCGTCCAGTAGCAGTTCGTCGAGCACTCCGGCGTCTTCGCCGAGTAGCCCGGCGGCGGCCTCCGGCACGGCCAATGTGGCCTACGCATCCTCGATTGAGTTCCTGAACGAGAAGATCGTCGGGCCTGCCTTCGAGAAGGCCACCGGGTTCAAATACCTGGGGCGGGCCGGGGCGTCCGGTGAATTGTCCTCCGACATCGCCTCCGGCGAAATCTCGCCGAATGTCTTCGAGAGCGTCGGCGGTGACAACATCACCCCGCTGGAACCGAAGTTCACCAAGTGGTACGTCCAGTACGCCTCCACCCAGATCGTGCTGGCCTATAACCCGCAGAGCAAGTACGCCAGCCAGTTCAAGGCCTTCGCCAGCGGGACGGAGCCGATCAAGAAGCTGTTCACCCTGCTGCAGACGCCCGGCCTTAAGCTGGGCCGGACCGATCCCAACATCGACCCGCAGGGCAGGTCATTCATCTACATGCTCGAGCTCGCGCAGATGCACTACAACCTGCCCGCGGACACGGTCACGAAGATCATCGGTTCCCCGATAGCGTCCCCCACGTCGCCGCAGATCTATGACGAGGCCACGCTGGAGTCCACGCTGCAATCCGGCCAGCTCGACGCCTCCAGTGCCTATCTCTCCCAGGCGATCCAGCTGCATCTGCACTACATCAAGCTGCCGGCCGCCATCAATCTCGGCGATGCCGCGCTGGCGAACGAGTACGCCAAGGCGCACATCACGATCACGGTGGGCGGCGTCAAGATGCCCAAGACCGGATCACCGCTGACGATCGACATCACCACGATCGGCACGCCCACCCCGGCGGGCATCGCCTTCGTCAAGTACGTGCTGTCCCCGGCCGGCCTGGCCCTGCACAAGCAAGGCGGATACACGCTGCTGAAGCCGCAGCTCTTCGGCCCGTCCAGCGCGGTTCCCGCAGCGGTGAATAGTGAGCTGGGCGGCTAGCCCAGCCGCTGCCGCCGGCGGCGCTGTCCGGGGGGATGACCCTCCCGGGCAGCGCCCGCCGGCCAGATGGGGCGCCACCGGAGCGCCCCGGACCATCCGTTCCGTTTCCGCGGTTGCTTCCGTGGCCGGAGCCGGAATTATCTGGCTGGCCCTGCTGGGCCCAGTGATCACCTTGCTGACGCACCTGTCCGGCAGTGCCATCGTCAGCGCGCTGACCGCGCCCGGCGCCCTGGACCCGCTCGTGGTCTCGATCGAATCCGGCCTGATCACGCTCATCGTCCTGCTGCTGTTCGGCACCCCGCTGGCCTGGATGCTGGCCCGGGGGACATTGCCATTCCCGCGGGTCTGGGAGGCGGGGGTGCTCACCAGCCTGCTGCTCCCGCCGCTGGTGATCGGGCTGCTGCTGGTGTTCATGGTCGGGCCTTACACGCCGATCGGGGAGGCCCTCGGGGTAGTGCACCTGTCCGCGGACAACACGTTTCTCGCGCTGGTGATCGCCCAGGTGTATGAGTCCGCGCCGTATTACGTGCTCGGCGCGCAAGCGGCGTTCGGCAGCGTCGATCCGCGGATGGAGCAGCAGGCGGCGTTGCTCGGCGACCGGCCGTCGCGGGTGCTGCGGCGGGTCACGCTGCCGCTGGCCGGGCCGGGGCTGGCCATGGCCCTGGCCGTCGCGTGGGCGCGGGCGATGGGGGCATTCGGCGCCGTGATCGTGATCGCCTACCATCCGTACGGGCTGCCCTTGCAGATCTGGACCACGCTGCAGGAGACTGGCCTGGCCACGGCCCTGCCGTTCGCGCTGGTGCTACTGGTGGTGGCCCTGCCGCTGCCGCTGGCCGCCTACATCTGGAGCGCTCGTGCTCGAGGCCGACGTCGAGGTTGACCGCAGGGACTTCCCCGTGCGCGCCGAGCTGCGGGTGCAGCCGGGGGAGCGGCTCGCGCTGTTCGGCCCGTCGGGTGCGGGCAAGACGACGCTGCTGGAGGCGATCGCCGGGCTGGTCCGGCCGCGCCGCGCCCTGATCACGCTGGCCGGGCGGGTGCTCACGTCGACGGCGCCGCCGCTGGTGGCCATCCCGCCGTGGCGGCGCCGGGTCGGCCTGCTCCGCCAGGACCCCGGGCTGTTCCCGCACCTTTCGGTGCGGGCCAACCTTAGCTACGGGCCCGCGGCCGGCCGATCCGGCGCTGAGCTGGTCCAGCTGGCCGGGATGCTGGGCATCGGGAACCTGCTGGCCGCCATGCCCGCGCGGCTGTCCGGCGGCCAGGCGCACCGGGTCGCGCTCGGGCGGCTGCTGCTCGCGCGCTGCGATGCGCTGCTGCTCGACGAGCCGTACGCGGGACTGGACTCCAGCCTGCAGCGGGCGCTCACCAGCCTGGTGCGCGAGCTCGTCACCGACCGGCAGGTGCCGTCGGTGCTGGTGGCGCACGAGCTGGCCGAGGCGCAGGCGTTCGCCGACCGGCTGGCCGTGCTTGACCACGGCTGCCTGCTGCAGGCCGGTGCCCCGGATGAGGTGGTCCGGCAGCCGGCCACCCGCCGGGTGGCGGAGCTGGTTGGCTACCTGGGCTTCGTGCCTGCGGGCGACGACCCGGAGGGCGCCCCGGTGGCCGGGATTCATCCGGAGCGGATCGAGCCGGGAGCCCGCCCGGACCGCGGGCTGGTCCTGACCGGGACGGTCGAGGCCATCCGGCCCGCCGGGGCCGGCTGGGAAGCCGAGCTGCGGGTGGTGGCGGCGGCGGTGACCTGCCGCCTGGCCGACCGGCCCGCTCCGGCCGGGAGCGAGATGGTGGTGACGGCGCTGGATCCGCCGTGGTTCGGGCCGGATGGCGTGGCGCTGGTCCGGCCGCCGCGCGGCCAGCAGGTTGGCGCATGAACAGCGATAACGGGGCCAGCGGGGCCAGCGGCGACGGCGCTGGCCGCCGCGCCGGGCGCCGGGCGGCCGGCCCCGGGACGGGAACTGGCGGTGCTGGCCGCCGGGCCGCTGGCCGCGGGACCGGGAGCGGTTTTGCTGGCGGCGGCGGGACGGCCGGCGGTCCCGGCGCGGGCGGCAGCGGCATGCGCCTGCGACTGGCCCGCCAGGCCAGGGGTTTCTCCCAGCAGCAGCTGGCCGGCATGGCCGCGGTGTCCCGGCAGGCCGTTTCCGCGGTGGAGGCGGGGCACTCCGATCCGTCCCTGCGGGTGGCCCTGGCCGTGGCGCGAGCGCTGGGCACGACGGTCGAGCAGCTATTCGGGCCGGGCGAGCTGCCGCCGCCGGTCGACGCCTGGCCGGTCGCTCCGCTGGGCCAGGAAGGCGCCCGGGTCACGCTCGCGCCCATGGGAGAGGCATTCGTGGCGCTGCCGCTGGCGGGCGCCACGGCCGCCGGGGCCGGGTTCCTGCCGGCCGGCGGCGTGGCCGGCGACCCGGGTCCCGGCCGGCCGGCGGCCGGCGGTCCGACCCCGGGCGAGCCCGTCCACAGCGGTCCGGTTACCGGCGAGCCAGTCCCCGGACGGGCCGATGGGCCGCGCCTCCGGCAGCCACGGCAGGTCCGGCCGATCGGCCCGCCGCGGCCGACGCTGGTGGTGGCCGGCTGTGACCCCGCCATGCCACTGATCGAGACCCCGCTGGCCTTGCTTGATCCGCCGATCGCCTTCACCTGGTGGCCGTGCGGCAGTCAGGAGGCGCTTGAGCTGGCCGCCGACCAGCTCGTGCACGTGGCCGGGGCGCACCTGCGCGGGGCATCGGGTGAGTACAACACCGGCCCGGCGCGTGAGCTGCTCCGGCGCCAGGGCGCTGACGTGGTCGGGTTCTGCTCCTGGCGCGAAGGCCTGGTCCTCCGCACCGACCTGGCCGGCCAGGTGGCCGGCCTGGGTGATGTCGTGCGCCGCGGCCTTCGGCTGGTGAACAGGGAAACCGGATCGGAAGCGCGCCGGGTGCTTGACCGGGAACTCGCCCGGCTCGGTATCGGCGCGGTCCAGATCTCCGGTTACGGCACGCAGGCCACCGGTCACCTGCAGGTCGCGGCGTCCATCGCCGCCGGGCTGGCCGACGTCGGCGTGGCCAGCGAACCGGCCGCGCTCGCCTTCGGCCTGGCCTTCGTTCCGCTCGCCGCGGAGCACTTCGATCTGGTGATTCCCGCCGAGCAGGTCGGCGGCCGGGAGGTCCAGGGCCTGCTCAAGGTGCTGTCGTCGCGGTGGCTGCTCGATCAGCTAGCCAGCTTGCCCGGGTATGATCCGGCTCGTTGCGGAGAACACGTCGCATCGCTCTGAGCGCTGACGCCCAGGTCGGCGCGTGATCGTGATGGTGATGGTGATGGTGGCCTGTGTACGACCATGACCCCGAGGATGTCGATGTAGTCGGGTGGGATGAGTTCATCGCCCGTCAGTGGGAGTCGATCTTCGCTGGATACCGGACCGGAAGCGGCCTGCGCCGGACCGGGCGGCGCTGGAGTGACCTGATGCAGGCCGGCCTCGGCTGCTCGCAGGAAATGGCCGACCTGCTGGTCCGGAATCAGATCGTCGCGCGGGTCGATCGCGACCTGGAGGGGATGACGTCCAGCCTGGACGTCATTGCCGGGATGTATGACGTGCTCACCGACATGCGGGCGGACATCGTCGAGCTGATCGGCGAAGGCCAGGCCGCGCCCGGCCTGCTGGACGCCCATGCCCGGCTGCTGGCCGCCGTGCACTCCTACGCATTCGGCCGCGAGTCGGGCGTGGGCAGCCCGGACGGGCGAACCTGACCTGGCGATCCGGTCCGGTCAGCGCCGCCGCGCGATCCAGGCCCGGGTGACGTAGCTGACCTTCATCTGGCCGTCCGGGAAGCGCTCGCCGACGATGCGGGCCACCTCCGCCAGCAGGTGTTCGCGCTCGGCGGACGGGACCGCGTTGACATAGGACTTGCTCCGCTCGTCGGTGATCCAGTCCTGCGCCGCCAGCGTCCTCGTCCACGGCACGGTGATGCTGGCACCGGGCCAGAACAACCCGGTCCGCCCGATTGCCTCCGCACTCCGGTCCGTAGCGGCCCGCGAACGCCGGTACAGCGGGCAGGCGAGCTCCTTGGCGTCCTGGTACGCGGCGAACCACTCCTCGCCGTCGGCGGCGGCGTGATTCCACCAGGCGGCCCAGTGCCCGCCCGGCCGGAGCACCCGGGCCACCTCGCGGCTGGCGTCCTCGTGATCAAGCCAATGCCAGGACTGCGCGAAACAGGCCAGATCGGCGCAGCGATCCCGGAACGGCAGCCTGCTGCCGTCGCCGAGCACGAAGCTCAGTTCCGGGCTGCGGGCCCGCGCGCGGCGCAGCATGCGCTCGGCGATGTCGTATCCGGCCACCCGGGCGCCGCGGGCGGTGAGCTGCCGGGTGGCAATTCCCGTCCCGGCGCCGCCGTCCAGCACGAGCTGGCCGGCCAGCGGCCCGGTGATCTCCTCCACCGCCGCGAAGAATTCGTCCGGGTACGACGGCCGTCCGGCGTCGTAGTCGTCCGCGACGGGGTCAAAGCGCGAGCCGGGCATGGTGGTCACCTGTTCCTGGGCCGGCCAATTCTCATCCGGGAAGTCGTCGCTGGCTGTCCAGCACGCGTCTTGGCTCGGCACGGTTTGCATGCCGGACATTACTATTCGTGGCGTGCGCAGGATCATCCGCCCGGCGGTGCTGAGCGACACCGGCCCGGCGGCGGCGTTGCTCGGCCGTGCCTTTGCCGATGATCCGCTCATGGCGTGGGTCATCCCGGATGAACGGATACGCCGGCGGCGCCTGCCGGCCCTGTTCGCCGCCCAGCTCGGCAACGCCCGCCTGGGCGGTTTTTACGAAACTGACGTGATGTGCGCCGGCGGTCCGATCCTCGGCTGTGCCCTATGGTCGCCACCGGGCGCCTCGCCGTCGGTCCTTCAGCAGCTGGTCGCCGTGGCCACTGTCCCGGTGATCCCGATGTCACGCCTGGTCATGGCCCTCAGCACGTTCCAGGAGATCAACCGGGCGCACCCTAAGAAGCCGCCGCACTGGTATCTGTCGTTGCTCGGCGTCGACCCGCCCGCGCAGCGGACGGGCGTCGCCCGGGGATTGCTGGCGCCCCGGCTGGCCCGCTGCGACGAGGCGCGGGTCCCATCGGCCCTGACCAGCGGGGAAGCCAACGTCGCCTACTACGAGGCATTCGGTTATATCGCCACCCGGAAGATCGAGGTCTCCGGTAACGGGCCGACGCACTGGCTGATGTGGCGCAACCCCGGCGGGGAAACGCGCGTTCGGCGTGGTACTGATTAGCGAAGCGACCGGCTGCTTGTGCTGTGCCGTCAGCGCAGTGCAGGCACGACGCATACATTTCAGGGCTTTGCCGGATCAGTTATCAGGCCAGCGCTGCCTGATACAGCACTAGCATTCGTCCTGGTGAGCCGGGAAGCCTGGTCGGCAAGCGATCGGCTCTGGAGGTCACCATGTACCGCGGCGTCATGTCCTCCGCGCTCGCCTCGCACTGGCGTCGCGAGGTGCTCCGTACCAGCCTGTGGGTTGTTCCCGCGATCGAGGTCGTCGCCGCGGTGGTGCTCTTCGCGGTCACCCTGGTGCTCGACCGGGCCGCCTACCGGGGCGTGTTCACGGTCCCGCCGTGGGTGATCAGCGGGACCTCTGATACCGCCCGGCAGATCCTGACCGCGATCGCCGCCGCCGTGATCACCGTCGTGGGCGTCGTTTTCTCGATCATCCTGGTCACCCTGACCTTGGCGTCCACTCAGTTCGGGCCGCGCATGCTGCGGAATTTCACCCGCGACCGGGGGACCCAGCTGACGCTCGGCACCTTCGTCGCGACCTTCGTTTATGCCGTGCTGGTGCTCGTGTCGATCGGCCCGGGATCGCACGGGGACTTCGTGCCGCACATCGGCGTCACCGTGACGCTGGGGCTGATGGTGGCCGACCTGGGCATCCTGATCTACTTCATCCATCACACCGCGATCTCGATCCAGCTGCCCCAGGTGATCGCTAGCATCGCCCGCGACCTGGCCGCCGCGATCGAGGAACAGGGCGGCGACACCGGACCCGGTCCGGCCAGCCGCCCGGACCGCGGCCCCTCGCCCGCGGAGCTGCTGTCCTTGATGGAGACCGCCGGCGGGGTAGTCCGCGCGCCGGCCAGCGGCTACCTGCAGTTCATCAGGCTCCGGATCCTGGTGCGGTTCGCCGCGAAAGCAGGCGCTGTGATCAGCCTCGAGCACCGGCCGGGCCACTTCATCGTCCAGGGACAGCCGTTTGCCCGGGTATGGCCGCCCGAGGCGGCGCCGCGGGTGAGCGAGGCGCTCGGGCGGGCCCATGTCACCGGGCCGTACCGGACCCTGAGCCAGGACTTGTCCTTCGGCGTCGACCAGCTCGTCGAGATCGCCATCCGCGCGCTCTCGGCCGCCGTAAACGACACTTTTACGGCTCTGACCTGCATCGACTGGCTCGGCGATAACCTCTGCAAGATCGCCAGCCGGTGGCACCCGGCCCGGGTCCACCGTGACGACCAGGGTTTCGTCCGGGTGGTCGCGGCCCAGCCCGGCTACGAGCGCCTGGTCCAGCGGGCGTTCGAGAAGATCCGGCAGTCGAGCCAGAGCATGCCCGCCGTGATGATCCGCCAGCTCGAGGCGCTGGCCAAGATCATGGCCGAGACCTCCGGGGCGGGACAGCGCCGGGTGCTGATCGACCAGGCCATGATGATCGAACGGGCCAGCGAGCGGTCGGTGCCCGAGGAGGCTGACCGCGCGGATGTCCGCCGCCGCTTTGAGGCCGTGCTCGCCATCGAGGCCGGGCTGGCCGACCGCGAGCGCACCGGACGGGCCAGCTAGGCCACACCCGTTCGCGGCAGGACGGCACCGATCGGGCGCCGGGGGCGCGGGTCGGCTACGCCGAGGATGAACAGGCGTGGCCGGGCGCCCGCCGCTGCGGCAGGATGCCCGGCATGAGGCTTCTGGTACTGGGCGGCACACATCATGTCGGCCGGGCCGTCGTGGAGACGGCGCTGGCCCGCGGCGACGACGTCACCACGCTGACCCGCGGGGTCAGCGGCCCGTCCGCGTCCGGCGCGATCGCGCTGCACGCCGACCGGACGGACCCGGCCATGTTGCGCGCGGCGCTCGGCACGGCCGAGTGGGACGCCGTGATCGACACCTGGAGCGGCGCGCCCGCCGTCGTGCGGGACTCGGCGGGGCTGCTGGCGGACCGGGCCGGCCACTACGGGTACGTGTCCAGCCGGTCGGTGTACAGCTGGCCGCCGCCGCCCGGGCAGGACGAGAGCGGGCCGGTCGTCGACGGCGACCCGGCCGATACCGGCCAGGAGGATTACGCGGCCGCGAAGCGCGGCGGGGAGCTTGCCGCGATTGAGGCGTTCGGCGACCGGGCGCTGCTGGCCCGGGCCGGGCTGATCATCGGTCCCTATGAGATCGTCGGCCGGATGCCGTGGTGGCTGGGCCGGATCGACCGCGGCGGCGACGTGCTGGCGCCCGGCCCGCCGGACCGGCCGTTGCAGCTCATCGACTGCCGGGACCTGGCCGCCTGGATGCTCTCGGCCGCCGACCGCGGGATCGGCGGTGCTTTCAACACGGTCAGCAAGTCCGGCCACGCGACCATGGCCAGCCTGCTCGACGCGGCGATCAGCGCGACCGGATCGAACGCCCGGCTGGTCTGGGTTTCCCCCGAGGTGATCGAGTCGGCCGGGATCGAGGCCTGGACGGAACTGCCCATCTGGCTGCCGCCGACCGGGGAGGCGGCCGGCCTGCACGACGGGGACGTCTCGGCCGCGTACGCGGCGGGCCTGACCTGCCGGCCGATCGAGGAGACCATCGCCGATACCTGGCAGTGGCTGCAGGCGGAGGGATACCCGGAGGCCCGGCCGGGAACGGGCCTGGATCCGGACTCCGAGCGCCGGGTGCTCGACAGCCTGCCCGGCTGACCAGCTACGACGTCCGGCCGCCGACGCCGGGGATCAGCGGCCGGCCCGGGCCAGGCCAGGCCCGGCCCGCCCCGCAGCCTCAGTGCCCGTAGACCGGGATGATGGTGGCCCGGGCGAGGGTGTGGAAGCCGAGGTTGAAGCCGGCCACCGCCGGGGACACGTCCGAGTCGATCCCCAGCGATTCGGTGTCCATCGCATGCACGGTGAACACGTACCGGTGCGCGTCGCCGGGCGGCGGCGCGGCGCCGCCGAAGTCCTTGGTCCCATAGTCATTGCGCACCGAGAAGGCGCCGGCCGGCAGGCCAGCGCCGCCGGCGGCGCCCGCGCCGGCCGGAAGCTCGGTCACGGACGCGGGGATGTCGAAGACCAGCCAGTGCCAGAATCCCGATCCGGTCGGGGCATCGGGATCGAAGCACGTCACCGCGAATCCCTTCGTCTCGGCCGGGAACCCGTGCCAGCTCAGCTGGGGCGAGATGTTCTCGCCGGACATTCCGAACCCGTCGTAGACCTGCGCGTCGCTCATCTGCTGGTCGGCGGCCACGTCCTGGCTCTGCACCGTGAAAGACGGCACCTGCGGCAGGGAGTCGTGGGGCAGCGGTGCCCGGTTAGCCATGAAATTTCCTCCTCGTTTACGCGGCAAGATTTACGCGGCAAGCGTGGCCCAGGCCAACGCTACTGCCAGCCGGCTGACGGCGGCACTGGCAGGCCCTGCCCCGTTATGCCTCGTAAAGATGATCGCAGTAACGCACGCCGGCCTTCCGGCCAGGGCACAATGGCTAGGCGGAAAGCGCGCCCGGCGGCGATGAGCCGGACGCCAGCCACTCGGACGGTCAGAAGGGTCGAGCGCGAGCGTGAGGTTGCCACCCGGATCGGCGGTATGGACCCGGCGGGCCATTCTCGCCGCCGTCCTGGCCGGGGCGGCCATCATTCCCGGTCACGCGATCGGCTCGGTGTCTTCCGGCTGCAGCGGCGGGCGGTGCGGGACGGTGGGCAAGATCCTCTGGACCCGGCTGCTGCCGGGAGCATGGACGGCCAGCAGTACCAGCGGCACCGCGACGGCCCAGGGGCAGGCCTATGCGGCGGCGGGCGGTCAGGTGGCGGCGGTCGGGTTCGGCCTGACGGTGGTCGGCTACGCCGCCCGTACCGGGAACTGGCAGTGGACCACGGCGCTGAGCGGGTTCCCGGCCACCGCGGCGATCGAGTCGGTGCGCGCCTGGCCGGGCGTGGTGACCGTCGGGGTGAGCGTCCCGCGGCCGCGCCACGGCCTGCCCGCGCGGACGGAGGTCGTGCTGGCCGACCGGACCGGCGGCAAGATCCGGGCTTACCCGGCGGCTGCGTTCGGCGGCGCCGTCGCGGCCACCTCGGCGGCCACCGTGATCGTCGGCCCGAGGTCAGTGACCAGCTATGACAACCGCACCGGCCAGGTCAGGTGGCGGCGGCGGACCGGCCGGGTACCGCAGGCCTGGCGGGTCGACGGCAGGAATCTGTACGTGACCGTCGCGGCCGGCGGCTACCTGGGCACCGCGCCGGTCACCGCACTACGGCAGATCAGCCTGCAGACCGGCGAGCAGCGGCTGATCCGGCCGCCCGGCCACTCGTTCGCCGGCGCGCTGAGCGGCGCGTTCGATGGCGTGGTGCTCTTTTCCGGGCCGGGCGGAGTCACCGCGTACAGCGGCGCGACCGGACGGCGGCTCTGGGCCCGGAAAGGGGCCATCCCGGAGAGCGTCGATGAGGTGCAAGGGCTGCTTTACCTCACCAAGGGCAGCAAGCTGCTCGGCGTGGAACCGGCCACCGGGGCTAGGTCGGGCAAGGCCGTCCCCGGGTCGTCCGGCCTGTACGGCGTGCGTGGCGGCATCGCGCTCGGCATGGACTCCGGGCCGGATGGCGCGGCGTGGGGATATGACATCGCGCGGCAGCGGGTGGTCTGGACCACGCCGCAACTGCCGTGGCCGCACTACTTCGTCGACCTGTCCGGCATCGGCGGCAGCGCGGACCCGGCCAGCAGCACTGTGCTGATCACTACCTGCGCGCAGCTGGGCACCAGCCCGGCCGGATCCGGTACCGGGCAGGCCGGCCAGGCGTGCCTGCGGCCCGACCTGGTGGCCATTCACCGCTGACCGTCCCGGGACCCGGGGCGGCCAGCCCGGACGACGATGACGAACCGGCCGGCCCTGCGGGCGGCGCGGGCGGGCTTACTTGCCCATGAACTCGGCCGGCCAGCGGAGCGGGCGGCAGCCGCCGGCGTTCGCGGCGGCCTTCGTCCTGGCTCTGGTGTGCAGCTGCGAGGTGCCGGCCGCGCGCGACGACGAGATGCAGCGGACTGCCCCCGAGCTGCCCGCGCCGATCAGCATGGTGCACACCATGGCCGCCAGGGCCATCGGGAAGAACACCGCCGTCCGGAACCGGGCCCGCGGACTCGCGATTAGCCGGCGGCCGGCCGCGGCCAGCATGGCCCATAGGCCGACCGCGCTGGCCATCAGCTGCTCGATGACCGGCATTTCCTCATCGTGGTTGAGCCGGGTGAAGATCGTGAAAAGTGACGCCAGCCGCGGGTCTGATGCCCGCAGCGAAGTTTCGATCTCGTCAAGGCTCCTGCGCTGGCCGACGGGCAGGCCCATCGCCACCTCCGATCAGACTCCGCATCCCCTGCCAAGGTAACAGTAGCCATCCGATGACATGGCGCGCACGGTGCCATTGGCCAGGCATTATGCCCGCTGGTGACGGTTCGGGCGGCGCTGCAGTCCCTGCTGTCGCGTGCTGCACTGCAGCCCCGCGCATGTGATCATGAAGTCAGCTCTGCTGCCGGTAAGAACTCTGCTCTGCTGCTTGCCAGGAGGCCATCGTCATGAACGCACGCCGTGCCCTCGTCACCGGCGGATCGCGCGGGATCGGAGCGTCGATCGCCCGCGCGCTGGCCAGCTCCGGTCACCGCGTGGCCGTGCACTGCCGGGCGGACACCACCGCCGCCGACGCGGTCGCTGCGGCACTGCCGGGCTCCGGGCATGCGGTCGTCACCGGCGACGTAGCCGATCCCGGGCAGGCCCGGGCCCTGGTGGCCGCCGCCGTTTCCGCGCTGGGCGGTATCGACGTGCTGGTCAACAACGCCGGCGTCTATGTCCATCAGCCGATCGCCGCCACCTCGTACGCCGACTGGCAGGCTTCCTGGCGGCGGACCGTCGACACCAACCTCCTCGGCCCGGCCAACCTGGCCTGGTGCGTGACCGACCATCTGCTGAACCGGCCGGAAGGGCCGGACGGCGCGCGGATCATCAGCGTCGGCTCTCGCGGCGCCTACCGCGGCGAGCCCACCGCGCCCGCTTATGCCGCCGCCAAGGCGGCGCTGCACGCGATGACGCAGTCGCTGGCGGTGGCGCTCGCTCCGCGCGGCATTGCGGTCGCGGCCGTCGCGCCGGGCTTCGTCAGTACCGAGATGGCCGAGTCGGTCCTGTCCGGCCCGGCCGGAGACGGGATCAGGGCGCAGAGCCCGTTCGGCCGGGTCGCCGAGCCGGCCGAAGTGGCCGCCGCGGTCGCGTGGCTCGCCTCGCCGCTGGCGCTATGGGCCAGCGGGGCCGTCATCGACCTCAACGGCGCGTCTTACCTGCGCTGACCGCCGCCTGCTGTCGCGGGGTATGAGCGGCCCCGGGCGCGGACTCCCGCGGGCCGGCCTGCTTTCTGCGCCGGCCTGCGTCCGGGGAATGAGCGGCGCTGGCGCGGGTGTTCGCGCTGGCATGCCATCTGTCGTGCTCGCTACCGCCTACGGCGGCCCGGAAGTTCTGTCCATTGCCGACGAGCCGGTTCCGCCGCCCGGGCCCGGCGAGGCCCGCATTGAGGTCCGGGCCGCAGGCGTGAACCCGATCGACTGGAAGGCCTACAGCGGGATGTTCGGCACCGATCCGGCCCGGCTGCCGATCCGGCTCGGCTCGGAGGCGGCCGGCGTGGTGACCGCAACCGGGCCGGACGCGATCGGGCCGGCCGGGCCGATCTCCGTCGGAGACGAGGTCATCGCGTACCGGGCGTCCGGCGCATACGCCGCCGAGCTGGTCGCGCCCGGGCAGGCCCTGGTGCCCAGGCCGCCCGCGCTGGACTGGGCGCAGGCCGCCGGGCTGATGCTGACCGGCGTGACCGCCTGGCATCTGCTCGCCGCGACCGGCGTGCACGAAGGCGACACGGTGCTGATCCACGGTGCCTCCGGGGGAGTCGGCGTGATGGCGGTGCAACTGGCCACGGCCCGCGGCGCGCGAGTCGTGGCCACCGCCAGCCCGCAGCGGCACGGCTTCCTGAGCGGGCTCGGGGCGGTGCCGGTGGCCTACGGCGACGGCCTGGCCGAGCGGGCCACCGCCGCGGCTCCGGACGGCTTCGATGTCGCGCTTGACCTCATCGGCACCGATGAGGCCGTTGACGTCTCGCTCGCGCTCGTGCCCGACCGGGACCGGATCGCCACCATTGCCGCCTTCGCGCGCGCGCCGAAGGCCGGCATCAAGACCCTCGGCGGCGCGCCGGGCGCGGACCCGGGCACCGAGATCCGCGACGCCGCGCGGCTGGAGCTGGCCCGGCTGGCCCAGGACAAGAAGCTGCAGGTCTTCGTGAGCCAGGTCTTCCCGCTCGCCGAGGTCGCCGACGCGCACCGCGCGATCATGACCAGTCACGCGACCGGCAAGATCGTGCTCATCCCGTAGCCTCGCCGGCGGCGCGCCGCGGGGGCCTTTACCAGCGGTCGTGGACCTGGGCCCGGAAGCGCCGGTCGTAAAGCTGCTCGATGGCGCCGAGTTCGGCGTCGGTGAACGGCGGCAGTTCCGCGGCGGCCGCGTTCTGCCGGGCCTGCTCCGGGTTCCGCGCGCCGGGGATCACGGTGCTGACGCCGGGCTGCTGGATGACCCAGCGCAGGGCGGCTTGCGCGGTGGCCCCGGCGGGCGCCAGCGCGGCGAACTCGCGGGCCGCGTCCACTCCGGCGTCGAAGTCGACTCCGGAGAAGGTCTCCCCGACGTCGAACTCCTCGCCGTGGCGGTTGTAGGAGCGGTGGTCGCTGGCGTCGAAGGTGGTGTCGTGCGAATAGCGGCCGGACAGCAGCCCGGAGGCGAGCGGGACACGGGCGATGATCCCCACCCCGGCGGCGCGCGCGGCCGGCAGCACCTCGTCCAGCGGCTTGCGCCGGAATGCGTTCAGGATGATCTGCACGCTGGCCACGCCCGGCCGGGCGATCGCGGTCAGCGCTTCGTCGCAGGTCTCGACGCTGACGCCGTACGCGGCGATGCGCTGCTCCTCGACCAGCGTGTCGAGTGAGTCGTAGACGCTGTCGAGCGAGAAGACCGCCGTCGGCGGGCAGTGCAGCTGGACTAGGTCGAGGCGGTCCACGCCCAGGTTGGCCCGGGACCGGTCGGTCCAGTCGCGGAAGTTGGCCAGGGTATACAGCGCCGGATCCAGCGGCACGCGCTGGCCCATCTTGGTCGCCACCATGAGATCCAGCCCCGGATTGCCGGTCAGGAACCGGCCGATGACGCTCTCGCTGCGGCCGTCACCGTAGACGTCGGCGGTGTCCAGGAAAGTGACCCCGGCGTTCGCGGCCGCGTCGAGCACGGCGAGCGCGTCGGCCTCGTCAATGTCGCCCCAGTCCGACCCCAGCTGCCAGGTACCCAGGCCGATGACGGAGACTGCCCGGCCGGTCCGGCCCAGAATGCGTTCTTCCACGAGAAATGATCTTAGTGCCTGCCGGGACAGGCACTAAGGCATTAAGGCAAGGACCGGGTATGGGACGATCGTCCGCATGGTGAACGAGCAGCAGGTGCGCGAAACTGTCGTCAGCGGCTGGGCCGATCGGGTGCTGCCCAGCCTGTCCGGGCTGGTGGAGATTCCCGCGCTGTCCCCCGCGTTCGACGCGTCCTGGGCGGCCAATGGCCAGCTCCAGGCGGCCGTGGATCATGTCCGGGACTGGATCGACGCACGCGGCCTGCCCGGGGCGAAATCCGAGGTCGTGCAACTCGAGGGCCGTTCCCCGCTGCTGCTCGTCGACGTGCCCGCGACGGCCGGGGCGCAGGACCGGGGCACGGTCCTGCTGTACGGGCACCTGGACAAGCAGCCGCCGGTCGGCGGCTGGTCCGAGGGGCTCGGCCCGTGGACGCCGGTGCTCCGCCAGGGTCGGCTGTACGGCCGGGGCGCGGTCGATGACGGCTACTCCGGCTACGCGGCGGTCACCGCGCTGGAAGCGGCGCGCGCGGCCGGCGGCGGGCATGCCCGGGCGATCCTGCTGCTGGAGACGGGCGAGGAGTCCGGCAGCCCGGACCTGCCCGCGTACATGGAGCACCTGGCCGGGCGGCTCGGTGACGTGACCTTCGTGGTGTGCCTCGACGGCGGCGGCGCCAACTACGAGCGGCTGTGGCTGACCACCAGCCTGCGCGGCATCGTGCAGGCCACCGTCACGGTGCGGGTGCTGGACGCGCCCCAGCACTCCGGCCTGGCCAGCGGCATCGTGCCCAGCTCATTCCGGATCCTGCGGCAGCTCCTGGACCGGCTGGAGGATTCCGCGACCGGGCAGGTCAGGCTCGGCGCGATGAGCGTCGCGATACCGCCGGAACGGGAAGCCGCGGCGCAGCAGGCGGCCGCCGCCGACCCCGGCGCGGTGCAGCGGCTGTACCCGCTGGTCGAGGGGCTGAAGCTGGCCGGCGACGACGCCGAGCTGATCCTGAACAACACCTGGCGGCCGACGCTGTCGGTCATCGGCGCCGCCGGCCTGCCGGAGCCCGCGGACGCCGGGAATGTGCTGCGGGCCTGGACCACGCTGACCCTGAGCTTCCGCATCCCGCCGCTGGTCGACGCGGCCGCCGCGCTGGCCGAACTGGAGCAGGCCCTCACCACCGATGTCCCGCTCGGCGCGCGGGTCGAGCTCACCAGCACAGCCGCGGAGAACGGCTGGAACGCGCCGCCGCTGGCACCGTGGCTGGCGGCCGGCCTGGACGAGGCCTGCGCACAGGTGTTCGGCAAGCCGCACGCGGAGATCGGCATTGGCGGGTCTATCCCGTTCATGGAATTGCTGGGCCGGCTGTACCCGGAGGCCCAGTTCGTGGTGACCGGTGCGCTGGGGACGGACTCGAACATGCACGTCCCGGACGAGTGGCTGAACATCGGCTTCGCCGCCCAGGTCACCGAGGCGGTGGCGCACCTGCTCGACGCGCACGCCCGGAGCTAACCGCCGGGGCCGAGCGCCCCAGGCGGCTAGCTCCGGGCGTAGCTGCCGCCGAGCCTGATGACCGTGAACCCGGCCGCCAGGTACGTCGCCGCCGGGGCCGGGTAGTCGGCCCGGGGACCAGTGTTGATGAATACCTGATCCCCGCCGAGGGCCGCGACCTGGGCGGCCACCGCCATGCACATCGCGGTGGCCAGGCCCAGGCGGCGGTGCTCCGGCAGCACGCCGAGCGGCTCGATCTCGGCGCACCGGGCCGCCGGGTCCCACCAGGCGATGCAGCAGGCCGCCAGCGTCCCGTCCGGAGCCTCGACGACCAGGTCCCGGCTCTGGTCGTACAGCCAGGTGCGGCGCACCTGGTCATAGTGCTCGGCGGTGAACCGGCTGGTCAGACCCGGTGAGACGGGCGCGGTGCCGTCGGGCCAGGGCAGCGTGGCCGGCCGCCAGGCGGCCCGGTGCGCGGCCACCCGGGCGGCCAGCTCATCGTCGCGGACGCTGCGGACCCGGTAGCCGCCGGGCAGCTCCGGGCCGCCCGGGCGGGCGTCGCGGAACATGCCCAGCACGGGCGCGGCGTCCGGCTGCGGGCCGAAGCCCGCCGCGGCCAGCGCCGGGCGGGCCGCGTCGTCACCGTCGTACACGGTCACGGTCAGGCCGGCCGCACCGGCGGCCTGCATGGCCCAGTCCAGGAGCAGTTGCGCGGCCGCCGGGACGGCTGGGTCCGTCTGCAGCAGCAGCTCGCCGCCGGTGAGCCCGGCCCAGCCCGCGACACCGCCGCCCGTGACACCGCTGCCGGGGCCGCCGTCGACGACGGCTATCTGATCGGCCAGCTGGCCCAGGGCCGCGGCCCAGCCCACGCCGCCCGCGTGCGGGCCGTGCGGCCACCGGCGGCTCGCGAGCTGCTGCATCGCGGCGGTGTCCGGCAGGCCTGCCCACGGTCGCACCTTCATCGCCGCACCCCGTCCACGATCATGCCGGCCAGTCCCCGAGACCATGCCCGCCCCGGGTCCGTGGCGCAACGTGTTTTCGCCCGGGACGCCTGATCGCCCGGTGCGGCTCCGGGCCGGCGATAGCGGCCGGCCCGGCGACCGTCATGACTAATGGTGCCCCCGGCTCCTCGCCTAGGCTGGCTATCGCAGCAGCCCGGACAGTCGGGCCAGGTCGCCGTAGGTATCGGAGCGGGCCATCGCGGGGAGCGGCCAGGCTGGCGAGCCGCGCGGAAAGGACGTTCGAGGGATGACCGCCGGAGATAAGCCTGACCAGCAGCGGATCACGGCCGTCGATGTTGCCGTCTTCCTCGACGAGCTGGTGCTGCTGGCCGTGCTGGTGATCGCCGGAGCGCGCCTGGGCGGCAACACGGCGCTGCGCATCGTCCTGGCGGTCGCGCTGCCGATGGTGGGGGCCGTCCTCTGGGCGCGATGGCTGGCGCCGCGAGCGGCCGGCCGACTGGCCAACCCGGCGCGGCTCGCGGCCAAGATCGCCATCTTCGCGGTCGCCGCGGTATTGCTCGCGATCTCCGGGCTGCCGATCTGGGCGGCGGTGTTCTTCGTCGCCTCCGCCGCGCTCGTCGCCTTCGCCGAATTGTCGGGCTGATCGCGTCGTGATCAGAGCAGCGAGAGGCCGCCGGTGACCGCGTCGATCCGCGAGTTTTCGGCCGGGCCGATGGCGCAGCAGGTCGGGGTCCCCGGTACTAGCTGAGTCCGGCCGGCGTCCCGGATGATCTCCGCGGCCAGTCCCGCGGCGCGCGCGGCGGCCGCGATCTGGCCCAGTTCCTCCGCACTGCCGACCCGGAGCACGACCTTCGGCTGGCCCTCGAGCAGCCACGCGCGGAAGCCGGGGCCGCCCTGGGCGGCGAGGGCAGCGGCCACCGCGGCGTGCGCCACCTGGGCGGCTATCTTGCCCCGCCCCATGTCCAGGTCCGTGCGGACCACCAGCACGAGCTTGTGCGCCATCCGAGCAGTATGCCGTCCCGCGGATTATCGTGGCCGTCCTCATCCAGCCCCGCGGATTCGGGTCCGGCCAGCAACCCGGAACCTCCGTGATCATGAAACGGCACCCGCGGCGCGCGATAAAGCGAGAACCGCGGCGCGCCGGTTATGCAATCGATGAGCAATGCGCGGCGGAAGTGGCGCATAATAGAAGTGATGAATCCCTCCCGCGCCGTGCACCGGCGTTATCTGCCCAGCAGTCCCTTCAATAACCGGCCTGCGCCCTTGCCCATCGAGCAGTACGCGGTGGACGACCAGGTCACGCATGACCGGTACGGCCTCGGCATGGTCATTGGCGTCGAGTCCGACATCGCGGTTCTCGTTGACTTCGGCCCGCAGCAGGCCCGCATCACGACTCCGTTCACCAAGCTGACCAAGCTCTGACAGCGCGGTCGCGTCGCATAGCAGGCGGCGCCCCGGACTGCATCAGGCAGCGCGGCTGAAGGCGAGTTCCGTCATGCAGGAATTCGCCTCGCGGCTTCGGATGGCGGCCAGGCAAGTCAATGGCCGCTTTGTGCTGCGTTAAATCTGGCGGACGGGCTGCGCATGGCGGGTCCGTCCCCCGGCCCTGGCGCTGCCTGACGGCCGAGCTGCCCGAGTTCCGTCGCCTGGCCCGGGATGCTGGCCGCCGGCCGGGCAACCCGGTTCCGGCCGCTGACCGCTAGCCGAGCAGCTCGGCGAAGCGGGCCCGCACGGTGGCCGCGGTCCGGGCGGCCGGAGCGTCCCAGATCTCCTGATTCATGATCTCGACCTCGGCGAAGCCGTCGAACCCGGCGTCCAGGACCAGCTGCGTCATCAGCCGGAAGTCGATCGACCCGTCGCCGAGATGCCCCCGGCCGAGCAGCATGTCGGCGGGCAGCGGGATTACCCAGTCACTGAGCTGATAGCCCGCGATCCGCCCGCGCGCCCGGGCGATGTCCGCGGCGGCCTGCGAGTCCCACCAGATGTTGTAGCTGTCGACGACCACGCCGACGGTATCGGCCGGGAAGAGCAGCGCCAGCTCGACCGCGTCGGCCAGCCGGGACAGCACGCACCGGTCGGCGCAGAACATCGGATGCAGGGACTCGATACCCAGCCGGACGCCAAGCTCGCGCGCCCGTGGCACCAGCTCGCCGATGGCGTCGGCGATCATGCGGCGGGCCAGGCCGAGGTCCCGGGTGCCGGGCACCAGCCCGCCGGATACCAGCACCAGCGTGTCAGCCCCCAGCGTGGCCGCCTCCTGCACGGCGGCCAGGTTGTCGGCCAGCGCGGCCCGGCGGGCGGCGGGCTCGGCGCGGGTGAAGAAGCCGCCCCGGCACAGGCTGGACACGTGCAGTCCGGCCCGCCGTACGGCCGCGGCGGACTCGCTGAGCCCGAGTTCCGCCACCCGGTGACGCCACAGGCCCACCGCGGGAATCTCCTGCTCAACGCACAAGGCGAGGGTCTGCGTGAGGTTCAGCTGGCTGACCGTGGCCTGGTTCAGCGATAGGCGGCCGAGATCGATCACGGCGCGGACTGCCCGGCCAGGTAGCGGGTCATCCGCTCGACGGCCAGGCCCGGATCCAGCAACGCGCCCGCGGCGGCGGCCAGCTCGAAGACCCGGATCAGGTGGGACGGCGGCCGCCGGTGCTGGAATTCCGCGAGCATGGCGAAGTGCGGCTGGAAGCCGTTCAGCCAGGCCACGAACGCGATGCCGGCCTTGTAGTCCGGGGTCGGCGCTTCGAAGATCGCCCGGCTCAGCGGCACGGTCGGGCCGATGATCGAGTCGTAGCCGGCCACGTCGCCGGCATCCAGCGCGGCGAGGGCCGCCGCGGCCGGTGCCGCGATAGCGGCGAACGCGCCGAGCAGCGCGTCGCTATGGCCGTCCGGACCGCCCCGGATCAGGCTGGCGTAGCTGAAGTCGTCGCCGGTGTAGAGCCGGACGCCGGGCGGCAGCCGCCGCCGCAGCGCGACCTCGCGGCCGGCGTCGAGCACCGACAGCTTGATCCCGTCCACCTTCCCGTCCGCCCGGCTGATCAGCTCGATGACGGTGTCAGCGGCCGCGTCGAAATCACTGCTGCCCCAGTAGCCGCGTAGCTGCGGGTCGAAGGCCTCGCCCAGCCAGTGCAGGATCACCGGCTGGTCGGCCTGCTTGAGCAGGTATCCGTAAATGTCCAGGTAGTCACGGGCGGACCGGGCGCTCGCGGCCATTGCGCGGCTGGCCATCAGGATCACCCGGGCACCGGCTGACTGGATCCGTTCTAGCTGTTCTTCGTAGGCCAGTGTTATGGCCGTCAGGGTCGGGGCGCCGCCGGGCGGCAGCTGGTCGGTGCCCGCGCCGCAGGCGAGCAGCCCGCCCCCGGCGGCGCCGGCTCGCTCGGCCGAGTACCTGATCAGATCGCTCGCCTGGTCCCAGCCCAGGCCCATGCCGCGCTGCGCGGTATCCATCGCCTCCGCCACCCCGAACCCGTGCGCCCACAGGTGGTCGCGGAAGGCCAGCGTGGACTCCCAGTCGATGCTGCCGTCCGGAAAGGCGGCCACATGCGGTGCCGCATAAACCCGCCGGGAACGGGGCCCGGCATGCCGGTCCGGCCACGACGGCGCGGGCACCGCCACCGGGTCGGAGCGCCCGGGCAGCCGGATCGCCGCCGTCATCTCAGCCGCCCAGCGGCGGGACTTCGATGCGCCGGCCCTCGGCCGATGACTGCATGGCCAGCTCGGCGAGCTGAACGCCCTTGGCCCCCTCGGCGAGGTCCCACGGGAATGGGTCGCCCGCCGCGGCGTGCCGGAGGAACAGCTCCCACTGCACCTTGAAGCCGTTGTCGAACGAGCCGTTGTCCGGCACGTCCGTCCACCCGGCGAGGTAGTCGATCGGGTCGGGCAGGTCCGGATTCCACACCGGCATCGGCGTGCTCACCCGGTGCTGGACGGCGCAGTTGCGCAGGCCGGCTACCGCGCTGCCGTGGGTACCGTCCACGTGCAGCTCGACCAGCTCGCGGCGGTTGACCCGCACCGCCCACGAAGAATTAACGGAGGCGACGGCCCCGCTGTCGAATTCCAGCAGCGCGTAGGCGGCGTCATCTGCCGTAACCGCATACCGAGTGCCTTTTTCATCCCACCGGACGGGGACATGGGTAGCGTGCCGAGCGTAGAGCGCCTGAATGGGACCGAAGAGATCCGCAAGGAGGTACTGCCAGTGCGGGAACATGTCCAGGACGATCCCGCCGCCCTCTTCCTTGCGGTAGTTCCAGGACGGGCGCTGCGCGGCGATCCCGTCGCCCTCGAAGACCCAGTAGCCGAACTCAAGCCGCACCGAGAGCACGCGCCCGAAAAAGCCGTCGTTAATGAGCCGGCGTAGCTTAATGACGCCCGGCAGGAACAGCTTGTCCTGGACCACGCCGTGCACGATCCCGGCCTCGCGCGCGGCCCGCGCCAGCCGGACGGCACCGTCCAGGGAGTCAGCCACGGGCTTCTCGGTGTACACGTGCTTGCCCGCCGCGATGGCCTTCCGCAGGCTGGGCTCGCGCGCCGGGGTGACCTGCGCGTCGAAGTAGATGTCGATGCCGGGGTCGGCCAGGACGTCGTCCAGGCTGGTCGTCCAGCGCTGGATGCCGTGCCGCTCGGCAATCTGCCGCAGCCGTTCCTCGCTCCGGCCGACCAGGACCGGCTCGGGAAAGATCGTCGTTCCGTCATCAAGCTGCACCCCGCCCTGGTCCCGGATCGACAGCAGCGAGCGGACCAGATGCTGCCGGTAGCCCATCCGGCCCGTGACGCCGTTCATCGCGACGTGGATGGCCTTGCGCGACATGGATCACCCCTCTGCGGGCGAGGCCCGCCGAGTCGGCCTGCGCAGTCATCGGGGAAAGCACTTTCCGAGACTAGACTTGAATGGAAAGCTGGGTCAAGCCGGGCGGAGCCCGGCGCGACACGTGAATCGGGAGACGCCAGTGACCGAGGCGGGCCCCGGGCGGAATCCCCGGGCGACCTTGCAGGACGTGGCCGACCTGGCCGGGGTTTCGCTGACGACCGCGTCGAGGGTGGTCAGCGATGGGCCGCGCAAGGTCGGGCGGCCGCTGGTCGACCGGGTGCTGGTGGCCGTGGCCGAGCTCGGGTATACCGCGAACCTGCAGGCCAGGGCGGTGGCGACCGGCCAGAGCAGCACCATCGGAGTGGTGGTGCACGACATCGCCGATCCGTACTTTTCCTCTATCGCCGCCGGGCTTATCGAGGTCGCCTACGCCCGGCAGCTGCTGGTGTGCCTGTCCAGCACGCCGGCCGGCGAGTTCCGCGAGTGCGAGTACGTCGCGCTGATGCGGGCCCAGCGGGCCCGGGCCGTCATCCTGATCGGCAGCCGGTCCGATGAGGTCGAGGCCCGCCAGTGCCTGCGCGCCGAGATTGACGCGTTCCGGCGGCTGGGCGGCCGGGTGGTCACGGTGGGACAGGACCTGCTGGGCGTGGACACGATCATGCCGGAGAACGCGGCAGGCGCGATGGCGCTCGGCCGCGCCCTGGTCGGCCAGGGTCACCGCAGCTTCGCCGTGCTGGCCGGACCGCGCGGACTGCTGACCGCCCGGGACCGGCTGGCGGGATTCCGGGCCGGCCTGCAGTCGTCGCCGGTCCCGCTTAATCCGCGCAACGTGATCCACGGCGAGTTCACCCGGGATGGCGGGTACGAGGCGATGAGCACCGTGCTGGCCAGCGGGGACCCGCTGCCGGACTGCGTGTTCGCGGTGGCCGACGTGATGGCCGTCGGCGCGCTGGCCCGGCTGCGGGCGGCCGGGCTCTCGGTGCCGGCCGATATCGCGGTGGCCGGCTACGACGACATCGTGACGCTGCGGGATGTCTACCCGCCGCTGACGACCGTCCGGCTGCCGCTGACCAGGATGGGGCAGATGGCGGCCAGCCTGGTGCTCGATGACACGGCCGCCGACCGCCCCCGGGTCATGCCGGTGCCGGGCGAGGTGATCCTGCGGGAGAGCACCAACCCCAGGCCGCACTCCTGACCCGCACGTTCCGTCAGTCGGAATGCTGTTCCTCTTGGTGGATGGTCGATTGGTGTGGTCAGGGCAACACCAATGCGCCATCGACGATGCGGAATGCTGCTCTCCACGGCCATTCCGAAAGCCGCATCGAGCTATCGAGGGTGCGAAATCGGGCATATCGCGTCCGGGAAGCGTCTTCGCCGGCGGCGTGCCTTGCGCGGGCCGGCCGGGTCGGAGTACTTTCCCTCTAGCTGGGAAAGCGCTTGCCAAAGCCATCGGGGCGGGCCGCGATCGGCCGCGCCGCACGGCGCCGGCCACGCCAGCCAGGCCATCACTCACGACGCGGAGAGTGCCTTGGGATCTGACGACGCACGCGACCAGGCCTGGCACGAGTGCCTGTTCGCCGACGGGGCATTCCGGCGGCCGTCCGGCGGCGGCACCATCGGGGTGCGGGATAAGGCGTCCGGCGAGATCTTCGCGCTGGCCGGGCTGGCCACCGAGCCGGATGTCGACGCCGCCGCCACAGCCGCGGCGGCCGCCCAGCGCGAGTGGAGCGAGCGGACCTACGCGGACCGGGCCGGCCTGCTCCGCGCCGTCGCGGCCGCGCTCGGCGACCGGGCCAAGTCGTTCCGCGAGCTCATCATGCGCGAGACCGGCTGCATCGCGGGCAAGGCAGATTACGAGATCTCGGCGGCGACCAGCGAGCTGATGGAGGCCGCCGGACTGGCCTCGCGGGCGGTCGGCGAGGTGCTGCCGTCCGGCCATGCGGGCCGGTTCTCCCTCTCCGAGCGGATCCCGGTCGGGGTCGTCGGCGTCATCACCCCGTGGAACTTCCCGCTCGTCCTCGGCATGCGGGTGATCGCGCCCGCGCTGGCGCTGGGGAACGCCGTACTGCTCAAGCCGTCGCCGGAGACCCCGGCCAGCGGCGGCCTGGCGATCGCCGAGCTGTTCGCCGCGGCCGGCGCCCCGCCCGGCATCTTCGCGGTCCTGCCCGGCGACGTCGAGGTCGGCCAGCGCCTGGTTACGCACCCTGACGTCGCGATGATTCACTTCACCGGATCCACGCAGGTCGGCCGCCAGATCGCGAGGGAGGCCGGCGGCCTGCTGAAGAAGGTCTCGCTGGAACTGGGCGGCAACAACGCGCTCATCGTGCTTGACGACGCCGACATCGAGCAGGCCACCATGATCGGCGCCTGGTCGAGCTTCCATTACCAGGGCCAGACCTGCATCACGGCCGGGCGCCACATCGTCCAGCGCGGCGTCGCCGACGCCTACGTGGCGGGCCTGGCCAGGCGCGCCGACGCGATCACCCTCGGCAACACGCTCACCGAGGACGTCGGCCTGGGCCCGATGATCAACTCAAGGCAGCAGGCCCGGGCCCAGCAGATGCTGGACGAGTCCGTCGCCGCGGGCGCCACGATCGTGGCCGGCGGAACCAGCGAGGGACCGTACTTCCGGCCGACCGTGGTCACCGGGGTGGGCCGGAAGACCCGGCTGTGGAACGAGGAGATCTTCGCGCCGATCGCGCCCGTCCTGGTCGTCGACGGCGAGGAGGAGGCGCTCGCCGTGGCCAACGACACCGCCTACGGGCTGGTCAACTCCGTGCTTACCGGCGACCCGTACCGGGGCATCCGCCTGGCCCGGGGCCTGCGGGCCGGCATGGTGCACGTCAATGACGCGACGCCGCAGGATGAGGCGCTGGCTCCGTTCGGCGGCATCGGCCAGTCCGGGCTCGGCGGCCGGTCCGGCGGCGACGCGAACATCGAGGAGTTCACCGAGCGGCGCTGGCTGACCGTGACGCCCGGACCCGCCCATTACCCCTACTGAGGACCAAATTGAGTCCGAACTGAGTCAGCATTTACCCGGCCGGCTCTGGTGATGACCGGACGGACGGGGAAAGATCGCGTCAGAGCACATGAAAGATGCACCGCCGGTCCGGCGGAGGCTCACCGCCATCCCGGCGGGCATGCACCGCCCGGGGCGGCCGACATGAGGAGTGGACATGAGCGAAGCGGCTTCCGTTCCGTTCTCTGAGACGAAAGCGCCCGAGTCCGCCGACCGGCTGAACCGCGGCGCACTGGGCCTGGTGGACATCTCCGCCTCCACGATGGCGAATATCGGGCCGGCCTACAGCTTCTACTTCGGGTTCGGCTTCCTGGTCTTCACGGCGGGCATCGCGGCGCCGCTGACGATCATCGTGGCCGGCGTCGCCATCGCGCTGCTGGGTAACACGCTGGCCCAGTTCTCCCGCGCGCACCCGTCGACCGGCGGCTTCATCTCGTTCGTCGGGAAGACGTTCGGCGGTACCAGCGCGGTGACCACCGCCCTGCTCTGCGGGGCGGGCTACATCATCGCGATCTCCTCGGTACTGGCCATCTGCGGCGGGTTCCTGTCCATCGTGCTGGAGTACTACTTCAAGTGGAATGTCCCGTGGGGGATCCTGTCCGTCATCCTGACCGCGGGCGCCGTGGTGATGATGATCCGCGGCGTGGGCGTCTCCACCAAGCTGGCCGGGCTCTTCTTCGGCTTCGAGATGCTGGTGCTGGTCGTCGTGTCGGTCATACTGCTCATCAAGAACGCCGGGCACCTGAGCTTCGCGCCGTTCGAGCCGAGCCACATCAAGAACGGCTTCACCGGCCTGGCGGCCGGCTTCCCGCTGGCTATCTACCTGTTCATCGGCTGGGAGAACTCCGCCGCGCTGGCCGAGGAAACCGGCGACCCGCGGCGTAACGTGCCCCGGGCGATCTTCCTGTCGGTGGCGATGATGGCCGTGGGCTACGTGCTGTTCGCCTACGCGACCCTCACCGGTTTCCACTACAGCGCGGCGGCGGTCGGTGCCTCGACTATCCCGTTCATCACGGTCGCGTACAGCATCCTGGCCATCTTCGCCTTCTTCGCGTTCTTCGCCGGGATGACCTCTACCCTCGGCGTGCTGATCTCGGCCGTGAACTCGCAGTGCCGTCTCATCTTCAACGCCGGCCGTGAGGGCCTGCTGCCGTCCTGGCTCGGCAAGGTGCACCCGACCCGCCGCACGCCGGTGAACGCCATCTTCGCGTTCGTGGGCATCGCCGGCGCGATCATCGCCGTCTGGGCGCTCTTGCACGCGATTGGCGGCAGCACCGGCTCGCTGGACCCGATCAACTTCTTCGTCGAGTCGTCCACGCTCGGCACGATCCTGCTCCTGGTGGTCTACTTCCTGTCGAACCTGGCCCTGCCGTTCTTCTACCGGAGGTTCCGGCCGCAGGAGTTCAACCTGGTGAAGCACGTCATCCTGCCGGTCCTGGGGATGCTGGCCATCATCGTGCCGGTGTACTACCTGTCCAAGCCCGGCCAGCCGTCGCCGTACGACTGGTTCCCGTATGCGGCACTGGCCATCGTGGTCGTCGCGGTGATCTACGCGTACTTCCTGAACAGCCGGGACCCTGGCCTCGCGGACCGGGTCGGCTCGATCGTCGCCGACGAGTAGGCACCCCGCGGTTGCCGGGTGCGCCGGGAGCCTCGTTTCTGAATCTGGGAGATCTGCCATGACCGAAGCAGCGATCCGGCCGACCGAGGCGCATGGCTCGCTCCCGGCGCACCCGCTCGACCCGGTCCGGCCGGAGGAGTTCCTGGCCGGGCGCCGGATCCTGGCCGGGGCCGGCCTGCTGACCGAGTCCGTCAGGCTCGCGTACTACGGGCTGGAGGAGCCGCCGAAGGACGACGTGCTGGCGGGCAGCTCCGGCACCCCGGACAGCGCGAACGGCGGTCCGGCCGCCCGGCCGGACCGCCGCCTGCGGGCGTTCCTGATCGACGTGGTGACCGGCGAGTCGAGTGACGTCGTCATCTCGCTCACCGCCAACCAGGTCACCTCGGCTCGCACCCTGGACCCGCTGACCGACGGCACGGTGCCGATCCTGGACCAGGACTTCGCGCTGGCCGAGGAGATCGTGCACGCGGATCCCGGCTGGCGGGCCGCCATGGCGCGCCGGGGGCTGACGGACGTCTCGAAGATCAGGGCCTGCCCGCTGACGGCCGGCTCGTACGGCATCGCCGACGAGCAGTCCCGGCGGATGGTCCGGGTGCTCGCCTTCCTCCAGGACCGCGAGCACGACCTGGCCTGGGCGCATCCGGTCGACGGCGTGGCCGCCTACGTCGACCTGATCGAGCGGCGGGTCTTCAAGCTGATCGACGAGCTCGACCTGCCGGTGCCGCGGGAGTCCGGCGACTACGACGACCCGGCCGTCCGCGGGCCGCTGCGCACCGGGCTGCGGCCGATTGAGATCACCCAGCCGGAAGGGCCGAGCTTCACGCTGGACGATCACTGGCTGGAATGGCAGGGCTGGTCGCTGCGGATCGGCTTCGACGCCCGCGAGGGGCTGACGCTGCACCAGATCAGCCTGGACGACCAGGGCCAGCGCCGGCCGGTGATCTACCGTGCCTCCATCCCGGAGATGGTCGTCCCGTACGGCGATCCCGCCCCCACCAGGTACTGGCAGAACTACTTCGACAGCGGCGAGTACCTGGTCGGCAAGTGGGCGAACTCGCTCCAGCTGGGCTGTGACTGCCTGGGCGAGATCGCCTACCTGGACGCGACCGTCGCCGACGATCACGGCCAGCCGCGCACGATCAGCAACGCCATCTGCGTGCACGAGGAGGACTTCGGCATCCTCTGGAAGCACTTCGACATCTTCAACGGCTCGTCCCAGTCGCGCCGCCAGCGCCGCCTGGTGATCTCGTTCTTCAGCACGGTCGGCAACTACGACTACGGCTTCTACTGGTACTTCTACCTGGACGGCACCATCGAGTGCGAGATCAAGCTCACCGGCGTCCTGTTCACCTCGGCCTACCCGGGCGACGGGTTCGCGCACGCCACGCAGGTCGCGCCCGGCCTGGGCGCGCCCGGCCACCAGCACCTGTTCAGCGCGCGGCTGGACATGATGGTCGACGGGCGGGCCAACGCGGTCGAGGAAGTCGACACTCATGGCCTGCCGGCCGGGCCGGCCAACCCGCACGGCAACGCCCTCGCCCAGACGATCACCCGGCTGTCCCGCGAGTCCGAGGCCGGGCGCCGGGTCGCGCCGGACCGGGGCCGGGTCTGGCGGGTGATCAGCACCGAGCACGCGAACCGGTTCGGCCAGCCGACCGGCTTCACCCTGTACCCCGAGGCCGCGCCGACCCTGCTGGCCGCCCCGGGATCGTCGCTGTACCGCCGGGCCGTCTTCGCCACCAACCATCTCTGGGTGACTCGCTACGACCCGGCGCACCGCTACCCGGCCGGGGACTTCGTGAACCAGCACCCCGGGGGAGCGGGCATCGGCGAGTTCACCGCCGGGGACCAGGACATCGACGGCACCGACGTGGTGCTGTGGCATACCTTCGGGCCGTCGCATTTCCCGCGGCCGGAGGACTGGCCGGTGATGCCGGTCAGCCGGTGCGGGTTCGTCCTCAAGCCGACCGGCTTCTTCGGCCGCAACCCGACGCTCGACGTGCCGCCCGTGGGCGCGCATTGCGACCCGGCTCCGCCCGGCGACGACTGACGTCGCCAGTCGGCAGTCGCCAGTCGCCCGGGCGGGCCCGGGCTGGCGGGCGGGCCGCGCCGCGGTGCCCGGGCCCATGATTTTAACGGGGCCCGGCGGGTTCCTGCCGTTCCCTACGGAGCTGCGCCGGCCGTCGGGCCGAGGCCCGCCAGGCGGCACTGCGGCCGCGTCGCCAGCGCGAGCCGGTCATGCCCGGCGAACGCCGTCCGGCACATCGCCCGGGCGCTGGCCCCGCAGCCGTGCATGAGCGCGCCCCCGGTAGAACTCGGCACGCTGACCGTCACGCAGCCATCATGCGAGCGGCCGTAGGCGCCCGGGTGACTGACGCCCCACCAGGTCACGCCGCCGACCACGGCCACCGCCAGCGCGCCAGCCGCCGCCATCCGGCCGCGCCGGCGCCCAGGCCGGCTGTCCTTGGGCGGGCTGGGCTCGGGCCGGCTGGGCTCAGCCTGGCTGCGCTCCGGCGGCCCGGCGCCGGCGGCAGCGTCCGGCGAATCACCCATGATCTGCACAGTACAAGGCGGCGGGCCCGCCGCGCCGCGGTGAGACGGCGCTGCGGTGAGACTGTTCCGCGGTGAGACCATGCGGCGGTGAGACCCGGTAATCCCGTCGGCCGGCTGGCGGGGCGTCGTTCTCCGGCTGCAACGGGCGCGAAGCCCGGTCTCACATTGGCGCCCGCAGGCTCGTTTACCGGTCATGAGACACGAGATGATGCTCAACGTCGGCGGAGCCGCCCTCGATGACGCCAACGGCGCCGGTCACGCCCGGCCGTGGCACACCATCATGCCGTCAGTGCTCGGGGAACTCACGCTCGTGCGGGATCAGACCGGGTTGCGCGGCCTTTACTTTCCGCATCACTGGTACCGGCCGGACCGGTCCGAGTTCGGCCCCCGCATGGACGGCGGATTCGGCACGGCGTCCCGGCAGCTTCGCGAGTACCTGGCCGGTGCGCGTCAGCACTTCGGACTGCCCCTGGCGCCGGCCGGCGACCAGTTCCAGCGCACCGTCTGGGACCTGATCATGCAGGTCCCGTACGGTGACACGGTGACCTACGGCGAACTCGCGGCGCGGATCGGCGGCGAGGTCACGGCGCAGCAGGTCGGGGCGGCCGTGGGTCGCAACCCGCTGTGCATCCTGGTTCCGTGTCACCGCGTCGTGGGCCGTAACGGGAAGCTCACCGGCTACGCCGGCGGCATCGGGCGCAAGCGGTACCTGCTCGAGCTCGAGCGCGATCAGGCCAGCCAGTCGCTGGGCCTGCCGTTTCAGGACACTCTCCTCCCGGGGCCGTACGGACAGCAAGAATCCGCTGACGAGCACGGCCGGCCCGCGCAAAATCAGTCACCGCTGGACCTCACGCAGACTTAGCAGAAGGCGTCTACAGGACGTGGAAAGTAAACAGCCATTCGAGGCCGTCGTCTCCGCCCACGGGCCGACGGTGCTGCGTGTGTGCCGTGCGGTACTCGGCCCCGTTGATGCCGACGATGCCTGGTCGGAGACCTTCCTTTCGGCGCTGAAGGCCTACCCGGAGCTGCCGGCCGGCGCCAACATCGAGGCCTGGCTGGTCACGATCGCGCACCGCAAGGCCATCGACGTCACCCGCGGCCGGGCGCGCCGCGCGATCCCGGCCGGCGACCTGCCCGAGATCGCCGGCCCGCCGCACGCGGAAAGCGACGACGACCTGGCCGACGCGCTGGCCCGGCTGCCGGACAAGCAGAAGCACGCCGTGGCCTACCACTACCTCGCCGGTCTGCCCTATGGCGACGTCGCCGGCGTCCTCGGCGGCAGCGCCGACGCCGCCCGGCGGGCCGCCGCCGACGGCATCGCCACCCTCAGGCGCACCTATCCGGGCGTCGCGGCCAGGAATGCCGCCGCCCGGAAGGCCGCGGCCAGCAAAGGAGATAACCGATGAACACGAACCACGACCTCATCAGCAGCCTGGCGCGGAGCACTGACGCCGCGCCCGGCCAGCTAACCGGGCTGCGGGCCCGGCTGGCGGACGCTGCCCAATGCGACGGAATCCTCGACGTGGCCTACCGCATCATCGATAGCCCGGTCGGCCCCTTGCTCGTGGCCGCGACAGAATCCGGCCTGGTCCGGGTGGCCTACGCCAGCGAGAACCACGACGCGGTCCTGCAGAGCCTGGCCGACCGGATAAGCCCCCGCATCCTCAGCGGTTCCGCCCGGCTGGACAACGTCGCCCGCGAACTCGACGAGTACTTCGACGGACACCGGCAGAGCTTCGACGTGCCGCTGGACTGGCGGCTTTCCGCCGGTTTCCGCAGCATCGTGCTGCACCTCCTGCCCGAGATCGGCTACGGCCACACGGCGAGCTACGCCGCCGTCGCCCGGCTGGCCGGCCACCCGAAGGCCGTCCGCGCAGTCGGCAGCGCCTGTGCCACCAACCCGCTGCCCGTCATCGTGCCGTGCCACCGGGTGGTGCGTTCCGACGGCAGCATGGGCGGCTATCTCGGCGGGGTAGAGGCCAAGCGCACCCTGCTCACCCTGGAAGCGGCCGCATGAGCGTGCCTGCCGCCTGACCTGCGGGGGTGCGTGGAGCAGAACTCGGATGCGGCCGGCCGATGTTGCGTTCGAGCCGCTAGTCTCCGCCGACGCGGTAGTCCAGGAGCACCAGGCGTTCATCGATGACGGTGGCGCCGATGAGGCTCAGGCGGAGGTCGGGCAGCTCGGCGAAGACCGGGCCCGCACCGGCCGCACCGTGGATGGTCGGGAAGACCATGATGCGGAGCCGGTCGACCAGGCCGAGCCGGAAGAGGCTGCGGACGAGGGACGGGCTGCCGATGGTGCGCATCGGGATGCCGTCGGCCATGGCCTTCAGCGCCGGCCCGGCCGTCTCGGCCGGCTCGTCGATGATCGTGGTATTCGCCCACGTCAGCGGCGGTTTCAGCGTCTTCGAGAACACGATCTTGGGGAGCTGCGCCATCCGGGGGAACGTCGGGTCGTCGCCGTTCGCGACGATCTCGGACAGCTGCCGGTACGTCGTCGCGCCCATCAGCATGATGTGCTCCTCGGCGAGCTGCGCGTCGATCCACGCCTGCAGGCCAGGCCCGCCGTAGCCCCAGTACGGGGCCGGTTGCGGCCCGCCGCCGCCGTACCCGTCAACGGTGCTGAACATGTCGACCCGCAGCTCACGCACGGTTCCTCCTGGTTAGGCCATCTCGACACGCTAGGCCATCTCGCCCGCTGCATCCGGCGCGGCGTGTTGCTGAAAAAAATGATATCAATATGATAATTATCGAGTTCGTCTAGTGGAGGAGGCGCCAGATGGCTATCCAAACTGCAGCCGCCGCGGGCAGCAAGCAGCCTGTCGGCCAGCCGGTGACCGAGCGCGTGGCCAAGTCCGTGCCCGGCCTGCGCATCCTGGCGGCGGGAATCGTCGCCGTGCTGGCCGGGATCGTGCTGATCGTGGTGGGCGCCAATCTCGGCGGAGGCGCCTCGAAAATACTGATAACGCTGGCCATCCTGATCTTTATCGCCGCTTCCTTCTTGCTGCGGGGCCTCACCTCCGTCGTGCCCGGCCAGGCGCGCGTCGTCCAGCTGTTCGGCAAGTACCGCGGCACGATCCGCGACTCGGGCCTGCAGTGGGTGAACCCGCTCACCGACCGGATCAAGGTCTCGACCCGGATCCGTAACCAGGAATCAGCCCAGGCCAAGGTCAACGACGCCGACGGTAACCCGATAGAGATCGCCGCCGTGGTCGTCTGGCAGGTCGCCGATACCGCCAGCGCCGTCTACTCCGTTGACAACTACGCGCAGTTCGTCACCATCCAGACCGAGACCGCCGTCCGGCACATCGCCTCCAGCTACCCCTACACCAGCCATGGCAGCGGCCAGCTGTCGCTGCGCGACAACGCTGAGGAGATCACCGGCCGGCTGTCGGCCGAGATCGGCACGCGGGTGGCACCGGCCGGGGTGCACATCATCGAGTCGCGGCTGACCCGGCTGTCGTATGCCCCGGAGATCGCCCAGGTCATGCTGCGCCAGCAGCAGGCCAGCGCGGTGGTCGGCGCCCGGCAGCGGATCGTGGAGGGCGCGGTCGGCATGGTCCAGCTGGCTCTGCAGCGGCTGCAGGAGCAGGGCGTGGTCGAGCTGGACGAGGAGCGCAAGGCCACCATGGTGTCCAACCTGCTGGTGGTGCTGTGCAGCGAGCAGGCCACCCAGCCCGTCGTCAACACCGGCACTCTCTACCAGTGACGGCCCGCCCCTGACCACCGGCACGGAGCCGCTGTGACCGAACGCAAGAGCGTGCTGCTGCGCCTCGACCCCGCCGTCCACGATGCCCTGGCCCGGTGGGCCAGTGACGAGCTGCGCAGCACCAACGCCCAGATCGAGTTCCTGCTCCGCCGCGCGCTGGGCGACGCCGGGCGGCTGCCCGGCCGCGCCAGGCCGATGCGCCCCCGCGGCCGGCCGCCCGCCGCCCGCCCAAGCGAGACCGGCTCGCCTGAGGATTGACCAGCCACCTGGCCCGGCCGCACGAGGCGGCCGATCCGGCTCCGGCCTGGGCGCGGCCTGCCAGCTGCGGGTTTCATCGGGTCCTGCTGGGTAGCAAAAGGCATTACAGTCAAGATGGGATCGAGGTGATCCAGATGCCGTGGTGGGAGGCCATCCTTTTCTTCGCCGCAGCGATCTTTGCCGTGTACGCATTCGCGAGCATCGCTGGTTTCCGGACGCGAACGTTGACGCGCCGGACTGATCGTACGGCCGAGGACATGTATGACCAGTACGGTGATTCACCGCGTAAGCAGCGCAAGTACGCCCGGGATCACGGCGGCGAATGGCGCGACGAGTAGGCCGGGCTTCTAGATACTGGCCTGACCACGGCCCGGCCGGGCGCTGAATCGGCCTGCAGCCATGTCAGCCCGCCTGCGAGACAGCCGCAAAACGGGAAAACGTGCCACCCTGTGAACCCAGCATGCCCAGGCTCACCACCTGCAAAGGCCGGCCTTACCAGCCTCTCCCGCCTCAGATCACCCCTTTGCTCAGCGCGCTCCTAGGGAATGTGAACTAGGGAGTTTCCCTAGGGAGTTTGCTCTCGGCCAGATCGAAACTGGACCTATCAGCAGGGAGCAAACACAGAAAACGGAGACCCCGCCATGAGCACCCAGTTCTACACCCAGGACCAGCCGACCACGAGCCAGCCGGACACTGGTCACCGCGCCCCCCGCCCGCAAGGTGACGGGCCATCCTGGTTCCGCATCTGGACCATCGTCATCGGCACCGTGGTCGCGGCCGCCCTCATCGTCCTGGCCGCCGTGGGCCTGACCCGCAGCCACACCACCCAGACCCCCGCCCCGGCCGCTTCGGCCAGGACCTCCCAGTCCGCCAGCCCGGCCCAGCCGACCACCCCGGCCCAGCCGACGACCCCGGCCCAGCCGACCACCCCGGCCGTTATCCCGTCGGCGTCGGTCAAGACGCTGCAGCAGGAACTCGGCCAGCTGAACTACTACGAGGGCCCGGTCGACGGCATCATGGGACCGCAGACCGTCGCGGCCATCAAGGACCTCCAGCGCCAGGCCAGCCTGCCCCAGACCGGCACCATGAACGCCGCTACCCAGGCCGCCCTGGCCAATTACCTGGCCCACGGCAACAACCAGATGGCCGGCTGACCGCACCTGCACAAGCCAGCGACCAAGAGGCCGGGACATAGTCCCGGCCTTCGGCCGTTCCGCCGTGCGGCGGAATGGCCTTGTCGTTCATCCTCGGCACCGCAACGATGACGTGCTGCCCGCCGGGCCCGGTGACCGTCAACGGCACGGCCATTCTCGGCGGCGCTAAGGCGACTTTTTTTCGGCCGGGTCGCCGGCCCTGCGCTGGTGGCTCCGGACGAGTTTCGTGACCTCCTGCGTGATGCCGATCGAAGGCCCGCCGACGAGTCTCCATGCGCTGCCGATCCCGAGCAGGAAGCAGACGACCACCAGGATCGCGATGGTGTCCACCGCGCCGGAATTGCCCGGCTGGGTGATCACGTCTATGCCCTCGATCAGCTGGAACACGAACGTGACGGCCAGCCCGATCAGGAACAGCGCATCACGCCATCTGTCCCGCCGTACCTGACGCAGGCGGATCAGCGATAGCAGCGCCGCCGCGACGAACGCGAGCCCGAGGACCGCCACGATCGCGGAGGTCGGTCCGATCTTGTGCACCGGGATCAGGGCGAACAATGACACGGCCAGCGCATTGGTGAACGCCGTGATCGACGCCGACGCGCGTATGCGGTAGTACTGCGCTCCGGCTTCTGTCCGGGCGAGCCGCTCGGACGCCACCGAGATGGCCACGAACATGAGCCCGATCAGCGCGCCAGCCGCGCTACCGCTCGCCACGAAGAAGTCATGGATGCTCTCGGGTACCACCTGATGATCCTCGCAGTCAGAGACCAGCGGGTCAGCACCGGCCAAGCGTTAGTGCCCCGGCAGTATGCGGCACAGCACAGGAGCCGTGGGTGTCAGACCTTACGAACGGTGGTACACGTTACCGGTCAGCATTCCGCCGGCGACGGCATGACGCTGCGGTTCCGGCCCGTGCCTGAACTCCCGGGCCGGTCCAGCCCCGAGGTGAACGGAGACAACCATGTATCGCACGGCGTACCGCACCGTCGACGTCGACGGGTTGTCTCTCTTCTATCGCGAGGCCGGCCCGCGGGATGCGCCCACCGTCCTGCTCCTGCATGGATTCCCTCCTCATCCCGCATGCAGCGTGGGCAGGCTCACGCGTGACGCGAAGCGGTCGGCCCGCACCGGGGGATGAATCCGGGCGGCGCGGGTCGTCATAGTTCCTGGAGCGACGCTCGCCGGATCTCAACGCACCCGACACGGAGGATGAACGATGAACGCTAAGCAGGAGCAGGCCGGGGACGAAGCGGCGATCCGCGCGCTGCTGGCCGAGCGGGCCGAGGCAGTACAGGCCAGGGACGCGAGCCGGTTCGTTACGAGCCTCGATCCATCGATCGTGATCTTCGATCTGGCTCCGCCGCTGCGGCGGGGCGGCCCGGAACTGCTCGACCCGTCGGGGCTCCAGGCCTGGCTGGACACCTGGGACGGCGAGATCGGGTACGAGGTGGCGGAGCTGACGATCAGCATTGGCGGCGACATTGCCTACTGCCACAGCCTCGATCACCTGACCGGCACCCGGACCGACGGAGCGCGGGAGGACTTCTGGACCCGCGCCACCGTCGGCCTGCGCAAGACCGGTGACGGCTGGAAGGTCACCCACGAGCACACGTCCGTGCCGTTCTACATGGACGGTACCGGCCGGCCCGCGTTCGACCTGCGCCCCTAACGGCGAGGGCAGGTATCGCGGCACTTCCGGTGCCGTGCCGGAAACCGCTCATCGCCGCCGGGGCGAACCTGCGCGAGCCGATGCAGACGTGGGGTATCCAGCTTGACTCTCCGAGCGCCTACATGCTAATTATCATTGGCATATGCTATGAATATAAATGGAAGAGCTGGGGATATGACCGGAGACACTCTGCTGAAGGTGCTGGCGACGCTGGCCAACCCGCACCGGCTCCGGGTCGTCGCCGCGCTGGTGGAGGAGCGTAATTATGTCAGCCAGCTGGCCCGCGACCTGGGCATCAGCCGCGCCCTGCTCCAGGTCCACCTGCGCAAGCTCGAGGCGGCCGGGCTGGTGTCTTCCTCGGTCGAGGTCTCGGCGGACGGCAAGGCGATGAAGTTCTACGAGGCGGTTCCCTTCGTGCTGAACCTGACCCCCGAGGCGATCAGGATCGCAGCGCGTACCCTGAGCACGGACAGCGACCTGGCGGAGCTGCGATGAGGACCAGGGCATCACGGGATACGGCGATCATCTGCGCGGCTGTCGTGATCGCGATCGGGATCCTGAGTATCCCGTTCGATCAGTCCAGGAGCACCAGCACGTACCTGGTCTGGATCCTCTTCCTCGGGGTGATCGGGCTCGGGATAGCCCTGCGTTACCAGTACCTCATCGTCAAGAAGCGGGCCGAGGTCGAGCTCACCGGCGGTGAGCAGTACCGCCAGCTGGCCGAGGAGTACCGCCGTCTGTCGGACATGGCCATTACTGCCCAGGAGCACGCCGACCTCAAGCTTGGCGACGTTAGCGCTCAGCTCGACCACCTGCGGGAGCAGATGGCGTCGCTACAGAAGATCCTCAAGGACGTCGAGTAAGCCCGCCAGCATCCCGCATGCCGCATCCCGCTTCCTGCCGCCGGGCGGCCAGGCTCGCACCCGGCTTGACTCCCTGAGCACTGACATGCTAAATATAATTGGCATGTGCTAAAATAAGTTATGTAAGAGCCGGAAAGCGGAGCCGGGGACGCCCTGCTCAGGGTGCTGGCGACGCTCGCCACGTGCAGGTCATGGCGAGGACGAACCGGCTGATCCGGCACGGACTCGCTGGACCGTGATAGCTCGTGGCCGGGATAAGACGTACACATCTGGAGGATCTCGTGGCAGTGCACACGGCTCATGGACGTCGGCCGGGGAGTCCCGGGTGATGATCACCGCGCGCGGTCTCAGCAAGCATTACGGGCGCACCGTCGCGGTGCGGGACCTCACTTTCACCGTCCGGCCCGGCGTAGTGACGGGTTTCCTCGGGCCTAACGGCGCGGGCAAGTCCACCACGATGCGCATGCTCATCGGCCTGGACCGGCCCGACACCGGCCAGGCGACCGTCAACGGGAAGCCCTACCGGGAGTTGCGGCAGCCGCTGCGTCAGGTCGGGGCGATGCTGGAGGCCCGGTCGTTCCACCCGGGCCGGTCCGCCCGGGCGCATCTGCGCGCGCTCGCGGACTCCAACGCCATTCCCGGGCACCGCGTCGAGGAGGTGCTCGCCCTCGTCGGCCTGGCCGCCGCCGGAGGCCGCCGGGCCGGCAAGTTCTCCCTGGGCATGGCGCAGCGGCTCGGCATCGCGGTCGCGATGCTGGGTGACCCCCCGATCGTGATCCTCGATGAGCCGGTGAACGGCCTGGACCCCGAGGGTGTCCGCTGGATCAGGAACCTGATGAAGTCCCTGGCGGGCGAAGGCCGCACCGTGCTCATCTCCAGCCACCTGATCAGTGAGGTGGCGCAGACCGCGGACGAGCTGATCGTGATCGGCCAGGGACGGCTGCTCGCCCACACCACGGTCGCGGAACTGGCCGCTACGGCGAATTCTCTGGAGGACGCGTTCTTCCGGCTCACCGAGTCGGCCAGCGACTATACCGGGAGGGACGCATGACAACCGCCGGAGCCTACGGCCTGCGCAGTGTCGCGAGCATGGAATGGCGCAAGCTGCGCACCGTCCGGTCCACCTATTGGATCCTGCTGATATTCGTCGCCGGAATGGTGGGCGTGGCGCTCATGGATGGCGCGGCGGGCCCGGTGCATCCGGCCCCGTCCTACGACCCCACTCAGAGCGCGTTCGGCGGGCTGGCCGTCGGGCAGCTTGCCATCGGCATTCTCGGCATCCTGACGGTGAGCAGCGAGTTCACGACCGGATCGATACGGGCCACGTTCGCCGCCGTCCCGCGTCGCGGCCTGGTGCTGGCGGCGAAGGCGGCGGTAATAGCCGGGGTCACGCTCGCGGCGGCGGAGGCGCTGGCATTCGCCGCGTTCGCGGCCTTCCCCATCGCGGCGCCGCACGGCGTTCCGCACGCGTCGCTCGGCCAGCCCGGAGTGCTGCGCGCGGTCCTGCTCGCAGGCGCCTACCCCTGCCTGATCGCGCTCATCGGTGTCGGGCTGGCCGCAGTCATCCGGCATACGGTCGGCGCGGTATCAGCAATCGTGGGGGTCCTTTTCGTCCTGCCCTTGGTGCTCCTCCCGCTCGGATGGCACAACGCCGCCATGAAGTTCCTCCCGTGGATGATCGCGGTGAACTCGCTGACCGCGGTCAAGCCGGTCGAGGACTCGCTGTCCGCCGGGGCCGGGTTCGGGATGCTGTGCTTGTACGCGGTGGTCACGCTAGCGGCCGGCGGCTGGGCACTGGCCCACCGGGATGCCTGACCGGGCCTTAACCGGCCAACATGGCGGAGATCCAGTCGGCAGCGTTGAGAACTCAGCTGGATGCAGCTATCTAAGACGAAGCATTCAGTGCTTGCGGTTAAATGCTAATAGCTGCATAATGCATGCATGACGACGTCGATCACCATCCGGGATGTGCCCGACGAGACCCGGGATGAGCTGGCGGCCCGGGCCGCTCTCACCGGCCGGTCCCTGCAGGAGTACCTGCGTTCGCGGCTGGTGGAGCTCGCCCGGCAGCCGGAGGCTGAAACGCTGGTAGCCAGGATCCGCGCGCGCAAGTCAGCCACTGGTTCCTCGCTGGCGGCGGATCAGATCCTGTCGCATCTGGACGATGATCGCCGGTGAGCCTGGTCGTCGACGCCTCATTGGTCGTGTCGGCATTGGTCGACGGGGGCGATACGGGTACCTGGGCGGAATCGCTACTGGCGTCAGGGCCGCTCAGCGCGCCCCATTTAATGCCGGCCGAGGTCACGAACATCCTGCGCCGGGCGGCCGCTAAAGGCGAGATTACCCAGGATGTCGCGTCTATGGCCCATGCGGACCTGCTGGACCTGCGAGTGGAACTATTTCCGTATGCACCATTCGCGCCCCGGGTATGGGAACTGCGGGACAATGTCACGTCCTATGACGCCTGGTATATCGCACTGGCGGAATCTCTTGGCGTAAGTGTTGCGACACTCGACCGGCGGATGGCCCAGGCTCCAGGACCCCGATGCACCTTTGAGGTGCCGCCACGCTCCTAGCGATACAGGGTGACAGCATAATATGGACTTCGGCACCCGCGACGAACTGCTCAGCCGCCTGGCCGAGGCGGTCGGAGCCGCTAAGATCGCGCACCCGACGCGGGTCGCTATCGACGGAGTTCCCGCTGCTGGCAAGACCACGCTGGCTGACGAACTCGCCGTTGTCCTGCGCGCGCAAGGCCGCGAAGTCATCCGCGCCACCATTGAAGACTTCCTTACCCCCAGGTCAGTACGCCATCGGTGGGGCGACTCGGCCGAAGGCTGGTACAACTACAGCATCGACCTCGACGCGCTCCACCGGGTCCTGCTCGATCCGCTAGGTCCTGACGGAGATCGAAGAATCCAGCAGGCGGTCTATGACAAAGTCACCGACATCGCGGTGTCTCCGCCGGTCACGACAGTAGCCATTGACGCTGTGCTGCTCTTTGACGGTGTGTTCCTCCTGCGCAAGGAGCTATTTGACCGATGGGACCTGCGCATCTTCGTGTCCGCCAGTTTCGAGAAGACACTAGCTCGCGCCCGGATCCGGGACCAGACCCCGCTTATATCCGCAAACGAGGTCGAGCAACGCTACCGCAGCCGCTATATACCCTCTCAGCAGTTCTACTTCGCAACGATCCGTCCGGCCGAGCACGCCGACATCATCGTGTACAACGACGAGCCGCTGCTGCCAGCCTGGGATGTCCGAGCAATCTGATCGCCGCGACGGCGGCGCTCATATCGCGGATCCGCACGGTGGGGGTGCTACCCGGCCGGTCTTCCCCGGCGGCGGTCAGGCGGCATGCTTGACCTAGTCTGGGCGATATATCAGCATGTTGCTGCAGGCTTTGGGGAGGCGGGGACTGTCGGGGCCATGGTCGACGGCGACGTGCTGGAGCGGTCCGGCCAGTCATACCGCGGATACGGGCCGATGCTTGACCTCGTCGCGTCAAAGTTGCGGCGTCCGCTGGCGCGGCCAGGGGCGATCCTCCGGCTACCCCTGGTCCTGCGGCTAGCGCGGGCGGACCCGCGTCCGATCGTCTCCGTGGTGGCACCGTCGGGCTACGGGAAGACCACGCTGCTGGCGCAGTGGGCCGAGCGCAACGGCCAGTCCTTCGCCTGGGTGTCGGTCGACGAGAACGACAACGACCCGAAGGTCCTGCTCAGCTACATCGCCGAGGCGCTGAATGCGGTGCAGCCGGTAGGCGAGCGGGTGTTCGATGCGCTGGCCTCACCGGCCAGTTCGGTGCCCGGCTCGGTCGTTCCGCGGCTGGGGACCGCGTTCGCGGCGATGACGACGCCGGTCGCGCTGATTCTCGATGACGTGGACGTCCTGCATAACCAGGAGTGCCGGGCCGCGCTGTCGGTGCTAGCCGATCATGTCCCGGACCGCTCCCGGCTGGTCCTGGCCGGGCGGGCCGAGCCGCCGCTGCGGACCGCGCGGCTGCGCGCCGAGGGCAGGATTCTGGAGATCGGCCCGGCTGACCTGTCGCTCACCCGCGAGGAGGCGGCCCGGCTGCTGCGGGAAGCGGGCCTCGGGCTGGGGGCCGATGAGGTGACCGAGCTGCATCGGCGCACCGAAGGCTGGCCGACTGGCCTGTACCTGGCGGCACTATACCTGCGGGAAGGCGGTTCGCTGCCGGGCGCGGCGGCGGCCTTCGGCGGGGACGACCGGCTGGTCAGCGAGTATGTGGAGTCGGAGTTTCTGGCCCGGATTCCCCAGCCGCAACGGGTGTTCCTGACCTGGACCGCGGTGCTGGATCGGATGTGCGCCCCGCTGTGCGAGGCGGTGCTGGAGCGGTCCGGCTCCGGCGCCGACTTGAGCGGGCTGGCCCGGTCAAACTTGCTGCTGGTGCCGCTGGACCGGCGCGGGCAGTGGTACCGCTACCATCACCTGTTCCGTGAAATGCTGCTGGCCGATCTGGGGCGCACTGATCCCGGCCTGATCCCGGTGCTGCGCCGCCGCGCGGCCGACTGGTGCTGGCGCAATGGCCTGCCCGAGGAGGCACTGGAGTACGCCATCGCCGCGAGGGACGTCGGTACGGCCGGCCGTCTGCTGGAAGAACTTGCGCTGCCCGCCTACCGGGGAGGGCGGATAACAACTCTTCAGCGGTGGTTCCGCTGGCTGGAAGACCAGGACGGGATCACGGGACACCCGCTAGCTGCGGTGTGGGCCGCCATCCTCGCCGCCCGCACCGGCCGGCCTGTCGAGGCCGAGCGGTGGGCCGACGCGGTGGACCGCTGGGAGCACGGGACCAGTGCCCAGCCCGATGGCCCGGTCACGGCCGCCTGGGCGTCGGTGCTGCGGGCCCTGCTGTGCCGACGCGGCGTCAAGCAGATGGGTGCCGACGCCGACGAGGCCGCGCGCAGGCTCACGACGGCAGGCATCGTGGCGCCGGTGGCCGCTTTCCTGCAAGGGATTGCCCGGGTCCTTTGCGGTGACCCTGACGGCGCCGACGCGTCGTTCGAGAATGCCATCAGCATCGGGGGCATTGGCGCACCCGACGTGCTGGCGATGGCGCTGTGCGAGCGGTCACTACTAGCGATGGCTCACAACGACTGGGGCCTGGCCGAGGAGCTGGCCGGGCAGGCACGCGGCGTGCTGCATCAGGGCGGGAGCGAAGACAGCTACGTCACGCCCCTGGTCTGCGCGGCGCAGGCCCGCGTGGCCATGCACCGCGGAGACGTCGCAGCCGCCCGGCAGCAGCTGGTCGATGCCCAGCGGCTGCGGCCGGTGCTGACCTACGCCATTCCGTACATTGCCGTGCAGGCGCGGATCGAACTCGCCCGCGTGCACCTCGCGCTGGCCGACATGGCCGGGGCCAGGGCGCTGATGCGGGAGATCGACGGGGTCCTCAAGCGTCAGCCCGAGCTGGGAACACTGGTCAGCGATGCCCATGCGCTCCGGGTCCGGCTGGCGCAAGAGCACGAGTCAAGCGTTCCCGGAGCATCGGCCATCACGACCGCAGAGCTACGCGTGCTGCCGCTGCTCACCACGCACCTGTCATTCCGCGAGATCGGGGCCGAGCTATTCCTGTCCCAGAGCACCGTCAAGTCACAGGCGGTCTCGATCTACCACAAGCTGGGAGCTGCCACCCGCAGCCAGGCGGTGACCCGAGCCCGGGAACTAGGGCTCCTGGAAGGATAAGCGTGCGGCGGGGCTGATCCACCGCGCCGGCGGATTCCAGCAAAGGGTGGCCAATTCGCTGCCAAATCTGGGCAGAGTGGTGCGGAAGGGCTATGAACGAGAGCACGGCTGACTCTGCGAGGAGGACTTGATGGATATCAACACTGCCGCGCCGGTCGTCACCCGCGACGAGATTTTTATCCATGCTCCGATCGAGACCATCTGGGACATTCAGACGGACGTTGCCTCGTGGCCCTCGTGGCAGCCCGACGTTGACAGTGCCCAGGCCGACGGCCCGCTCACGGTGGGCTCGGTGTTCCGCTGGCAGACGGCGGGCCTGGACATTACCTCAACTGTCGAGGAGGTGGACGCCCCGCACCGGATCGCGTGGGGCGGTCCGGCGCAGGGCATCGTAGCTGTTCACGTCTGGACGCTTGATGAGCGAGAGGGCTGCGTCCTGGTCAGCACCGCTGAGTCGTGGGAGGGCGACCCGGTTAGCGCCCAGGCCGGGCCGTTGCAGGCTGCGCTCGACCAGTCGCTGCGAAATTGGCTGGAAAACCTGAAGCGGGCCGCGGAAGACCGTCGGTGAGTACGAGCCCGGGCATCAGCCGGACCAGGACGGCGACCACCGGCACGTAACCGCACGCTATCGCCACCGCGTATCCCGCTGCTGGTACGGCCAGGACGTCAAGGCGAGGGTCGGAACCAGCGGATTGTTTCCGCATTGTTGGCACATTCTGACCTGCTGATGGCACGAGCGCCCGGATAGCGTCGGCAGCCACCAACGGTCACGATCGGATCACGCGGCCAGTGCCCAGCCAGGCCAGGCGGTGTGAGAGAGGAGCCACGATGAGTGAAGTCACCGAGCAACAGCTTGAGGACATGGAGGCCTTGTTCGTCCAGACCGCGGTGAGCATGACCAGTGCCCGGGGAACCATCACGTTGCATGGCCTGTCCCCGTCGACGCTTTACTTCGCCGACCGTCCCAAGCGCGACGTCGGACACATGATGTCCAGTCACTTCGTCGCCAACTGGGCAGCAGGGGACAACAGCTTCGCGGACAACCCCCCGAACGCCGTCCTGTCCTTCGCGGAGCCGGGCGACAGGCTCCCCGAGGATGCGGTCGTGGTAATCCAGGATCCGCACCTGGACGGAGACGCGCTCACCTACAGCATCGAGCTTCTCGACGGCACCGTGCCGACCTCCACCGGGCCATGCGCGCTGTTCATCGATCCCTTCGGGCGTCCGTTGTCACCGGTCTCCGCGGCCGGGATGCACCGGCGTGAGCGTCGCCGGGAGCGCTGAGACGGTGCTGGCTGGGTCACGCAGCCAATCGGAGAGAAGCGGGCGATGCCGGAAGGGATGAACGCCGTAGCCGAGTGTGGCTGGGCTGCTAGCCGGGTGGCGTGGCGGTGGCCCGGCGGCCGATCCGCTGCCACATAGCCCGCTGCGCCGGGAGCCCGGCGATCGCGACAGCGGTCAGAACCGTGACATTGAGCAGCAGCTGGAGAGCGGGAGCCCCAGGCCTCATGCCCGCTGCCAAAGGCCCGTGACACGCCGATATCCGCTGCCGCCGGGGATGAGAAGCCATAGCACCACGGAGTGAGGTCGTTCCTGACCTATCCGGCGCGGCAGGGTTCCTCCTGTTCGCGGGCGAGCGTTCAGTGCAGGTGGATCAGGACCAGGTCTTTGAGCGCAATCATCAGCAGGCCCAGCCCGGCCGCTACCGAGGTGGCGATAAAGAGTGGCCAGCTGCGCAACTGGGCCGCCCGGCCGGCCAGCCATCCGTGGATCGTCAGCAACACGATCGCCGCAGCCAGCCCGACATTGGCGGCCGCGAGGGCCGAGGCCCCGGCCAGCCGCGCCAGCAGCAGCGCGAGCAGCGGCGCAAAGGACGCGCTGACCATCGGCCAGGTCGCGGCCAGTGCTCCCCGGATGGATGCCCGGTCCGGCAGGCGGCCGCCTTCGGCCTGCTCGCCCAGAAGCTCGGCATACTCCTCGGCGAGCCAGTACACCATCAACGTGACCACGACCGTGACCACCAGCGCGACGGTGGGCAGGTGACCCCCGGCGGTGTCCAGGATGGCCGCGGTGATGATGGCGCCGTATATTCCGGCGGCGCGGCGCCGTCCCAGGTTCTTCGCCGGGGGCGTGACCTGAACTCCGCCACCTGCCGCGACGCCCGCCATGCTCGTCCCTCCGGTCAGGTCCCCGCTGTGCCGAGCCAATCACCGCAGTGACGCATCCAGGCCCATAAACGGCAGCAGCCGCCGGGTAGTCCCGATCTTGCCAGGGCCAGATAGCACCGCCTCGGGAAAGTGGGCAACGTCCGCCCCGCGTTCTTTTGCAGTTCGCATTTGCCGCTTGATGTAAGTGAGGTTGGCCGCTCATCCTCAGGACCGCAGGCGCGCATGCGCGTGCACGTCGTGCCGGCCGTCGGCCAGGAGCCACGCGCTGCGGCGCATGCCCTCCACGGCGAAGCCGGTCTTCTCGGCCACGCGGCAGGACGCTCTATTGCCCATGGCATGCTCGAGATCGAGCCGTTGAAAGCCAGCCACCCCGAAAGCCCAGGATGCCATCGTGTCAACCGCCCGGGGACACACGCCCTTGCCCCGTGCCGCCGGGACGGTCCAGTAGGCCACGTCGGCGGTGCCGTCCGAGAACTTCAGGTGCTTCAATGCAGCGCGACCGAGCAGGGCGCCGCTTTTCCCCTCGACTACCGCCCAGTGCGCACCAGTCTCCGCCGCCCAGCCGCCCCGCCAGCCCACGATCCACTCCCGCGCTTCGACCAGGGAGTCCGCCCGCCGCACATGCCACCGCTGGATCGCCTTATCCCGATAAACGTCCATCACGGCCTGGGCATCCCCGAGACTCCATGGCCGCAGCAGCACGCCACTGCCAGCCGTCAAAGTGGGCTGAGGAAGCGCCGCGAGGGAACCGACCGGAACAGTCGAGGTGGTGACAAGACTAGGCACAGCCTAAATTATTCACGAACTCCCGAACTACCTACCGGAGCATTACTGTGTCCAAATCCATCGCTGTGTTCGGAGCCGGCCCCGGCCTCGGCCAGGCGGTCGCCCGTCGCTACGCGCGAGAGGGTTACGCCGTAACGCTGGTGGGCCGCCGCCAGGAGCCACTTGACCGTTTGGCCGAGGATCTGACCAGTGCCGGCGCAGCCGCGCACGTCATCACAGCCGACCTATCCGACACCGGTGCCATGCCCCGGCTGGCCAGGGAGATTCGCGCTGAGACCGGCCACCTCGACGCCCTTTACTACGCGCCCACCCCCAGCACCGGGTTCGTGTCCGCAGCCAGCCTGACCCCAAAGCACGCCCAGGACTTCATGCCGCTGATCTTCTACACGATGCTGGCACTCGTGCAGGAGTTCCTGCCGCACATGCTTGCGCAAGGGGATGGCGCCATCCTGACCGCGCAGGGCGGCAGCACCGTGCACGGCCTGCCGAACATGAGCGGCCCCAGTCCCGCACAAGCCGCCCAGCGCAACTACCTGCAAGCCCTGCACGCCGAGGTAGCCGAGAGCGGCGTCTACGTTGGCATGCTCTACGTCGGTGCGGCCATCAGGAACAGCGCCTTCCACACCGAAATGGAAAAGGCCAAAGCTGCAGGCGAACCAGTCTGGGAGATGCCGACCGTCGACCCCGAACATCTCGCCGACCTGCTCTGGACCATGCACAACACGAAAGGACAGCAGGAAGCCATCTATCCGTAGCATCGCGTGCCCGCGAGTATCGGCGGTACATGCAGCAACGCCGCGAGCCAATGGCGCTCCCCGGCCTCCACACCGAGCAGCACAATGTTGCCAGTCTGAGCGTTGGCGAACACCCCTCCGCGACCGACGAAGGTGTAGGCGTCCAGGAACCCACCCGCACCGGCTAGCAACAGGCCCGTGGGCAGGGTGTCCGGGCGGGTGCGAATCGCAGGCATCGCGAGGTAACTTGCCTGGGCGCGGGCTTACTCACCCTCAATTGCCGTCTGCTGCGGCATACTGGCCGCCCGCGCGGCGGACAGGATCAGTTGAGTCACCTCTTGCGGATGGGTAATCAGCGAGAGGTGGCCGGAGTCGAGCTCGACCGTTGTGGCGTTCATGCGTTTGGCGAGGAAGCGCTGAAGCTCCGGCGAGATCGTGCGGTCCTGTCGCGAGATGGCATACCAGGACGGTTTCGATCGCCAGGCGGCCGCTGTGGTCTTCTCATGGAAAAGCGATTCCGAGACGCGTCCTTGCACCCCGTAGAGCACCCGCGCCCGGACCGGGTCGACGCCATTGGCGAAGTCGGTCAGGAACGCGTCCTCGGTGAGCCCCCCGAAGCCGCCGGTGTAGACAAGCCCGGCGTTAGCAGGTGGTGCCGGGAACTTCTGGGCGAGCGCGGCGTAGTCCTCGCCGGCGTCGGGGGCGCGAGCCGCGATGTAGACCAGGCCCGCAACACGCGGGTCGATGCCGGCTTCGCTGATCACGGTGCCCGCGAAGGAATGACCGGCCAGGATCACCGGCCCGTCGTGCAGCGCCAGAATGCGGCGGGTGTGCGCCACGTCGTCGGCCAGCGAGGTCAGCGGGTTCTGCACGGCGGCGGCCAGCCCTGCCCGTTGCAGCCGCTCGATCACCTCCGACCAGGACGAGCCGTCGGCGTATGCGCCGTGAACCAGAACCACGCCGGGCTGGGGGGCCAGTGAGGTCATGGGGCGTCCTCCGATGTTCTTCGGCTGCCAAGGAGCCTGCAGGGCCCGGGACTGCCGGGGTGCGGAGATCCGAGGGCAACTGGGATGTGGAATGTGCCTGGGCCGGTCATGGCCTGATTATGGGATCCGGATCGCTGCCCGCCATCAGTCAATTGACTCGCTCTGCCAACGGCCTGGGTGTCAAGCGACCAACTCCGGTCTCCTCGGTGTGAGCTAGCGTCGGATCAGCTGTTCCTGGCCATCTGGGCATGCCGTGAAGGAGTGAGGTTGATGGGAGACGCGCTCGCTGCGCCTCCTCGCGCTTCGTTCGCTCGTTACTGGACGGCTGCCGCGATCAGTTCCTTTGGCTCGGCGGTGACCGCGGTTGCGATGCCCGTCCTGGTTATCCAGTTGCTCGGCGCGACGCCGTTCGAGGTCGGTGTGGTGAACGCCGCTCAGTTCGTGCCGTATGCGCTGCTCGGGCTCATCGCCGGCGTGTACACCGATCGGTGGCGTCGGAAACCCGTACTGGTATGGGCGAGCGTCGGGCGTGCTCTCTCCCTGGGCGCGATCCCGGTCCTGTGGCTGACCGGCGTACTGCAGATCTGGATACTGGTCGTCGCCTTGCTGCTGTTCGGCGCGTTTTCCGTTTTCGGGTTCGCCGCGACCCAGTCGCTGCTTCCTAGCCTGGTGCCCCGGGCGAGACTGGTTCCGGCCAATGCGCGCCTCGATCAGACAGACGCCGCTGCTCAGACTCTCGGGCCAGCGATCGGCGGCGGGCTCGTCGGGCTGCTGGGAGCCCCCGTAGCGATTACCGTCGACGCGATCAGCTACCTCGTTGACGCAGCACTCAACGCGAGCCTCCGGGTGGACGAGCCCCGGCCTGACTCCGGCACCCGCGATCTTCGCGCCGAGATCCGCGACGGCCTGCGATGGACATACCGACATCGCACGCTGGGCCCGCTGGCGGTGTCGGCCCACGTCTGGTTCCTCGCCCAAGGAGCCGCACTGACGGTGCTTTCCCTCCTTGCCCTGCGATCGCTCGGCTTTACCGCGTTCACATACGGGTTGCTACTGGCGGCCTTCGGCATCGCCAGCCTGATCGGCGCGTCGATCGCACCATGGTGCGGTGCCCGGCTCGGATCGGGACGGGTGATCATCCTCGCGCGCGTGGCGTACCCGATCGTCTGGATTCTCGTGGTCATCGCCCCGTCAACCGCGCTCGGTGATGCCCTGCTGTTCGTTGCGCTGTCGCTCCAGGGACTCACCATGGGCGTAGAGAACTCAAACGAGATGGGCTGGTGGCAGGCGCTCACACCGGACGAGCTTCTCGGCCGAACGAACGCCACCAGGCGCTCGGTCAATCGAACGATGGCCGCACTCGGAGCTCTCATCGCCGGTGCCCTCGTCGGGCTGATCGGTGATCGCCCCACGCTCATCGGCGTGATCATCGCTTTCGCGGCCGCCGCCCTCACCGCAGCACTATCGCCGCTGCGCGAAGCATCCCACCAAGACGGCATTAAGCCCGAGATCTCTTCTCCTTCCCAGTAAGGATGCATCTCCGGATGGCGATCAGTCCTGTGTGGCACGGCGTGCCGGCAGAACCGATGGCTGCTGTTTCTCCTTGTACGACTAGGCGCCCGTGTTGCGGATGCCCCATGCGAACGGAACTAGGGTAAAGATCAATGCCTGCCACCCCGCTGTCCGTCGCCCTCGGCGCCGGCCATGACACCAGCCCCGTCCAGACCACCATCGACGGCTACGCCATGGGCCTGGCCAAGCGGTCCTTCCAGACCGACTGAGGGAGACATGAACGCTATGACAGCCGCGACGAGCACGAACGGTACGAGCGGAGCAGCAACGCTGTGGGCGGCGAGACCTGACATCAGCGTCGCCCCGACGATCGACCATATTCACCGGGTGGCGCAGATCGGCGGGAAGTACACACTCGACCAGATCTATGAGCCGAACTGGGGAAACATTGCCCTGGACGTCACCGGTCGCGGCTTCGCGACACCGACCGTCCGCCGCGGTGACGTCATCTTCCGGGTCGACTACGACCTGCTCGACGATCAGGTCACCATCGCTGCCAACACCGGTCGGATCTGCCTGCCTCTGCAGGTGGGCTCCGTCGCCACCTTCTACGCCGACTTTGTGGCCGCGGCCGCCACGCTTGGCATACCAGCCCCGGGCAGCACGATCGAACCCGAGATCCCCGGCGCCGGACGAGCCGACGTCGACGATGAGGAACGGCCGTACGAGCCGACAGTCGCCTCCTGGGTCGCCACGGCCTACGCCAGCGCAGCGGACGCGCTGATCACCTGGCAGGCTCCCTACCGCGGACACCGGCCACGGGTCGGGATCATGTGGGGCGGCTTCGACCTGTTCGCCACCCGCTACAACGGGCGGCCCATCACCCCGTCAGACCAAGATCCAATGTTCCTGCGCAACGGCAACACTGAGGAGTCCGCCGCTGCTGGCTTCGTCCTCGGAGACGACACCTCACCCGCCAACTTCTACGCCTACGTCTCACCCTCGCCAGCAGGCTTCGCCGACGCCGACCTCGTCGTGCCCGGCGCCCACTACGACGCGACGGCCGGGGTCGCGAATCTTCCCTGGGACGCAGCCCGGGCCATGCCGGACCCGGCCGCAGCCGTCGTGGCGTTCGGGGACGCCGTCTACCGGGCCGCGGTGGAGTTCGGCGGCTGGGGCTCAGACCTCATCCTCGAACGACGCGACGGCTGGTTCGCCGGCAAGCACCCGATGTACGTCAGCAGGCCTCGTTCCTGAGCTGATCGATCTTCCCGACCCGCTCGTGAAGCCGCTCATATGCTGGCCGCTCGCGGATGCGGGCTCGAACTCAAGCGGACGGTGTGCCGGAGGACCGCACGCCGAACCACTGCTGGGCGCCGTACTCCTCGAACCGCTCCACCTCGGTGAACCCCAGCCTCGCCGCGAGGCGCATCGCGCGGTCATTGGCGATCTGGGTGCAAAGCACCAGCGGCTCGCCGGGAAGCGCGCCGTCGAACCAGGCGAGTGCCGCTACGCAAGCCTCGTAGGCGTACCCGTGCCCCCACGCCTGGGGCAGGAACATGTAGCCGAGCTCGGGTTCCCCAGCCTCCGGGCGGACGTGACCCGGACGCCCTGCGTCCCGCCGGTCGAGCAGCGTGATGAAGCCGATCATCGCTTCGTTGAGATCGACCACGAAGAGGCCAGAGCGCCACGCTGGCACCTCAGGCACCTCGCGCTCCAGCTCGTCACGCGACCGGGGACCGCCGATATAGGTGCCCACCTCCGGCGAGGTGAACAACTCGATCAGCGCCGGACGGTCCCGGGCCTCGGGCCCGCGAAGCATGAGCCGCTCGGTCTTGATCGGGGCTGGAGGCCAGGCGACGGGTCCGGGCTCAGTCATGGCGGGCAATCTATCGCGCCCGGCCGGGCCGGAGCCTGAGGCCGACAGCGGCTCGCGACCATGGGCTGCGCTCTAGCCGGGGTGATCGATGTCCACGGGCGGAAGGTTCTCCACCTGCTGCTTGGTGATGTTGAGCCGGATTCCGTCCTGGATTCCGGTCACGGCGCTGACCGGGATGGCCACTTGCTTGCGCCCCCACAGATGTCCCTCCCGGAGTAGCACGTGGGTAATCCGGCGGTCGTCCGGATCGACGATCAGGCCCTGCACCCGCCCGATCTCACCATCGAGAGCATGGACGTGCTCACCGGGATGCACCTGTGTTTCACCCGCCGGGACAACCTCCTGGACAATGAACCGGGCCGGCCGCGACATGGGGGAGGCGCCGGGGGCCTGCATGCTGAGGGCCCCAACGGGTCCTGGTCTCACCACGGGTATGGCCGGCCCCTCGCCGCGGCCTCCTACTCGCTCTTTGTGCTCGGCGTGGTCGAGCCTGCCGAACTCGACGAGGGTGCAACGCAGCCTGATTTCGCCGGACGTGGTGTCGACCAGGTCCAGGGGGACAAGCCGACCGGGATGCCGCCCGTGCCCGGGCTCGATGACAAGATGCGTGACCGTATCAGTAGCCGGATCCATGATTATGCGGCGGATCTCGCCGCACGGACCGTCCGAGCAGCTTGCCTTGGCCCCGATCGCGAATCGTGTCTGGTATGCCATTGCCGCCTTCCCCTCCCAGGCTAGCTCTGGCCGCTGGCGTCGCCAGTACGGGCAGCACCGCAGTCCGGCTATCTGTGCCCTGAGCTGGGAGTTTGGCTGGCGCGCCTGGCAGGACTCGAACCTGCGACCGGCTGCTTAGAAGGCAGCTGCTCTGTCCAGCTGAGCTACAGGCGCCCGGACTTATTGTGCACGACCAGCGTCATGCGCTCGACCCGGCCGATGCGGAATCCGCCGGGCGGAGCCGGGCCCGGCGATGACCGCGGTAATGGCCCTGGCCATGGGCCGCCCGGCGCGGGGCGCCCCTGCCCTCCCTATCGTCGTGTCCCGTGAAACGCCTTGCCGAGCGAGCCGCGCCCGCCGCGCCGGCCACGCCCGCCGTGACTGCCAGGGCGGCGGCCTGGCCGGCCTGCCGGTGGCCGGTGGCCGGCGGCATCGTGGCGGGCGTCGCCGCGGACCGGCTGCTCGGCGACCCGCGCCGCGGGCATCCGGTGGCGATCTTCGGCCGGGCCGCCCAGGCGGCGCAGGACCGCTGCTACGCGGACAGCAGGTTGCGCGGACTGGTGTACGCCGCGGGCTGCGTTATGCCCGTCCTGGCCGCTGCCGCGATGGCCGACCGGCTTTCCCGGCCGCGGCCGTGGGCGCGGCTGGTCCTGACCGCAACCACCGCATGGGCGGTCACCGGCGCGGCCTCGCTGGCGGCGGAGGCCGGGCGGATTCGCGCTGCCCTGTCGGCCGGGGACCTGCCGGCGGCGCGGGCCGCGCTGCCCAGCCTGTGCGGCCGCGATCCGGCCGGGCTGGGCGAGGCCGAACTGGTCCGCGCGGTGATCGAGTCCGTCGCCGAGAACACCAGCGACGCGGCCGTCGCGCCGGTGCTCTGGGGCGCGGTAGCCGGGCTGCCCGGCCTGGCCGCGTACCGGGCGGTGAACACGCTGGACTCGATGGTCGGCTACCGATCGCGGAAGTACGCGCGGTTCGGCTGGGCGTCGGCCCGGCTCGATGACGTGGCCAACTGGGGACCCGCGCGGCTCACCGGCCTGCTGGCCGTGGCCTGCGCCCCGGTCGCCGGCGGCAGCCCGGCCGCCGCGTGGCGGGCCATGCGCCGGTACGGTTCGCGGCATCCCAGCCCGAACGCGGGCCGCTGCGAGGCGGCCTTCGCCGGGGCGCTCGGCATCCGGCTCGGCGGGACCAGCGCCTACGGCGGGACGAGCGAGCACCGGCCGGTGCTCGGCGACGGGCGTGCTCCCGGGCCCGCCGACATCGACCGCGCGGTCCGGCTGTCCCGGGCCGTGACCATCGCGGCGACCGGGATCGCGGCGCTGACGGCCGCGGTCCTGGCGGGCCAGCCGGGCTCCGGCGCCCCGGATCTGACACGATCGTGGGGGAGCGGGTCACGGCCAGCGGTGTCCGGGCGCGCGGCAGCCATGGCAGGGAGGGAGAGCGGGTGAACGGCGCGCTGCTCGTCGCGGGTACCACGTCAGATGCCGGGAAGAGCGTGCTCACCGCGGGATTGTGCCGGTGGCTGCATCGCCGCGGCGTCTCGGTGGCCCCGTTCAAGGCGCAGAACATGTCGCTGAACTCGTTCGTCACCCTGGATGGCGCCGAGATCGGCCGGGCGCAGGCGATGCAGGCGGCCGCGGCCGGCATCGAGCCCGACGCGCGGATGAACCCGGTGCTGCTCAAGCCGGGCAGCGACCGGCGCAGCCAGGTGGTGCTGCTCGGGCACCCGGACGGCGAGGTCGACGCGGTCGAGTACCGCAGCCACTCGGGCCGGCTGCTGGACGTGGCGCTGGACAGCCTGGCGCAGCTGCGGCGCGAGTTCGACGTGGTGATCTGCGAGGGGGCAGGCAGCCCGGCCGAGATCAACCTGCGCGATACCGACATCGCCAACATGGGGCTGGCCCGGGCCGCGGGCCTGCCGGTCATCGTGGCGGGCGACATCGACCGGGGCGGGGTGTTCGCGGCGCTGCACGGCACGCTGGCCCTGCTCTCGCCCGCGGATCAGGCGCTGGTGGCCGGGTTCGTGATCAACAAGTTCCGCGGCGCGCCCGAGCTGCTGGAGAGCGGACTGCGGATGCTGCGGGAGCTGACCGGCCGGCCGGTGCTCGGGGTGGTGCCGTGGCAGGACGGGCTGTGGCTGGACGCCGAGGACTCGCTCGCGCTCGACTCCTGGGCTGCCTCCGGGGGGCCCGCCGGGCCAGGTGGCGGCCCGGCGGGGACGGACGTGCTGCGGGTGAGCGTGGTCCGGCTGCCGCGGATCAGCAACTTCACCGATATCGATGCCATCGGAAACGAGCCCGGGGTGCTGGTGCGCTTCGCCCGGGCGCCGGCCGAGCTGGCCGACGCCGACCTCGTCGTGCTGCCCGGTACCCGCGCAACTGTCTCTGACCTGGCCTGGCTGCGTGATCGCGGGTTCGCCGACGTGATCGCCGCGCGGGCCCGGAAGGGACTCCCGGTGCTCGGCATCTGCGGCGGCTACCAGATGCTGGGCCGCCAGATCGACGACGAGGTCGAGTCCGGCGCCGGGCGGGTGGCCGGCCTGGGGTTGCTGCCGGTGCGGGTGGAGTTCGGCGCGGCGAAACGGCTGGGCCGGCCTGCTGGTTCTGCCTACGGCACGCCGGTGATCGGATACGAGATCCACCACGGTGTCGCGGTCGCCGACGGCGGCGAGCCGTTCCTGGACGGCTGCCGCAGCGGCGCCGTGTGGGGCACCAGCTGGCACGGCACGATGGAAAACGACTCGTTCCGGCGGGCGTTCCTGACCGAGGTCGCCGCACTCGCCGGGCGGGACTTCGCGCCCGCGCCCGGCACTGACTTCGCCGCGCTGCGGGAGGCTCGCCTCGATGTGCTGGGCGACCTGGTGACGGCCCATCTCGACACGGATGCGCTGCTCAGCCTGATCACCGGCGGGCCGCCGCGCGGGCTGCCGGTCGTCCCCCCGGCGGGCGGGCTCGACTCATGAGGTGGGAAGGCCCGGACGGCTACTGGGCCAGCGACGACGCCGCGCTGACCGATATCGGCCGGGTGCACAAATGGATGAGCGAGGAGAGCTACTGGGCCGCGGGCCGGCCCTACGAGGTCATGCTGCGAGCGGTCGAGAACTCCCTGGTCGTGGGCCTCTTTACCGCTGACGGGGAGCAGGCCGGCTTCTCCCGGTTCGTCACCGACTACGCCACGTTCGCCTGGCTCTGCGACGTATTCGTGGACTCGTCGCACCGCGGCCATGGCGCCGGCTCGTTCCTGGTCCGAACGGCCGTCACGCACCCGGCCGTGCGCGATCTCCGCCAGGTCCTGGCCACCCAGCCCGGTCGCAGCCTCTACCGGCGGCATGGCTACGACGAGCTGGCCAGCCCCGAGCGCTGGATGGAGCGCCCGGGCACAGGCTGATGCCCGCGCCGGGAAGGCGCCCGGCCGGTGGCGCCCCGGCCGCGGCTAGTGCTCGGGCAGCGGCGCCGGATCGGACCCGGGCACCGGATCGGTCCCCGGAACCGGGCCGTCCCCGGGCGTCCGGCCGGCGCCGAGCGGCCGCAGCGTGGCGTGCCGCACCGCCGGGATCAGCGCGCCGAGCAGCAGCGCGCCGCCGACGCAGGCGAGGCCGCCGCTGACCACCGAGGTGGTCAGCGAGAACAGCTCGGCTACCCCGCCCGCCTCGACGTTGCCCAGCGCCGGGGCGCTGTTGACCTGGGCCAGGTACAGGCTGCTCACCCGGCCCCGCAGCTGATCGGGCGTGTAGTGCTGCAGCAGCGCGTTGCGCAGCACCTCGGAGATCAGGTCGCTCATGCCGGCCAGCGCGAGGAACGCGAGCCCCACGGCCAGGCTGCTGGCCAGGCCGAAGCCGACGATGGAGGCCCCCCACATGATGCCCGCGCCGATCACCACCAGGCCCGGCCGCCGCACGTGACTGGTCCAGCCGCTGGTGGCCGCTCCGATGATCGCGCCCGCGGCCGGTGCCGCAGTCAGCAGCCCGAACGTGCCGGGACCGCCGTGGAAATGCTCACTGGCCAGCGCCGGGAACAGCGCGGCCGGCATCCCGAAGATCATCGCGTTGGTGTCGATCAGGAGCATGCCGCCGATGACGCCGTTGTGCCGCACGAACCGGAAACCCTCGGCCAGCGCCTGCAGCCCCGGCCGCTGGCCGCCCGGCGCGGGCGGCAGCGGGCGGATGAAGTGCACGGCGATACCGAAGACGGCGAAGCCGACCGCGTCGATGGCGTAGCACACGGCCAGGCCGGGGCCGGCGATCAGGGCTCCGGCCAGCGCGGGGCCGCCGAGGCTCGCTAGCTGACCGCTCATCGAGTTCAGCGCCGCGGCGGCGGCCAGCCGCCCCGGCCCGACCAGGGCGGGCCCGGCCGCCGTGGACGCGGGCGAGCTGAGGCCCGCGGTCAGGCCGATCAGCAGGGTTATCACGTAGATCGGCCACAGGGCCGGGTGGTCGAGCAGGCTGTTGATCATCAGCAGCACGGCCAGCAGCGCCTGCGGAATCCGCACGACGGCGAGCAGCTTGCGCCGGTCATGCCGGTCAGCGAGCACGCCGCCGGCCAGCAGCCCGATCAGCATCCCGGCACTATCGGACACGCTGACCAGGCTGACCGCCAGCGAGGAGTGGGTCAGCCCGTAGACCTGCCAGTTCGCGGCCGCGGTAGCCAGCGCGTTGCCGACCATGGACGCGGTCCGCCCGGTGAACAGCCAGCGGAAGTCGCGGCTTTCCCGCAGCGGAGCGACGTCGATGACGATCTGCCCGACGCGCATGCCACCCCGATTCGCAACTTCCTGTTTATAGCGACTCTCTCGCAACCTAGGTCGTCACGCCAGGCCCGCCCTACCCGCCCGGCCGGATCCCGGACCCGCCGCCGCGGCGGCACGCGCCGGGCATCGGCGCAGCCGTGCGTCGCGGACATGCGAGGATCGTGCGGTGCCGACGATACTGCTGCTGTCCACTGCCGACACCGAACTGCTCGCCGCGCGCGCCTCCGGCGCCGGGTACCGGGTGGCCAACCCCGTCCGGGTCGCGCCGCCCGCGCTGGCCGGGCTGGCCGCCGGCGCCGAGCTGGTGGTGCTCAGGCTGCTCGGCGGCCGCCAGGCCTGGCCGGACGGCATCGCGGCACTGCGCGCGACCGGCCTGCCGCTGGTCATGCTCGGCGGCGAGGCCGCGCCCGACGCCGAGCTGATGGCGCTGTCCACCGTGCCGGCCGGAGTCGCCGCCGAGGCGCTCGGCTACCTGCGCGAGGGCGGTCCCGGCAACTTGCGCGAACTCGCCGCGTTCCTCTCCGACACCGTCCTGCTCACCGGCGTGGGCTTCGCCCCGCCCCAGCCCATGCCTCAGTACGGCATCCACCAGCCCGCCCCGGCCCTTCATGATCACGGAGGATTGGGCTCACCCCAGCCGGCCCAATCCTCCGTGATCATGGAAACGTCGCGGGAAGTGGCGCCCACGGTCGCGGTGGTCTTCTACCGGGCGCACGAATTGTCGGGTAACACCGGATTCGTGGACACGCTCTGCGCCGCCATCACCGAGCGCGGCGCCACCGCCCTGCCGGTCTTCTGCGGCTCGCTCCGCAGCCCCGATCCCGGCCTGATCGAGCTGCTCGGCCGGGCCGACGCGGTGATCACGACCGTGCTGGCGGCGGGCGGCGCCAACGCCGCGGGCGCCCAGGACGGCGACTGGGACGCCGGCGGCCTGGCCACCCTCGACGTGCCGCTCATCCAGGGCCTCTGCCTGACCAGCTCCCGCGCCCAGTGGGCGGAATCGACCGCCGCGCTGACGCCGATGGACGCGGCCATGCAGGTGGCCATCCCCGAGTTCGACGGCCGGCTGATCGCCGTCCCGTTCTCGTTCAAGGAGGAAGGCCCCGACGGCATCGGCGTCTACCAGGCCGACCAGGAGCGAGCCGCCCGCCTGGCCGGGATCGCGGTCCGGCACGCCCGCCTGCGCCACACGCCGAATGCGGCCAAGCGCATCGTCCTCGCCCTCTCCTCCTATCCGACCAAGCACGCCCGGGTGGGCAACGCCGTCGGCCTGGACACCCCCGCCTCCGCTGTCCGGCTGCTGCGCAGCATGCGCGACGCCGGATACGACCTGGGCGACGGCTTCCCCGAGGACGGCGACGAGCTGATCCACGCACTGATCGCGGCCGGCGGCCACGACACGGAATGGCTGACCGAAGAACAGCTCCGCGCCGCCGATGTCAGGATTCAGCAGGACACCTACCGCCGCTGGCTCGCCAGGATCCCAAACGGATTGTCCCGCCGCATCGAGTCGCACTGGGGAGTGCCGCCCGGCGAGCTGTACACCGACGACGGCCACATAGTGCTCGCCGCGCTGCGATTCGGCAACGTGGTGATGATGATCCAGCCCCCGCGCGGGTTCGGCGAGAACCCGGTCGCCATCTACCACGACCCGGAGCTGCCCCCGTCACACCATTACCTGGCCGCTTACCGGTGGCTGGACGAGGATTTCGGCGCGGACGCCATCGTGCACCTGGGCAAGCACGGCACGCTGGAATGGCTGCCCGGCAAGGGCCTCGGCCTCTCCGCCGAGTGCGCCCCGGACGCCGTGCTCGGCGAGGTACCGCTGGTCTACCCGTTCATCGTGAACGACCCGGGCGAGGGAACCCAGGCCAAGCGGCGCGGTCACGCGGTCATCGTCGATCACCTGGTGCCGCCGATGGCCCGCGCCGACACCTACGGCGACATGGCCAAGCTGGAGCAGTTGCTGGACGAGTACGCCACCGTCGCCGCGCTCGACCCGGTCAAGCTGCCGGTGGTGCGCTCGCAGATCTGGTCCCTGGTCCGGGCCGCGCAGCTGCATCACGACCTCGGCGTCGAGCAGGCGCCGGAAGCCGCCGCGTTCGACGACTTCGTGCTGCACATCGACGGCTACCTGTGCGAGGTCAAGGACGCCGCGATCAGGGACGGCCTGCATATTCTCGGCCAAGCCCCGGCCGGGGAGGCGCTGATCAACCTGGTGCTGGTCATCCTCCGGTCGGCGCAGGTCTGGGGCGGCAAGTCCGGCGCGCTGCCCGGGCTGCGGGCCGCGCTCGGGCTGGCCGGCGAGGGCGCGTCGCGCGGTGCTACCGATGCGTCGGAGGAGACGGCCCGGGCGCTGGTCGTGGCGATGGCCGAGGCGGGCTGGGACCCGGCCAGCGCCGCCGGGGTCTGCGCGGCGGTGCTCGGCCAGGCCTGGCCACGGCTCCGAGACCGGCGAGGCCGCCGGGGCCGCCCGGGTGACCGGGGCTAGTGATCCGGCCGAGGTCGGCGGGGCTGATCAATCCGCAGCGGCCGGTGCCGCCGCGGCGGTAAGCGACGCCGTGGCCAGGGACGTCACGGCGGTGCTCAGGTTCGCGGCGGAGGAGGTCGTGCCCCGGCTCGCCGCCACCTCGGGCGAGATCGACGCGGTGCTGCACGCCCTGGCCGGCGGTTACGTGCCGGCCGGGCCGTCCGGCTCGCCCACCCGCGGCCTGGTCAACGTGCTGCCGACCGGCCGCAACTTCTACTCGGTCGACCCGAAGGCGATCCCGTCCCGCAACTCGTGGGACACCGGCCGCGCGCTGGCCGACTCGCTGCTGGCCAGGCACCTGGCCGACGAGGGCGCGTACCCGCGCTGCGTCGGGCTGACCGTGTGGGGCACGTCGGCGATGCGGACGCAGGGCGACGACATCGCCGAGGTGCTCGCGCTGATCGGCTGCCAGCCGGTCTGGGATGACGCCTCCCGCCGGGTGACCGGGTTCGAGGTGCTGCCGCTGGCCGAGCTCGGCCGGCCGCGGATTGACGTGACGCTGCGCATTTCCGGTTTCTTCCGCGACGCGTTCCCGCACGTCATCGCGCTGCTGGATGAGGCGATCGCGATGGTGGCCGGGCTGGACGAGCCCGCCGAGTCCAACTACCTGCGGGCGCACGCCGTGGCCGACCACGCCGGGCACGGCGACTGGCGGCGGGCCACGACGCGGATCTTCGGCTCCAAGCCGGGCGCGTACGGGGCCGGGCTGCTGCCGCTGATCGACGCGCGGAACTGGCGCGACGATCGTGACCTGGCCGAGGTCTACGCCGTCTGGGGCGGCTACGCCTACGGCGCCGGCCTGGACGGCAGGCCGGCCAGGCCGGACATGGAAGGCGCCTTCCGGCGGATCGCGGTGGCCGCCAAGAACACCGATACCCGCGAGCACGACATCGCCGACTCCGATGACTACTTCCAGTACCACGGCGGCATGGTCGCCATGGTGCGGTCGCTGACCGGCAGCAACCCGGCGGCCTACATCGGCGACTCGGCCGTCCCGGACGCGGTGAAGACGCGGACGCTGGCCGAGGAGACCCGCCGGGTGTTCCGCGCCCGGGTGGTGAACCCGCGCTGGATTGCCGCGATGCGCCGCCATGGCTATAAGGGCGCCTTCGAGCTCGCCGCGACGGTGGACTACCTGTTCGGCTACGACGCGACCGCCGGAGTAGTGGCCGACTGGATGTACGAGCAGCTGGCTGTCTCCTACGTGTTCGACCCGGAGAACCGCGCGTTCATGGAGAAGTCCAACCCGTGGGCGCTGCGCGGAATCGCCGAGCGGCTGCTGGAGGCGGCCGACCGCGGACTCTGGGCGGAGCCCGACGCCAAGACGATCGACCAGCTGCGGCAGGTCTATCTCGACCTGGAAGGCGACATCGAGGCCGGTAGCTAGCCCGGCGTCGCCCGGCGACCGGGGGGCGGAGCGCCAGCCAGCCGGGCGGCGGCCGTACGGCTAGCCTCGCCAGGCCTGCGTGAGCGAACGGACGCCGATCACCCGCGATCCGGCATCGTCGTCCCGGCGGGTACTGACCGGGCTCAGGCCCGGGCGGCTGCGGAGCGATCGATAGAGAGGTACCAGGAGCCACCCGCGAAATTCCCGGCCGCCAGGGCCAGGAAAAGGGCCGCCCATCCGTAGACGCCGTACGAGAGGCACACGACGCCCGCGCCGGCCGCGACACTGCCACCGGCAATGCGCATGACCCCGAATGCGCGGAGGTGACGGTATTCCCATGGGCTGATCAGGCGCTGCATGCCGGGCCGCGGGGGAGATTGCCACCACCCGCGCAGACCTTTCGCAGCGGTGTTGTCGTTCGGTGCGTTCATCGGGATCGCCTCCTGCGAGCGCCGTGTCGGTCACCCGGTCATCTATTGATATAGATATCACTTTGATAGCCTAGTCGTCAACGGTGGCGGTATTGAGGCTGCTGTCGCCAGCCGGACGCGCCTACACTCGAGGTGGCGGGCCCGGGTGGGCTTGCCCCGAAGACTCTCCGGAGGCCATCGTGCTGCTGACCGGGCTGCCCGGCCTGATCGGGCAGCTGGCTGGCTACTGGCACCTTGTCAGCCAGCCCCTGTCGACGCCGTCCGGCCTGCTGGCGCTCGCGGCGATAGCCCTGACCGGCATGCTGGTCGCGCTGATCGCGCGCAACGCGGGCGTCACCGCCGCCCTCACCACGCTGCCGCTGACCAGCCGCGCGACTGCGCTGCGGGAGAAGGCCTGGCTGGCGCGGTTCCAGCGGCAGCTCGACCCCGACGCGGCCGGCCGGGCCAGGCCGAGAGCACCCTCGGCGGTCCCGGCGGCCGCCTGACGATCCGCCTTTCCCCACCGGCGCAGGCCGGGCGCGTCCGTGTGGCCGCGCGCCGGCCTGATCGGGCCCGGGCGCGGCACGCCTCGCGGCCGTCTCCAGCTGTCATCCATCTGCGACCCGCTGGAGGGTATCGGTCATGTTCGGTTTTCTTGGCGTCGCTGTCGGCGCCGCATATCACGTTGTCTCTGCGTACGCCCAGGTCCTGGCGCCGCTCACCGGGAGCCTGGCCACCGCGGCGGCGATCGTCGCGTTCACGATGACCGTCCGCCTGCTGCTGCTGCCGTTCAGCCTGTCGGCAGCTCGCGGCCAGGCCAGCCAGGCCCGGCTGCTGCCTCAGGTCACCGAGCTGCAGAAGCGGCACGCCGGCCAGCCAGACCGGCTGCGGATAGAGCTGGCTGCGCTCTACCAGCGGGAAAACGCCAGCGCGCTGGCCGGCTGCCTGCCGGCCCTGATTCAGCTGCCGTTCTTCAGCGTCATGTACCGGCTGTTCCTTGACCACACCGTGAACGGCGCGCCGAACGGCCTGCTCAGTCACAACCTGCTCGGCGTGCCGCTGGGCAGCCACCTGCTCAGCGGCGCCGGACCGTTCAGCGCCCAGGGCGCTGTCTTCCTTGGGCTGCTCGCCCTGATCGCCGTCGTGGCCTGGATCTCCGCCCGAGCAGCGCGGCACGCAGCAGCACCCGCCGGAGCGGCACAGTCCGGCAAGGCAGTTCAGCCCGGCAAGGCAGTTCAGCCCGGCAAGGCAGTTCAGCCCGGCAAGGCAGTTCAGCCCGGTAAGACAGACCGGCCGGGCGGGGCGGCACAGGCCGCAGTATTCGGCTGGCTCACCCGGGTGCTGCCCTACCTGACGATCGTTATCGCTGCTGTAGTGCCGCTGGCCGCGGGCATCTACCTGCTGATCACGACGGCATGGACCACCGCCGAGCGTGCGCTGCTGCGGCGCAGGATCCTGCCGTCTGGCACGCCGGGCCCGGAACCAGCCGGCCCTGCCCTTGCGTAGGCTCCGCCGCGCGCTCGCGGAGCGACGTCAGCGTCTCGCCTACCGGATCAGCCCCGGCGGCCGGGATGGGCACGCGCTGCGGTTCCTGGAGAGTGAGGTCTGGCCCCGGATACCGGTAAGCGAACTCGGCCGCCGCCTCAGCCGGGGCGAGGAGGATGAGATTCTCGGTTATGGCCCGGAGGGCCTGTGATCGTCGATACCTCGGCCCTCGTCGCCGGATAGCTGGCCGTGCCAACGGGGCAGGATGTCCGCCGCGACGGCCTCGAGCACGGCCTCATCACCGGCATAGGAGCCGTCCGGGCGGGGCCAGTGCGTGGTGACGTCGGTGAAGCCGGCCGCATCGGCCCGGCCGATGGCCTCGGCGAAGTACCCGGCACTGGACAGCGAGAACACCGGCCCGGCGTCCAGCGACAGGTACCGGTCCACCGAGCCGGGCTCGCGGCCGGCCGCGTCCAGCGCCTCGGTGAACCGCTCGCCTGCTTCCGCGACCGACCGCCACCACTGCTCCAGATCGCCGGACTTCGTGCCGGTGGTGATCCAGCCCTGGCCGAAGCGGGCGGCGAGCCTGCGCGTCCGCGGGCCGTTGGCCGCGACGACGAACGGCACCCGGGGCCGCTGCACGCAGCCGGGCGTGCTGCGGGCGTCCACCGCGGCGTAGTAGTCGCCGCGCCAGGTCACCCGGTCGGTGCGCAGCAGCAGGTCGAGCAGCTCGGTGAACTCGGCGAACCGGTCGGCCCGGGCCCGGACGGTCAGCGGCGGTTCGCCGAGGACGGCGGTGTCGAAGCTCGTGCCGCCCGCTCCCGCGCCGACGCCGAGCACCAGCCGGCCACCGCTGACATCGTCGAGCGCGGTCAGCTGCCGGGCGAAGCTCACCGGGTGCCGGAAGTTCGGCGACGCGACCATCGTCCCGAGCCGGATGCGCGAGGTCACCATCGCCGCGGCCGTCAGCGTCGGCACCGCGTCGAACCACGGGCCGTCCACCAGGTCCCGCCAGCCGAGGTGGTCGTAAGTCCACGCGTGCGCGAAGCCGTACTCCTCGGCGCGGCACCAGCGCCGGGCCGCCTCCCGCCACCGCATGTCGGGGAGGATGATGATGCCTATTCGCACCCACGGCATGCTATCGGGGCGGGCCGGGCGGCAGCCCTCCGGCGGGGGTGGTGTACGCCGCTGACCTCGTTCGGCATGATGAGGGAAAGTAACCGGGCGCGGGCTCTCGCTGCCGTGCGCGCCCGGAGGTGCCCAGAGCCAGCGCCGTGCCCGAGGAGGCCGCCATGCATCAGCCGCCCATTCCGCATGTCGCCAGCGAGGACCCCGAGATCGCCGAGCTGATCGAGGGCGAGGCGCGGCGGCAGTTCGAGAAGATCCGGCTGATCCCGTCGGAGAACTATGTCTCGGTCGCGGTCCTGGAGGCCGCGGGCACCGTGCTGACCAACAAGTACTCCGAGGGGTACGCGGGCCGCCGGTACTACGAGGGCCAGCAGTTCATCGACCCGATCGAGCAGCTCGCGGCGCAGCGGGCCGAGGCCGTCTTCGGCGTCGACCACGCCAACGTCCAGCCGTACTCCGGTTCGCCGGCCAACCTGGCCGTCTACCTGGCCTTCCTGCAGCCGGGCGAGACGGTGATGGGGATGGCGCTGCCGATGGGCGGGCATCTGACCCACGGCTGGCCGGTATCGGCTACCGGCAAGTGGTTCCGGTCGGTCCAGTACGGGGTGCGGGCGGACACCGGCCGGGTGGACCTCGACGAGGTGCGGGACCTGGCTCTGCGCGAGCGGCCCAAGGTGATCTTCTGCGGCGGGACGGCGATCCCGCGGACGATCGACTTCCCGGCGTTCGCTGAGATCGCGGCCGAGGCCGGCGCCGTGCTGGTGGCCGACATCGCGCATATTGCCGGGCTGGTGGCCGGGGGCGCGCATCCCAGCCCGGTCGGGCACGCCCCCGTCATCACCACCACCACGCACAAAACCCTCCGCGGCCCGCGCGGCGCGATGATCATGTCAACGGCCGAGTACGCCAAGGCGCTGGACAAGGCGGTCTTCCCCGGCCTGCAGGGCGGCCCGCACAACCACACCACCGCCGGGATCGCGGTCGCGCTGCACGAGGCCGCGCAGCCCGAGTTCCGCAGCTACGCGCATCAGGTCGTGGCCAACGCCCAGGCGCTGGCCGCGGCGCTGCTGGACCGGGGGTACAGCCTGGTTTCCGGCGGGACCGATAATCACCTGATCCTGATGGACCTCACCCCGCAGGGCATCGCGGGCAAGCCCGCCGCGAAGGCGCTGGACCGGGCGGGCATCGAGGTGAACTACAACACGGTGCCGTTCGACCCGCGCAAGCCGTTTGACCCGTCCGGCATCAGGATCGGCACGCCGTCGCTCACCACCCGCGGCCTGACCGAGGAGCACATGCCGCGGATCGCCGCCTGGATGGACGAGGCGATTACCGCGGCGCTGAAGGAAGATGAGGCTTCGATCGGGCGGGTGGCGGGCGAGATCAGGGAACTGCTGGCCGGCTTCCCGATGGCCGGCTGGGCCTAACGTCCACTCGTGGCGGCCCGCCTCGCGCCGGCGGAGGGACGCCGGGCCGGCCGGTGCGGGGGAGTGCTGTCCGGCCGGGCGCTGTCCGGCCGGGTGCGGGGCGGCCGGGTGCGGGCCGGAGGGATATCCCCGGCCGCCAGGGGCGCTGACGACCGGGGATCCTCGTTGCTCGATGCCGGAGTGCGACGGGCGGCCTGGGTCCGGTGCTCAGCGGAGGTAAAACTCGTCCGCGTCGTACTCGGTGAACTCACTGCTCGACGCCACATCGGTCATGCCGAGCGACTGGAACGCGGGAAAGAGCTGCTCGGCGGCCCACCGGTCCATCTGGGCCTTGGACTCCCACACGGTCACCACGTTGAGACCCTTCTCGTCCGTGCCGGCCGCCCAGGCGAGCAGGCCGTCGATGTCCTGGGGCGGGTTGTGCTTGGCGGCGACCGCGCGGAAGCCGTCGATCGTTGCGCCGGGCGTCGTTGCGACGTGGATGTGTGCCATTTCGTCGGGCCTTTCGCTGAGTTTGTGCTGACAGCAAAGACGCTACGGAAAAGCCCGGCTCCGGCCATCCGGGGAATTACTTACCGGAGTACTCATTCACGGCCGGCCCGGGTACTCATGCCGGGCGCTACCGCCCGCTGCGCTGCCGTCCGCTGCGCTGGACCAGGTGGCGATCTGGCTGCGGTTGCGCAGCCCGAGCTTGGTCAGGATGTGCCGCACGTGGTTCTCGGCCGTCCGCTCGGAGACGTAAAGGTCCCGGCCGATCTGCTTATTCGTCAGTCCCCGCGCTACCAGCCGGGCCACCTCCTGCTCGCGGGGGCTGAGGGGTGAGCTGGCCGGCGCCGCGGCCGGCTGCCGGGCCCGCAGCCGCTCGATCCACTCGGTGAATGGCACCATTCCGAGCTGCTCGGCCTCGCCAGCAGCGGCGTCCAGCGCGGCCAGCGCCTCGTCCCGGTCGCCCGGCGCCTGCCGCCGGATCAGGGCCGCGGCGAGTTCGACCCGGGCTTGCACAGCGCACCCGCGGGCGCCGTTGCCGTCGCAGATCGGGACCGCCGTCCGCAGGTCGTTAACCGCCGGGTCAAGCTGGCCGAGCGCGGCGGCCGCCTGGCCGAGCGGCAGCTCGACCGGGCCCATGTAAACCCCGGAGCCGGCCCCGTTGGCGACATGCTGGCCGCGGAACGGCTCGAAGCACGCCGCCAGGAACTCGATGTCGCCGGCCCGGCCGAGGCCGATGGCGACCGTCAGCCCGTGCGCCCAGGCTGGCACGCGCATCGCCGGTACCGGCGTCCAGGACCGGACGGGGCCGGCCAGGGCGTAGGCGGCCTCAGCGGCGGCGCGATCGCCCTGGTGCAGGCGGATCAGCGCGAGGCTGAGCGCGGGGAAGATGGTGGCGACGCCGCGGGTCGTGTCGATGGCATCCGGCCGCAGGTGGGCGGGGAGCTGGTCCCATAGCTCGACAAAGCCGGATCGGCCCAGCCCGATGTGCAGGCCCGCCTGGCCCAGGATCACCGCGCAGGCGCCAAACGCCGTCGGGTGTCCCATGTCGCTGAACACCTTGAATGCGTCGGCGGCCAGCCGGGTCGCCTCGGTGAAACGCCCGGTCGCCAGCGCGAGCGTCGCGGAAGTCTCCAGGAAATGAAATTGCCCGAGCGGGCCGGGGACCCGTTCCACGCAGTTTTCGAGATCGGCGAGCTCAGGCCGGATATTCCTCAGCTGACCCGTCTCGAACAGGGTGTCGATGCGCCACAGGCGGCCCCACATCTCGAGCCAGGGGCTGCCCAGGACGTCGGCGACCGCCAGCATGCGGCCCGCCAGGGCAGCCCGTTCGGCGACTTTGTCGGGGGCGCAGCAAGCCAGCTGCCGGGCCCGGAGCGCGTCCACGAGCGCGACCGGGTCGGCCGAGGACTCGGCGGCGGCCAGCGCGTCCCGGCTGACCTGTCCCGCCCGGTCGTACTCACCGCGGTACACCAGCGCCTGCGCGTACCGGGCGGAGACCCGGGCGCGCAGATCATCCGCCAGATCGGCCCCGGTCAGGGCCTGCTCGCAGACGCGGCAGATCTCGCCGTCCCACTCCGGTACGCCGGTGGCCTCCATCACTAGCGCCGTGCGGGCCAGCCAGAGCCGGTCACGCCGGCGCCCGGCCCGCCGTCCGACGCTGGCCGCCATCTCCTGCGATCCGGGCAGGTCCCCGCTGCGGTGCAGGACCTCGGCCAGCGCGAGCTCGAGCCGGGAGCGGTCGTCCTCGCCGATCTCCGCGTCGCCGACCGACAGCGCCTGCCGGTACAGGCGCACGGCCTCCTCGAACGCCAGTGACTGTGCCGCCACGCCGGCGGCCGCTGCGCACGCCGCTACCGCTACCGCCCGGTCACCGGGCAGCGATGCCTCGACCCGGTGCCGGGCCACCTCGGCCAGGTGCAGATCCAGCTGCCCTTCGTACAGGGCCTCGATCGCGTCCGCGGCGGCGGCGTGCAGCCGCCGCTGATCCGAGGCGCTCAGCCGGGCGAGCACCGCCGAGCGAACCAGCGCGTGCGAGAACCGGTGATCGCCGGGACGCTCGCCGGCCACCAGGAACCCGGCGGCACGGCACTCGTCCAGGGGACCGAGCAGGGCGAGTACCGGCACGTCCAGCATCTTGGCCAGCACGCCGGCCGAGAACCGGTTGCCGGCCACCGCCGCGGCCCGCAGCAGTTCCCGGGCGGCATCCGGGAGCTGCGTGAGCCGGTAGGCCGTCGCCTCCAGCACCCGTCCCGGCACCGACCCCGGCCCGCCCGCCCGGCCACCGCGCTGATCGAGGAGCATGCTGGCCACCTCGCGGACCAGAAACGGATTGCCGCCCGTTTCGGAGTGCACCTCGCCCGCCCGTTCCGGCGACGCCGGCAGCCCGGCGGCGACCAGCAGATCCGCGACGGCACCAGCGGGCAGGCCCGGCAGGTCCACCCGCTCGGTGTTGGCATCCGCCGACAGGCGCGGCACGATCCCGCTGCCCGTGCCGCCCGGCGCCGGCGAGTCCCGGCAGGTCGCGAAGATCAGGATCGGCGTCCCGCGCAGCTGCCGCACGACATCGGCGAGCAGAACCGCTGATGCGTCATCCGCCCACTGAAGATCATCAAGCACCAGCAGCAGCCCGCGCTGCCCGGCGGCCTGCGCCAGCCTGCGGCGAACCTCGGCGAACAGCGCGAATCGCTGCCCGCTGCCCGCATCGACGTCATCAGCCAGCACCGGGCGCCCGGCGGCACCGGGCACCGGCGTCCACAAGTCCGGGCTGGATGCGCCGTCACCACCGGCCCGGATGGCGGGCTCGTCCAGCGCCAGCCGCCATAGCCCATACGGCGGCGAGCTGTCCCGGTCCGTCGCGCACGCCCACGCCACCGCCATGCCCCCGGCGGCAGCTGATACGGCGATCTCCTCGGCCAGGCGGGTTTTCCCGATCCCGGCCTCGCCCGTGCACAGCACCAGGCGCCCGCGGCCGGCCATGGCCTCATCCGCGAGCGCCGCAACCTGGGCCAGCTCGCGGTCGCGGCCCACCATCGGCCCGGCCACCGAGCCCTGCTCGCCCCCCACCGGGCCACCATAAGCGCCGAACGCCATGATCGCCTACCAGTGAACAGGAACGCCCGATGGTCGGCCCGTCCACGCGATGCCGATTCTCAGCTGGTCGAGGGCGGCGGCAGGTGCAGCGCCTTCCGGAGCGCGCGCACCCGCAACTCCACCGCTGCGTTAGCCGCCTTATGGCGGCGTGCGAAAGATCGCAGCTGGGCGATCGATTCCGACCGCGCCTCCCGCCGGGTGAAGGCGATCCTGCTCTGATTCGCGCGGATGAGTTCCCAGGCGAGAAAACCGATCGCGGGCGGGAAGGGAATGCGGGACAGCCGCCGGTCGAAGTGCAGTTCAGTGGCGGCCTCGGCGCGCAGGTCCGCCGCTGCCTTCGCGAGGTCGTCGTGGCTTTGATCCCCGAAATCGTCGAACTCGACATCAAGCCGGTGATTGGCGGGCCGCGCTATCGCCAGGTACTCGGCGGCCAGCGTCCGGATGCTGACGGACGGCGCGGCGCTGGCCGACGGCGCGGCGCTGGCGGACGGCTGGGAAGCCGGCCTGGACGAGGTAGCCGGCGAGGCGGCCGGCGATGGCGATGAGCAGGCCGTCGCCAGGGCCAGCGCGCAGAGCATCACGCTGACAGCGCCCCGGCGGCACGCGGACTTCCGGGATCGGCGGTCGGTGAGCGTCATCGGAAAAGAGGTTCCATTGCTCGCGGTTGGCTCGGCTGGGCGCCCGCCGCCGCCGTGCCCCGTCACTGCTACGCACGGCAGCCGCACACCACAGGAGAACGGCTCGGCGGGCGCGAACGGCTGACCTGGGCCAGTCTTTCGCGGTACCCGCCGGCCGTCAACCGCAGTGCGCTATCAAAGCCACCGGCCATCCCGGCCATTCGATTACCGCGAATGCCTATGGGCACGATTAATTTCGATTTGGCCGGGCCAGCCAAATGAGCTTCGCCAGGTCGGGGAATGGTCGAGCGGCCATTGATGCACGGCATCGGCTGGCCGGCCGGGGAGATCCGGCGGCCGGCACGGTACACCGGCTGAACGTCGCTCACGCGCTGCTGCGTCCGGGGGCGTATGCCATCTGGCCAGGCAGCTAACCGGCGTGAGGGCCGGGCGGTCACCGACGGGAGCCGGGCTGCCGTGGCGTCCTGCCATCGCCGTGGGCGGCAAGCCGGCCGGCCGGCCGGCATCACTCTATTACCATAACGCAGCCGACCTATTACCTTTCAGCGGCCTTATCCGGACAGCAAGGTTTCAGAAATATATGACGGAGCATAACTATCGTTAGCAGGTCCACCAGCGAGATTTGCCGTTACTTTCGGTAAGTCGTAATGCTCTGTCCTATTGGTGGCAATTAACCTGGGCCGAGGGAGGGCAAACCGTATCACTTCCGCTAGCACGTGCGGATATAAGGGGATTCCGCGCTCTGGCACGTGATCCGCCGCCCGGGCCGGAGCTGGACCAGGCCGCGCAGTCTGGGCATGGGGCCGCTCGGCGCCGCGCCGCAGGCCAGCGCGCGGGCCACGGGCGCGATTGACGTGTTCTGGCGCGGATCAGGGAACAACCGGCTGTGGTCAGCCGCCTTCAGACCCGGCCACCGATGGGCCGGCCCGCTCAGCCTGCACGGGCATCTCGCCTCGATCCCGTTCCCGCTGTTGTCGGGGGGCGGCCGGGTGCACGTCTTCTGGAAGGGAACAGACCATCAGCTGTGGCAGGTCTCGCGCGGGCCCAAGACGGGCTGGGGCCGTCCGTACCGGCTGCGCATGGGCCGGCTGCGGGCCGGGCCGTTCGGTGCCATCGGCCCCGGCGGGAAGAGCGTGGTGTTCTGGCGGGGGAAGGCAGGGCATCTGTGGTTCGCCGAGCAGGCGTCGGGCAGCAGCTGGATCGGGCCCCGCAACCTCGGCGGCCACGTGGCCTAGGCCGGCGACCCCGGCTCGGTGCAGTGCCGCTGACCGGCCGATAGCGATCGCGCCCCAGCGCAGGATCTTTCTGACCGTGCTCCGGCCCGTCCATGCGCGGCTGTCGATGGTTTATATCTACAATGGCGGGTAGCGACACATGAGTTCGCGCCATCCACCCGGGTGGCGCAGACCTGGAAGACATGTTGCAGAAGGCCGGTTCCAGCGCTTTGGCGGGATGCCGACCTGGCGGATTCTGTCATCACGGCAGACCGGAGTCCGTACTGTATATCTGTCTCGCATATTCAATCGCGTCAACCTAGGACACCGATGAGTCGAGCACGACCCAAGATCGCGACAGCTGCATGGCACCTACTTCCCGCGTCGCTGCGGCGCAAGCTACGCGGTGAGACCGGCAAGCGGTTCTTCCGGTTCGTGGTCGTGGCGGTCTCGGCGCTCGCGGCCAGCCAGCTCGCGCTGTTCCTGTTCCTCGGCCCGGCGGGCCTGAGCGGCGGGATATCGGGAGTCCTGGCGGCCGCCGTCGGCGCCCTGGTGAGTTACCTGCTGAGCCGCTGGGCCTGGGAGCGCAAGGGCCGGCCGAGCGTGCTCCGGGAGACGCTGCCGTTCTGGCTGGTCTCGGCGGGCGCCTGGCTCGTGCTGGGCCTCGCGACGAAGCTCGGGCTGCACATCGCGGCCTCGGCGGGAGCGCAGGGGCTGAAGAAGACACTGATCGTGCAGGGCACCTATTTCCTGGCTAACTGCGTGACGTTCTTCGCCCGGTTCGTGATCTTCCACTACCTGCTGTTCGCTGACCGCGGCTCGAAGCCCGTGCCGGTGGCCGGCGCGCCCGGGCTGGCGGCCGCGCTTGATCTCGCTGACAGCCTGGACTCGCCCGGCGGGCCGGACCCGGCGGCCGGGCCGCAGAACCCGGCCACCCGGCCCCAGCATGCTGCCGCCCGGCCGCAGAACCCGGCGGCCAGGAACCAGGTCATTCGCTGATCAGGACGATCCCATTTCGATAGTGAGTGTCTGAGCCGTCGCGCCAGGCGGCGAGGTAGGCCTAGACGGTCGGCCAGGGCGAGAAATCGGCGGGCAGGTACCGCCACGCGCACCCGGTCCGGTCGGGTCCACATACGAGACCGCTTCGACGCTCCGGCGGAGCGGCCAGATCCGGGGCCGGACCGCCGCCCGGGCCCGATCCGCGGGCCGGTGCACGGCCATCACCCGCCACTGGGCATCGGTCAGGTCACCGGGATAACCCCTGCGCCGCCCCCCCGGCCTGGCGCATCCGCTCGACTTTACGTCATAAAGTTCCTGGCTCAGACCCTTGACTTTACGCCATAAAGCAGCGTCTACTTTATGACATAGAGTCGATGAGGGGAGACACCGTGAACCACGCATCTGACACCACCGCCGCCGGCAACGGCGGCACTCTCGGCCCCGAGCAGGCCGCTGCCCTACTGGACCAGACCACCCAGCTGGCCCGCCGCAAGTTCCAGCCCTCGCCGCCGTGGCTGCTGGCGACCAGGGCGGTCATGGTCCTGGCCGCCCTCGGCGCGATCTGGCTCTCGGTGCGCGGACAGCACCCCTACCGGGGCCCGACGGGCGCGGACATCCCCGTCCTGCTTGCGTTCATTGTCGTCAACTTCACCGCCACGGTCGCTGTCCGCAGGCACGCGACCGCCGGGATAACCGGGCGCTCCCGGTTTAGTCCGGGCGAGATCATCGTGCTGGTGCTGGCCATTGTCGCCGGGGTCCTGGCCATGGTGGGGCTGAGCGCCGCCGGGGCGAGCTTCGCCACGTACCCTACCTCGGTGCTGGTCATCCCCGGCCTGGCCTGGATGGTCCTGATGGCGGCCCGGGCCAACTGGCGCGGGCTCGCCGTCGGCCTCGCGATTGTGGTCATCGGCATCGTGGGCGCGTTCGCCGGACCGGCCGGGGCGTGGGCGGTCGCGGCCGTGGGCCTGTGCGTCATGCTCCTGGGCAGCGCCGCCGCCATCATCTGGCAGCGGCGGCGTCATCACCTGGCAGCAGCGCGCATGACGGGGTGACATGAGCGACAACGGACTTGACCCGCTGATCCACGTCCCTACCCGGCTGAAGATCGTCGCGACGCTCGCGGCACTGCCCGACGGCGACGGGCTGTCCTTCACCCGGCTGCAGGACATGCTTGAGCTGACCCCCGGCAACCTGATCATCCAGCTGCGCAAACTCGAAGAGGCTGGCTACCTCAGCAGCGAGAAGACCAGGAACGGGTCCGCACAGAAAACCACGGTGACGCTGACCGGCCAGGGCCGGGCGGCACTCGACACCTACACCCAGGCGCTGCGCGACCTGCTCGGCGGCCTGCTAAGCGGAGGCACGGCCGACCATGAGCACCAGCGCACTTGACCCGCAGATCCACCACCCCGAGCGGCTGCGCGTCGTCGCGACCCTGGCCGCACTGCCCGACGGCGACGCGCTGGCTCTCACCCGGCTGCAGGGCATGCTCGGGCTCACCCCCGGCCGTCTGATCGCCCGTCTGCGGCGGCTGGAGCACGCCGGGTACGTGCGGACGGACAAGACCGGCGGCGATAGCGCCCGGGCCATCGTCGCGCTCACCGGCGATGGCCGGGCCGCGCTGGATCGATACGCCGCCGTGCTGCGGGGGCTGCCCCGGATGGCCAGGGAGGATCATCAGCCGCCAGCGCCCTACCTGCGCGCCGGTGATGCTGACCGGGACGCGGCGGCCGCGGCCCTGAGTGAGCACTTCGCGCAAGGCAGGCTGACACTCGATGAACTCGACGCGCGCCTCGAGGCCACGCTGACCGCCACCACGCACGGCGAGCTCTCCCTGGCCGCCTGGGATCAGCCGGACCTGACCGTGCGGCCGACCCGGATCAGCCCTGGCCAGGCACCCGCGGCCGGGACAGACTCCGGATAATCAGGCACCAGCGGCCAGGGCAGAGTCCGAACAATCAGATACCTACTCGGGGCTGGCCGGTGACTGGCCGGCCGATCCCTGCGCCCGGCGCCGCCGCTCGCGCAGCCAGGTTCCGCCGATCACGCCCGCGAAATGCAGGCCGTAGAAAATGTTGTTGCCCTTTTTGCTCTTTCCGACCTGGCGCTTGTGAATCGTGGCCGGCCGCTCAACTACCCGGTAGCCATGCGTAATGACGCCAATCAGCAGCTCGGCGGCCTGATACTGCGGCTGCTCAAGCTGGACCGCCCCGGTTACCTCGGCCCGCATCGCCCGGAGCCCGAAGGTCGTGTCGCTAATCCGCTGGCCGGTCAGCGTGCTGATGGTGACGGCGAAGACCCGCACCCCGAGCCTGCGTACCGGGTCCCTGGTCTCCTCGCTGCCGAGCCTGCGTGACCCGGTGACGAAGTCGGCCTCCCCGGCGAGGATCGGCTCCAGCAGCCGCTCGATCTCGGCCGGGTTGTACTGCCCGTCCGCGTCCGTGGTGACGATGTACTGGGCGCCGCCCTCGCGGGCCAGCCGGTAGCCGAGCCGGAGCGCCGCCCCCTGACCGCGGTTCACCGGCACGTCGCAAACCAGCGCGCCGGCTGCTTCCGATTCCTTGACCGTGCCGTCGGCCGCGCCGTCCGACACGACGATCTTCGCGACCTCGAGCCCGCACACGGTCGCCGGCAGCGCCTCGATGACCGGGCCGATGGCGCCCTCTTCGTTGTAGGCGGCGATCACGACGGCCACCGGGGGCAGTTGCGTCGCCCGGGAACCGTACTGATCCGTGAAGGAGCGGATCGCAGCATCGTCAATGGCCGCGTCGGCGGCGTGCGGGGTGGTCATATCGCTGCCTCCGAGAACTCCGGCCAGACCGTGGCCAGGCCGGACTTGAGGTCATGCGCGGGGGAGTACCCGAGCGCCTTGGCGGCGGAGATGTCGACGATGACGGCGGGCATCTCACCGGGCTTGGCCGGGATGTTCTCCACCGGTATCTCCTTGCCGGTCACGCTGCGGGCGGCGTCGACGATCTCGTTGACCGTGACCGACTCGCCCGCGCCGAGGATGAGCGGCCCGGTGAATCCTGACCGCAGTGCGGTGAAGATGCCGGCCACGATGTCGTCGACGTGCACCAGGTCGCGGACCTGGGTGCCGTCACCGAAGACCTGCACGCCCTGGCCGTCCCGGGCCGCCCGCATCAGGCGCGGCACGAAGCTGTCCTTCTCCGCCATCCCGGGGCCGTAGACGTTGGAGAACCTGAGCGCGCAGCCGGTCATGCCATAGCAGGCCGCGTAGCTGCCGAGCAGCATCTCGCCCGCGGCCTTCGTCGCTCCATATGGAGTCAGCGGCCGCAGCGGGATCTGCTCGTTGATGGTCGCGCGTCCCACGTCGCCGGTGACGGCGTTGGTCGAGGCGAGCACGAAGCTGCCGACCTCCTTGAGCCGCGCCTGCTCCAGCAGGTCCGCGGTAGCCGTCACGTTGAGTGCATGGGTCCCGGCCGGATCCTCGATCGACAGCAGTACCCGGGTGATGGCCGCCAGGTGGATGATCACTTCCGTGCCCGGGCGCACCGCACTGGCGACAACCGACGGATCGCAGAGGTCGCCGACGACGGACCGGACGGCATCGTCGGGGAAGGCCCGCTTGTCCGCCACCGTGACGTCGGCGCCGGTGTCGAGCAGCGCGCGGACCAGCCGCCGCCCGATGAATCCGGATCCGCCGGTCACGAGAACCTGGGAACGATTTCCATCCCCCATCGATACTCCATTCACGTCAGTTGCCACATGTCGTTCGATTGCACCGGTTTAGCCACATCTCGTCGTCCGGTCACGCCGAAGAACGGTCATGGAGTCGCCGAGCTTTTGTTGAGGCGGCGCCTGCGGCCGCCACCCGCCGCCGGCCATCGGCGGCCGGGACCGCCAGCTGAGCCCGCGACGCGGGCGCCTGGCTACGCTCCGTCGTGCGCGGCCAGCAGGGGCGGATGTCCCATCCCGGTAGCGCGTCGCCCAGTGTATCGGCGGACCGGCATGCGCCAGCCCGAAAGCGGGCGGTTGTGCCATGCTGTTAAGCCGATGGCACCTGCGGAGGAACCCGGTGGGAATCCGGGGCTGTCCCGCAACTGTGACCGGGGAGCTGTTCTCGGCGCCAGCCGCGAACACGACCACGCCAGGCGCGGCCGTGGATCGCGGTAGCGGCGGCGAGGGCGGGCATCGATCCGGGAGCCAGGAGACTCCGGCCATCGGCTGGACCAACTGCGGGCGCGGAAACCCGGGAAGGACGAGGCTGGATGAAGGCCGGGCACTCGATCGGGGACGGGGGGGCGGCCGGGCACGCGCACTCCGGCGACCACCAGCCCGCCGTCACGCTGGCTCCGGCCGGGCCCCTGAATGGCGACGGCGCGGGCGGGCCGGCTGCCTTTCCGCCCGCGGTCCAGCAGGCCTATCCCTTCGCCGCCATCGTCGGCATGCCCGACCTGAAGCTCGCGCTGCTGCTTAACGCCGTCTCGCCGGCCATCGGCGGCGTGCTGGTGCGGGGCGAGAAAGGCACCGCGAAGTCGACGGTGGTGCGCGGGCTGGCGGCGCTGCTGCCCGCCGTTGACGTCGTCGCGGACTGCCGGTTCGGCTGCGACCCGGCCGCGCCCGACCCCGGCTGCCCGGATGGCCCGCATCCAGGCCAGCCCGCGTGGCTAGCCCGGCCGGCCCGGCTGGCCGAGCTGCCCGTCGGCGCCACCGAGGACCGGCTGGCCGGCTCGCTGGACATCGAGCGCGCGCTGACCGACGGGGTCGCCGCGTTCGAGCCGGGCCTGCTCGCGGCCGCGCACCGCGGCCTGCTCTACGTCGACGAGGTGAACCTGCTCCATGATCACCTTGTCGACCTGCTGCTCGACGCGGCCGCCCTGGGCGTGAACTACGTCGAGCGGGAGGGGCTGTCCGTCCGGCATGCGGCCAGGTTCCTGCTGGTAGGCACCATGAACCCGGAGGAGGGCGAGCTCAGGCCCCAGCTGCTGGACCGGTTCGGGCTGACCGTCGAGGTCACCGCGACCCGGGAGCCGCCGGAGCGCGCCGAGGTGGTCCGCCGCCGGCTGGCGTATGAGGCGAACCCGGTCGCCTTCGCCGCGGATTTCGATCTTGATTCAGAACGGATTGCCGGGCGAGTGGTCGCCGCGCGCGAGCGGCTGCCGGCGGTGCGGCTGCCCGATAGCGTCCTGCAGCAGATCTGCTCGGTTTGCGCGGCGTTCGAGGTGGACGGCCTGCGCGCCGACCTCGTGATGGCCCGGACGGCCATCGCGCTGGCCGCCTGGCACGACCGCGACGAGGTCGGTGCCGACGATGTCCGCCAGGCCGCGCGGCTCGCGCTGCCGCACCGCCGCCGCCGGGATCCGTTCGACGTCCCCGGGCTCGACGAGCAGGCTCTCGACGAGGCCCTGGCCGATGCCCTCGACGCCGCGACCCCGCCGCCCGGCGGCGAGGCGGCGGGCGGCACTGACCGCGGGCAGCCGGGCGACGGCCCCGATGACAGCGGGCCCGATGACAGTAGCCCCGGCGGCAGTGCCCCGGACGGGCCGGACGACAGCGACCCAGACGGGGGCGGACCGGACGATGGCGGCGGTCCGCCGCCGCGGCCGGGCGGCCAGGCGCCGGACGACCGGGGCGAGGCGCGGCCCGGGACGGCGCAGGACCCCGGCCAGCGCCAGGCTGGCGCGCCGGCGCCCGGCGCGCCGGAGGCCGCCCGCGGCCAGAGCGCCAGCGGGGCGACAGAGCCGTTCCGGCCCCGGCTGCTGACCGTGACCGGGATCGGCCAGGGCGCGCCGGGCCGGCGGTCCGCGGCCCGGACCCCGTACGGCCGGGTCACCGGCGCCCGGCTGCCGCACGGCCGGGTGCACTCAGTCCACCTGCCCGCCACTCTCCGCGCCGCCGCGCCACGAGCCGGCCGGGCGCGGGGGCCGCGGCTGCGGATCCGGGCGTCCGACCTGCGGGAGACGGTCCGGGTCGGCCGGGAAGGCAACCTGGTGCTGTTCGCCGTCGACGCCAGCGGCTCGATGGCGGCCGGGCACCGGATGCGCGCCGTCAAGGGCGCGGTGCTTTCCCTGCTCCTCGATGCCTACCAGCGCCGGGACAAGGTCGGCCTGGTCACGTTCCGCGGCGCCGCGGCCGAGCTGGCGCTGCCGCCGACGTCCTCGGTAGAGGCCGGGGCCCGGCGGCTGGCCGTGCTGCCGACCGGCGGCCGTACCCCGCTGGCGGCCGGCCTCACGCTGGCGGCCAGGGTGCTGCGGGCCGAACGCCTCCGGGACCCCGACCGCCGGCCGTTGCTGGTGATCGTCACCGACGGCCGCGCCACCAGCGGCTCCGCCGCCGATCTGACCCGGGCCTGCACCGCGCTGGCGGGCGTGGCCGCCATCGTGGTCGACTGCGAGTCTGGCCCGGTCCGGCTCGGGCTCGCGGTGCGGCTGGCCGCCCAGCTGGACGGCCGCGCCGTCCGCCTGGAGGAGCTGGCCGCCGACAGCCTGACCGGCGTGGTGCGCGCGCACGCGCCGGCCGGGCTGTCGGCCGGGCACCGCCGGGGGGCGGCCTGATGCCCCGCGGGCAGCCGGAGACCGTCCCGGCCGACGGCCTCACCACCCGGCAGCGGCGCGGCCGGCCGCTGGTAATCGTGCATACCGGGCCGGGCAAGGGCAAGTCGACCGCGGCCTTCGGCCTCGCGCTGCGGGCCTGGAACCAGGGCTGGCCAGTCGCGGTTTTCCAGTTCGTGAAGTCAGCGAAATGGCGAGTGGGCGAGGAACACGCGCTGACGGTGCTCGGCGACAGCGGCGCGGGCGGCACGGTCGCGTGGCACAAGATGGGCGAGGGATGGTCCTGGATCCAGCGGGACACCGATGACCACGCCGAACGCGCCGCCGAGGGCTGGGCGCAGATCAGCCGGGACCTGGCCGCGGAGGCCTACCGGCTCTACGTGCTGGACGAGTTCACCTACCCGATTAAATGGGGTTGGGTGGATGTCGACGACGTCATCTCCGTGCTGGCCGCCCGCCCGGGAAATCAGCACGTGGTGATCACCGGCCGGGACGCCCACCCGAAGCTGGTCGCCTTCGCCGACCTGGTCACCGAGATGACCAAGGTGAAGCACCCGATGGACGCCGGACAGAAGGGTCAGAAGGGCATCGAATGGTAGCCATGCCACGGCTCGTCATCGCCGCCCCGGCCTCGCGGAGCGGCAAGACGACGGTGGCCACCGGGCTGATGGCGGCCCTGGCCGGCCGGGGCGTGAGGGTATCCGGGCACAAGGTCGGCCCGGACTACATCGACCCCGGCTATCACGCCCTGGCCACCGGCCGGCTGCCGCGGAACCTCGATCCGGTGCTCTGCGGCGAGCACCTGATGGCCCCGCTGTTCCTGCACGGCGCGGCCGGTGCTGACGTCGCGATCATCGAGGGCGTGATGGGGCTGTTCGACGGCGTGACGCCGGACAGCGCCGCCGAGTGGCACGACGACCCGGGCTGGGGCGGCGACCCTGGCTTCGGCTCGACCGCGCATGTGGCCGGCCTGCTGGCCGCGCCCGTCGTCCTCGTCGTCGACGCTGCGTCGACTGGGCGCTCGGTGGCCGCGCTGGTGGCCGGTTTCCGCGGCTTTGACCAGCGGACACCGCTGGCCGGGGTCATCCTCAACCGGGTCGGCTCCGACCGGCACGAGCGGCTGCTGCGGGATGCGCTGGACGGCATCGGGATGCCGGTGCTCGGCGCCATCCGGCGGAGCGACGCCGTGGCGACGCCGTCCCGGCACCTGGGGCTGGTCCCGGCCACGGAGCGGCTGGCCAGCGCGGAGCGCTCAGTGGCCAGGCTTGCCGCGCTGATCAGCGCCTCGTGCGACATCGGCGCGCTGATGGCGCTGGCCAACAGCGCGCCGCCGGTGCTGGCCGCCCCGTGGGATCCCGCCGTCGCGCTGTTCCATCAGCCGGAAGGATCTGGCGGGCCGGGTGACGCGGATCCTTCCGGATCATGGGACCGGGCCAGGTCCGGGCCGGTGATCGCAGTCGCCCGGGGACCGGCGTTCACCTTCGGTTACGCCGAGCAGTCCGAACTGCTCGCGGCCGCGGGCGCCCAGGTCATCCGCTTCGACCCGCTGACCGACGAGTCGCTGCCCGACGACACCGCGGGGCTGCTGATCGGCGGCGGGTTCCCGCAGGTCCACGCCAGCGAACTTTCCGCCAACGAGCCGATGCGCCGCCAGGTGGCCGCGCTCGCGGTGTCCGGCGCGCCGGTCGCGGCCGAGTGCGCTGGCCTGCTCTACCTGGCCAGGACGCTGGAGGGCCAGCCGATGTGCGGCGTGATCGACGCCGACGCCGCGATGACCCCGCGGCTCACGCTTGGCTACCGCTCGGCGGTCGCCGCCGCCGACTCGGTCATCGCCCACGCGGGCGACCGGGTGCGCGCACATGAGTTCCATCGGACCTCCGTTACTAATGAAGCCGGGTATCGCCCGGCGTGGCAGCTCTCCTCCGGAACCTCCGAGGGGTTCATCCGCGGTCGCATGGTGGCGTCCTACCTGCACCTGCACTGGGCTGGCCAGCCGTCGTTCGCGGCCAGGTTCGCCGCTGCCGCCGGAGCGGCCTGATGCGGCGGCTGATCGGGGTCGGCGTCGGGCCGGGCGATCCCGAGCTGATCACGGTCAAGGCCATCCGGGTGCTCCGCGCCGCCGACCGGATCTTCGTCCCGGTGCTGGCCCGGCCCGGCGAGGAGGACAGCGCGGAGGAAGGCCGGGCCGAGGCCACCGTGCGGGCGCAGGCCGGTCCGGCCCGGATCCGCCGCATCGCGTTCGCGCTGAACGATCCGGGCGGCGTCACGCCGGGCCGCGCCGCCGCCTGGGACGCCGCCGCCCGCGTGGTGGCCGGTGCGTTCGCGGCCGGCGCCCGGACCGTGGCCTTCGCGACGATCGGCGATCCCGCCATCTACTCGACCTTCAGCTACCTCGCGCAGACGGTGGCCGGGCTGGCCGGCGATGTCATGATCGAGACAGTGCCCGGCATCACGGCCCTGCAAGATCTGGCCGCCCGCAGCGGCACGGTGCTTACCGAGGGAACGGAGTCACTGGTGCTGCTGCCGCTCACCGCGGGCGCTGACGCGCTGGCTGAGGCTCTGGCCAGGCACGACACTGTCGTCGGCTACAAGCTGGGGTCGGCCGCCGGTCCCGGCACCGACGCGGTGCTCGGCCTGCTCGGCGCGGCCGGGCGGCTGGAAGACGCGGTCTTCGGCGCGCGGCTCGGGCTTCCCGGCGAGGACATCCGGCCCGCCAGCGAGCTGGCCGGCGGCCCGCCGGTGCCGTACCTGTCCACGCTGATCACGGTCGGCGCCCGGGCCGGGCGCGGCAGCAGGCTGCGCGGTGCTGGCCGCAGTGCCGGTGCTGGCGGCAATGGCGGTGACGGCAACGGCGGCGGTGCTGGCGGCAGTGGCGGTGCTGGCGGCAGTGGCGGTGCTGGCGGCGGTAGCGGCCGGGGCGTTAGCGGGGGACGTGGCGGCTCGCGATGACGGCAGGCAAAGTGACGTTCGTCGGCGCCGGCCCCGGCGCGCCCGATCTGCTGACGCTGCGCGCGGTGGCCGTGATCGGCGCCGCCGACGTGGTCATCTGGGCGTCCAGCCTGGTTGATCCCGGGGTTCTCGTACACGCCCGGCCCGGGGCCGAGATCGTCGACTCCGCGCTGTTGCCGCTGGAGGGGGTGCTGGCGTATTACCAGCGGGCCTGCGCCGAAGGGCTGCTGATCGCGCGGGTGCACTCCGGCGACCCGGCCCTGTGGGGAGCGGTGCAGGAGCAGCTCGACCGCTGCCGTGAGCTTGGCCTGGCCACCGAGATCGTGCCCGGCGTGTCCAGCTTCACCGCCGCCGCGGCCAGCATCGGGCGTGAGCTGACTATTCCGGAGGTCGCGCAGTCGGTCATCCTGACCAGGCTGGGCGGCGGCAAGACGCCGATGCCGCCCGGCGAGGAGGTCGCGGAGCTGGCCCGGCACGGGACCACGATGGCCCTGTTCCTGTCCGCGGCCCGGTCCGGCCAGCTCCAGGATGAGCTGCTGGCCGGCGGTTACCCGCCCGGTACCCCCTGCGTGATCGCCTACCGCGTCACCTGGCCGGACGAGCTGGTCCTGCGCTGCGAGCTCGCCCGGCTGGCCGCCACGGTGAAGGAGCACCGGCTGTGGAAGCACACGCTGGTGCTGGTCGGGCCCGCGCTCTCGGCCGGCGGCACCCGGTCGCATCTCTATCACCCTGGTCACTTCCATGAATACCGCAAGGCCGACCGGGCCGCCCGCCAGGTGCTGCGGGGCGGGCAGACCCGGTGACCGGGCCCGCCGAGCGGCGCAAGCCCGGCTTGCCGGGGCCCGGCCCCGCAAGCCAGGTCCGCGCGAGCCAGGTCCCCGCGAGCCAGACGGCTTCGAGCCGGGCCCTCGCGAGCCTGGCCCCCGTGAGCCGGGCCTGCGCGAGCTGGGCCCTCGCGAGCCAGCCGTGCCGTGCCGGGCGGGTCGCATGACGCCCCCCGTCACGGTGATCGGCTGCGATGGCAGCCCGCTGCCGCCTGAGGCCGCCGCCGTCATCGCCGCCGCTTCGCTGGTCGCCGGCGCCCGGCGGCATCTGGCCGCGGCGGCAATTCCGGCTGCCGCGCGACAGCTGGAGATCACCCGGCTGGACGCGGCGCTGGACGGAATCTGCCAGGCGGCCGGGCCGGTCGCGGTGCTGGCGTCCGGTGACCCGGGGTTCTTCGGGATCGTCCGGTCGCTGCGCGCGCGCGGAGTCCAGCCCGCGGTGATCCCGGCCGTCTCATCGGTGGCGCTCGCCTTCGCCCGGCTTGGCCTGGACTGGGACGACGCGCTGGTGCTGTCCGCGCACGGCCGTGATCCGGGGCCGGTCGCCGCCGCGGCGCTGGCCCATCCCAAGGTCGCGATTCTTACCGGGCCGGGCGAGAGCGCGGCGCAGCTGGCCAGCGGGCTGCTGGCCGCGGGCCGGCGGGTCTACGTGGCCGAGCGGCTCGGCGGGCCCGCCGAGCGGGTCGCTGAGCTGACGGCCGCTGGCCCCGGCGATTCCGCAGATTCCGGCGACTCCGCTGGGCCCGGCGATTCCGCAGATTCCGGCAACTCCGCTGGCCCCAGTGAACCCGCTGATTCCAGCGAGTCCGGCGATTCCAGCGAGTCCGCTAGCGCGCGCGGATCCGCTGGCCCTGGCCGCCTGGCGGATCCCAACGTGCTGATCGTGCTGGATCCGGCCCCGGCGGACCCGCCCGGGGCGGCGGGCCCGGGCTGGGTGGCGGGCCACCGCGGCGCCCCGGCGGGCTGGGCGCTGCCGGATGACGCATTCGCGCACCGGGACTCGATGATCACGAAGGCGGAGGTGCGCGCGGTCGTGCTGGCCAGGCTCGGCCCCGGACTCGGCCGGACGGTCTGGGATCTTGGCTCGGGTTCGGGCTCGGTCGCGGTCGAGTGCGCCAGGTTCGGCGCGCACGTGATCGCGATCGAGTCAGATCCGGGGCAGTGCGCCCGGATCGCGCAGAACGCCGCGGCGCACGGTGTCCGGGTCCGGCTGGCCCAGGGTCGTGCCCCGGGGATCCTGGCGGGCCTGCCCGCGCCGGACGCGCTGTTCGCCGGCGGCGGCGACGATGGGGTCCTCGGCGCGGCGCTGAAGCTCGGCCAGCCGCAGCGGGCCGTGGTCACGCTCGCATCAGTCGACCGGGTGCGGACGGTTAGCGAGCTCCTGGCCGGGCACGGCCATCGGGTGTCTGGCGTGCAATTGCAGGCGTCGCGGCTAACCAGCCTGCCCGGCGGGTCGCTGCGGCTGGCCGCGGCCAACCCCGTCTTCGTGCTCTGCGGAGAGCGGGATGCGCCATGATCGGCCTGATCTCGGTGACCGCCGGAGGGCGGGCGGCAGCTGAGCGGCTGGCCGCCGTGCTGCCCTACGCGCAGCTTTACGACGGGTCCGCGGCCAGTGCCCTGCCGCAGGCCTTCGCCGAGTGCGACGCGATCATCTCGTTTCTCGCCGTGGGCGCGACCGTCCGCATCGTCGCGCCGCTGATCACCGGGAAGTACGAGGATCCGGGCATCGTCTGCGTCGACGAGGCGCTGCGCTACGCGATCCCCGTGCTCGGCGGCCACGCCGGCGGCGCGAATGTGCTGGCCCGCCGGGTGGCGGCCATCCTCGGGGCAACCACCGTCATCACCACGGCCGCGGAAGCCGCAGGATCGGTGGGCCTGGATGAATTCGGGGCGGACCTCGGCTTCGTGGTGGAGCCGGGCAGCGAGATGGCCCCGGTCGGCGCCGCGATCCTCTCTGGCGAGCGGGTCACGCTGACGATGGGGCAGCAGTGGCCGGTTCCGCCGCTGCCCCCGAACGTGGTGCGGACGCCGCAGCCAGAACCTGGCGTCCCGGCCATCGTGGTCAGTGACGAAGTGCCGCGCCCGCAGCCGGCGGAGGTCCCTGACGACGCCGGCGCCACAGCGCCGGGCGATGTCCCCGGAGGCACGGACGATGCGGCCGGGGCCGCGGGCGGTGTCGCCAGGACCGCGGGCGACGCCGTCGGCGCGGCGGACGATCTCCCCTGGACCGCGGACGATGCCGTCGGGACTGCGGGCGGTGTCTCCGGGGCTGCGGGCGATATCGCTGGCGCCGCGAAGCCGCCGGGGCCGCGCGTCACCTACCGGCCTCCTTCCCTGGTCGTCGGCGTGGGCGCGAGCACCGGCGTGACCGCGGGCGAGGCGGGCCGGCTGATCGACGAGACGCTGGCGGCCGCGGGCCTGTCACCGAGGTCAGTCCGGTGGGTCGCCACCGCGGACATCAAGGCCCGCGAACCCGGCCTGCTGGCGGCGGCCCGCCAGCGCCGCTGGGCGGTGGTCACGGCCCCGGCCGCGCAGCTGGCCACCATCGATGTCCCCACTCCCAGCGAGATCGTGCGGGCCGCGGTCGGCACGCCGAGCGTCGCCGAGGCCGCCGCACTGCTGATCGCGGAAGGCAGCCAGGAGCAAGGCGGCCCTGGCCCGGGCGGCCCGGGCGGCGCCCGGCTGGTGGTCACCAAGCGGTCCAGCGCCCGCGCTACCGTCGCGGTCGCCCGGCTGCGGCCGCGCGGCCGGCTCGCGCTGATCGGCCTTGGCCCCGGCGCCCGTGACCTGATGGCGCCCAGAGCCGTCGAGGAGCTGCGCCGGGCCAGCGTCGTGGTCGGGCTGGACCAGTACGTCGATCAGGTCGCCGACCTGATCTCGCCCGGCGCGCAGGTGCTGGCCAGCAGCCTGGGCGAGGAGGAGAAGCGGGCCGGCGTAGCGGTCAGCGAGGCGCTGGCGGGCCGGGCCGTCGCGCTGATCGGCTCGGGTGACGTGGGCGTTTACGCCATGGCCAGCCCGGCGCTGGCGCTCGCCGACGAGCGGATCGAGGTGGTTGGCGTTCCCGGCGTGACGGCCGCGCTGGCCGCCGGGGCCGTGCTCGGCGCGCCGCTCGGGCACGATCACGCCATCATCTCGCTGTCCGACCTGCATACGGAGTGGGCGGTAATCGAGCGAAGAGTTCGCGCCGTAGCAGAGGCTGACCTGGTGACGTGCTTTTACAATCCGGTGAGCCGGACGCGAAACTGGCAACTCGGCCGGGCGCTCACGATCCTGGCCGGGCACCGGCCGCCGGAGACGCCGGTCGGCTGGGTACGGGACGCGTCCCGGCCGGGTCAGTACTCCGGGATCGCCACGCTGGCCCAGTTCGATCCGGCGGAGGCCGACATGCACACGCTGGTCGTGGTCGGCTCCTCCCGGACCACGGTCGTGGCCGGGCGGATGGTCACGCCGCGGGATTACCGCTGGGCACCCCCGTGAGAGGGTGCTGACGTGGTGACGTGGCCTGCGGCAGCGCCGGACGGCGTGCATCCCATCGAGGCCGAGTCGTACCGGATCCTGCGTTCTCGGATTGATCTTTCCCGGCTGCCGAAGTTCAGCCGTGATGTGACCGAGCGGATCATTCACGCCAGTGCCGACTTCGACTACGCCACGGACCTGGTCTGCGATGAGGAAGCGCTGACCGCCGCCGTGGAGGCGCTGGCCGGCGGCGCCGCCGTGGTGGCCGACGTGGCGATGGTCGCGGCCGGGATCACCGGCTGCCCGGTCGTCTGCAAGATCCGCGAGCCGCTGACTCAGCGGCTCGCCCGCACGGCGAACATCACCAGGTCAGCGGCCGCGGTGCGGCTGGCGTTCGGCCAGGTCGGCCCGGGCGCCGTCTGGGTGGTGGGCTGCGCGCCGACGGCGCTGTACGAGATCCTGGCCCGGGATGTCGAGCCAGCCTTCGTCATCGGCCTGCCGGTCGGGTTCGTCGGCGCGGCCGAGGCGAAGGACGCGCTCCGGGCCAGCGGGCTGCGGGCGCTGACCAACGTATCGGAGAAGGGCGGCTCGGCCGTGGCCGCAGCTGCGCTCAACGCGCTGCTCAGAGCGGCGACGGGCCAGCTCGCCGCGAACCTGGCCGGGTCAGAAGGCGAGTCCGGGCCAGCGGACCGGACCGGGCCAGTGCCTGCCAAGTCAGGGCCCGCCAATGATGACGAGGTAATGCCATGAACCGTCCGCCGCTGCTGCTGGCCGGCCACGGCACCCGTGATCCGGCCGGGGTCGCCGCGTTCGCCGCGTTCACCACCCGGCTGCACGCGAGGTTCGCGCCGCAGGGCATAGACGTGGCGGGCGGGTTCATCGAGCTGTCGGCCCCGCCGCTGCGGGACGCGGTCACCGAGCTCACCGGGCGGGGGCACCGGCGGGTAGTGGCCGTGCCACTGGTGCTGTCCGCGGCCAGCCACGCCAAGAGCGACATCCCGGCCGCGCTGGCCCGGGAGCGGGCCCGCCACCCGGGCCTGGACTGGAGCTACGGGCGCCCGCTTGGCCCGCACCCGGTGCTGCTCGATCTGCTGGCGGCGCGGATAGCCGAGCAGGCCGGCCAGATGGCCGAGCAGGCCGGGCAGATACCCGGACCGCCTGGTCCGGCCCCGACCGGGCCAGCCCTGACCGGGCCAGCCCCGCCCGGGCCGCCCCCGGCCGTGCTCCTGGTCGCGCGCGGGTCTACCGATCCCGACGCCAACGCGGAGGTATGCAAGACCGCGCGGCTGCTCTGGGAGGGCCGGGACTTCGCGTTCGCCGAGACCGCGTTCGTGTCGCTGGCCAGCCCGGACGTGCCCGCCGGGCTGGAGCGATGCCGCCTGCTCGGGGCCACCCGGGTCATCGTGGCCAGGTACTTCCTGTTCCCCGGCATCCTGCCGGACCGGATCGCGGCGCAGGCGACCGCGTACGGCCAGGCGCATCCGGACCTCGAGGTGCGCTGCACGGAGGTTCTCGGCGACACCGACGAGCTGGCCGGCCTGGTCGCGGAGCGTTACCACGAAGCCCTGGCCGGTGACATCAGGATGAACTGCGACGTTTGCGCGTACCGGACGGCGCTGCCGGGCTTCGAGTACCGGGTCGGCGCGGCGCAGCGGCCGCACGCGCATCCGCACGACGACGGTCACGTCCATGTCCACTGACCCCGGGCCGGTGGCCGGCCCCGGGCCGGTGCCCGGCGATAACAGAACGCCCGGCGATAGCGGAACGGCGCCCGGCGATGCCGCGGCGGCGCCCGGCGCTGGCGGGCCGGCCGCGAGCGGGAACGCCGCGGCGGTGAACGAGAACGCTTACCCGGCGGCCGAGCGGGCGGCGGTTTACCGGGTGATCGAGGAACGCCGGGACGTCCGGCAGGGCTTCCTCCCCGACCCGGTCCCGCCGGAGGTCCTAGGCCGCGTGCTGGCCGCGGCGCACCGCTCGCCGTCGGTTGGCCTCTCCCAGCCATGGGACTTCATCGTGATCCGCGACCGGGCCAGGCGGGAGCGGATCAAGACCCTGGCCGAGCGTGCGGCCAGCGGATACGCGGCGAGCCTGCCGTCCGCCCGGGCCACCGCGTTCGACCGGCTGAAGATCGAGGCGATCCTGGAAACCCCGCTCAACATCGTGGTGACCTGCGATCCGACCCGCGGCGGCCGGCATACGCTCGGCCGCCAGTCCCAGCCGCAGACCGCCGCCTACTCAAGCGTCCTCGCGGTCGCGAACCTGTGGCTGGCGGCGCGGGCCGAGGGGCTGGGCGTCGGCTGGGTGAGCTTCTTCACCGAGCGTGAACTGGCCGCCGAGCTTGGCCTGCCGGCTCACCTGGAGGTGGTCGCCTACCTGTGCGTCGGCTACGTGACGGGCTTCGCCCGGGAGCCGGAGCTGGCGCTGGCCGGCTGGGCGCGGCGGCGGCCGCTGACCTGGGCCGTGCACACGGAGGAGTATGGCCAGCGCGGGATGCCGGGGGAGGACGCGATGGACCTGCTCGGTGAGGTGCGGGCGGCGATCAGCCCGCTGGACCAGGCGGCGATGAGCGCGGCCCGCGCGCGCCAGGACCTGATGACCAAGCCGCGCGGCTCGCTCGGCGTGCTGGAGGAGGTATCGGTCCGGCTCGCCGGGCTGGCCGGATGCTGCCCGCCGCCGATGCCGGAGCCCGCCGCGGTCGCCATCTTCGCGGCCGACCATGGTGTGCACGCCCAGCGGGTCACCCCGTGGCCGCAGGAGGTGACCGCGCAGATGGTCGCCAACTTCCTGTCCGGCGGCGCGGTCGCCAACGCGTTCGCGGCCCAGGCCGGCGCCGAGGTGGTGGTGGTGGATGTGGGCGTCTGCGCCGACCTCGGCCCGGTCCCCGGGCTGCTCCCGCGCAAGATCGCCCACGGCACCGCCGACTTCACCACCGGGCCGGCGCTCACCCGCGAGCAGGCCGAGGCAGCGATCATGGTGGGCGTGGAAATAGCCCGTGACCTGGTGGCGGCCGGTAACCGGTGCCTGCTTACCGGGGACATGGGCATCGCCAACACCACCGCATCAGCCGCGCTCATCTGCGCGTTCACCGGACTGGATCCGGCCGCGGTGACCGGCCACGGCACCGGCATCGACTCGGTCACCCACGCGCGGAAGGTGGACGTGGTGCGCCGCGGGCTGGCCAGGCACCGGCCCGACCCGGCCGACCCGATCGGCGTCCTGGCCGCGTTCGGCGGCCTCGAGCACGCCGCGCTGGCCGGATTCATCCTGGGCGCGGCGGCGCTCCGGGTTCCGGTCATCCTGGACGGCGTCATCGCCGGCGCGGGTGCGCTGGCCGCGGTGGCGATGGTCCCCGATGCGGTGGAATGCTGCGTCGCCGGGCACCGTTCGGTCGAGCCCGGGCATGCCGCTACGCTCGATCACCTGGGCCTGCGGCCGCTTGTCGATCTCGAACTGAGGCTCGGAGAGGGAACGGGGGCACTGCTTGCCCTGCCGATCGTGCAGAGCGCGGTTCGCGCACTGCGGGACGTCGCGACGTTCGATTCGGCCGGGGTTACGGACAAAGGCTGATAGCCGGGCCGGCCGGGCCACGGGCCGGGCCCGGCAGGCGGCGCCGGGACGGCCCGCCGGGAGGCAAGATGGATCCGGTGACCGGTCACTCTGGCCGGGGACCGGTCACCGGATCCCATGCCCCGGGCCGGGCCGGCCACCGGTGGCCATGTCGCCGGCCTGCAGCCTGGGGCCAGGGGATCACCTGGCATGACATGAGGGAGCGCGGACTGGAATGGCCGGCACCGATCGGGCGCCTTATCTGCTGGCGCTGCGCCTGACGGCCCGCCGCGTCGTTGTCGCGGGCGGCGGCGTCGTCGCGGCCCGGCGCGTCCCGGCCCTGCTGGATGCGGGCGCCGATGTGGCCATCGTTTCTCCCGAGCTCAGCCCGACGCTGCAGGATCTCGCTGCGGCCGGCCAGATTCGCTGGACGGCCCGCGATTACGCCAACGGTGACTGCGCGGGTGCCTGGCTGGTCTGCGCCTGCACGAGCGATCCGGCGGTGAATGCCGCCGTGGCCGCCGAAGCCGATGCGGCCGGCATCTGGTGCGTCCGGGCTGATGACGCCGCCGCATCCCGGGCCTGGACCCCGGCTTCGGGACAGGCCGGCGACGTCCGGGTCGGCGTGCTGAGCGGTGATCCCCGCCGCAGCGCCGGGATTAGGGACGCCGTGGTCGGCGCGCTGAGTTCGGGTGCGATCGGCGCCCGCCGGGGGCGGCGGCGCGGCGGCGCGGTCGCGCTGGTCGGCGGTGGCCCGGGGGACCCGGACCTGATCACGGTGCGCGGCCGTGCGCTGCTCGCCGAGGCGGACGTGGTCGTGGCCGACCGGCTGGCGCCCCGCTCACTGCTGGCGGAACTCCCGGCCGACGTGGAGATTGTCGACGCCGCGAAGATTCCCCGGGGCCGGGCCATGGCCCAGGAGTACATCAACTCCGTGCTGATCTCGAACGCCAGCGCCGGCCGGTTCGTCGTCCGGCTGAAGGGCGGCGACCCATTCGTCTTCGGCCGCGGCGCCGAGGAAGTCCTGGCCTGCTTGCGGGCCGGCATACCAGTCACCGTCGTCCCCGGGGTCTCCAGCGCGATCGCCGTGCCGGCCGTGGCCGGGGTGCCGCTCACCCACCGGGGAGTCGTCCAGGAGTTTCATGTCATCTCGGCGCACGTCCCGCCGGGGGACGAGCGCTCCACCGTCGACTGGGCCGCGCTCGGATCCTCATCGGCCACACTCGTGCTGCTGATGGCGACCGAGCACCTGAAGGTCATCACTGATGCACTAATGCTTCATGGTCGTGACCCGAAGAGCCCCGTATCGGTTGTCGCCGACGGTACCCTGCCCACGCAACGCAAAATTACCGCAACGCTGGACGCCGTCGCCGATGATGCTGCTGCGGCGGGCATCCGGCCGCCGGCGGTCGTGGTAGTGGGTGAGGTCGTGGCTATCGCGGCGCAGATTGCCGAACTCTGTGTTAACCCGGCGGACGGGGTGCCGGGCGGTACGTTCCTGCCCGCGGTGAGCCCGGCGCAGGTTGAGGACCCTGTGCAGGGTAATGATCTGGTATGGAGGCCGGCACAGTGATCGGCATCTCGCCGGTGTGCGGAGGCCGGGCAGCATGACGGAGCGACCGGGCCGGTCGGCCGCATCAGCGCCCCGGGGGGCTGATGCGCGCGCCGCCGCGGAGCCTGAGGTCAAGCCCGCGGCCGCCGGCGAAGAGCTCACTGCCCCGGCTGAGGCTGACCCGGCGGCGGCTGAGACTGGCGCCGCTGGCCCCGTTTCCGGGTCTTCCGGTTCCGGTCCTTCCGATTCCTCGGCTGCTGCTGCCTCCGCAGCCCCGGCTGAGCCTCCCGCCGCTCCTGCGGCGGCCGCGAAGGCGCCGGCTCCCCGCATGACGCCGGGCGCGGCGGCGGCGGCCGCTGGCGGCACCAGGAAGACGGCCGCCAGCGGGGCGCGGCCGGGAAGGCCGGCCGTGCGCGCGACGGCCGCGGAGGAAGGCGGCGCGCACCGGCGCGTCGATGCGCGGCGGCTGGAGTCCGTGCTGCTCGAAGTCCGGCACAACATCCTGGATGCGCCGATATTTCTCGAGGCGCCCGGAGTCGATGATGCTCGCGCCGAGCGGCGCAAGCTGCTGAGCCAGATCGACGATTACCTGCTGCCGCGGTTGCGCGAGTCCGGGTCACCGGTGCTCGTGGCGCTGGTCGGATCAACCGGCGCGGGCAAGTCGACGCTGGTCAACAGCCTGGTCGGAAAGCAGGTCAGCAATACCGGCATCCGCCGCCCCACGACGAATAGCCCGGTGCTGGCCAGCCACCCGAGTGAGACCGACTGGTTCGCGGAGAACGTGTTCCTGCCGACCATGCCCCGGGTCCGCCAGCAGGGACTGGCCATGCCCGGCCGGGACGGGCTGCTCGTGCTGGCGTCCAGCGAGGGCATGCCCAAGGGCGTTGCCCTGCTTGACACCCCGGACATCGACTCCGTGGTGCAGGCCCACCGCGAGTTCGCGCACCAGTTCCTGGACGCATCTGACCTCTGGCTGTTCATGACCACGGCGACTCGTTACGCCGATGCCGCCGTCTGGGAACTGCTCCAGTACGCGCGGGACCGGGGTGCCTCGCTGGGCATCGTCCTCTCCCGGGTCCCGCCCCGGTCCGCCAAGCAGCTCACTGATCATTTCGACGCGATGCTCCGGGCCAACGGGCTGGGCGACGCCCAGCGCTTCGTCATCGCGGAAACCGTGCTGACCGAGGGCAGGCTCCCGCCCGAGGTCTATGGCCCGATCCGGGAATGGCTGGAAGACACCGCCGCCCGCGAGGACCGGCGGGTCGCGGTTCTCACCCAGACCATGTCCGGAGTGCTAGATACCTTCCGCAGCAGGATTCCGGCCCTGGCCGACCAGGTGGAGGCACAGCTGACCCTCCGCGCGGAACTGCGGGCGGCGGTTGACGAGGCCTACGCGGCCGGGCTCGCGGAGATCGACGAGGCCACCAGGAACGGCTCACTGCTCCGCGGCGAGATACTCGCCCGCTGGCAGGACTTCACCGGGACCGGGGACATGCTGCGCATGCTGCAGGTGCGGCGCGGCGGCGCGGCGGCCAGCCGTCCGCGCAAGCGGCGCATCCCGGCCCGGGCCAGCGCGCTGAAGGAGGCCTTGCGCACGGGACTTGAATCGCTCGTCGCCTCGGTCGCTAACCGTGCCGCTGAGGATTCGGTGACCCGCTGGCGGCAGCACCCGGCCGGCGGCCCGCTGGTCACCGGGCTCTCCGCGCAGGCCGAGGACGGCGAGCCCGACCCGGACTTCGAGGCGGACGCCATGCTCACGTTCAGCGAGGCGGCTGCGCTGGACGAGGGGACGGGCAGCGCAGCCGGGACGGAGCACACCGGCATGGACGCGATCCGGCTGCAGGGCGCGGCGGCCCTCGGCCGGTCGGCCCCGGACCTGGCCGCGCGGACCGCCCAGGCCATCAGCGCATGGCAAGATCACGTGATGCACCTGGTCAAGGCGGAGAATGTGACCAAGCGCTCGATCGCGCGGGTCGTATCGTTCGATGAGGAGTCGCTGGCGCTGGTGCTGACGATAGGACTGCTCGGTTATAGCGCCGACGGCGACGTGGTGAACGAGGGTAACAGCGTGGTCCCGGAGCACCTGCTGACATCCTTGTTCGGCGCTGGCCCGCTGCGCGAGATAGCGGCGAAGGCCCGGGCTGACTTGCACCACCGGGTCGGGCTTCTGTTCGACGAGGAAATGCTCCGGTTCACCCAGACCGTCGACGCGGCGGGCATCCCCGACGGCGCTGCGGCCGAACAGCTGCGCCAGGTCGCGCTGGCGCTCGAGAAGGCACGATGACGAGCCAGCCCGCAGGCACGCTTACGGAAGACGGAGCCGCCGCGGGGTCACCGCCGATCAGCCTGCCGGGCCGGCGAACGGCGCTGAATGACCTGGTTCAGATCGGCCAGGCCAGGTCCGGGCCCGACGGGTTCAACCAGAAGCTGCTCAGCGACGCGGCCCACCTGCTGGCCCGGGCCGACCAGCGGCTGCGGATGTCCTCGGCGCACACCGTGGTGGCACTGGCCGGCGGGACCGGCAGCGGAAAGTCCTCGCTGTTCAACCGGCTAGCCGGGGCGGATTTCTCCGCGGTCGGCGTCACCCGCCCGGTAACCAGGGATCCGCACGCCTGCGTGTGGGGGGTGGCAGGCTCCGGCCCGCTGCTGGACTGGCTGGGAGTCCAGCGCAAGCATCGATATGCCCGGTCCAGCGCGCTGGACCGGGGCGAGGACGCGATGGCCGGCCTGATCCTGCTGGACCTGCCGGACCATGACTCGGTGGTATCCGGCGACTCGGGCCAGGTCGACCGGCTGGTCGGGCTCGCGGATCTGATGGTCTGGGTCCTCGATCCGCAGAAATACGCCGACGCGGCCGTGCACCGCCGGTACCTGGTGCCGCTGGCTGGTCACTCCGAGGTCATCGCGGTGCTGCTGAACCAGGCTGACCGGCTCTCGGCCGGACAGGCCGAGGACTGCGTGACCGACCTTCGCCGGCTGCTCGAGTCCGAGGACCTGAACGACGTCCAGGTCCTCACCACGTCCGCGCTCACGGGCGCCGGCATCGATGATCTCCGCAGGCTGCTGATCCAGGCGGTGTCGGCGCGGCGCGCGGCCAGCGCCCGGCTGTCCGCCGACATGGACGCCATCGCCGTCCGGTTCCGGCCCTACGCCGCCGCTCCGGCCGAAGCGGCGGGCCCGCCGGAGGATGGCGCGGCCAGCACGGTTCCCGAGGACACGGTGAACCAGCTGGTGGAGGCATTCTGCGAGGCGGCGGGCGTGACCGCGGTGGGGGAGTCGCTGCAAAGCGCGCGCGAGCTCCGGGCGCTTGACTACGTCGGCTGGCCGATCGCCTGGCTGGCCGAACGCGTCACCGGCCATGACCCGGCGCGAAAGGTACGGCTGGGCAAGCTGTGGGATGAACTGCGGAGCGTTACGGCCGGCCCGTCCGGTGCGCAGCAGGCCGGGATCGACACCGCCCTCACCGCGGTGGCCGACCAGGTCGGCGGGCCGCTGCCGAGGCCGTGGTCGCAGACCGTCCGGGCCGCGGCGCGCTCCACGGCGAAGGAAATCCCCGGTGCGCTGGGCGCCGCGATGGGGGAGTCGCTGCCGGTGGAGAACGAGGTGGCCGGCTGGTGGCGGCTCATCGGCGCCTGGCAGGGCCTGCTGCTCGGCTGCGTGATCGTCGGCGTGGCCTGGATGGGGGTGATCGTGGCGTTCGGCGTGTTTCACGCCGTCCGGCACATTCCGTCCCGGCTGTTTGATGATGTTTCCCTGCTGCCCTGGATCGGCCTCATCATCGCGGCGACTCTGCTGCTGGGCTGGCTGACGGCGTCGGGCTGCATGAACCTGGTGCGGGTGGCCGCCGAGCGGGAACAGGAGCGGGTCGAGGCGGCGATGCGCTCCCGGCTGGCCATGGTGGCGAACGAGATGGTCGTGCAACCGGTCGAGCAGGAACTCTTCGAATACGACCGGTTCGTCGAGGAGCTAGGCATCGTGGCCAGCCACTCCTGAACCTCAGCCGGCCGGGCGCGGGCCGGGCTCGTGCGTCCTGGCCGCATTCAGTTGTAATGTTGTAATCCAGGACTCTGGAGGACGGCATGGCGGCTGACTCATCACTCGACGGTTATTCGCAGGTCGTTACGGCGGTGGCGGCCGCGCTGACGCCGAAGGTGGCCAGCCTGCGGGTACCGCGGGCCGGAACGCGCGGCAGCGGGGAGAGCCTGGGATCGGCCGTGGTCTACACCGGTGACGGGTTCCTGCTGACTAACGCGCACGTCGTGGGCCGGGCGCAGGGCGGAACGGTGTTGTTCTCGGACGGAACGAGCGCCCCGTTCACGGTGGTCGGTGCCGACGCGCTTTCTGACCTGGCGGTGGTCCGCGCGGGCGGCGACGTGCCGCCGCCGGTCGAGCTCGGCGAGGCTGATCAGCTTGTCGTCGGCCAGCTGGTGGTGGCGGTCGGGAGCCCACTGGGGCTGGCCGGCTCGGTCACCGCGGGCGTGGTCAGCGCGCTGGGCCGGTCGCTGCCGACCCGCAACGGTTCCGCGGCCCGGCTGGTGGAGGACGTGATCCAGACCGATGCGGCGCTCAACCCGGGGAACTCCGGCGGAGCGCTGGCGGACGCGCGCTCCCGGGTGGTCGGGATCAACACGGCCGTGGCCGGCGTCGGCCTGGGCCTGGCCGTGCCGGTCAATGCGACCACCAGGCGGATCATCAGCGCGCTCATGCGGGATGGCCGGGTCAGGCGCGCGTACCTGGGACTGGTCACCGTGCCCGCGCCGCTCAGCACGCAGTTGCGGGAGCGCTTCGGCCGGGCCAGCGCGCTGCGAGTGGCCGAGGTCGTTCCGGACGGCCCGGCGGCCCGGTCGGGCGTGCGGGCCGGGGACCTGCTGCTGGCCGCGGCGGGCCACCCGGTGAGCGCGGCGCAGGATCTGCAGCGGCTGATGTTCGGCGAGGCGATCGGGCAGCCCATGGCGATCACCGTGCTGCGTAACGGTGCGCTGGTGGACGTGATCGCCGAGCCAGCCGAACTCGTCGCGGCCTGACCGCCGCGGGCCGCGATCGTACGGGCCCGATTTCGGCTGGCCCGATTTCGGCTGGCCAGGTCGCCGGGCCAGATCGCACTGGGCCCGATCGCGGCTGGCTCGATTGCGCCGGGCCGATCGCGGTCGCGCAGTGTTTCACGCTCCGGGCCGGACCGGAAGTCGCTATCCACCGGTCCGGGCCGGCGGCCTGATCGTCCACAGGCCGCGCCGGGCCGCCGCGGGACATGGCCGCGGTCAGCGAACTTGGTGAGCAGCCAGGCGGCGCGGTGCCGCCGGTGCCAGTGTGCGGGCGCAGACGGCGCCCGGCCGCGGCAGATTCCCAGGAGGATAGCGATGTCCAATGAGGCACTGGTGAGCATGACCGGCTACGTGGCCACGCAGCCCAAGTACCGGATGATCGGCAATGGCGCGTCGGTGGTGTCGATGCGGGTGGCCTGGACCCCCCGCTACATTGACCGCGGCACGGGCGAGTGGGTCGATGGCAACACCTCGTACCTGACGGTGAGCTGCTGGCGGAAGCTAGCCGAGAACGTGGCCATGTGCCTGCGCAAGGGCGACCCCGTGGTGGTGAAGGGCCGCCTGTCCGTGCGGGCCTACGAGAAGGACGGCATGCCCAGGACCGAGGTCGACGTGGATGCCAGCTCCGTCGGGCACGATCTGTCCCGCGGCGTGGCGCACTTCCAGCGGACCAAGCGGGTGCCCGGCGAGACCGCGGCCGGTCAGCTGGTCCCCGGGTTCGCCTCCGGCGGCTTCGGCGACGAGGGCCTGCACCGCGGCGACGGGATGCCGGACGGCAGCGGCGGCGGGACCGCCGACGAGCCCGCGGGAGCCGGCGCCGGGAACGGCGCGAGCTCCGGCATCGGCGGCGAGCTGGCCGGGCAGTCGGCCGCGGACATCTTCAACGAGAGCGCGATTGCCGAGCTCGCGGCGGAGCACGACGCGGTTTCGGCTCCGTTCTGAGCAGGACGGGCCGATTCTGGCTGATCGTCCGCAGCATGGGCTGATCCGCCCGCGGTCCGGCTGATCCGCCCGAGGTGTGGCTGATCCGCCCGAGGTGTGGCTGATCCGCCCGCGCCGACGGGCGGATCAGCCGTATCGCGGTTCGGGGCAGTGGGCGGCCGAACCGGGCTCTCGCTGCCCCTACCCTTGAAGACATGCCCGAGTACATCTATCAGATGCGTGCTGTGCGAAAAGCGCATGGCGACAAGGTCATCCTCGATGACGTGACTCTCGCGTTCCTGCCCGGAGCGAAGATCGGCGTCGTCGGCCCGAACGGCGCCGGCAAGTCCACGCTGCTGCGGATGATGGCGGGGGTCGAGCAGGCGTCGAACGGCGATGCCCAGCTGATGCCGGGCTTCACGGTCGGCATCCTGGACCAGGAGCCGGTACTGGATGAGACCAAGACGGTCCTGGGCAACGTGGAGGACGGCGTCGCCGGTACTAAGGCCCTGCTTGAGCGGTACAACGAGATCGCCGAGGAGATGGCCACCGACTACTCCGACGCGTTGCTCGAGGAGATGGGCCGGCTGCAGGAGCAGCTGGATCACCGGGAAGCCTGGGACCTCGACAGCCAGCTTGAGCAGGCGATGGACGCGCTGCGCTGCCCGCCGCCGGACGCCGACGTGAGCGTGCTTTCCGGCGGCGAGCGGAGGCGCGTCGCGCTCTGCAAGCTGCTGCTGCAACAGCCTGATTTGCTGCTGCTGGACGAGCCGACGAACCACCTGGACGCGGAGAGCGTGCTCTGGCTTGAGCAGCACCTGGAGAAGTACCCGGGCACGGTGGTCGCCGTTACCCACGACCGGTACTTCCTGGACAACGTCGCCGGGTGGATTCTCGAGCTCGACCGCGGCCATGCCTATCCCTACGAGGGCAACTACTCGACCTACCTGGAGACCAAGGCAGCGCGGCTCAAGGTGGAGGGCCAGAAGGACGTCAAGCGCCGCAAGCGGCTGGAAGACGAACTCGAATGGGTGCGCTCCAGCCCGCGGGCCCGGCAGGCGAAGAGCCGCGCCAGGCTGCAGCGGTACGAGGAGATGGCGACCGAGGCCGACCAGAACAGGAAACTGGACTTCGAGGAGATCCAGATCCCGCCCGGTCCGAGGCTGGGCAGCCTGGTCGTGGAGGTCACCGACCTGGCCAAGGGCTTCGGCGACCGGATGCTGATCGAGAACCTGAGCTTCACGCTGCCGCCGAACGGCATCGTCGGCGTGATCGGGCCGAACGGGGTGGGCAAGACCACGCTGTTCAAGATGATCGTGGGCGAGGAGCAGCCCGACGCCGGCTCGATCCGGATCGGCGAGACGGTCCAGATCGCCTACGTCGACCAGTCCAGGGAACGGATCGACCCGGACAAGAACGTGTGGCAGGCCATCTCCGACGGAGAGAGCTACATCCGGGCCGGGCGCACGGAGATTCCCAGCCGCGCGTACGTCGCCGCGTTCGGCTTCAAGGGACCCGACCAGCAGAAGCCAGCGGGAATCCTGTCCGGCGGCGAGCGCAACAGGGTTAATCTCGCCCTTACGCTCAAGCTAGGCGGCAATCTGCTGCTGCTGGACGAGCCGACCAACGACCTCGATGTGGAGACTCTCTCGTCGCTGGAGAATGCTCTGCTGGAGTTCCCCGGCTGCGCCGTGATCACCAGCCACGACCGCTGGTTCCTGGACCGGATCGCGACCCACATCCTGGCCTGGGAGGGCGGGGCCAGCTGGTTCTGGTTCGAGGGAAACTTCGAGTCATACGAGAAGAACAAGATCGAGCGGCTGGGCGCCGAGGCGGCCCGGCCGCACCGGGTCACCTACCGGAAGCTCACCAGGGGCTGATCACCGATCAGGCTGAGGTAAGGCCGAGATCGGGACCCCGGCCCGCCTCCGATGGCTGGTTGACCAGGCTGTGCGCGGCCATGACCAGGTAGTCCCATAGCTGTGCGTCATAGACCTCGTCCAGCGCCAGTTCGTCCAGCGCCGTTCGCATGTGGCGGAGCCAGGCATCGCGTTCCGCCTCGCCGATCGCGAAGTGAACGTGCCGCATCCGCAGCCGGGGATGGCCGCGCAACTGGTTATAAGTGTCCGGCCCGCCCCAGTACTGGATGAGGAAGAGCCGCAGATGCTCTTCGGCCGGGCCGAGATCGCGGCTGGGATACACCGGGCGGAGTTCCGGATCGTTCGCGACCTCCTGGTAGAACCTGCTCACCAGGCGGCGGAACGTCTCCTCGCCGCCGACGGCGTCATAGAAGCTCAGCTCCGTTGATTCGTCCATGGCTTGCCCAGCGTATTACCCGATCCGGCCGGCGGGGTCACGGCCCGGCCGGGCCATCCTCGTCAGCCGCGCCATCCTCGGCCTGGCCAGCGGGTTCCGGCGCGGCCGCGGCGTGACCGCCGCCTGGCCCGGTTCCCGGTTCGCCGCCCCCCGCGTCCAGCGCGGTCTTCAGCCGTTCCCGCAGTTCCCGGGCGACCTCCCACTGGCGCAGCGGCGCCGTACGGGCGGCCAGCCGGACCACGACCTTGTCGGTGGACACCGACTGCACCCCCCAGACCTCGGGTTCCTCGAGAATGACGCCATGCCAGTCCGGCTCCTGCCACATGCCTGCGGCCGCCGCCATCATGAGCTGGCGAACCCGCGGGATATCCCGGTCGTAGCTGACCGGAAAGTCGACCACGGCGCGGGCCCAGCCCTGGGATTCGTTGCCGGCCTGGCTGATGGTGCCGTTCCGGACATACCAGGCCACGCCATTCACGTCCCGCAGCCGGGTGATCCGGAAGCTGACCGCCTCGACCGTTCCGGTGATATCGCCGATCGCGATGACGTCGCCAACGCCGAACTGATCCTCAAGCAGCATGAAGATGCCGGCCAGGAAGTCCTGCACCAGGTTCTGCGCGCCAAATCCGATGGCGATGCCCAGCACCCCGGCGCCGGCCAGGATCGGCGCCAGGTTCACGCCCATGTCGCCGAGGATGATCACCGTGGCGATGCCGAAGATAACGATGGTCGCGGCATTGCTCAGCACCGACCCGAGGGCGCTGGCGCGGGGGTTGCGCCGCTCGTTGAAGACCGAGCCGGTCCGGTCAGCCCGCCGGGCCGCGTTCTCCTTGGCCCGCGTCGTCACCCGGCCGATGACGCGGCGCGCGGCGATCCGGAGGATCACCGCTATCAGCAGGACGAAGGCGATCCGGGCGATCACCTGGGCCGGCCCGGCGAAGAAGACGGTGGTCAGGTCGGCGGCCTTCGTGTTATGCGAGATGTCCCAGACCAGCCGGCAGGCGATGCCCGGATTGGGCTTGCAGACCGTGGCCAGCGTGTCAGGCGGCCCGACGGCCGGGAGGCTAACTCGAGCCGGGGCCAGCGCGGCGTGGAGCAAGGCGGAATGCACGACGGGATCCTTTCGGCGACCGGATGTCCCATAGTCGCCGGCCCGGAGCATGGTCAGCGGCCCAAACGGTCGCAGGCGCCCGCCCGCGCGGAGACCGCCCGCGCTCAGACCGCCCGCGCTGAGACGGGCCCGCGCTGAGGCCGCCCCAGCTTGAGACCGCGCCAGCTTGAGACCGGGCCCAGCTTGAGACCGGCCCGCGCTGAGGCCGCCCCAGCTTGGGGCCTTACAGGCGGAGGCCGGTGTGGAATGCCGCGAACGCGAGCGTCTCCGACGACAGTGACACCGACCGGCTGACCGCCCGCGCGCCGTGCCCGACGTCCGACTCGCGCCGCAGCAGGATGGGGTGACGGGGCAGGGAGCCGGGGGCGGCGTGCTGCAGCGCGGCGCACATCTTGCGGGCATGCAGCGGATCGACCCGGGTATCGCTGTCGAACACCGTGAACAGCACGGCCGGGTAGTCCGTGCCCGCCCGCACGTGGTGGTAGGGGGAGTACGACAGCAGCCAGCCAAGCTCGGCCGGATCCGCCGCGGTCCCGTACTCGTCATTCCAGGTCTCGCCGAGCCCGAACCGCTCGTAGCGCACCATGTCGAGCAGCGGCGCCGAGCACACCACGGCGGCGAAGAGGTCCGGCCGCTGCGTCAGCGCCGCGCCGACCAGCAGCCCGCCGTTCGAGCCGCCGGAGATCGACAGCTGGGCCGGCGTCGTCCACCGGTCGGCGATGAGTTTCTCCGCTGCCGCGTGGAAGTCGTCGAAGACGTTCTGCTTGCGGTCCCGCATCCCGGCCCGGTGCCAGTCCTCGCCTTCCTCGCTGCCGCCGCGCAGGCCCGCGATGGCGTAGACGCCGCCGGCTTCCACCCAGGCCAGTACGGTGGCCGCGTAGCCGGGCGTCATGCTGATCCCGAACCCGCCGTACCCGGTCAGGATGGCCGGCCGCGGCTCGCGCTGGTCCTGGCGCCCGGAGATGACCAGCATCCGTACCGTGGTCCCGTCCTTGGACGAGTAGGCCACCTGCCGGGTCTCCACGTCGGGAACGTCGACCGCGCCGGGGGAGCGCGCCCAGACCCCGACCTCCCCGCTGCGGGCGTCGTAGCGGAAGATCGTCACCGGGGTGACGTTGTCGGTGTAGGCGAACCAGGCCTCGTGCCCGCCCTCCGGCCGCTCGCTCAGCCCGCCGATGGTGCCGAGGCCGGGCAGCGGGATGGCGCCGGTGCGCTCGCCGGTGGCCAGGTCGTGCACGCTGATCTCGCTCACCGCGTGCCGGGTCCAGGCGGCCAGCAGCACGGGCCGGTCCAGCTCCGGGCCGTCCAGGATCGCGTAGTCGGTCAGCACGGCCTCGTCGTCCTGCGGGAGCTTCTCCCGCCACTGGCTAGCCTCCGGCGCCGCCGGATCGGCGGTCAGCAGCCGCCCGCGCGGCGCCCCGGCGTCGGTGAAGATGTACAGCAGGCCGTCCCGGCCGACGCTGGCCGTGGTCTGCGCGTCCACGTCCCGCTGGATGACGCGCAGGTCCGGCGCTGATTCGCCGGAGGCAGCCAGGTCGGCGAGCCACAGGTCGTTGCGGGGCGCGGTACCCGCCGCCGCGCTGACGATCAGCCAGCGGCCGTCCATGCTGACCGAGGCCATGTAGTAGTTCGTCTTCTCCCGGCCCGCGCCGAAGATCATGATGTCGTCATCGGCGGGCGTTCCGGTCCGGTGCAGGTAGAGCCGCCGGTGATACTGCTCCTCACCAGCAGGAACATCACCGGGCGCGAGCCTGCGCGTGTAGTAGAACGCCTTGCCGCCCGGCAGCCACGCCACCCCGCTGTACCGGCAGCGGTCGATCGGGCCGTCCACATCCTGGCCGGTCTCGACATCGAGGACGCGCAGGACCGACTCCTCCGCGCCGCCCTCGGACAGCTGGTAGGCGAGCAGCCGGCCTTCCTTGTCGGGCTGCCACGCGTCCAGCGTCGTAGTGCCGGACGGATCGACCTGCATCGGATCGATCAGCGCCCGCTCGCCGCCGTCCGCGGTCGCGGTGTACAGCACCGCGTGCTCCTGGCCCGGCATCCGCCGCAGGAAGAACTGGCGCTCGCCGCGCCAGGCCGGCGTGCTCACGGTTCCCGCCCCGAGCAGCTCGGCCAGCCGCGTGGCCAGCGCCTCCCGGCCGGGCAGCGCGGCCAGCTGCTCGGCGTAGAGCGCATCCTGCGCGGCCAGCCAGGCGCGGGTTTCCGCGCTGCCGGGGTCCTCGAGCCAGCGGTAGGGATCGGCCACGAGGAATCCGTTAATGCTGTCTTGGAGCTCGGATCGGAGCGCCGGCGGATACGCAGTCGTCATGGTTTGCACTCTAGGGCTACCGGCATCGGCGACCGCGCTGGTGCCTGGTACGTGCCACCAGCCAGCCGCGCCGATACGCTATTAGTGTTGTCGGACGGGCCGTCAGGCAATCACACTGGTCACGGATGCACTGGCTCCGGGAGCGGCGCATCGGCGGGAGGTGCGTGTGCGTCGGGTATTGCTGCTCAACATCACGTATGAGCCGCTGACCACGGTCGGCCTGCACCGGGCCGTGTGCCTCGTGCTCGGCGAGAAGGCCGAAGTCGTGCACGACGACCTGGCCGGCAGCGTGCTGCGGGCCGCGACGGTCAGGCTGGCCGCCCCGTCGGTGATCAAGCTTCGGCGCTATGTGCGCGTGCCGTACCGCAGCCGCGTCCCGCTGACCAGGGCCGCGCTGATGCGCCGCGACAACTACCTGTGCGCGTACTGCGGCACCCGGGCGGACACCATCGATCACGTGCTGCCGCGCAGCCGCGGCGGCACGCACACCTGGGAGAACTGCGTCGCGTCCTGCACGAAGTGCAATCACGGCAAGGCGGACCGGCTGATCGAGGAACTCGGCTGGAGCCTGCGCTGCGTGCCCGCCGTGCCGCACGGCGCGCACTGGCGGCTGATCGGCGCGGCTCATGACGGTGACCCGCAGTGGGCCGCGTATCTGGCCAAGACGACCGCCGCCTAAGGGCCCGGCCGTCGTTAGCGGTTAAGATTTGGCCGGTTTCCACCCGGGCGGAACCGGCGAAATCTTAACCGCTAACTGATTCCACGCTGAGTGCGGCTGGCTCGGCGGCGGTGCCGAAGTCCCTGATCTCGCGCTGGGTCAGGGCGCCGAGAATCGCCACCGCGAGGACGGCTCCGGCCACCGGGAAGAACGGGATCGGGCCGATGGCCCGTACCAGCACGCCGGACAGCACCACCGAGACCGGGAAGGTCCCCATGCTGGCCAGCATCACCACGCCCATGATCCGGCCCAGCATGGCGGGAGGCGCCCACTGCTGCAGCAACGTGATCATGATGATGTTGCCGAAGCCGTTCCCGGCGCCAAGCACGACAATGGCGGCGGCCGCGCCAGGAAGCCCGCCCAGGAACGGCACCAGGCACATGCTGGCGGCGGTGATCAGGAATGCGCCGCAGGCGACCGGGGCCGGGCGGCGGAGGCGGCCAGCTTTGGTCGCGGCCAGCGTTCCGATGACGGCACCGGCGCCGTAGCAGGCGACCAGCACGCCGTAGCCGGTGGCGCCGAAACTCATGTGGGCCAGGGAGGGCAGCGCTACCTCGAACGTCCCGGCGGCCGTCAGGTTGGCCACCGCGGCGACGACGATGAGGGTCTGGAGCAGCCGCGAGTGGCGAAGCAGCGCCCATACCCCGGGAGGCTTGCCCGGTTCGCCCCCCGCCTCATCCTGCGGGCCCTGCGCCGCCGGCCTCGATGGCCCGGTCGCGTCCGGCCCGTCCGCCCCGGCAGCGCCGGCTCCGGCTCCGGCGGCCCCGGCGCCGGCTCCAGCATCGCCGACTCCGGTTCCGGCCGCCCCGGCCGCGTCCAGCTCAGCAGAGCCGGTCCCGTCACTGCTGGCCCCGGCGCCGCCGAGGACCGCCCGCGTTCTGGGCACGATCAGCGCCAGCGCCAGCGCCGAGACGCCGAATGACGCAGCGTCGACCGCGAAGGCCGGCGCCGAGCCGGCCGAGGCGACGAGAATGCCGCCCAGGGCCGGCCCGAGCAGCGAGCCGAACTGCACGGCCGCCGAGTTGAGCGCGTTCCCGGCCTGCAGCCAGTCCGGCCTGAGCAGGGACGGCATGATGGTGAACGAGGCCGGGATGAAGAGTCCCTCTCCGGCGCCGAGCAAAGCCGCGATCGGGCCGAGCGCCACCAGCGACACGATGTGCTTCGCGGCGAACACCGCCAGCACCACGACCAGCCCGCAGCGGACCAGATCGGCGGTGAGCATGATCGTGCGCGGTCCCAGATTGTCGGCGAGCACGCCGCCGAGCGGCATGAGCACCGTGCGCGGCACGCCATAGCAAGCGAGCACGGTGCCCAGCAGGACCGGCCCGCCGTGGGTCGACAGCACCAGCCAGGGCAGCGCCACGGCGTAGCAGAAGTCGCCCGCCGTCGAGGTGAACTGACCGGCGGTAAGCAGCCGGAAGTTCCGGTCCGACAGCGGGCCACCGCGCCACTGCGCCCGCAGCCGGTCGGCCACGCCCACTAGTCGTCTTCGGGATCGAACCAGGGCACCAGGTCAAGCACGGCATGGACGCGCCGCGTGCCGGGAGGCCGGTCCGCCCGGTTCAGGCGGCGATAGTCCGACAAAACCTCCACGAATTTCGCCCGGACCGCGGTGAGTTCTTCCGCGGTCACGTGCAGGACGTCCTGGCGCATGCCCGAGGCATCCCGCCATTCCGGCGGATAATCGGCTTCCCGCTCCAGGTATCGCGCCCTGACCTCCCCGATCCTGGCCTGCATGCTCGCCGCCAGCAGCCGGCCGGCCGTCTGGACGGCCTCCGGCTGATCCGGGTCCTCACCGAACGAGATGGCCACCACCCGGGCCCGCCAGGGCCGGTGCCTGCCGTCGGCGGCATTGGCCAGATCCTCGGCGACGAAGCCGTACCGCGCCAGCGCCCGCAGGTGGTAACTGCAGGCCGAGGGCGACAGGCCGGCTACTTCCGCGCAGGCGGTCGCGGTTGCCGGGCCGTCGATCACCAGGTGCTGCAGGATCGCGATCCGGGCGGGATGAGCCAGCGCGCGCATCGCCAGCGGGTCGGTGATCCGCAGCGGATTCTCCGCCGCCCCGGGTTCGGCCGTTCCCGGCCCGGCCAGATCGGGCCCGGCCGGTACCGGCACCGGCCCGGCCGGTACTGGCTCGGCCAGCACCGGAAGGTCAGTTTCCTGATCTATGAAGGACATGCTGCGAAATACTAGTTGTGAAGTGAGTATTTCACAAGTATCAGCATCCCGGCCGGCCAGCGCGGCCGGAGTCCAGTGTTACGTTCACCTGCAGAGGCGCACAGAGCAGGGGAGCCGGGGATGCGGCGCGATATCTTCACCAGCGAGCACGAGGCGTTCAGGGACCTGGTTCGTTCCTTTATTGCCAGGCAGATCACCCCATACCACGAGCAGTGGGAACGCGACGGGGCCGTCTCGCGGGACGTGTGGCTCGCGGCCGGGCGCGCTGGCCTGCTCGGGATCGACGTCGATGAGAAGTACGGCGGCGGCGGGAACCCCGACTACACCTACTACCTGATCATGAACGAGGAACTGGCCCGGGCCGGCGCGCACGGACCCGGCTTCTCCGTGCACAACGACATCATCGGCAACTACCTGATCCGCCTGGCCAGCCCCGAGCAGCGCGAACGCTGGCTGCCCGGCTACTGCTCGGGCGAGCTGATCACCGCCATCGCGATGAGCGAGCCAGGCGCGGGCAGCGACCTGCAGGGCATCCGCACATCGGCCCGGCGGGACGGCGGCCACTACGTGCTGAACGGCCAGAAGACCTTCATCTCCAACGGCCAGATGTGCGATCTGGTGATCGTCGTGGCCCGCACCGATCCGGAGGCCGGCCACCAGGGCATCAGCCTGCTGGTGGTCGAGCGCGGCATGGCGGGCTTCGAGCGCGGCCGCAACCTGGACAAGGTCGGCATGCACGCCCAGGACACCTCCGAGCTGTTCTTCAGCGACGTCCGGGTGCCCGCGGCCAATCTGCTGGGGGACGAGGGCGGCGGGTTCGTCGCGCTGATGCAGAATCTCCCCCGGGAGCGCGTCTCGATCGGCACCACGGCCCTGGCCGGAGCCGAGGCCGTCTTCGAGCAGACGCTGGAGTACTGCAAGCAGCGCCAGGCCTTCGGCCGGCCGATCGGGAGCTTCCAGTACAACCGCTTCGTGCTCGCCGAAATGGCCACCGAGCTGGCGGTGGCCAGGGCCTTCACCGACCGCGCGGTCACCGAGCACATCGCGGGCCGGCTCTCGAACGAGGATGCCTCGATGCTGAAGTACTGGGACACCGAGCTTTGCAACAAGATCGTTGATCGCTGCGTCCAGCTGCACGGCGGCTACGGCTACATGCGCGAGTACCCGGTCGCCCGCGCATTCGCGGACGGCCGGGCGCAGACGATCTTCGGCGGCACGACGGAGATCATGAAAGAGATCATCGGCCGCGGGCTCGGGGTCTGACCCGGCCCGGGAAATCCGCTGACAGCCGACCTCGATATTACGGCATAACGCAGCACTGGCGGTATCGTGTCATACGACAGCCCGGGGTCCCGGGGCCGGACAGGTAGCCGTCGCGGCGTATCGGCGCACTGCGATTCAGGAGAACGGAGCGGCACGTGGCGGAGTCGAAGAGCCCGGCAGCGCGGCAGGACGAGCTGACCATCCCCGATGGCGGGTTCTGGCCCGCGCCGGAGATCCCGCAGCCGAACATCTACCCGATGGAGTGGCGGGTCGAGACGGAGAAGCTCGCGGCCATCTACCAGAAGTCCAAGCTGGCCCTCTGGAATCCGGCTGACCTGCCCTGGGACGGCCTGCGCGCGGAGGACTTCACGACCGAGCAGCGGCTGGGGATCATGTACTGGTTCTCCGTTCTCGCCAACTTTGACGCGTCCGGGCCCGCCGTGTTCGCCCGGGCCACCATTCAGGCGTTCGAGCAGCACGAGGAGGACCCGGTCCGCAAGTGCTTCTTCTCGATCACCCGGGACGAGATGAACCACGAGGAGTGCTGCCAGCGCTCGATCGGCGCGCTCTGGCCGGGCGGGCCGCTCAACTGGACGCCGTCGACCGACCTGGAGCGCGCGGCGCATAACAACATCGCGTGGCTCTACCACAACGGCGGCCGGTACTGGAGCGGCTACAGCAAGGCGGTCGGCAAGTACTCGCTGCCCGTGCTCTTCACCAGCTTCATGATGGGGGAGATGGCGGCATCCACGCTGTTCCGCGGGATGGCGTCCGGCACAACGCACCCGGTGTTCGCCGAGATGTTCCAGCGGATCGGCCGCGACGAGTCGCGGCACCTGCAGATCTGCATGACGATCCTGGAGAACGAGTGGCCCGGCCTCACCGAAGACGTCAAGGCCACGATCACCCGCCAGCTCAGGGCGGGCTTCATCTTCCTGTCGATGATCCTCTGGGAGCCCCCGGAGGGATTCTGGGATATCCCGCCGTACTTCCTGCCCAACCACCGGATCCTGATGAACCACGCCCGGGAAGCCGGGCTCGGCGTGCTCAGCTACGAGGACCAGGCCGAGAACTGGAAGCTGGCCATCGCCAAGATCCGGGTGATCGTGCAGCGCTGGGGGATCGAGTTCCCGGCGATCCCCGAACTCGACATCGAGGGCGTGGACGTCTCCGCGGACATCAACCCCGAGGACATCATCCCGGTGTTCTAGCGGCCCGGGCCGCCGGTATGGCGATCATGCTGCTGGCGGCCCGGCTAACTAGGCTTCAGCCGTGGACATCAGGTCGCTCGGCTACCGCACCGACATCATGCTCCGCCTCCTGGAGGGCAGCGAGCGCACCGACCGCGGCGACTATGTGGTGATCCGCAGCCCGGCGAACCCCGCCTTCTGGTGGGGCAACTTCCTGCTCATGGCCGCGCCGCCCGCGCCGGGCGGCGCGGCCAGCTGGCAGTCGCGGTTCGATGCCGAGTTCCCCGCCGCTGAGCACCTGGCCCTCGGCATCGACGTCACTGACGCCAGCGCCGTCGACCCGGGCGAGTTCCAGGCCGCGGGACTGACTTTCCGGCGCGAGGTCGTGCTGACGGCCCATGCGGTGCACCCTCCGCCGGATCTCAGCCAGGTCGCCCAGCTCCGTCCGCTCGCCCGCCGCCCCCCCTGATCCGCCAGTTTCCGCCGGGCCGTGCCGGGCCTGCTACGGCACGCTAACAGCGCACACCTCAACTTCACCGCTGCCGGTGTGTTCCGAGGGCGACGAGCCCGCAGCCCTCTTCCGCAGTGCGCTCGCCCGGCAGCGCGCTCGCCCGGCAGCGCGAGCAACGGGCGAGTACGCCTCTTACAGCTTGGTCAGCTTGGTGAACGGAGAGGTGATCCGCGCCTGCTGGCCGCCGAAGTCGACGATTACCGCGATGTCTTCCTCGACGCCGACTACCCGGCCGAGGCCATAGCGGTCGTGTGTCACCTGGTCACCGGTGTCGTAGTGCTCGATGGGGGCCGCCGGCGCGGAATTGTTGAAGGGACTTCCGGGCAGGAAGCGCCGAGGCATGGCGCGTGCTGGGCTCATGATCTACAGTATGCGCCTGCTTCGCAGATCATGAGGGCTGCAGCGGGGTAAACCTCCGGTTGCGCTACAGTCTGCGGCTTGCCGCGTTCGCGCGAAAAGATGGCCACGGTGGACCGGAGGTGCCATGCACGCGAATCCTTACATCATCCTGGGCAGCGCTGTCGTCGGGTTTCTGGTCGGACTGACCGGGGCCGGCGGCGGCGCGCTGATGACGCCGATGCTGATCCTGCTGTTCGGGATCACGCCATCCACGGCCATCTCCAGCGACCTGGTCGCCGCCGTCCTGATGCGGCCCGTCGGCGCCGCCGTGCATCTGCGCAAGGGAACCGTGAATCTCCGCCTGGTGGGCTGGATGGTGCTCGGCTCGGTTCCGATGGCTTTCCTCGGCGCCTACCTGCTGCACCTGCTCGGGGACGGCAGCACGGCCCAGTCCAATATCGAGCGGGCGCTGGGCGCCGCGCTGCTGATCGGCGCGGCCGCGATGGTCCTGCGCTACGCCCTGGACCGGCGCAGCGGCCAGAAGCGCGAGGCCGTCGCGCGCGACATCAGGCCCCGGCCGCTGCTGACCGTGATCATCGGGATGATCGGCGGGCTCATCGTCGGGATGACCTCGGTGGGTTCCGGATCGCTGATGATCGTCCTGCTGCTGTTCCTGTACCCGATGATCGGGGCCAACCAGCTGGTCGGCACGGACCTGACCCAGGCCGTGCCGTTGACGCTGGCCGCGGCGCTCGGCGCGCTGGCCTTCGGCCACGTCGAGTTCTCGGTCACCACGTCGATCATCATCGGCAGCGTGCCGGCGGTGCTGATCGGCTCGTTCTTCTCGTCCCGGGCACCCGATCGTTACATCCGGCCCGCTATTACCTTCGTGATCTTCGCTTCCGGGCTCAAGTACGTCGGGGTCGGGACCACCACGCTGGGCTGGATTCTCTGCGGCGTCCTGCTGGCGGCCGGGATCGCCTGGCTCTGCTACGCCCAGCCATGGCGCAACGGGACCTCCGATAAGGGAGCCGGCCAGGATCGGGCGGTCAGCCCGGACGACGGGGTCGCCGCAGATCCAGGGGCCGGCACAGAGGATCCGCTGGCCGCCGGACCCCAGGCGCCCGGCTGAGCCGGGCCGGCGCCGGACCGGCCTGGCGCTGCCCGCACTTTGCCTGTAGCGATTTGCGCACAACGAGTAACGTCGCGCCCGGCCGCGGACGATACTGAGACAGACGCAGGCGACGTGAGTACCCCCGAGCTCACGTCGCCGCGTCTTTAATTTTCTGGTGCCTCAATTGGCCCGCCGACGTGCCGGCGGTACCCGTTACCGGCACCGCCCGGTAGCGTTCGGTGCATGACAGCTACCCAGACAGCAGCAGGGGGCGGCAGCATGGCATCGACCCCGGCGGCACCGTTCGGCCGGATGCTGACCGCGATGGTGACCCCGATGACTCCGGACGGCGCGGTCGACTATGACGGGGCCGCCCGCCTCGCCGACCACCTGGTCACCGAGATGCGCAATGACGGCCTGGTGATCAGCGGTACCACCGGCGAGTCGCCGACCACGACCGACGCGGAGAAGGACCGGCTGCTGCGCGCCGTGGTCGAGGCGGTAGGGGACCGGGCGACCGTGGTGGCCGGGGCCGGAACCAACGACACCGCGCATAGCTGCGAGCTGGCCCGGCAGGCGGAACGGGCCGGCGCCGCGGCGCTGCTGCTCGTCAGCCCCTACTACAGCAAGCCACCGCAGAGCGGCCTGGAGGCGCATTTCACCAAGATCGCCGACTCGACCGGCCTGCCGGTGATGCTGTACGACATCCCGGGCCGGACGGCCGTGCCGATCCGCACCGAGACGCTGGTCCGGCTGGCGCAGCACCCCAGGATCGTCGCCGTCAAGGACGCCAAGGACGAGCCGGGCGCGGCATCCTGGGCGATGGCCCGCACCGACCTGGCCTTCTACAGCGGCACGGACATGGTCAACCTGCCCTGGCTGGCGATCGGGGCGTCCGGGTTCGTCAGCGTGGTCGGCCACGTGGTCGGTGACCGCCTGCACCAGATGATCGACGCCTACCTCGGCGGCGACGTGCGCACCGCGCTGGCGATCCACCGCGAATTGCTGCCCGTCTACACCGGGATGTTCCGTACCCAGGGAGTGATCATGACCAAGGCGGCGCTCGGGCTGCTCGGGCTGCCCGGCGGCCCGGTCCGGCTGCCGCTCTCGGACGCGACCCCGGGCGAGATCGAACAGCTGCGGGCGGACCTCGAGGCCGGAGGCGTGAAGCTCCGGTGAGTCACCCGCATCCCGAGCTCGGGACACCGCCGCCCCTGGACGCGAACGGCCTGCGCATCGTCGCGCTGGGCGGACTCGGCGAGATCGGCCGCAACATGACGGTCTTCGAGCATGCCGGGCGGCTGCTCGTGGTGGACTGCGGCGTGCTCTTTCCCGAGCCTGATCAGCCCGGCGTTGACCTGATCCTGCCGGATTTCACCGCGATCGAGGACCGGCTGGACAAGATCGAGGCGATCGTCCTCACCCATGCCCACGAAGACCACATCGGCGGCGTTCCCTATCTCCTCCGCCAGCGCAAGGACATCCCGCTGGTCGGCTCGAAGCTGACGCTCGGCCTGGTCAAGGGCAAGCTCACCGAGCACCGCATCACGCCATTCACCGAAGAGGTAGTGGCGGGCGCCCGTCAGTCGTTCGGGCCCTTTGAGCTTGAATTTTTCGCGGTGAACCACTCCATTCCGGATGCGCTGGCGGTCGGAATCCGCACCCGGGCCGGCGTGGTGCTGCACACCGGGGACTTCAAGATGGACCAGCTGCCGCTCGACGGCCGGCTGACCGACCTCGGCGGGTTCGCGCGGCTGGGCACCGAGGGCGTCGATCTGCTGATGGCGGATTCCACCAACGCCGAGGTCCCTGGCATCGTGACCAGCGAGCGGGCCATCGCGCCGGTGCTGGCTGAGGTTTTCGAGCATGCCGAGCAGCGGATCATCGTGGCCTGCTTCTCCAGCCACGTGCACCGCGTGCAGCAGGTGCTCAACACGGCCGCGTCGCACGGGCGCAAGGTCGCGCTGGTCGGCCGGTCGATGGTGCGGAACATGGGCGTGGCCCGCGACCTCGGCTACCTGAAGATCCCGTCGGTGCCCGGCGGCCTGATTGTCGACATGAAGGACGCGGAGGAACTGCCGCCGGAGAACATCGTGCTGATCTCCACCGGATCCCAGGGCGAGCCGATGTCGGCGCTGTCCCGGATGGCCGGGCGGGATCACCCGATCAGGATCGCCGAGGGCGACACCGTGGTGCTGGCATCCTCGCTGGTGCCGGGCAACGAGACCGCAGTGTCCAGGATCATCAACGACCTGACCAGGCTCGGCGCGCGGGTGGTGCACAAGGGCAACGCGCTGGTGCACGTCTCCGGCCACGCGCCGGCCGGCGAGTTGCTGTACGTGCTCAACCTGGTCCGCCCCGGCAACTTCATCCCGGTGCACGGCGAGTGGCGGCACCTGAAGGCGCACGCGGAACTCGCGGCCAGTACCGGCGTCCCGGAGAAGAACATCGTCATCGCCGAGGACGGCGTCGTGGTCGACCTGATCGACGGCCAGGCCTCGGTCGTCGGCGCCGTGCCCTGCGGCTACGTCTACGTGGACGGGCTGTCGGTCGGCGAGGTGACCGAGACATCGCTGAAGGACCGCCGGATCCTCGGCGAGGAGGGATTCCTCTCCGTGGTCATCGTGATCGACTCGACCACCGGCAAGATGATCGCCGGGCCGGAGATCCACGCGCGCGGCGCCGGCATCGATGACGCCGCCTTCGACGAGGTCCGGCCGCGGCTGGAGGATGCGCTGGCCCGGGCGGCCGCGGACGGGATCAACGACGTGTACCAGCTCACCCAGGTGGTCCGCCGGACGGCGGGCCGCTGGGTGAACGAGAACTACCGCCGTCGCCCGATGATCATCCCGGTGCTGATCGAGGTCTGAGGGCTCGGTCCGGCCGGCCGGTCACCTGGTCAGCCAGATATCCGGCCTGCCGGGCACCCGGTCAGCCGGGCACCGGGTCAGCCGGCCGCCAGGTCGCGCAGCCGGTACCGCTGTAGCTTGCCGGTGTTCGTCCGCGGCAGCGCGGGCAGGAACTCGATCGCGCGCGGGTACTTGTACGGCGCGATCCGTTCCTTGACGAAGTCCTGCAGCTCGCGGGCCTTCGCATCGTCACCGGGCGCCCCGCCGGCCAGCACCACGTAGGCCTTGACGATCTGGCCGCGGGCCTCGTCCGGCACCCCGACCACGCCGCACTCGGTCACCTCGGGGTGACCGAGCAGCGCCTCCTCGACCTCGGGACCGGCGATGTTGTAGCCCGAGGAGATAATGATGTCGTCGGAGCGCGCCTGGTACCAGAAGTAGCCATCGGCGTCCCGGCGGTACGTGTCGCCGGTGATGTTCCAGCCGTCGCGCACGTAGGCTCGCTGCCGGTCATCGGCCAGGTACCGGCAGCCGGTCGGGCCCTTGACCGCCAGCCGGCCGATCTCGCCGTCGGGTACCGGCTTGCCGTCCTCGCCGAGCACCTCGGCCAGGTAGCCGGGCACCACCCGCCCGGTCGCCCCCGGCCGGATCTCGTCATCGGCGCTGGAGATGAAGATATGCAGCAGTTCGGTGCTGCCGATCCCGTCGATGATCTTTACCCCGGTAGCGTCGTAGAAGGCCTGCCAGGTGGCCGCCGACAGGTGCTCGCCCGCCGAGACCGGGCGGCGCAGGCCGCGCAGCAGCGGCGCCTGGCCGGACGCGATCATCGCCCGGTAGGCGGTCGGCGCGGTGAAGCAGACGGTGACGCCGCGGGCGGCGATCTGCTCGGCCAGCTCGGCCGGGGTGGCCTTCTCCAGCAGCAGCACGGACGCACCCGCCCGCAGCGGGAAGATCACCGCGCCGCCGAGGCCGAACGTGAAGGCCAGCGGCGGCGTCCCGGTGAACACGTCGTCGGGCCGCGGCTTCAGCACGTGCGCGGAGTACGTGTCGGCGGTGGCCAGCACGTCCCGGTGGAAATGCATGGTCGCCTTCGGCCGGCCGGTCGTGCCGGAGGTAAATGCGATCATGGCGACGTCGTCGGCGGCCGTGGGCACGGCGGCCGCCCAGGGCGCCTTCCGGCTGGCCAGCTGGGTGAGGTCGGCTGGCTCGCTACCCCCGTAGGCCACCGTCCGCATGCCGGGCACGGCCGCCTCGGCCAGCGCGGCGGTGAAACGGCTATCGCAGAGCGCCAGCGTGACCTGGCCGATCTCGCAGATCGTGGCCAGTTCCCCGGCCCGCAGCAGCGACATGGTCGCCACCGCCACCCCGCCGGCCCGCAGCACCCCGAACCAGCAGGCCACCAGCCACGGGTTGTTCGGCCCGCGCAGCAGCACCCGATTGCCGGGGACGAGGCCCAGGTCCTCGGTCAGCACCTGGGCGATCTGGCTGGACACCCGCAGCAGGTCACCGTAACTCCAGGACTCGCCCGCCGACAGCAGGCACGGCCGGTCCGCGCCATGCGCGCTGATGGTCGTCTCCAGCAACTCGGCCGCGCAGTTGAGCCGGTCCGGGTAGGCCAGCGCGGGAAGGTCAAACCGCAGGTCCGGCCAGTCATCCGCGGCAGGCAGGTGATCCCGGCAGAACGTGTCGGTGTGGGCGGACGGCGATAGCTGCATGGCCGCGACCTTCCTCGGGTGCCACCGGACGTCATCAGTATTCCGTGTTCATGACGATAGTCAAAGAATCAGCGGCAGCCTTCGGCGGCGGTCGCCTGGGGTGCGCGACCCGGGCTTCGCATCCTCGGGTCTCCCGGCGGACACTAGGTTGCTGCCGTGACGACAATCACCGGGGCGCCACGTGATGGCGAGCCGCGGCCGCCGCGGCCGCGGGCGCTGATCGTGACGATCTACGGCCTCTACGCGCGCGAGTCGGGCGGCTGGCTCAGCGTGGCGTCGCTGATCAGGCTGATGGGCGGGCTCGGCGCGGACCAGGCCGCGGTCCGGTCTTCGATCTCCCGGCTCAAGCAGCGCGGGATCCTGGAGCCGGTGCGGCTCGGCGGTGCGGCGGGCTATGCGCTATCGCCGCGCGGCCGGGAGATCCTCGCTGAAGGCGACCGGCGGATCTTCGGGCGCCCGCGCGCCCGGCTGGCCGATGGCTGGCTGCTGGCCGTCTTCAGCGTGCCGGAGCGGGAACGCGGCCGGCGGCACGCGCTGCGGTCCCGGCTGAGCTGGCTCGGTTTCGGCACCGTGTCGGCCGGGGTCTGGATCGCCCCGGCCCGGCTCGCGGACGAGACGACGGAAGTGCTGGCCCGGTACGGCCTGTCCGGATACGTGGACCTCTTTAAGGCGGGCTATCTCGCGTTCGGCGATGTACGCGAGCAGGTCGGGCGGTGGTGGGACCTGGACCGGCTGGAACGGCTCTACCAGGAGTTCCTGGACGACTGCGAGCCGGTGCTGGAGCGCTGGCCCGGGTCCGGGCGCGGGCGCCGGGCGGGGGCGGCAGGCGATCGCGGCGAGGCCGCGTTCGCCGACTACGTGCTCGCGCTCACCGCCTGGCGGCGGCTGCCATACCTGGATCCGGGCCTGCCGGCCGAGCTGCTGCCCGCCGACTGGCACGGCGAGCGCGCGGCCCGCACCTTCGGCGCACTGCGCACCCGGCTGGTCGATCCCGCCCGCGCGCACGTGCTCGCGGTGACCGGCCCGCCCTCCGGCAGTGCTCCGGCCATCCCGCCCGCTCCGCCGGGCACCCGCCCGGAACCCGATCAGGATGCCTATCACCGGCACCCAGCCCTTTGATAAAGCGCTCTCACCGGGTGTGATCGCGCGGGCCGGCGGCCGCCCGGCGGCGCGGCCGGCCTGGTGCCGCGAAAGCCCGTCGCGGCTGGCCCGCGCCGCGTGCTTCACTGGCGCATGGTCGCTTTTGAGCCGTCCGCATTAACCGCCGGGTTCGGTGCCGTCTGGGCGGCCCACTACCAGTGGCCGGTGCTGGTGCGGATCGACCCGGCGACCCGGCGCGGGGAGATCTTCGCTTCCTTCCCGGACGGCGCGGCGCTGGCGGCCAGCGCCGAGCCGGACTGGCCGCCTGGGCCGGGCGCGATCGCCGCGGGCGGCGGCGCGGTCTGGCTCGCCCTGTCCGACCGTGACCAGCTGCTGCGGGTGGATCCGGTCAGCCGGGAGGTGCGGGCGATCGACCTGCCGTTCGGGCCGTCGGAGATCGGTGCCGGGCCGGCCGGCGTCGTTGCCATCGGCCCGGCCGGAGATGGCCGTCTGGCCGTGGTGTCGCCAGCGGGCGAGGTGACGCTGGCCGAAGTCGGCCGGAGCCTGCGGCTGGCGGCCGTCGCTGACGAGCTCGTTTGGACAGTCGACGATGCCGCGGCAACAGTGCTCGCGCTGGATGCCAGGTCGCTGGCGCCGGTCGCCGTCTTCCCGCACCTGGGCAGTCCGGACGCGCTGCTCGCGCGGGGCGACCGCGCCTGGTACGCGTCCGGCCGCGAGATCGAGATCGCCGCGGCTGGCCAGCCTTCCGAACGCGCGATCATCTGGTCCGGCGGGCCGGTCATCGACTTGCTGCGGCTGGACGCGGCCACCGGCGAGAAGACCCGGCTCGGCCCGCTGAGCGGGGACATCGCCGTGCTGGCGGACGACGGGCTCTGGGTCTCCGGCCGGTGCGATGATCCGCTGGATGTACCCGGCGCCGACCACGGCAACGTGCGCGAACAAGACCCGGTCACGAGCGTGCATCAGTATGACCTGGCCGGAGCGCTGCTTCGCTCGGTCAGCCTGCCGGGCCAGATCGGCGTGCTGGCCGTCCTCGGCGGCCAGCTCTGGGCGGGCGGCTTCCGGCGCAGCCGCCAGGCGGACGTGCTGAGCGTGCTTGACGGCGATGGCTCGCTGGCTGGCGAGGCCGACCTGCGCGGCGTGGATATCACGCCCTGGTATACGCCGCCGGAGCCCGATCCGCAGTTCCCCCCGCGCGAGTTCGCCGAGCTGGCCCGCGCCGTCGCCGAGGCATCGCTGACCTCTGCCGGGGAGGTACAGGGCCGGTTCGGCGACCGCTGGCAGGAACCCCCGGTGGATCCCGCGTTCAGCCTGGAGCAGGTCGGGCTTCGGCCAGCCGGGGATGGCTATGAGATCACCGTGACCTTCCGGTGGGCTGGAGAGGATGGGCTGCTTGGCTTCGCTTCTCCGGTCGGACAGGAGGACGACTGGCCGGCCACCCCGGAGCAGGCCGGCGGGGCTGTGTGCATCTACCTTGAGGAGAACCTGCTGACGGGCGGCCCGCAGAACGCGATCCGCGAGCCCGCCGATGGCGTCACCTGGCTGCGCTGGGCGGAGCCCGGGCCGGATGAGCCGCCGGAGGATGAGCCGGGCGACGGGACGTTCAGCTGGCTGAGCGGGGATGACCCCGGGGCCGGGGGGCCGGAGGAACCGGCGCCGGAGTGACCGGGCTGGCCCGGGCGGGTTCAGGGGACGACTGCGTACCCCTGTATTTCCACCAGCGCGGCGGGATCCCAGAGCCTGCTGACGCCGACCGCCGCCATCGCCGGGTACTCCCGGCCGGCCAGCTGCCGCCACGTTTCGCCGATCTCCTTGCCGTGCGCCCGGTAGTCGTCGAGGTCCACCGCGTAGATGGTGATGCTGGCCAGATACTCGGCCGAGCCGCCCGCGGCCCGCAGCGCGGCCAGCAGGTTAGCCAGCGCGAGCTCGAACTGAGCGGTCACCGTGTCGCCGACGACCGCGCCGGTGGCGTCGAGCGCGGTCTGGCCGGCCAGGAACACCAGCCGGCTGCCGGTCGCCACGATCGCATGCGAGAACCCGGACGGCCTGGGCAGCGTCGGCGGGTTCACCCGTTCGATGGTCACAATCGCACCGCCTTCTCCTCGGCGCCGGCCGCGGCGCGGCCGGCCGGGCGCCACCGGGCATGCCGGGTGCCCTGCTGGCCCGCCCGGACGAGCTCAAGCCGCGGCCGCGGCCCGTCCGCCCGGCCAGTTTGCGGCGCCCTGCTGCCGGCCTGCCAGGGCGCGGGCCATGCCGCGGCCGGCCCATCGTAACCCTGCTCGGCGGCCGCGTGCAGGGTCCAGTTCGGGTCATACAGATGGGCCCGGCCCAGTGCGCAGAGGTCGGCGCGGCCGGCCAGGATGATCGAGTTCACGTCGTCGTACGAGGAAATCACCCCGACGGCGATCGTCGCGATGGCCGCCTGGTTGCGGACCGCGTCGGCGAATGGTGTCTGGTAGGAGCGGCCGAAGGCGGGCTTCTCCGCCGGGGTGACCTGGCCGGTGGACACATCGATGGCGTCCGCTCCCGCGGCCGCGAACGCCCGGGCGATCTCGACCGCGTCCTCGCCAGTGATGCCGCCCGGATACCAGTCGGTGGCCGAGATCCGGACCGTCATCGGCTTGCCCGCGGGCCAGACCGCGCGCATCGCGGCGAACACCTCAAGCGGATAGCGCAGCCGGTTCGCCAGCGACCCGCCGTAGCCGTCGGTGCGCTGGTTGGTGACCGGCGAGATGAACGAGGACAGCAGGTAGCCGTGCGCGCAGTGCAACTCGATCAGGTCGAAGCCGCACCGGTCGGCCGCCTGCGCCGCCGTGGCGAACTGGCCGGTGATCTCCGCCATCTCGGCGGTCGTGAGCTCGTGCGGGACCTGGTTGATACCGGGCTGGTACGGGATCGGGGACGGCGCGCAGACCTCCCAGTTTCCTTCGTCGAGCGGCTCGTCGATGCCCTCCCACATGAGCTTCGTGGACCCCTTGCGGCCGGAATGGCCAAGCTGGATCCCGATCCTGGCGGTCGACTGGGCATGCACGAAGCCGGTCACCCGCCGCCAGCCTGCCTCATGCTCGGCGGCGTACAGCCCGGCGCAGCCCGGGGTGATCCGGCCGGCCGCGGAGACGCAGACCATCTCGGTCATCACCAGCCCGGCCCCGCCCAGTGCCTTGCCGCCCAGGTGCACCAGGTGAAAGTCCGAGGGCATGCCGCCGGACGCGCAGTACATGTCCATCGCGGAGACGACGACCCGGTTCTTCAGCTCGAGTTCGCGCAGCCGCAGCGGCTGGAACATCGGCGGTACCACGGGCGCGCCGGCGACCGGCCCGCCGGTGACCGGTCCGGCGGTCATCCCGCGCCGCTGCTCGTGGTCGGCGAACCACGCATCGATCCGGGCCGCGAACTCAGGGTCGCGGGTCCGCAGATTGCCGTGGGTGACCCGGCGGCTGCGGGTAATGATGTTGAACGCGAATTGCTCCGGCTCCTGATGCAGGTACTGGCCAAGGTTCTCGAACCACTCCAGGCTGGCCTGCGCGGCACGCTGCGTCGAGGCCACCACGGGCCTGCGTTCTTGCTCATAGGCAGTCAGCGCGGCATCGATGTCCGGCTGCTCGTGCAGGCACGCGGCCAGCGCGAGCGCGTCCTCCATGGCCAGCTTGGTGCCGGACCCGATGGAGAAATGAGCGGTGTGCGCGGCGTCGCCGAGCAGGACGATGTTGCGGTGCCGCCAGCGCTCGCAGCGGACCGTGCTGAAGCTGATCCACCGGGAGTTATTGGCCTGCACCGCATGGCCGTCAAGGACGTCAGCGAATAGCGCGCGGATGCGCGCGATCGACTCCTCATCCGACTGGCCGGGGGCCAGGCTGGCCGCCGCCATCCGGCCGAAACCGGCGGCCCGCCAGACGGAGTCGTGCATCTCGACGATGAAGGTGCTGCCGGTCGCGTCGTAGGGGTAGCCGTGTACCTGCATCACGCCGTAAGGCGTCTCCGCGATGTAGAACTTGAAGGCATCGAAGACCAGGTCGGTGCTGAGCCACATGTACTTGCACCGCCGGGATTCCAGATCCGGGCCGAACGAGCCCGCGTACCTGGCCCGGGTGGCCGAGTTGACCCCGTCCGCGGCGACGACGAGGTCGTACCCGGCGGATAGCTCATCAGGGTCCGGTGCCTCCGCCCTGAAGTGCAGCGTGACGCCGAGTTCGCGGCACCGGCGCTGCAGGATCTGCAGCAGCCGCCTGCGGTTCATCGCCGCGAACCCGTGTCCGCCGCTGGTGATCCGCTCGCCCTTGATGTGCACGTCGATGTCGTCCCAGCGGGCGAACTCGCGCTCCATCGCCTGGTAGATGGCCGGGTCCGCGTGCTCGATCCCGCCGAGTGTCTCGTCCGAGAACACCACGCCGAAGCCGAAGGTGTCGTCGGGCGCGTTGCGCTCCCAGACGGTGATCTCGTCATCGGGCGCAAGCTGGCGGGCGAGCGCGGCGAAGTAAAGGCCGCCGGGCCCGCCGCCGATGACCGCGATGCGCACGGCGCCTCCCTGAATGCTGCGGACGGTCTCGAAGTTATGTTGTCAGCGAGACGACCGTCAACAGTACGATATAACCGATCAGGCGCGGCCCGGCCTCCGGAGCGCGATCGCGATGCCTGCTGCGCCGGTCATGCCCGCGGAACCTGCTCGCCCCGCTGGCCGCGCCCCCGCCCGTCGGTGCCACGCTGGCCGAGCGCTGGCCTCGCCGTCGCCGGGCGGTGGATTCCCGTTGCTATTGGCCGCCGACACGCCGTGAGCGGTTTGTCACCTAAACGCAAATGCGGGCTACCGTGGGGATCATGGCCACCCGTGCGCCCAGGAGTAACTCCCGCCCGCAAGGTGGGGCATCCGGCCGGGCACGTGCCGCGGGCACCGGCAAGCGGCCGCAAGGCAACGGCAATCGCCCGAAGGGCAGTGCTGCGCGCAGCAACCGCAGGCCGGCCGCACGCCGGGACCAGCGCCGCGGCAGGGGCCGGCCGGGGCCGGCGGGCCGGAAGGGCCGCCGCCCGCCGTCCGCCAATCCGATCGTGATCTTGATCGGCTGGACCGGCAAGGTCGTCGCGGGCGCCTGGATGGCGATCGCGCACTCCGCGGGCTACGCAGCCCGGGCGCTCGGCCGCAACGCGCGGGATCTCGACCCGTCGCATCGCCGGGACGGGCTTGGCCTCGCCGTCCTCGGCGCGGCCATCATCTCGGCGGCCGCGGCCTGGTGGAGCCTGGGCACCCCGGTGGGCCATGTGCTGGCCGATGTGGTCAGGGGCGCCTTCGGCGTCGGCGCCGCCGCGGTGCCGATCCTGCTCGGGCTGCTCGCCTGGCGGCTGCTGCGGCATCCGGACCGGAATGCCGAGACGGCGCGGGTGGTGATCGGCTGGGCCGCGCTCATCGTCGGGGCCCTCGGCCTGGTGCACATCGCCAATGGCACGCCGCGGCCCGCGGACGGCGCGGCCGCGATGCGCGCCGCGGGCGGCCTGATCGGATACGTCGCGGCAGCGCCGCTCGTCGCGGCGGTCTCACCCTGGGTCGCGGCGCCGCTGCTCGCGATTCTCACCGGCTTCGGGCTGCTGGTCATCTCGGGCACGCCGCTGCACCGGGTGCCCGCCCGGCTCGGTGAGATATTCGGGTTCGTGCGCCATGGCGGCCGCCCGGACGGCGACGAGGTGGCCGGCGACGCGGCTGGCGTGGCGCCCCGGTCGCTGACCCGGGGCGGCCGCAGGCGGAACGAGGCAATCGAGGCCGGTGAGCACGAGCGGCCGTACGACACCCCGCTGCTCGGCGGGACCCTGGCCCGCGGAGCTGTGCCGCCGCGGGCCGGCGGCTCGCCGGCCCCTCCCGTGGTGACCGTGCACTCCGTCGGCGATGACGAGGCACTGTCCGATGCGCTGCTGTTCGGGCCACCGGCCTCCCCGCCCGTGGCGGCCCAGCCGGGACACGGCGCCGGCCCGGCGGGAACCGCGGACGGATCCTGGCATGATCCCTGGACCGCCGCCGGGAATGACGCCGGGACAGGAGCCGGCCAGACCGGGCCGGCCGGGCTGGCGCCGGCGTCGGCCTCGGCGGGAAGTGACGCGGCGGCCAAGAAGGCCGAGCAGCTCACCCTGACCGGCTCGAGCGACTCCAGCTATACGCTGCCGCCCGCCGCGCTGCTCAAGCCGGGTTCCGCGCCGAAGGCCAGGACGCGGGCGAACGACGCGATGGTGGAGGCGCTGTCCGTCGTGCTTGAGCAGTTCGAGGTGGATGCGCACGTGACCGGGTTCACCCGGGGCCCGACCGTGACCAGGTACGAGATCGAGCTCGGCCCGGCGGTCAAGGTCGAGCGGGTCACCGCGCTGTCCAGGAACATCGCCTACGCGGTGAAGAGCGCGGACGTGCGGATCCTGTCGCCGATCCCGGGCAAGTCCGCGATCGGGGTGGAGATCCCGAATACGGACCGGGAGATCGTCAGCCTCGGCGACGTGCTCCGCTCGCCGGTGGCCGCGGGCGATCATCACCCGATGGTGGTGGCGCTCGGCAAGGACGTCGAGGGCCGGACCGTGGTGGCCAACCTGGCCAAGATGCCGCACATGCTGATCGCAGGCGCAACCGGGGCCGGGAAGGCGCTGGCGCTCGACACCCCCATCCCCACGCCGGCCGGCTGGACCACGATGGGCGAGATCCAGCCGGGCGATGAGGTCTTCGATGAGCGGGGTCACCGGTGCGCGGTCATCGCGGCCACCCCCGTCATGCACGGCCGCCCATGCTACGAGGTCGAGTTCTCCGACGGCACCGTCATCGTGGCCGACGCGGAGCACCTCTGGCAGACCCAGACGGCGGCCGACCGTCAGCAGCGCGGGAGGCCCGCGCGGGGGGTGCCCTACTGGCCGGCCGCGGCGGTGGCCCAGGTGAGCGCTCGGGCCGCGGTAGTGCTGAGCGAGCCGGACCGCCTCATTACCACCGCGGAAGTGCTCGCTGACGTCGGCGCGCAGTTCCGGAACGTGCTGTACGGCCTGGTCAGCGGGCTCCCGCATGAGGGCCGCAACCGCCGGACCGGTTACCGGCGGGACGGGCGCGAGGTCTCGTTCTGGACTCCCGCCTACTCACGGCACCTGGTGTACAAGACGCTGGCCGAGCGCGTCAGCACGCCAGCCGGCGCTGGTCGCCGGCGTCTTTCCGGCCACGAGCCGATCACCACGGCCGAGATCGCCGCCACGCTGCGCGCGCCAAGCAGGGCGAACCACTCCATCGCCGTCTGCGGGCCGCTCGACTACCCAGAGCGCGATCTTCCGGTGGCGCCGTACACGCTGGGCGCGTGGCTCGGCGACGGGCACTCGAACTGCGCTCGCATCACCAGTGCCGACCAGCAGATCATCGACGCCATCGGTGCCGACGGCTACGCCGTGACCAGGAACAAGGCGCCGCTGCAGTACGGGATAGCAGAGCGGGGCACCGGCTCGGCGTGGCACCAGGCGCGCACCGGCTTCATGAGCCGGTTGCGGGAGCTTGACGTGCTTGGCAATAAGCACATCCCGGAGTTGTACCTGAGGGCATCGGTGGAACAACGGCGCGCCTTGCTCGCGGGACTGCTTGACACTGACGGGTACTGCGGGCGCAGTGGTGCGGTCGTCCTGACCCTCACGAACGAGCGGCTGGCCCGCGGCGCCCTGGACCTAGTGCTCGGGCTGGGCTTTAAGGCCACCTTGCTATCGAAGCCGTGCCACGGCCGCAGCCAGCGCTCGTCGGTGGCCTACAGCGTGGCCTTCAGGCCGCATGAGCCAGTATTTCGCCTGGACCGCAAGCTGGCCCGGCAAGGTGCGATCAGGCCGGCCAGCCCGGCGCGGCAGCGGTACATCGTTGACGTGCGGGCCGTCGAGTCCGTTCCGGTTCGCTGCATCGAGGTCGACAGCGCCAGCCGCCTGTACCTGGCCAGCCGGTCCTGCATCCCCACGCACAACTCGACCTGCATCAACGGGCTGATCACGTCGATTCTCATCCGGGCCACGCCGGACGAGGTGCGGATGATCCTGGTCGACCCGAAGCGGGTGGAGCTTTCCTCCTACGCCGGGATACCGCATCTCATCACCCAGATCATCACCAACCCCAAGAAGGCGGCCGACGCGCTGCAATGGGTGGTCGGGGAGATGGACCGCCGCTACGACGACCTGGCCGCGTCCGGCTTCCGGCACATGGATGACTTCAACAAGGCGGTGCGGGCCGGGAAGATCACCGCGCCGCCGGGCAGCGAGCGGGTGTATGTGCCGTACCCGTACCTGCTGGTTATCGTCGACGAGCTGGCCGACCTGATGATGGTCGCGCCGCGCGACGTGGAGGACGCCATCGTCCGGATCACGCAGCTGGCCCGCGCCGCCGGGATCCACCTGGTCCTCGCCACCCAGCGCCCGAGCGTCGACGTGGTCACCGGCCTGATCAAGGCCAACGTGCCGTCCAGGCTCGCCTTCGCGACTTCCAGCCTGACCGACAGCCGGGTCATCCTGGATCAGCCCGGCGCGGAGAAACTCGTCGGCCAGGGCGACTCGCTGTTCCTGCCGATGGGGGCCAGCAAGCCCATGCGGCTGCAGAACGCGTTCGTCACCGAGAAGGAGATCCGTGACGTCGTCGCACACTGCAAACGGCAGGCCGAGCCGTCCTACCGGGATGATGTCGCGGCCACCGAAAGCCGCCAGCGTGAGGTCGACGCGGAGATCGGCGATGACCTTGAGCAGCTGTGCGATGCGGCCGAGCTCATCGTCAGCACGCAGTTCGGCTCCACCTCGATGCTCCAGCGCAAGCTGCGGGTGGGCTTCGCGAAGGCAGGGCGGCTGATGGACCTGCTGGAAAGCCGTGGCGTGGTCGGGCCGAGTGAGGGATCCAAGGCCCGGGACGTGCTGGTCAAGCCCGATGAGCTGGCGGAGCTCATCAGCTCGCTGCGGGGCACTTCAGCTAGCTGAGGCGGCGCCCGGGACGGGCTCCTGGGAACCGGGTAAAGATCCGTCGGTAGGTCACGCTAATTCTCGCGACCTGATGTGTTGCTGTCTACACTGGGGCACGGAACCTGTACGCAGGGATCGTCAGCCCAGTTAACTGTTACCCGCACCCCGGGCGGCACGCAGTCCGACCAAGCAGCGGAGGCGCCGCGTGAGCATCGGTGACGCCCTGGCAGCGCAGCGCCGCCAGGCCGGTCTCACCATTACGCAGGTCAGCCAGCGGACGTGCATCAGGGAGACGATCATCCGGGGCATCGAGCGCGACGACTACTCGGCGTGCGGCGGTGACTTCTACGCCCGCGGGCACATCCGCAGCATCGCCCGGGCGGTCGGCGCGGATCCGGAGGCGCTGGTCCAGGAGTACGACGCGGCGCACGGGGCACCGCACGCGATCACGGCCGCGGCAGTTTTCGAGCCATCGACGCCGATCGGGCTGAAGGAACGGCACCGGCCTAACTGGAGCGCGGCGCTGGCGCTGGCGCTGGCGCTAATCGTCGGCTTCGTGGCGTACCAGGTGTGGCACTCGGCCGGCGTCTCCAAGGTGACTGCGCAGGGCGCCGGCCGCCCGGCTGTCCAGCACTCCGCCAGGAAGCATCCGAAGCCGCAGCCGACCGCGGCTCCCTCGACCGCGGCGTCGCGGGCCGTGGTGATCCACCTCACCGCCGTCGAGGACTGCTGGGTCCAGCTCACCACCGCCAGCGGCCGGACGATCTTCAGCGGGATCGTTGACGGCGGCACCGACGAGCGCTGGACCGAGCATCAGGCGGTCAGCCTGGTGCTGGGCAATCCCGGCGGGATCGCCCTGACCGTGAACGGCAAGAACCTCGGCTCGCCGGGCCAGTCCGGCCAGCCGGTCACGCTGAGCTTCGGGCCGGGCCAGCGGAAAGCCGGCTGACCCAACTGGCCCGCCGGCCCGCTGAAGGACCGGCCAGCGGCCGACGCGCCGCACTGCCCGCGGGCGGTGCACAGCTCCGCTTACCGTAGTCTGCCGGTGTGTCGTCGAGTCAGGGAAGCGCAGGCCGGAAAGGGCGTACCGTCAGTCTGGTCACGCTGGGCTGCGCCCGCAATGAGGTCGACTCGGAGGAACTCGCCGCGCGGCTGGATGCCGCTGGCTGGACGCTGGCCGACGGCACCGCCGACGGGGCGGCGGCCGACGTAGTCCTGGTCAACACCTGCGGCTTCATCCAGGCGGCCAAGGAAGAGTCGATTGACCAGCTGCTGGGCGCGTCGGCGGCCGGTGCCAAGGTGGTCGCCGCGGGATGCCTGGCCGAGCGCTACGGTGCCGGGCTGGCCGAGGCGCTGCCCGAGGCCCAGGTCCTGAGCTTTGACGACTACGACGAGATCGCCGCCCGGCTGGATGCCGTGGTGGCCGGGGAGCGGTGGGCGGCGCACGCTCCGCGGGACCGCCGCCGGCTGCTGCCGATCTCGCCGGCCGGCCGGCCCGCCGCGGGCTCGCACCTGCCCGGCCACGGGACGGTTGCGGCCGGGACGGATCCGGCCGGAACAGCTGCGGCGGGGACGAGCGTGGCGGGGACGGATTCGGCCATACCGGACCTGCCGCCGGGTATCGCTCCGGCGTCCGGGCCGCGGGTCATGCGGCGCAGGCTCGATGGGGGCGTGGTCGCCCCGCTCAAGATCGCCTCCGGGTGCGACCGCCGCTGCAGCTTCTGCGCTATCCCCGCCTTCCGCGGCGCGTTCATCTCCCGGCCGCCGGGCGACCTCGTGGCTGAGGCCGGGTGGCTGGCCGGCCATGGCGTGCGCGAGCTGCTGCTGGTCAGCGAGAATTCGACTTCTTACGGCAAGGACCTGGGCGACCTGCGGCTGCTGGAGACACTGCTGCCGGAGCTGGCCGCCGTGCCCGGCATCGAGCGGGTCAGGGTCAGTTACCTGCAGCCGGCCGAGGTCCGGCCGGGCCTGGTGGAAGTGATGACCTCCACCCCGGGCGTGGCCCCCTACTTCGACCTGTCCTTCCAGCATGCCAGCGGGAGCGTGCTCAGGAGGATGCGCCGGTTCGGCGATCGTGAGCGCTTCTGCGCGCTGCTCGACCAGATCAGGGCGGCCGCTCCCGGCGCGGGCGTCCGGTCCAACTTCATCGTCGGCTTCCCCGGCGAGACGCCCGCAGATGTGGAGGAGCTCCAGCGCTTCCTCAGCGAGGCTCGCCTGGATGCGATTGGCATCTTCGGGTACTCCGACGAGGACGGCACCGAGGCGGCGTCACTGCCCGGCCAGGTCGCGGCCGACGAGGTGGCCCGGCGGGTCGAGGACCTGGCGGATCTCGCCGAGGACCTGATGTCGCAGCGGGCGGCTGAGCGCATCGGGGAGGACCTGGAGGTGCTGATCCAGGAGCGGCTGCCCGGCGGGGATTACTCCGGCCTGGCTGCGCACCAGGCGCCGGAGGTCGACGGAAGCACCACGGTGCTCTCCGCGGACCCGCTGGTCATCGGCGATCTGGTGGCCGCCACCGTCACTGGCTCGGAGGGGGTGGATCTGGTGGCGGAGGCCACCGGCGTGACGGTGCCCCCGCGCCCTCGTGCGGCAATGCGTTGAGCTTGCCCGGGGCGGACGCCGCGGGGGACAGCAGCCGCCACGATGGCGGGACTATCACGCCGCCCGGCCTGGTCAACGTGGCCAACGCGCTCACCGTGCTCCGGCTGGGCATCGTGCCAGTGTTCGTGCTGCTCCTGCTAGAGGGCGGAACCACTTACCGGATCGCGGCATTCGTGGCGTTCGGCGTTGCCTCGCTGACCGACCTGCTCGATGGCGAGGTGGCCCGCCGTCGCGGGCTGATCACGGACTTCGGCAAGATTGCCGATCCCATCGCGGACAAGGCCCTGACCGGATCGGCCATGATTGCGCTCTCGTTCCTGGGCGAACTGCCCTGGTGGGTCACCTCGGTGATCCTGTTCCGTGAGCTTGCGGTCACTGGCCTGCGGTTCTGGGTCATCCGCCGCGGGGTCATCGCCGCCAGCCGGGGGGGCAAGGCCAAGACGCTGTTGCAGGTGATCGCGATCGAGCTTTACATCCTGCCGGGCACGGAGGGAATCGGCCGCGAGGTGGTGATGGCGGCGGCACTCGCCGTGACCCTGGTGACGGGGTTCGATTATGCGGTCAGGGCCATGCGGCTGCGGCGGGCGGTACCGCCCGGCAGCCCGGCGCTCGGCACCGGAGAAGGGCCGTGACCGAACCCGCGGCCACCGGGCCGGATGCGGCCGCGGAGATCATCGCCCGGCTGACCGCGCGCGGCCAGACGGCCGCCGTCGCCGAGTCGCTGACCGGCGGGCTGCTCGCCGCCGCTCTCACCGCGGTGCCCGGCGCGTCCGCCGCCTTCCGCGGCGGGGTGGTCGCGTACGCCACGGAAATCAAGGCCACCATGCTCGGAGTGCCCCGGGACCTGCTGGAACGGCATGGCGCCGTGCATCCCGACGTCGCCGCGGCGATGGCGGCCGGGGTCCGCCGCCGGATGGCAGCGACGATCGGCGCGGCCACCACCGGAGTGGCCGGTCCCGATCCGGCCGACGGGCAGCCGGTCGGAACCGTCTACATCGCGGTCAGCGCCGGGGGCGGCCCGGCCGGGGACTGCGGATGGCGCGACGCGACCGTGCGGTCGCTGACGCTGCGCGGCTCCCGGGACGAGATCAGACGGCAGACGGTGGCGGAGTGCCTGCGCCTGATCCTGGGCAGGATAGGGGAAGAGAATACATAATTACAGTGTTACGGCGATGAACACGCGCCAATACGGTCTCCCGTACGGTCCGTGAGGGCAGGTACGGTGGAGGTATCAGGCACTGGCCTCGGAAGGGAGAGCGGCGATGATTCTGCTTCGTCACTTGCTCGGTGACGCGCTGCGTCGGCTCCGTCTGCGGCAGGGCCGCACGCTACGCGAGGTGTCGGCAGCGGCCCGGGTGTCCCTCGGCTACCTATCCGAAGTCGAGCGCGGCCAGAAGGAAGCGTCATCCGAGCTGCTGGGCTCGATCTGCTCGGCACTGGGGACGCCGCTATCGCAGGTGCTGCGGGAGGTGTCCGACAACTTCGCGCTCGCCGAGCTGCAGAATGAGCCGGTGCTGACCGGGGCCAGGGAGCCGCAGCCCGCGTCCGGCCCGCCTGCCGGGCCAGCCCGGCAGGCGGTGTCGGAGTCCGGTCCCGCGGCCGGCCAGGTGCGGCTCGGCGCGACCGGCGGGCGCCAGCTGGTGCCGGCTCGCGCGGGCCAGCGGCTCAGCGGTCCGCAGTCCCAGCGTGCCGGTGCTCCGCAAGGCCAGCGCGTCGGCGTTCCGCAAGGACAGCGCGTCGGCGTTCCGCAAGGACAGCGGCTTGGCGTTCCGCAGGCACAGCAGCTCGGTGCCGGGCAGGCGCCCGTGATCGACGCGGTTTCGCTGCAGGGCGGAGCGGCGCTTGACCGGCTGACCACCTGGCGCACGCCGGACATCACGGACATGGTGCCGGTCTAACCCGGCTCTAGCCCGCGGCTTCCGGGCCGGCTGATGCGTCAGGCCCAGGCGCGGGGATCGTCGGCGAGTTTGCGGACGCTGTCCGGTAGCGCCCCGGAGACGATGTGCTCGAGCGTGACGTCGTCCAGGATCGCCCGCTCGTTGGCGCGCAGCGCGATCCAGACGGTCTGCAATGGCTCGGCGGCCCCGATGTACCCCAGATTTTCCGGGCGCTCGCCGCGTACGCCTAGCAGCGGCCCGTCAATCGCGCGGATGATGTCGGCGAGCGAGATCTCGCTCGCCGGGCGCGCCAGCCAGAAGCCGCCATCCGGGCCGCGCCGGCTGCGCACCAGCCCGCTCCGGCCGAGCTGGGTCAAGATGGCTTCCAGGAACTTACCCGGGATGCGCTGTGTCTTGGCCAGCTGATCGGCCGTGACGTGACCGCCCTGGGCGGCAGCTAGCTCGATGACTGCGCGGAGAGCATAATCGGCGCGTGCGGACAAACGCATGTCCAGCATTATGCAGGTAAACGGCGCCGGGCAGGATGCCGGCGCACGGGCAACGCCGCATCGGGGCCGGTTTGCCGAGGCGCGAATGCGCAGCTTACGGGCCGAATCCGGTCGGCAAACCGCGTCTGGCCCGGGCTGGAACGTGCGGGCCGGACCGGCCGGCCGGAGCTGATCCGCCGCCGGATTGTCCCTCCCGGGCCGCGGTCAGCTTGGCTTTGCGCGGCCGCCTCAGGTGGTGGAATGTAGGCCCTGCTATCGGCGGACCCCGGGGGAGCGATGCGATGGACCGGCCCGTGCTCGTTCTCGATGGAATTTCGCTGACCTGCGGCGATGTAGCAGCTGGGGCGCGCGGCGCGGCCCAGGTCGCGCTCAGCGCTGACGGCAGGCGGCGCGCCGCGGCGGCCGCGGAGGTGGCCGCGTACGCGACCGCGCGGCGTGAGGTCTACGGCCGGACAACCGGCGTCGGCGCGAACCGGGAGACCGCGGTCAGCAGCGGCGACAGCGCCCGCCACGGCCTGCGGCTGGTGCGCAGCCACGCCGGCGGCGGAGGGCCGCTGATCGCCGCCGAGCTCAGCCGGGGAATGCTCGTGGTGCGGGTCAACCAGATCGCGGCCGGCGGGTCCGGGGTGGACCCGGGGGTGCTCGACGTGCTGGTCGACGCCATCAACGGCGGCCTGTCGGTGCCGGTCCCGATGTGGGGGGCGATCGGCACCGGGGATCTCACCGCGCTAGCCATGACGGCGCTGTGCCTGCTCGGCGAGCGGGAATGGGTGCCCCGGCCGGCCCGGCCACCGCATTTCGCGCTGGCGTCCCGTGACGCGCTGGCGTTTATCTCCAGCAACGCGGCCACTATCGGCGAGGCCGCGCTGGCCTGCGCCGACCTGGGCGAGCTGCTGGAAGTCGCGACACTCATCGCGGCCTTCTCCCATCTGGCCGCCGCGGCATCCACCGAGCCGTATGCCGAGCCGGTGCACGCCGCGCGTCCCCACCCGGGGCAGCAGGCGGTGGCCGCGGTCATGCGCGGCCTGCTGGCCGGGGAGACCGGGCTCGCGTCGCGGATTCAGGATCCCTACGGGTACCGGGCGCTGCCGCAAGTCCACGGGCCCGCGGTCGACGCGGCCTGGCATGCCGAGCAGATCGTGACCAGCGAGGTGAACGCGGCCGCCGAGAATCCGCTGATCGACGTGGCCGGACGGGCGGTCTGGCACAACGGGAACTTCCATACCGCCTACATCGGCCTGGCCCTGGACGCGGCCCGCGCGGCGCTCTTCCAGACCTCGGCGCTTTCGGCCGCCCGGCTGGGCACGCTGGTCGAGCCGGCCTTCACCCGGCTGGCGCCATTTCTGGCCACCGACCCGCCGCCCAGTTCCGGCATCATGATCCTCGAATACGTGTCCCAGTCGGCGATCGCCGACATCCGCAGGCTGGCCGCGCCCGCGGCGCTGGGCAGCGCCGTGCTATCCCGGGGCGTCGAGGAGCATGCCGGGTTCTCCACCCAGTCGGCCCGGGCCACTACCGACGTCATCCCGGCCTACCGGATCGTGCTGGCGTGCGAGCTGGTCGCTGCGCTGCGGGCGCTGCGGTTGCGCGGAATCCGGCCGGCCGGGCGCACGCTGGCCGATGCGTTCGAGCTGGCCGCCGGGGTGCTCCCGGCCGATACCAGCGACCGGCCGCTCGACGGCGACGTGGCAGCGGCGCAGCGATTGCTGCCTGAGCTGGCCGCCCTGGTGCCGCGGGCGTGAGGCCGGTCTCCGCCTCGTGCAGGCACCGCCGTTCTCAAGCCTGCGGCAGCCTGGTGGCCCGGATCGAGGCGGCTGCCCGGGCCGCCACCCGCCAGCCGAGCATGAACAGGCCGAGAAACGCCAGCGCGACGAGGATGAAGGTGAACGTGGTGCCCTGGCCGGAGGCCACCCGCAGCGCCATGCCGACGGCGACGGTGCCGAGCCACGCGCCGAGACCGGCGGGCACGAGGGCGGCCGGCCGCCGCCAGGCCCGGGTCATCAGCAGGCCGGCCGCCAGGCCGGACAGGAACGGCCAGGCCGTACGGGCCAGCCCGGCCAGGCCGGCCGCCTCGCCGTGGCTGGCGCGGCCGATCGCCACGAAGGCCAGCACGCAGCACACATCGGCGAGGATGGCCGCGGTCTTCGCGGCGCCGGGCTGCACGGCTAGCTGCGCAGCCGCAGGCCGCGGGGGGTCGGCCGGAAGCCGGCCGTCTCCAGCGCCCGGGCCAGCGGGGTGTCATACACGCCGGTGCCGTCGGCCCGCTCCACCGTCAGCCGGCCCAGCGCGCCCGCGTGCACCGCGTCGGCCAGGGCGGCCGCGGCCGGCCCGAGCGCGGCCGGATCACTCGTCCAGGACAGCAGCGTCCGGCCGCCGCGCTCGACATACAGCACCAGCTGCCCGTCGGCCAGCACCACGAGCGCGCCGGCCTTCCGGCCGGGCCGGTGGCTGCCGGGCGTCTCGTCCGGCCTGGCCGGCCAGGGCAGCGCCGCCCCGTACGCGTTCGCCGGATCGGTCGCGGCCAGCACGATGACGGACGCACTCCCGGCGCCGTCCGGTGCTGCCACCGGCTGCGCCAGGGCCGCGACCGGCTGCACCATGGCCCGCATCCGGTCCACCGCTCCGGGCAGCGCGAACTGGGCCGCGCCGAGGCCCTCGACGAAGTAGCCGCGGCGGCAATGCCCCGCTTCCTCCATCGCGCGCAGCACCGGATACAGCGCGCCGAAGCCGCCGGGCACCCGCTCCGCCACGGCCGCGCCCCGGATGACGATGCCGTGCCGATCCAGCAGCGTCTGGGCCAGCGCATGCAGCCTGCGCGTCTGATCAGGCTCGCCGGGCGGCAGCAGCGACCAGCGGCCGCTGACCGTCGGCGGCCCGCCGCGGGACGGGATCGCGGCCCGGCCCAGTCCCGGGCGGCCCAGCCCGGCGCGGCCCAGTCCGGGCCGGCGCGCCCCCGGCCGGCCCGGGGTTCCGGTTACCCGCAGGCCGCCGTAACCGGGACCGCCGCCCCCGGCCGGCGGCCGGGCGGATGGTTGCCGGCCAGCGCCGAGGACCGTGCGCAGCGGGGCCAGCGTGTCGTTGGTCAGCCGGCCAGCCCAGACCAGGTCCCAGATCGCGGCCGCGACCGCGTGATCACCAGGACGCTGCCGCCCTGGCCCGCCGGGGGCGCGCGGCCCGCCGGGCGGCCCGGAGCCGTTGACCGGCCCGGAGCCGTTGACCTGGTCCGAGCCATTGACCGTCCCGGAGCCGTTGACCGTCCCGGAGCCGTTGACCAGGTCCGGGCCGCTGCCTGGGCCGGAGCCGCCGGCCAGGCCCGGGCCGCTGGCCGGGTCCAGGGCGTTCGCCGGGCGGGAGCCGCTGAGCAGGTGCGCGCGATCCGGATCGGCCTGGCCGGCCAGGTCCGCGGCGCGATCGGCCAGCGCGCGGAAGAACAGCGCGCCGCCGCCATCGAGGGCACTGAGGATGGCCTCGTGCAGCGGCGTCATCGTGATCTCGCCCGGTGCCGGGAACAGCAGCGGCGCGGCGCCGGCCGGCGACAGCACGATCCAGCCGTCATTGCCGGGCAGCCCTCCCGCGCCGGACCAGGCGACCTCGCCGGCCGCGGTCAGCTCGTCCAGCATCGCGGGCTCGTAGCCTGGCACCCGGCCGGGTAGCACCAGCGTCTCCAGCGCGGAAGCGGGCACCGCCGTGCCGGCTAGCTGCTCGATAACGTCATAGACGGTGTCCGGGCCCGGGCGCCGGGTCCGCCGCCCGCCCGCCCGGCCGTCGGCCGCCGCGGACTGCCCGGCGTTCTGCCAGGCCGGCAGGAAGGCGGCCAGCACCTCCGGCGGCACCGGTTCCGCCTCCTTGCGCAGTTTGGCCAGGCAGCGCCTGCGCAGCAGGCGCAGCACCCCGGCGTCGCACCACTCGGCGCCGCGGCCACCGGGCAGGAACTCCCCCTCCGTGACCCGGCCCGCCGCGGCCAGCCGCCGCAGCGCGCCCGTCACGACGGCCACGCCCAGCCCGTAGCGCGCCGCGGCCGCCGCGGCGGTGAACGGGCCGTGCGTCCGGGCGTACCTGGCCACCAGATCACCGAGCGGGTCGGCCACCGGCTCGGCGAACGCGAAGGGCACGCCGGGCGGCAGCGCGGTGCCGAGCGCGTCCCGGAGCCGGCCCGCGTCCTCGATCGCCGCCCACCGGGCCTGGCCGGCGACCCGCACCTCGATCACCCGTCGCTGGGCGGCCAGCTCGGCGAGCCAGCCTTCGGCCGCGGCGGGGTCATCGCAGCGCTCGGCCACCTCCGGCGCGGACAGCGGCCCCACGTCCCGGATCATGTCCGCGGCGCCCTCCATGTCGCGGCTGGCCCGGTCCGGTGACAGCCGCTGCAGCATCCGTTCCGAATCGGCGACGACCAGCGGGTCGAGCAGTTCCCGCAGGTCCGCCTGGCCGAGCAGCTCGGCGAGCAGCGAGGAGTCAAGCGCCAGGGCCTGGGCCCGGCGCTCCGCGAGCGGCGAATCACCCTCGTACATGAACGCGCCGACGTAGCGGAACAGCAGCGACCGGCCAAACGGGGACGGGGACTGGGTCTCCACGTCGACGAGCCGGACCCGGCGAGCCGAGATATCGCGCATCAGGCCGATCAGCCCGGGCACGTCGAACACGTCCTGCAGGCACTCGCGGACCGTCTCCAGCACGATCGGGAACGTGCCGTACTTGCTCGCCACCGACAGCAGCTGGGCCGAGCGCTGCCGCTGCTGCCACAGCGGCGTGCGCCGCCCCGGCTGGCGCCTGGGCAGCAGCAGCGCCCGGGCCGCGCATTCCCTGAACCTGGACGCGAACAGGGCGGACGCGCCAAGCTCGGCGGTCACCAGCTGCTCCACCTCGTCCGCGTCGAACTCGGCCAGGCCTGCCGGCGGCGGATCGTCGGTGTCCGGGACGCGGATCACGATCCCGTCGTCGGTGTGCAGCGCCTGCACGTCCAGCCCGCCGTAGCGCTCGCGCAGCCGGGCCGCGATGGCCAGCGCCCACGGAGCGTGCACCCGCGCGCCGAAGGGGCTGTGCAGGACCAGCCGCCAGTCGCCGAGCTCGTCCCGGAACCGCTCCATCACCAGGGTCCGGTCGTCCGGCACGTAGCCGGTCGCCTCGCGCTGCCCGGTCAGGTACCTGACCAGGTTCGCGGCGGCCAGTTCGTCCAGCCCGTCGCGGCGCAGCCGCGCGGTGGCGTCGGCCGGCCCGGCCGCGCCGAGCTCACGGCAGTACGCCCCGATCGCGCGGCCGAGCTCGGCCGGGCGGCCGAGCGCGTCACCATGCCAGAACGGAAGCTTGCCGGGCTGGCCGGGCGCGGGGCTGACGAGCACCTGGTCGGCGGTGATGTCCTCGATCCGCCACGAGCTCGCGCCGAGCACGAAGACGTCGCCGACCCGCGACTCGTAGACCATCTCCTCGTCGAGCTCGCCGACCCGCCGTGAGTGCCGGCCGGACTTATCTCGCGGCCCGGCCAGGAACACGCCGAACAGGCCGCGGTCGGGGATGGTCCCGCCGCTGGTCACGGCCAGTCGCTGGCCGCCCGGCCGGCCGCGCAGCGTCCCCGTCATGCGGTCCCAGATCAGCCGGGGCCGCAGGCCGGCGAACTCATCGCTCGGGTAGCGGCCCGCCAGCATGTCGAGCACCGCCTCCAGCACCGGGCGGGTCAGCCCGGCGAACGGCGCCGCCCGGCGGACGGTCTGCTCCAGCTCGGTGACGTCCCAGTCGTCCATCGCCGTCATCGCGACGATCTGCTGGGCGAGTACGTCGAGGGGGTTGCGCGGGACGCGCAGTTCCTCGATCTCGCCGTCGCGCATGCGCTGCGCCACGACGGTCGCCTGGACCAGGTCGCCCTGGTACTTCGGGAAGATCACGGCCCGGGAGACGTCGCCGACGTGGTGCCCGGCCCGGCCGGTGCGCTGCAGCCCGCTGGCCACCGAGGGCGGCGACTCGACCTGGATGACGAGGTCGACGGCGCCCATGTCGATGCCAAGCTCCAGGCTGGAGGTAGCCACCACCGCGGGCAGCCGCCCGGCCTTCAGCGCCTCCTCGATCTCGTTCCGCTCCTGCCGGGAAACCGAGCCGTGATGGGCGCGGGCCACCTCGGCCGGGGCGCCCGCCGACGTTCCGGCCTGGGCCATCAGCTCGGCCGGCGGCCGGGCTGACGGCGGGTCCGGGCTATCGGCGGGCTCCAGCGCGAGCGCCTCGGCACGGTCGGCGGCGAGTTCGTTCAGCCGGCCGCAGAGTCGTTCGGCGAGCCGGCGGGAGTTCGCGAAGACGATGGTGGACTTGTGCGCCTGGATGAGGTCAAGCACCCGCTCCTCGACGTGCGGCCAGATCGACCGCCGCCGGTCCGGGCCGCCCGGCTGATCGTCCGTTCCGTCCGGCCCAGCCGCCGGGCTGCCCGTCCCGGTATCGGGCGCGCGGGCCTGCTCCAGGTCGGACATGTCCTCGACCGGCACGACGATCTTGAGCTCGATCCGCTTCTCGCTCGGCGGCGCCGCGATCGTCACCGGGCGGGAGCCGCCGAGGAACCCGGCGACTTCCTCGGGCGGGCGCACGGTCGCGGACAGCCCGATGCGCTGCACTGGGCGCGGGCCGGAGCCGGAGCCTGGCTGGCCGCCCGGGCCCGCCCGGCCGCCGGCCGCCTCCGGCCCGGCCCGGACGCCGCGCAGCGCGTCCAGCCGTTCCAGGGACAGCGCCAGGTGGGCGCCCCGCTTGCTGCCGGCCAGGGCGTGTATCTCGTCAATGATCACGGTCTCGACGCCCCGGAGGCCCTCGCGCGCCTTCGACGTCAGCAGCAGGAACAGCGATTCCGGCGTGGTGATCAGGATGTCAGGCGGCTTTCCGGCCAGCTTGCGGCGCTCGTCCGCCGCCGTGTCGCCGCTGCGCACCCCGACCCGGATCTCGTTGATGCCGAGGCCGAGCCGGTGCGCCGCGTGACCGACGCCGGTCAGCGGCGAGCGCAGGTTCCGCTCGATGTCCACGGCCAGCGCCTTCAGCGGCGAGATGTAGAGCACCCGGCAGCGCAGCAGCGGATCCTCCGGAACCGGCCCGGTGGCCAGCTTGTCGATCGCCCACAGAAACGCCGCGAGCGTCTTGCCGGAGCCGGTGGGCGCCACCACCAGCGCGTTATCGCCCTGGCCGATAGCCGCCCAGGCCTGCACCTGCGCCGGGGTCGGCTCGGCGAACGCGGCCGAGAACCAGGCCCTGGTGGGCGCGGAGAAGCCGTCCATCGGCTGCGTCCGGGCAGGCGGCATGGCGGGCATGCATCCATCCTGCCTCCTCGCTCCGACAATCGCGCCAGCCGCCGGCCAGCGCGGGGGACGGCGGTCCGCCCGGGTCGGTGCGTTTCTGCTGGCCGCGGGTATCGCGTTCGATCGCGGGGAGAATCAGCGGAGCCGGAACGCTGAACACGGGCGCGCTTTTTATCCGGGAGCCGCAGCCGGGTGTGACGCCGCCGGGGCAACGGGCCAACTAAGAGGTGTGAGCCAGATATCGTCATCGCCGCCGAATTCACCGCCATCACGCCTGGCGCCGCAGCGCAGCGGGCTGGCTAATGGCGCCGTAGCTGAGTTCGAGGCGCTGTACCGGGCGAACGTGGCGACGGTAACCGCCTACTTCGCGCGGCGCAGTGCTGATCCGCAGACCGTGGCCGACCTGACCGCCGACACCTTCATCCAGGCGATCACCTCGTTCGCCACCTTCGACCCGCGCAAAGGCACGTCACGTGCCTGGGTGCTTGGCATCGCCCGGCGGGTCTACGCCGCGCACTGCGAAGCGCACAGCCAACAGCGGAGCAGGGTGGAGCGCCTGGCGGGCCGGCGGGAACTCGCCCCCGACGAAGTCGGGGACCTGATCGACCGGATCGATGCCGAACGCGCTGGCCGGGCGCTGGTCACCAGGCTGACCACGCTGTCCGCCGCCGACCGGGCGGTGGTCGAACTGGTGGACCTGGCGGGCCTGCCGGCCAAAGAAGCGGCCCAGGTGCTCGGCATCGCGCCGGGCACGCTGCGGATGCGGCTGATGCGGGCCCGGGCGCGGCTGCGGAAGACGGCCAGCCCGGAGCTGGCCCACGGCACCGATCCTGCGAGTGAGCCAAAGGGGAAGTCATGACGAAATTCGAGGATCAGCTTTATCAGCAGCTGATGACCGAGCACGGGCACGAACTGCTCGCCGTGGAGCGGCCCGCAGCGGCCCGCCGCCCAGCCTGGCGCTCAGCCCGGCGGCCGGTGTGGCTGGCCACCGGCGTGGTCGGCACCGCGGCCGGCCTTACCGCGGCGGTGCTGGCGCTGGGCAGCGCACCCGCGATGGCCGCGTACTCGGTGACCCAGCACGACGGCGCCGTCACGGTGGCGGTCAACCGCCCGGCGGGGGTGGCTGGCGCCAATGCGACCCTGCATGCGATGGGCGCCCGGGTCGTGGTCGTCCCGGTGCGGCCCGGCTGCCCGCCGATCGGCTCGCTGCCGCGCCCCCAGCCGGTCCCGCATCCTTCGGTGTCGGTCCGCGCCGGGGTGAACGGGCAGGGGCATCGCTCGGTCACGGTCAAGGTGGGCCAGGGCGGCATCCCCGCCGGGGACACGATGATCCTGGCGTTCAGCGGCGGCCGGGGCAACTCGCTGGGGGCCGGCGGCATCATCACCGGGCCCGTGCCCCGCTGCGTCAGCCTCCCGTCCGCGCCGCCCGGCCCGGGCGGCTCCGGCTGATCCGGCTGATCCGGCACCCTGGCTCAGACCGGCCGGCCAGCTGTGCTTCCTCAGGACGGGGCCGTTCTGAGGGCTGAGAGCCGCTCTTTCATGAAGGCGATCTCGGCCGCGTTGCGGGTGCGCTCGATCGCTGCGCGGTAGGCGGCCCCGGCCTGGCCGGCCCGGCCGAGGCGCCGGAGGAGATCGGCGCGGATCGCGTGGAAGAGGTAGTAGTGATCAAGGGGCAGCTCGTCGATCAGCCCGAGGGCCGCCTGCGGGCCGCTGATCTCAGCGACCGCGACGGCGCGGTTAAGGGCGACGACCGGGCTGCCGGTGATGGCCAGAAGCTGGTCGTAGAGTGCGAGGATCTGGGCCCAGTCGGTGTCCGCCGCGCTGGGCGCGTCGCTGTGCACGGCATTGATCGCGGCCTGGATCTGGTAAGGCCCGGGCTGCCCTCGCCGCAGGCACTGGCGGACAAGCTCCTGTCCCTGGAGTATCAGGCCGGCATCCCAGCGGCGGCGATCCTGCTCGGGCAGCGGAATGAGCTTTCCCTCCGGAGTGCTGCGCGCCTCGCTGCGGGCCTGTTCGAGCAGCATCAGCGCCAGCAGCCCGGCCGCCTCGGGCTCGTCTGGCATCAGCCGGGTCAGCAGCCGGCCGAGGCGGATCGCCTCGGAGGTCAGCTCCGTCCGGATCAGCCGGTCACCCGAGCTGGCGGCGTAGCCCTCGTTGAAGATCAGGTAGATAACGGCGAGCACCGATGCGAGGCGCGCGGGCAGGTCGGCCTCGCTGGGGACCCGGTAAGGGATGCGCGCGTCGCGGATCTTTCCCTTGGCGCGGGCCAGTCGCTGGGCCATGGCCGGCTCGGAGACCAGGAACGCCCGCGCGATCTCGGGCGTGCTCAGGCCGCCGAGCAGCCGCAGCGTGAGTGCCACCTGGGCGCCCCGGGCCAGCGCGGGGTGGCAGCAGGTGAAGATCAGGCGCAGGCGATCATCTGGCACCGGGCCCTCCTGCTGCTGCTGCGGCTCGCCGCGAGCCTGCAGCAGCGTCGCCTCGGCATGGCGGCTGTCGCGGGACGACTCGCGGCGCAAGCGGTCGGTCGCGCGATTGCGGGCCGTGGTGATGATCCAGCCCGCCGGCGCCGGCGGCAGGCCGCTGCCGGGCCAGCTCGCCACCGCCGTGGTGAACGCATCCTGGACCGCTTCCTCGGCCAGGTCGATGTCGCCGAACACGCGGACCAGGACGGCCACGGCGCGCCCGTACTGCTCGCGGAATACACGCTCGATCTCCGCGTGCGGAACGGCCGGCACGCCCGCCGTCAGTCTTCCGTCTCGCCCTGGAACGGGCGGACCTCGATCGGGAGCGTGGTCGCCCGCGCGAGCTTTCGCCCCCACTCGAGCGCTTCATCGAGGTTGGCCGCCCTGATGATGGTCAAGCCGCCGATGTGTTCTTTGCCCTCCGCATACGGCCCGTCTGTCATCGGCACCTCCTCCTGGCCAGGATGAAGCACGGTCGCGGTGCTCGGCGCGTGCAGGCCGCCGGAGAACACCCACGCTCCGGCGGAGCGCAGCTCCTCGTCCACCGCGCGAACATCGCGCATGATCTCCGCCAGCAGGCCGGCCGGCAGCGGGTCGCCGTCTGGCTGGTAGACGCTGAGCAGGTACTGCTTCATTGCGGAATCCCTTTCCTTCAGGACAGCGTTCACCGGTCCGGCCCGCAGTACGAATCTTCCCCGAAGCCTGGCCGTGCGGCTCGTTCAGGTTTGGTCCCTGGCCACCTCATAGGTGGCGATCAGCACCCCGGTGGCTGTTGCGACGCTGCCGGCCAGCCGCAGCGACGCGTGCACGCCCGCGGGGAACAGCCGTCGCCCGGTGCCGAGCACGAGCGGGTGGATCATCAGCAAGTACTCGTCGATCAGGCCGGCCGCCATCAGCGAGCCGATCAGCTCGCCGCTGCCCATGATGCCCAGAACGCCGTCGGATTGTGCCTTGAGCGCGCCCGCGGCGGCCGCGATGTCGCCGTGCAGCAGCGTCGAGTTTGGCCACGGCAGCGGTTCGGAGAGCGTGGCGGACGCGACGTACTTGGGCGAGTTATTGAGCATCGGGCCGAACGGGCTCTCGGGCTGCTGGTTCCAGTAACCCAGCAGATCCTGGTAAGTACGCCGCCCGAACAGCCAGCCGGCCAGGCCGCCGCCGGCCGCCATCCGCCCGCCCATCGCCTGGCCCGCAGCGTCGTCAGGGGTTTCGGACCGGCTGGCCCAGCCACTGTGCGTGAATCCGCCCCGGGTGTCCTCGCCGGGGCGGCCGGGTCCCTGCATCACCCCGTCGAGCGTCACGTGATTCATCACGACGATGCGGCCCATGTCACCCTCCTTTCGCTAATGGCGGCGATGTGTCCCGGGCGGGTTGCGCGCGGCCCGGCCATCATCGGCCGCTACCTCCTACACGAACGGCGCCGGCCGGAATCGACACCTGCCCGCGAGCGAGTGACGGGTAGCGCCGGGCAGCGCCGGCCGGCCGGTAGCCTGGCCCGGTGCGTCTGACCGCCTTCTGGGAACGAATGCGCGCGCAGTTCGGCGACGCGTACGCCGACAGCGTGGCCAAGGACTACGTGCTGGCCGCCCTCGGCAGCCGGACGGTCAGTCAGGCGCTGGCCGACGGCACCGACGTGAAGACCGTCTGGCGGGCGGTCTGCGAGACCTTCGACATCCCCGAATTCCGCGCTGACCCTCCGGCCGCCAAAGGCCGTGCCGGTCCGTGCTGATGGAGCTGAACGCGAGGACCGGCTAGCTCCGGCCGGGGGCCGCGGGGCCGGCTGATATACCGGGAGCATGGCTGCCGATTCCCTCTCCGCCCAGATGCGGTCGGCCGCGGCCGTCCTGCTGACGGCCCTCAACGGCGAGCAGCACGCGCTCGCGGCCCGGTCCTTCGACGATGACGCCGCGCGGCGCTGGCTGGAGTACCGCCCGCTGCCCCGCCCGGGAGTCTGCATCGCGGAACTCAGCGGCGCTGCCCGCAAGGCCGCCCACCGCCTGCTGGCCACCGGCCTGAGTGACCACGCCTACGCGCAGGCGATGGTTATCATCGCGCTGGAGGAGGTGCTGGACCGGCGGGAAGGGTGGCAGCAGGGCCGGCACAGCGGCGACTACTGGGTCGCCGTCTTCGGCGATCCGGCCGGCGACCAGCCGTGGTCCTGGCGCTTCGAGGGGCATCACCTGTCGGTGACGATGACCGTGGCGGGCGATGAGGTGTCGCCCGCCCCGGTGTTCCTCGGCGCTAACCCGGCCCGGGTTAGCTACGCGGGCCAGCCGGTCTCCCGGCCGCTCGCTCCCGAGGAGGACCTGGCGCGGGCGCTGCTTGACGCGCTGGGCCCGGCCGGCCGGGCCAGCGCCGTCGTCTCGCCCCGGGCCCCCGGCGATATCGGCAGCGGCACCAGATCCCGCGCGCCGGAAGACATGGAGCCGCTCGGCGTGGACGCCACCGGGCTCCGCCCCGCGCCGCGGGCAATGCTGAGCCAGCTCGTCGCGCTCTACCTCGAACGCCTGCCCGCCGGGCTGGCCGCCCGCGAAGCCGCCCGGGTCAGCGCCGGCGAGCTGTACTTCGCCTGGGCGGGCCCGACCACGCCGGGCCAGCCGCACTACTACCGGGTGCAGGGCGATGACCTGCTGATCGAGTACGACAACACCTCCGCCGACGGCAATCACGCGCACACCGTGCTGCGCCGGCCCCGCAGCGACTTCGGCGACGACGTGCTCGGCGCCCACTACCGCCGGGCGCACGCCTAGCGGCGCCCGAGACCGGGCCGTCCGGGGCCGGACCGGCGGAGCCCGGCCGGGGCGCTACTGGCGGGCGAAGGCCAGCAGCGGCCCGAGGTCGCCGCGGGAATCCGCCGTCTGCAGCGCCGTGACGTACTCGCGGCGCAGCCGTCCCGGCTCGGCCAGCGAAGCGGCGCCCCAGCTGAACCGGGTGCCCCCGAGCGCCACGATGAGCGCGTCGGAGGCGAGCCGCGACCACCGGCCGTTGCCGTTGGGGAACGGGTGGACGACCACCAGCCGGTAACCGAACCGGATCGCGCACTCGTCGTCGCCGTAACGCGACTCGGCCGGGTCGGCCAGCCATGCGCGCACGTCACCGAGGATGCCGCGGATGTCCACTCGCACCTGCCAGTACGGCACGCCAAGGTTCCGGTCGGCCGTCCGGTACTGGCCCGCCCAGGCCCACACCTGGCCGTACATCCGGCGGTGCAGGCGTTTCAGCCATTCCTCGTCGGTGACTAACTCCGGGCGGAGCCGGCGACGGGACAGGAACAGCCACGACATGGCATCGCTGATGTTCGCCGCCTCCGCGCGGTTCAGCTCAGCCCGGGTCAGCGCCGGCAGCAGCAGGCCGTGCCGCTCGGCCTCGGTGAGCGGCGTTGCGCCCGCGGGCTCGTTGGCCAGGCTGGTCATCGGCCGGCTCCGCTCCACAGGCTGCCGCGCTCGATGAGCCGCTGGGTGAGCTGGTCCTCCAGGTCGGCTGACCGGTCGGTGGCCTGATCCTCCAGCCGCATCGTCTGCGCGACCGCCGCTACCTGCTCCCGGGCCAGTTCCCTGGCCCGCTCGCGCACCACCGTGGTCAGCGGGCGGCGCGGTACCAGCAGGTAGACAAGATCACAGCCGAGGGCGTCGGCGGCCCGGCGCAGCGTGTCCAGCTGCACCCGGCCCGCGGCCTCGGACTGCTCCAGCCTGGTCACCGACCCGGCGGTGGTGCCCAGCCGGTCTGCGAGCGCCGCCGCGCTCATGCCCAGCGCCTCGCGCACCGCGCGGATCCAGCCCCGCGGCGGCCGGGCGAGCTCACGCAGCGGCTGCCACTCATCGAAGTGGCCATCAAGCAGCTCCCGGCCGCGGGCCGACGCATCGCTGGAGACCCTGGGCATGAGACCGTCCCTTGAAGTATGAGCTACAGCTCACTATGAGCCATATCTATAGTGTATTGTACTCCACGATTAGTAGATCGTATCATGAGCTATAACGCAGCATTGATAGCCCAGGCCTGAGTTATAGCTCACCTTCCGGCGCGGCTCCGGGACGCCCGGCGGGCGGGGTGGCAGCATGATTTCGAGCGTATCGGCGCGTTGCGTTGATGATCGAACAGTTGTTCGTCTAGAGTAGCGATGCTGTCGGTCTCCGCCGCCACGGCGGGGCCGGCGGGCCGCCAGCGCCGGACTGTCGGTGGCGGCACGTAGCGTCTGAGCCGACAGTTCACGACGTAGCCCGGCGGTGCCGGTAGCGCGGCATTTACGAACGGCTCGGAAGCACGGCCGGCAAGAGCCGGCCGGGCAAGAAGCCCCAGATTCCCACGGGAGTTCTCATGGCACCGAACGACAGGGCGGCCAGCAGTAAAGGCGGCGACCGGGAGAAGTCCCTCGATGCCGCGCTCGCCCAGATCGAACGGCAATTCGGCCGGGGCGCCATCATGCGGCTCGGCGATGACACCCGGCCGCCGATGGAGGTGATCCCCACCGGATCCATCGCGCTCGACGCCGCGCTGGGCATCGGCGGCCTCCCGCGCGGCCGGATCGTCGAGATCTACGGCCCGGAGAGCAGCGGCAAGACCTCCCTGGCCCTGCACGCGGTCGCGAATGCGCAGAAAGCCGGCGGGATCGCCGCCTTTATCGACGCGGAGCACGCGCTCGACCCCGAGTACGCCAAGAACCTCGGCGTGGATACCGACGCGCTGCTCGTCTCCCAGCCGGACACCGGCGAGCAGGCACTGGAGATCGCGGACATGCTGATCCGCTCCGGGGCCATCGACGTCGTCGTGATCGACTCGGTGGCCGCGCTGGTGCCGCGGGCGGAGATCGAGGGCGAGATGGGTGACAGCCACGTCGGGCTGCAGGCCCGCCTCATGTCCCAGGCACTCCGCAAGATCGCGGGCGCGCTGAACCAGAACAAGACCACGGCGATCTTTATCAATCAGCTGCGGGAGAAGATAGGCGTCATGTTCGGGTCGCCCGAGACGACCTCGGGCGGGAAGGCGCTGAAGTTTTACGCGTCAATACGGCTGGATATCCGGCGCATCGAGACTCTCAAGGACGGCACGGATGCGGTCGGTAACCGGACCCGCGTGAAGGTAGTCAAAAATAAGTGCAGCCCGCCTTTCAAGGTCGCCGAGTTCGACATTCTCTATGGCGTCGGCATCAGCAAGGAAGGCAGCCTGATCGACCTAGGCGTGGAGCATTCGATCGTCCGCAAGGCCGGTGCCTGGTACACCTACGAAGGCGACCAGCTCGGCCAGGGCAAGGAGAACGCCAGGAATTTCCTGCGCGACAACCCCGACCTCGCCAACGAGATCGAGAAGAAGCTCAAGGAGAAGCTCGGCGTGGGCCCGCAGCTAAACGCCGGCGCCACGGCGAAGCCGGACCTTGCGGTGGTCCCGAGGATTCCCGGGGCCAAGCCCGCCGTAGCCGCGGGAGCCGTCGGTGGTGCGCCGTAGCGGCAAGCGAGCCGGCGCCGCGCATCTGAGGCTGGTGCCGGATCCGCCGAAGGCCACGGATCCGGCGGGAGCGGCGGACCCGGTCAAGCCGGCGGATCCGGCCGGAGCAGCGGCCCCGGCCGGAGCGGCGGATCCTGGTGCCCCCGGGTCCGTCGCGTGGGCCGTGCCGGGGGTAACGCCGGAGCCGTCCGGTTCCGGCGCGATCGGCCAGACCGGGCGTCCGCGCACCCGAAATTCGCGCGCCGGAAATTCGCGGGCCAGGAACCCGTCGGCCAGGAACCCGGCCGGAAATCCGCCGGCCGGAACCGCGGGCGAAGGAGATCCGGAGGTGGTCGCGCAGCAGATCTGCCTGCGGATGCTGACGGCCGCCCCGCGGACCCGGGCGCAGCTGGCCGAGGCGCTGCGGCGGCGCGGAGTGCCGCCGGACGCGGCCGAGGCCGTACTCGGGCGGCTCGGTGGTGTGAAGCTCATCGACGACGCCGCATTCGCCGCCGCCTGGGTCGAATCCCGGCATCACGGCCGGGGCCTGTCCGGCCGGGCGCTCGCCGCCGAGCTAACGCAGCGGGGCGTGTCCCCGGATGACATCAAGGCGGCCGTCGGCCGGCTCGATCCGGAGCAGGAGATGGAGACCGCCCGCGGGCTCGTCGCGCGGCGGCTGGCCAGCACGAGGGGGCAGCCGCTGCAGGCGCGCATCCGCCGCCTGACCGGCGTGCTGGCCAGGAAGGGATACTCGGCGGCCATCGCCTACCGCGTCGTCCGGGAGGCTCTCGAGCAGGAGGGCCTCGACCCGGCCGCGGCCGGGATTGACCTTGATGACCCGCCGGAGGCAGAAAGTGACGTGCGCCTGCCGTCCTGGTGAACGGTCGTTAGCGCCCCGGCGACGGGCAGCCTCCGATGCAGGTCACTGACCTGTGCTTGCCCAAAACGTTATCTGCGCTTAGCCTCACGGCAGCGAGGTATTTGCTCCGCGCAGGGCAAGTCAGCATAGTTAAACAAGATCAGTTATGACCAACCACGATCAGTTATCAGCACCGGAAGCCCGGAACCGGCCAGACCGGACGGGCGCCTCCCGGAGGCTGTGAAGGTATCGCAGGGGGCTGGTAGGCAGCCCGCCGGGCGCAGGCCGGATGACCGTCCGGCCGGCCCGGGCGCCGGACCTCAGTCCGGCCGGGCAGCGGGCCGGCCTGGCCCGCGGTCCGGGCAGGGACCGGCGATGAGGAGCGCCGGCTAGCTAACAGGCGGACCCGGCCGGGACGCGTGAGTTTCCCGGGCGGGGCCGGTCGCGAGCCGCAACCCGTGGTGCGGGCTCGCCCCAGGCGCGTGGCCCCTCGCTGCAGGGCATGACCCTGGTGCCGATCAGCGGTACCGAGGCGCCCGTGAGCGGAAGGGGCGAACCTTGAGTAACGGAATCGCGCTGGTACTGGCGATCGGGCTCGTTGCCGCGCTCTTCGCGCTTGTCTTCGTCGTGCTCCGCAGGTCACCCGGCCAGCCTCCGGCCCGTCCGGCGGAGGCGGATCTCACCACCCCGCAGGACGACGCGCAGCGTCAGCGGGTGCTGGCTGAGGCCAGCCAGGAGGCCGACCAGATCAGGGCGCGGGCCGAGTCGGAGGCCGGCGCCGTCGTCAGCCGGGCCGAGGCCGCCGCCGAGCAGTCCGCCCAGGCGCGCCGCGAGGTTGAGAACGAGATCCGGGCCGTCAAGGAGGAGGTCAAGCTGCTCCGCGGCGACCTGGAGCGCCGGGAGGCCAGGCTGGCTGAGCGGGAGCAGCGGATCGACGAGGACGCCCGCCGGATCGATCAGCGTTCCGATGGCCTCGACCAGCTGCAGCGGGACATCACCAGCCAGCGGGCCGAGCTGGAGAAGCTCGGCGAGGAGCGCCGCGAGGTGCTGGAGCGCGTCGCGAGCCTCACCGCCGAGCAGGCCAAGGCCGAACTCGTCGCCGCTATCGAGAACCAGGCCAAGCGCGAGGCGGCCCTGATCGTGCGGGATATCGAGGCATCGGCGCAGCGGGACGGCCAGAAGCGCGCCCGCAAGATCATCACTCTGGCCATCCAGCGGGTGGCCAGCGAGCAGACGAGCGAGTCCGTGGTTTCCGTCTTGCATCTGCCGGGCGACGAGATGAAGGGGCGGATCATCGGCCGGGAGGGGCGCAACATCCGCGCCTTCGAGTCGGTTACCGGCGTGAACCTGATCATCGATGACACGCCGGAGGCCGTGCTGCTGTCCTGCTTCGACCCGGTGCGTCGCGAGGTGGGCAGGCTCACCCTGGAGCGGCTGGTCCTGGACGGCCGGATTCATCCGCAGCGGATCGAGGAGGCCTACGACCGGAGCAAGGCGGAGATCGAGCAGCTATGTGTCCGGGCAGGCGAGGATGCGATGGTCGACCTGGGCATCACGGACCTGCACCCCGAGCTCACCAACCTGCTCGGCAGGCTGCGCTACCGCACGTCCTACGGGCAGAACGTGCTGAAGCACCTGCTGGAGTCGGCCCATATCGCCGGCATGATGGCCAGCGAACTCGGGCTCGACCCGGCGCTGATGAAGCGCTGCACGGTCCTGCACGACATCGGCAAGGCACTGACGCACGAGGTGGAGGGCAGCCACGCGCTCATCGGCGCCGAAATCGCGCGCCGGTACGGCGAGCCGGAGGACGTGGTGCACGCGATCGAGGCGCACCATAACGAGGTCGAGGTCCGCACCGTGGAGGCGGTGCTGACCCAGGCGGCGGATGCGATCAGCGGCGGCCGCCCCGGGGCGCGGCGCGAGTCGCTGGAGGCCTACATCAAGCGGCTGGAGCGGCTGGAGCAGATCGCGCTGGCCCAGGACGGCGTCGAGAAGGTCTTCGCGATGCAGGCCGGCCGGGAAATCAGGGTCATGGTCAAGCCGGAGAACGTCGATGACATCCAGGCCCAGGTGATCGCGCGCGATGTGGCCAAGCAGGTGGAGGAGGAACTGACCTACCCGGGCCAGATCCGTGTCACCGTGGTCAGGGAATCGCGCGCCATCGAATTCGCCCGCTAACTCCTTAGGCCGGACGCTTTTTCGGTGCCTTTCCGCCGGTTAGCCTGACCGGCGGGATACCGGGCGGGGTAAAGCCGAGGATCTGGCCGTAGAAGGACAACTCGGCCTCCAGCGCCGCGATAATGGTCGCCGCCTTCCTGAACCCGTGGGACTCGCCCTCGAAGGCGAGGTAAGCATGCCGGATGCCGTGCGCGGCAAGATCATCGGCGATGCTCATCGACTGCTGCGGCGGCACTACCGGGTCATCGAGTCCTTGCAGCAGCAGCACCGGGCAGGTCGCGTCGGTGACGTGGCCGAGCGGGGCGCGCTCGTTATAGATGGTTTCGAATCCCGGTAGCGGGCCGATCAGCCCGTCAAGATACCGCGACTCGAAGTCATGCGTGGCCGCGGCGAAGCCGCGCAGGTCGGCCACGCCGAAGTAGGACGTGGCCGCGGAGAATACCGGGTTCTTCACCGCGCCCGTGGTCACCGCGGCCAGCGCCGTCCAGCCGCCGGCCGAGGCGCCGCGGATGGCCAGCCTCCGCCCGTCGGCCTGGCCGGCCTTGGCCAGGGACACGGCGGCCGCCTTGGCGTCCTCGACGTCGACGACGCCCCACTGCCGCCGCAGCCGCTCCCGGTACAGCCGCCCGTACCCGGTGGACCCGCCGTGGTTCACGTCGATGATCCCGATGCCGCGGCTGGTGAAGTAGGCCTTCTCGATGTCCAGCAGCCCGGCCGAATGGCTGGTCGGCCCGCCATGTATCCAGACCACGTACGGCGGCAGCTCGCCGGGTTGCCCGGTCACCTCCGGGTTGGCCGGCTCGTACACCAGGGCGTGCACGATGCGCCCGTACGGCCCCTCCAGCTCGACCGGGCGCGGCACCGGCAGGTACCTGGCGTCGGGCCCGTCATCCATTTCCCGGCGCAGGATCGTCACCCGGGCGGTGACCGCGTCCACGGCGACGACCGACAGCGGCTCACGCGGCCCGCCCGCTACCCCGACGATCACCATGCCGTCCGCGCGGAGCCCGGGCGCGAACTCCCCGAACGGGATGTCCAGATCGGCCAGCTCGGATGTCTCGGGGTCGAGGATGCCCAGGCGCATGCCGCCGCGGCCGTGCAGCACCGCGAGCCGGCCATCGCCGAGCATCGCGAACGGCCGCGCCCCCAGCTGCCACAGCGGGCCGGCGAACTCCTCCTCGGCCGGGAACAGCGCCTGCGGCGGCTCCCCGGTCAGCCCGACCTGGTAGATGTTCCACCACCCGGTCCAGTCAGTGGCCACGTACAGGCTGGTGTCGTCACGCCACACCGGGGCCAGCACGGACTCCCGCAGCCCGCCCTTGACCAGCCGGCCCTTGCCGGGGACGCCGTTCTCGATGGCCGCGACCCGCAACTCGGTGCCGTCCCACGGCATGTGCGGGTGATTCCAGCTGATCCAGGCCAGCCGGCTGCCGTCCGGCGACGGGGTGGGGAAGGCGAAGAAGTCCGATCCGGTGGCCAGCTGCCGGATCGCCTCCGGCTTCTCGGCCGCCGAGCCGTCCAGCGGCACGGCCACGATCGAGCGGGTCACCTTGCCGCCGGTGTGCCGTTCCTGGACGCACCACACTTCGGCGCCGTCGGGGGAGAGCGCGAAGTCAGCAAAACGCAGCCCGGCGGGCTCCAGCCCAGCCCCGCTGACCGTGGCCGGATCGGGCGTCAGCGGGCGCGGCGCGGCCGCCTCCTTGGCCTCCGCCGCCTCCATCCCGGCCAGGTACAGCCGCTGGTCAGAGTAGTTCGCGAAGACAACCGCATAACCGCGCGGCGCCTGGCCGCCGGCCGGGCGCGGGCGCGCGGAAGCGCGCGGGACCGGCAGGTAGGACAATCCGCCGTATTCATGCACGCGGGTCCGCGCGTTCCACGGCGCAGGCAGCAGGACCCGCGGCACGGCGTCCGCGCCGCGATGCACGACGGTGATCCGGCCGTCTTCCTCCGGCCGTCCCTCCTGCCACCAGACGTCCTCGCCGATGACGATGGGATACGAGATGCGGATCAGGCCCCGCGCCACGTCGGCGGCGCTGATGGGGGAAGGCCACGCTCCGAACGCGGCAGCGGGAAGCGCCCTGTCCCCGGCGGTCGTAAGGTCGTTTTCTCCTGTGTCCGTCGTTCCGTCAGGGGTGTCCGTCGAATCCAGTGCTGTCTTCGTCGCGCCTGCTGCGGGAACCGTCGCGCTCTCAGTCATGGGGCTATTGTTCACCACCGGGACACCCCGCCTAGCGCAGATTCCGGACACGAGCCATACTGCGGCCCGAAGTAGCGAAGATGACCATGACGGGCGTGATGAAGATCGGCCTGCGGGACGCTCCGCGGGCCGCCGGGACGCTCCGCGGGCCGCCCGCCGCCTGCTGCCTCTACCCTAGGAGGCATGGCGCGCTCTGAGGGTCTCCGCAGCTTCGAGATCCGTACCTACGGCTGCCAGATGAACATGCACGACTCCGAGCGGCTCGCCGGGCTGCTGGAGGAAGCCGGGTACCAGCGGGCCGAGGCGGGCGCGGCTCCCGACGTGGTGGTGTTCAATACCTGCGCGGTCCGGGAGAACGCGGACAACCGGCTGTACGGCAACCTGGGTCACCTGCTGCCGGTCAAGAACGCGCATCCGGGCATGCAGATCGCCGTCGGCGGCTGCCTGGCGCAGAAGGACCGGGCGGTCATCACCGCGCGGGCCCCGTGGGTGGACGTGGTGTTCGGCACGCACAACATCGGCTCGCTGCCCGCGCTGCTTGACCGGGCGCGGGTGCAGCAGCAGGCCCAGGTGGAGATCCTCGAATCACTGGAGCGGTTCCCCTCCGTGCTGCCCGCCCGGCGCGAGTCCGCCTACTCGGCCTGGGTGGCGATCTCCGTCGGCTGCAACAACAGCTGCACGTTCTGCATCGTGCCGAGCCTGCGCGGCAAGGAGGAGGATCGCCGCCCGGGCGACGTGCTGGCCGAGATCCGGGCGCTGGCCAGCGACGGCGTGCTCGAGGTCACGCTGCTCGGGCAGAACGTGAATTCCTACGGGACGGCGTTCGGCGACCGGCTCGCGTTCGGGAAGCTGCTGCGGGCCTGCGGCGGGATCGACGGGCTGGAGCGGGTCCGCTTCACCTCGCCGCACCCCAGGGATTTCACCGACGACGTCATCGACGCGATGGCCCAGACCCCGAACGTGATGCCGCAGCTGCACATGCCGCTGCAGTCGGGCTCGGACGCGGTGCTGCGCGCCATGCGCCGGGCCTACCGCCGGGAGAAGTACCTGGCCATCCTGGACAAGGTCCGCGCCGCCATGCCGGACGCCGCCATAACGACGGACATCATCGTGGGATTCCCCGGCGAGACAGAACGGGATTTCGCCGCCACTCTCGATCTTGTCGGCCAGGCCCGGTTCGCCGGTGCCTTCACCTTCCAGTACTCGGTCCGGCCCGGCACGCCGGCGGCCGCGATGGACGGCCAGGTCCCCGCCGAGGTGGTGCAGGAACGGTACGAGCGGCTCGCGGCGCTGGTGGCGGAGACGTCGCTGCGGGAGAACATGCTGTTCGCCGGCCGGGAGGTCGAGGTGCTCGTGGCCGACGGGGAAGGCCGCAAGGATGAGGCGACCCACCGGATGTCCGGCCGGGCGCGGGACAACCGGCTGGTGCACTTCACGCCGGCCGGCGCGGCACCGCGGCCCGGAGACGTCGTCACCACCGTGGTGACCCGCGGCGCCCCGAATTACCTGCTCGCGGACGGCCCGCCGCTGACGGTCCGGCGGACCCGCGGCGGCGACGCCTGGGCCGCCCGCCGGGCAGGCTCGCGGCCAGCCGGCTTGCCGTCAGCCGGGCCGGACGGGCGTGCCGCAGCCGCCCCGGTGCTGCTGGGCATGCCCGCGCTCGGCCAGCCTGCCTGACCGTGCTCGTCGCGGCCGCCGTCTGCCCGCATCCGCCGCTGCTCGTACCCGCGGCCATGGGCGCGGCCGGGGACTCAGCTCATGATCACGGAGGATCCGGCCGCCCAGGGCCGGTCACATCCTCCGTGATCATGGAATCCGGCGACGACGCGCGGATTCCCGAGCTGCGGGCTGCCTGCGCCGCGGCCGTGGCCGGCCTTGCCGCGGCCCGGCCCGGGCTGATGGTGATAGTCGGCCGGGCGGACCGGACGGCGGAGTACGAGTCCACCGCCGCCGGTAGCCTGCGGGACTTCGGCGTCCCCTTCAGCACCGGCGCCGGCCCGCCGGTGCTGCCGCTCTCCCTGACCGTGGGCGCCTGGCTGGTGCGGCGGTTCGCCGCCATGGCGGCAGACGGCACCGGCCCGCGGCCATCGTCGCCGTGGCGGCTGCGGCTGCAGGCCGTGGCGGCGGACATGCCCACGGCGGACTGCCTCCGGCTGGGCGCGGAACTCGCCGCGCTCGCGCCGCGGGTAGCCCTGCTGGCGATGGGCGACGCCTCGGCCAGGAAGGCGGCCGGCGTTCACGGCGCCGCCGATCCCGCCGCGGAGCGGTACGACGCCGAGGTCCGCGCCGCATTCGCCGCCGCCGATCCCGGCCGCCTGGCCCGGCTCGGCGCCGCGCTCGACGATGAACTGATGGTCGCTGGCCGGGCCGCCTGGCAGGTACTCGCCGGGGCCGCGACCGGGGACGGGGCAGCGGGCGCCGCAGCCGGCCGGCTGCAAGGCCAGATCCGTTTCGCGGCCGCGCCGCTCGACGTCACCTACCTGGTCGCCTCGTGGGCGAGCTGACTGGCGCCCGTACCGGGCCCTGGCTGGCACACTGAGGCCATGCCGCAGCGTGTGATCACGGTCGTCGGGCCGACGGCGACCGGGAAGTCCGGGTTGTCGCTGCGGCTGGCCGAGGCCCTGGGCGGCGAGATCGTGAACGCCGACTCCATGCAGCTGTACCGGGGCATGGATATCGGCACGGCGAAGCTCGCTCCGGCGCAGCGAGCCGGAGTGCCGCATCATCTCCTGGACGTCTGGGACGTGACCAGGACCGCGAGCGTCTCGGAGTACCAGCAGCTCGCGCGGGCGGCGATCGGCGAGATCAGCGACCGGGGCCGGATCCCGATCCTGGTCGGCGGATCCGGCCTGTACGTCCGGGCCGCGATCGACAAGCTGGAGTTCCCCGGCACCGACCCGTTGCTGCGCGACCGGCTGGAGGCCGAGCTGGCCGAGCACGGCGCGCCCGCGCTGCACGCCCGGCTGGCCCGGGCCGACCCGGCCGCGGCCGCCGCGATCCTGCCCGGCAACGGCCGCCGGATCGTCCGGGCGCTGGAGGTGATCGAGCTGTCCGGCCGGCCGTTCAGCGCGACGCTGCCCGGCTACGAATCGCTCTACCCGGCCGTGCAGATTGGCCTGCGACTGCCCCGGGATGAGCTGGACCGGCGGATCGATGGCCGGGTCAGCCGGATGTGGCAGGCCGGATTCGTGGCGGAAGTCCAGGGTCTGGCGGACCGGGGTCTTCGTTCGGGCCGGACGGCGAGCCGCGCCCTCGGCTATGCGCAGGTGCTGCGATTCCTGGCCGGGGAGTGGCCGCTGGAGCAGGCCGCCGCCGAAACGGCGCAGGCCACCAGGCGGTTTGCCCGGCGCCAGGAGGCCTGGTTCCGGCGCGATCCCCGGATCAGCTGGCTGGCGGCGGATGATCCCGGCGTGGCGGATCTGGCGCTGGCCGTGCTGCGGGAGTCCGAACTGGCCGGCTAGCGCAGACCGGCGCCGGGTCCGGCCGGGCCGGGCTCAGTCCCGTCCGGCCGAGATCACCCCGAGCGCGATCGCGTGGGTGACCGCCGCCGTCCGGTCGCTCACGCCGAGCTTGGCGAAGGACCGCAGCAAGTGCGTCTTCACCGTGGCCTCGCCGATGAACAGCTCGCCGCCGATCTCCGCGTTGGTCAGGCCGCGGGCGACCAGCGCGAGCACCTCAGTCTCCCGGCCGGACAGCAGGTCGCGCCGCGGCTTGCGGATGTGGGTGACCAGCCGCCGCGCGACAGCGGGCGACAGCACCGTCTCGCCGCGGGCCGCGGCGCGGATCGCGTTCGCGAGCTCGGCCGTGGGCGCGTCCTTGAGCAGGTAGCCGAGCGCTCCGGCCTCAACCGCCCGGACGATGTCCGCGTCGGTCTCGTAGGTCGTGAGCACCACCACCCGCACGTCGGGCGTGGCGGCCAGGATCGCGGCGGTCGCCTCGGCGCCGTCCCCGTGCGGCATCCGCAGGTCCATCAGCACCACATCGGGCCGGTGCTTGGCCGTCATCGCGATGGCCTCGGCGCCCGACGCCGCCTCGGCTACCACATCGATGTCCGGCTCCGCCGTGAGCATGCCGCGCAGGCCCTCGCGCACCACCGGATGATCATCGGCGAGCAGGACCCGGATCATGCCGGCACCTCCGCCCGGATCCGGGTCCCCGCGCCCGGCGCGCTGCGCACCTCGACGCGGCCGCCCGCCTGGCCGAGCCGCTCGCGCATGCCGCGCAGCCCGTACCCGCCGTTCACCGCCGCCGGGTCGAACCCCCGGCCGTCGTCGGTCACTTCCAGCGACACCGCGCCGGGTGCATAGCGCAGCAGGACGTCCACGGCGCTGGCGGCCGCGTGCTTGCGCACGTTCGCCAGCGCCTCCTGGCCGACGCGGAGCAGCACCACGTCGGACGCGGCACTCAGCGGCCGCGGCGTCCCGCTGACCCCGAAGCTCGCCTCGATCCCGATTTCCGATCCGGCCCGCTCGGTGACCCGGCGCAGCGCGCCGGGCAGGTTCCCCGAGGCCAGGTCGGCCGGCATGAGCGCGCCGATCAGCGTCCGCGCCTCGGCCAGGTTCTCCCGCGCGGTCTGCGCGGCGAGCTTGAGCTGGCCGCGGGCGGAGGCCGGGCCCGCTCCGGCCAGGCCGGCCTCGGCCGCCTGCAGCAGCACGATGATGCTGGAGAAGCCCTGTGCGAGCGTGTCGTGGATCTCACCGGCCAGCCGCTGCCGCTCGGCCAGGGTGCCCGACTCGTGGTTGGCGGCGGCGAGCTCGGCGCGGGTCGCCTCCAGCTGGCGGATGAGCCCGGCGCGCTCCGTGCTCTGGCCGATGATCCGGTCGACGAACCCGCCGTAGGCGTAGGAGAAGCCGATGCCGAACGCCGCGATGCCGAGTGCGGCCACCGCCGTCGCCGGATCCGGATTCTGGCGGACCACCAGCAGCACGGCCAGCACGTTCAGCACTAGGACGGGGATCATTGCCCGGCGGAACGGCAGCAGCCAGAAGCACTGCGGGCAGATGGCGAACGCCAGCGACCAGGCATTGGCGTCCTGGCTCAGCGCCACCGCGAATAGCGCGATCAGCCCGGCCAGGTAGACCGGCCCCCGCCAGCTGGTCTCGGCCGACCGCATCGCCGGGCGCCCGACGGCGGCATACCAGGGCACCATCGCGACCAGCGCGACCGTCATGATGGTCCTGGCCGCCGCCGACAGCGGGGCGGCCTCGGCGACCAGCAGGACCGCGACGAAGACGATCGCGTAGAAGACTTCCCAGCGCTGCGCGCCGAGCTCCCACGCATTCGGCTGGCCCGCGGCCGCCGTCAGCGGCGCGCGCTCTGCCACCGGAACGTCCTTATGCACAGCACCAAGCCTGCGGCAACCCAGGCGGCCAGCACCAGGGCTATCTTGCCGTGTTCCCAGGAATGGGCCGGCTCCAGCACGGCCGCGCGGGCCGGCAGGAACGCCGACCGCAGGCCCTGCGCCATCCACTTCAGCGGGAAGACCGCCGCCACCCGCTGCAGCCAGGGCGGCACGCTGGTGAACGGGATGAACACGCCCGAGATGAACTCCAGCACCAGGAACGGCAGGGTAATTATCGGGGATGCGCTGCGCGCGGAACGCGGCACGCTGCTCACCGCGATGCCGAGCAGCGAGCACGCCGCGCAGCCGAGCAGGCAGACCCAGGCGAACGTCCACCAGCGCTCGGCCGAGGCCGGCAACTGCAGGTGGTAGAAGGCCACGCCCACGATCAGCAGCAGCGTGATCTCGGCGATCATGCAGACGAAGACCTGCACGATCTTGCCGATGAAGTATGCCGCGTGCGGCATCGGGGTGCCGTACAGCCGCTTCAGCAGCCCGGAGTCCCGCTCGGTCGTGATGCCGATCCCCAGGTACTGGAAGCTGGTGGACATGATGCCGCCCGCGATCATGCCGGCCACGAAAAGCTGGCCGACGGTGACGCCGGGCGCCGGGGCGGCCTGCCCGCCGAAGATGGACCCGAGCAGCACCAGCAGGATGGCGGGCAGGGCGAAGATGAAGACGACCGTCTCCCGCTCGCGGAAGAACGTCTTCAGCTCGACCCGGCCCCGGGCCAGCCCGGTGGTCAGCAGGAACGGCAGCGGGGTGCCGGCCGTGGCGGCCGGCCGCCGGCGGGTGGGCGCGCTCGCGGTCATCGCAGGTCTCCGATCAGTTCCAGGTAGGCGTCTTCGAGCGTCGGCCGCGTGACGGTCAGCCCGGGGACCTCGCCGCCCGCCTGCCGAGCCAGCTCGGCGACCGCGCGGGTCGGGGTAGCGGTCTCGATACTCCGCCGGCCGTCCGGAGTGTCCCAGCTGATCCGGGCGGGACGGTTCGCGCCGCCGATCGCCCCCGGCTCGCCGAGCGCCACCACGCGGCCGCCAGCCAGCACGGCGAGCCGCCCGGCCAGCGCTTCCGCCTCTTCCAGGTAGTGCGTGGTCAGCACGATCGTGACGCCGCCCGCCGCCAGCTGGCGGATGAGGTCCCAGAACTGCCGCCGGGCCTGCGGGTCGAAGCCGGTCGTGGGCTCGTCCAGGAACAGCAGTTCCGGCAGGCCGACGATGCCGAGCGCCACGTCCGCCCGGCGGGCCTGGCCGCCGGACAGTGTCCGGACCCGCGCGTCCGCCTTGTCCGCCAGCCCGACGAGCTCGATCACCTCGTCCGGGTCGCGCGGTCGCGGGTAGAACGCCGCGAAGTGCGCGATCATCTCGCGCACGGTCAGCTCGGGCGCGGCGGACGCGAGCTGCAGCACGATCCCGATCCGGGCCCGCCACGACCGGCCCCCGCGGCCCGGATCCTCGCCGAGTACCTGCGCGGTACCCTCGTCCGCGCGGCGGAACCCTTCCATGATCTCCACCGTGGTCGTCTTGCCCGCGCCGTTCGGCCCGAGCAGCGCGAATACCTCGCCGCGGCCGATCTCCAGATCGATGCCGTCGATCGCGGCCACGTCCCCGTATCGCTTGCGCAGGCCGCTGACCCGCACCGCCGTGTCGTTTCCCATGACACCAGCCTCCCGCCGCCGGCGCGGGCCGGCACCATCCGGAAGATGGGCTCCGCTGTCCGCCAACCGGTGGACCCGCGGTCACGCCCGCCCGGCTATGCGCCGGCGCACCGGCTCCTACTCCGCGAATGCGCCGGGGAAGGTCCGACGCCCAGCGGTCCGGGCCGTACCTGCGGCGACTGGCGGTACCGGCGGCGAGAGGTAACTACCATCGGGGGATGCGGTTCGCCAAGGGGCATGGCACGGAGAACGATTTCGTCCTGCTGCCTGACTTCGAGGATGATCTCGCCCTGACGCCGGCGCTGGTGACCCGGCTGTGTGACCGCCGGGCCGGGGTCGGCGGGGATGGCGTGCTGCGGGTCGTTCTGGCCGCGGCGGCGCAGCGGGCCGGCGGGGGTAACGGCCGGGCCGGATATGGCCTGGACGGCACTGGCGATCTGGCCGGCACTATCGATCTGGACGGCGCTGGCGATCTAGGCGGTTCTGCCGATCCGCCGGCCGAGTGGTTCATGGATTACCGCAACGCGGACGGCAGCGCGGCTGAGATGTGCGGGAACGGCGTCCGGGTGTTCGCCCGCTACCTGCTGGAGCACGGCCTCGTGCGCGACCTGGCGTTCACGGTGGCGACGCGATCGGGGCCGCGGCGGGTGCAGGTGGAGCCGGACGGCTCGATCACCGCCGAGATGGGCGTTCCGGCGATCCTGGGGCCCGGGCGGGCGGTGATCGGCGGGCTGGAGTACACGGGCCTGCGGGTGTCGCTGGGCAACCCGCATCTCGCGGTGCTCGTGAACACGCCAGTGGCCGGCTTTGACCTGTCGGCCGCGCCGTTGCTCGACCCGGCCGAGTTTCCCGAGGGCACCAACGTCGAGGTAGCGCGGATTACCGGCCACCGGCAGGCGGAGATGCGGGTGCATGAGCGGGGCTCGGGGCTGACCAGGTCCTGCGGCACCGGGGCGGTGGCCGCCGCGGTGGCGGCCGCGGTGGTGTCGGCTGGCCCGGGCGCCGGGGATGGCGCCGGGCCGACCACAGTCCCGGAGGCCGCCAACGGAACCTGGACCGTGGACGTGCCCGGCGGCCGGCTCGCGGTCACCCTGATCGGGACCGCGAGCCTGCTGACCGGGCCGGCCGTGATCGTCGCCGAGGGCGAGCTTGACGAGGCCTGGCTGTCGGCCGCCGACGGCCGCTGAATCGTCCCGCGCCACGGGCTGGCCGTCCCGCGCGGCTGGCGGGGCGTCACGGGGGATCGCCGAAGCGTCACGCGCGGCCGCCGGCGTGTGACGTACGGCTGCTGAATTGCGATGCGCGACCGCAGGCGAGCCAGAGGCCGACGGACACCAGGACCCAGCCGGTGCGACGCCGGATCGGATGGCGGTCGCCGCCGCGGGCCCGGCGGGCCTTGACGGTGGCCGCCGAGGTGGCGCGGACTTCGGCCGTGTGCTGGGTGGCCGCCTGCTCGATCGGATAGCTGTTCATCGTCCTGGTCCTCCTTGAATCTGCCTGGTGGCAAGCGTGTGCCTGGCCCGGTCGGACCGGCGTGGTGGGCCCGGGCGTGGTCGGCCCGGTACGAACTGGTGGCTGGCGGGCTGGCTCAGCCGGCCCGGCTGACGCGCACGTCCCCGCTGATGCTGCGGCATTGCAGGGTCAGGACCGCGTCACCGTCGCTGCCGGTTGGCTCAAGGTCGCTCCTGACGTCCCCGGACACCGCGGACAGGTCGAGGTAGACGCCGATGCCGCCCGGGACGGCGACGCTGATATCGCCGGAGACGGTACTGATCTCGCCGCGGCCCGCCGCGATGCTGCTGATCCGGACGTCACCGCTGGCGCTGCGGGCCTTGACCGAGCCTTCGGCGCGGCTGACGGTCACGTCGCCGCTGGCGGAGTTCAGCGACACTTCGCCGCCGGCCCGGCCGATGTCCGTGTCGCCGGAAGCGGTGTTCACCTGAACCGCGGCGGCCGCATCCTTCAGCCGTACGTCCCCGGACGCGGTGTTGATGCTGACCGCGCCCGTTACCTGCTCGACGCTCACGTCTCCGCTCGCGGAGCGGGCATCAAGGGAACCGAGTTCGCCGGTGCAGCGGATGTCGGCGGAGGCCGCCTTGAGCTGGCACGAGGAGCCGCGCGGCAGGCGCACGACCAGGTCGAGCGAGGTGCTGCTGAGCAGCCGGAGGCGGTCCGGGACGATGACGGTAAGTTTCCCGCCGTCGAACTCGACAGTGGTGCCGGCGATGAGTTCCTCGCCGCGCTTGCCGGGCCGGGCCGGCGTCAGTGACACCGTGGCCGTGGTTACGTCCTCGGCGCTCACCGTGATGTCCCCGGCGGGCAGCCTGGCTTCCAGGCTGATCGGCTCGGGTGCGGGGAATTCCCAGGTAGTCATTGGCGTGGTCCTTCGCTGGTCACTGGTCGCTGGGCGGGACGGGCTCCCCGGCTGCGGGATCCGGCTGGGGCGCTCTGACATCTCATGACGTCATACTGACGTCATTCGTGGCATCTGTCAAGCCAGAATGCCGTCATCCCGTCGTCAGGGAGGCGTCAAGTAAGCGTCTCAGTGCGTCAGCACCCGCCTGAACTGGCGTTCCTTTGCCGTCATCCGCCCCCGGTATCCGGCGTCAGATCGCGTTGCGATCAGCGGTTTCCGGCGAGTACGGCTGCCTTCGGAGAGCTGGCCGCCTACGGGGTCAGGAGCTTGCTCACCGGCACGCCGCGGAGCGAGGCATCGAGGACCTCGGCGATGTGGGCCATCGGCATCCGGACCCCGCGGGCGGCCAGCGCGGCGGAAATCTGCAGCGAGCAGCCGGGGTTCGCGGAGATGAGCAGCTGGGTGCCGGTCGCCTCGATCGCGGCCGCCTTCCGCTCGCCGAGTTCCCGGGCCGCCTCCGGCTGCACGAGATTGTAGATTCCCGCGGACCCGCAGCAGGTGCCGCCGTCGCCGACCTCGGCCAGGCGCAGCCCCGGGATCGCGCGCAGCAGCGCCCGCGGCTGCGCGGTGATCTGCTGGGCATGGCCGAGATGGCAGGCGTCGTGATAGGCGGCGCTGATCGGCAGCGGGTGCCGGGTCGCCGCCGGGCCGAGTTCGGCGAGGAACTCAGTGAAGTCGCGGACCTTCCGGCTCATCGCGGCGGCCCGGGGCGCCCATCCGCCGTCCCCGTCGAGCAGCTCCCCGTACTCCTTCATCGCCGATCCGCAGCCCGCCGCGTTGACGATGACGGCATCGACCCCGGCGCGCTCGAACTCGGCGATGGCGCGCCGGGCGAACCGGGCCGCTTCCGTTCTCCGGCCGCCGTGCAGCGACAGCGCGCCGCAGCAGCCCTGGCCGGCCGGGATGACCACGTCACAGCCCTCGGCGGCGAGCACCCGGGCGGTAGCCGCATTGACGCCGGGGAAGAACACCTGCTGGACGCAGCCGGTGAGCATCCCGATGACCGCCCGGCGGGGACCCTGGGCCGGGATCCGGCCGGGCAGCCGGCGGCCGGAGGCGAGCCCGGCGTCCGGCCGGCTGGCCGGGGCGGGCGCCACCCGCAGCGCCGCGGCCAGCTCCGGGGAGAGCCGGTCAGCCAGCCCGGCGCGGGCCAGCAGACGGTCCAGCCGCAGGCCCTGGGCCGCGCGCAGCGGCCCCATCAGCGGCCGGAGGCGGCGCGGATAAGGGAAGGTCGCGAAGATCGCGGTCCTGGCCGCCCGCTCGCGCCGCGACCGCGGCGGCAGCGGCGGCGGGCCGGCGCCGGGCGGGGGCTCCTCGGCCCAGGATCGCGCCGCCTCGATTAGCCGGTCGTAGCGGACCCCGGACGGGCAGGCGGGCACGCAAGCCATGCAGCCCAGGCAGCGATCGAGGTGCGCGGCGGCGGAGCTGGTGCCCGCGGCGCCGTCCAGGACCTGGCCGATCAGGTGAATCCGGCCCCGGGGCGAGTCCATCTCCTCGCCCCACAGCTGGTACGTCGGGCAGGCGGGCAGGCAGAACCCGCAGTGCACGCAGTCACTCACCAGGTCGTGCAGCTCGCCGGACGGGTCGATCGGGCGGGCGTGCCCGGCCGGGCCGGCCGCGCTGACCGGGCCGGCCGCGTCAGCCGGGCCGGCCACGCCTATCGGGCCGGCCGCCCCGGCCGGGCCGGGCACCGCCTGTTCGTCCATCAGATTCCTCCAGCGAACCGGCCGGGCGCCATCCGGTGCCCGGGGTCGAACTGGTCCTTCACCGCGCGCATCAGCCCGGCCGACGGGACCGGGCCCCACACGTCGACGGCCTCGCGGACCGCGGCCGGGGCGTGCACCACCACGGCGCTGCCGCGCGCGGGCGGCCCGTCGTCGCCCGCCGCCGCCAGCGGCCGGGCAGCCCGCAGCGCCGCGACGAACTCCGCCGTGGCCGCCGCCGCGGCGCCGGGCGGGACCGCAGCGTAGAGGATGCCGGCCGCGGCGGACCCGCCGACCACGGGATCGACTCCGGTCGCGCTGGCCGCCGCATCGAGCCCGTCGAGCACCGCGGCCAGCTCCCCGGCCCAGAACGTGATCCTGATCAGCGTCCCGTCCGCCGCCGCGGCCGCGCCGCCCCACCAGGGCGGCGGCCCGGACGACACCGACGTGCCGCCGCCCAGCAGCTCGCGCAGCAGCGCGGCACGCTCGAAGACGCCATCCTTATCGCCCTCGAGCAGGACCGAGACGCCGAACGGGGCGCCCCGTCCGGCCCGGCTGATCTCGGCGGCGGACGGGGCGAGGGGCGAGCCCGCCGCCACGGCCACCAGGTCCTGCGCGGCCGCCGCGCCGTCACACTCCCGGGTCACGAAGGCGGCCGCGGCCGGCACCGGGTGCAGCCGGAATGCGGCCTCCACGATCAGCCCGAGCGTGCCGTAGCTGCCGGCGAACAGCTTGCCGATGTCGTAGCCGGCCACGTTCTTGACGACCTTGCCGCCGGAGTGCGCCACCGTCCCGTCCGCCAGCACGACCGTGATCCCGATCCCGAGGTCCCGGGGCGTGCCGTAGCGCAGCCGCCGCGGCCCGGCCACGCCGGTGGCCAGCACCCCGCCGACGGTGCCCCGGCCCGCCCCGCCCGGCGCCTCCGGCAGGTCCAGCGACAGCTGCTGGCCGGCCCGGCCGAGCACGCGGGCCAGTTCGTCGATCCGGACGCCGGCCTGGACCCTGGCGACCAGGTCGCCGGCCTCGTGCTCCAGCACCTGGTCGAGCCGGGAGGTGTCGACCACCAGGTCGCAGCGGCGCGGCGGGGCGCCCCAGGCCAGCCGGGTCCCGGTGCCGCGGGGCAGCACGGCGAGGCCGAGACCGGCCGCCGCCGTCATGACCGCGCTGGCCTCGGCGACGCTGACTGGCCAGGCGACGTAGGACGGCAAGACCCCGGCCACCGCGTCACCTGCGCTGGCCGCGCTGACCTGGCCGCACGCCGCCGAGAGCGGCCCCGGGACCGATTCAGCGGCCATCCGCACCGGCCACGCGAGATCCGTTCATCATGTTAGAACTGCTCGATTTCGCCGGCCGCCACCAGCGGATGCGGTTCCCGCCGGATGCCGGGAACCTCGCCGCACAGCCGCGGGGTGGGGAAGATCTTGCCCGGGTTGCACAGGCCGGCCGGGTCGAAGGCGCAGCGCAGCAACTGCATGGTGGCCAGGTCGTCGGCGCCGAACATTTTGGGCATGTACCGGGACTTGTCCGCGCCCACGCCGTGCTCGCCGGTGATCGACCCGCCGTGCTCGATGCACAGGTCCAGGATCGCGCCGGACAGCACCTCGGCCGCCTCGCAGGCTGCCGGGATGGCGTCATCGAACAGCACCAGCGGGTGCAGGTTGCCGTCGCCGGCGTGGAACACGTTGGCCACCCGGATGCCGGACTCGGCGGACAGCTCGGCGATCCGGTCCAGCACGGCGCCCAGGGCCGTGCGCGGGACGACGCCGTCCTGGACGATGTAGGCCGGGCTGATCCGGCCGACCGCGGCGAACGCCGACTTGCGGCCCCGCCAGATCGCGGTCCGCTCGGCCGCGTCCTGCGCCGCGCGGATCTCGGTGGCGCCGGCCTTCTCGCAGAGTTCGCGGACGGCGGCGGTTTCCCGCTCGACATCGGCCTGCGGGCCGTCCAGCTCCACGATCAGCACCGCTCCGGCTCCCTCGGGATACCGGCAGGCGACCGCCGCCTCGGCGGCCTCGATCGCCAGCGCGTCCATCATCTCGATCGCGCCGGGCAGGATGCCGGAGCTGATGATCGCGGACACCGCGGCTCCGCCGTGCCCGGTGGTCTCGAACGCGGCCAGCAGCGTGGTCACCGCCTCCGGGATCTTGGTCAGCTTCACGATGATCTTGGTGACGATGCCGAGCGTGCCCTCCGAGCCGGTGAACGCGCCGAGCAGGTCGTAACCGGGCGCCGCGCCGGTGCCGTCGCCGAGCCAGGTCAGCTCGCCGCTGGGGGTGACGATCTGCAGGCCGGTGACATGGTGCACGGTGAAGCCGTGCTTGAGGCAGTGCGCGCCGCCCGAGTTCTCGGCGACGTTGCCGCCCACCGAGCAGACGATCTGGCTGGACGGGTCGGGCGCGTAGAAGTATCCGAGCGGCTCGGCCGCCTTGCTCACGGCCAGGTTGGTGACTCCCGGCTCGACGATGGCCCGGCGGCTGACCGGGTCGATCAGGATGATCTTCCGCATCCTCGAGGTGACGATCAGCACGCCGTCGGTGCGCGGCAGCGCGCCGCCGGACAGGCCGGTGCCGGAGCCGCGGGCCACGAACGGGATCCCGGCCCGGGCGCACTCGGTGACGATCTCCGCGACCTGCCCGGCGGTCTGCGGCAGCACCACGAGACCGGGGCTGCAGCGGTGCGAGGTCAGGCCGTCGCACTCATAGGTGCGCAGCTCGAGCGGGTCGCTGACCACGCCGTCCGGCCCGCAGATCTCCGTCATCCGCTGGATCAGCGTGTCGATCATCGTCGCGCCTCGCTCTCCGTGACCTTCCTCCCAGGGTGCCCCCTCGGCTCGCGGTTGGCCACTGCCGGCGGCTATCGCTTCCGGGCATCCCCCGGGTTTCCGGCGGGCCATACCTCAGGGCATGCGCTCGTAGGCGGGGATCGTCAGGAAGTCGGCGTAGTCGTCAGCCAGCGCCACCTCGGTGAACAGGGCGGTTGCCTCGTCGTACCTGGCCGCGTCGAAGGCGTCGCCGTGCTGCTCGCGGATCGTCGCGAGTTCCTCGCCGATCAGGCGCTCGACCAGGTCCCTGGTGATCATCGGGCCCTCGGCCAGGCTGATGTCGTTGTGCAGCCACTGCCAGACCTGGGACCGCGAGATCTCCGCGGTCGCCGCGTCCTCCATCAGGTTGAAGATCGCCACGGCGCCGTTGCCGGCCAGCCAGTTGGCCAGGTACTGCAGCCCGACGCTGATGTTGTTCCGCAGGCCGGCCTCGGTGATGCCGCCCGGCGTCTTGTCGATCGACAGCAGGTCGGCGCCGGTGACGCTGACGTCCTCGCGCAGCTTGCCGAGCTGGTTGGCCTGGTCGCCGAGCACGCCGTCGAAGACCTCCCGGCAGATCGGCACCAGGTCCGGGTGCGCTACCCAGGAGCCGTCGAAGCCGTCCCGGGACTCGCGCGTCTTGTCGTCCCGGACCTTGGCCAGCGCGATCTCATTGACCTGCGGATCACGCCGGCTGGGGATGAAGGCCGCCATGCCGCCCATGGCGTGGGCGCCGCGGCCATGGCAGGTGCTCACCAGCAGCTCGGTGTAAGCCCGCATAAACGGGGCCGTCATGGTGACCGCATTGCGCTCGGGCAGCACGAAGCCCTGGCCCCGGGTGCGGAATTTCTTGATGATGCTGAACAGGTAGTCCCACCGGCCGGCATTCAGCCCGGCGCTGTGTTCCCGCAGTTCATAGAGGATCTCCTGCATCTCGAACGCGGCCGGGATCGTCTCGATCAGGACGGTGGCGCGGATCGTGCCGCGCGGGATGCCGAGCGCCTCCTGGGCGATGACGAACGCGTCGTTCCAGAGCCGGGCCTCGCGGTGGCTTTCCAGCTTGGCCAGGTAGAAGTACGGGCCCTTGCCCTTGTCCAGCTGGCGCTGCGCGCAGTGGAAGAAGTAGAGGGCGAAATCGAAGAGGCTGCCGGAGACCCGCTGGCCGTCGACCAGCAGGTGCTTCTCGTCCAGGTGCCAGCCGCGCGGCCGGACCACGATCGTGGCCAGCTCGGCGTCCGGCTTCAGCTGATAGGCCTTGCCCTCGTCGCTGGTGAAGTCGATCTTCCGGTCCAGCGCGTCCTTGAGGTTGAGCTGGCCGGTGACCATGTTGTCCCACAGCGGCGTGTTCGCGTCCTCGAAGTCGGCCAGCCAGACCCGGGCGCCCGAGTTGAGCGCGTTGATCGTCATCTTCCGGTCGGTCGGGCCGGTGATCTCCACCCGGCGGTCCACCAGGCCGGGGGCGGGCGGCGCGACCCGCCAGGACAGGTCCTCCCTGATGCCGCGGGTGCCGCCGAGGAAGTCGAGCATGGCACCGGCCGACAGCTGGTCCTGGCGGGTGACGCGGTCGGCCAGCAGGCCGGCCCGCCGCTGGCCGAGTTCCCGCTGCAGCCGGGCGATCAGGGCCAGCGCGCCGGGGGTGAGGATCTCGTCGTAGCGGTCACCGGCCGGGCCGGTGATCTCGACGCCGTCGGTTCCTGGCATTCCCACGCTCCTCACCTGCTGGCTGACCGGTATTACCCCCAGACGCTAACGGCCGGCCCGGACAGGGGTCAAAGAAGGCCGGCCGCCGTGGCGGCTCCGGGCGGGCACAACCGGGGGAGCTGCGGCGTTAACCAGGTGAGTGCCGCGGCGAACCGTGGCACCATCAGCACATACCCGCCGTCCGGCGGGCGCTGCCCGACCGATTATCGCGGCACCCTGCGGGATTGCCGACCTTGGATGGCGGATGACTGCACTATTCGATGAATATCCCGATGGCACGCACGGCAGGCGCGAGGCCGATCAGCTTGACCTGCAGGAGCGGCATGCGCTGCGCCGGGTGGCCGGGCTTTCCACCGAGCTCGAGGACGTCAGCGAGGTCGAGTACCGCGCGCTGCGGCTGGAGCGCGTGGTCCTGATGGGCGTCTGGACCGAGGGCACGCTGGCCACCGCGGAGAACTCGCTGCGCGAGCTGTCGCTGCTGGCGGAGACCGCCGGGTCCGAGGTGCTGGACGGGCTGATCCAGCGGCGCGGCCGGCCGGACACGGCGACCTACGTGGGCTCGGGCAAGGCGGCCGAGCTGGCCGGGATCGTCGCGGCGTCCGGCGCTGACACCGTCATCTGCGACGGCGAGCTCACCCCGGGCCAGCTCCGCAAGCTTGAGGGAGTCGTGAAGGTCAAGGTCATCGACCGCACGGCGCTGATCCTGGACATCTTCGCCCAGCATGCCCGGAGCAAGGAGGGCAAGGCTCAGGTGGAGCTGGCCCAGCTTCAGTACCTGCTGCCCCGGCTCCGCGGCTGGGGCGAGTCACTGTCGCGGCAGGCGGGCGGCCGGGTGGCCGGCGGCGGCGGCATCGGCACCCGCGGCCCCGGCGAGACGAAGATCGAGACCGACCGCCGCCGGATCCGGGCGCGGATCACCAAGCTGAAGCGCGAGCTCGACGGCATGTCGACCGGGCGGGACGTCCAGCGCGGCCAGCGCCGCCGCGGCGCGGTCCCCTCGGTCGCGATCGCCGGGTACACCAACGCCGGGAAGTCGAGCCTGCTCAACCGGCTGACCGGGGCCGACGTGCTGGTGGACGACTCGCTGTTCGCCACGCTCGACCCCGCGGTGCGCAAGGCCCGCACCCCCGCGGGCCGCCCGTTCACCCTGACCGACACGGTGGGATTCGTCCGGCATCTTCCGCACCAGCTGGTCGAGGCATTCCGCTCGACGCTGGAGGAGGTGGCGGAGGCCGACCTGATCCTGCACGTGGTGGACGGCTCTGACGCCGACCCGCGGGCGCAGATCGCCGCCGTGCGCGAGGTGCTCGGCCAGATCGGCGCGGCCCAGGTGCCCGAGCTGGTGGTCGTGAACAAGGCCGACGTGGCCGATCCGATCGTGGTGGACGGGCTGCGGCTGGCCGAGGGCGCCATCGTGGTCTCGGCGCGGACCGGCGAAGGGCTGCCCGCCCTGCTCAGCGAGCTGGAGCAGAAGATTCCGCGGCGGGACAAGGAGATTACGGTCCTGGTGCCGTACGACCGCGGTGACCTGATCTCGCGGGCGCATCAGGAAGGCGAGGTGCTCACCGTGACGCACGGCCAGAACGGGACGCAGCTGTCGGCCCGCGTCCCGCCGGGGCTGGCGGCCGAGCTTGACCGGGCCGCGGACATGCCGGAGCGGGCCAACGGCGAGTCGGCCCGGAGCAAACCGGGCGGTTAGTGAATCCGCCCGGCCGCGAATCTGCCCGGCGGCGGGCCGGCGCCGCGAGAACGGCCGGCTTAAAACTGGCCGGGTTATAAATCGGCCCGTAACGAATCGGCCCCCGGCCCGGGCCGGGCGGCGCGCGCCGCCCGCATTTTGACGGGGCTGAATGTGCATCCCGCATTTGCGCGAAATCACATTTCGCGCTGAATTTCGGACAGTTGTGCGCTGGCCGGTCCGGCCGGTCACGGGCCGGGACGGCTGGCAAACGTTTGCAGCAGCGACGGCCCGGGCCGCACGCCCATACGATGACCAGGGAACTTCTAATCGGCATCAATGGACTTCCGATAGGCCCTGTACAGGGACCCTCCGGTGCAATACCGTGACTGCACCGATATGTTGGCTGCCGCATCCGCAGAGCAGCCACTTACGGCAGAGCAACCACTTGCGGCGCAACGCCGCGATCCGCTTCACTAGGTCTTCGCCGGTGTATACCCATCAGGCACGAGTCATGGCAGGTGACCGCTCATGACGAACCGGACCCTGGTCCGTGGCGACACCGCGCACCCCCGGGGCGCGCGGTGACTGTCCGCCTGCTGACCAACATCGGCCGGCTGTGGACCGGGTCCGAGATCTGGAGCAACGCCGCCATCCTGACCCAGGATGACCGGATCGCCTGGGTCGGTCCCGCGGCGGAATTGCCGGCCAGCATTCCCGGCGTGATCGAGGACATCGTCGATGTCGACCACGTCGAGAACCTGAGCGGCGGGCTGGTCACCCCCGGGCTTATCGATGCGCATACGCACCCGGTGTACGCGGGCAACCGCTGGGCGGAACTGGCGATGCGATCGGGCGGCTCGTCCTCGACCGAGATCGCCGCGGCCGGCGGCGGTATGGCCTCGACGGTCACGGTCACCAGGGGGACCGACCCCTGGACTCTGTGCAACGGCGTCCGGGAGCGGATGCGGGCCTGGCTGCTGGCCGGGACCACGACCATCGAGGCGAAGACCGGCTATCACCTCACCCGCGACGGCGAGCTCGCGGACGTGCGGCTGCTCCGCTCGCTGGAAGACGAGCCGAACATGCCGCGCGTGCACGTGACCTTCCTGGCCGCGCACGCGATACCGCCGGAGTACTTCGGCCGCCGCCATGACTACGTCGATGCGGTCGGCAGCTGGTGCGCGGATGCGCGCGCGGCCGGCGCGGACAGCGTCGACGTCTACTGCGACGACGGCCGCTTCACCGACCGGGAGGCGCGGTGGGTGCTCGGCGCGGGCCGGGCCTCCGGCCTGCTGCCCCGGCTGCATGCCTGCGGCGAATCCCACAACGGGGCGGCCCGGCTGGCCGCCGAGATCGGCTGTGCGTCGGCCGACTTGCTGCACGGCGCCGATGACGACGACGTGGCCGCGCTGGCCAGCGCCGGGGTCGCCGCGGTGGTGTGCCCGAGCACCGCGATCGAGACCGGCCGGACGCCGCCCGTCCGCGCGCTGCTCGACCAGGGCGTCGCCGTCGCGCTCGGCTCGGACCACACGCCCGGCGGGAACGGGATCACCTCGATGCCGCTCGTCATCGCGCTGGCCGTGGCCTACTTCGGCATGAGCGTCACCGAGGCGCTCCGGGCGGCGACCATCGGCGGCGCGCACGCGCTGCGGGCCCCCGACCGCGGCGCGATGGTCCGCGGCCGGTACGCCGACATCGTGGCCTGGGATGCCGATCACGAGGGTTCCTTCGCCTGGTCCTACGGGCTCAAGCCGCTCCGGGTGTGGCGCGGCGGCGAGCCGGTGACCGGCTAAGCTCGCCCGCACCGCACCGGGAAAGATCGTTACTCCGATGGCCGCGGTTGTCGCGGTGGTCACTGACTCCACCGCCTGCCTGCCCGCCGACCTGGTCGCGGCCAGCCGCATCCGGGTGGTGCCGCTGCCCGTCGTGCTGGCCGGCCGGGCCGTGGACGAGGGCCCGCCCGGCGCGGACGACGCTAGCGCCGACCCGGACGCGGCCGGGGCCGGGGGAGACGCGGCCGGGGCCGTCACGGTCGCCGATGTGGAGGAAGCGCTGCGCCGCGGCGAGCGGGTCGGCACGGCCAGCCCGGCGCCGGAGCGATTCGCCGCCGCCTACGCGGCGGCCGCGGCCGCCGGCGCCGCGGCGATCGTCTCCATTCACCTCTCCGCCCGGCTATCCGGCACCGTCAACTCGGCCATCCTGGCGGCCCGCAGCGCCCCCGTGCCCGTCCGGGTGGTGGACTCCCGGTCAATCGGGATGGGCCTGGGGCTCGCCGTCCTGTCGGCCGCCTCAGCCGCGCTGGCGGGCCAGGACGCCGGCGCGGTCGCCGCCGCGGCGGCCGGGCGCGCGGCCGCGCTCCGCTCATGGTTCGCGCTGGATTCCGCGGGCCCCCTGCGCGCCGGAGGCCGCCTCGGCCCGCCCGCGAGCCCCGGCAGCGCCCTGACGGCCCGGCCGCTGCTGCATGTCCAGGATGGCCGGATCGTCCCGCTGGAGAAGGTCAGGACGCCGTCGGCGGCGATCCGGCGGCTTGAGCAGCTGGCCGCCGAGTTCGCGGGCGACCGGCCGGTGGACGTAGCGGTCCAGTACCTGACCGACGCCGAGCGCGCGGCCGCGCTGGCCGGCCGGCTGGCGGACGTCATCCCAGCCGCCCGCCACATCTACCTGGCCGCCGCGGGCCCGGTCATCTGCGCTCATACCGGCCCCGGCATGATCGGCGTCGTGGTGGCCCCGGCCTGATCGGCGGCGTCCGGCTGCGGCGCCCGGCGCCCCGGCCGGGCGGCGGCCCGGGCCCGGTTTCGGCGATCCGCCGCCGGCCGTGGCATGCTGCGGGCATGCCTACGCCGAGTCCCGACGCCGGATCCGCCGGGCCCCGCGCCGCTGCCCCGCCGGTCACCGTCATCGTGGGCAGCGAAGAGCTGCTCATCGACCGGGCTGTCAGCGGGATCGTGGCCGCGGCGCGCCAGCCGGGCGAATCCGGCGAGTCCGGCTGGGGAGTGGCCGGCGGACCCGACGTGCACGACGTGCAGGCCGCGGATCTCGCCGCCGGCCAGCTGGCCTCGCTCACCGCCCCGTCGCTGTTCGGCGGCGGATGCGTGGTCATCGTCAGGTCCGCGCAGGATGCGGGCAAGGAGATCGCGGCCGAGCTGGACCGGTACGCGGCCGCGCCCGCGCCCGATGTCGTGCTGGTGCTGACGCACGCCGGCGGGGCCAAGGGGAAGGCCCTGCTGGCCAGCCTGGCCGGACGGGGGGTGCACCGGATCAGCTGCCCGCCGGTCAAGCGCTTCGCCGAGCGGCTTGACTTCCTGCGGTCCGAGCTCGGCCGGGCCGGCCGGAAAGCTGACGAGGCGGGCCTGCGGGCGCTGCTGGACGCGGTCGGGACTGACCTGCGCGACCTGGCCGCGGCCAGCGCCCAGCTGGCCGACGACACGACCGGCGTGATCAGCCGGGCCGTCGTGACCCGCTACTACCGGGGCCGGGCGGAGGCGACCGGGTTCACCGTGGCCGACCGGGCGGTCGAGGGCAAGCTGGCCGACGCGCTTGAGCAGCTGCGGTGGGCCCTGGCAACCGGCGTGTCACCCGTGCTGATCAGCAGCGCGCTCGCGCAGGGCGTGCGCGCGCTGGGCCGGGTCGGCAGCGCGCCCCGGGGGAAGAGCGCCGAAGCCCTGGCCGGGGAACTCGGCCTGCCGCCGTGGAAGGTCGACCGGGTCCGCCAGCAACTCCGCGGCTGGGCCCCGGATGGGGTGGCCCGGGCGCACGGGGCCGTGGCCGCGGCCGATGCCCAGGTCAAGGGCGAAGGGGCGAGCGCAGGCTATGCCCTGGAGGTGGCGATCACCGCGATCGTGGCCTGCCGGTCAGGACAGTGACAACGGGCCCGGCAGCCGGGTCCGCGGCGAGGGTCACCGTGCGACGCCCTGCAGCGCATCAGCGCGAGGACTAACGATGTTGAGGCCGGTAAGGCCCGGCTAGCTCGGCTGGCGGGAGGGGCGTTGCCGCCGCCTGGGGAGCGGGGTGGTTGCGGCATCTGGCCAAGCCGGCGGAGGTCAGGCTGCGCAAGCTCCTGCGAACAGCGACAGCGTGAGGTGACGGGCGCGGGCCCGGCCGCCGATCGTCACGTCCAGTGGCACGCAGCCGCGGAACGGCGGGCGGGTGAAGGCGAAGCCCTGGGCGAAGAATCCGCCCGCCTTGCGGCAGGCATGATAGGTCGCCGAGGTCACCCCGCTGGGACCGGTGGCGATCACCGCGTGGCTGCGGGCGCTGGCCCCGATGGTCAGGGTGACCGTCGCGCCCGGCCGGACCACTACGGGAAGCTTGTAGAACCTGCCGTGGCGCCCGAACGGCCCATGGCCCCACTGGGCCGGGGTGTAGGTGGCGAGAGCGAGGCCGCCGGGGAAGTACATCGGCCCGACGGCCAGGTCACGCGGCCCGGGGGTGACTGGCGCCGGGTGGTCTGGGTAGCCAGGCCAGACCTCCGTGGCGCACGACAGCACGAGCGGGTGGCCCGGGCTGCCCGGCGGGCGGGTGACGTGCGGGCTGCTAGCCGGGGATTGCGCGGGCGATGAAGTTGCTGTCCGGTTCGTGCCGGGCGTGCGGGCTCCCGTGCAGCCCGCGAGGATGGCACAGGTTAGCGCGGCCAAGGTGAACGTAAGGAACATTGGCCGACTGCGCACATGACCTATTCTGCTGGTCACCGCGCAGCTTGTAACCCGTCTGGCGGATGGGTTTCGCTGAGCAGAGGCGCGGCAACACGAGCGAACTTCGGCCCGGGAACGCCATCTAGCGTCCGGTCTAGTTCGGTGCCGGGCCGAACAGGGGTCGCCGGTGCTCTTTCACAGCGGCAGGGCAGGGCGTAGTGGCCGGGCGCCGGTGCGCCGCCCAGCCGTTACTCAGACCTGCGTTACCTGCGCGGCGCGCTTGGCGATGGCGGACTTGCGGTTGGCCGCCTGGTTCTTGTGAATGACGCCCTTGCTCGCGGCCTTGTCCAGCTTGGTCAGGGCCGCCCGCATGGTCTGCGTGACCTGCTCGGCGTCACCAGCATCAGCGGCCTCGCGGAACTGGCGCACCGACGTCTTCAGCGATGACTTGACGGCCTTGTTGCGGACGCGCGCCTTCTCGTTCTGCTTGTTGCGCTTGATCTGGGACTTGATGTTTGCCACGCGGGTGCCTCGCTAAAGTTCTGGTCAGGTTGATCCGGAGTATGCCCGGCACGTGCCGAGATCGCGATTCGCGCCCGGCATAGGAAATGCGGGCATGCGGGCAGCCGGATACGAAGGATACCCGAGATCGGCCCGGGCACTCAAACCCGGAGGCCGAAGTGCCCGCCAGGTCCGGCCGGCTGGCGCCAGCATCTGCCGGAACATGCGACCATGGAGCGACAAGATCTGCGGGCACCCGGGGACCCGGCGGGCCGGAATGGCTGCCCTTCCGGAACCTGGAAGGCCGGAATGGCTGCCCTGCGGACCCTACCGACGACCACCTGGCGGATACCTGTGCCACCATCGCCCGAGCCCGGGTTGCCCGAGCCTGGACGGACCGATCAAGCGATGATCCGCAACTTCTGCATCATCGCGCATATCGATCACGGCAAGTCCACGCTCGCGGACCGGATGCTTCAGCTCACCGGAGTGGTGGAAGGCCGCCAGATGCGGGCGCAGTACCTGGACCGGATGGATATCGAGCGCGAGCGCGGTATCACGATCAAGAGCCAGGCGGTGCGGCTGCCCTGGACCGGCACCGACGGCCGGCCATACGTCCTTAACCTCATCGATACCCCGGGCCATGTGGACTTCTCCTACGAGGTGTCCAGGTCGCTCGCCGCGTGCGAGGGCGCCATCCTGCTGGTGGACGCGGCGCAGGGGATCGAGGCGCAGACGCTGGCCAACCTGTACCTGGCCCTCGACGCCGACCTGCACCTGATCCCGGTGCTGAACAAGATTGACCTGCCGGCCGCGCAGCCGGAGAAGTACGCGGCCGAACTGGCCGGGGTCATCGGCTGCCAGCCGTCCGACGTGCTGCAGGTCTCGGCCAAGACCGGTGACGGCGTGCGCGACCTGCTGCACGCGATCGTCAAGCAGGTGCCGCCGCCGCGCGGGAACCTCGACGCCCCGGCCAGAGCGCTGATCTTCGACTCGGTCTATGACACCTACCGTGGCGTGGTCACCTACGTCCGGGTCGTGGACGGCCGCCTGTCCCGGCGCGAGAAGAGCCTGATGATGTCGACCAAGACGGCGCACGACACGCTTGAGGTGGGCGTGATCTCGCCCGAGCCCGTTCCGTCCGAGGGCCTGGCCGCGGGCGAGGTCGGCTACCTGATCACCGGCGTGAAGGACGTGCGGCAGGCGCGCGTCGGCGACACGGTCACCAGCGCCGCCAATCCGGCCGGCGAGCCGCTGGCCGGATACGACCACCCGCGGCCGATGGTGTTCTCCGGCCTGTACCCGGTCGACGGCGACGACTACCCGGAACTGCGCGATCAGCTGGACAAGCTCCGGCTGAACGACGCCGCCCTGGTCTACGAGCCGGAGACGTCGCTGGCGCTGGGGTTCGGCTTCCGCTGCGGGTTTCTCGGCCTGCTGCACATGGAGATCGTCCGGGAGCGGCTGGAGCGCGAGGGCGGCCTGTCGCTGATCTCGACCGCGCCGAACGTCGTCTACCGGGTGGTCCTGGAGACCGGCGGCGAGCTGATCGTCACCAACCCGAGCGAGTTCCCCGACGGCAAGGTCGGCCAGATCTTCGAGCCCGTGGTGCGCGCCACGGTGCTCGCCCCCAAGGAGTACATCGGCACGATCATGGAGCTGTGCCAGGGCCGGCGGGGAGTGCTGCTCGGGATGGAATACCTCTCCGCCGAGCGGGTCGAGATCCGTTACACGATGCCGCTGGGGGAGATCATCTTCGACTTCTTCGATCAGCTCAAATCGCGGACCCGCGGTTACGCCTCACTCGATTACGAGCCCGCCGGCGAGCAGGACGCGGACCTGGTCAAGGTCGACATCCTGCTGCAGGGCCAGCCGGTCGACGCGTTCAGCCAGATCGTGGCGGCGGACAAGGCGCGCGACTACGGGATCGCGATGACGACCAGGCTGAAGGAGCTGATCCCGCGCCAGCAGTTCGAGGTGCCGATCCAGGCCGCGATCGGGTCGCGGGTCATCGCGCGGGAGAATATCCGTGCGATGCGCAAGGACGTCCTGGCGAAATGCTATGGCGGCGACATCACCCGCAAGCGCAAGCTGCTGGAGAAGCAGAAGGAAGGCAAGCGCCGGATGAAGACGATCGGGCGGGTGGAGGTGCCGCAGGAGGCCTTCGTCGCGGCCCTGTCGACCGATCAGGGGCCCGACCGCAAGCGGTGATCAGGGCCCGGGCCAGGGTCCGGCCTAGCCGTGGCTGATCTGCCCGTGCATGGCATGCCCGGTGTGCGTCACGGCGACAATCGCCACCACGCCGGCAATGAACAGCACGGTCAGCGCGATCCCGATCCAGCCGAGGACCAGACCGGCCGTGGCCATGCCCTGGCCGTCCTCCCCGGTCTGCCGGATCTGGCGGCGGGCCACGTGGCCGAGCACCACGGCCGGGATCGCCGCGAGAAACCAGAAGAAGATCTGGCCCAGGCCGCAGGCCAGGGAGGCCACGGCCAGCGGGTTCGTCCGCCGCTGCACCGGGGCGTACTGGACCTGCTGGATGGAGCTGGGGAAATGGCCCGGCAGGTCGGCGGTCAGGGCCTGCAGCTGCGCATAGGTCTGCGATCTCAGTAGCTGCCCGGACCGCTCGTCGTACTCGTCCTTGGTCAGCCTGCCTTCCGCGTACGCGGTCTGCAGCAGCGTGTTCGCGCTGTCCCTGTCCCGGTCGGACGCGCGCATCTGACCGTAGCCGCCTGCTGTCATCGCATGTCCCCAAGTTCAGCGTCGTGGGCGCTCTCGCGAGTGGGCCGAGTCCCCAGCATATGGCGGCCGGAACGCAGAGAAAACCGCACGATCGGGATGGCCGGGCGGTTTGCCGCGGGGTCAGGGAAGTTTCCGCTGCTGGTTGAGGCCGCCGTCGCAGCTGTTGGGGCGGCCGAGCCGGGCAGGACGCGGCGCAACGGGGCACGGCGGACCCGGCGGCCCGGGCGGCGCCGTTTGTACCTGGCATGCTCGGCGGATAGCGTGCGGATTATGGCGAGCGGGCGGGTGATCTCGGTGAATGCCGGCCGGGAGGCCGACCTGGTGGTCGGCGGCAAGCCGGCCAGGACGGCGATCGACAAGCGGCCGGTGGCGGGGCAGGTCCGGGTGGGCGTGCTCGGCCTGGACGGCGACGAGTGCGTCGACAAGGAAAACCACGGCGGCCGCGAGCAGGCCGTGTACGCCTACGCCCGGGAAGACATCGACTGGTGGACGGAGCGGCTCGGGCGCGAACTGCGCAACGGCATGTTCGGCGAGAACATCACCACGGCCGGGCTCGACGTCTCCGGCGCCCTGATCGGGGAGACCTGGCAGCTCGGCACGGCCGTGGTCCAGATCACCAGCCCGCGGGTCCCGTGCGTTACCTTCCACTCCTGGATGGACGAGCGGTTCTGGGTGCGGCGGTTCGCGGCGGCCGGCCGCCCGGGAGCGTACCTGCGCGTGCTCCAGGAGGGCGCAGTCGCCGTCGGGGACGCCGTGGAGGTCATCGACCGCCCGGACGAGCAGGTCACCATCGCCGAGGCGCTGAGCGCCTTCTACGGTGACCCGGACATCATGCGCAGGCTGCTGCGGGTTGCGGGGCGAGGAGAGAAATGGGACCAGCACGCCCAGCAGGTGCTCGGCCGGGTCCGGGCCTAGCCCCGGCCGCCCGCGGCCGGCCGGCCCGGGGGCGCTGACCGATGCCTGGTGCACCGCCCGACGGGGAACCCGTCCCCGCCGACGGCTCGCTGCCGCCCGGGGCGCTGGACGGCGCCGGCCAGCGCCCGTTCGGCATCTACGTGCACGTGCCGTTCTGCGTCACCCGCTGCGGGTACTGCGACTTCAACACCTACACGGCGGCCGAGCTTGGCCCCGGTGTCTCCCGCGAGTCCTACGCCGGCCTGGCGATCGAGGAAATCCGGCTGGCCAGGCGGGTGCTCGGCCCCGCCGACATGCCGGTGAGCACCGTCTTCTTCGGCGGCGGGACCCCGACCCTGCTGCCGCCGGGCCAGCTCGGCGCGATCTTGCGCGCGGTCGATGCCGAGTTCGGCCTCGCGCCGGGCGCGGAAGTCACCGCCGAGGCCAACCCGGAGACCGTGACCGAGCAGACGCTGGCGGCGCTGCGGGACAGCGGGTTCACCCGGATGTCGTTCGGCATGCAGAGCTCGGCGCCGCACGTGCTCTCGGTGCTGGACCGGGTGCATGAGCCGGGCGGCCGGCCCGCTGCGCGACGTGGGCCCGCGCGGCCGGATTTGAGCACGTCAGCCTGGACCTGATCTACGGGACGCCGGGGGAGACGGATGACGACTGGGCGGAATCGGTGGCGGCGGCCCTGGCCGCGGGCCCGGACCACATCTCCGCCTATGCGCTCATCGTGGAGCAGGGAACGAGGCTGGCCGCCCGGATCAGGCGGGGCGAGCTGGCCGCGCCGGACGACGACGCGATGGCCGACCGCTACCTCGCGGCCGACCGGCTGCTCGGCGCGGCCGGCCTGCGCTGGTACGAGATCTCCAACTGGGCCGCAGACGACGCCTCGGCCTGCCAGCACAACCTGCTGTACTGGACCGACGGCGACTGGTGGGGCGTCGGCCCGGGCGCGCACAGCCACGTGGGCGGCACCCGCTGGTGGAACGTGCGGCATCCGGCCGGGTACGGCGCGCGGCTGGCCGCCGGGGCGAGCCCGGCACAGGCGCGCGAGATCCTGACGCCCGCCGAGCGCAGCACCGAGCGGATCATGCTGCAGACCCGGCTCGCCGCCGGGCTGCCGGTGGCCGAACTCGACCGGGCCGGGATGAGCGCGGCCGCCGCCGCGGCCGCGGATGGCCTGGCCGAGCCGGCCGCGCTGGCCGCCGGGCGGGTCGTCCTGACCAGGCGCGGCCGCCTGCTGGCCGACGCGGTGATCCGCGACCTGACGGGCTGAGGCGGACGGTCCGACCGGCTGACGCCGGGCCGGCCGCGGCCGCGTCGGGTGCGGGCGACGGGGCTGGCTCGCTGGCCCTGACCGGCGGGGCCGGGCGGCCGGGGTCGGCGATGGGGACGGGCGGTGCGTGCTCGTTTTCGCCGCAGCCGGCCTGCTTCCGTAACGCTGGCACGCGCCGAAAGGTGTCCCAGCATCCGTGGCGCCATACACTTGGCACTCGGGACGCAAGAGTGCCAGGGAGGTGCGCAGGTGCTAGACGACAGGAAGCTCGCGGTGCTGCGTGCCATCGTCGAGGACTACGTGTCGACGAACGAGCCGGTTGGCTCGAAGTCGATCGTCGACCGGCACAATCTGGACGTGTCCCCGGCGACGATCCGGAACGACATGGCCGTGCTCGAGGAGCAGGGTTTTATCGTGCAGCCGCACACCAGCGCGGGCCGGGTGCCGACGGACAAGGGTTACCGGCTGTTCGTGGACCGGCTGCCCGGGGTGAAGCCGTTCTCGGCGGCCGAGCGCCGGGCGATCGAGACGTTCCTGGCCGGAGCTTACGATCTCGACGATGTGGTGATGCGGACGGTGCGGCTGCTCGCGCAGCTGACTCGCCAGGTGGCCGTGGTCCAGTACCCCTCGCTGACCAGGTCAGCGGTGCGACACATCGAGCTGGTGCCGCTGACGGACCGGCGGGTGCTGCTCATCCTGATCACCGATACGGGCCGGGTGGAGCAGCGCGCGGTTGATCTTCCCAGCCGGATCTCGGAAGACGCGATTACCCAGCTCCGGGCCGTTCTGAACGCCTGCCTCGACGGGCGCAAGCTGACCGAGGTAGCGTCAGTGGTCGCGGACCTGCCCGAGCGGATCACGCCGGGCGAGCGCGCCAACGCCGCGGCCGTGTTCTCCGTGATCCTGGAGAGCCTGGTTGAGCGGCATGAGGAGAAAATCGTGGTCGGCGGGGCGGCCAACCTGACCGCCGGCGACTTCTCGCAGGGTCTGCATGAGGTTCTTGAGGCACTTGAGGAACAGGTGGTGCTGATGCGCCTGCTCGGCGAGTCAGGCGACGAGGCATCCGTCACTGTGCGGATCGGCGCGGAGAATCAGGTCCGGGGGCTGCGGAGCACCTCGGTGGTAGCGGTGGGATACGGCTCCGGCGACCAGGCCCTGGCGAAGCTCGGCGTCCTCGGCCCGACGCGAATGGACTACCCGACAGCGATGGGAGCGGTGCGCGCGGTGGCACGGTACGTGGGCCAGATCCTGGCCGGGTCGTAGGAGTCCTGGTGGCCAACGACTATTACGGGATCCTGGGCGTCCGCCGGGACGCGGACGCGGACGAGATAAAGAAGGCGTACCGGCGACTGGCCCGCGAGCTGCATCCGGATATCAATCCCGACCCGCAGACCCAGGAGCGGTTCAAGGAGATTACCCAGGCGTACGAGGTGCTGTCCGACGCGGAGAAACGGCAGATGTACGACCTGGGCGCCGACCCGTTCGCACCCGGCGGCGCGAGCCAGGGCGGCTTCGGGGCGGCCGGATTCCCGTTCAGCGACATCATGGATGCGTTCTTCGGGGCCGGGGCAGGCGCCCGCGGGCCGCGCAGCCGGGCCCGCCGCGGCCGCAACGCCACTATCAGGGTGGAGCTTGACCTGTCCGAGTGCGCGTTCGGCACCACCAAGGACCTGGCCGTGGACACGGCGGTGGTCTGCCCGACCTGCTCGGGCGAGGGAACGGCCCCCGGTACTCATCCGGAAACCTGTGACGTGTGCGGCGGCCGGGGCGAGATCAGCCAGGTGACCAGGTCCTTCCTGGGCCAGGCCATGGTCTCCCGGGCGTGCCCCGGCTGCGGCGGGTTCGGCACCGTCATCCGCCGTCCGTGCCCGGAATGCGACGCTGACGGGCGGGTGCGGACCCGCCGCAACATCAAGGTGCGGATCCCGGCCGGGGTCGAGGACGGGACGCATATCCAGCTGGCCGGCGAGGGCGAGACCGGGCCCGGCGGCGGCCCGCCCGGTGACTTGTTCCTGGAGATCGTGCAGCGGCCGCACCCGATCTTCGAGCGCCAGGGCGATGACCTGCACTGCACGGTGACGATCCCGATGGTCGCGGCCGCCCTCGGCGCGACTCTGCAGGTGGAGACGCTGGATGGGCCGTCGGACGTGGATATCCGCCCGGGTACCCAGTCCGGTCAGGCCATCCCGCTGTACAACCTGGGCTCCGCGCACCTGAACGGGCACGGCCGCGGTGACCTGCTGATCCACGTGACCGTGGAGACGCCGACCAAGCTGGAGCCCGAGCAGGAGAACCTGATGCGGGAGCTGGCCCGGCTCCGCGGCGAGGAAGCTCCGCCGGGCAAGTTCGCCCCGGGCGGGCAGGGGTTCTTCTCCCGGCTGCGTGATGCCTTCAACGGCCGCTGAGCTGACCGGCCCGGGCTGGCCGGCCGCCAGTCGGCCTGCTGGGGGCCGTTTTGCAGGGGGTCGGCTGGCGGGGAGCGGGCCTGCGGGGAGCGCGCCCTGACGCCGCCCGTCTTCGTGGCCGATGCGGCTCAGCTGCGGGACGACCGCATCGTGCTGTCCGGCGCGGAGGGGCGGCATGCCGCGACGGTGCGCAGGCTTACCGCGGGAGAGCGCGTCGACGTGACGGACGGCGAGGGGACGCTCGCCGAGTGCGTGGTGACCGGCAGCGGACCGGACCGGCTGGAGCTCGCCGTGCTGGCCCGGCGGACTGACCCGGTGCCGAGCCCGAGGATCGTGGTGGCGCAGGCGATTCCCAAGGGGGACCGCGGTGAGTTCGCGGTCGAGATCATGACCGAGGTCGGGGTCGACGTCGTGGTCCCGTGGGCGGCCGAGCGGTGCGTGGCCAGGTGGCGGGGTGATCGTGGCCAGAAGGCGCTCGCGCGCTGGCGGGTGACCGCCATCCAGGCTGCGAAACAGGCCCGCCGCGCCCGGTTCCCCGTGATTGCCGAACCAGCGGATACCCCGGGCGTGGCCCGGCTCACCGCGGCGGCCAGCCTGGCTATCGTCCTTGACCCCGGCGCCCCGGCTGCCCTGCGCAGCCTGCCGGTGCCTGATCATGGCGACATCGTTGTCGTGGTCGGGCCGGAGGGCGGCATCAGCCCGGCCGAGGCGGCCCGGCTGACCAGCGCGGGCGCGGTAACTGCCCGGCTGGGGCCGGCCGTCCTGCGTACCTCATCGGCCGGCGCCGTCGCCGCGGCGCTGCTGCTGAGCGCCGGTGACCGCTGGCGCTGAGCAGGACCACCAGCCCGGGCGGTCCTGCTCAGCGCCAGCCGCGCCAGGCGGCTGCGCCTAGCTGACCCTCGTATGCCGCGGGCTAGCAGGCCTTCTGATTCGGGCCGGGCGACGAGGTCTTGGTATCACTCGGCTTGGGCGTGGCGGACGCCGATGGCGTCACGCTGGATGCCGGGCTCGTGGCCGTGGGGGTCGGCGTTGGGGTGGTGGTATCCGCGGGGGTCGGCGTCGCCGTCGGGGTGGAGGTTGGCGTCGGCGTCGCCGTCGGGCTCGTGCTGGGGGTCGGCGTCGGCGTCGCGGTCACGCTCGTGCTGGGGGTTGGCGTGGGGGTCGGCGTCGGCGAGCAGCTAGCTGACGGCGACGGGTTCTTGCCGCTCGCGGGAAGTAGCGGCGGGGCCAGGAAACCCCCATGGGCGCCGTGCGAGTTGCTGCCCGGCCAGCCACTGCCGGGAGACAGCGCGCTGCCGCCACCGCTTGACCGCGCCGCCGCCGCCGCCCGGGCTGGTGGCACTGAACGCCTCGCCGCCTCCCGAAGCTGAACGCTGCCCGACAATCCGCTGGTCTGCATCAGCTTGCTGATCGCGAACGCGCCGGATCCGAGGATCACGACGAAAGCGGCCGCCACGGCGACCGGGCGCAGCCATGACTGCTGAGTCCGGAGCTTGTGCCGGGCCGCCCCGGTCCCGGCCGGCGCGGGCCGGAACTGCCCGCGCGGACGGCCGATCCGCAGCCGTAGTGAGTTCAGCAGGGACCGCAGGCGGAGCATGGAAGGCTCGGTCTCGGTGACCATCCAGGCGGCCACGACCGGCCGCGGCGGCGTCAGCCGGGCGCGGATCCGGCCCAGGCCATCTGGCGATGGCTCGACCGAGTCCGCCGCCGCGCGCAGCGCGCGCCGCAGCCGATCCTCGTATTCACGACTCGGATGTGTCATGGATTCCGCTCCAGGCCTTCCGTAGCCCCCCAAGCTCTTGTCATTGGTCTTGGTCTTGTCATAGCTGTCATAGGTCTCGCTCCAGTACGCCTCGGAGCGCAGACATTGCCCTCGCCGTGTGACTCTTCACGGCGCCCTGGCTAATGCCCATGGTCGCGGCGATCTGTGCCTCCGACAGATCTCCGTAGTAACGCAGCACCAGCGCCTCGCGCTGGCGGGCCGGCAGCGACCGGAGCGCGGTCACCACGGCCGAGCGCTCCAGCTGCGCGAACGCGCCCTGCTCGGCACTCGGCATGTCCGGCGCCGGCTTCGGCATATTCCGGTCCACGACCATGCGATGCCGCAGCACGGACCGGGACCGGTTCACCACGGACTGGCGGAGATAGGAAAGCGCCTTATCACTGTCCCTGAGCCGGCGCCAGCCGCCATGCATGGCCACGAATGAGTCCTGCACAACTTCTTCTGCCGCGGAAACGTCGCGCAACATTAGCGCCGCGAGGCGGACCAGAGAGCGGTAGTGCGTGCTATAAAGCGCGGTCACCGCCCGGTCTGCATCCCATTCAGCGGAGACCGCCCCCAGCGCAGATCCCGCCAGCAGCGTTTCAGTCACGTGAGTTGGACGCGCGGAGGCATCGTCCGGTTCACCCGCTGTCATCCCTGGTTTTGTCGGCGCTGTCATGTCTGGTTTTCGCGCCGGAACCTCGCCCGACCGGCTGGCCTCAACGATCCTCAGCCCCCAACGTCCATCCCATGCGAGCCTGCATCTCCGCGGATCACCCTGCACCATCGCGAATCACCGCAGGCAGGGCCCCGGGCACGGGGCAATGGCCGGCCGTACCGCACGCGCGCAACCCGCCGAGGATTCGCAGTAGAGCAACCATATATGTCGGCAGTCACGCTATGTCGGCAGTCACGCGGACGCGGCACAAGTTAAGATCGTGGCATGACAGAGTGCCTCTTCTGCAGCATCGTCGCTGGCGAGACCGCGGCGGCGCGCGTGCTGGAGAGTCCGCGCACGATTGCGTTCCGCGATATCAGCCCGCAGGCGCCGACCCATGTGCTGGTCATACCGAAAGATCACTACCCTGATCTTGCCGCGCTGGCCGGGGCGGGCGCGGGGCTGCTTGACGAGGTCGCGGCCCAGGCGCACCAGGTAGCCGTGGCCGCCGGAGTCGACCGGACCGGATACCGGGTGGTCTTCAATACCGGCTCGCAGGCCGGGCAGACCGTCCAGCACGCGCATGCGCACGTGCTCGGCGGCCGGGCGATGGCCTGGCCGCCCGGGTGAGGCCCGGCAGATAGCATGACCAATATGCGGGCACATGAGCGCCCGGGCGGGGAAAGGCAATTGACGCGCGACTCAGGCGATTCGGCGAACAGCGCGGCCTCATCGGGCCAGGGTGACACCCGGGTAAAGATCGTTATTCCGGATGAGCACTCGATGGTGATCCTGCTTGGCTCCGGTGACGAACTGCTCCAGGTAATAGAGCGTGACTTCGCGGCTGATATTCATGTCCGCGGCAATGAGATAACGGTCACCGGCCCGGAGGCGGAGACAGCCCTGGTGGCGCGGCTCTTCGATCAGCTGACCAAACTCGTGGCGAGCGGCACCGAGCTTTCCGTGGACGTGGTCGAGCAGACCGTCTCCATGCTGCGCAGGCGGCCCGCCGCCCGGCCCGACGAGGTACTGACCCTGGACATCCTGTCCGCCCGCGGCCGGACGATCCGGCCGAAGACGCTGAACCAGAAGCGTTACGTCGATGCCATCGACTCGCACACGATTGTCTTCGCGATCGGGCCGGCCGGAACCGGGAAGACCTACCTGGCGATGGCCAAGGCGGTGCGTGCGCTGCAGGCCAAGGAGGTAACCCGGATCATCCTGACCCGGCCCGCCGTGGAGGCCGGGGAACGGCTCGGCTTCCTGCCCGGCACGCTGTACGAGAAGATCGATCCGTATCTGCGGCCGCTCTACGACGCCCTGCACGACATGCTCGATTCCAACACGATCCCGGAACTTCTCGCCGCCGGGACGATCGAGATCGCCCCGCTGGCGTACATGCGCGGCCGTACCCTGAACGACGCGTTCATCATTCTCGACGAGGCGCAGAACACCTCCCCCGAGCAGATGAAGATGTTTCTCACCCGGCTCGGCTTCGGCTCCCGGATCGTCGTCACCGGGGATGTCACCCAGGTGGATCTCCCGGCCGGGAACCTGTCCGGCCTGCGGCTGGTCCAGGACATCCTCGATGGCGTGGACGATGTCTACTTCTCGCGGCTGACTAGCCACGATGTCGTCCGGCACAAGCTAGTGGCCGACATCGTGGATGCCTACGAGAGGTACGACGCACAGCAGGAAAATGCCGCGAATTCAGAACGGATCACCGGGAGCCGGTCCCGCCGCGCAGGCCCCCGGGCCCGGTAATGAGCATCGAGATCGCCAACGAGTCGGGCGCCGCGATCGACGAGGCTGACCTGGCGGCGACGGCCCGCCATGTGCTTGACGGCATGCGCGTGCATCCGCTGGTGGAGCTATCCGTGCTGCTCGTCGACGAGCCTGCTATGGCTGACCTGCACGAACGCTGGCTGGGCGAGCCGGGGCCCACGGATGTCCTGGCGTTCCCGATGGACGAGCTGCGGCCGCCGCACCCGGTCGGCGCGCGGGCCGACCGGGGGAGCGCCGCCGACCCCGGCCAGCTGCCCGGGCTGCTTGGCGACGTGGTGCTGTGCCCGCAGGTCGCCGCGAAGCAGGCCCGCAAGGCCGGGCATGACGTGCAGGACGAGCTTGAGCTGCTGTGCACGCACGGCATACTGCACCTGCTCGGCTACGATCACGCCGACCCGGGCGAGCATGCCATCATGTTCAGCCTGCAGGACAAGCTGCTCGCGGCATGGCGCTCGGAACGCGGATCCGGCCACCCGGAAGGGCAGGAACCGGAAGGACAGGTCCCGGAAGGGCAAGACCCGGAAGGGCAAGAAGGGCCAGGGTGAGGGCGCGATGGGCTGGCTGGCCGTCGCCGCGCTGGCGCTGATAGTACTCGCCGGGTGCTGCGTAACCGCTGAAGTCGCCCTGCTCCGGGTCTCCCGGGCGGGCGCGAAGGAACTGGGCCGCCGCACGACCGCCGAGGGCGCCTCGCCGCTGCAGGCCGTGCTCGCCGAGGTGCCGCTTTATCTCAGCGTGCTGTCGCTGGCCCGGGTGGCGGGCGAGATCGGGGCCACCGTCCTGGTGACCGTGGTGCTGCTGCACGCGATCGGCCCCGGCTGGCGGGCGTTCGCGATCGCCGCCGCGATCATGATCGTGCTGGTTTACCTGGCGACCGTGCTGATCCCGCGCGGCACGGAGCGGCGCAATCCGGCTCGGATAGCCCTCGCCGCCGCGGCCGTCCTGCATCCGGTGGTCAGCTTTCTCGGCCCGCTGCTGCGGGTCCTCGGGGTCACCGGCCGCAAGCTAGGCCGGGGGCAGCCCGGATCTGAGGAGGACTTGCGCGGGCTGGTGGACCTCCTTGAGCAGCGCCAGGTCATCGAGCCCGGCGAGCGCGCCATGATCCACTCCGTGTTCGAGCTGGGCGACACGATCGTCCGGGAGGTCATGGTGCCGCGCACCGACATGGTGTTCGTGCAGCGGGACAAGACGCTGGGCCAGGCGCTCTCGCTCGCCCTGCGGAGCGGATTTTCCCGTGTTCCGGTCACCGGCGAGAACCTGGATGACGTGGTCGGGATCGCCTACCTCAAGGACATCGTCGCCCGGAGTCAGTCGCACCACGAGTGCGAGTCCGTGGAGAAGGTCGCCTCGATCATGCGGCCGGCCACCTTCGTGCCGGACAGCAAACCCGTTGATGAGCTGCTCAAGCAAATGCAGACGATGCGGATTCACCTGGCCATCGTGATCGACGAGTACGGCGGGACGGCCGGGCTCGTCACCATCGAGGACATCCTGGAGGAGATTGTCGGGGAGATCACCGACGAATATGACAAGGAACAGCCGCCCGTGGAGTGGATTGAGGCCGGGCGGCAGGCCAGGGTCACCGCCCGGCTGCCGGTCGAGGAGCTGGCGGAGCTCTTCGACGTCCGGATTGACGCGGAGGACGTGGAGACGGTGGGCGGCCTGCTGGCGCAGCAGCTGGGCCGGGTGCCGATCGCCGGGTCGGTGGCCACCGTGCAGGGGCTGAAACTGACCGCGGAGAGCCTGGCCGGCCTGCGAAACAGGATCGAGACGGTGACGGTGCAGCGCACCGGGCCCGCACCGGAGCCCGTCGGCGCCGAGAGCCCGGCCGGCCAGGACTAGAGTTATCCGGGTGAGCGAGGCTCAGCCTGGCCCGGCGGACGCCCTGCCCGGACCTGAGGACACCAAGATCATCACCCTGGCCCGATCGGCGCGGGCCCGGGTGGCCGCCGCCGAGGGCGCCGCGGTGCGCGACGAGACCGGCCGCACCTACGCGGCCGCGGCCATAGCGCTGCCGTCGCTGCGACTCTCCGCGCTGCAGCTGGCCGTGGCCATGGCGGTGTCCAGCGGCGCGGCCAGCCTGGAAGCGGCGGTCCTGGTCAGTGACGCGGACCAGCCCGATCCGGCCGATCTGGCCGCGGTTCGTGACATCGGCCCGAACGCGACCGTGTTTCACGCCGGGCCGGACGGCCGGCTGCGCGCCACGCTGCTGCCCTGATTGCTCCGCCGGCGGTTTCGGCCGGTGGTCTCGGCGGGCGGTCTCAGCCGGCCGTCTCGGCCCAGGGCAGCGCAATCGGGCGGGCCGGCACACCGGAAGCGAGCAGCTCGCGGAGCAGGCCGGCCAGGCCGGCCGGGAAGATCCGCTCGGCCGCATCATCCAGCTCCGCCAGCGTCCACCACCGGTGCCCGGTGATCAGCGAGCGCTCCAGCGGCTCCTGGCCGCTGAAGTCGACCGCGAAGCCGGGCACCCGCACGAAGAAGTAGGACTCGGTCGCGAGGAACACCTGCGAGCCTGCGGACCACTCGCCCGAGCTGGTGGCGACGACCGGGCCGATGGCATCCGCGGCCAGCAGATGGCCGGTCTCCTCAGCGAGCTCGCGGATGGCGGCGGCAGCCAGCGGCTCGCCGTCGTTAACCCCGCCGCCCGGAGTTATCCACGAGACGGCCGCGCTCTCATCCGGTTCGCTGAACGCGAGCAGCAGCAGCCGGTCAGCAGCGTCAACGACCAGGACCCGCGCGGTCGGGCGGGGAACGGGCACCGGCGTCACGCCGGAAGTCTAGGCGGCAGCCGCTGGCTGATGGCGGAGGTTGGCTGGACCTCGGCTGGCACCCGCGGCGATGAGTCGGAGCGGCGTCCCGCCGCGAGGTTCCGGCTGGAGCATCAGGTCCACCAGGAGCATCACCGGCACCCGGCCGTACGCCTTTGGCGCCGCAGTAGGACAGAATCACTGACGTGGGACGACCCCGGGATACTCAGCCAGCAGGCGCGCCGGTGCCGCAGCGGGCGGAGTTCAGGTCGGGCTTCGCGTGCTTCGTCGGCCGGCCCAACGTCGGCAAGTCGACGCTGATGAACGCCCTCGTCGGCACCAAGATCGCCATCACGAGCAGCCGCCCGCAGACCACCCGCCGGGCCATCCGCGGCATCGTGCACCGGCCGGACGCGCAGCTGGTCATCATCGATACGCCCGGCCTGCACCGGCCCCGGACGCTGCTCGGGGAGCGGCTGGACAGCCTGGCCCGGTCGACCCTCACCGAGGTCGACGTGATCGGCTTCTGCCTCCCGGCCAGCGAGCGGATCGGGCCCGGTGACCGGTACCTGGCCGCCGAGCTGGCCAGCGCCGGCAAGACGCCGGTGGTCGCGATCGTGACCAAGACGGACCAGGTCTCCCGGGACCAGGTGGCCGCGCAGCTGGCCGCCACCGGGAAGCTCGGCGACTGGGCCGACGTGGTGCCGGTTTCCGCGGTGGCCGGATTCCAGCTGGACGTGCTGGCCGACGTGCTCGTGTCGCACCTGCCGGCGGGCGTGCCCTTGTACCCGGATGGTGACCTGACCGACGAGCCCGAGCAGCAACTCGTCGCCGAGCTGATCCGGGAGGCGATCCTGGAGGGAGTGCGCGACGAGCTCCCGCACTCGATCGCGGTCGTGGTCGAGGAGATGGCGCCGCATCCGGGCCGCACGGACCTGATCGACGTGCACGCGCTGATGTACGTGGAGCGGTCCAGCCAGAAGGCCATCGTGATCGGCGCCAAGGGCGCCCGGCTGAAGGAAGTGGGCACCCAGGCGCGCCTGGCAGATAGAGGCGCTGCTCGGCACGCGGGTCTACCTCGACCTGCGCATCAAGATTGCCAAGGACTGGCAGCGGGACCCGAAGCAGCTGCGCCGCCTCGGTTTCTACGACTGAGCCGACCGGGCTGCTGCGGCCGGGCCACCAGGGCTGCTGCAGCCGTGCCGCCCGGGGCTGCTGCGCCCGGGGGCGACCCGGGGCGGCTGGACTGAGGCGCCCGGACGGCTGCGGCTAATATGCCGCGCCCCGGGCCTGGCGGCGCGGCGCAGGCCGCCGCGTGCGCGACAATGGCCGGGTGAGCGTCTACCGGGACGACGGAATCGTGCTGCGCACCCACAAGCTGGGCGAGGCCGATCGGATCGTCACCCTGCTCACCCGGCGGACCGGGCGGGTCCGCGCGGTCGCCAAGGGCGTGCGGCGGACGAAGTCGAGGTTCGGAGCGCGGCTGGAGCCGTTCACGCATGTTGACCTGCTGCTCTACACTGGCCGGTCGCTGGACGTGATCACTCAGGCCGAAACCCTGCGGCCGTACGGGGAGCCGCTGGCCGGTGACTACCCGCGGTACACCACCGGCACCGCGATGCTGGAGACGGCCGAGCGGTTCACCCCGGTGGAGAAGGAACCAGCACTGCGGCAGTTCCTGCTGCTCGTCGGCGGGCTGCGGTCGCTCGGCAACGGGACTCATGATCCGCGGCTCGTGCTCGACGCGTACCTGCTGCGCTCGCTGGCGGTCGCGGGCTACGCCCCCGCGCTGGACGAGTGCGCGATCTGCGGGACGCGGGCTCCCCGGCCGGAACCAGAGCCGGGACCGGAACCAGAGCCGCGGCCGGAACCAGAGCCGGGACCGGGGTCGCGAGCAGAGCTGGCGCCGGGCGGAGAGCCCGCCGCCCGGCCGGCCCGGCCGCCCGCGGCCTTCCGCACGTTCGCGATCCCGGCCGGCGGGCTGGTCTGCCGGTCATGCCGGGTACCCGGCGCCGCGACGCCGTCGGCGCGGACGATCGCGCTGATGAGCGCGCTGATGAGCGGTGACTGGCCGCATGCCGATGCGAGCGAGCGGCAGCATCAGGTCGAGTGCAGCGGGCTGGTGGCCGCGTACCTGCAGTGGCACCTGGAGCACTCCATCCGCTCGCTCCGGCACGTGGAGCACGCATGACCGGACCGGGGCGGCGCGGATGACCAGCCCGTTCCGGCCGCCCTACCCGCATCCCGGCGGGGCCCGGCCGCCGGCGATCCCGGCCGAGTTCGTGCCCCGGCACGTGGCCCTGGTGATGGACGGCAACGGCCGCTGGGCCAAGCAGCGGGGCCTGCCGCGGACGGAAGGCCACAAGCGGGGCGAGTATTCGCTGTTCGACGTGATCATGGGCGCCATCGAGCTGGGCATCCCGTACCTGTCGGCCTACGCGTTCTCCACCGAGAACTGGCGGCGCTCGCCCGACGAGGTCCGCTTCCTGATGGGCTTCAACCGCGACGTCATCCGCCGCCGCCGTGACCAGCTCAACGAGATGGGCGTCCGGGTGCGCTGGGCTGGCCGCCGTCCCCGGCTGTGGCGCAGCGTGATCAGCGAGCTCGAGGACGCCGAGCAGCTGACCGCCGGCAACTCCGTGCTGACGCTGCAGTTCTGCGTCAACTACGGCGGCCGCGCCGAGATCGTTGATGCCGCGGCGGCGATCGCGGCGGACGTCGCCGCCGGGAAGCTGCGCGCCGACCGGATCGACGAGCGGGTCTTCGCCCGCTACCTCGATGAGCCCGGCATCCCCGATGTCGACCTGTTCATCCGGTCCTCCGGCGAGCAGCGGACGTCTAACTTCCTCATCTGGCAATCCGCCTACGCCGAGTTCGTGTTCCTGGACACGCTCTTCCCCGACTTTGACCGCCGCCACCTGTGGCACGCCTGCGAGATCTACGCGAGCCGGGACCGCCGGTACGGGGGCGCCGAGCCGAACCCGCTCACCGGCCCGGCTCCGGGCTAGCCGCGGGCCACGCTGGTCAGCGGGTGGCCTGAAAGACGGCCAGCCCGAGCAGGCAGGCGATCACCACCGCCCGGCCGATCCGCCCGGGCGGGCTCAGCGCGGGCCAGGACAGGTAGCCGAGCCAGCCGATGAACGCCGCCACCACGCACAGTGCCGCCGCCCCGATCCAGCCGCGGACGGCGAGTCCGGCGACGAGCAGCGCCGCCAGCACGATCGGCGGGACCCAGGCCGGCAGCTGGCGCAGGTAGACCAGGTGCACGCTGCTGCGCCGTTCCACCGCCCGCCGCATGCCGCTGGAGCCGGGCGCCGCAGAAGTCCCGGGCCGGGCGGCCCCGGGCCGGGCCGGCTGAGCTCCGGCCGGCCGCGCCGGCCGGGCGCCGGCCGCCCGGGCCGGCCCCGCGGGACGCGTCGGGCGGCCAGGCCGCTTGGTCGTCACAGTCGTCGGCCTTTCGCTCATGGTTAGCTTCCGCACGGCCAAGATACGGCCTGCCAGCGGGCCAGGCGACGGCGCGGCGGCGCCAGGCCGGCCGCCGCGGGCCGCACGGCGGGCCGCCCGGGGCCCGGACACCGCTAAACTTGGCTGCTAACCCGCGCCCTGATGTTGCCGCGCGGTGGACCGCGCCGCCCGACCGCCAGCCGGATGGAGACCTCGATGGCACAACGCAGTGACCGCATGGAGACCCTGGTCAGCCTCAGCAAGCGGCGGGGGATCGTGTACCCGTCGAGCGAGATCTACGGCGGCCTGCGCGCGTCCTGGGATTACGGGCCACTCGGCGTCGAGATGAAGAACAACATCAAGCGCCAGTGGTGGCGCTCGATGGTGCAGGAACGCGACGACATCGTCGGCCTCGACTCCTCGGTGATCCTCGCCCGCGAGGTGTGGGAGGCCAGCGGCCACGTCACCGAGTTCACCGACCCGCTCACCGAGTGCATGTCCTGCCATAAGCGGTTCCGGGCAGATCACCTGATCGAGGCCTACGAGGAGAAGCACCACCACCCGCCCGAGAACGGCCTCGCCCAGCTGGCCTGCCCGAACTGCGGCACCCGGGGCGCGTTCACCGAGCCGCGGAACTTCAACGGCCTGCTGCGCACCTACCTGGGCCCGGTCGAGGACGAGTCCGGGCTGGCCTACCTGCGGCCGGAGACCGCGCAGGGCATCTTCATCAACTACCGCAACGTGCTGCAGACGTCACGCAAGAAGATCCCGTTCGGCATCGGCCAGATCGGCAAGTCGTTCCGCAACGAGATCACCCCCGGCAACTTCATCTTCCGCACCCGCGAGTTCGAGCAGATGGAGATGGAGTTCTTCGTCAAGCCCGGCACCGATGAGGATTGGCACCAGCGCTGGATCGACGCGCGGCTGGACTGGCATGTCGGCCTCGGGATCAGCAAGGACAGCCTGCGGCTGTACGAGCACCCGCAGGAGAAGCTGTCGCACTACTCCAAGCGCACGGTCGACATCGAGTACAAGTTTGACTTCCCGGGCAGCGAGTGGGGCGAGCTTGAGGGGATCGCGAATCGCACCGACTTCGACCTGACCACGCACGGGAAGGCGTCCGGCCAGGACATGTCCTACCTCGACCCCGAGTCGGGCGAGCGGTACGTCCCCTACGTCATCGAGCCCGCGCTCGGCGTGGACCGTACCCTGCTGGTGCACCTGCTCGACTCCTACACCGAGGACGAGGCGCCCGACGCCAAGGGCAAGCTGGAGAAGCGGACCGTGCTGCGGCTCGATCCCAGGATCGCCCCGGTCAAGGTGGCCGTGCTGCCGCTGTCGCGCAACGCCGACCTGTCCCCGAAGGCCAGGGATGTCGCGGCCGAGCTGCGCCGGCACTGGAACGCCGACTTCGACGACGCCAGCGCGATCGGCCGCCGTTACCGCCGCCAGGACGAGATCGGTACCCCCTACTGCGTGACTGTCGATTTTGACACGCTGCAGGATCAGGCGGTCACGGTCCGCGAGCGCGACTCGATGCGGCAGGAAAGGATCGGCATCGACGGGCTGACTGCCTACCTGCAAGAACGGATGGCTGGCTGCTAGTCACCCGCCGGGCCGGATTCCGCATCTGGCCGGCCGTGGCCGGCCTGGCTCAGTCCCAGAGGACGGCTCCGCACGCGGCGCAGGTTCCGGTCTCGTAGTCCCGCGCTTCGGCTGGATGCGCGCACTCAGGCGGGGCCGCCGGTGGCTCGTGCGCGGGAGGCTCCAGGGGCTCGGTGCCGCCGGGCGGGGCAGCGGACCCGGACCTGTCCGCGGCCGGGACCGGGACAGTGGCCGCCATGACCGCGGCGGGCTGGGCGGGTGATGCGGCCTGGGCGGGTGCTGCGGGCTGAGCGGCAGCGGGTGGTTCAGCGGGTCGGTCCGGACGGCGATCAGCTGCCGGGGTGTCTCCCGTGTAGTACCGCAGGGCGGTCCGGATGATCTCCCGGCACCATTCAGAGCGGGTCCACCCGGCGAACTCGGGTCGTCCCAGCACCTCGTCTATCCGCGCGGCGTCAGTCTCGGAGACCTTGAGCCCGATGGGGACCAGGGCTGAATCAGGCAGCCTGGGACGCGCCATGCATGGAAAGTACCCGGAACCGGCAGGCTGAAGCGCGAGCGCTGGCCGGGGGCTGCTGCCGCGGCTCCTTCATGGTCATCATTTGCCCGGGCGTAAGACGGTGCCCGCGAGTTCGCCACCCAGCGCGCCTGTCGCCCAGCGGGTCCGCCGCCCCGCGGGGCCCGCCACCGCGTGGCCCGGTCCGGCACTAATTCCCATAATTCTGGTCGGAAATATTGACATCCAGGCCAGGGTCTCGCATGCTCTGGGTATGACGACTTACGACCGCACTGAGCGCCGCTACGTGGACCTGCTCCGCGTGGCCAGCTCCCGGTGCCGCCCTATCGCCAGCTAGCGGTCCGCCCGCCCGCGATCTCGTTCCGCGGCGCACACCTCCGCCCGGGGCCGCCGCGCTCCGGAAAGTCCTCGCCAGTCCACGATCCCTGCCCACCGCACCTGGCTCTTCGCTGCCGCATGCCGGGATTCCCCGGCGCCCGGATCCCCGGGCTATGCGCGGCCGTCACCCCGAAGCTGAGAGGAAATCATCGTGACCGACACCATCGCCACCTCGGCCCGCATCGGCATCAGGCAGCTCGCAGGCGCCATCGGCGCCGAGCTCACCGGCGTCGACACAGGCCGTCCGCTGAGTGACGACGACGTCGCCCAGATCCGCCAGGCCCTGCTCGATCACAAGGTCGTGTTCCTGCGTGACCAGCACCTTGACTACGCCTCGCAGGTGGCGTTCGCCGAGCGGCTCGGCCCGCTGACTCTCGGCCACCCCACCCTGTCATCCCCGCCGGAGCAGCCGTTCCTGGAGGAAATCGACTCCGCCAAGGGCGTCCGGGCCAATCACTGGCACACCGACGTCACCTTCGTCGACCGCCCGCCGGCGTTCACCCTCCTGCATGCGGTGGTCATCCCGCCCGTCGGCGGGGACACCCTGTGGGCCAACACGGTGGCCGCCTACGAGAGCCTGCCCGGTGAACTGCGCGACCTGGCCGACCGGCTGCGCATCGTGCACACCAACGACTACGACTACACGGCGGTCTTCGGCCGCGCCGAGCGCGGCGACGACGAGTTGCAGGAGCGCCGCCGTGAGTTCGTCTCGACCATCTACGAGACCGAGCACCCGGCAGTCAGGGTCCACCCGGAGACGGGGGAGCGATCGCTGGTCCTCGGCGGCTTCGCGCGCACCGTCGTCGGGTTCTCCCCGCAGGCCTCGCGCGACCTCATCCGGATCCTGCAGGAGTACGCCACCCGGCCGGAGCACACGGTGCGCTGGAAGTGGCGGGCGGACGACCTCGCGATCTGGGACAACCGGGCCACCCAGCACTACGCGATCTTCGACTACGGCACCGCGCACCGCCGGGGCGAGCGCGTGACGGTGGCCGGTCCGGTGCCGGTCGGCGTCGACGGCCAGCCCAGTGTCGCGCTGCGCGGCGAGGCGACCGCGTACTACCGGGGTGCCGCGTAACCCCCCCGGTAGGCCAGTCCGACCACCCACTCGACAAGGCGGTAACCATGAGCACTTCTGCTGATACCACGACCCAGCCGCGCAAGGGCGTGCCGGTCTACAAACGCAAGCGGCGGCGGATCTACGGCGTGATCGTCCTGGCCGTGGTCCTGGTGATCGGGCTGGTCGTCTGGGCCGTCACCCAGGGCGGCGGCAGCTCGGACGCGGCGCTGCCCAGCTTCACGATCGCCTACGGGCAGGGCACGGTCGCGAATTCCGACAGCATCATCGACAGCGACCAGGCGTTGCAGAAGACGATCCCGGCGCACCTGAAGTTCGTGCCGTTCGATGCGGGCGTGACGGCGATCGCCGAGATGCGCAGCGGCAGCCTGCAGGCCATCAGCGGGGTCGGCAACCCGCCGGTCGTCGGCGCCGTCGGCACGAATACCGGCGTCGACGTCGTCATCGCGCAGAGCTTTGACGCCGACGCGCTGATCGTGCCGAAGTCGATCACCAAGCCGAGCCAGCTGGCCGGCAAGTCGGTCGGCGTCCTGGTCGGATCCTCCGAGGACTACGAGCTGGTGGGCTGGCTCGGGCTGCAGCACCTCACTTCATCGGTCAAGGTCGTCGGCTTCGCCAGTGAGCAGGCCGCGGCCGCCGCCTACCTGGGCGGCTCGGTCGCCGCCGCGTATGTGCAGGCCGGACCGGAAGCCCAGCTGATCGCTAAGGGCGGCCACCGGATGATCGACGCCGAGCAGATCGCCAAGCTGGGCATTCCCGGCCTGAACGTGGTCGCGGTCTCCTCGAACCTGGTCAAGAGCGACCCGGCGCTGGTGCAGAAGTACGTGTGCGCCGAGGTGCAGGCGACCCGCCTGTTCACCGGGCCGCAGTCGGCTAAGTACCTGACCCAGAGCGCGAAGGTCCAGGGGGTACCGGGCAACGTCATCGTGGCGGCCACCAAGGGCTACCCGTTCATCCCGCTCAGCCAGCAGCTGCACTGGCTCGGCGCCACTCCGAACGACACCAGCAGCCCGATCGTCCAGGCCTATGTGCAGACCGGCAAGTTCCTGGTCGGGCAGGGCCGGCTGACATCGGCCCCGTCCGCGTCCGTGCTGGCCACGCACGTCGACCCGACGTTCGTCAAGAAGGCGCTCGCCGGTGGCTGCTGACACCGTGCGTAACGCCAGCCCGGCAGCGCCCGGAATCGGTCCGGGCGTTGCCGGGAGGCGGCCGGACACCGGAGTAGCGGGTCAGGAGCGGCCGGCCAGCAGCGGATCGCGCGCCGCCCACGTCGTCATCGACGGGGTCGGCAAGACATTCCGCCGGTCCGGCCGGCGGACGGTGGCCATCTCCGGGATAGACCTGCAGATCGCCCCGGGCGAGCTGGTCTGCCTGCTCGGCCCGTCGGGCTGCGGGAAGTCCACCCTGCTGCGCATCGTGGCCGGGGCGCTGGCGGCCGACCAGGGCACGGTGACCGTCGGCGGTCGGCCCGTGACCGGGCCGGCCCCCGACCGGGGCATGCTGTTCCAGAGCCCGATGCTGTTCCCCTGGCTCACGACCAGGAAGAACGTCCTGTTCGGTCCCAGGGCGCAGCGAGCCGCCGGCGTTGAGCAGCGGGACGATCCGGAGCTGGATGCCGAGGCCGACGCCATCCTGGCGACCGTCGGACTCGAGCAGTTCAGCGATGCCTTCCCGCATGAGCTGTCCGGCGGGATGCAGCACCGCGCGGCGTTCGCCCGGGCCATGGTCACCCGGCCCACGTTGCTGCTTATGGACGAGCCGTTCGGCGCGCTCGACGCGATTACCCGGGTGCGCATGCACGAGTTCCTGCTGACCATGTGGGAGCAGTACCGGATCACCATCCTCTTCGTCACCCACGACATCGAGGAGGCAGTGCTGATCGGCGACCGGGTGGCCGTGATGGGCGGGCGCCCGCCCGGCATCAGGGAGGTCATCGAGGTGCCGCTCGGTCGGCCACGGCACGCGCTGGACGTGGACACGGAGGAGTTCCTCGCCGTGAAGCGCCGGATCCGCGCGTCCCTGATCGCGTGAGGCGCCCGGTGCCCGGCCGCCGATCCGGGCCTCCCCGGGCCGGTTCCGGCCGAGCCGCTCTCTTCCGCCCTCGTTTGCCCGCCGCCGCCCAGGGAGCGTGAACAATGTCAGGCTGGTACTCCCAGTTCAACAGTGCCGTGGCCACCGTGGACCGGCCGCCGGCCCAGGCCGCCGGCGATCACGAGGAGCTCGACGACCGCGCCGAGCTCATCGCCCACCGGCGGGCCAGGCGCCGCGCCAGGAGCCGCCGGGTAGCCACCGGGACGGCCGGGATCGTGGTCCTGCTGCTGCTCTGGCAGGCCGCGGCGATGATCCTGAACGACCAGGTGGCGCTGCCCTCGGTGGCCCAGACGGTGCAGCAGTTCCTGCACTACCTGGACCACCCGTACCCGGCCCAGGGCAAGCCGATCTGGTTCGACCTCTACATCAGCCTGCAGCGGATCCTGATCGGCTTCGTCATCGGCGTGACCGTCGGGGTGGCGCTCGGGGCCGCGATGTCGGCCAGCCTGGTGCTCCGGCACCTGGTCGATCCCGTCATCGAGGTGCTCCGGCCGCTGCCGCCGCTCGCCTTCATCCCGCTGTTCATCGTCTGGCTGGGCATCGGGGAGATGCCCAAGGAAGTGCTGATCATCGTCGGGGTGGTGCCGCTGATGGCCGTCACGACGGTGGCGGCTCTCGGTGAAGTCCCTGACGACCTGCGGCTGTGCGCCCGGACGCTCGGCGCCTCATCCAGGTACACCATGCTGCACGTGCAGATCCGGGCCGCCCTGCCGTTCATCCTGACCGGGATGCGCTTCGCCATGGCCGGCGCCTGGAGCAGCATCGTCGCGGTCGAGTTGCTCGCCGCGACCAGCGGCCTCGGGTTCATGATCATGCAAGCCGGTGATTACCTGGACACGGCCCTGGTCTTCGCCGGGATCATCACCATCGCGATCGCGGGCCTGCTGCTCGATGCCGGGTTGCGGGGGCTGCTGCTGCTGGCCGATCCGAGCCGCCGCGGCTAGCTCAGCCGAGGGAGTTCATCGCGGCCTGCAGGTCCGTGCTTGATACCCCGGCCCCGCAGACCGCGCCTGCCTCCGGCGCGGTGGCGGTGTAGTGCCGGATGCCGACCCGATAGTGGATCGCCATGGACTTCACCGTCCAGCAGCGCCCGGCCGGCGGCGACGCTACCTCGGCGACCAGCCCCAGGCTGGATACCGCGGCCAGATCGCCCGTCACCTGGTCGACCACCTTCCGGCTGGGCGGGATGGACAGGCCGGCCAGGGCAAAATGCCCGGTGGCGCACCCGGCGGCACTGGCATTGCGGCCCGGCCCGGTCAGCGGGCCGATGATCGCCGAGCACCCGACGTCATCCGCGCCGTAGACGTTGATCAGCCGCGGCGCCGGGTATCCGCCGCCGCCGCCGACGAGGGTGATCCCGCTGATGACCGCGGCCGTCCGGCCCCGGTTGATGACGGGGACGATCAGGCGGACCGGCACCTGATGGATATCGGGCAGGCCGGAGATGCTGAACGTGCCGAAGAACAGCGGGCCGTTGCCGAGGCCGATCGGGCCGCGGGCCAGGAATGCGCCGACGCCGAGCAGGACCACCACGATGCCAGCGAGGATGCGCGACATGCGGCGGTCGAAACGCACGTCAGATCCCCTCCGGGCGGCCGACAGGTGGGACCGATAATAATGTGCTCCGGCCCTGGTGGCACGCGCTTGTTCTAGTCGGGCGCCGCGGACCGATCGTCCGCCCAGGCCGGCGCGAGCGCCGCCAGGACGGCGTCCAGGTCCTGCTCGCCGGCGGTGCCGGAGCCGGCCCGGGGCGCGCGGCGGAAAACCTCCGCGGCACCCTGATGGAATCCGTCCGGCAGCCCGGCCGCGGTCATGGTCGCCGCGATCTCCTCCATCTCGGCCACCCAGCGCCAGCCCTTCGCCATCGCGGACTGCGCGGCGCCGCGGCTGCGGTCCGCCAGCGGCGGCTGGGACAGCGCCCACTCCCGCAGCAGCGTTTCCTCCACGCCCTCGGCCCGGGCCAGCGCCCGCACCGCGAGCAGCAGGGCCGCCGTGCCCTTGGTCCACCCGGCGTAGGCCATCTTCACCGCCGAGGCCGCGGTCGCGCTCCGGCCGGCCACCCGGGCATCCAGCGGGGTTCCCGCGAACAGGTCGCACACGGCCGGTGCCTCCGCGCCGGACAGATACAGGCGGGTACTGCCCGCGGTGACCGGCGGCGGGCCGATGATCCCGCCGTCCACGTAAGTAGCCCCGCCGTCTTCCACCATCAGCGCCACCTCGCGGGCGGTCGCCGGGGAGATGGCGTTCGCGTCGATGTACAGGCCGCCGAACCCCTGCACCGCCCAGGCCATGTCCAGCGCCACGTGCGGCGGGCAGATCGACAGGATGATCTCCGCGCGCCCGGCCACCTCTTCGGCGCTCCCGGCGTCCTCCAGGCCGGCCGCCCGCGCCCGCCCGGCCGTCTCCGCCCCCCGGCCTTGCGACGCCCACAGCACGACGTGTCCCGCGTCAGTCAGGCAACGGCCCACGGCAGCACCCATCTCGCCCGGATGCAGCAGCCCGACCACGGTCCCGCTCGCCATGTCCATGGCTGAGTTTGGCACGGATGCCGCACTGCCGGTTGTACGGCCACCGGCCCGGGCCTGCCACCGGCGCAGCAGATGACCGGCGCCGATGCCGGCCAGGGGCTTAGCCGGGCGTAGCCGCGCGGATGACGACGCGCCCGCCGCGGGTCAGCATGATCGAGGTCATGCGGGAAACCGAACCTGCCGCGGCGCGCCTGCCGCTGCTGTTCCTCGTCGCCGACACCGGCGGCGGGCACCGGAACGCGGCGCGGGCGATTGGCTAGGCGCTGGACAGGATGTATCCGGGCCGGTTCGCGCCCGGTGCTGTGCGATCCGCTCGGCGGGCCAGGGCTGCCCGGCGCATCTGGCTCTGCGGAGCCTGCCTTGCCCGCGGCAGGTATACCGGATATTATGCCCGGCATGATGCTTGGCATGGTGATGTCATGAGTGTCCCGCACGTCCTCCTGGCGCTGCTGGCCGAAGGACCCAAGTACGGGCTGCAGCTGCGGGAGGAATTCGAGGCCGGGACCGGCGAGGTGTGGCCGCTGAACGTGGGTCAGGTGTACAAGACCCTGGGCCGGCTGGAACGTGACGGGCTGGCTGAATCCGACGGTACCGGGCAAGACGGACCGCAGAAGCGGTTCCGGATCACGCTCCGCGGTGAGGAGGCGCTGGCCGCCTGGCTGCGCACGCCGCCCGACCTGACCTCCCCGCCCCGCGACGAGCTGGTGATGAAGGTGCTGGTGGCCGCGCGGGTGCCCGGTACCGACGCGCATGAGGTGATCCAGGCGCACCGCCTGTACCTGCTGGAGCTGATGCAGCAGTGGACGAGGCTGAAAGAGGGCGAGGCCCGGGATGATCTGGGCCTGGCGCTGGTGGTGGATGCCGAGTTGTTCCGGCTGGACGCGGTGATCCGGTGGCTGGATGCCGCCGATGCGCGGCTCAGGCGGGCCGCTGCCGGGCCGTCCCGGCCTGCTTCTGCGCCCGCTCCGGTTCCGCAGCTTCGCCGGCTGGGGGCACGGCGGTGAGCCGGCCGGGACTGGGCGGGGAAGGCGGGAGCGCGGCGATGAGCGTGCTGCAGCTGCGCGGCGTGTCCAAGACCTACGGTCAGGAGCCGGCCAGGGTGCACGCGCTTGGCGGGGTGGACCTGTCGGTGCGGGCCGGGGAGATGGTGGCGGTGATGGGGCCCAGCGGGTCGGGCAAGTCCACGCTGCTGACCATCGCCGGGAGCCTGGAGGAACCCACCAGCGGGGAGGTGCTGATCTGCGGCATGGCGCTGGCGGAGATGCCGCCGGGCCGCAGGGCCCGGCTGCGGCGCCGGGTGATCGGGTACGTGTTCCAGGATTTCAATCTGCTGCCCGGGCTGACCGCCGCCGAGAACGCCGCCTTGCCGCTGGAACTGGACGGCGTCGCGGTGCCGAAGGCGCGCGCGGCCGGGCTGGCCGCGCTGGAAGCGCTCGGCGTGGCTGACCGGGCCGGCTGGTTCCCCGATCAGCTGTCCGGCGGCGAGCGGCAGCGGGTCGCGATCGCCCGCGCGGTGGTGGGGGACCGCCGCCTGCTGCTGGCCGACGAGCCGTCCGGCGCCCTGGACTCGGTGAACGCGGACGAGGTGATGCGGCTGCTGCACGAGGCATGCCAGCGGGGCGTGGCCGCCGTGGTGGTGACCCACGACGCGCAGCTGGCCGCCTGGGCCGACCGCGTGGTCGTCCTGCGCGACGGGCGGGTGACCGGCCAGACCACCCGGCCGCCCGGCCCCGAATCCCTCCTCGTGCCAGAGGAGATCCGGTGACCGTCGCGCTGCGCGAACCCCCCGACCTGGACGCGGGCGCGGGCAGCGGCATCGTCGCCCGCCGCGCGGTGATTCGCTGGGGCTGGCGGTTGTTCCGCCGCGAATGGCGCCAGCAGCTGCTCGTGCTCGGCCTGCTCACCGTCGCGGTTGCGGCGACGATCTGGGGCGCTGGTGTCGTAACGAACGCGCAGCTCCCGAATCCCAACCAGGCCACGTACGGCACCGCTGCCGCGACGGCCAAGCTGCCCGGCAGTGACCCGCACCTGGCCGCCGACATCGCCAGCATCCAGCGCCGCTGGGGCCCGGCCGACGTCATCGAGAATGAGAGAATCGCCACCGGCACCAGCCAGTCTGTGCAGCTCCGAGCTGAGCAGCCGCACGGGCACTTCAACGCTCCGCTGGTCAGCCTGGTCAGCGGCGCATACCCGGCCGGCCCCGGTCAGGTCGCGCTGACCAGCCAGGTGGCGACCCTGTACGGCGCGCACGCAGGCGGCAGCTGGCGGGCCGCCGGCACGACCTGGCGGGTGACCGGCATCGTGCAGGACCCCAGCAACCTGTCGGACGAGTTCGCGCTGGTCGCCCCTGGTCAGGTCAGGCACCCGAGCCAAGTGATCATGCTGCTCGGCCCCGCCGCGGCGCGGCTGGCGACCAGCGGTGGCGACGTGACGCTACCCGGCGTGCCGGCGGCGGCGCTGTCCGCTCCCAATGAGATGGTCAGCGGATTCCCGCAGGCGGTCCTCATCCTGGTGGTGGAGGTACTCGGCCTGGCGTTCATCGGCCTGCTGTCGGTGGCCAGCTTCTCCGTGCTGGCCCAGCGCAGGCTCCGCGCCCTCGGCATGCTCAGCGCGATCGGCGCGACCGAACGCAACCTCCGGCTGGTCATGATCGTCAACGGCCTGGTGGTCGGCGTGGTCGGCGCGCTGGCCGGCGTGGCGCTTGGCCTTGCGGCCTGGTTCGCCTACGCGCCCACGCTGCAGCGGGACACGGGCCATGTGGTGGACCCGGCCAGCCTGCCGTGGTGGGCGATCGCCATCGGGGGCGTCTTCGCGATCGCGACGTCGGTGCTGGCGTCCCGCAAGCCGGCCAAAACGATGGCCGCAGTCCCGGTGGTGGCCGCGCTGTCCGGCCGCCCCGCGCCGCCGAGGGCAGTACACCGATCCGCCCTGCCGGGCGTCATCGCGTTCGCGGTCGGCCTGACCGTCCTGGCATTCGTCGGCGGCCTGGCTGGGCCGCCTGGCGGGGGCGGCGGCCCCGGCAGCGCGCTGCCCTTGCTCGTTGGCCTGGTTGGCGTGATCGTCGGCATCTTCCTGCTCGCCCCGCTGGGCATCAGCCTGCTGAGAGCCGGCGCCGGACCGCGGCTGCCGGTCGCGATCCGGATCGCGGTGCGTGACCTGGTTCGCTACCGGGCCCGGTCCGGTGCGGCGCTGGCCGCGGTCACGTTCGCCGTTTTCCTGGCCACGGTGATCTGCCTCGTCGGCAGCGAGCGGACCGCCAACCCGCTCAGCCCATCCGGCCCCAGCCTGTCCAGCAGCCAGCTCGTCGTCACCGCGGGGCGGAGCCCGTCCCCCGGCATGATGATGCCGCTCACCAGCGCCCAGGAGGCCAGCCTGGGCAGGCGGCTCAACAACCTCGCCGCCCGCCTGCACGCGGGGTCGGCGGTGCCACTGGAATACGCCGCCGGGCTGGACCAGGCGGGCACGTCACCCCACAACAATTTCACCGGTTCCGTGTACGTCGCCACCCCGCGGCTGCTCGCCACGTACGGGATCACGGCCAGCCAGATCGCTCCCGGAACCGACATTCTTACCTCGCGGCCAGGACTGGCAGGCCTGCCGCACATGGAGATGATCTGGTCCGGCAACGGCAGCGAGTCCGACGGAAGCCAGCCCACGCGTAGCGGCGGTCCGTCCTGCACGCTGAGCAACGACTGCCTGGCCAACCCCGCGATCCAGACGGTCAGCAGCCTGCCCGGCGGCACCGACGCGCCGAGCACGCTGATCACCGAGTACGCAGTGCGCAAGTACCACCTGCAACCTCAGCTGTCCGGGTGGCTGATCCAGGCGCCCGCCGCTCTCACCGCCGCGCAGATCCGCGCCGCGCGACAGGTCGCTCTCGCCGACCAGGCCCCGCTCGAGATCGCCTCAGGCGGAACGGATTTCGGCGAGATCGCCGACGTCGGCACCGCGCTCGGCATCCTGATCGCGCTCGGCGTGCTGGCCGCGTCCGTCGGCCTGATCCGCAGCGAGACCGCGCGGGACCTGCGCACGCTCACCGCGATCGGGGCCAGCGCCAGCACGCGGCGGACGATCACCGCGGCGACCGCGGCCGCGCTGGGCCTGCTCGGCGCGGTCCTCGGCATGGCCTTCGCCGTGGCCGCCAGCATGGTCTGGGCGCACGGCAGCCTGTCCGCCTTGTTCGGCGACGTGCCGCTGACCGATGTGCTGATCTTGCTGGTCGGGCTGCCGCTGGTCGCCGCGGCCGGCGGCTGGCTGCTGGCCGGCCGCGAGCCGCCGCTGATCGCCAGGCAGCCGATTGAGTGAGGCCCGCGGGCGGACTGAGTAGGCTGACTAGTCCCGAGGGTCCGTGGGGCGCCGCGCCAGGTGCGTGCCGGGGAGCTACCAGGCGATCTCGCCGGTGTAGTGGGCGAAGGCCCGGGGGAGCGGCGTGAACTGGCCGCCGGTTAGCACGCCGACGGCCCAGGAGGGGCTGCGGAGATTCAGGTGCCCGAACGGGCTGGTGTCGGGGCCGACGACGATCAGCGCGGCGCCCGAGGAGTTCGTCCAGAGGATGTCTTCCCCGCCGGCCCCGCCGATGTACCGCCAGTGCGCCGCGACCCGCACCAGCTTGCCGGTGCTGGCCGAGAACTCCCTGATCTGCAGGTCGCCCCGGAGCGGATGCCGCAGGAATGTGGTGACCGGGGCGATGACCCGGGAGCCGTCCGGCGTGATCGCGATGCTGCCCGCGTTGTCCTCGTCGAACTGCCATTGCGCGGCCTGCCTGCTCGACGAGCGCAGGTTGCTGCCGGGCGCGTCGGTGTCGAGCAGGCGAACCTCGCGGTGTTGTTGCCGTGCCCCTCCTGGAACGCGAGCGTCCGCCCGTCTGCCGCCCAGGAGAGCGGCTGGAAGGATCCCTGAAATCGCCGATCCAGCCCGGTACCTGGCCACGACCCAGGTCCGCTCCGACCCGGTGGCCACGGCTGATGACCGTGATCTCCGGACGGCTGCGGTGGACGGGCCGCTCAAGGCGATGGCGAGCTTGCTGCCGTCCGGCGACAGCGCGATGCCTGCCAGCCCGGTCAGCCCTTCCTGGGGCAGCCCGCCTGGCTTCATCGGGACGGGCAATGCCGCCAGGCGCGCCGTGCGCGCAGCCGGGCTGAAGTGCAGCAGGAAGAACTTCGCCCGGGCGGCGCTGTTCCGATTCTGCCGCGCGGCGGCGCCTTTCCGGCCTGAGGGCCGGACCCATCGCTGCCCGGCGAGCGACGAATGTGCGGTCGTCGGCAGCGCCGCTCACCCAGGTGAGCGTGCTGTACGGCTCGGCGGGGTGATCGGTGGCGAGCGACGGCGCCGGTGGCCGAGGCGCGGACCACGGCGTGCATGTCGCCTTACCCGCGTAGCCGGTGAGGGCGACGTAGTACGGCGGGACGCTGGCTAGCGCCGCGGCCGCCCGCGCGGGCGCCGCTGTGCGGTCGGTGCCGGGTCCCTGGCCATGCGTGCTGCTGGTGCCGGTAATGGCCAGCGAGGCGGCGACCACGGCGATGACCGACGCTGCCGCGGCCACCGGTGCCACCGCGCGGCGCCAGCCGCCCGGGTGCCGCCCGCTGCGCAGGCGCGGGACCCGCCGGGAGGGTTCCGGCAGCGAGAGCGGCAGGGTACTGCCAGCGGTGATCTCGGCGGCCGTCTCGCGGATTGCCGTCCGGAGCCGTTCTTCTGTGGTGTTCATGATGTGCCTCCCAGCGAGCGGCCGAGCGCGGTCAGCGCCCGGCTCGCCCTCGACCGGACCGTGCCCGGGCTGATTCCCATGGCGCGGGCGATCTCCGCGTCGGTCAGGTCGAGGTAGAACCGGAGCACCAGGACTTCCCGCTGCCGGTACGGCAGCCGCCGGAGAGCCCGCATGACTTCGTGTCGTTCCTCGCCCGACATGACGGCCGCCTCGGCGGATACCGCCGGTGGCTGGTCCCCTATCCGGATGTCCCGCGCGGGGCTGCGCCGGCGGCGCCGTGCGGCAGCCGTTCAGCACCGACGACCGCACGTACGGCAGTGCCTTCGCCTGATCCGCCAGCCGCGGCCAGCGCCGGTAGAGCCCGCAGAACGCTTCCTGCACCACGTCCTCCGCGCTGGACCGGTCGCCCAGCATGATGTGTGCCAGCCGGATCAGCCCGAGTGAGTGCGCCCGGAACAGAGCGGTCACGGCCGCTTCCGGGCTGGGCTGGCCCGCGCTGGCCGAGCCCCCGCTGCCCCCGTTCCGGTCGGCCGCCGTAGCCCGCAGCGCGACAGGCCGCGGCGCGGAACGATCAGCGCTGACGCCCCTGATATCGAAGTCCATGTCACAGAGACGCATATCGCGGCTAGCTGCTGCTCCACAAGGCCTGGCGCAATCTCGGGCCGGCCGGACGGCCGCCTATGTCCCCGCTAGCCAGTACCGCTCGATAGAGTCGGTAGCAGGGGCCGAGAGGCCACAGTTACTTTGGCCGCCCAGGGTCCAGGCGAGTCTGCCGGACCGGCGGCGTCATGAGGAGAGCAAGCAGTGCCGAAGCTCGTCTACGACTTTACCGAGGGCAACAAGGACCTGAAGGATCTGCTGGGCGGCAAGGGCGCCAACCTGGCCGAGATGACCAACCTGGGGTTGCCCGTTCCGCCCGGTTTCATTATCACCACCGATGCCTGCCGCTATTACCTGCAGCACGGGACCACCCCGGACACGCTGGCCGCCGAGGTGACCGAGCATCTGCGGCAGCTGGAGGAGAAGATGGGCCGGCGCCTCGGCGACCACGCCGATCCGCTCCTGGTCAGCGTCAGGTCCGGGGCCAAGTTCTCGATGCCGGGCATGATGGAGACGGTGCTGAACATCGGCCTGTCCGATGAATCCGTGCACGGCCTGGCCAAGCAGGCCGGCAGCGAGCGCTTCGCCTGGGACTCCTACCGCCGGCTGATCCAGATGTTCGGCAAGACCGTGCTCGACATCGAGGGCGGCGACTTCGAGCACGCGATCGACTCGGCCAAGGCGGCCAAGGGCACCAAGAACGACCTCGACCTGGACGCGGACGACCTGCGCGGCATCGTGGACACGTTCAAGGAGATCGTCCGCAAGCACACCGGGCGCGACTTCCCGCAGGATCCGCGCGAGCAGATGGACCTGGCCGTGAACGCGGTCTTCAACTCCTGGAACGCCGACCGGGCGATCCTGTACCGGCGCCAGGAGCGGATCCCGACCGACCTGGGCACCGCGGTCAACATCGTGGCGATGGTGTTCGGCAACCTGGGCATGGACTCGGGCACCGGCGTCGCGTTCACCCGTGACCCCGGCACCGGCCAGCAGGGCGTCTACGGCGACTACCTGCAGAACGCGCAGGGCGAGGACGTCGTCGCCGGGATCCGCAACACCGTCCCGCTGCAGGACCTGGAGCAGATCAATGCCGCCTGCTACGCCGAGCTGATGCAGATCATGCAGACCCTGGAGAACCACTACAAGGATCTGTGCGACATCGAGTTCACCATCGAGCGCGGCAAGCTCTGGATGCTGCAGACCCGGGTGGGCAAGCGCACCGCGGCGGCCGCGTTCCGGATCGCCACCCAGCTCGTCGACCAGGGCCTGATCGACATGGACGAGGCGCTGATCCGGGTCACCGGCGACCAGCTAGCGCACCTGATGTTCCCCCGCTTCGACGCCGGCTCGGACGTGAAGAAGATCACCAAGGCGATCAGCGCCTCGCCCGGTGCCGCGGTCGGCAAGGCGGTCTTTGACTCCGCCACGGCCGTGCAGCAGGCGGCCGCGGGCGAGGACGTCATCCTGGTCCGGCGCGAGACCAACCCGGATGACCTGCACGGCATGATCGCGGCGCGCGGCATCCTGACCAGCCGGGGCGGCAAGACCAGTCACGCCGCCGTGGTGGCCAGGGGAATGGGCAAGACCTGCGTCTGCGGGGCCGACGACCTCGAGGTGGACGTGGCCGCGAAGCAGTTCACCGCACCGGGCGGGGTCACCGTGCGCGAAGGCGACGTGATCTCCATCGACGGCACCTCCGGCGTGGTCTACCTGGGTGAGGTGGCGGTAGTCGCCTCGCCCGTGGTCGAGTACTTCGAGGGCAGCCTGGACCCGGCGTCGGACGAGCTGGTCAGCGCGGTGCACCGGATCATGACGCACGCGGACGAGCGGCGCCGGCTCGGCGTGCGCACCAACTCCGACAATGGCGAGGACTCCGCCCGGGCGGTCCGGTTCGGGGCCGAGGGCATCGGCCTGACCCGGACCGAGCACATGTTCCTCGGCGAGCGGCGGCAGCTGGTGGAGACGCTGATCCTGGCCGACGACGACGCGGGCCGGCAGTCGGCCCTGGACGCGCTGGAGCCACTGCAGCGCGGCGACTTCGTGGAGATCCTGGAGGCGATGGACGGCAAGCCGGTCACCATCCGGCTGATCGACCCGCCGCTGCATGAGTTCCTGCCGGACCTCACCGAGCTGAGCGTGAAGGTCGCGCTGGCCGGCGACCAGGCGACCGAGCAGGACCGGAAACTGCTGGAGGCGGTGCGTCGGCTGCACGAGCAGAACCCGATGCTCGGCCTGCGCGGGGTCCGCCTCGGCCTGGTCATCCCGGGCCTGTTCGCCATGCAGGTCCGGGCCATCGCGCATGCCGCCGTGGACCGGGCCCGGGCCGGCGGCGACCCGCACCCGGAGATCATGGTCCCGCTGGTCGGCGCCGTGCAGGAACTGGAAGCCGCGCGCGAGGAGATCGAGCGGGTGCTGGCCGAGGTCAGGGAAGAGACCGGCGTCGACGTGCCGGCCCTGATCGGGACGATGATCGAGGTGCCGCGGGCGGCGCTGACCGCCGGGCAGATCGCGACGGCCGCCGAGTTCTTCTCGTTCGGCACCAACGACCTGACCCAGATGGGCTGGGGGTTCTCCCGCGACGACGTCGAGGGCTCGTTCTTCAGCCGGTACATCGACCTGGGCGTATTCGGCGTCTCGCCGTTCGAGACCCTGGACACCGAGGGCATCGGCCGCCTGGTGGAGATCGCCGTCGCGGAGGGCCGGGCCACCCGCCCCGACCTCAAGATCGGCGTCTGCGGCGAGCACGGCGGAGATCCCGAGTCGGTGCACTTCTTCCACCGGGCCGGCCTGGACTACGTGTCCTGCTCTCCGTTCCGGGTGCCCGTGGCCAGGCTGGAGGCCGGCCGCGCAGCCGTCGAGGAAGCCACCGGGGCCAGCGACAGCCGGTGATAGCTGGTACCAGCTGGTGACAGCCGGCTACGACAGCCACGCGACGGCGCGGTGGGCGCCCGAGCCGCCCAAGCGTGCCCGCAGTACCGGGCGCGGTCCCTTCGAGCGGGACCGCGCCCGCGTGCTGCATAGCGCCGCGCTGCGCCGTCTCGCCGCCAAGACGCAGGTCGTGGAGGTCGGATCGGGCGACTTCCCGCGGACCCGGCTGACCCACTCGCTGGAATGCGCCCAGGTGGGGCGCGAGCTCGGGGCGGCGCTCGGCTGTGACCCGGACCTGGTCGACGCGGCCTGCCTGGCGCATGACCTCGGGCATCCTCCGTTCGGCCACAACGGCGAGTCCGCGCTGGCCGAGCTGGCGGCCGGCTGCGGCGGGTTTGAGGGCAACGCGCAGAGCCTGCGGCTGCTGACCCGGCTGGAGGCCAAGGTCATCGGGGCCGGCCTGAACCTGACCCGGGCCACCCTCGACGCCACGCTCAAGTACCCGTGGCTGCCGCGTCCCGGCCAGGCCAAGTACGGCGCCTACGCCAGCGATGCCGCGGCGTTCGAATGGATCAGGGCCGGAGCGCCGGAGGGGCGGCCGTGCCTGGAAGCTCAGGTCATGGACTGGTCGGACGACGTGGCCTACTCCGTGCACGACCTGGAGGACGGGCTGCAGGCCGGCATGATCAGGCTCAGCCAGCTACGTGACGACGCCGAGCGCCGGGTTGTCGCTGAGCTCACCGCCGCGCAGTACTGCGATCCCGGGTCGGTGACCGTCGATGAGCTCTGCGAGGTGTTCGCCGCGCTGCTGCGGCTGCCGTGCTGGCCGGGCGCGTTCGACGGCGGCCCGGTGGCGCTGGCCGGGCTGAAGAACCTGACCAGCGAGCTGATCGGCAGGTTCTGCGAGGCCGCGGAGGAGGCGACGCTCGACCGGCGGGACGAGCCGCGGGCTGCGGCTGGCCGGGCTGCGGCTGGCCGGGCGGCCCCCGTCACCAGGTACTCGGCCGATCTTGTCGTGCCCCGGCGGCAGCGGCTGGAATGTGCCCTGCTCAAGGGCGTGACCGCGCACTACGTGATGAGCCGCGCCGGGGTCGCCGCCGCGCAGGCGCGGCAGCGCGAGCTGATCGCCGAGCTCGCCGCCGCGGTGCTCGCCGGGGCGCCGGAGACGCTTGAGCCGGCCTTCCGCCCCGGGTATCGCGCGGCGGCCGGATCCGCCCCGGCGGTGCTGCGCGTCGTGGTCGACCAGATCGCCTCGCTCACGGATACCTCGGCCATTGCCTGGCACGGGCGGCTGTGCCGGTGAGCGGGCCCGCCGCGAGATCGTCAACGTAAGGAGCGTCTGATGCCCGCCGAACCCGCTTTCGTGATCGTCGGCGCGAGCCTGGCTGGCGCCAAGGCCGCCGAGACGCTGCGTGCGGAGGGCTTCGCCGGGCCCGTCGTGCTCATCGGCGACGAGCAGCAGCGGCCCTATGAGCGGCCGCCGCTGTCCAAGGGGTTCCTGCTGGGCCGGGACGAGCTGTCGTCGGTCTACGTGCACGAGGCAGGCTGGTATGCCGAGCACGACGTCGACCTGCGGCTCGGCGTGGCCGTCAGTTCCATCGACCGGGCCGCCCGGCGGGTGAGCCTGGCCGACGGCAGTGCCGTCTCCTACGGCAAGCTGCTGATCACGACCGGCGCGTCGCCCCGGCGGATCGGGGTGCCGGGCGCCGACCTGGCGGGCGTGCTGTACCTGCGCTCGGTCGGGGACTCGGAGCGATTGCGCGCCGCGCTGCAGGGCGGCGGCCGGGTAGTGATCGCCGGGGCCGGCTGGATCGGGCTGGAGACCGCGGCGGCGGCCCGCGAGTACGGCTGCGATGTGACGGTCGTCGAGCCGGAGGCGGGAGCCCTGCTCCGGTCGATCGGCCCCGAGCTCGGCGAGGTCTTCGCCGGGCTGCACCGCAGCCACGGCGTGGTGTTCAGGTTCGGCGAGGGGGTCAGCGAACTGCGGGGCTCGGGCGGGCGGGTCAGCGAGGTGGTGACGTCCGCGGGCGCGGAACTGCCCGCGGACGTGGTCATCATCGCGATCGGCGTGATACCGAACGCGTCGCTCGCGGCGGAGGCCGGGCTGGACGTCGACAACGGGATACTCGCCGACGAGGCGCTGCGCACCTCCGACCCGGACATCTACGCGGCCGGTGATGTCGCGAACGCGTTCAACTCGCTGCTCGGCCGCCGGATCCGGGTCGAGCACTGGGGCAACGCGCTGGCCAGCGGCCCGGAGGCGGCGAAGTCGATGCTCGGCCAGCAGGTCTCCTACGACCTGGTGCCGTATTTCTTCAGCGACCAGTACGACCTTGGCATGGAGGCCGCCGGGGTGCCCGAGCCCGGCCATTACGACCAGGTCGTCTACCGGGGGGACCGGGACTCGCTGGAGTTCATCGCGTTCTGGCTGGCCGACGGCGCGGTGGTCGCCGGGATGAACGTCAACGTCTGGGACGTGAACGACGAGATTCAGGCGCTGATCCGCTCAGAGCTGCCGGTCGATCCGGACCGTCTCGCCGACCCCGACGTGCCCCTCGCCGAGCTCTAGCCGCCGGGCTCCGGGCTCGGGGGCCGGGCCGCCGCAGCAACTGGAGGCCGGTCGGCCGCCGCAGATTCAAGATCGGGTCAACGGTTAAGATTTCGCCGGTTCTGGCGGGTGGAAACCGGCGAAATCTTAACCGCTATCTCGGGCCGCTCTGCGGGTGGGGCTGCTGGGACGCCGGGGACAGGCCGAGTACCGCGGCGAGGACCCGGCCGGTGTCGGTGAGGTCGGGCAGCACCGCGTGCGCCCCGGCCGCGTTGAGTTCCGCCACCGAGAAGTGGCCCGTCGCCACGCCGACCGCCCGGGCGCCGGTGACGAGCGCGGCCTCGATGTCCAGCGGAGTGTCGCCGACCAGGACGGTCGCCTCGCCGCCGAAATCCGCTCCGTAGGCCAGGGCCGCCTTCCGCCGGGCCGGGCCGACCAGCTCGGACCGCACCTCGTGCACGTCGCCGTAGGCTCCCACGTCAAAGTCGAGATGGCCGGAGAGCCCGAGTGCCGCCAGCTTGACTTCCGCCAGCGCGCGGATGTTCCCGGTCAGCAAGGCCTGGACAACGTCGCCCGCGCCATCCGCGCCGGACGCATCGCCATCCGCGCCGGACGTACTGCTGTCCGCGCCGGAGGTAGCGCCATCCGCGCCCGAGGCATCGCCGGCCGGGCCGGCGGCGTGGCCGGAGCGAGCACTCGCGAGGGCGGTCAGTGCCTCGGCGGCGCCGGGCAGCGCCGTGCCGCCGGACCTGATGACGTCGGTTAGCTCCTCCGCGTGTGCCGCCATCACCGCCTGGAACGCGGCGATGTGCTGCCGGGGATCGGGGATGCCGGCCAGGGTCAGCACCTCCAGGGCGATGGCCCGGTCGGTCCGCCCGGACATCCGGCCCGGCACCGGCGGCTCGCCGCCGAAGAGCTCGCCGAACGCGATCCGGTACAGCTCCATGCCCGCTCCGCCGGCGTCCAGGAGCGTGTAGTCGACATCCCAGAGCACTAGCAGGCGAGACACGCCGTGACCGTATCAGCCTGGTCCGGGCGCGGCCGCGGCCGCCTGGTCAGGCGCGCCGTCCGAGACCCGGGTAGTCGACCACGAAGCCGTCGGCGTCAAACGCCACGTCGGCGGAGAAGTCGCCGCTCTGATAGCGGATCACGCTGAGCCCGGCGCTGTCATGCTCGATGAACGTGTATCGCTGCGCGGAGGCCCGCACGGACAGGTCGGGCACGCTCACCCAGGCCATCACGAACTCCCGGGGCTCGCCGCCGCCGAGCATGCCGTGCCGGAGCACCGGCATCGTGTTCGTGACCGGGCACTCGCCGAGGTCGCAGTCCAGCGCCCGCTGGAATGCCGCCGGATCCCCGCCGGGCGGCGGCAGCGGGAGGCCAGGATCGCCATCGGCGCTGGCCTGGACGCTCCATTTGCCGTCCGGATCCCGCGCTAGCTCGAGCTTGCGCTGCCAGCCCGCGCCCTGCGCGCGCACGGTCAGCCAGCTCGTGATGTAGTCGTCCCCGCAGTCCAGCTCATAGTCCAGCCGGTAGGGCAGCGGGTCGGTGCCGACCGCGACGCCGGTGGCGCACAGCCACCCGCCGCCGACGTCGGCAGCTGCACTCACATCGACCGTGGCGAACTCAGCGCCCCGGTCCTTGATCCACGTCAACGCGCGCACGACCGCGATCCTATGATCCGGGCGGTAGCGTTGTCGCGCGGCGGCCAGCGACAGCCGCGCGGCGGGCCGCAGATGGCACCCGGCCGTCAGTGCCGGGGACTAGACTCGCCGCGACGACAGGCGGCACAAGGCGGAGGGCGGACGTGGCAGGCCGGATCCGCGACGAGGACATTCACGTCGTCCGCGAGCGCTCCGCTATCGACGAGGTCGTGGGGGAGTACCTGCAGCTGCGCAGCGCCGGGGGCGGATCGCTCAAGGGACTGTGCCCGTTTCATGATGAGAAGACGCCGTCCTTCAACGTCACCCCGGCCCGTGGGCTGTGGTACTGCTTCTCGTGTTCCGAGGGCGGCGACGTCATCAAGTTCGTGCAGAAGATCGACAACCTCAACTTCGCCGAGGCGGTCGAGCGGCTGGCGGCCCGGGCCGGCTTCGACCTGCGGTACGAACAGGGCGGGCACGTCCCCGGCCAGGAGCAGAGCCAGCGCCGCAGGCTGCTGCAGGCGCACCGCGCGGCGGCTGACTTTTATTCAGAACGGATTTCTGGCGCCGATGCCGTTTCCGCGCGGGGATTCCTTTCCGAGCGCGGATTCGAACTGAGCGATGCGGCGCAGTTCGGCGTCGGCTACGCGCCGGCCGAGTGGGACGCGCTCACCAGGCACCTGCGCGGGCGCGGGTTCACCGAGGCGGAGTTGCTGCTCGGCGGGCTGGCCAAGGAGGGCAGGCACGGGCCGATCGACCGCTTCCATGACCGGCTGGTCTGGCCGATCAGGGACCTGGGCGGCGACGTCATCGCCTTCGGCGCGCGCAAGCTCTCGGCCAGCGATCAGGGTCCCAAGTACCTGAACACGCCGGAGACGATGCTCTTCAAGAAGAGCTCCGTCCTCTACGGCGCGGACCTGGCGAAGCGCGAGATCGCGAAGCGCCGCCAGGCCGTCATCGTGGAGGGCTACACCGACGTGATGGCCTGTCACCTGGCGGGTATCGGCACCGCCGTGGCCACCTCGGGCACGTCCTTCGGCGATGGCCATATCAGCGTCCTGCGGCGGCTGCTGATGGACGAGAGCCAGTTCCGCGGCGAAGTGATCTTCACCTTCGACGGTGACGCCGCGGGGCAGCGGGCCGCCCTGCGCGCGTTCGGGATGGAAGAGAAGTTCGTCACGCAGACCTTCGTCGCCGTGCAGCCGGACGGCCTTGATCCGTGTGACCTGCGGCTCAAGCACGGTGACGCGGCGGTCCGGGAACTGGTCGCGCAGCGGGTGCCGCTGTTCGAGTTCGCCGTCCGCAGCGTGCTCGGCGAGCATGACATGGAGACCGCCGAGGGCCGCCTGGCCGCCCTGGACGCGGCCGCGCCGATCGTGGCCCGGATCAAGGACCGCGGGCTGCGCCAGCTGTACGCGGTCAACCTGGACCGCTGGCTCGGCATGATGGACGAGGACTTCGTGCTGGCCCGGGTCCGCGCGCATGGCGGGCCGGCGCCCGGCTCCTCGCGGGCGGGTCAATCCCGGGCGGTACCGGGCAGGCCAGCACCGGGCAGGCCAGCACCGGGCAGCGCGCCGCAGGGCGCCGGGCCGCCAGCGGCCCGGAACGGCGCGGCCGCGGACGGCTCGCCAGCTCACCCGGACGATCTTCAGGCGCGCTACGACCCGGGCGACCCGGTCATCAACGTGGAGCGCGAGGCGCTCAAGCTCGGGGTGCAGCGGCCCGCGCTCTGCGGGCCGGTCTTCGATGCGCTCGGGGCGGCCTCCTTCACCGCGCCGGTGCATGCGGCCGTCTTCGAGCTGATCGCCGGATGCGGCGGCACCGGCGCGGCGGCGGGCGGCCGGGAATGGGCGGAGCGGCTCCGCGCCGCCGCACCCGATGACCGGGCTCGCGGCTTCGTGACCCAGCTGGCCGTGGAGCCACTGCGTGCGCCACGGGCTGACGGGGAGCCGGATGCCAGATATGCGGACGCGGTTCTGGCGCAGGTGGAGGCACGCGCCGTCAGCAGGCAAATCGCGGCCATCAAGTCACGGCTGCAGCGGATGAGCCCGGTCGACAAGCCAGCGGAGTACAACAAGATGTTCGGCGATCTGATGGCCATGGAAGGCCGCCACCGAGCACTAATGGAAAGCGCGCCAGACTCGCTGTGATGCCGCGGTTACCCGTTCGCGGCCGGAGCGTTACTAACTATATGGTGACAATATTAGGCCCCCGCACCGGCAGGCGCGTGCCGCACACTGGTCTGCATGAGCCTTACGGTCCTGCCGGCTGCTGGCCACGCAACAGACGCCTTGCCGCCACCTGACCAGGCAACGGATGTCCCGCCGCCGGATCAGGTAACAGAACTGGTGGCACAGGCCAGGGAACGCGGGGCCGTCGCCATGACGGACATCGCCGCCGCCTTCGAGGGCAGCGACCTGCCCGCTGATGTCGCGGATTCCGTCGTCCGGCTGCTGGTGGACGAGGGAGTCGAGGTACTCGATACGCCGCCCGAGGAAGCTGAGGAACGGCGGGGCGGCCGGGCCGAGCTGGCCCGGCGGGCCGTCACCGGGGACCTGGTCCGGATCTATCTTCGCGAGATCGGCCGCGTGCCGCTGCTCACCGCGCAGGACGAGGTGGAACTGGCCAAGTCGATAGAGGCCGGCCTGTTCGCCGAGGAAACGCTGCGCGGCGACGGCCAGCTCAGCGGGTCGCTCTGCGCCGAGATGGCCGAGCTCGCCCAGCTCGGCGCGGACGGGATCCGGGCGAAGCAGCGGCTCATCGAGGCGAACCTCCGGCTCGTCGTGTCGATCGCGAAGCGGTACATCGGGCGCGGCCTGGTCTTCCTGGACCTGATCCAGGAGGGGAACCTCGGGCTGATCCGCGCGGTGGAGAAGTTCGATTACACCAAGGGGTACAAGTTCTCGACGTACGCCACCTGGTGGATCCGGCAGGCGATCACCAGGGCCATCGCGGACCAGGCCCGGACTATCCGCATTCCCGTGCACATGGTGGAGACCATCAACAAGATGGCCCGCATCCAGCGCCAGCTGCACCAGGACCTGGGCCGGGAGGCGCTGCCGGAGGAGATCGCCGACGAGATGGGCCTGTCCCTGGAGCGAGTCGCTGAGATCCAGCGGATTGCCCAGGAGCCGGTGTCACTGCAGTCGCCGATCGGCGAGGAGGACTCCGATCTCGGCGACTTCATCGAGGACGCCGACGCCGTCGTGCCGATGGAGGCGGCGGCCTTCATCATGCTGCAGGAGCAGCTTGAGCGCGTCCTGAACAACCTCACGGTGCGCGAGCAGCGGATCATCCAGCTGCGGTTCGGCCTGACTGACGGCCACCCCCGCACGCTGGAGGAGGTCGGCCGGGAGTTCGGCGTGACCCGGGAGCGGATCCGCCAGATCGAGTCCAAGACGCTGGCCAAGCTCCGCCACCCGAGCCGCGCGCAAATGCTCAAGGAATACCTGGGCTAGCCCCCTTCGCGCGACCCGGAAGGATTCGCGTCAGCGGTGGCGCGGATCCTTCCGGATCAATGCCGCCGTGGTGAACTCTGGCCGCCGCGTGATGGCGTAGCCGCCGCGCGCGAGGTATAAAGGCAGGAGTGGCAGCGCACGCCCTGCCCGCTTCCGAGCCACCGACCGGCCCGCGCCGTGTGGTGGCGACGAGGACAAGGGTCCCCGACTCGCCGTGCATTCTCCCAGTCAGGTCATTCACCTAGGCGGGCAGACGCGGGCCGACCCGCCGGGAAGACATGATCATGACTAAGAACAAGGCCCAGAAGTCCGCCATCCGGCAGCGCATGGCGGAGACCGGTGAGCCCTACAGCGTCGCCCGGCACGCCGTCGAGGCCAGCCAGCCGGCCGCGGCCGAGGGCTGGGACGAGGAATATTACGCCGACGGCGCAGCCAGCGAAGGCATCACCGTGGCGGAATTCAAGGCCCGGGAGGCAGCGGGCAACCGGCCGCCGGAAGTGCCCATCGCGGACGCTCAGGCGGCAGGCGGGCCCGTTACGCCCTCGCTGGGGGAAGCCGCGCTGGCTGGCGGCCGGCTAGCCAGCGAGCCGCGACGGCAGTGGCAAGGGGATGCTCCCGGCATGCCGCCCATGCCGCCCATGCCGCCCATGCCGCCCGTGCCGCCCGTGCCGCCCGTGCCACCGAGATTCGCCGGGTCGGCCTGGCGAACGTCCGGGAGCGGGCCGGTACAGCTCACCGAGGATGAGGTCAGCGAGCTCAGCCCGTTCCTGCAGGCGGCGCAGGCCGCGGCGGACAAGGCCCAGGAGGCGGCGGCCCAGGCGGCGGAGTGGGCCGCCCGGGTGCAGGAACAGGCCGGCCGGGCGGGGCAGCGAGCCAGCCGGGCGGGGGAGCGAGCCAGCCGGGCGGGGGAGCGAGCTGGCCGGGCGGGAGAGCGAGCCAGCCGGGCCGGGGAACGAGCCGGCCGGGCGGGGGAACGAGCCGGCCGGATGGAGGAAGGAGCCGACCGGGCGGACGACTGGGCAGGCCGGGAAGAGCAGGAAGGCGCTGACGAGGTACCGGAGCGCGCTGACCTGACCGGGGAGCTCGCCGACCAGGCCGAGGAGCTGGCCATGCAGGCACAGGAATGGGCTGAGCTGGCCCGGGACCGAGCCGACGAGGCCCGGGAGTGGGCCGACCAGGCACAAGAATGGCCGTTGGCCTGATGACGCTCGCATCGGCCTGACTGCGCTCGGATCACGGCGGGCCGGCCCCCGGATTCCGGCGGCCGGGCCGCCGGGTGGGGGCCGGTCTCCTGACATGACAACGCCCCCGTCAGCGCTAGTTGCGCTGGCGGGGGCTTGCCCGGGTGCCGGTGTGCGGTCGCCTCTCGGCGAGTGGCGCGACGCGGCTCCAGCCGGACGGTATTCCGCGAAGGCAGTAGATGCGGCCCGGGGGACACAGCACACCGACGGATCGTGGAACGCCCCGATGCGGATTCCTATTCCGGCTGCGGCGCGGGCCCGACTAGTGGCGCGGGCCTAACTAGTGCGCGGTCCTGACTAGGCGCCGTGCGCGTCCGCTGCCATCCCGCTAGGTGCCGTCCGGCCGGCTGCCTGCGCCGTGGGCCGAATTGCTGGTGCCGGGCGCCGACGCGTAGTGATGATCACCCTCGGCATGTCCGTTGGACTCGCGGTTGCGCAAGCCGGGGACCTTGTTCCGGGCGCTCGTCATCCCGTCTTGCAACTGGCCAGCTACCTTGTGCGTAGCAGTATTGGCCAGCCCGGCCGCCTTGGCCTGCATTGCTGCTGCCGCCTGCTGCACGGCGGGGTTGTCCGCCGTGCGCCGCGCAGCCTTCATGAGCTGCTCGTAGCGCTCCCGGCCGGCTCGCGCGCCAACCACGAAGCCGACCGCGAATCCGGCAATAAAAGTGACTCTATATCGCATACATACCTCTTTCGGGCAAGATCGGCCCGGGTGGTCGCTCCCTGCCTCCGGTATGCCGGAGGCCTGCGCCTGGGCTGACTTCCCGGGTAAATGCCCCGTGACCGCGGGGTTATGCACACGTGGACATCGTGAGTAGCCGGCGCCGGGGCGCGTAACCTCGGTGGTGCGCTACCCTTGTGCCGCGGCGCGGAAGCGGCGAGATCAGTGGTCTCGCGGCATGATGCGCCGGGTCAATCCCGCGTAGCTCAATCGGCAGAGCGTCCGGCTGTTAACCGGCAGGTTCCGTGTTCGAGTCACGGCGCGGGAGCAACACCCTAGGTCAGGGGCTTGAAGATCAGATAGTTGATCTTCAAGTCCCTGAGTCGTCTCAGCTGGACGAGCTGCGATGGGACGATCTCTGGCTACGGGCCAGATAGACAGTGCCCGAAGTTCAGCTGCTCCTGCACGCAGACCGAGGGCGGCTTCGGCTTCGTGGCCTGGATCGCAGCGGCCGTCAGCAGTATGGCGGCTCCGCCGGTGACGATGGCACCCAAGATCCAGCCGGTCTTGCTATCGAACCAGTCGCCCATTTTCTTGATCACCAACAGGGCTGTCCCCACTATGACCAACACCCAGAACGTGCCCATGTCCGCCTCCCTCGGATCTGTGCTCAGCTGGTAGAGCACCGATTGCCCGCGGAGATACGCATCCGGCTGGCTGGTGGGCAGGTAGGCCAGGCGTGCCCGGCACAATGAACAGCATGGACCCACGCGATCCCGAGGACCCTTCTGGCTCCGGACCGGCCGGGCCGGCCGAGGTGGCCGGGCTGCGGTCGCGCCGTGCGGGCCGGGTGATTCTGCTCGACCCGGGCGACCGTGTTCTGCTGCTGCGATATGACGACGAGCCGCCGAACGGACGGCACTGGTCTACTCCTGGCGGCGGCCTGAATCCGGGTGAGGCCTATGCGGCCGCCGCGAGCCGCGAGCTGACCGAAGAGACCGGCTGGAGCGATATTGTCCTGCGGGGCGAGATTCTCCGGCACGTGCGAACGATGGGGCACGGCGACCGGATCGTCCGGCAGCACGAGCGCCTCTTCCTGGCCCGTACCGACCTGGCCTGGCGTGAGCTGGGGGATGTCGCCGCGATGCACGCCTCTGACGGCATCGTCGCATGGCGATGGTGGACGCTGGCCGAGCTGGACACGACGACCGAGGTGGTCTGGCCAGCCGGGCTGGCGGAACTGATCCGCGGCGCACTGCGCCGCGGCTAGGCCGGCTGCGCGCGCCAGTCGTCCGCGAGTATCGCGAAGTCAAGCTCGGTGCTCCACTCGCCCTTGAACAGCTCGTTGCGGACCAGGCGAGCCTCCTGCCGCATGCCTAGCCGCCGGGCCAGCCGTGCTGAGGGCTCGTTGCGCTCATCGATCCGGGCGATGATGCGGTGCAGGCCGAGCCCGTCGAAACCGAGCCGCAGCATGGCGCTCGCCGCCTCGGTCGCGTAGCCGCGCCCGCCCGCGTCGGGATTGAAGACATAACCGAGTTCCCCGCCGGCATTCAGGCGGCTGCGCCAGAACAGCACCACGTCACCCGCTAGCTCGCCGGTTTCCCGCACCTCGACGCCGAGCGTCAGCGCCTGTCCCTCCTCGGTAAGTTCAGTGCGAGCCCACGGTCCGGCCATCCGCTCGGTGATGTCCTGGCGGGTCATGGGCTCGAACGGAACATACCGGCAGACGTCCGCCCGGCTGCGGTAGGCAAGGACCGCGTCGACGTCGCCGGCGGCCAGCGGGCGCAGCAGGACCCGCCCGGCCGCGACCGGGTACTGCGGCCGCAGCGAGTGCGGCTGGGCTGCTGACATGCCGGCCATCCTGCCATTCCGCGCCAGCGGCCGCCCCGGCTACTCCGGGCGATCGCGATGCGCTGGCGGGCCCGGTGGAAGGCGCCAGCGGCCGGCCCTCGGGCTGCTCCCGGCGGCCCCGATCGCGCTGCGCGGGCGGGCCCGGTGGAAGGATGGCCAGTCATGAACGAAAGCTGCCCGGCGCCGGGCCGTCGCCTGCGGCGGCTGGCCATGGCCGGTGCGGTGGCCGGGCTGCTGGCCGTGGCGGCCTGCGGATCTGGCGCGGCCGGCCCGGCGGTTCCGGTCACCCGGGCGCAGAACGCCGCGCAGCAGGCGGCCGCGGCTAACCCGGACCTGGACACGGGCACGTCGGTGGGTGGCTCCGCGGCTCCGGGTTTCCGGCTGGTGAATCAATTCGGCCAGCGGGTCTCGCTTAGCGCGTTCCGCGGCAAGGTCGTGATCCTGGCGTTTACCGACTCGCAGTGCACGACCATCTGCCCGCTCACCACGGTCAGCATGCTGGAGGCCAGGCAGCTGCTCGGCCGGGCCGGAGACCAGGTGCAGTTGCTCGGGGTGAATGCGAACCCGAAGGCCACCGCCGTGTCCGACGTGATGGGTTACTCCCGGTCCCACAGCATGGTGAACCAGTGGGATTTCCTCACCGGCTCGCTGCCGCAGCTGCGGGCGGTCTGGCGGGCGTACCACGTCTACGTGCAGATCCAGGCCGGGCAGATCGATCACACCCCGGCGCTGTATGTCATCGACCAGCAGGGCCGGGAACGGAAGCTCTACCTCACCACCATGGCCTATGCCAGCGTCGGCCAGGCCGCGCAGATCCTGGCCCAGGAGGTATCCAGTCTCTTGCCGGGCCACCCGAAGCTGGCCAGCCAGCGCTCACTGGCCTATATCAGGGGCCTTTCCCCTACGTCGCGGAACGTGCTGCCGGCCATCCCGTCGGGCTCGGTCACCCTGGGTCCCGGCCGGCCGCACCTGGTGATGTTCTTCGCCACCTGGCTGCGCCAGACCTCCGACCTGGCCGCCAGGCTCACCGGGCTCAACGTTTATGCCAGGGCCGCGCGGCGAGGCAGGCTGCCGAAGCTGGTCGCGGTCGACGAGGCGATCACCGAGCCATCTGTCGGCGTCGTGCGAACTTACCTCGGGCACCTGAGCCAGCCGCTGCGGTATCCGGTTGCGCTCGACACCACCGGCAGGCTGGCCGACGGCTATGGAGTCCAGGACCAGCCCTGGTTCGTGCTGACCTCCGCCACCGGAAAGATCCTCTGGAAGCACGACGGGTGGCTCCCGGTATCCGCCCTGGAGGCCGCCGCCCGCCGGGCCTGACCGGCACCCGGCGATCTCGCCCCCGGCGGGACCCGCGAGCTGGCCGGATATGGCGAATATGTATCTGGAACCCGGGTCCGAGTCTCTGCATGAGTGAACGAGCCGTGGTGCTCACCGGGCGCCTCGGCGAAGGACAGTTCACGAGCGGAGCTGCCATGTGGTCGACGCAATCCCCCGCGTTGGGCCGGGGGCCAGGCCGGCGTCCGTCCGCTGACCCCGGCGGCCGCCGGTCCAGGTCTCGCATGCTCGCCGGGGCGGCCCTGGCCACGGCGATGCTGAGCGGTACGCTCGCCTTCGCTTTCGGGCCCAGCGAGCCCAGTCCCGTTCCCGTCACGCCCGGGCCGCCGACCGGGCTGGCGGCGCTCGCTTCGGGCGTCTCGCAGGTGGATTTGTCCTGGACGGCGCCGGTGCCGGTGGATGGCGGTTTGCCGGTGTTCGGCTATGACGTTTATGAGGGGACCAGCTCGGATGCCGTGTCGATGCTGGTTACCGATACTCCGGTGCCCGGGACTAGCTATACGGTGAGCGGCCTGACCAGCGGTGTCACTTACTACTTCGACGTGACCGCGGTCAGCAAGGCCGGGCCGAGCGGCCCGTCGAGCGAGGTGTCGGCCACACCGGAGCGGCCTGGGCCGCCGACCGGGCTGGCGGCGCTCGCTTCGGGCGTCTCGCAGGTGGATTTGTCCTGGACGGCGCCGGTGCCGGTGGATGGCGGTTTGCCGGTGTTCGGCTATGACGTTTATGAGGGGACCAGCTCGGATGCCGTGTCGACGCTGGTTACCGATTCCCCGGTGCCCGGGACTAGCTATACGGTGAGCGGCCTGGCCAGCGGTGTCACTTACTACTTCGACGTGACCGCGGTCAACCGGGCAGCCCAGAGCCTCCCGTCTAACCAGGCGCACGCCGCGGGCATCACGATCCGGGTCCGGAATTCGCAGACGATTCAGTTCGGGTCACTGGCCTTCAGAGTGGCGGGCGCGAGGTTCAGGTTGTCGGCGACCGCGTCGTCCGGGCTGCTGGTTTCGTTCCGGTCGGACACACCTCGCGTGTGCACAGTGTCGGGTTCCACCGTCAGGACAGCGGCGGCCGGCCGGTGCGCGATCCGGGCCGCGCAGGCCGGGAACGCTGACTACCAGCCAGCCGCCGATGTGACGCAGTCGTTCACGGTCGGCCAGAGGACGGGGACCCGGACGGGGACCCGGACGGGGACCGGTGCGGGATCCGGGGCCGGGTGGGTGGTACTGCTGATCGTCGCGCTGGCGGCCGTCATCCTGGCCATCGCGGCGGCCTGGCTGGTGGTGCACCAGCTGCGGCTGCGGTCCCGGCCGCCGGAGCCGCAGCCGCCGAATATCCGGGCGGAGCCGCATGGCGGGCCGCCGGCCGTGGTCAGTATCCAGGACACCGGGACGGATAAGACGCATTCGCTGCGCATCGAGCCGCACGCCGGCGCAAGCGTCACGACGCTCGAGGAGCTGCGGTCATGACTCCGGCGCGCCCGGCCGGATGCGCCTCAGTGGCGGGTGATGGTCAGACTCGGCGCCGACCGCGACGCGTGCACCTCGACGGTGCCGCCAACGGGGAACGTGAAGGCCGGCGCGGTGTGGCCAAAGTCGACATTGGCGAGCACGGGCAGGCCGGCCAGTTCCGGCTTGGAAGCGACGATCTGCGCGAGGAGATCGCGCGTCATGCCGGTGGCTCGCTGGAACCGGCCGATCACTAGGCCAGCGACCTCGCCGAAGGCGGGCTGCTGGAGGAGGGAGACCAGGTCCCGGTCGAAGTCCCAGGGCCGCACCTGCTCGTCGTCTTCGGCGAACACGACCGAGCCGGCCAGCGACGGCATGAACGGCGTGCCCTGGAGCAGGTTGAGGGTGCACAGGTTGCCGCCCACGATGGTCCCGGCCGCGTCGCCTTCCTGGAGCACCCACCAGCCCGAGCCTGACTCCAGGTGACGGTTCTCCTGATCGGCGTACCAGGTGTCGTCGCTCCATGTTGGCGAGGGCGCCACGGCGATCGGCCCGTCTTCCATGACGCAGGCCTGAAAGCCAGCCTGGGTGTAGCCGAAATGCTGCTTCATTCCGAAGCTGGAGTAGTGCGGCCCGGAGTAGCCGACCAGTCCGGTCCGGGCATAGAGCGCGTTGGACAGCGCGGTGATGTCCGAGAATCCGCATAGCACCTTCGGCCGGGCGGCCACCAGCGAGTAGTCGATGCCGGTCAGCAGCTGATTCGCGTTGAAGCCGCCAATCACGGTCAGAATCCCGTCCACCCCGGGATCAGCGAACGCAGCATGCAGGTCGGCCAGGCGCGCCTCGACCGGGGAGGAGGCAAAGTCGTCGCAGTCGCCGGCGTGCTCACCGAAGGAGATCTTCAGCCCGAGCGCGGCCAGCTTCCGGTCGGCTTCAGCACGCACATCGGATCCGATGATCGCGAGCGATCTGGACGGCGCGATCACCCGCACCGCGGAGCCAGCGTGCAGTTTCGCGGGGACAGTCGGCATCCGCCCATCGTGCCCGATTCCGGCCGGGGCGGTGGGGTCGTTGGGCCTGGGTCGTTGGGCCCGGGTCGTTAAGAGGGGCTAAGTGGCCTGGCCGGGGCAGGGATTGCGCCTCTGGGGCGGTGACCGGGTTTCGCGGAGAGCGGGTCCTGACAGCAACACACCCACTCGCTTCGGAAAGCAGGAACTACCGTGAACCGCAAGAACCACACCACCACCACAACGGAACGCCAGCGTCGCCTGCCCCCAAGGGCCGGCGACGCTGGCGTTTCAGACCGTTAAGGGCGGCGCGCGGCGCGCAGTACGGCGGTTACCAGCGGCAGGGTGAACTCACCGGCCGAGGTCTCTGGCTGGCGGTACAGGAAATCGCGGATCGTGGCCAGCGTCCTGGCGCGCTCCGCCTCGTCCATTACCAGCATCCGCGAGTGGGTGGCCATGGTGGCGACCAGCGAATCGGCGCTCCGCAGCTGCCCATTGCCGAACTCGCGCTCCTGCACCGGGGCAAACCAGCGGCTGCCCGCGCGCAGCGCGCGCTGCTCGGTATCCGCGTCCCGGGTGGCCCGCCAGCCTGACAACGTCGGCCCGCTCTTGCTGATCGCGGCCAGCCCGGCGACCCAGCCGACCCGGTCGTCCTCCACGTTCCACAGCCCGGCCAGCACGCCGCCAGGCGCCAGCACCCTGGCGATCTCCGGGAGCGCCCGGTCCAGGTCGAACCAGTGCATCGCCTGCCCGCACAGCACCGCGTCCACGCTCTGGTCCGGCAGCGGGAGCGCCTCGGCGCTGCCTTCCACGGCCCGCACCCCGGGCAGCTGGCGCCGCAACTCGGCGAGCATGGCCCGGTCCGGCTCTACCGCCACGACATCGGCACCCAGGCGGGCCAGCGCGCCGGTCAGGATGCCGGTCCCCGCGCCCACATCGACCACCCGTACCGGCTGCGCGCCGCCGACCGGTGCCAGGCACCAGCGGATAGCGTCCTCGGCGTAGCCCGGGCGGTGCTGCGCGTACTGCGCAGCCGCCGCGCCGAACGAGGAGCTACGCCGCAGCAGGCCAGCCGAATCGGCCGCTGCCTCCAGCCGCTCTGCCCCTGTTTCCACCCGGACATGTTATGACGCGCCGGCCATGACGCCTCGCCAGCGGTGCGCCCGACCGAACGGCCAGCCGGCGACCGGCCGCCGGCTAGGGGATGGCCCACTGCTGGTTACCGCGGCCGTCGCAGGCCAGGATCTGCAGCTGGGTGCCGTCGGTGAAGTTGAAGTTGGGATCGTCCAGGCACTTGCCGGATACCGGGTTGACCAGCGTGCCGCCGGTCGGCTGCCATTGCCGGCCGAAATCGAGGGCGCAGGCGAGCCGGCCGCGAGCGCATCCTGCGGAGCAGAAACCAGCGTGCCCAGGCTGGCGGCGAGCGCGACGAGCGCGACGGTCATGGCCCGCCATGGCGGGCCCACCCGCCCTGGCTCAGTTGTCCCGGCTGTCATGTTACGTCCCCCTCGTCGGCCCAGCGTGCCTCCAGCAGAGACTACTCGCTGTACGTGAAGGACTACTCAAAGCGACATGATCATGGACAGCGGCGGCCGCCGCGCCGGTCAGTTCAACCGGGGATTACATACCGTGACTCGGTCATTACCTGCCGGAGGGCCGAGCGGGAACCTCGTGATCTGCGGGAATGGCGATGGCCTGGCCGGGGTTACCGGCCAGGCCATCGGCGGCGGGAGTTACGCCGCATGCCCCGTTCTGCGTTGCGGGGGTTATCCGGGCATCGGCGAGACGCCGGCCAGGTCCTCGCGCTTGATCCGGATCATGGCGATCGTGATGATCAGGGCCAGCAGCATGATGCCTGCCGACACCTCGAACCCGCGGGAGAAGCCGACGGCCAGCGCGTGATCGTAGATCGACGTCTTCAGCTGCGCGGCAGTCCCGTGCAGCGGATGGCCCGCCTTGGCCGCCGCGGCCGCGGTGGCCGCCGAGCGCCGGGCGGTGTCGGCCACCACGGACCAGGCGACGGTCCCCAGAACGGCCAGCCCGATCGACCCGCCGACCTGCTGGCCGGTGTTGACCAGGCTGGAGGCCAGGCCCGCGTCCTTGTCCTCGACTTTTGACAGGGCAACCAGGGTGGCCGGCATGAACAGCAGGCCCAGGCCGGCCGCGGTGACCATCATCGGGCCGAGCAGGCCACCGGCGTACGTGCTGTGCTCGGTGATCCGCGACAGCCAGAACATGCCCCCGGTGGTGATCGCCGACGCGGCCAGCAGCAGCGGCCGGGCGCCGATCCGGGGCACCAGCTGGGTGCTGACCCCGGCCATCAGCATGATGGTGGCCACCATGGGCAGGTAGGCGATCCCGGTCTTCAGCGCGCTGTAGCCCCAGACGGTCTGCACGAAGATCGTCAGGAAGAAGAACATGCCGAAGAGCGCCGTGCCGACGCAGAGCATGATCAGGTACGCGCCGGACCGGTTCCGGTTATGGAAGATCCGCAGTGGCATCAGCGCATGCGAGCTCCGTGCCTCAATGAGGACAAACGAGGCAAGCAGCACAACCGCCGCCACCAGCGAGACGATGACCTTCGTGTCGCCCCAGTGCGAGACGCCGTTGGGGGTAGTGCCCGCCTCGGTCAGGCCGTAGACCAGGGCCACCAGCCCCAACGTCGCGGTGATCGCGCCTGGCAGGTCGAACCGGCCGGGACGCCGCTTGGACTCGCTGAGCGCCCGCATGGCCATCAGGGCGACCACGATCCCGATCGGGACGTTGACGAACAGCACCCAGCGCCAGGAGAAGTAGGTGGTCAGCAGGCCGCCCGCGATCAGGCCGACCGCCGCGCCGCCGATGCTCATCGCGGCATAGACGCCCATCGCCCGGTTACGCGGCGGGCCTTCCGGGAACGTGGTGGTGACCAGCGAGAGAGCGGTCGGCGCGACGATCGCGCCGCCGACGCCCTGCAGCGCGCGGGCGGCCAGCAGCCACCCCTGCGTCGGGGCGAACCCGCCGAGCAGCGAGGCCACCGAGAACAGCAGGATGCCGGCGATGAAGACCCGCCGGCGGCCGAGGATGTCCCCGGCCCGGCCGCCGAGCAGCAGCAGGCCGCCGAAGGTCAGCGCATAGGCGTTGACCACCCACTCCAGCCCGGAGCCGGAGAAGCCGAGCGCGTGCTGGATGTTCGGCAGCGCGACGTTCACGATGGTCGCGTCGAGCACCACCATCAGCTGCGCGGTGGCGATGACGATGAGCGCCAGGCCGAGATGGCGCTGAGCCGGACGGGCGTCGTCACCGGGCATGCCGTCGATGACGGCCGTGCTGCCCGGGATTCCTCCCCGCCCGCTATCTGGCGTGTTGGCAGACATCTGTTCTCCTTCGTTGCGTGCGCCGCCGCCCCCGGTGGAGGCCGTGATTGTCCGGCGCGGGGGCCATGCGGCCCTGCGTTGCTGGGAAAGTCGGGGGTGATTGTGGTGGTGGCCAGGGGCTTTGGATCAGCCGAGGCTGGGGGAGGCAGCGCTCACTGCGACTTCCACCTCCCCTGCGGCGGCCGGGTGAGCGGGAGCGTCGTGGTCCGGCGCGGCAGCATCCCCGGCACTGGCCATCTTGCGCAGCAAGGCCAGCAGCTGTTCGCGCTCTTGGGTGTTCAGGACTTTGCTCCACGGCATCTCGGCCGCCAGCTCGCGCTCAAGGCGCTGCCTCAGCTCGGTGCCCTCGTCGGTCAGGACGAGGTTCTTGATCCGCCGGTCGCCCGGGTGGGCCTCGCGGCGCGCGAGCCCGCGCTGCTCCAGGCCGTCAGCGATCACCGTCACGAACGACGGGTCGCAGTGCATGCGCCGCCCGAGTTCCTTCATGGCCATCGGGCAATCGAGCGTGTGCAGGGCCTTGATGAAGAAGGACGGGAAGGAGAAACGCTGCGCGAGCTTCTCGCCGTAGCCGACGACCTGCCCGATCAGGCCGGCCAGGCAGTTGAGAATCTCCGTGTCCAGCTGCTCGGAGCGTTCGCCTTCGTACATGCCGCGCCTCCCTTCAGGCCGTACTGCCCGGTTCCTGAGCTTCTCAATGGTTGAGTAACTCAACCGTAAGGCGAGAACTTGAGTTAGTCAATTTTTTAAAGCCTCAAATTTCCGGCCGCCGGTCGTAGCCAACCAGCCGGCGGCCGGCTGAGTCTTAGGGGCATGAACCCGGATCCCAGGGACATGAACCCGGATCCCGCTGCCGCGGGCGGCGCAGGCCAGCCTGGGCCGGCGCCGCGCCAGCACCGTCCGCTGCGCCGCGGCGTGCTGCTGGCTGCCGCCGCGGTCGGCGGCGCCGCGGCCATCGGCGGCGTCATCGAGGCCACCCGGTCCGCCCCGCCGCACGGGCCGGGCGGCCGCTCCGGGGCGGCCGGCCCCGGGCCGGTCCACCCCGGGCCCGCCCGTTCCGGGGGCGGGCATCCGGCGCGCTCGGCCGGGCCCGCGCCGTCGGACTGGGCCTCGCTCGGTGGCGAGCTGTCGCCCGCGGTCCTGATCCGCCCCGGTGAGCAGGGATACAGCCGGGCTCGGCGGCTGTTCGACCCGCGCTTCGATTACCTGCGGCCCGCGGGCGTGGCCTACTGCCGTACCCCGGCTGACGTCAGCACCTGCCTCGCGTTCGCGCGCCGGTTCGGCGTGCCCGTCGCCGCGCGGTCCGGCGGTCACAGCTATGCGGGCTGGTCGTCGACCACCGGCCTGATCATCGACGTGACGCAGCTGGCCTCGTTCGCGGCGGGCAGCAGTACCGTCCAGGTTGGTACCGGGATCCGCCTGATCGATTTCTACGCAGCGCTCGCGGCCCGCGGCCTGGCCGTCCCCGGCGGCTCCTGCCCCACGGTCGGCATCGCCGGGCTCACCCTGGGCGGCGGCGTGGGCGTCCTGGGCCGCGCACTCGGCCTGGCCTGCGACAACCTGGAGTCCCTGCAGATCGTCACCGCCGACGGCCAGCTGCGCGACTGCGACCGGCAGCACCACCCGGACCTCTTCTGGGCCTCGCGGGGCGGCGGCGGCGGCAACTTCGGCGTGGCCACCTCGCTGACCTTCGCCGCGCACCCGCTGTCCGCCCTGACCCTGTTCTTCCTCTCCTGGCCGTGGGCCCAGGCGGCGCGGGTGATCTCGGGATGGCAGGCGTGGGCGCCCTTCCAGGGCGATGACGTCTGGTCGAACCTGCACCTGTCCGCCGCGCCGGGGGCCCCGGTCCCGCTGTCGGTTCAGGTGGGCGGCACGTTTCTGGGCAGCCCGGGCGATGCGGCCGGGCGGCTGGGCAAGCTGTACGCGGCCGTCGGGTCGGAGCCCTCCGGTGAGCCCTTCACGACGTCGTACCTGGCGGCGATGCTGGCCGAGGCAGGCTGCGCCGACCTGACCGTCCCGCAGTGCCATCTGCCCGCGCAGGTACCGGCCGGCCAGCTAGCGCGCCAGCCCGAGTTCGCCAAGTCCGACTTCTTCACCAGCCCGCTGCCCCCGGCGGCCATCGGGAAGCTGCTGGCCGGCGTGCAGCAGTTCCTCGGCATCGGCGCCGCGGCCTCGGCGACCGGCGGTATCGCGTTCGACGCCTGCGGCGGCGCGATCAACCGGGTGCATCCGGCGGCTACCGCATTCGTGCACCGGGATGCGCTCTTCCTGGCTCAGTACACGACGACCTGGGCGCCGGGCCTGCTGCGCGGGGGAGTGGTGAACGCCGGAGCGGCCCGGCAGCGCCAGTGGCAGCGCAAGCTGCACGCGACGATGCGGCTCTATGCGAGCGGGCAGGCCTACCAGAACTACATCGACCCGGACCTGGCCGGCTGGCGGCAGGCTTACTACGGCGCCAACTACCAGCGGCTGGCGCAGGTCAAGGCGGCCTATGACCCGGATCAGCTCTTCCGCTTCCCGCAGGCCATTACCCCGGCCGGCTAAGCGAAACCGGCGGCTGATTCATCGCGCCGCTAGTGGCCGATGAGATCGTGGATCACGAACAGCGCCGCAGCGGTCAGGGCAATGGAGATCAGGCCGCTTCGGAACCTGGTCTGCTGGAATCCGGAAGCCGGCCGCGGGTGGTGCGCAGATCGCCATGTGCCGAATGGGCACGATTGGCATGCCAGCCCGCCAGGCCGCCTAAAAACAGGACAGCTAACGCAATTACCGCAATGGTTGATCGCATGACATTCGCCCTCCCAAGGGCATTCAAGCCCAGCCTATCTTCTCCCATTGATTGCTGCTAGCAATCGTAAATAAACGGTTAATGCGGCTATTGTGCCGGAGCGGCCAGGCCGGGGCCAGCGCGGCTGGCCCGGGCCGGCTGGCAGGATTGAGGGACAGGGGCCGCCGCGGTAGCTTCCAGGACGAGAGAGAGGCAATGCATGAAAGACGCGTTGACGGCAGGAACGATCGGCATCACCGGGCATGGCGGAGACGAGATCGAGGCCTACCTCGCCCGCCCGGTTGACCCGGGCCGCCCGTTCGGCGGCGTGGTAGTCATCCATCACATGCCCGGCTACGACGCCGGGACCATGGAGATAGCCAGGACGTTCGCCGCGAACGGCTATGCCGCCCTGGTGCCGAACCTGTACCACCGGGACGCGCCGGGGGCCAGCCCGGACGACGCGGCCGCGACGGCGCGGGCCAAGGGCGGGGTCCCGGACGAGCGCCTGGTCGGCGATGTCGCGGGCGCCGCGGCTTACCTGCGGGCCCTGGACGGGGCCAACGGCAAGGTCGGCGTCATCGGTTATTGCTCCGGCGGGCGCCAGTCATTCCTCGCTGCCTGCAGCCTCCAGCTTGACGCTGCGGTGGATTGCTACGGGGCCTTCATCATCAATACGCCGCCCGACGGAATGCCACTCAAGGTGCAGCCGATCATTAACCTGGCCAAGGACCTGTCCTGCCCGCTCCTTGGCCTATTCGGCGCCGATGACCAGTACCCCAGCCCGGCTGAAACAGCAGAGCTAGCCAAGGAATTGACGGCGCTGGATAAACCGCATGAATTCCACACTTATCCGGATGCCGGCCATGCGTTTTTCGCAGTTAACAGGCCGTCCTACCGGGTCGAAGCCGCGAATGACGGCTGGCAGCGGATCTGGGACTTCTACGGCCGCTACCTGGCCAGCTGAGGGGAGCTCGCATGTGCACGTATCTCACCGAGAAAATTGAAGTCACCGGCAGCGGGAAGGGATCGGCGGGCTGGTTCGCGCTGAGCGACGCCACCGTTTACTTCGACCATCCGCAGCACGCTCAGGCTGAGCACACGCTCAATATTGACTTCCTGAACCCGGGCCGGGGGCCGTCCGCGCGGGTCGCGGTGGAACTGACCACCGAGTCGGCCCGCGCGCTGGTGCGCGCCATCGAGGCGACCCTGGAGGCGACGCCGCCCGGCCTGCTCTAGCCGGCCCGGCGGCGGTGCGGCGGCGGCACGACCCAGCGGGCCGCCGCCCGTTCGGCATTGTCAGCCGCCCGTGCCAGTATCGAGGCAAAGCAGCGGGCGGAGGCAGTGGCAATGAAGTTCCGGGTCGGACGAGAGACGCTGGGCGAGGCGGTGGCCTGGGTGGCGCGGGCCCTGCCCTCCCGGCCGGTCGTGCCGGTGCTCGCCGGGCTGCTGCTCGAAGCCCGGGACGAAGGGCTGGTGCTGTCCTGCTTCGACTACGAGGTTTCCGCGCGGGTCCGCATCGACGCCGAGGTCGAGGAGGCGGGGACGGCGCTGGTGCCCGGCCGCCTGCTGGCCGAGATCACCCGGAGCCTGCCGAGTCAGTCGGCCGAGTTCACCTCGGAGGCCGATGCGGTCAGCCTGACCTGCGGCAGCGCCGAGTTCATGCTGGTCTCGCTGCCCATTGAGGAGTTTCCCGCGCTGCCCGAGCCGCCGGCCGCGGCGGGCACGGTGGATGGCGGCATCCTGGCCGCCGCCGCGGGCCAGGTCGTCCCGGCGGCCAGCCGGGACGACACGCTGCCGATGCTGACCGGCGTCTGCCTGGACTTCGACGGCGGCACGATCACGCTCGCGGCCACCGACCGCTACCGGATGGCCGTGCGGGAGGTTCCGTGGCAGCCGGCCGATCCCGAGCTGCGGGCGGCGGCGCTGGTCCCGGCCCGGACGCTGGCCGAGGTCGCGCGGACCATGGCGGCCGGCGTGCCGGTCAGCATTGCCTACGGCGCCAGCAGCGCCGGGACCCAGGCCGCGGCGGCCGCGGCGGGGCGGAGCGGGGAGCCGCAGCCGGCCGAGGGAATGATCAGCTTCGAGGGCGGCGGCCGCCGGCTGACCGCCCGGCTTATCGCGGGTGAGTTCATCAGGTACCGGTCGAGGTTTCCGGCTGAGTTTGGCTGCCGGGCGGAGGTTCCGGCCGGCCCGTTCATCGAGGCGGTCAGGCGCGTCTCGCTGGTCGCCGAGCGGGCCAGCCCGGTCCGGCTGGCCTTTGGCTCCGGCGTTGTCGTCGTGACGGCGCAGGCTGAAGGGCGGGCCCGGGCGGTGGAGACGGTGCCGGCGGACTTTGCGGGCGACGAGCGCGCCATCGCCTTCAACCCGCACTATCTGCTCGACGGCCTCACGGCCGCAGCGGCTCCGGCCCCGGCCCGCGCCGCGGGCGCCCCGGCTGATGGCGGTGAGGCGCCGCCCGAGCCGGGAGGGCGGATCAGGATCGAATTCACCAGTCCGGCCAAGCCGGCGCTGATCACGCTGGCGCCCGCCAGAGCGCCGGCGAGTGCGCCGGACGAGCGGGCCAGCGGCGGCCCGGACGGCGGCCCAGCCAGCGGGGGAAGTGGCTCAGCCGGCGCGGGGAGCGGCTCAGCCAGCGCCGGGAGTGGCTCAGCCAGCGGTGATAGCGGGCCAGCCAGCGGCGATGGCGGGACGGGCGTCAGCGCGGAAGACGGGCCACCTGCGGCGGCCGAAGACGGGCAGGCGGCCAGCGCTCAGGAGGGCCGCGATAGCCCTCCTGACGTTGCCGCTTTCCGCTACCTGGTGGTCCCGCTTCGGGTGATGGCGAAGGCCTGAGCCGCCGCGCACCCAGAGCGGGTGTGCTGATGATCAGAAACGCCGGCCACCGAATATGCGCCGGAACACGCCACGGAGCACTCCGAGGACGACGAGCAGGATCGCCAGCTTGCCCGGGAACGGGAACAGCGCCAGCGGGGACACCGCGATCAGCAGCCAGACCAGCGCTACCGCGGCGAGTAGCGGGAAGAGCCGCCGCCGGCCGGTGCCGTGCTGGTGAGTGCCGTGCTGATGGGGGCCGTGGTGGTGGTCGTGTCCCGACCGCTGCCAGCCGTCACCGGGAGCGCTCTGCGACAGCGCCGATGATGCCGTCACCGGCTGCGGGAGGTCCTGGGTAAGCTGGCGCAGCTCGCGGTCGGTCCTGGCGGCCATGGCCGCGGCCAGGCGCTCGTTGAATTCGTCCAGGGTCAGCCGCCCCTGCGCGTAACCTTCGCGCAGCCGCTCGGCGGTCGCGTCGCGTTCGGCATCGCCGATGCGGAGGTCTGGATCCGGCGCCATCTTTTTCCTCCTGTGCCCAGCGAGCTCAGCAAACGCTGACAGCAAGACGATATATCTCGACGCGGTCAACGGCAACTCCAATGATGCCAGGAACTGACCAGGCACGGTAGCCTGACCAGCCATGCAGCGGCATCCGCGCCGCTGCCCGGAAGGAACGATGCACGCGGCTGCAACCGGCTGCGGCTGCCAGCGCATCTACTGGGTAGGGATGCAGGCAGGAGATGCCCGTTAGTGGATTCTTCCGAGGAGTTCATTGAGTTCGCGGCCGCGGTGGGCCCGAGATTGCGGCGTACCGCCTATCTGCTCTGCGGGGACTGGCATACCGCCCAGGACCTGACCCAGACCACGCTGGCCAAGGTGTTCGTGGCCTGGCACCGCATCAACAGCGGCGAGGGCGCGTACGCGTATGCGCACCGCACGCTGGTGAACACCTACCTGGCGGCCAAGCGCAAGGACAAGCACACGGACTTGCCGGCCGGCGGCGTCCCGGATCGTCCCAGCGGACCGGAAACCACTGAGCTGAGGCTGGTGATGCTGGCCGCGCTGGCCACGCTGACCCCCAAATCCCGTGCCGTGCTGGTGCTGCGCTACTGGGAGGACCGGAGCGTGGATCAGGTAGCCGCGCTGCTCGGCTGCTCCGCCGGGAACGTGAAGAGCCAGAGCTCGCGTGCGCTGGACCGGCTGCGCGCGTTCCTTGGCGACACGCTGACCGAGCTTCACGTACCCGACTGACGCTCGAACGGAAGGTAAGCCGGCGATTCAGATGCAGGACATGGACGAGATGGCGGTGCGTGCGGCACTGCGGCGCGTCGTCTCCGCGGACGAGCCGCCGGTCGGGGCGCTAGTCGGAGAGGCATTGCGCGCCGGGCTCAGGCTGCGCAGGCGCCGCCGGCTGCAGGCGGCCGGCGGGTGCCTGGCCGTGGTGGCCGCGCTGGCGGTCGGCGTCCCGGCGGTGGCCACGGCGCTCGGCTCGGCCCCGGCGACGGCGCCGACCGGGGCGAGCGGGGACAGCGGGCCGGGGCCGCGTGTGCACGTCGCGCTGCCCCCGGGCTTTCACATGGTGCCGCCGGTCGTGCCCGCCCAGATCCCGGTCGGCCGCCAGGTGCCGGTCACCGCGAAATCGGTCGCCAGCCTGCTCCTGGCCGTCCTGCCGGCCGGGCAGCGGGCCAGCCATCTGGCGCTGGCCGCGGCTGCGCCGCCGAACATCAGCGCGGTGGCGAGCGTCGACGTCGCGACGCTCCGGACGACGGGATCGGTCATTGTCCAGATGGGCCGGCCAGGTGGCGCCCGGCTGCTGAGCTGCGCCACGGCCCGGGCGGCGGACGGCTCGATTATCGCCTGTCGGGATTACTCCGTGCCGGGCGGCACCGAGGTCCAGGAGCTGGTGCTTGCGGCGGGCGTGGGGTCGGGTAACGGGGTAGCGGATGGCTTCAGTTACGTCTTCGCCGCGACGGTCCGCCGGGCGGATGGCGTCAGCGTGATGGTGCAGGCATCGAACTACGTGCCGGGCCCCGCGTCGCTCCCGCCGCTGACGATGGCCCAGGTGGTCACGGCGGCCGCCGACCCGAGGTGGTCCTGGACGATGGACAGCACGTTCGTTGCGCAGGCGGGCAAGTTGCGGCTGAGGGCGTCGGCGCCCGCGATCTGCGCGCAGGTGCATCCGGCTGACCCGAATTGCTAGCCGATAGCTCAGTCCGGCCAGCTGAGGAAGCTGAGTCCGGCCAGTTAAGCGGGCCGTTACAGCTGGCCGGTCACAGCGGCCGGTCAAAGATCAGGCGGGCCAGTTAAGGAAGTAGCTGCTCCCGCCGGATTGCGGGTTGGTGACCTCGGCCTGCACCGCGAAGGATCCGCCCCGGGCGAACACCAGCGTCAGGGTGATCAGGGTGCTGCCGCGCATCGGCCCGGCGCCCGTGATCTCCAGATGAGGGCCGTCCGGCACGAGCCGGACCACGGCCCGGGCCGGAATGCCGATATCGGGCACCGTCCGCATGCCGGAGCCGCTTCCGGCGGGGGCCCGGAATGCGACCCGGCCGCCGTCGCTGGTCCGCGCGGAGATCAGCCGGTTGGCCGGGCCGTTGTTCCTGATCACCAGGAAGGCATCGGTCGTGCCGCCGACATCGGGCTGCGGAATGGAGGCCGAGCCGAGCTCGATGGCCGGAGCCGCGCTGGCCGGCTGGTCACAGCCGGCGATGGCGGCGGCGCCGGCCGCGACCAGGCAGGCGACCATAGCCGTCCGGGCCGTGATCGCTGCCCGGGCCGTGATCGCCGTACGGGGCGTGATCGCCGTGCGGGCCGCCACTTCCACCCGGCCGCCGGGCAGCCCCAGGCGCGGCCTGAACGGGCCTCGCAGTCCCAGCATGATCCTTACCTTCGTGTCAGTTCCGGCCGGGCTCATGGTCTCACGATGGCGGGCCGGCGCACTGACCCGGCCCTCAGCCGCGCAGCACGGCGGTGCCGAGCAGCCCGAGCGGCGGTGAGCCGAGACTCAGCATGGCGGTATGGAAGCGGAGCAGCGAGAAGCCGCTGCCCCATGCCTTCCTGGCCTGATCGCGCAGGTCCAGGATCTCCAGCTTGCCCCAGGTGTAGCGGCCGTAGGTCGGGTCGAATGTCGCGCGGCGCGCCTCGGACAGCGCGGCCGATCCGGTCAGGTGCGTGTCCGTCTCGAACCTGCGGGCACCTTCCTGGACGGACATCCCGGCCGTGTGCACGCCGATGGCGCACGCGAGGCGGGTGACCCGGACGAGTGCCTCCAGCCAGACGCCGATCGCGAACCGGGGGTCGTCCGCGCAGAATCCCTCCTCGACGCAGAGTTCCTCCGCGTAGTGCGCCCAGCCCTCAACGAACGCGCTGGAGTGCAGCGTGCGCCGTACCTCGGTCGGCGCGCGCCGGATGGCCCGGCCGTGCGAGAAATGGCCGGGCGCGACCTCGTGCACGGTGATGCCGGGCAGCGTGGTCGCGCTGAAGACCTCCAGCCACTCCTGCGCCTCCCGCTCCGGCCAAGATGGATCAGGCGGCGTGATGTGGTACCACGACGGTCCCTCCGGCTCGCCGGGAGCAGCCGGGGACATCATCGCCATCGCCCAGCGCCGCGACTCCGGCGCCAGCCCGACCAGGCACTCCCCGTCCTGGTAGGGCACCAGATCCCGGTCCCGGGTGAAGTCGATGGCCCGCGCCGTCCAGTAGCGCGCGGCGTCGATGACGCCGGCCGCGTCCGGGTGATCGTGAACTAGCTCGCGCGCGACGCTCAGTGGCGGCCGTCCCGGGTCTACCCTGGCGCAGCTCTCGGCGAGCAGTGCGCTCAGCCGGTCCCGCTCGGCGTCGGCCCGCTCCCCGAGTCGGCCCAGGTCGACCTGCAGCCCCTCGGCGCTGCTCATCAGCGCGGTCAGCGCGGCGGCGCCCAGCGCGGCGTCCGGGTCGCCGCTGGCGGCGGCCGAATCCACGTGCGCCACCAGCCGGGCGTGCGCGCGCAGCGCAGCCGCCCGGGCCGGCTTGCTGACCTTGGCCGGTATCCCGGCGGCGAGCCCGCGGATGCCCTCGGCCAGCGCCGTGGCCACCGGCGCGCTGACTTGATCCAGCGCGTCAATCGCCGCATCGACGGCCTGCGGCCAGGCCGCCAGCTGAGTCAGCAAGGCCTCGTCCCGCTGCTGCTGCGGTGCGTAGTCGCGGTCGTAGCAGGCCAGGTCCAGCGCGGCCAGGTGCGGGGCCGGGCTGCGGCGGTGCAGTTCGAGGTCACCTAGCGACACCCGGGCGTGCTCCTCGAAGGTGGCCAGCTGCGCCTCGTCATGGGAGTCGTCCAGCCGCTGCCCGCTCGCCGCCGCGGCCGCCAGGCGGCCCAGGCCCTGGCGCACCCCGTCCCGGGACAGGTCCTGGATTTTTCCGTCGTATTCATGGCGTCCGCTGTACTCGCGCATTTCGGCGATGCCGAGATCGCAGAGGGCGCGCAGCCGGGGGGTCAGATCGTCCATGCCAGGAACGCTATCGGGTGATCCTGGCGCCGTCCCGGGCGATGGCTTTCTCGCCATCGCCTAGGCGGCGCTGCGTCGTCGCCACCCGCTGCGGTCAGGACCTGGTCAGTCCGGGAACGCCGGTGCCGGGCCGCGCCGGCCCGAGGCCCAGGACGCTGATGCCCCGGTTGCGGCAGGCCTGGAAGGAGAAGCCGAAAATCTCGGCCGGACGGCGGCGCCCGGGCGGGAAGACCCGGAGCCCGCGAGCCGTGACCAGGCGGCAGCCATGGCGGATGCCAGCGTCGCCGACCTGCAGAATGGCGTGGGCCGTGCCGCCGGGCTGGAGGATGATCACGGGCCCCTTCGGGCCGTCCGCGGCCCGGCCGATCCGCTTCCCGCGGGCGCTGAGCGCCGAGACGCGCTGGGAGCCGGAGAGCCGGCAGGCGTGATGAGTGATGTTGCTGAACTCGAGCGGGTAGAAGGTGCTGCCGAGGGCAGCGCCGCCCGGGCCTAGCCCGAGCCATACCTCAAGGCTGGCCGTCGAGCAGCGATGCGGCGCCGCGGGCGCGAACGCCAGCGCCGGACCGGCGGTCATCGCGGGCGCGGCCAGCGCCGCACTCGGCAGCAGGATCGCGGTGCAGGCGAGCGCGAGCACCTTGATGATGCTCCGGGGGACGCGGACGGGCAGGTTCATGCGTTGCTCCTCTGGCTGAGGATGGTCCGGACCTGGCGGTGCGGCGGCCCCGCTCGCCGGCCGTGCCGTGGCGGCCCCGCCCGGGTGCCACCGGCTGAACGGCGAGAATATCGTGGCCCGGCATCGCCGCGGCGCAGGCCGGGAAGGAATGCCGGACGGAAATGACGGCCGCTGCGCCGGGCACGCGGACGCGGAGCATGTGCGCGGTGACCGGATGGCATGTCTTCGCCGGGTAGTTCGCCGCCGCTATGACCTGCAACCAGGCGTGCGCGCTCGCGCCCGGCCGCAGGGCGATCGGACGGGCGCGCACGCTCCGGTCCCGCACCGCCGTCTTGCCGATCCGGTCACCGGAGGAGGTGGCGAACCAGGCAGCCGGGTAGCCGTCGATGCGGCAGCTGACGCCCGAGGAGTTGATGAAGTCGATCAGGTAGTAGGTGCTTCCTGCCGCTGCGCCCGCGGCCGCGGTGTCGATGGTCACCCGCAGGCCGACGCGGCGCAGGCGCCGCCCGTGCTGCCGCCACCGCCCGCCGTGCTGCCGCCACCGCCTCCCGCGCCGGCCTGGCCGGCCACCGAGCCGCAGGCCGCGACGCCGGCCAGGACAAACAATGCGGAGCAGACGGTGAATCGCCGGGCCGGGCGCAGGCACGAATAGTGCGGAATGCGTGACCTCATCGGGTGCGCCCTCTCGGTGGCGGGAGTGATTCATGTGAACCGGTAGGACGCAATCATGGTGCCCGGCGTTGTTCATCCGCAAGGCGTCTTGTCATTAACCGCCGGATGACCGATCGGGCCCGGCGGACGTCACCCGATATCCCGGCTGACCTAAGGATTTGTAGTGACAGCTGCCGTGTTGGGGGCACCGCGCCAGGCTGCTGGCCACCGTCGGCCACACCCCGGAATCAATGCCTGGAATGGCGCTCGGCAACGTCCCGCGGGCGATTTTCCTTAAGCGGATAAGGTGAATTCCTGAACGCCTGCGGGCCATGCCGCGCCGCCTTACGCCGCCCACGCGATCGGCAGCCGCTTGACGCCGCGCTGGAAGTTAGACCGCAGATACGACGGCTCGCCCGCGTAGCGGAGCGACGACGTGCGGACGAGCACCTCCCCGAACAGCGCGCGCATCTGGGCCCGGGCGAGGTGGGAGCCGAGGCAGAAGTGCGGGCCGTGACCGAAGACCAGGTGCGGGTTGGGATCCCGGCGGATGTTGAACTGGCCGGGGTCGCGGAAGACTGCCTCGTCGCGGTTGGCCGAGGTGAAGGAGACGACTACCTTGTCACCCTCGCGGATGCGCTGCCCGCCGAGTTCGCAGTCGGCCGCGGCCGTGCGGCGGAACGTCATCACGGGAGTCCACCAGCGCAGCATCTCGTCCACCGCGCCCGGCAGCAGCCCAGGATCGGCGCGCAGGTCGTCCTGCGCGCCGGGATGCTCAAGCAGCGCGATGCAGGCGCCAGGCAGGCCGTTGCGCAGGGTTTCGTTGCCGGCGACGGCGAACAGCCAGAACATGTTCTCGAACTCCTCGACCGATACCCGCCCGCCGTCGTCATCGACCTGCGCCAGCAGGACGGACATGACGTCATCGCCGGGGCGGCGCCGTTTCTCGTTCGCCAGCAGGTGGGCATAGGCGTAGAGGTCAGGCATCCCCTCGCGGGTGCGCGGGTCGGGCAGGCGGCCGCCGGCATCCGGCGCCGGACGCAGCGAGGCCGCCTCGGCGGCCATCGGCGTTCCGCCGGACGGGTCGAACTCGGCCGACGAGGCGTACTCGGGATCCTGATAGCCGATGACCCGGTTGGACCAGTCGAACAGCAGCCAGCGGTCCTGCGCGGGCACGCCGAGGACGTCGGCGAGGGCCAGCAGCGGCAGGTCGGCGGCGACGTCCCGGGCGAAGTCGCACTCGCCCCGCGCCCCGGTGAACGCGCGCGCGCACAGTGCCCGCGCATGCCCGCGGATGCGCTGCTCAAGCTGCGCTACCGCGCGCGGAGTGAACGACCGGCTCAGCAGACGCCGCAGCCGGGAGTGCTCCGGCGGGTCCATGTTGAGCATCATCCGGCGGACGTAGCCGAGCGCGCCCGGAGTGGCCGGGTCCCTGATCTGCGTCGCGCCCAGCCAGGAGGAAAACAGCCGCGGCTGCCTCAGCACCGACTCGACGTCAGCGTGCCGGAGCACCAGCCAGAACCCCGGGCCGCCCGGCCAGCCCAGCGCGGGGATCTCGTCGACCCAGGCGACGGGGCTATCCCGGCGGAGCCGGGCGAGCGCGTCATACGGCACCGCGCCGACGTAGGTCGCGGGATCGAACACGACCTCGGTGTCGGGCCGGGCCGCCATGCTCATTGCCGGGCCAGGAACTCCTCGATGGATGCCGCGAGCGCGGCCGGCGTCTCGAACATCGGATAGTGCCCGGCGTTGGCGAGCACCTCAAGCTCGGCATTCGGATAGAAAGCCAGCCAGGTCTGCTCCATCACCTGCGCCGACATCGCCGGGTCATGCTCCCCGACGATGACCTTCACGGCGGCCCGGCTGCCCATGACCTGCGCGGAGAAGTCGGTCTTCGCCCAGGACTCCAGGTACGAGCCGAACGCCTCCACGGTGGAGTTGTCGAGCGAATGCTGCACGACCCGGTCGATGAATGCGCTGGTCAGCCTGCCGCCGGTGGTGAAGTTGATGATCGCCGCGCGGTTGTCACGGTTCGTGGCCGCGCCCGCGAATAGTGCCCAGCTGTCGTCATCGAACGGCACTCCGGTGGCCGGGACCGGGTTGAGGGCGACCAGCCCGCGGACCCGGCCGGGTACCTGCAGCAGCACGTGCTGCACGGCCTGGCCGCTCATCGAGTGGCCGATGAGCGAGAAGCTGTCCCAGCCGAGCTCGTCGGCGAACTCGACCGCGTCGGCCGCCGCCTCCTCCATCGTGAAGTCGCCAGCGACGTGCTGGTGATCGCCGTAGCCGCGCAGGTCAGCGAACGCGTAGGTGTACGCCGACCGGTCCAGGTAATCGGGCAGCGCGCCCCACCCGCGGGCCGAGCCGAACCAGCCGTGCAGCGCCATGACGTGATGGTCACCCGAGCCGAGGGTTAGATGCGAGCCAGCCAAGTCGGCCTCCGGGTCAGGTACCAGTTCTCCTGGCGCTGAATCTAGTGCCTCGGTGCGCCCGGCGGGAGAGCCGCAGCCGGCCCTCGTGCCCGGCGGGATGCTATGGCCGGCCCTTCGGCGCTCCGCCCGGCGGTGTCTCGCTACGGTTGGAGGGCCGTTAAGCCAGCGAAGGGATAGGCAAGGCATGTGGAATTCGTTCAGAACTGACGCTCGCGATGGCATCACGGCGGAGGTGATCACCTATCCCGGCGGTAACGGGGACGAGATCCACGCGTATGTCGCCCGCCCGGCCGGCCCGAGCCGGCCCCCGGGGTCATCGCCGTGCACCACCTGCCCGGCTGGGACGAGTTCTACCGGGAGTTCTCCGAGCGGCTCGCCCGGCATGGGTACACCGTGATCTGCCCGGACCTGTACTGCCGCTTTGGCCACGGCAGCCCCGACGACATCGCGGCCGTGGCCCGCGCCGCGGGCGGGGTGCACGACGACAGCGTGGTCGCCGACTGCGAGGCCGCGCTCAGCTGGCTGAAGGCCCTGCCCACCAGCAACGGCAAGGCCGGCATCATCGGCTCGTGCTCGGGCGGGCGGCATGCGCTGCTGGCCGCTTCCCGGCTGGCCGGCTTCGACGCGGTGGCCGACTTGTGGGGCGGTGGCGTGGTGATGGCGCCGGAGGACCTGTCCGACGCGCGCCCGGTGGCGCCGATCGACTACACCGCCAGTCTCACCGCGCCGCTGCTCGGGATCTTCGGCAACGACGACAAGCATCCGACGCCCGAGCAGGTAGACCTGCACGAGGCGGAGCTGAAGCGGCACGCCAAGTCGTACGAATTCCACCGCTACGACGGCGCGGGGCACGGCTTCTTCTACTACTTCGCCCCGATGTACCGGCCCGAGGCGGCCATGGATGGCTGGGCGAAGATCTTCAGCTTCTTCGGCCAGCAGCTGAAGGACTAGGGGCCCGGCTCCGGGAGCATGGGGATCCGGCCGGTCCGGACGGGGCGGATCGGCCGCGATCATCGAGCGACCCGGGCGGCGGCGGTGCCGGGGGGGCGCGTGCCGCGGCCGGATGCGGGCCGTCAGCAGCCGAGGGCCGCGGCGAGATCAACGAGCCCGTCGGCTACGAGCAGGCCGTCCAGCGCGGGCGGAGTCACCGGAGGCGCGCCCGGACCCCACTCCAGGGGCCGGCGGATGAAGACCGGCCGCAGGCCGAGCGCGGCGGCCGCGCGCAGGTCTGAGGGGTGCGCGGCGACCATGGCGGCGTCCCGGGGCGGGCAGTCGAGGAGGCGCAGCGCGGTCCGGTACACCTTGGCGTCGGGCTTATAGCCGTCGGCCAGTTGCGCGGACAGGACGGCATCGACCCGGAGGTCGGCGAACTTGAGCAGGTCGGCGAGCAGCGCGAGGTGGCCGTTCGACAATGTCGCCGTCACGTGTCCGCGCCGCAGCCGGTCGAGCCCTTCGCGGCAGTCCGGCCAGGGCCGCAGCTGCCGCCAGCCGCGGACCAGCGTTTCGATGGCGGCCGCCGGGAGCGCGATGCCGTGCCGGGCCGCCGTGGCGGCCAGGGTCTCGCGCTGGAGGGAATCAAGATCGCGCCACGCGGCGCCCTGGCGGACCTGGTCCATCGCGGGCTGATACGCCCGGCGCCAGTCGTCGATGAGGGCCGCCCAGCCGGCCTCGGCACCGCCCCGGCCGGCCCCGGCACTCAGCTGGCCGGGCGCGATATCCGGGACCGCCGCGGTGGCCATCGCGATGTCGATCAGGCTGGATCGCCAGTCGACGAGCGTTCCGAACACGTCGAACAGCAGGACACGCGGCGGCTTCACACCGGCCAGTATGCCAACCCCGGGCTGCGGTCAGCCGCTGCCGTTCCCCGACTGGGCAGCCGCAATGCCCAGGATGTGCGCAGGCTGGGAGCAGGCCGGGCGGTGAAGTTGAGGTAGAGGGGCGCCGTCTGGTTCGGCGGGTAGATCTTCAGCCAGTGCGCGGTGACCTTATGGCAGCGGGAGTTGGGGTAGTTCAGCGCGTCGGTCACCTGCAGCGTCGCGTGGGCGGTCGAGCCTGCCGGGATGGTGATCAGCGTGCTGGGGACCTGGGGGTTCCTGGTCGCCGGGCGGCCGATCAGGCTGCCGCCCGGCCCGGTCGTGAACGAGACGCCCGGGTAGCCGAACAGCGTGCAGGCGGAGCCGGAGACATTGGTGAACTCCAGCGGGTAGTACGTGCTCCCGGCCGCGCCGTTTCCGGTCCCCACGGATGCCCGCAGCGCCGAGGTCGCGCACGGCGCCGGGCCGGTGGGGGTCGGCGAGGCCGTGGGCGTGGCGGTCGGCGTGGCCGGCGGGCCGGGGGTGACCGTCACCGTTACGGTCGGCGCCGCCGCTCCGGCCGGGCTGCCCGAGGAACCGCACGCGGTGATCAGCAGGGCGGCACCGCCCAGCGCCGCAGCAGCGATCATGCGCCTCAGATTGCGGTGGGATGACGTCATCGCAGTGCCCCTTATCGTGCGGGTGGTCCACGGCAGACCACGACACCTAGGACGCATGCGGAACCGGGCCGGTTGCGGCCTGTGCTAACAACCGTGTCACGATCCCGGCGCGCCCTCCGGTAGGCCAGCGCGCCGCGCACCGGTAGCGTCGGGATGATCCTTCCAGCGCAGGAGGCGCCGATGGCAGGCAATGCCCCATTCACCACCAGGCCGCAGCTAGCCGGCACGTTCGGCATGGTCGCATCGACGCACTGGCTGGCTTCCGCCGCGGGCATGGCGGTGCTGGAGAAGGGCGGGAACGCGTTCGACGCGGCGGTCGCCACCGCGCTGGTGCTGCAGGTGGTCGAACCGCACCTGAACGGCCCGGGCGGCGAAGTGCCCGTGATCGGCTTCGACGCCGCCGCGGGCGAGGTCTTCGTGCTGGACGGCCAGGGCCCCGCCCCGGCCGCCGCGACGCTCGCCGCGTTCGAGTCGCTCGGCCTTGACCTGGTCCCGGGCACCGGCCTGCTGGCCGCCTGCGTGCCCGCCGCGTTCGGCACCTGGATGCTGCTGCTGGAGCGGTACGGCCAGCTGCACCTGCGCGAGGTGATGGAGTACGCGATCGGCTACGCGCGGGACGGCTACCCGATGCTGGCCACGGCGAGCGCCACCATCGAGGCCGTGGCCGGCACCTTCCGCGACCACTGGCCGACCTCGGCTGAGATCTACCTGGCCGCCGGGCTGCCAGCGCCGGGAGCCCGTTTTGCCAACCCGGCACTGGCTGCGTTCTACAGCCGCGTCCTGGCCGAGGCTGAGGCCGCGGGCGCGAGCCGGGACCGGCAAATAGAGGCCGCCCGGCGGACCTTCTACGAGGGATTCGTCGCCGAGGCCATCGCCGCGTACCTTGACCAGGCCGAGGTGATGGACGTCAGCGGGCGGCCCCATCGCGGGCTGCTGACCGGCCAGGACCTGGCGGACTGGCGGGCCGGGGTGGAGGCTCCGGTGACCTTCGACTACGCCGGGCTCACCGTCTGCAAGACCGGCCCGTGGGGGCAGGGGCCGGTCTTTCTGCAGCAACTGGCCCTGCTCAGCGGCTTTGACCTGGCCGGAATGGGCGCGACCAGCGCGGATCTCATCCACACCGTGGTGGAATGCGCGAAGCTGGCCTTCGCTGATCGCGAGGCCTGGTACGGCGATCCGCGCGGGTCGGACGTGCCGGTGGACGCGCTGCTGTCGCCGGAATACGCCAGCGCGCGCCGCCGGCTGGTCGGTGCCGAGGCATCGGGCGAGCTCCGCCCCGGCAGCCCCGGGGACGCCGTGGCCCGGCTCCCCGGCTACGCGCTGGCCGGCTTCTCCGGCTCCGCCGCGTCCGGGGCCGCGGGATCGCGCGGCCACGATGCGGGCGCGGGCGAGCCGACGGCCGGAACGGCCGCGCGGGCGGTGCCGGTACCCGAGCTGGGCCCCGGTGACACCTGTCACCTGGACGTCGCCGACAGCTTCGGCAACCTGGTCTCGGCCACGCCGAGCGGCGGCTGGCTGCAGAGCTCCCCGGTCATCCCGGGCCTCGGGTTCTGCCTCGGCACCAGGGCGCAGATGTTCAGCCTCACCCCCGGCTTCGCCAGCACCCTCGCGCCCGGGCGCCGGCCGCGGACCACGCTGTCACCGAGCCTGGCGCTGCGCGACGGCGAGCCTTATCTCTCGTTCGGGACGCCGGGCGGCGACCAGCAGGACCAGTGGACGCTCACCTTCTTCCTCAACCACGTGCTGTTCGGGATGAACCTGCAGGAGGCGATCGACGCGCCAGGCTTCCACACCGACCATTTCCCGTCGTCGTTCTACCCCCGCGGCTCGGTGCCGCGGTCGCTGTCCGTGGAGGCGCGGGCGGGGGAGCAGGTGATCGCGGAACTCCGGCGGCGCGGGCACCAGGTCGAGGTCACGCCGCCGTGGTCGCTCGGCCGGGTCAGCGCCGTCGCCCGTGACCGGGGGCTCCTGTACGCGGGCGCCAACCCGAGGGGAATGCAGGGCTACGCCGTCGGCCGCTGACCCGGGCCGCGGGCCGCCATGCCACCGCGATCAGCAAAGTCAGCCGGGCGGGAGCGCGGCCGGGGTTAGCTCGCCGGCCAGCACCGTCAGGGCGTGGCCGGACAGCATGACCCGGTCGCCGGCGACCCGGACCCGGACGGTTCCGCCGCGCGGCGACGCCTGGAAGCCGGTCAGCTCGGCCCGGCCTAGCCGCCCGCACCAGTAAGGCGCGAGCGTGCAGTGCGCGGAGCCGGTGACCGGATCCTCCGGTATCCCGACGGCGGGCGCGAAGAAGCGGGATACGAAGTCCGCGCCCGCCCGGGCCGCCGGGGCGGTCACGATCACGCCGCGGATCGTCGCGCTCACCAGCTGGCCGGGGTCCGGCCGCAGGCCGGTCAGCTCGTCCTCGGTCGCCACCACGATCATGAAATCCTCCGGCGCCCGGCCGGTCCAGACCGGCGCCGTGACGCCGAGCGCGTCCAGCATGCCGGCCGGCGGGGACTGCGGGCTGGCCGGCGTGGCCGGGAAGTCAAGCACGATCGACCCGTCGTCCTGGCGTGCGGCCAGCGGGCCGCTGGCCGACTGGAACGTGATCGGCTCGCCCGCCGCGGCCAGGCCGGTCTCGTACAGGACATGCGCACTGGCCAGGGTGGCATGGCCGCAGAGCACCACCTCGACGACCGGCGTGAACCAGCGCAGCAGGTAGCCGCCGGGGCGCGGTTCGACGAAGGCGGTCTCGGCCAGGTTCATCTCCGCCGCCAGCTGCTGCATCCACCGGGCATCCGCCGGGCGGTCGAGCAGGCAGACGGCGGCCGGGTTGCCGGCGAACGCTGAATCGGTGAACGCGTCGACCTGGAAGATCCGCATGGGCGCAGCATAGACGGGCGAACCGGCCGGGCCGCGCGGCCGGCCGCGCCGGGGCGCCGGTCAGGCCGGTCCGGTCAGATCGGGAGGGCGAGCGCGCCGGCCACGATCGCGGCCACCACGGCGAACACCCGCAGCCAGCCGGATGCGGCGCTCATCCCGGCGGCCGGGAGCAGGGCGGCACCGCAGCCGAGCACCAGCAGCCCGAGCCCGGCCGCGAGCACCGGAAGCTGCGGCCGGAGCACCGCCGGCCGGGCGTCCGACTCGGCCAGGTGGACGGCGAACAGGAAGGCGAGCAGCGCGACGCCGAGCAGCCCGGTGTGCCACGGCCGGGAAGGATGCAGCGCCTCCAGCGCCAGCACGGCGATGACGGTTCCCTCCGCCCACGGGATCGCCCGCAGCACTTCAAGCAGCATCCGCCCGGTCCGGAAAATCACGTTCTCGAAAATGCCGGCCGGCGGCACCCAGTCACCGGCCGCCAGCCGGGCCAGGGTGAGGGCGGCGCAGCCGATGCCGACGACCAGCGCCGGGCGGGTGCCCGTCCCGCCTCCGGACACCGGGATCGCGGCCCAGGCGATGCACGCCGCCGCGAGCAGCCCGGCGGCCGCGCTGCTGCGCACCCGCGGGGTCAGCCGCGGCGCCGGGGCGCCTGCCGGCGGCGGCCCGGGGTCAGCCGCGGCGCCCGGCCGGCCGTCCGGCGCCCGCCCGCCCGCCGCCCGCATCACCGGCGGCTCACCATCATCCGCCGGGTATACGGTGCGAGCGGCTCGTCCAGGCTCTGCTCGCCGTCCCAGTGCACGACCGGGATCCCCAGCTCGCGGAGCGAGAACCTGATCGCCTGCTGCTCCATCCGCCAGATCCGCCGGGCCAGCGCGGCGGCGTGATCCCGGCCGCCCTCCGGCGCGGCATTGAGCACGTCGATGATCAGCAGGGTGAAGCCGCGCTCGCGCAGGTCGCGCAGGGTCTCGACCAGCCGCCGGTCCAGCAGCGGGCTGAACACGATGATCAGCGCGCCGGGCGGCAGCGCGGCCCGGGGCAGCCGGCTGATGGCGCTGCGCGCGTCCCAGCCGCCGGGCTGGGCCAGCATCGCATCCATGACCCGGTGAAACTGCCGCCGGCCGGTGGCGGGGGCGATCCAGCTGAGCTGGCTGCCGTACTGGATGAAGCCCACCCGGTCCCTGGATGCCAGGTAGGCCCGGATCGTGGCGGCGGCGCCGCGGTACACCAGGTCCAGGGTGGTCGAGCCGGGGGTGCCCACGTCCGCGGTCGCATCGGCCAGGACGACCACGTTCTGCACCCGCTCGGCGGCGAACGTGTTCAGCTGCAGGCTGCCCCGCCTGGTGGTAGCCGGCCAGTTGATCCTCCGCTGGCGGTCCCCGGGGACGAACTCGCGGACGCCGGCGAATTCGGTGCCCTCGCCATGCACCCGGGCGGCGTGCTCGCCCAGCCTGCTCGGCAGCCGGCTGAGCACGACCCGGGTGCTCTGATGGGCGGGCAGCGGGTAGCAGTTGATCCGCGGCAGCGGGATCGTCGCCCGTCCCTCGCTGAGCCGCCATCGGTCCCGCAGGGTGATCTCCAGGGCACCGACCGGGCGGTCGCCCCAGTGCGCGGCGGTGAAGGGCACGCCGGCCGTGTCCTGCTCGCCGGGCATGATCGCGCTGGCGGGCTCGATGCGCAGGTCCACGGTGTGACGGCCGGCTCCGGACAGGGTTACCCGGATTGCCGCGTACTCGCCTTCGACCATCCTGCTGGCGGTGAGAGCCGTGCTCACCAGGACGCTCCGCGGCCGGTCCTGCCGCCAGGTCGCCAGCAGCAGCAGGGCAGGCGCGGCCACCGCGGCGAACTCGGCCCGGCGCGCGGTCACCGCGATTATCAGGCCGGCCAGGGCGAGCGTAAGCAGGCGCCGGGCGTGGCCGGACGGTGCCCAGCTCAGCTCGACTGGCCGGGGCCCGCCCGGCGTCCGCGTGGCCGCCTGGGTTCCGGGCTGATGGGCTGGCGCGACGGTCGTCATGGCCGCGGTCAGCCGCGCACGGCGGCCGGGTCGGTCCGCGGGGTGGGTACCGCGGAGAGCAGCCGGCCGACGACATCGTCGGCGCTGACCTGCCGCACCCAAAGCTCTGGCCGCAGCGTAATCCGGTGCGCGAGCGCGGGCACGGCGACGTACTTGATGTCATCGGGGATCACGAAGTCGCGCTTGTTCAGCAGCGCCTGGCCGCGGGCCAGCTGGACCAGCGCGAGCCCGCCGCGAGGGCTGGCGCCGACCTGGATCTGCTGGTGCGTCCTGGTCGCCCGGATGATCGATACCACGTACTCCAGCAGGTCAGCGGAGACCTCGACCTGCTCCAGCGAGGCGCGCATGGCCAGCAGCTCGGTGGCGTCGGTGACCTGGCGCAGGACCGCGTTCTCCGTCTTGCGGTCCAGGCGGCGGGCCAGCATGGCGACCTCGTCCTCGCTCGGCAGGTAGCCCAGCCGCAGCCGGATCAGGAAGCGGTCGAGCTGCGCCTCCGGCAGCTCGTAGGTGCCCTCGTACTCGATCGGGTTGTCGGTGGCGAGCACGACGAACGGACGCGGCAGCAGGCGCGTTTCGCCGTCCATGCTGACCTGGCCTTCGCCCATGGCCTCCAGCAGCGCGGCCTGGGTCTTCGGCGGCGTGCGGTTGATCTCGTCGGCGAGCAGCAGCTGGGTGAACACCGGCCCGGGGCGGAATACCATCTCTCCGGTCCGCTGGTCATACAGCGGGGCGCCGATGACGTCGGAGGGCAGCAGGTCCGGCGTGAACTGGATGCGCGCGAAGTCCAGGCCGAGCGCCCGCGCGAACGACCGGGCGATCAGCGTCTTGCCCAGGCCGGGCAGGTCTTCCAGCAGCACGTGGCCGCCAGCCAGGATGCCGATCATGACGAGTTCGAGCGCGCGGCGGTGGCCGACGACCGCCCGCTCGATCTCGTCCAGGACGGCGGAGCACCGCTCCGCCGTCTGCCGGGGCGTAATGGCCTGTTCCGGCGCGACGGGCACGGGGGTTGACTCGGTCACAATCGCTCCAGTCGGTCGATGAGGCGGGCGAGCGTTCGCGGTGGTATCCCGCGCTGTCGGGCGGCCTGGTCACCAGGCAGGTCGGCGGAGTTAATGGACGGGCGGCCCGGATCTACCCAGTACCAGAGCCCGTCGTCGCGCTGGCCCTGGCACAGTACCTGCCGGGCCAGGTCAGGGTCGTCCCGCAGGCTGATGCCGTGCCGCTCGGCCAGCCGGGCGGCCAGCAGGTGCTGCAGCGTCAGCCGGAGCCCGTTGTCGTAGGAGGCCATGGACTTGGTCCCGTCCTCCAGCCCCGCGCGCTTGCGCCAGAACCCGGCAAACGAGGCCGGGGCGCGGCTGACTGCTTTGTCCTGATCATGATCGAGGTCCGGCAACGGCTCTCCGGGCGGCACCATGCCGCGGAATCCGGCCAGCACGATCACGGCCGCGCCGAGGGCGACCGCCCCCGGCCCGGCCGGGCCGGCCAGGACGTACCCGACGGTGCCCGCCGTTACGAGCAGGACGACGGCGATGACGATTTCGGGCCCGGCCCCCCGCCAGCCGTCGGCTGGCCGGCCCGGACCGGCCGGCCCGGCCGGACTGGCCGGCCCGGCTGACTGGGCCAGCGGCCCGGTGGACGTTCCGGGGCTGGCCCGGCCGCGCCGCCGGCCGATCATGGTGCCGCCTCGCCGGTGCCGCCTGGCCCGGCCGCCGCCGGGGTCCTGAGGCTCGCGGCCAGCTCGCTGAGTGCGCGCTCCGCCGCGGTCCTGGCCGAGGCCGGCAGCGGATGGCTGGAGAAGCGCGCCTCGTAGAAGAGGGCCGTCAGCCGCCCGGCCGCCGCGCCGCGGACGAGGCCGGCGTCGGCGGCCCGGGCCAGCAATTCGTCCGGCGTTTCCGCGACGTCCCGGGCGGCGCCCGCGTGCGCCAGGCTCCGTTCCATCGCCAGGTAGCAGGCGATGATCGCCGCCCGGGCGTCGTCGAGTTCGCGCAGCGCCGCCTGGCCGGACTCGACTGCCTCGCGCAGATTCTCCTCATCGTCCCCGGCCGCCAGCGTGACGTCCGCCGGATGACTGGGCCGGCGCCGCAGCACGATGACGCAGATCACGATGGCGGTCACAATGGCCAGGATGAGCAGCGCGGTGAGGATGCCGCTGACCGGGAGGTGCAAGGACGACCGCGATCCGGGCCTGACCGCCGGTGGTGTCCGCCGGGGCCGCGGGGCGCGCTGCTGAAACGGGTTCGTGGCCCGCCGCCGGGCGGGCGGCAAGTTGGTGACCAGGACGACAATCGGCACGGCGATCAGCCCGGCGGCAATCGTCGCGCCGAGGACGCTGCGCAGCCGCGCGGCCAGGAAGGCATCCTCCGGGGCCCGCCGCCGGCGGATGACCAGGGCGATCATCAGGATGGCCAGCACGGCCTCCAGGACAATGCCGGTGACCAGATCATGGCCCCGCTGGGGAGTGCGGAAGCTGAGCGGCCGGATCTCGCCGCGTACCCCGGCCAGCACGGCCACGATCAGCAGCGCCGCCAGCGCGATCCGGGCCAGCCGCCGCCGCGACTCGTCGGCCTGCGCGCTGGTCCCTGGCCGTCCCTCCGCCATCTGGCGTCCAGCCTTCCGCCCGCGTCATGGCCAGTCTTCCCGCGGGCGGGCGCCGCAGGCACGCACCCGGATCTTGCTCGTCAACCCTACCGGGCGGGCCTGGCCGGGCGGCTGCGCCGGGCCGCGCCCGGAGCCCCGGCTAAGCCACCCCCGTCGTTCGCAGCGCCACCGCGGTCAGGAAGAACGCGAACGCCAGGACCGCGGCGCAGGTTCGAACCGCATTCAGCCGCTCCCACCGGTCGACTAGCGCCTTCCAGTTACCGGGAGGCGCATCGGGCCGCCAGTCGAGTGCGCCCTCGTTGATGGGGACCGTGCCGAAGAGCGTGACCAGGAACCAGCTCAGCAATGCGAGCACTCCGGCCCACCGGAAGGCGAAGCCGGCGCTGGTGCCGGCCAGGATCGCCACGGCAATCCCGGCCGCGAACGCGGGCAGGAAGATGGCGGGCACGAGCACGCGCAAGGTCCGGATCAGGCCCTGCCGGAACTGGATATGCGATCGGTCGTCCAGCGCCGCCAGCGGCACGCGCACCCCGTAGCGGACGACGAGTTCCTCGCCGGCCAGGATCCCGGTGAGGAACAGGCCGATGAACTCGATAACGACGCGGTACATGCCGAATCTCCCGGAGCCGACCGCAGTCAGAAGCGGCAAACTTATAGTAGCTAGAAATTTAGGGTAGCAGTAAATATGCCGACACTAGACTATTCTGGGAACATGAGCGCGCGCACAGTGGACTGGACAGCGTCGCCGGCCGGCGCCCCCAGGGCCGAGGGCTTGCGGGCGCGCAAGAAGCGCCTGCTGCGCCAGCAGCTCTCCGACACGGCGACGGAGATGTTCATGGAGCGCGGCTTCGACGCGGTCCGCGTGACGGAGGTCGCCGCGGCCTGCGGGGTATCGGAGAAGACGGTTTACAACTACTTCCCGACCAAGGAATCGCTCATCCTGGACCGCTGGGACGGCACGATCGCGTCGCTGCGGACTGGCCTGGCCGAGCCCGGCGCCGCGCCGGTCGACGCGGCGCTCCGGATCCTGGCCGGTGAACTGGGCGGCCTGACGTCCTGGCTCGCCCGGCAGGACGACCCGGTCCAGGCCTGCCGCACGATCGCGCGGTTCGGCGACCTGATCCGCGCCACGCCGTCCCTGCGCGCCCACCAGCACGAGATGACCGACCGGCTGATCGCCGTGGCCGCCGAGATCATGGCCGGGGCCGCCGGGATGAGCCCGGACGACCCGGAGCCGCAGATCGCGGCCGCCGCCCTGCTCAGGCTCTGGGATATCCAGTTCCGGTGCCTGCGGAAGTACCTGGACGGCACCCGCACGCCGGCCCAGGTCCGCGACGCGGTGACCGCCGATGTTCGCCGCGCGGCCCAGGTCATCGCGGCCGGACTCAGTTCGTGGCCTGCGGGCCGCTAGCCGTAACCCTCCCCGCAAGCGCGATCGCGCCTTAATGCGGCAAAGGGCAAGAACAGCGAAATGAATTAAATTCAGAAACGGGGCAAACGGCGCTGCGGCACGGGTGCCTTCGGCTGCATCCGCTCTGACGGCATCACGATCGTCAACGTCCTCGGCCCGCCGTCGCAGCCCTGGGTCACCAGCGTGGGCGCGACCGACGCCCCGTGCAGCAACGCCGCGCCGAGCGCCGCCAATGACAACCTGGGTCATGCCCGGCGATGAAGATGCATTTGCCATTTCTTGACATTGCCCGTTCGGCTGATCAGGATTCGCCACATGGGCCCGTTTGTTTCGAGGAGGAATGAAATGACCTTGCGTCACCATCCCGTCCGCGCCGGAGTTGTCGCGGTCCTGGGGCTGGCGATGACCGCAGCGCTGGGCTCGCTAGGATCCGTCGCCGCGTCGGCGGCACCCGCGACCGCGCCCCGGTACGCCACGCTGGCCAACAGCGTTCCGGCCACTACCGACCACATGACCGGCCCCTACAGCAGCCCGAGGATGACGATCCAGGTCGCACTCCGGCCGCGGAACGCGGCGGGCCTGAACAGCGCGCTGCATGCTATGTACACGAAGGGCAGCAGCAGCTATCACCACTGGCTGGGTGCGGGCCGCTTCGATGCCCGGTACGCGCCCGCCGCGGCACAGCGCAGCGCCGTCACGAACTTCCTGAGCAATGCTGGCCTCAAGGTAACGGCATCGTCCTCGCCCTTCCTGGTCCGGGCCACCGGGTCAAGCGCGAGGGTGTCGGCGGCGTTCCGCACCACGCTGAGGACCTACAAGGACAAGAAGGGGATCAAGTACTACCAGAATTCCTCGCCGATCAAGGTGCCTGCCGCGATCGCCGGTTACGTACAGGGCGTCACCGGGCTGACCAACACGATCCGGGAGCGCTCGACAGCGCAGCGCGCGCCTGCCGCAGTCCGCCCGGCGGCCAAGCCCAGCGCGTCATCCAAAGGCTGCGAGGAGCCTTATCCCACCGTCGCGCAGCAGTTCGCCAATGTGAACAGCGGCACCCCGATCCCGTTCGGCTTCGGCGCCGGCCCTGGCTGCCAGGGCCTGACCCCATCGCAGGACAACTCGATCTACGGCGCGCCGCATGTCGGCCCGCGCGGCAAGGGCCGGGGCGTCAGAATCGGCCTGTTCGAGCTGTCGGCGTACCAGCATTCCGATATCAACAAATGGGCGAGGACCTTCTACGGCCGGGGCTACACCGCGCCGCTCACCGACGTGAACATCGATGGCGGCCCGATTCACCCGGCCTGCCCGACGGGCGACGTCTGCGAGCCGGCGTCCGAAGCATACGCAGGTGACATCGAGGTCGACGCGGACATCGAGATGCAGCTCGCGATCGCGCCCGATGTCAAGAAGCTGATCGTGTATAACGCGCCGAACGACGAGACCGGGCAGACCTCGCTCGACGAGTGGAACGCGATCGCGGACGCCGACCATGCCGCTTCCGTCAGCTCCAGCTGGGCCGTCTGCGAGAACGACGCCACCTCCGGCTACGTGCAGGCCGAGAACACGATCTTCGAGCAGATGGCGATGCAGGGCCAGAGTACGTTCGGCGCCGAGGGCGACACGGGCGCGTTCTCCTGCATCCGCTCCGACGGCACCACGATCGTCAACGTCCTCGACCCGCCGTCGCAGCCCTGGGTCACCAGCGTGGGCGGCACCTCAATGGAGACCGCCAACCCGGGCCAGAAAAAGCACCCGGCGTACCCGAAGGGCGTGGAGTCCGTCTGGAACACCAACGCCCTGTGCAGCAACGCCGCGCCGAGCGCCGCCAATGACAACATGGGCGGCTTCTTCTGGTGCGCGCAGACCGGCGCCGGCGGCGGCGGTTCCAGCCAGTGGTGGGGCCGGCCGTTCTACCAGCACGGACCGGGCGTGAATAACCCGCATACCACCACCGGCAACGGCGGCACCCAGTGCGCGCTGGCCGCGACGGGCACGCCGTGCCGCGAGGACCCGGACGTGTCGGCCAACGCCGACGAGTACACCCCGTACGCCGAGTTCTGCACCGGCAACTCCAGCACGCCGGGCAGTGTGTGCGGGCAGTTCAGCCAGAACCAGAACCCGCCTGGCTGGTTCGGCATCGGCGGCACGAGCCTGTCGTCGCCGCTCTGGTCAGCGATCATCGCGGACCGGGACAGCTTCCAGGGTCACCGCAGCGGCAACATCAACCCGCTGTTGTACACGCTGCTCAGGCACGCCCCGCACCGGTTCTTCCATGACATCACCGGCAAGGGGCAGACCACCACCAACAACGGCCTGTTCCCGGTCACGCGGGCGTACGACGAGGCCACGGGTATCGGCACGCCGAGGATGACGGCGCTGATCACCCGCTGACGGTAAGCGCATCCGCCAGTAGATAGCACGCGACAAGGGGGACGGGCTGGCCCGTCCCCCTTGCCATGCCCGCTGCACTGGCCAGCGGGCATCCTCGCCGTTTCAGCCGATGGCCCGTTCGCGGCGCGCCGCCTGGACCGTGTGGCTCATCAGCCGCCGTCGATGACATGAGTCATCTGATGATCTCCAGCGGGTTAAGTGGGGGTCACGGCTGGGCCGGGCCTCGTAAGATCGGACAGTGAGCAACCAAAAGGTGAATGCCGGGACCGGTGGCGCCCGGTGACAAGTCCCTTCGACCCCACGGTGGCGCATCCCGCCCGGATCTACGACTACTGGCTCGGCGGGAAGGACAACTACGCCGCGGACCGCGAAGCCGCCAAGCAGGCCATCGCCGCCAATCCCGGCATCGTCTTTGATGTCCGGGCCAATCGCGCGTTCCTGGCTCGCGCGGTGAGCTATCTGGCCGCGGAGTGCGGTATCAGGCAGTTCCTTGATCTCGGCACCGGGCTGCCGACCGCGCGCAACACCCACGAGGTGGCGCAGTCGGTCGCGCCGGACTCCCGGATCGTCTACGTGGACAGCGACCCGATCGTGCTGACGCACGCCCGCGCGCTGCTGACCAGTACCCCGGAGGGAGCCACCGCCTACCTGGATGCCGACCTGCGCCAGCTGGACCAGGTTCTGGAGGCGGCAGCGCAGACGCTGGACTTCAGCCAGCCGGTCGCGGTGATGATGCTGATCGTCCTGCATCTCATCCCGGACTCCGACGATCCCTACGGCATCGTGGCCCGGCTGATGGACTCGCTCGCGCCGGGCAGCTACCTGGTCATCACGCACCCGGCCAGCGACATCAAGCCCGCCGCCATCGCGGAGATGACCCGGCGGATCAACGCGCGGCTTGGCCCGGCCCGGGGCACGATGCGGGATCGCAGCGAGATCACGCGCTTCTTCGAGGGCCTGGAGTTGCTGGAGCCGGGTGTCGTCCAGCCGCAGCGATGGCGCCCCGACGACTCCGTTTCCGATGTTGAGGTGACGGCCTGGTCCGGCGTGGCACGCAAGGCGTGATCCGGCCGGGCCCGGCCGAAAGGCGACGGCGGCCAGCCGAGCCGGCCTGGCCGCGGCGATCGGCGCTAGCCGAATTCTCCGGCGATCGTGCTGATGGCGTCCGTGCTGTGCTCCGCCGGGAAGGCGTCCAGGCAAAGCCGCTCCATCACCACCAGGTAATGATCGACCGTCTCGCGCTTATCCAGGTACATGGCGCTGGTGAGCTGCTCCAGGTAGACCACGTCGGGCAGGTCGGCCTCGGCGAAGCGGAGGATGCTGAACGGTCCTCCGGCCGCGGCGTGACCGCCGGCCTGGAACGGGATGACCTGGATCGTCACGTTCGGCAGCGCCGCGCACTCGATGAGGTGCTCAAGCTGGGCGCGCATGACCTCCGGGCCGCCGACCGGCCGGCGCAGCACCGCCTCGTCAATCACGGCCCATAGCTGTGGCGCGCGCGGGCCCCGCAGCAGCGCCTGACGGGCCATGCGCAGCCTGACCCGCAGCTCTATCTCCTCCGGGCGGGCGCTCGAATGACCCAGTAACGTGACGGCGCGAGCGTACTCCTCCGTCTGCAGGAGGCCGGGAACGAACTGGATTTCGTAGGCGCGGATCCGGGTGGCCGCTTCCTCCAGGCCGACGTAGGCCTCGAACCAGGCGGGCAGGATCTCGGAGTAGTCATGCCACCAGCCCTGGCTGCTGGCCTTCCGGGCGAGCGCCCGCAGCGCATCGCGTTCCTGCTCGTCCGTCACCCCGTAGTGGGTCAGCAGATCGCAGATGTCGCGGTCCTTGAAGCCGACGCGGCCGAGTTCAAGCCTGCTCATCTTCGAGTGCGAGGCGCGGATCACATTCCCGGCGTCCTCAAGCGAAATCCGCTGAGACTCCCGTAGCCGCCGCAATTGCGCGCCAAGAAGCAACCGCAGCACGGTCGGACCGCCGCCACCCGGCGGTTCGAGCATGCTGCGGACCTGGCTGCCGCCAGTATCCGCTGAGATCATGTGCCCTCCCCAGAACACCCAGACCACGGCAGTCTCCCACGCCTGCCGCGATCGCGCCACATCATGCTTTGATGTGTTTTTGGGGCCTTTCCTGGGGAACGCGCGCTTATTAGCTGGCTGGCTGCCCGAAGTCGCCGTCCTGGGCGCCGCCGATGAACGCATCCCAGTCGCCCCGGGTAAAGATCAACGCGGGCCCGTCCGGGTGCCTGGAGTTACGCATGGCGATCTGGCCGCCATTCAGGATTGCGATCTCGACGCAGTTGCCGCTGGGATTGCTTCGCTGGCTCTTGCGCCATATAGCCCGCTCAAGCTGGGTCGCCCGCATGCCGTTGTGAGCCAGGTTCACGTCTTGCTGCCTTTCGCCGGGGGTGGAGCGGTCGTGCTCCTGCAGTTCGGCCGAGACAACGCCCCTGACCAGGCGATTCAGTGACCTCGCAGGTAATCCCGCGCTGACTGCACGCGCCGACATGCCTGATGCATGTGCAACAGCACTTGCACCTGCACATCCTGGATGGCATGGTAGCGAAGTGCGAGCCCGCCCGTCGGCACCTTCCGTATAAGGCTCTGAGGTTTTCGCGTATGCACCGAGGACATCACGCGGCTCCCGCCCGGACCGAGCACGATGCCGGCGGTGCCGCGGACCCGGTCGGCCTATCCGGCCAGCCAGGCCAGTCGCGGCCGCCGGAGTTACTGCCGTCCGCGGTCACCGGGCCGCCCGGCATCGCCGTCCGGGCCGTCGGGACCGAGCCGGAGACCGCGCGAGCGGCACGCGAATTCACCAGGGAGACGCTGCGCTGCTGGGACATGTGCGCGGCGTTCCCGGACGCGGCCGTGGTGGTCTCGGAACTCGTCACCAACGCGCTGTGCCACGCCGCCTGCATCGACGTCGGCGGACCGCCCCGGGGGCGAGTCGAGCTGAGCTTGTGGCACCGGGCCAGCCACCTGGTGTGCGCGGTCACCGACCCGAGCGCGGCGCCTCCGGTGCTGCGGTCCGCTGATCCCGACTCCGAGGCCGGCCGGGGCCTGCACGTAGTCCAGGCGCTGGCCACTACCTGGGGCTGGGCCATGCTCGGCTGGCACCGGAAGGTGGTCTGGGCCGCTCTCCGGGATCCCTGACGCTGACGGCTATCCGATCAGCGCGACCGTGCTATCCACCGGGATTGTCCTGGGCGCGCAGATTTGCGCCGCATGCGCCGGGTGCGCCGCATTCCGCGAAGGGACCGGGATTGGCACTGCGCGCGCCGGGCGGGCCACGCCGGGCGGCAGGACGCCCATCTGAATCGAAATTTCGTATCTGGGATGTGCGCGGGCCAAGGAGTAATTTAGTGGTGTCGGCATTCCCGCCATGGGGCATGGCCACGACGCGCTGGCGGTTCCGGCGGCGCAGTGCCGACATCGGGTTACCGGGGTGACAGCTGGACGGGGGAGGCTGCGGTGCTGCTGGCAGCGGAGGCAGGGTCCGGGTTAGTGATGTCGGCCTGCGGACGCCCGGTGCTGAGGATGCCGCGGTGAGCGACGAGATCACCCCGGCTCCGGACGAGAGCGCCGCAGTTCCGGCGGCGAAGCCGTCCCGGCCGCGGACGCGGCCGTCCCAGCCCCGTGCGCGTCGCGCCGGGGCGGCCGCGGCGAGCAGCGGCGTCACACCGGACCAGGACGACAGCACCGTGCCGCCCGAGGGAAAGCCGGCTCGCCCTAGGCCGACGTCATCCCGGCCCAAGACCACGTCCGCCCAGCGCCAGGCCGGCCGGCTCAGCCCAAGCCGGCGCGGCTCAGCCCAAGACCGGCGCGGCGCAGCCAAGCCCGGCTCAGCCCAAGACCGGCGCGGCTCAGCCAAGCCCCCGGCTCAGCCCAAGGCCAGCCGGCTCGCCCAAAGCCGCCTCGGCCCGGCCCAAGACCGGCGCGGCGCAGCGCAAGGCCGCCTCGCCCCGGCCCAAGACCGGCGCAGCTCAGCGCGTGGCCGGATCGGCCCGGCCCAAGACCGAGGTCAGCGACGGGCCGGCTAGCCAGATCGCCGGATACCGGCTTGAGGCGCAGATCGGCCAGGGCGGCATGGCGGTCGTCTACCGGGCCCGCGATGAGCGCCTTGACCGCCGGGTGGCGCTCAAGCTGCTGGTGCCCGCGCTGGCCATGGACGCCGCGTTCCGGCAGCGATTCATCCGCGAGTCACGCGCGGCGGCGGCCGTCGACCACCCCAATATCATCCCGATCTACGAGGCGGGAGAGGCCGGCGGTTCCCTGTTCATCGCGATGCGCTATGTGCAGGGCGGCGACGTCAAGTCGCTGCTTGAGCGCCGCGGCCCGCTGCCCGCCTGGCGGGCCTGGAGCATCATCAGCCAGGTCGCCGCGGCGCTCGACGCCGCCCATGCGCACGGCCTGGTCCACCGCGACGTCAAGCCGGCCAACATGCTCCTCGATACGACGGGCGCGGCCGCCGGGCAGGGCCGCGTCCTCCCCGATGACCGGCCTGAGCACGTCTACCTTTCCGACTTCGGGATCAGCAAGCAGTCGCTCGCCGCCAGCAACCTGACCATGAGCGGGCAATTCGTCGGCACCCTCGACTACATCGCGCCGGAGCAGATCGACGGGCATAACGTGGACGGGCGCGCCGACCAGTATTCACTGGCGTGCGCCGCGTACGAGCTGCTCAGCGGAACGCCGCCGTTCCGCCGGGAACAGGGCCTCGCGATGATCACCGCGCACCTGGCCGAGCCGCCGCCGTCGCTCGCCGCCCGGCGCGATGATCTTCCGGCTGTGGTCGACCGCGTGCTGGCCAGCGCGATGGCGAAGTCGCCGGACGGGCGCTACGCCACCTGCGCGCAGTTCGCCACCGACCTGGGCCGGTCGCTGGGGCTGGTTGCCGGTGCGCCTGAGCCGCCCGGCATGCCGCCGCGGGCCGGCCTGGGCGCGGGCGGCCGGGCGTGGCCAGCCGCGGGCCTCGGCGGCCTCGCCGGAGGGATACCGGGGCCGGAGGCCAGGCCTGCTCAGCACCTCACTCCCGGCGGGCCGCGCAATGTGCGGTCCCCGCAGGACCGGCCGGGTGCTCCGCCGCCCGCTGGCTATCAGCAGGGCGCCGGCCTGACCCGGGGCCCGCGCCCGACCGCGATATACGGCGGGCCGCCGGGCGATGCCGGTGGTGCCTGGCCGCCCGGGCCGGGCGAGCCGGGATGGGAGCAGCCGCCGCCCGCGCGGCGATCCCGCGGCAAGATCGCGGCCGTGGCTATCGCCGCGGCAGCCATCGCGGCGGCGGCCGTGGCCATAGTTCTCGTCAGCCATCGCAGCCCGCCGACCGTACACGGGGTAGCCGTGTCTGGTTCTTCCTCTGCATCGTCATCGCCCTCATCGTCGCCGTCGCCGTCATCGTCACGGCCATCGTCGTCGCCGGCGTCGTTGCCGTCATCGTTGCCGTCATCGGCCGTCGTCGTCGCCAGCCTCAACGGCACAGTCATCGCCGTCGGTCCACGCACCATCGGCAAGCGCCGAAGCCACCGCCGTCAGCAAGGTGCTGGCGTCCGGTGACGACAGTGCCAAGCGGCTGAATACCGCGGCCGATAACGTCAAGGCCTGTACCGATGTGGCCGCCAGCGTGCAGCAGATGCAGCGCGTCCGTGATCAGCGCCAAACCGAATACGAGCAAGCTCAGACCTTGCAGACGGGCGCGCTGAGCAATGGCGCGGAGCTTAAGTCCGACCTGACGCAAGCGCTTTCCGTATCGCTGAGCGCGGACAACGACTACCTGACATGGGCGCAGCAACAGCAGCCCGTTTGCCAGGCTGGCACGGCACCGCCGGGGATAGGAGCGGCCAACTCGCAGGCAGACCACGACAAGACGTCGTTTATCGGTCTGTGGAATCCGATCGCGGAACAGTATGGCTTGCAGCAGGAGACGCAGGCGAGCATGTAAATGCTGGCTCACCCAGGCTGAAGGCAGCCCGGCCCAGGTAGAAGCCGGCTCAGGTTGAAGCCAGCACCGGTGAAAGCCAGCACCGGTGCCGCCGCTAGCGGGCACCGTGCTGAGTGCGGTACGCCTCCCGGGCAATGGCCTCAATGGTCGCGATCCCGTAGGCCTCGGTCGGGCTGCCGTCGGTCAGGACGGCGAGCACGTAATTCCGGCCATGGCCGGAGATCCACCCGATGCTGTCGACCTGCCAGCCAGATGACGCGATGGGAAGCCAGCCGTTCTTGAGGGCCACGGTCGTGCCCGCGGGAACACCACCCGACACGCCCCAGTCCTGATCGGCTTCGACGTGCTCCATCAAAGCCAGGCCGTATCGACGGGATGCAGCAGAAAGGATCTTGCTGCGATAGGCGAAATTCGAGACGAGGGTCACCTCGTCGAGGGCGGTCGTCGTGGTCAGGCCCCAGCCGGGCAGGTCGGTCCCGGGGATGAGGGCCAGCGTGGAGGGGGTCGTGTCGGTCAGGCCGGCCGAGTGGTCAAACCGTGCGACCGCGCTGGGCCCGCCCACGTCATGGAGCAGGGCGGTGGCCGAGTCATTGTCGCTGTTCTCGATCATCGAGGGCATCAGCGCTTTCTCGGCGGGGGTCAGGCCGGTGCCCGTCTCTTCCGCCTCCCGCAGCGCCGTGCCCATGATCTCGACCTTGACGATGCTCGCGGTGAATTGCGGCGCAGACCGCGGGTGCAGCAGCCAGGTGCGCCCGGTGCGCGCGTTGTACAGGGCGGCAGCCACGTGACCGGACCGGCGGGCAAGATAGCTGCGCAGGCGGGGGCGGGCAAAGGGAGATACCGCCGCTGGCGGCCTGGGTGCCGCTGACGCAGACGGCGACACTGGCGGCGGTGGCTGGCTGGTGCGAGCCGGGTGCGTGCCTGCTGGCGCGGGCGCGCTGGTGGCCGCGCATCCGAGCACGAGGAAAGCGATGGCGCAGAGCGCCGTGAGATGGCGAATTCTTCTCCTGCAGCGTTTCCTGGGACTCACAAGCTTCTCTACTCACTCGCCAATGTGAACGCGTTCTCCGAGTCCGATACCGGCTGCTGTCCTGCCTGTTCAGGAACCTGGATCAGATCTTACTGGCGATGCGCGGCGGTGGCCCGCGCTTGCGCGCGGCCGGACCCGGGCGGTTATAGGCTGGCCCCGGCTCAAGCGCGGAATTAGCTGGCCGGATCGATGCCAGCATCCGCCAGCGAAGGCGAGGCGAAAGGGAACGTGACCGTTCACGCATCGGTGCGAGCCGCGGATCCGCCCGGCGGGCCGGGCCCGGGCAGCGTCATCGAGACGACGGGCCTGACGAAGCGCTATCCGGGCCAGGTGACCGCACTCGATGAGCTGACGGTGGCGGTCGCGCCCGGGATCACCGGGCTGGTCGGGGCGAACGGCGCCGGGAAATCCACCTTCATCAAGATCCTGCTGGGCCTGCTGGCCCCGACCAAGGGCCGGGCCAGCGTGCTCGGGCACGACTGCGAGCGCAGCGGCGAGCAGATCCGGGGCCTGACCGGCTACATGCCCGAGCATGACTGCCTGGTTCCCGACGTCACGGCCACCGAGTTCGTCACCCATCTGGGCCGGATGTCGGGCCTGCCGCCGACGGCGGCGAAGGAGCGCGCCGCCGAGTCGCTCCGCCATGTCGGGCTCTACGAGGAGCGGTACCGCCAGATCGGGACGTACTCGACCGGCATGAAACAGCGGGTGAAACTAGCCCAGGCGCTGGTCGGCGACCCGCGCCTGCTGCTGCTCGACGAGCCGACCATCGGCCTCGACCCGGCCGGCCGGATCGCGATGCTCGAGCTGATCAGCCGGATCGGCGCGAGCTTCGGCATCTCCATCGTGGTCGCCTCCCACCTCCTCGGCGAACTTGAGCAGATCTGCGATCACATCGTGGCGATTGAGGGCGGGAAGCTGCTGCGGGCCGACACGGTCACCAGCTTCACCCAGGCGAGCCAGGTCCTGATCATCGAGGTCGAGGACGGCACCGGCCAGCTGGTCGCGGAACTGGCCCGGCGGGGCCTCGGCCCCGTGACGCACGAGCGGGCGGTGCTCGTCAGGCTGACCGGCGACAGCACCTATGACGAGGTTCGCGATGCCGTCGCCGATCTCGGGCTGCCGCTGAACCGGATGGAACAGCGGCGGCACCGGATCGAGGAACTGTTCCGGGACCATCAGCCGGAGCCTGGCGACGATCAGGCCGAATCCGGCCCAGTGACGGGAGCGGCCGATGCCCGCTGACACAGCCACCCCCGGGCCCGCGGCCGGCTCGCCGGCCGCGGCCTCCGGGGTCATCCACGATCTCGGCTACCGCCGCTATGACGGCCGGCGGCTGGGCCGGGCGCAGATCGCCCGGGCGCTCTGCTGGCACAGCCTGCGGTCCGCGTTCGGCATCGGCCGCGGCGTCAAGGCCAAGATCCTCCCCGTGATCACCTTCGGCATCATGTGCCTGCCGGCGGTCGTCAGTGCCATTGCGGTGGCGCTCAGCACCTCGCATGCCCGCACCATTCCCTATGACACCTACGTGCCCGGCCTGCGGATTCTCGTCATGATTATCTTCATCGCCGCGCAGGCGCCCGAGCTTGTCTCCCGTGACCTGCGCAGCCACGTGCTGCCGCTCTACTTCTCCCGGCCGATCCGCCGCGCCGACTACCCGCTGGCCAAGCTGGCCGCATTCATCATCGCGTGCCTGATCATGATCGAGATCCCGGAACTGCTGCTCTACCTGGGCACGGTCCTGCAGGCGCACGGCTTCAGTGCCATCTGGGCGCAGACGCGGGCGTTCATCCCCGGGCTGCTGGTCGGGCTGATGTGGGCGGTCGTGCTGGCCGCGATCGGGCTCGCGCTGGCCTCGTTCACCGGCCGCCGCGCGTACGCGACGGGCACGATCGCGATCTTCTTCTTCCTCACCCTGACCCTGGCCCGGCTGCTGACCCGCATCGAGCGGCGGGCCGGCCGTATCGCGCCCGGGCCGCACGGCGGCCATGGTTGTCTTCGTGGGCCCGGCGCATGTCCCGCCCGGCGTGCACCTGGCCGGCCTGATCAGCCCCTTTACCGTGCTGGACGGCGTCAGGGAATGGCTCGGCGGCACCTCGCCGGGCATCATTGCCGACCCCGGCGGCTACGGCGCCGCCTACGGGGTGATGCTGCTCGTCTTCCTCGGGGCCAGCATCGGCATCCTCATCGCCAGGTACCGGAAGGTCGGCATCGCATGACCGCGATCGAAGTAAGCAACGTCTCGCGCTGGTACGGAAACGTCGTCGCGATCAACGACATCTCGATGTCGGTCGGCCCCGGCGTCACCGGCCTGCTCGGCCCCAACGGCGCGGGCAAGTCGACCCTGCTGCACATGATCGCTGGCTTCCTGGAGCCGTCCAGGGGCGAGGTGACCGTCGGCGGCAAGCCATGCTGGCGTAACTCCGAGCTGTTCAGGACCGTCGGCCTGGTGCCCGAGCACGCGTCGGTCTACGCCTTCCTCACCGGCACCGAGTTCGTCCGGGCGACCGCGAAACTGCACGGGCTGCCGGATCCCGGCGCGGCGGCCAGCCGTGCCATCGGGATCGTGGAGATGGCGGACGCGCAGGATCGCAAGATCACGACCTACTCCAAGGGCATGCGGCAGCGGATCAAGGTGGCCGCGGCGCTGGTCCATGATCCCGGCGTGATCCTGCTGGACGAGCCGTTCAACGGGATGGACCCGCGCCAGCGGCTGCACATGATGGACCTGCTGCACTCGCTCGGGGCCGATGGCCGGACGATCCTGTTCAGCTCCCACATCCTGGAAGAGGTGGAGCGGCTATCCGGCACCATCCAGGTGATGGTCTCCGGCCGCCTCGCGGCCTCCGGCGACTTCCGCGCGATCAGGCGGCTGATGACCAGCCGTCCCCACGTCTTCCTGGTGCGGACCTCGGACGACCGCCTGCTCGGCGCGGCGCTGATCGGCCGCCCGGCCGTCACCGGGGTGGAACTGACCCCCCGCGGGCTGCAGGTGCGGACGTCGGACTACGGCACCTTCACCCGGGAACTCGCCGGCCTGACCAGGGACGCCGACATCAGGCTGCGTGAGCTGCTGCCCGCCGACGAGTCCCTGGAGAGCGTGTTCGCCTACCTCATCGCGTCCTGATAGCGCGCCGGTCCGGGAACGGATCCGCGAGAAAGCAGCCATGACATGTCCGGCATTATTAACGGCACCGTCGCCAGGCTCACGTTCCGCGCCACGATGGGCCGCAAGCGGGCGTTCCTGTTCGCGATCCCGCCGGTGATCCTGCTCCTGATTACGGTGCTGCTGAAGCTCACCCATCCGCAGCAGGCCTCCTGGCCGGCCGACATCCTCGGCGTCTTCGGGTTCTCGGTGGTGCTCCCGCTGACCGCGCTGATCGTCGGGACCAGCGTGCTGGGCGCGGAGATCGACGACGGCAGCATCGTGCATCTGCTGGCCACCCCGGTGCGGCGGTCAGCGGTGATCCTCACCAAGTTCGCGGTGGCCGCCGCTATCACGATGGTCTTCGTTGCCGTGCCGGAGCTGCTGGCCGGGCTGATCGCGACCGGGGGCCTGACCAGGCTGGCGGTCGGCGTGTTCGCCGGGGCCCTGGCCGGCTCGGTCATCTACAACGCCTTCTTCGTGATGATCTCCGTCCTCACCACCCGGGCCATCGCGGTCGGGCTGCTCTACCTGCTGATCTGGGAGGGCCTGCTGGGCAACCTGGTCAGCGGGGCGAGCGAGCTGTCGATCGGCCAGTACTCCCTCGGCGTGGCCAACTCCATCGCGCACGACCCCGGGCTGAACGCCCACCTGACGCTGGCCACGGTGGTCACGGCGGGCGCGATCGTGACCGTCGCCGCCCTGGCGCTGGCTATCCGCAGGCTCGGCGCGTTTTCCCTCCAGGGCGACGCCGTCTGAGCAGCCAGCGCGGCCGGATCGCAGCCTAGGAATCGGGCCCGGCATCAAGAAACTACTTCCCGAGAGAATACTCTTGGAGTATTCTCTCGGTTATGAGCGTTCCGCTGACCCTGCTCGGCCTGCTTGAGCGCGGGCCAAGCCACGGATATGACCTGAAACGCGACTACGACGCATACTTCGGCCGGGGCCGGCCGCTGCGCTACAGCCAGGTGTACGCGACCCTGTCCCGGCTGGCCCGGGACGGCAAGGCGGTCGCCGGGCCGGTCGAGCAGGGAGCCGGGCCGGAACGCCGGCGGTACGTCATCACCGAGGCGGGCGCCGCCGATCTGGAGCGGTGGCTGGCCGAGCCAGTCCCGCCGGAGCCGGACCTGCAGAGCGAGCTGTTCGCCAAGGTCGTGCTCGCCCTGGTGCTCGACCGGCCGGCCGACAGCTACCTGGACGCCCAGCGGGCGGCGCACCTGCAGCGGATGCGCGAGCTTACCGAACTCAAGCGGCGCGGCGATCCCCTCGACCTGCTGCTCGCCGACCACATCATCTACCGACTGGAGGCTGACCTGCGATGGATCGACCACACCGCGGCGCGGCTGGACCTGCTCTCGCGGGAGGTGCGGCAGTGACCGCGGACCTCGCCGCCGCCTCGGCGGCCGACCGGACTGCGAAGATCATCGAGGCGCGGAACCTGGTCAAGTCGTTCGGCGAAACGCCGGCCCTGCGCGGCGCCTCGCTCGGCGTCCGGAGTGGCGAGATCGTCGCGGTCATGGGACCGAGCGGATCGGGCAAGTCCACCTTGCTGCACTGCCTGGCGGGCATCCTGGTCCCCGAGGAGGGGCAGGTCTGGTTCGGCGGACAGCGGCTGGACACCCTGCGGGACGACCGGCGCAGCGCGCTGCGCCGGGACCGGTTCGGGTTCGTGTTCCAGTCCGGTCAGCTTGTCCCCGAGCTGCCCGCGGAGGAGAACGTCGCCCTGCCCCTGCTGCTGTCCGGCACCCGCCGCGGCCCGGCCATAGCGGCGGCCAGGAGGTGGTTTCCCGCGCTCGGCCTGGACGGGCTGGAGCACCGAAGGTCCGGGGAGCTGTCCGGCGGGCAGGCACAGCGCGTCGCGCTGGCCCGCGGCCTGGTCGCCGGGCCGGAGGTGCTGTTCGCCGACGAGCCGACCGGGTCGCTCGACTCGGTGTCCGGCGAGCTGGTGATGAACCTGCTCACCGCCGCGGCCCGCGAGCACGGCATCACCGTCATCCTGGTCACCCACGACGCCCGGGTCGCCGCCTACGCCGACCGGGAGGTCGTGGTCAGGGACGGCCGGGTCAGCACGCTCACCGGGGCCCAGCCGTGATCCCGCTCGGACTGCGGCTGGTGCTGAGCGGCGGCCGCGAGGCCGTCATCCGGCTGCTCGTCCTGGCCGCCGCGGTCAGCCTCGGCGTTGGCCTGCTGCTGACCGCCGTGGCCGCGACCAACGCGGTCACCACCTGGAACAACCGCCACGCCTGGTTCTGGACCGGCACCGCGTCCGTGCCCGCCGGCCCGGCCAGGCCGGGTACCGCGCCGCTATGGTGGCACCCCGGCGGTGACATCTTCGGTGGCCAGCCGGTCAGCCGCTTCGACGTCGCCGCCACCGGCGCCTCGTCACCGGTGCCGCCGGGCATCTCCCACGACCCGGGGCCGGGCCAGTACTATGCCTCGCCCGCGCTCGCCGCGCTGCTGCGCAGCACCCCCGCGAACGAGCTGGCCGACCGCTACCCCGGCCGCATGATCGGCACGATCGGCGACGCCGCGCTGCCGTCGCCGGGCTCGCTGGTCATCATCGCCGGGCGAACCCCCGCGGAGCTGGCGCGCACCCCGGACAGCGTTCGGGTGACGTCGATCGCCACGACGGTGCCCGGCAGCCCCTTCGTCGGCGGGAACCAGCCCAACCCGGGCGGCCTGCAATACACCCCGCCCGGCGGGGGAATCCACGCCAGCGGCACCGACCTGATCCTGTCCGTCGTGGCGCTGACCGTGCTGTTCCCGGTGCTGATCTTCATCGCCACCGCGACCCGGCTGTCGGCCGCCCGCCGCGAGCAGCGACTCGCGGCGATGCGCCTGGTCGGCGCGACCCGCAAACAGGTCTCCCTGCTGGCCGCGGTGGAATCGACGGCGGCCGCGGTCCTCGGGGTGGCGGCCGGGTTCGGGATCTTCTTCCTGTTGCGCGTCCCGGTCGCTGGCATCCCGTTCGTCACCGAGCCGTTCTTTCCCGCCGAACTGTCGCTCAGCCTGCCGGACGTCATCGCGGTCGCGATCGGCGTGCCGGTGGCCGCCGCCGTGGCGGCCCGGCTGGCGCTGCGCCGGGTGCACATATCCCCGCTCGGCGTCACTCGCCGCGCCACGCCGAAGCCGCCGCGGGCCTGGCGCCTCGTGCCGCTGCTGGCCGGCCTGGCCGAACTCGGCTTCTTCGCCGTGCACGGTCACCCGGCATCCATACCCGGGCAGATTCAGGCGTTCGTGTCGAGCTTCGCGATCATCATCGTCGGCCTGATCTTCGCCGGCCCGTGGCTCACCATGGCCGTGGCCAGGCTCATGGCGCGGTGGACAAGGCACCCCAGCACACTGATCGCGGCCCGCCGTCTGGCCGACGATCCGAAGGGCGCCTTCCGCGCCGTCAGCGGCCTGGTGCTCGCGCTGTTCATCACCACGGTGGCGGTGGTGGCCATCACCACGCAGGACGCCAAGAACGTCCATCGGTGGGGCACTACCGCGGAGTCGGCCGTGGTGACGGACCAGATCGCCGGCTCGGCGCTCAACGTCAGGTTCGGCGGAACTGCGGTCACGGCCGGCCCGGGACCGGCCGCGCCTGCGGCACCGCTTTCCGCGCGGTTGCTTGGCATTCACGGCGTGAAGGGGGTGATGGTGGTCCGCGCGGACCGGGGGCTGACTATCCCGGGGGGATTCCACAACCTCGGCGCCAATTTCTACGGCCGCCCCAGTGCGGTTCCGGCGGGCGTGGTCTCCTGCGCGCAGCTCGCGACCGTTCCCGCCCTGGGCCGCTGCCCGGCCGGGGCGACAGCGGTGGCGTTCCCCGCCACCGGGTTCAGCGGCCCCCTGCTCGGCCTGAACAAGACCGCCGGGATCACCTGGCCGGCCGCGGACGTCCCGTCCTCGGGTCTTGACCGCCTGGGCGTGGACGCCATCAACGTGGCGACCGACGGCTCCGGGCCGGCCATCGAGCAGGTGCGGACGGTCCTTGAAAACGCACCCGCCTATCCCACCGTCATCGCGCCGTCCAGCATCGCTGACCTGGTCGCATCGTCGAATTCCAGCAAAAGCGCCGACCAGCAGCTGGTGAATGTGGTGGTCCTGGTCAGCCTGCCGATCGCCGGGTGCACGCTGGCCGCGGGCATCGCGGCCGGGCTCGCCGACCGCAAGCGGCCGTTCAGCCTGCTGCGCCTCACCGGTGCCCGGCTGTCCATGCTGCGCCGCGTCGTCGCGCTGGAAAGCGCCGTCCCGCTGCTCGCCGTCGCCGCCGTCGCGATCGGCATCGGGTTCGGCGCCGCCGCGCTGTACGCCATCGAGGCGCAGGGGCGCCCGATGGTGGCCCCCGGCGCCGCGTACTACCTCATCACGGCGGGCGGGATCGTGGCCGCCCTCGGCATCATCGCGGGCACCTTCCCGCTGCTGGCGCGCATCACCGGACCCGAGGTCGCGCGAAACGAATGAACCCGCTCTCCGGGGGCCAGCGACCCCGCCCCAAGGGGCCTGAGCCGAAACGAGGCGCTAGCGCGGCGTCCGCTCGTCCGGCCGGAAGGCGGGGCCGTGCCCGGGGATGATCACCGAGGCCAGCCCGAGAATCCGCGCCCGGCTGGCCCGGAGCACCTCCCGGTCCGTGGCGAACGGGTCATCGGCCGGCCCGTCCGCGCCCCACCAGGCATGCGTGCACGCGTACACGTCGTCGGCCGCCGCCGCCAGCGTGGTGATGTCCTCGGCTGAGTGGCCCGGGGTCCGCAGCAGCCGGACCGACGGGCTGAGCACGACGCCCTCGGCGTCCCGGCTGGTCCAGACGTCGCCCTCGTAGCAGGCCCAGTGGTCATGGATCCGCGCGGCGGGGAACAACGCGGCATTCACCGTGTGATCCGGATGGTGGTGGCTGAACACGACGTCGGTCACCTCGACCGGCGCCGGGCCACGGGCGGCGAGCGCGGCGAGCAACTGCGACCGGGCGGGCACCATGCCGGGATCGACCACGATGACCGCGTCGCCATCGAGAATGAGCGTTACCGTGCTGCCGACGTGCTCGACGCCGTCGTCCTCGCGGGCGTAGCCCGCCTGCAGCACGTGCACGCGGGCGGTGCCGCTGACCGGAAACCCAGAATCTGGCATGCTGCCAGACATTACCTGGGCCGGATGTGCCGTGGGGAGGCCGGTCCGGCGGGCCGGCCGGTCAGCTGCCGGCCGCCGCCTTGGCCGCCGCTTTCAGCTGCTTCTTGAAGGACCGCACCTCGGCCAGCGACGCGTCGTCCACGATGTCGGCCACCGAGTAATGCGAGCCCTCCTCGCCGTACCGGCCGGCCGCCTCGCGCCAGCCGTCCGGCCGCACCCCGAGCTGCTTGCCGAGCAGCGCGATCATGATCTGGGCCTTGTAGGCGCCGAACCCGGGCAGCTCCGACAGCCGGTCGAACAGCTCCTGGCCGGTCGCGGCGTCCCCCCAGACCCGGGCGGCGTCGCCGTCGTAACGATCGGCGATGATCCGGCCGAGTTCCTGGACCCGGGCGGCCATCGCCTTCGGGAAGCGGTGCAGGGCGGGCCGCTCGCTGAAGATGGCGGCGAGTGCCTCCGGGTCAAAGCCGGCCAGCTCGTCGGCGGTCGGCTCGTGGCCGAGCCGCTGCACCAGGACCTGCGGCGAGCTGAACGCCTTCTCCAGCGGCACCTGCTGGTCCAGCAGCATGGCGATCAGCAGCGCCAGCGGGCTTCGGGACAGCAGCTCGTTAGCGCTCGCGTCGACGGGCAGCGACAGCGTCATGGCATCCTCCAGGTCTCGTGCCCCCATCATTGTCCATGCCCGCAACCCGCGCGGCGGCCTGACCGGCGGCGGGGGTCGCGCCGGCGGCGCGCGGAACTCCCGGAACTCGCCTGGCGTTACCGTAGCGACCGGGGAATGTGGTCTAGTTAGCTGGTCAGCACACAGCGGGCGAGAAGCACGAACCCGCCGAGGAGAGGGAGTCCGGTATGTCGCCCCACATGAAGTACGGCATCGCCGGTGTCATCGTCGGGCTCATCCTGTTGATCTTCGCGCCCTGGTGGGTGGCCTTCGGTGTCATCGTGCTGGCGATCGCCATCCCGGCCATCGCCTACGCGATGCTCGACCCGTCCCAGCGCCGCCGCCTGCGCCGGTCCCGCGGCGGCCGCAAGCAACTCGGCGGCTGACGCCCGGGCCAGCGCGCTACCACGCGCGCGGCGGGCCCGCTGGACGGCGGCCCGGCTGCTAGCCGGCGGCCCGGTTCTTAATCGCTGCCGGGAACCGGCACCGGCGCGCGGCCGTCGTAGCGGGCCGCGGGACGGATGACCCGGTTGCCGGACACCTGCTCCGCCGCGTGCGCGCACCAGCCGATGACCCGGCTGGAGGCGAAGGTGGGCGTGAACAGCTCCCGCGGAATCCCGCAGGCATCCATGACCACGCTGGCGTAGAACTCGACGTTGGAGTTGAGCGCGCGCCCGGGTTTCTCGTCGGCCAGGACCCGGACGATCGTGTCCTCCACCGCAATCGCGAACTCCGCGGTCGGGCCGCCGAGGGTGTTCGCCACGTCGCGCAGCAGCGCTGAGCGCGGATCCTTGCCCTTATATGCCCGGTGCCCGAAACCCATGATCAGATCGCCCCGCCGCACCGCGGCGCGGACCCAGGCCTCGGCCCGGTCCGGGCGGCCGATGTCGTCGAGCATGTCGAGCACGCGGCTCGGCGCGCCGCCGTGCAGCGGCCCGGACAGGGCGCCGATGGCGCCGGTCACCGCGGCGCCGAGGTCAGCACCGGTGGAAGTGATCACCCGCGCGGTGAACGTGGACGGGTTGAAGCCATGATCGATCGTGGAAATGAGGTACCGCTCCAGCGCCCAGACGCGCTGCGGGTCCGGGCGCTCGCCGCTGAGCAGGTAGAGGTAACTGGCCGCAGCCGGCAGCGCCGGGTCGGCGGCCACCGGCTCCAGCCCCCGGTGCAGCCGGTACAGCGCCGCGATCAGCACCGGCGTCTGCGCCGAGAGCTGCATGGCGTTGTCGTACAGCTGGTCCGGCGGGACGTCGAGCCAGGAGCGGAAGCCGGACCGCTGGGCCACGAAGGAGATCGCGGTCCGCAGCGCGGTCAGCGGATCGAACGGGTCGGTGGCGGCCAGCGTGCGCAGGAACGGAACCAGGTCGGCGGGCAGCGCGCGGTAGCCGGCCACCTGGCGCCGGAAGGCGTCCCGCTCCGCCCGGTCCGGCAGGTGGCCGCGGAACAGCAGGTGCCACACGTCCTCCAGCGTCCGGTGCCGGCTCAGCTCGATCGCGTCGTAGTGCCGGTACTGGTAGCAGCCCTCCAGCCCGCGGACGTCACCGATCCGGGTATGCGCGACGACCACGCCCGCTAGTCCGGCGGGTGCGTCGGCGCCGCTCGCGCCGTTCCCGTTCCTGCTGGCCTGCCCGGTTTCTGCCATCATTGGCCTCTCTGCGCGCACTGCCTGACGTCCATAGCCTGAACCATCGCCTCCATATTGGTCAATGTTGATTAAAATCAATATGATGACAGCGCACGGCGCGCCGGGCGGGAACGAGCACCGCGAGGCGGCGCCGCGGGAGGCGGCGCCGCAAGGTGGCGTTCCGCTAGCCGGCGCCAGACGGCGGCAGGCGAAACGAGGCATCGCCAGGGGCGCGAGGCGGCGAGAAGGAGGCATCCGCGTGGCGGACTGGATCGGGGCCGCGGCGGCGGCGCAGCGGCTCGGCATCAAGCAGGCCAGCCTTTACTCCTACGTGAGCCGGGGCGTCCTGACCCGCCGGGCCGGGCCGGACGGCCGGGCCAGCCTGTTCGACGCGGGTGAGGTCGAGAGCCTGGCCCGGAGAGGCAGGCCGCGCCGGGAGCCCGGCGCCGCCGAGCTCGTCATCGAGACGGCGCTCACCGAGATCGACGGTGACCGCCTCTGGTACCGGGGGCTGGACGCCACCGCGCTGGCGGCCAGCCGGACCTTCGAGGAGGTCGCCGGGTTCCTGTGGACGGGGTCTTTCACCGACGCCGCCACGGCGGCGCCCTGGCACGCCACCGGCGAGGCCATCGCGGTCGGCGCGGCCGCCCAGGCGGCGCTGCCGGCCGGCACGCTGCCGCTGGAGCGGCTGCAGGTCATCGTGCCCGCGCTCGCCGCGACCGATCCGCTCCGCCTCCAGCTGGACCCGCCCGCCGTCATCGCGGCGGCCCGCGGCATGATCGCCGGGCTGGTCGACTGCCTGCCCGCGGCAGTGCCCAGCGGGGCCAGCTACGGCGCCGCGCCCGGCCCGGCCACCGGGCCGGGCCCGGGCCACGCGCTAGGCCCCTCCATCGCGGCGCGGCTGGCGGCCAGGCTCTGCCGCGACCCGGAGCAGCCCGGCCTCACCGTCATCCTGCAGGCCGCGCTGGTCCTGCTGGCCGATCATGAGCTGGCCGCTTCCACCCTGGCCGCGCGGGTCGCCGCCTCGGTCCGGGCGGATCCGTACGCGGTCGTGGCCACCGGGCTCGGGGCGCTCGGCGGCGCCCTGCACGGCGGCGCCTCGCTGCGGGCCGAGCTGATGCTCGCCTCGGCCCGCGAGCCATCCGATGCCGCCCGCGTTGTCGGCGAGCTGCTCAGGCGCGGCGAGCGGATCCCCGGGCTCGGTCACTTCGTGTATAAGACCGGCGACCCGCGATCCGTTCTGCTGCTTTCCATGATCAGGAAACTGGCACCTGACTCGCTACGGCTAGCGGTCGCCGACGCGGTACTCGCCGAGGCGCGCCGCCGGGCGCTGCCCGAGCCGAACATCGATTTCGCGCTCGCCGCGCTGGCGGCCACGGCCGGCCTGATCACCGGCGCCGGGGAGGCGCTGTTCGCGGTCGCCCGGAGCGCCGGCTGGCTGGCGCACGCACTGGAGGAGTACGCGCGCCAGCGGCCGATCCGGCCGCGCGGCATCTACACCGGGCCGCCGCGGCAGCCGTCCTGAGCTGGCCCCGCGTGAGCGAGGCCCGGCCGGTCAGCGGCATGGCCGGCAATTGCGGGTGTATTGTGCCGGCAGCCGGTGACTCCTGGGGAGGGGCGGTAGCGATGATCGAGGTAACGCCGATTGACACGCCATCCCTGGGCGATCGCGCTTATCTCGTCACGGACGGCTCGGCCGCGCTCGTGATCGACCCGCAGCGCGACTTTGACCGGGTCCTCGAGCTGGCCGCCGAGGCCGGCGTGACGATCACCGACGTCTTCGAGACCCATATTCACAACGACTACGTCACCGGCGGCTACGCGCTGGCCCGCGCCGCCGGCGCCGCCTATCACGTGAACGCCGCCGATCCGGTGACGTTCAACCGGACCCCGATCGCCGATGGCGACGTGGTCGAGGCCGGCGCCATGCGGCTGCGGGCGCTGGCCACGCCCGGCCACACGTTCACGCATCTGTCCTACGCGCTGGAGGACGGCGGCACGGTGATCGCGGTGTTCACCGGCGGCTCGCTGCTCTACGGCTCGACCGGGCGGACTGACCTGCTCGGCGCCGGGCACCAGGTCGAGCTGGCCCGGGCGCAGCACCGGTCCGCCCGGCGGCTCTGCCGCGAACTGCCGGACGACGCCGCTGTCTGCCCGACGCACGGGTTCGGCAGCTTCTGCGCCGCCACCCAGGCGGGCGGCACGTCATCGACGATCGGCCAGGAGAAGCGCGTCAATCCGGCGCTGACGCTGGCCGAGGCCGAGTTCGTCGAGACGGTGCTGGCCGGGCTCGATGCTTACCCGGCGTACTACGCGCACATGGGCGCAGCGAACTCGGCCGGCCCCGGCGCGCCCGACCTCTCCCCGCCGCGCCGGGCCGACGCGGCCGAGCTGCGGCGCCGGATCGAGGCGGGGGAGTGGGTCGTGGACCTGCGCTCGCGGACGGCGTTCGCGGCCGGGCATATGCGCGGCACGCTGAACTTCGAGCTCGGCGACAATCTCGCCACGTACCTCGGCTGGCTCATCCCGTGGGGCACGCCGCTGACGCTGCTCGGATCGACCCCGCAGGAGGTGGCCGCGGCGCAGCGCGAGCTGGTGCGGATCGGGATCGACCGGCTGGCCGCCGCGGCCACCGGCCCGGCGCAGGAGTGGGCCGACGGCGAGCCGCTCACCGCGTACCCGGTCGCGGACTTCGCCGGGCTGCAGCGGGCCCGGGACGCCAGCGCGGTGGTGCTCGACGTGCGCCGTAACGGCGAGTGGGCGCAGTCCCATGTCGCCGGGGCGGTGCATATCCCGCTGCACGAGCTGCCCGCGCGGATCGGCGAGATTCCGGACGGCCTGGTGTGGGTGCACTGCCAGGCCGGCTACCGCGCGGCGGTGGCAGCGTCCCTGCTGGACGCGGCCGGCCGGCCGGTGGTGCTCGTCAATGACGACTTCGGGCGGGCGGAGCCGGCCGGGCTCGCCCACGGTGAGCCGTAGCGGCGAGGGAATCAGATCGCCCGGCGGCGCATTCTTCCTAGCACGAACGCCCTGCCCCGAGCACGAATGCCCCGCCCGAGCGCCAACGCCTGACCCGGAGATCGATATGGCCGTACGCCGCCTGAACCACGCCGTCCTTTACGTCCGTGACCTGGCCAGCACCGTTGACTTCTACCGGGCCACGCTCGGCTTCGAGGTCCGCACCGAGATTCCGGGGCGGGCGGCGTTCCTCCGGGCCCCCGGGTCGGCTAACGACCACGACCTCGGCCTGTTCGAGGTCAGCGGCGCGCGGCTGCCGGAAGGCCCGTCGCTCGGGCTTTATCACCTGGCCTGGGAGGTGGGCACGCTGGCCGACCTCGCTGACATCCGGGCCAGGCTGGCCGGCCGCGGTGCGCTGGTCGGCGCCAGCGACCACCGGGTGTCCAAGTCGCTGTACGCGAAGGACCCGAACGGGATCGAGTTCGAGGTGATGTGGCGGGTCCCGGCCGAGGACTGGGAGCAGGAACTGCAAGGCGGCGGGATGATCGCGCCGCTCGACCTGGACGGCGAGCTGGCCCGCTGGGGCGACCGCACGACCGGCGCCGCGGCCGGCTCGGTCACCTGATCGCGGCCCGGCCAGGCACTGGCGGCGGCCGGCCCGTCATCCTCCGATCGCGGCCCGCCGGTCGCCTGCGGCCGGCGGCCTGGTGCTGGTCTCGATCGTGCCCTTGTAGGCGATCCCGCGGATATGCAGCACCGGCGCGTCCGCCGGCAGCTGCCGTTCCCAGTCCTCGTCCGCGGACCAGCCGTTGGTCACCCCGAACCCTTCCATCTCGACCCGGACCCCGGGCGGCACCAGGATGTCGATCCGGGACTTGTAGGCCACCGCGACCACGGTCGTGACGTGCGCGGTCAGCTCGGCTGCCCGCAGGTCAAGCCAGCCGCCGCCCTTGTAGACGACCGAGGTGAACCGCGCCGGAACGCGCCAGCGCCCGCTCCGCCGCATCGAGCTCTTCAGCGCGACGGCGAACCGGCCGGGCCCGCGCCCGGGCGCGGGCCCGGCCGCGGGGCGGCTCGCGGCGGGCAGGTCATCGAGCAGTGGCGCCAGGTTCGCGCTCGTCTTGGCCGTGAGCGCGGCGCGCGTCCGCTGATCGAATTCCGCGTCGTCGAGCCTGCCCTCGGCGAAGGCATCCTGCAGCCGCTGCACGACCGCCTCCCGGTCCTGGTCAGAAGCGCGGATGGCACGCGCCGGCGCCGGCTCGGGCGCGGACCCGGGCGCGGACCCGGACTCGGGCTCCGGCGGGGACGCGGGCGCGGGCTCGGCTGGCTGCTCCATGGGTGATCTCCTCCAGCTAGTCGCGATGTATCTTAACCTGCTGGAGCTGCGGGGCCGCTAAGCCGGTCAGCTCACGGTAGAGCCCGGCGGTCGCCGCGGCGATGTTCGCCCAGTCGAACTCGGCGACGGCCCGGTCGCGTCCCGCCCGGCCCATCGTGGCCGCCCGGGCCGGGTCGCGGACCAGCGCATTGATGGCATCGGCCAGCGCGGCCTGGTCGTCCGGCGGGACCAGCAGCCCGGTCTGACCGTCGGCGACCACCTCGGGAATGCCGCCGACCCGGGATGCGACGACGGCGGTGGCACACGCCATCGCTTCCAGGTTGACGATGCCGAGCGGCTCATAGAGCGACGGGCAGACGAACACGGCGGCGTGCGTCAGTAGCTGAATCACCTCGCGCCTGGGCAGCATCCCGGACAGCCAGATCACCCCGGACCTGGTCTCCCGCAGGTCCTGCACCAGCGCGGTGACCTCGGCGGCCAGCTCTGGGGTGTCCGGCTGGCCCGCGCACAGCATGAGCTGGATCCGGGGGTCGAGCCGCGCCGCCGCGCGCAGCAGGACCGGCAGGCCCTTCTGCCGGGTGATCCGGCCCACGAAGACCACCAGCGGCCGGCCCGGGTCCACGCCGTAGCGCTCCAGCACGTCGAGGCCGGGATCGGGAGCGTACTCGCGGGTGTCGATCCCGTTGCGGATGACCCGCACGCGATCGGCGGCTACGGCCGGATAGCAGGCCAGCACGTCAGCCCGCATTCCCTCGGAGACGGCGATGATCGCCGCGGCCGACTCGATCGCGGTGCGCTCGCACCAGGACGAGAGCGCATAGCCGCCGCCCAGCTGCTCGGCCTTCCACGGCCGCAGCGGCTCCAGTGAGTGCACGGTGACCACGTGCGGCACGCCGGCCAGCAGCGAGACCAGGTGGCCGGCCAGATTCGCATACCAGGTGTGGGAGTGCACCAGGTCCGCCCCGGCCGCGGCGGCCGCCATGGACAAGTCCACCGAAATGGTGGCCAGCGCCGGATTCGCGCCTGCGAGCCGGTCCCAGGGCTGATGGGCGACTGCTCCGGGCCGGTCGGCGCCCTGGCAGTGCACGGTCAGGCTGACCAGGCTGCTGAGCTCGCGGGCCAGGTACTCGACGTGCACCCCGGCGCCGCCGTACACGTCCGGCGGGTACTCCCTGGTCAGCAGCGCTACCGCGAGTCCCGCACCGTCGGCGGTCACTCCGGCACCACCTGGCCCTTGCCGACGACGGTAACGCCGCCCGCCGAGACCACGAACCCGCGCGCCTTATCGTGCTCCTTGTCCACCCCGATCTGGACGCCCTCGGGGACGACGACGTTCTTATCCAGGATCGCGTTCCTGACCACGGCATGCCGGCCGATCCGGGTGTTGTTCAGGATCACCGCTCGCTCTACCGTGGCCCAGCTGTTGACCCGGACGCCGGGGCACAGCACGGACTTGCGGACCAGGCCGCCGGAGACGATGACGCCGTTGCTGACCAGGCTCGAGATCGCCCGGCCGGTTCGGTCGCCGTCGTCATGCACGAACTTGGCCGGCGGCACGGACGGCACGCTGGTCAGGATCGGCCACCGGTCGTTGTACAGATTGAAGACCGGGTGCAGGGCGCACAGGTCCATGTGCGCGTCGAAATAGGAGTCGAGCGTCCCGACGTCGCGCCAGTAGCCCGCGTCCCGCTCGGTCGCGCCCGGCACATCGTTCTCCAGGAAGTCGTAGGCCTGCACGCTGCGCTGGCTGACCAGCATCGGGATGATGTCGCCGCCCATGTCATGCAGGCTGTCGTCGTTGGCCGCATCCTTGCGCAGCGCCTCCACCAGCGCGTCACTGGTGAAGACGTAGTTACCCATCGAGGCGAAGGCCTCATCCGGATGGCCGGGGCGGCCGGGCGGGTCGGCGGGCTTCTCCAGGAACGCCTCGACGGTGCGCCCGTCCTGACCTACCCCGATCACGCCGAACTCGGTGGCATCGGCCCGCGGCACCGGGATGGCGGCCACGGTGGCCTCCGCGCCCGACTCCACGTGCGCCCTGATCATCTGTCCCGGATCCATCCGGTAGACATGGTCCGCGCCGAAGACCGCGACGATATCCGGCCGCTCGTCGTAGATCAGGTTGAGCGACTGGTAGATGGCGTCCGCGGAGCCGGTATACCAGTGCGGGCCGCGCCGCTGCTGCGCTGGCACCGGCGTTACGTAGTTGCCCAGCAGGCTGCTCATCCGCCAGGTCGTGGTGATGTGCCGGTCGAGGCTATGACTCTTGTACTGGGTCAGCACGCAGATACGCAGGCACCGGGCGTTGACCAGATTGGACAGCGCGAAATCCACCAGCCGGTAAAGGCCGCCGAACGGCACGGCCGGCTTGGCCCGGTCGGCGGTGAGCGGCGCCAGCCGCTTGCCGGCCCCGCCCGCCAGCACGATTCCCAGGACCCGTGGCTCTGCCATGTCGCACCTCCAGGAGCATCGGTTCGGGGCGCGGCCCCGCCTCAGTCGTCCAGATTGGGGAAGCCATGCTTTCGTCGGCCTTCGGGCAACTCCCAGTGTTGCCCTATTGCCGTCCCGGAGGTAAGAGCCGCAAGGCGAAGGCAGCCAGAAATCTGGCCGAATTCGGCTCAGTGGCTGTGCGTCACGCGCATCTTGGACTGCGGGTGGCCCAGCTTTTCCCAGTCATCCATGAAACGGGCCGTCAGGCCGTGCCTGGCCGCCATTGCCAGCAGGGTTTCCGTCCGGTAGTAGAAATCCTCGCGCAGCACCTGGTGCTCCTGGCCCGATGTCCGGTCAAAGGTGAAGTCGAAGAAGCCGCCCGGAGCCATGATCCGGCCGATGTGGTCCAGGCACTCGTCGATGACGCTGGCCGGGCAGTGCGAGAACACGCTGTGCGCGTGCACGACGTCGAACTGCCCCGCGGGCAGGAACGCCAGCTTCATGTCCCGGACCAGCGCCAGGTGCGGGAGCTTCTCCTGCAGGCCGAATTCGGTGACCGTGTCCTGCGCCGCGAGCAGGATCTCGGGGGAGATGTCGACGCCGTAGTAGTTCCCGGCGTCCAGGTAGCCGATGAAGAGGCCGGCCCGCAAGTTGCCGCAGCCGATCTCGAGCATCCGCGCTCCCGGCTTGAGACCGTGCCGCAGCAGGTAGTCAAACTGCAGCTGGCCGATCTTCAGCCAGGACTCGCGGGTCATGCTGCCCACGGCGGCCTCGTGGCTGCGCGCCGTGTCGGATCGCATCACGGCCCGGTAGTAGCTGAGGTGATCAGATGTCCGGAAGCTGAGCCAGGCGTCGCGGCCGCGACGCCGTGCGTAGGGCAGCACACGGCCGGGGTGCCGGACGGCATATGCGATCTTGAAGGACAGGTTCGAGCGGTTTGTCGTGGTCACCGCGCCGACGCTAGGCGCCTTGCGAGTTTCGCGGGCCCGGGATGCCGAATCCGTGCCGGGGCCTGACTCGCTGATGGTCATTAGCTGCTGACCAGGTGATCCGCGGCACTCTCGGCATCGTCGGCATCGTCGTCGCTCGCGTTGCGCATTCGTGCCGTCACCGCCCGCGTGGCGATCAGCCGCGCGGCCTCAACGCCCACGCCCACCACGATCGACCAGGCGAGTGCTTCGGTCAGGGAGATGTCGGGACTCTGCGGGTCGCTGGGCGGTTCCTTGCCGGTAACTCGTTTCCAGCCGAACGCGATCGCCTTCTTGGTCAGGCTCCCCACGACGAGTGCGGAGACCATGACGGCTAGTTTGCTAGCGCCGCTGGCGTTCTTGGCTGCCATCTGCAGTTCCTTCCTGAGACCGTCAGGTGATCATGCCACGGGGCCGTTGGCGGTGCGTGCCGCGGGACGTGATCTCTCGATGGCCGCGGCCAGCTCGGCGGGGCGCCTGGTGCCGACCAGCCAGTACGGCGGTTCCGCCGCCGTCCCGGTCACCGCAACGTAGACCGCGAGCTTCAGGTAGGGCCTGATCACCATAAACGCCGCCGGATCAGCCCGCGGTCCGCGCAACGCGCGGGTCTGGGCCTCGTCGAGCACCGTCACGGCACCGGCGCGCGAGAGCGGCAGCAGGGCCTTACCGGCCCGCAGCGATCCATCCGACACCTGGATCTTGAGGCTGCCCCAGGCGAACAGGAACAGCGCCCAGCCGCCGACGATGATGACGTAGGTAGCGATCGCAATCCACACGCTGAAGCCGGCCCAGAGGGTGGTGGCGATGATGGCCACGCTGACCAGCCCGAGCAGCCAATAGGAGACCGGCACGTAAAGCTGTTCGCGGTAATTGCGCATCTGACCACCGTAGTTGGTTACATGGGGGCATGACTGGCCGACGGACGCGGGGTAGCGGAGATCATGACGCCGAGGATCTCGGCCTGCGGTCCCAGCCGAACAGCGCCGATAACGGGGCTACCGTCGCGCTCACAGTCAGCAATGGCGGAGCCGGGCCGGGTGACGAGGCAGCGGCCGCGCCCGTGGCGGATCAGCCGGTCAGCGCGCCCGGCCGGCTGCGGGCGGCGGTGCTGAGCCTGCGCCGTCGCGTCCAGGCCGCGACGGCACAGGCCAACGCGGCGCGGAACACCGGTGCGCATGCCGACGCCATGGATGCCGACGCGGCGCAGGACGCCAATGCACTCGACACGGGGGCACTCGCCGCTCAGGCACGGGCCGACGCCGTGCCGGACCCGACGACGGCGCGGGACACGACAGCGCCGGACCCAACGGCGCGGGACACAACGGCGCAGGCCAGCCCGGTGCCGGCCGGCCCGGCGCAGGCTGGCCCGGCGCAGGCTGGCCCGGCGCCGCGGGCCGCCGGCGCCCCCCGCGACGCGCAGACCGTGCCCCGCCTGCTCCAGCAGCTAGCCGCCTGGTCCTGGCGGCTGCTCCTAGTCGGCCTGCTGATCTACGTCGCGTTCCGGCTGGCGAGCGCGCTGCGGCTGGTCGTCCTGCCCTGTTTCGCGGCCATGCTGCTCACCGCGCTGCTGCAGCCCCTCACCGCGCGGCTGCGCAAGGCCGGCCTGCCCTCGCTGGCCGCGACCTGGTGCACGATCCTGGCCGCCATCGCGGTCCTGGCCGGAGTCGGCACGCTCGCGGCCAACCGGGTCAGCGCCGACTACCCGCAGCTGTCGGATGAAGTCAGGCACACGGCCCGCCAGGTGCAGGTCTCGCTGGCCGGCCCGCCATTCCACGTCAGCAGCGTCCGCCTGCAGCAGTACTCCAACGAGCTGGTGCAGTTCCTCACGCAGCACAAGTCGCTGGTGGCAGGCACGGTGGTGACGGGCGGGAAGATCGTGCTGGAGCTGCTGACCGGGTTCGTGCTGACGATGTTCATCACGTTCTTCCTGCTGAAGGACGGCCAGCGGATCTGGGGCTGGCTGGTGAGCGGGCTCGGGCGGCAGGCGAAGAATCGAGCCAGTAACGCCGGCTGGGCCGCGTGGACGGCGCTGGTCAACTACGTCCGCGGCACCACGATCGTGGCCGCGATCCACGCCGTCCTGATCGGCCTCGCGCTCTGGATTCTCGGCGTGCCGCTCCTGATCCCGCTGATCATCCTGGTCTTCGTGGCCGCGTTCGTGCCGCTGATCGGGATCCTGGTGGTGGGCGCGCTCGCCATCCTGGTGACGCTCGGCACCAAGGGCTGGCTCGCGGCCGTGATCCTGCTGGCCGTGTTCCTGCTGGAGAATCAGATCGAGAGCCACCTGCTGCAGCCGCTGGTCGTGGGCCGGATCGTCCGGCTGCACCCGCTGGCGATCATCCTCGTGCTGGCCGTCGGCGGCATCGTGGCCGGCATCGCCGGCGCGATCGTCGCCGTGCCTTCTGCCGCCGCGATCTCCTATGCCTGGCCCTACTTGCGCGGCCGGGAGCCGGAACCGCCCGCCGAGCCGAAACCGCCGCCCCGGCCGTAACCGCGTCCGCGCCAGCCCGCGTCCCGTGCCTGCGCGCGTCCCGCGGCTGCGCGCGTCCCGCGGCTGCCCGCGTCCCATGCCTGCCCGCGTCCCGCGTCCGTGCCCGTCGGGTCCGTGCCGGGCCGGAATGTAGGGGGAATGACCCAGCCGACGGTAAGGTCGCGTCCGTGAACACCGCAGGGGGAACGGCCGCCGGGCCGATAGCGAATACCCGATCGGACCCGGTGCATGTCCTTATCAAGCGACTGGATCCGGGTATCCCGCTGCCGGTCCGTGCTCATCCCGGTGACGCGGGCACCGATTTGTTCGCCGCCGCCGATGTGGAACTCAGCCCCGGCCAGCGGGCCGTGGTACCCACCGGCGTGGCCATTGCGCTGCCTGACGGCTATGCCGCATTCGTGCATCCGCGTTCGGGCCTGGCCGCGCGGCACGGCATTACGCTGGTGAACGCTCCGGGAACTGTGGATGCGGGGTACCGTGGCGAGATCAGGGTCACGCTGCTCAATACTGATTCCAGCCGTCCCGTCCGTTTCCAGCGTGGTGACCGGATCGCCCAGCTGGTCATTCAGCGAGTTGAACACGCGGTGTTTCATGAGGTCGACACCCTTCCCGGGTCTGCCCGGGGGGACGGCGGCTTCGGATCCACCGGCGGGCACGCCGCGACGGCCGGCCAGACCGCCGGCCACGAGAATCCAGCGACAAGGTAAGACAGCGACAAGGTAAGACAAGGTAAGGAGCGTGCGGGGTGTTCCGACGGCGCCGCCGGCAGGACGCGGCTCAGCCCGGATTTGACGATGATGCTGCCCAGGATGATCTGGAGACCCAGGGCCGCCCGGATTTCCCCGATGAACCTGCAGACTCCGGCGAGGCGGAATACGACGACCTGGACGCATCCGGCTCCGACCACAATCGAGGCGGCCGGGCGGCGGGCCCATGGGATGCGGCCGAGCGCTTTCCGGACCTGGAGCGGATGGACTTCGGCAGCATGCATGTCCCGGTGCGGGAAGGGCTTGAAGTCCAGATCAATATGGCCGAGGACCAGGGCGTCTGGATCGCGGTCCTGCGCGGCGACAACGGGCTTCAGCTGCAGGCATTCGCCGCGCCGAAGACCAGCGGCCTGTGGGACGAGGTAAGGCAGGAAATCGCGGATGAAGTCGCCAAGTCGGGCGGCGAGTGCGAGGAGGCCGAGGGCCCGTTCGGCATTGAGCTGCACGCGCGCGTGCAAACCACTGAGCCGGGTCCTGGCCGCACGCAGAAGCAGCCCGTCCGCTTCCTGGGCGTGGACGGGCCGCGCTGGTTCCTCCGCGGTGTGATCAGCGGCCCGGCGGCCCGCCGTCCCGAGCTGGCCAGGCCGTTCGAGGAGGTATTCGCGGACGTCGTCGTAGTCCGCGGCGATCACCCCGCACCGCCCCGGGACCTGCTGGAGATCAGGCTGCCGGACGAGGCGCGGGCGGCACTGGATGAGCAGATGGCCGCGGAATCCGATGGCCAGGAGCCACCGGACCCGTTCGAGCGGGGCCCGGAGATCACCGAGACCAGATAGCCGCCAGCCCCCGCTTCGCACCCAGCGAGCCCGTGCCCGGCGACCCGCGCGCTTGCGGTCGGCGACTCACGCGTTCGCGCTCAGTGACCCTGCGCTGGCGCAAGCTCAGCGCCTGCCGCCCAGCAGTTCCCCGAGCTGCTCCTCGACGTCCTCGGTGGTCACGAACAGCAGTTCGTCGCCGCTTTCCAGCGGATCATCGTTGTTCGGGACAATCACCCGGCCATCCCGCAAGATGGCCACCAGGGCGGTGTCGGTCGGCCATTCGATGTCGCCGATCCGTCGCCCGACGAGCGGAGCGTCGGCGGGCATGGTCATCTCGACCAGGCTGGCCTCGCTCTGCCGGAACGTCATCAGCCGGACCAGGTCGCCAACGCTGACTGCTTCCTCGACCAGGGCCGAAATCAGCCTGGGCGTGGACACCGCGACATCGACGCCCCAGGATTCGTTAAAAAGCCATTCGTTGCTCGGGTCGTTAACCCTGGCCACGACTCGCGGTACCCCGTACTCCGTCTTGGCCAGCAGCGACACGACGAGATTCGCCTTGTCGTCGCCGGTCGCCGCGATCACGACGTTGCAGCGCTCCAGGGATGCATCATCCAGCGCGCTGATCTCGCATGCGTCCGCCAGCAGCCATTCGGCCCGCGGGACGCTATAGACCTTGATCGACCGCGGGTTCTTGTCGATCAGCAGGACCTCGTGGCCGTTCTCGAGCAATTCCTTGGCAATGGAGCGGCCGACCGCGCCCGCTCCGGCGATGGCTACCCGCATCAGTGACCGCCCTTACCCGGTGCGTCCTGCCTGCAGAAAACGGCCGCAATCCGCTCGATGTCGCCTTCGTGGGCGATGACGTGCAGCACATCGCCCTCTTGCAGGACGGTGCCCGGCCCGGGCAGCATGGCCTCGCCGAGCCGGGAAATGAACGCGATCCTGGTGCGGGCGGTTTCCTCCAGCGACTGCACCTTCTCCCCGAGCCAGGCTCCCGAGCAGGCGATCTCGGCGAGCACGATGGTGCCAGTCGGATCCCGCCAGAGCGGCTCCGAGCCCTCGGGCAGCAGCCTGCGCAGCATCTGGTCCGCGGTCCAGCGGACGGTCGCCACGGTGGGGATGCCGAGCCGCTGGTACACCTCGGCCCGGCGCGGATCATAGATTCGGGCCACGACCCGGTGCACGTCGAATGACTCGCGGGCCACCCGAGCCGCGATCACGTTCGAATTGTCTCCGCTGCTGACGGCCGCGAAAGCGTCGGCGCGCTCGATGCCTGCCTCAATGAGAATCTCGCGGTCGAAGCCGGTGCCGGTGATCTTGCTGCCCTTGAAGCCGGACCGAAGCTTGCGGAACGCCTCCGCATCCTGGTCAATGATGGCAACCGAGTGCCCCTGGTCCTCCAGAATGTGGGCGATAGTGGATCCAACCCGCCCGCATCCCATGATCACGATGTGCACGGCCTTCCCTTCAGCGAGAACGATGTCCTCATCAACGATGCCCGATCAAGGTATGCCCCTCCCGCCCGGTGCGGCTAGCCCCGGGTGACCCCAGCGAACTCCCCATTGACCGGTCACGGGAGCATAGTGCCATGACTGCGCCCGCTGACGAACCGCTCAAGGCGGGCGACCTGCTGGAACTCACGGTGGGCGAAGCCGCGCACGGCGGCTGGTGCGTGGCCCGGCCGGCCGCCGCGGGCGGCCGGGTGATCTTCGTGCGGCACGCGCTGCCCGGCGAGCAGGTGCGGGTCAGGATTACCCAGACCACCTCGAAGTTCGCCCGGGCTGACGCGGTGGAGATCCTGGCCGCCGGGCCGGACCGAGTCGAGCCGCCTTGCCCGCATGCCCGGCCGGGCGGCTGCGGCGGCTGCGACTGGCAGCATGCCAGCCTGCCTGCCCAGCGGGCGCTGAAGGCGGCTGTGATCAGCCAGCAGTTGCGCCGCATCGCCGGCATCGACCGCGAGGTGGTGGTCGAGCCGCTGGCTGGCGACCAGGACGGACTCGGCTGGCGCACCAGGGTCAAGTTCGCGGTGGGCAACGATGGCGTCGCCGGGCTGCGCCGGCACCGATCCCATCAGGTCATCAAGGTCGGCACCTGCCCGATCGGGCATCAGCTGGTCAACGACGCGAGGGTGACCCGGCGGCGCTGGCACGGCGCCGACACGGTGGAAGTGGCCGTTTCCCCCGGGTCCGGCGAGCGCGCGCTGATCGTCTCGGGCGGAGCTATCCGTCCTGAGTCCTGGCCCGACTTCGCGGCGGACATGGTCCTGGCCCCCGCGCGCGACGGCGGGCTCACGGCACTGCGCGGCAGCGGATTCCTGCACCCGGAAGCCGCCGGGCGGTCCTGGCGGGTCAGCGCCGGGACGTTCTGGCAGGTGCACCCGGGCGCGGCCAGCGCACTCGCCGAGGCCGTCCTCGGCGAGCTGCGGCCGCAGCCCGGGGACGTGGTGCTGGACCTGTACTGCGGGGCCGGGCTGTTCGCTGGCGTGCTGGCCGAGGCCGTCGGGCCGGACGGCGTTGTGATCGGGATCGAGGAAGACACCGGGGCGGTGCGTGATGCCCGGCATAACCTCCGCTCGACGCCGTGGGCCCGGGTGCACAAGGGTGACGCGGCGGCGATGCTGGCCCGGTACGGCGTGTCTGGCGCGTCGCTGGCCGTACTGGACCCGCCGCGGTCAGGCGCCGCGCGGCAGGTGGTGGAGCGGCTGGCCGCCGCGGGCACCGAGGCCGCGCTGCGCCGGATCGCCTATGTTTCCTGCGATCCGGCCACCCTGGCCCGCGATCTGGCCATCTTCGGCGAGCAGGGCTGGGAACTTGAGGCGCTGCGCGCGTTCGACGCGTTCCCGATGACTCATCACGTGGAGTGCCTGGCCACGCTCGCGCGCTGGTAGCGCGCTAACGCGGCGCGGTCAGCGCGGTGCCTCGAGCGTGGCGCCGCGAGCGTGGCCAGGCGCGCGGCCTACTCCTTAGCCTCGTCCACATGGAGCGTCGCTTCGACCTCGATCGTGAGCTGGATCTTCTCACTCACCATGACGCCGCCGCCGGGAATTGCCATGTTGGCGGTGATGCCGTACTCGGTGCGGTTGATCTCCCCGGTGGCCGAGAAGCCGGCCTTGGTGTTGCCGAAAGGATCGGGGCCGAAGCCGTTGATTTCCAGCTTGAGCTCGACCGGGTGCGTGATCCCGCGGATGGTCAGCTCGCCGTCCACGATGAAGTCCTTGCCGTCCGGGCGGATGCCGGTGGAACGGTACGTCATCGTCGGGTGGTTAGCCGTGTCGAGGAAGTTCTCGCCGGCCACATCGCCGTTGCGCTGCTCGTTGCTGGTGTCGATCGAGGTGGTGTCGATGGTCGCCGTCGCAGTGGACTGCAGCGGGTCAGCCGCCGTGATGATCTGGCCTTCGAACTTCGTGAAGTTCCCGCGGACCTTGCTGACCATCAGGTGGCGTGCGACGAAGCCGATGTGCGAATGGACGGGATCGATGTCCCAGGTTCCGGCGATATAGCCGGGGATCTCGACAGTCTGTGCCGTCATGGTGTCTCCTTAGTTCTCAGAGGTATGACGGTTACCGGATAAGACACGGTACCAATCCAGAACCGGATTCCATCCTTGTGAAGACGCCGACGCCGCGCAATACGGCACATCAAACTGCCCGAGGCACCTGGAGGTAACCAATGGATCGCGCGAATGGCGCCGGACCCGCGGATCCGGCCACCGCTGCCACATCGGCCGGGCTGGGAGCCATCACCGGGTCCGCTGGGCCATGGGCAGATACCGCGCCGGGGGAGTCCGCCGTGGCGGTAGTGCCGGCCGCACGGGGGGAGCCTGCGCTGCCGGGGCTGCCGACCGCCACCTGCCGGGTCCGCGAGGTCCTCGGGCGAATTGGCGACAAATGGTCGATCTTCATCATCATCCGGCTGGGCAACGGCCCCCAGCGATTCACCACCCTGAAGCGGTCCATCGACGGGATCAGCCAGCGAATGCTGACGGTCACTCTTCGCGGCCTGGAACGCGATGGCATCGTCAGCCGGACCATGTACCCGGTCATGCCGCCGCGGGTCGACTATGCGCTCACGCCGCTGGGCCATACCCTGCTCGATGCCGTCGGCGCGCTCATGGCCTGGGCCGATGAGCATCTGGCCGAGGTCGATGCGGCGCGCGAGGGCTATGATGCGCGGTCCCCTGACGGTGCCCCTGAGGGGCCAGGGCCAGCCGCGAATGGCTTCCCGGCTGCCGGCGCCCGGCCACGCCCGCTCAGGTAGCCGGCGCGGCTTTTCATCAACCGGGCATCACGCCACTATGACGAGGCCCTGGACTATCAGGCCGGTCCGCGCTGAATGTCAGGTCTAGCCATAGGCAGGCTCACGCTGGGCGTGCCGAGGCACGTGCTGGTCGGCCGGACCGAGCCAGCCGGGGGTGCGCCCTCGCCGGGCAAGGTGCCCGTCACCGCGTAGTGCAGCAGTCGCTGCGCGACCGCGGCGGTCGCGCCATCACCCAGCTCAAAGATCCGGGCGCCCGGCCGGCGCCCGCAACGGCCGGCCCGGATAGGAGTTTGCGGTGGCGCTACCCGTCCCGGCCGGGCGCGGCCAGCCGCAGGCGTCCGTGCTCAGCGCGTTGGCGGCGGCCTGGCCGATAGCGATCACGAGGTGCTGGCCGTTGACCGTGTCCGTCCAGGCCTGGACGAAGGTGCCGGTGACGCTGGTCGCGGGCAGGCCCACCCGGCGGGCCGCCGTGGTGGCCGTACTCAGGCTGGCGGGGTCGGCCGCGTACAAGACAATCGGCGAGCTGGTGACCGGGCCGGTCCTGCCGTTGGTGACGCTGACCAGCTCAAAGGTCTCGGTCAGCGATCTGGCGCCGGCGGTGGCGGTGACCGGGACGTCATAGTGCCCGGCGGGCAGCGTCGCGGCTGGGGTCAGCGACACGGTCACCGTGGCGGTCCGGTGCCGCCGGACGGTCCGGGTGCCCTGACTGGGCCGGATCGTCAGCCCGGCGGGCGCGCTGGCCGTCCAGTGCACCGCGGTCCTGCGGCCGACTGCGGTGATGACCAGCCGCACCTTGGTGGTCTGGCCCGCGCTGGCGGCGACCGCGTCGGGCTGGCTGATGATGAACGGCCTGGCCCTGATGTGCGTCGGCCGCGCACTGGCGACCGTGCCGCCGACGGAGTTGTCGTCGATGTCCAGGGTGGCCCCGCCCCAGGTCTCGTCGTGGCCGCCGTAGTACTGGTGCAGCCGCCGGTGCCCGGTCCAGTCGCCGCGGGGCACCGACGGGTCGGCGAGGCCCGTGCTGCCGTCCCAGTCGGCGATCCAGATGTCGTCCGGGCGCGGGTAGCCGCTGACGTGATACTTAGTGGCCAGGTCGGCGATCCCGGATGAAGCGCTGGAATAGACGCCGGACAGATAGCCCGCCGTGTGCAGCCGCCGGGTCCAGCCGGCCAGGAAGCTCAGCACCGCCTTGGTGCAGGACGCGTTGTTGCGGGGGTAGCCCTCCATGTCGAAGTAGATCGGCGAGCCCTGGCCGTAGCCGAAGCTCCGCGCGGTGGCCGCGGCGCTGGCCGCGTCGGCCTTCCCTTCGGCGTAGGCCTCCGGCGCCTTGATCTTCTGCACCCCGGCGTGGGCGTAGCAGGGCGCCTGCAGGCCGACCCAGATCGGGATGAACTGCCAGCCCTGGGCGGTAACCGCGGCGATCCAGTTGGCGTTGAAGTTGCCGTAGCTGCAAGCCCAGTTGACGCCACCCAGGTCAGTTCCGACCACCCGGTACGGGGAGACGCGCCAGTCCGACATGGTCTGGGCGGCGGGCGCGGTGCAGGAATCGAACCCCAGTCCGCGCCCGCGCCGGCCGACCAGGCCGCCCGGGGATCCGGCCAGGCTGCTGACCGGCGCGCCGGTTGCCCCGGCGGCCGGGGCCGCCGCGATGGTCGCCGCCGGCCCCGAGGCCGGAAGCGGGCTTGCCGCCCGGGCGCGGGCGCCCCGTGGGCTGGTCGTCCCGGCGGTGGACCGGCCGCCGGCCAGGATCGCCCGGGCCTGCGCCGGGTCCGCGCCGTACGTCGCGGTGACCAGCACCCCGGCCCGGGAAACGACGATCCGCAGGGCATGCCCGGCGGCCGCGGCCGCGGTGGTCGCGGCCGGGAGGCTGGCCCGGGCTGGCAGCGCCGCCATGCTGCTGGGCAGCACGGCGGTACCCGGCGGCAGCTGGCCGGGCTGGCCGGCGGGCTGGATCAGCACGGCCGAAGTCCGGCCCACGGCATGGGCCGGGCACCGCTGGTCCGGCCCGGGCGTGCCCAGGTAGACGGCATGGCTGCTGAACAGCACGCACCGAGTCGGATCCGCGGCCAGGTGGTAGACCGGCCACGAGGCCGGCACCTGGATTTCATAGCCGTGATAGCGCACGAGCCGCGCACCCGGCGCCGGCCCCATGTGGCCGGCTGACCAGGCGGGCCCGGCCGGCAGCACGGCGGCGCCAGCGGTGGTGGCGAGCAACGCCAGCCCAGCCGCCGCCACGGCCGCCGTCCGGGTGGCCAGGAACTGGCGCCGCGCAGCGTTCCGCCGCCGCGGACGGCCAGCCCGGAATCCCTGCTTTGCCACTTCCGTCCCCCGGACATCCATTGCGAAGACCCGCCACATTACTAACGATTCACGGCGGTTGCATTCGGTCTTGGCCATGCCACCGCGGACGGCTCGGCCAGCAGGCTGGCCGCAGCCAGGAATTGGTTTGCCGCGATCCCGCCCCGATCAGCGACTGGCCGGTTATGCCACCGCAAATTGCCTGGCCAGCGGGCTGGCCACCGTCAGGAATTGGTTTGCCGCGACCTTGCCAAGCCGCGACCTTGCCTAATCAGCAAGCCGCGGTCTGCCCGGTCAGCAAACCGCGGTCTTGCCCCGGTCAGCAAGTGGCCAGCAGCGGGCCGGTCGGTGCTGACGGCGCAGCAGGCCTGGCCCCTGCGGCACTCGCTGCATCGTGGGCCCGGCCTGCGTCACGAGCGATCACGATGACGGAGAACGTTCCTGGCGCCGGGGGCGCGAGTCCCGCCTCGCGTTCAGGCACCCGAACTCCCGCCTCGCGATCAGGCGCCCGAGCGTCGCGATGGACGGCGCAGGGTCAGCGACTGAAAATGGATCTGGCCTGGCTCGATGACGTGGAAGTCGACCAGGTCGAATGACTGCCGGGCGATCTGCTGGATCTGCTCGTCGGTACGCCAGGAAAAGAACCGGGGCGGAACATAATTGTCATCCGCGGCGATTCCCTCCTCTTCATGGCCGCCGTACAGGCCGAGGAAGAGCAACCCGCCGGGCCGTATCAGCGCGGCGATGGCGGCCAGCACGGCCGGTAGCCGGGCGTTCGGCACGTGCAGCAGGCAGTTCAGGGTGTAGACCGCGTCGAATGAGCCCGGCGGGAAGTCCAGCTGCGCCACGTCCATCACCCGGCCGTCGATGCCCTTCTCCCGGCAACGGGCCACCATCGCCGGTGACAGGTCGATCGCGACGACGTCAAGGCCATGGTCCCGGAAGAACACGCTGTCCTGCCCGGTGCCCGCCCCGATCTCCAGCAGGCGCCTGCCGTCCTGATCTTGCAATCGCCGGAGGAAGCCGGCTCGTTCGGCTTGCTTCCAGTCCGCTTTCTCCTGCAGGTCACGCCAGGCAGCGCGGCCGTCGTACGCGGTCCGGATCTGGTCAGTAACGTCCTGGTACCGGGCATCCATCGATTGCTACCTACCGGGCGCACTCGGCGTCGCATGAATTAACGGTTAAGTTTTAGCCGGTTTCCGCCGCCGCGAGAACCGGCTAAATCTTAACCGTTAACGACTGGCCAATGGCTGGGAGCTGGCAGTGGGCGCCGAGAGGGCAGCCTCGGCGAGTTATCAACAGCTAATCCGGGGTTTATCCACAGATTTGGACCGCGGGTACCGGGCCCGGGACAGCTCAGCGACGCTGAGGTTCATGACCGGTCAGCTCCCGGACGAGTGCGATCAGCTGCTGCAGTTACAGGCGGGAGTCATCACCCGCGCACAGGCGCTCAGCGCGGGGATGAGCAGGCACGCGCTGCAGGCGAAGCTGGACAGCGGGCACTGGCGGCGACTGCACTCCGGCGTGTACGCGGCCTTCGGCGCGCGGCCCGACCGTGCCGCCGTCTTGTGGGCGGCTGTCCTCGGGGCCGGCCGCAACGCTGTGCTGAGCCACGAGACCGCGGCTGAACTGCACGGGCTACTCAGCATCGGCGCACGACCGAGCATGCTTATCCACGTCACGGTGCCGAGGAGTCATCAGGTAGCCCCGATGAGGCACGTCCGGCTGCACTACTCGCAGCGGCTGGGTGCCGCACGCCACCCGGCGCTACTGCCGCCGGTGACGCGATTTGATGACACGATCCTCGACCTCGCCGGGGCGGCGGCAACGGTGCTGGACGGAATCGGCTGGATCCTGCACGCCTGCGGAACCCGCCGCACCACGCCGGAGAGACTCCGCCAGGCGATGGCCGCGCGCCGGCGGCTGCGGTGGCGCAGGGAGCTGTCCGCCGCGCTCGGCGATGCCCAGTCCGGGGCTCACTCGGTACTGGAGCATGCCTATCTGCACTTCATTGAGCGGCGTCATGGGCTGCCCGCCGGAGTCAGGCAATGGCGTGTCATCGTCCGAGGCGTGCCCTCGTACCAGGACGTCCGTTACGAGCGATACCGGCTGGTCGTTGAGCTGGACGGTCAAGCGGCCCATCCGGAACTCCAGCGCTGGCGAGACATCCACCGCGACAACGCGAACGCGGCGGAGGGCTGCGTGACGCTGCGCTACTCGTGGTCCGACGTGACGCAGCGGCCCTGCGAGGTTGCCGCCGAGGTCGGTCGCGTCCTGCGGAGCCGTGGCTGGACTGGTCAGCCGCGCCCATGCGGCCCGGAGTGCACGGCCCGCGACTAGCTTGCCGGCCGGCGCCCCGGACGCGGCTGGCGCTGGACGCGGCTGGTGCCTGGGCGGCCGGGACGGGCGCGGTCCGGTCAGGCCCGGCCGGCTGCGCTGGCGCGGCGGGATGCGGGAGGATGAGCGGCATGGAACTGCGGATCTTCACGGAGCCCCAGCAGGGTGCGAGTTACGACACGCTATTGGCGGTGGCCCGCGCGACTGAGGAACTCGGCTTCGATGCGTTCTTCCGCTCCGACCATTACCTGAAGATGGGCTCCGTCAGTGGCCTGCCGGGACCGACCGATGCCTGGGTAACGCTGGCCGGCCTGGCCCGGGACACGGCCAGGATCCGGCTCGGCACGCTGATGTCGCCGGCCACGTTCCGTTACCCGGGCCCGCTGGCCATCAGCGTGGCGCAGGTGGACCACATGAGCGGCGGCCGGGTGGAGTTCGGGTTCGGGGCCGGCTGGTATGCGGCGGAGCATGCGGCCTATGCCATCCCGTTTCCGGAGCTTGGCGAGCGCTTCGAAAGGTTTGATGAGCAGCTGGCGATCATCACTGGCCTGTGGGACCTGCCGGAGGGCGACACGTTCTCCTTCGACGGGAAGCACTATTCGGTGACGGACTCGCCCGGGCTGCCCAAGCCCCGGCAGCGGCCGCATCCGCCGGTCCTGATCGGCGGCACCGGGCCCCGGCGGACGCCGCGGCTGGCGGCCAGGTACGCGGACGAGTACAACGTCGGGTTCAGCGATCTGGACGAGACCGCGGCGGCGTTCGGCCGGGTGCGGGAAGCGTGCTCGGCGGCTGGCCGTGCCGAGTCATCGATGACGTATTCGGTGGCGCACCTGGTGTGCTGCGGGCGGTCGCAGGCCGAGCTGGAGCGGCGGGCGGCCGCGATCGGCCGGGACCTGACCGAGCTGCGGGAAGGCGGCGACGGCGTCGTCGGGACCCCGGCGGAGGTCGCGGAGAGAATCGCGAGCTACGCCGGGATCGGGGCGCAGCGCATGTACCTGCAGGTCCTTGACCTGCAGGACCTTGATCACCTGGAGCTGATCGCGTCCGAGGTAGCACCGCAGCTCAGCTGACCCGGCGAGGCGGCCCATCCTGGCTGCCGGGCCGGCGGGACCGGTCCCGTAGCGTTCTCGGCATGGCAAAAATGACCGAGGCGCAGTGGCGCGAGTTCGTGATGGCCGGCACCAGGACAGGGAAGCTGGCGGTTACGCGCCTGGATGGCCGGCCGCACGTGACACCGATCTGGTTCGTGCTCGACGGCGACGACATTGTCCTGACCACCCACCGGGATGGCATCAAGGGCAGGGCGCTCCAGCGGGATCCGCGGGCCGCCCTGAGCGTGGATGACCAGCAGCCGCCGTACTCGTTCGTCGTAATCGAAGGGCACGCGACGATCTCCGAGGACCTGGCCGAGGTGCGCAGGTGGTCAGCGGCCCTCGGCGGCCGGTATATGGGCGCTGACCGGGCGGAGGAGTTCGGCGCCCGCAACGGCGTGCCGGGCGAGTTGCTCGTCCGGCTGCGCGCGGAGAAGGTCATCGCGATGCGTGACATAGCCGGCTGAGACGTCGCTAGCGCGCGCCAGAATAGGCACGGAAGTGCTTGTCCGCGACGCGCTTCGCCCGGTGCTTGCCGCGGTAGGGCCCCCGCAATTCCTGGACGGCAGGGGCCTGGTCCGCGGCCGGGCCGTCGGTGTCGCCGCATTCCGCGCAGAAGACTTCCCACTGGTGCTCGTCCACGGTGTCGTAAGCCCAGTGGCCGCCGGCCTCCCGGCGCCACCCGTGCCGGACCGGGCGGGCATACGGATAGTGGCCATGTCCTGACGTCCCCGGCCCGGCCGAGGCGGCCGTGTCCGCGCCCATATCCCCCATGGGCCTGAGCGCGGCGGCTTCGACGCCCTCGCGAAAGCCCCGGTCAGGTCCGGCAGTCATAGCAGGATTCTCGCTCGCCGGCTCCGGCAACGCCAGCGGGACCGGCCCGCCGGGGCGGCGACGCCATCACCGGCCGGACCCGGCCCACGGGTCGTAGTCCACTTCGAGTGCCTCCTGCGCGGGACGCTGCCCGGCGGGTACGTTGCGCAGGTTCAGCCGGATCCTGGTCCAGGTCGATGACCGGCCGCGCATCGAGTCCACCAGCACGTCGGACGGCTCAAGGTACGGCCAGATGTCCCCGTGCCGTTCCTTCCAGCGGTCCAGGCCCAGCATCGCCTCGGCCTGACTCGCCGCCCGGGCGATCTCGATCAGCGGCATCGTCGACTTGCGGCGCCCGGTCGGCCCGCTGGCCTGGCCCGGCGCGGGCCGTGCCGGGGCGCTGGATGCGGGCGGCGGGCTGGCGCGGCGTTTCGATGGCTGCACCCGGGGCGGCTCCCCGGCCTGCTTGTCGAAATGCGGCGGCCAGGGCGCGTCGGGCAGGCCGGCCGCCTCGTGGTCGGCCGCCAGCTTGAGCAGCGGCTCCAGGGACCCGGCCGCGTCGTCGATGCCCGCGGACAGGTCGCCGACGGCGGCGAACCGCACCGGCATCGTGTCGATGGTGAACGCCTCAGGCTGGCAGCCGGGCACCTCGTCCCAGGTCAGCGGCGCTGACACCCGGGCGTCCGGGGTCGGCCTGACCGAGTAGGCGGAGGCGACCGTCCGGTCCTTGGCGTTCTGGTTGTAGTCGACGAAGACGCCGTGGCGCTCCTCCTTCCACCACCGGGCGGTGGCCAGGTCCGGCGCCCGCCGCTCGATTTCCCTGGCCAGTGCCACGGCGGCGGACCGCACCTCGGTGAACGTCCAGCGCGGCTCGATCCGGCAGTAGACGTGCATGCCGCGGGAGCCCGACGTCTTCGGCCAGCCCACCAGGCCGAAGTCCGCGAGCACGTCCCTGGCCACCAGCGCGACCGCGACGATCTGCGGCCATCCGACGCCGGGCACCGGATCGAGGTCCACCCGCAGCTCGTCCGGGTGATCAAGGTCGCTGGCGCGGACCGGGTGCGGATTGAGGTCGATGCAGCCCAGGTTCGCCACCCAGGCGAGCTGCGCCGCGTCCCGGACGACGACCTCCTCCGCGGTGCGCCCGGACGGGAAGCTCAGCTCGACCGTCTCGATCCAGTCCGGCCGCGCGGACGGCGCCCGCTTCTGGAAGAACGCCTCGCCGGCCGCGCCGTGCACGAACCGCTTGAGCACCATTGGCCGCCCGGCCACGCCGCGCAGCGCGCCGTCGGCGACCGTCAGGTAGTACCGGATCACGTCCAGCTTGGTGTGCCCGGTCTGCGGGAAGTAGACCTTGTCCGGGTTGCTGACCTGCACAGTCCGGCCGGCGACTTCCAAGATCTCCTTACGATCCGGCATGCCGACCACGATAACCCGAGCTAGCCAGAAGCGTCGCCGCCGCAGGGCGCCGTGCTGGCTCCGGTCAGCGGCGGCTGGCCGGGAATATGCGAGTACGGTGCCTGCCGCGTAAATCCCGGTCTTGATGGTTTTTTCTGGTCCGGCCCGCTGCTATCGACGCGCGCGTTGCGGCCGACGGCCGTCACGGCGATCACGGCGACCGCGGCTGCGCCGGTCAGCAGGCCGACGTGCTCGCCGAGCAGCAGCGCGGACCAGCCCAGGGTCAGCGCGGGCTGGGCCAGCTGCAGGCGCCCGATCCGGGCCACCCCGCCGCGCGCCAGGCCCTGGTACCAGGCGAAGAAGCCCAGGCACATGGAGATGAAGCAGACGTAGGCCAGGCCGGCCGCCGCGCCCGCGGTGACGTGCCGGGGCGGATCCGCGATGACCGCGGCGACCGTGACCGGCAGGCTCACCGGCAGCGCCAGGATCAGCGCCCAGCAGATGATCCGCCAGCCGCCGTACTGGCGGGCCAGCGCGCCGCCCTCGGTGTAGCCGATTCCGGCCACGACGATCGCGAACAGCAGCAGGATGTCCCCGCTGCGGAGCCGCCCGCCGCCCTGGATCACCGCGAAGCCGACGACCACCGCCAGCCCGAGCGCCAGTGCCGCCCAGTACCTGGGCCGGGGCCGCTCGCCGGCCCGCAGCACCGCCATCCCGGCGGTCGCCGCGGGGATCAGGCCGGTCAGCACGGCCCCGTGCACGCTGCTCACCTGGTGCAGCGCGATCGCCGACAGAAGGCCGAAGCCGATGCCGACGGTGCCGGCGACGATGAGCATCCGGCCCAGGATCTCCCGCGGCGGGAGCAACGGCTGGCGCCGCGCGGCCAGGATGATGGCCGCCAGCGCGGCGGCCGGCACCGCCCGGCCGAGGCCGACCACGACCGGGTTGAACGAGGCTTCCGCGGCATGCGTCGCCGGGAACGTGATGCTGAAGCACAGCACGCCGACCGCGCCGAGCAGCAGCGGTGACGCTTTCCATGCCAGCACAGAAGTGCTTCTATTAGCCTTCATGAACAATGATAGCAGTCAGGCTTCCGCCCGGGCCGTCGTCGAGGGCCTGATCGGCTCGCTGCCGCCGGACAGCCAGCTCCCGTCGTACCGGGAACTCCAGCAGCGTTACCGGCTCAGCCCCGCCACGGTGCAGCGCATGCTGGCTGACCTGGCCCGCCGCGGGCTGGTGGTGACGAGACCGGGCAGCGGCACGTTCACCGCGGCGCGGCGGCGCGCCGTCCCGGCGGCGGACGTCTCCTGGCAGACGCTCGCGCTCGGCAGCCGCGCGGGCCTGGGACCCGACCTGGAACGGCTGGTCGAGCCCTCGCCGCCGGACACGCTGGCGATGGCGAGCGGGTTCCTGGACGAGCGGCTGCAGCCGCTCGGCCTGCTGGCCGCCGCGGCATCGCGCGCCGCCCGGCGCCCGCAGGGCTGGAGCCGCCTGCCGTCGCAGGGCCTGCCGGAACTGCGCAGTCACTTCGCCAGCGAGACCGGCGGCTCGATGACCGCCGAGAACGTGCTGATCACGTCGGGCGGGCAGGCTGCGCTGTCGGCCGTGTTCCGGCACCTGTGCGCGCCCGGCGACCCGGTGATCGTCGAGTCGCCGACCTACGTCGGGGCGCTGGCGGCCGCGCGGGCCGCCGGGCTGACGCTGGTGCCCGTTCCCGGGGACCGGCACGGGGTGCTGCCCGACGCACTAGCGGACGCGCTGGCCCGGACCGGCGCCCGGCTGGCCTACCTGCAGCCGCGGTACGCCAACCCGGCCGGCTCGGTGCTGGCGCCGGACCGGCGCGGCGCGGTGCTGGCGGCGGCGGCGCGCCATGGCGCGTTCCTGCTGGAGGACGACTGGATGCGTGACTTCGATCTCGCCCAGCCGTCCCCGCCGCCGCTGGCCAGCATGGACGACCACGGGCACGTGATCTACCTGCGGTCACTGTCCAAGCCGGTCGCCGCCGGGCTGCGGGTGGCCGGGCTGGCGGCCCGCGGGCCGGTGCTGGCCAGGCTGCGGCGCGGCCGGATCAGCGGCGACCTGTTCGTGGCGCCGGTACTCCAGCAGGTCGCGCTCGACGTGCTCACCGCGCCCGGCTGGAACCGGCACATGGGCGGGGTCCGGCGGATACTGCGGGAACGCCGGGACGCGCTCGTGCTGGCCATCCGCGACCTGCTGCCCGGCTGCGAGCTGGAGGCGGTTCCGGCGGGCGGGGTGCACCTGTGGCTGCGGCTGCCCGAGGCGTTCCCCGACGCGGATGTGGCCGCGGCCGCCGCCGCGCGCCGCCTGGCCGTCAGTCCCGGCCGGGCCTGCTTCCCCGGCGAGCCGCCCGGCTCGTTCCTGCGGCTCAGCTACGCGGCCGAGGAGGCACCCTCGCTGATCCGCGGCATCAAGATCATCGCTGAGATCCTCGGGCCGTCCTAGCCGGCCGCCTCAGCGGCTGGACCGCCAGTTTTCCAGCGGCACCGCCAGGTGCAGGGCGACGTCGCGCCAGTACGCCGCCTGCACGACCGCGGCCGGGTTGTCGTCAAGCTCGACGCCGGTCAGCCGGCCGTGGTCGTCATAGTGCATGCGGGCCAGCGCGCGGCTGTCGAACAGCCAGTAGTCATTGCCGGGCAGCGCGGCACCGGCCCGGGAGATGCGGATGTCCTCGCCGATCGCGGCGTTCACCTGGTAACTCCAGCCGATCTCGAACCGCAGGTAGTCGGATAGCGGCTCGGAAACGACATGCACGCGCTGCATTACCTTGCCGGCCGCCACCCCGGCCCGCAGCACCGCGAGCCATTCGTCCTTGGCCGGGTAAATCGCCGGCTCCTGGCCCGCCAGGAACGACCGGAGCGCGTCCGCCTCGCCGGGATCGTCGTACGACTGGCGCGTGTGCAGCCGGAAGCAGGTGTGCTCGAACCGGCCGAACAACCCGGGCCAGTCGACGTTTCCGGCAGGAACCACGCGACCCATCCCCTTACGGTAACGCGCCGCGGTAGCAATCAGGAGGCCCAGAAATCCCCGGTCAGGCCGATGCCCGCGAAGAATCCGGTGGCCTCCGCCGGGGTCCGGCGGCGGTATCCGGGGGACAGCCGTCCCGCGTACCAGCCGGTGGCCAGGTTCCAGAGAGCGTCCAGACTGAGGACAGCTCCTTCGGGCGTGCCGGTGCGTGCCAGCCATTCCGCCACATGACCTCGACTGCAGAACAGCAACTGGCTGCTGCAGGTGAGCACGACGTCATCCCACATCCGGGCCACTGGCACGGGCAGGTGCGCGACCATCTCGCCGGTGCCTTGGCCGGAGCCGGAGTTCGGGCCGGGCGAGGCGTCTGCGTGCACGTCGAGCGCAAGCACCCGGCCGCATGCCGGGCAGTGGGTAGCGACCAGGCACGGAGCGCGCACGAGTGACGGGATGGCGAAGGAATCCCAGACGCAGCCGCCCCACCATTTTTGCGTATCGCTGGCCACGACGAAACCCATCGGCATCGCGGCCCAGGGGTGTGCCATCACGATGCGCTGGCGGCCGGAGTCGAGCACCAGCAGGTGAGCGTCGTCCAGCGCGCGCAGCGCGTCCAGTGCCTCGGCCGCGGGCAGGCCGAACGCCGTCGCGACGTCGTCCGGCCCCACCGCCCGGGCCCGATCAGCGAACTGCCCGTAGACGAAGAGCCGCAGCACGTTCAGATCGATCGTCACAACCCATACCGTAGTCACCGCTTGCCGTCCAGCGGCGGTACGAGGACTAGCCGAGCAGCTCGTCGACCGCGCGGGCAAAGACCTGGGTGTGGAAGTCGGCATCGTCGGCGGTGGTAGCCGGGGACATCAGGGCCATGTTGTGAAACGGGGTCATGAGCACGCCGCGATTGACGGTGTAGAGGTGCAGGTACTCATCGAGCAGCAGATCGGCGGCGGCCTCGGACTCGCCCCCCGACCGCGGCGCGGGCGCGCAGAACCGGTACTCGGCGCGGGCTCCCAGCTGGGTGATGGTCCACGGCAGCCGGCGCGTGCTGATCACGTCCCGGACGCCCGCGGTGTAGCGATCGGCGACGGCGATCATGCCCTCGAACGCGGCGTCGGTCAGCACGTGCTCCAGCGTCGCCCGCATCGCCGCGACCGACAGGGCGTTACCGGCCAGCGTGCCGCCCACCCCGCCGGCGTCCTCGATGTCGGCATCCGCGTCGGCCAGGATGCGGCCGGCCAGCGCCTCGGACAGGCCCCAGGCCCCCGCCGGGATGCCGCCCGCGATCGACTTGCCGATGGTGACGATGTCCGGGTCCAGGTTCCAGGCGGCGGTGCAGCCGCCCGGGCCAGCGCTGAACGTATGCGTCTCATCATTGATTAGAACGCAGCCGTGCCGGCTGGTCAGCTCCCGCACGGCCGTGAGGTACCCGGGGTCGGGCAGGACGATGCCGATGTTGGTCAGGGCCGGTTCCATCAGGACGGCGGCCACATCGCCGGCCGCGAGCTCGCGCTCCAGCGCGCCGACGTCATTGAACTCGACGACCCTGGTGGTCTGCCGCGGATCGACCGGGGCGCCGACGTTGCCGGGCCGCGATGCCGGGCCGTCCGGCCCGGCCAGGATGAACGCCTCGTCCACGCTGCCGTGGTAGCAGTAGCTGAACACCAGGATCTTCGGCCGCCCGGTGAGCTGCCGGGCGACCCGGAGAGCCCACCGGTTAGCGTCGGTCGCCGTGAGCGTGAAGCTCCACCGCGTTACCCCGAACCGCCGGGTCAGGTCCGCGGCCACCCAGCCCGCATCCTCGGTCGGCAGCATCGTCGCCGCGCCGCCCAGCTCGCCGTACCGGCGGGCGACCGCGGCCACCGTGGCGGCGGGGGAGTGCCCGGCCATGGCCGCGGTGTCGCCCAGGCAGAAGTCGATGAAGCCGTTCCCGTCGATGTCGGTCAGCCGCGCGCCGCGCGCCTCGGCGAAGTAGATCGGGAATCCGCCGGCCCACATCCGCATCCAGGTCATCGGCACGCCGCCGAGCAGGTTCCCGCCCGCGGTCTCGAACGCATGCCGGGACCCGGCGTGCCGCTGGGCGTAGGTCTCCCGCTCCCGGCTGAGCAGCCCGGCGATGTACTCCCGGTAAACGGCGGCCACCTCGGCGGCCTCCTGGTCCGGCATCCTTAGCCTCCTCGCCGCGAAACTGCTGCCACTGTAACTGTCCGGCCATGGCCCGCCCCGGCCGCGACCGGCCGCCGCCGCGCATCAGCCCGTCCGCACCCCGGCCGGGTCGGCTGATGGGATGATGCACTCTCGCTGATCGGGTGGGTGGGTACTTCATCCGGCCGGTGCTGAGCCAGTGACGAGGACAAGGATCCAGCCGTGGTGCCTGATGCCTTCCGGGAGTACTTCACGGCCACCGCGACGGGGGCCGGGGCATTGATCGGGCTGCTCTTCGTCTCCATCTCGCTGCGCCCGGACACGGTCTTCGGGACCAAGGCGGCAGTCCATGGCCGGGCGCTCGCCGGATCCGCTTTCACGGCCCTGGTCAATGCGTTCTTCGTCTCCCTGCTGGCCCTCATGCCCCAGTCCAATCTGGGCTACTCCGCCGCCATCATGGCCGCGTTCAGCCTCTACCGGACGATGCAGCTGCACTGGCGCATCGGCCGGAAGGAACTCCACCTCGTGACGCTCGTACTCAGCATCGCCGCGTACGGGTGCCAGCTGGTCACCGGAGTGCTGCTGGCCGCGAGACCGGACCATGAATTCCTCGTCTTCACCGTGGCCTACCTGCTGATCGGCTCGTTCGGGGTGGCGCTGGTCCGGGCCTGGTCGCTGCTGCAGGGCCGGCACCTCGCCGGGCAGAATGCGGCCGGCGGCCAGTAAGCGCCAGCGGCCCGCCGCCCGCCGGAACTCCGCACGTAGCGGACGCCCCCGGAAGCCTGTCGGTAGCGCGGGGGAGTATTGCACTGTGGACTCGCTGACCGGGCTGCGTGAGCAACGGGCGTTCGAGTGCCGGCTGACGCCCGACCGGGCGCTGCGGACGCTGGCTGAGGCGGAGGAGTTTCTGCTCGGCCGCGGGCTGCTGACCCGCACGACGGACTGCGCGCTGCCGAGCCTGTATGAGGCGTGTCATGAGGAACCGTACAAGCAGGGCAGTCCCGGATTCGCGACGTGGCCGGCGACCAAGTGGCCGTGGTTCGGCGAGCTGGCCGGGCGCGGCTACCTCGTCACTGCGGTCCACCGCGGCAAGAACCTGCTCGTAGCTGGTGCGGCGGCACGCCTGCTCGACCCGATCTGCCGCGCGGAGATCAAGCGCATGCGCGAGGCCGAATCCGGCTGGCGCCGGCTGCTGGATCACCTGGCGGCCGTGGGGCCGTCCAGCACCGACGACCTCCGCACCGAGCTCAGGCTGAAACGGCAGGAGCTGACGGCGCTGCGGTCCCCGCTGGAACGGTGCGGCGCGATCGTCTCGCGCTGGCAAGTGACCCTCGGCCAGGGTCACTCCTCGCTGAGTGAGCTGGCGCGCTGGGATCAGGCCTATGCCGGCCCGAGCGATGCCGGCCCGGATCCGGGCCGCGCGCTGGAAGATCTCGTCGTCGCCGGCGTGCGGGCAGCAGTCGTCGTGCCCGAGCGCGAGCTGCGGCGCTGGTTCTCCTGGTCGTGGTACTGGACCGGCACGCTCGTCGACGACCTGGTCAGCCAGGGCCGGCTGCGACGAGTGGACGATCACGTCACGGCCGCATAACTAGCCCGTCGCCCGCGGCGATAACCAAAGCGAGGCGTTTCCTGACGGGCGGCGCCGGCGCGGGCATCTGCTCAGCGTCCGGCCGGCCACCGCGGTTCTGCGCGGAGGGGCCGGGTCCTGCCGCTAGGCCCAGCGCACGCGCATGCCGGTCTGCCAGGCCGTCAGCGCGGCGGTGTCCCCGCTGACCGTGACCCCGGCCGCGGCGGGATCGGCGCGGTTCCACAGCAGCAGGTACAGGCCCGCGGCCGGCCCGGTCAGCGTGCAGTCGGCCGGCCCGGCACCGCGCTGGACCCGGGCGGCCAGGCGGCCGTCGGCGGTGAGCTCGGCCCGCCACGCACCGCCGGTGTCACTGGTCCGCACCTGCACGCTCGGGTGCTTCCCGGCCCGCTGTGCGGATGTCAGCTCGGTCTCGTCCCGCGCGAAGAATCCCATGATCAGCTCGTCGATGCCGTCGGCGGCGAAGTCGGCCGGGTAACCCGGCGACTGGCCGGCCGCCAGTTCAGCGTCGCCGCGGTGTATGGCGGTCTCGTGCGCCTGGCGCCGGGCCCAGAACGCCAGCGGTGACGGTGCGGCCAGGAAAGTCCAGCACGAGAGACTCGGGTCGGCCGAGCTCAGCGTCTCGACCAGGCCGGCGTGACCGTCGCGGAACCAGCCGATCAGGGCGCCATCCGGCGGCCCTCCGCTGAGCACCTCGCGCTCGGAGGGGTCGTCGGGCAGCACCTGCTCGCGCTGCTCGGCGACATATTCGGCGGCCCACCGGTGTACGTAGCCCAGGTGGCGCAGCAGGTCTTTGACCTGCCAGGGCGGGCACGACGGTACCGGCGCGTCCAGGCCGGCCCGCTCGGCCGCCTGGGCCAGCAGGGTTCCGTCCCGCCGCAATGCCGCGATGTGCTGGTCGATCTCCATGGCGTCCATCATGCGTGGTCCAGGCATCCCCCGATGCGGAATCAGGGCTGGCCCCGATCCGCCGGAGCCCTCCGCCGTGGTCTGGTGACAGGGAAGCAGGAGCCGAGCATCCAGGAGGTCAGCAATGCACAGGCCAGCACGAAGGGCCACGATTATCGCCGCGGGCGCGGCACTGGCGGCGTGCGGGACGATTGGAGTGGCCGCCGCTGCACCGGCTACTCCGGCCACCACCGCCCGCAACGCCCACACGGCCAGCAGCGCGAGCGCCGCGCGGACGGCCAGGTACTTCGCCTTCGACATCAACAATGGCGGCGCCGACCCTGGCTTCGTCGCGGTCCCGGGCAGCAACCCCAGGGTCTTCGCTCAGGGCGATGAGCTGATCATCAACGACCAGGTCACCGTCACGCACCGGGCCGGGCACGGCTTCCCGATCATCGGTCACGACGCCGGTGTCTGCACCCTGACCAGGATTCCGGAGAAGTTCGCGCGGCAGACGCTGGGAAACTGCGTCGTCACCGTCGTGCTGAAGCACGGCAGCCTGACTGTCCAGGGAGTGGTCCGGTTCAAGTCGAAGCAGCCCCAGGCGGCGGTACTGGCGGTCACCGGCGGAACCGGCGACTTCGCCGGCGCGGCAGGCACGGTCGGCGTCTCGTTCACCAGGAGCCACAAGATCCTGACCTTCGCGCTGAGGTAGCAACGGCACGCATACACGCGTACAAAGGGGCCGGGGAACATGTGTTCCCCGGCCCCCTTGCGCCTGGCCTGCGCCGCCCGCGGTCAACCGCGAGACGATCCGCGGGCCGGTCACCGACGCCAGCGCGACCGGGGTCGGCCAGGACGCGCCAGCCTGCATCCGGCGGCCCTCGGATGGCTGCTTAGCGGCGCAGGTAGGTCAGGACGGCGAGGACCCGGCGGTGGTCGTCGGCGGCGGGTGGCAACCCGAGCTTGGCGAGCATGTTCCCGACGTGGGTCTCCACGGTCTTGGGTGACATATAAAGCTGGCTGGCGATGGCCTGATTGGAGCGGCCCTCGGCCATCAGCGCCAGCACGGCCAGCTCACGCTCGGTCAGGGTTTGCAGCGGGCTGTCCTGCCGCGGCCTGGCGACCAGCCGGGAGACCACCTGCGGGTCGATTACCGACTCGCCGGCCGCGACCCGGCGGATCGCGCCGGTGAACTGCGCAACGTCAGCGACCCGCTCCTTGAGCACGTAGCCGACGCCGCCAGGATCATCGGCGAGAAGCTCGAAGAGGTGCTCGGTCTCGACGTACTGGGACATGACCATGACGGCGGTGCCCGGCCACTGGCGGCGTATCTGCAGGGCGGCCTGCAGGCCTTCAGTGGCCTGGGCGGGCGGCATCCGGATGTCGGTGAGCACCACGTCGGGCCGCAGCGCGCCGGTCAGCGCCAGCAGCCGAGTGGCATCCCCGGCCGTGCCGGCCACGTCCAGGCCGGCCTCGGTCAGCAGCCGGTGCAGGCCCTCGCGCAGCAGTACCGCGTCCTCGGCGATGACCACACGCAGCGCCGGCGGCGGCCCGGTCACTGGCTGTGCTGCTGACACGGGATATCTGCCTCCAGCCGGGTCCCGGCACCGGGCGGGCTGTCGATACGCAGCAGGCCGCCCGCCGATGCGACCCGGTCAGCCAGGCCGCGCAAACCCGATCCGCCGTCCGGCCGGGCGCCGCCGGCGCCATCGTCACTGACCCGCACCACCAGCCGGCCCGCCGCCTCCCGGATCGTCACCTCGGCGTGGCCGGCCGCCGCGTGCTTGGCGACATTCGCGAGCGCCTCGGACACGACGAAGTAGGCCGTTGCCTCGGTCGCGGCCGGGAACCGCCCGGCGGGCACCGCGGTCATCGTGGTGGCCACCGGCGAGCGCTCCACCAGGGCCTGGATCGCTCCGGCCAGCCCGGTCTCGGTCAGGATGGCGGGATGAATTCCGCGGGCCAGTTCCCGCAGCTCGACCAGGGCCTCGCGGGCCTCTTTCGCGGCCGACTCGATCAGGGACTCAAGCCCCGGGTCGGCTCCGGCGGCCCGGTCGCGGGCCATCCCCAGCGCCAGGCTCAGCGTGACAAGCCGCTGCTGGGCGCCGTCGTGCAGGTCGCGCTCGAGCCGGCGCCGCTCGGCGTCGCCGGCCTGGACGATCCGCGTCCGCGACGCCCGGACCTGCTCCAGCTGAGACTGCACCTCGGCCTGCAGCCGGGCATGCTCCAGCGCCATGCTGGCCGCGGATGCCGTGAGCTTGACCAGCTGCGGCTCGTGCTCAAGCCCCGCGTCGTGGACCAGGACGGCATCGCCGTCCGCGGCCAGCGGCATCACCGCCCGGCCCGGGTCCGGCCGGGCCGGGTCGACCGGCTGGCCTGAGGTATCCAGGTAGCCAGAACCGTCCGGCCGCCGGAACGCCAGCTGCAGCGTCGAGTCGCCCAGCGCCCTGGCCAGTGCGTCCCGGAGCCGGCCGGGCGGCGCTCCGGGCTCCAGGTCGACGATCGCGGTGCCGACCGCGCCCCGTGCCGTCCGGGCTCGCAGCGTGCTGGCCACGAACAAGGCCGGGCCCGCGAGCAGGATCAGCGGCCCGAAGCCGTTCAGGGCGAGGTTGGACACCGGCAGGCTGAAGTTACTCGTCACGGTCTGCGCCACGGACAGGGCGATCACCGCGAAGCTGATCCACACCAGCGGGACCATGGCTCGCCGTGACCAGCCGCGGGCCGACTGCCAGTGCCGGACGATCAGGGTCAGCACGGTGCCGGTGAGCACCAGCGACACCGGCACGGACCACGCGTCGAAGGAATTCATGATCGCATTGGATCCGTCGACCATCAGCAGGTTGGCCGGGCAGCCGACGGGGCAGCCGGTGGTGCGGGGATTCCAGAACAACATCGAGACCAGGCTCTGGCCGACGACCCACACATACTCGGCGATGACCACCCCGCACTCGAACCGCGAGCGCAGCCGGCCGCTGGGCCAGGCCAGCGCCAGATGGGCCAGCGCCGCGGTGTAGATACTCGCGGTCAGGCTGCTGATCGTGAACGGGAGCGCGTAGGGCAGAAAGCCCACGCTGGGCAGGATCCAGGCGTAGCCGACAATCGTGAAGAGCAGGCCAAGCCTGCTGGTCGGCCAGCGTAGCCAGGCGGCTATGCCGGCCACCAGGAAAGACAATCCCACCGGCACGGCGAGGATGGTCCAGATCAGCGGGGGCGGCGGCCCGGGCACGTAGCGGACGACGACCTGGAAAAGCACCGCCGCGGCGGCGCCCGCGATCAGAACCGCCAGCAGGCGCCTGCTCACGCCGGGCTCCCGGCCAGGAACCGGCGCAGTGCCGCGCCCGACAGCTGATCCTTGGGCAGGAACCCGGCCGCCGGGCTCGAAGTGATCCGCGCGCCGTAATCACTCGCCTCGCGGGTCGACGTCAGCACCACTACCGGGCTGTCGTCCTGCGCGGCCAGCCGCCTGGCCACCTCGAAGCCGTCGAAGTCCGGAAGCTGAATGTCGAGCAGGACAAGCCCGGGCCGGACCGTCCTGGCCGTCTCCGTTGCCTCCGCGCCGGTGGCTGCCTCAGCGACAGTGAACCCGGCCGCCTCCAGGATGGCCCGGGCGAAAGCCCGGAAACCGTCATGGTCATCGACCACCAGGACCGACGCGGATAGTTCCACAAATCCAGTCTGACACCGCAGCCGGGCGATGACATCGGGGCAGGCCCTGACGCCGCTCCGGGCTGGCCCGCAGCGCAAATCCAGGGCACAGCCCGATCCCGGGAGCCGGGGAAATTCCTAGCGTCGGCCTTGACCGGGCTTCGGATAGCCCGGGGCTCCCAGGGAGGACGCAGAAATGAACGGAAACGGAACGTCCCGGCGAGTCCGGCTGCTGATGGCGATCGCAGCCGGGGCCGGGCTGGCCGCGACGGCGTGCGGGTCGGGCGGCTCCGCGACGATCAGCGCGCCGCCCGCGTCACGGCACGCCGCGGCGGAGCAGGCCGCCACGCTGAACTGGCTGGCGAAGACCAACCAGATGTGGACCAAGGACGACTTTTCCGCGCTGAGCCAGGTCGCGACCGCGGAGATGGGCACCGTCTACCAGGCGGAGGAGCATCAGGCGGCGACCGCCAAGACCAGCTCCCGGCGGGCCTTCCAGCTGACCGGCCTGTCGATCACCGTGCCGTGCCACCGTGGCGGCGCCGCCATCTTCGTGGCCTATGGCGACACCGACGTCTTCACCCTCGGGCACGGCATGCAGCCGCAGGCCTTGGTGTTCGAGCGGGCCGGCGGCCGGTGGAAGCTGGCCGCCGCCGTCAACCGCCCCGGCAGTTCCGGCTGGCCGGCGCTATGCCGGCAGGGGACACCGGCCTCAGCGTCCGCCGTGCTCACGCCCGCCAGCTACGCGCCCGACCTGGCCCGGGTCCTGACCCACGCCCAGACCGGGGCCAGGGCGACCACGGCCGCAGCGGCACCGTTCGCGCTGAACGGATTCCTGTCCGGCTCGGGCTCGATCACCGCCCAGGCCGCGACGCAGATCCGGAAAGACCGCAGCGGCGGAGTCGCCTTCAGCGGGCGCTTCACCCAGGTCCCTGACCCGACGTTCGCGCTGCCGCTGGCGAACGGCCGCGGCTACTGGCTGGTCGGCTTTCTCACCCAGAGCAATACCTACAGTTCGCCGGCCGGGCTGCGCCAGGCGGCCTGGCCCGACGGCAATCCGGTGGCCAAGCCCAGGCCGCCCGTCGTGCATCACGAGACCGAGACGTTCATCACGACCTACGCGGCGATCGATCCGCTGCGCTCGGCCGGCCGGACGGTAACGCTGGACGGCTTCTTCGGCTGGCCACTGACGGCCCATGCCAGCTAGCGCCCCGGCCGGGCCCGGCGGCGCCGTCCCGGGCCCGGTGGTGCGGTCCCGGGCCAGGCTGCCGTACGCGGCGGATGGCAGTAACTCGCGCGGCAACGCCAGTGTCCGGGAATCGGCGTTGCGGTAGACAAATCGAATCTGTGTTCGTATGCTGGAATGGCACGGCGGGAGCCCGCGCCGCGATGCTGGGGACGTGACGCGGGCATCTTGCCGGGCGACGGGAGCCCCAGCACCCGCCGGCGGCTCGTGGCTGACTACGACCCGGCCGGGCCGGGGCCGCGGTACAGCAGCCCGATGCCGTCACCTGGGCCATAGCCGTCAGGCAGGCCGTTTGGGTCAGGCGGGGTGCTGCTGCAGGTGTAGGAGCCGGTGTCGATGAGCACGAAGTCGGCCTGCTGCTCGCCCGAGTACTGGCCCGAGGTGAGCTGGAAGTCGCCGACGCTGAGCTCGGTGCCCGCGGGCATGGCCGATGGGTCGATCGTGAGTGTGGGCCGCACAGCCGGTTGCGGCGTCACGGTCGACGGCCCGCCCGGATGGGCGGACACGACCTGCGAAAAGGCCGGCGCGGGATCGGAGGAGCAGAAGCTGCCGGAGGTGACCTTCGCCGCGATGCCGTACTGCGCGAGGTCGCTCTGCAGGGCCGCGGGGTCGAGCAGTTCCTGCGGGTTGATGGTCAGCGTGGCCGTGCCGTTGGCGTTGCCGGCCAGCGTGAATGCCGCGGTCCGGATCGTGCCGGGGGCCGGGGCCGGGCCGAGCACGCCGGTCAGGCCGACGGCCAGGGCGGTACCCGCGGCGGCGCCGGCCACCGACAGGCCCGCTACTCCGGCGAGCCGGCGGGTCCGGCGCGCGCGGCCCCTGGCCATGATCGCCTCCACATCCGGGGGGCTGGCCACGGCCATTCCGGACAGCGAGCCGGACGCGGCGCGCAGCACCTCGTTGTCACTCATTGCATCGTGGACGTTCATTGATCGGCCTCCATGGTCGCGGCTGGGGTGAGTTCGTGACGCAGCGCCGCTACGCCCCGGGACAAGTGCATCCGGACCGTGCCCGCCTCAATCCCCAGCTGGCGGGCGATGGTGGCGGTGTCCAGATCAAGGAAGATCCGCAGCGCGATCACCTCACGCTGCCGCGCGGGCAGGCGCCAGATCGCCGTCAGCAGGGTGGCATCGAGGCCACCGCCGGGGTCGGCCGGAGCCGCCCGGTCATGGTCAGTCAGGGGCAGCTCACGGCGCCGGAACCGCCACCACGACGCCCCGGTGTTCAGCGCGGTGCGCACCACCCACGCCCGCGGGGCTGGATGGCGGCGGACCTTCCGCCACGACCCCCAGGCTTTGGCGAACGCCTCCGCGACCTGGTCCTCGGCCAGCTGGGAGCGGCCGGCCACCGCCACTACCGCGCGCAGGCAGGGCTCCCAGCTGGCCCGGAAGAACTCGGCGAACTCCGTCTGCTCGTTGCTCACAACCCTTTAACTCCGCCGGGCGCCGATCCGCATACCTCCGGGCTAAGAATCTTCCGGAACCCCGGATGCCCTGATCAGGTGGCGGCCGCCAGCCACCGGGCCCGGCGGCCAGGTGCCAGGCTCGCCGCGGCGGCCCGGTCAGGGGGTCTCGATGCGGTCGAGGAAGGAGTTCACCAGGTTGCTGAACTCCTCCGGCTGCTCGGCGAAGCAGAGGTGCGAGGCGTCCTCGATGATGGCGAGCTGGGAACCGGCGATGCGCCGGTGCATCTCCTCCAGATGGCCCGGCTGGCATTCGTCGTACCGTCCGCCGACCAGCAGCGCGGGCGTCCGGATCTCGCCCAGCCGGTCCATTACGCTCCAGGTCTTCAGCGTGCCGGTCACCGTGAACTCGCTTGGGCCGTTCATGATGTTGTACACGTCGTAGCCCGCCTCGGCGAAGGAGCGTTCCAGGCCGGCCGGCCACGGATCCAGGCGGCAGACGTGCTCCCGGTAGAAGCCCAGGATGGCCGCCTGGTACTCCGGGCAGGCGGTGAACCCGGCCTCCTCATGCTGGCGGATGACGCGCCGTACCTCGTCCGGCTGCGCCGCCAGCAGCCGGTCGCAGTCCTGTACCCACCTGATCATGCTGGCCGGGCTCCCGCACAGGATCAGGCTCTCCAGCTCCGGGCGCCGGTCCAGCACGTACTGCATGGCCAGCATGCCGCCCCACGAACTGCCGAACAGGTGCAGCCGGCTCAGCCCGAGCGCCGCCCGCACCGTGACGAGTTCCTCGACGAATCGCGGTACCGTCCAGAGCGCGGTGTCGGCCGGACGGTCCGACCGCCCGCAGCCCAGCTGGTCATAGAAAATCACCTGGCGCCGGTCGGCCAGCGCCTCCAGGGGTTCCAGGTAATAGTGGGTAAAGCCCGGCCCGCCGTGCAGGCACAGCAGCGGTGTCCCGCCCTCGCCGACGCTGCGGTACCAGACCCGGCCGCCGGGAACCTCGATGTATCCCTCGTCCGCCTTCATGCCGTCACCTACCGGGTACCGCGCTGGCCGGTGATCACGCCGGTCAGCGGCTCGTCGCCGAACACCCGCTTCATCTCGGGCAGCCGCGCGGGATGACGCGCGTACAGGTAGATCAGGACGGCGATCCCGATGATGAACCAGATTCCGATGACAAGCCCCGTTTCGCTTGATGGGTAGGAGAGCGGAGCGACGAATTTCAGCACCGATCCGCCGATCCCGAGCGCGGTGAACCAGGCCGGCAGGAAAGCCACGATGCCGAGCACCGGCACCACCAGGTGCAGCAGCACGTTGAACTCCGACCGGGCCCGCCGCAGGTAGAACATGATGCAGGACAGGTTGAACACCATGTAGATGATGATCATGACGCCGGTCAGGATCGTGGCCAGGAAGACGAAGCCGGTGACCGGGCCGAAGTGAATGCCGATCGGCAGGCCGATGGCCAGCGTCAGCACCAGCTGGACGATGACGCCGACGTACGGTGACTTCCACTGCGGATGGGTCCGGGCCAGCGGCGAGGGGAGCACCCCGATGCGGGCCATGGCGTACCAGGTCCGGGTGGTGGCCAGCGTGCCCGCGTTCCCGTTGGCGAACGTCGAGTTCACGATGGCCAGGAATACCACCACCCAGCCCACGCCCCACACGCTGCGGGCCAGCCCGATCCAGGGACTGCCGCCGTTCAGCTCGCCGAAGGACGCGAACCGCTGCGGGCCGTAGAACACGTCGCCGGCGTACGTGGTGAAGACGTAGAAGAGGCCGATGACGAGGCACGAAGTCACCACGGCGACCTGGATGGTGCGGCGGGGATTGCGCGCTTCCTCGGCGAGCGGAGCCGACGCCTCGAAGCCGATGAAGGCGAGGATGGTGTAAATGGAGCCCGCGGCGATGCCGGAGAAGCCCTTGAAGCCCTTGATGTCCGCGAAATGCAGCGTGAAGACCTGCCCGGTGTTCGCCGAGCCGGCCTTGATGATGAGCCAGAGCGCCAGCGCGACGAAGACGAGCACCTCGAAGGTGCCCAGGATGGTGCCGGTCCTGGCGCTCAGCTGGACCCCGCGGAAGTTGAGCAGGGCGATCGCCACGGCGGCGGCGATCATGAACGCGATCCAGGTGGCGGTGAAGGGCCAGTTGAACTCGCTCTGCATGACCGAGCCGACCAGGTAGCCGAAGATGATCGTCGTCAGCGGCCCGATCAGCGCCTCGACCAGGGCGTAGCCCCAGCCGACGAGGAAGCCGATGGACGGGTGGATGGCTTCGGCGGGGTAGGTGTAGATGCTTCCGGCCGACGGCAGGTGCTTGGCGAGCTGGCCGATCGAGCTCGCGACGAGCATGCACGCGATCAGGGCCAGCAGGACGGCCAGCGGCAGCGCGCCGCCCGCGTAGGTGGCCCCGACCGCGATCGACAGCGCGACCGCGCCGGCCGGCGCCATGGAGGTTACCGACTGGAACAGGACTTCCCGCAGGCCGATGGCGCCCGACGCCAGGCCCGGCGAGCTTCCGGCGGTTCTCGAAGTGGCCATGTTCGTCCCCTTCGCGCGGGCGCAGGAAGCCGTCACGGGGAGCTTCGGTCCGCTGCCGGGGTCCCGGGATTCCTGCTACTACGGTCATAGATCGCTACCGGCTGGATTGGCAAGAGCGCAGATCCAATTCCGCCCGCGGTGACGTACTCCTGGTGGCATCTCCCGGCGTAGGAGGCACAGTGATGGCGGTGCTTTCCCAGATGCGCCCGGCTGGCTTGGCCGTGGCCCGGCATCGCGCGGTCGACCTGGTGCGCCTACTACCGGGGCTCCGAGGACACCGCCCAGACCGAGGCAGCCCTGCGGGCCTGACCAGCGCCCCCGTGTCTTTGGCCAGTCGATTAGCGGTTCGGATTTGGCCGGTTTTCGCGGCCGGAAACCGGCTGAATCTTAACCGCTAATGCCACGCCGGGTGCGAGAGGCGGGGGAGATGAGCAGCCATGCCGCGGGTAAGTCACCACTTCGTCGCGCGCCGCCCGATCGACGCCGTCTTCGACGTGGTCACCACGGCCCGGTTCTGGACCGAGTGGCACCCGGCCACCCGCGGCGTGGAAGGAGACGTCGACCACCCGGCCCGGCTGGGTGACCGCATCACCGAGCACGTGTCGATCGCGGGAATCGAGGGCTCGGGGCGCGAGCGGGGCTGGGTTCGGTCAGGTCGACTGGGGCGTGGGCCGCGGGCGGCCCTGGGTTCGGTCAGGTCGGCACGTGCTCGGCGATGGCCGGCGGGGGCTTGCTGACCGGGCCGGGCGGCAGCCGCCGGGTGACCACCATCGCGGTCAGGGCCACCGCCGCGGCGATGGCGAAGGCGGCCGTGATGCCCACGGTGAGGTCCCGGCCGGTGCTGGCGGCCACGGCCGCGCCGCCGATGCCGACGCCGATCGCGGTGCCGAGCACGTCGGCCAGGTTCAGCGACGCCGACGCCCAGCCCTCCCGGCCGGGCGGCGCCTCCCGGAGCATCAGCAGCGAAATCGGCGCATACGACAGGCCCATGCCCAGGCCCGCGACGGTCCAGGCCGCGAGGCCGACGGCGAGCGGCACGGCGGGATGCAGCACCAGGGTCATCCCGGCGATGCCGGCCAGGATGATCACCAGGCCGACCCGGACCAGGCGGCGCCCCTCCCATTTCTCGCTCAGCCGGGCCTGCGCCCACGCGCCGGCCGTCCAGGTCAGCGTGGCGCCGGTGACGGCGATGCCCGCGACCAGCGGACTGCGGTGCCGCACCTCCGTGATCGACAGCGTGACGTAGGCGTCCGCGCCGAAGAACGCGAAGGTCAGCAGTCCCCGGCACAGGATGGTGGCCGGCAGCCCTCGCCGCGCGGTCAGGGTGCCGGGCGGAACCAGCCGCCGCAGCGCGGGCAGCCCGACGATCCCGCCCGCCGCGATCAGCGCGAGGCCGGCCAGCACCGCGCCGGAGCCGGCCGCGAGCGTGAGGCCGGCCAGCAGCATCCCGGCCCCGGCGGCCACCGCGATGCCGTCGATGAGCCGGTGCTCCTCCGCGCGCGGGGTGCCCGGCGGGCCGAGGCGGATCAGCGCGGGCAGCGCGATCGACCCGGTGACCGCCACCACCGGCAGCAGCCCCAGGAAGACCCACCGCCACCCGAATACGTGCGCCACCGCGGCGGCGATGGCGGGACCGGCCAGCCCGGGCACGACCCACGCGGTGGACAGCACCGCCATCATCCGGGCCCGGAGCGACCCGGCCAGGGTCCGGCCGATCGAGGCGTAGGAGACCGACGGCACCGCGCCGGCTCCGATGCCCTGCAGTGCCCGCCCCGCGACCAGCACCGCCATCGAGGGGGCGAGCCCGGCGACGGCCAGCCCGGCCCCGAACAGCATCAGCCCGGCCACGAACGGGATCGCGGGTCCGCGCCGGTCGGCCTCCCGCCCGGCGACGACGATGCCGACCACGCTGCCCAGCATGAACGCGCTGAACGCCCAGCCGTACAGGCGGAATCCGCCCAGGTCACGTGCGACAACGGGCATGACCGTGACAACGGCCAGGGCCTCCGACGCGACGAAGGTAACGGTCAGCACGAGCCCTGCGGTCAGCGCTCGCGTCTGGGGGGCCCACAGGCCTGGCGCCCGGCCGTCGCGCATCGCCGTCCTCCGTTCCCGTCACGCCCCAATCCGACGAGCGCACGAGTTCAGCAGGCGGCAAGTCTGACTCCGGACGGCCGGAGACCGAACCCAGACTGCCCGGTTCTACGACCCGGGCACGGAGCAAGAATACCCGGCCGGCGGCCGGGTTACCCGGGGCCGCCGCCGGGGTTGATGATCAGCAGCTGGTTGACCTTGGCCAGCAGCGTGGCGCGGGAGAAGGGCTTGTCGAGAATCTGCGAGCCGGTCATGGCGCCCGGCAGCTTGTAGCCGGACATGAAAAGCACCCGGATGCCGGGGCGCACCGCCTCGACCTGAGCGGCGAAGGCCTCGCCGGTCACGCCCGGCATGACGACGTCGGTCACGAGCAGGTCGACGGGCACGCCCGGTTCGCGCAGCAGCGCCGGGCCGGGCCGGATGCCGGTCCGGCCCGGCGTCAGGCCCGGAGCCGGGCCAGCGAGCGGATCAGGTGGCTGACGAACGGGCCGAGCTCGGGCCAGGGGAAGCCCGGCAGGGCCGTGCGCAGCATGACGGTTCCGTGCAGCGCCACCCAGACCGCCGTCGCGTCCGAGACGACGTCGGCGCTCGCGGACTCGCCCGCCTTGACGCAGTCCAGGATGCCGTCGGCCAGCCGGGCGAACGCCTCGGCGCCGAATTCGAGTACCGGGCGGCCATCCGGGCCGATCGGAACCGGCGCGCAGTAGTCCTGCGCCGCCGTCTTCCGCTGGGCGAACAGCACGCCGTAACGCGCCGGATGGGCGAGCCCGAAGTCCACGTACGCCTCGCACCCGCCGATCAGCCGGGCGGCCGGATCCGGGCTGGCCGACTCGATGCCGCGGTCGATCGCCTCGGTGAGCTGATCGAAGATCCGCATGACGGCGGCCATCACGATGGCGTCCCGGTCCTGGAAATGGGCGTAGATCGACGGCGCGGCAATGCCGACCTGGCGGGCCACCGCGCGCAGCGTGACGGCCTCGTCCGAGCCGGTCCGCTCGATCAGCGCGAGTGCGCCCGACACGATGTCCTCGGTGAGCCGGGAACCCTGGCCGCGGGCGTTGCGCTGCCGCCGCTGCGGGCCGGGAGCGGCCGCCGCGGCGGGCCCGGCCTCCGGGGTCCCGGCCTCCGGGGTCCCGGCCTCCGGGGTCCCGGCCTTCGCGAGTGTCGATTCCATGCCTCCACTTTACAGCCGTTAGCTCATCTGTCTATACTTACGCTTGTAAGTCAACGGACGTAAGCAAGCAGCTGTAAGGAGATCTCGATGAGCAGGACGCGCGCCACCCGGCCGGCCGCCGCACCGGCCACCGCACCGGGCGCCGGCGGTCAGCCGAATACCCGGTGGCCAGCCGGCCACCCCCGCAGGCGGCAGATCCTGCTCGTGCTCTGTCTGAGCCTGCTGGTCGTCGTGATCGACAACACGATCCTCAACACCGCGCTGCCCACGCTGGCCCGGGTACTGCACGCGGGCACCAGTTCACTGCAGTGGATAACGGATGCCTACACCCTGTGCTTCGCGGCCTTGCTGATCCCGGCCGGGGCCCTTGGTGACCGGTACGGGCGCCGGATCTCCCTCCTCGGCGGCCTGACCGTGTTCGCACTCGGCAGCACGGCGGCGGCGTTCGCGTCCGGCACCGGGATGCTGATCGCCGCGCGGGTAGTGATGGGCCTGGGGGCCACGTTCGTCATGCCCGCCACCCTGTCGATCCTGAACGCCGTATTCCCGCCCAAGGAGCGCCCGCAGGCGATCGCGGCCTGGTCCGCGGTGGCGGGCGTCGGCATCGTGATCGGCCCCACCCTCGGCGGCCTGCTGCTGTCCAACTTCTGGTGGGGCAGCGTCTTCCTGATCAATATCCCGCTCGTCGCCCTCGCGCTGGCCGGCGTGCTGCTGCTGGTGCCGGAGACCGCGGAGCCCGGCGGCCACCGCCTCGACATCACCGGCACGCTGCTGGTGGCCGGCGCGCTGTTCGCCATTGTCGATGCCATCATCGAGGCCCCCGGCCGCGGCTGGACCGGGATCTCGACCCTCACCGAGGCCGCGGCCGGGCTGGCCGCGCTTGGCCTGTTCGCCTGGTGGGAGTTGCACACCGAGCACCCGCTCATCGACCTGAGAATCTTCGCCTCGCGGGCCTTCTCCACCGCGGCCGCGTCGGTCACGGTGGTCTTCTTTGCCCTGTTCGGCAGCCTCTTCGTGCTCACCCAGTACCTGCAGCTCGTGCACGGCTACAGCCCGCTGTCAGCCGGCGTGCGGGCGCTGCCCTTTGCCTTCGCGATGGCCGCCATGTCGCCGCTATCGCCGGCGCTGGCCGGGCGGCTCGGTACCCGGGTGGTCATCCCGGCCGGGATGGCGCTGATGGGCGGCGGCCTGCTCGACCTGTCGACCGCCGGCGTGCACACCGGCTACCTGGCGCTCGCCGTCGCCATCGCGATCATGGGCGCCGGCATGGGCCTGGTGATGGCGCCGGCCAGCACGGTCATCATGACCACGGTGCCCGCGCACCAGGCCGGGGCGGGTAGCGCGATCAACGACACGATCAGGGAAGTCGGCGGCGCACTGGGCGTGGCGATCGTCGGCAGCCTGTCCGCCGCGGTGTACTCCTCCAGGCTCGGCGGGGTGCTCGCCACGGCGCATGCGCCTGGGCACCTCGTGCACATCGCGACCAGTTCGGTCGCCGCCGCCGACATCGCCGGCGGGCGGCTCGGCGGCGCGACGGGCGGCGAGCTGGTCACGGCCGCGCACAGCGCCTTCGTCAGCGCGATGGCGATGGGCATCCGGGTCGCCGCTGGCGTGGCGATCGTGTCCGCGGTGGCCGCCTACTTCGCGCTGCCGCGGCCCCCGCAGTCGCAGGGCGAGATGCAGGCCGCCGGGGAGACCCGGCCCGCCCCGCCGGCCCTCGTCCCGGCGGGCTGAGCCACCCGGCCACCAGAGCGCGGCAGCCGCCGGGGGTAAGCACGACACCCCCGGCGGCGCACTGCTCGCGGTCGGCTTGATGCGGCTCAGTTCGACGGGGCGGGCGCCAGCACGATGGACCAGGCGGTATCGGCGCTGAACGACTGCCCGGCGGTGGCCGTGAGGCCGCCGCCCGGCCCGGCCGTGGCCGGCCCGCCGCCATCGGCGGCCAGGGAACTGATCTGGCCGCCGCCGGTGCCGAACGCCGTGCTGCGGGCGACCGTTCCGGCGGGTGCCGTCCAGCTGGTGACGTCCGACGACTTGACCGTCCAGTAGGAAACCAGCCAGTCCCCGCTGGCCGGCACCGTCACGGCGGGCGTGGCGGCGCTGGTCTCCGTGGTGTGGGCCGCCGCCGCGGCGAACGTAGCGACCGGCGCGGTCGTGCTCGTGCCGGCATAAGCCAGCAGTTGGACGGTGCCCTTGACGGTTCCGGGGAAGCCGACGGTCACCGGCTGCCCGGCGGCGCCGGCCGCCGCGACCTGGCTCCAGACCGAGGTCGTCATCACCGAGTTCGACTCGGTGCCGACCAGCGACCAGCCGGCCGGGCCGGTCAGCGCCGACGTCGCCACGCCGGTGGCGACCAGCAGCATGCCGTCGCCGGTGGTCACGGTGCTCGGCACGGTCACCTTCTCGGTGGCGGCGTTGGCGGCCGTGCCCGCCGACGCGACGAAGCTGATCGGCCCGGCGGTGCCGGTGCCGGCCGTCACCTGCTGGGTGGCCGAGCCGGTGAGCCCCTGCGCGTTCGTCACGGTCAGCGTGACCGGGTAGGTTCCGCCGGCCGCGTACGTATGGCTGGCAGTCTGGCCGGAGCCGCTGCCGCTGTCGCCGAATGACCAGGCGTAGCCGGTGATCGTGCTGCCGGGAGCCGACGACCCGCTGCCGTCGAACGTGCAGCTGAGCCCGGTACAGGACGAGGTGAACGACGCCGTCGGCGCGGTCTGGCCCGACGGGCACAGGCCGAAGGGGGCGCACATGTCGTTGGTCGAGGCGTCGGCCGCGTGCCCGAGCAGCGGCAGCCCGAGCAGGTTCTCGGTCGTCTTCAGCAGGGAGTAGTGCGAGAAGTCGGTGCCGGACACGACATGCGTGGTGTAGGGCGAGATCACGATGTTCGGGACGATGCAGTCCGACGTCGAGGCGGTGATGCAATCCGTGCCGTCCGTGCCGCCGCCGCCCTCATCCCAGGCGATGTCGATCAGCAGGTGCCCGCTGGTGTAATCCGGCCCGCTGGTGATGATCGGGATCCACTTGGCCAGCCAGGTGTCGCCGCCCTTGACCACGTTCGCGCACCCGGACACCCCGGCCGGGAAGTTGTGCATGTCGTCGCAGAGCCCGGGCGTGACGAACGAGAACTCGGGCAGCGTCCCGCCGGCCACGTCTTGCTCCAGCGCGCCGGAGGTGGCCGTGCCGAGCGGCTCATCGAGTTTCGGGCAGTCACCCGCCGTCGGCGCGCCGATCGGCAGGGACGAGTAAGAGTCCGCGGGATTATGCCTGCCCACGTAGTAGCCCGTGGTCGCGCTCCCGGTCATCCCGATGTGGTCGCAGCCGGCCGGCATGAACTCCTCGTAGCTGCGCCAGGACGGGTCGACCTGGGAGAAGATGCTCGGCCCGGTGAAGAACCCGAGGTGATCGCTGACCGATCCCTGGGTGCTGCCGCTGGTGGCAGCGAGATAGTTCGGGTAGCTGGGATGGCTGGCCCCGTGGTAGTCGGACGTGCTGCCGCACTGCGAGAGCAGCGTCCCGTCGATGTAGGACGCGCTCGGATCGCCGGGGATCTCATTGGCGGCGGTCCCGTAGGACCGGTTCTCCATGAAAATCCACATCACCTTGGTGATGTGCGGCGTCGCCCCGGCCATCGAGCCGCACAGCGGGGCGGCCGCTCCGTTCGCGGCCGGGCCGGCCGGCACGGCCAGCAGGCCGATCGACGCCGCGATGCACAGCGCCGCCGCGGCCGCCAGCGTCCGCTTGCGCATGCTGGTCAGCACCAGAGTCCAGTTCGCCATCCCCGCCGCCCCGTCTTGGCCAAGAAACCATCTTTGCCAGGAATTATGACAGCCAGGCGGCGCCGGAAACGGCCTGATTCAGCCGGATTAGCCGAGCAGCACGCGCACCGGGCCGCCGGACGGGTCCACCCGGGGCAGCCAGCCGGCCTCCAGCCGGACCGGCCGGGTGGGCACCAGGCTGGCCCGCGCGGTCGCCAGCAGCCGCCCGTCCTGGCGCACCTCCAGCCGCGCGCGCCGCCGGAAGATCTCCGCGCGCAGCACGAACCGGCCCCGCGGCGGCGGCACCGCCGGCAGGCGGACCGCATTGGGCGAGATCCAGCTGAGCGGGGCCGCGACGGTGACCGGTACCCGCGGCGCCCCGGCGGCCCGCGGGTCGCGCAGCGCGGCGGCCAGGTGCCGGGCGGCATGCCGGCCGCCGATCGCGGCCACGTCCGCGGTTTCCGCGGCATGCACGAGATTGCCGGCCGCGAAAACATCGGGAACGCAGCTCTGCAGCGCAGTGTCCACGGCCGGCCCGCGGGTACCGGGGTCGATATCGATCCCGGCCAGCCGGGCCAGTTCCTGATCGGGAATCCAGTCGCCGGTGACCACGAGCGTGTCGCAGTCCACCACCCTGGTCTCGCCGGTGCGCAGGTCAGCGAGCTCGACGCCGGCCAGTCTCGACCGGCCGATGACCCGGCGGATCGCGGTCGATGTCCACACCGGCACTCGCCATCGGGCCGCCGCGGCGAGCCGGAACCCGGCGTAGCTCTGCTGCCTGGGCTGGTCGGTGACCAGCGCCACGACGTCCGCTCCGGCATGGGCCAGGGTGACCATCGCGGAGAAGCTGACGTGCTCGGCGCCGAGCACGAGCGCGCGACCGGGCAACCGCTCGCCGCCCAGGTAGACCCGCTGCTGCAGTTCGCCAGTCGTCATCACGCCGGGCGCCCGGCCGCCCGGGATCAGCCGCGCGGGCCTGGGCCGCTCCCGGCAGCCGGTGGCGAGCAGGATGGCCGCCGCGTCGATGGCCTGGCGGCCGGCCCGGCTGGTGGTCATCGCCGACCGGCCGGCCGCCCAGCCGGTCACCGTGGTGCCTAGCCGGATCTCGGCGCCGGCCCGGGCCGCGGCCTCGGCGTAGTGCCGCGCGTACGCCGGGCCGGTCAGCACCCGGTGCAGGTCACGCAGCCCGTACCCGGTGTGGTTGCTGTGCCGGGGAATGCCGCCCGCGGTCGGCTCCCGGTCGACGACGAGGACCTGGCCGGCGCCGAGCCTGCGCAGCTCGATCGCCGCGGCCAGCCCGGCGGGCCCGGCCCCGACCACGAGCACGTCGACTTTCACGCCGGGCCACCCGGGGACCCGGCCGGGAGCGCGCTGGCGCTCGCTTCCGGCCGCTCCGGCGCCGCGGCGAACAGGCCGGACACCGTGGCGGCGCAGTAGAAGCCCTGGCAGCGGCCGTTCAGCACCCTGGTCCGGCGCCGCAGCGCGTCGATGTCCGCGGGCGGCAGCGGGCTGGCCAGCGCGTCCCTGATCTCGCCGCGGGTGACCCGCTCGCAGTAGCAGACGATCCGCCCGTACTCCGGGTCGGCGGCGATCCGCGCCGCGTCCTGATAAGGCCGCAGGCCCGCCTCGCCGATGTACGGCATGGCCGGCGGCCCGGCCGGGACGCCGTTGCGCTCGCGCAGCGGCAGGCCCGCCGCGCCGAGGCGGTCCACGACGTACTCGGCGATGCCGAGCGACGCGGTCAGCCCGGTGGAGCGGATCCCGGCCACGCACGCGTAGCGGCACTGCCGGTCAACCTCAATCTGGTAGTCGCGGTGCTCGGTGGCGGCCCGCAGCCCGGCGTAGGTCGCGGTGATCTCCTCATCGAGCAGGTCCGGGACGAGGACGCGGCCCGCGCTGCGCAGGGCGGCCAGCCCGGCGGCCGTCGTGGCCGTGTCACCGGGATCGTCGATGTCCTCCGCGGTCGGCCCGAGCAGCACGTTGCCGTACACGGTGGGGGCCACCAGCACGCCCTTCGTCTGCGCCGTCGGGACCGGCAGCAGGATAGACCGGATCAGCGGCCGCGCGAGCTTGTCGAAGACGATGAGCTCGCCGCGGCGCGGCCGGATGGTGAACCCGCCGCCGCCGAGCATCCGGTCGATCCGGTCGCTTTCCAGGCCGGCCGCGTTGACCAGCCAGCGGCATCGCAGCTCGCCGCGGGACGTCGAAAGGACATGCACGCCGCCGTCCGGGCCGGCCCCGCTAACGCCGGTGACCCGGGTGCCCAGCCGCAGCCGGACGCCGGCCCGGACCGCCTCAGTCGCGTACGCCAGCGGCGTGGTCCACGGGCACAGGATGCTCTCGTCCGGTATCTCCAGGGCGGCCCGGGCGCCGGGACCGAGGTGCGGCTCGCGGCGGTAGAGATCGGCCCGGGTCACGGGACGGACGGCGGGATATCCGTTCTGGCGGGATTTTTCGGTGATGGCCGGGAGAGCTGCCTCCTGCTCGGTAGTCCAGGCGATGAGCAGGGCGCCGGTTCGCTCGACCGGGATGCCCGCCTGCGCCGCGTAGTCCCGCAGCAGGTCGCTGCCCCGCCGGACGAGGCGGCTTTCCAGGCTGCCGGGCACCGCGTCGAAGCCGGTGTGCAGGATCGCGGTATTCGCCTTGGTCGTGCCGGTGCCCACGTCGGCGGCCGCGTCGAGCAGGACGCAGCCGAGTTCGTACCGGCCGAGCGCACGGGCGATCGCGGTGCCGACCACCCCGGCTCCGATGATCACGACGTCGGCGACGCCGGAAACCGGATCCGTGCTGGCGCCGGTCGTCTCGCTGGCACCGGTCACCTCGCGGCCGCCAGCATGGCGCGCTGGGCGGTCTCGAACGCGGCCCGCCGCTCCGCCGCCTGCGCGGCGCTGACCTGCGGCTGCACGACCGACTCGACATCGGCCGGGCCCACTGCCTCGTCCAGGCTGGCCGTTTCGCCCATCCCGATCCGGGCCAGCGCGGCCACGCCGAGCGCCGTGGCGTCCGGGGTCCGGCATACCTCGACCGGCAGTTGCAGGAGGTCCGCCTGCGCCTGCAGCAGCAGCCGGGACCGGGTCAGCCCGCCGTCCGCCCGCAGCACGGTGAGCGGGCCGCCGAGGTCGGCGGCCACCGATCCGGCCAGCAGCGCGACCGACGCGGCCAGGCCGTCGATCACGGCCCGGATGAGATGGGCCCGCGTGGTGGCCAGGCTGAGGCCGGTGAACGCGCCGCGGGCATCGGGGCGCCAGTGCGGCGCGCCGAGGCCGGCCAGCGAGGGCACGAACAGCACTCCGCCGCTGTCGGCCACGGTCCCGCCGACCTCGTCCAGGTCGCTGGCCGCGGAGATCAGGCCGACCTCGCCCAGCCAGCGAACCGCCGCCCCGGCCGTGTAGACCTGGCCGTCCAGGCAGTACGTCGGCTGCCCGGCCAGCCGCCAGGCGACCGAGGCGGCCAGGCCGCCGGCCGAGCGCACGGCCGCGGGGCCCGTCGTGGCCAGCAGGAACGCGCCGGTCCCGTAGGTGCACTTGGCCTGGCCGGCCGCGAAGCAGCGCTCGGCCAGCAGCGCCGCCTGCTGGTCGACGGCTAGCCCGGCGACCGGCAGGGCCGGCCCGAACGCCGTCGTCTCCCCGGTGATCCCGGCGCAGTTGGTGACCTCGGGCAGCTCGCCGGGGTCCAGGCCGAAGATCGCGCACGCCTCCGCGGACCAGGTGGTCGAGTCGAGATCCAGCAGCAGCGTCCGGGACGCGGTGGCCGCGTCCGTGACGTAGCCCGCGCCGAGCCTGGCCAGCAGCCAGGTGTCGGTCGTGGTGACGACGCCGCCGGAGGTCAGGTTCTCCCGTAGCCAGGTCATCTTCGGCGCCGCGAAGTACGGGTCCAGCCGCAGCCCGGTGATCTCGGCCAGCCGCCCGGCTGATCCGGCCAGCCGCGTGCACACCCCGGCCGACCGGCCGTCCTGCCACACGATCGCGGGCGTCAGCGGGCGGCCGGTCCGCCGGTCCCAGGCGAGCACGGTCTCGCCCTGGTTGGCCAGCGCGATGGCGTGCGCCGGGGCCCGGGCCGCGGCCAGCGCCTGCGACCCGGCGCCGAGCACGGAAGCGTAGAGCTCCTCGGGGTCGGCCTCGACGCCGCTGGCGCCAACCGCCCGCACCCGGACCGGCACTTCGGCGGCCCCCAGCACCTGCTGCCCGGGACCGACCAGGACGGCCTTCGTCGCCGAGGTGCCCTGGTCGATCGCGAGGACATTCAACGGATCTTCAGCCGCCGCCAGGCGCGGCACCCGGCCCGGCGTCCGGCGGGCCCGCCGCGCTCGCCGGGCCCGCCGCGTCGCCGCGGCCAGCTTCCGGCCCGACGACGGCCAGGGCGGCCGCGCCGCTGGCGCCCGTCTCGGTGCGCATCGCGGCCGGCTCAAGGAACAGCTGCACGATGTAGACGACGACGCCGAGGACGAGCGCGCCGAGCACGTAGTACTGGGCATCCCGGAACTCGGCCGGCGCGATCAGGATGATCAATTCGTAGGCGAGCCAGACCAGGGCGCCCGCGATGACAATGCCCTCCCACCGGCCCAGCGAGAAGTGCCCGGCCTGGCCGCGCCGCCGCCGCCCGGCGAAGAGGTACAGCATGACGGTGGAGGCGTACAGCAGCGCCGGCATGATCGTCGACGCGGTGAACAGGGTGACCAGCGCCGCGGTGTGCGTGCGCAGCACGATGGTGATCGCCGCGCCGATGACGGCGGCGAGCAGGGTCGCCCAGGACGGCCCGCCGGTGGCCTTCGGCACCTGGCTCCACAGCTGGTGGCCCGGCAGCCGCCGGTCCCTGGCCATCGACCAGATCATCCGGCTGTTGGTGACCATGATGATCAGGCCGCAGGCGAAGATGGAAACGCAGACGAAGATCAGGAAGATCTTCTGCACCACGCCGCCCAGCACGTCATGCACGATCAGGGCCACCGGCGCCGAACTCGCCGTGACCGCGGGAATCGAGCTGATCGAGTAGCTCAGCGCGATCAGGAACGCCATCCCGACCGCCCCGGATAGCAGCACCGCCCTGATCATCGCCTTGGGGATGGTCCGGTGCGGCTGCTGGGTCTCCTCGGCCAGGTTGCTGGCCGCCTCGAACCCGACAATGGTGTAGGCGCCGAGCAGCGTGGCCAGCATGAACGGGCCGAGCCAGCCGTAGTAACCGGCGTGCGGCACCACGCCGGTCGAGGTCAGGTTCGACCAGTGCCCCAGGCCGCGCACGGCGGCGACCACGATCAGCAGCACGGTCAGGCCGACGATCCCGATGATCTCGGTGGCGACGGCGGTGTTGTTCACCCGGGTGGTGATGCGGGTGGACCAGATGATGAGCGCGGCCTGGGCCGCCAGCACCACCAGCGTCTCCAGCGCGGCGCTGGTCGGCGTGTACACCTCGCCGATCAGCGGCTGGAAGGCGACCTGAACGAACCCGTAGTCGACCGACACCGTGACGATGGACAGGAAGGCGAACGACATCCAGCCGAGCCACCAGCCGACCTGCACGTTCGCGAGCCGGGACGCCCACTGGTAGGAGTAGCCGGACAGCGGGACGCGAGCGGCCAGGGCCCCGTAGACGAGGGCGACCAGCGCCTGGCCAACGGCGACGATGATCCAGGTCCAGATGGCCCGCGGGCCGCCGGTAGCCAGCGCGAAGCCGAAGGTAGTGAAGATCCCGGTCGTGATCGAGATGAACGAGAACGCGACCGCGAACGACTCGAAGTTGCGCAGCGAGCGCACGAACTGCTGCTTATACCCGTACTCGGGGAGCAGCGCGTCATCGTCGGGCTGGGTGCGAGTGGCCACCGGTACATCACTTCCTCAGTAGCCCGCCCGGGGGCGAGCGGTTGTCGGGCTCGCCGTGGCGAGCGGTCATCGGGCTCGCCGCGGCGAGCGGTTGGCCGGCCGTCAGACGGCGACCGTGAGCGGGTCGCGGCCGGTGACGCTGGCCCGGAGCAGGGTCACGTCCGCCGCCGCGAGCGCCGCGAAGGCGCCGTCGTTCTCCTGGTCATCGGTCAGGACCGCGGTCAGGCGGTCAAGCGGGCAGACCCGGCGCACCGCGATGACGCCGAGCTTGCTGGAGTCGGCCAGGACATAGGTCACCGCCGTGTGGTCGATGATCGTGCGCCGGACGATGACCTCGGCCGGGTAATAGTCGGTCAGCCCGGCCTCGGGATGGACGCCGCCCGAGCCGAGGAACGCCCGGTCGGCGTAGAACTCGGCGAAGAAGGCCTCCGCGTGCGCGCCGGAGCAGGCGCCGTCCCCCGGGCGGACCTGGCCCCCGCAGAGCAGCAGTTCCACCTCGGGCCGGGCGGACAGTTCCAGCGCGGCGGGCACGGAGTTGGTGAGGACACGGCCGCGGAAAGTGGCCGGCAGCGCGCGCGCCACCTCGAGCGCGGTGGTGCCGACGTCGATGATGATGGTTTCCTCGGGCTCGACCAAGGCGGCGGCCTGGGCGGCAATGGCCCGCTTGCGGGCGATGTTGCGGGTGCTCCGGGCCGCGAAGCTGCCTTCGCTGGACCGGCCGGCCGGGCGGGTGGCGCCGCCGTAGACCCGTTCCAGCAATCCTTTTTCCTGCAGCCCGCGCAGGTCCCGCCGGATCGTCTCGACTGATACCGCGAACTGGCGGGACAGGTCGTCCGCGGACACGGCGGCGCGGTCGCGGACCTCGGCCAGGATCGCCATCCGGCGCTGTGTTGGGAGCATCGGCTTCCCTCGGGTGCGGCAGGAATGTCCGGGTACGGCAGCACCGCCCGGTCAGGTGCGGCGGGGTGGCCGGTGCCCGTTGTTGACCGATCTTGATCCAATGTTGTGGACATGTCAAGATCTAGTTGCTGCCTTTTCCGCACCGGCAGCCTGGTAGCTCAGCACCCGGCCACCCCCCGACAAGGAGGCCGTCATGGCCATCTCCCCGCCGAGCCGCGATGACCTGGCCAGGATCGCCGGGCAGTACGGCTTCACGCTGTCGCCCGGCGACCTGGATTCGTTCAGCGGGCTGGTGGCCGGCGCGCTCGGGTCGTATGACGCGGTGCAGCGGCTTTACGAGGCGCGCCTCCCGGAGATGCCTGACCGGCCGTACTCGCGGCCAGCCGAGGCGGACAACGAGCTAGGCGCCTGGTACGTCACCGCGGATATCACCGGCCGCGGCTACGGCCCGCTGGCCGGACGCCGGGTGGCGGTGAAGGACAACATCGCGGTCGCCGGGCTGCCGATGATGAACGGATCGGCCACGGTCGAGGGCTTCGTGCCGCGCCGGGACGCCACCGTGGTCACCCGGCTGCTGGCCGCCGGGGCGACGATCGCGGGCAAGGCCGTGTGCGAGGACCTGTGCTTCTCCGGCGGCAGCCACACCTCGCGGACCGGGCCGGTGCGCAATCCGTGGGACCGGTCCCGGTCCGCGGGCGGGTCGTCCAGCGGCAGCGCGGCGCTGGTCGCGGCGGGCCAGGCCGACCTGGCGCTCGGCGGGGACCAGGGCGGCTCGATCCGCATCCCCAGCGCGTTCTGCGGCACGGTCGGGCACAAGCCCACGTACGGCCTGGTGCCGTACACCGGTGCGTTCCCGATCGAGAACACCCTGGATCACCTGGGCCCGATCACGCGCACGGTGCGCGACGCCGCGGTGCTGCTCGGAGTGCTGGCCGGCCCGGACGGGATGGACCCGCGGCAGCGCCGGGACCCGCCGCCGGCGGACTACCTGGCGAGCCTGGACGCGGGCGCGGCCGGCCTGCGGATTGGCGTGGTCGAGGAGGGGTTCGCCATCCCGGGCGTCTCGCAGCCCGAGGTGGACGAGGCCGTCCGCGCCGCCATCGCCGTGCTGGCCGCGGCCGGCGCCGAGGTGACCAGCATCAGCGTGCCGTGGCACCGCGACGGCCTGCACGTATGGAACGTGATCGCCACCGACGGGGTGGTCACCCAGATGATCGACGGGAACGGGTACGGGATGAACTCGACCGGGCTCTACGATCCCGAGCTCATCGCTCACTACGGCCGCGGCCGTAGTGAGCGCGCGGACGAACTGCCGGAGACGGTCAAGATGGTCATCCTGTGCGGCCGCCATGCCATCGACCGCCACTACGGCCGGTACTACGCGATGGCCAGGAACCTCGCGATTGAGCTGACCGCCGCCTACGACGCCGCGCTGGCCGGCCTGGACGTGCTCGTCATGCCGACGCTGCCCATCGTGGCCTCGGAGATTCCCGCGGCTGACGCGACCCGGGAGGAATCCGTCGCCCGGTCCCTGGGGATGATCGGCAACACGGCCCCGCTGGACGTGAGCGGGCACCCGGCGACGTCGGTTCCGGCCGGTCTCGCCCGCGTGCCCGGCGGGCCGCCCGCTGGCCTGCCGGCCGGGCTGATGATCGTCGGGCGCCACTTCGCCGACGACATGTGCCTGCGGGTAGCCCGGGCGTACGAGGCGGCCGTCGGCGGCTTCCCGGCCCCGCCGCCCGGCCGCTGACCGGCGCTTAGCCGGGCGAGCGGCGGCTCCTGGCCGCGTAGGCCCGGAGCGCGCGCAGCAGGTCGACGCGCCGGAAGCCGGGCCAGTACACGTCGCAGAAGTAAAGCTCGGAGTGGGCGGTCTGCCAGAGCAGGAAGTCGGACAGGCGCTGCTCGCCGCTGGTCCGGATGACGAGGTCCGGATCGGGCTGGCCGCTGGTGTACAGGTGCCTGGCGATGTCCTCGTCAGCCAGCGTCCGGGCCAGCTGGCCGGCCGTGGTGCCGGCCTGCGCCTCGTCGTGCAGCAGCGAGCGCACCGCGTCGGCGATCTCCGCCCGGCCGCCGTAGCCGATGGCGAGCGTCACGTGCCAGCCGGTGGCGCGGTCGCGGGTGGCCTCCTCGGCCTGCTTGAGCGCGTGCGCGGTCGAGTCGGGGAGCAGGTCCAGCCGGCCGGCCAGGTGGATCTGCCAGCGGCCGGCCGGGCCGGCCAGCCGCTCCGGGATGACCCCCTCGGCGAGGCGCATCAGGAAATCGATCTCGGTCGGCGCGCGCTTGCTCAGGTTGTCGATCGACGCGACGAAGACCGTCACATGGGTGATCCCGGCGTCGGCGCACCAGCCGAGCACCTCCTCGATGTGCTCGGCGCCCCGCTGGTGGCCGAGGCTGACGTCGGCCAGGCCCATCTGGCGCGCCCAGCGGCGGTTGCCGTCAATGATGATGGCGAGATGCCGCGGGACCGGGCCGCCGGCTAGCTGGGCGCGCAGTTTCCTCGCATAGAGCCGGTAAATCGCCGTGCGCAGCACCGTCGGCCCGTCCCTCACCGCACCGTCCCCGCGCTTCACACGCCGGCCGGCAGGCCCCGCAGCGCGTCATCGATGGCGCGCTCGGCCAGTTCGTAGTCACGCAGCCGGCCGGACATGTAGTCGCTGTAGGCGGTGAGATCGAGCAGCCCGTGACCGCACAGCGCGGTCAGGATGACCTTCTCCTCGCCGGTCTCCTTGCAGCGCAGCGCTTCCTCGATGCACGCGGCCACCGCGTGCGTCGGCTCGGGCGCGGGCACGATGCCCTCGGTCCGGGCGAACCGCAGCCCGGCCTCGAAGCACTCCGACTGGGGCTTCGCGACGGCCTCGATCAGGCCGAGCTCGTAGATGTGCGACAGCAGCGGGGACATCCCGTGGTACCGCAGCCCGCCCGCGTGGATCGGATCCGGGATGAACTCATGGCCGAGCGTGTGCATCTTGAGCAGCGGGGTGAACCCGGCCGTGTCGCCGAAGTCATAGGCGTAGACGCCGCGGGTGAACGACGGGCAGGCGGCCGGCTCGACCGCGCGGATCACCGGGCTGATCTTCCCGGCCAGCTTCTCCCGGAGGAACGGGAAGGCCAGGCCGCCGAAATTGGACCCGCCGCCGGTGCAGCCGATGATCACATCGGGCGTGTCGCCGGCCAGGGCGAGCTGCTTGATCGCCTCTTCGCCGATGACGGTCTGATGCATGAGCACATGGTTGAGCACGCTGCCGAGCGAGTAACGGGCCGCCGGGTCGCCGCCCGCGACCTCGACTGCCTCGCTGATCGCGATACCCAGGCTGCCGGTGGAGTCAGGGTGCGCGTCGAGCACCGCGCGCCCGGACGTGGTCCGGTCGGACGGGCTCGGGTGGACCGTCGCGCCGTAGGTCTCCATCAGCATCCGGCGATAGGGCTTCTGGTCGTAGGACGCGCGGACCATCCAAACCTCAAGGTCCAGGCCGAAGATGGCGGACGCGAAGGCCAGCGCACTGCCCCACTGGCCGGCGCCGGTCTCGGTGGTCAGCTTGCGCACGCCCTCGGCGGCGTTGTAGTACGCCTGCGGCACCGCGGTGTTCGGCTTGTGCGAGCCGGCCGGGCTGCCGCCCTCGTATTTGTAGTAGATCCGGGCCGGCGTGCCGAGATCCTTCTCCAGCCGCCGGGCCCGGTACAGCGGGGTCGGCCGCCATAGCCGGTAGACGTCCAGGACGTCCTCGGGGATCGTGATGTGGCGCTCGCCGGAGACCTCCTGCGCGATGAGCGCGTTCGGGAACAACGGCGCGAGGTCGTCCGGGCCGACCGGCTGCCGGGTGCCCGGATGCAGCGGGGGCGGCGGCGGTGACGGGAGGTCGGCGATGACGTTGTACCACTGCCGCGGCAGCTCGGATTCCTGCAGGACGTACTTGAGCTGACGATCCATGGATGCCTCCGGCGCGGCCGAGGGTGAACGATTGATCGTCCACGCTAGTGCAGAGCCCGCGCCGCGAGGAAGAGCGGCGGGTACCGGCCTCGCCGCTGCTGGGCGAGCCGGGCGTCCCCGGGTAGCCTGCGGGTGACCGGCAGGAACGTGCGGGTGGCTAGGAGGAATCGTGCGCGTTGACATCTGGAGTGACGTTGTCTGCCCGTGGTGCTACATCGGGAAGCGCCGTTTCGACAAGGGCCTCGCGGCCTTCGAGCACGCGGACGACGTCGAGGTGGTCTATCACTCCTTCGAGCTTGACCCGGAGATCGAGCCCGGCCAGGCCGGCCGGGTGCTCGAGATGCTGGCCGCCAAGTACCGGATGAGCCCGGCCCAGGCGGCGCAGGCCGAGGACCGGGTGGCCGTGGCGGCGGCGGCCGATGGCCTGGGTTACACCGCGGACCGGGCCATCGGCAATACCTTCGACGCGCACCGGCTGATGCACCTGGCCGGCGACCTTGGCCGGGCCGAGCCGCTGCTGCAGCGGCTGTACCAGGCGTACTTCGCCGAGGGACGGTCGGTGTTCGACGCGGAGTCGCTCGCGGCGCTGGCCGGGGACGCCGGGATTGACCCGGGGGAGGCGAGGCGGGCGCTCGATGACGGCAGTTACGCCGACGCGGTCCGTGCCGACGAGGATCAGGCCCGGGAGGTCGGGATCTCCAGCGTGCCGTTCTTCGTCATTGACTGGAAGTACGGTTTCTCCGGCGCGCGGCCGGCCGAACTGCTCACCGAGGCGTTGCGGGAGGCCTGGAACGCCGGGCCGACCAGCGGCGAACCCGCTGGTACCACGGCACCGGCGTCGTAGCGGCGGTCCGGTGCCGGCGGCCCGGTGCCGGCTATCGGCGCGGAGCGCGGCCGTCAGTGCCTGCGCATGGCCAGCTGCGGTGAGAGCCAGAACGGCGGCAGGTAGCCGGCCAGGTTCGACAGCGGCAGCACCTCCGGCCGGAGCGTGATCCCGAGCACGTCGGCCATGAACGCACGGCGCTGGCCGACCCGCTGCCACATCGCCGGGTAGCGGGCCGCGAGCTGCGCGCGGGTGCCGGCGTCCGCGAGCGCGACGCCGTCCTCGATGTTCGTCGTGTGATACACCGTGCCGGTGGCCGGGATGATGTCGAGCTGCAGCGCCATCCCGGATTGCAGTTCCACGCCGGAGCCGGAGTACACCGGGGAACTCGGCCACTCGTCTAGGTGGATGAAGTGCCCGGGATTGAGGTGCACGCCGAAGAACGGGTCGCTCAGGTGCCGCCGGGCCACCTCGAACAGCTCGCCGCCGGTGACGCCGATGCCGATCGTCTCGTACCACTCGGCCGCGCAGGCGAAATACGGCGCGACCAGCCGCTCCACGTACCCCCCCGCCGTCACCGGGAGGTCGCTCGAGTCCGCCGCGAGGAAGCCGCTGCGGGCGATGTTGCTGCCCCAGTAGCCCAGCGACGCGCTCATCGGATCGCCGCGCCGCAGCACCCGGGCGGACGCGCTGGCCAGGCCGAGCGCGGCCCGCTCCCCGCTGGCCAGCACCGGATGGTAGGACTGCGGCAGCCCGATGGGCCGGTACAGCGAGAACGCGGCCAGCTCCGTCATGCCCGGCCGGACCCCGTCGAGCAGCCGCCGCATCGACTCCGAGCCGTGCGCCGCCGCGAACTCGAAGCAGGCCAGCTGGTCCACGTCGTTGATCAGGCGCAGCCCGCGGCCGGGCTCGGTAAACAGCGCGGAGGCGTTCACCGGCTGGCCGCCGAGCGCCCGCAGCTCGTCCACGATGAACGCCGGCGCCTCGATCCAGTCCTCCGGCCGGGCGGCCTCGGCCGGGCCGAAGTACTTCCAGCCCGCGACCCCCACCCGCCGCGCCCCGCCCGGGCCCAGGCCGGCCGCCCGCAGGATGCCGCCGAGCGGTGCGGACGCGGACCGGTCCTGGTTCACCAGGCTGAAGCTCTGGTAGCGCACCAGGTCGACGGGATAGGGCACGACCGCGGCGTACGCCTCGCACTCGTTGCCGACCAGCAGCGTGGGCCGCCGGCCGGGGACCAGGACCAGCAATGCCTCCTCGAACCGGGGGTCGAAGCCGGTCAGGTAGGACATGTTCGCGAAGTGCTCGCGATCGGCGTACACGACGAGCGCATCCAGGCCCGCCCCGGCCGCCGCCGCCTCGGCGGCGGCCAGCCGGGCCTCGAACGTGCTGGCCGGCACCGATGGCTGATCGGTATCCAGCTCGTAGGCGGGCAGCTCGATCTCGGCCAGCTCCACCCGCGATGAGGTCATGCCCGGCTGGCCGCCCGCGCCGGCGATGAGGTCACGCTCCGGCCGGCGCGGTACCGGCGGAGCCCGGCCCGCCGGAGGCGTCCGGCCCGTCCGTCGTGCTCCAGTCGACATCCCCCTCCGCGTCGCTGACCCGCCCGACCAGCATCGTCGCGCCGCGGGCCAGCGAGCCGGGATTCCTTGACTCGCGCCACAGCATGTAGCAGAACCCGACGATCAGCGCCGCGATGAAGAAGTACGGGGTGAGGTTGAACGGCCAGGCCGGAATCGGCCAGACGGTGATGAAGAAGACCGGCAGCAGGGCCAGCGTCCCGATCCACGGCACGACGCCGTGACGCCAGACGCTGTAGTCGTTCGGATGCTCGCGGCGGATGTACGCGGTCAGCGCCAGGTTGGCCATGACATAGAGAACGATGACCGCCAGCGTGGTGATGGTACCGAGGAACCCGAAGATGACGTCCGGCGCGAGCAGGATCCCGACCAGCAGGATCGCGACGATGCCGACGATCTGCTGGACGGCGATCGCGAACGTCGGCGTCTTGTAGATCGGATGGATTTTGGCGAACCGGGCCGGGAGCGTGCCTGCCTTGCCCATCGTGTAAGTGACCCGGGTAGCCGCGTTCGTGCAGGCCAGGCCGACGCCGATCGCGCTGTTGATGATGGCCAGGAAGATGAACCACCAGCCGGCGCCCCAGAGCGAGTGCCCGAGGAAGTAGTACGGGTTCGGGTTGCTGGCGAAGGCGGCCATGTCGCCGGTGCCCCAGCCGATCGCGCTGGCGTACGAGGTGAAGACGTAGAAGATGCCGATGAGTATCAGCGAGGCCATCACGGCCCGGCTGATGAACTTGCCGGCCCGCTTGGTCTCCTGGGCCAGCGGCGCGGGCGCCTCGAATCCGCTCAGGGCGAGTACGGAGAAGACCATCCCGGCCAGGATGCCGCGCCAGTGGTTCGGCGCATTGGCCGGATTCAGCGGCGCGGCGTAGCTGGAGCCGTGCCCGGGATGTACCAGGAAGGTGATCGCCAGCGCCAGCATGATCAGGATCTCGAGGCCGCCGAAAATGGCGGTCGTCCGCAACGACAGCTTGATCCCGAAGTGCGTGAACACCCAGACCACGGCGAAGGTCGCCAGCGCGAAGATCCACCACGGGATGTTCACGTTGAAGGCCGTCTGCAGGGTGGTGGACGTCAGGTAGCCGAGGAACCCGATGGCCCCGGCCGGGCCGATGATGTCGTAGATCAGGTAGCTCCAGGTCGTCATGAAGCCGGTCCGGCTGCCGAGCCCGCGGCTGGCGAACGAGTAATAGCCGCCGCTGGACGGCATGTACTTGGAGAACTGCGAGACCGTGTTGCCGATGAACAGGCAGACGATCGTGGTCAGCAGGAACGAGATCGGCATGGCCGGTCCCGCCTTGGCCGCGATCAGCGGGAACGTGAAGACGATGTTCAGCGACGGCGCGATGTGCGTGATCCCCTGGAACACCACCTGCGGAAGGCCAAGCGCGTCGCGCCTGAGCTGGTTCGCGGCGGCGGGGCTGGCGGCCTCAGCGGTCACGGGCAGGACCTCCCTGGTGGGGCGGGCGAACCGAACGTCAAAGTCCGCGGGGCAGCGGCCAGCCCGGCCTCGCCGAGCCGTATGCAGCCCCGGGATCACGCCGATTGCGCAACCGATTCCGTAACTGTACGGGCGTGGTTTTAGGGTCGTCAAGAGCCTGTTTTGACAGCTAAAAATCATCGGAAACGCAGCCGCAGGACCGACCCGGCCGGGCCTAGCTAGGGCCGGGCATGGCGGAGGTAGGCTTCGTTATGAAGTGGTGTGATCAGGATGCGCAATCGGTTAGCTATCGGGGAGCGATCGGAAAGTGGCGCGGCAGGCAACCACGATCCAGGACGTGGCCCGGGCGGCCGGGGTCGCCGCCTCGACGGTGTCGCGGTACCTCAACGGCCAGCTGCGGGTCTCGCCGGCCACCGAGGCCAAGGTCCTGGCCGCGGTCAGCGATCTCGGCTACGTGCCGAACGTGCAGGCCCGGAATCTGGCCCGGCGCCGGTCGGGCGTGATCGGCTTCGTCGTCCCGGAGATCAGCAACCCGTACTTCGGCGCGATCGCCGACTACGTGGTCGAGGCCGTCGAGCGGCATGGCCTGCTGGTACTGCTCTGCTCCACCCGGAGCCAGGTGGTCCGCCAGTCCAGCTACATCGAGCTGCTGGCGTCCGGCGCCATCGACGGGATGCTCTACCTGGGGTCGTTCCGGTCGAATGACCGGCTCGCCGCCGCGATCGAGGGCGGGCTGCCGGTCGTGGTCGTGGACGAGCCGATCGCGGGACTGCCGCCGGTGCACACGGTGGTGATGGACGACTACGCGGGCGGATACCAGGCCACCAGCTACCTGGTGGCGCTCGGGCACCGCCGGATCGCGTTCGTGTCCGGGCCGGCCGAGCTCGGCTCGGTGCAGGAGCGGTACCGGGGCTACTGCGACGCGCTGCGCAAGGGCGGCATTGACCCGGACGGCCAGGTCACCCAGTCCGGGTCGTTCACGGAGCAGTTCGGGATGAGCGCGCTGCCGCATCTGCTGGCGGCGGCGGAGCCGCCCACGGCGGCGTTCGTGGCCAGCGACTACATCGCCCTCGGCGTGCTCTCCGCGGCCGAGCAGCATGGCATCCGGGTACCGGAGGACCTGTCGGTGGTCGGCTTCGACGACATCAGGTTCAGCCAGTACGTACGGCCGCGGCTGACCACCATCCGGTCGCCGCTCGACCGGCTGGCCCAGACCGGGGTGGAATTGCTGTTCGAGCAGCTGCAGGACTCCGGCGCGAAGGCGCGCACCGAGGTGCTGCCGGTCGAACTCGTGATCAGGGAGTCCGCCGTGCCGCCGGCGGGCGCGCCCGGCTAACGGCATGATCAGCTAGCGGCATGGTCAGCTAACAGCGCAGGGAGGTCACCGTGGTGCGAGTGTTGTTGTGCGGCGAGAGCTGGGTCACCCATAGCGTGCACGTCAAGGGAGTTGACTCGTTTACCACGAGCGCCTACGTGGAGGGGGCGGACCAGCTCCGGGCCGCGCTGGCCGGGGGCGGCGCCGAGGTCGACTACCTGCCCGGGCACCTGGTCCCGGCCCAGTTCCCCGGGTCCGCCGCCGAGCTGAGCGGCTATGACGTGCTCATCCTCAGCGACATCGGCGCCAACAGCCTGCTGCTGTCGCCGGACACCTTCGAGCGATCGGAGATCCGGCCGAACCGGCTCGCCGCGGTCGAGCAGTACGTCCGGGACGGCGGCGGGCTGCTGATGATCGGCGGCTACCTGTCCTTCGCCGGCATCGACGGCAAGGCCCGGTATCACGGGACGCCGGTGGAGGATGCCCTGCCGGTCACCATCGATGCGACCGACGACCGGATGGAGGCACCGGAGGGCGTCGTGCCGGTCGTGGTCCGCCCGGACCATCCGGTCGTCCGCGGCCTTCCCGACTCCTGGCCGGCGCTGCTCGGCTACAACCGGGTGACGCCCCGGCCCGCCACCGAGGTGGTCGTCACCTGCGGCCCGGATCCGCTGGTGACGGGGGTGCCGGACGCCGTGCTGGCCGGAGGGGCGGACCCGCTGCTCGCGGCCGGGGCCGATCCGCTGGTGGCGTGCGGCGAGTACGGGGCCGGCCGCAGCGCGGTGTTCACCTCCGATTGCGCGCCGCACTGGGGGCCGCCCGGGTTCATGGCCTGGCCCGGCTACCCGGTGCTGTGGTCAAATCTCATCACCTGGCTGACCGGGGCGGACTCATAGCGCAGAAAGGCTCGTCATGCTCGTTGCGGGCGTGGATTCCTCGACGCAGTCGACCAAGGTCCTGCTGTGCGATGCGGCTGACGGCACCGTGGTCGGCCGCGGCAGCGCGCCGCATCCGGGCGGGACCGAGTGCGATCCGGCGGCCTGGTGGGAGGCGCTGCTGGCCGCGGGCGCCGGCCTGCTCGGCCGGGCCGCGGCGATCGGCGTGGCCGGCCAGCAGCACGGCATGATCGTGCTAGGTGAGGACGGCCAGGTGATCAGGCCGGCCCTGCTCTGGAACGACCTGCGGTCGGCGGCCGCGGCGGCCGAGCTGATCAGCGAGTTCGGCGGCCCTTCGTGGTGGGCGGACCGGACCGGGAGCGTCCCCACGGCGTCGTTCACGGTGACCAAGCTGCGCTGGCTGGCCGAGCACGAGCCGGCTCACGCGCAGCGCGTGGCGGGCGTCATGCTGCCGCATGACTGGCTGACCTGGCGGCTCAGCGGCAGCGACCCGGCCACCGACCGGGGCGACGCGTCCGGCACCGGGTATTTCTCGCCGGCCACCGGCCAGTGGCTGCCCGACCTCGCGGCGGCGGCGCTGGGCCATCCGGTCCGGCTGCCAAGAGTAGCCAGCCCGGGCGAGGTGGTCGGCCGGGCGGCGGGCGCGGCGCTCGAGCCGGCCAGCCTGGTCGTTTCGGCGGTCCTGGGCACCCCGGTGCTGCCGGGCGCCCCGGCGCTGCCGGCCGGCGCGCCGCTGCCGGAGGGCACGGTGATCTCGGCGGGCACCGGGGACAACATGGGCGCCGCGCTCGGCCTCGGCCTGGAAGCCGGCGATGTCGTTATCTCGATCGGGACATCCGGCACGGCCTTCGCGGTCAGTGCGGTCCCGGCCGCCGATCCGTCCGGGGCGGTCGCCGGGTTCGCCGACGCCACCGGCCGGTTCCTGCCGCTGGTGTGCACGATCAACGCCGCCCTGGTGCTGTCCGCGACGGCCACCATGCTCGGCACCGACAACGACGGCCTGTCCGGGCTGGCCCTGGCCGCCGAGCCCGGCGCGGGCGGTCTCACCCTGCTGCCTTACCTGGACGGCGAGCGCACCCCGGACCGGCCCGCCGCGACCGGCGTGCTGCGCGGCCTGACCACCCGGAACGCCACCAGCCAGAACCTGGCCCGGTCCGCCGTGGAGGCCGTGCTCGCATCGCTGGCCGATGCCGCCACGCACCTGGCCGGCTGCGGCGTGGAACAGCGCCGGGTCCTGCTGATCGGCGGCGGCGCGCGCTCCGAGGCCGTCTGCCGGCTGGCCCCCGGCATCTTCGGCACGCCGGTGGCGGTGCCCGAGCCGGAGGAGTACGTCGCGCTCGGCGCGGCCCGGCAGGCGGCGTGGGCGCTGGCCGGGACAGCGGGGCCGCCGGACTGGCCGCGGCCCGCCGCGGCCGAGTACTTCGGCCGGCCGGAACCGCAGGTACGCGAGCGTCACGTCGCGCTGCGCGAGGACACGGCGGGCTGGTCGTAGACGGCGTTCGCCGCGGCCGGGAGACTTGCGTTGCCGCCGGCAGACGGTGGCCAACCAGGGATGGCGTTGCCAAGTGGGCTTGTGTCGCGAAGTGGAAAGAAAGGATCGTCCGTGAGCACTGAGGCTTATGTCCCGACCAGCGCCGACAGATTCTCGTTTGGCATCTGGACCGTCGGCTGGCAGGGAGTGGATGTCTTCGGCACGGCCGTGCGGCCGCCGATGCCCGCGGAGCGGGCCGTGCGCAAGCTCGCCGAGCTTGGCGCCTACGGCGTGAACTTCCACGACAACGACGTGTTCGACTTCGACGCGACCGACGCGCAGCGGGCCGAGCGGATCGGCGCGTTCCGCGCCGCCCTGGACGAGACCGGCCTGGTGGTCACCACCGCGACCACGAACCTGTTCTCGCACCCTATGTTCCGGGATGGCGGCTTCACCGCCAACGACCGGGACGTGCGCCGGTTCGCCATCTCCAAGGTCATGCGCAATGTCGACCTCGCGGCCGAGCTCGGCGCCCGGATCTATGTCTGCTGGGGCGGCCGGGACGGGGCCGAATCCGGCGCGGCCAAGGACGTGCGCGCCGCGCTGGACCGGTGCAAGGAGGCGTACGACATCCTCTGCCAGTACGTCCTCGACCAGGGCTACGACCTCAGGTTCGCGCTCGAGCCGAAGCCGAACGAGCCGCGTGGCGACATCCTGCTGCCGACCGCCGGGCACGCGCTCGCGTTCATCAACTCACTGGAGCACTCCGAGCTGGTCGGGCTCAACCCCGAGGTCGGGCACGAGGAGATGTCCGGCCTGAACTACGCCCACGGCATCACCCAGGCGCTCTGGCACGGCAAGCTCTTCCACATCGACCTGAACGGGCAGCACGGGCCGCGCTATGACCAGGACCTGCGGTTCGGGGCCGGAAACGCGCGCGGCGCGTTCTGGGTGGTAGACGCGCTGGAAGCCGGCGGGTACGCCGGGCCGGTGCACTTCGACTACAAGCCGCCGCGGACCGAGGACGATGACGGCGTCTGGGCGTCGGCCGCGGCCTGCATGCGCAACTACCTGATCCTGCGGGAGAAGGTCCGTGCCTTCCGCGCCGATCCCGAGGTGGCCGCGGCGCTCCGCGCGGCGCGGGTCGACCAGCTCGCGCTGCCGACCCTGGCGGACGGGGAGAGCTGGCGGGACATCCGCGGCATCGTCCCGGACGCCGACGCCATGGGGAAGCGGGGGATGGGCTTCGAGCACCTCGACCAGCTCGCCCTGGAGTACCTGTATGGCGTGCGCTGAGGAAACGCCGTGAAACTTCTGCTGACGTCTGGTGGCATCGCGAACACGAGCATCCGCGATGCGCTTCTCGGCCTGCTGGGCAAGCCGATTGAGGAGTCCAGCGCCCTCGTCATTCCGACCGCGATATACCCCTTCCCCGGCGGTGCCGGCCACGCCTGGGAGGCAATCTGCGGAAGGAGCGAGAGTCCCTTCGCCGGACTGGGCTGGAAGTCCCTGGGCGTGCTGGAGCTCTCCGTGCTGCCCAGCATCGACAAGGAATGCTGGGTCCCGGCGGTCCAGGAGACCGACGCCCTGCTGGTCTGGGGCGGGGATCCAGTGTTCTTGTCGTACTGGATGCGGCAATCCGGGCTGGCCGGCGTCCTGCCCTCGGTGCCGAGCGAGACGGTCTACCTGGGGGTGAGCGCCGGGAGCATCGCAGCGACCGCCACCTTTGCCGAGACTTACCATGAACCGCGCCGCGGCCGCGGCGATGAGCTCTCGACCGAAGACATCGTGTTCGATACCCCCGATGGCGAAATCCGCATGATCCTGGTCAAGGCACAGGGAGTCGGACTGGTGGATTTTGCGATCATTCCGCACGTGGACCACGCGGATCGCCAGGACCTGGCCATCGCGGAGCAATGGGCCGCGAGGATACCGGCGCCGACGTACGCGATCGACGACCAGACCGCCATCAAGGTGACCGACGGCAACATCGAAGTCGTCTCCGAGGGCCACTGGACGCTGTTTCCCCCCTAGTACACGGAACGTTGCATCAGGAGGGTGTCGATCCAGCGGCCGTGCTTGTAGCCGACCTGCGTCAGCCAGGCCACGGCGAAACCGTGGGCCGCATGCAGCGCGATGGAGGCCTCGCTCCCGCTGTCAGCGATGACCGCGATCACCTGCCGGGCACCGGCGGCCGGGCACGACGACAGGAGTTCGGCCAGCAGCAGCCGCCCGATGCCCTGGCCGGTCCGGTCGGGCAGCACGAACACGGAGTCCTCGACGGTATGCCGGTAGCCGGGTTTTGGCCGCCACGGGCTGGCGTAGGCGTATCCGGTAATCGCGCCGTCAGCTTCGGCGACCAGAAAAGGCAGCCCGAGGTCATTGAGCAGAGCGTGCAGTTCGGCCCATTCCCGCGCCGCCCGGGGAGTCTCCTCAAACGTGGCCACCGTGTGGCGGACGTACCAGGCGAAGATCTCCGAGACGCCGTCAAGATCAGCGGCGGCGACCGGCCGGACGACTGCGCTCAGCCTGGCTCGCCCCACTTCTGCCGGAACCCCTCAATCAGCCTCTCCGCTTCCGCCTCGCTGATCTCCACGAGGGTCGTCCCTAGTTCCTCTCCCCGCTCCCACTCATAGATCACTGAGTCTCGTTCCCAGGTCAGGTTCCTGCGGATTGCCTCGTCAAGTGGTCCTTGCGGCGTGTGAGTGCGACGAGCGAGGCCCGAAGCATCATTGACCGTCTTGCCATCCCTGACAATCGCGTAGTACACCCTCTCGTCGGCCACGTGGATACCTAGCTTTCCTTCTTGTATCGCCGCATCTGCAGAGCTCCGGGTGGGACAGGTACCTCTGCGCAGACTGCGCGCTGGAAATCACGCAGTCGCTCTACTTCCTCGATCGGAGTCGTCTTGTCGTTTATCTTCTCGTAGGAATCGTGTGTCTTCTGCTTGGCTCCCCAGCTCTCCGGCGTATGCCACTGGATTTCAAACAGTACTCCGCTGGCCGGATCGCGCCAACGGCTATTCGCGCCTTTATACTCGTCATTTTTCCAGCTGGGTCGCATTTCGACGAGTTCGTAGTTTTCCGCTGCTAGCTGGCGGCATGTACGCTCAACACAATCAACGTATTTATCGGCTTCGAATGTAAAAGTATAACGAATGCAATCGTGAATTCCAGCGGCCAGGTCTGCGGGATCATCGCCGGGAAAGCGAGCGATCAGCTTCGACAGTTTTTCCTGGAAGCGGTCGAGGCTCTTGAGTGCGTACTTCTCGGTGTCGGGTACTAGCTCGCCGTGCTCTAGCTGGTCCTCGATGCGGCGCATGGCGGGAGTGAGGCCGTCCTCGCCGTAGCTCCCGAACATGTTTCGTCCTTCGGCCAGACGGCACTGGCCAAGCGTCCGGAGGGCCAGCCGGACTTGCTCCGGCGTGAGACTCTCGGCCCGTCCGGCCGCCGGTATCTCGGCCGGGGAGGGAGCCTGGTCATCGACGATGGCGGGCTGATCCTGGGTGGTCGGCTCATCGTCGCCGTGGCCGGCATCGTCGCCGGGGCCGGCATCGGCGCTGGGGGCAGGTTCCTCGTCGCGGGCGGCTGGCTCGTGCTCCGGGGTGGTGAGCTGATCCTGGGCCAGATCAGGCGGCCCCGAGGTCGTCTCCCGCCGGGGCCGCGGGTTCCAGATCGGATCCCGGGCGGAGTCCTGGTCCGCTGGTTCGGATTCCCGTTTCGCTGGCTCGGTATCCGCGGGCTCGGGCGTGCGGCCCGCGGGCTCCTGGTCCGCGGGCGCCTGACCTGCGGGTTTACTGCCCTCGGGCTCCCGGTCCGGCTGGGCCGGATCCGGCTCGGAGACGGCTGGCTGGCCGTCCTGAACATCGGATCCGGGTAGGGTGACCGGCCCGGCATCAGCCTCGGCCGGCGCACCGCTATCGCCGGTCTGGAGGGCGGGTAGCCGCGAAGCGGACGGATCGCGCCGCACGGCCCCGTTGGACTCGCGTGCCTCGCCGGGCAGCGGCAGCTCGAGATTTTCCAGCCGGGCATCCGGCGGCTTGGGCGTGCCGTCATCGTGGTACGGCGACGAAGGATGCCCGTGCGGGAGGTACCTCAGGCGCTCCCGCAGGTCGGCGATCGATCCCCGCTCAGGCCGATCGCCTGGCCCGTACGAGTCCGCGCTGCGCGCGCCGTCCGGCGAGTGCGTGCGCGGCAACTCGATCTGATCTCCCTGGTCCTGGGGCCCTGGCATCGTGCCAATCTCTCGCGCCTCGGCAACCCGGCCATGCTAGGCGGTGCAGGGTCACTCGCGCTCGAGCCTTCGCATCCCGCCCGCGGGCGTCCACCACTCGACCACGAGCATCGTGGCCGCCGGATTGAGGTGGGTGTGCACGACTTCGGCGATGTCGGCGTGGAAGCGGTCGCCGTCCGGTCCTTCGGTGATCGGCCCGGCCGCGATCGCCCGGCCGGAGATCTTCGCCTCGCCCGGCCACTGCGCCTCGGCGCCCTCGACCGGATCGACCGTGGCGCTGTGCAGGGCGAACCGCGGATCCCGGCGGAGATCCGCGCCCTTGCGCGCGTTCGGCATCGAGCCGAAGACCAGCTGACCGTCCTCGAACACCGTCTCGATCCCGGAGATCCGCGGCGACCCGTCGGCTCGCAAAGTGGCCAGCGTCTGGTGCCGGTGCGCGTCGAACAGGGCCCGCACGCGCTGCGCAAACTCCGGTTCGGCCCGTTCGACGTCCCGCCACGTCATCACCCGCCCATGATCGCACCGATGACCGCGGCGGCCGCTACCGCTACCCCGCGGCGACCGCTACGGCTACCCCGCGGCGGCCGCTACCGGGCCGTCGCGGGAGCGACCTGGCCGCGGGCCTCGCCCAGGCCGATGCGGGTGCCGTCGGGGCCGCGGGCGCTGGCCGCGATGACCACCTCGTCGCCATCATGCAGCCACGCGCGGCTGGTCCCGTCCGGAAGCGAGATGGGCTCCTGGCCGTTCCACCCCAGCTCGATCAGCGAGCCGCGCTGATCCGGCTGCGGGCCGCTGACCGTGCCGGACGCATAGAGATCGCCGGTACGCAGCGTCGCGCCGTTGACCGTCAGGTGGGCGAGCATCTGCGCCGGGCTCCAGTGCATGGTGGCATAGGGCGGCCTCGACACGACGTGCTCGTTTATCCGTATTTCATAGGCGATATCAAGGCCCCAGTCGGCGGATTCGGTCAGATAGGGCAGCAATTCCGTGTCCCGGGACGGCGGCCGGACCCGCGCATGCGCCAGGGCGGCCAGCGGCACGATCCAGGGCGACACCGTGGTGCCGAAGGACTTGCTGAGAAACGGGCCGAGCGGTATGTACTCCCAGGACTGGATGTCCCGGGCCGACCAGTCGTTGACGATGCACACGCCGAAGACATGCTCGGCGAACTTGCCCGCCGGGACCGGCTCGCCCGGCGGGCTGGGGACGCCGACGACGAATCCGAGTTCCGCCTCGAAATCGAGCCGGGCGGTCGGGCCGAACCCCGGTCCGGCCGCGCCCGACGGCCGGACCTGGCCGTGCGGGCGGCGCACCGGCGTGCCGGACACCATCACCGTGCCGGCCCGGCCGTGGTAGCCGATGGGAAGGTGCCGCCAGTTGGGCGTCAGCGGGTCGGCGGCGTCGGGCCGGAAGATCCGGCCGACGTTGCTGGCGTGGTGCTCCGACGCGTAAAAGTCGACATAGTCGGCGACCGTGAACGGCAGGTGCAGCGCGGCTTCCGGGACGGGCACGAGCAGGTCCTCGAGCGCAGCCCGGAAGGTGTCCCGGGACAGCCAGTGGACGAGAGCGGCGCGGACCTGCGCCCAGGCGCCATTGCCCGCGGCCAGGAACGCGTCGAGCCGGCCAGAGCTGAACAGGTGGGCGCGCCCGGGCAGGAGCCGGGCGGTGGCCGCGCTGAGATCGAGTACATGCTCCCCGATGGCGACGCCGGTCCGCGGCCGGGCCGGGCGGTCCGCAGTGGTGAACGAGCCGTAGGGCAGCGTCTCCAGCCCGAAAGGATGGTCCGCCGGAACGGCCAGCCACGCTGCCGCCTGCGTCTGGGCCATGGATCTCCTCCGGATGGGCCGGCTGGTTTAGCTTGACATCGAGATAAACGCCTGGCTAGCCTGATCATAAGTACCTTGATGTCGAGATACTAGCGCCAGACGCCGGGACGGGTTCCATGATCACGGAGGATTGGGCACGCTCTGGCCGGCCCGATCCTCCGTGATCATGGAACGGCCGCTGAGCGGTGACGGCATGCCGGGGGCGGGCATGCCGCGGGTGGCGTGCTGCGGAAGGATGCAGGCAAGCGGCACGGGGCAGGACGCAAGAGGCAGCACGGGGCAGGACTGGCAGGAGGCCACGACACGATGAGCGTGAATAGCTTTGGCAGCCGCGCCGCGCTGCGGGTAGGCGAGGCCAGCTACGAGATACACCGGCTGGACGCGGTGGCCGCGGCGGCGGATCTCCCGTTCAGCCTGAAGATCCTGCTGGAGAACCTGCTCCGCAGCGAGGATGGCGTGAACGTCACGGCGGCGCACGTGACGGCCCTGGCAGAGTGGGACCCGGCGGCTCAGCCGGACACCGAGATCCAGTTCAGCCCGGCGCGGGTCATCATGCAGGACCTGACCGGCGTGCCCGCGGTCGTTGACCTGGCCACCATGCGGGAGGCCATGCAGGCGCTCGGCGGCGACGCCGGCAAGATCAACCCGCTGGTACCGGCCGAGCTGGTCATCGACCACTCGGTGATCGCCGACGTCTTCGGCCGGGCGGACGCGTTCGAGCGCAACGTGGACCTGGAGTTCCACCGCAACCGGGAGCGCTTTGCCTTCCTGCGCTGGGGCCAGGACGCGCTCCGCCAGTTCAAGGTCGTGCCGCCGGGCACCGGGATCGTGCACCAGGTCAACATCGAGCACCTGGCGCGGGTGATCATGACCAGCGGCGCGGGCGGCGGCGGTGGCGACGCCGGCCAGGACGGGGCGGTCAGCGCCTACCCGGACACCTGCGTCGGCACCGACTCGCACACCACCATGCAGAACGGCCTCGGCGTGCTGGGCTGGGGGGTCGGCGGCATCGAGGCCGAGGCGGCCATGCTCGGCCAGCCCGTGTCGATGCTGATCCCGAAGGTGGTCGGCTTCCGGCTGACCGGCGAGATGCGGGCCGGCACCACAGCCACCGATCTCGTGCTGACCATCACCGAACTGCTTCGCAGGCACGGCGTCGTCGGCAAGTTCGTGGAATTCCATGGTGATGGCGTGGCGGCCGTCCCGCTGGCCAACCGGGCCACGATCGGCAACATGAGCCCCGAATTCGGCTCCACCTGCGCGATCTTCCCGATCGACGCCGAGACCCTGACCTACCTGCGGCTCACCGGCCGGGCCGAGGAGCACGTGGCGCTGGTCGAGGCGTACGCCAAGGAGCAGGGCCTCTGGCACGAGCCCGGCACGACGGCCAGGACCCGCTACTCCGAGGAACTCGTGCTTGACCTGTCCACCGTCGTCCCGTCGCTGGCCGGCCCGAAGCGGCCGCAGGACCGGGTGGCGCTGGCCGACGCGAAGCACGCGTTCCGCGAGGCGCTGGGCGCGTACGTCTCCGCGCCGAGCCTGGACAACGGCCTCGGCGACACCTTCCCCGCGTCCGACCCGGTGGCCGCCGGGGACGACTTCCGGCCGTCGGCGCCCGCCCAGGTCACCCTGGACGACGGCACCGAGACCTCGGTTGATCACGGCTCCGTGGTGATCGCCGCCATCACCTCCTGCACCAACACGTCCAACCCGTCGGTCATGGTCGGCGCGGCGCTGGTGGCCAAGAAGGCCGTTGAGGCCGGCCTGAACCGCAAGCCATGGGTGAAGACCACGCTGGCACCGGGCTCCAAGGTGGTGATGGACTACTACGAGCGCGCCGGGCTCACGCCCTACCTGGAGAAACTGGGCTTCAACCTGGTCGGCTACGGCTGCACCACCTGCATCGGCAACTCCGGGCCGCTGGCCGAGGAGATCAGCGAGGCGGTGGCGGAGAACGACCTCGCCGTCGTTTCGGTGCTGTCCGGCAACCGGAACTTCGAGGGCCGGATCAACCCGGACGTGAAGATGAACTATCTCGCCTCCCCGCCGCTGGTCGTCGCCTACGCGCTGGCCGGCACGATGGACATCGACCTGATCACCGAGCCGCTCGGCACCGGCACCGACGGCAGGCCCGTGTACCTGGCCGACCTGTGGCCCTCGGCGGAGGAGATCGCCGGCATCGTGCACGGCGCGGTCGCCGCGGAGATGTTCACCCGCGGCTACGCCGACGTGTTCGCCGGCGACGACCGCTGGCGCGAGCTGGAAGTGCCGCCCGGCGACGTCTTCGCCTGGGACCCGGAATCCACCTACGTGCGCAAGCCGCCCTATTTCGACGGGATGCCCGCCGGGCCGGAGCCGGTCACCGACATCCACGGCGCCCGCGTGCTCGCGCTGCTCGGCGACTCGGTCACCACCGACCACATCTCCCCGGCCGGCGCCATCAAGAACGACAGCCCGGCCGGCGATTACCTCCGCGCGCATGGCGTGCAGCGGCGCGACTTCAACACCTACGGGTCCCGCCGCGGCAACCACGAGGTGATGATCCGCGGCACGTTCGGCAACATCCGGCTGCGCAACCAGCTGGCGCCCGGAACCGAGGGCGGGGTCACGATCAAGCTGCCGGACGGCACGCCGACGTCGATCTACGAGGCGTCCGCCCAGTACATCGCCGAGGGCACCCCGCTGATCGTGCTCGGCGGCAAGGAATACGGCTCGGGGTCGTCGCGGGACTGGGCGGCCAAGGGCACCGCGCTGCTCGGAGTCCGGGCGGTCCTGGTGGAGTCGTTCGAGCGGATTCACCGTTCCAACCTGATCGGCATGGGCGTGCTGCCGCTGCAGTACCAGCCCGGCGAGTCGGCCGGATCGCTCGGCCTGACCGGGCACGAGGTGTTCGACGTGCTCGGGATCGAGGCCATGAACGAAGGCGAAACGCCGCGGGAGGTGACCGTGCTCGCCGATGGCCGCGAGTTCCGCGCCGTGGTCAGGATCGACACCCCGGGCGAGGCGGAGTACTACCGGCATGGCGGGATCATGCAGTATGTGCTGCGCTCGCTCATCGCCAGCGGCTGACCCGCGGGAAGGGCTGGTCCCCAGGAAGCCCGGCATTCAGGAGGTCTGACGTTAGTAGCACTGGCCGTGCCGCCGGAACCGGCTGGCGCGAGCTTGGCGCCGCGCTGCTGGTGGCCGGGATCATCGTGCTCGCGTTCAACCTGCGGGCCGCGATCACCAGCCTGCCGCCGGTCTTCCCGGAGCTGTCGGCCACGCTGCATCTCTCGTCGGCCTCGCTGGCGGCCCTGGCGGCCGTCCCGGTGCTGTGCTTCGGGCTGTTCTCCGGCGTCGCCGCGCCGCTGAGCCGCAGATTCGGCGAGGAGCGGGTGCTCGGCTCGTCGTGCGTCCTGCTGGCCGCCGGGCTGCTGCTGCGCGGCGTCGCGCCGCTGGTGCTGCTCTTTCCCGGCACGATCATCGCCTCCGCCTCGATCGCGATGATGAACGTGCTGCTGCCGAGCCTGGTCAAGCGCCGCCGGCCGGAGCAGGCAGGCCTGCTGATCGGGCTCTACCTGATGTCCCTGTCGGCGGGCGCGATCGTCGGCTCGCTGATCGCTGTTCCGGTGTTCACGGCGGCTGGCGGCGGAAACGCGGCCGTCCGGCTCACTCTCGGGCTCTGGGCGCTGCCTGCGATGGTGGCGGCCGTGGCGTGGCTCCCGCAGCTGCGCTACCGGGTGCTGCCGGACGCCCGGGCGCGCGGCCGCACCGGATCCGCCGCCCGCGGCCGGGTCTGCCGCCCGCGGCCGGGCCGCTGCCCGCGGCCGGGCACCATGGCGTGCTGGCCATGCGCAGGCACGCGCTGGCCTGGCAGGTGACTGCCTTCATGGGGCTGCAGAGCCTGCTGTATTACGCCGCGCTGTCCTGGTTCCCGACCATGTTCCGCGACCGCGGGGCCAGCGCGGTGCACGCTGGTGACCTGCTCGCCCTGATGAACTTCGGCAACGCGGTGACCGCCATGCTGCTGCCGGTGCTCGCGCACCGGGCCAGGGACCAGCGCGTCCTGGTGGCCGTCTCGACGGCCGCGACGTGCGTCGGCCTGGCCGGGTCGGCCTTTGCCCCGCTGGGCACGGCACCCGCCTGGGTCCTGCTCCTCGGCCTGGGCCAGGGCGCGACGCTCGGCCTGGGCATCTTCCTGACCATGGCGCGGGCGCCCGATCCGGCCACCGCCGCCTCCCTATCCGGGTTCGCGCAGGGCGGCGGTTACCTGCTGGCCAGCACCGGACCGCTGTTCGTCGGCCTGCTGCATTCGGCGACCGGCGGCTGGGCGATCCCGATCGCGGCGCTGCTCGGCGTCGCGGCCGTGCAGGTGGTCATCGGCTGGCTGGCCGGCCGCGACCTGACCGTCCCGCAGCCGGTCAGCCTGCCGGGCCAGGTCCGGGCCGGCTAGCTTCCGGCAGGCCGGTGAGTTCCGCGCTGATTTCCCACAGCCGCCGCGCGGTGGCCTGGTCCCGGGCCGCGCGGGATGGGGCGCGGAGCTTGCGGTTGACGTAGTAGCCGCCGGTCGCACCCGCGACGTCCGGCGAGCTCGCGAGGTAGACCACCGTGTCCGCGCCCTGGCCGGCCGTCCGCAGGAAACGGCGGCCCAGGTCCAGGCCGAGCCGCAGCAGCCGGCTGCCATCCCGGCCGAACCCGGTGTTCACCGTGCCGGGATGCAGGCAGTTGGCCGTCACCCCGGTGCCGGTCAGCCGGCGGGCCAGCTCGGTGGTGAACAGGATGTTGGCCAGCTTGCTGTTGGCGTAGGCGCGCCAGCCATTGAAATGCCCCGCGAGCTGCACGTCATCCAGATCGAGCCGGGCGCCGCGGTGCGCCGCGGACGAGACGGTGATGACCCGCGCGGGCGCGCTGGCGGCAAGCTGCTCGCGCAGCAGGTTAGTCAGCAGGAACGGCGCCAGGTGGTTGAGCGCGAACGTGTACTCGAAGCCGTCGGCGCTGGTCCGGCGCTCACCCAGCACCAGCCCGGCGTTGTTGATCAGCACATCGAGCCGGCCCAGGGCGCCCAGCGCCGGCCAGGTCGCGTACCTCGGACATGGATGACAGGTCGGCGATCTCCAGCCGCGGCGGGCCGGCCGCGGCCGCCGCGGCGATTTCGGCGCGCGCCGCTTCGCCGCGCGCGGAGTCCCGGCAGACCAGGATGACCTCAGCGCCGAAGCGGGCCAGCGTCAGCGCGGCGGCCTTGCCGATCCCCGAGTTGGCTCCCGTGACCACGCAGACCTGGCCGTTCATCGGGCCTTCGGACGGGGGCATGCGATATCTCCGCTCGTGCTCGTGACGCCGGCCGGTGGCGGCCGGGCTCAGGCTACGCCGAACCGGCTCCCCGCCGCCCGGCCGGCGGATTTTGGCGCTAGTCGCCGTGAACCTACTGAAAGGCAGCGCCGTTCTCCGGGCAGAGGCCTATGGAGGTGCCTGATGCAAGTGCTCAGCGTGCGGCAGCCCTGGGCATGGGCGATCGCCCGTGGCCACAAGGAAATCGAGAACCGTACCTGGGATGCGACCTACCGGGGCGTACTCGCGATTCACGCCTCGCTCCGCGTTGATGCCGAGGGCGCGGGGAATCCGCTGATCCAGGCCGCGGGCTTGGACGCCTCCGACCCGCTGGCCGGCACCGGCGGGATCGTCGCGGTAGCGAGTCTGGTGGACATCTGCACGGCCGCCAAGGCCGGTGAGCCATGCGGCTGCGGCCCGTGGGCGGAGCCGGGCTTCTGCCACTGGCAGCTCGGCGGCGTCTGGGCGCTGCCGGAACCGATCATGACGGTCGGGCAGCCGGGCCTGTGGACGCCCGCGCCCGAGGTCGCGGCCGCGCTGGCCAGGATGCTCTCCGACCAGCCCCTGCCCGCCGGGCTGAGCTGGTCCCGCTGAGCCCTGAAATTGGCCGGGAATTGCCAGCGGCTTAGTCCGGATCGGTAAAAGCAATGAAAAGCGCGTCGCCGCGGCGGCGCGTCATCGACGCTCCCGCCGGTCGTGTCTCAGTGGGCAAATCCCCAGGTGGCAGCGCTATAGCCGACACGGCAATGCCGGGCTGGAGCTAACTTCGCTCCCTGGTTCAGCGGAGTTCGCCATGACACGGAAGTCATGTATCTGACCGCACCGGAGTGCGGCTCGGGGGCCGACCCAAATACACTCAATCAGATTCAGTTTCCGTCGGCGACCGCGAGGGAGCGACCAGGTGACGCTGCTGGAGTCCATCTCGAGTCCGCAGGACCTCAAGGCACTCGACCCTGGCGAACTGCCATTGCTCGCGGCGGACATCCGCGACTTCCTGATCCAGGCGGTATCGCGGAACGGCGGTCACCTCGGCCCGAACCTGGGCGTCGTCGAGCTCACCATCGCGCTGCACCGGGTCTTCGATTCGCCGGCCGACCGGATCGTCTTCGACACCGGCCACCAGGCGTACGTGCACAAGCTGCTGACCGGCCGCCAGGCCGGCTTCGCCAAGCTCAAGCACCGCGGCGGCGTCTCCGGTTACCCGTGTCAGGCGGAGTCCGAGCACGACATCGTCGAGAACTCGCACGCCTCAACCAGCCTGTCGTACGCCGATGGCCTGGCCAAGGCGTATGAGGTGCGCGGCGAGACGGACCGGATGGTGGTCGCGGTGATCGGCGACGGCGCGCTGACCGGCGGGATGGCCTGGGAGGCGCTGAACAACATCGCCGCGTCGAAGGACCGCCGGCTGGTCATCATCGTGAACGACAACGGCCGCTCCTACCAGCCGACGATCGGCGGGATCGCCGATCATCTCGCCGCGGTGCGCGTGTCGCAGCGCTACGAGCAGGTGCTCGACTACATCAAGACCTCGCTGTCGCACACGCCGCTGGTCGGCCCGCCGCTGTTCGAGACGCTGCACGGGATCAAGAAGGGCCTGAAGGACGTGCTGCAGCCGCAGGTGCTCTTCGAGGACCTCGGGCTGAAGTACCTCGGCCCCGTCGACGGCCATGACGAGCAGGCGGTGGAGCACGCGCTGGGCCGGGCCCGCGATTTCGGCGCCCCGGTCCTGGTGCACGTGATCACCCGGAAGGGATTCGGCTACCCGCCCGCCGAGAACGACGCGGATGACTGCCTGCACCAGATCGGCACCTTCGACCCGGCGACCGGGACGCCGTCGCCGTCGTCCCAGCGCGCCTGGACGAAGGTGTTCAGCGAGGAGATGGTCGCGATCGGCGCCCGCCGCCCGGACGTCGTGGCGATCACCGCGGCCATGCTGCACCCGACCGGCCTGGCCCAGTTCGCGCAGGCCTACCCGGACCGGGTGTACGACGTGGGCATCGCCGAGCAGCACGCCATGACCTCGGCGGCGGGCCTGGCCATGGGCGGCCTGCACCCGGTGGTCGCGCTGTACTCGACGTTCCTCAATCGCGCCTTCGACCAGCTGCTGATGGACGTCGCGCTGCACAAGCTGCCGGTGACGGTGGTGCTCGACCGCGCCGGGGTGACCGGCCCGGACGGGCCCAGCCACAACGGCATGTGGGACGGCTCGATCATGCAGGTCGTGCCCGGCCTGCGGATCGCGGCGCCGCGGGACGCGGTCCGCGTGGTGGAACTGCTGAACGAGGCGGTGGCGATCAGCGACGGCCCGACCGTGCTGCGGTACCCGAAGGGAACGGTCGGGGACGAGGCCGAGGCCGTCGCCGCGATGGGGACGATGGACGTGCTGAGCGCCCCGGCCGGGGAACTCGGCGAGGACGTGCTGCTGGTCGGGGCCGGGCCGATGGCGATCGTCTGCCTGCAGACGGCGCAGCGGCTGGCCGACCACGGCATCGGGGTCACCGTGGTCGACCCGCGCTGGCTCAAGCCGGTGGACGTCGCGCTGGTGGCGGCGGCGCGCACGCACCGCCTGGTCGCGGTGGTGGAGGACAACGGGCGGGCCGGCGGCTTCGGTGACGCGGTCTGCCGCCTGCTGCGCGATCACGACGTCGATACCCCGGCGAAGACGTTCGGCCTGCCGCAGGAGTTCCTTGACCACGGCGAGCGGGCGGAGATCCTGGCCGAAGCGGGCCTGACCCCGCAGCACCTGGCCATCCAGATCACCGCGGCGGTGGCCCGCCGGACTCCCGCGCTGGCCCCGCTTCAGCAGGCCTGAGCTGCGATCATCGGGCCGACGGTGCAGAATCGGCTGCTATGAAGACGCTTGAGGTGGCCGTCGTCGGTTCCGGCCCGGCCGGGTTGTACACGGCCGAGGCGCTGATCAAGCAGTCGGCCGCGCTTGACCAGGCCAGCGCGATCCGGGTCGACGTGCTCGACCGGCTGCCCACCCCCTACGGCCTGGTCCGCTACGGCGTCGCCCCCGACCACAAGTCGATCAAGTCGATCGCCGAGTACCTGCGGGGCGTGCTAGAGCACGATGGCGTCCGCTTTCTCGGCGGCATCCATCTCGGCGACGACGTGACCCGCGAGGACCTGCTGGCCAGCTACGACGCGGTGGTGTACGCGACCGGGGCGATGCGCGACCGGCGGCTCGGCATCCCCGGCGAGGACCTGCCCGGCAGCTTCGCGGCCACCGACTTCGTCAACTGGTACTGCGGGCATCCTGACGTCGAGCCCGGCGCCTTCACCCTGGACGCCGAGTCGGTCGCGGTGATCGGCGTCGGCAACGTGGCGGTGGACGTGGCCAGGATCCTGGCCCGGGACCCCCGTGAGCTGCGCGAGACCGATGTCTCGCAGCCGGTCCTCGACGCGCTGATGGCGAGCAAGGTCCGCGAGGTGCACATGATCGGGCGCCGCGGCCCGGCGCAGGCCAAGTTCACCACCAAGGAACTGCGCGAACTCGGCGAGCTTGACGGGGTCGACATCGTCGTCGGGGCCGGCGAGGCCGACCTGGATGCGTTCGACCCGACCGGCGAGAGCACCCGGCTGGCCCAGGCCGACCGGCACGTGCGCGGCAACTACAAGGTGATCTCCGACTGGGCCGCGCGCGGCCCGGCCGCGGGCGGGCGCCGCCTGACCATCCGGTTCTGGCTGCGTCCGGTAGAGATACAGGGGCCAGAACGAGTGTCCGGCCTGACTCTGGAGCGGACCAGGCTGGACGCCAGCGGCGTATTCACCGGGACCGGCGAGTACGAGACTCTCGCCGCGCAGATGGTGCTGCGCAGTGTCGGGTACCAGAGCGTGCCGCTGGCCGGGGTTCCGTTCGACGAGCGTTCCTCGACCGTGCCGAACGCGGAAGGCCGCGTGCTCGGCCCGGATGGCGCGCCGCTGCCCGGGGAATACGTGGCCGGCTGGCTCAAGCGCGGCCCGACCGGGGTGATCGGCACCAACAAGTCCGACGCCGCGCAGACGGTCAGGTCCCTGCTCGCCGACCTGGCGGGCGGCCCGGGGCCCGGCGACGTGCCGCTGCCCCGCGCCGGGCTGCTGCCCTACCCCGAGGCCGCGCCCGGTTCCGGCGGGCCGGCCGCGGGATCGGCGTTCGGCGATCTGCTGGCGGCGCGCGGCATCCGGCCGGTCAGCTACGCCGACTGGCTGCGGATCGAGCAGGCCGAGGCGGCGCTGGGCGAGAGCCTGGGCCGCGGTGGCCGGGTCAAGCTGCCCAGCCGCGCCGAGCTGAACCGGGCCTGCGGCATCTAGCCCGCCGCCGCGGTCCGGGCGGCGGCTGCCCGCGGCGGCCGGTCCGGCCGGCCCGGCGTATCAGGCCGGCCCGGCGTGCTCGGCGGTCCATGCGTCGACCATGTCGAGGATGGTGCGCGGAGGCTCGGGCGGGACGAAGCCGAGCAGGCCGCCCCGGCTGAGCCGGAACTGGCCTCGCTGTGGCGCGAGATCGCCGAGCGCCGGGCGGCCAACATGCACCGGTTCGCGGCCGACCTGGCCGCGGTCGCCGCGCTGCGGGTGGATCCCGGCGATGCCGCCGACATCATCTGGGCCACCAATGCCCCCGAGCTGTACCAGCTCCTGGTCGGCCAGCGCGGCTGGAGCCCGGAACGTTACGAGCTCTTCCTCGCCGACACCTGGCGCCGCCTGCTCCTCGCCGGATAGGCCAGCCCCGCCGACGTGCTGAGGGCCGGGTAGGCCGGGCGCCCGGGCTGGCTAGCATGAGGACGCCTGGTGACAGCGAGCGAAGCGAGGACGGCGCCGGTGCCGGAACTGCCAGCCGAGATACAGGACGCGGCCGATCTGCTGTCCCGGATGGAACGGAACCTGGCCGGGCATGCCGGCCACCTGCACCGCGGGACGCCCGGGATGAGCGTCCGGCAGTCCGATGACCTGCTGATCGCCGACAGCGGATTCGACGACGACACGTTCAACGTCGTGGCGGACGCCCGGTTCTCGCCGGATACCGCGGCCGCCCGGATCGGCGAGACCATCCGGGAACTGGCCACCACCGGCCGGCGCTTTGCCTGGCACGTCGGCCCGGGCGCGACGCCGGGCGACCTGGCCGCCCGGCTGACCGCGGCGGGCCGTCCGTCCATCGGGACAGAAACGGCGATGTGGACCCGGCTGGCCGGCCTGCCGCCGCCGGAACCCGAGCCAGGGCTGGACATCCGCCCGGTCACCACGCGCGGCCAGCTGGCCGGCTATGCCGCCGTCCTGGCCGCGAGCCAGGACCCGCCCGCGCCGACCTTCCGCCGTTACTACGCCCAGGCGGCCGCGGCGGCCCTGGCCCGGGACGGTCCCGCCCGCTACCTGATCGGCTACCACCAGGACCAGCCGGTCTGCACCGCCGAGGTGTTCCGGCACGCCGGCGTGGCCGGCATCTACAACATCTGCACCCTGGCCACCCACCGCCGGCGCGGCTACGGCGCGGCCGTCACCCTCGCCGCGCTGCGCACCGCCCGCGGGATGGGACCGGACATCGCGGTCCTGCAGGCATCCGAGCTGGGAGAATCCGTATACCAGCGGCTAGGCTTCCGCAGCTGCGGCTACTTCACCGAGCATCCCCTCAGACCCTGATCAGCCATGCTGCGGCCAGCGTCAACGCCCCCCTGATGGCCGAGATCAAGACTGGTACCGCGGTGGCCTGGTTGATGGGGGCGGAGGGGTTCTCGGCGAGCACGGCGACGACGTAACGGTGCCCGGTCCGGGTGGTGGCCATAAAGGTGGAGGCCAGGACGCCCGGCTCGGATCCGGCCAGGAACCAGGTCGGCCGCCACCGGGCCGGGTCAAGCCCGAGCCCTCCGTCGCTCGCCTCCAGCACGCTGGCCACCGGGAACAGGCCGGGCCGGCGGGCTAGCGCGGCGAGGGACGCGTATACGCGGCAGATGTCGCTGGCCGAGCCGAAATGCTCGATGCTGTTGATATCTCGCGGTGTTCGCCAGGCGGCGATGGCGGTCGCGGACGGCTGGGGGGCCCGGTCGACCACGCTGGCCAGCAGCGCCCGCCGGCCGGCCTGGCTGGCGGCGATGTAGTGCTGGGCCAGGGCGGGCCACTGGTCAAGCTTGAGCGTGATCAGCTCCCGGGTGGTCAGGTAGGGGATGTCCCGCGACGGGTCGGCCATCCCCGCCGTGGTGAGCGCAGCCTCGACCGCCCGCCGGCCGACCAGGTTGATCAGCAGGTCGGCGGCCGTGTTGTCGCCGGTAGAGATCATCTTGGCGGCCGCGTCCAGCACGGAGACCTTGCTGCCGTCCGGCTGGTCCTGCAGGTCACCGGCCCCCAGGCTCTTGAGCTGTGCCGTGATGGTCAGCGGCTGGCTCCAGCTGACCTGGCCCGAGGCGATGGACCTGGCCAGTGCGTCGAGCAGGTAGAGCCGGGACGCCGAGGCGAGCGGTGCCGCGGTGCCGGGATCGATGCCATGTACCGGCTGGCAGGAGCGGCCGGTCACCCTGGCGACCAGCAGGCGTACCCGCGGTGCGACCGACCGGACGGCGGCGTCAACCCCGGCCCAGGTGGTGGGGGCGGGGGGGATAACCGGGCCAAAGCGCAGGCCGTTGATCAGGCCGGCGGGATCGACCACGAGCGTGAGCTGAAGCGGTCCGCGGGCCGCGGAGACGGTGGCGCCGAGGCACCGGCCAGCAGGAACCTTCGGGGCCGGCCGGGGCGGCGGGGCCGGCCGGGGCGGCGGGGCCGGCTGGGGCGATGCGGGCGTCGGCTGGGGCGGTGCGGGGACCGTGACCTGCGTGGCCACGGGGGGCGTCACGACCGCCTCGGCGCAGGACGCGCCCGGCTGGCTGACGCGGCTTGAGGCCAGCGTCACCCCGCCGATCCCTCGCAGCATCCGGTTGATACTGGCCGGGCTGACCGGGACCAGGAAACCGGCGTCGAAATGGGCCCGCAGCGCTGCGGCACCGATGGGCAGGTGAGTCATCGCGGCGATCAGCCACCGGGCCTGGGCGCCGGCCGGGGTATCGGGCAGCGTGACCGCCGGGTGGGCCGCCGTGGATGAGGACGGCGCGACGCTACCGCCACCCGAGCAGGCCGCCAGCACCGATGCCGCCAGCACGGCTGAGATCACCGCCGCCGCGAACCGACGTATCGCCATCCGCCCAGCGTAGAAAGGCACCGGTCACCATGGCGCAAGGTCATGGTCACGGAAGGGCAATACGGCCCCCGGGCCGCGCGACGGAAGCACCAGCCGGTCACGAGCGGCAGCAGGGCCACGTAAGCAGGGGTCACGTACCAGTCTGGCCGAAGACGCCGCAGCGGCCACGCCGGGAGCGTTCCCGGTTAACATCGCCGCAGGGACACGCCAGACCGGAGGGCTTAGCCGATGCCGACAGGGATACCAGCCACGGCCTTGCAACTGCGGTCGCTGGTCAGAGCCGATCAGATGGTCGAGCTGTTCCTGGAGACCGTCGAGGTACCGGAGCCCGGGCCCGGCGAGGTGGTCGTGCGGGTCGAGGCGGCGCCGATCAATCCGTCGGACCTCGGCCTGCTGCTGGCTGGCGCGGACGTGAGCGCCGCGGTCGCCAGCGGCCCGGCCGACCGGCCAGTCGTCACGGCACCGCTGCCCGACGCCGCGATGCGCGCCGTGCGAGCGCGCGTGGGCGTGCCGTTGCCGGTGGGCAATGAGGGCGCCGGAACGGTGGTGGCGGCCGGCTCGTCGGCCGCCGCCCGGGCTCTGCTCGGGAAGACGGTGGCCGTGGCCGGCGGCGCCATGTACGCCCAGTACCGCTGCGCGGACGCGGCGCTGTGCCTGGAGCTGCCCGACGGCACCGCGGCCGCCGACGGGGCGTCATCCTTCGTGAATCCGATGACGGTGCTGGGCATGGTGGAGACGATGCGGCGGGAAGGTCACGCTGCCCTGGTGCACACGGCGGCCGCCTCCAACCTGGGTCAGATGCTCAACCGCCTGTGCATCGCCGAGCAGATTCCGCTGGTCTGCATCGTGCGCAGGCCCGAGCACGAGGAGCTGCTGAGGTCGGCGGGCGCCACGCACGTGTGCAACTCGACATCCCCGGCCTTCACCGATGAGCTGATCGCCGCGCTGACGGCCACGGCTGCCACCCTGGCCTTCGATGCCACCGGCGGCGGCCGGCTAGCCAGCCAGATACTGACCGGCATGGAGGCGGTAGCCAGCGCCGCCGCCGGGAGTTACAGCCGCTACGGATCCACCGTCCATAAGCAGGTCTACATCTACGGATCGCTCGACCGGGGGCCGACGGAGCTGACCCGCAACTTCGGCATGGCCTGGGGCGTCGGGGGCTGGCTGCTTACCCCGTTCCTGCAGCAGATCGGCCCGGAGGCGGTGGCGCGACTGCGCCGGCGGGTCGCCGCCGGGCTGACCACCACCTTCGCGAGCAGCTACACCGACCAGGTGTCGCTGGCCGGCGCCCTGCAGCCCGGCACCATCGCGGCCTACGCCCGGCAGGCGACCGGGTCGAAATATCTCATCATCCCCAGCCGCTAGGCCGGGGCCCGGGGCCCGCACCGGGGCGCCGGGTGGCAGGCTCGGCGCATGACGAACGCAGAAATCAAGCAGGCCATGATCGCGCACCTGGCGGCCCAGCTGGCCGCCGCGGAGCCCGGGAGCGCCTCGCAGGAGGAGTTGCTCGCGGCCGCCGGCGACGTCCTCGAAGTCCGCTTCGATGCATCATTCACGCTCCGGCCCGTGATGGCCGTCGTGGACATCGAGCGCATGATCAAGGAGCAAACGTCAGCGCTGGCGAAACTGCTGGAGGAGCAGGCGACCGTGGCGGTGGCGTTCGCGCTGGACTTGTTCGTGCAGCTAGCCCGGGACTTCGGGGAAGCATGCCCCGACGTGGATGTCGCCGGATTCCTGCAGCGCGCCGCGCTCAGCGTGGCGACCGAGGATGACCACGACTCGTGACGGCCGCGGCGGTCAGCTGAGCAGCGTGCTGGCGAGCTGCCGGGCCACCTGGGTCGGGGCCAGGTCATGGCCGGAGTTCAGGATGTGGAGTACGACCTGGTCGGCCCCGGCCTGCCGGTGCTCGCTGACCCGCGCGGCGATGGGGCCGGCGTCACCCCAGGCCACCAGTTCGTCGACGAGCCGGTCAGTGAGTCCGTCGATTTCGGTGCCGGTGAATCCCATCCGGGCGAAGTTGGCGCGGTACCCGCTGATGCCGGACAGGAATTGCAGCGGACGGCGGGCGATCTCCCGGGCTCGGGTGGCGTCGGTGTCAAGGACGATCATCTGGTCGATGATCAGGGTGGCCTCGTCGCCCAGAATGTGCCGTGCCGCGCTGGTGTAGGCGGGCGTGACCAGGAGCGGTATGGCCCCGGCGGCTCTATCCCGGGCGAGCTCGAGCTTGCGCGGGCCAAGCGCGGCCAGGATCCGCCGGCAGGCTGGCACCGGCGGCTCGGCCCGGTCAAGTGCGTCGAGGTAGTCGTTCAGCGCCCGCAGCGGCCGCGGCCGCTGCGGGCCGCCCAGGCCGACGATGAACCGGTCCGGCGCGCTGGCCTGCAGGTCCGCGTAGAACCGCAGGACCGCGCCGGGTTCGTAGACGTCGAGGGAGATGACGGCGGATGCGACCGGGATGGCCGTGGTCGCCCGGGCGATCTTCGCGATGCGCTCCAGGCTGTCGAGTTGCCCGCCGGGCAGCCAGATCGTGGCGTACCCAAGCTCTTCCAGCTCGGCGGCCTCGTCGAGATACCGGTCGTCGGCCGAGACGTTCAGCGTGACGCCGATGGGACCTAGACCGAGCTTGCTCATCGTGCTCCTGCCTGCGGGGTAGCAATCGCCGTCCGCCAGGACGGTAGAACCTGAGCCGGACTTTAAGTCAAATCCACGATCCGCACCGGGCCGCCGGCGCGGTCAGGCCCGCAGGCCGAGGCCGCGCAGGCGGCGCATCGCGAGGTCCCACAGCCGCTGTGACCGCTCGGCGGCCAGCGCCAGCACCTGGTCCAGATCGGCCCGGCGGCGGCAGGTGGCCCGGTCAGCCGAGGGTTCCTGCTGCCTGCGGACGTCCTCTAAGCATCCGGCGATCCGCCCGGACAGGCAGGAGAGCTGGAAAAGCTCCGCCTCCCGGGCCGACGGGTGCCGGTCCGGGATCCCGCTGAGCAGCTCGCGCGCCAGGGCCATCCGCCGCGCCAGCCGCGGCCCGGGAATCTCGTCCCCGGGTCCGAGCCGCGCGGCGGCCGCCGCTTCTTCCAGCCCGGTCGAGGCCTCGTTGAGCTGCCGGGCGAGCGGGCTGCCCGGCCGCTTGCAGCAGGTGCCGAAGGTCAGGGCGGTGCAGGCATCGACGCAGTCAGGATGCAGCCAGGGCGGAGCCAGCCAGCGATCCTCCGCCAGCTCACGGTCCAGGTATCGCCACGGATCATCGTCAAGCAACTGCATCCCAGGCCTCCGATGGTTGTCGAATACGTATTCGACACTAGGCCAGGCCGGTGACAATCCGGGGCCCGGCCGGCGTCAGGCCGGCCTGGTTCCGATGACGACCGTGGCGTTCAGCTCGCCGGAACTTGCCACCCGGGGGATCAGCCCGTCGCGGGCGACGATCCCGGCGGCCAGCGGCGCCTGGCGCTCGCTCGTCTCGAACAGCAGGTGACCGCCCGGCGCCAGCCATAGCGGCGCGGCCGCGGTTACCCGGCGCAGCACGTCCAGGCCGTCCGGGCCGCCGTCGAGCGCCACCCGCGCTTCGTAGCAGCGAGCCTCCGGGGGGAGCAGCTCGATCTCTCCGGTGGGCACGTAGGGCACGTTCGCGACCAGGATGCGCACGCGGTCCCGCAGCGTCCCGGGCAGCGGCTGGTAGAGATCGCCCTGGTATACCCGGCCGCCGGAGGCAGCGATGTTGCGGCAGGCGCACGCGACCGCGGCCGGGTCGATGTCAGCGGCGTGCAATTCGGCCTGCCCCAGGCCCGCGACCACTGCGGCGCCGATGGCGCCCGAGCCGCAGCACAGGTCAACGACGACCGGCCGCGGCCGGGCCGCGGACTGGCCCGACTGGCCGGCCTGGCGGGCGAGGGCGACGGCCTGGCGGACGAGGAACTCGGTGCGGCGGCGCGGGATGAAGACGCCGGGGTCGACGGCGATCCGCAGGCCGCAGAACTCGGCCCAGCCGATGACGTGCTCGAGCGGCAGGCCGGCCACCCGCCGGTCCACCATGGCGGCCAGTTCAGCCGGCGTGCGTGCCGCGGAGATGAGCAATCGCGCCTCATCCTCGGCGAAGACGCAGCCGGCCGCCCGGAGCCTGGTGACGATGGCGGCTGGCGGCAGCGGCGACGGGGGGGCGGGCATGAGGGCCTTTCTGGAGGTCCGGAGGCGTGCGGCGGCCTGGGCCGGACCGGTCAGCTGATCAGCGACTTCAGCAGGTCCCGGGTGCGCTGGCGCTCCTCGCCCCGCGCGAACTCCAGGGCCACGAAGTCGGTCACGCCGGTGCCGGCCAGCGCCATGATCTGCGCGCCGACCGTGTCCTCGTCCCCGGTGATGGCGACGTCGGCTGGTCCCGCCGCGCCTTCCCGGTCGAGCATGGCGCGGTACGACGGGAGCTGCCCGTAGATGGCGAAGACCTTGGCCGCGCCCGCCCGGGCCTGGCCGGGGTCGTCGGTGACGCAGACCGGCAGGATGCAGACGACCCGCGGGGCCGGCCGCCCGGCCGCCGCGGCGGCCTGCGTGATCGCCGGCGTGATGTAGTCGCGCACCGTGGCCGGCCCGGTCATCCACAGCACCGTGCCGTCGGCGCGCTCGCCCGCCAGCCGGAGCATGGCCGGCCCGAGCGCGGCCAGCAGCACCGGCACGCGGGCTGGCCGCGGCACCGACAGGCCGATGCCGGCCCGCATGGTGTCGCCCTCGAACGCGGCGTTTTCGCCGTTCAGCAGCGGCAGCAGGATCGACAGGTACTCGCTCATGTGCCGGGCCGGCCGCTCGAAGCTGTACCCGTACATGTCCTCGATCACGATCCGGTGGGACAGCCCGATGCCGAGGGCCAGCCGCCCGCCCACGGCGAGCGAAACCGTGAGCGCCTGCTGGGCGAGGACGGCCGGATGCCGCGGGTAGGTCGGCACGACCGCGGTGCCGAGCTCGATTCCGGCCACCTGGCTACCGGCCACCGCCAGCGCCGTCAGCGCGTCCACGCCGAAGATGTTCGACATCCAGGCGGACGCGAAGCCGTCGTCCGCGGCTTGCTGCAACTGGTCGCGGAGCGCGGTGAGTGCGCCGGGGCCGGCCGGCTCGGTCAGGGACATGCCGATGCGCATGCTTCTTTCTCCGTTCACGGGGACTGCGGCTCGCTCCGGCTGGGCAGCCGGCCGGACTATCCGTTCCGGTAACTTGTCCGATCGTGACGGTCGCGGCTGGCCTGCGCAAGGGACATTCAGCGGGCCGCGCGGGCGGGGCCCGGAGGCGCGGCCGGCCAACATTTACAAGATCGCAGCACCCGCGGTCTTTGAGCGCCGTGCCGCGGGGGACAATAGCGACATGGATGCCGCCCAGGTCAGCTCACAGCGAGGCGATGGGAAGAAGGGCGCCAGTAAGGAGCCCGGCAAGCAGCAGGTCCGGGCGGCGCCGAGGCGGGCCCGGGCCGCCAAGGTCAGCGCGTCCAAGCGGGACACCGGGGACAGCTGGCCGGACCAGGAGACAGCGCCGGGCCACGATGCGGCGGGTCGTGAGACCTGGCCAGAGCTGGAGTCCGGGCCGGAGCGCGAGGCCGGGCCGGGCACGCCGGGGGCCGGCGACGAATTGCTGCCCGACCGCTATCTCGACCGCGAGGAGAGCTGGCTGCACTTCAGCGAGCGCGTGCTGGAACTCGCCGAGGATGATCAGGTCCCGCTGCTGGAACGGGTCAGGTTCGCGTCCATCTTCGCCGGCGCCCTGGACGAGTTCTTCATGGTGCGGGTGGCCGGCCGGATCCGCCGGATGGCCACCGGCCTGCCGGTCGAGAACGCCACCGGGCGGCCGGCCAGGGAGATACTCGAGCACACCCTGGAAATGGCCCGGGACCTGTCCGTCCGGCATTCCCGGTGCTTCACCGAGTCGATCGTGCCGGCCCTCGGGCAGGAGGGGATCGAGATCCTGCGCTGGAAGGAGCTGATGGCGGGAGAGCAGGACAGCCTGCAGAAGCTCTTCCGGGAACGGATCTACCCGGTGCTCACCCCGCTGGCCGTTGACCCCGCGCATCCCTTCCCCTTCATCTCGGGGCTGTCGCTCAGCCTGGCGGTGACCATCGCCGATCCGAATACGGGGGCGACGATCTTCGCGCGGGTCAAGGTGCCGCCGCTGCTGCCCAGGTTCATGACCGTGTCGCCGAACCGGTACGTGCCGATCGAGGACGTGATCGCGGCCCACCTGGACGAGCTATTCGTGGGGCTCGACGTGATCGAGCACTATGCGTTCCGGGTGACCCGCATCCGCGACCTTGAGATCGATGAGGACGTCACGGAGAACCTGCTGAAGTCGCTGGAGCGGGAGCTGATGCGGACCCGGTTCGAGCCAGCCGTCCGGCTCGAAGTGGAAGAGTCGATCTCCGCCGACGTGCTCGACCGGCTGGTGACCGAGCTGGATGTGCATCCGCGTGCGGTCTACCGGCTGTCCGCGCCGCTTGACCTGTCCGGCCTGTCCGCGATCGCCGACCTGGACATCCGCCAGCTGAAATACCCGGCCTTCGTGCCATCAGAGACCGCGCTGCCGCAGGACACCAGCGTCTTCGCCGCACTCGCCGACCATGACGTGCTGGTGCATCACCCCTATGACTCCTTCACCGCGAGCGTGCAGCGCCTGGTGGTTTCCGCCGCGGCGGATCCCCGGGTGCTGGCGATCAAGCACACGCTCTACCGGACCAGCGGCGACTCGGAGATCGTCGATGCGCTCATCGACGCGGCCGAGGCCGGCAAGCAGGTGGTGGTGGTGGTGGAGATCAAGGCCCGCGGTGACGAGCGGGCCAACATCGCCTGGGCGCGCAAGCTGGAGGAAGCCGGCTGCCATGTCGTCTACGGATTCGTCGGCCTGAAGACCCACTGCAAGATGGTGCTGATAGTGCGCGAGTACGCCGACGGGTCGCTCCGCCGCTTCTGCCACATCGGCACCGGGAACTATCACCCGAAGACGGCTCGCCTGTACGAGGATTTCGGCCTGCTCACGGCCGACAAGACCGTGGGCGAGGACGTCACCGACCTGTTCAATCATCTCACCGGCTACAGCCGGAAGAGCGACTACCGGCGGCTGCTCGTCGCCCCGGAGCGGGTCCGGGCCGGCCTGGTCGAGCAGATCGAGCAGCAGGCCCAGCGCAGCCGCGATGGCCTGCCCGCGCGCATCCGGATGAAGTGCAACGCGATCATCGACGAGGCGACCATCGACTCGCTGTACCGCGCGTCGCAGGCGGGCGTGCCCATCGACCTGTGGGTGCGCGGGATCTGCGCGCTGCGGCCGGGCGTCCCCGGCATGTCCGAGACGATCCGGGTTCGCAGCATCGTTGGCCGGTTCCTTGAGCACTCGCGGATTTACACCTTCGGCACCGGGCGGAGGGGCGAGCCGGGCGACGTCTGGATCGGCAGCGCCGATCTCATGCACCGGAATCTGGACCGGCGGGTCGAGCTTCTGGTCCGCGTCACCGACCGGGCGCAGCAGGCCGAGCTGCGCGGGCTCATCGCGGAGGCGATGGATGAGCGCACGGCGTCCTGGTGGCTTGATTCCGATGGCGGGTGGACCAGGCATCACCGGGACGCCGATGGCGCGCCCTTGCGCGATCTGCAGAGCCACCTGATCAGGGTCCGGCAGGGCCGGGCCACTGATGCCTGACCGGAGAGCCGCGGCGATCCGTGCGGCCGGCGCAGTACTGTCGCGCCGCGGGGAGCAGGGCGATGAGGTAGCCCTGATCCACCGCGGCCGCTACAACGACTGGAGCCTCCCGAAGGGCAAGCGCGAGCCGGGCGAGCACGTGCTGGAAACGGCCGTGCGCGAGGTAGCGGAGGAGACCGGGATCCGGGTGATCCTGGGCCGGCATCTCGGCCAGACCCGGTATCAGAGCCTCGGCCGGGCCAAGCGGGTCGACTACTGGGCGGCGCGGCCGGCTGACCCGGACGCCGTTCCCGGCTTCGTCCCGAACGACGAGGTCGACGTGCTGGAATGGACTGCCGTCCCGGCGGCGCGCGAGCAGGCTGAGCTACCGGCGGGACGTGTCGCTGCTGGCCGAGCTGGCCAGCGGGCCGGCCGAGACCGTTCCGCTCATCCTGCTGCGGCATGCGTCCGCGGGGAGCAAGCGAACCTGGCCCGGCGCGGACCTCGACCGGCCGCTTGACCCGGGCGGCGCCGCCGACGCCGAGCGCATCGCCGGGCTGCTGTCCTGCTTCGGCTCGTGCCGCGTGATCACTTCCGCCGCGGAGCGCTGCGTGGCGACCGTCCGGCCGTACGCGGCCCGGACCGGCGCGGTGATCGAGACGGAAGCCGAGTTCACGGTGTCGGCGAGCGGGGGCACGACCGCTGTGCTCAAGCGGGCGGGGCAGATTGCTGACGACGGCCTGCCGACGGTCATCTGCGGTCACGGCGAGAACCTGCAGCCAATCCTGCAGGCAATCTGCGCGCGCCTGGGCGCCCGCCCGCCGGGCGGCCCGCCGCTCCGCAAGGCGGCCTGGTGGGTGCTGCACGCCGCCAGCGGTGCGCTGGCCGGCGCCGAGCGCTATCACCCCGCGGATACCTGACCGCCCGGCGGGTTCAGGCGCCTGCTTACCCCGGCAGGCCGGCCGGGGTCCAGTCCAGCGTCGGCGGCAGCGCCCCTTCGAAGATCAGCAGCCAGCGCTTGAGCTCGGGCCCGATACCGCCGCTGAAGCCGCCGAGCCCGTTGCCGGCCACCACGCGATGGCAGGGCACGATCACCGGCACCGGGTTCGAGCCCATGATCTGGCCGACCGTCCGGGCGGGCAGCGTTACCGCTGCGGCCGTCCCGGCGGCCGCGGTCCGGTCCGGGGCCGCCTCCCCGTCGGCGACCCCGGCCCGCTGCACGACCCCGGCCCGGCGGGCCAGCGCGCCGTACGTGATCGTGTTGCCGTAGCCGACCGAGTCGAAGAGCACCGAGAGGACCCGGTACTGCAGCGGCGAGACCGCACTCCAGTCGATCGGCAGGTCGAACGCGCGCCGCTGCCCGGCGAAGTACTCGGACAGCTGGCCGCACGCCTGCCGGAGTAGTTCCGGCCGGGTTTCGGGCGAATCGCCCGGGGGGCCGGCCGCGGCCCGCGGCGGGCCGCCGAACCGGACTGCGGCCAGGCCGGTCTCGCTGCAGCCCACTGACAGCCGGCCGGCCGGGGTGTCGATCGTGGTCCAGGAGAGCGCGGTCACCCTGCCATTCTGCCGGACCGGGGGCGCGGCTGACGGCCGGGAATGTCGGCAGCCGGCGATAGAAATGCCTCAGCAAAGTCACCGGACCGGGAGGAGCGGCCATGACGGAGAACGTGGCGGACGCGGTGGAAGCCGAGATTGTGGCGCTGTCATCCCGGCTGACCGAGCCGGGGGAGCGCGAGTGCCTGCGCTGCTTCCTGCTCCGGATGCTGGCGGAGTTCGGCTGCGACAACACCTGCCGGTGGACCACGAGGTGGCGGGATCTGCGATCGCCGGAAGCGAGGGGCCTGATCCGGCGGCTGGGCCGCCTGGGCGGCTACTGCGACTGCGAAGTGATCTTCAATGTCTACCCGTACTACCCGGAGGCAGGCCGGCTGCTGCCGTGCGCCGGGGTGCTGCGGGCCGGTTCCTCGGTGCCCTGCGATCTGACCAGGCTGCGCCGGACCGCCTGACCGGGCCGGGCGGCCTCAGTCCGCTTCCTCGATGACCCGCAGCAGCGCGCCGGAGACTGGCACGGCCGTTATCTCGGATTGCCATGGGCGGGCGCCGTAGCGGATCAGGTCGGCGCTGACCGCGGACGGGCTCACCGGATCGGGCGGCTGCCACGCTAGCCTGCGCACGGCGTCCGGCGGCAGCAGGTTCTCGGTCGGCAGCCCGTGCTCGTCCGCCAGCGCCGCGACGGCGGCCCGGACGGCCGTCAGCCGGGTGGCCGCGACCGGGTCGCGCTCCGGCCAGCGGTGCGCGGGCGGCGGCCCGTCGCCGACCGGGGCGGACGCTTCGGGCAGCGCGGGCTCCGGCTCGGCCCTGGCCCGCCCGATCGCCCGCAGCCAGTTGGCGGTGTACCGGCGGGCGCCCCGGCCGCCGAAGCCCGGGATCCCGGCCAGGCCGGCCGCGTCCCGGGGCTGGGACCGCGCGGCCTCGATGATCGCCACGTCCTGCAGGACCCTGGTCGGCGACAGGTCACGCTGCCGGGCGATCCGGTCGCGTTCCAGCCACAGCTCGCGGACCACGGCGAGGCCACGCCGGTTGCGGACGCGATGTATTCCGGAGGTGCGGCGCCACGGATCGGTGCGGGGCGGCGGGGGACCGGCCGCGAGGATGGCCGCGAATTCCTGCCGCGCCCATTCGGACTTGCCCTGCACCCGAAGCTGCTGCGCGAGCGCATCGCGCAGCTCGACCAGCACCTCGACGTCGAGCGCCGCGTAGAGCAGCCACTCAGCGGGCAGCGGCCGGGTGGACCAGTCGGCCGCCGAGTGGCTCTTCTCCAGGGCCAGCCCGAGTACCTCCTCGACCAGGGTGCCGAGCCCCACCCGCGGATAGCCGAGCAGCCGCCCGGCCAGTTCGGTGTCGAACAGGCGCCGGGGCCGGTAGCCGATCTCCGTCAGGCAGGGCAGATCCTGCGACGCCGCGTGCAGCACGGCCTCGGCATCGGCCAGCGCGCGGTCGATGCCGGAAAGATCAGGACAGGCGACCGGGTCGATCAGGACCGTTCCGGCGCCCCGGCGCCGGAACTGCACCAGGAAGGCCCGGTGCCCGTAGCGGAAGCCGGAGGCGCGCTCCGCGTCGACCGCGACCGGGCCGGTGCCCGCCGCCAGCGACCGGGCCGCCGCATCGAGGGCGTCCGCGGTCACCACGAGCGGGGGCATCCCGTCGCGGGGGGCGAGCAGGGGCACGGCCGCGTTTTCCGGGGCCTCGTTTTCCGGGGCCTCGTTTTCCGCTGCTTCGGTCTCCGCGGCTTCGGTCTCCGCCGTGGCGCCGTCCGCCGCCGTGGCCAGCTCCGGCCCGCTCGCGCCAGGCTCGGGCCGCTCGGCAGCCGGCCCGGGCCGGCCAGCGCCCGTCACCGCTGCCGCCGGCCGCGCGGGCGCCGCAGCGCGCTGACCCCGGCGGCCAGCGGAGGCAGGCCGGCCGCGGCGCAGAGCGCATCGCACCAGGCGGCGACGTGGCCGTCCAGCCCGAGCCCGCCCGGCTCGCCGTCCGCGCCGTCCGCCCGCCGCCGTCGGCCGCGCGCCGTCCGGCCGCACGCCGTCCGGCCATGGGCAGGCCGGTGACCAGGAAGCCCGCAGCTCGAACTCGGTCGTGGCCGGCTCGCCCTGCTTCGCGCCGAAGCCCTCCGTTACCACCCGGGTAACCGTCCCGCTGGTCTGCTGGTAGCCGACCGCCCGGGCATCGAGCGCCTCGGTCAGCCAGCTCCAGCCGACCTCGCCGACCATCGGATCGGCCGCGATCTCGGGCTCAAGATCGACGCGGATATGGGCGATGATCCGGAACGGCCCGCCCCAGCCCCGCTGCCCGGCCGGATCATAAAGCAGCACGAACCGGCCCCAGCCCACGTCGCCATCGGCGCCCTGCACGGTGACGGCGACCGACGCGGCGTACGGCGCGAGCTTCCTCGGGGCCGGCTCCTGCTCGAACGTCAGCTCCGGCCGCAGCCCGCGCTGCCTGGCCAGGCCAGCCTCAAGATCGCTGATGGCCGAGCGGAACGTCGCCGCGGGCCCGCTCGCCTCATCGCCGCCGGCCCCGGTGCTGTCCGTTCCCCCCGCAGGCCTCATGGTCTGAGCGTACGGCGCGAGCGCGGGGCCTTCATGCCACCCGGTCGCGGAGATGGTCATGGCGGCCGGGCACCCGGCTTGCTGCACCGGCCGCGGCGACAACGCCGATCAGCAGCGCGGTGCCGCACGCCGTGCAGGACCATTCGGGGCACTGGCCATCGGGTGAATCCGGGCAGCCGCCGTCCTCCGGGTGGTGCTGCTCGAACGGCCGGCCCGAGCCGCAGTCGGGGCAGTATCCGACCATTTCGGTCATCGGGAACATCTGGGTCATCTGCCATCTCCTCGCCAGGCTCCCGTTGATGCTGGCACGCCGGGGACCCCGCGGTGCGGATCTGCGACGGCGTGTCACCGGGCGTTTCCGCGGAAACGCAAGCAGCAAGCCGCATGCCGGGCCCCGCGGGCCCGGCTGAGAGGCCGCCAGGGCAGGGGAGTCCTGTGAGACCATCAGCAGGTGACATCGAAGACGGAGGAATCGAAGACGGGGGAATCGACGTTCCTGCGCGCTTGCTTCCGGAAGCCAGTGCCTCGCACGCCGGTCTGGTTCATGCGCCAGGCCGGGCGGTCACTGCCCGAGTACCGGGATGCCCGGGCCGGCACGCCGATGCTCAAGGCCTGCGCGCAGCCTGACCTGATCACCGAATTCACGCTGCAGCCGCTGCGCAGGTACGCGGTGGACGCCGCGATCCTGTTCAGCGACATCGTGGTCCCGCTGCGGGCCATCGGGGTCGGCATCGACATCGCCCCGGGGATCGGGCCGGTGGTGGAGAGCCCGATCCGGGGTGAGCTGGACCTGGCCCGGCTGCGCAACCTGCAGCCCGACGACGTCCCGTTCGTGACCGAGGCGGTCACCACGCTGGTCGCCGAGCTCGGTGACACGCCGCTGATCGGGTTCGCCGGCGGCCCGTTCACCCTCGCCTCCTACCTGGTCGACGGCGGTCCGTCCAAGAGCTTCGACCGGACCAAGTCGCTGATGTACGGGAACCCGAAGCTGTGGAATGACCTGCTCACCAGGCTGGCCGACATCACCATCGCCTTCCTGGGCGTCCAGGTCGCGGCCGGCGCCCGCGCCGTGCAGTTGTTCGACTCCTGGGCCGGCACGATCAGCCCGGAGGACTACCGCCGCTCGGTGCTGCCGCACAGCAGGCGGATCTTCGAGGCGCTGGCCCCCTCCGGAGTGCCCAGGATTCACTTCGGGGTCGGCACCAGCGAGCTGCTGGGGCTGCTGGGCGAGGCGGGCGCGGACGTGGTCGGGGTGGACTGGCGGATCCCGCTGGACGAGGCGGCCCGCCGGGTCGAGCCGGGCAAGGCGCTGCAGGGCAACCTGGACCCGGCGATCCTGCTCGCCCCGTGGGAGGTGGTGGAGGCCAGGGCGCGGGAGGTGCTCGAGCGCGGCCGCACGGCCGAGGGCCACATCTTCAACCTTGGTCACGGCGTGCTGCCGGATACGGACCCCGGCGTCCTCGCCCGGCTGACCGACCTGGTGCATGAGGAGTCGGTCCGGCTCGCCCGCTAGCTGGCCGGGGTCGGGCTGGACCTGCGCCGCAGCACCCGCCGCCGGCCACGGTAGGCGATACCGCCGGCCAGCGCGATGATCACGGCGAACGGGAGGACTGCACCCGCGGCGGTCAGCAGCCAGGACGTGGCTACCCGCAGTGAGCGCCAGCCCGCGGAAAGGCCGGCCACGAATCCATGTGACCGCTTTTTGGCCATAACGGATGGTGCGTGCTTACTCACCAGCCGCAGCGACACGGTCGCGTAGGTGGTCTCATGGGCGAGTGCGCGCTGCTGGGCCTGCAGCGCCTCGAGCGAGGTCTCCTCGGCGTTGATCTGGTTCTGCACGTTGAGCAGGCCGTTGACCGAGCCGGCCCGCCTGAGCAGGGCCCGCAGTTGGGTGATCGCGGCCTGCGCCGATGTCACCCGGCTGTTCACGTCGGCGACCTCCCCGGTGACATCCTGCGCCTGCTGGGATAGCGCGGCCTGGCTGCCGAGCGTGGTGGACAACTGGCGGAGCGTGGCGCCGTACGCGGCGACCGGGATCTTGAGCTGCAGGCTGACCGTGGCGCGGGCGTGGTTAGGCGGGTGGAGCAGGGCCTGCTCGCTGGCCACGTAGCCGCCGGTGGCGGTGACGATGCTGGTCGCCAGCGTGGCCGCCCGGGCCACGTTCGCCGCCCGCACGGTCAGCCCGGCCGTGTAGATGATGCTCCGGCTGGGCACGACCAGCCGGGCCGTGGTGGCCGGCGAGGATCGGCCCGGCCCGCGCGGCACCGCCGGCACCGCCGGCGCCGCCAGCGGGGCCTCGCCGCCGCCCGTCGCCGTGCTCCCGGCCGACCCGCTGACGGTGCCGTGCCGGGGGGAAGACGCGCCGAAGGAGGCTGATCCGGAGGTTCCGCCCGAGCATCCGGCCAGCAGCAGGCTGGCGCCGGAGATCGCGACGGCGATGCCAAGTGCGGTAGCGCGTGCTCCCGTGCGGGAGGGCAAAGCCAGGACGTTGGTGTTCATGCTGGTCGGACGCACGCGCCGGGCGCCAGGTTCCGGACTCGGCGATAATCGGCCGGCAAGCGCGCTAATGAGGAGGATCCGATCAGCCAGCCAAGTAGCACCGGACGCCGATGCTGGATCCGCCGGGAACGATCCGGCCCGCGCCGATCCCGGCGGCTCCCTGGCCGGCGAACCGGCCGCCGGTCCCGGCCATTCCTTCGCCGGGGCGGAAGCCGGCTGGCTCGGCATGCTCGGACGGCTGCGCGATGTGGTCCGCCAGGAGGTGCTCCGGTCTCAGCTGGCCGGGCTGCCGCAGCTGCGCCGGCCGGGCGCCCGGGTCCTTGACGTCGGCTGCGGGCAGGGCACCCAGGCGCTGCATCTGGCCCGGGCCGGTCACGCGGTCACCGGTCTCGACGCATCAGCCGGGTTGCTGGCCGAGTTCGAGGCCGCGCTGGCCGCCGAGCCGGCCGGGGTCGCGGCCCGGGTCCGGCTCATCCGCGGCGCCGGCGAAAATGCGCCTGACCTGGTGACCGGCGCCTTTGATGTGGTGCTATGCCATGGCGTGCTGATGTATCTCGGTGACATCACGCCAATGCTCACCGCCTTGTCCGAAGTGACCGATGCCGGCGGCGTCATATCGCTGCTGGTGCGAAACGGGCTGGCCACCGCAATGCGGGACGGGCTGCGCGGCAACTGGCCAGCGGCGCTGGCCGCTTTCGACCGCAAGGATTACGTCAACCGGCTTGGCCTGCGGGCCCGCGCGCATATCCCGGCGGAGGTGGATCAGGTGCTCGCGCCACTCGGCTGGCAGCGCCGGGAGTGGTTTGGCGTGCGGGTCTTCACCGATCACCTGGACGAACCCGCGCCGGATCCGGCCACCGCGGCCGGGCTGCTGGCCGCCGAGCGGGAGGCCGGCCGCCGCGACCCGTACCGGAGCGTGGCCGCCCTCCTGCACCTGGTATATGGCCAGGTGAGCGCGAATGCCGGGGACGATATATAAACGGATTCCGACATCAGGTCTGTTCTTTACATAAAGCACAAACTAGCGGCGGTTAATGATCGTCCCGGCGTAGACTGCGTTTCCTCTGCTTACCCCGCTAGGTATCTGGCATACCCCGCTAGGTATGGAGATACGGAAAATCCCAGGTAACGATGGGCCTCCCCGCTGCTCGCGTCACCGTCCGGGTTGCCGTTCAGTCGCCACGCCGGCTGCTACGGGACACCCTGGCTGCCTGCCTGGCCGTCCGGCCGGACATCACCGTTATCGGCCGGGTGGCTGAGCCGGACGGCATTCTTGAGCTCTGTGAACTGCGCCGCCCGGATGTGGTGATCCTCGATGCGGGCCTGCGGCTCGGCGAGTTCGCCGGGCGGGTGCGCACCCTGCTGCGGCGGTTTCCCGGGCTGAACGTGATCGTGATGTACCGGGAGGCGTCGGAGCGGGATCTGGCTGCCGCCTGCCGGGCCGGCGTCGCATCGCTGCTGCCCGAGTCACACGGCCTGGCCGCGGTGCTCGCGCTGGTGAAACAGAGCCGGGGACGCCACGCCCGCCCGTCCGAGGGCGGCCTCACCGACCGGGAACTGGAAATTGTCGTGCTCACCGGCTCCGGGCACAGCGTCCCGGAGATCGCTGACCTGCTCCAGCTCAGCCCGCTGACGGTGGAGAACATCAAGCGCCGGGTCTACGCGAAGCTGGACGTGAGCAGCAGCGTGCACGCGGTCGCCCGGGCGGCCTCGCTCGGCATGCTCGATCAGCGCGGCGTCCCGGCCGCCAGCCGGCGGCCCCCGGCCGATACCGGGGCCGCCGTGCTGACCGTGGTGTCCGGCCAGCCCGGTGCGGCCCTGGATCAGGTGGTGGCCGCGCTGACCGCGAGCCGGCTGCCGTTCGTGCTGGTGCGCATCCCGGGGAAGGTGGCCGATGCGCACTGGGCGCGCTGGCACCGCGGCCCGATGGTGGCGGCGCTGGTCGATCCGGAGCCTGCCGACTGGCCGGTGGTGGCCGAGCTCGGCATTCCCGCCGTGCTCGTGCACAGCAGCCCGCTCGATCCGCCTGAGCTGGCCGAGGCCCTCGCCCGCGGGGCGAGCGCGCTGGTCGCTACCGACCGGGTCGACGCGCATTTCCTGTCCGTGCTCCGGATGGTCAGCCAGGGGTACCTGGTGGTCGCCTCGACGCCGATGCGGCCGCTGATCGGCGCGGTGCGCGCCCGGTGGGACGAACGGGCACCCAGGGGATCTGAGCTGCCCGAGCTGACCTCGCGGGAGAGCGACATCCTGCGGTCCCTGGCCCGCGGGCACTCGATCAGGCAGACGGCCCGGGCGCTGGGTATCGCCCCGAAGACCGTCGAGAACGTGCAGACCCGGCTGTTCCGCAAGCTCGGCGTCCGCAACCGGTCGGGCGCCCTCGCCGTCGCCGACGCGTTCGGCCTGCTGCCCGCCCAGCCTCCGGCGCCTGCTCAGCCTCCGGCGCCTGCTCAGGCTCAGGCGCCCGCTCAGGCCTTGGCTCTGGCACCGGCTCAGGTGCTGGCGTCAGCCCAGGTCCAGCTGCTGGCGTCGGCTCAGGCCGCGGTTAGGCCCCCCAAGGGTTTTCCGTCCCCTGAGGGGATTCTCGTCCCTATCCCGGAGTGACCTGCGCCTTCTAAGGTGCCGCTAGCGGACACATTCCCTGCCGTGCTCCGCAGCGCCCGCGGTCATGCCTGGCCCCGGTGCGCCGCTCCCGCCTGGAGGCGCCCATGGTCCACTCCGCCGACCCCCGTCACCGCGGCAGCCGGAAGATCCCCCGCCGGGGTCGCGGCCGCGATGGTTCCCGCCCGGGGGAGCCGGCCGAGCCGCGCTGGCCGGACTACGACGAGCCGGCCGGGCCCGGATACCACGATCCGCGCAGGCCGGGATACGAGGAGCCGGATTACGACGGTCCGGGCTGGCCGGAGCCTGCGGCCGGGCCGCTCATCCGGCTGGCCGACTAAAGCGGCTGGCCCACTCAAGCGGCTGGCACTGTGCAGGCCAGGGCCATGGCCCGCACCGTGCCCGCCGGCGTGGTCGCTGCGGCTGCGGCGGGCCAATGAGCTGCAGCCGCAGCCGCGGCGATCACGTCCCTGCCGCCGCGGTGAAATCCTCCCGGCGCGCACCCTGCGCGGTGACGATGGCCGGATTCACCACCCTTGGTGGCCGGCTGGCAGACTGGCCGCGTGCCTGCGCGTACCGAGTTGCCCCATGTCGTCATCGTGGGCGGCGGGATTGCCGGGCTCGCGGCCGCGTTCTTCCTGCGCGGCACGGGCGCGGCGGTGACGGTGCTGGAGGGATCGCCGCGGCTGGGCGGCAAGCTCGCGGCCTCCGAGGTCGCCGGGATCGCCGTTGACGCGGGCGCCGAGGCGCTGCTGGCCCGCCGCCCGGAAGGCACGGACCTCGTCCGCGCGGTCGGCCTGGCCGGTCAGCTAGCGCAGCCGGGCACGACCACGGCCGGGATCTGGACCAGGGGGCGGCTGCGGCCGCTGCCGCGGCGGCAGCTGATGGGCGTGCCCGCCGACCTGAACGCGCTGGCCAGCTCGGGGATCCTCTCCGCTCCCGGGCTGGCCAGCGCCCGGGAAGACGCCCGGCGGCCGGCCACCGCGCGGGCCCGTGACGTCTCCGTGGCCAGCTATGTCGGGGCCAGGTTCGGCGCTGAACTCGTCGACCGGCTGGTCGACCCGCTGCTCGGCGGCGTCTACGCGGGCCGGTCGGAGCAGCTGTCGTTCGAGGCGACGCTGCCCGGGCTGGCCGCGGCGTCGCGGCGGCACGCCTCCCTATCGGCCGCTGCTGCCGCCGTGCTCGATGCCGCTGTGCCTGATCCTGCTGTGCCTGATCCTGCTGTGCCTGATCCTGCTGTGCCTGATCCTGCCGTGCCCGGTCCGGCCGCGCCCGCCGCGGCCCGGCCGGTGTTCGTCACCCTGGCCGGCGGTCTCGCCACGCTGGTACCGGCCGTCGCCGCCGCGTCCGGCGCGACCATCCGGACCGGCGCGATGGTGCGTGGGCTGGCCCGGACGCCGGATGGCGGCTGGCGGCTCACCGTGGGCTCGGCGCATGCGCCGGAGCAGCTCGACGCCGACGCCGTCGTGCTCGCGCTGCCCCCCACGCCGGCCAGCCGGCTGCTGGCCGGGGTGGCGGGCGCCAGCGCCGCCGCGGCCGGGCTCGGCGAGATCAGCACCGCCAGCATGGCGATCGTCACGCTGGCCTACCCGGACGCCGCGTTCCCGGTGCCGCCGCAGGGCAGCGGCTACCTGGTGCCCGCGGTAGATGGCCACCCGGTCAAGGCGGTCACCTTCAGTACCGTGAAATGGCCGCATCTGCGGGTCGGCCGCGAGCCCGTGCACCTGGTCCGATGCTCCGTTGGCCGGCTGGGGGAGGAAGCGCTGCTACAGCGTGACGACGCCGAGCTGGCCGCCCTGGCAGCGGCCGACCTGGCGGCGGCTACCGGAGTGCGCGGCGCCCCGGTCGACACCAGGGTCAGCCGCTGGGGCGGCGGCCTGCCGCAGTACACCGTCGGCCACCTCGACCGGGTGGCGCGGATCAGAACCTCGGTCGCCGCCCAGCCCGGCCTGGCCGTCTGCGGCGCGTCCTACGACGGCATCGGCATCCCCGCCTGCATCGCATCGGCGCGCGCCGCCGCGGACCAGGTCATCGCCGGCCTGGCCGCGTGGGCCAGGACAGCTACATCATCGTCGGCGTTGGCGTCGGAGCCGGCATCGGCGGCGCAGGTGCCGGGACCATCATCGGCGGAGGCTGATGTGCCCTGAACGATGTCCCGCAGGTGCCTTTCCGGCCATGCCGCGACGCGTGGATGTCCACCACGACCCGGCGCCCGCGGCCCGCTGAGTAGGAGAACGTGTGCCGGCCCAGGGCGCTGGCCCGGGCGCCTTGCTTCCGGACGCTGCTCGGGTAATGGGCGGTCGCGGCAATCCAGGCGTGCGGTGCCGACCGGACCCGCACCCTGGTCAGCGTCCCGACGACGGCATGCCTGCTGGCGTGCACGCGGCAGGCGAGCGGGGCCGGTGGCGGTGTAGTGGCGGCGGCGGCTGGCGTGAGGGCGGGGGTGGCGGTCGCGGTGTTCCCGGCCAGGCTGGTAGGTGCAGCCGCGCTGCTGCACGCGGCAGCGGCCAGGGTGATGCCGGTCATCAGGGCCAGAGTGATCATCCGCCGCATGCTGGCGGTCGTCTCTCTCATGAGGTCCTCCTAGTAGCTCTTCGGTCGACGGACACGGCGAGCTCCGGGATCGCGGTGATTCCGCGGGACGCCCAGTAATACGGATACGGGGGGACGATTGGTTCATAAGGTCGGCCCGTCCTTCCGCTGCTAGCGGGTGGCCAGGACGGCCGGGCTGATCTAAGTTTGCGGCACCAGCCTGCTGGCATGTTAAAGTGCTAGGAACGTAGATGAATCGAGAAACTGTTGATCCAGTTCCACCTGCAGACCCGCTCGGGCGTGGCGCCGTACATGCAGCTCATCCAGCAGGTGCGGCAGGCGCTGCTGCTGGGCCAGCTGGAGGAGGGCGACCAGCTCCCGACGGTCAAGGACGTGGTGACTCTGCTGGCGATCAACCCCAACACCGTTCTCAAGGCTTATCGCGAGCTCGAATACGAGGGACTGGCGGCGGCACGGCCCGGGGTCGGGACGTTCGTGACCAAGACCCTCACCGGCGCCTCGCTCGCCGCGCACGCACCGCTTCGCGAAGAACTGCAGCGATGGCTCGCCAGGGCCCGCCGGGCCGGTCTCGACAGCGACAGCATCGAGGCCCTGTTCCAGAGCACTTTCCGGGCCGCCGCCACCAGCAAGGAGACATCATGACCGCCGTCCTGGAGTCCCGGGGGCTTGGCAAGCGGTACCGGCGGCGCTGGGCGCTGACCGACTGCACACTGAGCATCCCGGCCGGCCGCGTGACCGGGCTCGTCGGCCCCAACGGGGCCGGGAAGACGACTTTGCTGCACATGGCCACCGGCATGCTGGCCCCGACCACCGGCACTATCACGGTGCTCGGCGGCCAGCCGGCCAGCGGCCCGGACCAGCTCGCCAAGGTTGGTTTCGTCGCACAGGAAGCACCTATTTACGCCGGGCTCTCGGTGGCTGACCACCTGAAGCTCGGCGCCCGGCTGAACCCCGGCTGGGATGCCGGGATGGCGCAGGACCGGATCACCAGACTGGGCCTGGACCCGGCCCAGAAGGCCGGCAAGCTGTCCGGCGGGCAGCGCGCCCAGCTCGCCCTCACCCTGGCCATCGCCAAGAAGCCGCAGTTGCTGATGCTGGACGAGCCGATCGCCAGCCTCGACCCCCTGGCCCGGCGCGAATTCCTCCAAGTCCTGATGGAGTTCACCGCCGAGCAGGAGGTCAGCGTGGTCATGTCCTCTCACCTCATGGCTGACCTGGAGCGGGTCTGCGACTACCTGATCGTGCTGATGGCATCCAAGGTCCGCCTGACCGGGCCGGTGGATGAACTCGTGGCCACCCACTACCGGCTCACCGGCCCGCGATGCGACCCGGCCGCCCTGCCGCCGGGCTGGGACGTGATCGAGGCCAGCCACACCGACCGGCAGTCCACCCTGCTGGTGCGGACCGACACCCCGGTCATGGACCCGGCGTGGACGGTCGATCAGGTCGACCTGGAGGACCTGGTCCTCGCCTACATGGCCCAGGCCCCGGGCTCGGCCCCCGGCTACCGACGCGCGCAGGAGGCACAACGATGATCTGGCTGACATGGCGTCAGTTCCGCACTCAGGCCGTGGTGGCGGCCACCGTCCTGGTGGTGGTCGCGGTCGTGCTCGTGGTCACCGGCATGAACATCGCGCAGCTGTACAACAGCATCGGTCTCCCGGGTTGTCACGCGCACGGTGACTGCCAGCAGGTCGCCGCCAGCTACATCAACCAGCTGCGGGCCAACCACCTCGATTTCTTCCTCTATGACGCCTGTATCGTGCTGGTGTACCTCGCTCCCGCGGCCATGGGGGCGTTCTGGGGCGCGCCGCTCATCGCGCGGGAGTTCGAGGCCGGCACGCATCGGCTGGCGTGGAACCAGAGCGTCAGCCGCACCCGCTGGCTGATCGTCAAGATCAGCCTGATCGGCCTGGCCAGCATGGCCACAGCCGGGCTGCTCAGCCTGATGTCCACCTGGTGGTTCAGCCCGGTCAACCGGGCCGCCGCCCTGGTCAATCCGAACGACCCCAACGGCGGCGCAGACGTCGTCCCCAGCCGGCTGGCGCCCTTGCTGTTCGGCGCGCGGGGCATCACCCCCATCGGCTACGCGCTGTTCGCCTTCGCCCTGGGCGTCGCGTTCGGGGTGCTCATCCGCCGCACCGTGCCGGCCATGGCGGCCACCCTCGGCGTCTTCGCCGCTATCCAGGTGATCATGCCGAACTTCATCCGCCCGCGCCTCATCGCGCCGGCGCACTCCACGGTGGCGCTGACGGTCGCGAACATCGACCAGATTCAGCAGACCCTCAGCCCTGACGGGCCGAGAACCGCGTTCGTGGGAACGCAGGTGAACCTGCCCGGCGCCTGGGTCCTGTCCAACGCTGACGTCTCCGCCACCGGCCGGCCCTGGACCGGCCCGATGACCGCGGCCTGCAATAGCCAGGACGGTGCCGGGCAGGCGTGCCCCAACTCGCTCGCCGCGCTCCACCTCAAGGAGGTAGTGACCTACCAGCCGGCCAGCGCGTACTGGACTTTGCAGTGGTACGAGACGGCGATCTTCGTGGTCGTCGCCCTCGCGCTGATCGGCTTCAGCGTCTGGTGGGTGCGCCGCCGCCGCGTGGCCTGACCGTCGCCGCGCGGGCTGGCCGCGGTGCAACCGATCCCGGCGGGGGAGGACAATGGCGGCATGGCTGGCAACGAATCCGGGCCGCGGCTGAAGGCGCGGGAGCTGAACGAGCTGATCCGCTACACGATGTGGTCCGTTTTCCGGGTCAGCGACGTCCAGGCGCTGGCCGGCGGCAGCGCGGCGGAGGCGAAGATCAGGGACGAGATCGCCGCCGAGGTCGACGACCTGCTCGGCCAGGCCGAGAGCAAGGGCGTCGTCACCCGCGGCTGCTATGACGTGCAGGGCATGCGCGCCGACGCCGACTACATGTTCTGGTGGGTGGCACCGTCCTCCGATGACCTGCAGGAGATCTACTCCCGGTTCCGCGGCACCCGGCTCGGCCGGGCCAGCGAGCCGGTCTGGTCGGCGATGGCGCTGCACCGGCCGGCCGAGTTCAACAAGAGCCACATCCCCGCGTTCCTGGCCGGCGAGAAGCCGGGGGCGTACGTGTCCGTCTACCCGTTCGTGCGCTCCTACGACTGGTACCTGATCGACGACGAGGAACGCCGGGCGATGCTCGCCGAGCACGGCAAGATGGCCCGCGAGTACCCCGACGTCCGGGCCAACACCGTGGCCTGCTTCTCGCTGAACGACTACGAGTGGATGCTCGCCTTCGAGGCCGACGAACTGCACCGGATCGTCGACCTGATGCGGCACCTGCGGGGGGCGCGGGCCAGAAGGCACACCCGGGTGGAGATCCCGTTCTACACCGGCAGGCGCAAGGCGGTCCGCGAGCTGGTCGCCGCGCTTCCGTGAGGATCCTGTTCGGCGGCGAGCGCTATACCGCGGAGCTGGCCTGGACCGACCTGGCGCCGGTGCTGCCCGGCTGGGAGATCATCTCCTGCCCGCCGGGCCAGGTGATCAAGCACCTGGCCGGGGTCGACGCCGTCTGCCCGGTAGGGGCCTGGATCGACCGCGCGGTGCTGGACGAGGGCAGCTTCGGCCTCGTGCACCAGTTCGGGGTCGGGCTGGAGAAGGTGGACGCCGGCCGCGCGACCGACCTCGGCGTGCTGGTCTCGCGGGTACCCGGTGACCAGGGCGGGAACGCCGACAGCGTCGCGGAGATCGCCGTGCTGCACCTGCTGGCCCTGTCCCGGCGGCTGGCGGAAGCGCGGGCCGCGCTGGCCGAAGGACGCTGGAGTTCGCGGCCGACCGGCGCCTCGCTGCACGGCGCGACGGTCCTGATCGTGGGCCTGGGCGCGATCGGGATCGCGGTCGCGGGCCGGCTGGCCCCGTTCGGCACCCGGCTGCTCGGGGTCCGGGCCCGTCCCGGCCTCGGCGGCCCGGCCGAGGTGGAGCGGGTGACCGGCCCGGATGAGCTGCCCGGCCTGCTCGCCATGGCCGACGCCGTGATCTGCTGCGCCATGTTTACCAGCGATAACGCAGGCATGTTCGGTACTGCCGCCTTCAGCGCGATGAAACCGGGGGCGATCTTCGTAAACGTCGCCCGCGGCGGCCTCGTGGACGAGGCCGCGCTGCTCGCCGCGCTGGAGTCCGGCCAGCTGGGCGGGGCCGGGCTGGACGTGTACGCGCGTGAGCCCGCCGACCCGTCCTCGGCGCTGCTCCGGCATCCGCGGGTGCTCGCCACCCCGCACGTGGGCGGGCTGTCCGACCTCATGTTCCGCCGCACCGGCCGCGCCTTCGGCGCTAACGTGCAGCGCTGGGCCCGGGGCGAATTGCCCCAGTGGGCGGTGAACTCGCCGGCCTTCCGCCGCGGTGCGGCCGGCCTGGACTGAGCGATGCGGCGGGACGGCCCCGTTATCGGTGTTCTTGTTCTTTCCGCAAGAACGCCCTTAGCTGCGGCAGCGGCCAGGTGTTGATGACGTCACCCGGGGTCAGCCAGCCGCGCTGGGCCTGGCCGACGCCGTAGCGGAGGTTGGCCAGGTGGGCGGTGGAGTGCGCGTCGCTGTCGATGGCGAACTTCACCCCGGCGTCCTTCGCCGCCCTGATCTGGCCGGACGGCAGGTCGAGCCGGTCCGGGTGGGAGTTCACCTCCAGCGCCGTCCCGGTCCGCGCGCAGGCCCGGAACAGCTCGGCGAAGTCGACGTCCACCGGCGGCCGGCGGCCGATCTTGCGGGCGGTCGGGTGGCCGATGACGTGGACGTGGGGGTTCTCGCAGGCGCGGATGAACCGGGCCGTCATCTCCCGCCGGGGCTGGTCGAAGTGCGAGTGCACCGACGCGACGCAGATGTCGAAGCCGTCCAGGAACTCGGCCGGCCAGTCCACGGTGCCGTCCGGGGCGATGTTCAGCTCGGTCCCGTGCAGGAGTTCCATCGGCGGGCTGTCCGCCGTCGCGGCGGCGGCCAGCCGGGCGGCCAGGTCGCGTACCTGCTCGCGCTGCGCGAGCATCTTCTCGGTGGTCATCCGCTGCATGAAGAGGTTCGGCGCGTGATCGGTGACCGCGTAGTAGGAGTAGCCGCGGCCGGCCGCGGCGGTCACCATGTCCGCCAGCGAGGCGACGCCGTCGGTCAGGCTGGTGTGGGTGTGCAGGTCGCCGCGGATCTGGTCTTCGGTCACCAGGTCCGGGAGCTCGCCGCGGAGCGCGGCCCGGACCTCGCCGGAGTCCTCCCGCAGCGGCGGCGGTACCCAGTCCATGCCGAGCCGCCGGTAGACCTCCTCCTCGGTACGGGACACGATCAGCTCGCCGGATTCGGTATCGAACAGGCCGTACTCGGACAGCCTGAGCTTCTTCCTGACCGCGATCTCGCGGATGGCGACGTTGTGCTCCTTCGATCCGGTGAAGTACTGCAGGGCGGCACCCCAGCAGTCGGGTTCGACCACCCGCAGGTCCACCTGCAGGCCGGCCGTGGTCCGGATCGAGGTCTTGGCCGGGCCCGCGGCGATGACCTCGGCGGCCTCGGGCAGACCGGCGAAGGCCGCCATCAGCGGCGCGCTGTCCGTGGCCGCGGCGAGGATGTCGATGTCGCCGGTGGTCTCGCGCATCCGGCGCAGCGAGCCCGCCCAGGTGCAGCGCAGGCAGCCGGGGACGGCGCTGATCACCGCGACCATGGCGGTGGCGATGTCCGTGGCGACGTTGAGCAGGACCCGCCCGCGGCCCTGGCGCAGCAGCTCGATGCCGCGCAGCAGCTTCTCCTCGCTCTTCGCGCCGAAGCCCTTCAGCTCAGCCAGCTGGCCGGCCTCGATGGCATCCGCGAGCTCGCCGACGGAGCTGATGCCTAGTTCCTGGTGGAGCTGCAGGGCCCGTTTCGGGCCGAGGGCCGGGATCCGGGTCAGCTCCAGCACGCCGGGAGGGATCTTGGCGCGCAGCTCTTCCAGCGCCCTGATCTGGCCGGTGCGCTGGTACTCGCCGATCTTGTCCGCGGTGGACGCGCCGACGCCCGGTATCTGCCGGAGCCCGGCCGCGTCCAGCTGCGCCACGTCCTCGGAGTAGCCGGCCACGGCCCGGGCCGCCTTCTCGTAGTTGCGCGTCCGGAACGCGTCACCGCCGGTCAGGTGCAGCAGGGCGGCATACTCGCTGAGCAGCGCGGCGACTTCCTCGTTGGTCCGGCTCACCGGACCCATTCTGCCCGGCTCCGGCGGCCGTCAGGCCGGGTGGCCGCCGGGCGGCTGGCGCGCCGGGCCGCCGGCGGCTGGCGCGCCGGGCCGCTGACCCGTCGCGGGGTCGCCGGCGGGCCGCCGATCTGGTCGGCCGGTCAGGGTTCCGGCAGAAAGTTTCCGCTCGTTCTGCTCTTTAGGCCCGGATTGTCAGAGGGGTCTCTAGGGTAGAACTAGTAATCGAAGTATGACATCCAGCAGGCTGGAAGGAGGCTCCGGAATGTGCGTGCCCGGCCAGCCTCCTGCGGTGCCCGCCAGCACGGGCGAGGCGCTGGCGGTGCTGGCGGACGCGCTGGATTACCTCAACGGCACGGACGCGGCCGCGTTACCGGCCGCGGAGCAGGCGTCGTGCCTGAAGGCGCTGGAACGGGCCGAGGCCAAGCACACCGCGGCCCGGGCGGCGGTCCTGGCCGCGTTCACCGCGCAGGGCACGTTCGCCGATGACGGCCAGCATTCGGCGCGGGCCTGGCTGAAGTGGCAGACGGGCGTCACGGCGGGGGCAGCAGCGGGCGCGGTGGGCTGGATGAAGCGCCTGGCCGCCCACCGGGACGTCGGCCAGGCGCTCGCCGACGGTGCCATCTCCGCGTCCTGGGCCAGGGAGATCTGCGCCTGGACGGACCGGCTGCCGGCGGACAAGCGCGAAGACGCCGACCTGATCCTGCTCGGTGCCGCGGCGGGCGGGGCTGATCTGGCCGCCCTGGCCGGGCTGGCCGAGGAAATGTACCGCCGGTCGTGCCCGCCGGACCGGGACGATGACGGATTCGACGACCGGTCGCTGCGGCTGGATCGCACCTTCCGCGGTGCCGCCCGCCTGGACGGCGACCTGACCTCCGCGTGCTCGGCCGCCCTGACCGCGGTCATCGATGCCCTCGGCCAGAAGGCAGGCCCGGAGGACACCCGGACGGCCCGCCAGCGTCATCATGACGCGCTGGAGGAAGCATGCACCCGGCTGATCGCATCGGGCATGCTGCCCGAGCGGGCCGGCCAGCCGACGGTCGTCCAGCTGCACATGACGCTCCGCGAGCTGCGCGGCATCGGCGGCTCCGCGATCGAGGATGCCTGGGCCGCCGCACGGGCGGCCGGGCCCGGGTGGCTGACTGGCCCGGAGGCCGAGGCGGCCGCGTGCGACGCGGCCATCATCCCGGTGGTGAGCGGCCACGTGGACTACACGGCCCTGGCCGAGCTGACCGAGCTGTTCCTGGCCGCCCACGGGCCCGGCGCTGGCGTCCGGGGCGGGCCGCTGAGCACGGCTGACCTGGCCCGGCTCAGCCACGCGCTGCTATCCCGCGCCGCCGATGTCCTCTCCGGGCCCGCCGGGCTCGCGGCGTTCCTGCGCGGCCACGGCGGGCTGGCGAGCAGGCCATTCGCCAATGTCAGCCTGCCGCTGGACGTCGGCAAGGCCACCGAGGAGATCCCGGCTCAGCTGCGCCGCGCGGTGGCCGCCCGGGACCGCTGCTGCCGGTTCCCCGGCTGCGCTCAGCGGCCGGCGGCCTGTCAGGTGCATCACATCAGGCCCAGAAGCAAGGGCGGCGCCACCAGCCTCAAGAATCTGCTCTTGCTCTGCCGATTTCACCATCTCATCGCCGTGCACCGCTGGGGCTGGACGATCAGCCTGCACGCGGACGGCACGGTCACCGCGACCAGCGCAGATGGCCAGCGCATCCTGCGCAGCCACGGGCCGCCGGTCCGCGCCGCCTGACCCGGCGGTATCTGGACCCGGCCGGTATCGGCCCGGCAGCACTCGCTACCCGGCAGCCCCCGCCCGGCCGCGCCTTCATTGCGCCGCCCTCAGGCTGGGCGGCCGAGCGCGGCTTCGATCTCGGCGCGGTGGTTGTCGGCGTGCCGGATTGAGATCTGGGCGAATAGCCGAACCCGGCCTTCGTCAGCATCTAGCTGAGCCGTATCCAGCCCGGCGATCAGCGCGATGATCGCGTCGCCGCTGCGGTTCAGGTGGTCGATCGCCTGGGCGCGAGTGGGCTGGCCGAGCTGCTCGGCTTGCTTGGCGTGGTCGGCGTTGAAGCGATCGACGATGTCGGAGCTTACCTCGATGACCTGCCCGGCCAGGATCTGCCGCAGCCAGTCCCCGATGTACTCATAGGCGTCCGCGACATGGTCCACCACGACGCCGACCGACCGGGGGTCGCCATCGAGCGGCGAGATGCTCCAGTCTTCCTCCGAGCAGCCTTCGGCGAATCCGATCAGCCGCTGCCGGGCCTCGGCTATGGCGGCGGCGTACTGCGCGGCGTTCCGCTCGTCCGTCATGGCCCGAGCCTAATGGGCGCCGGGCTCAACTTGACATCCGCGCCGGGCAACTCTGACGATCAGGAGCGGGCCGGTCGGCTGACACCGGCCCGCTGGTTGCCCCGACCGCACGAAGGAGCCTGGCCATGACCACGGTTGACGGAATTATCACCGGCAGGGAGCTGGGCGCGGCCGGGAAGCCGGTCTTCGAGTCGGTGGAAGAGGAGCGGCTGCACCGCAAGCAGGAGCTAGCCGCCGCGTTCCGGGTGTTCGGCCGGTTCGGCTTTTCCGAGGGCGTGGCCGGGCACATCACCGCGCGCGACCCGGAGCATCCGGACCGGTTCTGGGTCAACCCGTTCGGCATGAGCTTCAGCCAGATCAAGGTCTCCGACCTGATCCTGGTCGACCACAACGGCGAGGTCGTCGAGGGCGACCGGCCAGTGAACCGGGCCGCCTTCTGCATCCACTCCGAGGTGCACAAGGCGCGGCCGGACGCGATCGCGGCGGCGCACGCGCACTCCCTGCACGGCAAGGCGTTCTCCAGCCTGGGCATCCGGCTTGATCCGCTGACCCAGGACGCCTGCGCGTTCTTCGAGGATCACGGGCTCTACGACGATTACCGCGGCGTGGCCTACGACGTCGAGGAGGGGCGCCGGATTGGCGTGGCGCTCGGCGCGGCCAAGGCGTGCATCCTGCAGAACCACGGCCTGCTGACGGTCGGTGAGTCGGTGGCCGAGGCGGCGTGGTGGTTCGTCACGATGGAGCGCTCCTGCCAGGCACAACTGCTCGCGATGGCGGCCGGAACGCCCAAGCACATCGACCGGGATACGGCGCTGCTGGTGCGCGAGCAGACCGGCCACCCGCTGGCCGGCTGGTTCCAGTTCCGGCCGCTGTGGGACCAGATCGTCGTCTCCGATCCGGACCTGTTCGGCTGACCAGGCGCGGGTCGTGGATCAGCCGCTGGAGGCGTATCAGGACGAGATTTACCTGGCCGGGCTCGACGGCGTGACCCCCCGGCTGCCGGCCGACCTGAACGAGCTTGAACGGGTCGCGGACGGCCGGCTTACCCCGGAGGCGCATGCCTACATTGCCGGCGGCGCGGGCTCCGGGGACACGGTCAGGGAGAATCGGGAGGCATTCCGCCGCTGGCGGATCGTGCCGCGGATGCTGACCGATGTCAGCAGCCCGTCCTACGCGAGCACCGTGCTGGGTGCCGAGCTGGCCGTGCCGTTCCTGCTCGCGCCGGTCGGCGTGCTCCGCATCATGCACCCGGACGGCGAGGTCGCTGTGGCCAGGGCGGCGGCCGCCTGCGGCGTGCCGATGGTCCTGAGCACCGCGTCCACGACGCCGATGGAGGAGGTCGCCGAGGCCAGCGGCGACGGCCAGCGCTGGTTTCAGCTGTACTGGCCGCAGGACAGGGCGGTGGCGGCCAGCTTCCTGGCCCGGGCGAAGGCCGCCGGTTTCACCACCCTGGTGATCACGCTGGACACCCGGCTGCTCGCCTGGCGTCCGCGCGACCTCGATCTCGCCTACCATCCGTTCCTGCGCGGCAGCGGGGTGCAGAACTACTTCACCGACCCGGCGTTCCAGTCGAGCCTGGCGGCGCCAGTTTCCGCCGATCCTGGCGCGGCGATCCTGAAGTTCACGCAGATCTTCGGCGACCGCGCGCTGACCTGGGATGACCTGTCGTTCGCACGGGATCACTGGGACGGCCCGATCGTGCTCAAGGGCGTCCTGTCGGTCGCCGATGCAGAACGCGCCGCCGAGGCCGGGATGGACGGGATTATCGTGTCCAACCACGGCGGCCGCCAGGTCGACGGGGCCATCGCCGCGCTTGACGCACTGCCCGCGGTCGTGGCGTCGGTCGGCAGCCGGATCACGGTCCTGTTCGACAGCGGCATCCGCGGCGGCTCGGACATGCTCAAGGCGCTGGCGCTCGGCGCCCGGGCCGTGCTGATCGGGCGGCCGTATGCGTACGGGCTCGGCCTGGGCGGCGAGGACGGCGTCCGGCACGTGCTGCGTGCCCTGCGGAACGAATTCGAGCTCACCATGCGGCTGTCCGGCTACGCGAGCCTGGGCGAGCTAGGCCCGGAGTCGCTCGCCCGGCCGGGTCCGGCGTCCTGAGCCGTCCCTCGTCTGAGCCGGCCGTTATCTGAGCCGCCCGCTATCTGAGCCGCCCGCCGTCTGAGCCGCCCGCGTCTGGGTCGCCCGGCGTCTGAGCCTGCCAGCACTATCGGCGGCGGCGGCATCTACGCCGATGATCCGGACGTCACGCTGACGAACACGTCCGTGGTCAGCAACCGTCCGGACAACTGCGAGCCGCTGAACACGGTCACGGGCTGCACCAACTAGCCCTTCGCCGGGCCGGCGGTATTGTCGCCGGCCAGGTAGTCACCGGCTAGGTAAACGAACGCAGCGGCGCCCCGCGGGCAGCGCAGGTCGACCAGATCTGCGCTGCGCCGGGGCTCCGCTGCGTGAGCAGAGTTGGCCGAAGTTTGTTCCCGGCGCCCGGCAGCCGGCATCATAGGGGGTATTCCGCGCGTTCTGGGAGGAGCCCCCATCGTGTCGCAGCCAGCCTTAGTGGAGCCGCTGCGCCGGTGGGACCCGGAACAGGTCGGGGGCTACGTCCTGGTTGGCCGACTGGGCGCCGGGGCGATGGGACGGGTCTATCTCGGGCGGTCGGCCGCCGGGCGGCTGGTCGCGGTCAAGACGATCAAGGTCGAGCTGGCCGAGGAGCCGGACTTCCGTAACCGCTTCGCCCAGGAGGTGGCCGCGGCCCGGCGGGTCAGCGGGGCCTTCACCGCTGCGGTCGTCGCCGCCGATCCGGAGGCCGACGTGCCCTGGCTGGCCACCGCGTACGTGCCGGCGCCGTCGCTGAGCACCCTGGTGCGCGCCTGCGGCCCGCTGCCCGTATCGGCGGTCCGCTGGCTGGCGGCCGGCTGCGCCGAGGCGCTGGAGTCGATTCACGGAGCCGGGCTAGTACACCGGGACCTGAAGCCATCCAACGTGCTGGTCGCACTGGACGGGCCGCGGGTCATCGACTTCGGGGTGGCCAGGGCGGCGGAGCGGATCCAGCTCACGGTGACCCGCGGCGCGGTCGGTACCCCGGCGTACATGGCACCCGAGCAGGCGCGGGACACCCGGCAGGCCACGATGGCCAGCGATGTCTTCTCGCTCGGCGGCACGATGCTCTTCGCCGCCACCGGGCACGCCCCTTACCAGGGCGAGACGGTCATGGACCTGCTGGTACGGCTCGCGACGGAGGCGCCGGACCTGAGCGGGCTGCCCGCGGACCTGGCCGGGATCGTGGTGGCCTGCCTGGATCGCGATCCCCGCAAGCGCCCGAATTCGGCCGCGGTCCTCGCGGCCATGGCGCCGTTCATCAGCCTGGAGGAGCACGGCCACGACGCCGGTTCCGCCTCACTGCCCGGCGCCGCGCTGACCCTGATGGCGGAATACCGCCGGGACCCGAGACCGTCAGCCGGGGCGAGCGCGGAGGCCGCCGAGGACGCGACCTTCGGCTCGCAGCCGGTGCCGGGCACGGCCGGTGCGTCCCCGGCCGGGCGGGCCGCCGCGGGCAGCGTCGCGATGGGGCGGATCGCGTCATGGGCGCACTCGCGCCGCGCGGGCGGCCGGCCCGCCCGGCCGGGTGAAGCAGCGCCGCTGGCGGCCCCTGCTGATGCTCGCGGCGGCCGTGGCGGCGGCGGCCGTCCTGATCACGTCGGGCGCGGTCATCGGGGCCAGCATCGCCGGCAAGCCCCCGCCGGTACCCCTCCCGCCGCCGGCGCAGCAGCCGCCCGCGGCGCTCGCGGCGCTGCCGCCCGGGAAGCGGGGGATCGTGATGAACCAGCCCGCCGGTGACAGCCGGACGTCGTTCGTGGTCTTCGGCGGGGGATGGGTGCCGGGCAGCCGACTGACCGTGACGCTGGCCGGAGTGGGTGCCTCGCCGGTGCACCCCGTCGCGGACAGCGCGGGCACCTTTAATTACGCGATCAACCAGACCCACGAGTTCTTCCCCGGCGGGCTGCCGCCGCGGACCTACCACGTGATCGTCACGGCCCCCGGTGGCGCGAGGGCGGAGGCTGCCTTCACCGTGAACCGCAGCTAGCCGCGGGCAGCCCGGCGTCCGGGCCAGCGGGCCGGCCCGGACTTCAGCTGGACTGAGTCCACCAGAGATCCTCCTGCCGGGAGCACCAGGCCGGGTCACTGAGCCGGGCCAGGTCGGCGGCGGCGATGGTGCCATTCTCGATCAGCACCCCGACCGCGACCTCGTCGGACAGCCGGATGCCGGGACGGACCAGGCCGCGCTCGATGATCTTGCGGCGGAGCACCTTGAGGTGCTCGCCGACCCGGGCCGACAGCCGGTCGCGGAAGGCCGGGTCACTGTCCAGGCGCTCGATCTCGTGATGAGCGTCGGTGGCCTCCAGCGCGGCGCGGGCAATCTCCGGCGTGCGCGGCAGTGGCGTGCTGCGGGCCGGATCGAGCAGCCAGGGCCGGCACCACATCAGGGCGACCAGGAAGAGCTTGGTGTTCGGGTCCAGGTAGAGCGGCAGCAGGGTCGCGTCCCCGTCCGCCCGCAGCCGCGCGGCATCGGTGTCCGGCTCGCCCGGTATCACCGCCCGGGAGACGACCACCAGGCGCAATGGCTGGCCTTCGTCGAGCATCGCGCGCGAGCCGACGAGCGCGGTGCCCTGCCGCACGAACCACCCGGCCGACGGCTCGCCCGTCTCGTCCATCCGCGGCAGCCGGATCCGGTATCCGTCACCCTCGGCGTACAGCGCGTGCGTCTTACTGAGGTTAGCCACCCAGGCGCCGCCGGCGGCCGCGCTGATCGCGCCGGCCCGCCGGGACAGCCCGCGGCCGGCCGGGATGACCAGGTCCGCGTCGGCCCCGCGGCCGAATACCAGCCGGGTGCCATCCGGGATCCCGACCACGCGTCCGGACGGCGTGGTGACATGCGCAGTCGCCGGGACCGAGTCGGGCGCCATCACCGTCCTGCCTGTTCTGCTCACCTGCGCGCCAGGTGTGCGCGCCATATACGCGTGGTAGCGCGGAGTCTAGGCCGGCGCCCCCGCGTCCGCACCCCCCAGTTCGGGGATGGCGCGGCCGGCTGGCTCGCGGTTGGCTTTGGCCTAGCCGGGGCGAGGCGGCCCCGCGTGGGGGGAAGGCGCCCGCGCAGGTGGCCGTCCGTGTCATTGCTCGCCTGTAATGGCACGGACCAGGGCCTGCGCGACGGGATAGCTTCCCGGCACGCGGGCTCGGGGGGGACCTGCGGGTTCTGCGTGGTCCGCCCCGCCCCGGCCCAGTCCCGCGACCGGCCCAGTGCTGCGACCGGTCCAGTCCTGTGACCGGTTCAGCCAGTGACGGCCGTCACCTGAGCCAGCATCTCGGCGGATACCCGCCAGAGCCGGGCGGCGGCTTCGGGATCGAGTGCGTACGCCGCGACACCGGAGCGCGTGCCCGGCTGGTTTAGCCCGGCCTCGTTGCAGTCCTCGAAATAGCGGCCGCCGACGCCGTCCAGCAGTGGCGAGGCCGCGACCAGCACCGACGTGGCTGCGCCCTGCTCGGGCGTCTTCCACGCCGGGCCGCCGCCGCCGGCCTGAGCGCGCATCCGGTCCAGCTCGGCGTCGGTGACGTACCGCTGCAGGGCGGTCCGGATCCCGCCGGGCATCAGCGCGTTGGCCGTGATGCCGTCGCTGGCCCAGCGCTTCGTCGCCTCGACCGCGAACAGCACGTTGGCCGTCTTCGACTGCCCGTACGCGGCCCACGGCTGGTAACTGCGCTGGCGGAAATGAATGTCCTCGAACACGACCGGCGAGCGCAGGTGGGCGCTCGAGCTCACCGACACGACGCGAGCCCGGCCGGCCGCCGCCAGCGCGCGATGAAGCCCGGTGGCGAGCGCGAAGTGGCCGAGGTGGTTGGTAGCGAACTGCAGCTCCCAGCCTTCCGGCGTACGCATCTCGGGCGACGCCATCACGCCCGCGCTGTTGACGAGTATGTGCAGCGGACCGTCCCAGGCCTGGCTGAAGGACGCGACCGATGCCTGGTCGGCGAGGTCCAGCGGCGCGACCAGGACGCGGGGGTTCCCGGTGGTCGCGGTGATGTCCCGGGCGGTGCGCTCTCCGGCGGCCCGGTTACGGACGGCCAGGGTGACCTCGGCGCCCGCGCCGGCCAGCGCCCGGGCGGTCTCGATGCCGATGCCGGATGCCCCGCCGGTCACGATCACCCGACGACCGGTGAGATCGATACCGTCCACGACCTCGGCGGCCGTGGACTGGGCCGTGAACGGCGTGGTGATGAGCGGGTTTGCAGTCATGGTCTTTCCCGTCTGGCTCGGTGCTCCGGACCGGGAGGATAGCCGGTACGATGTGAAACCGGAGGTGCCTCCGCTAGTTCTCGACTATAAACGGAGCAGGCTCCGTTTATCAAATTGATGATCGCCCGGACGACTGCCCGGCCCGTCCCGGCGCTCGGGCGGACCGATGAGGAGGAGCCGTGCCGGCTACCGGTACCCGGCCGCTGCGCGCCGACGCGCAGCGCAACCGCGATCGGCTGCTCCAGGCCGCCGTGCGCGCGTTCGCCCAGGAAGGGCCGGACGCGACGCTTGACGCGATCGCGAAGGACGCGGGCGTCGGCATCGGCACGCTTTACCGCCACTTCCCCACGCGCGAGGCGCTGGTCGAGGCGGCGTACCGGAATGAACTGGCCAGGCTGTGTGATGCCGTGGCGGACCTGCTGGCCGCCATGCCGCCGGACGAGGCGATGCGCGCCTGGATGGACCGCTTCGTCGGCTACATGACGACCAAGCGCGGGATGGCCGATGCGCTGCGCGTGGTCATCGCGTCCGGCGGTAACCCCTTCGCGCAGAGTCGCGACCGGCTGACCGGCGCGATCACGGTGCTGCTCGGCGCGGCGGCCGCCGCCGGGACCGTGCGGCCGGACATCGAGCCGGGTGACGTGCTGGCCAGCCTGAGCGGGGTGTCCCTCGCGGCCGGGGAGCCCGCGCAGCGCGAGCAGGCCGGCCGCCTGCTCGACCTGCTGATGGACGGCCTGCGCTACGGCGCGGCCGGGCCCTGACTCAAGGCCCGGTGCGATCGGATCCAGACGGCTGGCTACGACCGCCGGACGTCGCCCAGGTGGCTTTGCTGCCGCGCGGCATCCTGCTGGCGCTCGCCGCTGACCGGGTCGCCGTGCTGCCAGAGCTGACCGGGGTGTATCGCCGCCACCAGCGGACCGCCGTGTACGCCCGAGTCATGACTGGCGCATAACAGCACGGTCACTGCCGTCCTGTCCTCGCGGGTGAACCGCCATAAGATCTCGCCGCGCACGACGCACGGGATCTGCCATTCAGGACTGACGCCTTCGACGCGCCCGATAGTCCGCCCCCCGGCGCATAACCCGGTGAATGCCTGGCAGCGCTCGCACATGCCTAACTGGGCGGCGAGCTTGTCACGGGTGCCCCATCCGCACGAGGGGCACGTAAACCGCGCAGGAATGATCATCGCGGCACCTCTCTGTCAGGGCCCCCCCACGACAATCAGGACCATGGTGCCACAGTCAGTTCAGAGGCCGGTGACGTTCACCACGATCGCCTCCTGGGTGGACCGCGCGATCACCACGACCGCGGCCGCATCGGGCGAGCGGTTCTCCTCCCGGTGCGGGACATGCGGCGGCACCCAGACATAGTCACCGGGCTCCGGCTCAAGCCGGACGAGTTCCCCGGACGCCGGGTCGCGGAACACGAAGACCGGGTGGCCCGACACCACGAAGATCCCGGTCTCTGACTCGCCGTGGTGATGGTCGCCGGAAGACACCCCGGCCGGCAGCACGGTCCGGCCCATCCAGAGCGACCGGGCGCCCACCAGGTCACCGGAGATCGCGGCCGCCCGGGCCATCCCGCTGGTCTGCGCCGTCGCGCCGGACAGCTCACCGGCCCTGATCAGCCGCAGGCGCGCGCCCGCATCACCGCCCGCCGCGTCACCGCCCGCCATCAGCTCCCGGCCGATTCGCGGTCCCCGGCCGGCTCGCTGTCCTTGACCGGCTCAAGCGTCAGCGAGACCGAGTTGATGCACCAGCGCTGATCCGTCGGGACGTCGTAGCCCTCGCCCTCGAACACGTGGCCCAGGTGCGAGCCGCAGTTGGCGCAGCGCACCTCGGTGCGCACCGCACCGAGCGAGCGGTCCTCAATCAGCACCACCGCGTCGTCCGCGGTCGGCTGGTAGAAGCTCGGCCAGCCGCAGTGCGACTCGAACTTCTCCCCGGACCTGAACAACTCCGCGCCGCAGGCCCGGCAGCGGTAGACGCCCTCGGTCTTGGTGTCGGTGTACTCACCGGTAAAGGCGGCCTCGGTGCCCGCCCGCCGCAGCACGCGGTACTCCTCGGGGGTCAGGCGCTCCCGCCATTCGGCGTCTGTCAGCTGCACATTCTCCATGCCACTGAGACTACCCGGATCATGCCATTTCCAGACTGACCCGGTACTCGGGTTCCGGCCGCGCGGCCGTTCGCAGCTCCACCCGCGCGACCCGGCCGGCCGCCCGCACATCGGGCAGCACGGCGGTGAGCGCGGCCAGGTCCCCGGCGGCCGCCGACACCGCCAGCTCGCTGACCGGCGCCCGCATGGACAGCCGGGCCGCCGACTTGGCGGTCCGGATCGCCGCGATCGCCCCGGAGGCCGCGGCCAGCATCCGGTCCTGGGCGCCGGCCGGCTCCGGACCGGCCGGGAGCCCGGCGGAGTCCGGCCACGGGGCACGGTGCACCGAGCCGTCCTGCCACCACGACCACACCTCCTCGGTCACGAACGGCAGGAACGGCGCGAACAGCCGCAGCTGCACCGACAGCGCCAGTCGCAGCGCCGCCGCCGCCGAGCTGGCACCATCCGCGCCGGCACCGTCCGCACCCGTGCCGTCCGCGTCTATGCCGTCCGTGCCGTAGGCCCGCGCCTTGACCAGCTCGACGTAGTCGTCGCAGAAGAACCAGAAGAACTGCTCGGCGAGCTCAAGCGCCCGGGCGTGCTCGTAAGCCTCGAACGCCTCGGTGCACTGACTCACCACGGCCGCGAGCCTGGCCAGCATGGCCAGGTCCAGCGGCTGCGTTATCGAGGAAGTTGAATTTTGGTCGTCCGGCGGCCCGGCTGCCGTCTGCTGCGGCAGCGCGGCCAGCACGAACTTGCTGACGTTAAGGATCTTCGTGGCCAGCCGCCGGCCGATCTTCAGCTGACCGGGATCGAAGGCGGTGTCGGTGCCCAGCCGCGCGCTGCCCGCCCAGTAGCGGGCCGCATCCGAGCCGTATTCCGCCAGCAGGGCCATCGGGGTGACCACGTTGCCCTTGGACTTGGACATCTTCTTGCGGTCCGGGTCCAGGATCCAGCCCGAGATCGCGGCATGCCGCCACGGCAGCACGCCTTCCTCGGCGTGCGAGCGGAGCACCGTATAGAACAGCCAGGTCCGGATGATCTCGTGCGCCTGCGGCCGCAGGTCCATCGGGAACACCCGCCGGAAGAGATCATCGTCGGTGCTCCAGCCGCCGGTGATCTGCGGGCTGAGCGAGGACGTGGCCCAGGTGTCCATCACGTCCGGATCGCCGGCGAACCCGCCCGGCTGCCCGCGCTGCGCCGCCTCGTATCCCGGCGGTACGTCGGCGGCCGGATCGACCGGCAGCACCTGATCGGGCGGCAGGATCGGCGCGTCATAGCGCGGCTGGCCGGACGCGTCCAGCGGGTACCAGACCGGGATCGGCACCCCGAAGTAACGCTGCCGGCTGATCAGCCAGTCGCCCGCCAGGCCATTGACCCAGTTCTGGTAGCGGGTGCGCATGTGGGCCGGGTGCCAGGCGAGTTCCTGCCCGCGGGCGAGCAGCGCGGCCCGCAGGCCCGCGTCCCGGCCGCCATTCCTGATGTACCACTGCCGGGATGTCACGATCTCCAGCGGCACGTCGCCCCGCTCGTAGAACTTCACCGCGTGGGTGACCGGCTCAGGGTCGCCGCGCAACTGCCCGGCCGCGCCCAGCAGCCCGGCGATCAGCTGCCGGGCGGCCCGGGCCGTCGCGCCGGCCAGCTCACCGTAGGCGGCGCGGCCCTCGGCGCTGTCGATCCCGGGCGGCGGATCGGCCAGCAGCCTGCCGTCCCGGCCGATCACCGGCCGGGTGGCCAGCTGCAGGTCCCGCCACCAGATCACGTCGGTCATGTCCCCGAAGGTGCACACCATCGCGAGGCCGGTGCCCTTCGCCGGCTCGGCCAGCCGGTGCGCCAGTACCGGCACCTCCACGCCGAACAGCGGCGTGCGGGCGGTGCCGCCGATCAGCGCGGCGTACCGCGGGTCGTCCGGATGCGCGACCAGCGCCACGCAGCCGGGCAGCAGCTCCGGCCGGGTGGTGGCGACCACCACCTCCGCAGGACGGTGGCCGGGGTTACCGGCGGTGGCCGGACCGTCGACGACCGGAAAGGCCAGCCGGTAAAACGCGGCACTGACCGGCCGGTCCTCCAGCTCAGCCTGAGCCACCGCGGTGCGGAAGGTGACGTCCCACAGCGACGGGCCCTCGGCCAGGTACGCCTCGCCGCGGGCGAGGTTGCGCAGGAAGCCGCGCTGGGCCACCGCCTGCGACCGCTCGTCGATGGTCCGGTACTTCATGGTCCAGTCGACCGACAGGCCGAGCCGCCGCCAGGCCTCCTCGTAGGAGCGCTCGTCCAGTTCGGTCAGCTGCTCGCACAGCCGCACGAAGTTGCGCCGCGGCACCGGGATCTGCTGCCCGGCCGAGGCCCGGGCCTTCGCCCCGGCCTGCCCTGGGGTCGGCGCCGGCGGCTCGAAGCCGGGATCGTAGGGCAGCGCCGGATCGCACCGGACGCCGAAGTAGTTCTGCACCCGGCGCTCGGTCGGCAGCCCGTTGTCGTCCCAGCCGATCGGGTAGAAGACTTCCTTGCCGCGCATTCGCTGGAACCGGGCAATGATGTCCGTGTGCGTGAACGAGAAGACGTGCCCGAGATGCAGTGACCCGCTGACCGTCAGCGGGGGAGTATCGATGGCGTAGACATCGCCACGGCTTTTACTACGGTCAAAGTTGTACTACCCGCACCTTTTCCCACTCGCGCGACCACTTCTCTTCAATGCCGTCAAGCGTGGGCCTGGCGGGCACGTCGCCGGGGTGGAATGCAGTGCTCATGCGCAAATCGTAGCGCGCCGCCGCGCCTCGCGGTCAAGTTGATAAGCCGCTGGTCCTAGCCGTCCTGCGGGAGCTCGGTGATCATCTGGATGACCTCGCTGCGGCCGTAGCCCTGCCGCGTGGCGTACTCGACGAGATTCCTGACCTGGGCGAGAACCGCGCCGCGCTGCGGCGTGCCGAAAACCGTGATGCCGCGGCCCCGCCGGAACTCCAGCAGGCCTTCCTCCCTGAGCAGATGCAGGGCGCGCAGCACGGTGTTCTTGTTCACCCCGAGCACGGCGGCCAGGTCCCTGGCCAGCGGCAGCCGGTCGCCCGGGCCTGCCTCGCCCTCGGCGATCGCCCGGCGGATCTGGGCCGCGACCTGATCATGCAACGACCCGGGGGCTGAGCGGTCTATGTTGACATTCAGCATGGTGCTAGTAATAGTAGTTCCATCATAGGCAGGCGGCAAGGCTGGCGGTGAACATGACGATCGCACCTCCCGGCCAGGCGTCCGACCGCACGGCAGACATCCTGGCGCTCTTCGCCGAGGCACGCCGCCGGCAGCGGCGGCGGCGCCTGGGTACCGCCGCCCTGCTCCTGGCGCTGGCCGGGCTCGTCGCGATCGGCCTGACCGGCGGCGGCGGGCGGCACGATCCGGCCCGGCGAGCCCGGCCTGCAGCCCGGCCCGCGGTCATCGTTAAGCCGCGTGTGCCGCGGTTTACGCTGCCTGCGGCCCAGGTGGCCTGGGTCGACTACAGCGGCCAGCTGCACATCGGCGACGTGGCGACGGGTACTCAGCATGTGGTGGCCACCATCCGTTCGGACGCAGCAGGCTGGTTCGTCGCGGCGGCCGGGCATATTTACTGGCCTGACTTCAGCACCAATGCCCGCTCCGGGCCGATCCGCGGCTACGACCTCGCGACGGGCAAGATCCAGCGGCTGGGCCGCGGGGAACTGGTCTTCGCCGCGCCCGGTGGCCGGAACCTCTACATCACCCGTTCCGCCACCCGGCTGGTCGAGGTGCGGGCCGGCCAGCCAGGCCGGCGGCAGGCGTTCGGCGTCCCGCCGGGCTGGCGGCTGCTGTGCTGCCAGAACAGCGGGACGGCCGCAGGCGGCGTCATCGTCAACTCTGCCGGAGGCAGCGGCCCCAACGCCAGGACCGCCATCTGGGACCCGCGGAATGGCCGCATCAGGCCGCTCGGCCGGGGCTACGTGATCGACGACGTCTACACGCCGGCCGGCGGCCGCAGCAGCCTGATCGCATGGCAGTCGGCCAGCACGGCTGGCCGCGACGGCCCGGTCAGCATCACCAGCACCGCCACGCTGGCGACCCTCACCGTGCACAGCCCGCTGCATCATGGCTTCACCGAGGCCAACGGCACGTTCTCGCCGGACGGCCGGACCCTCGCGGTCTTTGTCCGGCGGGCCAGCATCAGCTCCGGCTGGCCCAACCACTCGGAGCTGGCCCTCATTAACACCAGGACCGGAGCTCTGCGGCTCGTCCGGGCCGCCCGGCTGGTGACGCAGGAGGACGCGGGCTGGGTGCTGTGGCTGCCCGGGGGCGGGCGGCTGCTCGCCGGGGCGCTGCTCGCCAGCTATGCGGTGGATGCACGGACTCTCGCCGCCCGGCCGTTCTACTTTTTCCCCGGAAACGAGCACAACATCATGGACACGCCCGACATCAACTTCTCCGCGGTCGTCATTCCCGGCCGTTACGCGGGCCAGGCACCGGCCCGCCGGTGACGAACAGCTCAGGCCCGGCCGTTCTGCTCCTTCGGAACAGGCCGGTCAGGTCCAGCCGGTCCACTCGACGACGGCCGTGGTTGGCGAGGCGATCGACGCCTGGGTCAGCGCTGCGTTGCTGCCGCCGATGTTGGTGATGATGCCGTCCGGGGTCAGGTCGAAGGTGTTGTGCTGGGTGCCGGCGCTGCAGCTGCCGAAGGTGACCGACGGCAGGAACACCGGCAGGTCAGCGGAGATCCCTTCGACGATCCACTCGGCGGAGGCGCCGGCCGAGGTGATGCCGGGGCGAGCGTCGATGCCGACGCTGGTGGCCTGCCCGGTCGTCACGTTCTGCATCGAAACGAACCCGTGGTCCGGCTGGGGGGCGCAGACCAGGAACGACACGGTGTCGCCGACCGTGATCGGGAAGTTCGTGACGGCCACGGCGGGGTCCCGGTACTGCGTCGTATACCACTCGGTCCATGCCCACCAGCTCACGGCGGCGTCGGGCTGCACCGTCACGGCGATGCCCGCTTGCAGGACCTGGCCGTTGGTGAAGCCGTCCAGGCCCACCCAGAAGCCGGCGGTGATCGGCCCGCTGGGGTCTGAGGCCGGCCAGATTCCCGGGACGGCCCACTGACCGAACACGGTCTTGGCCGGCTCGGCGGGGCTGAACCCCAGGGCGGCCGTCTCGACCACAACGCCGCCCCAGCCGCCCGGCCGGAAGTCGTCGTGGCCGTTTGCTGCCGTGGCCCGGTGCAGCGGGTTGCGCTGACTCATCACCGGGTCGATGGCCAGTTCCGCCCTGGTGTACCTGGTTGGCCGGGACATGGCGCGGTGCCACAACTGGGCCAGGCGAGGCTCCTGCTCCGGGTCGGGACGGCGGGGGAACCCGTGCCGCCGCAGCAGCGCCGCATTGGCGGTATGGGGCTGGAAACCGTCCGGAGGGGGCTCGAATACGTGCATCAGGCTAAGCACGTCGGACTGCTCATACCTGGCGTGCTCGCCGTCGGGTGCAGGCGGCCCGGCCAGCCGGGCCATGTCAGTGTCGCTCATGACGCCTCCTCAGACGTGGTGGGTAACTCACCATGAAGAGCGCAGCGTCACGTGGCTGATACATCGCCGCCCCGGCCGCTGAGCGGCGGCCGGGAGGCGTCATAGGGTGGCAGCCATGGAGATGAGAGTGCTGGGCCGGACCGGCGTCAAGGTGAGTCCGCTATGCCTGGGCGCGATGATGTTCGGCGCCTGGGGCAATCCCGATCATGACGAGTCAGTCCGGATCATCCGCCGGGCGCTGGACGCCGGGATCAACTTCATCGATACCGCCGACGTGTACTCGGCGGGCGAGTCGGAGGAGATCGTCGGAAAGGCGCTGGCCGGGACGGACCGCGACCGCATCGTGCTGGCGACGAAGGCGCACTCGCCGATGGGCGATGACCCGAATTTCAGCGGCAACTCGCGCCGCTGGCTCATCCGGGAGTGCGAGCACAGCCTGCGCCGCCTCGGCACCGATTACATCGACCTGTACCAGATCCACCGGCCCGATCCGTCGGCTGACGTCGACGAGACCCTGGGCGCGCTGACCGACCTGATCCGGGCGGGCAAGATCCGCTACGCGGGCAGCTCGACGTTCCCGGCGGCCCAGATCGTCGAGGCGCAGTGGGTGGCCGAGCGGCGCGGGCGGGAGCGGTTCGTCTGCGAGCAGCCGCCGTACTCGATTCTGGTCCGCGGTGTCGAGGCCGATGTGCTGCCCGTCTGCGAGCAGTACGGGATGGGCGTGATCCCGTGGAGCCCGCTGGCCGGCGGCTGGCTGTCCGGCCGCTACCGGCAGGGAGCCGACCTGCCCGCCAGCAGCCGGGCGCAGCGGCTGCCGCACCGGTTCGACCTGAGCCTGCCGGGAAACCAGGCCAAGCTGGCGGCCGCCGAGCAGCTGGCCGTCCTGGCGGAGGAGTCCGGCCTGTCGCTGATCCAGCTGGCGCTCGCCTTCGTGGTCCAGCACCCGGCGATCACCTCGGCGATCATCGGCCCGCGGACCATGGAGCACCTGGACGGGCAGCTCGCGGCGGCCGACGTCACCCTGGACGCGGCGGTGCTCGACCGCATCGACGAGATCGTGCCTCCGGGCACCAACCTCAACCAGCCCGACCGGGGATATGAGCCCCCGGCCCTGACCACCCCGGCGCTACGCCGCCGGCCCGGCTAGCCCTCCGGCCCGGTTAGGTCTCCGCCCGGCCCGGCCGGGGACTCACTTCTCCTGGGTCCAGTGCGGGCGGCCGAACATCCGGCCCAGCACGTCATGCAGCGACTTGCCGGAGTCCGCCAGGGCGTCCACGCGGTAGACCGGGGCTCCGTCCGGGGCCGGCAGCCGGCTGGCCGCATCGTCGTCGAGGCGGCTCGTGATGGAGCGGACGGTGATCCGCTCGACCTGATCGGCGTCGACGAAGCGGAGGCCGGACTTCGTGCTGACGACGAGGCCGTCGAAAACGTCGAGCTCCGGTACCTCCAGGACGTGCTCAAGCGTGCCTATTTCGGTTCCGGTGCTGGTCAGCACCGGTGTGCCAGGAACCGCTGCCGCATAGGAGATAGCGGTGTCATCGTCCATGCCAGCCTCCAGTCTCGCCGCCGCGCGGGCCCGGTCGCTCGGGACGCGCGAACCTCAGGAAAGTATCCTCTAAGGGGGAGCGGGCCGTAACCGGGCCGCGCGGGGGGGCCAATTTCATGGCGCAGGAGATTAATCTCGTCGATCCTGACCGGTACGAGCGCCATGGCGCTCCGCATGAGGCACTGCGCTGGCTCCGCGCGCACGCCCCGGTGTTCTGGCATGCCGAGGGCGGTGCGGCGGGCTGGCCCGGATTCTGGACCCTGCACTTACGGTAGGGGGATGAAAGCCGAGCCCATCCCCATCGACGTCGGCGGGCGATCCCTCAAGATCAGCAGTCCGGCGAAGGTCATGTTCCCGGCGGCCGGGGTGACCAAAGAGGAACTGGTCCGCTACTACATCGCGGTCGGCGACGGGATCTGCGCCGCGCTGCGGGACCGGCCGACCACGCTGCACCGGTTCCCGGACGGGGTGGAGGGGGAGGCGTTCTTCCAGAAGCGGGTGCCGGCCGGGGCGCCGGACTGGGTGCAGAAGGTCCGGATCCAGTTCCCCAGCGGCCGTTACGCCGAGGAAGTCTGCCCGACGGAGCCCGCGGTGTTCGCCTGGGCGGCGAACCTGGGCACGGTGGAATTCCATCCGTGGCCGGTCCGCCGCCCGGACGTCGATCACCCGGACGAGATGCGGATCGACTTCGACCCGCAGCCGGGCACGACCTTCGCTGATGCCGTGACGGCGGCGACGGCCGCGCGGGCCGTGCTGGCCGAAGCGGGCTGCACGGGCTTCCCGAAGACGTCCGGCGGGCGGGGCGTGCACGTGTCCGTCCCGATCGCGGCCGAATGGACGTTCACGCAGGTGCGCAGGGCCGTGATCGCGCTCGGCCGGGAGCTGAACCGGCAGCTGCCCGATCTGGTCACGGTGGACTGGTGGAAGGAAGAACGCGGCGAGCGCGTGTTCATCGACTTCAACCAGGCAGCCCGCGACCGCACCATGGCCGCGGCCTACTCGGTGCGGGCGACCCCGCAGGCGACCGTGTCCGCGCCAGTGACCTGGGACGAGCTGGGCGCCGCGGAGCCGCTCGACTTCACGGTGCGCAGCATGCCGGAGCGATTCGCCTCGGTGCCGGACCCGCGGGCCGGGTTCAGCGCCGCGGCGGGCCGGCTGGACGCGCTGCTGGGGATGGCCGATGCGGACGAGCGTGATCGCGGGCTGGGGGACATGCCGTATCCGCCGGAGTATCCGAAGATGCCCGGCGAGCCGAAGCGTGTCCAGCCCAGCCGCGCCCGGCCCGAGTCGTAGCTATCCCGGCAGCCGGGCGCGGACGGCAGCGGCGACCGCCGGGACATCGACCGGGACGGTCGTGTCCACGGTGACCAGCGTCCCGATCCCGACCGGCTGGTCAAATTCGGCCCGCACGGCCGCGGGCAGGCTGGTCACGACGTGAACGGGATGACAGCTGCGGGCACGGCATGCTCCCGCCCGGCCAGACATGGATCCCGTGTGATTTACTTTAAATAGCAACCGCGCCGATCGTCCAAGGAGGGTAGATGCGCCAGGCGTTCATGTCCATTGAGCAGGCCTTTAAGTCCTATTCAGAGGGTATGACGCATGTCGCAGAAGACGCTCAACCTTGGCATCCTGGCGCACGTAGACGCCGGTAAGACAACTCTCACCGAGCGGCTGTTGTACGCCGCTGGTGTCATCGGCGAAATCGGCAGCGTCGATGCCGGCACGACCCAGACGGACTCGCTGGCGCTGGAGCGGCAGCGCGGGATCACGATCAAGTCCGCGGTCGCGTCGTTCCTGATCGGCGACGTCACGGTCAACCTGATCGACACCCCCGGCCACCCGGATTTCATCGCCGAGGTGGAGCGGGTGCTGAGCGTTCTCGACGGCGCCGTCCTGGTTATCTCGGCCGTCGAGGGAGTGCAGCCGCAGACCCGGATATTGTTCCGGTCGCTGCAGCGCCTGCGCATTCCGACGATCCTGTTCGTCAACAAGATTGACCGCCCCGGCGCGAACGCGGACGGCGTCCTGCGGGCGATCTCGGCCCGGCTTACCCCGGCTATCGTCCCGATGGGGGACACCCGGGCCCTCGGCACCCGCGGGGCCTGCTTCAGGCCATTTCGCAGCGGTGACACCGGATTCCGGGCCCGGCTGGCTGAGGTTCTGGCCGAGCGCGACGAGCGCTTGCTGGCCGCGTACGTCCAGGACGAGGCGGCCGTCTCCGATCGCCGGCTCCGCGATCAGCTCGCCGCTCAGACGAAGCGCGCGCTGGTGCATCCGGTCTTCTTCGGCTCTGCGATCACCGGGGCGGGCGTGGATGCGCTGATGGCTGGCCTCACTGAGCTGCTGCCGGTGGCCGCGGGCGACGCGGACGGTCCCGTCTCGGGCAGCGTCTTCAAGATCGAACGTGACGGTGGCGGCGAGAAGATCGCTTACGTTCGCATGTTCTCGGGAACGGTGCACGCTCGCGACCGGCTGCGGTTCGGCGCCGACCTGGCGGACAAGGTGACTTCGGTGGCCGTCTTCGAGCCCGGAGCCGCGGTGCCGCGTCCCTCCGTATCGGTGGGCGAGATCGGCAAGCTCCGGGGTCTCGGCCAGATCCGGATCGGCGATCGGATCGGGCAAATCGGAACTGACGGCGCGCCGCATCAGTTTCCCGCGCCCACGCTGGAATCAGTCGTCGTCGCCCGGGACCCCGCCGACCGGGCCCGGCTCCGGGTCGCCCTCGATCAGCTCGCCGAGCAGGACCCGCTGATCAACCTGCGGCAGGACGACACCCGGCAGGAAATCTACGTGTCGCTCTACGGCGAGGTCCAGAAAGAGATCATCCAGGCCACGCTGGCGAACGACTTTGATCTCGATGTCACGTTCCGCGAAACGACGATGATCTACATCGAGCGCCCGGCCGGCCGGGGCAGCGCGGTTGAGTTCCTGCAAGCGGATACGCATCCGTTTTCCGCGACGGTCGGGCTGCGCATCGAGCCCGGGCCGGCCGGATCCGGCATCAGGTTCCGGCTCGGCGTGGATCCTGGTCAGGTCCCGATTTACATCTATAAGACCACGGACAACTTCATTCAGGCCATGACGCAGTACGTCCACGACGCGCTTCAGACCGGCCTCTCCGGGTGGCGGGTCACTGACTGCATCGTGACGATGAACGAATGCGGCTACTACGTCGGAGACGGGCCGGGCAAGCGCCTGCTCAGCACGCCGCGCACGACGGCCGCCGATTTCCGGAAGCTGACGCCACTGGTGCTGGCCCGCGCGCTCCGCCAGGCGGGCACGATCGTCTGCGAGCCGATGGCCCGCCTCAGCCTGGAGGTCCCGGTGCCGAAGATGGGGGCTGTGCTGGCCGTCCTGGCCCGGCTCGGAGCCTCCGTGGCGCCGCCGTCGCTGCGGGGCGAGCTGGTTGTCGTCGGGACGCTGATACCGGCCGCGCAGGTTCATGGCCTGCAGCAGCAGCTGCCGAAGCTGACCGGCGGCGAAGGCGTATTCGAATCGGACTTCGGCGGCTACCGGCCGGTGCGCGGCTAGCCCAGGCCGGGACCAGGCATCCGTCAGCCGGACGGGCTGAGGTTGTCGGAGTGTCCGGCGGCCAGCCGCGGCCACTGGGCGGTGGGGCGCCCGTTGGTGCGGAATTGCTCGCCGCTGGTGGCGAACGGCTGGGGCCAGCCGGGCGGTGAGTCCTCCCAGGTTTCCTGCCGGCCGTACACCGTCATGTCGAGCAGCCCGTAGGCGGGAGCCATCGCCTCGGCGGCGCGGCCGCTACTCCAGTAGGTCTCGAACACCCGGTCGCCGTGCCGCAGGTAGCACACCTGCATGCCGAACCAGCGTCCGGCGAGCAGGGCCTCGGCGGACGCTTCGGCCGAGTACCACGGCACGTCCCACCCCATGAAGTCGCGGTAGCGGACGCTCTCGTCGTAGGGACCCTGGCAGAACGTGGCGTAGGTGACGTCACGCGAATGCAGGTAGGACAGCTCACGGACCTGGCCGGTGAAGAACGTGCAGCCCTCGCACTGGGCCTCGGCGGGCCGGCCGGGTACCACATGTGGAAGTACGCGATCAGCTGACGGCGGCCCTCGAAGACCTCCAGCAGCGGGACCGGCCCGTGCGGGCCGGTCAGCGGGATCGCGGGGTCCACCTCCACCATCGGCAGCCGCCGGCGAGCCGCTGCGATCGCGTCACCCTCACGGGTGCGGGCCTTCTCGCGGACCAGCAGATCGTCGAGCTGCGCCTGCCAGGTGGCCCGGTCGGCCACCGCCGGGACCGCAGCGGTGCTCATGGTGTCGCTCATGATCGCCTCCTTGAACTGCATTACCCCAGGTTCCCCCGTCGCAGGGTCAGACTGCGGCCCGGCCCGAAACTAATCGCCGGCACCCAGGGCAGCGGCCCGGGTCGCGCGAGGGCAGTACGGTGGGTCCGGGGTCACGGGAGGAGTCAGCGATGCTGTTGGACGGCGTGAACCACATTGCCTGGATCTCCAGGGACGTCGATCGGCTGGGCCGGTTCTACGAGCGGGTGTTCGACGCCGTGGTCGGGCCGACGCGCCCGCACGGGCCGGGCGAGACGATGACGGTCATCGACATCGGCCCGGCCACGCAGCTGAATGTCTTCGTGATCGACGGGAACACCGAGGCTGACCGGCAGACGCCGATGTGGGGCCGGGGACGCATTGATCATGTCGGGCTGGCGGCCGCCTCGCCGGAGGCCTTCGAGGCTATCCGGGGCCGGCTCATCGATACCGGGGCCAGCGACGGCACGGTCAGCGACTTCGGCGGGGCGCTGAGCATCTTCTTTCGCGACCCGGACGGCCTCGAAGGTGAGGTACTGCTGCCGAAGCCGTGACCGCCCGGTGCCGGAGGGCTGCCCCGGGCCCGGGAGCCTACGAGCCGTCGGGCCATCCGCCGCGGTGCAGCACCATCGGGTGCCAGGGCAGCGCGGCCGCCGGGTCGGCGAGCAGGCGCCGGGTTTGCGCGAGGTACGGCGGCTGACCGCGCCAGCCGCCGTCGGGCGGGATGAGCCCCTCGGCCAGCGCGCCGCGCTGCGCTACGACCGCTTCCAGGCAGGCCCGTAGCGCCGGGCTGGCCCGGTGATCTGCGCGCGCCCGGTAGTCACCGAGCGCGTCCCGGCCGGCCGCGGTCAGCACGACCGAGCGCTCCGGCCGCGGTTCGGCCAGTCTCCTGCGGACCAGGTAGCTGACGGCCATGGCGGCCGCCTCCTTCGAGACGCCCGACCGCGGCGGCAGGTCGCGGAGGCGCACGACCTGGTCATCGATCACGCGCAGGATGTTGGCCGCGGCCGGCCGGGATACCTTCGAGCCCTGCTCGTGCTCGAGCGTCAGCGCCGTCAGCGCTTGCCCCAGCAGCGCGCCGAGCGAGGCGTCCTGGTCCGTCGCCGGTCCGGGGAGGACGTGGGTGCGGAAGCCGTCGGAGGGATTGACCTCCGGCGGCGCCGAGGGCACCGGCAGCGGCCCGGCCAGCGGCAGCAGGGCCTGCTGCAGCGAGTCGGCCAGGCCGGCGCCGAAGCGGGCCCGCCATCGCTGCTCGGTGCCGGCCACGGCCAGCGGCCACCGCCGGCGCGCGCTGGCGCCGGCGCGCGTCGTCCGCAGCACGGTGTCACTCCGCACGCCGCGATGAGTGCCGTAACCATCGCGGCGCCCGGCACCGGCGTCCCCGACGGTGATCCATCCCCAGCGCTCAAGCCCGCCGATGTTGCACCTGGCCCGGGCGCGAGCCTGCAGTTCGCCGACGGTGATGCCCTCACCGTCGATGAACCGCAGCCCGTTGGCCCACATCGGCATCGAGATGCGGACCACGCGGCCGGCGTCGCCGGAACTCGCGGCCTCGACGGCGTTATCCGCCTCGATCGTGAACGCGATCCATGCCCACGACAGCAAGGTCGTCAGCGGTACCTGACTAGCCACGCTCAAAGCATCGCGCATCCGCTGGCCCGGCCGGCCCGCCGGGCGGGCGAGCGGCCGGGCGGGTATCAGGTGCTCAGGTCCGGCCGGGCCTTCGCCACGACCAGTCCCGGGTTGTCCCGGTAGATGGCGTGACCGCACCCGCGGGCGATCTCGAACCCGAGAGCCGGGTTTCGCAGGAGATACGGCCGGAGCAGTTCGGCGGTGGCGGCCGGCCGCTGGGCGGGATCGGCGCCCAGGATGAGCGCGGGCACGGTGAGATCGTCGAGCAGGTCCAGGTAGTGCCAGGGCCGGTTGTCGGCGAGCGTTCTCTCGATCACGAACGGAGCGACCGAGGCGACGGCACGGGCGAGGGCAAACGCGTCGCCCGGATGCCAGCCGGGATGCTCGGCCAGGTAGGCGGCCGGATCGGCGGGGTGCTCCGCCGCCTGGATCAGGGCCTGCGTGACGGCCCCGTAGGCCGCGTCGGCCACGTCGAGGACCGGATCGAGAAGGAGGAGCCGCCGGGCGAAGCTGGCGTCACCGAGCGCCAGCTGCACGGCCAGCAGGCCGCCGCCGGACTGCCCGATGACGACGTCCCATCCGGTGCCCAGCTGAGCGAGATCGGCGGCGTAACTACCAAGCCGGTAATCCAGGGTCGCGGGCGCGGTCCCGTGCCCGCGAAGATCCGGCGCCACCACCTGAACGCCGGCCGAGGCCAGCTCGTCCGCGACCCTCCACCAGGTCCCCGCCGCTCCGCCGAGGCCGTGGATCAGCAGCGCCCGGCGCCGCGCGGCGGGCGTTCCCCACGAGGTCACCGGGAGCGTCACGGGATGGCCCGGGCCCGGTGCTGAATCAGGATGCTCCGCTTGCAAGATGCTCCATATACTGGACGCAGGAGGATCGCGCGGCACTTCAGGCGGCGCTGGGCACCATCGTCGCCACCGGCGACACGGCCGAGCGAAGCTGACGGTTACGACGGGGTCCGGATGATGGCGCGGGCGTCCGCGGCCAGGCGCAGGGTCGATTCGACATCGGGATCTTCGCCGTCCGGCTGGAGCACGACGGTCGTCGCCCCCGCGGCGGCGAAGGCCCGGACGGCGTCCGCGACCTCGTCCGGAGATCCGACCGCCACCCGCGCCGGACCGGAGGCGCGGGCCTGGTCCAGCCGGGCCTCGAGCCGCTGCCGGGCGCCGTCGCCCGCGCCACAGGGCAGGTACACGACCACCTCATGGCGCCTGACCGCCGCGGCGGTCGCCACCGCGGCACGGACGCCGTCAGGTGACAGCCCGGCATCGAGAACGAGGCCATCGGCGACCTCGCCCGCGAGCGCGAGCGTCCTCGGCCCGCGCGCACCGACCAGCAGCGGGGGCACCACGGCGGGCGGCCAGTCCAGCGCGACCTTGTCGAGCCGGACGTAGGCACCGTTCACCGTGACCGTCTCGGCGTTCAGCAGCCCGCGGGCGGCGGTCACCCACTCGCGCAGCAGCGTCATCGGCGACGCGACGCCGGCCCCGACCTGCTGCATCCACGGCGTGACGCCATGCCCGGCCGCGGGAACGAAGCGGCCGGGGAACAAGCGCGCCAGGGTAGCGATCTCCATCGCCGCCAGCGCCGCGTTACGGAACGGCACCGGCATCAGGCCCAGGCCGAGCCGGAGCGAGGAAGTCCAGGCCAGCGCGGCCGCGGCGCTGCTCAGGCCGCCCTCCAGGAAGCAGTCCTCCCACAGCCACACGTCATCGAGCCCGGCCGCCTCGGCCGCCTCGGCGAACCCGCGCAGCCGCTCGGGCGGAAGCTGCGGCCGGAAGACCACGCCGACTCTCGGCACCGCGCTCGCTGCTGTCATCGCGCCCCCCTCATGAGATCTGCACCGTCAGGCGACCCTATTGCCGATCATGCTCAGCGCGGAACCGGCCATTGCGGGTTTCGCCAAGCGCTGACATCCGCGTCGGCCCCGCGACGCGCGGGCACACTGCCGCCATGCAGATCGCCGGGCAGGACAAGGCGCGCGCGCCGCACCGGGTCGGCGGCCTGCTCTGGCAGCGGAACTTCCGGCTGCTGTGGACCGGGGAGTCGATCAGCAGCATCGGGAACGCCATGGCGGTGGTCGGCGTCCCGCTGCTGGCGGTGACGGTGCTGCACGCCAGCACATTCGCGGTGGCTGCCCTGACCGCGGCGGCGTACCTGCCCTGGCTGGTCATCGGCCTGCCGGCCGGTGCCTGGGTGGACCGGCTGCCCGCCCGGCCGCTGATGATCAGCTGCGACGTGATCTCCGCGCTGCTGTACGCGAGCCTGCCCGTCGCCGCCTGGGCCGGGGTGCTGGTCATCGGGCAGGTCCTGGCCGTCGCGCTGCTGGCCGGGGCGGTCAACGTGTTCTTCGCCACCGCCTATCAGGTCTACCTGCCTGCCATCGTCACGGCCGCGGACCTGGTCGAGGGCAACGCCAAGCTGCAGGGCAGCGCGTCGGTCGCGACGATCGCCGGCCGCAGCGCGGCGGGCCTGGCCGCGCAGGCCGTGGGTGCCGCCACGGCGCTGCTGTTCAACGGGGTCAGTTTCCTGGTGTCGGCCGCATGCCTGCTGGGCATCCGGACCGGAGCGCCGCGGCGCCCGCCGGTGGCGCGCACCACGACCGTGCGCGCGGAGGTTTCCCAGGGCATCCGCTTCGTGGCCGGCGATCCCTACCTGCGCCCGCTCACCTTGTACGCAGCGCTGGCTAACCTGGCCTACACCGGCAACCTGGCCCTGGTCGTCGTCTTTCTGGTTCGGGTGGTCGGCCTCGGGCCCGCCGCGGTGGGCCTGCTGCTGGCCACCGGAGGCATCGGCGGGGTGCTGGGCGCACTGGTCGCTCGCGCGCTGGCCGGATGGCTGGGCACGGCCCGGGCGCTGCTGTGGAGCGCCCTCGCCGCCGGGCTATCCGGACTGCTCATACCGCTGACCGGGACCGGATGGCGTACCGGCTGCTACGTCATCGGCGCGACGGTCGTGGCGGCCACCGTGGTGGTCGCGGGCATCATCGTCGGAAGCTTCCGGCAGGCCTACTGCCCGCCGGAGATGCTCGGCCGGGTCACCGCGAGCATGCGGTTTGTCGCCTTCGGCGGCATCCCGCTCGGCGCCCTGCTGGCCGGCGCACTCGGCACGGCCCTCGGCGTCCGGAACGGGCTCTGGGTCATCCTCGCCATCTATGCCCTGGCCGGCGCGCTGCTGCTCACCGGGGACATCCGGAAGGACCGGGACCTGCCCGCCGCACCCGCCGCCCAGCGCGCCGCGGCCCCGGGGACTTGACCGGTTGATACGATGAATATCTAACAGCCGTTACACCAGGAAGTGACGATCGTTAACACCAATGAGGCTGCGACATGCCCGCGGCACCCTGCTGGTGCCCGCGCCCTAGCTGCTGTCGGATTGCTCCGCGTACACCCTGGCCGCATAGTCATCGAGCGCCTGCTGGCAGGCGTCCAGCGCCTTCTCCGCCTGCGGCCGGCCGGCCGCGCCGAACGCATCACGCTGCCGGATACGGGCGAACCAGTTCCGGAGCTTGACCAGGTCGACCTCGTTTTCCTCAAGTTCGGCAAAGGTGAAGTGATCGGCCAGGTACTCCTTCTTCACCTGCACGAGGAAGTCATCGCAGCGATCGACGATCTCCTCGTACTCGTCGTTCCTGGCCGCCTCGAACGCCGCCCGCACGTCGGCCTCGCCGGCCAGCACCGTGCACGACATCAGCGCCGCGGTTCCGTCCATCTCCAGGATCTGGCTGCGGAGCTTGCGCAGCGCCCGCTCCGCGCCAACGCTGGCCGGCAGCGCCGCCGCGGAATTCTGCAGGTAGATGGCGCCCAGGCCCTTCAGCTTGCGCCATACGGCGGCGCGGAGCCGGCTCGGCTCAGACGGCACCCGGTACACGAGCAGCAGCCACCCGTCTTCCGCTGCGCGGTCCCGGTCGGTCACGCCCTTATTCTCGCAGACGGCCCAGGTTGCGCCCCGGCGTCGCGGCGGTCACCGGCGACGCGGCCATCGCGGCCAGGACCGGAGGTCACGTGAACGCGGTTGCCCTCTTCCTCACGGTCTTCGTGGCCTGCGTCGTCGAGGCGGTCGAGGCCCTGACGATCGTCCTGGCGGCCGGTCTGACCAGGGACTGGCGCTCCACCTTCCAGGGCATGACCGTGGCGTTGCTCGTGCTGGCCGTGGTGGTCGCCGCGGTCGGGCCCGGCGCTCATTCTCATTCCCCTGGGCGGGCTGCGGCTGGTGATCGGCGCGCTGCTCGCGGTGTTCGGGCTGCAGTGGCTGCGCAAGGCGATCCTGCGGGCGTCCGGCTACAAGGACCTGCACGACGAGGCCGGCATCTACGAACGCCAGGTCGCCGCGGCCCGCGCCGCGGAGACGGGCGGCCGGGGCCGCGTGCGCGACTGGTACGCGTTCACGCTCTCGTTCAAGGGGGTGCTGCTGGAGGGCCTGGAAGTGGTGTTCATCGCGATCACGTTCGGCGACAACCAGGGAAACCTGGGCCTCGCCGCCCTGGCTGCCGCGGCCGCGGTGGTGACGGTGGCCGGAATCGGGATCGCGGTACGGGCCCCGCTGGCCCGGGTCCCGGAGAACGCCATGAAGTTCGCGGTGGGCATCATGCTGACGTCGTTCGGCACCTTCTGGGGCGCCGAAGGGGCCGGGGTGGCCTGGCCGGGCGGGGACGCCGCGCTGCTGGTGATCGTTCCCGTGATGGCGGCGGTGTCGCTCGGGTATGCGGCGCTGCTGCGCCGGTCCCGGACGGCGGCGCTGGCGCCGGACGGCCCGGGCGGTACCGGGCCCGGCGCCCGGCCCACGCCGGAGGGCGCCCGATGAGGCGGCGGCTGCGGTCGATCGGCGCGTTCTGGTACGACTTCGTCATCGGCGATGACTGGCGCGGGGCGGCGGTCATCGCGGTGGTCCTCGTCGCTACCGCCGCGCTGGTCCACCTCGCAGGGGTCAACGCCTGGTGGCTGATGCCGGCCGGCGTGCTGGTGGCACTTGGCTGGTCCGTCCGCCGCGCTACCCGGCCAGCTTCGCCAGCTCGGGGACGAAGTACGCCGCATTGACCGTGCCGAGGCCGGTGACGAGGTCGTATCCGGGCCGGGCGCGGAACCCGGGCACGGACGCGAAGGTGTTGTCCCCGCTGCGGACGTCCACGATGCCGGGGTCGTGCGCCGCCGCCATCCGGTAGAGCGCCGGGTTGATCAGGCCCAGCGGATGCCCGGCCTCCTGATCGGCCAGCGCCACGATCCCGGCGAACAACGGCGTGGCCAGGCTGGTGCCGCAGGTGACCGACCAGCCCGGCGGACCACCAGGGAAAGTGCCGTAGGTGTCCATGCCGCTGGCGCAGGCCGCGTTCATGGAGATGTCGGGGATGCCGCGGTCCTGGCCCACGATGCCGGCCACGCCGTCCTGGTAGGCCGGCCGCGCGAAGACCGCAGACCGGCCGCCGCCGCTGTTGCTCCAGGCCACGTCGGGCCGCCGCCGGATGCCCGCAGGCGTCAGGTCGAGTTGCGTGCCTCCCACCGCGGTGACCAGCGGATCGCTGGCCGGCCAGCCCACCGCGGGGGTAGCGAAATGGCTATGCGTGCTGTAGGTCAGGCCGGCCGCGCCGGTGTCGCCGGTAGCGGCCAGCACGGTCACCCGGTAAGCGGGCTTGGCGGCCAGCAGGTAAGGCCCGCGCAGCTGGCGAAGCGCGGCCGCGGACCGGAAGGTCTGCTCGGTCGCGCCGAAGCTCTGGCTGATCACGCCGCCCAGGTGGTGCCGGATGACGTACTCCTCGGCCGTGACGATCTGCGGGAAGCCGCTTCGCCCCTCCTCCTCCAGAGTCGGCGTCTCCACCAGCAGGATGCTCGCGCCCGGCGCCATCACGTGCGCCGCCTGCACGTCCAGGGTCGTCTCGCTGGCCTCGCCGGTCCGGCTGGAAGTCGGCCGGTAGGCGGGCACCGGCCCGGCCGGCTGGATCACCCGCAGCGACGGCGGCGCCGGAAGGCCGAACCGCTGGTCGAAGACGGCCAGGTCGCGCGCGATGGTGGGGGATCCGAACGAGTCGACGATGACGATCGTCTGGCCCCGGCCGTTGATGCCGCGACGCAGCAGCGGACCGAGGTCGTAAGCCGTCCGGAGCTGTGCCGGGGTCAGGCCGGGCAGGTCCGGTGCCGCGGCCGCGCGGCCCGGACCGGGCCCGCGGCGCGGGCTGAAGCCGCCCCCGGGCCAGGCCAGCGCCAGCACCAGCGCGACGGCCAGCGCGAGGCCGCCGGCGCCGAGAACGGCCGTTCGCCTAGTGCGCATCGTTTCTCCCTGGATGGCGGCTGGAGCGGGCGTTACTTCGCCGCCGTCACCGCCTGGATGATGACGGCATAGATGCCGTGCCATTCGGGGGCGCGGAAGCCCGCCGCGGCCAGCAGCCGGGTGGCGCGCAGCTTCGTGCGGGCCTTGTCGCGACGCCCGAGCCGGAGCGTCGGCCGCAGCCACGCCGAGAACAGGTCGGCGAGCACGAGGTGACCGCCGGGCATCAGCACCCGCGCGCACTCGGTCAGCCCGGCCTGCTGATCTGCCCAGTGATCAAACGAGGTCGTGCTCACGACCAGGTCGAACGTCGCCGTGGGCCAGGGCAGCTGCTCGGCCACGCCGACCGCGAAGCGGAGCCGGCGGTCGTCGGCCGCGGCCCTGGCCGTCTCGATCATCGCGGGCGCCGCGTCCACCCCGGCCAGCTCGGCCGCGTCCGGCAGCCGGGCTGCCAGCTGGCGCAGCAGGTAGCCGGTTCCGCACCCGACATCCAGGACGCGCCGGGGCGCGGGGGAGCAGCTCAGGGCCAGGTCCGCGGTGCGGTCCGCGATGTCGTGATGCAGCCTGCCGCGCCACCCGCTCTCGTAGCCAGGGGCGCGCTCGGCGAATGCCGCGACGTCGCGATGAGGAGCCATCCACCCGATCCTGCCACGGGCGCCGCGCACCCCGGCCGGCGACGCCTCGCCGCGGCGGCCCGGCTGAGTCACTCGCCGGTCGGCAGCTGGGCTGGCCCCGGGCCGGCCAGGCGCCAGAAGCCCGCGGCGGTCTGCCAGCGGATTACCTGCTGAACGTGATTCCTGGTGTACGTCCATCGCATCCGCGAGTAATACCGCGTGCCGTCGTGCGCCTGCACTCCGCTTAGCTGGACCTGGACGCGGAACCGCTGGTACGGGCACTGATAGGCCGGCCGCGTGCAGCCGGGCCGCTGCAGCTGCAGGTAGCCGGCCGCCCGCGCGCCGCTGGCGGTCCAGCTCGACCATTCCAGCGCCTTGACGTAGGGTGCGCCGCCCTCGCCGATGTAAGCGGCAGCCGGCCGGATCTGGCCGCCGTGCCATCCCTCGACCTGTGAGTACACAACCGGGAGCGCGGCGGGCGGGCTGGTGGCGCTGGCTCCGGTGGCCGTAGTCGCCGCCGGGCCGGCCCCCCGGCCGCCGTCCGCGACGATGACGATCACGATGATGAGTAACAGCGCGGCCGCGGCGGCTACCGCGGCCAGCACCTGGCGCCGGCGCGGCCTGGCCACCGGGACGCGGGTCACGCTAGGTTTCCTGCCCGGATCCGGATGCGACTACCCGTCCGGGCCGGACACGGCCAGGTAACGCATCGCCGGGCCAGTCCTCAGGACCGGCTGATGTGCTGGCCAGCTACTGTCCGTCCGGCCAGCTACTGTCGTCCAGGTGAAGGTCACGGCCGAGGCGGCGCGCCGCTTTCTGGTCGCGCGGCACTTCCTCGCGCCCGCGCGGTCTGTCCCGGGCGGCCTCGACGGGGTGCTCCAGGTCTTCCGGAAGCTCGGGTCGGTCCAGTTCGACCCGATCGCGGTGGCCGGCCGGAACCACGACCTCGTGCTGCACGCGCGCGTGGCCGGCTACGAGCCCGCCTGGTGCGACGAGCTCTACCGGCGCGGTGAGATTTTCGAGACGACCAACAAGGCGCTGTCGCTCGTCCCGGCAAGCGAGATGCCCTGGTACCGCCTGGGCATCGGCCGCAAGGGACCCCGGTTCCACGCCGCGGTCCTGGCCGAGAACGCCGTGGTGGCCGAGCGCGTGCTCGGCCGGATCCGCGCCGAGGGCGCGCTGTCGGCGCTCGATTTCGAGCCCGAGCACGGAGCGCCGAAGGACTGGTTCGGGATGCCGGAGAACGTGGTGCGCGCCGTGCTCGAGGCGTACACGGTCACGGGCGCGATTGGCCTCGCCCGGCGCGAGGGCAACCGCCGGTACTACGACCTCCTCGAGCGGCTGCTCCCGGCCGGGCTGCTCGGGCACGAGGTGCCGGCGGCCGAACAGCTCCGGCACCGGCTGCTGTCCCGGTACCGCGCCCACGGCCTGCTCGGCGCCGGCGGCGCCGGCGGCACGTTCGACCGCATCGCCCCGCCGAATTCGACGCCGGACCGGCCGGACCGGCCGGGGCGCAACCAGCTGCGCCAGGAGCTGATCGAGCTCGGCGCGATCGTGCCCGTCGACGTCGAGGGAGTGCGCGGCCCGCGCTTCGTGCTGCCCGAGGAACTCGCGCTGCTGCAGGCGCCGCCGGAGCCGGCGCCCTCGGTCGCGTTCATCGCCCCGTTCGACTCGCTGCTGTGGGACAACCGCCTCGTCGCGAGCCTGTTCGGCTTCGACTACGTGTGGGAGGGCTTTTTCCCGCCGGCCAGGCGCCGCTGGGGATGGTACGTACTCCCGATCTCCTTCCGGGACCGGTTCGTCGGCCGGATCGAGCCGCGGATCGACCGGAACGGCGCCCGCGTGGAGGTGCTCAACGTCTGGTGGGAGGACGGCTTCGCGCCGGGCCGCGCCGACGGGTTCGCCGACGCGATGCGGGACGCCCTCCGCGCGTACGTGCGCTTCGCGGGCGCGGACCGTCTCGACTGGGCCGGGCACCTCGACCGCGAGAAGCGGCTCTTCCCGGCCCGCCGGTGACCGGGAGCTAGCGCAGAACCTCGACCAGAAGTATCCACGCATTGGACGCCGCGATGCTGACCGCGAGCAGGAAAGCGAAGGGCAGCCAGCCAAGGCCGCCGCCAGCCCCCGCCAGGAGCGTGGCTGCTGCTACGGCATACACGGTGGTCAGCAAGCCAGCGAGGAACAGCCGGAGACTGAAAGCAACCGGCTTAACCTGCGACGAGCGGTACGCCCGGGTCGCGAGCACCGGGGATACGGCACTGCCCATGGCGCAGAGAATGAGAAAGAGCGCGAATGCCAGCCGGCCGATCGACGGATCCAGGCCGACCAGGCTGATCCCCAGCACAATCAGGAGGGCTGCGACCCATCAGCGCATATGACCTAGGCCTGTGGCGTTCAGCTCCTCATGCCAGCAGGACGTAGTAGTCGTCATCAGGCACAGCCAGCTGATCAGCCCGGCCCGGCGGATCAGGCCCGGGTCAGTGCTCGCCTTCGTACTTGAACGAGAGCTGAAGCTTGGTGCGGTAGGTGATCGTCCCGTCTTCGTCCAGGTGAATGTCCTGCTTGACGACCTCAGCCACGCGCAGATCGCGGATTGTCCCGGCTGCGGTCCGGATCGCCTCCGCGGCCGCGTCTTCCCATGAACTGCCGCTCGTCCCGATGATCTCGGTCACCCGGTACACGCTCATGAGCTCTCCTTTACTCGCTGGCCTGCGGACCTGATTACCGCGCGGCCCCGGACTCGGACCTGCCGCTCTCGGCGGCGAACTGCATCTCGGTGGCGTAGTCGCAGGTGCCCTCGGCCTGGAACTGGCGGGCGGCCCGCACGACCTCAGCGCCGAGCGCGCGCAACTGCGCGGCGATGGCCTCATCGGCCAGGTTCCCGCTGGGGTCAAACGACTGCCATGACTGCGCCACCGGCAGCACCAGCGGAACGCTCCAGGCGCGCAGCGCCCGGGCGATGAAGTCCATTGAGTTGATGGTCTGCAGCCCCTGCACCCCGCCCGCCGTGGCGACCAGCCCGACCGGCTTGTTCGACAGGTACGGCGGATCGTTGCCGGCCAGCAGGATCAGCCAGTCCAGCGCATTCTTGAACGAGCCGCTGACCGAGCCATGATAGGTCGGGCTGCTCCAGATCATCGCGTCGCAGCGGTACGCCGTGTCCGCGAACTGCTGCGCGGCCGACGGGATCTGATGCTCGGCGGAGTACAGCGGCAGGCCCAGGTCACGGATCCAGATCAGCTCGGTCTCAGCCCCGGCCCCGGCCGCCCCGTCCAGCGCGGCCGCCAGCGCCGCGCGGCTGGTGGACTCGGCCCGCAGCGAACCGCCCAGCCCCGCCACCCGCACCGGCCTCGCCATCGTGCCTCCCTCGTCCAGCGCAATGTACATCAGGCAGTCGGGCACATACCCTGAAACTGTCCGGTCCGGGACGGAGAAGCGATGTCCACCACCGCGGAACTGCTGATCTACCTGGGCGTGATCGCCGCCGCGCGGGTCCTCTACGTCGTCCGCCAGGTCCGGCGGGAGCGCCGCAGGCAGGCCGGGATGCCCGGGCCCGCCGATGCTTATGAGGGCAACCTGGTGGTTCCGGTGCCGGGGCAGCACGGCCGAGGCCACGGGCACGGCATCGGGCACGGCGTCGCGCATGGCTGGCATGACGGCGGCCATGCCGGGCACGGCGGCGGGCACGACGTGGGTGGCCTGCACCACTAACCGGCGCGCCGGCAGGCGGTTTCCGCTGCGGGCTTAGCCGATCGGCGGCCGCTGCTTATGCCTTTGGGGATGTCCGAGCCGGCTGGGATACTGAAGACGTGCTGCAAGTTTCCGTTGGACAGCTGATCGGCAGGAAACGCGAGTTCGGCAGGCTCGTCGCCCTGCTCGATCAGGCTGCCGCCGGTGAGCCGGTGGTGGCGCTGGTCAGCGGCGATGCGGGGATCGGCAAGACCCGGCTGACCGGCGAGCTGGCGGCCTGGGCGGCCGAGCGGGCCTTCACCGTGCTGTCCGGCCGCTGCGCGGAGCTGGGCGACAGCGTGCCCTACCTGCCGCTGGCCGATGCCCTGCGGAATGCGACGACCGGCCCGCTGGCGGCGGGCCCGCTGCTCGACGCGCTGGCCGCGCGGCCGGTGCTCGGCCGGCTGCTGCCGGACCAGGGCGCCGCCCAGCAGTCCGGCGTCGACGTGCCGGGGATGGCGCAGCAGCGACTCTTCGGCGCGGTGCTCGGCATGCTGGCGGAGATAGCCGCGGACCGCCCGGTGCTGCTCATCCTGGAGGACATGCACTGGGCCGACCGCTCCACCCGTGATCTGCTCACCTTCCTCAGCCGGGTGCTGCACCGCGAGCGGGTGGCGGTGATCGCCACCTACCGGACGGATGACCTGCACCGGAGCCACCCGCTGCGGGCCGTGGTCGGCGAGTTGCTCCGGCTGCCGAGCGTGACCGCGATCGAGCTTGGGCCGCTGGCCGACCCGGACATGGTCGAGTACCTGACCGCGCTGGCCGGCCAGCGGCTGGACGCCGCCGCGGTCGAGGCCATCATCGGGCGGGCCGAGGGCAACGCCTACTACGCGGAGGAGCTGCTGGCCGCCTCGGCCGACGGCTTCGGGCTGCCCGCCGGGGTGGCCGAGCTGCTGCTGGCCCGGGTCGAGCGGCTGTCGCCGTCGGCTCAGCAGGTACTGCGGGCCGCCGCGGTGGCCGGTCGGCGGATGGACGACGAGATAGTCCGGCAGGCGTCCGGCCTGGCCGCGCCCGACTACGAGGAAGGGGTCAGGGAATCGGTCGCGAATCAGCTGCTGGTTCCGGACGGCGACCAGGGCTACGCGTTCCGGCACGCGCTGATCCGCGAGGCGATCTACGCCGACCTGCTGCCCGGCGAGCGGACCAGGCTGCACGCCCGGCTGGCCGGACTGCTCGCCGACGAGGTGCGGCTGGCCGCCGTGCCCGGTTCCGCGGCTGAGCTGGCCCATCACTACCTGGCCAGTCACGACATTCCCGGTGCGTTCTGCGCGTCCGTCCGGGCCGGCCGGGAAGCGGAGCGGCTGGCCGCCCCGGCTGAGGCGCACCGGCATTTCGATCAGGCGCTGGCCCTCTGGGACCGGGTGAGCGAGCCGGAGAAGCTGGCCGGCGTGGACCGGGGCTGGCTGGCCTACGACTCCGCGGAGAACACGGCCGGGAGCGGTGACGTCGTGCGCGCCGTGCACGAGCTGCGCAGGCTGCTCGACTTCGTGACCGCGCAGGCCGATCCGGTCCTGGTCGCCCGGGCCGGCGAGCGGCTCGCCTACTTCCTGCTCGAAACCGACGATGCCGTCGCCGCCGCGAACGCCGCCGAGGCGGCAGTCGATGTGCTGCCCGCGGATCCGCCGCGATGGGAACGCGCCCGCGCGCTGGCCACCCATGCGCAGACCTTGCTGTACACCCAGGACGAGGCGACCGCGGTGGCCAAGGCCGAGCAGGCCCGGGAAGCGGCCCGCGCCGCCGCCGCGCCGTGGGTCGAGGCGGACGCACTGGTGACGCTCGGCCTGCTCGATGAGCGGGCCGGCCGGACCAGGGAGGCAATCGCCCGGTTCACCATGGCCAACCGGCAGGCCCTGGACGCCGGGGTGCTCGGCGTTCAGCTGCGGGCCTCGTTCCAGCTGTCCCGCATGCACCTGGAGCGCGGGGATCTCGCCGAGTCGAGCAAGACGGCGCACGAGGGCCTGCGGCTAGCCGAGCAGGCCGGCCTCGGCCTGGCGCCCTACGGCCTGGACCTGAAGTACACGCACTACCTGGCGCACTATTTCGACGGTGACTGGGAGCACGCGCTGCAGGTCGCCGACGGCTTCGTGGTGCGGGTCACCAACGTCGCCGAGGCCAGGCTGTCCGCGATGGCCATGTTCATCGACGTCGCCCGGGGCAGCCCCAAGGTCACCGAACGGCTGGTCTGGCTGCGGCCGTTCTGGCCCGCCGACGGGTTCGGCGCGTACATTGCCCGCGGGCTGCTGGCCGAGCATTTGCTCTGGCAGGGCGACACCGAGGCAGCAATAGCCGAGATCACGGCGACCATCAGCGCGCTGGCGGACTACCTGGGCAGCAAGGGGCCGCCGGTCATCCGCCCGGCCGCGGTGGGCCTCAGCGCCTACGCCGACCTGGCCAGCCGGGCCCGGGCGGCCGGGGACGAGGAACGCGAAATCGACGCGGTGGACGCGGCCAGCGAGCTGATCGAGACCGCCCGGGACGGAGCGACCTACCGGCGCAAGCCCAAGTTCGTGCTCGGCATCGACGGGCGCGCCTGGCTGGCCCGCGCCGAGGCGGAATGGCACCGCGCCCAGGGCGACAACGACCCGGAGAACTGGCTGGCGGTGGTGGAGGCGTTCGGCCCGGCATTCGTGTACGAGAGCGCCAGGTCCCGCTGGCGGCTGGCCGAGGCGCTCGCGGAGGCGGGCCGCCGGGACGAGGCGCAGGACGAGTGGCGGCTGGCCTTCGAGACCGCCGACCGGCTCGGCGCGGCGCCGCTGCGCGCCGCGCTCATCGATCTGGCCCGCCGGGCCAGGTTGCGGACCAGCGGGCCCGGCGCCGGAGCCGGCCCCGGCACGGGCGCCGGTGCCGACGGAGGCCCGGCCTCCGGACCGGCGGGCGGAACCGCGCCGGGGACGGGCGCTGGCGACGGGCCGCTGGCCAGCCCGCTGGCCGGGCTGACCGCCCGCGAGCGGGAGGTGCTGCGGCTGCTGGCCGCGGGCCGCAGCAACCGGGAGATCGGCGCGGAATTGTTCATCGCGCCCAAGACGGCGAGCGTGCACGTCTCGAACATCCTGAGCAAGCTCGGCGCGGCCAGCCGGACCGAGGCAGCGGCGATCGCGCACCGCAACGGGGTCGGGCTGACCGCCGGCCGCCGCCGCTGAGCCGTTACCCGGTGGCCGGGGGAGCGTCGGGCGCTAGCGCGTCCAGCAGTTCGCTGGCCCGTGCGGCCGCCCCGGCCGGATCGATGTCCGGCGCGCCCACCTGGGGATCCCAGTTCAGGTCGTAGAAAATCTCGGTTACGCCCCGTTCTGAAAGCCAGGCAGTATCCTCGCGGATCTGATCGGCCGTGCCGGACAGCAGCAGCCTGCCGCCGCCGTCCGCGGCCCGCACCTCCGCGCCCGCCCGGACCACGCCGCGGCAGATAATGCGGATCGCGGCCGGGTCGCGGCCGGCCGCCTCGGCGGCCTCGCGGACCACGCGGATGCCTTCGCTGATCTTGGACAGGTCGGTCCGGCTGGAGGTCAGCCAGCCGTCCGCGATCCGGCCGATCCGCTCCAGGGCCGGCCGGGCCATCCCGCCGAGCAGCACCGGCGGGCCGCCCGGCTGCACCGGCTTGGGCGCCATCCGGCCCCGCGGTACCGAGTAGAACTCGCCGCTGAACTCGCTCACATCCTGCGTCCACAGGTTGCGCAGCACCGCGACGTACTCAGCGGTCCGGGCGCCGCGCCGGGCCATGCTCGCGCCGGTGGCGGCGAACTCCTCCGGCATCCAGCCGATGCCGAGGCCCACGTCATGCCGCCCGGCGGACAGCACGTCGAGCGATGCCGCCTGCTTGGCCAGATAGGCGGGGGAGACGAACGGCAGGTTGACGATCGCGGTGCCCAGCCTGATCCGGCTCGTGCAGGCCGCCGCGTAGGCCAGCACCGCGTACGGGTCCAGGACGCTGCGGTACACCGGCTCCATGGCCGATTCCTCGGGCACGAGCAGGCGCTGGAATGACCAGAGCGACGCGTAGCCGGCCTGCTCGGCGCGGGCGGCGAAGCTGGCCAGGTTTTCCGGGGTAGCCCACGCGCCCGACACCGGGGCGCCGAAACCGATCTTCATGCCTTCACCCTAGGAGACGCCAGCCGGGCCGCCGAAGCCACCACCCGGGCCACCGGCGCCACCGGTGGCGTGGCAGTGTTTGACATGCCTCCGCATGGCGGCGGGGGCGTTATGAAACGGAGAACCAATGAGCTCTGACCCCCGGTACTGGATCGCGACCCTGCGCAAGTCGCATGACCGGCTCGCGTCCGTCGTCGCGCCACTCGACGCCGACCAGGTGCGCGGGCCCTCGTACTGCACTGACTGGACGATCGCGCAGGTCATGTCGCACCTCGGCAGCGGCGCGGAGATCTCCGAGCTGATGCTGCCCGGCGCGCTGGGCGAGGGCGAGCCGGTCGGCCCGGACGCGTTCGCCCCGATCTGGGACACCTGGAACGCCAAGAGCCCCGATGCGCAGGCCGCCGACGGGCTGGCCGCGGACGAGCAGCAGGTGGAGCGGCTTGAGCAGCTCACCGACGCTGAGCTGGCCAAGATCAGCCTGCCGTTCTTCGGCATGGACCTGGACGCCGTCGGCCTGGTCCGGCTGCGGCTCGGCGAGCACGCGATGCACACCTGGGACGTGGCGGTGGCCGCGGATCCGGCGGCCGTCGTGGCGGCCGACGCGGTCACGCTGCTGATCGATAACGTGCCGCAGTTCCTCGCGCCGCGCCTCGGCAAGCCGCAGGAGGACCCGCTCCGGCTGCGCATCCGCACGACCGGCCCGGAGCGTGACTACCTGCTGGTGGCCGCCGACACGGTGACCATGACGGACGCCAGCGGCGACCCGGCCGCCGAGGGCGTTAACGAGGTCCGGATGCCGGCCGAGGCGCTGCTGCGGCTGGCCTACGGGCGGCTGGACCCGGCGCATACCCCGGCCGAGGTCGAGGCCGACCCGGCGGACCTGAACCGGCTGCGGGCGGTGTTCCCCGGCTTTTAGGGCGGCTGGCCGCCTCTTACAGTGAGCATGTGGACGCCGCGCAACGCCAGCTGAGCGATCAGATCGATGACGCGACGCAGCGCCTGCTGGGCACGGCCCGGGTGATCGCCGAGCCGGACCTGCGGGCGCCGTCGCTGCTGCCGGGCTGGACCCGGGCGCACGTCCTGGCGCACCTGGCCCGGGGCGCTGACGCGATGCGTAACGTGCTGATCGGGGCGCGATCCGGGCAGGAGCGCCCGGCCTACGCCAGCGACCAGGCCCGGGCCGACGCCATCGAGCACGGTGCGACCCGGCCGGCCCGGGAGCTCCTGGCCGACCTGGCCGATTCGGCGATGGCCCTGCGCACCATCACCCGGCAGCTGCCCGATGCGGCCTGGCCGTTCCCGGTGCGGATCGGCGCCTCGGCGGTGTTCCCGGCGGCCCAGCTGCTGCCCCGGCGGCTGGTCGAGGTCGAGCTGCATCACGGTGATCTCGGCACCGGGTACGGCCCGGCCGCCTGGCCGGCCTCCTTTGCGGCCATGGAGCTCGCCGAGCCGATGCACTCGCTGCGGCAGGACCGGCTCAATCGCGCGGAGCTGGCCTGACCGGGGCGCCGAGCGCGCCGAGGGCGAGTCCGGCGGCGTCCGCGGCGCAGCCCCAGGACAGCGTCACGCCCGCGCCGCCGTGACCGTAGTTGTGCACCAGCGTGCGCCCGCCGGCCAGGGACTCGGCTTCGAGCCGCACCGCGGGCCGGACCGGCCGGAGCCCGACCCGGTGCGCCACGATCCCGGCGCCGCGCAGCCGGGGCTCGATCGCCGCGGCGTCGCGCAGGATGCGCCCGGCGGTGGCGGGATCGGGCTCTAGGCGCCAGCTGCCGCGCTCTTCCGTCCCGCCGACGACCACGGTGTCCTGGTGCGGGAACAGGTAGATAAGGCCGGCCGACTCGTCGCCGAGCCCGATAAAGAATTCGGTGATTCCCGGGTTGGCCGTCACAACTACCTGCCCGCGTACCGGCAACATCTCAGCATCGGGAACGAGGCTGCGGGCGCCCATGCCCGAGCAGTTCACGATCACCCCCGCGGTGGTACTGGCGATGGCCTCATCCAGCGAGCCGAACGTTTGGCCCCCGGGCAGCTGGCCGGCCGGCCCGGCGGCGCCGGGTTCACCGCCCGCGCCGAGTTCGCCGCCCGCGGCGCGGAACCGGGCCAGCAGATAGCCGAGGTACACCGGCATCGTCATCACCGGCGCCGTGAACCACCAGCCGGACGCGAATCCTTCCGGCAATTCGCCGTCCGCGCACAGCCGGAAACCATCCAGGCGGGCCGCCCAGCCCGGCGGATCGGCCGCCGTGCGGCACGCCTGCCGCCCGGTCACCATGCGCACCCCGGCTGGCCCGGCGGCTGGCCTCGCGGTCAGCTCCAGCAGGCGGGCCAGGGTGGTCGCGCCCCAGCGCTCGACGCGGTCATCCATCCCGACCAGGTGCGGCCCCCAGATCGCGCCGGCCACGGCCGATGTGGTCCGGTCCGGCGGCAAGGCGGCGCTGATCTTCACCGCGGCGCCCGCCTCGGCCAGGCAGACCGCGGTCGTCAGCCCGGACACGCCGGCCCCGATCACCAGGACATCAGGCTCGCTGCTGGTCATGTCCCGACCGTAACGTGCCGCGCCAGCCGGTCTCGTCCGGTGCTCGCGGGGGTTCCTGGTGTGGCGTTTGCTTGTCATGTGACCGGCGGGCAGGGTTTGCTGGACGGAGCGCAGGCCATGGCATTGCTCCGCAGCGGGGGTCCGCTTCTTCAGTCACGGATGTGAGGTGCGAGTCTGAGCGAGCGGCTAAGCCCTGCTGATCGGACGGGCACCGGGAGTCCTGGGCGGCGGCAGCTGCTGATCGTGGGCATGACGCTGGCGAACGCCATGGTTCTGGTTGACCAGACCGCGGTCCCGCTCGCCCTGCCGGCCATCATGCACCAGTTCGCGGTCAGCTCCGGACAGTTGCAATGGGTGCTCAATGCCAGCCTGCTGCCGCTGGCCGCGTTGCTGGTGCTGGGCGGCCGCCTGGGTGACCTGATCGGCCGCCGCCGGGTCTTCCTGGCGGGCACGATCATGTTCGCGGGGGCGTCAGCACTCGGCGGCTTGGCTCCCACCTTCCTGATTCTGCTGATCTTCCGGTTTCTTCAGGGCGCCGGCGGTGCGCTGATGCTGCCCAACACCGTGGCCATCGTAAGTTCCGCGGTCAGCAGTAGCGAGCGGGGCCGGGCCCTGGGCACCATGGGCGGCGCGGCCGCCGTGGCCGGCGCGCTGGGGCCCACCATCGGTGGCACCCTGACGGCCGCGATCAGCTGGCGCGCCGTCCTGCTCATTAACGTCCCCCTCGCCGTGGCCACGGTCATCGTGACCCTGCGGGTCGTGTCACCCGATCCGCCTCGCGAGCAGGCCGCCCACGTCGATCTGCCCGGGGCGGCGACGCTCGGCGTGGCTCTTTTCGGGCTGGTCTTCGGGCTGGCTGAGGCACAGACCTGGGGCTGGGGATCACCGCTGGTGGCCGGAGGACTCATCGTGAGCGCGGCCGCGGCCCTGACGTTTGCCTGGATCGAGCGAAGGTCACCCGACCCGCTGATGAGCTTCACCCTGTTGCGGCGTCACCCGAACTACCTCGCGGCAACGATCAGCCAGACCATCGCCGGCATAGCCGAGATGGGACTGGCGCTGCTCTTCCCGCTGCTGCTGATCCTCAACCTGCAGATGCCGCCCGGGCTGGCCGGGCTGGCCCTGATCCCGACGACACTCCCCATGATCGTCGTCGCGCCGCTGGCCGGGCGCTGGTATGACCGCGTGGGCGGTCGCTGGCCGCTGGTGACCGGGTTCGCCATACTGCTGTCATCTGGCGTGCTGCTGGCCCTGGGCGTCCAGGGCAACTCCTACTACTGGATCCTGCCGGGCCTGCTGGTGTTCGGGCTCGGCCTGGCGGTGATCCTGACGGTCAACGACCCGGTGACGCTGGACACCGTCCCGTCAGCGGACAGCGGCCAGGCCTCCGGTGTCTCGGCCACCGCCGAGCAGTTCGGCGGGGCCATCGGGATCGCCGCGCTCTACCTGCTCTTCCACACGACCTACGTGAACACCCTCAACGCCGCCATCGCCAGCGGCCCGCTACCCGACGCCACGCCGCGCCAGCTGCTCCAGCTCAAGAACGCCCTGCTGGGGGCGGAGCAAACCGGGCTCCGCGTCAGCAGCTTTCCCCCCGACGTGCGTAAGTACCTCATAGCGGCACGGACTGCATCAGATCACGGGTACGCCGCCGCCTTCCTGGCCGTCAGCGCCCTCGCCGCGATCGGGCTCATCGCCATGGCCATCCTGATCAGGCCACCGCCCACCAAAACCGCCAAGGACAAATGATGATCTTTTGATCCGGCCGGGGGAAGGAAGGCAGCGAGACAGCCATGACGCGGATTCTGGTCACCAGCGCCAGCGGCGCGAACGGCGATGGATACGGCACGCTTCTTAGCTTCTCCGCCGGCGGGGAACTGGCCGGGCCGTTCAGCGACGACCCCCGGATCACTGATCCGCGCGGCCTGAGCCTGAGCCCGGCCGGTGACCTGATCTACGTCAACAGCGGCGATGACCGGGTGCTCGCGCTCGACAAGGACGGCACTGTCACTCTGGACTCGGGCCGCATCGAAGGCCTGGACGCCGGCGGCGGTACCTTCGCACCGGACGGCCGCTACTGCGTTACCCTGCGGCGCCGCGGCACGATCCTGGCCCTGCCACCCCGGCTCGACACCGAAGGCGAACCGCTGTTGCCCGACGGCACCGTCGCGTTCCCGCGAGGACTCGGCTTCGGCGCTGGCGGCCAGCTGTACCTGTCCTCGGGAATCGGTCCCTCCGGCGAGGGTGACAACACCATCACCACGTTCGGCCGCGACGGCCGGGTCCGCAACTCGCGTCTGGTCAGCGACCCCGAGCTGAGCCCGCTGGACCTGGCGGTCGCTCCCGGCGGCAACCTCGTTGTCTCCAGCGAGTGGCCGTTCGGCTCACCGGGCGCCGCGGCCACGATCCGCGAATACGACCCGTCCACCGGACGGCTGGTCCGCGTGCTGGCACCCGACCCCGCCGTGAAGTTCGCCAGACCCCGCGGACTGCGGTTCGGGCCCGGCGGTCAGCTTTACTGCGTCGGCCAGGACCACGTCGTCGCCTTCGACTTCCCGGCCGGGAGATTCCTCGGAGTGACCGCGGAACTCCGGAAGCTCAACGGCCAGGCGGTCCTGCTGCTGGAGTAGCGGCCGCCGCGAGTTCGCCGGCGCCGGGTCGGGATACGACTGGTCAGGCCGTGACCTGCAGGTCCGCGGGCGGGCGCAGGCACGGCATGCCGTTAGCGACCGCCAGGTGCGCTGGGCCACGCTAGGCCCGGGCAAGTGACGGGCCGGGGCATCGCTGCGGGCCTGGCAGCAGATCAGGTCATCACCGGTCCCGCCGTACCGCTCACCCTCGATCGCCCGGCGGCGCCGGGCTGGCCGCGGCGGCAGCTGCCCGCGGGAGCGGTTCTCGTGCCAGGTGTGGAGCATCTGGGCACCGGCAACCAGCCAGGCCCAGAAATAGAGGAAGGTGGCCCCGAGGAGCGACTGCACGGCGGGGTCGCTGCCGGTGCGGGCGGCGACCACGACGGTGATCGCGAGCATGGCCGGGGTGATGAATCCGCAGGCGGCCCACTTGACCGGCTTGTTCACCGGCCGCCGGGCTCGAGCCCGGGCGGGCTTACGGGCCGGCCGGGCCGGGGTCAGCCCGGCGGGGAGGTCGGCAGTGAGAGCGGCCAGGTCCGCATAGGTCCGCGAGGCGAGCGCGCGGCCCGCGCGCAGGTCCAGCTCGTCCTTGGTCAGCCGGCCATCGACGAACGCATCCTTGAGCTTGTCGACCACGTGCTCACGATCGGCGTGGGACGCCCGCAGGAGGCCACGCCCCGCTAGCGGCTGCTGGTCACCCGGCCCGGCCGTCACTGGCGCCTCCTCGTCGGCAAGTACCAGGAAAGCGTAGCGCGGTGCCCTGTGGTCTCCGCGGTAATGCTGGCGCTATGGCTGCGGCTGGATTCACGCCGGCGCTGCGTGACCGGCTGGGCACCCCCGCCCGTCTGCCGAAAACACCCGCCCGCCCCGGACGCGCGCCCGGAGGCAAGAACACCCCAGCTCCTGCCACCGCCTCGGAGCCGAGCTTTGCAAAACCGACGTCCGTCCACGAAGACCGCGGCGAGAAGATCGGCGAGAAGAAAGGTTAAATCTTTAGCTTTGGGCGTGGATGCCCGAGCGGGCCGTTTTGTCGGTGGCTGGGTCGATACTTTAATCGAAGAACTTATCTCTAACAGGCTACAAGCGAGAGGGGGAGTGATGCCCGAAGAGCCGGACGGCCCGGACCTTCCTCCCCAGCCGGTCCCACCGGGCTCTCCTCAGCCATGCCAGTCCGGGCGTTCCGAGCCGGTCCCGCCCGGTTCTCCTCAGCCATGCCAGTCCGGGCGTTCCGAGCCGGTCTCGCCCGGTTCTCCTCAGCCATGCCAGTCCGGGCGTTCCCAGCCGGTCTCGCCCGGCCAGCCACCCGGCCGTGTCCCGGCATCTCCCGCCCGGCCGCCGCAACCCGCAGGCCCGGCGTACGACGCGCTGCCGGCCGGGTTCGCCCGCGACGACCATGATCCCCTCGCGCGTGCGTTCGCGGCCGGGGGGCCGCTGGACCAGATGGAGCCCGGCCCGGCCCTGGCCGGCGTTGCCGCCGATGCCGCGGGCGGGGGCCTGGCGGTGCTGGATGATGACCAGCTGGTCGGGGTGCTGTGCGCGGCACGGCGGCTGGAGTCCTGGGCCGCGTCGATCAGGCTGCGGGCGGTCGCGGACCTGACCGCGCGCCGGGACGCGGCCGCGGCCGCCACCGGGGACCGGCGTCAGGCTGATCATGTCGGTGACGAGGTCGCCGCCGCGCTGACGCTGACCGGCCGGGCCGCGGACCGGCTGGTCAGCCTCGCCATCGGCGTCACCCGGCTCCCGGCCGCCGCGGCGGCGTTAGCCGCCGGGCGGATTGACCTGCCCCGCGCGGCCGTGTTCGCCGACGAACTCGCGGGCCTGGGTGATGTCGCGGCGGCGGCGATCGCGGCGGTAGTGGGCGGGGATGCGGCCGGGCTGACGACCAGCCGGCTGCGGGACCGGCTGCACCGCGAGGTGCTGGCCTTTGACCCGCAGGCCGCGCGCAAGCGGCGGGAGAAGGCCGAAAAGGACGCCCGGGTGGAATGCTGGGCCGAGCCGTCCGGGACCTGGTCGATGGCCGGGCGGGACCTGCCCCCGGCCGGGGTGCTGGCCGCCGACCAGCACCTGGACGCCGACGCCCGCGCGCTCAAAGCCGCCGGCGCCGCCGGGACGCTGCCGCAGCTGCGCGCCGCGGTGTTCCTCGCCCGGCTCAACGGCCAGCCCCTGGACACCCTGCTCCCCGCCCCGCACCCCGGCCGCCCCGGCCAGGACCTCAGCGCTGGCCAGGACGGTAACCCGGCCGGTGAGCACTCCGGCGCGAGCCACGACGGGCCCGGCGCACCCGGCGCGGGTGGCAGACCCCAGCGACGGCGATAGCCCAGGTGACGGCAACGGCCTGGATGACGGCAACGGCGCCGGTGGCGGCGACGGTCCGGGTGACGGTGACGGCCCCGGACCGGGCGGCGGTCCGCGCCGGGCCCGGGTCCGGGCCCGGGCTGGCCGTCCAGCGGCCGGTCCGGGGTCCGGGGCCGGGCTGACCGGGACGATCAGCCTGACCGTTCCGCTGACCACCTGGCTCGGCCTGACCGGGCAGCCCGGCCAGGTCGCCGGATACGGGCACCTGGACGCCGCCGCCTGCCGCGACCTCGCCGCCACTGTCGCGGCCGGCCCTGGCGCCCGCTGGCACCTGATCATCACCGGCCCCGACGGCACCGCCATCGGATACGGCCGCGCCAGGAAAGGAAACCCGCCACCGACCGCCCGCCACCACCCGGCGGGACCGGACGCTCCGGCGGTCCCTCACCACCCGGCGGCCCCGCGCCACCCGGCCGGACCAGACAGTCCGGCAGGGCCTGGCCTCCCGGCGGCCCGTCACCACCCGGCGGGACCGGGCAGTCCGGCGGTCCCTCACCTCCCGGCGGGACCGGGCCTCCCGGCGGCTCCGCACCACCCGGATTGACCGGCAATGACGGCCAGCTTCGCTGGCTGGCGGGCATCAAGATCAGCTGGCTGGAAACCGGGACCTGCGGGCACGCCCGGGAAACATTCGCCTACCAGCCATCAGCCACCTTGCGGCACCTGATCAAGATCCGCAACGCGACCTGCACCTTCCCGGGCTGCCGCCGGACGGCCCGCCGATGCGATGACGACCACACCATGCCTTACGACCAGGGCGGCCGCACCTGCGAATGCAACCTTTCTCCGCTCTGCCGGCGCCACCACGGCGCCAAGCAAGCACCCGGCTGGCACCTCCAGCAGGAGACACCCGGCACCTTGACCTGGACCCTCCCCAGCGGACGCACCCACACCGTGACCCCCCGCACCTATTCGGTATAGGCCGGTCCCGTATAGGCCGGTCCCGTGCCCGGCGGCCCTATGCGGCCGGATCGAGGGCCGTACCGGGTGAGTCGGCCGCGGCGATAACTGGCTCGGGCGCGGGCCGGATCAGCAGGAGCAGCCCGCAGGTCCCGACCACGACGGTGATGACGAGCAGGAGCAGCTTGTAGTCGATAAATGAGATCAGCGCCGCGCCCGCCGCGATCGAGACGGTCTGGGGCGTGACCACCATCATGCCCCAGGCTGCGTCGACCCGGCCCTGAAGCCGTGGCGGCGTATGCACCTGGACAGCCGTACTGAAGGCGACCACGAGCCAGACGAGCCCGATGCCATCCAGGACCGCTCCGGCCAGGCAGAGCGCAAGCGAATGCGTGCGGTAAACCACCGAGGCGAGCGCGAAGCTGGCCAGCGCCAGGCCAATCACGCGGGCTGCCCCGAGGTGCCGCAGCAGCCACGCCACCGCTATTCCGCCCGCGATCGCCCCCGCGCCCTGGACGCTGTTGAGAACCCCGAAGAAAGACGGCGGCCGGTGCAGGCCCTGGCTGATGACGGCGAAGACAATCGTCTCGTTGAGGCCGATCACGCTGAAGGCGCAGGCGGTCACGAGGGTTATCTGCCACAGCAACGGCACGGCCCGCAGGTGCCGGAAGCCGGCCGTGACATCGCGACGGAACGAGCCATGCTCGGTGGCCTCAGGAGTGGACTCGCGCACCCGGATGCTGGCCAGCGCCACGATCGCGGCGGCGAAGGTGACTGCGTCCAGGATGGCTACCGCACCGCCGCCGACCGCCACAAAGAGGCCCGCGCCGACCAGCGGCGCAATGATCCGCAGACCCTGGCTGACCGTCTGGAGCGATGCATTGGCTGAGGCAAGATCCTCTCCGGCCAGCATGTCCTTACGCAGCCCGGCACCCGCCCCGCTGAGCACGCTGAACGAGATCCCGTAGCAGAACGCGACCACGTAGATGATCCATAGCTGCGCCCGGCTGTGCACGGCGAGCAGCGAGAGAACCATCAGCCCGGTAGCCGCATTGGTAATAAGAAGCAGCGGACGGCGGCGCACGCGGTCGGCCAGATGACCGGCCAGCGGCGCGAACAGCGCCGGGATGGCGAGGGCCAGGAACACGCCGCCGGCGGCGGCGTTGCTATTCGTCAGGGCCTTGGCCCAGATCCCGAGCGTCAGGTACAGGGCGGTGTCGCCGAAGCTCGACAACGACTGGCCGACGAGCAGCCGTCGGAAGCGCGGATCGCGGAGCGCACCCATGGTCACTTGCCCCGCTTAGCTCGTTGTGCCGGGGTTGCTGGCTGTGCCGGGGTTGCTGGCTGTGCCGGGGTTGCTGGCTGTGCCGGGGTTGCTGGCTGTGCCGAGGTGGCTGGCTGGGTCGCTGCTGCTGGTTGCGCCGGGGTTGCGGGAGGCGGCGCGGGTGGCGCGACGGTGATCGCGGAGAACAGCCGGACCTCACGGGCGCCGCGGGGCCGCTGCGCCGGGTCCTCGGCGCGAACCGCCAGCTTGAGCATGATCTTCTGAATCTGCTTCCGTGCGGTGCGTAGTTCGGCTGGGGTCATCCAGGTGGTCGCGCCGAGGATTCCGGACGCGTTCCGCCACTCCTCTGGTTCCCGGCTCATCCGGCGCAGCCGATCCTTGAGCCGGGCAATCTCGTGGTCGAGGAAAGCCTCGGCCGCGGCCTCCGCGGCCAGCTGCCCGGCCAGGTCCAGGCCCGCTGGCGCCAGGTCCTGGAGGCGGGTGGTGAGCCGCCAGGGCTTTTCCCGGCCCGGCTGGTCAGGAACCATCTCCGTGTAGCCGTACTTGCCGAGGATCCCGAGATGGTAGGAGCAGCTGGCGACGCTCTCGCCCAGCACCTCGGAGCATCGGGTGGCGGTTGCGGTGTCCTCGCTGTCGAGCAAGTCGATCAGCTTCCAGCGGATCGGGTGGGCCAGCGCGCGCAGCGCTTTCGGCTCCGGCGGCGAAGCGGGTTTCTGTCTGTCCGGCATGCTAATCAACATATCTTGAGCAAGAGTATTTAATCAATAAGTCTTGCTCAAGGATCTCTGATCGTGTCCCGCAGGGGAACGGTTCCCGGCTGATCAGCGACGTGCATGGCACCGCGTCCTAGCGCCCGCGCGAGAGCGCTCGTGCGAGGATGACATGACCTGCCGCCCGCGCCGGAAGGGGCACCCGGGGATGAGCCGCGTCGTTGTCATCGGAGCTACCGGCCACGTCGGCAGTTACCTGGTGCCGCGGCTGGTCCGGGCCGGGCACGAAGTGATCGCCCTGAGCCGTGGCACCCGCGAGCCCTATCACGCCAGCCCGCAGTGGAACCTGGTCACCAGGCTCACGGCCGATCGCGAGGCGCAGGACGCCGAGGGAACCTTCGGCGTGCTGGTCGCGGCGCTGCGCCCTGATGTCGTGATCGACCTGATCTGCTTCACCGCGGCCTCGGCGCAGCAGCTCCTTGACGCGCTCCGCCCGTCCCGTCCGCTGCTGGTGCACTGCGGGACGATCTGGGTGCACGGTCCCGCGCTGCGGGTGCCGGTCACCGAGGACGAGCCCCGGACGGCCTACGGCGAGTACGGCACGGGCAAGGCGGAGATCGAGGCACTGCTGCACCGCGAGACGCTGGCGGGCGGCGTTCCCGCGGTCGTGCTGCACCCAGGTCACATCAGCGGGCCGGGCTGGCCGGTGATCACGCCGGCCGGCAATCTGGACCCCGCCGTCTGGACCAGCCTGGCGACCGGCCGGCCGCTCCCGCTGCCCGATCACGGGCTGGGCGTGCTGCATCACGTGCATGCCGACGACGTGGCGCAGGCATTCGAGCGCGCGCTGTCCCGGCCCGCGGCGATCGGCGCCAGCTTCCACGTGGTGGCCGACCAGTCGATGACGCTGCGCGGCCTGGCCACCGGAGTCGCGCGCTGGTTCGGCCGTGAGCCGGTGCTGGACTTCGTCGACTGGGCCGAGTTCGATCGCCGGGTCGCCCCCGAGCACGCCGAGGCCACCCGCCAGCACACCTTCCGCAGCATTACCGCGAGCACCGCCCGGGCCAGGCAGGTGCTCGGCTATGCACCGCGGTCCGGGTCACTCGAAGCCCTGCACGAGGCGCTGACGTGGCTCGTCGCCAACGGCGAGGCGGACGTCGGCGGACAGCAGTTCTAGCGCCCGCCCGCACCCCGGATGCTGACCAGCGCCGCCCGCAGCGGGCGGCTTGGCGATTAGCCGACCGGTCGGCTCGGCGGGCCACGTAGGGTCGGTGGTTGGGCTGTTTTCTGCCTGGGCCACGATCACAGCCGTCGCGGAAGGCCGCGATGGCGGGAGGAGAAAGGATGAGCGGGCGCCGGATAGAGCTGAGCGCCACCCAAGTCGTCGCCAGCATGCTCGCCGCCGTGACTGGTGCCATCGCGGCGTCCTACACGGGCATCGCCGGGACCGTTATCGGCGTCGCGGTGATGAGCATCGCTAGTACCGCAGGTGCCGCGGTCTACAAGCATTACCTGGCCAGCAGCCAGGAGAAGCTGCTCGCCAGCAAGGAGCGGTTGCACGCAGCGGCCGTGATGATGGCGCCGCGATCGGCCCACAACGGAGCCGCCGGGCACCATGACCGGCCGGCCGCTCCCGGGTCGGCCCGGGAGCAAGGAGAGCGGGCTGCGGCCACAGGGGAGCTGGCCAGTGCGGCAGTGCCGGGATTCGCGGTCGGCCAGGTCGGCTGGCTGCTGTCGCCTGATTCCCCGGGGACTGATGAGTTCCCTGCGGTAAGCGGTGAAACTACCCGGTGGGGTAACTCACCAGCGGAAACCGCCAAGCCTGCGGAGCCGGGCGAATCTGCTGAGCCGGCCGGGCCCGCTGGATCGGATGGGCCTGCTGAGCCGGGCGGGACTACTGAGGCGGCTAAGCCCGCTGAGCCGGACGGGCCTGCTGGATCGGCCGGGCCGGTCGAGTCGGCCAAGACGGCCAAGACGGTCGGCTCGCACCAGGTATGGCTGCGCTGGCCGGCGCTGCTGGCGGCGGCTTTCGGCGTATTCGTGCTGGCGCTGGCCGCCATTACCGTGTTCGAGGTGGCGGCCGGCAAGCCGCTGGAGGCGCTCATCTGGGGCCGGAGCGGCGGCGGAACAACCGTCGGCGTTATCACCGGAGCACAGCACACCGGGCCGGCCACCCGGGCCAAACCGCACCCGGCCAGGTCCGGCAGCACGCCGACCGCGCCGGCCGAGTCCGTCGCCGTCGCCGGCTTCATCCCAGTCGCTGTCTCCGTCTCCATCACCAACGCCGACTCCGACACCGACGGCTTCGTCCGGCTCGCCGAGCCCGAGCGGAGCCGCGAGCCAGGGCCAGGGCCAGGGCCAGTGAAGGCTCCGGCGCTGAGCGGTGCGCGGAGACGCCGGCTGAAGCCGGCCGGCTCTCCGGGAACGTCACTCCGGCGCCGGGGCACTTCGCGCAGGAAGCGCAGCGAGCGCTGTGAGCGCGGTGAGAGTCCGGCCGAGCGGTGCGTTCAGGATCAGGCGGGCGTGCGCGTCGCCGCGGGTCGGCCCGTCGTTGACGATCGCGACCGGTATGCCGAGTCTGGCCGCGTGCCGGACAAACCGGTAGCCGGACATCACGGTCAGCGAGGATCCCAGCACGATCAGGGCGCTGGCTCGCCCGGTCAGCGCGTAGCACTCCTCGACGCGCGCCGGGGGCACGTTCTCGCCGAAGAACACGACGTCGGGCTTGAGCAGGCCGCCGCAGTGCTGGCAGTCCACCACCTGGAAGCGGTCCGCCGCCGCGTCGGCGAGGACGGCATCGCCGTCCGGGCTGAGCCGCGTTACCGGGGCCGCCCAGCCAGGATTCGCCGCCCGCAGGCGCTGGTCGAGTGCCGCGCGGGAGGTCCGCTGGCCGCAGCCGAGGCAGACGACCCGGTACAGGCTGCCGTGCAACTCGATCACCTGCCGCGTGCCGGCGGCCTGATGCAGGCCGTCGACGTTCTGCGTGATGACCCCGGCCACCAGGCCGCGACGCTGGAGTTCCGCGACCGCCCGGTGGCCGGCGTTCGGGACCGCGGCCGCGATGTGCCGCCAGCCGTGATGGCTGCGCGCCCAGTACCGGCGGCGGGCCGCGGCGCCGCCGGTGAACGTCTGGTACGTCATCGGCTCGGCCCGCCGGGCCAGCCCGCTGGGCCCGCGGTAGTCCGGGATCCCTGACTCCGTTGAGATCCCGGCCCCGCTCAGGATCACCACGTTGCCGCCCGCCACGAGATCGGCCAGCGCCCGGACCGGATCGGCCAGCGCCGTCCGGACCGGATCGGCCAGCGGGTCCGCCGGGTCCGCGAGCGCGCCGCGCGCGCGATCCGGTGCCTGGGTCATCTCTCCATGCTGCCTGACGTCCGGACCCGCCGGAACCCCGGTGGCGGACGGTCGTGACGATGGTGCAGGCTGGGGCAGATGACGCAGCGGAACCAGGGTTCAGCGGGGCGGCCGCGAGTTGAGCCCGCGTCCCCGGGCCAGCTCGATGCGGTGGCGGGCGTGCTCGCCCGCGCCTTCGGCGCCGATCCGATGATGCGGTGGCCGCTCGGCGACGTGGCCGATCCGCAGCGCTCGCTGCAGGCGAGCTTCCGGCTCCTGAACGCCGAGAACATCGAGCTCGGCCTGGTTCACCAGGCCGCCGGCGGGGCCGGGGTGGCGGTATGGGTGCCGCCGGGCCTCGCTGGCCGCTGGGCCGAAGCGGAGCGCCGCACCAGGCCCGCGATGCATGCGCTGGCGGACGACGGCGGCGCCCGCTATGAGCGGTTGTGGGACTGGGTGGAGGAGCGGACGCCGGACGAGCCGCTGTGGTATCTCGACCAGCTCGGCGTCGACCCGGCCCGCCAGGGCGGGGGCATCGGCCGGGCGCTGGTGCAGTTCGGCACCGCGCACGCCGCCCGGGCCGGACTGCCCGCGTTCCTGGAGACCGCCACCGAGCGCAACGTGGGCTTCTACACCGCGCTCGGATTCCGGGTGGTCGAGGAAGGCAACGTGCCCGGCGGCGGGCCGCGGATCTGGTTCCTGCGGCGCGACCCGGACTGAAGGCCGGCTACCGAAGAGACCCGAGAACTGCAGAGGTGAATGGCGAGGGTCTCGGTTTGGCCACGAATATGCCGGACTGCCGCATCGGGGCTTGCAAGGGACGCCACGATGCGATGAATCTAGGTTCACAACACGGCAGCTATGTCCCTTCTAACAAGGGTTGGCCCGATGAATGGTGGTTCATCCGGGGGACAGCGGGTACAGCCGTCGGCGCCGGAAGCCGGGGCGCAGGAAGCCGGAGTTCTCGACGTCCGGGGCGTGACGGTACGGTTCGGCGGCATCACGGCACTCGATGACGTGTCGCTGACGGCCGCGCCGCGCCAGGTCACCGGGATCATCGGGCCGAACGGGGCGGGCAAGACCACGCTGCTCAACGTGCTCTGCGGCCTGGTCCGGCCCGAGTCGGGCCAGATCCGGTTCGACGGCCGCGAGCTCGCCCGGCTGCGGCCGCACCGGCTGGCCAGCCTCGGCATCGCCCGCACGCTGCAGGGAGTCGGCCTGTTCAACGGCCTGTCCGCGGTGGAGAACGTCATGGTCGGGGCGACCTGCCACTCGCGGGCCGGGTTCTGGTCCGGGCTATTCGGCCTGCCGTGGTCGGACCGGGACGAGCGGGCGCTGCGGAAGCGCGCGATGGAGGCGCTGGAGCTGGTGGACGCGGCCGACCTGGCCGACAGCCCGCCGGCCACGCTGGCGTACGGCCTGCGCAAGCGGATCGCGCTGGCCCGGGCACTGGTCGCCCGGCCGCGGCTGCTGCTGCTGGACGAGCCGGCCAGTGGCCTGTCCGAGAGCGAGCTGCCGGAAATCGGCGACCTGATCGAGAAGCTCGCCGCCGATGCCTGCGTGGTGGTGATCGAGCACCGGATGGACCTGATGATGTCGGTCTGCGACACCATCACGGTGCTGGACTTCGGGAAGGTGATCGCGGGCGGCACGCCGCACGAGGTGCAGGCGGACCCCGCCGTCACCGCGGCCTACCTCGGGGTGGAGGTGGCCAAGTCCGGCCGCGCGGGCGACGAGGCAGCGCCTGCCGGGCCGGGCCAGGACGCAGCGCCGGCCGGCCCGGGCGACGAGAGCCGCGAGGGAGGCCCGGCCGATGAGTGATGCCGCGGCGCTGGCCGTCGAGGATGTCGTCGCCGGCTACGGCGGCGCGCCGGTGCTTGACGGCATTTCGATCATGATCAGGCCAGCCACCATCACGGCCGTCCTCGGCGCCAACGGGGCCGGCAAGACGACGCTGCTGCGCACCATCACCGGGCTGGTCCGGCCGCGCCGCGGGCGCATCGCCGTCGACGGCGTCAACCTGGCCCGGCGCCCGCCGGAGGCCGTCGCACGGGCGGGCGTGGCGCACGTGCCCGAGGGCCAGGGCGTGATTACCGAGCTGACCGTCGAGGAGAATCTCCGCCTCGGCGCGCTGCTACGGACCGGCCGGAAGGGCCGGGCCAGCCGGGCCGGCGCGCTGGCCGACTCCTACCGGCGCTTCCCCGTCCTGGCCGAGCGGCGGCGGCAAGCGGCCGGCACCCTGTCCGGCGGCGAGCGCCAGATCCTCGTCATCGCGCGGGCGCTGATGGCGCAGCCGCGGGTGCTGCTGCTGGACGAGCCGTCGCTCGGCCTGGCCCCCAGGATCGTTGCGCAGGTGATGGATCTCGTGCGCGAGCTGCGGGACGACTCCGGCCTGACGGTCTTGCTGGTCGAGCAGAACGCGCGCAGCGCGCTCAGCATCGCCAACCGGGGCATCGTGCTCAACCTCGGCAAGGTCGTCGCCGACGCCGACGCCGCCGAGCTGCTCACCGATGTCGGGCTCCGTCGTCACTATCTGGGTTTCTAGGGGAGGAGGGACATGCAGGAGTTCGTGGAGTTCACCCTCGGCGGGATCGCCGTCGGCATGATCTACGCCGCGATCGCCCTGGCCCTGGTGCTGATCTGGCGCGGCACCCGGATCCTGAACTACTCCCAGGGCGGCATGGCGATGTTCACCAGTTACGTGGCGCTGATCGTCATCAATCACACGGGCAACTACTGGGAGGGCTTTGCCGTGGCGCTCGTCTCCGGCCTGGTCCTCGGCGCCGTGCTGGAGCGGCTGGTCGTCCGGCACGTCGAGAACAAGCCGCCGCTGAACGCCGTCGTGGTGACCATCGGCCTGCTCATTTTCATCGAGGGCCTGGCCGGCATCATCTACGGCGGCCAGTTTCGGTCGTTCCCGCCCGCGTTCTCGATCGTCGGGCTCACGCTCGGCTCCACCGCGCTCGGCATCTCCCGGAACGACCTGTTCACGGCCGGTGCTGTCCTCGCCGCCGCGCTGCTGCTCGCGGCGCTGTTCCGGTTCACCGCGGTGGGCCTGCGGCTGCGGGCCACGGCGTTCAACGCGAACGTGTCCCGGCTGCTGGGCGTCAGAATCGGGCGGGTGCTGACGCTCGGCTGGGCGCTCGCCGGGCTGATCGGGGCCCTGGCCGGCGTGCTGGTCACCCCGTCCACCTTCCTCTACCCGAACAGCATGGATTCGATCTTCGTGCTCGGCTTCACCGCCGCCGTCATCGGCGGGCTGGAAAGCCCGGTCGGCGCGGTCGTCGGCGGCCTGGTCCTCGGCGTGATGCTCAGCTACGCCGGCGGTTACCTCGGTTCCGACCTGGTATTGCCCTTCGGGCTCGTGGTGCTCGTCGTCGTCCTGATGGTCAGGCCGTCCGGCCTGTTCTCCACTACTGCCGTCCGGCAGGTGTGACCATGACTCTCGCCCGGCATGCCGGCGCCGCGCTGCTGGCCGCGATCGTGCTGCTGATCCTCACCACCAAGCTCGGCCCGTTCCGGGACTTCCAGGTCGCGGAGGTGGCCGCCTATGTGACGGCGGTCGCCGGGCTGACTTACCTGATCGGGCTGAGCGGCCAGGTATCGCTCGGTAACGGGGCGCTGATGGCCATCGGCGCGTATGCCTCGGCGCTGCTGCTCATCCACCTGCACTGGCCGCTTGAGGTGATCTTCGTGGCCAGCGCCGTGATCGCGGCCGTTGCGGGCGGGATCATCGGCGTGGCGGCGGCCCGGCTGCGCGGTCCGTACCTGGCCGGGGCGACGCTGATGCTCGCCGTCGCGCTGCCGTCCGTGGCGGACAAGTACGCCGGTGCGCTGGGCGGCGACCAGGGCCTGCCGGTGGCCATCACCACGCCAAGCTGGCTCGGCGCGACCTTCCCGCCGACCCGCTGGCTGGCCTGGATTGGCTGCGCAGCCGCGCTGATCACCCTGGTGCTGCTGGCGAACCTGGGCCGCAGCCGGATCGGCCGTAGCTGGCGGGCGCTGCGGGACAACGAGATCGCCGCCTCGTTGTCCGGCCTGAACGTGGCCAGGATGCAGATCCTCGCCTTCGTCGTCAGCGCGGCATGCGCGGGCGTCGGCGGCGCGCTACTCGCGGTGGTCACGTTCATCGTGTCGCCCGGCGCCTTCACGCTCACGCTGTCGATCAGCCTGCTCACCGCGGCGATACTCGGCGGCCTCGGCAGCCTGGCCGGCGCGTTGTGGGGCAGCCTCGTGCTCGTCTTCGTGCCCACCTACGTGCAGGACGTGGCCACCAGCCACGGGCTGTCCAGCGCGGCAAGCTCGAACGTCCCGATCGCGGCTTACGGCGTCGTGCTCATCATCGTGATGCTCGTCTTCCCGTCCGGAATCCAGGGCGGCCTGCGCCGCCTGCTCGGCCCCGTCGCACCAGCGGCGAGCGCACCCTTCAACGTTTGGCGCCGGCATGCGCCGGCCAGTGAAAACCAGGAGGAAGGCACTACATGAAAAGAACACACCGGGCCAATGTGGCCCTCGTCGCCGGGACGGCCGTCGTCGCGATGGTCCTGGCGGCCTGCAGTTCGAGCGGCACCCCGAGCTCCGGCTCCAGCGCCAGCGCCAGCGCCTCCTCGTCCAGTGCTGCGCTGACCGCCTCGGCACCGGGCATCACGGCCACCACGATCACGATCGGCAGCCACCAGCCGCTGACCGGAGTGGCGGCGCCCGGATACGACGAGATCGCCCCGGCGTCCAACGCGTACTTCCAGTACGTGAACGCGCACGGCGGCATCTACGGGCGCAAGATCGTCTACAAGTACCTCAACGACCAGTACAACCCGACTATCACCTCGACGGTCGTGCACCAGCTGGTACTGCAGGACAACGTCTACGCGATCTTCAACGGCCTCGGCACCCCGACCCACCTGGCCGTCGCGCCGTTCCTGAACTCCCAGAAGATTCCTGACGTCTTCGTCGCCTCCGGCTGCGAGTGCTGGAACGCGCCATCGACGTGGCCGTACACCTACGGCTGGCAGCTCGACTACATCCGCGAGGGCAAGATCCTCGGCCAGTACATCGAGCAGCACTTCAAGGGCAAGAAGATCGGCTACTTCTTCCAGGACGACGAGTTCGGCATGGACGGGGTCAAGGGCCTGGATTATGAGATCCCGAGGTCTCAGGTCGTCGCCAGGCAGAGCTACAACCCGGCCAATATCAACGTCGCACCGCAGGTAGCCAAGCTGAAGGCAGCAGGCGCCCAGGTCGTGATTTCCTTCTCCGTGCCCGCCTTCACCGCGCTGCTCCAGCTGACCAGCCTGAAGCTGAAGTTCGCGCCGCAGCTCGCGGTCAGTGACGTCGGCTCCGACCCGATCACCCTGGGCGGCCTGCTCGCCGCGTTCGGCAAGAACAAGAAGCTCAGCGCGCTCACCCAGGGCATCATCACCGACGGCTACCTGCCATCGCTCGGCAGCGGCAACAGCTGGATCACCCTGTTCAAGAAGATCCACGCCCAGTACCTGCCGGCCAAGATCCCGTTCGACGGCAACGTGGCGTACGGCATGGCGGCCGGCTACACGTTCGTCCAGGCGATGTTCAAGGCCGGGCGTAACCCGACCCGGCAGGACCTGCTGAACGCGATCAACGGCGGGCTGCCGCAGGGACCGTCGGTGGCGCCCTACGCTTACTCGGCCACCGATCACAACGGCATCACCGGCGCGTACATCGCCGTCATCAAGAACGGCGCGCTCGTTCCGCAGGGCCCGGTGCTCGTCACTGACACCAGCCCGAGCGGCGCGATCACGCGGTACTCGACACCGCAGCCGCCGGCGCCAGCCAGCGGGATTCCTTCGCCATGATCAGGCGCCGGGGGGCGGCTTCCGGGCCGCCCCCCGGCGTGCCCCGCGTGACACTGGCGACCAGCCTGGCAGCTGCCTGGCCGGGGAGACCGGCCATCGCAGAGCCCGTTCAGAAACATTGAGAACGGGGGAAACCCGCGTGAGTGTGATCGCGAGCCGCAAGCCGTCCGGGGCGGACGAGAGGCCGCCCGGCGAGCGGCTGCTGTCCGCTGCCGAGCACTTGTTCGGGGAGCGGAGCTACCGGCGGACGAGCGTGGCCGGCATCTGCGCCCGGGCCGGCATGGCGACCGGCAGCTTCTACGCGCATTTCGGCTCGAAGGCGGATATCTTCGCCGCCGTGATCCGGCGGATCAACTCCGACCTGAGGGCCGCCATGGCCGCCGCGCTCAAGGAGGCGGACGGCAACCAGCGGGCCCGGGAGCGGGCCAGCTTCCGCGCCTACTTCGACCTGATGTCCGAGCGGCCGTGGATCTACCGGATCGTGCGCGAAGCCGAGTTCGTCGCTCCCGGCCTGTTCAAGGAGTACTACGAGCGGCTGGCCCGGGGCTATGCGCGCGGCGTCCGGGCCGCGCAGCTCGCCGCCGAGGTCGATTCCCGGTACGACCCGGAAGTCCTCGCCTACGTGTACGCCGGCCTCGGCAACTTCGTCGGCATGCGCTGGGCCGAGTGGACGGCCGGCGGCCGGGTCCCGGACGACGTGCTTGACGACCTGATGCGGGTGCTCGCCGAAGGCCTGCCACCCCCGCAGCGGCCGGCCGGGCAGCCCGTATCGTCGGGGGCATGATCAGCGGACCGGTTACCTCTCGCACCATCCCCGAGTTGCTCGCCCGTGCGGCCAGCCGTGATCCGGACGGCAGCTGGCTGCGCGCCGACGCCGCGGACTGGGCCGGTCCCGGCCCGGCGCCGGACGGCGCGGCCGGGCCGGTCCCGGGCGCGGCGCCGCCGGCCGCCCTGACCTTCGCCGGTGCGGCGGGCCGGACCGGCGCCGTGGCCGCGGCGCTGCGCGAGGCCGGGGTGCGGCGCGGCGACCTGGTCGTCGTCACCGCCAGGACCACGCCGCCGTACCTGCTGTGCTGGCTGGCGCTCGCCTCGCTCGGCGCGGTCAGCGTGGCCACCAACCCGCGCAGCGCGCCCGCCGAGCTGGCCGGTCTGGTCCGGCAGGTCAGCCCGCGCGCGCTGATCACCGACGCGGGGCTGGCCGGCCTGGTCGATGAGGCCGGCGTCAGTGACCTGCCGGAGCTCGGGATGCTCGACGTAGACGCGCTCGGGGCCACCCAGCACGGGGATGCGGCCGCGCTCGCTGAGCTGCCGGACGCCGGGGTGCGCCCGGACGACCTGGCCGTGCTGATCCCGACCTCGGGGACGACGGGCAAGTCCAAGCTGGTGATGCAGACGCACCGGACATACGTGATGGCGGGGGAGGGGTTCCCGTTCTGGATGGAGCTGACCGCCGAGGACCGGATGATGACCTCGCTGCCGCTGTTCCACATCAACGCGCCGGCCTACTCGGTGATGGGGTCGCTGGCCTGCGGCGCCGGCCTGGTGCTGCTGCCGCGCTTCTCCGCCAGCGGGTTCCTGGACGCGGCGCGCAGGCACGGGGCGACGGAGTTCAACGCGATCGGGGCGATGCTGGAGATCCTGATGCGGCAGCCGCCGCGCGCCGATGACGCCAGCAGCCCGCTGCGGCTCTGCTATACCGGCCCGGCGCCCGAGCGCGCCCGGCAGGAGGAGATCGAGGCCAGGTTCGGGCTGCGCATCGTGGTCGGCTACGCGATGTCCGAGTCACCGTACGGGCTGATCTGGCCGCATGGCACCCGGCAGTTCGGCACTCTCGGCGCGGTCCGGCAGCACCCGGTGCTCGGCGTCGTCAACGAGGCCCGGGTGGTGGACGAGGCCGGCGCGGATCTCGGCCCCGGCGAGACCGGCGAGCTGCTGCTGCGCAATCCGGTGATCACGCCCGGGTACTGGGGGATGCCGGAGGAAACCGCGCGGGTGATCACCGACGGCTGGCTGCACACCGGGGACCTGGTCACGGTGGGCGCCGACGGTACTTACACGTTCGTGTCGCGGGTGAAGGAGGTGCTCCGCCGCCGGGGCGAGAACCTCTCCCCGCTGGAGGTCGAGGAGGTACTCGCCGCGCACCCGGCGGTGCAGGAGGCCGCGGTCGTCGGGGTGCCGTCCGACCTGTCCGAGGAGGACGTGAAGGCGTTCCTGGTGGCCGCCGACGGCGCCGAGCTTGACTTCGCCGCGCTGCGCGAATTCGCCGCCGGGCGGCTGGCGGCGTTCAAGGTGCCCAGGTACTGGCAGCAGGTCAGCGACCTGCCGCGTACCCCGACATCCCGGGTGGCCAAGCACCGGCTGCCGGCCGGGCATCCGGCCGGCGAATACGATGCCGAGGCGGCGGCGCCCGGCGAGACCGCGGCCGGGGCACCGGCATCCGGCGGAGAGGACCGGCCATGACGGATCCGTATCTCACTTCTATCGGTACCGCTGACGCTACTTCCATCTCCCTGCTCGGCCGTGATCTGGCCGGTGACCTGATGGGACAGGTCAGTTTCGGGGAGCTGGCGTTCTGGCTGGTGGCGCTGCGCCGCCCGTCGGCCGGCGAGCTGCGGGTGTTCGAGGCGGTGCTGGTCGCGCTGGCCGACCACGGGTTTACCCCGTCGGCCATCGCCGCGCGGCTCACCCTGACCGGCGCGCCCGAGTCCGTGCAGGGAGCGCTGGCGGCCGGGCTGCTCGGCGGCGGGTCACGGTTCCTCGGCGTGACTGAGGACTGCGGGCGGTTCCTGGCCGCCGCGCTGGCCGCCCACGACGGGCCGCTGCCGGACGATGACGCGGGCTGGGACGCGATCGCCGAGCGCGCCGTCCGGGCTCAGCGCGCCGCCGGCCGGCTGGTGCCCGGCCTCGGCCACCCGCTGCACAAGGACGGGGACCCGCGGACGCCGGTGCTGCTGCGCATCGCGGCCGAGGCCGGGACCCGCGGGCCGCACCTGCGGCTGTTCGAGGCGGTCGGCCGGGTGCATCCGGCGATCCTGGGCCGGACGCTGCCGCTGAACGGGGCCGGGGTGTGCGGCGCCGCGCTGGCCGACCTGGGCTTCGAGCCGGATATCCTGCGCGGCTTCGCGCTGCTGGCCAGGACCGCCGGGCTGGTCGGCCACCTGGCCGAGGAAATGCGCCGCCCGGCCGGCCCCGGGATTTACCACGAGGTCGACCGGGCGGTCCGCTACCTGCCGCCCGGCGATGCGGCGCCGGGCGGCTGAGCTGCCATCCGGCTGAGCGGCTGGCTAGATCCGGAAGAAGAGGTTCAGGAACCGGCTGGCCAGCGCCGCGTCGCCGCGCACGGTGCCGGCGTGCATCCGGCCGAACGCGGTCAGCACCATGCTGCCCGCGTCGAATTCGATCACCGCCGGCAGGTCATCGACGCTGCCCGGCTCGTAGGCCATGCCCTGGTCGCTGATCGAGACCCGGGTCTCGCCCGCGTTCTTCCCGCTGGTCACCCGGATGCCGATGGTGAACGGGCTCAGGTCGGCGTCCGGCTTGATCGTGTACTGCCAGATCACGAACATGAACGGGACCAGCAGGTCGGCCGCCTCGCCGGAGAGGGCGTGCGCCTGGCCGGTGCCCTCCTCGATGTCCCAGGTGTGCACGCCGTAGTCCATCAGCTGGCCGGCCGCGTAGATGAAGGCCGGCACGGGGCCCATGAAAGAGTGCGTGACGATCAGGCCGCCCCACTCATCGGCCGTCAGCGGCTCCAGGATGTCCATCATCTTGTCCAGGTCTTCCCGGACCCGCGCCATCAGCTCGTTCTGGGTCATGCCGTGGAAGGACTGCGCGGTCTGGCCGGCCCGCTCGTGCATCGCGATCAGGCCGAAGGCGTCCGGCGCGTCGGCGCCCTTGCGGGCGATGTCGAATGCCCTGAAGTAGCCCTCGGTGGTGTCCACCAGGTGGCCGATGACGTCCTTGACCGGCCAGTCCTCGCACGCCGTGGGGGCCTCCCAGGCTTCCGGCCGCTCGGCCAGCGCGAACATCCGCGTCGCCTGCTCGCGGACCACGCGCAGGATAGTGCCCTTGCCCTCATACGACGTCGCGTCCCATTCACCCATGCTGCTTATTCTCCTCAGTTGCCGGTGCCGTCACCGGTCTCCGGAAGCAACGGCTGAGCCGGGCAAGGGAGTTCGGTGCGGAACAGATGTCCTCGCGCCGCGCCAGGCGGCCACAACCGAACCTCAGCGCATCACAGGGCCGCGTGTCAATGGGCCCCGCCCGCCCGGGGCGGGCGGCCGGCTAGCCCGCCAGCCGCCGGTCGGCCAGGGCGGCGCCGTAGCGCATGGCGACGAGCTGGCTGATGGCGGAATGCGCGGACAGCGCCTGCGCGCACGGCGACCCGGTCGCCGCGCTGACCGCGGCCAGCTCGCCGGGATCGCTCTCCGGGCCGATCACGCACGGCCCGATGGCCAGCCGCGAGGCACCGGCGGCGTGCAGCCTGGCGATCGCGCCCTCAATGCTCGCCTGGTCGCCGAGCGAGGCCGGCACGGCGGGAATGGCCAGCCGCGAGGAAAGCAGCACGGCGATCACTCCGGCCGCCTGCACCGCCTCCGGCCCGCGGTCGGCGAGCACGATGACGCCGTTGGCCGGGTTGTTGATGCTGAGCCCCCGCACCCGGGACGCGCGGGCCAGCCCGGCATCGGCCAGCCGGGCATGCATGGCCTCGGCGATCAGCGGGTGCGGGCCGAGCGGAGCGGTGGCGATAACGGGGGGCATGGTCACGGCGGCGACCGCGCTGGCCAGGGCCGCGTCCAGCCGCGGGTGCGGGCCGGCCAGCAGCGGCACCACGATCGAGGGCTGCACCTGCGGCGCGCCGTCCTGGCCCGGCATGGTGAGCATCTCGGTCAGGTTGCGAACCGGGCCTTCCAGGTAGCCGACCCGGATGGTCGCGTGCGGGCAGGAAGTCTGCACCGCGCTGACGATTTCCGCGGTGATCTCGTCACTGGCCGCAGAGGCGGCACCGCCCACCGCGAGCACGAGCGGCGGGGCATCCGGCGGCAGGGTCAGCCGGTGCGGACTGCGGTGACGGCCCACTGGCTTGACCCGCGGGGGCCGGTGCGGCAACTGCCCGAGGGCCGGCTCCGGCAGCGAGTCAGCGGTGGGCCGGCGGGGCAGCTGGCCGTTCGCGGTCTCGGCCGGCGGGCCGGAATCCGGCTGCGGCACGCGGGCGGGCAGCCCGCTCGCCAGTCCTGGCGGGGGGGCGAAATCGAACGGTGGCAGGCGTGCTGGCAGCCCGCTCGCCGGCTCTGGCGGCGGCCCGGCGGCCGGGCGCCGCCGCGGTAGCGGCTCCGGGGTCTCGCTGGCGTCGTCCACGCCCACGAATAGTAGTCGTGCCTTGTCAGACATGACTGGCGTTCTCGGATCTCGCTGGTCCGGCGGCGTGTCCGGCGGCCTGTCCGGCAGTGCCTCCCGGCGGCCCGGAGCTGGGATCATTAGTCCGGCCTGAGCATGCTGTGATAGACGGCGATCAGGGCCGTCTTCTGCTCCTGGGTAAGCCGTTCGTCGGCCTGGATGGCCGCCTCCGCGGTACTACCGGCCGGCCCGGCCGGCGGCTCGGCGGAGTCCGCCGAGTGCAGCAGTCCGGCCTGGATCAGCAGCGTCTCCGCGGAAACGTTCAGCGCTTCGGAAATGAGCCTGATGACGCGGACCGACGGCTGGTGCAGGCCACGCTCGATCTGGCTCAGGTAGGGGTTGGAGAGCCTGGTCATCTCCGCCAGCTGGCGCAGCGACAGATTGGCGTTCTTGCGCGTACTGCGGATGAAGGCGCCGAGCGCCTCCTTCTGCATATCCCACGGATCATTCACTGTCGCCCCGCTGTACTGGGCTGGCTGTACTGACTGGTTTTGGCCGGGCTAGCCCGGGCCTGCTCACGATATCCAGGCGCGCGGCGGACCGGGGTGACCCGGGCCGCCGCGCGGCGCATCACTTGTCGTCGGCAGCTGCCTGCTTGCCGGCGGCTGACTTCCTGGGGGTGGTCGCCTTCCTGACGGCACTGGCACTCCGGGGGGCGCCCGCCTTCGTGGCGGTGCTGGTCCTGGCGGTGCCCGCCTTGGCGGTGCTCGCCTTGGCCGTGCTGGCCTTGGCGGTGCTCGCCTTGGTCGTGCTGGCCTTGGTCGTGCTCGTGCCGGTGGTGTTCACGCTGGCCGGCTTGCTCGCTGGCCGGGCGTACGACACGCCGGCGAGGGCGAGCAGCGGCGCGACAGCGTCACGGGCCTGCTCGGCGAACCTCTTCTGGGCGGCGATCAGCTGCTCGGACGACTTCCTCTGGGCGGCTAGCAGCTGCCCGGCGAAGTCCTGGGCGTTCGCCACGAGCTCCTCGGGCTTGGGCAGCCTGGCGGTCCACGACGGCAAGTCCGACATTTGCGGTGCGATGGCCTGGGCGGTAGCCGTCCAGCTCTTGATGGCCTCGGCCACGGTCTCCTGGCCCTTGCGGACCTGCTCCTGGCCCTTGCGGACCTGGTCGAAGATCTTGTCCTGAAGCTCCTGGCTGACGACGCGGGTGTCGATCATTTCTCCTCTTTCCTCGTTGCTTGCTAACTATATCTAGCACTCGCGCGATATGTCAAGCTGACCACCGCCCGTGCAGCAAGCTGAGGACCGGCCTGCCCGATGTCACCAGGCGGCATCGAGCGGGAAGCCGGCGGGCCCGACCGGCACCGTGGTGGTCTTCCCGGTGGCCAGGTCGATCCGGGTCACAGCGCGGTTGTAGAGCATGTACACGAGCAGGTACCGGCCGGACGGGTCGGGGATGATGGCGCAGCTGCCGATCTGGAAATGCCCGAAGACGTGCAGCACGCGGATCAGGCGGCCGGTCGAGGTGCGGTAGGCGCCGATGGTCTCCAGGCCGCTCCCGGCGCCGCGCGGCGGGCTGGTGGCCGCGAACAGCACCGAGCCGGTGGGGCTGAGCGCGGCCGACTGCACGTCGGGGATGCGCTGGCTGGCCGGGTACTCGCTGTGCAGCACTTCGCGGTACCGGCGGGCGAGCAGGCCGGGCGCCGAGCGGGTGCGCAGCACCCACGCCGCCGCCCCGGCGCCGTCGCGCGGCCCGCTGCTCGGACCGCTGGCGAATCCGAGCAAGCTGCCGTCCGCGGACAGGGACAGGTTCATCGGCACGGCAGGATACGTGAACAGCCACGTCCTGGCCTTTCCGGTAGCCAGCCGGATCACCCCGATGGATCCGTTATATGCGCTGGTGCATGAATGCACGGCGTAGGCGATGACCTTCCCGCTGGCGCTTGCGGCGAGCGAGGTCGGGAAGTTCAGGTACCCGCGCACCTCCGGCACGGCCAGCGGGGCGTCAGCCCGGTCGGCTGGCCGCGCTGCTCGTCAGCCGGAACCGGTCAAGCTGCGTGTCGCAGTCGCGCGCGCTGCCGGGCATGCCGTTGACGGTGGCTGCCGCCACGAACGTCTGGGTGTCTCCGAGGGCGGCGACGGCCCGGAAGTAGCGGTCCCGCTGCGGCGGCGGGATCGTGCCCGCGCTCACCGCCGGGGCGCAGCGCTCTGACTAGCCGAGCGGGAGGATCGGCACGCGGCGGTCGCCGTGATCCGATGACGGCCACCGCGGCCGCGGCCGCCAGCGGTGCCGCCAGACGCTTGCGCCCGGCGCCGTATCCGGCGCGCCGGGCGGCCCGGCTGGCCGGCCGGGCGGGCAGGTCGCGGATCTGCTCGGGCCGCACCGTGGCCGCGTCGGCGCGGAACGTCGCGCAGCCGATCCTCGATTGTGTTCACCGTTCCTCCTGCTTCAGTTCGCGTCCCGCGCTCGCCACCGCACGGTGAATGCGGTCGACGAGCAGCCACGACTCGACCTGGCTCGCTGCGCCGGCGGTCGGGCCGAAGCGGGCCGTGTAGCCACCGGGCTGAGGTAGTGGCGGAGTAGCGCGCTGCCCGGGCGCGGCGACCGCGCTGGCGAACCGCTGTGCCGCGGCGACCTGCGGCCTGAGCCCCAGCTGCCGTCATCGGCTGCAACCGGCGCCGCTGCCGGTGGCCTGGGTATGGCAGGTAACGTCGCGACGCTGCCGGCCAGCGGCGTTTCGGTCCGGCTGCGCGGACGATGTCCTCGGCGCTGGGCTGGTCGCGCAGCGAACAGCTTCGCTCCCCGATGGCGACCATCGCACCGATGGCGGCCGTGAGCGTTCTGGTTCTGGACATGATCTCCCCGTCAGTCCATGTCTGGCTCTGGGCCGCCTGCTGCGCTCGTCATCTGACCTGGCCCGGAGCGGAGTCCTTTGGTCACTCCGGGTGATCGTCCAATAACTATCGCGTAGCGCGGCCGGCCGCCAGGAAGCGCGGCCATGTCGCCAGGTAAAGGTCAGCCGGGGGATGCTGATAGACGTGAGGACGACAGCATGAGCGCGACGACGGTGGTGAACCTCAAGGGCCATCGCGACGATCCGGGCTTCGCCGACGTGGTGTACGTGGGCCGGGCCATGCACCGCGGCGGCTGGCAGCTCCCGGCCTCCCCGCTGGCCAGCCCCTTCCGCCCGGGCCCGGACGGCAGCCGCGAGGAGGTGGTGGCCAGCTACCGCGCGTACCTGCTGGGGCGCCCGGACCTGCTGGCGCTGCTCCCGGAACTACGCGGGCGCAGGCTCGGCTGCTGGTGCGCGCCGGAGCCATGCCACGCCGCCGTGATCGCCGAACTCGCGGACGCCGGAGCCTGACCGGCGGCCCCGGCCGCGCGCAGGTTTATTGAGGGCCGTGACCAGCCGTCTCGTCGTCGAACCACAGGCCGCCCTCCGCCAGGTAACGGAAGCGGAGCGGGCTGCTGGCGGGGACGCTGACCACGGCGCTGCGGGTGCCGTTCGCGCGCCGTCGCAGCGGGTGGGCGAACGGGTTCCAGTCGTTGAAGTCGCCCACGACCGATACCGCACCAGGCGGCTCGTCGGCGGGCAGCACGAAGGTCACCCGGACAATGTCATTGCGGTCAGGCTTGGTTGTCTTGATCAACTGCTACCCCGCTCCGGTCCGGTCTGGTGGCCGCGGTCGGCCGCCGGCCGCATGGCACCCAGCCTGCGGCACGGCTGTTTCGCTGCCGTGTCCGGCCGGCAACGCCGCCGTAAACGAACCGTTCCCAGCTGGTAAGCGGGCGGCCGGACCGGCGTCCGCCGCCGGGCTTCGGGGATAACGCGATATAGCTTGACTTCTGAACACGATCGTACCTACCGTCTTAGCTACTGGCTTAGCCGAGGGGCGACGGAGCAGCAGCATGGACGCGATAGAGATCCTGACCGCGCTCGGCACGTCAGCGGGCCGGGCCGATCCGTATCCGCTGTACGCCGCGCTGCACGAGATCGGCGATGTGGTCGACATCGGTCCTGGCGGCGTGATGGTGGTCGGCTACGACGCCATTAACCTGGTCCTGCGCGATCCCGGCTTCCGGGTTTCGGATGAATCCAGTTTCGACCAGGACTTCCCGGCCTGGCGGCAGAATCCGGCGTTCGTCCAGGGTGCGGACTGGATACTGAACCTGAACCCGCCCCGGCATTCGCGGATCAGGAGCCTGATGGCCCGCGCCTTCACCGCCCGGCGCATCGCCGGCCTGGAACCCGCCATCGCCCGGATGGCCAACGACCTGCTGGACGCCATGGCCGATCGCGGCGCCGACGGCGGCGTCGTCGAGTTCATGCATGACTTCGCCTACTTGCTGCCGATCACCGTGATCTGCGAGCTGATCGGGATCCCGGAGGAAGACCGGGAGGGATTCCGGCCCGTCGCGCGGGACCTGGCCGGCATCTTTGAGCTCAACGACATCGAAACGCTGCCCTCGATCAACGCGGCCGCGGTCGAACTGCTCGCGTACTTCACCGGGCTGGCGGCCCGGCGGCGCGCCAGCCCGGGCGACGACCTGCTCAGCGATCTGCTCGCGGTCAGCGACGCCGAGGATGGCAGGCTGACCGACGCCGAGCTGCTGCACAACCTGACGCTGCTGCTGGTGGCCGGCTTCGAGACGACAACGAACCTGCTGGGCAACGGCCTGCAGATCATCCTGCAGGACCCGCCGGCGGGCGAGGCCGTCCGGGACGGGTCAGTGCCGCCCGCCGCGTTCGTGCAGGAAGTACTGCGCTTCGACTCGCCGGTCCAGCTCACCAGCCGCATCGGCGACGGCACGAGCGTGAGCGGCGTGCCCGTGTCCCCGGGAACCGGCGTGGTCACGCTGCTCGGGGCGGGAAACCGGGATCCGCGCCGGTTCACGGACCCAGCCAGATTCGACCCGATGCGACCGGACGGCGGGCCGCTCAGCTTCGGCGGCGGCGCGCATTTCTGCATCGGCGCCGCGCTGGCCAGGCTGGAGGGCGCAGTGGCTTTCCCCCGGCTGCTGAGCCGGTTCCCGAAAATCTCGGCCGCGGCCGAGCCGACCCGCCGGGACACGCTCGTGCTGCGCGGCTTTGACGTGCTCCCGGTGACGGTCGCCTAACGGCCAGGTTCCAGCACTGGCCCGCTGCCCTCACACGCGTGCGCCAGGCCGATGAGAACCCTCGGGCTGATCTCGTGCAGCGCGGAAAGAGCGGCGCCGACGCCCTCATCATGCGGCAGGTCCACCATGAACTCCCCGGCGGCCAGCTGACGCCCGTGATCCGCGGTTACGCTCAGCAGCCGGGCCGAGCAGCCCTCCAGCGATGCCGCCAGGACGGCTGTCCCGGGCAGTTCGCCCTGTAGCCCGATCCGGAATCTCCATACGCACATGGCTGGCCTCCAAGCGTCCGCGGCGCACCTTCCTGCTCCTGACAATGCCGGTCGCGCGTTGCCGTCGTGATTCCGGATTGTGTCCGCGCCGTGAAATGAGGCAACTGGCCAGCCATACCGACGGGACTGCTCCCGGGCGGCGGGTTGAGCGGCAGGCGCCGACCGAATAGCGTGCGGTCATGCCCGAGGACTGGCCCGCTGTTTCGTATGACCAATGGCGCGCGACCTGTGACACGCTGCATGCCCATACCCAGGTGCTGGGCAAGCTGGCCGTCAGGCTCGCCCCGCCCGAGCCGCAGTTGCAGCACGCGGCGCTGCGGCTCACGGCGCGAGGGTGGGAGACGGCCCCGCTGCCGGCGCCGGATGGCTCCGGGTCACTGGTCGTCGTGCTCGATCTGCGATTCCACGAGGCGCTGGTCGAGCACAGCGGTGGCCGGGTCGGCCGGATCGCGCTGACCCCGGACCGGGCGGTCGCGGACGTGACCCGCGAGCTGCTGGCCGCGGTGCGCGCCGCCGGCGGCAACGTGGAAATCGACCCGGCGCCGCAGGAGGTGCCGTGGAGCGTGCCGCTGGATGAGGACTACGAGCACGCGAGCTACGACCGCGGCCAGGTAGCTGACTATTTCGCCGCGGCGACCCAGGCCGCCGCGGTGCTGGCGGCGTTCCGGGCGCCCTATCGCGGCCGGTCCACGCCGGTCAACGCATGGTGGGGGTCCTTCGATCTCGCGGTGAACCTGTTTTCCGGCGCGCCGGCCGATCCGCCCGCGGCCGACTTCATCATGCGCAACGCGATGGACGCGCAGGAGGTTGCGGTCGGCTGGTGGCCGGGCGACGCGCGCCATCCGTTCGCCGCGTTCTACGCCTACGCGCACCCGGCGCCGGACGGCTTCGGGAACGCGGCCCTGTCCCCGCGCGGCGCCCACTGGGACGCTGGCCTGGGGGAGTACCTGCTGGCCTGGGACGATGCCCGGAGCAGCCCGCAGCCGCGGGCGGCGGCGGTGGAGTTCGCCCGCTCGGCGTTCCGTCATGCGTGCGCGGCCTGCAAATGGGATCCGCGGCTGGCCGCGAGCGCCGAGGGGTCCCCGCCGCCCGTCGCCTGACGTATCGCCGCTCAGCCGGAGGTATCGCTCAGCAGCTCGGCGAGCCGGGCCCGGTCGATGTTGGCGCCGGAGACGACGGCGACCGTCGGCTCGGTGCCCGCCAGCCGAGCCGACGCCGCGTAGGCCAGGGCGCCCGCGCCCTCGGCTACCACCTTGTGCCGGACGGCCAGCTCGGCCACCGCGGCGCGCAGGCCGGCCTCGGGTACCTCGATCCACCGGTCGACCGCGCCGCGCAGGCGATCGTGCATGACCGGGTCGTAGGGAGCGGTGGTGCCATCGGCGATAGTGTCGGGCACCAGCGACGGCGGCGTGCCCTCGGCGAAGGTCCGGATCCACAGCGGGTAACCGCTGGACTGGACGCCGATCACCTCCACCGCCCGGCCCGCCGCGTGCAGCACCGACCCGATGCCGGCCGCCAGGCCGCCGCCGCCGACCGCCACGACCACGCGCCTGACGTCGGGCACCTGATCCAGCAGCTCCACGGCCAGGGTGCCGTGGCCGGCCATGACCGCCGGATCCGCGAACGGGTGAACGAAGTGCTCCGGCATGCTCTCCCAGCCGCGGTCCGCCATCCACGCCAGCACCCGCGGGCGCGGCCAGGCCAGTACCTCGGCTCCCAGCGCCCGGACTCCGTCGCTCTTGGCCGCGGGCGCGGTGTCGTACATCACCACCTTGCACGGGACGCCGGCCCGGCGCGCCACGTACGCTGCCGCCAGGGCCGCATTGCCGGCGCTCACCGTCACGATCCCGGCCCGGAGGTCCTCGCTGCCGAGCCCCCGGACCGCATTGAGAAATCCTCTGACCTTGAAGCTGCCGGTCGGCTGGAAGCTCTCCAGCTTCAGCCACAGATGCTCACCGACGGCGACAGCAGGAGTAGCTGGCAAGTCCGAGAGCCGGCCGGTGGCAAGGCGAATCTCAGCATCATCGATCCCCGGGCTGGCCGCCATGCCCGGCGATACTAGCGTGTCCTTGCGATGAAGATGCATGACGGGGAGACCGACATTGACGCCGGGCTCGTCCGGCGGCTGCTCGCCGCGCAGTTCCCCAGCCTGGCCGGCCTTCCGGTCAGCGCCGTTCAGCCGGCTGGGACGGTGAATGCCATCTACCGGCTTGGTGACCGGCTCTGCGCGCGACTGCCGCGGGTGCGATCCTGGGCCGAGGACCTGGACGAGGAGTGGGACTGGCTGCCGAAGCTGGCTCCGCAGCTGTTCCTGCGGGTTCCCGAGCCGGTCGCGAAGGGACGCCCGGGCAGCGGGTATCCGTTCTCCTGGGCGATCTACCGGTGGATCGACGGCCAGCCGTACGCGGATGAGGTCGTCGGCGACGAGCACCAGGCGGCCAGGGACCTTGCGCAGTTCGTGGCCGAGTTGCGCCGGATAGATCCGGCCGGGGCACCTCGCGCCGGGCGGGAGCCACTGCGCCAGCTCGATGCCGGCACCCGCGCGGCCATCGCCTCGGCCCGCGACGTCATCGACGGCGATGCGGCCACCGCCGCCTGGTGCCAGGCACTCGAAGCGCCGGCCTGGAACGGAACGCCGGTGTGGATTCACGCCGACCTGCTGCGGCCTAACCTGCTGACCGTCGGCGGCCGGCTCAGCGCGGTCATCGACTTCGGCAGCGCAGGCGCCGGTGATCCAGCTGCTGACGTGATCGCCGCCTGGAGCGTGTTCGGCCCGGCCGGGCGAGGGACGTTCCGCAGTGCACTCGGCGTCGACGATGGCACCTGGCACCGGGCCCGCGGATACGCGCTGCACCAGGCCGCCCTGATCATCCCTTACTACCCCGAGACCAACCCCGGGTTTGTCGCGCTCGCGAAGCGCACCGTCGGGGAGGTGCTCGCTGACATCAGCGCGTGACGTGTCCGTCCCGCTGGCGGTCAGGGATGCGGCGTGATGGCGAGGATCGTGATGACCGGCTGACCCCCTCATCGGGGCCGTGGCGCCAGAAGATCCGCCACGCGGACGGCCGGTGATTCTCTACGTACGAGTCCCAGACCTTGACATCCCGGTCGACCGGGAAGCTCTCGTAGGGATGAGACGCCGGGCTGGGATGACGCGGGTTCTGCTCCAGGCGGCTGAGGGCACGGCGTACCTCCTTCAGCTTGGCTTGCTGATCGCCGTCACCATGCGCTAACTCCTGAACAGTCTCGGCGGCCCGCTTCGCGAATCGCAGCCTGTAGCGCACCGATGTTATTCCTCGTCCTCGTCCTCGTCCTCGTCGTCGCCGTCCCCGAATTGCTCAAAACTGCCGAGGTCCACGGTGTCGCCCCGCTCAGCATCGGCCAGCCCGTCGCGGACGGTGGCGGCGAGCTCCAGGTCACGCCACACGATCATCTCCCGTTCCGGGATGGATACCACCGGGATGAGCAGGAGGACGCCATCCACGTTGTGCTCAACGCGGTAACGTCGCCCTGGCTCCGCTCCGGCCCGGCCGAGGCTGACCCGGCCGCGGGCGTCCACCTCAACCTCGGCGACTGTCTCGAAATGCTCTGGCTCGTAGCGAATAGCTGCGGAAGTCATCATCACCTGCCCGATGGGTCTCCGCCCTCGACGGATCGGGATACTCGGTAGCAGTGTGGGCAATACGGCAATGCCCACTTGAGCACATGTGCACAGAGTATGACGCCTAGCTGGCTCCGGGGGTTGCGGAGGTAACTATTAGCTGGCACCAGGACGCGAGATGCTACTCAGAGTGACGGCTGATATCCGGAATTTCTGTTCTTCCCCGCTGGCCCGCTTTGGCTTGACTCTTTTATTACCTTCCTTCGCGAGTAATAGTGGTCTTAGGGACCATCGCGGCGGTGGGGCAGCCCCCATGGCATGACCGGAGGCGAGCCTGCCGGGCCGCGGGGGAGAGGCAGGCCGCTATGAGCGTCGAGTCCCCCAGCCACCCGTTCGTGGCGCGGGCCGTCCCGTCGAAGAACGGCCTGGGCACCGCCGCCCTGGTGCTGGGCGTCGCCGGCCTGATCGCCGCGCTGTCGTTCGTGCTGCTCCCGCTCGGCCTGGTGGCCAGCATCGTCGCGATCTGCACCGGCGCCGCCGCGCTCACCCGCGGGCGGGCGGGCGGAACGGCGAACCCCGGGCAAGCCGCCGCCGGACTGACCTGCGGCATCCTGGCGCTAGCCGTCACCATCATGTTCTCGCTGCGGATCGGCACCTTCGTCGCGAATAACACCCACGTCTTCACCACCTTCGACCGGTGCATCGCCAGGGCGGACAACCGCAGCGAAGTCGCCAACTGCATCGCCAGCTTCGCCAAGAACGTCGGCTGACCGCCCGGCCCGGGGGCGGCGCCGGGGCGAAGCGGTCGTCAGCGGGTTCGCAGGAAGTCCAGGACGCGCCGGGTCAGCAATGCGGTGGCGTCCGCGTCGTAGGAGGGCAGGCTGGAGTCGGCGAAAAGATGCTGGTCACCGGGGTAGAGGAACAGCTCGGCGTGCTCGGCTGATTCGACCAGCGCGCGGGCGGCGTCGAGATCGCCCTCGTCGACGAAGAACGAGTCGGCGTCCATTCCGTGGATCTGCACCGGCACGTCCGCGGGCCAGGACGTCCCGAACTCCGACGTGGGCACGCAGGAGTAGAACAGCAGCGCCCCCCGGGCGCCCGCCCGGGTCTGGGCCAGTTTCTGCGCGGGCAGCACTCCGAGCGAGAAGCCGGCATAGACGAGCCCGCTGGGCAGGTCGTTCGCGGCCTGCACCCCGCGCTCGATGAACTCGGCGAAGCCGACCTGCCCGGCGTACGCCACGCCCTCGTCGAGAGTGGCGAAGGTGCGGCCGTCGTACAGGTCGGGAGCGTGCACGGTGTGCCCGGCGGCCCGCAGTTCGCCGGCGAACGCGCCGAAGCCCGCGGTCTGACCCTGTGCGTGATGAAAGAGCAGCACGTCTGCCATCGCGACTCCTTTGCTGGCTGGCGGCGCGGATCTGGTCGGCAGCTAGCCGATGGTGATCGCGTCCAGGCGCTCCTTCAGGAACTGCGCGGATACGACCGGCGGATAGTCGTTCGGCTTCCCGACCGGCGGCTGCAGCGACTCGATCACCGCGTCGTGATTGGCCTCGTAGAAGTAGACGAGCGAGACGAGATCCTCATCCGGTGCCTCGGCCTGCGGCGGAAGCACGCGGTGCCGGTTGGATTTCCACCGGTCGCCGCTCCAGCGGGCGAGCAGGTCACCGGTGTTGATGGTGAAGGCGCCGGGATCGTAGGGCGCGTCCTGCCAGCCGTCCTGCTCGGTCCACACCTGCAGGCCGCCCCGGCCCGGCTCCCGGTCGAGGATGGTGACGGTGCCAAAGTCCGTGTGCGGGCCGATCCGGAACTGGCCGGGCTCCGGCTGGCCGGCCAGCGCCATCGGCGGGTACCAGTTGATGTTCATGGTGTGCGTGGCATGGCCGGTGTGCCGGGTGAAGAAGTCGCTCTCCAGGCCCAGCGCGGCCGCGCACAGGACCAGCAGGTCGTCCGCAAGCTCGCGCATTCGGGCCAGGTAGGCGACGACAGCGGGCTGCAGCGTCGGCATCTCAGCCGGGTAGGCGTTGGGCTGGAACCAGTACCCGTCGACCTCGGGGTCACCGGTCGGCTGGTCGGCGCCGACCGCGAATGACTCCTTCAGATCCGGCGGGGTCTCCGTGCCCTCGGCGTAGCCGTTCGCCTCGACGCCGGGCGGCAGCCAGCCCCGGCCGCCGACGGTAACGGCGTAACGCTGCTTAATCTCCTCCGGCAGCGCGAAGAACGCCCGCGCCTCGCGGCGTACCTGCGCGCGCAGCTCGCCCGGCACGCCGTGGCCGGTGATCAGGAAGAAGCCGACGCTCTGCAGGGCCGCGTCGACCTGCGCGGCGACGCCGGCCCGGGCCGCAGCCGCTCCGCTGCGCCAGGGCGTGAGGTCGATCACGGGAACTGACGATGGCATGGCCTGGCTCCGATGTCGTGGCCGGATGGCTGCGGGCGTCGCAATGGAGCCATCGTATGTCCGGTCTGAGCCCGCCCTCCGCTGGCGTCAGCCGGTGACCACGCTGACGTCGCCGATTCCCAGTGCCTGCACCGGGGCGCTAATTTTGGCCGCGTCGCCGACCAGGATCGTGACCAGGCGATCTTCCGGGAACGCCGCGACCACTGCGGCGGTCGCCTCGGCGGCGCCGGTCTCGGCCAGGTCTGCGTACAGCCGGGCCTGGTAGTTATCCGGCAGGTGCTGTTCCACCTGATCCGCCAGCGTGCCCGCGACCGCCGCCGCCGTCTCGTACTTCAGCGGCGCGACCCCCACCAGGTTCTGCACGGCCATGTCACGCTCCGCCTCGGTCAGTCCTTCCGCCGCCAGCGTGCGCAGCACCGTCCGCAGGTCATCCAGGGCGGGACCGGTGGAATCCGTGTCCACGGAACCGCTGATGGCGAGCATCGAGGCGCCCGTGGCCCCGTTGGCCGCGTTCGGCGCCGGCGACCGCAGCACCTGCTCGAAGGCGCGTACCCCATACGTGTAGCCCTTCTCCTCGCGCAGCACCCGGTCCAGCCGCGACGTCAGCGTGCCGCCCAGGCAGTACGTGCCGAGCACCAGGGCCGGCCACGACCCGGTCGTGCCGGTCCGGGCCGATCCGCCCGATGAGCAGCTGCGTCTGGACGGCACCGGGCCGGTCCACGACCACCACCCGGCCGGTGTCGTCGGCCGTCACCGGCGGCACGGGCAGCGGCTCGGCGCGGTCACCGGCCCAGCGGCCGAGCGTGCCGGCCAGCACCGCATCCAGGTCGACACCCGTCAGGTCGCCCACGATGACCGCGGTCGCCATCGATGGCCGAAGCTGAGCCCCGTAGAACGCGCGTACGCCGGGCGGGTCGATCCGCGCGACGGTTTCCTCGGTGCCCTGGCGCGGCCGGGACATCCGCGCGGACGCCGGGAACAGCTCCGCTGCCAGCTGCCGGGCCGCGCGCTGGCCGGGATTGGCCAGCTCCAGCGGAATCCGGTCGAGCCGGTTGCGCACCAGCCGCTCGACCTCACCGCCGGGGAATGCGGGCGCGCGCAGCGCCTCGGCGAGCAGCCCGAGCGCCCTGGGCAGGCGGGAGACGGGAACCTTCAGCGAGACGCGCGCGCCCAGGTAGCCGACGTGTGATCCGAGCGTCGCGCCGCAGCGCTCCAGCTCGGCGGCGAACTCCTCGGCGGTGTACTGGCCCGTGCCCTGGGACAGCGCCCGCATCATGATCGTGGCGATGCCGTCGAGCCCGTCGGGCTCGGCGTCGAGCGGCGTGTTCAGCCAGATCTCCACGGCCACGAGCTGCTGCCCGGGCCGGTGACAGCGCAGGACGGTCAGCCCGCTGGGGAGCGTGCCGCGGTCCGGCACCGGGAACGCCCAGGGCCTGGCCGGCCCGGAGGCCGGCTGCGGGTAGAAGTCCATGGTCGGCGCGGCCGCGGTCACCGGCCGGCTCCTTCCCGCTCGTGATTTTCGCCCGCTGCGCCGGCCGGGCCGGACACCGCGGCGGCCGGGTCATCGGAGGTCACCGGCTCGTAGGCCAGCACCGCACGGTTGTCGGGGCGCAGCCGCGCCGCGGCCATCGCCCGGACCTCCTCAGCCGTGATGTCGAGAATCCGGTTGACGGCCGTGAACGCTAGCTGCGGGTCGCCGAACAGCACCGCATACCGGCACAGTTCGTCGGCCCGGCTGGCGACCGTGCCGAGCCGGTCCAGCCACTCGCGTTCCAGCATGGCCTGCGCCCGCTCCATCTCCTCGGCGGCCGGGGCTTCCGCGCCGAGCCGGGCCAGCTCCTCGTCGACGGCGGCCTCGATCTGCGGGATCTCGGTGCCGCCGGACGCCTTCACGTCGAGCCAGCCCAGGGAGGGGGCGCCGGCCAGCCGCAGCAGCCCGAAGCCGGCCCCGATCGCGGTGCGGTCGCGTCGGACCAGCCGGTTGTAGAGCCGGGACGACATGCCGTCGCCGAGGATGGTGAGCGCCACCTCGGCCGCGTCGCACGCGCGCGTGCCATCGGGTGGCAGCCGGTACGCGGCCATCAGCGCGCGGGCCGGGACCTGCTCCCGGATCTCCACCCGCCGCTGGGTGCCGATGATGTCGGGCAGCGAGCCGTCGGGCGGCGGCGCCTTGCCGTCGTGGGCCGGGATGGAGCCGAAGTACTTCTCGACCCAGCCGAGTGCCTGCTCCGGATTGATATCGCCGACAATCGCCAGGACTGCGTTGTTCGGCGCGTAGTTCGTGCGGAAGAACGCCCGCGCGTCGTCCAGCGTCGCCGCGTCCAGATCGGCCATGGAGCCGATCGGCGTGTGATGGTACGGGTGGCCCTCGGGGTAAACCAGCGCGGTCATCCGCTCGAACGCGGTCCCGTAGGGCACGTTGTCGTAACGCTGCCGGCGCTCGTTCTTGACCACGTCACGCTGGTTTTCCATGGACTTCTCATCCAGCGCGGCCAGCAGCGAGCCCATCCGGTCCGCCTCCAGCCAGAGCGCTAGCTCCAGCTGGTGCGCCGGCATGGTCTCGTAGTACTTAGTGCTCTCGAAGCTCGTCGTCCCGTTGAGCGAGCCGCCGGCCCCCTGGACCAGGTCGAAGTGGCCGTTTCCGCTGACCTGCGCCGAGCCCTGGAACATGAGGTGCTCGAAGAGGTGAGCCAGGCCAGTACGGCCCGGCACCTCATGCCGCGAGCCGACGTCATACCAGAGGCAGACCGCCGCGACCGGCGCCAGATGGTCCTCGCTCAGCACCAGGCGCAGGCCGTTGCCCAGCCGGTGCTCGGTCGCCAGCTGGCCGCCGGAGCCGGCCAGCTGCGTGGACGTGTGACCCGCGGGCATGTGCATCCCTTCGATCGCGTGCCGGAGATGTGCTGTCACCTTATGAAAGGAAATTGCCTGGCCTGGCCGGCTCGGGCTCGGCGCGGCGGTGCAACTCGAGCAGGCGCTCGCGGGTCTGCTCGTCGGCTGGCGTATAAGTCGTCATCCGGGTGCCGAGGCGCTGGCCGAGCCACAGATGGGTGTAGTTGAGCTTCAGCAGGCCGACCTCCGGGTGCAGGTACCGCTTGGTCAGGTTTTCCGGGCCGGCCACCTCATGCCGCTCCCACAGCGCGGCGAACTCCGGCGACGCCTTGGTCAGCCTGGATACCAGGCACTTCCAGGCCGGCTCGGCGACGTGGGCGGCCATGGCCGCGCGGTACTCAGCCACCATCCGGCGGGTTCCCTCTTCCCAGTCGAGCGTGGCGGACCGGCAGCGCTCGCTGGTGAACATCCGCCACAGCGAGTTCCGCTCCTCGAAGGGGAGGCTGGCGAGCGGTCCCATGAGCTGATCGAAGGCCCGGTTGAAGGCCAGCATGTCGTATCGCGCGTTGCGGATACAGGCGGGGAACGGCTCGAGCTGGTCGAGCAGCAGCTGGGCGGTCGGCGGCAGCGCCGCGCAATCGCCGGGCCCGTTGCCATCGAGGACGTCAGCGAGCCGGAACAGGTGGTCGCGCTCATGCTGGTCGAGCAGCAGGGTGCGGGCGACGGCGTTGAGCACCTGCGGCGAGGCGTTGATATCGCGGCCCTGCTCAAGCCAGGTGTACCAGGTGACGCCGACGCCGGCCAGGGTGGCGACCTCTTCCCGGCGCAGGCCCGGCGTCCGGCGCCGCGCGGCCGGGGGAAGCCCGACCTGCTCGGGGGCAATCCGCTCGCGCCTGCTGCGCAGGAATCCGGCCAGCTCCCTGCGCCGGGCCAGGGCATCCCGGCCCGGCGCGGGGCCTACCGCAACCAGGGTTTGATCGCTCATAAATGCTAGTATGCCGCACTCCAGATGGTGTTGCCAGGTAATCTCAGTACCAGTATAAACAGGCTCTAGTACCTGGCTAGGTTTCTGCGGCACGCTGGCTGCATGCCTTCCACACTGAATACGCCCCGGCCTGCCCTGACGCAGACCACCGCGGCGCCGGCGGTCCGGCCCGGGCCCGGGCCGGACCGGGCGCACGGACCGCGCACCCTGACGGCGGCGGGGCTGGCCGTCATCCTCGTCGGCGTGCTCTTGCCCATGATCGACTTCTTCATCGTGAACGTGGCGCTGCCCACGATCGACACGGACTTGCGAGCCAGCCAGCCACTACTCGAGCTGGTCGTCTCCGGTTACGCGACGGCGTACGCGCTGCTGCTGGTCCTGGGCGGCCGGCTGGGCGACAGCATCGGCCGCAAGCGGCTGTTCCTGGCGGGCATGGCCGCGTTCACGCTCACCTCGCTGGCCTGCGGACTGGCGCCGACGGCCACGTTCCTGGTGGCCGGGCGGATAGCCCAGGGCGCGTCGGCGGCCATGATGGTCCCGCAGGTGCTGGCCACGATCCAGGCGGCCACCACGGGCGAGCACCGGACCAGGGCGCTGGCCCGCTACGGCGCCACCGGCGGGCTGGCCGCCGTGCTGGGCCAGGTGCTCGGCGGGCTGCTGGTCTCGGCCAACATCGGCGGCCTCGGCTGGCGGCCGATTTTCCTGGTCAACGTGCCGATCGGGCTGGCCGGGCTGGTCCTGGCCAGGAAATATGTGCCGGATACGCGGCACGGGGCGCCGGCCCCGATCGACGGGCCCGGCACCATCCTGCTCGGCCTGACCGTGCTCGCCCTGCTGGTCCCCCTGACCGAGGGCCGCTCGCTCCGCTGGCCCGCCTGGACCATCGCCATGCTCGTCATCGCGCCGATCGCCGCGGCCGCGTTCGTGCGCTACGAGGCCAGGGCCGAGCGGTCCGGCCGCACCCCGCTCGTGCCCCCGTCCCTGCTGCGGCACCAGAGCATGCGCCGCGGCCTCATGCTGGCGCTGCCGTTCTTCGCCGGGTTCGGCGCCTTCATGTTCTGCTATGCGCTGCTGGTGCAAGAAGGGCTGCACGCCAGCGCGCTGGTCGCCGGCCTGGGCCTGGTGCCGATGGCGGTCCCGTTCCTGCTCGCATCCCTGGCCACGTCCAGGCTGCTCGCGCGGTTCGGGGCGAAGGTGCTCGCCGCGGGCGGCCTGCTGCAGGCGGCCGGCCTGGTCATCCTGGGCGTGACGGTCTACCTGGGCTGGCCCGCGCTGCCCGTGGCCTGGCTGGCACCCGGCCTGGCCGTGGCCGGCCTGGGCCAGGGCCTGGTGATGAGCCCGCTGTTCGGCATTGTGCTGTCCGAGGTCCCGCCGGCCGTGGCCGGCGCGGGCAGCGGAGTGCTGACCACGACGCAGCAGACCGCGCTGGCCCTGGGCGTGGCCACGCTCGGCAGCCTGTTCCTGGCGCTGACGGCGGACGGCGCGAGCGCCGCCGCGGCCTTCATCGTCGTGCTCGTCGATCCAGATCGTGGTGGCGGCCGGCGTGGCCGCCGGGGCGCGCGGGCTGCCGGGCTGGCGGCGCCGAGCAGCGCCAGTCCAAGCTCATTAGTGGCGTACAGGATGCTGCGTCCGCTGCGCTGACGTTCGACCAGGCCGCCGCGATGCAGTGCGCCGAGATGCTGGGAGACGGCACTAGGGGTGACGCCGAACTGGCGGCCCAGCGTGGTAGTGGTCGCGGGGGAGCGCAGCACGTCGAGCAGCCGCGCCCGGACCGCGCCCAGCAGTTCCGCTGGCGCGCTGCCATCCGCGGCCGGCGAAAGGGCCTGCCATCCGGTCGCTACGCCGCGCGCCGGGTACACCAGCGTGGTCTGCGTGCTGGTCGAGCGGCGCACCGACACATCCGGCCAGTTGAACACGCTCGGCATGATCACGAGGCCGTCGGGCGCCAGCGGTACGGTGACGGTCTCCTCATCGTCCCCGGTCTCGGAAAGCATGAGCGCGTCCCCGGTCCAGTGCAGGTCCGTGCTCATGTCGCTGAACAGCGCCCGCGCGCCCCCATCGGCCAGCACCCCGGTCCGGTAGGCGATATCCGCGTCCAGCACGGAGCGGATCCGGTCCCAGTGCGGAAGCACCAGGCGCTGGTGGCATTCGGCGAGTTCGGCGGCGATCGCGGTGAGTGACTCGGCCGGCCGCTCGGCCAGCTCCCAGGCGCTGGCGGGCCACGGGCCGTCCGCGAACACGCGGTGGAGGCTGGCGCGGACGTCGGCCGCCTGCGTGGCGCGAACCTGGACCAGGCCGTCGCCGATGGACGGCCACCGGCCCGGCGGAGCGGGAACGAGGAATTCCGGGAAGAACGGCAAGCCGGTCACGGCGAGCGGCCACAGCCGGGGAATCCGCAGTGGCCGCCGCTCCAGCTCCTGGCGCGCCCACCGCACCCACGGCAAGTTCACGCTCGGCGGGGCAGGCTTGCCGAGCAGCTGGACGGCCTTGACCGTCTCGACCAGCGGCGAGGTGGTGAACCTGGTCGCGGCGAGGTCGGCTACGTCCAGCTGCATCACGTACCGCATGCCGCGCCCGCCCGATCATTAAGTGATTTCCTTAATCATGGTAGGCCTGGCCGGCCGGCGCGATGCTGGCGGACATGGCCACCGCCACGGCACGACGTACCCCGCTCGGCTCGGCCTACTGGCACCTGTGGTGGGCCAGCGCGATCAGCACCACCGGTGACGGCGTCCTGGTGACGGCCCTGCCGCTGCTGGCCGTGACGATTACCCGGAACCCGCTGATGATCTCGCTGGTGACCGCTGCGGAGTTCCTGCCCTGGATGCTGCTATCGCTCCCGATCGGCGTGCTGGTCGACCGGCACGACCGGGCGACGCTGATGTGGCGCGCCCAGGTTCTCCAGGGCGGCGTAATCGCCGCCCTCGCGCTGCTGGTGGTCGTCCGGTGGGCGGATATCGCCGTGCTCGCGGTCGCCGCGTTCGGGCTTGGCACCGGCGAGGTCCTGTTCGGCAATGCGTCGCAGTCGGTGCTCCCGCAGCTGGTCCGGGCCGAGCAGCTGCCGCGGGCCAACGGCAACCAGTACGCCGTGCAGACGATCGGTCAGGAGTTCACCGGGCCGCCGCTCGGCAGCCTGCTGTTCGCGGCGGCCGCGGCCGTGCCCTTCGGCCTCAGCGCGGCCACGTTCGCCGGATCGGCGGCACTGCTGACCAGGCTGCCGAAGCAGCCGCCGGACGGCGCCGGTGACGGCACGGTCCGGGCCCGCATCGCCGAAGGACTCCGCTGGCTGCTCGGCCACCGGCTGCTCCGCGTCGTTGCGGTCATGCTTGGCGTGAGCAGCTTCTGCAACACGATGGGGCTGGCCACGCTCGTCCTGCTGGTGACCGAGACGCTGAAGGTGAACAGCCGCTTCTACGGGGTGCTGCTGGCCGGGGCCGCCGCCGGCAGCGTCCTCGGCGGCCTGCTGAATCCGTGGCTGACCCGCCGCCTGGGCAAGATACCGTCGCTGCTCATCTCCATGGGCGCGCTGTCCGTCGTCTACGTCGGCATCGGGCTCGCGCCCAACGCGCTGGTACTGACCGCGCTGGAGGTGGGCAATGGCTTCCTGGTCACGATGTGGAACATCGTCACGGTCACGCTGCGCCAGCAGAGTGTGCCCAACGAGATGCTCGGCCGGGTCAACAGCGCCTACCGCATGGCCGGCTGGGGGCTGATGCCGTTCGGCGCGGTGGCCGGCGGCCTCGTCGCGCACGTGGCCGGCTTGCGCGCCCCCTACGTAGTGGCCGGCCTCCTGTGCGGCATCACCACGCTCGCGGCCCTGCCCCTGCTCCGGAAGAGTCGCGGCTAGGCGAGGTGATAGAGCTGCCCGAGGGGCACCCGGGTGGCCGGGTCAACGTGCACGGCGGCGCCGTTGACCCGGACGGCGGTCCCGTCCGTCGGCACCTCGACCCGGGGGACCGCGGCATTGTGCCGCATGTCTTCCCGCCGCACATCCCGCGCGCCGCGAACCGGAACCAGCCGCCGGCCGGGGAACTTCGCCGCTAGGCCGCTCTCCAGCGCGCGGGCGGCGGTGAAGATGACCCCGAGGCGCGCGGGTGCGTCGCCGAGGCCGCCGAAGTAGGAGCGGTAATCGCGCGGCTGCCCGAGTCGCGTCGATCCGGCTCCGTCGCCGCTCACGCCCCAGGCCACGAATCCCGCCTTGAGCACGAGCTCGGGCTTGGCGCCGAACAGGGCCGGGTGCCACAGCACGATGTCGGCCAGCTTGCCCGGCTCGAGCGAGCCGACGTGATCCGCCAGCCCGTGGGTCAGCGCGGGATTGATGGTCAGCTTGGCCAGGAACCGCAGCACGCGCTCGTTGTCCGCCCGGCCGGGCCCGGCGCCGGCCGGATCCGCGCGGACGGCGTCATCGGCCAGGCGGCGGCTGGCCAGCTGCCAGGTGCGCCGCACCAGCTCGCCGATCCGGCCCATGCCCATGGAGTCCGAGTTCATGATGGGGATCGCGCCCAGGTCGTGCAGGTAGTTCTCGGCCTCGATGGTGGCCCGGCGGACGCGGCTCCGGGTCACGGCCAGGTCCGAGTCGATGCCGGCGCTCTGCCGGTGAACGGTCAGCGCCATGGGCCCGAGCTCGCCGAGCGTGTTGACGCCGAACGGGATGGTGGGCGTCGTCGAGGAGCCGATGACCTGCGGCTCGCTGACGAATTCCAGCAGCCGCGGGTGCCCGCCGCCGCTGCCCTCAATGTGATAGGCGTGCACGATGCGGGGGCCGATAGCGGCCAGGGTGTCCGCCAGCATGCCCGCCTCGTTCAGCGTATCCGTGTGCAGCGCGACGGGAACATCGGCCTGGCCGGCGACCGAGAGGCAGGTGTCGATAATCGCGGGGTAGGCACCGAAGTCCTCATGCACCTTGAACCCGGCCGCCCCGTACTCCAGCGCGCGTTCCAGCAGCGCCGGATGGCTGGCGCTGCCGCGGGCGAGAAAGGCGATGTTGAGCGGCACGTCCCGCCACGCATTGATCATCCGGTCGAAATTGTGCTCCGGGTTGACGCCGACGTCCCACACGCCGCCGAGGCCCATCCCGACCAGCGTCGTCACGCCGGACGAGAGCGCGACGTCCAGCAAGGCCGGCGAGGACAAGTGCACGTGGGAATCCACCGTGCCCGGGGTCGCGATCAGCCCCTCGCCGGGAATCAGGGCCGTGTGCGAGTCGAGCACCAGTTCCACGTCGTCGACGATGTCGGGATTGCCGGCCCGGCCGACCCCGACGATGATCCCGTCCTTGATCCCGATGCTGGTCTTCTTTATCCCCAGCACCGGGTCAATGACCAGCACGTTGCTGACCAGCATGTCCAGGCGGCTGTCCGCGGCCGGCCTGCTGGTGGCCAGCATCCCGTCGCGCATCGTCTTCCCGCAGCCGCCGAGGATCTCGTCCCCGTACGACGCATCGTCGCTGACCACCTCGACCTCAAGGCCGGTATCGCCGAGACGCACCCGGTCACCGGTCGTCGGGCCGTAGCGGGCCGCGTACTCCCGGCGCCCGACCTCAGCCACGGCCGTGCCCCTGTCCGGTGGTTCCCTGGACGAGCCCGCGGAAGCCGTAGGCCACCCCCCGCCCGGCGAGCGCGACCAGCCGCACCCGGCGGCGCTCGCCGGGCTGCCAGCTGATCGCGGTGCCCGCCGCGATGTCCAGCCGCATGCCGAGCGCCTGCGGGCGGTCGAACTCCAGCGCCGGGTTGCACTCGAAGAAGTGATAGTGGGAGGAGACGAAGACGGTCTCCGCGCCGGTATTCAGTACCTCCAGGTCCGCCGTGACCCGGCCGGAGTTCACGGTCACCGAGCCCTCGGGCGTGCGGATGGCGCCCGGCGCCCGGGCGGACCCGGCCGGCGACGGCGGGCCAATCGGATCATCGACGGCGACCAGCGCGGTACCGCTCGGGAACAGGGCGTCGACCTCCAGGTGCCGGAGCACCTCGCGAACGCCGTCCATCACGTCATCGGGGCCGAGCACCGACCGGGCATGGGTGATCACCTCGTCCAGGCTCGCGCCGTCCCAGGCGCACTCCAGCACCTCATCGCAGATGAGGGCAATCGCCTCGGGCACGTTCAGCAGCCGCCCCCGTGACCGGCGGCGCCTGGCTAGCTCGGCGGCGGTGAAAATCTCCAGGCGATTTCGCTCTCGGGGCGTCAGATGCACGGATGACCTCTCCCGTTACTTGACT